>NZ_JMLP01000059.1 GCF_000686805.1 Bacillus sp. UNC41MFS5 | reverse complement strand
TCTGAATCAAGGGTAATAATGTCACCTGTCACACCTTTAGCAACTTCAGCAATGCCTATTTCAAGCATTTCCTTTTGTTCATCTGAAAGGTTATAACCCTTTACCAACTTCTCAACCAATTCATTGAAAGCCATCTTAATCTTAATAAAGTTTTCCATTTTCATCTCTCCTATTTATTATTGGGTTTTCCTGCCCCACCACTTAGTCTTTAAGTGGGTTGTGTAACAGGTGTTTGTAATCTACATTGGTCTTAGGCTTATAATGCTCTTCCATGTAGTCTAATGACATGGTAGCAACCAGTAATGCCTTCTGGTAACTGAAACCATGTTTAAGCATCATATTAAATGCTAGTTGTAATAATAACTGTTCTCTATTCATATTAATCCTCCTTATGAATAACAAAGGAACAGGTTGTTTATGCCTGCCCCCACTTTCTTTTAATGTAACCATAACAGTATTACTTAATATGTAATACTTTATAGCCAAACAGAACCAAGTCCATTTTTATCAATCCCATTGTCTTTCAGCCATTTGTGAAGCTGACACAATTGCTCTTTCTTTTTCCATGAATCCATTGATGGTGCTAACATGAAGGCTACTTCTAATTTCTCTTGGATGTAGCTGTCTTTGAACACTGGAATCCCATTAATAACATCAGTTGTCTTGCTGTCTACCTTGTCAAAAGCAAAGTGGACATGACCTTTCTTGAAGTTCCTTTGGTAGTAATGCTTCTTACCATCCTTGTCAATGCCAACACCTTTTCTGTCTTCCTTAACCTTTAGCCACTTATCTGAATAAGCAGATGCACTTGTTACATGAACATAAACAACTTTATCTTGGTTTTCTGCCCCCACCACAATATCAACAGCCATAATTCCATCAAGGTAATCATTTGCCCCCACCTTGTAATTAGGATAGTTGCTTTTCAATTGAAGGATTGTGCTATATTCAACCATGTGAGAAGGGTAGCTTCTAGCCAATCTTTGAACAATAGCCTTTTCTAGTTTCTCTTCCCATTTGAAGTTGTGCCAGATAGGTTTGCCATCTGTTTTCTTGCCCACTGGAAGGAATCTGTCACCATTTGGCTTACTTTTGCCCACAAAAAA
>NZ_JMLP01000058.1 GCF_000686805.1 Bacillus sp. UNC41MFS5 | reverse complement strand
AAAAAGGAGTTGAGTAGATAGTGATGAAACCTATTTTACTTGAAAATGCAGACCAACTGAATGAGAAGCTGTTGACTGCTTTATTTAAGAAACATCAAGTAGAAGCTGTTCCAAGATTGAATAAGCTGAAAAACTATTACATTGGTAAACATGACATATTAAATAGAACAATGGCAGACCCTACAAAGCCAAATAACAAGATTGTCAATGCTTATGGCTCTTATATCACTGATATGATTCAAGGTTATTTCTTGGGCAAGCCAATTGCTTACACATCAGACAATGAAGCCTTCATGGGTAGATTACAAGAGGTGTATGACAACAATGATGAGCAAGCACACAACAGCTTACTTGCTAAGGATGCTTCTATTCATGGTGTAGCTTATGAATTAATCTATATCAATGAAAAGAATGAAGTTAAGTTTGCTATTTTACCAGTTAATGAGGTGTTCATGGTCTATGATACATCCATTAATCCAAAGCCAATTGGTGCAGTTAGATACTTTGGTGTAACTGATTATCTTACTGGTAAAACAGTAACCAAGTTGGAAGTATATACAAAGGACACTATTAAGTATTATGTACAGGGCAAAAAAGACCTTGAACTAGTGGATGAAAAGCCACACTACTTTGGTGCAGTGCCAGTTGTTCCTTACTTCAACAATGATGAAGAGATGGGTGACTTTGAAAAGGTTATTCCACTGATTGATGCTTATGATAAGGCTGTATCAGACCAAGTGAATGACTTTGAATACCTAGCTGATTCATATTTAGTCCTTACAGGCATGACAGCTACTACTAGTGAAGATGTAGCTTTAATGAAGGAAAACAGAGTAATGCTTCTTGAAGACAATGGCAAAGCTGAATGGTTGGTTAAACAATCTGACAATGCAACCATTGAAGGATACAAGAACAGGTTACAACAAGACATTCACAAATTCAGTTACACACCAGATATGTCAGATGATAACTTTGGTGGCAACCTGTCTGGTATTGCCCTTCAATACAAGTTTATGGGATTGGAACAGATTTGTGGTAACAAAGAAAGACTATTTAAGCAAGCATTAGTGGAGAGAATCACACTTATCAGCACCATCTTAAACATTAAGGGT
>NZ_JMLP01000057.1 GCF_000686805.1 Bacillus sp. UNC41MFS5 | reverse complement strand
ACATTCTCAATCTAGGAGAATTAGAAGTGCCAACCTTGACAATGTAAGCATCCAAATAAGGCTTATAAACATCAAGCACATCAGCTTGGTATGTTAAACCAATAACATCTATATTTTCTTGTGTAAGTCCTTCACTACCCACTCTGTTGTATCTGGCAATGGTAGCTTCATTTATTACCCACACCAATTCAGCAGGGGCAGTATCACTGTTAATGTAAAGTTTTACTGCACTTTCAATGTTGGTGTATAGGGCATTTAATATTACATCCTTTGATGTATCTGAAAGACCTAAAATGGTCTTTATAATTGTTATATCAGCCACTACATATCACCTACTTTTCTTTTTGTGCTGACTTCTTAACAGTCTTTTTTTCTTTGACCTCTTCAACCTTTTTAGCTTCTTCAAGCAGTTTTTGTTGGGTCATGTGCATTAACATTCCCACCATTATCAACTCCTTAAAAATAAAAGGAGAACAGCCATATCAGCCATCCTCCTTGTCAATTTTGTGTAAAAGTGTTACATCTTACTGTTACTTAATACTTAATATTAAGCTAAAGTAATTTTGATTGCACCAGAAGCATCTCTTACATGGTAAGCATACTGCATGTCAGCAGTTACTACTGTTGACTTAGTAAGAATGTTTCTGTCCATTTCAACTGATACAGCTTTGTTTAGGTAAACACCTAAAGCATTTGGCTTGATAATGAATGCTTGTTTTGTACCAACATAGTTAGAAACAATAACAGTACAGCCATAAACTTCACCAACAGAATCAACTTTGTCATTTTGTTTTACAACAAAGTTAGGGTCTTTTCTTAGGTTAGCAAATTCAGTTGGGGAAACAACAATGTATTTCTCTCCATCTACATCTTCACCAAACTTAACTAAAGCATCACCAATAACAGTTGTAGATAATGATGTTGATGCAGAAGCATGTAACATACCACCAGTGATAGCACCTAAAGCTGTGAATAATTTAGCTTCTAAACCATTAGAAACTGATTTTACTAATTGCTTTTCAGCTTCATCTAATGGGTTGCCATAAGCATTTGCAAGCACCTCATCAGATAATTCAATACCAGTTGCTAGTTTAGCAATTGACAAGTTTACACTTGTTTGGCTTAGTAAAGCAGGGTTGAT
>NZ_JMLP01000056.1 GCF_000686805.1 Bacillus sp. UNC41MFS5 | reverse complement strand
CACAGGATTTAACTGCACAAATAAGACAGCTTGAAGAGAATGGCTGTGAGGTCATCTTTAAGGAGAAGGTTTCTGGTAGGAATAAAGACAACAGAGAGCAATTCCAGATGCTACTTGATAAGGTGGTGGCAGGGGATACCATAGTGGTCACTAAGCTAGACAGATTTGCTAGGAGTACAAAGGATGCCCTTGCCACAATAGAAGCCTTAAATGCCAAGAATGTAAGCCTAGTGGTGCTTAATATGGGTGGTGACAAGGTAGATACATCCACTGCCATTGGTAAGTTGATGGTCACAGTCCTTGCAGGCATAGCAGAATTTGAAGCAGACATGATAAAGGAAAGACAGCTTGAAGGCATTGCATTAGCAAAGGAAAGAAATGTGTATCAAGGCAAGCCTAAGAAGTACACAGAAAGGCATAGAGGATTACAACATGCACTGGAACTGTATGCTGACAGAGATAACAATGGTCTTACTGTTAATGCCATATCAGAGATAACCAAGATAAGCAGGGCAACAATATACAGGGCAGTAAGGGAACAAGGGCAGGAATAATCCTGTCTTTTTCTTATGCTGTCAGAGGAAATGAGATGGGTAATCACCCACAAAACTAAATCTAATTTTGTCTGAGGACTTCCTAGCAACACAGGTTGTCCTCTTTTTTATGCAATTTTATAAAGGAGAAGATGAACATGGCTAAAATCAAACTGAATATTGATAAGTCCTACTTCAATGATAAGTACATTCCATATATGAACAAAGAAGAAAGATACCAAGTGTATTATGGTGGAGCAGGTAGTGGTAAATCCAGATTCCTTGCAACCAAGTTGGTTATCAACCTATTCAAAAAGAAAACAAAACTGTTAGTGATAAGACAAACCTTTGCATCCATAAGGGATTCAGTATATGCAGAGTTTCTAACAGTGCTTGGTGACATGAAAGTGTTGCCTTATATGAAGGTCAGTAAGACATCCCTTACCATAACATTCCCCAATGGAAGTGAAATCATATTCAAGGGTGCTGATGATGAAACCAAACTCTTATCAATCAGTGGTGTTGATGCCTGTTGGATAGAAGAAGCAAGCCAAGTATCCTATGAACTATGGACACAGCTTAAATTAAGGCTAAGAGGTGGCAGTGATAAGAAGCAATTCTACCTGTCA
>NZ_JMLP01000055.1 GCF_000686805.1 Bacillus sp. UNC41MFS5 | reverse complement strand
AAAAATAAATCAATCATGGTCATCATCCTCTCATTATCTTAATCTTCTAGTTGTTCAAGAAAATATGCTATCTTCTTTAGCTTGTCCTCAGCAAAGTTGAAAACACCATTCTTCCACTTACTTAATGTGGTGTACTCAATGCCAACCTTTTCTGCTACAAACTTCATTTTCAAGCCATTGTCTTCCAACTTCTTAATGAATATTGCCCTAATCCTTTTATTAGCTTCATTCATTGTTCATCAACTCCTCCAAATTTTATTGGTGTTAAGGGTAAAAAAATAGCTTCCTACCTCTCTACTAATCTATACTGATAGGGTATACCACTTTTATTGGAGTAGAATATGTAATACTTCATTCTACCACACTTTTTTCTACTATACAAGTATTATATCATAATTTTTTATTTTTGTCAAATTTTCTACTACTAACCTATTGACATAGTATTTTACTTGTGTTATGGGGCATTTTCTTTGAAACTGTTTAAAAGTTTTTTAAAATATTTTCTTCCTATATATAATCTTCTTTCAAACCTGTTTTATATGCTGTCACTTAGTACAAAACTTTTTTTGCCCTACCCTATATTGTAGCTAGAATAACAGATTCAGCAAATACAACTTGAAAAGTTTTTAACCTCCTCATAAAGTAAAACCTTTAACTCAGCCAAAAAGTGTCACTTTCTCAAAAAGAAAATTCTCTCCCTATATTTTATCTACCTTTGAAAGCACTTTTGTGTCATTCTGGCATAAAAAAAATACCTCTCATAGTTTATAGACCTGTGGAAGCACTTTTTTCCATGTTTTGTTCCAAACTTTTTTTACCCCTACACCTTATATAGTATTTCAGAGCCAAAAAGTAACACAAACTGACAAATAAAAAAGACCTCCACATTGGGAAGTCTTGATAAAAACCACATTTTATTCATATTCATTCAGCAATGCTTCAATGGCTTCATTAATGAAAGCTGTCTTGAATCCTCTTTTGTTCTTGGACAATCTATCAAGCCTTTTAGCTAGGTCTTTTCTAAATAGGAATGTTGTTCTGATATGTGTGTCCTCAACAGTTGGTTTGCTGACCTTCTCTTGATACTTCTGTTGTAGCCTTTCAGCCACTGATTTAACTGTGGTGGTGCTATTCTCTTCTACTTCTTCTAAGACCTCCTGTGAGCCTTCTGGTGCAGTTTCAGTAGCATTCTGTGGTGCTTCTTCTACTACTTCATTATTTGTTGGGTTAGTTGCTTCTACTGGATTCATTGGTGTATTTTCTCCTTCATTTCCACTTAATTGTTCAAAAGCATTATTTAACTGTCTTCTTTGCTTTGCCATATTCAATCCACTCCTTCATTAATTCAAAATAAGCACTCACAATATCATTTTTAGAATCAGTCCATACAGCAGGCTTACCCTCATAAGCAGTGCTGTTGGCAAATCTGATTGATTTAGGGATAATTGTTTCATACATGGTTAT
>NZ_JMLP01000054.1 GCF_000686805.1 Bacillus sp. UNC41MFS5 | reverse complement strand
TGTAGAGTCGAAGGAGGTCGGCAAAAGCCTTCCTCCGTCCGCTCAATCAAACGGATCGTACAGTTTTCCCGTAATCCGCTTTCCTTTATGTCATCCTTTAGATGCAACTTTAGATTCTAAATCTGGAATTAATGAAATAAGGTTTACAAGTTTGTAATCCGAATAGAGTTTGGATTCGTGAAGTTTCTTCCAACCCATGTTTCGCCATCTTTTAAATCGATGGCTCCATATTCTTCTTACAATCCAGCGTTGGAGTTTATTGAAGAGTTTTTTAACGTGAGCTTTACGATAGTAGTTACCCCATCCTCTGATAACAGGATTGATATTCTCTATTAACTCAAATAAGCTTAATGGGATTCTTCGTTTTGTACGGCTACGTATAGTGTCCATGAATCGCTTCACTGATTTCACAGTAGGAATTGCATAGATGTTTAAGATATTAGGTTGCTTTTTGATTTTATGGCGAGGAAGTTTAAGTCCTTTTCCTTGTTTAATCTTATATCCTAAAAATTCAAATCCCCATTTAATGTGTGTTATTCTGGTTTTCTCAGGGTGGAGTGTTAAGCCAATTTTAGATAGTATTTGTCTTGCATCATTTAATGCTCTCACTGCTTCATTTCTTGTTTTACAGAGTACTACCCAATCGTCGGCGAATCTTGTAAGTCGATACCCTTTATCAATCATTTCATGGTCAAATGAATCTAGATAGATGTTACTGAATAACGGACTGATTACCCCACCTTGCGGTGTGCCTTGAGTGGTCGCATGTTTCTTTCCCTTTTCCATATAGCCCGCTTCAAGCATTTGCCTAATGAGTCGTAAGACTCGTCCATCACTTACTTTTTCAGCGATTTTATTTATTAACAATTCATGTTGGACATTCCCAAAGAAGTCTCTTAAGTCTGCATCTAGGACCCATTCGCAACCACAGATAATCTCACGATATATCTTCCTCATAGCTTGATGGGTAGACTTTCCTGGCCTATAACCAAAACTACAGTCATTAAAAGTTGGTTCAAATATTGGCTCAAGACGATTCTTTAAAGCCTGCTGACAAACTCTATCCCGAATGGCAGGAATTCCAAGAGGTCTCTTCTCGTTTGGTTTATTTCTTTTAGGAATGTTAACTCTCCTGACCGGTAGTGGTTTATATGAATCATTTTTCAGTCTCTGATGTAGTATGTCTAGTTCTTTATACTGTACCTTTTCAAAATCACTGATACTGATATTGTCGATTCCTCCGCTACCTTTGTTTTCCTTAACTTTTTCCCAAGCCATCAATAGATTTGTCGGGTGGTAAACCTTATCTATTAAGGAATGAATCTTTCTTGTTGTACCATTATCCGTCATTGGTTTCGTGTCCTCCACATACAAGTTTAGGGTCTTTCACAAAGGGAACTTTCCGTTCTTGTTCGTTTTACTCGCAAAACTAATTTCGGATTTTGGTTCCATAAAGCAAGCTGCCTTCCCCATTTATTTACCTTTTGAATAAATAAATGACATCTATAAAGATGCTCCAGACGTTTTTGTTGTTCGTCTGTTAAAGTACTATTCAGCTCTCCGACTTCTCGCAGTGCATTTGTGTCCATTTCGGGGTTTCCTTATAGTTCACATT
>NZ_JMLP01000053.1 GCF_000686805.1 Bacillus sp. UNC41MFS5 | reverse complement strand
CCCTCAGCTACATCAGAAGCATCTCCAATGTATTGGAATTGTGGTACTACAATAGAACCACCAACTTGTCCTTCAAGATTTTGTACATAAGATACAGGGAACAATTTAATGTTGTTACCAATCTTAGCTGATACACCATCAGCAATAATTTGTGCATTAAGCACATTGGTCATTTTAGTCATAGCCATGACTTATCAAACTCCTTTAGTTTTGTAATTTTAATTTTTTTGCAATAAAAAAGCAGATTGCCATTGGCATCTACTTGTTATCCCATGATTTGTTTATATAGGTCAGGATTGTTGTTCATAATTGCCAATCTTTCATTGTATGGCTTATTTAAAAACTCCTGTTTGGTCATTGCATTGACATTCCCATTGGAAGCCTTTGGTGTGTGACCTTGTAATTTTTTATCTACTGCTGTTTCAATAGCTTTTTGCCATTGACCTGCAAAAGTATCAATATTAGCTTTAGTTGATTCAGCATCAGCACCAAGTACAAACTTGGCAAATTCTGTTGGTAATTCTAGTGAAGACAATTGTTTAACTGTTTCCAGTTCCAATCTCTCTATCATGAATTGCTTTCTTTCTTCTTCAAACTTAGCTTTCTCTTTTTCTAGTTCAGCCTTCATCTTCTCTTCTTCTGACATCTTGGCTAACTTTTCTGCTTCTGACTTTTCAGCTTCAAGTTTCTGCTTAAATTCAGCTTCCCACTTTGCTTGTGCTTTTTGCATTGCAGATGTAACCCTTTTGTCACCCTCAGATTGAAGTAACTTCTCTAGGTCTGCTTTAGTCATTTCAACCTTTTCTACACCCTCATTTTGAGTTTGTTCTTGGTTTTCTTGACTTTGATTCTGGTTTTCATTTTCCATTAAAATAACCTCCTGCCCTGTTAGTTGCATATGCCCCTATCAGTTCATTGTATTTGGTTGTAAGCTACTGCCTACATGTAATCAATACTGATAGGACATACTACATTGTACTAATACAGGGAGGTGTTACATGTTACTGTTACATATCAAGGTTACTTAATATTGTTCTTTGCTTTCCATTCTTCATATGTCATAGAAGCAGGAACATAATAGGTTTGACCATCAGCATCTCTTGCAATCCTTTGTGCATCAGCATCTTTAGGGAAGGAAGGCATGATGGAAGACCTGCAAAATGGATGTAGAGGTGGGCAGTTTACCCCAACCTGTTTATCTTCTAAGTTATAAACCTTGCCATCTAGTGAGCCACATTTCTTTGAAGTCCTGTCATCAAGTGTAGCAAGAAACTCATACTTCTTTACAAATCCACTAGCCTTATAGCCTTGTGCTGTGCCTTCATTCATGACATAGTTAGCTTCTGTTCTAATGATTCTGTTTGCATTGAAATAGGATGTACCCATCTTATCTCTAAGGTTTCTGGACATCTCCTGTGTTGACCTGCCTTGCACTAATCCCACTGTTAGTTCTTGTTTTAAAGCATCAATCAATCTGTCTTTGTTCTTCCAAATCCTTGATGAAAACATGTCACCAGACCAAGCATAAGTGATAGCTTTGGTGATGGCATCCTTGTTTACTTTAGTAAAGGTGACACCTACACCAATGGCAGATTGGACACCATAGATACCTTGATAATAGCAGTCTTCAAAAGTATCACTTA
>NZ_JMLP01000052.1 GCF_000686805.1 Bacillus sp. UNC41MFS5 | reverse complement strand
TTTTTTTTAAGAAAAAATATTGATAAAAAATAAGGAGTGCTATAACAATGAAAAAGATTGTAGCTTTTGATGCAGATAAAACAAGGAATTTAAAATATGGTATGAATGCAATGATTCAACTAGAAAAGAAACTAGGAAAATCACTTACTGCCCTTGCTAATGAGGAATTTAAGTTAGAAGACCTAAGAAGTATGCTATTCATTGGATTGAAATGGGAAGATAAAGAACTAACAGAAGATGCTGTTGGTGACATTATGGATGAAGCTATTGAGAAACATGGCATGGAGTACATTTCTGAGAAACTAGGGGAAGCCTTACAGGGTGCTTTTGGTCAACAGAATGCCATCCCCTCTCAAAAGTAATGGGTTCATAGATGAAGAGAAGCTATTCAAGCTAGTAGTAGGAACACTTAAAATATGTTCCTTCCTTGACTATGAATCTTTTCTTGAAGACTTCATCCCTTCCAAAGAATTTGAATGGATGATTGAACACCATTATGAAGCACAAAGAGAGCATTATGACATGCTTTCTAATGTAGTTGCATTTGGATATGCAAGTGCCAAGAAGGGCAAGAAAATAGAAATGTTTGAGAAGAAGCAGGAAACAAAATTTGGCTTCATCACACCAGAACAGAAGAAAGCAGATTTTGACTATCTGGATAGCATTTTTAATAACAACAAAGAGGGTGGGTCTGAATAATCAGACCTGCCTTTATTTTTTAAAGGAAATGAGGTGAGTACATGTCACAACAACAAGTAATGGTTGTATTAGGTGCTAATATTGCCAACTTTCAATCAGCAATGGGTCAAGTACAACATTCAATGCAACAAACAGCAAGTGCAGTCCAAAGGTCAATGAATGGTGCATCATCAAGTGCATCTTCTGGTGCAGGTGGAATTAAGTCTGCTTTAGGTGGTATTGCAGGTGTAGTTGCAGGTGCATTTGCAGTGGATAAAATTTTAGGCTTTGGTAAAACATTGCTAGACACAACTGCTGACCTTCAAGCACAGCAAGGTCAATATGACCAAGTTATGGGTGGAATGAAAGACAGCACAGACAAGTATCTCAGTGAGATGGGTAACAAGTGGGGTAAACACCCTAATGAGTTGAAAAAGTCTTACATGCAGTATGTAGCCATCTTAAAATCAAAAGGTATGGCAGAAGGTGATGCACATGCTACTGCTAAGAAATACCTAAGTGCAACTGTTGATGCCAATGCCTTTGCAAATGAAGACATGGAAAGCACAACAGCAAGGTTCATGGGTGGTATCAAGGGTGAGTATGATTCACTAGATACAGCAATGGTCAACTTATCAGCAACAATGCTGAATGACAAGGCACAAAAGGAATATGGTAAGAAGTTTGATGAACTTACAGTAGCACAGCAAGAAACATTAAAGACACAGGAAATGTTAAGACAACATACCAGTGCAGGTGTAGTTGGACAAGGTACAAGGGAAGCAGGTTCATATGCTAATACCCTAGCAAACTTAAAGAATACATGGGCAGAATTACTATCTAAATTTGGTAGTCCAGTATTAGAAGCTGTTAATGGTAAGTTGAAAGGTTTAACAGATGTTGTCAAGAACATTGATGTTAAAGCTGTCATGGGTGGTTTCTCAGCCTTTGGTGGATATATGAGAGATGTATTTGCACCAACCTTTGAAGATGTAAAAAATGGTCTTCAATTGCTATGGGATAAATT
>NZ_JMLP01000051.1 GCF_000686805.1 Bacillus sp. UNC41MFS5 | reverse complement strand
AGTAATATGTTCATGTAACACTAAAATGTAAAAGGGAAAAGGAGAGGTCTTATTATGACATTATGGGTAACAGATTTAATTAAGGTTAATCAGTACACCAGAAGTGGAAAGAAATTAAGTGCTGTGAAAGGTATTGTTTTACACTACACAGCCACACCAAAGGCATCAGCAAAGAATGAAAGGGATTACTTTAATGGTACATGTATTGCAGACAAGAGATATGCTTCTGCACATCTGTTCATTGACAAGAATGAAGCAAGGTTAATCATTCCTCTTAATGAGGTGGCTTATCATGCACATGACCACAGCAGATGTTATCCAGATGAATTGGGTGACAATGCTAACCTTAATACCATTGGTGTTGAGATGTGTATTGAAGCTGATGGAAGCATCCACAAAGATACATTAGCAAGAACAGTCCAAGTAGTTGCAGAACTATGTAAGATGTTCAAGCTGAATGAGAAAAACTTGTACAGACACTATGACATCACTGGCAAGAATTGTCCTGCTATGTGGGTGTCAAATCCTTCTGCATTCACATCATTCAAGGCAAGTGTGGCTAATGTACTTAAACCTGCACCAAAGCCTTCTGTGACCCCTTCTAAGCCTTCTGAGAGCATTGGGAAGGTAGAAGTATTGGTTGATTCCTTATGGTACTACAACAAGCCAGATTGGGATGCTAAAGAGGGCATGGCAAGCAAAGGTGATGTATTTACAGTGGTCAAGGAATTGACTGTTGAGGGTGCAAAAATGTACCTTCTAAAGTCTGGTAATTACATTACTGCATCAACAAAGTATGTAAAATTCAGCAAATAAAAGAAACAGGATACCCCTTTAATTAAGAGGTATCCCTTTTTTTGTTTACATAGCTTTTGCAATCTCAGCCAATACCTTCATGAACACAGGTGCTAGATGAATCAAGAAATAGCCAACAATACCATTAATCATCAAGGAAGTAGCCTTATCTTTCATGTTAATCATGTATAAAAAGCAAGCACCAGTAATAATGATAGAGGTAACAGGGAAGGCAAGGTCTTGTAATAGCTGTAAGAGTGGCAGAAAGGCAGTTGTAATCTTTGCCATTGATGCCCCTGCTATTACTCCACCCACAACAGGTTGGAAGACAGGTGTAGCTGTTCCAATGGTTTGTGCATGACCTACTTGGGGAAGTAAGGCAGTCATGGATGCAACACCACTTGCCAACCCTGCTATTTTCACATTGTCAAAAGTCCTCTTTTTAGTCCACTCTTTACCACTCATGAAATCCTTTACAGACATGCTTTGATATTTAGCCATCCTCAATCACTCCTTAAATGATGTCATTGATTGTGTAAATCTTTGATGGTATTCCTGCACTTTGACATTCAGCAATCAACTTCTTCTGTTTGTTTTCACTGCTAGTCACCCATATCACCAGAGGTTGCACACCCCAAATGGTTGACTTGATGAAATCTCTGTACTTCTTAATCTTTTCTCTGTTCATGGACATCTTCTGTATATTGTCAATCTCCACAAAACACCTCTGACCTTGCATATTAAGGAATGAAGCATCTGGATGAATGGTAAGGCTTTTGTTCTCCTTGAATCCATACTTGGGTTCATTCTCCCAAGATGAAGGGCATCTCATATGAATGTAAAGCTGATTCCTCATAATGAAGTGCTTTGCATGATTGGTCTTCTTTCTGACCACCTCACAGTCAATCCTTTCTCTGCCTTCACTGGACAAGTAGTAAATATTTTCACCATCTCTAAAGTGACAAAGGTAATCAGCCATATTGGTAAGCACTCTAGAAGTGTTTCTTTGGCTTTTGAGGTCATGTAGTTCTCTGATTTGGCTTGAAGTGAGGTAATCAAGTAATTTTAGTGAGTGTAAGATGCTGTCTATCCTTTCTTCCTTCATCACAAATGTCTTTATGCTCATGTGATAAACCACTCCTTATATTGATGTGAGGTGTAATTTTTTCCTTGATGAAATCATTATCAATGAATGGCACTTGCACCTGTTCCAAGCTGTCACTTAACACCAATGCTCTGCCTTTAAGTCCTTTAGGTAGCTTCTCTGCACCACTTTGGTCTAGGACAACCTCTGATGCTGTCTGGTTGGTCAATCTAAAGCTGATTCTGGTT
>NZ_JMLP01000050.1 GCF_000686805.1 Bacillus sp. UNC41MFS5 | reverse complement strand
TTCATAATAAAATTGAATCAAAAAATCACTTGGTAATTTTTCATACAAAGACATTTTAAAAACACCCACTATTCCTACTGCTTTAATAGGAATAATATCAGTTAAAACTGAAATTGAAAAGAGATTTTCACCAGATTCATAAATTTGTCATTTAAGCTGCTTTGGTAAAACTCCCTGTTTCTATAGCTTTGATAAAAACATACTACGAGTTCCACCAGGCATTTGGCTATTTCAAGGGTAGAACGCTCTTATGATTAGTTATGCATGGCGGCGTTGCACATTGTTTTAATTTCCTGTTTTTTACATAATAAGTAAATTGGTCGTGAAAAATAAGAAAAAAAGCATGGAGGGAAATTCTATTGGCAGCATCAAATTCTTTAAGTGCATCAGAAGCGGGAACACTTTGGTTAACTTATCAAGAAAAAACACTGATTCTTAGGATATTAGAATATTTCTTTGAAAAGGCAGATGACCCACGGGCTAAAAATATTACAGGAGGTTTGTGGGAATCATTGAATTCTTATGTTTTAGAGATGGAAAAGATATTTCAAGACCAAGGAATGGTGAAACCTGTTGGATTTACAAAAGAAGATGTGAACTTAGAGGCACCAAAGTTGTATGACAATGGATTTGATGTTATGTTTGTCCGTATTCTAAAAGAAGTTAGCATGGGGATGTACACCATGAATATGAATATGGCTTACAACAACCAAATGATGAAACTTTATGAAGGACTAACTTCTACGACTCAAAGAATTTATATGTTAGCCACTCAATATTTGCTGGAAAAAGGCATTCTGTCTCTTCCTCCAAAAGCGACCATGCCAAAGTCAACTGAGTTTATTGAAAGTAAAAGTTACATGAGTGGATTGAACCTATTTGACCCTAAGAGGGCTTTGAATGACCTAGAACTGGGTATTCTTCATCACGCAATAGAGTCAAATAATATTGGATTGCAACTTATTACAGGATTTGCCCAATGTTCAAAGACCAAAGAGGTTAAAGAATACTTTGTAAAAGGAATAGAACTTTGTAAGAAGCAAATAAAAACATTCCAAGAAATTCTTTTAGAAAGCAATGTTCAACTTTCCGCTACTTCAGGAAGTACGGTAACGACTTCAACAATTCCCCCATTTTCTGAAAAACTCATGATGCATTGTATCTACATACTCAATGGGTTCTGTATGGTAGGAAGTAGTTTTGGGACATTTTTTACTTTGAGAAATGACATATCTTTAAAAACTGCATTAATTGTAAAGGATATTTATTTCTACGGCACTGAAGGAATTAAAATTAAGATTAAACACGGATGGTATGAAGAACCACCACAAATGGAGGACCGGGCTCAAATCATTAAAAATAATCAATAATTTGTAGAATGAAAAATTGGGACCACCTATATTAATTGGCAACATCAATAAGTGTAAGTAACATTTAAGGTAAGGTACATTACTTCAACAATTAGGATATGTTTTTTTATTAAGTAACCATTACGCCAACTTTTCAAGAAAGCTTTCAACTAAGAGAACTTTGTGAAAATATACACTTAAACTAACGGGTGCGTTAGTTAAATAAGATAAAGTTAAATTTTAGGAAAAACAGCTAGATTTTTCTGGCTGTTTTCTTTTTACTTAAAAATCAACATAATTATTTAACAGAGCCAGTAGAATAAAGTAATACTTGAAGCCACTTAATAAAAGGGGAGGTATTTTATGGGTGATAAGAATGTACGATGTGACTTTTGTAATGACTATTTCGAAGAAAATAACATCCTAGATACAGGCTATGAGTGGAAAGCATGCGAAGATTGTGCTGATGAGTTGATTAAGTGCGGATGCTGTAGCCATTTGTTCCTATATGAGGAATTAAGGAAGGATAAAATAGATGGAATTTACTACTGTGAAAATTGTCCGTAGTAATAGATAAATTTAAAGGATAAGTTAAGAGTGGCTGAAATGGTCGCTCTTTTTTATGTGGATATTTAAGCAATTCCCTTTGTTTTATAATTTAAATTTACAGAAAACTTACATTGTGAAGGAATACACTTAAGCTCCCTCAGTTAGATACGATTTTCTCTCAAATACTCACTTATTCGCAGGATTTCAAAGTACTTGTAATTACAATAGGC
>NZ_JMLP01000049.1 GCF_000686805.1 Bacillus sp. UNC41MFS5 | reverse complement strand
GCCACTCCAACAACAGCAGGAGATATTGGTGGAGAAAATGCCATTATCAAGCAGACAACAGCACCAACACACCTTGCAGGCAGAATGTGGTTAGATACATCTGTTACTCCTAATATCCTTAAAAGAAGCACAGGAAGTGCATGGGTGAATGCAACCCCAACCACAGCCAGTGAAGTAGGAGCAGAGGGTTCTATTGTTAAACAAACTACTGCCCCAACACATGTTGTAGGTAAGTTATGGCTTGATACATCTGTTACACCAAACATTTTAAAGAGAAGTACAGGTTCAGCATGGGTAAATGCTACTCCTACAACAGCTAGTGAGGTTGGTGCAGAAAGCACTATCTACAAACAATCAACTGCCCCTACACACCTTGTAGGAAGGCTATGGATGGACACAAGTGTTACTCCAAACATCATGAAGAGAAGTGATGGTACAAACTGGATTAACTTGTCACCAACACAAGCAAGTCATATTGGTGCTTATTCTACTACTGAGATAGATGGAAAAGTGGTTGATGCTAACTGGTATGCTTCTGCAAAATCCAATGGTAACTTGATTAAGAACATCTTTGGCATGACATTGCCTTCAACATATGCTTGGCTTGACAATGTAACATTACCAGATGGCACAAGAGGAAGGGTAGTACAAAAGAAATTCCTAGCTAACTCTGCTATTAACAATAATGGTTGGTTAATGGATTGGATTGTTGTTGACCCAAGAAAAACCTATCTATTGGAGTTTTGGGTACAAGCAAAAGACACCAATTCAAGATATTACTATGGTAGAGAAGAAGCAACTGATGCAGGTGTGGCAAATGATGCAGGAAATGGACCATATATTGTAGCAGGTAGAGTGCCAACAGCAGGAGATGTGGGAGTATGGAGAAAGCACTATGCTTTGATTCCACCATATTATGCAGGTGCAGATTTAAGCCATACAACAGACCAATCTAGCTTTACACCAGACACAGAGTACAAGTTTTGGGATGCAAACACAGCACAGATTCAGATTAAGACTTACTTAACATATCAGCCTACTGCTACCCTTGATTCAGAAATGTATGCAACAGGCTTTGGTCTATATGAAGTTGGTTCTGCTGATGGATTATATGATTCAATAGCATCACTAGACAGCAAGATTGAGGACAAGACTGACCCTACTAAAATCATTGAAACTGTTATTTATGCAGAATCCTTCACTAGTATTCTTTCTAATAAGGCAAGTGTAGAAGATATTTCTGACATGGCAACAGGAACACAAGTAACAGGTGTTAAAGACACTGTAACTAAGTACATTGATGGAAGATTGGATGATGAAGGTGGAATCAATGAGAAAATCAATGCTGTTTCTGCTTCATTAACAAAGACAGCTAATGACATTAGTGCTAAATTCACATCAATGGGTGGTATTAACCTAGTTAGAAATAGCATTGGTTATGCAGGCACAGACCTTTGGACAATCAGTGGTACAATGAACACCCTTCAAAACCAAGAACTTGAACAGCTTGGATTTGGTTCTGGATTCTATTCAGCACTAAACACAGGTGGTTACATTGAACAAAGAATACCAACCCATGTTGGTGAAACATATTCTTTATCATTCTGGATGAAGAAATCAGTGGACAATGCTACTAATGGTTGGGCAGGGATTGATGTCTATGAGAATGGTGTTAAGAAAGCCTTCATTGGTAGAGGTTCAGCAGGTGGAGTGACAAGTGGATATGAGTTAGGTCTTTACACTTTCAGCACTCAATACAGTGAAATCACTATTAGAATAACTGTTGGTTCAAGTGCAGATGCCATCATTTCTGGTCTAATGCTAAATGTGGGTGAAGATGCCCTTCAATGGCAACATGCTAATGGTGAGATTTACAACACCAATGTTCAGATGAACTTGAATGGTATCAAGGTTATCAATGGTCAAACACAAGGATATACCATCATGTCACCACAAGAGTTTAGTGGCTATGCCTTAGTAGAAGGTACTATGCAAAGGGTATTCACCCTAAATGGTGACACAACAGAGGTCACAAAAATTGATATAGACAAGGAAATCAACATGTCACCACTGAAAGTAATCCCTATTGTTTCAACAGCAAGCAATGGGTGGGCATGGATTCCATCCAATTAACAATATGGTCTATCAGTATTACTTATTATGTAACAGTAGTAAGTAATACTGCTGTCCATTATGAATACAATTAAAGGAGTTTGATATATATGGCTTTGAGTGGTTCTTTTTATACAACAGTAGCCACAGGTTATAGATTGCAGTTAGAGTGGACTGCAACACAAAACATTACTGCTAACCAATCAACAGTAACAGCAAAATTATACTGGATGTCTTT
>NZ_JMLP01000048.1 GCF_000686805.1 Bacillus sp. UNC41MFS5 | reverse complement strand
TCAACCCAATCAGTGCAAACCACTGGCTTAAACATGAATTTTTTGATAATCCAATGGAAGACAGCATCATTTGTCACAGCACATACCTTGATAACAGATTCCTTGACCAAGAATACATCAATGACCTTCTTGATATGAAGGAAAGAAACCCACTTAAATATGAGATATATGCACTTGGTAAATGGGGAGTAATGGGTAAGAAGGTATATGAGAACTGGAAGGTAGAAGACTTTGATTTACATGAGTTGGTGCAGGCTAATCCTAAACTTGTCACAGCAATTGGGATGGACTTTGGTTTTGTTAATGACCCAACAACCATTGTGGCTTCACTGGTGGACTTAGACAACAGGAAACTATACATCTTTGATGAACTGTATGAGAAAGGTTTACTCAACAACCAGATAGCAGACAGAATCACTGATAAAGGCTATTCCAAACAGCTTATCATTGCTGATTCAGCAGAACAGAAGTCCATTGAAGAGATTAGAAGGTATGGCATTAGCAGAATCAAGCCTGCCAGAAAAGGTGCAGGAAGTATTATGAATGGTATTCAATTCATTCAGCAGTTTGACATTGTGGTACACCCTTCTTGTGTCCATACAGCAGATGAATTAGAGCAGTATGCTTTCAAGAAAGATAAGGCAACAGGGCAGTATACCAATACACCTATTGATGACCACAACCACATCCTTGATGCACTCAGATACAGCCTAGAAGCACACATGAAACAGTCTAAGATGACTGCCATCAACAAAGCCTTGTTTGGCTTGTAAACTATTAACTGTTATGTAACATTACTATGTAATACTATTCTGTATTAGTATAGACTATCAGTATTACTTATGAGTGAGGGGCATGGTTATTCCATGTCCATTTTTATTTTTAAACAAATACATTTATAGGAGGAAATAAATAAATGGGTAACAATTACAAACAATTACCTAGTGGTGATTATGCTGAAAATGTCAATTTAACCAATGCTTATGATTCAGCAGATGACATGATGAAAGTAAAATCCCTTCAAAAGAAGTGGAAAGATGCTTTTACAGGTTCATCTCTTAATACCACAACCAATTGGGATATTATCCAGACAGGTTCTGGTCACACAATCACAGTAGCAGGTGGAGAACTAAAGATTAACACAGGTATCACAATCAACAGTGAAACCATCTTGCAATCAAAGGAAGTATTCACTGACCCTGTAAGAGTTATTGCAGGTTTAATGCTATCTCAAAAGATTGCTAACCAAGAATTTTACTTGGAGTTAGTATCAGTCAACCCAACTACTTTAGTAGCAGATGGACAAGGTGCAGTTGCTTGGAAATATGACTATGCAACATCAGCAACAACTACTACTAATGCTTATGAAGTACAAAATGGTGGTATGGCTAGACTTGGTTCTGGTGCAGTCACTACATTATCAGCAACAGCTTATCACTTAGCTGAAATTGAAATGTTCTCTGATGAAGTTTGGCTTCACCAAAGAGCAATGGATTCATCTTCTGGTAGGTCTAACTCTTATGTAAGACACCAACAGATTCCAGACCCTAATGGCTTGTACAAAATCAGAATCAGAGCAAAGAACTTGGGTACTGCCCCTGCAACAGCAACTGATTTTAAATTCCAGTTTATCACTGCAATTGACTTTGCTGAATTAACAGCAGAAATCACAGCAGGTAGAGGTAATGCAGTAGCAGGTCAAGGTATCTTTGCAACTGTGACAGGTACTGTTTCAGCTAACTTAGGTACAATGGGTGGTTCTTGGTACAAGGACACAACTACTAACTTAGGTGTTTCTACATCTTACACTGGTTCAACAAGAACAGCAGGTGGTACTTCAACACTTGATTCCAACAGATTCAGAGTAGTGGTCAACCATTTAGCAGGTTTAACACATGGACACCTTGTTATTGAGCAATCAGATGACAACAGCACATGGAGAGAAACACACAAAAGACCAGTGCCTTCTGACACAAACTTCAGAACTTATGACTTCCCAATTGTAACAAGATATATCAGAGTGAAATTTGTCAATGGTGCAACAGCACAGACTGCATTCTATCTTGGCACAGCAGTGGTAAGAACAGATGGTAGTGCTGACTTAGACAGGGTTGTTTCATTCACTGATTCAACAACTGCACAAGGTATTTCAGCAACATTTACTGGTGTTACTTTGGACTTTGGTGGAAACCATGAGTACAACACACACAAAGCAACTGTATTTGCTGACCAAGCAGGTACTTTATCCCTTGAACAATCAAGAGATGGTTCTACATGGAGAACAATGGCATCTGTGGCTGTTGTAGCAAACACACAGGCAATCCTTTCATCTGATGTTCATTTCAGATATGCAAGAGTTAAGTTTGTGAATGGTGCAACTGCCAACACAGTATTTGACCTAGCAT
>NZ_JMLP01000047.1 GCF_000686805.1 Bacillus sp. UNC41MFS5 | reverse complement strand
GTTTGTTTTTTCCAGTAAACAGTGTAACCAAATTAACCTACGGTGTTACGAGTAAGGAGCTAGTTTCGTTCATGATAACTTAAAGTAACGGGTGCTAGAGTTAAAGATCAGAGCTGTCATTAAGGCGGCTTTTTCTTGTTGAGCTAAAGTAGTAGGTTAGTTAAAAAAAGAAATCCAACTATATAAATTAAAAAGTTAATCTTAGCCTAAAATACCTTGTTAGATTTTCTCGCATATACCATCTATCTAATTTTTTTTGTGGTATTTTAACTATAGATACTAAGTTAGTGTGGTTGTCTTTGGGTATCTATTGGGAGGGAGAAAATATGAATTTAGATATAAGGTTAGCAAATGAGAAAGAAACTCCAATTGTACATAAGCTTATGTTAGAGGCGTTTGAAGAATATCGATTCCTTGAAGTTCCTTCAAGTGCATTAAATGAATCACTAGATACCTTGCTAAATGCACTTAAAAACGGTTCAGAAAAAGCCTTATTGTGCTTTGTAGATGGGGAACCATTAGGTTCTTTAAGATTTACAATTAAAGACGATTCGTTATATTTTTCAAGATTATCTGTAACACCACACGCAAGAGGAAAGGGGATTGCAAAGGCTATTTTATTGTGGCTTGAGAAATATGCTAATGAAAATGGAAAAATGAAAATGGAATGTCGAGTTCGAGCTTCATTATCTAAAAATATAAGTTTATACGAGGCAATGGATTATATTGTTTCTGAAGAAGAAGTTGTCACTAATCCTAATGGTTACCCTGTTAAAACAGTGGTTATGGAAAAGAGTTTGGAGCAAGTAACGGCTTTTTAAACTAACGGGTGCTTGTGCGGCCGAGCATAGGTCGTGTCATATAGCGGGTGGGATTCCCGTCGAGTAAGAACTAGCCATTCGCTCGTAGCGAGTCTTGGAGGACGAAAGGTAACTTTAATCTTTAAGCGTAGACAGTTAGGTGGAGCAGCCGTCAAGGCTGAGAATCTTATGGAGTGAAAGTCTCCTGTCATCAATTGGCCGAATTCGGATGACTAGCATATCCAATGCGTGGGGAGGTAACAAACCACGTTCTGCTTGGAAGTAAAAGTCACGGCGGCCTATTCTACAACGAGAGAATAAGGTCGGAACAGTCTGTGTGGCGAGCAAACCTAGAGGCCAGAAGGATTTAACGAATACTGCAGTCCCGAAATCTACGCCTCTCTGAGAAACTGTTTCGAGGGATTTATGCTTAGCGTCGACCTTTATCTAACGGGGGAAGACCGATGTCTTACGGGAAGAAACGGTCAAAAGCACCGTAAGGGCAGCCGGGATACGGGTTCTAGCATCTAGGGAAAGATTCTCAGAGATAACGACGGGAAGGTCCTACTTCAAATTGGAATGGTACAAACCAATAAAGACCTATCATATATGAGGCTAATAGAAGTTGATAGGAAGATTTAGGACTGGCGCATGAGGTCGTAGTAGCTTTGAGAGAAGAGTAATGTCTTCTTAAGTATAAGCAAATTATACTCCTAATCTAGGTAACACCTTTGATAGGGCAAAGGACCTCTGGGCACTTGGAATGTTTGAGCATTATAGACTCTGAGCTATAAAGTATGTTTAAACTATCTTACAAGTAAACCTACAAATGATGGGGGAATATGTGTACCGACATTTAATCCTGCGGTTGTATGGGAAGGCTTTTAGGTGATTAATCCAAGGTCAGAACCGGACTCGGGAAATCCGACCGTCCGGGATCGTAGGGGGGCTACAGGAAACGTGAATCAATAAATATTGATTGCGCGCGCTTGTTTTCTACCCGACAGCGGGCCGAAAGCCAGATGGTTGAAGGGATTGAGCTCCATAACGTTAGAAATTCGAGAGGGTTGATGCTTTACCTGCAGCAGAAAGCTACATTTCATTCTTCGCAAAAAGGCAAGAAGAATGAAACCTCTCTGGAGTCAGAGACCTTGGCACGTTATACATTGATATGATACGGCAACTCGGGAGACCCTACCGGTCTTTTCTTTTTTTTAGAAGAGTATGGTGTACAAGCGATAACAAGCAAGGAAACCAAATGCCGTGTAGGGAGTCGGATAGCAGCGTAGTACCAATGAAGTTGGGTAATGCCGATGGAGGAAAGGCTAGCTACCAGTTATCACCCTTTCTAGGGACACATTTACTACACACAGAGGTAGGGATAATAAATGGAAACAAAACTACTAAGGATAGCAGAATTAGCAAAATCTGATCTTAAAATGAAATTTACATCACTTGCTCATTTATTAAGTGAGCAATCACTAGCTCAATGTCATCATGAGTTACCTAATAAAAAGGCAACTGGGGTTAATGGAACAACTAAAGAACAATACAACGATAATCTTGAAGAAAACATAAAGGATTTAGTAAGTAGGCTTAAAAGCAAAAGCTATCGTCCTGTTCCAGTAAGAAGAATGTATATTCCGAAGCTCAATACAGACAAGAAAAGACCATTGGGAATACCTGAACATGAAGATAAAATTGTACAAAAAGGCATTACAAAGATACTAAATACCATCTATGAGAATGATTTTTTAGACTGTTCTTTTGGATTCCGTCCAAATCGTAGTTGCCATGATGCTTTGAAGATACTGAACTATTACATTGAAAAGAGGTCAGTAATTATATAGTAGATGTAGATATCAAAGGATTCTTCGACAACGTTGACCACACATGGATGTTGGAGTTCTTAAAATTGCGAATCTCTGACCCTAA
>NZ_JMLP01000046.1 GCF_000686805.1 Bacillus sp. UNC41MFS5 | reverse complement strand
GGAGCCGTGTGCGTTAATTGCGCAAGCACGGTTCTGTGAGGGGAGAGGAATACAATCTACCGTGAGGTAGAGAGATTCCCTTCTACTCGACTAGTTTAAGTACATTCCTTCACAAAGTAATATGAAACGTGATCTTCCTAGTTAGGGAATTGGGCACTTATTTTAGTAAAGAACAAAACAAGCTGCCCAATAATAAGTAGGAATCCTTTCATTTTGTTATATATAATCATTAATAATAAAATTTAAAGCTACGGAGCCCTTTCACCATCTCAGGATCTCTATGTTAAAAGAACAAACTCTCTTTCGTATCTAACGCAGCAATCGTATCCATATCTTCTTGACTTAATTCAAAGTCAAAGATATTTAAAGTTTTCGATGATTCTTTCCTTATGAACAGACTTTGGAATAACAACGATTCCTCTTTGTGTCAACCAACGTAAAATCACCTGGGCAACGGATTTATTATTCTTTTTGGCTACCGATACTAAAACTTCATTCCCGAAGATGTTATTTAGGCAGGAGTTACTTATTATGAATAATCAAATCGTTCAGACGGTCCATCTGGAAGTTACTAACCTCAATCACTCTGATCTTCCTTCTTGGTACAATTCCTTCATAGCACGCCAAGAGCCATATACATCACCAAATGGTTGATGAATTAAATATAAATCCAAATAGTCCAATTGCAGTCTTTCTAGCTATTTTGCAATTGCTTTTTGTGTGCTTCTTAACCAGCATCCTGAATCCAGAGTTTTGTAGTAATAAACAATTCTTATCTTGCTACGCCACTACGCTTAATTGCTTTGCCAACGGCTTCCTCGTTTTGATAAGCGGCAGCTGTATCAATTAATCGATAACCTGCCATAATAGCATCATAAACGCTTCGTTCACATTCATCAGCGTCTGTAATCTGATAAACTCCGAAGCCCAGTGTCTGGTCGTCTTAATTACAGACTTTTGAATAGTTAAATAAAAGGGTGAAGATATGTCTCATAAAAATTCTTATCAATGCATTATTGTCGGAGGTGGAATTGCTGGGTTGCAGGCTGCAATTCAGCTCGGGCGATACAATCATCAAGTACTTGTGATTGATAAAGGAGAAGGACGTTCCACATTATGTAAATGTTATCATAACGTATTAGGTTGGCCTGATGGTGTTGATGGACAAACGCTTCGTCACTTAGGAAGACAACATGCAGAGAAATATGGAGTAACTTTTAAGGAAGATGAGATTGTAAAAGTAGAAAAACAAGGGGAAAAGTTCAAATTACAAGGAACTTCACTAAATTGCTATGAAAGTAAATGCCTTTTATTAGCAACGGGTATAAAAGATCACATCCCATTAGAAATACCTAACTTAAAGGAATGTCTAGGAATATCAATATATATTTGCGCTGATTGTGACGGCTATGAAGTGACAAATAAAAAGGTGATTGTAGCTGGATCAGGTGATCCTGGGGCAAACATGGCTCTAACCCTTACGTACTGGACGAAGGAACTTATTTATATAAATTCAGACGGTAAGAAAATAAGTGAGGGTGTTCAAATGAATTTAGCTGAAAATGGAATTCCAATGATAGTGGACAAAGTTATTGGAGTAGAGACAAATGGTGAAGGACGTTTTACTGCCTTTTTGACAGGAGATGGAAATAAAATAAAAGGAGAACGAGGGTTTCTTGCCTTTGGTGGAAATAAAGTAAATACAGATTTGTTAAAACAATTAGGCATTGAACGACTAGAAAATCTACATATCCCAACAAATCCGAGGACGAAGGAAACAAATGTACCAAACGTTTGGGTTGCAGGTGATATCGGTGTTCACTCGGAGCTATTAACAATTGCAATGGGAGAAGGAGCACAAGCAGCGATTTGGATCCATAAACGTATATTAGAACAAAGAAGGGACTCGATTGACAAATTTTTTTCCAATTCTTTTAAGAACACTAATGAAAATAGGGGAATCTGAAGAAAAAGTTAAGGAGTTTTTTCATGAAAGAAAAGGCATTATTTTTATCATCATCCTTATAGGCTTGGGAATGATGACATACTACGGCGTTGAATAAATCAAAAAAATCAAGATAGCTTTACCTATTAGACCATTATCGGATTCCAAGCTTTCCTACCTTTAAGAACACGTAAAATTGGTCTTTTTATTTTTCCTTACATATAGAACGTTTGTTTGTATATAATAAGAACAAAGGAGGTGTTCGTATTGACGATAAGAGACCGCGGAAAAGTTAAATGGCAGTTCGCCTTTGGAATGCCGGAGCTAATTAAGGCGCAACGTGATTTATGGCGTGATTCAGAACGTGTTGAAAAACCGTTACTAGACGTTTATGAATTCGAGGAATTCGATCAGCGGATAGCTTACGCAATGGCGTATAAGCTAACGGTGAAGCTTAGCGTATGGTCTGACGGATTCACCACGGAGATTACTGGCGCCGTTAACCGCGTTGATCCGATTACGCATGAACTCCGAATAGAAGTAAAGCCTGGCGAATATGAACGGGTGGCATTCGATGATGTGTGCGCAGCTACTGTCGTAGATTAGGTTTTTCTAATTAAACTCCCATGAAAATAAAAACTGAAAAAGCGCATGAAAAAATAGACCCAGAAAAACCAGTTTTTAAAAAAAGGCTGAGCCTCTTGAAGGATCGTATATAAGATTGGCTGGTAAACCGACTTGTGAAACCTTTCTACTTAAAATGAAATCAGTTAAAGCTGGCGCAACAACCAGAAAAAGGATTAATCTCCCATGAGTGCTACCCCTAAAGGGTGCGACAGTCGGTGGTACACCGTGGTCGTTGGAGTCAGACTAACGGATGGGCTCAAAGGCACCATAGTTCAAAGACCTTCTTCGCCAGCATTAAAACAGTATAGACGGTCTTAGCCATTTTCATTCTCTGTGGTGCAGCGCTGATTTTGCGCTGCATGGATGGCTAACGGGCAGGTGTGCTGCCGAGCCTAGGTCGTATCATATAGCGGGTGGGATTCTCGCCTAGTAAGAACTAGCCATTCGCTCGTAGCGAGTCTTGGAGGGCTAAAGGTAACCTTAGTCTTTAAGCGTAGACAGCTAGGTGGCGGGCCGAAAGCCAAATGGTTGAAGGGATTGAGCTCCATAATGTTAGTAAAATGAGAGGACTGATGCCTTACCTGCGTGCAGAAAGCTACATTTTATCTTTCGTTAAGGCAAGAAGGGTAAAACCTCTCTGGAGTCAGAGACCTTGGCACGTTACACATTGATATGATACGGCAACTCGGGAGACCCTACCGGTCTTTTCTTTTGAAGAGTATGGTTAACAAGCGATAATAAGCAAGGAAACCAAATGCCGATGTAGGGAGTCGGATAGCAGCGTAGTACCAATGAAGTTGGGTAATGCCGATGGAGGAAAGGCTAGCTACCAGTTATCGCCCTTACTAGGGACACATTTACTACACACAGAGGTAGGTACAATAAATGGAAACAAAACTACTAAGGATAGCAGAATTAGCGAAATCTGATCCAAGAATGAAATTTACATCTCTTGCACATTTTTTAAATAAGCAAGCACTAGTTCAATGTCATCGTGAACTACCTAATAAGAAGGCTACTGGGATTAACGGTACAACTAAAGAGCAATACGGTGAAAGTTTAGAAGAAAACATAGAGGATTTAGTAAGTAGGCTTAAAAGCAAAAGCTATCGTCCTGTTCCAGTAAGGAGAATGTATATTCCAAAGCTCAATTCAAACAAGAAAAGGCCATTGGGAATACCAGAACATGAAGATAAAATTGTACAAAAAGGCATTACAAAGATACTAAATACCATCTATGAGAATGATTTTCTAGACTGTTCTTTTGGATTCCGTCCAAATCGTAGTTGCCATGATGCTTTAAAGATACTGAACTATTACATTGAAAAGAGGTCAGTAAATTATATAGTAGATGTAGATATCAAAGGATTCTTCGACAACGTTGACCACACATGGATGTTGGAGTTCTTAAAATTGCGAATCTCTGACCCTAACCTTC
>NZ_JMLP01000045.1 GCF_000686805.1 Bacillus sp. UNC41MFS5 | reverse complement strand
TCGCTCGACTTGCATGTATTAGGCACGCCGCCAGCGTTCGTCCTGAGCCAGGATCAAACTCTCCAAGAAAGTTGATTAGCTCATTTGTTACGTTGGCTCGTGTTCTTACTATATTAATAGAAGAAACACGATTAATATTGTTTGTTTGCACGATTTTGTTTGTTTAGTTTTCAAAGAACAATCTTGTTTGTCAGAAGCGACATTTGTTATCATATCGAATTTCTATCATAATGTCAATATAATAATTTATCTTTTTTTGAAATCACTTTTAACTAGTTGACCACCGTTAAAAGCAACTTTTTTATATTAACACTTTCATTTTCATTTTGCAACAGGCATTTTTTTGCCTCCCCGACAAAAACGGATAACACTAGAAAAGAGCTAAAAAAAAGAACCCCTGGGTTCCATATTAATAAATATTATTACTTTGTTTACCACATCTGATGCATTTACTAGAGTAATAACTGTACTTATGTCGTCTGCGAAAGAAGCACAGGATCGATTTAAATTTCAATTAGAACCACTCCTTTTTGAATGAATAAAACCGGCAGCCCAAGCATCATCGTTTCACCTTAGACCTGTAACTTTGCGTCCCTACTTTTCAATAGGCTTGCCTTTTCCAGATGGAATAATTATCTAATTTAATATTATCACTCTTTAAATAATTTCAGAAGACTAACAATTCGACGGCTATCGACAAAATTGTATAGAATGGATAATCACGATTGGCCGCTTCAGCTAACAAGTTTTTTTCTGAATGATGTTTTCTTTCTCTTGAATAATTTCAAGTGCGTGATCTAAATGATAAGCGCCCTTGGTCTCTCCCCCTGGTCTCAACTGAATAAAGTTAAGAGAAAAAATTTCTATTTTTATTGTCTTGTTATTTTTTCGCAATATAAAAACAAAACCGCCTCTATTGATGAGACGGTCTCCCTAACATCTACGAAGTTCTTTCTTTAGAAAAATTTAAAATGGTTTATTAGGCTCGTATGTGGGCTGTTGATTTTCTGCTTGGTATTGTTGACTTTTGGCTAAACCTTTTTGTACATTTTCATCTAATGAAAATTCTGTATCAACTTTATTAAATTGATTGGCTTGATTTTGAGCTGCAATTACTTTTTGTTGTTCACCTTGTACTCCATTCAAACTACTTTCTTTTTCCATTATGTTTCTCTCCTTTGTATTAAGCATAATTTTATTGATATACCAAAAGGAGATTAATTATTCATTCACAGAATAAATATAAACCGTTCTTATGAATATGAAACGGTTCAGCTAAACATATCTATATAAATTCCTACAAAAAAAATTAGTAGATTGCAATAAACAAATCCTCCTGTCCATTCGCGAACAGGAGGATTTGTTAGTGAAGCGAAAATCTGTTTGTTATTACTGCTGCTGCTCCCCTGAGACATTTACATGGAAGTTAACCCCGAACTTGTCCTTTACCATCCCATACAAGGGGGTCCAATCCGTCTTATGAAGGGGTACAATGACTTGTCCGCCATCTTCCAAAGCGGCGAAGATTTCTCTCGCTCTTGCCTCTTCTTTTGGATGGATGGCAATCTGAACCGTCTCGCCTGGCTGATAAGGCATGCCGGCATACGTATCTGAGAACATGAGATCCGCGTCGCCGACTTTCAAGTGTGCATGCATAACGCGATTCTTCATGTCATCCGACAATGGATAATTAGGGTCAGCAGGCATATCTCCGAACGTCGTGATACCCATCACTTTTCCGCCAAGCGCTTTCTCGTAAAAATGGACCACTTCTCTGGTGTTACCGTCAAAGAACAAATACGGGTTCAAACCAATTGACATCATTTAACAACCCCTTTGGAATAATTTGGACAACATCACTCATGATACATTAATATTGAGCTTGCGTAAACTGGACTAACCCACTTGATGGATAACTGCCCTTCTCAGCAGGAATATTTTTTTGTATAATGGATATATAATAAAAAAGAGAAGTGCTACTAACACTTCTCCATGCAACTGTACCGTCAGGGTGATGGTTGTTTATGTTATTTTATTCTTTTGAACCACCCTTTTTGCTTCGTACGGCGCAGGGTGGTTTTCTCGTTTTCTAGGACGTTTTTCCGAAAGAAATACGCGGTTATTTCACGTATCAATCCCTTCAGAACTTCTCGTAGAAATTCAAGAAATGTTTCCATGATTTTCACCTCCTTCCCGAAACGGAAAGAAGTGGAACAACCAACCACCCCAACAATATTCAGCTGCAACTATATTCTATCACTTTAAATCCATCTAATATCCTATCAATCTTTGACAAATTCCGGGGCGTGACAGGCACGAGGATTAAATTTGGAAAAAAAATCAAATATAATACTATTAATTTTTGTGCTTAGTGGCCGACTTGGAAGGATCATTTACAATACGAAATAAAAAGAACAATAAAAAAGAATAAGAACTATTAGTAGGATAGTTAAAACACATGACATGAAAGAATTAAATTTGACAAAATTTTTAACTTTCTGTCGTAATTTTTGGGTAAAATTTTATGCGAATGACCAAACATTCATAGTACTATGTATATAGTGCTTTAAAACTATAATTTTGATAAAGGAACTCTCTCTTAAAGATTGGATTTTAACACTACATATCTTTAGTTTTAGACAATAAATGTATAGTTGTCTAACATATTACATACTTTCAGGAGGATGAATAATGATAACTATCACCAATGAAAATGAACTAGATGAAGAATGGATGGAACTTATTAAGAAAGCTCGAGAAATAGGAATAACCATTGAAGAAATTAGTTATTTTCTTAATAACTCAACTTCGTAGAGTCAAATTTGCCAAATAAGCCTTAATGGGAGAAATTTGCACTTTCCATACGAATACATCAATCTGCAAATGGTATTTCCTGTAGTTTTGACAACATTTGATCATTCAACATTAATCTTTTCCTCCACAATAAGAAGCCCCACGACGGGTGCCTTTGGGGTACTCTTTTATCAATTCCTTTATATCAATCGTCTATTTTTGTGAACTCGGCAATTTCATCTAGAAATAATACACCTCCATGTGATAGTGAAATCCCCCCAGGTCCTTGGTGAGAATCCTTACGAGAAGCTGGCTATTTATTAACAACGAGTTTCTATAACGCGCCCCTGCTATTTTTTGATCGTATTAATAATTTCTGAAAAATGTATATCAATTGGAGGATATGTTGAATGAAACCGAAGAAAAAAGGTAGAAAGTGGTTAAAGATTACCGGAAGTATTTTATTAATCCTGTTAGTTGCCGGTGGAGCCTATGCTTTCACTGTCTATCATTCTTTTAAAAATGCGGTTGCAACCATGCATCAGCCAATTGAGCGGAAACAATCAGTAAAACGTATTGTACCAGTTGCTTTTAAAGAAAAGGATCCCTTTTCCGTGCTAATGTTAGGAGTTGATGAGCGGAAAGGTGACCGGGGCCGATCTGACACGATGATTGTCCTCACTGTAAACCCCTCTAATAATTCGGTAAAAATGCTCAGTATCCCACGTGATACACGTACGGAAATAGTAGGGAAAGGGAAAGAGGATAAGATAAACCACGCCTATGCCTTTGGCGGAGTTCCGATGGCAATGGATACCGTTGAGAACTTCCTCGATATCCCGATCGATTATTACATGCAAGTAAACATGGAAGGTTTTCAGGATATCGTAGATGCGGTGGGAGGAGTTACTGTACAGAATGATTTAGACTTTACCGAAGAAGGTTTCCACTTTGCAAAAGGTGAGTTAAATCTAAATGGTACAAAAGCTTTAGCCTACTCTCGAATGAGGCATGAAGATCCTCGAGGTGACTTTGGTCGTCAAACACGACAACGTCAAATTATTAAAGGGGTCATCAAAGAAGGAGCAAGCTTATCAAGTATCACTAATTTCTCAGATATTTTCACAGCTATCGGTAAAAATATAAAAACAAATCTTACCTTTGATCAATTGGTAGATATTCAAAAGAATTATAAATCAGTCGGAACAAACATCCAGCAAATGGAGATTAAAGAAACCGGTACGATGATTAATAAAATCTATTATGGATTGGTTTCAAACGAAGAGAAAAAGAGGATTCAAAGCGAATTAAAGTCACAATTAGCATTAAACTAAACATATTATAAGAGTAAGCAGGCATATCTTCTACAAAAAAACGAAGATTTCACGAGCGTGGCTCAGGGCGTGACACGGGATTTATCCCTACACTACAAGAATATTTTTATGTATAATGGATATATAATAAAAAGGAGAAGTGCGTCAACACTTCTCCCTGCAACTTCTACCGTCAGGGTGGTGGTTGTCTATGTGTTATTTTTATGAGAACCACCCTTTTGCTTGCGACGGCGTAGGGCGGTTTTCTTGTTTTCTAGAACGTTTTTCCGAAAGAAATAAGCGCTCAATTCACGCACAACTCCCCTCAAAACTTCTCTAAGAAATTCAAGAAATGTATCCATGATTATCACCACCTTTCCGAAACGGAAAAAAGCGGAACAACCAACCACCCCAACAATATTCAGCTGCAACTTCATTCTACCATTTTATATCAATCAAAAGCCTATCCATCTTCGACAAAATCCGAGGCGTGACAGGCACCAGGATTTATGCAAAATTATCTTATCAATAGGTGGGCTTCTTCTATTTTTATAACACTCCCTACACCCTCTCCCACTGTTTCGACTGTAGATATGCGCTTCCCATTCATGTCCTTTTTTGCAAATCCACCATACTTTCTTATCTGACCCAGGTGTTACTTGAGCTATACAAACTTTCACTCCACTACAATCGGTTAGATGACAAACTTCGCCCATTTTCCTCAGATTTCCCTTTTAACCAATCGTTTGATTAAAAGTGCCCCAACACTCGATAATTAAGAGTTAATCCTTCCATTTACATAAATAAACTGTTGAAAAATGAAAAAACAAATGTCGATAAATAGCATTTGAACCACTATTACCACTAATCGACATCCATTCGACTAAATTCCGTATAGGATATACTAATCAAACGTTTGGTTAAAACAGCTGCAAGTGCTGATATTAATTAATCTTCCCCCTCAAGCAGGAAAGAAAATTGTCGAGAACAGTTAATATTTTTCGCAGGAAATAACCCAATTTCCCACAAAATCAGATAGGTTTCTCTTGAACTTACACAATTCTAGTAAACTCCCGCCTTTTCGCCACTACACAAACGTTT
>NZ_JMLP01000044.1 GCF_000686805.1 Bacillus sp. UNC41MFS5 | reverse complement strand
GTGCTTAACTTTTTATATTAATATGAAAGGAGTAATTTTATTCATTCTCAGCTTTAAAAAGTATCTCAATCTCCAAATTGGCTGTCAAGGAGAGCACTTGACAGCCAATTTGGAGATTGAGGAGCAGTTAGTAAGCTGAGAAGGAGATTCCCTAGCCTTGAAAAGGCTGAAACCCAACTAAAAAGCGAAGAAGCCGAAAAACGCTTCTCTTCTTAAAGTTGCCCAAAAACCGAAACCAAAACCAATTTGGTAGGGAGCATTGACAGTTTCGTTCATATCAGTACAATGCTTCACAATCTCTTGAAAATTCATTTATATAAGTCTTATTTATCAGACTGTCTTTTAAAGAATAAGTAACACAATGCAAAAATGACCAAATATAACATTGCTTGACCAGTTGAGTTTTCGCTAAGAAAATTGTGGATACCATTGGAACGAAGTATGGAACGAATAACAATAGAAAGAATTACAGCAATAAATACAGCAATCATGTATTTTTTAAATGTCATAAAGTTACTCCTTTTTACCCAGGTTAGTAAAAAATAAGAAAAGGACCACCGCAACAGCCCATTTGTTGTAAAACTAAAGCACCCGTTCGTAATATAAGGTTAGCCAGATTTTTCTGGTTGACCTTTTTTTATATAGTTTTATTATATCGGTAGTCGGGGTAGAACGTCGCACCCGTGGGACTCGATTCCGTCAGCTAAACTGTTCACCCCCTACTTGTATAAACATGTTTCAGGCTGGTTGGGACCATGATCCCGTTTAACAAGCGAACCTATGACATTTACAAAAATCCCCGTTCCTTTTCAAAAATATTAAATTCCTCATACATTTCCTGCTCCCTTTATTCTAAATTCCACTAATCTGTCAAAAGCCAAGGATTAAATTTTGATTAAAATCCTAAATCAAATAGGATTTCATAGTAAAATCATCAAGTGCTTTACTTCCCAGTTAGGAGGCATTTATGAATTCATTTTTTCATTATGTAAAATCTTTATTCTGTCATCCTACCACAAGGTGGATGATGAGATTGTTATTTTATTTTTTAATTCTGTTAGGCTTACTAACCATTTATGGATTTAAAAATTCCGGTACTTTTATTTATAACGAATTTTAGAGGTGACACCATGAATTTTTATTCACAACTACAAAAATGGTCTGAATTATGTCCTGAAAAGACCGTTTTTTCATGCGGAAATGAGAGCCTTACATATAGGCAGCTTTATAATATGTCCGAGTCTTTAGCTTATTTTTTAAACAATCTTTTGCTGGATGATTCTACTCCTATTGTGGTTTATGGTCACATGGAACCATTAATGCTTGTTTGTTTTTTAGCATGCGTTAAATCAGGTCATCCGTATATTCCGGTTGATACATCTATTCCAGATGAAAGAATTGCAAAAATTATAGAAGATTCTGGAGCTAAAATGATGCTATCACCTATTGATCTGCCTCAAGTAGGTTTGGAACATCTATCCCATCCTTTGAATGGAGATCGTTTACGAGATGCACTCGTAAAGAATCAAGGAAAAACCGTTTCTTCCGAGTCATATGTTCTCAATGATGAAAACTTTTATATCATCTATACGTCAGGGAGCACAGGAAATCCAAAAGGTGTCCAAATTTCTTACAACAATTTAATGAGTTTTACTCACTGGATGACGAATGACTTCGGTTTAGCAAACCATCAAGTCTTTTTAAACCAAGCACCTTTTTCGTTTGATTTGTCAGTGATGGATCTGTTCCCTAGTTTATTCTTAGGAGGAACCCTTTGGATGCTGCCCAAAGAGTATGTGGCAGCGCCTAAAGAATTATTTTTATCGCTTGAAAAGTCCTCCGCGAATATTTGGACGTCTACTCCATCCTTTGTGGACTATTGCTTATCGGATGAACAGTTTTCAGCATCTCTACTCCCTGAATTAACAACATTTTTATTTTGCGGAGAAGCATTACCAAGTGCAACGGCTTTAAAATTGAGAAAGAGGTTCCCAAATGCCACTGTATTCAATTCGTATGGTCCTACTGAATGTACAGTAGCAGCAACAAGTATCAATGTGGATGATTCCTTGATTGAAAAGTACGAATCATTGCCAATTGGCATTTCGAAAAAAGATGGCGAAGTTTATATTCTGTCAGAATCACTTGATGAACAACCAGATGGGGAAAAAGGTCAAATTGTTATAACCGGACCTCATGTGAGCAAAGGGTATTTGAATCAACCAGGTTTGACTCGTAAATCATTTTTCGTCCTCAATGGGCAGCCTGCTTATAAAACAGGAGACCTTGGCTATAAAAAAGATGGATTGTTATTTTACGCAGGAAGAATGGATTTCCAAGTGAAAGTGAATGGATACAGAATGGAGCTTGAAGAGATTGAGGCACAGCTTTCTTCCCTGCCGTTAGTACAAAACGTTATGATTGTACCTAATTACAAAGACGGGAAATGCGAATTTTTAACAGCGGTGATCGTCCCAGCTCCACATAAATTCGAAAAGGAATTTCAACTTACCAGTCAGTTAAAAAAAGAATTACGTGCTCTATTACCGCAATACATGGTACCGAGAAAGTTTGTTTATCGCCCAGCTCTTCCCATGACGAATAACGGCAAGGTAGACCGAAAAAGAGTATTACATGAGGTTACTGCATGACGCCCTATGCAGCTTTACTTTATTTTATGATTGTTGGCATCTTGCTTATCCCTGTCGTAGCAGCGGGATACCGGAAAAAAAGGTTAGGTTGGTATAACGCTCTCGTTACGTTTGTCGTTCTCTTTATGGCATTCGCAGCTGACCTTCATCAAGCGTATTCCTTTATTGCCTATGTCATTTGGGAGATCATCCTTGTTTCCGTTTATATACGGTATCGATCAAAGCAAAATTCGTCACTTGTTTTTTATCTTGCTATTTTTCTTTCCATCATCCCTTTATTGTTAATAAAAATCTTGCCTGCCTTCGAATTGAATAACTGGTTTGGATTTTTAGGAATTTCTTATTTAAACTTTAAAAATGTCCAAATGGTAATTGATATTCGAGATGGTTCGTTAACATCTTTGACCATAAAAGAACAACTTTCGTTTTTATTGTTTTTTCCAACCATATCCTCCGGTCCAATCGACCGTTACAAACGTTTTAAAAAGGATATAGGCACCGTTCCTTCCAGAGAAGAGTATCATGAGCTTCTTTATAAGGGAATTAATAAGATTTTTTTAGGCTTTTTATATAAATTTATTATCGGGTTTCTCATCAATAGTAAATTAATTTCAACACTTTTTATCCAAAACCATACGCTGCTATCCGATATTAGTTATATGTATCTGTACAGTTTATATTTATTTTTTGACTTTGCTGGATACAGCAACTTTGCCATCGGTTTCAGCTATATTATGGGGGTTAAAACGCCTGAAAACTTTAATCTTCCTTTTTTGAGCAGAAATATTAAAGACTTTTGGAACCGTTGGCACATGTCACTTTCATTTTGGTTCCGGGATTATGTGTACATGCGATTTGCCTTCATAATGCAAAAGAAAAAGTGGATCAAAAACCGTTTCACCATTTCCTATCTTGGTTACCTGCTTCTCTTTTTATTAATGGGGGTATGGCACGGTCTGGAACTTCACTATATTGTGTATGGGTTATATCATGCTCTTTTAATCATCAGTTTTGATTGGTTTGCACGAAAAAACAAAAAATACTCATTCTGGAAAAAGAATAAATGGACACATGCAATCTCGATCGTCATCACCTTCCACTTCATTTGCTTTGGATTTTTAATCTTTTCCGGTCGATTATTTTAATATTAGGAGGAATTATCATGTCAGTAAAAGAGACAGTGTTGGATATTTTAGAAGAGATTTGTGATTCGGATATTGTAAGAGAAAATTTAAATATCGATTTATTTAAGGAAGGTCTATTGGATTCGTTCGGAACGGTTTCATTGCTTGTTGAAATTGAAGAACGTTTAGAGATCACAGTGGGGATTTCTGATTTTGTCAGAGAAGAATGGAATACTCCGAATGCAATTATTGGTCAATTGGAGAATCGGTAATGGTCCGCTCCTCCTTTAAACCCTTAATTGTGGCAGTCATCTTATTTTCCATTCTTTTGTTTTTTCCAGCCCAATGGTTACTGCCTTTGATTAATGAGAAGTTGGTGGAGCGAGATGCAGCAGGATTAGACCGCAAAATGTTTCAAGGCTATTTAGTTCAACATAAGATGTTGGAAAATCCTGCCTATTTGCCTATTTATGGTTCTTCTGAATTGGCTCGATTAGACCCTTTTCATCCGTCAAACTATTTTCATGTGAATCCACAGGGCTTCACGCCGTTTTTAGTCGGAACCGGGGGGACTGAGGCACTCATTCACTTTTTAAACTTTTCAGCTCATGCAGATAAGTTAAAAGGCAAAAGGATAGTTTTCGTCTTATCACCACAATGGTTTGTGCCTAAAGGCTCGGATGAATCCCACTTTGCACCCAACTTTTCTGTTTTACAAGGATACCAATTTGCGTTAAACCCAAAAGTGAATCACCCATTAGTGACAGAAGGTTCAAAGCGCCTTTTAGCCTTTAATGTAGTCAAAAGTGATTGGATGCTTTCTTCTCTTTTGGAGGCGAATGTATATCATGATAAATGGCACCAAACCAAAGCCACGGTCATCAAGCCGTTTGCTTATGGTTTTTTACATTTGTTGGAACGAAGAGATTTAATCCTTTCTTTACTAGATGTCCATTTGAAAAAACTTCATCCAAAACCAGCCCTCACACAGAATAAATCATGGGCTGAGCTTGAAGACGCTGCCGGCCATATGGCTGCAAAAAAAACAACAACCAATCCGTTCTATGTGAATGATTTGTATTATAAAGCCATGTTACAACCTAAATTGGATAAACTTCAAGGGTATAAAAAGGGAGCAAGTTATGCAAAATCTAGACAATATCAAGATCTGCAACTGGTCCTCGATGTACTAAAAGAAGCCCATGCAAAACCTTTATTTGTTTCCGTTCCAGTCAATGGTTACTGGTCAGATTATACCGGTTTTCCAACCAAAGGACGCACGGATTATTATGTGAAGGTTAAAAAACAAATTGAAAAGAACGGATTTCCTATTTTAGATTTATCCGGTCATGAGTACGATAAATATTTCTTTAAAGATACGATCCATCTGGGGTATAAAGGATGGGTATCTGTTGACAAAGGTATTCTACAATTTGAAAAACAAAAATAATACGAAAAAGAAGTCTAATCCCTATTAAGAGGTAGACTTCTTTTTCGTTTTCTAGGCATTATTGATTACAATTTATTCGGAATACTCGGAGTACAAGGAAGTACACAATAATGATAATGACTAAAAAGGAAACTAGAGGTTCAGGAAAGTCTAAAAAAGTCCCTATTATGGAAACAGCTAATCCAGAAAGGGTCGCATAAACATTTGATAACCAATTCATTTTCTTTCTCCTTTTTTATAATGTGCTTATCAATAAACCGTTAGTGAATCAATTAAAGGATCTGCCTCAACAACTCATTGTTCAACTTTTGCACCCGTTAGAATTCCTGTAGAGATCTATTTTTCACGTTTGTAAAAAATAGAGCCCCTCAGTAAGATGATTATACACACACAACACAAAATCATTCTTAGGAGGAAGCTCTATTATGAAGTTTAAAATGCAAGACAAACAAAATCAACTAATTGAAAGAATTTCGATCAA
>NZ_JMLP01000043.1 GCF_000686805.1 Bacillus sp. UNC41MFS5 | reverse complement strand
ACAGGACCAACAGGACCAACAGGGCCAACAGGGCCAACAGGATCAACAGGGCCAACAGGGCCAACAGGATCAACAGGACCAACAGGACCAACAGGGCCAACAGGGCCATTTGCCACTAATACCAATGCCTTTATAGTAAATTTTACTACTACAGCTCTTATCCCTCAAGGTACAGGAATACCATTAGATACTAATTTAATATTGACACCAGGAATATCACATACACCTGGTTCTAGTGTTATAAATTTAGATGCTGGTACTTATTTAGTTGAATATAATACTGTATCGCAAGCTCCAACAGGTAATTTTGTATCTACTAGAGCCCTTCTTAATGGTTCTATTATTACTGGAGCTACTGTTGTTAGTCCGCAAGTAACTTCTGGAATATTTCAATCCTTAAGTTCAGGATTTCTTGTTATAGCACCTAATCTAGTTAATACTTTGGAAATTGCTGCTGATTCTTTAGGAGGGAACATTTATAATTCGCAGTTTGCAAGTATTCCAAATGTATCTGTAAGAATTGTTAGATTAAGCTAATAATTTGCTTGTTTATTTGATTTTGAATGTATACTTTTGTTATATAAATTGAGGATATCATGGGAATTGTCAAGAAGTCATGTTTAAGGTAATTTGAAAGTAAACTAATATTTAAAAGTTTACATTTGATAAAAGTAAAAAAGAGTCCTATGTTTATGGGATTCTTTTTTTAGTTTCTGATAACATTGTATTAATTGAATGTAAAGAGGGATTTAGTAAGGATTTGAATATGTGAACCATTAGTTTACATGTATTAGATTAATGGTTTCTTTATTAATTAAGGGTTTATATGTAATGATTTCTTAGAGGTGAATAATATGAATTTAGGTTCGCAATTGAAAAAGTTTCGTGAATCAAAAAGCTTTTCGCAAGAAGATGTAGCTCGAAAGGTTGGAGTGACTAGACAAGCTGTTTATAAATGGGAGAGTAATAAAAGTTATCCTGATATTGATAATTTGATTTTACTTAGTGATTTATATGAAGTAACAATTGATGAGTTAATAAAGGGATCAGGAGATGCTAGAGAGGGTTTAGATAAAAAGGATAAAGATAAGTGTGAAGATGATGATGAGGTAAATGATTTTGGATTTTTTATAGGTATTGTTCTTATATTTGTAGGGATATTTATTGGTATTGAAGGGGTTTCTTTATTTATAACTATATCAGGGATGCTAATAATGGTATTTTATAGTGATGTGAAAAAAGTAATTATTAATGAATTTAAAATAAAAAGAAGACCGAACTAGAAAAACAATCTAGTTTGGTCTTCTTTTTATAATGTAAACAAATATTCAAAAGTTTACTTTAGAAATTAAAAAAGTATGAATTCTATTAAAGGAATTCGTACTAACAACATAATTTTATCATAATAAAATCTAATTTTTAGGATTTTATAATAATTGGAATGTTAATTTGGTATAATAATTATGTACATGTAAAATGGTGTACAAGTTAATATTTCCTTGTTTCAAAAAGACCAATTCTTCACACCAGAATTGGTTTTTTTATATTTAATCAATTATAAAGAGCAATTTTATACTTTTATAAAATTCTCTTTCTCTAAAGCTCTATATCATATCTTCTATGTTTTAATGATTTGAAAGTAAACAAAAAAGTACGAAGTCTTTTAAAAGACTTCGCACCAATAATAGATTAAAATACAGTTCATCGGAAACTGAAAGGGAATTTCATTTATATTATTATAACTTATCCATCCCCATTTTTGGTAATTAATCAGAAAATATGAAAAAATTCATATTTTATTCCCACTAAAAGTGATGAAATTACGTTTAGTTTTGAATTTTCTTTTTATTTTTATTTATGGTAAACTAGCTTATGTAAGACCGAATTCCTTAAGCGCCTAGATATATTTCTATTCATTATACGCAAAAAAACCAATTCTCGTGTAATAGAATTGGTTTTTTTGTATGCAATTCAGTCAATACAGCTACTTGAACCCACATTTTCAAATGTAGTCTTATCAATTTTATCATAAATTTAAATAAATAAACGTAAAAGAGTTCTTTATATTAAATATATAAAGAACTCTTTAAAAGGATACAACCCTTTTAGGTAGTTTTAGTGATGGATAGTAATTATAACATAAATACCCTGCACTTAATAGAAGAGGAGAAGAAAGATAAACAGTAAGTGTCAATGGTAAGCGGACTGGAAGGGAGAAGCGGTTTGTGCTGATCCATGAAAGGAGCATTAAGGAATTGACACGTGCAGCCGATTCATCACCCTCTTGGCATTTCCTCAAAACGAACCGTTTTGGGGATGCCAACCGGCGAGGGAGCCCCTCAAGGATTGAGGGGTTGGGGAGTTCGATTGATGGGGTCAAGGGGAAAATTTCCCCTTGTAGGTTCGGACAAAGTCCGAAGTCTTTTAGCCATGCTAAGCATGGTTCGGCGAAGCCGACAAGCGTCGCAGACCCCTATCGATTTTGATGCGTTAGCGTCAAAATACGTATAGGGTTACGTTAATTGACATCATTTCGTCGCTTTGCTAGACTGATGGTATCAATTAATCTAGGGAAAGTGGTGGCACTTTATGTTGGGGTCTATCTCATTTAATCAATCCCACCAAAGTTCATTAAGTCATAATAACAGAGAAAATATTCATGGGAATCCTGGTATTGATCCATCGAGGTTACATGAGAATATTTATTTTGTTCAAAAGGATATCCGAAGTGTATACAAGGATATCTTTCAAGAAGCGGTGGACAAATATAACGAGAAACAAAAACGGAATGACCGTAAAATTGATGATTACTATGACAAAATACATAAAGACGATAAGACGCATGAGCAACGAGAATTGGTCGTAGCGATTGGGGAAGGTAAAGACGACCCAAAATATAGGGAAGCGAAAAAGGAAGCGCTGAAGCGTTATGCTGAGGCTTTCCAAGAGAGAAATCCAAACCTAACGGTTTATAACATGGTTTTACATGATGATGAAGCGAATCCGCATTTACATATTAACTATGTACCGAATTTCGAAAGTAGTCGAGGATTAACGAGGCGTGTCGGAATGGATAGAGCTTTGCAGCAACAAGGTGTCGAAGGAAAGGGAAGACAGTTAATTGCGCATTGGAGAGAAGCGGAAACAGCTTATATTGAGCAATTAGCGAAAGAACACATTCCAAATTTTGAACGTGCTAATGTAGGTTCCCATAAATATATGAAAGTCCGTCAATATAAAGAATATGCAGAAGCAAAGTCAACGATTGAAAATCAAGTACAAGAAAAAGAAACAGAATTACAAACGATTGATTATGATTTGAAAAATGTTGAAGAAAAAACAAAAGAATTACAAGTAATGAAAAGTAGTTTGGAAAGTGATGTTACTGATAAGCAAAAAGAATTAGACATAGTGAAACAACAAGTAGAGAGTGAAAGTGAAAAACTACAGCTAATTGGCCAGCGTCATATAGAGTTAGAAAAAAGAGTAGAACAAATGCAAAAAGAATTAGATAGTGCTATAGATCAAGTGCCAAATGAACCTGTTAAAATTCCATTTTTACGTAAAGAAGTAGTAGTAGAAGTACAGGATAAAATGTTTGGAAAAGCTGAAATTACGAAGAAACAGACGAGAAATTATGTATTATTACCGGAACAATATCAAGAATTTACAAAACAGGTGAATGCAGCGGTTACTATCAAAAAGGATTATGAGCGTTTGAGAGAAACAGATTTTGTGAAAGAGAATGAAAGTTTAAAAGCCTATGCAGAGGGATGGATGAAAGAAAATCGAACGTTGAAACAAGAAAAAAGTAAGTTGCAAAAAGAAATTGGTGTATTAAGTAGAGAAATCAGCTCATTAAAAGCTCATATAAAGGGTTTGCAGATGAATATAAGGGTTTTGTATGTACAAACAAAGAAAGTTTTTAAAGAGAAATTTAAGGCGTTTAGAGGGATTGTTAAAAATGATTTAGATAATATGGGAGCTAATAATTATTTTGAACAGGAATATAAGAGGGAAACTCATAAACAGCGAGGATATGATATGGAACGATAAAAATATATTAGGGAAACTTTAAAAACATGATAGAATAAAAAAAGAGTCATGCGGCTAACATGACTCTTTTAAAAGGGTATTTTAGCGAAAATACCTAAACTCATTATCTGTTTATAGATTATCATAATTTGATTGATAGTCAAATAGAAAATAAAGGTGTTTTCGTTGTGCCCATAATATGAGAGGGGCAACAATACATGAAGGAAAAAATTATTAATTTTGGACAAGCTGAAAAAAAGGCAAAAGAAAGAGATAGTAAGATCAATAGCATTTATGAAAAACTTGAAGGTAGTGGTGGACTTTCTGAAGAAGAAAGAGTTATTATGCTACAAGTGTTAAGTAAAATGTCTGGTGGGGAAGAGTATTTTATAGGGAAAAAGAAAAAACCTACAGATCGGGTGAGATTTGTGCAGATAATTACTGATAATATTAATTATTTATGTAAAATTGGATATCTGACAAATGCTGAAAAAGCTTTTTTAATTGATTTAATACCATACATAGAATTTAAAACTAATATTTTAGTTGAATGTTCGGATGAAGATTCAGATGAAATAGATGCAGATGCAGCTACACCGAGTTACTTAGCAAGAAAGTTAGGAAAAGGTAGAAGTAATCTTTCTGTTTTAATGAATGGGTTATTAGAAAAGGGAATTTTAGCAGTTGCAGAATCAGGAATGACAACTGAAGATGGACGTATTTGTAGTTCTCGTACATGGTTTGTGAATCCTAATATTTTATGTTGTTCTCCTAAAGATGGAGTAGATAAGGCCACTATGAAGATTTTTAAGAAGTCTCTTAGAAATTTCAAGGTAGATGGAGATAAGAAAAAACATAATTTACCGATTTATTTATTTTAGATGTCATTTGTTATTGACATCTTTTTTTTATTATCATTTTCCATTTTTTAGGTGTATCTTTTTTCGAACACAGGTGTTCGAATTTTCGAACACCCTAACCCTCTCAAACCCTTGTTATTATTGGCTTTCTTCACTTCTCTCTTCTCACTCTTATATATAGGGCTAAAAGTTCCGCAAGGAACGGGTTGTATTTTTGAGAAAACCACTCAAAAATCTCCACCCTCAATATCAAAAAGTCAGTTCGTTAATTCTCACTTAAAGGCTAACGCCTTTTCTTTTTGATATTGTCCTTGCAAAACTTTTTTCGGCTCGATATGCTTTTTTCGCCAAGCCGACAGACAAAAAGCAAAGCAATGGTTCTCGACTTGGACTAGCAAGTATACGAGCCGAACCGCTTAGATCATTCGTCCAAAAATAATCTTTATTCAAAAATAGATACGTAATACGTGGGGTTTCGCCCCCACACGACGAGCCAGCGCTCTAGCCAAAAAGCAAAAGGGAAACAAAAAAATAATGAGCTGTCCATATTGGCAGCTCATTTACATAATGCTCGTTAGCGGAAGTCAATGTATCTAAGAGATTACCAACAGTTCTTTAAATCACTTAACTGAAGGGACTTTCTATTCACAAAATCAAATATTGTTACTAATTTGTAATTGCTCTAAAAGATGATCACAGACATTCACAAAAATACATTGTTTTTTTAAATTTAATAATAAGTATTTCAATTCAAATTCTTGATAAAAGATCTTAGTGATATATATTTTAAACTCATCTAAATTAGGTTTTTTGGAGCTGTATAGCATATCTAAAGGAAGTTTAAATTTAGAAAATAAATGATCATTTTGTCCAAAAATCGAAACTTCTTCTTTAGTTAATCGATCATGAAATACAATTAAAATTTTTGTTAAAACCTTTACTTGTTCTTCTTCAAGTTCCCAATCTATAACAAAGTTATAAAATGGGAATTCATCTGATTGAATCATACTTTGCATAAGTCTAAATTGATATTTTAATAAAGTCACTTCTTTAATTAAATCCATGTTTCCCTCCTGTATTTTCCTAAATTAACCAGTAAATAATAACAATATATAATTTAAAATACAAATATCTATGATGTATAATCTATACAATTCTAATTAACATAACGTCACATTATCGGTAGCAAGGAAAAAGCGAAATCCACTGATATAACAAGGATTTAGCTTTTTCCTTGTTTATCATTCTATGCATGATTTTATACATTGTAGAGATACTATGGTTTTTCTGGTTTACGAATGTTCTGTATTAGTACAAAAAATTGTATAAAATCTTGTATAAAAAAGATTGATAATTTTAAAACAAAGTTTGATTAAAAACTTTGTTAATATAGTTTTTTACTTTTGATTTTTAAACTTCAATTGTATTGTTAAGTTAAAGGTCCATTTAATGAAATAAGTGTTTTAGGCTAAAAATCTTTCTTTACAAAAGTCACTTTGAGTTTAAGTACATTGATTTAACCAGTGCATAGGATAATTTTATAAAATTGTGAAGGATTGAGAAAAATGTACTATATTCCTTTTACGTATTGAGCAAGGTCAGGGAATTGTTCAAATGGGCAAGAGTAAAGATAATTTAAATTTTAAAAGAAATGCCTATGATGATTTTGCAATAATGATACCTGCTGGAACATGGCATAATGTAACTAATACAGGTAATATTTCGTTAAAGCTTTATTCGATATATGCCCCTCCAAATCATCCATTTGGTACCGTTCATGTTACTAAAGCAGATGCATTGGCTATGGAAGAAGATTATAGTCATGGAAATAGGAATACAATTAGTTATTAATCAAGCTTTATTATAAAATCTATAACTGTGTTTATAGAGAAAAAATAAACTTTTGTTAATTTTAAAAAACAATTGAAAACTTTTCTTTAAATTTTAAAAAGAAGGTGTTACCTTTTTAAAGAAGGAAAAGACTATATAGCAACTGGAGAACAGCTTGGAGCAGAGGGAGGATAAAATATGGCTCAAACTTATTGGGGATCTGAGGTAGCCAAGAACTTAGGGATTGGCTCAAGTACTTTGCGTAAATATTGCCTTGCCCTGGAGGAAGTTGGGTATCCTTTCGAGCGCGGTAGTAATAATTCTAGAATTTTTTATCATAAGGATGTAGCAACTATAGAACGGCTAGTAACAGCTATGAACAAGAAGAACGTAACACTAGAACAGGCTATAAATCTAGCAATGACAAGTGTTGAAGGAAATGAGGTAGCAACTGTTGCTACAGATGGAGTAGCAGCTTCAGAACAGATAAAAGCATTATCAGAACGTATAGAACGATTAGAACAACTTAATTTAGAGTTAATTCAAAGATTGGATCAACAAAGTAAACTTTTACAGGAAACTGATGCTCAAAGGATAATAAGAGAAGAACAAAGAGATGTTCAATTAATGCAAGTATTAAGAGAAATACAAGATAGCAAACGTCTAATAGCAGCTTCAGAACAGAAGAAATCATTTTGGGGTCGTCTATTTGGTAAATAAATTAGGATTTAATATTGGAAAAGAGGCTTACTCTTTATCTAAAAATAGATAAAGAGTAAGCCTCTTTTGGCTACCGATAAGTGGTGCTATGTTAATCGACATATATACTATATGTAATGGATAAAAGTTTTAAAATGGAGATGATTTTCATATCGTATGAAAAGGGATTGAAGATATGAAATTTGGAGGTGAATTATGTTAAATGAAGAAAGATGGAAAGGTCTTATACCAGACGAATATTTGAGTGCTTCTGCATTAGATCCAAATTTGATTGGTCCTACATTACCACCTATTCCACCTTTTACTTTTCCAACAGGGCCAACAGGATCAACAGGGCCAACAGGATCAACAGGACCAACAGGACCAACAGGATCAACAGGACCAACAGGACCAACAGGACCAAC
>NZ_JMLP01000042.1 GCF_000686805.1 Bacillus sp. UNC41MFS5 | reverse complement strand
TTATTCATTCTCAGCTTTAAAAAGTATCTCAATCTCCAAATTGGCTGTCAAGGAGAGCACTTGACAGCCAATTTGGAGATTGAGGAGCAGTTAGTAAGCTGAGAAGGAGATTCCCTAGCCTTGAAAAGGCTGAAACCCAACTAAAAAGCAAAGAAGCCGAAAAACGCTTCTCTTCTTAAAGTTGCACAAAAACCGAAACCAAAACCAATTTGGTAGGGAGCATTGACAGTTTCGTTCATATCAGTACAATCCTTCACAAGTTATAGAAAAAAGCCGATTTCCACATATGAAAAATCGACTTTTATTTATATTTTAATTTCATATTATAATTTCTTATACCATTCATCATCGACAGGTTCTAACCAATCCGTTTCTCCCGGTGTAATTGCTAAGTGTACACACCAATTGTTTTTTGTCGCACCATGCCAATGTTTTACATGCGGTGGAATATTCACCACATCCCCCGTTTTGAGTAATTGGGCTGGTTTTCCTTCCTCTTGATACCAACCCTCACCACCTGTAACTAACAAAACTTGCCCAATTTTATGAGTGTGCCAGTTATTGCGAGCTCCTGGAGCAAAGGTTACATTCCCGATTGATGCATTGAGTGGCGTTGGATCGGTGAACACCATTTGTAAGTATGCATCACCGATAAAGTTTGCTTCAACTTTTTTTCCCAATGGAAAGATTGTGCTATTGCTTAATTGTTCATTTGCCATATTTTAATTCCTACTTTCTTTCAATTTTTATGTTATTACCCCTTCTGATAAATTTATTGCAAAGAATAAGGTAATGAAGAAGCTGTCCCAAAAATAAAAGTGGGGCAGCTTCATTAAATAAGTTTTCTTTTTAGAATTCTTGAACTGTTGGTCGAATAATCATCTCATTAATCGCTACATCTGATGGTTGTTCAATTGCAAATGCAATAGCACGAGCAATGCTCTCAGCCGGAATTGCAATGTTGTAGAAATCATCAATTGCAGATTTTAGTTCTGTACCTGAAATTGTTTCTGGTAAATCAGTAGCAACTACTCCTAAGGGTTCGTCATTTGGCGTTCCCTTTTTGTAGCAGATAACAAAACCTTATTCATCAGATTGTGAAAAAATGTACTTAAACAAACGGGTGCGATGCTTCAATACGGAGGATTGCAATTTGCTTATTGAAGTAATGTCTCAGGATAGTTTAATAACAGTCAAAAATACAAAAAAATTGATTCTTTTTCAATCGCTTAAAACCTAGATTAAATTTTAGCGATAAACCGGTGTCATTAACCACATTTGTTATAGTTAATTCTATTTATATTTGAAATTACACCTAACAACTTGTTAGGTGTTTTTATATTAAAACAACACTCATAATTAAATGACATTAGGAAAAAATAAGAAAAAAATGAGGAGGATATATATGTACAAACTTGCTTTTGCACTCCCCTTTTTGTTTACTTTATGGCTTGCAAATCCGGCATATGCAGTCGAAGTAAATGGCATTATTCAGATTATGGATCAAAACAATAAAGTTATAGTAAAGAAAAATATAACATTTGAAGAGGGAGACACTATTTACGACATAACCAAAAACAACTTTGATGTAGCGGAAACAAACGGTATGATTACAGAAATCAATGGATTGGTTGAAAAACCTACAGAAAACATCCATTGGGCTGCATTTATTGATGGTGAATTTGTTGAAATTCCACCAGACGATGTAGGACTTTATGCAAATGATATTTTAACTTGGGCGTTAAGGGATTACGATAAACAAGAAATAATGAAATAAAAAGAAATGTTCATCACGGAGGTTAAATAATTCGCCTCTTTAGAAATAAGAGTTGAAGAACCAGCTGCGAATCTCGGCAGCTTTTTTATTTAAGTAACGTTGCAGTTTAGTTGAAGAGAGAGTGGAAAATTCTCTCCCTTTTAATTCACATTTGACGCAAAAAGCGAAGTAATTATTTATTGTTCAAGTTAGGGTCTAGTTCTTTAACTTGATATCGGTTTTTAAGGCAATATCTTAGGCAGAGACTATTTCAGTCTCTGTCTTTTTTGTGGTCTGAAACCGGCTAAATCTGAAGTCTGATATAAAAATCAAGCTCTAGCACAATTATGAAGGTTTTAGAAAAAAGATAATATGAAATCAAGATAACAACAAATACCCTGTGGGGGTACCACGAAATTTTACGGTAATACCCAAAAAGAGTGCGGTTTTTATCATGGTCAAACTAAGTAAAATGTAATACAGAGGTATTCAATAACAAATAACCACATTTTGGAGGTAGAAAATGATTTTTTTTCAGGATGTATCAAAAGTTTATTCATTGGAGTCTGGAGATTTTGTCGCGTTAAAGAATAACAACATTCATATCCGGAGGAGGAATATAAAATGAAAAGGTTAGTAGTAAGTTTCGTTGTTTATGTATTGATTTTTGCCGTGTTTGTGGGAGGGGTGGGATTCCTCGGATTTGTTCGTTCACAGAATGATTTTTTCAAGAATGTCCGCCATGAGCCAGTTCCTTCTCTACATGGTGTTAAACCACCAAAGTATGATCCTAATAAACCTACAGTAGCAGTTCTATTAGCGAATGTAGACACTGAGGTATTTGATTTTATGATTCCCTATGATTTGTTATCTAGAACAAACGCTTTTAATGTATTTGCTGTTGCTCCAGACAAAAACGTAAAGACGTTATCGGGCGGTCTGGATGTAGTCCCCCATTACTCTTATAAAGAATTAGATAAATTATTAGGCAAAAGTCCCGACATTATCGTCGTTCCTTACATGCCGATATTTGATGAAAAGAAATATCTACCCACTCGGGAATGGATTCAACAACATTCCAGCAGTAAAACCACTATCTTGAGCATTTGCAGTGGATCAGAGAATCTTGCCGATGCAGGCTTATTAAAAGGAAAATCAGCCACCACACACTGGCAAGGGATATCTTTACTAAGCAAGCAATATCCTGACACTCATTGGAAAGAGGATGTGCGGTATGTCCACGAAGGTAACACCTTAACTTCAGCGGGTCAAACTGCAGGTATCGATGCTGTGCTGCATCTGATAGCTCAAAAACTAGGAGAACCCATGGCTAAAAAAATATCGAAAGAAATCAGTTATCCTTCTTACCACTTCGTTCAAAACCCAAAAGTAGAACCTTTTCAAAAGGACATATATTTTGCAACTTTTTTATTGAATCTTTCCTTCCAGTGGAATAAGACAAAGGCAGGTGTACTACTTTATAACGACATGGATGAAATCGCATTATCTTCTATATTTGATACTTACGCAGCCACAGGAACGACACAAGTCTTGACCGTTTCGAGTTCGGATGCACCCATTGCTACAAAACATCACCTTAATATAGTGGCTAGGCATCAAATATCGAATGCTCCAAGATTGGATAAAATGATCATACCAGGTGGCAACGCAAAATCCCTAGCGGCAGCCGACGTAAAACTTTGGAGTGAAAAAGGTAATTCTAAAGAGACGAACCTCATTCATAGCGATTCACCAAATAGATATGTATTTGAAGCACCATTGGAAGACTTAGCTAAACAAGAAGACCTTTTAACTGCCAAGCATGCAGTGAAACGACTCGAATATCGTTCCAATGATATCCACCTTGAGGGCAAACCATTTCCTCTTGAAACTTACGGCAATGTACTTCTAACCGGTTTACTAGCTTTGTTGGTAGCTATCTTTATTAACAGACGATTCATTATGAAGAAAACAATTTTCAAATCGTATAAACAAGTCAGTTAATCACTACCGACTTCGGGCGGTTTTTTCCATTCTCACCATTAACGTCAGATATCTATCATTATAGTAAATTAACGAACCAGGGTGACCTGAAATTCCGTCAACTCCGCTATTCTGCCAAAGCTAAAAGGAGTCTTGAAGTATCGCGACCTTACAAAGAAGGGATTCTTGCGAATACCTTCTTCTGAGCATTGGACAGCATAAAAGCCCTCCTAACGTTAGGAAGGCTTTTTCAATTTCTACATGTGTATTCATGTTGTTCAGAGTTATTTCCAAATTTCCCATAAACTCAATTACAACACAGTGTCGCAATAGGACTCATTTAATATTAAAAAAGCATATTGGAATGATTTATACTTCTAATTCCAGCTCTTCGTGTTTCATTTGCTTACCATCCTCGATTTTCGCCGAAATAAGACCAAGCACAATGCCAAGCAACGCACCAGCTCCTACTTCCACCGGCTGATGACCGAGAATTTCCTTCAGTTCTTTCTCTCGCTCCACATACTCAAAGCTAGGAAATTCACCCGAAAATTTCACTAGATTATCTTCAAGATCGTTCACGAGCTGCGCAATTTCGCCTGTATGGCGACGAATTCCCTGAGCATCATACATCACAATCACGCCAAACACTGTTGCAAGAGATGTCTCAGTATGTCGCCATCCTTTATTCGCCGCCACATAGGAAGCTAGAGCTGCTACACCCGCGGAGTGCGAACTAGGCATACCTCCCGTTGTGAAAGCCTGCTTCAAGTCCCAATCTCCCGTCAACTTCTTGTGAGTTATAATTTTAAGTCCTTGCGCTATGCCGATCGCCGACAGCGCCGTCAAAATTCCTCGATTCATCTTTTCCATGAGCAACTCCTCCATTCCACAGATCAGTCAACCCCTATCCTGCATATATCTTTTTGATACCCAATTTTGATTTTTATATGCTTAAAGTAACGGGCAGCTTAGTGGAAGAACAGGAGGAGAATATAATTTTTTAATGTCGTAATTTGCAACTATTAAGCACATTTTAGAGTGGTCTATTCGGCAATAATTAAAGAAAACTTTACGACTTTTTAATCTCAACTAAAAAAATAAAGGCTAGAATTATCGTAAGTAACCGGATGTAATACCCGAAAAAAATAAATTAAGTAAAGACAAATATTATTCATAATGGAAGGATGATATTTATGTATATTTCCTATAAAAACTATCAAGGCGGAATTGATAATTTGGTGGTAGTAGAAAGCAATGGAGTGGTTACAACAAGTATAAAAGATACGAAAACAGCTATAAGAACCCATAAAAGAAAATTAAAACGATTAAAGGCTAAATAAAAGTGAACAAAACGAACATAATGTGCAATAGAAGAAAAGGAGCTTGGTCAACGAACGGGTGCGTTACTTCAAGTTGGGATTGCTGTGGCGATCCCATTTCTTATTCAACTAAAGGGGCAGGTTAGTGGAAGAACAGTGATGAAATTATAATCTTTTTATGTAGCATTTGACCCATATTATGAAAGTGTGAATTATGCGATTATTTATCCAATAGCCCCAAATGCAAAAGTGACAAACAATTGTTTTAATTATGAGTATCACTGTGAAAATTTGGGTATTACAAATGTAGAATATATAAATATAAATAAAATGAAGCAATGACCCAAACTATTCACTAAAAGGAGGAAAAAATAATGGTCCAATTAAAACCATTTATGTACAAACCGCATTATGCACCAGATAAACCTTATCTTGTGTATTCTGTCGATTGTGACAGCCCCGAAATAACAAGTGGATATATACAAGGGTACTGGAAATGTACACATTGTGAAAAGGGGAATCAATTTAGATTTTATGTTAATGCTGACCAAAAGAGTTACTTGGGAAAATGTCCAGATTGTAAAAGAGAGTTTACTCCTGTTAATGATTCTAAATAATGGGATTAGAGGAGGATTAGGTATTATATTTCGAACATTATATGCAATAGAAAAGAAGGTACTTGTTCAACTAACGGGTGCATATGTTAAAGATGGGATGGCTGTGGCGATCCCGTTTTCTTATGTGCTTAATGGCAGGTTAGTTTAAGAAAGAAAAACGAATTGTGAAGAATGTGGGGATTGTATAAAGCAGGAACTTTTGTTAAAGAATAAGCTAAAATCTGATAAAACAAATATCCTCTGGGTGATATAAATGAAAAATCAAAAATTGTTATTGCTTTCTTTACTGGTTCTGCCTTGGTTAACGGTACCTTTACTGGGTAGTAAAGCATTTAAAAGATTTCTGCCCACTGCCATTTTTATGTGTACATTCACTAAAGCTTTAGATTTTTATGGTGAAAAGAAAAATTGGTGGAAATTTTATAATGGTATTGGACCTTTTAACAGCATGAATTTTATGAATTTCGGTCCATACCTTGTCACTAGCCTTTGGGTGTTAAAAATGACTTTTGGTAAATTTCCGTTATATCTGATTACAAATACTATTCTTCATACGTCCTTTATCTTTGGAGGATTGAAATATGTAAAAGATTTTCGGATATTCAATTTAGAAAATTTATCAAAATTCAAATACCTGTTAATAGATTTCGTCAGAGCTTTAATCTTATATACTTTTCAATATATAACTGAACCTACCCCCATTAAGAAAACCATTTTTAAAAAGAAGTGGTTTCGATAAACCTTCAATTACGAAGGTTTTTATTTTTAAATTTCTTTACATAACAAAGTTTATGATAACAGTCCATTTTTTTACTAAGTGAACTAAGTCAAGTCTAATGGATTGTGAATTGATTCACTTAAAGTAACGGGTGCAAGAGTTCAAGATTCAGCTACCATACATAGGCGGCTTTTTCTTATTGTGTTAACGTGGCAGGTTGAAGAAGGAGAACTTCTTCTACAACTTAAAAAGCTAAAACTGGTATATTTCATTGACATAATCCACACTATATACTTCGAATGATAACTAGGAGGTAATAATAATGGCAAAACATGACCAACATCCAGATAATGTAGTTGAAAACAAGATGCAAGTGTTTAACAATCTAAACCATTCAGCAACACGTTATGTACAGACTGCCGTTGAAAATGCATCAGAAACTGGACAGGATGCAACACAAAATTTAGTGAACAGCATCATAAGGAGAAAAAAGTAAAAAATAAATCTAAAATAAATATAGTTGAACGGTACTCCACGCAAAATTGTGAGAAATGTACTTAAGCTAACAGGTGCGATGCTTCAATAACGAAGGATCGCTATTTCTTATTGAAGTAACGGAGCAGGTTAGTTTAAGAAGGAAATGGTTCTACAATGTCGAATAAGGTTGATGGAGAATACTTAAAAAACATCAGTGTTTGTGGAGGAAATATCAATGGAGAAATTTTGGAAGGAAGAAATTGAATCTTACAAATTAGAACCACTGACCGAGAAGGTAATTAAAAATGCTGAGGCAAAACTAGGAGTTACATTGCCAAAGTCGTATCTGCAAATTTTGAAAGAGCAGAACGGCGGTTTTATCACTTTTAATGCATTCCCCACCAGTAAACCTACTGTTTGGGCAGAAAACCACGTTCAAGTTGAACATATAAGGGGTATTGGCGAAGAAAACGGTATTTTAGAGAGTGAATATTTAATAAAAGAATGGGATTTGCCTTCCGACATTGTTCTTATATCAGGGGACGGGCATTACTGGGTAGCGTTGGATTATAGAGTAGGAAGCAAAAATCCAAAAGTTATTTATATTGATACTGAATCAGAACAAACTATGGTATTAGCAAAATCTTTTAGCATGTTTTTAAAAGGATTGTACATAGAAGATGATAGTAGCGAAGAGGAAGAAGAATATAATTATGGGGAAGAAATAAAACGTAATTTTATCAAAAATTGGACATCTGAAAATATTACATATTCCTTGGCATCCAATAAAATTGATATTATAATCCCTGTTTTCAATTATATGATTAAACATCCAAATCCAAAAGAATACGTTCCAAGCATTGAAAATGCCTTATTTAGAATTTTGTATGAATCTGATGAGCAGCTAAGGGAAATGGGAGCTTTATATGCCACACATTTCAAAAGGAAAAAGATTTTGTCCTCTGAAACTAAAGACAAACTCCGAGAAATACTTAGCAATGATAAAGAATTAAACTGTTATGCCAAACATATCTGACACTTTTAGATAAGATATACTCAGTTTTTGCTATATGGGAAACCTGTACTATATATTTTGCTGCTTAGGCAGCTTTTTTTCGTTGTTCAACGGGGCAGGTTAGCTGATGAAGTAAGTGTATTTGGAAACTAAAAAGTTCTGTTTATGCAAATGCTATTTTTATGTAAATAAGCCAAAAATATATTAAGGTGAATAAAATCTTGTATATTTTCAACTTATTAAAAATATTCGACTTGATGCTAAAGTACCAGTTTATCATTCACATCTATACTTGAACTTAGGCTCTGTCTGAATATAAAAAGCATTTCTTACTTGTGCACTCCAATTTGCAAAGGCTGATTTCCATTCAGGAGTGTTAAAGAATTGATCAACAGTTTGAGTTTCAGAATGCCAAACTATAAATAGGTTGAGTGGGGCAATTCCTCCTGCCCAAATTCCATTATTTGCGTCAGTATCTTCTTCCCTTACTAATAATAAGGGTAGACCAAATTGAAAAGCCATTGAAGGTTCTACTTGTGAATAAACTGATCCTATCCAGAAAGGAGTGGATGGTGGAAGGGGTCCTGCATTGACGTCAACTGTTTGAATTTTAAAACGACGAAGGTTTACTGCCAACATTCCATAGCTTGATGAAACTAACCGACGAATATCAGTTAAAATGGATTCGGGATAACTTTCGCTTAAAGGTAATGTACGTGGAAAAAGTAAAGCACTCTCAATCTCTAAAATTAGACGGTCTAGAAACCGTAGTTGGTTGTCATTTAAATGAGTTGTCGTACTTAAAAATATGGGAATACGATAAGCACGGTCAATACACTCTTGGTGTGCCGATGATTGATATACTTTTTCTTCCTTTAAAAGTTCATTTTTAGAATTTCTTGAGAAATCTGTGAGTAATTCTCCTTTATATTTCATCACTTTCTCATCTCCTTTTTAATTAGTCTATGGAAAAGGATTAAGTGAGCTTGGACAAAACAACCGGATTTCTAAAATTAGGACTTTTAAAAAAAACTAATAATTTGACCTAAATTCGAATTTCATTTTCGTTTAGACCCTACAAACTGAAATATTCCTACTATCAAATCATACATAGATTAATTGTACAGGGGAAGATAGTTTACTGGAGTTTCCTAAAAATTAATTTTAGAAATTGTGAAATATTTCACTTAAACTATCGGGTGCTTTAGTTGAAGAAAGCCACTGATTATTATCAGTGGCTTTTTTTGTTTGTTTAATGGAAGACCTCTTACGATTAACTTTATTCAATCACGGTGGAAAACTAGTTATTTAATTCCATTAATAATTCGTGGACAATGTGTTGTTCAAAATCTTTTGGCTTATCCAATAGTATCCCTCTTCTTGACGCAGCTGCAATTATTAGTCCTAATTCATAGTACATATTTTTAGAAACTAATCCTTTTGAAATCATTTTCTTCATTTCATAATAAAATTGAATCAAAAAATCACTTGGTAATTTTTCATACAAAGACATTTTAAAAACACCCACTATTCCTACTGCTTTAATAGGAATAATATCAGTTAAAACTGAAATTGAAAAGAGAT
>NZ_JMLP01000041.1 GCF_000686805.1 Bacillus sp. UNC41MFS5 | reverse complement strand
CCGCATTTACATATTAACTATGTACCGAATTTCGAAAGTAGTCGAGGATTAACGAGGCGTGTCGGAATGGATAGAGCTTTGCAGCAACAAGGTGTAGAAGGAACGGGAAGAAAGTTAATTGCACACTGGAGAGAATTAGAAACGGCTTATATTGAGCAATTAGCGAAAGAACACATTCCGAATTTTGAACGTGCTAATGTAGGTTCTCATAAGTACATGAAAGTCCGTCAATACAAGGAATATGCAGAAGCGAAGTTAACTATTGAAAATCAAGTACAAGAAAAAGAAACAGAATTGCAAACGATTGATCATGATTTAAAAAGTGTTGCAGAAAAAACAAACGAATTACATGTAGTGAAAAAGAGTTTGGAAAGTGATGTCGTTGATACGTACAAAGAATTAGAGGTAGTGAAACAACAAGTAAAGAGCGAAAGTGAAAAGCTGAAGTTAATTGGCCAGCGTCATATAGAGTTAGAAAAAAGAGTAGAACAAATGCAAAAAGAATTAGATAGTGCTACGGATCAAGTACCAAATGAACCTGTTAAAATTTCATTTTTACGTAAAGAAGTAGTAGTAGAAGTACAGGATAAAATGTTTGGAAAAGCTGAGATTACGAAGAAACAGACAAGAAATTATGTGTTATCACCAGAACAATATCAAGAAGTAATAAAGCAAGTGAATGCAGCGGTTACTATCAAAAAGGATTATGAGCGTTTGAAAAAGACAGATTTTGTGAAAGAGAATGAGAGTTTAAAAGTCCATGCAGAGGGCTGGATGAAAGAAAATCGAACGTTGAAACAAGAAAAAAGTAAGTTGCAAAAAGAAGTTGGTGTATTAAATAAAGAAATAAGCTCGTTAAAAGCTTATATAAAGGGTTTGCAGACGAATATAAGAGTTTTGTATATACAAACGAAAAAAGTTCTTAAAGAGCAATTTAAGGTGCTTAGAGGAATTGTTAAAAATGAATTGGATAGCAAGGGAGTAGATAATCAATTTGAACGTGAACATAAGAGAGAAATAAGCAGACATCGAGATTTTGATAGGGAACGGTAAAAAAATAAGGAAACTTTGTTTTTATCTTCAAGGTTATTGAAAACGTGATAGAATGAAAAAAAAGAGCCATGCTGGAACATGACTCTTTTTATAGGGTATTCTACTAAAATACCTAGACTTCATTTATCTGATTATAGATTATCATAATTTGTTTTATAATCAAATAGCAAAAAATAGGTGTTTTTGTTGATTCCCTCAATTTAGAGGAGGATTTAACAATGAATGAAGAATTGGGACAAGCTTTAAATCAAGCTGATAGAAATGCTAGAAAAAGAGATTTTGAGAAAGATGGAAAACAAAGAGACCAAGCTGAAGAACTAAAAAAATCTCTTTTACAACAGTTAAAAGAATTAACTGGAGAAGATCATTATGTTGGAACTAATAAAGATCCATTTGCTGGAGAGCCATTTAATCAAGTAATGCACAGAAATTTAGACTTGTTGAATAGTATTGGTTATTTAACTCAAGCAGAGGAAAGTTTTTTATTTAGAATTCAAGCTTATTTGGAATTTAGAAGTAATGTTATTATTTGTAGAGATGATAAGTTTAAAAGGAAACGAAAGAGCGCTGAGGAAGATTTTGAGTTACCAAAAGCAGCAACTGTTTCTGAAATTGCTGAAATGATAGGGAAATCAAGAGAAAAAACTTCTTTGGTTATGAATTCATTAAAGAAAAAAGAAATTTTACTTAATCCGGAAGGTGCTGGACAAATTATTGAAAATGGTCGGACTGTAAGTCCTAGAACATGGGTAGTAAATCCTTACATAATGATTTGTGCACCTCGAAAAAATGAAGTAAAACTCGATAAATTAACGATGAGATTGTTTCAATATTCTTTGAAAAATCTTAAAGATCAAAATGGTAAAAAAGTAAAATTACCAGCTAGATTTTTTTAGACTGTATCAATTTGATATAGTCTTTTTTATATGTATTTTAAAGTGTTTTATCCATTTATTTACTAATTTATATTTTTTTAGGTGTGACGAAAACGTCACAAAAAGGCTTAAAAGTGTGACGAAAACGTCACACCCTAAAAAGTGTATTTAACCCAGTCATATCAAGGGATTCACACGTTTTTTGTAGATGTTCTCTATTATCACTATTATTAAAGGCTAAAAGTTCCGCAAGGAACAGGTAGTATTTTTGAGCAAATAACGCTCAAAAATCTCCACCTTCAGAAAAAGAAAAGTCGGTTCGTTAATCCTCACCTAAAGGCTATCGCCTTTTCTTTTTTTTTCTGTCCTTGCGGAACTTTTTTCGGCTGGTTTTTAGCTTTCGCCAAGCCGAACAGACCAAAAACGGGGTTAAGTTGCTCGACTTGGATCAACGATTGTACCAGCCGAATCGCCAGTTCTTCCGTTCAAGGTATTCTTCTTTTTCTATATGGAATTAACGCTATGTGGGGTTTCGCCCCCACACGACGAGCCAGCACTTACACCCAAAAACAGGGGGAAACCTAAAAAAATAAAAAAGACCAACCAAGTTATTATGTCGCAAAATTACTGGTAAATGGGCCTACATATCCTTTGACAGGTGTAGAAATCACCTCCTGTTATTTGCATGCAACGCGCAAAATAACTAGGTCCAGTTGAATATGACATGATTGCAGGAGAATTTGAGGACATTTCTACCGGTCCTAATGGTCCTGGATCGTGTATTATCGGAATGTCTGGTATAGTTGGGCAAGGTTTTATGGTACATTGTTGTTTATAATAGCAAAACGGTCTATTTCCAAAATAAACACAGTGAAGTACTGGAGAACAGTTTATACATTGCATAGTTTTTTCTCTCCCTTTAATTCATATATTAATCTAAGCGTAAATTAAGGTTTTATAAGGTATTTTAAGAGTTTTACATAGTCATTCAAATTATAGATTATGAGTAATTTATCTAATATGATTGGGTAGTTTTAAGTTTTAACTTGTCTAGGGGGAAACCCAAAGGGGAGACCGATGTCTTCTTTTCCTCTATAAAAAAAGTCCTCCAGATTGTTTAGCTGGGGGACTTTTTTGTTCACATAATTATTGTTATCAGAAGTAAAATTCAACTCGAAAATAGCTAATTTTATCAGTTGTTGAATGTCTGAAAAAAATCAAACTAATGATATTGTCGAGATTCTTTGGTTGCTTCTTGCTGTGATGACTATCATAGTGACTTTTTCTCCAGCAACCAATATTAGTGGCTAATTACCATAAGGATTTATTTTTGAAATTTGCTATTTTTTAGAAAGTATGTTAATTTAAGAAAGACCTATTTTTGTTCGGTTTGAGATTAAGAATAAATTTTGTTTTTCGTCTAAGGTATTTGAGCAAGGGTAGTAACATATGTGTGGGTATCCACACTAGGAGGCAACAATTATGGAACAAGGTAAAGTAAAATGGTTTAATGCAGACAAAGGTTTTGGATTCATTGAACGTCAAGGTGGAGAAGACGTATTCGTACATTTCTCAGCTATCCAAATCGACGGTTACAAATCTTTAGACGAAGGACAAAGTGTAACGTTTGAAGTAGAACAAGGACAACGTGGCCTACAAGCTACTAATGTTCAAAAAGCTTAATATTAGCTGATGAAAGACCCTTTTGTAGGGTCTTTTTTTGATTTTGTTATGATATTCTGAATACAACTTTTTAAGGGGATTTGGGGTGCTTAACTCTTAATGAAAAAGAAGATGTTAGGGGTATCGCCAGCATTTTGGAAAAAACCATGCTAAGCCAAAAATAAAATAAGCCGTCCATATTGGATGGCTTATTTACATAATTCCCGTTAAGGGAAGTTAAAAGTATTAGTTTGAAACAAAGATGTACTGTTTCAATTCCTTTTTATTTCGCTCTTTATGTGATATATTTATCACATAAAGAGCGAAATAAATCACAAAGGGGATCTTATATGAAAAACAAATTAGCTTACTTAGGGTTTATTGGTTTTTTAGGTTTTTTGGCACCTTTCTCATTTTTAAGTGAAAATTCGTTTTCGCCTCACTACTATTTCCTATTCTTTTTCTTTTTTTTATACGCAAAAGTTATACCAGATGAGCTTTTTATACTGCATGTTCGTATGGCCGCTACAAGGGCATTTTTTGTAACACTAGTATTTGGTAGTATGCTACTCTTAAGTGTTTCTATTTTTGAAAATGTACATGTAATTCGTTTATTTTTTGGACTTTCAATTTTAATACCGTTAGGAACTTTTCTAATTAATTTAGAAATATTTGAACATAGAGAAAAGAAAGGGATGCAGGATGACGCTGATTACTCGGATGAAAGAATATAGGGTAAAGTTAAATATGTCCCAAGGAGATTTAGCTAATAAAGTTGGAGTTAGAAGAGAAACAATTGGTAATCTCGAAAATGGAAAATATAACCCTTCATTAAAATTGGCTTACGATATTGCAAAAGTTTTAAAAGCACCTATTGAAGTGTTATTTTGGTTTGAAGATTAGTTTAATTCTAGTACAAGCGAATACAAGAGAAAAAATGATGAATGTTCTATTCACTCTCGGTTAACATAACGTCCTATTATCGGTAGCGAATCTTTTCATAGAATCCTTGTATTTACGGGGATTCTTCTTTTTTTGTCTGTTTATTTGACATGCATGATTTTATACATCGTTGATATAGCGAGGATTCTAGGGATCCTCGCTATTCTTTTTTTGCATAAAATCTTGTATATAGAAAAAAGATTTTGATGTTATTATCGAGAAGTAATACATATCGGTGTTAAAATCGGAATGTATTTCGAAATTAAATCGTTTTTAAAATCGGTTTTCATATCGGTTGCAAGTACATTCCGATTTTGATCGAAATGTTGATTTAATCGTGTTTTTTAAGTAAAAAACGTATTCCGTTTTTGGGGGAGGAATGAAAATTGGAACTAAAATCGGAAATGTATACACCGAAAATTGTTGCGGATCATGTAGGGATCACACCCGATTTGCTAAAGGTATGGTCAAACGAATTTAATATACAAACGGAGCGAAGTCAGGGAGGGCATCGCAGATACTCGAAGGAAAATATAGAAGAATTAAAAGCGATAAAAGAAAAAATACAAGCGCAAAAATGGTCTTACGATCAAGTTCGGGCATGGCGAAACGGAGAACTTGATTCGTTTGTTTCAAAAGAAGAAAAATCAGAATTAGAAAAGAAATTGAATGAAGTATTAGAAAATCAGCAGTTACAAAATCAATTTAATCAAGCACTCGTTCAAAAATTGCAAGAAATTACGAATGAATTGGTTACGACAAAAGAGCATTTAGCAAATACGGAGAAAAAGTTAACTGAAGTAGAAGGTAAAAATAGTGAATTAGAAGTTTTTATAGAGAAGAAGTTAGAGAAGCGAGATCAGTTATTGCTTGAAAACATTAGAGATATGCAGAAACAAAAACGGAAAGGTTTTTTCGGTTTGTTTAAAAATTAACTGTGGTTGCTATTCTTATAGGGTTCTAATGTCGGAAAAAGAAGAATAGAAATATAGCATACATAGAATAAGGGAATGCAGTATAGATCAGCATACAAGCATTCCCTTGCTATAATTATGTAATTCCCCTTTTTCGAGGGAATTGACAAAGAAACTCTATTCCGAATATTTAAAATGCAGATTATAACTAATTGACATAAATAGCGATCTTAGTTTAATATTTAGATAAACATCTAAATATTAAACTAAGATCGCTATTTATTGAAAGGAGCGAAGAAATTGAATCAGGCTTTTAAAGCATTATCGGATCCAACGAGAAGAAGAATTCTAGATTTATTAAAAGATTCTGATTTAACAGCTGGAGAAATTGCAGAACACTTTGATATGACAAAACCTAGTGTTTCACATCATTTAAACATTTTAAAAAATACACAATTAGTGCAAGATGAAAAAAAAGGAAAATTTATTGTTTATTCTCTTAATACTACAGTATTTCAAGATTTAATTACGTGGTTTTTTACTTTTATTGAAAAAGAACAACTTAAATAAGAAAGGTGAGTCTTATGAAGAAACATATTTTCCCTTTACTATTAATAATTTTGACTATTTTAATATGGATTATTACGTTTAATCATCTACCTTCTGAATTAATAACGCATTGGAGTATTAGTGATGATAGTATTACATATTCTGATAAATTTACAACAATGTCCTTTTTTATTGGTTTTATGATTGGTTTATATGTATTATCAATATTAGTACCAAAAATTGATCCTAAAAAAGCAAATTATGAAAAATTTTCTACAGGATATTATGCTATTTTTAATATGATGTTAGTAGTTTTGGTAATTATTAATGTAATAACTATATTGACTGGACTAGGGTATAACTTACCAATTATTACGTTGGGATATGTAATATTGGGTGGTATATTTATTATTTTAGGGAATTATTTACAACAAGTGAGACCAAACTTTTTTATAGGAATCCGCACACCTTGGACATTAAGTAGTGAAAAAGTGTGGAAAGATACTCATAGATTTAGTTCTAAATTGTTTGTAATTGCGGGTATAATAATCATTTTTGCAATGTTTATACCTACAAGTTGGACAAAACTTGTTATTTTTACAGCTGTTATTTTATGTATCGTATTATCTATCTTCTCTTCATATTGTTTTTTTAGAAAAGCTATGAAATAAAAGAACTGAACTGTATTTTGAATCGTGGACACTTAAAAAAGTTCATGATTCAGAATACAGTTTATAGGAAGTATAGAAAAAGTGATGTAATGGTATTTCTTAGGGTTATAAACTTAAAGAACGATATAGGCATGACATTAGAAAATGCAATAAAGCAAATAAGTATCATGATATCAAGAAGTTGAAGTGTTTGAAGTTGAGCACTATGCAATTGATAAAGGGATTTCAAAAGCTTATAGCGATGAATTCTAGCGAAGGCATGGTGAAGGGACCAAGACTGTGATGAAATGCTTATGCAAACAATAAGAGAAGTCCAGGAAGTTAGGAAGATGATTGCATTAAGTAAACAAACAAAGGAAAGATTGCTATAAATACTTGAATAGTATTATACATTTTTAATGTTATAAAATTAATACCTATGAAATGTTCATATATGGACAAAAACAAACTAAAAATAACAATAATTAAATAGCTTCTTATAAATAAAAATTTAAAATATTTTTGAGCCATTATCCAATTTTCTTTATTTTTCATTGAACGTTTAGTGCGATAACCAATAATTTTATTAGGATTACTATCATTACCTAAAATTTCCATGGAAACAAAAACAATGATAAATGTTACTAAAGAAATAATTAATAAGAGCATTAGTAACCTCCATTATAAATTTAGTTTATGATAATAATTAGGGGTGTATAATAAATTGTTCTTATTTTAAAATCCTCCTAAATAAACTAATTTTATAAAATAAAATTTACACCCCTTATTATTATAAAATATACATTTTTAATGAGTTAAATTTTATATCAAAAATTAAACCATAGATACAGAAGATTCTCTGAGAAGAACTTTAGCTTTGTACTTTTCCATGATTTCAGAAAAAATTGATTCGTAATTTTCAAAGATTACTTTTTGAACTTCTGGTGTGTGATACATGTATGCACAAGCTTGACACATGTGTACAAATCTAGGATATTTTATTCCACAATCCCATTCTTGTACTTTTTTTAATATTCCTTCAGCACCATCTACATAGATCCAAATTTTAAGAAAATCATTAAATTGACTCTTATAAAGATTTAATAAATTGTTTTCATCCATAATTCCCATATGCATTTCTGGTATATGTTCCATAGTTAATCCACAACAACTAACTATAGATTTATCTGGAGTAATAACTATTGCATCGAATATACTATCACATCCTGATAAATTATTAGTAAACTCCATTATATCAGGATATTCAAAAACTCTATCTTCATGGAAAGACATCCATACCGTATTCATGATTGTAATATACTTTTCAAAATCACTATTTGCAATATATTGAACATATTTTGGATGTGTTAATATATCTTTTTTACTAAATCTAGAATTAGCTGTAGTTTCTACAGCAATTGCAACTGTAATATTTAATTGAACAGCTGCAATTGCTGCATTTAAAATATTATCAATAGAAACATATACTTGATGATCATCACCTGTTGATAAATTAAGTTCTTTCAATCCCTTTTTTTGAAGTCTAATTAATTTATTTTTTGCTATTTCTATAGAATTTGCCCAAAAACCATTTGTTACACACCGAGAATTTAACCCTTTTGATTTTCCATATGCAATACCATTCTCTAAATCTTTACCAAGTAAAAAACATTCTCCTCCAGACCATACAATATATTTAACGGTTTCAATTACACTAGCTTGATCAATAAAACTTTTTATATCATTAAATGATATTCTTTTTGTCAATTTTGGACTACATTCAAAACAGCATTCTTGACAAGAAGCTGTACATTTATAAGTAGATACTATTGCTAAACTTGTAGGATTAAACATTCAATTCACCATTCAATTTTTTTAATTGAGTAGCTGCTTTTATTCTTCTATTAATTTCTAAAGCTACACCTTCACAAAAATCTTTTCCTCCTGCAATATTTGCCGCACTGATTATTTTTTTTAGTAATTTTTGTTCTTTAGTTTTTGCAATTTTAGCAACAATATCAATAACAAGCACAGCCCCAACAGCAACTGCTCCAGCAACCCATAATACATAATAAGCACTAGTTACAACTTTTGCACTCTTTGGTTCAGGTGCTGATTCATTATTTGGAGTTTCTACTCGATAAACACCTGAATCATAACCCAAATACTCTAATGAATAATTCAAAAACTCACTATATTTATTAAACGATACCATTTCTCTAACATTTTCAGAATTGGCAATATTAATAAGTACCATATCTTCATTTGGACTAACAATTTTATCAATAATTTTTTGAGTATCAACTTTCATACCAAGCGAAAAATTGCTCAATCTTTCACAATCATTGACAGTTAAACTCCCTGGCATCCCAAATGTTCTTTTTTCTGGATTTCTAAACATAATATCACTCCTATTCTTACTTTTTTTAGTAAATAATTTTATGTAATTCATATAAAATTATTTATTTCATTATATCCCTATTTTTCAAACATTGCAAAACATTAACGTTTTTTAAAAATATGTTAAATAAGTTGAGAAAAGAGGATAAAAATTATTAATAAATCATATAGAAAGAAGATTATGTTATATCTATGAAATTGAATTTTTATTCGTTTGATTTTTTTGATTGAGTCCTTTTTTTTTGTTTTTCATTGCTTTTAGCTTTTAATAATAGTGATAATAGAAGCACTTTTAAAAAGATATATAAAGCGTTGATATGATTGGTTTTATTAAGGTTTTTGGTGTTAGGAAATTTTAACACTTATTTTTTTCATGATTTTATAAAAAAGACTTCTATGCTATGTATAAGATGACAAGCAAAGAAAAAATGAGACCTTTGATATTACAAAGGATCTCGCTTTTTTTTTGCTACCTATAATGGGATGTTATGTTAATTTTAAATGAATATCATATACATCCGAAAATTATAACAAACTGATTTTTCGAAATGGTACAATAAATAAACAGATTAGATAAAAAGGTGAGGCTATATGACAAATAAGAAAAAAATTATACCAAAGTTAAATGGATTTACGATTAATTTTGCTACACGCACAGGAAAAGTGCTATGGGGAATTATTGTGCTTATTGTAATTATAAGCTGGTTTTACTATTCCTAATTAATCAAAAACTAGTGATAATCTGAACGGAGGGGGGTGTAATAATTTTTCAAGAACGAGAATTATGTAAGAAGGAGCTGTCCATATGGACGGCTTATTGTATTTTTTGCTACTTAGCATGGTTTTTTTATTACTGTTTTGGTTTTTATAACGGTTTTTTTTAGTGGGCTATGCGCAATCTAAATTATAAAGGCGGGGTGGTATAAAATGTAAATTTTCTTCGGTGGTTACAATTGCGAAATATAATTCAATAAATTCACAAAAATCAGATCGTATATTTTATATAAAACGTGATATTATGTCAAAAAGTATATTGTAGGAGGAATAATTTAATGCATACATTAAAAAAAATTTTTTTCTATAAAAAGCGATTGTTGTTTTTGATAGTTATACTGATAGCTTTTACAACGATTAGCAGTCTACCTTTACCATACTTTTCCAAATATATTATTGATGATGTTTTATTAAAAGGAAATACATCTTTGTTATATAAAATATTATTATTGACACTTTTAATTGTTATTATTCAGTTATCCATAGGGATAATAATTAGTTATTTAACATCTTCATATTCACAAAATATAGTCAAAAGCATTAGATTACATCTTCATACAAAGGTTTTGAGATCAGAGTCAAAAGAGTTGTTATCCTTGGATCCCAATCATTTAAAAACTGTTATATTCAATGACTCAGATATAGTAGGGAATAGTGTTCAAGAAATATTTTTGAGTGTGATATCTAATTCATTGCTACTTATTTTATATTTTTTTGTTTTATTAAAAATTAATTTTCAACTTGCATTAATTTCTGTATTAACTTTACCAATATTCTTTATAACATTTTACTTATTCAGAAAAAAAATCCAATCATTAAGTATGTCTGTTCAAACAAATAAGGATGTAATGTTTTCTACTCTAAATGAAAATATTAGTGGGAAGAAATTTTTACAATCTATAGAAAGTTTAAATAACCGAACATTTATTTTTCAAAAACATCTAGAAAACCTAAAAAAAAATACCGTTAAACTTGTAAGTATTAATAGCTTTTTTAGTATCTCACTTTCTTTAATATCTCTAATTGGCCCTTTTGGTATATTATTGTATGGAGTTGTACTAGTGAAAAATAATACATTAACTATTGGGGAACTTATGGCTTTCTACAGTTATGCTGCTTTGATTTATCCCCCTTTAATGGGACTTATGGGAGTTTATCCTAAACTACAAGTGTTATATGCACCTGTTTTTCGTATAAAAAACATTTTAGAGACTGAAGATTCGAATGAAAATGGTGTACTTGCTATTGAAAAAGATTGTGCTGAAAATTCTATTATTACCATTAAAAATGTTACTTATTTCACACCAAATGATAGATTAATATTTAAAGGAATTAACTTATCAATTTTAAAAGGTGACAGAGTGCTATTAAAAGGTGACAATGGTAGTGGAAAAACTACTTTATTTGAAATGATTATTGGATTGAAAAAATCATATGATGGTAACATTGAAATATTAGGTCAAAATATTAATGATTTACCTATTCAAGAAATTTTTAAAGTAGTAGCTTATGTTCCTCAAGAGAATTTTTTCTTTAAAGGTTCTATATTATACAATTTAACTTTAGGAGTATCTAATGTTGAATTGAACCAGGTAAATGAAATGATAAAAGCATTTAAATTAGATGGTTTTATAAATAGTTTAGATAATGAAATTAATACAGAAATAGACAAAGTTGTTACAAATTTAAGCAGTGGTCAAATCCAAAAAATAAAATTGATTCGTTCTTTACTATACAATCCCAAAATTTTATTGATAGATGAAGCATTTTCAAACTTAGATAATGAATCTTTAATCTCAATAACAAATTATATAAATGAGAAATTCCCTAATATGACTGTGATATTTGTTAACCATAATCATTCGAATATATTAGAACAATTCAAAAATAAAATTTATAATATATCTAACTACTCATTATACTGAATAAATCTATCTTTAATTAAGTATAGCAGAAGCAAATTTTAAAGGCAGTTGTATTGTGTCTGTCAACGGTAAGCGGACAGAATGAAGCGAAAAGCGAAATGAAGGAGCATTAAGGAGTTGATAGACTCACTATGCAACCCTTTTGTGGTTGTCAAAAGGTACCCTTTTGACCCTGCCAACCGGCGAGGGAGCCCCCTCAAAATTGAGGGGGTTGGGGGTGTTTTATAAAGGGGGCAAGGGGGAAAGTTCCCCTTGTAGGTTTGGACAAAGTCCAAGGTCCTTTGCCATGTTTTACATGGCTCGGCAAAGCCGAAAAGCGTCGCAGACCCCTATCGATTTTGATGCGGATGCGTCAAAATACCTATAGGGTTACGTTAATTGACATCATTTCGTCGCTTTGCTAGACTGATGGTATCAATTAATCTAGGGGAAGTGGTGGCACTTTATGTTAGGTTCTATCTCTTTTAATCAATCTTACCAAAGTTCATTGAGCCATAATAACAGGGAAAATATTCATGGGAATCCTGGCATCGATCCATCCAGGTTAGATGAGAATATTTATTTTGTTCAAAAGGACATCCGAAGTGTATATAAAGATGTCTTTCAAGAAGCAGTGGATAAATATAACGAGAAACAAAAACGGAATGACCGTAAAATTGATGATTATTATGACAAAATACATAAAGATGATAAGACACATGAGCAACGAGAATTAGTCGTGGCAATTGGGGAAGGTAAAGACGACTCGAAATATAGGGAAGCCAAAAAGGAAGCGTTAAAACAGTATGCAGAGGTGTTTCAAGAGAGAAATCCAAACCTAGCGGTTTATAACATGGTTTTACACGATGATGAAGCGAATCCGCATTTACATATTAACTATGTACCGAATTTCGAAAGTAGTCGAGGATTAACGAGGCGTGTCGGAATGGATAGAGCTTTGCAGCAACAAGGTGT
>NZ_JMLP01000040.1 GCF_000686805.1 Bacillus sp. UNC41MFS5 | reverse complement strand
TTCAGAGAAATTAATGTTAGAATTTTTTTTTGATTTTTGAGGGTTCATTTATTTTCAGACTCCTTTTTATGTAATGTTTCTTCAAACCATTCTAATAGTTTTGCTACATTACTATTTTCGTTTAACTCCTGTTGAGCAGTAATTTTTTTATTGTTCATTATTACAACTTTATTTGCAAGTTCTATAATTGTTTCGGGAAGATGACTTGTAAATATTATACCTTTTCCTGTTTGAGATAATTTTTTCAGTAATTTTTTGAAATTTTTTGTAGAATTAGGATCTAATCCATTGAATGGTTCATCTAGTATTATTATATCAGGATTATGTATAAGCCCACATGCGAAATTAAGTTTTTGTTTCATACCTAAGGAATATGTTCCTGTTGCTTTTTTTGCATCGGTTAACTCTAATCCAACTTGTTCTAGAAGCATTATAATATCAATATCTTTGAAATTTATACCATATAAATTTGCTATCATTTCAAGATTTTCATAAGCGTTTAAATGATCATATAAAAAACCGTCTATAGGTATATATCCAATATGTTTTCTTGCTTTTACATCATCAAAAGGGTTTATTTTTTTTATATAAATTTCTCCTGAATCAGGTCTTATTAATCCTGTAATTATGTTTAGTAATGTAGTTTTTCCTATTCCATTGGAACCCATAATTGCTATGATTTCTTTATTATTCAAATTTAAATTTAAATTTTCAATAATAGTTTTATCTCCATAATCTTTATTAACGTTACACACTTCCAATAAAATGGTAAACACTCCTTGTTTTATGAGATTAAAGTTATGTTTTCTTCAATAATTCCTGCAATAAGAATTAAAATTTCAGTTATAATTGTGTATTTTAAAATTGTAAATATAAGAAATTTAAAATCTATTTTTTCTTTGTTTTTTATCTTTTTTATAGTATATGAAATGATAAAAAAGGATACCGCACTAGCTAACCATGCAGTTGGAATTTCTATGATTCCATGGGGGGCTAATAATAATAAAAATTTCATTACAGCATTTGTTTGAATTGCATGACCAAACATATATCCCATTACTATGCCATTTAACAAAAGTGAACCAACAGTTATTAAACCAAGTGATAAAAAGCTAAATATAATTATTAGATTAATTGTTCCATTATGAATGAAATATTCTAACCAATTAGTCTTAGTATTAATTCCCATTTCCCCTAAATCATATGGAACTATAAAATATGAAAAAACTCCAAATAATACTGTTCCGAAATATATTAATGCTGCTAAAATAAATTGTTTTTTTAAAGGTTTTAGGATCATGAAATAATATCTCCTTTATTAATCAATGAACTATTTTTTTTACATGTTAGATGTATAAATATTATTGCAATTATTATTATAAGTATTATCCATAGACTATATATTATATAGAAGTATATAAATTTTATATTTGCTAAATAAGCTACTAAAAAGGGAAATGTAATAGCTATATTTATCAAATTTGTGATTCGATTGAAAATTGAATCGCCAAGAATTTCTTGTTCTTTATAAGTTCCGGTTTCCGTATAATGTTGTCTTTTATAGTGTGGACTAATATATGATGGTAATAATGAGAAGTGTGGGCTCACTATTAAATTCAATATAAAAATCAGACCTATTATAGATAATGTGTAATAATTTGTCTTGAATATAGTTATTACTATTAATAAACCTATTAATGATTCATGTATTCCTAATAAACGTTGTGTTTTAATTTTTGCTTTGTATAATTTGTAGAGATTTGTTCCAGATAGACGAAAAATTTTAACACTTCTCCCATCTGAGTCGAAATTTAAGTGTCCAGGGAATAGAGTATTTCCTGATGAAAATGCATCTCTAGTAATTGCATGTATAATAAAACAACTTCCGAATAGTTGGAAAAGTTCAGAAGAACTATAGTTTGATAAAGTAAAAGCTAATCCTCCAAACATCCAAATACTAAAATCAATAAAAAAGAACGTATAATGTTTAGATAATTGTTCGTTGTCTCTAAATAATTTTTTTAGTTGTACTTTAACTAAAAAATCTTTTGTTATTTTTTGTAAAAAAACACCATAATGTGGGATCCATCCACTTACTTTAGTGACAATTTTATTAAATTCTGTTCTATACCAAAATCCTGATTTTTTATGAGTTATTGGTAACATAATAATTATTATTAATATTAATAATAGGATTAGTTTGATATCTGTTTTTTGTAAGTTATTAAAAAGTATTCTAGTAGCTATTGCGCTAGGTGCCCAACTATCGATGATAGTTCTAATAAATTCACCTATACTGAGCATTGTATTGTTTAGTATTGATAAAAAGTTTTCCCAAGTAAAAGAATGATTCAATTTAATTTTATTGATTAATAGTTTAAAAGATGGAACACTTAGATTGATAAATAATTTTGCAATAAGGATTGTTACGAATAAGGTGAAAATCCCTATAAATATTGAACTTATAAAAGCTTTATATCCATAGCCTTGTTGAATCATTTTTACTTTTAAACTTATATAAATATGTTGTGAGATATAAGAAATTATAGTGCTAATTAAGATTAAACAAATTGTAATTGTATAAAATGATAATTTGTTATTAAGATGAAAGCTAATTCCTATACCTATGGCAATATAAGTTAGGAAACTTGGGCTATTTTTTATAAAATCATTTAGCCATAGCATTATATAAATTTTATTATTATGTAGTGGCGATTTAAATAATAAATCTTTGTCAAATGGGGTTATTAATTTGAAGGTTCTTGAAATTATTGGAAGGAATGAAGCGTATAAAAATAAAAAAGCGTAGTAATAATAAACTACAGATTCTATTGAAAAAGCTTTTTTTAGTTGATTTGTTATTAATCCACTTATAGACATTAATAAAGCGCATTCAATTAAGTATAAAATTGCTAAAGTTAAAACGAAATATTTTTTTGTATCGATTTTTAATTTACTAAATATTTTTTTGTCTAATACTTCAATTTTTCTTTTTAGAGTATACTTGAAATTAAGTTTTATATATACAGATAGAGTTTTCCACATTTTTATTACCCCGATGAATTATGTCTTTATGGTAAATGCTTTTAGAAATATAAATATTTCTAAAAGCATTTATTATTTTATATTACCACTGTGCAGCTTTCTTTTTGCCTACTTTTTCTACTACTTCCATGATAGCTTTTCTACCAATTGTAGAAATAGCTGTACCAATTCCACCACCAAATGCTAAACCAGCAACTGAAATTGCAGTCCAGATATCACTACCAGTCATAAGTGCTCCGATAAGTGTATTAGCTGTTCCAATAGTAATCCCTGTCCAACCTAATTTTGACACAACGTTAAATAACATCCCAAATTCCTCCTGAATATTACAAATTTTAGAATTAATTCCTCCATTAGGATATCAGAATATACATTTAATTTTCTACTTTTATGCATAATTGCATATTGAGAATTTTAGATTGACTAATTTTTACTATTGTATAAAAATTTAAATAGTTTTAAAAAACACGGTTTAAAGGAGAAAATTATGATTTTAGATAAAGTTCATTTAAAGAGAAAAAAACAAAAACGTTTTATTATTATTGGTTCTCTTTTGTTAATTTCTATTGTTGTGTTTATTAATATTTATATGATGCAGGGTAAGAAGAAAAGTATAACGAATACAGATGCTGTAAGTTTTGAGAAAGTGACAGAGCGTAAGCTGAATAATACGAAGTTAGTTTCTGGTCAGGTGAAGCCTGGGAATATTGAAAGTTTCTATGCGGATTCGGCTAAAGGAAAAGTGAAAGATATTGAGGTAAAAGAGGGACAAGAGGTAGAGAAAGGTACGAAGTTATTCTCTTATGATAATGAAGAGATTAATCTTCAAATGAAGCAAGCTGAGCTTGATCAGAAGATGGCAGATATGCGTTATGATCAAGGGAAAAAGAAGATTGATTCGCTTAAGAAAGAAATTAAGAAGGTGAAAGATAGCGGAGCTGGGAAAGAAGTAACAGATCCGATGGAAGAGCAAGTAAGTGAGTTAGAAATAGCGCAAAAAACAACTGACCTTGAGAAAGAGAAAGGGAAGTTACAGAAAGAAGAGTTAAATAAAAAGCAGAAAGAGCTTACGATTTATAGTAATTTTGCTGGTGTTGTTCAAAAGTTAGATAAAGATGCGGCGCAAAGTTCATCTCAAGCGTTAGGTGGACAAGGGAAGGCATTTTTACAAGTTGCTTCTAAAGACCCGTTCCAAGTTCAAGGGACTTTAACAGAGCTTCAGAAGTCACAAATCCAAAAGGATCAAACATTCACTGTAACTGCGAAAGCAAATAATAAGAAGAAGTGGACAGGTAAGATTACAGAGGTAAGTGAATTCCCAACGAGTGCAGAGATGGGTCAAGCTGGTGGTGTAGGTGAAGCAACTCAAAATATGTCCCAATATACATATAAAGCAAGTCTTGATAGCCAAGACGGTTTATCTCCAGGTTATCATGTTTCATTACAAGTAAACTTAGAGAATAAGACGATGATTGCTGTTCCAAGTAAGAGCATTGTAGAAAAAGACAATGAAGCATTTGTTTATATAGAAGAAAAAGGAAAGCTTCGTAAACAAAATGTGAAAAAAGGTGCTACTGATGGAGATTGGACAGAGATTACTGAAGGCGTAACAGTGGGGCAAAAGGTAGTTAAAAATCCTTCTGACAACGTGTATGACGGAATGGAAGTGCAAAGGAAATGATTACGTTAAATAATATTTCTAAAACATATTACCAGGGAAAGCTGGCTGTGCCAATTTTACATGGTATTAGTTTAACAATTCAAAGAGGCGAGTTCGTTTCTATTATGGGACCGTCTGGTTCTGGTAAATCAACGCTTATGAACATTATTGGTTGTTTAGATCGTCCAACAGAAGGCAAATATATTTTGAATGATGTGAATATCTTAACGGCAGATGAGTCAAAGCTTGCTTTAATTCGTAATGAATATATTGGATTTGTATTTCAGCATTTTAACTTATTACCTCGTCTTTCCGCAGTAGAAAACGTTGAACTTCCGCTTATCTATGGAGGTGTGAAGAAATCAGAACGCCGTCAAAGAGCGCTTGAAACACTTAGTAAAGTTGGTTTATCAGACAGGGTTCATCATTTACCGAGTGAGTTATCGGGTGGACAGAAACAACGTGTAGCTATTGCAAGATCGATTGCGAATAATCCAAGGTTTATTATGGCTGATGAGCCGACGGGTGCGCTAGATACGAAGTCTGGTGAGCAAGTTATGGATATTTTTACGAAGCTTAATGCAGAAGGTACGACGATTGTTATGGTTACACATGAAGAAGAGGTAGCTGAGTATTCTTCAAGACGTATTTTGTTAAGAGATGGGAAAATCACAGAAGATAGAAGGTGTGCAGTATGAGTTTATTAGATAGTATAAAAATTGCTTTATCTTCTATTTTAGCTCATAAATTACGCTCAGGTCTTACAATGCTTGGAATTATTATTGGTGTAGGTTCTATTATTACCGTTGTTGCGATTGGGCAAGGCGGAGAAGCTTCATTAAAATCACAATTTGTTGGTACGGGTAGTAATATGATTTCTGTTAATTATAGTACTGATATAAACGATTCATTTGATATGAAATCAGAAGAAAAGCCAAAGTTGACAGAAGAAGATATTTTTGAAATAAGAAAAATCCCTGAAATCTTACATGTAATTAAGATGAATTCAAGTATGGAGACATTGGATATAAATGATAAAAAAGATTTGGTAAATGTTAAAGGATTAGAGGAGGAATATTTCGTTGCAAATAAAGTGAAATTGTTAAAAGGACGTTCTTTAAACGATGTGGATATTGAGCAAGGAAATAATGTTATTATGATTAGTTCGGGTGTAGAAAAAAAAATATTTAAATCAGAAAACCCTATTGGAAAAATCATGGAATTAAAAGGTCAACCAATGCAAATTATTGGTGTATATAAAGCAGAAGAAGGATTTATGGAAATAGGAGATTCTGAAGCATTAATTCCGCTTTCCTTATGGCCGACATTATATGGGACAGAAGAAATTAATAGTATTTCTGTTCAAGCTAAAAATGTAGATAATTTAGATGATGCTGGAAAAAAAACAGCGAATGTATTAAATAGTCGTAAGCCTATTGAGTTTACAGGGAAATATGAGGTTATGAATTTAAAAGAAATTCAAGAAAGTATTTCTCAAATGACAAATATTATGACAATGATTATTGGTGGTATTGCTAGTATTTCATTGATTGTTGGTGGTATTGGTGTAATGAATATTATGCTTGTATCTGTAACAGAACGCACTCGTGAAATTGGGATACGTAAAGCTCTTGGAGCAACACGTGGTAAAATATTGTTACAATTCTTAATTGAAGCTGTTATGTTAACACTTTTAGGTGGTTTAGTAGGTATAGGTCTTGGATATAGTGGTGCATATATTGTTTCATCAATTGCAAAATGGCCACCACTTGTTTCTTGGAATGTTGTTGTTGGAGGGGTGTTATTTTCTATGGTGTTAGGTATTATTTTTGGATTAATTCCAGCGAATAAAGCAGCGAAATTAGATCCAATTGAAGCATTACGCTATGAATAATAACAGTATCATAATTTAAGGTTTTTTTAATTTATGGTAATAAAAAAACCTCTCATGTTATAATTGAAAGCGACCAAACAAACAATTAGAGGAGAGGTTTTTTGAATATCTTTATTTTTAATTTCTATAAGAATCATAACATAAAATGTTCCTCTTCTCTAGTTGAAAATTTTAGGACAGAGGAGAAAGATTATGTCAAATATCAACAATTTAGAACAGGCTGAAAAAAATGCAAGATTGAGAGATATCAAGAATTCAAAGATCCTGTCAGAAGAAGAAATGTACATAGCGAATGAACTTCAAGCAAAAGCTAGTTCAAGAGGAATGAAATTAGTTCCTGAACGTAAAATAAAAAATAAAGCAAAATTTGTTCAAATTATTCAACAAAATATTCAATATTTATTTGAAATTGATTATTTAACGAATGCTGAAAAAGTATTTTTATTAGATATTTCAATGTGTGTAGGTTTTTTAAGTAATTGTTTAGTTAGTGATATTAATTCAAAAGAACAAATTCCATTAACTCAGCGAGAATTAGCTAAAAAAATCGGAAGACATGAAACTAAAGTTAGTCCGTTAGTTAGGAAGTTAATTGATAAAGGTATTATAGCTCGTTCAGAGAGTGGTGTTGATGATAATAATGTTAGAGCATATGCATTATTTATAAATCCTCACATCATGTTTTCAGGAAATAGAGATGAAGTTAATCCGACACTTAAAGCTATGTTTAGAAAGGTTCCAAAACAACTTAAAAATTTACCTATTAAATTATTCTAAGTCTACTTTTAAAGTAGACTTTTTTTATTAAATTCGTACTTACCAAAAACGGTAAGTTTACTTACCAAAAACGGTAAGTACGAAAAATCCTGAAACCCTTGGTATTACTGACGATTTTCGACGTTAGTATGCTTGTCCCTTCTTACTCTATATAGAAATAGCTAAAAGTTCCGCAAGGAACGGGTTGTATTTTCTTTCGCTTTGCTACAGAAAATCTCCACCCTTTTCGCTTTGCTACATCCTTGCAAAACTTTTTTCGGCTCGAGTTTGGATATCACCAAGCCGATACATCCAAAAGCAACTATTATGATCATCGGCTTGAATTTGCTATTATACGAGCCGAACCGCTAGTGCCTTCGCTTAATAATTTCACTTACCACATTGATAGATACGTAATACGTGGGGGCTCGTCCCCACACGACGAACCAGCCTCAACCCCAAAAGCAAAGGAAAACCTTCTTTTAAACCTGTTTATTTTGCTTTTTAAGCGTTTATTTTTGTTTTAACGACAAATAGTATTGTTTTAGATTTATATATTTTAAAAAGGATTCTGGAGCGTTTAAATAGCACTTTGTATTTTGGTGTTATTTGTTTCTAGATTATAGATTTATATTTAATTAATGTTAATTGTTTTCTTTTAGTATTTTAAAGTAATGTTTGATTGCAATTTATTAAAAATATCATGTCGTTAGTGAGTACTCATATGGAGACATCAAAGGGACTTTGTGTACTCACTGAGTCTACATCTAGAGACATAATGGGAACATTTAGAGGGTTTTGTGTCGTCAGTGAGTGGACATCCTGGGAATTTTCGTGTACCCACGTTTAAGCTAGGCCCCGCCTAGTCCCAACCCTTAGTTGGGCCCAAAAACCCCTTATGCTCTTCTCTCTTTTTTGATTCGGAATTTCCAATTTTATAAAATGACTTATCTTTTAGCTGAAATTTACTATGTTAAAAAACAAAAGAATGATTTTAGTTTTGGCTTATTGCAAGGTTATTAGAGAATTTTTTGTAGCGCGGCTAATATCTTTGTTAAATGAAGTATGAATTAGAAATATGAAAAAATCCGTTATTTTTATATGACAGGAGGATATAAACCTTAGTAAAATGAATTAGTAAGAACCTAGGTTTAATACTTAGGTTCTAAGGTTGGTTTTTTTGAAAATAACCATTGATATTAAAAATATCAAGGTTTTTATCTAGGTTTTAAAGGTGGGTAAAAAGATGGATAAAAGTGAATACCTAGGTGGAGAAAACCCAGGTTATATAGCGATGACTGTTAAAGAAGTTGCATTATGTTTAGATGAATCACCAAATGTTATAAGGAATTGGATGAAAGAATTAAAAACATATATTCCTTTAGAGAAGAATGAATCAGGTTACAATATTTTTGATGAAAAAGCTCTTGAGCAAATGAAGATGGTTAAGCAATTACATCGAGAACAGAACTATTCAATAAAACAAATTGAATATTATTTTGCTACAGGTGGAGAGAGTATAAAGCCTGTTCCTAGTAAGGAAGCTGGGGAGATTTTAGCTGAGGAATTAAAATCATTAAAAAATGAAGTTAGTAAACTTAGAGAATATAGTGAGAAACAAGAAGAATTTAATAAATTGTTAATTGAACAATTACAAAAGCAACAAGACTATATTGATAATAAGTTAGAGAAACGGGATCAGAAATTGCTTGAAACAATTCGTGAAGTACAAGAAACAAAATCATTAACAGCATCTACGGAATCAAAAGGTTTTTTTGCGAGGTTATTTGGAAAATGATTTTTTGAGATTTACAATCTGAGTCCTGGCGTTTATGCCGCGAAAGTTCCTTGACGATGAGGGGAACCCTCATGCAAACTCGCCAGGGGTGGCCCCAGAAGGGCGGTTTTTGCCCGCTGGGGTTAGCTTTGGGAGTTTGAGGGTTCAGAGGCTCGTGGTCAAGGGAACCGTGGAATAAAAAGCGAGGACGGACCCCAGGACAGGGCAAAAACCAATGTCTTCGCCAAGATTCGTGGTTCTACTGTTAGAAAAAGGCGAATAAGAATATAGCATACATACAATAAGGGAATGCAGTATAGATCAGTTTACAAGCATTCCCTTGCTATAAACATGTTATTTTTACAGATTTTAGATTTAGAGTAACATATATGTATAATTAAGAAAGATGTTAATATTATTTGATAGATAGGAGTTATATTGTGAATACTGATAAATTAATAAATAAAATATTACTTTCTTCTGATAAGGATTTAGTTTCATTTATAGATCAGAATTTTTTATGTAAAAATTTTGATGATTTTTCAGATATAAAAAAGAAAGAAGAATCTCTATTTAAATTAGATGAAGTTGTTCTTAATTATGCGCTTTTTAGACTTGAAAGTTTAGAGGAAATTTATGATACCTCTAAAGGTTCAACAGCAGGGTTTAATTAGAATATTAAGGATTTTGAATTCTTCTAGTGAAAATAAATCTAAAATTATTTATTTTAAGAAACTGTTGGATTATGTATTGAAAGAAAAGCAACAAGAAAAGAAAAAGGAGACAAAAGTTCATGCTATATAGCATGTTGTTTAGATTAGTTTTTTTGTTTTCATATAGTAAAAAGAAGAATAGAAATATAGTATACATATAATAAGGGAATGCAGTACAGATCAGTATACAAGCATTTCTTTGCTATTAATATGTTTTTTATTATTTCATTATTTAATTTAATAAAAAGTCTTGTAAAATTATACCTTCAATGTAAACTTAGATTAGATCTTACTACCTTTGCATTAGTGCTGATAAAAAAACACTAATATGGGGGTAGATATTTTATGAGACAAACTAGAAAGGCTAGAATCGAAAATGAAAAAAAGGCAGGTTTACGAAAAAAAACCAGTGGGAATTGGGTTGATTTCGCTGGAAAAGTAGTAGGTCAGATAGCCTCTGGAGTTATAACATTCTTCTTAAAAATGTGGTTTCTTGGTGAGTAATTATATTACTTAGATTCCTTTAAGTTCTAATTGTAAATCTAGAAGTGGGAGCGACTGCCAATCGTGTTTGACCACGGTAAGATTAGATTGTATTGGGTTGTCGTAGACCTGATAATTAGTGCTATTAAAGTCAAAGACTGGAGAAACAAGTAGAACACGCAAAAATCTAGTATGGTTTTAAAAGCCGTACTAGATTTTTTTATTTAAAAAAAGGCTCTTGAGTGCCATCTCAAGAGCCTTTTTGTCGTAGTTTTTAGGGTAGATCTTTTAGATTTGAGACAAATCTTTTACAACTTATTGGGGCCAACCAAATAGTTGTTTGTCGTAGTTTTTACTAATAGGTTAGTGATATTTTATAAGAACAAACTATTCCGTTCTAGGCGTAGAATCTTGGATCAATTAACTGTTTTTTGCTTTACAGTTGTATGATTTTTTACTTGAGGATCGAACTTTTGTTATGCTCCTCAATGTATTCATGTTTACACCTCCTTCTATAGTTTTTTTACGGCGATTGGCCGCCCTATAGAATAAAAAATCAAACGCTTTTGTTTATGGCAGAACGTTATATTCTATAGGAGTTCTGCTTTTTTAGTATAAGTTTATTGATGATGAAAATACAAGAATATAAAATATATATTTGATTTTTTAGTTTTATGTTGATAATAGAAAAAGACAACGTTTTAGATATAAAATATATCTAAAACGTTGTCTTTTTCCTCTTTATTGATACCAATGTATTTAAGTGTAATTTGTGGTGTACTATGATTAAGAATTTCTTGTAACATAGCTACGTCTTTTGTTTGTTTATAGAACCAATAGCCGAAGGTTTTGCGCATAGTGTGGGTTCCGATGGATTCTATACCGGCAAAATCTCCGGCTTTTTGCAATTGTCGATAAGCCTGGATCTTACTAATGGGTTGATTTCCTTTTCGAGAAGGGAATAACCAGGTGTTATCTAGAGTTTGAGCATAAGAGTATACCTTATCAAAAATGGAAGTAAGGTTAATCATGCGTTCTTTCTTTGTTTTTCCTTCTTTGATTTTGAATTCTTTTCTCTTTTTTCGTTTTAATTTTATTATGGTTTGTGTTTCGAGTTGGAGTAGATCACTCACGCGTAGTCCGGTATTAACTCCAACAAGAAAGAGAATATAGTCTCTTTCGGAACAATGACGTTTAAGAGCCCATTTCATATCTTCAATCTGTTCTTTGCTACGGATGGGTTGTACATCAATAAGATGTGGCTTTTTATTCATGGATTTATGACCTCTTTATTTATAGTGTTTTGAATGTATACTTTTGTTACGTAAATTGAGGATATCAGGTTTTTTGGTTCGAAGTCAATGTTTAAGGGAAAATGAATGTAAACTAATATTTAAAAGTTTACATTTGCTAAAGACAAAAAATATACAGTATTTAAAGGTTAAATGAATAGATCAAAAATAAGGGAAAAATAAAAAAGTCATTTTATAAATGACTTTTAAAAGTGGCTTAAAACCATAGCAATTAATCCGTATAACATGTCTATAATTGGGATAGCGATAAACCATGAAGAATTTTTAAATGGGTTGTTTGTGTTTTTGATTATAATTTTTTTTTGTAATTCTTCATCACCTTTAATTAATTCATCTAATGAAATATTGTATATATCACTTAATCGAATTAAATTATCTAAATCAGGATAACAATTTCCATTTTCCCACTTAGAAATAGCTTGTCTGGAGACATTTAATTTTTGTGCAATTTCTTCTTGTGAGAAATTATATGCTTCTCTTTTTTGTTTTAAGTTGTACGATAAATTCATAAGATAGATCACCTGTCTTGTGTAGTATTTGTGTTTTAAATATATCTAAAACAGATAAAATAAACGAGAAGTTATTAGTTACTAACTGCGCAACTTATGGTTGCGCGGTTGATTTAAAGAGGTTTTAATAATTATACAACATTATAACATTAAACTTTAATATATAAATTCATTAAAGTTTTGAAAGTAAACTAATATTCAAGAGTTTACTTTCATAAAAATAAGAAATCGAGCAAAGCGACAACTGTTTTTGGATGAGAAATTAAATGTTGAGATCGAAAAAAGGGTAAAGATTGTAGGAATCTTTTATCGGGTCAAAAACAACGTTTTGGGATTTGGCATGCCAAACTCGTAGCTTGCCCCCCCTTTCTTTTTTAGAATTCTACACTTAATTTCTACTTTGTTCATGGTTATAAGAATATTGGTATTGGGCTATGAAAGATGGTTAATATTTTGAGTCATCTTTTATTTAAAAGTTTTACTTTTAATTTGAATAAAAAAAGAACAAATAAGATTATTTCTTAGTTTGTTCTTCTTTTTGTTTTTTAAATTTTAATTATTTTATCATCATAGAAATGCCTTCCACTATAGAGCTGAATATGAAGAAAATCATAGCAATAGTCCATGCTTTATTTGAAGCTAATTTTCCTATGATTTTTAATCCTAATACAAGAATGTAAGTAGACCAAATATTAAATAAGCTTATATGATTGATAAATCCTTTTAAAAATCCATCTTCATTAATTAATGTACTTAAACTAGTAGGAGATGTTGCAGGATTTAAACCAAATATTACATATATTAATAATGTGAATGCTGAAGATAATACACTGATTGTAAAGATATTGGTATTTAAAGAAAACGATTGTTTGAAATTTATTTTTCCTTTAAAGATTTTAACAAATAATAAGGTAAACAGAGAAGTAATTAATATATTTATTATTACTGTAAAAATACTTTGTATACCACCAATAACTAAAACAATATTTTCTATACTTTTAGAAGATATACCTTCTATATTTTTAAATGCATCATTTTGGACAACGGAAGGGTCTTTTAGCATATAGTAACTGGTTATTACAGTTATTATCATTGTAAATATAATATTGATAATTAAAGATAATCCAAATTTAGGTGTATCTTTTATTTTTAATAGTTTTGTGGTTGGATTAGTAATAATATTTGATAGTTTAGTGTTTACATTTTGGGTATTATTATTTGGTTGTGTATTCATTGTATAATCTCCTATTATTGTTTTCTTTGTATAAATTTAATTAGGAAGTATATTAATAGTGATCCTAATGATAAAGAAATGATTTTAAAATTAAATCCAAAGAAATAAATACAAATACATATACTGAAGATTAGTGCGAAAA
>NZ_JMLP01000039.1 GCF_000686805.1 Bacillus sp. UNC41MFS5 | reverse complement strand
TCCGAAGGACAAAACTCTCCAAATGAACAGACAAAATGTCTATCGGAAGGGTTCCGAAGGACAAAACTCTCCAAGTGAACAGACAAAATGTCTATCGGAGGGGTTCCGAAGGACAAAAAGGATCGAGGGGTAACTAAAGAACATCCTACGAGGTTCACAGTGCCTGAGCATGGAGAAAAAAGCACGGAACGGGAACTATGGAAGGTCCACAGTGCCCGAGTACTAAGGAAAAAGCACCGAACGGGCACTCTGCTGTGTAATCCACAGCGCCTAAAGAGAGAAGCAAAAGTATGTGGGTGAAATCCTAATCAAGTCTAATTATTTTCCCGTTTTTTCCATCAAATACTGATAAACCAAAAAAGGCCCCTTTTGTAACGTGACATCCAAAAATGAACAAATGAACGGATAATCATTATTTGGCATCATCTTCGTCAACTCACTCCACCACTCCGTTTCATACCGTGCAATCATACTTAAATTGTAAAGCAATAAATAATGAATCAGCAGCTCAGGAAAATTAAAATAATTGTCTTTGTTCAGGGGCAGCGCATAATAATTTTCTCCTAAATGAAACTTCAATGGTGAGCTTCCAAAAGAAGATGCCGAGTTTAACCGAAAAGACAACCCCTCCTCAGAAAACTCCACACCCTTTTCAAACTTGGAAGCCAAAAATTCCTTAAATCGACTTTCTGTCATATGGAATTGATCTAATATTTTTTCCGGTATAACAAGCTGTTCCTCAGCGACCTCCAGCTTCATAAATGTCCTTTTCCCCTCAAGTAAAAAGAATAATTCATCAAGCTCTGGTATAAGCTTTAGTAATTCCTCCATAATGACTTTCTCCCCTTCCAATTGTTTCATGTGAAACAATTTTTCAGAGATGAAGGGGAAAAGTCCATTTTTTTGAAGTTTCACTTCATCTTGGAAGAAATGATAATTCTGCTTCTTTCTTTTCCTTGTTGAGACACCGTGAGCCAAAACAGCAGTTGTTTCAGGGTAAGCAGGATCTGTTGTTAATATACATGCCTTAATTAAGTGGACAAGACCATAAAAAAGCAAAATTGGTTTAATAATAAGTGGAGAGCTACTGGCTTGTTGATAATAAATTTGTCCATGTTCCAAATAATATAAAAATGCATAACAGTTTTCATAACTTTTTTGCTCTGGATTCTCGATATTACGCTTTTGATAACAACTTTTTAAAAATTGCTGGCAATATTCTGCCGAAAAGAAACAAGAGAAGCTTTTCCAATCTTTATATTGAATACCCAAGACTATATCACCTTTTTCAGAAGAATCAGACTAATATTTATTCCTTGACAGTATTTTATCCAATTGATAACCTACAAATAATATTTTTTTTCCTGGGGGCCTGAAAAATGTGGGAAAGTAAGTTTGTAAAAGAAGGTTTAACGTTTGATGATGTTTTATTAATTCCTGGTAAATCAGAAGTATTGCCTAGAGATGTAAATCTGCAAGTGGAACTATCGCCAAGTGTAAAGCTAAATATTCCCATCATAAGTGCTGGGATGGACACAGTAACAGAATCTGAAATGGCCATATCAATGGCTCGACAAGGCGGCTTAGGGATTATTCATAAGAATATGACGATTGAGCAGCAAGCTGAGCAAGTGCAGAAGGTAAAGAGGTCAGAAAGCGGGGTTATTAATGATCCATTTTTCCTGACTCCAGAGCACCAAGTGTATGATGCGGAGCATTTAATGGGAAAATATCGTATTTCCGGCGTACCGATTGTTAATAACATGGAGGAACAAAAGCTTATCGGGATTATTACCAATAGGGATCTTCGCTTTATCCAAGATTATTCATTTAAAATTTCCGACGTTATGACCAAGGAGAATCTTGTAACGGCCCCAGTCGGAACGACGTTAAAAGAGGCAGAGAAAATTCTGCAGCGGTATAAAATTGAAAAACTACCGCTTGTTAATGAGCAGGGAGTGTTAAAAGGATTAATCACAATTAAGGATATTGAAAAGGTGATTGAATTTCCAAACTCTGCGAAAGACAGTCAAGGGCGTTTATTAGCCGGAGCTGCTGTTGGAGTAACAAGCGATACGATGAAACGAGTAGAAGCACTTGTTAAAGCCAATGTCGATGTGATTGTCCTTGATACAGCCCATGGACATTCAAAGGGTGTCCTCGATATGGTAAAGGACATTAGAACTACGTATCCAAATGTCACGATTATTGCTGGGAACGTGGCAACAGCTGAAGGAACCAAAGCCTTAATTGAAGCAGGAGCCGATGTGGTCAAAGTAGGAATTGGACCTGGTTCGATTTGTACAACACGAGTTGTAGCGGGTGTAGGTGTACCACAAATTACTGCCGTTTATGATTGCGCAGGAGAAGCGATGAAGCATGGCAAGACGATTATTGCCGATGGCGGCATCAAATACTCTGGAGATATCGTCAAAGCTCTTGCAGCAGGCGGACATGCTGTTATGCTGGGCAGCTTATTGGCAGGGGTAACAGAGAGCCCAGGAGAGACGGAAATTTTCCAAGGACGCCGCTTTAAAGTGTACCGTGGGATGGGTTCAGTGGCTGCGATGGAAAAGGGATCAAAGGACCGTTATTTCCAAGAAGATAATAAAAAGTTCGTTCCAGAAGGAATTGAAGGACGGATTCCTTATAAAGGGCCATTACAAGAGACTGTTTATCAACTTATCGGCGGACTCAGATCCGGTATGGGTTATTGCGGAACCAAAGATCTAGAGGAATTAAGAACAAAAGCACAATTCATTAAAATGACAGGTGCGGGGTTAAGAGAGAGTCATCCACATGATGTTCAAATCACGAAAGAGGCTCCGAATTACTCTATGTAATCTCAAAAACAGAGAAGCGCTGACTTCTCTGTTTTTTATGTAAAAATACCTATAAACTTTAAAAAATAGCCATAAGATGGTTCATTGCTCCGTCTATGATTTGCTATTGACTTATGTTAAAATAACCAAGGTGTATAAATTCATGGAGGGCGTTAAAGTGAACAAACATTTTTATCAGAAATGTATTGCCAGTGCGCTGGCACTTATTTTGTTTTTTGGACTATTTGCTGGTGTTGATATAGCGAAGGCAGACGCAGCGTTAAATGTGAATGCAGACGGAGCTATTTTAGTTGATGGACAAACAGGAAAGGTTTTATATGCAAAGAATGCTGACAGTCCATTAGGAATTGCTAGTATGACAAAGATGATGACGGAATATCTTTTACTTGATGCCGTGAAACACGGCAAGGTTAAATGGGATCAAGAATATACGGTAAGTGACCTTGTTTATAAGATCTCACAGCCAACGGGTTTATCTAACGTCCCTTTACGCCTTGGTGAAAAATATAATGTTCGAGAATTATATGAAGCGATGGCTATTTACTCTGCAAATGGGACAACCATTGCACTTGCTGAAGTCATTGCCGGTTCGGAAACAAATTTTGTCAAGTTGATGAATGAAAAAGCAAAGAAACTTGGATTAAAAAATAGTAAATTTGTGAATTCTACTGGCTTGAATAATAAGGATTATAATGGTGAGCAACCAGAGGGAACTGGCGCTGAAGAAGAAAATGTGATGTCTCCTCGCGACGTGGCAACGTTGGCATTTCATCTCATTAATGATTATCCAGATGTTCTAAAAACAGCCAGCACGCCTAAAAAGGTATTTCGTGAAGGCACTGATGACAGAATTGTAATGCAAAACTGGAACTGGATGCTTCCAACGTTAGTTTATGGCTATGAAGGTATGGACGGGCTTAAAACCGGTACAACGGATTTTGCAGGTTACTGTTTTACAGGGACAGCGAGCAGAGATGGAAAACGATTTATTACCGTTGTCCAAAATGCGAAGGACGTTAGCGGGAAAGATGATGGTTACAAAGCACGCTTTGGTGAAACGAAAAAAATGCTAGATTATGCATTTACAAATTATACAAAAGAAGAAATTACTCCTAAGCATTACCAAGTAAAAGGTAAAAAAACGGTTCCTGTTACAAAGGGAAAAGAAGATCAGGTTAAAATCTATACAAAATCGGCCATTAACATGATGATTCCAAATGGCAGTAAACAAAATTACAAGCCAGTCTTAGTCCTTGATAAGAAGAAATTGACGAAAGAGGGTAAGCTAACAGCGCCAATTAAAAAGGGTGAGAAAGTTGGCTATTTAACCATTGCGACAAAAAATGGTGAAAAGGTTGACTTCCTAACTACTGAGGGGCAAAAATCAGCAAAGGTTGATGTGATCGCTGCGCAGGATGTAGAAAAATCAAACTGGTTTGTGTTAATGATGAGAGGCATTGGTAACTTTTTTGGAGATGTCTTTCATGGGATTTCTACCACTGTTAAAGGATGGTTTTAATTTATTTTAATAATAAGCAAGCAAGCAAAAACAATTTGTTTAAATTGGTTGCTTTTGGATAATATATATAGTAAATTAATAAATACAAAATCATAAATAATGATAAAAGCAATGAGAGGAACTAGTAACAAGAGATTCATTCTACAAGAGAGCCGGTGGTTGGTGTGAACCGGTGGATGAAACTTGTGAATCCCTCCTCGAGCAAGGTACGGAACATCTCATCCTGAGGTCAGTATGTACTTTCGGTAGAAACCGTTAACGTTTTTTGAGGTGGACAGTTTATTCTGTCAACCAGGGTGGTATCGCGAGTAACTCTCGTCCCTGTTTTAGGGGCGGGAGTTTTTTGTTTTTTAGCGGTAATACCAACCGTACAGCATCGTCTAAAATTAAAAAATAAATAAAAAGGAGTGCCATTTTTATGCTAGATATTAAAGTGTTACGAGCTGATTTTGCAGAAGTAAAAGAAAAACTTCAAAAGCGTGGGGAAGATTTATCTGCTCTCGATCAATTTGAAGAACTAGACCAAAGAAGACGTGAACTCATTGTCGAAACAGAAAAGTTAAAAAGCCGCCGCAACGAGGTATCTCAACAGGTTGCATCATTAAAGCGGGAAAAGCAGGATGCCGACCATTTGATCAAGGAAATGCGTGAGGTGGGTGACAAGATCAAAACGTTTGATGATGAATTACGTGTAGTGGAAGAGTCATTAGAACTTTTGATGCTGAGCATGCCGAATATCCCGCATGAAAGTGTTCCGGTGGGCGAAACTGAGGATGATAATATCGAAATAAGACAATGGGGCAAGGTACGTGAGTTTGAATTTGAAGCCATGCCGCATTGGGATGTTGCTGATCAACTAGGAATTCTTGACTTTGAGAGGGCCGGGAAGGTAACAGGAAGCCGCTTTGTCTTTTATAAAGGGTTAGGTGCTCGTTTAGAACGTGCGTTAATGAGCTTTATGCTAGATCTTCATGTCGATGAGCATGGGTATACAGAAATTTTGCCGCCGTATTTAGTCAACCGGGCGAGCATGACTGGAACAGGCCAGCTTCCTAAGTTTGAAGAAGATGCTTTCTTGATTGAAAATGAAGATTACTTCTTGATTCCGACAGCTGAAGTTCCTGTCACCAATCTTCATCGGGATGAAATATTAAGTGCTGAAGCCCTGCCAATCCGCTTTGCTGCTTACAGTGCATGTTTCCGCTCTGAGGCTGGCTCTGCGGGCCGTGATACTCGCGGCTTGATTCGTCAGCATCAATTCAACAAGGTGGAACTTGTGAAGTTTGTTAAGCCTGAGGATTCTTATGAGGAGCTTGAGAAGCTGACACATGATGCAGAAAAGGTATTACAATTACTGGAGCTGCCATACCGTGTGTTAAGCATGTGTACGGGTGACCTCGGCTTTACCGCTGCGAAAAAGTATGATATTGAAGTTTGGATTCCAAGCTATGGAACGTATCGCGAAATATCTTCTTGCAGTAACTTCGAGGCTTTCCAGGCAAGACGGGCGAACATTCGTTTCCGCCGCGAACCAAAGGCAAAGCCGGAGCATGTTCACACCTTAAATGGTTCTGGTCTTGCGGTTGGCCGTACGGTCGCTGCCATCTTAGAAAATTACCAACAAGCCGATGGCAGTGTCGTCATACCTACTGTACTTCGTCCATATATGGGCAACCGTGAAGTCATTGCACCAATGTAATATCACAAAACCTGGACCAATAAAAATTTGTCCAGGTTTTTTATTTTAGTATGTTGACATAGGAAAATGAATATGGTAAATTAGATTCTGTTGATACGGAGGAATACCCAAGTTTGGCTGAAGGGATCGGTCTTGAAAACCGACAGGCGGGTCATACCGCGCGGGGGTTCGAATCCCTCTTCCTCCTCCATAATATTTAATAATCGCGCATAAAAACTGGAGATAAAGGTTCGTTACATAATATGTAACGGATTTTTTTTATGCTCAGGAAGCTGTACCACATAGAAATAGGTCTCAGAATTCCGCTCCGGGTCCTACGAGACCGAAACTAAGGTAATTCAAGGGTTCAGGTAACGTAGAGTGGTCCTACGAGACCGAAACTAGGGTAATTCAAGGGTTCAAGTCACGTAGAGTGGTCCTACGAGACCGAAACTAGGATAATTCAACTGTTCAGGTAACGTAGAGTGGTCCTACGAGACCGAAACTAAGGCAATTCAAGGGTTCAAGTCACGTAGAGTAGCCCTACGTGACCAAAACTAAGATAAAACAAGGGTACAGGTAATAGTGTAGCCCTAAATGACAGATATACTAAGGGAATCCAAGAAACAGATCTCATAGCATAGAACTTAATAACCCCGATACAGACAAAAAAGCACATATTGGTTTATCCAATATGTGCTGTTCTTATATTTAGGATTTCTTTCAACTTATCTTCCACTTCAAGGCAAACTCTAGTGGCATCTTCCGCGCTTTTTACAACGTCTGTTGTATCCATATCAATCACTAATACCTCGCTTGCTGAGTACTGGTTCAACACCCACTCATCATAACCCTTCCACACTTCGAAGTAATATTCTTTCAGTTCAGGATTTATTTCAAAGCTTCGGCCGCGGGCCATAATCCGGTCAATCACTGTATCAAATGATCCTTTTAAGTACACCATTAAATCTGGTGCTTTTTTTGGAAGTTCATTTAGTTCTTCCAGCATGTTTTCCACTAATTCTTCATATATTTTAAATTCCAAATCAGAAATCCTGCCTAACGATTTATTCACATAGGCAAAATACCAATCTTCATAAATGGAACGGTCTTGAATTGTATAAATAGGCTCTCTCCAACTAACGCATTCCTTAACGGTTTTAAAACGTTTATTCAAAAAGAATAATTGAAGCAGGAAAGGGATTCTTTTAGCATCTAATTCTTCAGGTGTCAGTTCATAATAGAGTGGGAGAATCGGGTTATCATCCACTGTTTCATAAAACACCTTACTTTCAATTCCTTTATTTTGAAAGTGTGCATTCAAAGTGTCTGCCACACTTGTTTTTCCAAGACCAATCATACCACCAATAACGATACTCACTAACATCCCCCTGATCTATAATGTTTTAGTCCAGCTGCTTTTTTTTAATGCTAATGATAATTGTCCAAAAATATGGTTTAAATCTTGTTCATTTTTGACAAAATCCAATTCGTCTCCGCTAAAGCGAAGAACGGGTATTTCTGGATGTTCTTTTTCAAAAATCGTCATTGATTCTTCATAATCGAGCGATAACTGTTCTAAATATAAGGGGCTAATATTCTTTTCCACTTCACGCCCTCTTATTTTAATTCGTTTTAGAAGTGTATCTAAGCTGGCATTTAAATAAATAATGACATTAGGCTTCGGCATATCTTCAGTTAGAATTTGATAAATTTTATCATATTTTTGATACTCGTCCAGATTTAATGAACGCTTCGCAAAAATTAAATTTTTAAAGATATGATAATCCGCTACGACGGATTGATTTTGAGTTAAGAAATGGGTATTGATATCCCCTAGTTGCTTAAAGCGATTGCAGAGGAAGAACATTTCCGTTTGAAAACTCCACTCTTCAATATTTTCATAGAATTTCCCTAAAAATGGATTCTCATCAACAATCTCTTTAAGTAATGCAAATTTAAATTGCGCTGAAATGGCTTTTGCAAGTGATGTTTTTCCAACACCAATCGGCCCTTCAACGGTAATAAAGGGTGTATCCCCCATTGCAAGTCCTCCTTCGAAAGCTACCTTCACTCTATGTTTCACCAGATCATCTGGATATTTAGTCACAAAAAAACACGCAAGATTTATTTTATCATAATCTTACCCAGGAAGGGATAAGGAAAATTTAGAAGAAATATGTTTTATGTCAAATATATGAAAAAACTGCCGAATCACGGCAGTTTTTGTAGAATAATTTTATTTAGGGTACATGTTTAGTGACATTGAAGTTGTTGACGATTAACAGCCAATTTTGCGGGAAGGCAAGACCGAGCTTCCAGTAACTCATCCCTCTAATATTTAACTCTTTAATTAAATCAAATTTGGCTTGAATCGAGCGGGCGTCCTCAAACCAAACCTCATGCTGCCTGCCTGCATCTGAATATCTAAAAAATGGCGCTTGGGCCTTGGTGTCATATTGTATCGGGACATTGTGCCTTGCGGCGAGCTGTATCGCTTGCTGTGGACTTACTGCCCTAGCTACGGACCCTTGCACGAATGGAAGTGTCCAATCATAGCCATAGAGATTTTGCCCCATCATAATCTTATTCGGTGGGATCTCAGTGACAGCATATTCCAACACTCTTCTCACTTGATCGATGGGAGAGACAGCCATTGCGGGGCCTCCGCTATATCCCCACTCATAGGTCATAATCACGACAAAGTCTGCGATTTCCCCATGGGCTTTATAATCATGTCCCTCATACCATTTTCCCTTTTGAGTGGCACTGGTCTTTGGGGCAAGGGCAGTTGACATGAGCCAGCCTTCCTTTGCAAATCTTTGCTTTGCTTTTCGTAAAAAGCGATTATAGGCCTCCCGGTCAGCCGGGCGCAAAAACTCAAAGTCAAAGTGAATATCCCGGAATCCATACTGCTTAGCAGTTGCGACAATATTATCCAGAAATTTATCTTGAATGGCAATATTATTCAATAAGATTCTTCCAAGTTCGTCACTAAATTGATCATTCTCTTGATTGTTAATAACCATCATTAACACATTGCGGTTGGCTTTGGCTATGGCGGGAAATTGATTCAGCAAGGGTGCTTTCAGTGTGCCATCACGGCGGACTTGAAAACTGAATGGGGCTAAATAGGTTAAATAGGGTGCGGCCTCGCGGGCACTCGACTCTAAAATAGGAGCTACGGTAGTGCCGCGCGGTTCAACGTACGCGTTAAATTCGGCGTTTCTCTTCTTGCCTTGCGGAACATAGAGACGGAAACCAATAGTAAGCGGCTGGTTAGGATTAATCCGGTTGATGGAGGCAAGCTCCTGGTAAGGGACGCCAAACTTTCTTGAGATGGTGAATAAAGTATCGCCTGACTGCACGAAGTAAAAGTGTCCAATAATCGGAATGACAATTGACTGTCCAATCACAAGATTATTTGGATTCGGTAAATCGTTGGCCTCTACGATGTCCTTTACGGTTGTATGATAAGTTCTAGCAATTGTAGTTAAGGATTCATTTCTCTTTATCACATGGATTTGCATCCTAATCCCTCCTAAGCAAATATGCGTTGCAACTATTTTATGAGTGAGGAAACGGATAAATGATATAATGCTTATAAATTTCATCTGAAGCACTAGGAAACTCCATTTTGGTAATAATGGGACCATGGGAAAAGTAAAGGGGAATTATCATGATAGATGAGCAGACAATTGATGAGTATTATATGAAGGAAGCGATAAAGGAAGCCAAAAAGGCTGAAGCCATAGATGAGGTACCGATTGGTGCAGTGCTCGTCATGGACGGGAAAATAGTCGCTCGGGCCCATAATCTACGGGAGACTGAACAAAATGCTGTTGCACATGCTGAGCTAATAGCGATTGATCAAGCTTGTAGAGAGACGGGTACATGGCGTCTTGAGGAATCTACATTATATGTCACGTTGGAGCCTTGCCCAATGTGTGCAGGAGCGATTATTTTATCTCGAGTGAAAAGGGTGGTATACGGCGCGGCTGACCCTAAGGGCGGCTGTGCAGGGACACTGATGAATCTATTGGAAGATGACCGCTTTAATCATCAAAGCGAAGTTACTAGCGGTGTTTTAGAAAGAGAGTGCGGGCAGCTGCTCTCCGATTTTTTTCGGAAAATAAGAGAGCGAAAAAAGGCAGCAAAAAAAATGAAGGAAGACAACCTTACAAAAAATGACAAAGAATAAGGATTGCTTTTTTACGAGAATATTTGTATACTAAGAAAGCGTCATAGTGACGCACATAACTTTGGTATCAACTTTGCCGTGCTAGGTGGGGAGGTAGCGGTGCCCTGTACCCGCAATCCGCTCTAGCGGGACTGAATCCCTTCCCGAGGCTAACGACCTGTAGGGTCTGCCTTAAGTAAGTGGTGTTGACGCCCTGGTCCTGCGCAATGGGAATCCATGAACCATGTCAGGTCCGGAAGGAAGCAGCATTAAGTGGACGCTCCCATGTGCCGCAGGGTGGCCTGGGCCGAGCTAACTGCTTAAGTAACGCTTATGGGCGTTAGTCGACGGAAGGTGCACGGCAGTTATATTACATAAATTAACTCATCTCAGACTTGGGGTGAGTTTTTTTGCACATTAAATAGATTCATTTTGTAAAAAGCAAAATGATTAAGGTATAATAAAAAGGAATGAAAATTTTGAAGGGGGCGTGTGTCAATTGGCGTATCAAGCTTTATATCGTGTTTGGCGGCCTCAAACATTTCTCGATGTAGTAGGACAAGAACATGTAACCAAGACATTACAAAACGCCCTGCTTCAGCAAAAAATATCACATGCGTATCTTTTTTCCGGCCCAAGAGGAACAGGGAAAACAAGTGCAGCTAAAATATTAGCAAAGGCGATTAACTGTGAGCAGTCACCTGTTTCAGAACCTTGTAACGAATGTGCAGCCTGCCGCGGAATAACTGATGGAACGATTTCAGATGTGTTAGAATTTGATGCGGCTTCAAACTCACGTGTGGAAGAAATGCGTGATGTCCTGGATAAGGTAAGATTTGCACCAACAGCTGTAAACTACAAAGTCTATATTATTGATGAAGTGCATATGCTATCCATTAGCGCTTTTAATGCCTTGCTAAAAACTTTAGAAGAACCGCCGAAGCATGTCATTTTTATCTTAGCTACAACAGAACCTCATAAAATCCCCTTAACGATTATTTCGAGATGTCAACGTTTTGATTTTAGACGCATTACAGCTGGGGCAATCGTCAATCGGATGAAATTGATTGTGGAGGAATCCGGAATTGATTGTGATGAGCGTGCCCTTCAATTGATTGCTCGGGCAGCTGATGGCGGGATGCGTGATGCGCTTAGTCTATTGGATCAGGCGATATCGTATAGCCAGGACCATGTTGCAATTGAAGATGCGCTAACGGTTACAGGGTCGGTTTCGCAGGGTTTTTTAAATAAGCTTGCTTTGGCATTCCGGGAAAAGGATGTTGCAAACGGCTTAGCAGCGTTGGATGAGCTTTTATTTCATGGAAAAGACCCGATGCGATTTATTGAGGATTTAATCTTGTTTTATCGCGACATGCTTCTATATAAAACGGCACCAAACCTTGAAGAATCGCTGGAAAGAGTAATGCTGGATGATGATTTTCGAACCATCGCTGAAACGATATCAACAGATCAGATTTATCAATTGATTGATCTCTTGAATAAAACACAACAAGAAATGCGTTGGACCAATCATCCAAGAATTTTTCTTGAGGTGGCGATTGTTAAGCTGTGTCAAATGGAAGTCAAGCAGACGGCACAGGCGCAGCCTGCTCAAATTGACCAGTTGTTAACAAGAATCGGTCAATTGGAGATGGAGCTCGAGCATTTAAAGGCGAATGGTGTAACAGCATCTCCGCAAGAGGCAGTGCAGCAAACACAAAAGCCAGCCCAAAGATCTGCGAAAAAGGCATTTCAACCGGCGGTCGGAAAAATAAATGAAGTGTTAAAGCAGGCTACAAAAAGCGATTTGAATCTGATTAAATCTAATTGGGCAGAATTGCGGGCAAGTCTGTTAAAATCACAAGCTGCCCTATTAAACGATGCCGAGCCTATCGCCGCATCAGCAACTGCTTTTATCATAAAATTTAAGCATGAAATGATTTGCCAGATGGCGATGAGTCGAGCAGATTTTCTGGATGCAGTTATCGCCGCTTTAAATAAATTAGCAGGCAAAAGATTTACAATCTTAGGTGTCCCGGAAGACCAGTGGCTGCCAATTCGCGAAAGCTTTTTGAATAGCCATGAAGGTGCTGAAGGTGAAACCAGTGAAGTACCTAAGGAAGAAGAACCACATATTGCTGAGGCTAAAAAATTATTTGGCGAAGAATTTGTGGAAATTATTGACTAATAACTAATTAATTGGAGGTAGATGGTAATGATGCGTGGTGGCGGAATGGGAAATATGCAGAATATGATGAAACAAATGCAAAAGATGCAAAAGAAAATGGCAGAGGCACAAGAAGAATTAGGTGAAAAAAAGATTGAAGGAACTGCTGGCGGTGGTATGGTTACTGTCATTGTTACAGGACATAAGGAAGTAGTCGATGTAATTATTAAACCTGAGGCCGTTGACCCGGATGATGTAGAAATGCTTCAAGACCTTGTTTTAGCTGCTACAAATGATGCTCTTAAAAAGGTAGAAGAGTTAACAAACAGTACGATGGGGCAATTTACAAAAGGAATGAACCTTCCTTTTTAGGAGAGGAATAGCAAAAGATGCATTATCCAGAACCAATTTCAAAGCTGATTGACAGCTTTATGAAGCTGCCAGGTATCGGTCCTAAAACGGCCGGTCGTCTGGCTTTTTTCGTCTTAAGTATGAAAGAAGATACGGTGCTTGATTTTGCTAAAGCACTTGTCAATGCCAAACGGAATTTAACATATTGTTCTGTCTGCGGTCATATAACAGATCAAGATCCTTGTTACATTTGTGAAGACGTGCGCCGCGATAAGAGTATCATCTGTGTTGTCCAAGATCCTAAAGATGTGATTGCGATGGAAAAAATGAAGGAATTCAATGGATTGTACCATGTCCTTCATGGGGCCATTTCGCCTATGGATGGGATCGGACCTGAGGATATCAATATTCCAAGCCTCTTAAAGCGACTTCAAGATGAAAATATAATAGAAGTAATCTTAGCGACAAACCCTAATATCGAGGGGGAAGCAACGGCCATGTACATTTCCCGTTTATTAAAACCCTCGGGAATTAAAACAACAAGAATTGCTCATGGACTTCCAGTTGGCGGGGATCTTGAATATGCAGATGAGGTTACTTTATCCAAAGCGATTGAGGGCCGAAGAGAATTTTAAGAAGACGCGGAGGAATCAACGATGTTTTTTCAGCGTAAAGGGCGGCTTCGTAAAGAGTATAATGAAAAGCTTTTAGTGCAGTTGAATCGATTTAAAGAACATTGGCAGCAAGAAAAGTTGCTGTTAGAGAAAAGTTTCGATCCTTCTGACGAAGTGATTTGTCAAACGAAAATAGCTGAGGCAAAATATATCTTTCTCTTAAGAGAGGCAAAGCAGCGGAACGTTAATTTAATAAAATCATAAATAAGCTATTTCCTTTTTTAGGTCTATTCTTGGCAGCTTGTACATAAGTTGTAAATAAAGTGACTTAAGAAGGGGGATAGCTTTTTTGGAACCAATTATCGTAATATCTATCCTAGGAGGCTTAGTAATTATCCTATTATTTACGGGAGCTCCCTTTAAGCCTGCTCGATTTGCAGGTCAAGCTGCAATCAAGTTAGTCATAGGAGCGCTATTTTTATTCTTCCTAAATGCAGCAGGAAACCGTTATGGTATCCATGTGCCGATTAATTTTGCCACCTCCGCCATTTCAGGCTTTTTAGGAATCCCGGGCCTGATTGCATTAGCTGCTATTCAACATTGGGTACTCTAAATCGTGAACCGCTGAAATAGGCGGTTTTTCTTTTTGAAAAAATATAAAAATCAATTTCCAAAAAAGTATTGACCAATGCTTTTATATGCTGTAATATAGGAAAAGTCGTCACTGAGGCGATGCAAAATGAAAGAAAAAAGTTGTTGACTTCTGGTTGATAACTTGATATGATAATAAAGTCGCTTTTGGGCGAAAGAGAAATTGTTCTTTGAAAACTAAACAAACAAAATCGTGCAAACAAACAATAAATTTTAGTTTCTTTTAAGAAACTAAGCCAACGTAACAAATGAGCTAATCAACTTTCTTGGAGAGTTTGATCCTGGCTCAGGACGAACGCTGGCGGCGTGCCTAATACATGCAAGTCGAGCGAGACTCTTCGGAGTCTAGCGGCGGACGGGTGAGTAACACGTGGGCAACCTGCCTGTAAGACTGGGATAACACCGGG
>NZ_JMLP01000038.1 GCF_000686805.1 Bacillus sp. UNC41MFS5 | reverse complement strand
TATAGTAGATGTAGATATCAAAGGATTCTTCGACAACGTTGACCACACATGGATGTTGGAGTTCTTAAAATTGCGAATCTCTGACCCTAACCTTCAAAGAATAATTGGTAGATTTCTTAAAGGTGGATATTTGGAGGAAGGTAAGAAATACAAGACAGATAATGGCACACCGCAAGGTGGAGTAATATCTCTGATATTAGCCAACGTTTACCTCCATTATGTCCTCGACCTATGGTTTGAGAAAAGGGTTAGAAAACAGTGCAAAGGACAAGCATTCATAGTGAGATATGCAGATGATTTTGTTTGTTGTTTTCAATCTAAAAGTGAAGCTGAACAATTCTTCGAATCATTAAAATTGAGATTAAAGAAATTTAACTTAGAAATAGCTGAGGATAAAACTAAAATTATTCCCTTCGGAAGGTGTGCGGAGAAAGATGCAAAACAAAAGGGAAACAGTAAACCAGCAACCTTTGATTTCCTAGGTTTTACACACTATTGTGGGAAAAGTAAACAAGGCAATTTCCGAGTGAAACGGAAGTCAAGCAGGAAGAAAGTCCAAGGCAAACTCAAAGAGTCTAAGAAATGGCTGAAGATTAGTAGAAATAAAGATATTCACATAATTATGGATAGATTTAGACGTTCACTGATAGGTTATTACAATTATTATTGCATCACAGATAATACCCAAAGTGTAAACAAATTCAGAGACAAAATTGGATATTTACTGTTTAAATGGCTCAATAGAAGAAGTCAAAGGAAATCATTTACTTGGGATAAATTCAGACTCTTTCTTAATAAATACCCACTACCTTACGCAAGAGTTAAGGTTAACATATATGACTTAAGAAAAGAGATTAGCTACATTATGTGAATGGTAACTAGGAGGAGCCGTGTGCGTTAATTGCGCAAGCACGGTTCTGTGAGGGGAGAGGAATACAATCTACCGTGAGGTAGAGAGATTCCCTTCTACTCGACTAGTGAAAGAAGAAATGAAGTAGAATGTTGTAGGATTAAGGATTAAAATCAAGAATTGGTAAAATCAATGGATATTTATTTTTTCAGTTGCATAGGAACAAAATATTAGATACTCAAATTTTTCTGGCATAAGAAAGGTGTTTTGATTAAGTTTGTTCAGAACACCTTTTTCTCGTAGAAGGACTAATGACGTTTCTTTTTAACGATATTTGGCTAAAGAAAAGGGTCATGTCCTTTTTATGCATCTGGGATAATCGTAAAAGCGATTGTTCGAACTGGAGCATCTTTCCCATTGTTCTCGCTCGGAGCATGATAATATTTAGTCATTAATTCAGTTAATTCGTTCTCAAATTGTTTAAACCTCTCATCACTCATCTTTAATTCTACTAGAGAAAAAGTGGCACAATCCTCTGGACAGTTTTGATTTTCTAATTTTTCAAGGTAACTCTGATATTGAGACATAACTGATAATTGGTAATAAGAAACATAATCAAGCTTCTCCTGATGAGATGCTTTTTTCCATTCCTTCACATTAAGTCTAGCCTCATTTTCATTTAATGTGTAATATTTTTCAGACACAGATTTTACTTTTCTTTCTTTCATTACTCGGATAATACCTGCATCCAGCAAAATTTGTATATGTCGATAGAGTGTTGCTTTGGGTACTTCTTTAATAATCTCTACCATTTCTAATGGTGTTAGACCAATTTCTTTATCCCTCATTAGTGCTTGTAAAATTTTCATTCTTACTGGATGCATTAATATTTCAACCTTATTGATCATAGGAATCACCTTATTCATTAGTTCTTAATCTCATTATAAATAATGAGATTAAGTATTGCAACGCACTCGCTTTTGCATTATCATTATCAATAATGAGATTGAGATTGATGAGAAGAGGTGAATGGAGTGCAACTACACTATGAATTGGAAGACATAAAGGAAATTGATTTTATGGCTTTTATCCCTTTTATCCTGCCATTTATTGTTATAGGTTCGTTATTGGTTTTCATTGCCTTACTGGATTTATTCCGTCATAGAAAAGTGAGGAAAAATTTACCTATTTGGACGATGATTATTATTTTTATCAATATTATTGGTCCAATTCTATACTTTGTTTTGGGACGAAAGGATAGTGAGAGTTTTTGAAATTGGAGATTAGGAATGTAACAAAAAAATTCAAAGATAAAATCGCCGTCAATAATTTCTCTATGGAGTTGCAATCAGGGGAATGTGTCGGTTTAATAGGACCAAATGGCGCAGGGAAGTCCACATTAATAAAAGTAATTGTAGATATGATAAATCAAAATGCAGGCGAAGTTATGCTGAATGGGAAGAAAATATCAAAAATGAAAAGAGAAATTGGTTATTTGCCTCAGTACCCTGAATTTTTTAACTGGATGACAACGAAAGAAATGCTTATGTTTATGGGGCAGCTGTCTGGAATGAAAAAAGTAGAATTAATAAACTCGATACCTAAAATTTTGGCAAAGGTAGGACTTGAAAGGGAAGAAAACTTAAAAGTTGGGACATTTTCTGGCGGAATGAAACAACGACTAGGTATTGCACAAGCACTGCTGCATAAACCTTCACTAATTGTGATGGATGAACCAGTATCTGCATTGGATCCAATCGGTCGAAGAGAGGTATTAAATCTTATTCAAGAAATTAAAAAGGAAACAACTATTTTATTATCTACCCATATACTAGGCGATGCAGAAGAAATATGCGAAAGATTTGTCATGATAAAAAATGGCTGCAAGATAGAAGATACAACTATTGCAGAACTATTAAACCGTAATAGTAACAACCAATTAAAATTAGAAATCTCGATGGTAAATCAAAATTGGATTGAAGATGTAAAAAAATTACCTTATGTGAAATGGGTTGAGGTAATTGGGAATAAAATCAAAGTAAAAGTCGAAAATATCGACAAAAACAAGGATATGTTACTTAAAGATGCATTGGAGAAAGGCGTGGACTTAGTAAAATTTGAAATCCATCATGATACTTTAGAAGAAATCTTCATAAAATGGGTGATAGAAAAATGAATCGTATTATTGTAATGACAAAAAAGGAATTTGTTCAAATGGTACGTGAATTCAAAGTGATTTGGTTACCCATTGTCTTTCTACTTTTAGGTATAACTCAGCCAGTTGTTACCTATTATTTGCCTTCCATTCTAAAAACTTTAGGTGGTAGTCAGGGGATTACGATTGATTCGAGTTTTACAGCTCAGACTGGCGGAGATATTCTAGCCAGCACATTAGGATCTCAATTTGATCAACTTGGTATCATGATTATTGTTATCTCAATGATGGGGATCATTCAATCAGATAAAGTTAATGGGATGTTAGGTTTTATTCTAACAAGACCGGTAAGGGTTCTTTCTTATATAGGTGGTAAATTGGTTTCAAATTATTTATTGATTTGTTTTAGTTTAGCGCTGGGATACTTTGCTTCCTATTTATATGTTTCCTACCTTTTTACGAGTGTGACTTTTTCCGACATAGTGGTCGCCTTATTGTTTTATCTTGTGTGGGTTTTATTTATGATTTCATTTACTACAATGATCAGTACCATTTTTAACAATCAGGGTCTAATTGCCTTGATATCGATCGTGTTCCTTTTGATTTGTAGAGTAATCGTTGGTTTAAATCCAGTTATTGATTTTGCCAATCCAGCAGTGATGAGTAAATTTGCAATGGAGGTCTTAATCAAAGGATCCGTAAATTCGACCATTATTGGAAATCTATTCACATCGTTTTTTTGTATCTTACTGACGTTCCTTGTAACAAAATATTGGATTGATCATAAAAGGTGGAAACATGAATAAATAGAGCATTTTAGAAATGAACGGTATTAACAGAAAAATGAAGTAAAGTTAAAGAGAAAATAGAGTTATTGATCTTTTGTGAATTATTGTACTGATATGAACGAAACTTAAAGTAACGGGTGCAAGAGTTGAAGATCCAGCTGCCATAATGGTGGCTTTTTTTATTGAACTAATGAAGCAGTTTAGCTCAATAAGTAGTTGATTAAATGTGACTTTAACGGTTGCATGATACGGTTCCATTATCACGCAACCATACAGTTGCTTATGTTTGACAAGCAACCGTAGAGTTGCTTATACTCGATATATGAATTGGGACAAAGACGCTATATTCAAAGCACTTGGCGACTCGACTCGGCGACTAATATTAGACGAACTTTCCGAACGCAACGAGCAGACGTTGTATGAACTTACGGTACGTCTCATTACGAAGCACGACCTTTCCATTACGCGGCAGGCGATAGCTAAACATCTTTCTGTACTGGAAGATGCAGAGCTCGTAAAATCAAAACGAAAGGGAAAATATCGAGTAGTGGTATTTAACAACGAACCACTTAAAAATTTGCTAAAAGGATGGATAGAGTAATTTTATTTAAAAACTTCTGACATATGTAGGTTTTTTTCTGTTTGGAGCCAGAGCACCAACATCATAAATATCAAAGGAGGCAAAACATTATGAAAATCATTGTTACCAGTATATTCGTACAAGACCAAGACAAGGCACTGGAATTTTTTTCAGAAAAGCTGGGATTTGTAAAAAAGCATGACGTTCCCATGGGGAAATTTAGGTGGATTACGCTTGTTTCTCCCGATGAACATGACGGTACCGAGCTTTTACTCGAACCGAATGAGCATCCTGCTGCAAAGGAGTATCAAAAGAAGATATTTGCCGAGGGCATCCCAGCAACAATGTTTGGCGTTGCGGATATTCATAAAGAGTACAAACGATTATTGGAAAACGGCGTGAAGTTTACCATGGAGCCGACAAAAATGGGCAAAGTCACAATAGCTGTCTTCGATGATACATGCGGCAACCTTATTCAGATAATGCAGCAGTAACTTTATGTAGAAATAGATGTATCCTAGTTCTAAACGACTTTATTGGTAAGTTTTAAGTTGGGTGAAGTGTTTTTATCAACAATTAAACAACATTATGTTAACCCGTCCTAATTTTAGGACGGGGATTAAACATGTTTAAGGTTTTAAAGAAAAATGACATTGTTCTCATTCTGCAATCGAAATGTGCCATTGTGAATAAGTTCACTTAAACTAAAGGGTGCTTTAGTAAAATAACTAAAGTGCCATTTTTGAGCCTTTTTACATTTTCCCATATTTAGCAATCGGACGCATTTGTTGAACAAGAATTAAACGGGTGATACATATTAGCCATGTATAATATGTATCACCCTTTATTTTTTGTGGCTTTTTACGATTTAGGTATTGATAATTTAAGTTCGGTAATGTATTCGTCCGAATCAAATGGCTGATCTACCCTTTCCAGCAGCATCGGACTAATAAACATCTGTTTCACCTCTATATTATTTTATCAGAGGTTTAACAATAGTTATTTGTAAAAATACTGGTAAAAATATTTAAGAAGCCGAAATCTATAATTTTAATGGATGCCCCTCAAATGCTTTAACCTCTAATGGTGCAGTCAAAAAGTTCTTTGCATTTGCTACGAACTTGGTAAAGTGCTCGCTTGAGTTATGATTGGCAACAGCTTGCATATCCTGCCAAACTTCCACCATCGTAAATACATTTTCGTTTTCTGTATCTTTTTGAAGGCGATATGAAATATTTCCGTTTTCTTCTCTTGAGGCAGCAATTAACGGCTGAATTTCCTCTAGAAACAAATCCCGTTTCGCTGGGTTTATATGGAATGTTGCATGAATAATAATCATCGAACGTCAATCCCTTCTTACTTTAAATTTCATTACTTCCATTGCGCGACTTGATCAATAGGCAGACGGACTGATGGATGTCCGTTATCTGCTGCTTTACCAATAGAGATTAACATAACCGGAACATAACGGTCTTTATCCAATCCAAATGCTTCTGCAATTTTGTCTTTTTCATATCCGCCGATTGGATTTGTATCGTATCCATAAGCGCGGGCAGCCAGCATTAACTGCATGGATACAAGTCCGCCATCCACTAAAACAACATCTTTCAAATCTTCACGTGAAATCGTTTCAAAATAGCCTGAAAAGGAAGCATGAATTCCTTCTTTTACTTCTAAAGGCATAAATCCCTTCTCTACAGCTGCTCCGTAGATTTCTTCAAATTTCTCAAAATTATTCATATCACCAAAAACAGCAATAACTGCTGATGATGTTACAACTTGAGTTTGGTTAAAACGTGCCAGTGGGGCAAGTGTTGCTTTTGCCTCAGGACTTTCAATCACAAGAAAGCGCCATGGCTGCATATTAACAGAAGAAGGAGCACGTGTTGCTAATGTAAGAATCTCTGACATTTCTTCATAGCTGATTTTTACGGAATTATCATAATTTTTAATGGAACGGCGTTCTGTCACAATTTTATTAAAATCATTCGTTATTTGTGCTGTAGTCATAGAAGTCATTGTTATATTCTCCTCTTTTCGTTTTAAGTATTGTCTATAATATTTGAGTTCTTTAAATACTTTTATTCATTTTAGACAAAAATATTATAAAGTGTCTAAAATGTTAACTGCGTATAACCTTACTCCACTTTCTTTTAGTTGTAAACTGAAAAGAATTGGAATATCAGAATTTGAATGAACACCATTGGATTATGATATAATTTCCTGATATAGGGAGTGGTAGTTTGAGAAAAATTGCACCTGATGAAAGACAGATGATGAGAAAAGCCTATGTAAAAAAGTTAATCCATGACGTTCGGACTCAAGGATTCCTTTCCCTTACCATTCAAGATATCGCAAAAGCGATGAATTTAAGCCGGGCTTCCTTGTATAACTACTTTTCTTCGAAGGAAGACATTATTTTGGAGCTGACTAATCTCTGTATTGATTATATAAATGAAACGGGTCAAACCATTTCCAATGAAGAGTTATCTTATCCACTTCGTTTCCAAAAAGTGTTTGAACAAGCTGTTTTTTCAGCTGTTTATGCTTCAGATATATATTTGACTGATTTAAAGAGAAGCTGTAGGCATCTTTATGAAAAAAAGATGCAATCAAGAAAAGAACAACTATCTGCCATTCATACATTTTATCGAAATGGCATGAATGCAGAAGTTTTTAATCAATTGAATCCCTCCATCTTAATTATTCAGGATGAAACGGTAGTAGGGAAATTAGTGAATACAACCTTTTTAGTGGAAGAGGAATTGTCATTGAAACAGGCTCTATTCGATTATTATGTGGCGAAGAAAACCCAGGTCCTAAAGCCCGAGTACTTGCAAAACACGGAAAATGAAGATATTAATGCAATGGTGGAAAGCATCCTCAAAAAGCTGGCAGCCATCTAATGACTATACTAAAGACTCTTACGCGCTGGTAAGAGTCTTTAGTATTTTTTTGTTGACAACTTACGTTTTTAAACGAGCTTTATATTTTCTGTTGAATTCTATTTAAAATGGTTGATAGTGTTTGATTTAAATTCTTTAATTCCTTCATATCTAAGGGCAGATTTTCTAGTAATTTTGAAGGAATACATTGAGCTTTATCTTTTAAGTCTTCACCTTTTTTGGTTAATGAAATGATGACCGTTCTTTCATCCTCTATTGATCTTCGGCGTTCAATAAGATTATTCCCTTCCATTCGCTTTAGCATAGGTGATAACGTTCCCGAATCTAAAAATAACTTTTGGCCAAGCTCTTTAACCGTCGCCGATTTTTCCTCCCAAAGTACCAATAATACTAAATATTGAGGATACGTTACATCCAATTCTTCTAATAAATTTCTGTATAATTTAGTGATTTCACGTTCGGCTGAATAAATCTTAAAACATATTTGGTCCTCAAGTTTTAATTGATTATTTTCCATTTTCTTGTCCTTTCATCTTTCATTAGTACCATTATAATACAATTAACAATTATTTAAACCACAATTTAATTTTACACAATTTAATTATTGACTTCAGAATACTTTATCGTTACTATAATTTTATAAAATAAATTGTGCACAATTAAATTTTATAAAATTATATTTTGGGGTGATTTTTTATGGAATTATTATATACCGCAAGTGCAACAGCTGAAGGTGGCAGAGCAGGGAAAGTAACAAGCAGTGACGGAACATTAAATTTAGCTCTTTCAATGCCAAAATCTTTAGGCGGTCAAGGAAAAGAAAATGCAACGAATCCAGAGCAATTATTCGCTGCCGGCTATGCAGCCTGCTTCGATAGTGCGCTAAATTTGGTCGCACGACAAGCGAGAAAACGAATTGACTCTAAAGTTACGGCGGAAGTTTCACTTGGAAAAGATCAGGATGGAGGGTTTAAATTAGCTGCGGTCTTAAACGTGTCGATCAAAGGGGTATCATTAGCAGAGGCAGAGGAGTTAGTTCATAAAGCTCATGGTGTTTGTCCTTACTCTAAAGCAACGAATGGGAATATGGATGTCAAATTAATAACGAGTGTAATCTAAAATTTCTCCTTTAGAAACGTTCTGTATAGTCTTCTAGAGTTCTTTGTCATTCTTTCAAATAAAAATCAGCTATCCTTTCAAAGTAACAATTTTGTCCTGAATTGCTTTGTTTGGCCTCTCCTTCAATTGCTTGAAAAGGAGGAAAAGAAAGTGAATCAGTTGGAACTTTGGGTGATTAAGAATAGGGGAAGAGTTGAATTTTTACTTTAATATAGAAATTGATGAAATCATGATTTAATAGAACTCGTTCAAAACAATGCTCATCTTTCTTCGGACGTCAGCACTACGGACTGATCAGAAAGGAAAGACGTCTTTCTGTCATTCCGTACGTGTCGCTTTGGCACTAAATGGTCCGATAACCATGGTCTGTAAGGCTTTAGCCTACATTCCGTTGGTTCCTGTTCCATTTGCGGCGTGCCGCCATACCAAACGAGTCGAAAAACGGAATTCAAAAGTCTGAAAGATTAAAAGAATAAAAGACAAAAGGAGAGCAGCTGAATCAGCTGCTTTTATTTTTGTATATTTTCCCCTTTTGCCTTACGAATCATAAACATCGCAAGCCGACTAACCTTCTAGCCGGCAGGACACCCGAACCTATCCGGCTGAAAGCTAAGTCAGCTAGTCGGCCTATCAAGGGGCAAAAAACTTTTTTGCTTAAGGGCGCTAGCGCAACAACAAGGTTCTCGTATGACTAAAAGAGGTTTACCTCCCACGGGAGGCACCGACTTATTGAAACGGAAGAAATGAAACACATTAAGTATCACAATACTGAACAGTGTTATGGTTAAAGTGGATTGGTATAGTTGGAACGCCGTATGCGGTGAAAGCCGCTTGTACGGTGTGGACGGGGGAAAAAGGGAGCGATAACTTCAAACCCTTACCTATCTGTATTATGATTGGGTTGCTGCGGTAACTCTTTTTTTCTTATTGCACTAAAGGGAAGGAAAGTTGAGGAAGCTCGTTCGACGAAAAGGACATTTCTGGTAGTACAGAGATGCCCTTTTTTACTGTTTTGTTAGAATTTAAAGTCTAGAATCATCCTACTGGTTTCACCTGTAAACTTATAATTATAAGACCCTTTTAAGCTTTCTAAGTCACCGGTAGCTTTGATGATTGTTGCTGGAGAATCTAGATTTCCTTTATCAAATATTCCTTGCTCTATAGCAGTAAATGTCCCCTGTTTTCCCTTGTAAGTTCCTTCGAAATGCAGAAATCCGGAAATTTTAGAAGTGGCCAAGTGACCATCATCTATAGTAGAGTCTATATAAAATAATAAATATTCGACAAAAGCTTTTCCTGTTAATTCACCCTCAATATCATATTCAACATGGGCAATATTAATAGGAAATTCTTTTCTAGTGTTATCTACTGGCTTTTCATCCCATTTGCTTACTGTAAATCTTACCTCCATACGTAAATCTCCCTTCATTATTAAATAGTAATTAACCTCAAGTATAACATCCAAAAAGTACCATTATTAATAATAGAATAGGATTGTTTTTATTAATTTTTCTTTACGAACTTTGTGAAATATTACACTTAAAGTAACGGGTGCTTTACTTGAAGAAACTGAATTACCGGACCTAAATGTGGTCTTTTTTTGCTGTTCTCTTTTTTCTTAAAGATTGTATTTTTTCAAACTTTAAGGTTAAAGTAATCATTCCATACCAATTTTTCATTTCGCTCTTTTTTTCATTAGCTTTTGATTGCTTGATTTTGCATTTTTTTAGGGATCCTTAACCCAAATTGTTTTACCGGTATGATTTACTTAATGTTTGCGTCATCATCTTAGATTTAGGCTATATTAAATCCTGATGTTGATCTTTACGATAAGAAAACCGCCTCGTTGAAGAGGAGGCTTATTGAGCTATCGTATCCGTCGTAATCTGCTTTAGGAGAAAAGGTCATCTAACCGTCTGGTAAACGAGGGCTATGGCTCCAGAATCAAATGTCTTGTTTTCGATCAGTTTAAGATTGATCTTCTCCTTGAGACCTTGGAATAACGGCAACCCGCTGCCGATCAGGACGGGAGAAACTGTAATTTTATACTCATCTATTAAATCATGCTGCATAAGGTAGTGTGCTAACCTAGGACTGCCGAGGATGACCATATCCTTGCCTGGCTGCTGTTTGAGGTTCTTGATTTCTTCCTCGACATCTTCTTTCACCAGTCTGGAATTGTTCCATTCAACTTTCTCCAACGTCGTGGAAAAAACGATTTTGGGTGTCTTTTCGATCCACTCGGCATGATTCCGTTCATGCTGCGAAGCTGAGGGGTCAGAAGGCACAGATGTCCAGTAACTGTGCATCATCTGATAAGTCTCACGTCCCCATATGACAGTGTCGGCAGTACTCAGAATTTCTTTCGCGTGTTTCTCCAGGTCAGCATCGTATGAAACCCAGCCAATGTCCATTCCACCGTTCGGACCTTCTACAAAACCGTCAAGCGATGCGTGCAGAAATAGAACGAGTTTTCTCATTTTTAGTCTCCTTTGTTCATGAGGGATATTTTTTTCATACTTCTTTACCTCTAATGCAAGTATAACCAATTTTTATAAATTTTGGTAAAAAAGTTATATAAATTACAATAATTAAAATAAAATGGGACGGTGCCAGCATCAGTCCCGTTTTGTTTTGTTAAAGAGAAGATTGTGAAGAATTACACTTAAACAAACGGGTGCTTTAGTTGAAGAGAGCCACTGATTTTTATCAGTGGCTTTTTTGTTTGTTTAATGCAAGACCTCTTACGATTAACTATTTATTCAATCACGGCGGAATTCTAGTTACTTAATTCCATTAATAATTCGTGGACAATGTGTTGTTCAAAATCTTTTGGCTTATCCAATAGTATCCCTCTTCTTGACGCAGCTGCAATTATTAGTCCTAATTCATAGTACATATTTTTAGAAACTAATCCTTTTGAAATCATTTTCTTCACTTCATAATAAAATTGAATCAAAAAATCACTTGGTAATTTTTCATACAAAGACATTTTTGAAAACACCCACTATTCCTACTTCTTTAATAGGAATTGTATCAATTAAAAATGAAATTGAAAAGAGTTTTTCTCCACATTCATAAATTTGTCATTTTATTACAGATACGTTTGACAATACTGCTTTAATCTTATTGAGACTAACGGGGCAGTTTAGTTGAACAAGAAGGAGTAGTACAAACTCTTATAGAATAAGTGTTTATCAAGTTAAATTGGAGAGGGCATCTTATGGACATTGAAAAAATATATGGTAATTTACCGATATTAGAAACTGAACGTCTTATACTTAGAAAAGTTACTTTAGATGATGCTGAAGATATGTTTTCATATGGGTCAAATGAAGAAGTAACTAAGTATGTTACTTGGAATGCCCACAAAACATTATCTGACACAAAAGAATTTATTGGCTTTGTCTTAAACAAATATGAAAACAGTCAAGTTGCTCCTTGGGGAATCGAATACAAAGAAAATGGAAAATTCATAGGGACTATTGACTTTGTTTGGTGGCAATCAAATCACAAAATTGCTGAAATCGGCTATGTTATTTCTCAAGAATATTGGGGAATGGGCTTGACCACTGAGGCAGCAAAAGAAGTAATAAAATTCGGTTTTGAAAAAATGAATTTAGTGCGTATTCAGGCAAGGTGCTTTGTAGAAAATATCGGTTCAGCAAGAGTGATGGAAAAAACGGGAATGTCATTTGAAGGGATACTTAGAAAAGGGATGTTTGTAAAAGGAAAACATCAGGATTTAAAGATGTTTTCTATTTTAGAGGAATAGTTTAATTTGTTGAAATCTGTTACGATACACTTTTTTAGTTTGTGAAAAAATGTACTTAAACAAACGGGTGCAAGAATTGAAGAAATGATCGCTGAGGCGGTCTTTTTCCTTGTTGTGCTAACGAAGCAGTTTAGTTTAAATTCAATATTATTAAATAAAGGAATTTTTGCTTTCGTAAAGAAAGAGTACATATTAACTAGTGAGGGGATGAAGAAAATTTGGAAGCTAGTAACCATATCATTCAGATAAAGCCTTGGGAAGATACTGACCTTGATTTACTTTTTCGTATAAACGCTCCAGAAATGATGAAACATCTTGGAGGTCCAGAGAATGAAGATCAGATTTTGAAACGACATAAACGTTATCTTGAGCTTGGTAATAGAGGACGTATGTTCAGAATTATATTGTTGCCAGAATTAGAACCAGTGGGTTCCGTGGGTTATTGGCAAACTACTTGGAATAATGAAAGTGTATATGAAACTGGGTGGAGCGTTCTACCTTCTTATCAAGGGAAAGGAATAGCTGCAAATGCAGTAAAGTTAGTAATAAAAGAAGCATCTAGTGAGAACAAATATAAATACATTCATGCATTCCCATCGATTGATAATCCTGCTTCTAATGCAATTTGTCAAAAGCTTCACTTTCAATTTATCTCTGAATCCGAATTCGAATATCCTCCAGGAAGCTTTATGCGGTGCAATAATTGGCGTTATAGCTTAATAGGACAATAGCTGATTTTTTTAGTTCTTAATTTTCAAAAAAGTTTGTGAAGAAATGTACTTAAGCTAACTGGTGCTTGAGCGAAAGATCGGAGCTGTCATTGAGGCAGCTTTTTCTTGTTGAACTAACGAAGCAGTTTAGTTCAACAAGCATTGAAACAATATTGGTTGGGGAAACGTATGAGAAAGATGAAATTTAAGATAGGTAGAGGTTAATGGAATGGGAAAAGACTTTTATGCTGGTATTTTCAGCTTTATGGTTGGAGTTCTTGCAATTTATATGTTCTTCCATGCCACAAGGGAACGTTTCTTGAACAATAAAACGTATGACCATATCAGGTATATAACCCCGTTACCTGTCTCTTTTAATTTCTGGTTCATTAAAATTTTGTTTATGGTTGGGGGACTTTTGTGTTTGGCTGTCGGGGTATACGGAATCACTGAACCATTTCTTTAATCTAATTGTTCTTGAATTACCCGGTGCGATTCTTCAATAAGTGATGACGTTTTTTAGTAACAGGTGCTTGAGTTTAATGAGGAGTTGCGGTTAGATACATATTCATAGGGGAGTGTAGAATTATGCTTGAACTTGTTAAAGAAATATACTCACCTAGTATGTCATATAAAGTGGAAATTTAATAAACGTTTGAAAGATGGGCTTTTAGAAATTGACGTTTATTTTTGGGATAGCGAATGGGAAACTTGGCTACAAAAGTCCACAGGCTTTTCACTTACTGACAACATAAACAGTGCATTGGCAATTGCTAAAGAAATACTGAAAGTTTATTCAGGCGAGATAATTGAATAGATTAGGCAATTGTGAACCAATTCACTTAAGCTAACCGGTTCTTGAGTTTAATTAAAATTAGAATGAATGACTTGAGTGGTCGTTCTTATCAATTGTTGTTCTTGTAATAATCTCCCTTATTAGGTGCAAGATAATAACGATTAATTCGTGGAGGTAATTTGTTGTGCTTAACAAAAGAAGGAAGATAACATCGTTATTTTGGATTGCTATACTTGGCTTAATTTTAACAACGATATATACAATAATCCTTGGTATTTTAGGATATAGGACAATGAACAGGATCGATTATATTTATAAACAGAATAAACAAAGATCAAAAAATGGTTAATTAAGAGTGGCTGAGAAGTCGCTCTTTTTTTATCCTTATTTAACTAACGAAGCAGGTTAGTTGAAGAATGACTTAAAAAAAGCATCGGCTTTATAACTGATGCTTTTTCAACTTTATGATATGGAATTTGCAATTTCCACTAATATTTTGGGTGTAACTTTACCAGATATTCAACAGCCATCTAGTTTCTTTAAATCATGATTTAATTTCCGTGCTTGATTTTTGAAGTAAAGATAAAATGCAACCCAATAGATCGTATAGACGACAATGGAAATTAAGAGTGTTAACAAAATGCTGGTAATATTAAATGGAATCCAGCCAATCGTGAGTGCCAAGATGAGGTATAGGACTATGATGGTTAAAAAATGGAGAATCGTCTGCTGGGATAGTTTCAAATTCCTGTTTTCAAAGTATAAGGGACTGACTGTAAACAACCAGCCACAAAGAGCGGAGCCGATGGAGTTTTTCAAAAATAATGGTCCATCTATCATTTCGAAGCCACCGAAATAAATATATAAATTGGTGACTAAAACCGCAATAAAGCATCCGAAGAAAATACCGATAAAACTGCGGATTATAAATGTTTTCATTCTACTTTCCTCCTGTTCAATTTTAGAGCTTCTTTAATCGCAGGGACATAGGTACGAGACACATATTCTTTCTTTCCTGATTTGAAGTAAACGCAGAGTGTACCATTGAATGATGCTTCAAATCGGCTTAATTGATTTAAATTGGCGATAACCGATTTAGACAGGCGGATAAATTTTTTAGAAGGGAGCAGGGCCTCGAGCTCATATAACTTCTCTTTTAAAATAAAAGAATCTATTTCCGTTACGGCGATAATATGATCGTTTTCAGTATGAAAATAGTGGATGTCATCTGGTTTAAGAATATGTTGCATTTCTCCCTTTTTTCCAATCAGGAATTGTTGCTCTCTACCATAGATGAAGTCAATTAATTCCTGTATATGTTCATCCAACTCAGTTCCTTCGATGGTAACTCTTGTTTCTTTAAGTGCTTTGTCAATATTAAGGAAAAGTTTCAAATTTCAGACACCTCTTTTCACCTAAAAGTATAATCGTTTCTGCTCTCGATGTCTGTTAATATCTGTTCTTATAATTCCCTCCTCTCATTGACTATCTAATCAAATTGTATGATGAAATCCCTTTCAAGTCTCCATTATTCCAGTAAGTGGAATAAAAATGAAGGGTAACTTGTGGAAAATAGTTGGTGACTTACATAAAAGGAATCCTATGGTCCGTTAACGAAAACAACAATTTGTTTAGTTATAAAGAAAGGCATAAAACCTTCAACTGTGAGAGAGGAATGGTTACAGTATTTTTGATGAGAATTATTCATTACTTTGTGAAGTATTGTACTTAGAGTAACGGGTGCTTTTGTTGATTAAGAGTTACTAGGACCAAATCGGTCCTTTTTTATTTTCTATAATAAAATGAGAATTTTATTATCTTTTTCAATGTTTAGCGCAAAAGATTGTGAAGAAATACACTTAAAGTAACGGAGCAGGTTAGTTCAACAAGATAGCTAATAATAACTTCAATTAGTATTATTGATTTAGAAATTAATTAGTGGTTTTTTGTTAAATGAGCAGGCATCTTTTTGAGAGTGTAGAATATATTTGTGAAGTATTTAAGTGAGGAGGATGAATATGTTTCAAACATTAGATGGTTTCTTTAAATTATGGAAATTTGAAGCAGACGCTACTCAGAAAATCCTTAATCAACTTACTGATGAATCATTACCTCAAGAAGTAACACCTCAAAATTGGACGTTAGGACGACTTGCTTGGCATACGGTAACAGCAATTGGCGTTGTGACATCTCGAACAGACCTTTCTTTTGATTCACCTAATCAAGATTATCCAGTTCCAACTTCAGCAAAGTTCATCTCTGACAGCTATCAACAAGCAAGTAATGGTTTGGTTGAAGTAGTAAAAAATCAGTGGACTGACAGCAGTCTTAGAGAAGTACAGGATATGTTTGGGCATAAAATGTCAAAGGGAGAGATTTTATCTTTTTTAATTCAACATCAAATTCACCATCGAGGACAAATGACAATTCTTATGCGTCAAGCAGGTTTAACAGTTCCTGGTCTTTATGGTCCATCAAAAGAGGAATGGGCTATGATAGGTATGGAAGCCCCTAAAATGTAATTACAATTATTGAGCGTTGAGTAATATAAACAAGCAGTACAAACAATGCTTTATTTGAAAAAAGGGATCGTAATTTAACGGTGCTTTTGTATGAGTTTGTAAAAAAGTGTACTTAAGCTAACGGGTGCTTGAGTTTAAGAAAGGGTTGCTGCGGCGATCCTTTTTTCTTGTTGCACTAACGGAGCAGAATAGTTGGACTTAGTTTCAGCTTTTAATCAGCAAAAGGTTAAATAAGTAAAATAGGACGTGAATATACTTGGAGATGTTAAGACTTTAATTAGATTAGGAGTGAATAAGCATTATGAAACAAACAATGCGTGTCCTTATTTCTGGTGCGAGCATTGCCGGTCCGGCACTCGCATACTGGCTTCACCGCCACGGATTCGGTGTGACTGTAATAGAACGTGCACCAGAATTACGCACGGGTGGTTACGGGGTTGATATCCGTGGTGCAGCCATTACGGTGCTTAAGGGTATGGGGATACTCGATCAAGTTCGTGCAGCTGACACGAACATGACTGGTGTTTACTTCGTGAATAGCAATGGCAAGATCGGAGGTCAAATAAGCGAATCAAGTATGGGGAACCAGCAGGGGCTGGACATCGAGATCATGCGTGACGATCTTAGTAACATTTTGTTCGATTTAACCAAGGATACGGTTGAATACATTTGGGGCGATTCGATTGCCACTATACATGAGACTGAAGCTGGTGTAGAAGTTCAATTTATTCATAGCAAGCCACAGAGATTTGACCTGGTCGTCGGCGCGGACGGGCTCCATTCTAATGTGCGCACCTTAACTTTTGGCGACGAATCACAGTTTAAACGTACACTTGGCTGTTATATCTCGATTTTCACCCTCGAGAATTACCTCAACCTCGACCACCGTCAGCTGCTTTATACGATACCAGGCAAAACTGCAGGTATGTATAGCGCTCGTGACAATACCGAAGCAAGGGGGATGTTCTTGTTCCAATCAAAGGCATTAAAGTACGACCGCCATGATACGGAATTTCAAAAGAAACTTGTAGAAGATGCCTTCTTAGGTCATACAGGTTGGGAAACCTCGCATCTACTCAAAACCATGAAAGATGCGACAGACTTTTATTTTGACGAGATTTGCCAGATTCACATGCCGACATGGTCAAAGGGGCGGATTACATTGGTGGGCGATGCGGCGTATGGTCCATCACCTCTATCGGGTCAAGGATCTAGTCTGGCACTTGTTGGGGCTTTTGTATTAGCTGGTGAACTCAAAGCTGCCAATGGCGATTTCACCCGTGCATTTGTTGCCTATGAACAAAAAATGAGGAAGTTTGTTGAGAAAAATCAAAAAATAGGACGAATAGCTGCCGGGAGTATGATTGAAAAATCAAACTTCAAAATCTTTCTACGCAATTTAATGTTGCGCATACCTGCCATTATGAACGTACAATTTATGATGATTTCGAAAATGATAGCGAAAGCTGCTAATGGGATAGAGCTGAAAGATTATTGATAATTGTTATGGATAGTTGAAGGAGTTTTAGCCGACATTAATTAATTGGTTGGAGTGTTACAGTGGACTAACCTAAAATCGTGTTGGGGGTTCCTATAGAGAGTAAAAAGTTTACCTCCATGGGGCAGCATTACTGAAATAAGTTTGTGAAAAAATGTACTGATATGAACGAAACTGTCAATGCTCCCTACCAAATTGGTTTTGGTCTCGGTTTTTGGGCAACTTTAAGAAGAGAAGCGTTTTTCGGCTTCTTCGCTTTTTAGTTGGGTTTCAGCCTTTTCAAGGCTAGGGAATCTCCTTCTCAGCTTACTAACTGCTCCTCAATCTCCAAATTGGCTGTCAAGTGCTCTCCTTGACAGCCAATTTGGAGATTGAGATACTTTTTAAAGCTGAGAATGAATAAGATTACTCCTTTCATATTAATATAAAAAGTTAAGCACACGGCACGAAGGCAAAAATCTCAACTGCGGTTAGCACTCTGATATTCGTGGGTTTTCACATTTTATCTTTCCGTATAAAGGAGCTTCCACTAACTTAAAACGTGAGTTAGCCTATTTAGGCATATCACAAGTACAATTCGTGGTTTCTCCTTACCGGTTTTTAC
>NZ_JMLP01000037.1 GCF_000686805.1 Bacillus sp. UNC41MFS5 | reverse complement strand
TCGCTCGACTTGCATGTATTAGGCACGCCGCCAGCGTTCGTCCTGAGCCAGGATCAAACTCTCCAAGAAAGTTGATTAGCTCATTTGTTACGTTGGCTCGTGTTCTTACTATATTAATAGAAGAAACACGATTAATATTGTTTGTTTGCACGATTTTGTTTGTTTAGTTTTCAAAGAACAATCTTGTTTGTCAGAAGCGACATTTGTTATTATATCGAATCTCTATCATTATGTCAATATAATAAATTAACTTATTTCGCTATCGCTTTTAACTAATAGGACCGCTGTTAAAAGCAACTTTTATATAATAACACTTTCATATTCATTTTGCAACAGGCAGTTTTTTCTCCAGAAAATTTCTATGAATTGCTGTAAGCGTTCGATGGATATTCCTAAAACCATTATGGAAATACAGCCTATTACATCAGATATTGTGATTTTAATTATGCACTTCCCATTCATGTCCTTTTTTGAAGAGCCAACATATTCGGTAGTGGTAAAAAAGGAATCTTTAACGATCGAGTTGAGAAGCATGAAGGGAGAATGCTTTTCGAAAAGCTTTAGTTCCAGTGATGTAGGTGAATTCAGCTTAGAAGCAGAAAGCAACAAGTATTCGGTTCAGTTGGTAGGTGTAGACACTAAGGGTAGTTGTAAAATCACCATAAAATAAAGGTCACTCGTTAAGCGCATTCAGGAGTCACATTCAGGGGGTCTGACCCCTGAATTCACTCAATCTCAATCTCAATGTACTGTTCCTCCCCCTCGTCCGATGATTCATCTTTTGGAGGCTTGTCCGCTTCGTCTGTACTAGTTGGTGGTTTTTCCATTTCCCCCATGTCGGCCTTTATCTTTTCGATTTCCTCTTTTACTTCCTCTGTTATTCTTCTAGGTATAACATCTTTTCCATAGGTCGCTCCAATATTGAGGGCACCGCTCAACGCATGAATGCCAATCTGGCCAAAGTTATTGGTTTGCTCATATTTATCTAAAAAAAATTTATCAATATATAATGTTTGAATAATAGGATTTTGCTGTATTTCTTCACTTTCCGTTTTCTCCCACTTCCCCAACATATGATTATGCTTTTCTACTAGTTCTTCGATTTGAGTGAGTATCCCAGCTTGTACCTCATTAACCATTTCATAATTCTTCTCCAGCTCACGGACTCTCCTGCTTATTAGAGAGGAGAGGGCGTCACTCTGTTCTGGCACATCGCTCCTATTTTCCCTAGAACGATAAATACCCCCATCCATATCTCTTTCTGATCGCTTAGCGTGTTGTGACACAATCATTTCTCGAACCATTTTCTCAAGGTTGTCAATCCTTTGTGACAGCTCATTGACTTTTTGTACTTGTAGAGTATTTTCAACGTTCCTTTTTGAGTGATTCTCCTGTTCGGACTTATTTGCATCCACTTTTTTCTGCTCGGTCCACGAGTTCCTGTCTTTCACAATTTTGTCAGTCCCATACTTCGAGAGCCGAATTTGTTTTTCAAATTCTAATAATTTTTTCACTTGGACTTCCAGTGTGTTTATCCGTAAAATTTGCTTATCGTAATCATTTGTGCCGTTTATCGAATTTTCCTCATTATTTCGGCCGAATATCCCTTTAATAGGCATAGTAAATCCCCGCAAACTATGATTTATTTTTCCGTTATTACAACCATCGTATGAAATGCTTGAAGCTTGATTAATCGATTGGCACCTGCTCTTCATTAAAATAATGCCGTTTATAAGAAACAATCAACAAGCCATTGCTAAACCTTGCACTAACTTGATTGGGCAGCACAGGTTCCGGAAGCTGGATAATCCGCTCGAAATCTCCAGTATTTCTTTCTTGCTGTACCACCTCCCCTTGGATGAGGTTTTTTTTGCTTCCTTTTATTAATACCTTTATACCTGATACAGACAACTGGATATCTTCTTTTAAATAACCAGGCAGATCGGCGACCAATATAACCTCTTTGTCTGTCAAATAGATATCGGTTGGCGGAAAATTTTTTCCCCTCACAGGTTCTGATTTTGCCTCTCCGGGCTGTCCAAAATCAAAATTACTTTTCATAAATTCATCAAAGGAGGGCTGCTCAAAAATACCACTCCAAAAGTCATTGGATTGATAATTCTTTGCTAAATCCATCCATTGTAACATCTTATTCATATCCATGTATGGATCCCCCTCAGAAGTATAAAGCTGGTCCATTTATAAAAGTGCATCCTATATTCATCGTATTTATGATTTATCAAATCATTCATGGAAAAAGGATTATTACTTAAAAAATTCCAAAAAAATATAACGCTGTTCATATTACTGGTTTCTACACTTAATGTCCTAACATAATCATTATGTGTCCAGCATAGGCTTTAAGTATCCCGGGAGCTGAATGGAAAGGATTCTGATCTATGTTCTTTTTACCAACAACGATAAATTTAAAAGGTATAAAACTGAATAATGTTGATCATTTAAATACAGTTTCATTTAATTCAACTTTGATTCAAAACAAAAATGTAAGTGCAAAGAAAAACCAAGGATTTGGCCAGCAACTGGCAGATGGTACTCTGAGAGCTTTCACCATCTCTTCAACCATTGATAATGAGCTTCAGGATAGCATGTCACAAAAAACAACGAATAAAAATGCTTAGGAGGGTTTTATGTCTGGTCCGGTTCCTTACATCAACATCAATATCAATATCATAAAGGTAAACTCTTTTGAGAATGCCTCAGCCATCAATGTCGGGCAAAACCTACTAGCAGAATGGCATAATTCAGACAAAAAAAATATGGGTTTAGGCCAAAATATGGGAGACGGAAGCAACTTTCTCGGTACAAGAAGTTTTGTTGATGACCGTGATCAACTGGATTCCAACTCTACCTTTGAAACGGCGGCCAAAGTTCCATTTCCATAGGAGTGAGACCATGACATTTGCGCCTGCTACACTTAACATTTTGGGGATAAAAATTAATGCCATTGACCATGGATCAGTTGTGAATCTAGGGCCAAGCCAGCACCTGGACTTGTTTGTCTCCTATAAGCGCAATCAAGGAATTGGAGAACAAAACGGAGACTTTTGCCCGATTCTGTCGTCAACTTCTTGGGTGTTGGACAATGATGTTGTTGATAGTTCATCCGTAAAATCAAGTATCCTATAGCAATTTGTTCCATCGTCCTGGGCTTGGGGTAGACATTAAAAAATAGGAGTGTTTACATGTTTTTTATTTCTCCGATGGTCATCAATGTGTTGGGCGTTAAGGTTAACAGCGTTGACAATGGAGCAGTTGCAAATACGGGGTCGTTACAAATCATTGACCAATTTATATCCTATAAGCGAAATCAGGCATTTGGAGAAGTACTCGGTGACTTGTCCCCTGTCAATCTCTCATCCAATAATATAGTTGACCCCGATGTCAGTGATAGCAATGCCGTTAAAAATAGTGTTGTTTGACACTTTTAAGAACAGTGCCTGTCACTCCCCGAGAAATGTCGATAAATTCGACAAAATACGGGTAGTGACAGGCACTTTTGTTAATCCATTGACGGGTAAAAAGTTACTCATTTGGATCCACTCCTTGTCTGAAAAATATGAGGTCTGACATATTTTTTACTATTATGTATATATAGAAATCAATGTACGATTAAATGAGAGAATTTTATTTTTAATGAAACTTATTTGTTCAAAATTGAAATAGCCCTAATTCCTTTTTGGAATTAGGGCGCATGTTTATTGAACATATATATTCTACTGATAATATCTTGCTTGATTTCAGGAGAGGAACTAGTCGGAAAGACTCCTCCACTTAGACACAAAAAAAGCTACCCCAAAGAAATTATTTTAGGGCAGCTTTTCTAAGATTTTAATTAATTCTTCTTCTTTTTATTTGCCTTCATAATGACTTCATAATCATAAGTAGCACTTCCACCCTTGCCAGGAGCTGGTGCATAAGTAACCATCATGACTACTTTAGAGTAGGAAGAGCTTCGTACCATATCACGAAGATCTACCACATCACTTTCACTCATGTTTAGTAGATTAGGGAATTTAATCACTTTAACATCATTCTCTTTCCCCTTCGCATACCCTTTATTATATCCAATGAGTATCCCCATAGCTAAAGCTAGGGGTTTCGAAAGAATAGGCTGTTAAGCCCATTGTCTTTACGAGGGCTACCACAAGTCCCGCTACTACATCAGGCCGAGGCCTTCAGCTTTGCCTTTCTTTTCTTCATGATGATTATTTTTTGTGGAGATTGAAGGAATTGTTTTATCTCCATTCCTTCGAAGGCATCCTTGGTATGTTTACGGACAATATTCAAAGCTCCATTCACATCCGCATGGATCAAAATCTTTGAGCATTTGATTTTGTAAAAAGCTCGACTGCTTCTATATCCGCTAAAATTAGTTTGGTGCTCTTCCCCGTAGGTTGGAATCGGGTCATGATTCAAGAAACTAGACTTGGAGGTATAGCTTTCTTCTCGGACTATGACTTGAATTCCATGTTGCTCTGCTTTGTATCGAATCATTCCTATTAAAGTGAAAAATGGGATTTGTATGAAGGTTGGTTTACTAGTCTTTTGCATCTCAACCTCCATCTTCCAACCCTCATTTTTTCCAATGATGATCGTATCTATGGTTCTTTCTTTCGCAATTTCTACCACTTTCGCGCTGGCCTTATGCAAAAAATCCATGACTCGATTGTTCCTTTTTCGGTCTAATGAAATTAATCTCGTGGTGTTAAACTTCCCTTCCTTTGGTCCTTTTCCATTTCGAAGGATACTCATGTATTTGGCTCTTAATTTGTTATAGTATTGATTGATCGATTTTAACCATTTGCCTTTGATAAGCAGAGGCTTTCGCCCCGTGTTATCAATGATAGTTGCAAGGTTATCAACGCCCAAATCAATCCCCATTACTCGTTTCGGCTCAAATATCCACTCATTTAATTGGTCTTCTGATCGTTTGATCTCCTTTTCCTGTTCACATTTAAAAACAACTTCCATCACATACCGACCATAGGACGGGACAATACGCACCTGTTGTAGTTTACCATCATTATGTGCGATTTTTCCTAGTTTTAATGTAAGAGGAGTTCCTGGTAACGAAAGCACATTTCCATAATTAATTTTGGTAATTTGATTGGTTAAATAAACTGTCGTACGTCCATTCTTCGGTTTATACTTAGGTATCTTTGGTTTTCCTGAAAAACTAGCAGGCTTGGTTTTATATTTCTTTGAGGCTTCGAAGAAACTTTTCCAATCATCATAGACCTTTTTGATTGTTTGTTGATTGGACTGAGAGGGCATAGAAACGTAATCGGTTTGTTTCATCACTTTAAATAGTGCTTCTACAAAGTTATAGGGAAGGAAAGCTTTCTCTGGGTGGGGCATTTCAAATAGATTCAGTTTTGGCTCCAAAAAATGACCATTATTATCAACTTTTTTAGGCTTAGATTTGACTCTCTCAAAACTTTTTAGACGAATTTGATTCATTTGAGGTAAATAGTCTTGAATATCTGTTAGAACTTGAAGTTGATTTTCATTTCTTGTTTCTTTTTTTAAAGCTGTGTAAACCTGTCTAATATAGTAGTTGGTGATATTGTACAAGTTTTTCGCTTTAAAACAGAGGGAGTCACAGTAGTCAAACAATTCATGTTCCGGCTGAATTTGTATTTTATAGGATCGATACATTTTATTCCCCCCCTTCATTATCAGAACAAACGTTCTGTTTATACTCTCATTATACCAAATAACCCCAAAGGATGTATAGTAAAATTACTGGTATTATCCTAAAAAAAATCGAAAAAAATACAGCTTATATCCCCATATCTGAAGCTAGGGTTTTACGCTGCTTTTTGATAAAGTAAGCTTGTTCAATCTAATCGGATGCACAGTTCAAGTTATATCCCCCCCTTATAATTGATATTAGAAAAAGATACGCATCAAATTTTAACAACCTCCTAATGTAAATCTTAAGATTTTTTTAGTGTTTAAACCTGCCATTCTATACAGTATTTAATATCTATTGATTGTACAAACTAACAAACATGCAATGAAATAATTTAATAATAAATTTTGGAGGTAGTATTTGGATGAAAGACAATCGCAAGGAAAATATCAAAATTGTTTCTAATGATGCAATACAGGGGAAGCCCTATCTTGATATTGATCGTGTAATTACTGAGGGGAAATCTGGACATACACACAAAGAAAGATAATCTCAAAACGCCACAGGAACGGTTCTCATGGCTTTTTATTAAGGTTAGAGTAGCCCACAGAACCTTCCCCATGGCTACCTGGTCGTCGTCACAAAATGGCACTATTTCGACTAAATACCAAACAGGGTATACTAATCAAACGTTTGGTTGAATCGGATGCAAGTACTACGTCAGAAGCAATTACCACCAAAGGTGGCAAGAAGATTGTCGAGATGCGCTTGAAAATTCCGCAGGAAATAACCCACTTTTCTACAGAAAAAGATCAGTTTCTTCCAAACTTCCGTTATTCTACTAAAACCCCGCCTTTTCGAAACTACACAAACGTTTGGTTAAAATATACCTCCGCACGCTCCACATATAGTTTTCCCTCTCTAATTGACCAAAAAGATTGTCGAGGGATGTCTTCAAAAACGGCTCCAAATTTGATTTTTAGTCGTTCGATTCGTGCTGCCAAAACCGCTATTGTGAAGGTGCTGGAATTGTTGATTTGACGATTAGAAAGCACTATATAAGCGTAGAGGGTGTTAGGAAATGGCGGGTCTAAAGTCAGGCAATATTGAAGGATTCGAGCAATTTTCCCAATTTAGTTCGCTGAAGGAAATGAATACACATATCGAGATATGGTTAGCGGTCCACAAGCATGATTTTTCTAAAGGAGAATTAGTTGGGTTGAAGCGGCTGGTTCGTTTTTCTGCAAAAATACCTGGTGTGTGCAATGCCAAAATTGGAACGGTCTTAAAAGCGATTCACGAAGAATATAAACTTAATGGAATCTCACGTTCTACCTTTAAACGAATGATTCTAAAAGCAAAAGCCTACATCCTTTGAATAGCGTTTTGCTTGAACAACAATCTTTTTTCCGCCATTATTAAGTAAAAAATCTGCACCATAGTCACCGCTGGCATTCGTAACTTCTGCCTCATACCCTCTTGATAGATAAAGTTCCTGTAAATAATATTCAAACTGTATGCCATCCATAGAATCAATATCTTTGATTCCAGATTTTCTTAGTCTCTCTTTTTGCCTTTTATTTTGTAATACAACTAGAGCAATAATTAGTATCATGACCACTCCTACAACCCACAGTGTTACATATAGTCTTTGGGTAAAATAATAGGAAGCTCCAGCCGCCAATAAAAGTATCAATTTGATACTATCTTCTAATTGTCTTTGTTGTTTTTTTGTTTTCCCCTTACTCACTCGAAATTCCCCCAAATTAAGCTCAAACATTAATCACGGCTCTACTATTCTACCATTTTCCACCAGTTAAAAACTCACCCTTTTCGATAAAATTAAACAAATTGCGTCTCAACTATGTCTATTGTGTTCCAGAGGGACATCTCTTGTGGTTGCTGGCATTCCCTTCCCATAGGAGCCGTGAGAGACCAATAATCTTCGCACCATAATAACTAAATTATTAAGTCTAAATGTCGATAGCTGTCTTCTTTGAAGGGATTATGTTAGTTAAATAAACTAGAATGATTCTGAATTTTTTGTTAAGTTAGAACTATCCAATACCAACAGGGGGGAATGATTTGAATAAGGTATTAATCATAATTGGGGTTATTTTGACCGTATTAATAGGCGTAAAATACGGGGGATTTAATTTAGCCGGCAATGGGAACGATCCTGAAAAGAAATCTGAGAAAGTAGAAGCGAAAGCTGTTCAAGATACTGTCAATAAAGAGAAAAAGAAAGGAGACAAGCAACAGACAGCCAAAATCGGCGGAGTTCAATATGATATCGGGATTAATGACAGTAGTTCACAAGATGCGGTTATCGAAGTGATGCACAAAATGACGCATCAAAAAGTGAAAGCAAAAGAAAAATGGGGAGCCATTCCAATGATTTCCGATACAATCAATCAAGTTTATACCATTGTGGAGAACAGTGAGTTCGAACAAAAGGATGATTTGCTAGCCATTTTAGATAAATGGAAAAAAGGCACTTTTTCTGAAGTAGATGATGACCACAATTATTTCTGGACCTACCAAGGAGGGACGGTCGGCAAAGCTTATGGAATCCTGAGCAAAGCAGAAGAAGAAACTTTCATCCTGAATAACTTCAAAGAAGAAGATCTTGTAAGTGAAGCAAGCTCCCAGGAATAACCCACAGGGACGGTTCTCCTGGCTTTTTTTTTGAGGTTAGAGTGACCACCATAACCGTCCCCATGGTCACTCTCAAAATAATGGAACTTAGTTTATGAGATGTTGGTAAAACTCAAAAGCCTCTTTGTCAGTAAACCCTTCATGAACAACCTTACGAACTGCTTGAATCATTTCTTCGGGGTATTCAGATTGGAATATATTCCTTCCCATATCCACACCAGCTGCTCCACCTTGGATAGAGTTGAAGGCCAGTGTAAGGGCATCTTTTTCTGGTAATTTCTTACCGCCTGCCACGACTAATGGGACTGGGCAAGCTGCTGCAACTTTTTCAAAATCGTCACAGTAATACGTTTTAACAATTTGTGCACCAAATTCAGCTAGCATTCTTGTCGCTAACAAGAAGAAGTTAGTGGTGCGCGCCATTTCTTTACCAACCGCTACCACACCTAATGTTGGAATGGAGTATCTTGAGCCAAGGTTAACAGCTCGGTTTAACTCTTCGATGGTTTCCTTTTGCCCATCACTTCCAATGAATGTTTGAATGGCAATTGCACTTGCATTCAACTTAATCGCATCTTCCATATCAACGACCATGGATTCATGACTCAGGTCATCTTGGAGAACACTAGAACCCGAGGAAGCTCGTAGGGCGATCGCTTTATTAAAGGTCGGCGGGACACTGCTTCGTATAGCCCCTCTAGTCCCCATTAAACAATCGGCATAATTTGCTAATCTAGGAATCAGCAGGTCTAATCTTTCTAGCCCTGACGTAGGTCCCATGAAATAACCATGATCAAACGCTAACATGACCGTTTTACCAGTGTCCGGGTTAAAGATTCTGGATAACCGATCCTTCATTCCCCAATCATAATTGTTTGCACCTTTTACATGGTAATTCCCATTGTTCGCGAACGGTATACTCTCAGAATAATCCTTTGCATTTTTGTTGCCATCTCTATCAGCCACTTCTATCACTCCTTTATAACAAGCACTCTAATTGACTATTAAAAATCGTAATTTTTCGTATTATCCTTCGTAAACACAATCCGCTCAGGCAACACAATAATCCCCGAATCATCTGCCGTATAATCATAGCCTTGGATCGTATTCGGCTCCACCTTCACAGAACCCATATCAGGAACATCCAACGAATCCCCAACCTTTAGATCTTTTCCTTGAGCCAACCAATAAGCCACATACACAGCAAGAGCACCTTGATCCTTTACATCCCACAACCCATGATTAGTAATCGTTCCATTCTCAATAAATTGTCTCATTGAATTTGGAGAAGCAAATCCTGTTATTATGACATCATCCGCTTTTAATCCTTTATTTTCAGCCGCTTGTGCCATTGCCGGAAGAGCGGTTGAGTCTGGGCAAATAACCGCATCAATATCAGGATAAGAACTTAAAATACTTTCTCCTACTTGTAATGATTTTTGTTCATTTGCATCACCAAATTGAGTTGTAACCAATTCCCATTTTGGATATTTTTCTTTAATATATTGGTTTGCGGCTTTAACCCATGAGTTTTGGTCTGGAACTGTCGGGCTGGAATAGAACCAGGCAATTTTCTTAGCCTCATCAGGTTTATCCATTTGCTGGGCAGCCATGTCGACAAGCATTTTTCCTAGGATATCTGGTGTACCTTGGTCTACATAAACAGAACGATATTTAGGATCAACATCTGAGTCCCATGTGACAACTTTAACGCCTGCATCTAATGCCTTTTTCAATGCTTGATTCAGACCGTCAGAAGAGACGGAAGAAATGGCAATCGCATCAGCACCGCTATTGACGGCACTATTAATAATTTGTACTTGATTCGCAACCGTACCTTCAGGGGCACCATCGTACTTCACTTTAAATCCAACCTTCTTGGCCATTTCTTGGGCCCCATCGTTTCCAGACTCAAAGAAGGCGTTCCCTGTCATTTTTGGAATGAAAACCACCTGAATATCTTTAGAATCTTTCTTTTTACCCCCGTCTCCGGAAGAGTTTTCATTGGAACCGCAGGCAGCTAATAATAATGTCAGAGTCGCCAAAATACTTACTATTTTAATAGACTTTATTTTTCTCACTGTACCTAACCCCCAATATGTTGTTTTTGTGTTAAGATCCTTTTCATGTTAAATCTGAACTCTGGATTTATGCCCAAGAATGCAACAGATACGATAAGAAGAACCCCAGTAGCTAATCCGATATATTGGGTGGAGACCCCGGCCATTTGTAATCCTATCTGCATAAATCCTAATATGATACTAGCTAACGCTGTCCCTACAACACCCCCTTTACCTCCTGTGATGAATGTCCCTCCTAACACAACGACAGTTAGAATGGGCATTAGATACTCAGCGCCATAATCAGCTCTCGCACTGCCTAAATAGGAAGTTAATACAACCCCTGCAACACCGGCACTTAACCCTGACAAGACGTATGAACTAGCAATGATTCTTTTCGTAGTGATTCCCGAGTAATCAGCTGTTTTTTGGTTAATTCCTGTCAAGTATATATATCTGCCATACCTTGTGCGGTGCAGGAGAATATAAGCAATGAGAAACATGATAATAAAAAGAAGCACAGCATGAGGGATTCCCATGACCTCTCCATTTGCAATGTTGCTAAAATCTTCAGGGAAGCCCGAGATCCCTTCATAGGTACTTACACCAGACAATCCCACCAGCACAATGGCTATCCCGCTATATAAAAGCATGCCGCCAAGGGTGATGACCATCGCTTGAACTCTTCCATAAGCAATAAGAACTCCATTGAGAAGGCCGCATAACCCACCAATTAAAATGGCACAAAGGATCGAGCCCCAGATATTGATCCCAACCACTTGCGACAAAAGACCTGTGACAACGGAGGTTAATCCAATAATCGAAACGCCTGAAATGTCTATTCCTCCTGTAATAACGACCAGTGTGACAAAAAAGCCAATAATGGCAATCGCAATAAAATCGTTAAAGCTATTTAACAAGATCGTGACATTCCAAAATCTTGGATTAATCATCCCAAAAACGATTATTTCAGCAATAATCAAGACGAATAAGGTAAGGTTCCATTTCGGGATTTTATTTAACATGTCATTTCTACACCTCCTTCTACAGAACCCTTGCATTTAATCTTAGTTTCTTGGCTTTTTTATTCGCATGAAACGCTAGCAGGGCATCAATCACTACAATAATGATCAATAGAGAACCCGAAATCGTATCATTCCAAAAGGCCGGTACTTTCATATAAACCAGAGCAGAGTTGATGGACGTTAAAATGATCGCTCCCAATGCTGCCCCAACAACCGTTCCAATCCCGCCTATCAATGACACACCCCCAAGAACGCAGGCTGCGATCACCGTCAACTCTATTCCCGCTCCCGCATTGGTGGAGACAAAGCCAATTTGACTAACAAAGATTACTCCAGCTAAAGAAGCACAGATACCAGAAATGACAAAGGAATAGGCAATATATCTATTCACAGGAATTCCTAATGAAATGGCTCCGTCTCTGTTATCACCAATAGCGTTGTAATACCTTCCCTTACTACTCCTAGATAGATATAACTGAACGAATATGACCCCCACAATAACGATGAAAGATAATAAATTAATTTCAAAGATGTCTATATTCGATAGCTCTTTAAAATTTGCAGGTATATTTTCTACCCATTTTCCGTCCGTATAAATAACTTGAACCACTCTTGTAATGGAAAGGATCGCTAAAGTCATAATAAACGAAGAAATTTTTAACTTGATGACTCCAAATCCATTAATGAGTCCAATGATAGCCCCAATGAGTATGGCAGTGATTACAGCTAGAAAGATATTTCCTCCATCGCGAAGAATCGTTCCGCAAACAGCAGCACTTAATCCCAGCGTTCCACCTACTGAAATATCTAAATTCCTGGTTAATAGAACAAAGGTCATCCCGACGGCAAGAACAATATAAAGCAAGCTGCTTTTCAATGATCGATCGATATTCTGTAAAGATAAATAGTCAGAGTTGATAAAACCCACAACCATAAATAGAAGGACTAAAAATAGAAAAGTTCTAAACTCCCGTTGTTTGAATATTTTTCTAACCCTTGGCATGTGTCTAATCACTTCCTTTAAATGTTCCAAAAGCTGCCTTCATTACATTGACCGCATTTATTTGGTCTACATTTAGGCAAACATCGCAGGTCCCCTGATAGACAGCATAGATGCGGTCGCTAATTCTTTCGATTTCTTCTAGATCAGAGGAAATGAGCAGAATGGAAAATCCCTGACTTTTTAATTCTGTCAGGATGGAATAGATGTCACCCCTTGCGGCCGCATCAATCCCCCTTGTTGGTTCATCCATGATGATTAATTTAGGGTTCATGGATAACGCCCTTGCAATCACAGCCTTCTGTTGATTCCCGCCTGAAAGTGATTTGATTTCATCCTCCCCAGAATTCACCTTAATCCTTAATCGATCAATATATTTATCGGCCACTTGTTCTTCTAACTTTTTCTTGGTAAAAAAACCATGCCGTTTAATAATTTGAGATGTGATATTATTTCTCACAGAAGTGATTGAAAAAATACCGTTTAAAAATCGGTCTTCCGGTATATAAGCCAACCCGCTTTCAACCGTTTCATTTATGGATAACTTGGTAATGTCCTTTCCATCGAGATAGACTCTTCCGTTCTCAATCGGATGAATTCCGTAAATTGCTTCCGCAATCTCTGTTCTTCCGGCACCGACAAGCCCGGCAAGCCCCACAACCTCTCCCTTATAAACTTCAAAACTAATATTCTTAAATCCATCGCCAACAATGTTTTCAACTTTAAGGATTGGTTCTTCTCCCTCGTGAGTGGACCCTCGTCTTTTAAACTGATCTTCGTAATGATTTTCATTTCCAACTGGAAGCAGCCCTTGAATCAACATGTCTTTCGTGAACTCCTCTATTTTCCCTTTAAGCGCTACTTTTCCGTCCCGTAATATGACGGCATGGGTGGAGATCTGAAAGACTTCATCAAGACGGTGGGTAATATAAAAGATTCCAACCCCAGCATTTTTCAACTGTTTAATCACTTTGAATAATGACTCCGTTTCTGAAAACGTTAAGGTAGAGGTTGGTTCATCCAGAATTAACACTTTTGACTTTCTTAAAAGTCCCTTTATGATCTCAAGCTGTTGCTGTTCAGCGATACTCAATGTAGCAGCTAACCGATTCAAATCAAGATTCCAGCCTAATTCTTTAATGAGCTTTGCCGCTTCTTCTCTCACTTCATTTTTATTTTTACTAAATCCAATCGTGAGGTTTTGTTCAACCGTCATATTCGGGAATAGCAATGGTTCCTGCGGCACTAAATAAATGCCTCTTTCATGTGCTGAAAAAGGATTTAGATGATCTGCCTTTTCACCAGCAATCTCAATAACCCCTTCATCCGCCTTGTAGATCCCTGTGAGGATTTTCATTAAGGTGCTCTTCCCTGCTCCATTACCGCCGATAATAGCTATCACTTCTGACTCATTAAGTTCTAATGAAACCCCCTCCAAAACCATGTTTCGGTTAAAGGCCTTCCTGATATTCTCCAATCTCACTAAGTTCCTCGGCGCTTTCATCCTGACCCCCTGCCTTAGTACTATTTTTGTAACCGCTTACTAATAAGCCTATTACAGATTCATACATTTTATTAACGATTAAACATATTAATAGCTAGTAAACCTTCTATATATCTCTGATGCTGACATTTTTTACAAATAAGCCAAAACACCTAATGTATGATTCCCCGTAAATTATATGAACTCGGCATAATATTCATTACATGCTTATTACAATATAGAAGGGTGATCGAATGACAACTTTAGGGGATTTGGCTGTTACCTTTGTTTTACCGTCATGCAAAAGTATCACAATTGTTTTAACATAAAACTTTTGTTTCAAAAATAAACTGTAGAGAGTGAAGAACATGTCATATGAAAATAGCCTTATTATAAAAATCGCATGGAAATATTACATTGAAGGAATGACACAAAATGAGATCGCAGAGTCTTTAAATCTATCTAGAATGAAAGTGATTAAATACCTAGATATCGCGAAAGCCAATAACATTATCCAATTTAAAATTAGCCTGGAAAAATTGGTTAACAATGATTTGCAAAATCAAATCAAGCAGCAATATCAATTACAAGATATTTATATCGTCCCTGCCTCTAACGAAAATCCGTTAAATAGTCTCACAAAGGCCGCCGCCCACTATATTGAAGACCGAATTAACAGCGACACCATGATTAATGTTGGGTATGGGCAAGCCGTTTCAGGAACCTTGGGACATTTAAATATCTCAACTAAGTATAAAGTCACCTTCGTCTCGTTATCAGGAGGTGTAAAATTCTACATTCCAACAGCGACAGATTCGTCATCCGATTATTACACCAATCCGAATCACAACCATTACATTATGCCTGCCCCATTATTAGTATCTACAGAACACCTCGCCAAACAGTTAATAAATGAAAAACCAATCAAGAAAATCTTTGAAATGATCCCTTACTCTACGATCACCATCATTGGCATTGGCGCAGTAAACGAACGGGCCACCCTTGTGAAGGAAGGATATTTGAACTCACATGAAATGGAAATCTATAAATCATTGGGGGCTGCAGGAGATTTATTAAGCCAATTTTATGATAAAAATGGCCAGGTTCTCGATCTTCCATTGCATAAGCAACTGGTTAGTACCGATATCCATTTATTAAAATCATTTAACCATGTGGTTGCTGTGGCTGGAGGAGTTGAAAAAAGAGAGGCTATTATCGGCGCCCTAAAAGGGGGCTATATCGATGTATTAATTACAGATGAAGTGGTAGCCAAAAGTCTAATCGAATGAAATGCTCCTGATCATGAATCCCTAATAATGATAGAAAGGAAGATTGGATAGCATGGAAAAGTACTTAATGGCGATTGATGCCGGAACCGGCAGTGTCAGAGTCATTTTATTTAACACACTTGGCCATGAACAATTTGTTACACAATCAGAATGGACCCATCATGAAGATAAACGGTATCCAGGCTCCATGGACTTTGATATCGAGAAAAATATAGACATTATCATCAATCTAATAAAAGAAATCTTAGCAAGGAGTAATGTTAACCCTGAAAACATTGTGGCTATGTCAACCACAAGTATGCGTGAAGCCATTGTCCTATACGATGAAAATGGAAAGGAATTATGGGCCTGTGCCAACGTGGATTCAAGATCAAACGATGAAGTGGCTCACCTTTGTAAAATAAGTGACACAATCGAAGCGGACATTCACTATATCTCTGGACAGACCTTTTCATTAGGAGCAATTCCGAGAATCCTATGGGTAAAAAATAATATCCCTGAAACCTATAACAAGGTTAGATACGTTACGATGCTGAACGACTGGATTACCTACCGCATGACCGATGTGATCTCTGTTGAACCTTCTAATGGCTGCACCACTGGTCTTTTCGATATTAAGAAAAGAGTTTGGGATCCTAGCATTGCTGAGAAGGTAAATCTTAGAAGTGATATTTTTCCGATTGTAAATGAAAGCGGATCCATAATTAGCCATGTTACTAAGAAGTTCTCAGCACTTACTGGATTAAGCACTCAAACGATTGTTGTGGCAGGAGGCGGCGACGCTCAATTAGGCTGCATTGGCATGGGGGTCATCAATGAAGGAGATGCAGCTGTTTTAGGCGGGAGCTTTTGGCAATATGAATATACAACTAACCAGGTAGAAATCAATGATGATTGTAAAGTAAGAGTGAATTGCCATGCTATCCCAAATACCTGGCAATATGAAGCCATCGCCTTCTTTCCTGGATTGATCATGAGATGGTTCAGGGATACGTTTTGTGAGCTTGAATCCTTTCTTCAGAAGGAAAGCGGGGAAAGCATTTATGCACAAATGGAGAAAAGAGCACAACAAGTACCGGCAGGCTGCAATGGAATGATTTGCACATTTTCTGATAAAATGAACTACTTTTCATGGAAACATGCGGCACCAAGTTTCATAGATTTTAAGTTTGATAGCTCCTTTAATAAAGCAACGTTTTACCGGGCCATTATGGAAAATGCCGCTTTTGTCACAAAGGGCAATATCGAAATCATTTCCAACCTAACAAACAAATCACCAGAATCGATTGTTTTTGGAGGCGGGGCTTCAAAAAGTGACCTATGGTGCCAAATTGTTGCCGACGTTTTGAATATAAAGGTAAAAGTTCCAGTGGTAAAGGAATCGACAGCTCTAGGTGCGGCGATTTGTGCTGGTGTAGGAGCAGGCGTTTATGAAAGTTTTAATGAAGCTATTACTCAAGTTGTTAAATTCGAAAAAACCTTCGAACCAAACGATTCAAATCACTTCATTTATGAAGAGTTATATAAAAAGTGGGAGGCTGTGTACAAGGTACAACTAAATCTAGCAGATCAAGGATACACAAACCATATGTGGATTGCCCCAGGGCTATAAAACATCCAAAGGAGTGAAACATAATGACTGTTATTAACGAGAATGAGCGAGAATACCGATTTGGTGACAGCGGTCCTAAGTACCTGCAAAAAGGACCCCGAATGAACTTTGGTGTCGTTGTCCTGCAGCCAGGACAGGATTTTACTGCACATTATCATAACTTTATGGAAGAAAACTTCTTTATTTTAGAGGGCGAACTAGAAATTCATATTGACGAGGTGATTTTCCAATGTAAACAAGGAGATTTTATTCATGTGGAACCAAAAAAGGTCCACTATTTAATCAATAAGGGAGATACCATCCTTAAAGCGGCCTTTATGCTGGCACCCTACCAAGAAAAAGATAAGGTCGAGGTCGAATACAGTCCATACGGGAATTAGCGAGACAACCAAGGGGACAGTTCTTATAGAGGTCAATCGCAAGTCTTGCGCAGCACAAAAGGGCACAACTAGTGGGATTTTAGCTAGTTGTGCCTTATTTTTATCAAAGTAGTTAATTTATCTAATACTTGTACCAAATGTAATCGTAAAATCTATCAATCTTCCAAAATTACTAGTCATCATGTTAGAATAATGATAGAAAAGAATATACATAGACTGGAGTTTTGATACGTGAAACTACCTTTTTTCAAAGCAGGGATATTAACCTGTTTAACTTTTAGTTTGTTCTATGGGAATGCTTCTGCAGAGTCAGATTTATCCACCAAATGCGGTGAGATTAAACCGAACGTCAATCCGTCTTTTCAGCAAATCAATTGCTTACTTACGAATGCAGCAATAGAAGCTGACATTCCTCCTGAAGTGGTAAAAGCCGTGGCTACACAGGAAAACGGGAAATGGGAGCAGTTTGATGCTGCTGGTGAGGCTATTGAGTCTCCAGATGGCGGTATCGGTCTTATGCAGCTTACCAACCAAGATGAAGATGAATACTCTGATGAGAAGTTAAGAAACGATATTGTCTATAATATCGAGGCCGGTGTCAAAGTTCTTAACAGTATGTATTCACGCAAGGACTTGCCAAAAATCAGTGGGGCAGGACGCCAGGTGATTGAAAATTGGTATTTCGCTGTTTTGGCATACAACGGGACAAAGCCTGTGAACAGTCCGCTTTACCAGCTGACCGGGGAAAGAAATACCAATGCCTATCAAGAAGAGGTTTTTGCCAAAATAGAAGAGTTCAGTTATTTACGGGATACCGAACTAGCTAAGTATCCATTTAATACAACTGATTTTTACTATAATCGCGATCTCACGGATAATATTAAGTTTAATAGGTTGCTATACACACTAACTGCCCCAGTACACAACTCGGCTTATTTTTTTAAAGTTGGAAACCGAGTGGCAACGACGGTGTCGGGTGTTAAATTACGAGAAAAACCAGGTACACAAATTCTCAAAGAATTACCTAAAAATACAGCATTGATTATTGACGGAGATTTTACATATGACTCCACACATCAATATGTATGGTACCCCGTTCATACCGAAGACCGTAAGGCGATAGGATATGTTTCTTCAGTTTATATGGTAAAGGATACGGTGAAACCAGTCATTACAGGTGCCTCAAGCAAATCCATACCGGTCAAATCCACTTTTAATGCTTTAACTGGCGTGAAAGCATTGGATAATGTAGATGGTGAGATCACAAGAGCTATTCAAGTGACGGGCAAGGTTGATACGACGAAATTAGGCACGTACAATTTAACTTACAAGGTTGCTGACAAATCTATGAATGTGGCAACCGTAATAAGAAAAATAACTGTATATGATAATGTAAAACCTATCATTTCAGGTGCCACGAACAAAACTATTAGACTAAATTCTTCATTTAATCCAAGAACAAGTGTAACGGCGAGAGATAATATTAACGGTAACTTGACTAGTAAAATGACCGTCAGCGGCACCGTTAATACGAAGAAAAAGGGGACTTATACATTGAAGTATACAGTCCGGGATAATTCAAATAACGTTACCACGGTGACGAGAAAGATTACGATTGATAGCACAAAGCCTGTCATTTCCGGGGCTAAGAAGAAAACCATTCGTTACAAATCTTCCTTCAATCCGAAAAAAGGGGTAACCGCGAAAGATAATTTAGACGGCAGTTTAACAAGTAAGATAAAAGTAACAGGAAAGGTTAATACAAAGAAAAAAGGCTCCTATACATTAACGTACACTGTTACTGACAAATCTCTAAACAAGACAGTAGTGAAGCGGAAGATAACAGTAAAATAGGGACCTACTGTAACGGGATTGGGACAGATGTGCTCCATTAATAACAGTGCCTGTCACTCCCCGAGTAATGTCGATGAATTTGACAAAATGCGGGTGGTGACAGGCACTTTTGTTAGCTCCCAGTAATAATGGGAGCTATTACTTTGCCTTTTATTCCTATCGGTTAATACGAAGTAACAATACAATAGGGCCCCTTCCAGTTAATGTCTGGAATGGACCTTATTGTTTTTTGTTATGTGAACATCTTGAAATCATTTCTATTCATCTGAATCAATATATTTCACGATTTTCTCGCAAATTTCATGGGTAATCAGTGAATCTTCAATAGATGGTTCAGGTGTGGTATTATTTTGAACGCAATCGATAAAATGTTCTACTAATTGATAAAAGCCGCGTTTATACAGGGTTGGCTCCCAGTCACCGAATTTTGAAATATTTATTTCTTTATTATGATAGTGAGTTGTTTCTACGAGACTGCTTACGACGTATTTATCATGTCCAGTCATGTATTCAATGATTTCTTCTGTGACCCCGCTATTTCTGTTCATGATCCCGATAACGGTACACCCTTCTCCAATAAGCGTGATGACCAAATGGTCAAGCATTTCACCATTTTTAAGGTACTCTACCTTGACATCCTTGACCTCAGTATCCATCAAAAACCTGAGTGTATCGACAACATGGATAAAATCTTCCACAACAAATCTTCGTACAAAGTCCGGAGCTGAAAATCTATTTTTCTGCATGATAATTAGGTTGGCTTTCCCCTTTTCTTTCAGCTCTTTGACTTTCGGGATAAATCTTCTATTAAAACCCACCATAGCGATCTTACCGCTCTCTTTTGCAAGCCTGACAATGGTTTCAGTTTCATGAATATTCATCGATATCGGTTTGTCTATGTATGTATGGATCCCATTTCTTAGTAATGTTTCAGCTATTTTAAAATGGGCCTCTGTAGCAGTACTCACAATGGCTGCATCAATGCCTATCATGATCAGTTCTTCTACAGACTGAACCTTTTCTTGAATCCTATATTTTTTTGATAAGCTGTTTAACGTGTCTTTATTCCTTGTACAAAGCACTATTTCAATACCCTCTTTTTCCGAAAGAACAGGAAGGTAAGCTTTTTTAGCAATATCACCCAATCCAATAATCCCAATTTTCATCTTCTTCACTCCATTTTCTGTCCAAGTCTTTTTTAAAAACTCTACACCTAATTGTATTTCCTCACAAGTAAGATTACTGAATCCGAGTTTAATACATTTTTTTCATTAACCTGAAAAACAAAATTACTCTAATTCAGATAAACTTTTAGCTATACAAACTTCTACTCCATTACAATCAGTTAGATGACAAACTTCGTCCATTTTCCTCAGATTTCCCTTTTAACCAATCGTTTGATTAAAAGTGTCCCAACCCTTGATAATTAAGAGTTAATCCTTCCATCTACATAAATAAACTGTTGAAAAATGAAAAAACAAATGTCGTTAAATAGCATTTGAACCACTATTACCACTAATCGACATCCATTCGACTAAATTCCGTATAGGAGATACTAATCAAACGTTTGATTAAAACTGCTGCAAGTAATGAACATTAGTACTCTTTCCCCTCAAGCAGGAAAGAAAATTGTCGAGAACAGTTAATATATTTCGCAGGAAATAACCCAATTTCCCACAAAATCAGATAGGTTTCTCTTGAACTTACACAATTCTAGTAAACTCCCGCCTTTTCGCCACTACACAAACGTTTGGTAAAAAGTGAGCTAAATGCGTACCATTACTGACTTTATCCTTACAAACTACTGAAAAGAATGTCGACAACTGTTATAAACCTGTATAAATACAAAAAGCATCTGAATGGTTCCATTCAGATGCTTTTGTCCTTTTTATGCTTTCAATGTCTTTTCTAATTTTCCTAAATATATGAATCTAGTTGACCATTTTTCAATATCTAAATTCTTGAGCAAAAAAGCAAAGGGAATGGTTATCCATTCCCTTTGTTTTGCTATTTCATCTTATAATATTCACATAACCAAACTCGAGTCTTCCTAACAAGTGGAGCCTAGCGGGATCGAACCGCTGACCTCCTGCGTGCAAAGCAGGCGCTCTCCCAGCTGAGCTAAGGCCCCAAAATATAAAAAGGTACACAGGAATTGAACCCGCCAATTTCGGACACTTTCATATTAATTCAAAATAGTGGGCCATGAAAGACTCGAACCTTCGACCCTCTGATTAAAAGTCAGATGCTCTACCAACTGAGCTAATAGCTCATAAAAGAAGGTGCCGGCGAGAGGACTTGAACCCCCAACCTACTGATTACAAGTCAGTTGCTCTACCAATTGAGCTACCCCGGCATTTGTTCGAGGAAAAATATGGTGGAGGATGACGGGATCGAACCGCCGACCCTCTGCTTGTAAGGCAGATGCTCTCCCAGCTGAGCTAATCCTCCAAAATTAATGGTGAAAGAGAGGTTTCTTGACCAAAGGCCAGATCAAATTTGGACAAAAAAATAACCCCAAAGGGTTAGCCTGGCAACGTCCTACTCTCACAGGGACGCGTGTCCCAACTACCATCGGCGCTGAGAAGCTTAACTTCCGTGTTCGGTATGGGAACGGGTGTGACCTTCTCGCCATTGCTGCCAGACTATTT
>NZ_JMLP01000036.1 GCF_000686805.1 Bacillus sp. UNC41MFS5 | reverse complement strand
AAATAGTCTGGCAGCAATGGCGAGAAGGTCACACCCGTTCCCATACCGAACACGGAAGTTAAGCTTCTCAGCGCCGATGGTAGTTGGGACACGCGTCCCTGTGAGAGTAGGACGTTGCCAGGCATATTAAAGGACAACTCAATTGGGTTGTTCTTTTTGTTGTGATGAAGAAATGTCCACTGTTTATTTTTCCAAACGATGCATGTATAACTCTATTAAACATAAAAGCCCAGTTCCATTCGGAGCTGGGCTTCATTTATTCCAATTATTTTTTCGAGTGGCTCTAATGATCCGTTTTATAATCCACCAACATACCGGAAAGTTGATAAAAAAAGTCATCGCTATAAAGGTTGCCATGGCGATCAAACTATTATTCATTTCATCTCCAGGACTCTGTGAAACTACCGCAAAAAATACCGCATAAATCAGGATGGTAATCAGCAGCGCTAATACCCCATCAGACAACTTCCTAATTATATTCATTCTATTTTTCCCTAACTCCCTCTCCCTATGGCTCATTTTCAATCGTTCAACCTAACCAAACTTTATGCCTGAGTAAATTCTACTAGAAGTTTACCATTTTAATCAATTTCGGTGCCTGACACCAGTATGACTTTAACAGAATCCTGTTGGCAAAATTTTCTAAGTCTTAGGTCTTAGTTGAGATTACACCAACTGCCCGATGTTGGCGGTAGGATGGAAAAACTATAATAAAAAAGGTAAAAAGAACCAGAAAGCGAGTTTAGTAGGTTGGGAAAATAGTTAAACTGAAAAAGTACTTATATTGCGGAGGGGAAAAGAGAAATGAAATCTTGGATTAAGTTTTCGTTAAAGAATGCGGGGGTTATTTTCATCGCCATGTTGATGGTGATTGCAGGGGGAGTCTATTCAGTCAAAACGATGAAGATGGAATCGATGCCGAATGTCGACATTCCTTATATCATCGTGCAGGTTCCATATCTTGGAGCGACTCCTGAACAGGGTTTAGAGGATGTAGGCAAGCCGTTAGAAAACACGTTATCGGGAATAAAGAAACTAGATAATTTGTATATTGAAGCGCACAGTAATATGGTCGTGGGGATTCTTGAATTTGAGATGAGCAAGGATATGGATGAAGCGGAAAAGGATGTCACGACCGCCGTCGCTTCAATCCAACTGCCAGCAGGAGCAGAAAAACCTCAAATCCTCAAAGACGGTCCGTCTGCGATGCCGGTTTTTACATTTGCTCTGTCATCGAATTCAGCCAATCAATCCGACTTGACCGAATACATCAATGAACGAATTAAACCAGCATTGACTGGTATCGACGGAGTGGGAACGATTGATATCTCGGGTGAAACGGAAAAGGAAGTCGCGGTAAAGCTGGATGCTGAAAAGATGAAGCAGCATGGAATTACCTATGAGACCGTCAAGCAAACGTTTTTAGCGCATCATTTTTCATTCCCAGCTGGTCAAGTAAATGTGGACGATAAAACCTTGAATGTGCAAGCTGATTTCAAGCTGGATTCTGTCGGTGATGTAGAGAATATTCAAATTTTGTCTCAAGGACCAAATGGAGTTCAAAAAGTAAAGATGTCGGAGATTGCGGACGTTTCTTATCGCAATAAAAAAGAAACGGTCTATACGCGCTTAAATGAAAAGCCAGCGGTTCTGGTTGAGATGAAAGCACAGGCCGGTTCTAATACCGTTGAAGTGGTGGGGCAGGCCAAAGAAAAGCTCGATGAATTAAACCTTCCAGCTGGATACACATTAACGAAGTTATATGATACATCCAAAGAAGTGAAAACATCTGTCGATGGAATGCTGAGGGAAGTGTTGCTTGGAACCTTGTTTGCGGTGCTGGTTACGTTCCTATTCCTTCGTAATATCAGGGCAACGATTGTCGCTGTTCTTTCCATTCCGCTATCGATTTTAGCCTCAATGATTACCTTGAAATATTTTGGCTATAGTTTAAACATGATGACACTAGCGGGAATCGCGGTAGCCGTCGGTCGTGTCATTGATGATTCGATTGTTGTCATTGAAAATGTGTACCGCCGAACCTTAACAAGCACAAAACGTGATGAAAAAATGGTGCTTACGGCAGCCAAAGAAGTGGGGGGAGCGATTACGTCCTCCACACTTACGACCATTGCCGTTTTCGGTCCGCTTTCCTTTGTTCCAGGGATTATCGGACGTTTCTTTGCTCCATTTGGGATTACGGTCATCGTGGCGCTGGCGTTTTCACTGATTGTTTCGTTGACCGTCGTGCCATTGCTCGCCAAGTTATTCCTACTTCGTATTAAACCGAAAGAGGAAAAAGAATCTATCTTTCAAAAAGCCTATAAGAATACTCTTACATGGGTCTTAAATAAACGGGCTTTAACGATTGTGCTGGCCTTGGTCATGTTTGCTGGATCATTGGCATTAGTCCCGATGATACCGAAGAACTTTTTACCGCAGGAAAAAGCGGTCTCCTATCGCTTAACCGCTGATTTACCAGAGGGAACTTCACTGGAAAAAGCAAACCTGATCGCGGGTAATATCGAAGAAATTTTAAAAGGGGAAAAGCAGATTAAACATACGCAAACGATTGTGAATGGGGAACATATTCGTTTTTCGATTGATCTAGTGGATGGTACCACAAAGGGACAAACTTCTAGTTTTGAAAAAAGGGTAAGAACGGAAGTGGAGAATCTTAACGGTGAGATGCAGGTGGCTCTTGCGCCTGTTGGGATTGTTGGAACGAGTGGTATAGCCCTAATTGTGGAGGGCGGGAATGCCAAGGATTTAGAGAACGCAGGGAAGCTGATCACGGATAAAATTAAAAACATCGATGGCTTAGAAAATGTCGAATCTAATCTTTCTGGTGTGAAGGAACAGTTGCAATTGGATATCAATGATACGAAAGCAGCGGAAAAAGGCTTAAGCCCGATCATGGTTGCCGGATTTGTTCGGGAACTGATTGCAGGTGAACGTGTGGGAGATATGCAAGTAGAGGGAAAAACTACAAGTTTGAATTTGTTATTGGATGGAGGTTCGGTGGATTCTATTGCTGATATTATGAATCAAAAATTGACCAATCCGATGGGGCAGCAAGTCAGCCTTTCCGAAGTGGCCAGCCTCAAAAAAGCTCCAAGTCCGTCTGCGTTGTACCGCTTAAATCAGCAGCAATATGTGCAGGTGACGGGTCGAATCACGACGGATAATTCGTCAGGTGTTCAAGCTGCAGTAGACAAACGACTGAAAAGTATTGATTTACCAAGTGGAGTGAACGTCCGTTCCGAAGGTCAAGCACAAGCGATGAATGAAGGATTTACGAATATGATGTTGGCGATGGGTGTTGCCGTTGTACTTGTGTTTATCGTGATGCTTGTCGCGTTCGGGAATATGTTAATGCCTGTGGCGATTCTATCTTCGTTGCCATTCTTGTTTTCGGGCGGGTTATTAGGATTGTATGTGACGAACCAAGCACTAGGGATGCCTGCTTTAGTTGGATTTTTGATGTTAATAGGAATTGTGGTCACGAATGCGATTGTGTTGATGGAGCGCGTGAAACAGAACGAGAAGAAAGGCATGGAAATCAAATCAGCTCTGCTCGAAGCCGGAAAAACTCGTCTTCGTCCGATTCTCATGACAGCACTCGCCACGATTGGTGCCTTACTGCCATTGGCCCTATCTAGTGAAGGTGGCTTAATTTCAAGATCCCTAGCGATTGTGGTTATCTCGGGATTATTGACGTCGACACTATTAACCTTGGTAATTGTACCGACTACGTACCATGTGATGAAGTCGATTAAAGGGAGAATAGGAAAGAAACGCGTGGATGTTGGTGGGGAGAGGGAGACAGCGAAAGCTGGTGCCTGACACCACTCAAATTGGTTAATTTTGTCCTTCATCGTATGATGGAGGACACTTTTTTTGATTGCTAGGGAGATTTTTCTTTATAGACGACTGAGGCGATGAAAAAAGAGAAGGGAAGGTAGTCAATAGGGGGTATAGACGCCCGAAGCGATGAAAAAAGAGAAGGGAAGGTAGTCAATAGGGGGTATAGACGCCCGAAGCGATAAAGAAAGAGAAGGGAAGGTAGTCAATAGGGGGTATAGACGCCCGAAGTGATAAAGAAAGAGAAGGAAAGGTAGCCAAGAGAGGTTATAGAATTGAGAAGTGGTAAATGGAACTCACTTCTTAAAGGGGAGGAAACATTATGTCCTATTTACTACCTGCTATAAGATGTTCTTTTTGTTTTCGATAAACCTTATTTTCCATGATATGTCCCAAGATTCCAATTAACAACCCAAATGCGAGTCCGTTAAAGACAGGGTAATCCAAAAATCTGATAACAGTATAATGTGTGATAAAGCTAGAGTCATGCCAAAATAATCCGAAATCCATGCCTAATACCATTCCAATAAAAAAGCCAGACAAATATGTCCTTTGGTCCGCATCTTTCCCAATCATCTTATGATTATTGGCTATTGCTGCATTAAATGCTTGCCAAATGGCATAACCGTACAGGGATGGGTAAAATAGCGCCCATCTATAATCAATTACGTGATGGGCTGAATTCCTATCCCCGATAAATGAGTCGATTAGAGATAGATTCAGATTTGAGTTCAAATTCACTACAAATTCCATGCCAATCAACACAGCCCCAACAATATATTCCTTATTGTAAAATTGCCCGAATCCTGGTAAAACACTTGACCACAACATTGCTGCATATGGAGATTTATATTGTCGGCTTTGTCTCATGGCGCCATTTCCCCCAAAAAATAAATATGTTATATAATCATAATTTCTTCATAGCCCCCTCTATTTCCTCTTTTTGTGCCTTTTTTTGGTAAAAAAGGCACAACTAATAGGTATAAATTCTTATATATTCAAAGATTAAGATATTGGGATGAAGTCAGTACCATCTGGGAGTCGCCACGGATCTCAGTTGGTCAGGGAACCTTACCTGTGGATTTTTTTTTAATAGTTTCTCCTTTCACCAAGTTTTCACCATTCTCTATTAATATTCATTACATCAGATAACGAAAGGAGGTTATAAGAAATGAATTCAAAAGTAAAAAAGGGTATTTTCTGGAGTATCATCGTTACTTCTACTGTACTGGTGATCAACTTACTCCACGCTCTTCTAGGCGGGAGCAGTGCTTTCGCTAGAGGTCCCCATGGACATGGGGCTGGTCAAATGGGTCAGCGCGGCGGATTTGGCGGAGGCCAGGAGATGATGCATGGCGCTCACCATGGCGGAGGATTCCCTTGGCTCTTCCTTATTATTGGACTAGCTGTTCTAGTTCTTTTAGTAAGATGGCTTAGAAAGAAATCGAAAACTTCATCTATGAAACAGTTTATTGACACCTCTGTAGTAGGTTCGCATATACCGGTAACCAACCAAAATGCTAGCGTTTTGGATCAATGGGAAAAAAACATTTTAACTAAAAAGGAGAATGAATAACATGGGTATTTTTAAACGATTAAAGACGATTGCAAAGGCCGACATTAATGGATTATTAGATGGGATTGAAGATCCAATTGCGATGTTAAATGAGTATTCAAGAGAAATGGAACAAGAAATTGTTAAAGGTCAGAATGCATTAGCTCGGCAAATTTTTGTAGAGAAAAAGCAAGAAGCACTGATCAATGAGACTAAATCCTTGGTGGATAAGCGTACTCACCAGGCGAAACTAGCACTTGAACAAGGTGACGAGGCGATGGCCAAACTAGCAGTGCAAGAAAAGCTCAGCAAAGAAAACCAGTTGCAACTATATGTAGACCAATTAGCTTCCATTAAGGGGCAAACGCAAATCCTCGTCGAAAAATTGGACGAGCTTAAGGAAACGTACAACCAAATGCAGCAAAAGAAAATCTTGTTGGCATCACGTGCGAATGTCGCTCAGTCCATGAAACAGATTCAAAAAGTGACGGTCTCTTTCAATACGGATGATATATCAAGAGGAGTGGCTCGTGCGGAAGAGCGGATCTTATTGATGGAAGCAGAAGTACAGGCAGGCAATCAGTTTTCGGCTCCGTTAGCTCAGTTTGACGCGGCATACAATAGCTATGTGAGCGAGGAAGAGCTCACTAAGGAACTCGAAAAATTAAAAGGTGAAAAAGAGAAAGTGGCAGCATTTTAATTGAAGGAAGAGAAGCACCGCCAATTAGGCTGGTGCTTCTCTTTATATTTGGAGGAAACCATAGGGATGGTTCTGGTGGTAACCACAAGTCTCATTGGAGCCAGGAGAACCGTCACTATGGCCCCAAAAAAATTGATAGATTTTAAAAATAGGCTCCCTTTTTCACCAAGTTTTCACCAAACTCAATTAATATTCATTTCATCAGATTACGAAGGGAGATAAACGAGATGAATACAAAAGTGAAAATGGGCATTTTCTGGGGTGTCATTGTTGCCTCTACGGTACTCGTCATCAACGTACTGCATTTTTTACTAGGAGGGAGCAGTGCTTTTGCTAGAGGTCCTCATGGACATGTTCCTGGTGGAATGATGGGACACCGCGGCGGTTTTGGCAGCGGCGGCCACGGGATGATGAATGGCGCTCACCATGGCGGAGGATTCCCTTGGCTTTTCTTAATCCTTGGACTAGCTGCTTTGGTTCTATTAATAAGATGGCTTAGAAAGAAGTCAAAAGCTTCTTCTATGAAACAGTTTATTAACACCTCTGTGGCAGGTTCACAAATTCCGGTAACAAGCCAAAATGCAAGTGTATTAGATCAATGGGAAAAAAATCTTTTAACAAAAAAGGAGAATGTATAAAATGGGTATTTTTAAACGATTAAAGACGATTGCAAAGGCGGATATTAATGGATTATTAGATGGAATCGAAGATCCGATTGCGATGCTAAATGAGTATTCGAGGGAAATGGAACAAGAAATCGTCAAAGGTCAGAAAGCTTTAGCAAGACAAATTTTCGTAGAGAAAAAACAAGAGGCCCTTATTTCTGAAGTCAAATCCTTAGTGGACAAGCGCACTCGGCAGGCGAAACTGGCTATTGAACAAGGTGATGAGCAGATGGCCAAACTTGCCGTGCAGGAAAAGCTCAACCATGAAAAGCAGTTACATCTCTATCAGGAGCAATTAGCGTCGCTTAAGGGGCAAACACAAATCCTCATCGAAAAATTGAACCAGCTGAAGGAAAAGTATAACCAACTGCAGCAAAAGAAAATCTTGCTTGCTTCACGTGCGAATGTTGCACAGTCAATGAAACAAATTCAAAAAGCAACAGTTTCCTTTAATACGGATGATATTGCAAGAGGAGTGGCCCATGCCGAAGATCGCATTTTAATGATGGAAGCAGAAGTACAAGCAGGCAATCAGTTTGCGGGCCCATTAGCTCAGCTTGATATGGCATATGTGAACGATGACGAACTCAATAAGGAACTTGAAAAATTAAAGAATGAAAAAGCTGCCGCATTTTAATCAGGAGTAGAGGAGCACCCATCCAATCACTTATATCTCTGTTAAAAGTAAAACTGGTCGAAGCATTAGTGAATATCGGCAGCATTTATTTCGGCTGTGCCTTTGTTGCCGGAAAAAAACGTGTGCCTAGACCACCCACTGGAATCCGATCATTCAAGTCGTTTACTATCAATATATTTGAAATTACTATTCATTTTTTTCAATTTTACAAATTTCTCTTTGGAATCCTATAATCATACTATGATTAATCATATCTGTTTACTGAGTATTGATAATTTTTAAATGCCAATACTCACACTTTCTATGGGGATGAGAGAATCATCATTTGTTTATAGGGTTGGCCAGATGTTTTCCATAGATCCTGTATCATGGAATCAAATCAGAAGACAGGAAGGCTTTGAAAAAATGAGGAGGAGAAGTTCAAATGGCGAAGAAGAACATTGTTTTAGGTGCTTGGATTCATGGAGTAGGTGGTGGATGGGGAGACTGGAGACATCCTGATTCTCTGCCAAATGCAAGTACAAACTGGGATTTTTATAGGCAGCAAGCGCAAAAAGCAGAAGAAGGAAAATTGGATTTTGTTTTTATTGCAGATAGTGTTTCAATTAATGAAAATTCCAGTCCCCATTATTTGAACCGTTTCGAGCCGATGACCATTTTATCAGCGATTGCCGGTAATTCTCATCATATTGGATTAGTCGGTACGGTAACTGTCAGCTATAGCGAGCCATATACAGCAGCAAGACAATTCGCTTCATTGGATCACATCAGTGATGGCAGAGCAGGATGGAATGTGGTGACATCCTGGTTGTCAGGTTCAGCGGATAATTACAGCCGGGACCGCCACCCTTCCCACTCGGAACGTTATAAGATTGCACAGGAATTTTTGGAGGTAACAAAGGGGTTATGGGATTCCTGGGAAGATGATGCGTTTGTCTATGACAAAGATTCAGGTGTCTTTTTTGATAAGGAAAAGCTGCATACGTTAAATCATAAAGGGACGTATTTTTCTGTTAAGGGCCCGTTAAATATTTCTCGTTCGAAACAAGGTCAACCGGTCATTTTTCAGGCGGGTGTATCAGAAAGCGGCAGAGACTTTGCCGCCAAAAACGCAGATGCCATTTTCGCTGGACATCATTCAAAGGAAGAGGCTCAAGCTTATTATGCAGATGTGAAGAGAAGAGCACGTGAGTTTGGACGAAACCCAGATGAATTGTTCATCTTACCCGGTATCGTTCCGGTGATTGGTGATACGCAGGAGGATGCGGACCGCAAGCATCAGGAAATCGCCAACCTTGTTACAATCGATAAGGCGCTGCATGCGTTGGGCAGACCTTTTGATGATCACGACTTCACCCAATATCCAGTGGATGAACCATTCCCAGATCTAGGGGATTTAGGAAGTGATAGCCATCGCGGTACATCCGAAACTATTAAAAGAAGCGCGAAAGAAAGAAACTTAACCTTACGTCAAGTGGCTCTGGAATTTTCAACACCTAAAGGGGAATTCGTTGGAACTCCTGAAAGAGTAGCTGACTTAATCCAAGAGTGGCTTGAAGACAACGCCGCTGATGGATTCATTGTGGGAGCCTCGACTCCAAAAGGATTGCCTGAATTTGTGGATCGAGTGGTTCCCATCCTGCAGGACCGGGGATTATTCCGTACAGAATACGAACATGATACATTGCGGGGACATCTTGGATTAAAAGTTCCCGAAAACCGTAATTCGAAAAAGGTTCTACAGTAATATAAAATTACATGAATGAACGACGATTTCTTTCTTCTAATATAAAATAGTACGATAACACACGAAATTTCTTACATCGTTTCGTGTGTTTTTTTGGTTGGCCGCAGGGTAATAGGTCCTGCTTAAGACCTATTAGATATACATCACATATACAAGAAAAAGCTGTTCCATAAGATAAGGCGGCAGGCCTTTCTTTAATGGAACAGCATTTTTAATTTGTTATTTAACTAACCTAACCGTTTTTTAACCCTGATTGGAATAGACCGGGACTTTGTTATAATGTGGGGTTACAATCGGTTTTATTTGATACGGTTCTTTTTGATAGGAGTGACGATTCTGTTTTCCAATATCGGTTCCATAAATATGAATAGTGATAGCCATTTCGTCAAAAGGATTACGAACACTGTGAATATCCGCGTTTGGCGGGTAGACAAAAGAAATATCATGTTTTTTCGCGATGACTGTATCCACCAAATCCAAATGAAGGCCAGCTTCATCTGGAGCATTTTGTTTTTCACGATATCTTGTTTCTTCAATGGCACCTTCATAAATACCCACCAGTCCCCAGACCAAATGATCATGTATCGGAGCGGTTTGCCCAGGCCCCCAAACAAAAGCTACAATCGAAAATGCTTCATCCTCTGGCCTGTACAGTAAATATTGACGATACTTTTCCTCTGCCGGTATTTTGTAACTATCAGGTACTAATCCTTCTGATTCAATAAATGATTGGAAGTGTGGTTTAAGTTTAGTGACAATCTCTTTTTCCGAACTGGTCTCCTGCAGCACATTTCTTACTGATTTTTCGAAAATTTGAAAAGGGTTAATATTGACCATTTTTTTGAGCCTCCTGTTTAATTCTTAGTATAAAAATCAGAATAATAAGGTTTATAATGATCATAAAATGAAAATAAAGGAGTGTAAAATGGAAAGAAATGAAGAGTTCATTCAAAAAAAATGAATTGATTTCAAAAATATAGATAAAACCAACTTGACATATCGGAAAAGTCAAAATATAGTAAACAGTAACAATATTAAGTAATAAAGCCCGCTAGACAACTAGAGGCCCTTAATAAATAGGGTAGATGTCTTATGGGCTGAAATGAATGAAAAGCCTATGAAATCTTCCTAGATTCATAGGCTTTTTTGCGCTTTTTTCTTAGTAGAATCTTCTAGGGGTGAATTGATAAATATGGATTTGAAAGCAGTCAAAACATTCCAAACGATTGCCCGTTTTGGAAGTTTTCAAAAAGCAGCTGAGGCACTAAATTATGTACAGTCAACGGTTACGATGCAAATTCAAAAATTGGAAATGGATTTGGGTGTTAAGTTATTTGAACGAGGAAGAAAAATTTGTTTAACAGAGGCAGGCAGGGTCTTTTTGGAGAAGTCTTCTATACTGCTTAATGATTTAGAGTACGTACAAAGCTCAATGGATGAATGGCTGAATGGAGAAACGGGTAAAATCAAGGTCGGTGCCATTGAACCTATGGCGATTTATCGGTTACCAAACATTTTGGCTCCTTTTTGTGACGAATATCCAAAGGTCCAAATGAGTATCGAAATTAACAACTCCAATCGATTAACGGAAATGATTAAAGAAGGGGAACTGGACCTGGCGATTTGTAACACACCTGAACTAGATCACACGATTACATTTGAGCCGTTACTGACGGAAGATGTATCGATATTGATATCCGACCGCCATCCATTTGCAGAGAAAAAGGAGATTTTTTTATCAGATTTTAATAATGAACGGCTATTGTTAAGTGGGTTTGTTTGTAATTATCGCATCCATTTAGAAATGTCATTGTTAAAAGCGGGTGTTACTCCTCAAATTGGATTAGAAGTAAACAGTATGTCTGCTTTAAAGGAATATGTCCAGGCTGGCCTAGGAATAGCCGTTATCCCGGATATCATCGTTGGCACCCTGCCAAAAGGGACGGTAAAAAGGAGGATTGTGGATTTAGAAATTGGCGTTGTTACGGGGATTGTAAGAAAGGCAAAGGGCATTCAAAATAGTAAGGCGGTACAAAGATTAATTACGACAATTAAAGAAAGTGTATAAGAGTGTTTCAAATGGTGTTTCGCATTTACAGAAAATACAAGTTTGATATCGTTTATTTTGACACTCGCTTTTGTAGGGCGGTGCCTGACACCGTTTTTTTTTTTGATACAGTCATGTATACACTTCAATTTTTTTGAATGAACGATTTCCATTTTTCAATTATACTTGGGGACTATCGTGATATATACTAACTTTAAACCGAGTAATTCAATCAGAATAAAGGGTTTATAAAGGATCTGTGCGCATGAAAATATTAATAAACAAAAAGTGGAGCTGGTTATTTGGAGAAATGGAAACAGAATCAAACGAAACCACTAACTGGGGTGCGAGTCCTTGAATTTGGCCAAATTGCGGCTGGACCATATACCGGCATGCTATTAGCGGATCTTGGAGCAGATGTGATTAAAATTGAGAGACCAGAAGGCGGGGATGGGATGCGAAACTGGCCTCCGTTTATTGAAAATTCACAATACGAGGAATTTAGTGCAAACTTTTCTTCGTTAAACAGAAATAAGCGTAGCGTCTCAATCGATTTTAAAAATCAGGAAGATCTGAACGTATTAAAGCAGCTTTGTTTAAAAGCAGATGTGATTGTTGAAAATTACCGGCCTGGTGTATTAGAAAAATTCGGACTACACTACAGCGGTTTGTCTCAAGAACATCCCAAATTGGTTTATTGCTCGATTTCAGGTTATGGGCAAGAAGGCCCCTTTGCCAAAAAAGGAGCCTTTGACGTCACCATTCAAGCCTTTAGTGGACTCATGAGTGTGACCGGCGAGGAGGAAGGGCCACCTGTAAAATGCGGAGTTCCAATTGCAGACTTTGCCGTCGGTTTGTATGCAGCGTATTCGATTACCGCTTCGATTTTAAAAGTAAAGCAAGGAGGAAAGGGAGCGTACATTGATTGTTCTATGCTTGGCAGTGTACTTGGTATTTCAGCACTGCAAACAAGTGAATTTTATGGAAAAGGGGTACCTCCAAAACGATTAGGAAGTGCACATCCTAGAAATGCGCCTTATCAAGCCTATCAAGGAAAGGATCAGCCATTTGTGATTGCTGCAGGAAATGATAAGCTGTGGTATCAAGTGTGTGAAGCGGCGGATGTAACGGATTTATACGAGGATCCGAGGTTCGCCACCCAGTCCCTACGTGCTCAAAATCAAAAAGAGCTAAAAACGATATTGGAGCAAGTCTTTGTAACGAAACCTGCGGTGGAATGGATTGCTGAATTTGACAGAAGAGGGGTTCCCGCCGCTCCGGTTAATAATTTCGCAGAAGCATTGGCAAGCCCTATTACGAAATCACTGAATATTTTGGAAACAATGGAATTACCAAATGGAGAACAAACAACGTCCGTAGGATTTCCAGTGAAAATGACAAACTATGAATTTGAGATTTATCGGATGCCTCCAAAGTTAGGGCAGCATAATGAACAGGTTATTGAAGAATGGCTTCATCCAACAGAGGCAGGAAGATAAAAAAGCGAAGGAGAAGAGGGAATTCCCATGAAATTAGCCATGACATTATCAGGAGAAAACGAAATGATTGTACCAATTATTGAAGGCGACATTATTCGTTTATACGATGTTGAGACAGGTGAACGACAGGATTTTGAAAATCCGGCAACACAGTTCCAAACTGGAAAAAGAGGAGCCGTCATTAGGTGGCTGAATGAAAGAAACATCAATCTTTTATGTGCTCCGCCGAAAATGCTTTGTGACTTGTCATATGAAGCTGCACAAAAAGAGGAATTTGTTTATTACAGAGTACAACCAGGAACTAGTTTTTCAGAATTAAAACAGTTAATTGATAACCATGGACTAGAAATAACCACAGAACTTTCTGCGAACGAAATCGAGCCAAGTAACGTGCCACAAGGCTAAGCAGGAAAGGTGTCAGGATGGAAACAGTTAAATTAGTAATCACGGATCATCAGGATTTCCAGAGAAAAACAGCACATCTTTTCATCAACAGTCCGCTTAATTTGAACGCCATAAATAATATCTTATACAAAGATTTGAGAAAGTACTTAGAAATCATTCGCGGCAGGGAAGATATAGGTACCCTGATTTTAAGCAGTGAAGTAACGAAAGCCTTCAGTTCGGGAGTGGATGTGAAATATATCCAATCCTTAACGAATGAAGAAGCAGCACAGTTCTTTACGGATGTATCGATTTTATTAGACATGTTAGCACATTTCCACATTCCCACTATTGCGGTGATCAATGGATATGCATTTGGAGCAGGTGCGGATTTAGCACTTTCTTGCGACCTAAGAATCGGAACACCTTCAGCCGTTTTTCGGTTTCCAGGTCCGCAATTTGGCTTGATCTTGGGTACCCAGCGCTTAATAAATGAAATTGGTGCTTCAAGGGCTCGATATGTGACATTGTTAAACAAGAAGATTGATGCCCAAATGGCGAAGGATTTTGGATTAGTGCATGAAATATGTGAGGATCTAAAGGAAGCACACGATGTGTCAAACAATTGGGCCAAAACCTTGAATCGGGTTCCGGCTCATGCCATCCAAACCTTAAAAGAACTAAGTAATGAACCGTTTCATGGTACGCATGAACTCACAAGGAACTCAGTTCGAATGGGGGACTTTAAACAAAGGTTTACGGATTATGTTACAAAATAGGTTTCCTTTGATGATTGATTCGAAAGCAAGCCAGTTCTTTCATAAAACCAAGTATTTCGATGTTAATACTTATAGTTTTTATTTACAAATCTAGATCTTTCTAGAATGGAGGAGTCACGATGGCAAAACAAAGAACATTAAAATTAGGAGCGATGATTCATGGTGTTGGAGGAGGCTGGGGAGACTGGAGACATCCGGATTCCTTACCTAATGCAAGTACGAATTTCAAATTCTATAAGGAACAGGCACAAAAGGCAGAAGAGGGGAAACTTGATTTTGTTTTTATTGCGGATAGTGTTTCAATCAATGAAAATTCCAGCCCCCATTATTTAAATAGGTTTGAACCAGTCACTATTTTGTCAGCACTTGCTTCAGTAACAAACCATATAGGATTGGTTGCGACCATTACTGCGAGCTATAGTGAGCCATACACTCTGGCTAGACAGCTTGCTTCACTGGATCATATCAGCCATGGGAGAGCTGGGTGGAATGTGGTAACTTCATGGCTTTCGGGATCTGCGGATAATTACAATAAAAAGGCCCATCCCCCTCATGCTGTACGATACAAAAGGGCAGAAGAGTTCCTTGAAGTCACAAAAGGGTTATGGGATTCATGGGAAGATGATGCCTTTGTCTATGATAAAGAATCAGGGGTCTTTTTTGATAAAAAAAAGTTACATACGCTCAATCATAATGGAGAGTTTTTTTCCGTTAAAGGTCCATTAAATATAGCTCGGTCCAAACAGGGGCAACCCGTTATTTTTCAAGCTGGAAAATCTGAAGAAGGCAGAAACTTTGCAGCCAAACATGCAGATGCTATTTTTGCAGGCGGCGGAAGTTTTGAGGACTTGAAACAATACTATGCAGATATCAAAAAAAGAGTCCGCGCATTTGGAAGAAATCCTGACAATATCTCCATTTTGCCAGGTATTAATCCCATCATTGGTGATACTCAAGAAGAAGCTGATCGTAAACATGAAGAGATTGCTAGTCTTGTTACCATTGAAAAAGCCCTTCATGCATTAGGAAGACCCTTTGATGACCATGATTTCACTCAATATCCTCTGGATGAACCGTTTCCGCATTTAGGCGATATTGGAGAAAGTAGTCGGAGTGCGTCTGACAAAATTAAAAGAATGGCAAGAGAACGAAATTTAACGTTACGTCAAGTTGCCCTTCATTTTGCAACACCGAAAGGACAATTTGTTGGGACGCCAGAGAAAGTAGCGGACCTTATTCAACAATGGTATGAAGAAGAGGCGGCAGATGGATTTATCATTCAAGCTGCAACACCAAAAGGACTGCCTGAATTCGTTGAGCGTGTAGTCCCTATTTTACAAGAACGAGGGTTATTTAGAAGTCAATATGAGGATGATACTCTGCGTGGACATTTAGGTTTAGATATTCCAGTGAACCGTTATGCAAGGAAACTATCACACCGGTTGTGAAAATAGATGAAATAATGAGATTTAAAAGCTGGCAGATAGAATTTTTTTATATAAATGAACAAAGAAATGAGGGAAGTAATGTGAAAAAGTCACTGAATTACCTATTAATAGCCTTAATAACGATTATGATCGTTTTAGCAGGATGCTCGGCTGCAAAATCCACTAGTGAAGAAACTAGCAAAAATGCGACCGAGGGAGAAATCACACCAGGTGGAGAATTGAAATGGGCACTTGGTGGTACTGTGACAAATGATAATCTGGACGCTCATAAATCTGGGAATGCCCAAAATGGGCGTGTTATGAGATCCCTTTATGATAGCTTAGTAGTTGAATTAGAGGATGGGACCATTAAACCATGGCTTGCAACCTCTTGGGAAATTTCTGAAGATAAAAAAAGCTACACATTCAAGCTGCGAGAAGATGTAACCTTCCATGATGGAACACCATTCAATGCAGAAGCAGTTAAATTTAATTTTGATCGAATTATAGACCCGGCAACAAAAGCAAGCAATTCAATCAATGCGCTAGGTCCCTATGAGTCTTCTGAAGTCATTGATGAGTTTACCGTGAAAATTAATTTTTCTACGCCTTTTGCACCGTTTTTAAGTAATGCTGCAAAAGCAGATTTAGGAATGGTATCCCCTGCTGCTGTTAAGAAATATGGAGATGCATTTCCGCAGCATCCAGTAGGAACGGGACCATTTAAATTAAAGAAATTTACTCTGGGAACTCAGGTTGAATTGGTGAAAAATGAAGACTACAATTGGGCGCCGGAAAATGCAGGTCACAAAGGGCCTGCATACTTGGATAAAATTACGATTCAATTTGTACCGGAAGAAGCTACCCGTGTTGGGGTTCTACAGAGCAAACAAGTATATGCGGCTGACATTATTCCACCTCAAAACCTAGTAGCCTTAAAAAAGGATAACCAATTTAATGTGCTTGAAACACAATTGAGTCAAATTAATTTTTCCTTGTATTTAAATCCTAGCAAAGAGCCTTGGAACGATGTAAGAGTGAGAAAAGCGGTACGCTCGGCACTAGATATTAAATCTGCAGTCGACACCATTTATCTGGGCACTTCAGAACAGGCTTGGTCACCCATTACAAAAAACTTGTTTGGCTACGATGATAAAGTAGAAAACTCCTGGAAGCAGGATGTAGACGAAACGGCCAAACAACTAAAAGAAGCAGGCTGGAAAAAAGGATCTAAAGGCCTTTGGGAGAAGGAAGGGAAACCATTAACCATTGATTTAATTGATACGCAAGGAAATCGTGAAAAACGGATTGATTTAATAACCGTCTTACAAAAACAGTTAAAAGATGCAGGTATTCAATTAAACATCGTCTCATTATCAGCGGGGGCATATGATAAACGAAGATTTGATGGAGATTATGATATGTTTGCGGCCAGTCAATTTTATGGGGATCCAGATGTTATGCGATTGATTTTCTCAACGAAAGGCCCCTATGGATTAGCTACACCTTCACGTGCCAATGTACCTGAACTTGATGAATGGTTAGAACAAGGGTACTTAGAGCAAGATCCGCAGAAACGTCAGGAAATCTATAAAAAGGTACAGGAATACATCATTGAAAATGTTTATTCCATTCCTACTTATTTATTTAATTACTCATTTGCAACAGTAAAAGAAGTTAAAGGAATTCGATTTGATTCACCGGGATTTCCTAATTTTTATGATACATGGATTCAACAATAATTTGTACGAAAAGGAGAGATAGGTATGCTTAAATTTCTTTTAAAAAGAATAATGGTCTCCCTTATCGTCATCCTTGGCTCAGTTACATTCGTCTTCTTTCTCCTTCATGTATTGCCGGGCGATGCTGCCCGGATGATTGGAGGAGAAGGCATGAGCGAAGAGAGAGTAGAAGATTTGCAGAATAGACTGGGCTTAGACCAATCAGCAGGTGAGCAATATATTAAGTATATAACAGGCGTGCTTACAGGAGATTTGGGTGAATCCTTTGTAGATAATCAACCAGTGATGGATAAGTTAATGATGAATATCTCTGCAACTGTATCTCTTACTCTTGCAAGCGGATTGATCGCCATTGCTGTTGGGATCTTACTTGGAGTGTTATCGGCCATTTATCAAAATAGCTGGCTGGACTATATGGTTAGAGTCAGTAGTTTATTTAGTATCTCTATGCCGACATTTTGGTTCGGAATTCTTTTGATTCTTATCTTTTCCGTCAACTTAAATTGGTTCCCAGCAATCGGGAATGGAAACATTAATCAGCTCGTTCTTCCTGCTCTTTGTCTTGGGATCACCCAATCCGGATTACTAACAAGAATCGTCCGTAATAGTGTTCTAGAAATCATTAATGAACAGTTTGTCGTAACGCTTAGGGCAAAAGGGCTTACAGAAAAAATCATTATGTTCCAGCACATTTTACGCAATGCGCTTTTACCGGCTATTACCATTTTAGGAATTTTGATCGGAGAGTTACTAGCGGGCTCTGTTGTGACAGAAACGGTATTTTCCAGACAAGGTATTGGAAGAGTGGTAGTAGATGCCATTAATCAAAAGGATATTCCAATGATACAAGGAGTCATTTTAGTGGCGGCCGTTATGTACGTTCTTGTTAATTTCTTTGTGGATGTTTCTTATTCGTACATTGATCCTCGAGTACGAAAAACTACGATTAAATAATCTTTGGAACACAAGTATTATGAGTGAGGTGAAAAATATGATAACCAATTCTAGTGCCGTAAGAGAGCCATTAACTCAAACTGCTGCTAAAAAGAAAATGGGTTATACAGGTAAGAGATTCAAGTGGTCCAACATCATTGTTTTTCTTTCATTGCTTATGATTGTTTTTTTAATCTGTTGTGCCATTTTTCCACAATGGATTGCACCCTACTCACCTACTGATATGAATACTCAGTTAATCATGAATTTCCCAAGTTCATCTCATATTTTTGGAACCGATCAATTCGGACGTGACATATTCAGTTTAATTATTTATGGAGCAAGACAATCCTTATTAACGGGAGTGGCAGCTGTTCTATTGGGGGGATTGGCAGGTACCATAATCGGTTTGATTGCAGGATACACTGGAGGGGTTATCGACACCATTTTAATGAGATTCATAGATGTTTTGATGACCATTCCTAATATTCTCCTAGCTATTGCTATTTCTTCAGCTCTTGGTGCAAGTCTAGGAAATATTATCTTAGCCATAAGTATTGCTTCTATTCCTGGATATGCCAGGGTCATAAGAAGCCAGGTTATTGCCATAAAAAGCCGTCCCTTCGTGGATGCCTCTCGAGCGATAGGAACATCAAACTTTGAAATTATCTTTCGTCATATTCTGCCAAACTGTCTCTCATCCCTTCTCGTGATGGCCGCCGTTGGAGTCGGAACGAGCATTCTGATAGGTACAGGTCTTAGTTTTCTAGGGTTGGGTGTTATTAAGGAAATTCCAGATTGGGGCTATTTACTGTCACAGGGTCGAGCCTATATTTCCGTTGCTTGGTGGATTGTTACATTTCCAGGGTTAGCCATTACTATTTTAGTTACTTCAGTGAATTTAATAGGCGATGAACTCCGGAACAGGCTGGATCCAAAGCATTCGAGAAATTAAGGAAATTCGAAGGGAGGATGCGCGTTGACAAAACTGTTAGATATTCAAGAATTATCCGTCGGATTTAAAACAAAAAAAGGGATGATAAACGCTGTTAACAATGTCAGTTTACAAATTAATAAAGGTGAAATTGTATGTTTAGTTGGTGAATCGGGCAGTGGAAAGACGATTACTTCGCTTTCTATTATGCGTTTAATCGATTTTAATAATGGAATCATCACACATGGAGACATTCAGTTGGAAGGTCAAAGCTTGATCGAGCTTTCGCAAAAAAAGATCAGAGAGCTCCGTGGGAAAAAGATAGCCATGGTTTTTCAAGAGCCGATGTCTGCCTTGGATCCTGTATTTACCATTGGTCATCAAATTACGGAGGTAATCATTCAACATAACAGTGTTTCTAAATCAGAAGCAGCCGAAAAAGCCATTCGCTTGTTGCGGAGGGTGGGAATACCTGAACCCGAATTGAGAATGAAGCAATATCCTTATGAGTTTTCAGGCGGGATGCTTCAGCGTGTCATGATTGCGATTGCACTCGCTTGCGACCCTGAATTGCTTATTGCCGATGAACCTACAACGGCACTGGATGTAACCACCCAAGCACAAATTCTTGGGTTGCTTCAGGAATTAAAAGAGGAATTTAATATGTCAATCCTACTCATTACACATGACCTAGGGATCGCCGCTGAAATGGCGGATCGAATCGTTGTGATGTATTCTGCACAAGTGGTAGAAGAGGCATCTGTATTTGAATTGTTCGAACAACCACGTCATCCATACACAAAGGGTCTACTTCAATCGATTGTACCTTTAGAAAGCAGGCAAGGAAGCCGATTATTTTCGATAGAGGGTTCCATACCGACCTTAGATGATGTACCATCTGGCTGCCGATTTCATCCTCGATGCCCATACGCAACCGAGATTTGTACAAAAGAGGAACCTTCATTGGTGGAAAATGAAGGTCATAAAGTGGCATGCTGGCACACACAAAAAATAGAAATAACGAATAATCATTTTTCAGCTAATCCAGGAACCTCCATCTATATCAATGAAGGTGAACAAACAAGTTTAAGCATACAAAATCATACTGAAGAAGCTCCACTTTTTGAAATTAAGGCCCTAAAAAAGTATTTTCCAATTGAAAAAGGTATGTTGAATAGGAAGAATAAATATGTCCGTGCCGTTGACGATGTATCATTTGATATTAAAAAAGGAGAAACCTTTGGACTGGTTGGAGAATCAGGGTGTGGCAAGTCTACTCTGGGACGGGTCATATTACAGTTGGAAAAAGCTACAAGCGGAAAAGTCTTGTTCCAAGGGAAGAATTTATTCGGTCTGAACGGATCTGAATTAAAAGAAACAAAAGCAGATATGCAAGTTGTTTTTCAGGATCCATATGGCTCGATCAATCCAAGGTGGAAAGTGGGAGATATAATTGGCGAACCGCTATGGGTACACCAATCATTAAAGGGTAAGGAAAAGAAAGAAAAAGTCTTAGAAATTATGCGATTGGTTGGACTCAATCCTAGTTGGTATGACCGGTACCCAAATGAATTTTCAGGCGGCCAGAGGCAGCGGATTGGAATTGCAAGAGCGATCTCTTTAAGTCCACAGTTTATTGTAGCGGATGAGGCTGTTTCCGCATTGGATGTATCTGTCCAATCGCAAATCATTAATCTTTTTCAAGATCTTCAGGATAATCTTGGATTAACCTACTTATTCATTGGTCACGGACTGAATGTGGTTCGGCATATTTCAAATCGGATAGGGGTTATGTATTTAGGGAAATTGGTTGAAGTGGCCCCTGCTGATGAATTATTTCTTCATCCTGCTCATCATTATACAAAGGCACTTTTGGCCGCTATTCCGATTGCTGACCCAAACAAAAGAAGAGAAAGGATTGTCATTGAAGGCGAAGTTCCGTCACCAGCCAATCCGCCTTCTGGCTGTCGTTTTCATCCGCGTTGTCCTGCCGCGACAGAACTGTGTAAGAAAGTTGTACCGGTACTAAAATCAATGGATTCAGAACATTTGGTTGCCTGCCATTATCCTGTATAAGGAACATGGAAGAATTAGAGGGGTACTGGTTCTGCTATTGGCTGTTTTTGGAAAATCAAGGCTAAGTGTTTAATAATTACTTTTTGCGCCTTTGAATAGGTAAAGTTTGCAGGAACACTAGTGTCTGACTTACGATAGAATGATTAAACTTTTAATATCATTAATTATAAATTAAAAAGGCAGTTGAAAGTTCAATTCATTTGAAACTTTCAGCTGCCTAATTCAGATATTGGACTTTTTCAGTGCCCTCGTACCGTCCCTGTGGCTCTTTTTTTGCGTGTTCCCCTCATAAATTTAACTCCGCTTACGAAGTTCTATAATTAGCCGATCATACCTCCATTTCAATCATATCAACTTTGCATAACCACAAATATACATGGGAGAGAAGAAGAATGTCAGAAGAGACCTATCAATCTCGTGAGGAACGAAAACAAGCGGAAAGGGAAAGACAGAATCAACAAAGAAGCAATCGGAATCCTAAGAAAAAAGGGTCGCTGTTAAAAAAAATAATCATTCTCTGTCTCGTGCTTGGACTTGTTTCAACAGGGGCAGGAGCGATCACGTTTGCTTCCATGATTAAGGATTCGCCTAATTTGGATGATTCTAAGCTAGTGGATCCACTTTCTACGAAATTCTATGATAAAAACGGAAAATTTCTTTATGAGTACGGGAAGGAAAAGCGAACGAAAATTACCTATGATCAACTTCCAAAAGTGCTGGAGCAAGCGTTTATCGCCACGGAAGATTCCCATTTTTATGAGCATCATGGGATTGACATTAAAAGGACGGCTAAGGCCATTTTTGTCAACGTAACTGGAGATTTCGGCTCACAGGGCGGAAGTACGATTACTCAGCAAGTGATTAAAAATTCCTTTTTGACGCCGGAGAAAACATTAAAGCGAAAAGTGCAAGAATGGGACTTGGCCTATCAGCTGGAACAGAAATATTCCAAGCACGATATTTTAATGATGTATTTAAACAAAATCTACCTTGGAAACCGCTCTTACGGAGTTGCTGCTGCCGCAAAGAGTTACTATGGTATCGAAGTAAAGGATTTGAAAAAAATGACGCTCGCGCAGGCAGCCTTGATAGCCGGACTGCCGCAGAGTCCGAATAATTACGATCCAACCAAGCCGGAAAACAAAGAAGCGGCCGCGAATCGTCGTAATATCGTCTTGCGTTCGATGCTTAGAGATGGTTATATAACGGAGAAACAATATAAGGAAGCTTCAAAAGTTCCCGTTACTGAGGGACTTGTCCCAAAAAGCAACCAACAAACTATTCCTTACGAAGCGTTTTTGGATGCAGTTGTAAAAGAGGTAAAGAGGAAACTGAAGGATGTCGACATCAGTGAGGATGGATTATCTATCTATACTACCCTCGATCCAAAAGCACAGAATTATGCAGATAAAATGTTAAACACCAATGAAATCATTGCCTATCCAAATGCGGCTTTTCAGGGGGCCTTTGTCTTTTTAGATACAAAAACCGGTGAAGTGCGGGCGATTGGCAGCGGGCGAAACGAATATAAAGCTGAATTTCTAGGTAACAACTTCGCGGTCGATCTCAGTCGTCAACCTGGCTCGACATTTAAACCGATTTTTGACTATGGTCCTGCGATTGAATATTTGAAGTGGTCCACTGGTCACCTGATTAATGACCAGCCGACATCGTATTCAACGGGACAGCCGCTTTCAAACTGGGATCATAAGTATCATGGAATGCTGACCATACGGAATGCACTGAACAACTCTTACAATATTCCTGCTCTTCTTACACTAAGGGCAGTTGGTATGGAAAAGGCAAAGAATTTTGCCCAACATCTCGGCATTACTTTTAAAAATAATCAAATATACGAATCCTATGCAATTGGAAGCAATACTGTTAGTCCATTAGCCATGGCAGGGGCTTATAGTGCATTTGGAAATAATGGGAACTACAATAAACCGCATTTTGTCGAAAAAGTGGTCCTGCCAAATGGTAAAGTTGTTCATTTTACGGAGAAACCAAAACGGGTCATGCAGGATTACACGGCATATATGGTGACTGATATGTTACGCACCGTTGTAAAAGATGGGGGCGGTAAAATGGCTGATGTTCCTGGCCTATATGTGGTAGGGAAGACAGGGACTACGAATTTTGACGCACCGACCCGAGCGGAGTTTGGATATCCGGAAAACGCCACGAATGATAGCTGGTTCGTAGGATATACACCGCAATACACCATGGCGGTCTGGACAGGATATGCACAAAACGGTTCTGGTAACTTTATGGACGCAACGACGACACCAATTGCAAAGTATATGTTCAAAAACATGATGCAGTCATTTGGAACGGATGCATCGGGTTTTCAGCAGCCAAGCAGTGTCTATCGAGTAAATAATGAACTGTATATTAAAGGGGTTACTTCTGCAGAAGTGCCGCCAAAACCAAAACCGATTCTCAACAAAGCGAAACCTGCTAGTAATAATGTGGGGATTAAAAATTCGCAGAAGCCCAAAAAAGAAGAAAAGCAAAAAGAGAAAAAGAAAAAGCACCCAGGGAAAGGTAAAGGAAAAAAGAATCATTAGATAGATAAGACCAGTGAAGAGCCAGGAGATATGCTAATCTCCTGGCTAATTTATTATTGAGCCGAAAACCGTAAGACCTTTGTAAAAAAAGAAAAAACTTTTTGTTGCATAAATAATATGAGGGTGATACTATAAGGAAGTCGCTTTTGACAGCAAGTTTTAATTGTTAAAGGTGATTGAAAAGGAATTAAAAAATTATATTGACATAGCAACAGAGAGTTGATATAATAACAAATGTCGCTTTTGACAAACGAGTTTTGATTGTTAAAAGTGATTGATAAAAATAAAATATTATATTGACATCGTAATAGAGAGTTGATATAATAACAAATGTCGCTTCTGACAAACAAGATTGTTCTTTGAAAACTAAACAAACAAAATCATGCAAACAAACAATATTAATCGTGTTTCTTCTATTAATATAGTAAGAACACGAGCCAACGTAACAAATGAGCTAATCAACTTTCTTGGAGAGTTTGATCCTGGCTCAGGACGAACGCTGGCGGCGTGCCTAATACATGCAAGTCGAGCGA
>NZ_JMLP01000035.1 GCF_000686805.1 Bacillus sp. UNC41MFS5 | reverse complement strand
GCTATTAGAACAACGGCGTTCATAATATGGTCAGCACCTGGAATCCCTATCATTTGAAAGACCATCACAAACGGACTTTCAGGCACCCCGTTTACTTCGTTCCAAGGAATTAAACTAACGATGATGAAAAATGGAATGATATAGAAAGAAATGATCCTGACCAATGTACTGCGAACGGCTTTTGGAACCACTTTTTCAGGATTTTTCGTTTCTGCCAATGTGACCCCGATAATTTCTGTACCGCCATATGAATAAATTACCACCAGCATCGCAGTGATTAAACCTGTTGATCCATTCGGAAAGAAACCGCCATAGTCAGTCAAATTAGAGAAACCGACTGCTGTATGATCACCAAACGTCACGAGCAGCAACAATAATCCCGCCATGATGAACACAATGATGACGGTAATTTTAATTAAAGCAAGCCAGTACTCCGTTTCAGCAAAAACCTTTACTGATAGCAAGTTGATTGCTGTAACTAAAACAGAAACAGCTAATGCCAGTATCCAGATTGGATATTTAGGCAGCCAATATTGAATGAAAATAGCCGCAACGACTGATTCGGCCGTGATGTTCAATACCCACATTTTCCAATAGATCCAATCAAGGAAATAGGCAGGATACTCTCCTAAAATAGATTGGACAAGATCCCTGAATGTTCTTGCACCGGTATTACGGACCGCCATTTCAGCTAAACCTTGCATGATGAATAATAGGATGATGCCCCCTATCAAGTAAGCAATTAGTACGGATGGGCCTGCCATATCAATTGCTGAACTGCTTCCTTTAAATAAACCTGCCCCAATGGCACCGCCTAATGCCATCATCGTAATATGCCTTGAAGTCATTGTCCTCTGTAAATTCCGTTTGTCCGTTTCCATATCCTAACCTCCAAAAAAATCATAAAAGGCATATCGTCTCTTTCTTCATAATCAAATGAAGAAAGAGACGATATGCCATAAGCTTACCGCGGTACCACTCTTATTGGCTCTTTTCGAACCCTGCTTTAAAAACCTTGTAACGAAGGTCAATCGTTAAAACCAGAGAATAGATTAACTCTAATCTTTCGGTTTACCACTCCCAGGCAAGTTCAAAGTATCATTGGACTGCGTTGCACCAACCCGCAGCTCTCTTTACCGAATAATGAGCTTTTACTACTCCTGATCTTTGCGTTTTGAAAATTATATCTGAATATTTTTTATAATATCCATTACTATACGGATGAGAAGTAAATTTGTCAATATTTTTTTACAATAATAATATTAAAGAAACAGATCATAGGAATATTTATGAATTTTTGGGAGAGATGAACTTGTTATTATCACAAGCTAAGTTTGGAAATATACGCTAAAGGGTTTTGTGCTTTAATAGAGAATTACTCATTTAAATAGAAAAAAGCTATAAAAGGGAAGGTGTTCAATGGGAAAAAGACTATTATTTATTATACTTCTTGCATTAGTTTCAATTGTTGGATGTAGTAATCTGGAAGGAGAACACGTTAATATTAAGGCGGAAAATAAACTAATTGTTGAAAAACATACTGGAACAGAGGGACACTATGAACAAATCAAGGTGGTAACAGACAGAGAAAAAGTTGATATTGTTCTTAAGATTTTTAAGAAGGCAAGATGGGAAGATTCTAGTGACAAGAGCACATATCCTGACTTTAGAATTAACGATAATTATGCATTATGGGTACTTTCGCCCGATAATCGAATTAGGGTGAGAATTGAAGGTTTAGATAAAAACACTTTTCTATCTGAAAAAGACTCAAAAACTTTATATCAAATCATTACAAATGAAAAGTTCGGTGATTAAAACACTGAGCTTTTTTATATTGGTTAAATTAAACTGAGCAGTTTGCTAATTAAAAAAAGATGCATTTTTTAACTTTATGATTGGTGGGAACCATGTGGAACGTAAAACGGTGGTACCTTAATCCATCCGCGTTTTCGCATTAAATGTTTTAATCTAGAAGCGAAAGCAAATTTTTCTGTTTGAAACTGAATAAACATTAAACCGACATCAGTACGAATTGATTCGGAAGCAGCACCAGCAGCACGCATAATTAAACTAACGATTTTTAAAGATAATTCGTTTGCAATCACATCATCCGTTAATTTAACACCAAGAGGAATACTGTTAGGGTCTGATTTTGGCATATCTTCTGGGGCAGGAGGTAATGTAATTCCTTCCTTAATCATGAAATCATGAAGTCTATCCCTTTGACTTGTCCCTAGTTTCATATCTTCTTCAAGTATTGCTTTTAGTTCATCATCCGACGTGGTATTTATACCTGCTTGAACAGATGCTTTGGCTAATTCAAGTCCAGCTAAGTAAATCCAACATGACATCACTTCTCCGACATGAAGAGGTTGGTCTTCGTCTTGAGCTGTCAGTGATTTCATGGCATCCATGATTGTTTCCATTATATTTACCATGCGACTCCCTCCTAATCTGGTAATAAACTATACATATTCTTTGTATTAAAAGATTTTTTATTCAGGGGGTAACGCCAACATTATGGAAATTTTGTACACTAAGCAAATTACAACCTAAAAAAGTCACTTCATTTTCGACTTAAAATAAAAAAGGAACAATTGGAAATCATAAGGTAATAACCATTAAGAAAGAAGTAGGCTATTCATGGTACAATATAAAATCTTTATTTTACTAACCTCCCCATTAATTGAAAAAGAAAGAAGTCTTACTCCATTGTTGAAGCAAAGCCCCTTTCTTTAATTGTATCTTCCCAAGAACAAACTCTAACTTTAGTGTGGATGAACCTTTTCGTATGCGACTTTTCGTACTTTCTTTAATTAGGAGAAGAAAATGAACGATAAACTTGTAAATAAAAACGCACGACGTTATAACTTTCATATGAATTCATTGAGTAACCATTATAACTTTGCAATAAATCCTTGGATTCCAACGCTCTGGTCCTTTATTTTCCCAGGATTTGGACACTTGTTAACAGGAATGTACATCGAAGCCTATTTACTAATGATATGGGAAATTATCGTCAATTCACAATCCCATTTGAATAAAGCAATGTTCTACTCATTTACAGGGAATATGCATTTGGCAAAACATATTTTGAATGCAAATTGGGCTTTAATGTACATAGCGGTTTATGTTTTTGCAGCTTGGGATACTTACAGGTCCAACGTCGATACAAATAATTTGTATGTCCTTGCTGAAAAGGATAAAGCCAAAATCAAACCTATGGAATTGTCAGGGTTTTCTATTGTTTATTTAGAAAAATACCAGCCAAAAACGGTTGCAATATGGTCCGCTTTTATGCCTGGATTAGGACAGATAATTGTTCATAAAATACCCACAGGCTTTTTTATTTTAGGGTGGTGGATGTTTCTTTGTTACCGTTCGAAACTTTGGTTAGCTATTTATTATACGTTAATTGGATCATTTGGTAAGGCTATTTCCATTTTAAATCCTGAATGGTTTCTATTTATACCATCGTTATACATGTTTGCTATTTATGACGCCTATTGTTCTTCTGTTGAGTTAAATAAAATATTCAAGTTAGAACAAGCCTTTTTTTTTCAAGAACAGTATCAAAACAAACAGTTTAAATTCCCGAGTAATCATTCAAAAATATATTAAGGTGATATAAAAATGTATGTCATTGCCTCCTTCGAGCACTCTTTACATTTAGAATTGTCGATAAACGAACTAGAACAAAAAGGGATAAAAAAAGAGAATATTTTTGTTGTACCGTTAGTCCCCAAAATTGGTCAGTCTAAAATTTTTGACACTATTCATCGCTCAGATGGGACCAGTCTTATGGATGCTCCTGCCATTTTGGGTACTTTGTTAGCTGTTTTGGGTGCAACATACGGGTACATATTAAATTGGGGTCCAATTATTTGGGGGCTTATAGGGTTAGGAACGGGATTTGTATTAGGATTTATTTTTGAACTTTTAATAAACAGGAAAAAACTTTATAGAAAAAGAAGAAAAGAATCTGCAACAGAAGTATTTGTATTGGTAATGTGTTATGGTACCCAATCTGAAATGGTCGCAGAGGTATTATATGAATACTTTGCCTTTGGAGTTGCTAAAGTCAATCAAGGATAAATGGATGGTTTATGACTATCCATTTTTTATTGCCTTTATTTACCAGCTCTTACCAAACGTTCACTTAGTTGTCCGCCATACCTGAATAAAAGTTGGTGTAAAGGGTAGTATACCTCTGTAAACATTAATGAGGTGGTGGAAATGACTAACATGATAAAGCAAGAAGAAATGGAAACATTAAGAGAGTTAATCAAAGACGTAGACACGGCCATGCTGACTACGGTAACTGAAGAAGGGCTTGTTTCTCGTCCTATGAAAACACAAGAAGTAGAGTTTGATGGAGACTTATGGTTTTTCACTAAAAAAGCGACTAATAAATATGAAGAAATTTTACATGATCAAGATGTTAATGTGACTTATGCAGGTAAATCCTATGTTTCCGTCCGTGGAAGAGCGGAAATCGTTGAGGATTTAGACAAGAAAAAGGAATTGTGGAGCAATGTAAATGAGAAAATCATGCAAACTTCTTATGATAATCCCAACGTTATTTTGATAAAGGTAAAGGCGGAAGCAGCCGAACATTGGGAAACCGGTAATTTTACGAAGAAAATCGCCTTTCTCTATAAACGCATGACAGGGCAAAGTTCTAAATCGACAGATATTAATGAAACTGTTGAATTAAATAAATAATAGCAAAAATGGGTTGTCTGGCGATAGGACAATCCATTCAGCTTTTTTGAGTTATACCAAAAACAAGCTGCCACAATTGACAGCTCTGATCTTTCCCTAAAGCACTCATTTACTTTAATAATGTGTAGCTTTGATTATTGGGTAAGATTATTGATAAATATTTTAAAATAAGTCTTCTTTATCAATTTTCATGTCTTTATAATAATACTTCATGTCACGCTCATTGATTTCCCGCATTACCCTGCAAGGGCTTCCTATTGCTATTACGTTGGCTGGAATATCCTTGGTAACTACACTACCAGCACCGATTACTGTATTTTCCCCTATTCGAACTCCTGGTAAGATAATCGCACCTGCTCCAATCCAAACATTATCCTCAATTACTACTGGCAGGTTATACTGTGCCGATTTTCTCCGTAATTCTGGATGAATCGGATGAGTTCCTGCATCAATTGTCACATTAGGACCAATTAATACATTATTGCCTATATAAATTTCGGTGTCATCTACCAATGTAAGGTTGAAATTGGCGTAGACGTCATTTCCTACATGTGTATGTCGTCCCCAATTTGCATGAAGTGGTGGTTCAATATACACGTTGGCACCTACTTCGGCAAACAGTTTATGTAAAATTTCCTTTCTCTTTTCTACTTGAGAAGGTCTAGTATGGTTAAAGTCATATAATACCTCTAGACATTGCATCTGTTCTTTCATTAAAACTTCATCATTACAGAAATATAATTTTCCGTTTTTCATTTTTTCCCTGATTGACATAAATACTCACTCCTATTGAATTCTCAATCTGTATCCATCTTAATTTCAATAATTTGCCCTACCTATTTCCTTGTAATACAATATCTTTTAGTAGTCCTCCTATGTCGTTAAGCTTCAATCCTATGTAAACCAAAGCAACTAATATTAAGACATTTACCACTAATGATAACTTATCTTTATTCTTCACTTGACACAACCTCCTCAATTAGCAATCACTTTTCTCTATTTTAACTTTAAATGAATATTTTGGAATATCTATTTTCACAATCTTCTTATTCAACTGTACTGCCCCGTTTGTTCAACAAACAAAAAAGGATTGCCGTAGCAACCCCTTATTCCAGTCATGCACCCATTAAATTGAAGAAAATACTTAGTTTTTACAAATAATACTCAATCATTTTTGCAAACTTTTCTTTCATTTTTTCTTTTATAGATAATTGATTGACCTCAGAGGATGTTACTCGCTTTGAATTTTGGATGTCTTCATTGATGACTGGCTTTATTTTAGAAATAAAGACAGGGTCATGGATATAGCAGTTCATTTCTTCATTTAAATGAAACGAGCGCGAATCAAAATTTACGGTCCCTACCATCAATACGTTTTCATCAATCAAGAATACTTTACCGTGAATCACTCCCTTTTTATAACCGTATACTTCTATTCCCTGTTTTAATGCTTTTCGAATATATGGATACGCTGCCTCTTTAACTAACAGTGCATCCGAATGAGGTGAGAACAGAATTTTAACACGAACTCCTCTTTTTCTTGCATCCACTAATGAGTTCCAAATAGTTCTGTCATTTGGTATGAAATAAGGTGTTACTATAATGATGGACTCTTTTGCTTGATGAAACAGCATTGCATAATCTTGCCCAAGTTTTTCTCCGCTATAATATGCAGTAAATCGATGCGAGGTTGCTCCCTTTTCCTTTGTCGCGCTATGTAAATGAATCTGTTGCTCTGAGTTTTTCTTCCAGTCTAACACAAATTGATGTTCTAGATCTTGAACTCCTTCTCCTCGTATTTGAAGGTGATAATCTCTCCAGTGACCGAGTTTTACTTTTTCCCCCAAATACTTCTTGCCGATGTTAAATCCGCCAATGTACCCAATCCTTCCATCAATAATTGATATACGGCGATGATTCCGACGATCCAAAGAAGCAAAAAGATAAGGAAAAGCAGGCTTATTGTAATACGTAAAATGCACTCCTGCTTTAACCAATAATTCTCTTTCGCTTTTCTTTAGTAAAATTCCACCCAGTCTGTCCACTGCATAATATACTTCTACACCTTCTTGGCTTTTTTGCCTCAATAAATCTAGAAACTGATGACTTACTTTATCATCAGCAATAGAAAAAAAGTTGATAAACACGTAATGTTTTGCTTTCCTTATATCTGAGAATATTTGATTGTTTAACTGTTTCCCGTCCGTATACATAGTAATATTACTTTGACGAATCGGGTATTGGATGGGCTGCTGGTCAAATACCATCCTTTTTTCGGCTGCTGTTCTGTCAATTTTTACCCAGACAAGCAAAACATAACATGCACCGACAAATATAATTAGGAGTGCTTGAAGGATTTGCAGTATCTTTTTCAGCATATGTAATCTCCTTTATATAATATCGTTTTCATTCTGTTAGTTTTTGTTATCGAGACAAAACTATCCCATTAACCCTACTGGAGCGGAAAGTGTCGCAATAATTGTTGCACTGTTTATTCTACTTATTATCGTAGGTTCTGCCTTGGTTGGTCGAAGGTATTATTATTTATAAAAAAGGGGGATTTTATATGCTTAATTACTGCGGAAATATAAATAAATATAATTCTTTTATTTAAACAGTTTTGTGGTTTAATCTTTCAAGCTCTTCTTCAATTCTTACTGGGTCTATTCGTTCAAACAATGGTTCTACTTTTGACAAATGCTGCGATTTAACAAAAAACGCACTCCATTCGGTTTTTGATGTATTTATCATTTCCCTTACCCTTTCGCTTGAAAAAGGAAGGAATGGAGTAAGGATTTGGGCTAAATTTGCAATTAGATAAACACAATCCGCAAGAGTTTGTTTACAAGACTCGGTATCATCCTTTATTTGTTTCCAAGGTTGTTGTTCATCAAAATATTTGTTCGAGAATCTAACAAGCTCAAATACTTTTTCCAATCCTTGTTTGAAGGAAGTGGTTTCAATGCAATAACCCACTTCTTTATATAAACGATTAACTTTATCCTGGATATTCGAAGTTATTTCTTTTTCAGGGATTATCCCATCAAATGATTTTTCAATAAATTTCAAAGTTCGATTAACGAAGTTTCCAAAAGCCCCTAATAACTCGCTATTATGGCTATAAATGAACTCTTTCCAAGAAAAATCCGCATCTCGGTTCTCTGGTGCATTGATTGTTAAGAAATACCTGATAGAATCTGGTTCGTATCTTTCTAAAATATCTGGAACCCAAACAGCCCAATTTTTACTTGTAGATAATTTTTTCTTTTCCAAAGTCAAATACTCGTTTGAAACAATATGCGTTGGCAATGGTTCTTTTCCAAGACCAGCAAGAATTCCAGGCCATATTATCGAGTGGAATGGTATATTATCTTTTCCGTGTACATAGTAAGATTTGGCGAATAAATTCCAAAACGAAGAGTCATCCTGTTTCGTCTCCTTCGCCCATAGCTTACTGGCGGTATAATATCCTGACACAGCCTCAATCCAAACATAGATTTTCTTATCTTCATATCCAGCAACTGGAACACTTACCCCAATAGGCAAATCCCTCGAAACGGCTCTATCTTGCAATCCTTCCTTTAAATAGCGTTTCGTAAGAGAAATAGCATTTTCCCTCCAAAGGTTCATGGCTTCTACTTCTTGAGTAAAGTTTTCCAAGTCATTTTGGAAAGAGCTTAAAGAAAAGTAAAAATGCTCTGTGAACCTTGTTGTAGGGGGATTCCCGCATATTTTGCATTTTCTTTCAAGCAATTCAAGTGGTTCTAACACGCTTGAACAAGCATCACATTGATCGCCACGAGCATTTGTACCACAATGAGGACAAATCCCCTCAACATAACGATCAGGTAAAAATTGCTGATCATATTCACAATAGGTTTGTTCAATTTCCTTTTTATAGATGTATCCTTTATCAAGTAATTCTAAAAATATCTCTTGAACGATTTTATGGTGATGTGTTGTGTCAGTTCTTGTATAGGTATCATAGGTGAATCCTAATCTTGCAAAACAATCTGCAAATTCCTTGTGATAACGGTCCGCAATCTCTTTTGGCGTTACACCTTCTTGTTTTGCCCTAATTGTAATAGGAGTTCCATTACAATCGCTTCCTGAAACATATAAAACTTTTTCTCCTTTTAAACGGTAATATCTCGCAAGAATATCTCCAGGTAACAAACTTGAAATATGACCTAAATGTAATGAGCCGTTCGCATAAGCCCAAGCCCCGCCAATAAAAATACTCATTAATAAAAACCTCCCATTATGATTTTAATTTTGAAAACAAAAAAACCTCGCCTTAACTGTAATAGTTAAGGACGAGGTTTGAATTTCCACGTGGTACCACCTTAATTTGCAAATAGCTTACACTATTTGCCTCAACAAGTACGGAGTATTATTAAATGCTACTCTTATACTGTGACATGGATAACGAGTGCCAAATCCCGTCGTATCCTACTAATACAAAAAGTACGTTCAGTACGAAGCTCAGAGACCATTGTTCAAATGAATGTTTTTGCTTCTTTTCAGCTACCGAAGCTCTCTGGAGAAAAACAATATCATTTTACTTTTTCTCTTCATTGCCTTTATTTGATAATTACCAATAGTTTATTCAAAAATTTTCCTGAAGTCAACCTGAATATTCCGAAATTTTTTATTTTAGAAATACATTGGGACGAATTAGCTCAATAAAAACAGCCGCTAAAAACGGCAGCTGACTTCTTAATTCAATATGAATAAAATTTATATACTTACTAATATTGAATGAATAAATAAAAATACTAAAACAACTATAATTATGTATTTTGAAAGGATTTTAAGAGTTTTATTATCGAATATCTTAATACAAAGGTAAAAAAAGCCTACAACCCAAATACCGTTCTGAAAAAATGTTGTAATTATATTTCTTATCATATTTGTAATAAAAAATAAGTCCATTAAATTCCCCCCTAATAAAATCATTTTACCACAATTAGCCAAAATCCTACTTCAACTAACCTGCCACGAAATTTGAAATTAAGCCCATTCTTTTTGCCATACTACCTGATATTTATCACCACAACCACACACCATATAATAACGGAGGTGAATTTTTATGCGAGAACAAGGTCAAAAACTGGCAAAAAAATCTGATAATTATGTTGCAGGAATTCCATATTTAGATACAAATATGAACCCTTCAATAGAGGCTAATAATACTGGTGGCAGTCCTTATTTAGACACCTGCTCCGTTAATCAAATAAGAAAAAGCTGCCGCAGCAGCCAATATTCATAAATTCAAGCATCCTTCAGTTAGTTTAATAAAACTTATTATAATTTTTTCATCTTAGGGTATCATCGTCACCACGATGTACAATTTCCTCTAAAACCCAAGGATTATCTCCTTCCTTCGAGTAAGTTGTAAGATAAATTTTCTTAACCTCGATCAAGTTCCACACCATTGGTTCATTGACCATAATTTTTATTTCCTTTTTACCAGTAATACTGTTAGGGTCAAATGCAATTATCCAGGCTTTTTCATAATCCTTTGAATGTGCTTTTTTTACTATATACAATTCGGAAGTTGTGGTTGAAAAAGGACCCCCACAAGCTGTAACAACCAAAAGGAAAATAAAAGTTAATAAAATTGGAATCTTTTTCATTGTACACCACCACAATTTAGGCTTTATCACCAATGTTTTGTCCTCAAACTTCAAGATTAGCCCCCCTTTTTTGGATGGTACTTCCATTCTATTGCTAGACTATAAAAAATATCAATCCATTTGAGCTAATCTGACCATTAATCAATAAAAAAAGCCACCTTGATGGCAGCTACTGATCTTTTGCTGAAGCACCCGTTTGTTGAAAGAAACAAGCAAATTAATTCCCCATAATCCATAAGGCATCCTCGTTTTTACTACGTGTTATTTTCTCTAAGAGTTCAATTAAAGTAGGAATGAAGTATTCAATTACGGTATCATTTACAACAGATTTTATAAAAAACAATTCTTCAATCAGTGAGGACACTTGCATTTTATTTAATTTGACGACTCCATAAATATCAATCATAGGGATATAGTGTAACTGAAAGCCTTACCGATATATTTCACTCTTGAACATAGAGATTCGGACAAATAATATGCATTATCCTCTAAATCCCCATTAATCGAAAAACAAACATCTGCCTCATCTTTAAATTTATTCAGTTCAAATAATCGGTTATTTTTATCCATTTAACACACCCTTTATATCAACATCTAACAAAACAATTCGGCAGTTCGATTCTGGTATCCTTCTTCCACTATCACTGCCATGATAGTTTAAGTACATCTCTTCACAATCTCAATGGAGTAGAACCTATTGATACATAATTAAATCAACTTTAATTTAGACTTCATAATGTCTCATAAGACTTGTATCCACTTAAGCGAAATCCACTTTTATCCCCCATAAAATAAAAATAGTGCCAACTTAGAAATATTGGCACTTCGTTTTTTCCCTATATTTTATCGTGTCGCTTTTGGCGGTTGGCACATGTCACATTTACGTTGGTTATTATTTTTAAATTTCGTAAATGTTTTTTCAAAGTTACTACCACATGCACATTTAAATAATAACTTTTGAGAAAAACCGTTATATTCCGTCGTTAGCAACTTACTTTCCGAATTGTTCTCAACAAATTCTTTAATTTTACCAATCGTCCATCGTTTATTCATTCTTTTACACCTCCATATTTTATCGCTATGCGGAGGCTTTTCTTGGCATCCGTTCAATTATTAGTAAAAGTAGTAATTATCCTAAGTTACCCATTATATCATGAGATGGCACTCAATTAAACAGACGGAAGGTATCTTATTAAACTAAACTGACCATTAGTCCAATAAGAAAAACTTCCTTAATGACAGCCCCGATCTTCAACTCTTGCACCAGTTAGTACAACGAGTACCTTCCGTTTTATTCTATATTTTATTTATAACAAAAAAAGGACTGACGCAGCCTTCCTAATTACGTAATTAATACACCCAGTTAATTTAAGTGTAATGTTTCACAATCTCTTCTACACTTTAATTAACTCCAATCCCTAATATATGTTGTATTAGATACCGGAACATATCAAAAAGACTACTTCTTAAAGTAATACTTGAGGAGTTTAAAAGGGTTAAACTTATCATGAATTTAACTTATTGAATATAAATTTTTTTATCAACAGGCCTAATGTAATACCAAAAATCATGGCACTGAAAATATGGGAATAATAATCTTTTATGGGTCTAATAGGGATATACTTACCTTCTATTATCGCTGAGAAGAAAAGTTCACATACTAACCAGGCCAGTAAACTGCACAATGTAGTTTTAATAACTAAATGGCATGAACCCAACTTTACAAATATAAAGTAAAGTAAGATTGCAAAAACACTACCAACTAAAAAATCTACAATTAATCCTATGGTAAATACAGGCCTGTTAAATGTAATAATAAGACTTGCTAATTCATAAATACCATATTTTCCAAAGCCAAAATAAGCAAATAACCTCGAAGCAATCTCTCCTGGTATTGTTGACAGAGCACCTAATAAACCAATTTTTAACACCTTATCTTGGATCATATCATCGATTCCTTTATCTTAATGTGGATAAATTTAGTTTACAAATTATATATACTTTTATACGTAATAAAAGAAGACAATTTTTTTATTCAAGAAAGGCACCCGATTGCAGAATATTGAAAAATGCGAAATCACTCTATTAATGGTCCTTATTTTTTACTAGTCGAGTATAAGGGAGCCTTTATACCTTGCGGTAAATTGTACTCCTCCCCACTCACAGAACCGTGCTTGCGCTATTAACGCACACGGCTCCTCCTAGTTATCATTTACAAAATATAGCTAATTTCATTTCTTAAGTCGTATATATTAACCTTAACTTTTGCATTAGGTAATGGATATTTATTAAGAAAGAGTCTGAATTTATCCCAAGTAAATGATTTCCTTTGACTTCTTCTGTGTTGATCAGTGTTTTAGAAAAAAATCAACCATCCTGTTAAGTGCTTCATGCTGTGATTTTGCATTATATTTTGGAGAGTATGGGTCACTAAATCCATGTTGTCCGTTAAATTTATGTATTTCAATATTCATTTCTTTTAAGCAAAAAATTAACTCGTCAACATTATATGATTGCTCTCTTTCTGGGAAAAATAGCATTGTTGGACATGAGGGAGTTATGTCTAAATAGTTCCTAATTCGTGAACCATAGTATCCGACAATTCCATCAAGACAATCTACATCACTACACAACCAAGCAATAGTTGCCCCGACACTAAATCCAACAATAAATATCTTTTCATATTTATCTTTAATATGTAACAATATACTTTTAATTTTATCCGAAGCATTTGTAAAACCTATGTTCTCTATAAAATTGCGATAAGCAACTTCCTCTTGGGCATATTTAAATGGGGCATCTTGTTTTAATAAATTGGGGCAAATAACATCAAAATTCTTTTCTGATAATGATTGACAAATATTCTTCATATGCTGGTTAATCCCATAGATTTCATGAACTACAATGATTACAGTTTGTGACTTATTATGTATGTTTATCAACTTGTACCTCCTAACAACCCTTCCCCTTATTATAAGGTAAATGTATGGTTACATCTTTCACTCCCTCAGTTTAATACGATTTTCTCCCGAATAATCGCTTAATCGCAGGATTTCATATCCCTTTATCTAGGTTTAACGGTCATATGAAATGATTTCAGATCTTAATGGCTTCGTGTGACATAGTGAAATAAAGGAGTGAGTAACTACTCCATATTTTACCATATAATGTACATCTCCACGCCTCCTCTGGAGGTTTTCTTTCTCCTCTGGTGTGCCCATATTAAACGTTTATTTCTTTTTATATCAATCAATTCATATTGCCATAAACTTAATCAATGATTAAACGATCAATTCCGACAACGTCTTTACTCTCACGAAACGTCCCGGCGGATACACCAACCACTTTACGGAATACTTTATTAAAATAGTTGGCATTTGCATAGCCCACTTGGGCAGCAACGTCCGTAACAGAGGAGCTTGTTGAACGAAGAAGCTCCGCCGCTTTTTGAATCCTGATTTTGGTAAGGTATTGCACAGGTGTCATATTTAGCTGGTGTTGAAACTGTTTAATAAAGTAATATCTTGAGAAACCAGATACGGCCGCTATTTCGTCGAGTGTGATTGGTTCATGATAATGTGTTTGGATAAAGGATAGAGCTTTTGTAATCTGGAGAGAGATATCTTTCGTTGCTTTTTCAATATTCTTTACGAAACGGTAACACTCCATAATAAACTCATAAGCTTTTGCAGAGGCATAATATGCATCTGTAATCTTTTGATCATATGTGTCTTGATAGATTTTCAGTAAAAGCTGAATCAACTTTGAATTAGGAGATACTTTCAAGATAGGACCACTCTGTTCTTTCATTAACCGCCAGCAATCGGCGGCTTCTCTTCCCACTAATGTAATAAATATAAACTCCCATCCCTCGCTATCCTTTGGAAAGTAATATCGATGATCACTAGGAATCTCGACAATAAATGCTTCCCCTGCCTTCACTGTATAACTTTTATCCGCTATGTCAAGCCTTCCCGATCCTGACAGAGTATATTGAAACACATAAGTGCCGACGTCTTTCCGCTTTAACCCATGCCAATCATAAACTTCACTGGGCATTTTCTTTTCCCGGCCAAGCACGACAATGTTTGCCACATCGTTAGGAAGCACATCTTGAAAACGAAAACCGTACGTTCGATAATCCTTCACAGGTTCCCCCCCTATAAATTAAGGACAATATTTTACCCACCAATCGCACTAACTTACCATTGAGGTTATTATATAAACGATTTACTATTATGATAACAATAAAAAACATAAAGTTGAATACGGGACATTAATTTGTTTTCAAAGCAATTTTTTATCCTATCAGAAGATTCGATAGGCAGTCCCTGTTTCTCTTTACAGGAGGTAAATTTATGTCAAAAATCACGTTTATTGGAGCAGGAAGTACAGTTTTTGCAAAAAATGTTCTTGGTGACTGCATGTATGTTCCCGCATTAACTGGGTTCGAGTTCGCATTATTTGATATAGACAAGAACCGCTTAAAAGACTCGGAAAATATGTTAAACAATTTAAAACAAAGCTTACAGGCAAACATAGTAGTGAAAGCCTATTCGGATCGCAAAGAAGCATTGCGAGGAGCAAAATACATTATTAATGCCATTCAAGTTGGTGGCTACAAACCAGGCACTGTTATAGATTTTGAAATCCCTAAAAAATATGGTCTTCGTCAAACAATTGCTGATACAATCGGGATTGGTGGGATTTTCCGTTCGCTTCGCACCATACCGGTTATGTGGGATTTGGCCAAGGATATCGAAGAGGTTTGTCCGGATGCTCTGTTTTTAAACTACACAAATCCGATGGCAACATTAACAGGAGCAATGCTGCGCTATACAAATGTTAAAACAGTTGGATTGTGCCACAGTGTACAAGTTTGTAGCGAGCACCTATTTAAAGCCTTAGGAATGGATCATGAAGGAGTGGAAGAAAAAATCGCCGGTATCAACCATATGGCCTGGCTCCTTGAAATCAAACGCGACGGCAAAGATTTATATCCGGAAATTAAACGCCGTGCGAGAGAAAAACAACAAACAAAACATAATGATATGGTCCGCTTCGAATTAATGGACAAATTCGGATATTACGTAACGGAATCATCTGAGCATAATGCCGAGTACCATCCGTACTTCATTAAACGCAATTATCCGGAATTAATCGAGAAATTCAATATCCCTCTTGATGAGTATCCGCGTCGTTGTATAGAGCAAATTGAACGATGGGACAAAATGCGTGACGAGATGGTCAACAATGAGCAGCTTAACCATATCCGTTCTCACGAATATGGTTCCCGAATAATTGAAGCGATTGAGACGAATGTTCCATTTAAATTTGGCGGCAACATTTTAAATAAAGGACGCTTAATTAGCAATTTACCGGAAAAAGCTGTTGTTGAAGTATCATGCGTTGCTGACCGCAGCGGAATCACTCCTTGTTATGTAGGAGATCTTCCAGAACAGTTAGCAGCCCTTAACCGTACAAATATTAATACACAGCTATTAACTATTGAAGCAGAGGTAACGAAAAAGAGAGAACACATCTATCAGGCAGCAATGCTTGACCCTCATACGGCCGCTGAATTATCAATGGATGACATCATTGCGATGTGCGATGATTTAATTGAAGCACATGGTGACTGGATTCCAAAATTTGAAAATCGTAAACAAATTTCGTTCATATAACCAAAAACGTCTTGTATCTATTTAATTGAGAAGCTATTTATTTAATCCTTTAAAACTACCATCATGATTAGGAATTAATAAACAATTACCTCCCCCACGTGTATAGAAAGAAAAGCCGATTTTCCTACTTAGGAAAATCGGCTTTTCTTTAACTATGTGAAGAGATGCACTTAAACTAAACTGCACCTTTAGATGAAGAAGCTTTACTTTTATTAAACTTTTGCCTGAAGAAAACTTTTTGACAGAAAATAAAGTCTATATCCATTTTTATTCATGCCCTATTTACTTATAACGATGGATAATTTATAGTTTGCATACTTGTTTAACTCTAATAAAAATTGATTTAACGCTTCATTACTTGGAAACCTGCACTCCAAAAGATAACAGCTATCTCCACTGATTTTATAATTATTGATGACATACCCATCCTTTGTTTGGATAAATGAGAGATAAGGTTGATGGTGTGTACCTTCTATATAGATATTGATAAAAGCATAAATAAAGCACCCTAATTTCGCTTGATTTACTTTAATGCTATACCCCTCAATAACCCCATTTTCCACTAATTTCTCCACTCTAGCTGCGGCGGCTGGTCCTGTTAAGTGAACTCTCTCCCCTAATTCTTTCATCGTAATCCGGCTATTGCTACATAACTCCTCTATAATTCGCTTATCTGTTTGATCCATCTGAACGTCAAATCCTTTCAAAAATAAAGTCAAACGCCTAAAACACTTTATTTTATCTGTGTATTTGAATGCTGCTCATATTATACACTTAACACTGTTAGGAAACACAAATGAAAAGAAAGGGAGTTGTAAAGATGAAGTTTACACAAATTCGAAATGCAACGATAGTTGTAGAATATGTAAATAAAAAGTTTTTAATTGATCCTATGTTAGCAGAGAAGGGTACGTACCCATCTTTCCCTGGTACGATTAGGCAAGATCAAAACAACCCTTCTGTGAGTTTACCAACCTCTGTTGACGATATTATTAGTGGAGTTGATGCAGTCATTGTGACTCACTTACATTTAGATCATTTTGATGAGGCAGCGCGAAGACTATTATCAAAAGATATTAAAATGTTCGTTCAAAATGAAGAAGATGCAAAGGAAATCCAAAATACCGGGTTCCAAAATGTAGAGGTATTAACAAAGGACACTGTCTTTGAAGGCATCCAATTAGTTAAAACAAGAGGCGAGCATGGAAGAGGAGAAGAATTATTAAAGCGTATGGGGGAAGTCTGTGGCGTAGTCTTTAAACATCCTAGTGAAAAAACATTGTACGTAGCTGGTGATACAGTCTGGTATGAAGGTGTACAGTTAGAATTAGATACCCATAAACCAGATATTATTGTCGTCAATGGCGGAGATAATCAAATTATAGAATACGGTTCTCTCATTATGGGAAAAGAAGACATCTATGAAGTACACAAGGCGGCTCCTAATGCTAAGGTTATTTCTGTTCATATGGAAGCTGTTAACCATTGGACACTCTCTAGAGAAGAATTAAAAAACTTTAGCAAAGAAAAAGGATTCTTAAGTAATATTTTAGTACCAGAAGATGGTGAATCCTACACATTTTAATATGAACACCGACAAATAGTGTCACGTTCCTATTTAAAAATAAGAAAAGAGAAGAAGCTCATAATTAAAGAAAATTTAATTATAAGCTTCTTCTAATGACGATATAAATGAAATGTTCCAAGGATCACAAAATGAACATGAAAAGCTACAAGGATATTTCGTTTGGAGGTAGAGTTCATGACAATGACAGCAAAAGAAACAAATACCCCAACACAGCAGCCTATATGGTTGCAAGAATATTTTGATTCACCAGAAAGACAAATACAGCTTTATAAAAAAACATTAAGAACTTTGATTCTTCACAAATCTCTGGGGGATCTGGACTTGGAGCCGGTATAACTGTAGGAGCGCTTCTTGCACAAGACATGCTAGGGACTGAAAATGCGGCAGGAATTCCAACTGCCCTATTTACTTTAGGTTCTGCAGGAGCTGCCCTACTTATAGGCCGGTCTTCACAACGTTTTGGCCGTAGAGTAGGACTTGCAGGTGGTTTCCTTGCAGGTGGGTTAGGTGCTATTGGTGTTATAATTGCAGCTTTAACCAACAGCATCCCACTTTTATTTATTTCTCTTTTAATTTATGGAGCTGGTACGGCATCTAATCTACAAGCGAGATATGCAGGAACAGACCTTGCAACAGATAAACAAAGGGCAACTGCTGCAAGCATGGCCATGGTTTCCACTACCTTGGGTGCTGTAGTTGGTCCTAACTTGGTCAATAGAATGGGAGAATTTGCGGATTCAATTGGTGTTCCAACCTTGGCTGGACCCTTTATCTTGTCAGCAGCTGCTTTTATTATTTCCGGATTATTTATCTTAATTTTTCTTCGTCCAGACCCTTTGGTTGTGTCTACAGCTATTGCGAATGCTAAGAAAAAAGACGATACCGCACAGACAGGGACAAATTTAAAGAATGCCACCATAAACAAAAAGGGTGTTGTTGAAGGGGCTGTAATTATGATTTTGACTCAATTTGTCATGGCAGCCATTATGACAATGACACCCATTCATATGGGACATCATGGTCATGGTTTGAGAGAAGTAGGATTAGTTATAGGTTTCCATATAGCAGCTATGTACCTTCCTTCACCATTGACAGGTATACTGGTAGATAAGCTTGGCCGTATTACTATGGCTGTTGCTTCTGGTGCTACACTCCTAGCCTCTGGAATAGAAAAGTTTTTATTAATACTTTATTTCTTGAATAGTTAGACTAATATAGATATATCCCTATATAGTAAATTACAATTAAAATCTAATTAACAAGGCAGCTTTCAGCAAGAAATTGAAAGCTGCCTTTATTCATATAGGAAGGTAACTTATATAAAACCAAATTATTGTTTTGAAAGTAAAAAAACCCCCCAGGAAAGCTGGAGAGTTAACAAACTTTACTCTTCTTTTTTGGATAAACATTGATCACAATCCATCAAATAACTTTCTGCTTGCTCATGTATATGCTTCCCGCATTCAGTACATTCCTTTTTTGGCAAATTGCGGAAAAATTCAACTGGACTCATCAACATTTTAACCTCTCCTTTATTAATACAGTTATTTGTTTTTTCTGTTGTTATAATACAGTATAAACAAAAAAAAGAAAAATGTATAGACCTTTTTTAAGTAAATCCTAAAAGTTTTAATATGTTCCTCAACTCTATTTTTACCTTGTATATAATTCACCACTTTGAATAACGCAATCAACACAAAGACGTTATTCACCACTTGATGACCTTCCCTACTACATATGATGGTAATGACTGGTTAAACTAAAGAAGAGAATAAACAGAAAGGGGGGAAAAGCTGTGACACGGAAACTAATAGCCTTTTTCCTATTTGCCGGCCTTCTTTTCACAGGCGAATTTCAAACAGAAGGCCAACCGCCGCCGGACCCCGTCCAGATGGGGATGGAAGAAGGATATTATGAAGGAATCCGTTCGGGGCTTGAAGACCGTCATAATTTCAGGATCTCCCGTGCTTGGCAGCAGATGCCGCGCTCCCAACTGAGCTTAGATAACAAGATGGAAATAGCTCGGCCCCTCATAAAAATAGGACTTCTCCGACAGGTGTACCTCTCTTTTTCATCTGGGGAGAAATTCTACGCCTACCTTCATGCCCATCCAGAAATGAATGCGGTACAGGCGGCTCAGCGGATACTAGGGCAGAGGTTTGTGAGGGCGTACGAAAAAAGCTTTAAAAAAGGTTATGAGAAATCCCTCACTGCTCCACCCGAAAAGGCGGCAAGCTACGCAGCCTTATTGAAGGCGAAAAAAAGATAAATATCTATAAAAAAAATCACCTCACCTCTAAGAAGAGGTGAGGTGATTTTAATCAAGCTTTACAAAATCCCCTACTTTGATTTGATTTTTTTCAAACCATCCAAGATTTACTTCGATTGCATAATGATAAAACAATTCCGGATCATAAGTAGGACATTCTTCCTCTTTACAAGGGACCATATCTAGTATTTTTAGAATTTTCCCATCTGAATCAAGAAATGCAATAGATAAAGGAATTAAGGTGTTTTTCATCCAAAAACCGCCATATGTTTTTCCTGAAAACACAAATAGCATTCCCTCGTTTTCGGGTAATTTTCCAACAAACATTAAGCCCTTATCTCGTTTTTCTTGAGTATCTGCAACTTGAACGGTTAATTTGGTTGTCCGTTTTCCACTAGAAACTTTAATCATTTTTGTTTGAAGACTTGCTTTTTTTTCTTGACGAAAAAGAAAACCGATGAATTTTAATCTTTTTTTCAACAAATTCACTCACCTTATCTTTTCCCTTTAAATAAAAAGGAAGAAAGTTGGAGATATTACGACAACTAGAAGAAAAAACAACGAGGAAAACTCCTTTTACTTCCTATACTTATTATATGGTTATACATTTGATACTTTATTTTCAATAATCACTGCCACAATGAATGTATGGTTAATACTTTCGGGTTTGTATCGACCAGATAAGGTTCTACCGGTTGATCTAACCATTCTGTACCACAGGCTTCATGGTCAGATGAATTAATCAAATCGGCATCCCATTTTTTTCATAAGTTGTTTCCCCCTTTTTCAGAGGCTTATCAAAATCTCTCTTTAATTTAAAGATGACATATATTCAAATGCTGTTGTACCATATACGCTTTTAAAATGTTTATTTAAATGGGATAAATCAACGAAACCACAATCAGCTACTACCGCATAAATATCTCTATTTTTTTCTATTAACTGCTTTGAGCGTTGTATCTTGCAGTTAAGAAAGTATTGGTATGGTGAAATTCCGGTATGAGCCTTGAATAATCTGATAAACTGAAATTTCGATAAATTAAGCTCATTACATATCTCGTCAAGTTTAAGTACATTTTCTAGGTTACTATGAATCATATCCTTAGCTTTACTAATCAGAGTGTTATCTTTCTTATAGTGTGTAGAAAGATTCGTTTGCATAAGGCTATCTGTGAGGGATACGAGTAATTCACTACACAAAGCCTCATCTTTTTCGCTTAATATGGCATTGGAAAGACTTAATATTCTTTGTTCAAGTCTATGATCATAGACAATAGGATTTGAAAAACGGACTAAATCCTTTTTCTCCATTACCTCTAAAAGCAATTGCGGCTCAATATATAGCATAACATAATCAAGTCCTGCCTCATGATCATGTGCCATTCCATCATGTGCCTGTTCTGGGTTAAATAGCATAACACCATTTTGATAGGATAATTGTAAGCTCCCATCCAAGTTATATTGTTGGATACCACGCAATGTTACCCCTATTGCATACTCCTGGTGAGAATGCTTTTTATACGTAAAATCATTAATACTTGCTGATAATGCAGTAATATTTGCCGATTTTTTATAGATAAATTTATCCATTAAATTCACCTCTAGTGTAGCCTTCCTACAACCATATCATGATTCCAGAATATGCTAAAAATAATGCCATCATTACATTAACAATCTTACTATGATTCTGTAAAAACTTCTTGAAGATGGTACCGAAAAGAACCCATGTAATAAATGCCAAAAATCCAATAAGAGTTATAGCGAAAACACTTATAGTCACCGCAGGCATTGCAGTATAGTACGGCGTTATAAAGCTGGGAATGACAGTCATTGTAAATAGGACCACCTTTGGATTTAAAAACTGCATAAGGAAGCCTGACCTAAAGGTACCAGTTTCGATTACAGATGGTTTTGACGAATCCCTTTTGCAAATTTGATAAGCGAGATAGAAGATATATGCGCTTCCGATGATCTGCATAACAATTAAAATTTTTGGTATGATCTCTATAAGGACAGTATTCAACATAGCAGAAATAACTAGTAATAAACCAAATGCAATCGTAGCACCAAACGTATATTCCATTGCCTTTTTTGTCCCCAAATGATGCACAGTGGATAATATGACGATATTAGTAGGTCCTGGTGTAAAAGTGACAATAATACAGTAAATTATAAAAGATGTAATATTCATAAGGAAAACTCCCTTCAAGGTATTCTCATGTAATAATACATCCTCAAATTAAATGCTTATAGTATATTATTGCATTATTATTCTATAAAGGTAACTCTGTTCACAAGTCCATTAGTGCAAAAATAAACCATCCTGAAACACAGGATGGTTCTTAAATTTTAATTCATTATGAGTTTTTGCAGGAGTGAACCGTATTTCATTTGTTCCAATATGCTTTTGCTTCTTCCTCAAGTTTTATTAACCTTTTATAATAATCGGGAAATTCATTTAGATGAGCTAGTGGAATTTTTAATACATTTCTTCCCAAAATTAGCTTTTTAAATCTCAAATTCTATGATGTCATTTTCAATCCAATTACTGCTACTAATATTAGAGCTATAAATAAAATACGTCTCCAATCCTTTGCTTCTCCATAAACAAGCATTCCAATAATCGTTCCACCCACAGTTCCAATCCCTGTCCAAACGGCATAGGATGTTCCCGCGGGGAGAGTTTTCATTGCTAAACTCAGAAAACTAAAACTAAATATAAATCCAAGGAACAATACCATATATGACTGTAAGTTTTTGTCTTTAACTACTTTATTCATACCTGTAACCCCAACCACTTCAAAAGCTCCTGCCAGTATGAGATACAACCAAGCCATGTTACACAGCACCTTCTTTCTTACTAGATTCAGTTGTGACAAGCTTCAATCCTACAACACCAGACAGAAGTAAGAAAATAAAAAATACTTTCGTCCAACTAAAGGCTTCTCCGAACAACAACATCTCCACCACAACAGTCCCAGCTGTCCCGATCCCAGTAAAGATTGCGTAAACTGTAGCAACGGGTAGGCTTTTTGTCGCTTTTATCAGTAAAACAAATGAAAAATATATAAGTAGAGCAATACCAGCCCAAGAAAGCCAGTTGCTCGCATGCTTTAATCCTATTGCCCACATAACCTCAATAAGACCCGCCAATATGACAAATACCCAATTTCGTTTCATTCCATATTCCCCCGAAAATGTAATTATTCTTTCGTAAGTCCACGCCAAAAAAGATACCAAGAGGCATCTAGTCTCTTCATTAAGCGTTCGGAACCTCCATATAACATTTCAACAAGTACTCCATCTAAAACTCCTAAAAATGCAGATGTAGCTCGTTTTGCATCAATAGTTGAGCTAATTTCGCCTTCCACCATAGCACTCTCAATTACCAAAAGGAGATGTATTTCTACCTTATCCAAATACTCGTAAAGATATTTTATAACCTGTTCATAAAGATGAGTGGGTGGAAAGAAAGAGATTCGAAGCCAAAATTTTGTTGCGTTGTTTTTCTCATATCTATCTTTATAAAGCAAAAGAAAATTAAATAAGAATTCCTCTATCGGTTTTGTCTTGTTACTGTCTATATAATTAAGAACGAATTCTAATTCGGCCTCAAATACATCACTGCAAACCTGTAGAAAAAGTTCATCTTTCCCTTTGAAATGAGTGTAAATGGATTGTTTTTTAATTCCTACATCATCAGCGATATGTGCCATGGATGTTCCTTCATATCCCTTATCCCTGAAATGATTCAGTGCAACATTCTTAATTTGATTAAAAGTCATAAAAATCACCTTCCGAACGGTCGTCAGTTACATTTTAAAACTTAACACACATTTATTTTTAAGTCAATATTATATTTCCTTAAGAAACTTTTACAATTCTTATTAAGCTAAACCCCTTTATTCCAATCGAGTAGAGGGAAAATAAATGTATTATTTTCGCCCCTCTCACAACACCGTACGTACGGTTCGCGTATACGGCGTTTCAATTTATATCACAGTGTGTACTTTTAGATAATGTTCTAAAGCAGAGGGGACTCCCCTCTGCTTTAGTCTTTTGTTTGAGATTGCTCTTTGGACGACTTTGGATAATCCTATGAATCGGTAACCTTTTCGACAATAGGTTAATCCTTTCGCTTCTTCCTCCGGAATCCCTAGTTGAATAAGCGATCTAATTTGTTTCTTCGCTACTTTCCATTGTTTCCAGATAATGACCCTGATTCTGGAGCGAAGCTTCGTGTCTATTCGTTCAGTCACTTTTTTCATGTTTGCCACTCTGAAGTAGTTTACCCATCCTAATATTACTTGTTTCAATTTCAATATTCGGTAGTCTAATGGAACACTCCAGTTTCGCTTTGTCAGTTGTCGAAGCTTCCTTTGAAACTTCTGTACCGAACTTAGATGAGGTTTCACTTGATATCTCTTGTTATTAATGTCGTAATAATACCAAAATCCTAAGAATTTTAATTCTTTTGGACGTGAAATTCTGCTCTTCTCTACGTTGACTATCAGACCTAATTTCTCTTCTATAAATCTCACGATTGAATTCATTACTCGGTTCGCTGCTTTTTCACTTTTCACAAAGATAAGAGCGTCATCAGCGTACCTCACGAACCTTAATCCTCTTTTCTCTAGTTCCTTATCAAGTTCGTTTAACATAATATTACTTAATAGTGGACTGAGGTTTCCTCCTTGCGGAGTACCGACAGGTGTGTCTTCATATTTTCCATTCACCATGACTCCACTGACTAAGTATTTTCTGATTAACGAGATGACATCGCCATCTTTTATTGTGTTGGATATAATTCGCATGAGTTTATCATGATGGACCGTATCGAAGAATCTTTCAAGGTCAATGTCGACTACCCAATCAAGACTATCGTTCAGAAATTCCAGGCTTTTAATAATCGCCATTTCACAACTTCTTTTAGGTCTGAAACCGTAACTAAATTCGCTGAACCGTTCTTCAATTATGGGATTGAGAACTTGATGAATGGCTTGTTGAACGACTCTGTCCACTACTGTTGGTATTCCCAATTTGCGCATCTTTCCGTTTTCTTTTGGGATTTCCACTCTTAAGGCAGCTTGTGGTTGGTATTTTCTTGTTCTGATGCGCTGGCGCAACTCATCTTTGTTCTCTTTCAGGTGTTGCTTAAGTTCGTCGACTGTAACTCCATCAACACCACTGGCACCTTTATTTTTATAGACACGTAGGTAGG
>NZ_JMLP01000034.1 GCF_000686805.1 Bacillus sp. UNC41MFS5 | reverse complement strand
TGAAGAAGTGAAGGCAAAACTAGAAGAGCTTGGATTAGGCTTACGTAAAGACGACTAGTCTATCGTTAGGCAATTATTCCGACTTATGACTTCAACAAAGGAGGGAACCCTTCATGGCATACAGAAAGTTAGGACGCACAAGTGCACAGCGTAAAGCTATGCTACGTGATTTAACTACAGATTTAATTATTAACGAGCGCATTGAAACAACAGAAACTCGTGCGAAAGAAATTCGTGTGACTGTTGAAAAAATGATCACTTTAGGTAAACGCGGTGATTTACATGCTCGTCGTCAAGCTGCTTCATATGTACGTAACGAAGTTGCTGATGCTGAAAACAATACAAGTGCATTACAAAAACTTTTCGCTGATATCGCTCCACGTTATACTGAGCGTCAAGGTGGATATACTCGTATTATGAAACTTGGACCACGCCGCGGTGACGGTGCACCAATGGTTATTATCGAGTTAGTTTAATAGCTATCAACAGACAACAAGGGCGCTGGACAGTTTTGTAACAAACTTGTTCTTTGCCCTTTTTCTGTAAATGAACTCTATATCATGTTAAAACCAAGCCCAAAAGAGTGTTATGATGAGCGTAACTCCAACTAGTTGGAGAATCAGAAAAGTTTAATCGTCTTCTTTTTGTTGACTGTTTTATTAAAGCTTTTATTCAGCCGCATCTGTGGATGTGTGATTTGAATTACGACTCGTCTAGCTCATGCACCTCCTCCCATTTCTTTTATGAAATTCCTTTTTTGCAGTTAAGACGTTGCTGCATAGGGACGAGGTGCAGGCTTTTTTTTATATGTACAAAAATCTGAGCAGAGAATAGTCTAGCTGAGAGGAGGCATATCCTGATGAAAAATGCAATTGTAACTCTTGATGGAATATCTTTTCAATACGATACACAAGAACGCTATGCTCTGAATAATGTCTCTTTTGATATATATGAGGGGGAATGGTTAGCAATCGTCGGTCATAATGGTTCCGGTAAGTCGACGATGGCAAAACTACTAAATGGTCTGCAATTTCCTCAAGCAGGTGAAATACATGTTTGTGGTATAAAGCTTGATGAAGAATCAATATGGGATATCCGAAAAAAAATTGGGATGGTTTTTCAAAATCCTGATAACCAATTTGTTGGTACAACTGTACAAGATGATGTGGCTTTTGGTTTAGAAAATAATGGCATTCCTAGAGACGAAATGGTCAAAAGAGTCGAGGATTCGTTAAAGAGGGTCAAGATGGATAAGTTTCTGCATCAAGAGCCCCACCATCTATCTGGAGGCCAAAAACAGCGTGTGGCAATAGCTGGTGTTCTTGCACTAAGGCCGTCGATTATCATATTAGATGAGGCAACATCAATGCTTGATCCAAAGGGTCGGGAAGAGGTATTGGAGACGGTCCGATTATTAAAAGAAGAGAAATCATTAACCGTTATTTCGATTACTCATGACTTAGATGAGGCAGCCAAGGCGGATCGGATTATTGTGATGAACAAAGGAGAAGTCTTTCGGGAAGGAACACCTGAGGAAATTTTCTCCATGGATGAACAATTAGTTCAATTAGGTTTGGATATTCCTTTTTCAGTAAAAATGACGAAATCATTTCGGGACAAGGGTATTCCACTATCGAGACATTATTTATCGGAAGAAGAGTTGGTGACAGAGTTATGGACATCTCGCTCAAACATGTAGATTATCGGTATCAAGCAAATACTCCTTTTGAACGATTGGCCATTGCGGACGTTTCGATTGATATTCCAACGGGCGTGTACATGGCTATAATTGGTCATACCGGCTCAGGAAAGTCCACCGTCCTCCAGCATTTAAACGCACTGTTGCAGCCAACAAAAGGATCGGTTTCGATTGGTGAACATGAAATTAAGGCTGGACAGAAAAATAAAAATTTGAAAAAGATTCGTCAAAAAGTTGGGATTGTTTTTCAATTCCCTGAACATCAATTGTTTGAAGAAACGGTTGAAAAGGACATAATGTTTGGACCCATGAATTTTGGCGTTTCTGAGAGTGATGCAAAGGAACGGGCACGGATTGCCTTAAATCAAGTTGGACTAGGCGTAGAAGTACTTGAAAAATCCCCTTTTGATCTCTCTGGGGGCCAAATGCGCCGCGTGGCCATTGCGGGTGTACTCGCAATGGAACCCGATGTCATTGTCCTGGACGAGCCTACTGCAGGGCTAGACCCTAGAGGTCGTAAAGAGGTCATGGATATGTTTTACTCTCTTCATCAAGAAAGAAATCTTTCTACCATACTTGTTACGCATAGTATGGAGGACGCCGCAAGATATGCAGACCAAATTGTTATTATGCAGCAAGGGAAGGTCGTTCAAAGAGGGACACCGGAAGAGATTTTCTCAGCACCTGTTGAACTTGTTGAAATGGGACTTGATGTTCCCGAAGTGGTTCGGTTTCAATTGAAACTTGAAGAAAAATTAGGGATTAAATTAGAGAAAATGTATCTAACCATTGATGAGCTGTCTGCTGCTGTCACCAAGGTGTTAAGTAGAGGTGTTCGCTTATGATGGATAAAATGATTTTTGGGCGCTATGTACCGGCTGATTCGATGATTCATAGGATGGATCCACGTTCTAAAATAATGATTATCTTTCTTTTTGTCTGTATTATTTTTCTAGCAAATAATGTGGTAACCTATGCACTTATTGGTATTTATACATTTTTGATGCTCGGATTGTCGCGAATCCCTGTACGCTTTTTGTATGGTGGATTGAAGCCCGTTATCTGGCTCGTCCTATTTACATTAATTCTACAGTTGTTTTTTACAAAAGAAGGCGCCCTTTTATATGAATTAGGACCAGTTAAGATCTATGAGGAAGGGGTCAGACAAGGGATATTTATTTCCTTACGATTCTTCTTCTTAATTTTAATGACGTCATTGTTGACGTTAACGACCACTCCGATTGAGATTACGGATGGTCTGGAAACACTTTTACATCCTTTAAATAAGGTTCGTTTCCCTGTCCATGAGATGGCGTTAATGATGTCAATTTCACTGCGATTTATTCCCACCCTTATGCAGGAAACGGATAAAATTATGAAGGCGCAAATTGCCAGAGGCGTAGAGTTTGCGAGCGGACCGTTTAAGGAACGCATTAAAGCAGTCATTCCATTGCTAATCCCATTGTTTGTCAGTTCGTTTAAACGGGCTGAAGAATTAGCCATCGCGATGGAAGCAAGAGGATATCGAGGCGGGGAAGGCAGAACAAAGTATCGGGAGTTATCCTGGAAAAAAGCTGATTCCCTTCAGATGGTCCTTTTAGTTCTTGTAACTATTTTGTTATTCTTATTACGTTCATAATGGAGCGAAGCCATGCCAAGGTATAAATGTATCATTTCCTATGATGGTTCTGGATTTTCCGGATATCAGGTTCAGCCAAATAAGCGGACAGTGCAGTCTGTTTTAGAAGCTATGTTAACAAAAATGCATAAGGGTGAACCGGTGAAAGTCTTCGCTTCTGGACGAACGGATGCGGGGGTACATGCAAAAGGACAAGTCATTCATTTTGATTCACCGCTCCATATTCCGGAAGACAAATGGGGAAGAGCGTTGAATTCTCTGCTTCCAGGGGATATTTCTGTTCATTCTGTTGTTACGGTGGATGAGTCGTTTCATGCCCGCTTTGACGCAAAAGGGAAGGAATACCGCTATATGCTTCATCTTTCTTCAAATAGGGATCCGTTTTTGCGGAAATTTGCTTACCAATATCCATATCGCCTCGATTTGAATGCGATGGAACAGGCAAGTAAATTTTTCCTAGGTACACATGACTTTACTAGCTTCTGTGCTGCGAAGACAGAAGTGGAAGACAAAGTTCGAACGATTAAAGCGGTGGATTTTTCACGGGAGAATGAGATATTAACCATCCGTTTTGTTGGAAATGGCTTTTTATATAATATGGTTCGCATTTTAGTGGGGACATTATTAGAAGTAGGATTAGGCGAACGAAGCCCGGAAGACATCCAGACTATCTTGGAGCAGAAAGACCGGACGTTCGCTGGAAAAACTGCTCCTGGACATGGTTTATACCTTTGGGAAGTATTTTATGAATAGATATTTTAAAAATAAATTTCTAATACAACACAACCTGGTGTAACATTTTCTTGACATATAGCGCTGAAGAATTTATTATATTATATGTGCGTGTTTTTAATACCACGATAAAGCCCCGGAAAGTCTTCATCGTGATTGAAAATATATGACTAAAAACTAATCCGCACAAGGGTAATAGATGTTCATTCCCGGAACAGAATCGAACACTAATTGCTTTAAAAGTGCGAAAACAATAATCTTTAATGGATTTAAATTAGGAGGGAAACTCATGCGTACAACGTTTATGGCAAATGCCAACACTATCGAGCGTAAATGGTACGTAATTGATGCTGAGGGCAAAACTCTTGGACGTCTTGCTTCTGAAGTAGCATCAATTTTACGTGGTAAAAACAAACCAACTTTTACACCACATGTTGACACTGGTGATAATGTAATCATTCTTAACGCTTCTAAAGTAGAACTTACTGGTAAGAAATTAACTGACAAGATTTACTACCGTCACACAAATCACCCAGGTGGTTTAAAACAAAGAACAGCTCTAGAAATGCGTACTAACTATGCTGAGAAAATGATCGAGCTTGCTGTTAAAGGTATGCTTCCAAAGAATTCTCTTGGCCGTCAAATGATCAAAAAATTACACGTATATGCTGGCAGCGAACATCCGCACCAAGCACAACAACCTGAAGTTTACGAACTTCGCGGTTAATAAAGAGGGAGGGAATTAACTTGGCACAAGTTCAATATATCGGTACAGGTCGCCGTAAGAGTTCTGTCGCACGTGTGCGTTTAGTACCAGGCACAGGTAAAATTATTGTTAATGGTCGTGAAATCGAAGATTATATCCCATTTGAAGCGTTACGTGTTGTTGTAAGACAACCATTAGTTGCTACTGAAACTGTTGGCAGCTATGATGTTCTTGTAAACGTAAGCGGTGGTGGATACACTGGTCAAGCTGGAGCAATCCGTCATGGTGTTGCTCGTGCATTATTACAAGCTGACCCTGAATTCCGTCCAACATTAAAGCGCGCTGGATTATTAACTCGTGATCCACGTATGAAAGAACGTAAGAAATACGGTCTTAAAGGTGCTCGTCGTGCGCCTCAGTTCTCAAAACGTTAATTTTTACGTTTCAAAGGCTCTCAACCGAATTGGTTGGGGGTCTTTTTTTTGTATAGGAAATTTTAAATAATTAATTGTGAATAAATTGAAATAGTTCTCTGAATTTAGCTCCAGCGTCAAGCGGCTAGTGTAATTCGCTCTCCGCCCTACATAAGTCAACATCAATCGACTTGAGTTCCGTGTTTCCTTTATCTCAGTTGGAGCGCTCCAGTCCATTCGCCGCAAACGGGCGCATGCACCTTTTGTTCTGTCTACAAATAGCTTTTGACCACGAAAATATTTCCTACCACAAATCATAGTTCAAGGTACCATGGATCCTCGTAGCGGTTTGTTCTTTTAAAATTTTTTTTAATCGTTTTGTAGATTTTTGTAGGGTTCTGTTGTTTTGTTTATAAAATTACTTAAGTATCTTAAATTGAAAGCGTTAACAAGGGGGATGGACATGAAAAAATTTGGATTAGCTGCGCAAATTTTTATTGCACTTATTTTAGGTATAGTGGTTGGGGCTGCTACTTATGGGAACAATACAGCAATTGCCTACATTGCGCCAATCGGTGATATTTTCATTCATTTAATTAAAATGATCGTTATGCCGATTGTAATAGCCGCACTTGTTGTTGCGGTGGCGGGTGTAGGTGATATAAAAAAATTAGGTAAGCTTGGCGGCAAGACGATTCTTTATTTTGAAATCATTACAACGATTGCGCTGGGGATTGGATTGCTGGCTGCAAATGTGTTCCATCCAGGTTCCGGTGTAGATATGAGCCATCTGGCAAAAGGAGATATCTCAGCATACGAACAAACAGCAAGCGCTACACAAAACAAAGGCTTTGCGGAAACAATCGTTCACATCGTTCCAAAAAATGTGTTTGAATCAATGGCGCAAGGGGATCTATTACCGATTATTTTCTTCAGTGTTCTATTCGGCCTAGGGGTCGCGGCAATCGGGGACAAAGGAAAGCCGGTGCTTCATTTCTTTGAAGGTGTATTAGAAGCAATGTTTTGGGTAACAAATCAAGTAATGAAGGCTGCTCCGTTTGGAGTATTCGCTCTTATTGCGGTGACGGTGGCCCATTTCGGAGTGAGCACATTGCTTCCGCTTGGAAAGCTTGTATTGGCTGTGTATGTTACTGTATTGTTTTTCGCTATTGTGATTTTAGGTATAAACGCGAAAATGACAGGAACAAATATTTTTACACTTATTAAGATTTTAAAGGAAGAACTTATCATTTCTTTTACAACAGCGAGTTCTGAGGCAGTTCTCCCGAACATCATGAAAAAGATGGAGCAATTCGGTTGTCCGAAGGCGATTGTTTCTTTCGTCATTCCGACAGGATACACATTCAATCTGACAGGATCAGCAATTTATCAGGCGCTTGCTTCGCTGTTTGTTGCGCAAATGTATAACATACACATGTCGTTGATGGAGCAAATTACATTGTTATTTGTACTTATGATGACTTCAAAAGGTATGGCAGGCGTCCCAGGTGCATCGTTTGTCGTTGTGCTGGCGACACTCGGCTCTATGGGATTACCGTTAGAGGGAATTGCTTTGATTGCTGGCATCGATCGTATTTTAGATATGATTCGCTCTGCTGTAAACGTTTTAGGAAACTCATTGGCTGCCATCTCAATGGCGAAATGGGAGGGCGAATTTGATAAAGAAAAAGCTCAGGACTATTTGGATTCTGTTAAAGAAACAAAGGCTGCATAAAGGGATAGGAGGAGAATGTAATGACAGTAACTGAAATAAAAGCAAACGTACGGATTGAAAAGGATTTTTTAGGGGAAAAAGAGGTGCCTGTAAATGCCTATTACGGCATCCAAACATTGCGCGCTGTCGAGAACTTTCCTATTACAGGATATATAATTCATGAAGAACTAATTAAAGCTTTGGCCATTGTCAAGAAAGCGGCTGCTCTTGCCAATATGGAAACAAAGCGCCTGTATGAAGGGGCAGGCAAAGCCATAATAGAGGCTGCTCAAGAAATCATCGACGGCAAGTGGCATGATCATTTCATTGTCGACCCGATTCAAGGTGGCGCAGGTACATCAATGAACATGAATGCGAATGAGGTCATTGCCAATCGTGCGCTTGAATTAATCGGAAAAGAAAGAGGAGACTACTTTCATATTAGTCCGAACAGCCATGTGAATATGGCACAGTCTACGAATGATGCTTTTCCGACTGCGATTCACATCGCAACATTGAATATGTTAGAAAAATTATTAGACACAATGGAATATATGCATGGCGTATTCGAGCAAAAAGCAAAGGAATTTGACCGGGTCATCAAAATGGGCCGTACTCATCTGCAGGATGCTGTACCGATTCGATTAGGTCAAGAGTTTGAAGCATACTCCCGCGTAATTGCCCGCGATATCAAGCGCATCAAACAATCACGCCAGCATTTATATGAGGTGAACATGGGCGCGACGGCAGTGGGAACGGGCTTGAACGCAGACCCTCGCTATATTGAGCGTGTAGTCGAGCATCTTGCCGATATTAGCGGCTTATCGCTTGTGGGCGCTGAGCACCTTGTGGATGCAACCCAAAACACAGATGTTTACACGGAAGTATCGGCAGCACTTAAAGTATGCATGATGAACATGTCCAAAATTGCCAATGATTTGAGATTGATGGCTTCCGGTCCTCGCACGGGACTCGGTGAGATAATATTACCTGCACGTCAGCCGGGTTCTTCCATTATGCCGGGGAAAGTGAACCCTGTAATGGCTGAGGTCATTAATCAAGTGGCGTTTCAAGTTATTGGAAACGACCATACGATCTGTCTTGCTTCTGAAGCAGGGCAGTTGGAACTGAATGTTATGGAGCCTGTTCTCGTATTTAATTTACTTCAATCCATCAGTATTATGAATAATGCATTTCGTGCATTTACAGACTATTGTTTAAAGGGAATTGAAGCAAATGAAGAAAGAATGAAGGAATATGTAGAAAAGAGTGCCGGCATTATTACGGCGGTAAATCCGCATATCGGCTATGAGGTTGCTGCACGTATAGCGAGAGAAGCGATTTTAACTGGTCAGCCGATTCGCGAATTATGCTTGAAATATGACGTATTATCAGAAGAAGAGCTCGATCTAATTTTGGACCCTTATGAAATGACTCACCCAGGTATCGCAGGTGCAGTTCTTTTAGATAGACAGTAAACTTGTATATGTCAAGCAAAGGAGGGCGGAGAGGCCCTTTTTTGCTTGACATAAGGAGTAAAACTCCGCCGGCAAGGCGCTGCTACAAGAGAGCATTCACCAAAAAAGCAAAAAGCGCTTTTTTGGGGGAGAACATCTGGCTCTGCGCCTAAACGAGCCGGGTGCCATATTTTTATTGAGAATCAAAAGCAGAAGTTGATTGGAAAAGGAAGGGATTATATGAATAAATTCAAGGTTGGTCCGAATAGGGATGTGGAAACTGCCTTACGAGGTGCGGAATTAATGGCTATACCGTTGTTGAATAAGGGGGTTGCATTCACGGAGGAGGAGAGACAGGAGCTGGATTTAACAGGATTATTGCCGCCGGCAGTACTGACGCTTGATGAGCAGGCACGCCGCGCTTATGAACAATTCTCCTCGCAGCCGAACGATTTGCAAAAAAATGTAGCATTATCGGCATTGCGTGATCGAAACGAGGTATTGTTTTACCGTGTGCTGACGGACCATTTACCAGAAATGCTTCCAATCATATATACACCGACAGTAGGGCTAGCAATCCAGCGTTACAGCATCGAATACCGTCGACCGCGCGGGGTGTATTTATCTATTAATGATGCAAACGGCATTGAACAAGCATTTGAAAACTTTGGGGCGAGTGCGGAAGATATCGATTTAATCGTTATTACCGATGGGGAAGGCATTTTAGGAATCGGTGACTGGGGTGTTGGGGGTATTAATATCGCGATTGGCAAATTAGCCGTTTATACAGCCGCAGCTGGAATCGATCCCGCCCGAGTCATGCCTGTAATTTTAGATGTAGGCACAGATCGTGATGAGCTTCTGAACGACCCGTTCTACATCGGAAATTGCCATCCCCGTGTTCGGCATGGGCAGTATGATGCATTCATTGAGCAGTTTGTAAGTACGGCGGCGAGAATGTTTCCTAATGCCTTGCTCCATTGGGAGGATTTCAGCTCCCAAAATGCGCGAAGCATTTTAGAAAAGTATCGAGAAAAAGTGTGTACATTTAATGACGATATACAAGGTACAGGAGCCGTATCGCTTGCTGCTGTGCTGGCGGCAGTGCGCGCTTCCGATATTCCGCTCAGTGAACATCGTGTTGTCGTATTCGGGGCAGGTACAGCCGGTATTGGAATTGCTGATCAGGTGCGTGATGCCATGGTACGCGAGGGGCTTTCATGGGAATCGGCGAACCGCAGATTTTGGTGCATTGACCGGAATGGTTTACTGGCAGATAATATGGACGAATTGTACGACTTCCAGCGCCCATATGCGCGTCCTGCTGAAGAAAACAATACAGGATTGGGCTTGGCTGAAGTAGTTCGGCAAGTACATCCAACTATTTTGATCGGAACTTCAACTGTTGCGGGGGCATTCACCGAGGATATTGTGAAAGACATGGCAGCGCACGTTGAAAGACCGGTAATTTTGCCTATGTCTAATCCGACTCCTCTTGCGGAGGCAAAGCCTGCTGATTTAATCCATTGGACAGAGGGAAGAGCCCTAGTAGCAACAGGAAGTCCGTTTTCTCCTGTAACATATAACAAAACAGTATATGTAATCGGACAATCCAATAACGCTCTTATTTTTCCGGGGCTTGGACTTGGAACGAACGTGTCCCGTGCAAGTATCATCACTGACGGCATGTTTGCTGCGGCAGCAGAAGCTGTGGCGGGAATGATCGATGTAAGCAATCCAGGTGCGCCTTTACTTCCGCAGATTGAGAATCTTCGTGCCATTTCAGAGATTGTCGCGATAGAAGTGGCAAAGGCGGCTGTTGCCGATGGTGTGGCACGAATAAAACATGACGATATTAAGCAAGCAGTTCGAAACGCAATGTGGGAACCGTTGTATAGGCCTATAAAAGCGGCAAAGGAAACTGTTATGGTATAATGGGCGAAAATCCAGCTTGTTTTGATAAACAAGCTGGATCTTCATATATATAACTAGTGGTGCATGGGGGGCAATTGTGTTTATAACTACAAGGCGGCGGTTTGTTAGTAGCAAAAATCAGGAAGTGGCGGATTTGAGAGCGGATCAACTGCAAAGCAAAGATTTCTGGATCGTTATTGCTCTGATGGTTATAGTACCAATCGCGGGTGAATTGAACTTTCATCCATTCGATAATGTATTTCGTGTAAGTTTCGGAACACCTATTTTCTTCTTTTCCTTATTGTTCTTTCGTAAAATTTCACCTGTTGTCATGGGGCTGTTAGTAGGAACGTCAGTTTCGGCGTTCCGTGTTTTATTGGATTGGATTGTGTCGGCAGACTTTAGCCTGGCAGTATCTCTTACCGAACGGTATCCGACGTTCTTCTACTATTTTACATATGCCTTCCTGTTTTATTTGATGAGGGTGAATCGTTTTCAACATCCTTTGCTGATTGGATGTTTCGGTATTACAATTGAAATCACATCCAGTCTTATTGAGTTAATGCTTTTTCATCTTTTTGTATTGGGAACGGCTGTGACGATAGGGGCATTGAATAAAATCATTATTATCGCGGTGTTTCGAAGCTTTTTTGTTTTGGCCTTCATCAATATGATGAAGCTGTACGAACTACGACTGAAAGAATCGCAAACCCGGAGAGAGAATGAGAATATGCTCATGCACCTTTCCAATTTGTATGTAGAGTCTGTTTATTTGAAAAAGACGCTACAAAATGCAGAAACCATCACAAAAGAATCCTACAATCTATATCGAAACATGATTGATTTTAAAAAAGACCAAGGACTTCCAATTGAAAATTGGGGGAAAAAAGCTTTACGGATAGCCGGAGAGGTGCATGAAATAAAAAAGGATAACCAAAGAATCTTTGCGGGCCTTTCAAAGCTCATTTCAAGCGAAAGTCTGCCGGAATATATGAATGTACATGAATTAGCGTACATAATAGTTCGAATCAATCAGCAATATGCAGCGCTGTTAGGGAAGAAAATTGAATTTGTTTCGCAGATTAGGGGAGAGCATCCGAATTATCACATTTACCTTATGCTGTCTTTTATCAACAATTTAGTCGCGAACGCAGTAGAAGCGATTGAAAATACAGGCACAATAACCGTTTTAATAGATAAAGAGGAAAATTGGATCGAGTGTAAAGTGATTGACGACGGTCCGGGCGTTCCTTCAAAATATAAACATCTCATTTTTAAACCGGGGTTTACCTCTAAATATGGAGAAGATGGAACACCGTCCACGGGAATCGGGCTATCTTATATAAAAGAAATGTCAGAGGAATTGGGAGGCGAGGTAACGCTCCAAACGAGTGGGGAAGGATGCATTTTCATTATCCGGCTGCCGATCCTCTGTCTTGCCGAGAAAGGGTGAGTTTATGTTTTTTTATATTACGGATGATGATGAAGTTTTTCGATCTATGCTGTCACAAATTATAGAGGATGAAGAATTTGGTGACGTTATAGGGGAAGTGGATGATGGTTCTTTCCTAGATGCACATACGCTGGCAATGAAGCATGTAGATATTTTATTCATTGATTTACTGATGCCGATCCGGGACGGAATTGAAACCATTCGTCGCATTGCGCCGTCATTTAAAGGGAAAATCATTATGATTTCCCAAGTGGAATCAAAAGAACTAATCGGAGAAGCTTATTCACTTGGAATCGAATATTACATCACAAAGCCGCTGAACAGAAATGAAGTATTATCGGTTATACAGAAGGTCATGGAACGCATTCGATTGGAGCGATCTATACAAGACATTCAAAAATCACTCAGCAATGTATTTGATTGGAATTCCGCCAAGGAACAAAAGTTTTCCTCTGAGGAAAAGAAAATTACAGATTGGGGGCAAGTTCTTTTATCCGAACTCGGCATAGCCGGTGAAAATGGAAGCAAGGACTTGCTGGAAATCATCGATTATTTATACCATTATGAGACAAAACTAGCATTTGAGACGGGATTTCCTATTTTAAAGGATATCTTCACCCATATCAGCTTGAAAAAATTAGGAACGGTTGCTTCGCAAGATGAGGTTGACAGGGAGAGAAAAGCGTCAGAACAGCGTGTTCGCCGAGCAATTTACCAATCATTGAACCATTTGGCATCTCTTGGCCTCGCAGATTTTGCGAATCAGAAATTTGAGAATTACGCGTCGAAGTTTTTTGATTTTACAACAGTGCGTCAACGAATGACGGAATTGAAACAAGCATCTTTAACTTCATCAACGCATACGCGGATTAATGCCAAGAAGTTTATTCAGGTTTTGTATTTTGAAGCAAAACAGCTGGTGGATGAGGTATATTAGAATGTGAATAGGAACCTGGGATAGAAGAGTGATTCCAAGTAAGGAACTGTATGTGATATCAGCCTTTTAATAATAAGGAATGTTTATTAAATGGGCCCTGGGTTGAACATGCTTCTTTAACTTATACAAAAAATGAAGATACCCATCAGGCAAGATGGGTATCTATTTGACCACATTTTGACCACAAAACATATAGTTATTATTTCATTTCATATTTACTTTATTAAGACTGATAGACGCTTGATTTTTTAGGTTTGATTTATTTCAAATTATTTCATATTGTATGAACGGTAATTTTTACGTTTCAAAGGCTCTCAACCGAATTGGTTGGGGTGCCTTTTTTTGCCTGTGGTTATAGTTTTTTCCGATATAAGCAACCTAGCTATGAGTCTAAATACTTGAGTCTTTTTTTCAAATAGGCAGATCTGTCACGAATGAATTGAAAAATCACTTCCGGTTCCCCATCAAATAATTCGATGTCCTTCTTTTTAAATGGATCTTGCAGGATGTGGGGCCTTAAAGCTTGATGCATGGAAGTAACTTTATTTGTTAAATATGGAACTGTGAACTTAGTTTCCAAGATTTCTTCTAATATGTTTCTGTAAAGTGTGCGAAATTCAGGTACTTGCAGAAGAAGAAAAGAAAGATGGTTGGTATTTTTGCCTCCAATAGGAACATAATCACACTTCATAATACCTCCGCTAATTTTCCGGCCCCAGGTGCCATCATAATCCCAAGGAATGATTTCAAACAACCCTGTTTGACTGTTACGATAAAGGGCATAGTTATGGGTGAATCCATCATTATTCATGGTGCAAACCGCGCATGCCAGCCACCGTGCGTATTTTTTTATGTCAATTAGATTGAAAATGATCCGGGGAAAGTCGGAGAGTGGTATGCTATTGACTTGCTTTACTAGTTCAATGAGGTATTTATAATCGGATTTATTCCCAAAGGCTTTTTCGTAGCCTGAAGTAAGAGAAGCCTTACGTTTGCCATTTTTTTTATACAGTGAAAAGTTGGCGCCACCACCTACGGCATAAAAAATCGGACCTAACGGGAGTCCTCTTCTTCTCAAGAACATTTCATCCACGGATTCTAATTGTAGATACACCCCTTTTAAAGAGCCATTTCTTATTAAATTGACATGTTTACTTTCCGGCGATAAGACACCAATGTCTTGAAAAAAGTCGAGAGAAAGTTTGTTGCGGAAGAGTGAAGGATCTCTATATTCTGCATTAAGGTGAATGAGATGTGCATCAGAGACTGTTTTAGGCTCCATGAACTTAATCATATATGATTTTTTACGGAATTCCCGGGTATATGAACCTCGGTAGCAAATATCAACATTATAGCGGGTATTACCCACCTGTAAACAGGCAGGAACAGGGGTATCGCTCCAAATATCTTTCCTAAGATCTTTTAGATCCGCTTTTTTAATTTCTAAAAAATAAGATGGAATTTGGTACGGCATTTGTTCCACTAATAACACATCCTTAATAAGCTTAATTCATCCTATTAAAGGTGTGTGCAAAGTGATAAAGATATTGCTCAATTCATTGCAATTTAATTTTCAAACAAAACGGATGTGAGTTCTTCCTCGCATCCGCTTTAGTTGATTAGTTGGTTTTTAACTGCATAAAGGGCGGCCTGTGTTCGGTCTGCCAGCTCTAGCTTTGCTAAAATGTTCGATACGTGAGTTTTGACTGTCTTCTCGGTAATAAATAATGCGGCAGCAATTTCTTTATTGCTTTTTCCTTTAGCAATCTCTTTTAACACATCTAACTCCCGTTTGGTTAATTCGTCTAGTAAATTCTTTTCCTGCTTGTTTTTATTGGACAAAGTAGCGAGTAAATGAGAGGTAGCCTTCGGATGAAGTTGATTTTCTCCACCAATTATTTTTTTGATTGATATAACTAGTTCATCGGGCTGGATGTCTTTTAGCTGGAACCCTGAAGCACCAGCTTCGAGCGCGGGGATGACATGATCCTGGTCTGAGAAACTGGTTAACATCATAATTTTAATTTCGGGCTGCTTTTCTTTTATGATTTTTGTTGCCTGGATTCCGTCCATTTCCGGCATGACGAGATCCATTAAAATAATATCTGGCTTTAACAACTTGGCCTGTTCAACGGCTTCTTTACCGTTGGCGGCTTCTCCAATTACTTCAAGGTCTTTTTGGGTCCGAAGAAAAAATACTAGTCCTCTTCTGACGACGTGATGGTCATCAGCGATTAGGATGCGTATACTCATGTGAATTCTCCTCTCTAAATAGGAATGCGGATCTCTATCTCTGTTCCGTTTGCTGGTATACTCTTTAATAAAAATTGTCCGTTTAGTGATTCTGTCCGTGTTCTCATGTTTTTTAACCCCAATGAGGGAATTTCTATATTTTCTCCGTAATGGAAGCCGCATCCTTTATCCTTGATGGTCATCACAACTTGTTCCTTGGAGACATGAAACATCAAGTTGACCTCAGTGGTCTGGGAATGCTTCTTACAATTGGCTAATGCCTCCTGACCGATGCGCCACATTGCTTCCTCGACCTTTCCAGGAATGCTTGCTGCTCCAGTAACCTCGGTTTCGATGGATAGGCCAAGCATTTCAGCATAACTTCTCAAGGCGCTTACGATGCCATTCTCTAGTCCAAGCGGCCGCAGTTGCCAAATCAATGCTCGCATCTCCCCAAGTGCTTCCTGAGCTAAGTCCTTTATATAGCCAAACGTATGTTTTACATCTTCTTGTTCAGTCATTTCCACTCCTGCCCTTGCTGTTAAGCTGAGGGAAAATAGCAGTTGATTAACGGAATCATGAAGATCTCTTGCCAGCCGATTGCGTTCGGCAACAAGTGCGGTTTCTTGTTCCCGCTGGGTAAGTTTAATTCGTTTTAGCGCAGTGCCGATTTGATAGGCAACAGCTTCAAGTAAAGCAAGTTCATTCTTGTTGAAATGTGTCTTATAAGGCGATCCAACATTTAAGATTCCAAATCGTTCATTTCCAGCTCCTAGCGGAACGGTGGCATGATGGGTCAGCCCGCAAGTTTCACCAGCATGTTCTTCGATTGCTTCTTCAATTCGCTTACATTCCATAATATTCGTTGCTTTAGTTAATTTTTCATTGTTATATTTATTGACGCACCAACACCCACCTTGGCACATTCGTTCTTTTTGGTTAGCTGCCAAAGCAGGCGGCAGAGATTCGTCGGCTGCGAGATGATGCGTACCTTGCTCATCCATTAAAAAAATCCATCCAGTTTGTAAACCAGTTACTTGGAGGAGTCTTTTCAAGACGCCTGCCAGCACGTCATTTGTATCTGTTCCTTCATTTAATAACTCAGCGATTTCTTTTAAAATGCCAATATCATTATTCTCCTCAGACATTCTATTCTCCTCCACTGTCTGCATTTACTGTAATTATAGCTTATGGGATGGAATGTTGACGTCAAAAACTTGACTTTGAACGTCATGGAACAGGTCTTACTTGCAGAAACTCAACAACCTCTTTATTGGGCCCTTCATAGAAAATAGTCTCCCAGCCATTTTCTAACTTGTAAGGACCTTCGATTTTTCGATGACCACCAAACTGATTGATTACTTCTTTGAGATCATTTACTTCAAAGCATATATGAGCATATTTATCTTCGGATTGGTTGGATATGAGTTCAATCCTGAGATCTCCAGCAGCTAGAAACACAATCTCTTCCCCCATGAAAAAAATTCGATTTTCTTCCTGAAGTCCTAAGTGCTTTTTGTAGAAAGCAACAGACTCCTCAATATTATCGACTTCAAGACCATAATGGTGGAAACGCATATTTGGTGCCTCCTAGGATTGATTATAAGATTAAATTCATATCGCCAAACTCGTGCCATAAATAACCTGCGTCGATGGCATGATTGTATGCTTGAAGCAAATGCTGTTCTGATACAAAGGCAGACAGCATATCGAGGTGGCTCGCTTGCGGTTCATGAAGCCCTGTAATGATTCCGTCGGCTATTTTTAAAGGATATTGTCGGTCAATATAGAGATTGGTTGTTCCCGATAGGACGCCGCTTTTGGCTGCACTTTCGAGAGCACGAACCACGGTGGTGCCAACTGCAATGACTCGGCGGCCTGACGCTTTTGTCTGAAGGATCCGTTCCATAGTACGTTCAGAGATATGATACTCCTCGACATTTTCTTCAGGAGCCTGATGATAGTTATCATCCAGCAAGTAACTTAATCCGGTATGCAATTGAATAAAATCAAGCTGGATGTTTAATCGCTTCAATTTAAAGATTAACTCCCAGCTAAACGCTCTTCCGGCAGAAGGCATTTCCACGGAACCGGGATGACTGGCAAAAATGGTTTGATAGTAATCAAGGTCCCATGGCTTCTCGATATATTCATAACGGACCGGCTCACCGAGGGCATAAATCATATTAAATAATTCCGTACCTTTTTTCGTAAATTCAATGATTTTTAATGGAGAATTTTCTTTTTCGGCAATTACTATTGCAGTCAAGTCTGATGAAAACTCGAGTATATCACCCGGTTTCACTGGAGCGGCAACGATTAGTGCCTCCCATAGGTCTTCACGACAGCGCCTAGCCAGCCGCACTTCTACATGGGGTATGACGGAATCCTTATTTCGTATCCAATTGGCGTGTAAGACCGCAGGGATGGTTCGACTGTTATTGGCAATAAGCAGGTCCCCTGGCTGGAGATAATCTGCTAAGTGGAAAAAATGATCATGCTTGATTTCTCCTGTAGCCCGGTCGAGAACCAACATCCGGACATGATCCCTTCGTACACCGCGTTTTTCAGGTGGAAGGGAAGCATTTAATTCATTAGGCAGGTAAAAATCTAGTGCTCTTGTTGCCATCACAATTCCTCCTCTACTTGGGCCTCAAAGCGCTGGCCATTTATTCCTGCAGCCCTAACTGATGCTAGATACAGAAAGATTTCGATGACATCTTCCGGCTTAGCTAATGGATAGTTGCAATTTGGGACAGCTAACTGATGCATTTCTGTGTCCATTTCACCGGGATCGACCATGTTTACCCGAACATTCGTCTCCTTTAATTCGTCTGCCCATGTCTGGGTGAGGCCTTCCACGGCAAACTTAGAAATTCCGTACGCACCCCATCCTGCATAACCCGTATGACCAGCTTCAGAAGTTACATTGATAATTGATCCTTCGTTCCGCTCAAGCATCCCCGGAATGACCCTTCTTGTCACAAGAAATGGCGAAACAGCATTGACTCGCAGCACTTCCGCAAAATCTTCTTCTGGGTAATCGAGAAGTAAAGGCATTGGACTAGGGCCTAGGATAGATGCATTATTTATTAGGACATCAATGTGGCCAAATGCCTCCTCGGTCATCACAATGAAACGTTCCACATCCCGTGATTTGGAAATATCCGCGGTAACCGCGAGAACCTCAGCACCTAATTTTTGAGCTTCTTCTTTCACTTTTAAGAGTTTTTCTGGTGTCCTTGAACAGATTGCCAGTTTAGCTCCTTCCTTTGCAAAAGCTAGTGTCAACGCTCTGCCTAATCCCTTAGACGCTCCAGTAATCATCACAACTTTATTATTCATATTCATCTCTCCCTTTGTTTCTTGATGTCTTAAGCATAAAGGTTTCTGGAAAATCGGCCTTCGGAAAAAAGCTTGAAGTTTATCTACAACTTTAGGATGAGAAATTAATGGAATAACGAGTGAATAGATGTCATTGACGACTGAGGAAGAGAAAAAAGGGTCGCCAGGGTAGCCAATAGAGGCTATTGACAACCGAGAAGGGGAAAAAAGGGTCGCCAGGGTAGCCAATAGAGGCTATTGACGACCGAGAAGGGGAAAAAAGGGTCGCCAGGGTGGCCAATAGAGGCTATTGACGACCAAGTAGCGAAAAAAAAGAGTACATAGGGTAGTCAATTGCCCCTACCTCTATGTACGAAAAAGAGTTGCCTCGGTAAATCTATTCATAATAAGTCCATTGACCAAACCCCATCAAGGTATAGTTTTGTTTAAGGATTCGACTAATTTGCTTTTTTGACCCAATCCCACACCATTCAAAGACCAGATTAGTTGTAATTATGATGCCAGGAAAAAGCAACACTAATTCCTCCACACACCGTAAGACAGCAGAATCGAGTGTTTCCATATGCCCGCATGTCCCACAGATAATCATCTTCTTTTCTTCACCATAAATGATCAACGAAAGGCACATTCCACAAATAATCCCCTTTTTCAAGTGACTAAAGCTATATGGGGGATACCGGGAAAAAGGATTGTCAGTTTGGTGGAGTGAGATAAGTTGATCAGCAAGCATTTTGTGGTGGTTTGTTAGTTTTGAAGGAATCTCACTTAAACTTTTCATAAACTGTTCAGCTGAGTGGGGTGAATAATTGGCTCATTTAATGGGGCTTGATATAAGGTGAAATTGGGGTTTACGAAGGTTACGTTGCCTTTAATAGGTAAGTGAGTACCAAGGTCTTTAAGTAAAGGACGGAGGAGTGACTTACTTCGTTTTAATTGATGTAAAGGATTTCTAATTTCATCCTTTGATAATTTAGGATAGAAATTGCCTAATTCATATAGATAATCTCCCTCAAAGTTTTTTATTTCAAAGGGATAAATTGTATGTGAAGAAATAATAAGTGTATCAATTTGAAAATAAGATTTATTATGCTCAAGGCCTAAATCATTTAAAATCTATAAATCATTTTTCAACTCTGAAGTTAACTGGTCAAAGAATACCTCCCCCTGGTATCCCTTTTCAAGGTAAGCAAGTCGCTGCTTGTCCTTTGAAGACAACTCCATTCTTACGTTCAATGAACACAGGATTCTTAATTCTTTTGTCTTCATACGTGACTTATCATGCGGCATGTGCCACGTCCTTTCCTAAAACGCTCCACCTTAATTTTACAATAGAAAACATAAAATTTATTTGAATCCTTTGTTAACATTATTTCGGCTCACCCGATAAAAATTGGCAACTTAAAACTTTGCATTTCTTCTGAACCCCAGTTAAAGAATAGTTCTAAGAGGTGAAAAGTAGTGACAGTAATTACGACCTTTAAGGAAAAAAAACGGGAAAAACAAATAAAATATGAACGATCAGTCCTTCGGGAACTATCGATTAATACATTAAAAGAACGAGTCCAACAATACTTTGGCTCAACCAAAATAGTTTCCAGCCTCATCATGAATACAGGAATTGAAGAAGCATGCTATGATATCGCACTGGAAGCTTTTTTATTGGGGGCAAAATATAGCAAGTTTGGCTATCATGGGGAAAACCTTGATGATGTTCGAAAACGCTGCTACCGAGAAGAAAAACACCTAATTGATACGTTATATAACTTTTTCCTTTATTGGGGAAGCGGTGAAGAAGGCGTCATGAGTGAATCACTTTATTACCTATGTGAGCAATATATCCATATCTGGTGGAGAGAAGGCTTTGAAAAAGGACAAAGACGCCACAAGCTCCGTCTGCACTAAGGTCCGGCATTTCTTCCTGTTCTAATTCCCCCCTTTGTCCCATATAGTTTAGAGAATAGGGACGAGCGGGAAGGAATGATGGGGTGTCAAAGCGAAGACTGAAAATAATTAGTTTTATTGTAGGCCTATTTGTCTTATTTTTCGTTTTACAATACGACTTTGTTGAAGATGACTCATTGAATGCGTGGAATCTTCCGTTGTCAGGAAAAATCATTTTGCTTGACCCGGGCCACGGCGGACCAGATGGCGGCGCAGGAACGGGTCAAACCTTAGAAAAAGACATTGCCTTAGAGATTACCAAAAAAGTTCGGGATTACTTGCAAATGCAAGGGGCCCTTGTCATTATGACCAGAGAAACAGATACCGATTTAGCAGCATCTGATACAAGGGGGTACAGTCGAAGAAAAGTGGAAGATCTAAAAACGAGACTGAAAATGATCAACGAGGGTGATAATGACTTTTTTGTCAGTATTCATTTAAACGCCATTCCCTCTTCGGTGTGGAGCGGGGCTCAAACCTTCTATGCACCACAATATAAAGAAAATGCAGAGGCAGCCAAGTTTATCCAAGATGAGCTGCGGACAAATTTAAAAAATACGACGCGTAGAGCGAAGCCCATTAATAACGTCTATATTTTAAAAAATGCGAAGAAACCAGGGGTTTTAGTTGAAGTTGGCTTTTTGTCCAACCCTGCTGAAAAAGAAAAGTTAAAAAAGGATTCTTACCAAGATAAAGTTGCCGTTTCCATCTATCAAGGAATCATTCGATATTACACGAATGAAAAAGAACTAGTCGAACCAGAGTATTGAGGGTGAGAAATCACCTTCTATTTTTTTGGAAAAAGGCGAATAACTAATTAAAAATACGTGTGATTCATTTAACTGTTTCTTAACTGGGTTATGATATACTGAGAGATGGAAACGAATTCAAAATGTGAGGTGCTTTTTATGTTAACAGAGGAAAGAATCTATGAGGTTCTAGGCAGCTTGAAGGAACCATTTTTACATAAAACATTAGCTGAATTAAATGCTATTGTGGAAATAAAGATCAAAGAAGAAAAAAACCATGTCAGCGTAAAAGTGGCAATCGCAAAGACTGGTACAGCGGAGCAACTCCAATTACAAACCCAAATTGTTAATTTGTTAAAAGAAGCTGGGGCGGCAACGGTTGGAATCCGCTTTAGTGATCTTCCTGAAGAAGTATTAGCCGCTCATCGTCATGCGGAACCAGAAAGTAATGATACTAATTTGCTTCATTCAGATAAAACCACCTTCATTGCCATTGCAAGTGGAAAAGGCGGTGTCGGTAAATCAACGGTGTCAGTGAACCTTGCTGTCGCTCTTGCACGCCTAGGCAAAAAGGTTGGATTAATAGATGCCGATATTTATGGATTTAGTGTGCCTGATATGATGGGAATTACACAAAGACCTGTAGTCAGAGGAGAAAAGATTATCCCTGTAGAACGTTTTGGCGTCCAAGTCATTTCAATGGGCTTCTTTGTTGAAGACAATTCACCAATTATTTGGCGTGGACCTATGTTAGGAAAAATGTTAAACAGCTTCTTTAGTGAAGTAGAGTGGGGCGATATCGACTATCTATTATTAGATTTGCCGCCAGGTACTGGGGACGTGGCTTTAGACGTTCATACCATGCTGCCGGCATGTAAAGAAATTATCGTTACTACTCCACATCCGACAGCTGCGTTTGTTGCAGCACGTGCTGGTGCGATGGCACTGAAAACCGACCATGAAGTTCTTGGTGTTATTGAGAACATGGCATACTTTGAAAGTAAGCTGACTGGTGAAAAGGAATATGTATTTGGCCAAGGCGGCGGAGATAAATTAGCTGAAGAATTGAATACTGAAGTTCTTGGACGTTTGCCTCTTAACCAGCCGGATTGGAACGACGAAGACTTTGCTCCATCAATCTATCAAGAAGACCATCAGACTGGAAAAATTTATTTAGACATTGCTGAAAAAGTAACTGCCTTACTAAAAAATAAATAAATGCAAAAAGAGAAACCTTTTCTGTTCTGGAAAAGGTTTCTCTTTTTTTGGATAGCAGGGGTTTAGATAAATAATTTACCTCAGCTCCCTGTGTCGGTTTTACTGCCGCTGTCGGAACTTTGGCTTTTACTAGCGGATTTGCTATTCGCTTCTTCTGCTGCCTTTAAGAGTAATTCTTGTATTTTTGCTTTAAACAAGGGGCTATCTACTGTTTCTGTTATGACCTTCTGTAGATGCGCCCGGTACTCTTTGCTTTTTAATGCATCTGCCATCTCTTTTTGGATTTCCGGCTCTTTAAAAACTTCAATCATCATCCCTCTATATTCGGGGTCATTCATTAATTCCTTCAGTAATTTTTTATTTTCAGATTTCAAGTTTTTTGAAACGCTTTGTGCGAATTTTGGGTCACTAAACGTTTCTTTCCAATAATCTTTTGCCTTATCTGATGTAAGTGTTTGCTGGATCGTATCAGAGACTACTTTTTGATCCATTACGAGCTTTTCTTTCATGCCATCACTGGACATTACTTCTTGGAGTGCTTTCTTACCATCATCTGTTTTAAGAATATCAACTACCATCTTTTTCGTTTGTTCGTAATCAACTTGTCCTCCGCCGCTGGATTCATTGGAAGAACAGCTTGTCAAGAACACCATGATGGGCAGGAGGAGCAACATGCTTTTTGCTTTCATTAATAAGCCCCTTTCACATAAAAATCCTTAAGTTTAGCATGTTGTAACTTGTGAAAGATTATTCGTATGAAATCATAAATTATGGATTTTTCAAATTTGGCTTGGTACAATCATAATATTGATTATTTTCGTATTATGGAGGTTTATAGTGTGACAAGCCGTAATTGGGTAAAACTTTTCTTAAACACATTATTAGTGGGAGGACTCACAACGGCTATTGTGGGCTTTATTGTTCGCTGGAATGAGTTTGAGCCCTATTTTACTGAATTTAAACTCATTGATATTTTGTCGACATTGATTTGGTTAATTGTCATGGGCTTTTTGTTTAGTGTTATTAGCCAAATGGGCTTTTTTGCATATTTAACGGTTCACCGTTTCGGTTTAGGGATCTTTAAATCTGTTTCATTGTGGAATGCTGTTCAAATCGTGCTTATTCTATTTGGTTTATTTGATTTAGTTTATCTGCGATACGAAAATTTTGCTGACCCGAGTGATTCTGTTTTCCCATACTTTGGTCCAGCTATCATCCTATTAGTTGCTGCGTTGGCGGCAGCATGGTATAAAGTAAAACAGACTAATCGGGATGCGTTTATTCCTGCCATGTTCTTTATGATTGTGGTTACATTAGTTGAGTGGGTACCAGTACTTCGTGTAAATGAAAAGAGCTGGCTTTACCTCATGATGTTTGCATTAATGGCATGTAATGCTTACCAGCTTTTAATTTTGCATAAATTAAACCTGCAATCACAGCAGGATAGACAAAAGAGGGCAAGCCAATCCCAAAGTGTGAAAAATAATAAACCTGAAAACAAGAAAAAGACAAAAAAACCGTCCATTTAATAAGTTGGACGGTTTTTTTGTGTTTATCTAATTTCTTTTGAACTGGCCTCACCGTTAGCTATCATTTCTGATACGGAAACAAGCTTAAACCCTTTTTGGCGAATTTCCTTTAAAATTAACGGCAGGGCTTTTGCCGTTTGCTTTGCTGAATCGGAAGCGTGAAGCAGAACGATATCGCCTTTGTCTGCTTTACCAACGTTTTTGACAATGGCTGGGATTCCAGGATTATTCCAGTCTTTTGAATCGACACTCCAATGGACTACTGTATATCCATATCTTTTGGCAATTTTTAAAGTCCGCTCATCAAAATGACCGGTTGGAGCGCGGAGTAATTTAATATCCTTCATATTTAGTTTCCTGAAGGCTTCTTGTGCTTTTGAGATATCTTGGCCAATTTTTACATCTTCTAAGTCCCGATAGTCCTTGTATTCGTAGCCAAGAATACCGATTTCATAACCATCCTTTATGATTTTATTAACAATGTCTGGGTGCCGCTCGGCCCACGAACCAGCTAAGAAGAAAGTAGCTGCTTTTACATTTTCATTCTTTAAGGTATCTAAAATAGGCTCTGCCTTTTCATCGCCCCAACCGATATTAAAAGTAAGGGCAAGACCCTTCTCCCCTCTATAAATAGCTTTCGGACCATCCTTTGTTGAAAATACAGGGATTTGTGTAAGGTTCTCTATGTAGAGAAACCATGCAGTAAAAAATGCCGCAATTAAAATAAGTGAAATGTTCTTAAAAGACTTCCCGTTAAATACAAAAAATTTCATCGTCCCCACCTCGTCCAATACTGTCCTTATCTCAACCTATGCGGACTTTTTTTAAAATATGAATAGAAAATCTTATAATAAAATCTCAATAATTGGAAAATACTACAATAACTAGATATTACCTGGAGGTTATTCAATGTTTGGACTTCTAATAAATGATAAGGAAGTAAAAGAAATGGAATACCTTATTAAAAGAGAGATGGATGAAATCCTTTTTGATTTAAGAGATGATCGTATAGATCATATAGTAAAGAGAGCAATGGAAGAAAGATATAAAGTATTATTTACCCTCTTTCGAAGGGTGGCTTCTCCCCATGATTGTCTAAAGTATATGAGAAGAGGAAAGAAGGATAGGAAAAAGGGATAAGAAAAAACTTCATTTTTTTATGCACGAACCGTTGACAATAAATAAGTATCTTGGTATATTAATAAACGTCGCTGCTGACATAAAAGAACTTCGAAAAAAGTTGTTGACATTATGTTTTGTGGGTGATATATTAATAAAGTCGCTTTTGGGCGATTAAATAAATTGTTCTTTGAAAACTAAACAAACAAAATCGTGCAAACAAACAATAAATTTTAGTTTCAATTATGAAGCTAAGCCAACGTAACAAATGAGCTAATCAACTTTCTTGGAGAGTTTGATCCTGGCTCAGGACGAACGCTGGCGGCGTGCCTAATACATGCA
>NZ_JMLP01000033.1 GCF_000686805.1 Bacillus sp. UNC41MFS5 | reverse complement strand
GGTAGCTCGTCGGGCTCATAACCCGAAGGTCGCAGGTTCAAATCCTGTCCCCGCAATTAAGTTATTTTCAAGCATAGCTTGAAAAAACTCTGGTCCGGTAGTTCAGTTGGTTAGAATGCCTGCCTGTCACGCAGGAGGTCGCGGGTTCGAGTCCCGTCCGGACCGCCATTTTTTTCTAGTAGGTTTCCTGCTATTGATATATAGATTATTTTGGCGATTGTGGCGAAGTGGTTAACGCACCTGATTGTGGTTCAGGCATTCGTGGGTTCGATTCCCATCAGTCGCCCCATTTATTTTATAGTATTGGGCTATAGCCAAGCGGTAAGGCATCGCACTTTGACTGCGACATGCGTTGGTTCAAATCCAGCTAGCCCAGCCATTTTTCTTAATTTTTAAACTGCGGGTGTAGTTTAGTGGTAAAACCTCAGCCTTCCAAGCTGATGTTGTGAGTTCGATTCTCATCACCCGCTCCAATATGGGCCTATAGCTCAGCTGGTTAGAGCGCACGCCTGATAAGCGTGAGGTCGATGGTTCGAGTCCATTTAGGCCCATCATAAAAACGACTTAGAAGTTTCTTACAACTTCTAAGTCGTTTTTTTTTACATACACTATTTGCAAAAAATATGTTTACCAATCCTTTTGATTTGTGGCCGACTCCATATCCAACTACTTGTCGCGGTATCAGGATTAAAATAATAAATGGCTCCGCCACTAGGATCCCAGCCGTTGATAGCATCCATAACTGCTTTCTTCGCAGTCGCATTGGGTGTTAAATTAATCTGGCCATCTGCCACTGCAGTAAAGGCTCCTGGTTGATAGATGACACCTGCAACCGTATCTGGAAACGATGAGTGGCTGACCCGATTCAAAATAACTGCTGCAACAGCGACCTGTCCAGTGTATTCCTCTCCACGTGATTCACCGTAAACAGCGTTTGACATTAATTGAATATCATTTTGTGAAAAACCGCCTGTTACATTAGCAGAATTGTTACCTGATGAATCAGTTTTTTCATACTTTGTTGCTTTCACAATAGCTGCCTTTGTTGTAGCGCCGACAACACCATCCACAGGAAGACCAAATTGATCTTGAAAATTCCGTACGGCCCAATATGTATTCCAGCCAAATACACCATCTACATTACTTGTATAAAAGCCGTTATATTTGAGTCGTGACTGCAACTCAATAACATCTTCTCCTGTTGAACCCCTTTGGAGCACCTGACTAGTGAACGCTAATACGTCATTACTTTGTTCACTAGTGGTGATGAATACAACAAAAAGCACAATAAAAATCAGCCGTGTCTTTACGAAAGCTTTTTCTAGCAAAATATAGCCTCCTAAGAACAGTAATAACGTTATTTTCTTCAAAATTTATCCTTTTATGTAAGATGAATAAAAAAAGAATACCGCCCGATAGCGGTATCCATATTACTAGAAATACGATCATATTGTCTCGCATCAGAGCCAGCAACAATTAAATAGGGAGCAACTACTACATTCCAGAACAGAGGGGATTTTATGTTAGGGTACAAATGAAAAGAACGATTATCTTGGATAATCGCTCTAAATAAAATGTTATTTTAGGGCTTTGCTAACCTTTAGTTTCTTCCCTTTAATGGTGGCATTCTCCATCGCCTGTAAGACGAGTGCGCCCTTGCCATTCAAAATATCAACATAGGTCATTTGGTCCTGGATGGTGATAATGCCAATATCATCGGCTGTGACACCAGGAATTTTTGCGATTGTCCCAACAAAATCGACTGCGCGCATCTTCTTCTTTTTTCCGCCGTTGAAATGGAGTTTCATAATGCCTTGGTTAATCCGGGCTGTTTTATTATTTCGCACAACGCGGCGGCCGCTGATTTTTTCATCAAAGGCTTCTTTTCCTTTTGCAACATCATCGGGTTTTGGAGCTTCCATCTTAGGAATCTCAAAGCCAATATAGCGCTCTATCGCCCGAACAAATTTCCCTTCATATGGTGTGGCAAAGGTAATCGCTTTTCCCTCATTTCCGGCACGCCCCGTTCTCCCAGTGCGGTGGACATAGCTTTCTTTTTCCATAGGGACGTCATAGTTGATGACGAGGGTTACATTATCAATATCAATTCCGCGTGCGGCCACATCCGTGGCGATGAGGTAGCGGAAATTTCCCATTTTGAAGCCATCCATTACCGCAAACCGATCTTGTTGTTCTAATCCTCCATGAAGTCGTTCACAAGAATAATTCGATTCTTCCAATACCGAATATACGGTATCCACATGTTCCTTTGTCCGGCAAAAAATAAGACAGCTATCTGGATTTTCGACAACTGTTACATCTTTGAGAAGGGAAAGTTTGTCTTCCTCTTTGCCCTCGATTAACAGATGTTCAATCGTATCCGTCGTGACCCCGGTTGATGCAATCTCGATATTAACAGGATTTTTCATATACTTATGGCAGAGGTTTTCAACATCCTCCGGTAAGGTAGCTGAGAAGACCATAGTGACTCGGTCTAAAGGAAGTTCTTTTATAATCGCTTCGACTTCGTCGATAAACCCCATATTAAGCATTTCATCTGCTTCATCGATAATAAGATACTTTATTTCATCAAGAATGAGAGTTTCTCGGTCAATATGATCCATGACACGTCCTGGTGTCCCGACAACGACATGCGTTTTCTGCTGGAGTTCTTCTTTTTGCTTCGAAAATGGTTCTTTCCCATAAACGGCCATTGCCTTAATCCGTTTAAACCTGCCAATATTCGTCACATCCTCACGCACTTGAACCGCAAGTTCTCTCGTTGGGGTAAGGATTAATGCTTGTGGGTTTCTTTCTTCCCAGTTAATCATGTTGCAAATAGGGATAGCAAAAGAGGCAGTCTTACCGCTGCCTGTTTGCGATTTTACGACTAGATCTTGATTCTTCAATGCTAAGGGAATGACTTCGGTTTGGACCTCGGTAGGAGTGTCATATTTTAAAATGGTCAATGCTCTTTTGATTTCGTCACTTAAATGATAATTCGTAAAGCTTTTTTCATTCATGTATTAACCTCGTTTATTAGTATTATCCGGCTTATCTATAGGATTTCTCGCAAAGAAATATCATATGCATAATCTGAACTGCTTCATTATACTCGATATAGTTGATTCACCCAAATAAATTTGTAAAATTATCTTAAAAAAAAGTGCCTGACACCAAAAGCGTTGCTATATATGGTGTCAGGCACTTTTTTGCTGAAAAATATTATTGTAATGTGACATTTGTCATATCCTGCACATGACACCTGCTACTAACAAGTACAAACTTCTTTCTCTATACTTTGTTATAACGACACAAAGAAGGAAGGGAATTCAAAAAAATGACCTTACAAAATTCGAAAACTCTAAAAAAACAAGTAGCTCCCTTTGAAAAATCGACGACAAAAGAAAGTGTATGGCAGATTATCAATACTGTCGTGCCATTTATTGCATTATGGTACTTAGCCTATTTAAGCCTATCGGTTTCCTATTGGTTAGCATTGGTTCCGATTGTAATATCCGCAGGATTATTAACTAGGATTTTCATCATATTTCATGATTGTACCCATCATTCCTTTTTTAAAAGCCGCCGTGCCAACCGAATCGTTGGGACAGCCATGGGTGTGTTAACCATCTTCCCATTTGATCAATGGGGACATGAGCATTCTGTTCATCATGCAACAAGTGGTAACTTGGATAAACGTGGAACTGGTGATATTTGGACACTTACAGTAGATGAATATTTAGCTGCACCACTTAGAATTCGTTTAGCTTATCGTTTTTATCGCAATCCATTGGTCATGCTTGGATTAGGCCCGATTTATGTGTTTCTTCTTAAAAATCGATTTAACCGTAAAGGTGCAAAACAGAAGGAACGTAACAACACGTATTTAACCAATGTTCTGATTGTTGCTTTGATTAGTTTACTTTGTTGGGCAATCGGATGGCAGTCGTTTCTATTAGTACAGGGTTCGATTTTCATGATTTCAGGAGCTGCAGGTATTTGGTTGTTCTACGTACAGCACACTTTTGAAGATTCTTACTTTGAAGAAGATAAAGAATGGGAATATGTGAAAGCAGCAGTTGAAGGTAGTTCATTCTATAAACTTCCAAAAGTTTTGCAATGGTTGACTGGAAATATTGGCTTTCACCATGTGCACCATTTAAGCCCACGGGTTCCTAACTATAAATTGGAAGAGGCACACAAAAATACGCTTCCTTTACAAAAGGTTCCGACGATTACGCTTGCTACAAGCTTAAAGTCTCTTCGATTCCGTTTATGGGATGAGGAAAGAAAGAATTTTGTGAGCTTTAGAGAAGTCAAAGCTTTGGCTAAAAAAAGGTTTTCCGTGCAACAAGTGAAACCGGAAATCTAATAACTAACTAAACCATTATTACAGGCTTACTCCCCTTCATTAAGGGGAGTTGTTATTTACATAACATCTGCCAGTTAAGGAGAGAACTGACATGATTCGAATAGTTATTGCTGAGGATCAGGAACTGCTGCTTGGAGCAATGGGTTCTCTCTTGAATTTGGAAGAGGACATGGAAGTGGTCGGTCAGGCAAGCAATGGGGAAGAGGCGCTGGCACTAGTCCACCAACTTCAGCCAGATATTTGTATCATGGATATCGAGATGCCTGAAATGAGCGGTCTTGAGGCGGCAGAAGCTTTAAGGTCATTTGGCTGTAAGGTGATTATCCTAACCACCTTTGCTCGAAGTGGATATTATCAGCGTGCGTTACAGGCGGAGGTAAGTGGGTTTTTATTGAAGGATAGCCCTAGTGAGGAATTAGCAAGTTCGATTCGCAGTATTAATAATGGAAATAAAATTTATTGCGAGGAACTAATCGACGAAGACACGATTGACCAAAAACAAGATATGGAAGTATTCCAACTGCGCCTCAAGGAACAAACAAAAACCAACATAGTCAGAAACTACCTCACCACCATATTAGATAAAATGAAATTGCCAACGGGGTAAAAAAATTGGGTGTCAGGCACCATGTGAAAATTTCACATGGTGCCTGACACCCTTTTTTATATTTCAATAATAATAGGGAGGATCATCGGTTTTCTTTTTGTTTGGGCGAATACGTATTGTCCGACGCTTTTTTTGATGTTTTGTTTGATGACATTCCATTGGCGGATGTTTTCACTTTGGAGGTCATTAATGGTTTTCTTAGCAAGTCGGTTAATCTCTTTAAGGAGCTGATCTGAGTTACGGGCATAGACGAACCCGCGGGTAATGGTGTCAGGTCCAGAAATGATCTTCCGGTCTCCTTTACTAATGGTGCTCACAATCACGAGCATTCCATCCTCAGAAAGCTGCTTCCGGTCCCTGAGCACAATGTCCCCAACGTCGCCAACTCCCATCCCGTCTACATACGTATCCCCAGCAGGAATTGACCGAGTTTGACGGGCAACGGAATTTTCGATATCAACCACATCGCCGTTTTTAATAATAAATGTATTCCCTTTTTCTACGCCCACCGACTCAGCTAACAACCGGTGATGATGCAGCATTCGATATTCACCATGAATCGGAATAAAATAGGTCGGTTTCATTAAGGTAAGCATCAGCTTTAAGTCTTCCTGATAACCGTGCCCTGAAACATGCATACCCGTTGAACTACCCGAGCCATAGATGACTTTAGCCCCTAGTTGAAATAAATTGTCGATGATCTTTGAAACGTCCTTTTCATTGCCTGGTATGGGTGAGGCAGCCAAGATAACTGTATCCCCAGGATAAATGGATACATCCCGGTAGTTCCCGCTTGCCAGTCGAGCAAGGGCCGCCATTGGCTCCCCCTGACTTCCGGTACAAAGAATCACAACCTTTTCAGGCGCCAGTTGGTCAACATCCCGTGCTTCGATAAGCATCCCCTCGGGCATATTTAGATACCCGCGCTCCATCGCAACAGAGACGACATTTACCATACTACGGCCAAGAAGGGCGATCTTTCGATTGGATTTTATGGCAGAGGCGACGACCTGCTGGACACGATTTACATTCGAGGCAAAGGTAGATATAAAGATTTTCCCTTCCGCTTTCATGAAAGCTTCATCCAAATTGTCCCCAATCATTTGCTCGGAAGGTGTTAGCCCTTTACGCTCCGCATTGGTACTCTCTGATATTAAAACTAAGACACCTTGCTCACCGATATCAGCCATCTTATGAATATCGGAATGTTGATTATTTACCGGTGTTAAATCAAACTTGAAGTCTCCGGTATGAACGACATTCCCTTCTGGAGTATGAAAAACAATGCCGAGACAATCCGGGATACTGTGACTCACTCTGAAGAAGGAAACCGTTGTCTTCCCAAACTCAAGTTTGGAATTAGAATCAACGGTCACGAGCTTTGTGTTTCCATTCAACCGGTGCTCGTCAATTTTTAGTTCAATGAGTCCCAATGTAAAGCGGGTAGCGTAAATAGGGACGTTCAATTTTCTTAAAATATACGGAATCCCGCCAATATGGTCCTCGTGCCCATGAGTGACAATCAAAGCACGGATTTTCTCCTGATTTTCTACTAAATAGGTAATATCGGGGATAATTAAATCAATTCCTAATAAACTCTCATCTGGAAACTTACCACCGCAATCAATGATAAAAATATCGTCTTCGTATTGAACCACATACATGTTTTTACCGATTTCATTGATGCCGCCTAAAGCGAAAATGGATAATTGCTGATTATTGGTTTGCAAGTAAATATCCTCCCTATTCCAAGTAAATATGAATAGTATGCCCTTTTGGTTAGACTTTATTGGAAGGGGAGAGTGAAAACTTTTTTAGTCAATGACCTAAAATAAAAGGCTGCCAACAGCACTGAATTCCCAGTGTGTCGACAGCCTACAAGCAAATTAAATTAATGTTTTGACTTGGTGTTCAGGTAAAACCACTTGCAATGCCTTTTCCTCCTCATGACTCAAAGGGAGTAATGGCAATCTAAGTCCACCAACCTGCACCCCGCTCATGTTCAGGGCTGCTTTCACTGGGGCCGGATTAGGGGCCGTAAATAATGCCTTCATAAGAGGCAGAAGTTGGCGATGAGAGTGAGCAGCTTCTTGGACGCGACCATTTTTAAAATGATTTATCATTTCTTGCATTTCATTGCCAATTACATGGGAAGCAACGGATACAACTCCAGCACCGCCAATCGCTAAAACCGGCAATGTTAAGCTGTCATCCCCACTATAAAGGGTAAAATCACTATGAGCTTGGCTTATAATAGTAGCCATAGCATCCAGGTTGCCACTTGCTTCCTTTACAGCGACAATATTCTCGATTTGGGAAAGGCGAACAATGGTCTCTGCCGATAGATTGACCGCACTTCGGCCAGGGATATTATAAAGCATAACCGGTAATGATGTAGATTCAGCGATTGCCTTGAAGTGTTGATACATACCTTCTTGGGAAGGTTTGTTATAGTATGGAGCAACGAGCATAATCCCATCTACACCTGTTTCTTCGGCCTGCTTTGTTAAACTGATAGAAGCCCGCGTGTTATTTGAGCCAGTACCAGCGATGACAGGAACTCTTCCTTTCGCTGCGACGACAACCGCTTTAAATAGAGCGATTTTTTCATCCGTCGTTAAGGTTGGAGATTCCCCTGTTGTACCAGCAACGACGAGCCCGTCCGTCCCATTATCAATTAAATAATCTACTAATCTTCTTACTGCGTTAAAATCAACCTCGCCATTTTGATCAAATGGTGTAACCATCGCGGTTAAAACTTGGCCAAAATTCATCTTTTCTCACCCTTTTAATAAATTTTTATAAAATTTAGAGGTGGGCAAGGCCATTCAAAATTCAACGCAAAAAAGCAACAGTGAGGGTTCACTGTTGCAGTAGAAACATAAATAACTAAGTTCCCGTGCGTAAGATAGCCCTCCATATAGTCTCCTATATGACAGTTCTGTATTTTTTCAATAGCAGAACCAGCTTCATGATAAATGAGAATCAATGAAACTTCGGCAAATTCCCCTTTTCACAGCCATCGTTGGACCTCATTATCCTCCAGTTGCGTACTAATGGTCTTTGCGCCTCTATCCTCACTTCAAAAGTATTGAAGCAAGAAAAATATATAATTGATAATAAATATATCAGAATATTCCTTTTGTTTCAAGAGGGAAAAGGAACTATATTTGCCAAATCTATGCAGTTTCTAATCCCTGTTTTTCTTTTTCCACTTCTAATGCAGATACAATATATGCAAACCCGTTCATCACAAAATAAATAACATCCGATTGGATCTGTTCCTTTTCTCCTAAATAAGTATTTATGATCATACTGATGGAAAAGAAAACTACGAAGGATAATGCAATTTTATTAAAAATTACCAAATGTACCGACCCCCTTTATTTAGGATTCTTATGTTAATCATATTTGCTTAAGACGGGTTTTATGTCTGCCGCTTGAAGGGTGATGCTAGAAATCAATGAGTGCCAGGCGTTGGTTCATTCAACATGGTTCTTCTTGGAAGTTCTTTCTTACCGTGCAGGAAGTGATAAAGAACCATCGATGCGAGAACGACTGCACCTAAGATGACATACAAAGTACGATAGCCTGTTAACGGAATAATAAACCCGAGGATGTATGGACCGAACCCCAGACCAGCATCAAGAAAGATAAAGAAAGTGGAAGTTGCCAATCCCATCCGATGGGGTGGAGTTAGTTTTACTGCTACTGCTTGGGTACTTGATTGCAAGTTACCGAAACCAAGGCCGATTAATACGCCAGCTGCTAATAAAATAGTGCTGACTCTCGCAGTACTAAGCAGAAACAAACCACCGGCAAAGGCAATAATGCATGGATACATAATATAGTTTGCCCCTTTTAAATCCATTATACGGCCGGAAAGGGGGCGTGATAACAATACGGCAATGGAATAAACTAAGAAAAAGAAACTTGCCGCGCTTACTAAGTCAATTTCTATCGCATAGAAGTTAATAAATGAAAGAACGCTGGAATAACAAAAAGCTACTACTAGTGTGATAACTGCAATTGGCAGTGCATTGGGCTCAATATAATTAGAAAGCTTAAATCCTTTTGTTTCAGTTGGTTGGGGTGTTCCTTCCAATTGTGGCACATTTACCAAGAACGCTGTGATCAAACTAATGAATCCTAATACAAGTGAGAAAATAAATATCATTTGAAAGTCTGTATGCTGGGTCATGTAAAGACCAATGAATGGGCCAATTGCGGTAGCCAGTGTTGCACTCATGCTGAAATAGCCAATCCCTTCTGCTTTCCGTGAAGCAGGGATAATCTGGGCCACTATCGTACCTGTTGCTGTACCGACCATTCCAGCTGCAATCCCATGGAGTAAGCGTGTTATAAGCAGGAAGGTAATCCCGAAATTAAGAAAATATAGAAGAAGTGTCAAAATAAAAAAGACGGTACCAATGATTAATGTTCTCTTCCGTCCAATAGACTCAATAAATCGGCCAATCAATAACCTGCCAATTAATGAACCGACAATAAAGATTCCTGTGACAAGACCTGCTTGACTCGTAGAAGCATGAAATTCGTCTACTGCATAAACACCAATGATGACAATTAATAAATAAAAGACTAAAGTGACGAAAAAATTGACCCCGGAAACAATCGTAAAATCTTTAGTCCAAAGTTTAGCTCTTGATTGATTCACGTTATTTAACCCCTTACTTAATAATATTATCTCGAATGATTCCCATAATCCGGATGGCTTCAAGCTGTTCGTGCGCTGAGATTCCTTTTAAAATGTCATTTTCAAATTGATCAATCGTGACACGAACATCCATATATACTTTTTTTCCTAGTTCTGTCAGCTGTATCCGCTTTTCACGTTTATCGTTGCTAGGAACCTGTTCGACATATCCCAGTTCTTCTAACCGATTGATAGTTCGAGTAACTGTGGGCTTTTCTACATATAAATAATGAGAAAGTTCCACCAATGTAGCAGGTCCATTATTGGATAAGCAGTGAAAAATAGACCATTGCGCTCTGTGAAGTTGATGCTCAGCCAAATGGAAATTCAATTTATTTTCAAACGGACGGTAGAGCATCAATAATTGGTGAAAGAATTTTTGTGAAGTCTTTATTTAAATCACCCCGAATAAGTTGGATAGTTAGCTAGAGTAATAATTACCTTGGGTAACTATTATAGTGTAACAGATGTGGTCCTAGAAGTCTAATGGGTGTTACTAATCAAACGTTTGATTAAAACGGGTTGAAGCCTTCGTATGCATGGATTTATGGTGAATAGCGTGTTTTTGAAAAAACTAATCAACCGATTGATTAAATGGAGGAGAGACCATGGTATTGAAGGACTTTTATGGTGTGAGAATTTTTTTTGAGGAAAAACTAATCAAACGTTTGATTAAAATAGGTCGGAAAATACCTCTGAAAAACTAATCAAACGTTTGATTAAATAGTGTTGAAGCCTTGGTATATAAGGCTTGGGAGGTACTATTTGATATTGTTTTTGTTATGGTTATTGTTATTGTTATTGTTATTCCTATACAAATACAAACCGAATCCCAACGTATCCCTGCCCCAGGTCAAATATGTCCGACGCCAAGTTCGAATCCGCTCCAACATCGCATCACAATCTGGATCATCTGGATTCTCAAGACAATAGTTCTCAATGGACATCGAATATAGCCACTCGTAATCATCCCAATCATCATCGTTGGCAACATAAGACCAAAGCGGGATTAATCCTAATTCCTCGCCAGCCTTAACAGTATCCGCATGGGTTTTACATTCTGACTCGTCTGCTCCTCCGAGCGCTTCTAAATATTCAGGGCTTGGAGTCTGTTTCCAATATCCTTCGCCTATCAGAATGTAGCCATTTTTCTTAACTAGACGTTTTAATGTCTGTAGGGTGGGTTCAAGTCCACCTAATGCGTGGGTTGAACCGATACAAATGCCAAAATCATACCCATCTTCCTCATATCTTTCGATCGCCGAGGTGGCATCATCCACGATAAATTCAATCCTGCCCTCAGGAATTCTGCTGCTTGCTTTCCGCTTTGCTTCCTCGATGGCCCCTTCATACAATTCGATTGCAGTGGCAGATACCTTGTAATTTTCCACTAAGCGAATTAACAGTTCACACTTTCCTGCTCCAATATCAATCACTTTGTCAGAGGCTTTCGGAGAGACAATATCAAGCATTTTCATTATCTTTTTTTCGCTAATAGGATTACTAAAGGCATGATTGCGGTGGGCAATCGCCGAAAATTTGTTTCTATCCATATATTAATATCTCCTTGTCTAAGTGGTCTGAATGAAGCGTATCTTAATCGGACAAATGAAGCAAGTTAAAATGTAAAGATAGAATAAACCCAAATAAATTACGATGAATATGACAAGATAAAAGAAAAGGGATTGTTAAATCAAAAAGGAATAGGCAAACATCAAAGGAGTCATCTTGAATGGTTTTATTCTTCTATATCGTCTTAAATGTGCTTGCTTTATTTCTTTTTATTAGAAAAAAGAAAATGCTTCATATTCTTGAAGTCATCGTTTATTGGACGGTTAGTTCCTATCTATATCAAAACTTCTCGGCTCTCTGCTATATGAATTTTAAAACGTTAATCATCCCTGAGAACCTTAGCTATGAATTTTCCCATGACCTAAACCGTATAATACTATTTCCAATACTTATGGTTATCTTTCTTCACTTTTTTCTCATCCTAACCACACTATTGAGAAAACTGCTATTAATGATATCTTTTATTATCCTATTAACAGGGATGGAATATTTAGCAGATTATTTAGGCGTGCTTATCCATATACATTGGCGTATTTGGTGGTCAGTATCGATTTGGATGTTTGATCTGTGTGTATTAATTGTATTTATGCAATGGTTTCGAAGGATCCTTTATAAAGGAGACTGGCGTGTATGAATGTTACCTTTGATTGGAATGAATGGTTTTTCATCCTAACCACTGCAATGATTATTTGTCTTTTTTTACCGATAAGAAAGTACTTTCCAGCAATTATGGTGATTATTATTTGGATAGGTAATGTCGGATGGGTGTCAACGATTGATTATTTTCTTCTCGCCACACCCTTTAAGCTTTATATTTATGGTGATAACCCAACATATGAGTTGTCGGGTGCATTATATCATCTGTTCATGTACCCATGTGCCTCCTTACTTTTCTTATTCGGCTACGATAAGTTTGAACTCTATGGACAAAAAACGGTTTGGTATATTCTTTGTTGGACGGGATTTTCCTTACTATTTGAATGGGTTTGTCTGAAGAATGATGCCCTGACGTATACCGGCTGGAAGTTCTATTATTCCATACCCTTCTATCCAGTTACTGCCGTATTATTAATTCTTCTCTTCCGCTTTATCAAAAAGAAGCTTAGAGAAATATCATTCCAGAGAAATCCCAGGTATTAATTGAATACAGAACAAGGTCCTTTAGTTGCAATCCATAATACAATTCTATTTAATAAGAGCGTAGTGCAAAATTAGTTTAAATGAGGTAATACAATATGAAAGCATTAGTGTTTAATTCGTTTGGCGGGCCAGAGGTCCTGGAGTATGCAGAAATCATGGAGCCTGTCATCGGTCCAGATGAAATACTCCTTAATATGAAAGCAATTGGCCTAAATTTCGCCGATATATATAGAAGAAAAGGTAACTACCATCTCGAGGGAGAGCCTCCCTTTATTTTAGGGTATGAAGGGGCAGGAATCGTTGCAAAGGTTGGAGAAAATGTTCAAGGCATCCGCATGGGCGATCGGATTGCGTTTGCCGATGTACCGCATGCAAATGCGGAGTTCGTAGCGGTTCCTGTGGAAAAGGCAATCCCTCTGCCTGAAACAATCACGTTTGCGGAAGGAGCCTCCGTACTGTTACAAGGATTAACAGCTCATTATTTAACAAAGGATAGTTATTCCGTGAGAAAGAATGATATCGTACTAGTCCATGCATCAGCAGGAGGGGTCGGGCAGCTTTTAATTCAAATTGGAAAATTACTAGGCGGAACAGTTATAGGTTTAACTTCGTCCTTGGAAAAAGCGAAGGCGGCAGAAGAAGCGGGAGCGGATAAAGTGTTCCTGTACAAGGATGATTGGAAGAGGCAAATCCTCGATGCGACAAATGGTAAAGGTGTCGATGTGGTCTATGAATCAGTAGGTTCAACGCTTCAAGACAGTTTTGATATCACACGCATCGGCGGGACGGTTGTATTTTACGGAATGGCAGGAGGGGACCCAGCTTTAGTGGATCCAAGAATGCTAATGGATACCTCCAAAACCTTGACAGGCGGGGACCTATGGAATGTGCTTACCTCCCGAGAAGAACGATTGGCTCGTTCAAATGAGCTATTCCAGTGGTTAATGGAAGGAAAGGTTAAAATATCCGAACCAACTACCTTTGCACTAAGTGATGGCCAAGAAGCCCATCGTTATTTAGAAGGCCGCCAGAGCACAGGGAAAATTTTATTAATACCTTAATATCCATATAAACTTACGAGCCTCCACAATAGTGGGGGTGTTTTTTTGGGTGTCCTCTTTGGTGTCAGGCACCAATAAAAAATAAAATTTTTTGTTGCAAAAGCGCTTTCACTGGGTTTATAATATGTATAAATCGATTTACTAAATCGGTTTACTAAAACGATTTATTCGATTATCGCAAGTATTTATTTAAAAGGGGATTTTGATATGAATAATGTAATTGTCCCGATAAACGCATTTGATAGATTTGAAGTATTGAAGAAGGGGCAAACTTCATTTATTAGGCTTATTGCAGAGTCAGGTGCTTATGGAATTGAGATTCGACGTGAATTATTGTCGGACCTAGATCCACCACTTAATAAAATTAAACAAGAAATTGAACAATATCAACTATTTACTGTTTACTCGGCCCCTATTGACTTATGGAAAGCCAATCAAGAGTTAAACGATACGGAATTAAACGAGATCTTTCAAGAAGGAAAAGAGCTAGGAGCAAAATGGATTAAGGTTTCTCTTGGGCATTTTCTAAAAGGCCAATCCAATCTTTTCGAACTGAATACCTTTTTGAACCAGCACCAAGGAATTCAATTGTTTGTTGAAAATGATCAAACGCTTCATGGAGGGAATATCAATCATTTATCATCCTTTTTTGAAAGCGCCTCCGAGCAGGGCACACCAGTTAAAATGACATTTGATGCCGGAAACTGGTATTATTCTGGTCAGGATGTGGACGATGCCGTCAGCAAACTCGCACCATTTGTCGAGTATCTTCATTTAAAACAGGTAGAAGATGATCATGGAGAGTTTATCACGGTACCACTGCAAAAAGACGGAAGTCACAGTTGGGAGAAGGTCATGAATCGTTTTCCATCTGAAATGGTAAAAGCGCTTGAGTTTCCTATCGAACCTAAGGAGAGAACAAAAGAGTTTATTCAGATGATTATGGAAGGTGAGGCTATAACATGCAACAGTTAGATACAATTACTTTTGGAGAAGCAATGGCGATGTTTATGGCCAATCAACCGGGGAGCTTACACGAAGTCGGCCAATTTACCCGAGAACTTGCCGGAGCAGAAACGAATGTAGCTATCGGGCTTGCCAGACTAGGTTTGCGCTCAGGGTGGGCGAGTAAAGTCGGAAACGATGCGTTTGGAAAATTTGTCATCGAACGGATCAAAAATGAAAACGTTGACATCGAACATGTTTTGATTGATCAACACTATCCGACTGGATTTCAATTGAAATCGATGGTGTTAGAAGGAGACCCAGAGGTTCAATATTTTCGGAAAGGCTCGGCAGCAAGTCATTTGAAGAGCGCTGATTTTAATGAAGAGTACTTTCAACGTGCAAAGCACATGCATATGACGGGAATTCCATTAGCACTCTCGGAAAGTGCAAGAGCCTTTGCAAAACACGCTTTAACGTTTATGAAAAAGAAAGGCAAAAAGGTTTCCTTTGACCCGAATTTAAGACCAACACTTTGGGCATCACAAGAAGAAATGGTAAAGGAAATCAATGAGGTGGCGTTCCAAGCAGATTATGTGTTACCTGGCATCGCTGAGGGTGAAATCTTAACAGGTTTTAAGGAACCGCGTGAAATCGCCTCCTTCTATTTAGAAAAGGGTGTAGAGCTGGTAGTCATTAAGCTTGGGGCTGAAGGAGCTTTTTATAAAACAGCTACAGTAGAAGGTACCGTTCGCGGTTTTCATGTGGAGAAAGTGGTTGATACCGTTGGTGCCGGCGATGGTTTTGCGGTTGGGGTGATCAGTGGATTACTCGAAGGTCTCAAAGTTCAGGATGCGGTTTTAAGAGGCAATGCGATTGGTGCGTTAGCGGTCCAATCACCTGGTGATAACGATGGCTATCCAACCAAAGCAGAGTTAGATAAATATATAGAAAATCAATTAGAGGGAGTGAAATAACATGAAACAAACGATTGCGAAACAACGATGGTTACGTCTTATTCCAATTGCTTTTATCACGTACAGTTTAGCTTACCTTGACCGTGCCAACTATGGATTCGGTGCTGCTTCAGGGTTAGCGGAAGATCTGCACATTACTGCAGGTACTTCATCCCTACTTGGCTCTTTATTCTTCTTAGGATATTTCTTTTTCCAAGTGCCAGGTGCTGCATTTGCCGAGAAAAAGAGCGCGAAGGTTCTAATTTTCTGGTCGTTGATTGCTTGGGGCTTATTAGCTTCCTTTACAGGTATGATCACGAATATTAAATTGTTATTTGTGATTCGCTTTGCGCTAGGTGTCGTGGAAAGTGCCGTAATGCCTTCGATGCTAGTCCTTTTAAGTAACTGGTTTACGAAAGCCGAGCGTTCTCGTGCCAATACGTTCTTAATTTTAGGAAACCCTGCAACTGTACTGTGGATGTCAATTGTTTCTGGTTATTTAGTTAACTCTGTGGGCTGGAGATGGATGTTCATTGCTGAAGGAATTCCGGCTGTAATTTGGGCTTTTATTTGGTGGAAAGTTGTCAATGACAAACCGAGAGAAGCAAAATGGTTAACCGAACAAGAAAAGAATGATTTTGAACAACAATTAGCTAAAGAACAAGAAGGGATCAAGCCGGTTAAAAATTACGGCGAAGCCTTTAAATCAAAACCAGTTATTTTGTTAAGTGCGCAATACTTCTTATGGAGCATCGGGGTATATGGGTTTGTTATGTGGCTTCCATCGATTATTAAAGCCGCGCCAAATATGGATATTGTAGAAACAGGCTGGTTATCTTCGGTTCCTTATATTTTAGCTATTATCCTAATGTTAGTTGCTTCTTATTTCTCAGATAAAACATTGAATCGAAACGCATTTGTTTGGCCATTCCTATTGATTGGTGCAATCGCTTTCTATGCTTCTTATGCGATTGGAACAGAACATTTCTGGATTTCATTTGTCTTACTCGTGATTGCGGGCGGTGCCATGTATGCTCCATACGGTCCATTCTTTGCCATCATTCCTGAAATCCTTCCGCGTAATGTTGCTGGCGGCGCGATGGCCCTTATCAATAGTATGGGTGCATTAGGCTCATTTGTTGGTGCCTATATCGTAGGATATTTAAATGATGCTACCGGTGGATTCGGTACTTCATATATCTTTATGGCAGGATCTCTATTCCTTTCAGCAATTTTAACCATCTTAGCGGTAAAATCGGCAAAAAAGGATAAAAGTAAGCCAACAAATGTTAAAGTGAGTGCTTAAAAAATGTTAGGGTAACAGCTTTGGAACTTTTTCCAAAGCTGTTACTTATTTAGGTGGTGGAAAGTTAGTAGATTTGCCGCTAAAATGAAGTCAGTGACCAAGAGGAAAGAGGAAGATAGGCATGGAAAAAGTAACAATGGCTGACGTAGCAAAAGCAGCCGGTGTATCGAAAAGTACCGTTTCTCAATACTTAAATAAACGGTTTGAATATATGGGCGAAAAAACGAAACGTAAAATTGAAGAAGCCATTGAAGAACTTGGCTACCAGCCAAACTTTATCGCAAGAAGTCTAAAGCAAAAGCGAACCTCGATGGTGGGAATCATTGTCGCCAATATTACGCATTATTTTTCAACGGAAATCAGCCGTGCGATTGAGGATTTTTGTCATAAACATGACTTGCACGCCATTGTCTGTAACGCAGATGATGATCCCGAAAAGGAGAAGAAATACATTGAAATGTTAAGAGCAAAGCAGGTCGATGGTCTTATCATTTTTCCGACAGGGAAAAATAATGATCTATACAAACGCATGGTCAAACAGGGCTATCCGGTTGTGTTTGTAGATAGAAAAGTGGAGAATCTTGATGTATTTTCAATTATTACCGATAATACGGATTCTACTTATAAGGCTGTGCAGCATTTGATTGAGAAGGGTCACCAGAATATTGCTTTTGTGGTGCAGCCTCTGACGGTTAGTACCCGTATCGATCGATTGGCAGGGTATAAAAAAGCATTAACCGATTCCGATATCGAGGTAAATCCAGATTTCATTATTGAAGCAAGTATCCCTGAATTGAAAAGCAAAATAGAGCAACTCTTTTCTCTAGATGTTAAGCCAACAGCAATCTTTGCTGCAAATGATCGTGTCTTACTGGCGGTTCTAGAATTTCTAAAGGAAAAGGGCATTAAGCTTGGAAACGAACTTGAGTTGGTTGTATTTGATAATATTCCATTCGCTTATTTGCTAGAGGCACCAATTTCCTTCATCGTACAGCCTGCAAAGGACATGGGAAAAAAGGCAGCCGAACTATTATTTGAACAAATTAACAAAGAAAACATACACCCTGAAGTGTTTGTCTTTCCGAGCAGAATGATGTAAAGAGATTTATTGGTGCCTGACACCATTATGAGGTTCAGGCACATATTGAAAAACGCTTACAAATGAAGTATAATCTTTTAATAAACCGATTTAGTAAATCGATTTATTAACAAACCCATAAAAAGGAGTTTGATTATGAAAATTCAACTGGCTTTGGATCGAATGGACATCACTGAAGGGATCGAATTAACTAAAAAAGTGGAGGATTCCATTGATTGGATTGAAGTTGGGACTTCGCTTATTAAGGAATTTGGTGTAACGAGTATTAAAGAGATAAAACAAGCCTTTCCAAATAAACAAATTGTTGCAGATATTAAAACGATTGATAATGCCCGTTATGAATTTGAACTTTGCTTTGAAGCGGGAGCAGATGTTGCAACGGTCATGGGAGTTTCTCCACTTGTGACCATTGATACTTGTATGGAAGTAGCCAATCGATATCAAAAAAAGGTCATGATTGATCTGTTAAATACGTCCGATGAACAAAAAAGAGCATTACGAAAATACACTGATGCCATTTTTTGCGAGCACGTGAGCAAGGACCAACAAGAGGAATTAGGCAGTCAAAATCAAGGAACAAAGCCAAGTGATTTCTCAGGGGTTCAGGTGGCAGCAGCAGGCGGAATTAAGCTGGATTCGATTGAGAATCTTATCGAGTCAATGAACCCAGAGGTTGTCATTATCGGTTCAGCGATAACAAAAGCGGAAAATCAATCAGTGGCGGCGGCACAATTTAAACAAGTTATTTTACAAGCGGAGGGGAAATTGACATGTTAGTGATTCCTACTATTTTAAAAGAAGTAGAAACGGTCCTTAGCCGAGTGGAAGAGGCTCAGCTTCAGGAGTTAGCGGTTCAATTGCAAAAAGCAAAGCGGATTTTTGTCATCGGTGAAGGACGGTCCGGATTAATGGCTAAATCATTTGCGATGCGCTTAATGCATTTAGGTGCAACTGTCTATGTTGTAGGGGAAACGATTACACCATCGATAGAGGAAAGTGACCTATTAGTGGCGATTTCCGGTTCGGGAACAACGAAGAACGTGGTTTGGACTGCTGAAAAAACGAATTCACTAGGCTGTTCAGTAATGGCTGTGACTACCAATCCTGAGTCGCCATTAGCAGCAGCGGCAACCCAGATTCTTCATGTACCAGCGGCAACAAAATATCGCCGCGAGAATGAATTGAAAACAATCCAGCCGCTTGGTTCATTATTCGACCAATGTGCTCATATTTTATTTGATACCCTTTGTTTGCTTTACAGCAAACTCAATGAAGTAGACCACACACTAGCATTCGGCCGACATAGCAATTTAGAATAGGAAAAATGGAATGGTGCCTGACACCAATTTGGTATTCACCGAATTGGTGTCAGGCACTCTTTTTTTACTAGAGAGTGAAAACAAGGAATCGAGGCTGTTTTCAAGAATATATAAGATGAAAAAGCATTCTGAATCGGGGGTTGGGTCTAGATGAGGGTAGAGGCTTTGAAATTAGACAGAGTTAATGACTTTGTTGAATATTGTAAGAAACATCGGAATGGAGTGGATGATTCTTTTTTGTATGAAGAAGATCTGAAGGAATTTACACCCAATGCCGAAAATCCGACCTATATTGCGATGGATCAACAAGGGGATATCATCGGGGCGGCTTCGCTGATTATTGATGAATACAATCGTCGTGGACAGAGGGCCCGCTTTCGAATCTTTCATTCCGAAGATGAGGAGCCCATCATTTATAAGGAGCTGCTGCAGGCACTGTTAAAGCATACAGAAGGACTAAGGAAGCTTTACATTTTTATTCCTTTGAATAATCAACACGTGATGGTGGTAATGGAGCGGTTAGATTTTTCCGTAGAGAGATATGCCTTTTTACTGGTTAGAGAAGACAGCGATATGCCTGACTTGAACATACCGGATGATTATCGTATCAAATCATTTACACCAGGAGAAGATGAAGGGATTTGGAGTGAAGTCCGCAATGCTGGGTTTGCGAACCTAAAGGGAAATGAAACACCGGTCACTCTAGAAATGGTGGCTAAAATGGTTTCAGATAATGATTACCTAGAAGGCGGAATGAAAATTCTTTATCATCTCGGGAAACCCGTTGGAATCGTAAGGGGTGCTGACGACGAATATGAAAATACACCGATTATGAATATAGGCCCGCTTGCTGTCATCCCTGAATATCAAGGACGTGGACTAGGCAGAATTCTGTTAAGAACCGCCCTTCAGTTTGCTAAGGAAAAAAAATACAAAAAAACCATCCTCTCGGTTAATGGAGAAAATGAACGGGCGCAGTCATTATACATTAAGGAAGGTTTTAAGCAAATTGAGGGAGTAGCTTGCTACGAATATATTTTGCAGGCGTAAACGGATTATAGACTAGAACCCATTGAATGTATTAGAATAACAGGGATGAATGGAGGTATAGTACAAATGTCTAATTTGCCACATTGCCCAAAATGTAATTCTGAATATACATACGAGGATGGAAGTCTGTTTGTTTGCCCAGAATGTGCTCATGAATGGAACTTAGAATCAGAAGTGGAACAGGAAGAGCAAAAAGTTGTGAAAGATTCCAATGGGAATGTATTAACCGATGGAGACTCTATTACCGTCATCAAGGACTTAAAAGTAAAAGGGAGCTCTTCGGTTTTAAAAGCAGGTACAAAGGTTAAAAACATCCGTTTAGTGGATGGAGACCATAATATTGATTGTAAGATTGATGGTTTTGGAGCGATGAGTTTAAAATCTGAATTTGTTAAGAAGTTGTAGAATCAAAGAGCTAGGTAGAATGCCTAGCCTTTTACATAGAAAAAATTTTCAATTTTGCAGGTGGGGAATTGTGATGGAAAAAGTACTTATTCTTGGTGCAAGCGGGCTTGTTGGAAGAGCTTTACTCAATGAATTTAAAGATGAATTTGATTTATACGGAACCTATTCCACTTCGATAACCAGTCTCCCTGATGAGAAGCAGTTCCAACTGGAAGTTCATCAAATCGACAAGTTGAAGGAAATTATACAATCAATTAAACCTGAAATCGTGATTTCTTGTCTAAGAGGAGATTTTAACCAACAGTTGATGTTTCATAAAGAATTGGCTCTAGAAATACAACATACTAGAGGTCGTGTGTATTACTTTTCTACCACAAATGTATTTGATGGTGATTTATTAAAACCCCACACAGAATCGGATAAACCGATGGCTGAATCAGATTATGGGAATTTCAAAATTACATGTGAGAATATGCTAAAAGAAATTTTGGATGAACGAGTGATGGTTATCCGAATCCCTGCAATCTGGGGGAAGAATTCTCCCAGATTGAATTTAATAAAAGAAAATATAAAAAATAATAAAACAATCGATGTCTATAACAATTTGGTCTGTAATAATCTTTTAGATGTTCAGTTAGCAAAACAACTACACTTCATCATTGAAAATCAACTAAAAGGGATTATTCACTTAGGTTCGAAGGATACCATGACGCAAGGACAATTTTTTGAACAAGTCATAAGTAAACTTGCGAGTGAAAAGAACTTATTACGCTATCAATCTTATCAGGACAAAGATGTTACTTATTATTTTCAATTAACTTCAAATCGAGAGGATCTCCCAGATTTTCTACAATGTACGAACGAGGATATCATTGGTTACCTAGTATAAAATATGTTAAAGAGCTTGGATGCCCCAAGCTCTATATATCGCTAACAATGGCCCATTTCTATATGATAGTTTTTCTCAGTCAGAGCTGTATGCAATAGCTCAATATGATCGTGGTTTTTGGTCTCTACCGAAATCTCGATTTGGGCATAGCCAGGATAAATATCCTTACCAATCCGGTGGAGATTAACCGTTTGAACGTTTGCATCTAATTCGGTAATTGAGCTTAAGACTCGTTGCAATTCACCTGGTTTGTCTTTTAAGGTAATAATAAAATCAGCATATCTGCCAGACTCAACTAGTCCCCGTTCAATAATTCTCGAGATAAAATTCATATCGACGTTTCCGCCGCTTAACACAGCCACCACTTTTTTATCTTTGATATTTAACTTTTCGTAAAGCAAGGAGGCAAGTGAAACCGCACCTGATCCCTCTACTAACAGTTTATTTCTTTCCATCAACATGAGCATGGTCCTGGCAATTTCCATTTCATCGACGCAAAAAACTTCATCAACGTATTTTTGAACGATTTCAAAGGGCTTCAACCCTGGTTTTTTAACGGCAATTCCATCCGCCATTGTCGGTGTGGAGTCCACCATGACTGGTTTATTTTCAAACAAGGACTGCTTCATACTTGGGCAGGCAAGTGCTTGAATACCGTAAACAGATATATGAGGATTTTTTTCCTTAACTGCCATAGCGACACCGGCTATGAGTCCGCCGCCGCCAATCGGGCAAATAACAGCCTCAACATCTGGAAGCTGGTCGAGGATTTCTAATCCGACCGTACCTTGCCCTGTCATGATCGCCTCATCGTCAAAAGCATGAATAAAGGTCGCATCGAGTTGCTCTTTAAGTTTTAATGCATAGGAGAGTGCATCATCGAATGTTGCCCCCTCTAAAATTACTTCCGCACCATATTGTTTTGTGGCTAGGATTTTACTAAGTGGAGCTCCTTTAGGCATCACAATTTTGCATGGTACACCTAGCATTTGACTCGAATACGCTACTCCTTGAGCATGGTTTCCAGCAGATGCAGCGATTACACCCTTTGCCAGTTCTTCCTTAGATAGCGAATTCAGCTTATTGTACGAGCCCCTTACTTTAAAGGAGCCGGTTTTTTGAAGATTTTCAAGCTTTAAATAAACTTCATTGTGAGCGAGCTGACTAAATGTTTTGGAGTAATCAAGGGGAGTGGTGTGAACAATTCCCTTCATTTTCTCGCGTGCTACGATAATATCATCGATGTTCAAGTCTTTTCCTCCTCCGAGCACAAGGTGTTTCTTTTTAGGATGTACTGGAGAAAATAAACTATGTCTAATTTTCGTTCAAATCCAACACTTCCTGCCTTTTGCTGTTTAATACGATGTTGACATTGGTTGTGTAATTAATTATTATATGTTTAAACATTTAAACGTATAAACATTTGAACGCACGTGAATTAAATAAACATTGGAGGATTATAAATGATGAAGAAGACGGCATTAATTACAGGGGCAACAAGCGGGTTAGGTTATGAGTTTGTTAAGCTGTTTGCCAATGATGGCTACAATCTTGTCTTAGTTGCTAGAAACGAGAAAAGACTTAAGGAAATCCAGCAATCCTATACAAATATAGAAGTGACCATCATCCCTAAGGATTTAAGTGTCCATGGTGCTGCTAAAGAAGTATTTGAAGAAATCGAAAATAGGGGAATAGACATTGATGTTCTAGTTAACAATGCCGGTTTCGGGTTAATGGGTAAGTTTGATGAACTGGATATCCAAAAACAATTAAATATGATTCAATTAAACGTATCCGCACTATCTGAATTAACTTATTGCTGTTTACAAAAAATGAAACAAAAAAACAGTGGCAGAATTCTAAATGTTGCAAGTACTGCTGCCTTCCAACCTGGACCGCTCATGGCTGTGTATTATGCAACGAAGGCTTTTGTTCTTTCGTTTTCTGAAGCACTTGTTGAGGAGCTGTCAGGCAGTTCCATCACTGTAACAACTCTTTGTCCAGGTGCAACGAAGACTAATTTTGGTTCTGTTGCGAGTGTCGAGGGCACGAAAATGTTCAGCAGTGCAATGGCCTCTGATATAGTCGCACAAAGTGGTTATAACGCATTAATGAATGGGAAACGCGTAATAATTACTGGTGGATTTAATAAGGCAGGTGCAATTGGGGCTAAATTTATGCCAAGAAGTATAGCCGCTAAAATCGCTAAGTATGTCGCAGGGGAAAAGTAATTACTAGATTTGAAAAAGGGGATCTTTTTTTATGGCACAGCAAGCTATTGATGTATTCAGGGCATGTATTCCTTTATTTAACGCTTTAAGTGATCCGGCAAGGCAGGATATTATTCTTTTGTTGGCAGAACATGAACGGTTAAGTGTTAATGAAATTGCCGAACAGTCTAACCTATCGCGCCCGGCAATTTCTCATCATTTAAAAATCATGCGGGATAACCATCTTGTGGAAATTGAACAAAAAGGTACACAGCGCTATTATTCACTTTCTTTAGATCAAAGTGTAAAGCAATTGAAGCAGTTGATAGATATTGTTGAGAGTGAGTGTATTATTTAGCTCACTCATTTTTTATTTAACTTATTAAGTGATCATTAATGAGAATGTAAACTACTTTCGTCCATCCAATAGGCCTCCCGAATATTGATCTGCTTGCGAACTTTTCGGATGATATCAGTGGTGATTTCTCCTTCTTCGTACAAATTCTGAATTTCATCTCGTTCAGCCTGGAATGCCTTTACACGCAATTCTCTTTGTAAATGCCTGTAATGAGCAGTGTCGGCCCCCTTTTTTGCTAATTTAAATTTCGTGAGCATTTCGCTATATTCTCCGATAATGACTAAATAGACGTGTTCATTTTCAGGTGTCATCTGACTATTCAAATACTTAATGGCAGCTTTAGCCATGTTCATTTTCAACTGAATCATTTTCTTCAATAGTGCCTGGCGGGTTTCAAGCTGTTGCTGGCTTTTTGGCATGATTAATTGAATTAGTTTTAATACACTTCTTTTAGCCAGTGTCCCAATAAATAATCTTCTAAAACGCATCCGATTGGTAACAGCAAGCCTCATCCGTTGAATATGTTCATCAGACAAGTAATAAGTTTCTCGGTCTATTTTCCCCTCTAATTTTAATTTTTCAATGTAGCTGGCTTCAGCTTCCAAGGCCTTCATCCGAATTTCAGTTTCCAGTATTTTTAAGTGCTCGTAGTTTTTATTATTTTCAGTGTTCAGACGATTTCGGATTTGATTGTACGAGGCGATAACTGAGACTGCCGCACCACGATTCTCATCATTCATCAATTCACGAATCGAACGAATAGCTGAATCAATCGTCCGGAGCTGCGCCTCTCGCACATTTTCTTCCCGTTGTTCATTGGCGCTTACTTTTTCCGTTCTAGCAAGGATTGGCAAGAAGATACTGGCCGTTATGAGCGTCACAAGAATAACTCCAGCGGCTATAAAAATAATTAAAGAACGCTGAGGAAAGGGGGTTCCATCGGCTAGAACATATGGAATGGTAAATGCTCCAGCTAGGGTAACCGCCCCTCTGACTCCGGAAACAGTGATAATACCAATAGCTCTAATCGAGGGCATTTCGATTTCCCTTTTGAGCCACTCCCACTTCCAGGCCGCACCAATCCATAAAAAGCGCAAGAAGAGAAGTGCAGCGGAAATGATGAAAATATACTTACTCACTTCCCAATTATTAAACAACGGGTCTTTGAAAATTTCACTTATAACACTTGGGATTTGCAGACCTAATAGGACGAACACCAAGCCGTTCAAAATATAGATAAGTACCGTCCACGTGTTTTGTGAAACCAATTGCAATTTCATCGCAGGGGATTGATCACGTTCCCGGTAGATGGTATGTACAATGCCTGCCGCAACAACAGATAAAATACCCGAGAGATGAACATGCTCCACAAGGTAAAAAATCACGAATGGGGTGAGAAGTTGGATCAACATGTGGATGGTCACATCCTCCATCCCAAGCCTGCGAATAAAGATTTTCAGTTGAATGATTAGAATCGAAAGTAGTGCACCGCCAGCCAGACCGCCAATGGCAATTACGATGAAACTCCCGCTTGCCTGAGCTAATGAAAAAACACCTGTTACCGTTGCGGCAACCGCAAATTTAAATGCAACCAATCCAGATGCATCGTTCATTAGTCCTTCTCCTTCAAGGACATGCATAATAGTTTCCGGTATCTTCACCCGGCTCGAAATGGCACTTACAGCAACGACATCAGTAGGAGAAAGGATGGCCGCTAACGCAAAAGCCGCTGGCAATGGAATCGAAGGAATCAGCCAATAGATTAAGTATCCTATTGCGAATACGGTAACAAACACAAGACCAAGAGCCAGCAATAGGATAGGTTTTCGTAATTTCCATAGTGCGTGCCGTGAAACATTTTTTCCATCATGAAAAAGCAGCGGAGCGATAAACAATACGAAAAACAATTCCGGCTCCATTGGGATATGAATGCCTAACGGCAGCGAAGCAAGCAGCACCCCAAGCGCAATTTGAACCAGCGGTACGGGGACGTATGGCAAAAAGTGATGGATGAAACTAGATAATCCAATGACAGCAAGTAATAAAAGTATAAGCAGAAAAAATTCCATTGCAGGTCTCCTTTCCTAAGTATTTTGTGTAATTAAGATATTTTTCAACACACTAGAAAGGGGAATTTCACTTTTTCAAAAAAATAAGCGAACAGTGAAGGCACTGTTCGCCACATTCGTTTCAGGATTGTATGATGCCCGTGAAGAGTGGAAAAATGGTTCAGCGGTAACCATAGGAGTTGTGTGGTTCCCCTGACGTTGGAAAAAATGCTTCAACGGTAACTATCGAAAGCGAGTGGTGCCAGTGATGAGAGTATGTTGCTTTTTAAAACTTCTTTACGTTTAAACTTTTTTGCAAAAAGAAGTTGACTTACATGCAGATTATTTGTTATATTAATATTCGTCGCTGAGGCGGCGAAGTTAATTTCAAAAAGAAGTTGACTTATACGAGGCGAAGTGTTAAAATTAATTTCGCTGTCGCTAATTATAGTGATATATTGTTCTTTGAAAACTAAACAAACAAAATCGTGCAAACAAACAATAACAATCGTGTTTTCTCTATTATTATAGTAAGAACATGAGCCAACGTAACAAATGAGCTAATCAACTTTCTTGGAGAGTTTGATCCTGGCTCAGGACGAACGCTGGCGGCGTGCCTAATACATGCAAGTCGAGCGAATCAATAGGAGCTTGCTCCTGTTGGTTAGCGGCGGACGGGTGAGTAACACGTGGGCAACCTGCCTGTAAGACTGGGATAACACCGGGAAACCGGTGCTAATACCGGATAATCCTTTTTCTCTCATGAGGAAAAGCTGAAAGTCGGTTTCGGCTGACACTTACA
>NZ_JMLP01000032.1 GCF_000686805.1 Bacillus sp. UNC41MFS5 | reverse complement strand
CAAGATTTTATTCCACGCTTCCTCCAGCCCTTACCTCACGGTAAGTACCTTGCGCTTCCTTAGTGGTTGGTCGATGTGTACCCCCACAGTGGACTTTCACCACCTAGATAGTTGCCATGCCTGGCACACTAAGTAAAGCCGCCATAATTAGCAGCCAGATTTTAAGGAAATTCCCCTTTAGCTTAAGTGAAGTTCTTCGCAATTCAGATGCAGGGAAACAGTCTCTAAAAATAGCACTAGCGCCGTTCCATTTTTCTGTTTGGTACATACTTTGTGATTACGAATGAAAAGAAGGCACTGTACATGGCAGATGGTACTTACGGAGCTGGTTTTGCTCTAATCATTGTATGTTTATATTTCTTATCATCGTAGGAGCAACTTGGTATTAAAAGACCCTAATAACGCCTGTAGATGTGCAAAACAACACACCTGTCCAATCTAAAATTTTGTAAATACATAATTCATTTAAAAAAGACTAATAAAATGAAAAAAAAACAATTAAAGGGGTTAACTTCATGATCAACGTTTTATTTGTATGCCTGGGGAATATTTGCCGTTCACCGATGGCTGAAGCTTTGTTTCGCAACTTAGTCAAAAAAGAAAATTTGACAAACAAAATCGCAGTTGATTCCGCTGCAACCAGTTCATGGCAAATCGGCTTCCCACCGCACGAAGGAACTCTTGATATTCTGAAGAAATACAATATCTCTTCTAATGGGCTTGTTGGACGCCGACTAAAGAAAGAAGACTTTTGGAAATTCGACTATATTATCGGTATGGACGAAAGCAACATAAAAAATATTTACAGGATAACCGGGAAGCCTAAACATCCAAAGATCATTAGGCTTCTTGACCTGACCAAATATAGGAAAGATGTCCCCGATCCATTTTATACAGGTGATTTTGATGAAACCTATCGTCTTGTTTCAGCTGGCTGCCAGGTATTACTCAATAAAATACGCAACGAACAAAACTTATAACATCACACAGCTTCCGTGGGAACAACTTGCTGAAAAATATATCCATCTTCTAATACCGATATTCTAAGTAAGTTTCTAAGATTTCCATGCTATTTAGTAAAGATTAATAGGATAATAAACTTCCAAGATATTCAAGTAACTGAAAAAAGAATTATTGTAATTATCCAACTTAATACTGTAATACCTAAAAGGGAATTTCTCATTTTATTACGTGTATCATTAGTGAGACAATTAAAGTATCGACGAGTTCCCAATCCAATGGACCAAGCAACTATAATAAATAAAGCTAAAACAGTAATAAACCTTGGATTTGGGAAAGTATCGCCCAATGTAGTTACAGCCAAACCATTCAACCCAAAATATAAAAGTAAAATAAGTGCTATCCCAAAACCACTTAAAAACCATATGCTGTTTTTCTTCTTAGTCATCTTATCCCTCCTTATTTTTCAATCTAAACATCCACTGTAACTAAGAAAATTAATGATAATAATTTACCATAAAATTCTAATTCCTTCTTCAACAAAACTGCCAGTTAGTTCAATAACAGAAAATGATGTTGCTGCGACAACCCCATTAAGATACGAAAGTTATTAATACTCACCATACTCTGTAATAATAGGAATCTTAATCGTTTTATTATTAAAATCAATCTTCGGATTTAAGTCATAATTAGTCTTTTTAAAATCAATTATCCCCACATTGGTGATGCTAAAACGAGCAATATATTCATCATTATTATCAATGATTACAAATTCATCTTTGTTTGTAAATAAAGAAAAATTGAATTGCATTATGAGTTTCCAATTGTTTATTAAATCGTAGTTTTCATAAGGATTGATTTGTTCTTCTCCCATTTCGATTCCTCCCTTAATAAACACAACAGACTAAGCCCCCTTAGTTGAAGAGTGGGGAATAGATTATTAAAAGAACTCCTAATAAAATAAGACCAACAATAATTATTAAACCATTACTAAAATCTAATACGACACCTAAAATCATCCATAAGAAATAGAAAATTTTAGTTTTTGTACTTTCATTTTTATAATTTTTATAAGCTTCTTTAATAAACCACCCTAAAATGATACTTCCGCCAACAACCAATATAATCCCAATAGCCACTAATTTCAAATTCGTACGTTTTCTTACTCCTTTTGGAATATATACCGGTTAGTTTGTCACTTTTCTACTTAAACTAACCTCTTTTCATCTCCCATTAAGAAATGAGATAAATATAGAATTTACTATCCCTGAAAGTGAATTTGCAGTTCCATGACATATCCAACTTGCTAAAAACCCGTATTTCAAATAGACAAAGCTAAATAGTATCCCAGGTAAGAAATAAAGAGGAAATGAATAAAGGTCAGGTCCATGAACGAAAGCGAAGAAAAATGAAACCAGTATCACCCAGCCACTTATTAGTTTTTTATCTTTCATTTCAAATACTCGGTAGTAAACCTTATTCGCTACATTTTCTAAGAATATAAAAGATTTAGAAATACTTTTATTCACATTTTTCTTTGTTATGAGAGACTTTTTAATGAACGTATGATAGAGGGCTAGATACGGCAAGTAAACAATAAGAAAGAAGCGGAATAGAAATTCTTCACTAAAAGGTCCTATGATCCCTAACAATAAAATCTCTCCAGTAGTAGTAAGTTCTTGATGACCTAAATATTGAGCTTTTCCAACCGATAATGGCTCTTTATCAAATAATGCTGGAAAGTAGAAATAGGAATACAACAAAAAAAGCGCCAATATTGCTAAAAGAACGGGTAACAACACCACTCTATCAAAAGCTTTAATTCTAATGAATTGTGCAAAGAAGTGCTTCCTTAGCTCCGGAGAAGCAATCCAGAAGTAAATTAACAAAATTGTAGGTCCAAGAAAAATGTCTATATCGTTATCAGAAATACCTAAATGAAACTTATCGTTCAATAACATAATTGTTAGCATTAATAATATAGAGGCTAGAAAAAATAAAGATACATTCTTTAATATTCGCATGAATTTTTCACACCCTATGCCTTTTATACATAGTTATGAAGACAAGCTATTGCATATAACATTTAATTGCAATCTTCTTTACCACACACTAAGAAAAGCCACCAAAATGGCAGCTGGTTCTTCAACTCTCACACCCGTTATTTTAAGTCTACTCCTTCACAAGTAAACCGGTATATTTATGTTTTTTATAGGCCAATGGGGTCAGGTTCATCGACTTTCGGAATTTATCAATGAAATAACTTGTGCTGTTAAATCCTACTTGATAGGCAACATCTGTGACATTGGATTCTGGTTGTTGTAGTAAAACTAAACTTTTTTGAATTCGATAATCGGTTACATAGTTCAAAGGTGATGTTTTTAAAATCCGTTTGAAGTATCGACAGCATTCGGAACGGCTTAGTTGACCAGCTCGTGCAATATCGTCCAACAGGATTTTTTCAGCATAGTGTAAGTGAATCCAATGTAACATTTGCTTCATTCGATGATTCTTTATCATTTCCGGCTGTTCGTATTCTAATTGAATACCATTCATAATGAGGTTCTTCCACATTAACGTGAGATGGACGCTGATGTCGATTTCGTAGTATGGTAGATTTTGTTTAATCAACTGATTGATGTTCATAATAGAGTCCAAAATATTTTTCGCCCAAAGTTCCTTTGGAACCAAGGTTAAATACGGTATATTGGTCGCCTGAATATAAGGGGATACAAAGGTTGTATAAAGTTCTTGTGATAAAACGAAACTTGGAGAAACATTTAAACAAATATAGACGCAGCCCGAATCATTCAGATCTTTTGCCATGTGCAGGCAGCCACTATTTATAAAGAGCCCCTCTCCTTCTTGAACAATCATATTTTCTTCATTTATTTGAAAAATGGCTTCTCCTTTTACAACGAGAACAAACTGAAATTCATCATGCCAGTGAAGTGGAATATATCCATTAATATTTTGGTTAATCGTAGTTTCGTAACATGCAATCGGTAAGACAACTGTACGATGTTCAGTTAATTCTTTTAAACTTTGGTCCACCAAAAAATCCATCATTTGCATATAATCACCTCAATATATTTATATTTTTTCATTCAATTTGGGTATTATTTCAGAGATTTTCCGCTTATGATTTATAATATTATAACACTATTTTTATATTTTAAGGTGGAGAATCAATCATGAATAGACAGAAGGGAATACTTCTTGTTATCACAGGAGCAGTATTTTGGGGAATTGGTGGCACAGTTGCAAAAAAGCTTTTTCATCAGTATCAAATCGATGTAGATTGGCTGGTAACGATTCGCTTGCTTATAGCTGGTTGTTTACTCTTAACCGTTCAATTTTTCGGAAAGGATCGCTCCCAGATATTAGGTGTTTGGAAAACCCGCAAAACAGCGATTCAACTGATTATCTTCGGGTTACTCGGTATGCTTGCGGTTCAATACACTTATATGGCCTCCATTGAACATGGAAATGCTGCTGTTGCAACACTACTTCAGTATTTAGCACCTGTTATGATTATCATATACCTAATTTTCCGTAAACAATCGGTTCTAACAAAAAGAGATTTGTTAACTGTTATTCTCGCATTAGTAGGTTGTTTTTTCTTATTAACAAATGGCTCCATCTCTCAATTATCTGTGTCAACACCTGCAATTGTTTGGGGTGTTTTATCAGGATTCGCTTTAGCTTTTTATACACTTTATGCCGTTCCACTCCTTGCGCAATTCGATTCCCTGGTCATTGTCGGTTGGGCTATGTTGATCGGTGGTTATGCCTTAAGTTTTATCCATCCGCCTTGGCAAATGGACTTTACAAGCTTACCGTTAGATGCTTATTATTATTTAGTCTTCGTGATCATTTTTGGTACGATGTTTGCTTTTTGGTTCTATATTGAAAGTTTACAAAGTTTGGCACCTAAAGAATCAAGTCTTCTTGGCAGCATAGAGCCACTTGCTGCCGTTTTAACAACAGTCTTTTGGTTAAAAGAACCGTTTGGTCTATTCCAATGGGTTGGTACAACTTGTATCATTGGATTGATATTCTTGTTAGCTTTGAATAAAGAGTCTTCATCAAAGCGTAACCAACTTTCTAAAAATCAAAAGCCCCTCAAAATCAGCTAGATTGGCTGAGAGGGGCCTTCTTTTTACTAGAATCATTTCATATAAGCTTCAGTTTCCTAAGAACGACCTGAATTTAGATATCAAGTTTACGAGTACCAATCCATTTCACCATATCAGGATCCCTATGAGAAAAAAACAGGCTTTCTTTCGTATCTAATGCCGCAATACTTTCCATATCCTCTTGGCTTAAGTCAAAGTCAAAGATATTAAAGTTTTCGATGATTCTTTCCTTACGAACCGATTTTGGAATCGCCACTACTCCTCTTTGTGTCAACCACCGTAAAATTACCTGAGCAACTGATTTATTATGCTTTTCGGCAATTGGTACTAGAATTTCGTTCTCGAACATGTTATTTTTTCCTTCAGCAAATGGCCCCCAGGACTCTATTTGAACATTATTCCCCTTCATAAATGCAGCACTATCTATTTGTTGGTTGAATGGATGCGTTTCAACCTGGTTTATGGCAGGAATTATTTCATTATGAATGATCAAATCCACTAGACGGTCACTTTGGAAGTTACTCACTCCAATTGCCCGGATTTTACCCTCACGGTACAATTCCTCCATCGCGCGCCAAGAACCAAATACATCGCCAAATGGCTGATGAATTAAATACAAATCCAAATAATCGAGTTGCAGTCTTTCTATCGATTTTTCAAATGCTTTCTTTGTCTTATCATATCCGGTATCCTGTACCCATAATTTCGTAGTAATAAACAGTTCCTCTCTTGGCACACCACTCCGTTTGATGGCTCTGCCAACTGCTTCTTCATTTAGATAAGAGGCAGCGGTATCGATTAATCGATAGCCTGCCATAATCGCGTCGTAAACAGCTTGTTCACATTCCTTTTCATTCTGGATTTGAAAAACTCCAAAGCCGAGTATCGGCATTTCAACACCATTGTTCAACATTACTTTTTGCATACAAAAATTCCTCCTATTTGTTTAATGAAACTTATTTTTTTAGAAATGTGTTTCATCAATATCAATTTCAGATAGTGCTATATTTAAGCGTTCTAACTCTTCTTTTGTTAATTCGATATCAGCCCCACCTATGTTCTCTTCTAATCTGTGCAATTTTGTTGTGCCTGGAATTGGAATAATAAATGGTTTTTGAGCTAATTCCCATGCTAGTACAACTTGTGCAGAGGTTGCATTCTTACCTTCAGCAACTTCAGCAATTAATTCTAATAACGCTTGGTTATGATCAATTACTTCAGGTTTGAATCTGCCCATGAAACTTCTAAAATCGCCTTCTTCATATTTTGTATCTTTTGTGTATTTTCCGCTTAAGAAACCGTTTCCTAATGGACTGTAAGCCACAAAAGAAATCTCTAATTCTTCACAAAGATCAAATAATTCTTTTTCTGGTTCACGCCACATCATGGAGTATTGATTTTCAATGGCAGCAATTGGACATACAGCATGTGCACGTTTCATATAATCAATTGGTGCATTAGATAATCCCCACGCTTTAATTTTTCCTTCAGCCATTAATTCTTTCATCGTTTCTGCAACCGCTTCTGGTTCAACATTCGGGTCCGTACGATGTTGATAATATAAATCGATGCAATCGACTTTTAATCTTTTTAAGGAACCTTCTAATTGTTCTCTAATAGATTCTGGGGTGCTATTTAAAATATTTTGAGGGAGACCATTTGCCATTTCTTGTCCAGAAATTCCAAATTTAGTCGCAATCACAACTTCATTTCTTACTGCTGAAAGTGCTTCACCTAATAATTCTTCATTGGATTCCCCATAGACCACAGCCGTATCAAAAAAATTGCTGCCAAGTTCAACGGCTTTACGAATCAATTTAATCATTTCATCACGATCAGCCTGTTTTCCATAAGCATGATCCATTCCCATACAACCAAGCCCAATAGCAGAAACTTCCAATCCACTTTTTCCTAATTTACGCTTTTTCATTTTTTTCCTTCCTTCACTTTTATTAACCATTAGATGATGCTCTTATTATGCAACAAATGAAATCATGCCTGGTATCACAATCGTATCAAATGATTGCACAATCCTCTCACAGCCATTTACGAAAAAAGCAAATACCCATTATAATGAGACTATCGCGATGAAGAAAACAAAGGAGGAATTTTATGTTTGAACAATTATACAGACAACGAGTAGAACTCGCCAAAATCATAGAGAATCACACAGGACGGGACGGAACTCAAATGACTGCTATTCCTTCTTTATTTTTCTCCCGTTATTCTAATGATATTGGACCAAATTATGGAGTTCATAAGCCTTCCTTATGCATTGTCGTTCAAGGGATGAAGGAGGTATTGCTTTCACAGGAGCGCTTCATGTACGGTCCTGCCGATTACCTTGTTGCATCTGTTAACCTGCCAATTACCGGTCAAGTTACGGAATCCTCATCCGAAGTTCCTTATCTGGCTCTTAAACTTGAATTTACACCGAGTGAAATATTGGAGGTGTTACGTGAATTCCAAATGGGAGTTGAAAAGAAGGAAAATGCTAAACGAGGAATGTATGTCAGTAAAATTGAGCCATCTTTGCTAGACGCGGTTACAAGATTAGCTCGTTTGCTAGATACTCCGAAAGACATCAAGGTACTTTCTCCTCTAATCGTAAAAGAAATCATCTATCGGGTGCTTCAAGGAGATCATGGGGGGATGTTGAAACAAATAGCCATTGAAGGGAGTTCTACCCATCAAATTAGTGATGTGATTGAACATATCATGAAAAACTATGAAAAGTCTTTTAAGATTGAGGAACTTGCCGAAATAGCAAATATGAGTGTTTCTTCCCTTCATCGGCACTTTAAAGAGATTACCGCGATGAGTCCCATTCAATTCCAAAAACAACTGAGACTTCAAGGAGCCCGAAGCCTATTACTATCGGAATCAGCAGATGCAGCAGATGTTGCATTCCAAGTAGGTTACGAAAGCCCCTCACAATTCAGCCGTGAATATTCGCGTATGTTTGGTTTTCCACCAAAAGAAGATATTAAGCGGCTGAGGGAGAAGAATGACGAAACGATAAATGCCTGAATCCCCTGCCTAATGGTGGGGTCCTTTATTGTGGAGGAAAAGGATCATTCTAGAGTGACGAATTACCTTAAGAATTTTCGTAACTAACAATAATCATACAATTTTTGAACCAATACACTGTTGCCTATGAAAAAAGCAAGGCCGATTTGGCCCTGCTGTTATTTCACGATTACTTTCCCAACCATTCCTGACTGGAAATGGTACCGGCAAATCAGTTCATATGTACCGGGATTTTTCGTTGTCACAGCAATGGTTGTTTCTGTTCCCGGCTGGACTTCGGTGTTAATTCCGAGCTTTTCCACGGTGAAGGTGTGCTTTTTCTTACCTTGGTTTTTCAATATCAAGGTTGTCGTTTGTCCATTCGCAATTGTGATGGCTTTCGGATGAAAGTAATCATCGTGCAACTGAACCTCTATCGCATTCACTTTCTGTACAGGCTGTGTTGCGACGCTGGATTCGGCGAATACCGAGAGTGAACCTGGAGCTGCCATTACCACAATCATCGCAAGTAAAACGACCACTACAGTTAACCACTTTTTCAAATACATTTCCAAGCCCTCCTTTCTTAAGTACTATTGTTTTCCAATTCATACAATTTTATCACTTTAAATTGGGGTCCAATGTACTTCACCTCAGTGCTGCAAAACAGGGGGCTTACGCATGATAAAGGGATTATATTATTTTTTTATGATTGCTTTCATAGGGTAATATTCCGTTGTCATTATTCCTGCAACAACGGCTGGGTCTTCTGAGACAAGTTTTGGAACTTGTTCCTCATTCTCAACTTCTATAATTGCTAGTCCGTGCGGGGCTGAAGGATTAAGAACCGGTCCGAACACCAATGCAATCCCTTGATTCTGCTTGTCCATCCAATATGAAATATGTTGTTGCATAATACTACGCTCTTCTTCTGTCATATCCTGGTGAAACGTTACTCTCGGCGGAGTGGATGTTAACATAAAGTGTATTTTTTCTGTATGATCGCTAGAGCTGTTAGGCGACATTTAGAATCTCCTCCATCAATATCAAATTGTTATTCATTGTTAGGTAGACCCTCAATGTCAATTATTCCATAAAGCCCTTACGAATACAATGAACGCCCTTTTGTGTTAGAACATCTTAAGTTTAAATGACTGTGGAGTTGTTATTTTTTACACTTATTAATTCTGTCCTATTCATGATGGCATTTAATTTCTCAGATCCTAAGAGCATGATTGCAATGAAACCTGCAATGACAAATGGAAAGATACCAATTGTTATGTGCGCTGCAAGGTAACCAAGTAGAGGCGGCAAAAACGTACTACCTGTATAAGCAACTGCCATTTGATACCCCATGATTGTCTGGGATTGTTCCTTCCCAAAACGTGTTGGCGTTTCATGCAACATACACGGAAAGATCGGTGCCAATCCTACTCCTACCATCATAAAACCAACAAGCGAGAACGTGGACGGCAATGGCAGGAATAAGAATACGGCCCCAGCCAATGCGATTATTTGCCCCGCCCGAATGAGCGTCCGGTTACTTATTTTTAAGGTTATAAAGCCTGTTATAAATCTACCAAAGGTTATTCCACCGTAATAGATGGACACCCAATTTGCCGCTGTATCTACGGATAACTCTTTAACATTTATCAGGAAACTGCTTCCCCAAAGTCCCATCGTTGACTCTGCGCCACAATAAAACAAGAAAGAAATTAAAGCTAGCTTAACTCCCCTAATTTGCAAAGGTTTTTTATTTTTAGCATCTGTACCACGATATACTTCGTCTGTATGTTCTTTCTCATTTGTTGAGGTCACCGTGCTGTTTCCTCCAACCTTATTCCATAAAGGCAACGTGAAGAAAAGAATGACAACTAATACAAACTGCAAACCGGCGATGGCAAGATACCCGCTTCTCCAAGAATGTTGCCCTGAAATAAACTGAGCCATAATGACGGGACCAAGTGTAGCCCCCACTCCCCAAAAACAATGTAGCCAACTCATGTGGTGTGCTTTGTAATGTGAAGCAACATAATTGTTTAATCCTGAATCCACTGCACCTGCACCTAATCCAAGTGGTATGGCACAAATAAATAACCAAAAAAGCGATGGCGCAAAATGAAAGCCAAGTAATGCTCCAGCTGTCATGAAACAACTAAAAAATGTGACAATACCCGTTCCGAAGCGTTTCAATACAGCTCCGCTAGCAAAACTTGAAATGATCGTTCCTCCTGCAATCGTCATAAAAAGCAATCCGGCAGTCTCAAGCGGTGCTCCAAACTCCGATTGCATCATCGGCCATGACACTCCTAGTAATGAATCAGGTAGTCCCAAGCTGATAAAAGCCAAGTAAATAATTAGTAAAAAGAATGTAGCCATAAAACCCCTCCTTTATATTTTTTCATATGGAATTGAATTCTCTTAGCTGCTTATCCCGGTAATCATGAGATCAAGCCCCAGACTTTGTAATCCCAATAAATAGTCTTGTTTCCAATCACTTAAGATAAGTTCTGGAAGATGTTCGGCTGGAATATACTTTGCGCTTTGATCAACAATTTGATCTAAGGTATTTGGGTTGACTTCATCATCACAGAAAATAATCCTATAAGGATTAAGGATAGCTACAAATGAAGCTACTAACCTGCTAATGGCGTCGATTTCATAGTCTTCACCTATAAATGCCTTCTTCGTCCTGGATTCATTTTGCAAAGCTTGGCCAAAATTTTGGTCATCGTACTGAGGAACGAATGAAACCTCTCCTGAAAAATTCGTGCTGCCTCGTACCACGACTCCATTTACCATAATTCCAGCACCTGGACCATTATGACCTGAATAGATATAAATAAGAGATTTATCTTTCATGATTCCCTTACTATTGTGATAACCGAGCACCGCTGCGTTCATATCGTTCTCAATGACAACAGGTACGAAGAAACAATTTTCAAGGTATCCCTTTAAGTCAATATTTTGAAGATGTTCATACCCTGGTATATAAAAAATCCGTCCTTTATCAACGGAACCTGGTACACCGATGGCTATAGAACTAATTTTCGGATAGTTCTCTAATATCTCTTCAACACATTCAGTTAATAAACTTAAATCTCCAACTGCTAAGAGACTTGAGGTTTTACCAACATCCTTCACTTCACCTAAACAGTTAAAGACAACATAATTTGTCTCTGTTTTTTCTAAAAAGATGGCCAACCCTAACATATACTCCGGATTATATGTATATCTTTTTGCCCTTCTTCCCCCACTCGAATCATCAAGACCAACTGAAACAAGTTCACCATCCTTTTCCATTTGGGTTAAGAATTTGCTTATCGTAGGGAAACTGATTCCTAATTTTTCGCTAAGTTCAACTTTTGTTGCATTTCCAAGTTCTAGAAGAGATTTACGAATACCGCGGAGGATTTCCTTCCCCATCGATTTTGGAGTCGTATTCACAAGAGTCACCACCTCTTAAAAATGACCTTATTAAAGAACTTTAATAAGTATCGAATAAAAAACTTATTAAATCTCTTTAATAAGTTACATTGATAATATATCACATAAAATTTCCGAAAACAATGAAGATGATTGCAAATAAAAGCACCATTTACAAAACTGGATATTTTTTTCTATTATATCAAAAGCTAATTAAAAAAAGGCGGGCAATCATGAATTCAGATTTTTATGTGATGCTCTTCCTATGGATAGCATTACCTTTTATTCTTTGGAAAGTTACCCCTCGGAATCGACTTCGGGAAGCACTTGCTACCCTTTTGTTTTTTCAGATGTTAACGTGGTTGTTTAGCATATTTCTTACATATTTTGGATTGTACGATCCTCCATTTAGGCTTTTCAAACATGCCACCAAAATTAATTGGACTATGGAATATATTGTTTTTCCTTTTTTTTCTGTATTGTTTCAACTAACATTCCCGAAATATGCACATTTTTTAAAACGTTTGTTACATTATTTATTTTGGGTAGTCATGATTTTATTAGCAATGGTCTTGCTAGGTAAAATCAGTAACATTGTAAATAATAATTTAGAAACCCTAATAAGAAGTTTTTTCAATTTTATTATTGAATTATGGTTATGTCGTCAGTATATTTTGTGGTTTATGAACCATCCCGATTATGAAAGGTTGGAACACAATGAAGGTTGACCAGTTGATTTTATATATCCTATATGCTTGTACTTTTATTTCTTTAGCATTTATACCAAAGGATAAATTACGGGATGCCAGTATCATATTTTTATTTCAGCAGGCTCTAACATGGTTTGCTGGGATTCTTGCTGTAGGATTAAACTTATTAGAATATCCTGTTCGGGAACTCGCGAAAGTGAATGGAACCAGCTTTTTATATGAATTCCTTATATTTCCGGTCATCTCTATCTTCTTTTGTTTCTATTACCCACGAAATAGTAAACGGTGGAAAAAAATTTTATTTACAAGTGCATTTAGTACAGGACTCACCATACCTGAAGTGATTATTGAACAATATACGAATCTCATTAAATACTTAAGATGGGAGTGGTATGATACATGGATTTCCGTTTATGCCACCTTATTTTTAGCGTGGGTATTTTATAATTGGTACTTTAAGTTAAATAGCCGGAAAAAAATCTTGTTTCACTAACCTCCCGTACAATAAAAAAAATGCGTCTACACTTATCGAAGAAACGCACTCGTTCGTTTAAGTGAAATGATTCACAATCTTATTGCATTTTACCGATTTTTAACTCTACGGAGCGTTTGTTGTTACCAACCATATAATCCTCTAAGATGAAAATAGAGCAGGAGGAGACAATGATGGATAATAGTAAAGTTGGAGAATTAATTTATCGTTTGCGAAAGGAAAAAGGACTAACACAGAAACAATTAGCTGATCAAATGAACATTTCTGATCGAACGATTTCAAAATGGGAGCGTGGGTATGGCTGCCCAGATATTACGCTATTACCAAGCTTATCTACCATATTGGGAGTATATATAGAAAATATTTTAGATGGTGAATTATCGTCGAATGAATTTGTAGGGGGAAATATGAAAAAGTCGAATTATTTTGTTTGTCTTTTATGTAATAATATTGTGTTAGCAACGGGAGATATAAGCATATCTTGCTGTGGGAGAAAGATTGAACGATTAGAAGCGAAGAAAGCAACAGTCGAAGAAAAGCTATTAATTACAGAAATTGATCATGAATGGTTTATTTCAAGCGACCATCCTATGACAAAAAATCATTATATATCATTTATTGCTGTTGCTACGGGTGATCAAGTTCAGATTATTAAACAGTATCCTGAATGGAGTTTACAATCACGAATCCCGAAACGTAAACATGGCAAACTGTTATGGTATGATACCAAATTTGGTTTATATTATCAGCTATTTTAAACCAAAGACAGATTATTATTTAAATATTCATACTCGATTACCTTCCCCTCACTTTGTTCATAATCTTGATTCAAAAAGTGAGGGATTCTTTGAAATGAAATCTATTAGGAGTTATATGAAATGAATAAATCTTTAAATGAAATTATTGCCTTGACAAGACCAATGATTGCCTTTCTCGTACCTGTCATTTTTGCAAGCGTTTTTCAATCATTAGGTCAAGTATTCGGAATTATCGTCGTTGGACAAACACTTGGAGTAGATTCTCTAGCAGCTATTTCTGCCTTCTTCCCTCTATTCTTTTTCTTACTATCCTTTGTAATCGGAATTGGATCTGGAAGCTCCATTCTAGTTGGGCAAACATACGGTAGTGGAAATATCCCAAAAATGAAGGAAGTAATGGGAGTTACTTTAGTATTTACGATTATTATTTCCATTGCAGTCGCACTAATCGGAGGACTCTTTTCAGAAGATATTCTAAAATGGATGGGAACACCTGAGAATATTCTAATTCAAAGCGCTGCGTATGCACGTATTTTATTTTTTACATTACCCATTACCTTCTTATTTATGTGCTATACATCCATTATGAGAGGTGTTGGCGATTCAAAAACACCTTTTTATTTTCTATTAATTAGTATTATCTTAAATATTACTTTGTTACCAATTTTTATTTTCGGTTGGTTGGGTTTACCGGCATTCGGATTAAATGGTGCTGCTTATGCTGCTGTATTAGCCAATTTTATTACATTTGTGATTCTGTTAGTATTCTTACACAAACGAAATCATGTGCTCAAATTAGACTCTATTATTTTGAGGCATCTTCACTTGAAAGGCTCTGTATTGAAAACCTTACTGAAATTATCTATTCCTACTAGTATTAGTATGATTTCGATAGCGCTTTCAGAAATTGCAGTCATAACTTTTGTAAATGATTATGGTTCAAATGCAACAGCTGCATATGGAATCGTGAATCAAATTGCAAGCTACGTTCAAATACCAGCGATAAGTATTTCAATTGCCATTTCAGTATTTGTTGCACAAGCTGTGGGATCCGGGAACATTTCGAACATTATGCCTTTAACTAAAATAGCCATTACAATGAATTATCTTCTTTGCGGTATTCTCATTCTCATTCTTTATTTAATACCCACCCCTATTTTAAGCATCTTTTTAAACAACACGGAAACAATTCATATCGCTAAAAGCCTTATGATGTTCTCATTTTGGAGTTATGTTATTTTAGGTCACACTCAGATTATCTCAGCAACAATGAGAGCAACGGGTACCGTATTTTGGCCAACAATATTTACAATCACAAGTATTTTGCTGATTGAAGTTCCGTCAGCTTACTTCTTGTCACATTTTACAACTCTAAGGATCAATGGAATATGGCTCGCCTATCCAATTGCATTTATCGTCAATATCTTGGCCCAATCTGCTTACCATCAATTTTTCTGGAAAAAGAAATCCTTAAAAACACTAATTAATTAAAACTACTAATAAATAAATTTTAACTATCACTTTATGTCAATTTTTGTGGCTAAAATAACTTTGTACTTTACAACTAGAGTCATATAATTAAACTATTAAGCGAGGAGGAATAAAAATGAAACAAGTTGCTCTCCATCAATGGCAGAAAGAACATAATAAACGAATAGCAGAATTTCATAAGAACCACGAAATGAAAATACAACGTAGTGAAAAAGGAAACGGTTTGTTGGCTATATGGGAAAGATTTTTTTATAACAATGTCATTGCCCCTCTTAAAAAATAAAACACTTATTAATTGAACTGTCGTCAAAATACAGTTCATTTTAAGCAATATTAGTCAATGTCGAACAAATATTTTAATAAACTCCATGTTTGTCCATGACCTTTTGAAACAAGCTATCATAATATACAGTAATCCTTTAAATGAAAAACATTTACAATACCTCTTACCAATGAAAGCGTCTAATTGACGCTTTTTTCTCTTCTGCCGCAATTTAAGTGCAAAGTTGAATAAGCTCGTTTAAATTTGAAAGGATTGAACCAAACATTCTTCATTATCAACAATTTTCTTCTCTTCTTCAAAGACTATATCTAGCTCACGATAAATTTTTCTCCAAAATAAAACAGCAGGTTTATTCTTAGCTAATTCAACAACAAAATATTTACCCTTTTTCTGTTTAAACAATTCCTCTAATAATGAAAGTGCAAAACCTTTTCTCCTGAATTTTTTCAACATAAAAATATCATTAATACTGAAATCATAGTCTTTAGTTAAAAAAGGTCTTTCTAAGAGCAGTAAAAAACCTACAATTTTCTCATTTTTTTTAAATAAATATGGTGTTAACCCCTCTCTCTCCCAGATTAATTCAAATGAATCAAACTCAAACGAACCACTTGTTGATATTGCTAAACCATCGGTAAATTCAGAAAGGTCGTGTAAATAAAGGGAATATAAATTGCGTAGTATATGCTTTTCATTTTTTGATAGTAATTTTAATGAAACACTCATTTTTACACCTCATTTTCAATTAAATAACTTCTCTTACTTTGTAAATTTATATATTTGTGGTTGATTCCATTAAGATATTTTAGTAAATTAATAATGAATCAAAAATGTATAAAGAAGAATTGTTTGGGAACGTCGATAGCTAAATTTCATCAATGAACAATGCTTCTTAATAACCCCCACATTCGGAATTCGATTTGGGGTGTGTCGGAAAATTAATTCCGTTACTAATTATCGTTGAATTGTCAATGAAAACTGTATAAGAGTAAATCGTTCCCGCCTCTTTTCATGAAGAGGCGGGATATTTTTTTATAAGAAAAGGAGAATCAACATATGAAAATGACTAAATCAATGGCAAACGTGCTACTATTGATAGCCTCTGCATTTTGGGGTTCTGGGTTTGTTGTAACAAAAATAGCTCTAGATGCTAATGCATCTGCAGGACTCATAAATTTTTTCAGAGGCTTTCTCTTTGTGGTTTTGGTACTTATGTTTTTTTATAAAAAGATATTTAAAATGACCACTAAGGACTTTAAAATTGGACTAATAGCGGGATTGCTTAATTTTGGCGGATTTATTACACAGACTATTGGTGTTCAGTATACGACTCCATCCAATAACGCCTTTATTTCAGCAATATATGTAGTAATTATACCTTTCTTTGCCTGGGCTATATATCAAAAGAAACTCCCAGTTAAAAGCTTTGTTTCCATCGCTTTTTGTTTACTTGGAATGACAATATTAACTGGAATATTAAACAAAGAACTAACCATAAATATCGGTGACGTGTATTCTTTTATTTGTGCGTTTTTTTATGCAGCCTCTATTGTTTATCTCGGCTACGGAGCAAGAGCCACTGATGTCAGCATTGTAGCTTTTATGCTTGCGGCTGTACAAGCAATAGGTGGGTTGATTTTTTTCTTGTTCGTAGAGAAAGGACAACTTACTCATATCAATTGGTCTGTCGCATTAGTGCCATTGTTATATATGGGAATCATATGTTCGTTTGTTGGTCAAACTGTTCAGGTTTTAGCTCAAAAACATACCTCCGCAACATCTGCTGGATTAATTATGATGCTCGAAGGAGTTTTTGGAAGTATTTTTTCAGTAGCGTTTGGATTTGAATCATTTACAGTTCAATTAGTTGTTGGGGGAATGCTTATAATGATTTCTATTATTCTTATGGAAGTGGATTTCAAGCAGATGTTGATCAAGAACAAAAGAACAGCTTAGAAAGCAATAATTTTACCATTGCATAAACGACAAAATGGGTCTGCTGAATTGATTGTAATTCGAATGCAGACCTTTTTTGATATATTAAAAAATATCGTTTTAACTTTTATCGTTCTCACTAACAAAGTTCAATCAAGAAAACTTTCACATTCAAAAAGCTCTTTGAATAAACCATACTAGCCCAAAAGCTAATATTGCAGCTGATGTACTAGGGATGACCCATTTGATTGGTTTATATCTTAATTTTTTTATCCACAAAATTAATGGAAAAGCTAAGGATACGATCAATAGCTGACCAATTTCTATTCCTATATTAAAGGATAGAAGTGACATAGCCATATGATTGCTATCTAATCTCATTTCCGATAAGATTCCTGCAAAGCCGAATCCATGGATGAGTCCAAAACCAAAGGCAAGCCACGGTTGGTGTTTCGAGTCCTTATTAAATATGTTTATAAGTGCAACGTAAATTATGCTTAATGCAATAGCAGATTCTACAAATCTACTTGGCAGGTGAACAATATTGAAAGTCGCCAAAGCCAATGTAATACTATGTGCAATCGTAAAGGCTGTGACTAAAGAAAGAATGTGACGAATCGTCCTGGCCCCAAAAAGCAAACTAATCACAAACAAGATATGATCATAACCAGTAAAAATATGCTCTAATCCTAGAACTACAAACTGTTTTACGTTTTGTAGAAAACTTATTTCTCCAATTTCTAATTCCCTTGATTCGAAGGTTAAAATCTTTTCTTGTTGTTTTCCATTCATTTTAACCGTTGCATAATTCGCATGACTTGGGTCAGAATCATCCATAAACATATTATATTCAACCACTAATTTTTCTGGTTTATGTTCTATATTATACGCTAAGTTAATCACCGCAAATGGTCTTTCCTTAATCATCTCTATATCGTTTTTTTCTATTCGACCTTCAATAAGTTGGCTGTCCGCATAAAGTTTTATATGGGAATTGATATATCCTTGTACAACTTTGTTATCAATTAACTGTTTCTGATCTGTTTCCTTATTAAGAGCATGGCCAAGTTCCTCTAAATCTAGCTTTAATTCGTAATCTAATGTTTTTTCATTGACTTCAATGTTAGAAAAACCTTCACTGTTATTGGTATGAGCAGATGCCGGGGATGGAAGGAAAGAAGCAAATGAAAGTATGAGGAGCAACATACGGCAGCGTAACCTTTTCATAAAAAATTCACGTCCATTTCTTTTGATTTCTTCCATAGATGCCTTGACATAAAATAATGGAAAGACGAGGAGTCTTTAATGCCCCTCGTCATTTCTTCCACTTTACCCAATTATTTATCTGATTTGATGAAAATTGGGTTTGAGTAGAACCAAAGATCAGTCCATGGGTTTTCACCTTTAGGATCTTGTGCTGGTTCTAATTGATCAGTGTTCGTACCACGTACACGAATATAGCTGTCTTTATCCACATCTTTTAAAGTATAAGTAATAGTGATGTATTCACCGTCTTGTTTCCAATCATTTTCAGTGAAACGCTTCACAACTTTTGTTGTAGGATTAGAAGCAGTAGAGCGGTCTTCCACTTTTCCTTTAACTTCTCCCATGATTAAGTCCACACGTTTTACATTTGGCTTATCTCCATGTGAGTTCGCAGCGTTTGGATCTTTTACGCGAATGGTAACCGTTACATCGTTAGATTTCTTGCCAGGAAGTTTTAGTGTTTCACCAATAGTTGCTGTATTTCCATTTGCTTCAGCATGCATTGGGGTTTTACCAACAGCCTGTGCTTTAACATCAAGTTCTGAGATTAGGTCACCAGTTGTTACGAATACATGACCAGCACGAAGGTTCTCCATTACATCTTCATAATTTTTCTCTGCTTTTACATAGGTTTTAGAGTATTCACCAGGCCAGAAGTCACTTCCTCCATCACGCCAGTTTACATGAGAGTCAGAGGTAGCAGTAACCCACCAGTGTCTTCCTTCACCTAACATTGAATCCCATAAACCACCAACGATAGCCGTCATTTGGTCAAATCCACCCATTGTTGGAGCGTTTACGTTTCCATACGAGCCACGGGACCCTTTAGGATCAAGAGTGCCATCTGGATTAATAGAAGCAGCTTGATGACCAGGAGCTCCTTCCATACCAATAGAGATATTTGGTGCTGTATCATTCCAATTACGGAATTCTTGCGGAGTATCTTGTCCCCATACACCAACACCTGTTGCTGAACGGGATGGATGATGCGCAATAGAGATTGGAAGCTCGTCCATTTGTTTCATATAGTTAAGAGCTTCAATCATTTTTGTTTCAGTGTTACGGCTTGGGTCACTTGGAAAAGCTTCACGAGAATTAAACTTGCTTTCAAGATCATAAAGCGTTTGTGATTCATTTTCTCCTTTTGGAATCATTAGAGTGCTATGGTCCGCTCCTGGTGTGTCTAACTCCATTCCGTAGAATTGGAGAACTTCAGGAACAGCTGCACGAGATTTTAATAATTCTGGATAAGATTGTTCTAAGTTAACCTTGGAGTGGTTAGGACCGCCATGGTCTGTTGTCATCATCCAATCTAGTCCATACTTTTTGCCATTTTCGGCATTTTTGGAGATTGGGTAGATAGCATCCCCACCTCTAATAGCAGTCGGAGGATTTGTTGAATTGTCCCAACCAACACTCCATTCACTATGTACGTGATGATCACCTGCAAGCCAAGATGCACTATTATTTTTCACTTCTTGTTTTGATAATAGTTGTGCTTCTGCTTTTTGATTTCCTCCCTCATTTAATAATGTTTGGGTGGTAAGAGCAGTTGTTGCAAGAACAGTCGTTGCGATTAAAGGTATTGCCTTCTTAAAACGAGTTTTCATTTTTCCTTCTCCCCCTATTTAACTTGTTCTAACAGTTAACATCTTAATCTAGTTTTATTAGGGCTTTATGGATATTCCGTAAATTTTATGTAAATTGGAAAAAATCAAACAAAAGGCCTATTTTCATACAACCATAACTTCGAAAAGCAGCTTTTTATTAATATAATACCCTAATTCTTGCTTTAATCTTGGTTCATAAAATATGAATTTTAAGTCATCATAATTAAATAGGAGGCGAATTTATGGAAAGACGGCAAGAATCTGTCATCAGCGTCCGTAAGAATGGGGATGACGATATTATTGAATTAAAGTTGTCAAACGGTCAAATTGTTGATTACAAAAAAGCACAACAAATGGCAAAAAGCGGGCTGATTGTAAACGTCAATGTTTTCAAGGGTCCCGACGGGGAGGAACATCTTCGGAGCAATCCAGACGGGGATCCAACCAACAACCTTGATAATCTTCCTCAACTCTGACCGAAATATAAATAATGAGCCATTTCGGAACAGGTTTGAAGTAATATTTCAGTTTGCAAATAAATTCACGGGAAAATTTACACTATGATTATCAAGAGAATTTATCAGAATAATCGTCATAAAAAAATGCTCAGGGCGTATAAACTCTGAGCATTTTTCTATATATCGGCTTATTGAACATAAGTACCCGTTTGTTTAAGTGAAAATATTCACAATCTTTTTTTCCTTAACAGAATCTAATCCTTTAACGTGTAGGGGCGTTTCAAAATAACGCCTTCTTATTCAAGAAAAGATCCCGATTCTTGAATAATCAACAAATCTTCTATTAGCTGTTGTATGCCTTTTTCACATAATCTCCGTTATCGGAAGTGAAAATTTGCTAATTGACCGTTTTTCTCATTAAGTTAATATCACCAATTTCTTTATTAAATCCCCATTTTTCATAAAAAGATATTTTGTCAGATTTACAATACAATTCAAAGTGTTGCACAGATTGAAGTTTAGGGTGTGTCGTTACTTGATCTAACAATATTCGTCCCAAACCTTTTCCTTGATACTCTTCATGGATAATAACATCGAATATTAAGGCTTTATAGACAAAATCTGAAAGAACACGTATAAAACCAATGAGTCTATTAGTTTTATTTTCACATATTCCAATAAGGATGTCTGTGTTTTCAAGCATTACCAACACGTCTTCAAACTTTCGGTTATCTGTCCACCATTCTTGTTGGTATAATTCGTAGAGTTCTATGATTTGTTGTTCATCTAGTGTTGAGATGATATTGTAATTCATGTATGCTTCATTCCCTTCAAAACATATATATATTTATTTATATAATTCAGTTTTCAGGTGTACAAGTCCTTTTTTTGCGATGTTTTATTAACTCAACTATTACGCTCTCTACAATAAGATGCATAGGCTAAGGAAACAGTTTAAATATATTAAAAGTTAGGCAAGATGTACCTTGCCCAATTTGCAATCAAGCTTGATTTTCTCTTTTCTGTTTATGTGCACCCCATAAGGTAAGAAGAAATCCAACAATCGTGACCAGTGAAGCAACCCAAGGAACAGCAGGAAGTCCTCCGCCAATTCTGAGATCAATTACTAATCCCCCTATAAATGCCCCCAGTGCATTTCCAAGATTAAAGGCTGCAATGTTTAACGTAGATGCTAGAGTAGGTGCTTCTTTAGCAGTATTCAGCATATGCAACTGTAGCCCAGGGACTGTACCAAATGCTGCAATACCAAAAATAAACACCATTATCAGAGTGAGAAATTTATATTGATCAGTAATGCTGAACACAGCTAGTATGATCGCCAACAAAACAAGGATTCCAAGAAGTGATGGCAGAAGTTTTCGGTCTGCTAATTTTCCTCCATAGATATTGCCAATTGTAATCCCAACACCAAATAATACAAGAATGTATGAAATGGATTTAGGTGCAAAGCCTGTAATTTCTACCAATATTGGTGAAATGTAAGTAAAGGCTGTGAATACTCCTCCGAACCCAAACACCGTCATTAAAAGTGCAATATGAACAGCAGGTTGTTTTAATACACCAAGTTCCTGTTCCAAACTGGATTGGGCACCTTCAACCCTTGGCACCAGTAAAAAGATTCCAAGTAAAGCGATAATACCTATCATTGTAATTGACCAGAATGTAGATCTCCATCCAAATGCTTGTCCTATATATGTTCCAATTGGTACGCCTAAAATGTTTGCTAATGTTAATCCTGTAAACATAATAGCAATTGCACCTGCACGTTTTTCTTTTGGGACTAGTTCTGCCGCTATAACTGACCCCACTCCGAAAAATGAGCCATGCGTTAAAGCGGCCAATATACGTGCGATCATAAGTATTGTGTAATTCGGTGCTAGAGCAGCTAACAAGTTTCCTGCAATAAAGAGAATCATTAGAAAAATTAAAAGCTCCTTACGTTTCATCTTATTTGTAGCTACTGTAATAATTGGAGCACCAATAGCAACCCCAAGAGCGTAACCTGTTACTAGCATTCCAGCCATTGAGATTGAGACATTTAGACTAGATGCCACCTCTGGAAGTAAACCCATGATAATAAATTCAGTTAAACCAATAGCAAATGCTCCTAGAGTGAGGGCATATAAAGCTGCCGTTGAGCCTTTTTGAGTCGCAATATTTGATGAATCTTGGTTTATGTTAATTGAGCCCATATTGAACCCTCCTTATTAATATTTACAACCTTTCTTTACGAAAGGTGAATTACTGAAAGAAGGAGGCCGATATTTCCTCTATCAACCTCCATAATTCTTAACTTAATTTTTCAATTACTGCTTTGGTTACTGCTATAGTGGATTGAGGATTTTGACCTGTAATCAAGTTACCATCAACTTCATAATGAGTTGACCAATTTGGAGCAGCGACGAAAACAGCCCCTAAATCACGGATCTTACTTTCCAATAAGAACGGTAGAAATTGTCCCAAACCTGTATCAGCTTCTTCTCTATCAGTAAAAGCATTGACACGTTTACCAGCAACAAGCGGCTGACCATTAGATAAAGTCGCACCAACCAATCCTGCTGGACCGTGACAAACAGCAGCAACAATCTTGTTCCCTTCATAGAAATCACGTAACAATTCATGAAGTTTTTGATTATCAGGAAGGTCAAACATAGTTCCATGACCACCTGGCAAGAAAATAGCATCGAAACGTTCATGGGATACATCGTCAAGTTTCAGGGTGTCTTGCAAATATTTTACTGTATCTAAAATCTCTAGTGGTGTATTTTCATCTACACTGCTAGGATCAACTGTACTTTTTCCTCCAAGAGGACTTGCCACTGTCACCTCGTAACCTTTCTGTGTGAATTCAATATATGCTTCAGCAAACTCCGATAACCAAATACCAGTCGGTTTGCCTTCTTTTATTTCTGTATGATTAGTAACGACCATTAAAATGTTTTTTGACACTTTCATTACCTCCTAAATAAGCTTTGTTTGTTACAAACGTTATTCTACTACCTGAAAATATATAAAACAAATTATGTTTTTATATATTAATGATAAAAATATTTATAGATAATAATTTAAGTTGTAACGAAAAACATCATAAAAAAATCATCCAAAATATATGGATGATAGAATAAAAAATAGACATTAGCACATTTACTTTATCTGTTTCCCCCAATTTCTTGGATCAAATTATTAATTTCGGGAAGATGTTTATGTTTCGTTTGATAAGCTATATAAAGTTCGTTTTTAACCTTCATATCTTTGAATATGACTTTGGATTTTACTTCATTCATTGAATTTCTTAATATATATGTCGGAATTAAACTTATTCCAGCACCGTTTTCAATTGCCTTAAGAATCAAATGCAAATTAGGAATTACGTGAATAGGTTTAATGATTGGACGTTTTTTAAAGTACTCCCTCCAAAATCTTCTTATAATCGGTAAGTCTAGCCCATAACTAATCCAATTTTGCGATGAAAGCCATTTTTCTTTTAACTTAAAGTTAGTACCCTCTTCAATTTCTAATTGTTTTGGGGCAACAATAACAAATTCCTCTTCACATAACGTTACATATTCAATACCTGAAGCGTGAAACTTTTTTGAAGTAATTATTACATCTACTGTACCTTCCTTTAGTAATTCTAACAGTTCATCAGCAGTTCCAAAGTAAGAAACCGTACATGTTTTATATTCTTCTAGCTGATTTAGAATATTTTCATAAAAGTACTCAATTGCTGAACCAATTCTAATTATAGAAAGAGTTGGTAATGAAGCACCTTTAAAACTTAATGTTGCTGCCTCTAATGATTCAATAAGAGGAGCCAACTGTGAATATAATTCCTTTCCCCTTTCAGTGGGCACCATTTTTCTTGCGGTTCTTATAAATAGGGGCTCCCCAACTTCAGCTTCTAAAGAAGCTAAATGCTGACTCATAGCAGGTTGTGTCATGATGCGTGTTTTTGCAGCTTCCGACACCGAATTATATTTATATATATAAATAAAGCTTCTAAACCACTCAAAATCAACCATTCAAAAACTCACCCCAGTATCTTTCATTGAACTTATATCTACAAAAAACTACTTTTACACTCCACACCGTTACGTATTTCTCAATGTTGTTTACCTATTCTAATTCAATTCTTGATTCTTTTCATCTTATTAAACTATCCTCCCTCTATATAGAAAGGAAAATCTCTCGATTTCTCTTGTTTTCTCTGAATTACGCAGTAGTCTGTTTTAAAATTCATTTGAATATTGGAAGAGTTGTGTACTAAAGGATAATTTTGGGAGCAAAGTGAAAAAACAATTAATAGCTTTCAAACCAACCTTATCCAAAAGGTGGATATATAGGTAAAGTATGGTCGCACTTGTGGATCTCCACATTTCTCATGGAGGTCAACCCTCCCATTTCTCACAGAGTCTTTGCTCCAAAATTCCTTCGTCCAACCTTTCCATGAGGTGGATGTCAGTCATGCTGCCCGACAGGGTCTTTGCCCGTACTTTAGTTGTTTTACTGACTAATCCGTGCTTCAAATATTTATAACAATTACCCTACTAATTAATCTCGATCAAAAGAAAATTAAGCTGCTGCTATCTGTAATGCCGCCATATGAGGAATGTCCCTTAACATCTGTTCTTCACTAAATTCACACTGCTTTTTACCAATCGTAAACAGAATGCGTATGAGATTATTACATATTGCAATTAGAGATTGCATCTTCTTTAAAGGATTATTTGGGCGTTTTGTAAAATACTCATGTAAAGCTTTAAACGCAGTATTTTTAGCCACTAAAGGCATTGCTACTCGAAAGAGGAGAGCTCTTAAGGTCTTTCTTCCTCTCTTTGTAATTTTGGTTTGCCCTTTATGCTTTCCAGATGTATTTTCCTTTAGACTAAGCCCAGCTAATTTGATAATTTGTCTTGGGTGCTAGTAGTAAGTTAATTCTCCTACCTCTGAGAAAAATCCTGCAATCGTATCTTTCCCTATTCCCTTAATTGCCAACATTTGTTCAACACCAGGAATTTGTTCAAGAAGTTTATCTATATTAGATTCCAGTTCTTCGAACTTTTCAATTATGAGTTCATACTTATCTATTAATGTGCGAAGCTCTAATCTAGCCATATCTGAACCTTCACGAATGCCAATTGAAACCATTGCCACCTGCTTTAGTTCTTTTATTTTACTGAGTCCCACCGCACGTTTAACAGCTTTTCGAAGGTGTTCAAGTATCTGCTGTTCTGTAAGATTGATTAATTCATTTGGCAATAAATTAAGTTTTAATAACTGTATTGCAGCCTTACCTTCCCAATCTTTAAAGACGGTAAGGAATTCTGGAAAGTAGCGATCTATCCAATTATGGACTTGTCCTTGAACTGCTTGAAGGTCAACAGATAAGAGATCACGTATTTTTCGAGCCACTCGAAGTTCTGCATATACTCCTTGTGGAATATTAGGTTCGGCATATCTCCCGTCTTTGACCAACTGTGCAATAACTCTGGCATCCTTTACGTCATTTTTAGTAGGAGAATTATCATCTAACTCTTTACTTTTCTTTACATGCATAGGATTTACGACTACAAACTTAATATTTTGTTCCTTAAGGAAGTGAGCTAAATTAAGCCAATAATGACCTGTCGGCTCCATTCCTACGATCACTTTTTCCATTTTGTTTTGATCCATCAACTTTTTAAGCCACTCTATGAAACTGTTAAAGCTAGAATTTGTATTTTCAAAATAAAAGGGTGCCGAAAATTCTAAACCTCTAAAGTCTTGGGCTCTTGCCACATGCTTGTATTTAGCAATATCAACGCCTATAATTAACGTTTGAGAAGTAATTTGAGCAATCTTTTCATTTTGGTTATAATTCATTTAAATAGCCTCCTGGTATATGTGATTGTTGTCCTTTTTGCCTGCAAGCTTTGGACACACATATCATACCAAGGGGCTTTTTTATGTTCAAACCCCATATTTCTTCATTACAGGAATGCTGCCCGTTAGAATTCCTGTAGAGAGCTATTTTTCACGTTTGTAAAAAATAGAGCCCCTCAGTAAGATGATTATACACACACAACACAAAATCATTCTTAGGAGGAAGCTCTATTATGAAGTTTAAAATGCAAGACAAACAAAATCAACTAATTGAAAGAATTTCGATCAAACATTTAATCGTAGGAATTGATATAGCACAACAGTTTCATGTTGCTCGTGCTGTTAACTTCCGTGGAATTGTTATTGGTAATCCTCTAACTTTCGAAAATAATGAAGATGGTTTTGCTAGATTAATACAATGGATTAACCGTTTAAAAGCCTTAAAGGGCTTAGATACAACGATTGTTGGCATGGAACCAACCGGACATTACTG
>NZ_JMLP01000031.1 GCF_000686805.1 Bacillus sp. UNC41MFS5 | reverse complement strand
TTTTTAGAAACTAATCCTTTTGAAATCATTTTCTTCACTTCATAATAAAATTGAATCAAAAAATCACTTGGTAATTTTTCATACAAAGACATTTTCAAAACACCTACTATTCCTACTGCTTTAATAGGAATAATGTCAATTAAAACTGAAATTGAAAAGAGTTTTTCACCAGATTCATAAATTTGTCATTTTTTACAGATACGTTTGACAATACTGCTTTAATCTTGTTGATCTAACGAAGCAGCTTAGTTAAAGAAGGATAAAAATAGATGGAAGTAGAAAATTTATTTAGGTGATTAATAATGAGATTAAAACATTTTCTTTTATATTCAGAAAACGACGATGGGGTTGCAGATGTAAAAACAAATTTTTCTTATCAATCAAGATGTATACGACCCTTTACGAAAAATGTTTTTCAAAATTCAATACCGAAAATATTAAGCAAATCAACATCTTCTGTGTTAATGGCTCCCCAACTCCTTCTTTAACAATAATAGATGGGTTCTGTGATGTGGAGATTGGTTATGATGTAAATGGATTTTTTAAACTAGAGGACCAAGAGAAAAAAGAGGTAATATTGGATATTTTGAAGCAAGGCATAGATAAGGTGATAAAATTAAATAACTGGGAAAGCAGACCATTCGATGATGCCTATAACTGTGTGAAAAAAGCAAGTTAAAAAACGAATATGTTTGGAAAAAACCAAAGAGTAGCCCCATCGTAACCATAAAGCTGAAGTTTTTATAAACCACAACCTTTATTTATGCGAAATATATTTGGTGGTCAAGGATAAGAACGGTAATGAAATAGTTAAAAAACTTGTCTCATCAACTAAACCAGATGAGATTATTTTCAGTCGATTGGGGAATTGAATTGGTTATCAAATTATGAGGTTGCTTTATTTAATAGACCGAAATCCAAATATGTTTCCGTTCACCTAAAAGAGGTCTTTTTCAACTAACGGGTGCTTGAGTTCAATAATATTCGGCTGCTAAGGTAGCCTTTTTTTGTTGTTCCACTAACGAAGCAGGATAGTTTAGCAAGTCGTGAATTCGGAATCTTAATTGGAAATTAAGAATATATTAGATAAAAAGATGGAGGTGAAACATTCAATATCTAATGATAATGAGGTTTTATTAGAAAAAGGTAAACAAAATGACTCAAAAATGAAAGTAAAAAGGAAAGAGGGAGAACCGACTCCAGCATTCCAAGGGGCTTCTTGGGCAGCGCTGTTAGTAGGTGTTACTGCCTATCTTATAGGTTTGTATAACGCAACGATGCAACTGAATGAAAAAGGGTATTACTTTGCAATTTTAGTATTCGGACTCTTTTCAGCGGTATCTTTACAAAAAACAGTAAGAGATAAGAATGAAGGAATACCAGTTACTAATATTTATTATGGAATTAGTTGGATTGCACTTATTGTATCTATTTCATTAATGGGCATCGGTTTGTACAATGCAAGAAGTATTGTTTTAAGCGAAAAGGGATTTTATGGTATGGCATTTGTTCTTAGTTTATTTGCAGCCATAACGGTTCAGAAGAATATTAGAGATGTACAGAGGGCAAGAACAAGAGCAAGAGATTGACTAAAAGTATTACTCCATCAAGGGTAATACTCTTTTCTTATTGAATGATTTTTAAAGTTTGTGAAGGTTTGCACTTATACTAACGGGTGCTTTTAACAAAGAGTCGTAGCTGCGGCTCTTTTTGTTGTTCCACTGACTGGGCAGGTTAGTAGAAGAAGGAATAATTAAACCTTTATTGAATATGAAACAGGGAGTTTAAAAAAAGGAAGGCTGTGAGGATTGAATGTTTGATGAAAAAAAAGAGAGTTCAATTTTAGGAACAGTCATAGCGGTTAGTATAAGTAAGAAGCATACGTTTAGTAAAGAAAATCAAGAGATTATAAGATTAGTGAAGGGTTTAGGAGTAGAAGGCGATGCACACTTTGGTTCAACGGTTAAACATCGCTCGAGAGTGGCACAAAATCCAAACCAACCGAACCTAAGACAAGTGCATTTAATTCACAATGAGTTATTCGAAGAGTTAGCAGACTGTTTTATAATTAAACCTGGACAAATGGGTGAAAATATTACAACTGTCGGAATAAATCTTCTTGAATTCCCTACTAACACGATATTATCAATAGGTGAGTCTGCAATTATTAAAGTAACAGGTTTACGGAATCCTTGTGCTCAAATTGATAATTTTAAACCTGGTCTTTTAAAGGCTGTTTTGGATAAGGAGTCAGACGGAAATCTAATAAGAAAAGCAGGAATAATGGGAGTTATATTGCAGAGTGGAGAAGTGAAACCAGGTGATAATATCCGTGTTGAATTACCTCAAAGACCATTTAAAAAGCTTGAACGTGTTTAAACAAGCTCGGTCGTATTTGCACCTTAGTGAAATGAATCTTGTTTGTGAATAAATGTACTTAAATTATTGGGTGCTTGAGTTTAACAAAGAGTCGTAGCTGCGGCTCTTTTTCTTGTTGCATTACATGGAAGGTTAGTGCAACAGAGATGCACCATTCAATTATTTTTATGTGTTTTGTTTAGATGTTAATCTTTTGCAAATCAAACAAGGGATAATAAACGGAAATAAATAAATAAATAAATAAATAAAAACACCGACATTTTATGGTAAAATTTCCTATAATGGAGAATTGGAGTTTTTTCCATTTTAGATTGAATTTGAAAAAGGAGGGTTCAAGATATGTCGCAAACCATCATTCCTAGAGCTGCTGTGCGGGGGGGCAGCTTCCGGAGTTATCTTCATGGCATTTTTCGGTACTATGTGGGCGGGAATTGGAATTAAAGGACTGCAGGGCTGGGGATTTCTCTGGCTTTTGATCTTATCCCTGTTAATTGGTGTTATTCTGCTTATCGGTGGAATAGTAGTGATAATAAATTCAAGAGAGTTATCAAATGAGATGATAAAAGGTGATTCCCATCATTGGAAGCGAAAGAATATATGGTTCGGTATTATTTTCGGTTTAGAAGGCGTGTTGATTGCCGCCACCGCCGCAATTTGTGGGTATACCAATCACTTGGATTTGTTTGTCCCTTTGATGGCTCTTATTGTAGGTGCTCATTTCTTTCCTCTAGCGCACCTTTTTCAGGTTAAGATCCATTATATTTCGGGTACTCTCCTCTGTCTGCTTTCGGCAATCACACTGCTAACTTTGCCTGTGAGAGTTACCTGGGAGAATCATCAAATTATGGTATGGTGGACATCTATCGGTTTTGGCTCTGCCCTAATATTGTGGGGGACCGGGGTGGCAGTTTGGCTTACAGGCCATAGACTGCTGAATGAGGCTCGGAATGGATCCAAAGAAGCTGAGGGATCATTCAGGTTTTAATTCAGCCTTTTAGATAAAGAAATTATAATTATCGCTAAATAGTTATGTAAAATAGGCAGATAAAAAAATGTGCTTTTCTTATCAAGCAATCGGGCGCTTTCTTTGAACAAGGATAAGCGCTTATTTTTCATTCTAGGGCCATATTGCTGAAAAACACCCAGGGGAAATTTGGATATTTATGAAAACGTAGAGATTGTGTAGGAATACACTTAAAGTAACGAAGCAGTTTAGTACAATAAGAAAAGGGAAAAAGAGACCTATCGACGAATTGATAAAATTAGTAATTCAATGTCATATTTATTGGAGGTATTTATGAATCCTATACTAAATCAAATCGGGACAGTTTTTATTCCTGTACGTAATATTGAAGAGGCACGTAATTGGTATTGTGACATACTTGGTTTAGCAGCAGAAGGCGAAATATTATTTGGTCATTTGTTTATAGTACCTATGAATGGAACAGGGATTGTATTAGATAGCAAGATTTTTTCAGTTGAAAATATATTCAAAGTCCCACTATTTCATTTCAATACTAATAATATAGAAAATGCTTATGAGTTTATGAGGGAAAAGAATGTAGAAATAACAACAGGAATAGAGCATAACCAATGGTTTAATTTTAAAGACCCTGATGGCAATCATTTGATGGTGTGTAAGTGTTAAAACCTTCTTAAGCTACCATGAAATTAAGTTTCTTCAACATTAGAAAAATGACAATACTTAAGAAGACCCTGCTCAATCGTTAAAAAAAAGAGGAGAGCGATAATTAATAAGTCTATGGATTAGGGTTAACTGGATTAAGGTTAGTAACAGTATTGACACTTCCTAACCATTTTCATTCTTTGTGGTGCAGCGACGATTTTTCCGCTGCATGTATGGCTAACGGGTGCTTTACTTCAACAACGAAGTAAGGCATTTTTTATTAAAGTAATGGAGCAGGTTAGTGGAACAAGAAAGGTGAAAATCCATCTCTCATTTATGCCGCAATTGACCCATATTGTGCAATAAAATTGATTTTTTTTGATGTATTTTTGTTAAAAACTTATGGAACAGAATAAATGTTGTTCTAAAAAACAAAACCATCCTAGAAAGGATGGTTTAGGAAAATGGACATGAATTTTTTATATAACATCATATTCCGACCGCCAGAAAATGTATCTGGGATATCTTATCATATTTGATAAAGACGCTTACACTTTATTGCTGATTGTACTGAGGTTCTTCCCCTTGAATTTCTTGAAGACGAGGTTGAAGGCTGTCAAGTACGGATTTTGTTTGTTGTGCGGCTTGTTGATAAAGTTGCTTTGCATTCTGGTTATCGGTTGCTAAAGCAAAAGTTTCAAAGCTTGCTTGTGCACTTTTTAAACTTGCTAAAGCGGTTTGAACATCTTTTCCAACTGTCATTTTTTAAACCCTCTTTTCATTGAAGTACTATGCGAATATTTTTGTCTACTCGACTTACTTAATATGCTCATAAATTTGAAATTTACATTGCTTGAATAGAACAAAGCGTCAGGTTAGTAAAAGAGAATGTACGTGTTCAACTACCATGAAATTAAGTTTCTTCAACATTAGAAAAATGACAATACTTAAGAAGACCCTGCTCAATCATAAAAAAAGAGGAGAGCGATAATTAATAAGTCTATGAATTAGGGTTGACTGGATTAAGGTCAGTAACAGTATTGACACTTCCTAACCATTTTCATTCTCTGTGGTGCAGCACTGATTTTGTGCTGCATGGATGGCTAACGGGTGCTTGAGTTGTGCGAAATGTTTCTGGCTTAAATTGAGATTGGTTACAATACTCAGGTAAAGGTCAGACAGTTCCTGTCGGAACTGAAGGATTATATCGAAGAATCAAATGATGGAGTAACGCCCTGAAGGGTTCTCTCTTAGTCGAATAGCACTGGATTTAGTAAGAATGGTAGTGTTATAAGCTCGGCGAAAAGGCGTGAGAAACTACCGTAGCAGTTCGGCTGCCGAAATCCTACTCGAAGGAGTGGTGTAGTTCATGATGCATGAGTTGAAAGAATATGGTGAGAATGCAAATAAACCTACAAGAAAAGGGTAAGCTGACGAACTTCTGAATGTACGGGTCTACAAGCACAATACATGGAAATGTGTATATCGCCACAGCGTGAGGTTAGCAGTGGATGAGTAAAAATAACTCATATGAAAGTCCATGATATGTTACAGGCATATGAACGGCTAACAGGCTTAATGGAAGCACCTAAGTTCATTCTATAATAGATATAATTCAACATTGTAAGCTGATAACGTGGAGGGCTTACTCCCGACGAAGCGTTGAAAAGAAAAGCGATAATGATAATAGTTGCCGTATAACTTTTCTTTATATCAGTGAAAGTAGTGGCACAGTACCGATGAAATGTCTAATCAACATGGAGGGATAGCCACAAGACTATTGAAGATTCCTTTAATCATGCAAGGCAATTCTTTATCGGTTAAAGGTTCTCGTATGACTAAAAGAGGTTCACCTCCCACGGGAGGCACCGACTTATTGAAACGGAAGAAATGAAACACATTAAATATCACAATACTAAACAGTGTTATGGTTAAAGTGGATTGGTATAGTTGGAACGCCGTATGCGGTGAAAGCTGCTTGTACGGTGTAGACGGGGGGAAAAGGGAGCGATAACTTCAAAACCTTACCTATCTGTATTAACAAGGGGTTGCTGTGGCAACTTCTTTTTTTAATGAACTAACGAAGCAGGTTAGTGAAAAAAACTTTTGTAAACTAAATAAAAACAGCCGATAAATTATCGACTCTTAACATCTCCTGCAAATGGAGGAGCATCTATACCATCTTCAAGTGCAAGTCGTGCGGCTTTTACCTGGAATCTAATTAAAAGCAGTTGCTCAGTGATGTCAGGATCAGCACTTAATAGTATAGCTGTGTGAATATATCTGATAGCATCATTGGTTCTATCTAATGCCAGCAATGCTCGGTTGTCTGATAGTTTAATTCTTATAGGATCATTAGGATAAATTGGGTTAAGTGGAAGTATAGGGTCAGTTGTCCATTGTATATTTAAAGGGGGAGCTTGAATAGTATTAAAAGCATCAGTTAGACTATCCATGGCATCGTGATATAATTGTGGTTTGATTGGATTGGATGGTAAACCAAAACCTTCAAGTTGTTGAATTATCAGTTTTGCACTATTAGCAAATCGAATGGCTTGTACCGTTAAAGCCAAGACAATTCTTACTGTTGCAACTAAGTTTGTTGACAATATTTTCACTCTTTTCTAATGATATCTTAATAGTTTATGCATTTAAGACAAGCCCGTAAAGGACGGTCGTTTAAATTTTGTGTAGAATTTTACGATTAAAACTTAATTTCATATTCAGAAAAGCATTGGCTATAACATACAAAACTTCTTATTGAACTACTTGGTTGCAAAAGTTGAAGATTCCGTGACTTAATATTGTAATTTTCTTCTTGTTCAACAGTCAGGTTAGATGATCAACAATATCATAAAATAGAAGACCAAGCTGATTTTTCAGTTCTTAATTTTTTAAAAAGTTTGTGAAGAAATTGCTCAATCGAAGGTTTAGTTTGAAAATAAGAATGTTTGTAAATTGCTTTACCTCAAAAAAAGTTCATAAAAAGACACCCCCTACCGAGCGATAAGAGGTGTTTTATAAAGTCACAAATTAAGAGTTTTGGTTATTATTTTGCTGGGATTGTTGGTTTTGACGACTTACCTCTTGTGCATTTGTTTCGCTAGCAAATTCTGTTCCGAATTGACCAGCTCTAGCTTGTCCACCTTGAGCATTTTGTTGTCTAACCTGTTGGGCGTTAGTCCCAGCTTGAGTTTTGTTTGGTTGTTGATTATTAGCCATAATAAATCACCTCCACGACAATAATATGTCCTGAACATAATTTTATTATCCAAAAAAGTTTTAAATTGCTTTACAGCATTTTTCACTTCACTATGAGTGGCTTTAGCAAAATAACTGAGGAACTATTTTTGAAGCTTACTCTTGTTTTTCAATATTCCGCAATCTGGCGCTTTTCTTTTATAAGAAGGCGCTTTGTATAGAGCAACACATTTAAGGGATTGGAGTTTATTAATGTGTAAAAAAAGATTGTGAAGGATTCTACTTAAACTAAAGGGTGCTTGAGTAACAAAGAGTCGAATCTGCGGCTCTTTTTTTCTTGTTCCACTAACGAAGCAGGTTAGTTTATGAAGGAATTGATATTACCGTAGCATTTGACTCAAAGGGCGACATAAAAGTTAATTAAAGAGGGTTCTAAAATAATTTTTAGAACCCCTCTAGTTGTGATTATTAGTATCCTCAACACATGAAGGATGCCCCAACAATGATTAAAGGATGAATAGAACAACAATCAAAGAAAAATGTGCCCATTCCGCCACCTTGGTAGCCTATCAATCATCACCACCTTTATTACACATCTATAAAAGAGCTTACGGGCTCTTTTTTCTTGTAATATTTGAATTCACCAATTAACTAAAAAAGTGCATTTAATCTTTTAAAATAGGTAGTAGTTTAGTCAGTTATAAATGTCACTCATATTCTATAAAGACCATTTGGACAGGTTTATTGAAAGGAAGTGAAAACATGCGTTATGTAAAACATCAATCTACTGCGAATAAAAAGATCTCCAATAATGAAACGAACGATGATAATGAAGTAAGTATTATAATACCTTCCCGAAATAAGTATCCGTTAAATTTATTTACCCTTTATTCACTTGAAAATCAATCCTTTAACGTTAAGAAGATGGAAGTAATTTTTATTAATGATGCATCTACTGATGAAACAGAAGAAAAATTAAAAAACTATCATCCTCCCTATATTTTTAATTATATACACAGCACACAAAAACTCGGAAGAGCCAGGGTTAGAAATTTAGGTATCGAATCAGCAAGCGGCAGGATTCTTATTTTCCTTGATGCTGAAATGATTACTGAACCTGAGTTTGTACAAAATCACTATAACTATCACCATTTAACCGATAATCTGATTGTGACAGGCACGATGCATTCAAAAGCTCTATATTCTTGTATTTTCCCCGAATTTTCCGACCAATTCACGAATAAAATCGAAAAGTTAACAAAAGAGAATCACCAAATATATAAGAGATTCAAAAATTCTAAACATCCTATCGAAACCCCATATCCACTGATTAATAAAGACGATATAGTACAGGGGCACTTCAAAGATATATCGTATAGTGCGTACCTATGGTTCGAAGAAATAATTAGTAATTACAATGAAAAGTTAGAAGGGTTCATGTTTCCATGGATGGCATTTCTAACAGGGAATATCTCTATCAAAAAGGAGCTTATCACCCAGGCAGGATTGTTTGATGAAGAATTTTTTAATTACGGTTATGAAGATTGGGAATTAGGATACAGGTTATATAAAATGGGCGTCAAATACGTAGTGAGTAATAAAATGCCCACATACCACCAAGAACATCCTGTCGAGGAAAGAAAGTGGAAAGAGGCGGTTGGAAACTTCGGCTTATTCACAATAAAACATCATGATGTCGATGTCTTAATTTTGGCATTGCATTAGAACTGGCTAGGATGACAGATTTGAACACGATGAATAACATCTTAAAGGAGTATAAATCGCTTCTAAAATCTAATCCAGAGCAATTTCAAGTTTTCTCGGAAAAATTTATCTATATCCTAGAAACGATTATTCTGATGCTAGAAGTCGATATACGACATTTTAATATAATAGGTGCGGCAGGATTTAGTTCAGAAGCAAAAAAAGAGTTACAAAGAGATATGCAACAAATACAAAAACTTGAAAGGTTTCCGAACCTAACAAAATTTTTAGCAACTGTTATCAATTCATAAGAGAGGGGTGAAAAAATGGTCTCTATTATTACTTGTACCATAAGAGATGAATGTATGGATAATGTTTTTAAGAATTATCAACAGCAAACATGGTGGGAAAAAGAATTAATTATTATATTGAATAAAGATACCATGGACATTGATAAATGGATTAAGAAGGCAAAGAAATATCCGAATGTTCGGGTTTATCAACTGCATGAAAAGGCTGCTTTAGGTGATTGTTTAAATTTTGGGGTCTTGAACTCAAATTATGATATTATAGCCAAATTTGACGATGATGATTATTACGGACCTGATTATATTGCAAATGCAATGTCCGTCTTTGAGGATCCTAATATCTCCATTGTTGGAAAAAGCTCTATTTATATATACTTCAAAAATAAAAAGGCTTTAATTCATGTTCCAGGAATCGAAAATTCAATGTCCGATACAGTAGCTGGTGCAACTTTGATGTTTAGAAAAAATGTGTTTTATAATATCCGTTTTGAAAAAGTAAATCGTGCGGAGGATTACTTTTTTATCGATCAATGCAAAAAAGAAGGCTTTAGCATCTATTCAACAGATCGTTATGATTTTGCTGCTATTCGACAAGACTCAGCAAACCATACTTGGAAGATTTCAGACGAGGATTTGATGGGGTGGGGGGGCTTGGTTGAATATACTAAGAATTTTCAATCATTGGTTCAAAAAAGAAAACTACTTTACACATTAAATTCATGGCAGCAAAAGTAAGCATCGCTTGCATGGAAAATTTTTTTTTAGGTTTCTAAAGGGTGTCCAACGCATACCATGCTTTTCTTTTGCATCCGGAAAGACACGTTCAAGAGTTTCTTGTGAAATAATCTACTTAAACTAAACCAGCTAATAGTTTGTCAATATTTTTCAATAAAAATCCTAAAAATCACATGATATACTAAAAATAAGCATGCCTAATAACCTTCCTAACCTAAACTTTTGGAGGGTTTTGTATTGTTTGGTTTTATTTTTTATTTAAGCTATATATTGGAAAGTGGAGTTGCTTTTTAAAAGTGCATATATCCACTGTAAAAGTTTATTTGCACAAGTTATTACAGCTACTTTATATGGCTTTCCTTCTTCGCGTTTCTTATCATAAAACTCCCGTAATCGCTTATTTCGGGGGATGAGTGTATCTGTCGTTTTCTTTTTGCGACAATCACGAATGGCACATTTAACAGCCATAAACAAGGCATGCAGTAACCTACGGGACCCTCTTTTAGTGATTCTGTTGACGGTTCCCTTGAATCTACCAGATTCAAATATACTTGGATCAATTCCGGCAAACGCTACGAGCTTTTAAGGGTGATTAAACCGATCAATCTCACCGATTTCAGAAATAATCGTTGCCGCGATTTTTTCTCCGATACCTGGGATTGATTGGATAATCTTATATTCTTTGATTTCTTTTGCTAAAGCATCTATCTCCTCCTCAAACGTAGATAGGTGCTTTTGGTATTCTAAAAGCATTTTAATGTACATTTCCAGGGTTAAAATATGGCTTTGATATAAGGTTTCCTGAAAAGGATTCCTTTCTGCTGCAGCTATTAGTTTCTGTGCTTTTGTTTCAGCCCACTTATAAGAACGACTTTTACATAACTCATTGATTTTAGCTGCTAAAGTTCCTTCGCCAGCTACAAGTACATCGTTAGATGTACGGTACACCGACAAAGTTTGTAAAGAAACAATAGAATATAGGTCCCCAAAACACCTCTAAATTCAGGAAAAACCTGATCAAGGATTGCTTGGAATTGTAGTTTAGTTTGAACAACAATACCTGTTAGGTTATCGTGTTGTCTTGTCAAATTACGTAGGTTTAAAAGTTGAATCCCTCGTTTTTTATAGGGCTCTAAGTCCTCCTTATAGTACAGCTCGCAGAGATGATTAGCATCGATAATATCTGTTTTTACTTTGCGTAAACTCGAGCTCTTTGCACGATAAGAGATTAATGGATTAACAATGATTAATAAATAATTTCTGTCCTCAAAAAACTGAACTACGGGTGTATGATAATGCCCTTTAGCTTCGAGTACAATTGGAGGTTTAACCCTAGTTAAACTCTCAATTTCTCTAAGAAATTGGTATAATTCATCTAGTCCTTCAAGGGTATGAGCTACTTTAAAACTACTTTTGTATGGCTTTTTCTTTTCCAAGTAAGCTTGAACCTGACTTTCACCTTTAGCTATATCCAGACCAACGACTGGATTCATTTTTAAATCTCCTCCTCCAATAATTAAATTCACCGGTACCCCTAATCCTTCTTGCAGTATCATAGCTTCGCTTGTTATACGAGATCTATGTCCCAACCAGCCTCAAACATGTTTCTACAAGTAGGGGGCGAACTGTTTAGTTGACGGGATCCAAGCCCCACGGGTGCTTACGTTCTACCCCGGCTACCGATATCATAAAACGATATAAAAAATGTTCAACCAGAAATATCTGGCTGAACTTCTAATACGAAGGGTGCTTGAGTTCAATAACGGTTAAGGAGGTTGTCTATTGAAAGAAAAATGCAATAAACACATATGGATCGAAGCAGAGGAGTGGGCAGAAGGTCAATGGAATTTTGTGGATTGCAATACTGATGTCAAAGTTACTTTCACTAACCGTTCTGTCTGGATTGCAAGTTTTTTTACATATGAAAATATCCAAACATTAACAGAAAAGAATAAAAAAACAGGTGAAGAGATGAGTGGGGCATATTTTTGGTCAAGTGATATGGTTCTGATTGACGTTGCAAGTCGAGAAAGAATATTGGCTGTTATTGACTACCTTTTAGAAAGTGATCAGTTTGAGACTGTTTTTACTCGATAACCAGATGTGGAACAGGATGAAGAACACTTATATCCAGTAGATTTTTTTGATTGAAGACTTACTTCATTTGATACTCCTTTCATTAATTTTCATTTAACATGAGCTTCTGTTAAGGATGATGATCGCTGCGGCGGTCATTTTTTCTTGTTGTACTAACGGAGCAGTTTACTTGAATAAGCACAATTTTTTTGTAGTGGAAATCATTAACCATATGGTTTATTTCTACGTAGATGTATTTATCTTTATTTACACGAATATTAATTTACTGGGAAAGGTTTCATGAAAACCGACGGTTAGGAGGGATGTACTTGGATGTAATTGGAAAAGGGGTCATTCGTAAAGACGCTTGGGATAAAGTAACAGGAGACGCGAAATACACAGATGATTACCAATCAGTCGGGATGCTTTCTTGTACAAAGGTCATCAGTCCATATGGACACGCTAGGATCACTGAGATTGACACGACAGAAGCACTAAAAATACCAGGAGTTAGGGCGATTATCGCAGGAGAACATTTTCCACTTACAGGTGAGACCATTCGCGACCGTCCGCCAATTGCTGTTGATAAGGTCCGTTACCACGGAGAACCAGTTGCATTAGTTGTCGCTGATACTCCTTCACAAGCAAAGAAAGCAGCTAACTTGGTTAAGGTCTCTTATGAATTATTACCTGTAGTAAATTCACCTACACAGGCGTTCCAAAAGAATGCTCCCCTCGTCCATGAGAGGTTAGGCGAATATAAAAATGGGAAAGATTCACGCCCGGTTCCGGGAACAAACATTGCAGCACTTACTAAAATTCGCAAGGGCAATATGGAAAAAGGATGGTCTGAGAGTGAGGTAACAGTAGAAGCAAGCTATTCCTTTGGCCCTTCAGATCATGCCGCAATGGAAACAAGGTGTTCAACTTGTGAGATTTCACGAGAAGGAACAATCAATATAATGACCTCATCTCAAGCACCTTATATGGTCAAAACACTGATATCTGAATACTTTGGTGAAGATATAGGGAAAATTGTTGTTCACACGCCGTTTGTTGGAGGAGGCTACGGTGGAAAAGCAGCCGTTCAGCTTGAAATACTTGCGTACTTAGCATCGAAGGCTGTTGGTGGCCGACCCGTAAAGGTTTTTAATACGCGTGAAGAGGATATCATTACATCTCCATGTCACATTGGTTTGGATGCAACAGTTAAAATTGGGGCTGACCGTAAAGGGAAAATTAAAGTTATGGAAATCCTTTATTTGTGGGATGGGGGTGCTTATTCGGATAAAGCAATTGATGTAACGAGATCTGGGGCAGTCGATTGCACAGGACCCTACAATGTGGAGAATTTATGGTGTGATTCATACTGTATGTATACCAATCATCCGTATGCCTCCCCATACAGAGGATTTTCTCATTCCGAGCTTTCCTTTGTGATTGAAAGAACAATGGACTTACTCTCACAAAAACTACAGAAGGATCCGCTAGAACTTCGTAATATAAATGCAATTAGGCCAGGAAATACAACACCGACAAGGGTTCCTTTAAATAAAAGCAATTTAGGGGACTTACCACATTGTATTGAGAAAGTAAAACATTTAATTAAATGGGAAGAAGGGCCGATTAAAGAGATAAATGAACGTTTTGTTAGAGTAAAAGGCGTAAGCTGCAGTTGGAAAACGTCAACGATTGATGCCAACGCTCCCTCCGGTGTTACTTTAACTTTTAATCGAGATGGTAGTATCAATTTAATGTCAGGCCTTATCGAAATTGGAACTGGAACTAAAACTGTGCTTGCTCAAATTCTCGCCGAGAGACTTAAAATGGATGTGGATAAAATTCATGTCAGAATGGAAGTTGATACTCAGACAATGCCAGAACATTGGAAGACCGTTGCCAGCAGGGGAACATTTATGGCAGGCAGGGCCACCTTAAATGCCGCAGAAGATGTGATTAAGCAATTAAAAGAAGTGGCCTCAAGTGTACTAAGAGCACCGAAAGAAGATTTGGAAGTGGCAAATAGTCGGGTGTTTTTGAGGGATGATCCATCCATTGGTCTCCATTTTAAAGATATTGGTTATGGGTATAAGTATCCAAATGGTAACGCTATTGGTGGTCAAATCATTGGCAGAGGGAATTATATTTTACGTCATATAACGAAATTGGATCCCGAAACTGGAGCCGGGAAGCCTGGTCCGGAGTGGTCTGTTGCGGCTTATGGAGTAGAGGTAGAATTCGATCGTAAAGATTATACTTATCGACTGGTTAATGCTGCTGCGGTGGTGGATGCCGGCAGGGTGTTGAATGAAAAAACAGCATTAGGTCAGGTTATGGGGGCAATGAGCATGGGGCTAGCATTCGCTGGGAGAGAAACATTTTATTTTGATGATTTAGGGAGGGTTTTGAATGCGCAGCTTCGGACGTATCGTCCACTTCGCTATGGAGAGAATCCTAATTACTTGGTTGGATTTGTTGAAAATCCACAGATTGATGCACCATACGGAGCTCGTGGAATAGGAGAACTAGGTTTAATGGGAATGCCTGGGGCACTCGGGAATGCATTGTCCATAGCAGCTGGTGTTTCGCTTCATAATCTTCCCTTAATTCCAGAATTGATTTGGAAAGCAAAGGAGAAGCAATAAAGTCTATCCGATGGGAAGGAGTGCAGTTCCATTTGAAGGTCGTCATATATGAGGCCTTCCTTTTTCTTAAGCTGACAAATGATCCGATTTATTGGATTGCCAATAAAAAATTTAATCATGAATAAAAACTTAGAGTTGATAAATAGCTCTATCTTTTTTTGCATTTTATTTACGTTTGAATCAGGCAGATATAACCAAAATTTTTGTGGAACAAAATCTTTTTCAACAAACGAAGCAGTTTAGTTGAAAAAGGAATGGTGTTAAAATAATTAATAATGGATTGGTATGGAGGAGAATAAATGTCGATAAATAAAGCACTAGAAATTATAGAAGATAATCAAGAAGAAGCTGATTTTATAGGTGAAATCGATGAACAAACAATTATTGATGCTGAAAATAAATTAAAGGTGAAATTTCCTAAAAGTTATAGGACATTTTTAAAGAAATATGGTTTGGGAGATATTTTTGGACAAGAAATTTATGGTCTAGGAACAGATGAAACAGGAATCCCGAATATGATTTGGATTACCAAAGAGTTAAGAGAAACAGAAGGTTTACCTAATAATCTAATTTGCTTTTATTTCGCTGATGATGGCGAGTATTTTTGCCTAGATTGCTCCAAAGTACAAAGTAATAATGATGACAATGCACCTGTTGTTTCGTTTATCAGTGGACTTCCAATAAAGGAACAATCATTTGAAATGATTGCAGAGAACTTTGGAGACTTTTTATCAGAGTTATTAAATAATTCTCTATAGGATTAACGGCTGATGATTACATAGCTTTATTCAAAAGTGCTTTGCTTTAACAGGGAAGCAAGGCATTTTTCTTATTCAAGTAACGGGTGCAAGAGTTTAAGATCAAGCTGCCAACTTGGCAGCTATTTTTTTTTGAAGTAACGAAGCAGTTTAGTTGAACAAGAACATGATAAAAATATAGCTAAAATGATTGATGAAGGATGTTGAAAATGGATATAGGATTATTTAGAAAAGCATTAGAGAAAATTGATAAACACAATCTTATAAAAGTTGACTTTAGTTCAAGCACAAATAAATTTTTGAAAGATTATCAAATTCCCGAAGATGTAATTTCTTTTTTAAAAGAGTTTTCTTTTAGAGAAAACATAAAATTTAAGCATGTTTATTTTAATAATGTAAATGAAATGCCCGAAAACAATCTTTATGAAGAACACAAACGTTGTATTGATAATGGTTTGTTTATAATTGGTTCTGGACTTAATGGAGATCCGATTGTAATCGATTTAAATACAAGAAACATAGGTTATGTTTTTCACGATGAGTTATAGGAGGATGAAGATGTAGATCCGAGAGAAATTTACATTAGCCTCGAATGTTCTATTCAACAATTTTATTATAATTCTGTTACCATTGATGATTATCCAGTTGATGGTTATGAAGCTGAAAGTTTTATGGAAAATCAAAGTTAAATGATATTTACTTGTTCAACTCCCATGAAAATAAAAAATGAAATAATGGCATGAAAAAATAGACCCAGAAAAACCAGTTTTTAAAAAAAGGCTGAGCCTCTTGAAGAATGAGTATAAGGTTAGCTGGCAAAACGAAATAGTAATACCTTTCTATTTAAAATAAAATCAGGAAAGCTAGCGCAACAACCAGAAAAAGGATTAATCTCCCATAAGTGCTACCCCTAAATGGGCGCGACAGTCGGTGGTACACCGTGGTCGTTGGAGTCAGACTAACGGATGGGCTCAAAGGCACCATAGTTCAAAGACCTTCTTCGCCAGCATTAAAACAGTATAGACTGCCTGATCCATTTTCATTCTCTGTGGTGAAGCGCCGGTTATTGCGCGTCATGGATGGCTAACGGGTGTTTTTCTTGAAGAACCAGCAGCTAATTTTAGCAGCTTTTTTGATCGACTAAAGGAGCAGGTTAGTGAAAGGAGGGATTTTTTTAATAAAAGCTGTGTTAAATATTAATGTTGATAATTACTCAAAACAAAAAGGACCTATTTAGGTCCTACAATAGCCTTCTTCCACCAGCTTCTTAGCTCAATAAGAACAGCTGCCTATGATGAAGCACGTTTTTACCCGTAGGCTTCTGAAAAGACTGTTTAAATCATTTGCTTAATTAGAATCTGCGTCTTCTTCTTCTTTCTCTTTCGAAGTCAAAAGGGAAAAAGGGGAAAAATAAGAATTCAAAGGGTAAAAATCGTCTTCTTCTAAAGTCGTCACGAAAAAATCGATCTCTTCGATCAAATGGCATTTGCTTCATCCTCCATTCATTTCAGAAGTCTCTATAACAAAGGGATAGATTAACTTAACCTGCCCTTTGTTCCGTACAATTTAGTAGCCGCTCATAAACGAAGTCCCGACAATGATAAGCAGAATGAACAATACAACGATTAACGCAAAAGCACTTCCCATTCCATCACCCATGTATAACGCCTCCAACTATTCTTATTTAAATTTACTTTACTCAGCCAAAATCCATCTATTTGGTTTATCAAACATTAGCAAAAACTAGCAAGTACGATGATTAACAGAATGAACAATACAACGACTAATACAAAAGTACTGCCGCCATAGCCACCGCCGTAGCCATATCCGCCGCCATATCCGTAACCGCCACATAAGCCCCACATATCATTTCACCTCCTGTTGGAATATCTGAAGGAAAAAACTCTCACTATGTATATATATTTCTTAAGACAAGGAGGGATTGGACAATTGTCATAAGGGATAAGACAAAATATGCGTTTTACTTAAACAATTTCTAAAAATAAAAAAGCGTCTGCAATACATGCAAACGCCTTTTCTGAGGTAATTATATATGTCTGGCTGACTTAATAATAACATATGCACTCAGAATAAAGCTGAATGGGACAAGTGCTGATTATTAAAGCCAAGCCCCTAAAAAGGGCTTTTTTATTTTTATTTTTTGTACGCACAGGTACATACGAAGAAATAGTAAATAAAACCCACGATATAAAAAGCATTAACACAAGTACAATGAGGGTTATGACTATACAGCAAATAAAATAACAGCCAAGAAGACACTTACAATTAGGCAAATATCTATTCCTCTTTAAAAATGGACACATACACTATTTTTGAAACAATTTGAGGAGGGGATATTAAATGGAAAGAGATTTCTTTGGAAGCGGTATGGGTTATGGAGGTTATCCTGGTTATGGAATGGGTTATGGTGGTCACCCATTCCATCATGGATATGGTGGTCACCCATTCCATCATGGATATGGTGGCTATCCATTCCATCATGGTTATGGTGGCTATCCATTCCATCATGGATATAGCGGCTATCCATTTCATCATGGATATGGTGGCTGCTGTTAGAGATTGTTCTTACTAGACTCTTTAATTAATATTAGTTAATTTTGCACATGACGTTATTTTAAAAATAAACATTTGTCTTATCGGGGAATTTTTCCACTTATCCTGCTATTTATGTTGGGAAAAACCGTTTTAACAAATGCACCAGTAGTGCAAAAAGGCGATATGGTATTGGATGTGGAGATCAAGGTAAACGCACAAAATAGGTGCTAAATGGGTTAAACAGGCTAATCAATAATATGAAAAAAGAGCAAATGGGATTAGCCTGATTGCTCTTTTTAAGATTCCCAACTGCATTTTTATTGAACTGACTGTTGTTTTAACGAAAAACCAGTGCTGTCTAAGTGGCAGCTTTTTCTTATTATGCTAACGTGGCAGGATAGTTAAATAAAAAAATCATATTACCTAACCAGAAATGGCATACTACATTAAAGCTCACAGAAGGGACATAAAAAAATGGTTAAGGTAGTAATTTGGTCTTTATTTATTATCCCGTGGATTTCATTGTTCTTTTTAAATGGTTCGGCAATTCGAAGATATATGCCTGTTGCTCTATTTGCCACAGTGCTAAACACAATATTGGCTCAAATGGCTTGGTCATATAACTGGTGGAAATTTAAAGAGACTCTTTTTACATGGGACAAATTAGCACCATTATTTACTGTTTATGGTGTTTTTTTGGTGGGGACTATATGGATATTTTATTTTTCATTTCGTAAATTTTGGATTTATATAATTGTTAATTTAATTATTGACCTCTTGTATGGGATGGGTCTTACTAAAATGTTAAACAAGCTAGAGATAAGAGAAACTGGTAGTTTCTCTCCTTTAAAAAATCTTTTAGCAATGACAATTTTAGCCGTCATTCTATATCTTTATCAGTTATGGCAGGAAGAAATCTTTGAAAAGGAAAATGTTAAGTAAAATTCATTCGAAACCTATTATAAAATAGAACTTTTGTTCAACTTACGGAAGCAAGAGTTTAAGTTTGGGACTGCTGTGGCAATCCCTTTTCTTGTTGTAATAACGTGGCAGAATAATTGAATATGAAGTAGTAAAGAATTAAAAAATGAAAATTTGAGATAATATCTCGTAATGACAAAAATGAGATGTGAGGACAATATTTCAAATTGTTGTAGCAATCTTAAGTTTACTATCCTCATGGAAATGGGGAGACTGGAGAAACTTCAAAATATATTACCCTACCTTGGCGTATGTTACAGTTGGAAATCTTATATATAAAATAAATGCTTTATTGAATTTCCACCTTTGGAAAGTAAAAGATGGTGGTTTACTTAGTCATGAAACAACATACTTTATATATCTCTTACTAATTATGATTCCTGCAATTTTTGTCCAGATGTGCGTCTATACAGTGCACCGAGATAGTTTTTTGACCCTCTTACTGATTGAGCTGCTTCTGTTAATGCGGATCTTAAATACTTATTTCCCTTTTTTGATCTGCTAGATTTCCTTTTACCTGCGCTTTCATTGTGTCCAGGAACCAAGGCTGCCCATGAACACAAATGTGCGGCAGTCGGGAATTGGTTTCCAACGTTCGTACCAATTTCGATAGCGTACAAGTTCCCGCAATTCTCGTTGATTCCGATCAGGAATGAAGCTTGCTTTCAGTAGTCCATCGAAGAAGTTGGGCTATCCATTCGGCATCTTTAACATCCGTTTTGCGTCCCGGAAGTACCTTCATGTGTTGGGCATTTACAACTAAAAACTCTATTCCTTCGGACTCAATAAGTTAACAATAGGTTTCCAATAAACACTCGTACTTTCCATAGCTACATGAGTACAATTATTCTCCTTAATCCAGTCCAATAACTTTAATAGAAAAACTGTTTTAGTAGAAAATGTTTGAACCTCCTTTCCTTCTGAAGTCATAATACAAGCAGTGATATTGTCCTTATGGACATCCAAACCACATGCACTTTCAATGATTACATCCATTGAAATCTTCCTTTCTAGGCTTGAAAATTGGAGGCTGGTGCAACAATCAGAATTAGGATTAATCTACCATGAGTGCTTCCCGTAAGGGAGCGACAGTTTGTGGTGCACCGTGGTCGTTGGAGTCAGACTAACGGATGGGCTCTAAGGCACCATAGTTTATCGACCTTCCTCTCCCAGCCTTAGAAGCAGTATGGACGGATTCAATACATTTTCATTCTTTGTGGTGAAGCGCCGATTTTGCGCTTCATGGATGGCTAACGGGTAGCTTTAGTTTAAAAACAGCGACAAGTGAAATTAAACTTGTCGCTGTTTTTATTACATATGAATAATATCTTTACAGCTTTTTACCAAAACTACATTAGCATTCTAATCGCATACTATTTAGCAAGTACCATAATTTAAATTATGATTAGTGTTAACAATATGGTTTTTATACCCGCTATTTATATCCAAAAAGGTGAAGAAACCTTGTTATATCAATAAAAAAAGCGGTGCAATTTCTTATGAGAAATGCACTGCTTTAATACGTGTTTTTATAGGTGCGGGTACTCCAAAAGAGAACGGCTTAGTCTTAAAGAGGCTGCTTTTTTGTTGTGAAGAAAAATACGTTTGAATGGAAAAAATCTAATTTAAATAAATGAAAAACAATAGCAATTTGAAAAAAATTCATGCACATATTTAAAACATACAGCATATAGTAACTTCTGTGAGAAATTTTTCTAGGAAGGAAGTAGGACAATGAATAACATTCAATTCAAAACATCAAGGGAACAAGACTGCAAAAATGGAGGGAATGGATATAAAATTGTTGAGATCAAGGTCTCGGATCCAAGTGAAAATTTATTCGCGGTAGTTACGCATATTAAAAAACAATAAGAGAGAATCTCTATTTAGTTGAACGGTCCTTTTTTAATATACATAGAATGCTGGTTTTCATGACAAGTCACTATGATATTTAAAAAAAGTGAAAAGAAATTCAGATGCAGAGATTCAGCAGCAAGTGTCATATTCAACAATCGATAAGATGAGATCACTAGATAAGAATATATTTTCTCCAACCTCTTGCAATAAAAAGGCTAAGAAGCAAATTTACTAAGGCTTTATGGAAAATTAATTTAGTAGCTACCTGGAAAGTAATCAAAAAGAGACAAAACGAGACAGTTGTTTCGTTTTGTCTCTTTTTTTGTACCTGAATTTTCGTTAAGGCATTGAGAATATGTCTTCCGTTTTTTGGCACGGTTCTTGCATTAATAAAGTTGTAATAAATTTTTCCAGGGAGGCTGAAAAAATGAGAACGATGGATAGTAAAGATGTAGCTTTAACAAAGGAAAAAGCACAATGGATGTATCAAAAAATGCTAGAAATCCGAAACTTTGAGGACAGTGTGCATGAGTTATTTGCACAGGGAATCTTGCCAGGATTTGTTCATTTATACGCAGGAGAAGAAGCTGTTGCTGTGGGCGTTTGTGCCCATTTAACTGATAAAGATAGTATAACAAGTACCCATCGCGGACACGGTCATTGTATTGCCAAAGGCTGTGATTTAAATGGGATGATGGCGGAAATTTACGGGAAAGTAACTGGTTTATGCAAAGGAAAGGGCGGATCTATGCATATTGCCGACCTTGATAAAGGGATGCTGGGTGCGAATGGAATTGTCGGCGGTGGCTTTCCTCTCGCATGCGGTTCTGCTTTAACAGCTAAGTATAAGAAGACTGAGGATGTAAGCGTTTGTTTCTTTGGAGATGGCGCCCAAAACCACGGGACTTTCCATGAAGGAATTAATCTTGCTGCTATATGGAATCTTCCAGTCGTTTTTGTTGCCGAAAATAACGGCTATGCAGAGGCTACTCCATTTACCTATGCGTCAAGCTGTAAATCCATTGTTGATCGGGCGATTGGATATAATATCCCAGGTATTAAGGTAGATGGAAAAGATGTTCTCGCAGTCTACCAAGCAGCAGAAGAAGCTGTTGCGAGGGCACGCCGCGGGGAAGGTCCAACACTAATAGAATGTGTGACGTATCGAAATTATGGCCATTTCGAAGGAGATGCTCAAAAATACAAAACGGACCAAGAAAAGGTCGAGCATAAAACGGATAAAGATGCCATTCTACTTTTTAGAAATCACTTGCTAAGCGAGGGGCTGTTAGCTGAAAACGAATTAACCAAATTAGAAAACTCAGTTGAAGAAGCGGTAAATCAAGCTGTGAAGTTCAGTGAAGAGAGCCCGTACCCAAGTCCTTCTGAGTTGTTAACCGATGTTTATGTGTCTTATTAAAATGAAGAACCCTGAAATTGGTGATTCAAAAAGGACGGCTTATAGGAGCAGCCCCGATTAATAAGTTTAGAATTTAGTAATTTTATTGATCGACTAATTAAAAGGAGGAATTCGATTATGGCAAGGAAATTGAGTATGTCAGCAGCGATTAATGAGGCTATGAAACTTGCAATGCGTAAGGACGAAAATGTCATTTTATTAGGTGAGGACGTGGCCGGCGGTGCTGAAGTGGATCACTTACAGGACGAAGATGCATGGGGCGGAGTTCTCGGGGTCACGAAAGGGCTTGTTCAGGAGTTTGGACGGGAGAGAATTTTGGATACCCCAATTACAGAAGCAGGTTATATGGGCGCAGCGATGGCGGCTGCATCAACCGGTTTAAGGCCAATTGCTGAATTAATGTTTAACGACTTTATTGGAAGCTGTTTAGATGAAGTATTAAATCAAGGGGCAAAATTCCGCTATATGTTTGGGGGCAAGGCACAGGTTCCAGTTACCATTCGAACCATGCATGGTGCGGGATTTAGAGCGGCTGCTCAGCACTCTCAAAGTTTATATGCATTGTTTACTGCGATTCCAGGTGTGAAAGTGGTTGTCCCATCCACCCCTTATGAAGCGAAAGGACTATTACTTGCTGCGATCGAAGATAATGATCCTGTCATCTTTTTTGAGGATAAAACACTTTATAATATGACAGGCGATGTTCCAGAAGGCTATTATACGATTCCAATTGGTAAAGCAGATATCAAGCGGGAAGGGTCAGATGTAACCATTGTAGCGGTTGGCAAGATGGTACATACCGCATTGGAAGCTGCTGAGCAACTTTCAGAAAAAGGAATTGAAGTGGAAGTCGTTGATCCGCGCAGCTTGTCACCTATGGATGAAGAAACGATTCTTTCGTCTGTAGCAAAAACCAACCGCCTAATCGTAATCGATGAAGCAAATCCAAGATGCAGTATTGCTACGGATATCGCAGCACTTGTTGCCGATAAAGGATTCGATACACTTGATGCTCCAATTAAACGAATTACGGCACCGCACACGCCTGTACCTTTCTCACCGGTGCTCGAGGATATTTATCTGCCTAAAGCAGAAACAGTAATTAAAGTGGCAACAGAACTAGTAGGTGCACCCCTAGAAGTATAAATCAGAGAGCGGGAAGGAGAGATAGACATGGCGGTAGAAGTTGTGATGCCGAAATTGGGAATGGCCATGAAAGAAGGCACTGTATCGATATGGAATAAAGGAGTTGGAGACCCTGTCGAAAAGGGTGAACCGATTGCAAGCGTCAGTTCAGAAAAAATTGAAATTGATGTGGAATCTCCTGCGGAGGGAACAGTATTGAGAATTGCTGTTCCCGAAGGAGAAGGGGTTCCTCCTGGGACTGTGATTTGTTATATCGGAATCCCGGGTGAAGAAGTAGCTGCTGCGTTGGCAGTCGAAGAAGCCCAAAAAACTGAAGTGGAAAATGCCACATCTGTAAATGAAAAACAAGAGTCTATCACTTCAGTAAAAGCGGCTCGGAATCGCGTGAAAATTTCCCCAGTCGCAAGGAAAATCGTGGAAGCAGCCAACCTTACTATTGAAAATATCAAAGGAACGGGGCCTGGAGGAAGAATAACAAAGGAAGATGTAGAGACAGCCATAAAAAATTCAGCTTCGCCTCAGGCAGAGGAGAAAAAGGAAACAGTCGAAACTCCGGTGAACCCAATAGAGGAGACCCAGCAAATCCCTCTCAGTGGAATTCGAAAAGTGATTGCTGGACGAATGTTTGACAGCCTACAAAAAACAGCACAGCTAACGATTAACATGAAGGCCGATGTGACGGATTTAATGGCTTTACAAAAGCAAATTGCCCAAACTGTTCAAAATCGTTATGATCAAAAAATAACGGTGACCGACTTTATTGCTCGTGCCGTTGTGCTCTCACTGCAGAAGCACGGAGAGATGAATAGTGCGTATATGGACGATAAAATTCATTTGTTCAAGAACGTTCATCTTGGCATGGCAGTTGCGCTTGAAAAAGGGTTAATGGTTCCAGTCATCCGCAATGCTGAAAGTTGTTCACTTATTGATTTGTCTCGAAGTATTAAAACCCTGGCACAAAAAGCAAGACAAACTCAGCTTACTCACGAGGAAATGCAAGGTTCCACGTTTACGATTAGTAATCTCGGAGCCTATGGTGTTGAGCATTTCACACCAGTCTTAAATCCACCTGAAACAGGGATCCTTGGTGTCGGTGCTGTTTATGATACCCCAATCTATATTGGAGAAAATTTAGAAAGAAGAAGTATTCTTCCGCTCAGTTTGACATTTGACCACCGTGTACTTGATGGCGCTCCTGCTGCAGCATTTTTACAAACGGTCAAGCAGTATTTAGAAGAGCCGATAACCATGCTTTTATAGAAAGAAGGGAACTCTTATGACTCTGATCGCAATTATAGGTGGTGGTCCTGCTGGATATGTGGCTGCAATTACTGCAGCCCAGCAGGGGCATGAAGTGACAATAATAGACCAGGGACCGCTTGGAGGTACATGTTTAAATGAAGGGTGCATGCCTACGAAAGCCCTCTTAGAAAGTGCTGGAGTGTACAATAAATTTCAACATGCGAGTGAGTTTGGGATTCGTCTGCACTCCGGTAGCATTGAGATTGATTGGAATACCGTCCAGGGTCGTAAGAACAAGATTGTTTCGACGCTGGTTCAAGGAATCCAATATTTAATGAGGAAAAATAAAGTGAAGGTAGTAAAGGGATCGGCGTCTTTCCTAACGAGCCGGGTTTTACGAATTGAGCATAATGGGAACCAAGAAGAGATAACTGCAGACAAAATAATTATCTCAGCTGGCTCTGAACCGATCCAGCTGCCATTTGCACCGTTTGACGGCGATTGGATCATTCATAGTGGTCAGGCGATGTCGCTACAGTCCATTCCTTCCTCGTTGCTAATTATCGGCGGAGGTGTGATCGGCTGTGAGTTTGCTGGTATTTATAGCAGATTGGGAACAAAAGTCACCATTGTGGAGATGGAGGATCAGCTGCTGCCGGGAGAAGATAAAGATGTAGCTGCGATCTTACATAAGGAGCTTGAAAACGACGGTGTTACTATCTTTTCTTCGACTAGACTAAAAGATTTAAACAATGATCAGAAGAAGGCGTTTATAGAAAACGATAAAGGTCTCCATGAGGTTGAGCCAGATTTGGTCCTCGTTTCGATTGGCCGCAAGCCAAGGGTAAATAGCTTGGGTCTTGAGAACATCGGCATTGATTTTTCAAGACAAGGAATTGTAGTAAATGAGCAAATGCAAACAAACATTCCAAATATCTATGCCTGTGGAGATGTCATCGGCGGGATTCAATTGGCCCATGTGGCTTTCCATGAGGGAACAGTTGCCGCTTTAAACGCTTGCGGGATGGATACACAGGTAAATTATCGAGCTGTTCCCCGCTGCATTTATACCTCACCTGAGATTGCCAGCGTAGGTTTAACGGAAAAGCAGGCTATCGACCAATATGGTGACATACGAGTTGGGGAGTTTCCGTTCTCCGCAAACGGGAAGGCGTTAATTTCCAATGAACAATCTGGAAAGGTAAAGGTGTTGGTTGAACCTGAGTATGGGGAAATTGTTGGCGTTTCGATTGTCGGGCCCCACGCCACTGAACTGATAGGGCAAGGTACCATCATGCTCCATGCGGAGTTGACAACGGACAGTATGGAACAATTTATTGCTGCCCACCCAAGTCTTTCTGAGGCAATCCATGAGGCATTACTTAGTGCCGTTGGACATGCGGTTCATGTTTAAGAAAAGGAGAAATGTTTATGAAAGCTGCTCTTTGGTATAACCAAAAAGATATAAGAGTCGAAGACATTCCAGAACCTTCTATTGAAAAAGATCAGGTGAAAATAAAAGTATCTTATTGTGGCATTTGTGGTTCAGATTTACACGAATATTTGGCTGGCCCTATTTTCGTTCCAGTAGAAGAACCCCATCCAATTTCTAAGGATAAAGCTCCAATTGTTATGGGGCATGAGTATTCCGGGGAAGTGACAGCAGTTGGGGAAGCTGTAACAGGTACTAAAGTAGGGGACCGAGTATGTGTAGAACCGATTTACAGCTGCGGGAAATGTTCTTCTTGCCAGAAAGGTCACTATAATGTTTGTGAACAATTAGGTTTTATTGGTCTGTCCGGAGGCTTGGGCGGTTTTTCAGAATATAGCGTTGTACCATCAAAGATGGTGCATAAAATCCCAAACCATATGTCATGGGAACAAGCAGCGCTTGTTGAACCAACAGCTGTTGCCGTTCACGCCGTTCGCCAAAGTGATATGAAGATTGGCGATTCAATCGCAGTGATCGGTACAGGACCCATTGGATTATTAGTTATTCAAGCTGCCAAAGCTGCAGGGGCTAGTCAAATTATTGCAGTAGAGGTTTCAGCTGAACGCCGTGAGATTGCTAAACAAGCTGGTGCCCACATCGTCATTGACCCTATTGAAATTAATCCTGTTGCAGCGATAAAAGAGTATACAAATGGACTTGGGGTTGATGTAGCTTTTGAAGTAGCTGGAATCGAAGCCACTATTAATACCGCAATTGAATCAACAAAAGCAGAAGGTAATGTGGTGAATATCAGCATATGGGAAAAGCCAGCCAGTATCCCGGTAAATAATTTCATTTTAACTGAGAGAAAAATGACTAGTATAATAGCTTATCGCAACATTTTTCCGCAAGTGATTCAACTGATCGCCAATGGGCAAATTCAAGCAGCAGAATTAGTGACTAAAAAAATATCTATTGATCAAATCGTTTCTGAAGGATTTGAAGAATTAACTAAAAACAAGAACCAAATTAAGATCCTAGTAGATCCTTCATGATAATTATTCTATAAATTATCAAGCTATGCGTTTATTGCGCGTGGCTTTTTTGAATTTTCTATATAATGACAATTATCTGATTGAAAGCGCATTCTTAGTTTTGTATAATAAGAACTGTACGTTTACTCACCACGTTTTGACGGATTTCTACTAATACTTCTTTTTTCTTCGCAAGATTTACAACAAGTAATCTATCACAAATTACTGTAGAAAATATTTCCTATGATTACAGGAGGGTTTATGAATACTACTTTTTATTTTGATGCTTGGAAGCGATTTGTAAAAGAAGGAATTCTTGATCCGGCACGGTTGAACAAACGAATTTTGGAATCCTGGCACCGCTGTAAAAAAGAAAAGGTAAACCCTTATTTAAATAAAGGTCTTGATTTATTATCAAAAGAAGAATTGGATGTCAAAAAAGAAAAGAATTCTTTGCTGATCGAAATAGCCTCCCCTTATATAAAAAAGATGGATCAGGCAATAAAAGATTCTGGAATGATGGCACTTTTGGTCGATCCGGATGGATATGTTCTATCATTAACAGGAAACGAACAAACCTTATCAGATGCAAGAAAAATTAATTTTGTTGAAGGGGTGCGCTGGACTGAGGGTGATGTCGGTACAAATGCAATTGGGACAGCGTTACAGACAAAAGAAGCGGTGAATATTAATGGGGCTGAGCATTATTCCGTCGCTTCCCATCAATGGAGCTGTTCGGCCACACCTATTTTTCACGATAATGGAAACCTAATGGGCGTCATTGATGTTTCATGCCCAGTTAACTATTCTCACCCTTTTATGCTTGGAATGGTCACATCGATTTCTTATGCCATTGAAAAAGAAATCAGCAAACGGTCCTACCTAGAAGAAATAACACTTTTCCAGCAAGCAGGCCACCTGGCAGAGACCTATCAAAACCAGCCCTTCTTGGTATGTAATCAAAAACAAATGATTATATCCGCGAGTAAACCGCTTCGCGAAAGGTTCCCTCAATCGATCGGAATGAACCTATACGAACTATTACATAACGGATACCAAGTTGATGTTGAAATGCCTTTTCATTCAAATGAAAACAACAGGATCATCGGAAGCTGCTATTTTATTTCAGAAGTGCTAACACATCGTAAAAACGTATCAATTCAAGTACAAAGTCATTCAAAACCCTTTATCTTTAAAGGAGAGTGTGGAACAAGTGAGGTTTTTCAAAATACGTTAGCCAAGGTTAAGCTTGTTGCTCCAACAGATACCACCGTGTTTATTTCAGGTGAAACCGGTTCAGGAAAAGAGCTGATTGCTCGAGCAATACATGACAACAGCCCCCGAAAGGATGGCCCATTTATTTCATTAAACTGCGGAGCGATTCCGAAAGAACTTATGGAAAGTGAGCTTTTTGGCTATGTCGAAGGGGCTTTTACTGGAGCAAGGCGGCAAGGATATAAAGGGAAATTTGAACAGGCTCTGAAGGGGACGATCTTTCTTGATGAGATAGGTGAAATTCCGCATTCCATGCAAGTGGCCTTATTGCGTGTACTTCAGGAAAAGAAAGTTTCCCCGATTGGGAGTACGAAGGAAATCCCATTGGATGTTCGTGTTATTACAGCAACCCACCGTGATATTACGAAACTTGTAGAAGACGGAATTTTTCGGGAAGACCTCTATTATCGTTTGAACGTTTTTCCAATTGATGTTCCTTCTCTTAGAAAAAGAAAAGAAGATATCCCGCACCTTATCAGGTATTTCTGTAAAAGAAATGGATGGAACATCCCTAATATGGATGATCTATCTTCTAGATTGAAAGACTATGAATGGGCAGGAAACATAAGAGAATTAATAAACGTTTTAGAGCGGCTGTACATTATGTCTCTTGATGAACAGTCAAGTCAGAATATTTTTGTTAATAGCTTTGATTCTTTAAAAATAAGACATCCATCCAGTTCTTCGTCAAATTCTCAAGTAAATAAAGAAGATGCTGAAAAGAAGTTAAATGCCCGAGAAAAAATACAAAAGGACCTAATGGTGGATGCATTAATAAAGACAAAAGGTAATGTAACCGCAGCCGCGAAATTACTAGAAATACCAAGGAGTACATTTTATAAAAGGCTCCAAAAGTTTGGAATGTAAGGATGACATTTGTTCAAACAATATTTACTAACTAAGAATGCCATGAAGGCGGATTTTTGTATTGTCCTAACGGGGTGCATTTCAAGAAGAAAGAGGGTGTCCCAAAAGTATAATTATTAGATGCACCCTCTTTCTTATGTAGAAACAGTATAACACGAATCTACCAATGGATATTCAAGTATTAATTAATAAAATTAATTAATTGTTCCCAGACTCCACACGTGTGGAAACTGTTGCAAAATTAATATTGAAATAGATAGAAGCTCATTCTAACTTTAGTTTGGATGAGTTTTTTTAATAATTTTGGATAGTTAATAAAAAAGGGGTACCCAAGTGAAATTTTATTCATTGGGTACCCTTTAATCTTTATTTAAAACACTTTCGTAGTCCAATCCTCACAATTCCAAATATCGGTCGCAATTTCACGATAGAAATCAGGTTCGTGGGATACCATCAAGATACTTCCACGATAGGCCTTTAAAGCCCGCTTCAATTCTTCTTTTGCGTCCACATCCAAGTGATTGGTAGGTTCGTCTAGGATTAATAAATTCGTTTGTGTGTTAATAATTTTACACAATCGAACTTTGGCTTTTTCGCCACCAGAAAGGACTTCGATTTTACTTTCAATATGTTTCGTCGTTAATCCACATTTTGCAAGAGCAGCTCGGACTTCCGCCTGATTCATACTTGGGAACTCGCTCCAAATCTCTTCAATACAAGTGTTGTAGTTAGACTGTTTAACTTCCTGTTCGAAGTAACCAATGTGTTGATACTCACCACGCTCCACTTTACCCGAAATTGGATCAATCAACCCAAGAATACTTTTTAAAAGAGTAGACTTACCAATACCGTTTGCACCCACGAATGCAATTTTTTGTCCGCGTTCCATTTTTAAATTCAGAGGTCGAGAAAGTGGTTCATTGTAACCAATAACAAGATCTTCAGCCGTGAAAATATAACGACTAGCTGCACGAGCTTCTTTGAAGTTAAACTCTGGTTTCGGCTTCTCTTTCCCTAATTCAATTACTTCCATTTTGTCGAGCTTCTTCTGACGAGACATCGCCATATTACGAGTCGCAACACTTGCTTTGTTACGAGCAACGAAATCCTTCAAATCAGCAATTTCTTGTTGCTGACGCTTGTAAGCAGACTCTAGCTGTTGCTTCTTCATTTCATGAATGTTTAAGAAGTTGTCATAGTCACCAACATAGCGGTTTAACTCTTGGTTTTCCATGTGATAAATCAAGTTAACCACATTGTTCAAGAATGGAATATCATGTGAAATCAAGATAAATGCATTCTCATATTCCTGTAAATAGCGCTTCAACCATTCGATATGCTGTTCATCCAAATAGTTCGTAGGCTCGTCTAGTAAAAGGATTTCAGGCTTTTCTAGCAAAAGCTTAGCTAGCAAAACTTTCGTACGCTGCCCACCGCTAAGATCATCAACATCTCGATCAAGTCCAACTTCGTCTAATCCTAGACCACGGGCAACTTCCTCAACTTTTGAATTAATTTGATAGAAATCATTACTATCTAAAGTTTCTTGGAGCTCTCCAACCTCTGCAAGTAATGCATCGATATCAGCACCTTCATCACCCATTTTTGCATAAAGTTCGTTGATCTCTGCTTCAGCATCAAAAAGATATTGAAAAGCAGTACTCAAAGCGTCACGCATCGTAGTACCTTTTTGAAGTACAGCATGCTGATCTAAATAACCAACACGAACTTTTCGTGACCACTCCACTTTCCCCTCGTCGGGTTGCAACTTCCCGGTAACAATATTCATGAAAGTAGACTTACCCTCACCATTTGCCCCAACTAGTCCAACGTGTTCTCCTTTTAAAAGTCGAAAAGACACATCATTAAAAATCGCACGATCACCGAAACCGTGACTTAAATTTTTTACGTTTAATACGCTCATTTTTTTAACCCCTTATCTAATATCACATGTGGATATCTTACTAGATTTTGACTGCTTTTTCTATATTGAAGTTATTTTTTTGAAAAATGTAAATTCGATTTTTGGCTAAATTGAAGTCTGCCCCCGTCTTAATTAAATTAGATTATTGAATTATATTAACTAAGGCGTATAACAATTGGGTAAGAGTCTATTATACACCCGAATCTGGAAGCAAGAAATGAGTTATTCTTATATGGGAATAACTGTATAAAAAATGAAAGAATTGGTTGAGCTCTAAACTAAAATTATTTTAAAACAAGTGTAAACTCATCAACACCCTCAAGTTTCACAGCTTTTCTATATGCTGAATAGACTAATTTAACGGAAGCTTATTTAAAAGGCATGGTGGAGGGAAAGAGCTTGAAGATATACAAAGTGAAAGGGTCGCCAGATAGTGTAATGGAATTGTTGGAAATCACAGCGAATGGGAAAGTCAAGGTTAGGGATATCAACAATGGTGAGGTCATTGAAACAACAGTGCAAGCTTTTGAAATGGCATTTGAACCAATTTCAGATTATTCCTCTATGGTGAAACAACAAGCAAAGGCACTAATGATAAATCATAGCGTACCAGCGGATATCAATGAAATAATCGAAAAATCTCAGGTTAAAGTTGTTAAGGCTTTTGGAAGATGCACAATGGTTGCAGTCAGGCTGCCCAATGGGTTTATCATCACCGAATCGATATCCAGTGTAGATGAGGCATCCTTTAACGAAGAAACAAATACTCAGGTTTGTTTGGAACGGATTAAACATAAAATTAGTGAGCTTGAAGCTTACAAAACTCAAAGTTTAGCGATACAGTCAAGTAATAAGAATGTGGGAAAATAAAATTGCTGAGCTGAAAAAGGAAAAAATTTCTAAATTTTTTGGCTAATGAAGTAATAGAAAAAGTTGATTAAGATGAAGCGGTTAAGGAAAATATAGGAGACAGAGAAGTAAAGACTGGGTATGTTCAGAGCCTTCAAATTACTTAAATTTGAAGGTTTTTTGTATGCGTAAAAGATGTCTAGAGCAGAAATGACTCTTGGGGTTTTCCATGAAAGGATTGACTTTATTATAAATGAAAAAGGGCTACAGCCTTGATCGCAGTGATTTATTTAGATATGAACACAAATTTAATTTTAAAGTATGCTAATATTTTTGATCATAGTTTAATATTACAAATCATAAGAAAACACAAGAAAGAAAACATCAATCATGTAAAAATTTTACCTTTTGAAGGGGAGGATGAAAATGATAATAGACTGCCATTTTCATGTGGATGAAACCATGCTGACTCTTGGAAAAATGATAGAGTGCATGGACCAAAATGGTGTCAATAAAACTGTGTTGATTGCCGCCATGAATGAAACCATGTTTGAGGTGGATAGTGCCTTTCAACATCATTTGCAGCGTCTTTTCCGTTCATTAATATTAAATGTACCGCATGTGGGCCATAAAATTTATGATGGGTTGGTAAAGGAGGGCTATTTTAATCTTTATGGTTCTTCATACAAGATTTTTAGTAAACCCGACAATGATATAGTTGCAGCAGCCATTAAACAATTTCCTGACCGCTTTCTAGGTTGGGCTGCCGTGAATCCTATGATTCCTGAATCAGTTGAAGAACTGGAATCCTATCTTACCAAGCCTGGTTTCATTGGGGTGAAAGCCCATCCGTTTATGCATCAATATAGTATCAGTGCACTTGACCAGGTTGCTGAATTGTGTGAAACAAAAGGCGTTCCTATCATTATTCATCTTGCTTCCGAACGAAACTCTTATCGATATTTACCAGAAAAATACCCAGGCCTTAAATTAATTTACGCTCATGCCGGTCTTCCTTTTTGGAAAAAATTATGGAAATACGCGAAAGATCAGCCAAATATCTTTGTTGATTTATCAAGTGATTATCTTACTCCGGCGATTGTAAAGAGCACAGTAGAAGCACTGGGATATCGGAAAGTTCTTTATGGCTGCGACGGACCCTATGGAATGCAAAAATTCAATGAATATGACTACTCCGCAAAGAAAAAATGGATTGATTCTCTTGAGATTCCTGATTACCAAAAGGAATATATTCTGGGGAAAAACTTTTTATCATTGATTGGGACTGACCCCATATTTCTTAATGAAAGTCGACATTTAACTTAATGGTTAGTTTCTTTCATTAGCTATTGTGCTAAAGTATTATCGTGGTAAAATTTGTCATTTTTGTGTTGACTATTAAGATTTATATCACATATAATTATCATGGTAATAGGATTATAGACTATGAAGAAGGGAAGGAAAACGCATGAGGCAGCGCATAAAAATAGTTACATATTCAAAAATGGGAATAAAAGAGGCTGGACTCCAATTCTAATAGGAATCGGAATCCAGCCTCTTTCTTTATTATACTAAAGTGATAGAGGAGTGGAATTAATGATAACATTAACAGGTCAAAATTTAACATTGAAACAAATGAAGGAGATTTTATTCGGGAATCAAAAGGTAAGCGCTTCAGAAATGAGTATGGAGGCTGCTAGAAAGAGTCGTGAAGCCGTAGAAAGAATAGTTTCAGAATCAAAAGTAGTTTATGGAATCACAACAGGGTTTGGAAAATTTAGTGACGTCCTTATTAATAAAGATCATGTTCAAGATCTTCAGCTTAATTTAATTCGTTCACATGCTTGCGGCGTAGGAGAGCCGTTCCCAGAGGTTGTCGCAAAAGCAATGGTCCTTCTTCGCGCTAACGCACTTTTAAAGGGCTATTCTGGAATTAGGCCGCTTGTTATTGAAAGGTTACTAGATTTAGTAAACAAGGATATTATCCCTGTAATTCCACAGCAAGGTTCACTTGGAGCAAGCGGAGATTTGGCACCGCTTTCACATTTGGCGTTAGTGCTAATCGGGGAAGGAGAAGTATTTTATAAAGGAAATCAAATGGATTCACTTGAAGCCTTACAGCAAGAAGGAATTTTCCCAGTAACACTGGAGGCAAAAGAAGGCCTTGCTCTTATCAATGGAACCCAAGCAATGACTGCAATGGGAGTTGTCGGCTATCTAGAAGCAGAACAACTCGCATACCAAAGTGAGTTAATTTCCTCGATGACTATTGAAGGATTACAAGGGATTATTGATGCCTTTGCTGAAGAGGTTCATATTGCACGTGGTTATCAACAGCAAATTGATACCGCAGCCCGAATCCGAGGTTACCTAAG
>NZ_JMLP01000030.1 GCF_000686805.1 Bacillus sp. UNC41MFS5 | reverse complement strand
GTCATTTTTATTGTTTTAAATACCATACCAAAAATGAATGGTGATGCTTCAATCCCTTTAACGAGACAAATGGCTATGTTCAAAAAACCAAAAATTGCTTTAGCATTATCAATCACCTTCTTTTTAATGACAGGGTACGGAATTCTTTTTACTTATTTATCTCCATTCCTTGTAAAAAATGTAGGAATGAGTGATTCTCTTATAAGCATTACTTTACTTGTTCTTGGAGTTGCAAGCTTATTTGGATCTAAATTAGGTGGATTAAGTGCAGATAAGAGAGGCGTAATTTTTACATTAAAAAGAGGGTTACTTGTAAACGTAACATCTTTAGTCGTGCTTTCATTCCTATCACATTCAATTATTGCTGTATTTGTTTTATTGACAGTCTGGTCATTTGCTGGCTGGTCATCAGGTGCAACTCAGCAATATAATTTAGCAACGCTATCACCTGAATCCTCAGATGTGTTGCTAGGTCTGAACCAATCAATGATGCAATTAGGCTTTGCGGCTGGTGCAGGTTTTGGTGGAATAATTGTGGGGCAAATATCATTGTCTTCCATTACATGGTTCAGTGCGTTAAGTATTGTGTTTGCAAGTATTACAACATTTGGATTATCACGTTTCTTAAATAATAAAAAGGTTGTCAACCAAGATTTTGCGGTACAAAAGCAATCTTGGCAAAATATGGAGTCTTAAATCGTTATCTTTGCTTTTTTGTTTAAACATCAACTTTTCCACAGAACAGAAATTGTTTGTCTTAATGTTTAAAGTAGGATCCTAAATCTGAAAGGAGAATTCTTATTATGGATATTTCACAACAAACCGCGCTCGTTACGGGCGCAAACCGAGGACTTGGTCGACAACTCGCTCTTGAATTGATTTCTCGAGGAGCTACTGTTTATGCTGGGGCGCGTAACCCTGATAGTATCCAACTACCGGGAGCAAAACCATTGCAAATCGATATCACCGATCCTACCTCTGTGGCAGCGGCAGCAGAGGTAGCGGGTGACGTGACTTTGCTGATAAACAATGCTGGGGTGTCGACAGGCGCCTCCCTTATCAATGGTAGTTTGGAGGACATCCACACCGAATTTAATACGCACTTTTTCGGAACTCTTTCTATGGTTCGCGCCTTCGTACCGAAAATCGCCTCGAACGGGGGCGGTACTATTCTAAACATTCTTTCAGTGTTGTCCTGGTTCAGTAGTGTAAATTCAGGAGCATATTCTGCTGCCAAGTCAGCCGAGTGGGCTCTCACCAACGCAATTCGTTTAGATCTGGCTGACCAGAAGGTACGCGTAGCAGGACTTCATGTCGGGTACATGGACACAGACATGACTGCCCACTTGACAGCTCCTAAGTTGAATGCTGCTGATGTAGCTAAGATTGCTATCGATGGAATCCAGGCTGACAGCTATGAGATTCTTGCCGATGATTTGAGTCGAAGGGTTCAGAAAGGTCTGGCTGGAGGAGTCTCGGCTCTATACCCACAGTTCGAATGAGCAATATTGCAGACTGATTGGTACTCTTTTTAAAAGTGAACTGTGAATTTTTATATTACATTTAGAGAAGTGATAATGACATGCGATAAATTTCAAATTATAAATGGGAAATAAGGTGCTTGAAAGGAACAGTAAGAATAAAAAAGAGGTCTGTGATTGAGACACTTATAGTAATGTTGGAGTGGTCAAGACACGTTTATATTTAATGATCATCGAAATAAATAATCGTTGAACTACTCTCGAGATATCCCAAAATAAATGAAGGAAAACACATCTCAAACTACTAAATGTGTTTTCCTTCATTTATTTACTATCAATCTTGTCTTAGGGGGCAAATAAACTCAGGCATATGTGTCAAGAACTAACGGAGCTTTTTTTATTGAGCTCATAAATATTTGGGATTAATTACTTTCCCTAGTTTCAAATTTTGAAAGGTAGTCTTTTAAAAATCCAATTGATCGATTTATATAAATGGTGTCATTATAAAGCTTCGTCATCATAAGAGATCCTTCAACGGTAGAAATAATAATTGTTGTGGATGTTTCCGAATCTATTGTAGAGATTATTTCATTGTTTCTTATCCCAGTTCGAATGATTCGAAGGATCATAGAGTATAGGTCATTCATTGCGTTTCTAGTTGCATCACGTAAGGCGGGGTGTGCATCATCGGACTCGATTGCCGCATTAAGAATTGGGCAGCCGCCAGGAACTGGCTTGTCTTCTGCTAATAACAAAAAGACTTCGAGAAGAGCATTCAATTTTTCGATGGAAGTATTTTTGCTCCTAATTGCTTCTTGAAAGGTTGTGGACATCGTTTTAATAGAAAATGAAAATGCATCCAAAGAAAGTTCTTGTTTGCTTTTAAAGTGATTATAAATCCCTCCTTTTTCCATACCAGTCTTTTTCATAATATCTGTAATGGAAGTTGCCAAGTATCCTTGGGTATTTAGAAGTCCAGAGGCCTTTTCAATAATCATCTGTTTTGTTCGTTCTCCTTTACTCATTTTTAACCCTCATTTTTATTAGAATTTTAAAACCGAACGGTCTTTTTAATGTAAGTATAACTATTATGTAATTTAAATCCTCTTTTTTTATTAGAATATTCTAATCATATTGACGATTTTAACTAAGTTTAGGATACAGAGAAACATGCAAATCCTATGGGAACAATTCATGGAGGAATACTATGTGATTTAGCCGATATGGCAATGGGCGTGGCCTTTTCAAGTTTGTTAGAATTGAATGAGTCCTTTACGACTGTTGAACTTAAAATCAATTATTTGAAACCGATTTGGAATGAAAAAATTACAGCAAAAGGTGAGGTTATAAAGAAGGGAAAGACGATGGGGCTTATCAAGTGCGATGTTTTTGATGAAGGTGGTTCATTAGTTGCCCATGCTTTAAGTACCTGTATGGTCCTTCGTGGTGAAAAATCAGTAGGAAGATAAAAAGTGTCAAGTAGAGATTTTAGAATTAGACAGTGAATTATTTATTATAAAAGCAGAAAAAAGTTCAATCGTCAATTTGAATAAAGCAGGTAAGGTCGGGCTCCATGAACTGGGGAAGGGAGAGTAATTCTTAGTAAGTGATGTGATTATCCCACACTATTATTTCTGTAATTCAGAATTATTTGACTTATATAACATCTAAGTATAGTGCTGATTACGTTTTTACCATGAAATTAAAAAATAATAGTGCCATAGAAAGAAGGTACACTCATTGGTTCAAAAACGACAAGGAATTTACTTTGGCTGGTATATTGTTATTGTAAGTATGATCATTACCATGTTAACAGTAGGGCTTCGCTTGGGGATAGGACCATTTGTATTACCGATGATGGAAGATTTAAATGTAACACGAACATTTATATCAATGATCATTTCTGTGAGTATGATTATGTATGGTGTTGGAATGCCTATCGCGGGTTATTTATGTGGAAAATATAGTACAAAATTTGTTCTTCTGCTGGGGATTGTGATCATTGAGTTATCGGTTTTGGGAACGGTGTTAACAAACAATGTCTGGATTTTTTTCTTGATGTATGGCGTGTTTCTGTCGTTCGGTCTTGCATTTACTAGCCCTGTTGCACTAACTCCGATTATTAGTCGTTGGTTTGTTCGTCAAAGGGGGAAGGCATTGTATTCTCTCTCAACAGGGTCAATGGCTGGGATTGCTATTTTTAATCCGTGGGCTACTTTTATGATTGAGTCCAGTGGTTGGCGAAGTACCTTGTTCATTTTTGCGTTCATTTTTGTCATTTTAATTGTTCCTGCTGCCATTTTGATTTTTAAAGAAGATGTTCCAGAAGGTGCTGATTTAAAAGAGGATTCTTCAAGCACCATGACCTCTACTCATGCATTAACACAAAAGCTCACTTTGCGAGATGCTATTCGCTCAAAAGCGTATTGGCAAATTGTAGCAGGATTATTTGCTTGTGGGTTCAGTATGAACTTACTAGGTACCCATGCAGTTCCGATGTTAATAGATCATCATTTTGCCCCTGCTACTGCTTCATTTGGAGTTGGACTGATTGGGCTTGTTGCAATCTTTAGCACACTTGTTTTAGCCTCAATTGCTGACCGTTTTGCCAAACGTAAGCTACTATTTTTTATTTATTTTATCCGTGGTTTGGGTTTTTTAGGCTTGGTATTTTCACAGAACACGTGGCAACTTTATTTAGTTGCAGCGTTGGGTGGATTAGTATGGGCAGGGAGTATAGCAATGTCTTCCGCTATTTTAGGAGACCTTTTTGGTGTAAGGCAGCTCGGTGTGCTTTACGGATGGGCTTATTTTGGTCATCAAATAGGAGGGGCAATCTCTTCATTTCTTGGTGGGTGGGGCTATGAGGTCTTTGGCACATATGTTTTTTCATTCGGATTAGCCGCATTCATATTAATAAGTGCAGGCATTATTTCATATCTAATTCCTGATAAACTCAAGATGAAAAAAATTAAACAAGATAAACTTATAAGTAATAGCTCAACATCTTCTTAAATATATGGAAAGCTCTTCTATGTCCGATATGGCAATGGGAGTAGCCTTTTCAACTTAAAATCAATTATTTGAAACTGATTTGGAATGAAAAAATTACAGCAAAAGGTGAGGTTATAAAAAAAGGAAAGACAATTGGGCTAATCAAGTGCGATGTTTTTGATGAAGGTGGTTCATTAGTAGCCCATGCTTTAAGTACCTGTATGGTCCTTCGTGGTGAAAAATCAATTGGAAGATAAAAAAGTGCCAAGTAGAGATTTTAGAATTGGACGGTGAATTATATATTAAAGCGGAAAAAAGTTCTAACGTCGATTTGAATAAAGCAGGCAAGCTCGGTCTCAAATGAACTGGGAAGAGGAGAGTAATTCTGCTCTTATTGGCTTGACACTTACCTACTAGTAAGTTAAAATACAGTAGTGGAAATTGAAATACACAAATTTTAGGCCTGGCACTAAAACTTATTCCGGAAAAGAGTTATGTTGCCATAAGTTTTGATGATTTCTCCAAACAGCAGGGGGTAAATAAGGCAAGCATTCACTATCATTTTGAAAAAATAGAAGATTTCGGAGTTGCCGTTACCGATAAATCATTAGCTTATACATTTCTGTCATGGATAGAAGGTACTTTGCAAGATTAACGCATGTTAGTAAAGGATGTATGATCTCAAGTTCTGAATCAAATAAACCGTCTTTTTAAAAATTAAAAGGCGGTTTTTCTAGGAATATAACTTACCAACTAGTAAGTAAAATAAAATTGAGAAAGTAGGAATTTCTAAAATGAAAAGAATGCTTTGGGTTTATCTTATAATGTCCTGCTGTGCAACATTTATTACACCGTTATTTCCTTTGTACAGTGAACATTATCAATTGAATAGTCTGCAAATTACGATTTTGTTTGCCGTTTATGCCGCTATCCTACTGCCGACCCTGTTTGTTGTAGGAGCCAAAGGGAGCGCCTGGGGATTGAAGAGGGTGCTTCGCAGCAGTATATGGATTTCTATTGCCTCTACATTGCTCTTTCTAGGCAGTTTTGATGTTTGGATGCTCTATGCTGCAAGAATATTGGAAGGTATTGCATATGGCTCTTTTACAGGTACTGCCGCTGCATTTTTAATAAAACAAATCTCTCCTAATAAAGTAAGTACAGCTATTAAGTTATCAGGAGCAACGGTACTCATCGGATTTGGCCTAGGTCCAGCTATTGCTGGTTTAATTTTGCAATATTTACATCTGCAGCCGCTTAGAGTACCATTCTGGTTTTTACTTGTAATGTTAATTACTTCTTTAGTAATTCTGGAAACTCTTCCTAAGCATGAGGATTCCCTCATGCAGAAACCGGCTAAGACTAAGATATCACTTGGAGTGCCTAATAGTATTCGTTCACATTTTTGGTCATTTGCTGCACTGCCGATCTTTACTGTTTTCACAATTCAAGGAATTGCGTTATCCCTAATACCTTCTTTCGTCAGAAATGTCATTCACACTTCAAATCTTGCCTTTTCAGGGATTATAATCTTGTTGCTTCTTGGAGGAGGGGCTTTGGCTCAGTTCGTTCCTTGGCCGAGTCATCCAGTCTCACGGATGCGCTTTGGAATCTTACTACTTGCTATTGGATCATGGGGCATTGTATTTTCTGGTCTGACAGCGAATTTATTTTTGGTATGGGCCAGCATATTCATTCAAGCAATTGGCGGTGGGTGGACGTTTCAAGTTGCTTTAAGGTTTGCCAGCCAGTTGCCGAAACCGGAAGAACGTCCGCGAGTCATTTCGGCATTTTATTTATGCGCCTACTCCGGATTCATAATTCCTCCTATTGGAGTCGGAGTGCTGACTCAATTTTTTAGCTTGAACTTCTCATTGATTATGCTAAATTTGTTTGCTGCGGTAATTGTTATCTATGTGTTGATTTATTCAATCAGATTTAATCGTTATTATTCTAAATACTCTAAAGTTGCATCAACAGAGAAATCCATGCAAGATTTTATAAATTGTCACAATAAAATGGAAGTAATGCTGGAAATTTTAAGAGAGAATGTAAAAATCCACGGCTCAGAGAGCATACAAGCCCAAATTGCGAATGAAAATTTCCAAGCAGCGAATCAAATATTACAGTTACTAAATGAATTCACTAAAATAGAATTCAATTCAAATGCGGAGCAAATTATGGAATCTTCAAAATCACTAGTTGTAAATATAAAGGAAAATTTCGGGAGGAAATATTAAAGAGCAACAAATTATTAAATTCAAAAAGCAAAAAGTTATTGATCGATCGCTGTCAAGTTTTGTCATCAAAGCGGAGGAGCGGATCTGAATAAATAAAAAGGGAGAAATGATTACGATGAGTAAAGTATGGTTTATTACAGGAACTTCGTCAGGATTCGGACGGCAATTTGTGCAGCAGCTGCTTCAAGCAGGAGACAAAGTGGTCGCAACGGCACGCAAACTTGAATCTATTCAGGATTTTAAAGAACTGGCACCGGATCGTGTTCACCTATCAGCTTTGGACGTGACAAATAAGGCGCAAATTCAATCCGCCGTTCAAGAAGCCGTTGACGTTTTCGGGAAAATAGATATTGTGGTGAATAATGCCGGATACGGACTGTTCGGAATGATGGAGGAGTATACGGATGAACAAATCCGGAAGCAGTTCGACGTCAACGTGTTCGGTGTACTAGATGTCATCCGAGCAACACTCCCCGTCTTTAAACGTCAAGGATCGGGCCATTACGTTAATTTTTCATCCTTCTTCGGAACTTGGTCCATGCCTCCGTACAGTATATACGCTGCATCCAAGTTTGCAGTTGAAGGCTTCTCCGAAGCGTTCGCGCAAGAGTTCGCAGGTTTCGGGATCAAGACGACAATCGTGGAGCCTTCCGTGTACGCAACAGAGTTTTTTGGCGAATCGATGCAGCATACCGAGAAGAAACAAGAATATGCTCCGCTATATGAAGCATACAAGAAAGGTATGTCGAACATCAAGACCGGCGACCCAGCAAAAGCAGTGGAACTGATTATTTCCGTTATAAAAAGCGACAATTCGCCGCTTCGTTTGGCAGTTGGATCTCAAGCTGCATATACGATTCGCGAAGCTTATACCAAACGGCTTGAAGAAGTCAACACATGGTTTGAGCGGTCGACTGAAGCTGACTAATTGAATAAAAGGCTGAAAACACAAGCGGCGGTCTTAGACTTTCTTTTTAGGGTCATTTACCCGTCGCTGTTTCTTTGTTATGGATCATTCTAAAAACATTAATTTCGTGAGACAACACCTTATGTTTCGACCAATGCCGCGAACGATTGGTAATGAATTAATCATTGCAATAATACTCAATACTTACCTACTAGTAGATTAATGCCAACAAAAGGCAGTAACATTGAAAGTAGAACACAAACGTTAGCCCGCATATTACATGCTATTGAAAAATACTGCTACTATTTATTACGGGCGGATGGGGGTTCAGACATACATGGGGATCGTTTAATAAAAAATTTAAGGATGGTTAAAATGTCAAACTTACAATTCGCTGAATTATGCGTAAAACGTGCCGGCCTCACAAGAAACCTGCCAAAAGGAAAAGAAGATCTTCAATGGGTTTCCAATACTGCTACTTTAATTTATGGAGAAAAAGACGCAGTTTTAGTGGATACTTTTACTACAATTGAACAAAACCAAAAATTGATTGATTGGATAAAGTCTTTTGATCGTAACTTGAAATATGTCTATATCACGCATGGTCACGGGGATCATTTCTTTGGAATCAAACAAATAAAAGAGGCATTTCCAAATGTCAAAGCACTAGCAACAAAAGGATCTGTTGAAGTGAGTTATATACAAGGAAGTCCAAAACAAATTGAAAGTTTTTGGGGGGAATTATTCCCTAATCAAATTCCTCAACCCCAAGTTTTTCCTGAGGGAATCGATTCAAATTCTTTTGAACTTGAAGGACATAGGTTAGAAATTATTGAAGCTGGATTTACGGATACAGCAAATACAACATTATTATGGATTCCAGATATTGAATTACTGGTAGCAGGTGATGTTGTTTACAACGGAATCCATCAGCATCTAGCTGAAACAACAGAGAGTTCTCGACTTGAATGGATCCTAGCGATCGATGGCTTGAAAGAATTAAATTCTAAATTTGTTATTGCGGGTCATAAAGTCCCTGAAAATGATAATAACCCAAAAATTTTGGATGAAACTAAACAATATCTGTTAGACTTTATTCGTTTGGATAAAGAAACAGACAACGTTTTAGATTTATACAATGCAATGCTTGATCTTTATCCAAATCGAGTAAACCCTGGAGCGCTTTGGGGTTCAGCAAATGCTGTCAAAGCTTAATTAAAAGGGATCTTCGTTAGTTTTAAAAGCACATTAGCTGTACAATGGCGGTCATAAAAAGAGCCTTTATTTTAAATAAGCTTACAAAGCTCTAGAACCCTTTATTTTGTAAACTAATACTTTCAAACTATTAAATATGATTGAGATGGATAAATCGACAAGAAGTGACTGGGAAACCGCATTGGCAAATAAGTTTCAAGCTGCATATCCCGAAGTCTTCGCAGAAGATGTAATGTTCGAAGCCACAGCTGATACCGGGAGGACATTTTGACCCGTACACGCAATATTTCGACCAATCGAGCAGCGCAGCCATGGAATGGTTCAAGACACATTTGCACGATTGGCAGTAATTTTCAATGAAACTATTTTTCCATTTTATCGCGCTAATTCGCTCGTACAGATTTAATCGTTATTATTCTAGAGTTACATCACAATAATCACGTCATGGGTTTTATTATAAAAATAAGATTTTATAAAAAGGGGAGTGACAACATGTATGAACGGTTTTTGGTTCCAGTTGACGGTTCCGAACATTCCAAACATGCACTGAAATCGGCTAAATGGTTGGCGCAAAACATTGGGATAAATGCCCGTATAACGCTACTTCATATTATTCCTAGTAACAATATTAATGCAGTTGCTTACGGAGTGGATATTGAACAATTGCAAGTAGAGGAAGTTAGGAGGATTTTAGAAGAATCCGCACAAGTCCTTTCAGGGTCATCTATACAATATGATAGCGAATACCATATTGGAGATCCTGCAGAAATGATATGCAAGAAGGCAAAAGAAGGAGATTACGACATGATCGTAATGGGCAGCAGGGGACTTAGCCTCTTTTCAGAACTGCTCGTGGGAAGTGTAAGCCATAAAGTGGTCCAGCATGCGCATTGTGGTGTAATGATTGTAAAGTAAATATGAGGTGATTTATTAAAGCTCATTTTCATTAACGAATCATCTTTCAACTTAAGGAGGAGAATATGAACAACCTACTTGCAAAAATTATTGACGCGCACGGCGGAATTGACCGATGGGAAAAATTTAGTTCACTGACTGCCACGATCGTCACTGGTGGCGGTTTATGGGCAATGAAAGGGCTCGTACAAGATTCCAATCCTCGTGAGATGACGGTCGCGCTACATTCGGAAATCGCATCTGTTACTCCCTTTGGTCAACCGGATTGGCGTACTGCCTTTACCCCCAATCGTATCGCGATTGAGACCCTCTCTGGGGAAACCGTCCGCGAGAAATACGATCCTAGGACCTTGTTTGCTAACCATACGATGAACACACCGTGGGACCCGCTTCATCGAGCATATTTCAACGGGTACGCAATGTGGACATACCTGACAACGCCTTTTTTTATGGTCATGCCAGGATTCGAGGTCAGTGAAATCCCCCCATTGCAAGAGGGCAACGGGCTCTGGCACGGTTTGCGTGTACGGTTTCCCGAACACGTCGCCAGTCATAGCAAGGAGCAAGACTTCTACTTTGGCGATGATTTACTACTACGCAGGCACGACTACCATGTCGATGTTTCAGGTGGCTTTCCAGCGGCGCAATATGTCTACGACTTCATTGAGATCGAAGGGCTTCGTTTCCCGACAAAACGCCGCGCATATCTTCGTGGACCCAATTTGGAGCCAGTTAAGGATCTGCTGCTAGTCTCGATTGATCTCAGCAACTTCCGGTTCAACCCGTGAAGCCATTGACGTCATCATTCCGGGAGCAAAAAGGGCAGAACAAGTCTTGCAAAATCTGAAAACACTAGAAGTCCATTTAACGAATGAAGAAATCCAAGGTATTGACCGATTTTTTCCTAAAATATGATGGCATTTGAAAGCACTCATCTGAGTGCTTTTTCTATTGCTTTTTAAGACAATAGGCATCCGCAATATTTACACAATTTGTCAAATATCAATGATTTTTTTGTGTTTTACATTACAAAATTTCAAATTAATCAATGAGTTTTGTTAAGAACGACAGGACTTTCAATCGGTTTCATTTTCAGCCAAGTCCTCTATCGATTTATCAAGTTTTGCCAGATGCTCTTGGTATTGAAGAGGCTTATGACCATCGAGTTCCCGAAAGCTGCAATAGACGAAAATCGTAAGCATACACGGCAAGCCGGGGTCTCAGTCATTTTACCGATGAAGTGGCGGGATGAAATCAGCCTAATCTTGACACTTACCTACTAGTAAGTTAATATATAATCATGGAGAACAGGAAAACACAAATTATCGATCTGGCACTGAAACTAATTCGTGAAAAAGGCTATGTAGCCATTAGCTATGATGATTTATCCAAACGATTGGGTGTGACGAAAGGTAGCATCCATTATCATTTTGAAAAAAAGGAGGATTTGGGAGTTGCCGTTACTGATCTGGTGCTTCAAAATTTGCAGGACTTTTTATCCTTCATTACGAATTCTAAGCTGACTGTTGAAGAAAAGATCAAGCATTTTTTAGAGAGACAAATTGTCTTAAGCGACGGTGGGATATGCCCGGTTTCATCTCTCCAGTCAGATTATGAATCCCTTCCTGAAAAAGTAAGGCAAAAAGTACGAGAAATCAGTCAGTTAGAAATAACGATTATTAAAAATATTCTTAAGGTAACACTGGTAGAAAGGGGAGCCGAAGAAATTGAATCATTAGCTTTTGCCATCGTGTCATGTATGAAAGGAACAATACAATACGGACGGGTACTGGGAAAGGAGATATTGCAGCAAGCAATGAATGAAATATACCGCCTTTTAAAAGGTTAAAAAGCTTTTTGAAACTGATTTATTTTTGGAAGATACCTACTAATAGGTAAAAAAGGGTTCACCCCATGGCAAACTTGGCCTTTTTTTCATTATATTCATCCGATTGTGTGTGCCCTATCGCAGCATTATTGGCAGATTATAATTATTTGCCTATACTCATGCAACAGAAAGTAAAACGTCTATGTCAAATCGAAATAGATTTTCTATCAGAATTGCTTAAGGACATCAAAAAGGAATGGCGCATTCAAAATACTGACGATCTGTAAGCATTAGCAGTTTTTCTCATTTCAAGCATCAAGGGCGGATTACAATGTAAACGTGTATTAAGAGATGGTTTCTTGTCTAAAATATTTGAACAACTTAAAGCTCTTTTGAAGTAGTTATGCGAAAAAGGAATGACAGGAGAGTGTTTTTGATGGCACGAAGAGTTGTCGTAACAGGATATGGAGTGGTTTCACCGTTAGGAAATACAATTGAAGCGTTCTGGAAGAACATTAAAGAAGGTAATTCAGGCATCAAAAAAATTGAATCTGATGACTATAACAATATTAACACCAAAATTGCAGGTTATATTACCGACTTTGCCGCAGAGCAATATATGGATAAAAAAGAACAGGAGAAATATGACTTATTCATACAGTATGCTGTTGCTGCTGCTCAACAAGCTTTAGAACAGGCGAATCTAGATTTACAAAATGTTAATAAGGATCGATTAGGGGTTTATATTGGTTCCGGTATTGGAGGAATTAATACTACATTAGAAAATCATAAAGCATTTCTTGAAAGGGGACCAAGAAAAGTTTCTCCATTTATGGTTCCAATGATGATCAGTAATATGTCGTCAGGAATAATATCTATCAAAACAGGTTTTAAAGGACCTAGCTTTTCACCTGTTTCTGCTTGTGCAACAGGGAATCAAGCAATTGGAGAAGCTTTTTTAAATATTAGACATGGTTATGCTGATGGCATATTAGCTGGAGGGGCTGAAGCTCCTATTAATCCACTAGCTTTTGCTGGATTCTCAAGAATGAGAGCAATGTCTACTCTTAATGATTTTCCAGAAAAGGCAAGTCGCCCATTTGACAAAGGGCGTGATGGCTTTGTCATGTCTGAAGGAGCGGGTGTTTTATTCCTGGAAGAATATGAACATGCGAAGGAAAGAGGAGCGACAATTTTAGGAGAAATCGTAGGTTATGGCTCCACAACAGATGCATACCATATTACTTCCCCTGACTACAATGGGGCCGCAAATGCCATGAAATTGGCTTTATATATGGGGAATATTGGATTGACGGATGTGGATTATATAAATGCACATGGTACAAGTACCCCTGAAGGAGATAAATCAGAGACCAAAGCGATTAAAAGTGTTTTCGGTACTCATGCTTATAACTTAAAGGTAAGTTCCACAAAATCAATGACTGGGCACCTTTTTGGAGCAGCAGGTGGGATTGAGGCTGTAATAACCCTCAAAAGTATCATGGAAGATATAGCTCCTCCAACTATTAATTTTGAAATACCAGATGAAGAGTGTGATTTAGATTATGTTCCAAACCATGCAGTTAACATGAAAATAAACTATGCTATTTCTAATGGTTTTGGTTTTGGAGGACACAATGCAGTGTTGGCATTTAAGAAATTTTCGATATAAAGTGAACGGAAGAAAAGGAATAATCGATAGGTGATGAAGGAGCAAATGTAAACCAACCAATGAAATTTTTTTAAAAAAGGAAGTTTAATATGTTTAAATTAATTTCAACTGGAATTTGTTGTATTGTCGTTACTATTACACTAGCCGGTTTTTCGCTATCTATGTATAATACTGCTAAGCAAAATTCCCTAGTGGAGAAACAGCATAAAGGGAAGCAAGTCAATGAGCAAAAGCAAGCCCATTATAATTTTCAAAATAATCGTACAGTGGTTGTTTCAAATCCTGAAAGCATTCCCGTGCTGGTGAACAAACAAAATAAACTGCCTGCCGGCTATGTGCCCAAGGACCTTGTTTTTACCCAAATACCGTTTGTTCCTTCGCCGGCTAATTCAGAAAAACACGAAATGAGAAATGAAGCTGCAGCTGCTATAAAAAAACTTTTTGATGCTGCGAAAGCACAGGGTGTGAATTTATTAGGAGTTTCGGCTTACAGATCGGAAAAGACACAAATTTCTCTTTTTAATACTTATGTTAATAGGGATGGTTATCTAAAAGCGAGAACCTATAGCGCCCTTCCTGGGACAAGCGAGCATGAAACTGGACTGGCCATCGATGTGACAGAAGGAGATGGCAAATGCGCGGCAGCTGATTGCTTCAGTGACAGTACTGAGGCCAAATGGCTGCAGGAGCATGCAGCGGATTACGGTTTCATCATCCGCTATCCAAAAGGGAAAGAAGCCGTTACAGGCTATCAATATGAATCATGGCATCTTCGTTATGTCGGCAAAAAACTCGCAAAGGAAATCACGAGCCAAGGCATTACACTAGAAGAATACTACAATGCTGCTAAAGTAAATAACTAAATATTAAATTAGCGGCAGTTGGATTAAGTACTATCCATTCATAAGGAACACGGCGGTGAATATGGTTTAGGTCTAATACTCAAAAGAAATGTTCAACACTGTTGCAGGCAAATAATTGAGACAAGAAAATACCTTCCTATCAAAATGATAGGAAGGCTTTTCTTACATTTGCGAAATATAATAACAACATTGAGGTTATAAACCAAGTACTCTAATTAAATAAGAAAATAAAGACAATAATTTGAAAACGTTGCCTTTTGCTTTTTGATTTTTACCAAATGCGAAAAGGCGTTGAACTAGGCGATAGAGAGAAGGGGAATTATGGAATTAAGGGAATTGGAATACTTTATGGCTATATGTGAGGAATTACATTTCACAAGGGCTGCTGAAAAATTAGGAATTTCACAACCTGCTTTGAGCCGTCAAATGAGAACCCTTGAAGATAAATTAGGAGTCCGTTTATTTGATCGTTTAGGAAAAAAAATCGCCATCACAGAAGCTGGTGAAATTCTACGAGAACAATCTGGAAATATATTCTCCAATATAAATAGTGTTTATGAACAAATGGAAGAACTTCAAAATGTAAAAAAAGGAAAACTAATCATTGGGGCAATGTCGGAAGAGTTAAGTCAGCTTGCATCCGTCGTTTTCTTAGAACTTCATCGCAAGTGGCCCCATGTGCAAACAAAGATTTTTATGTCAGATAACATTGAAGAAAAGGTTTTTAGAAATGAAATTGATATAGCTTTGACACTCATGCCTGTAGAGAATGAAAAGTTAACGAATATCCTTTTATATATTGAAGAATATTTTTTGGCGGTTTCAGATGACCATCCATTGGCAGATAGGGATATAGTGGAGTTGGAAGAGATAAGGGACCTATCACTTGTATTATGTCCAATAAACCACACGTGCCGGAAGTTAATTGATGCTGCCTTTGCCTCTGTGGGATTTGCCATTCAGCCAATCATCGAATTAACTGAGGTAAAATCTATATTGAGTTTAGTGAAAGCAGGTATTGGAGCAACCATTCTTCCCAGAACACTTCTCGATTCGGAGAATGATGGAACCCTAAAGGTAATTAAAATAGAAAACCCAGCTATTTGTAAGGAAATCGCCATTGTACATCATAAAGAAAAGTATATTGGATCTGCTGCAAGAAGTTTTATAGACTTGATGGTTGCTTATGTGGAAAAGACAAAACTGAATGAGAGAGTGTATCCTGAAAATACTTTCCTTACTTTCTGAAGAATTTTCCCTTTTTAAAAAACCTTCCCCATTCCATCAAGCGGAATGGGGAAGGGAGTAGAGTAGATTTTGGTCAAAGTGATAATCTTTAACGTTGATTATTAGGTAATTTTAAACGATGGACACTGCCGCCCTGTGTGCCGACAAACAAATATTCTTCGTCTGGTGATAGTTCAAGGGCAGTCGCATTTCTGTTATCGAGGCCCTCGGATACATTAGTCCATGTTTCCCCGCCGTCCTCACTCATTAACACACCGCGACCTTGCTTACGGAGATCCTTTTTATTAAAGGAACCAGTGGCTGCATAGACGACTTTAGGGTTACTAGGGGAAACGATGATATCATTGACATATATTTCGAGCTCATCAGCACCCTTTGCTGTTTCTAATGTTTTCCCGCCATCTGTGCTGACATACAAATGGTTTCCTCCGACCACTAAATGGTCCGGATTGTGTGAGTCGATCGCAATCCTGCTTACAGGAACGTTTTGAATTTTTTGGAATGATTGTCCCATGTCTTTGGACAGGAATAGCCCGTCATTTCCGCCTGCCCAAATCCGGTTAGGATCTTTAGGATCACCGGCTAAAGCTATAAACTTGTGTTCTTGCTTAAGCTTTTTCCAATTCTCTCCACCATCTTGGCTAATTAACACACCATACTCATTTACGTTTGAATATGTGATCATGATTTGATTTGAGTTGGCTGGGTGAATCTGCATGGCAAGGGCGAATCCTCCATTTTCAAATTTCAAATCCCAGTTTTCCCCACCATCTTTGCTTCGGTATACTTGACTAACCCCAGTCCAACCACTATAGCGTATCTTGTAAGAGACATTTGGTTCTGTTGGGGACGTTGCAATATGATACACTTGTTCTCCATCTCTTCCTTCGCCTTCAGCCGCTCCCCACTCGAATGTTGCGGAATCAACCTTGTTTTGAACTGGTAACACTTTCCGGTACGTTCCTGATTCAGTCCCGGCAAGTAACTGGTATCCTTTGGAGTTTCGGGAAATAGCCAGGCCATAAACCGTTGCTCCAGGAATACCGATCCGTTTATATGTTTCACCTTTATCCTGTGTTCCATATATCCCTGCCTGAGTAGAAGAAACATAAACTGGGCGCATCGCTTTAGGAGAAGATTTTGGTCCTAAGGCGAAATCGAGTTCATAGGAGTTATACCCAGGAAGCGGTTTTTTCCAAGTTTCCCATGTTGTTCCGTTATCGTGACTCACCAATATTCCATCATAGCCAGTCCCTACATAAATATCTCCATCCAGAATCTCTAAGTGAGATACATTATTAAATGGTATTTGAGAGTGAGTAAGTTCTTTCCAATCTTTACCTTTGTTATAGGAAGCGTACAATCCGCCACCAAATGTACTGGCAATTAGTATATCTTGATTGCCTACTACATCCTTTGTACTACTAAAAGGCGGCTGAAACAATTTCTCAGATGTAGGCGAACCAGAGAATACATCTTTCAAAACGTATAAACCTTTGTAGCCTGTTGAAAGGTAAAGGTCGTTATTCAAAAGATGTGCGTCAGTAAGATATGGCCACCATCCAGACAGCTTCTCCCAGTTCATTCCTCTGTCCAAGCTGACATAGACTTCGTTCCTCGTAATAGCAACGAGTTTTTGCCCACTTTCATCAATTTGTAAGTCAGAAACCTCTAGATTTGGAAAAGGTAGAGTGTTCCATGTTTTTCCACCGTCTTTGCTGGCTAATATCTTACCTTGATAAGTTGGATCAAAATAGGACCCATTAATAGGCACATATATATTTTTTTCATTAGTGGGATCAACCACTAGAGCCATTGGTGTTCCTCCAGCCACTGGAAAATTTCCAAACTGATGCCAAGTTTCTGCCCCATCATCCGTTCGGAAAATTGAAGGAGTCGTCTGTATTGTTAATGCGCCTGCAGGTAATACCGTCATGCCCTTAGGATTTTTCAGGTCAAAATTCATCAGGCCTGTATTAGAGTAAGGCCCAACAGCTTTCCAGGGTGAAGCGTTTTCCTTAAGGGCTGGTAATTTTTCCAGAAAACTAGAACCTATTATGGTAGCTTCCTCAGTAGAGGAATTTTTGACTTTGGAACTTGCATCAATCCGATATATTCCCACTTCGCTTGTCTGAATGGGCACCCGCCACCAACGATTATGATCTAAGACAGAAGTCACTTCATTTGTTTTTCCGCTTGGAGTTCGTACTGTCACTTTTGGAGCTTGTGACAAATCAACCGGACTATAAATGAAGGCTTCCGTCTGACTTACTGTGGATGCTACTGGATCGGGAGATGCAGTAATTTGGAGATGCCGTACAGTCAACTGGTATGGCTCCCGCAAATGCTGCGATTCGTTTGCGGATTGGATTTTTCCTTCTATCCATCCGGAAATAACCGTATCCTGATCCGGCCGATTCATGTTGATGTTCACATCAACATTGACCTGTTGACCTGGTTCTATATGAATATGGGAAGGATTCACTGTAACGGTTGCCCCGGATTTAGTATCGTCTTTTACTGTGAAATCCATATCAACTGGCTTTTCTCCGTGATTGTTCAAAGATAAGGAAGCGCTTCTATGAATCTCAGAATCTTTTATATCAGCTATTCCCAAATTTAATCCATTAGGAGAGGCGACCACATCGGTTTCCGCCGCAGCCTTAATATCCAATCTTCCAGCCCCTTGTGTAAGCACATCATAGGATGCCAGCGGTTTCGCGGTTTCTTTTAAAGCGCTGGAAATCTCGCTGGCTTTCCATGACGGCTTGAGTTGTTTCAGGAGGGCAGCTGCTCCCGCCACATGAGGGGCTGCCATGCTTGTCCCGCTCAATCTTGTGTAACCGGAATCATCATCTTGTTTCTTGATGTACGTCGAATTGATTTCAACACCTGGAGCGACTAAGTCAGGCTTTGCTCGAAAGTCGGAATTACCACGTGAACTAAAGTTAGCTATTTGATCCGTTACGTCTTTTCCTGTAATCGTGATTTTAACAGGTCCCTTGGCCAAGGTGGACTTTAATTTCCCAGCTTTTGTTTCGTCAATTCTCATCGCGATCAACGATTCCAACCGGCCGTCCATGGATGAACCTGTCAGGAATTCATGTTGTGCTTGTAACTCTCCAGGTAAGTTGGATGTATATTGAGATGGAATCGTTTCTCCTATTTTAAAAACAGGACCATTTTCGAGAGGCTCGAAAAAGAGCGCAGCGTCGGCCCCTTTTTCTTGAGCTGTAATCCCCGCTGTATAGTATTGCTGTGAATCTGCCAATAAAGGCAATTGAATTAGAACAATCTTTCCTTTTACATCTAATCCTTCGTAGTTTTCCACTCCTCCTTCTCCAACGTCTACCAGCTCGCGGGTGGTGGCTCCTTCAGGAGGATTTGCTGTAAATCCAAGGCGGGTAACGGACAAATCCTCTTCAAGCGGGGCAACCATTTTCGCGGCAGGCACTTTGATACCGCTTGCACTAGCACCAACAGCAAGTACTCCCTCTGCAATAGCAGGAGCACCAATCGTTCCATATGCTGGACCTGAATTCCCGGCTGCGGCTACAACAACTACACCGGCATCAACTGCATTTTGGGCGACTTTGGAGAGGGGATCACTGCCATCGCCGGGACCACTTAGACTCATATTAATGACATCTGCCGGGAATGGATTGTCTGGCGAAATAGAAGCTTCTATTCCGGCAATGATATCGGATTCATCTCCTATTCCATTTTCGTTTAGGACTTTATAGGCTGTTATCGAGGCATCAGGTGCCACGCCGGTCACATTTCCATGCGCCGCAATGATTCCAGCGACATGGGTGCCATGGCCTTGGTCGTCGATCGGATCGTTATCATGATTAACAAAATCATATCCTCCGACAACTTTATGTCCTGGCCCGAATCCCACTCCTAGGTCCGGGTGATCATAGTCCACACCAGTGTCAATCACCGCGACCGTCACTCCCTTTCCTGTAACTCCTTGATTTTCTTGGTCGTGCTTGGACCAAACGTCAGGAGCACCAATCAAAGGAACGCTGTTGGCTAAGTCTGCGTGATATTCCTGATCCGGATAAACCGCTTTTACGCCTGGAAGGGAACGCAGTTCATCCACTTTGTTTTTGGGAATTTGTAATGCCATCCCGTTAAGGGTAAACGTATACTCATGAGACTTGTTGAATGGAATCCTTTTTTCATTTAATGCTTGTAACATTTTGCCGTGTACCTGTTTCAAGCTCTCGGTTTGTTCTTTCAACTTATTTACCGTTGATTTGGAAGCGGCTCCTATCATTTCTGACTTCGGCAGGGCTCGAATCACAGGTGCGCCGTCCATTTCGACAATAACCCGTGTCATTGCTTCATTGGCAGTGATTCCCTGTGCTAAACCGGTTGGAGCTACAAAAGGAAATTTAGCACTGGAGAATACTAGGGTTGAAGTGAAAAGCCAAGTTGCTGTCCTCCCATTAAACCACTGATTTCTTTTTTTCATCTAATGTATCACCTCTAATATGTATTGCATTTAAGGATAGTAAAATTAAACTGTTATTAACATTGGTAAAATTAAGACTATTCTAAATGCTAAGGTTATTATATGGCGATATTTTTTTTTGGTAAATGACATCCTTGTTATGATAATGATTCATTTCAGTTATCGATAAAGAGTAGAAGGAGGGATTGAATCAATTTTGGATTTATTTGATCCTATAGAAGGTTGGAAGAAGGGAAATAGAATAACGGCAGAAAATATACAAAAAAAACCTATCCTTTTTCTATTAAAGGGTTCCGTTTGGGGGTGCAAAACGATAAATTGACACATGAAATGGCATAAGAACTGACTATGCCATTTTTCTTTTTATATAAAGGCTTTTTTAACTTTTTATAGTGAATTGACAACCTAAAGGATGTAATTATTTTATAGGACAATGTTGTTGTACTCTAAAAAATAGTTGTCAATTAACGTGTCAAATGATCAGTCAATTTCACTAACATTTTGATATTAAATCATAAAAATTACCTAAGCTTACTCAACAGAAGCAGTATAGCATTCCTGTAGATCGTTAAATATCAGGTTTGAAAAAAATAAAGCCCCTCAGTAAGATACGAGTATAGAGACCAATCTAAACTCAGGGTCTTAAGGAGGAAGCCCTACTATGAATTTTAAAATGCAAGACAAACAAAATCAACTAATAGAAAGAATTTCCGATACACATCTAATTGTTGGTGTGGATATCGCTCAACAACTACACGTTGCTCGAGCTGTTAACTTCCGTGGAATTGTAGTTGGAGATCCTCTTTCATTTGAAAATAATGAAGAGGGGTTCGTAAAACTAGTAAGTTGGATTCAAAACTTACAAAAACTAAAAAAATTAGATTCAACAATAGTTGGTATGGAGCCTACAGGCCATTATTGGATTTACCTATTCAAATGGTTATATAACCAAAACATTGAGGTAGTAACAGTCAATCCCCACTTAGTAAAAAGGAATAAAGAGAATCGTGATAATACCCAATCTAAGAGTGATAAAAAGGATGCGCTCGTTATCACGGATATGGTCAAAAACGGCTACTATTCCTTCATTCGCCCATCATCAGAATCATTTGAGAAACTTAGAGTTCTAATGTCTAATCGTGATGTGGTTGTAAACCGTCTCGTCATGTCTATTAATCAAATAAATCGATGGGTAGATGTTGTCTTTCCAGAGCTGCGGCAAGTGTTTAACGATGTTTCGTGCAAAGGGGCCATAGCAACCCTTCGTTTGTTTCCAACTCCAGCTGAAATATCTTTAATGAAGCCACTAGATGTCATGAGGGGTTGGAAGTCTTTAAATGAAACGACAACCAGGACCCAAGAAGGCTCAATTACTCATCAATCTAGCAAAATCTTCTATTGGAACCGGACAAGCACTTGATGCTTATAAATTCCATTTAGAACAATTATTAGAGGAATATGACCTCGCTGCAAAACAACTCGAAAGAGTTGAACAACAAGTTAAAGATGTCCTCAACAAAATACCATTCGCGAAAAAACTACTTATGATTAAGGGAATAAGTGAAATTTCATTAGCTGGGATACTAGGTGAGTCAGGAGACCTAAGCGGATTCTCTCACGGAAACTCTCTATTACGCCATGCAGGATTGCATCTAGCTGAAGCAAGTTCAGGAAAATGGAAAGGTCAGATTGTCATTTCAAAGCGTGGAAGATCTCGGCTATGGCGATTCCTCTACTAAAATATGGAGTGGCAGCTGACTCCTTTATTTAACTATGCCTTCACGAAGCCAAAATGATCTGGACTCATTTCATTTATCCGAAAATCCAATTAAAAGGGTTATGAAATCCTGCGAATAAGTGAGCATTCGAGAGATAATCGTATCAAACTGAGGGAGTTGAATAAGTTCGCTAAAATAAATGGGAATGTTTGCCTGGAAGAATAGAAGTAATTTTCTGATAAAATTTATTGATATGATTAAAGAGATAGTAAAAGTTGAATAAAAGAAATAGTATTATTAAATGTATTGTTTTGTTGTAAGTTATTTTATTGCTGTTTGGTATACTGACGTTAATAAGATTTACGAATTAAACAATCACTACGATCAGTATTTAGATTATACTCAACATTTTTTTTATGTTAAATATATTTATTCTAATGGAAAAGAGATAATAATAAACCACGATCGAGTCGTTGTATTAATCTATATATTAATACGTTTATTAATAGGTACAAGAAAAGTGATTAAAAATAAAAAGTGGTAAGTATCATATGCAAAAAGGGAGCTTCGCATCACGTCGAAGCTCCTTTTTATTGCGATATTTGACAGGGGTAAGACCAAAAAAAAGGTACCTTTCGTCCAAAAGTGATCATTACTGCGGTGTTCCCGAACTTACTTCGCGTGAAGATTTTTCATCGGATCGGGAACAACTGCCTAAAGATGCACGTTTGCATTAACCCTCTTATTCAGATACCTTTACCAATAACTTACCTGTATTTCCACCAGTGAATAACTGGAAAAAAGCAGATACTGTATTTTCAAACCCCTCAACAATCGTCTCTTGATATTTGATTTTTCCGGCTGAAATCCATTTAGCCATAATCTCGGCACCTTCTGCAAAACGTGATGCATAGTTACTGAAGACAAATCCCTGCATCAATGAGCTAGTAGTCAAAAGTTTAATTTGCACACGTGGACCAATATCAGTCTTAGCTCCATTATACGTTGCGATTTGACCACAAATCGGAATTCTGGCTCCGTGATTAATAAGTTTCATAATCGTGTCGGATACCGTACCACCAACATTGTCGAAATAGACATCAACACCGTTTGGGCATGCATCCTCAATCTGTTTCTCAAAATCCGGCTCCCTATAATTGATTGCGGCCGTGAATCCAAGTTCCTTTGTTAGATACTCACACTTATCATCCGAACCAGCAATCCCTACAGAGCTAGCTCCCTTGATATTTGCAATTTGTCCAACTACCGTACCTACGGCACCCGCTGCACCAGATACGACCACGGTCTCCCCCTCTTTGGGTTTGCCAATGTCAAGCAGTCCAAAGTAGGCAGCTTGTCCTGGCATCCCTAGAACACCGAGATACGTTGTAATAGGTGCGATACTTGGATCGATTTTGCGCAAACTGTCAGCGCTCACGACTTCATATGTTTGCCATCCATAACCGCCGAGTACGATATCACCAACATCGAACACTGGTGATGCAGTCTCAATTACTCGACCTATAACCCCCCCGAGAATAACACCATCGATTGGATATGGAGCTGAGTACGATTTTCCGGCATTCATTCGTTCGCGCATGAATGGATCAACCGAAATGTATAGACTTTGGACAAGCACTTGCTCATTTTGAAGCCCAGGAATTTCTACTTCTTCCATCCGGAAGTTCTCTGCGTTAGCCGTCTCTTCCGGTCTGGATGCCAGCACAATTCGTTTCTTATAGGCTGGGCGTGCTAAACTCATTTTCCACCTCTTTCTGGGTTCTTTACCCACTTTTTTAGTGCAGCATCGATACATAGATCGATATCAGCATACCACACGGTATGTCAAAATCTCACAATATTTTATATAACCTTGTGAATTGAATTTTTCCAATCACTCCTCATAGGGTACTCAGATTCACCCTCAACCATACGGGTTGCCTTTTGCTTTCAGTTAAAATATGTATTAACTTATAAGTTGGAAAAGTGTATTTAAAAGAGAAAATGGAGGAATCAAAATTGGATTCTGCAAAATCGGGTAAGAAACATTATGTACTAAAGTCTACCCCACCCAGAATGAACTTTGCTTGATGACCTGTATGCAAGTAAAAGTATTCTTGGAATTTTATCTCTAACCGATTTATATTAGTACTTTTTTGAGTTATTTTAATTCAAGAATAACTTACTTAAAGAATAATTCAGATTGAATAAGAACAGGGATAGGCAATCTCTTGACATATCATCTCAAATTAAATACAATATTTCTAGAAATACTGAAATAAGAAAATAAGAATTACTGAAAGGAGGTTTCTAACGATGAATGATGATATTGCAGTAAAAGTCTATAAGGCACTAGGTGAATCAACTCGATTACAAATCGTAAAATTACTTGCACAGCAATCAGAGTTAGCTTGCCTGGAAATGGCAAATCAATTAAAAGGTCCTGCCAATTCGACATTAACGCATCATTTAAAACCATTGCTTGATTGCGGATTATTAACAGTTCGCAGAGAAGGAACCTTCAGATATTACAGTTTACAACGAGCAGTACTTGCACAACACGCACCCGCTTTACTTTAATGTTAAAGCGGTATAATTTTACATTTTATTTCAGTATTTATAGAAATATCGAATAATAAAAATAAACGGAGGAAAAATATATGAGTCAAATTACTAATGAAACAAATTCTTGGGGTTATTTAAAAAATGGTTTAGAAAGTAAATTGTTTGAACCGATAAAAATCGGAGCTTGGAATTTACGATCACGTATCGCAATGGCACCTTTAACAAGATCTTTTGCAGATGATCAAACAGGAGTAGTAGGAGAGGATATTGTTGAATATTACCGAAAACGTGCTGCCGATGGAGTTGGTTTAATCATTTCAGAAGGAACGGTCATAAGTTCACGTGGAAAAGGCATTCCTGGAATTCCAGGCATTTATTCGGACGAACAAATTATGGGATGGAAAAAAGTGACTGATGCCGTGCATAAAGAAGGAGGAACAATGATCGCTCAAATATGGCATGTTGGTCGTTTATCACATCACGAGCTTGCAGGATATCTGCCACCTCAAGCACCATCAGCTATTCCAGCTGAAGGCCTTGTCTCTCGTTTCCGTAAGCCATATGATGTTCCTGAAGAAATGACAATTGAAGATATTAATGAAGTAATCAATCAATATGCGCAAGCTGCGAAAAATGCAATAGCAGCAGGTTTTGACGGTGTGGAAATTCATGGTGCACACGGATACTTGATTGACCAATTTAATTCAGATATAACCAATCATCGTACAGACAAATATGGTGGAGACCTTGCTCAAAGATTAACATTCATGAAGGAAGTAATTAAAGCAGTTATCGACGCAATTGGTACAGAACGAACAATGATCCGTTTTTCTGCTCTTAAAGCAGATATACCAAATTACATGTGGGAAGATCCAGAAATGGTTATTCGTACATTTGTTGAGGCATTTAAGGAAGCGGGTGCAACAATGATTCACCCATCGATTATGCAATTTGATCGAGTGCTTGCAGATGGAAAAACGATGCATCAATTAGTCCGAAAATATTGGGATGGTGTCATTATTGGGGTAGGTGCATTAAATCCAGAATTGGCGAATAAGGCGATTGAAGAAGGAATAATTGATGTCGCTGCATTCGGACGTCCATTTATTTCTAATCCAGATTTTCTTCATCGTTTAAAAAATGGTATTGAAATAGAAGAATACGATGTTAAGAAGCATCTTTATACATTGATTTAATGCACTAATATAGAAAGAATCTTATAAAGATTTTTCCATGTTCGAGTTGCAGGGAATGCGTAGCTCCTTCCATTGTAATTCCGATATATGCATCGCAGTAAATCAATAACGACAGGCATCTTTGCCATATTAAGACAGTAACGGTCAAAGAAAAATTACGCAAAATTATTGAAATGAACATGTTAGTCTGGAATGAATATATGTTTATTCATTTGAAAACGATTAAAGAGTCCACAATATACAGAAGAGAAGAAAGAAATGATGAAAGCAGTTTGGAAGGGTTTTAAATATTAAATTAAGGAGGCGTTGGCATGATTGAACACGTTGTAATCATCAAGTTCGATAAAATGACGACACGGGAACATAAGGATAATGTGATTCAACAGCTGAGAAGTTTAGTAAATTCCATACCAGGCATTGTTGATTTGCGTTGTAATCACAATTTTTCCGAAAGGAATCAAGGATTTGATATTGGTCTAACCATTCGATTTGAAAGCATGGAAGCATTAAAGGCCTATGGTCCTCATCCAGAACACCAAAAGGTAATTTCGTGCATGATCGAAGCTGGAATGACTGACATTATTATTGTCGATTTTGAAATTTAGTTGTTTAAGCTTCTATAGTAATGAAAAATCAGCATTTTATAAAGGTTACCAAAAGTTTCTAAATTACAAAACAAAATGAACAACAAAGGCGAGATTAGTTTGAAAACATTAGTCATCGTTACACACCCTAACATCGAAAAGTCCAGAATTAACAAGACTTGGATGGAAGCAATACAAAATCAAGACAATGTTACGATTCACCAATTGTACACAAATTATCCTGACCAAAAAATCGATGTTTCTAAAGAACAGGAGCTGCTTTTGGCTCATGATCGCATTATTCTTCAATTTCCGTTCCAATGGTACAGCACACCGGCTTTGTTGAAGGAATGGTTCGATAGAGTACTTGTTGGGGATTTCGGAATACGAGGCGATAAGTTGCGCGGCAAACATCTGGGAGTAGCGGTTTCTACATTCGGTCCTGCGGAATCATATCAGCCTACCGGTTACAACCGTTACACGATGGAGGAATTGTTGAAGCCGATTCAAGCTACGGCTACGAACCCATTTATCGGTATGACTTTTATGACACCGTATATTTTGCACGGGATTGGTGACGTAACCGATGAGCAATTGGCACAAAACGCTGCCGAATATGTAAAATACGTAACAAAGATGTCAGTAACGGTTTAAGCTGAAGTAATTGTAATAATTAACATAAAAAAGATCATTCTTTTGAAAAGGATTTTTGTTTTTCTTGTTCAACTAACGCATGCTTTAGTTGAACAAGACATTTGTATTTTATGTCGTCAAAAAGACTATATAAACCAGAAAATGGCTTGCCAAAACTGATGTCAGTTAGCAAGCCATTTTTATTGTCATTTATATGATATGCAACTCAAAACGGAACCCTTTTTTTTCTATAAGGATGGGTTTTTGATAAAAAATCGAATAAAACAATGATGAATTTTAAAACGTTCCGTCACCTTTAAGTCTTTAACTTTGACATCCCTGTATTCGTAATCTCAACTTCCACTTGAATGTCTCTTAGTGAATTCTGTGTGAAGGGGAATGACTTTCTGCTTGTCAACCGCTTCCAATCTGCATATCGATGGCGGAACATGGTTTCCTCCAAATGGTAGACGTCTACATTATTTTTCAAACCTGCGGTATACGTTGAGCGAATCTCAGCCTTGATTCTTGCTTCGGCTTCTGCTTTCAACTTTTTAGTTGTCATTGGGACGTTCAACTGGTTTAATTCACCGTGAACTTTGATGTGCAGGTTGTAGACGGGCTCTCCATTCGCCGAAAGCTTAGATTTCACGCTTACCTTAGGCTTCTCAAAGTACAGGACTGCTTTAATATCCCCTTTGTCATCATTCAAAGCAAGTGGTGTATGAGTGGTATTCTCTTCCAACCACCGCACCCCCAGTAAATCATCCTTGGACATCCAGCGCGGCTTCTTCTTTGTATGGTAAATAATCGCTCCGTTAATTGTCATCTCAGGCATTTTTTTCTTTTTTTGTTTCCAATTATTCTTGTCGATTGAAAGTGTCGGCACAATAATTGAGGTACTTGGTTCCGAATAAAGTGCTACAAATTCCAAAAACTTCAGCGGCCGGATCATGGAATGCTGCTTGTAATTGCCTTCTGGGGAGTTCAGTTTCGTAAAAAGCGGAGACGAAGGAAACATTGGTGTGATGGAGAAAAGATCATCCACCGGTTCCTCTGTTGTAAAAATCCAAGGCGTTAACCTTGCCTCAGAACGTTCAAACATATCTATTGTTTGATTCAGATGCATTTGCATCGCTTTCTGTGTGAACACCACCGACGATACTTGCCCAATATGAACTTTTTGCTGTATGCTATTGTACAAATTATTCCACGCTAACAAAAATGTGGAGCCAGTGGCCTTGCCCACCCATATGTTGGAGGAAGCTTCCTCACTGCTGGCACCTTCCACTTTACCTACAGAAGCAAAGTCGACCATCTGGGTGTACACGACAAACTGATTATCTACGTAATCAATGCCAACTGCTGAGACGTATGACATGTCCTTTAACACCTTGTAATCCCAGCACCCAGTCAAACTAGGCACCACGAATAGCAAAATCAGCAAGAGCAATAGGCGATACTTTTCACGCTTCATTCTGAATCATCCCCTTGCTTATGCGTTTTTTTCGTCCGCAGAAACTTCGGTGGCGTTCGTTGAAAAGGTTTCGGAAATTGAATGAGCGATTTGATCGAGTCAGCGTCGAGTGGATCGATCAATTCAGAAAAGAAAGGCATACCAAACGATTTTAACGTCGACATGTACAGTACGATAGAATAATTAGCTATTAAAAACCCAAAAAGGCCGAGAACGCTCGACAACAGCAGCACGAATTGCCGCATAAAAATGATCGACGTTGCATATGATTGGTTGACTAGTATTAACTGCGCCATAAACGATATCGCTACGATTACAATAATGTTAGGAGAAGTAAGTCCTGCACGTATAACTGCATCGCCGACGATTAATCCTCCGACAACCGAGACGGTTTGTCCTACCTGCCGTGGCAAAAGTTTACCAGCCTCACCAAACAGTTCATACAAAAAGAGCATAGCAAATAGTTCAAAAGAAGGAGAAGTTGGGATACCAGAGCTATTTAACGATATTGTTGCCATTAGAGGAAATGGAAGATGCTCCGTATGATATGATACTAGCGAGATGTACAATCCCGGTAGCATCACAGTTATGAAATAGGCGAGATATCTCATCAACCGCTCAAACGTAACAAAAAAATACGGCATGTACATATCTTCAGCCGATTTTACCAAATACTGAAAATTGATTGGGGCGACCAAAGCGGCAGGTGCCCCATCAATCAAAATGCAAAACCGCCCTCGCTGTAACGATTCCACCACATAGTCGGGCCTCGTACTGTAGGAAATTAACGGCAGAAACGAAAAAGGCGAGTCGGCAAGCAAATCCTCTAGCGGGGAGACGCCGTTGACAATGTCCACGTCAAGGGAATTTAGCCGCTTTCTTGCCTCTTTCAACACTTCCTCGTTCAGTACATCGGAAAGGTACATCAGGGAGATTTTGGTCTGGCTTCGTTTCCCGACCACAAACGATTCATTGCACAGTGTCGTACTCCGTACCCGCTTCCGAAGCAGAGCTACGTTGGTCTCCACTGACTCCGTAAACGAGTCGCGTGGTCCTTTCACTGACACTTCATAAGTGGATTCTTCCGTCTGGCGCTGAGGAAGTTTAGCGACATTCAGCGAGAACAACTCGCCTGACCCTTCAAAAAGCAGCAAAAGTTCTCCCGCAAATACCTTCGTAACAATCTCCTGCTCTACCGCATTTCGACTCCCTTCCAGCGAGATAGGAAGCAAAGGTAACGATTTGTTTTGCTCCAACTGTGGAAGCACCACTTGATTAATTTGCACAGGATCAGCCAGTCCTGTGCAAAAGAGGAGCAGTACCTTCTCGACATGAGGCTCTGTTCCATATTCATGTAACTGGACTTGTACATCGGCACAAGCGGTGAACAGGCTGCGTAATTTCTGCTCTTGAATTATAAAAGACATGGAGATTCACCCTCGTTTAAATTGGATCGTGTAGCTAAAGATCAGGAGAACTAGTGAGATTAGAATGACCATAGGTATAAGTAATGGAAAATAATGATTTTTCAACATGCCATAGTATTCCGTATCGGAGATCGGTACCAAAGCAAGTACCAACACTGCACAGCTAATTACCCACAGCGTACTATTCCTTACTCGTTTACTCTTAAAATTTAGCACATCCACACATAAATACAATGACATTGCAATGCGGATTACTGCTCCCGACATCCATTGGAAAAATGATATAAAGTCAAAATGTGTAATATATGTAGTTATTTCCGCCAAACGCCATTCCTCATAAGCCGGGTGTCTTTGTTTTGTGGCGAGATGCGGCCCGAACTCCGCAATGGCTGCAAGAAGCGGTCCAAGTGTAAGCCCCACAAGGATTATTCCAATCATAACTAAATGCCAAAATTTTACCTTCTGTTTTATGTGATGCTGAAATAGTAGAAGAAACAAAATCTCCACTAGGCCGCCAGCCGAGTACAAACTGCCTTTCCAGACCGGCCCCCAGCCGTTTTGCATCATAGGCAGCAACCAAGAATAATGCTTGTATGGTATGTTAGTCAACATGACAAAAAAACCGAACAAAACCACCATTGGCAGGAAGAGAGCAGACATTTGTGCAATCGAGGAAATCCCCGCAAGAGCTGTCATTGAACAGAGGAGCATGATGCAAAATGCAATGACAAAGATCGGTGTCGCTTTCAAAAAGTCGATGGAAATCCAATACGTTGTTTCTTTTAGTGTTATTATCGTAATGGCCAGCAGGAAAAGCTCTAACGGGATAACAATCAAAATAAAAGCCAGATTTCCAAATTTCTGTTGAATCAATAGCATTAACGATTGCTGATTTGTTTTTCGCATGATGTAATATAGGACACCAAGCCACAAAAAAAAGGGCGGAATGGACACGAGTACCGAGATCCACGCATCTCTTCCTGCTTGGTCGAGAAGAAGTGGTAACACGAATACATGATTCATCAATCCAGTCGAGAGAATGACGATCATCAAAGCTGGACTTATGAAAATTTTCGTAGAATTCATTGCTGACAAATTCTCATTCCCTTGCATCAGTTTTAATAATGGTAGATTTCCCTCAATACTTCCACTTTATTCCTTATACCGTAAGATAGTTTTTTGTTCTATATTTCTTGGAGGAATGAACATACATACAAATGTTTCTAGACATGATTTCTTACCACAAAAGTATCTAATTTAGGCTGATTCGGACAGAAAGTTTGTATGAAAAACCATCTTTTGTAGGCGATTAAAAATAATCAGAATCTTGATACTATAAAAACAGTTAATAAACTCAATGAACTGGAGAATGTCATCGAAAGATTCTCTCTCCTTTAATTCGAATGCCCAATTAAGGGTGGAGAGAAGGATGGAAATGATAGATGTTACTTTCAAATGGATGAGGGTTTATCTGATATAAGTTCGCCTAATCCGAGCTTGTCGCTCATTCAAAGAATAAATAATTATCAATTGGAGGGCTATCAGGCAAGAAAGTTTTAATTCACGATTCTTCCGTACGTAATGCCTATGGTCAATACTTAACGGGTGTGGCAATCGTGACTACTACTGGGGAGAATGGAAAGCCCGTGAGAATAACGGCAAAACTCATTTACGTTGGTTTCTTTAGGTCCTCCACTTATATTAGTTAGTTTGGATAAAAAACTCGGATCATATAGTGCGTTTATGAATTCCGATGGGTATGCCGTACATGTTCTGGCAGAAGAGCAACAAGAACTATCAGGACACTTTGCCAAACGAGGTGTAGATAAATTCCAGGAACTTGACTATAAAGAAGGATTATATCATGTACCTGTTTTTTCGAATGCATTGGCTGTGTTTGAATGCAGGGTAGACCAAAAAGTGGACGCCGGAGATCACACATTACTAATCGGCAGAGTGGAGAGAGTCCAAATTAACGATCCAACCCGGCGTCCATAGAATTGACACTAACTTACTAGTAAGTTAGAATCGCACTATGGAAAACGAAAAAAAGGGGAATGAAAACTTGAAAAAAATTTATTCTATGAAGGAAGCACTTATTTTTAATCAAAGAGTGGCTCAATTAAGCAAGGCACTTTGGAAAGTGATTGAAAATGATTTACAACAATGGCTAAAACCATTTAACTTGAATATTAATGAATACCATATTTTATGGGTTGGCTATCATTTACACGGTGCATCTATCTCCGAAATTGCGGAGTTAGGAGTCATGCATGTGTCTACCGCATTTAATTTTTCCAAAAAGTTAGAGGAACGAGGGCTTCTACTATCTTTAAAAAGAGAAGATAATAAAAGAAATACGTATATTCAACTTACTGACAAAGGAAAAGAAATTATCATTAGCTTGCTTGAATCTTACAAGCCAGAAGAAAATGGCCTTGTTTCAGCAACCCTCCCATTAAGGAATATATATGGGAAATTCCCTGAGCTGCGTGAACTAGAGGCCATTATTCGAAATACCTTCGGTGAAAAATTTATTAATACTCATGAACAAATGTTCCAGCATTTTGAAAAAGAATTTATTGATGTGAAGGAAAAGTGATAACCTTAGAAAATTGAAAGAGCTCGCATAAGAAAGGTTTGACATTCATGAAATGTGTTTTTTTCTTTTAGATGCAAATTGAATTCATTTTTCCATTCTTCCTTTCCTTTCCTTTTCTTTTCATTCTATATTTTATTGAAATTAAAAACCATTCTACAAACAATTTACCTATTAGTAGGTAGATGGCTGTTTTAGTTAAACTTCCATTACTTTGAAAAAGGAGAAATCACTCTATTTTTTCATTGTAAGTTTTTATGATAGGCTCAGAAACTAAAACTCACTTAATAAGGCGGGAGAATATGGAGCAAGTACTAACATCACTGAATAAATCAGATATTGAATTTAATCCAGGCCAAATTAGGTTTAAAGGAGAACGTTTTATTCTGATGAATGCCGAAGCATTAGGAATGCTCAGTCGTGACCTTATTTCTACTTTGGGGCGAGAAAGAGCAAGGGCGTTCCTCCTTCGATATGGGTGGGAATGTGGATATAAAGATTCGATTTCAATTAAAAAACTATTTCCTAATGCTTCTCTTGAATACCTCCATCAACAAGCTCCAATTTTTCATATGCAAGAAGGCTTTGTTCAAGTTGATTTACAAGGTCTTAGTGTGGATTATGAACAGAATAAGTTTTATATGGAAGGAGTTTGGTTAAATTCATTTGAAGTAGAACAACATATTCAACATTTCGGTATAGTCAAAGATCCAGTGTGCTGGACATTAATTGGTTATGCAAGTGGGGTCTCAACAGGAATTTTCGGAAGGAAAATATTGTATAAAGAAGTGGCTTGTGTTGGTCGAGGGGATACTGAGTGCCGGTTTATTGGAAGAACTGTAGAGGAATGGGGAAATGATATTGAACATGAACTGTCTTTTTATGGTCAAACCAAAATTGCAGAAGAATTAGAAGAGGCACATCAGCACATTCAAAAACAGCATACGATGTTACAACGAATTATGGAAATCCATGAACAGCTCAACCGGATGGTTCTTTCCGGGCAGAGCCGGCAAGCTGTCATAGATGCAATCGGGCAAATGCTTCATTCACCTGTCATTGTTCAAGATAAATATTTTCGTCCGCTTTCGTGGTGGCTGCCGAACAAAGAAAATTCAAGTATAGAACCATACCTCATCAAACCCGAAAAGGAGACTTCTTCAGAATTTCACCTGAAGCTCAGACAGTTAGATGAGGAAAAATGTGCGAAGGATTTTATTGTTTCGGATGAGGCAATGTTCCTTGAGAGGACCATTGCCCCGATTGTTCTTGGCGATGAGATTATGGGATATATATCGGTTATCCATGTTGAAGGAACAGATAGTGAACTGAGACAAATGATTACCGAGCGCGCTGCTGCTGTTTTGGCAGTAGATTTATTGAAGGAAAAAACGGCATTGAATACGGAACATAAATTAAAAGGTGAATTTCTTGAAGATTTGTTATCCGGTACAACACCTATCGAACAATTAGTTAAACGAGCAAATTATATGGGATATGATTTTGGAAAGCCACACCGATTTATGCTTGTGAAAATGATTCAACCCGGAAACGATAATGGCTTGATTGAAGATCAAGATCTGCCTATGAATCTTCGTAATGAATTATTAAATATTGTTCGAACCAAACTTCACTCTTCTACGAAGAATGCATTAATTGTAGAGCGAAGAGGGGAGATTATCCTTTTGGGGCCTTCAGATCCCAATGGATTAGATTTTCGAAGGGTGGCAAAAGTCCTGCAAGACCGCCAGGAGCAATTATTTGCAAATATTAAAACTTCCATTTGTATTAGTCGTGAGGCGATGTCCATTGAAGTACTTCAACCCTTATTTGAAGAATGTTCAAACATGATGAAGGTTATGACACGATTAGGACGGACAAATAAAATTTTTTTAGTGGAAGAAATGAACGTATTTGACTTACTATATGCAGGCTCTGCTCAAGAACAACTTCTTACGTATGCAACACGAACGCTCGAAAAACTTCTAAAATATGATGAGGAAAGCGGTGGAACTACTCTTATCTCTACTCTTCACATCTTTCTTGCAAATGAATGCAATCTTCAAAGAACATCAAAAGAACTGAATGTTTCGCTAAGTGGGTTGAAATATAGAATTCAGAGATTAAAAGATATCGGAGAGATTGATTTTAACCATGCAGATCAAAAATTTAATCTTCAACTTGCTTTAAGAATACTGAATGCCAATGGGAAGATTAACTTATTAGAAGTGTAAAATCATAGGGATAATGTTAAAAGAAGAAACATCTTTGTTTTCTTCTTTTTTTGTCTTATTAAGTCAGTTTTTTTCTTGAATAACCGTAGGAAATAGCCGGTCATAACTGTTACGGTAGAATGTTATGATATTAATTGTATAAAAATAAAATAAAAAGGAACCGTGCAAAATATTTACTAAATCGAACTGAAGAGGACTCTATAAATGGAAGGACCAACACTATGAAAAAGTTGATTATGAAAATGCTGTTCATTTTGATTGCATTATTACATATTAATGGTTGTTCAAATAATAATACAACTAATAATAATAAGGATAATCATAAAGAGATGAATACAAGCCAAACTGAAAATAGTAAAACAGAAGATACCATACCACAAGATACCCAAAAGACCACTTTACCACCTAAGAAAGATCCAATTCAAGAGCAGCTTAATAAGATGACTTTAAATGAAAAAATCGGGCAAATGATCATCGCAGGATTTGATGGTATAACCGTTAATTCAAATACACAAAACCTAATTAATAAATACAAGCCAGGCGGGTTAATCCTATATCAACCGAATGTTAAGGGTGCTGCTCAATTAGTTAACTTAACAAATGCAATTAAAACTGCAAACAGCAAGAATAAAGTACCACTATTCATATCCGTCGACCAGGAAGGCGGGAGAGTACACCGAATGCCAACATCAATCAAAAACACACCGAGTGCAAGAATCATTGGAAATAAAAAAGATGAAAAATACGCATATAATATAGGTAAGGTGATCGCCTATGAATTGCAAGCTTTTGGATTTAACACAGATTTCGCTCCCGTTCTAGATATCCAAAGCAATCCTAATAATACTGTTATCGGGGATCGTTCCTTTGGATCAAATTCCAGTATTGTTTCTAAACTAGGAGTTAGTATGATGAATGGAATAAGTTCTGGAAAAATCATTCCAGTTATTAAACATTTCCCTGGGCACGGAGACACGTCCGTTGATTCTCATTTGGAACTTCCATTAGTACAGAATGATCTTACAAGACTAAAAAAGGTTGAATTAGTTCCATTTAACAATGCAATCAAAGACCACGCCGATATGGTGATGGTTGCTCACATATTAGTGAAAAAAATTGATCCTAATTATCCTGCATCCATGTCAAAAACCATTATCACAGATCTTTTGCGTAAACAATCTGGATTTAGAGGAGTTGTCATTTCAGATGATATGACGATGGGTGCGATTGCAAAACACTACAAGTTGAAAGACGCAGCCGTAAGGGCAATAAACGCAGGGAGCGACATTATTTTAGTTGGTCATGGAATGGAAAATGTGGCTACTGTTTACAAAAGTATTTATTCAGCTGTGACAAATCATACTATTTCTGAAGATACGATAAATAAGAGTGTATACAGGATTTTAACTTTGAAACATAAATATAATATTAATAATCATAAAGTTTCACCTGTAAATGTAAGTAATCTAAATACTCAAATAACAAAAACGATTTCAAATACTACTACGACGAATATAACAAATAGTAAATTACTTTTAACTATAGCAACTAAAGCAAAACAAGGTTCCATAATAAACGCTGATTTTCATCTAAAAAGTACCACAATTGATGAAGTAAGAAAGAGCTGGGGAAAAGAAGATAAAAGAGAATATATTGCAGCAGCGAAAGGCACCTATTGCACTTATAGTAAAAAACATGTAGTTGTGGCTTATAATAAAGGACAGCAACTGTTTGAGATTCGATCCTACGATCCTAGTTTAAAAAACTTAACCATTAACGATATTAAACATTATTTTGGTTCTCCGAAAACAGATATAAAAACAAGTAACAAGGAAGAAATTATCAGCTATACAGTTGGAAGCAATACATTAAAGTTTGTATTTCCTACAGGAACTAAAACAATGTATCTTGATCATTACTCTATATATAACGCATCCTTAGCTCATAATAATATGGCAAGTTAAAAGACGACAAAACATTTTTTGACGTAAGTTAAATTTAGAAAAAATTCTTCGAGATAAGGTGGCAATATTATGGGAAAACAATCCGAATTGAATACTGTACTTGTCACTGCATATGCTAAAGCACCACAAGGTAGCGCAATGTATGAAGTATATAAACATGCAGGAATAATATTGGAAATTGATCCGAATACCAACCTAATTATTAATGCGGAATTCACTTTTTTGGCAGATTTAACAAAGGATTTTTTTAGACGTATGATGGTCGGTTATGACTTATCCAAGGGGATTGATGACCTTATTCAGAGAGTTGAGAAGCATTACTTTGCTCCTTCTACGAATTCCGTAATCGTTGCTTTAAAAGCAGCCTATAAAAGGTACATTGAAAGACTGAATCAAGTGAAATAAAGAATATTTAACAGGGGGTAGCGTCAGGAAAATACGGATTTACGACGTTAAGTAAATTAGAATATTAAAGAGCCCAATTTCTCAGCATTAAAATTGAGAAATTGGACTTTTTTCGTTAGTCTGTATCAATAATTACTTAGTAATCTAAGATACAGGCTTTATATTTTGGTGACTATTTGTTCTCACATTCTTCAATTAAGAAAACAGCCTTTGAATTAAAAAATGGAAAAGTACTCTCTTGACAGAGCATCTCTGATTAAATATAATATTTCTAGAAATACTGAAATAAGAATTGCTGAAAGGAAGTTTTTAGCGGTGAATGATGATATTGCAGTAAAAGTCTATAAGGCACTAGGTGAATCGACTCGTCTACAAATCGTTAAATTACTTGCAGGGCAATCAGAGTTAGCTTGCCTGGAAATGGCAAATCAATTAAAAGGCCCTGCCAATTCAACATTGACGCATCATTTAAAACCATTACTCGATTGCGGATTATTAGCAGTTCGCAGAGAGGGAACCTTCAGATATTACAGTTTACAACGAGAAGTCCTTGCACAATACGCTCCCGCTTTACTTTAATGTTAAAGCGGAATAATTTTAGTTTTAATTTCAGTATTTATAGAAATACTGAATAATTGAAATGAACGGAGGAGAATATATGGGTCAAATTAGCAAAGAAACAAATAATTGGGGAAATTTAAAAAAAGGTTTAGACAGTAAATTGTTTGAACCGATAAAAATCGGAGCTTGGAATTTACGCTCACGTATCGCAATGGCACCGTTAACAAGAACCTTTGCAGATGATCAGACGGGTGTAGTAGGAGAGGATATTGTTGAATATTACCGAAAACGTGCTGCAGATGGCGTTGGTTTAATCATTTCAGAAGGAACGGTCATAAGTCCTCGTGGAAAAGGCAATCCTGGAGTTCCAGGCATTTATTCAGACGAACAAATTAAGGGATGGAAAAAAGTAACTGATGCTGTGCATAAAGAGGGAGGAACAATGATCGCTCAAATATGGCATGTTGGTCGTTTATCTCATCATGAGCTTGCTGGAAATCTGCCTCCTCAAGCACCATCAGCTATTCTAGCTGAAGGCCTTGTCTCTCGTTTCCGTAAGCCATATGATGTTCCTGAAGAAATGACAAATGATGATATTAATGAAGTAATCAATCAATATGCGCAAGCTGCGAAAAATGCAATAGCAGCAGGCTTTGACGGTGTGGAAATTCATGGTGCCCACGGTTACTTAATTGACCAATTTAATTCAGATATAACCAATCATCGTACAGACGAATATGGCGGTAACCTTGCTCAAAGATTAACGTTCATGAAGGAAGTAATTAAAGCAGTTATCGCCGCAATCGGAACAGAACGAACAATGATCCGATTCTCTGCTCTTAAAGCAGATATACCAAATTACATGTGGGAAGATCCAGAAATGGCTATTCGTACATTTGTTGAGGCATTTAAGGAAGCGGGTGCAACAATGATTCACCCATCGATTATGCAATTTGATCGAGTGCTTGCAGATGGAAAAACAATGCATCAATTGGTCAGAAAATACTGGGATGGTGTCATTATTGGGGTAGGTACATTAAATCCGGAAATGGCGAATCAGGCGATAGAAGAAGGAATAATTGATGTCGCTGCTTTCGGACGTCCATTCATTTCTAATCCTGATTTTATTCATCGTTTAAAAAATGGAAAAGAAATAGAAGAATACGATGTTAAGAAGCATCTTCATACATTAATTTAAAGCACTAGAATAGAAAGAAGCTTATATAGCTTCTTTCATTTTGTACATTATTTCAGTGTTTATAGAAATATAGTAATTAATAATGATATGGAGGAGAAAATTGCACATGTCCAATACAGCAAAGATTTATATTTTAGGACTGATAAGTTTTTTAGTCGGTACTTCACAACCCATCATCTCAGGTATTTTGGATAAAATGGCAGAGGCTCTAGGAGTGTCAATTGGAGCGGCTGGTCAATTAATTACAGTCTTTTCATTAGCCTATGCCATCGGTACACCTATATTACTGGTATTAACGGCTAAAATGGAAAGACGAAAATTACTGATCTATGCCTTATTTGTTTTTATTGTAGGAAATTTACTTTCAGTGATTGTTCCAGGATATGGATTATTTATAATTGCTCGCATTATTATGGCTTTAAGTACAGGTGTAGCGGTCGTTACAATTTTAAATATCGCCGCCAAGATTGCACCTGCTAATAAAAAGGCCAGTTCAATTGCAACAGTTGTCATGGGATTTACCGCATCATTAATCATTGGTGTTCCTATTGGACGTTTTATTACATCTACGTATGGCTGGAAATTTGTATTTATCGGTACCGCAATATTAGTTTTACTTGTCATTTTTATTGTTTTAAATACCATACCAAAAATGAATGGTGATGCTTCAATCCCTTTAACGAGACAAATGGCTATGTTCAAAAAACCAAAAATTGCTTTAGCATTATCAATCACCTTCTTTTTAATGACAGGGTACGGAATTCTTTTTACTTATTTATCTCCATTCCTTGTAAAAAATGTAGGAATGAGTGATTCTCTTATAAGCATTACTTTACTTGTTCTTGGAGTTGCAAGCTTATTTGG
>NZ_JMLP01000029.1 GCF_000686805.1 Bacillus sp. UNC41MFS5 | reverse complement strand
TTCCTACTTCTTCGAATTACATCGCCGAAGCATGCGCAAAATCCCAAAGGGATTTTAAGCACAATAAACTAGTTGATTTTTTGCTTAACTTAATACGCGGGTGTGGCGGAATTGGCAGACGCACCAGACTTAGGATCTGGCGCCGCAAGGCGTGGGGGTTCGACTCCCTTCACCCGCACCAAGTTTTTTTACGAAGTAAAATAAACAAAGTTTTTTGCGATAGCAAAATAACTTACCATAATTTGCGGAAGTAGTTCAGTGGTAGAACACCACCTTGCCAAGGTGGGGGTCGCGGGTTCGAATCCCGTCTTCCGCTCCAAAAGTGCCGGGGTGGCGGAACTGGCAGACGCACAGGACTTAAAATCCTGCGGTAGGTGACTACCGTACCGGTTCGATTCCGGTCCTCGGCACCACTTAAATTATTAAATTCATTTGCGCCCTTAGCTCAGCTGGATAGAGTGTTTGACTACGAATCAAAAGGTCGGGAGTTCGAATCTCTCAGGGCGCACTTTAACGGGAAGTAGCTCAGCTTGGTAGAGCACTTGGTTTGGGACCAAGGGGTCGCAGGTTCGAATCCTGTCTTCCCGACCATTCTTCTAATAACTTATGGGGTCTTAGCTCAGCTGGGAGAGCGCCTGCTTTGCACGCAGGAGGTCAGGGGTTCGATCCCCCTAGACTCCACCAATTACTTGAAAAATGATATTATGGCGGTGTAGCTCAGCTGGCTAGAGCGTACGGTTCATACCCGTAAGGTCGGGGGTTCGATCCCCTCCGCCGCTACCAATTAACTAAGATTGTTTTATTTTTATTATGGAGGAATACCCAAGTTTGGCTGAAGGGATCGGTCTTGAAAACCGACAGGCGGGTAACACCGCGCGGGGGTTCGAATCCCTCTTCCTCCTCCAGTTTTATCATTGTTTTTATATGTGGAGGGGTAGCGAAGTGGCTAAACGCGGCGGACTGTAAATCCGCTCCCTCCGGGTTCGGCGGTTCGAATCCGTCCCCCTCCACCATTTAGGGGCATAGTTTAAAGGTAGAACTAAGGTCTCCAAAACCTTCAGTGTGGGTTCGATTCCTACTGCCCCTGTTGAATATTGTTCACTAAAAATTTCATAGCTTTATCTATGGAATTTTTATTATGCCGGTGTGGCGGAATTGGCAGACGCGCACGACTCAAAATCGTGTTCCGTGAGGAGTATCGGTTCGACCCCGATCACCGGTATCAAAAAAAGATAAAGTCCTTATAGGTCATTGCTTTGTAAAATCAAAGCATTGGCCTTTTTTGTTTTTATCATAATAAAAAATAATTCAAAAGTTATTAATGTTCAAACAATTGTAATATTTATGATGATTCTGATGTTTATAGCTTGGGTATAATAGAAACAACAAAGAAAGGTGGAGGAATGAATGAGAAAACGTAAACTTAGCTTTAAGGAATTGGTGAAGGATAATAAACAGGAAATAGAAAGTGATTTTAAAGCAATGGAAAGAATTGAGACGAAAATTGATGATAAACATTCGGAAAAGTTGAAATATGCATGAGTACTAATTAGTAGAGCAACCCGCGAAGGTTGCTCTATTTTCTTTTTAGGGGCAAGATTTTCTTTATCACTTATAGGCTTCTTCTTTGCTAAATGGGGAATTGTATTAAACACATGCTTAATATGGAAGGAGTCATTTGATGCCAGAGCTTCCTGAAATGGAAAACTATAAAATCCTATTAAATCAAAAAATTGCAGGTCAAACTATAACAGAAGTACAAATAAATCGAGAAAAATCAATTAATATAAACTCAGACCTGTTTATTAAAACTTGTCATCATCAAAAAATAATTAATATTAGCAGAAGGGGAAAGCATTTACTTTTTCACTTGCAAAATGGTCAAATTCTGTGACTCCATTTAATGCTTGGTGGATGGATGTTTTATGGGACAGAAGCAAATAAGCCAAAACGAACGGTTCAGGTACGTTTATCCTTTGGTGAACATCATCTATACTTTATTGGCCTCCGCCTCGGATATTTGCATCTATATAATCAAATAGAAGCAGAGCAGCACCTTGCACATTTAGGTCCGGAACCGTTATCCACTGATTTTTCAATAAATAATTTTTTGAAAAGGATTGGCCAAAAGCATGGCCGGTTAAAAACTACCATGATTGATCAAGAGTTTATCGCAGGAATCGGTAATTGTTATTCCGCTGAAATATGCTACGATGCCGGAATTCTTCCTACGAAGGACATTGATGATACTGGCGAATCAGAGCGAGAGAGATTGTATCAATCGATCAGAACAATCCTTCAAAAAGGCATTCAATTTGGCGGTTACATGGATAATCCACTTTTTAAGGATGATAAATTAACAGGTGGTTTTAATGATTTGTGTCAGGTGTATGATCGTGAAGGTGAAAAATGCAATAGATGTGGGTCAGTCATCAAAATGGAAACAATATCATCAAGGAAAACCTTTTATTGTCCCAATTGCCAAAATTAGTTTACAGAATCTCGCCGCATGTGGTGGGATTTTTTAATGAAAAAGAAAGTAAGCTATTTTTTTAAAAAAATATAAAACTTATTGTTTCGATTTTTGTCCAAATGTAATATACTATATACAAATAAGTATAACACATTTATAATGAACCTATAATCAATATAACATATTTAATGTGATTAAGGTGGTGGTAATGATTAAATTATCTAAACGGCAGGATGAAATCCTCGAGATTGTTAAACAAAATGGACCGATCACCGGGAAAGACATCGCAGAAAAGCTTTCATTAACAAGGGCTGCATTAAGACCCGATCTCGCTATTTTAACGATGTCTGGAAACTTAGACGCAAGGCCTCGAGTGGGTTATTTTTATAATGAAAGCTATGAAGCAAAGCAACAAGCGAAAAAATTCATCCATCAAAAGGTAACGGATTATAAGGCCCTTCCTATCGTGGTTGAAAAATCTACTTCCGTCTATGATGCAATTGTTCAACTATTCTTAGAGGATGTTGGAACACTCTATATTGTTGATTCTAAAGGCCATTTAGCTGGGGTTGTATCGCGAAAGGATTTGCTCAGAGCATCACTAGGAAATCAAAATCTTCATGAATTGCCTGTTAGTGTGATCATGACAAGAATGCCAAATATTATGACGATTAATCCTGAAGAAACCTTGCTCGAAGCAGCCAAAAAGATGATTCATAATCACATTGACTCCTTACCTGTCGTAAAAGAAGTAGATGGGCAAAAAAATACATATTTACTTCTGGGACGCATCACTAAAACAACGATCACGCGAGCATATTTAGAAATCATGGAAAAATAAATCAAACTAAGGAGAGTGGCAGTCTTTTGGTACAGAAAGAAGTTGTCTATGTTGTATCCGATTCAGTAGGAGAAACCGCTGAGTTTGTTGTCAAAGCAGTGGCAACACAGTTTAATGGCGGGCAAGTTGAAATTCGGCGTAATTCCTATGTGGATGACTTTGAAGATATTGAGGATATGATTTTATTGGCGAAAAAAGGACCTGCCATTATAGCCTATACGATCGTTGTACCGGCATTAAAAGATTATTTAGATCGCCGTGCCGAAGAAGAAGGAATTTTGGCAGTTGATCTACTAAGTCCATTAATGAATGCGTTCGAAACGAGTTTTCATAAGCAACCACACCATCAGCCACGTTTAATGAGAAAATTGGATGAGGAATATTTCCGGAAAATTGAAGCCATCGAATTTGCCGTCAAATATGATGATGGCCGTGACCCAAGAGGAATTACAAAGGCAGATATTGTGTTAATCGGAGTGTCCCGTACATCAAAGACACCTTTGTCTATGTATCTAGCACATAAACGCTTTAAAGTGGCTAATGTTCCGTTAGTACCAGAGGTGGCACCGCCAGAAGAATTGTTCAAAGTACCTCGCAAAAATTGTATTGGACTAATTATTTCACCGGATAAACTCAACGAAATTCGCAAAGAACGTCTAAAAGCAATGGGGTTAGCCTCACAGGCGAACTATGCTAGCTTTAAGCGAATACTTGAAGAACTAGATCATGCTGAAAAAGTGATGAAGCGCGTTGGTTGTCCTGTCATTGATGTCTCAAATAAAGCCGTAGAAGAAACAGCAGGTTTAATCTTAGACGTGTTAAAAAAGGAGAGGGGTTTATAAAATGGAAAAATTCGTTTATTTATTTCATGAAGGAAATGGCAATATGAAAGGTTTGCTCGGGGGGAAAGGTGCGAACCTAGCGGAAATGACGCGAATTGGACTGCCGGTGCCTTATGGTTTCACGATTTCTACACAGGCATGTAATGCATTCTATGAAGCTAGCAAAACTATCCCAGCCATTGTTGAAGTCCAAACCCTAGAAGCTCTCGCTCGTCTTGAAGAGAAAATGGGTAAAAAGCTCGGCGACCCGCAGAATCCCTTACTAGTTTCTGTACGATCTGGTTCTGTTTTCTCCATGCCTGGGATGATGGATACCATTTTGAACTTAGGCATGAATGATGAAACCGTGGTCGGAATGGCAAACTTAACGAATAATCCGCGTTTTGCCTATGATTCATACCGCCGTTTCATTCAAATGTTTAGTAATGTCGTCCTTAATATTGATACCTACTTTTTCGAACAATTATTAGAAGAAATTCGTGAGGAAAAAGGCTATTCGTCTGACCCCGAAATGAGTGCGGAAGACTGGAAAGAAGTCATTATTGGCTATAAAGGAATCGTCAAAAAACATACTAGAAAGAATTTCCCGCAGGACCCTAAAGAGCAATTATTCCTTGCCATTCATGCTGTGTTTAATTCTTGGAATAATCAACGGGCGATTGTCTACCGCCGCCTGAATAAAATTGCTGACCATTTAGGAACAGCCGTAAATATTCAAAGTATGGTGTTCGGTAACATGGGGAATGATTCCGGCACTGGTGTGGCCTTTACTAGAAACCCTTCGACTGGTGAGCATGTCCTTTACGGTGAATACTTAATTAACGCCCAGGGAGAAGATGTAGTTGCAGGGATTCGTACTCCACAGCCAATCGCAACATTAAAAGACGAGATGCCCGGAGTATATAAGCAATTTACTGAAACTTGCAAGAAACTCGAGTCCCATTATGAGGAAATGCAGGACATCGAGTTCACCGTTGAACGTGGTAAGCTTTTTATCTTACAAACTCGTCACGGTAAAAGGACTGCACAAGCGGCTATCCGCATTGCGGTTGAGATGGTTGATGAAGGAATCATCGATAAAAAGACCGCCTTGCTTCGTGTCGACCCTGACCAACTTAATCAACTCTTGCATCGCCGAATTGACGATAAATTTCAGAAAACAGTGTTAGCTAAAGGCTTACCGGCTTCACCAGGAGCAGCGACAGGCCAAGTTGTTTTTGATGCTGATGAAGCGGAGCAATTAAGCAATGATGGTAAAAAAGTAATCCTTGTTCGTCCGGAAACAACACCAGATGATATCCACGGAATCGTTGCATCCCAAGCTATTTTGACAAGCCGAGGAGGAATGACGAGCCACGCTGCCGTTGTTGCACGCGGAATGGGGAAAGCCTGTATTTGCGGTTGCGAAGCCTTAAAGATTGACTTAAAAGCTAAACAGTTTACTATAGGAGATCAAGTCGTAAGTTATGGAGATATCATTACAATTGATGGCTCCACTGGGGAAGTAATGCTGGGAGAAATTCCAATGATTGACCCAGAACTGTCGGATGAATTCCAGTTGTTGCTAGCATGGGCAGATCAAGAACGTAAACTAGGGGTCCGTGCCAATGCAGATAATCCTGAAGATGCAAGAAAGGCATTCGAATTCGGAGCAGGCGGAATTGGATTATGCCGTACGGAACATATGTTTATGGACTTGAAACGGATTCCAATTGTCCAAAAAATGATACTTGCTGAAAATTATAATGAGAGAATGGAAGCATTGAATCATCTTTTACCAATGCAGCAAGGAGATTTTGAAGGAATCTTTGAAGAAATGAAAGGATTACCTGTCACTATTCGGTTACTAGATCCGCCGTTGCATGAATTTTTACCAAACAAAGAGGATTTGTTGGTGGAAGTGACGAAACTTCAAATCTTAGATCCTCAATCACCAGAATTAAAAGCGAAAGAGCAGTTGCTGAAAAAAGTTCGTCAATTAGATGAGTTTAACCCTATGCTTGGCCACCGTGGCTGCCGTCTGGGAATGATTTATCCAGAGATTTATGAAATGCAAGCGAAAGCCATTTTCTATGCAGCGGCAACGCTCGCAGACAAAGGTATTGATGTACAGCCGGAAATTATGATTCCTTTGGTTGGTCATGTGAATGAGTTAAAGGATATGCGTAAATTGGTAATGGATGCGGCATTCCTCGTCCAAGAAGAAACAGGAAAGAACTTCAAGTACACAATTGGAACCATGATTGAAATTCCTCGTGCCGCTTTGACTGCTGATAAGATTGCCGAGGAAGCGGATTTCTTCTCCTTTGGTACGAATGATTTAACGCAAACAACATTCGGCTACAGCCGTGATGATGCCGAAGGAAAGTTCTTGCAAGCTTATATCGAAAATAAAGTACTTCCTGAAAATCCATTTGCGGTTCTCGATCAAGATGGTGTAGGAAAGCTAGTGGAAACAGGCGTCAAGTTGGGCCGTGAAACAAAGCCTTCCTTAAAAACAGGAATATGCGGTGAGCATGGCGGCGAAAAGACTTCCATTGATTTCTGCTACAAAACGGGCTTAGATTACGTCAGCTGTTCGCCATACCGTGTACCACTTGCACGATTAGCAGCAGCACAGGCCACGATTCGCCATGAGCAAAATAAAGCAGAAGTTTATACTACAGCATAAAGCAGGGAAGAGGATGTGTGCGAAGTGCACCATCCTCTTTAATTTTCCCAATGATATTACGAACCTATAGGGGATTAGTAAGCTATATTCTGCTTATACTAAAAAAAACTTAAAAAAGGGGACTTACGTCAATGGGGGCAATTGAACGCAGCGGGTATCGCTTTGTACCAGAATTTAGTGTCATTCAACAGAATGGGGCTATCCATGTGTACCATCATGAAAACTTTATTGAGGAAATTAAATTTCAGTTTTCAGGAACGTTTCCTGAGCTAGATCAAATCGAAGACCTAGTGGATCAATATTGCAATGACCATCAATTATAGGACCGAATATTCGTTCGGTTTTTATTTTTGTGTTATTATGTATATAATAACCACTTTTTAGAAATGGAGGGAATTTGATGAATAAATTAACGACCATATACCCTCAAGCGATTGAACATACAAAAATGAAAATATATGAAGATATTAACCATTATTTCGAAACGAAGGAAACACCGCCATCCTTTGAACAATACCTAGCGGACCGCAAGGATTATGTCGAACAAATTTGGATTAATGTTTGGCTGAATAAGTCGACGAATGATGTCCCGCGGAATGAAAAAAAGCAATTGTTAAGTGAAAAAGGCTTTGAGGTACAGGGAATCGACCGAAAGTTGATCAACAAATTATTTAGAGATGAAATGCGAACCTATCAGCCTTTTGATGCGATGGAGTGGATTAAGGAAACATTTTCAGGAAAATCAGATGTGTGGCAGAAGCAGTATCAGGATGCAAAGGACAATTTTATCAAGAGTGAAGAACAAAAACAACTGGAAGAACACAAGCAATTCATTAGAAGTGAGATAGAGGATAACGCAGTTGCGATTTTAGAAGAACAATATGAAGGGTTCTATTTATCGTTACGTTACTTCGTGGCAAAACAATTAGTGGCGGATTTACAAAATAACGTGAAATTCCAATCTGTCGATACCTTTGCGTTAGAAGAAAAATTAATTGATGAAGGTCATTTTAATCCCTCAGTCTACACCACGGTTGCCAGCTTTTTTGAAGAACTGACAGGTGATATCCATAAAACGATGAACTGGGGCAGAAGTTTATATGAATATCAAACCTATTTCTTTGTTTATGAAAGTTTAATTGGTGATTATCTGTCCGACCTTATTCCGGAAAAAGTTTTAGAGCAGTTACCCGATCAACTGAAGGCTGAATTCTTTAAAACCTTACATGAAGAACTATCGGCTTCTTTCGTAAAAGGCAGTATTGCACAGGTGCTTTATGATGTTGAGGGGTATTTTATTGAGGATATTCAAGCTGAATACCTAGCAGATTTAATCAGATTGGCTGAAATTCCTTTTGATGAAATGCTGCATAAGGAAATTTTTGAAAAGGACCTCCAAGAGCGCGAGCGGAAACAAAAGGAAGCTGAAGAAGAACTAAAGCGAAAAAGAGAAGCAGAAGAGCGGATGATGAAGGACATTTTTGCAACGGAATACGACCCTTCGCTTCAGCGACAGATCCGCTATGTCCTTCATATCGGTGAAACTAATACAGGAAAAACACATCATGCGCTTGAAAGGATGAAAGAGGCCTATAGCGGCTTATATTTAGCTCCGCTTCGACTATTAGCCCTTGAAGTTTATGATAAATTAAACGCTGAGGGGACGCCTTGTTCCTTAAAAACGGGTGAAGAAGAAAAAATGACCCTTGGGGCCAATCATACGTCCTGCACCGTGGAAATGTTTCATGAAAAAGAGTTCTATGAAGTTGTCGTCATTGATGAAGCGCAAATGATTACCGACAAAGACCGTGGTTTTTCCTGGTATAAGGCAATTACGAAAGCCAATGCAAAAGAAGTACATATCATTGGAAGCCGGAATTCAAAAACGATGCTGTTGCAGCTTTTGGGTGAATCAAATATTGAGATACATGAATACACACGCGATACCCCGCTAGAAGTAGAAACGAAAGAATTTCATATTAAACATGTTAAAAAAGGAGACGCACTGATTTGTTTTTCACGTCGGCGCGTGCTTGAAACGGCCTCACGACTGCAAAATGACGGCCATACCGTCAGTATGATCTACGGAAGTATGCCTCCAGAAACAAGAAAAAAGCAGATTCAGCAATTTAATTCTGGCAAGACAAAAGTTATTGTTGCAACAGATGCGATTGGTATGGGTTTAAACCTGCCGATCCGCCGAATTGTTTTTTTAGAAAATGATAAGTTTGATGGAACACGACGTCGTTTACTGACCTCGCAAGAAGTGAAGCAAATTGCCGGGCGTGCTGGTCGAAAGGGTATTTACAATATCGGCAAAGTGGCTTTTACGAGTGATATTAGGAAAATGCGGAACTTGCTAATGAAGGAAGATGAACCTGTTCATACCTTTGCGATTGCACCAACCAATTCCGTTTTTGAACGATTTCAACGTTATTACCACGATTTAGGTACCTTTTTTGAACTATGGGGGAAATTTGAAAGTCCGAAAGGGACGAAGAAGGCATCGCTGGCAGAGGAAAAGTCGCTTTATCAAATAATCGCGGGGACAGAAATTGAAGCAAGGCTCTCTTTAATGGACCTTTATGGCTTTTTACATCTGCCGTTTTCAAAAAATGAGCCCATCTTAACCAAGCAATGGGAAGATACCATGTATGCAATTATCCAGGGACGTGAACTTCCTGAACCGATTGTGAAGGAACGCAGCTTGGAGGAATTAGAACTTAGCTACAAGGCAATCGGTCTCCATCTCTTATTCTTATATCGATTAGGAGAGGGAACTACAGCCCTCTATTGGGAACGACTGAGAGAAGAGGTCAGTGATAAAGTTCAAGATCGCCTGAAAACAGATATTAAAAAGTTTGTAAAAAAATGCAAAAACTGTGGCAAGAAACTGCCGTGGGATCATTCATTTCCAACCTGTGAGGCATGCTTTGCAGCAAAAAACAGAAGATATCGATATGGTGATGAATATTAGAAGTAACCCGGTTTTCTTACTTAAGAAAACTGGGTTATTTTTCTATCAGAAGAATAATAATGTAAATATGTTAAAATGAAACTAAACTATTTGCCAATTGAAAGTGAAGTGAAAAAATGCAGCTATCCGTAACCGTTAGAGGTCCTGGTGTTGAAGCCGTTTCTTACCTTTTAGCCAAAAATCCAAACAATCTCTATGAACGAGGAGAAAAAGGGTTATCTGTCCGCCTGGTTTATCCTATTTTTTCAAGCGAAGAGGTACAGTTCATCATTTTTGTAAAAACAGATCCAATCAACTTAGTCAAGAACTCACCTGATTTATTTGATATTACGCATTACATAAATGACCGCGAGTTTGCGGCAAGCAGTATCTTTGTTACCTCCATTCGAAAAGCATTGGGGACTGCGTTAAATGGGAAACCGAAGGGGGAATATGCCTCATGGGTCGAACATCCCTTTGACATGGAATTATCTTTTGGTCCGGTGGCCACGGATTTAAGCAACCGTGAGCTGGAAGCGTTATTTGCACCAATCGGTTATACAGTCACCCTAGAATATGGGGAAAGTTTTATCCGTGAAAAAAGCTCAGCAAGGTTTATCACCCTTTCAGGGAAACAAACACTTCAGAATGCACTCAAACAACTTTCGATTCTGATTCCGGTTATCGATAACTATAAACATTATTTTATTGATGAACGAGAACTAGAGAAGTTTGACCGATACGGAGAAGGCTGGTTAGAGAACCACCCACATAAGTCGTTGATTTTAAATCGTTCTTTACGGTTCCAAAAGATGATTTCACAGTCAAAGTTCTATGAAAAAGAAACGAAAAAAGAGGAGACAAACGAGCCGCCGAAAATACGTTTAAATGATCTTCGCTACGAAGCGATTATTAATTATGTTGAGTCTTTGACCAAAAAACAAACTATTGTTGACCTAGGTGCTGGGGAAGGAAAGTTATCAGTTAAGTTAGGATTTATTGAAGGGGTGCAGGAAATTCTCTCAGTCGAGCCATCGAATCGAGCTCGGTTAAAGGCATTAGACCGATTTAATCAAGCAAAAGAAAAACGTGGATTTGTGGAGCCTCAGTTATTAGCAGGTTCGCTATTTTATTATGATGAACGCCTTCTCAGTAAAGATGTCATGATTCTTTGTGAAGTGATTGAACATATTGATGAATACCGGTTACCAAGGGTATTCGAGACGATTTTTAAAGACTATCGACCAGAAGTGTTGATCGTGACTACACCGAATCAAGAATATAATGAGGTCTATGATATGGATGAGGCAATGAGACATCATGATCACCGCTTTGAATGGACAAGGACAGAGTTTACGGGGAAATGTGAAACTTGGGCAAGTTCCTATCCTTATAAAGTACATTTTCAAGGCATTGGTGAAGAACATCCGACTTTCGGTCAACCGACCCAGATGGCTATTTTTTCAAGAGAGGAGGGGCAATCATGACCAAAATTCACTTGCCCTATGCTGGCATTGTCCTTTTTGTCGGACCTTCGAATAGCGGCAAAACCACGTTATTAAACCGACTCGTCCATGAAAAGAAGATTCTGGCTTCGGAAGTTGTCAGTTCTGATCAATTCCGGGTTCTCGTCAGTGATGTGGAATTTATCACGTGGAATCAGCGTCCAAAGGATGAAGCGGATGCCTTATTTGATGAATACTTCCGGATTTCAAACGAAGCATTTGATGCGATGGAATATTTAATTGGGAAGCGGTGCCGTTTAAATAAACTAACGATAATTGACGCGACACACTTAAAGGAAGACGATCGTGAGCGTTATCATCGACTAGGTAAGAAATATCATGTCCCCGTGATTGCGATTGTGTTCAATGTAACGGAAAAAGAACTCCTTTCTCGTGATAAGGAACGGGATTTTCCACGCGGCAAGAATCGACTCAAACAGCAATACCAGCACTTCAAGCGAACGCTTAGGTTTATTAAGAAGGAAGGCTTTCACCGCACCTATATTTTAGATGAACCGGAGCTTAAGGCTTTGGATATAGGGCGGCTTGCGAATCCTTTATTCATCGATGTGGGTAATGGTATTGATTTTATTGGGGATATTCATGGCTGTTTTGAAGAGTTTATCGAATTGATAACCAAGTTGGGCTATCAGGAAAACGAGGATGGCTTGTTCCATCATCCTGAGGGGAGGCGAATCCTTTCACTTGGTGACGTAATGAGCCGTGGTCCTCGGTCACTCGAAACCATGCAATTTTTCAAAAAACATGTCGATGCAGGAATTGCCTATATGATTGATAGCAACCACGGCTGGAAAATTGCCCGCTGGCTGGATGGGCGCAAGGTGAATATGGCACACGGTGATGAAAAAGTAGAAGCTGATTTTGCAGAGTATGAGTGCAAATTTGGTCAAGAGGCCACTGGTCAATTAAAGGCAGAACTAAAGGAACTCCTACTGGCTGCAAAGTCCCATTTGGTTATCCAAAAAAATGGTGTAAACGTGGCAGTTGCGACGCATGCCGGGATTAGGGATTGGTATATTGGCAAACAATCGCAGCGGATTTCTGATTTTTGCAGGTACGGAGATTCAGAGGGGCTTGATGAAAATGGAAAGCCGCGGAGAAAAGACTGGACGATTGATCATCAATCACAAGAATTAATTATTTGGGGGCATGATCCCAAGCCGCAGCCGCTGTTAGTGAATAATACACTTAATATTGACCAAGGTGTGGTATTTGGCGGGCGGCTAACGGCGTATCGTTTCCCAGAAAAACAGTTTGTATCGGTGGCCGCTAAACAGGATTATGCCAATGTTCCTGACAACCCAATTAAGGAATGGGAACAAAAGCGGCTTGCCCCTCCTAATTTAGGTAAGTTTATCAATGGGTTTTCGGTGTTAACCGAACAGTATGGGGAGATTGCTATCCATAAGGATGTGGCCAAATCCGCCTTGGACGACTTTTCTCATTATACTCTTCCTATTGAGGAGATTGTCTATTTACCGCCAACGATGAGCCCAACTCCAAAACCTTCTCATTTAGCGGGATACTTAGAGCACCCGCAAGAAGCGTTTGACTACTATCAGGCAAATGGCATTGATACGATGATTGTGGAGAAAAAACATATGGGCAGCCGAGGCATTTTGCTTCTTTTTAAAAATAAGGAAGCGGCCAAAGAGTATATCGGCAGAGAAACATTAGGTTCTATTTATACACGGACTGGCAGAGCCTTTTTCAAAAAAGACCTGGAGGAACAAATTCTCCAAGTATTACACGCAGATTTGAGTCGTTATTTTGAAAAACACAACACGGATTTTGTCTTGATGGATGCTGAAATCCTGCCTTGGAATCTAAAAGCAAAAGAACTAATCATGAATCAATATGCACATGTGGGCGAAATGGCGTTGCTCGATCGCAATAAATTAAAGGAACAACTGGAGAAAGTCGCTGCCAACGGTAAGGATGTGGCCAGTTGGCTTGCGGAAACGGATGAAAAGATTCACAATACAAAAGTGTTTAACGATGTGTATCAAAAGTATTGCTGGGAAATAGAAGGGTTAGCAGGGATACAAATTGCTCCTTTTCACACACTAGCCCATAGTAATGAAACATTTTTCGATAAACCGCACACCTGGCATATGGAGAAGAATAAGGAGTTCAGCGTACTTTCCGAGCTTTTTATGGAAACGGAATATCGGCTGGTGAACGATGAGGACTCCATGAAAGCGGCAATCGCATGGTGGGAAGAAATGACCGAAGAAGGGCATGAAGGTTTTGTGGTTAAACCGGAGTCGTTTGTGGCTCGTCATAATGGTAAGCTGGTGCAGCCGGCAATTAAAGTGAGAGGCCGCAAGTATTTGCATATTATCTATGGCATCGATTACTTACAACCAGAGAATCTGTCCCGGCTAAAGCAGCGAAATGCTGGAAAGAAACAACGCAATGCCTTAAAGGAATTTTCCTTAGGTGTGGAAGCAGTGAAGCGCTTTGTTGGGAGGGAATCATTGGAGCGTTATCATGAATGTGTGTTTGGAGTTCTAGCGTTGGAATCGGACCCAATTGATCCACGATTATAGTTACAAAAGGGCGAACTTGTCTATTGCAAGTTCGTTTTTTCTATGTAATAACTTAACATCTCATGCCCATATGATAGTAAAAAAGGAGCGTGAGTTTATGGCTGTTCATATTGTGGCTGCTGGTGAAAATTTGTGGAAGATTTCCACAAAGTATGGTATATCGCTTCCAACGATTATTAAACTGAATGGATTGCCATCATCTAATGCACTCACACCAGGACTTGCTTTATATCTCCCGGATCATCTGCCGCCACTGCACGCGTATCGAATTAAAGCCGGTGATCATATCTGGAATTTGGCTCAGCAATTCAACAGTCATCCGGCAGACATACTGGCCGCAAATCCAGGTTTGAATCCAACTCAATTGATGATAGGCCAAACCATCAATGTGCCATCTCCGATGAAATCGGATCTAGCGACACTTGGATTTTTAGTTCCATCCTCCCAAGCTGCAAATCTGGCAACTTTGAATTCTATCGCGGGGCAACTTACTTATTTGGCAGTGGTCGCTTATTCTTTTACAAAGGAGGGATATGCTTTTAATATGGTCGAGGATGCAGCCATAGTCGCTAGAAGCAATCAATTGAAGGTCGTCCCATTGATGATGATTAGAAATTTGGTGGGAGCCGATTTTAGTGCGGAGTTGGCTGGAAGGGTGCTCGAAAATCCAACGTATCGAACCAATCTAGTGGCAAGTATTGTGAATTTAGCAAAAAAACGTGGGTTTGGTGGAGTAAGCATTGACTTTGAATTTATTCCTCCGGCAAGACGGAATGACTTTATATTGTTTCTAATTGCTTTAAAAAATAGTTTAGGTGAATTGATATTACATGTAAATGTTCATGCGAAAACAGCTGATATTCCGACAAATCGGATTATTGGAGCATACGATTATGCCGGTATTGGTAATGTAGTTGATTTAGTTGCCGTGATGACAATGGATTATGGTTACCCAGGAGGACCGTCTGATCCAATTGCTCCGATTCCGTGGCTGGAGCAAGTCATCCAATATTCACTCACGCAGATTAATCCTCGTAAGCTACAAATCGCGTTGGCGTTGTATGGGTATGACAAGGTCGTTGGGACGAATCAAACACGTGCTCTTTCAGTAAATGTTGCACAAAATCAAGCGATTGCTGTTGGCGGCCCGATTGAATTTGATGATACCGCGAAAGCGCCATGGTATCGCTACTGGCCTGGTGGGAAGGAACATATGGTATGGTTTGAAGATATTCGCAGTTATATAGAAAAGTATAACTTAATGGGTCTTTATCGATTAGCGGGCACGACTTTTTGGCAAATTAGCTTACCGGCACCTCAGAATTGGGCTTATCTTAGTAAAAATTTTAATGTGGTGAGGAGAATGGTTTAGAATTACACTGTGTTTGGTAAGGGAATTTTGCTTTTGTACAATTTTGGGATAGTATTGTGGAAATTTAATTGCCTTTTGTACGAAAATTTGGGTGTTTTGTACAATTTTTAAAGAGTTTTGTACAATTAGACATATTATGGAAATAAAAAAGTTGTCCAATTAAAAAATCCAAAGATGATATTATTTGTTTTTTTCGGACAAACTCTTAGGAAAAAGGAAAGGCTGGTACCAAAGCTTGAGCAATAGAATTAAATATTACATTCTTATTTTAATATTGATGATTCCATCAATAAAAGTAAATGCCATGTATACTCACGAAAAAATGGTCCAGCAGATGAATCAACTAATCAATAACGATCCAGCATTAAAAGGGGCCATTGCTGGGGTTAGTATCCGTTCCGCTGCAGATGGGAAAATCATCTATTCCCATCAAGGAGATGTCCGCTTAAGACCCGCTTCGAACATGAAGCTTTTAACGGCCGCTGCAGCCTTAAATATCCTTGGCGAAGATTACACGTTCAAGACGGAGATACATACAGATGGTACGGTGAAAAAGAAAACTCTCGACGGAAATCTCTATATAAAAGGGAAGGGCGACCCAACTTTATTGAAATCCGATTTTGATCAAATAGCTGTTGAAGTCAAAAAACACGGCATCAAAAAAATAAACGGAAATATCGTCGGGGATGATTCCTGGTATGATGGTGTTCGCTATTCACTTGACCTGCCCTGGAGTGACGAAACCACCCATTATGGGGCACAGATTTCGGCACTAACGGCGTCACCAACCCAAGACTTTGATGCTGGATCGGTCAAAGTTGTCGTACAACCTGCAACGAAAAAAGGGGACAAGCCAATCGTAAAACTGACCCCCAAAACCAATTATCTAAAAATCATCAATCAAGCCGTCACTGGTCCAGAGGAAGGTAAACAGAATATCACCATCGAGCGGGTACACGCAAAAAATACCATCACCATCAAGGGAACAATCCCAATCAAGGCAAAACCGGAACAGGATTGGATCGGTGTCTGGAATCCAACAAGATATGCCATGTCCCTATTAAAACAATCGGTAACAGAACACGGAATTCAAGTGACTGGAAAACTAAAAACAGGAATGGTGCCTGACACCACAAAATTGTTAACAACCCATCAATCGATACCGTTATCTGAACTACTGGTTCCTTTTATGAAACTGAGCAACAACGTTCATGCGGAAATTTTAATGAAGGAAATGGGCAAGGTTGTGAAGGGTAAAGGGAGTTGGGAAAACGGACTGAAAGTATTAAATTCCGAATTAGTCAAATTTGGGGTTACTCCCAAAACATTGGTGCTTCGAGATGGGTCCGGCGTTTCGCATGTCAATCTGATTCCAGCAAACCAACTAACGCAACTGTTGTTTGCTGTGCAGAAAGAAAAGTGGTTTTCGAGCTATCTTCAGTCATTACCAGTCGCTGGGGCACCTGAAAAGATGGAAGGCGGTACCTTAAGAAATCGCTTAAAAGATCCTCTTGTCCGAGGGAGGGTAAAGGCAAAAACAGGAACCATCTCTACGGTGAGTTCCATATCTGGCTACGTAAAAACCAAAAGTGGACAAACATTAATCTTTTCGATTCTATTAAATAATTTACTTGAAGATACTAAAGGGAAAAAGGTAGAGGACCAGATGCTAACCATTATAGCCAATCAATAATCCACCATTTCGAATAGAATGGTCATGCTCAACAAATCCTAGGGGGAAATAATTTCTTGAAAATTTGAAGTATTAATTTTACATTAAATATAATGATAAAGAGTTATACCATGGGAGAGCAAAAGATATGAATAAAAAACAAGGACAACTTCTTTCTGAGCGTTTTGAGGTAGCTTTCAACCAAGTACACGATGCATTGCGGGACATCGTTCAAATTAATGATGATAGATTCGTCGTCCTCGTAAAGGTTGGCTCCAAAAAATATCAAATGATTGAAACCTATAAAAAGGATTTAGAGCAATATGCCCGACTTCGGAACGCAATTGTTCATGAGAAAATGGAAATTGGCTTTTATATTGCGGAGCCTAATGCAAAAGTCGTTTCTCATATTGAAAAAATAGCTAATGTATTTAGCCGTCCTAATTATGCGCTATCGATTGCGACGAAAAATGTGGTGTCCTTTGATTATCGCGACAGTATCTTAAAAGTAACTGACGCCATTAGACAATACGGTTATTCGAAGTTTCCCGTCTATAAAAATAAAAAATGCGTGGGGTTACTTACATCGAGTTCAATTGTGAAATGGATGGCGCAAAATATGGAAAGCAGCCTTGTCAATCTAGCCGATATCCATGTTGCAGATATCATGAATTATGAGAAAGAATATCCGATTGAAATTGTCTCAAAAGAGATTAATATATTTGAGGTTGAAAATCTTTTTGAAAAGGCACATAAGAAGAAGCGCAAAATCGAAGCTGTCATCATCACTGAAAATGGGAAAGTGGACGAGGCTCCCCTTGGCATGATCACACCTTGGGATCTAATTCAAATCGATTACACGGTAGAATGAGAAAAGGAGCATCCATATGGTATGCTCCCTTTATATCTAATTGATTATTTGTTTAAAATTCAAACTCACTTAATTGATCCATATGTGAGGCAATCATGGCGATAATAGTGGATGCTTCTTCTTTGCTAAAAATGAAATGGGACTCATCTTTGAGTAATTCATCATCTGTTGTCCAGATTCGATTAACACGTTTGAGGACACCGTCACCAGTAGCTTGAACCAATCCGAATTGATAGGTGACTTCGACTTCATCTTCATGTTTAAAGGCTGTTACCTCCGGTGTAGACCAATCCACATCAATTTCCTCAAAGATGTCGTCACTGTTGACTTGTTCCGCTTCGTAATACTCTTCTTCGTTGTCATCATCCACATAAACGGTTTCGACTTCATCTTCATTATCATAGATCTCTGAAGTCTGAAGATAGACCCCATCATCTGTATAGTGATCATCGCCGTTCATATAATCATGCAGACTGGCGTGAACTTCCTCGATAATGTCTTCTATGTCTGAAAGGATGACCTTTGCCGTATGTCCGGTGTCCACATCGAAGGTATCGATGTAAAATTCCTCATTTTGAGGGTCAAAGAATAAAGAGCAGAAGTAATCACGCTCTAGTTCTTCGGTATCAACATCTGCGGTATCGACATAAAACTCAATCCTCGGATGTTTGGCAGCTCTTTCAACGGTCATTTGACCAACCTGATCATATTCTTCACAAATAGATTCCAGGTGTTCTTGCAGTTCTCCACATACTCTGTCAAACCATTCTAACGACATCAAACATCCCATCCTTTCTATGTTAACCCGAGGTTATTATTACCAGATTTGAAAAATATATGTCTTTTCTTATAAATTGAAGGAATAACAATCATGAAACTCGAACAGAGTGAGTATGTAGATTGATTTCGTAGAGTAATTGGAGGTTCTCATGCAACCGTTAATAAACAAACTAAAGGAAATATGTCTTAAAGTACCCTTAAAAGAAAAAATCGTTATCGTTGATTCCCATGCGATTGGGGAACAAATCAATGCGGCTTTCGTTAAACAAGGAAACCAAGCCATTAATCTCAAATATCAAACAGTGAATGACTTAGCCCAAACCTTAGTCGAGTTGAATTCAGAGCAGCTGCAACAAAATTTAGACCATACTGTTGGTGTTCATTTTACTTACAAGCTTCTAATTGAGTTGAAGAAACAAGATAAACTTCGTTACTTTGCTGGAATGGAAATCACGCCAGCTTTTAGTCATGCTATTTATTCAACGATTCAATCATTACGGTTAGCTGGCTATACAAAGGATTCTTTGAAAAAAGACGCATTTATTAATTCGGACAAAGCAGAGGATCTATACAAGATTCTTACTGAATATGAAGATATTTTAATTAGTCAGGAATTTACTGACAAAGCAGGACTGATACATAAGGCACTTAAATCGGTTCAAATCGATGAAAAGAGAGTGTTAATTTTACAATCGGGTCTGAACTTATCACATCTAGAAGAACAATTCCTGAGTAAAATGATTCCTGAGTCAGTTTATAAGCTGCCGCTTTCACCTGTATTAGGTATCCATACCCCTGAGCGGTCAAGCCTCCGTTCCGTTTCTTGGGGGAACCCGTCACCGTTAAGTTATCTCTATCAACAGGAAGATGCGAGCGGTGAACCAAACTTAGAACTATTTACTGCTAAAACAGAAGAAATGGAAGTAAAACAAATTCTAGCAAAGATCAAAATGGCAAAAACTCCACTCGATGAAAGTGTGGTGTTTTATACCGATGCTGATTCTTACATAACCCAGTTTTACCACCTGTCGCAAAAGATAGACCTACCCATGACATTTGGTGAAGGCCTGCCGATTTCGTTTACGCGTCCGGGTCGCCTTGTTTCTGGATTAATTGCGTGGATGCAGTCCAACTATAGTGTCCCAGCCTTTCTTGATTTATTGAATGAGGGCTTGTTTGTAATGGGTAAAGGCGTCCCCTTTATTGAGGGAGGATTTGTTGGCCTTGATGAAGTGGTGATGTCTAATTCAAAATTAACCAAAGTTCTCAGGGATCTTCAAATTGGGTGGTCTCATGATCGCTATCTTAAACTGCTCGGTGGGGAATTTAACAGAAGAAGTGAGCTGTTACTCGAACACGAACATGAGGATGACCGTGACTATTATGAAAATCAAGCAATGGATATATTATGGATTTGGTCGTGTTTTCAAGAAATTTTCAAGAAACTTCCACCATTAGAGACTACGATGAACTATAAAAAATGTTTAACTGGAATTGCATTTCTACTCAAATATAATGGTAAAACAAGTTCAGCCCTTGATGAGATGGCAAAATCAACTCTATTGGAAGAAATTAAAAAGCTGCTCCCATATGCAGACGAATCGTTATCAAGTTATGATCTATTTGAAAAAATGAAGGACCTGCTGCTAACCGTTCGGATCAATCAATCACGTCCTAAACCAGGCCATCTCCATGTTACATCTTATAAAAATGGAATATACAATAGCCGGCCACACGTCTTTTTCGTTGGCCTCGATAACAGGAAGTTTCCAGGGAATGTGAGTGAAGATCCACTTTTACTTGATACAGAGCGGATTCGGTTAGGGAATGCCCTGCCTTTATACCAAGAGAAGGGGCAAGAAAACTTGTATACGCTGTTACAAGTTTTTGCCAATTCGAACGGTCGTGTCACGGTCAGTTACAGCAATTTTGATATGAACGATAATCGGGTCGTTAACCCAGCATTTGTTATTTTACAATGCTACCGCTTAATTACAGGCAATAAAGATGCAGATTTTAAAGCATTAAAGGAACTGCCTTCATCCATTATTGCTCATGACATTTTTGAAGAAAAGGACTACTGGAGTGAAAAATTAACCAATGAAGAATCACAACTGCTAAATGACGGGATTCTTAATCATTTTTCAAATATTAAACAAGGAATCGCAGCGGAAACTGCCCGAAATACGGGGAATTTCTTAGAGTATGATGGATTGGTTCAAATTGATGCCGAAACGTATGATCCTCGCCTCAATCAAGAGAAAACACTGAGTGCAGGCAAACTTGAAACACTCGCCAAGTGTCCGTATTCCTATTTTTTACGGGAAGTGCTAAAGGTTAGGCCGGTAGAGGCGGTTTCTTATGACGCAAACAAATGGCTGGACGCAGCTACACGTGGAAGTTTGCTTCACAGTATTTTTGAATCATTTTATAAAAAATTAACACAGGAATCTACCAAGCCTTCATATGCTAAGCACTTGAGCCTTATTGGAGAGATTGCTCAAAACTTAATCGATGAACAAAAGGAAGTGCTTCCTCCTCCGAATGATAGAGTCTATCAACGTGAGCGGAATGACATCCTAGCTTGTTGTGATATTTTTCTAAAAGAAGAAGAGCTTCATAGTGAAAATTATGATCCGCTTCATTTCGAATATTCATTTGGGATTGGTGAACAGGAACCAGCACTTATTACTCTTCCATCAGGGGAAATAAGAATAGCTGGGATCATTGATCGTGTCGATCAATCAAAGGATAACAAATACCATATCATCGACTATAAAACTGGGAGCACCTATGGTTATGCGAAAAATGGTGCCTTCAAAGGCGGCCGCCAACTCCAGCACATGATTTATGCGTTGGCGATTGAGCAGCATCTCAATCTCGGTGAAGGTGCTGTCGAGGAAAGTTCCTATTATTTCCCTACCCAAAAAGGTTTAGCACAAAGATTTACGAGGAAGCAGGACAAGACGCTTCGAACCAATGGCATAGATATTTTGGAAAAACTGATTGATGCGGTGAGACATGGACATTTTGAGATGACAGATGATGTCAATGATTGCAAATTCTGTGAATATAAGCTGGTGTGCCGCCGTCATTTTTATGATAAAGAAACCCTTGAAATAAAACAGTCGAATCAGAAGTTAAAGGGGGTTAGAGCCTATGACTAAGGAAATTCGCGATCAAGCGGCCCGAAATAAAATTAAATCACAACTCAGCACAAATTTTTTAGTCGAAGCTGGGGCGGGTTCAGGTAAAACAACAAGCTTAGTCGAGCGGATGGTAAACCTTATTTATACGGGAACCGCGGAAATTCAGGAAATAGTCGCGATTACGTTTACTCGGAAAGCAGCCGATGAGTTAAAGGTCCGTTTTCAAGCGAAATTAGAAGAAGCATGGAAAATGGAAAAGAATCTTGAAATCCAATTTCGTCTAGGGGTAGCCCTGCAAAATATGGAGCGCTGCTTTTTAGGTACAGTCCACGCCTTTTGTGCGAAACTGTTGCGCGAGCGCCCAATCGAAGCGAATTTAGATTTAACCTTTAAGGAGCTTGAAGAAACCGATGACCTCGACATTTTAGAAGAGGCATGGCAGCTTCATTTACAAACTTTAATGGATGAACAACCACATTCAATTGACTCCATTGAAGAATTAGGAATCACTGTGGACACCCTTTTCCCCTGGTTAAAAGGGTTAAAGGAATATTCTGATGTGGAATGGGTAACCGAATCACTTCCGAAACCTGAACTTAATGTCGATTATCATTCTTTCATGCTCTTAATCAAGGAAGCAAAAAGATGCGTTCCTGAGGAAGAGCCTCCGAAGGGATATGATAGTTTACAGAAAGCGATTTTAACAGCTGTTCAAAAGGAAAGATTCATTGACCCTTCGAAGGAAAAGGACATTATCAGCATTTTCGAATTATTTAATAAGAATTTAAAGCCTACCTATAATCGCTGGTCTTCCAAAGAGGATGCAAAATTTTACGAAGAGAAAATCTCAGGCGTATTTGAAGTAAAAATTAAACCGCTTATCCAATCCTGGAAAGAATATTGCCATCCCAAAATTATTAGTTTCTTAGGAGAGGCCGTAAAGACTTATGAGCAATTGAAGAAAGAGAGATCCCTTCTAAATTTTCAAGATTTGATGATGTATACTTCAAAGTTGCTTAAAGGGAATCCTGAGGTTCGAGCCTATTTCCAAGCAAAATATCGTTACTTATTAGTTGATGAGTTTCAGGACACGGATCCGATTCAGGCAGAGATTATGTTTTATTTAACCAGTGAAGACATCGATGAAAAAACATGGACAAATTGCAAACCGAAAGCTGGTTCGCTCTTTGTGGTTGGCGATCCAAAACAAGCCATTTACCGCTTTCGCCGTGCTGATATTGACACCTATAACCGCGTTAAACAGTTAATTGAAGAACATGGCGGCGAAGTGTTGCAATTGACGACTAATTTCCGGACCGTTGACACGGTGACCAATGAATTAAACATGGTGTTTAAACGGCATTTACCTGAGGTAGAATCGGATTACCAAGCGGCATATCGGCCGCTAGTTTCCTTTCACGAGGACCAGGGTGCTGGGTTTACCGGTGTGAAGCGTTTATCCGTTCCTGCCGATTATAAAAAGAAGGAAGAGGTCATCTTAGTTGATGCAGAAAACATTGCCCTAACCATTCAAACGCTAATGAGGCAGGGACATCAAGCCAAAGACTTCATGGTGCTGACGAGGTATACGGATGGTGTTGCTTCCTATGCGAAAACGATCGAGGACCTGGGAATTCCAGTCAGTATCAGTGGTGAAGTAATTCTTGGTGAAACGAGAGAATTCCAAGATTTGTGGATCTTGCTAACATCCTTCTTGGACACAACCGATGAGGTGAGCTTGATTGCCGTGTTACGGGGGATTTTCTTTGGTATCAGTGACCAAGAACTATACCAATGGAAACAGGCAAATGGCCGATTTTCCATGTACGCCAATATTCCTACGGAAATTTCGCCAGAGATAAAAGCTAAATTTGAACTCGTTTTAGAAAAATTACAGTCTTATCAAAAGCTAATTCGTTCACTTTCGTCAACAGCAGCGATTGAACGAATTATCGAAGATGTTGGCTTTTATCCATTACTTTTGAAAAATGGCCGGAACAAACGAACCTATAAAAGTCTGCTCCAAATTCTTGAAGCCCTTCGTAAACAGGAGGCTGCTGGGAAAACGACCTATAAACAAGTCCTCGAAGTACTGACCGAGATGATTTTTGAAAAAACGGTTGTTGCTAATCTTGAAGAAGAGGAGAATGCTGTTCGGATTATGAATATTCATAAAGCAAAAGGCCTCGAGGCGCCGGTTGTCTTTTTGGCACATCCAGCTAAGACAGTCAGTCCTGCATCCTTTTTATCACAGCATATAAAACGGGAAGACCATACCTCAAAAGGGTACTTTTCGTTCACAGTGAAGAATGGTTATGCGGATAAGGAAATTGCAGCTCCACCCCATTGGGAGTCGCATAAGTCAGAGGAATTAATGTACCTTACCGATGAGGAGCTGCGGATTGTCTATGTTGCGGCAACTCGTGCGGAACAAGCCCTTATCATTAGTTCACACACTGGGAATAAGAAAAATCCTTGGAACATCCTTTTCGAAATGGAAAATATCGAGGAAATGGAACTCCCGGAGGTAGAGGCTTTTAAGGTGCCTTCCATACAAAAAGAAATCACCTTCACCGAATTTCAGGCGAAAACCATTAGTAAGAACGCCTGGCTGGACTAAAGCAGGGTAAAAACATTTGAGCTTTGGTCGCCAACCAAGGATAAGGATTATTCTGAGTTGGTGACCATTGAACGGGAATCGGGCGGAGGCAAGGCTTGGGGTACTCTGATTCATGATATCTTTGAAAAAGCAGTTCAAGGTCATGACATTTCTAATTATATAAAATTCGGTTTAAGTAAATATAAGCTTCCAATCGAAAGGGAAAAAGAAGTAAACTCCTATCTAGAAAACTTTCGAAATTCACCGCTTTGGAATGAATTGATGACAGCTGAGGAAGTGATGACAGAAGTTCCGTTTACATTAAAAGTGGAAAGGGGGCACACTCTTTATTCGTTAATCACTACAAACCCTGAGGATATACAACCTTTCTATGTGAAAGGAACGATTGATCTCATCTATAAAACGAATGGCACATGGACAATTGTTGATTATAAAACAGACCGGGCTAAACAAATAGAAGATTATGAAAAACTCCAGGCATTCTATCGCAGCCAACTATCCTTCTATAAGCATGCCTGGGAGGAGTTGACCGGAGAACTAGTAAGCCGCGATTTTCTGTACTTTTTGGAGCCCAATAAAATGATAGCTAATTGATGAATTCATATGAAACAAGAAAATTCCACAGGTCTTCAACTTGTGGAATTTCTTTTGGAAAATAGTCATTCACCAGGCTATTTTATAAGTACATTGCTATTTTTATATTCTTCTTCAGCTACTTTTTTTACTCTTTCACAAAATTGCACGACGATTTTGTCACTTGCTAATAATAGAAATAACTTGAGGAAGGCTTTTAGCGGTTTGTTTGTACAGGTGTATTTAAAAAGGGTATTTTGCTCATTGATGGCGGTTAATTCATATAAAGCGGTAATCTCAAACATTTTGGCAAGCGAAAAGCCAACTTTTAATTTCTTTTGATCGGGAGAATTTTCAAATTCTAATGTTTCCACATCATACTCTTCGACACGTTTGCCTTCTCGATATTTCTGACGATAGATGCTACCGACACCTTCATTTGTCACTTTTACCGGTTGATGATCGACTACTTGAGGCATTATTCTTTGCATATCCTCTAATGAACCATTTAACAATCCCCAAACAATATCAATAGGAGCATGGATTTCAATTTCCTTTGACCATTGTTTCAAGCAACATCACCTCTTCATGTTTTTTAGAATGTTTAAGTAATTATTCTCTATGAAATGAAAAAAATCCTTTTCCCTATCTATACCTAATAGTAACATGCATCCAATTAAAATAACCAATGAGCACCATGAATTGGTTTTTCTTCACCTTGTGGTACTATATAACTTATCAGAAGAAAACGAGGTGTCGACATGAAAATTGAAGTCTGGTCTGATTATGTATGTCCGTTTTGTTATATAGGAAAACGCCGATTAGAATTGGCTTTAGATCAATTTCCCCACAAGGATCAAGTAGAAGTAGAATTCAAAAGCTTTGAGCTTGACCCTAATTCTCCAACAAAGATTGAGCAAAGCATTCATGAAATGTTAGCCCATAAATATGGTATGAGTGTTGAACAAGCGAAACAAGCGAATCAAGGGGTCGGTCAGCAGGCAGCCACTGTTGGCTTGACATTTAACTTTGATGAAATGAAGCCAACTAATACATTTGATGCCCACCGTTTGGCCAAATTTGCAGAAACTCAAGGGAAAGAAGCGCTTGTCTCAGAAAAACTTCTCCGTGCCTATTTTACAGAGTCGAAGCATATTGGGGAAATTGAAACACTTGCGGATATTGCTGAAGCGGCAGGTTTGAATAGACAAGAAGTATTGAATGTTTTAAATGATAAAAATGCGTTTGCGGTAGATGTTCGCCAGGATGAATCCCTTGCCCAGCAGTATGGTGTTCGCGGGGTACCGTATTTTGTCATTAATCAAAAATATGCAATTTCAGGTGCGCAACCTACAGAAACCTTTATGGGAGCGTTGCAAAAAGTCTGGGAAGAAGAGTCTCCGGTTCCAGTTCTGCAAGATCTTTCCACTGAGGAAGATGTTAGTTGTGCGGATGGCAATTGTGTTATTCCTGAGAAAAAGTAGAGGTTTATTCATAAATGAGGATGGGAAAGGAAGACAAGTCTCCTTTCCCATTTTCTATTAAAAAGAACTTATTAACGGTTGCGGACTCTCAAATTCCACATGTTGCCGTCTTTCCAACAACGATTGACGATAGTATTGCATCTAGAACCTCGACGCCATCCTGTCCATCTGCATCTAGAAGTTCTTCTTCTTGATGTACATCTTCTGGAAGTACATCTTCTGGAAGTATTTCTTCTCGAAGTATTTCGGCGTGATGTATTCCGGTTTCTCGAAGTATTCCGGTTTCTCGAAGTGTTACGATTTCTGGATGTATTCCGGTTTCTCGAAGTGTTACGATTTCTGGATGTATTCCGGTTTCTCGAAGTGTTACGATTTCTAGATGTATTCCGGTTTCTCGAAGTGTTACGATTTCTTGATGTATTACGTCTAGATGTGTTCATCCGTGATGTCATTTGCTGTCTGGATGTTCTACGTCTGGATGTTCTTCTGCGTGTAGTGCGACGGTCTTGACTAGGATCACGTAACATAAAGTCCCAAAAATCGCCTCGCCTTACTTCTTCTGCCGCTCTTTCAATATCTTCAGATGAAAAATCGCTCATAGTAACTTTGCACCTCCTTTAAGCTTGAAAAGGGAGCACATAACTGATTGACAAATTTGTCCAAAAAACTCTCTCTTCTTCTAATAAATTACGTGTGTACAGGTACATTTGAGTGAGAAAAAGGCCTATGCACGAAAAAAAAGCTGTCCAACCGGGACCTCCTTCCTTCAATTCTCATAGGAATATAGGAAGGAGGAATAAAAAAATGGACGAGACAGCACTACTACCGCAATACAAACTATTTATTAGGCCCATCGACCTGAGGGAGCTAAGAAGAGACATTTGGATTGATGACCCAATTCCAGCCCAGTTAACGATTGAAGGGAAACGGCTCGACATTGATATTGCCTATCGAGGATCTCATATCCGTGATTTATCGAAAAAGTCTTACCAGGTATCCTTCTACAAACCAAAAACCTTCAGAGGTTCCAAACATATTCATTTGAATGCGGAATTTAAGGATCCTTCATTAATCAGAAACAAACTGTCCTTCGATTTCTTTGCAGAGCTTGGGGTTTTATCACCTCAATCGAGACATATCTTTTTGAATCAAAATGGAAAAGCTGAAGGGGTCTATTTGGAAATTGAGAGTGTGGATGAGAATTTCTTAACAAGAAGGGACTTACCGAAAGGGAGCATCTTTTATGCCGTTGATGGGGATGCCAATTTTTCACTAATGAGCGATCTGGACAAAGGAACAAAAAAATCCCTCCGATTAGGCTATGAAAGGAAATTTGGTGCGCCAGAAGATGATTATTACCTACAGGAATTTATCTTTAATATCAATACGTTTTCAAAAAGTGAATTCGAAAAGGAAATTCATAAATTTGTAGATATTGATAAATATCTTCGATGGGTGGCTGGTGTTATTTTTACATCAAACTATGATGGTTTTGTTCATAACTATGCCCTATACAGGAATGGTGAAACACGCCTATTTGAGATTATACCGTGGGACTATGATGCGACATGGGGCCGGGATGTCAATGGGAAAACCATGGAGTCTGATTATGTTCCGATTGATGGCTTTAATACTTTAACGGCACGATTATTATATGTGGATACCTTTCGTAAGCAATATCAACAGCTCCTTAAGGAGATAATGGAGCAGCAATTTACAGTAGGACATATGATTCCTAAGGCGGAAAAACTGACACAATTGATTCGTCCGTATGTCAAAGAGGACCCATATAAAAAACAAGATATGGATAAATTCGACCAGGAATTATTGGTCATCACGAAATATATCGAGGAAAGAAGAAAATACTTATACAGGAAATTAGCAGCGCTAAATTAAAATGTTCAGACTAAAAGGAGCCATCTACTTGCTAGGTGGTTATTTTTAATGTGGTTCGAAATAGGAAAAAGTAGGATTTCATAAAGATTTGTCGAAAAGTTTAACTATCTGTTATTTTTAGGAATTATACTTAAAATAATCTTATTAAAGATGGGCTCGGACCCATAATATGATGACCCATTAAATATTGTTGAAAAATACAATGTGAATTTGTTCAATAGCCGAAAGGAGTTTCTGATGTAATGTCAAAGACAGCTAAGATAGGAATCACAATCGTAATCCTTCTAGCAGTGATTCTTGTGTATTTTATCTTCAATCAACCACAAGAAAAGGGAGGAAAAGACCCATCAGCAGAAATTAACGAAGAACCTGTTAACCAGGAATTTAGTAAAGAAGATCAAGAAACAACCAAAGCGTTAGATGAAGAAGAAGAAAAAGAGGAAGTGCAAAACGACTTTTTAGTCGTCATCGATCCTGGACACCAACGTTCGGCTAACATGGGACAGGAGCCTGTAGGACCGGGTGCGTCAGAAACCAAAATTAAAGTAACGGGTGGAACGGCTGGAGTTGCTACAGGGAAGCCAGAGTACAAATTAACGTTAGAGGCCTCGCAAATTTTAGGCAAATTGCTTGAAAAAAGAGGAGTAAAAGTCATTTACACCCGAACAACCCATGATGTGAATATAAGTAACAAAGAAAGAGCCGAAATCGCTAATCAAAATCACGCCGACTTATTTGTGCGGATTCATGCGGATGGATCAACCAATCGGAATGTTAAAGGTCTTTCTGTCTTAACTCCTTCTGATGATGATCAATATACAAAGGCTATTTATCAAGATAGTCTAAAGGCTTCCCAGCTTATACTTGATGAAACTATTAAAAATCCAGCAGTAAAAGTAAATGGGATTTCGTATCGCGGTGACCTATCAGGCTTTAATTGGTCGAAAGTGCCTAGTACGTTAATTGAAATGGGCTTTATGAGTAATCCAAGCGAAGACGAGAACCTGTCCGACACTGTCTATCTTACCAACTTACTCACGAGCATTTCCGATGGGATTATAAACTACTCAAACAGTAATAAATAGTTGTTAATAAAAGGGTGTCAGGCACTATCGGTGCCTGACACCCTTTTTTTGCTATTAAGTTCAATCTCTTTGTAAGGTAAAGTCAGATGCAAGACAATCAATTTTCCGTTTCGATGTTGACTAAGTCAACAGGAGGGGATAGGATGACACGCAACTAAACGGATCATTGAAAAGTTTCCGAAGTTTAAAGGTAAGTTAAAGGCTTATGAGAACATTTTAACAGTGGAAGAAGCAATGCAAGGATTAACAGAAGTTAAAGCAAAAGCAGTTTGCTGATTTCTTATCGGAACATGGTTTGAATTATGATAAACGTAAATTAAATGTGTACTACAGTCGAGGAAAAATATCGAAAGCGGATGTTGAACTTGCAGGTACCCCCTATTGGAGTAAATCAACAGTTGAGGAATTTTGTGAACAGGAGAAGAAACGATTGAAAATGAATTTAGGAAGAGTTGTTAATGGCAATGTAGCTTGGGAGGTTGATTCAAGCTATTTTTTACTTCAGGAGATAAAAAATTTTTTGTCCTTAAAATCATTGAATGAAAATACATAGTGTTGTATATTTATAAATAATTATTACAAAAGGAGATACAGAATGGATATTTACCATGCAGTGACAAGTGATGTTAAAGATATTTATGATTTAATCCAAATTTTTGCTGAAAAAGGAATCGTATTGCCTCGTACGTATTTATCACTCTATCAACATTTACAATGTTTGTATGTTATGAAAGAAGATAATAATATACTAGGGGTTGCAGGATTACATGTTTTAGGACAGGACCTGGCAGAGATACGATCTTTGGTTGTTTCTCCCGATTATGCTGGGAAAGGTATTGGTCGCACATTAGTTAATCGTATTATAAGTGATGCACCGAAACTTGGAATTAGCCGTGTAATGTCTTTCACATACGAAACAGAGTTTTTCAAAAAATGTGGCTTTAAGATCGTAGCAAAGGAGACTTTGCCTGAAAAAGTGTGGGTGGATTGTATGAATTGTCCTAAGTTGGATTGCTGTGATGAAGTTGCAATGATTAAGTATGTTGGGTAAGGTGTCAGATAGGTTGCATACAGTGATATTAAACTTGGCAGTTTACTAGAGAAATAGGAATGGCGCCATTATGTGGTGCCATTTTCTTCGTTGTGTAGGAAATGATAAATTCTAGATTTGTAATTACAATACGACGTGCGAGAAAAGACCCAAGTAAATGATCGCCACTTGGGCTGTGATTTAAGTAGAGTTACCTATTTTGTTGAAAGATAAGAAAGTATAAAATTTCGACTTAGAGAATTGTCCAGCGCCAGCGCCTATCCTAGGCTCAATACAGCCATTTAAATCGATTATTCTATAAGATGATGATTAATGGTCTGTTCTCTTATCCAATGTTGTACCTTAAATAATCGGAAGTCGAAGGCCATTTGGAATAGACCAGTCAGAAGATATTGGAAGAAGTCATTTTTTTTGAGTTTCTTGAGTGCTTCCACATAAGAAGAAAGACCAAGCTTATGTGAAAGCATACGTCATATATACCCTATTTAAAATGAACTGATTGTTTGACCAATAATGGTTTTACCAGAACGATTAAGGGTTTATTTTGCCCGATTTTCATAAAGTAGCAGCAAATATATAACTATAAGATTTTTTCTGAAAATTCAATTAAAATTTGAAAATGTAAGCGTTTTCTATTATGATAGATAATGGGTTGGATGGCATGCGTGGCCGTCAGCGTATCTGGCGTAGGTGGGGCCGATACTAGGGACAGATGTAAATTTGTCTTTGTGGTTATATACTTAACATCATTCCTTAAATCATGTGGAAATCAAGGCTGAAAGAAAATTATAAGATAAACTTTAAGAAGGTCCAGTAAAAAGAACTGGAGCATTAGGATCAATAACTTCTATTTATACTAGGGATCCAGTTTGTGATCTAGTAGAAATTTCTAACTATTAAAATTTTATTTGCTTTTAATTAAATTTACGGGTGCGATGCTTGAAAAACAAGAGCATCACTTTCCTTGTTCAACAAACGGGAGCCATTGCTGAACAATGAGCAGTCGCTTTTTTACTAGTCGGATCTGAATAGTTCTATAATAATTGGATGTAAATAATTAAAAAACCCAGCTAATCTTCTCATGTGAAGGTAGCTGGGTTTTAAAGTTGTATGTGCAAAATAGCACTTAAAAAGGTGCAAAATAAATCCTAAAGTGACAACCTTGTTCAAAAGTAACTTCCAAAAGTGTCATACCTTAAGATTTATAGATAAATTTCAAGTTATCTGAAATTTTGCACCAGAACCTTAAATTTATAGTTTTCCTAACAATCGACATTATCCCTTGAAATGTGTTATACAATTTACGGTTGACAAATTAAATGTGACATACTATTATAATATCAACAAAGAAAAATCGCTTACATTTTAAGAGGTTAAAATTGTCTATCTTATAAAATTCAAACAAAGGGGTTTTTCTAATGGGAACTATCATTTGCCAAATTTGCAATAACACAATTGATCATTTTGAGAATGAGAAAGTATCAACTTTGTACGGACAATGCACTTGCTGTGATAAAAAACAAAAGAAGGCTTCTAAATAATTCAAGATAAATCAATACTATAAAATCCGTTCTCACATGTTGAGAACGGTTTTTATAGTTAATAAATCATCAATATATGGTGTTTTTTCTCAAGATAATAACCAAATATGTAACTAAAAAAGTAACAAGACCCCTTTTTCTTCAGATAACTTTTTGAAAAAGGGGTTTGTCTACACTCTGAACCCATCAGATTTATCTGATGGGCTTTTAATTGCTGAGAATAAGTATTATGCAACTAGAAATATTCATAATCTTAAATAACATCTTTTTTTCATTCCGATCATAGACCTTTACTGGAGTAATAAATGTTTAAAATCGCCAATCGTGTTCCATTAAAGGGCCATATTCTTGAATAAGAGAAGGAATTATTAGAAAGTGAAACGAAGCTCTAAGTTGTTCAATTAACGGGCAGGATTGTGGAGGAACAAATTTGAATAAATTTTTCATTTCAGGATTAATAGATTGCGAGGGGCGCCAATGAAATTAGTTCGGTTTTTGAAAAGGGGAATGGTGTTACTATTGCAGTGCGTTGTTGCTGTGGAGATATTTATTATAATCGCTGTTTTCCCTGTTTTATTTGATAATCTTTCCTTTAATTTATCAGAGTATATTCAGGCCATTTTGTTCTCGTACCTATTGGCTTCTTTATTATTACGGCCAATTGTGTGGCTTTAATCAACTCTTCAGTTGCTGACTTTTTTAAAAAAGGGCCGTAAATGAAGCCAGAAAATTATATGAAACTTAGAGGTGAGGAAGAATGCTGCGGAAGGTGATAATGGTTACAGATGATGAAGAAAGTGTGAAAAATGCAATAAGAGAAATCTTAAAATCAAAAAATAAAGGACATGAGTATGCACTAGATTTAACCAGAATCAGGGATAAGGAACGAAAAACTGCCATCATGAAAAGGTTAACGAGATTCTAATGAGAAAAGGGTTGCTTTTTAGAATATTTCCTTGAATAAAATATCCAGTTCTAGAGGGCGTATGCGAAATGCATATGTTTTTTTTATTGAAAATCCAGGGTAGATGGAAATAGTCAAAACTTCTTAAAAATGCCTATTTTTCATTATTATCATATTTGTCCATATCGACTGCTTCTTATCAACATATAATTACAAGAAAACTACTTTAACTGGAGTTGAGGTGTTCTAATGAGTGAGAATGTGTTAGTGATTGCCGCTCATCCTGATGATGAGATTCTTGGGAGCGGAGGGACCATTAAGAAGTTAATTAATCATGGCTATAAAGTCATTACTGTGATTGCTGCTAAGGGGCGGAAGAAAGAGGAGCATCATATACAAGAATTCATGCTGAAGGCAAATAAACACTTAGGAGTAGATGAGGTTCTATTTCTGGAATTACCAAATTTATTACTGGAAACAATCCCGCTTGTTGATATTAACAAATCAATTGAGAACCTCTTGGAAAAGTATACTCCTGCCATGATATTTACCCATCATTATGGTGATACCAACCGTGACCACCAAATATTGTTTCAGGCCGTGTTAACTGCTGCTCGTCCATTGCCGGGAAAAAAGCCGGCGGAGATACTTTGTTTTGAAACCGTTTCTTCAAGTGAATGGAGTCAACATACAAACGACAAAGAATTCAAACCCAATTATTTTGTGGATATTACGGATACCATCGACGATAAAATCAAATCTCTCCAATATTATGATGTAGAAATGAGACCATTCCCACATCCGCGTTCCTATGATGGTGTGAGATATTTGGCGCGCATCAGAGGAATGACGGTTGGGGTTGAATATGGAGAAGCATTTGAAATCATTAGGAGGGTATGGAAATGACAGATCAGCAACCAAATGACCAACCTTTTATGCCGGCCATTTTTTCATATTTAATCTCTTCATTGGATCAATATTATGGGGTCGATCAACCTATTGAACATGAACAAGCAATAAATAGGGAGCAATTCCATACAACAAAAATTCAAAACAAAAAATTAAATATATTAATCACAACATTTTGGGAATATCCATTGATCGGTGGCTTGCAGAAATATATCAATACCCTTAAAGTTGGCTTAGAAAATTTAGGACATAGTGTCGATGTAATAGCACTAAACTCTTTTCCGTCAGAGGAAATGAAGGCATTACGCGATCGATATTCTGAGGAGTTCAAGCAATTTTTTCTCAATCGTTACGGCAGTTATAATGAAAAAATTATACACAATATCAGCAAATTATCCAGTTATTATACGATGTTAAAAAATTTTGATCTGTCTCAATACGATATTATCCACGCACAAGATCGATATACAGCTAATATACTAGGAATGCTTAATCAATCATTTCAAAAACCGCTTCTTTTTACGCCTCATGGATTTATGACCCAAAACAGATTAAAGTTTAACTTAATGGAAAAGGGTTCAGTTGAGGAAATCTATTTTTTAGCGATTGATAGACAAGCCATAAAAAATGCCAATCAAGTAATCGTCCTTTGCGATATCTTTCGCCCAATTCTAAGAAATTTAGGCGCAAAGGAAAATAAAATAACCACTGTTTATACAGGGATTGATTTTGGTGGAGGGGATTTTCGAAAGAAAAGTAGGAATAAAACGGTCATTACCTGTATTGCACGCCTTCGTCCTCGAAAAGGACATAAGTATTTATTTAAAGCGTTAGCGCTGATAAAAGACAATCTGAAAAATGTAGAGGTGAGGATTGTCGGCGATGGTGAAATGAGACAAGAACTTGAGAAGCAGGTAAAAGAGTTAAGATTAAAAAATATTACCTTTTTAGGGAGCAGAAATGACATACCAAAATTGTTAAGTGAATCAGACATTTATGTTCTCCCAACCACAAGTGATACGCTGCCAATTTCTATTATCGAAGCAATGTTTAGTAATCAGGCAATCCTTACAACCAATTGTGGGGGTATTCCAGAGATCATTAAAGATAACTATTCAGGATTAATCGTTGAACCAGCTAACTACAAGCAACTTGCTGAAAAGTTATTGCTCCTTTTGCGAAACAAATCAATAAGGACAGAAGTAGCGGACAATGCACTGGCATTTGCTCAACAACATTTAACCGTTAGTAACATGGTTCAAAGGATTGAAGAAATCTATCAATCTTTATTATGAAAGGAGGAAAAAAGCATGCGACATGATGTTCCTGCAGTTGTTCTTGATTTAAGTGCGACCGGGATCGGAATTGTGAGGAGTTTAGCGAAACAAGGAATAAAAGTATATGCCTTTGATACAAGAGGTAAATATGAAATTGGTAAAACTCGGTTTGCCGACTGTGGAATTTGTCCTAATCCAGTGAGTGAGGGAGCTGCTTTAATTCTTTTTCTTACTAGACTGTCACAAAGAATTGGACAAAAGCCAGTGTTGTATGCGGGTTCTGATGACTTTGTTCAGTTTATTTCAAAAAACAGATTTGTTCTTTCACACTACTATAGGTTCCTATTACCAAAACACACACTGGTTGAAGCGGTATTGGACAAAAGACTAACATACGAATTGGCGCTGAAATCAAATGTGCCATGCCCAAAAACATTCGCTATTAATAACGAAGAGCAGTTCGAGGAAATTATTGATCAAGTTACTTTTCCTTGCATTTTAAAACCAGTTTATTCGTCCCATTTTCGCACAAATATCGATCATAGACTCTATAAAAAAGCGATCGTGGTTGAAGAGCCTTCCAAATTGAGAGAAGAGTACCTTTTTTACCGCCCATTCGGTGAACTCATGATCCAGGAAGTCATCCCTGGTAATGAGGATTGCATTTATTCTGTGAAAACATTTTTTGATGAAAATATGAATTTAGTTGGTTTGTGGATGAATCAAAAATTACATCAATTTCCCCCACATTTTGGATCTACAGCACTTGCCCTTAGTATTAGGGACGAAGAAGCCATTCAACTCGCTACGACATTTCTAAAAGATATTCAATTCAAAGGCTTAGCTATTTCCGAATTTAAACGGGACCCAAGAGATGGGAAACTGAAATTTATTGAAATCAATTCAAGAATCGGTTTAACTCAAGCGTTATCGATGGCTTGTGGGGTTAATTTGGCTCACTTGTATTATTTATCCCTTACCGGGCAAAATCCCTCACCAGTGACAGAACAGAAAGAAGGGGTCAAATGGGTTTACTTTGTCCGTGATTTTCTTTCCTTTCGCCAAAAACAAAAAAAAGGGGAAATGAAATTCTTTGAGTGGATAAAGAGCTTATCTGGAAAAAAAGTTGAGGCTCTCTTTGCTTGGAATGACCCACTTCCATTTGTTCGAAGTTTTGTTTCCCATTTGCGAAATTTATGGGGAAGACAGTAATAAATAATTAATGAAGGAGGAACTTTCTATTTGAATAGTTTAGAAGAAGTTTTAAGCTGTTGGAAACAATATGATTGGGAAGAAAAGCTAAAAAATGTCCTTAATAAAAAAGTAAAATTAGTAGATGAAAGAATAGAATGCCTTAAAAACACTCGTGAAAAGACCAGTATTTGGAAGTTGATTCTAACTGATGGACGGGAGTTCATTCCCATCGTGCTTAAAATATACAAACAGCCGCTGAAAGAAAATCATCGGTTGGAAATCAGTATGTATCAAAAAGCCTATAAGCTTTATCAAGAGTTTATACCGCAATTGTATTGGTTGGAATCGAACGTTAATGGCAATGAAACATGGATGTTTACTGAATGTTTGCAGCCGTTACGTGGACAAATAAAATTAGCTCCAAATCATTTGGAACGAATTATCCCCACGGTGGCAAAATTTCATGCCATAACATTTGATAAACGATTTTTGAAGCATGCAGATCTATTTGACTCCTCTCTTCCTTATTTTGATTCTGAGGAAAAGGTAAAGGAACGGACTAAAGGAATTAAAAAGGCAAAGGAAAACCTGGAACTGGCAATGAAAGATCCTAACTTACAAGAATTGATAGGACCAAGGTATAAAATAATCAAAAAAATATTAAAAAAAGGGCCCAATTTTTTTCCGGAAATTACTGAAACCGGACAATGTCTCATCCATGGCGACCTCCATGTCCACAATATTTGCTGTGAAAACGCCAATGATGATGTGGAGAATTGGAAAGTTAGTTTGATTGATTGGGAGTCTGCGAAGCATTATCCATGCTGGTATGATTTGGTCGTTCTGGTCGAATTATTAATAGATTTTCGCTCAGATTGGCAGAAGAGTGAAGAAGAGATTCGGAGAAAATGTGTGCAAGTTTATTGTCAAGAAATGTTGAAATATGGAATAACTTTTAATGAAGATCCACTAAATCTTCTTAAAAAAGCCTATTTACAGAGAACGCTTGAAAAAAAGCTCTCTAGTCATTTGCAAAAGGTGTTGGATGGAGGTAAGAGCACTCTCCTTAAGAGATACCTCGAGAAAATAGAGGTTTGGGGCAAAGAACTGGGATTATATTAGTGAAGATTTCAAAGTCTAAATAAGTATTTATATATGTTAGGAGATTGTTGAATGGAAAAGATTAGACAATCATCTTTTAGTTTAATAAAAGAGAGTAGTGGGTCTAGATGAAGGTGCTCGTTACTGGGGGAGCTGGATTCATTGGTTCTCATGTTGTCGATTTATTAATTCAATCCGGTTATGAACCGATCGTAGTAGATAATTTACGGTCTGGGAATAGAGAATTTGTCCCTCCCAACGTTCGATTCATTAAAATGGACATCTCTTCGCCCAAAATAGAGGAAGTTTTTGCGAGAGAAAAACCGGATGTGGTGATCCACTTGGCGGCACAAGTAGATGTTGCCTACTCGGTAAAAAATCCAGTCGAGGATGCTAACCAAAATATTCTAGGAACGATTCGTTTATTAACCTGCTCACATAAGTTTAAGGTCAAAAAGTTCATATTTTCTTCGTCTTGTGCTATTTATGGGGAAAAAGATGATTGTAGTATAAAGGAAACATTCCCCGTTCAGCCTCTATCCTTTTATGGAATTAGCAAATATACTTCAGAACTATACATTCAGGCCTTTCTTCAACTTTTTCAACTTCCTTACACCATTCTTAGATATGCGAATGTTTATGGACCGCGCCAATCTTCTATTGGAGAAGGCGGGGTCATCTCAATCTTTTTGAAGAAAGTCCTTAATGGTGAAGCCCCGCATATATTAGGAGACGGCGAACAAACAAGAGATTTTGTGTATGTGAAAGATGTCGCGCGTGCAAATGTATTGTCAATTGAAAAAGGGACAAATGGTATTTTTAATATCGGCACAAATTCTAAGACAAGTATTAACCAACTATTTCAAATAATTACTTCACTAACTAATAGTAATCTATCACCTATACTTATGCCTGAACGCGAAGGGGATATTCGTTACAGTCGGTTGGATAATACCAAAGCTGTGAATCTTTTGGCATGGAAACCTGACTTTGATTTGCAAACAGGATTAAATGAAACATTAAACTATTATAAAGGGATATTGAAGGACGAATGAAATAAAAGGAGATTAGAAATGAATGATTTTGATAAAATAGCAGCCAAAAATAAGGGCAAAATATCATTACAAGATTTGAACGGTTTTACAATGCTTGGGAAAGGTGCAGATGGGTCCGTATTTCAATTGTCACCTGAGAAGTGTGTCAAAGTATATGTTAATGAAGACAATCAAAAAAAGGAGTTAAATGCTCTACAAATAGGACAATCAAGTTCCGTTATCCCCCGTCTCTATGAATATGGATCCAATTATATTGTAATGGAATTGGTGAATGGAGGTAATCTAAAAGCCTACTTAAAAAAGGAAAAGCAACTTTCCAAACTAATCGTCATGAAGATATTATTCATGCTAGCAGAATTAAAAAAGGTTGGTTTTGCTAGACTTGACACCGAGGTTCGGCACATTTTTTTTAATGAGCTGGGAGAAATTAAAGTGATCGATCACAAGAGGGCAATGACTACTGTAAGGTCTGTCCCGACCAAATTATTCACTGGATTAAAAAAACTTGGTTATTTAGATGAGTTCTTAGGACATGTGAAGGAATTAAACCCATCCTTATATGAGGAATGGAAAAAGATAAAGTTATAATAAAAATAAAAGGACATAAGGGCTGTTGTGGTTTGCGAATCACAGCCCTTTTTAGTTAATTGGAAAAAATTATCATTGAACTTTGAGTAACTTACATGGTACTATAAGAAAGTTCTCTTCGAGTAAACATTTTCGAATAATTAACATTCTAATTTTAAAATAGTGTTGACTTGTTTGCGAGAATTATAGTATAATATTTTTTGTCGCTTCTTACCGAAGTGAGTTTGTTCTTTGAAAACTAAACAAACAAAATCGTGCAAACAAATAATAACAATCGTGTTTCTTCTATAATAGTAAGAACATAAGCCAACGTAACAAATGAGCTAATCAACTTTCTTGGAGAGTTTGATCCTGGCTCAGGACGAACGCTGGCGGCGTGCCTAATACATGCAAGTCGAGCGAGACTCTTCGGAGTCTAGCGGCGGACGGGTGAGTAACACGTGGGCAACCTGCCTGTAAGACTGGGATAACACCGGGAAACCGGTGCTAATACCGGATAATCCTTTTCCTCTCATGAGGAAAAGCTGAAAGACGGTTTC
>NZ_JMLP01000028.1 GCF_000686805.1 Bacillus sp. UNC41MFS5 | reverse complement strand
TAGAGAATATCAATCCTGTTATCAGAGGATGGGGTAACTACTATCGTAAAGCTCACGTTAAAAAACTCTTCAATAAACTCCAACGCTGGATTGTAAGAAGAATATGGAGCCATCGATTTAAAAGATGGCGAAACATGGGTTGGAAGAAACTTCACGAATCCAAACTCTATTCGGATTACAAACTTGTAAACCTTATTTCATTAATTCCAGATTTAGAATCTAAAGTTGCATCTAAAGGATGACATAAAGGAAAGCGGATTACGGGAAAACTGTACGATCCGTTTGATTGAGCGGACGGAGGAAGGCTTTTGCCGACCTCCTTCGACTCTACACCAATGAAGTTGGGTAATGCCGATGGAGGAAAGGCTAGCTACCAGCTATCACCCTTAGTAGTGAAACATTTTCTACACACAGAGGTAGGTATAATAAATGGAAACAAAACTACTAAGGATAGCAGAAATAGCAAAGTCTAATATTAAAAGATTAATTGTATTTTTGTGAATGGTAACTAGGAGGAGCCGTGTGCATTAATAGTGCAAGCACGGTTCTGTGAGGGGGGTGGAGTTCAATTTACCGCAAGGTAAAAAGGCTCCCTTCTACTCGACTAGCTAGGTTTTCCATAATTTTCAGTTGAAAGTTCTATATAAAAATGTAAGCTTTTCTTTGACGAAATTTTTACATTTGAGGTAACTAACGATGTCAGAAGAGATTTTTGTACTTATTATAGCAGTTGGTTTAATCGTTTATGGCGTTTCGCAGTTTATGAGGGGATACCAATATAATAAACACTTGCAAGAAGAAGACCGAAGAACTGGCAACTATGTCAATGGTGCTTTAGTAAAAAATTAAGGAACATTAATGAAGTGATTTGGTATTTTTCAATATTCTGCAATCGGGTGCCTTTCTTAAATAAAAAGGTGTCTTCTTTTATTACGTATAAAATTATATATAATTTGTAAACTAAATTTATCCACGTTAAGATTAAGGAATTGATGATATGGTCCAAGATAAGGTGTTAATAATTGGTTTATTAGGTGTTCTGTCAACAATACCAGGAGAGATTGCTTCGAGGATATTTGTTTATTTTGGCATTGGTAAGTATGGCATTTATGAATTAGCAAGCCTTATTATTACATTTAACAGGCCTGTATTTACCATAGGATTAATTGTAGATTTTTTAGTTGGTAGTGTTTTTGCAATCTTACTTTACTTTATATTTGAAAAGTTCGGTTCATGCCATTTAGTTATTAAAACTACTTTGTGCAGTTTACTGGTCTGGTTAGTATGTGAACTTTTGTTTTCAGCAATAATAGAAGGTAAGTATATACCTATTAGACCCATAAATGATTATTATTCCCATATTTTCAGTGCCATGATTTTTGGTATTACATTAGGACTGTTGATAAAAAAATTTATATTCGAGAAGTTAAATTCCTGATAAATTTAACCCTTTTACCAACTCCTCAAGTATTACTTTAAGAAGGCTTCATTTTGTTATGTTCCTGTATCTAATACAACATATATTAGGGATTGGAGTTATATTAAAGTGTAGAAGATATTGTGAAATATTACACTTACACTAACGGGTGCTAGAGTTTAAGACTGGGATGGCTGCGGCGATCCCTTTTTTTATTGCACTTACGGGCAAGTTATTTTTAAGAAGAAAAAAAATAAACGTCACCCATTTTACCGTTTTATGGTAATGTTAAAGTAGTTTATTTATAAGGGGCGACAAAGTTTTGGGGATTATTTTAATATTATTTTACGGCTTTATGGGTTTAGTCGTTCTATTTCTTATAATTGCTATGCAGTTAGTAGTGGCATTGATAATTCTAAGCAAGTTAAGGCTTTAAGGTCCGAACTTAAAGAAATAAAAAAACAACTTAAGGATTTAGATGAAAATGTGAAATAACTTTGTGTTGTTATTCAAAGGGCCAAAAACCATTTTAAAAGTATTGATTTTGGCATTAGAAATGCATCTAATGATTTTATCTTTCCTTAGTTCGTAATATGTTCAACCTGCCGATTTTCTTTGTTTTAGAAGCTATGATATTTGAACAAGGATTAAACAGTCTGATAGAAAAAGAAATTCCATACAATAAGTTATCTAAAGAGGGCTATATCATCAAAATTAATACCTCAGAACAATTGGAGGTTTTTTGTAATTTATCTGAGGAGGTAACGCCAATAGGTTTAGAGTGTTTATATTTCACGGACTAGGGTTTTCCAAGGCTAATTTCATATCCCAGCAGATTAGACACCGAATTGGGATAAGAGTTGAATGTTAATTCACTGTTAATCACAAAACCATAATTTCCTATGCAAACAGCCATTAGCAAAATAAATGGCTGTTTTTTCAATTTAAATTTGTATGAGGTTCTTTCTTCCTATTTCGAAAAAATGCGATAAGCAGTAAGATGCTTGGAATGATAATTTGAAAAGGTAAACCTATATATAATGGATAAAATTCAAAACCTTCCTTAATAAATTCAGCATACGTCGATGCCGTGGTTATGGATGAAAATAAAACAATCATTCCAATTGGAAACGACAATTTTGCCTTTTTTTTAAACTGAAATAGATCTGCTGTACCCTCAACAGCTGCATACAAATACAGTGTTATTTTAAAAAAACCGCTAATGACTAGGTAGAGCGCAAAAAGAATATCAACCCGCTCAATAAAATCTGCTAGTTGAATTCTTGAAACGGTTGTTAATAATGGGAAATTTGAGCGGATATAAAGTTCTGGACCAATGGTTGAAATGGTAATAATCACGGTAATGGTAATATTAATCCCGCTTAAAATCATCCCGCCAATACAAACAAATTTTATTTTCTTTCGTTCATTCACAAACGGGTATATCATATTGAAAATAAGTATTTCTCCAAAAGGAAATGTAAGTATGCCAGGAAAAGCCTCTTTAAATATGGGTTTCCATCCATTTTCAAGAATAGGCTTTAGTAATTCAAAATGGATTAACCCGGAAAAAATAATTAACAGAAATCCTAATATAGCTATAAAATAAATAATGCCAAAATAAATCTGCCCCACTCTTGCGATAACCTCTAAACCTTTATGAATAGCATAGATGATGGTCAGAATCATCAATGTATTAAGGACAAATAACGGAGTATTTGTATAAACAGTCGTTAACAAGAGTTCCCCAAAATCTCGTAAAACTACTGAAGCAGTATAAATAAAATAGATGATATAGAAAAAGGCGATAATCCGGCCTAGCCATTTTCCTGCTATTTTTTGTATATAGTTGGTCAGAATTAATTCTGGATAAAAAAGAAACAGACGGTAGTGTATAAGGAAGACGATCAAACCACCTGCTAACCCTAATAAAATGGCAATCCATGCATCCTGTTTTGCATTTGCTCCTAGACCAAAGAGGATAGAGCTACCCATTTCAAATAAAAATATTAGTACGAAAAGCTGGGCTGCACTTATCTTAATTTTATCCATTTACTACATTTCCCCTTTGCTAAGGGTTATTTTGTTAAATTATCCCATATGGTGATTTTAGTTACTGGCAGCCTCCAAGATGTGACAAGGTAGAAATAACTTCCATGCTGATGAGTGTCTTGCCACCAACAATTCAGTTGTGGTACGGAATTCTGGATCGCGGTCCAGGTCATCCAATATATTGAGTAAATCCGTTCTAGCCACTTATTCATAAATGACAACTATCACCCAATATTAGGTAGGTTGTCCAAAAAACACCAAACCATCCGATTGGCATTTAAAAATAAATAAAAATAGATAGCTATAAAAAAAATTTGCAGGTTCGATTCCTTAAAAAAATTCAAAAAAGTAGTACTTTATTGTAGATGAATCTTTAAAAAGGGGCGCAACTATGCAGAAACCCTATAGATCAACTTTTTAGGTTCCTATCAATCAATAATCTTCAAGTTCCAGCTTTGGGAACGGTTCAGCAAACAAATAAATTTTGTGAAGTATCGTACTTAAACAGACGGGTGCAAGAGTAAAAGATTCGGATGGCTGCGGCGATCCCTTTTTTTATTGTATTAACATAAGCAGTTTATTTGAATAAGCACAATAGAAACGTAAGACGACATTATCTCCAATGCCCATTTTGGATTAATAATTTTCTTCATTAATTTGATTTCTTAATGTCAAAACTTGTGGGATAAAAATACTTTGTAACTAAGACTCCTAGTGATATGATTTTGTTATTCATTAAATATTTACTTTATTAAACTATTTGGAAGTTTTGTTGAACAAGTTGTAAATTTAACATTTTAAAGTAAGAGCATTTCTTTGTAATGAGAAATGCTTTTTTATTTTTGTCAAAATTAAAAGGATATTTCAATAACAATAATAATATAATAAAAAATAATACTAATTTATTGTAAAACGATAAATTATATGTTAAAGTCGCATTGTCATTAAATAAGTGAGGTGTTTTAAATGTATGTTAAACGAGGTTCTACCACTTTCTTAAAGGTCATTATTTTTCTGGTTGGAATTGCAGTGCTTACTTTGTGTATTTATTGGATGCCTGTGTTAACCATTAAAGATATAAAAGCACATCCAGGTGGGGATTACTCGCTATATCCCCTTTTAGTATGTGCGTATGGAATCTGTATTGCATTTTCTTTTTCGCTCTATCATGTATATAAACTATTAACCTATATCGAAAGGAACAACGCTTTCTCCGAGTTATCTCTTAAATCTTTGAATGTTATAAAAAAGTGTGCTTTTACAGCCATTTTCTACTTTGTGTTAATGATAATAAGCCTTAAGGTGATTTCTAAAATCTCTGGAGACGATCCAGCAGGTCCTATATCACTAAGTCTAATGGGTATTTTAGCAACAAGTATCATTGCAGCCATTGTGGATGTACTTCAAAAGCCATTAATAAATGTCCCAGATATTAAGCCAAAAAATGATTAACGGTAGAATTTAAGGGATAGACATTAAGCTATCCCTTCTTTCCGTTTATTGATGTTATTTACTCAGAGAGAGCCATTGAGAATTTCATTGATATTAGTGACAAAAAACACGATGTGATTTGCAAAGTTTGCACCTCATAAGGGAACCCGCTAATGGAACGCGTGCTTCCTTTTGTTTTTCTCACTGTTAAAACTCTACCTACGATTCCAAAAGATGATGAAGCATCCTTTTAGGGTCATTTAAAAACTGTTTCATGATCTGAAAATGATTGGTTTCTTCAAGTTTTTTCTCTTGAATTCCATCTTCGCTCAATTCATATATCAGTGAGTTTGGGTACGACATAATGATTGGTGAATGGGTTGCAATAATGAGTTGAGAGTGTTGATTCGCTAAGTCATGGATTCTAGTGACCATTGACATTTGCCGTAAGGGAGAAAGAGCCGCTTCAGGTTCATCAAGGATATAGATTCCATTCCCTCCAAAACGATGAACAAAGGTGGAGAAGAAGGCCTCTCCATGTGATTGTTCATGAAGGGATTGTCCGCCAAAAGAGTTAATAATCTTCGGACCTCCACCCCCCTGATCCAATTCCTCAATATTGGAAGCCACATTATAAAAGCTTTCCGCACGTAAGAAGAAACCGTCTCTTGGCTTATCAATCCCCTTGATCAATTTGAGATAGTTTGTTAATTCAGAGTGGGAATCAAACGTAGAAAAGTTGAAATTAAAGGATCCACCCTCTGAATTAAACCCTAATGAAACGGCGATTGCCTCCAATAAGGTAGATTTCCCCATTCCGTTCTCACCAATCAGGTAGGTAACCTTGGGATGAAAGGGGAGATAATCTAATGATCTAATACTAGGAAGATTAAATGGATATTGGGTAAATGCAGGTACATCATCTCGCTTTAATATTACACTTCTTAAATAAGGGGAATTTATCACCTTACCTCACCTACCTTACTTTTTTACCATCATTCTATCATGCGTGGAGAATAACCCACGCAAAAATTAGGCTTGGATATATGATATAAGAAAGAAACACGGCTTTACAAAAAATAAGCTAAAAAATCACCAAAACATCAAAAAACGCGTTCAAATTTCAAATTTGGAGGCGTTTTTTGGCGTTTAAGTACCAAAAATGCCCTCAAATATGAAAATTGGTGATTCGCTTTACCCTGCCAAACTAGATATCTTAGAAGAGCAGAGGATGCGGGCTTTCACCGAAATCCCGCGTAAAGGACATGGAGATGAAAGAGTGTCATAAAAAATTCACATTCTAGTGAAAAACATATGACCTTTTTCTTCATTTCTTCCTATATGAAATATGAAGAAAATTTAATTAGAAGAAAGGCAGTGGTTGAGGATGGCAAAGTTTAGAAAAGTACGTATTGATTTTTGGATGGACCCAATGGTTTCGGAGGAAATGACACCAGAGGACAGATACTTTTATTTATATCTTTTAACGAATCAGCGTACTACTCAAATTGGAATCTATCAGATAACGAAAAAGCAGATGGCCTTTGATATGGGCTATTCCATTGAAAGTGTCCATTCATTAATGGAACGATTCATCACGCATCACCAGCTGATTCGCTACAATCTTGAAACGAGAGAACTTGCCATTAAAAACTGGGGAGAAAATAACTTTGATAAAGCTGGGAAACCCATGATGGATTGTATTACTTCTGAATTAAAAGCTGTCAAAGATTCCTCATTAATTCAATATGTTTCAGAGTTGATTCAAAAACAGGAATTCCGCAGCCTTTATGAATCTTTTTGTAAAAAAGAAGAGGATATTTTCAGCATGAAAGGTAATCACCAAGATGAGATTGCTACCGATCTTACTCCTGTATGGGAAGAGATAGACGATACGTGGACGAATCCAAATACGATACGTGGACAAGAAAAAGATAAAGAAGTAGATAAAGAACAAGATAAACAACAAGAAGTTCTTTACTCCCAAATTGAGAGTTATCCAGATAGTCACCATCCCTTACATAATAATCAAAAACTAGTAGATGTTAAAGAAATTGTAGAGTTTTGGGACAACAATGGATTTGGTTTTAGTAACCTGAATGGTAAACAGCAGCTGTTAGACTGGTTAGATGATTCTAAATTTTTACAGCCCAAAGCGGTGATTTTAAAAGCGATGAATATTGCCTGTGCCAATAACAAGCGAAGACTGACATATGTGGTTGGTATTCTGAAAAACTGGGAAAATGAATCTTTACTGTCCGTAGAAGAAATTGAATCATATATTGAGAGCCGTAAGCCTGTACAAAAACATTGGCAATCCAAGGATTCCTTTCCTCGAGGAAGAGATATTCCAAGTGGCTTTGACTTTGATATTACGGCAGGTGAAGACTGGTGAGTATGGCGGAAAAAGCATTTTTAGGAAGCCTGATGAAGGCGGAGTACTTACTCAAGGATACGGTAATCAAGCCTGAACAGCTGGAAAGTATACGGCATAAAGAAATAATGCAGAGGATGCTGGATTTAACCCAGGCAGGCAGGAATATTGATTTAATCACCTTTACCACCATGCCTGACCTTGAATCCTTTGGCGGGATGTCCTATCTTTCCGAGTTGTTAGCATTTGCTGACCTGGAGAAGTTTGACAATACGGAGAAGCTGATCCTTGATTTGTGGAAGGAGCGAGAAAAAAGGAACATCTTAACCCTGGCAGCCATGAAGGATTGGGAGATTGCAAAAGTCATTTCTGAATTGGATAAAATTAACCAATTAAAAGTGGAGGATCACACGTCTTTAACACAGGCGTTGTCAGATATCTTTGAGGCACCTTGGGAGGATCAAAAAGATTTGATAACCGCAACAACAGGAATCCAAATGCTCGATAATTTGACGGGAGGGTTTCAAGATGGGGAAGTGACGATCATCGCCGCTAGACCCTCAATGGGAAAGACCGATGTGATGCTTCATTTTGCCAAAATGTCAGGATGGGCTGGGTATCTGCCGCTGGTATTTTCTCTGGAAATGCCTGAAAGACTGATCACCTCTCGACTGATTGCTTCGACAGGGAACTTCAATCGAAGTAAAATGCGGGATCCGAAACGAATGCTAAATCAAGACCAAAAAAATAGTTGGTCAGATGTGATGGGTCTACTCTCTGAAACCCATATGCAAATTTTTGATGGATCTGGCCAAAGTATAGCCGAAATGAGAGCGAAAACACGAAAAATGATCCATCAATTTCCGTACAAAAAACCAATCATCTTTATCGATTACTTAACGCTCATTCATTGTGGCCAATCCTACGGTGGAAATTCCCACCTCCAAGTGACGGAAATATCGAAATCTCTTAAAACGTTGGCGAAGGATTTTAATTGCCCCGTCATTTGTTTGGCGCAGCTCAATCGATCGGTTGAATCCAGAGCCGATAAAAAGCCAATGATGTCCGATATCCGAGAATCGGGTAGTGTAGAACAGGACGCCGATGTTATTTTGTTCCTCTATCGTGAAGTGTATTATAACAAGGAATCTCAGAATAAATCTCTTGAAATCATTGTTTCGAAAAACCGAAATGGTCCAGTTGGAAGCATCGCAGTCAATTACAACCAGCACACAGGGAGAATTGAGGAACAGAAGGAAAGGAATCCAACCGGGGAATGATTTCGCCGAAAAAATCATAAACCGAGGTGTGAATCACATGATTGTGAAGGATCTTTACATGGATTGTTTCCGATATGAGGAATCATCATTGGCCCATTATATCTACCATTTACTAGCAGAGAAGAAAATTTCTTTAGAGGACGATTTTTCCATAAAAGACATAGGACAAGCGGACCATCAGAAAGTAAAAGAATTAATTCAAGACAATGTATTAGGTTTTCATAAAGTGGGCATCTACTCCCTGAAGATGAACCAGAAGGATTTTGTCTTTATCTTTGCTGCTAACAATCAAGAGGCCATCCAATTTTATACCAAAACATTTCATCAAAACCCATTGAACTGTCACGAGTATTCGCTAGATTACCAGATCGCAAGAGGGAATGATGGGATTTCGTTTCGGGACTTGAGGAAGGAATTCGAGCGTGTTCCTGCTATAGCGGGATATTTTAAGAAGGGAGGATGAATGTGAGAGCGCAGGAACACCCCTATACCTAGTTTAAAGACGTCTAGGACTAAAACATACGGAAGGAGGATTTCAACTTAAATGAAATTACTATAAGTTTACTGAGGACTCTCCGATTTACACTTCCTGATGGCAGGTTGAACAATAAATTTAAACATAATTAACATATTAATTATAAAACAAGCCTGTTTCAATCGAATTAGGCTTGTTTTATTATTATAAGAATATAAGCTATCGAAATATCCAGAAAAATTCAGGGAATTTAATATTGCTAATGAGGACTAAAGGCACGATGAATTGTGGCGAGTTTAAAATCTTTGAAATTGTTTTTTTAGCCAAATGTTATTATCCTTATTTTGTGCATAAGGTTTATCTCGATAAATCATAAAGTGGAAAGTAGCAAATTCTTTTAAGGTGTTTTTTTGTATCACTAGATTGATGGGGGTCTCTGATAAATATTCAGTATAATAATAGTAATGGTTAGATGAGGGATGGATATTATCCAGTTTTCCAAACTTTTTTGATGTAATAATGTTTTCAACTGTGACTTGGATTGCTTGCTTATTAATGTCATATTTTTCATTTAAGTAATTTTGCAGGTTCTTTCGGGAAATTAGCAAAACCTCCACTGTCTGAAAATGTTCTACTTTCAGTTCAGATACTTTTACAGCCTGTCTCTTTGGCCAAGCTAAAAGATAATAATCAGTTTCCTTGGTTTCGTCATAAAACCATCCTTGACGCCAAACATTATCTTTTTTATAACTTAATTCGAATGCAAATGTAGGTATTCCGTTTGGATAGTAAAGAGTTGCTTTTTCATCAAGGATAAAATTAGAACCATTAAATGTAAATGTTACATCTATGCCTCTAAATTGATTATTTAGATAGTTATTTTTTTCAGGAGTATTTCTAAAAAACTCCTGAATTTCTAACTTCGCATAGAAATATGTATCTAAGAAATTTGCTAATACATTTTCACCATTTAGATCGACTTCAAAATTACTCTTGGTTTTCCTCATTTTACTGCCTCCTGTTCGGTAAATTAATAATAGTTAATGAATTCAACAACGACACTGAAAGTCCTTTGGATAAAATTGAAGGTTTTAAGGCAAAAGGATAATTTTATAAGCTGGTATTAAGGAATAAGGGGATAGACATCGAAATTGTCCGAAAAATTTGGTTTAAATTCCAGAGAATTAAATGAATGCAATAATCATTCTTTGGGTCATTTGCTTAGGAAGGAGTAGTAAATAAAGATTATTTTTAATAACCACTGCTATACGTGCTATAAACAAAGGATGAAACGTAAAGTATAGAATTTTTGCTGATTAGGAAACAGATATCGCTGCAGGATTCAGACACTGTGCAGTATACCTCCCAGAGAAGCATGCTATTTGGAAGATTCAAAAAGTAAAATTGCTTTAGAATGGTTACCTTGATTCATTGTTAAATGCTTGTTGCTTTAATAATTTTTATTTTTATATACTGAGAAAGCACATTAAAAATGTTAAATAAGTACTTTCTAACCTAATTCTTTTATAATATAGGTATATTCTTTTTGTGGAGGTTCCTTAATATGCCTATTCATAATAAATTGGTCCGAGACCGTATCCCGGAGTTATCGAGAGCACGGGAAAAAAGTTATCTTCTAGAATTCTAAATGATGAAGAATACATAAAAGAGCTTAAAAATAAATCCTTTGAAGAACTTAATGAATACATAAATACAGAAAATAAAAGTGATGCAATAGAAGAGTTAGCCGATCTTTTGGAGATAATCCATGCATTGGCTGAATACCAAAAAAAATATTGAAATTGGTCTTAGGTATACCGGTGGAACCGTACCAGGAAAAATAATGAAACCTTTTCTTAATCTTGTTAAAGAAAAGGTTTTAATTCAATATTAACCTTATATATAATGGTAGATCAATATTTTGGGGGTTATAGGGTTGGAAGCTAAAATTCCTTATGATATTTCTTCATCGTCCTCTATTGAGGCATTTGCAAAAAAATTGATTGGTAAAACTTTTCGAGATGTATTACCTGAAGATTATAAAATGTATGAAGGTAAAGGTGGTCTTGGACAACTCCTTGAAAAATATTATTTCCTATATGAACCTAATAGCGAGCATGAACCTGACTTCAAAGAAGCAGGGGTTGAATTGAAAACAACACCTTTCAAAAAGTTAAAGAAAGGGGACTTATTTTCAGCAAAAGAAAGATTAGTGTTAAATATCATAAATTATATGGAAGTCCACAAGGAAGAGTTTGAGAACAGTTCATTTCTTCATAAAAATAAGCTCATCCTTTTAATTTTTTATTTATTTGAAGAGGATATTGCTAGTCTTGATTATCAAATCAAGTTTGCTCAGTTATTTGAATTCTCTGAAGTAGATTTGAAAATTATTAAAGATGATTGGAATAAGATCATTCGAAAAATACGAGCCGGTGAGGCCCATTTACTTTCGGAAAGTGATACCAACTATCTCGCGGCTTGTACAAAAGGAGCAAATGCAAGCTCTGTAAGAAAACAACCGTTTTCCGATGAACCTGCAAAACAGAGAGCCTTTTCTTTAAAGGGATCCTACATGACCCAATTATTAAGGGATTATATTTTTCCAGGGAAGAAAACGTATCATCAGGAAATTGTCAAAGATACAAAAATCCTAGAAAGCAGAACATTCGAGGATTATGTTCTGGACAGAATTCACGAACACCAAGGGAAATCAATTGAAGAAATTGCAAAAATGTACGGTGTAAAAGACAAACCAAATAGTAAAAATTACGCATCAAAAGTAGCCCTGGCCATGCTCGGTGTACAAACGAAAAATGCCTTAGAATTTGAAAAAGGAAATATCAAAGTTAAAACCATTCGAGTAGAGCAAAATTGTTCGGTAAAAGAGAGTATGTCTTTTCCTGCATTTAAATTTACCGAGATTATTAAGGAAGATTGGGAATTATCTTCTTTACGACAAATCCTATTGGATACCCGATTTTTATTTGTCATCTATCAATTTAATCTTGAGGGTAATCTTATTTTGGATCGAGGTATGTTTTGGAATATTCCCTACCATGATTTAGAAACAGAAGTGAAAATGGTTTGGGAGAAAACAATTTCAATCATTAAATCAGGTGTAAAAGTAGTTAAAAAGAGCGGAATTAGAGAATTTAACAATCTACCTTCTGGTACTGAAAATAGGGTTGCACATGTTAGGCCTCACGGAAGGGATAAAACGGATACCTATCCATTACCAACCGGAGGGGAATTTACAAAACAATCGTTTTGGTTAAATAACTCCTATATTAAAGAACAAATATCTAAGAACGAATTGAAAAACCTGAAATAATAAATTATGATCAAAATAGGCAGCACTGGAATTTTTCAACTGCCTATTAATTTTTTTTACTTTTGAATAGAACGCACGTTCCATAATTGGTATAATGAAGTATAAGAATTTCAAGGACCTTAATTGACAGTAATCTTTGGCAGAGAAAAGAGATGTGAAAGTATTAAGCCTTTGTGGTAATATAGATTAATCTGTTTATGTTTTTTATTTAAAATTACTAATGTTGGTCATTTTAAGATACTAGATAATCATTCATAATTACACTTTTTTTGATGGTTAATCTTTGGCTGACTATTATAATAATTTTTTCTTAGGTATAATTTGTACCGAAAGGATGTTCGTTATGTTAAATGTTATAGAACTATTTGCGGGGGTAGGCGGATTTCGCCTTGGACTCGAAGCAACACAAGGATTACAAGTTGTGTGGGGGAACCAATGGGAACCCTCTAAGAAAGCCCAGGATGCATTTAATTGTTATGCAAATCATTTTAAAGATAATGGAATACATTCCAATGAAGATATTGGAACGGTTGATGAAAAGGCATTTAAAGATATGGATATTAGTGTCATTGTTGGTGGCTTTCCATGTCAGGACTATTCAGTTGCACGCAGCCTTTCTGGTGAAAAAGGAATACAAGGAAAAAAGGGAGTTTTATTTTGGGAAATTATGAGGCTTGCCACTGAGATAAAACCAAAATATATTTTGTTAGAAAATGTGGACCGACTCTTAAAATCACCTTCAAAACAACGAGGCAGAGACTTTTCCATTATGCTCGCTAGTTTTCGAGATTTAGGCTATTCAGTTGAATGGCGTGTAATAAATGCAGCTGAATACGGACAAGCTCAACGTCGTCGTCGAATCTTTATCTTTGCTATTAGAAATGATATTCAGTTTATACAGAGTAAAGTTAATGTTGAAAATCCACAAATGCTTCGAACTGAAGGTTTTTTTGCAGGAGCCTTTCCCGTACTTGATGAGGATAGTAAAAAAAATCATTCTTTTGATTTTAAAGAGCATATATTGGATATATCAGATAATTATTCTAAAACATATTATAATTCCGGTATTATGAGAAATGGGAAAGTTTATACTGAGGAAGTAATTCCAAAAGTTGAAGCGCCCATAACATTAGGTGAAATGCTTCAACCTGCCGTTGATGAAAAATACTACTTAAAAGATAGTGCAATAGAAAAATTTGAATATCTAAAAGGCCCTAAAAAGATAGAACGTACGGCATCAAGTGGTCATAAGTATATATTTTCAGAGGGAGGAATGTCTTTTCCGGAGCCTCTTGATAAACCTGGTCGAACCATGCTTACAAGTGAAGGTACTGTTAACCGCAGCAGTCATGTCGTGGAAGATCCAGAAACCAAGCGATTACGTATTTTAACTCCTGTGGAATGTGAACGATTAAATGGATTTCCTGATAATTGGACAGAAGGAATGTCAGAAAGAATGCGATACTTCTGTATGGGAAATGCACTAGTTGTGGGTTTAATAGAACGTATGGGAAATAGAATACTTGAAATTGAAAAGGAAGACATTAAAGCGTTGAAAGAACAGCCACTACAGATGAGTCTGTTTTAGTTTTTGAAAGTAGTAATGAATCATATCCTTGGCACTAATAGTGCCAGGGATATTTTTTTTGCATAAAAAGCAGATATATTGCGATGTATGTCATTGTCTTTCCATATTATCTCCAAAGTGGTATTTATTACCTTCCTACCTTTTTCTCAATACTCCTTTTTTCACCAGATTTACAAGCGTTCCCTTATTTTTATAGCGATTATAAGCAATTAATCTATTTAAATCTTTAATCGTCAAATGAGCTGAATCAATCGCCAGTTCGAATTCCGGCTTGATCTTTTCTATTAATGAAAGAGCGTATTCAATCTGCTTCGGAGTTAAGGAGTAATCTTCATGATCCTTTGATTGACTCTGGATTAATTGATCATTTGTTGCAGATTGTAATGTAGCCGCATGCTCCCTAATTTTTGCCTCTACTAACGCCTCAACTTCCGCTTGGCTAATCGGATGGACGTCCACTCGTTTAGTCGGTTGGTTTGTATTAAATATTTTATCAAGTATTCCTTTAAACAAAGATCTCCACTCCACTTTCTTTCAATCTCGTATTTCTAAGTAGGAAAATTTTATCATTTCTATTATTAAACGAATAAATTAAAAATACAATGAATAAGGGTAATTTTGTTTTTTTTAGTAGAGTTTTGCAAAAAATAGGGACTAAATACATCGAAAACAATAGATTACTGTAATTTTTTAGGGCTATTTGACTAATTGTAGTATAATGGAGAAAAATGCAAATTTTGGAGCGGTGAATATGGCGATTACAATACCTGAAACAATTAGGTCTACTGCCACAACGGGTGAGCGATTACTTTTCAGAACTTTAAAAACCTATCTGCCAGATGATTATATAGTTTATTTTGAACCGGAAATTCAAGGTAGGAAACCAGATTTTGTGATTATTGGTCCGGACCTTGGAATGGTAGTGTTGGAAGTGAAGGATTATACCAGAAATACACTCTTGCAAATTAATCATGATGAATGGCATATCGTGGCAGCCAATGGTGATCAAACCATTATCCCCAATCCCATGAATCAGGCGAGAGACTACGTGTTTAAGATAGCTGATGTCCTTAAAAGGGATAAGAATCTAATAGAGACAGATGGAAAACATAAATTGAAATTGAAGTTTCCTTTTGGATACGGTGTTGTTTTTACGAGATTGTATACGAAGGACTTTATTAAGGATGGACTTTACGCGGTTATTGAACCAAACCTTTGTTTAACAAGAGATGAAATCGATCCTGAAAAAGAGGGATTCTCGGAAGAAATCTTGATTGAAAAAATTATGAATATGTTTGTGATTCCATATCGTTTAAAGGATCCACTTTCCATCGCAGACATTAATGCGATTCGTTATCATTTATTTCCTGAGGTTCGCATTAGCGCAGAATTTAAAGCAACTGTTCCTTACCAAGATCAGCTTTTACTGTCACTTCATGATATTAAGACAATGGACCTTCACCAGGAGAATTTAGCCAAACAGATCGGAGATAAGAACCGTTTGATTCGCGGTGTGGCAGGAAGCGGGAAGACGATAATATTGGCCAGTCGAGCTAAGATGCTGTCAAAACAAAATCCTGATTGGAAAATTCTTATCCTTTGCTATAATATCTCGCTTTCCAATGCGATCCAACAAATGATTAATCATATGCTCAATGAACCTGAGGATCTATTTGATTTTGATCCTTCGATGAAGGCTGTACAAAATCAAAATATTATCGTTCGGAATTTTCATGCATGGCTGAAGAATGATCTAAAAATAAGAGAGCAAAATCTTTCAGAAATCATCGATAAAATCGAGAAGAAAGAAACTATCCTTCCATCATATGATGCGATTTTGATAGATGAAGGGCAGGATTTTGACGCGGATTGGCTCCGTTTAGTGAGCTTACTAATCAATACGGATACCCAGTCTCTCTTATTGGTAGAGGATCGAGCGCAGACGATTTATCGGCGAAAACGATCATACTTGCAGGATACGGGTTTATCTTTTCAAGGTAGGTCAAAGGTGTTGTCGATTAACTACCGAAATACTGCCCAAATTGTAAAGTTTGCTTGGGAATTTTATCGTGAGCATTCGATGTTTAGAAATAAGGTAGTGAATCGTAGTCTTGAAGGTGAAATCATTGCGCCGCAAAGCACGAAACGGAAAGGGCCCGAGCCTGGGATTATTCGAGCTGCCAATTTCTTTGATGAAATGAGAATGGTTGCGCGGCAAATCAAAAGGCTGCATGAAGAGCGGAAAGTCCCTCTAGATGAGATGTTAATCCTTTACCGAGTGAAGCGGACCCATAAATATCCGATTGTTGATCTAATTAAGCGTTCACTAGGTGAATTAGGACTCCCTAACTACTGGATTACCGAGAATGACGTATCAAAACGATCGTTTCAAAAAGAAGATGGAAAGGTCAAAATTAGTACCATTGATAGCAGTAAAGGACTCGACTTCCAAGCGGTGTTTATTGTAAATGTGGATTCAATGCCCTTTCCCCTTGAAGAGGATAAAGAACGTGAGGTTTCTTTATTCTACATCGGAATGACAAGAGCAAAGGAATATCTTTGTTTGTCGTATTCCGGTGAATCCGAATTTACACACTATCTTGATCGAATTTTGCTTGAGAGGAACCAGAAGAAAAGCGGTTTAGTAGAGATTAAATAAAGAAGGTGTGTATGCTTGGATTTCGAAAAAAAGAAACAACTGTTAGAAGAATGGATAAAATTGCACAAAGATAAATTCAGAATCGAGTTTGCTGCCGAGGGACAAGAATAAATAATCAAAAAAATGAAACCTTCATACATATACATTGCTCAAACTATCGTGATTCCTGTGAACGCATCTATACGTATCTAGAGGAATGTTTTTTTTTTAATGTTTAACCCTATACTTCACTCCTCAGTATCAAGGTTCGAATGAATGTATAATTGCTTACCATACAATGGATTCGTTTCGTTTAAATATATTCCACTTTATATTTTCCATACAAATACATTAACAATAATCCCGCATTTTAGGATGTGCGAAAAAAGGGAACCCTGATTTCAAAATCAACAGCGTTTTCTTATGTGGTTATTTTTGAGAATTACTTTGAGACCTTCGAGGAGCAACAAGATGTGATTTTTGTTGTTAGCACCCAAAACGGAACCCGTTACAAAAATTTGTATGGAAGTGCGCTTTTTTAGGTTTCTAGAAAAAAATCTTTATTAAAAAACAAAGTGGGACAAACTAGATTTGAAAGGGTGAAGTTATGGAAAAGGATAAAAAAGTATCGGAGAATTTAAGTTATGAGTCAGATGGAAAGATGGGTAAAAACCATAATAAGGTAAAAGATAACAAAAAAGCTCAGGCTGATGATTTCTTTAATACCACACAAAACAGCGAATAAAAAATAAAACCTACTTACAACCTGCGTAAGTAGGTTTTTGATAGCTCTTACCAACAGAAAATTGGTCATAGATAGAAGAGTTGTACGAAAATTTATGTATTTTTTGCGGGGTTATAAAACTTGGACGATTGATTTATTAGCCATATTGCTCGTCCAACCCGCAATCATATGAAGCTTTGAACGATTAATTGCTTATGAAATGGATGTAAGCCAGGTTTTTGTCCTTCCGTACTTCAATCGGCAGAAAGCATCGTACTAGAAGTGTACTGACACTCACCCATCCATAAATGGAGGGGGTTCCACCTTTAAAAAACCTTGGCTCTTCCAAAATCTATAATTACTATAAAAGATGGACTTCACCTTGGTCTAAAAGGCTTCGACAGCCGAAATCGTTTGAATGCAAATAATCGAAACATGACTATCTACATGGGCTCGGATTCCCTTGCCACTCACAACTTATTGACTGTTTCGGGGTATGTCTGCACCGAGAGATTTTACCTATTAATCTCTTAGGAATTTATATACCAAATGTTGAGATAAATTTTCTTTCTAATCTCATGTTTTTCAAATTCAAGATGCACTCATTTAAAACATTTGAAAGTTGAGGCCACTCTTTTTCAGCCTTTTGAATATCTACTTCATTTGATTTTGAGACATATCTAGCTAAAAATGCACTGTATAAATCACGTTGTGCCAAGACCCCGCATTCACAAATATGCCAGCGGTCCTTGAGTCTTTTTTTCTTAATAGCCCCACAATGGCAGGTTTGAGATAACTTTGTAGAGTAGGTTGGAAACTCTCGGAACCTTCCGCCTTGTGATTCCACTTTTCGTTTTAACATGTTTAAAAACATACTGGGGGCTTTTCTACCGATACTTTTTCCGAACATTTTTTGAAAAGCTTTATAGGAGAGTTTCTCTGTTAAAATGGAGGAGGCTAGTTGTAGGATTTGATTGGTATCTCGACCATGGAGTTGTTTTCTTACTTCTTTCATCTTACGTTCCAATTCTCTATGTTCTGAACGCGTCTTTATGTATCTTTTGGAGTTGACCCACTTCTTTTTACCTTTTTTCATCACGCCATTGCTTTGATAATGGTTGAGGTTATTGGCTCGTCGCTGCCGGTCCATTTTACGATTGATTCGTCTTTTTTCCTTATAGATTCCTACCACTTCTTCACAAAATTCCTTTAATTCGGCTTTCGAATCCCCTACCATCGCAATGGTGGAAGGACCAATATCTAGTCCAATCTCTTCTTTACCTAATTCATATTTACGATAAGGGTATCCTTCAAGAATCAACTGAATATAAAAACGATTTTTTCCCTTTACCTCTTTTTTTATGATTCTACAATATTTTATTTTATGCTTTAAGGCATGCTGCATCCATAGATCTTTGGGGTCGAATAGGCATTTTAACGAAAGTGTTTTTCCGATAAAAACATAACCATTCGAATAAGTAAGAAATGTTTTGTTGTTTTTGCCTTCTAAGGAAACAAATTCTCCCTTTCGTTTAAACTTCACCTTTTTCGCTTTCTTAAAAGCGAATTTTTGCACGGCCTTAAAGGCTCTTGTCGAAAGTTTTTGACAGACGTGAGTCCCTAAATGTTCCGCAATAAACTTTGATGCATTCTTCGTTTTTGTCCCGAAAGATTGAATCGAATAATCAGTAAACCCAAAAGATGTATTAAGGTATATAAAGTTAGCTCTACGCTGCTCTATATCTGTTTCCGAAGTTTTAGATAATTGGACAGTCTCCTTATACAATTTGGTGTTTTGAATGGCCCTAATCCTCTTCAAACCTTCTCCTAAACAAGCATTATAAAGCTGTCTTCCACAATCAGATAATATCAAAATTAACTTTTCTTCCTGTGCATTCGTTCTTAATCGAATCGTTGCGATAAAAGAAGGCGATTTTACTTTTGATGCGGTCATGGTTTACACTCCTTTTTGATTTTCTATGTACTTTTTACAACATCAAGTGTTGTACCGCCATCAGTTGATACAAAATAGCTATTGGTCCATAGAGAAGGAATTCTATGTTTTATCCATGGAAATTCGCTGTGTAAATAACGAGAACTTCTTCCTTTCATCATTCTAATGAATATGAGTTTATCAATTCCAAACTGTGGATCGCACTTCACAAGTAGATGAACATGGTATGGTATAATTTCCATTTCGATTACATCAGACTTTGTCTCTTCTGCAACCTCTAATAGAATAGATTTAAGTCTTTCATCTACTCCATCTATCAATACATTTCTTCTATATTTAGGACACCAAACCACATGGTATTTGCAAGAATATTTTACATTATTATAACTTTTATATTTAGACTTTTCATATCTTAATTATATCAAATAAGTTTATCTAACGCTAATTTTCAGGAACGTTTGTTCTAATGAATAAATAAATAAACAACCTTAGCCCATCCATGAATGTAGGGGGCTTGTGGTGGTTTGTTTTGGTCATCTATTTACCGGCCAAAGGCCAATTCATCCGTTAGGGTCATTTCCAGCGGGATGATGCCCCTACCTTAATTTGGGTTGCTCGCTCGTGGGGTTTACCCGTTCCATCTTTTCCGTTTCCAGAAAAGTTCGTCACTGTGGCACTTTCAGGTTATTCTCAGCATATCCAAAAGGACGTAGCATGATTTCACTCGCCGTCAGCCGAAACGTCTAATCGGCTGCCCACCTTTGCAGGTGGCACGAACACTACAGGCATCTCAGCAGTGTGCGAGCCTGGACTTTCCTCAGCTCCTGTAAAGGAACCGCGACTACTCACCATTTCATGTTTATGAATTCGTTCAGAAGCGACAACACATAATATATCAAGGATACAATGATAAATCCTTAGTAGTTTTATTCCTATGTTTCCAATTATGTTTGGTATTCTCAGGTTAATTTCTCTAAAGGTCAATTTTAAATTTAATTCAATACTTTCCACATAAACAAAAGTCGTCATATAAAATTTTACAAGATAATTTTTTGAGATTTGTCCTTCGTTTTATGAAGGATAACTTTCCACCATGATTCATCTTAAACATGAGAGTTGAGGGAAATATGATGCTTTTAATTGAAAATGATTGGCTAAAGGTAAGTATAGTAAGAAACGGTGCAGAAGTACGAGAAGTGAAGCATAAGAAAAATGGGCTAGACTATATGTGGACAGGGGATAACGCCTACTGGGGACGAGTCTCTCCGGTCTTATTTCCGATTGTTGGACGATTAAAGGGAGATCGGTATCAACTGGATGATCATACCTATCAGATGTCACAGCATGGCTTTTTGCGTGACGTTGTATTCGAAGTTGAAGAGCAGACAGATACAACCGTTTCTTTTGTGTTTGAGTCTGCTGGACGCTTCAGTCATGTTTATCCTTATGAATTTAAAGCGATAATTCGATATTTACTCAAAGAGGACTCCCTAATGGTTCAGTGGGAAATCGTGAATGAAAACAAAGAAGTAATGTATTTTTCAATGGGTGCTCATCCGGCATTTAAGATTCCGCTTGTAGAAAATGAAACCATCGAGGACTACCGTTTAAACTTTACTCCTGCTGCAAATAAAAATGTAATGGAATATGAGCTAAAGGATTCTCTTATCCATGAAAGAGGAACTGCTAAAGATATTTCAACGATTCAACTCAAGCACACTTTATTTGCACATGATGCTCTTGTCTACAGCAATATCGATCAAATTACATTGGAATCTAATAAATCAGGTCATGGAATAGAAGTATCGTTCGAAAAATTCCCGTATGTTGGAATTTGGTCGAAATATATGGACACTACTGGCACTATAGCACCATTTGTTTGCATAGAGCCTTGGTACGGAATTGCCGATACGTATAATACATCTGGGAACATGAAGGAGAAGATGGGAGTGAATAAGCTTGAAGCAGGAGAAACATTCCTAGCTGAATATATAATGAGGTTTAAATAACATTCAAAAGGAGATTGTCTATTTGTTGCTAATTTAAATTAATGCATGTCCTGGTATGGAGAGAGACATATATAGAATTCGTTTTATTCCATGATCACTAAAAACTGTCAATGGCGTAATTACCGAGACAATTTTCATGAGTATTGGAATTAAATAATAAAGTTAGGCTTCCATCCAATCGTATTTAGGTGAAAGCTCATAAATTACTTTGACTATAAATGAAAGGAGGATATTAATGTATTACTACATTATTTTTCATCACTACCATCCTTGGTATAGACCAACAGTAATTCCATTAATTCCTCCACCACCAGTGCCGCCTGCAGCTGTTACCTATAGGTATATGTTGAATGGATTTCGGTAATCGGAAAACCAGGACTTTTAAACTACCAAATTTTACAGCTATCTTCCAAATTGAATCGATGATATATTTTTCTTGTAAGTTCTTAACGGAACTGACGCGAAACTTTTATTACAGAGAAGTACTCAAGAGGCTGAAAAGGCGCCCCTGCTAAGGGGGTAGGTCGGGTAATCGGCGCGAGGGTTCAAATCCCTTCTTCTCTGCCATTATATTATGGGGATGTCTTGGTATCGACAGGGATCGTTTGAGCTTATATCGCGAGTCGAGGGATTCGGCCTCGTTAAAACGATAAAGCCTATAACTGGCAAACAAAACAACAACTTCGCTTTCGCTGCCTAATAACAGTCGTTAGCGGTTCCTCCCTCCATCGTCCATGTGGTAGGGTAAGGGACTAATACTAAGTGGACTACGCCTAATTCCACCGTCTGAGGATGAAGGAAGAGACGAACCAGACTAGCTGCTTCAATGCCTGTCAGTAGGCTAAAGAAGTTAGTGAAATCAATTCTACTGACTACACTCGTAGATGTATAAGTGCCAAGATCTTTGCACACGGGTTCAACTCCCGTCATTTCCACTAAAAATAAAAAAAGTTTTTATACCGTAGTAGTATAGTGGCAGTCCCTTCGGGGTTTAACCGATCGGTCGTAGGTTCGAGTCCTACCTGCGGAGTTTAGTCCAACAAAGACACTAGGAAACTGGTCAGGGCGGGAACGCAGCAGCCATAACTTGTGAAATTGTGTGGGCTATTACATAGACCTAAAAAGCTCAAAACGCTAAACTCCATTTTAATATGGGGTTTAGCGTTTTTTTTCTAAATATTTGGTATCATTTGCTAAATTTGTTGAGATATAAATATGAACACTGTCATGCCCTTGTTATTTCCGGCCAAACGTTTGTGCGAGATGCTTGCTTTGTTCTCTTCGGAGCTTTCGGGCAATGGACCGCGCTTCTCCGGTATCAAACAAATAGTGTTCTTCCTCCGTTTCGGGATAGACAGATGGCACAGGGGCCGGATGCCCTTCTTTATCTAACGAGACAAAGGTTAAAAACGAAGTCGCCGCCACCCGGCTTTCCTTTGTAAAAAAGTTGTCAGCTGTTACTTTCACAAACACTTCCATTGAGGTGGTCCCGGTCCAAGTGACAAACGCTTCTAATGTGACTGCATCTTCAAGGGTGATCGGATGTAAGAAATCAACCGAATCGGTACTTGCGGTCACCGTAGGTTTTCCGCTGTGTTTGATCGCTGCAATACCAGCAACCCGGTCAATTCGGCTCATCAGAGCGCCTCCGAAAAGAGTCTGGTGCGGGTTTGTGTCATTTGGCAGGACTCCGTCTGTTTGAATAGTTTTCGATTCACTGCAAGATTTTCTCATAGATATATTATCCTTCTTTCACTAATTGTATTTTTCCCTATTATACCAGAAATGAGTTTACATCTTTTGAAAAGGATGAGACGTAACAATTATTAAACGTTGTTCTATTATTATTACTGATTCTAATCTAGGGAAGAATATTGAAGCATTTGATAATAGCGATTTTCGCTTAAAATCAAGATAAAGACTCGAAGAATATGCAGAAGGGGGGAATGGAGTTTCGTATACGGCCATCGTTGGGATAGTAACAAACTTGATCCAACTTAGCATGATTATGAAGTTGATTTACTTGCTTTTATTTATACGGATACCAACGAAGTTTTCCGAGCAAATGGTTGAAGGAAGATGAGGATTGCTTTAATGAGGATTGCTTTAATGAGCATTTTAGGAATCTAAGTTAAAGAGGATTACTATGATCCTTTAAATGGAAAAGGTAAAAGCGAGTTGGTCATAAAATCCCAACTCGCTTTTTTAAATTGCCCCTGCCAAGGAACTTTATTTTACCATAAATGATAGGTAAGTGTTTAGCTTATTTTAATAAGGTATCTAACCAAATAATCCACCCTTGAGTTAAGAGGCTCAGGTGGATTACCACTCTACAATAGCCGCCCTCGCCTGAGGGAACCATCTATTGTTTGACTGGACATGTTGCTGCATGTCTGGTCTTTTTTAATTTATTCATTATTAATTTTATTATAACTCATTTCTATACAATCACAAAATTTTTCAATAACATACAACATTATTCCTTGATTTTTAGAAGAAACATAGTAACTGAGTAAATGGTAAATTAGGATTTTTGTCATATTAATATAATACAAATGTTGGGAAGGGGCAAAGGGATGGAGGTGGATTATGTATAAATGATCATGGGCATGTTTAGGTAGTTCCTTATCCGCTCAATGATTGGGAATTAGTACACGAGATTATGGTAATTTGAACTAATTAACTTAAAAAACTAAAAAAAAATTACCTGTTATTATGACCTATGTAAGATTTTCTATCAAGAATATTCAGATTATTCTAAATTAACCGTTGAATAAACACTATGAGGTTGTTATTATTATGTAGAAGAGTGAACGTTCACTCTCTAAAAATGAAAGGTAAAAGTTAGTTTCTTGTTCCTTAGGTCGATTGAATCATTTTTGATGAAAGGAGGTCTATGGGAAGGAATTCTATCTAATTTTATTTAATTTTCTTGTCAATAATCCGTACCTTAGCCAGCTGAGTACTTGATTCCCAAAAATTGAATAGAGGGGGAAACTCTTGTGGAAAGAACAATTTCTATGGACGATCTACCGTTAAGCAAAACCCATATTAGGACAGCCATCTTAACGACTGGCGGAAAATTTTGTGATGGTTATATTTTAGGTGTAATCGGAATAGCTCTTACATTGTTAGGTCCGCAAATGGAGTTAAACTCTGTATGGTATGGAATAATTGGAAGTTCTGCACTGATTGGATTATTCTTGGGAAGTTTCTTCTTTGGTTGGCTGACAGATAAAATTGGAAGGAAACCTATCTTTCTCGTAACGATTGCTTTGTTTGTGTTGCTTTCCATTCCACAATTTTTTGTTACATCCCCAGTGCAATTATTAATTCTTCGGCTATTAATGGGCTTTATGATTAGCGCTGAATATGCGACAGGTGCGACGCTGCTGTCAGAGCTTCTTCCTAAGAAACAACGAGGAACAGTTCTAGCCTGCTTGAATGCCATGTGGACAGTAGGTTTTGTGTTCTCGGTCATTGTCAGTTATGCCATGCTATCGTTTGGAGGAGAAGAGGTTTGGCGTTGGATGCTGGCTAGTAGTGCTGTACCAGCTTTCCTTTTATTTGTCATGAGATTAGGAGCTCCGGAATCTCCTAGATGGCTCGTGAGCAAAGGGAGAATTGACGAAGCAACAACAGTAGTGGACCAATTTTTTGGCAAACAGGTTCGGATTGATGACCTCCGTCTTGAGGAAAACAAGAAGACTAATGTCAAAGAGTTATTTAATAGAAACTATCGAACACGAACGGCATTTGCTGGTTTATTTTGGGGCATGCATGTCTTGCCTTATTTCGGAATGATGACATTTACACCTGTTGTATTCACAAGCCTCAATATGGAGGACGGGTTTTTCAGTACCCTTATATCCAATCTCTTTCAATTGGCTGGGGCAGTGGTAGGGGTAGTGATTATGGATAAAATCTCACGCAGAAGCTTTGCGATTTACTCGTTCTTTATCCTCGCGATCTCAATTGCCTTGCTTGCCATTATTCCAAATCCATCCTCATTTATCGTTGTGGGATGTTTTGCCATTTACGTTTTCGCTGCATCTGGATCTGGCAATTTGCAAACCGTCTATCCAAGTGAGATTTTCCCTACTCACATTCGTTCAACGGGAGTAGGATTTGCCACCATGATCAGCCGGATCGGGGCAGCAGTGGGAACTTTTCTTTTACCAATCAGTTTAGATGTCCTTGGCATTAATATAACAATGGGAATTTTAGCGGGAATTTTATTGCTCGCTGCATTCATTTCTATTAAGTGGGCTCCAGAAACTAGGAATATATCGCTTATGGAGGCTTCATCCGTGTCAACACCGCTTTATAACATTAGCTTGAGGGAGGAAAAGGCTAGATGAAAAAAAGAGTCGCAGTGATTGGGGTAGGATCAATTGGCAGTATGACACTCTGGCAGTTAGCAAAGCAAGGGATTGAGGCAGTGGGATTTGAACAATTCGGAATCGCCCATGATCGTTCAGCTGCCGGTGGTGAGTCTCGTATGTTCCGGACAGCGTATATGGAGGGGGCTGAATATGTTCCATTGCTGAAAGAATCACGGGTTTTATGGGGTGATTTAGAGGCTGAAACTGGATACAATCTATTAACTCTCAATGGCGGTCTTATGATTGGACCGAGAGATTCCTATAAAATGAAAAACGTCATCAAGAGTACCCATGACTTCGATATCAGTCATGAAGTACTAGATTCAACTAGTGCGAAGGTACGATTTCCCCAGCACAAACTAAACCTAGATGACATTATGGTTCTTGATAAGGAAGCAGGCTTTATGAGGCCCGAATTGGCTGTCTTTGCCGCAGCAGAAAGAGCGGAGGCACTTGGAGCCGTCATCCATCGCCATGCTGCTGTTGAGAAAATTGAAGAGTTGGAAGGTAAAGTCAGGGTTGTTGCCAATGGCAGTCCACATGAGTTTGATCAAATCATTGTTACAGCAGGGCCTTGGACAACTAAACTATTTCCTGAATTAAAAGAGAATTTAACCCCTCGAAAGATTGTCATGACGTGGTATCCAACCGATAAAATGAATCAGTATACACCGAATGCTTTCCCTGTATTTGGAAGATGGGCAGACGATATTAGTTTTTTTGGGATTCCGACATTAGAGGGAAGCATGGTCAAGATCGGAAGCATTGATACTTTTGGAGATGTAGAAGATCCGGACAACTTACACCGTGATGTAGCTCTTTCTGAGTTAACCAACATTAATCAGGCAGTCCGCAACTATATGCCAGACTTGAGGCCAGATCCAGTCAGAATTAGTGTACACATGGACGGCTATACAACGGATGAACACGCGGTAGTCGGTTTGGTTCCTGGGCTTAAGCGGACGTTTATTATGGGAGGATACTCTGGCCATGGATTTAAGTTAGCACCTGTTATGGGGAAAATCGGATTGGATCTCATCGAAACTGGCAAAACAAATTTTAATATTTCACACTTGAATCCAGAGCGATTTTTAAAAGTAAAAATGTAAGCTGAATAACTTTTCGAAGGGAGGTAGCCTGTGAAAGAGGCGAGGATAGGTGTCATTGGGGTTGGCACGATGGGCAGTATGGCCATGTGGCAGCTGGCACGAAAAGGAATTACATCGGTTATTGGCTTTGAACAGTTTCATCTTGGACATGATCGCTCAGCAGCAGGAGGAGAATCCAGAGCATTTAGGAAGGCCTATTTGGAAGGAAGCAGGTATGTTCCGCTCCTCATCGATTCCCGCCTACAATGGCGCGAATTGGAACAAGAGACCAACACGGACCTACTTACCTTGAATGGGGGCTTAATGATTGGCAGCGAACAGCATGAGTCGATGAAAACGATTTTCGAATGTGTTCGTGCTCATCACTTAGATCACGAAATCTTCGAGCCTGCTCAAGCAAAATTGCATTACCCTCAACATCCTTTAAACAGTGGAGAGGTAATGATTCTAGATAAGCAAGCCGGATTTATACGGCCAGAACGCTCTGTTCTAACTGCCGCAAGAAGGGCGGAGGATATAGGGGCCACTATTTTAAGGAAAGCAACAGTCCAGAATATCATTCCCCATTCAAACGGTGTAACAGTAATGGCTGATGATAGGGTATATGAGTTTGAAAAAGTGATTGTGACAGCGGGGCCTTGGTTGAATAAATTGCTACCGGCCCTAAAAGACAACTTTGAAGTTAACCGCCTTTTATTGACTTGGTTTACGTCAGAAAGGATGAAACAATTCAGTCCAGAGCGGTTTCCTATCTTTGTCCGTTTTTCGGAGGAAATTAATTTGTTTGGAGTGCCTTCATTGGATGGCAGCATGGTGAAGATTGCACCTGTTAGTGATCAAGGTGATGGGCCTGTCAAAAATCCCGATTCCTTGGATCGGAATGTGTTGCTTCAAGATATTGAAAAACTGATTCAAGGTGTCAAAAGCTACCTGCCAGACCTGATTCCTGAACCAGTAAGAGTGACCCCGTATATTGATGGTTATACACCAGATCATGCTCCTCTGGTTGGATTTCTGCCAGGAAATGAAAATGTCATCGTAATGGGTGGATTTTCAGGACATGGGTTTAAGTTTGCCCCTCTCATGGGCAGGATTGCGTCTGAACTCGTCCTAACTGGTGAAACTCAGTATGATATCGGTTTTATGGACCCAGCAAGATTTTTAAAAGTAAAGTACAGTTTGTAATAGGCTAGATGATTGAAAAGAGCTTGTCGATCCTAAGTGATCGGCAAGCTCTTTAGTTTAACTGATAAAAAATGAATCTATGACCCATGCCTTCTATTAGGAGTTTTTCAAGAAGAGTTGGACTGAGTTCAAAATAAAGTCGATTTTTTCTTGATTAGTTAGCGGTTCATTTTTTTCTTTTCTTAGAAAAGAACGGAATCTCTTTTCATGGTAATCTGAAACCAATGAATAAAGGAAAAGGATAAATTGATTATCCAATAAAAAAGACAACTCTTTTTCATCCACTGTAGGATGAATTTCTCCGCTATCTTTTGCTTCTGAAACCATGTTTAAGATGTAAGAACCTGACTCCATAAAAGCATCATGCATCTCTTGAGAGAATTTTTCCATATTGTTCGAGCCAAGATTTGCATAAACTTTTATGTAATTAGGGTATTGGGAATGGATTTTCTCTATCTCCTCTAAATACTCCCGAACGGATGTAAGCAGGGAGTGATGAATATGTGTATACTTCTGGTATAAATGTTCCACTAGTATATTTTGGCATTGATTCAATACTGCTAGAAATACTTCTTCTTTATTGGAAAAGTATTTATATAAAGCGCCATTGGAAATATTGGCTTTTTGGCAGATATCTTTAATACTGGCTCCATAATATCCTTTCTCAGCGAAGCATTCGGCCGCGGAGTCTAAAATATGAAGTTGTTTTTCGCTAGGTAATTTTTTGAAAGTATTCAATGTTCTCACCAACTCCTCATCAAAGCATTAAACCGTGAGGCTCCAAAAATACGGGTTTTTTAGTACACTCAAAAAGGTCCATTGTTAAAATGCCAACCTTTTTCATCATAAATTGTAAGAAGATTATACCGGTCACAGAAACTCCAAATACTATTTCCGACCAAAAAGATGAAAATAATGGCATATATTTTAATTGAATCACATCCAAGAAAAAAACGGAAGTCGATGTATGAAAATTGTTAAAAGTTCAGTGCGGGGCATTGTGAAGGCAGCTAATTTCTTCTAAGAGTTTAGTGGAGATTAAATAAATTGGTTTTGCGGAGAAAAAGGGATTGTCTAAAATTAATGAGCATTATAGGAATCTAAGTTAAAGAAAGGATTACTATGATCCTTTAAAAAGAAAAGCAAAAAGCGAGTTGCTCATAAAATCCCAACTCGCTTTTTTAATAATGCCCCTGCCAAGGAACTTTATTTTACCATAAATGAGAGGTAAGTGTTTAGTATAATTTAAAAAGGTACGAGGTCATGTTGAACATGATATACAACACCTCAACATTAATATCGGTGTAATCAAGAAAATTATGATAAAGCTTTCTTTAGGGAAAAAAGTGGATTTTTCAGAAATATTGGGTTTTCACATATCCATCACGCACCCATAAACTAATTCAGGGGTGATGAATGTGTTACATCGAAATCAATTTGATATAACTGAGTATAATCAAAAATATTTTCGTCCTTCTTGCTCACCAGTTTTAAATTTGAGATTTGACACTTGGGAGTTGTTTGACTCTTATTTTGATTCTTATTATGATAAAAAACACGAACAAATTCATATTCCAAAAGAACTGACTAAAACACCAGAAGATACCCTTTTAAACTATTTTAGTCTTTTGCGTGACGCAGTCAATATGAGTGGACGGAGCTGCGGCTCGATTGGTAAAGGGAATATTCCATTTCCCATAGCATATAACTTTTTGTCTAAGGAATATCAAAATAAATTAAGCTATGATGACTATTTTAATTCATTTGCTGGTGTAGGGCATACGAATTTGATAAAGCTTTGTCGTATACCTGATGTTAAACAGGGGATTATGTTTTTTTATGAAATCGAAACGATTGAAGGGTCTTTTGACAAAAGAGCAGAGTATTTTGGGTATTATTATGGATTTATCCAACTTGTTAATGAAAAAGAAGGGTATCGAATTTCTGATTTGAGCAAGATGGAAGAAGACTTTCTTTGCGCCCCTTATCACGGGTGGAGTCATAATGCGGAAGATGTTGTAGGAGTGAAATATGATAGTTGGTGCAAGTTAGCTAAGAAAATTTACCCGACTGTAAAAAATGCATTTGTAAAGAATATTTACTTACATGGCAATGATATGGCTGAATATTGCTTTATTTTTTTTACGTTAACGAATGGAACTGACGTAGAAATTGCACAATTTCGAAAAGTTGGTAATGAGAACTGGAAACAAATAAATATGAAGCCCGAAGAGGAATGTTTAAAGAAAAATCAGGGCTAAAAAAGAGTTAGATTTATCTCGAAATTTTTAAATAAAATACATTTCCATAGCTATATTGTTCAAGCGTATCTCTCAAATAAGAGACATGCTTATTTTTGTTTAGTTTTGGGGTGGCATACCGCCTATTTCGACCTTGAAATGATAAATCACCATCATGCTGGATCTGATGCAAGTAGTCAACTCTGGAGGAATTATTAAGAGTGGTGTCAGCAGTAAAACGGATGTTCTTATCGTCGGTATTCAAGACCAATCCCTAGTAGGAGAAAGTGGTTTAAGTACAAAAGAAAGTAAAGCAAATGAATTAATTAATAAGGGAAAAAGATTAGAATTTTAGATGAAGAAGAATTTATTCAATTACTTAACTAGTAATCTATTAATTCGACTTTTAAAGCAGGGGGACGGAGCAGAGAAAACGTCCCCCTAGTTCCATTACTAAAGATCCATATATTTGTTTAATAGCTTTTCAATAGCTCTTTATCTAATTCACGGACTTTATCATAAGAAGGTACCAATTTTTCTGGTACTAAGGTTCTGCCATAATCCCAAGCATTGGTTTCTATTTTAGCAAGAAACTGTGCTTTTTCTTCCTCATCGAAATACTTTAAAACCCTTAAATCATGTTTGTTGTTCTTAAGCGCTAAATGATAACCGAGCTGACGATAAAGAATAAGTTTTACACAGTCCTCATCTGTCTCTTTTATTTTAAAATTAATATTAGCTATGTATCCATTTATTTTTAAATAGTTAAACTTAAGCGTATTTGTTGATATGTTAAAACTCATGGGTGCGGGTAGGGTATTGTTAAATTCATAATCAATCGTTATGTGGTGTTCTTGTAATGTATTTTCAATTATTTTCTCAATATCCCTTATATAAAGCATCTTATTGACACGACCTTTCAAAATCTTCTACATTTTTTATTTTTAAGAAATGATAGTGGAAAGTAAATCCGACTATGTACCCTTTAGGATTTATTGTAAATGAAAATATAGACCTTCGGTTAAATTTAAATATTTGTATCTATGAAGGATTTGGATGATAATTTTAATATGGAAGTTCCTCATTCTATTTTAACAAAATAATATTATAGAAAGGATAGGTAGTAATGAAAAAATTTCCGATTATAATGATTAGCCTCATTTTAATTTTGTTAACAGGCTGCAGTTCAAATAAATTTGAAATCAAGTTATCTACTCCCAAATCATTTACACCAAACCAATTGACTCCTATTCAATTAGTAATTTTAGATCGGGAAGGTAAACCTGTTAGAGGGGCAAAGGTAAGTGCAGATTTGGATATGCAGGGGATGAGTCATGGAGATATTTCTATGAAAATGCAAGAAACAGGAAATGGTGAATACGTGGGACAAGCGAAATTTGAAATGGAAGGGGACTATACAGCTGCCATTACAATAGACTACAAAGGAGAAAAGTGGCTGGGTGAAAAGAGATTTTCGATTGTTTACAATAAGGCACAATAGTTTTTGTAAAAACTTACAACAAAATTAATCGCCATCACCCCCATGGTATTGTTATAATTGTGCCAAGAAGGGGGTGCTACACGTTGGAGAATCCTTCGAGATTGTCTGGTACTTCTGCCACTCATGCAAAGCCTACTATGGAAACGGCGATACTTTGCGTGGGGCAAAACTAAATTAATATTCATATCGCCTATTTCATCACCTGGCTTTGCACCTTATTTAATTGATTCATAAATAAGGAGCTGTCAGTCTTGAAATATGTAAATGCAAGCAACATTTTACCTGAGAATCTTATTAAAGAAATTCAAAAATATGTACAAGGGGAAACGATTTATATCCCAAAACCTGAAACGACTTATCGACAATGGGGCACCCTTAGCGGTGGAAGAAAGCTCCTGGATCAGCGCAATTCTACTATAAAAAGCGCCTTTATGAGCGGAACAAGTATTCAGGATTTAGCGGATGAATATTTCCTTTCAATCGAAACCATCAAAAAAATAGTCTACACAAAGCACGGGTGATTTCTCCGTGCTTTTTATGTATAAAACATTTCCTAGGCAAATTTTACATATTCCCATCCAGCTTTATTCTTTAAAATAAGTGAAAGGAGGGTGAACGTATGACCGAAAAATATATTAAGAACACGGAATTTAATTTTATTCATAATCAGGTGGCCCTGATTAAAGATAGCTACAAAAAGAATGCGGCCCCAAATGTAATCCATGCCGTTAAGGATTTAGCGAACACGAAAATTATCGAACTATTTCCAAATGCAACGAACGAGCAAAAGGAAATGTTAGATCTTTCTGCGATTAAAACCGACCAGGAATATGACAAATACATTCAGCAGCTTCAAGGATATAGGTTACCATTTCCAAAAATCTCTGAAGCACAATTGAAAAAGATGTTTCCTAAAAATAAAAAATTAAAGCTACCAGTTTTAGACAAAATGAATCTACATCAGCTTACGTATTTAAGCTGGGTAGATATCAGCACAAATAAGAAGTTCATTGTGTTTGAATTAGATGAGAAAATGGTTGGAATTGAATGCAAATACTCCTTGCTTCATAAGGATAATATCTGTTCCTTCTGTAATCGATTTGGCCAGGTTGCCTATATCTCCACCGTAACAAAAGCGAAAAAGGCAAAAAACCCTGATTACTATAAAGCAATCGGAAACTATATTTGCTTTGATAGCACAGAATGTAACAAGAAAATAACCAATGTCGATTATTTAACCACATTCCTTAAAGAATCGTTGGGAGAAAAAACTGTCCTGTAAGAAGTGAGGGCACTGAAAAAGTCCAATATTTAATAAAGGCAGTTGAAACTTCAATGAACTTTCAACTGCCTTTTTACTTTATAATATTGTTATCAAATGCATGTAGGTGGTATCCAAGTGATTTCAAATCAAGAATCTCTAAACTTAAGCCCATTCATGGCTTTAATAGAGTTGTATAAATTCATAATAATCTTTATTTTTGGTAAATTTAGTATTGACAACTCGAGGTTATCGATATATTATCGTATTTAATTAAATAATAATAAGCAAAGATTGGAAATAGTAAAAGAATTTATAAACTTGTCAGAGAGCCGATGGTTGGTGAGAATCGGTAGTTATAACCTTTGAACTCATCCAAGAGCTACTCCCTGAACATAATCAGTAGGGGATGTCGGTTTTCTCCCGTTATGAAGATAGGTGGTGATTGCCACCGAAAATGAGTGGATTAATTTTATGATGATTAATCAATTAGAGTGGTACCGCGAGCAATGCCTCGTCTCTATATTTTTTAGAGACGGGGCTTTTTTATTTTTAAACAAACGAACAATTATATATGAAAAGGTGGGAGTCAGGATGAAAAATATCGATAAATATTCTAGAGGATACTTTATGCCCCCAGTGCAAAGCTTGAAATGGACAGAGAGGGAGTATATTACAGAAGCTCCTACCTGGTGTAGTGTGGATCTTCGCGATGGAAATCAGGCTTTGGTCGTCCCGATGAGTCTTGAGGAAAAGTTAGAATATTTTCAGTTGCTTTTACAAGTAGGTTTCAAGGAGATCGAAGTAGGTTTTCCAGCTGCATCGGAAACGGAATTTACTTTTTTACGTACAATAATTGAACAAAATTTGATTCCGGACGATGTGACAATTCAAGTGCTGACACAGTCAAGAGAACATATTATTAAAAAAACATTTGAAGCGTTACAGGGTGCGAATAAAGCAGTGGTGCATTTGTACAATTCTACATCTGTGGCACAGCGTGAACAAGTATTTAGAAAATCGAAGGAAGAAATTATTGATATTGCTGTAACTGGAGCAAAAATGCTTAAGAAATATGCTGATGAAACCGAAGGGAATTTCAAATTTCAGTATTCTCCGGAAAGCTTCACGGGTACAGAAGTAGAGTTTGCACTTGAAATTTGCAACAAGGTACTTGATATTTGGCAGCCAACAGCTGATAATAAGGCAATTATCAACCTGCCAGCTACTGTATCAATGTCCATGCCTCACGTTTACGCAAGTCAAATTGAGTATATGAGTGACAATTTGAGCTACCGAGATCATGTAATCCTATCACTTCATCCACACAATGACAGAGGAACTGGAGTAGCAGATGCAGAATTAGGAATGCTTGCCGGAGCTCAAAGAGTCGAAGGAACATTGTTTGGAAACGGAGAAAGAACAGGGAACGTGGACATCGTAACGCTGGCATTAAACATGTTTTCGCACGGGGTAGATCCAAATATGAATCTTGAAAATATCCCTACCATTATTTCCAAATATGAAAAATTAACAAGAATGAAGGTTCACGAAAGACATCCATATGGCGGTGAACTTGTCTTTACTGCATTTTCAGGTTCCCATCAAGATGCCATTGCCAAAGGTATGAAATGGCGCGAGGAAAAAGAACGTCAGTATTGGAATGTACCTTATCTATTAATTGATCCTATGGATATTGGAAGAGAATATGAAGGAGATATCATCCGAATAAACAGTCAATCCGGTAAAGGAGGAATCGGTTATATCCTTCAGCAAAAGTATGGAATTGATCTACCTTCCGAAATGCGTGAGAGCTTCGGCTATAGTGTGAAGAATGTTTCAGATCAAAAGCACAAGGAACTTATGCCGAATGAAATCTATGACATTTTCATCAACGAATATGTGAATATTAACACCCCTGTGGAATTTATCCGTTACAAATACACTCGGAATGGTCATTACGAAACGATTGTAACAATCCGGATGAATAATGAAGAATATGAATTTTCTGGTGTGGGAAATGGAAGACTGGATGCAATCAGCAACGCTCTTCAAACCAAACTGGCTATCGACTATACAGATTTGGTCTATAAGCAGCATGCGTTAGAAATAGGCTCAGGATCAAACGCTGTATCTTATGTAGGAATTACCGCAAAGAATGGTGATGTATATTGGGGCTGCGGATTTGACACTGATATTATGACCTCCTCAGTAAAAGCTCTGTTTAGTGCCGTTAACAACATGGTATCAGTTAAGGATGGGGAAGCGTTACACTTAAACCACCAGAGGGCTTGAGTTGAACAAGGGGAGTCTTGGTTAAAGACAAACCGCCAAAACAAAATACTTATAATCAAGACCTTTTTGCTAACTCTGTTTTGTTTTTATTGAAGTAATGGGCATAACAGTTACATAACTTCTACTTAAGGCTGGTTAGAATGGTTGTTGTGTGAAACAACTCATTCAGCCAGCCTTTTTAGATTGTAAATTTGCATTTGCGTTGCTTTCCTAGAAATTACGACTCCAAACAGAATGGCATTTGAAGTATGCGAACTTTCCCCACGTTCACCCAAGTCTCGAAAATTGGAATCGCTTCCCCCAATTTTATTTGTTTACCCTTGAGCAAGGTTCAGGTTATAATAAGGTTTATTAAATTTAGGATATCGAAATAAATCCAAAAAATAAGATTTATATAGAAAGGAGATGGACCTTGAATAAACTAAGTGGAAAAAAACGAATACAGCTTGCGATACTTTTAGGGTCACTTGGACTGTTAGGACCGTTTACCATAGATACGTATTTACCGTCATTTCCAACGATAGTAAAAGATTTTGATACGACGGCTTCACTTGTACAAATTAGTTTAACCTCCTGTTTATTAGGCCTCGGATTAGGGCAATTGATTATTGGTCCGATGAGTGATGTGAATGGCCGCAGACAGCCCTTGCTCATCTTTATCACCTTGTACTTACTTGCTTCTATTACATGTGCGTTGGCGCCGAATATCTATTTCCTTATTATTGCTCGTCTAGTCCAGGGTTTTGCTGCTGCCGGCGGACTCGTGATTTCAAAAGCGATTGTCCGAGATCTTTTTAGTGGAAAGGAACTGACCAAGTTCTTTACGCTGATGGTGTTAGTGGGGAACCTCGGGCCCATAATGGCACCGATTGTTGGGGGCGGAATTCTTACGTTTACCAATTGGCATGGTGTTTTTGTTGCTTTGGCTTGTATTGGTGCGGTGCTGCTCTTCACAGTTACACTTAAATTAGAAGAAACTCTGCCACATGAGAAACGTGTTCCAAGCAATTTACCACAAATCATGAACAACTTTGGTTCTTTATTCAGAGATCGAACATTCATGGGATACGCACTCACGCAAGCCTTTACTACTGCAGGAATCTTCGCCTATGTATCTGGGATTCCGTTTGTCTATCAGAATATTTATCATGTCACACCTCAGCAATTTAGTTTATTATTCGGGACCAATGGAATTGCATTAATTATTGGAAGTCAACTGGTTGGCCGCTTGGCAGACATTATTCCGGAGCGAACCTTCTTAAAAATAGGGTTAGCCATCGCTAATGTAGCAGGTGCTGTTTTACTAATCGCTTTACTATTAAACGCACCACTTTTCGCCGTTGCCATTCCGATTTTCTTTTTTATATCTTCCATCAGTATGATTGGCACGACGTCATTTACTTTAGCGATTGAAACGCAAGGCCATATTGCGGGAAGTGCCTCTGCATTATTAGGAGTATTGCCATTTGTCCTTGGCTCATTAAGTGCTCCACTTGTGGGAATAGCAGGGGCGTATACTGGAGTTCCGATGGGTGTCATCATCTTGTGCTCCAGTATTCTAGCTTTCCTTTCCTACTTTGTATTGGTAAGAAAAGCTTCGGTTCGGATCCAACTTTCCAGTGACCAATGCTCAGTCAAGAAACCAAGTATCTAAGGATAAAATTAAAAGGAGAACACATTTCGTTAACCAGCGAATGTGTTCTCCTTTTTTTGTCTACTATTAATCTTAATAAATTCCTTAACACAATATGTATTCTTACCATTCAATGCCTTATCATCCACGCAATTATTTGACGCAAGGGGAAAAGAGAAACCAGAAGCCAAATAATTGAATAAAGATGCCACTTAATTGGCATAATATACAATCTGTGATTATGAAAATGGAGCAATCAGTATGAGAGAAACACCTAAATCTGTCTCTTCCAAATCCCCATCCATTATAAAACAGGCTCTAACTGTTAATAGGAAGCCTTTTCCGTGGGTGAAGGCGTTTAGTGCAGGATTAGCTGCGTCTTTGCCAGTCTTTATAGGATTATTACTAGGGAATCTTGAATATGGGTTGATAGCTGGAATGGGGGGCTTTACCTACCTTTATGTGTTTAATATCCCCTATGCTCAAAGAGCTAAAATACTATTTTTGGTTGTACTTGGATTGACTTTCGTCTCTGCTTTAGGGACGCTTGCAGCTCCTTACCCACTTGCAATAGCTATTTTGATGGGGGTGATTGGAGCTGCGGCTATTTTTATTTTTGGAGCTTTAAAAATTAAAGGGCCTTCTGCGATCTTTTTCGTTTTAGTTTTTGCCATGACAACGGGTATGCCTGTTCAACCAGAACTTGTCTTGCAACGCGCCGGCCTTGTATTTCTAGGAGGGGCACTGTCATGGGGGCTTGCTATGATTGGCTGGTTTTTTGATCCTCATGGCCCTGAAACGAGTGTAGTAAAAAATGTATATTCAGAACTGGCTTCGTTTCTTGATTCAGTTGGTACCGAAAAATATCATGAGAGAAGACACAGTGTTATGTCAGGCTTGAAGGAAGCAGAAGAAACACTTGCTGTTGGATATATATCTTGGAGGAATACGGACATATTTAATCGATTAGTCATCTTAAATGATCATGCAAACACGATATTTTTGTATGTCCTTGAAAATTTTTCAAAGGTTAACATAAAATTACCCCCGGAATTTGGTGATTTTATCCGGGAAATGGCTCATTCGCTTGATCTGAAAACTAAGAATGAAAGTGTTTCTAAAAAAATGCTTCTACCGGAAGAAATGGATGAATCCGTTCTACAGTTATTCAAAATAATAACCGATGCGGATGCCATCATGAATGAACCAGCTTCCAAGATTAATCATGTGATTCGAATTTCCAAACCATCGCTCAGGACCATTTTTTTGGGGGCCTTTGATAAAAACTCCATTGTTTTTATTAATTCGCTATGGTTCGGGATTGTCACCACTATCGCTGCTATTATCGCGTATCAATTTGAATTTACACGGCCCTTTTGGGTACCGTTATCCTGTGTAGCAGTAATGTCAGGCTTTACAATTGTCGCTACCTATCATCGTGCGATTCAAAGAGCATTTGGAACAATGCTAGGTATTCTGATTGCCAGTTTCATTCTTATGACTCACCCTGCTGGATTCATCCTCGCTGTACTTATTCTGCTATTGACGTTCATTACAGAGTTGTTTATTGTAAAAAATTATGGTCTTGCTGCGTTGTTCTTTACGCCAAATGCTTTGCTTATGGCTGAAAGCACGAGTCATGGAAGCTTTACCTTTACTTATTTTGCATCAGCCCGAATCATTGATATCTTTATCGGTATTCTCATTGGTCTACTTGGAGTATACTTTGGGGGAAGACAGTCTGCTTCGAGTCGACTCCCACATTTAATAACCAAAACGATCCGAAGTCAGGCGCAATTATTATTCACTCTTTTCTCTGACCAGGGACCCTGTTTTATTGCGAGTAAAAGCAGAGAAATAATGAAAATGCAAACGAATATCAATAATTTAAAAACACTTTATGATACAGCTGCTGGTGAGATTAAAGTTAATAAACAAGCACTAGAATATTATTGGCCAGTCATATTTTCCATAGAGCATTTAGGTTATTTACTGGAAAATTGCTCAAAAAATGAAAAGCGTTCTATTTTATCAGATAATACTCTTTCTCAATTGCTTTATGTTTGTGAAACGATGGCTCATGCCACCAATCGAAAACAGTCACCCTCAATAAAAAACGTTCCTGAAATTGAAGAGTTTCCAAGTATTCAGAATGAGATGATTACCTTGCAAAAATCCCTTCAAATTGATGAAAGAGTTTCTTCTTAAATGAAAGGGCGCTTTAATGGAATATTGAAAGAGAACCCAATTTCTCTATTTTTATACAGAGAAATTGGGCTTTTTAATATTGAAATTTCCTTAGCAAGTGAAATCTACGTTTTGTTGGCGGTAAAGTAAGTTAGTAAAAGATTATTCCAAGAATCGCATTATTTTAAAAATTGGAGAGGCTTATAGTAAAATGATTGGAGAGGAGTGTGATAACAAATGAAAGCACAAGTGATTAAAAGATTTGGAGATCCATCTGTTTTCGAGATTGCTGAGCTTCCTAAGCCTGAAGCAATTCCTGGGCATGTTGTTATTCAAGTAAAAGCAACAAGTGTAAATCCGATTGATACAAAGGTTCGCGACGGAGCGGTACCAGCAGTTTCACCAGAGTTTCCGGCAGTGTTACACGGGGATGTAGCAGGAGTTGTTATAGAGGTTGGAGAAGGAATAACAGAGTTTAAGGTCGGTGATGAAGTCTTTGGTTGCGCAGGTGGTTTTAAAGGAACAGGAGGTGCCCTTGCAGAATATATGCTTGCGGATGTGCAGCTTTTAGCTCTTAAACCAAGAAATGTTACGATGGCACAAGCAGCGGCGCTTCCTCTAGTAACAATTACTGCATGGGAGTCACTTTATAATCGTGCAAATATTCAAAACGGACAAACAGTCCTTGTTCATGCAGCCACAGGCGGGGTAGGTCATGTGGCCATTCAACTAGCAAAGCTAGCCGGTGCCAAAGTGTTCACCACGGCTTCATCTGAGGAAAAGTTAAGCATAGGAAGGCGTTTGGGTGCAGATGTGTCCATTAATTATCGGGAACAATCAGTGGAGGAGTACGTTAAGGAACATACAGATGGAAAAGGGTTTGACATTGTGTTTGATACTGTTGGTGGCGAAAATCTCGATCAATCGTTCCAAGCTGCTGCCACATTCGGAACAGTATTAGCAATCGCGGCGCGCTCAACGCATGATTTGTCTCCACTTCATGCCAAGGCACTAAACTTACATATTACCTTCATGCTTTTAAAAGTAATTAATAGGGAGAAAAGGCAGGAATACGGGAAGATTTTGAGAGAAGTAACGAAGCTTGTAGAGGAAGGGAAACTTCAGCCTTTAGTCGATGAAAGAGTTTTTAATTTTGATGAAGTGAAGGAAGCACATACTTTACTGGAATCTAAGAAGGCAATTGGAAAGGTCGTCTTAATAAATGAATGGTAAGTAGTGGGGAAAATTCTAATTTACATATAAGGGACTGATCGGATGAAAAAGGTTGGAATTGTTGGAGGGATAGGACCTGAAGCAACAGTATATTATTACCAATCGATTATTTCTAAATTTCAAGAAGAGATAGGTAGTAAAGAAGATTTACCGGAACTATTTATTAACAGTATTAATATGTACAAGATGTTTAATATGAATAAATGGTCAGACACAAGAGGTCATTCATTACTTAACGGATGCTGTTTTAAAATTAGAAAGTGTTGGTGCTGATTTTGTGGTGATGTGTGGAAACACACCACATATTGTTTTTGAACAATTTCAACAAAAAGTTCAAGTACCAATGATAAGCATTGTAGAAGAAACATATTTAAAAGCAAAGGAATTAAGATTAGAAAAGATTGGTCTTATCGGAACTAAGTTTACGATGAAAAATGATTTTTTCAAAAAACCATTTACTACTCAAAACATAGAAATTGTAGTACCGAATCAATCGGAACAGGACTACATTCATAGAAAAATTGTAGAAGAATTAGAGAATGGGATTGTGAATAACGAAACAAAAAAAGGTTTTTTAAATATAATCCATCAAATGATTGATAGAGACGGTATACAAGGAATCGTATTGGGCTGCACAGAACTTCCTATGATCATCAAAAACGAGGATTTGAATATCCATTCATTAAATACAGCAGAAATTCACATTAATAAGATTGTCGATACCATTTTTATGGAATTCTGAAAAAGGACCAAAAAGGTCCTTTTTCTCGTCCTCGTTGAAAAACTAGAGGAATTGGCTCCTAAAAAGAGGAACGAGTTAAAAATTTTGAATTTTAATTATACTAAAAGAAATGGGGGGGGAATCATTAATGAACGGAATGATGCTTTTTTTGTGTATTATTTGGGGTTTTAATTTTGTTATTATGAAAATGGGTAATGACGTGTTCCCACCTGTTTTGTTTGCTGCTTATCGATTTTTACTTGGGGCCATTGTACTTTTTGGGTTAACCTGGTTTAAAAAAATCCCTCTTCCAAGCAAACGGGAACTTAAATGGTATATTCTATGCGGTATTCTGCAGACAACTTATTTTAACATTGCCATACAAATTTCTTTAAATTATATAAACGCGGGGCTTACGTCTGTTCTAACCTATAGCATGCCATTGTTTCTATCACTTATGGCTCATTACTTTATTCCTGGAGATAAATTAACCGCTGCTAAGGCAGGTGGAATCTTGATCGGAATTTTGGGGTTGTTTTTATCCATGGATATACATTTTGGAGAAAATATATGGGCTCCCATTCTTGCGTTAAGCTCGGCTATAACATGGGCGTTATCCAGTTTAATTTTTAAAACAAAGTTGCAAGGCTGTGATACTGTTCAATTTACTACTTGGCAAATGGGTGCGGGAGCTATTGGCTTATTTTTGTATTCTTTTAGTTTTGAACATGGACCGTCACATTGGAGTCTTTTGGCTTTAGTATACCTTTTATATTCCGGAATTTTGGCCTCTGCACTGGCTTTTGTTATATGGTCTTTTATTCTTTCAAAAATGGAAGCTAGCAAAGCATCCATTTCTCTGTTTATTGTACCTGTAGTTGGTACTCTATCAGGGGTCCTATTTTTAAAGGAAAGTTTAAATGCTATTACATTGTTGGGAATAATATTGGTACTTTCAGGCGTATGGCTGGTAAATAGCACAGGTCTTGCACGTATCCGAGATAAAAGCACCACTCTTAATAGGTGAAAAAGATAAGTGCTGAAAATGAGACTGGATGTTTATATTATTATAAATTAAAAGGAGAACACATTTCGTTAATCAGCGAATGTGTTCTCCTTTATTTGTCTACTATTAATCTTAATAAGAACATATAGTTTAGGATGTTTCCTTTCAATATATTTTTATTAGGTTAATCCGTATATCTAACACCTTTTAAGATCATATTGACCTTTGCTTTCGTATCTTGAACAATATTTTTTCGAAATTCCTTTGCTTTTTTGAAGGCATCCATCATTCCTGATGCTAAAATTTTAATTTCTCTGGTACCAACAGGTTCTTCTAGAAGAAAAATATATTCTTTCATGCGGTTTCACCTCACAAGTTGTATTTTTAATATAATTATATATTATTATGTAAGCGATTACCATAATTATTTGTGAATGTTTTCACTTATTACTATCAAGGCATATTACGATGATGGCATTAGGCGGTGCCATTGGGGCAGGTTTATTTAAAGGAAGCAGTTCAGCAATTGATATGGCAGGCCCATCCGTACTAATTGCTTACTTGATAGGGGGCATCATCCTATTATTCATCATGCAAGGTTTAGCTGAAATGGCGGTCCGTAATACCGGTGCAAGAACATTCAGGGATCTTGTCCAATCTATTTTAGGAGAGTATCCTGCCTATTTCCTTGATTGGATCTATTGGAAAATGTGGGTATTGAACATCACGGCCGAATCAGTCGTTGCGGCTATTTTCATTCAATATTGGCTGCCTAAATATCCAATCTGGATACTGGCATTAGCTGTTTCTGTTTTAGTTACAGCAATCAACTTGCTATCAGTAAAGGTTTTTGCTGAAACGGAGTACTGGCTTGCTTTAATTAAAATTACCGTCATCATTGTGTTCATCATGGCGGGATTATTGTTGCTGCTCGTGACGTTTGGTGATCATACAGCAGTCGGTTTCTCTAATTTGACTGACTATGGCGGTTTCTTTCCGAATGGATCAACAGGTTTAATCACTGCGATGCTGGTGGTAATTTATTCATATGGCGGTACAGAAATTATCGGGGTCACATTGGCAGAAACGAAAAATCCTGAAAAAGTGGTTCCAAAAGCCGTTCGCAGTACATTGGTCAGGATCATTTCTTTCTATATCATTCCATTTTTCATCATCGTTAGTTTAATTCCTTGGAACGAAGTAAACGGGGTGCCTGAAAGTCCGTTTGTGATGGTCTTTCAAATGATAGGGATTCCAGGTGCTGACCATATTATGAACGCCGTTGTTCTAATAGC
>NZ_JMLP01000027.1 GCF_000686805.1 Bacillus sp. UNC41MFS5 | reverse complement strand
AACGTCGAAACTTCAAATTAGCTTGTATACTAATTAAAGTCCCCATGTATACGTTCCCGTTTTGTGCACAACAACTGGAATAAATCTTCTGTAAGAGTGCAAAAAATTAATATCATATCCCATTATAGACATATGATACAGAATCTATACAGAAAAATTAAACACGACGACGTTTTGGTGGACGGCATCCATTATGAGGAACAGGTGTTACGTCTTTGATAGCAGTTACTTCAAGACCAGCAGCTTGAAGAGCACGGATTGCAGCTTCACGGCCTGCACCAGGTCCTTTAACAGTAACTTCAAGAGTTTTCATACCATGTTCAATAGAAGTCTTAGCTGCTGTTTCAGCCGCCATTTGTGCCGCAAATGGTGTAGATTTACGAGAACCTCTAAATCCAAGCGCACCTGCACTTGACCATGAAATTGCATTACCATGAACATCAGTAATAGTTACAATCGTATTGTTAAAAGTTGAACGAATATGAGCAATACCAGATTCAATATTCTTTTTAACACGACGTTTACGTGTATTTGTTTTACGTGCCATTTAAATTACCTCCTTTGCCGATTACTTCTTCTTGTTCGCTACAGTCTTACGAGGACCTTTGCGAGTACGAGCGTTGTTTTTCGTATTTTGTCCACGAACTGGTAAACCACGACGATGACGTAATCCGCGGTAGCAGCCGATTTCCATTAAACGCTTAATGTTAAGAGAAATTTCACGGCGAAGGTCACCTTCAACTTTTAACTTGTCGATGATGTCACGGATTTTGTTTAATTCGTCTTCTGTTAAATCACGTACACGTGTATCTTCAGAAACACCAGCTTCTGCTAATACTTTTTGTGCAGTGTTTTTACCAATTCCATAAATGTATGTTAAAGAGATAACTACACGTTTTTCACGTGGAATATCTACACCAGCAATACGTGCCATAGAAAATGCGCACCTCCTTCAAAATTAACCTTGTTTTTGTTTATGTTTAGGGTTTTCACAGATAACCATAACTTTGCCGCGTCTACGGATAACTTTACACTTTTCGCAGATCGGTTTAACAGATGGTCTTACTTTCATTATTATCCTAACCTCCTTAGTAGTACGGAGTGCAAGCATTATTTAAAGCGGTAAGTAATTCTTCCGCGTGTTAAGTCATATGGAGAAAGCTCAACAGTCACTTTGTCACCCGGAAGGATCCGAATGAAATGCATTCGTATTTTACCAGAAACATGCGCTAGCACGGTATGACCATTTTCTAATTCTACCTTGAACATTGCATTTGGCAATGTTTCAATGACTTTACCTTCAATTTCAATTACATCATCTTTCGCCATCGATCTCGTCTCCCTTCTCAATTCAAAAATTGTAAATACAATACAACTCTTCTTATTCGTACACAAATAGCAACCTTATAATATTAACATATTGTTCTTCTTCTGTCCGCAAGTAAATTCTACATAATTAGGAATAAATTAATTCCTCATGTAAGTCTTGCCCAACTCTCGGTCCTACATACTCCGTACAATAGAAAAGCTATTTGCTTTCACATACTTTTGAATCTTAGTGAAGAGATGGTCGAGAGTCGTTCGTACGGATTTACTTATGGTCATTAATGTAATTCCCCAAGTAATTGCTCGATATCAGCGAATACCTTGTTAATATCCTGCTGACCATCGATTGTACGAAGATATCCTTTAGTTTCATAAAAAGTTAACAATGGTTCTTGTTGTTTGATATTTACGTCTAAACGATTTTGAACAGTTTCTGAATTATCATCCGCTCTTTGGTATAACTCCCCGCCGCAGCGATCGCATACACCCTCTTGTTTAGGAGGATTAAACTCTAAATGATAAGTAGATCCACATTCTTTACAGATACGACGTCCAGTCAAACGAGCCATTAATAATTCTTTATCAACATTAATATTAAATACATAATTGATTTTTTTATTTAAATCAACTAATAGATTTTCCAACGCCTCTGCTTGAGGTACAGTTCTAGGGAAGCCATCTAAAAGAAAACCTTTTTGACAATCATCCTTGCTTAAACGCTCACGAACAATGCCGATTGTTACTTCATCAGGAACAAGTTCGCCTTTATCCATGAATGATTTCGCTTGTAAACCTAGTTCTGTTCCTTCTTTCATCGCTGCACGGAACATATCGCCAGTAGAGATATGAGGGATGCCGTATTGCTCGACGATTCTTTCAGCTTGAGTACCTTTACCGGCACCTGGAAGCCCCATTAATACTAAATTCACACGTGTTCCCCCCTCGTGCTTTAAATGGGTTTTAGGGAGCTTTGGCCCCTAAAACCTTTACTTAATAAATCCTTTATAATGACGTTTAACTAATTGTGCTTCAAGTTGTTTCATCGTATCAAGTGCAACACCGACGACGATTAACAAACTTGTTCCACCGATTTGAGCTGATTGCGGAAGGTTAGCTATTGAAATAAATAACATCGGCAATACCGCAATAACTGCAAGGAAGAGTGCACCGACAAAAGTTAAACGGTATAAGACGCGCGTTAGGTATTCTTGCGTACTCTTTCCTGGACGAATTCCAGGAATATAGCCGCTTTGCTTTTGTAAGTTCTCCGCTGCTTGTTCAGGGTTAACTTGAATAAAAGCATAGAAATAAGTGAACGCGATAATTAATGCCGCATATAAAGTCATCCCGATTGGATGAGTATAATCAAATACTTTAGTAATCCAAAGTGTTACATCATTCGTTGGGAAGAATGACGCAACCGTTCTAGGCGTTACAATAAATGAAACGGCAAAGATAACTGGAATAACACCCGCAGCATTAACTTTTAATGGCATGTGAGTGGATTGTCCTCCAACTGGATTACGACCAGCTACTACGCGTTTTGCATATTGAATAGGTATCTTACGATTTGCTTGTTGGATAAAGATAACACCAACTACGATAGCAACAACCGCTAGTGCGATTAGAATTACCGTAACAATACGTAAGAATAATGCTTCCCCTGCATTCTCAAATTGTTGCACATAGATTTGATTAATAGTGGATGGCATTCCAGCCACGATCCCGGCAAAGATGATAATAGAAATTCCATTACCAACACCTTTTTCGGTAATCTGTTCCCCTAACCACATTAAAAATGATGTACCAGCTGTTAAAACAACCGCAATCAATAAATAAGTACCAATTCCAGGATTTTCAATCAACTGGCCGCTAGCTAAGTTATTAAAACCGTAGGACATACCTAATGCTTGGATAAATCCAAGAACGACAGTAAAATAACGAGTAAATTGGGCAATCTTACGACGACCTGATTCACCTTGCTTAGACCATTCTGTAAATTTCGGTACAACGTCCATTTGAAGGAGTTGAATAATAATCGAAGCTGTAATGTACGGCATGATACCCATTGCAAAGATGGAGAATTGTTTTAATGCTCCACCGCCAAAAGTATTTAATATACCGAAAACACTTAGCTTATCTTGGTTAGCTAGTACATCAGCATTAACATTGGGTACTGGGATAAATGTACCTAATCGAAATACGACTAACATTAAAAGGGTGAATATGATCTTACGTCTTATCTCACCCACGCGCATAAAATTGGAGAATGTCTGGAACATTAGATCACCTCAGTGTTTCCACCAGCAGCTTCGATAGCTTCCTTAGCAGCAGAGGAGAATTTGTGAGCTTTTACAGTCAACTTTTTCTCTAGTGTCCCTTTTGCAAGAACCTTGATTCCTGCTTTTTCGTTACTTACTACGCCTGATTCGATAAGAAGTTCTGGAGTAACTTCTGTACCTTCAACAAAGCGATTTAAAGCGTCAAGATTTACAATTGCATATTCCTTACGGCTGATGTTTGTAAATCCACGTTTTGGTAAACGACGGTATAAAGGTGTTTGACCACCTTCAAAACCTAGACGTACACCGCCACCAGAACGAGCATTTTGACCTTTGTGACCTTTACCAGCAGTTTTACCTTGACCAGATCCGATACCACGTCCTAAACGCTTGCGCTCTTTACGAGAACCTTCAGCAGGCTTTAATTCATGAAGTTTCATATTGGCACCTCCTTATGAAAGAAAACAATCAATTATTGTTCTTTTACTGTAACAAGGTGAGCAACTTTGGTAATCATACCGCGAATAGCAGCGTTATCTGGGTGCTCAACTGTTTGATTTAATTTACGTAGTCCAAGAGCTTTAACTGTTTCACGTTGATCGCCAGGACGGCCAATCAAGCTGCGAGTGAGGGTAACTGATAGTTTATTCGCCATTTTATTTCCCCCCGTATCCTAACAGTTCTTCTACTGATTTACCACGTAGTTTTGCTACGTCTTCAGCACGTTTTAATTGTTTTAAACCGTCAATTGTAGCACGTACCATGTTAATTGGAGTGTTAGTTCCTAATGATTTAGAAAGAATGTCAGCAACTCCGCCTAATTCTAGTACGGCACGAACTGGTCCACCAGCGATAACTCCTGTACCTTCAGAAGCAGGTTTTAGAAGGATTTCACCAGCACCAAAACGTCCAATTACTTGGTGAGGAATGGTTGTTCCAACCATTGGTACTTCGACTAAGTTTTTCTTTGCATCTTCGATGGCTTTACGAATAGCATCAGGTACTTCTTGAGCTTTACCAGTACCGAAACCAACGTGGCCGTTTTTATCGCCTACAACAACAAGGGCTGTGAAGCGGAAACGACGTCCACCTTTAACAACTTTCGCAACACGGTTAACCGTGACTACGCGTTCTTCTAGTTCAAGTTTGTTTGGATCAATACGACGCATCTTTTTGTGTCCCTCCTTTGTCTATTAGAATTGTAAGCCGTTTTCACGGGCAGCATCAGCTAATGCTTGAATACGTCCATGGTATAGGTATCCGCCACGGTCAAAGACAATAGAAGAGATACCTTTATCTACAGCACGTTTAGCGACTAATTCTCCGACCTTTTGTGCAGCCTCAACGTTGTTTGTAGATTCTAAACCAAAGTCTTTATCTAAAGTAGAAGCACTTGCTAAAGTTACTCCGTTAATATCATCAATTACTTGAGCATAAATATGTTTGTTAGAACGAAACACATTTAGACGTGGACGAGCAGAAGTACCGCTAAGTTTCGCACGAACACGAGCGTGTCTTTTCTTGCGAGTAGCGTTTTTATCTTGCTTCGTAATCATTTACGTCACTCCTTTCGTTTACCTATGCGGCATTACTTACCGGTTTTACCCTCTTTACGACGAACAAATTCACCTTCGTAACGAATTCCTTTGCCTTTATACGGCTCTGGAGGACGAACTCCGCGAATATTCGCTGCTAATGCACCAACACGTTCTTTGTCAGTACCTTTGATAACGATTTTTGTGTTTGCAGGAACTTCGATTTCAAGTCCCTCTTCAGCTTCGATCTCAACTGGATGAGAGTATCCAACGTTTAATACAAGTTTGTTACCTTGCTTTTGCGCACGGTATCCAACCCCGATTAACTCTAGGCCTCTAGTGAAGCCAGTAGATACACCTTCAACCATGTTCGCAAGCACGGCACGAGTAGTTCCATGTAATGCGCGGTGTTCTTTCGCATCAGAAGGACGAGTGATTGTTACAAGATTCTCTTCCACAGTGATGGTGATATCAGTGTGGAATGTACGAGTAAGTTCACCTTTAGGTCCTTTAACTGTAACAGTATTGTTATTTAAAGTAACTGTTACTCCTGCTGGAATAACAATTGGTTTTTTTCCTACGCGAGACATTTAGTGCACCTCCATTCATTCAAAAGCTCAATTACCAAACGTAAGCTAATACTTCTCCGCCGATTTGTTTTGCACGAGCTTCTTTATCTGTAATAACACCTTGTGATGTTGATACTAATGCGATACCAAGACCGTTAAGAACGCGTGGTACCTCAGTTGATTTTGCGTAAACTCTAAGTCCAGGCTTGCTTATGCGCTTAAGACCAGTAATAACACGTTCGTTACTAGCACCGTATTTTAAGAAGATACGGATGATACCTTGTTTGTTGTCTTCGATAAATTCGACGTCACGTACGAAACCTTCGCGCTTTAAAATTTCAGCAATTTCTTTTTTCATATTAGAAGCAGGCACTTCTAACTTTTCGTGACGCACCATATTCGCATTACGAATGCGAGTTAGCAAATCAGCAATTGGATCTGTCATGACCATTATTTTTACCTCCTTCCCAGACTTGGGGTTTTACCAGCTAGCTTTTTTGACACCAGGAATTTGTCCTTTGTATGCTAATTCACGGAAACAAATACGGCAAAGCTTAAATTTACGATATACAGAGTGTGGACGACCACAACGTTCGCAGCGTGTATACTCTTGTACTTTGAATTTAGGCGTGCGTTGTTGTTTCGCAATCATTGACTTTTTAGCCACGTTTTCGCCTCCCTTATTTAAGGATTACTTTTGGAATGGCATTCCAAATTGAGTTAAAAGTTCACGAGATTCTTCATCAGTTTTTGCAGTTGTTACGATAACGATATCCATACCACGAACTTTGCTTACTTTATCGTAATCAATTTCAGGGAAGATTAATTGTTCTTTAACACCTAGAGTGTAGTTACCACGACCGTCGAATGCTTTTTTAGAGATACCACGGAAGTCACGTACACGAGGTAATGAAACGGAAACTAATTTATCCAAGAATTCGTACATGCGTTCACCGCGAAGGGTAACCTTAGCACCGATCGGCATACCTTCACGAAGACGGAAGCCAGCGATAGATTTTTTCGCACGTGTAACGACAGGTTTTTGACCTGTGATTGTTGAAAGTTCTTCAACCGCGTTATCGAGTGCTTTTGCGTTTGCAACTGCGTCACCAACGCCCATATTCACGACGATTTTCTCAAGTTTAGGAACTTCCATAACTGATTTATAATTGAACTTGCTCATAAGAGCAGGAGTAACTTCTTTTACAAATTTTTCTTTTAGGCGGTTCACTTATTGTACCTCCCTTCTAAATTTTAAACTATTTATCTAAAACTTCACCGGATTTTGCTACGCGTACTTTCTTGCCATCAACCGTTGTGGAACCTACACGAGTTGGGTTACCAGTTTTAGGATCGATAGGCATAACGTTTGATACATGGATAGGAGCCTCAAAGCTGATAATTCCGCCTTGTGGATTCACTTGAGAAGGTTTAGAGTGTTTTTTCACAATGTTTATACCTTCAACTAGTACACGGCTATCTTTAGGATAAGCAGCTAGGATTACACCTGTTTTGCCTTTATCCTTGCCAGAGATGACTTTTACTTGATCACCTTTTTTTACATGCATCTGTGCGCACCTCCTTAAAGGCAATTGATTTTAAAATTATAATACTTCTGGAGCAAGAGAAACAATTTTCATAAAGTTGTTGTCGCGAAGTTCACGGGCAACAGGTCCGAAGATACGTGTTCCACGTGGGCTCTTATCATCTTTGATAATTACACATGCGTTTTCATCAAAACGAATGTATGAACCGTCTGGACGACGAGCACCGCTCTTTGTACGAACAATAACTGCTTTAACAACGTCACCTTTTTTAACAACGCCACCTGGTGTTGCTTGTTTTACTGTACAGACGATAACGTCACCGATACCAGCAAACTTACGGCCTGAACCACCAAGAACTTTAATCGTTAGCACCTCACGAGCACCAGAGTTGTCAGCAACTTTTAAACGTGATTCTTGTTGAATCATGTGTGTAACCTCCCTTCGGAATGAAGCTTAATCCGAACAATTAAATAATAACTGCTTTTTCTACAATTTCAATTAAACGGAAACGCTTTGTAGCTGAAAGCGGACGAGTTTCCATGATACGAACTACATCGCCGATTTTCGCTTCGTTTTGCTCATCATGAGCTTTATACTTCTTAGAGTACTTAACGCGTTTACCATATAAAGGATGCATTTTTTGTGTTTCAACAAGAACAGTTACAGTTTTATCCATCTTGTCAGAAACAACGCGTCCTGTGTAAACTTTACGTTGGTTACGTTCACTCATTGTGTGAACCTCCCTTCAATAATCACTTGTTAACGTTGATTTCTCTTTCACGAACAACTGTTTTCATACGAGCGATCGCTTTGCGTACTTCACGAATGCGAGCAGTGTTTTCAAGTTGTCCTGTCGCCAATTGAAAGCGAAGGTTGAAAAGCTCTTCTTTTAAAGATTTTACTTTTTGTTCAATTTCAGCAGTGGTTAGGTCACGAAGTTCATTAGCTTTCATTTGATTCACCACCAATTTCTTCTCGTTTTACAAACTTACACTTAACAGGAAGTTTGTGCATTGCAAGTCGAAGTGCTTCACGAGCAATTTCTTCAGAAACGCCAGCGATTTCGAACATGATTTTTCCAGGCTTAACAACAGCTACCCAGCCTTCTGGTGCCCCTTTACCGGAACCCATCCGTACTTCTAGAGGTTTAGCAGTGTAAGGCTTGTGAGGGAAAATTTTGATCCAAACTTTACCGCCACGTTTCATGTAACGTGTCATCGCAATACGTGCTGCCTCGATTTGGCGGTTCGTAATCCATGAAGCTTCTAAAGCTTGTAGGCCGAATTCACCGAATGTCACTTCTGTACCGCCTTTTGCGTTACCACGCATGTTACCACGATGTTGACGGCGATATTTTACGCGTTTTGGCAATAACATATTATTTGCCTCCTTCCACAGATTTCTTCTTAGTAGGAAGGACTTCTCCCTTATAGATCCATACTTTTACGCCAAGCTTACCATAAGTAGTATCGGCTTCAGCAGTAGCATAGTCGATATCAGCACGAAGTGTATGAAGTGGAACAGTTCCTTCGCTGTAATGTTCAGCACGAGCGATATCTGCACCGCCAAGACGACCAGATACTTGTGTTTTGATACCTTTTGAACCAGCGCGCATAGCACGTTGAATTGCTTGCTTTTGTGCACGACGGAAAGATACACGATTTTCTAATTGACGAGCAATATTTTCAGCAACTAATTTCGCATCAACGTCAGCTCTCTTGATTTCAAGGATGTTGATGTGAACTCGTTTACCAGTTAATTGATTTAATGCTTTACGAAGTGCTTCAACTTCAGTACCGCCTTTACCAATAACCATACCAGGCTTAGCTGTATGCACTGTTACGTTTACACGGTTTGCAGCACGTTCGATTTCTACTTTAGAAACAGAAGCATCTTTTAAACGCTTCGTGATGTATTCACGAATTTTAAGGTCTTCGTGTAAAAGAGTAGCGAAGTCTTTGCCTGCGTACCATTTAGATTCCCAATCACGGATGATTCCAATACGCAAACCGACAGGATTTACTTTTTGACCCACAGCTTATCCCTCCTTCTTTTCTGATAATACGATTGTGATGTGGCTAGTGCGTTTGTTGATCTGGCTTGCACGGCCCATAGCGCGAGGACGGAAACGTTTTAAGGTTGGTCCTTCGTCAACGAATGCTTGTGCTACAACTAGATTGTTAACGTCCATTTCATAGTTGTGCTCAGCGTTTGCCATAGCTGATTTTAATACTTTTTCTACGATTGGAGAAGCAGCCTTAGGAGTGAGATTTAAAATCGCCACAGCTTCACCAATTTGCTTACCTCGGATTAAATCAACGACTAAACGTGCTTTACGAGGAGCAATACGAACTGTTCTTGCAACAGCTTTAGCTTGCATTTGGATGCCCTCCTCTCTTAACGTCTTGTTTTCTTGTCATCATTACCATGACCCTTGTATGCACGAGTTGGAGCAAACTCTCCAAGCTTGTGTCCTACCATGTCTTCAGTAACATATACAGGTACGTGTTTACGACCATCATATACTGCGATAGTATGGCCAATAAATTGCGGGAATATTGTAGAACGACGTGACCAAGTTTTAATAACTTGTTTGCTTTCAGTCTCGTTCAACTTTTCTACCTTAACCATTAAATGATCATCAACGAATGGTCCTTTTTTTAAGCTGCGACCCATGAAGGAACCTCCCTTCGTGACTGTTCTACGGTTCTTTCTTTGAACCGTAGGAATATCACGTTATTTTTTACGACGACGTACGATAAATTTATCTGATTTGTTCTTCTTTTTACGAGTTTTGTATCCAAGAGTTGGTTTACCCCATGGAGACATTGGTGATTTACGTCCGATTGGTGAACGTCCTTCACCACCACCGTGTGGGTGATCGTTAGGGTTCATTACAGATCCACGAACAGTTGGGCGCTTGCCTAACCAACGAGAACGACCTGCTTTACCAATGTTGATTAATTCGTGTTGTTCATTACCTACTTGACCAACTGTAGCGCGGCATTCAGCAAGAATCATACGAACTTCACCAGAATTTAAACGTACTAATACGTATTTACCTTCTTTACCTAGTACTTGAGCGCTTGTTCCAGCAGAACGAACTAACTGGCCGCCTTTTCCTGGTTTTAATTCGATGTTGTGTACTACTGTACCAACAGGAATGTTTGCTAATGGAAGTGCGTTACCTACTTTAATATCTGCCTCAGCGCCAGACATTACTTCCATTCCAACTACTAGATTTTTAGGAGCTAAGATATAACGCTTTTCTCCATCCACGTAATTGATTAATGCGATATTTGCAGAACGGTTTGGATCATACTCAATTGTAGCAACGCGTCCTGGAATGCCATCTTTGTTACGTTTAAAGTCAATTAAACGATATTGACGTTTGTGACCGCCACCTTGATGACGAACAGTTAACTTACCTTGGTTATTACGGCCGCCTTTTCTCTTGATTGGAGCTAAAAGAGATTTTTCTGGAGTACTAGTTGTGATTTCTGCGAAATCAGAAGTAGTCATTCCGCGACGACCATTGGAGGTAGGTTTGTACTTTTTAATCGCCATTTTATTTCCCTCCTCTTCTTGATAGGTTCTTATGCTTCAAAGAATTCGATTTCTTTGCTATCAGCAGTTAATTTTACAATAGCTTTACGACGTTTGTTTGTGTAACCACCGAATTTTCCCATACGCTTGAATTTACCTTTGTAGTTCATGATGTTTACTTTCTCAACATCTACGCTAAAGATTTCTTCGATAGCATCTTTAACTTGTGTTTTGTTAGCTTTAACATCTACTTCAAAAGTATATTTTTTCTCACCCATTAGGTCAGTAGAACGTTCAGTGATAACGGGGCGCTTAATGATATCGCGTGCATCCATTATGCAAGCACCTCCTCTACTTTTTCAACCGCTGCTTTAGTCATGATTAATTTCTCATGATTAACAACATCTAATACGTTAATTCCGTCAGCAGTTACTACTGTAACACCAGGAATGTTGCGTGCAGATAATGCTACATTTTCATCAAGATCCGCAGTAACGATTAACGCTTTTTTCTCTACAGAAAGACCACTTAATACAGTCTTGAATTCTTTTGTTTTAGGAGCATCGAAAGTTAATAAATCTAACACTAAGATGTTCTCTTCTAACACTTTAGAAGAAAGCGCAGATTTAATCGCTAAACGACGAACCTTTTTCGGTAATTTGTATGCGTAGCTGCGTGGTGTTGGACCGAAAACAGTACCACCTCCGCGCCATTGTGGAGAACGGATAGACCCTTGACGAGCGCGTCCAGTTCCTTTTTGACGCCATGGCTTACGACCACCGCCGCGTACTTCAGAACGAATTTTAGTTTTATGAGTTCCTTGACGTAATGAAGCTCTTTGCATAACAATCGCTTCGAATAATACGTGTTGGTTAGGCTCAATACCAAATACAGAATCATTAAGTTCGATATCTCCAACTTGAGATCCAGTTTGGTTTAATAATGCTACTTTAGGCATTCTTTGTTCCTCCTTTCTAAAAGGGTGACTATGCTTTAATTGCACCTTTAATTTTTAATAGAGCTTTTTTAGCGCCTGGTACGTTACCTTTGATTAAAAGTAAGTTACGCTCTGTGTCAACCTTAACGATTTCAAGGTTTTGTACAGTGATTTGTTCTCCACCCATACGTCCTGGTAATAATTTACCTTTGAAAACGCGGTTTGGAGCAACAGGTCCCATTGAACCTGGACGACGGTGATAACGAGAACCGTGAGCCATTGGGCCGCGTGATTGTCCGTGGCGTTTGATTACACCTTGGAAACCTTTACCCTTTGAGATTCCTGTTACATCTACGATATCTCCTGCAGCGAAAATATCAACTTTGACTTCTTGACCAACTTCATAGCTTGCTAAGTCATCCCCGCGGAATTCGCGAACGAAGCGCTTAGGAGCAGTATTAGCTTTAGCAACATGGCCTTTTTCTGGTTTGTTAGCTAACTTTTCACGTTTGTCTTCAAAACCAACTTGAACTGCAACATAACCGTCACTTTCAACTGATTTCTTTTGAAGTACTACGTTTGGAGCTACCTCAACTACAGTTACAGGAATTAAGTTACCATTACTAGCAAATACTTGAGTCATACCAATCTTTCTTCCTAAGATTCCTTTGGTCATTTAAGTCACACCTCCTATTTTATTTATGATTTATTTTGATTAAAGTTTAATTTCGATATCAACACCAGATGGTAAATCTAAACGCATCAACGCATCAACAGTTTGTGGAGTTGGGTTAACGATGTCGATTAGACGCTTATGTGTCCGTTGTTCGAATTGCTCACGTGAATCTTTGTACTTATGAACCGCACGAAGAATTGTGTAAACAGTTTTTTCAGTTGGTAACGGGATTGGACCAGAAACTGCCGCACCTGAACGTTTTGCTGTTTCAACGATTTTTTCTGCAGATTGATCAAGGATTCTGTGATCATACGCTTTTAAACGGATACGAATTTTTTGTTTTGCCATTATTTTCCCTCCTTTATTCGCCTATTTTCTAAATAGACATTCTCAGTGAAAATTTCCCTCACACACTCGCCATGGCAAAGCGGCCGGGTGTGTCAGCAACCTTTCACATCATCGCAGTCAAAGACCAACATTGTCTATTATACATAAAACATAAAGCAAACGCAACACTTATTACGATTTTTTTCTTTATGTTTCTGTTTCGAACACTTTTTCTATTATAGCGGCTGATATTCACTTTTTCAACAGTTATTATCAATCTCCAGAAATATACAAATTGATGTGTAGTTATAAGATAATTTCGAATGTTAATATATAGAAGAAACACGGATTTTTAGTAATATTACAACTGTTTATCGACCTGTTTGAAGTTTTATTGCCTCTTACGGTTCTTATAGACCCATCTTATCTACCTCATCATAAATTTTTGGCTTCTATCAGTCTTTATAAACTCTTCTAAATAACATCAACAGTAGTTTTTTGTAACTTATAGCAATTATAGAGGATTCATATCGGCTTCTTTTGTCTCCTTCGAGAAAAATGACTTAAGAACCGTATGCCAAATACTACGTGCGTATTCAATAACAACACAAAAAAGCAGATGGATCGTCATCCATCTGCTTTCATATCTTTGATCATTATCCACTCAGCACCTTAGGAGCTGTAGTTTCAAATTACTCAGTGATTGTAGTGATTGAACCTGAACCTACTGTACGTCCACCTTCACGAATTGAGAACTTAGTTCCTTCTTCGATAGCGATTGGAGCGATAAGTTCAACGATCATTTCGATGTGGTCGCCAGGCATAACCATTTCAGTACCTTCTGGAAGCATACAAATACCAGTGATATCAGAAGTACGGAAATAGAATTGTGGACGGTAGTTTGAGAAGAATGGAGTGTGACGTCCACCTTCTTCTTTTGATAAAACGTAAACTTGTGCTTTGAACTTTGTGTGTGGAGTGATTGACTTTGGTTTAGCCAATACTTGACCACGTTCGATATCTTCACGTGCTACACCACGAAGAAGGGCACCGATGTTGTCACCAGCTTCAGCGAAATCAAGAAGTTTACGGAACATTTCTACACCTGTTACAGTAGTAGATTTTGGCTCTTCAGTGAAACCTACGATTTCAACTACGTCCCCAACTTTAACTACTCCACGCTCAACACGTCCAGTAGCAACTGTTCCACGACCAGTGATTGAGAATACATCCTCAACAGGCATCATGAAAGGTTTGTCAGTGTCACGTGTTGGTGTTGGAATCCACTCATCAACAGCAGACATAAGTTCATTGATTTTTTCTTCCCACGCAGCTTCGCCTTCTAATGCTTTAAGAGCAGAACCTTTGATAACTGGAGTGTCATCACCAGGGAAGTCGTATTCTGATAATAGATCACGAATTTCCATTTCTACTAATTCAAGAAGCTCTTCATCGTCAACCATGTCACACTTGTTCATGAATACAACAAGGTAAGGTACACCTACTTGACGTGAAAGAAGAATGTGTTCACGAGTTTGTGGCATTGGGCCATCAGTTGCAGATACTACAAGGATACCGCCGTCCATTTGCGCAGCACCAGTGATCATGTTTTTAACATAGTCAGCGTGTCCTGGGCAGTCAACGTGTGCATAGTGACGGTTATCAGTTTCATACTCAACGTGTGCAGTAGAGATTGTGATACCACGTTCTTTTTCTTCTGGTGCACCATCGATTTGATCGTATGCACGTGCTTCTGCTTTACCTGTTTTAGCAAGTACAGAAGTGATTGCAGCTGTTAAAGTTGTTTTACCATGGTCAACGTGTCCAATTGTACCAATGTTAACGTGTGGCTTAGAACGGTCGAATTTAGCTTTACCCATTAGGAAATCCTCCTCTAAATTATAAAAATTTAATTATTATTATTTTATGTAAGCCGTGAGTAAGGTTGTCCCAAGCCCACGACTTCCACTTCTTACATAGTAGTTATACTTTATCAAAAGATGAAAATCAATTATTCACCTTTATTTTTTTTGATGATTTCTTCAGAAACTGATTTTGGTACTTCTTCGTAGTGATCGAAGTGCATGGAGAATACTCCACGTCCTTGAGTACTAGAACGAAGTGCAGTTGCATAACCAAACATTTCTGAAAGTGGAACCATTGAACGAACTACCTGTGCATTACCACGTGCTTCCATACCTTCAACACGACCACGGCGAGCAGTGATTTGTCCCATGATATCTCCAAGATATTCTTCTGGGATAACTACTTCTACTCTCATCATCGGTTCAAGGATAACAGGACTACACTTAGAAGCAGCATTTTTAAGTGCCATAGATGCGGCAATTTTAAACGCCATTTCAGAGGAGTCAACATCATGGTATGATCCGTCAAATAGTCTTGCTTTAATATCAACTAGTGGATATCCAGCAAGAACACCACGTTGTAGAGCATCTTCAAGACCAGCTTGAACTGGAGCGATGTATTCACGAGGAACAACACCACCGACAATACCGTTTTCGAATTCGAATCCTTTACCTTCTTCGTTAGGAGAGAATTCGATCCAAACGTGTCCGTATTGTCCACGACCACCAGATTGACGTGCGAATTTACCTTCAACTTGTGCAGATGCACGGAAAGTTTCGCGGTACGCAACCTGAGGCGCACCTACATTAGCTTCAACTTTAAATTCACGACGCATACGGTCAACGATGATATCAAGGTGAAGTTCACCCATACCAGCGATGATAACCTGTCCAGTTTCCTGGTCAGTGTGTGCACGGAATGTTGGATCTTCTTCTTGAAGCTTTTGTAGTGCAGTTGTCATCTTGTCTTGGTCTGCTTTTGATTTTGGTTCAACTGAAAGTTGGATTACTGGTTCAGGGAATTGCATAGACTCTAAGATAACAAGGTTTTTCTCGTCACATAGAGTATCACCAGTAGTTGTATCTTTCAAACCTACAGCAGCAGCAATATCACCGGCAAAAACCTTTGAGATTTCTTGACGGCTGTTTGCATGCATTTGCAGGATACGTCCGATACGCTCACGCTTGCCTTTTGTAGAGTTTTGGACATATGATCCAGACTCTAGAGTACCAGAGTAAACGCGGAAGAACGTTAATTTACCAACATAAGGGTCAGTCATAACTTTAAATGCAAGAGCAGAGAATGGCTCTTCATCGCTTGAATGACGCTCAATAACTTCATCTTCATCATCAATAGCGTGACCTTTGATTGCAGGTACATCTAATGGAGATGGAAGGTAGTCAATAACTGCATCAAGCATTAGCTGAACACCTTTGTTTTTGAATGCTGATCCACAGATTACTGGATAGAATTCTACATTAACAGTACCTTTACGAATCGCTGCTTTTAGCTCTTCTTTAGTGATTTCTTCTCCACCAAGGTATTTTTCCATTAATTCTTCATCTAACTCAGCTACTGCTTCGACTAACTTTTCACGGTATTCTTCAGCTTGAGCCATGTATTCTTCTGGAATCTCACGTACTTCGATATCAGTACCTAAGTCATTTCCGTAAAATACTGCATTCATTTCCACAAGGTCAATGATTGCTTCAAACTCATCTTCAGCACCTATTGGTAACTGAATTGGATGTGCATTCGCTTGAAGACGGTCATGGATCGTTCCTACAGAATATAGGAAGTCAGCTCCAATTTTGTCCATCTTGTTTACGAATACGACACGTGGTACACCGTAAGTAGTTGCTTGGCGCCAAACTGTTTCAGTTTGAGGCTCAACACCTGATTGTGCATCAAGTACTGCTACTGCACCATCAAGTACACGAAGTGAACGTTCAACTTCAACAGTGAAGTCTACGTGTCCTGGTGTATCAATGATGTTTACACGATGGCCATGCCATTGTGCAGTCGTTGCTGCGGAAGTGATTGTAATTCCGCGCTCTTGTTCTTGCTCCATCCAGTCCATCTGAGAAGCACCTTCATGAGTTTCACCGATCTTATGAATACGACCAGTGTAATAAAGGACACGCTCAGTGGTAGTCGTTTTACCGGCATCAATGTGAGCCATGATACCGATATTACGAGTGTTTGCTAAGGAGAACTCTCTTGCCATTGGGTCTTTCTCCTTCCTAGTTTGAAAGTTTTTATATTGAAGGTTAGATTACCAACGATAGTGAGCAAACGCTTTGTTTGCTTCTGCCATTTTGTGTGTATCTTCACGCTTTTTAACAGATGCACCTGTGTTGTTTGCTGCATCCATGATTTCATTAGCTAAACGCTCTTCCATCGTTTTTTCTCCACGGTTACGTGAATAGTTCACTAACCAACGAAGACCTAGAGTTGAACGGCGGTCAGGACGCACCTCAACTGGAACTTGGTAGTTAGCACCACCTACACGGCGAGCTCTAACTTCAAGTACAGGCATGATGTTTTTAAGCGCTGCTTCAAAAACTTCCATCGGTTCTTTTCCAGTACGTTCGCGAATTGTATCGAACGCAGAGTAAAGAATTTCTTGTGACTTACCTCTTTTACCGTCAACCATCATCTTGTTGATTAAACGAGTAACTAATTTAGAGTTGTAAAGTGGATCTGGTAACACGTCTCTTTTTGCTACAGGACCTTTACGTGGCATTATATTTCCTCCTTTCAAAGAAGCTTCTATTTAAGTTGTTTTTATTTCTTAGCTGCTTTTGGTCTCTTTGTACCGTATTTAGAACGTCCTTGCATACGGTTGTTTACACCAGCTGTATCAAGTGCTCCACGTACGATGTGATAACGTACCCCTGGTAAATCCTTTACACGTCCTCCACGGATAAGAACAACGCTGTGCTCTTGAAGATTGTGTCCAATACCAGGAATGTATGCTGTCACCTCAATACCATTAGTCAAACGTACACGTGCATATTTACGTAACGCTGAGTTTGGTTTCTTCGGAGTCATTGTACCAACACGAGTACACACACCGCGTTTTTGTGGTGAAGATACATTTGTTTGTGATTTTTTGAAGCTGTTATAACCTTTGTTTAGCGCAGGTGATTTTGACTTTTCCTCTTTAGATTGACGAGGCTTGCGCACTAATTGGTTAATAGTAGGCATTTGTGTTTCCTCCCTTCATTATTTGTAAGCCCACACATCCAGGTGGTTCATTTTTTCGCAAAAACAAAGTTTTTGCAGACTTTCTATCTACAAAAACGCTTTTAGCTGATAATTGCAACAGTTGAAGCACCAACTTCAATCCCACATGCTTTTCCGAGTTTTTTCATCGAGTCCACATAAAGGATAGGAACATTTATTTCAAGAGCCTCATCAACAACCTTAGACGTTAACTTTGGATCAGCGTCGCTAGCTATGACCAACTCTCTCACATTACCTTCTTTTAGTGCCTTTACTGTTTGTTTTGTTCCTATAACGAACTTTTGTGCCTGTAATACTTTTTCATAAGACATCATTCATATCCTCCAAAGTATCAGGTGAATAGGAGCACCTTTGATATAGTAACATCTTAATAAAAGGATGTCAACACGACATTTAATATTTTCTTAAAATAAGGAATCTGCGGGGGCAGATTCCTTATCTCCATTAATCAATTGTCACTGTTTCTTCAGAAGTTGTATCGCGAAGGACAGGCTCTGCTTTGCGGTAACGCTGCATTCCTGTTCCAGCTGGTACAAGCTTTCCAATGATAACATTTTCTTTTAAGCCAAGTAATTCATCGCGTTTGCCTTTAATTGCAGCATCTGTAAGAACCCTTGTGGTTTCTTGGAAGGATGCAGCAGATAGGAATGAATCAGTTTCAAGCGACGCTTTGGTAATACCAAGTAAGACAGGACGTCCTGTTGCCGGCATTTTTCCTGCTATCAATGCCTTTTCGTTTGCATCAGTAAACTGGTGAATATCCAAAAGTGTACCTGGTAGTACATCTGTTTCACCCGCATCACCAACACGTACTTTACGTAACATTTGACGAACCATTACTTCCACGTGCTTATCACCAATTTCTACCCCTTGCATACGATATACTTTTTGAACTTCACGCAATAAGTACTCTTGGACAGAAGTAACGTCTTTAACTCTAATTAATTCTTTCGGATCAATAGAACCTTCCGTTAATTCTTCCCCACGAGCTACATTATCATTTACAGCCACTTTTAAGCGGGCAGTATATGGTGCATTGTATGTTCTAGATTCAACTTCACCTTGAACAACGATTTCATGCTGGCGATCACGACCCTCATTAATACCAACGACAACACCATCAATTTCTGAAATAACCGCTTGACCTTTAGGGTTACGCGCTTCAAAAATTTCCTGGATACGTGGTAAACCTTGTGTAATATCGTCTCCCGCAACCCCACCAGTATGGAATGTACGCATTGTTAACTGAGTACCTGGCTCACCGATAGATTGGGCAGCAATAATACCAACCGCTTCACCAACTTCAACTTCTTGACCTGTTGCCAGATTTCGACCATAGCATTTTTTACAAACACCATGACGAGTGTTACATGTAAATGCAGAACGAATTTTTACTGTCTCAATTCCAGCATTCACAATTGCTTCTGCTAAATCTTCGGTAATCAAACCATTTTCAGGTACAAAAACTTCACCTGTTTCAGGATGTTTGATCGCCTTACGTGCATAACGACCAATCAGACGCTCATCTAATCCCTCAATTGTCTCATTACCGTCTTTTAAGGCACTAATTGTAAAGCCGCGGTCGGTTCCACAGTCGTCTTCACGAACAATGACATCCTGTGCCACGTCAACTAGTCGGCGTGTTAAGTAACCAGAGTCAGCCGTCTTAAGCGCTGTATCAGCAAGACCTTTACGGGCACCGTGTGTCGAGATAAAGTACTCTAATACAGTTAACCCTTCACGGAAACTTGATTTAATTGGTAACTCAATGATACGTCCAGCCGGGTTGGCCATCAGTCCACGCATACCAGCAAGCTGCGTAAAGTTAGATGCGTTACCACGGGCTCCGGAATCACTCATCATAAAGATTGGATTCGATTTATTCAACGATTGCATTAGTTTCCCTTGAATGGTATCTTTTGCAGCACTCCAGATAGCAATTACGCGGTCGTAACGCTCATCTTCGGTAATAAGACCACGTCTGAATTGCTTCATAACGCTATCTACTTTACCTTGCGCTTCATGAAGAATTTCCTGCTTCTCAGGAAGTACGACAATGTCAGCTACACCAACAGTAAGACCTGCTTTAGTTGAATGTCTAAAACCTAAATCCTTCATGCGGTCAAGCATTTTGGACGTTTCTGTAATCTTGAAACGTTTAAATACTTCAGCAATGATATTTCCAAGGATTTTCTTTTTAAACGGATCAATCAATGGCATGGACTGAATTTTCGCCTGAATATCTTCGCCTTTTTCAACGAAATATTTTACAGGTGTTTCAACTTCTAGATTCTGTCTAGTCGGTTCATTGATATATGGGAATGATTTCGGCAGAATTTCATTGAAAATAAGCTTACCAACTGTTGTGATTAATAGCTTATTATTTTGTTCTTCTGTGAAAGTTTCATTTCCTAATGAACCGGCATGCACTGCTACACGTGTATGCAAATGAACATAGCCATTTTGATACGCGAGAATTGCTTCGCTTGTATCTTTAAAAATCATACCCTCGCCGACTGCGCCTTCTCTTTCCAGAGTTAAGTAATAGTTACCTAAAACCATATCTTGGGAAGGAGTAACAACTGGCTTACCATCTTTAGGGTTTAAGATATTTTGTGCTGCAAGCATTAATAGTCTTGCTTCTGCTTGGGCTTCTGATGATAACGGTACGTGAACCGCCATTTGGTCACCGTCAAAATCGGCATTGTATGCAGTACATACAAGTGGATGCAGACGGATGGCCCGGCCTTCAACAAGAGTTGGTTCAAATGCTTGAATCCCAAGTCTATGAAGTGTAGGGGCACGGTTTAGTAATACTGGATGCTCTTTAATGACATCTTCGAGTACATCCCAAACGTCTGGAGATACTCTTTCTATTTTGCGTTTTGCAGATTTAATGTTATGTGCTAACCCTTTTTCAACCAATTCCTTCATAACGAAAGGTTTAAATAGTTCTAGTGCCATTTCTTTCGGAAGTCCACATTGGAACATTTTCAAGTTTGGCCCTACAACGATAACCGAACGCCCTGAATAGTCAACACGCTTACCAAGCAAGTTTTGACGGAAACGGCCTTGTTTACCTTTTAACATATGAGAAAGTGATTTCAACGGACGGTTACCCGGCCCTGTAACAGGACGTCCACGGCGGCCGTTATCAATCAAGGCATCGACAGCTTCTTGAAGCATACGTTTTTCATTCTGAACAATAATGCTTGGAGCCCCTAAATCTAATAAACGCTTTAAGCGGTTATTACGGTTAATAACACGGCGGTATAAATCGTTTAAGTCAGATGTTGCAAATCTCCCGCCGTCCAATTGAACCATTGGACGAAGTTCTGGAGGAATTACAGGAAGAACATCAAGAATCATCCAAGATGGCTCATTTCCAGATCCACGGAATGCTTCTAACACTTCAAGACGTTTAATCGCACGCGTACGACGCTGACCTTGTGCGCTTCTTAATTCTTCTTTTAATCCATCTACTTCCTTGTCTAAATCGATATCGAAAAGAAGTTTTTTAATTGCTTCTGCACCCATGGCAGCTTGGAATTTGTTTCCGTACTTTTCACGATATGCACGATATTCTTTTTCAGATAATAGCTGCTTCTTATCAAGAGCTGTGTCTCCTGATTCCGTCACTACATAGGAAGCAAAGTAGATAATTTCCTCCAAAGCTCTTGGAGACATGTCTAATACAAGTCCCATTCGGCTTGGGATTCCTTTAAAGTACCATATATGTGAAACTGGCGCAGCAAGCTCAATATGCCCCATACGTTCACGACGAACTTTTGCTCGTGTGACTTCCACACCACAGCGATCACAAACGACACCTTTATAACGGACACGCTTATACTTTCCACAATGACATTCCCAATCCTTCGTGGGACCAAAAATCCGCTCGCAGAATAAGCCGTCCTTTTCAGGCTTTAATGTACGATAGTTAATCGTTTCTGGTTTTTTGACTTCTCCGAAGGACCATGAACGGATTTTATCCGGTGAAGCAAGACCAATCTTCATAAACTCAAAATTATTAACATCCAGCAAGGGGCCTACCTCCCTTTTGATATCTCCAGGTTTTACCCTTATTGCGTACAAAAGCGGGAGCGCATGGTTGCGCTCCAACTAATTTATATAATTACTCTTTTGAACCAACTTTTTCTGATTCTAATGCTTGCTCAGGAACAATGTTTAACGTGTCGACTTGTTGTAAGTCATCGTCATCTTCCGTATCGCGCATTTCAATTTCTTCTTCGTCACCTGAAAGAATTTTTACATCCATTCCTAGACTCTGAAGTTCTTTAATTAATACTTTGAATGATTCTGGAACACCTGGTTCCGGAACGTTTTCACCTTTGACAATCGCTTCGTACGTTTTTACACGACCAACTACGTCATCGGATTTAACCGTAAGGATTTCTTGAAGTGTATATGCTGCACCGTATGCTTCAAGTGCCCAAACCTCCATCTCACCAAAGCGCTGACCACCGAATTGAGCTTTACCGCCCAATGGCTGCTGCGTTACTAATGAGTATGGTCCAGTTGACCGGGCGTGGAGTTTATCATCAACCATGTGTGCAAGTTTAATCATATACATGACACCTACAGACACACGGTTATCAAATGGTTCTCCAGATCGGCCATCATAAAGGACAGTTTTCGCATCACGAGCCATACCTGCTTCTTCAATTGTTCCCCAAACATCTTCTTCACGAGCTCCGTCAAATACTGGAGACGCAACATGAATACCTAGGTAACGGGCTGCCATTCCAAGATGGAGTTCCAGCACCTGTCCAATGTTCATCCGTGATGGTACCCCTAGTGGATTTAACATGATATCGACTGGTGTGCCATCTGGTAAATATGGCATATCTTCTTCCGGTAAAATTCTTGAGATAACCCCTTTGTTACCGTGACGTCCCGCCATTTTATCACCTTCAGAAATCTTCCGTTTCTGAACGATGTAGACGCGGACAAGTTGATTCACACCTGGTGGTAGTTCATCGCCATCTTCACGATTAAAGACTTTAACATCAAGGACAATCCCGCCGCCGCCATGTGGCACACGAAGGGAAGTATCACGAACTTCACGAGCTTTTTCACCGAAGATTGCATGTAAAAGACGTTCTTCTGCCGTTAATTCTGTAACCCCTTTTGGAGTTACTTTACCAACTAACAGGTCCCCATCTTTCACCTCAGCACCAGTACGAATGATACCGCGCTCATCCAAGTTACGAAGAGCATCTTCCCCAACGTTTGGAATATCACGTGTAATTTCTTCAGGCCCTAGTTTGGTATCACGGGATTCTGACTCATATTCCTCAATATGAATCGATGTGTATACATCGTCTTTTACAAGACGTTGATTCATAATAATCGCATCTTCATAGTTATAACCATCCCATGTCATAAAGGCAACAAGGACGTTACGGCCTAGGGCTAATTCTCCTAATTCCATTGATGGACCATCAGCAAGAATTTCACCTCTGGTTACACGGTTACCCACTGCAACAATTGGACGTTGGTTATAACATGTTCCTTGGTTGGAACGGATGAATTTTAACATGCGGTATTTATCAAGATTTCCTTTAACCTCTTGACCATCCACCAAATTAATACGACGCACCCATACCTCACGTGCTTCCACGTGTTCAACAATACCTTCGTGCTTACAGATAACCGCTGCACCTGAGTCTTTACCAGATACATATTCCATACCTGTTCCAACTCGTGGAGATTCTGGCTGCATAAGCGGAACGGCTTGACGCTGCATGTTCGCACCCATTAGGGCACGGTTGGAGTCATCATTCTCAAGGAACGGGATACATGCTGTGGCCGCAGACACAACCTGCTTTGGTGATACATCCATATAGTCAATGCGTTCACGATTAACAACTGTATTCTCACCACGGAAACGAGCAACAATTTCCTCATCCAAGAAGGAACCGTCGTCATCTAAGCGAGAGTTTGCTTGGGCTACTACATAATTATCTTCTTCGTCAGCAGTTAAGTAATCGATACGAGCTGTTACCTTACCAGTTTCAGGGTCAACCCGACGATATGGTGTTTCGATAAAGCCAAATCGGTTAACTTTCGCATATGATGACAGAGAGTTAATCAAACCAATGTTCGGACCCTCAGGTGTTTCAATTGGACACATCCGGCCATAGTGGGAATAGTGAACGTCACGAACTTCCATCCCAGCACGTTCACGAGTTAAACCACCAGGTCCTAATGCAGAGAGACGACGCTTGTGCGTTAATTCAGCAAGCGGGTTGGTTTGGTCCATGAACTGTGATAATTGCGAACTGCCAAAGAACTCTTTAATAGACGCAATCACCGGACGAATGTTGATTAATTGCTGCGGTGTGATCGTTGCTGTGTCTTGGATTGACATCCTTTCACGAACGACACGCTCCATACGGGATAATCCAATACGGAATTGATTCTGAAGCAATTCACCAACAGAACGAAGACGTCTGTTACCTAAGTGATCGATATCATCCGTATCGCCTACTCCATGCAATAAATTGAAGAAGTAGCTAATCGATGCAATGATATCAGCCGGTGTAATATTTTTAATTGGCTCTGCCACATAGGCATTACCTAAGACATTAATTACTTTTTCATTTTCATCACCAGGAGCATATATCTTAATATCCTGAAGTGTGATTTCGTCTGCTACAACACCGCCATAAGGATTAAAGCCTTTGAAATTAATATTCTTTTCAAGAGCAGGGATAATTCTATCTAGGTTTCTTCTATCTAGAATTAATCCTTTTTCGGCAATAATTTCACCTGTTTCAGGATCCGCAAGGGACTCTGCTAAGCGTTGGTTGAATAAACGATTTTTAATATGAAGCTTTTTATTAATTTTATAGCGGCCTACATTGGCAAGGTCATAGCGCTTAGGGTCAAAGAAACGTGACACTAATAAGCTCTTTGCGTTTTCAACAGTAGGTGGTTCACCTGGACGCAGGCGCTCATAAATCTCTAAAAGGGCCTTATCGACACCTTCCGTATTGTCTTTCTCAAGTGTATTACGGATGTACTCGTTATCCCCAATCAATTCAATGATTTCTTGATCAGAGCCGAAACCAAGTGCACGCAAAAGAACCGTAACGGGCAGTTTCCGAGTACGATCTATTCTCACATAAACAACATCTTTAGCGTCTGTTTCATATTCGAGCCAAGCGCCGCGGTTCGGAATGACGGTAGCTGAAAAGCCCCTCTTTCCATTTTTATCGAACTTCCCACTATAGTAAACACTCGGGGAGCGTACTAATTGTGAAACAATAACACGTTCTGCCCCGTTAATGACAAACGTCCCTGTTTCAGTCATAAGTGGAAAATCACCCATAAATACATCTTGATCTTTTACTTCGCCTGTTTCTTTGTTAACAAGACGTACTTTTACACGCAATGGAGCAGAATATGTAACGTCCCGTTCTTTTGATTCCTCTACTGAATACTTTGGATCGCCAAGACTGTAATCAATAAATTCTAGTGATAGGTTACCAGTAAAGTCCTCGATTGGTGAAATATCCTGGAACATTTCACGCAATCCCTCATCAAGAAACCATTGATAAGAAGAGGTTTGGATTTCAATAAGATTTGGTAATTCTAAAACTTCACTGATTCGTGCGTAACTTCTTCGTTGGCGGTGTCGTCCATACTGAACTAGTTGACCTGTCAACTGATTCACCCCTCAAATCAAGCGTTATTATGAAAATCTATTAACGTTTATGGAACAGAAAATTACTTCTTTTCCAGTAAACAAAAAGAAAAAGGGTTTTTTAGTTAAAAACCACATTTTCACATTTAGACTATTATTTTGTCATCATTTCCTTAATATCCCTTTTTTATACAAGATAATCAAGTATTTATAGGAATAATTCGGAAATTATTATGATGGCATTTTATAATGCTATCATAGTGACATTTTCAAGTCAACTTTTTTGTGCTCTTATGACAAAATAACCTTTGGATTTGTCAATAGTTTCGACGTGGTTAAATAAATTATTTAATTTTTCAATTGCGGATGATGCACCTTGTTTCTTTTGAATGACAACCCAGAGCTCCCCTTGTGACACGAGATGATCAAAGCTTTGTTCAAAAATGTCATGAACTGTTTTCTTTCCTGCTCTGATTGGCGGATTTGTTAAAATAGCTGCAAATGTGTTTTCATTCACATTCAACAGCCGATCACTTTCATAGATTTTAACATTCTGGATCCGATTTATTTCTGCATTTTCCTTTGCCAATTCAATAGCCCGCTCATTAACATCAACCATATGTATCATACGTTCATGATAATATTTCGCAAGCGACAAACCAATTGGACCATAGCCGCAGCCAACATCCAGGAGGAATCCGTCTGTATTTGGCATTTCAAAAGACTCAATTAATAAACGTGAGCCGAAATCTACTTCTCTTTTTGAAAACACACCGTTGTCCGTTTTAAAACGAAAAGGGTTATTTTTTAAAGTGAAGTCCCAAAATTTCGGGTCACTTTCGACCTTTTGTGTTCGAGAATAGTAGTGTTCAGACAACTGACTCACCTCCGAGGAAGATTAATAATTGAAGATAGACGAGGAAAAGAAACTAAAAATCCGAATTCTATTAAGCCAAAAAAAGCCCGCTTATACAGCGAGCTCGTTTTTGTGATTATTACTTAACTTCAACGTTTGCTCCAACTTCATCAAGCTTAGCTTTGATTGCTTCAGCATCTTCTTTAGAAACGCCTTCTTTAACAGCTTTTGGAGTGTTGTCAACAAGATCTTTTGCTTCTTTAAGTCCAAGACCAGTGATTTCACGAACAACTTTGATAACTTTGATTTTTTGATCGCCAGCGCTAGCTAGGATTACATCAAATTCAGTTTGCTCTTCAACAGCAGCAGCACCAGCGCCGCCAACCATTGCTACTGGAGCAGCAGCAGTTACGCCGAATTCTTCTTCGATTGCTTTTACTAGATCGTTAAGTTCTAAAACAGTCATAGTTTTAACTGCTTCAATGATTTGTTCTTTAGTCATGATTAATTTCCTCCTTAGTTTTCGTTCGAATTTATTAGTTTAACGCTTTAGATTGTCCAGCTTAGCTGGGCTACTAACTTATGCGCCTTGTTCTTCTTTTTGTTCTGCAACTGCTTTTGTAACAAGAGCAAGGTTGCGGATTGGAGCTTGTAGTACGCTGAGTAACATAGATAGTAAACCTTCGCGTGACGGTAGGTCAGCAAGAGCTTTAATTTCTTCAGCTGTTGCAACGTTTCCTTCAATTACACCTGCTTTAAGTTCAAGTGCTTCATGCTTTTTCGCAAAGTCGTTCAAGATTTTAGCTGGTGCTACTACATCTTCAGTACTGAACGCAATTGCGTTTGGACCTGTTAATGCAGCGTTTAAATCAGCAAGACCAGCTGCTTCAGCCGCACGGCGTGTCATTGAGTTTTTGTAAACTTTGAATTCCACACCAGCTTCACGAAGCTGTTTACGAAGTTCAGTTACTTCTGAAACAGAAAGACCACGGTAATCAACAACAACAGTTGATACGCTGTTCTTTAATTTATCAGAAATTTCGCTAACGATTTGTTGCTTTAATTCGATTGCACTGCTCATCTTTACACCTCCTGTAGAATTTCTACATTTATACCAGGCAAATAAACGCCTCCATATCGAACGTTGACATGGAGGCAGGATAACAACTGATTACTCAGCTATTTATATCGCATTACCTCGGCAGGGAATTAAGTGCACTTAGCACACCTGCTGTCTACAGTACAAATGTTATTATTTTAAACAACAAAATAGATTATATAAAATCTATTTTAAGTTGTCAATTGGTAAAATTTATTTAACAGCTACTGACGAAGGATCAACTTTAACGCCAGGTCCCATTGTAGAAGCAACAGTTACGTTCTTCATGTAAGTACCTTTCGCAGCAGAAGGCTTCACTTTTAGCATAGTTTCAAAGATAGTGTTGAAGTTTTCAACAAGCTTTTCGTTTTCGAAAGAAGCTTTACCGATTGGCACGTGGATGTTACCAGACTTGTCAACGCGGTATTCAACTTTACCTGCTTTAATTTCATTGATCGCACGAGTTACATCAAATGTAACTGTACCTGTTTTAGGGTTTGGCATTAAGCCTTTAGGTCCTAATACACGACCTAATTTACCAACTTCACCCATCATGTCAGGAGTTGCTACGATTACATCAAACTCAAACCAACCTTGTTGGATTTTGTTGATGTACTCAGAATCACCTACATAATCAGCGCCAGCTGCTTCTGCTTCTTTTACTTTTTCCCCTTTAGCGAAAACTAGAACGCGTTGCGTTTTACCAGTTCCGTTTGGAAGAACTACTGCACCACGGATTTGTTGGTCAGCTTTCTTAGGGTCAACACCTAAACGGAATGCTACTTCAAGAGTTGCATCAAATTTAGCGAAGTTTGTTTTTTTTGCAAGATCAATTGCTTCTGCAATTGGATATGCATTTAGGCGATCTACAAGCTTGGAAGCTTCTAAATACTTCTTACCTTTTTTAGCCATTTTAATTTCCTCCTAGAATTGTGGTTTTAACGTTGAATAACTCCCACGGCCAAAAGCGGAGGCGCCTTGCACAGGCGCCACAGCTAGCCCACGAAAAAGGTTGCGAGTGTTTATAACGTCGCAACCCCTTCATTTTACAAAAACAATCAGTTACATGGATTAGTCTTCGATGACGATACCCATGCTGCGAGCAGTACCTTCAACCATGCGCATTGCTGCTTCAACGCTAGCTGCGTTTAGGTCAGGCATTTTCTGTTCCGCAATCTCGCGTACTGTATTACGCTTAACTGTTGCTACCTTATTACGGTTAGGTTCACCAGAACCTGACTGAATTCCAGCTGCTACTTTCAAAAGAACGGCAGCAGGAGGAGTTTTCGTAATAAATGTAAATGAACGGTCTTCAAATACCGTGATTTCAACAGGGATGATCAAACCAGCTTGATCTGCTGTACGAGCGTTAAATTCTTTACAGAATCCCATGATGTTAACACCGGCTTGACCTAGTGCAGGACCAACTGGTGGCGCAGGGTTTGCTTTCCCAGCAGGAATTTGTAATTTAACGACTTTAATTACTTTTTTAGCCACGAGACACACCTCCTTAAAGTCCGTGATGTGGTAATAGGGTTTTTTAGGAACCCTCCCACTCAGGCATCTGTCTTTATCTATTGATCATAAAGAACTTGACATAAGTCTTGTCTCACATGGAGACATACTGACCTATGAAATATTACCACTTTTTCAAAATGATTTCAAGTTTTTTTACATTAAAGTTTTTCAATCTGAGTAAAATCAAGTTCTACAGGGGTATCACGGCCGAACATATTAACAAGAACTTTCAGCTTCGCCTTGTCTTTATCCATCTCTTCCACTGATCCTGTGAAGTTAGCAAATGGACCTTCTTTGACGCGAACCGTTTCGCCAATTTCATAATCAGCATCGACACGAGTTTCGGTAACACCCATTCGTTTTAATATAACGACCACTTCTTCTGGAAGTAATGGAGTCGGTTTAGAACCTGATCCTGAGGAACCAACAAAACCTGTTACTCCAGGAGTATTCCGCACTACATACCAAGAATCATCTGTCATAACAATTTCCACTAGTACATAACCAGGGAACACTTTGCGCTTAACTACTTTTTTCTTGCCGTTTTTTAGCTCGGTCTCTTCTTCTTCAGGGACAACTACTCGGAAAATCTTATCTTGCATCCCCATTGATTCGACCCGTTTTTCTAAATTTGCTTTTACTTTGTTTTCATAACCCGAGTAAGTATGTAATACATACCAATTTTTTTCCATTTAAGAGGACTAGAACGTCCGTCCCTCCCTATTTATTAGTCATAGACTATTTTTTAAACAAATAAAAAACCCGTTATACGGGCTTTTAGATAAAAATTCCTTTATTAATCACCATTATACCATGAAAGATGATTTATTATTCAAGAATTAAACGAATCAATTTTGAAATCCCTAAATCAAGAACTGCAAAGAACGCTGCGAAAAATACAACGGTCGTTAATACAGTGACCGTCGAGCGTGTTAGTTCTCCGCGTTTTGGCCAGCTAACTTTCCTCATCTCACGGAATATATCACTGAAGAACTTCGTAATGCGCTGCATGTTAAGTAACCCCCAAAATAAAATAACTATAAGAATATAGGATGACTATTTTGTTTCTCGATGAATGGTATGGGTGGTGCACGTTTTGCAGAATTTTTTTAATTCTAATCGCTCTGTTTGTATCTGCTTGCTGATCGTCGAATAGTTTCGAGAACCACAAACTGCACATGCAAGGATAACTTTTTTACTCATCTTCGACACCTTTACCCAATTTTCTATTATATCCTTAAAAATGTAACATGTACCCTAATTATTGTCAATATCCCTTGAAAACGGTTCAAATTTATGCCATAAAGGTAGGTTATTACAGTGAAAATTCGCGAAGTTCGAGATATCGTTCCAACTTTCTTTTCACTCGCTGCAGGGCATTATCAATGGATTTCACATGTCGATTCAGTTCTTCTGAAATTTCTTGATAGGATTGACCATCTAAGTAGAGGGCTAATACTTTTCTTTCTAAGTCGCTTAATAATTCAGTCATTTTAAATTCAATATGGTCAAATTCTTCTTGATTAATGATTAGCTCTTCAGGGTCAAGTACCTTTGCCCCTGACAAAACATCCATTAATGTTCGATCGGACTCCTCATCATAAATCGGCTTGTCCAAAGAAACATAAGAATTTAACGGAATATGCTTTTGACGAGTTGCGGTTTTAATGGCTGTTATAATTTGACGAGTAATGCACAGCTCGGCAAATGCCTTAAAGGAGGTCAGTTTGTCCTCTCTGAAGTCACGAATGGCTTTGTACAGTCCAATCATCCCTTCTTGGACAATATCTTCTTTATCAGCGCCAATTAAAAAATAGGACCTTGCTTTTGCACGTACAAAATTACGATACTTGTGGATTAAATAATCCAATGCTTCACTATCTCCGTGGTGTACCAAATAAACAATTTCTTCATCTTCCATTATGAGAAACTGCTGGTTGACCTTTGTTCCGAAGTCCGTACTCAAAGTAGATCCCCTCCACCGAACAAGCATAGTTAGTAATAGTATACATGACATTTTTTTCAGTGTCCACGCTCACTTTTGACCCCGGCGCCACTTTTCAAAAATTTCAGCCATTTCATCACTCATGTTTATTTTCGAGACAGGTTTTTTTTCTTGAATCTTCTTCACTTTCTGTTCGATGCCCCTTTCAATGGAGGACATTTCAATGAGCAGCTCCCGAGCGGATTTCCTTAATGCCCCTTGTCCAAAGATAGCCCATTGCTCTGTAAAATCGGAGGTGGCGACATGTATTTGCGTTCTCCGATTACTTAGACTAATTGCCATTTTTTCTATCCGCTCATCTGCTGTTTCATTTTCTTTAGTAAAGATGACTTCTACTTGATGGTTTTTATATTTCTTCTCTGTTCCTTGCACATAATAGGCATCAAAGACAACAATCACACGATATCCGGAATAGGCTTGATATTCCGCCATTCTCTCAACAAGACGATCCCTTGCTGCTGGCAGATCCCGATCTTTTAACGCCCTTAGTTCCGGCCAGGCTCCAATAATGTTATATCCGTCGACAAGCAGGATATCCATATGTTACCCCTCAAGCGGGTTTCGTTTTCGATATACCTCATACATGAGTAAAGATGCTGCAACAGAAGCATTTAACGAAGTAACTTTTCCGACCATTGGCAGGTGAATAAGAAAATCACACTTATCGCGGATTAGTCTACCCATTCCTTTTCCTTCACTGCCAATGACCAAGCCGAGCGGCAGGGTCCCATCTAACCTGCGGTAGTCATCTTTTCCTTTGGCATCTGTTCCAGCAATCCAAATGCCCCGTTCCTTTAATTCATCGATTGTTCTCGCCATATTTGTCACACGTACGACTGGAATATACTCAATTGCACCTGTTGAGGCTTTGGCTACTGTTGCGGTTAAACCCACGGCCCGTCGTTTCGGAATAATGATGCCATGTGCCCCCACAGAATCCGCCGTTCTCATGATCGAACCGAGATTATGAGGATCTTCAATCTCATCAAGCAATAAAAAGAAAGGTGTTTCATTTTTCTTCTCGGCAGCAGCAAACAAGTCATCGATTTCCGCATATTGATATGCGGCAACATAGGCCAGAACTCCTTGATGGTTTTCACCGGAAATTTGGTCAATTTTTTTCTTTGGCACAAACTGAACAATTACATGTGCTTCCTTTGCTAACTGCGTAATTTGCTGCATTTGGCCGCGCTGTGATCCTTCAGCAATTAAGATTTTATTAATATCCCTTTCTGATTTCAGCGCTTCAATAACTGGATTTTTGCCAACAATATATTCTTGTTCCATCCTAGCGTTCCTCCTTTCTTTCATCCACATATTTAAATGCCAGATTAATCAACTCTTCCATTCGCTCTATTTTACCCGATAAATATAAATAACCCATCAACGCTTCGAACGCTGTACTGTAATGATAGGTTTGGACATCTGTATTTTTAGGAACAGAGCCTGACTTTGCATTTCGACCGCGCATAATCACCGCTAATTCTTCCTCGTCGAGAAGATGATCATCCATCATTTGAAAAAGAATTTTGCACTGTGCCTTTGCTGAAACGTAAGTTGTTCCCGTCCGGTGTAAATGATTGGGTCTTACCTTCCCGCTATATAGGAGGTGGCGCCGTACATACGTTTCATAAATGGCGTCACCCATATAGGCCAGGGCGAGACTATTCAATTGTTTGGCATCGACGGTATTTTCATATTCAAGCATGAATTAGCCTCTTTTCCACCTTGTACCTTGCGGGGTATCTTCTAATATAATATTCATTTCTTTAAGCTGATCTCTAATTTGGTCAGACAATTGGAAATTGCGGTCCTTTCGAGCCTGAATTCGCTTTTCAATTAATGCATCAATTTCTTCATCCAGCATTTCTTCTTTTTCAATCGTCAGTCCTAATACATGGAATAAGTCTTCAAACTGTTTGGTAAAAGCATCGATTACCGATACTGCTGTATTTTTTTCTAATAGATAATAATTCGCCAGTTTCGAGAGGTCAAATAAGATAGAAATAGCTTTCGCTGTGTTGAAATCATCATCCATTGCTTCAATAAACTGTTCTTGTGAGTTAGCAATTTTTTCAAGCCATTCTTGATTATTATCGGTTAAATCCGTGCTTGCTTCTTTACGATGCTTTAAATTTTGATAGGAGGTAATCAAGCGTTCAAATGCTGCTTTCGTACTTTCCAGTAATTCTTCACTGTAATTAATCGGATTGCGATAATGAACCGATAACATGAAAAAGCGTAACACTTGTGGATTGTGTTTCTTGATAATGTCATGAACTAATACAAAATTTCCTAGCGACTTCGACATTTTTTCATTGTCAATATTGATATAGCCGTTGTGCATCCAGTAGCGGGAAAATAATTTTCCTGATAGTGCTTCTGACTGGGCAATTTCATTTTCATGATGCGGGAAAGTTAAATCCTGACCACCCGCATGAATATCAATCGTTTCCCCCAGATACTTTTTCGCCATTGCCGAGCACTCAATATGCCATCCCGGACGACCAAGTCCCCATGGGCTTTCCCAGAAGATTTCCCCTTCCTTCGCCGCTTTCCAAAGGGCAAAATCTAGGTCATCTTGTTTCCTATCACCGACTTCAATTCTTGCTCCTACCTGAAGATCATCAATCGATTGATGCGACAGTTTACCATAGCCATCGAATTTTCTTGTCCGGAAATACACATCTCCAGCTGATTCATAAGCGAAACCTTTTTCAATTAATTCACTAATAAATTCAATGATGATGTCCATGTTTTCCATTACCCGTGGATGAACATCCGCTTTTTGGCAGCCTAATGCAGACACATCTTCAAAATAGGCATTGATAAATCGGTCAGCAATAGCTGGCACGTCTTCTCCTAATTGATTGGCTGCTCGGATTAATTTATCATCTACATCGGTAAAATTTGAAACATATTTAACATCATAGCCGCGGTATTCTAAATAGCGTCGGACCGTATCAAAAACGATGGCCGGACGGGCATTACCAATATGAATATAATTATAGACAGTCGGACCGCAAACATACATTTTGACCTTTCCCTCTTCAAGGGGTACGAAAGTTTCTTTTTTACGTGTAAGTGTATTATAAAGTTGAATGGCCATTGACTTTTATCCTTTCTCCTTTTAATTCTTCGAGTTCATACATTAACTTATCCAAGTCGTTTTGCATTTCTCTTAAGCGGTCGGCAACAGGGTCTGGCAAGTCACAATGGTCTAAGTCTTTTGTAATTTTTCTTCCATCCTGCATGACTACTCTTCCTGGAATTCCTACTACTGTTGAGTTAGGAGGAACCTCTTTCAATACTACCGAGCCGCCGCCAATTTTGGAATTTTCTCCAACTGTGATTGATCCAAGTACCTTAGCCCCCGTAGAAATCAGGACATTGTCCTTAATCGTCGGATGCCGTTTCCCTTTTTCTTTCCCCGTTCCACCAAGTGTTACTCCTTGATATATAGTTACATTATCCCCAATTTCACATGTTTCCCCAATAACAACACCCATACCATGGTCAATAAAAAATTTTCTGCCTATTTTTGCTCCGGGATGGATCTCAATACCGGTAAAGAATCGGCTTATTTGCGAAATAACCCTGGCTAGAAAAAATAATTTCCGATTAAAGAGTGCATGTGCGAGTCGATGTGACCAAATGGCATGCAAGCCTGAATAGGTTAAGATGACTTCTAAATGGCTCCTTGCCGCTGGATCTTGTTCGAAAACAACCTCTACATCCTCCCTCAACTTTCTGAACATTACCATTTTCCCCCTATTGTTTGGTAAATAAAAAACTAAATAAAAAACGCCTCTGTCAACACGACAGAGGCGCTTAACGCGCGGTTCCACTCTGATTAGACCGGAAAGCTCGGATGGTAACAATAGCTCAAAACTTGGTCTCACTCTACCTGTTAACGGATCGGTTCCGCCCATCTCTACTTAGAGTTGACTCTTTTCGAAACAGGGCTCAGAGGTGCATTTCAAAAAACGAGAGGCTTAAACCACTTTCAGCCGGTGGTGGTTTTCTCTTTGAAGCATCCTTTTTTTACTTATCCTCTTCTACACTTTAGTAACTATCTAATTGTTTATTCTACTATATTACATTTCGTCTTTAATGTTAACTAATAATTTTATTAATTCTTGTTTGAACTTTATTTTTACCTAAAAGTTCAATTGCCTGTGGCAGGTCTGGCCCGTGTGTTTGGCCTGTTACTGCAGCACGAATTGGCATAAATAGGTTTTTCCCCTTTTGACCGGTCGACTTTTGGACTGCCTTCATTGCAGCCTTTATTCCGTCAGCCCGGAAATGTTCTAACTGATCCAGTTCATGTGAAAATGCCTTTAACACTTCCGGAACTGTTTCGCCTGCTAGAATTTCCTTCGCATCTTCTTCGAAGTCTACTTCCTCTTTAAAGAACATGTCCGATAATTCCACGATTTCGGCACCAAAGCTCATTTTTTCCTGCAGGAGTTCGATAAGCCCTTGAACCCATTGATACTGTTCATCCGTTTGACTTTCACTTAAGCGGCCAGCTTTCACTAAGTGCGGTAAAGTCAGTTCAACTGCACGATCAATCTCAATCTTTTTCATGTATTGGTTATTCATCCACAGCAGTTTCTGCTTATCAAATAATGCGGGGGATTTAGATAAGCGATTCGCATCAAATATATCAATAAACTCGTTCTTAGAGTACATTTCTTCTTCACCTGCCGGCGACCAGCCGAGGAGCGTAATAAAGTTAAATAACGCTTCTGGGAGATACCCTAACTCTTCATATTGTTCAATAAACTGGATGATTGATTCATCGCGCTTACTTAACTTTTTACGGCTTTCATTGACAATCAATGTCATATGGCCAAAAATTGGCGGCTCCCAGCCTAATGCTTCATAGACCATGAGTTGTTTAGGTGTGTTAGAAATATGATCATCGCCACGGAGCACGTGAGAGATTTTCATTAAATAATCATCAATCGTAACCGCAAAGTTATAGGTTGGGGTGCCATCTTTTTTAATAATGACCCAGTCGCCCATCCCTTCGGATTCAAAGGAAACGCTGCCCTTTACCATATCATCAAACGTAAAGGTTTTCCCTTCAGGTACGATAATCCGAATGCTTGGCTGACGGCCTTCGCTTTCTAATTCACGGCGTTGTTCATCGGTTAAATGGCGGCATTTACCCGAATAATGCGGCGTTTCGCCCCTTTCGGTCTGAGCTTCCCGCTCTGCTTCAATTTCGGCTTCTGTACAATAACACTTATAAGCATGGCCTTCAGCTAATAATTGGTTATAGTATGTTTCATAAATATCATTTCGTTCGGATTGGCGGTATGGGCCGTATTCGCCGCCGACATCCACACTTTCATCCCAATCCATGCCAAGCCATTTTAAATATTTTAACTGGCTTTCTTCTCCACCAGCAATATTCCGTTTTTTATCCGTATCTTCAATACGAATGATAAATTTACCGCCCTGATTACGTGCAAATAAGTAATTAAATAATGCCGTACGGGCGTTTCCAATATGTAAATGCCCCGTTGGACTTGGAGCATATCTTACACGAACTTCATTTGACATAACTATAATGCCTCCATGGTTAATAATTAATGGTTTCAACTGATTATTTTATCATTGTCTATGATTACAAGAAAGACTATTCATGAACCTTTCTTAATAAAACAACGGCTTGAGAGGCGATTCCTTCCCCTCTGCCTGTGAAGCCCAACTTCTCTGTGGTGGTTGCCTTCACATTGATTTGCTCAGGTGCTGCCTCTAGTAACTCAGCAATTCTCACGCGCATTTGCTCAATATAGGGTGCCATTTTCGGCTTCTGAGCTATGATTGTACAATCAGCATTAACCAGCTCGTACCCCTTATTTTTCACCAATTGCCACACATGCTCCATTAACTTTGCGGAGTCTGCATCTTTAAAATTGGGATCGGTATCAGGAAAGTGTTTGCCAATATCCCCTTCCCCAATCGCACCAAGGCAAGCATCAGAAACCGTATGTAATAAAACATCAGCATCTGAATGACCCAATAATCCCATTTCATAAGGTATGTTAATTCCACCTATAATCAACGGACGCCCTTCCGTTAGTTGATGCACATCAAACCCTTGACCAATTCGAAACATTATGAAAAACTCCTTTTTTCCAGTATCGCTTCCGCAAAATAAATATCTTCTGGTGTTGTTAATTTGATATTATCGTAGTCGCCTTCTACCATCGCAATAGGATGGCCGAGTCTCTCCACTAGACTAGCATCATCTGTTCCTAGGTAAGAATCCTTTTCTGCTTTCTCATAGGCCTCCTTCAGAAGAGAAATGCGAAAAGCTTGTGGGGTTTGGACCGCCCACAAGCTTGAACGTTCGACAGTTTCAACCACCAAACCATCTTGAACCTTTTTGATGGTGTCCTTTGCCGGTATTCCTAAAATGGCGGCCCCTGTATCCTCAGCCATTTTTGCCAAACGGTAAATATGTTCTTTACTGATAAAAGGACGTGCCGCATCATGAACAAGAATGATCCCGTCTGTTTCCACTGTTTTCAGCGCATTAAAAATACTATCCTGTCGTTCCTTACCACCAGGCACTAAGTGGATTGACTTGGCAACATTATACTTGGTAAATAAGGCTTTAAATTCCCCTTCATCTTGCGGATGAATTGCTACAATAATTTTGCTGCAGGCATTATCCTGTTCAAACACCTTTAATGTATGGATTAGTACAGGTACACTATTAAGCTCTAATAGAAGCTTATTTTTCCCTGCTCCCATTCTTTTTCCCTGGCCCGCTGCCGGGAGAATGACTTGGTAAGTCATATGAAAACCCCACTCTATTCATTATCTAAAGTGCCTTTTCTAATAGCTTTGGTTTGGCAAATATCATTCTTCCGGCCGATGTTTGGAGAACACTTGTGACGAGAACCTCAATTCGTTTCCCAATATATTCTCTTCCTTCCTCGACAACGATCATAGTTCCGTCATCTAAGTAAGCAACGCCCTGATGATATTCCTTGCCATCCTTAATCACCTGTACCGTTAATTCTTCACCTGGAAGAACAACAGGTTTGACGGCATTCGCTAAATCATTGATGTTTAACACCGAAACATTCTGCAATTCGCAGACTTTATTCAGATTAAAATCATTTGTGACTAAGATTCCATTTGTGATTTTTGCCAGTTTAACAAGTTTTGAATCCACTTCACTAATTTCCTCAAAATCACCTTCATAGATTTCGACTTTAATGGCAAGTTCCTTTTGAATTCGATTTAAAATATCTAGACCTCTGCGGCCGCGATTTCGTTTTAATACATCGGATGAATCAGCAATATGCTGCAATTCCTCGAGGACAAACTGTGGAATAACAATCGTACCCTCTAAAAATCCTGTCTGACAAATATCTGCAATACGTCCATCAATGATCACACTAGTATCTAGTATTTTTAAAGATTGTTTCGCTTCCTTTTCACTCTCATCATCACTTGATTTTTTCTTATTACTGCGGTTTCCAAATAAACCTAGGAGCTCATCCCTTTTCTTAAAACCCACCTGAAAGCCAAGATAACCAAATAAAATGGTCAGTATGATGGGCACGACAGCATTTAAAATTGGCACCTGTACCGCATTTAAAGCAAAGCCAATTAAAAAGGCCACCAACAACCCGAATATTAGACCTACACTACCAAAAAGGACATCGGTTACAGGGATTTTGACTAATGAATCTTCAGTCCATTTAACAAAGTTAAAAACATAATCTACTGCCCAAAAGGTAATAAGATAAAAAATAATAGCACCTAAAACAGCAGTGATATACGAGTTGTTAATTAAGGGAATGTCATTGATATGAAGTAAATTGAACAATTCCGGTAATAACAAAATACCAAGCGTACCACCTATAATGAGGAAGCAAGCCTGAACAATACGTTTTAACATTCCTTCACCTCCTCTACTCATTATAAACATATTCATAAAAATGAAACCTTAATTTACTGATTATTTTTCACTTAAAGATTCTTGTTAAAGAGTAGTTACCGTGAATTATTGATAGATGATTTCTCCATAGGGTAGCATTGGAAAATTCTCATGTCAAACAATTGGATTTTTTTTACTTTTATTTAATGGTTTTAAAGGTGACGATCGGTGTATAACCGTTCTTTAATTAATTTAAAGCCTTCCTTAATCTTTTTAGCACGAACTTCCCCAATTCCTTCTACTTCATCGAGTTCCTCTACAGATGCTGCGATGATCTTGGCAAGTTCCCCAAAACTGCTAATTAGATTTTCAATTATGATCGATGGAAGTCTTGGAATTTTATTTAGAATCCGATAGCCGCGTGGACTTTTATTTTCCTCAAGATGGACATAGCCCAGATATCCCATTAATTTTAATAACGCCATATCTTCTATCGTTCCATTTGAAGTCATAGATTGCATCCGTCCTAAAACATCTCTGGCTTTGATGTCTCTATCAAAGGCATAATCTTTGATAATGAGCATCGTTTCCTCTTCCAGGTCGGTTAAGATTTCATTCAGTTGTAAACGAATAAGACGCCCTTCAGTCCCTAATTCATGTAAATAGGTTAACAGTTCGTTTTTAATCTTTAAGACCATTTCAAACCGGTGCAAAACCAGTAAAAAGTCGTTATAGGTGACCGACTCTTCAAACTCTAGAATACTCAAATTGGTAATACTTTGTTCTAGGACTGTCTTATACTTTTCAAGCGTCTGAATGGCTTGGTTGGCCTTTGTTAAAATAACCGCAATATCTTTTAAGGCATAGCGGAAGTTCCCTTGATACAGAGTAATTACATTTCTCCTTTGGGAGATGGCAATGACTAAAGCTTTTGTTTGTTTCGCCGTCCTTTCAGCTGTCCGGTGCCGCATTCCTGTTTCTGTAGAGGGAATATCGGAGTCAGGAGCCAGCTGGGCATTGGCAAACAGAATTTTATTTCCTAATTCATTAAGGATAATTGCACCGTCCATTTTGGCCAATTCATATAAAAAGCTTGGCGAAAAAGAACAATTAATTTCAAAGCCGCCATCAACGATACTTTTTACTTTTTCGTTAAAACCAATGACAATAAGGCCTCCTGTATTGGCGCGGAGGACATTGTCGATTCCCTCACGAATGGGTGTACCAGGGGCAAGGAACTGTAATATCTCACTTACGGTATGCTCACCTAACTTTTTATTCTCCATCTGCTACCCTCCCAACGCTGCTTTCAATGCTTCACTTACATTCGATACCCCAATGAGTTCGACTCCTTTAGGTCCCTTCCAGCCGCCAAGATTATTAGCCGGCAGAATGACTCGTTCAAAACCAAGCTTGGCCGCTTCTTGAACACGCTGTTCAATTCTTGATACTCTTCTTACTTCCCCTGTTAAACCCACTTCCCCAATTACGCAGTCCGTCGGCCTTGTCGGTTTATCCCTAAAGCTCGAAGCAATACTGACAGCAACAGCCAAATCAATAGCAGGCTCATCCAATTTCACACCACCAGCAACTTTTAAATAGGCATCTTGGTTCTGGAGAAGCATCCCAACTCGCTTTTCTAATACCGCCATCAGAAGCGGCACACGGTTATGGTCAATTCCAGTGGCCATTCTTCTTGGATTCCCAAAACTGGTAGGGGAAATTAAGGCCTGAATCTCCACAAGAACTGGTCTTGTCCCTTCCATCGATGCAACCACCGTAGAGCCAGCTGCGCCCCGTGAGCGCTCTTCTAAAAATATCTCAGAAGGATTGGCTACTTCTTCGAGGCCCAATTCCTTCATTTCAAAAATACCCATTTCATTAGTTGAACCAAAGCGGTTTTTGACTGCACGCAGAATCCGATAGGTATGGTGTCTTTCTCCTTCAAAATAGAGAACCGTATCCACCATATGCTCTAACAGCCTTGGACCAGCAATTGACCCTTCTTTTGTTACGTGTCCAACAATAAAGATCGCAATCCCCTTCGTTTTCCCAATTCTCATTAATTCCGAGGTACACTCACGAACCTGTGAGACACTTCCCGGTGCACTTGTTACATCTGGGTGAAAGACCGTCTGGATCGAATCAATGATGACAAAGCTAGGATTGGTACTATCGATGGTCCGGTTGATTTCTTCAAGATTCGTTTCAGAATAAACGAGGAGATTTTCAGAAGATATACCTAATCGTTCCGCACGAAGCTTAGTTTGTCGTAACGATTCCTCACCAGATATGTATAAAACCTGATTTCCTTTATTCGCAAGTTGTGAAGAAACCTGCAAAAGAAGCGTTGACTTCCCAATTCCAGGGTCTCCGCCTATCAGCACTAAAGAGCCCTTAACCACGCCACCGCCAAGGACACGGTTTAATTCGTTTAAATCCGTTAGAATCCGTGGTTCATTTTCCATTTCAATTGAATTGATCGGCATAGGTTTGGATAACAGGCCTGATCCGCCTTGAGAATGGGCAAATGCCCCCCTTCTCGCGGTACCAGTTACTTCAACTTCTTCCACCATCTTATTCCATTCACCGCAGCCAGGACATTTTCCCATCCACTTGGGCGATTCATATCCACACGCCTGACACATAAACTTCGTCTTTCGTTTTGCCATTATCCTTCTACCCTTTCTACATAAAAAGGCGCAAGCGCCCGTTTAGCGGCGTATGGACTGGAGCCCTTTGACCGAGATAAAGGAAACACGGAGAGCGTAAGTGATCCGATGTTGACTTATCGTAGGGAAAATGGCGAAGTACACTAGCCGCTGGGCGCTGGAGCCGGACAGTTATCTAAGTTCAAAAAGTTATACTAATTTAACTCTGAAAAAAGGCACACGCACCAGATAGCGAAATACGCTGGGTGCAGGAGCCAGATTTTGCTAACTATTTACAGGTTACCACACCTTTTTTATTTTTTCATTTGAAAAAATTGATAGAAAAAGAGGTACACGATTTAACTTTATTTACGTGTACCTCTTCATAGATATTACGACCTAGCTCTATTTTACTAAACTGGTTTTCTCAGCCATTCGAACAATAAATTCTCCATTATCAACATCAATAATCGCAAGCTGCCCTGTTAATAATGTCCCCTTTAATAGTTCTTCCGAAAGTCTGTCTTCAATATGCTTTTGAATCGCACGGCGTAATGGTCGCGCGCCATATTCAGGATCATAGCCTTCCTGAGAAATTTTCTCCTTTGCCGCAGCTGTTAATTCTAAAGAAATATGCTGCTCTTTTAAGCGTTTAATTAACTGCTCTGATAATAAAGTCACAATTTCTTCAAGATGCTTCCGCTCTAACGCATGGAAAACAATAATCTCATCAATACGGTTAAGGAATTCAGGACGGAAAGCTTTCTTTAATTCTCCCATCACTTTCCCTTTCATATCTTTATAGTCTTGTTCGCCATCCTGAATATTAAAGCCGACATACTTGTTCCGTTTAAGTGCTTCAGCACCAACATTGGATGTCATAATGAGGACAGTATTACGGAAGTCAACTGTTCTGCCTTTAGAATCAGTTAATCGGCCGTCCTCAAGGACTTGCAGCAGGATATTAAATACATCTGGATGTGCCTTTTCAATTTCATCTAATAACACAACGGAATACGGCTTTCTGCGAACCTTTTCTGTTAATTGGCCGCCTTCCTCATAGCCCACATATCCCGGCGGTGATCCAACCAGACGAGAGGTCGAGTGTTTCTCCATATACTCGGACATATCAATCCGAATCATCGCATCCTCGTCACCAAACATCGCTTCAGCAAGTGCTCGTGCTAATTCGGTTTTCCCTACACCTGTTGGTCCAAGGAAGACAAAAGAACCAATTGGTCGTTTTGGATCCTTTAATCCTGCACGAGCACGACGGACAGCCTTCGATACGGCTTTTACCGCTTCTTCCTGACCAATTACACGAGAATGAAGAATTTCTTCTAAATTTAGCAACTTCGCCATCTCTGTTTCCGCCAGTTTGGAAACAGGAACCCCGGTCCAACTAGAAACAACACTTGCGATATCTTCGACGGTTACTTCATTATTTTCTTTCCCTTGTTTTTCTTTCCAATTCTTCTTTGTCTCTTCAAGTTGTTCACGTAACCGCTGTTCTGTATCTCTTAAAGAAGCAGCCTTTTCAAACTCTTGACTCTGAACAGCAGAATCTTTTTCCTTTCGCACTTCTTCCAATTTCACTTCTAATTCTTTTAAATTTGGAGGAGTGGTAAAGGAACGAAGACGTACCTTAGAACCCGCTTCATCGATTAAATCAATCGCTTTATCCGGCAGGAAGCGGTCTGAGATATAGCGGTCCGAAAGTTTTACTGCCGCTTGAATCGCTTCATCTGTAATCGAAACACGGTGATGTGCCTCATAACGGTCGCGCAGCCCTTCTAAGATTTGAATTGATTCTTCAAGTGTCGGTTCATCGACACGAATTGGCTGGAAGCGTCGTTCTAACGCAGCATCTTTTTCGATATATTTACGATATTCATCAAGGGTAGTTGCTCCAATACATTGGAGTTCACCGCGCGCAAGAGATGGCTTTAAGATATTAGACGCATCAATCGCCCCTTCCGCGCCGCCAGCACCAATTAAGGTATGCAACTCATCAATGAAAAGAATAATATTCCCTGCTTGGCGAATTTCATCCATAACCTTTTTCAAACGATCTTCGAATTCTCCTCGATATTTCGTTCCAGCTACCACTGTTCCCATATCGAGAGTCATTACCCGTTTATCACGAAGGATTTCAGGCACTTCGTTATTTACAATTTGCTGGGCAAGACCTTCTGCAATCGCAGTTTTACCGACACCCGGCTCCCCAATTAATACAGGGTTGTTTTTTGTCCGACGGCTTAAAACCTCAATAACACGTTGAATTTCTTTTCCGCGTCCAATTACCGGGTCTAGACTGCCCTCACGTGCGATCGAAGTTAAATCGCGTGCAAGGCTGTCAAGTGTTGGTGTGTTCGCACTGGCAGATGCACCGCCTTGATGCCCGCCTGACTCATTGCTTCCTAATAGTTGAAGTACTTGCTGTCTTGCCTTATTTAGGCTTACACCAAGATTATTAAGGACTCGTGCGGCAACCCCTTCCCCTTCACGGATTAAGCCAAGAAGAATATGCTCAGTGCCTACATAGGAATGTCCTAACTTGCGTGCCTCATCCATCGATAATTCGATGACCTTTTTAGCCCTTGGAGTATAGTGAATAGTTTGAGAAGCTTCCTGTCCTTTGCCAATTAAGTTTTCTACTTCTTTTTGGATTTTTTCAGAACCTAAGCCAAGCCCATAAAGAGCTTTTGCTGCAATCCCTTCTCCTTCACGAGTTAAACCTAATAAAATGTGCTCTGTTCCAATATTGTTATGTCCAAGACGAATCGCTTCCTCCTGTGCTAGTGCTAGAACTTTCTGCGCTCTTTCAGTAAAACGGCCGAACATCATATTCTCTTCCTCCTCACCTATTTTTCTTGCTCCATTTTTATTCGTTCCCTAATTAATGCTGCCCGTCGGATATCTCTTTCATGTGGTCTTAATGAACCGCCAGCATATTGTTGCAGGAAACCTGGCTGGGTCAGGATCATTAATTCATTTAATATCGTCTTTGGCATTTTTTCAATAAAACCCATATCTATTCCAAGCCGAACATCGGATAAACATCTTGCTGCTTCTTTTGATTCAATGATTCGGCTATTAGATAACACACCCAGTGAACGGAACACCCTGTCTTCTAATTGTATGTTTGAAGTTTTCCGTAATGCTTCACGTGCTGACCTTTCTTGTGAAATTAACTGGCTAACAACTCCCTTGAGATCCCGGCAAATGTCCTCTTCCGATTTTCCAAGGGTAATTTGATTAGAAATTTGAAATATATTACCTAATGCTTCGCTACCTTCACCATAAATTCCTCTAACAACTAGACCTAATTGATTGATTGCGGGAATAATTCGATTAATTTGCTGTGTTAAGATTAATCCTGGCAAATGCATCATGACCGAAGCACGAAGACCTGTTCCAACATTTGTAGGACAACTGGTTAAATAACCATGCTTCTCATCAAATGCATATTGAATATTACTTTCTAGCCAATCATCAATTTCATCAGCAGCATCTAAAGCTTCAGATAATTGCAATCCAGGAAACAAGCATTGAATACGAATATGATCCTCTTCATTAATCATAATACTAACTTCTTCATTTTCGGTTAATAAAACAGCACCATGTGGTGAATCCTCTGCTAGATTTGGACTGATTAAATGTTTTTCTACCAAAACCCTTTTTTGCAGAGGCTGAAGTTCATTAATTTTCAACAATTCCATTTGGCCAAACTTTTGAATGTCTGACTGATTTAATATTTCCTCCATTTTTTCAATAATTATCTTTGCTTCTTCGTGTGAAAAAAGTGTTGGAAATTTATATGCATCAAAGTTACGAGCCAAACGAATGCGGGAACTGAGGACAATATCTGAATCAGGTCCTTCCTCACTCATCCAGGAGCTGACAGCTTGATTTAAAAACCGTTCAAGCGACATGTTATTCCCCTCCCTCTTGGCTGGCTACAAGTTTTCTCTCTAACTGACGTATTTCATCCCGAATCTCAGCAGCCTTTTCAAATTCTTCATTGGCAATGGATTCTTTTAGAGTCCCTTTTAATTCATCTATTTGCTTACGGAGATGGATACCGCCGCCAATTCTCTTTGGTATTTTTCCATTATGTGTCCAGTTTCCACTATGAAGTCGCCGTAATACGGGTTTCAATTGTTCTTTAAATACTTCATAACAATGGGAACATCCAAAGCGGCCCACTTTTAAAAACTGCGGAAATGTCATTGAACAAGAATCACATTGCAGTATTTCCTCCTGATGAAACGGGCTTTGACTTGGTTTTTGAAAAGCAGGGTCTATATTTAATAATCCTGCTAACAAATTATTAAAAGCGAATCCTGATTCCCCATTAAAAATAAACATTTCTCCCTTTTCCTGCGCACATTTTTCACACAGATTGACTTCCGTCTTTTCCCCATTAATGATTTTCGTAAAGTGAAGGGCTGCAGGTCTTTGGTTGCATTCCTGGCAAATCATACTTTCACCTCTCAAGCGAAAAAATTTATTTATATTTTAAAGATGTAAGCATTGCTTTTAGCATTCTCGCTCTTAATTCGTCTCGGTATGGAAGATCAATATAAAGGACGGATCGGTCAATTACACTGAGCATAATTTTCGCTTCCCGCTGTGAGACAATTTCTTCTTGAACGAGTCTGAAAATGACATCCTCGGCACTGGTTTGACTAATCCTGCTTTGAATAAGCGCGAGGGACTGTTCAATTAAATGAGCAAGATCATGGGACTGGACCTTCATGATCCGTATATACCCACCTCCGCCCCGTTTACTTTCTACAATGTATCCTCTTTCGATGGTAAAACGAGTATTGATTACATAATTGATTTGTGATGGAACACATTGAAATTTGTCTGCGATTTCACTTCGTTTGATTTCAACAAGGTCTCTTTCACTTAATTCCAATACTTGTTTGAGATATTTTTCGATAATATCAGAGATGTTTCTCATCTTCCCACCCCCATTCTCTGACTTTGACTATATTTGACTAAATTATACTGAATTTTTTATGTAGATGCAACGATTCACTACTAATGATTTTCTCCAAATCTCGCCATTGTGAAACGTAGGTTTCGTTAAAAAGTATTGTGGTGATGGGGAGTAGATAATTGTGAATATAGGAAAACAACCTATTTAGGTTGTCCTTAATTCACGTTATACGGTACTAGGGGCAGGAGTTGAACGTCTTGATAAATTAGGCAGATATCGGTGAATTTTACAGCTGGCGGGGATTGAGGGGAGCCTCTTCATGTTTCCGAGATTCTTGATGTACCAAAACTCCAAAAATAAACCATAGTGACTCTCCATAGGTTTTCTACGATTTCAATTTCGGTAAAAACGGATGTTCTTTAGTTACCCCTCGATCCTTTTTGTCCTTCGGAGCCCTTCCGATAGACATTTTGCCTGTTCATTTGGAGAGTTTTGTCCTTCGGAACCCCTCCGATAGACATTTTGGCTGTTCATTTGGAGAGTTTTGTCCTTCAGAACCCTTCCGATAGACATTTGCCTGTTCATTTGGAGAGTTTTGTCCTTCGGAGTGCCTCCGATAGACATTTTGCGTGCTCACTTGGAGTGTTTTGTCCTTCGGAACCCCTCCGATAG
>NZ_JMLP01000026.1 GCF_000686805.1 Bacillus sp. UNC41MFS5 | reverse complement strand
CCGCTGGTGTACCAGTTGTTCTGCCAAGAGCATCGCTGGGTAGCTATGTGCGGACGGGATAAGTGCTGAAAGCATCTAAGCATGAAGCCCCCCTCAAGATGAGATTTCCCATAGCGCAAGCTAGTAAGAACCCTGAAAGATGATCAGGTTGATAGGTCAGAGGTGGAAGCGTGGTAACATGTGGAGCTGACTGATACTAATCGTTCGAGGACTTAACCAATTTTAAGGCAATCTCGAGTTTACAAACTTCTTCTGCATTATCTAGTTTTGAGGGAATGAAACCTCAAACCAAATAGTCTGGCAGCAATGGCGAGAAGGTCACACCCGTTCCCATACCGAACACGGAAGTTAAGCTTCTCAGCGCCGATGGTAGTTGGGACACGCGTCCCTGTGAGAGTAGGACGTTGCCAGGCATATCAAGGACAACCTTTACAGGTTGTCCTTTTTTGTTATGGAGAGAAAGGAAACTAACTATACCGAAGGACAAAATTCACCAAGTGAGCAGGAAAAATTGTCTATCGGAAGGGTTCCGAAGGACAAAACACTCCAAGTGAGCACGCAAAATGTCTATCGGAGGCACTCCGAAGGACAAAACACTCCAAGTGAGCACGCAAAATGTCTATCGGAGGCACTCCGAAGGACAAAACACTCTAAATGAACAGGCAAAATGTCTATCGGAGGGATTCCAAAGAACATAAGCGGATAATTAAATAGGAATATAAATCCCAGGCTTGGAAAAAGGAGTGGCGAGTAAATAAAAAGTGTCACGGTGTATAAGCCAAAAGGTTGTTTTTTTGTGTGTTCTTAATAAGAACTTTAACAATAGTAAAAAAGTACGAAGTGTTTTCAAAGAAATTACGAATAGACATACACCCAATCGTGAACTGTTACATACTATATTAATTAAGATGGCGCGAAAAGATTATTCAAAAAATTGTATGCAATTAAAAACTTCGGGGCAGAATGGATGTATGGAGGTGGAGGGATTGAGTTCATTTTTAGCACAGAAATATCATCAGGAAATGTGTGTTATATGTGAGAATTTAAAACCAAAAGGCATACATCTATATACTTCTTTTATTTGTACAGAATGTGAAAATGATTTAATACAAACAGATACAAAGGATCCAAAATATAAATATTTTCTCAAACAGCTGAAAAAAATAACCACGCCAGAAATTTTTTCATAAAAGTCCATTATGGGCTTATTTTTTTTGTAATCAAATGAGAAAGGGAACTGTTTTTTTGTTAGAATGAATTAGACTCTTAGAAGGAAGTAAACAAATGTATAATCAATCAAAAACACCATTATATGATGCTCTAATCCAACATATAAACAAAAGGCCGGTTTCCTTTCATGTTCCTGGACATAAATATGGTGAAGTGCTCCAACCTGAAGCTCACCGCTATTTCCAGAATATCTTAAAAATAGATGCGACTGAATTATCGGGTTTAGATGACTTGCACTCACCCGAAGAAGCGATACTAGAGGCTGAAGCACTATTAGCTGACCTCTACCAGACGAGAAAAAGTTATTTTCTTGTTAATGGTTCAACTGTCGGAAATCTAGCAATGATTATGGCAGCATGTGAGGAAGGGGCAAAAGTCCTCGTTCAAAGGAATTGTCATAAGTCTATTTTAAATGGTCTAAGTTTAGCGAAGGCGGATCCTATTTTTCTAGAGCCTGAATTTAACCAAGAGTGGAAAATTCCCTCTGGAATCAGTTTAGAAACAGTCAAAGAATCCATCAATATATATCCTGATGCCAAGGCACTCATTCTGACCTATCCTAACTACTATGGATTGGGATATGAATTACAAGAAATAATAAATGAAGCGCATCGACACAATATCCCGGTACTAGTGGACGAGGCTCACGGGCCGCATTTGAGCCTCGGCGATCCATTCCCGCCTTCCGCTCTTCAATTGGGTGCAGACATTGTGGTTCAATCCGCACATAAGATTCTCCCGGCAATGACAATGGGCTCCTACTTACATATTAATAGTGATATCGTCAATCAGAATAAGCTAAAGGAATACCTAGCTATGTTCCAATCAAGCAGTCCGTCCTATCCAATTATGGCATCCTTGGATTTGGCGAGGAATTATCTAGGTGCATATACGCAAGAAGATGTAACCTTTCTTTTAACTGAAATCAGCCGTTTTAGGAACGAGTTAGCAAAGATTCCTGTGATTAGGGTGCTTGATTATCCTAACAATTGCGGTGATCCTCTAAAAATAACCATTCAGTCCCGGTGCAATTTAAATGGATTTGAACTCCAAAGGAGACTGGAAGAATCAGCAATTTTCACAGAATTAGCTGACCCGAATAATATACTCTTTATTTTGCCTTTACTTAAAGCTGGACAAAGTTTCCCTTTTGAAGAAACACTCTTGAAAATAAAAAAGGCACTTACTGGATTGTCAGTACACACTCCTCATGAGATATTTGAAACAGCTAGGCAGAAAATCTCCACTTTAGCGATTACCTTCAAAGAAATGGAGAATTTAGAGATAAAAGAACTACCAATACCTAAAGCTCTAGGAGAGGTATGTGCTGAAATGATTATTCCTTATCCACCAGGTATCCCTCTGCTGTTAAAGGGAGAAAGAATCACAAAAGATAAGCTCAGTCTGCTTAGCCGCCTAATACAAACCGGGGCAAGGTTTCAAGGAGGAGCTTCATTAAAAGATGGTTGCATAAAGATTTTTTGCACAGCCTAAGAGAGCAAGAAACAGTTTTGGAGGTTTTATATAGATGAATAATGGGATTTTTATTACATTTGAGGGACCGGATGGTGCAGGTAAGTCAACCATTATTGATATGGTGGCTAATCAGCTTGGAGATGTCCTTCTAACCCGAGAACCAGGCGGTATTGATATCGCAGAACAGATTCGAGCTGTCATATTATCTAAAGAGAATACGGCCATGGACCCTCGGACGGAAGCATTACTCTATGCTGCTGCTAGAAGACAGCATTTAATAGAAAAGGTAAAACCAGCACTAGATGAAGGGAGAATCGTGTTGTGCGACCGGTTTGTTGACAGTTCTTTAGCATACCAAGGCTATGCACGTGGATTAGGGATTGATGAGGTGTTTGCTATCAATCAATTTGCCATTGAAAATTTGATGCCAGAGTTAACAATCTACTTTGACATCGAACCAGAGTTGGGTCTGCAGCGAATCAATAAAAATAAAGGCCGGGAAATCAATCGTTTAGATTTAGAAAACCTTGAATTCCACAAAAAGGTAAGTGAAGGATACCACCTATTAATTGACCGTTTTCCAGAGAGAATACGGTGCATTGATGCCTCAGGTACTGTGGAAGAGGTTTTTCAGCAAACGATAAAGGTCATCGAAGAAACACTAGCAAAAAGGAAGCCTTCTCTGTAGGGCTTTTTTTATCCTAAAGAATCTGTCATTACGAATGTAAGGAGCTCTGTTACCTGTTATAATATAGGAAATGAAACTAGTAATAAAAAAAGGAGAGGGTGGTTCGGATGAAAATGATCATAGCTGTCGTACAGGACCAAGATAGTAATCGATTGTCAAAGGCACTAGTAGATAATAATTTTAGAGCAACCAAATTAGCTAGTACAGGTGGATTTCTTAAGTCAGGCAACACGACCTTTATGATTGGTACAGAGGATATCCGCGTGGACCGGGCCCTCCAGATTATTAAGGATAACTGCAGGGCTAGAGAGCAGTTAGTTGCCCCTGTATCGCCCATGGGCGGGAACGCTGACTCCTATGTTCCTTATCCAGTAGAAGTTGAAGTAGGCGGAGCCACCGTATTCGTCCTACCAATCGAACAATACATGCATTTTTAAAATAAACAATAGATCCGTTATTATAATAAAGTTAGTGAGTGATGAACTTGGGAAAATCATGGGAGCAACTAGAAGAGCTTCAGCCAACTGTCTTAAAAATGTTAAAAAACAGTTTAGTGAAAAATCGAGTGGCCCATGCATACCTTCTTGAGGGCATCAGAGGGACAGGGAAGCGAGAAATAGCCTTGTTACTGACAAAATCGCTATTTTGCGAAGCAACCATCGATCAGTACCGGCCATGCGAGGAATGCAGCAATTGCCGGCGCATCAACCATGGGAACCATCCTGACGTACATATTGTCGAACCGGAGGGGTTATCAATTAAGGTCGACCAAATTAGAAACTTGCAGGTGGAGTTTTCTAAAAAGGGACTAGAATCTTTGAAAAAGGTTTATTTACTTGTTCATGCCGATAAGATGAGTGTCAGTGCTTCCAATAGTTTACTGAAATTCTTAGAGGAACCTAATCCCGGGACGGTTGCCTTTCTCTTAACAGAACAGCCGCAAAAGATATTACCAACCATCCTTTCTAGGTGCCAAATACTAACATTTCATCCCTTATCACCACAAGTGATGATAAAACAATTGGTGGAAAACGGCGTAGAACCGCAAAAGGCTCCATTGCTAGCACAATTAACCAACAGTTTAGAAGAAGCCCAAAATTTAAATGTCGATGAATGGTTTGCACAAGCCCAAAAAATAGTGGTAAAATTATATGAGGTGTTGAAAAAAAATCCGTTAGAAGCAATGGTAACGCTTCAGGCCGACTGGTTTTCACACTTTAAAGAGAAAGAACAGATACATCGTGGTTTAGACCTTTTACTTCTTATTTTTAAGGATTTACTATATATACAATTAGATAGGCAGGAGCAGATTGTTTTTCGAGAGGAAAGCGAACGGCTGAGACAATTTGCCCTGCATACATCTGGACGGCGCATATCGGATCAAATGTCAGCTATCCTTGATGCAAAGAGGAAGCTGGAGAGGAATATGAATCCTCAGCTGATGATGGAACAGCTTGTGTTAAAATTGCAGGAGGGATCTTCATTTGTATGATGTTGTAGGAGTACGCTTTAAAAAAGCGGGGAAAATCTATTATTTTGATCCAGGGGAACTCTCCATTGAAAAAGACGACTTTGTCATTGTCGAGACAGTTCGTGGAGTGGAATATGGCAAAGCAGTAATTGCTCGTAAACAGGTTGAGGAGCATGATGTTGTCCTTCCACTCAAAAAAGTGGTTAGAATTGCCGACCCGAAGGATAAGATGATTGTTGAAGAGAATAAGCAAGCCGCAAAAGAAGCTTATGATGTTTGTAATGAAAAAGTGAATGAGCATCAACTGGATATGAAACTAGTCGATGTTGAATATACATTTGATCGAAACAAAGTGATCTTCTATTTTACTGCTGATGGAAGAGTTGATTTCCGTGAGCTTGTAAAGGATTTAGCAGCTATTTTCCGGACGAGAATTGAATTACGCCAGATTGGTGTTCGTGATGAAGCGAAAATGCTTGGCGGTATTGGTCCATGTGGCAGAATGTTATGCTGTTCCACCTTCTTAGGGGATTTCGATCCCGTTTCGATCAAAATGGCAAAGGACCAAAACCTATCATTAAATCCTACAAAAATATCCGGATTATGCGGCAGATTAATGTGCTGTTTAAAATATGAAAATGATGAATATGAATCTGCTAAAGCATTGTTGCCGGATTTAGGGGAAATCATTGAAACACCGCAAGGTAAAGGAAAAGTAGTAGGATTAAATATATTAGAACGGGTACTACAGGTGGAACTGAAGGAACAGGAACGCGTTCTGGAGTATACCTTGGAGGAAATCAATAAAGAAGGTGCCTTTTCTATACAATCCACAGATTAATGAGGTGGAAGACGTGGATAAAAAAGAAATATTTGAATCAGTAAGTAATATGGAAACACAAATTGGCCATCTTTACCAAAAGCTAGGAGAATTAAAGCAGCATTTAGCCGAGATACTAGAAGAGAATCATTATTTAAAGCTTGAAAATGAACATTTGAGACGCCGTTTAGATGTAACGACCGAAGAGGAAAAGAAAGAAACAGAGAATAAAAAAGGGTCCTCTGTGCCCGAGACGTCTGGTGTAAAGCCATTTGATGTAGGAGAAGGATATGATAACCTTGCCCGTCTATATCAAGAAGGTTTTCATATTTGTAACCTTCATTTTGGAAGTTTACGCAAAGAAGGCGATTGTTTATTCTGCCTTTCCTTTCTAAATAAGAAATAACTTTAAGAGGCTGAAAATAATCAGCCTCTATTTTCATATATTTTGTTGGAGGATGGAAACCTTGGTTAACTTAAAGGAAGATGAGCGGTTAGATTATTTGTTGGCAGAAAACTTACGGATTATTCAAAGTCCATCCGTTTTTGCCTTTTCCCTTGATGCAGTCTTACTAGCAAGATTTGTCTATGTTCCGATTCAAAAAGGGAACTTAATTGACCTATGCAGCGGAAATGGAGTGATTCCTTTATTTCTAAGTGCACGTACGAAAGGGCGAATTACCGGTGTTGAAATACAGGAACGATTGTATGATATGGCCGTAAGAAGTATTGAATATAATCACCTAGAGACTCGGCTGCAGATGATTCATGGTGACATCAAGGAGATTCATAAGCAACTGGGGCATGGGAAATTTGATGTTGTTACATGCAATCCACCTTATTTTACTACACCATCTAAGGAAGAAATGAACCCGAATGAACATCTAGCCATTGCTCGTCATGAAATTCTTTGTACATTAGAGGACGCGGTTATGGCCTCGAGCCAATTAGTGAAACAAGGCGGAAAGGTGGCCTTTGTCCACCGTCCCGGACGACTATTGGATATCATTACATTGATGAGAGAATACCGGCTTGAACCAAAACGGATCCAATTTGTTTATCCGAAGAAGGGAAAAGAGGCAAATACTTTGTTGATTGAGGCGATTAAGGATGGCAGTCCAGATTTGAAAATTCTCCCACCGTTATTTGTCTATAATGAAGCTAATGAATATACTTCAGAAATAAAAGAGATTCTATATGGAGAAAAATGAACATTTCTTTTATGTGCTTACCTGTAAGGATGGTAGTTTGTATGGTGGATACACGAATAATCTGGAAAAGCGGATCAAGATGCATAATGAAGGAAAAGGGGCGAAGTATACACGAGGCCGAGGCCCGGTTGAACTTACATACTATCGATGTTTTGAAAATAAAGGGGATGCACTAAGGGCAGAATACAATTTCAAACGATTAACTAGAAAGAAAAAAGATGAATTTCTAATAAGAGAAACAGGTGATAGCCATGTGGCAGCAAAAGAGCTTTGAGAATGAAGCAACAAAGGGAATTTTATATCTAATCCCTACCCCCATAGGAAATTTAGAAGATATGAGTTTCCGAGCGATTCGATTATTAAAAGAGGCAGACCTAATTGCGGCTGAAGATACAAGAAATACAAAGAAGCTGTGCAATTACTTTGAAATTGGAACACCTGTGGTCAGTTATCATGAACACAATAAAGAAACAAGCGGTGATAAATTGATTCAAAAAGTAAAGGAAGGGTTAAAAATTGCCCTTGTAAGTGATGCGGGTATGCCAGCAATTTCTGACCCTGGTTATGAGTTGGTGTTAGCCGCTACGCGGGAAAAGGTAACAGTTGTTCCCTTGCCAGGTGCAAACGCTGCATTGACCTCATTAATTGCTTCAGGGTTGCCGTGTCAGCCTTTTTACTTTTTTGGATTTTTAAATCGAAATAAGAAGGAGAAGCGTTTGGAATTAGAAGCTTTAAAGTGGCAGTCGGCAACATTAATCTTCTATGAATCTCCGCATCGTTTAAAAGAAACCTTATCAATTATGGTAGATGTGCTGGGGAACCGGAATGTGGCCATATGCAGGGAATTAACGAAAAAGTATGAGGAATTTATTCGTGGAACAATCGAGGAAGTAATCGCTTGGACTCATCAGGATGAAATCCGCGGGGAGTTTTGCTTGATTGTGGAAGGAACAGATCAGCAGCAGGAGGAAGCACCGAGCTGGTGGCAAAGCTTATCGCTTGAAGAACATGTAAATCATTATATTTCTGAAAAGAATATTCCTTCGAAAGAAGCGATTAAGCTAACGGCAAAAGACCGTGAAATGAATAAAAGAGATGTGTATCAGGCCTATCATGTCGAATAATTAAATGATCATATGAATAATATAAAAGCTCCAGCAAATGTGCTGGAGCTTTTTCTTATTTTACTAGTTCAAAGTTGTTTTGGATTTCTTGAATTAATTGTTCTGCACCTTCACGGCTTAGAATCAATTTACCGCCAGCAAGAGATAAATTATCATCAGAAACTTCTCCTGTTACCTGGCAAGTCATATTAGGCTTGTATTTCTTTAAAATGATACGCTCATCATCCACATAGATTTCAAGAGCATCTTTTTCAGCGATACCAAGAGTACGTCTTAATTCAATTGGAATTACCACACGGCCTAACTCATCAACTTTACGAACGATACCTGTAGATTTCATTTTTACTAGCTCCTCTCATATTATGAACATATTTTTCTCTATCTATTTCTTCGTCATTATTCGACAAATTTTTCATAACCTTATAATACAAGAAATTCCCATATCCGTCAATTATTAAATTTTGAGAAATAATAGTAAAACTATATAATTTAGAGAAGTGTTGATTTAGCAACATTTTACCTAAATATTACTTAAATTCTACTATAATAATATTATTATTTTTCAAAAGGAACATTCGTTCGTTATGGTGTTATTCGACAAATTCCTGCATAGTTCGTTACTATTGAACTACAAATACTTCGAAGGACGTAAAGCGATTATGGGTGTAAAAGGTGAAAATTTAAAAAAACTGGAAGTTAACGATAGCGTGTCTCCTTGCACAAAAGTTGATTTTTAGGTATATTTTGATGATAGAGACGGGAAAAAACAGGCAATAATGGTTTAATAGGGTTGTGCGCTAGCCAACTATTGGAGGTATACAAATGGAGAATAAATTAAAGACTTTTTACCTGACAACACCGATTTACTATCCTAGCGGAAATTTACATATTGGGCATGCTTATACCACCGTTGCAGGTGATGCGATGGCACGATATAAGCGTATGCGCGGCTATGATGTTATGTACTTAACTGGGACGGATGAGCATGGACAAAAGATTCAACGGAAGGCAGAAGAGGTGGGGATTACTCCGCAGCAATATGTTGATGAAATTGTTGATGGTATTCAAGAGTTATGGAATAAACTTGATATTTCCTATGATGATTTTATTCGAACAACCCAGGAAAGGCATAAACAGGTTGTTGAAAAAATCTTTGCAAGGCTGCTTGAACAAGGCGATATTTATCTCGATCAGTATGAAGGCTGGTATTGTACACCGTGTGAATCCTTTTTTACTGACCGGCAGCTAGTGGATGGAAATTGCCCAGATTGTGGCAGACCAGTTGAAAAAGTTAAAGAAGAATCCTACTTTTTTAGAATGAGTAAATATGTAGATCGTCTCTTGCAGTATTATGAGGAAAATCCTGATTTCATCCAGCCTGAATCTCGTAAGAATGAGATGATTAATAACTTTATCAAGCCAGGTTTAGAAGACTTAGCTGTCTCGAGGACTACGTTTGATTGGGGAGTTAAGGTGCCGGGAAATCCAAAGCATGTCATTTATGTTTGGATTGATGCATTATCCAATTATATTACAGCACTTGGGTTCGGGACAGAAAATGATGCCAAATACAAAAACTACTGGCCAGCTGATGTACATCTTGTTGGGAAGGAAATTGTCCGTTTCCATACCATCTATTGGCCAATTATGCTCATGGCTTTAGACCTTCCACTTCCAAAGAAGGTTTTTGCCCACGGCTGGTTGTTAATGAAAGATGGAAAAATGTCCAAATCAAAGGGGAATGTGGTTGACCCAGTCACCCTAATTGACCGTTATGGTCTTGATGCTCTTCGTTATTATCTATTAAGAGAAGTTCCATTTGGAGCGGATGGCGTCTTTACACCAGAAGGATTTGTTGAAAGAATCAACTTTGATTTAGCCAATGATTTAGGAAATCTGCTCAATCGTACTGTTGCGATGATCGAAAAGTATTTTAACGGGGTTATTCCTGATTATGCTGGTTCCGTTAGTGAATTTGATGCTTCACTCCTGCAAGTGAATCAAGAAACCGTTCATAAATATGAGGAAGCGATGGAGAAGATGGAATTCTCTGTAGCGTTAACAGCGATTTGGCAGTTAGTCAGCCGAACCAATAAATATATTGATGAAACAAAACCATGGACGTTAGCGAAGGATGAGACGAATCGTGAGGAGCTTGCTAGTGTAATGGTCCATTTGGCTGAATCATTACGACGGATAGCGATTTTATTGCAGCCGTTCCTAACACGTACGCCGAATGCAATTTTTGCGCAGCTGGGTATTCAAGATGAATCGTTAAAAGCATGGGAAAGCCTTGCTGATTTCGGCTTAATTCCAAGTGCAACAAAGGTTGAAAAGGCTGCACCAATCTTCCCAAGGCTTGAAATTGCAGAGGAAGTTGACTTTATTAAGGCGAAGATGCAAGGTTCTGCTCCAGCAGCGGAAGAAAAGAAAGAAGAAAAGCCAGAAGAACAACCAGAAGAAATCGCTGAAATTGCGATTGATGATTTTATGAAAATTGATTTGCGTGTTGCTGAGGTCATTCAAGCAGAGCCGATAAAAAAGGCAGATAAACTCCTTAAACTTCAACTTGATTTAGGATATGAAAAACGTCAGGTTGTTTCGGGAATTGCTCAATATTATAAGCCTGAAGAATTAGTCGGCCGCAAGGTGATTTGTATTACGAATCTGAAACCAGTCAAATTGCGCGGCGAATTGTCACAGGGCATGATCTTAGCCGGTTCAAAAAATGGCCAACTTTCCCTGGCAACAGTTGATCAGACCTTAGCAAATGGTGCTAAAGTAAAATAATAAAATAAGTTAAGGCGCCTGATAAGGGCGCTTTTACTTTTGGTTATATCCAGCTACAGCGCCTAGGGGCTCGGGGTCACAAGCCCCTGATCAAGGCGCTTCCGCTTTTAAGTGTTCCACGTGAAACATTTTATCGGGACATTCCCTTTTTTTATTCGATTTTTTGACATTAAAGGGCCGTAAGTGCACAATTTAGAGAAAAATAAGGAAACGAGGTTCTTACTTACTATGCTATTCGACACACATGCACATTTAAATGATAACCAGTATAACGAAGACTTAGAAGAAGTGATTGGAAGGGCAGAACGTGAGGGAGTCACCCATATGGTGGTTGTCGGATTTGATCGCCCAACTATAGAGCGAGCTATGGAATTAGCCGAAACCTATGACTTTATTTATGCCTGTGTTGGCTGGCATCCGGTTGATGCAATTGACATGACAGAAGAAGACTTAGTGTGGATAGAGGAATTAACTGCCCATCCAAAGGTGGTTGCGATTGGTGAAATGGGCTTGGATTATCATTGGGACAAATCTCCAAAGGATATTCAAAAGGAGGTTTTCCGGAAACAAATTAGGCTGGCTAAAAAGGTGAAGCTGCCTATCGTAATTCATAATCGCGAGGCTACCGCTGATATCGTGGGAATTTTAAAGGAAGAAGGTGCAGAAGAAGTAGGCGGAATTATGCATTGCTTTAGCGGCAGTCCTGAAGTGGCGAAACAATGTGTGGAAATGAACTTCTATATTTCACTAGGAGGTCCAGTGACCTTTAAAAATGCCAAAAAGCCGAAAGAAGTAGCAGCCGAAGTGCCTTTAGATAAGCTGTTAATCGAAACAGATTGCCCGTATTTAGCTCCCCATCCGTACCGTGGGAAAAGAAATGAGCCTAGTTATGTAAAACTAGTGGCTGAACAAATTGCCGAAATAAAAGGGTTGACATTTGAAGAAGTGGCTGAAGCAACGACACGAAATGCTAAAAAATTATTCGCCATAAAATGATAGGGGAATTTGTCGAAGACAGTGGAAGCTTGTCCTAAAATTTAATGAAAACAAAAAGTTCTACACGTCTCCTTTTCTACATAGGATAACCGTGTCGAGAAGTTTCTCTTTGCAAATATTCTAACTTTGTGCATAATTAGAAATACCCTCGCAGAGTATGCAAGGATAGACAGCCGACAGCATGGTTCATTAATCTCTCTAAGAGAAGGAGGCGTTTTTCATCGTATTCAAAACCATGAAAAACCTGTTTCCCCAGTCTTTGAGCCGGAAGACATTGACCATTGCTTTTGCTAGTTTCGTAGTTTTGTTGACATCTCTTGGAATTCTTTTTTATGAAGGGTCAAAGAAAACTGTTGCCATCACTCTTAACAATCAGCAAAAGGTCGTAAAGACACATGCGGATACAGTCAATGAATTATTTGATGAAATGGATGTATCCATCCGGTCACAAGACTATTTGCAACCAAAGGCGAATTCAAAGGTGAAGGACCACCTTATGGTCGTATGGAAGCAAGCTAAACAGGTTCACATTGTCAAGGACAACGAGAAGAAAACGATCTGGACGACAGCGGATACATTAGCTGGACTCCTAAAAGAGCAGAAAATTGTTTTGAGCAAACATGATGAAATCTCACCTAGTCCGCAAGCAGCAATTAAAGATAAGATGAAAGTTGGAATAAAAAAAGCGATTCATCTTACATATGTTGACGGCGGTAAAAAGCAACAAGTTTGGGCCACTTCGGCTACGGTCGCTGACTTTTTATCACAACAGGGGATTAAGCTAAACAAATTAGACCGAGTTGAGCCGTCATTAACAGAATCCATCTCTAAGAATGGTGTTGTTAACGTCATTCGGGTTGAAAAAGTCACCGATGTAGTGGAAGAACCTGTTCAATTTGCTGTGGTAACCAAGAAGGATGAAAGTTTAGAAAAAGGCAAGGAAAAAACCATCACCAAAGGTAAAAAAGGTCGCATTTCTAAACAGTATGAAGTCTGGCTTGAAAATGGCAAAGAAGTATCTAGAAAATTATTAAGTGAGCAAAAGATTGCAGAGAAACAAGATAAAGTTGTGGCTGTCGGAACGAAGGATTTATCATTACAAGTTTCCCGTGGTGCTGCTAATGAGTCGGGAAAAGAGTTTTATGTGACTGCAACTGCCTATACAGCGTATTGCAATGGGTGTTCAGGAAGAACAGCAACCGGACTTAATCTCCGTGCGAATCCGAACATGAAGGTAATCGCGGTTGACCCGAGAGTTATTCCACTTGGATCAAAGGTATATGTTGATGGTTATGGGTACGCTGTGGCAGGTGACACTGGCGGTGCTATTAAGGGATATATCATTGATTTATTCATGTCATCAAAAAGTGATGCATACCGCTGGGGGCGGAAAAAAGTAAAAATTAAAGTACTAGATTAATTTCCTTTATGCAGAGGGTCCTATCCTCTGCATTTTGCTTTTCTCGTAAATTTCTTTATACTAACATCGATACATATTAATAAAAACAGTATACCCTCTGAAGAGATAATTAAACTTTTCTTACTTAATTGTATGAATCTGTTTGATAATATAGACGATGGACATTACAAAAATGTTTCAAGTTTTTTTCAATTTTTTATTTTTTTATTACGGAGGCCTATATTAGTAAAATGAAGATTAAAGAAATTATTGTTGTTGAGGGTAAGGATGATACAACAGCGATTAAACGAGCAGTAAATGCGGATACGATTGAAACAAATGGGTCGGCTGTAAATGGGGCTACCATAGAAAAGGTACGTCGGGCACAAAAGACAAGAGGCGTAATCATCTTTACCGATCCTGACTTTCCAGGTGAAAAAATCCGGAAGACTATTGCCGAGGCGGTTCCTGGTTGTAAACATGCCTTTTTAACAAAGGAGGCTGCAATGGGGAAAGTTGGTGAAAGTCTTGGTGTGGAGCATGCCTGTCCAGAAGCAATCCAAGAGGCACTAAAGGATGCTCAAGTTATGAGTGAGACGTATACTGAAGAAATAACTCAAGAGGACTTACTTACCGCTGGCCTTATTGGCGGCGAAGGAGCGAAAGAGAGACGAATCATCCTGGGTGAATTTTTAAAAATAGGATATACAAATGGGAAACAGCTCCATAAGCGCTTAATGATGTTCCAAATCAGTAAACAAGAATTTTCGGAAGCACTAAGGGTTGTACGTCAGGAGGAACTACATGAATAATAAAGATATTGCTACCCCAGTAAGGACAAAAGAAATTCTAAATAAATACGGTTTTTCATTTAAGAAGAGCCTAGGTCAAAACTTTTTAATCGATACAAATATTTTAAAAAAAATTGTTAGTTTCGCGAATTTAGCAGAAGACTCTGGTGCGATTGAAATCGGACCAGGTATTGGCGCGCTTACCGAACAGTTGGCCCGGTCGAGTAAAAAGGTCGTTGCCTTTGAGATTGATCAACGGTTGCTGCCTATCTTAAAGGATACGTTATCACCCTATCCAAATGTAAACATTATTCATAATGATGTGCTAGAAGCAGACGTTGCCGAAGTCATCACGGGAGAATTCGCTGGAATTAGCGATATTATGGTTGTTGCTAACCTCCCTTATTATGTGACTACGCCAATCATTATGAAACTTCTTGAAGAGCATTTGCCAATCCGCGGGATTGTTTGTATGCTTCAAAAAGAGGTGGCAGACCGTATTTCTGCCAGGCCTGGGACGAAGGATTATGGTTCTCTTTCCATTGCTGTTCAGTATTACACAGAGGCTGAGACCGTCATGATTGTCCCAAAAACAGTGTTTGTCCCGCAGCCAAATGTTGATTCAGCCGTTATTCGATTGACAAAGAGGGAACAACCAGCGGTTAAAGTGACCGATGAAGCGTTCTTTTTCCAAGTGACAAGGGCAAGTTTTGCTCAGCGTCGGAAAACCCTGCTTAATAATCTAACAAGCCAGCTGCCAGATGGAAAACAAAAAAAGGAGGAAATCCTTCAAGCCCTAAGTGCCAGTGGGATTGATCCTACCCGAAGAGGCGAGACCCTTTCCTTAGAAGAATTTGGCCGTTTAACCGAAGAATTGTATCCGTATTTCCACTAGACCCCTGTTAAAGGGTCTATTTTTTTTCACAATGAGGCAGCTAGCTGCATAGCCTATGAGTGAAACCTTATTTAGGCCTATTTGCTGGTCTCATTGGAGTGACGACAGTGGATATAAAAATAAATGATATTGTCGGCAGGCGCTCGTATAACTGTGATATTCTCTTTCGTATAATTGATGTCCGAAAAATAAACGACCAGAAGTTTGCAGTCCTATATGGAGAGGATTTCCGGCTCGTAGCAGATGCCCCATACGAGGATTTGGTTGTTATTGACCATAATCAAAGAGCCAAGCTGAAGAATGAATACCGGACATTGGAGGAGCAGTCATTTCGGCTGTTTACTCAAGATGTGGAATTAATCAAGCACCGGCAGGAATACGTGGCGACTGGCGGCTATGTAAAACCAAGTAATTATTTTCAAATGCCAGGGAAGGTTCTCCATCTAGATGGTGATCCATCCTATTTAAAGAAATGTATGACAGTATATGAAAAGGTGGGTATCCCTGTTATGGGGATACACTGTAACGAAAAGGAGATGCCTGATCGAATTGGTGCCCTGATTGATACGTATCGTCCCGATATTCTCGTGATTACTGGTCATGATGCATATTCAAAAGCAAAAGGGAAGATGACAGATATTAATGCTTACCGTCATTCAAAACATTTCGTTCAAACGGTTAATGAAGCAAGGAAAAGAATCCCTCACTTGGATCAGCTCGTCATCTTTGCTGGTGCATGTCAATCGCATTTTGAATCCTTGATTCACGCCGGAGCGAACTTCGCTAGTTCACCAGAAAGGATTAACATTCATGCACTGGACCCAGTGTATATTGTTGCTAAAATCAGCTTTACACCTTTCATGGAACGAATCAACGTATGGGATGTGTTACGGAACACCTTAACAGGTGAAAAGGGACTTGGTGGGATTGAGACAAAGGGAGTGTTAAGGACAGGGATGCCTTATCGGCCAATCCAAGAAGAGGAAGATGAATAAGCCTTTCCAAAACGAAAAGGCTTATTTTTTTATTTTATGGCTGGTACATATTCCCCTGCAATTTAAGGCAAGCTAAAAATGTTGAATTTTAGAAGAAAAAGTAGAACAAAACATATTGACAAACTTTTTGTTTGACTGATATAATTTATGTTTTTGTTTGACATAACTATGTCAGTGTGTTATACTTTACACAGTGAGGTGGACCGAATGCCAAAAACCTTAGCCGATATTAAAAAGGCTCTTGACACAAATTTAGGGAAAAGATTACTGCTTAAAGCCAATGGTGGACGTAGAAAAACCATTGAACGCTCCGGTGTTTTAGCGGAAACTTATCCATCTGTATTTGTTATTCAATTAGATCAGGATGAAAACTCATTCGAACGTGTTTCTTACAGCTATGCGGATGTATTAACAGAAACAGTTCAAATCACTTTCTACGAAGATGCATCAGGACATTTAGCCTTAAATTAGTATATAAGCAATCTGCAGCAGTAAACCTTGGTTTACTGCTTTTTGCTATTTATAAAGCGAAAGCTAGTAGATACTGAAAATAGAGAGCAAATCAATGCCTTCCCTCATAAATACCAATATCTATCCCATACTAAGAATGCTGTAGTATGAAAGGGGTTGTTTAGATGGGCAGAAGAAGAGGAATAATGTCCAGTCACTTGAAAGAAGAGTTGGCAAAGGAACTTGGATTTTATGATGTTGTTCAAAAAGAAGGATGGGGCGGCATCAAAGCAAAAGATGCAGGGAATATGGTCAAGCGTGCCGTTGAACTTGCACAAGGACAGTTAGCCAATCGGAGTCCAAGAGGTTAACTTCTAAAAAAGGACTTCCGCTTATTATATTAATCAATCACTTACTGCAGCGAGACCAGAGGAACATTTTCCTTTGGTCTTTTTTCTCCAAAATATGACCTTGTTTATATAAAATATATAATAAATTATGAAATTTGATAGGATTTCGCATATCTCACGTCTTACTTTTATCATTTTGTGGTAAAATAGGACAAAATGTGGATTTTCGGAAAAGGAAAAGTGGGAGCGCCTTGCCCAGGCGCTGAAACTGGACAATATAGAAGTAGGTGGACGTAGTGAAGCTTTTAGTAAAAGCACCGGCCAAAATAAATTTAGCATTAGATGTTCTACACAAACGCCCCGATGGCTTTCATGAGGTGGAGATGATTATGACCACGATTGATTTGGCGGACCGGGTAGAGCTATCGTTATTAAACGAAGATAAAATACATATTCTTTCTCACAATCGCTATGTTCCTGATGACCAGCGAAATTTAGCTTATCAGGCTGCCCAGCTCTTAAAAGATCGATTCCATGTCAAACAAGGTGTGATGATTTCGATTGAAAAAACCATTCCGGTCGCAGCTGGACTTGCGGGGGGGAGCAGTGATGCTGCAGCCACTTTAAGAGGTTTAAATAAGCTTTGGAATCTTGGATTAACCATGGATGAATTGGCCGAACTTGGCAGCGAGATTGGGTCGGATGTTTCCTTTTGTGTCTATGGCGGGACAGCCTTGGCAAAGGGGAGAGGGGAAATTATTACACAAATACCTGCCCCGCCAACATGCTGGGTCATCCTCGCAAAGCCTTTTATAGGGGTGTCAACAGCTGAAGTTTACCGAAGGCTGGATATTAAAGAAACGGTCCATCCTAATATCGCTGGTATGATTGAAGCAATCCAAGAGCATGATTACCAAAAGGTATGCGGCAACGTTGGGAATGTCTTAGAAGAAGTGACGCTAAACCTTCATCCTGAAGTTGCGCTCATTAAGGAACAAATGAAACGTTTTGGTGCGGATGCAGTCCTAATGAGCGGGAGCGGGCCGACGGTGTTTGGAATTGTTCAGCATGATTCTAGAATGCACCGAATTTATAACGGATTAAGAGGATTCTGTGATCAAGTATTTGCCGTCCGCATGTTAGGTGAACGACACTCACTTGATTGAAGACGTACGAAAATGGTATCCTTAAGTTAGAATATTCGTGTTTTTGGGGGATTGTTATGAAATTTCGCCGCAGTGAACGCTTGATTGATATGACTAATTATTTACTGGATCATCCTCGACAATTAGTTCCGCTTACTTTTTTTGCTGAACGTTATGCCTCTGCGAAATCCTCGATTAGTGAAGATTTGGCTATCATCAAAGAGACATTTGAAAATAGAGGAATTGGGACCATCCAAACCGTGCCCGGGGCGTCTGGCGGGGTTAAATTCTTTGTAAAAGTAAGCCATGAAGAAGCAGCACCTTTTATCAATGAATTATGTGATTTAATTGCTAATCCTGACAGGCTGCTACCTGGAGGATACTTATACTTAACTGATATTTTGGGCGATCCACAGGTGGTCCAAAAAGCCGGGCGCATTATCGCCTCTGCTTATACCGACGCAAAAATAGATGTGGTCATGACCGTGGCCACAAAAGGAATTCCACTTGCCTATGCAGTTGCGAGTCAGTTGAATGTTCCTGTTGTGATCGTTAGGAGAGATAGTAAGGTTACCGAAGGTCCGACTGTTAGTATTAATTATGTGTCTGGTTCAACGAAAAGAATTCAAACCATGCTCCTTTCGAAACGAAGTATGAAAGAAGGTTCCCGCGTCCTTGTTGTGGATGATTTTATGAAGGCTGGCGGAACCGTTATGGGCATGATCAGCCTGCTTGAGGAATTCAATGGACATCTGGCGGGAATTGCTGTGTTAGTAGAGGCAGAAAAAATACAAGAGCGGCTCGTCGATGAATATACATCGCTCGTGCAATTAGCTGATGTAGATTTGAAAGATAAGAAGATTAATGTTCAAGCTGGCAATTATTTTAAAAAATAGATGGAGGGAATACATATGAAAGTGATTCAAACAAATCAAGCACCGGCTGCAATTGGCCCGTATTCACAAGGAATTATTGTTAATAATCTGTTCTATAGTTCAGGACAAATCCCATTAACAGCTGAAGGATCTTTAGTAACAGGCGATATTAAAGAACAAGCTCACCAAGTATTTCAAAATTTGCAGGGGGTATTAACTGCTGCGGGTGCATCATTTGAAACCGTGGTAAAGACCACCGTATTTATTAAAAATATGGATGATTTCACTGCATTAAATGAAGTCTATGGTGAATACTTCTCTACACATAAACCTGCTCGTTCATGTGTCGAGGTTGCTCGATTGCCGAAAGATGTATTAGTGGAAATCGAAGTAGTCGCACTCGTTAAATAAGAGATTAGATTGTTTCCTTTTCATCCATCGTTCCATAGTGTTCACTATTTCGCCCTAATTTTTCAAAAATATTTTGAATATAAAGAAGGATTTTTGAAAAAATTGTTGAATTTATTTACTTAGCTTTTTATCTAAAGAAAAGGGTGTGAGCACATGGAAGTAACTGACGTAAGATTACGCCGCGTTAGCACAGATGGAAGAATGAGAGCGATTGCATCAATCACTTTGGACAATGAGTTTGTCGTTCATGACATTCGGGTTATCGACGGAAACAACGGTTTATTTGTAGCTATGCCAAGCAAACGTACTCCTGATGGAGAATTTCGTGACATTGCGCATCCAATCAATTCAGGAACACGCGGTAAAATCCAAGAAGCTGTTTTGGCTGAGTACCACCGTCTAGGTGAATTGGAAGTAGAATTTGAAGAAGCCGGAGCTTCCTAAGGATTTTTACAACTAGGGCCTTTCTTCTATGAAGGCTCTTTTTATTGTGCAAAAGGCACTCATCTCCCCTCAGCAGCCTCTTACCTTACTCTCAATCTCAAATTAATTCATTATTACAAAAATAGACACTTCCCTCACATACCTTGAAAAGAGCGTTCAATTACGTTAATATTTTTAGTGGATAAAAAGGTTAATTGGAGGACTGTTCATGTCTAATCGTTATGCTGTGATTTTAGCCGCGGGACAAGGGACGCGAATGAAATCTAAGCTATATAAAGTATTACACCCCGTATGCGGAAAACCAATGGTACAACATGTGGTTGACCAAATAATGAAGCTTAATATAAAAGAAATTGTCACCATTACTGGTCATGGGGCAGAAATGGTTCAAGCACAATTAGGTGAAAGCAGCCAATATGCTCTTCAGGATCAGCAGTTAGGAACTGCCCATGCTGTAAGTCAAGCACAGAACATCCTTGAAGGCAAAGCCGGAGTAACGATTGTTGTATGTGGTGATACTCCTTTAATTAGAGCAGAAACGATGGAAGCTTTATTTAAACACCATGAAGAATTAGGGGCAAAAGCAACGATTCTTACAGCAAGAATTGAGGACCCGACTGGATACGGCCGCATTATTCGAAACGCAGACGGTTTGGTAGAAAAAATTGTTGAACATAAAGATGCTTCAGAAGTCGAAAGAAAGATTAATGAAATCAACACAGGGACTTATTGCTTTGATAATACAGCCTTATTTGAAGCGTTAAAGAATGTTTCGAATGACAATGTCCAAGGTGAATATTATTTACCTGATGTCATTGAAATTTTAAAGAAGCAGGGGGAAGTGGTCACAGCTTTCCAAACAGATGAATTTGAAGAAACACTAGGTGTGAATGATCGTGTGGCTCTTGCAGAAGCAGAGCGAATTATGCGCGCTCGCACGAATGCTGCTCATATGAGGAACGGGGTAACCCTTATTGACCCTGCCAACACCTACATAGAAACGGATGTTGAAATCGGGCAGGACACGGTGATCTATCCAGGAACGATGATTAAAGGCAAAACCGTGATTGGATCAGAATGTCAGATTGGACCAAACTCAGAAATTGATTCGTGTGAAATTGGTGCGGAAACGGTAGTCCGTCAATCCGTTGCACATAATAGTTCTATTGGTGCTCACGTCAATATTGGGCCATTTGCTCATATTCGCCCAGACTCGACAATTAAAGATGAAGTGAAAATAGGCAATTTCGTGGAAATCAAAAAAGCTGTCTTTGGAACAGGAAGCAAAGCCTCCCATCTAAGTTACATTGGTGACGCAGAGGTAGGTTCTGATGTGAACATCGGCTGCGGTTCCATTACAGTTAATTACGACGGGAAAAATAAATTTTTAACTAAGATTGAAGATGGAGTCTTTATTGGCTGCAATTCAAATCTAGTTGCCCCTGTTACCATTGGGAAGGGTGCATATGTGGCAGCAGGTTCGACGATTACAAAAGATGTACCAGGCGATGCCTTATCGATTGCCCGGGCACAGCAAGTAAATAAGGAAAATTACGTCCAAAAGCTGAATCTAAAGAAATAAGTGAATGATTTTAGGAGGCTATCATGTCGAATCAATATTTAGACCCAAATCTTAAGGTGTTTAGTTTAAATTCAAATCTCCCTCTTGCAACAGAAATTGCGAAATTCATCGGTGTTGAATTAGGTAAATGTTCGGTCACAAGATTTAGTGACGGAGAAATTCAAATTAATATCGAGGAAAGTATCCGTGGCGGTGATGTTTATGTCATCCAGTCAACTAGCCAGCCAGTGAATGAAAATATCATGGAATTATTAATCATGATTGATGCGTTAAAAAGAGCGTCAGCAAAGACCATTAATATTGTTATGCCTTATTATGGCTATGCACGTCAGGATCGTAAGGCACGTGCCCGTGAGCCAATTACAGCTAAATTAGTGGCAACTCTGCTTGAAACAGCAGGAGCGACTCGTGTGATCTGTCTTGATCTTCACGCACCACAAATTCAAGGATTCTTTGATATTCCTACTGATCATTTAATGGGTGTTCCGATCTTATCAGATTATTTTAAAGCGAGAGATTTCCAAGGGGACATTGTCATTGTTTCTCCAGACCATGGCGGAGTGACAAGAGCTCGGAAGTTAGCTGAACGATTAAAAGCTCCAATTGCAATTATTGATAAACGTCGTCCAAGACCAAACGTGGCGGAAGTTATGAATATTGTTGGTAATATTGAAGGGAAAATAGCGATTTTAATTGATGATATCATTGATACAGCTGGTACGATCACACTAGCTGCTAACGCCTTAATCGAAAATGGGGCATCAGAAGTATATGCTTGCTGTACCCATCCCGTCTTATCAGGACCTGCAATTGAACGAATTCAAAATTCAAACATCAAAGAATTGGTTATAACTAATTCAATTGCACTTCCAGAAGAGAAAAAGATTGATAAGATTATTAACTTATCCGTTGCACCACTTCTTGGTGAAGCAATTATCCGAGTTCACGAAGAGCAATCCGTAAGTACGTTGTTTGATTGATTAAATGTGTAAGGATCTGGCCCATGCGGCTGGATCCTGTTTCTGTATAAAGACTTTATCTTTGTTTTGCAAAAAAATGTTTAGACCCTCCTTTTTTAGGGCATTTTTATATAGACAGTTTTTGATAAAATAGGAGGGTGATAAACATGAGTACAGTTTTACAAGCAAAGGAACGGAAGGAATTGCGCCACTCGGCATTAAAGCAAATTAGAACGAATGGAAATATCCCAGCCATCATTTATGGTTCAAAAGTTGATAGTAAGCCAGTATATGTTAATTCGGCTGACTTAACGAAAACAATCCGTCAAGTGGGCCGGAATGGAGTCATCTCTTTAGATGTGGACGGCAGCAAACAGGACGTAGTCTTAACCGAATACCAAGAGGATTCAATTAAAAGGGAAATCATTCATGTTGATTTCTTAGCAGTCGATAAATCCTCAAAGATTAATGTAGATGTAAGACTTGTTTTAGCTGGGGATGCAGCAGGTGTAAAAGATGGCGGTGTCTTACAGCAACCGCTCCATCAATTATCGATTACGTCGACACCGGATAATATCCCACAACAAATTGAGGTTGATGTAACGAATCTGCAGGTCGGCGAAACGCTAACCATTGCCGACATTCTTAATCAAGGATCTACTTTCCAAATCAACCATGAAAATGATGAAGTGATTGCTTCCATTCTTCCTCCGAAACAAGAAGATGAAATTAATGCTGGAGAGCAGCAAGATGGCGGACATCCTGATAATGAAGAAGGCAGAGAGACCACTCCAGAATAAAAAGACCTGCACCTTAGGCTAGACAATGTTCACTGTTCACTGTAAATTAAAGAGTAGCAACAAGGCGTAATCTTTACAAGGTTACGTCTTTTACCTCATTACACTCTCATGGGAGAAAAAAGATGTTTCGAAAATTATTTAAAAGGTTGGCTAAACCGGAAGAGGTGGGACCCAGAATGAAATTAATAGTTGGTTTAGGTAACCCTGGGAAACAATATGAACATACAAGACATAATATTGGATTCGAAGTCATTGATGCACTATCAAGTACTTTTTCAATTCCACTTAACCAGTCTAAATTTAAAGGGCTGTATGGAATGGGTTTTTATAACGGAGAAAAGGTCATTTTGTTAAAACCGCTGACTTATATGAATCTATCGGGCGAGTCGATCAGAGCTGTCATGGATTATTATGAAATTGCCGAAGAAGATCTGCTCGTGATTTATGATGATCTTGACTTGCCCGTTGGAAAGATTAGACTTAGGCAAAAAGGGAGTCCAGGCGGACATAATGGAATTAAGTCAACAGTTGCTCATCTTGGCACTCAGGAGTTTAACCGAATTAGAATTGGAATCGATCGCCCTCAAGCAGGAATGAGTGTGCCTGATTATGTTCTTGGCCGTTTTCGTCCGGATGAAAAGGCGCTAATGGATGAGGCCGTGGAAAAAAGTGCAGATGCCTGCGCATCGTGGCTAAAGAAGTCTTTCTTACAGGTAATGAATGATTATAATCAGTCATGATGATACATGAAATACCCATTTGTTTCATACAATAAACCAATATAAAGATACGATGGGTCGTGATGATAGCGGTTTCTAATTGAATAAGTTTCTCCCAGAAGGTTCATACTATTAAGGAATCCTAGATTAGGGAGGGACTGGCGTGGCCATCCATTACCATTGTCGGCATTGTGGTACAAACCTTGGTTCGATTGACAAAGCATCCATACACAGCGAAGCCCTCGGTCTTCATAAATTAAATGATCAAGAAAGACTGGAAATGGTTGCGTATGACTCATCTGGCGATATTCACATCACAGCCATTTGTGAAGACTGTCAAGAAGCTTTAGAACGGAATCCAGATTACCACCAATACGATTTCCTTATTCACTAACCAGCTTTGGACTGATTATCCAAAGCGTTTTTCTATTTATAATTTACTAAAATAAGAATAATCATATGATTTTTGATGGAAGAAGGAGGGAGGAGAAACCTTGAATGCTTTAACATCGTTATTCCTCAAGCAGGAAGATGTCCATTCCGTGATTGCAGGGGTTGAAGAGGGCCTAAAGGAACAGCTGATTGCCGGGTTATCGGGTTCGTCTAGAACGGTTTTAACCGCATCTATTTACGAACAAATGCAAAGGCCAATCATGCTCGTCACCCATAATCTATTACAAGCCCAAAAACTTTATGATGATATTGTCAATCTATTAAGCGAGAAGGAAGTTTTCCTTTTTCCTGCCAATGAGTTAATTGCTGCTGAAATGAGTATTGCCAGTCCTGAATTAAAAGCACAAAGAATTGAGGCCTTAAACTACTGGAGCAAGCATAAAAAAGGAATATTAATCGTCCCCATTGCAGGATTAAAGAAAATTGTCCCACCTAAGTCAATATGGGAGAAATACCAACTCTCATTAAAATTAGGAGAAGATATAAATATCGACCACACCTTAAACACATTTGTCAAAATGGGGTATGTTCGAGCAGAAATGGTGACAACGCCGGGAGAATTTAGTGTAAGAGGCGGGATTATTGATATTTATCCGCTAACGGAGGCCAATCCGCTCCGAATTGAATTATTTGACACAGAAATCGACTCGATTCGTTCCTTTTCATTAGAAGATCAACGTTCGAAGGAAAAGGTTTCAGAGATTCAGATTGGACCGGCAACAGAGGTATTATTGGAAGCAGAGAATTATAGCCAAATTGTTGAGAAGCTTGAAGCAGGGTTAGGGAAAAGCCTTCGAAATCTGAAGGATGATAAGGCAAAAATGCAACTGTCACAGAATATCAGTTTTGAATTAGAGCAATTAAAAAATGGACAGAAGCCTGACCAAGTCTTTAAATACCTATCACTAGCCTACGATAGCGCTAGTAGTCTACTAGACTACCTGCCAAGAAATGGACTTGTATTTATTGACGAAATAAGCCGAGTTCAAGAAATGAATGATTCATTAGTAAAAGAAGAGGCAGAATGGTATACAAGTTTACTTGGCACCGGTCAGATTGTCCATGATTTACATATTTCTCATGACCTTACTGTATTTTTGCAAAAAAAGGAATGGCCGATCGTTTATATGTCCTTATTTTTGCGGCATGTGGCAAATACCAGCCCACAAAATATTATCAATATTTCCTGCAAGCAAATGCAAAACTTCCACGGTCAGATGCATTTGTTAAAAGCAGAAGTCGACCGCTGGAAAAAAGGCAATTATTCTATTTTATTTTTAGGACCTGATGAAGAACGGGTTAAAAAGCTAGAGCGTGTCCTCGAGGATTATGAGATCAGTGCGAGCGTGATTAAGAGCGGACAACAGCTGCTTCCTGGTAAAGTTCAAATTATGCACGGGAATCTGCAAACAGGTTTTGAACTGTCCATACAGAAAATAGCGGTTATTACTGAGGAAGAACTATTTAATAAACGTGTCAAAAAATCTACTAATCGCCAAAAACTATCAAATGCTGAAAGAATTAAAAGTTACTCTGAGTTAAAAATCGGTGATCTTGTAGTCCACGTCAATCATGGTATCGGTAAGTATTTAGGGATTGAAACACTTGTCATTAACGGTATTCATAAGGATTATCTCCATATCCGTTATCAAGGAACAGACAAACTGTACGTACCTGTCGAACAGATTGACCTGGTCATGAAGTATGTTGGTTCGGAAGGTAAAGAGCCAAAGATTTATAAGCTGGGCGGAACGGATTGGAAAAAGGTCAAGAAGAAGGTTCAATCTTCTGTTCAAGATATTGCCGATGATTTAATTAAATTATATGCAGAACGGGAAGCAGCCGTTGGCTATGCCTATACCCCTGATGGCGATTTGCAAAAAGATTTCGAAACATCATTTGCGTATCAAGAAACAGACGATCAGTTGCGCTCTATTCATGAGATTAAAAAAGACATGGAAAGGCCGCGTCCAATGGATCGACTCCTTTGCGGGGATGTTGGCTATGGAAAAACAGAGGTAGCGATTCGGGCCGCCTTTAAGGCCATTGCTGATGGCAAGCAGGTAGCTTTTCTGGTCCCAACTACCATTTTGGCCCAGCAGCATCATGAAACTTTACGGGAAAGGTTTCAGGATTATCCGATTAATATTAGCCTGTTAAACCGCTTCCGTTCGAAAAAACAACAAACAGAAACGATTAAAGGATTAAAGGCAGGGACAATTGATATTGTCGTAGGAACACACCGCCTGCTATCCAAAGATATTGTTTACCGTGATTTAGGCCTGTTGATTATTGATGAAGAGCAGCGTTTTGGAGTTACCCATAAGGAAAAAATTAAGAAACTAAAAACAAATGTTGATGTCTTAACCTTGACGGCAACACCGATCCCTCGAACGCTGCATATGTCCATGCTTGGTGTCCGAGATTTATCGGTCATCGAAACGCCGCCTGAAAACCGATTCCCTGTCCAAACGTATGTAATGGAATATAATGGATCATTGGTGCGGGAAGCAATCGAAAGGGAACTAGCCCGGGACGGACAAGTTTATTATTTATATAACAGGGTGGAAGATATTGAGCGAAAAGCGGAAGAAATATCGATGCTTGTGCCGGATGCACGCGTAGTTTGTGCTCATGGTCAGATGTCAGAAAATGAATTGGAAACGGTGATGATCGGCTTTTTAGCGGGTGAATTTGATGTTCTTGTTAGTACCACCATCATTGAAACCGGTGTGGACATACCGAATGTAAACACCTTGATCGTTTTTGATGCGGATCGAATGGGTCTTTCTCAGCTTTATCAACTCCGTGGTCGCGTCGGTCGTTCAAATCGTGTCGCCTATGCCTATTTCACTTATCGAAAAGATAAAGTCTTAACGGAAGTTGCAGAAAAGCGTCTTCAAGCTATTAAGGAATTTACCGAATTAGGTTCTGGTTTTAAAATTGCCATGCGTGATTTATCAATCAGAGGAGCTGGTAATTTATTAGGTGCCCAACAGCATGGCTTTATTGACTCTGTTGGTTTTGACCTTTATTCCCAGATGTTAAAAGACGCTATTGAAGAGCGAAAGGTAACCATTGGCGTGGCTGGAACAGCTGTAAAAAAATCAGTCGAAATTGACCTTGAAATTGATGCTTATATTCCTGATACATATATTAAGGATGGGCATCAAAAGATAGAGATGTATAAACGGTTCAGGGGTTCTGAGTCCCTCGACGATATTGAGGAACTTGAATCGGAAATGCTCGACCGTTTTGGTGAGTATCCAGAAGAGGTTGCCTCTTTATTTCAGATAGCTGAAATGAAGGTTTATGCTCTTCTAAATGGTGTGGAACAAATTAAACAGGCGAAACAAGAAGTAACCATTTTAATAAATGAAGAGGTGACCAACACCATTGATGGAAGTAAGATTTTCCAAATTGGCAGTCAGTTTGGCCGAAATGTTTCTCCAGGAATGGAAGGTCCTCGACTGAAAATTGTTATTAAGATCAAGGATTATCCTGTGTCACAATGGTTGAACATTGTCTTTGAAATGGTTAAGGGCGTGTCCAAAGCCAAAAAGGGCCATGAAAATCCCGTAAATTAAGGGGAATTGGCCAACACAGAATTAATCGGTTTGACCGAATCATTCCAGAGAAATGAAGCATTATCCAATTTGGGATAATTCTAATATATTTGAAAAAATATTACGTTTATGTATATAACTTTCCAGATGAAAGATACTAAGTTCAAAGTTGGTGATGATTACAATTTCAGGAAAGAGATCATTACCAAGTTGAATAATCATCAGATGAAAGTGAGGCAACATTGGATGAAAGCAACTGGAATAGTTCGTCGAATCGATGATTTGGGTCGTGTTGTCATTCCCAAAGAAATACGCAGAACTTTGCGTATACGCGAAGGGGATCCGTTAGAGATCTTTGTAGATCGAGACGGAGAAGTCATCTTGAAAAAATATTCACCTATTAGTGAATTGGGTGATTTTGCCAAAGAATATGCTGAAGCACTTTTTGATAGCCTTGGAAACCCTGTTTTAATTTGTGATAGAGACTCTGTTATCGCAATGGCTGGCGGTTCTAAGAAGGAATACTTAAATAAAAATATTAGTGAAGTCATTGAAAAGTCCATGGAAGAACGAAATTCCATCTTGAACACGCAAAAGGGCGACATTGCCTTAGTGGATGGAAATGAGGAAGCGGTAACTTCCTATACGATTGGACCTATTATTGCAAATGGTGACCCAATCGGAGCAGTTATTATTTTTTCTAAAGAAGGAACTCTTGGCGAAGTGGAACAAAAGGCGGTTGAAACCGCAGCTGGCTTCCTCGCTCGACAAATGGAATCATAAAAAAGGCAGCGAGAGCTGTCTTTTTTATTTGGCTCTGTTAAACTGGCCTGTTGATTTTCGCTCCAGGCACGAGCGGTTCGCGGGCGTTGCGGGGAGCCTTCCAGCTCCAGCCCCTCGAGGTCGGTTCGGTCCTGCCGCTGAAGTCAAAGAACGACTTCAACGTCAGGCCCTCCAGCGCTTGTCGGGGCTGAACAAGGAGCTTCCGCATTTCTTCTCCTCGGCGCTTTCAGCGCATGCGGGGTCTCCCCTGCCCCATACTCCCGCAGGAGTCTTCGTGCCCTCCGCTCCAATCAACAGGGTGCCATAATCACCAATGAACATCCTTTGCCTTTTATTAGTTTAAATAAGCTCTCTCCATGATATAATAACCTTCGAGTTTGTATTTTAATGTCTAGCTCCAGCGCCCAGCGGCTAGTGTACTTCGCCCTTTTCCCGTCGATAAGTCAACATCGGCTCACTAACGTTCTCCGTTTTTCCTTTATCTCGGTCAAAGTGCTCCAGTCCATACGCCGCTAAACGGGCGCTTCCGCTTTTCTATTTGGTAGGTGAATGAATGAAGTCTGTGAATCAATCTAAGGCTCTGCTAAGAGGGGCTTTTATTTTAATGGTAGCGGCACTGGTTACAAAAATTTTAAGTGCCTTTTACCGAATTCCTTTTCAAAATATTGTCGGCGATACCGGTTTTTACATATACCAACAGGTGTACCCGTTTTATGGAATTGCCATCGTTCTGTCGACGACAGGTTTTCCTGTTGTTATTTCTAAGCTGTATGCGGAGCAGAAACTAAAAGGTGACGATATCAAATCACGTCTTCTGCTGTTTTTCTCCTTTATTTATTTGCAATTATTTGGTTTTCTTTGTTTCTTGATTCTTTATTTTGGGGCGGGCAGCATCGCTGTTTGGATGAATGACCCGCAGCTAGCTATTCTTTTACGGGTTGTCTCCATCGTGTTTTTGATGTTTCCGCTGATGTCAATCTTACGCGGTTATTTCCAAGGTATTGGCGACATGGTTCCAACCGCCTTATCCCAGGTGGGGGAACAATCAACTAGGGTGGTAACCATCCTCTTTCTGGCATATCTTTTTAAGAAAAAGGGCTATTCACTGTATCTTGTTGGCGGAGGGGCCATGTTTGGCTCCATTACAGGCAGTTTGGTCTCAGGAATCATCTTGTTTATGTTTTTGTGGATTCGTAAAGAATGGAAGGTAATAGCACCCAGTCCAGGTATGTTTCAAAACTATGCTGGCGAGGCCAAAAAGATCCTAAAGGCACTGATTTTTCAAGGTCTAACGATTTGTATCAGCGGGATGCTGATGATTTTTATCCAGTTAGGGGATTCGTTAAATCTCTTCTCCCTGCTTGTCTCAAGCGGAATTGAAAAAGACATGGCTAAGAGCCTTAAGGGGATATTTGATCGGGGGCAGCCGCTTATTCAGTTAGGTACCATTGCCGCGACCTCGATGTCTTTAACACTTGTCCCCTTAATTACAAAAGAACGTTTATCTGCCAAACCGGAATTTTTGCAACACAAAATTCAAGTAGCCCTTAAGGTAAGTGTGATTATTGGTGTCGGGGCATCGGCCGGACTATGGGCTATTATTGAACCAACCAATACGATGCTTTTTGAAAATAATGCGGGGTCTGAGGTCATCGGTGTGCTTGGCTTTATGATTCTATTTACATCGATTACATCAACGATTATTGCAATTATGCAAGGGCTGGGTGTCATGCTTTTTCCTGCCATCGCGGCTGCCCTTGCCTTTCCAGTAAAATATATACTAAATGGTGTGTTCGTTCCCTTATATGGAACAATGGGTGCTGCCATTTCATCACTGATTTCACTATGTCTCGTCACAGTTCTGTTATTCGTTCAATTTAAAAAGATTACCAGGATTTCGCTATTTTCTCTGCGCTTTTCATGGACGGTGATCATGGCGGCAGCAGTTATGGTCGTCTTTTTAAAAGTTTATTTATATTTATTGGGCACAGGCGATGTTGGACGAATCGAATCCGTCTTTCAATCGCTAAGTTCCGCTATATTAGGTGGATTGCTCTTCTTATTCGTGATGATTAGGGGGAGAGTGTTTCGTGAAGAAGAACTATCATTATTTCCATTTGGAAGTAAATTAATAAAATTAATGGCCCGAAAGGATAGGAATAAATGGTGAAAAAGATTGAGATTCTTGGTTTAGGTGCAGGAGATTTAGCGCAGCTTCCCGTTGGAGTGTATAAGAAATTAATGAACGCAGGAGAGGTATTTTTACGGACGAAGGAGCATCCTGTTGTCGCTGAGTTAGAGAAAGAAGGATTTACTTATCTTTCGTTTGATGCGATTTATGAAAAACATGATCAATTTGAGGATGTATATGAAGAAATTGTTCAGACACTATTGCGTAAGGCCGGCCGCGAGACGGTGGTTTATGCGGTCCCAGGCCATCCGCTTGTGGCGGAGCGGACCGTACAGCTCCTTTTAGAGTATGGTCCAAAGCGAGAGATAGAGATTACGATTGGCGGCGGTCAAAGTTTTATTGACGCCTTATTTACGTCGTTAAAAATTGACCCCATTGAAGGATTCCAATTGCTTGATGGGACATCACTATCCAAAGAGCAGTTGCAGATTGAACAACATATGATCATTGGCCAAGTTTACGATCAATTTGTTGCTTCCAACGTGAAATTAACGTTAATGGAAAAATTACCTGATGATTATTTGGTGTATATTGTAACGGCAGCAGGAAGCAGCCAGGAAATTATCGAGAAAGTACCTTTGTACGAGTTGGATCGAAATGTATCGATCAACAATTTAACGTCTGTTTATATCCCGCCAGTCAAAGAGGAACAAATTCTGTTGAAGAATTTTTCAAAGCTCAGGGAAATTATTGCCGAACTCAGGAGTCCTACTGGCTGTCCATGGGATCGGGAGCAAACACATGAATCCTTAAAGAAATATTTAATTGAAGAAACCTTCGAAGTTATTGATGCGATAAATAGTGGAGATATTGATCATTTAATCGAAGAACTTGGTGATGTACTGTTGCAGGTCTTGCTCCATGCGCAAATTGGCGAGGATGATGGTTATTTTTCGATAGATGATATTATTGAGGGATTATCAGCAAAAATGATTCGACGCCATCCCCATGTGTTCGGAAATGTTGAGGCAGAGAATGCAGAAGAGGTCGTTCGAAATTGGCAGGAGATTAAGAAACAGGAAAAGGGTGAAGAAGAACCCACCTCTTTACTTGAGGGTGTGTCAATGGCACTACCCAATCTGTTAAGAGCCTATGAACTACAAAAGAAAGCTGCCAAGGTTGGCTTTGATTGGCAGGAAATTACCCCTGCTTTGGAGAAAGTGAAAGAAGAACTCGAAGAATTTGTGCAGGAACTAGATGGAACAGAAGAAGGCATGAAACGTGCGAAAGGGGAATTTGGTGATTTATTATTTGCGTTTGTGAATGTCGCCAGATTCTTAAAGATTCATCCAGAAGAAGCTTTGTTTGAAACCAATGAAAAGTTTACACGCCGGTTTCAGTTTGTCGAGGAAAGGGTAAAGGAAAGCAGCAGGACATTTGAGGAACATACACTTGAACAACTTGACCAATATTGGGATGAGGCAAAAGTTAAGGGATTATAAAAGAGGGGGACAACTACATGCGTCTTGATAAATTTTTAAAAGTTTCTCGTTTAATCAAAAGAAGGACATTGGCAAAAGAGGTATCGGATCAAGGACGAATTGAGATTAATGGGAAAGAGGCAAAGGCCAGTTCAACGGTAAAAGTCGGCGATGAATTAACGATTCGTTTAGGGCAAAGAAAGGTAACGGCAAGGATTGACAGGATTCAAGATACCACACGCAAGGAAGAAGCCGCAGAAATGTATACCATCATCAATGAAGAAAGAATTGGCTCCACCGAATCGCCCTTTTAGTAACCGGGTTCTAATTCTTTCATCCCTCACATAAATATGTATCAAAAAGGTTGTACAAATGATTGTGAGGGATGTTAATGAGCCAATTTTATGAGAGTAATCCAGCTAAGAGCAGCGTTCCAGAACATGATGTCATCATGAGGGGACGAAAGTTGCTTGATATTACCGGAGTGAAACAAGTAGAAAGTTTTGATAATGAGGAGTTTTTACTCGAAACATCTATGGGGTTTTTAGCCATCAAGGGGCAAAACCTGCAAATGAAAAATTTAGATGTAGAAAAGGGGCTTGTTTCAATTAAGGGGAAGATCTTTGATTTAGTTTACCTTGATGAACAGCACGGGGAGAAAGCTAAAGGATTCTTTAGCAAGTTATTCCGATGAGCCTCTCGACTCAATTTTTCACCCTGCTTTCGATGATTGGAATGGGCACGTTGTTTGGTGCCATGTTCGATACCTATCAGCGGTTTTTAAAACGGCCGAAAAGAAAGCAGTGGATAGTCTTTTTTAATGATTTACTCTTTTGGATTATCCAAGCGGTGATTATTTTTTATACCTTGTTTTTAGTCAATAATGGCGAGCTTAGATTTTATATCTTCCTCGCTCTTATTTGTGGATTTGCCGCTTACCAGAGTCTATTTAAAGGGATCTACCTTCGCTTGCTCGAATTTGTGATAAAATCTGTTATTGCAATCAGCCGCTTCCTAAAAAAGACCTTTCAGCTCTTGATCTATAAACCAATTGTTGGTCTTATTCAGTTGGTTATCATGGTTATCATTGCGATTGGCAGGGGCCTTTTCACCCTTGTTAAATTTATTGGTAAAGTTTTATTATTAATAGTCAAAATTATTTTCGTTCCGTTGCAAAAGATTCTGTTAATTTTTTGGAAACTTTTGCCGAAAAGTATTAAAAAATCCGTCGAGAAGTTATATAATAAAACGGCAGGAAATTTTCAGAGAATCAGGAATTATATTACTAAGTTAATAGATAGATGGAAAAAACGAAAAGAGTAAGGCGGTGAGGGAAATGGAAGCAGAACAAAAGAGAAGTGTATCAAAGATTCAGACAACCTTTGTAAAGCAGCAAGAATATGCAGAAATTGCTTCAGCTAGGAAAAAGAAGCTATTAGCAAGAAGGCTGACAATGTTTCTGGTTTTTGCGAGCATTCTCTCTTACTTAATGATTTCCAGTAACATTTCCCAAACGGCGAAGCTCAATGCTAAGATTGCGCAGAAGAAGCAGCTGGATCATGAGTTAAAGCAATTAAAAGGGCAGCAAGATATTCTCAATGAAAATATCATTAAATTAAATGATGATGATTATATTGCAAAGTTAGCAAGAAAAGAGTACTTTTTCTCCAATAAAGGTGAAATCATTTTTAATATTCCAGATGAAAAAAAGGGTAAATGAACCAATTTATAGTCATATTGACACTGATTTTTTTCTTTTTGTATAATATAGAGTAAGATTGATTTTTTATACTTTTAAGGAGGAACATTCTTTTTATGTCAATTGAAGTAGGCAGCAAGTTACAAGGAAAGGTAACCGGGATTACTAATTTTGGAGCGTTTGTGGAGCTGCCTGAGGGCTCAACAGGACTCGTACACATCAGTGAGGTTGCAGACAATTATGTGAAAGATATTAATGACCATCTAAAGGTTGGCGACCAAGTAGAGGTAAAAGTCATTAATGTTGAGAAGGATGGGAAGATTGGACTGTCGATTAAGAAGGCAAAGGATCGCCCTGAGTCACAGCAAAGATCCCACTCAAACTCAAATTCACAACGACCTCGTCAGGGTAGAAACAACGATCGTAATAATTTTAAGCCGGAAAATTTTGAAACCAAAATGGCAAAATTTTTAAAAGATAGTGAGGATCGTTTATCTTCCTTAAAAAGGAACACAGAGTCCAAACGTGGAGGAAGAGGAGCTAAGCGGGGGTAACTTGCTGCTAAACTTTTAATCGGATAAAGAGTAGAGTCACTTCATATCTATATTTGAAGACAGGTCGAAATGACCTGTCTTTTTTGTATCTTTAAATTGAAAACGAAATGAGGGTGTCAGGCACCATGTGAATTTTTCACATGGTGCCTGACACCCTCTGTTTTTGGTGACACTCTACGACACTAATTAATATTATTTGAATGATAATAGTGAAAACCGTCGAACGATTTTTTTTGCTTGTTCACTAATTTGACAAACTTCTAAGTCTATTAATTTTATAATTATCTGAACAATGAAAGAATAGGGAGTGTGATTTATGGAAAAGACAAATGCTAGTTTCATAGAACCCGTCAGTGAAGTTAATCTTCAGCCATCCAAATGGGCTTTGCAGAGTGGATTGAAAAAAATTCAACTAATGCTGGAGTCCTTTTTCATAAAAAAAGGGTTCTTGCTGTTATTGGTTGGTTTTTTGCTTGGACGGGCCTTGATTTTGGCGAAACTAACCCCTTTTTGCCTTCCCTTTTTTGCTTCTGTTTATTTAATTAAACGAGATCGGGCACCGCTTGCCTTGATCGGACTGGTTATTGGAGCAGTGACCATTTCATTATCAAATGCTGCCAGTACCTTTATCATTACCCTATGTTTTATCGTTGTTTTCCGTATTAGCAAGAAATGGCTAAGAAATGAGTTGAAGGCAGCTCCGTTTTTTGTCGGTATTGTGCTTGGGCTGGGGAAACTAGCTGAAGCCTTTATCCTTTCGACACAATTGACACTATATGATTTCATGATGGTCGGGGTACAAACAAGTCTTGCTTTTATATTAACGCTAATCTTTTTACAAAGTATTCCATTGTTGACCTTTAACAAACGAAGACAATTGTTAAAGACAGAAGAAATCGTCTGTTTGATTATCATGCTCGCTTCCATCATGACAGGGACAATCGGCTGGAAGGTATATGATTTATCGGTGGAACATATCTTGTCGAGATATTTAGTGTTAGTATTTTCATTTATTGCTGGAGCAACTGTCGGCTCCACTGTTGGGGTCGTCACGGGGTTAATTTTTAGCCTTGCAAGTGTTTCCAGTTTTTATCATATGAGTCTACTAGCTTTTTCAGGTGTTCTGGGCGGCCTAATGAAGGAAGGTAAGAAAATAGGTGTTTCGATTGGTTTATATATTGCCACACTCCTCATTGGCATGTATGGGGAAGGCGGTGATGGGTCAATTCTGATGACCGTTTTGGAAACCTCGGCGGCCGTTTTCTTATTCCTGCTTACACCTCAAGTATTAACTTCAAGATTGGCGAAGTATATCCCTGGTACACCGGAATACACTGCTGAACAACAAAAATATATGCGGAAGATGCGCGACGTCACCGCGCAGCGGGTATCACAATTCTCTAATGTCTTCCATGCCTTGTCCAAAAGCTTTTCACAAATGGAAGTTCAGCCAAGGGAAGACGAACATGCGCGGGAAATGGATTACTTTATGAGCAACGTGACCGAAAAAACCTGCCAAACCTGCTTTAAGAAGGATCAATGTTGGGCGAGCAATTTTAATACAACCTATGCTTATATGGAAGAGATTATTCATGAAATGGATCAAAACGATGGAAATATTTCTTCTAAACTAGCAAGGGAGTGGGAAAAAATTTGTACACGTTCCAAAAGAGTCTATGAATCAATTGGCCAGGAATTAACCTTTTTCCAAGCTAACCAAAAGCTAAAAAGACAGGTTCAAGAGAGTCGTAAGCTGGTTGCTGACCAATTGTTAGGTGTGTCAGAAGTAATGGAGAATTTTGCAAAGGAGATTCAGCGGGAAAGAGAAAATCATCACAAACAGGAAGAGCAAATTATGGAGGCGATGCAATCGTTCGGTATTCATATAGAGCAGGTGGAAATATATAGTCTTGAACAAGGAAATGTCGATATTGAAATGTCCTTGCCATTTTGCAATGGCCATGGTGAATGTGAAAAGTTAATTGCGCCGATGCTATCAGACATTCTTGGTGAGACGATTGTTGTCAAACTGGAAGAATGTGCAACTGTTCCAAATGACTTTTGTCATGTGACGTTCAGGTCGTCAAAGGCATATACGGTGGAAACAGGTGTGTCTCATGCAGCAAAGGATGGCGGCCTTGTTTCAGGCGATAGCTATTCGACGATTGAACTCGGATTTGGTAAATATGCGATTGCCATCAGCGATGGGATGGGAAATGGAGAAAGGGCACATTACGAGAGTAAAGAAACGTTGCTTCTTTTGCAAAAGATCCTCCAATCGGGCATTGAGGAAAAGGTGGCAATTAAATCTGTTAATTCCATCCTTTCGCTCCGGACAACAGATGAAATTTTTTCTACATTAGATTTAGCCATGATTGATTTGCAAAATGCATCTGCGAAGTTCCTTAAGATTGGTTCCACACCAAGCTTTATAAAGAGAGGAAATAAGATTATTAAAATCCAAGCCAGCAATTTGCCGATTGGGATGATTCAGGAATTTGAAGTGGACGTGGTAAGCGAGCAATTAAAGGCTGGCGACTTACTTATCATGATGAGTGATGGGGTATTTGAAGGACCCTTGCATGTAGAGAACTATGATTTATGGATGAAGCGGAAACTACAAGGATTAGAGACAGATGACCCGCAAGAAGTAGCAGATTTAATCCTTGAGGAAGTCATTCGGTCGCGATCAGAAATTATCCATGATGATATGACGGTGACCGTTGCAAAAATAAAACATAATACACCGAAATGGGCGTCAATTCCTGTGCAAAAATTAAAACGACAAGCCTAAACAAGTTATTTTACTCAGTCTTCTATTAAAATATGTATAAATCACCTTCTTCCCGTCGAAAATGGTACCAATACATGTAGTGGAGGGAGAAGGTTATGTATACAGGGAAGATTCGCCAAATTCTACTTATTACTGATGGGTGCTCCAATCAAGGTGACGATCCAATTGCCATGGCTGCACTCGCCAGGGAACAAGGAATCACTGTTAATGTTATTGGAGTGATGGAGCAGGATACCATTGATGAAAAAGGGATGACCGAAATTGATGGGATTGCCATGTCAGGCGGGGGAGTCAGTCAGATTGTCTATGCCCAGCAATTATCGCAAACCGTACAAATGGTTACCCGCAAGGCCATGAATCAGACGATACAAGGAGTTGTAAACAGAGAATTACAGCAAATTTTGGGTCGGTCACAAACCATGGAAGATCTCCCGCCTGAAAAACGCGGCGAAGTAATGGAGGTTGTGGATGAATTAGGAGAAACTGTCGAATTAGAGGTGTTGATTCTTGTCGACACAAGTGCGAGTATGAAACACAAGCTGCCGACAGTAAAAGAAGCACTCCTTGACCTCTCTCTAAGCTTGAACGCCCGTACAGGTGATAATCAATTTTCAGTTTACGTATTTCCCGGGAAAAAGAAAGATGTCGAAAAGTTGCTGGATTGGACACCGAAGCTGCAAACATTGACAAGTGTATTTTCCCAACTGTCTACGGGAGGAATAACCCCGACAGGACCAGCGTTACGGACAGCGCTATCCTCGTTTGATCAAAAACAATCCTTAAGGAGCCTTCTTTCACGTGATGATGAATCATACTTTGAAGAGTCAATGTAAGGTAAGCCCAGGAACAGTCATTTCAGGGAAATGGCATTTGAACAAGTACACGATTATAAGGGAACTTGGATTTGGAGCAAACGGGGTGGTCTACCTTGCCAAGCATAATAACACTCAAGTAGCGTTGAAAATGAGTGACAATGGTATGTCGATTACCTCTGAGGTAAATGTTTTAAAATCCTTAGCAAAGGTCCAGGGAACCCCAACCCTTGGGCCTTCTTTGCTTGATGTCGATGATTGGCAAAGTAATCAAGGACGGATTTCCTTTTATGTCATGGAATACATCGACGGCCCTGACTTCTTATCGTTTTTGCAACAAAAGGGAAAATCGTGGACGAGTGTGTTATTTTTGCAGCTGTTAAATGATTTAGACAAGCTACATGAAAACGGCTGGGTATTTGGCGACCTTAAGCCAGAAAATTTAATTGTCACCGGACCACCCCCGAAAATAAGGTGCATTGATGTGGGCGGCACCACCATTCAGGGGAGAGCTATTAAGGAGTTTACTGAGTTTTATGATCGCGGCTATTGGGGGCTGGGGTCAAGGAAGGCCGAACCTTCGTATGACTTGTTTGCAGTGGCCATGATTATGATCAACACTGCCTATCCCAAACGCTTAACGAAAACGACGGGGGGAATCGAGCAATTAAGGGAAGCAATTCGTCAGAAACCTGAGTTAATTGCTTGGGAAAAGGTCATCCTAAAAGCACTTCAAGGCCAATATAGCAGCGCGAAACAAATGAGATCAGACCTATTAGATCTGATGATTGATAAAAAAAATCCTGATCCAGTTCCCGTAAAGTCTGGCGGGACGAGCAAACCAGCACAAAAACACCCGGGTTCTATTGGAAGCAAGTCAATGACAAGGCAGCACTACCGTAAAAAGAAGAAAAAAAGCGGTTGGATGGAATTCTGGTTAATCGCTATTGTGTTAGGCCTGTTATACGCATGGTATACATTTAATAAATTACTATAAATGTTTGAAACTATTTGTTAAGTCATTCGTATAACATTTAATACGTGGAGATTTCAATAAATGAATAGGAAAAATTTCTAGGCTATTTGTAATATCAATGCTTTGATACTTTATTCTTAAAAGTGGTAGACTAAGGTTATTCTTACTATTTAAAGGTTCTAAACTTTGTTTTAAGGAAGAGTGCAATATTATGTTGGAAACAAAGGTCAAGACCTTTCTTCATCACCAGGCATTTAGCTTAACTTCGAAAAAAATTGTCATTGGTGTTTCAGGAGGTCCGGATTCGTTAGCGCTGCTGCACTATCTGCTTGCGGAAAAAGAGAAGCAAAATATGCTCCTTATTGTTGCCCATGTAGACCATATGTTTCGTGGTCAGGAGTCATATGAGGATGCGATTTTTGTTCAAAAATTTTGTGAACAGAATAGCTTGCCCTTTGAAATGACTCGGGTCAATGTTCCGGAAATCATAGAATTAACAGGGAAAAGTTCGCAAATTGCGGCACGCGATGCGAGGTATGAGTTTTTTTTAAAGATTATGGAAAAGTATCAGTATCCATTTTTAGCGCTGGCACATCATGGCGATGATCAAATGGAAACAATGTTAATGAGAGTAACAAGGGGCAGTACGGGGCTTGCTCGTGCAGGCATTCCATTTATCCGCCCATTTTACAGCGGCACAATTTTTCGTCCGTTCCTAGGGTTAGAAAGAGCTGACATAGAGGATTATTGTCAAAGGCATCACCTTAGCCCAAGAATAGATCCAAGTAATGAAAAAGGAATTTATAGCAGAAATCGGTTTCGTAAAGAAGTGATTCCCTTTTTAAAAAAAGAAAACCCGCATGTCCATGAACATTTTCAACGGTTTAGTGAGGAATTAACCAACGATGAAATCTTTCTTCAGGAATTAACTGTTCAGCAAATGAATACAGTAATGACAAAAAAGGAAGAGTGCAAAATTACCATTGACATTTACCGGTTTCTTGAAGTGCCTTTACCTTTACAAAGGAGAGGGATTCAACTAATATTAAACTATCTTTACAAAGAAAAACCAACTTCTTTATCTGCTGTACATATCGATCAAGTATTTTTGTTAATTCAGCATTCTCTGCCATCAGGTAAGCTTGATTTTCCTAATGGTTTAAAAGTTATCCGTTCCTATTACTCCCTTACATTCCAATTTCAATCGAATGAGGCACCGTCCTATCATTATGAATTGAACGAACCGGGTGTGATAAACTTGCCGAATGGCGGGAAAATTAATTGCAAATATGTAACGGAGGAAATTCTGGATGCAGATGTAAACACTGCTTTGTTTAGTGTCGGCACGATAAAGTGGCCAATTATTATTCGTTCTAGAAAAATTGGCGATCGAATGACGATTAAGGGATTGAATGGTTCAAAAAAATTAAAATCCATATTTATTGATCAAAAAGTACCTATGCAGGAACGTAATATGTGGCCAGTACTAACTGACAAAGAAGGTAATATTATTTGGCTGCCAGGTATAAAAAAGTCTTCATTTGAAGGTATAGATTGCAAAGCTAAACAATATATACTATTCACATATCAAAAGTAGGGATCTTCTAGGAGGCACATTTAGATGAAACAGGATATTGAAAAAGTGTTAGTATCAGAGGAAGAGATTCAAGATAAAATCAGGAATCTAGCTGCAGAATTAACGGAAGAGTACCAAGATAAATTCCCGCTTGCTATTGGGGTGTTAAAAGGTGCGATGCCGTTTATGGGTGATTTATTAAAACGGATGGATTGCTATCTAGAAATGGATTTTATGGATGTATCGAGTTATGGAACCGGACTTGTTTCTTCAGGAGAAGTAAAAATTATTAAGGATTTAGATACATCTGTAGAAGGAAGAGACATTCTTATTATCGAAGATATTATCGATAGCGGTTTAACGCTTAGCTATTTGGTTGACTTGTTTAAATATCGGAAAGCAAAATCCATTAAGATTGTGACACTGCTTGATAAACCAACAGGCAGAAAAAGTGCAATTCAAGCGGATTATGTTGGTTTTATTGTGCCAGATGCATTTGTTGTCGGTTATGGCTTGGATTATATAGAAAAATATCGAAACCTTCCATACATTGGCGTATTAAAACCTGAAGTATACACAAATAATCTCTAAGCGACCTTACCGTTAACTTGGAGATAGTAAGTCCTATCAAAGTGTAATTTCTTGAATTTGTAAGATTTTCTATGATACCATTTACTATAGTTTGTCTATCGTGGGAGGAGGTAAGAGATGAATCGGATTTTCCGTAATACCATCTTTTATTTATTGATATTTTTAGTCATTATTGGTGTGGTAAGTTTCTTTAATGGAAGCAATGAGTCGACTGATCATATTTCATATGATAAGTTTGTTACCCAATTAGAAAGCGGCGATGTAAAATCGTTCTCGATGCAGCCGGAACGCGGGGTTTATGAAGTCCGTGGTGAGTTGGAATCGAAGAAAAAATTCATAACGTATGTTCCAAACAGTGAAGAAATTATTAACAAAATTAATAAAGCTGATTCAAAAGTGGAAGTAATGCCTGCGAAGGAAACAAGCGGATGGGTGACTTTCTTTACATCAATTATTCCGTTTGTGATTATTTTTATTTTATTCTTCTTCTTATTAAACCAAGCCCAAGGCGGCGGCAGCCGTGTGATGAACTTTGGTAAATCCAAAGCGAAGCTTTATAACGATGATAAGAAAAAAGTGCGTTTTAGAGATGTAGCTGGTGCTGATGAAGAAAAAGCAGAATTAGTGGAAGTTGTTGAATTTTTAAAGGATCCACGAAAATTTGCTGAATTAGGTGCCCGGATTCCAAAAGGAGTTCTTCTTGTAGGACCTCCTGGTACTGGTAAGACATTGCTTGCTCGTGCTACCGCAGGTGAAGCAGGCGTTCCGTTCTTCTCGATTAGTGGTTCTGATTTCGTTGAAATGTTTGTCGGGGTCGGGGCTTCCCGTGTCCGTGATTTATTCGAAAATGCAAAGAAAAATGCACCATGTATTATCTTTATTGATGAAATTGATGCCGTTGGACGTCAGCGTGGCGCAGGCCTAGGCGGCGGACATGATGAACGTGAACAAACCTTGAACCAATTGCTTGTTGAAATGGACGGATTTGGGGCAAATGAAGGAATTATCATTATTGCTGCAACAAACCGTGCTGATATTTTGGACCCAGCTTTGTTACGTCCAGGTCGTTTTGACCGGCAAATTACTGTTGACCGTCCGGATGTTATTGGACGTGAAGCAGTTCTTAAAGTCCATGCACGTAATAAACCATTAGATGAATCTGTTAACTTGAAAAATATTGCGATGCGTACACCGGGTTTCTCTGGTGCTGATTTAGAAAACTTATTGAATGAGGCGGCCTTGGTTGCAGCCCGAAGCAGTAAGAAGAAAATCGATATGGAAGACATTGATGAAGCAACAGACCGTGTTATTGCTGGACCTGCTAAAAAGAGCCGGGTGATTTCTGAAAAGGAACGTAATATTGTTGCTTTCCATGAGGGCGGCCATACAGTGATCGGTTTAGTGCTCGATGAAGCGGACATGGTCCACAAGGTTACCATTGTACCGCGTGGTCAAGCAGGCGGATATGCTGTCATGCTTCCTAGGGAAGACCGCTACTTTATGACGAAGCCAGAATTGCTTGATAAAATTGTTGGCTTATTGGGCGGTCGTGTTGCTGAAGAGATTGTCTTTGGAGAAGTTAGTACAGGAGCACATAATGATTTCCAACGTGCTACAGGAATTGCACGTAAGATGGTAACTGAATATGGTATGAGTGATAAACTTGGGCCGCTTCAGTTTGGTCAGGGTTCAGGCGGTCAGGTATTCTTAGGCCGTGACATTCATAATGAACAAAATTATTCTGATGCGATTGCCTACGAAATCGACTTGGAAGTTCAACGTATTATTAAAGAATGTTATGAAAGAGCTAGAGTTATTCTCACTGAAAATCGTGATAAGCTTGATCTCATTGCGAAAACATTACTTGAAGTGGAAACACTTGTGGCTGAACAGATTAAATACTTGGTGGACCATGGACATATGCCAGAGCCTAATCAAGCTTTAGAAGCTGTGAAAATCGGCCCGAAAAAAACAGAAGACGTCAAGGTCAATATCAATAAGAAAAAGGATGATTTTGAGCCTCAGAATCCTTCTGATGAATTAGATAATCAAAAATAATGTAAAGAGTGCTTCGTATGAAGCACTCTTTTTTTCATGATTAAACAAATATATGGTATTATGTTTTCAGTAAAGAAGAGAATAATCTGAAAAGTGAGTGATAGATTTGATTTTCGTATTTGATGTAGGAAATACCAATATTGTTTTAGGTGTTTATGAAGGTGAGGAACTTAAATACCATTGGCGTGTTGAAACCAATAGAAACCGCACAGAAGATGAGTTTGGAATGAACATTAAAGCTTTGTTTGATCATGCGGGACTCTCTTTTTCAGATATTGACGGGATCATTATTTCTTCAGTCGTTCCACCAATCATGTTTGCACTCGAAAGAATGTGTCAAAAGTATTTTCACATTAAGCCGTTTGTTGTTGGACCAGGGATCAAAACGGGTCTGAATATTAAATATGATAACCCAAGGGAAGTCGGGGCTGACCGAATCGTCAATGCCGTAGCTGCCATTCATGAGTATGGCAGTCCACTGATTATCGTCGATTTTGGAACAGCGACAACTTATTGTTATGTGAATGAGGAACGTCAATATATGGGTGGTGCAATTGCTCCGGGAGTGGGTATTTCAACAGAGGCGCTGTATTCACGTGCGTCAAAACTGCCTAGGATAGAGATTGCCAGACCTGAAGGGGTAATCGGTAAAAATACAGTAGCGGCAATGCAGGCGGGAATTGTCTATGGGTATGTGGGTCAAGTAGAGGGGATTGTCAAGCGGATGATGGAGCAAGGTGAGAAAAAACCTACCGTTATTGCGACAGGCGGTTTAGCAAATTTAATTGCCCAAGAATCAACCATTATTGATATTGTTGATCCATTTTTAACTTTAAAAGGTTTACAGCTTATCTATAAAAGAAACATAGGGCAACCTAAGGAATAATAGTTAGAAAGGGGTTTACCAATGAAGGATTATCTTGTTAAAGCACTTGCATATGATGGAAATATACGGGCCTTTGCCGTTCGGACAACAGAAACTGTGACCGAGGCACAAAGACGCCATCAAACATGGCGGACAGCTTCTGCTGCATTGGGCAGGACATTGACCGCAGGAGTTATGATGGGGGCTATGCTTAAGGGTGACGATAAATTAACGATAAAAATTAATGGCGGCGGCCCACTAGGACCGATTGTTGTCGATAGTAATGCCAAAGGGGAAGTTCGAGGGTATGTAACAAACCCAGAGGTGGATTTCGAATCGAATGAACATGGAAAGCTGGATGTCCGTCGTGCCGTTGGGACAGACGGTGTGTTAGCTGTCGTCAAAGATACAGGATTGCGCGATTTCTTTTCCGGACAAGTTCCGCTTGTATCTGGTGAATTAGGCGAGGATTTTACTTATTATTTTGCCACTTCTGAGCAGGTTCCGTCTTCCGTGGGTGTAGGTGTTTTGGTGAACCCAGATGATACGATTTTGGCAGCAGGCGGGTTTATTTTTCAATTAATGCCTGGCACACCGGAGCCAATTATTTCAAAATTGGAGGAACGCTTAAAAACAATTGAGCCCATCTCTAAACTAATTGAACGTGGACTAACACCAGAGCAAATCCTCGAAGAGCTTTTTGGAAAAGACCAGGTAAAGGTGTTAGAAACGATGCCGGTGGGGTTTGTCTGTAATTGCTCTAAAGAACGGTTTGCGAATGCCATTGTCGGTTTAGGAGCAGCAGAGATTACGGCAATGATTGAAGAAGATGGTCAGGCTGAGGCACATTGTCATTTTTGCAATGAAAAATACCTTTTTACAAGTGAAGAATTAGAAGAGCTTAAAAAGGAAGCAAAATAACAGGTGTTTGCGCTTTTCTGATTGGGGGAAAGAGGTTGGGAAAGAAGCAGCTTTGGATGGTGATTGCGGCCCTGATATTGGTGAATTGCCTTACGATTGCTTTTTTTCTGTCAAAGGCAAATACGGCAGGCGGTACCATAGGAAATGAAGAGACAGTAGCTACAATTGGTAAAAAGACGATTATGCGGCAAGATTGGCTTAATGAGCTTGAAGCTAGGTATGGAAAAGATGTGTTAAAGGAAATGATCGACCAAAAGGTCATTGAAGAAATGTCGGCGAAATATCATATTAACGTATCCAGCCAGGATGTCGACCGCGAATTTAGAATGCTGCAATCCACCACAAGTTCATTTATTAAACAGAATAGTAAGAATGAAAAAAGGTGGAAGGAACAAATTCGCAGCAACCTACTATTAGAGGAACTATTAACAAAAGATGTTAAAGTTTCAAGCAGTGAACTAGAAAGCTATTATCAAAAAAATAAAGACCTTTTTGATGTATCGTCTGCTTATCATTTATCACATATTGTTGTCCCTACACAGGAAGAGGCAGATAAAGCGATGCAAGAGTTGGCTCAAGGTTCTGATTTTTCAACGCTAGCCATGGAACGTTCCATTGATGAGTTTTCTGCAAATGAAGGCGGCGATATTGGGTATATTAGTGTAGGGGATGAGCGTTATCCCAGCCAATATATTGAGGTAGCTAAAGAACTCAAGACAGGTGCCTACAGTATGCCTGTTAAAGTGGAAGAAGGTTATGCCATTCTTAAGCTAGACGGAAAGATTAGTGGGAAGAAATATTCTTTTGCAGATGTAAAAGAGCAAATTCGAAGGCAAATTGCGCTGGAACAAATGAAATCGCCCGCATCTGCTTCGACTTTTTGGGATGACGCTAAGGTCGAATGGTTCTATGGTCATAATGAGAACTAAAGCACAGGTACTATTCTGTGCTTTTTCTTATATATCAAGAGTATAAATGTTTAAATATTGAAAAAAACGCAAACAAAACGATTGACAAACTCAGTATAGAACTGGTAAATTTAATAATATAAATCCAATCAATTTACTCGGAATAGGGGTGCTCTTAATGGTTCGTGTTGCAAATTCAGTTGCCGAATTAGTCGGCCAAACGCCAATTGTTAAATTAAACAGATTAGTAGATGAAAATAGTGCTGAGGTTTATTTAAAACTAGAATATTTTAACCCAGGCAGCAGTGTAAAGGATCGTATCGCTTTAGCTATGATTGAAGCGGCAGAAGAGCAAGGGTTAATCAAACCAGGTGTCGATACCATTATTGAGCCTACAAGTGGAAATACTGGAATTGGTCTTGCGATGATTGCTGCAGCAAAAGGTTACAAAGCCGTTTTTGTAATGCCTGAAACGATGAGTTTGGAAAGACGGAACCTCCTTCGTGCATATGGTGCTGAACTAGTATTAACACCTGGTCCAGCGGGTATGAAGGGTGCGATTGCTAAGGCTGAAGAACTTGTTAAGGAGCATGGTTATTTCTTGCCACAGCAATTTAAGAACCAAGCAAACCCTGAAGTTCACAGAAGAACAACAGGTAAAGAAATTGTTGAACAAATGGAACAATTAGATGCATTTGTTTCTGGAATTGGTACAGGAGGAACTATCTCAGGTGCAGGAAGTGTTCTTCGCGAAAATTTCCCTGAAATTAAAATCTTTGCGATTGAACCAACAGATTCACCAGTTCTTTCAGGTGGAGCTCCAGGTCCGCATAAACTTCAAGGACTTGGCGCAGGATTTGTTCCTGAAACTTTAAATACTGACATTTATGATGAAGTGATCCAAGTTGGTACGGAGGAAGCATTTGCAGCGTCAAGACGTGCAGCAAGAGAAGAGGGGATTCTTGGTGGGATTTCTTCAGGCGCAGCGATTCACGCAGCATTAGAAGTTGGTAAGAAATTAGGTAAAGGTAAAAAGGTACTAGCTATTATTCCTGATAATGGCGAACGTTATTTAAGTACGGTGCTTTACCAATACGATGCTGAATAATAATATCTGAGTGGCGTCGGCTTTGCCGATGCTTCTTTTTTTTGTATACGAATTAAGATTTCATGTATGATAATAGGAGTGAAAAAATGCGGGATAAGGAGGAAAGGTATGAAAACATCTCAAGAACTAATCCAATGTGGACCATATACCTTGGATAGTAGTAAAAGAACCATTATTATGGGCATTTTAAATGCTACTCCAGATTCCTTTTCGGATGGCGGGAAATTCAACCAAGTTGAAATGGCTGTTAAACGAGCGAAAGAAATGGTGGAAAATGGTGCGGATATAATTGATATCGGCGGGGAATCGACACGGCCAGGCTTTGCTGCTGTTCCAGCTGAGGAAGAGCTTGAGCGGGTGATCCCAATTATTAAGGCGATCTCTGAACAAGTTCAAGTGCCGATTTCGATTGATACGTATAAAGCAGAAGTGGCAAAACAAGCAATAGAAGCTGGAGCTCATATCATCAATGATGTATGGGGGGCAAAGGCAGATGTAAAGATGGGACAAGTGGCGGCTGATTACGGTGTTCCAATTGTGCTCATGCACAATCGTAAGGACCGAAACTACAAGGTATTTATGAGAGATGTCATCAATGATCTATATGAAAGTATAGCCATTGTAAAAAAGGCAGGGGTTAAGGATGAACAGATTATCCTTGATCCAGGTATCGGCTTTGCGAGGAGTTATCAAGAAAATCTGCTCACCATGCAGAATTTAGATACGTTTGTTAAACTAGGTTATCCTGTATTGTTAGGGACTTCCAGAAAATCGATGATAGGACAAGCGTTAGATCTTCCTGTTGATGAAAGAATGGAAGGTACTGGAGCAACGATTTGCTACGGAATCCAAAAGGGCTGTCATATAATCCGTGTTCACGATGTAAAAGAAATGAGCAGAATGGCAAAGATGATGGATGCCCTGATGGGAAAGGGTGAAACGATTGGATAAAATCTACATCAATAGAATGGAGTTTTACGGGTACCACGGTGTTTTTCCAGAAGAGACTCGGTTAGGGCAGCGTTTTGCGGTTGATCTATCAGTTTCTATTGATCTAAAAAAAGCGGGCGAAACCGATGAACTGGTATACTCAGTGAATTATGCAGAACTCTACCAAGTTTGTAAAGATATTGTGGAGGGTCCGCCTTTTAAATTAGTCGAGGCGGTGGCAGAGCGAATAGCAGCTGGCGTGCTGACAGACTTCCCGCTTATATCTGAAGTAACTGTTACGGTGATTAAACCAGATCCGCCGATTCCAGGTCATTATCGGTCTGTTGCAGTAGAAATTACAAGGAGAAGATAAAAGTGGAAAACACAGCATTTATTGCCCTTGGCTCGAATATAGGAAACCGTTATGATACTATAACGAGTGCAATTAAAAGATTAACCAGTTATTCTGGTATTAAATTGGTAAATTATTCATCAATTTATGAGACGGATCCGATCGGCTATGAGGAACAAGATTTATTTTTAAATATGGTAATCGAGATTCAGACGGCTTTCAGCTCCATGGATTTATTAGATTTATGTTTAGAAATTGAATTAGAACTTGGGAGAAAAAGGGAAATAAAGTGGGGTCCGCGAACAATAGACCTTGACATTCTTACCTATAACCAAGAAAATATTCAAAGCGAGAAGCTCATCCTTCCGCATCCAAGGATGCTAGAGCGAGCGTTTGTAATTATTCCACTTTTAGAAATCTATCAGGACAAGAAATGTTCGGAGATAAATAAGTTACTTGAATCATCATTAGAAGAATTACCAAATAAAGAAGGAGTCCGAATATGGAAGCTGAAAAATGGGGAAGACGTATTCGAGCCTATCGGAAGTTAAAGGGCTTTACACAAGAAGGTTTTTCGAAGGAACTTGGTGTGTCTGTATCGATTTTGGGCGAAATTGAAAGAGGGAACCGCCTTCCAGCAAATGATCTGCTGGAAAGGATTGCGCATTCTCTAAAAATCACAATTGATGACTTAACGCCAAAAGATTTATAAACTGTCGCTGGCCTAGATCATATTCTAAGTTCAACCCTATGAATAATTAACAGAAGAAGAGGAGGTAGGTTCATGTTGAAAATTGGCGATATTGAAATGAAGAATCCCGTTGTCCTGGCTCCGATGGCCGGGGTATGTAACTCTGCCTTCCGTTTAACAGTAAAAGAATTTGGTGCTGGTTTAGTTTGTGCAGAGATGGTGAGTGATAAAGGAATCATTAATAAAAACGAAAAGACAATGAATCTGCTTTATATAGATGAGCGTGAAAAACCATTAAGCTTGCAAATCTTTGGCGGTGAGAAAAAAACACTTGTCGAAGCGGCTAAATTTGTTGATCAGAATACCAATGCTGATATTATTGATATTAATATGGGTTGCCCTGTTCCTAAAATTACGAAATGTGATGCTGGGGCAAAGTGGCTGCTAGACCCTAATAAAATTTATGAGATGGTTTCAGCGGTGGTAGCGGAGGTTGAAAAACCTGTAACTGTAAAAATGCGGATGGGCTGGGATGATGAGCATATATTTGCTGTGAAAAATGCCCAGGCCGTAGAACGTGCAGGAGGAAAGGCTGTATCCTTGCATGGCCGAACACGCGTTCAAATGTATGAGGGAAAAGCTAACTGGGATATCATTCGTGAAGTAAAACAAAACCTAAATATTCCGTTGATTGGTAATGGTGATGTTCAGACACCGCAAGATGCCAAACGCATGCTTGAAGAAACAGGTGTAGACGGGGTAATGATTGGAAGAGCGGCTTTAGGTGACCCATGGATGATCTACCGCACTATTCAGTATTTAGAGACTGGTATTTTAATGCCTCAACCATCTGTTAGAGAAAAGATTGATGTATGTATCCTTCATCTAGACCGCTTAATTGCGCTTAAAAGTGAACATATTGCCGTTCGCGAAATGCGGAAGCATACACCTTGGTATTTAAAAGGGGTACGCGGCAACGCCACAGTTCGTAATGCTATTAATGAATGTGATACTAGAGATCACTTAGTAACATTATTGAACGAATTAGTCGCAGAAGTGGAAGCGAAAGAACAAAGTCAGTTAATTGTAGGATGATTTTTGTCACTTAAAGTGTCTTTTCTATACTAATTGGATGCTGCCAGTGAAAAAACTGGCAGTTTTTATTTTAATAACATCTTTTTGATGTCTGAAAGTGTAAGTTTGTGTAAAATAATAAAGTATGCAGAAAAATGGGATTGCCTTATTTATAGCATTTTACATAATAAAAGATTATTGGAGTGAATTTAATGAGTCAGGAAGATTTAAATGACCAATTAATGGTCAGACGTGAAAAAATGAATACCATGCGCGAAAATGGTCTTGATCCTTTCGGGAAACGTTTTGACCGCTCGCACAACACGAAGGAATTAGTTGAGCAATATGCTGAATTAGAGAAAGAAGAGCTTGAAGCAAAAAATGTAGCTGTTTCTTTAGCAGGCCGTATTATGACGAAGCGCGGAAAAGGAAAAGCGGGCTTTGCGCATCTTCAGGATTTAACAGGTCAAATTCAAGTCTATGTTCGTCAAGATGCAGTCGGCGAGGAGAACTATAAACTATTCGATTCTTCAGACTTAGGAGACATTATTGGCGTAGCCGGTACATTATTTAAAACAAAAGTAGGCGAATTATCTGTTAAGGTGGAAAACTTTGTGTTTTTAACAAAGGCGTTACGCCCACTTCCTGATAAATTCCATGGACTTAAGGATGTTGAACAGCGCTACCGTCAACGTTATTTAGACTTAATTATGAGTCAAGAAAGTAAGGCTACTTTTATTTCGAGAAGCCGTATTATTCAATCGATGCGTCGTTATTTAGATGACCACGGCTATTTAGAAGTTGAAACACCAATGATGCATTCCATTGCTGGTGGAGCATCTGCACGTCCATTCATAACACACCACAATGCTCTGGATATGCCGTTATTTATGAGAATTGCCATTGAGCTGCACTTAAAACGCTTGATTGTGGGCGGTCTGGAAAAGGTGTATGAAATTGGCCGTGTCTTCCGGAATGAAGGTGTCTCGACCCGTCACAATCCTGAGTTCACAATGATTGAACTCTATGAGGCTTATGCAGATTACCGTGATATCATGAGTCTGACGGAGAACCTAATTGCTCATATTGCCCAAGAAGTAGTCGGTTCAACGACTGTTCAATATGGCGATTATGAGGTAGATCTTAAACCTGAATGGAAAAGACTTCATATGGTAGATGCTATCAAAGAATACACTGGTGCAGACTTCTGGAAAGAGATGAGTGTAGAAGAAGCACGTGACCTTGCGAAGGAACACGGTGTTGAAATTAATAACAACATGCTTTATGGTCATATTGTTAATGAATTCTTCGAACAAAAGGTAGAGGAAAAGTTAATCCAACCTACCTTCATTTACGGGCATCCAGTGGAAATTTCACCGCTTGCGAAGAAAAATGATGAGGACCCAAGATTCACAGACCGTTTTGAATTGTTCATTGTCGCTCGTGAACATGCGAATGCATTTACAGAGCTGAATGATCCGATTGATCAAAGAGAACGGTTTGAAGCGCAATTAAAAGAACGTGAGCAAGGAAATGACGAAGCTCATATGATGGATGACGACTTCGTTGAAGCTTTAGAGTATGGTATGCCGCCTACAGGAGGATTAGGAATTGGAATAGACCGCTTGGTTATGCTGCTTACTAATTCCCCATCTATCCGTGACGTACTATTATTCCCGCTTATGCGTCATAAATAGGATCTTTAAAAAGTGCCATGTTACTGGCACTTTTTTTATATCTATAACGAAGAAAAGTTAGAATATTATTACTTTAATTTTTTTGGGGGAAATTAAAAAATACTATTGCACCTGTCTTTGAATGGTGGTATATTAATATCTGTTGCTGCGAGACAGATGCAGTGAGAAAAAAGAAATTAAAAAAGTTATTGACTTTCAGTTGATAACTTGGTAAGATGATAAAGTCGCTTTAAGGCGATTTGGTAATTGATCCTTGAAAACTAAACAAACAAAATCGTGCAAACAAACAATAAATTTTAGTTTCTTTTAAGAAACTAAGCCAACGTAACAAATGAGCTAATCAACTTTCTTGGAGAGTTTGATCCTGGCTCAGGACGAACGCTGGCGGCGTGCCTAATACATGCAAGTCGAGCGAGACTCTTCGGAGTCTAGCGGCGGACGGGTGAGTAACACGTGGGCAACCTGCCTGTAAGACTGGGATAACACCGGGAAACCGGTGCTAATACCGGATAATCCTTTT
>NZ_JMLP01000025.1 GCF_000686805.1 Bacillus sp. UNC41MFS5 | reverse complement strand
GGAAATCGATAACTCCAAGCTGCTTCTACAAGCAACCGACGAACATGACGATTACCTGTTTTGGTAATTTTACCTTGCCTTCTGATTTCACCACTAGAACTTTCACTTGGAATTAACCCAACGTAAGACATTAATTTTTTGGGAGAAGTAAATCTCTTAAATGATCCTATCTCAGCCACAAGACTAGTAGCTGTAATCGTAGCTATTCCCCTTAATGATTGTAGTGCTTGAATCATTGGCGCATGGTAACCTTCGGTTGATTGTAATTTTATTTCTTCCTCTAATCGTTTTACCCTTTGCTCAATTTCTTGTAGATGGTGCAGATATTCTTGAAATACTACTTTAGATGTGGAACGTTCAAACTTTAGAGTATTTAACCATTCACGATATCTACGAGTCCACTTTTTCCCATTGAAAGGAGGGTCAATATCGTTCCGTAAAAGGAATTTAGATAATCGATGTTTAGCTCTTAATTCATCCTCTTTGGCATCTTCCCGAGCCCGAACTAAATCCCGGAGGGCTTCATCATCTTCTGTTGGCACATAAACAGGTGTTAATTCGCCGGCGCGAAATAACTTTGCTAGTTTAATCGAATCCCTACGGTCTGTTTTGATGCGCTCTCCTGGTTTTTTTAGGGATTAAAGATGGGGCGATCACTTCACACTCAATTCCTAGGCTAAGAAAAAGTCGATATAAACCATAGCCAGTTGGTCCAGCTTCATAGCACACTCGAAGATTCTCTTTTTTCTCCAAGTTTTTTTACTAACTTTCTAATGGATTCCGGAGTGTTGGGAATCATTCCCCAATACCTTGGCTCATCACGACCTTCATCTGCAATGGCAACGGCAATTTTTTCTTTTGAAACGTCTAAACCTACATATTTTATGGTATCCTGCATAATAACTAGCTCCTTCCGTAATGTAGCTCTGATTTGGTTTGTTTTTTCCAGTAAACAGTGTAACCAAATTAACCTACGGTGTTACGAGTAAGGAGCTAGTTTCGTTCATGATAACTTAAAGTAAAGGGTGCTTTAACATAATAAGAAATAATAATAAAGAGCCAATAATATGCAAGTTTTTATGCACTGCTTGCGTATTTTGGCTCTTTTTACATTCATAAAACATACTGCCATTCCTAGCATTTTTTAATTGCCGAATACAGGTTTAGCAAACAAAATGACGGACAAACATTCCGTTTTTACTTAATCATATCAAAAGTTAGGTAGCCCTTTCTCAACAAAGAGAAGGGCTTTATCCTTAATATAAATTGAATTCATAATATTGGTTAATAAATAATAATCAAATAATCCCTTCCTCATTTATAATTAAATTATGCTAAAAACGAATATATGAATGAGGGGAATATACATGAGGTTTTCAGATGCTTTTATAGACATGGATAAATTTTTACTTAAAAACTTAAATTCGATTACTTGCAATGAAATTTTTCAAATCAAAAAAGACTTTTATAATATCGTTCGAACACTTAGTGGTAGTACAGCCAACCTAACTGGAATTACTGAATTATTAGTGTTTAGATTTCTATACCATGTCCTTGGGATGATAGGAGAAGTAATAGAAAAGTCAGTTCATAATAATAACCATAGTTCACTCCTCGAATAGGGAAGAATAATTAAAAGTCCTGTTCCGATCTTTTTGCGTGAGCAAATATTCATCTAATGTAAACAGCACCATCCACACAAAATGGAATGGTGCTGTTTCTATTTAAAGAGATTACCTCACTTGATTTTGTCACGGTTCACTGTAACGCATCTATATGTGGTTTTAACTAGTGGTAATTATGGGGAATATAGGAATAATCTCTCTTTTATACCATCCAAGACTTCTTCCGGCATTTCCCTGACCTTGATATCCCCACCAAGGAAAAGCAGCCAATTGGTTATTTCGGCCATTTCTTCTGTGTTATTAACATTGATAAACGTCTTTAGAACGGCTGTGGTTTGGTATGGATTTGTATAGGAAATGGATACTTTTAAAGGATGGTATTTTTTGAACTGGGCAATCGCCCTTGGACCCAATTCAAGGACCAGATTGATTATATTTTCCTGCTTGTTAAGTCTTTCCAAAATCCTTTTCTCACTTAGTCCTTGCTTCGTTGTGTATGGTTCTACATTGGTGAGATTGTCGACAGGAAAAATTCGTTGCTTCTCTTCCATTAAGTCAAAGCCTTCAATCAGCCAAAAGCTTTTTTCACGATACAGGTGTAAAAGATAAATGGGGTAAGACTTTATTATTTTCTCTTCTTCAATAGTAATTAATAAATAACGATCCACCAGCAGGAGTTGGATTAGTTTTTCTAACATCGGATGGGGAAGGTCTGACAGATCAAGCAGGTCGGGATTATGGGGGTTCGTCCCTTCAAAAAGCAAGATTTGATTTAACACTACAAGGTCTTCTTGCTGGTTTTCTGAGATGAGGCCAAGTAATTTTTCAGCTAACGACTGTCGACTCTTTAAATAGGGGAGTTGTTGATTTCTTGTGGCCATAAAGGCGATAAAAAGAGCTCTGATTTCATTATCCGTAAAGCGAACTGTGGGAAGGACAGAGTTGCTCATGACAAAATAACCCCCATCCCTTCCAACTTCAGCGACTAGCGGCATCCCCATGGCTTCAATTTCTCTGATATCCCGAATAGCAGTTGAACGAGAGATGTTAAATTCCTGCATAATTTCAGTAATGGTAAAGTGGGCACGGTTGTTGATATACCGCATGATGGTATTAATCCGTTCAACTTTTTTCATCGTGGCCTCCAAAACAGTATCATTTTTTGACATGATTTAACGCTATTATAAACTCATCAAGTGAAAAGAGAAATCATTTGATTCCATTATAAAAAAAGGAAGGTTTTGAATATGACAAATTATACTATAGAAGAAAAAGACAGCTTTACCGTGTTAGGTTTTGGAACAGAGCTTAAGAGTGATTACACGGACTATGCGGGCATAACCAAAGAAAAATCGGACTTTTGGCAGGCCGTCAAACAAAATGGCAGGCTTGTCACGTTAAAATCTGTTGCGACAAATGACTACATTTTTGCTGTGAACGAAGCGGTGAATAACAAGATGATGCATTATGCCGGCGTTATGACAGAGACTTCGCTGCCAGAGGCAACCAGAATGATCCAATTTCCTAAAGGGGAATACCTAGTTGTTAAAGGGGAAGGGAACAGTGCGGAAGAGTTGAGCAATATGCTTACTGGTATTGCTTTCGGTCAAGTTTTGCCAGAAGCAAAGAATTTTGCCTATGTTGGCGGGCCAAATACGTCGGTTGTGATGGGGCAGCGAAACGGTTTGGTATTTGGTGAAATGTGGATTCCTGTTGTCAGGAAATAAGGAGGGACGGAAATGTCCTATCGTGTTGATTTTAAAAATGTATCTACGGTGGGTTTAGAGTCTTCACCAGTCGCAGAAGCGCTTGCTGGATTACGTGCGAATGAAGCCCGTTACTTTATGAATAAATACAAGCATGAATTTACGGTAGAACCAGCTAGCGAAAGCCAAGAAACCCTTGATTATGTGAACCAAATTTTAAAAGAACGTGCTATTGAGTTTGCGGCCAAACCATTAGAAACGTCGCTTTTTCAAGTGGAAAATATCAAATGGGCCTACGTCTTTTATGAGGATGGGCTAAGTGTCAATGTCTTGTATACGATTGATGGCCCTAAGCCGAAGCGGGCCGTTGGTTTTAAGCTTTCTGAGGGGATGGAGGTACCAAAGGAGTTAGAGGGGAAGTTTAAGTTTGCCAGGCAGAAGTCTAAACTAGCTGGAACGATTCGGGGTTCGTTTTTTGTCATTAAAGGAGAATATTAAAGTAAATAAATACAACAATTCATATAGCAGCGCTCTCTATCAAATAGAGGGTGGTTCAAGTAGTTCCTCTGACATTGAGTTAAACAAGGTATGGGGAGTACATGGACCTGTACGTTTATCTTATATCATTGTTTCAGATTTATAAACTATAAATTAAGAGTTCCAGATTCCTTAATAATGGGTTTGGAACTCATTTTTTATCGTTCTCCGACAGAAGACTCCTACTTCAATTTTGTAAAGGACGTAGCTGTGAGAAGGAGTGTATAAATTCAAAATATTGACAAATTTTAAAATGATTTATAGCTATATACATCATATAATTAAAGTAAGAAAGGAGAGCAAAGATTCAATAATTTCACCTAATCTATGAAAGAAGGTGCTGGAAATGTCACTAGCTCACTTTGATGATATCATTGAAATCTGTTATGGAATGATGGAAGAGGAAGAAACGTTAACCAAGGCAAAGCATGTGAATGAACGGTTAGATCTTATGAAAAATCGTATTCCAGAGGACCATCGGTGGTGGGAAGAGGCAATTAGAGAGAATTTAAATGAAAAAGAAAGAGAGGTATTTTATGTTTAAAAAGAAAAAGAATATAAGTTAATGATCCCTCGTTTGTTCCGAATCAAGGAAGATGGGGGATTATTTTTTTGTTGCTGTACCTAGCAAGCTGAACGGAACTGGATGGCAATCAGCTATTACCAGACACCTTCAACGGTACCATGAGGTTTTTAACGAAAAGGGACATCCTAAAATTATAAATGCAGACATTGGAAGATTTGCTGCATTTCCAAGTAATTTTCTAAAGCTTAAATTAGCCAGCATATGCCGAATCAATATAAAATAAAACTTAATAGACGGGGCATTTATTGGTTCAAAGGTTGACTGGTATGGTGTCTTGGTTTCTTATATTGGACTACCTCTATTCTTAATTGGTTATTTAGGCTATAAAAGTATTAACAAAACAAAAATCGTGCCATTAAAAAAGGCCGATTTCAGCAGAGATTAAGTATATATTTTTCATCTTTAGAGGAACACCTTGAGACTTCAAGGTGTTCCTGCTATTATAAGTTAATTTAAAATAAAAAATTCATAAAGATTTTTTGTAAAAATCTAAAAATATTTGATTATCCGAGAAAACGTTTTCAATTATAATGAACTATCAGGAGGGAGGAAGCTAAAAAAAATATAAGAAAGGTGGAAACATAGTTGAAGAGTCTCAAAATCAGTATCTCTATCATTTTAGTAACATTACTAGTATTCAGCCAACTTGGTGCAACAGCTCTTGCTGAAAAACAATTGGCTCCCAATGCACCCGCATCGCCAGTAAACTTACAGATTCCAAATCTGGCTTTTGACGAAGACAGCATCACCATTGTGTGGGATAAGCCAGAGAACTATCGTGATATTGTGGATTTTAATGTCTATATGAATGGGAAGAAAATTGGGAGTGCTTTAAAAGATAACGGCGGCCCTGCGAAGGCTTATATCGATAATTTCTATAAAAATATTGATAAAGATAATTTCCACGTTGATATTCTCATTCATAATTTTACCGTTGAAAATCTTAAACCGAATAAATCTTATAAATTTTATGTAACCTCCGTAAATGCAGATGGTATCGAATCGGCTCCATCTAACAAAATTACCGGAAAAACAACAGCTGTACCAGAGGTTTTCAATATTATGGATTTTGGTGCCACACCAAATGATGACACAAAGGACACGAAAGCCATTCAGGCAGCAATTGATGCGGCTACACCTGGAGCGAAAGTGTTAGTTCCGGAGGGGAAATTTATTTCTGGAGAAATATGGCTTAAATCTAATATGACGCTTCAGGTTGATGGGTATTTGCTTGGTTCTCCTGATGCAAAAGATTACAGCAGAAATTTCTGGGTATACGACTATTCAACAGATGAACGTTCCTATTCTCTCATCAATGCCCATACCTATGATTACGGCAGCCTTAAGAATATTCGTATCGTAGGAAAAGGAACAATCGATGGGAATGGATGGAAGTTGGATTCCAATTCTCCTACCATTGATGAAGCAGGAAATGAGCTTCCGCGCCTATTATCAGGTAGTAACACAAAGGTGACAGGCAATGTAACCGTTCAAGATGGACATATGAGTTCATTAGATTCGGCTTCTGATTCTACATATGGGATATTAGCAGCCGCTCAAACATATGCAGCTCAGGTGGATGGTATGAATGCAAAGTCTGCCTATTCTACACGCTCTAATCTAATTACGGTACGTGGTGTGGACGGAATGTATTATGAAGGAATTACGCAGCTTAATCCTTCCTTTCACGGGATTGTTAACCTTCATAGTAAAAACATTGTGGTAAATGGAACAACAGCCAAAACCTATGATGCAAACAATGCTGACGGGTTTGAGTTTGGTGATTCGCAAAATATAATGGTGTTCAATAACTTTGTGGACACCGGAGATGACGCGATTAACTTTGCTGCAGGCATGGGACGGGCAGCAGCAGATGAGGAACCTACCGGAGAGGCTTGGATTTTTAATAACTATATTCGCGAAGGCCACGGCGGGGTTGTCACAGGAAGCCATACGGGAAGCTGGTTCGAGAACTTTTTAGTGGAAGATAATATTATGTATAAAACAGACGTGGGACTGCGTGCCAAAACGAACACACCAATGGGCGGAGGAGCAAGAGACATCCTTTTCAGGGATAATGCTTTAGAAGGCATTGATGGGGATGGACCGTTTGTATTCACCTCTTCTTATGAAGATGCTAATGCTGCGATTCTTTATGAGCCGGCACAGCAAATTTCTCAATTTAAGGATATTCGGATTGAGAACACTACAGTGCGTAATCAAGGGGGCAGTAAGAAACAAGCAATCTTGGTAAAAGGAAATAACGACGTAGGGGAAGTCTATCACGAAAATATTACCTTCGAAAATGTTAAATTTGACAATGTTTTTTCCGCGAATATGGATTACGCGAAAGATTTTACATTTAAAAATGTTTCCTTTACAAACGTCAAAGATAATGGCGGAAACCCATGGAGAATTACCAATTCTACAGGACTTGTCTTTGAAAATACAACAGGAGCACCTTTAGATGCTGCACAAAAACCAGAATGGGCTAAAACTGCAGCTGTACAAGCTGTATCGTCCGACGATGGAAAGAGTGTTACCTTAACCTGGAATGGAGCTTCCGATAATATCGGAGTATCAGGTTATACCATTTATAAAGATGGAAAGAAAATTGGCACAGGATACACGACAACCAAAAACACAAGCTTTACAGTTAACGGTTTAACACCTGCAAAAGAGTACACATTCAAAGTGGAGGCAACCGATACAATAGGAAATCGCACCTCTGATGGTCCGGAAGTCAATGTAACAACAAAGGGAGAAGCAGATGTAACGGCACCAACGCTTCCAGAAGACACTAAGATTAAAGAATCAACCACGACGATTCCTGCAAATGAAACTTTTAGCGGCAAAGAAGTAGACGTTGTTTACCCTGGATTCACTTGGGCGTCGCTGGACTGGGAATCAGCAAGTGATGATACCGGTGTGGCCGGCTATAATGTGTATGCAAACGGGGAATTTCATGGCTTTTCTGAATCCAGCAACTATACGTTAACAGAACTTCAGCCAGGTACCAAATATGTAGTGGAAGTGGACGCTGTCGACCTCGCAGGCAATAAAACAAAATACGGCTCCTCCATGGATGTCAAAACAGCTGCCCCGTACGCGATGGGTGCCCCATCTTTTACTGGCGGGCTGAAAGCTCAGATTGGAAGGGATGGTACAAGTGTGTCCCTCTCTTGGAACAAGGCAGCCGCTAGGAACCAAGATGTTATTGGATACCGTGTTTATGTAAACGGAAAACCTGTTAAGCCTGAAGGGGTTGAGTTTTCACCAATTAATGGGGAAATGACAACAGCTGAAATCCATTACACGGTTACTGGCCTTAAACAAGGTAAACAGTATACATTTAAAGTGGAAGCTGTCGGACAGGGGATCAAATATTCAAAAAGGGAAAGATTATCCGATGTCATTCCGAACGGGCTTGAAAAGGTTTTAGGATATCGCTGGAGCGGCTTTGGACCAAGCGAAACCGTTCATTTAATACCTGGTAAGGCTATTAGTGAACAGGCAAAATAAGAATATCTATATAATAGAAGAAACAGGGTGTGATTTTAGAATCACACCCTGTTTTTAATGAATTTATCCCAATTTCAGGTCTTTATCAAAATGGGTGAGTAATTATGACTATAAATCAGGCTGTTGCAACCGAAACTATTTTCCTAATCTCTAAAACAGTTAAAAATATAAAACAGTTTTCTAAAAATTTTATATTCTCAAACAAAGACCTCACTTTCATAATTAGCCTTAGACTTTAAGAAAGGAAGGTAATCGAATTGGTTGTCTTTAAAAAGGGAAACAAAAAAATGATTCTCTCTTCAGTAACATTAGTAGCAATGCTAAGTGGATTTCATCCAGATCTAAGTTTTGCCGAATCTGCTGTGGCACCAAACTATGTTGAATCCCCGGCTGTTGCTTCTGCAACAGAAATTACAGCTGTGGATACGACTCAATTAATTAGCGGTCTTTACATGAAAAAGTTAAAAATTTTAGGCATGCTAGCGGGAGAGATGGAAACAGAATCTCCGGACGTTTATCCGCCAGGTAATAAAGTAAAAATGAAAGAAGTAGGTTTTATTGGTCATAACCAGATTGCTGTTACATTTGACAGAAAGCTAGAATCCATTAACGTAAATGACATCTCTTTTTTTAAAAATGGAGACCATCTTGAGGTAAAAAGAGCAGCGATGGCTGTAAATAAAGAAGGTCATACGGTTATCTTCTATGAATCCGCTACCCCCATTAATTCAGAATCCATCAACATGGAAGACAAAATTGTTGCCTCTGTAGTTAATGAAGACTCCACAGATACCAATGGAAATACTTTAAAGATCCATGATCACAAAAAACTCAAAGATATTACACCACTGTTGAACGAAATACCCAATTTATTGACCGTATCCAAGGACGGCCTGGCAGACTACTCTACTGTCCAAGGGGCAATTGATGCAATTCCTGCAAATAATACCGAAAATGTGGAAGTGTTTATCGAAAATTGTGTTTATAAGGAACTTGTTACCATCCCTAAGGATAAGCCTTTTATTTACCTTAAAGGTGAAAGCGTTTCCGGTACTGTCATTTCTTATGATAACTACTCTGGTAAGTCAAAGCCAGGCGGGGGAACTTATGGAACGACTGGAAGTGCGAGCGTTTATGTTTATGGAGATGATTTTACCGCTGAAAACATTACCTTTGAAAATTCATTTGATGAGCAAAGTGTGAATGTTAGTAATAAGCAGGCGGTAGCTGTTTACGCAAGAGGAGAACGCCAAACGTTTAGAAATTCCCGGTTTATTGGAAATCAGGATACATTGTACGTAAATGGCGGAACGCAATATTTCTACCAATCCTATATCGAGGGAGATGTTGATTTCATCTTTGGGCGTTCAAGCGCGGTCTTTGAAGAATGTGAGATTTTTTCCCTTGACCACGGCTCCACAACGAATAATGGATTTGTAACCGCTGCCAGTACACTGATCACCGAGCCATATGGATTCTTATTCCTTAATTCCAGGCTGTTAAGCAATGCTCCAGCAGGTACCGTTTATTTAGGCAGGCCTTGGCATCCTAGCGGAGACCCCAATGCCATCGGAAATGTGGTTTTTATGAATAGTTATCTCGGGCCGCATATCATAGCACAAGGCTGGACCGATATGTCAGGTTTTTCATACAAAGACGCTAGATTTTATGAATACCAAAATTATGGCCCGGGAGCTGTCATCAATGAAGATCGCAGGCAGCTATCGGACGAGGAGGCCAAGTGGTACACCATTGAAAATGTTCTGAAAGGCTGGAATCCTAAAGAGTAACTTTTAAAAATAGAGGAGGAGTATCATGAGAAAGAAATTAAAAGAAAAGATTCTATTGGTAACCATGCTTTTATTAACAGTTAGTACGTTTTTGGGAAATCTCCACTCTAAAGCTGCTATCGATGAAAACACCCACAAAAACAGGATAACGGTTTATCTGGTAGGAGATTCAACGGTTTCTAACTATGAAAACTCGTTAGTACCTAGAGCTGGCTGGGGACAGGTGTTCGATCGATTCTTTGATGATAAAATTGTTGTCAAAAATGAGGCTTCCTCAGGAAGGAGCTCAAAAAGTTTTATTGATGAAGGCAGACTCGATTCCATCTTAAATCAAATCGAAAAGGGAGATTACCTGTTTATTCAATTTGGTCATAATGACGAAAAGGTAGAGGATCCGGCTCGTTATACAGAACCGTATTCCACTTATAAAAGTTACTTAAAGCAATACATTGACGGTGCAAGGGCAAAGGGGGCAACTCCTGTCCTCGTGACTCCTGTTGAACGCCGGCGTTTTACTGAAGAGGGGCTAGCACGTGATTCCCATGGAGAATACCCTGCCGCCATGAAGGAACTTGGACTGGCAGAAAATGTACCTGTTATCGATCTTACCGCTAAGAGCAAGGCGTTATTCCAGGAGCTTGGTCCAGAAGGGACGAAGGGCCTTTTCCTTTGGCTTGATGCCGGCGAGCATGTGAACTATCCGAACGGTGTTCAAGATAACACCCATTTTCAAGAAGCTGGTACAGAACAGATCGCCCGACTTGTCCTTGTAGGAATTGAAGAATCCCATTTAGTGCCTTTACGTAATCACATTTTAAAATAAACAGATCACTAAGTTTTCAGAAAAAAGAAGCTGCAGCTGGGAAAGAGGAATGTAGATAATGATTAGTCCAACGCCATCGAGTATTTATAATATCAAACAATTTGGAGCCATCAGCGATGGGGAAACCAATAATACTAATGCAATTTCCCTGGCTATTGAAGCATGTGTGGAAGCAGGAGGCGGGACCGTTTATGTTCCCGCCGGGCGCTTCCTTACGGGCGCTGTCATTTTAAGGAGCAATGTGAATTTATATTTAGAGTCTGGATCCATTCTAGTATTCAGCCCTGACGAAACTCATTACCCGATCGTTCAATCCCGGTGGGAGGGGGTAACAAGGGAAGTCTACGCCTCCTGTATTTATGCCAATAATGCTGAAAATATTTCGGTAACCGGTCATGGTACCTTGGACGGAAGCGGGCATTATTGGTGGAGTCTTTTTCGGAGAAAGGAAAATCAATATCCAAGGCCAAAGCTGATTAGTTTCGACCAATGTAAACATGTCCTGATCTCAGGAGTGAAACTGATGGACTCCCCAAGCTGGACTGTTCATCCTCTTTGCTGTGAAGACGTCACGATCCACAATATCCGGATTGAAAATCCGAGCGACTCTCCAAATACAGACGGGATAAATCCGGAATCCTGCCGAAATGTCCGCATTTCTGATTGCCATATCGACGTAGGTGATGATTGTATTGCTATTAAGGCAGGTACAGAGGAAACAAAGGAACGTATTCCTTGTGAAAATATTACCATCACCAATTGTACGATGATTCATGGCCACGGCGGTATTGTATTTGGAAGTGAGATGAGCGGGGATATCCGAAATGTCACAATAAGCAATTGTATTTTTGAAGGAACAGACCGTGGCATCCGGCTGAAATCAAGAAGGGGCCGGGGTGGTGTAATTGAGGATGTGCGTTTCAATAACATTATCATGAAGGGTGTCATCTGTCCTTTTATCGCCAATTTATATTACCACTGGGGTCCACGGGGAGAAGAGAAATATGTTTGGGATAAAAATCCATATCCGATTACAAAGGAAACACCTGTATTTAGAAGGATTCATTTTGCCAATATAACCGCCCGTGACGTGAGTGCCGCTGCTGGTTTCTTCTACGGCCTTGCCGAAATGTACGTGGAGGATATCTCATTTGAAAATGTCTCTGTGTCAATGGCTGAACATGCAGAACCCGGGCTGCCTGCGATGATGGCGGAACTTGAACCAATGAAGCAAAGAGGTTTTTATTGCTGCAATGTTTCGAATATTTGCTTCCATCGGGTAATAGTAAGCAATCATGAAGGGCCGGCTTTCTATGTGGAAAACGGGAATGAGGTTGAAATTGAGGGATGTAAGTCAAAAAGTGTTCTTTCAACTGAACCGCTATTTATTTTTAATAATGTAAGTAATGTTGAGTAGTTAATTACTGTCAATTGCCTGTCTATTAATAATAAGGCAGGCAATATTTTTCCTCGTTACTCTATAAGATTATCAAAAATGGATTCAATGAAATTATTATAAAATTTAATATGGAGTGATAAAAATGAAGGCGTTAACCAAAATTCGAAGTGTTTTACTTGCCTTGCTTTTCCTTTGCAGCAGTATTCCAGCTGCAAATGCAGAAGAAACAGGCGGTAATCAGGAACCAGCCCAAAATGAGAATTTAGTTTGGCAAAGTGTTACATTTGGCCAGTCTACTGATTTGAATTTTGCCGCAAATGTTCTTCCAGAAAAAATTGGTACAAACTATGCAGCACCAGAAAAGCCAGGCACCATTGAAGGAAAAATCACCTTGGAGAGCAGGGGAGGAAAGCTGGCTCCTGGACACGACGGTTTAATCTTCTACTATACGAAGGTCAATCCCAATATTCATAACTTCGTCTTGGAAGCTGACATGACGATCGAACAGTTCGGTCCGGAAACCGGTGCTGGACCAAATGGTCAGGAAAGTGCCGGGATTATGGTCAGGGACACGATCGGTGCACCCCGGCAAGACCCTATGATCCTTGGTTATGAAGAAGTTCCAGCGGCTTCTAATGTTTTTGGAGTCGGGATGATGCGTAATGGTGTAGCTCCGATTTACAGGACAGGTGTCCTTTATCCATGGGGGAATCTCGGAAGTCAATTAAAAGCCTCTCCTTTTACAACCGATTCACAGTATAAAATTCCTGTTGGAACACCTGTTAAGGTAAGGCTTGAGAGGACTGACACTGAATTTATCATGTCTGCTACCTTTACTCATTTGGCTGAAGAAAAAATATTTGAACAAAGAGTCAAAGGAGCTGATCTTGTTCAAGTGATGGACAAGGATCATATGTATGTTGGTTTTTATGCAGCCAGAAACGCCAAAATGACGATTCAGAATGCAAAGCTGACTCTTAGTGAGGCCCATACTGTGCCTACACCGCCAACCGAGCCTGTACCGGACAAACCAGCGATGAGCTTACTTTCAGCGCCGGAATCTGGTTCACAACAGTATGATCTAAAGGCACTTGCCAATTATAAAGGTACAATTTCAGTAGTAAAAGATGGAGAAGAAGTAGTGAGCGGGGCAGCGGTTCAAAAGGATGAAGTATATTCATTCAGTACATTATTGGATAACGGAACCACCGATTTTACCGTTACCTATACACCAAGTGAAGGGCCATCAACCGCCCCAATCACCAAGAACATTACCGTAACCAAGAAAATTTATACGAACGGGGCAGGCTTATTTGTATCACCTAAAGGAACTAGTTCTGCTAAAGGAACAATTGATGACCCAGTTGACCTGGAAACGGCCATTAAATTCGCGATACCTGGTGAAACCATATACATGCGTGAGGGAGTTTATACCCCTGCTTCTATCATTAATATTAAGAAAGAATATAGCGGTTCTAAAGAAAAAGTGAAAACGTTAATGGTTTACAATGGTGAAAAAGTAGTGATTGACGGCCATGGGAAACTTGGTAATGTCCTACAATTAAATGGAGATTACTGGCGCTTATTTGGTATTCAGATTACGAAAGCGTCCTCAAGCGGAATGCGGGTCAGCGGTGACCATAATGTGGTGGAACAGATGCTGTTCAACTATAACGGTGATACAGGTCTGCAAATTAGCGGCAGTAGTTCCAATCCTGACTTTTGGCCGAAGTATAATCTGATTTTAAATTGTGAATCACATGATAACCGCGACATTTCTGATGAAAATGCAGACGGATTTGCCGCCAAGCTGGGTGTCGGTGTCGGAAATGTCTTTAGAGGAAACATCGCTCATCACAATATTGATGATGGCTGGGATTTATATAACCGTACGAATGAAGGAGCCAATATGCCGATTACGCTAGAGGGGAACATCGCCTATGCGAACGGTAAACTGAGCAATGGCTATAATGAAGATGGCAACGCAGGAAATGGATTCAAACTTGGCGGGGAAGGCTTGCCGGTGGCCCATATTGTCCGGAATAATATTGCCTTTGACAATAATATGGACGGTTTTACCGACAATTTTAATCCAGGTAAGATGGTGGTTGAAAATAACACTGCTTTTAATAATAAAAGATTTAACTATGTATTTCGGATCAATCCATACTTCACTGCTGAAGAACAGGGGACTTTTAAAAACAACCTTTCCTATCGAACTGCTTCAGGAGCGGTAAAGGATTTTATTTCAGGTAAAAATGATAGGACCAATTTCTTCTATGACGGATCGAAAACATCCAACAACGAGGGGATTGTCGTTTCTTCAAAAGAACTTGTCAATCTTGAGATACCTTCCAAATTTGAAAGAGATATAGATGGAAACATCCTTTATGGCAGCTTTCTTCGTATCTCACCTGATAGTTTCCTAAATAGCGCTGATACTAATAAAAGCTATGTTGGTGCACTGCCAGCAGATCCTGTGTCATTGGAGCTTAAAGGCCCTGATGCGTTAAGAGAAGGGGAATCAGCGAAGCTTGTTGTCGTTGCTAGATTCTTTAATGGCTCTGAAAAAGTTTTATCATCAGGAATTCAGTTCAAGAGTGAAGATATCGCCATTGCTGCAGTAGACCGGGGAGGCAATCTTCAAGCCGGCGAGAAAGGGAAAACTACTATTACAGCATTTTACCATGGCTTGGAGGCAAAGCTTGACATCCATGTTAAAAAAATGCCCCCAGGGTTAAAATAAACTAGTAGCGTAAAAGAAAAGAAGGCAGCTGCATATTGCTGCCTTCTTTTGTCGTGAACATATAAACAATATTTAAAAAGTTGCGAACATCTAAAAAAATCAAACAAACAGTGAAAGATATTGGATTCTTAGTGTAAGCGTTTTCGATTAAAATAAAAAACAAGAAAGGAGGATCAATTCAATGAATCTAAGACAAGAACTGGAAGTATCAGTAGTTTCTACTGAGAATAAGAAACCAATCAAAAAATTTAAACTAGAAAAATGGATACCTTATTTGTTTATTTTGCCATCAACACTTATGATTGTAACCTTTTTGTTCTATCCGATTGGGACGGTGTTCTACTACAGCCTCCAAAATTATGATATATCCGCTCCCTTTTATAACGGTTTTGCCGGGATAGACAATTTCAAGAAGATTTTTACGGAGGATAAATTATTTCTTCCAAGTTTGCTAACCTCTTTTAAATGGGTGGTTTCTCAGGTAGGCTTACAGTTGATTTTTGGCTTAATTGCAGCACTCCTTCTTAATCAAAAATTTAAGTTTAGAGGGATGATAAGAGCGGCTGCCTTTATTCCTTGGGCGATCTCGGGTGTGTTAGCCTCTGTAATGTGGTCCCTAATGTTTAATGAACATATGGGTGTAATCAATGATCTTTTCATAAGGTTGGGGATTGTCAGTGAAAGCAAGGCATGGCTGGCTGATAGCACTACTGCTTTTATATCGGTCGTTATTGCTGAGTTATGGAGAGGGGTTCCTTTCTTTGCTATTACCTTACTCGCTTCACTTCAAAGTATTCCAGAAGAACTTTATGAAGCGGCTAAAGTGGATGGTGCAAGCCGAGTGAAATCGTTCTTATATGTGACACTGCCTTCATTGAAAAATACCATTGTCCTGACAACGTTACTCCGTGTCATTTGGGAGTTCAATAACGTCGACCTTCTTTTCAACCTTACTGGCGGAGGGCCTGCACACAGTACCACAACCTTGACGATGTACATTGCTGAACAGGCAGTACACGGATCCAATTTTGGATATGGATCAGCACTAACAGTTGTTGCCTTTGGTATATTACTACTCTTTGCAATCATCTATTTACGCATTACGAGATATGATAGGGAGGGGAATTAACATGAATAAACAAAAAAGAGTGGACCGGCTGCTGACATTTAATCTGCCTCTCCTGGTTATGCTCGCTTTTACTCTCTTTCCGCTATACTGGACCATTAATACCGCTTTTAAGCATGAAGGAGATATCGTCAAGCGGCCGCTTGGATACATACCAGCCTCGCCGACCATCGAAAACTTCGTTACAGCGTGGACAAATGTAGGGTTTTCAACTTACTTTAAAAATAGTTTAATAGTTGGTGTATGTACAGTTTTTATCGTATTAATTCTATCAACATTATCCGGTTATGCCTTAAGCAGATACAAGTTTAAGGGGAAGCGCGCATTCCTTCTTATGCTTTTATGCACACAATTTATCCCAAGGTCTATGTTAATTATTCCGTTGTTTATTATCTTTAAGCATATGGGGTTGATCAGTAACCCGCTTTCATTAATTATTACCTATGCAGCTGTTGAGATTCCGTTTACGACAGTACTTATGAATGGTTTCATCTCAAACGTTCCCAGGGAACTTGAAGAAGCGGCGATGGTGGATGGCTGTAACAAGCTACAAGCCATCCGCTATGTCATCTTTCCTCTTCTGATTCCAGGGATTGTAGCAACAAGTGTATTTACCTTCATTTACACTTGGAATGAATTCTTGATCGCCTTGATGCTGACAAACCAGCAGGGCAAGTTTACACTGCCAGTCGGCCTGAGCTATATGATGGGTGAATTCAATATCAACTATGGCGCTTTGGCGGCCGGAAGTGTAATCGCTTTAATTCCGGCAGTTCTAATGTTTGCCTATGCACAAAAGCATTTGGTTAATGGCATGGGTGGAGCTGTCAAAGGATAATGCAAGGGTTTAATATCAAAACAAATATAACCAATCATTGAGGGGGATTTTTGTGTACAAAAAGTTTTGGAAAACAGTTGCCGCTACATCAATGGCTGCTTCATTACTTCTTGCAGGCTGCAGTTCCGATTCCGGCAGCAGTAAAGAAGCAAGCACAAAGGAAAAGAAGACAGATCCAAATGAAAAAATTACGCTAACGTTTTGGGATGAAAATGCTGGACCGCAGCGTACACCAATCTGGGAAGAATTAATCAAGCGTTTTGAAGAGAAAAACCCAAATATTGACGTCGAATATGTCGGGCTGCCAAAAGACTCAGCAAAAGCAAAGTACGATGCATCAATCGCTGCTGAGGATACACCTGATGTAGGAAGTGTCCAGACTAGCTGGCTCCCAGAATTTGCACTGAGAGAGGCATTGCTGCCATTAGATTCCTATTATAGTAAATGGGAAGATAAAGACAAGATTAATAAAGGTGCAATCGACTTCAACAAAGAAGTCGTTGCTGACCACAAGTTATACGGCATTCCATATACACAAAACCTTGATATTCTTTGGGTTCGTCCTGACTGGTTCAAGGAAAAAGGGACAAAAGTTCCTGAGACATGGGATGAGTTCTTCACTGCCGTTGAACAGCAATCTGACAAAGCTAACAACCGCTATGGTTATACCATTCGCGGAGGAGCTGGCGGCTCGTTCCAATTACAGCGTTTAATGTATGCCTACTCGGGTAAAGAGGACTACATTAAAAATGGTAAAAGTACAATCAACAGCAAAGAGCATGTTGAGTTCCTTAAGAAGTATTTTGACCTGTATAAAAAATACACACCGCAAAGTGATATCACAAACGGATACAAAGAAATGATTGCTGGATTCGATACAGGAGCCGTTGCGATGGTTCAGCATAACATTGGTTCTTTCGGCGAACATAAAGAGGCATTAAAGCCAGATCAGTTCCAAGCCATTCCACTTCCAAAAACAGCTGATGGCAAATATGTAGCAGAAGGCGGAAACACGATCGGAATCAGTGTATTCAAAACAACAAAACACCCGGAAGCAGCATGGAAATTGGCGGCATTCATGAATTCAAAGGACAGCCAATCTTACTGGAACCAGCAGGTTGGACAGATTCCTACGAACTCTGATGTATTAAGTGAACAATGGGTTAAGGATTCTCCACATATTCAAACAGCTTTCAAAGTTTATGATGATCCTAATACCATTCTTTACAAGCCGCCGTTCTATCTTCCTGAATACCGATCCATTCTCGATACAGTAGTTGATGCGGGAACACAGGCTGTAATGAGCGGAAAAATGACGGTTGAAGAGTTCCTTGATGAGTGGGCAAAAGCCATTGAAGACGCTCAAAAGAAATACGATGAGCATTTCAAGAAATAAACAATAAAAATAAAGCCGTCTAGAAACTACTTTCGAGACGGCTTTATCTCTTCCAGTTGAAAAAGGGGATAGTATCTATATGCCTTCCAACAAATTACATGGTGTGAAGACCCTTGAGGACGAATCTATTATTCTAGATATCTTTACACAACAGCGATAAGATTTTATTAAATAATTCGGAAATAACAGGAGGCACAATCATGAGTTATTCAGAAACCAAAACAACAAATGTAACGGCAGAGATGGCTTTAGAGATGGCTGAAAAAGCATCTAGAACATTGATGAGAACGTTTACACCGGAAGAACTGCCGCCGGCAAATGTGTGGCACTATCATCAGGGGGTTTACCTTTACGGGATGCAGCGTGTTTGGGAGAAAACTCAAAATCAAGAGTATTTTGATTATCTTAAAAGCTATATTGATAATCTCCTAGATGAAGAGGGCAATTTCCTGTTTGAGCGGGACCAGCTGGACTCTATACAAGTAGGGATTTTATTATATCCTTTGTTGAAGGAGACGAAGGACCAACGTTATAAGAAAGCAGCAGATAAACTAAGACAGTTATTCCATACCTTGAACAAAACAAAAGAAGGAGGTTTCTGGCATAAAGACAAATATCCATATCAAATGTGGCTGGATGGTTTGTTTATGGCGGGTCCTTTTGCTTTGATGTACCAGAATGCCTTTAATGAACAAGGGTTAGACGACATGGTTTTATATCAGGAAAAGCTCATGCGGAAAAATATGAAGGATGAAAATTCTGGACTTCTTTACCATGCCTACGATGAAAGCAGAAAGATGCCTTGGGCAAATCCTGTGACAGGGTGCTCACCGGAATTCTGGGGACGTTCGGTTGGCTGGTATGGCACAGCGCTGATTGATATCCTCGATCTTCTTTCAAAGGATTATAGTGGAAGAGGAGAATTAATTTCGTCCTTACAAAGTCTTATTAAAAGCCTTGTAAACTATCAGGACGAAAAAACCGGGATATGGTATCAAATTGTGGACAAAGGAAACTTTGAGGATAACTGGCTGGAATCATCCTGCTCCAGCTTATTCATTTATACCATTGCCAGGGCAGTTGAGCAGGGGTACGTGGGTAAAGAATACCTTGAAGCTGCAATCAAGGGATACCAGGGGTTATTAAATGAGATGATTGAAGTCGATGGTGACTCATTGACGATGAAAGGAATCTGTATCGGAACTTCCGCAGATGTGTATGACTACTACGTTTCTCGTCCAGTGTCCGAAAATGACCTTCATGGTGTTGGTGCCTTTATTTTAGCCAGCATGGCACTAGTAAATATCATTAAATAATAAATTAAAGGAGTGTTCTGGATGAAAAAAACATTTAGCAGTCTTTTAGCGGTATCTTTGTTGGCAATGGGTATTTCTTCGGTTTCAGCATCTTCGTCTGATTTGGGAAGGGAAGTTCTTGCGCCGAAGGATGGCTGGGCCGCATATGACAAGGTAACCACTGGCGGGGCAAACGCGGTTGCCAGCCATGTTTTTACCGTAACAAATAAAGCCGAGCTTCTTAAGGCTCTTGGCGGCGGCATCGATAACACCCCTAAAATTATTTATGTTAAAGGTACAATTGACTTTAATGTAGATTCAAAAAACAATCCAATCGAACCTGAGTATTATGCAGATCCAGCGTATGATTATAATGCCTACCTTGAAGCCTATAAGCCTATTGTATGGGGACACGACAAGGAAGTGTTTGGTCCGCTCGAGGATGCACGTGCACGCTCCGCTCAGAACCAAAAACAGCAGATAGTGGTTAATATTGGCTCAAACACATCGATTATTGGACTGGGCGATGATGCCAAAATAATCGGTGGCAGCTTTATTATGAGCGGAGTGGAAAATATCATTATCCGCAATATCGAATTTCAAGCACCTGTTGATTTCTTCCCTCAATGGGATCCGACAGACGGCGATTTTGGTGAATGGAACTCCGAATATGATAATGTAACGATAACAAATGGCACTCATCATGTCTGGATTGACCATAACAAGTTTACTGATGGAGAACATCATGATGAGGACTTTGGGGAAATTTTTGGAAGAACCTACCAGCAGCATGACGGGTTGCTTGATGTGACGAATGGCGCTGATTATGTAACTATTTCCTACAATGTGTTAGAGGATCATGACAAGACCTCGCTTATCGGCTCCAGTGATAGTAAAAAGAGCGACGAGGGACACTTAAAGGTCACGATTCACCATAACTATTACAAAAACCTGACACAGAGACTGCCAAGGGTCCGTTATGGCCAAGTACATGTTTACAACAATTACTATGAGTTTAATAAAGACTCAGATTATCAGTTTGATTATGCTCTAGGCGTTGGCGTAAACTCAAAAATTTATGCAGAGAACAATTATTTTGATTTTGATTATGATATTGATCCTGGAGAAATTATCAAGGATTGGAAGGGCACTTCGATTTATGAAAGTGGATCTTTTGTAAATGGAAAAAGCTCCGCGAATGAAGTCGATTTAGTAGATGCCTTTAATCAATCACATACAGTCCAGCTAGATGAAAATGTTGGCTGGGAACCAGCCTTGTTTACGAAAATCCATCCGACACAGGCAGTCCCTGCGCTTGTAAAAGCTAAGGCGGGTACAGGTAAACTAGAATAGGCTGTAAAGAAACCCATAAATTTTTTATGGGTTTCAGCCGTTTTGTGATGGAAGTTTTAGGATGCGAGAGAAAACCCATTTACCAGTCTAGAAAAATAATGTATTTTTAATATTAAGATTATAGTAGAAAAAGGAATGGAGAGGAAGTTGTTGATTTGGAAACGCTTCCTATATTGCCTATGAGAAATAAATTCGTCGTATTTATTAAAAAATATTTTTTATTTTCCTTACGATCCACGATCATTTCGTTATTTCTGCCGGTTATGATATTTTTTATTGCATTTACCGGCTGGATTTCCTATCAGCTGGCTGTGACCCAGCTTGAGGAAAATGCTTATAAAAGTGTAGATAATACGGTATTCCAGACTAAGTCCTATTTAGAAAACAGACTCTATGATGTATTCGAACGGCTGGTTGCTTTCTCAAACGACCCGAAGACATTAGACCTGATAGATTCTGAATTTTCTGAGGTGGATCCAAACGATTACATTTATTTGAACAATTCATTGAAAGTGATTCATCTAAACTACAACACGATTATCGAATCTATTCTTGTTGATATGCATAATGGAAAATTTACTTTATATCGCAGTGATTTCCGGAAGAATTTCAATCAATTTCCTTACAAGAAATATGCAGAACAATATCGTGGCAGCAAGCAAGGGTTTTACTGGCATAATGAGCATCTCGATGATATTTTTGCCAGTAAATCAGAAGTGGTAAGTGTTTTTAAGTTGATAGGCAACGATAAATCCAAAGCAAATGGTATCTTGCTCTTTAATTTACGGAAGAGTTTTTTTGAAAACGTTCTAAATAAATCATTAATTGGGGAACATGGCTATCTTACCCTTGTCAGCCGGGACGGAACCTTTAATTCGAAAACAGTCGCAGACAAATACCGTTTGAATTCAAAGGAATTAAGCTATCTGCAGTCATTGCAGGATGAAAAAGGGCGATATGAGTTTCAAAATGCAGTTGGAAAGAACATGACGATTATCTACGATACAATCGGTGTGAATAAGTGGAAAGTGGCTGCTATATTCCCGACGGACGAGATATTAAAGAAAGTCAATTATATAAAAATTGTAACAGTAATTGTTATTTTAATGTTAACAGCAATAGCTATTTTAATTGCTAACTTTTTGGCTAAATACATTACCAATCCAGTCTCTGTCCTAGTTTCGCAAACGAAACAAATCAATGAAAATAATTTAAATATTACCTTCTCTCATAAAGGTCCTAGAGAAATTGGAATTTTGAAAACAGCATTGGACGATTTATTGGTTAAAATTAATACGCTCCTGGAACAAATTAGACTAGAACAGGATGAAAAGCGGCAGCTCGAGTTCTCGATTATGCATGCACAAATTAATCCTCATTTTCTATATAATACCCTTTATTCCATAAAGGGCTTATCCGATATGGGAATGAATAAAGAAGCCAGCAGTATGATTACAGCACTGTCCAATTTTTTTCGTATTAGTATCAGCAGAGGGAAAGAAATTATCACTTTAGAGGAAGAAATTGCTCATATCCAAAATTATCTTATCATCCAGGAAATGAGATATGGAGATGATTTTTCCTATGAAATTAATATCAATCCCAATCTGTTACCCTGTAGAATTGTAAAACTGACACTGCAGCCTCTGATAGAAAATGCCATCTATCACGGAGTTAAGCAAAAAAGGGGCAAGGGGAAGATCATTATAAAGGGATATGAAATCAGCGATATGGTATGCCTCGAAGTAATCGACAATGGCTCTGGAATCGATAGCGAAAAACTAAGTGTCATAAAGGAAGAGCTTCAGAGCAAAAGGGGCAATTCCCCGACCATTGGAATTGGTCTAAGAAGTGTTCATGAAAGAATCAAGCTGCATTTTGGGGAAGCCTATGGGTTATCGATTGAAAGTGAAGCAGGAGCAGGAACAAAGACCCTGGTAATGATCCCAAAAACAAGGGGGGACCTAACTAATGTATAAGGTTGCAATTGTTGATGACGATCGAATTATCCGTAAAGGGTTATCCAGTGTGATACCTTGGACGGAACATGGATTTGAATTGGTTGGTGTGGGGGCCGACGGTGAACAAGGTCTTGAAATTATTAAAGAACATAATCCTCATATTGTCATCTCCGACATTCAAATGCCCTTTATGGATGGGCTGGAAATGACGAAAGAAATCAAAGAACATAATCCTAAAACAAAAGTCATTTTGTTAACCGGCTATGAGGATTTTAAATATGCCCATGAGGCAATTAAATTAAAAGCTTATGATTATCTGCTTAAACCAGTTGAAACTAGTGATTTGATTGAAAAACTGAAACAAGCGTCGTTAGAAATAGATCTTGAGCTTCAGAAAGAAAATCAAATCACCGAGAGTCAATATTATATTCAGCAGCAGTTTCTTAAAAGGTTAAGCCTTAATGACTTTACGAATGAAGAAATAGTTAAAGAGTTTAGTAAAATAGATATAGAGCCTAAGGGGACCCATACAGCGGTACTGTATGTCAAAATGGACCAGACAGATTTTGGAGGTCAGGCAGACATGGAAACTGTAAAAGACGGTATCATGGAACATTGCCGAAAAAACCTTGAGCTTTTTAAGATGGAGGGCTGCGTTGTAAACGCTGAAACTGAGCATTTTGCCGTCTTTCTATTTGGGGCGGATTTACCAGCAGAGGATTTTACCGATGCTATTTCTAACGTAATACATGAATTCCTTTCTACTGTACAAAAAGAGTTTCATACGACGATCACCATCACTAGTGGGAGAAGTTATCATAAACTGGCAGACGTTTGCTGCTCCTATCGAGAAGCAGTAAAAGCGATGGGCTTCCGTCATGTAGTAGGGATCAATCAAGCTTTTTCTATTGAAGAAATAGAATCGTCAAACCGAGAGGAAGTGGCTGAGCAATTAAAAATTGAAGAAGATTTATTTCGATATATTTCACTCGGTCTTCCGGAGAAAGTGACGGAGCTCCTAGAGAATGTAAAAAATGACCTTGTGACAAATAAAAGAGTATCCTTGCAGGAAATCGTTTTGTTTGCGGTTAGAATCATTAGTTTAATATTTTACGAATCATCTAAGATCGCAAAAAACTGGGATGATACAAAGTTTGAAAATGTCGAGAACAGGGTAGTAAGATTGCAGACCATTGATGATATCCTTTCGGAAATAAAAATAATTGCGGTTGATTTAGCCGGGTTTGTAAAGCAATTAAATGGAAATCAAAAACACACACTGGTTGATAAGGCAATCGACTTCATTCGTGAAAATTACTACGTTCCCAATTTAAGCCTTCAAACCGTGGGAGAAGAAGTTCATGTCAGCCCAGCCTATCTTAGTAATCTCTTTAAAGTAGAAAAGGGTTTTAACTTTGGAGATTTTCTCCTTGAAACGAGGATGAAAAAGGCGATGGAACTTTTTCAGAAGATAGATTTGAAGACCTATGAGGTCGCTGAGATGGTAGGGTACTCTAATCCGCAATACTTTAGCAGCAGCTTTAAAAAATATACCGGTTATTCTCCGGTCGAATTTAAAAAGCTAAAATAGGCAGATGATTTTGGCGATGGAATTAACATAATGGCCCTGTAAAATAACGAGTTCAGCCTTGGCAAAAGGGAAAATCCGGCCCTTTATGGCAAGGCTAGGGCTATTGCTCCTTCAACAGGTGAGTTAATTGGACTTATGGCTGTTTACGTTGTAGTAACACGCAGAACAAAAATGGTTGCGGCGGGCGAACAGAAAACTATTTAGTTTCTTAAAAATGTTAACGTTATCATTTCTTATTTACATTTTTTACTTCATTTGTTAGACTGAATTTAGAGAAAAATGTTAACGTTAACAAATATCTAAAAGAAGGTGCTTAAAGTGGAAAAATTCATGGGTCCCAATTTTTTATTGAAAAATGAAACCGCTGTCTCTTTATATCATAATGTTGCGAAGGATATGCCGATTATTGATTATCATTGCCACTTAAGTCCAAAAGAAATCTATGAAAATAAGAGATTTAAAAATATAACAGAAGCATGGCTTTATGGTGATCATTATAAATGGCGGGCGATGAGGGCAAATGGGATACCCGAGGAGTATATTACCGGGGACGCCAGCGATTACGAGAAATTTTTGGCGTGGGCAAGAACTGTTCCAATGACAATTGGTAATCCGTTATATAACTGGACACATATAGAGTTACAACGATTTTTTGGCATCTATGATATCTTGAACGAAAAGAGTGCACCTTTAATCTGGGAAAAAACGAACGCTTTATTAAATGGGGAGGGCTTTACTGTCCGTGAATTAATCCTGAAGTCTAATGTACGAGTAATTTGTACAACAGACGATCCGGTCGACAGCTTGGAATACCATGCGCTGTTAAAGGAGGAGAAGGATTTCCCGGTTAGTGTTGTACCCGGATTCAGACCTGATAAGGGACTTGAAATAAACCGCGAAGGTTTTCTTGAGTGGGTTGAAAAACTTGAGGAAGCTTCCAACATTCAAATTAACACGTTTGAAGATTATCTGGCTGCATTTGAAGCCCGTGTACAGTTCTTTCATGAAGCAGGAGGCACTGTTTCTGATCATGCATTAGACTCCATGGTCTTTGAAGAAGCCGCCTTTGAGGAAGTGGCTCAAATTTTTGAACAAAGGTTATCTGGCAGTTTGGTTCCACTGGAAGCCGAAAAGAAATTTAAGACTTACACACTTACATTCCTTGGTAAGCAGTATGCAGAGTTGGGCTGGGCGATGCAATTCCATATTAATGCTCATCGGAATAACAATTCGAGAATGTTTCAGCAGCTGGGTCCTGATACCGGATATGATTCAATCAATGATGATCAAATTGCCAAACCATTGGTAAGGATTCTTGATTCCTTGGAGCAAGAAAATAAACTTCCCAAAACGATCCTTTATTCGTTAAATCCAACCGATAACTATGTGATTGCCAGCGTCATCAATAGTTTTCAAGATGGAAACACTCCCGGGAAAATCCAATTTGGTACAGCATGGTGGTTCAATGATACGAAGGATGGTATGCTTGACCAGATGAAGGCATTGTCTAATGTAGGTCTCTTCAGCAAGTTCATTGGAATGCTAACAGACTCGAGAAGCTTTTTATCTTATACAAGACATGAATATTTCCGCAGACTTGTATGTAACTTAATTGGAGAATGGGTCGAGAACGGTGAAGTCCCATATGATATTGAGCTGCTAAGCACAATTGTCCAAGGCATCTGCTATGACAATGCTAAAGACTATTTTAATTTTAAAATCACAGAACCAGCCGGAAGCCTAAATTAAACTATTAGGATGATTTTATGCTGAAGAGGCAGTAGTAAGGGAAAAAGGCCTTAATTAAATGGTTTGATGTTGAAAAAGGAAGGTTACAAAGATGGTTACCATAAAGGATATTGCTAAATTAGCCAATGTATCACATACAACGGTGTCGAGGGCACTTAACAACAGCCCGTTAATTAAAGAGCCGACAAAAAGAAAAATCCTTGAGATTGCCTCTCAACTGAATTATACTCCAAATTTTAATGCAAAAAGTCTGGTGATGCAGAAATCCTATACAATTGGATTATTTTTAACCAGCATCAGTAATGGTACATCTGCCAGTTTTCTTGCTGATACGATTAAGGGTGTCAATAGCATCATAACGCAGGATTATAACCTGTTCATTCGCGGAATTGATGACTATCAAGACTATTCCAGTGTTAATCCGCAGCGGTTTGATGGAATTATCCTTATGAGTCAAAGTGTCCAGGACAACTCCTTTATCTATCATGTATTACAAAAGGGAATCCCTCTCGTTGTCCTTAACAGAGAGGTTGAAGAAGATCAGCTCATCAATATTATAAGCAACGATACCGAAGGGTCACGCCAGGCAGTGGAATACCTGATTGAGAACGGTCATCGTGATATAGCGATTATCGAAGGAACCCCAAACTTCAAATCAGCCCAAAAGCGAAAAGAAGGATACCTGAAAGCCTTAATTGAGTACGGCATTCCCATAAAAAATGAGTATTCGGTTCATGGAAATTATGATATGGAAAGTGGATACCAGGCAATGGAAAGATTGTTGTCTTTGAGGCTTCCTCCGACTGCAGTATTTTGTTCAAATGATGATATGGCCATTGGGGCAATGAACGCAGTATTTGCGAAAGGATTAAAAGTTCCTGATGATATTTCCGTGTTTGGCTTTGATGATATTGGATTCTCACAATATACAACGCCAAGACTAACAACCGTAAAACGTCCTATAGAACAAATAAGCATTCATGGTGCAAAAAAAATGCTTTCGCTTATTCTCGGAGATGAGCAGGAGGCTGAAAAGATTCTCTTAAAAACCGAACTGATTATTAGAGATTCGGTAAAAAAAATGATATAAAGAACCCCCTTTATTTTTCGAAGGGGTATATCTAAAAATGTTCACGTGTGCATAATGTGAGGAGTGGGGACTATGCAAAAGTTAAATCGAAAGAATTATAAAGGATTCCGTACCTACCCTGAAAAGATTCTTCAATTTGGGGAAGGAAACTTTTTGAGAGGTTTTGTTGATTGGCAAGTTCAGATCCTGAACAAGAAAACCGGCTTCAATGGCAGTGTCGTAGTCGTTCAGCCAAGAGGCTCTGAAAAGATAGAGAGGTTAAACTGCCAGGAAGGATTATTCACGCTTTTTTTACAGGGGATCAAGGATGGCCGTCCTGTCAATGAACATATGGTGATTGATTCAATAAGCCGTGGCATCAATCTTTTTACAGATTATCAAGAGTATATAGAGCTCGCTGCAAAGGAGGACCTTCGTTTTATTATCAGCAATACAACAGAGGCTGGCATTGCTTATGTTCCAGAGGATAAATTGAAGGATCAGCCTCAGAAGAGTTTCCCCGGAAAATTGACTGCCTTTCTCTATCATCGATTCCAAGCTTTTTCCGGGGATCCGCAGCGCGGCTGTATCATTATTCCCTGTGAGTTGATTGAAAATAACGGGAGGGTGCTGAAGGAGGTTGTACTAAAGTATGCCCAAAACTGGAATCTTGGCAGCGGGTTTATTAATTGGATCGAGCAGGCCAATACGTTTTGTTCGAGTCTGGTTGATCGAATTGTTCCTGGATTTCCTTCCGATACCATTCATGAAAAAACGGCGGAGCTTGGCTATCAGGATGAATTAATGGTAGTAGGTGAACAGTACCATCTGTGGGTAATAGAAGGACCGGAATTTATAAAACACGAACTTCCTGTTCAGGGTACGGGTTTAAATACGTTTATTGTAAACGATTTAACTCCATTCCGTACTCGTAAAGTCAGGATTCTAAACGGAGCCCACACCGCGATGACACCTGTTGCTTATTTATCTGGAATAGATACCGTTGAAGAAGCAGTTAGTGACAAAGAAGTAGGATTATTTATTAGAGATCTGATAACCGAGGAAATTATCCCTACACTCGAAGGGGATGATGCGGAACTCCGGGTCTATGCCGAGGAAGTCTTAACCCGGTTTGCCAACCCATATATTAAGCATTATTTAATGAGTATTTCCTTAAATTCGGTGTCCAAGTTTATCACAAGAAATTTGCCTTCACTTATTGATTACATAAAGACGAATAACGACCTTCCAATCAGAATGGTTTTTGCTTTGAGCTGTCTTATTTTCTTTTACCGTGGAAAACGAGGCGAAGAAAACATCCATTTGCAGGATCGAACTGAAACAGTGCAATTCTTGCAATCTACTTGGGGCATGTATGAAAAGCAGGAAATAGAGTTGCACGAGCTAGCCGAAAGAGTACTAAGTGAACAGAAACTGTGGGAAATGGACCTAAATATGATTTCAAATTTAACTACTACGGTAACGAAACAGCTCCGTCATATCGAAGAAATGGGAGTAAGGAATGCGCTAAAAGAATTATCTAAAACATCAATAAATAAGTAAGTGGGGAGGGCTGGGATAGATGAGAGATTATCTTAAAATTCATAATAACGATAATATCATTCTAGCTTTAAAAGATTTACAGAAGGACCAACAGCTGGATGTGGACGGGGTAACGATTCAATTAAAAGAAGTGATTTACCGGGGACATAAGGTGGCCATTAAAGAGATAGTGGAAAATGAAGAAATCATCAAATACGGGTACCCGATTGGCCATGCCTTGACAAAGATTGCACCCGGCGAACTTATCCATACCCATAATACGAAAACCAATTTATCCGGTACCGAGGAATACCAGTACCATCCAGTTCAAACCGCAAATCCATATAAAGACGAAAAGAGGACCTTTAGGGGATACCGACGTGAAAATGGGTCAGTAGGGATTCGAAATGAACTTTGGATTGTTCCGACAGTAGGTTGTGTGAATGGAATTGCAGAAAAAATTATTAAACGATTCGAAAAATATGTGGGAGACAACAGCCCCTTTGATCATGTGCTCGTTTTAAAGCATAGTTATGGATGTTCCCAGCTGGGAGATGACCACGATAATACAAAACAAATTTTGGTGGATGCTGTCAACCATCCAAATGCAGGAGGAGTCCTTGTTTTAGGGCTTGGCTGTGAAAACAATGAACTCCCAGAATTTAAAAAAGCACTAGGAACGGTGGACGAAAATAGAGTTAAATTTCTAATCTCACAGGCGGTTACGGATGAAATTGAAGAAGGCTTTAAATTAGTAATGGAACTCTATGAAGCCGCAAAACAGGATAAAAGGGAGGATATCCCACTTTCAGAATTAAAAGTAGGTTTAAAATGCGGTGGTTCTGATGGTTTCTCTGGTATCACGGCTAATCCGCTGCTTGGCAGATTTTCTGATTACCTTATTGCCCAAGGCGGCACGACGGTTCTTACCGAAGTTCCGGAAATGTTTGGCGCAGAAAAAATTCTAATGGAACGTGCAGCAAATGAAGAGGTATTTCACAAGGTAGTCGATTTAATTAACGACTTTAAAGAATATTTCCTGCAGCATAATCAGCCAGTTTATGAGAACCCATCGCCTGGAAATAAGGCAGGCGGGATTACAACCCTTGAGGATAAATCACTTGGCTGCACGCAGAAGGCTGGCACGTCAACGGTTGTTGATGTTCTAAAGTACGGGGAGGTTCTGAAAACAAAAGGACTAAACCTTCTTAGCGCACCTGGAAATGATTTAATTGCTTCAACAGCGCTTGCTGCCGTAGGATGTCATATGGTCCTGTTTACAACAGGAAGGGGGACGCCGTTTGGAACCTTTGTACCGACTATGAAGATTTCTACCAATACGCAGATTTATGAGACAAAACCTCACTGGATCGATTTTAATGCCGGAACACTATTGGAAGATCATATTTCGGCGGACCAGGTCCTGAATAATTTTGTTGATTATATTGTCAATGTGGCAAGTGGTGAAATGGTGAATAACGAAAAGAATGACTTCCGTGAAATCTCCATTTTTAAAAGCGGTGTGACATTATAAAACTGTGTTGTTTTTACTCTCTAAGTTTATTTTCTAAGGAGCAGTCATGAAAAACTAGGATCTTAAATTTTCTTAAATAAATTGATGGTAAAGGAGAAATAGAAGATGGAAACACGTTACGCAATTCATCCGGAAGATATGAAAAAATATACAACGGAAGAGTTAAGAAGAGAATATCTAGTAGAAACCCTTTTTGATCCAGGACGGGTTCACTTAACCTATACTCACAATGACCGCATGATTTTCGGAGGGGTCACTCCGGCAGATGACAAATTGACAATCAAACTGGATAAAGAATTGGGCGTTGAATATTTCCTTGAGCGCCGCGAACTTGGAATCATTAACATTGGCGGGGATGGGACTGTCATCCTTGATGGGGAAGTATATGACATGAAGGCTCGAGACGGATTGTACGTTGGAAAGGGAACCAGAGAAGTACTGTTCAGTTCAAAGGATGCCAGCAATCCAGCTAAATTCTACATTAATTCTACCCCGGCTCAACATTCGTATCCTACGGTTAAAATCGATATCAATGAAATTGTGCCTCTTGAAACAGGTGAACCTGGTACTTTAAACGAGCGTAAAATTTATCAATATGTTCATCCAAATGTATGCGAAAGCTGCCAGCTTCAAATGGGTTTGACGATGCTATCCCCGGGCAGTGTATGGAATACCATGCCATGCCATACGCATGAACGCCGTATGGAAGTATATCTATATTTCGATATGGAACCAGAAACACGCGTCTTTCACTTTATGGGTAAACCGGACCAAACAAGGCATTTAATCCTGAAAAACGAGCAGGCGGTCATCTCTCCAAGCTGGTCTATACATACTGGGACAGCCACAAGCAACTACACATTCATTTGGGGTATGTGCGGAGAGAACATCACTTATACTGACATGGATTTTGTAAAAATGGAAGATTTGAGATAACGTTTCACTTTCATGGGAACATAATTTGAAGGAATAAAAAGCGGAGGGTAACAGAATGTCTAATGCGCTTAATGCTTTTTCACTAGATTTTTTCAGCCTGAAAGGAAAAGCAGCCATCGTAACTGGGGCCAATAAGGGTCTTGGGCAAGCGTATGCTGCTGCACTAGCCAAGGCAGGGGCTGATGTTTTTGTAGTCGCACGAAGCGGGGATTGGCAGGAAACAAAGGAACTGATTGAAGAAACCGGGCAGCGCGCTGTATTTTTCCAAGCAGACTTAAGTGACAGGACAAAGGTGAAACAGGTAGTTGCAGAATGCCTTAAAGTATTCGGAAAAATTGATATCCTGGTCAATAATGCGGGTACCATCCGCAGGGCTCCGCTGCTGGAGTACAAAGAGGAAGATTGGGATGACGTCATGGAAATCAATCTTAATTCTTTGTACCTCCTCAGTCAGGAGGCAGGCAAGGTTATGGTCGAACAAAAATCAGGAAAGATCATCAATATTGCTTCCATGCTTTCATTCCAGGGTGGTAAATTTGTTCCACCTTATACGGCCAGCAAGCATGCTGTAGCCGGACTTACCAAGGCGTTTGCCAATGAATTGGCCGAGAATAATATTCAAATTAATGCCATCGCACCAGGCTATATTGCAACAGATAATACTGCACCAATTCGTGCGGACGAAAAACGCAATGCGGAAATTCTTTCCCGGATACCGGCCGGTCGTTGGGCTAGCCCTGCAGATTTGATGGGGGTTGTGGTCTTCTTGGCTAGTGAGGCCTCTAACTATATGAACGGACATGTGTTAGCCGTTGATGGAGGCTGGCTTGCCAGATAAACTCGGCAATCGCCAAAATAAAAATCAAAAAGCCGTACCAGCCTTTTTTGGTACGGCATCTTTATAGAACGAGAGTGGTGTATTCAAATGAATTTAGGGATTAGAGCCCATGATATCGAATCAAAATCGTTAGAAAAGATGGTAAATGATATATCCGTAAAAGGATTGACGAGTGTTCAACTTGCTTTAAACAAGTCCTTGCCGGCGTATTATCCTGGATTAGGCAGTCTATCGCCAGGTCTTGCCCGCCATATTGGAGGCGCCTTTTCAGGCAAAGGACTTCAGATTGCCGTTTTGGGCTGTTATTTTAATATGATTCATCCAGACCCAATAGAGAGAAGAAAAGGGATGGATTGTTTCAAAGAGCATCTAAGATTTGCAAGAGATTTTGGCTGCAGCATAGTTGGAACAGAAACAGGAAACGTCAATGCGGAGATTGTTTACACAGTAGAAAATTTTAATGAAAAGCCTTTTATGGAGGTAGTTGAAAGTGTTTCAGAACTTGTAAAAGAGGCTGAAAAATTTGGTGTCATTGTAGGAATCGAAGCGGGAGTGAATCACCCTATCTATTCTGTCCAAACCTTGAAGCGTCTAATTGATAAAATTGACTCTCATAATCTCCAAGTAATTTTTGATCCGTACAATCTTTTGACCTTTGATAACTATATGAATCAGGAAGAAATTTTTGAAGAGGCATTTGAATTATTGGGAGACAGAATGGTTATATGCCATGCCAAGGATTTTATTGTTAAGGGGAGCTCACTAAAACAAGTTCCAGTAGGACAGGGTTTGTTAAATTACGATAAGTTATTTAGCTTAATTAGGAAAACAAAACCATTTATAGATATCTTGATAGAAGGAACCAAAGAACCGTTTATTGATGAGAGCATTATGTATTTGAGAGGGAAATATTCAAAGGCACATGCCTTTTAAAGGCCGAGAAAGTAGAATATCTAAAAAGCCTACGGTCACATAATGGAAGGTGCGTTAAAGCTTTACTTCACCGGGGGACTGACCCCAATGAAGTGTTTGTAAATATTTTAATATTAAGAATATTGACAATAGTTTTTATCCAATGTATATTATGAATATGTACAACCTTTCTATGATGAATAGTAAACATAAATAGAGGTGAAAGGATGAAGCTGCAGCTCTCCGCTAACCAATTGAAACTTGAAATTATTAAAATCTACAACACGGTGAATCAAGAGCTGTTTGGAATCGGGATCAAATCACAACGGATTGAATTGATGGGGGACAAGGTATTTATTTATGCCCTACATAAACGGATCCCCGCTTTAAAAGTATTGGATGAATCACAGCGATTATTGACAAGAGCAGTCGATTCTTCGATCATCGATGCTTACAAAGAAATACTAGCTTCAAAGATCGAAGAAACTCTAAGTCTTCCGATCCATGTTATCTTTAAGGACTATGATCCACGTACAGAACAGGCGTTGACGGTCATTATCTTTAAGGAACCGATCGAATAAAACAGAACGATTAGCAGGTTTAGAGCCCATTTTTGAGAGGCTTTCAAACCGCTTATCATGAAACGAACTAAAGCTTACTGCTTTGGTGTGTTTTCATGGTAAGCGGTTTTTATTTTTTTATAAACGTTATAGGAGGGAAGAAAATGATAAATATGCAGAGTGAGTGTACCATCCATGATGTGTTGCAAGCCTTGAATGTCATTACCAAAGGGCGGATGGTAATGGATTGGAATGAAATTGCCAAAGGAAGCAATCCATTTGTATTGATGAAGACGTCCAATATCCCTGGAAAAAGCGTAGTTGAAATCCCAGGACTTGTGTATGGCGATATGAATGCTCCAGTAAAAAAAATCGGAGTGGCCATGACCATGACGGAATGTGGAATTGAATTAGCGTCGGGGATGGGGCTTGATCTACTGGTCGTCCATCATCCGGTTGCGGATGCGGCCAATTCTGGCGGGGTTCCCTTCGCCCAGTACTTACCCCTTTACAATCTATCCGTCATTGAACTGCATGAAGCCTTTCATGGGCTGCATCCCGGATTAGCCTATCTGCATGGACATCAGAAGCTCAAAACTGATACTAGCTTTGGAGGAATTCATGGGAATGTCTTGCACAAAGGAATTGCCTTGGAAGAAATCCAAACAGCAGGAGATATTCTGAAGCGGCTCGATGGATACATCGGACGCCAGTTTGATTCCACTTTATTAAAATCCGAGCAAGAAATCCGCTCCACTGATTTTCTGGAAGAGGCGACATTAGCCAATCCAGCGGGGATTCTGAATGGAAAGGAGGACACTCCTGTCAAGCATATCCTTCACTTTTTCCCGCATACCGGGTTTACCGTCGAACATCTTCACCAAGCTCTTGACCTGTATCCGGAAACCGATACGATCATTGCAAGCATCAGCCGAGTACGGGAAGATCATCCATTGGTCTTGGAAGCGAAACGCCTGGGGCTGACCTTTATTATCGGAAATCCACACTCAGTAGAAATCTTAGAAAATGGCCTACCTCTAGCATATGCCCTGGAATATTTGCTGCCTGAAATCGAGATTTATGTTCTGCGAGAGCGGGTTACCGCGATGCCGCTTGCCTACGCCGGACATCAGGAGATTCAGAATTATGGAAAGGATATGGCATTAAATTATTTAGTTTCTAAGAAATCAATCAAAATTTAAGGGGGAAGTAAACGATGAGCAAAAAGAAAAAAATCACAGGATTCATGATGGCCTGTTTTACCGCACTCTCGTTGATGTTAACCGGCTGTGGGAATTCCGCACAAACCACAAGCTCAAAAGAGGGTACTGTCCCAAAACAAAATGGGGATAAACTTACACAGGTTCGTTTTTCAGAAGTCATCCGTTCCATCTTTTATGCCCCACATTATATTGCCATGGAGAAAGGATTTTTCCGTGACGAGGGTCTAGAAGTTGTTATGACGACTTCCCAAGGCTCGGACAAAGGGGCGGCAGCCTTACTGTCCGGAACGGCAGATGTTTCGCTGGTTGGTCCTGAGTCGGCTGTGTTTATCTTTAATCAGCACGGGAAACAGTCCTTAAAGGTGTTTTATCAGCTGACGGCAACGGATGGCTCCTTCTTATTGGCACGAAACCCTAAGAGCCCGTTTCAATGGAGCGATTTAAATGGCCAAGCCGTGGTGAGCTGGAGGCCGGGAAGTTCGCCGGAGATGGTGATGTCTCAAGTACTTAAGAAGAATCAAGTCGGGAAGTCAAAACTAATCACCAATATTGCCTCCCCTGCCATGGTTGGTGCCTTCCAAAGCGGTAAAGGGGAGTACATCCAAGTATTCGAACCTCTTGCTTCTATGCTGGAGCAATCAGGTAAGGCCAAATTAGTCGCATCCATGGGGGAAGCGTACGGGTCTTATCCGGAGACATCGTATGTGGCAACCAATGAATTTATGAAGAAGAATCCTGAAATTTTACAAAAGTGGTCGAATGCCGTTTACAAGGCTACCCTATGGCTGAATGAACATTCTGCTGAGGAAGCAGCTGCCGCTCTTGAGCCATATTTCGAAGGAACATCCAAAGAGTTAATCCAAAAATCAGTGGAACGATATGCCAAGCAAAATTCATGGGCTAAGAACCCTGTTTTGGACCAGGCTCAATTGGATAAACTCCAGGACACACTGGTTGAAAGCGGGGTACTGCCGTCAGATCAAAAGGTCAAGCATGGAGATATAGTTGAGACAACCTTTGCAGAGAAAGCTGTACAAAAAGGAAATTAAGGGGAAGGAGCTGAAAGTAATGACGCAAATCGAACTGCAGGACGTATCCTTGCATTACTTTACACCAAAAGAGGAGACAAAGGCTCTGCAACATATCAATCTCTCGATCCAGGAGGGAGAGTTCATCAGCATTGTCGGTCCGAGCGGCTGTGGGAAAAGCACTTTGCTTTCCCTCATTTCGGGGATGATTATACCGACAGAAGGAGAGGTCAGGCTTTTCGGTGAAAAAGTGAAGGAGCCGTCCAAGCGAATCGGGTATATGCTGCAGCATGATCACTTATTTGAATGGAGAGATATTTTGAACAATGTCCTAGTTGGGGCTGAAATCCGCGGAATGGATCGACATGAAGCGAAGGAACGTGCCCTGGATCTCTTGCACCGCTATGGCTTGGGAGAATTTGTCCATCACAGTCCGAAACAGCTTTCTGGGGGAATGCGGCAACGAGTCGCATTAATACGAACCTTAGTTGTGATGCCGGAGATCTTGTTGTTAGATGAACCATTTTCTGCGTTAGACTATCAAACCCGTTTGAATTTATCGGATGAAATTTCCTCCATCCTACGCGAGCAAGGGAAAACGGCCATCTTAGTCACCCATGATATCTCCGAGGCCATCTCGATGGCTGATCGAGTCATCGTGATGTCCCGAAGACCAAGTACCATTCAGTCCGACTATCGAATTGAATTTTCCAATGAACACGGAAGGCCTTCTCCTTTTGAGACGAGGGAGACCCCAGAATACCATTCATACTTTAATACCATTTGGAGGGAGTTGGAAGAAAATGTCCGTACCTAACCCTAAAATATTGCCAGCTTCAAGCGATGTCGCAACGGAACCTTTCATTCAGCGGGTACCAAACGAAAAATCGCCCAGCGTTCAATATTCATCCTATTTACGTAAGCAGCGGAATCGAAGCCTATCAATCCGCATGGCACAATGGCTAGTGCTCATCGTGTTTTTAGGAGTTTGGGAATTAGCGGCAAACATGAGTTGGATTGACACCATGTTAACAAGTAAACCTTCCCAAATTTTTGCTTCTTTTAAAGACTTGTTAATCAAAGGCGAGATCCTGCATCACACGTGGATTACCTCGAAGGAAACTATCTTAGGTTTCATCGTATCTATGGTAATAGGAACCCTCCTAGCCATCCTGCTATGGAGTTCCCGTTTTCTTTCCGAAGTGGTCGAGCCTTATATTGTCGTGCTGAACGCTTTACCGAAAGTTGCACTTGGTCCCATTTTCTACATCTGGCTCGGAGACCAGCTATCAATCTATGGAATGGCGATTGCTATCTCAATCATCGTCACCGTTATCATGATCCACTCCGGCTTCCAGGAGATCTCGAAAGGCAAAATGAAGCTGATGGAGTCCTTTGGCGCTACACGCTGGCAAATGTTGAAGATGGTCGTTCTTCCAGCCAGCATCCCCAATTTTGTGGCGACGATGAAAGTGAATGTCGGGCTTACCCTTGTTGGAGTAATTATGGGTGAATTCCTCTCTTCCAAAGCGGGTTTAGGCTTCCTCATTACATACGGAGGCCAAGTGTTCCAAATGAATCTAGTGATGACCAGTATTACCATTTTGGCTATTCTTTCCGTCGTGATGTACTGGTTAGTAAATATGGCCGGCAAAAAATTGCAGAAAATCTACCATTTTGATTAAACTAAGATAATAAGCGGTAGATGTATACTATTTCTCCAATGAAATTTTTCTGAGCAAACTTTACAACTTTTACATGTTGCTACCATATTAACGCGTTGACAAAGAATAATAAGCCACCTTATAATTAGGTGGCTTATTATTATGCAGGGGTGATACATTGAACAACAATATAAATCCAAATGTAACAATGAACCCTTTTATTGGGGATCGTCACTTTGAAGTATTAATTCAAATATTGGGAGTGGCAAGAGAGTTGGAATATGAGGTGACTTCCAAGTTATCGTATTTCGGATTGTCCAATGGAAAATTAAAAGTTCTAATATCCGTACTAAACCATGAACGTCCTCTTAACCCTTCAGAGTTAGCTGATGAAACAGGAGTAACCAGGTCCACGATGACGGGTTTACTAGATGGTCTGGAAAAGGATGGTTTTATTAGAAGGGATATTCTCGATGACCGGAGAAAAACAGCCATTTATTTAACTGAAAAAGGAAGTAGCGTTTTGAACACATTATCGCCCTTATATAGTAACCATGTTACAAATATTTTCTCAAAGACAACCGAAGAAGAACAACAGCTCTTGGTGAATTTGCTAGTAAAAATTAAAGATGGCTTACACGAGGCAAAAAAACATAATATTTTCCCGACATAATGAATCTCTTGGATACGGTTTGCATGGAAAAAAGTATCATGGGGCCGTATATTCTGATAGTTCGGTGCCGTATTAATTGTACGGTTCCAACTAAACTTTTTCAGCAGGTTTTTATGTAGGGTATTGTTAAGAAATGAAGGTAATAAATCCACTTTAAAGAAAGGCCAACTAGTTACGGGTTAATGTGCAATAATTCACTAAACTTTGCATAGGAGAATAAATAATGAAAGCATATGAGATCATGATTCAACAAGTCTATAAAGTAAAGGAAAACGAATCAGTGCAATCGGTCATCGAGAAATTCATTACTTATGGTATCAGCGGACTTCCTGTGGTCAATGACAGAAATGAAATAGTTGGGTATGTGAGTGATGGTGATATCATGCGATATATTGGCAAGCATGAGGATCGATTTTTTGATACTTTTTCCTATAGCTTCACTATCCAGGGGGATGATGAGGAATTCGACGAAAGAGTACAAAGATTGCTAAATAAGAATGTTCTTGAAATTGCTAAAAGAAAAGTTCACAAAGTTTCATGGAATGAAGAAATAGAAAATATTGCAGCCCTCTTAGGAAAAAGACAAATTAAAAAGCTGCCGGTAGAACGAAACGGGGTGTTGGTTGGGATCATTAGCCGAGGGGATGTCATTCGGCATTCATTTAAAGCTATTATTTAGGATCGTTTTGGCAAAATAAAACAAAGGGTCTAAGATAAGATTGGAACCGTATATCTATTTAAAAATTGATCAGTTTTGTTTAAAGGAGACATTTTATTAATGGAAGAGTTAGCCCTACAGCATATGATTAAGCTAAGGAATATTATAAACGAATTAAAACGGTTTTCATTGATGTATAAATTTGGATTGGATGAAATGAATACAAAAATAAATATTTTAAAAGAAGAATTTATTCACATCCATGAATATAACCCAATTGAACATACAAATTCAAGGCTAAAATCACCAGAGAGTATTCTAAAGAAGTTGCACTCGAAGAACCTTAGTATTTCTTTGGAATCCATTAAAGAGAATATTAAAGACATTGCGGGGATTCGGATTGTTTGTCCCTTTATCACGGATGTCTATAAAATAAGTCAGATGATTGAAAAACAAAAGGATGTAGAGTTAGTAAAAAGGAAGGATTATATAAAGAATCCAAAACCGAACGGTTATCATAGTCTCCATCTAATTATTAAAATCCCTGTTTTTATGTCAGACAAAGTAGAAATGGTGTTCGTGGAACTGCAAATACGTACAATTGCCATGGATTTTTGGGCAAGTCTGGAACATAAAATATACTATAAATATGACAAGGAAATACCAGAGTGGATAAAAAATGATTTAAAAGAGGCAGCACTTTCAGCTTCTGAGTTGGATTTCAAAATGGAGAAGATAAATAATGAAGTAGCTACCCTCAAAAAGAGAGGAGATGGAGAAGCTGTTCCAATTATTTTCGATGAAACACTGAATATCCCTCATACTTTAATAAAGTCCATCTTTAAAGATGAAGAAAACTAAGAGGGCTACCAGATATGGAAGCTGTTTCCAAGTACGAATACTGACAAGGGACCCAGGAAATCTGATGCATTTTCCGAATCAATATAAAATAAAATTTATAAAAGTGGAAATCACAAGGGGGAAATCCAGATGAATATCGTTCAAAAAGCAATAAATTTTGCAGCAGTAGCCCATCGAAATCAGATGAGAAAAGCAACAGATATTCCCTATATCTCTCATCCTTTTGCTGTGGGGATGCTTTTGCAAAAGGAGAAGTGTTCAGATTCTGTTATCGCTGCAGGTATCCTTCATGATACTCTTGAAGATACCGATACAAATTATGAAACTTTAGTAGAGAATTTTGGAGAATATATTGCGAATTTAGTAAGAGCTGCTTCTGAACCTGATAAAACCCTCCCTTGGCAGGAAAGAAAACAACATACCATCGATATACTAAAAGAATTATCTATAGAGGAAATACAAGTCATCACTGCTGATAAACTACATAATCTGCAATCCATTAAGGAAGACCGAGAAACGATTGGCGAGAAGGTGTGGGAGCGCTTTAACCATGGCATGAAAGATCAGCATTGGTATTATGCTAGTATTGTAAAAGAATTAGCACCTAGAAAAGAAGAATTTACACTGATACGCGAGTTGGATGTGGAAGTAATATCTGTGTTTGGGTCTTTATAGTTCCCTTCAAATGTTGAAATTTACGCTCTTAAATAATGGATATGTAAGACCTACTCTATAAGCAGGAGAAACCCAATAAATGAAAAAATACGAAAATCAATTACCGACTACAATGACGATGGGATGGAAGTCGATGATTAGCATGCTGAGAGATTCTCTCACACGGGCTGCGAATGGGAGACCCATGGCTGTAATCGATGCGGAAACATTCCTACCAGCTGAGACTCTTTCAATCTCTGATGCTCCTCGGGTCACATGGTTTGGCCACTCGGCTTTTTTTCTCGAAATAGAAGGCAAGAGACTTTTATTTGATCCCATGTTCGGTCCTCGTCCTTCACCTGTTTCGTGGGCAGGTACCAAGAGATACAAAAATAATCTTTCTGTGCAGCTGGAGGATTTTCCGACACTCGATGCAATCATTATTTCCCACGATCATTATGATCATCTAGATTACCAATCCATTCGTAAATTAAAGGGTAAAGCATCGCGGTTTTTTGTACCGCTCGGTGTTCGTCAACGTTTAATCAAATGGGGCGTTCCTACAGAAAAAATTACCGAACATGCTTGGTGGGAGGAATTGGAATTCAAAGGACTCACACTGGCTTGTACACCGGCAAGACATTTCTCTGGAAGGGGATTATTTGACCGTGATTCTACCATGTGGTGCTCGTGGGTAATTGCAGGCCGGGAGACGAAGATTTACTTCAGTGGGGACAGCGGATATGGTCCTCACTTTAAAGAAATTGGCGAAAAATATGGTCCGTTTAATTTAACATTGTTAGAATGCGGGCAATACGACGAGCGATGGTCCAGTATTCATATGATGCCGGAAGAGACGGTACAAGCTCATTTGGATCTTGGAGGACAGTTGTTAATTCCCGTTCATTGGGGTGCGTTTACACTTGCCTTTCATGCTTGGACAGATCCGGTGGAAAGAGTAACAGAAGCGGCATTAAAACACCAGGTCAATATTTCAACACCTAAAATAGGGGAAACGGTCGTAATTACTTCAAAAAATTTTCCGACTAAGCAGTGGTGGAGGATTTAATTAGAATACCACGGTAATTATTCACTAATATTTTAAAATAATCTAAAAATAGATAGGGACGGAAATCAATTACTTGTTCATCTGAGGGATTCTTTCTAGAAGATACGGCTGTCTTAAAGTAAGCCGTTCTCTTTTGAGGTACTCGCATAGCCAAAAGCAAGTATAAAAAACAGTTATGAGTTAATAATCAGTAGATACTACACACTTACGGAGGCACGATTTTATGTTCGACGGCAGAATTTTATCTGCAAACCTAACATTGTGAAAATATGTACTTAACAACGGGTGCAAGAGTTGAATATCTGGCTGCCATTTTCGGCAGTCTTTTTCTTATAGTGCTTACTGGCAGGTTGAACAAGGACTAATACCAGAATAATTGAACAATGATAAGATAAAAATAGTTAAAAAAGGACATTTTTATGATTGGACTTATTTTTGCAGTTATTATTTTTAATTTAATTGCTTTTAAAACTAACAAGCGGCTTACTAAAAATCAAATTGTTCATATTTGGTCGTTCACGATTTCTTTACAGATTATAGCTGATTTGTATATTGACCAAAAATACCACGGTTATTGGTACTTTACACAAAATGTTTATTGGGAATCTTTACCAACCCTTTCAATGCTTTTACCACCTGTTAATATGATGTTTTTGAATTGGTATCCATTAAACTCTACATTGTTAAAAAGAATTCTTTATTTTATTTATTGGTTAATATTTATGGCGATATATGAAGTAATAGCATTACTTCCAGAACCTTGGGGGTACTTCAATTATGGATGGTGGAAATTGGAGTTTTCTATTATTGCAGACCCTATATTGTTAGTAATTTTACTTAATTATTATAAATGGATTTGTAAGATTGAAAAAAGTTAACTACGAGTGTCTAACCTAAGATTGAAGCTGTCATTTTGGCAGCTTTTTTTATTGTGCAAAAGGGGGAGGTTAGTGTGATAAGTGGACAATAATCCACCTATCTTTTGAACCAATTTACTTCAAATTGGGGAATTGAAATTGCAAATGTACCATATAAAGTAATGAAAGGAGGAGAGTCATAAAATGCAGATAATGAGTGATATTCGTGCGAGTGTAAGTATGGTTTACATGATGACCAATAATGAAGTAAGGAATCAAGTCATTGCCTTTTACAGAAACATGAATGGCATGCTTACCTTCGTGGGATCCTTCCCAACATATGGCAGAGGGACTGGTACAAAGGAAGTCTCCACTGCAACAGCAAACGATGGCGTCGATCCCCTTGCGTCACAAGGCGCCCTAACCTTGTCGCGTGACGGGCGTTTCCTGCTAGCCGTTAATGCGGGTAGTAATAATATCAGCAGTTTCATCATAACTGACAGCGGAGCACCCTTTCTCGTGGATGTGAAGCCATCTGGTGGTGCTCAGCCCAATAGCGTGGATGTGTTTGGTAATCTTCTCTATGTTTCCAATGTAGGTGATCCCACCAATAATTTTTCCTCCAATATCACCGGTTTTCGCATAGATGCTAACGGACGCCTTACTCTTATTCCCGGATCAACCCACTCTCTCAGCGCCTTCAATGCCCAGCCGGCGCAGGTTCTATTCACTCCAGATGGTAGCAAAATCCTTGTATCCGAGCTTACTTCAAACCATCTCAGTGTATTCCATGTGAATCAAAATGGTACGGTTACAGGACCCGTCGTTAATGATTCTTATGGTCGAGGACCATTGGGTTCTTATTTTCTATCCTCTGGGATCCTCTTAGTTACTGAAGCAGATTCAAATGCCCTGTCATCCTATTCAATGAGCAACGACGGTATCCTTCATGTGATCAGTGGATCTGTACCAAATGGATATAAAACTGCATGCTGGGTTGTTACAACAAAGGATGAACGTTTTGCATATGTTACCAACACTTTAAGCGGTACCATCTCTACTTACCAAATCGATCCCAATGGAGGATTGTCGGTAGTAAGACATATTACCAGTACACCACCAGGTACAGCCCCAGGTCTTCCGATGGACGTTGGTGTGAGTAAGGACGGACGGCATTTTTACACCCTTAACGGAAATCAGGGTACAGTGTCAGTATTTAATATCCAAGATGATGGCAGTCTAGTAAGATTGCAGGTTGCTGCCTGGACTAACATTCCTTACTTTGGTTCACAAGGTTTAGCTGTTCTTTGATTCTATTGGTTCAACATACTTCACGCATAAAAAATACAGGAGCTGGTAAAAACAAGGCTGCCGACATATTTATTTTACCACACATATTTTGTTTAATTTCGCCATATTGCTTTTTCAATTCCTGTTGAATTGAGGGATAAAGCATAATGAAAATCAAGTCATCACGCACCTGTACATCATTTTTAGTTACGGTTTCGGCTTTGACAGGTGAATAAGAGAAAAGAGAGAAGCAGGCGATCAATATTAAAAGGCTTTTTTTCATAAAAATCCTCCATTCCAGGTTTCTCTTAGAATGAACAATTAAAGAAATTCTTATTAAGCTCCCTCAGTTAGATACGATTATCTCTCAAATACTCACTTATTCGCAGGATTTCAAATCACTTGAAAGAACGTAGGGGACTGATCAAATGAGTTTTAATAATTCTGGCTGCATGGAGGCGTACTTAAATAAAGGAGGTAGTTTTAACTCCAATAATTTCCATATAATGTACGTATTCTCCACGCCACCCTTGGAGGTTTTCGCTCCCATGTCTCAACGGGTCAAATGCCCTCTCATTCCTTCGTCATACCTATCCAAGTGGTAGAGGCCGGTCTTTCTAACGGAATGGGTCAGTGCCCTTTTGCTTAATAAATCCGGTACTTCGTACTTTCTTTGAAATCCTACGAATAAGCCAATATTCGAAAGATATTAATCTTAAAGTTATTAGTTATTCTGTTGTTACTATAAAAGAATTAATTTTTGTTTAAGTTATGCAGCAATTGGTACTATTGGTTTTACTTTGTGTGGACGATAAGATTCATTTTTTCGGGCTATTCCAACTAAAACTCTTGCGAGTTTATGAATTAATTTCATAATCGATTTCATTTTTTTCATCTTTTTCACTTTAACATTGTTAGCGTGCAGCTCTTTAAAATCAGGGTTGTTCATGACTAGACTCATAGTTGCTAAGTACAAGAAGCGTCTCAAACGAGATCTCCCACGTTTAGAGAGGACAATCTGACCTTTCCATTTACCTGAACTAGCCTCTGCCAGATGTAAGCCAGCATGACGCAATAAAGAGTTACCGTGTGCGAATCCGCTTAGATCTCCTGCTTCTCCTAAAATGCCTGCAAGGGCAATCTCGCTAATCCCATTGATGGCAAGTAACTTTCTCGCGAAAGGAATTCGTTTAAGGACGTCAGTGACTTCCTTTTCAACTCGTCCAAGTTGGGCTGTTGCTAGATCAAACTCTTCAATTAATTGTTCGAGATGTAGTTTATAAGCATCAAGTGCTTGTCGCGTTCCAACTGAATGCTTAGCTAATTCAATTAATTGTTGTGCTTTTTTTAACCCAGGTTGTCTCTTCATTTGAGTTTTCCAGCCTTTAACGATATCTAGTGCTTTCATTGAACGAAGTTCATTTGGTGTAGGGAATAAGCGAAGAGTGGCTATTGCACCTTTCCCTTTAACATCTTTGAATACCTGTCGAAGTTCAGGGAATACAATATCTACCCATCGGTTAATTTGATTGATAGCACTAACTAGTCTTTTAACCGTCATATCACGGTTAGACATTAACACTCTGAGTTTTTCAAAGGCCTCTGAAGTAGGACGAATAAAGGAATAGTAACCATTCTTGACCATATCAGCGATAACAAGGGCATCTTTTTTATCACTTTTGGATTGGGAATTATCACGGTTTTCCTTATTCTTTTTTACCAGATGGGGGTTAACAGTTACTGCTTCAATATCTTGATAATATAGCCATTTTGAAAGGTTAATCCAGTAATGTCCTGTAGGTTCCATACCAACTATTGTGGAATCAAATCCTTTTAAGGATTTTAACTGCTTAATCCATTGTAGTAATTTCGCAAAACCATCTTCATTATTTTCAAATGTAAGAGGCTCTCCGACTACAATCCCACGGAAATTCACAGCTCTAGCTACATGCAATTCTTGAGCAATATCTACACCAACTACAAGGTGCTTATCAGAAATTCTCTCTATTAGTTGATTTTGCTTGTCTTGCATTTTAAACTTCATATAAGGGCTTCCTCCTTAAGGTTTTTGAGTTAGAGTTGTGTCTATACTCATATCTTACTGAGGGGCCCTGTTTTTTTCAAAGTTAATAATTAGTGATCTACAGGAATTCTAACGGGTGCTTTTGTTAAGGATGTTGATCGCTGCGGCGGTCTTTTTTTCTTGTTGAACTAACGGGGCAGTTTAGTTGAGGAAGTAATTAATGATTAAAGTCGCATTTGAGACAAATTGTACAATAAAAAACAGGAGATTCCTGTTATTCTTTCATAAATCTTTTTCTTAAAAAAAATAGTATATGAAAATATGTATAAATTGCAATTATAGCAATAATAATCATTTCTACATTATTCCAATTTAAATACAACCCAAAGAATCCTGCTGCAAGGCTGTAAAGTAAGAATTGAAATAAGTATAACTTTTTGGTATTGGACACAACTGTTAATTTTATAACAAAATCAATCAACAAAGTAACAGGTATACCACAAATAAAATAAATTAGAACTTCATATGCTGCAACGAATATTGCATTTCCCCATTCATAATTATCATCGATGTTGAAGTTCAGAATTGCAAGGCTTAACAGTGAAGACAATGGAGCAGAAAGAACAATAGCAATTAATATAATAAAGAATTTTTTCATAATAGCACCTCTAGGAGTATACTACCATTTTCATTGTTTTTAGTTAATACGTATTTCGAGAAAAATGTGCAGCAAATGAGAAGGTGCTTCTTCAACTAACGGGTGCTAGAGTTAAAGAGGGAACTGTTGAGGCAGACCCTTTTCTTGTTGTGCTAATGGGGCAGGTTAGTTTAAGAAGGGATATTAATGTCTTTAGTCGAATATTGTTTTTTAGATACATATTGAAGGGGTGAAGGCGTGTGGAAGATATAATAAATGGAATAAACCACTGGATACAAACATTACCGAAGGTATATAACTTAATGTCAGAAACAGAAATATCAAATCGCCCATTACCAAATAAATGGTCCAAAAAAGAGATTTTAGGACATCTATGCGACTCTGCAATAAATAATATTAATAGGTTTATAAAGATTCAGTACGAAGAACAACCATTTGTTATCCAATCATATAATCAAAACCAATGGGTAATACTTCAGAATTATCAAGAAAGACCACTTGATGAGATATTAAACCTTTTTTTAGCATTAAATAAGCAAATCATAAATACTATATCGAATATTCCAAAAGAGAGATTATCAAATCTTTGTGATATAGGAAATAATCAACAAGAAACATTAGAGTGGCTCGTAAAAGATTATCTTAAACATATGGAACATCATATTAACAACCAAATCCTTATTAAAAATAATGCCTAATATTGATACTGCTTCTTTAACTAACGGGTGCTTATGTTAAGTAAAGGAGTTGCTATGGCTGCTCTTTTTTTCTTATTGTGCTAGGATCAGCTTTAGCGAGCGATGAAATATTCTTAATGAGGGATAATTATGAATACCAATGAATTAAGAGCATGGGCTCAAAAACATGACGTAGAAAAGAAAACAATTGATTGTTTTTGGGAGGCTATGAACTCTTATGAAGAACAAGAAAATGAACCTTTCTTTGAGGCTGATATTGATAAAAGTCAATTGGTGCTAAATCTAAATAGTGTTGGTCTTTTCATCGATGCATGGAATAAGGACTCCTATTTTCAATATGGTTTTGACTATATAATTTCTTATTTACAAGTCATTTATAGCGAGGAGCATTTAGGTGCTTACAAGTTGTTTTTTAAACTGGATGGGGAAATTTTTGATGATAGTTTTTCACCATTTTAAGGTTCTTCTTCAACTAACGGGTGCAATAGTTAAAGATTAGATCGCTGCGGCGGTCTTTTTGCTTGTTCAGCTAACGGAGCAGGTTTGTTGAAGAAGAATCTCAAATAGCATAGCCTGTTAAAAAGAAAGCAAACTAAAATAGTGGTGCCGATAACGAAAAAAATTTGGAAAAAATACTACTCCGATATCTTTAAATACTGTATTTATTATTGTTGGTATCTAATCAATTAGAAAGCCCAATAACTTCATTATGTCGGGTTTGCAACCTGAGACCCCTAAAAAGCATTAGCGAAAAAAAGTTTACCGAAAATAAACTATAAGTTCGGAAAAAAGAAGGAGGTTGGACCCAAAAATTGTCTAACTCTTTGAATAGAACTTCTAATTCTCCTGTAAAAGGAGATTCTAATGGAATTAAAAGATTGCTGCCTTTTTTAGGTCCTGCGTTTATTGCTGCTGTGGCATATATCGATCCAGGTAATTATGCAACAAACATTTCGGCAGGGTCTAAGTATGGATACACATTATTATGGGTCATTTTAGTCTCTAATTTAATGGCTGTTTTGATTCAAACGATGTCTGCCAAGTTAGGGATTGCAACAGGTAAAAACCTCCCTGAAGTTTGCCGAGAAAAATTTTCAAAGAAGACTTCCATACTTTTATGGATACAAGCTGAACTTGTCGTTATGGCAACAGATCTGGCAGAATTTATTGGTGCATCGCTTGGAATCTATTTACTCTTTGATATCCCACTTGTTTTCGCCGCTATTATTGCAGCCATTGGTTCATTCGTCATTTTGGAGATTCAAAGGCGAGGAATGCGTCCGTTAGAAGCTGTTATTACAGCTATGATTTTTATTGTTGTAATTGTTTTTGGGGTTCAAGTTTTCTATGCAGCACCAGATGCAACGGCAATTCTCTCTGGTCTTTTCACGCTCAAATTTCAGGATGTTGATAGCGTTTTATTAGGGGCTGGGATGCTGGGAGCAACAGTGATGCCACATGCCATTTATCTGCATTCTGCCTTAACACAAAATAGAATTGTCGGAGAAACTGAAGAAGAACGGAAAAAGATTTTTAAATATGAGTTTGTAGATGTCATTATTGCGATGATTATTGCAGGTGGGATAAACGCGAGTATGTTAATCGTCTCAGCGGCATTATTTAATAAAAACGGACTTAATGTAAGTGATTTAGAAGTTGCTTTTAATGAATTTGGAAAAATACTTGGACCCTTTGTGGCAATATGTTTTGGAATTGGATTGTTATCCGCAGGATTATCAAGTTCTTCAGTTGGTACTATGTCAGGTGACATCATTATGCAAGGCTTTATTAAACGACGCATACCTATTTATTTGAGACGATTTATAACAATGATACCGCCGTTAGGAATAATTCTAATGGGAATTAATCCTTCTAAAGCTCTTGTTATAAGTCAAGTTGTTCTCTCTTTTGGAATTGCTTTTGCTTTAATACCTTTAATAATGTTTACAAGTAACAAAAAACTAATGGGGAAACTTGTAAACCATTTAGTAACTTCAATCTGTGCGTGGATAATTGCCGTACTTATTATAAGTCTTAATTTATTTTTGTTATATCATACTTTTATTAACTAAAGAACGTTTTTACCTCCTATTTATTCTAAGTTTCTTTTTAAGCTTACGGGTCAAGAGTTGACGATTCAGCTGCCAAAAATTCTTGGTGGCTTTTTCTTATTCAGCTAACGAAGCAGGATAGTTAAACAAGGATGCGGAATACTATTGCTATATATTCTTTTTAAAGGTGAATAAAAAATGACACCATTAATTAGTAAAGAAGAAATTATAAGCTCTAATAAGTTTTTTCAAAGAATTCATCAAGTAGAAGTGGATTATGCAAACTATTGGAAAGAACATACGTTATGGCAGTGGGAATTTTGGCTCTCAGTAGCATTATCAATAATTCCTTGGCTAGTATGGATAAAACTGCGAAAGCGTGGAAGTGAGGCAAGATTACTTTTAGCTGGAAGTTTTGTGTTAATAGTAGCGTCTTGGTTTGATTTTTTGGGACTTGTTTTTGGACTCTGGCATTATTCTGGAAGAGTATTGCCTACCATACCATCGTTTTTACCTTGGGATTTTACTTTAATACCTGTCACTCTTATGCTTTGGCTACAATTTAAACCAACTCTAAACCCCTTTTTTAAAGCAGTTATTTATTCCGCACTGACTTCTTTTATAGGTGAACCTTTATTTGAATGGATTGGATTTTATACTACTGTAAAATGGAGTGTTTTTTATTCTTTTCCAATTCATATTATTATCTATTTAATTGCTTATCGCATTAGTAAGGCTAAATCATTTGATCCTTTGTAATAACTTAACGAATAGATTGTGAGTAAATTCACTTATACTAACGGGGGCAAGAGTTAAGGATCGGGATGGCTGCGGCGATCCCTTTTTCTTATTGCACTAACGAAGCAGTTTAGTACAATTAGACATTAACTAAATGTAAATGTAATGGTGAAATTTTTTGAAAATAAATATTGACAAAAAATTTTATTTATGGTATAATATTAAATTTGTATATTGAAAATATCCTCTTTGGATGGTAAATTAATCCTAAGTAATTTTTTAGAAAAAACTTACTTATAATTTGGGAGGAGATTAAATGAGAATCGATAAAGGATTGGCAATGTTAGAATTAAAAATTCAAGGTTTCGGATTAAACCCAACATTGATATGGGATAATGAAATGGCTATTTTAGTTGATACTGGTATGCCTGGACAATTGGAACAAATACGTCTTGCTATGAGTGAAGTCGGAGTCTCCTTTGATAAATTGAAAGCCGTAATTATAACTCATCAGGATTTAGACCACATAGGTTCCCTCCCAGAAATACTAAACCAATCCAATAACCATATAGAAGTGTATGCAAATATTTTCGACAAACCATATATTGAAGGAACGTTACCTCTTATTAAAACAGACCCGAATCGAATGAGTAAAGAACAATGGTCATCATTACCAGAACAAATGCAATTTTTATATAAGAATCCTCCGAAATCAAAGGTAGATAAAACATTAGAAGACGGTGAAGAACTTTCATATTGTGGTGGTATTCAAATTATTTTTACACCAGGGCACACTCCTGGTCATATTAGTCTCTATTTAAAGCAAAGCAAAGCAAAGCTCTTGTCGCAGGTGATGCTATGGTAGTAGTAGATGGTGTTTTACGGAGACCCATACCACAAACGACATTGGATTTGAAAACTGCAATTGACTCTCTTGAGAAATTTTTAGACCTTGATATTGAAAAAGTGATTTGTTACCACGGGGGGTTATGTAATATTAAGGATAAAAAACAAATTGGAGACTTATTGAGCTAACGGGTGCTTTAGCTCAAGAACGATTTTGTTGCTTCTGCAGCATTTTTTCGTTGTTCCACTAAGGTGCAGAATCCTCCAATAATTAAAATGTATAGTTACCCTAGTGATATTGCCGTTACAATGTGCTATCTTGCCTCATCTAATATTAGTATATTTAAGAAATGAGGTGACTTTTTTGAATCGTAATGTTTCGTTTTTAACGTGGAACATCTATTTTGGAACTATCTTATCGCCTTTAGTAGGAACCACTCCAGAGGAACTCCCACAACGTGTTACTGAGGTCTTTAGACTGTTTCAAGCAACAAATTTTCCGGTACGAGCAGGGGCTATTGCTGATCAAATTGCAAGAAAAAAACCAGATATAATAGGTCTTCAAGAAGCAGCAATATGGCAACTTTTGTTACCTCAAAATTCTGAAGTAGCAGTAGAGTATGATTTTGTTTCGATCCTTCTCAAGGAGTTAAAAAAAAGAGGATTGCATTATGAGGTTTTAGCAATAGTAGACACTACGGATGTTACGTTACCTAGTAGCACCGGCTTCAACGTTCGATTTGTAGATCGAGATGCGATTTTGGTGCGAAAAAATTCAGGACTTACGTTCTCAAATATAGAAACAGAGAATTTTGATGCTTTTCTTACCGTTCCAGTTGGCGGTAATCCTGAGAAACTCCTGTTTGGTTTTATATCTGTTGATGTCGGAATATTCGGAAAGAAATTTAGACTCGTAAATACTCATTTACAACCCGCTGCCGACCCCGTTACACTTCAAATACAACTCGCTCAAGCTGATGAACTTTTAAAAGGCCCAGGAGACACTGATCTTCCCTTAGTATTCATAGGGGATTTCAACTCAAATTCTGACGGCAGTGGTCCAACTTACAACAAATTGATTAGTGAGGGTGGATTTACAGATACATGGGAAATCGCAGGAAAAGGCGATGGATTTACATGTTGCCAGGATGCTGATGTATTAAATTTGATCTCGCAACTATTTGTTAGAATAGATTTAATTCTCTTTCGAGGCGATTTCAAAGTTAAAAAAGTGGACGTTGTAGGAGAAAAGCAAGAGGATCGTACACCAACGGCACTATGGCCGTCCGACCACGCAGGAGTGTTTGGAAGTTTACATTTAGAGGATCATCATGATCATCACCATGATGAAAGCAGTGATGAGAGTAGTGAACATCATCACCATCATCCACCTCATAAAAGAAAGCCGTGACGAGAGTAGCGACTAATTTTTGAAAGTCAGATTGACCGTTTCTTGATTAAAAAGGAGCGGTCTAATTATTTTGGATAGATAATCCTTATTAAAGTAACGGGTGCAAGAGTTGAAGGTCCAGCCGCCATTTGGTGGCTTTTTCTTATTGAAGTAACGAAGCAGGTTAGTTCAACAAGTGTTTCATTACGTTGTTAATCAAAACGTAAAATTAAGTTTAACAAGTATACAAATAAAAAAGAAGGTATAAACCTTCCTTTATCGATAGGTCATCCCGTTTAATAAATAGGGCATTGCTATTTTTATATATTTCTCGGCTGATAACGAGCTATTATGATGCCAATCAACACAAGCTCCGTAAATACCCCAACTTAACATAACTGCACCAATTTTTAATGCTTCCTTTTCACTTTTAAGGTCTTGTTTTAATAGTAGGGAATAAAATACAGTTTCCAATTCTTTTTTAATTTTATTTTCAATCATAGTACTAAATGATTCATAACTTTTTTTACATTGTGTCCTTAAATCATTTTGAAATTTAGTAACTGAAAGGAAGATTTTTGTAATTGACTCTTCATCTAATTGGTCGTGACAACTCAATTTCTCTTGTATATTTTTTAATATGTTTTCTGAAAGAACGGCATCTTGTAAATCGTACTTATCTACAAAATGAGCGTAAAATGTTGCTCGATTAACTGTTGCTTCATCGGTGATGTCTTTTATAGTAATGTCTTTGAAATCTTTGAGTTGTACCACTTTGATAAAAGAATCAATTAAAAGTCTTCTAGTTCGTAAAATACGTGGGTCTACTTTTGATATTTCCATTCTAATCCCTCTCTTTTTAAAAGATAAAACAACAATTAAAACCATTTGTTGTGTAAACGACAAAACGAAAAAACTGATGATTGAGAAAGAAATTATCTTAGATTACAATAAATTATACAACAAGTGTTGTTTAAACGAAAGGTGTTTTGAGAGGAGTAATCAACATTGAATATTACTTTATTTGGTGCGAATGGGTTAATAGGTCAGCTGGTTTTAAAAGAGGCTCTTGAAAATTCAATTTCCATCACGCATAAAAAGTTAAAAGTTATCGTGGGTGATTTATCACATAAAGAAAAAGTAGAAGAAGCTATTCGAGAAGCAGATGTTGTGATTAGTACACTTGGTCCAGCGTTAGATAAATCAAGAAAGGTTAAGAGCTTACCAATAGCAGCTGGACATAAGAATATCCTTAGCATTATGGAAAAACTGGATAAAAAACGAATCATCACTTTAGGTACACCAACAGTAAAAGCGAAGGAAGACCAAAATCAATTTGCAACGGTGGTTCCAGGAATATTGGCGAAATGGTTATTTCCAACGGGCTATCAAGAAATGAAAACCATCGAACAGCTTATTAATCATTCTAACTTAGATTGGACCCTTGTTCGAATTATTAATCCAAATGTAAAACATAGTAGTCAGGAATATACCATTTCACTAGGCGACACCAAAGCTAAAATGGGTGTCACAAGAGAAAATGTAGCTCAATGTATTTATGACATTGCAAAAAATAATATATTTATCAAACAAATGCCGATTGTGTTTAATAAATAAGGGGGAGTTATAATGACAATTTTAGGATGGGTTTTACAAGGTTTATTAGCTGCAATGTTTTTAATGGCTGGGTTTGGAAAAGTGACAGGCTCAAAAATGCACCGCGAAGCATTTGTTCACTGGCGTTTACCACAGTGGTTTCGTATTGTTCTGGGTTAGTGGAGTTAATTGGTGCAGCATTATTAATAATTGGTTATTGGCAAAATGATTTCGCAATTGCAGGGGCATTATTAATTGGTGTGACAGCCATAGGAGGATTAATTACACATTTACGTGTAAAAGATGGATTTAAAGAAACATTTATGATTGTACTACTAGGAATAATTGCTTTTTTGTTACTATTTATTATTATTTAACTGGTAGTAAGTTTAGTTTATTGTTCAACTAAAGGAGTGCGATTCTTCAAATTGAAGGTCGCATTTTTTCTTATCCACAAGAAAGATTGTGAAATATTGTACTGATATGAACGAAACTGTCAATGCTCCCTACCAAATTGGTTTTGGTTTCGGTTTATGTGCAACTCTAAGAAGAGAAGCGTTTTTCGGCTTCTTTGCTTTTTAGTTGGGTTTCAGCCTTTTCAAGGCTAGGGAATCTCCTTCTCAGCTTACTAACTGCTCCTCAATCTCCAAATTGGCTGTCAAGTGCTCTCCTTGACAGCCAATTTGGAGATTGAGATACTTTTTAAAGCTGAGAATGAATAA
>NZ_KK366022.1:24673-74426 GCF_000686805.1 Bacillus sp. UNC41MFS5 | reverse complement strand
AGTTCGGTCCCTATCCGTCGTGGGCGCAGGAAATTTGAGAGGAGCTGTCCTTAGTACGAGAGGACCGGGATGGACGCACCGCTGGTGTACCAGTTGTTCTGCCAAGAGCATCGCTGGGTAGCTATGTGCGGACGGGATAAGTGCTGAAAGCATCTAAGCATGAAGCCCCCCTCAAGATGAGATTTCCCATAGCGCAAGCTAGTAAGAACCCTGAAAGATGATCAGGTTGATAGGTCAGAGGTGGAAGCGTGGTAACATGTGGAGCTGACTGATACTAATCGTTCGAGGACTTAACCAATTTTAAGGCAATCTCGAGTTTACAAAAAACTTCTTCTGCATTATCTAGTTTTGAGGGAATGAAACCTCAAATAAATAGTCTGGCAGCAATGGCGAGAAGGTCACACCCGTTCCCATACCGAACACGGAAGTTAAGCTTCTCAGCGCCGATGGTAGTTGGGACACGCGTCCCTGTGAGAGTAGGACGTTGCCAGGCACGAAAAGGACAATCTGAAAAAGGTTGTCTTTTTTGTTTTTCGTATTTTTTCACGGATAAATAAAAAAGGGCAATGAGTTTAAAATTCATTGTCCTTTTCCACGCGGTTACATAATAAAATTATCGCCTCAATCGTCGTAATACCTTGTATTCAAAATCCTCGCGATCGATATCCAATCCCAACACTTCATTTCGGAAAGTTTTGAAACGTCCATTTTCCACTTCCAAAGTAAAATAGCCTCTTTCACTTAAAAGATTTAAATCTCCAATGATATTTTTCCTGCGGACAGGGTCAAATAAATTAACTAAGTTAGGATTACTTGGATGTGGTTTGAATTGACATCCTTGTTCCACACAAGTTCTAACGATGTTTTGGACTTTTGGATGGGCAATACTCTCAATTTTCTTGGTTGCTTCGATACTAAGCATAACATCACTCCTTTTCCCGTCTTAAAACGATATGCATAGGCTATCAGTAATATGCAATCCCTTATTAGCAACCTACTGGGCCATTCATATATTAGAAGGATATATGTATTTTCATGCTAAAATAGATTTATGCTAGTAACAGCGGAGGTATTGCTATGATACATATTGTGAATGGGGATGTGGTGGGGAATAAGATTGGAGATCTTCCTGGAGATGTTCTGATTTGGCGGGAAATGTATGATTTTGGTCCACTCTCCCATGACATTTCCGGTGAAAATTCGATTTGTTGTCGCGCCCATTTTTTTGAAAAAAAGTTAGCGATTCCAGCTGCGTTATTCATCCAGAATTGTAAAGAACAAAATCGATTTCTTTCTGAGATTCCAAAGAAAACAGAAATTGTTCTTTGGTTTGAGCACGATCGTTATGATCAAACGATGTTAATGTATTTGCTTAATGAACTGTCAAAAAAAGAAATGAAGAGCTTATCAATGGTGACCATTAATGAGTATGAAGGGGAAGAGCAGTTTTATGGCCTTGGGCAATTAACTTCACATCAATTGGAAGAACTTTTTTATAATGAGAGACAGCCTATTTCAGATGACCAGATGAAAGAAGCAATTACGGGCTGGAAGGCATATACCTCAAAGAATCCCGTGGAGATTGAAACATGGATTGCAGCCTCAAAACAAAAATTACCTTTTTTAAAACAAGCATTACGATCTCATTTAAGCTTCTTTCCTTCAATACATACAGGTCTAAATGAGGTAGAAACCTTCGTGATTAAATATCTTGATAAAAATACTTGCTCCTTTACTGAATTATTCCAAGCCATTACTCAAAAAAGAAGTAACGATGGTATAAGTGATCTTTATTTTGCAGCTATGCTAAATGAGTTGATGAAGGGGCCATGCCCATTGTTGAAATGTGATGTTCCACTACCTAACCATGAGAGCCCAGAACCCTTAGCCAAACTTAGGTTAACTTCTAATGGTCTTGATATACAAAAAAGCCGGTTTGAGTTAATAGAACGTGATTGGTGGCTTGGCGGGGTCTATCTAAAAGAGGATAAATGGTTCTGGAATGGAAAAAGGCTTATTAATAAAGCTGAATATAATACGGGTCAGTCCTTCACGACATAATGTTGTAAAGGACTGACCCTTTCTACGTCTTGGGACCGAGTGAAAAATCAAGCTTAGGCGCAATTATGATTACTAAGGAAAAAAGGTAAGATGATATCAAGATAAACAAAGGAGGAAAACAAAATGAAAAAATTTGGTTTACTTTTAGCAGGTGGGGTTGCAGCAATCGTCCTACTTTCAACTATTGGTCCCATGCTAGGATTGATTGTAAGTGCAGTTCTATTATATTTCATCTACAAAAAGTTCCTAAAAACAGAATCAACCGGTTGGAAAATTGGCTTAGCGATTATTGGGGGGATTGTCCTGATCGCTTCTCTACACAATATTCCTGCCATCATTGGTGTTGCAGCTGCATATGTGCTATACCTAGTCTACAAAAAATGGAATAGTAGCAAGGAGAATTTTGAAAAAGAAGAATCAGATCCATTCATCAATTTTGAAAAGCAGTGGAATGAATTAAAAAATAAAACCATATAAAAAAAGGAGAGAATAACATGACAAACTTATTTACAAGAATTAAAAACACAATTACAGCAGATTTACACGAGGTGATTGATCACAAGGAGAAGAAAAATCCAATCGCTCTTCTTAATCAATACCTTCGCCAATGTGAACAGGAAACCGAAAAGGTCCGGAAGCTGTTGGAGCGCCAGTATACCTTAAAGGATGAATTTCAAAAAGAATACCAGCAAGCAGCCGAACTAGCTGAAAAAAGAACATACCAGGCCGAAGTTGCCTCAAAAGCAGGTGAAACTGAGTTATATCAGTTCGCGGCAGCAGAGCAGCAACAATATACCGAACGAGCAAACCGTCTAGGTACATCCTTAGAACAAGTTAATGGGCAGCTAAGTGATTTAGAAAGAAAATATGAGGAAATGAAGCATAAGGTAAAAGATATGCATCTTCGCCGCATGGAATTAATGGGCCGAGAAAATGTGACTCGCGCGAATCTTCAAATCAACCAAGTGCTCGATTCCCATTCATACTCTGATAATTCATACACAAAGTTTAAGGAAATCGAAAACTATCTTGACCGCTTAGAGCACCAAGTGAACAGCTCATTTTATCGCAGTACAATTGATGCGCGCATCGCACAATTAGAACAAGAAATGAAAAAAGATACTAATTCATAAGCTTTTAAATGAACAAAGAGCGGGGCATCGTAGCCTCGCTCTTTGTATTATTCTTTAATGAATTCTTTGGTACTTCTGGAGGTATCAATGGCGACCGGGGTTTATACTCCCTGTATTCCAAAGTAAAATTGATTTTTTTGAAAATTTTGAGTTGTGCAACATATTTTCAGATGCTATACTAATCATATTAATTTTTGTAATCATGATTATAAATTGGTTTTGATTACTTTTTTAACTACGATTAAAGTTTTTGGAAGGTACTTTAACCTCTTTACAGCGGAAGAGGAAGAAAGGGATGTTAAAATGTCAACGGAATGTAAAGATAGAGAAATTATCACCAATTTTCCTTATGCGTATCAAGCGATTGAAAACACTTGGATTGTTTTAAAAGACGGTACGAGACTCTCCAGTCGGATCTGGCTGCCTGAAGTTCCGGAAGGTGAAAAAGTACCGGCCATTTTAGAGTACATTCCTTACCGAAAAACAGACGGAACAAGGACAAGAGATGAACCGATGCATGGTTATTTTGCGGGACATGGTTATGCAGCAGTCAGAGTGGATATGAGAGGTTCGGGGGAATCCGATGGTCTGCTAATGGATGAATACTTAAAGAAAGAACAAGATGATGCCCTGGAAGTAATAGAATGGATTTCAAATCAACCTTGGTGTGATGGAAACATCGGGATGATGGGTAAATCTTGGGGAGGCTTTAATTCCCTTCAAGTCGCAGCTAGAAGACCCAAAAATTTAAAAGCTATTATTACTCTTGGATTTACCGATGACCGCTATAACAATGATATTCACTATAAAGGCGGCTGCCTGTTAAACGATAATTTCTGGTGGGGAAACATTATGCTGGCCTATCAGGTGCGTCCGCTCGATCCTCATATTGTTGGCGATAGCTGGCGGGAAAAATGGCTGGAACGACTAGAAAATATGCCGTTATGGATGGCGCAGTGGATGGAGCACCAAACGAGAGATGCCTATTGGAAGCATGGTTCAGTTTGTGAAAACTATGATGACATTGAAGTGCCCGTTCTTGCCATCGATGGCTGGGAAGATTCTTATACAAATACCGTATTCAGTTTAATGAAAGGACTTTCGGTTCCTAGAAAAGGGATAATCGGTCCATGGGCACATGTTTATCCTCAGGATGGAGTTCCGGGACCTGCGATGGGCTTTTTACAAGAGGCTGTTAAATGGTGGGATCATTGGCTAAAAGGAATCGAAAACGATTGCATCGACGGACCAATGATCGATGTATGGCTTGAGGAAAGCATGCCTCCTTCTTCCATTAAACCGGTTAGTAAAGGTGCGTGGGTTGGACTTCAATCATGGCCATCCACTGAAGTTCTCACGAAAACGTATCAATTGACTCATGGAAAATTGCTAGAAAGAAGAAATGAAAAAGAAGAACAGGTGATATTAAAAACACCTTTAAATCACGGCCTTTTATCAGGTGAATGGATGGGTGCCGGAGTACTTGGAGAAAGTCCGTCAGACCAGCGATTAGATGATGGAATGGCGATGGTATTTGAAAGTGATAATTTAGAAAACCCATTAGAAATAGTAGGCTACCCGAGATTTGAAGTACAATTATCGAGTGACAAACCAAAAGCAATGCTCTTTGCGCAGTTATCAGATGTGGCACCGGACGGAGCCGTTACCCGAGTTTCCTATGGTGTAATGAACTTAACCCATTTAAATGGACATGATCGGGTAGACTTGCTGGCCGCTGATGAGAAGGTAAATGCCTATGTGAATCTCGACTGCTGCGGACATAAATTTAAAGCCGGGCACCGGGTGCGTTTATCGATTGCCACCACTTTATGGCCAATGTTTTGGACCATGCCGGAGGATGCAACACTTACATTGAATCTGGAAACCGCTAAGTTTTCATTGCCAATCTTTAAGGGCAGCCTGACAGCAGGGCCAAATATGAGTCCTCAAAGCGCGCCATTAACTCCGATAACCCTTCTTTCAGAGGGCAAAGTCGATCGTTCGATTTCATACAATCTTGTAACCGATACGTGGACTTGCATAACGGATGGTGTCGGCGGGGTATTTGGCGAAGGGGTTTATCGCTTTGATGAAATTGATGTTACAGTTGAACACAATTTGAAGCGGGAGTTGACATTATCTAATGCTGATCCTCTTTCCGCAAAATATACTATTTATCAAAAAATGAGAATTGGCCGCGAGGGCTGGTGGATTGACGCTGACATAGCCGTTACGCAAACTTCTGATGGTGAAAACTTTATCATCGTGGGCGAAATGGATGTAAAAGAAAATGACGAACCCGCATTTCAGAAGAATTGGGACCAAAAAATTAAACGCGTGGGACTTTAAAAATCCCGCGATTGGGGGATAAGAGATGGAAGGAAGACTTAAGAAAAATATACCTACTTTAATCATTTTAATCATTGCAGGTGAAATGATTTATACATTGCCATATTTCCGGAATTATTATTATGATGTATTTCTAAAGGACTTTCACTTAACCAATACACAAATGGGTTCGCTCGGAAGTGTATTTGGTATTGCTTGTTTGATTTCCTATATCTTTGCAGGGTATGTGGCAGATCGCTGGAAAACGAAACACTTATTGACGCTCTCCTTAATCGTGACAGGAACTCTAGGCTTTACCTTACTATTGTATCCCCCTTACTCTGTATTGCTCTTAATTTATGGAGCTTGGGGAATAACATCCATCATGACCTTTTGGGTAGCGTTAATTAAAGCCGTCCGGTCATTAGCAAATGAAAATGAACAAGGAAAAGCATTCGGCTTTTTTGAAGGTGGACGCGGTGCTGCCAAAGTCATCGAATCTGCTTTGGTATTAGGACTCTTTGCCTTTGTTTCAAAGCAGCTAAGTGACAAGGTGGCATTGTCCACTGTGATTATTTTCTATTCCGTGTTTTGTATTCTTTTAGGAATCATCATTATGTTCATATATAAGGATCCTGAACAAAACAACAGCAGTGTTCATGCAAACGAAAAAGATCATACAAAATTTAATTGGGATGTACTTTGGAAGATTCTAAAAATGCCAACAACCTGGCTGGCAGCCGTTCTTATTTTGACGTCTTATGCAATGATCAATAGTTTCTATTATATTACCCCATATGCAACGGCAGCCTTTGGTGCTTCCACCATCATTGCCGCAGCACTGGGTTACTTTTCACAATACTGCCGCCCAGTTGGAAGTTTCACCTCTGGAATTATCGGGGACCGAATTGGGATTTCGAATATGGTCATCATTGCCTATAGTTTATTGGCAGCCGGTTTAGCCGCCCTTATCTTATTACCTGGAAAGCCTTCTCTGATCTTAATGCTGTTGGTCTTTATCGCCGTTGTTTATGTATCCATGTATGCCTTACAGGCGACGCACTTCGCGATATTAGTGGAAGGAGACTATCCAGTTGAAACAACAGGAACCGTCGCGATGCCATTAATGATCATCGGGTACAGCGGGGAAATCTTTATGCCAATCATTGCCGGGGCTTGTTTGGACCACTGGGGTGGTACAACAGGGTATAAGGTATTATTTGCCATTTTATTAGGATTGACGATCGTCGGGTTGATTACCGCTGTCATTTGGCAAAGAGTAACGAAAGAAAAACGACACGAGATTGCCCTTCAGAGGAAAGAAATGAAAGAAAAGAAAGCAGGTTAGAATGAGTCCCTAAAATGAAAAGAAGCTGGCGATAAACGTTTTGTTTTCGCCAGTTCTTCATTTTGAACCCGTTCCATTGCAGGTCTTTTTTTGGGCTTCCATGCCATAGTTTGGTATAATTTTTCTATCATCTTTTTTAGATCTTACTTCGCCTAAGACCGAAATACTTATATTGATATAAAATATGTAAGGAGTAAGCAATGAAAAAAAAGGAAATACAATTGAGCCGCATGTGGAAATACTTTGTGGACGCTACAGCTGAAATTATCGAAGAAGAGGGTTTAGAGAATGTAACGATCAGGAAAGTGGCGGATAAAGCAGGTTATAATAGTGCAACCATTTATAACTATTTTTCTGAGATCTCCCATCTGATCTTTTTTGCTTCCATGAAATTCTTAAAATCCTACACAGATGAGGTAGCTGTTTATATTGAAAAAGGAAAAAATCCCATTGAAAAGTACTTGTTGGCTTGGGAATGTTTTTGTATTCACTCCTTTAGGCAGCCACAGATTTTTCATGCAGTATTTATTATGGATTTAGGGGATCAACCCGAGAAGCTGCTTGAAGAATATTATAAAATCTATCCTGCTGATTTGATTAACATTCCTGAGGAGTTAAAGATTATTCTCTTTGAACGGAATGTATCAAAACGGGGGAGATCCTTTTTAGAAATTGCCCTAAGAGAGGGATATATTAAAAAGGAAAACGTTGATGCGATTAATGAATTAACCATTTTAATATGGCAGGGGATGTTTACAAATATCCTTAATAATCGCAAAAGCTATGAGTTTCAAGAGGCAGTGGAGATTACCATGAACTATATTACGGAGATTGTTCACAACGCGAATCTATTCCATTTTAAAAAATGCTATGATATGAATCAGCAGTAACTTGCTCATCCTATACAACAGCACATAAATATAGCCCTGCTCATATTTGTCGATCAGGGCCTTTGATAAAGAAATCTTTATTTTTTTCCCTTGTTTACTTTCGATAATCTTCCTAATGCAAAGCCATCAGCAGCTTAGTCCATCATGGTATTGTTTTTTTATTAAAGCCTTGTTTTGCTACAAGGTTTATGTTTTGCGGTCTTTCCGTAAGACGCTGCATAAAATAAACATACCAGTTCTTTCCAAATGGGTCATACATGCAGAAGTTGCAGTCTTCACTTGCCAGTCTCAATTGAAGGTCTTTTCTGAAACCATACAGCATTTGGAGTTCGTATTTTTCGTTGTTGTAAATGAGGTCATTTTTATAGTATATTTTGGTAATGTCATAACAAATAGTAATCGTATTTGCTATATATTTTGCTCTATATTTTTATAAAGTGATGGAATAGAAAACAGCCTTCTTCATTCAGAAAAAGGCTGTTTCAGGTGATTGTTATTAAGTTTTAGTATAATTATTAACGCTATATTTATCATAGCCTCGCTCTTTGTATTATTCTTTAATGAATTCTTTGGTACTTCTGGTGGTATCAATTGGACGAACCATACTCTCAATTTGTGCCCGTTTGGGTTCTAAGAACGGCGGTAAGGATAATTTTTCGCCTAGTGTTTCGTAAGGCTCGTCGCCCATAAATCCTGGACCGTCGGTTGCAAACTCAAATAATATTTGTGGTGCTACTCTCGCATATAAGGAACCGAAGAAGAAACGATCGACGAACCCTGACGTTTGGAAGCCAAAGCTCTCCATATGTCCGATCCACTCTTCTAATACAGAGCGATCGTCAACACGGAAAGCCGCATGATGGACTGTCCCGAAGCCTTGGCGTGCTTGAGGGAGGATCACATTATACTCGACAACCACTTGTGCGCCATTTCCGCCTTCACCCACCTCAAATAAATGAAACGATCCTTCATTTGCTATTTCTTTAAAGAGAAGGACTTTTTCCATCATTTCTTTAAAGTAGTCAAAATTTGCGACACGAACAAAAATCGGGCCTAATCCTGTAATCGCATAGTCTAATGGAATAGGGCCTTTTTGCCATGGGGTACCAGCTGCAACCCCTTGATTATTTTCATCTGAAATTAATTGATAGTGCTGGTCATCAAAATCCACAAACGACAGGGTTTTTTTACCGAATTGTTCTTTAATCCCTGTATGTTTTACCTCTAAACGATCAAAGCGTTTCACCCAATATTCAATCGCCGCATCACTAGGGACACGGAAGGATGTTTTTGCTATCTCGTTGGTTCCGTGAACTCCTTTCGGAATCCCAGGAAAATCAAAAAAGGTCATATCGGTCCCGGCACTGCCAACATCATCAGCAAAGAATAAATGATAAGTTTGAATATCATCTTGGTTAACAGTTTTCTTGACTAAGCGCATCCCTAAGACATTGGTGAAAAATTCATAGTTTTTTTCCGCACTACTTGTAATCGCGGTTACGTGATGTATACCTTTTAATCCATTCATTGTCGTTCCTCCCAGTGCCCTCTATAATAATCATTTATTTTAATAGTATCTTCAAAAAAAGATGGAAATATTGTCTTGAATTAATTTATCTCTAATTCGAAATAAATATAACACGAAATAACTGTGCTGTCAAAAGCTCGTTCCTAAAGTTTTCACAATTAGCTTGTTACTAATGATGTTAATCACTAACAAGGATTTTCTGAAGTGGTAAGTTACTAATGAGAACAAATATCAAAAGTACTTTGCCACTGTGAAGGAGAATCTTATTATGAGTGAAATCATTAATAATCGTGAACAAATAATTAGTAAAAATACTGAACGTTTAGCCATATTAAAACAACTGTTTGTCGATCTTCATCAAGGCCGAAACTTGGACGAGGTTAAAGCCCATTTTGATGCCTTTATCGGAAAAATAACCATTGATGAAATTACTCAACTCCAACATGATTTTGTCGAAGAGGGAATTATTTCAGCTGGAGAACTTCAACATATCTATCATCAGCATTCGGCTATTTTTCAAGGAGCAATTGAGGAAGATGCACTCCAAAACGGAAGACCCGAAGAACAGACAGGGCATCCCGTTCATACTTTTAAGCTCGAGAATCAAGAAATCGATAATCTGATAACTATGAAGCTTCAGGTCCATTTTGAGGAATTTATGAAAGAAGATTCTACAGAGAATATCTATAAACTAATGGAAGATATCAATCTATTGCTGGATATTGAAAAGCACTATAGCCGTAAAGAGAATTTGATTTTTCCTTATTTAGAAAAGTACGGGATCTTTGGTCCGACTACGAACATGTGGAGAATTGATGATTTCATTCGGGACGCGATAAAGGATAGCAGGCAGAAACTTGCCAATTATCATGGTGATAAGGAAGCCGTTATTGCCGTTTTAAATTATGTCATTCAAGAAGTATCAGGGATGATTTATAAGGAAGAGAACATCCTTTTCCCGATGGCCTTAAATAATTTTACGGAAGAAGAGTGGGTCAAAATAGCCCATGAAAGTGATGAAATTGGTTTTTGCCTGATCGATTCTACCGAGGTTTGGAAGCCGGAGAGAAAAGCCTTAGAAGAAAAGGCCATCTCTGAAGGGTATATTAAGTTGGAAACAGGGATTCTCTCCTTAAAGCAGCTGGAGTTGTTATTAAACCATTTACCGGTTGATATCACTTTTATTGATCAGGATGATGTGGTCCGTTATTTCTCACACGGGAAAGAAAGAATTTTTGCGCGGACGAAAGCTGTCATTGGCAGAACTGTCCAAAACTGTCATCCCCCAAGAAGTGTTCATGTTGTAGAGGAGTTGTTGGCAGACTTTAAGTCTGGCAAAAAAGATTGTGAAGATTTTTGGATTAAGTTCAAGGATAAATATGTTTATATTCGCTACTTTGCGGTCCGTGATGAGAATGGAAACTATTTCGGTACGCTTGAATTCACCCAAAATATCGATCCGATCAAAGCAATTGAAGGAGAGAAACGAATCCTTAATTAAGAGCAAATATTAAAAGAACTGCCATTTCAATGTCGAGGTAATCGTCAGGAAATGGCAGTTTTTTTTGTTATGGGAAAAATTCAGTTCCTAAGATTTCGACAATACTAGCTAATATTAGAGTTTGCTTACTGTTAGTGTCGATAAAAAAGCTGGTCACTTTCACAAAGCTGTAACAGGTTCAACGGAAAAATGGAAGAAAACGGAGATAATAAAAGTAGAGGAAGATGTTATTGATGGCACATTTAAGGAACTAATTTTTCGAGGAGGGTAACAATGAAAAAACAAAAATGGATTGCATTGTTATTGGCTGGCGGGAAGGGTACAAGGTTAAACCTGCTGACAAAATCATTAGTTAAACCAGCAGTCCCCTTTGGTGGGAAGTACCGCATCATTGATTTTGCCTTAAGTAACTGCATGAATTCCGGAATTGAAACTGTGGGCATTTTAACACAATACAGACCCTACGTGCTTCATTCGCATCTTGGTCATTGCAGCTATTGGAACTTGTATAATCGTCACGGGGGCCTGACGATTCTCCCGCCATTTCAACGCAATAACTCTGGAGTAGAATGGTATGAAGGGACTTCGCATGCTGTCTTTCAAAATATTGAATTTATCGAGCAGCAAAAGCCAGAGCATGTTCTGATTCTTTCTGCAGACCAAATCTATAAAATGGATTATTCTTTAATGCTTGAACAGCATATTGAAACGAACGCGGATTGTACCATCGCTGTCGTTGAAGTTCCGTGGGAAGATGCCGGCCGCTTTGGACTCATAAAAATAGATGAGGAAAGCTATAAAATTATCGATTTTGAAGAAAAACCGGAACATCCGACGACGAATTTAGCATCAATGGGTATTTATATTTTTAAATGGCCAGTATTAAAAGAGTACTTGCTGCAAGAGGAGCAAAAAGAATATACAAATCGAGACTTTGGCAAGGATATTATTCCATCTATGCTGTGTGATGGACGTGGGCTCTATGCCTATTATTTCAACAACTATTGGAAAGATGTGGGGACGGTCCGGAGTTTTTGGGATGCTAATTTAGATCTTTTAAATAAGGAAACGAACATCTTCCTGCAAAATCCAGAATGGAAAATCCATACTGTCGAAAATAATGCGGACCCTTTGTATTTGGATCAAGCCGCAAAAGCACAGCAAAGTTTACTAAGTGAAGGCTGTGAAATATACGGCACAATCGAAAAGTCTGTTGTGTTTAGCGGGGTGAAGGTTGGAAAGGGGGCGCGAATCAAGAATGCTGTTATACTGCCAAATACCATCGTTGAAGAGAACGCTTGGATTGAAAATGCGGTCATTGGCAGCCAAACAGTGATTAAGAAAGGTGTCATCCTTGTCTCAAAGGATCCGGACATACATTTAATAGTTGTCGGAAATAATGTTACCGTAGATCCGGCCCTTCATGAATTTACATCCAAAAACCATGTTTTAACAATATCATCCTAAAAATCGGAAATCTTCTCTTTTAAAAAAATAAAAAATTCAGAATGATATATTTTTTATTTGTAAAATGGTAAACTAGAAAAATATATCTTGGACAAGGGGAAGATTAAGATGGTTAAAGCGATTTTTTTTGATTTAGATGATACACTGCTTTGGGATCAAAAAAGTGTAAAGGAAGCTTTTGTTGCTACCTGTAAAGTAGCAGAGGAGCGGTATGGGCTTAATGCGGATCAATTAGAAGAGGCCGTTCGCGAAGCTGCGAGAAGTATTTATGCTGGCTATGAATTTTACCCTTTCACGCAAATGATTGGAATCAATCCGTTTGAAGGGCTGTGGGGGAACTTTTTAGATGATCATGATGAGTTTAGAAAAATGAAGGAAATGGTGCCTGTCTACCGGAAAGATGCTTGGACAGCCGGTTTGAAGGCTGTGGGTGTGGACGATGCCGATTTTGGTTTGGAGCTGGCGGAACGTTTTCCACAGGAACGCAGAAAATTACCTTTTGTTTATGAGGAATCATTTGAAATTCTTGATAGGTTAAAAGGGAATTATCAACTGTTGCTGTTAACCAATGGTTCACCAGATCTTCAAAATACAAAATTGGAGATCACGCCGGAACTTGTTCCCTATTTTGACCACATTGTTATTTCAGGGGATTTTGGCAGAGGGAAACCGGACCCGACCATTTTTGAACACGCGCTTGAGTTATTGTCGGTCGATAAGGATGAGGTCATTATGGTGGGAGATAATCTCATGACCGATATTCTTGGTGCGAATCGAGCAGGAATCAAGACAGTCTGGATTAACCGACATGAGAAAGCGAGAAACGAAGTTATTCCAACTTATGAGATTAACCATTTAGAGGAACTTTTTCCTTTATTAGAGGAATTGAATTCGAAATAAAACATATCCTAAAAAAGTTGCCGTAGATGTAGGGAGTTATCCTATTTTTATGGCAATTTTTTTGTTTTATTGGATTTTCGAACTAAAATATTTTAATAATCATGTAACTTTGTTATGCATTTCGGCGACTATATGGCTAAGACTATCAAAATTCCTTTTGGAAAAGGAGAGGATTGAAATGAGAAACAATAAATGGTTCCCTCTTTTAGGTTCAGCATTGATGATTGGCCTTTTAGCAGGGTGTGGGTCAGGGACTACTCCAAAGGGCAATGCAGAAGGTACTAAGACAGAGATACCAGAACAGCATGAGATAGCAGCAAAATTTCATGCCACCATTGAAACGAAGCCCGAGAACAACTCAATGATTATTAAATACACGGTTAAAAATCTTTCAGACAAGTCACAGAAGCTAACTTTTCCTAGCGGGTTAGAGGCAGATTATATTGTTCATGATTTACAAGGGAAGAAAGTCAAACAATATTCGGATGAGGTCATGTCAACGCAAGCGATTAAGATAGTAGAGTTAGGAAGTAATCAAGAAATAGCTAAGGAATTTACGATTTCAGATATTCCTAATGGCCGCTATAAAATAGAGGTGTTCTTAACGGCAAAAGAAGAAGAAGCTAAAGTGGTGACTGACCTAATCGTAAAGAATTCGTATAGTCAAGGAAGTGGTGTGCTCGTTGGTCAAATGGATCCTCATACGATTGAAATCGATATCAAAGGTAAAAAGGTAGCTTTTCAGTTAACGGAGGAGGCCATCAAGCAATTACCATCACTGAAAGAAGGCAAACGAGTATCCTTTTTATATGCAGAAAATGAAACAGGACAAAAGTTAATTCATAAATTTGTTTCAGGAACTTCATAAATGTTTCTTATAAAATACAAAGACAAACTCCCTTGATAATAACTATTTGCATTTCTATCATTTTTCTGTTATAGTAAAGAAGAATTATTTTTGTTAGTTGTAGGATAATAAGTGCTAAACTTTCTGTCTTAAAGAACTGAGCAAGGATAGTAACACAATGTGTGCTAAGCACACGAGGAGGAAACAACAATGGAACAAGGTAAAGTAAAATGGTTTAATGCAGAAAAAGGTTTCGGATTCATCGAACGCGAAGCAGGAGACGATGTATTCGTACACTTCTCAGCTATCCAAAGCGAAGGTTTCAAAACTTTAGACGAAGGTCAAGCAGTTACATTTGAAGTAGAACAAGGTCAACGTGGACCTCAAGCTACTAACGTTCGTAAAGCATAATTGAACCAAAATATAAAAAGACTCTCTTTTGGGAGTCTTTTTTTGTGCAAAAAAACCACAAAAAAGGAGGCAAAGTAAATTGACCGAAAATAATACCATATTAGAAGCTTATAAAAAAGCAAAATATAAGGTCCCTGGGCATGGCTCTAGGGATATTCAAACATTAAAAGCGGTACTTAATGACATCGATGGACAAGTGGAAAGTGATATTTATGGGAATGGAAAAATCATTGAAGACTTCCAATTGAAGATGGCTAAATATTTAGGAAAAGAAGCGGCAGTATTTTTTCCGAGTGGAACGATGGCCCAGCAGATCTCCTTAAGAATTTGGTGTGATCAAAAGGGAACAAAGAAAGTTGCTTATCATCCGTTGAGTCATTTAGAGATTCATGAAGAAGATGGTCTGAAAGAATTGCATCAAATAGAAACTGTCTTATTGGCAGATAAGAATCGTGTGATCCAATTGGGTGATGTCTTGGAATTAAAAGAGGAGATCTCCTGCTTATTGTTGGAATTACCACAAAGGGAGATTGGCGGACAACTTCCAGATTATAAAACCTTAGAGGCAATTTCTGTTTATTGTCGTGAAAAAGGGATTAAATTGCATTTGGATGGAGCGCGACTTTTTGAAATTCTTCCTTACTATGAAAAGACTGCTGCGGAAGTATGTACTTTATTTGATAGTGTGTATGTGTCTTTTTACAAAGGAATTGGCGGGATTGCTGGAGCCATTCTTGCTGGTGATCAAGCTTTTACCGAACAATCAAAAGTCTGGAAACGGCGACATGGCGGTGATTTGATTAGTCTTTATCCATATATTCTTAGTGCGGATTACTATTTTGATCAAAACATTGGTAAGATGGAACAATATTTTCATGAAGCGAAGGAACTTGCAGGATACTATAATCAATGCCCTGGAATAGTGACAAAGCCTATGGAACCTGTTTCTAATATGTTTCACGTCCATATTAATGGTTCAAAAGAGGAGATAGAGTCGATTTTAGTTGAATTTTACGAGGAAACTGGTATTGGTTTAACCGGTCATCTTAAAGAAGTAGACCAGGCGTCCAGTTCTTTTGAAATAAGCATCGGTGATATGTATTCTAAAATTCCTAAGATTGAATTAAAGAAAGCATTTATACTTCTGGATGAGAAGATGAAGGAATTTCTTAGGAGAATTTAATTTTTCAGAGGTGTAAGCTTTGGAATTAAGACAATTACAATTATTCATTGAAGTGGCTAAGCATAAAAGTATAACAAAAGCGGCGGAGAGCATGCATCTCTCACAACCAGCCCTTAGTAAGTCAATCCGAGCATTAGAGGAAGAGCTAGGGATGACGTTGGTTATTCGTACGAATAAGACAAGTGACCTGACTGATGCAGGGAAAATTGTCTTAGAATATGCTCAGAAAATGGCCGGAATCTTATCTGAAATGAAAACGACATTAAATGACATCACGAACCTGTCTAGGGGGCAGATTGAAATTGGACTGCCTCCTATTATTGGCAGTTTATTTTTTCCTAGGGTAATCGCTAAGTTTCATCATGCCTTTCCCAAAATAGAATTAAAAATTACCGAGTATGGTGGTGCTCGAGTGGTAAAGAGTGTCGAGGAAGGGGAATTCGAGCTTGGTGTTGCGGTACTGCCAATTGATGAAGAGCAGTTTGATGTTTATCCCATTGTTGAAGAAGAAATGAAATTGTTGGTCTTTAAAGACCATCGTCTGGCATCGCGTAAAGTCGTAGACATTAAGGAACTAAAAGAAGAGGAGTTTATCTTTTACCATGAAGAATTTGCCTTAAATCAAATTATGAGAAATCAGTTTATCAAAGTGGGGTTTGAGCCCAAAATTTTGTTTCAGAGTTCGCAGTGGGACCTAATGACGGAAATGGTGGCTGCTAATCTCGGAATCACGATTCTGCCTCGATCAATTTGTAACCGGGCATTTAACCCAGATTTAAGGGTCATTGAGCTGAAGGAAGATATTCTCTGGAGACTGGCAGTCATCACGAAGAAAGACCGCTATATTTCTAATGCAGGTCGAACCTTTATTGATTTTATCTTAAAAGATCCATTATAACTTTCAGTTATGAAAATCATTCGATATATGTATTTTACGAATGGCGAAAATCAGCGTACGATATACTCTATAGTTAATTTCGGAATGAAAAGGAGTCTTTTAGCTCCTTTTTTGCATGATGGAGGGATTTTTTCGATGAAACTTGGAGTGATTATCATACAGGTATTATTTTTACATGTATTCTTATTTCTGGGCGCGGCACTGAAAGAGGTAATTCCGCTTCCTATCCCTGCGTCTATGTTCGGATTGTGCCTTCTATTTCTCGCGCTTTACATCAAAATAATCAAATTGGAATGGGTGGAAAAAGGAGCAAATTGGCTGCTAGCCGAGCTGTTGCTTTTCTTTGTCCCATCAGCAGTTGGGATTGTAAATTATGATGAAATTCTAAGTGTTGAAGGTGCAGAAATCGTGGGCTTGATAGGGATTAGTACGATAATTGTTATGGGAATTACGGCACTGATTGCTGAAAGAATAACGGGCGGGAAAAGGAGTGAGCAGCATTGATGATGTTTTTATTTACGATTGTAACTTTTCTTATCTACCGACTGTCGAAAAAGGTTCATGCAAAATGGAGCCTGTTCCTTTTCCATCCTTTATTGCTGGCTCCTATTTTATTAATTATTTTGATTTCCATAACTCATGTCTCAGCTAATCAATACCTAGAGGATACAAAATGGCTGTCACATCTACTGGGACCAGCAACAGTTGCGTTTGCTGTACCGATTTATAAACACTTAAAGATTATAAAAAAATATGTGGGTACGATTTTAATTAGTATTACCTCCGGATCATTAGTGGCAATTTTATCTACTTTTGGTTTGTCGAAATTGTTTCACTTAAAATATGACTTTATCACATCGATGCTTCCAAGGTCGATTACAACACCGATTGCCATTGAGGTATCAAAAGAAATTGGCGGTCTGCCTACCTTGACAACTGTTTTCGTCATTATAACAGGTATTATTGGCAGCATTGTCGGGCCATCGGTGATCAAAGGACTATCCATTAAAACACCTATCGCCAAAGGCCTTGCCTTAGGCATGGGTGCCCATGGTGCAGGAACAAACAAAGCGTTTGAATACGGGAAACAAGAAGCAACCTTCTCATCCCTTGCCATGATCTTCGCAGCTTTAATTACCTTAATTTGGGGAGCTCTCCTCATACCACCCCTAATGCACTTTAATGTCTAAAAACATAAAGGTGTCAGGCACCATGTGAATTCTTCACATGGTGCCTGACACCTTTTACTAATTATTCGGGACGCGCGTTTGTTTATGATAACCAGTTTTAAGCATGCCTGTTGGTTTTTCCCAAAAGAATGCAAGGTGAGTTGTATTTTGGTTAAAGAGTTCAATAAGGTCATGGAAGTTCTTCATCTGATATACATTAAAGGCGATGCCGTTTTCTGTTTTTACCTGGAAATAACATGTGGTGGTATTATTTTCACCTGCCGATTCTTTCTCATAATAAATGGTGTCCGTTACGTCTTCCCAGGTATACTCATTAATAAATGTACCTTTTCTTTGGTTCGCGATGGTGACAGTAAACCCTTTTTCATGACAAATAACCGTGGTGTCATTGCCAAAGAAATACATAATTAGAAAAATGACGAGGGCAAGAATAACGATAATCGATCCAATCAATACGTTAATAAACATGAATCCAATTCCAATAAAACAAAAAATAAGTCCAAAAATACCAGAAGATCTGGATGACGTTTTATTTGCGAATTCTCTGTTCATAAAAAAATCCCTCCTTTAGTAAGAAGGGTATGCTTTCCACTATGTTAAATGACTGAACAAGTCTAACAGACCGTAGGAAAATTAACCGACAAATTGTGCATAATCAAATGGTAAAGTGAAAACTTTTATCATAGTATTGTTTCTTTAGCATTTAATAACTGTAGGAGTTCGCGAACAGCATAGGAAAAACCATCTTCGTCATTAGTTTTTGTGATGATATCGGCTTTTTGTTGAACAAGGGCAGGGGCATTTCCCATTGCAACAGACGTGGTTGCGACTTCAAATTGGGCAAGGTCATTGCCGCCGTCACCAAAGGCAATAATTTCCTCAAAAGAAAGATTCATCATTTGCTGGTAACGTAATAATGCTTTTCCCTTATGAGCTTCGCTCGACGTCATTTCCACATTATTTGGAAAAGAAGAAGCCATAGAAATATCAAATTTCCCATCTAAGGCGGCTTTAACTTTTTCGATTTCTTCTACTTGATCAGGGTGGACCAATGCAATAAGTTTATAGATTTTTAGATTGTCTTTTTCGAGAATATCATCATAATTAAATGTTTGAAAAAGTTCATCCAACTCCTGTTTACTTTTGCCGTGTAATGGAGGCAATGTTGAAGGAAAACCTCCATAATTCGTGTAAACAAGTATACCCACACCTAGTTCTTTTAGTTTCTCTAAAATATTTTTGTAGGTTGAAATAGGTAAAGTAGCCTCATACATTAGTTCTCTAGTTTCTGAATATAATACGGACCCATTGATACAAAAAATCGGAATCTCCATATTTTGAACAGCTTTTAATTTAATAACATCTGCGTAAGCCCGTCCTGTATTCAAAATAAGGCAGTGACCTTGAGCCTTTAATTCGTTTAAAACTTTCTCATTCTCCACAGAAATTTCATGCTGAGAGTTTAATAATGTCCCATCTAGATCAATTGAAATACATTTCATAATATCAAAATTCCTTTCCATTCCATCATAAAGACAACTATATCAGATTTACACACAAAAATGGGATTCCAAATTTTATGGTTTATTGAGAAATAGTGGTGCCTGACACCAATTATCAGGAAAAGATGCTTGGATATTTAACATTTAAGTTGAAATAACATTTTTTTCCTTCTATAATCAATACAATAACCTTATTGGTGAAGTGTCCTGTCCCCATTCTTCACGTTACTTTTTCACACATTGTTTTTAAGAATAAGAGATTGGGAGTGAGTAGTGATGATTTTGAGAATTAGTGAAATAACTGAATTTCTTCATGACTTTGAGAGATATGCTCAACAGGATGGTATAAAATATTTTCTTACATTAAACACGGTTAATCCAAAAGGTACACTTACGATTATGAAGTATCCAGAAGGGAATTTTACTTACCACCGAAAAAATGAAAATTATTGGGACATTAAAGAAGTTGATATTGACCTGGATATGTTATCTGATATTATATGGGGATTTAGAAAGACCATTAACGAAATGATCCTAGAGGGCACGATGGCCCATTAATGGTTTCTACAATAACCCACGAAGCCTTTATCCTTACAAAGGCTTTTTCTTTTTGCTATGAACTTGCAATTGAAAAGTATTTTTTCGGGAATTTATGGATACGATATTGTCGAGGTGATGGAATGGCAACGGCAAAGTTAGGCGATACAATTTCCTTTAAACGGGATGGAAAAAACCTTGAAGGTGTCGTTTCTGGGATTAGGGAAAATTCCGTTATGGTCCAATATGGTTTTTCGAAGGATAAAGATGAGCCACTGACAACTATAGTCAACCATAAAAATTACAAAATTAAGAAGTAAGAATATCGAGTGCGGGATGATAATCTCCACTCGATTTTTTTATTGAAAAATTTCCAAATATATTCTGAAAAATCAATTGAATAATTGACTTGGAGTGGGCAGGTCCGAAGCGAGTCAATTAACTAGCGTAAATTAGGAGTTCTTTCCCTTTGTGGGGAAAGGGCTCTTTTTTGTGGCAGGGTTGCACATGGAAAGTGGCTAAAACTAAGAGCATTAAATTGGCACTTTTTGGATAAATCAGTTAATCTGTAAAAGTACGTTTTTTGCTTAGTCTAAAAGCGAAACTCACCATCATAAAGAAAGAAAATAGGAATGGGGGATGGATAGATGGCGATATCAAGAAATAAACAATCGACGATCGTTGCGCTTTTGCTTGCAGGAGCTTTTATTGCTATTTTAAATCAAACTTTGATGATTACAGCGATACCTCCAATTATGGAAGAAATGCATATAACCGCTAATAGCGCTCAGTGGCTGACAACTGTATTTATGCTAGTTAATGGGATTATGATCCCAATTAGTGCATTTCTATTAGAACGGTTTACCACGAGGCAGCTGTTTATCTCGGCGATGAGCATTTTTGCCGTGGGAACCCTTGTAGGCGGGATAGCTCCTAACTTCGAACTACTTTTATTAGGAAGGATTATACAATCTGGCGGGGCAGGGATTATGCTTCCCTTAATGACAACGGTATTTCTGATGATTTTTCCAGTCAATAAACGTGGTGCAGCAATGGGGTTGGTCGGTCTGGTCATATCCTTTGCGCCGGCAATTGGTCCAGCACTGTCAGGTTGGGTGACATCACAATTTTCATGGAGAGTCCTGTTTTTTATCATTTTGCCGATTGCTCTTATTGATATTCTTGTTGCTTTCTTTGCTTTAAAAAATGTAACTGAGGTATCAAAGCCGAAAATGGATGTTATTTCCATTGTGTTATCTACACTAGGTTTTGGCGGCTTGTTGTATGGATTTACTAGTGCAGGAAATTATGGATGGGTAAACCCCACCACGCTTTTAACGTTAGGAATCGGGGGATTGTCACTGGTTCTATTTATTACAAGACAGTTAAGACTGAAACATCCTATGCTTGAATTCGGTGTATTTAAATATTCTGTTTTCCCATTTGCCATTATCATTGGTATGATTGGCTTTATGGGACTGATTGGGGCAGAGACGATTATCCCTTTATTTATGCAGCGGATGCGCGAATTTACGGCAGTGGAGGCAGGGATCGCACTATTACCTGGGGCACTAATCAGTGGATTGATGGCACCAATTATTGGGAGAGTGTTTGATAAAATCGGCGCGAGATGGTTAGTAATGATTGGTTTAACAATTATGACGGCATCTTCGTTTGCTTTTACGAATTTAGGTCCTTCGACAACGATGACCTATATTACTGTCTTATACGGGGTCAGAATGTTTGGTTTTTCAATGGTAATGATGCCAGTGGCAACATCTGCCTTAAACCAGTTACCCAAACAATTAATCCCTCATGGAGCGGCAGTGGATAATACGATGAAGATGATCGCAGCCTCTGTTGGTACTGCCATACTTGTCACGGTTATGACGACCACGGCGGAAAATGCCCAGGAGCGCCCAGAGATTTCCTATCCGGATATGTATGGGGCCAATGTCGCCTTTATGGTCGTATCCATCCTTTCACTACTAGCCCTCATTCTTTCCTTTTTTATAAAAAATGACCATCAGACAGAAAGTGAAGGAAAGCAACAAAGGAAGGTAAAAGTTAAATTACAGGAGTAGTTTTATTTATTAACCACCCAAGAACTCTGAAAAACAAAGGTCATTTGTTTTTCAGAGTTCTTTTTATTAGACACCTTTGGTAGTTCAGAGAATGGACATTCTAATTATAGAGGTTATGATATCCTGAGAATAAGTGAGCATTCAAGAGATATTCGAATCAAACTGAGGGAGTTGAATAAAGGTTGAAAAATTCTTTTTTTAAGTCAAATATCACAGACTATTAATACCGATACCTAAAAATTCATTCCGAAAGGAAATGGGAAATATTATGCCAGCTTGTATCAAATGTAAATGGACAAATATGGAGTATTTCAAAGAAATATTGAGAACCGCAAGATAAATGCATATTACAATGCCATTCACAAATGAGAAAAAGGTACCAATATGGCACCCAGGAAGATTATTATCTCGGACTGTTTAAGGTATATGAAATTTGTATTAACTTGCTAATGAAAATCCACATAAATGAGGGTAGAAATATTAACTAGAAACCAAATGGTCTTGGAGGACAACAAGGATTATATGGCACACCGCACATTGTATGTGTTTCACAGCATTCATTTACAACTGATTCCGTATGTGGGAAATAGTGTTGATGGTTAATCATTTGCTTGTTGACTGTGGTGGTGTGAGAAGGATGTAAATGTGTTACTACTTTATTAAATATATTTGTTTTAACATATTGCTGACCCGGTGAAACTAGAGGCGGATCATACTGAGCCGGAAACACTTGAGGCGGACAGTATTGAGGTGGACATGGTGGTGGTGGGCAATATTGTGCTGGCATAGGTTGTGTAGGAGCAATCTGACTAGGCATTATATTTGGTGGGATATTTGATGGAAAACCACCATATCCAATATTTCTTTTCATCATTAAATGACCTCCATCTAAATGTGTCTTGGTACATCATTAGTCTATTCAAATTCAGATTATGTGGACTAGTTGGATACCTATTTTACAATTAGATATGAAATAGAAATGATGCACACTACCGCAATATTGTGAAGTAATGTACTTAAGCTAAATGGTGCTTATGTTAAAGAGGGGATGCTGCGGCGATCGATCCCGTTTTCTTATTGAGTTAACGGAGCAGATATACAGTATAATACAACTTCATATATACATTAGAAAAAATTTAGATGGTAGATGTTAAAGATTACAAGTATAATAATGTTAGAACATTAAATTATAAGCAAACTAGGTGCCCGTGTGAAAACATGGGGTAACAGGGAATCGGGTGAAAATCCCGAGTGGTCCCGCCACTGTAATTGAGGAGCTTTCTATCATTGTGTCACTCAACTATGTAGTTGGGGAAGACGATAGAGCGTGATGATTCAAAAGCCAGGAGACCTACCTAGGTTGTAACACCAAAACAGCCTTCGCGGAAAGGAGAGGTGTACGAAGATGAAACGACAATTGTATTCTGCCAGTTTGTCGTCTATTTGCACGTACCCATAAATCCTCAATCTGTCAAAGGTTGAGGATTTTTTATGTTGTATTTTGTTTATAAAAGGGAGGAATTTTTAAATGGAAACTGTATCACTGTTTTTACTTGTTTTTGTATTGGGACTTCGACATGGGTTAGATGCGGATCATCTTGCCTTTATTGATGGACAAACCCGTTATAACTGGAGAATGGGAAGTCCATTTGCACGTTGGGTTGGTACGTTATTTTCATTTGGTCATGGAGGAATGGTAGCGGTGACGGCTGGGATTTTGGGAATGGTGATAAAGAATTTTTCATTCCCAGCTGTTTTTGATAATTTTGCATCATGGGTATCCATTATTTCTTTATTCCTCATTGGCACATTAAATACTTACAATCTGTTACGCACTAAAAATAATAATGAAGAATTTCAACTTAGTGGATTAAAGGGAAAGTTTATTCCGAAAGTTGCGAAGGGAACAACAAATCCCTTTCTTATCATTTTAGTAGGGGCTTTATTTGCCTTAGCTGCCGAAACGGTAAGTCAAACAGCTGTCTGGTCCATGGCAGCAAGTAACTCTGGTAAATACACACCTTTATTTTTAGGATTAGTTTTTATGTTTGGCATGATGATTACAGATACTATTGATTCCATGATTGTTTATAAAATGGTGAATCAGTCCAGCAAAATCGGTCAAGCTGCGTCAAGACTAATGGGGTGGGTGATTGTCTTCTTAGCATACGGAGTTTCCTTCTATCTGGCATTTACTTTCTTTAACCCTTGGGCAGAACTAGATTTCGAAATCGTGGGAATCATTCTTTTCATTTTCTTAGTCGCTTCATTTATCTTTATAAGCGTTCGCTCTAAGAGACAAAAATATGAAATAAATACTACGAATTAATTAAAAAGCTCTGACAATTTTATTGTGTCAGAGCTCTTTTTTCACCTATCAATTCTATTGTCTACACATAATGTAGATCTAGCTTATGAGTGGGCAGATGAGGTTATCGTCTTAAACAATGGGCATTTGTTAGCTCAAGGAACGGCCGTTGAGGTTTTTAATAAAAGAGAAATTCTTGAAAAAAGCCATTTACAAAAACCTTGGATTATGGAAGTGTTTGAAAAATTTCAAAGAACGAATTTATCCAATAAAAAGTATCCGAGGTCGAAAGCTATCAAAAAAAATAGTATGTTAACTTTCGAGATTATATGATATAGTTATAAAAAAATTTAATAAATACTTTAAATAAGTGCTCACATTTGTGAGGTAATAGGGAAACTAGTGAAAGTCTAGTACAGCCCCCGCTACTGTAAGAGCTGATGAAATTACAATGCCACTGAGAAATTGGGAAGGTGTAAGAGTAACAAGAAGCTTAAGTCAGGAAACCTGCTTATTTAAACGACACTTGCTTTTCGGAGGGAGAAGTATAGGCGGGACAATGATACCTATTGTTTTTTGTGTTTCAGTATGCTTTTTTTATACTGCCAATTCACATGCCTGTATTCCTTTTAAAAGGAGTGCAGGCATTTTTTATTTGGAGGTAAGTTTATGAAAAAGGGAAAAATTTTTGTTGTTGGCTTCGGTCCCGGTGATCGTGAGCATATTACAAATCGAGCTGTAGTTGCATTGCAGCAAAGTGATTGTATTATTGGCTATAAAACATATGTGGAGCTAATTGAACCTTTCGTGACAGCAAAATCCATTGTCAGTACGGGGATGACAGAAGAAGTGTCACGTGCACAGGATGCAGTTAAAAAAGCTGAAGCAGGCCATATTGTCTCAGTCATTTCCAGCGGAGATTCAGGCGTTTATGGTATGGCTGGATTAGTGTATGAAGTGCTGATTGAAAAGGGGTGGACTGAACAAGAAGGAATTGCAGTAGAAATTGTTCCAGGTATTTCAGCCATTAATTCTTGTGCAAGTCTATTGGGTGCGCCAGTCATGCATGATTCCTGCACGATCAGTCTAAGTGATCATTTGACACCTTGGACTGTAATAGAAAAGCGTATTGAAGCAGCTGCGATGGCAGATTTCGTAATAGCTTTATATAATCCGAAAAGCGGTCGACGGACACGCCAAATCGTAGAGGCACAAAATATTCTATTAAAATATCGTTCGCCTGAAACACCGGTGGGACTTGTGAAAAGTGCCTATCGTGAAAATCAAAATGTAGTGCTGACAACACTGGCTGAAATGCTTGAACATGATATAGGAATGTTGACAACGGTTATTATCGGGAATTCTTCTACTTTCTTTTATGACAATAAAATCATTACCCCTCGAGGTTATCAGCGTAAATATACGTTAGGTGAAGAAAAGCAAAGCTTAAGACCGCATCAGCGTTTGAAAAAGGAAGCCGAACCATGGGCATTAAATCAAGAAACAGGGGAAGCGCAAGCTGGTTATGAGCAAATTGAAAGAAAAAAACAGGAAGTAAGCTCATTAGATTTGGCCTTAAAGGCTTTATCTATGGTGTCAAAATCGGAAATAGAACATCCGCATTTGGTTCACCAGCCGATCGAAAATATATTTGAATTTGCAGTTTCACCTGGTGTTGCTAATAAATTTATTAAGCCAGAGCAAATGCGCGTATTGGCAGAAACCATTGGCGAGACAGGCACCATGGAATATACACCGGACCATCGTTTTTTACTAAAGATTCCAACAGATCAGCCGGAATCGATTGTTGAAAAACTTGAACAAAATGATTTAATTGTCATGCCTGTGGGCGATGTATTAAATGTAAAAGCTTGTGATTTTTGCTACGGTGAAAAAGCAGAATCGATTCCATATGCAGAAGAAATAGCAGCAAAATTAGGAGGCTTAAATCTTCCAAAAGAATTACATATTGGTTTCAACGGCTGTGGTATGGCCTGTTATCGGGCAGTATTCGATGATATCGGAATCGTTTACCGCAAGAAAAAATTTGATTTATTCATTGGCGCAAAGCCTGTTGGCCGTACAGCCCATGCAGCGCAGCCAGCAGCAGAAGGAATTGAACCAGATCAGCTACTGCCGTTATTAACGAAAATTATAGAAGAGTACAAACAAAATGCTCATCCAAATGAACGCCTTTTTAAATATTTTAAAAGAGTGAAAAAAATTCAGTATTTTAACTATCAGGATATGAGCTCCAAAATTGAAGTCGAGCCGGCACCATGTGGAGATTAGGAGGAAGACATGATTTTATTTTTAGCAGGCACAAGTGATGCGAGAGCATTAGCCATTCAATTGCAAAATCAAGGCTATCCTTTATTAGCAACAGTTGTCACAGAATCTGCAGCCGAAAGTTTAAAGGCCCACCATATTCCTTATCAAGTCGGGCGGTTATCAGTTGATGACATGATGGCGCTTATCCAGAAGCAAAAGATGACCTGTGTCATCGATGCCAGCCATCCATATGCGGAAGAAGCGTCGAAAACCGCAATGGCAGCAGCACAAGCATGTGATATTCCCTATATTCGTTATGAAAGGCCGGAAGAACAGTTTATTTCTCCACTAATTACAGAAGTTGAAAGTTATGAAGAAGCAGCTAAATTAGCTCAATCTCATAAAGGGACGATCATGCTGACAACAGGAAGCAAAACGTTGGAAATATTCACCAAATATTTAATGCGTGATGAAATTCGGCTTATTTGCAGAATGCTTCCAAATATAGGGAACATGGAAAAGTGCAATAGTTTAGGTATCAGACAAAAGGACATTATTGCGATTCAGGGACCATTTTCGGAATCTTTAAATAAAGCACTATGTGAGCAATATAATGTGACTCTAATGATTACAAAAGAAAGTGGCAAAGTGGGCTCTATTGATGAAAAAATGACAGCTGCTCTGCAATTAGGGATTCCAGTAATTTTAATAAAGCGGCCAGCGATAGAATATGAAAATTTTGGTACTTCTTTCGAAGAAGTAACTCAACTATTAGGAGGTTTTATTCATGGCAAACATGAACTTTAATACAAAATTTATTCCTTTAACGGTCGATCCAGACAAGATTTATGATCACAGTTTCGCCATTATTAAAGAAGAAATGGGCGAACATTCATTTACAGATGAACAATGGCTAGTTGTTCGGCGGGTGATTCACGCTTCAGCAGATTTTGAGTTAGGCCGCAGCATGATTTTTACACCTGATGCCATTGAGGCAGGGATTCAAACCATTTTAGCGGGCCGTCATGTAGTGGCGGATGTACAAATGATTGAAAGTGGTTCAGGTCGGAAACGATTCCAAAAACATGGCGGGGACTTACATTGTTATATTGCGGATGAAGATGTCTCAAAGGAAGCAAAGGCTCAAGGAACAACACGGGCTATTATTTCCATGCAAAAAGCAACGCGTTTACATGAAGGAGGAATTTATGCCATTGGTAATGCGCCAACCGCGCTGCTGGAGTTAATTCGTTTAATAAAAGACGGTGTGGCAAAACCGGATTTAATTATTGGAATGCCAGTCGGCTTTGTATCAGCAGCAGAGTCGAAAGCGGAGTTAGCAGTGCTGGAAGGGATTCCATTTATTACGAACGCAGGGAGAAAGGGTGGCAGTACAGTGACGGTCGCTGCACTTAATGCCATTTCGATTATGGCGGATGAACGAGCAAAAGAAACGAAATAAAAAAGATCCTTCACAAATGCGTCACGGCTACACGACAGGAGCTTGTGCAACAGCGATGACAAAGGCAGCACTGCAAGCTCTTGTCGTAGGAAAGGTACCAGATGAAGTCACGATTTATTTACCGGTTGGCCAGTATGCAACATTTAAAGTATCCGCATTTCAAGTGTCAGATGACCGGGTAATGTGTGAAACGATCAAAGATGCCGGGGACGACCCTGATGCTACGCATCAAGCACGAATTCAGAGTACCGTTTGTTATTCCAAAGAAAAAGGCATTCATTTAGATGGCGGGGTTGGTGTAGGGCGTGTGACAAAAGCTGGACTACCAGTACCAGTGGGTCAGGCAGCGATAAACCCCGTACCACGTAAAATGATATGTGGTGTTGTACAAGAAGCAATTGAGAAATATAAATTGGATTGTGGAATTGAAGTGGTCATTTCCGTACCAGATGGTGAAGAAATTGCTGAAAAAACATTGAATGGGCGGTTAGGCATAATCGGTGGAATTTCGATATTAGGTACACGAGGAACAGTTGTTCCGTTTTCAAGTTCTGCTTATATGGCAAGTATCGTACAAGCGATCAATGTAGCAAAGGAATCAGGATGTGAGCATTTAGTCATTACAACGGGTGGACGCAGTGAAAAATATGCTATGCAGCAGTATCCTCATTTACCAGAAGAAGCATTTATAGAAATGGGCGATTTTGTTGGTTTTACGTTAAAAAATATTGCACGGAAGAAGATTCCGAGAGTCTCGTTAGTAGGGATGATGGGGAAGTTCTCAAAAGTTGCCCAAGGCGTTATGATGGTTCACTCAAAAAGTGCACCGATTAGCTTTGAGTTTTTAGCAGGTATTGCCAATAAAGTGGGTGTTGATGAGGAGGCACAGCGAGAAATTTTACAGGCGAATACAGCTTCACAGGTTGGTGAAATGCTTCAGGGAAACGAGGCATTCTTTGCAGCACTTTGCAAAAACTGCTGCTACTATGCACTGAATCATATGGATACTGACATGAAAGTATCGACAACCTTGTATGCCATGAATGGAGACTGTTTAGGAAAGGCTGAGAATATTGACAAATTGGATGAAGATGATTGGTATAGGGGATAATGGCGCGGAAGGATTGCTCCCCCAATATGCTGAGTGGATCAATGAATGTGATGTGCTTGTAGGCGGGGAGCGTCATTTAAAATTTTTCCCGGAATATAAAAAAGAGAAAAGAGTAATCAAAGGTGGTTTGTCAGCGTTAATAGCTGAATTACAGCAAGAAACGCGGAATGCCGTTATTTTAGTGTCTGGTGACCCACTGTTTTATGGACTTGGCAGTTTACTTGCGAAGAAGCTTTCATTAGAGATTTATCCTTATACCAGCTCGGTACAGCTTGCTTTTTCTAAAATGCAGGAAAGCTGGCAGGATGCGTATATTGTCAGCTTGCACGGCCGTTCTATTAAAGGGTTTGCACAAAGAATTGATGGACGTAAAAAAATTGCTGTTTTAACAGACGAAACGAATTCTCCGCAGGCAATTGCAACGTATTTAAAGCGTTTTGGCATGACAGAATATGATGCCTTCGTTGCTGAAAATCTACAAGGTAAAAACGAGCGCTGTCGCTATTTCACATTGGACGAAATGGAGCAAACCTCCTTTTTTCCATTGAATGTTGTGATTTTAACACAGCGTGAGGTAGTGGAACGTTCTTCTCTTGGAATTCCGGATGATGCATTTCTTCAGCGAAAGCCAGATAAAGGATTGATTACTAAAAGAGAAATTCGGACGCTTTGTCTGCAGGAGTTAGGGATTAAGGAAAATAGCATTGTTTGGGATATAGGAACCTGCACAGGATCAGTTGCGATTGAAGCAGCGAAAATGGCTCGGGAAGGTGCCGTGTATGCAATTGAAAAAAATGAGGGTGACCTTGAAAATTGCCTGGAAAATCAATTAAAACATCGTACAGATTTTGTTGCAGTGCTGGGGAAGGCACCTGACCGTCTGGATGAATTTCCAGATCCGCATGCGATTTTTATTGGCGGTAACGGTGGAAATATGGAGCATTTATTGCAAACATGTATTTCACGCTTACAGCCAAATGGACGCCTTGTTATGAATATTGCAACGATCGAAAATCTGGCAGAAGCGCTGCAGCATCTAAAAGTATTAGGCTGTGAAGTATCGATATTACAGGCACAAATTTCAAAAAGTAAGCCAATCTTAAATTTAACACGTTTTGAACCGTTAAATCCAATCTATATAGTGACAGCAAAGAAAGAGGGAAAAGAATCATGAGAATGGGAACCTTATTTGGATTAGGTGTTGGGCCGGGAGATCCAGAATTAATCACAGTAAAAGCATTTCGCAGATTGCAGGAAAGCCCAGTCATAGCTTATCCCAAAAAATTAAAGGGCAGTAAATCTTATGCCCATCGTATTGTTGAAGTGTATATTAACCCGGCAGAAAAAGAGATGCTTGGTTTGGTATTCCCTATGACAAAAGATGAAGATACCCTGCGTACTGAGTGGACAAAATCAGTGGAAGCTATTTATAGCTTTTTAGTTCAAGGAAAAGATGTAGCTTTTGTAACTGAAGGGGATCCGATGCTGTTTAGCACATTTATACATTTAATGAATTTAATGAAATCGATGTACCCTGATGTTCTGATTGAAACGGTAGCAGGCATTTCGTCGTTTAATGGTTCTGTTAATCGCTTAGGGATTGCATTGGCTGATGGTGATGACCATGTCGCCATGATTCCTGCTACGGAGGACATGGAAGAAATGCGCCGAGTAATTGAAAACCACGATGCAATCGTCTTTATCAAAGTAGCAAAAGTTATAGACGCAATGCTCGATCTACTGAAGGAAATGAATTTATTAGAAAAAGCACATGTCGTTACAAAAGTTACATCTGATGAAGAGGTAATTTGGAAGATCAATGAACTACGGGGTGCAGAATTAAATTACTTATCATGTATGGTGGTGCGCAAATAATGAAGAAAATTTGGATTATTGGAGCAGGTCCGGGAGATCCGGATTTAATCACGGTGAAAGGTTTAAAGCTATTAAAAGAAGCGGATGTTGTGATGTATACTGATTCACTCGTAAGCGAAACGTTAGTAGCGGAAGCGAAGGAGTCGGCAGAAATTATCCGCACAGCAGGGATGCATCTGCAGGAAATGGTGGATTGTATTATCGAGCGTGTCAATGCAGGCAAAAAGGTTGTACGTTTACATACAGGCGACCCGGCGATGTACGGGGCAACGATGGAGCAAGTGGCACTTTTGAAGCAGCATGAGATTGGCTATGAAGTTGTACCAGGTGTAAGTTCTGTTTTTGCATCTGCAGCAGCTGTTGGGGCAGAGCTGACGATTCCTGATTTAACCCAAACGCTTATTTTAACACGGGCTGAAGGACGCACCCCTGTGCCTGAACGTGAAAAATTACAGGCACTGGCAAGCCATCACTGTACGATTGCTATGTTTTTGAGTGCGACATTAACAAAGAAAATAACGAAAGAATTGCAGGCAGCGGGATGGGCAGACGATACACCAGTTGCGGTTGTACAACGTGCTTCGTGGCCAGACCAAAAAATTGTGCGGACAACATTGTCTGAATTAGATGAAGCAATGCGTGTCAATGGCATTCGCAAGCATGCGATGATTCTAGCAGGCTGGGCATTAGACCCGCATATCCATGAAAAAAATTATCGTTCGAAGCTTTATGACAAAGCCTTTACTCATGGCTTCCGCAAAGGTGTGACGGGCGAATGATTAGTTTACGTGAAGGGGAAATTCCTGTAATAGAAAAGCGCAAACCCTATGCCCTCGTTGCTATAACGAAACATGGGGTGGAACATGCAAGAAGCTATGTGGAAAAATTTCCATATGTGGACCTTTATTATATGAAGAAATTCGAGCAGGGCGACGAAGAAACGCGCCGAATTCAGTTATTTGATGGTACGGTTCGCCTAATATTGCCCGCTTTGTTCCAGCAGTATAAAGGAATCATTTGCATCATTTCCCTCGGTGCTGTCGTTCGCATGATTGCTCCGCTTTTGATTGATAAAAAGAAAGATCCTGCAGTGTTAGTGGTGGATGATAAAGGTCAGTATGTCGTCAGCGTATTATCGGGGCATATTGGCGGTGCCAATGCCTTAACTCATGAATTTGCAAAAGCGATTGGTGCTGCACCAGTTGTAACAACAGCTTCAGATGTTCAAAAAACAATTCCCGTGGATTTATTTGGCGCCCAATTTGGGTGGATGTGGGATAGTGAAGAAAAATTAACACCTGTTAGTGCATCGGTTGTCAATGAAGAGCATGTTGCGATCGTGCAGGAAACGGGTGAAAAAAATTGGTGGATGTACGATCGCTCAATGCCTGACAATTTAAAAATTTATCCAACAATAGATGACGCGATCATGGCAAAGCCACAAGCGGCACTACTTATTACAGATCGGTTAATTGAGGAACATGAAGAAGTGCTACTCGAGAACGGAGTTGTGTATCGTCCAAAATCAATTGTACTTGGCATTGGCTGTAATCGTGGTACGGCAATGGCAGAAATTGAACAAGTCATAGATGAAACATTAGCTGAGCTGTGTTTAAGTAAAAAAAGTGTCAAAGCAGTTGCGACCATCGACTTAAAGAAAAACGAAATAGGCCTGCTTGAATTAACTGCTAAACATAATTGGCCGTTTGTAACTTACACACCTGACCAGCTAAATGAAATACCGATGCAAAATCCATCGGAAACAGTCTTTAAATATACAGGTGCCTATGGGGTCAGTGAGCCTGCCGCATTGCATTATGCGAATGCGAAAGAGTTACTGCTGGAGAAAAAGAAAAGCGGAAATGTGACTATATCTATTGCACGTGTCAACTTTGAGGAGGAAGTACGATGAATCGATTTGTACTAGCCGGTACAGGAAGCGGCGTTGGAAAAACAACTTTCACAATCGGCATCATGCGTTCGCTTATGAAGCGTGGATTAACAGTCCAGGGCTTTAAATGCGGCCCAGACTATATTGACCCAACGTATCATACAGCTGTCACACAACGCCCTTCTCGTAATATTGATAGTTTCATGATGTCCCATGATACAGTTCGTGCCATTGTCGCAAGAGCGAGTCAAGATGCAGATGCAGCTGTTATTGAAGGAGTGATGGGCTTTTATGATGGCAAATCTCCATTATCAAATGAAGGATCTGCTGCTCATATTAGTGAGATTACAAAAAGCCCTGTCATATTAATTGTCAATGCAGCAAGTATGGCAAGAAGTGCGGCTGCGATTGTCAAAGGATTTCAAATGTTAGATGAAAGCTCCAATATTGTTGGTGTTATTGCCAATCAATTAGGAAGTAAAAGCCATTTTGAAATTGTCAAGGCAGCAGTTGAACAAGAATGTGGAATTCCTGTCATTGGCTATCTGCCAAAAGGAGCTGTCCCTTTGATGCCAAGCCGTCATCTGGGTTTAGTGCCAGCCATTGAACGTGGTGATTTAGATTCATATTTTGATAGTCTTGCAGAAGCAATCGAAGAAACAGTGGATATTGAACAACTGCTGGAAATTACAAAAACACAATCATTGGACGTATCTGAATCTATCTTTGATGCTCAGCCGCAAATAGAAGAAATACATATTGCAGTTGCAAAGGATGCCGCCTTTAACTTTTATTATGAAGAAAATCTAGAATTACTCCGTACATATGGTGCTACATTACATTACTTCTCTCCATTACAAAATGAAGAAGTTCCAGAAAAAGCTCAGGGGCTGTATATCGGCGGCGGTTTCCCAGAAGAGTTTGCTGAAGTATTGGCGAAAAATGAGGAAACGAAGCAATCAATAAGAGCCGCGCTTGAGAGAGGGGTGCCAACATTAGCGGAATGCGGCGGTTTTATGTATTTAACAGAGGAAATGGTGAATCGTCAAGGACAGGTATTCCCGATGCTCGGGATCATTCCAGGACGTGTGCGGATGCAAGATAAATTAGCGGCACTTGGATACCGGGAAATTACAGGTGTTCCAGGCAACTTTCTAATCAATGAAGGGGAGCAGGCAAAAGGGCATGAGTTCCATTACTCAACGTATGAGGGGGAGCATACATCACCAGCTTATTTTAGTAAAGGCCGTTTTCGTGCTCAGCAGGAAGGTTATCTACATAAAAATATTGTTGCTGGATATACACACTTTCATTTTGCTTCGAATCCACAGCTTGTGAAAAATTGGCTGACAGCATGTTTGGAGGTAAACAATGAATTATTTCCCACTATTAATGAATATTGACTATAAAAAGGTTGTTATTGTTGGGGGCGGACATGTAGCTCGTCAAAAGGTAGAAGCTCTGCTGCCAACAAAGGCACTAGTGACAGTGATAAGCCCAGCTGTAACCGAAAAATTGCAGCACTACATCAATGAAGGGCTTGTGACATGGAAAGAAAAAGCATTTGTACCGGCTGATTTAGATGATGCAGCACTGATTTTCGCCGTTACAAATGACGAAGAGGTAAATAATGCAGTGGAAGAAGCGGCACAGCATTGGCAATTACTCAGCCGTGCGGATGCAAAGGGACGTGTTGATTTCATCAATCCAGCAGTCGTTCGCCGTGGTGATTTCTTATTGACTGTATCGACGTCTGGAGCAAGTCCAGGTCTGACACGTAAAGTAAAGACGGATTTAGAAGAGCAATTTGGAGTACATTACGCGCAGTATGTTTCATTTTTAAAGGAAGCGCGTCAGCGAATTTTACAAGTGTTTACGGGCGATGCGAAAAAACAGCTATTAGCAGAGCTCCTGAATCCACAGTTATTACAATGGATGGAGCAAGGTGAAAAACAAAAATGTGAAGCGTGGCTGCAGCAGCGTATAGGAGAAAAACGGTGAGTGGATTTGTATATATTGTAGGAGCTGGCCCTGGTGACCCAAAACTATTGACGATTCGTGGATTAGAGTGCATTCAGCAAGCAGATGTGATTTTATATGACCGTCTGGTGAATGCTGAATTATTAAAACATGCGAAAGCAGACGCCGAGCTGATTTATTGTGGAAAAGAACCAGGAAGGCATGGACTGATTCAGGATGAAATTCATCGTGTGTTAGTGGAAAAAGCCAATCTTGGCAAGCAGGTTCTCCGCTTAAAAGGCGGTGACCCATTTGTTTTTGGACGTGGTGCAGAAGAGGCCGCGATGTTACGGCAAGCCGATATTCCATTTGAAATCGTGCCGGGTATTACAGCGGGGATTGCTGCGCCAGCTTATGCAGGGATTCCTGTAACACATCGTGATCATGCTGCAAGCTTTGCGATTGTTACAGGTCATGGGCGCCCGGAAAAGGAGCATGACTTTTTAAATTGGTCCGCGCTTGCTCAAATTGATACGGTGGCCTTTTATATGAGCATTGGCAATATCGAGCATATTACGAAAAGCTTAATATCCTATGGCAAAAGTGAAGCAACCCCTGTTGCCGTCATTGAATGGGGCACAACCAAAAATCAGCGTACGATTACAGGCCATCTCTCTACGATTGCACAAGATATTCAAATCCATCGTATCTCTAATCCATCCATGATTTTAGTTGGCGAGGTAGTTAGTGTACGGGATCAAATTGCCTGGTTTATAGAAAAGGAGCATGAATTATGTTAGATGCATTTAAAAAGCGTCGTGCGATTCGCCAATTTGAAACGCGCGAAGTGGAACATGACAAAATTGAGACGTTATTAGAAGCTGCAACGTTTGCACCAAATGACCGAATGCGTGAGCCCTGGCATTTCTATGTATTACAGGGTGACAGCTTAAAACGTTATGAGCAGGTGGCGCTCGATTATTTACAAAAACGTTTCCCAACAAAACCACATTTAGTGGAAAGCTCAATGGAAGCCATCACAAAAACACCGCTTGTCATTGTGGTGACATCTGCCATTGTCGAAGGTGATGAAGGTGCAACCAAAGATAATACCTTTGCAGTCAGCTGTGCGATTATGTCGATGTGGTTAATGGCCGAACAGCAGGGTTTAGGCATGGTATGGCGTACACGCGGTGTTGGCTTGGTGCATGATACAGCATTACATGATTTTATCGGTGCATCGGATGGAGAGCAATTAGTAGGGACGTTATGCATTGGTTACCCTGCAGAAGAAATCACTTCCGCGAAAAAGCGTACACCATTTGCAGAAAAAACAACTTGGCTATAGGGAGGTTTGTACATGGCACGACAGGGGATGCTGTTAGTTTATACAGGAGAAGGCAAAGGAAAAACAACTGCTTCACTTGGTGTTGTATTACGCGCAATTGGCCGCGGGATGAAGGTGAAATACTTTCAATTTATTAAATCACCTGATCGTACATATGGTGAACAAATTGCCCTGCGAAAACTTGGTGTTGAAACAGTGCAATTAGGTGTCGGTTTTACATGGACGAAAACACCGGAGGAGCATCGCGAAGCACTTGCGAAAGCCTGGCAGGCTGTAAAAGAAGAGCTAAATGATGAAACAACAGATGTTTTAGTGCTGGATGAGTTGAATAATGCGTTAGCCATCACACGTTTTCCAATCGATGATGTATTGCCATTACAAGAGGTGTTAGCGGCCATACAAAACCGTCCTACAACGATGCACCTTGTCATCACAGGCCGTTCTGCACATCCATCTCTACTAGGTTTAGCTGATTTAGTGTCAACGATTGATGCCACAAAACATTATTATGCGGAACAGGATGTCAAAGCGATGATGGGGCTTGAGTTTTAAGCAGCCAGAACGCCATGTTTAAATCACTAACTGGCACCCAATTCACCAGAGATGGATTGTCCATTTATGTTGTCGAGATTGAGGAGAAAATTCAATGATAAAAGGTTCCCCTTTACAATTTGATTTTGAAAAGCTGTGGAAAGCAGGCATGTTAGACTGGCATGGCAAGATGCCAGAAAGAATGATTGATGATGTGCTGGAAGAAGCATATTGGGCTCAGTCCATGAAGAAAAAAACATACAAGCAAACAGATAACTATGCAAAAAAAATTTACGAAAACATGAAACAACATATCCCCCAAAATTCAACTTGTATTGAAATTGGGCCGGGATGGGGCAACTATACCTTCCAACTCCGTCAAGATGTTAAAAGTTTAAAATTAGTAGATGGTTCTGAAAGTGTGCTTTCTTATTTAAAACTATACTTTGAAAACGATTCAAATGTTCAGTTCATTCATAGTAAATGGGAAGAAGCACAAATGGAGCAGCATGATGTTGTTATTGGGGTGAACTGCTTTTATCGGATGTATGAAATGAATGCGGCGCTGAAAAAAATGAACAGTCTTGCCAAGAAGCGCGCCATCATTGGTTTAACAACAGGACCTATTCAACCGCATTACGTTATTTTAGATGAGCAGTTTGGCTATGACATTAAACATCCTCGCCGTGATTATATTACCATCTTAAATATGCTGTATCAGTTAGGGATTTATGCAAATTGTGAAATGCTTAAGCTGGAGCGTGAGTATCGTTATGATACATTGCAGCAATTATATGAAGCACAAAGCAAAAAAATCTTATCACCTCGGTTTGATATGGCAGATGTGAAAGCATCACTCGAACGCTTTATAGCAATGGAGGATGGCCAGCATGTATACCGTTACCCATTCTATGCGGCGATCATTAGTTGGGAGCCAATGAAGTTACATGACTAAGTTTCGTTTTGACTATTGACATTACTAATTGGGGCTTTAATCGGGGGAACTGTTGATATAACAAATAGACATAGTGGTTAAAAAATGATGGGAGAGGGGGAGGTCACTTTATGACAACATGGAATTTAACGCAAATGCAGCGTCACTTACTCATTTGCAATGGGGCAACCTGTATGGGAGCAGGAGCTGAGGAGGTCACGCAGCAAATTCGAGACGAAATCCGGAAAAACCGTTTAGATGAGCATATTCATACATCGCGTACACGATGTAACGGCCGCTGTAAAGATAAATGCGTCGTAATTGATTACCCAAAAGGGACATGGTATTCGGTTCAAAATGAAGAAACTGCACGTGATGTTGTTCATGAAGGAGTTAAAGAAGATGCGATTATATATTCAATGGAGCACGGTGTGCGGAAACGCAGCGAAGATCGCATAAAAGGAATTGAAAAATACAAGAAAGGTAATGGACCGATGAAAAAAGCTGTATTATTTGTTGGACATGGCAGCAGGCTTGAGGCAGGGAATATAGAAGTTCGCGAATTTGTCGGGCAAATGAAAGAATACATTGATCCAGCCCTTTTAGTAGAAACATGTTTTTTAGAATTTGCATCACCAAATATTGAGGATGGGATTCAGTTGTGTGTTGAAAAAGGTGCAGATGAAATCCATGTAATTCCCATCATATTATTACATGCAGGACACTCAAAACTGCACATTCCTGCAGAGATAGAACATGCTAAAGAGCATTTCCCAGATGTTCGATTTACTTATGGCCAAACGATAGGTGTTCATGAGGAAGTTTTTGAAATTTTAAGAACAAGACTTGCTGAAGCAGGTTTTGATGTAGATCAAAAGCATGAGGATACGGCCATTTTATTAATTGGACGTGGCGGCAGCGATCCATATGCTAATGGTGATTTTTATAAAATCAGCAGATTATTGTGGGAGAAATTAAATGTACCTATTGTTGAAAGTGCCTTTATGGGGGTAACGACGCCAACTGTGGAGGATGGGATGGAACGGTGCATTAAATTAGGCGCAAAAAAAATCATCATGCTGCCGTATTTTTTATTTACGGGAATTTTAATGGAAAGAATGAATAAAATGGCCGAACAATTTAAAGCGTCTTTCCCGCATATATCAATTGATATTGCTCAGTATTTTGGCTATCATCCAAAGCTAAGAACGGTACTCTTAGATCGTATGAATCAGGCCTTAAACGGTACTTCGACTGGAATGCAAGATTTAGAAAATTTCCGTAAATATGCGGAAGAACATGGGTATGAACATCATCATCACCATAATTAGAGGATAGACAACCGGATTTTGTTTTATAGTCCGGTTTTTCTTTGTATTATGGTTTTTGTTTGCCAAGAAAAGTGCGAGTGGCATACGGCAACGAGTTCCATCAACCTAGTATGTGACCCATGACAAGACATATTGGGGGAGTTAATGGTGCCCTGGTGGTCGGAAATTAAATCAAGAAATGTAAGGAGAACAAAGAAGATGGCTAAGGCTCTTAAATTGATGTTTCAAGGTACCAATTCGGATGTCGGCAAAAGTGTCGTCGTGACGGCCTTTTGCCGTATATTCGCCCAGGACGGATATAAAACGGTTCCTTTTAAGTCACAAAATATGGCGTTAAACTCTTATATCACAGTGGATGGAAAAGAAATAGGAAGAGCACAAGGGGTCCAGGCTGAAGCAGCAGGGATTCAGGCGACAACTGATATGAATCCGATTCTGCTCAAGCCGAATCGGGATAACCAATCCCAAATTGTGGTCCATGGAAAACCGTATAAAAATCTGGAAGCCAGTGCGTATCGCAAGGAATTCTTTCAAACGGGTATTGAGCTTATTAAAGAATCGCTTGCTGTTCTATCAGAAAAGTATGAACGGATTGTCATTGAAGGGGCGGGCAGTCCTGCCGAGATTAATCTGAATGACAGGGAAATGGTCAATATGCGGGTCGCAAGAATGGCTGGCGCCCCTGTGATTTTGATTGGGGATATCGAAAAAGGCGGAGTTTTTGCCAGTTTAGTAGGAACCCTTCAGCTCATGGACCCTAATGACCGTGACCGAATCATCGGCGTCATCATCAATAAATTCCGCGGTGATATACGGCTTTTGGAATCTGGATTAACATGGTTTGAGGAATATACAGGAAAACCGGTTCTGGGAGTGATTCCTTATGTGGAGAATTTAAACATCGATGCCGAGGATTCCGTGATATTAAATCAATATACATCGGTCCGAAATACCGAAAAAGAACTTGATATTGCGGTGATTCAGTATCCGAAAATCTCCAATTTCACCGATGTCGATCCTTTTTTTGCCGAACCTGATTGCCATGTCCGGTTTATTACAAGAGCAGACCAATTACACAGCCCAGATTTAGTGATTCTTCCTGGGAGCAAGAATACGATCGAAGATTTGCTGTTTTTAAGAAAAAGTGGTATCGCCGAGAAAATCGTGGAATTGCAGCAAATGAACGAATCCCTTCTATTTGGAATCTGCGGCGGCTATCAAATGCTCGGTGAAAAAATCGAGGATCCATTTGCCATTGAGTCACTTCACCAAGAAATCGAAGGTCTCCGCTTACTGCCCATCAGGACGACCATTACAAAAGACAAGACAACCGTGTCATCAAACGGACTCTTACACCTTAACGGCAAACATTTCAACGTGTCAGGTTATGAGATTCATATGGGAGAAACGGGGACGACCCGAGATTCCCGGGGACTAATTGATACACAAGGCCGAATAGATGGCTGTAAAACCGCAGATGAAAGAATCATTGGTACTTACTTTCATGGGATTTTTCATAATGATGAATTTCGTAAGGAGCTGCTGAATCAGATTCGTCAAGGAAAAGGATTGGAGCCGATTCATCAGCGTGTATCCTTCAACCAATTGCGTGAAGAAGCATTTGATCTGTTAGCGGATCATGTAAGGTCGCACGTAAAGCTTGATTTGATTGAACAAAAAATGAAGGAATTCCCAAAAAGTCGGATTAGCCAATGAAGGGTGTCCAAACAGTTATCACTTCCTGGTTGGTTGAACTGTGGATGAAATAGGAGCTTTCACAATGAAAATAGGTAAGGGAAGTTGTAATGGAACATTTGGAGAACTTGTTCAAGGGATAATAGACGAACGGCCTTTTTTAATTACTTTTCCAATCCAAAGTTTAAGAAGTGAGGCCATCTTCATCCCAGATCCAACTTCATCAGAAATAACAGGTGTGAATTCAAAGGTAAAAGCAATTAAAGCTGGAGAATTGTTATTACATCAGTTTGGTTTGAAGGGGGGCGGCAAACTAAACATTCGTTCAAATATTCCAGAGGGCAAAGGGATGGCAAGTAGTTCTGCAGATATTGTAGCATCTATGAAAGCAATTGCTCATAGTTACTCGCTCCCCCTAACGAAAGATTTGATCTCTTCAATAGCCGCTAAGATTGAGCCAACAGATGGTGTTATGTATGATGAGGTTGTAGCTTATGATTATATACACGGTAATCTTATTGAAAGCTTTGGAGTTTTACCGCCATTCATCCTTGTAGGGATAGACCTCGGGGGAGCCGTAAATACAATTGAATTTAATCAATTTAAAAAAGCATATGATCGATATGATCAACAGCTATTTTCAGAAGCATATCATTGGGTCAGAGAAGGGTTCAGTAAAAACGAGTTTTCTCTTATTTGTAAGGCAACAACGATTAGTGCACGAGTGAATCAAAAAATATTAACAAAACCTTATTTTTTGGAAATGGAAAAATTAGCACATGCATTTCAAGGCGGAATTGTTGTTGCTCACAGTGGAACAGTGGTGGGAATTTTAATAGACAAAAATAGGCTGAATAGTAACGAGATTGTTTTCCAATTATCAAAGCATTTGTCACTTCTTTTCAAGAACCTGAAAAAAAAACCTTTCTATTATTCCGATGTTGAAAATGTCAAAACATTTTAATACCCTGAAAAAACCTTAATTAATAAGGCTTTAGCACGTGTAGGCACCGTTCCAATTTCGTGCCGGTTTCATGCCGGATTGAATTTATTTTGCATTTTAAGCTATTTCAAGAAATGGCTATATATCAAGGTTTGTAGGACTTTTATTATAAATTATTTCGTACCGTTTTAAACATTTTTAATTAGGTTCATAATAAAACTAAACTAAAAGGAGGGAACAGCATGGACCAAAAATACAATACAGGCGACGATGCTACTATTGAATTAAAAAAGGCGTTAAACAAAAGCCAGCCCAGAAGTAATCCGAATATGAGTGAAGCCGAGCAGAAACTGAAATTTACAAATAAGAAAAGCTAAGTGAGTTAATTGCGGTCATCAATAGGAGAGGAGGTGAGACAATGCCGAAGAATAATCCAATTGAATATTCCGGGAAAGTTCTAGACCAAAGAAATGATCTTACCGGTCCAGATGAAGGAAAGGGTACCTATCCAGAACGGCCAAAGCATGTACCGATTCAGGACCCAACTAGCAAAAAAGGGAAATAAATGAGTTCAGGAACCACTAAAAGAGGAGGGAGATGTCATGGTAGGTTCATTAAAGATCGGGGACGTCGCCCCAGACTTTTCTTTATCGGCGACGACAAAGGAAAAGATTGCTTTGTCTGATTATCGCGGACAGAAAAACATCGTCGTTGCCTTTTATGGGATGGACTTTACACCAGGCTGAATTAAGGAAATTTCCTCTTGGAAAGAGGATTACAAGAGATTTGAGCAATTAGATGCTGAAGTACTTGGGATTAGTGTGGACCATATCCACTCTCATAGAGTTTTTGCAGCGAGTATGGGAACCCTGCCGTACCCATTATTATCCGATTGGTTTAAAGAAACGGTAAAAAGTTACTATGTTTTAAACGAAAAAGGCGGAACAGCGATTCGTTCAGTTTTCTTGGTAGATAAAACTGGCGTGATAACCTACATAAATACCTCATTTAAAGCAGACAAAAAAGAAGATTATGAAGCCGTATTTAATGAAATTGAAAAATTAACAAGCTGATAATCTCTGATTAAAAAAAGGTGTCAGGCACCAATCGAGTGCCTGACACCTTTTTTCTATCTATTAGTCAGTAACTATAATATCTCTTTCAAGAAAATCTTCAATGACTTCACTGACTTGAAAGGAAATCTGCGGCGAATCATAATTGTCAAAGGCATGTTCACAGCTATTTTTATAGTTCATGGTTTCATCATAATGAGCCATGTGGCGGGCAATGTCTTGATCATTATCTTGTCGTTCCTTTTGTCTCTCAATAACCGTATCGCGGTCGGCATAGATGAAAAAGCGCATGACACGATCACCATACATCTGTTTTAATTTTTCAGTTCCTTCGGGATTTAATGTGAGGTATACGAGGTTGTGGGATTCGAATGCTTTAACAATGTCCTCTTCGCGAATGCCATAATGGATACCATCGATTTCAACGCATTCAAGAAATTCCTGATTTTCTTCCATCTTTTTGAATGTGTCCTCATTAATAAAATGGTAGTCTTCCCCATTCTTTTCATAGTGACGAGGGGAGCGAGTCGTGTAGGAGATGACTGTCTCCATATCAAAAGCGGTCGCTACCATTTTGGCAACCGTTTTTCTACCTGAACCATCTGGGCCTGTGTAAATGAATAGCTTTTCTTTATTCTTGATTTTATACATAGATAACCTCCTGAAATGGATTATATAAAAAAGAATCTACCAATTGGCAAATGCTTTTTAGTATTACACCATAATATGGTCAGACTGGAATATTTTAATTATATCAAAAAGCTGAGGAAAGAAAAGTTTGACTCTTCAATTTTTTAAAAGACAATGCTTTAGTACTAAAATACAAAGAAAATCAAAAATAGCTCACACTCACTTCCAAGGTCAAGTTAGAGTGGGCTTTTTTTGTACCACTAAATGTAGTCCGTTATCAGCTACGTCTTAAGTCGTAGTGAAAAATCAAGCTAAAGCGCAATTATGAAACAACCTGAAAAAAGGTAAGATGAAGTCAAGATAAAGTTATGATAAGGCTCAGTGATCAAATTAAATGAAACAAAGGAGGAAAAATAGCATGAAAAAATTTGGTTTACTTTTAGTAGGCGGGATTGCTGCATTTATTTTACTAAAAACTATTGGTCCGATGGTGGGGTTACTTGTCAGTCTAGCGATTCTTTACTTCATTTATAAACAGTTTTTGAAGGCGGAATCTACAGGGTGGAAAATTGGGTTAATCATCATCGGCTTAATTGTTTTATCAGCAACCATCCACCATATCCCGGCACTTATCGGGGTAGGTGCAGCTTATGTACTATTTCTTGTTTATAGACAATGGAATAAAAATAAAAAGCCACCAGTGAACAAGGAGTCCGACCCATTTGAAAATTTTGATAAACAATGGAATGAATTAAAAAAATAATAATTGCAAAGGGGAAAATGAATATGGCCAACTTATTGACTAAAATTAAAGATCTCATTATTGCAGATTTGAATGAAACTCGTCAACACAAGGAAAAACAAAGTCCAATCGCTTTGCTTAATCAATATCTTCGTGAGTGTGAACAAGAGACAGAGAAAGTTGGTAAACTAGTCGAACGTCAAGCAAGTTTGAAGGAAGAATTTACGCGAGAATATCATCAGGCAACAGAGCGAGCGGAAAAAAGGAAGTACCAAGCAGACATTGCTTCCAACGCTGGTGAATCAGAACTCTACCAATTTGCCTCTGCAGAGCATCAGCAATATGCTGAACGTGCAGAGCGTCTGAAGACATCGCTTGCACAAGTTTCGGAGCAGTTAAGTGAATTAGAAAGAAAGCACGATGAAATGAAACATAAGTTAAAGGATATGCATCTGCGCCGGATGGAATTAATGGGTAGGGAAAATGTCACACGGGCTAATCTCAAAATAAATCAGGTTTCAGAATCAAATTCCTACTCGGACCAATTTTCATCCAAGTTTAAGGATATCGAAAACTATCTGGAACGTTTAGAACAAAAAGTGAACCAATCCTTTTTCCACAGCACAATTGATGCACGGATGGAGCAGTTAGAGAAAGAAATGGGTAAGCAGGTCGAACAATCTGTGAAACTAACAAAAGAATAACATGAAAAAGGCAGTGATTTGGGAATCACTGCCTTTTTGATGATTCTATGACTGCTATTTGGAATGAATCTTGAAAACTTACGTATAAGTAGTATGAATAATTCAATGATTAGAAAGGGGAATTTATCTTGTGGAATTATTCCAATAATGTAAATGGTCCTTTTAATATCTATTGTTACTTTGTCGGAGCGAATCCGCCAACGTCCGTCAATCCAACCCCTATTTTTCCAAAAATAAATAAAACTGTCTATTTAAGTCCATTCACCTATATTGTCGGCGATGTTACGATCAGAAAAAATACGTTTGTCGCTCCTTTTGTCAGTATCCGTGCAGATGAAGGGACGCCATTCTATATTGGAAACAACTGTAATCTTCAAGACGGAGTAATCTTTCATGGGTTAAAAAACAAACATATGGAGATTAACCAAAAGATATACTCGATTTATTTGGGGGACGAGGTATCTTGTGCCCATGGGGCGCTTATTCATGGCCCTTGCCAGATTGATCAAAAAGTATTTATTGGTTTTAAGGCAATTGTCTATAACGCACAAGTCGGAGAGGGTAGTTTTATTGCTTCCGGAGCCCTTGTTACCGGTGGGGTGACACTTAAGCCGGGCAGCTTCGTTCCACCAGGAGCGCATATTGATTCGCAGAAAAAGGCGGATTCCTTATCACAAGTTCCCAAAAATGAAGTAGAGTTTGCCAAAGAGGTTCAACGGGTGAATCAAGAATTCCCTTCTGCCTATTCCATTGTTTTTGGAAAAAATCGGTGCACATGTGGTTTATCGTATTGATCATATTTAAAATCGTGTTGGATTAAAATTGTACCCTCCAAGTGAATCTTTCGTGTGGAAGGTTTGCATTAATAGGCGGTCTCTGTTATAGTAAGGAAGAATTATTTTTGTTTGTCGGTAGGATAATAAGTGCTAAACTTTCTGTCTTGAAGATCTGAGCAAGGATAGTAACACAATGTGTGCAAAGCACACGAGGAGGAAACAACAAATGGAACAAGGTAAAGTGAAATGGTTTAATGCAGAAAAAGGATTCGGATTCATCGAACGTGAAGCAGGAGACGACGTATTCGTACACTTCTCAGCTATCCAAAGCGAAGGTTTCAAATCTTTAGACGAAGGTCAAGCTGTAACATTTGAAGTAGAGCAAGGTCAACGTGGACCCCAAGCTACTAACGTTCGCAAAGCATAATAAGAACCAATAGATAAAAAGACTCTTTTGTAGAGTCTTTTTTTTGTGTGTCCAATAAAACATAAAAAACCCTACTCGGCAGTCGAGTAGGGCGGGTATTAGAATAACGTAAAGCAAATGGTATACAGAGTATAGCACACAATCATAGTAATCCCTAATCTTTTTTATAAAGTTATATTTTCCCATTCCCCCACATACTAATCCCAAGATCACTTTTAACCATATTATTCTTCAATTTTTAAAGGAAAAATTAACTATTTAAAGGTTTTCGAGCCTATTTTGTTGAATTAAAAAGGTAAGAATTTAGGAGTGAGGTGGGAAAATGAACGATATCCAATTTGCGTTTATCGACGAATCAGGAGATTATAGTTTTGATTTTGAAAATAATGAAGTCTCAACCCACTTTATTATCGTGGCTATTCTAGCAAAAGAGTCTAATAAAGAATGGTTAGAACAGGAAGTTGAGCAGGTTCGACAAAAATATTTTTCAACCGAAGTTATGCAATCAGACAAAATCGACAACCCCCATCTAAGAATTCAACTATTAAATGAACTGAAGGATCTTCCGTTTAATATCTATGCCTACGTCGTCGACAAAAGAAAAATTAGAGAAGATTGTGGAATCACGTTTGAAAAGACGTTTATTAAATACATGAATCGGTTGATATATGATGACTTAAAACGAACCTTTGATCAGCTCGATCTTGTTTTGGTTGAACTGGGATCGAAAGAATTCATGACCGAATTTAAAAACTATATCACCGAAAAAAGTATTCCCGATTTATTCAATTACTCCACCTTTGGATTTAACAACAGCTCATCTGAGATCCTCCTCCAATTGGCAAATATAATCGCTGGGACGATTGCGAAAGGATATGATCAAACCCAGTACTCGGAACATTATCCGCATTTTAATAAAATCATCAAAAAGAAAATCATCGCAATGAATTTATGGCCGCAAAACTATAAAAATTATTTACATGATTACATATCAAGGAATCAGGACTCGGAGTTTGATGAGGTTATTTTTCAACAATCGGTGAATTTAACCCTTCATTACCTAGAGAAAAATAAAAACAGTGAAGACTTGGATGAGAAAATCAGGATTGATTTGCTCAAGTTTCTATTATTTAATCTACGAGAAAATCCGAGTGAATATGTTTTCACACAAGAAATTCTTGATAATCTAAATGCCATCCGGGTGAACAAAATCAATCACCATTACTTCAGGTCGAACATCGTTTCCAAGCTCCGCGATAGCGGCTTGTTAATTGCCAGCAGTAATAAGGGCTATAAGCTGCCGGTTTGTTTAACAGACATATATGATTTTGTTAATTTATCCAGCCTTACGATTCATCCAATGATTCAAAGAATATCTAAGTGTCGAAATCAAATTCTCCTGGCCACGAACAATGAGATTGATATTCTCGCTAACAATGAATATGAATATCTTAAAAAAATAATTGAGATGGAAAAATTAGTGGTTACGGAATAAAGGATCAGTCCTGGTTCATTTGGGTCTGACCTTTTTTTTGAGGTCGGGCTGGCCCGAAAGTTGAAATTATGCTCAGGTTTGAATTACGATAATATAAAAGAAATGAGAGGAGTAAAATGATGGAATCAAAAGATGTACAAGCAATTTATAAAAAGCTATTAGATGCATGGAATGAACGCAGTGCTGAGGGCATGGCAGCCTTATTTACAGACGATGGCGAGAGTATCGGATTTGATGGATCTCAATCAATTGGCAAACAAGAAATTTTTTCGCACCTGAAGCCAATCTTTGATCACCATCCTACCGCAAGATTTGTTAGTAAAGTGAAGGAAGTCCGTTTTTTAAGTGCCGAGATAGCCCTTTTACGAGCCATTGCAGGAATGGTGCCTCCGGGGCAATCGGATATTAACCCGAACGTGAACACCCTTCATACACTGATTGTTGTAAAAAGGGAAGGGGATTGGCAAATACAATTGTTTCAAAATACTCCTGCTCAGTTTCATGGCCGACCTGAATTAGTGGAAGAGATGACAGAAGAGTTGAGAGAATTATTAAAATGATAGGCTCCATTGGACACAACCCGAATAAGATACTTTTTTAAGTGTACATTATTCGGGTAATCGCTCAATTGTTTTGGAGAGTAACACATAATTCTCAATCTGGAGCGAGGTGGGATAAGTTTGACGATAACACTTTGAGAACAAGTCCATATTGACAATTCCTTATTTGAAGATAAACCATACATTCCAGAAATATAAAGCTACTAAGCTTGTAATCAATCCAATTGGTATAACGAGTACAGCGACTTTAATATACTGCCCCCACGTAAATCTAATTCTATTGCTTTTTAAAATGTACATCCATATTAAAGTGGCAAGAGTTCCTACAGGGGTTATTAATGAACCAATATCACTGCCAAGCACATTTGCCAGATAAGATAGTTGTAATGTATGCAGGTCTAGCCCCATACTAGTGAGTGATAATGTACCGATCATCACAGCAGGTAAATTATTAAATACATTTGACAAAAACGTTAATAATATACCCATTGTTAGACTAGCATTTAAATAACTACTTTCTACAAGGGGTTGAAGGTGTTTTACTAATAAGGATGTTAATCCAACATTCTGAAGACCGTATACTAAAACATACATACTAAAAGCAAAAATGAGTATATGCCACGGGGTTTTACTTATGACATCTTTTACTCCTTTTCCTGCTTTATACCACCTAATCATAATAAGTAAAATGGCCCCTGCTAATGCTATCCACTCCATAGGAATACCAAATGGTGTTAAGATAAAGAAACTGGCTCTTACTGCTACAACAATGACCATACATACCCTAAACATCCACCAATCCATCTTTATATTTATTTGCATCGTAAGCGGATCAGTGAAGTTTTGATCAATCTTTTTGGGAATATCCTTCTTATAGTACAAATAAAGCAAGCTTGCAATTGTTACAATACCAATCATAGATGGTACGAACATCATTTCTATATAGCTGTTTAAATCTATCCCAACAATTTTCAATGCAATTAAATTTGATATATTACTAATTGCAATCGGGGCACTGGAAGCGGTTGCAATTAATGCTCCTGAGAGTAAATAGGGAATTCTTTGATGGGGTTTAAGGTTGAGGTAATTTGTCATATGAATTATTATCGGTGTAGTAATTAATATACTTCCATCATTATTAAAAAAGATAGTCGTTAAAAAACAAATTAGGTTTACAAATATATAAAGTAAAGTTCCTGAACCCTTTGCTTTTTTAACTAAATTGAATGCAACCCAATTAAAAAAACCAATGCTTTCTAATACAATAGACATAATAATCGTTGATAAAATGGTAATAGACGCTCCACTAACAATATCGAGGATTTTATAAATATCATCTAAAGGCACAATTCCTAAAAAAATAGTAATCGCTGCTCCAATAGCTGTGGGGATCGATTCATTGAGCCCTTTAGGTCGCCAAATTATTAAACTAATTACTGATAAAAAAATGATAAACATGAGGATCAATTCTAAGTTAAATATCTTGTTTCACCCCAAGGTTTATTTGGGAACCTTTCATGTCGTCGTTTATCCTCGCTTGTTTTGCTGAATTACTATACTTTGTCGATGGAACCAAGAAAATGTAGAAAAAAACCCCTAATAGCAAAACAATCAATGTAAACCCTCCCACAAATGAAAATTATTAAATATATGCCAGAAGACATCCAATTAGGCTAGTGATGTATGGAGGGTGATTTTATTGCTGGCAAAAAGATAAACTTTGCCACCAACTTATCACCAGTTATCACCTATTCTCTCCAGTTTAGCAATTAGTCGTTTTTCTTCTTTCCTTTTGGAGAACCAGGGCCTTTCTTATTGGCTTGATTATTTTGAGATTGAGAGTCTTCTCCATCGGCTTGAGATTGAGAGTCTTCTCCAT
>NZ_KK366022.1:0-24593 GCF_000686805.1 Bacillus sp. UNC41MFS5 | reverse complement strand
GGCTTGAGATTGAGAGTCTTCTCCATCGGCTTGAGATTGAGAGTCTTCTCCATTGGCTTGAGATTGAGAGTCTTCTCCTTCAGTCTGAGATTGTGCGTTTTCTTCTTCAGTTTGAGATTGTGCGTTTTCTTCTTCAGTTTGAGATTGAGAGTTTTCTCCATCAGTCTGAGATTGATTGTTTTGGGCTTGTACATGTTGATGCTTTTTGTGTGGTTTTGGCAAAATAAACACCTCCTTTATCTTTTCTTGGTGCAAGAGTAATATCAATCCTTCCTGTACCAGAGTATTAATTCATAAAAATGCTATTTTAAAATAGCATACAATTTTATATGCATTTTCTATTATAAAGTGCGGGCGAGTTCTCTGATTAATGTGCCAATTTTTTCCACTCTCTATATACGGAGCTTCTGAAATAGAAGTTAAGGGAATTTTGGTAAGCATTTATTTTTGATTTCTTCATTCCTATTGTTACTATAGTAGTATTCTCTTTAGGGAAAGGAATGAAAAAAATGACAACTACTCAGATACCTGTATCTGTTTTGAATTTAGCTCCAATCCGGAAGGGACAAAGTCCCAGCCAAGCGATTGAGTCAATGGTTGAACTTGCACAATCGGTTGAACAAATCGGCTATCGACGCTATTGGATTGCAGAACATCATAATACAGCGACACTTGTCAGTTCAGCGACATCGATTCTAATCAAACATGTTTTAGAACATACAAATACGATTCATGTAGGATCTGGCGGGATTATGCTGCCTAATCATTCTCCGTTAGTGGTTGCAGAACAGTTTGGCACTTTAGCAACAATTTATCCCAATCGTGTCGACTTGGGGCTAGGGCGGGCACCTGGAACAGATATGATGACGGCCAGCGCCTTAAGACGTTCGAAAAATGATTCAGTCTACACCTTCCCTGATGATGTTAATGCATTGCTTACTTATTTTGGCCCAGCAGAGCAGCAAAGTTATGTGAAAGCCTATCCTGGTGTTGACACGAATATTCCGATTTATATCCTGGGGTCTTCGACTGATTCCGCGTATCTAGCGGCAAGCTTGGGACTGCCTTATGTATTTGCATCCCACTTTGCCCCTAGATTCATGGAAGAAGCGATGTCAATCTACAGAAGTCGTTTCCAGCCTTCAGAATATTTGGATAAACCATATATGATGGTTTGTTTAAATGTCATTGCCGCCGAGACTGACGATGAGGCACAATTTTTATCGACAACGATGCAGCAATTTTTCCTAAATGTTGTTCGTGGAACGCAAAATCCGTTGCAGCCGCCAGTTGAAAGCTTGGATGAGATTTGGACTCCAATGGAAAAAGAAATGGCTGCCACGAAGCAGAGTGTGACATTGATCGGAAGTAAAGAAACTGTTCGCCAACAGTGGACAGCATTCCAAGAGAAATATCAGGTCGATGAACTCATGGCCGTATCGTATATTTATGACACCGAAAAACAAAAACGTTCGTATGAAATATTGAAAGAAATAGTTGAGGGTATATAATCATAATAAAAAAGACCAGAAGAGACATTTATCTCCACTGGTCTTTTTGTATTAAAGAAATCTTAACTATTTTCTGATTGGAATTTAATCATGAACTCTTTGAATGCCTGACAGGCTTCCACTGGAACTGCATTGTAGGCTGATACTCGGCACCCGCCGATGGAGCGGTGTCCGTTTACACCGACAAAGCCTTCTTGTTTCGCTTGATCGAGGAATTTCTTTCCTAAGTCTTTTGACGCTAAGTTGAATGTAAGATTCATAAGGGAACGGCTTTCTGGTGTGGCATGACCAATGTAAAAACCATTACTTGCATCGATTGTCTCATAAATCAAGTTAGCTTTTTTCTCATTCAGTTTTGCAATGGCATCCAAACCACCCAATTCATGCGCCCAGTTTAGCACCTCTCCAAGCATATAGATGCCGAAAGTTGGCGGTGTGTTATACAATGAATTATTTTTAGAATGAGTGCTGTACTTTAACATCGTTGGGATATTTGTGTTTGCTTGTTCAAGCAAATCCTTGCGAATAATTACAACGGTTACGCCTGAAGGGCCAAGGTTTTTCTGGGCACCAGCATAAATGAGCGCAAACTTACTGACATCAATCGGCTTAGACAGAATATCACTTGACATGTCTGCGATTAATGGAACATCACCAGTATCTGGGAAGTCCTTCCATTGTGTACCATAAATCGTGTTGTTTGAAGTTATATGGACATAAGCGTCTGTTGAATCGTACTGTAATTGATCAAGTGCAGGAATGCTGCGGTAGTTGCCTTCTTTCGTAGAAGCCGCATGGTAAACCTCACCAAATAGTTTTGCCTCGGTGAAAGCTTTCTCTGACCAAGAACCAGTCATGACATATGCCGCTTTTTTACCCGTTTGTAAAAAATTCATTGGAATCATTGAAAACTGAAGACTTGCACCACCCTGCAAGAAGAGTACTTCATGCGTATCAGGAATGGATAGAAGCTCCTTTAAGCTGTCAATCGCCTGATTATGTACCTCTTCATAAGCTTTGCTGCGGTGACTAAGTTCCATGACGGACATGCCCGTACCTCGAAAATCAATTAGTTCTGCCTGAGCTTTTTCTAAAACAGAAATGGGTAATGCAGAAGGGCCTGCATTGAAATTATAAGCACGTTGGACTTGCAGTTTCATTTTTATCACTCCATTTTTTCTTTTCTATGACTATACCACACATATAAAATTCCGAAAATAAATTTAATTGTGAAATAGTGAATTTTTAAATATTTTTTTAAAAATAATAAAAAATAGGATGTCATTTCCAGAAATCCTATTTTTTCTATTTAGTTTTTTTCAGTTATTCTTTGATTGCTACGTGACCAGATAACCACTGGAATAAGGAGGAGGGAAATAATTCCTCCCGCGAATGAAAGACCCGCGTAACTGGTTTGTGAGACCACCATTCCGGATAGGGCTCCCCCAGAGGCCCCAGCTAAAGCAATTAAGACATCTACCGTTCCTTGAGTTTTGGCACGAGTTGAGGGATGAGTGGAGTCGACAATCAGTGCGGTGCCGCTTATTAAACCAAAATTCCAGCCAAGTCCTAGTAAAGAAAGCGCTACGATTAGGAGAAGCATGGAATCTGAAGGTGCGCTGGCAGCTAGTATGCCCGCCGCAAGAAGAGTAGCACCAGAAGCGATGGCCATTGTGGTCCGTCCGATTTTATCCACAAGTATCCCAGTCACGAGAGAAGGAAGATACATCGCGCCAATATGGAAGCCAATGACCATGCCAACCTCACTTAGACCATGTCCATGATGTTTCATGTAAACAGGTGTCATCGTCATAATCGAGGTCATGACAATTTGAGTTAACACCATAATGGCAGCTCCGACAATAATTCCTCGGTTATTTATTGCCAAATTACTAGATTGTTTCTCAATAGGCTCACTCTTGTCGATGACTTGCCGATCTGCAATGGCGTTGGCAACAATTAAAGGATCTGGGCGCAGAAAAGCTAAAAGGACTAACCCTGCAAGTAGAAAGGCTGCCGCCCCTAGAATAAAAGGACCAGCAAGAGCTGGGACACCGATAGAGATAGCAAATCGGCCCATAACTCCCACCAAGTTTGGCCCTGCCACAGCCCCGAAGGTCGTTGATACCATGGCAATGCTAACGGCTGTCGCTCGCTGAGTAGGTTTGGCTAAGTCCACTCCTGCATAGCGTGCTTGTAAGTTTGAAGCAGATCCCGCACCGTAGACGAGGAGTGATGCAAAGAGAAGATAGATATTACTAGTAATGGCCGAAACAATGACTCCAATGGCACCAATCCCGCCAGTCAAAAAACCTCCTGCAAGACCAATTCGACGGCCAAACCGTTGCGAAACGCGACCGATCAGCAGGGCTGCCCCAGCCGAGCCGAACGTTAACAATGCTGCCGGAATCCCTGCATAACTGTCCGTCCCTAACATTTCTTGGGCAAGGAGTGCACCTACAGTAATACCTGCTGCCAGTCCGGCACCACCGAAGATCTGTGACATAACCACGATTAGCAATGTTCGGCGATATAAATTTTGCTGCTTTTCTGGTGAATCGATGTAGCTTTTCAGCCAAGCCGGTTTTGAACTTTTTGGAATTTTTGACACACTTAAACCTCTTTCTGAAGAGTGTCCCCCTTCTTCTTTTGATGTTATTTTATCAAGAAAGAAAGGCAGTTTATATTGAAAAATGTCGAAAAATTCAAAACTTGTTCACATGAGGTTGACTGTGATGTATTTTTACTATGCCCAATTTAGCACCGATAGTAAAAACATATATTTCCATCTAGTGCTTTCTGCGTTAAGGGAATAATAATCGATGAGGTGAGGAAATGAAAAGTGATGAACCACGTGATTATATAACAATTGAAGATGACCAAGGAAATCTTAAAGATTTTGCTGTTGAAGCATTGTTTGATATGGAAAATGAATCCTATGCGTTATTAAAGGCTGAGGATGAAACCATCGTTATGAAGATAGAAGGGGAGGAAGGGAATCAAGACTTAGTTGGTATCAATGATCCTGCCGAAAGCGAAGCTATATTAGATGCATACCAAATCGCAGTAGAGAATGCTCCTGCAGAATAGACAAAAGCAGCGAAAGGACCTTCAGAGAACCGAGGGACTTTCGCTTTATTTTTTTTCAATAGTAATTAAAGCCAAGATAGATGATATAAATGATGATAGCTGTCATTGCGATAATCCAGACAAGAAAAACTGGATTCAATAAATAAGGATGTCTTTGTGTGCCTTCATTAATTGGAGTATCAAATTCCCCCGATTTAGTGCTTACCATTCTTCCGGTACCCAACGTAACAACTAAACCGACGATTAAGACTAACAAGACAATTCCGGCCAAAATCAGATGCCAATTATTCATGAGAACCCCACCTTTTTTATCATATAATTTGAGAAAATGGGGCGAAATATTCATTCGTAGGTGTAAATTTCTTCAAGAAAATATGATTGATTATTCATTCATTTTTAGATACAGTTATAATAACAATTTGGAAAATTCAAAAAAGGGAGATTGTCGATTATGGTAAACGTGTTTACGAATGAGGACGTTCTATGCATAGAGGGGAATGTTCAAAGCTCGGGTATCAAATTAGGAACGGTTTATTCTTTTTTGGTTGATGGAATGCTAATTGATACAGGGACACAGTGCCTTGAAACAGAACTAATCCCAATTTATGAGCAGCATGATTTTGATTTGGTGTCATTAACGCATAGCCATGAAGACCATTCCGGTCTAGCGGCATGGATTCAAAAACATAAAAATGTTCCAATCTATGTCCATCCAAACGGTATTTCAATTTGTAATCAGCATTGTCCCTATCCAAAGTATCGACAACTTACCTGGGGGGTGCGTCCGGCCTTTGATGCCTTGCCACTTGGGGAGAAAATTCAATCACGCAATCAAGAATGGAAAGTCATCTATACACCAGGTCATGCAGAGGATCATGTCTCATTTTTGCATGAAGAATCCGGCCGGTTATTTTCAGGAGATTTGTTCGTTACAACAAAAACGAAGGTCATTATGGATAGCGAATCCATTCCTGTGATTATCAATTCCATTCGCACACTGCTCAGTTTTAATTTTCAATCCCTGTTTTGTTGTCATAGTGGTTATATAGAGGATGGAAAAAGCAGGATGATGCAAAAGTTAGATTACCTTGAGAATTTATCTGGCGAAGTAGAAAATCTGTACAAAGAAGGCCGCTCCATTGATGAAATTACGCAAATGCTTTTTCCAAAAAAGTACCCTATCATTGCATTTTCTGAAGGAGAATGGAATTCGCGGCATATCATCTCTTCTATTGTCGCCAAAAGTTAACTAAAAAAGCTGAAAAAGGGTTCATTCCCTTTTTCAGCTTTTTTTAGTTAATATCTGTTAATTCTGATGAATGAACCAATTGAATATTATGTAGACTATCGACTTCCTTAATTTCGCAGAATCCCGAAGTGTATTTATAAAGGACTAAATATTTCTTACCATTGTAAAGAACATACTCCATTTTATCGCCATCCCTTGACAATATTTATATTATTTTATATAAGCCGTACATAGTAATCTATGAAGATTATGTAAAGATTATGTAAATTATTTTTGAAGTCCAAATAGTAGCTCATTCAAAAATACAATCTTATAGAATGATTATGGTAAGATATTGTTGTTAGCTTGTTAAGGGGGAAAAAATATGAGCAAAAAACCAGTTATCGGCATTACAGGTGCCTATGTAAAACATAACGAATATATGGAAGGTGTCTATGTGCACCATGATTATCATAAAAGTGTTGCTGCCAATGGAGGAATACCTATCATTCTTCCTTATATTAATCCTGAAATCTCAATAGAGACGCTGGCCTTGTGCGACGGAATTATCCTCAGCGGTGGAGAGGACATCGACCCAATGCTTTTTGGTCAAGATCCTCATCAGCACTTAGGCCCAACTACACCGGAGCGGGACTTGGCAGAGATGGCGATGGTGAAATACGCGCTTGAAAACAATATTCCGATCCTTGCCATTTGCAGAGGCGTTCAGATTTTGAATGTTGCTCTTGGCGGTACGTTAATCCAGGACATCCCGAGTCAAGTCAAGGAACCAATTCAACACAACCAGAAAATTGATAGAAGCCGAGATACTCACTGGGTGACCATCGCCACCGATAGTAAATTATTCGAAATGGTCGGTTCTGAACGAGTACGTGTGAATAGTCTCCATCATCAAGCCATTGATAAGGTGGCCAATGACCTTCGAGTTGTTGCCCAATCATCCGACGGGATTGTTGAAGCAGTGGAGTATATCCATCCAACCACATTTACGGTGGGTGTTCAGTGGCATCCTGAATCAATGGCAAGTACGAACCATGAAATGAACAATTTATTCAAAGAATTTATTAACAGCATGGTTAAGGTCGCAGCTTCTGTCTAAGGGGAAAGGAATGAATGACTAGATGGATAAAATTTATCTTGATTACAATGCAAGTACACCGATTGCTCCTGAAGTAGCCGAGGCAATGAAGCCATTGTTAGATCAATTTTATGGAAACCCGTCGGCCTTACACTGGGCAGGGTTTCCAGTAAAAGAATTATTACATCAAGCCCGTGCACAGGTTGCCGAATTAATCGGCTGTTCCCCAAGCGAGGTTATATTTACAAGTGGCGGAAGTGAGGCCAATAACCTTGCATTAAAAGGATATTATTTTAAAAATCGGCATAAAGGCAATCATATCATTACTTCCAAAATTGAACATCCTGCGATTATGAACCCTTGCAAATTTTTAGAACAAATTGGGGCAAAGGTCACATATGTAGACGTTGATCGGGATGGGAAGGTTACACTAGAAGCACTAAAAAAAGCAATCACCAATGAAACCATTTTAATTTCGATTATGCACTCAAATAATGAAACAGGTACATTGCAGCCAATAAGGGAGATCGGGGAAATAGCTCAAGAACTTGGGATTGCTTTTCATACGGATGCTTCCCAGTCGGTTGGAAAAGTTCCGGTGAATGTGAATGATTTGAAAGTGGATATGCTAACGATTGCCGGCCATAAACTTTATGCACCAAAAGGGATTGGTGCTTTGTATATTCGAGAGGGAATCCTGCTGGAACCACTTATCCATGGAGCGGGGCATGAGTTTGGCCTTCGGGCAGGTACGGAAAATACTTTATTGGCAGTGGGATTAGGAAAAGCCTGTGAAATGGCTAAACAACACGTAGAAGATTGTGGAATAAAAGAGTTAACCGATTATTTTTGGTTGCAATTAAAGGATACGTTCGGCGATTCCATAGTATTGAATGGCCATCCGGAGGACCGTCTGCCGAATACTTTGAATGTCAGTTTTGTAAGAAGAGTGGGTCAAGAGATATTGGATGCGATCCCTAAGTTAGCTGCGTCCACAGGGTCGGCCTGTCACACGGGCAGTATAGAATTATCCCCAGTCTTAAAGGAAATGGGGGTTTCTGAAGAAGTTGGAATGGGTGCCATCCGCTTTAGTTTAGGAAGATATACGACAAAAGAAGAGATTGACCAAATTGTGGAATCGATTAAAAGGATTCTGTGAAATAATGGAAGAGGACTAGCTCAAGGGAGGTAGTCCTTTTTTTGTGGGGTGGGGTGGCCGTCCTATTTTACCAAGACTAGACATATAATGAATTAGAGAAAGTAAAGCAGCCCCAAATAGTGTTTAATTGATGGAAAATTCTTCGAGTTGGTATAATATGTTAATACTGTCTAAGCCTTACATAAATAAAGGGATCTCGGTTAAAAGAAAGGAAACATGTACAGTATATATACGTTGTTGTCACCAATAGCCTAAAAATGAGAGGAATGAGGTAGCTTGCAAAAAAGAATGTTAGGGAAATCGGGGCTTGAAGTATCGGCACTTGGGCTCGGTTGTATGGGGATGTCAGACTTTTACAGCGGGCGGAATGACGATGAATCAATTAGAACAATCCATTGTGCCCTTGAAATGGGCATTACTCTTCTCGATACAGCTGATATGTATGGTGTCGGTAAGAATGAAGAATTGGTTGGAAAGGCCATCAAAGGACATCGTAATCAAGTGGTTATTGCTACTAAATTTGGAAATGTACGAGCAGAGGACGGAGCATTTTTAGGAATAAATGGCCGTCCAGAATATGTAAAAAAGGCATGTGAAGCGAGTCTTCGTCGCTTAGGTGTGGATCATATCGACCTCTACTACCAGCATCGAGTCGACCCCAACACACCAATTGAAGAAACCGTCGGAGCGATGGCCGATTTAATCCAAGAGGGGAAAGTTCGCTATTTAGGGCTCTCGGAAGCCTCTGCGGCAACAATTCGACGGGCAAATGCTGTCCATCCAATTACAGCTGTACAAACTGAGTACTCTCTTTGGAGTCGGGATGTAGAAGATGAGATTCTGCCCGCCTGCAGGGAACTTGGAATCGGATTTGTCCCTTACAGTCCATTAGGAAGAGGATTTCTTACTGGACAAATACAAAAGTTTGATGACTTAGCAGTGGATGACTATCGCCGTTTATCACCTCGTTTTCAGGGGGAAAACTTCCAGAAAAATCTGGAACTAGTTCAGAAGATACATGAAATAGCCCGTGAAAAAGACTGCCAGCCGTCCCAACTTGCGCTTGCTTGGTTACTTAAACAAGGGGATGATATTGTTCCAATCCCAGGGACAAAGAGAATCAAGTTTTTAGAAGAAAATGTTGGTGCACTTCAAATATCCTTAACAGCAACCGATTTAGATCGTATTAATGAAGTTGCTCCACGGGGTGTAGCGGCTGGTGAACGCTACCATGAAGCAGGCATGAAAGGCGTCAATTTATAATCGTTGATTGACGACCGACCGGCCCCGTTTTGGCTCATGCCGGTCGCCAATAGGCGTGATTGACGACCGACCGGCCTCGTTTCGGCAAATACCGGTCGCCAATAGCCCCGATTGACGACCGAACTGGCTCCTACCAGCAAATGATGGTCATCAATACCTCCTCACCCTAGAAGTGTCACTAAATTGAAAATGATTTCGGCGGGGCAGGCACGATGGAAATGGTAAAATAAAAAAAACAGAGAAAAGGGAGCCAGAAAGAAATGAACCAAGTTGAAATTATCGCTCGTAGAATACTAGGTTGGAAGTTAAATAGATGGGACAGGTGGTTTGATTTTGAAAAGGGGACATTCATTCCAGTGGCTGATTTTCAACCCGAGCAAAATCTTGACCATGCGATGCTCATCGTAGAAAAATTAAAAAACTTCGGTTTTACCTATACAACCAATGGGGGCACTGAAGTTTGCTTTAATAACATATGTGAAACGGGCGACACATTAGCCCAAGCCATCACTAATGCCGCCTTCACCATTGCTGATAACAGCTCGATTGCTGAGGAATGGCTGTAATAAGTACATAAAAAAGCTTGTAGTCCTACAAGCTTTTTATTGTTGCTATTTACTTCGTAACACAGTTATAAACCCATCCAAGATCTCATGACTGACCGAAAATCCCTTACGTTTATAAAATTCCAGCGCATCTTTATTACCGTTAGAAACAAAGATAAAATAATCCTCAACCTCATCAAATTGTTTTAACCACTCCATCGACATCTTGAAAAGTGTAGACCCAACTCCATACTTCCGATACTCGTCCTTAATATAAAATTGAGATAAACAACCAACATTTGGTCTACGAACCGTAGACATGTCAAAAAAAGTAGCAAAATCATTAGAATAGGTCTCTTTTGGAGAGATATTAGAATAGACGTACCCAACGACTTGTTCTCCATCCTTCACGATCACGATATAATTATGGATGGCGCTATTAATTGAAGGGACCATTCGGGTGTCAAAATTCATGCTGTCGAACAGTTCTGGTGTTATGTAAGCTTTCGACTTTTGAAAGGCCATTAGTTCATTGCATAAATCCCGGCAATATTCTATTTGTTCGTCCGAGATTACATCATATGATAAATTCATGATTGCTCACTCCTTATCTCCCATTTCAAAACTGATAAGAGCTCTCGGTTTAAATTAAACCAAGACGCTCTAATCCGTAACGGACACCGTCTTCCTCAGCTGAGAGTGTGACCATATTGGCCACTGCTTTCAACTCATCACGGGCATTTCCCATGGCGACGCCCATTCCGACCAATGACAGCATTTCCATATCATTTAATCCATCCCCAAAGGCCACGGCTTCATCAGGTGCAACCCCAAGTTTTTCTAATAATTTACTAATACCTACTGCTTTGTTAGAATTAGACAAATTCACATCACAGGTTCGTGCCCCTGAACTCCATCTGCGGAAATCCAGTTCTGGAACCTTTGACTGATAGGATAGCTCCTCTTCCAGATCGCAATGGAGGAAGATTTGATAAATATCCTGGTCTTTCCAAAATTGCGGCGGGGCAAGCTCCGGTTTCCATGGATCATGCTGGTACGCTTCTACGACGAAGGGATGATCTAAATGAGTAACTTTAAAGCTTGAATCGCCTAAATATGTCAGCGGATGTTGAAAGTTATTGGATAATTGATGGACTCTTTCTAGTACTTGCTTTTCAATCGAACTCTTATATATTTCTTTTCCTTCATGGAAGGCAAATGAGCCATTAAAAAAGACCATCGAGTCGACCCCAGTTTCTTGAATTATTGACTCAGTAAAATATGGTGCTCTCCCGGTAGCAATTACCACTTTGGTCTGATTCTCTTTTAGCCTCTGGATGGCATCCTTTGTGGCATGACTCAGTGTTTTTCCATGCGGGAGGATGGTTCCGTCTATATCTAAGATGACAACCTTATAATTCATAATACACACTCCCATTAATTCTTTCACAGATATTTGTACAGCAAAGTATAACATGTTCCAAGAAAAACTCTATACAAAACACACTTAAACAGTAACATTTATAATCGATGGGGATTTATTATATAGTTACTGGATATTCCTAGTCAAATCTGAGTACAGACACACGGTCAAGAAAACAATAGGCAAGGTATTATTTAATTCAGTTAACTGTAATTATATTATGTAAACCTATTCGGTGAAATTTGAAAAGGATTCATAGAACATGAAGGTCTCGGGCAAAATGTGAAAATGATAATGGTTTCTTTTAAGGAAAAAACACAACACACATTAGGGGAGGTATTACTGTGGATCAAATAGAGAAAAAGCGAAAACTACTTCGTGATTATGGCTATCCTGAAAAAGCAATTCCGAGATTAATGGAGGAAATTAGTTCGATGGACTATAATCGACTGGAAAAATTGATTTTGCCATATAACGACATCACATCAGAAAAATCCTAATAACTGAAACAAAAAATAAGACTCCACCGCGGAAGTCTTATTTTTTATTCTTAATCATCATTATTTTGCATTCCAGTAAACATGAGAACAAATCGGAGTAATTCTGCTACTGCTACAACTGTTGCAGCTACATACGTTAGCGCAGCCGCATTGAGCACTTTTTTCGCTCGATACTCTTCTTCATTTCTAATCAGACCAGAACCAACCATTACATCCAGAGCTCTGGAACTCGCATTGAATTCGACAGGTAACGTAACCACCTGAAAAAGGACTGCAGCGCCCATAGCGATAATGCCAAGTAATAAAAAGTTGGCAGAGGATAGAAGAATACCGATTAAGATCAAGATAAATGAAAAATTTGAGCCAATATTTGCGACAGGTACTAATGCATGTCTTACACGTAAAGGTACATAACCATCCTTTTGTTGTAGACAGTGGCCCACCTCGTGAATGGCAACGGAAATCGAAGCAATTGATGTTCCGTAGAAATTCGATGAGGAAAGCCTAACGCTTCTACTTCTTGGATCGTAGTGGTCCGATAAGTGACCTCTCACTTCTTCCACCGATACATCGTATAAGCCATTTTGATCCAAGATTCTTCTAGCAGCCTGGGCACCCGTTAATCCAGAAGAGGAGCCTACTTTCAAAAATTTAGAGTAGGTACTCCTTAAATACATCTGCACAAATATTGGAATTATCATGATTAGAATAAAATAAACGATAAAACCCATGATGCATGCTCCTTCTCAAGATGCTATTTTATATACATTATTATACTTTAAGGTACACTTTTTTAGTAATAAAGTGCTTGTTAAAAATAGGACTAACCAATTTGGTAACGGTTTCCGTTTCCTATCGCAAACATTAAAAATGTAAGTTAAAATGAGTGCCAATTTGCTTATCAAATTGACACTCATTTTTTATTGGTGTAAAGCCATTTGTGCAGAAATTACATATAAATTCGTATAGTAAATTGCACCACAAATTGTAGGGGTACAATGGCTGTTGTACCCCTACAATTTTACCCTCAATTTGATATACAAATGGTCTTACAAAAAAATGCTTAGAATGAACGTTATAATTGGATATATATGTTAAGATGAAATAAACTTTGTGAAAAAATGTACTTACGCTAACGAAGCAGGATAGTTGAAGAAGGAAATGCCATAAACAAAGAGGAATATTATACTTAGGCTTGCTTTGTTCAGCTCGGATCTCCAACAAAAAGTTTTCCTACTAGATAGGGGGTAAAAATGGCATCTATTGTTTACACAGTTATATTAATTGTTAGTTTCTTATTTTTAGTGTTGAAAAAGGGCGAAGCAGAATCTTATTTTCCTATAAAAATAATTGGATACTTTATATTAGGTTCATTTGCTTTTAATTTCAATCAAATTCCACTTCCTCTTGGGTTTATAGTGTACCTGTTATTTTTTCGACCTACGTTAAATGTAGATGTAAAACGAATGGCATCTGTCTTTGGTGTTCTTGCATTTATACTGGTCCATTGGATTTTGCCATTTGCCATTCATGAATGGGAAAGCCGCCCAATATTTATCGAACATGAACTTGGTTCAGTATATACGATGAACTTTCAAGATGAATATGAACTGATTAAGCAAGAATTAAAGCTAGAAAACCAAAATTTAAGGCTTGAGGATTTTGAAGTAGAATATGTTAAAGATGGTAGAATTACAGACTTAAGCTGGCAGCTACTCGGACAAAATGGCAATAGCTATAATTTTTATAAAATTCGATATGATATTGGTAAGAGTAGGTATCGAGTTACGAATAGTCAGCTTGAAAAATGGCTCCAATACAATCGATTAATTGAAGCTGACCATTTCTTTGAAAATCTTAATGTGCTTGATATTAAGGATATACTCATGCAAAGGGTGACTTTTCTTCCTATGTGATACGAAGTACAGGGGAACGAATCAATTATGCAGTAGAAAATCGAACTCATTTTTTCGTATCAAATGGAGAAATACAATTACTAGATGAAAAACAGTTACCAGTTGAATGCTATTATATTTCAACCTTCGCAATGAAGAAAACTGAAGAAAAAAGAGATGATCAAGGAAATATCACACAAGAAAGCTTCGAAGGTACCGAATCATCTGATTATCTGTTTGATGTAAATTTTGATGAGGAATGATAAAAATACTAGATTTGGACTTTTTTTAACGTTTTTAATATCCATCTTGGATAATCTATTTGTCATGTGAATAAATACACTCAAAGTAACGGGTGCTTATGTTGAAGATGGGATCGCCGCAGCAATCCCTTTTTCCTTATTACACAACGAAGCAGTTAATGATTTCGTGATTTATTGTGAACTTTTACGAATAGGGACTTTATTTTTGAGAATATCAATCTTAATAAAAGGAGCATAAAAAAGGTTAAAGAATCTTTTCATAATTAATTAGAGTTAAGTATTCGTTAATTTGTTGATCCCCTGTTTTTTTATAGCCAAATTTTTCATAAAAATGGCGATTTCTACGGTTGTCCTTTGGTGTATCAAGTGACCACTTTTTAACTTTAGGGAATTGCCTTTCCAACTCCTGTAAAATTTTTGTTCCCAATCCTTTATTTTGAAATTCAGAACCAAGGAAAATACGATACAAATAATTATGATCTTTTGTTTGCTTTACAAGACAAATTCCGCCTGCAAGCTTGCCATCAACGAATATAGAATAGTGCAAAGAATTTTTCATTCTAAAAAAAAAGTAATCCAATGATTCAGTTGCAGGACTTGTATGATAATCCTTATATTTGATTAAATCTGAATGAAACGCTTCTTTTTGAATCTTTAACAATTCGTTTGCTTCCGAAAGCTTAGATGGTATTATCTTAAATTTCAATTTCCCCACCTCTTACGCCATTTCTGTCATTATATGAACATCTGACTTATAGTTTAATTAAATGATAAAGTTCCTCAGATATCGAAAATAAGGACTTACGCTCGAAAAATATGCTTATCTTTTTATAATAATTCTTCTTTAACCAACTGAGCAGTTTAGTTGAATATGGATGGTTAAAATTTACTATAATTACTGTTATTGGGTTTTAGGGATGTGATAGCAATGTGTGGAATAGATTTTGTAATTGGAGTAACCAATAAAGAAGCATCAAAGGCAGATAAATATGTTCATTTTAACGAAAGAACACACGCTTACCTAATAAATATGGAAAAGGGTTCTGGTAATGACTTTAATCTTCTTTTGAATCTTGACCCTTATCGTCAAACAATAATATATAGAGATAAGATTCCAGATTTATTAGTAATATGCGAAGCCTTAATTAATAAATACAATTTGACTGGTGAAAAACAATGTGAAATAAGGACTTTTGCACAAGAATTAAAGGAACTATGCGAAGATGCGATAAAACAAAAGAAACATATATACGCTATTGGAGATTAGTTTATTTTGCTTATCAATCTCGGTTTCCACCTTGTTGAACTAACGGGTGCTTGAGTTTAAGATCAGAGCTGTCATTGAGGCAGCTTTTTCTTATTGAACTCCCATGAAAATAATTTCTGAAAAAAGGCATAGAAAAATAGACCTAGACAAACCAGTTTTTAAAAAAAGGCTGAGCCTCTTGAAAGATAATATTAGTGTTGGCTATAAATTGATTTAGTAACATCTTTCTATTTAACATTTGATCAGACAAAGCTGGCGCAACAACCAGAATAAGGATTAATCTCCCATGAGTGCTACCTCAAAAGGGCGCGACAGTCTGTGGTACACCGTGGTCGTTGGAGTCAGACTAACGGATGGGCTCAAAGGCACCATAGTTCAAAGATCTTCTTCGCCAGCATTAAAACAGTATAGACTGCAAGATTAATTTTCATTCTCTGTGGTGAAGCGCTGATTTTCCGCTTCATGGATGGCTAACGGGTGCTTCAGTTCAACAATATTTGGCTGCTAAGTCAGCCATTTTTTTGTTCCACTAACGAAGCAGTTTAGTTAAAGGAGGAATTATTTGAAAAAAAAGGGAATAATGCATTTTATTTCGCCAAAAAGCCAGTTTTAATATTAATCTTCATGAAAAAGCAGGAATATACCTTTCTTTTATCTAATCTTATTTAATGACAAACATGTAGAACATATGTTATGTTTTTATCCCTACATAATTTAAAAATAAAAAGAAGAGGTGTTTGAATATGAATAAAACAGAATTAGTGAATGCTGTTGTAACACAAACAGAGTTAACAAAGAAAGATGCTGCAAATGCGGTCGATGCATTGTTTGAAACCATCTCTAATACTCTTGCAAAAGAAGAGAAAATCCAGTTGATTGGATTTGGCACATTTGAGGTGCGTGAGCGTGCAGCTCGAACAGGTCGTAACCCACAAACTGGTGAAGAAATTCAGATTTCTGCTTCTAAAGTTCCAGCTTTTAAACCAGGCAAGGAATTAAAAGAAGCTGTTAAATAAGTTTGTATAGTTCTTAAAGAATTGGCTCTAAGGTATGATCCCTAGAGCCTTTTTGTGTTTGAAATAGAGTGTCTATTCAGGGAGGCTTTTTGGACATACGGCTATATTATTAAAGAGATCAGGAGGAATTAGAATACTTATCAAAGTAGATTGTGAAGATTTTTACTTAAACTAAAGAAGCAGGTTAGTGGAATAAGAAAAAATAAAAAAGCGTAGTAAACTGGAGTTGATATGCCCATACTCCATAAGCTTTCCGTATAAATCGATCCAACCAATTTGTATATCGAGTTTAACTCGATTGTGTAAAGGGAATCTAATTTACTCCTGATTATAACTTTAGCTCAGAATCCTAAGTTTGACATCTGGAGTACAACGGGAGGGGGTCCGAACCACCCGTCTTTAATAAAATCCGCAGAAAAAAAGCAAGAGATATGTACTCTTGCTTTTTATGATATTTAATGGCTTGTGTCGAGGCTCTCCGCCATCTTCAAGTCGTTTTTGTAGGCAGCCATTGCCAGTTCATACCTTACCTTTTTGCTCGCTTCCAAGAAATCCGCTTCTTTCACAAGACCTGATAATGAATACCTGTGACCCCTGAAATCCACGTTCAGTTCGGTGATTTGGTTGAATTTGAAACTCTCCACAGGAAAGCCGTGTTCATCCTTCAACAGGTATTCCCCGTATTTCTCGTTACATGTTTTTGCCACTTCCTCCATCACTTTAAAGGCATAGTCCGGATTTTGCTTATAGTTCAGGACAAGACTTTCGTTCACCCGGCGCATTCCCCGGTTTCCGTTCTGAAGTTCCACGATGCTGCTATAGGAGACAGTATAGAGGTATCCGTCAAACTGGCGAATCTTCAGGTAGCGTATGCTGATTTCCTCGATTTTCCCCTGACGGTTTCCATTGATGATGACATAATCCCCATGATGGATCTGACGCTCAAACAAGTAGGTCAGCCCCATAATGTAATCACGAATGATATGCTGGAAGATTAATGCCAAGGCACCTGCCACCACTACAGAACCAGTGACAAACTTTTCCAGGTCGAAGAAATGGCTAAGTACATAAATAAAGAAGAACACAAGTCCCAATACCTTTGTCACTTGGTTGGCGAAATGCATCAAGGTCTCTTCCCGTTTTTCATCCAAGAAGTACGTTTTGTCAAAGAAAAGCTTGATGGATTTGCGGATCAAATAAACCGTAAGTATAATCAGCAGTGCCACCGTTAAAATTTTTACGGGCAACTGCTGGAACAGTCCCAAGAAAAACATCCTATCAACTCCCACTTTCTTTACACTATACCAAAGGATTGCGATAAGGGAAAAAAACTTCCTTCCCAACAAACCTTAACGATAGCATGGTTCCATTAAAAAAAAGAAGCACTATCCAGGCTTCTTGAGGAACGATTATATTGTTAATAATGTGTTTTCCGCTGCTGAATGGATATTAAAAGAAATAGAGATAAAGGTCAATGAGGAATTGATCCTAGGAAAGATTAATACCCTTTTTTCGTTCTTAATGGACTAACGAAGCAGTTTAGTTCAATAAAAAAATTAACTGTTTCATCAATTTTTTTAAAATTTTTTTGTAAAATAAGATAAAAATCTTTCCAAACCTTTCATGATCCTATAATATCAATAAGGGCACCTTGAAAAAGAAAGGGTGCATAAATATGTATGGTATCATTCATTATGAAGTATTTTTAATTACAGGAATTTTGTTGAATTTAATTCCAGGTACAGACACGATGTATATCGTAGGAAGAAGTATTTCTCAAGGGAGAACAGCTGGAGTATGTTCCGTTTTTGGAATCATTACAGGCTCATTAATTCATACACTGTTCGTTGCGTTTGGATTATCCATTATACTGTTAAAATCTGTTTTCTTATTTAATACGATTAAGATTTTAGGTGTTATCTATTTAGTATACTTAGGAATACGCATGCTATTAGATAAATCAAATGCGGCGTTTCAGGCACCTGAAGTCGATAAGTTAAATATTCGCAAAGTATATGCGCAAGGTATTTTAACGAGTCTAACAAATCCTAAAGTATCGTTATTTTTTCTTTCGTTCCTTCCACAATTTATAGATACACAGACTTCTGGACCGATTCCTTTTTTAATTCTAGGACTAACTTTTACAACAACTGGGTTGTTATGGTGTTTATTTGTTGCGTATTTTTCTTCATATGTAACAAATAAACTAAGAGGAAACCAGAAAATTGGAATGGTATTAAACAAAATAACTGGAGTAATCTTTATTGGCATGGGGATTAAGCTGCTTCAAACAAAAGCTCCTAACTAAACTTATTAAAACTCCGATGCCCCCTAAAATAAATAAGTTTAAGCTGAATCAAAAATAAAATGAAACCCTTCAGAATTGTTTTATCTGAAGGTTTTTTTGAATAATCGTTCTTCAACTAACGGGTGCTTGAGTTACATATGGGTTCTGTCAATGATTGCTGCGGCGGTCATTTTTCTTGTTGAACAAACGGGGCAGGTTAGCTTAAGAAAAACCATTTAAATATCTCCCGCTTTTTTACCGATTTATGGTAATGTTAATGTAGTGAATATTTATGAAAAATTACTATGTAAGAGGGATTGTTTGCTTTCAATATTTTATGTCTTTGTTGGTTTAGTTGTTCTATATGTTATTATTCGATATGCCGTTAGGAGCGGGATTTCAGAACGAAATTGGTTACAGATTGAATCACTGAGACTGCCGAGGGGGAAATGTTCAATGAAAAAACGATCACTTGGTCAAAACGGTCCTCTGGTTTCTGAGGTTGGTCTAGGCTGTATGGGAATGTCATGGCTATATGGTAATGCTGATCGAAGTGAAAGCATTGCAACAATCCACGCGGCACTTGAGGGCGGCATTACACTCTTTGATACAGGGGATTTCTATGGCGATGGACACAATGAATTACTTCTACGTGAAGCATTCCAAGGAATCCAACGGGAAAATGCTTTCATTTCAGTAAAATTCGATGGCAAGCTACACTCTCAGGGTAAGAGGCATCGGGAGTATGATAACCACCCTCATACAGTAAAGAATTTCCTTGAGGATACCCTACTGCGCCTAGGTGTTGAATACATCGATCTTTATCAACCAGGCACAGCCTGCATCGATCGAAACGTACCAATTGAAGAAACGGTTGGTGCAATTGCCGATATGGTAAAGAAGGGATATGTGCGTTACATTGGTCTTTCTGAAGTAGGAGTGGATACAATTCGTCGCGCACACACTGTACATCCTATTAGTTGGCTGCAAATGGAATACTCACTATTTAATCGGAGCATCGAATCAATTATCTTGCCAACTCTACGGGAATTAGGTATTTCTCTTTCGGCTTACGGTGTTCTCTCAAGAGGTTTATTGAGCGGTACATGGTCAAAAGATCGGGTTCTAGGTTTGGATGATAAACGCAGTAATGGTCCGCGGTTTGCCAAAGAAAATATTGAAAAGAATTTAGCACTTGTAGAGGCGTTGCGTGAAATTGCTAAAGAAAAGCAAGCAACCATTTCGCAGGTTGCCATCGGATGGGTTTTATCCAAGGGTGAGGATGTTATCCCATTGATTGGTGCAAGAACGCAGTCACAACTTCATGTTTCAATCGGCGCAGTTGATCTGAATTTAAGTTCAGACGACCTTTCACGAATCGAAGAATCCGTACCTCCAGAACTTGTCGCTGGTGAATACTACCCTATACCACGGGAGAAATGGTTCTTCAACTGACGGGTGCAAGAGTTAAAGAAAATGATTGCTGCGGCGGTCTTTTTTTCTTGTTGTACTAACTGGGCAGGTTAACTTCATAAGTCAGATTTGGAGGAGCATTATTTCGTGGGGGAAATATGCTCCTTTTTGCTGCATATACATTATCTATCAAAGAAGAAAGAAAGCGGTGAACATTCATGTTGGAAAATTTTCATGAAGCCATTTCTAAATTAAAGACGGATGTGGATATAGTCCTAGCTGGATTTCAAAGAGACGAATTCGATATAACCCTTAATCTTCAAATAATTCGTGCTTATGAGAATGAACTTCTAGAGGAGTGGCAGATTGTCTGTCGGGACAGCGGTTCTAAATATCGTTTTGAAACCTTCGAGAGTAAAGAATTGGAGATATTAAGTGACCATGAATTGCTATGGAAATATAACAACGATTGCGGCAAGTTAATCTTAAAGGGGAGAGCGAAATCGACTTTTAAAACCATTGGGGAACTGTATAAAACGCACCATAACCATACGAAGGGTTACTTACCGTTTGATAAGCTCTCCTATTTTAGACTTGATCATCTTTTACATAAGGGTTCTGGTCTTATTGAGGGTCCAATGCCTTAATGGAATCTATCAAAAGGTGTTAACCAAAAATGGTTATACGACCACTTTGTTACCATTTAAGGAATACGAATATTATGAAACAAGAGATTATAAACTGTTATTAATGGGCAACTCCTATGTTGTTGCTAAGCATTTTTCCGCTCATAAGGTTAAAGGGTAAGAATGGGAAATTTTTGAAATAGTCTTCTTCAATTAACGGGTGCGTTTATTCAAAAACAGCTGCCATTTCAGGCGGCTTTTTCTTTTTGAACTAAAGATGCAGTTTAATGGAATAAGGAATTTTACCAAAACTAGGTTAATTAAATTAAGGATAATCATATGGGAATAAAATTTGTTGGAGTTAAAATTATAAGGATTTTAGCTTTAGATTGGAATCCTTTTTAAATTATTATTTCTTCGTTTTTTGAAGTGTTTTAGCAGTATAATAGTATTGGTATTTCTAAGATATTTACAAAAAGGGGATAATTCATGAAGAAATTAACCTACATATTTATGGCGTTTTTATTAGTTTTCCTTGCAGCCTGTTCATCAAATGAAACAACTGGCAAAGAGGAAAATGGAAACAAAGATAGAAGGAAAAAAAAAGGAACAGGGTGTAGATGAGGCTAAAGAAAAGGTAGAAAAAACGAAAAGTGAAAGCGGAGTCAGTCCAAGCGTTCCTGCCACTAGTACACCAACGATAACAAGTGTTAATGGTGACTTTGACTACAATAAATATACACTAATTGTAGTAGATGGCGGAGATATGTCAGGTTCTAGAAAGCCGAATGTAAGAGTTGATGTCGGGTATGGCGACAGGGAATATTGGGCTTTTACAAATGAATACGGACAGCTAATTCGTGTTGAAGCAAAAAATATAATACTCCAAAATCCGAATACTGAACATGTTTTATCGTCTGGGAGATACTATTCTGATGAAGCAAAGGTTCCCGGTACAGAGAGTCAAGAATTAGATGAAGGGCATGTGATTGCTGACTCACTTGGGGGAGTATCTAACGCATATAACATTACACCTCAAGACAGCATTCTCAATAGGCACGGCGATCAAGCCTATATGGAAAAAGTGATTCGAGACGCAGGGGGTTGTACAGATTTCGTAGCAGTGATTCAATATCCAAATACTCAGACGCAAATTCCTAACCATTATAAATTCACTTACAAAATTCAGGGCAGAACCATTACAGATGAATTTGACAATGTAAACCCAGATGAAGTGAACAAAAATTTAGGGGAAACGACAGGTACGAGCAGTACCCCACCGAAAACAGACAATGTACCAACAAACGAAACGGTAAGTAGTAATGAAGATGTTAGTAAGGTGGATACCAATCATAATGGAAGTGTTACGATCGCTGAAGCCAAAAGCTGCTGGCTTTAAAATGCCAATTACGCGTGATTCATGGCTCTATAAATATATGGACGATCGGGATGGTGATGGACTAGTAGGTGAGTAAACAAATTGTCTATATACACATATAACACAAAAATGAAGAAAGGCTGCTATTTTTGGCGGCTTTTTTCTTGTTGTACTAACGAAGCAGGATAGTTGAAAAAGAATAACAATTTATTTGCTTGATAATGACTATTACAAAGAGGTGAATAAAATGGCTATAATTTTTGTAGGTTTATGGGTTGGTTTAACAGTACCAATTGCGTTATCAGTTGTTTTTGCAATGCTTAAACCAATTGTTATGGCTGATAATACTGGAATAAGTATGATTATTATTGGATTGTTAGTTAGGGATTAAAATATATGAAAAAAAAATTGAACCTTGGGTGGATAGGCGAAAGAAAAAAAGAAAATTTCCGTAATTAAGCTAACGGGTGCGAGAGTTAAAGAATGGGATGGCTGTGGCTATCCCATTTTCTTATTGTGCAAACGAAGCAGGTTTGTTGAACAAGGACAATTGCTTCGTTGCAATTGTTTAATAAAAAAATTCTAACAGTATATCCTAGAAAAGAACTTATTTTTGTGTTTTAGATGGGGATGTATTCAATGTGGTTTCTTTATGCATCTATTGTTCTGTTTAACCTGACTGCATTTCTGATGAAAAAAAAATTACGTCCTATTGAATATTATGCAAGCATTTTTTGGGGCTTATTTAATGCGGAGTTAGCTGATAGATTTACGGATAAATATAATATGTATGGATTTTTCGAACCTTATTTCATAGAAGCTAAGACTTTACTTATTATTTTAGGTATATACCCAGCTGCAATTATGCTTATTATTAATTGGTATCCTTTTAACCGACCATTAATTAATAAGTTTTATTACATATTATGTTGGTCTGCTTTTTCTATCCTTTACGAATGGTTATGTCTAAAAATGGGATTCCTATATCATAAGAATTGGAATATGTGGTTTTCTGCTGTTTCTTATCCTATTTTATATGGGGTGTTATTATCCAATCTAAAATTTATTCGCTGGTTAGAAAAAAACAAATAGTTCAAGTGCTTAAATATCATATTGTGAAGAACTGCACTTAAAGTAACTGGTGCTTATGTTAAAGATGGGATAGCTGCGGCGATCCCTTTTTCTTTTTCAACTATAGAGGCAGTTTAACTTAAGAAGAAGTAGGCAGACAAGAAAAGCGTTTTTTTGTGGTGATGGTGGGAGATTAGCGAAGAACATACTTACGACATAAAATGAATACTTAGAAAATGAATAGAGAACGCTAAGAAAGAGGAGGGCTAAAGATGTCAAATAAAAATCAGTGGCTACTTAATGTTCCTATGGTTTTATTAGTATGGTTAACACTCCCTTTTTTAGGGGTACGTAATATTAAGAAATTCCTTCCTGCATCCATTTTTATTGTAATTGTAGAAATTCTTCTTGCCCAAATTGGGAAGGAACGCAAATGGTGGGTTTTTTATAAAAAAAATTCATTTATTTCAGTGGCATTACCTTTTTATATTGGTCCTTTTTTAATAGGTTCAATGTGGATATTAAAATGGACATATGGAAATTTTAAACGTTTTCTTACACTTAATGCAATAGTAGATGGTATGTTTACCATTTTAATGATGAGTTTATTAAAAAAATTAAAATTAGTTACACTCGTCCGGTTTAATAAAATTCAATTTTTTCTTTATTTGTTTCTTAAGTCGTTCTTGTTTTATGGATTTCAATACCTCATTGAAAAGAGAAATGCTGACTAGATTTGGTTAAAGGGATAAAATTGTTAGTTATGTTAAATTGATGGCATATGTGAAATTTTGCACTTAAGCTCCCTCAGTTAGATACGGTTTTCTCTCAAATACTCACTTATTCGCAGGATTTCAAAGTACTTGTAATTACAATAGGCTACTAATGAAATGAGTTGTTAGGATTATGGCTACATGAAGGCGTACTTAAATAAAGGAGGTAATGAAAACTCCATTAATTTCCATATAATGTACGTATTCTCCACGCCACCCCTGGAGGTTTTCGCTCCCATGTCTCAACGGGTCAAATGCCCTTTCATTCCTTCGTCATACCTATTCCAAGTGGTAGATGCCGGTCTTTCTAACGGAACGGGTCAGAGCCCTTATGCTTAAGTAATCCGGTACTTCGTACTTTCTTTGAGATCCTACGAATAAGCCAATATTCGAAAGGTATTAATCTGGTACACAGTATTTTTCTTTTAAGATATCTAAATTCAATTATATTAAGCAGCTATTAAAGTCACAGGTTGTACCTTGTCTGAACGATAGGAATCATTCTTTTTGGCTAGTCCTACTAGAATTCTTGCGAATTTATTAATTAGTTTCATGATTGACTTCATTTTTTTCATCTTTTTCACATTAACATTATTAGAATGTAGTTCTTTGAAATCGGGGTTGTTCATGACAAGGCTCATTGTGGTAAGATACAAAAATCGTCTCAAACGTGATCTTCCTCGTTTTGAGAGGACAATTTGTCCTTTCCATTTACCTGAACTAGCTTCTGCTAAATGTAATCCCGCATGGCGTAATAAAGAATTACCATGAGCGAAACCACTGAGA
>NZ_JMLP01000022.1 GCF_000686805.1 Bacillus sp. UNC41MFS5 | reverse complement strand
ACTATGGCTTCTGCTGACTTCTTGCGACTAACCTTTTTCGACTGTACTTCTGTACATCCGCAAGACCTCCCAGGGTAAGACAACTATCTTTCCTCTTTTACTCGCCTGATTTACTCTACAAAATTACGCACATCTTTTGGACTTTAACTTGCTTAGGAGCCTAATCCCTTTTATAGAGCCTTAGTATCAGATTTCTGTTCGTCGAGTCAAGATTTTATTCCACGCTTCCTCCAGCCCTTACCTCACGGTAAGTACCTTGCGCTTCCTTAGTGGTTGGTCGATGTGTACCCCCACAGTGGACTTTCACCACCTAGATAGTTGCCATGCCTGGCACACTAAAAAAAGGCTGCATCATAGCAGCCAGATTATTTAAAATGCCCAGATTGTTTAATTGTATTTCTTCACAAAAAATCCTATTTTCACTGTGCCCGTCCCATCAACTTTCTTTTCCAAAGTTATCAAGCAATGCACGCACGTCATTTGTGGATTTCGTGTTCATCAATTGATTTCTTAATTCAGCAGCTCCAGGGAATCCTTTAACATAAATTTTGAAAAAGCGATGAAGCCCTGTAATTGAACGTGGCAGTACTTCCGCATATTGATCTTGAAGATCAAGCTGCAGTCTTAAAAGATCAAGGTATTCTTTACTGCTATGCTCTTTTGGCTCTTTTTCAAAAGCAAAAGGATTTTTAAAAATCCCTCGCCCAATCATAACGCCATCAATACCATATTGTTCAGCAAGCTTCAGCCCAGTCTGACGGTCAGGAATGTCTCCATTGATGGTTAGTAGTGTATTTGGTGCGATACGGTCACGTAATTTTTTGATTTCCGGAATGAGCTCCCAATGCGCATCTACTTGGCTCATTTCATTTCTGGTACGTAAATGAATAGAAAGGTTCGCAATATCCTGTTTTAAAATATGCGTTAGCCACTCCTCCCACTCATTTACTTCCTTAAAACCAAGTCGTGTTTTCACGCTGACAGGCAGTCCGCCCACCTTTGCCGCTTGAATAAGTTCTGCCGCAACGTCTGGACGCAGAATAAGGCCACTACCTTTTCCTCTCGATGCCACATTCGGTACAGGGCAGCCCATATTAATATCGATGCCCTTAAATCCTAGCTCTGCCATGCCAATACTCATTTGACGGAAATATTCGGGATTATCCCCCCAAATATGAGCCACCATTGGCTGTTCATCTTCTGTAAAAGTCAAACGGCCACGCACACTTTTCATGCCCTCCGGATGACAATAGCTATCCGAGTTCGTAAACTCTGTGAAAAATACATCCGGTCGACCGGCTTCACTTACTACGTGACGAAAAACTAAATCTGTCACATCTTCCATTGGTGCAAGTACAAAAAATGGTCGTGGTAAATCACGCCAAAAATTATCTATCATTTCAAACTCAATTCCTCTCACTTTGGATACAACGTTAAACTCTCGGTCAAAAAATATAAAGCCAAATGTTCCATTTATTATACACTTAAATCATGTTTAATAAATTATTGTCAAACACAAGTACATTTATGATTGTGAAAAACGATTGTGAAAATCAGCAATGTTTATTTTATCGAAAATTGGTCCTGAATGCTATGTTTATAGACAAGTCTCATCTATTTTTCTAAAAATATGGATACGGCACTATATATTAGTAGCAAAGCCATAACCACATTAAACTGACTTTTATATTTTGTTAAGAATTTTTGGAATAAGGATCCGAACAAACTCCAACAAACAGTACCAACAAAGCCAACGAAAGCAAGAAATAGTGAATATAAAATTAAGCTTGAATTGGAATGATTAAATGGTATGACAAATGTTGAAATAGCAGTAATCCCATATAAAATAACTTTGGGATTTATGAATTGTAAGATCATTCCTGTATAAAAGCCGTTATTGTTATTCTGGTCACTTTCCTTATTATTCCCTTTGAAAAACATAATTTTTACAGCTAAATACAACATATAGACTGAGCCGAAGATTGTCATATAAAATTCTATTTTAGGGATGACGTTTTTTAAAAACAAATTAAAATAGCTGCACAATAACATAATGACAATAAAACCAGCACCTACCCCTAAACAAAACTTTATCGTCTTTTTAAATCCATACTTATTGGCAGATAACATCGCCATTAAGTTATTCGGTCCTGGAGTAAAAGTGGTTACAAAAACGTATAACAAAAATGATAATATAGGCAAAATATACCCCTCCTCTGGATGTGTGTTATAATGTCTATAATGTACAATATAACGTCTTTCGTTTTATTGTACATTATAGACGTTATATTGTACACAAAATAAGGAGTGATTTTATGGAAGAAATTAATCTCATCATTGCAAAGAACTTAAAGGCTTTTAGAGAAAGTAAAAAATTAAGTCTGGAAAAAGTGGCAGAGCTTAGTGGGGTTAGTAAAACGATGATTGGTCAAATCGAAAGGGGTGAATCTAGTCCTACTATTACAACAATCTGGAAAATAGCTAATGGGTTAAAAATTTCGTTTACTTCCCTCATAAATTCTCCGCAGCCTGATACAAAGATCATTCATAAAAATGAGGTCCAAACACTTCTAGAGGATAATGGAAAATACCGATTATACCCTTATTTCCCATTCGAAGATGATCGACGTTTTGAGGTTTATTCCATTGAGATAGAAAAAGGTGGGTATCTTAGTTCGGAATCCCACGGAGATGGGACTGAGGAAATATTGACTGTTTTTGATGGCGAATTAACTGTAAGAGTAAATAAGACTGAATACACAGTATCAAATGGAGATTCTATAAGATTTAAGGCAGATAGGCCTCATTCCTATCATAATTCTGGAGAAACATTAACTCGATTAAGTATGGTTATACATTATCCAATTTAAAAACCCCGTTTCTAAATTCGGGGTTTTTACCATTAGTACTTTTATCATGAAACTGTACGTTGTTAAACTAAACTCTAGTTAATACATTAAGTTCAAAAAAAGATTTATGTACAATTAATAACACGCTTTTTATATAATTATGTGTAAGGATCACATATCAAACCTTATCAAAAGCAGAAAGGAGATATTTAAATGGAAAACTTTTATATGTTTGTCCTTATGTGTATTTTTTTTATTATTTTACCCGGCCCCGATACTGCAATTACTACAAAAAATACTGTCACCGCTGGGAAAGTCGGGGGTCTTAAAACACTTTCTGGTATTTGTTGTGCCCTTCTTATCCATACTTCTGCTGCTGTATTAGGACTTTCAGCCATCATTGTGAAATCAGCATTAATCTTTTCTGTCTTTAAATATGTGGGGGCTGTTTACTTAATTTATCTAGGTGTTAAGACATTATGGTCTTTAAAGAACAAAGAAGTAGCAGCAAGCGTTGAGATGAATACAAAAAGCAAGTTTGCTAGCACATCTTGTTTTAAACAAGGGTTTCTTACAAATCTTCTAAATCCCAAAATTGCGATTCTTTTTTTAACCTTTTTCCCTCAATTCGTTGACCCTGGAAGCAATACTTTTTTACCGTTTGTCATAATGGGTACCACTTATATTGTAATGACTGTCATTTGGTCAGTACTTTATGTCCATTTAATTAATCATATTAGTACGTTTATGAAAAAACCTAAAACACAAAATATTATTGAAGGACTCACGGGAACTATACTGATAGGTTTTGGGATTAGACTATTTCTTGAAAAGGCTCATCATTAGGTTATTCCTATTTGGTAAGACCCTTGATTTTCCAATATCAAAGGGTCTTTTTTTTCCACCTTCTGTTTTCTTGGTTAAAAACTATTACTAAAAGTTTTATTTTTGGCTAAATATTCTAAATACGTAAAAAGCTTACTCAACGAGTAAGCTTTAACCTCTATAAACACTATCACATGTTGCAGGTTTTGGTTCATAAAAACAATGTTCTTTAAATTGTCCAGATTGAGGTTGGTCGTACCAGGTTGGAGGGCATGGAGCATGAGGATTAAAATACCATAGAGCATATTTTGCTGGGTGGTCTCTCCAAGAGTCCAAATTCTGTTTTGCTAATCTTCTTTCAGAGGTTCTTGATCTTTGATAAAATACATTCCCTTTTTGAACTGCTTCAAAGGAATAATTTCCACCTTGTACTTGATATATTACTTGCGGAACTGTCCTTAGTCCTTTAAAGTCTAAACAATTTGCTACAAGACGATTCACAATTACATTTCCAACATATAACATGCCTTGTGTTCCTTCACCCTCGGCTTCTGCTCTCATCATCCTTGCCATTAAGTCAACATCGGAACTTCGATAATTTGCTCTTGGCATTTTTCCACCCCCACAATATAGTATGAAAAAAAGCATACATCTATGTCATTGTGTAAAAAATCAGAATGCTTAGGTTTTAAAGTTTATAGTTTTAAGTAAAATGCAAGTAAAGCATTCTTTTTTACTTTTAATCAACTTTACTACTCTTAAGTTCAATGTGTATCCCCATAGCTAAAGCTAGGGGTTTTACGCTGCTTTTGATAAGTTAAAATTGAAGCTAAAAATATAAAAGGATGTCCAAAAAGCTAGACTTTTTGGACATCCTATCATTTACACAATTTACATTGTACTGATGTCAATTACAAATCGATACTTCACATCTGAAGCTAATACGCGTTTGTAGGCTTCGTCAATTTGGTCTGCGGAAATTACTTCAATCTTAGGAACAATGTTATGTTTTGCACAGAATTCCAACATTTCCTGAGTCTCACGGATACCTCCAATCATTGAACCTGCAAATGAACGGCGATGACCGATAAGGGAGAACACATTTAGTGAAAGTGGCTCTGCTGGCGCACCGACGTTGACCATTGTACCATCCAGTGCCAGTAACGAAAGGTAGGAACTAATATCAATCTTAGCACTTACTGTATTTACGATAAGATCGAATGTTCCGGCAAGTTTCTGGAATGTTTCTGGATCGCTTGTGGCAAAGTATTTGTCTGCGCCTAAGTGCAAACCATCTTCCTTTTTCTTCAATGATTGTGATAGAACGGTAACCTCGGCACCCATGGCATGTGCAATTTGGACAGCCATATGACCAAGACCGCCCAAACCAACAACCGCTACTTTCTTACCTGGTCCAGCTCCCCAATGATTTAATGGTGAAAATGTCGTAATACCTGCGCAAAGTAATGGTGCTGCAGCGTCAAGCCCAATGTTATCAGGAATACTGACTACAAAGTTCTCCGTTACGACGATGTGGGTAGAATAGCCACCTTGAGTAGGCTCGCCGTATTTGTCAACACCAGCGTATGTAGGGACATTTCCTTTCAGACAGTATTGTTCTTCTCCTTTACGGCAGTTCTCACAATCGCCACAGGAGTCAACCATACATCCAACCCCTACCCGGTCACCGACCTTGTACTTTGTGACCTCTGCTCCTACTTCTGTGACTATTCCCGCAATCTCGTGTCCTGGAACGAGTGGATAGTTTACGGGACCCCATTCGCCGTGAGCAGTATGAATGTCAGAATGGCATATCCCTGCAAATTTAATTTCAATCAGAACATCATGCGAATCAAGATCGCGTCTTTTAATTTCAGCCGCTCTAAACGGTTTATCTGGACCATCAACAGCTCGTGCCTTAGCAGTAATCATTTATAAAACCTCCAATAATTAATATTTTTTCAAGAGAATGCGCTTTTAAAGGGTATAACTCAGGTTCAAATTCCCCATCAATCATATTTACCCTTCTTTTCTCCCCTTGAATAACAATCTTAATCCTTAGAGTTAACTCTAGGTCAAGTACATTAGCGAATAAAGTTTTAAGCTTTCTGATTTCCCTTTTTATGTTTACGTGACTTTTGACATTAAGCATTCAGCATGATAAAATCCTCTCTACCATAAAGTTAACTCGAAGTCTATATAAATAGGATGGGAGATAAATGATGAAGACATATTCTATCAGCGAAGTTGCAAAAGAATTAAATCTTACAGTATATACCTTGCGTTACTACGACAAGGAGGGTCTTATTCCTTTTGTAGAACGGACACCTAGCGGAACACGATTGTTTAAAGAATCCGATATCGGTGCTTTAAAAGTAATTGAATGTCTAAAATCTACAGGGATGCCTATTAAGGAAATTAAAAATTTCATTGATTGGTGTTCTGATGGGGATTCGACTTTGCAACAAAGATATGACATGTTTATGGAACGAAAAGCGAATGTAGAAGCACAAATGGAAGAACTAAAAAAAACAATGGAAGTCATCGAGCATAAATGCTTATATTACAAAACTGCATTGGATGCCGGCACAGAAGATATTCACAAAATTGAAAAAATAGAAATATCTACAATTAATTAAGGCTCTATTCTAAAAGATTTTTGCTTTTCTTGTTATCAAGTATCAAACTTCACGAAATAGACAGTATTACGGACATTTCACTTTGCCGCTTAGCGGGTTTTGTCCGTAAGAGCCGGTATTGCGGACATTTCCCCTTGCCGCTTGGCAAGTTTTGTCCGTAAGAGCTCGTATTGCGGACATTTCTCCCCTTCGCTTGGCGAGTTTTGTCCGTAAGAACTGGTACTATGGACATTTCCCCCTACTATGCACATTTCCTCCTAATGGCATCATTCAAAAAAACTTTTCAACCTAGATTAAAAGGCTATGAAAAAGATCTTTAATCAATTTCTTTTTTTACATTAAATTTTCTCCTTGATTTAGAGTTAACTCTAGCGTTTATACTTACTTCCGTACATAATGCTAATCACGGGAGGTATTAAACATGTCTTTTTTGAAGACAGGAGATGATTTTTTGACTAAAAAAAGTAATTTGTTGATTTTCATATTAACTATAGGAGTTTTCGGCATCTTAAATACTGAAATGGGGGTTATTGGGATATTACCTGCCATTGCTGAACAATTTCATGTCAGTATATCAAAAGCTGGATGGCTTGTGAGCCTGTTTGCTCTTGTTGTTGCCGTATCCGGTCCAACGATGCCGTTATTGTTTTCCGGTATAAATCGGAAGAAGGTCATGTTACATGTACTAGGTGTTTTCGTTTTGGGGAATATCGTATCTATATTAACATCCAACTTTACCATTCTATTAATTGCTCGTATCATTCCAGCTTTTTTTCATCCCATTTATTGTTCTTTGGCTTTTACAGTAGCTGCTGCCTCAGTAAGTAAAGAAGATGCTCCAAAGGCTGTTTCTAAAGTATTCATCGGAGTATCTGCCGGTATGGTAGTCGGAGTACCAATCGCAAGTTTTATTGCTAGTGCCGTTTCGTTTGAAATGGCGATGGCATTCTTTGCTATTGTTAATGCTATTGTATTCATTGCTACGTTACTGTTTGTACCATCGCTGCCTGTTATGGAACGACTTTCTTCCGGAGCACAATTATCTGTATTAAAAAAATCAATTACTTGGCTTTCAATGGTGACTGTCATTTTATTAAACTCAGCCGTATTCGGAGTTTATAGTTATTTTGCTGAGTATCTGAAAACTGTTACCAATACGTCTTCGAATACCATTAGTTTGATGTTATTTATTTTTGGCGGAGCCAATATTATTGGAAATATAGTGGCAGGGAAATTACTTACTAAAAATGCAAACAAATTTGTCGCATCTTTCCCTATTGTGTTAGGGATCATATACATCCTATTATTCTTATTTGGACAGTTTACCCTTCCTATGGCCTTCCTTACCCTAATTTGGGGAATATTAGGTGGGATAGGTGGGAATATAAATCAATATTGGATTATATCTGCAGCCCCCGAAGCGCCTGATTTCGCCAATGGCTTATTTTTATCATCCTGTAACGTAGGAACAACTATTGGTGCAGCCGTAGGAGGGTTATTTATATCAGAAATGGGTACACAATACGTCGTATTAGTGGGAATCCTATCATTGATACTAAGTTTGGTAACTATTTTACTAAGAAACTATATGTATAGTCCTACAAAACAACTTTCTATTTAAGCATTGAATTCAACTTCTTTATCACCATAAAGGCGATGATGACCAAATCCCTTCTGAAAACCAGAGTAAGGGGTAGATTCCTGTACGTTATTGATTATATATTCCCGCTCCTACTCTCTCTTATTAGAATTATAGGATGTAATAAAATCTGCTCTAGACAATATTAGTAACTGAAAAATGGAGGATTTAAAATGTCAAAGGATATAAAAGTTGCACTTGTCACCGGTGGGAATCGAGGAATTGGATATGAGCTGGTCAAACAATTAGCGTTAAAAGGTTTCAAGGTCATTTTGGCTAGTCGGGATCCAGAGATGGGTCATGAAACTACCCAAAAACTTAAGGAGTCAAATCTGGATGTTTCGTTCGTGGTGATGGATATAGATAATCAAGAAAGCATCCGTCAAGCTGCGATTATAGTAAATGATCAGGTTGGAAGATTAGACGTTTTGATTAATAATGCTGGGGTCTATTTGGATGAGAATAAAAAGTTAGTGGCTTTGGACCCTTCCATTCTGGAGCGAACGATGGCAACGAATTTCTTCGGCGCATACCATGTCATTCGTTCCTTTATCCCCCTCATGGAAAAACAACGATATGGAAGAATTATAAATGTTTCTTCGGAATATGGGGCGTTGAACGAAATGTCTTATCCAGGAGTAGGTGCTTATAAGTTGTCTAAACTTGCCCTAAATGGCTTAACACGATTAATAGCAGCAGAAAGTAATGGTGATATCAAAATAAACGCGGTCGATCCGGGATGGGTAAGCTCAGATATGGGTGGACCATCAGCTCCACGAACTCCAAAGCAAGCGGCTGAGTCTATCCTTTGGTTAGCGACGATTGGACCTGAAGGACCTAACGGGGGATTCTTCAGAGATGGAAATCGAATCGATTGGTAGCAATAAAGTAAGAGCAAATTATTTGGTGTTTAGTGAGGTTGGAGGAAACCGACATTTGCAATTGTTATTGAATAAAAAAACATTCCAAGAAAAAAGCTGAACATCCCATTCTAACTAGGATGTTCGGCTTATTCTATTACTTTTTGATTGAATTTACTTAAACTCAACCTTGCCATAGCCACGTATTTGTATCCAATCCTATTTCAATAGATAAATTTTTAATTTATCGAAGAAAATTTTCAATGATGGTAATTTGTTCTTCTGTATTTAAAGCTGGGGCATGGCCCAGTTTTGGAATCGTTACCATTTGACAATTTGATTTTTGCTTCATTTTTCCCGCAACATCAAGAGGCAGAACGTCAGATACTTCTCCTCGAATGAGTAATATTTTAGATTGAATCGCTTCCCAGTAGCTCCATAAGTTTAAATCTTCTATGTGCTGAAATTGCAAAGCAATATTTGGATCATAATCAGGACTAATTCCACCCTCATCGCTTCTTCTACATGAGTATCGGGTAAAATCATTCCACTCCTGCTCATTCGCAAGACCAAATGTGGTATAAATGGTTTGATAATACTTCTTTAATTCACTAAAAGTTTTATATTGTGGAGGATTCCCTACATAGCTAATTATTCTTTTAATGCCTTCAATATCCTGAACAGCATTTTCAGAAGCACCTGCTCCTATATCATTTAAAACTAAATGTGAAATCCGATTTTGGTGATTAGGCGTACCAGCAAGACGCAGTCCTATGGCTCCTCCCATCGAGGTACCCACCCATCGAACCTGTTCGATTCCTAAATGGTCCAATAATTTAATAGCCAGGTTACTGTAATTTTCAAAACAATAGTCCTTATCAGGAGAAGAACTCCATTGGCTCAAACCTCGCCCAATTGTATCCGGACAAAGGATATAATAGTTTTGGGATAAATGGCGGGCTAAAATATCAAAGTCTCGCCCATTTCGAGTTAAACCGTGCCAACAAACCACAGCTGGTTTCTGTGGATCTCCCCATTCTGTAAAATGAACTTCCATTCCATTAATCGTTTCAAACCTAGATTTAGGAGAAGACATAAAACCACCACCATTCATATTTAATATTCATAATTAAATATTCGATTTACTGGCGAGAATCCCTTCCTCAAAAAAACACCCTGAGCATAAAACAAAAAAGAGCCTGCACATTTTTGTGTTTTAGCGCCAGCGCTCTAATTTTTGTAAGAATTTTTTTGTATACATTTTATTGAGAAAAAATTTTTCAATCCGATTCATATCTGATTCCTGAAACTTTTTCAAACTGAATGCATAAAATTCATCGAATGTTAAATCAGTCTGCACCCATTCACCATTTTTGTAACAATTGTGACAGTATTTTTCTGACGGTGTTCCACCCTTTTCAGTTCCAAAGTCGTTTGGCGCTTTCATGGGCATGCCACAGCTTTGACATAGGTTGGTTTTTGCCATTTTTACTCCTCCGATTTTGTTAAATTTTGAATTGGTCATTATCAACAATTACCATTTTAAACTAATTCGCCGATGCACATCTATCCTGATTTTTCATTTTTGATATTTATATATCATTTTGACTTTTAAATTCAAAAATCTCATCAACCGCTTGGTGATATCCACCCGATTGTTGCATTGATTCTCTTACATTAGAAACTGCTTTTTGGTAAGATGGATCGTTTAACACATGATCTGCCGCTTCACGTAGTTGATTTGCAGTCAAGCCTTCCATTTGTAATGTAATACCAGCTCCGAGATTGGCCACTTGCCCGGCAATAATTGGCTGGTCCGCGCTTTGTGGGATTACAATTAGCGGAACCCCGTAGTAGAGACTCTCATTGGTACTATTCATTCCACCATGTGTGATAAATAATTTACTATGTTTTAGCACTTCCGTTTGTGGAACATAGTTTTTGACAATGAAGTTTTGGGGAACCTCTCCTATATCATTTATTGGGGTTTGTTTCCCGATCGACATGACAACCGTGTGATTTCTATTTCCAAATGCTTCAATACAAAGCTTATAAAAATTAATGGCTCGGTTAAATACAGTACCCAGTGAAATATAAATGGGTCTTTTTCCCTTAATTGCTGTAAGGTCAAAGTTTTCTTGAGTTTCTCGTGTGGAAATGGATGGACCAATAAATTTGTAAGTTTGGTCGAATGCTTCTCCAGAAGGTTGAAACTCTCTAGTAGTATACACGATTGTAAGTGGTGCAGGATTACAAAAAACTTCGTAAGGAGAATCAATCTGAACATCATATTTTTCCTTTATCATTGCTGTCAGGCTTTGATATTCATCATTAATTACTTTAACTTCTTCTGTAGGGATATTTTTAGAAAGCCTTTCCAACAGTTTATCGAATGACTCCTTTGTCTGTGCAAAGGAAGTACAAGAGTTGATTGCCGGAAGCTTAAGGATTTGGGCAAGTATACGTCCACAACCAAACATCGAATCATGGATGATGTAATCAAAATGTTCTCCCTCAATCTGTTCAAGTACGCTAGGTATGACAATATCTGCCGTAAGTAATAGACCGTTAATTCTTTCGAGTAAATAATTTCTTCCACCCGAGATAAATGCTTCTATAAATTTTTGACCGTCCAATGTACGGACTGTTGCTCCCGTCTTCTCCATCCGCTCTCGAAATGCTTCTATTGTAAAGTACACGACCTCGTCACCGCGCGAAATAATCTCTTGGACAACTCCAATCGTTGGATTGATATGCCCTTCTGATCCGGCATTAATAAATAAAACACGTGCCATTTCTACCTCTCCTTCACTAATTCTATTTTATGTATGAGTAGAGTCATACTCTTATCTATTCAAATAATGGGATTACATTTATCATAGTCCTTATTTTTGATAAGGATTTGGTTGCTAATATAATGTTCCATATGTAGAATTTTATAGAGTGTATTTTTAAATATGGATTGGCAAGAGGCAACGGACACTCCGCTGCCTTTTCACTATTTCACCCGATAGTTTAAGAAGAATTCTTTAAAGTTGAAAGTCTAAATCATTTAAACTCCCATTCAATATTTATCTGATTTTCTCCGCCAACTCTAAAATAATTCCCTCTGGACCACGAACGTAGCATAACTTATAACTTTCTTCATATTGCTGTATCTCACTAAAGATTTCCGTGCCTTTCTTTTTCAATTTTGCAACAATAGCTTCAATATCTTCAACAGCAAAGCAAATATGTCGGATACCCAGTGTATTTGCAGAAGGTTGCTGGAAATCTTTTTCATCTGACGGCGTATAAAATTTGACTAGCTCTATCCATGCCTGACCATCTGGCATCCCCAATCCTACACATGCCGTTTTAACATCATTAAGCCCAACTATTCTGTCCAACTGTTCTCCATCCAATTCCCATTCCGCTTGCACTTCAAGTCCTAAATCAAGAAAAAACGCTTTAGCCTCTGAAAGATCATTTACGTTTATACTCACATGATCTATTCTATTGATTTTCATATCTCATACCTCCTATATTCCTGTTATTTTCAATACCTATATTCGTGTAAGGTTTGTTTGAAATTCTAATTCGCTTAAAAACAGAAAATATCCTTCTTTAACAAACCTGCATTAGTCGAATAAGACCAATCGCAAAAATGGCAACTGGTCTTATGGCTAAATGTTTATATACTTACTAATATTGAATGAATTAACAATAAAACTAAAACAACTACTATAACGTATTTTGAAATGAATAAAAGAGTTTTATTTTCGAATATCTTAATAAATAGGTAAAAAAAGCCTACAACCCAAAAACCATTCTGACACAATATCCTCGTATTACGACATTGTTGTTCTTCATCTTACAGGTTCAATTTCAAATATCGTACTCCCATTCTCATTGCATAATTTTCCCATCTGTTTAACATCTTTATGTCAATTTTTGTGGCAAAATTTACTTTGTAATTTCCAACCGGAACTATATAATTAAGGTATTAAACGAGAGGAGAATAAAAATGAAACAAGTTGCTCTCCATCAATGGCATAAAGAACATAATAAACGAATAGCAGAATTTCATAAGAACCACGAAATGAAAATACAACGTGGTGAAAATGGAAATGGTTTGTTGGCTAAATGGGAAAGATTTTTTTATAACAATGTCATTTCCCCTCTTAAAAAATAAAATACTAATTAATTGAACTGACTTCATAGTACAGTTCATTTTTTTTCGCAATTTAAGTCAAAAATACGCATTAAACGTTTTTCTTCTTCAACTAAACGGCCTAGTTAAAGAATTGGTAAACCTTGCAATGGAGATTCCTTAAATACCTCTTTACTTCTTGTTTATCAATTGCATCAGGAAACGGATAAACATCATTAGAAGAAGGGTGCTTATAAATGTGTATTTCAACGTCCATGTATGGTATTTAATTAATTCGGTATATCTTTCAAAAAAAAACTCAATTATCGTTAAAACAGTGGTGTACAAAATACATTGTAGAACAATGTTGAGATATCTTGAACGATAAGTCGTTTGATAAAAGTAAATACAAACAACTGGAAATAGAAGATATTCATAAAGAAGGCTGGAACTAAAATAGTTACTTAAAAATCTCACTGGATATTCGAGCATTTTCTCTTCTACAACAAGAACACCAAAAAACGTTGAAAAATAAGAGGCCAATGAAAAAATTAATATCCAATTTTTGATTGGTGGTTTTCTTAAACTTGAAAACAATAGGGTGATCCCGATTATGAGCAGTGACCACAGTATTATTCTTTCCATAGATAAAATAGCCCCCTATTTTTACTTTGCTTATCAATGAGTATAACCAAAGTAAAGATTAAAGATTTTATCAATTGCATAAAATCCATTAAAAAAGACGCTTTCCGGAAAAGCGCCCGATTGCGGAAGATCAAGATATTGATTATAATTGCTGCATTGCTTGTTAAACAAACGTACCCATTTAGTTTAAGTGAAATTTTTATTTGATAACAGTTTTATTGGGTGTCTTTAATCCTTTATTATACCATTTATAAAAGCTAAAAATGATGAAATAAATTATGAGTTTTGTCAGTATGCCGAAATACCAATGCCAGTTATTATTTTCAATTAAATTTGTGTAGCGTTCTAGTAAGAATTCGTACAATTGATGTATGCCAATGAATACCAAGCTATAAAAGATTCGTACAAATTTCCCCTTATTCTTTGGACACCACATAATAAATAAGACATTAAAAGTTGGATAGATAATGTAATGTAAAGAAAATAACATAGCAGATGCGTATGGAAACTCACGATATGGAAAAATTATATTCCTTAATCTACTTTGAATAAATACGTACAACCATCCTATCGCTTGGGCAAACAAGAAAACCAGGTGTGCTTCCCTCAGCCTATTCCTTGGTATTTTCCACCATAACATTCCTATAGCTACTGTCCACGAGATGATCAAAACACATAATTCTATACTCATAATTTACTTTACTTACTGGCACCAGTTCTTTTTTATACCATGAATAATAGGAATGGTTGATAAATAAAACAATCAAAACCGATATAAAAGTCCAGTACCAACGCCAATTATTATATTGTGCTAGATTCGTGTACCTTTCAATCACAACCTCAAGAATAGTAAATAGGCCTGTAATTATCAGATAGTATGTAACTTTAACCATTTTATTTTTGTATTTTTGGATAATACAAACTAAAAAGAATTGCTGTTCCAAAAAATTGTGGAATTGGCTAAAAATCAGCCAAAATTTACAAGTGTTCCATCCATTCCTTCACCAAATATGCCGATGTTTATGGATTCAACAGGATTCATTGATAATTTAATTGGAGACAAAAGACCATTAAATAGTTCGGAAATCAGCACCCTTTTCTTTAATTCAACGAAAACTGGATTTATCAGTTCGTTAAGTTTAGCTTTTAGTCAGGTGGCGGTACAGGATGACGTTCGTAATTTTTTGTTGAAAAACGTTAAATTAGCAGGGAAAGATTCGCAAAGCTTTGACGGTATCTTACAACAAGATCATTTGCCAATACCTGAGAAATGGGATAATGAAATTACTGATTCGACTGTAAGTCCATTTTCTGACAAGTTGATCATGTTTCACGCAGGGTTTTTAGTAAATGCGGCTCTTACATATTATGGTGCATCAATAGGTTCCAGCTTCAGATCAGATATACTCTTGAACTATTCTAAAGTATTTACCCATGCGATGGAGGCTGGTGCAATTTCTTACAACATTATGGTTAAACATGGTTGGTTTGAAAAACAACCTGAAGCGATTGATAGAAAATCTTTGGCACAGGGTTCTGAAAAATGAGAAAAAATGTCCATTATTTGAATAAGAATTTTAATGAAAAGATTACCTTGGAAGCGGCGGAGGAATTCACCCCAAAAGCCTTTCGAAACAAAAAACAATCTAGCGTCTAAGAGATGGATTGTTTTTTTGTTTTACCTAATCAACAATAACACGAATAGAATCTGAAAAGGATCGCCAGGGCGATTCATTTTGTACTCAAGCACCCGTTCCTTTAAGTACATTCGTAAATAATCTGTTAAAAAAGAATAATGAGATAAGAGAAAGTTTTCACTCTCTAGAACTTTATCTCCAAACAAGTTGCTTCGTTAGGATCAATTTTCCAGGCTGTTGAACAAAACCAAGTTTTTTATTGACAGATAACATCGGGTAGTTGGTTGATAAGTTATTTGTTCGCATACGAATATATCCCATTGGAATTGATTTCGAAATGGCTTTTAATTTTAATGCGGCTGCAATGCCGTGGCCACGCATTTCCACAATGGTTCCTGTAAAATAATTGTAAATCTCGTTATTATTTCTATTAAACAAAACAGTCATACCTATCCAACGATTATCGATCATGGCGAGGATAATATACTCTGGTTTGAAGGTTTTTAATATAGACGCTGCCATATCCTTTCTCATTTCAGTCCCATTGCAATCTGGAGCATCCTTTATTAAGGTTCTAAACAGTTCACATAACAGTTCAAAGTGCTTCTCACTTGGATAATTCTCCATAGTTTTGAATGTTAAACCATTTTTCTCGTGCTGCTTTAAATTTTCATCAATACTAGAAAGTGAATCAGAAGTTAAATCAAGTACCGACTCAAACTGGGCTTCTTTCACAACAAATCCATACTTTTCAGCCCAATCTTTAGATTTTGAATCGATTTCATTTATGATGGTCTGAATTCCCTTGGGTTTGGTATCTATTACAGAACTCCAAAGAACCGATTCAATTATTCTTCCAAATCCTTGTCTCTGATATTGCATATCTACAAATATTTTTTCAAAAAGGAAATCTGGAGGAATATTAGGTGTTTCACTAACCACGAAACCAAAACCAATGATTCGTTTATTAAACTCCAATACCATCCGTTTAATAATTGGAGAATGATTGTAGGCATTATGATTATTTTTGAAAGTCACTAAACTAATGGGTTCATTATTGAATTGGTTTATTATTTGCAAAACCCATGGCGAGTCTTCTTCCATTATCATGTCACGAATTACCATTTCCATAGCGTTCCCCCATTATTTTAAGATTAATAAATTTTTATTTCTAATGGAAAGACAAAAGACCCATTACATCACTAACTTTGCGGAAGATTCTCAAAAAGGTTTAGGATAACTGTATACATGTCATTTTTTAGGACAGTAATGGTATATGTGTTTTTTAAATATTGAAAAAGAACAAATGTTCGTTTATAATGTTTATTAGGACCAAACCAGCTGTTAGCCTAATTTAATGTTAAAGGAGAATGTGCAATGATTAAACCTTATTTAATGTTCAACAGAGAATGCGCAGAGGCTTTTGAATGGTATCAAAAAGCTTTTGATGGCGAAATGATTTTAATGCAAAAATACGGTGAGATGCCACCAGATCCTAATTTTCCAATTTCTGAAAGCGATAAAAATCTTGTCCTGCATGCACAATTGAAATTAACCGATTCAGGCATCATTATGGGTTCGGATGGAAAACGGGACATTCCAAACGGAGAGAAAGTGGTCATCAGTGTTGAGCTTGACTCTGAAGAGCAAGCGAAACAGGCATGGAATGTGCTTGCAGATGGAGGATCTGTTTTTATGGATCTTCAACCAACATTCTTTGCCAAGCTGCATGGTTCTGTAAAGGACAAATATGGCGTTAGTTGGATGTTTACAGTGAATGGATAGGCAATCCCATCATACATATTCTACTAAACACGTTAAGAGCTGAAGATTCTTTCTTCAGCTCTATTGCTTGTTCATGCTTTTTGAATTGAATTCTGGAATATCAACCACTTATTTCCTTCCGCTCAAAATCATTGCATTTCCTAATACTTTTTTAGTCAATAAGAGCTTTGGCAATTTCATTTCATTAGCAAGTGTGTAACTATTCAATTCAGAAACCCCATGTTTCTTTAAGACATTTAAAAGCTCTTCTTGATCCCCAAATATTTTTTCATCCAAAAACAAATCTAAGAAGACAAATTCTCCACCAGGTTTTAACACTCTTAATGCCTCTTTTATTACTTCAGTTTTATTTCTTTGATCTTTTACTTCATGAAAAGTTAAACAACTGACAATTATATCAAATTCATCATTATGAAAAGGGAGCTCTGCAGCACTTGCTTTCAGAAAATCAATCCTATCAGAGACCCCTTCTATTTCAGCATTCTGTTGGCATTGAGCTTTCGAATATTCCCAATTACCGCCCCAATAATCAATTCCCGTTAATATGGACTTAGGAAAAGTCCTTGCCAGTTTAATAATCAGGGAACCACTGCCTGTTCCTATATCTAGTACTTTTCCTTTTCTAGCCCCATTCACCTTGGCAACAATTAAATCATGAATTTTTGACTGATAATTTCCCCCGAATGGTGCGAATTGGTAAACAGAATAAGAAAGTATAAATGCTATGTAAATAAAAGGCACCGCTAACATCCCTGCCAGGAGTCGCAGATATATATTAACAGGGAATAATGTTATGAAGAGAAGACTAAGTGAAATAACCAAAAAAATTATTAGTTTGTAAATTCGAATCCAGGTTTGATATTTTGTTTTTGTTTTCATGTTTTCAACTATCCTTAAATAATTTATTTTTTGTTTGTTATAATTATAAAGGAAATGAATAATCCTTTGTTTAATCTTTAAAGATATTCTTAACTATTTCGCGCTTTGTGACAGGCGAACTCGCACTTTCGTATAATGAAACTGGATTAAATATATAGATCAAAAATAAGATGGTGAAGCTGGTATGAGAATAAATTTATCAGAGAATCAAATGGCGGAAATAAAACGAATCGTTCAAAAAGAACTTTTGATAAAAGGAATAGTACCAACAGATGAATATCTATTTATCCACTGTTTTTCGAAAATACAGAAAGAAACCGTCTATTATCATTTCTTCACAGAAAATAATACGTTGATAATCCGCTGCTATGCACGCGTGTTTGACAACCTAGGCCTGAGCGTGTTGATCAGAAGCACAGCAAAAAATGTATTCGAATATCTGGAAAACCAAACCGGATTACAAAAAACAATTTATATAGAAAACGGGATAGAGGTAAAGATTTAAAAAAGAAGGCCAACTTAAATAATGGAAGTAACTTTATCATAGTACACTACATGATCCTTCGCTAAAATACTCGTTAATTGAATAAAAAAAAGACCATCGTTAAGATGATCTTTATACGCGCTTTGAACCAATATATCTAGGATGCCAATAAGAGTTGTTTGTGTAGGTGACAATGACTCCTTTTGAAGAGGATGCCATGATCATTTTCCCGTATCCAATATAAATGGCTACATGGGTTGGGGCACTTGCTTTGGTCGGTGCGTAGAATAGTAAATCGCCAATCTGCAAATTAGATGGTCTATAACCGTTTCCATAATACATTTGGGCAGCTGTACGGTTTAGTGTCCTTCCTGCTTTTCCGTAAGAATACTTCACAAGACCTGAACAGTCAAATCCGCTTGGCGACATCCCGCCCCATCGATAAGGAACCCCAAGATTAGATTTCGCAATCGAAATCGCTGCTGTATGATAATTATAGGTTGCTGCTTCCGCTTTTTCACCCTTGGCGGCGAACAAAGAGCCACAAGAAGCTAAGATGGTAAAGGCTATGATGAATTTCTTTAGCATGATTGTTTCCTCCTAGTGTGATTTGATAGATTCACTATACTAGAAAGTTATAACAGACTCATCACAGCAATATGTTAATATTATTACAAAGTATTTCTAATATAATTTTCTTGATTCTTTATAGAAACTAGCGATTGAATTTCTATATAAAAAAGTCCGGTTCATATCATTGAACAGGACTTTTTCATGCCACGAGACACCGAACCAACGGTGTTCTTACCCTAACTGGCGTTTAAATGCGTTATTGGCGAAGAAGTAAGCGATGACCATGATGCCAACGCACCATGCAAGCGCAATCCAGATACCGTTGCCAACAGACCCTTCATACAAGAGGGCACGAATCGCATTCACGATGGAAGTCACGGGCTGGTTCTCTGCGAACGCACGGACAACTTTAGGCATGGTTTCGGTGGGGACAAAGGCTGAACTGATAAATGGCAGGAAAATGAGTGGGTATGAGTAGGCTGTCGCCCCTTCCATAGACCCCGCGGTCAATCCGGGAATGACCGCCAGCCATGTTAGCGCCAGCGTAAACAGCCCGATAATCCCAGCTACCGCGAGCCAATCCAGGATATCAGCGCTGGTTCGGAAGCCCATCAAGAGCGCGACCAGGATAACTACCACAACAGTAAGAGCATTGGAAACAAGCGAGGTCAGTACGTGAGCCCACAATATCGACGAGCGCTTGATGGGCATAGTAATGAAACGCGCCATAAGCCCGCTCTTTACATCCGTAAACAGCCGCACGGAAGTGTACGCGACGCCGGATGCGATAGCCATTAGCAAGATTCCCGGCAATAAATAATTGACGTAGTTGTCCGTGCCTGTCTCTATGGCGCCGCCAAATACGTAGACAAACAGCAGCATCATCATAATCGGCGTAATCGCCACCGTGATAATCGTATCCGGGCTCCGCATGATGTTCCGCATTAAACGCCCAAGTAATACCCCTGTATTGCTTTTCATTTACATCTCCTCCTTTTTGCCGATGATCGCGAGGAAAATTTCCTCCAATGTTGGCTGCTTCTCGATGTACTCCACTTTCGCTGGCGGGAACATCTCTTTGAGTTCCGTAAGGGTACCGGTCGTGATGATTTTTCCGCCATGCAGGATGGCGATACGGTCCGCCAGTTGTTCGGCTTCCTCCAGGTACTGGGTCGTCAGCAAGATGGTCGTGCCGCCGCCGGCAAGCTCCTTGACGGCAGCCCAGACTTCCATCCGCGCTTCAGGGTCAAGCCCTGTCGTCGGTTCGTCGAGAAAAATAACTGCTGGCGTCCCGATCAGGCTCATGGCGATGTCAAGCCGGCGCTTCATCCCGCCGGAATACTTATCCGCCCGGCGATGGGCCGCGTCACGCAGGCTGAATCTTGCAAGCAGATTGTCGGCGACTTGAGCGGGATTGGAAACACCCCGCAACTTGGCGATCATCATCAGGTTTTCCCTTCCGGTGAGCATGCCGTCTAAAGCTGCGAACTGCCCTGTCAGGCTGATGCTCTGGCGAACTTGATCCGGTTGACGTTGGACGTCAAAGCCACAAATACCAACTTCGCCGCCATTAGGCTTCATCAGCGTAGAGAGGATGTTGACCGTGGTCGTCTTGCCCGCTCCATTTGAGCCCAGCAGTGCGAAAATTTCGCCTCGCCGGACCTCAAAATCCACCCCCTTTAAGACTTCCTTGTCTTTAAAGGATTTTTTTAACCCTTTTACAGAAATCGCTGCATTGTTCATACTTGTTTCCTCCTTTTATAGAGCGCTAGATTGCCTATACCTATCTACTCAGTCTGACTGATAATCTGTATTACTTACTACCTAGTTAAAAATATTACTGAATAGTGAAGGTGACACAATACATTTGTAACCAGCTATTCAGCAGGAATTATCTATTGAATTTACTTTTTTCCCAATCGGTTCATGATACTCTGATTCAAATCTTCACGATACTTCGCGAAATAGGTTTTAGCGTTTGCCACTAGTTCGTCGGCAAAGGAAGCCACGTCGTCACCAGTGATTTCCAGCACTTGTCTACCTTCCGCCGCACCAGCTTCGAATAACTCGATTAATTCATACTGCATGTGCAGCATATCCATCCCGTTGCCCGCTGAGAAATTCCACATGTAGTTTTGAATTTTCTTAAAAACAAACTGATAGTCCTCTGGCAGGGCTTCAACCCGTGCCATCATTATTTTGTACTCTTTTTTATCACCAATCATTTTTTTGAACATTTCTAACATGATATTTTCCTCCTTTTTTATATAACTGAACTAGACACTCGAAAAATATTAGACGGAATATCTTATGAAGCTAGATTGACTTTAAGACATTGATTTTTGATGATACAAAATCCCACTTTTTCCAAAACAGTTCAAGCTCCTGGCGGCCAGCCTCATTAAGTGAGTAAAACTTACGGGGTGGCCCCATATCGGACGGTTTTTTTTCTATGTTCACAAGTTTTTTCTTTTCTAATCGCACGAGGATGGTGTAGACCGTCCCTTCCACGACTTCGGTAAACCCGAGATCGTTTAGGCGGCGGGTAATCTCGTAGCCATATGTTTCATGGCGGCTGATGATTTCCAGCACGCAGCCTTCCAGCGACCCCTTCAGCATTTCAGTTAAATTTTCCATATTCAGATCCTCCTTTACCTCCTCTATTTTGTCTGACTTATATTCAGTATAACTTAGTACTAAGGTAAATTTTTTTACTTAATAGCGTTTAGGAAATCGCACTATTAAGTATTGCTTATTACAAGTACATCGTAACACCGAGTAGCAGGAATGTCAACCGTTTTTCTATGTTCTTTTTAATAAATTTCTAATATTGCTGAATCATTTACAACCAAGCATATTCTCCTACTTGTCTTATTTATGAGAGTATGTTTTTTGAATGAAAAAATAACGAAAATATGCAAGTAATGAATAAGAAGCTGCATATTTTCGGCTTTTTGATAATATCAATTATCAATGATTTTCCTGTCATCCGCATTAGGAGGCTGCTCCATCCAGCGTCTTTTAATGATTAATTTACCGAAATGACTATAAACCATTAAATCATCTAAAATAGCTTTTTCACATTGTAGTGCAATATCTGCTCGCATACTATATATCGCTGCAGAACCATAATAGGATATTGCTGCAGCAAATAAAATGCCTGAATGAAACAACATAAGTTTTTCAGAAAATGGAGCAACATTTGAATTCGTTATTTCCGAGTCATATGTACGAGGTAAATGAAGGTCTTCTTTAAGTAAAAGATTCGTAAATGTGCCAATGTGTTTATTGGCTACATTAATACTTTTTTCTAAAAACTTAGTGATTGCTTTGTCTTTACATACTTGTTTAAAAGCAACAAGACATCCTTTTGTGATCAAGCTCTTTTCTAAGTTAAAATAGATATTACCACATTCCATAGCATTCATGGTTCTTTTACTGGCTATCATGTCAGTTACATAATCAAGGGTATTGATAAAATGAATTTTATCTGGTGTTGCATAATATGGTGGTTTTTCAAGAAGTTTTTTTGCAATAAGTACCTCTATTGATTGGTTATATAAATCCATAGCGTCTATATTACATTGGTAATAAAAATCTCTAAGGTCTTGACGAATCGAAACGGTAAATGCCAGACTGTAAGACTGACTCCCATGCATAGTCATAGTGTGAATATAATTTAAGCAAAAAAAATCCGTAAATAAAGGGGGAGCATCCAAATTAACATCTTCTTCATTAAACCCTTTAGGAACAGGAAAATTTTCTTGATGAAATATCTCTTTCATTTTGTTTATATGCGTTTCAGAAATTCCATATGAAGTCAGAAAATTTTTTTGTATTTCCGGGTCTTGAATGTTTTTTATCATGTACTTGATTACACAAAGTCCCATTGTCTCACGTAAATAATGGGTCCATAAATTCGCAATCTCTGGCGAGGTTAATCTTTCTTTGCTTTGATTCATTTTTTCACCCTATAATGTTGGAATATAGGATTATTTTCACCTATTTTCCAAGAAAATATGTGTTATAAGATGAAAAAAGAAAGAATGACAAAAAAGAGTGTACTAAAAATGGTACACTCTTGTGTTTAAAAATATTTAAAAAGACAGCTGCCTAATCGGTGATTCCCATATTATTTTTCCGTGTCAAAGATATATTTTCCTACCCAAGCTGCGATTACACCGCCGACAATTGGGGCGATGATATATACCCATAATTGAGAGACAGCGTCACCACCAGCAAATACTGCTGGTGCAAGGCTACGTGCAGGGTTAACGGACGAACCGGTCAATGGAATGCCAATTAGGTGAACTAATAATAGCGTTAATCCAATGACAAGTCCAGCGAAAGATGCATTTCCTTTTTTACCAGTAACAATCATAATCACTAAAATAAAGACGAAAGTTAAAACCGCTTCCACTAAAAAGGCACCTGATGATTCGAGATTGGCAAAGCCATTTTGACCTAGATTTGCTATAGACATGTTTGATAATTTTAAAATGGTTTGTAATAGTGCTGTTCCTAATAACGCACCTATGACTTGTGCCACGATATATCCTGCAAGTTCCTTCGCATTTATTCGCTTATTGACAAACATAGCAATGGAGACAGCCGGGTTTAAGTGGCATCCAGATATGGTTCCAATGCTGTAGGCCATGGCGAGTAAGGACAACCCGAAGGCGAGGCCAATACCAAAAATGCCAATTCCATCTACTCCGCCGCCAAAAACGGCTGTTCCAGTTCCAAACAAAACAAGAACACAAGTGCCAATTAATTCAGCAATCCCCTTTTTAAACATAAAATTTCCCTCCTCACAAGTGGTAAAAACGCGATTTTGCTAAGAATAGGGTCATTTTTGCAGGGTTTTGACATGGCTATACAGGGTCCTAAAGCAGTATGAAACGTTATGCTGACAGCTATTGTTTTATCCTTAGAGCTCTAAGTTAATATGAATATATGACAAATATGGGCTAATAAGACTTTCTAACCAAGATTTAATCATTATTTTTAATAACCGGGATATCAACAATGACTTTTCACACAGCCATAAATTATAAAGATGGTATGATAAATATTGGAAGGAAGAAATTCTGGAATAGCATCCGTAAAGTCAAATATACATAAGGTAATGAACTATCTAATTGATTACTTACAACGATATAAAAAGTAATACTTTATATTTAATAGACTAGGAGATGATCCCAATGACTAAATTTTCAACTGTAAATGGATGGCTGCATTTTACGAATCAACCGAAACAATCACGTGATTTTATGAATAAAAGACGGTTCGAATTGAGTTATCAAAATGCTACGGAAGAGGATCTAGGCAATGGTTTCAAACGTTATATGTGGAGACCTGGGGTCCAGATAAATAGTCGTGAATATCTAGACTTTCGATTAATAGCACGTGAAAATGAAAACGTTATCACTTCGGGATACTTAACGGATCCAATGGAACATATCTATTCTTTACAAAATGGTCCAAAAGAGTCGAATGTCATGGTTATAATTCTCCACAATGCCTCAAATGCAGATTCGGAAGTTTCCCTTTGGCTCGTGGTTAAGGGCTAGAAAGTAAAATATCTTTTCAAAATAATAGACCTAACAAATAAAAAACAGGCCATTTGCTTAGGACAAGTTTCTCCCTTTTTACATATGATGCAGTGTTATTAAATAACGTAAAGGGGAGAATTAGTATATGAGTGAAGACCTCATGAAATATTTTAAAGAATCAGTTATCAAGGTAAATAGAGACGGTTCACAATCCAAAATTTCCAAGTTATTGTATGAAGGGGACGATTATATCGCCGTTCTTACAGAAAAGGATGGAGTCGTTTATTACCAAACCCATCAGATTAAAAGTTTTACAGAAAATATGAAAGGAAAATGGGATTTCGACGTTGAAGTTCCTGAGAATATTATAAAAGCTGAGAAATTCAAACACCTACTAAAATCATTGAAATATCATTGGGTAAAAATTAATCGCGGCAATTCTGAAGCGGTTAAGGGTGTACTCTGTGATGTAAAAGATGATCTTGTTCATTTGGTCTCCAATGAGGAACTCGTTCGCATTCCAATCCACCACGTTAATAATGTTAGTTATAGAAGTAAAAATTAATAAGGCTGAATCAGAAGAACTTTAAAATCACTTAACAAGTATCCTTAAACAAAACGCCTTCAAAAATAATATTTGAAGGCGTTTTTTACAATTTGAGTGATTTTCTATCACATTACTAGATTAAAATTCTTCGTATTCAGCTGGGTCTTGATTATTGATTCTTCCATCTGGGCGAGTTAATCCTGAGATCAGGCTCATTTCTGTTTCATTCAAGGTGAAGTCAAAGATTGAGATATTTTCAAGTTGCCTTGTTGGAGAAGCAGATTTAGGGATCGAAATAGCCCCCAGTTGATAATGCCAGCGAAGAATTATTTGTGAAATGGATTTATTGTGCTGGTTGGCAATCATTTGAAGCGAGTTATTATGTAAAATATCATTGGCGCGAGCTAATGGGCTCCAAGACTCGATCTTAATCTCATGTTCTTCATGCCAAATTCTTTGATCCGCTTGATTGAAGTAAGGATGTAATTCAATTTGGTTCACACTGGGTTTAACACCTGTTTCCTTCTCTAGACGCTTTATATGTTCAGGCAAGAAATTACATACACCAATGGAACGAATGATCCCCTTCTTTTTTGCGTCAATTAATGCTTCCCATGCTTCCACATATTGGTCTTGCTTTGGGTTGGGCCAGTGAATCAAATATAAATCATAATAATCTAGATGGGCGCGGTATAAGGATTCTTCAATTGTCGTTACTGCATTGTTATACGATTGATAACGCCCGGGTAATTTGGAAGTAATTCTTAACTCTTCTCTAGGAACCGAACTGCGTCTAACTGCTTCCCCTACCGTTCCTTCATTTTCATAATTATAAGCAGAATCTATTAATCGATAACCTATATTCATTGCACTTAGGATGGAATTAACCCCTTCATTTCCTTTTAGCTTATATGTGCCCAGTCCAATCACCGGCAAAGTTAACCCATCATTAAGAGTCACCTCTGGAATAGCTTTACTCATTATCCAATCCCTCCTTTTAGTAATATCTTAAGATTAGCATAATTTTGAATAGTTTTCAGGAATTTACTTTTCATGGGTTCTAAAGATCGGGAATATATTTTTATTTATTATTAAAAATAATATATGGTTAGTATTAATAGATCTTATTTTCTAAGTAACAATTAATCCTTATTAAGCTATAAGAAGTAATGTATGATGGACCAATTTACCTAAACAAATAAACACTTACAAATATTGATATTTCAACATTTGTAAGTGTTTTATCGTTTTTATATTATACTCGATTAGATCTAAAGATAGCGATGGACTAGACTTTCCCCGTCTCTCCTATCCTACTTATTTACTTAACTGTTTCACCTTTTTTTCCTTACTAGCTTTGATGATTTCCCCGATAATACTAACGGCAATTTCTTGAGTCGTCTCCGAACCAATGTTCAAACCGATTGGAGAATGTACCTGCTCCAACTGTTCTTCACTGACGCCTTCACTTTTTAATTTTTCATAAATCGTTATGACCTTGCGCTTGCTGGCAACCATGCCAACATAGGCAATCGGAAATTGTAGTGCTGTTTTTAAGACGATATCATCTCCATCTTTTGTCACAATCACCACATATGATTTCTCATTTAAGTCGGCTGCGAGTATGGCCTTTTCAATATCCTCATTTACATAAAGGTTCGTCGCATTCGGAAAGCGATCCTTCGTACAATATCCCACGCGATCATCTACAATGCAATAAGGAATTTCAAGGAAATCGGCAAGCTTTGATAACGCATAGGCTAAATGACCGGCTCCACATAGAACGAGTTCTGGCCTGCTAGTATAGACTTCAATAAACACCCGCAACGTTCCCCCACAACTCATTTGAATTCCATCTTTTGCATGTCTATTTAATTTGTATTCCACGATTTTCGATTTGCCGATTTGGAGGGCTTTAACACTCTCTTCGATGATATAGTATTCAGCCAAGCCCCCTCCGACAGTGCCTTCAATCGTACCATCACGGTATACTATCATTTTTCCAACATGCTGGGGGGTTGAGCCCTTTGATTCGATGATCATGGCTAAGGCAAAGGTTTCGTTTTGACGGTTCAGTAAGGCCACTTTTTCCATCAATAGCATGAATAAGCTCCCCCCTTTTTATTAACATTCATTCGGTTGATATTGCCTCATGCTCAGAAAATAGCGTAATAGATTTAAGGCAACGGTTTTTCTATAAGCTGCTGTAGAGCGCTGATCGTCAATTGGCCGAATAATCTTACCGAAGGCCGCTACCACTTGAGCGATGTCAGCATCGGCTAATGGAATGGTTTTTCCGACCAGCTTCTTTTCAATATCAATGGAACGGACCATTGTAGGTCCGACCGCCCCGAAGGCAAAGCGCACATCATCGATTCGAGCAGCATTGATTCGGATATATCCTGCAAATCCTACTTTGGCAATAGCATCAGCATTACGGTTGCCGACTTTCTCGAAAACGACTTGAGCGCCTTCTTCTAATACAGACGGCAATATGATTTCAGCCAAAATCTCATTTTGATTCCGCCCGATCCTTCGTGGACCTTGAATAAAATCGCTAATAGCAACTACACGATCACCTTTAACGGAGCGCAGCACAAGTTTTGCGTTATATACATATAATAATGGCAGTGTGTCGCCAGCCGGAGATGCATTGCAAATATTCCCGCCTAATGTCCCTCTGTTTCTAATAGCCGGTGCTGCAATCGTTCTGATGGCGTCCTTTAATGGTACTGGGATTAACCGTGCTTCCAGTAAATCGCTATAGGTACAGCAAGCCCCGATGTGAAGATCCTTTTCATTTTGATAGACCCGCTTTAGTTCGGACAAATGATCAATAAAAATAATCGGTTTGGGAATTTTCGGAGCTACTCCTCTTCGGCTTTTGTGAAGGACCATGACATCAGTTCCACCCGCCATGATGGCACAATCTTCTTTGTTCAATTGACTTAACGTGTCGTCTAAATGTTCGAAGCGGTACGAGGTTATTTTTTCTGCCATAAGCCGTCCCCTTTTTTCGCTGCTAGGTTGATTGCATCCACAATCATATTGTAGCCCGTACATCGGCACAGATTTCCGGAAATACCTTCACGGATTTCTTCCTCTGAAGGATGAGGGTTTTTGGATAATAAAGCGGCACTTGCCATGACCATCCCAGGAATGCAATAACCGCATTGCACCCCTCCTGCATCAGAATAACTCTCATCTAATATCTTAAATTGTTCCGTTTCCATAATCCCTTCTATCGTTTGAACATCAGCTCCCTCAATCGAACCAATGGGGATCAGGCAGCTATTTTGCAGGAGGTTATTCACAAACACACTGCAGGCACCGCACTCCCCTTCACCGCAGCCTTCCTTCGTCCCAATTAACCCAAACTCTTCTCTTATTAAATCTAGTAATCTTACTGTGGGAGCGGCGTCCGTTTCTATCGTTCTCCCATTTAGTGTGAATTTAATCAACCTTCTTCACCTTCTTTCACCCTAAGACTTTCAATAATGACTTCCGGTGTAATCGGAATTTGCTGAAAAGAAGTTTGCAGTGCATCCTCAATCGCGGCTTGGACGGCTGGAGCTCCGCCGATTAACGTCAATTCACCTGCACCCTTTGCACCGTATGGACCATCCGCATAGGGGTTATCAAAGACCTTGCTTTCGATGGGAACAACGTCCAAGGAAGTCGGTGGTCCATAATCCGATATGCTTTTTTGTTGGATTTTGCCAAGATGTGACGTCATCTTTTCTAAATATCCGTACGCTAAGCCCTGAGCCAAACCACCGTCAATTTGGCCTTTCATAATTCGGTCATCAATGACCTTCCCCACTTCATAATTGCCGTATACTTTTTCTAGCTTTACATTCCCTGTTAACGTATCCACTTCCAGTTCAACGATATTCACACCCCATGAATATGCCGGATAAGCATCTCCAGTGAAGGTTTTCTCGTCCCACGGAATCATTTCACGATGAGCATAATGTTCCACTACTTCTTGTTCCACCCCTGCTTGCCACTGACCCTTCAGTTTTTTAGCGGCCCGTACAAGCAATTTTCCAACAATCATCGTTGTCCGGGAGGCTACGGTCGGACCGGAGTCTGGAACCTCTTTTGTATCAGGAGAAGGATACAAAACTCTTTCATATGGGAGGTCGAGTTCTTTTGCGACAATTTTACTCAACGTCGTATAGATTCCTTGTCCCATATCAGAATTTGAGATTTTTAGTGAGACCTGGTCGTCCTTTGATTTAACCAGTTTCACCGTTGCTTTAATATGGTCTCGTTCGCCACTGCCCGTAAATCCGCAGCCGTGGAGGAACAAGGAAGTTCCAATGCCTTTTTTATAACGCTGACTTTGTTGATTGAAACGTTGAAACTCCTGTTTTTTCTTTTTGTAATCTGAGGAATTGAGAAGGTCCTCAATCATTTCTTCTACTAATATTGGATCGCGGAATATACCTTTGGTGATGGTGGGGTCTCCTTGTTTGACGAGGTATTTTCGTTTATATTCAAGTGGTTCGATGTTTGCCTGTTTACTAAGATGTCCCATATGACTTTCGATACCGGCAAAACTCTGTGGAGCACCAAAGCCTCTGAAAGCGCCATTCGGAACGGTATTGGTCTTTAAGACATAGCCTTTTGCATGAAAATGAGGAATCTTATAAACTCCGGCACTGTTTATTAAGGCGCGCTGCAACACGACAGAACTCAACCCCACATTCGCTCCGCCATCCAGATAGATTTCAACACACAGGCTTAAGATATTTCCTTCCTTATCAATGGCCGTTCGATATTTTAGTTTGGCTGGGTGCCTTTTCGTGGTCACCACCATATCCTCAGCACGGTCGAACACGAGCATCACTGATTTTTTAACTGCTTTTGCCGCAACTGCTACGTGACATGCCATCATCGAAGGAAAATCTTCTTTGCCGCCAAAACCTCCGCCAGTCGGGCTTTGGACCACTCTGACTTCATCGTCATCACAGGCTAAAGCGCTTAGTAAGGCATTTTTTATATAATATAGACATTGCATTGATCCCTGTACTTCAATTTCATCATCCTTATAAATGGCGAGCATTCCTTGCGGTTCAAGGTAGACATGCTCCTGATAACCCGTATCATATTCTTCTTCAATAATCTGATGGGCTCCCTGTTCGATCACCGAAATGCTTTCTAAACTTTCTCCGAATTCATAGCTTGCCATATTAACGCCTGAAGTGGATTTTTGTTGAATCGCTTCGTCCAATGAATAAATAGGCTGATGTTCTTCAAATTCGACATTTACTTCATTTAACAAAGCGTACAGGATATCCAAGTCTTTTCCCACGAGCATCAGTATCGGCTCACCAATATAATTGACCCATTCATTGGCAAAAATGGGCTGATCTTCTTTGATAATTTTGACATAATTCGGACCAGGGATATCCTCTGCACCAACTGCTTCATATCCTTCTGGAAAGCTAGGTAATTGAATCGATTTGATTTTTCCATAGGCAATCGGCGACCGATAAAAAACACCATAAACCATATTTTCCACTTTCACGTCACTAATATAGGGCAGCTGGCCCGATACTTTCCCACCATGGTCCTTTTTGGGCACTGAGGTGCTTATGTCTTTTAGATTCATTCCAACAACACCCTTCGACTCATTTTTAACATGAGACATTTAATTAATAGAAGCCTCTTCCTATGATTTTATAAATGAGAATCATATTTTATGATTCATTTCATTCAAGAATTTCGTTGGTTTCATTATATTTTAATAATGGGAAGCTTAACCAATTTATGTAAGAATATTTGACATAGTATTTTCAGATCATTTGCTTGTTCATTTCTGTTCAATCGGCATCGTTAGAAAAACACAAATAAAAAATGCAGCTCTAACCAATCTGCCTGTTTGCATTAAAACAAGCCGATGGAGTTAAGCTGCAAAATCATAAAAACATATAAAATTATTTACAAATACAATCATGATAATAATGAACTGCTTTTTGGTAATCCTCCGGTGTATCCATGTCCAAAAGTACTCCTGGATCCTCTACATTTACATACTTCTTTTCATGATTGTTAAGGACCACACGTAAATTACTCTCTGGATTGGATTCGAGAATTTTCTGTTTCACTTGGCTTGATAATTTGATTGGGTGACCACCTTTATAATTAAAGCTGGGAATCACTACGTTCCCTTTTTGTTCTGCGATTAGTTGAACAGTCTCTTTTTTAACAAGTGGACAATCTCCTGGAGTTATAAAGAAGGTTGAGTTATTTACTTCGTGGCAGCCCTTTTGAATGGAAGAAAACATTCCTTGGTAAAAGTTTTCGTTGTAAATATATTTAATCTGAAATGAATAGGCATTTTTATGAATGATTTTTGCCATTTCTTCTTGGATGAGTTCTGCTTGAAACCCCGCTACGACGATGACTTTTCTGCATGTTCCTTCAAATTTAGAAATTGTATGCTCTAAAACGCTCATTTCTCCCAATGGCAAAGTCATTTTAAACGCATTCGCTCGGCTGGAATAGCCAGCCGCTAGGATGATTGCTTCCATTTTCTCACCTTCTACTTTTTGTTTAATCTTAATCATAAATTAGTCTTGTTTCTTAATATTTTTTAAACTCTTGTACAAGAGTTGTAGCAAATTTTTGCTTGTTGTATATATATAGTAATAGTAAATACTATTAGACGAACGGGTGATGATGATATTGGAACCTAAATGGCTGGATTGGGCGAAACAACTTCAATCCATTGCGCAGGCGGGATTAACGTATTCAAAAGATGTTTATGACTTGGAGAGATTTGAATTAATAAGAAATATAAGCGTTGACATTTTAGCACATCACACTGAAATGGACAGGCCTATAATCAAAGATTTATTTGCAGGTGAAACTGGTTATGCAACTCCTAAGGTTGATATTAGGGCAGTTGTCTTTAAAGATAATAAAATACTAATGGTCAAGGAAAATACCGATGGTAACTGGGCATTACCTGGCGGATGGGCTGACATTGGACATACCCCAAGTGAAGTCGCTGTTAAGGAAGTAAAAGAAGAATCGGGATTTAACGTGAAACCGATCAGAGTATTAGCTGTAACCGATAAAAAGTGCCACCCACATCCTCCTTCTGCTTTTCATGTTTATAAAATATTTATTCAATGTGAAATAATTGGCGGGCAGCCAGCTAAAGGAATTGAAACAAGTGAAGTGAAGTTCTTTGCTGAAAACGAACTGCCTCCTCTGTCAACAGCCCGGAATACAAAAACACAAATTGAGATGGCTTTTAAATATTTAAGAAATCCCCATGAAGCAGTTTATTTTGATTAACTTTAATTTATAAAAGAACTTCCTTTTTTTATTCACTAAATATTAGACCAAGATATATTAGAGATTCCTCAAAATACATCTTGGTTTTAAATTTCTATTTTCTTTAAAGCCCCGAATCTTTACACATAAAAATCTTTATAATTTTGCCACTACATCTTAATAGATTCTCTGAAATGGCCCATATTAAAGTTTTTACCTGGACAACTTTTTGAGACACCTTTTAATTCACGATGTCCTAGAATGTGTGAAGATGATAAATTATATTGATGCAATAGGAAAATGCATAGTTTACTCAATGATTTTAGCTGCTCTATTGATGGAGTATGAATATCAAAATTACCAGCTAAACAAATACCTATTGATTTTTCATTATATGAATAGGCATGTGCTCCAACATGGTATCCTCTTCCTTTAATAATTTCCCCATTATCCTCAATAAAAAAATTGTATCCTATTCCACTCCATCGACGATGATCTTGATGAAACCTATGCGTCTTATAAATATCCCAACCTATTTCTTCTGTATGGTGTACAATGATGTACATGACATCTTTTAAAGCAATAAGCGGTTCTTTGAATGATAAATTAATATCTTTAATCCATCTAGGTTCTACTTTCATGTAGACCTCTCCTCATCACATAAGCTGAATCATGATCCCCGTCTTATCATCTGAGCGAAGATTATTCCTTTTCTCATATTGTTCTAATCCCATAGAGTATACTTGTAACCCGATTGTATGTATCTTTTTAAATGTTTCTTCCATTGAATAGTTTGGATGAAAAAGGCCATCTGTTATCATTAATAATGTTTTGATTTCACTGCTATTAACTTGACCATGCTGAATAAAATTTAAAACTTCTTTTTTTCCATTAGCTACAGTGTAACCATATTCCTTATTAGCTAATGAACGATTAAAGATAAGCTGTTGAGTACGATCCTGATAATACTTCTCATCTGGAATTTTATTTCCTTGTTTTCTTTGTTCTTCACGCCATGCCTTCGCTCTATAACTTATATCTTTTACAGTATCCCTTGTTAAGGCTTTTATGGTTCCGTTTTGATACTCAGCAATAATCATACAATCACCAAGCTGAGCATATGAAATCTTTCCGTCTTTTTCAATCTTTATAATTGCAGCGCATGTTGACCAAAGATTTTCATATTTTTCCTGATTCACCTTGTATTTCTCCATGCGTTCTCTCAACATTCTATTAGCAGCCATGATTCCTTCAACTAATGAAAAGTTACTTTGGTAGAGTCTAAAGAAATAATCTTTAAATATATTAGATGCTATAAATGCACCGTTCATTCCGTTTTCATCTTTGAATGGCATTAATGGAGTTGCCCCATCAAAAACCCCATACACGTTTATCTTTTCATTTAATACAATTGAATCTTCACTTACACTTTTATGAGGGGCAGCACATAATAAAGACTCAACTATCATTTTTTGTCCACCTTTTTGTTATAAAATTAACAGAAAAACGATTAAATATATAAAGACATTGTATGATTTAATGAGAAATTTTATGGTTACTCATTTTCTGTTTCTTTAAATAAATTTGCTAGAAATATAAAAAGTCACATCCGATAATTGGATGTGACTTACTTTTAGGGTATCTTTTAGTGTTTATTTTGTCCTATGTAATAGTCCACACAATTTCACTAGTTATGGCTGCTGCGTTCCCGCCCTGACCAGTTTCCTAGTGTCTTTGTTGGACTAAACTCCGCAGGTAGGACTCGAACCTACGACCGATCGGTTAACAGCCGATAGCTCTACCACTGAGCTACTGCGGAAAAATAAGTTATTTTGCTAGCGCAAAAAACTATGGTGCCGGCTAGAGGACTTGAACCCCCAACCTACTGATTACAAGTCAGTTGCTCTACCAATTGAGCTAAACCGGCAAATAGCATAATCCTTACGTCATATTTACATAATAATCGGAAAATGAATCTATTTCAAGATATTTTTTTGTTTTAGTGGAAATGACGGGAGTTGAACCCGTGTGCAAAGATATTGGCACTTATACATCTACGAGTGTAGTCAGTAGAATTGAATTCACTTACTTCTTTAGCCTACTGACAGGCGTTGAAGCAGCTAGTCTGGTTCGTCTCTTCCTTCATCCTCAGACAGTGGAATTCGGCGTAGTCCACTTCATTTGAGTCCCTTACCCTACCACATGGACGATGGAGGGAGGAACCGCTATCGTCTGTTATTAGGCAGCGAAAGCGAAGTTGTTGTTTTGTTTGCCAGTTATAGGCTTTATCGTTTTAACGAGGCCGAATCCCTCGACTCGCCATATAAGCTCAAACTATCCCTGTCGATACCAAGACATTCCCATAATATAATGGCAGAGAAGAAGGGATTTGAACCCTCGCGCCGGTTACCCGACCTACACCCTTAGCAGGGGCGCCTCTTCAGCCTCTTGAGTACTTCTCTGTAATAAAAGTTTCGCTTCAGTTCCATTAACAACTTACAAGAGAAATATATCATGTCTGCCAAATGGATAATAGCTGTAAATTTTGGTAGTACTAAAGTACTAGATACAAAAATAAAAAGGCCCCTCTTAATAAGATGGGGCCCCTAGTTTAAGCTTGTAACTTTATACAAATAGTTCACACTTCAATCCTATTTCATTTTTATAGGAGTTACTACAGCAAATAAATTTTCAGATGGATCATTTACTTTGATTTCAATAATTTTATACCCAGTTCCTCCATCGTTATCATTTTTAGTTGTTTTAATTATTAATTCATGGTTGTTCATTGTGCTTTCTTCCTTCCGATCAATTTCCTCACAGAAGTTACTATATGTTGAGTGAGAAGTAACGTGCATTATTTTTAAAAAAAAATGATTTATTGGCGCAAATTGAATATCCCTCTTTACCTGCTGCTTGATTCATCTTTCTCTACCAATAACTTTCTCACCATGACTTTATTTAAATGCTTCATTCCCAGCACGCTAAGATTCATCCAAATCCAGCTATAGAATAAACCAAAAAGGAAAACGCCTCCTACCACGGTACCACTTACCTTACTTGAAATCGAGGGACCTAACAAGGGGAATTGGAATATGTAAAGTACAATCAGAATCCCAGCTGAAAGTAAGGTTCCACCCATGACTGAAACCATCGATCCTGTTTTACAGAATTTAAATCCTATTCCAAGAGCAATGCCGAGAAGGCCGGTGGTAAACAGGAAGACCAGGACTTCACTAGGCTGCAGGATGACCAATAACAATGTAGAAACTGCATATGTTAATAGACCAATTCGGATTGAAAGGACGGTTGCGAGGATAATTGGTGCGGTAGCCATAATACTAAATGAATAGCCAATCCCGCCAATCAATCCTGCCGATTGAAGGATGGCAGCGATCGCACCTAATAGGCTTCCTACAACGAGCTTCATATTTTTGGTATACGGAACGGATGTAATCTTATGTTTCTTTTTAAATACTCCCATCGTCCAAGTTATCAATCTCATAAGCATCCTCCTCGAATTGAAAAATGGCGGTCCAATCGCCCCCTTCCCTCATAGAGGCTGGAAATTGAAGCCATCTTTAACACCTATTCTTTGCTCAGCAATTGATGCCTGTTTTTTTCAAGGACAATCAGAAAGTCCATGGCCCTATAATCTTTTATACCAAGCGATATGCCAAAGTATCTAGCGGTTTGCCCATTTAAATCAGGACATCTCCCCACTCTTGTACGTATGAATATACTGCAGTATGGAGGTGCCAATCATGAAAGGACTTTATATAGATGATCCCATAGGCCGTAATCAATTAACGGACTGGAAAAAGAACGCGATAGAGAAATTCTCAACTAAAATGAATGACAAAGAAAAACCCTTTCCCTGTATCCCTGCAACTATTGGATTCGCTAAAAATCAACTACGCTACAGCTTTATTGGGGATCCGAGGGAACCTTCAACTCTATATGAACTTGCAGAAGTCTTAAGCAGTTACACACAAGTTTCAAGAGGAATTGGCAGCAACACATCACTGATTGTTTTTTATGAAACGCCCGAGGAAATGAAGGTGGCCAATACGGTTGAAGATTACGAACAAATATTTTGGAAACATCTCAGCGGCTTACGGAGCATCGACCGATGTGATTGGCCAGAGGATATACCCATGGACCCCCATCTTCCTATATGGGAGTTTTGTTATCATGGGGAGAAATATTTTATGTACTGTGCAACCCCTGCCCATAAGAATCGAAAAAGCAGACATTTTGATGAACTGATGCTCGCCATTACTCCTCGCTGGGTCCTTCAGGAATTTAATAAATCACCCCATTTCGCAGAAGGGATTAAACAACAAGTGAGAAAAAGGCTGGCAGCCTATGATACCGCGCCCATCCATCCCGACCTAAACAGTTATGGGGCGGAGGATAATTTTGAGTGGCGGCAATATTTTCTTCGTGATGATGATACGTCCTTGTCCAAATGCCCCTATCATCGGTTTCTAAACTTTTTTAAATCGGACAAATGACCGCAGGAGAACCCACCTGCGGTTATTTTATTGCTAATTAAACAAAAAGAACCTTTTTAGGTCCAAGTTTTCAAGGCGAGGAAGTTATCTGACTGTTGAGTTCCTCTTAGTAAGAAAGGGTTCTATCGTTACTTCTTTTGTTACTTCCGGTACATCCTGCTCATTTTTTGAGTTGATAATTAAATCTAGGGCCGTTCTGCCAAGTTTGTCGTAATCATGGTTAATGGAGGTTAGGCTAGGTGTCAAAATATCGGCGACAAACGAATCATCATAGCCTACAAAGGCAAATTTCTTAGGATCAACCTGTTGTTGATTGCACGCTACTAGGGCTCCGGACGCAATCATATCATTCATACAAATAATGGCCGTTGGGAGTTCCTTGTTTTCCAGAAGCTTTTCCATCGCTATTTGTCCGCTGCCTACCGAAAAACCGCTGTAAATATGCCATTCAGAATGGTAAATCAGACCATTCTCCAGCAGGTTCTGCTTGAATCCCTCTACTTTTATATCGGTTGAAGTGATTCCCTGCTTTCCACCCAGCAAGCCAATGTTTTTATGCCCCATTTCGACCAAATGATCCACAATCAGTTTCATACCAAACCGCTCATCGGATTTGACTTGATAACAATCGACACCTGCCATCTCCCCATTGACCATCAACACAGGGATCTTTTTCATAACCTCCATCACCTCAGCAGCCTCTTCAGCCACCGTTAGCGATTTGTTTATCCGGCCGCCCATCATAATAATTCCTTCGACCTGACGTTCTGCAAGAACCTTTAAGTAAACCGACTCCATCGTGCTATCGTTCATGGAATTGCAGAGGAAAATCGTATACCCCTTTTTCTGTGCGTATTTCTCCAATTCAATGCAGAAGCTTGAAAAGAATGGATTCGTAATGTCTGGCAAAATCAATCCGATCATCATCGTTTCTTTTTTGGACAAACTTCTCGCGATACTGTTTGGCTGAAAATTATATTCCTGTATTTTCGCCAGCACTTTCTCTTTTGTTTTTTTGCTGACGGGATAATTGCCATTAAGGACACGGGAAACCGTCGCAGGTGATACGTTTGTTGCTTCGGCAATATCATAGATGGTGAACGTTTTTTTATCCACTGGAAAGCCTCCCTTCTTTGAAAAGTATCTTTCATTCAATTGTAATCTATTTTATTAGAAAAATGGTAGATGTTCAGGTGAAAGTGGCTGCGGAGGAAATTACGATTAAAAAAAAATCATAGTTGAGGACATTAACATCCTCAACTATGATATAGTGGATTATCTAAATTTCACGGTATAGGTTTCCGACTGGAGGCCATCCTCCGATTTTACGGTAATTACCGCAGTATCCTCTTTTTCAGAAACCTGATAGGATGCAAATATGTCATTAGTGACCGCTGTTACTACAGAATCTTTCGATGCTTTTTCCTTTACCTCATACGTAAATTGGTCAGATTGGAAATCCTTTAACGGCTTTCCATCGATTAAGATACTCTCAAGCTCAAGCGCTGCATCTTCGCCCATGCTTGGTTCAGCCTTCGTGACATCTCCTTTTCCTAATACTTCAATTTCAGAAATCGCAATGCATGTATTCGGCATCGCCTTCATCACCACACGGATTTTCGAGGTGGTAACTGGTGCAAACTTCACCGTTAAGTCCTTTGCAGCCTTCACATCTACTTGGGTTCCTTCGATTGCCTTCCATTCGGTTCCATCCCAATATTCAAGGTTTAGTGATTCTGGTGGTCTCGTACCGCCGCCATCATCATAAAAATGGAAATCGAGCTTTGAAATCGTATCTTCACGGCCAAAATCGATTGCTATCCAATCTTCTGATCTCCAGCTGTTGGGATCCCAATTTGTCCAGCGATCGGAAGAGATAACTCCATCGTTGACATTTGTTGTTTTATCATACTGTCCAGTAAATGAGGCAGATACCTTTGGAAACTCCTGCCCAGTATTAGGAAGGTTTAGCGCGATGTTCTGTAATGCTGGTTTGCTAACTTGGACATTGGCTTTGACTTTAACCGGACTATATGGAATCGAGCCTTTTACAATAAATTTGCCCAGAGATTCATACTGGCTTGGTTCAATCATTTCCCACTTCACACGGACATTTCCTTCTGTACCGTTTTCAAGTTTAGCAGGTACAAATTCCGGTAGTTTCGGTTCTTTGCCTGGAACAGTTTTCACCCTAATCGGTTCCACACTTTCCACCTTGCTGACGGTTACATTGGCGACAGCTGGAATGTTCGTTCCCTCTACTGTACCTCTTACAGTAAAAGTGGTTTCCCTGTCATATTGTTCAGGGTCAATCGATTCCCATTGGACGGTCTTTTGTACTTTTTCCCCGTCACCGTAAATGGTGGTAACTTCCTGAGGCATTTCCGGTGCGATTTTTTTCTTCGTTACAACCACATTGGCTGGCTCAATGTCCACAATTCCAGCTTTATTGATGATCCATGTCTGATTCTTTCCAGCATTTGCTGACCAGACATCGACACCTGCATCCTCTTTTGTTGACTCTCCGCCAACTTCAAGCAACTGACCGTTGGCCGCGTTAATGAACGTGTATTGTTGGTTGCCAGAGGTGGATAACATCCATTTTTGGCTAGTTGTGTCTTGATCGGTTTGTACCACAGCGACCCCATTATCAACACCAATTACCTTGCCACTGTTTGTGTCCTTGATTTTATACTCTCCCTTTGAGCTGTATCCATCAGTTACTTTTTGAATGCTCCACTGCTGGCTCGCTTTATCGCGGTCATAGGTTTTTTGCACAATCTTGCCATCCTCTTTAGAATCCAGGACTTTACCACTATTTTGATTGCTTATTTTGTAATGATCTTGATTATTTAAGAATCCAGCTTCGGTGTTAACTCCAGATACACCGGATACGACGAATGTAGTAATTGATTGTGCTGGAACCACCGCTTCGAATTGATTATCCTTTACCTTGATAGCTGCTTTTTGCTGCAAATTCTCGGTAGCAGATGTTACATATGACGTTGCTGAAGCTGTTTCATTTACTGTTTCAAAACCAGACAAATCGAAGTCGATTGCTTTTTGTTCTGTCGATGAATTGGTATAAACAACGACAACGGAGTCATCTTTCGAATCAATCGCAGCTAAGGTATTTTTGTCGTTGGAGTTGATAAACTGATCGCCAGGGCGGATAAATTTACTGTAATTACCCACAGCGTAGTATTTTTTATTTTTGTAGATTTTAAAATCGCTGAAATCCTTTGCAGCAAAGTCCACCTGAATCAGACCCCAGTTGCCATTTTCATGCTCAGGTCTCATGTTTACTTCATCTTCAACTGCTTGCCAAAGCACCCAAGCTTCCGGCTCAAGCTGCTGGATATCCGCTTGGATTCTTTCTGAGATGGCAAGGCCTGTCTTGATGTCCTCATGATTCTGTCCGCCGACACTTAGGTCAACCTCTGACATCCACAGTTTTTTATCCGCACCTTTGGCAATATCTCTGGCACCAATTCTTTCTCCTGTCCCGTACGTATGTACATTCAGCTGTCCAATATTATTGCGGGTGTCGGTATTGTACGCATCCCAGTTTTTTCGGAATGTGGATGGATTGGTTTCGTCCATTGCCGATACAACGGTTCCCAATCCTTTTTCAGTCAATTGCTGTTTGACCTCATTAATCATTTTCGCTTGTGATGCCGGTGACCAGTGAGATCCTTCCTGTCTGCCCTTAGCTCCCCAGTAATTCGTATTCGGTTCATTTACCGGTGAAAGCGTTTTAAATTGTATGCCGGTTTGTCGTTGAAGATGGTCGACAACTTCTGTTAAATAGCTGGCAAAATTCTTGTACTGATCGGACTTAAGGTTATCATTATTGGCATTCCAGTTTCCGGATACGTATCCGCTTTGCGTCATAAAGTATGGTGCGGAGTTCGAAAAGGCCTCAAACGTATCTGCTCCTCTAGATTTAGCTGCCGTCAGCCACCAGCGCTGGTTAGCATCAGCATCCCAATTCCAATGTTCAGGATTCGTCGGGTCCCACCAGTTCTTCGGCTCTGTCCAGCCTTCTGTGTTTCCATTTGGCGGTCCAAATTCGGCCGGCCGATTCCAATAACCTGGGACTGCTCCGCCTAGGCGCATGTATGGAGTAGTTTCCGGTGAATCACCACCGCCGATATTATAACGAGCTATATTAAAATTAAGTCCATCCTCGCCATAAAGGGCATCGGCTAATTGGTTTTTGATTTCATCCGGCCAACCGCCCGTAATATTGGCAAACCAAACAAGCGCTGTTCCCCACCCATCAAATGGTGCCTGTTGATAGCTTGGGTCTAATTTCACCATTTCTGTTACTTTGTTCGATGGTGTTACTTCAGCGGCAGATACCTTAGGTGCTGCTGCAGGTGCGAGCAGACTGAGGGTAAGGGCCGTGGCCGAACCGCATGTTAAAACCTTTTTAGCCATTTGCTTAAAACGTGCTTTTGCCATGTTAGTATCCCCCTTTTTCCTATTTTCCTAGATTGAGACAGTTACGGTTTAGATCACCTCCCAAATATTTGCAATATAGAAACCGGTTTCTATAAAAATGAAAAAAATACCCCTTAGCTAAAGTAGTCCTGTTTGAATGGCTTTTTGGAGTATGGATTCGTGGTGTCTTTCGACATTATAGAAACCGGTTTCTTTTTAGAATAGATGTCTGTTAATTCTGAATACTTATCTTGATTATTAATATAAAATTTGCCATTGGTGATGTCAATATGAGAGGAAAATTTTGGTTCATTATTCCTACTTAAAATAGGACTTAGGTACTCTAATAACATATAACAGGCATCAGATTTTAAGACAGAGCCATTATTACGGACATTTCACTTTGTCTCTTGGCCAATTTTGTCCATAAGAACCGATATTACGGACATTTCATTCTATCCCTCGGCAAGTTTTGTCAGTAAGAACAGGCATTACGGACATTTCACTCTGGCCCTCGGCAAGTTTTGTCCGTAAGAACCGGTATTACGGACATTTCACTCAGGCGCTCGACAAGTTTTGTCCGTAAGAACCGGTATTACGGACATTTTCCCCTGGCGCTTGATGGCGAAAACAGCAAAAAAAGAAACAGAAGAACTCTCTTCTGCTTCTTAAACCGATATTTTTCTTTCTCCTATTTCCTTAAGGCCCGCACGGATTAACAGGAAGACAACTACCCATGAAGCTAGCATTAAAAAAATCTGTCCGAAGGGGAACATACCTTTTATAGGAGTGTCCCATAATGCATGCATCAAAACCACTAAGAAAAAGACGCGTAAAAACCTAAAACGGAATAGCATGTTAAGATTAAATGGATGGTCCCCTTGTACTCTGCAAAATGCTGCACCAGTCAGTGCAGCCCAGGCAATATGTCCGCCAGGAGCAAAGATTCCTCGCCAAAAGATTGTGTTGTAGAGATTTGCACCATCCCCGGAAAGCAGTGCTCTTAGTGCGTACCCCGCTGTTTCAAACGCGGCAAAACCTGCTCCGACGGCTGCACCAATGAGAAGCCCGTTTAGAATATATCTGTATTTTCGGTATCGCACAAATATAATGACCGGTATGGCCTTGGCTAGTTCCTCAGCAATACCAATTGTAATCGGATTGATATTGTTTTTTAGAATATCGAAAAATACGAGTGCGACTAACATAGAGAGTATTCCACCGGTCAACACGACAGAAATCACCCGATAAAAGGCAATATTTTGCGGAGCATTCATTTCCCAAAAGAAGATTAACGTTGTAAACGGAACAGCAAATGCCCCAACAATAATCAGTCCAGGTATAAAGTTTACATTTCCAAAATACGTCACACCCATGTAAAATCCTGCGAAGGCAAGAAGAGCTATAATAAACACCCTTGCAAAAAGCCACGGTTTCGGCCAAGTGTCTTTCACTTCTGAAATCTTGGGTGTCGTTAGTGCCGTTCCGACGATAAACAGCCGTTCAGCCTCCAGTTCACTATGATTCCGGAAAACACGCGAAAATACATTTTGAAACTTCGGCTCAATCGAGCGTTGGAATTTTGGAACCATATCAACATAATGGGCAAACTCATAAAAAAAACTGTTTTCATCTTCTTGTGTGTTATTCTTAATAAACTTTTCTCCGCAGCTTAAGCAGAACTTCACTCCATCTGGATTGGAATAAACACATTGTGGGCATTTCAATCACCTTCACCCCTTTTGGTTAGCAAAAAACATCCTCACAAAGAGGATGCCCAAAAATAGGTAAATTATTTAAATAAATGTTAACTCCCCAAGATTTGGATCGTCCTCAAACACCTTTATCAGATGCTTTTGACCAGCTTCATCTCTCCACTTTTTTGGATGAATTCACTGATGTTTTCATATTTTTCTTCCCTATTTGTGTCGTTTAGGTCCTTCACAACATACTTCTTAAAGGAACAGCAAAAGAGCTTTCGGGCTACTTTTCCTTTTTCACCAATAAAGTTAAACCATCCTTGCCCAACATAAAAAGGATTCGTGAGAATATTATCAATGACATACGTAATACGGTCATTTTCTTCCTCTGGATTAAATTTTGTTTTAGATGAAAGTGCTAAGATAAAATAGTTTTTATACCGATCAAATTCCAGTAACTGAAGATGGTACGTCTTTCGCTGCTTTTGATTGAAATCACTCAGGACTATTTTGATACTTTTTTCCACATCTATTTCAAATTTACTTGCATCCTTCCAGGTCGTTAAACGAGAATCAAAAATAGACAGGGTTAGTATATAATACGCTTCAAAATTATTGGGATTAAATACTTCATTACCAGCTTTTTCATCTTCCGGTACTACAATATAGTTTTTATAGTCAGCAAAGAAATTTTCAATCATATCGAATACCCTCTTTCATACCTTGATAGAATGGATGAATAATATGGTTTGATTTATTTTTATCAGCGACTATTAGCAATATAGAAATAACATGCTGCGTGAGCTTTTCACACTAGATTTTCTTGAAATCTGACAGAATCACTTCTATGAACCACTGAATCCAAATTGTATAGTATATATTCTTTTATAAAAAGAAAAAATCCTGCTTAATCTTGCAAAAATTCTCATTTTTCACGCTTATAATTAAAAAGTCCCAGGATGGAATGAATAATTTGTCGTGTATTCGAAAATCCATCCTAATTTATTTCAAATTTCGCATAAAAAAATAGCTCAGTAATGTAATTACTAAGCTATTTTCCACAAACTATGCTAACATCTTACATATTTACGTTTGAAACCAAGTTTCCCTCGATCGATTTCCTTTTGAATATTTTCGGCTGCGAGCAGAATACTGCTTTTTTTCTTGTCTCGCTTGATTTCTACTGGGCCTACTGCCTTAGCAGTTTCAACCGCCTTATCATGGAGCGGTACATAGGAAATCCCGACTGTGTACATAAAATTATTCATAGCGGATTTTGTTCGATCAGGAGCATCGTGAATCGTATTTTTCACCTGATTAAGCATACCGGCAATCTTGCTTTCGCTGAATTCACTGTCCTTACGATTCCCCAAAAGCCAGCAATAACAACTCCAGCCTGCTGACATTCTAAGTTCTTCACCGCTTGCAATCCATTTATCTGCAACATCTTGCGCAATATCGGTTTCTGCCAACGTTACGGCAACCACATAATCGGACAGCATATAAAAATACGCCCCATTGATCCAACGCTCAAAATCTGCCTCAGTCATGATCATTGGATCCGCAATGATGCCGGCAAAATACATGGCATCGTAGTTCCCGGTAGCGTACAACTGATCGGCTAAAGGTTGATTTTTCTTGATTTTCTTTGCGAGCGGCTTCATTGCACCTGTAGCCACTCCAAAAAGAGTTTCGTGTGCACCATTACTTATGTATGTCTTTTTCGTACGTTCCTTGCCAAGCGCTTCCAGTTCCTGCATAACCAATTCGAAATCCATCATTTTGCACTTCCTTCCTTTATATCCATCTAAATAAAATATAGGCGCTGATTCTTCAACTCTTGAAAATGAGTTAACCTTTAAGTTATCTGGGGTAGTAGAATAATAAATTCTGTCCCCCTCCCCTTTTCACTGGTCACTTGTATTTTACCTTTGAAAGAACGGACAATTTGAAAACTTACCATCATTCCTAGTCCTGTCCCACTCTCCTTTAAGGTATAAAATGGAGATCCAAGCCTATCAATTTGCTCTTTTGTCATACCAATCCCTTGATCCTTAATTTTAATCTTTATATATCCATCAACTGATGAACTACTTGTAATCCAGACAATTCCACCATCTGGCATAGACTCTATCGCATTTTTCAAAATATTTATCAATAATTGATTTAATTTTTGAGGATTAGCATAGATCCAACAGTTGTCATAAAAATTATATTTAATCTCCACATTATGATTCAGAGAGTAACTTTGAATGATGTTTACAACACGTTGTAACTGATAACCTACATCAATTCTTTCGCTGTTATTTATGGAGGGTTTTCCAAAAGATAAAAAATCATTAATAATTTCATTTGCACGATCTAGTTCTTCGATAGAGATTTGAATATACTCCTTTTTTTTCTTTGGCAAATCAGGCTCGTTTAGAAGTTGCAGAAAGCCACGAGTCACTTGCATCGGATTTCGAATTTCATGAGCAAAAACACTTGTTAACTCACTTATTACTTTTAATTTCTCAGAGTTTTGCATCTCTGATCGAAGCTGGTGAATCTCCCTGATAGCTTCGTATAACACAGTGAAGAACCAAGTAGCGGCCACTCCAAAGAGAAGATGAATAATCTGTACTTTAAGATAATCTATTGAAAAACCTCTTAGAATACAAAATAAAGTAAAGCCTATAAGACAGTAGTAAAAGGAAAGCCCAACCGCAATTTTAACCCTTTTATCTTTTTTTGAACTTGCAAACGATTTTTGAAAAAACAATATAACAGGCAGTGCTAATAATAAGACAAAAAACGTATTATAAAATCCTAAACTGATTCCAAAATAAAGTCGATAAAGTATGATCAGCGCTGATAGGAAAATGCCTGGCCAAAAACCGCCGTAAAGCGTCCCTAATAATAGAGGAATAATTCTTAACTCCAAGCGAGCATTTTGACCAAAACTCACTGGGAAAGACATACAAAATAATATGGATATGCCCCACAAAATGGACATTATTACTTTCTTGTTTTTATTGCTCTTTACCCTCTCCGTTATAAATGTAAAGTAAATAAAAATGGGTATTACCGTAAACGTAAGTTGCAGCAAAAAATCCTTTATTATACTCATCTTTGTTACCTTTCAAATTCTGTTCAATATCTGATTCGTGCAGAAAATATTGCTTTTCATTATATATACTTACTATCCGAAAAACATAATTATTTCATATTATACTTTAAAGTTATCATACTTTGTCTATTTTTGTATTTTCTTTAAATTACACTGTATTTAAAGGTTATTACAAGACCTCTTTTAGGTCAATACCGCCCCGTTTCTTGTATGAGAAAAGGCTTAACTTAGTACAAACGGGCACTCAAGTCCTTTTATATTAAAAAGAAGGAAAAGTATATTCATTTGAAGCAAAGATAAAGAAAATCTTTTTTTCATAAAACCTTACCTTCACTAATATTATAAACAGTAATTATTTTAAAAGGGGGTTCCATTTTATGAGTAAAGTTCAAAAGGGAAGAGAAAATTATGAAAGAAATAGATCTCAAAAAGAAGAGCAGTCTAATAATAGAACAAATTCTGAAGAAGCAGAACAAACACATGTTCATGAATTTTTGGCAAGTACCAAATTAGCTGAAGAAGGAGATGACAGACATAATCATCGTTTTGCAGGGGTTACAAGTGAAGTAATTCCAAAGGGTGATAGTCATGTGCATGTAATATTAACTAATACTGACTTTTTAGATCATCATCATGAAGTAGGAATACAAACAGGTCCTGCTATCCCAGTTGGCAATGGTAAACATGTACACTTTGTCAAAGGAACCACTACCCTAGATGATGGACATGTCCATAATCTAGAATTTGCTACTTTAATTGATAAGCCTCTAGTATAAGGTGAAAAGGTTACCTTTATGGAGGACAAGGGTGAGCACCTACTAGTGTCTCACCTTTTCTATCTCTCTACAATATTGATGTATCGCTCTGTTAATCTTTTTATTACAAACGCGATTGTGTTGGAGGCTTTTGTTTAATGTATCTAAAACTCATATATAATCAAACCACCACAAATAAAAAATGGTACAAGGAATACTTAAAAATAATCCAATCTTATAATTAAGAAAATGTATTCTAATCAAAATTAACATATTAAGGTCAAAAATTAACGACCACACAATTGTCCATCCTCTAAAGTAGTTAATCGCATTAAAATATTTATGTCCTATCCACTCAACTAGTGTAAATATTACAAGCCATATAAATGTATGGAAAATCTGTTTCTTAATAGAATCTGGATAATTTGATAAGTAAAGAAAAATTCCTGGAATCAAAGCCAAAAAAGTATAATAAAAAAAGGCTAAAGAATCCCCCATTATGCCATTTCTTGCTTTACACAAATGAAATTGACTATATCCAATTGCTCGTTTTTATAAATGGTATAATCCTAATATAATTCGTGGTTGAATTAGAACTAATAATTTCATCTAAAATACCATTTAATCCCGAAATTGTTGGGAAATATCTATACTTTCCGTTATAGTATGCGGTGTTATTATAAATAATCTTGTTAATCTTTCCACTGCCCTTCACTATCATTTTCTTTGCCTCCTATAATTCTTAAGAAAACTCTATCCTAACATTAAAACAAAAAAATCATATCACTTCTCAAATAGGTAAATAATACATGGGAGGTGAAAATATGGATACTGAAAAATTAAAACTTACATCTTCTGAAATTGGTTCCTTGTGGGGGGAATATGTAAACGGAACAGCGGTAGACGTAGTAAATAGATATATGTATTCAATTATTGAAGATGAAGCAATAAAAGCAATTTTTAATGATGCTCTCAAGACATTCGAAAAACAAAAGACACAAATTATCACCTTTTTTGAAAATGAGGGATTTCCTGTTCCAATTGGATTTAATGAATCCGACTTGTATTTAGGCAAACAGAGATTATTTTCAGATGCATTCTGCCTGAATTATTTACACATAATGACCTTACATGGATTATTAGGACATATCACTACATTAAGCATTTCTGTTAGAAAAGACTTAAGGGATTTTTACGACTCATGTGATAATGATGCAAAAAAGATGTTTCACCAAACGATTGAGTTATTGCTAGATAAAGGACTTTTTCAAAGAGACCCATTATATTATGCGGATGAACACCCTCAATTTATTTCAAGCAATGATTTCAAATTTACTTTTTTATATACCAATAACGATGCCATATTGCCGTTGCAATTCTATAGGGTCTCCCTTTTCAGTAGCCAAAATTCTTATGAATATTGGGGTTCTTGTCTCCTGAATAACCTAAAAATCAAAAAATCCCCAATCAAAAAACACCAGCAACTCAACCGTACTGATGTTTTTTGACATTTTATGAAAGTAATTTTCCTAAATAATACGGCATTTGGCGTCGCCACCAAATCCAATCATGGGAAACATCTTCGCCCCACTCATCAAACAATGCTGGAATTTGTTTTTCTTCAAAAGCTTTTTTTAATGTAAAGTATGAAGGCAGCCCATCCTGTTCCCAATCACCCAGCCCGGTACAAATAATGATATCTGCTGAACGATATCGGTCAATAAACCAGCCATTATTTTGATTCCATATGTAATCACTCGGTGAATTTTCGTATACAAGCGGATCATTTCCGTAATCCCCAAAAAAGAAACGTACATCGTAAACACCACTAAGTGCAACGGTTGTTTGAAAGACATCCGGATGTCTCAAGAAAAAGTTCAACGCATGATAGGCCCCCATACTACACCCGGTTGTCATCATTGGATCAAACCAACCTGTTTTATGTTTAATAAATGGAATAGCTTCAGAAATCACATAACGGTCATATGCTTCATGAGCTAATGCACGGTCATGCGCCGGTTTTGAGTCGTGCAGCCAACTTTCGCTATCGATGCTAGCCAATGTAAAAAACTGAACTTTTCCGGATTCAATAAAGTCATGACACACATCAATCATTCCAAAATCATAGTATTCAGTATGCGTCCCTCCAGATGAAGGAAAAACTACGATTGGCATGCCACTGTGTCCATATCTATTCAACCGCATTTCACGTCCTAATTCGCCACTCCAATGGTGTAACTGTTCTATATGCATATAAAAAATCTCCTATCCCTATACGTTTGCAATGCTGTAATTTTTTCGTTCATGTACAAAATGGACAATGTCATCCACTTCTTCTTGCGTATTTGCATTAATCGCATAAAATTGATTTCCTTGGAGTTCCGCAAACGCATCTGGCATGCGCCGTTCAAACTTCACACGGTCGCCAAATCGTTCATAAATAGCATTCGTATCATGTTTATACTCATACGCATCTCGCTGTGTTACACCGACACAAAACTGGTTTTCGGCATCGGACTCCTTAAATTCTCCTCCTGTCACAAGAGAAGCATACTGAGCAAATAAATCAATGGAGTACGCGAAATTGTACATATCAATCGTATAGCCGCCGGCCAAGCGGTTATTGTATTCAAGTGCAACATAATCCCCATTTTCTAATTTAAAAAACTCAATATGGAAAAAGCGTTCTTTCATACCAAAGGCTTTCACAATCGCCTTTCCATAAGTTTCGAGCTTTGGATCAATTTCTTTTTGAATCACATAAGCTAAATCCAATTGACCATTAACGAGTTCCAGTGTTGGCATATTATAGGTAAAGCTTGTTTGGAAAACAATGTTCCCTTCCTGATCCAATAAACCATCAAATGTACAAAGCACGCCTCCTTCGACATATGGCTCTAAGAAGTACACTTGTGCTTCTCCCCATTCTTCTTCAAAATGACGGACATCCTCTTCTGAACTTAATTTAAAGGTTGCAGCTGATCCAACCCCATTATCCGGTTTTGCGATAACTGGCAGTCCTAATTCATCAATGGCTTTAGATAAATCCTTTTTAGTTTTTACGATTCTTCCTTCTACAACAGGCACATTTGCTTCTTTAAACAGCTTTTTCATTTCAGATTTATACTTAACTTTTTTTATGTCATTCGTTTTATTGCCGTACACGTTAAATTGCTCACGCAACTGCGCATCAAGTTCTAACCAGTGTTCGTTATTGGATTCAATGCGGTCAATTGGACCATGTTTATAAAATAAAAATGCAACAGCACGTTTCACTTCATCAACATCTTCTAAATTATTAACACGATAATATTCTGTTAAGGAGTTTTGTAATTTGGAACCTAATTGTTCATATGGCTCTTCGCCAATTCCTAAAACATTGACACCTGCGTCTTTTAAACGATGAGCAAATGGCTGAAAATTACCTGGATAATATGGTGATATCAAAATATAATTCATAAAAAATCCTCCCATAATCAAATTCAGTCAAATATAAATATTCAGTTCATTCAAGACCACATCTCACTTACAAAACGTAAACATTCTGGCAAGTGTTTTGCCCAAGCTTTTTCATTATGTTCTTCATCCGCAAAAATATTTAAACGAATGTTATCAATTGGAACAGAACCTTTTAACAGTTGTTTATAATACTTAAGCGAACAATCGATATATGCCTGCTTCATATTCCCATACATCAATTGTCGATCGGCATCATCGCCTTCCTGAGTCCCAACTTGAATGTACACGCGTTGTTCAGGATCCAACTCTTTTCTAGCAATATAACTGTCAAAGGCTTTACTAGTAATCCAATTAGCTAAAGAAAAAATGCCTAAACCACCAATTTGATCTTTATATTCAATACCCATAAAAGCCGAAATATTTCCTCCAAGTGAACTGCCAATCACCGCTGTATGATATTTATCCGATTTAGTTCGGAAATGGTTATCGATAAACGGCTTCACGACTGTCATGACAAACTCAGCAAATTCCGCACCTCTACCGCCTAGTTCAATATCTTCAGGAAGTGGGCTTTCAGTAATTTTCCAAGGCGTATATTCATTAATTCGATCTTGTCCTGCGTTATCTATCCCAACAACAATCATCTTCGGTAAATCGGGGTTTTGTTTTATTGCCGGAATAACCTTCCATGAATACCCGCTATAAGCTTCACTACTGTAGAAAACATTTTGTCCATCATGCATATAGACAACTGGATAATTTTCAGCCTCATCTATATCATAATTTTTCGGCAATAAAACACGCACGCGACGAAATTCATTTTTATAAGACATATGTAATTGATGTGTTTCTAGTTTTAAATAAAAATAGGATTGATTCATTTTACCTTCCTCGCTACTTTGATATTATATTAAATATACTGAATAAATCTAATGTTCACAATAAAAACATAAGAAAAACAGGGCAAATAAAAACTTACATAAGTTAAAGGAAAAATAATCCTCATCCGGAGTAAAGATGAGGATTATTTAATAGATACTTTCACATTTTTAACCACAGAAACAAACTGCACCAACAATAATTAATAAAATAAACAACACTACGATGAGTATAAACTCACCGCACCCATGTGCAGGAAAACAATCTGTATATGCAGGTGCTGCATAAGAGTAACACAATGGAGGTTGAGGAAGAATATTTGCGGGAGCAGTAATCGGTATGGCATTAGTCATCGGTATGGCATTAGTCATTTTTTACACTTCCTTTCGAATGTATGGAGAGCTAATTTGAAATTACACTATATATTACACTCAGAGAGGAAATTGGAGCCCGTCTATATTATATATGGGCATGACATAGTAACGGTTACTTTTAGTAATGAAAAAACCATAGAGTGGCTATCTATTGATTTCAAAGGAAGAGGGTTAAAGCCCAACGAAATATCTAAATGCAGGCACCTTTGTAAAAAGGGTGCTTTTTTCAATTTGTCCTTTTGTCACGAAGTGTTCAAATCTTTTTGACTTATTATTGAACAGATTCATAAAGAACTCCAAATTTTAAATTTATGAATTTATAATAGCGATGTAAACAAGTTGATAAAATTGTTAATTGCTTATGATACTTATTCAATCATTCACTAAAGTGTAAATTGAAGAAAAATTGAAATCTAAAATCATTCACTGGAGGAAATTATAAATGAGTATGTTTTGTTTTCAATGTCAAGAAACCGCAAAAGGAACAGGTTGTACAGTTGTTGGAGTATGTGGAAAAAAAGATGATTTAGCAAATATGCAAGATTTATTGATTTACACGATTAAGGGAGTAGCGATTGTGAATACAATGGCTCGTGAAATCGGTATTAATCAAAAGATAACAGATCAGTTTATCGTAAATGGTCTTTTTATGACGATTACAAATGCAAATTGGGATAAAAATGAATTTTTTAATACAGTAAGAGAAGGTTTAAAGCTCCGGGAAGAAATTAAAGCGGCAATCAGCAATGCAGGGTACACTTTAGACAATAATAGCGATTTTGTCACATGGGATGCTGAAACCAATCATCAGCTTGAAATGAAATCTGCTTCTCAAGAAGTTAGTATTTTAGCGACAAGAGATGAAGATATTCGTTCATTAAGAGAGTTAGTGACTTACGGTTTGAAAGGAATGGCTGCCTATTTAGAGCATGCGGCAAATCTTAGCTATGAAAATGACGAGCTAGATGCGTTTATGCAAAGAGCACTTGCAATGATCACAGATGATTCAGTAAGTATGGAACAATTGATTGAACTTTCTATGGAATGTGGAAAGTACGGCGTTCATGCCATGGAGCTTTTAGATACAGCAAATACATCGACGTATGGTCATCCTGAAATGACGAAAGTAAACATTGGTGTACGTCAAAATCCGGGAATTCTAGTCAGCGGTCATGACCTAAAGGATATGGAACAGTTATTAAAACAAACAGAGGGCACGGGAGTAGATGTGTATACACATAGTGAAATGCTTCCAGCGAACTATTATCCAGCATTTAAAAAATATGATCACTTTGTCGGTAACTACGGAAATGCATGGTGGGAACAAACTCGTGAATTCGAGAGCTTTAACGGTCCGATTTTAATGACAACAAACTGTATTGTACCACCGAAGGCATCTTATAATGGAAGAATGTATACAACTGGGGCAACTGCTGTTGAGGGTGTAACACATATTCCTAAAAATGAAGATGGTACAAAAGATTTCTCCGTTATTATTGAGCATGCAAAGAAATGCCAGTCGCCAGTAGAAATTGAAACAGGTGAAATTGTTGGAGGATTTGCGCATAATCAAGTGGCTCAAGTAGCTGATCAAGTGGTAGAAGCAGTGAAAAACGGTGATATTAAACGATTCTTTGTCATGGCTGGCTGTGATGGCCGCCATAAGAGCAGAACTTATTATAAAGAGTTTGCCGAAGAACTTCCAAAAGATACGATCATTTTAACAGCAGGTTGTGCAAAATATCGATACAATAAGCTAGATTTAGGTGATATTAACGGAATTCCAAGGGTACTTGATGCAGGACAATGTAACGATTCCTACTCTCTCGTCATGACTGCATTGAAGCTGAAAGAGGCATTCGGATTAGAAAGTGTAAATGAATTACCGTTATCTTACAATATCGCATGGTATGAGCAAAAAGCGGTTATCGTTTTCTTATCTTTACTTTACTTAGGTGTGAAAAATATTCACGTTGGACCAACATTACCAGCTTTCTTATCACCAAACGTAACGAACTTCTTAATTGAGAATTTTGGTGTAGGCGGTATTTCGAATACAAAGGACGACTTGGAAATGTTCATGAACAGCTCTATTGAAATTCAAGAAAGTACATTAGTTTAATAATAATTTAGGGTCCTGATTGGGATGAAGGATAAAACAAATGATATAGGGAGAGCCTCAGTGGCTTTCCCTTTATTTTATCAGTTTCATTTAATTTAATTAAGATGTTAAGGGGAAAACATTGATACCATGTATCTGAACAATAATTGAACTAACCGGTGTAGTTAGCAATAAAACAGCGGCAGCTAGGACATACATTTATTATCCATCCTAGTCCACCACTGTTTTTATTTTTGGTGCTTGTCTATAAAAATATAGTTGTTTTTTTCATCAAACCGATTATGTTACAAACTGGGGAGATTGGGTTGCGTTCATCCTCCAAAAGGAAACAACCTGTTCCGTATCTGCCACCATCCCAAAATAGGTATCCACGGTTTTTAAGGTCATTTCGTGTTCTTCCTTCGAAAAAGCCGCGCAGGCATCTTTCATGAGCACAATCCGATAATCCAGCATAAACCCGTCTCTTGAAGTTGATTCCACGCAAAGATTCGTACTCACACCGGTAATAATTAGGGTTTCACTCTTAAGAGTTCGCAATATGGATTCCAGCATAGTATGAACGAACCCACTGTAACGATGTTTCTTAACGATGATGTCATTAGACTGTGGCTCAACCTCGTAAAATTCCGCTCCCCAGCTCCCCGTCTTGCAAATCGGATTGACACCATCCGGAAAACGGGAAAGCCAAACCTCAGAATCAGTTGTCTTATCATGATTCGTCTGCAGGAATATGATTGGAACGGAGTGCTCTCTTGCCGCATCCAACATGCTGTGCAAGTTCAGCATCATTTTTTTGACCGAGCTAACGTCACTTCCGCTTTTGGCAATCGCTCCATCGGGATGGCAATAATCGTTTTGCACATCCACGACGATGAGAGCCGTGTTCTTACCCTCCAAGTTCTTTTTTAGTTTTTCCAACCACTTCACCCCCTTTATCATGCTTAGTATCCCAATCCAAAACAGTTAATATTACAACAAGCGTATTAGGTCTATTCCCCCGTTAAAATGCTATCACCATTCACTCCCCTGAATGTAGCCGGTAGTATGCCTAACTTGATTTTTTACTCCGACTACCGCTATTGTACCTGTATTATTACTGATTATTAAAAATGAAAGGACCTAGGTTTGGAACAACTTTTTTAAGGAGAAGTTAGTAAATGTAATTAATTATTTTTTGATAGCCAACGGGTAAAACGATAGCGACTAATAAACCAATAGTAATTGAAGAAGTTGATAAAAAAATGAATTTCCGAAGTGATATATCATTCCTCTTAAAGCCGATCACGAATACCTTCATCATAAAAAAGATAGTAATAAATATTATTATATCTGAAAACACACTTGCTAAAATTACCTCCATTGCGTACCTCTTTTCACATTAACTTAACGAGTTACCCGCACTACTAATTTTTATCCATATTATAACAAAAATATCAAAATTCTTCTTCTACTAACCTGCCAAGTTAGTAGACTTAGTACAAGAAGAAAGCCGCCAATAATTGATGGCAGCTGGGACTTTTACTCTTGCACCCTTTTGTTGAGCATGAACTATTTTACTTCTAAGGAGAAAGAATAAAAAGCATCGCCATGAGATAAATTCTCTTCCTTTTCATCCATCCACCATACTCCATAAGAGTAATAATAGACCCCTTTCTGTATAGGTGCTGAAAAATTATTATCCTTAACAACGATTTCAGTTTCTTTGTTATTACTTATCTGTATAACATGGAATTTATTTGGTTTTGGATTATAATCCATCAGGAAAGTTATATTCTCTCCAGATTTTACTTCTATTGGCTTTTTACCTTTTAATAGCTCAATTGGGCCAACAGTATCAACGCAATCACCTTTTCCATTCTCTTGCCAACAATAAGTACCAAGTGTAGTTTCAAATCTTTTATTATTGATTTCTATAAATGCTTTAGGAGGCTTTCCTCCTGACAATCCATTATTTGAACAACCAATTATGGTAAGTCCAAAAAGAGCTATTAATATTAAAAACCATTTCTTCATACACATTCCCCCTTTTATGTATATGACGAACTAGTTTGTATTAAGTTCCAAGACAGTATTTGGATCTGAAAGATGTGACGAATGGTTAAAGCCCCAAAAGTAAACTAATCACAAACAGGATATGATCGTAACCTGTGAATAATCCATGAACCGGATATATCGTAAATTTTATGTAAATTAAGAAAATTAGAATAAAATAACTCATTCCACTAATTTATTGGTTTAGGTAAAAAGAAATATTTCGTGGTTAAAAACTCATTATTAAAGTATTTTCTTCAACTATTTGGCAGATTTTTAATTAATCAAGAACTAACAAAAAAATGGATTCAACTCCCTTAATGCCATTGTAATTAATATTATTTGTGAACAGCATTCTCTTAAGCCCCTTCTCAACTAACTTAAGTACACTTTTTCACAAACTCATACAAAAGGACTGCTTTCATCCCGAATTTGTTCATTCAAAATTGGTAAAAATATTACTACTTTCGTGCCTAATCCTTCTTTGCTTTTTATCTTAATATCACCTTTGTGTAGTTGTACAATATTTTTGGCAATATTTAGACCCAAACCAGAACCACCAGTTTCACGACCTCTTGCTTTGTCCACTCGATAAAAACGTTCAAAAATATTCTCTATTTCATTTTCGGGGATTCCTATTCCATAATCTTTTATACTGATTATTGCATGTTGGTGGGTTCTTTCTATGAAGACTTCAATTTTATCATTGCTATATTTCATTGCATTATCAATCAAGATGATAATGACTTGCTTTATCTTTAACTCATCGGCATAAATAATGATTGGATTTTCCTCAAAACGCAGTAATATCTCCCTTTTATATACCTCTTTAAGTTGTTTTAGTATGTTTTCGGATAAAGTTACTAAGTCGATTTTATTTATTTCTAATATATTTTCATTTTCTAAGTTAGCTAGATCCAGAAAAGTATCAGTCATTTTTTGTATTCTAGTGGCCTCTGTATGAATGGCATAGATAGCCTCTTCTGCTATATCTTTATTTTCTATCCCTTGCCTTTTTAAGAGATTTGCATAGCTCTTGATGACGGTCAATGGCGTCTATAATTCATGTGAAGCATCAGAAACAAACTGTGCTTGTTTGGCGAGATTTTCTTGAATCCTAATGATCATACGATTAAACGTATTCGCCATTGTATAGAGTTCATCCTTCGTTTCATTTTGGATGATAATTTTTTTCGGAACACCGCTTTTTTCAATTTCTTCCATGGTGTTAATCATATTGGATATAGGTTTCATTATCATATTTGCTAACCATCTTCCTCCAAGTATAGACAATATAGCTGCTAATAGTGTACAAAACCCTAATATCCCACGGAGAATTTCTTTTCTCGTTTCTAGACCTGATAACCGTTCTCCAATCTCCAAACTCACGTTATTTCCATGTTTAATCGGTAACCGAATAATTAAAACCTCCTCTTCTCCGTTTTCTGCCGAAATCAACCGTGTTTGGGATTGCTTTTTCGTGGTGTATTTTCCTTTCATTTTTTTCGAGAGTAATTGGTCATTAGTTACTTCATGAACAACCTTATTTTTCGGTTGAATCATTCTTATAAATGAATGGTCATTTAAATTCTCCTTTAACCGTGCTTCAACATTACTGGAAGACGGATTTGAACCAATTTCTGTTAGAATATCCTCAGCTTTTTGAAGGAGAACCTTTTCTTCCATATTTACTGTTGTTTTCATAAATAGAAAGAAGACCGCAAAATTAATAATCATTAAAATGCAAAGCATCCAGACAGTGGTTAAAAGATTAATTTTTGTCGTAATCTTCATCTTTTTTCTCCTTGATGGTGTAACCAATCCCTCGAACCGTATTAATTAATTGGAAAGAAAATCCTTCATCCATCTTTTTTCTTATTTGCCTGATAAAAACATCAATGACATTCATTTCACCCTCGTATTCATATCCCCAAACACTCATAATGATACTATCTCTTGTTACTACTTTGTTTTTATTCAATACCAAATAAACCAGTAAATCATACTCCTTCGGTGTGAAGGTGATCAATTGTCCATCCCTTGTTACTTCTCGTGTGTCTGTATTAATAACTAAGTCCTCTACTGTCAATAAGGGTTGTTCCATCAAAGATTCCTCTTTATCATAATTTCGTAGACACGAACGAATCCGAGCTAACAATTCTTCAATTTCATAAGGCTTTATGACATAATCATTAGCTCCATGGTCCAAACCTGCAACTTTATCAAATGTTGTATTTCGTGCTGTTAAAAGAATAACGGGTGTTTTCTTGTTATCCTTTCTATAACGTCTTAATACCTCTATTCCACTTACTCCTGGCAACATTACGTCTAATAGGATTAAATCCACGTCAGTAGTTAAGGCGGTTTCTAAACCTGATTTACCGTTATGGTCTACTGTTACCTCATAACCTTCAAACTCAAGCTCCATTTTTAATACACGTGCAATTTGAGTCTCATCTTCAATGAATAAAATATGTGTTTTCATAGTCCTTAACCCTTCCCCTTAATGTGCCATTTCCATTCAATACTTTTCTATAACAAGTCTTAACATTTCAAACAATAAGAAGTTAAAAAATATCCAAACACCGCCATAAACATAACCACCCACCATATCACTTGGCAGTACAACATTTGATGCAATATTTACAATAGCTAGTCCAATTAATAGGACAAATAAAAATAAAGGACCAAATATAGCCGCATAATTCTTATTGGCATGGCGAACAAGTAAAAATAAACATGTGCCATAAATAATGATCAAAACGGTAGCATTAAAATCAGGAAAATTTCCCGAGTGAAATTTCCCAACAAACCCGACTGATTGTAGATAGGTAAATACTTTAATAACCGTATCATGAAAGGGTTTGGCTCCTGCTATTGATACTCCTAGTAAAAGAAATTCAAGTCCTCTGTTTCGGCCCTTGCTCCAAATTCGGATTATGGTTACTGCTATCATGGAACCAAGTGCAAATGGTGATTGAAATACGATAAACCCGTTCATCCAACTCATATAAATAGCTGAATGAATGATGTATTTGGTAACCTTATTAAACTGGGAAAACTCGTCATATAAATAGTCTTGTGCCATTCCCAGCATCAGTGTGACCATACCTATTAAAATTAATGTAAGGATGATTAGAAATATCTCAGTTGCTCTAATTGTATTTAGCCGCTGTACCAATCGTTTTAGCAAATGAATAAAAAATGCCTTGATTGGAACTTTATAATACCGATAAGCAAAATAACCTAATAACAATACAGCGAAAACAATAATGAATACGATTAAATATTTACTAGCAGCTTGATGGAAGCTGTCCCATTTTGGGCCCAATACTTTCCCCAAAGTTATAAAACAAACTCCCCATAAAAAAGCACCTGTATAAGCAGGAATAATAAATTTTCGAAAAGGCATTTTAGAAATTCCAGAAATATAACCAGTGAAATGCCTAATACCTGGTATGAAATAGACAAAAACAAGCAATTTACTACCAGAACGATCAAACCAATCAGCTATTTTCTTATATCTTTCTGGTCCCATGTGAATAAACTTTCCGTATTTTTCGATTAGTTTATATCCTCCTGCCTTCCCAATCCAATAGGTTACGGTAATTCCCGCACCACCTGAAAGAAAGACAGTCAAAAGTGCTAAAATGTAATTCATTTTTCCTTGATAGACAAAGTATCCAGCGTAGCTCATTAGGAACTCACCTGAAATTGGAAGAGCCATGAGTTCTAGAAAAATCCCTATAAATAATATGAGATAACTATGCTGTTCAAACAATGTGATTAAATATGACATATAAATGCCCCCATTTTATAGAAAAAGTAACTCAAAAGTATAATCCTTGAACTTTAGACCCACTTTCAATGTAGCACGTTTAATGCATTCATTTTCTATGTTAATGAAATCTTAATCCTGTCTTAAGGAAACTATAAGATAAGGAAAAAAAGCTATACCCATTATGAATGGATAATAGCTTTTTACTCAGGAGATTAATAAATTAAAGTTTTTTTACCCTAATTGGACTTACCATTAGCAGAGCGAGGATTAAGGTAATCCACGCATTGCTATATAAAAAGAAACCCATCCCCGCCAAAGGTAATCCAGCAGCTGGAATAGGTAATCCGCTAAAATAACCCACGGTTGGTTTCACATTGAATTTAGCTAACCTTAATGCCCCCATAGTTGGAAAAAGGATAAATGCCAAAGAAGTTAATATGGATGGTGCAGCAATCGCATGAAATAGAAGAGCAGGAGCTACACCGAAGCTTACAATATCGGCTAATGAATCCAATTGTACGCCAAATTCACTGTTCACTCTTAATTTTCTGGCAACCCTACCATCCACTAGATCGAATACGGCTGAAAAGAATATTAAAACGGCAGATACCTCTAAAAATCCACTCATATTACATGTAATGGAAAGAACGCCGCACAATAAATTTCCTATTGTAAATAAATTAGGTATGGCCTTTCCTATTTTATTAAACAAGCTAATCCCACCTCCCAATCGACTCCACTTTTATATATCATTCCCAGATAATCTTATGAAATAGCTCAAGATGTAAATTAATTGAACCTATTAATCAAATCTTAATGTTTTACTAAGGGAACCCAAAAGGTTGTTGTATATACTTTAAATTGCCCAATTCAAATTCAATATCATTTTTTATATTCTACACAGAAAACTATAAGATATTTGGGTTTAGTTATATATAAATAGAGGAGGAAAAACAATGAAAAGGTTAGTAGAAGCAACCATGCAAAGAGCCATTCTGATGATCGTATGTGTGGTCATTATCTTGGCATGGGGTGGTATTTCAGCATACCAGATGCAACGAGATTATTTGCCTGGGATTAACAATACTACTCTTTCAGTTAGTATGAGAGTTTCAGGTTTGCAGGCTGAACAAGTAAAACAGCAAGTCACTGATAATTTGGCCAGTGCTGTCAAAATAGTAGATGGTCTATCCAATGTGGAAAGCACTTCCTATGACGGCGGATTATTTATGAGTTTGTATTTCCCGATGGATACAGACATGAAGGTAGCTGAAGAGCAAGTAAATAAAGCATTGGCAAATGCAGATCTTCCTTCAACTATTACAAGCACTCCTTCAGTAACACGATTAACAACAAGCTCATTCCCGATTTTGACTTATACTGTAACAAGTTCAAAGTTGGATGAGCAAACACTACGTTCCACTGCAACACAAGAAATGGTAAAACAATTAAAATCTGTTCCAGGTGTATCGGATGTATCTGTCATTGGTGGAGCGAAAGATGGATATGTATTAACGATTCGTATGAAAGACCTTGTGAAAAACGGACTGACTTTGGATGATGTAAATAAATCGTTTGCTTTAGCTGTTCCATCCATGCCACAAGGAAATATCGTTAACAACCAATTATCCATCCCAGTATCTTTTGATGGATTACCTTTAACAGTGCAGCAAATGGAACAATCAACGATTAAGAATAAGGATGGAAAAGTTATTCCTGTATCAGCGTTTGGTACCATCACTCATTCTTTAAATGACGTAAAAACCGTTTCAAGAACAAATGGAGCACCAAGCGTTACTTTAAATGTAATCAAGACACCATCAGCCAATATCACAGATGTGGCTAATCAAGTAAAAGACCGTGTGGCACATCTTCAATTGGATACCGTAAATCCAAAGGATGTTAAGTTCCAAGTTTTACTTGACCGTGAAAAAGAATTAAACAGCTCTCTATTCGGATTGGTTCGTGAAGGCTTACTTGGCTGTTTATTCTCGATGATTTGTGTGTTCTTCTTCTTCCGAAATGTTAGAAGCACCTTATTAATTGCCATTTCATTGCCAATTTCTTTACTAGCAACAACGGCTTTCTTAAAATCAATGGGTATCACGTTAAACATTTTAACGGTTTCAGGTTTGATTGTTGCGATGGGTCGTATTGTCGATGACTCGATTGTTATCTTAGACAATATGTATAGAAAGCGCGAAGAAAATAAGGAACAATCTCTCCTTTCTATTCTTGCCTCTTCTGTTGTTGAAATGATTCCTGCGATATTGGGATCTACTTTAACTACCATTGCTGTTTATATCCCAATCGCATTTGTTGGCGGCGTCATCAGTGCCTCATATAGCGGTTTCGCTTGGTCAGTTGTTATTGCCTTAATCATTTCATTCTTTGTTGCGATGTTGGTGATTCCTGCTCTTGCTTTCATGGGATGGAAAGGTGGAAACGGAGAAAAACAAACTGTCAAACTCGATTCAAAAATGAAACCAATCTTGCAATCTGCTTTTAAACATAAGAAAGCAATGATTATTGTTTCGATCTTAGTATTCTTGGCTGCTGGCATTTATTCTGCTTTCCTTCCAGTAAGTTTATTGCCAAGCGGAAAAATTGGACAAATTGCCATTAAAGCAGAGCTTCCAAAAGGAAGTACGTTAATTCAAGTGGATGCTGAAGTGCAAAAAATTGAGAAAACATTAAAAGCAAATCCAAAAGTTGCTGCCTATTCATCCAATTTTGGATCTACCATGACACCTCAAAGTGATGATGTGTTTGACCAAGGCGGAGGATTTATCACCTATCCAAATGTCGCTAACCTAGCTGTAGTATTGAAGAACGATAAAGATGCTGATTCTGTGATTAAACAATTACAAAACCAGCTTCCGACATTATCAAAAGATGTTATTTATACTGTAACAAGTCAGAACATCTCTGGTGATGATTCACAAATGCGTATTCTATTTACAGGTTCAGACCAAGCAACACTGGATCAAGTGGCTCAAGAAGCAAGAACTAACTTATCAAAAGTTGCAGATTTAAGTGTCGATGGGAAAGTGGATTTAACAAACGGTTCACCAAAGTATAAAGTAACATTTGACCAAAAGGCGATTAAAGAAAAAGGTGTAAATGTATCTGATATTCTAACAGTCATTAACCGTTATATGTCGGCTTCAAAAGATGCAAGCGTAACAGTTGATCACAAAGTACTTCCTGTGGATCAATATTTAGATCAAATAGCTACTGGCACAAATTCTGCGATCACCATTAATGCTTCTGCGGTTGATGTTCTAGCTTCATTAGCGGCTGAAACAGTGCCTGGAAGTCATGGTGAAATGATTCGATTTGACCAAATTGCTAAAATCTCAAAGGATATCACTCCTTCAACGGTTAGTGAGCGAGATGGTCAACCATTTTCCTTAGTGACAGCACAGATTACATCTAATGATATTAGCAAAGTTGCAAGTCAAGCAGAAAAAGCTTTAAGCGACTTGAATCTTCCAAAAAATGTAACGTACTCATTGGGAGGAATCACTGAACAAGTAAAACAAATGATTTTTGATATGTCCGTTGCAGTAGCATTCTCTATTCTTTTAGTATTACTAATAACTTCTTCTATATTTAAAGGTTGGAGAGCTCCATTATCAGTACTATTAAGCATTCCACTTGCATTAAGTGGTGTGGTTATCGCACTTATCTTATTCCATGGAGAATGGAATTTGGCAGCCTTAATCGGTATTTTAATGCTTACAGGTATTGTAGTAACTAACGGAATTGTGTTAATTGATAAGATTGAAAGAAACCGAAAAGAAGGAATGCCTGTGAAAGAAGCGGTATTAAGTGGTAGTCTCTCAAGGATCCGCCCAATCTTGATGACAGCGGCAGCAACGATTCTTACATTACTTCCACTTGCATTTTCACACAATGCAGATACGGTCATTTCTCAAATGCTTGGTATTGTCGTCATTGGCGGTATGGTCACATCAACCATTAACAGCTTTATTATCATTCCGATCATTTATGAATGGTTGCATAAAACAGCCGCAACCAAAAACGGTAATGCTTCAGTACAAAACAGTATTATCTGAAAAAAGTACTTTACTTGCATGTTGTTTATTCAAAAACCAAGGAACCTATTTAGGTCCCTTGGTTTCTATACTTTAAATAAAGTGAATAAAGATAGGTCCACAGTTCCACCATCTCCTATTCTTTTCCCTACTATAACTTTTTTGGTTCCATTATTAAAGTGTATTATGCCATTAGTGAAGCTTGTCTATTGATTTAAGCATTCAAATCATAGCGTTCGCCTGTCACAAGGTAAATGACATGTTCAGCTATGTTAGTAGAATGATCAGCAAGCCTTTCAATGTATCGGCATACAAAAGCTAACTGTGTGATTTGATTGGTTTGATTGGGATATTGCTTTAAATATTCCATAAGTTCTTTAACTAATCTTCCATACATTTCATCTACCTTATCATCCTTTTGTGCACATCTTCTAGCAAGATCTACGTCCTCTTCCAGGAAGGCTTTAAGAGAATCATCTAACATTTCTAAAGCAAGATCCATCATCTTTGGGATATCGACTATTTCCTTAATATGTTTTTCTTTGCCAATATGTATGGTTGATTTCGCAATGTTAACCGCATTATCAGCAATTCGTTCAACTTCGGACGAAATTTTTAAAGCAACGACGATTCTTCTAAGGTCCTTTGCTACAGGAGATTCCTTTGCAATTAAAGTAATGGCTTTATTGTTAATTTCATGTTCTAAATCATCTATCACTGTATCATTATTAAGGATTTCATTGGCTTTATCCAAGTCTTGATTAATAAGTGAATTGATACTATCTTTTATGGCGTTTTCCGATTTTTGGGCCATATCCATCAACAGTTCTTTTAATTGTTTTAAATTATTTTCGAAATTCAATCTTGTAATCATAATTTATCACTCCTTTAACCAAATCTTCCCGTAATATATCCTTCAGTACGTTCATCCCTTGGGTTTGAGAAAATACTTGAAGTATCATCCAGCTCAATTAATTCTCCCATCAAAAAGAAGGCTGTTTTATCCGAAACCCTGGAGGCTTGCTGCATATTGTGTGTCACAATAACAATCGTATATTTTTCTTTTAGTTTTAAGATTAATTCCTCAATCTTTAACGTTGAGATTGGGTCCAGGGCTGATGTCGGTTCGTCCATTAACAAAACATCCGGTTTTGTAGCTAGGGCTCTCGCTATGCACAACCTCTGCTGTTGTCCTCCGGAGAGTCCAAGAGCAGGAGCACCTAAACGGTCCTTTACTTCATCCCATAATGCAACGTCCATCAACGATTTCGTAACAATCTCTTCAAGATGAGTTCTTTTTTTGATTCCATGGATTCTTGGGCCAAAAGCTACATTATCAAATATCGATTGCGGAAAAGGATTTCCTTTTTGGAATACCATCCCCACGTTTTTCCTTAGTTCGACCAGGTCGATTTTATCATTTAATATATTTTGACTATTATAATTAATTTCCCCAGTCATCCTTACCTTTGGGACGTAATTAATCATCAGGTTCAAAGTTTTGATAAAAGTAGACTTTCCGCATCCGGAAGGACCAATAATAGCTGTTACCTCTTTTTTGATTATTGGAAAATTTATTTTCTTTAGAGCCTGATGCTCTCCATAATATAGATCTAAATCATTTATTTGAAAAACCTGTCTATGCACAGATATTTCGGACATAGTAAGCCCTCCTTTTACCCGAACCTTCCTGAAATATATTCTTCTGTCTTTGTTTGTGAAGGGTTGGTAAAGATTTTTTCTGTTAAATCATATTCAATCAAATCACCGCTAAGGAAGAATGCGGTTTTATCCGATACACGAGAGGCTTGCTGCATATTATGTGTGACGATAATAATGGAATAGTCCTTTTTTAAATCCACGATTAAATCCTCAACCTTAGCATTAGAAATAGGATCAAGTGCAGAGGAAGGTTCGTCAAGAAGCATGACAGTTGGTTTCATCGCTATCGTCCTGGCAATGCAGAGACGCTGCTGCTGTCCTCCCGAAAGTGCAAGGGCTGATTTATGAAGACGGTCCTTTACCTCTTCCCACAAGGCAGCCTTACGCAAGCTTTCTTCAACAATACCATCAAGCTCACTTTTCTTTCGGATTCCTGCAAACTTTAATGCATGCGTTAGATTTTGGTAAATAGATTTGGGAAACGGATTTGGTTTTTGAAAGACCATCCCTATTTCTTTACGCAAAGCGACAACATTTATTTGTTCGGATAAAATATTTAGATCCTCATAAACAATTTCCCCTTCAGCTCTTGCCCCGGGAATTAAATCGTTCATTCTGTTAATGCTTCTCAGGAAAGTCGATTTTCCGCAGCCGGATGGTCCGATAAGCGCTGTTACTGAGTTTTTTTCAATACCTAATGAAATCCCATTAACCGCCCGTTTTTCTCCATAAAAAATTTCTAAGTTTTCGACTTTCAAGATATTCGTTTTCTGGCCATTCCCTTTGCTTTGTTCCACATTCGTTTCAACCGCTCTTTCCTTAGTAGCTGTAACCAAGATCCTCACCTGCTTTTTATTTAGTTGCTGTAATTTTTCGGTGTATCAAACTTCCAATCCATCTTGCCAATAAATTAAAGATTAAAACGGAAATGACTAAGACAGCGGAAGAACCGCTGGACACCTCTTCGACATCTGGAATTAAGCCTTGAGTATTGACAGACCAAATATGAACTGCCAAAGTTTCCGCCGGCCGAAAAATATTTAAGGGTGAAGTTTGAGAAAATGGATTCCAGTTTGCATAATCAAGCCTTGGTGTAGATAACCCTGCTGTAAACAAAAGGGCAGCCGCTTCCCCAAAAACCCTGCCGGAAGCAAGGATAATCCCTGTCAATATGGTTGGAAATGCGCTAGGTAATATCACCGTTTTAATGGTATGCCAATGAGTGATCCCCAACGCAAGGCTCGCCTCTTTTAATTCACGCGGAACAGTTCGGATGGCGTCCTCACTTACTCGTACTATAACGGGTAAGTTGAATACTGTAAGTGCGAGAGCACCTCCTAATATGGTATAGCCCCATCCAGTAAGGTTAACAAACATCAATAAACCAAACATACCGATAACGATTGAAGGGAGAGATGCCAAAACCTCCACACAAGAACGAATGAAATCCGTCACCTTACCGGGTTTTGAATACTCTGCCATATAAATTCCTCCGCCTACTCCAAGAGGGACAGCAATCAGCATCGTAATAAACAGGATATAAAATGAATTGAATAATTGGTCACGGATTCCTCCCCCACCTCTGACATTGCTTGATGGTGTGGTTAAGAAAGAAAAGGATATGTTTTTTAGCCCGTTGACTAAAATATAGTAAAACAACCCAACAAGTATCGAAATAATAATGATCGCTATTAAATAGAAGACAAATGACGCAATTCGATCAGCAGACTTGGCATTCATTTCATTTTCCTCCTTGAAGATAGATAACGGATAAAGAGGATAAATGCAAACGACATGATTAATAAAATTAATCCCATCGACCAGAGAGTGTTATTTTCTACACTCCCATATGTTGTATGACCCATGTTCAATGTAATAATGGTTGTTAAGGTTGCAGAAGCCTCTAACAAACTTGATGGTAATGTCTTCACATTCCCAATGACCATCTGAACAGCCAATGCTTCCCCAAACGCTCTCGCCATACCAAGTACAATGGCAGTGAGCAGCGAAGGCAATGCTGCAGGAATCAACACTTTCCTAATCGTTTGCCAACGGGTTGCTCCTAAAGCATAAGAACCTTCTCTTAACGGCTTTGGCAAAGAACTCATTGCATCAGTGGCAATGCTTGTTACTGTTGGTAATATCATAATGGAAAGCACAATCGTTCCGGAAAGCAAACTAAATCCCAGTCCTCCAATATGTTCCCGGATAAATGGAACTAAAACTGTAAGCCCGATGAATCCATATACAACAGAAGGAATTCCAACAAGTAACTCAATTACCGGCTGCAGGACCTTTTTACCCCAGGTCTGAGCAATTTCTGTCATAAAAATGGCGCCGCCAACCCCTAATGGTGCTGCAACAAGGGCTGATAAAAAGGTCACAGCAAAGGAACCAAAAATAAAAGGTAACGTACCATACTTCGGATTGGCTTTGTTAGTAGGGTCCCAGGTCTTACTGGTTAAGAACTCAATTATATTGACACCATTCTTAATAAAGGATTGCAGCCCTTTTGTAGTTAAAAAAATTGTAATGGCAATAGTTGCAGAAATCATTATCACCGCACATAAAAGAACAAGGACTTTTCCTCTGAATTCCCCGCCCGCTCTATCTTTAGGTGATTTTAGTAATCTTTCTTTTGCCGGAAGCAGTTTTTCCATAATGCACAAACACCCCTGAATTACGTTATAAGGGTAAATGTGTTTGTACATTTACCCTGTTCCCACCTAGAATCTCATTATTTATTTGTTTGATTCCCTTTAGCGTCACGTTCCACCTGCATTTTTGTGACCGGTAGGTACCCTTGATCTTTTAATAAGGTGTTTTGAACGTCGTCTGACATTAAATAGTCCAAGAATTCTTTCGCTGCCCCACTTGGTTCACCTTTTGTATAAGAATGTTCATAGGCCCAAATAGGAAATTTACCGGATTGTACATTTTCATCTGTAGGTTCCACCCCATCAATCGCCAGCGGCGTTACCTTATCATCCGTGAAATAAGAGAAGGCTAAATAACCAACGGCACCTGCGGTTTCATTAACGATTTTTTTAACAGTATTTGAGGAATCCTCGGTAATACCTTCCGCCGGCGTTGCCCCATCTAGACCGAACTTGTTAAATACAGCACGAGTACCGGAAGCATCAGGGCGATTAACTAAGACGATTTTTTGATCTTTACCGCCAACGTCTTTCCAGTTAGTAATTTTCCCAGTAAATACTTTAATAAGATTTTCTTTTGAAATATCTTTAATCCCGACTCCAGGATTGACTGCAGCAGTAATTCCGACAACGGCTACTTTATGATCGACTAATTGATCTGCAGGGATCCCTTCTTTTTCTTCTGCAAATACATCTGAGTTACCTATTTGAACGGATCCTTCCGCAACCTGTGATAGGCCTGTACCAGATCCGCCGGCATTAACTTGAATATCCGCATCCGGATTGTTCGCCATAAATTCTTCCGCTGCAGCTGCAACTAGTGGCTGCATAGCAGATGAACCTGAAACAACTATGGAACCAGATACTCCATTCTTTCCCTTTTCAGCGGTGTCTCCACCGTTATTCTTATCATTTCCTCCACCGCACGCAGCGGAGAAAACTATTAAAGCTAAAATAGTCATCCATAAGCTAATTTTTTTCATATTCATCATTCTCCTAGAAGAAATTTTTATTTCATTGTTAGAATGCCTTCCGGAGTTTTTTTTATTAATTAAATTTGCTAATAAGTCGCATGTATTTATTGTTTAAAAACAACAAAATTAATAAGTGATATTATGGTCACAAAAAATGAAGAAGCGAGGGATTGATGTGTTAAAAGAAGGAGAAACAAATAATGCTACTACGCAGGCAAATCAGGCTATGAGTAGAAGTTTTAACGATTATAGTGAGAGGATGTCTTCCCAGCCAAACTCTGATACAGAAATAGCCAATCAAAAAATTCAGGAAGAATTCTATCAAAATGAAGAAGATAATCTTCTGCCATTTCATGTGGATATCAATAATCCTCCTGTAAAAAAATAAAAATGGGTAAAATCCCATCTGTCAGCCAGATGGGATTAGCTTTCATTTTTCAACTAACTCCGAGTTTTGAAAAATCGAACAAGCGTTAGGTCCTGATCACAACCTTGGTCTTCGTATATTTTCCTATTTTATTAAGTGAAGAAAATAGTTGGAAAAGAGGAACTAAAATGCAACTTTCAGGAAATACAATCCTTATTACTGGTGGAAGTGCTGGGATAGGATTAGCTTTCGCAGAACGTTTTATCAAAGCTGGAAATAAAGTCATCGTTACTGGACGACGTGAAAACGTACTTCAAAATGCAAAAGAATATTCCCCGGACCTTATTACCCATGTAAGTAATTTGAGCACTGAATCTGAGCGTGTATCATTGTTTGATTGGGTAACAGAGAACTTTCCAGAAGTGAATGTGTTAGTGAACAACGCAGGGATTCAACAACGTTTTAATGTGTTTAAAAGCAGATGCGAAGAACAATTGGAATTATTTCAATCAAGAAATCACAACCAACATTGAAGCACCAATACATCTATCTATGCTGTTTGCACCATTTTTTGCTACAAAAGAAGCGGCGACTATCGTTAACGTTACATCTGGGTTAGCGTTTACTCCGTTTGCTATTGCTCCAATCTATTCAGCAACGAAAGCGGCACTTCATTCATTTACTATGAGTCTACGACACCAACTTTCTAATTCATCTGTAGAAATAATTGAAGTTGCTCCTCCTGCAGTGAATACAGATTTAGGCGGAGCAGGGTTGCATACTCATGGAGAACCGTTAAGCATTCGCAGATGGGATTTTTAAAGGATTAGAAGAGGGTAAACAAGAAATTGGATATGGTACTTCCGTGGAACGACTACGTATGTCACGAGATAAAGTCGATGAACACGTTGCAAATATGTACAATGCAACGAAAAATACAATTGAATAAATTTCTATGCTTCATGTCGGAACATGAAGCAGTAAAACTCGCTCAATCAGTAGCGAGTTTCTTTTAATTAGCCAGTAATTTTTCAACTAATCTCCCCTTTTGCTTAATTAAAACAGCCGCCAAAATGGCAGCTGCATCCTCACCTCTTGAACCCGCTTACGTACTTTTGTTCACTTTCTTTCTTCATTAAAATATAAATCTAACAGTAGCCATACATACGATGCCCACTAAAACAGTAACTGACAAACTCTTTGTCCATAAGGCTATCATAAGAGTTGGGATAATAGCAGTGAGCACACTCCAATCTATAGATATTAATGATGATGTGTCTTTGACGATAAAGCTATCAACGATAAGTGCAGTAAAAATACAAATAGGGATATACGAAAGCCATTTGACAACTACTTTTGGCAGCTTAATATTTCTTATAACTAAAAAAGGAATTATTCTCGGAACGAAGGTTACAATGGCACACCCTAAAATAATTAATAAAATGGATAAATTAATACTCATTTGTCTTTTACCACTCCAATAATTGCTACTATAATTGTCGATAAAATAATTGCTAAATAAGAAGGAACAAATATACAGAGAACGATCATAAATAGAACCACGTACAAAACTAATGATAAATAGAACTTAAGCTTTCCATTTTCAATATTTTGAAATTGCAAAACAACTAATGCCAAAAACATTGCTGTTAAAGAAAAATCTAAACCAAATACTTTTGGATCTGAAATCCATTTTCCGAAAATTGCACCCAACATACATGATAAAATCCAGAATATATAAGCGGTTATATTCAATCCATTCATCCATTCGGCATTCATATATTCTTTTTTGGAGATTTTATTCATGGCAACACCAAACGACTCATCTGTTACAAGAGCACCAATCCCGATATTTTTCATTAGAGAATATTTTGTAAAGTGCGGAGCCAATGCCATACATAATAAAAAATTCCTCAAATTCACAATAAAAGTGGTAAATATAATGACTGTAATCGGACTTCCAGTTACTAAGAGAGCACAGATAATAAACTGAGATGCACCTGCATAAACTAATGCAGCTAAAAGAGTAATTTCTGCAATACTTAGATTTGAGGAAACTCCAACAATCCCCATAGCAATTCCAATACTGATGTAACCTATTAAGGTTGGGATACAATCTTTTACGCCTTGAGAAAATGTAGAAAGGCTCCCTTCGCTGTTCATTTCATTTGTTAATTCAATCAAAGTACCCCTCACCCTTCTGTCTGTTATATTGTATGTATGTATGTTATAATGAATATAAATAAGAGTCAAGGAGATTATTTATGGAGTTCATTCAAGAGGTTATCGCTAGTAATCTTGCCGAAATAAGAAAAAAGCGCGGATTGAGCTTAGATAGTGTAGCGGAGCTAACTGGAGTTAGTAAAGCCATGTTAGGTCAAATTGAAAATGGAAAATCAAATCCTACTGTTACAACTCTCTGGAAAATTGCAAATGGATTACACGTATCTTTTTCTGCTTTTTTAAAGGAAAATGAAAAGCCACAAATTGAAAAAATAAACATTAATCAACTCAATCCAATGATTGATAATGATGGAAATTATCTTGTATATTCTATCTTCCCATTTAACCCCGAAAAAAAGTTTGAGATTTTTGCTGTGGACTTAAAGCCAGGATGTAGTCATATATCTGAAAAACATATAGGTGAGGAATATGTACTTATACAACGAGGTATATTGACACTTGAAGTTCAAGGTGAGAGGTTTGTATTAAACACAAATGAGACGATTAAATTTATTGCAAATACTGAACACATTTATATAAACTCTTCGGATGAAGTTGTTAGATTCTACCTAATTATCTTTTATCCCGACTAATATCTATTTTTTTTTATTATTGGCTCTGTTAAATATATTGTTCATATTTAAATATAAATCAAGGACCACAAATAAGGTCCTTGATTTTATTCTAATTGAAGAGTAGTTACCCGATAGTAAGTACATTTCTTCACTCTCTCTAATAAAACTATTTTCACAACTAATACTTTTTCAAAGCAATTACTGCATTATGCCCACCAAATCCAAATGAATTGGAGATCCCTATTTTGAGATTTGTATGTCGGGCTACGTTTGGAACATAATCTAAATCACATAATGGATCGGGCTGTTCTAAGTTGATGGTAGGCGGAATGATGCCCTCTTGGAGACTTTTTGCTAATGCAATAGCTTCAACCCCACCAGCTGCTCCTAATAAATGTCCTGTCATCGACTTATTCGCCGTAACTGGTATCCTGTACGCTTGTTCGCCAAACAATTTTTTTATAGCATTTGTTTCAGATATGTCACCCACCTCTGTACTTGTTGCATGAGCACTAATTACATCGACATCATCAGTAGAAATGGACGCATCTTTTAAAGCCATTTTCATTGCAAGATAGGCTCCTTTACCTTCTGGATGTGGAGAAACCATATGATATGCATCAGAACTAGCACCATATCCAATTACTTCAGCATAAATTCGTGCATTTCTGCGTAAAGCATGTGTCAAAGATTCAAGTATTAAAATTCCTGCACCTTCAGACATTATAAATCCATCTCTATTCGCATCAAAAGGACGACTAGCAGTACTTGGTTCATCATTCCTCGAAGACAACGCTTTTGCATTCCCAAAACTGGCTAGAGACAATTCTGTTATGGCTGCCTCAGCCCCTCCAGCAAATGCTACATCAGCCGTACCATACCGAATAATTCTGAAAGCCTCTCCAATAGCAGTATTTCCAATTGCACAAGCGGAAACAGGTGCCATCGAAGGTCCCAATGCCCCCCATTTGATACTTATTTGTGCTGAAGCTGCATTTGCTATCATCGAAGGCACCATTGTTGGACTTACCCTTTGTGGTCCTCTTTCTCGAAGTACATCAATATTTTGCATCAAAGTCTCAATTCCACCTATTCCCGAACCAATATATACACTAAGACGCTCTAAATCTATTTCCTTAATGTTCAGATTGGAATCGTTCCATGCTTGTTCAGCTGCAACTAGAGCAAATTGACAAAATCTATCCATACGCCTTGCATCCTTCTGACCAAGCATATCCTCAGCATTAAAGTCCCTTACTAATCCAGCAATTTTGGTTTTATGTTTACTTACGTCAAATGTATTAATGTAAGAAATGCCAGACCTGCCTTCGGTTAAATTCCTCCAAAATGTTTCAACGTTGTTTCCCAAGGGTGACACGACTCCCATCCCTGTAATCACAACTCGTTCCATATTTATTCCCCCTCGTTATTAGATTATCTATATTTTGGCATCGTATTTATCCTATTACAAGTTGTTGTTTATCATAGTATAATTAGTAATATGATTATCGTTTTAAGACAGGAGTAATATAAGATGAATAGTAAAACAAGATTAGAAGCTCTATCAAAATTTTTAAAGTCAAAACGTGCAACTATACAACCTCTATCAGTAGGATTACCACCGGGAATTAGGCGGAGAACTCCAGGTCTAAGGAGGGAAGAAGTTGCCCAGTTAGCGGGAGTAAGCACTACCTGGTATACATGGCTAGAACAAGGGCGAGATATTAAGGTCTCGTCTTCTGTACTGGATTCTATAGCATCTGCTCTACAGTTAAATAATGATGAACGAAAGTATTTATACGATTTAGCATTAGAAGTTAACACAAATGTGTATAAACATGAAGTTTTACAAACAAAACTTTCCCCTTCTTTAGAAAAAATTTTAACAGAATTAAAATACTGCCCTACTCTGATCACAGACCGACATTTCCAAATCGTTGGTTGGAATCCTGCTGCAGCCTATGTTTTTCTGAATTTCGAACAAATTCCCATCGAACAGAGAAACTTAATTCGCTTAGTGTTTACGAGGAAAGAGTTGAGGGCTTTAGCTGTCAATTGGGAGCATTTTGTGAAAGGATTTCTTTCCATCTTTAGGGTTTATTATGGGCAAAATATGGGGGATGAATGGTACACTCAATTTCTTGAAGAAATGTCGAATCTTAATCCAGATTTTCAATCTTTATGGCAAGAAAATCAAGTAAATATGGCTCCCGAAGTGTTGATTGAATTCAGACATTCCAAGGCAGGTAAAATGATTTTTAATTTAACTTCTTTACAAGTTCATGGGGATACAGATTTTTGGTGTAGCATTTATACTCCAGTTGAGGGTTCATCTACTGAAGAAAAATTGAAGAAAAGGATGAATAATAGTGAAAAAAGTTAATTAATAAATCATAAAGATTATATAATCAGTTCGTAATGTTTAAGAATCATGCTCAAGTAAGCTGCTCCGTATATCGGAAAAGGCATTATAACTTAAATGTCAATAATAACAACTAATAACACAAACTTATAAATCTCTATGCATTTGCAGATATAAGAAAGCGAAGAAAGCATACCTGGTTCTATATTGGATAGAATAAGTGGGAAAAACCGAGATAATGAGGTGTTGCTATGGAACATATTGTTCTGCCAAGGAATGAATGGATCGAAGCGAGAAAAGAACTTCTACAGAAAGAAAAGGAATTTACGAAGTTACGGGATGAACTCACGCAGCAAAGACGAGATTTGCCGTGGGAAGCTGTCAGTAAATCTTACACATTTGACGGTCTCAACGGTAAGTTTTCACTAGTAGACTTACATGATCAATATGTTCCAAAAATATAAAACCATACGAGGATATAGAAAGGGAATTTCTGAAAGATGCAAATGGAGTATATGATTCTGGCAGCAATGTGGCTGTTTGGTTTTATTGGTTTTATTCTGTTTATTCCTATCAAAGATCGGCGCAAGGGATTATTGGCTGCCATAATGTTTCAAGCATTCATTTGGCTTTGTGATATGCCTGCTTTTACATATGGTTTGTTAAGTGCGCCTGTTCGGCTGTTCCCTAAAGCAACAGACATCACGGTTACAATCAATTATATCTTTTATCCAATATTGTTTGCCATTTTTTATGTACATAGGAAAGCAAAGAACAGCCCATGGTTTAGATTTACATACTTTTTCGGATGGATTTCTATCCTCACGATATATGATACCGTTCTAGAAAGATATACAGATTTGATAAAATATGAATCCTTGACTTGGTATGGGATGTGGATTTACATTGGATTCCTTTTTTTCATATCCCTAGTCTGCTGTAATTGGTTCTATAAGGAAAAACCTCCTATTAAGTCACACGTTGGAGGCACTAATGAAGATTGAATGGTGGATCTTGTTATCGGTGTATGCAGTAGCAACATGTATTCTTTTTTTCATACCTAAAAATAAAATTCGACTTGCGGTAGTAGCATTTTTGTTCAAACAGGTTATTACTTTTCTAATAGGTCTATTGGTCGTAGAGTTTGGGCTGATTGAATATCCTGTTCGGTCATTTGCTTCAGTCAATCGAACTAGCTTACTCATCTTTGTTCTCTTTCAGGTGTTGCTTAAGTTCGTCGACTGTAACTCCATCAACACCACTGGCACCTTTATTTTTATAGACACGTAGGTAGGCTTCGTTCATATTTTGATTACTTAGAATTTGTTCTAAAAGTTCCACACTCGTTTCTCCTCTCCTCTCACGTAGTAAGAGATAGCTCCATTTTGGTTATCCTTTGAGGTACGCTCATACTTTCACCATTAACACATTCGGAGTATGTCACTTACGCATTCGTGGCGTTGAAACACTATAAATTGTTCAGCCCTTCATGAAAT
>NZ_JMLP01000021.1 GCF_000686805.1 Bacillus sp. UNC41MFS5 | reverse complement strand
TTCAATCCCTTTAACGAGACAAATGGCTATGTTCAAAAAACCAAAAATTGCTTTAGCATTATCAATCACCTTCTTTTTAATGACAGGGTACGGAATTCTTTTTACTTATTTATCTCCATTCCTTGTAAAAAATGTAGGAATGAGTGATTCTCTTATAAGCATTACTTTACTTGTTCTTGGAGTTGCAAGCTTATTTGGTTCTAAACTAGGTGGATTAAGTGCAGATAAGAGAGGCGTAATTTTTACATTAAAAAGAGGGTTACTTGTAAACGTAACATCTTTAGTAGTGCTTTCATTCATATCACATTCAATTATTGCTGTATTTGTTTTATTGACAGTCTGGTCATTTGCAGGCTGGTCATCAGGTGCAACTCAGCAATATAATTTAGCAACGCTATCACCTGAATCCTCAGATGTGTTGCTAGGTCTGAACCAATCAATGATGCAATTAGGCTTTGCGGCTGGTGCAGGTTTTGGTGGAATAATTGTGGGGCAAATATCATTGTCTTCCATTACATGGTTCAGTGCGTTAAGTATTGTGTTTGCAAGTATTACAACATTTGGATTATCACGTTTCTTAAATAATAAAAAGGTAGTCAACCTAGATTTTACGGCACAAAAGCAAGCTTGATCAAATTGGGAGTCTTAAATCGTTATCTTTGCATTTTGTTTACACAATTTGGCTAGTCAATCGATAATTCGTTAGTGGGATTACGCGTTTTAGCGAAAACTACCGATGACAAACAAAAACTGGAAAATATTATCGACATGACTCTGTCTGTCTCGGATTAAGCTTTCTTTTTTTGATATTTCGAGAATGATTGTTCTTAATTCTATGTGAGCCAACTGCGCCCCACCTGTCAGGAAGCTAATAAGCCCAGCGAGTAAAGGAGAAAAGTATATAAATCATGTTATCAAAGGAATCCCGCAAACATGCGGGAAACTAATGAATGATTATGAAATTTTAATAAGGTGGGAACATTTGGGTTATTAAAAACAACCAAACGTATAATAAAGCGTAATTTTGAAGGTGAGGGATCATACTGAAGGAAAAGATATGGAAGGAACGAAAGTAGAGATTATTCGGCATATAAAAGAACGAAACAAAGAAACGTTGATTGGGGTAGAAGTTTCCACAACCGTTTTTCCTTATATTTTAAGAGGTGTTAATTGGCTTGCATTGACTCGGTTGAATGTCCAATGAAGAAGCGTTTAAAAGTTTGGAATCGTCTAGGTGATGATTTGAAACCAACAAAGTTAAATGAAGATATGGTAAATGAAATCTCATTAAATGAGCTGCCAGAAGTATTAGCTGCCATATTAGAAGGAAAAGTACGTGGAAAAACTCTTGTAAAACTATAAAAGGATCAAATCACAACAAAACCATATGAACTTGCCTAGTGATAAGAGGCACATATAATACAATATTTAGTGATCGCCTGTCTCTCGAACGATGCATAGATACGTACGGGAACAATTTTAGACCATCCAACAACTGCACGTGCTCTGGTGTAGATAATTGGTTGTTATGAACACCATCATCAAGCAATTATCAAGGAAAGATATTTAAAAATACTTTTTCTTCTTGAAAGTTATTATTAAAGTAGTATAATTAGACCAACGATATATTTAATAAATCAAAATTCTTAATCGGTTGATGATTAAGATGATGGAAAGATGAAGTCTTAATGTTGAAAACTCACCGTTTTCATTAAATTTAAGATAGCCCAGTCTTTCCAAAGGAAAAAGCTAAATGCTTATTTCCTTTGGATTGGCTGGGCTTTTTGCTTTGTATAAATAAACTGGGAGTGATATCAATGCAAAAAGTAAAAAGGGCGGAAGAAATTATTGCAAAGGTTAAATCAGGTGACACCATTATGGTGGGAGGATTTGGTTTAGTTGGTGCTCCATTAAGTTTAATTAACGAATTGACGCGCCATGACGTGAATCAACTGACCGTGATCAGTAATAATCTAGGTGAACCAGGAAAAGGCCTAGGGATTTTATTACGACAAGGAAAAATTAGAAAAGCTATTGGTTCGTATTTTACTAGTAACAGGGAAGTGGGAGATCAGTTTAATCAAGGTAAACTTGAAATTCAGCTTATGCCTCAGGGAACGATGTCTGAATCGATAAGGGCTGGAGGAGCCGGTATTGGCGGATATTATACAAAAACAAGTGTTGGGACTAAATTGGCAGAAGGGAAGGAAGTACGCGAAATTAATGGAGAATTGTATGTATTTGAAGAGCCGCTGCGAGCAAATGTTTCACTGATTAAAGCTGCAAAGGCAGATACTCTCGGGAATTTAGTGTATTACAAAACGGCTCGCAATTTTAATCCGTTAATGGCCACAGCAGCTGACTTCGTCATTGCTGAGGTTGACGAGATTGTTGAGGCAGGAGAGCTTTCACCCGAGGAAATTGTCACCCCTCATTTATTTGTCGACGCCATTGTAGAAAGCCATCTGATTCTAACTAAGGAAGGAGTTGTAGCAAAAAATGCAATCAAATAAAGACGTTCAAGAGTTAATAGCGAAAAGGGCAGCGGCTGAACTGCAACCAAATTCAGTCATTAATTTAGGAATCGGAATACCCACACTCATTGCCAAATATGTGGATTCAGAGTTCGTTTATTTCCATACAGAAAATGGAATGCTTGGGGTTCAAGAGTTGAATAGTGAAGAAGATTTTGATCCAAACCTAGTCAATGCGGGAAAGCTGCCAATTAGTGAGGGAATGGGTGCTTCCTATTTTAATAGTGCAGACTCTTTTGCCATGATCCGCGGGGGACATGTTGATGTTGCCATACTGGGAGCACTGCAGGTTGATGAACAGGGGTATATTGCAAACTGGGCGATACCTGGGAAAAATATCATGGGAGTAGGAGGGGCAATGGATCTTTTAAGCGGGGCCAAAAAGATTATTGTTACGACCAATCATACCGCCAAAAATGGAGATTCTAAAATAGTTAAAAATTGCACATACCCGATTACATCCATTCGTAAAGTTGATTTGATTATTACAGAATTAGCTGTTTTTGAATTCCAAAATGATCAGTTAGTATTAAAAGAATTAATGCCTGGTGTCACTTTGAGAGAAGTTCAAGAAAAGACGGATGCAGACTTTAAAGTTATGTCAGTAAACGATGGAGGACATCATGAATAATAAAGTTTATATAGTAAGTGCACAACGGACAGCGGTGGGAAAAATAGGCGGAGCTCTAAAGGACTTACAGCCGGATGATCTATTACTTCCATTATTTCAGAATTTAAAAGAAAAGAATTTGCTGCCTGAAGAAGTGATTGATGAAGTGATTATTGGTCAGGCAAAACAGAGCCAAGACCAAGCCAATATTGCTAGAGTGGCTCTTTTAAAGGCAGACCTGCCGGAGTCAATTCCAGGGTACACCGTAAATCGCCAATGTGGATCGGGTATGCAGTCTATTCATAATGCTTTCTTGGCAATTCGAGCTGGTCTAGGTCATGCCTATATTGTTGGGGGGGTAGAAAGCATGAGCAATGCCCCTTATTATATTCGAAATGGACGTTATGGCTTTCTTTCAGGAAACAGTGAAATTCTCGATCCGAATAAGGAAAGTCAACCGGGTTCCCAGCCTGTAGAGAAGTACGGAAAGCTTGTAATGGGAATGACAGCAGAAAATCTGGCTGAAGATTATTCGATCTCCCGTGAGGAGCAAGATTTATTTGCATATGAAAGTCAGCAAAAGGCACTTAATGCCATTGAAAATGGCGATTTCCAGAACGAGATTGTTCCTGTAAAAGTTCCACAAAAAAAGGGAGAATCAATTATTTTTTCTAATGATGAACATCCAAGGAAAACAGATTTAGAAAAATTAGCGGCTTTAAAACCTGTGTTTAAGAAGGACGGAACAGTCACAGCGGGGAACTCATCTGGATTAAACGACGGTGCCTCTATGTTATTACTGGTTTCCGGTGAAATGGTGGATCGATATCAATTAGAGCCTTTAGTAGAAGTTGTAGGACTTGGAGTTTCAGGGGTAAAGCCAGATCGGATGGGAATTGGGCCTGTTGAGGCAACAAATAAAGCGTTAAGCATGGCAAATATACAAATTGAGGATTTAGATTTAATTGAACTTAATGAAGCATTTGCTGCTCAATCGTTATCTGTCATAAAAGAACTGGGTTTAGCAATGAATAAAACTAATGTAAATGGCGGAGCCATTGCATTAGGACACCCGATTGGAAACAGTGGGGCTAGAATTAGTGTGACACTAATACACTCCATGTTGAAAAGAAAGGCGAAGTGGGGGCTTGCTACCCTTTGCATGGCTGGTGGACAGGGGATCGCAACAGTATTTCGGGCGCCGGTTTCCCCACAAAATTAGGTTTAATGTGCTGTTAAATACCGGTGGAATTCACTCCCTGCAATCACTGTCTCAATATAAAATGAATTCCAACAAAAATACAAATTGAGACTATTGTTTTCGGATCATTTAATAAAACAAAACACATACATCTGGAGGAACTATCATGCGTAAAACGAATCACATGCATAAAAAGTCATTTCAAAAATTAGTACAGGAAATCAAAAAAGAACTTCTTAACAATAACGAGGAATTAGAAAGAATTGAAAAACGTATTGAACAACGTCATGAAATAAAACGATAGACGCAAAAATAATATGGATCAAATAAAATGGTTAAATAATAAGGATGTTCAAATTATGAAATTTAGAGTGAAAATATTTGATCATAAAGGAAAAGAACTTGAAATTGAAAATAAAGTCATAGGTGATATCAAATTTGAATCTGAAAGAGCAATTGAATTTTTTATTCAAGCAATTAGAAACAGTTTACCACCAAATTTCCTGTTTATAGTGATTCCCGAAAACCAAGCAGATGAATCGGATTGAATGATACCGATTAAATAAAAATCTTAAATGAATTCTATAGTTCTATAAAGCATAATACTCTGATTTGCACTTTGGACTAGCCCTTGACTGTTGAATAGTAATGGCTGTTTATGTTACCCAAAGGAGGAAAAAATTAAAGCATACTATTTTTTTGACAATCATCAAATTATTTTATACAATTGTCTCGAATTAAAAATAGTAGAAATCGAGACTTATAAAATTCATTGATATTTCTTTCATTTTTGATTCAAAATAAAATGTTCAAATTACACAAAGGAATGGTAAAAAGATATGGCAAAAGTATTGTACATTACAGCACATCCACTCAATGAAACACAATCGTATAGTATGGCGGTTGGGAAAGCATTTATTGATACCTATCAGGAAGTTAATCCAAATGATGAAATCGTTCATATTGACTTGTTTAAAGAAAACATCCCGCATATCGATACCGATGTATTTAGCGGATGGGGAAAGCTCCAATCTGGACAAGCATTTGAAACACTTAATGATGAAGAAAAAGCAAAAGTTAGCCGTTTAGGCGAGTTAAGTGACCAATTTGTGGCCGCAGATAAATATATTTTTGTTACACCATTTTGGAACTTTTCATTCCCTCCTGTTATGAAGGCTTATCTTGATTCGGTTTCAGTGGCCGGGAAAACATTCAAATATACTGAAAAAGGACCTATTGGACTACTAACAGATAAAAAAGCATTGCACATTCAAGCACGCGGTGGAGTTTATTCTGAAGGTCCTGCAGCTCAATTGGAAATGGGACATCGTTATTTAAGTATCATGATGAGTTTCTTTGGAATTCCGGCTTTCGAAGGGCTATTTGTAGAAGGACATAATGCAATGCCAGATAAAGCACAGGAAATAAAAGAAAATGCTATTGCCCGTGCTAAAGACCTTGCTCATACTTTCTAGTTTTATAAAGTCGAAGAGATAGACCCATGTCGGGTCTGTCTTTTTTAATAGTGTGATAGGGTATTAGTGAACAATATAAAGTATGAAACTAAAAAAACGGGAGCCATTTCGATAGAAACGGCTCCCGTTTTTTTTACTTCTCAACTTTTTGGGGGGAATGGCCACAAAGTACTGGCTTTTCATATTGAATATTGCGGCGAATTCATCCCTTCATCAATCATTCTAAATGGACATTATTTAATTAGGTTTAACGATAACAGGAATAATGATTTTAAATCCACCATATTCCGCAATGATAACAGCGGCTCCTTCAGACTTCGTTAGGATCTTATGATCAGCGGTCACTTCAGCTACTTCCGAATTAGAACTATTCCATTTGACATCAGCTGTAACGTCTTTTATCGTTCCATCGCTGGACATAGCATTTATGACTACTTCATTTGTTGAGCCTGCTGAATTTACGATATAACCCGGCGAAGAACTTATCCCCCTAATAAATGTAGGATACTTTGCTACAACTTCAACATCAATTGTCTTTGACATTCCAAAAACAGTAGCAGTTATTGTCGTTTTTCCTACAGAGTGAGCGATGATATGTCCATCAGCAGAAATCGTTGCAACCGATTCGTCCGCCACCGTAAATTTTGCTTTGCTAGTAAGATTATAACAATCACAATTTCCATCTCTGCCATGATGACCAAAGAAGCCATTAATTGAGATGTCAGTGGACTTATTAGGTTCTAACATTACATTTCTAGTTGTCCATTTATTGTTTTCAGCCCAATATAAATCTACAGGTTTAGTGTTTCTTACCCAAATAGCATCTCTCAAACCATAATAATTGAACCAGATGTATGCTTCACCAGGGCCGACCCATGTAATGACTCCGTTCTGGTCAACAGTTGCTACACTTTCGTCGGAAGATTCCCATTTCCCTTCTGTATCAACCTGTACGATATTATGATCTGTATATTCAGCAAACGCGTTCGCATCAATAGTTCCTTCTTCAGGGTGTAATATCATCCCATTGCTATTATTAGTTATCGCTTCTACTATATTTCCTGCTTCAGGCTGTATTATCATCCCCGCGCTAACAATTCCTACTAAATTTAATGGTCCAGCTTGATCTTGTACTTTTACTGGAATTTTAATAGAAGAGAAACCTGCAATTGTTGCACTAACCGTCGTTTTTCCAGTATTCATTCCAATAAATTTCCCGTCTTTAACACTTACAACTGTAGGTTCATCTGTTGTCCATTGAATTGAATTCGTTATTTCTCTTTGAGTTCCATCATTGTATTGAGCAAAAACATGTACTGGATAAAGCTTATCTTTTTGAACAACAACATCCAAGGAGGAAGCAAGCAAGGACTCAATTTTTAAATCTTTTATTAACGCATCATTCCCAGAAAGAATTGAAACATTCAAGATTTTTGTGCTTGTTCCGTAATCGATAAGTACCTGCGTTGTTCCTGCTGCTACTGCTGTAAGGACCCCATTCTTAACTGTAACTTTGTCCGGGTCTAATGTTGTGAATCTTGAGTCTGATGTAACGTCAGCAGTTGAACCATCCTTATATTTTGCTTTAACAGAGAACGAATGCGTGTGCTCAGATAAACTAAAGGTGATATCATTTTCACTAGGAATCAGATCAACAATTTTATTTGCAAAATCTTTAGAAGGTTCATTTGAAACGACAATTGAAATCTGCTTTGAGTATCCAGAGCTATCTACGGTAATAATTGTTGTACCAGTGCCTACAGCTGTAAGTAGGCCATCTTTATTTACTTTAACAACATCAGGATTAGATGATTTATATACCGCATATGAAGTCGAATTTGATCTGTCTGAATAGGTCGTTTTTACCTCTAATTGCTGCTGTTGATTTACTACCATATTTTTCATATCTGGTGTAACAGAAATTGATTCAGGGTTTGGAGCCTGCTTCTGACCGTCTTTATCCGTGACTGCCACCGGGATATCTACAAAGTAACGAAAATCATTATAGATAGCATGCAAGACAGTTGTGCCACTTAATTGACCAATAACTTTTGATTCACCACCATATTTTCGGGAAACTGAAGCTACGTGGAAATTGTCGAAGTACAATTCAACGGAACCTGTTACATCCTCAGTACTCCCATCACTATAAATCGCATTTATTTTAATAGGCGTTTCTTCACCTATTCCTAAAGAGAGGTTTGGTTGAGAAGCTGTCAAACCAATAACTCTAGGAGTTGTAAGCTTATTGGTGACAGTAACCTCAATTTTAACTGGAGGAAGAACATCTGAACGATAGGAAGCTGTCACAAACGTTTTACCTGTCTTACCTCCAATGATATATCCTGAATCAGTAACCGTTGCAATGCTGTTATCTTCGACTGTCCATTTGACATCATTAGGATTTACATTTTCAACTAAAGTCATACCACCATCTGATATTCCATTAGTGAATACTTCGGTTAAATTAACAGGCCAATTTTGTCCTGGCATTAGTTCAACTGTAGGTTCATCAGTTATAAGCTTTGTAGGCTTAACAACATTAACAAGTACAGCACCAACCAACTTATCATACTTAAAATAAATATATGCTTGGCCGATTCCAACTGGGGTTATTTGACCATCTTTACTTACCGTAGCTACATTTCGATCTGTCGTTGTCCAACTTCCTAAAGAAGTAACCTCTTTATTCCCCAACATGGGGTTCTTTGTAATGGCACTTACTTGAACCGACTTATCAGAGGTTTCTAACCTCAACATGTCAGCCGACAGGTACAGCCCCGTTACATTTTCAGGAATATCTCTTATCGAAGCAAAGAAATTTATTTGTGGAAAAGTTGAGTAGGTTACTTTCAATGAAACATCACCTGGTGATATCCCTTTTAATACGCCACCTTCAACCTTTACAATCGAAGGATCTCTTGATTCCCATGTAGCTAATTTAGTTACGTCTTCCATCGAGCCATCGCTATAAAGCGCTTTCAATGCGATAGGACGCTTTTCCCCTTCATTTATGTAGGTAATTTGATTCGCCGCTAAAACGAGCGATACAATTTTTTTCCCTTCTGAAGGATTTAGCTTTTGACTTGAAACACGCGCATCTTGAGTAACATTTACTTCAACGTTTAACACTGCATTACCAAGACTGAATTGTACATGTGTAGACCCTGCATTCACTGCTGTTAGCACTCCACTAGCAACTGTAACAACTTTCTCATCTAGTGAAGTCCATTCTCCTTCTGCTGTAACATCAGCTTTGGAACCATCCTTATACTCTGCTTCAGCCTTTAAATCGTGTTTGCCTTTAGAAAGAGAGAACGAGACTGTCGATTCACTTGGAGTAAGTTTTACGATCTCCTTTGAAGGCGGTTCCTTTGTTTCCTTTACTGACCTTACAGGTGAGGCAGAAGCCAAACTACTAAATAGAGACAGGATTACGGTAAAGATGAGAGTTAATGCTGTAATTTGTTTTGTTACCTTTTTTCTCATTTGTCAACCTCCTATTTTTTTTATATTAATCAACCTGTAAATACAGACTGGTAATATCAATCTACTAATACTAGATTTTTTCATGTGATTTCATCTTTCACACTGACCTTGTTTATTGACAAAGAGATTCTATGAAAAATTGACGTTATTTTCATTGGATATGTATTTTTCATCATTAAAAATTTATTAGATTTTTTCCAATTTTCACAATTCAAATACTAAATTATGACTAATAAATTGACAACTAAATATTTTTTTAAAAAAGTAACGTTGAACGCCTAATCTGCCCAATAAAGGGGGAATTCTTAATAAAATTCAAACCATTATTATTGCCGAAGCGCCTTTTTGTTCACTCTTTTCGACCGATTCATACACACATTTATTTAAAATTCGGTCTTTATCATTTCATTTTGATTCATAATAAAGGACAAAATGAGGTTCACCCCATACATAGTAAATATAACGGTCTCTTTTTTTGAACAATCACAACAAAAAAAGGGTATTAAAATCCAAAGATTTCATAACCCTTTTTGCTATTGCAGTGTATAAATAACCAAATATCCTGTATTTTTGTAAAATTATTGTTGTTTTCATAATAAAGTTATTCAAATTACTCTTCTAATAACTTTTCCAAAATTTTTTTATCATTATTCTTCCTTTTTCTTCAGTAACAAGATTCTTTTCTTCAGTGGTTAAAACTCCTTTGATGAGAGTAATCACCATATCTTGAACAATATACGTTTTTGCTTCTTGAGGACCGCGCCCAAGTAATTCTCATTGTAATTTTATCAATGATGAACTAATTTATGATTCCACTGCTTAGTATCAAACGTAAAAATGTAAGGTGTTAGGATGCATAATAAAGGATTTAACCATACAAAACTAGCGAATGTTACTCTCCATTCGTTGGATGGCAACATTCGCTTTTATTGTTAAGTTTTTTGTATTCAGGTTTAAAAGGAATTGAAAATATTTTCTATTGTGCTGATTGCATTACCATGCTATGATTAAGATGTCAAATGTGAACAATTTGTGAAATTTACATATGAGTCTCTTTTAATACGAAACAGCGAACCTGTTGATCGGTTAAAAGGTTTAACTAATATGACAAGGGAAAAATATTATAACAGTTGGTGCGTAACAGCGAACCTGTTTGAGGCGAACCGTTGTAATGATTCAAATGGGATTCCGCCTTTTTTAAGGAATCTTCAAAGAATCTATTACAATGGTTTTTATTTTTATTCCGTTATATAGTATACTTATAGTATAAACATCATTAACACAGTGATAACATTGAGTAAAACAAGTGAGTTGAGTCATGTGAATAAATATGAAGCAGAATTTAGTAACATTGTTCGCGCCTATAGAAAACGTCATATGGGTAAAGGCCCTAGTCAAGTTCGAACAAAGTTTTGTAAGAACTGGGCAATTTGTGAATTAGAAGGAAATTTATCTCCCATTGAAAAATTTATTGCTTCAGCTGAAGATGGGAAACAAATGTTACGATCTGCTCGTACTGAAATGGTCAAGGAGATTTATAAAAAAAACTATCCTCAGGAAATGGAAGAACTACTTGGTGCAAAATTCATTCGTGTCTTTGTGGATATTGATATTGAAGACGACATGGGGATGTCAATCTTCGTGTTTGATCAAGATATTGAGGAAAAGTTTAACGTAAAAAGTTAATTTCAATGGAAACATCATTCAACTACATATTGTTGGCACTTGACAGCGACCCTGTTAAAGACTAACCACCTAGAGCAATTTGTCCGTTTTATCGGATGAATATAGTCTTAGGTGGTTTTTTATTGGAAAAATAGCAATTGACATGATTAAGGAGGAAATGAAAATGGGGAAAACACAACATCCTGGACCACAAAAAAAAGCAAAGTTACCAGCTCCTAAATACTGGGTAAGTCCAATTCCTTTTGGTTTAGGAAAGATTAAACCACAGCATATCCGCGATACGATGAAAATCGCTTGGGATAATAAAGATAATATCGGCTATGCTACACGGATTATAACGAAAGGGGTTTGTGACGGTTGTGCACTTGGTGTATCTGGGTTATATGACCAAACATTGGATGGTCCACACGTTTGCACCACACGTTTGAATGTCCTTCGGCTAAATACAATGCCTGCGATTCAACCTGAAATTCTGCATGCAGACATTGATGAACTAAAGAAATATGATAGCACTGAACTTCGTAAGCTGGGTCGGATTCCCTATCCAATGATTCGACGCAAAGGGGAACGTAAATTTTCACGGATTACTTGGGATGACGCAATGAATCTCATTGCAGAAAAAATGAAAAAGTTGGATCCGAAACAATATGCTTTTTATTTAACCGCTCGAGGGATTACAAACGAAAGCTATTATGTTGCGGCCAAAGTTGCGCGTTTTCTTGGGACCAATCATATTGATAACGCTTCCCGTATTTGTCACGCTCCCAGTAAAACAGCTTTAAAACGTTCCATTGGTGTGGGGGCTTCTACATCCAATTATCTAGATTGGATTGGAACAGATGTCTTATTATTTTGGGGAAGTGTCGCTTCGAACTCATCACCTGTATCTTCAAAGTATATGCTTGAAGCAAAGAAAAAAGGGACCAAGATCATTGTGGTTAACCCATACCGCGAACCAGCCATGGACCAGTATTGGATTCCTTCAAACCCTGAGTCCGCGTTATTCGGAACAAAAATTGCCGATGACTTCTATCAAGTCAACATCGGCGGGGATATTGCCTTTATGCATGGAATCATTAAGCATTGGTTTGATATGGAGGAAAAAGCATATGGTTCAGCAATTAACCATGAGTTCGTAGAGGAGCATGTAAACGGTTACGAAGAACTGAAGAAAAAAGTCCAAGAACAATCTTGGGAAGATATCATCGAGTCTTCAGGCGTTTCAAAAGAACGAATCATTGAATTAGCTGAACTTCTAGCAAACAGCAAAAACGCGGTATATGCGTGGGCACTTGGACTGACGATGCACTCTTTTGCGACAGACAATATCTCTCAAGTCGCAAACCTGGCACTCCTGCGTGGACACTTAGGGCGAAAGCACGCGGGACTTATGCCGTTCCGTGGACACTCAAGTGTGCAAGGCAGCGGAGAAATGGGGGCAGACCCGTTTGTTTTACCTGGCGGAGGCTGGGATGAAAAAAATGTAGAACGAATCGAAAAGCTTTGGGGATTTGACCTGCCAAACTGGCAGGGTGATATCGTTGGCGTCACACTAGAAAACATAGTTCTTCCAGAAGATCATGAGCGGAAAGTGAAATTATATTACCTTTCTGGAGGTAATTTCTTAGAAACGATGCCAGACCCTGATTTTATTGAACAAGCCTTATCCGAACTGGAGATTCGCGTTCATCAAGATATTATTTTCAACTCATCGACGTTAGTTGATGCGAAGGAAGCCGTCATTGTGTTACCAGCGAAAACGCGTTATGAGCAAGAAGGTGGGGGCACGAGTACATCAACAGAACGGATGGTTTACTTCTCTCCTGAAATTTCTGGAAACAAAAACATGTTAGAAGAAGCTCGTGCAGAATGGAAGATTTATCTGGATCTTGCGAAGCGGGTGAAACCAGAAACGGCTCATTTGGTTGAGTTTGCTGACGGTCAGGCCATTCGTGAAGAAATTGCCAAAGCAAACCCTGATTACGATGGAATCCAGCATTTGAAAAAGCAAGGAGACGTGTTCCAGTGGGGCGGCGCTTGGCTATGTGAAGATGGAATTTGTCCAACTACGGATGGCAGAGGTACTTTAATTCCGGTTGATATCCCGGATTTAAATAAAAAACCAGAACAATTTATTATTACCTCTCGCCGTGGCAAGCAGTTTAACTCGATGGTATACAAAGAAGTGGATCCGTTAAACGGTGCCGGTCGTTATGATATTTTAATGAGTCCTGTGGATGGGCAAAAATTAAGCATTGCTGAAGGTGAAGGAATTGTTGTTTATAACGGCTTTGGCGTCTTCCAAGGTACGGCTAAGTTTGTTGATATTGCGCAAGGAAATTTAGAAGTTCATTTCCCAGAGGGTAACTATTTGCTGCCGCGCGGGCGTTATGAGAAATTTGCCGGCATTCCAGATTACAACATCACGGTTAATGTGGAGAAAGCAGAACGATATCATGCACGGAAAGATACTCAATATCTAGAAAAGCCGATTGCTGATCTTGAAACAGAAGTTGGTTAAGGGCGAGAATATCCATGGAAAGGGGCACCGCATTTGTTAAAGGAAATCACTACTTCTCAAAACATTGTCAAGTATAATGGACAAAACTTCATCGAGGAAGAGGATGACATTGCAGTCGAATCTGCCTTAACAATTATTTTAGATGGGACGGAGTTTGCCACCATGGTATGTACCCCTTCTGAATTGAAGGAATTGGTGGTTGGCTTCCTAGCTTCAGAAGGTGTGATACGAGTCTACCAAGATATTCAATCGATCCACATCGATGAAGAAAAGGGTTTTGCTTATGTTGATCTAGTTAATAAACATTCGATTCAAAAAGATTTCCATTCTAAAAGATTTATTGGTTCTTGTTGTGGAAAAGGGCGGCAATTTTACTTTCATAACGATGTGAAGACAGCTAAAACGGTGATGACAAGAATGACGGTTACACCGGAACAGTGTCGTGAGTTAATGAAGCAAATGCAGGAAAGTTCTTCACATTTTCAACAGACGGGGGGGGTCCATAATGCAGCGCTATGTACGAAGGATGGAATTGTGGCAGCAAGAACAGATATCGGCCGACATAATGCCCTTGATAAACTATTTGGCTATTGCTTGATTAACCGAATACCTCTAAAAGATAAAATCATAGCTTTCAGTGGCCGAATTTCATCCGAGGTGTTACTAAAAGCAGCCAAAATTGGAGTCGGGATTATTCTATCAAAATCTGCACCTACCAATCTTGCCCTAGATTTAGCAGAGGAACTAGGAATTACAGCAGTTGGCTTTATCCGAGCTAACGGATTTAATGTTTATACCCATCAGGAGCGCATTCAGGGAGTAGAATAAGAATCAATGGAAGTTATCGTCTTATCTACTGGATATTCTAGCCGAGCGAATACATTTAAAATGACTTTGCCACTGGGGCAAATGACCACCTTTTAGCAAACAAATGAAATTAATCATAAAATATCTTTCTCATATATAAATGGGAAAAGGAATTGCTATCGAACCAAAAGAATGTAGTGTTGTAGCTTCATTTGATGGATCTAAAGATTGAAAAGGCTGTTACCATAGGCTGGTGGCAGCCTTTTGAAAGTAAGGGATTTTAATGGTTGTTTTACAGCTTAACATTGAGCCAAATATATCCACTTACAGATAAGGAAGGCAATTTCATACTGATAATATACACGCAATTGATTTTGCTAACCTTACGGACCCTAGTTCTCTTGCAACTAGAGGCATTATCACTTTGGTTCAGAAAAAGTAATTAGAAATCATTCACTTGAAAATATATAGATATCTATATATAATGGGTAACATGATAAAATATGATACAGCATCAATGGTTGGAAAGATTAGAGACGCAGTAAACTATATGATTTTGTCGGAGCTTGGAAAACACGGAGTGGATGGTATCGCCCCATCTCACGGGGATATTTTAGTGTGCCTTTACGAAAAAAACAGCTTATCCATAAAGGAACTGGCTGAAAGAATCCATCGCACTCAGCCGACAGTAACAGCATTAGTTGATAAGTTACAATAACTTGGTTATGTCAAGAGAATAAAGAATTGGGAGGATAACAGCGTAACTTTAATCAATCTTACGGAAAAGGTTATCCAGCTGGAACCGATATTTCGAGAGATCTCAGAAAGGTTAAACACGGTCATTTATGGCGCTTTAACTAAGTCAGAAAAAGGACAGTTGGAACAATTGTTAGAAAAAATCCTAAAAAGGTTTTAATTTTTTTTTGCATAATATATAGACATCTATGTAATGGAAAATTTTATAAAATTAAAAATAGGGTAAGCAACTACGAAAAGTAGATGTAAGATGATTCGATTTCAACAAGTATCGAAAAAATTCCCTAATGGGACCTTTAACGTAAAGTCTATAGATTTAGAGATAAAGAAAGGTGAATTTTTTGTTTTAATCGGTCCCAGCGGCTCTGGAAAAACAACTACATTAAAAATGATCAACCGGCTCATTAAATTATCAGAAGGTGCGGTTCTTATTACTGGAAGGAAAATAAGTGACTATGACATCAATGAACTTTGTTGGAATATTGGGTATGTGCTACAGCAAATTGCGCTTTTTCCACATATGACAATTGCTGAAAATATCGCCGTTGTACCGGAACTTAAAAATTGGGACAAAGTAAAGATTGCTGCTCGTGTTGATGATTACTTAATATGGTGGGGCTCGACCCCAAAGAATATCGAATTCGTAAACCTAGTGAATTTTCAGGTGGACAACAACAACGAGTAGGTGTAATAAGAGCTTTAGCTGCGGACCTGAAATTATCTTGATGGACGAACCGTTCAGTGCACTTGAAAAAATTGCAAGAAGATTTACTAGAAATTCAACGTAAACTTAAAAAAACAATTGTTTTTGTTACACATGTTATGTAAAGAGGCTATGAAGTTAGGAGACCGTATTTGTGTGATGAAAGAAGGAGCAATCATTCAAATAGGAACCCCACACGAATTCTTAACGAATCCAGCGAATGATTTTGTTCGTGAATTTGTTGGCAGCCGGAAATTTCGATCAATTTGAAGGAACTTATCACTCCCAAATCATCAGAAACGCATTATTATCTGATACCAAAACCATTTCCTTATCAACCCCAGTTGATGAGGTATTAAAACGCCTAGAGTTGGCTAGGAAGTCTCAACTTCTAAACGCGCTTTTGGAACATGTAGAGATTTCATTAATCGCTCTCTTTTTCTCCTTAATTATTGCAATACCATTAGGCATTTAACAACTTTTCTCCCTTTTTCCAAAAGGTGTAAATAAAGTCTTAGAACTAGTTGGCACTGTCACATTGAAACACTCTTTTAAGTTACTTTCTGAGCATGGTATCTTATGTATGACCGGAATCTTAAGTGGAGAATGGGTGTTGGACAACTTTGAACCTATGATAGATATTCCTTCTGGTGCATATTTTACACAGTTTGATAACGGAGTTAATTTTAAAGTGAAATTACTAGTTGAACTGTTTGAACATATTGAACAACATAAAATTAATGTTCCAATTGCAAAAGTTTTCCCACTTGATGAAATTCATAAAGGGCATCTCTTGATGGAAAGTAATATAGCAAACGGAAAAATTGTAGTTGTTAATTCTTTATAGAAATATGTTCATGTGCATCATTTCAGGTGAGCGCATACAATCCGAAAAAAATAGATATCCATTATAAAACCATTCATTGCAAAATAAGTGGTTAAAAACAAACAGAGTTAAGGTGTTAAACTAACTCTGCTTTTTCTTTTTCTGTTGAACTCATTTGGTGTCCAGTCCTTGGACACGAATTTTACTTTAAAGTAATTTATTATGTTTAGACAAAAAATGGTTTTCTTAACAGACTTATACGAATTACTTCCACGAATCTGAATGTACTGTCACAATTATTCGGAATAACCTAATTGTTTTGATAATTTCTGGGCAGTTTTTAATAGTTCTCTTACTAATGGTGAATCCTTTGAGATATCCAGTGCTTCTGTGACTGCAACGATATATAGGGAAGCTATTAGTTCTTTTTTATAATCAAATACAGGAGCCGCAATAGCTGAAATTCCTGATAGGTACTCGGAAGTAAAAGCGTATTTCTCCTTTTTCACAAATGCTATGATCGATTCCAATTTAGATTGTTCGATTAGATTCTCTTCAAGCTCTTTTTGAATGATATTTCGTGTCTTTTCCTCTGGCAAAAATGCTGCAAACAAATAAAGTCTCTAATTGAAAATATCACAGAACAGTTGTTGAGACCTTAGATATATATCAATAGAAATTGTAAGGGTTCCGGTGCAAAAACCTAAAAACAATTTCAATTAATCTCTGAAGCTTGGACATAATGATACTATTACTCTTATGCTTAAAAAACTTATGTATTTTATTAAAAACAAAATATTGTATAATGAAAAGAACAATACCATTATTATTACAGGAAAGTTGCAGTTAAATTTATTTTCCTGTATTTTTATTATAAATAAAGATGTAATAAAGGGAGATAAATGTGAGAACATTACAATTAACACTACAAGAAGCGATTGAAATTTGTAAAGCGCTTGCAAACGAAAACCGGATGGAAATGATTCGGTCCCTGACGGGAGGCCCTAAAAATGTGAATGAGCTTTCCGAGATGTTAAACATCCCGTTCTCTTCGGCAGCGGTGAATGTAAGGAAACTGGAGGAAGCGGGTTTGATCACGACTGAGATCGTCCCCGGCCGAGGGAGCCAAAAGGTAAGTTCAAAACGATATGACCGTATCATTATAGATCTTGAGGAGAAGGAGCCTGCGAAGGAAGATGTGTTAACCTTCGAATTGGAGATTGGGGAATATGTTCAGTGTGATATTGAACCAACTTGTGGCTTGCTTAGTGAGAAGGGCATTATCCATATTCTTGATGATCCCCGATCCTTTTTCGAACCGGAACGGAAAAATGCCCAGCTAATCTGGTTTCGTTCCGGGTACATTGAGTACCACTTCCCAAACAGGATTCCTTACGGAGCAAGGGTAGAAGAGCTGAATTTCTCCGTTGAATTATGTTCGGAGGCTCCTTATCATAATTTAGACTGGCCTTCTGATATCACCTGCTGGATTAACGGGAAGGAAATTGGCTACTGGACAAGTCCTGGTGACTTTGGTGGCGATAGGGGATTCTTAACTCCAGGCTGGTGGGAAACCCATAATACTCAGTATGGTTTGTTAAAGTATTGGAAAATCAACCAGGAAGGTAGTTTTATCGATGGAGTGAAAATTTCCACGGTGACGATTGATGATTTGAAACTGCAGGAAAAGCCGTACATTTCGCTGCGACTTGGGGTTAAAAAAGATGCGAAAAATCTCGGCGGGATTAATTTGTTCGGTTCCAAGTTCGGAAACTATGAACAAGGGTTAATCATGAAAATTCAATATGCTGTTTCGGATTGATCCGCTGCAGAAAAAGGCTGACTAGGAATTATTCCGGTCAGCTTTTTTTATCACAAAAAATATTGTTATAAAAATACTTGATTTGTAATAATAAAATATGTAATAATAACCTCAGAAAGTTGAAAGCGTTTTATAAAAGAGTGATTTCAAGAAAAGGACCTTTCAACAGAGGATAATCTATTTCCAAGGAGGAACACGGAATGAAATCTTTTAAATGGTTAGTTTTATTAATTGCTAGTGTCCTAGTTTTAGGCGCTTGCTCAGGCGGCAATAATGCTTCCAATAAGTCAAAAGATGGAAAGATTCAAATCTCATTTATCAACGGTTTCACCGGCGGTGACGGGGCATATATGAAAAAAATCACGGATGGATTTAATGCTTCTCAGAACAAGTATGAAATCGTCGAAAGCCAAGAAAAAGATCACTATACAAAATACAAATCCGGTGACTATGACCTTGTTGTCATTCATGGGAACAACATGGAAACTTACCGTCTTGACGGCATGATTCAGGATGTTGGCTCGCTGTACGAAAAAGCAGGTTTGAAAGAATCTGATTTCCACAAGGCTGGAATGGATCTTGCAAAATTGGACGGAAAGCTTTACGGATTCCCGATTGATATTCACCCATTAACCATGTTCTACAATAAAGAGTTTGTAAATGAAGCTCCAAAAACATATGAGGATATCGTGAAGCTGAATAATGAGCTTCAAGCAAAAAATAAGGATTTATATGCACTAGGTGTTCCTTCAACAGGTCTTGTGGAGTTTTACATGATGATGATTGCTGCCCAGAATGGTGTAGAGCTGAAGGATGGCAATGCCTTGAATTTTAATCAGCCTGAATTCGCAGATGCACTGATGACTTTCCACGATATGGTCTGGAAAGATAAGGTTTCTCCAGCCGGCTTAGGCCTTGATGGAGAATTTAAAACCTTCATGAAAGAAGCAGAATCAGGAAAAGCATTTCAATCAGCTGTTGCTCTAACGGGTCCTTGGTTCTATGGGGCAGCGAAAGAAAAATATGGCGATAAACTTGGAATTGCACCAATTCCACAGATCGGCAAGCAGCCTGCAGCTTACGGTAACGCTCACATTCTTGCTGTTTCCGCAAGTGTTAAAGACGAGAAAGTTAAAGAAGGAATTGCTGAGTTTGCCAAATATATGTTCACTCCTGAAAATCTGATCAACTGGGCAGATGGAGGACAAGCTCCTGTACACTTGAAGACAATCGAAAAAGTGACAGCCGAGAAAGAGAAGTACCAAATCGCATACCAAAACTCTTTGCAATTTGATTCTTTTGTTGCTCCGCCGCAAGTATATCAATATGGAGAACAAATCCGTTATATGAACGAAAAAGTCTTTAGCAAGCTTGTATCAACCGAAAACCTGACAAAAGAACAATTAATGAAAGAACTTGCTTCTGCAACAAAGAAAGCAAAGCAAGTTGCTGAAACACAACCGAAGTAATTAAGAAAAAAGGTGGAGTGGCGCGGGAATTCCTGCGCCTTTCACGCTAAAAAACACGAAATAAGCTAAAGGTGAGCATTAGGTCTCCCACTTATTGGAGGGTGTATAAAATGCACAAAGGAACTTCGACAAAAACATGGGCAATCCTGATGGTATCCCCATTTATACTTTGCTTTATTTTATTCTGGCTGGCACCGATGCTCTTGGGAGTATGGGTCAGCCTCCACAATTGGAACCTTTCATCGGGTAATAACGGTTTTATTGGGCTTCAAAACTATGTTGATATTTTAACCACTGGCTCTCTTTATAATGAAGCGTTTATGCTGGCCTTGAAAAATACGCTAGTATTCGTCGTCGTCAGTGTTCCTCCGCTTGTGATCATCGCTTTAGGCCTTGCGCTCCTTCTCGACCATCTGCCAGCGAAGCTTAAGCCTATATTCCGGACGATTTATTTCGTTTCTTATTCGATTTCAGTTACCGCTGTATCTGCTATCTTCTTGTGGCTCTTCAATGAGAATGGCGGTTTTATCAATAATCTTTTTGTCAGCATTGGGATTTTAGACAAACCGATTAACTGGCTTAGTGAACAGCCCTATGCTTGGACGTCTGTCCTCATTTCTACTGTCTGGTGGACAATTGGATTTAATATGATGTTGTTCATAAACGCCCTTGACGAGGTAGATCCAAGTCTTTATGAAGCGTCTGATCTTGACGGAGCCAATGGGATCAAGAAGTTTATTTATATCACATTGCCTCAAATCAAAAATGTCGCATTCTTTATCATAATTATGACTGTAATCGCGTCATTCAATTTGTACGGGCAGTCAAAGCTCATCACAGCAGGGGGCCCGGAGCAGTCGACCACAACATTGACAATGAGCATCCAGAATACTGTTTTTGGTATGAACCAGCTTGGTGTAGGTTCATCGATGGCCATCTTAATGGGAATCATTATGCTTCTCGTGACCGCTGCTCAATACTTTATGTCTTACCGCAAAAAGGAAGTGAATTAACATGAGACGAAAGCAAAAAAACATCATCATTGTCACAATGGCAATCTTAATCGCCATTTTGTTTCTGTTACCGTTAGTCTGGATGGTGTTCACTTCCTTTAAAACATTAAGTGAATCCATGTCCAGCTCGGCCATCCTGCCAAAAGTTTGGACGCTGCAAAACTATATGGATATTTTCTCTCCAACTAGTGATGCACCAATCCTTCTCTGGGTTTTTAACACAGCTGTCATCACTATTATAGGCACGGTTCTTGTTGTTGCCATTGATATTCTTGCAGCCTACTCTTTGGCCCGTCTGCACGTGCCTGGTAAAAAAATCATCATCGGGATTATCGTTATAGCCTTAACAATTCCAGGCATCGTGACGCTTTTCCCGGCGTTCTATATGTTTAAAACTTTTAATTTGCTGGACACCATTATCCCGCTGGTTCTGCCGTATACAGCAAGCACAATGGGAGTATTCTTGATTTACAACTTCCTTTTAAGCTTTCCAAAGGATCTGGAAGAAGCAGCCTATCTTGACGGTGCTTCTCAAATGCAAATCCTGCGTCATGTCATATTCCCGGCGATCAAACCGGTAGCCGTAACGCTGGGAGTTATCACATTTATGGGGATCTATAATGATTACCTTTGGCCGTCACTCGTGATTAACTCCAATGAAATGAAAACGATGACTCTTGGAATTGCGACGCTAATCCAAGGATCCAATTTCGTCAATCCCGCTGGAATGATGGCTGCGACAGTTGTAGCGACCATCCCGGCAATCGTCGTTTTCCTCGTGGCCAATAAATATTTTGTAAAAAGTGTAACGAACTCAGGAATTAAATAAAGTTCCGTTGCTTCCAATATGAATAAAGCAGTTAATAAAGGAGACTAAAGTTATGATGCGTCAAGAATATCCGAGACCACAGTTGAAGCGAAAGAATTGGTTAAATTTAAACGGAATCTGGCAATTTGCCTTTGATGATCAAAATGCAGGGGTAAAGGAAGCCTGGCATTCTAATGCGGCAGCTTTTACAAAAGAAATCAACGTTCCATTTGCCTACCAGACAAAATTGAGCGGTATTGAAGACCACAGCTTTCATGATCATGTCTGGTACCGCCGTGAGTTTACGGTTCCGTCTGACTGGAAAGAACAACAGGTCATCCTTCACTTTGGAGCGGTGGATTACCGGGCGTGGGTTTATGTGAATGAACAGCTCGTAGGTTTTCATGAAGGAGGAAATGTCTCCTTCTCCTTCGATGTTACCCATTATTTAAATTGGGGGACTGAGGCCGTTGTCGTAAGAGTAGAAGATCCTTCAACCGATGAAACAATTCCGAGAGGAAAGCAATACTGGATTGAAAGGTCCGATTCCATCTGGTATACACGGACTACAGGAATTTGGCAGACAGTTTGGATGGAGGCGGTCAACCCTGTCCATTTTTCAAAGGTAAAATTCACGCCTGATGTGGATCATGGCGCTGTATATCTTGAATTAGAAGTGGAAGGGGAGTTTGCCGGCAAACAGGCGGAAGTGGAAATTTCCTTTAATGGAGAGACCGTTGCTAAGGATGCCATCCATTTGTTAGCGATAAACACTCAGCGTTCGATCGATTTATTTCAAAATTCGATTTTCCGTACCCCGTTTCACCACAATGGCTGGTGCTGGACGCCGGAGAACCCGAATTTGTTCGACGTTAAATTGACCATTAAAGAAAACAACTCTGTTTTTGATGAAATTGAAGCATACTTCGGCATGAGGAAGGTCCATACAGAAGACGGTATGGTATACCTCAACAATAAGCCATACTATCAAAAGCTTGTGCTTGACCAAGGTTACTGGCCAGAGGGCTTGCTGACGGCGCCAAGTGATGAAGCGTTCAAACTGGATATCGAGCTTGCCAAAGAAATGGGCTTTAATGGCTGCCGGAAGCACCAAAAAGTGGAGGATCCAAGATTCCTGTATTGGGCTGATCAGCTCGGCTTCCTTGTCTGGGGCGAATGCGCAGCGTCTCCGTCTTTTAACGATCAAGCTGCCGCCCGCCTAACAAGAGAATGGATAGAGATTATTGAACGTGATTACAATCATCCTTCCATCGTTGCATGGGTGCCGCTCAATGAAAGCTGGGGCATCCCGAATGTGCGTATGGACATACAACAGCAAAACCATTCGCTGGCTATGTACCACCTTGTTAAATCTTTAGATGCCACCCGTCTGGTCATTTCTAATGATGGCTGGGAAATAACACGATCCGATATCTGTGCAATTCACAATTATAATCATGGGAATGATAATGAAAAAGTAAAATATGAACACTATAAGCAGTCGATTTCGACAAAGGAGCAGCTTCTGCAGTCGCAGCCAGCTAAACGGAAAATTTACGCCAATGGCTTTGAGCATCAGGGAGAGCCAATTATCCTGACGGAGTATGGCGGAATCGGTTTTAAAGTTGGCGAGGAAGCGGGCTGGGGTTACACTTCAGTTACCGGCTCTGATGAATTCGTAGCGGATTATAAGCGGATCATGGAAGCGGTGTATGCTTCAAAAGTGCTCCATGGGTACTGCTATACCCAATTAACTGATGTGGAACAGGAAATCAACGGATTACTAACATATGAACGTAAGCCAAAATGCGAGCTGAAAGAAATCCGGAAGATAAATGATATGTGGCATACTGAAATCGTGGAGGGCTAAACAATGGAAAAAGGTTTCCGTACAGTACAAAAGGTAAATCGTGAAGACATCCATATGAGGGACCCATTTGTGTTCCCGTACGCTGAGGAAAATAAATATTATTTATTTGGGACCACGTTCGCAGATGGCTGCGGTGACAAGGACCCCGTTTTTGAAGTGTATGTCAGCCAAGACTTGGAGACATGGGAAGGACCCTATATTGCTTTTGACCCGCCGCGCGGCTTTTGGGGCGTTCGGCATTACTGGGCTCCCGAGGTATTTTCAATTGATGACAGGTTTTATATGTTTGCATCGTTTAAAGGCGGGATCGGTGAACACCGTGGGACAGGTATCCTGGTAGCTGACCATCCGGCGGGGCCATACGTTCCGCACAGTGAAGGTGCTGCGACGCCTGGTAATTGGGAATGCCTTGACGGAACTTTTTATGAAGACAAGGACGGGCAGCGTTGGATGGTTTTTTGCCATGAATGGACCCAAGAATATGAAGGGAAAATCAAGGCAATCAGGCTCACTCATGATTTGAAGCACTGCTATGGCGAACCAGTTGAAATATTAAATGCAGCAGAAATGAAATGGATTCGGCTGTTCGGAGACCCGCGGATTGAAAAAAAGGGATTCCTTACGGATGCCCCGTTCATGTATGAAGCACAAAACGGCGACCTGTTGATGCTCTGGTCGAGCTACTCTGTTCCAAACTATGGGGACAAAGGCTTTGGAGGCTACACCGTAGCCGTGGCCCGTTCCAAGTCAGGGAGCATCGAAGGTCCATGGCATCATGAACAAGAGTTGTTAATGGACCGGAACGCAGGGCATTCAAGCCTGTTCACCGGCCTGGACGGGCAAACCTATCTCTCTACCCATTATCCCGATACCCCGCACGGAAGCGAGCGACCTCTGTTCATAACAATAGAGGAACTGGCTGACGGGCTGAGAATAAAAGAATAAATAAAGGCAAACCCGGCAATTTTTCCTGCCGGGTTTGCGTTTATTGTTCACATTTAGAGTAAAAGAAAAAATAAACAATCATGTAGTGGACACAGTAAGTAAACAAATGTCAAAAGGGGAGGCTTTTTTCGAATAGGATGGATTTTCGAAAACGAATGGGTTTATAATTATCAACCCAATACTTTACAATTTACAAAATGAACTGTAACGTAAAAAGGCTATAAAATCACTGAAATTGAAAAAACGCCTTCAAAAATCATTTTTGAAGGCGTATTTTTGTCGTTTCGCTCTAAAAATACCCTGAAAATGAAAAAAGGAAGTTCGCTTTTCCATGCCGATCTCGATATCTTAGAAGTACTAAAGATGCGGGATTTTACATAAATCCTTCGCAAAGGACAAGGGGGATTAAAGAAAAAATCATTATGTCCAAGCACGTCTTAAGAATTGCCATTTCCCCGATGATTACTGGTCCGGGGATGGATCTTGGGAAACTGCTGACTGGAACGATTATTGTGGAGACCGTTTTTTCTTGGCCTGGGTTTGGCCGTTATTTTATTGAAGCGATTTTTAACCGTGACATACCTATCATTCAATGCTATGTACTCATAGACGCTAGTTTATTTATATTTAGCAACCTAATGGTGGATTTGATTCAAATGTTTATTGACCCGCGCATATCCAGGAAAGAAGGGCAACAACGATGATAACCAGTATTCGCAGGATATTTATAAATAAAAAAAGTAATTCCGATATGTACCATTGTATTAGGGATTCTTTTTATCATCACGTTATTGGCTCCCTGGATCGCACCCAATGATCCAATTGCGGTCAATTTAGCTTATAAATTACAGCCTCCATCCTGGGAATTCCCATTAGGAACGGATCATTTAGGAAGATGTAACTTATCACGCCTTTTATATGGTGGACGAATATCATTAGGCTTTGCCATGCTCATTTTCATTTCATCTTTAACGATTGGTTTAATGATTGGCACCTTTTCTGGATATAAAGGCGGCTGGGTGGATCAGGTTTTGATGAGATTTTGTGATGGTGTGATGGCTTTTCCGAGTCTGATCCTTATCCTTGGTCTGGTTGGTATTTTCGGTCCTGGACTTTCGCAGGTCATTTTAGCGCTGATGCTTGTACAATGGGTATATTATGCGAGAATGTTCCGAGGAATGGTACTAAGTCTGAAGGAACAAAACTTTATTGCAGCGGCGAAAATAAGCGGCTCATCGCAATGGAAGATCATTAAACATCATATTGTCCCAAATGTGCTCCCTCCACTGGTGGTCATGGGTACATTAGAAATGGGTTGGGCGATCATGGATATATCCGCCATGTCGTTTCTTGGTTTAGGAGTACAACCGCCTACACCTGAATGGGGAGCGATGATTCACGAAGGAAAGTCATATATTCGGACGAATCCTGAATTAATGCTTTTTCCAGGTTTGATGATTATGTTCGTGATTGTGACCTTCAATTTATTGGGCGAAGCATTATCCGAACGTTACGGTGTCAAACGTCGATCTTAAAAAGGAATGAGAATGTTGAGTACAGAACAGTCAAATGTGTTACAAGTGAGAAATTTACATGTACAGGTAAAAACAAAAACTGGTGCTACCACGCTTGTTGAGGATATCAACTTTGAACTGAAGCGTGGAGAGGTACTAGGTCTTGTTGGGGAAAGTGGATGCGGTAAAACCGTGACGAGTATGTCCATTCTTCAGCTTCTCAATCGGAAAACGACAACGATTGAAGGCAGTATCGAATTAAAAGGACACGAATTGAATGGTTTAGGTGAGAAAGAAATGCGTATGATTCGTGGCAAGGATATCGCCTTTATTATGCAAAATCCGATGAACGCTTTTACGCCTGTTTTTACAATTGGCCACCAATTTATTGAAACCATTCGTTCACATTCACAATGGAATAAAAAACAAGCAACAGAGATGGCCATTGAGGCGATGCATCATGTGAACTTACCAGATCCTGTTAAACTATTAAAATACTATCCTTTTCAATTGAGTGGTGGTATGCTTCAACGGGTGATGATTGCCATTGCAGCATGCTTACATCCTGCGGTAATTATTGCTGATGAACCGACTACCGCACTAGATGTAAATAATCAAAAAAAAGTGCTGTACCACTTAGATAAAATTCGCTCTGAATATGGCTCTGCCATTTTATTTATATCCCATGATCTCGGTGTCATTGCTGAAATGGCTGATGAAGTGGCCGTGATGCAGAACGGTCGAATAGTAGAAAAAGCTGGTGTATTCCAACTATTTGATGAGCCACAGCATGAGTATACCAAAAAACTATTAAAGGCACGCTCAATCTTAAATGTAGATGAACCTGCCATCCATTTAGCTTGACTTAGGCATTGATAAGGGGTAAAAAAATGAGTTTATTACAAGTAAATGAAGTAACCCATAGTTATGGATCTCGAACGTTTTTCAACTGGAAAGATCAATCTAGGAAAATACTTTCCGACATTTCTCTAGAGATTGAGGAAGGAACCTGTTTAGGTTTGCTTGGTAGGAGCGGAGCTGGTAAAAGTACCTTAGGAAGAGTGATTCTTGGTCTAGAACGGCCGCAATGTGGACAGGTTTTATTTCAAGGCCATGATATTTATAACCAAGATAAGCAGAGTCATCAAAAAATTCGTCGTGAACTTCAAGCTGTCTTTCAGGACTCCTACTCATCGGTTAACCCTCGAATGACGGCGGAACGAATTATTGCAGAGCCGCTAGAAAACTATGAAAAGCTAACAGTGGCAGAGCAAAAACGAACCGTTATTGAATTATTAGAAAGGGTAGGGCTAAGTGAGGAGGACTTAAAAAAATATCCGAATCAATTTAGCGGTGGGCAATTGCAAAGAATCAATATTGCAAGAGCCATCTCACTCAAGCCAAAGCTGATTGTCTTAGACGAATCTGTCAGTAGTCTAGATATGGTGAATCAAACTCTTATTTTAGAATTACTCAAGGAGTTAAAAGCAGACTTCGGGTTATCCTATCTTTTTATTACACATGATATTAAAGCTGCCTATACGATTAGTGATCGATTAGGTGTACTAGATAAAGGAGAATTGGCAGAGCTTTATTATGAAAAAAAACAGTTTTTTACTTCAAAACATCCTCTAGTAAATGAGATGAGAGATTCCATGCTGGCCGAGCACCCACGATTTCGTTCGGTTAGACGTGCTTAATTTTAATATTTTCGAATGCCTCGATTTCATTTGAAAAATCGAGGTTATTGTTCTTATACAAATGGAAAGGAGGAGGAATTCCTAATGAATCATCGTGCGTACCTCACTTTGGCGATTCCCCTAACGATCTCGACAATGACCACGTCCTTGTTAGGTGCTGTAGACACAGCTGTTGTGGGGCAGCTTCCCGATTCTGCCTATATTGGAGGAGTTGCAGTAGGGACTCTTATTTTTAATACTTTGTATTGGGTATTCGGTTTTTTACGGGTTAGTACATCTGCTTTTGCCGCACAAGCAAATGGCGCAAGTGATCAAGCCCAAGGAATACTTGCTTTATCGCGTCCATTTTTATTAGCTGTTGTGGTTGGGGTGTGTTTTATTCTCTTACAATGGCCGATTGAATATATAGCTATGATATTGTTTTCAAACGATTCTGATGTCAGTCAGTTTGCAGCTGAATATTTTCGAATTAGAATTTGGGGAGCACCCTTTACCTTGCTGAATTATGTGATCCTTGGCTGGCTAATGGGGATGGCAAAGATTAAAGAATCATTATTTCTACAAGTGTTAATGAATGTTTTGAATATGATCTTGGCGATTCTTTTTGTCCATGTTTTTTCATTTGCTGTAAAAGGGGTCGCTGCTGCCGCTTTGATTGCTGAAGTGACAGCCTTTATAGTAGGGATATTCATTGTGAGGAAGGCATCACCGTTTGAATGGAGGTTACCGTCCTACAAGGAACTTATAGATACACAGTCGATGAAAAACGTGTTTAACGTGAACAAGGATTTGTTTATTAGTCGTTATTAATATGTTTACAGCAAAAGGTGCTTCGTTTGGTACAGACTTATTAGCTGCCAATGCTGTTCTATTTCAAATTCATTACATAATGGCTTATTTCTTCGATGGGTTTGCCAATGCCACGAGCATTCTCGTGGGCAAAGCGGTAGGGTCAAAGGATAAGGAATTATATAAGAAAACACTTACTTTATCAAAGCAATGGTCGGTGATTACGGCTTTTGTTATCGCTGGTATATATATGGATTATTTCAAGAACAAATTATTGCGCTTTTTACCAATCTACCAAGTGTTGTCGAACTTTCAACTACCTATGGAAAATGGCTGATTCTTTACCCGTTTGCCGCATGTTTTGGTCTTGTCATTTATGGTGTCTTCATCGGTGCAACTGAAATTGCTCCCGTTCGAAACTCAATGATTTACGCAATGATTCTCTATATCCTTATACAAATTACGGCAACACCAATCTGGCATAATCATGGCCTATGGCTGGCTTTCATTCTATACACGTTTGGGCGTTCTGGATTCTTGGTCATGTATACTCCTAGATTAAATAAAAGATTATTATCTTAATAGAAAGAAATATTTTTTCATAAAACATCACATTTTTATGAAAACATACGGAACGTTATTAGAGAGGGGACCAAGTTATCTTTTGGTCCCTTTTAGTGTTTATTTTTCAACCAACTAACGACTCCGTAAATAAGAAGCAAGAACACCCCGATCTCAATCGCATGGTCGGCCAAGTTAAGGATACCACCAGAGCGAATGATAAAATCCGTCACTTGCCCAAACAAAAGTCGATCAATGCCATTTCCAATTGCTCCTCCCACTAGGAATCCTAAACTACTATCAATGAGAGCACCCTTCATTTCTCCGGTTCTGCGAAAATAATAAACACCTATCACGAACAGCACAGCCACAACTCCGAAGAGACGTGCATGGCCTTGAAATAAACCTCTTGCCATCCCGCTATTTTCGATATGTGTGAGTGGAATTCCCCACAATGTAAATGTTTCATTGATGTCAATATAAGCCCGAATTAGATATTTAGAAAGCTGGTCCATCACAATAACAAGAATTGAAAACACATAAAATAGCATATTTAGTCCTTCTTTCTCACATCCTTATCATGAGTATAATTGAAAGCTTAATTCTATTCTATTATGAAGCTCTTATTCGTATATTCCATGTTACTACTTTAATAAGCATCATTTTTTCTCACTATTTCAACCTCTAACTGGAATTCAAACTTATATTCAACACTACTGAACTGTCCAAACGTGAAAAAACCCAAGTGATTTAATCCTCACTTGGGTGTGATTTTTATCGCGGAAGTGCGATTTTCTTCTTACGGAATGGTTTTAACCGTTTGAAGGATTTTATTTACCAAGCTTTCAGCATCATCAGCCTCGATGGTTGTTAATTGAATACGGCAGAATGGTCTTACCCTGCATTCTAAACACCTTCTAAAACAGTCTACAATGCTAACATCTACATCGTTTTGATAATGCAATCGAAGAAGGTCAATGACTTTGTCCGAATCGGTTACTTTAATGTTTCGCTCACAAAACTTAGCCACTCTCATTCTACTTTTTCTTCTTTTATTAGAATACTTCTATTCCTCATCATAATGAGTAAATTGGATATCCAATGTACGAAGGTAGGTTTGCAGACCTGCATCTTGGATGGGGATAATGAACGCGGGTTCCCCTGATTCATTATGATGAGAGTGCCACAGCCCTGGTGGGGTAACGAAGGCTTTTCCTGTTACCCAGTCAATCCGAATCGGATCAATGATTTGTCTTGTTATTGGGTCTACCTTATCTCCAACTAATGTATATGTCCCAGGTGCAGCATAGGCAACAAAGTCAAGTGCAACGGATTTATGACTGTGCGGAGCTTGGTTGGCGCCTGCGGGAACAATGCCAAACATTGCCCATAATACATGCGTAATGGTTAAAGTTTGTTCGAAATTTTGATTATTTAGCAAAATGGAAATACGATTTTTTAAATGTGCATCGGGTGCATTAGCTACTTCATCTAATTTTGCTTTCGCCCGTTCCGCCGTATATAGTGTCGGCTTAAAACGTGCTTCCGTTGCTTTAGCTCCCAAATAATCAAGAAGTGGAGTGTCCAAAATATAGTAAATGGTTGAATCCTCTGTCGCTAGATGACGACTAACTGATCCGGACGGAAGAGTTAAAAAGTCACCTTTTTTCCAACTGATTGTTTGACCATTGACCTCCGTTGTACCGGCCCCGGAAATAATATAGTATAATTCACTGGTTGCGTTGGGTTTCGTATGAATCGTATCTCCTGCATTAATTCGGATAAAATGTGCAAGTAGGGATGGACTTGTTGCAGGATATTTGGTTTTCAACTCGTTTGATAAATCCAATGATATCATACGAGTTTCTCCTGAATTATATAGTTCAGGTGCAAATTCTTTAGGCGGGATCGGACTAGTAATCCCACTGCCAATGGGATCAGCAGCTGTGCTATACTCGTAAAAAAGGGCATCCTCGGACCAGTTTTCGCTTACAGTTCCAATATAAAATTCCCCTGGTTGTACATTTTTTGACATATGTAAACCTCCTTTGATACGAAAAATTTTTTGTTCTTATCATTTCTATTATAATACCGTTTTAGCTAAAATGGTAAATTTTTCTTCCGCTTTATCCTCGTTCTTCTTACTTCAATATCTATTAATCAATGTTATTAAAGTGTGCACTTTAATTGGCGCAAGGAGGAGCTTGCGCCAGGGAAAGGATAAGAACTAATTAAGATTCATAGAAAAGAAAACCATTTATGCCAATTATTTTCTGCTGAGATTATTTTGGCAGCCAGCTGCTCATATAATCCTCAACTTCCAGAGGATGAGCATCCTTTACAATATAGAGTGGACGGAAAGTATCAATCATGACTGCAAGTTCGCGCGTCTCTTTTTTACCGATACTTTCTTCGATTTTGCCTGGGTGTGGACCATGAGGCAGTCCGCACGGATGAAGGGTAATGGAGCCTTCCTCCACACCGCGCCGGCTCATAAAATCACCATCCACATAATAGAGTACTTCATCACTGTCCACATTGCTGTGTACATAAGGGGCAGGTATGGCCTCTGGATGGTAGTCATATAAACGCGGCACAAATGAACAGATGACAAAATTATGCCCTTCAAAGGTTTGATGGACGGGTGGCGGCTGATGAACACGGCCTGTTATTGGTTCAAAATCATGGATACTGAATGCATAAGGGTATAAATATCCATCCCAGCCAACTGCATCAAGCGGATGGAAATCATATGTATAAGAAGTGATCATCCCTTGTGCACGGACTCGAATTTCAAATTCACCTTTTTCATTTTTGGGCTCCAATCTTTCCGGTGTCCGGATATCACGCTCGCAGAAGGGAGAATGTTCGAGAAGCTGGCCGAATTCATTTCGGTAGCGCTTAGGAGTAACAATGGATGAATTGGATTCGACTACTAAAAAGCGTGCTTCTTCTGATTCCAAAACAACACGGTAGGTCGTGCCAATAGGAATCACCAGATAATCGCCGGGGCCAAAACTTAACTCCCCAAAAATACTTTCAATTTTACCGGTTCCTTCATGAACAAATAACATTTCATCGCCTTCGCCGTTACGATAAAAATAGTCCATCTGGCGATTAGGGCGTGCCACGCCAAACGCTAGATCGTCGTTTGCCATGAAAATTTTGCGAGCGGATAGAAAATCACCGCCAACTTCTGTATTCCAAGTACGAAAATGACGATGTTTTAGAGCGCCTCTTTCCTCAAATTCATAACGAACATCGCAAATTTTTTCCGCTTTTTTAACTTGTGTCGGCTGATTAATATGATAGATCAGTGATTGAATGCTAGAGAAACCTTTCGTACCCATTAATTGCTCATAATAGAGACTACCGTCTTCTTGGCGAAATTGAGTATGCCGTTTATGGGGGATGCGGCCCATTTTCACATAATATGCCATAGTCAAAACTCCTTTTTTTTATATATATTTTAGATTTTTACGGCAGCTTGTTTGCCTAATACTTTGGATTCAGAGTGTGCAGGTAGTAGCTGACCGGTTACTTCACCAAAACCAATTCGATATCCATCTCCTTGGCACCAGCCGCTAATCGTCAAGGTATCACCGTCTTCGATCCAGCTGCGCTCACCGCCTCCGTTTAGCTGGACCGGTTGTGAACCACGCCAGGAAAGTTCAAGCAGGCTGCCTCGTTCTTCTCGGTTAGGACCGCTAATTGTCCCGGATGCCTGCATGTCACCAGGACGGATGTTACATCCCGTAATGGTATGATGGGCTACCTGTTGGGCAATGGACCAATACATATAGTTGAAGTTAGTCTTTGTAATTCTAGTATCTTTTTCTGTATTTTCTGGTGTTAAATAAACTTCTAGATTAATATTAAATGATCCATTTTTTCCTTGCTGCAGGTAAGGAAAGGGCTCTGGATCTTGCTTGGGTCCAGCCGTGCGAAAAGGTTCGAGTGCTTCTAACGGTACAACCCAAGGCGAGATGGAAGTGGCAAAATTTTTCGCAAGGAAGGGGCCAAGTGGCTGATACTCCCAAGCTTGAATGTCACGTGCACTCCAATCATTCACAAGTACGAGTCCAAAAACATGATCTTCCGCCTGATGAACAGGAATAGGTTCACCAAGAGTATTGCCTGGGCCGATAAACCAACCTATTTCCAGTTCAAAATCAAGCTGGGTACATGGGCCGAATGCGGGATATTCTGAATCCTTTGGTTTTCTTTGACCTAAAGGGCGCCGAACCGAGGTGCCGCTTGGAACAATCGAACTAGCTCGACCATGATAGCCAACGGGCAAGTGCGTCCAATTTGGCATTAAAGCGTTATCCTTACTCCTAAACATTGTTCCTACGTTGGTTGCATGTTCCTTTGAAGCATAGAAATCGGTATAATCACCAATCTCCGCTGGAAGCAGCATGGTTACATTTTCGATACGATGAAATGCTTGATCACGAAGATTTTTATCATCACGTAAAACAGGAGTGTTTTCATCTAAAAGATATTGAAGTTTAGACCTTACGGCAGACCAGACTGAACGGCCAAGTGCCATAAATGAATTGAGGGAAGGGGATGAAAAAATATTTTTTCCTTCCACACCTGTACCATCTAAGAAGCCGGCTTGTTCAATGAGGGATAAATCAAGAACATACTCTCCAATAGCCGTTCCAACACGAGGACTTTCACTTTTTACCCGGAATATGCCATACGGTAAATTTTGAATGGGGAAATGTGATTCCGATTTTGTTTTAATAAAAGATTTTTTCATCTTACTGCCTCCTTCTGAAATAAAACAAGCTCTCCTAGTTCTTCTCGTGGCTCATCAAAACTGCAGCTTCCGTATGAAAGAGCAAAGACATTACGTGCTTTGTTAATCTCTTTAGAACTGACAGTAAAATTCCGCCAGCTGAGTTCATTTGTCGTAAAAATAAAATTTTTCGGGTGATCTTCAAGTAATATCGCTTCAATCGTTTCTTCTGTAATGGAGAGACAATAAGCCATAATCGATGCAGTAAAAACGTTAACGAATCCATGCATGAAGGTCTCTACTTCTTTACGGTATTGACGAATCGGGTGGTGGAGACCAGCTGTAAATTTAAGCGAAAGGCCTAATCTTTTACATTCATGAATCACGTACGCTGCTTTTTTCGCAGATGGAAACAAATTTGCCGTGATTCCTCCCATACGAAATTTAACCCCTATAGGTCGTGAAGAGTCTTGATTTAGCCTCTTGATTCTATTTAATGAGGATTGCAATTGTTCATTCGTTCCTGCTATTTCACTATAAATTCTATATCCCGATATGAATTGATCTAGCTTATCGAAGATGCTAGGATTCATTTGAAAGGATGGTGGGACTTCAATCGCCTCTATCATTCCTGCCGTTTGGTAGGTTTCCGAAAAAAGCTGAATAGCATCCAAATCTGTGCTTAACTCAACAGATTTGGAAAGAATAATAGAGAGCCGAAGGGGCAACTGTTCATGAAATAAATCTCTAAAAGGTTCAAGTTCCCCTAATCGTGAAGCCGGAATGACAAATGGTCCAAGCATCCAGCTATCCTCTTCTTGAAAATAAGAATGATAGTTTAAGATCGCGTCTTTAAGTGGAAGTGCTGCAGGTGGGAATAAACCTGCATAATCAATCAGTTCTGTCATAAAATGACTGACCGCATCCTCTTTCCAATTGACCTTTACTTTTGTTAACAATGGACTAGCACCTCCTTTGAATAAGGCCATGCCAGCGATGAAACTGCCATGACCCGAATCGATTAAATATTCCCTCGAAGTTCCTGTTCTCGTTCAATAGATTCAAATAGGGCTTTAAAGTTGCCATCCCCAAAACCAAGTGCACCTTTTCGCTGAATAATTTCGATAAACATGGTTGGTCTGTCAACAAGTGGTTTCGTGAAAATTTGGAGTAAATAACCTTCATCATCCCGATCCACAAGAATATTAAGTTCCTGAAGCCGTTTAACATCCTCATCAATTTTCCCCACACGGTTGGCGAGTTCTTCGTAATAGGTCTCAGGAGTAAACAGTAATTCAACTCCGTTTGCTCTAAGTGCTGCAACCGTGCCAATGATATCATTGGTTAATAGAGCAAGATGCTGAACACCTGGTCCATTATAGTAATCTAGGTATTCCTGAATCTGAGACTTGCGTTTTCCTTCTGCGGGCTCATTAATTGGGAATTTAATGCGTCCGGTTCCATTCATCATCACTTTTGACATAAGGGCAGAGTATTCAGTGGAGATATCTTCATCATCAAAATGCTTAAGAACGTTAAAACCGAATACTTTTTCATAATAATTGACCCATTCTTCCATTACTTCAACGTTCCCTACAAGGTGGTCGACACCAATTAAGCCCGTTGGATTTGCTCGAAATATATCTTCTCGGGCCTCAAACCCAGGCATAAACACACCCTTATAATCGATAGGTTCAACTAGTGTATGAATCGTATCGCCATATGTACCGAGAATCGCCTTTTTCACTTTGCCGTTTTCGTCTTCTTCAACCCAAGGCTCCCGTATGGCAATACCACCGCGTTCAATCGCACCCTCATAAGTTTTCTCTAAGTCCTTTACCAGAAGGGCGATATCTTTCACACCTTCACCGTGTGTTTTAATGAATGCGGCAATGTCTGTTTGATCCGATAATGTTCCTGTTAAGATTAAGCGAATGGCCCCTTGCTCCAAAACATAGGAAACACGATCTCGGCAGCCTGTTTCCAATCCTCGGTAAGCTACAAGCTTGAAGCCAAATGCTTTAGCGTAATAATATGCCGCTTGTTTTGCATTTCCTGTATAAATTTCTACGTAATGAACATTTTTGACCGGAAATACTTCTTCTTTTTTTACTTTAGTTTTTGTCATCATTTTTTCAGCCATTAGTATCGCTCCTTCAAGTGTTTGATAAATAACAAACAGAATTTTCGAAATTCACTGCCTGTAATGTCACACATCATAATACATAAAAAAAACGTGAGCAAACCTAGGATTTAACGCGGTTTTTCTTTTTAGCGTTAGTGTTTTAGTGCGTTAAAGCTAGTGTGCGTTGCGGTGAGTTCTTGCGAATTTTTTAAATATTTCCATAAAATATGAGCAACAAATAAAGGGAGTGGTACAGGTGAGCATTAAAGTAAAATTTTGTCCTTGTAATTTTGAAGATGAGCTTGAAGGAACAAAAGAAAAATTAAGGGAGCGAGGGGATTTGGAGGTTATAGAAGAAAGATGCCTGTTGTATTGCGGACAATGTTTATTGGAACCATTTGCACTTGTAGATGGAAAAAATATTGTCACTGATCAACCGGAAAAACTTTATGAAAAAATTAATCAATATGTTACTGAAATGAAGGTAGGAGTGGTAGTAAGCAAGTAGGATCCGAGAAAGCATTATCCCTTCAGAACGAGTAAATTTATGGTAAAATAAAAGGAAAGCCCTACGAAAATGGATTGTAGGGCATTCTTTATTTTGAAGGAGCATCCTGATGACTGCGTTGATTGGGAACAAGTTTGAAGATAGTGTATTAATTATGGCTGATAAAAGAATTACCTATAGGGGAACAGAAAAATTTAGCGATGATGAAAAGAAAATCATTGTGTTAAATCCTAAGGTAATATTTGCTTTTGCTGGCGTCAAAAATGTCATAGATATGCCCCTCGAGGAACTTAAAACACTCGCAAGGAAAACAAATTCTCTGGAAGAAATAGAAGCTCATGCAAAAAAATTATTTTTGTCTTCTTTGAATGTTTTCAAAAAATTAAATCCAGAACAGGACTATGCAACGGTTTATATTTTGGCTGGTTTTGCAGCTAATGGAATTCCTCGTGTGACCTATTTCTCTTCTGATGACGACTTCCAAACAGGAAATTTGCTTGAATTTTTTTATAAGACATTCCCAAATACTGAAATGGAGTTTTTAAGGAACTACTTGATCAAGGAAGTGGATACTAGCAAGAATAGTATAAAATACTACATACGAAAATTTTCCTCGGCAATACGGCGGATTAACAATTTAAAAGTCGGGAAGAACGCTTATGCCATTTATTTATCTAAGAATGGTTTACTTGAAATTGAGATAAATGAGCAGGGAAAATTTCATATGGTTCCAATACATTCCACAGTTAATTAACTTTAATACAGTAGTGTAAAACCGCATTAGTGCAAAGGTGCTTTGAAGTGTAAGTTTGCATTATATAAAAAGTGATTATAATATTTAGAAAAATCAGAAATGGTTTTTCGTTTTTTCTTGCTTTAACACTATTATCACAGTAGAATTAGGAGGAATGATAGGAAATAGAAAATAATTAAATTAGTATAAGTAATGGATGCGAAGTTGTAGAATGTTTTATTTTGCATACATTATCTGAAAATTCAGACTACAGGTGGGATAAAGTTGAAATCAAAAATCAATCAGTCTAAAACTCTTCAAAATCACGTTTATGAGTACTTACATGAAAAGATTGTAAACGGATTCATACCTCCTGGACATCGAATTGTTGAAGAACAAGTTTCTCAGGAAACAGGGGTCAGCAGAAGTCCAATTCGCGAAGCAATACGTCGGTTAAATAGTGATGGATTAGTATCGGTCAGTCCAAGAGGTGGAGTAAGGGTGTATCGGCCAACGTTTTCAGATTTCAACTATCTCTATGAATGCCGGTTAGGTCTGGAACCAACTGCCGCTTATTATGCCGCTATACGGATGAATGAGGAGCAGCGTAATCATTTAAGAAATGTAATGGAAGAAATGAACTGGGCGGTGGAAAAGAAAGATCTGGAAAAATTAAAGTATTTTAGTACACAATTTCACTTCTTTATTGTGGAGGCAAGTGAAAACCCTTACTTAATGAAAATGATGAAACAGTTAAATTCACTCATGTCTTTCTATCGAAATGCGGTATTAAATATACCAATGAGGTTAGAGGATGGTGCTAAGGAACACCAAGCAGTATGGGAGGCAATTCAAACAAGAAATGGAAAAGCTGCAGAGGAGTTAATGAAGGCACATATTCAACGTGATTTTCAATTTTATAATAATGAGTATTCAAATAGGCAGATTGACGAGATCAATACATTAAAAAATTCTGTAAAAAATTTTTGAATGGAGGTTCTAAGGTGATTTTTCCTGAAAAAATTCAAATACGAGATGTTTCATTAAGAGACGGTTTACAAAATGAACCAGTGTTTGTAGAAACCGATCATAAGATTAATAAAATTAAAGATTTAATTGATGCAGGTTTCAGACGGCTGGAAGTGACGTCCTTTGTCCATCCCAAATGGGTTCCTGCCATGCAAGATGCCGATCTATTAGGACAAAACTTGCCCATGGTTCCAGGAGTTGAATACGAAGCACTTGTTCCTAATCAACGCGGATTAGATAGATTTTTACAATCTAAGATTGATAATGCCGTTTTTTTCCTTTCAGCAAGCACGAAGCATAACCAGGCAAATTTGAATAAAAGTTCCGATGAATCTTTAGAAGAAATTAAGAGTTTAGTTGAAAAAACTAAAGTGGAAGAGAGAAGGGTGATTGGGGCGATTTCAACCGCATTTGTCTGTCCGTTTGCGGGGCATGTCCCATACTCTGAAGTAGAAAGGATTGCAAGCAATCTTGTTAGTTTTGGAGTAGATGAATTAGGACTTGGAGATACAATCGGTAAAGCAACACCGAGACAGGTATATGAATACTGCAGCCGTTTAGCTGAGAAATTCCCCGATATCCCCATTGGCCTTCACTTGCATGATACATATGGATTCGGCTTAGCGAATGTATTGGCTGGTATACAGGCAGGTGTTCATTTAGTGGATGTAGCCCAAGCTGGACTGGGAGGATGTCCGTATGCTCCTGGTGCACCAGGGAATGTTCAGGCAAGCCGTGTTGTAGAATTTTTAGAACTGCAAAATATTCAGACGGGTCTGGATCTGGAGCGATTAAAGCAATTAGACCACTCATTTTCTCAATTGGTAAGAGATGCAGAAGCTTTAACAAAAACTGTACAAGCTTAGGATGCGGAAGAGTAAATCTTTTTAAAATTGCATACATTAACTAAATATTCAGATAATTTTAAAAAAGGGAACATAAATGAAGAGGAGGATATCCCATGAGAACACCATTAGATGGAATCAAAGTTTTAGAATTAGGAAATTTTGTGGCAGCACCCTTTGCTGGGAAGATTTTTGGCGAATTTGGTGCCGAAGTGATAAAAGTAGAGGATCCAAAAAGTGGCGATTCCATAAGGAATTGGCGTGTGATGCATAAAGGAACCTCACTATGGTGGTATGTTCATGCAAGAAATAAAAAATCCATTACCCTAAACCTTCGTGAAGCAGAAGGCCAGGAAATGGTTCGGGAATTAGTAAAAGATGCCGATGTAGTGATTGAAAATTTTCGGCCTGGAACTTTAGAAAAATGGGGAATTGGTTATGAAAATCTAAAAAAAATAAATCCAAGTATCATTATGACCCGTATTTCTGGATATGGTCAAACGGGGCCTTATCGTGACAAAGTAGGTTTTGGCAGTGTGGCGGAATCAATGGGCGGTCTTCGTTATTTAACCGGGTTTCCTGATCGTCCGCCAGTTCGTGTTGGATTGGCAATCGGGGATTCGATTGCAGGTCTATATGCAGTGAATGGAACGTTAATGGCATTAAGAGCTAGAGATATCGATCCATTGAAACGAGGCCAATATGTTGATGTTGCTCTTACTGAAGCAGTTTTCTCATTGCTTGAGGGGGTACTGCCTGAATACGATTTAAAAGGTATCGTAAGAGAGAGAACAGGCGCTACTTTGGAAGGAATTGCTCCATCTAATACGTACCCTTGTGCGGATGGTAAGTATATCGTTATTGCAGCTAATAGTGACGGCATTTTCAAACGATTTATGGAGGCTATCGGTCGAACGGACTTGGCTGAGGATCCTAATCTTTCAAATAATCAGGGTAGATCTCAACAAGCGGAACAATTGGATCAGATTATTGAGATGTGGACAAAACTTTATCCGCAAAAAGAAGTACAAAGAATCCTTGATGAGGCGGGCGTACCAGTAGGACCTATCTATAGTATTGAAGATATTGTAAATGATGAACAGTTCCAGGCACGGGAAATGCTTCAAACAGTTACTTTACCTACTGGTGAAGAGGTATTGGTTCCTGGTATTGTTCCAAAATTATCGGAAACCCCAGGAAGTATGGAATGGATTGGTCCAAAACTCGGACAACATAACGAAGAAATCCTTGGACAAATACTTTGTAAGCAAAAGTAGTCTGGTTTTTTAAGAGGTTGATAGTAGCAATAATATTGCCATGATAACCTTCAATTGAATAGGTTTTAATACAAAATTAATGGAAGGAATTTATTCCAGCACCAATGAAACCGCATACGATAACGAACATTGGGGAGGAAGATGTATATGTTGTCTATTTTAGGGTTTTTGATGATTTTTACCTTCTTATTTTTGATTTTGACAAAACGTGTATCTCCGTTTTTAGGTTTAACCATTATTCCGATTATTTATGGTTTGATTGGAGGATTTGGATCAGAACTAGGGAATTTAATGATGGAAGGAATTCTGAAGGTAGCACCTACTGCCATTCTATTGTTATTTGCCATCATGTATTTTGGAATCATGTTAGACACGGGATTATTTGACCCATTAACTTCAAAGATCATTCAGTTAGCAAAAGGGGATCCATTAAAAATCATTGTAGGAACGGCTGTGTTAGCGGGAATCATCGGATTTGATGGTGATGGATCGACAACAATGATGATTGTTGTAACCGCTTTTCTTCCATTATATAAGAAACTTGGAATCAGTCCGATTATTTTAGCTTCTATTACAATCATGCAAATTGGGATTACTACACTCGTTCCTTGGGGAGGCCCTGCCGGCAGGGTAGCAAGTGTACTACATCTAGAACCTAATCAATTATATCTTCAAATGTTACCAGGAATGATTGTAAGTTTACTTTTCGTTATTGCTGTTGCTTATTTTATCGGGTTGAAAGAGCGTGCAAGATTTAAAAGGACAAGCAGCGAATCCATTTCTATTTCGGAAGTTGGAATTATCGATGCAGCAATTGAAAGCGCTGTAATAGAAAACATCACACCTGAAAATCTAAATGTGAAACGTCCTAAATTAATTTGGTTCAACCTCATTCTTTCCAGCTTAATTATGATTGCCATTGTACTAGAATGGCTGCCACCAGCAACCGTTTTTATCTTAGGTACGTCGCTAGCCTTACTAATTAATTATCCGGCTCTTCAGAACCAGCGTGAACGGCTAGCAGCGCATGCCCCTAATGCATTAGCCGTGGTAGTTGTGGTTTTAGCTGCAGGAATTTTTTCAGGAATCTTTAAAGGAACGCCTATTTCTGAATCTATGGCCCAAACGTTGGTTTCCATTATCCCTGATGGACTGGGTTCCTATATGGCGTTATTTACTGCTATTGTAAGTGGTCCGGCCCTTTTCTTAATTGGTGCGGATGGGTTTTACTTTGGTATTCTCCCAATCTTAGCTGAAACAGGATCTAGTTACGGGATTGATGCGTTAAAAATTGGAACTGCTTCATTATATGGGACTCCATTTGGTATCATGGGCCCGCTTGTAGCGTCTGTTTATTTACTAATTAACATTACAGGGATCAATTTAGGCGATCTCCACAAGCACGCAGCAAAATGGTCTCTAGGAATTATGCTTATTTATATTATCGTAGGAGTGATTACTGGAATCATCTCGTTATAATGATGTGAAATCGTGCAAGGGGTAAAGGAGGGGTAGGAAAAATGCTTTATAAATATAAAGGAAAATACCCAACTGTCCATTCAAGTACGTATATTGCACCTGGAGCTCAGTTAATCGGCAATATTGAACTTAAAGAAGAGACATCTGTTTGGTTTAATGCTGTTATTAGAGGAGATAATGAAAAAAATTACGATAGGAAAAGGCTCTAATATTCAAGATGGTGCCATTGTCCATGTAGACTCAGGCTATCCAGTTCGTGTTGGGGAGTACGTCACGATTGGGCATAATGTGGTGTTACATGGATGTACAGTAAAGGATGGCGCATTAATTGGGATGGGTGCAACCATTTTAAATGGCGCCGTGATTGGAGAAGGGACCCTAGTGGCAGCTGGTGCACTGGTTCCGGAAGGTAAAATGATTGAACCTGGTGTTTTAGTAGCTGGAGTTCCGGCAAAGGTGATTCGAACACTAACTCCTGAGGAGATTGAGCGGTCAAAGAACGGAGCCTTTCATTATATACAGAACGGGGAAAATTTTCGGGAAGAGAACATTGTCGCAATGGATAAGCCTTTAATTGAGAATTCAACATAAAAAAGAGGATTTTTAACAATTGGTTTGTCTCTGTACTTGATTAACCCATGCCGGGAAGGGGAAATATCTTTTAGGATATTACCCCTTCCTTTAAAAAAGAATAGCATGATTATCCGAGTTTCTACTATATATAAACCATTTATTCAAAGTGCAGTGGAGGCATGAAAATGTATATAAAAAAATTACCTCAGAAACCCATTGATCAACTATTTCATGCGATGCTTTCGTTACAATCAAAGGAAGAGTGTGCGGCATTTTTTGATGATTTATGTACGATGAATGAAATGAAGGCATTTGTACAAAGGCTTGAAGTGGCAAGATTACTAAAAGAAGGTCATACATATATGGATATTCAAATCGAAACGAATGCCTCATCAACTACGATTACAAGAGTTAAGAAGCTATTAGATTATGGATGTAATGGTTATCAAACGGTTTTAGAACGCATAGAAGACTGTGTAAAGTCATAATTAAAAAACGTCCAAGAGATTCCTCTTGGACGTTCGGCGTAAACAGAAGAAGGCAGTTACTTCTGTACTCCACTAATTAGTTGCCAATCCTGAAATCTTTGTTAATCTGACCTTTGTTCCAGCCAATTTCCTATTGTTGGATAAGTGATTTTTGTTGCTTTTGAGCCAAATGCTACAGATACGTGTCCGGTTGGAAGTGAAATATACGTTTTATCTTTACTAGATATTATGTTCATTAACGCTTCCACCTGGTGCGGCTGGGCAATATGATCTCTTTCAGCAGACAGGTTGAGTACATTAGCGGTGATGCTACTTAAGTTGACCTTGCGCCCACGAATTTCGAGTTCCCCTTTAATCAGCTTATTTTGCTGGTAGAAATCCCGGACCCACTGACGGAAGGCTTCACCCGGAAAGGCAATCCCGTCGCCTACCCACTTTTGCATGAGTTTCCAGCTTTTAATAAATTCTTCGTTGTTAGCGCGATCCACCAAACTAACATACGGTCCGTAAAAGTTGGTCATTGGCTTTAACATTTTGTTTCCAAAATCGATCATTTCGGGTGGAATAATACCTAATGTATCGACAACCTTGTTGATGTCAAAATACTTCTTATCAAGAAAAGAACCAAATAAGCCAGTGTCTTCAAAATCAAATGGGCTTGTCATAAATATGACGTTGCGAATCGGCAATTCAGGATGAAGAGCAGTAAAAATGGAAGTCATAGTGCCACCCATGCAGTAACCTAGGATTGAGACTTCATCTGCCTGGGATGTCCGCAATACTTTACGAACGGCACGTGGAAGGTAGTCCATGATGTAGTTATCCAGTTTCATATTTCTGTCTTCACTGCCAGGTGTACCCCAGTCAAGAAGATACACATCAAAACCACGGTTTACCAAATATTCAACCAAACTGAATCCTCTTGTTAAATCCAGTATATAAGGTTTATTAATTAAGGCATAAACCATTAGCAGTGGAATTTTATGCCTTTTTGGCAAATCGGATGTGTAGCGGTATAATGTCGCTTTGTTTTTTGTCCAAATGACTTCTTTTGGTGTTGGCCCTACTTCTGGTTCTTGATCCTTCGTTAATACCTCAGCTGCTCGTTTTATTTTTGCATAATAAGTTTGGTATTGCTCCGGCATAGCTGCAGAAATCTGTTCTTCTATAGTTGGGATCCTTATGATTCCTCACACCTTTCAAAGTAATGCGAATCGTATGGTGTATCCTAACAATAGGGAATGATTTCGTTGTATTAAATGTTGAAGAATTTTACTGGCTCTTATGCTCATCCTTGTTACTTGCTGCTCTTTTGTTATTGTCAGCTACTTTGTCTTTGATGTTCTCCTTTTGGCCTTTGTTACTTCTTTGTTTTTGTCAGCTGTGGTAATCTTTGCTGCTTCCCTGTTATCGTAAGCCTCTGCAGCTTTCTTATTATTTACTTCGATTAGAGTATTTACTTGAGTAAGGATTTGGTTAAGTTTTGCGTCTAGACTTTTTAGTTCTTTTCCAAGATTTTTAATATCGGATTGCAGTTCTGCTTGGTTTAGTAGTTTAGATTCTGACTCTTCTAAAAGTTCTTCTAAGTCATCAACTTTTGTATCCACATTGACGATAAGAGACGCGATCTTTTCCATGTCGGTACGGGTTGGGACATTCATCTGCTCAAAATAGCGTTTTGTTGTTTCCTTTAACATTTTTTGGAACAGAAGGTTCATATCTAAAAGCTGCCCCATAGCCTGAGATGGAAATTGTTCTTTCATTTTTTCATCGAATAGGGCACTGGATTGGTTAAAAGAGTTTATCCACATATCAAACATATCTAAGTTTTTAGTCATTTACTTTGTCTCCTCATTCTTTCATTTTTTCTAACACTTATGATACCCGATTAATTCTAAATAAAATTAGGTTAATATAAGAAGAAAAAGTAAACACTTTAAACAATATTCATTTGACAAATCTCTCTTATAGGTGTAATTTACATATATGGTTATTTATTAATAGGAGGTTTTATATAATGGAATTTAATAATGAGTTCGTAACAAATTTTGGTGAATCTCTATTCAGTATTTGGACAAACAGTTTGGACAAGGTGACTGATTCTCAAAAAGAAATAGAAAATCTTTTGCTTCAAGCATTTACAACACAAAAAGAATCATTGGAGAAAATTACTGGTGAGATGAATTCAATCCAGGAACAACAGAAAAATCTAATTGCAGAAGTTCGCGATTACGTAAAGCAAAATATTGAAACAGTTTACGGTGAAGAAACAAGCCAAACTTTCGAAAATTGGAATTCTGAACTGGATGAATTAAACAACCGTGTTCAACAGTTAACTTCCTCTCCATACAAAGAAGGTTTAAATTTATTAAATCAATCACAAGAGCAGTTCCAACAATCGATTAAAGAAAGTATCGAACTGCAAAAAAAGACTAGTGAAGAGGCTTTAAATCAATTTAAAATTGCACAAAAAGGATTTATGGATTTATTTGAATCCAACACAAAGATGGCATTTAACTTCTTTAAGTAGAAAATCACTTCTCCACTTTTATTTCCAGATTGCCTACAAAAAAGACTACTTCCATATGAATTGGAAGTAGTCTTTTTATGTTGTAGTTATTTGGAGGTTTAGCCGACTTTTCTAAGTTAAAGGTACGGATCTGGATGGTTTGGTATGGTTAAGCTTTAAAGCTATCTTGCCATTTTAGTAAACGATGTTCTAAAAAGCGGACAATCGAGTCGGATATTTTACCAGCAAGGGCAAAAATGATAATGCCGACAAAGACAGTGTCTGTCTGCATAAATGAACGGGCATCTTGGATCATGAAGCCCACACCTCTATCTGCGCCCAATAACTCTGCGACAACTAAGCACATCCAGGCAGCGCTTAGTGCTAAGCGTATACCTAGTAAAATATTAGGTAAAGAAGCTGGAATCATCAACTTAGTTATTTGCTCTATTCGGCTGTACTCTAATATTTGAGCAACATCGTATAGTTTTTTATCTACATTACGAATGCCTAAAAAGGTTTGTAAATATAAAGGGAAAAAAGCACCTAAAGCAATGAGTAATATTTTAGATAATTCCCCAAACCCTAACCACATGATAAATAGCGGTGTAATCACAAGCAGTGGGACAGTGCGGAGCATTTGGATACTTGGGTTTAAATATTCCTCCGCCCGTTTGTTCATGCCAACAATGACACCGATTAATAATCCAAGAAAACCGCCAATGGCAAAGCCGAGAAATGCTCGGATTAAACTGATTTGCAAGTGTTTAGCCATCTCCCCTGACTGGACTAGCTCAACGAAGCGGGTGACAATTAACAATGGTGAAGAAAATAATTGAACGGGCAAGATACCGATGGAACTTAACAATTGCCATACAATCAATACGAAAACAGGCAGGGATAATCCGCGCCACATAGAGTAGCTTTTAGTAATTGGTGATTTCTTTTTCTTAATGGAAATGGCTTTGTTCTGTGCAATTGTTTGTGTAGACATTTTTATCATCCTTTCTTTTTTAAGTTAAATGCTCCAATCTTCTATTTCGTTTACTTGGTGATCAAGGAGTTTCAAAATAACGGTTCGGTATTCTTGGAATGCTTTACTGATCCTTGTTCTTGGATATGGTAAATCAATAGGTACAATCCCCTTAATTCGCCCGGGCTTTGCATCCATGACGACGACTTTAGATGACAAAAAGATTGCCTCATCAATATCGTGGGTGACAAGCATCATTGTCGTCTGATTTTCCTCCCATATTTCAAGTAAAGCTTCTTGGAGATGGTTGCGAGTGAATGCATCTAAAGCACCAAACGGTTCATCTAACAATAACACTTCAGGATTCCGCAGCAATGCCCTAGCAATGGCTACACGTTGTGACATGCCCCCGGATAATTGGCGCGGATAGGCTTTTTCAAATCCTTTCAGTTTTACAAGTGAAATTAAATGGTCCACTTTTGAACGTATATCCGGATCTTTTAATGACAGGTTACCTGCAATATTGTTTTCTACGTTTAACCAGGGAAACAAACGATGCTCTTGAAAAATAAAGCCGCGACCCTTAGAAGGACCATTCACTGCCTTATCAGCTATCATAATTTCGCCTTCATAATCTAAATCAAGTCCGGCAATTAATTTTAACAATGTACTTTTTCCGCAGCCGCTGGGACCAATAATCGTCAGAAACTCACCATACTTTACGGAAAGATTAAAATCCTCTAAAACTTTATTACTTTCATTGTCACTGGTAAAAGTTTTTCTTACATGATTAATTGTCACTGTTGATACCATAATGTTCATCATCCTTTCTAAAATAAAAAAAGAGATTCAGCGAAAAGACATATGTGTCTTTTCGCCGAATCTCCAGTAGACTAGTCGATTCATTCGAATGAATTAATTGATAACAATTTAACATGGATAATAGTAATAATCAAGACATTAAAACCAACTAAATTTATAGGAATAGTCAAAAAAATAATTGACAGACTATTTAGAACCCTGTTAAGATGCATTCATAAGCAAACCACTTACCAATTTAGTCCAATTAAATGAAAGTGATAGAATCCACTAGACGACTAGAGATTTAACAAAGAGACGCCTCCAGGCTCGCTTTGTTGGATCTCTTTTTGTTTTTTGATTATTAAACCAACTATATCACTAGGTTAAGTGGGAAATAAAAAGTCAGGAGGCGAATCAAAAGAGATTTACGTTGGATTTGAAAAAAATAAAACATGATAAATAGGAGGAATTGAAAATGACAGCTTCTCAAACAAAACAATTAAAAGTGGTGCCGCAAGCAGGAAGAATTGGTGCAGAAATTCAAGGTGTTCAATTAAGCGGTGATTTAGAACCAAGTATTTTACATGAAATTAAACAAGCACTAAACGAATACAAGGTCGTGTTTTTTAAGGGGCAAAATCATTTAACGGATGCTAGCCAAGAAGCATTTGCTACATTATTAGGCGAACCATATGCTCATCCGACCGTACCGGTAAAAAATAATACGAACTATATTTTTGAGCTGGACTCTGAGGTAGGTGCAAAAGCGAATCATTGGCATACGGATGTTACCTTTGTTCCTGAAGTTCCTAAATACTCCATATTAAGAGGGGTAACAATTCCGGAAGTTGGCGGTGATACCGTTTGGGCAAATACGAATACAGCGTATGAAGACCTTCCGGATGGCTTGAAAGAATTAGCAGATAAGTCATGGGGAATTCATTCCAATGAATTTGATTATGCGCAGTATAAACGAAGTGATAGTGATGTTAATGAGGTGACAAAAAAATATCGTGATGTTTTTGAATCAACGGTTTTTAAAACGAGACATCCAGTTGTACATGTTCACGCCGAAACAGGCAAAAAGCATTTGTTATTAGGAGGATTTGCAGGAAGGTTAGAAGGTTATACAACAAGTGAATCTGAACGATTGTTAAGTATCTTTGATTCGTATGTGACTCGTTTAGAAAATACCGTACGCTGGAAATGGACGGAAGGGGATGTGGCTATTTGGGATAACTTGGCCACGCAACATTATGCGGTAGCAGACTACGGAGATCGTCATCGCGTGGTACGACGTGTAACAGTCGGAAAAGACGTCCCTGTTAATCAAGAAAATGAGGTAAGCCAATTAATAGTTAAGAAATAAAATCAAACGCATTGAATAAATAGAGGTTCCGATAAGAAGGATTACGCTCATTGCGAACCTCTTTTTTTCATAGCCAGGTTACACACATGCAGCGGATGAAGCGATGTGATACGAGGAGGTTTAAACATGGAGAAATATCGTAAGCACTTATTAGGATTATTTTTGGTCATTTCAATGATCTTTTTATTAGCAGGATGCAATTCATCCGCAGAAAAAACGGATGCCAAAGGTGCTCCAGTTAAAGTGAATATTGCATTAAATGGAAAAATGGGTCCTCTAGTCATTGCTCGGGAAAAGGGCTGGTTCGAAGAAGAGTTTAAGGCGCTGAATGCCGATGTAAAATGGAGTGAATTCACAAGCGGACCCCCGCTTTTAGAATCTCTTGCTTCGAATCGTGTGGATTTATCGTTTTTAGGAGATGGTGCATTAATCGCAGGTCTAGACAAAAAACTGCCATTTGAAGTGATTGCCCAAACCGGTACAGGAGAATCAAATGTTCGGATTTTAGTACAAAAAAATGGGGATATAAAGAACATTAAAGAATTAAAAGGCAGGACAGTGGGTGTTCCTCTTGGTACAACGGCACATGTGTATCTAATTAAAGCCTTGAAAGCGAATGGTTTAACGACGGATGATGTGAAACTCATCAATCTTCAACCCGATGATGCACAAGCGGCCTTTGAATCAAAAAAATTAGACGCATGGTCCGCGTGGAATCCTTATTATCTAAATAATGTTGAAAAAGGGAATGCAGTAACTCTAAATGTAAACAAAAAAATATTTGCCCCTGGCGCTATTATTGCCAGGTCAGGCTTTGCAAAAGAACATCCTGAGATTGTTCAGGCCTATTTAAGAGTGTACAAAAAAGCAGCCGATTGGCAAATTGAAAATCCAGATGAAGCATCTGAAATATATTCACGTGCAACCAAACTACCAGCTGAACTCATTAAGAAAATCATCACAGCGGAGAAACCTAATATCCTATTTACCGAAGAGTCGATTAACGCACAGCAAGATTCCATTGACACATTAGCTGATGCAGGCTACATCAAGAAAGCATTTAATTATAAAGAACAGATTCATAAAGAATACATTGATGCAGCTTTTAAAAAATAGCATCAAAAAGTAAAATAGGAAAAATAAAAAGAGTGCCTGACACCATCCAATTTCCTGGATGGTGTCAGGCACTTTTTTTTGATCGAGACGTTATTTGTTTCCCGTCCATTTTGAACAGTAATTTGAAAGCGCTCGACAAATATCTACATAAACCTGCTATAATGTAAACAATAAAAGAAGGAGGTGAGAATGATGGAGAAAACACTTAAGTTGATATTGGACAAACTTGATACCTTGGACCAAAAAGTAAACACGATTGACCAAAGAATCACTGGCATGGATCAAAAGATAACTGACATGGACCAAAGAATCACTGGCATAGATCAAAGAATAACTGACATGGATCTAAGATTCACTACTGAACAAAAAAGACAAGGTGATTTATTACATCAATTAATTAATACAGTAGCAGCCACGAATGTAAAGATTTCCGAAACAAATGAAAGAATGGATGCAATTGAAACGAAAGTAGACATTGTTAAAGATGATGTGAAAGAAATCAAAAATTCTATGGCCACAAAATATGACCTAGAATATTATGACCGGATGATTTCCGAACACTCCAGGGAAATTCACAAGTTGAAAAATAGCTAAAACTCTCCAAAAAGAATCCTCCATAATATCCAATTTCAATATTTTAAAACCTCGATCCTACTACATATAATCAAGAATCGGGGTTTTTTGTATTCCATTAACTCATGTTTGAGCAGGCTCATAAGGTGAGGCTGTTCTTTACGGTGTGAAAAAAGAAGTAATGTTTTAACGTGCCGGGGGACTGACCCGGATTTGCCTGCCAGGGGGACGGTTCTTTTGGCCAGTACTAACTTCATTAAAAAGCCAGGGGAACCGTACCTGTGGAGAAAGTAACTATCGATCCACTTTCATTTCAATCGATTTCTTGGGTGAATAGGATTGTTTTTCCTTGACAGGTGGGAACAAGGTGAGATGATTTAATCTGTTTTGTATTGCACATTTAATTGCTGTCGTAAGGAACATCTCTTTTTGAACATCTTTTAACTCAGCTGATAAGGAAAAGGATCCATATTTGTCATCGTTGATCCGTTGTATTCTTTCACAAATACGTACAACTTTTCTTAAAAAGAAGGGGTTTTCTTTTGAAAATTCATGGTTTATCACCCAATGATTTGTTTCTGTTTCAATCAATAATATTTTTAGAGTAATCTTGTTTTTATTAATAAAATCGAATGCGTAGACGCCTGCATTCTCATAATTAGAACCATGTTCAATTTTTAGCGGTCCAAATTCTTTTTCAAAGACAGAAATAATTATATCCATATTTTTCATTTAGTGTCTCTCCTTTTTGTCAAAACATGTTAGGTAGGAATTACTGGTCAATTCATCGACAAGAATATAAATATTTGAAAGAATACAATACTTATAAACTACGTTAGTACAGTGGTCTTTTCGATAGCAAAGTTTAATATGGCTTGATTGACTATCATAGGTTGGCATAGATTCGTAGGGTCGACTGAATTATTAACAACCAAAAGTTGGCCTTTTGTGAGATGTTGAGCAATTTCTTTCGATTTATTTACAATGGAATTGACCTGATCTCCAACAATGACCAAAACAGGAATATCTATTTGAATCAGATCTTCTAATAGATTTATATTAAATACTTCAATCATTTGAAGAGTAACATCTTTTGCACGACAAGTTTGAGTAATAGATAACAATTCCTGTTGAGCAAGATCCCAGTTTTTATAAGGAGCGATATAAGATAATGTTCTTTTCAGTATTCTTTTAGGAATCCAAGTGGCTAAAACTACACACGCTCCTAATAAGGTGAGCTTTAATTCTTCTTTATCTTTTGGGAATGTTTGTGCGTATGTATCGATTAGAATCATCTTTTTCACTTTGTCTGGATATTTGGTCGCGAATACCTGGGTGACAATTCCACCATAAGATAATCCGACGAAAATAGCTTTTTCAATATGTAGTTGTTGCATTAACTCTAAAATTGAATCAATATGAACCTTTAAATAATTTAACGTTGTTACTGAAGAGGATTTTCCATTCCCTTTTAAATCTACTGTAATTGTCTGGAAGTTATTTGCTAGCTCTTCTACCTGTGGCTTGAACATTGCAGAACTTCCACCGATTCCATGCAAAAAGATCATTGGAAATCCATTTCCATTCACATCATAATATAGACCATTAAAGTAATTGCCATCGAACATTCGTGCCATCCTTCTGTTTTGTATTTGTTGTGGTGTATAATTTGGATATTTATACTAATTTTAACATGGTAATGTATGGAAGTAAAAAACTTTGTTCGTAATAAAGAAGAAAGTTTATGACCATAGGAATGGTTCCTTTGGCACAAGAAGAATGGAGACGGTTGGCAAAGTGAACGAGGTGGAAAAGAAAGCAACAGTAGAATCCACAATTAAAACAGTGGATACGAAAATCATCCTTGGGACAATCATTCAAGAAGTGATGCAGGAAGCTTTAGCACAAGCTTTCTCAGGTGAAGAGACAGATGATGAAGCGATAGAAAAAGAAATGACTAACAAATTAGTAACCGGCGTTAATGAACCTTCAGCAAAAAAAGTAACTAATAAGGTGAAAATCAATTTAGTAAAAGTAGATGGCGATTGGAAAGTAGATGTAGATCAAGAATTATTAAACGCACTAACCGGTGGACTTTCTTCTGTTGGAGATGATTTGGAGGGAAGCAAGTTAAATCCATTTGGTAAATAGAAAATTTGTTAATATCAATTAAAGAGAAGGAGGAACTTGAACTGCTGTTTCAGGAATAAAAGAGTATCGACTCAAGACCTTTCCAAACAATATAAAACACTTACAAATGCGTTAAATCAACGTTTGTGGGTGTTTTTTTATTACATTGCAGACTACCTTGATAATAAAGCGAACGTGATTGGTATGGAGCGGATTAATCTGTATTTCTACTAAATCATGGTTTTCAGTTGTTCACACACATTCGATACAAATTCATTTTTTCGAACATGCTAAAAAAAAGTAGTTTTTAATAAAAAAATATTTCTAAATATTCAAGAAATGAAGTATAATAAAAAACAATAAAGAAGTTACTGCAACATTTTTAGAAAATGAAGTATTAACTGCACAATATGGAGGTCCGTATGAAAAGTTTTGAAACGATTATTAAAGAAAAATATGATACCTTGTCACCTGGGCAAAAGAAAGTTGCCAAACATTTGATAGAGAAACTGGATGAATCAGCTTTTAGCACAGCGATGATGATAGGACGAAAGGTAGAAGTTAGTGAAACCACCGTCATTCGTCTATCCTACGCATTGGGATTTAATGGTTTCAGTGAAATGCAGAATTACATTCAACAGCAGATTGTAAACAAAAGTTTGCATCCATTTAGTTCAGATCCGCAAGTAGAAAGGAAAGAGGAAGAGCACACGTCTCTCTTTACAGAAATCCTGGAAAAAGAAATTCTTTCCCAGCGGCAAACCAATCATCAACTGAATGAAACAGAACTATGGAAGGTCGTTAATGAATTAATCAAAGCCGATCGAATCTTCATTTTGGGAATGGGTGCATCCTATGCACCGGCACACTGGTTTTCTTTTCAGCTCCATTCTCTTCGGGATCAAGTCACACTCTGCCCATCAACAGGAGAAATCTACGAGCGGTTGGGAGATTTAAGTGAGCGTTCTGTTTTATTTATTATCTCGTTTCCGCGCTATTCGAAGGAAACCCTTCATATTGCGGAGTGTGCCAAAAAACAGGGGATACCATTAATTTGCGTGACAGATCGTTTATTGTCTCCAATTGGTCGAATCGCTGACCTTACATTAACCACGGAGGAAGATTCAGAGTCGGCAGCCCATTCCATCACACCAGCCATCATTTTGTTGGATTTTATCATTGCCGGAATGAAGGTGAAAGATTCTTATCAGATTCAAGCTCGACAGCAGAAATTAGAAGAGCTTTACACGAATTACCATGTTTTTATTGAATGAACACTTTTGAGGAGAGGAGAAATTTCATGAGCCAGCTTATTCATTATATAAATGAGCAGGAGCAAACCATTTTAAAGACTTATGCTGACCTACACCAATTGGCTGAACCCAGCTGGCAGGAACAAAAGACCTCCCGATATATTCAGGAAGAGTTAGCAAGAGCGGGGATATCATGTAAGACCTTCGCTGGTCATTCTGGGATTATTGCTGATATACCAGGTGAAGGCGACGAAATCGTGGCTTTACGCGCGGATATGGATGCCCTATTACAAGAAGTGAAAGGGAAGGTCCAACCCAATCATTCCTGTGGGCATGATGCCCACAGCACCATGGTACTACATACTGCCTTGGCTTTTGCGACTTGTAAACCCGAACGATCAAAGCCGGTTCGTTTCATTTTCCAACCAGCTGAAGAAAAAGGCGAAGGTGCACTACAAATGATGCAAGATGGAGCCTTGGAAGGTGTCCATTACTTATTTGGTGTACATCTTCGACCCTGGATGGAAGTTCCCATGGGGAAAGTCGCTCCTGCCATCGTTCATAGTTCCTGTGCCACCATATACGGAGTTATTAAGGGAAAACAAGCCCATGCATCGCGGCCCCAGGATGGTAACAATTCGATCGAAGCCGCATCATACGTAATTCAAGCCTTGCAAAACATACGTTTAAAAAGCGCTGATTCTTTTTCGATAAAAATGACGGGCTTACATGCTGGGGGAAATTCCTCCAATGTCATTCCTGAAACTGCAAATTTTATATTAGATTTACGGGCAGCAACAAATGAAGCGATGGAAGAGCTGCAGTCCAGAGCATTAGATTTGCTAGAGAAAGTAGGTGCTCTTACTGGGACAAGAATAAACGCCACCGTGGAAGAATTTGTTCCAGCCTCAAGATTAAATAAAGATGCGATTAAGATGGCAAAAGAAGCTGCGGCCTTTGTCATGGGAGAAGAAAATGTGGTGGACAACTGTATTTCACAAGGGGGTGAAGATTTTCATTTCTATACCCTTCAAAATCCGGAACTAAAGGCGACCATGATTGGACTTGGCTGTGACTTGCGTCCTGGTCTTCATCACCCGGAGATGGAGTTTAATCAAGAAGCGCTCCTCTATGGAACGAAAATATTATCAAGTCTAGTTTATAAGGCTGCTTCAAATAATCATGAAAATAAACGGTAATGGGGGATTTTTATGAAAAAGTTTATGGTTGGTTTGTGTATAGCTTGTCTAGTCATGATCGTGGCTGCGTGCGGTGGGAGCAAGGATGCTAGCGGTTCAGCAAAAGAAGATACACTTAAGTCGATTAAGGATAAGGGAGAAATGAAGATTGCCCTTGAGGGAGCGTACCCTCCATATAACTACATTAATAAAAGCAATGAGTTAGAAGGATTTGACGTGGATATTGCTCAAGAAGTGGCAAAAAGACTTGGTGTTAATGCGGTTTTAGTATCAAACCCCTGGGATAGTATGATCCCTGCATTAACTGGGAAAAAGTTTGATATTATCATTTCCGATATGGCGATTACCGAGGAAAGAAAGAAGAAAGTATCGTTTAGCGACCCTTATTTTACCACTGGTAATCAGTTGTTTGTTCCAAAAGCTTCTTCTATAAAAGACCCAAAAGACATGAAAGGAAAAAAGATTGGTGTAACAATCTCTACTACTGCAGCAGAAGAGGTAACCAAGCTTGGGGCCGATGTGAAACTGTATAAGAATGATTTTCTTGCTTTTGAAGACTTAGTAAATGGACGTCTTGATGGTGTTTCAACAGACCAAGGCGTCGGTGCCAAAATTATCCTCGATCAGAATTATAGTTTAGTAGCAATTGACGGACTATTAAATACTGAATTAGCGGGCATGACGATCCGTAAAGAAGATAATGATTTCCGTAAAGAAATCAATAAGGTGATCGCCGAAATGCAAAAAGACGGTAAATATGAAGAAATTAGTAAAAAATGGTTTGGAAAAGACATCCGATAAGGAGCTAAAGATATGTTAGATTTTTCTCTTGTAACTGAATACATTCCATTTTTACTCAAGGCATCGATAATGACACTTGAAATCTCGATTCTTTCCTTAGTACTTGGGTTAGTGATGGGAATTATCATTGTAATCCTGAAGATTTCAAAGTTTAAGATTTTGTCATTGTTTGCAGACTTTTATATTTGGGTCCTAAGGGGGACCCCGCTGTTGGTACAACTATTTCTTGTCTACTTCGGCCTTCCGCAAATTGGGATTGAATTAGATCCCTTTACCGCGTCAGTGCTGGCGTTAGGAATAAATGCCGGTGCTTATATTGCTGAAATTTTAAGAGGGGGGATCTTGTCCATCCCAAAAGGGCAGATGGAAGCAGCTCAGTCACTTGGACTGAGTTATCCCACAATTATGAGAAGAATTATTCTCCCGCAGGCATTAAGAGTAAGCATCCCTGCGATTGGCAATGAATCTATCACATTATTAAAAGATTCATCGCTTGCGTCGCTTGTTACCGTATCAGAATTGATGATGACTTCACAAAGATTTGCGTCAACAAATTATGCATTTATTGAATTCTATATTACAGCTGCCGTTCTTTACTTAGTGATGACCACGATATTCTCGTTTTTCTTAAGAAAAGTAGAATTTAAGTTGTCGATTAGCGAACGATAGTTTAGGGAGGACCTAATGTGTCAAATCATGTGAAAGATCATCTTCATCCTATTATTGAAATTGAAAAAGTCCATAAAAGTTTCCATCAGCTGGAGGTTTTAAAAGGGATTAATTTACAGGTGTATCCTGGCGAGGTTGTAGCCCTGATTGGGTCAAGCGGCTCGGGTAAAAGTACGCTCCTCCGCTGTCTGAACGGGCTTGAGACCCTGTCTTCTGGTCGAATTACGATTGATGGAATGGAATTAAACTATTTGCCGCGTAGTATTCAACAAATTAGGCGGGAAGTGGGAATGGTATTCCAACAATTTAACCTATTCCCGCACCTTACCGTCTTACAAAATATTATGGAAGCGCCTATTCAGGCGTTAAAGAAGTCTAAAGCAGAAGCCGTCGAACAGGCTTTAGTCCTCCTCGAAAGAGTCGGTCTTAAAGATAAAAAGGATGTATACCCAAGGAAGCTTTCCGGAGGTCAGCAGCAGCGGGTCGCGATTGCCCGGGCGATGGCGATGAATCCGAAAATTATGCTCTTTGATGAACCGACTTCTGCGTTAGATCCAGAACTAGTTAGTGAGGTTCTTAATGTTATGAAGGGGTTAGCCGAAGAAGGAATGACGATGCTAATCGTAACCCACGAGATGAAGTTTGCTAGAGAGGTAGCCGATCGAGTTATTTATATGTGTGACGGTGTCATCGAGGAACAAGGACCGCCATTACAACTATTCAGCAATCCAAACAGTGACCGTTTAAAAAGCTTTCTTAAAAGTGTTATCTAAACTATTTTCAGGAGGGGCGTTACTCAAGATGGATTTATTAGAACCGATTACGATACGTATGTTACATTCGGCAGAGGAATTGACAGCCGTGAGAGATTTAGAAAGTCTTATTTGGGCGGATGAAGATCCGGTCCCAGTGAATCATAGCATTGCCGTTGTAAAAAATGGCGGGCTGGTGATTGGCGCTTTTTCTGGAACACGTTTAATTGGATTTCAATATAGCTTTCCTGGATTTGATGGGACAACCATTTATCTTTGCTCACACAGTATGGGAATTCACCCAGATTTTCAAAAAATGGGCATCGGTGAAAAATTAAAATTAAGGCAGCGAGAAGAAGCTCTTAAAAAGGGCTACCGATTAATCGTGTGGACATATGATCCACTAGAAACGGTTAATGGATATCTTAATTTAAGCAAATTGGGTGGAGTTTGTACGCAGTATATTGAAAATTGTTACGGTGAAATGCCTGATATTCTTAATGCAGGCTTACCATCCGATCGTTTTTTAGTGGAATGGGACATAGCTGGGGAAACGTCGAAGCCATCGGAAGATTCTGCTAAAGTCGAAGAAGTGCCCCTTTTGATTCAAGTGGAAGTGGATGCTCAGGGCTTCCCGATTCCGAAAACTGTGTTACTTGATAGCGAATGGAATGTGAATGTTCTGTATGTACCAGTTCCGAATCAATTTCAAACCATTAAAGCGAATGATTTAGAAACTGCATTGGATTGGCGTCTGAAAACGCGCGAGATTTTTACCTATTATTTAAGCAAAGGATGGACGGTTACGGCATTACGAAAAAGTAATTTTCCTTACCTCCATCACTATGTATTAACTAAGAAACGTACCTAAACGGAATGAGGGATAGATAGAATGGAAATTCAACGAATCGTATTACGACATATGAAAATGGATCTTTTACACCCTTTTACAACAGCGGTTGGAACGGAATATGATAAAGATTTTATTTTAGTGGAAGTCCTAACGAAGGATGGCATTTCGGGATGGGCAGAATCCGTTGCTGCGATAGATGCCACATATAAGGAAGAGACAGTCAAAACCAATTGGCATATGATGGAGGATTTTTTGATTCCCCTTCTTCTGAAAGAGCCGATTTCTCATCCGGATGAGGTTTCCGAACGGTTCCATCATGTTCGAGGAAATTACATGGCGAAGGCTGCTCTGGAAGGGGCGATCTGGGATGCATATGCTAAACAGCAGGGAGTAAGTCTTGCTACCGCTCTCGGAGGAAAATTAGAAAAGATTGAAGTTGGTGTCAGTATTGGGATTCAGGATACGGTCGAAGAACTATTGAGTTTGATAGAAGGTAGTCTGCAAGAGGGATATAAGCGCATCAAGGTGAAAATTCAACCAGGATGGGATTTAAATATTTTAGCAGAGATACGTAAACGGTACCCAGATATTCCATTGATGGCTGACGCAAATACCGCTTATACACTTGATGATATCGATACGCTTAAGGCTATGGACCAATTCAACTTAACAATGATTGAGCAGCCATTAGGCTTTGATGATATCATCGACCACGCGCAGCTGCAAGCGCAAATTGAGACTCCGATTTGTCTGGATGAAAGTATCCATAGTGTCGAAGATGTAAGAAAGGCGATACAACTGGGAAGTTGTAAAATAATAAACATAAAGATCGGCCGTGTCGGAGGCCTAACCGAGTCCAAACGGATCCATGATCTATGCGAGGCAAATGGAATTCCCGTCTGGTGTGGAGGAATGCTAGAGTCTGGAGTTGGCAGGGCGCATAATATTGCAATCACAAGCTTGTCTAATTTTAAACTTCCAGGTGATACAGCGGCCTCAGCACATTACTGGAAGGAAGATATTATCGATCCCGAGGTGATTGTTGAAGATGGAATGATTACGATTCCCAAACTTCCGGGTATCGGGTATGAACCAAATCGCGACAGGATTGAAAAGTACACCCTGTATAGCCGTACTTTCCATTCAAAGCTTAAGATATCAAAATGATTGCTATATAAAGAATGAAAAATAACAAAACTGCCTGTCCCCCTCATTTGGTAACCAAGTGAGGGGGACAGGCAGCTTATTTTTAATAAACTTTATCTCCGTTAAAGATGGAATTCTTCACGATGACATAGTCGACTGTACGGATGTCTTTTAACTTGTTACCTCCGGCATAGGAAATAGAGGACTGAAGATCCTGTTCCATTTCGATCAATGTATCGATTAAACGGCCCTTGTGTTCTACGTACATTTTTTTACCTTCAACATTTTTTCGTTCGCCTTTTTGGAATTCCGAAGCTGAACCGAAGTATTCTTTCACACACTTTCCGTCCTTCTCAATTGTTTCCCCAGGAGATTCTTCATGTCCTGCAAATAAAGAACCAATCATGACCATTGATGCTCCAAATCGAACGGATTTCGCGATATCACCATGTGTGCGAATGCCGCCGTCAGCGATAATTGGTTTGCTTGCAGCCTTGGCACACCATCTAAGTGCAGCTAACTGCCAGCCGCCTGTTCCAAATCCAGTCTTAATTTTCGTAATACATACTTTACCAGGTCCAATTCCAACTTTCGTCGCATCTGCACCGGCATGCTCTAATTCCCTTACAGCTTCTGGAGTTCCGACATTTCCAGCAATGACAAAGCTATTAGGTAAGTGTTTCTTAATATGCTTAATCATATTAATTACGGCATTTGAGTGACCATGGGCAATATCAATGGTAATAAATTCAGGTGTTAGCTTTTCATCGGCCAGCTGGTTGATGAAATCATATTCTCCCTCTTTTACACCGACACTAATGGATGCGATAAGTCCACGTCCTTGCATATCCTTGATGAAGGAAATCCGCTTTTCAGGCTGGAAACGGTGCATAATATAGAAGTAACCATTTTCCGCGAAGAAAATCGCAAGCTTTTCATCTATAATCGTCTGCATATTTGCAGGTACAACTGGCAATTTAAATGTATGTCCACCAAATGTGACACTCGTATCACACTCAGATCTACTGTTAACGATAGATTTAGCAGGAATCAGTTGAATATCTTCATAATCAAATACATTATCCATAAATTACACTCCCAAACACGAATATTCTAGTAAAATTAAATCATATTGTTCGTACATATGTTAATTTACAGTATATTTGTTATTTTGTCAAAACAAATAAGAATTATGTGGAAAAAAATAAAGTGCCTAGTCCCCCACTGTAGAAGCGTTTCTGCACCGGGGGGGGCAGACCCTTGTTTTCCTTTATTCTATACCTAAATAATCAACAAGTCCTTACTGACCTTTTAACAAAACATAATAAAGAATGATAAATATAAAAAATGCCGTATAAAAGTAAAATAATCAGAAATCTAAAGATGTAGAAATACGAAAAATGCTTGGATTGCAGAATAATCCAGGCATTTTTCTATAGAAAGTCGAACTGCATAGATGAGGCTTATCCCCATTTGTCCAGTAATTTATAATAAGCGCCAACTAGATTAAGCGCCATACCTCGTTGGGAGTGTAATGGAATCTGACGTAAAGGTAATTTCTCTAAATGATGTAATGGTCGTTCTTCTGCTTTAATATTTAATGCTAAAAGTTTTCCCATTAATGTAGATATTGTAGCACCTCTCCCACTATATCCAAGAGCAAAGTGGAAGCCTTCTTCCGTCTTCCCGATATGAGGAAGCATATCAGGGGTTAAGGCGATTAGGCCACCCCATTTGTAATCAACCTTATAATCTTTTAATTCCGGAAATACAGACAGCATATTCCTATGGGTTTGTTCATAAACTTCTGGGGTTTCGTTACAATCAAAGCTGACTCGTCCTCCAAAAATCATTCGATTATCAGGAGACAGTCTAAAGTAATAGAGAAATTTTTTACTATCTGACACCGATCTTCTTTGGGGAATGAGTTTTTGTGCTAAATCATTATCTAACGGCTCTGTAGCAATCATGTAACTCCCCATCGGAATAACAGATTTAAAAAGTTTGGGCGTAAGTGAAGTTGTGTAGCCATTGGTTGCGATGACCAGGTGAGATGCTTTAACCCGGCCTTGTGGTGTGTCAAGGATGACTTTATCTTGCTGTTTAGTAATCTTTGAAACAGGTGTTTTTTCAAAAATAGTAACCCCACGTTCTTCTACTGCTTTTGCTAAACCTAAAGCGTAATTAAGTGGGTGAAAAGATATAGCGTGTGGATCAACAAGGAGGCCATGATAAATATCTGTTCCTAATTCAGTTTCAACCTCGTGTCGGTTCAACACTGTGGTCCTGTATTGGAAATGTTTCTCCATAAATTCTTGATTACGTTTAAACGTTTCAAAATGACTTTCTTTGAATGCTGCACTAATACTCCCTTGGTTGGATAAAGAACAATCAATATCATGTTCATGGATAATGTCCGTCACCAGTTTGATTCCATCAATAGACATATTAAGCATTTCGTTTGCTGCCTCATGCCCCCACTTTTTCATAATGGTTCCTATGTGCATTTTGAATCCCGGGATAGACATTCCTGCATTTCTACCGCTTGCCCCCCAACCAATATGGTGCTGTTCAACAATAGCGGATTGAATGCCTAGTGACTGTAAAAAATAGGCGGTTGCCAAGCCAGTGTAGCCTCCGCCTATGATGGCAGTATCCACTTCCACATCGGATGTTAATGGATAACGCAATTTTAAGTTTTTTGCAGTATGTTTCCATAAGGAACTAGGGTATCCCATTTCCAATCATCCTTTTCTCTTTATATAGAAAACAACAAAGACAATGCGACTTTGAAGGGAAATATTATGAAATTTGGTCAGCAATTTTATAATAATAACCCACTAAATTAAGGACTTTCACACGTTGACCATGCAAGGGGATGGTCCTTAATGGCAGAGATTCGAGAACGGTTTCTGTTCTTTCCACCCCAGTAATTTTATAGGCTAAAATCTTGCCTAAAAGGGTAGACATGGCTGCGCCGTGACCACAATAACCTAAAGCAAAATGCATTCCATCTTCGGTTTCTCCGATGTGCGGCATGAAATCGAAGGTGAATCCCGTAGTTCCACCCCAACGATAATCGACGTCCATTCCTTTTAAATCGGGGAATACAGTAAGCAGATTTTCGTGAAGAGCAGAATAAATATGGTCATACTCATTTGGTGTTGAATTTGTTGAAAAACTGACTCGTCCCCCGAATAACATGCGTTGGTCAGCGGTTAAGCGGAAATAATATAAGAAATTTTTTGTGTCACTAACTACTCGTTTATTTGGAATGATTTGATTTGCTAGTTGATCTGGAAGTGGTTGGGTTGCGATGATGTGGCTGCCAATTGGCATGATTGACTTGGCCAATCGTTTTGTAATTTCAGAGGTGTAACCATTGGTGGCGATGATGATGTGCTTGCACTTTATTTCACCTTTAGCTGTTTTAACGATAAATCTCTCGTTATTTCCGTGTTTCTTATTTATCGAAATAACTTCTGTATTCTCGTAAATAGAGGCTCCCATTTTCTCTGCAATATCTGCTAAACCAATCACATAATTAAGGGGGTGAAAAGCAAAGCTTTTTCGATCAATTAACCCGCCGTATTGGTACATAGGTGAATTAATTTCAGAGTGAATATCATTCGCATCAACTAACTCAGTTTCATATTGAAAACTTTTTAGTAGGTGTTCATGTTCTTTCTTCATTTTTTCAAAGTGGGAGGGTTTATAGGCGACCTTAATACCGCCACAAGTTTCTAAAGCACAATCGAATTGATGTTCATCTACAATTTCTTTAACTAATTTAACACAATCGGCAGACATGTCCATTAATTCTTTCGCTTTTGCGGTACCAAGCTTTTTTTCTAATTCAAATATACTCTTTTTATACCCTGTGGTCAGCATCCCCGCATTACGTCCGCTAGCTCCCCAGCCAATTCTTTCTTTCTCTACTACAACAACTTTTTTTCCAGCCTTACTTAAGAAGTAGGCAGATGCTAGACCAGTAAAGCCTCCACCTATAATGGCTACATCAGAGTGAATAGTTTCATTTAATTCTGCTCTTTGATTACTGGCATTACTTGTAGCTGCCCATAGTGATTGAGGAAAGCTCATTACATGTACCTCCTAAATAATTGAATCCTTCATTTCAAATTGGATACGAAAATTGTATACAATTTATAAATGAATATTAAACTTAATATTTTAAAAAGTCAATATTTTTAGAAAATTGTATTGAAATTAATTTGTAGGTTGTTTAAAATTATGTTTGTACATGTTAGTTGTATTCTAAAATTGTATACAAAGAAAAAGGGGGAAGTTATGAGTATTAAAAAAATTGCGATTTTGGGGGCAGGAAATGGTGGAATAACTGCAGCTGCCGACCTTACATTACGGGGATTGGATGTAAGTTTGTTTGAATTACCACGTTTTTTTGATCAATTAGCGTCTATTAGAACAAAAGGGGGAATCACTTTAAAGAGAAAAAAGACGGTAGAGTTTTGTTCTCCAACTTTAATTACTAATAGTATTGCCGAGGCCGTTAGAGAGGCAGAGGTTATCATGCTGACTGTTCCATCATTTGCGATCGAGGAATTTGCTGCTGAATGCGCACCTTATTTACAGAATGGTCAAATTGTCTTTCTAAATGGTGCTGCTTCCTTGTCGAGTTTAAGATTTGTCAATACTAAAGAAGTTTAAAAAGGATATCTCTTTTAAAATTGGAGAAACTGCGTCTTTAACATATGCAAGCCGGGTTACCGAAAATGGAGAAGTAGAACTAGGTCTGGAAGTAGATTCACTGCTTTTTGCCGCTTATCCTAGCAGCTGCACTACAGAAATAATTGAGCAATTGCAAGAATTGTACCCCGCTTTAATTCCCGCAAAGAATATATGGGAAACATGTTTAAATAATGGTAACCCTGAAACTCATCCTGGACCAAGTTTATTAAATGCCGGTAGGATTGAATTTTCTGGTGGTGAATTTTATTTATATAACGAAGGAATAACCCCACATGTGAGCAACATTATTAAAGCTGTATCAAAAGAACGCCAAGCGTTATGTCAGGCATTGGGTGTAAAATACATTTCAACTTCAGAACGACTAACGGCACTTGGATATGCCAAACCTTCAGACAACCTCCATGATCTATACAACCAGAGCGAAGTGTTCGCTCCAATTAAAGGTCCTCTTAGTTTAACATCTCGCTATTTCATCGAAGATATCTCAAATGGATTAGTACTTTGGTCAAGCATAGGGAAAACGGTTAATGTTCCGACGCCAAATATAGATGCCATCATTACACTTTCAGGTTCATTGATTGGAAAAGATTATTGGAACGAGGGAATAACCCTTAATAGATTAGGGTTATCGGGATTAAATCCAACTCAATTAACGGAATGTGTCGATCATCTTTCTTATAATTTTATCCATTAAAAAATATAAATCGAAGGAGTGAATGGGATGAAAAAATTTATTTCTATGTTAGCAATTTTGTCATGCTTACTGCTAATTTTAAGTGCATGTTCCGAAAAAAGTAATTCTTCTAAGGAGGGAGCAAACTCATTAGAAGCCCTTAAAGAAAAAGGAACAGTTCGGGTAGGTGGAAGTACAACCGGCCCTCCATTTTCTTATATTAATGAAAAGAATGAAAACGTAGGATTAATGTTTGATATTGCGAAGAAAATTGGTGTAGGCTTAGGAGTTAAAACTGAGATCCAAGGTATGCAATTTGCTTCCCTGATTCCGGCTATTGAAGCGGAAAAAATCGATATGATTTCAGCAGGCATGATTATTACCGATGAACGGAAGAAAATTATTGATTTTTCTGACCCGATTTATGAGTATGGCGAAGGTCTTGTTATTCTAAAATCAGATAATAATATTAAAACGTTCGATGATTTAAAAGGGAAAAAGGTAGGGGTACAGCAGGGAACAATTTATTTAGAAGGATTGAAAAATTTTCCTGATATTGAAGCACAATCGTATAAGTCAATCTCAGATATGGTTTCAGAGTTAGAGAATGGAAGAATAGATGCCTTTTTTGGGGATTATCCTATTATCGTTCACATGATTCAAGAAAATCCTGACTTTAAGATTAAACTTGTTGATGGTTATGAACCAAAATGGAAGGGCAAGGTTGGTATTGGGCTGCCTAAAGGTTCAGATGAATTAATGGAAGCAGTCAATAAAGAAATTAAAAAACTAAAAGAGAGTGGAGAGATTGATAAAATTCTTAAAAAACGGGGGCTAAAATAGAAAAGACAGAATAGGGGGACATACTAATGAATGATATACTCGGATTTTTGCCTGCGTTATTGAAAGGAACGCTAATAACTGTTGAATTAACCCTTCTATCATTAATAATTGCCTTGGTTATAGGTTTAGTAACCGCGTTTGCGCGCATTTCGAACAATATCTTTTTTAGTAAACTAGCAGGATTGTATATTAGTATTATTCGAGGCACCCCATTATTGGTGCAACTTATGTATATTTATTTTGTTTTTCCAGAGTTTGGGATTAAATTAACGGCTTTTACAGCGGCATTAATAGGGTTATCACTCTATGAAGGTGCATACTTGGCTGAAATCTTCCGCGCCGGAATCAAGTCCATTAGCAAGGGACAATTAGAGGCGGCCTATGCAGTCGGAATGAACTATTCTATGGCGATGAGAAGAATTATATTGCCCCAGGCTATTAAAAATGTTCTGCCTCCGATCGGGAATTCGGCAATTCTATTATTAAAGAACTCTTCGTTGGCAGCTGTTATAGCAGTTAATGAGTTGATGCATACGGGGGAGAATCTAGCAACTACCACATTTAGAAATATTGAAATATTCACCTTAGTTGCGGTGATTTACTGGTTACTTCATTTTCCTATGGACCGTGCGGTTAATTTACTAGAAAGGAGGATGAGCAATGATTCAAGTCAAAGACATTAAAAAATCCTTTCACCAAACAGAAGTACTTAAAAATATATCATTCAACGTGGAGCAGGGTGAGGTCGTCGGTATAATTGGACCGAGTGGAAGCGGTAAAAGTACACTTCTCCGAATGATCAATTTTCTTGAAACCCCAGACGAAGGGGATGTCATTATTGACAGTAAGAAAATTCATTTTGATAAAAAGAGCAAAAGAAATCGAAACGATGCTGAAATCTGCTCGTTACGGGCGGATGCGAGTATGGTTTTTCAAAACTTTAATTTATTTGAACATAAAACCGCACTCGGAAACGTGATTGAAGGACCTATTATGGTCCGTAAAATACCAAAAGAAAAAGCAATTCAAATGGGAAAAGAGTTTTTACGAAAAGTAGGATTAGAAGGCAAAGAAAATAATTACCCACATGAATTATCAGGCGGTCAAAAACAACGGGTAGCCATTGCAAGGGCTCTTGCGATGCAGCCTAAAGTTATTTTGTTTGATGAACCAACATCCGCCCTTGACCCAGAACTAGTCGGAGAAGTATTAGCGGTAATTAAAAAGTTAGCTGATGAAGGTATGACCATGATTATCGTGACACATGAAATGGGCTTTGCCAAAGAGGTTGGTGATCGAGTGATTTTCATGGACGGCGGTTATATTGTGGAATCTGGATCACCAAAGGAACTCTTTGAAAATCCGGAATCAGAGCGATTAAAACAATTTCTATCAAGATTTTCAACTGTCGTATAATTACCATGAAAATAAAAGTCAAAAAAATATCAAATCTAAGCATGGAATCTATTTTTCGTTCCAATGATTAGAAAGAAGAAATGTTTAAGGGGACGACAAATGGATAAGGTGTTGATTACTGGAGCGAGTCGGGGATTAGGGTATGAGCTGGTGAAAATCTTTCATCAAGAAGGAAATGAGGTTTTTCCTACAGTTCGTACCTCCCAATCGGCAGAGATTCTAAAGGCAGAGTTTAAAGAAAGAATCTATCCTATCATAGCTGATATCAGTTTAGATCAGAGTGAATTGATTATTCGAAATGAATTGACTAAATTAACCGATCGCCTGGATATACTTATAAACAATGCCGGTAATTCCGGTAAAGGAAATGAAATTCAGGCAGTTTCGACTGATGAAGTACAACAAGTGTTTAATGTCCATTGTTTAGGTGTAATTCGAACGATTAAAGCTGCCGAAAGCTTTCTTGAAAAATCACTATTTCCGAGAGTTATTAATGTTTCATCAAGATTAGGTTCACTTCAGATGACAGCTAATCAAGAATTTACCCACCTAGGAACTTCGTATTCTTACCGAATAGCAAAAGCAGCTCAGAATATGCTGACCATCTGTCTGGATCAAGAATATAGGAGGAAAGGGATTTCCGTACACGCAATCCATCCTGGGAAATTAAAGTCCAATCAAGCATCTTCTGACGCGGATATGGAAGTATCAATGGGAGCGTATAATATCTATCAATGGCTTTCACAAATGAAAAAAGGGTCTTCCGGGGAATTTATTCAGCCAGGAGTGGGTCATTTAAATTGGTAAGGAATTCAAAGGATGCGAGACAAAGTTGTAGTATTTTGATCACCGAATGAAGAGTTTTAAGCTTTAAAAACAATATCTTCTGTGTAGATATTAAATGATTAAAGGTGAATGATGATGACGAATGAATTTAGAAATGCTGAAGAAGATGCTTATATAAAAATTAAGAGAGCCATTATGTTAAAACGCTTACTTCCTGGTCAACAATTAACGGAAGAATGGATTGGGAAAAATTTAAACATGAGTAGAACACCTGTAAGAGGGGCCTTTAAAAAATTAGAAAAGGAAGGCTTAGTAAAAATTCTCCCTCGTAGGGGAGCTTTTGTACATGATCCTACAGACAAAGAGGTTAGGGATGTTTTCGCCGTGCGAATCTTATTAGAGTCATTTGCAGCTAGAACAGCTGCTGCGGTGATTACACAAAAATATATCGATGAGCTGCTTTTACTCTCAGAACAAGAAATTGACGCGTACCAAGCTAGAAATTTTGAGAATTTTATCAATATAAACAATCGAATTCATCGATTACCAGCATTGGCAACCGAAAATAAATGCTTAATCGAACAAGTAACTTCGCTTGTGAACTGGTCAGATTGTTATTTAATTTTAAAGGATTCTTTTTACACAAATCCGATTGAAAAGGTAAAGTCCATTCCAGAGCATCTCCGTATAATTGATGCGTTGAAAAATAAGGATCCAATTGAAGCAGAAAACGCGGTTCGTGCTCATTTAGAAACAACATTAAGAGATTGGCAAACTCCTAAACCACTTTTTGCAGATTAAATTAATAATTACAAGTTAAATGTGCCTCTAATCTATGAAACCAAACAGAGGCACATTTCTATTTTAATAATGTCTGGATGTCTACGGTTTCCTGTATAGATTTTGACCTTAAGCCTAAAACGGAGGGATTTTATTGGTAAAAAGTATAGTGAAATAAAAGTTACTGATTAACGGTCAATGGCTGGAGGCAGAAGAATATACCAGTCTATTTTCGCCATTTTCCGGGGAGGCTATTGCTGAAATTCCTCGTGCCTCACTTGAGGATCTAGAATTGGCAATAAAATCCTCTTTTCAAGCGAGAAAAAAATGGCCAGAATGCCGGCACACCAAAGTTTACTAGTGACGTCCTTTTGTCAAAATAATAATATTTAACAAAATCCCAAAAATGGTTTTTAGATGAATGGACCAAACCTCACAAAAACGAAATCACTAAGATGATCACCAATGGTACAAGGACAATAAGATAACCAATCGGGTTGCCAAAATTGAGTGTCCAGCTTATGCCAAATCGTTTTTCAACAAAGATTGACGGATCCTTCCGATTGAAATAAATGAGGCCGCCTTTCCAATGGGCATCCTCGTCGAAATCGGTTATTCCCTCTTCAGCTTCATCCATGCCGAGCTTATCTGATCGTCCTACTTTTACAGCAAAGGCGATGGTTCCTGCAAATGTAATGACAAGGAAAATGATTGGTACTGCCGCCATGGAAATTCCTGCAAATAAATCAGGGTGAATTGTTTTTAATTGAAAGAAACTAAACATAATGGTCAGCAAGAAACTAATGATAAACATAAACCAGCTTGAATTTTTCCGTAATGTGAGCTGGCGCATGCGCGAAGCGCTAGTATTAGTGGCGCTTAATTTGATGCCGGATTTCTTCGTCCCATTATGAATGGCTAAAAACATGAACTGCATAATTAAAAAGGTTAGCGGCATTAAGATTGCAGACATGGGCGTTTTTTCTGTAAAGTCATCGGCTTCACCGTTAATTCCCCAGTGAGTTGGAATTTGTTCCGGCAGCAGGTCGTATTGGTGAATGGTGTATCCGAGGACTCCAACAGTTATTACGATTGGCAGTAAATATACATACCAAGGAAGCATTTCATCCTGGGACCGAACGGATAAATCAGTGACTTTTACTTGTTTTAGACCCTCAACCCATTTATTTTTCCTCTTTAATTGAAGCGTTTTTCCGTGATAGAAAAAATAAAGGGAAAGGCTGTAAAGAATGATGCCAAATTGGATGAGCGTCCCAACCAGCACAGTTTGTTCTTCAGAAGGGTTATTTAATAGTGCCCAAAGAAGATAGCCGGCTAAAACCACAAATGAAAGAAGGGAAACTAGTAGTGCATATCCCTTTTTGTAAGATGTAAGCTTTTCGTTCTTTAGGTATTTCTCTGGGACGGTGACCCCAAATATAACGGTCCGTTTGACTAAAAAAGGAACTCCGGTTTGGATTCCAACCAGAATAATCGCAATGATAAGAAAAATGGCCAAAGTCATAGATATGCGCCCCCTTGTTACATGAGATTTTTATTGCTTTTCCTTAACTCTTCAATAATAGAAGAGACAAGTTGTTGAATTTGCTCATTGGACATTCCTACAACTAGAGATTCTGCGATAAGTGGTTTAAATTCGTCTTTCAATCGATCGCTTGAGGATTCATTGAAATCTTGTGGGGAAGAGATCACTGCTCCTGATTTAGGGGCTATGCGGATGATTCCCTTTTTCTCTAATTGGTGATAGCTTTTATTAACTGTATGCATGTTTACGCCAAGGTCTGATGCAAAAGCCCTTACAGACGGCAGGGAGTCACCTGGCTGAATCAATCCTCCAGCGATTCCTTCGATAATTTGATTGGTGATTTGTTGATAAATGGGAATATCGGAATCAGGTTCAATTCGAATAATCATGTTACTTCCCTCCAATCTGTTCTATACATATTATAACACATCTGTTCTATTATATCTATAACAACGTAAATTGAAAGGAACACGCAAATGCATGGACTGTGGTGTTACTTGGCCAGTGGTGATTTTTATTGAGTGGGAAAATGACGATTCTCGCCGACAGACCATCGATGGGTAAAACCGACTTAATGCTTCATTTTGCAAAAATGTCGGGTTGGGCAGGATTTCTGCCACTATTTTTTTCCTTAGAGATGCCTGAAAAGCACCTACTGGGAGTACATTCAAACGCTCGTGGAGCACGATTTCCTTAATAATGCCAAGCATATCGCTGATAAGATGCAACGTCGTCTGGAAAAGGAGCTCGGTGTTCCTGTCACCAAACGCTTAAAAATGAGATTTCCTGGAATCAGCTAGTACTTTTCAATAGAATAATGGCGAAAAGCATATGAAAAATGCACAGGGCTTAATTATGCTCTGTGCTTCTTTAACATTCTTCCCTGTTAACATTGAAGAAAGTCCACCAGGCAAACAGTGCCAGTCACTGTTCGCCTTACTCCATGCATCTAAAGGTGAGGTCATTCTTAACGGTAAGACTTAATGAATTAAAACCTATGGATTTAGTACAATTGCGGCGGGAGGAAATAGGATTTATCCTACAAACTAGAAATCTTATCCCCTATTTAAATGTTCTAGAGCAATTACTTGTAGTGAAAAAAATGGCAGGGAAACTTTTAAAAGAGGAAAAGGAATTTGCAAGGAGTTATTACAAAGTCTCGGTCTAGAACCATCATTGACTTTTGTCTGATGAAGATGGGTTTTCATTTTGACCTTGATCACTTATATCGGAATCTTGAATCACCGTAATAATTATGGATTTAGCAGGTGAAAAATCTCCCATTGAAAAATTAGCACCAAATAATTTTAAGTTTGCAGTATGGCTATTGTGTAAGGTTTTTCCTATATTAATGCTTGCATTTGATGTCATCCCGTTTACATGCAGGTTGAAAATATTAATTTGATTAGACATAAGAGCCTCCAATTAAACGTAGGTTTTGAATATAATTTAAAATATGTTAAACAAGCATAATTAGAAATGGACAAACATGGAATTTAATATATATATAGTGTTTATCCTATCTCTTCAAATCATTGCTGTTGGGCGTTCATACAGGACCTATCTAAATTTATTATGTAAGGATAAACGAATGAAAATTCCTCTCTGGAATCCTCCTATTGTTGGCACATTCTTTAAACCTTGTGGCAGGTAAACATGATAGCATTTCTGGTACGTTTCTTGTTTTTGTGGCCCATTTACTGCTTGTCTTTACTTTTTTTGGACTGTTTACTCTTTAAGGGGAAAGAAACGGATGGTTGGGTCTTTTGGTATGATTATCAAATAGTGGCGTAAAACCCCTTTCTTCAGAAATGGGGATATAAGCCATATTTTTAACTTTTTACTATCATTTCCTAATCCATAGTAGTATAATTAGTTTATAGAACAAATGTTCTATAAGGAGGTGAAAAAATAAATGGAACCCCATAAAAAGAACATGAAAGAACAAAAGGAAACAGAATCGATAGGAGATATTGTCATTCGGAAATTTCCACTCCGTTTAACCAGCGAGGAGAGAAGCTTAGTCGATACTTTACGTAAGGAAGCAGCAAATTTGTGGAATGACTGCTTAGATCTTCATTGGTGGCTATATGATGCCTATCAGGTTTGGACAAGTGCATCTGAAAAAAAGCAATGGTACAATGCGACCACACATAAATTACATTCGCAAACGATTCAAGCGATCATTGAGTTACATGAAGAAACGTGCAAAAGAACAAGGGAGCTACGGGCAAAAGGTGAGAAACAGTGGCGTTACCCCTGGAAATACAAAAAATATTTTTCCGTTAAATATAAAAAAGCTGCGATTAAATCAACTGGTAAAAATCTCAGGTTTAGCAATGGAAAATAACAATCCCCCTTAGTGATCCCTCAACCGAAGCACATTGATTTCCATACGATAAAAAGTGCCGAAATCGTTTGGCACAAAAATCAATACTGGATGCATCTAGCAGTAGAAGTACCAAAACAAATGCAGATTCAAGGTAAAAAGGAAGCTGGCTGCGATTTAGGAATCATCCATGCGGCCGTTTTAAGTAACGGGAAAATTCACCTCATTGTAACAGGAAGGGAACTTCGCTCGTTACAGCGCTACAGAAACAAAAGGTTGAAAGAGTTTCAAAAGCTGATTAGCCGGAAGAAGCCAGGTTCGAATAAAAGGTATAAACTCTTTTTGCGTAAACGCCGTTTTTTAGAAAAACTGGAACGGAAAATGGAGTATCTATTGCATGCTATTTCGAAAATGGTCACGGATTGGTGTGTGGAAAACCAAATTAAAACACTCTATATAGGAACCCCGGATGGCGTTCAAAAAAATACGAAAAAGAAAAAGAAAAACCGTAAAGAAATTCGTCAACAATTGTCTAATTGGAGTTTTGGGCAATTAATCAAAAAAATAAAATACAAATTAAAACTTCGAGGAGCTAAATTCCAACTTGTGGAAGAGTCCTATACTTCCGGCACGTGCCCGTCATGTGGAGAATTCAGCAAACAAAGGAATCGAAACTTCGACTGTCAGTGCGGCGCTGAAGGACATCGGGATGTAGTAGGTGCCATAAATATATTGGATAAGTCTGTCAATAAACAAATAACGAAAAATCGGAAACTACCTAAAATAGGAGATACAAAGTATCGTCGAGTCCTTTTAGCTCCCATTGTCTCGCACAATGAAGCTAAAAGGGCAGTGGCGTAGTGCCTATGATTGGGCTGCGGTATGTAGTTTTTACTACATGTCGTAATGAGCTGGAGAAGTAGTAAGACCTGGAAGCCACCGCCGACAGGCAGCTTTTATGAAGGTTTAAAAAAGAATCCCCTGGATTTATCCATGGGGCGAAGTCAACGTATCGGGATTAACGTTTAATCAATTAAACAGACTTCCCGAATCAGAGATGGGGAAAAATGTCCCGTTGTAGAAACACCCAATTCAGGTCCATGCGAATAGTATCATATTGTTCTCCTAAAACAGTATAAATAGCTTCGTACGAAAATAAGCTCAAAAGTGACTGAAATTGCAAAAAACGCTTCCAAAAATCACATTTGGAGGCGTTTTTTGACGTTTACGCTCTAAAATAGCCCTCAAATATGAAAAATGGTCATTCGCTAGATTTCACCGATCTCGATATATTGTAGAGGAATTGAGACGAGGAATTTCACTAAAAGCCCTCGCAAAGGACAAGGTGATGAAAAGGTGTCATAAATTATCCACATTTAAATGAAAAACATATGACCTTTTTCTTCATTTATTTCTATATAAAGTTTGAAGGAATTTTAGTAGAAGAAAGGCAGTGGTGGAAGATGGCAAAGTATCGAATGGTGCGCACGGATTTTTGGAAGAATCCAATGGTTTCTGAGGAGATGAGTCCGGAGGACAAATATTTCTATTTGTATCTACTTACCAATCCAGAAACGACCCAAATTGGAATCTATAAAATTACCAAAAAACAGATGGCTTTTGATTTGGGATATTCGATTGAGAGTGTGCAGGCGTTAATGGAACGGTTCACCGAGCTTCACAAATTGATTCGTTACAATCCAGAAACAAGAGAACTTGCAATTAAAGACTGGGCAAGAAATAACCTGCATAAAGGCGGGAAACCGATCATGGATTGTATTTATTCCGAACTAAAGGAAGTGGTGGATACCTCGCTGATTCGATATGTTTCGGAATCCATTCTTAAGGAAGAAATGCGTAGTCTTTTTGATTCGTTTTGTGGACAAGAAGAACTGTTATTTGCCGGGGAATATAGAGGCAAAGATGAAAGTTATCCATACATAGAAGAGGATTACGAGCAGTTAGATGATTCGTACTCGATTAGTTATACGGTACGTGGACAAAAAGAAAATGAAAATAAAAATAAAAATAAAAAACAACAAGAATCTTTTCAACCAAATATAGTGGAAAATCCAGACAGCGAGCATCCGTCACGAACGAATCAAAAAGAGGTGGTTGTTAAAGAAATTGTTGATTTTTGGGACAATAATGGATTTGGTTTCACGAACGTAAATGCGAAACAGCAGCTGTTATCTTGGTTAGATGATTCTAGTTTCTTGCAGCCGAAAGAGATCATTTTAAAAGCCATGAATATTGCTTGTGCTAGTAACAAGCGAAAGTTGAACTATGTGGTTGGAATTCTGAAAAACTGGCAAAATGAAAATCTATTGACCGTAGAAGAAATCGATGCCTATCAAGAGGAGCAAAGGCCTGTACAAAGGCATTCAACCGTACCGTTTTCTGCAGGAAGAGATATTCCACGTGGAATTAACCTCGATTTTACGGCAGGTGAAGAGGAATGAGTATCGCGGAAAAAGCGTTCTTAGGAAGCTTGATGAAGGCGGAGTATTTGCTCAAGGATACTGTGATCCAACCTGAACAGCTAGCTAGTACACGGCATAAAGAAATCATGCTAAGAATGGTCGAGTTTAACCGTGTAGGGAAGAATGTTGATTTGATTACCTTTACTACCTTACCTGACCTCGAATTATTCGGGGGTATGTCTTACCTTTCTGAGCTGTTATCATATGCGGACGTGGAGAAATTTGATGCAATGGAGAAACTGATTCTTGACTCGTGGAAGGAACGAGAAAAGAGAAACATCTTAACCGTTGCTGCGATGAATGATTGGGAGATTGCGAAAGTCATTGCTGAATTGGATAAAATTAACCAAATGAAAATGGATGATCACACCTCACTGCAAAATGCGTTGGCAGATATCTATGAGGCTCCCTGGGAAGATCAAAAACTCACGGAACAGGCAACAACGGGTATCGAAAACCTCGATAAAGTAACGGGTGGCTTTCGGAATGGGGAAGTGACGATTCTCGCAGCAAGACCATCAATGGGAAAAACCGACATGATGCTCCATTTTGCAAAAATGTCGGGCTGGTCAGGATTTCTGCCGCTCGTCTTTTCCTTAGAGATGCCTGAAAAGCTGATAACTTCGCGATTAATGGCTTCGACAGGGGGCTTTAACCGGGCTAAAATGAGGGATCCAAAAAGAATGCTCAATTCAAATCAAAAGAATAGATGGTCAGATGTGATTAGTAACCTCAGTGAAACCCATATCCAAATTTTTGATGGGGGAGGCCAAACGATTGCAGAAATGAGAGCAAAAACGAGAAAGCTGATGAATCAATTTCCACACAAGAAACCAATCCTGTTTATCGATTATCTAACACTTATCCGTTCAGGACAATTTTTCGGAGGGAATTCTCATTTACAAATCACTGAAATATCGAAATCCCTGAAAACGATGGCGAAGGAGTTTGATTGCCCCGTTATTTGTCTGGCGCAGCTCAATCGCTCAGTGGAATCACGAGCTGATAAACGGCCGATGATGTCTGATATTCGAGAATCGGGCAGTGTCGAACAGGATGCCGATGTCATTTTGTTCTTGTATCGTGTATCGTGAAGCGTATTATAACAAGAACTCGCAGGATCATTCCCTTGAAATCATTATCTCTAAAAACCGAAATGGTCCCGTTGGAAGCCTCGCTGTAAATTACAACCAGGAAACAGGAAGGATTGAAGAACGAAAGGAATCCAATCTGCCGTTGTAACCTCTATTTAGCCGAAAATACTTATATTGAGGGGTGATCACATGATTGTGAAAGATCTTTACATGGATTGTCTTCGTTTTGAAGAATCAGCATTGGCCCATTACATCCACCACTTACTTGCGGAGAAGAAAATTTCATTAGATGACCATATGTCAAAAATCGACTTAGACCAAGCGGACCATAAAAAAGTAAAGGGAATGATTCAAAATAATGTATTAGGTTTTCATAAAGTTGGCATCTACTCATTGAAAATGAACCACAAGGATTTTGTCTTTATCTTTGCAGGCAACAAGCAAGAGGCAATTCAATTCTATTCTAAAAGTTTTCATCATTCCCCAGTGAATTGTCATGAATATTCACTAGATTTTGAGCTTACTAGAGGAAAGGGGGCCATTTCGTTTCGGGAGATGAGGAAGGAATTCTTGAGTTTTCCGGCTATTGCGGGATATTTTGAGAGGAACAATTCAGGGAATTATTAATCTCTATTTGGATGGTGCCTGGCATCAAAGACAAAAACCGCCGTCAAATCAACGGCGGTTTCTTCGTAAAACTTACATACCTGCTAATTGAGCTTTTTTCTGTTCAACCGCCTTAAGATCAAAGCGGTCAGCATTCATCACTTTAACCCAAGCCGCGATAAAGTCACGGACAAACTTCTCTTTGTTATCATCTTGAGCATACACTTCTGCAATGGCACGGAGGACGGAGTTTGAACCAAACACGAGGTCCACTCGAGTCGCTGTACGTTTAACTTCACCTGTTTTGCGATCGCGTCCTTCATAGACGTTTGCTCCGACAGGCTTCCACGCCACTCCCATGTCAAGCAAGTTTACAAAGAAGTCATTCGTGAGTTGTCCTACAGAATCGGTGAATACGCCGTGTGCAGTGCCGCCATAGTTCGTACCCAGAACACGCATCCCACCAATAAGAACGGTCATTTCCGGTGCAGTCAGGTTTAAAAGTTGAGCTTTATCGATTAGCAGTTCTTCCGGACTTACACTGAACTGCTGCTTTTGATAATTGCGGAAACCATCAGCGACAGGCTCCAGCACGTCAAAGCTTTCAGCATCTGTTTGTTCTTGGGTTGCATCACCGCGACCAGGAGCAAACGGAACATTTACATCAAAGCCTGCCTCTTTGGCTGCTTTCTCGATAGCGGCACAACCGCCAAGGACAATCAAATCGGCCAGGCTGACTTCTTTTTCGAATTCCTTTTGAATGCCTTCTAGTACCTGAAGCACTTGTGCCAGTTGTTCTGGCTTATTGACTTCCCAATCCTTCTGTGGAGCAAGACGAATGCGGGCACCATTGGCACCTCCGCGATGGTCAGAGCCACGATAGGTACTGGCAGAAGCCCAGGCCGTGGTTACTAGCTTGCTAACGGTCAATCCCGAGTCTAAGATTTTTGCTTTAAGATCAGCAATATCAGTTTCTGTTAACTCATAATTACCAGCTGGTACAGGATCCTGCCAGACGAAATCTTCTTCCGGAACTTCCGGACCTAGATATCTTGCTTTAGGACCCATGTCACGGTGTAACAGTTTGAACCATGCGCGGGAGAATACATCGGCAAATTCATTCGGGTTCTCGTAGAAACGACGACCAATCTTCTCATAGATAGGATCATGACGCAAAGCCATATCAGCCGTGGTCATCATCGTTGGCACTTTAATCGACGAATCTTCTGCATCTGGGGCAAGATGCTCTTCAGCAGGGTCGACAATCAGCCACTGCCATGCACCTGCAGGACTCTTTGTCAGCCACCATTCATAACCATATAATAGTTCAAAGTAACCATTATCCCACTGTGTTGGGTTCGCGGTCCAAGCACCTTCAATACCGCTCGTGATCGTGTCACGTCCTTTACCGGAACCGTAGGAGTTGATCCATCCTAAGCCTTGTGCTTCAATCGGAGCCGCTTCTGGCTCTCGACCAACATGAGCGGCATCACCAGCACCATGTGCCTTACCGAAAGTGTGACCGCCGGCAATGAGAGCCACTGTTTCTTCATCGTTCATTCCCATGCGGGCAAAGGTTTCACGAATGTCCTTGGCACTTGCGACCGGATCTGGTTTACCATTTGGACCTTCCGGATTCACATAGATAAGCCCCATTTGAACAGCAGCAAGTGGATTCTCAAGGTTACGATCACCTGTATAACGATTATCCCCAAGCCATTCCGTTTCAGTACCCCAATAAATGTCTTCTTCCGGATGCCAGATGTCAGCACGTCCTGCTCCAAAACCGATTGTCGGACCACCCATGTCTTCAATCGCAACATTACCGGCCAGTACAAGCAAGTCAGCCCATGAAATCTTGTTCCCATACTTTTGCTTAATTGGCCAAAGTAGTCGTCGGGCCTTATCCAGGCTTGCGTTGTCAGGCCAGCTGTTAAGCGGGGCAAACCGTTGGTTGCCAGTTCCGCCGCCTCCTCGGCCATCTCCAGAACGGTAGGTACCGGCCGCGTGCCATGACATACGGATAAAGAAAGGACCGTAATGGCCATAGTCAGCAGGCCACCAATCTTGGCTGGTTGTCATGAGATCACGAAGATCTTGCTTAAGCGCAGGATAGTCTAACTTTTTAAATTCCTCTGTATAATCAAAGTCTTCTCCCATAGGGTTCGATTTTCTGTCATGTTGACGGAGTATATTCAAGTTTAACGCGTTGGGCCACCAGTCCCGATTGGTCGTACCACTTGATTTGACACTAGTCGCACCGCCGTGAAACGGGCATCCCTCGATGTTACCATTTTGCTTAGCATCCATATTTCTTATCTCTCCTTTTATGTAAATTTATTTATATATAATTATGTATCTAGTAAAAAACTTAGACACTATAATTATAATAATTATTAAATAGTATTTATAATAATTATTATTTAGTCATTATAATAAATTATTAAAAATAAAAAGTCCAGAAAAATGTGGCTGAAAAAAATATACAGTAACAAGAAGAGAGATCATGCTGTTGAAATGGAGTACAGAATTTTGAAGTTTCATAGGTGTATAGTGAGTAAAAATTAAGAAGAATAATTGGAAGATAAAATAGAAATGGATGAAAGAGATTTTTTCAGAGTTCGTCTATATTACCATTATAATGAAGTATATTGTTAGTGAGCAAGTTATATAAGTATCTAAAGAGAAATCATCTTGGCGATCTGTTCACGAAATTTATATATTCATCACTTGCCAGCAGCCTATGTCCACTGAAAAAAAGTCATATAATGGCATTAATAGGTACTCAGTATTCTCATAGAAATGGAGTTGGCAAGTTATGAAGCATGTTGTCATTACCGGGAGTACAAGAGGAATTGGCTATGGCCTGGCCCGGGAATTTTTACGGACAGGGTGCAGGGTCATGATCAATGGACAATCACAGGAAAGTGTTGATACCGCATTACAAAGTCTTAGAGAAATGTATCCCGATATGGTTGAAGGGTATGCGGCAGCAGTACATAATCGGGATGAATTGGAGCAGTTGTGGAATTATGCTGAAAAGCAGTTTGGCACGATTGATATTTGGATTAATAATGCTGGAATTGACCAAGAGCGAAAATACTTTTGGGAACTGGACGAAGAGGCGAACGATAAGGTGGTTCACACCTATCTTAAAGGTATGATGAATGGATGCCATGTGGCTTTCCATCACATGTTAAAACAAGGCTGCGGGCAAATCTTTAACATAGAGGGATTCGGCAGCAATGGGATGATGCGCGAAAAGATGACTTTGTATGGTACCTCAAAAAGTGCTGTCAGCTATTTTACCCGCTCATTGGCTATCGAGGCCAAGCAGACAAATATCAAAGTGGGCACGCTAAGTCCAGGTATGGTCGCAACAGAATTTCTCCGGAACTCGCTCGATGAACAGAACCGGAAAATTTTTAACATCCTGGGCGCTATGGTTGAACCGGTAAAGAAGTTCCTTGCGAAGAAAGTCCTCGAAAATCAAAAAAATATTGCAAAATTCAATGGCTGACCAAACCGAAAGTCATGTGGCGATTTACTAAGTCGATGTTTAGTAAGCGGGATAAGTGTATATACCATGTTTTACTGGAGAAAATCTATCGATTTTAAGGTGTATCAGAAATGGAATGTAGAACAATGCGGAATTGTGTAATATTATGATATATTTGTGAAATTATTGAAGAAATATGGATTAATTGCAAAATTGAACATATTCTGCTAAATGAATAGACCATAAATGAAAATTTTATTAAAAATTAAAAGAAAAGGATTAATAAAGTCCCTTTTTCTTAAAGAAATAAATAAAAATTTAGTGAGAAAATGAAAGAAAGAAAAAATATTATATTAAAAACATAATTTTGTCAACATTACAATCTATGTAAAAGATGAAAACAAGAAGATCAACGAAAAAATTTTTGGTGAAATTCAATATTTTGTTTTTCATGAATAATATGTAATAGTATAATAGTCACAGGTTTCAGCCTTTTCAAGGCTAGGGAATCTCCTTCTCAGCTTACTAACTGCTCCTCAATCTCCAAATTGGCTGTCAAGTGCTCTCCTTGACAGGCAATTTGGAGATTGAGATACTTTTTAAAGCTGAGAATGAATAAGATTACTCCTTTCATATTAATATAAAAAGTTAAGCACACGGCACGAAGGCAAAAATCTCAACTGCGGTTAGCACTCTGATATTCGTGGGTTTTCACATTTTATCTTTCCGTATAAAGGAGCTTCCACTAACTTAAAACGTGAGTTAGC
>NZ_JMLP01000020.1 GCF_000686805.1 Bacillus sp. UNC41MFS5 | reverse complement strand
GGTAGCTCGTCGGGCTCATAACCCGAAGGTCGCAGGTTCAAATCCTGTCCCCGCAATTAAGTTATTTTCAAGCATAGCTTGAAAAAACTCTGGTCCGGTAGTTCAGTTGGTTAGAATGCCTGCCTGTCACGCAGGAGGTCGCGGGTTCGAGTCCCGTCCGGACCGCCATTTATATTGTAAAATGAGTACGAAACAAGGTTTCGTCTTTTTTTATGCCGTTTTTTGCTCAATTGTAAAAAATCAGGTAAACTACATATGAAATAGGCACCTTAGGAGAAATCCTAAGGTTTTTTTGCAGATAAATAAGGTAAAATGAAGATATGTGCTACGATGTTAAAATAAAAAGGTGATAGAATGAAACAATTTGAACGTATTACAACGGATTCTGAGGAGACTTCCCAGTTTGCCGAAAGATTGGCCGGACTCTTACAACCGGGAGATGTCCTTGCACTGGAAGGTGATTTAGGTGCAGGAAAAACAACCTTCACAAAGGGGTTAGCTAAAGGCTTAGAAATTAAGAAAACCGTCAACAGCCCGACATTTACCATTATTAAAGAATATAAAGGAAAATTGCCATTATATCATATGGATGTCTACCGAGTGGCAGATGCCTTTGAAGACCTAGGATTTGACGAGTACTTTGAAGGGGACGGAGTGACGGTAGTGGAATGGGCCCATTTAATTGAAGAGCAGCTTCCCGAGGAAAGACTGACCATCTTCTTGTATCGTGAAGAAGGGGACCAGAGACGAATGGTTTTTGTACCACAAGGAAAAAGATACGAGCAATTATGTAAGGAGACATTTTCATGACCATATTAGCGATTGATACTTCTAATTATGCATTAGGAGTTGCGCTTTTAGAAGAGAATCAAGTACTCGGTGAATATATCACCAACTTAAAAAAGAACCATTCTGTTCGAATAATGCCTGCTATTCAAACACTGATGAAGGATTGTGAGCGGGTGCCTGCAGATATAAGGAAGATTGTAGTAGCCAAAGGACCGGGCTCCTACACAGGAGTTCGAATTGGGGTTACCATTGCTAAAACGTTAGCATGGACCCTAAACATTCCACTTGTCGGGATTTCAAGCCTTGAAATCCTAGCATCAGGTGTCAGCCGTTATTTTGATGGCTATGTATCACCCCTATTTGATGCTAGAAGGGGACAAGTGTATACGGGATTATACCAAAATCAAGGTAGTGAATTCCTAACGGTAAAAGAGGATCGCTTGGTCATGTTAGCCGATTGGGCAGAGTCTCTAAAAGGGGCCGGTAAATCAATCTTATTTATCGGAAATGATTTATTACTCCATCAAGCAGCAATCGCTGACCATTTGGGATCACAGGCTGTTTTTGCAGCGATTACGGAGCAAAATCCTCGCCCATCTGAGCTTGCCCTTCTTGGCAAGGATAAACCTGGAGAGGACATACATTCTTTTGTCCCAAATTATATCCGTTTAGCTGAGGCAGAAGCAAAATGGTTAGAAGCGAAAGGAAAAATATGAAATGGATAGGAATAGAGAGTTATGGTAGATTCATTTGTTTTTCGTAACATGAGGGAAGAGGATATTGATCAGATCTTAGAAGTAGAGCATGCATCTTTTACTACTCCATGGAGTCGTGAAGCTTTCTATAATGAATTACACAATAATCGATTTGCTGTTTATATCGTTTTAGAAGAAAATAATAAAATTCTTGGATACTGCGGGGCGTGGATTGTCATTGACGAGGCCCATGTTACGAATGTAGCAATCTTGCCTGAATTTAGGGGCCGGAATCTTGGGGAAGCTATATTGCGAAAAATGATGTCAGTAGCCCGGGAGATGGGAGCAAAGACCATGACACTTGAAGTGCGTGTGACCAATCATGTGGCACAATCTCTTTATCGAAAGCTAGGCTTTCAAAATGGAGGAATCCGTAAAAATTATTATTCTGATAATCAGGAAGATGGTTTAGTGATGTGGGTAAATATATGATAAAAGATCAATGGATTATGGGAATTGAAACAAGTTGTGATGAGACTGCTGTAGCAATCATTAAAAATGGCCGTGAAATTGTTGCGAATGTTGTGGCATCTCAGATTGAAAGTCATAAACGTTTTGGTGGGGTTGTTCCAGAGATTGCTTCCCGCCACCATGTTGAGCAAATTACCATTGTTACCGAGGAAGCATTGAACCAAGCAAATATTACGTTTGCTGAGATTGATGCCATTGCTGTCACAGAGGGACCTGGACTAGTGGGTGCCCTTTTAATCGGGGTAAATGCTGCGAAAGCATTAGCATTTGCAGCGGACAAACCACTAGTTCCTGTTCACCATATTGCTGGACATATATATGCAAATCGGTTGGTAACCGAAATGAAATTCCCGCTTATTGCTCTTGTTGTTTCAGGCGGGCATACAGAGCTGGTGTATATGAAGGAACATGGTCATTTTGAAGTGATTGGAGAAACAAGAGATGATGCTGCAGGGGAAGCCTACGATAAGGTAGCCCGCACATTAAATATGCCGTACCCTGGCGGACCTCATATTGACCGCTTGGCGCAGGCTGGAAATCCGACGATTAACTTACCTCGGGCATGGCTGGAGGAAGGCTCCTATGATTTTAGTTTTAGTGGTTTAAAATCCGCTGTTATTAATACGGTCCATAATGCTGAACAGCGTGGTGAGGTGATTGCCCCTGAGGACCTAGCGGCAAGTTTTCAAGATAGCGTCATTGAAGTGCTAGTAACAAAAACAGAAAGAGCTGTCACAGAATACGGCGTAGAGCAAGTATTGGTAGCTGGCGGGGTTGCCGCAAATAAAGGGCTTAGGCAGGCGTTAGAGAAGGTTTTTTCAGAGAAACCTGGGATTGAATTAGTCATACCGCCATTATCATTATGTACTGATAATGCGGCAATGATCGCTGCGGCGGGAAGTGTGATGTTTGAAAAGGGAATTCGAGCAAATTTGACGTTAAACGCCAATCCTGGACTAGATATTGAATTATATAATTAGAAACTCTTCTGGATAAGAAGAGTTTTTTTGTTGATAAGATTTTTTAGATATCCATAGATATAATCTTAAATGTGGATAAGTGGGCTGTTTTCTGTGTATAATGTGGATAAGTGGGGTTATTATTGTGGATATTGTGGAAAAGTGAAAAAAGCATTGAAAAGACTTTGTTTACAATGTGAATAAGCTTGTGGAAAAGTGAATAATTTTTTTAAAAAGTGCATATATCGAATGTTGTCGATATATGTCTAATCAAAAAGAAAAAAACCGAGCACTGCTCGGTTTTACTCTGCCAACTCCGCCCATGCTTCCATTAGTTGCTCGAGCTCCACCTTGGCTTTTTCATTTTTTAAGTTGATTTCTAATACTTTTTCATGATTTTGAAAGATATCAGGATCACATAGTTGCTGTTCGAATTCCTGAATTTGTTCTTCCAACTCTTCAATTCTTTGTTCCACTTCTTCTAATCTTCGTTTTCGCTGGCGTTCTTGTTTCTTACTTTCCTTATCCTGTTGATAAGTATTTTTCTCCAATATATCCGTTTGTGAGGATTTTTTTTGGAAATCCGCCAGGGCAAGTGCAGCCAGTTCTTCCTGCTCCAGTTTTTTCTCTACATAATAATCATAATCCCCTAAATACTCCGTACTTCTATGACGACTTAGTTCCAAGACCTTTGTGGCAATCCGGTTAATAAAGTACCTGTCATGTGAAACAAAAAGAATCGTTCCAGGGTAATCGATTAATGCATTCTCAAGAACTTCCTTGCTATCTAAATCCAAATGGTTGGTGGGCTCATCCAAAATTAAAACATTGGCTTTTTCCAACATAAGCTTAGCTAAAGCAAGTCGAGCTTTCTCCCCGCCGCTTAAAGTCGAGACAATTTTTAAAACATCATCACCGGAAAATAAGAAATTTCCAAGAACCGTTCGAATTTCTTTTTCGTTTTTTAACGGGTAATCATCCCAGAGTTCATTCAAAACACGCTTGTTGGAAGTTAATTCCGCCTGTTCCTGATCGTAATATCCGATGGAAAGGTTTGTTCCATAGAGAATGGTTCCGTCTAGGGCAGGCAGCTTTTTAATAATGGTTTTTAATAAAGTAGATTTACCGATTCCATTTGGGCCCACTAAGGCAATGCTTTCTCCTTTATAGGCACGAAAAGAAATGGCTTCTGAAACCTTTTCGCCTTGATAACCGACAGCAAGGGAATCGGCCGTTAACACGTCATTTCCGCTTTGTCTTTCAATTTCAAACGAGAATGTTGCCGACTTTTCATCCCCTAAAGGGCGGTCCATGAGCTCCATTTTCTCTAACTTTTTACGACGGCTTTGGGCCCGTTTGGTCGTTGATGCACGTGCTAAATTCCGGTTGATAAAATCTTGAAGATCTGCCACCTCTTGCTGTTGTTTTTCAAAAAGCTTTATATCACGCTCATAATTTGCCGCTTTTTGATCAAGGTAGGAACTGTAGTTGCCTGTAAAGCGTTGGATTTGCTTACGGGAGACCTCATAGACCTGCGTAACCACCTTATCTAAAAAATAGCGGTCATGGGAAACAATCAAAATAGCCCCGTGATAACTTTGCAAGTATTGCTCCAGCCAGGAGAGTGTATCAATATCAAGATGGTTGGTCGGCTCGTCCAATATTAAGATATCAGGCTTGGTTAATAGCAGCTTACCAAGGGCAAGACGCGTTTTCTGCCCGCCGCTTAAACTAGATATCATCAAGGATTTATCAGGGAAATTTAATCCATGGAGTACGGAACGCAGCTCTGCCTCGTATTGATATCCACCCTGCTCCTTAAATTTCACTTGAAGATGGTCGTACTCTTTTAGGATTCTCTCGTATCTTCCATTGTCTTCAAATACATTAGGGTCGGCCATTTGTTCTTCAAGGGTTCGGAGTGACTTTTCCATTAAACGCAGCGGTTCAAAAACAGTCAGCATCTCGTCCCATATCGACAAAGTGGACTCTAAACCAGTATTTTGAGCTAAATAGCCAATCATAACTTCTTTTGGCTTGATGATTTCACCGCCATCATGCGACAAGTGGCCAGCAATAATCTTCAATAATGTCGATTTTCCTGCACCGTTGCGCCCAACTAGTGCCACACGGTCTCGAGTTTGTAATTCTAATTTAATATTCGATAAAATAAGGTCAGCACCATAATATTTTTGTAGTTGATTAACCTGTAACAAAATCATACTCATTCACCTCTATTACATAGGTTAAGTGTACCTTATTCCCGGTATATCGGCAATCAACTGCGGCGCAGATTAGGTGGTTGAAAGTCTTAAATCGACAAAAACCTTGAGTTTCGTTCAAAGTTTCACAGACAGATCAGGAAAAATAGTGTATGATTTGAAGGGAGGATTTTTTTATGGCAGAATTTACGCATTTTAATGAAGAAGGCCGAGCAAAAATGGTTGACGTCAGTGATAAGCCAGAAACGGCACGGACGGCACTTGCTCATTCCAGTATTACAGTTAGGAAAGAAATTTACGATAGAATTACGAATAACGAGATAAAAAAAGGCGATGTCTTAGCAGTGGCTCAGGTAGCTGCGGTCATGGCAGCAAAGAAGACCTGGGATTTGATTCCGATGTGCCATCCGATTCCCTTAACAGGGGTTAATATTTCTTTTTCCTGGGAACAGGACACAGAAGAGAATTATCGTTTAAATATTTCTGCAGCCGTTAAAACCAAGGGGAATACAGGGGTAGAAATGGAAGCGTTAACAGCTGCTTCAGCGTGTGCTTTAACGGTTTATGATATGTGTAAAGCCGTTGATAAAGGTATGGTGATTGGACCTACTTATCTTGTCGAAAAAACGGGCGGTAAAAATGGTGATTTTAAGAGAGACGAAATAGTTAAATGATTTTTAACTAAATTATACATGGGGTGTGGGAGATTATGAGTAATGAAACAATGAAAATACCACAGGCGACAGCCAAACGGCTGCCCCTATACTACCGATTTTTAAAAAATTTGCATTCTTCCGGTAAACAAAGGGTTTCATCAGCTGAACTAAGTGAAGCCGTAAAGGTAGACTCAGCCACGATTCGCCGCGATTTTTCTTATTTCGGTGCATTAGGAAAAAAAGGTTATGGGTATAATGTCAATTATTTAATTTCCTTCTTTCGTAAAACTTTGGATCAGGATGAATTAACCAAAGTTGCACTAATAGGGGTAGGAAATCTGGGCACGGCATTTTTAAATTATAATTTTTTAAAAAATAATAACACGAAAATAGCATGTGCCTTTGATGTGGATCCAGAAAAAATGGGAACGACAATTCGCGAGGTCCCGGTTTATCATATGGATGAATTGGAGAAGGTTTTATCTGAGGGAGATATATCCGTTGCGATATTAACGGTTCCAGCCCCAGTTGCACAGATGATTACTGATCGACTTGTGAGCTCGAATGTAAAGGGGATATTAAACTTTACGCCAGCACGTTTAAATGTTCCTCCACAAATTAGGGTCCATCATATTGACCTAGCCGTGGAGCTGCAATCGCTTGTTTATTTTCTAAAGCATTATCCGACGGTGGAATTAGAGGAAGAAGAACAATAATTAGTTAAGAGCTTTTCACAAAATTTGTGGAAAGCTCTTTTGTATGCTTAAACGGCGAATCAGATATGACTTTCAATTTTTTAGTACAATAATAAATGAACCTGTGATTTTCTTTTTAAATCAGTCTATAATCAGGACTATATAATAATACATTTCCTAGTGGACATCTAGGGTTTGGCAATCGGAGGGGATGAAGTTGGCGATTGTGCTGACTATGTTTGTACTTGGGGTTTTATTAGGATTTGTCGGGGCAGGAGGATCTGGCTTTATAATTGCCATTTTAACAGTTGTTTTTGGAGTTCCCATCCATGTAGCGTTAGGGACATCTTTAGCTGCAATGGTGTTTACTACCTTGTCAGGTGCCTACAGTCATTTTCGACAAGGAAATATCTCGATTAAAACGGGTTTAATTGTAGGGGGTTTTGGTTCAGTTGCTTCCTATTTGGGTTCCAAGCTAACTGGTTTGATTCCAATCCATTCTTTGCATTGGTTAACAGCAGGGATGTTATTTCTTTCAGCTGTGATTTTGGTCGTACGCTTATTTATAGTTCAAAAAATAAAGGCAAACTACAAAAAAGAGGTATCGAACAACCTTCTTCTCATTAAGAAAGCGGCATTAGTCGGGTTGGTTACCGGGTTGTTGTCTGGGACATTTGGGATTGGTGCTGCACCGTTCATTCAAATCGGATTGCTTTTAATTTTAGGACTTACACTTAAACAATCTGTAGGTACAACCATGCTTGTTATTCTGCCGATTGCTTTAGCAGGGGGAGTTGGATATTATCTCCAAGGTTATTTGAACGTTCCACTGTTAATTGAAGTGGTGGCAGGAACAATGATTGGCTCTTATGTTGGGGCCAAGTTTACAGACTTCGCACCTCAGCCTGTGTTAAAAAGTGCGATGGTTCTGACCCCTATTTTAGCAGGGGCTATTTTGCTCATAAGTTAAGAAAAACTAAAAAGGTTATAAGGTCTTTCGCGTTAATCAACGTGAAGGCCTTTTTTTATGAATTATAATTAGGACAACCTAATATTTACAATTGCACTTTACATGCGTAACAGTGTTATGTTACATTGTTTATGGAAAGGGGTTTTTATTATGAGTGAGGAGTTAATCTCAAAGAAAGACCTATTAGACTTAGCGGGAATATCCTATGGACAGCTATATAGATGGAAACGAAAGGACTTAATCCCGGAAGAATGGTTTGTGCGCAAGTCTACGTTTACAGGTCAAGAAACATTTTTTCCTAAGGAAAAGATCTTAGAAAGAATCGAAAAAATCCAAACGATGAAGGAAAACTTATCCTTAGATGAACTAGCAGACATGTTCTCTCCCAATGTAACAAATTTAAATTATAGAAAAGATGAATTAATAAAACGTAACATTGTTTCGACAGCCGTTGTCGAATTTTACTTAGAACAGGAAAAGGGCAGTCTGGAATTTAATTTTACAAGGATGCTGGAAGTGTTTGTTTTAGAAAAATTGCTTCAATCGGGTGAAATAAACCTAGAGGAAGGGAAAATGGTCTTGCAGGTGTTAAAGGACCATACAGCATTAATTAAGCAAAAAAGCTGTGAGTTAGTGATTACCCGAAAGTTAGGGATGTCATCCTGTCTATTACTCATAAATGCAGAAGAATTTCATTTTGAACGCGGGACGAAGGTAGTCACTGCGCTGTCGCTCATGACGTGCATGGAAGAGATTAAAGCAAAATTATTATAAAGGAGAATGACGATGGAAACGAAAAGCAGAGGAGACCTGGTGATTAATGGCTTCGGTGCATCCAATGGCGGGCAGTTCCGCGTTGTTACATTAAATGGCAGAGGGACGATTAACAGCGATTTAGAATGTATGGAACTTGATTGCAATGGTTCAGGTATCATTAATGGAAATGTCATTTCTGAGAAAGTAAAGGTGAACGGGCATGGGAGGTTCAGAGGGAATCTCGAGGCTCAAAACCTATCGATTGATGGATCAGCACGAATCGACAAAAACCTATCGGTGGAAAAATTAAAAGTCTCTGGTAAAGGGACCGTGGGCGGCAAGGTCAAAAGTGAGGAAATAAAAATTCAGGGGACTTTTACGGTCGGTGAGGATTGTGAAGCGGAAATCTTTAAAGCAGAATCGCAGTTTACGATTGGCGGACTTCTAAATGCCGACCATATCGACATAAAGATGTTTGGAGAATGTAAAGTAAAAGAAATCGGCGGGCAAACGATTAGGGTAAAGCAGAAAGGATCATCCTTAGTCAGTAATTTGCTTAAACCCTTTTTTAAACCACAGCTGGAAGCGGAATTAATCGAGGGTGACAAAATTGAACTTGAGAATACTAACGCTAAAATCGTCCGTGGAAACCAGGTCTCGATTGGTCCAAATTGTCAGATTGGTCTCGTTGAATATACAGAGGAATTTTCGATGGATAAAAAGGCCGTGGTTGCTGAAAACAGAAGGGTTTAGTAGGGGGGAAAAGAGAGATGATGGAAAAGAACGGAAATCTTATTATCAATGGATCGGGAAGCTACCCTGGCGGCCGTTACGATAAAATCAGTATCCGCGGGGAAGGGACAATTATTACTGACGTGGAATGTTTGGCTTTCAATGTATATGGCACAAGTGAAGCCGCCGAAAATGTCAAAACAGGCTCGGTAAAAGTATTTGGTGAAGCTGAGGTCAAAAGGAATATGGAAGCAGAGGATACACTTGTGATGGGGACGATGATGGTCGGCGGCAATGCTCACTTGAAAAAAATCAAGATTTTAGGATTGCTGGAAGTCGGCGAAGGACTTACTGGAGATGAGGCAAACATTAAAGGTAGTATTGCGGTGAATGGTGATGTGGAATATGAGACATTTGATTCAAGTGGCGGTTTTGAGATTAAAGGTTTACTGACGGCGGATACAATTAAGGTTGGTCTTCGTTTCGGGGAGAGCAGTGCCGAGGAAATCGGCGGCGGGAAAATCACGGTGAAAAAAAGGAGTAACACACTGCTGCCCTTTGGAAAAGAGATAGGGTCCCTCAGTGCGAAAGTTATTGAAGGGGATGACATTTATCTTGAAAATACAAAAGCCGATATTGTCCGCGGTAACAAGGTGAAAATTGGCCCCGGCTGTCAAATCGGAGTGGTGGAATACAGGGATGATTTCACACACGATTCAAAGGCAACGGTAAAAATAACGACACAGATATAAGGGAGACATGTGATGGTGACAAAAGATAGTAAATTAGGATTGGTGGTTGCGGGGTTATTGCTGGGGATTCTGATGGCGTCGATGGATAATACGATTGTCGTTACAGCGATGGGAACGATTGTTGGCGATCTTGGCGGTCTAGAGAGTTTTGTTTGGGTTGTGTCCGCATATATGGTCGCAGAGATGGCGGGAATGCCTATCTTTGGTAAGCTATCAGATATGTATGGACGAAAAAGATTTTTTATTTTTGGATTGATCCTGTTTATGGCAGGTTCAGCATTGTGTGGAACAGCTGAAACCATCACGCAATTAAGCATTTATCGAGCGATTCAGGGGATTGGCGGCGGAGCGCTGGTACCGATTGCCTTTACGATCATGTTTGACCTGTTTCCTCCTGAAAAGCGTGGGAAAATGGGCGGTCTGTTCGGAGCAGTTTTTGGTTTATCGAGTATTTTTGGGCCATTGCTTGGCGCGTATATAACAGACTATATCAGCTGGCATTGGATTTTCTATATTAACATGCCTCTAGGGGTTCTTTCACTGATCTTTATTACTATCGCGTATAAGGAATCTCCCATTCACAAAAAACAAATTATTGATTGGTCGGGAGCTGTTACCTTGGTTGGGGCGGTTGTTTGTTTAATGTTTGCGCTTGAACTTGGGGGACAGAAATATGACTGGGATTCTACGGTGATTTTGAGCTTGTTTGGTGGATTTGGGCTTCTGTTTTTAATCTTTTTATTTGTGGAGACTAAAGCGAAGGATCCGATTATATCCTTTTCGATGTTTAGGAACCGCTTGTTCGCAGGAAGTACGATTGTTGGCTTATTTTACGGGGCAGCATTTATGGCAGCAACGGTGTACATCCCAATTTTTGTGCAAGGGGTGTATGGCGGAACAGCCACTAATTCAGGGTTAATATTATTGCCCATGATGCTTGGCTCGGTCGTTACCGCACAAGCGGGTGGTTTTTTGACAACGAAGATGAGCTACCGAAACATTATGTTTATCTCCGGAGTGATATTGCTTGGCGGGTTATTGTTATTGGGCACGATTACACCAGATACAAAAAGAGCGGTGTTGACCCTTTACATGATTATTATTGGTTTAGGGGTCGGTTTCTCCTTTTCTGTGTTAAGCATGGCTGCGATTCATCCGTTTGGAATGGAACAAAGGGGGTCTGCCACATCGACAAGTAATTTTATTCGCTCGTTAGGAATGACAATCGGAATCACCATTTTTGGTACGATCCAACGAAGTGATCTCAAAGAAGGGCTGGAAACTGCTTTTGCAGGAATGGGACCGATGCCTAAAGGACAGAGTTTCGGAGATTCGCGGGCCTTATTATCGGAGGAAGCGAGAAAACTAATTCCCTCGCCAATTCTCGACAAAATCACAGAAGCGCTCTCAAATTCCATCGTCCACACATTCACATGGGCACTCGTCCCAGCCGGCCTGGCCTTCCTATTTATCTTTATCCTTGGGAAAGAGCGGATGGTCATTAATAAGGAGCAAGTATCGAAATAATTGTTTGAGAAAGGTAACTGATTCAAAAAAGGTGAAAAAAGCCTTTTTGAGTCAGTTTTTTTGTGATTTGAGACTTACTCATGAGCATTAGTCCTGGATATTAGTAGGGAAAAAGGCTTTACTGCCTGTTTTTTATGAGATTTGCAGGCTGTGATTTATTCTATCAGCGAATTTATTTTGTCCAATCAGCGAATATGATGGTCTAATCGGCGAATTTGGACCTCCAATCAGCGAATTTCTGCTTCCAATCAGCGAATTAAAAAGGTGTCAGGCACCATGTGAATTCTTCACATGGTGCCTGACACCTTAATTTTTTTTCTGCTTCTTTTTCTTTAACTGATCTTTGTATTTGATGTGAAAGATGAACATTTTTAGGCCTGAGCCAAAGTCAAAGGTGGCTAATAAAACAAGGAGGTAGCTGAAAAACCCCCAGCCGTTACTTTGAACATCATCAATTGCGAAATAAGTAAATAATCCTCCAAGGAGAAAGTAAATCAATCCGGAAAACAAGGGTGAACGTCTCATAGAAATCCTCCGATAAAGTTTTGAACGGCCTCGGCTTGTCTTTGCAATCGTTCAATATCGTCTTTATATATAGACTGAACCAAGACAACCATGGTATTCATCGCGACATGGGCAAATATTGGCACGAAAATGGACTTGGTCATGACATAAAGAAAAGCGAACGTAAAGCCCATGGCGGAATAAAGCAAAATGTGCTGGAATTCCATATGTGCTGCAGCAAAAATGACCGAACTAATAAGTGCAGAGATAAAGAAATTATATCGATTATGAAGCGATCCGAAAATGATTTTGCGAAAAACGATTTCCTCTAAGATGGGTCCAATGATACTCGTAACAATGATTGCCAAAGGAAAGGCCTCGATAATCTTTAGAATATCTTTTGTATTTTCAGACCCCATCTCCACCCCTAATAGGTTCTCAATGAATGCCGCAACGTATTGGGAAAATAGGGCAAGGAAGATGCCGGCAAAGGCCCATACCACCGAAATACCGAATGAACTACCATTCTTTCTATAGCTGTGATTGTTCATTTCCTTTCGCAGCATAAAAACAATAATTAATAAGGCAATCGTAAAACTTGTGAGGAGCCATGAAGGAACCGCAAGGCTTTGATTAATCCCAAAATATTTAAAGCCATACAAAAAGAGTGGTACACCTATTAAACTTGAAAATTGCATTGCGATGTAAACAACTAAGATTATCCAATATTCTCGTTTCAAATATCTAGTCCCCTTTAGATTCTATTTTCTACTTTTGGGCAAATTCATTTATAATCATCCATTTTTAAGGATGCCAAATCGCTCCAACCATTAATATATACTTTCTTCATTCTACTCTTAATACCGGGATTGTTTCAATTTAGAAATACTTTTAAAAAAAAGGTATAGAATATCGTGTTTTTCCCATACTTTATAAAGTTGTCAGAAGGAATCATTAGACGGTTTCGCTTTTCAATTTTTTTTGTAAATTTTATGCTTCACACTTGCAAAAGATTTTGAGATTCATTATTATAATAATTGTGTTAGCACTCATTAATAGAGAGTGCTAATAAGTCAGAATTACATATATCTTTGAGGAGGTTGTTTGATTTGTTAAGACCATTAGGTGATCGTATTATCATTGAGCTTGTTGAATCAGAAGAAAAAACTGCAAGCGGGATCGTATTACCGGATTCAGCGAAAGAAAAGCCTCAAGAAGGAAAAGTTGTTGCCGTTGGTACTGGCCGCGTACTTGAAAGCGGAGAGCGTGTAGCACTAGAAGTTTCTGTAGGTGATCGTATCATCTTCTCAAAATACGGCGGTACAGAAGTTAAATATCAAGGTACTGAATACTTAATCCTGCGCGAATCAGATATTCTTGCAGTCGTTGGCGCTTAATTAGAAAAAAGTGCAGTGCCCTTTAACACTAATACGAGGGCGTTCGAGCCTGACAAATAGATAAAGTTTACAATAAACAGTTAAACAATATGAGGAGGTTTTTATACAATGGCTAAAGAGATTATGTTTAGTGAAGATGCACGCCGCAAAATGCTTAGCGGTGTTGATGCTCTAGCAAATGCAGTAAAAGTTACTCTTGGACCTAAAGGACGCAACGTGGTTCTTGAGAAAAAATTTGGTTCACCACTAATCACAAATGACGGTGTAACCATCGCAAAAGAAATCGAATTAGAAGATGCATTCGAAAACATGGGTGCTAAACTTGTTGCTGAAGTAGCAAGCAAAACAAACGATGTTGCTGGTGACGGTACAACAACTGCAACTGTTCTAGCTCAAGCGATGATTCGCGAAGGCTTAAAGAACGTAACTGCTGGTGCGAACCCAATGGGTATCCGTAAAGGGATCGAAAAAGCTGTTGCAACTGCTGTTCAAGAATTAAAAGCAATTTCTAAACCAATCGAAAACAAAGAATCAATCGCACAAGTTGCTTCTATCTCTGCTGCTGATGAAGAAGTAGGTCAATTAATCGCTGAAGCAATGGAGCGCGTTGGCAACGACGGCGTTATCACTATTGAAGAATCTAAAGGTTTCACAACTGAATTAGATGTAGTAGAAGGTATGCAATTTGACCGTGGTTACACTTCTGCTTACATGGTAACTAATACAGACAAAATGGAAGCTGTTTTAGAAAATCCATATATCTTAATCACTGATAAGAAGATTTCTAGCATTCAAGAAATCCTTCCAGTTCTTGAGCAAGTAGTTCAACAAGGCAAGCCTTTATTATTAGTAGCTGAAGATGTTGAAGGTGAAGCACTTTCTACTTTAGTAGTGAACAAGCTTCGCGGAACATTCAATGCCGTTGCTGTTAAAGCTCCAGGCTTTGGTGATCGTCGTAAAGCAATGCTTGAAGATATCGCTGCTTTAACTGGCGGGGAAGTTATCACTGAAGAGTTAGGCCGTGAACTTAAAACTACACAAATCGGCTCTTTAGGACGTGCGGCTAAAGTTGTTGTAACAAAAGAAAATACAACAATCGTTGAAGGCGCAGGAGATACTAATGAAATCGCAGCTCGTGTGAACCAAATCCGTGTTCAATTAGAAGAAACTACTTCTGAATTTGACCGTGAAAAATTACAAGAGCGTTTAGCTAAATTAGCTGGCGGTGTAGCAGTAATCAAAGTTGGCGCTGCAACTGAAACTGAATTAAAAGAGCGCAAACTTCGTATCGAAGACGCATTAAACTCAACTCGTGCTGCAGTTGAAGAAGGTATCGTATCCGGTGGTGGTGTAGCCCTTCTTAACGTATACAGCAAAGTAGCTGAAATCCAAGCAGAAGGCGACGTAGCAACTGGTATCAACATCGTATTACGTGCGATGGAAGAGCCTGTACGCACAATCGCTCACAACGCTGGCCTTGAAGGATCTGTTATCGTTGACCGCTTAAAGCGCGAAGAAATCGGTACTGGTTTCAACGCTGCAAACGGCGAATGGGTAAACATGATTCAAGCTGGTATCGTTGACCCAACTAAAGTAACTCGTTCTGCATTACAAAATGCTGCATCTGTAGCGGCTATGTTCTTAACAACTGAAGCAGTTGTTGCTGACAAACCAGAACCAGCTGGCTCAGGCATGGGTATGCCTGACATGGGCGGCATGGGTGGAATGGGCGGCATGATGTAATTAGGGACTTAAAACCCTGATATATCAAGGTTCCATCAGCTATATTTAAAAGTTTTTCCGCGTAAATTAATAAATGAAATAAACAACTATTGAAGAAGGCCTTCCATCAGTTTGCTAAACTGTTGGGAGGCCTTTTCTTCCATGTTGGCGGTCATATGAGCATAGATATTCATTGTGGTATTAATATCTGTATGACCTAACCGCTGTTGAATTTCTTTAATACCAACTCCTGCTTCAATCAATAATGATGTATGCGTATGCCGGAATGAGTGAGGCGTAATATTCTTTTCAATTCCTGCTTTTTTCAGCAGCCTTTTTAGCCTGTTTTCCACTAGTTTTCTTAATTGTGGGTACCCATCCTCACGAGAGAAAATAAAACCATTATCCTTGTAGACTAGCCTATTCTTTAATTTAATATCGTTTTGTTTAGCTTTATGCTTCTTTAACATGCTCACCAGTATATCATCAATGCGAATGGTACAGGCGGAGCCTTTTGTTTTTGGTGTAAGCAGCTGGTATTTCTCAATGTGTTTAGTTGGGTTATAAATTGTTTTAGTGATACGAATAGTCCCTTGTTTTTCGTTAAAATCGGTCCATTTTAAAGCTAATAATTCCCCTATTCTTAATCCAGTATAGGTAAGTACAGAAAAGACCAAAGTATCCACGTCTAGTCCTTCTGAATGGGCTAATTAAGAAAATGTGCAAGTTCTTCTTTTTCTAAAAAGAGAATTTCATCTTCTTCTTTCTCCAGATCATCCACACTCTGCTGCTTCTTCGGCATCTTAAAATCTTCAGTTGGATGACTTAGAAGCGCAGATTCAAGCATTAGAACATAACGGTGCGACAAAATCTTTTCTGAAAAGTTCACCGGAACCAAAAGAGAGCGGCCGCAGTTTCAAGAATTGCTTTCTCTTTTAAAAGAAGGTGATACGCTTGTTGTAACGAAGCTTGACCGCTTTGCCCGTTCGACCGTGGACGCTATCCAAATTATTAGGAATCTGTTCGAACAGGGTGTCAAAGTACATGTTTTGAATATGGGATTGGTCGAGAATAATCCAACAGGAAAACTGATTTTAACCATTATGAGTGGGTTCGCGGAGTTTGAAAGAGAAATGATCGTAGAGCGCACATAGGAAGGTAAGGGTATATCGAAACAGCGAGAGGATTTTTGAGAGGGACGTCCTAAGAAATTCAAAAAGGGACAAATTGAACATGCTTTGAAGCTGCTGGAAACAAATTCTTACAAACAAGTCGAAGATATTACTGGTATAAGCAAAAGTACGCTGATTAGGGCAAAGAAGCGGCAAAATCAGCTGGGTTAATAAGATTTGTAAAATATAGTCGACCATCTAGGTTGATTTTTTTATTTGATTAGTTAGTTAAGTAATGGATTTGATGGTCAGAAAAACTCATGCTTTAACCAGCACACAGGGGGATTATTTACCATAGGCTATAGTCACGAATATTCTTTATGTATTTGGATCGTCTTGCTATAATAAATACTACAGTTGTAAAAGTAGGAGGGTTATCATGAAGGATATTCCACAAATATCAGAAGCAGAATATGAAGTGATGAAGGTTATATGGAACTTTGAGCCGATTTCGACTCCTGAGGTAGTGGAGAAATTATCAAACAAGAGTGATTGGAAGCCAAATACCATTCACACCATGCTGGCGCGCCTAGTTAAGAAAAAGGCTTTGCACGCAGGAAAAGATGGTCGAGTGTTTATTTATTCTGCACTGGTTGAAAAGCACGAATATGTTGAGCAAAAAAGTAAATCCTTTTTGCAGCAGTTTTTCGGCGGCACGTTAAATTCAATGATATTAAATTTTATTGAAAATGATAAGTTATCGAATGAAGATATTTCGGAATTAAAGAAAATATTATCCATGAGAGATAAGAAAGGGGAAAAATAATGGATACCATGCTGTTGCGGATTTTAGCCAGTACAATCGTGGTATCCCTCCTTATTTTCATCATTCTGTTAATTAAAAAGCTATTAAACAATCATATGACGGTGAAAGCACATTATCATATTTGGTATTTTCTTTGCATTCCAATCCTTGCTGCCTTTTTACCTTGGAGTTATTTACGCCTTGGAGAAGGAACGCGCTATTTTAAAAGTTTACTTTTTTTTCATAGAGATGCGCCATCGAAGAGTGAAAGAATGGATGGAGTGGATGCTTCTCAGGCGCCAAACAGCGATTTATTACATGATTTCACGGTATCGGTAAACAAGTCAACGCCCGATTTCGTCTACCATACATTTTTTACAGTTTGGGTCATTGGAGTAGTTCTTTTTGTTACGGCTGCTGTTTATTCAAACTATCAAATCTATCAGATGAAAAAGTCAGCTGCGGCAGTTCATAACCAAAAGTTAAATGAACTATTAGAAGCGTGCAAAGAGTTGGTTGGGGTGAAAAGAAACATAAGGCTGCGGGAGACCTCTCTTATTACCTCGCCTATTACGGTTGGGATTTTTCAACCCTATATTTTTTTACCAAGTAAAACGGGAGAAGCATTCTCATTAACTGAATTAAAGTACGTGTTTTTGCACGAGCTGTACCATCATAAAAGCAAGGATCTGTTCGTGAATTACGTCATGTGGTTGTTTCGTATTATTTATTGGTTTAACCCGTTCGTTTGGTACGCCTTAAAAAGGATTCGATTCGATCGGGAATTAGCCTGTGATGCTTCCGTTTTAAATCTCTTGGATGAGAACGGATATATTGAATATGGGCATACCATCATTCGGTTTGCGGATAAGAAATATGATCGTACCCTTGAACAGTTTGCTCCAGGGATAGGCGGCACCAAAAAACAAATCACCCAAAGAATTCAGTGCATTGCAAGCTTCTCTAGGGATTCTCTATTATTGAAATGGAAAAGCAAGGCCATCTGCGCTGTTTTAGGAATTGTTGTGCTATTGCTTACTCCAATCACTACAGCTATTGCCAGCCCAGATGATGTGTACCGATTTAGCGGCAATAATGCAGTCTATGAAGATCTAAGCTCCTATTTTAAGGGCTATAAGGGAAGCTTTGTTTTATATGATTCCTCTAAAAACCAATATCAAATTTATAATCGAGAGATGAGTGAACAGAGAATTTCTCCTGATAGCACCTATAAAATATATTCTGCCTTATTTGCATTGGAATCCAATGTGATTTCCGCGAATAACAATGGACAGGTTTGGGACGGGGAAATTTATCCCTTTTCAGAATGGAATCAAAATCAAAATTTAGCGACTGCCTTGAGCCGTTCCGTTAATTGGTATTTCCAAAATACCGATCGGAAAGTAGGGAGAAAGCAGCTGCAAGATTATTTTCACAAAATAAAATATGGGAATGAGGATCTTTCAGGGAATTTGGATAGTTACTGGATGGAATCTTCCTTAAAAATATCACCCATTGAACAAGTCCAATTATTATACCAATTAGAAGAAAATCAATGGGATTATAAAGCAGAAAATATCGATGCGGTAAAAAAGGCAATTTTAATCGATGTCCAAAAGAATGGACGGTTGTATGGAAAAACGGGAACGGGCATGATTAATGGAAAGAATGTAAATGGCTGGTTTATTGGCTTTGTCGAAAAAGGTGATGATCGTTTTTATTTTGCCATTAATATTCAAAATTGGAATGGGCAGGCCCAAGGAAGCAAGGCAGCGGAGATTGCCAAGCAGATCCTTCATCATAAAAAGATATATTAATAATTAAACTCCAGAAAGGATTACCCCACCTTTTTGGGTCTTTTTTGGACAAAATACTACAATTGTAGTATTTTGATAACTTTGTACACGAACTTCCCAATATGAAAGGACTGATACGCTTTGATGCAGAAAAGGCAGAAAGATAATATAGTAAAAAACCCAATCCGATGGAGACTGAATGGTCTCTTTTTCATGATCTTTGTTCTTTTTTCTATCCTGATCCTCCGCCTTGGTGTTCTCCAAATTATAAAAGGGGAAGCCTATGCGGCTCAGGCAGAGAAGACAGATGTGACGCCCGTCAGCTATTCAGTTCCTCGTGGAAAAATATACGATACGAATCATAAGTTAGTGGTCTACAATATTCCGGAAAAGGCGATTGTCTATACACCGCCAAAAAATCCGCAGCCGGGCGAATTGCTTGAACTGGCCAAAAAGTTAAATACCTTTTTGGCCATGACTGATAAGGAGATCAATAAAGTAACTGATCGGGATTTGAAAGATATCTGGTTGTTGGTACATAACAATGGCACGGATTTAATCACAAAGAAGGAGGAAAAATTATTCAAACAGGAAAAGCTGAATGACAAGGATTTATATCAATTAAAATTAAAACGCATTAAAGAAAGCGATCTCCAGGCAATGGACAAAAACCTGGCAGCCATCTATAGGAAACTTTCTTCTGCCATCGCTTTAACTCCGACGATGATCAAAAATGAAAATGTAACAGAGGAGGAATATGCGAAAGTCGATGAAAATCTGGAAAATCTGCCGGGTGTGGATGTCACGACCGATTGGAAGAGGGGGCGCACCTACGGGGAAACATTTTGGAATATGCTTGGGGAAGTAACGAGTGCAGATGAAGGCCTTCCGGCTGATAAGGTAGAGTACTATACGTCTAAAGGGTACCAACTGAATGACCGCGTCGGGAAAAGCTATATTGAAGAGCTTTATGATGGAGTGTTGCAAGGCCAAAAGGAAAAAGTGAAAACGGTGACAGATACAAATGGAAATGTGGTGAGTACAGAGACTGTATCGAAGGGGAAGAGCGGCAAGGATATTGTTCTGACCATTGATATGGAATTCCAAGCCCAAGTGGAAAAAATTATGCAGGAAGAGTTAGTCAGTGCAATCCAAAAGCCGCATACGGATACGCTTGACACTGCCTTTGTTGTGGCGATGGAACCGAAAACAGGCCGCATTCTTGCAATGGCAGGAAAAGTGTATAACAGGCAGTCACGGGAGTTTACCGATTTTACACCGGGAACCTTCACTTATGCGTTTGAACAGGGGTCCGTTGTAAAAGGGGCCACAGTATTAACCGGATACCAAACGGGTGTCAGGGATTTCGGGGAAATCGAGCTGGATGAGGTCATGAGATTTAAGGGGTCGGGAACCTTTTCCTCTTACCAAGTCATGAACAGAATTAACGAATTAGAGGCATTAGAGCGTTCATCAAACGTTTATATGTGGAAAACCGCGATAGAAATTATGGGCGGCAAGTATGTCCCCAATGGCACATTGAATATCAATCCGAAAAAAATTGAAACCATCCGCTATTATTTCAACCAATTTGGTTTAGGCATTCCGACCGGAATTGGTTTTCATAATGAAACGGCAGGAATCAAAGGAACCAATACAAGCACCTACTTTCAAATTGCCATCGGACAATTAGATACCTATACACCGATGCAAATTGCCCAGTATATTACAACGATTGCCAATGGAGGATTCCGGATGAAACCCCAATTGGTGAAGGAGATTCGTGAACCCAATAAGAATGGCAATGAACCGGGCAACGTCATCGATGAAATCGAACCAATGGTGCTGAATCAGGTAGATATGAGTGAGGAGATGCTAAAGCGGGTACAACAAGGTTTTTGGCTGGTCACCCATGGTTCCAAAGGAACTGCGAGAGGATATTTTAAAGACGAACTCTACAATGCCGCGGGTAAAACCGGGACCTCGGAATCCTATAAAAATGGGGTGAAGACTTGGAATCTTTCTTTTGCAGGTTATGCTCCATTCAATGATCCCAAGATTGCCATTGCTGTTATTGTACCAAATGCCTTCCGTGATGGTTATGCGCAGCCGCACAGTGCAGCTAATATCATCAGCCAGCGGGTTTTTCGGGCCTTTTTTGACCTTAATGAAAAAGGAAAGCTAACTACAAAATGATATTGACATCTTTTTATTACACGTGTAATATTACATGTGATTAAATACTACAATTGTGGTATTTTGTGTAATGTAATATTACATATGTTTCAAATTGTTTGAATCTGCTGGTTAATATTCTATTTTCAGAACATCTAATATTAATAGAAAGAGGTTAAGATCTTGAGAAAAACACATGATATTTTCAGCAAAAATAATTTTATATTTGCCCTGCTTTTGCTAGTGGTTGCAATTGTACCCCTTACCGGCTGGTCAATGAGCACCAATAACCTTTCTGACAAGCCCGAAAAGGCAGTCAAAAAAGCGCCAGTACACCAAATACACCGTGAGTTTGCAGAACTCGAGAACAAATATGATGCCCGGCTTGGAGTCTACGCTATCGATACAGGTACACATCGGACGGTTTCCTATCGGCCTAAAGAGCGGTTCGCTTACGCATCTACTTACAAAGCTCTAGCCGCTGGTGCATTGCTGCAGCATTACTCAATTGAACAACTCGACCAGTTAGTCACATACAAAAGCGAGGACATAGTTTCGTATTCACCCGTCACACAGCTTCATGTAGATACCGGGATGACTCTTCGGGAAGTGATTGAGGCCGCTGTCCGATATAGCGACAACACCGCAGGGAACCTTTTATTAGAAAAGCTGGGAGGCCCTGAGGGATTTGAAACAGCCCTGAGGCAGATTGGCGATAACGTTACCCAGGTTGATCGCTACGAGCCGGATTTGAACTCAGCAGTTCCTGGAGATACTCGTGACACCAGCACACCAAAAGCACTTGCTACGAGCCTCAAGGCCTTCGCAGTTAGCGACTTGCTCCCTAATGAAAAACGTAAAATCCTGACAGATTGGATGTGGGGAAATTCCACTGGAGATGCATTGATCCGAGCTGGCGCACCAACTGGTTGGGAAGTCGATGATAAGAGCGGGGCAGGAAGCTATGGAACGCGGAATGACATTGCGATTGTTTGGCCGCCGAATAGAGCTCCCATTGTCATCGCAGTCCTATCTAGCCGCGATGCACAGAATGCCACCTATGACAATGCGCTAATTGCAGAAGCTGCCAAGGTCGCACTTAACGCTCTGAAGTGAACAGATAAATAAATTTACTCATCATAATTCTCAATTGCATCAGTGAACAGGCTTTTCAATCAGTCAGCATATACATCTGAATCTAAAGTTTTAGAAAAAGTGTAATTTTCTTTCGTTGCTCACTAGCCCTTCATTTTCGAAGGGCTTTTACACATTCACTGAAACGAAGTACGGAAGCCGCAGCAGTCCAGCCTTTGTTATCTCCCTATATTTAACATAACATGATACAGGCTCAATAAAGACAAACTTATTATTTTCTTTTTTCTTAGGCAGTCGATAAATTCTCTTTTTTTCTTCTTGTAGAACGCCAAGCTCCATAACCCCCGCATACCCACCATCTTCGTAGGATAAAAGCCAGCAAATTCGTCTTTTGGATACCCGTTCATTATTACATTTGCATATTGATAATTAATCACTTTGAGCCAGGAGTATGACCGCTTCCCAATTTCATAAATGCTGTCCTTCTTCTTCAGTACAATTCCCTCAAGATTGGCACTATCTACAAGGCACAGACAGTCTTTTGTCCTCCTGTTTGTCCTCGTGATTTTTATAAACTATTTCAAATTATTTAATACAAACTCAAAAAAATGTTGATTTATAGCCGTTTTTTAATAAGATTTCCTGGTGTTTTATTAACTGATGAATGGGCGGCATGATGTAATAAGCTGCTCAACCCCTTGATATGAGTGGGTTATTGAATAAAATAGAGGATTTAAGCGGAGGCTTCTCATAAGTTAAGTAAACTTATGGGGAGCTTCTTTTTTTGCTTATTTTGAGATGTGCAGTTTATGTAAATCATCCCAAAATCTAAGCCTATCCATTATTTTGAATTAACATTTTAAAGAAAATTGAACTTTTAGACTGATAGATATAACATTAATTTTTAAGAGATAAACTGTTATTATTATTTAATTAGTGTGTTATATCTCGGAAGATGGGAAGCAGTTAATTGTATGATGATCAACTCATTAAGAAAGGTGAGTAGATAAATGGTGTCGAAACGACAAAAGGACATCGTGTTGTCTTTAATGAAGGAGAAAGAACCTGTTACAGCCGAATGGATGGCCAAAGAACTTGGTGTGAGTGATAGAACCATTCGTACTGAGATCAAAGAACTTCAATCACAATCCACTTCGCTAGGAATCATTATTGAATCCGTTCGAGGAAAAGGGTATCTATTAGATATAAATGATTATGAAGTGTTTGAGCAGGAGTTTATTTCTAATGCGAATGATCCAATAAATGAAAGCCAATCTGATTTTTCCGAACAGGAAAATCGGGTTTTGTATATGTTAAAACGATTTTTATTAGAAAAGGAACCTATAAAATTAGAAAGTCTTGAAGAAGAGCTATTTGTTTCCAAGCCAAAGCTTCAAAATGACTTAAAAATCGTCCGTGAATTATTGGAAAGTTATCATTTAAAGTTAGTTACTAGACCGCATCATGGTTCGCAGACAGAAGGCGATGAATATATGAAGCGGCTATGTTTTTCAAATTATATTTTACGGCGGAATAGCAACTTAAACATTGACAGTAATTCCTTTCAACTTTTGGATCAAAATCTGTTTGAAAAGGTAAAGGAAACGATCATAAAAAAAGTGAATGAATACAAAATTGAGGTATCAGACATTGCACTCGAAAATTTGGCAACCCATATCACAATTGGATGCAAGAGAATTGAAGAAGGATTTGTCATTGAAAACCTTGAACAAGATTTAATAGGAAAATATCCATTTGAAAAAATAGTGGCCAATGAAATTGTAAGAGAGGTAGAGGGTTTTACGGGTTTGAAATTTCCAAAATCCGAAATTGATTATATTATTGTCCATTTGTTGGGGACAAAATTAATACATAAGAATACGTTGAATGAATTTAGTAAATTTGATGAACTCGGCACCATCATTCATTGCATGCTGGAAAGGTTGAAAACCGAATTAAATTGGGATTTTCAAGACGATTCCGAATTCATTCAAGCGCTGACTTTGCACATTCGGCCTGCAATGAACAGGTTACGATATAACATGAACATTCGGAATCCATTATTAGAGGAAATTAAACGAAAATATCCTAGTGCCTTTGAGGGGGCTGCTATTGCGAGCAGATGCATCGAAGAATATTTGGAGAGAGAGGTAGGAGAACACGAAATTGCTTATATTGCCTTACATATCGGGGTAGCATTAGAAAGAATGAAGACAAGGCAGAGAAAGGCAAAACGGGTACTTGTGGTATGTGCATCTGGTGTGGGGAGTGCAAGGCTTTTGTTTTATCGTTTACGAAATGAATTTAATGATGAAATCGATATTGTGGCTACAACCAATTATTATCAATTAAAAGAATACGATCTATCGTCTATTGATTTTATTATTAGTACGATCCCTATAAAAGAAGAGATAGGCGTTCCAGTACTAGTCGTTAATACCTTTTTAGGGGAAGGAGATATTTCCAATATTCGGAAGGGAGTATCGTCTGGAAAAGAGTGTGAGGGTCAGAGCTATTTAGATATATCCAAAGTTTTTATTCATAAAGACTTGAAGGATAAAGAAAGCGTTATCCGTTTTATGTGTGATGAATTATACAAACAAAAACTTGTCTCCGAAGATTATGTGAATTTGGTTTTGGAAAGGGAGGCGGTCGCGCCAACCTGCTTTGGGAATCTTGTGGCCATCCCTCATCCACTAACGCCGGAAACAGATGAAACATTTTGGACCGTGTGCACATTAAAGAGGCCGATTGAATGGACAGACAAACATAGGGTTCAATTTATTTGCTTGTTGAACATAAGAAAGGTACCTGAGGGTGATCTAGATAGGATGTATAAAAGGCTTATTGCTTTAGTTGAAAACAGTACAACAGTCCAAAAAGTTATAAAGAGTGAATCAGCTGAAGAAATTATTAAGATATTAAATGAATCTTAACTTATGCCAAATGAAAAGAACGAGGGTATTCCAAAAGGAATTCCCTTTTTTAATTTCGGGCTAAAATTTACGTGATAGTAACTTCATTTTAATTTTTCATTCTATTTCCGTTACGTAACGGAAAAATCCTTTCTGTAAAATCAAACGCTTTCAACGTAAACTATAAAACATAAAGAGGTTAAAGCACTCTTAAAACAATGGCTAATTAGCTGTTTAGATTAATTAATGGTTTTTTTAAATAACTTTTATGGAGGAAAAAATCGATGAATATTTTATTATGTTGTGCAGCCGGAATGAGTACAAGTTTGCTGGTAACTAAGATGGAAAAAGCGGCCCAAGAACAAGGTTTGGAAGGGAAAATCTGGGCAGTTGCAGCTAACTCAGTCAATCAACATATTGACAATGCGGATGTCCTTCTTTTAGGACCTCAAGTTAGATACCTTCTTTCAAATATGAAAAAGTTAGGTGAAGAAAAGGGCATTCCAGTGGATGCCATCAATCCAATCCACTATGGTACGTGTAATGGAGCAGAAGTTTTAAAAACAGCTATAAATCTAGCTAATAATAAATAATAAAAGGAGAAAAGAAAATGAGTAAATTCAACAGCTTTCTAGAAGAGAAAGTCATGCCCGTTGCAGGGAAAATTGGTGCGCAAAGACACTTATTGGCTCTTCGTGATGGTCTTATTGCGACCATGCCATTCATTGTCATTGGTTCATTTTTCTTGATCGTGGCTAATTTGCCGATTCCAGGTTATGCTGATTGGATGACTTCTATTTTTGGCCCAACATGGGCTGCTAAATTAAGTTATCCAGTAGATGCAACTTTCAATATCATGTCACTTATTGCAGCGTTCGCTGTGGCTTACCGACTAGCAGAAAGCTATAAGCTTGACGCGATGAGTGCGGGTGCAATTTCAGTTGCTGCTTTCATGTTGACAACACCATTTAGTTTCTTATTTACTCCAGTTGGAGCTGAAGAAGGAGTTTTGGTAACTGGTGCAATTTCAAAAGCTTTCTTGAGCAGTAAAGGTTTGTTTGTTGCGTTACTTTTTGCAATTATATCAACAGAAATTTATCGTTGGGTCGTCAAAAAAGATATTGTTATTAAAATGCCAGAGGGTGTACCGCCTAGTGTTGGTAAATCATTTGCAGCATTAATTCCAGGATTTTTTGTTCTTCTTGTGGTTTGGGTAATCCGTTTACTTGTTGAAATGACTCCTTATCAGAGTATCAACGGATTAGTTACGACCCTTTTAGGTGATCCGCTAAAATTGGTAGGGCTTACTCTAGGTGGAACCATTGTTGCTGAATTATTCGTAACTTTATTATGGGCTACTGGATTACACGGTACAAACATTGTTAAAAGTGTAATGGAACCAATTTGGTTTGGTGCGATGGGTGACAATATGACGGCCTATCAAGCTGGCCAACCTCTACCGCATATTGTTACACAACAATTCTGGGATAACTTCGTCCACATAGGTGGAACAGGTGTAACATTTGGTTTGGTTCTATCAATGGTTATGTTTGCTAAATCCCAACAAATGAAAAGTCTTGGTCGTTTGGCGCTTGCTCCAAGCATCTTTAACATTAACGAGCCATTAATCTTTGGTATGCCAATCGTGTTAAACCCAATCATGATCATTCCATTCGTTCTTACTTCAATCGTTACCGTTATTGTAACATTCCTAGGAATGGATATGGGATTGGTCGCAAAGCCATCCGGTATTGCAGTGCCTTGGACCATGCCGCCAATTATCTCAGGATATCTTGCTTCTGGCGGACATATTTCAGGTGCCATCATGAATGTAGTTAACATTGTTATTTCATTTATAATTTATCTTCCTTTCTTCAGAATATATGATAAAGCGAAGAAGAGAGAAGAAGATGCAATGAACATAGGTGAAAAAAAGGAAATTATCGCCTAAGAAAAAAGACTGGGTATTTGTTTGGGGACCCAAAATTGACAGGAGAGGATATTGTTCCTCTCCTAGTAAATCATATGAAAGGTGTTAATCATGAATAAAGAGGAACTTTACAATCATGCATTTCAATTAATCCTTCATTCAGGAAATGCAAAAAGCTTAGCAATGGAAGCGATGTATGCAGCTAAAGAAGGCAATTTCGATGAAGCGGAAGCAAAACTAACCGAAGCAGATTCTGCATTCAATGAAGCACATCATGTTCAAACTGATTTAATCCAAAAGGAAGCAGGCGGAGATGAATTCAATCTTCCTCTTATTATGATTCATGCACAAGATCATTTGATGAACTCATTGACCCTAAAAGATTTAGCGAGAGAAATCATTGAATTGCATAAACTTATCAAAAAGGCTTAAACCAAGATCATCTTTCAGCAAGACATACAAAAGTTAAACAGTGTTGGCAACTTTGCAAAATGCATGGTTGAAAGAGTAAATTCAATCGGTTTGTCAGAAAGTCATTACAAACTGAAAAAATGTCTGTCATTTTTTAATTGCCCAATACTGGGCTTTTTTTATTCAAGATTATTTCGCATACTCATTCTTAGAAAGGAAATGAAATTAAATGAAAAAAACATTCCCAGAAAATTTTTTATGGGGTGGAGCTACGGCTGCAAACCAATATGAAGGTGGGTACAATGAAGGCGGAAGAGGGCTTGCAACAAGTGACTTCATAACAAATGGTTCTGCAGACCGTCCAAGAAAAATTACAATTAAGTTAAATAATGGAACAAAAACATTGGTAAACCGACGACCTACAGGGGACCCGAAAGTTGATACGATACCAGAAGGCGCATCAGGCTATATTGATGAAAATGTTTATTATCCAAGCCATAAAGCGGTTGATTTTTACCACCATTACAAAGAAGATATTGCCCTTTTGGGAGAAATGGGGTTTAAGTGTTTCCGGCTATCTCTTAGTTGGTCCCGTATTTTCCCAAATGGTGGAATTGAAGGGGAACAACCAAATGAGGAAGGGCTAAAATTTTACGAAGATATTTTTAAAGAGTGCAAAAAATATAATATCGAACCCTTAGTCACTCTTTATCATTTTGAAACTCCTGCTTATTTGGCTGAACATTTTAATGGTTGGGGCGGACGTGAGACGATTGACTGTTTTTTAAGAATGTGCAAAGAGGTCTTTACAAGATATAAAGATTTAGTTAAGTATTGGATCACCATTAACGAAATTAATGTATTAAATGGTTACGCCTTTATGGGAACCAGGGAGGCTGCTGCGCAGGTACGTTATCAAGCAAAGCATCATATGTTTGTTGCGAGTGCCCTTGCCAATAAGCTTTGTCACGAGATTATTCCGGATGCAAAGATTGGCTGTATGGTTGCATTAAGCTGTATTTACCCGAAAGATTGTAAGCCGGAAAATGTCTTTGGGGCTTTGGATTATCGAAGAGGAGCTTTGATCTATTCTGATATCATGATGAGAGGGTATTATCCATCTTACGCCGACCGCTTTTTTGAAGAGATGGGGGTATCCATAAAAAAGGAACCAGGGGATGACGAAATAATCAAGGCGAACCCTTCGGATTTTTTATCATTTAGTTATTACCGCAGTAGTGTGTACCACACTGAAATCGTTCAGAATACCGATACCGGCGGACAAATGGGGGATGTAAATCCTTTCGTAGAAAAAACGGAGTGGGGTTGGGCTATTGACCCAATTGGGCTAAGATACACTTTATCTGAACTTTATGACCGATATCAAAAACCTCTCTTTATTGTTGAAAACGGAATGGGAACCATTGATAAAGCGGATGAGAATGGGTATGTGGAGGATGATTATCGTATCCAATACTTCCGGGATCATATTGCAGAAATGAAAAAGGCAGTTACTCTAGACGGTGTTGACTTAATGGGCTATACACCATGGGGCTGCATTGATTTAGTTTCAGCAGGAACTGGAGAGATGAAAAAACGATATGGCTTTATTTATGTAGATATGGATGACGAAGGAAAAGGAACATTAAAAAGAACAAAGAAAAAATCATTTGATTGGTACCAGAAAGTGATTGCAACTAACGGTGAAGACCTTAGTTTTTAGATTAAATAAATATCAAGATTAACAAAACATAAAACAGGTGCTTAGCACCTGTTTTTACTTTTAATAAACGTTGGAAATTTTAAATGAATTAACAAATAATGCAGAAAAAGTTAATCCAGAGGATCTTCCAAGATTCATTGAACAAAGCAAAGCAGTGTTCGTATTGCGCTAGTAACAATGAAACCAGATTCATCCATTGGAAAATTAGCTGACGCTGTCGTAGCACTTCCAGGAACGACCAAAACTGATAATAATCGCGAAGATTTAATCTTTGCTCAGCCAATGGGATCAGCGTTCGAACAATTAGCTTTCTTAACTTTTGATGGAATGATAATGAATCTAATGGATGAAATAGGTGAAACATCAGAATCAATGTTTCAACGGCATGCAGATTTTGAATAGAATCTAATAAAAATTGAATATATTATAACTACGAAGACCAGTCATCATAACAGGTGATTGGTCTATTTTTGTTTCCTAAGAAGGAACATCAGTATGTTTGATGAAAAAACATATGGTTTTTTTAATTACAAAAAAGCTTTAATTAATTAATAATTCTATTAAAGCAGTCTGTAAATATATAAGATTGGGTTATATTAATTTGTTTTCAAGGTAAAGCGTTTTCAAAATAGTTAAGTTGTTTTCTTCTAAGGATGATTGTGAAATTGAGCACAGAAGCATGGAAGGCTTAAATAAGCTTTGGAACAATTTTTGGGTCGAAGTAATATTTCTTGAAAAGGGAGAGGTAATCATGGAAACATTGCGTGACAGAGCGTTACAGATGCACCGGGATAAACAAGGGAAATTAGAAGTGAGAGCAAAGGTAGAGATTAATAATGCAAATGATTTGAGCTTAGCATATTCACCTGGTGTCGCAGAGCCTTGTATGGAAATCTATGAAGATCCAAATAGAGTATATGAATACACGATGAAAGGCAACACCATTGCCGTCGTTTCAGATGGCTCAGCGGTATTAGGGCTTGGGAATATTGGGCCGGAAGCAGCGATGCCAGTCATGGAAGGCAAAGCAGCTTTATTTAAGAGTTTTGCTAACGTAGATGCATTCCCTATCTGTTTAAATACACAGGATGTTGAAGAAATAATCGAAACAGTAAAGCGTCTTGAACCAACATTTGGTGGGGTGAATTTAGAGGATATTTCAGCACCAAGATGCTTTGAAATTGAAGAACGCCTGAAAAAGGAGACAAATATCCCTATTTTTCATGATGACCAACATGGTACAGCCATTGTAACGGTTGCCGGATTAGTAAATGCCCTTAAACTAGTCGATAAGAAAATGGAAGAAATTAAAGTGGTAATAAATGGTTCGGGTGCTGCGGGTGTAGCAATTGCTCAGTTGCTAAATCGCTTTGGTGTATATGATGTCATTCTCTGTGATACAAAAGGTGCAATTTATAAGAATCGTGAATATGGAATGAATCCAATTAAAGAAAAGATTGCTAGACAGACGAACCGTAACAATGCAGAGGGGAGCTTAGAGGAAGTCATTGTCGGTGCAGATGTTTTTGTTGGTGTATCTGTTGCAGGTGCAGTAACAAAGGAAATGATTTTAACAATGGGGCGGGATGCGATTATTTTTGCAATGGCAAACCCTGTTCCAGAAATTATGCCAGATGAGGCAAAAGCTGCAGGAGCAAAAGTAATCGGAACAGGACGTTCTGATTTTCCAAACCAGGTCAACAATGTGCTTGCTTTTCCAGGGATTTTTCGGGGGGCTCTAGATGTTCAAGCAACGGACATAAATGAAGAAATGAAAAAGGCTGCAGTATACGCCATTTCTTCGCTCATCACAGAAGAACAACTATCAGAAGACTATGTGATACCGAACCCTTTTGATGACCGAGTAGCATCTGCGGTAGCAAAAGCTGTTGCAACTGCGGCTGTAGAAACAGGTGTAGCGAGGAAATCCTTTGTAACCGTGTAACAAAAGTGAATGGGTGCCATTTTGCTAATTCGATGATTTATGTTAAAGGCTGCTTAAGCTCTTTCATGAGCTTTGCGGTCTTTTGTCATTTTATGCATAAGTCTTATACATACTATTATTATGATATTACTTGGAGGAGATTATGAAGAAAGACAAACTGAGTTTACAAGCCATTATTATTATATTTGTATGCATTGTCGTCGCTTTATCACTTGGAATAACTGATTTTATCATAAGTAAAAGAATTACCTCCAGTGTAGAAGAGACACAGAAAGAAAAGGCCTTAAATGTGGCAAAAATGATTGCCGTTAGCCCGCAAGTGATCGGAGCTTTTGAAGGGAAAGCTAACAAGAAAGAAGTACAAATTTTAACTAATCAAATAAGAGAAAAAACCCATGTTAACTTCGTTGTCGTTATGGACATGAAAGGAATTCGGCTTTCCCACCCAGATCCCAATAAAGTGGGGAAGCACTTCAGGGGAGGAGATGAAGGGCCTGCTCTTAAAGGTAAGGAGTATGTTTCCATTTCAAAGGGAACTCTCGGTCGATCCATGCGGGCATTTACTCCCATAAAGAATTCACATGGAAAACAAATAGGTGCAGTTGCCGTAGGAATTTCTTTAGAAAACGTTACAAAGGCGGTACATAAAGGACGGATGGGGATCGTTATTGGGACGTTAATCGGAATCCTAATAGGTGTAATCGGTGCAGTGGTCCTGGCAAGATACATCAAAAAAATCCTTTTAGGACTCGAGCCCTTCGCTATTGCTAAGCTGCTTGAAGAACGTAGTTCTATGCTCCAGTCTGTGCGTGAGGGAATAATAGCCATCGACCAAGAAGGAAAAATCACACTTGTAAACAGGGCAGCCAGTAAGCTTTTTAAGAGAGCTGGGCTTGAAGAGAACCCTATGGGAAAGAACATTGAAGATTATTTGCCAGAGACTCGCTTAAATCACATTATTAAATTGGGTGAAAACGAATTGGACCAAGAACAAAACCTGAATGGGGTGACCATTTTAGTAAACAGGGTTCCGGTGATTGTGGAAAATGAGCCGGTGGGAGCAATTGCTACATTCCGCGATAAAACCGAGGTCCAATTGTTGGCCGAACAGCTCACAGGTGTGCGTAATTATGCGGATGCTCTCCGTGCCCAGGCACATGAATTCATGAACAAACTTCATGTCATCCTTGGCCTGGTCCGAACTGAACAATATGATACACTTGCTACCTATGTGAGTGAAACGGTTAACCACCGGAAAACAGAAATGGGCTTTGTAACGAAGAAAATTCAAGACCCTGTTCTTGCTGGATTTTTAATTGGCAAACTAAGCTTTGCCAGAGAATCAGGTGCTTCTCTATCATTTGATTGTATAAGTAAACTTCCCAAGCCTGTAAACTCGGAAATCACACATGAGCTGATCACAATCATTGGAAATCTCTTCGATAACGCAATGGAGGCCATTGCGGACAGTCCAAACAAAAAAGTGGACCTTAAACTTGATTATGCAGAAGATATTTTAACAATCGAGGTTAAAGACACAGGGATGGGAATGACGAATTCACTCCAAAACAAAATATTGGATAAAGGTTTCTCTACGAAAGGAGAAAACCGCGGGTTCGGGTTATATCTTTTGTCACAGGCGATTGAAAGACTGGAAGGGGACCTGATTATTTCTTCCAAACCTGGAAAGGGAACAAATTTTGCCGTGTATATACCTTATAAAGCAGAGGATGAATCGAATGATTAGTGTAATGATCGTCGAAGATGACCCGATGGTAGCAGAAATCAATAAACAATATCTTGCTAAAATTGATGGGTTCCGTTTGGCCGCAACAGTCAATTCAGTAGCTGAAGCCATCCGATTTTTAGGAAAGAATGATATTCAGCTCATTCTTCTGGATATTTTTATGCCGGGAAAGCAGGGACTAGAGCTATTGGCATACCTTCGGAAGAATGACCTTGAAATTGATGTCATCATCATTTCAGCGGCCTCAGATCTTGAACGAATTAAGAAGGCATTAAGGTATGGTGTTGTCGACTATTTAATTAAGCCTTTCGAGTTTGAACGCTTTAACGCTGCACTTGCTACCTACCTTGAGCAAACTCGGTTCATTGATAAACAGGATTCCGTTAGTCAGCAGGAGCTTGATCACTTACTTTTGCACAGAGAAGAAGCTGTAGTAGCAGAAGAACTGCCTAAGGGGTTAACGAAGGATACTTTAAAGCAGGTATGGGATGCGATTCATGGATTGAAGGACGGTCCTTTTTCTACTGATGAAGTAGCAAATGTTGTAGGAATATCAAGGGTTTCGGCAAGAAAATATCTTAATTTCCTAAAGGACTTAGGAATCCTTGAAGTCAAGGTGATCTACGGAACGGTCGGAAGGCCAGTATACCAGCATGAATATAACAAATTTAAAGAGCACTTAATAAAAAACTTTTTGTAAGCAGTTTTTGAAACTGCTTACTTTTTTTATTTACAAAAAGAATAATTAAACTTTCATAATCTATGAAAGCGGTTTATACGGGATTATGATAGACATGTAGTAAGACAAAGGAGGATTTAAAATGCAAATTCCAATTAAGAAAACGCTTGATAAAATTCCAGGTGGTCTGATGGTTGTTCCACTTTTTTTAGGGGTATTAACGAATACATTTTTTCCGCAGGTATTACAAATTGGTAGTTTTACAACAGCATTATTCAGTAAAGAAGCATCATCAACCATTTTGGCATGTTTTATGTTTTTAATTGGTTCCCAAATTAATTTCAAATTAGCACCAAAGGCATTAAAAAAAGGTGCAATTTTATTAACAGGAAAATTTATCGTAGGTGCTGGTATTGGTTTAGCTGTAGCAGCGATTTTTGGGCCTGCCGGAATACTAGGATTAACACCATTAGCCATCCTTGCAGCGTTGTTAAATGCTAATGGCGGATTATATGCATCTCTTGCTTCATCGTATGGTGACGAAACAGATGTAGGTGCATATGCGTTATTTTCTTTAAAAGATGGTCCATTTTTCACATTAGTGGCATTAGGTGCATCCGGCCTTGCCACCATTCCTTTTCAAACACTTCTAGGAGTATTAATTCCAATCGTAATTGGAATGATTTTAGGAAATATTGATCCTGATATGAGAAAGTTCCTTGGAAGCAGTAAATTATTATTAATCCCATTCTTCTCATTCCCATTAGGTGCCGGCATGAATCTTTCAACTATTGTTAAAGCTGGGGGGCCTGGGATATTACTAGGATTAATCGCTGCCTTCACTGGAATTGGAGCTTACTTCCTATTGAAGTTATTTAAAGAAAACCCTATCGTTGGTTTAGCAACAGGGTCAACTGCAGGAAATGCGGTAGCTACACCAGCTGTTGTGGCCGCAGCGGATCCAACCTTAGCTGCAGTAGCATCTTCAGCTACTGCCCAAGTTGCAGCTGCTTGTGTTATATCTGCAATAGTCTGTCCGATTATAGTTAGCTATGTATTTAAAAGGACTAAAAAGAAAAAAGCGGAACAATCGATTGCAAGGGCAGCCTGATAAAAGTAACGTAAGTTTTATAAACATAAAAAAGGTAGAAGATAGAACAAAGCAGTCAGCCGGTTTTTACTGTCTGCTTTGTTTAGTTACAAAATAGGGTCATTAAATTAAAAAAACTAGTTTGATAAGGAACATGTTATTAACATGGATTGGTAAGAAATCTATGTACCAATATTGTCTGAATAGCATTTAAGAAAGAAAGAAGGAAACACCATGAATGTACCTGAAAATGTTATTATTACAACATTAAAAGGAAAAGAAGTTCTCACAAATCCTTTTTTGAATAAAGGAACGGCTTTTACGAAAGAGGAAAGGGAAGATCTTGGACTTGACGGTCTGTTACCGCCCCAAGTGCTCACCCTTGATGAACAAGTAAATAGGGTTTATGAACAATATTCGATGCGGACGACGAACCTATTTAAACACGGTCTGCTATATGATTTATATAACCGCAATGTTGTACTGTTTTACCGATTATTGAAAGAACACCTAGCCGAAATGCTTCCCATTATCTACACTCCCACTGTCGGTGATGCGATCCAGTCATACTCTCATAGCTACCGCCGCCCGGGTGGCTTATATCTTTCCATTGATGATCCTGAGGGCATTGAAAAGGCATTTCACAATCTTGGACAGCCCAAAAATGGCATTGATCTAATCGTCGTTACCGACTCTGAAAGTATTCTGGGTATTGGAGACCAAGGGGTAGGCGGTATTAATATTGCGATAGGTAAACTAGCCGTATACACAGCGGCAGCTGGTATTGATCCAAGCCGAGTTCTGCCAGTCGTGCTAGATGTTGGTACGAACAATCAGGCTTTGGTTGCCGATCCTATCTATATTGGCAACAAATTCGCCCGTGTCCGTGGTGAGCGTTATGATCAATTCATTGATTTATTCGTTCAGGCGGCAAGAAAGTTCTTTCCAGAAGTTCTTCTTCACTGGGAGGACCTTGGCAACGTGAACGCTCGTAACATCATGGACAAATACAGTGACAAAATCCTTACCTTCAACGATGACATCCAAGGAACAGGTGCAGTTACCCTTGCTGCTGTTATGTCTGGAATGAAAGTAACAGGGGAATCCCTGAAGGACCAGCGTATTGTTGTCTTCGGACCAGGGGCTGCCGGCATCGGTATAGCTGACCAAATCTCAGAGACAATGGTTCTTGAAGGACTGACCCGAGAAGAAGCTTATGACCGTTTCTGGGCTATCGACTATCGGGGGTTACTAACGGATGAAACACCAGACGTTCTGAATTTCCAGAAGCCTTATGTAAGGAAAACGGATGAAGTCAGAGACTGGGATAGGAATGAGGACGGGATCATTTCATTATTGGAAGTAGTTCAGAGGGTGAAGCCAACCATCCTGATTGGTACTTCCGGACAAGCCGGCGCCTTCAATGAGGAAATTGTGAAAGAAATGGCCAAGCACGTTGAGCGTCCCATTATCTTGCCTATGTCCAACCCAACGGCACTGGCTGAAGCAGTGCCGGAAAACCTGATGAATTGGACAGATGGCAAGGCTTTAATTGCAACCGGCAGCCCGTTTGCCAATGTAGAATACCAAGGTGTTTCCTATGAAATTGGGCAGTCAAATAACGCATTTGTATTCCCGGGTCTTGGCCTTGGAGCCATTGTTGCAAAAGCTGAAGTGATCTCAAAAGGAATGTTCGCAGCTGCTGCTTATGCGGTTGCAAGAATGTCTGACATCAGCACACCTGGAGCATCCCTGCTGCCATCCATTGAAAAACTTCATGAAGTCTCAAAATACGTAGCTATTGAAGTAGTCAATGCGGCGATATACGAAGGAATTGCAAGAGCGGATATCCAAGATGTTGAGACTGCTATTGAAGAGGCTATGTGGAAGCCTGAGTATAAAGAAATAAAGAGTGTAGGTATTTGGACAAACATCCATTCCTATGCATGATTAAATAGTTAAATAAAATGCCTGTACTCCTGGTAATGGATCGAAGTTTCGGTATACCAGGCAGTGACAGGCATTTTTTAGTTTACTAGATTAAATGGGGCCAATTCATTTTTTGAAAAAATAACCCTTAACTACTATGAAAATTAAATTATGTAAGGAACAAAAGAAGGCAATACTAGGTGGATGACTTTTCATGATACTATAATGGTATATGAATTTGAAATGTAATGAGGTTGAGGATAATGAGTACAATTTTAGATATTGCCAAGCTTGCGGGTGTGGCGAAGAGTACGGTTTCTCGGTTTTTAAATGGCGGCTCTGTTGGGGAAGCGACGAAGAAGAAAATTGAACAAGCGATCAAGGAAACCGGGTATACTCCGAATCCATTTGCGCAGAGTTTGAAAGCGAAGAAAACGAATATTATTGGCACGATTGTCCCGCGGCTTGATTCCTTCGCTTCTTCACAAACGTTAATTGGGATTGATGAGCAATTAAAGCAGATGAATTATCAGATGCTGATCTCTAATACAAGTCAAAATCTAGAGCGAGAGATTGAAAGTATTTATAGCTTTGCCAATCAAAAGATGGCGGGGATTATTTTGCTTGCTACCGAGATCACGGATCAGCATATCGAGGCATTTGAAACCGTTAAAGTTCCTGTTCTGCTAATAGGACAAGAGCATGAGGATTTTTATAGTCTGATTCATGATGATTTTTGCGCTGGTTATGAAATGGGGCGGTATGTTCTTGAAAAAGGATATCGGAAAATTGCTTATCTAGGCGTAACGGAACGGGATATTTCAGTTGGGGTAAAGCGAAAGCAGGGCTTTAAAAAGGCAATTCAAGAAGTAGAGGATTGTGAGGTTCGCTTCTATGAGACATTATTCAAGATTCCAGCTGCACAGGCTAGTGCCATGGAAATCATCCATGAATTTCAGCCTTCTATCATTGTGTGTGCGACCGATAATATTGCCCTTGGGGTGATGAAGGCAGCGTATTCAGAGGGGCTAACGATTCCAAAAGATATAGCGTTAACGGGTTTTGGCGGATATGATGTGACGGAAATCATGCATCCGGGCTTAACGACGGCGAAGTTTTTTTATAAAGAAGCGGGGGAAACGGCTGCAAAACATATTGTAGAGTTAGTTAACGAAAGGCCTGTCGAAAAAGTAACCATTTCAAAATTTGAAATTATTGAACGAGAAAGCGTTGACAATTTCTTTAATCGTCCACTATAATAAAAACAACGAAACCGGTTCCAATCAAGAGAACCTTTTCACTTGGTAACAATCGAATTCGGTTTCTCTTTTAATATTTTATTTTTTTAGCATGCTTTGGAACCGGTTCCGCGACAAGGGATTTTATTTTTATTCAAAAATGGAACCGGTTCCTAAAACAAATCAAATGAAAAGAGAGGGATTAAGATGGATCATAAAAAAATTGCACGGGAAGTTCTTAATGCCATTGGCGGTCAGGAAAACCTATCAGCTGCAGCACATTGCGCCACACGCTTACGGCTAGTTTTACATGATGAATCAATCGTTAATCAGGCAGAATTGGATAATATGGATGTCGTGAAAGGGACCTTCTCAACGGGAGGTCAGTTTCAAATTATCTTAGGATCTGGAACGGTGAACGAGGTCTATAAACACTTGGCGGAGATGTCTGGTCAAACGGAAATGTCTACAAGTGATGTGAAAAACGTGGCGACGAAGAAACTGAATCCAATTCAGCAATTCGTCAAAATGCTGTCAGACATTTTCGTTCCGATTATCCCAGCAATTGTCGCTGGTGGTTTACTAATGGGAATTAACAATGTCCTAACGGCTCCAGACTTGTTTATTGAAGGAAAATCTTTAGTGGATGCCAATCCAGAAATGGCGGATTTAGCAGCACTTATTAATACATTTGCCAATGCAGCCTTTGTCTTTTTACCAATTTTAATTGGTTTTTCAGCAACGAAAAGGTTCGGAGGGAATCCTTTCCTTGGAGCCACACTTGGAATGCTAATGGTTCATCCGGACTTATTAAATGGGTATGGTTACGGTGCCGCGTTATTGAAAAACGAAGTCCCGGTTTGGAATCTTTTTGGCTTAGAAATTGAAAAGGTAGGCTATCAGGGAACCGTACTTCCTGTTCTTGCCGCGTCTTTTATTCTAGCAAAAATCGAAACGTCTTTACGGAAGGTTGTTCCCTCTGCTTTAGACAATCTATTAACACCGTTATTGTCTATCTTTATTACCGGAGTTTTAACGTTCACATTGGTAGGACCGCTGACTCGCTCGGCTGGTAATCTATTAACAGATGGTATTGTCTGGTTATATGACACAACAGGTGTCATTGGCGGAATCATCTTCGGTTTACTTTATGCACCAATTGTTATTACAGGTATGCACCATAGCTTTATTGCAGTAGAAACGCAATTACTTGCTGATGTTGCGAAAACGGGTGGATCGTTTATCTTTGTCATTGCGGCGATGTCAAACATTGCCCAAGGAGCAGCGACACTTGCTGTGCTAAAGACAACGAAAAATGCCAAGATTAAAGGAACCGCTTCAGCAGCTGGAATCTCTGCCTTATTAGGGATTACGGAACCAGCGATGTTTGGGGTGAACTTGAAATTACGCTATCCATTTATCGGTGCAATTATTGGTTCTGCCGTCGGATCTGGCTTTGTTACAGTGTTCAAGGTTAAAGCGACTGCGTTAGGGGCAGCTGGTATACCAGGAATCATCTCTATTCGCCCAGATACAATTATTTCTTATGTTATCGGTATGGTCATCGCGTTTGCCGTCGCATTTATCGTCACGATTGTTTTAGCGAAAAGAGACGAAAAAAAAGCAGTTAAACAATCATCTAATCAAGCAGCATAATAAAAGAATGAAAAGGGGAATCCAGTGATTCTCCTTTCTGTATTAGGAGTGAATCAGCATGGAATGGACAACCGAACAACGATACAGAAGCATGGACGACGTGAACGAAGAGGAAATTCAAGGGTTAGCCAAACTAGTGAAACAATGTCCATGGCGGCAGACTTTTCATATTCAGCCGCTGACAGGATTGTTAAATGACCCGAATGGCTTTAGTTATTTTAATGGGGAATATCATTTATTCTATCAATGGTTTCCGCTTGGGCCGGTTCATGGATTGAAGCATTGGTATCATACGAAGTCTAAAGACCTTGTTCATTGGGAAAATGTTGGAATGGGCATTGAGCCGTCGAATGAATTTGATAGTCATGGGGCGTATTCCGGAAGTGGAATAGAGCATGATGGGAAATTATATTTAATGTACACTGGCAACACGCGCGATGAATATTGGAATCGACACCCGTATCAATGTTTGGCAGTAATGAGTCCGGATGGAAGCATTGTGAAAATGGATGCACCGGTGATTGCTGATATTCCAAGTGGCTATACCGATCATTTTCGCGATCCTAAGGTTTGGCAACAGGGGGATCACTTCTACGTGTTAATTGGTGCTCAAAGAAAAAATGAGACAGGAAGTGTCGTTTTATATCGCTCTAGTGATCTAAAAGATTGGCAGTTTGCGGGTGAAGTGAAGACCAAGTTAGGTCAAGATTTCGGTTATATGTGGGAATGTCCGGATTATTTTGAGCTGGACAAGCAAGGTGTGTTCCTTTTCTCCCCACAAGGGTTAAAAGCGGAAGGTGACCACTATCAAAATATTTATCAATCAGGGTATGTAATTGGAAGTCTAATTGATTTGGAGAATATTGAATTAAATCATGGTGCATTTCATGAGTTGGATCGCGGGTTTGATTTTTACGCACCACAATCGACGGTGGATCACCAGGGGAGACGTATTTTAGTCGGCTGGATGGGATTACCGGAGATTGACTATCCTACTGATAAAAATGGGTGGGCACACTGTTTAACACTCCCTCGGGAGCTATCGGTTAAAGACGGAAAGATGGTTCAGCAGCCAGTGTCTGAGCTAGTATTGCTTCGCGGGGAAAAGGTGGAAACAAGTCAAACGGTTGAAAATGAAAATGTTAGTTTGGATAACTTCGAGGGAAACGTCTATGAACTTCTTGCGGAATTCTCTGATAGTACGGCTGAGGAGTACGGTTTGGAACTTCGGGTCGGAGAAATTGAGAAAACCGTGATTAAATATGATGCGGTTGCGAAAAGGGTTGTGTTTGATCGGACGCATTCGGGAGAGTCCTTTGCTGAGCAGTTTGGGACCGTTCGGAAATGTATGTTGGACGCTGAAAAGATTTCGTTCCGAATCTTTGTTGATGTCTCCTCTGTTGAAGTGTTTGTAAATAATGGGGAAGAAGTATTTACCGCAAGGATTTTTCCTGGTGAAAATAGTAATGGAATCCGTGTGTTTGCTCGTGGTGGCCAAACGAAAGTAAAGGCTGTTAAATGGGATATCATATAAACTTTTTAGACTTACTAGAGGTGACAAAATGGGAAAGCTTTTTTCTATTGGTGAAGTGTTAATTGATTTTATTCCTCTGCAAAAAGAGGTGGCCTTAAAGGATGTTTTTTCTTTTGAGAGAGCTCCTGGGGGGGCGCCGGCAAATGTGGCTGCGGCCGTTGCCAAATATGGGCAGAAAGCATCGATGATTTCTAAACTAGGGAACGATGCGTTTGGCGACTTTTTAGTCGAGAAGCTTGTCGAGGCTGGTGTTGAGATGGATAAAGTATACCGGACCGGGGAGGCAAATACGGCCTTGGCATTTGTCTCGTTAAAAGAAAACGGGGAACGCGATTTTTCGTTTTACCGTAACCCTTCCGCTGATTTGCTGTTAAGCGCGGAGGAGATCGAGCCAGTATGGTTCCATGCGGGGGATATTCTCCACTTTTGCTCCGTTGATCTTGTGGAAAGCCCGATGAAACAGGCGCATAAAAAAGCAATCGCGGCTGTTTCAGATGCGGATGGCTTAGTCAGTTTTGACCCAAATGTGCGGCTTCCGCTTTGGGAAAATCCAGAGGACTGTCGTAAGGCGATTCTCGAATTTTTACCGACAGCTGATATCGTAAAGGTTTCCGATGAAGAGCTAAATTTTATTACGGGAATAAAAGAGGAGTCGGATGCGATACGATCGTTGTTCGTTGGAAACGTGAAGGCAGTTGTCTACACAAAGGGAGCTGCTGGTGCGGATTTGTTTTTAAAGGATGAAAAGATCGAATCGAGAGGATACTCTGTTAAACCTGTGGACACAACTGGAGCGGGTGACGCGTTCATGGGCGGATTTTTGTATCAATTGCTAGAATTGAAAGCAAACCCGGCTAACCTCGAGGAAGTGCTACGGGGCAATCATATAGAAATATTGCGATTTGCCAATGCAAGTGGTGCTCTCACCACAACAGGAAAAGGAGCAATCTCTGCTCTTCCGACTAAGGGGGAAGTTGAGGAGCTTATAGAAAAGTGATACTTATGTAGTCTGCAAGGGACCCCTTCGAAATCAGTTTCTTACTCTACTGCTTCAATCTAAGTTTCTTTTCAAACGAATCTTGTTTTTTCGACAATCTGGATAATATATAATATTTATAGATTATAAAACATTTGTTATGGATAAGGATGGAGTACATGGAACTGAAACAAATTCAGTATTTTACTGAGGTCGTGAAACATGGAAGCTTTTCTAAAGCGGCAGAACATCTCCATTTATCTCAACCTAATATCAGTAAAATGGTTAAAAGCTTAGAAGAAGAGTTAAATACAAAATTACTAATCCGAACCACCAGAAAGTTTGAGCTGACCGATACAAAGAAATTACTCTATCAATGCGGGCAGCAAATTGCCCAATCTGTACAGCATTTTTATCAAGGATTTGATGATATAGCAAAAACCACTTCCTATAATAAAAATTAGGGAGTGGTTTTTTGTGTTGTTAAAATTTGCGTACCAAGACTTGTTGGATAACAAGCTTTTCAAGAATACGACCAAAACGAATATCAAGAATTATGAAATGCTTTTAGGAAAATTTGTTGAACTTAAAACCCTGATCTTAATGTCCAGAAGTCATTTTAATACCTGCAGCCCCTGTAATAATACACATAATCAATAGGATTGTTCTTAAACTTCTAGGTTCATTAAAGAAGATCATTCCTGCTATAACACTTCCAATAGAGCCGATACCGGTCCATATTGCATAGGCAGTCCCCACTGGAAGAGAAGTTAATGACAAAGAAAGAAAATAAAAGCTTAAACTCCCAAAAAAAAGACACGCTACAGAGGGGAGCAATTTTTTAAACCCATCTGCACGTTTCAGGCTTATAATACTACCAATCTCGGCAAATCCGGCAATAAGAAGAAAAAACCAAGCCATTGAATCATCCCCAAACCTTGTATAAATCATTTCATTTCCTTTAATGTTTAGGTTGTGCTGGACTAATTTTTATTCCAATTATCCCCAATATCATTAAAGCTACAAAAAATACTTTCAGTTGATTAATAGTCTCTCCCCAAAAAAGCATCCCAGTTACTACTGTTCCCACCGTTCCCAATCCAGTAAAAATGGCGTAACCAGCTCCTAAGGGAATGGAATGTAAAGCTTTTGAAAGTAAAAAGAAACTAAAGATTATAATAACTACCGTTACTATACTAGGTATAATTTTAGTGAATCCGTGTGAATATTTAAGACCGATCACCCAGACAATTTCCAAAAGTCCTGCTATTATGATATAGATCCATGCCATTTTATCACTCTCTCCTTCGGCATTGACACTTATTATTTAACCACGAAGTTCTCCATATATTGATAAATCGCATAAGCTACCCCATTCTCATCATTTTTAAGGGTTGTCGTTGTACAAACAGCTTTTATGGCATCTTTCGCATTTCCCATCGCTACACTGTATCCAACTTTCTGGAACATGGATAAATCATTGTTGCTGTCCCCGATTGCCATAGCCTGATCTAAGGAGCCATTCATCAAGAAAACCAATTTTTCAAGGGACATCCCTTTTGAAGCTCTTTTACTAGTAATTTCAATGTTATGATCAGCAGATGAAACAACCATCAACTCATCAAACTTTTTGAATTGGTTCCATGCTTCCTCTAATTTCTTTTTATCAAAAGAACATGCTAAAATGTTATAGAATTCTTCCTCTTGTTTTAAGATATCATGATAGTTTTCAACTAAAACATATCCAAACTGGTCAAATTGCCTTTCCGCTACTTCAACTAATTCTTTCATATCTGTATTCAAATCTGCGCTTTTCAAACTTTTAATCTCATTATGGAAATGTTCTCTGCCCTTTTTAAGAGTATAAATGGCTTTATCAGTAAACACTTCGTAATAATAATTCCGTTCATCTAACCATTGGAGAATAGATTCGACACGATCTTTAGATATCGTAATAGAGGAAATGCACTTTCCGCTTTTTGAATGAATGGTTGCGCCATTTGTCCCGATTACAAATGGGGAAATCCCGGCTTTTTCACAAATTGTTTGAACATCAAAATAAGCCCGTCCTGTTGAAATAACTACTTCAAAGCCTCTATCTTGAGCATATTGAATCGCCTTAATATTTTCTTCACTAATTTCATTCTGGTCGTTTAATAATGTTCCGTCTAAATCTATCGCAATGAAACTCATGCTATACAGCTCCTTTTCTCATTCTATCTATTAAATTTTCTTTCTAGCTTTTTACCTGCTATCAATAAAAATCTAATCAAAAAAGAGAGAGAACTCCTCATCCGTTACGATATGTCCTTTTATGGATTGACTATGCTTGAATCCAATTGATTTCCTCTAAATTTGAATGATTTCTCCATTCCTCTGGAAAGGGTTGCTCGCAGACAATCACATCGACTTTTTCTAGAGGACAAACTTTACAAAATGTATCGACACCAATTTTAGAGTAATCCGTTAGCAATACAACTTGCTTTGATACCTCGACCATCTTGCGTGAAACTAATGTTTCATGTAAATGATAATTACTAACCCCACTTTGAATAGAAACACCACCAGCTGAAATAAAAGCTTTATCAATATTAAATTGATTTAACATTTGTTCAGTGAGACCGCCGCCTATAGATTGCTGCTTTGGATCAATTTGACCACCTAGTAATAGAATTTGTCCTGTAAACTTATTTTGATTGAGAGATTCGGTCAACACAGACGACACAGGAAGAGAATTGGTTAAAATCGTAATGTCATTTTTATTTTCAATACACTTCGCAAATTCAAGCATGGTTGTCCCTACATCAATGACAATTACATCTCCGTTAGAAATGAGTTCTACAGCTTTTTTCCCAACCTTAACTTTCTCATCTTGATTCACCGTTGTACGTTGTGTGAATGGAGGTTCCTCAAATTCAAAGACTGTTTTAATCGCCCCACCGTAAACCCTCTTTAAAAGTCCTTTTTCCTCTAATATCATCAAATCGCGTCGAATCGTTTCCTCTGAAACATTAAATTGATCAACTAATTCCATAACTTTTACTTTTCCCATTTTGTTCAGTTCTTTTAAAATTTCATTCTTTCTTTCTTCTGGCAAAACAGACATATTTCTTCCCCCGCGATCATTAATAATTTATAAAATAATGCATTCTTTCTTCGGTACAAGAATATGAACGCGTGCTCCTTGCTCAAACATTTTCCCTCGGTGGTGAAGATAGTCTACATGGAAGGCTGACGACTCTGTTTCAACTTCATATCTTAAAACATTCCCTGTCATGGTTACATCTTTAACGATTCCTTTAATTCCCCAGTTCGCTAGTAAATCCAAGCTATCCTCTCCAGAAGAAACTAATTGTATAACTTCAGGACGAATAGCGACTTCATTTCCTTTTAATTCCGTACTACGAACAAGTTTATGGAAAACCTCCATGTTACAAACATTATAATTTCCGATAAATTTTGCAACAAATGTATTGATTGGAGTGGTATAGATTTCTGATGGAGAACCGGATTGAACAACGTTTCCTTTATTCATGACAAAGATTCGATCAGACATCGTCATTGCTTCTTCTTGATCATGTGTTACAAAAATAGTTGTAATATCTAATTCCTTCTGTATTCTCTTCAATTCTTTTTGTAAATTTTTTCTGATTTTAGCATCCAATGCACTTAACGGCTCATCTAATAAAAGTACTTTTGGCTCCATAACCAGGGCACGAGCAAGAGCAACCCTCTGTTGTTGTCCTCCAGATAACTGATGAGGATAAGACTTTTCTTTTCCATTTAAATCGACCATATCAATCATCTTTTTTACTCTTGAATCAATATTTTTTGCCTTCTTCATTTTAAGTCCGTATGCGATGTTATCAAAAACGTTCATATTCGGAAAAAGTGCATAAGATTGAAACACCATACCGACTTCACGCTGACGCGGTGATAAATTAGTAATATCTGTTCCATCAATTAAAATTCTTCCTACATCTACGTCTTCAAGTCCGGCGATTGAACGCAATAACGTACTTTTTCCGCATCCGCTTTGCCCAAGAAGTGTAACAAATTCTCCTTTGTTCAATGTTAAAGAAATGTTATTTAAAACGACTTGATTATCATATCCCTTAGTCACTTGATCGATGGTTACATAGCTCATTAATTTTCACCTTCTAAATTAGTAGTTTTATGATGATGATATTGTCTTTTTAAAAACGTAAGAATTCGCTTCTTATTTGATACAACTGAGTTTTTTTCTTTCTTAAGCGATAGTTTTAATACGGTCGCAGTTAAAAATAAAATCAATAAATAATATGTGATTACAATTGCACTAGTTAAGTGACCACTGCTGTTTAGTTTGTCAGCAAGATAAATTTGAATCGTTTCAAATCGACCTCCGACAAGCAAATTAGCAAAAGCAAATTCACCAAATAATAAAGCAACTGATAATAAAGTAGATACTAAAATACCAGACATAATATTTGGAAGTACCACTGTACGAAATGCCTGAAATTTTGAAGCACCTAGTAATTCAGCTGCATCTACAAGTTGGATAGCATTAAGTGTTCGAAGGCTGTTACGAATACCTTGATACATAAATGGTAGAATGGTTATGAAATAAGCACCAATTAGTATCCACGGTGTCCCGGAAATTTGAAATGGTCCATTTGAATATAGCTTTATTAATCCAACCGCTCCAACAATTGGAGGAATTCCATAAGGAAGCATCGCTATTGATTGAAGCAAACCTTCCCATTTACTGAAATAGACAGTGACGATAAAGATAGTTGGAAGCATAATAAGGACACTAAGACCTACAGTTACAACAATTAAAAACAGTGTTCTTTCGATAGCATCATAAAACCGTGTATCTTGAAATAAATCACTATACCAATGGATTGTATAACTCTCAGGTAAAATGGTATGATCCCATTTACCAGCAATCGAGAATAAAAATGTTCCGACAAGTGGAATTAATAAATACAAAACTAGTAATCCAACAATCACTTTATACAAGATTTTTGAAGATTTCATCGTAAATCCCTCCTAATGCGACGCATCATTCGTTCGTTGAACCACATTGCCCCAATCATAGTCGTTGCTAGAAGAACTCCTAACGCACTACCCAGCTGTGGTTTTAATGTAACGTCACTTGCAACTAAAGAGGCTATTTGCAATGACAATAAGTTATAGTTGCTGCCGACCAATGCATAGGCTGTAGCGTAAGCACCCATCGAATTTGCAAACATAATACTAAATGTACCTATAATACTAGGTAAAAGTACGGGTATTCCAATTCGAAGCCAAAATGAAACTTTTGATCCTCCTAAAAGTGAAGAAGCTTCTTTCCATTGTTGTTTTATTCCTTGATAAGACGGATAAATTAGCATAACAGCAAGCGGAATTTGGAAATAAATATAAACAAGAATGAGGCCTGTCCATGAATATAAATTAAAATCTGCAAACACTTTTAAACCGATCTTGTGAAAAAGTAATGTAAATAATCCATTGTTTCCAAGTAAAATAATATATGAAAATGAAAGGGGAATCCCCTCGAAATTCGAAGTCACATTAGTAAGCATTAGTAATCGATTTTGTATTTTTTGAGAAAACTTAGTAAACGAATAAGCTACAATTACCGCTATAATCACAGAGGTTACAGCTGAAAATAATGAAATAAGAAGGCTGTTTTTAATTCCTTGCATATAAAATTTACTTTTAAATACTGTTAAATATTGATTAATCGTTACGTGAATTCCATCATCTGTATAAAAGCTATTTTTAATCATTGCCACTATTGGCCCAATTTCAAAACCAATTACAAATAAAATAAATGGCAATAAGAGAGCTAATAAGTAAATTTTTTGTTTATTCATTTTTCGCAACACTTCTCCCTCCTCTATGTTTAACAATTTTGGAATTGGATTAACAATAAGGCTGTTAAACCAATTCCAGTGTTCATTTTATTGTTGCATTGAACATTCATTTAAAGGGTAACTTCTTCTTTTAGTCCTGGTAATCGATATGAAATCATTTTATCTGACGGTTTGATATTTAAAAGCTCACAAACAAGTGGTGCAAAAGCTAATTGAGGAATTACCTCACTGTAAACACCTGGCTTAACTTTTGGGCTAATGATAAAAAGTGGAACATCACGCTCACCATCAGTTATGCCGCCATGGTTGCCGTATTCGCTCATTCCATGGTCAGAAGTAATTAAAATATGGTAACCTTCTGAGATCCAAATTGGCAGAAGCTGAGCTAATAAGCTTCCCATTTTTAAAATTTGTTCACGATATTCTTTCGATTCCGAACCATAAATTTCGCCTTTTACATCTACCCCTAGCGGATGAATATATAAAAAGTGTGGATCGTACTTTCTACGCAAAGCTTCTGCATCCATTAGGACATGACTATCTGGATAGTCATCATCCCAATAGAATTTTCCATATTGAATCGCTTTTGACTCGTCATCTTGCTCACGATCTTCAATAAATTGGAATGGTGCACGATTATAAAGTTCGCTTACCCAGTAATAAGATGCTGTTGCATTTCTTAAGCCGTTTTCTTTTGTAAGATGGAAAAGACTTTTCTCTGTAGATAGACGGACGGTTTGATTTGACGTAATTCCATTCGTTGATGCCGGTGTACCCGTTAGTAACACTTCATATAATGGACGAGAAAGACTTGGAAGCTCCGATTTCATTTTATAAAGTGCCGCCTGATTTGTTTCAACTAAATGTTGAATAAATCCTAGTGCCTCACATGCTTTATCGTATCGCATTCCATCTACAACAACCGTTATCACTTTATTTAACATTTACTAACACCTCTTCTTGCCATAATTGTGGTAAAGTACTTGCAGTTTTTTCCCAAGCTTTTTGATCTTTTACTGGTGTTACTTTTTTGTATTCTTCTGTTGGAAGTAACTTGTCTGCTACTTCTTGCGGAAGTTTTACATCACGAATTGGACGAGCAAATCCTTTTGCTAAGTTAATTTGACCTTGATCACTTAAGATATATTCTCTTGTTGCCATCGCTGCATAAGGATGTTTTGCATATTTGTTAATAAGCGTTGTATAACCACTTACGACCGAACCTTCTTTTGGAATACATACATCAAATTGGTCGCGGTTGATTTGGCTAGCATAATTAAGTGCATTGAAATCCCAAACAATTGCAACTTCTACTTCGCCTTTTTCAATGTTAGCTGGTTTAGCGTCTGTTAGACTCAGACGGCCTTGTTTAGCAAGCTTAGCGAAGAAGTCAAGTCCTGGTTTAATATTCGTTTCATCACCGCCGAAAGCCATTGCCGCTGCAAGAACACCCATCTGATTCTGTGCTCCGCGTTGAACATCTCCAATTGTTACTTTGTAATTTCCTTTTAAAATATCATTCCAAGATTTAGGTGGATTTTTCACCAAATTTTTATTAGTAAGAAATGCGATTGTTCCTTGGTATCCAACAACCCAATCTCCATTATCATCTTTCGCCCATTTTGGTATTTCATCCCAATGAGAAGTTTTATATGGAAGGGTTAATCCTTTTTGTTCAGCAATTGGTCCAAAAGAAATCCCTACATCCCCGATATCAGCTGTTGCATTATCTTTTTCTGATTCCATTTTCGCAATTTCTTCTGCACTAGATAAATCTGTATCACTGTGCTTCAAAGTATATTTTTTCGTTACATTATTCCACGTTTCTCCCCAGTTAGCCCATGAATCTGGCATACCGACACTATTAATTTCACCCTCTACTTTTGCTTTTGTTTCAATTTCTTTCAGGGTTAACGAACTTGGATCCTTAACAACTGGAGCAGCCTCCTCTTTAGTAGCTCCACAAGCAGCTAATCCTAGTAAGCTAACTCCTAACATCACAGCTTGAATAGACTTGTAACAATTCTTCTTGAATGTGTAATTCATAAAAAGTGCCTCCATTTAGTGTGGGATTTTTAAAGTTCGTTACTGTTTATTACGGATTAATCATAATATAACAATGTTAATCCCACATAAATCCAACGTTAAGATATTGTAAATCAGCTCTTTATTTCTCTAATTCATCAGCTTTGGGAAAATGTTGTTTACTATCTTTGTGGGTATTGCTCAATTTGAGAGAGATTTAACTTTTGAAGGACAAAAGAAGAAAATATACGAAAACAGAAGGATAAATTACTATTCTAAAAATCGGTTAATTTTAACAGCAAAAGTAAATAATACAATCAATGTCTATTAAAACGTTTCTAACGAATATACTTCTGAGCATTTATAGGAGAGCTTTTTATGTTGAAGAAAATTCTTTCTCTAATACCGGACTATATCATTTTCGTACAAGCATTTATTACATTTTTAGTTCCACTTGGATTTTTTAAATTTTTCAAATGGATTCATTCATTAGAGAAGAGTGATGATTAGTGAAATGGCGGAAGCTAAACAAAAACCAGATGAAGATTGGAGAATCTGCCCAAAAAGCAAAACAGGATATACAGCCATTTCAAGAATCTATTAATGAAATGACAGGTAATTTTACGGCAGATTTGAATCTAATTCGCCAAGAGATTGGGCATAATTCAGATGTGAAATTTCGTGAGTTTCAAATGGGAACAACGGGTATTCGTATTGCCATTATTTTTATAGATGGGTTTGCAGATGCGGAGGTAATTAATAATCATATTTTGGTTGATTTCATGTCGGCTTCACCAAAAGAAACCGGCCATCCACTAAAAAACTCCTCCTTAAAAGAGTATATTAAAAACCAAGCTCTTTCTGTATCCGGCTTAAATGAAGTTCGTACTCTTAAAGATATAACCTCCGGAGTAATGTTTGGGTCAATTGCGATTTTAGTCGATGGTCTAGAAGACGTTTTCCTGGTTGGCGGTGCTAAAGCTAAAACAAGAAATATTGATGAGCCGGCTACTGAGGCATCGGTACGTGGACCCAGGGTAGGCTTTATTGAAAATTTAAAGGATAATACAGCTCTTCTACGGCGGCATGGCAAAGATCAAAACTTATCCATAATCAGCACTCAGGTAGGAGAGCGGTCCAAAAAAGAACTAGTCATTATCTACATGAAGGATATTGTGGACCCTCATTTATTAGAAGAGGTTAAGCAACGGATTAATAAAATAAAAATTGATGATGTACATGACTCTAGTTATATTGAACAATTAATTGAAGATAATTTTTTAAGTCCATTCCCGCAAGTGCAAAGTACAGAACGACTTGATCGTGTTATGGGTTCTTTGATGGAAGGAAGGGTAGCTTTACTGTTGGACGGCTCACCTTTTGCCTTAATTGTTCCTGTTACCTTCCATATGCTGTTGCAGTCTCCTGAGGACTATTACGAAAGATGGATGGCTGGGACATTAATTCGTATATTGCGTTATTTTTCAGCCTTTATTGCTCTATTTGTTCCTTCTTTATATATTGCTTTTATTTCCTTTCATCCGGGATTAATTCCAACCAAGCTCATTTTTTCCATTGCAGCCACCAGAGAGGGAGTTCCTTTTCCCCCTCTAATTGAGGCACTCATAATGGAATTATCTATAGAAGTATTAAGAGAAGCCGGGCTTCGTTTACCAAAACCAATTGGACAATCGATAGGGATCGTGGGGGGTTTAGTCATTGGAGAAGCAGCAGTGCAAGCAGGAATAGTTAGTCCAATCATGGTCATCGTAGTTGCTGTCACGGCCATATCTTCATTCACGATCCCGCAATATAGTGTAGGGATTGCATTAAGAATGCTTCGCTTTGCCTCAATGCTATTTGCTAGTGTGTTTGGATTATATGGAGTCGTTCTGTTCTTCCTGTTGCTATGCAGCCATTTGGTGAGGCTTAAAAGTTTTGGCATTCCATATCTGAGCCCTGCTGTATCATTTCGATTGAATGATTGGAAGGATTTCATGATACGGGTCCCCCTATTCCTAATGAAACGCCGTCCAAAACTGTTGCATCCAAAAGATTCAGTAAGAAAAAGGTAACGGTTCGAAAGGAGTTGACTAATTATGACCTCCAGTCCTTTAGATCAAATAACTTCTCATCAAGCAGTAATGTTTATCACAAATTTTATTTTCGGTGCAGGGATTTTAACACTGCCCAGAACCATGACAGAGAAAGTCCAAACTCCCGATTCTTGGATCGCAATAATTGTTAGTGGATTAATTATTACACTTATATCAGTAATAATATTAAAACTATGCCAAAGATACCCGAACGAAACTTTCTATCAATTTAATCAAAAACTTCTTGGGAAATGGATAGGATCGCTGCTAAGTTTAACAGTTATCTGCTATTATATTGCGTTGTCCGCATATGAGGTTCGAACTATGGCTGAAACTACACGATTATTCTTACTTCAGGGAACTCCAACATGGGCTATTATGATGCCATTTTTGTGGATAGGTCTATACTTAGTTCAGGGAGGGGTAAATGCCATTGCACGGTTATTAGAAATTATTTTTCCAATTTCGGTTCTTTTTCTCCTTTTGGTCATGTTTTTAGGCATCGAATTATTTGAGGTTGATAATTTACGTCCGGTGTTAGGATCGGGGGTTAAGCCTGTCTTGAAGGGGTTAACAACCTCCTCTCTTTCCTTTGCAGGCTTCGAAATTCTCCTCTTTATTTATATGTTCATGAAAGAAAAAAACAAGGTAACAAAAGTTCCAATTCTCGGAGTTGGAATACCCTTTATCTTTTATACTATTACAGTGGTAATCGTAATAGGATCCATGTCAGTAGACGCGGTGGTGTCACAAACATGGCCTGTACTTACGTTTATTCGAAGCTTTGAAATCACAGGCCTTTTTTTTGAACGGTTCGATTCCCTCCTTCTTGTCATTTGGATTATGCAAATATTCGCTACGTATGTCATTGCTTTATTTATTGCTACTCTAGGATTAAAGCAGATTTTTTCGAAAAATACTCACGCGTTTATTTATAGTTTAATACCGCTCATTTATTTAGTTTCTATGATTCCTAAAAATATAAATGAGGTATTTAAAATGTCAGATATAATTGGTAATTTCGCCCTTTATTTATTTTTTATTATGCCGCTTGTCCTTTTCATTATCTCAAAGGTGAAGGAAAGAAAATATGAAAAAATGTAAACCTATACTAAGAAATTCTTTTGTCTCGATGCTTTTACTTTTTCTGCTGTCTGGTTGCTGGAGCAGCAAGTCCATTGAAGATCTAAATATAGCTGTTGGCACAGCTGTAGATAAATCAAAAGATGGAAAAATACGATCTACTCTTCAATATGTAATACCAGGTGCAATCGGTAATTCAACTAACAAATTACCACAACAAAAACCTTATATTAATGTCTCTGCAACAGGAATTTCACAAGAACCAATCGGTTGGGAAACGACCTTACGAAGAGAAGGTTCTATTTCAGGGGCACATGAAAAAGCAGTGATTATTGGGCAAGATCTTGCTCGTGAAGAGCCAATTAGAGAAATAACAGATTTGTTCTTTCGGGATATCGATATTAGAGGAAGTACCTTAATCTTTATTTCTAAAGGAGAAGCTGCACGAACTCTAGAATCAAAGGAAGCCGAAGTCATTCCTGCTTTACGCTTGGTAGAAATTGCAAAACAGGAACTTACAACTAGAGCTTTGAGGCACCTCTCTTTAATGAAGATTTGGGGGAAATCGAACTCTCAGACCAGCTTCCTTATACAACTGATTGATTTAAAAAAGGGAGAAATTGATTTTAATGGAGCGGCCGTAATAAAAGGAAGAACAAACAAGATGATTGGGATTCTTAATAAGGAAGAGATTGAAGGCATAAATTGGATAACAGGAGAAGGTAAAAGCGGAGCAGTAAAAGCCTTCCAAAAAAAGTCGGATAAACCCACATATTATCAGATTCAGTCAATGAAAAGCAAAATTAAGCCGCATGTTACCGGTGGTAGAATTTCGTTTGATGTAAAAATTGAGTCAGAGGGAAGAATCGCTGAATATTGGAATCCTCACTTTAAGCCTGCTTTTAAGAATAAAACTATTAAACACATAGAAAATGCGGCTGCGAAAGAAGTTACGCACTTAGTAGTGAATACCACAAAAAAAATGCAAAAGGAATTCGGAGTAGATGTTGGAGGATTTGGCAACCAGTTGCGAATACAATATCCTAATGTTTGGAAAAATGTGAAGGGCAATTGGGATGAAACATTTAGTGAGATTCCCATCACCTATGATGTATCGATTACGATAAAGGATTACGGAATGATTGGATCAAAGAAAAAATAAATAACTGTTGTTAGTGCAAAAGACAATACTTGTTTTTCATCTATTGAATGAACTTAAAAATAAGGGACTGAACCTAATGTTCAGACCCTTGTAATGTTTCCTTTAAATCCACATTGTGGTATATCTAATTTTTCCGTATTAGGTGCAAACAGGTATTGCTAGACTAACATCTAACACAAAACTATTATTCTATAGGGTGGTGTTTTTACTATTGTCTAACACTCAGTGCATGTGTTAGAATCTGAATATTATAAATTTTCTAAAGTTGATACTAATAAAGGAAATCGCTTTCTTTGTTGTTCACCAAGAGGATACATAATATAGTAGATTAATTTCGGGAGGATTAACAGATGAGAAAGAGTTTAGCGTTAGTATTGAGTGGAGCATTATTATTGCTTTCAGCATGCGGAGGGGGAAGTAAGGAAACTGGAGGAGAGGGAAAAGAAAAAGAGAAAGAGAAAGTCGTTAAAATAGGCATTACACAAATTGTGGAACATCCGTCTCTTGATGCTGCACGAGAGGGTTTTGTCGCGGCTCTGAAGGATGCCGGCTATGAAGAAGGAAAGAACTTGAAACTTGATTACCAGAATGCCCAAGGAGACATGAACAATAATACATCCATTGCCCAAAAATTGGTTGCAGACAAGAATGACCTAATTTTGGCTATCGCCACGCCCAGCGCTCAGGCAGTAGTTAACCAGACGAAGGATATTCCAATATTATTTACCGCCATTACGGATCCAGTCGGGGCGGAACTTGTCCAAAGTTTGGAAAAGCCAGGCGGGAATGCGACAGGTACATCTGATACCCACCCAGATGCGATAAAGAATACGATTGATGCCATTAAAACTTTTATTCCCGATGCCAAAAAGGTGGGCATCATCTATAACAACGGTGAACCAAACTCTGTTGTAAATGTTAAACATGCTAAAACAGCTTTAGAGGCAGCGGGTCTTGAGGCAGTTGAAACTACCATAACAGCCAGTACTGAAGTAAAGCAGGCGGCCGAGTCAATGGTAGGGCGTGCGGACGTATTATACATTCCAAAGGACAACACCGTCGTTTCTGCCCTAGAATCGGTTATAACCGTAGCCAATGCCCAAGACATCCCAACATTTGTCGGTGAAGGTGATTCTGTCAAACGTGGAACCTTCGCATCTTATGGGTTTGACTACCACGATCTGGGCTACACTACCGGTAAAATGGCTGTAGAAATTCTCAAAGGTAAAAAGCCAAATGAAATTCCTGTAGGCTTCCCGGAAAACCTGGAGCTGTTCATCAACAAAAAAGCAGCCCAGGAGGAAGGAATCACCTTAACAGACGAGATGCTAAAAGACGCGAAAATAGTGGGAGAATAAAATCTCAACTTAAAATAGCCTGCCTAAAACACGGCAGGCTCATTTTTGTTTCATATCGCGGGGCGATATGACTTGCAAATATATCAAATAACCTTCATATTTAATAGAAAAGGAGGTCCGATATGCGACGCGATATACAATCAAATGAACGAGCTTACTCTTCTAAAGAAGTGGCAGAAGAAGTGGGGATTGCAACACCGACTGTTCGAAAGTACGGCCAGATCCTAGAGCGGAATGGATATGAGTTTTTCAAAGATGGCGATCGGCGTATTTTTGTTCAATCTGACATCGCAGCGCTTATAGCGTTACGCGATACGGACAAGCCACTAGACGATACAGCTAAAGAACTTGCGCATCAACAAAAGGAAAGATTAGTAGAATTCAATGAAACGGATATAGCGCTACCTGATACATATGGAAATTTACCCCAGGACCCCAATCAATTAAAAGAAATCTTAATGGTTTTGGTTAATGAACTCGCAGCCACGCGTGAAATGAATGGCCAACTGACAAACGATATGTCACAGTTGAAAATAACAGTTTCCCGGCTTCAGCAAGATCACCATGTAATAAGTTCTAATATTGCTAATTCCGCGCAAAAAACACAAGCAAAAATTGAAAAATTGACTGAACAACAAAATACCCATTTCGAAACATTGCTGCAACAAGAAATTCAAAAAAATGAATCCTTACAAAAAGAGATACAAAGTATACGAGACGAACTGGAAAAAGAATGGCGTTCACAGAATGATTTTAATAAACGTTTAGAAGAAGCGATACAAAAACCTAAAGAAAGATGGGAATGGATTCTCTCCATATTCCGAAAATAAGGTGCCTGTATAGGCTTTTTTTTTGCTTAATTGTTTCGTATCGCTGGGCGATACGGACATTCCTCCAAATTTCAACAAATTCCCGGGAAATATCTACAAATTTTGAGTAGATATCGACAAAATTAGGTGTGTAGATAACACTTTGTTTTGCTGTAAGAAAGTAGCGCTTTACCCAAGTTACCTAATAAGGAAAAAACAAAAAGAGGCTTCTCATTAATCCAATTTTTGAGAAGCCTCTTTTTTTCGTTTCTTAATTTCAACATAGCTACCCATCTCATCGTCCTGTCAAGTAAAGTTTGTGTATTTAGAACTGTGCATGGAACCCAATTCAATCCAAAAAAACAGGCAAATAGTTCTATGAATTTTCATATTCCCTTATTTTTTGACTGAAAACCATCCCATTGTCTTACTGAGAAAGAATTATATTTTTCTCATATTCCTCCTAAAAAACCCTAGTTTCAAAAATAAATAGAAAGAAAGTACTAGGAAAAATCTTACTTCAATCCGGGGGGATTTGAATGTTGAATGAACCTGTGATAAAAAAAGGATAGGAATTTACTTCCAACTTAGTGTTAATGCGCTGGAAAAAGATAAATCACTTCCAGGGCAAACTATAGGTAGAGGAGATGGAGAACAAGTGGCTGGACAAATTCGTATGACCCCAGCGGAGTTAAAAGCTAAAGCGACTCGCTATGGGCAAAGTTCACAACAAATTGAGCAAATTCTAAGAGATTTAACTAATTTACAAAATGAACTTCGTGGTGAATGGGAAGGCCGTGCCTTCCAAAGATTTGATGATCAGTTTAACCAATTGAAGCCAAAGGTACAAAATTTTGCTCAATTGATGCAAGAAATTAACACACAATTGAACAAGACAGCGGATGCAGTTGCTCAACAAGATGAGCAATTATCGCAGAATTTTGGGCTTAATTAATCCGGTTGCCTGACATCTGGAAGATTAACATTGGATCAGTGGAATAATTCATTCGGGACTATGTTCCCAATAAAACAAAAGCCACGCGACAATTGTTGTGTGGCTTTTATTCTTTGTTTGCCGTAGCAGGCAATCTCATAAGTCTCCTAAACAATAAAAATAGAAATCATTAATTTATTACCTACTAATAAATTTCAGGGGTTGAGTGAATGAAAAAGATTGAGCGAGGTGTCATATTATTTCTAGTTCTGATCCTTGCGCTATCTTCAGGAATCTCTTATCTGGCATTGAATCAAGTATCCAAAAGCAAAGCCAACAATGATGACGAGAAAATGACAGTAGCATTGGTCAATGAAGATCAAGGTGCACGATTTAATGATAAGAACTATGAATTTGGTGCTGAATTTATAAAGAACATTGAAAAAGATGATACCCATGACTGGTATGTTGTTAGTCGTGGTGTCGCGGAAAGCGGACTTGAGCGGAATGTCTACAATATGATGATTGTTATTCCGAATGATTTTACCGAAAAGGCATTATCAATAGATTCGAAATCGCCAGAGCGGGTAGTTTTGAACTACAAAATTAATGCTTCCGAAAACGGCAATATGAAAGCGAAGGCTGAGAAAACAGCGAGCTCCATCTTAGGAGATTTTAATCGTCAAATTATTGATGTTTATTTTGCTAGTGTCATCGGCAATTTGCATGATGCTCAAGACAATATAGGTACACTGGTAAATAAGGAACAAGTATATACAAACTTCTATAATCATACTATCCATCGTCCCTTAGCAGGTTACACCGCTCAGTTTGGAGCCGTGAAGAGTAACACAAAGATATCAAGAGACAATTTTACCGGCTTACAGGATCTATTAAAAGGATTTGAAACTAGCCTGGGTGAGGATGCAAAAGCAAGCAATACCTATCAATCCAGCTTTTTGGATTACACGAAAATGCAAGCTGCAAATGGTCTTTTAGCAAAAGGTTTCTCCGGCCAGCTTAGCCTGTTAGATAGTGAGATGAATCATGGCGATGTCATGCAGCAATTGGATTCTTTAACTTCAACCAACAAGGCCATAAATGATCAGTTCCATCAAAACGATAATCAGTCAGCTACCATTTTATCAGAATCGGCTGCCCTTCAAGAGTATTTGACGAACACGAAGGGAAAAATGGATAAATTGGATACAGAATTGTCGGAAACATTGGCATCTGATATGCAGCAGGTAATTACCGAGAAGCTTAAGAAGGAAATAAAGAATAGTTCAGGTCAAGAGCAAAGTGTATCCTTAAATCATATGTTTGCAACTCCAGATAAAAATGCTCGGGATACATTACAGAAGCAAATTGATCAGCTGCCGACAATGGATAGTAATGATTTAGACGGCCTAGGTTTAAGTAATCAAACAATCACACAGTTAAAAAATGTCATAGCTGTAACCAATAAATACAATCAAGAGTTTGGTTATACTCCTAATCAAGAAGAGAATAGTATTCCTTTGTCAGAAAAAGTAAAACAAGTTAAACGTGATTTAGTGACAAATGGAGTCACCCTAACAGATAGTATCCAGTTGGAGAAAAATAAAAAGAATGGGCAGGAATTTACACTTTCCATCCCAAAAGAATTTGAGATTAAGAGAGTTTTATTATCATTACCAACAAATAGCCAAGAAGTGGATTACACTGAGGCGTTTCTGAGTCACCATAAAATTAAACTGCCTTCAACAGATGAGGGACAATTCACTGTAAAGGTTCATGTGTTCTTGAATGATAGTGATGCACTCCTTGACGTTTTCCAACCAATCACATGGAGTTGGGAACTCGATCAGAAGGATATAACAGATGTAGATCAGCCAGAACAGCCAGATTCACAAAAAGAGCCACAAGAGCCAGAAACCGCAAACGAAAATATGGCTGCAACAGAAACCCAAACAGATTCAAATGGTTTATCTAATGAAAATGACCCAACCATAGCAACGGAAGAAATGGGCGAGAGTACAACTGAAACAACGGACGAAAAGCCGGTTGATAATCAAAAGCCGACTCAACTAAGTGACAATGATAATGAAAGTAAAATTGAGAGACTGGAAATTCTAAATAACCATATTACCCACCAAGTGATGTCATCACTTACAGAGGAATCTCCAAGTGTTCTTATCAATGCATCAAGCGACAATGTCAGTGACTTTCAAAAATTATTGTCACTGTATGATCTATATTTTGGGATTGGAATGGATCAGTTTAATCGTCCCGACCTGGTAAATGATTTGAATCAAACTAGTCTGACCGATATGGCAACAGAGGATTCTCTGTATTATTTATTTAATAAACAAGACATTGTTGACGTATTAGCCGCTTACGTTGCGGAACAAATAACAGAGGAAGTGAGACAACAGACGGCAGATGTCAAAGGCAAAATAGATGAATATATGCAGCTCGTTAACGATGCCAACCAAAATGCAGCCCAAATGTCGGAAAGGATAAAGGAAACAACGGCACAAGCAGAAACTTTAAATACGAACCTTTCTGACACGTTAAAAGATTTAGGGGCATGGCGCGAAGCAAGTCTTAAACTTCAAAGTGAACAAGCAAAAGTTTTGCTGAATGGGGAAGAAGAGCAACAGACCGTTCTATCCATTGGAAATGAATTTAACACGCTGCTTGCTTCAAGCCAATCTCTAGCGGATCAGTCGAGAACTAATTTAGATTCTGCGGATACGGTTTATCAAACCTTCGATGCCATCGATCGTCAAGCCAAGGAAATTCAAGCTAGTGGAACGACTTTAGTACAGCAGGCAGGTGACCTTTCTAATAATCTAACGAATAAATTGGCTGAGGATCAAACCTTCGCTGGCAATTTCGCAGGCGTCCTCGCCAATAGCCGAATTGGTGAGCGGCCGAATGAAGAGTTGTTAAGCTTTCTTTCAAATCCGGTCGAAACAAAGAATGCTGGGGTCATCACTGCAGGTGATACCTTTACTCCCTACTTTGTTGTCTTGATCTGTTTCATTGTTGCGTTATTTACTGCTTATGTTCTCTCCAATCATGAGCGGAAACGACTGCAAAAGGATTCATTTGCGGGAGAAAGAACCATAGTCGCCAATAATACACCAATCACAATTATTACTGTAAGCATTGGCCTGATCGAGGGGCTGGTAATCGGGCTGATGTCTGGCAAGATGCTGCAAATGGGTGAAGGCAAGTTCCTGCAATGGACTACATTAATCACATTAATCATGGTCACGCTGCTGTTAGTGGCAACTTATTTACTACGTCAGTTAAAAATGGCCGGTATGTTTATCCTTTTGGTGATCCTAAGCCTCTATTTATTCTTAACCGAAGCACTTGGACGTCACTTTGACCAATTCTCTCTAGCTGCTAAATTAAGAGACTACTCACCGTTGCAATATATTGAGACGTTATTAATGAAGTTTGGCAGTGGGGCATCGGATACGAAGTGGATTATTTTCGGCTTAGCAGCCTTGACGGTTATTAGTCTTGCAGGCCATTTGTTTGTCTCGAATCGTTTTGTAAAAAGCGAGGAGGTTAATCATGAAGGAATTAGTGAAGCTCTTTAGTGTGATTGCTGCTTTTACAGGATTCCTTTTGATGTTTTCACTCCAGTCTATGGCGGATGAAACCCTTGATTATAGTGGGAAAATTCGATTGCAAACGGACCGGATTGGCCAAGACGCAGGGGAAAGGGAAAACTTAGCCACATCGGATGATCAAGAAACGGAATTGGAAAAATTGGCGCCCGACTTGTTCAAGGAACAAGCACAGGATGCCCTCAAGACGAAACAAATAGAGCTGGAACAATCCACTTTAGATTTACAACAAGGTCTTTTTGTTGTGCCAAGTAAGCCTGATATTACTTTGAAAAACGCCGAAAAGGTACTGTTTTCGAGTAATTATACAGTTCAACAGACTCCAGCACCCATCCAGAACGAGGCTGAGAATCAAACAATTGATTATTTAAACACCAAAACCCTCACGACGTTCTTAGGGATGATCGTCCTGGGCTGTGGCGGAATCTTTACACTGATGAGAAAAACGCTGGGGTGAAGGAGGGAGCAGCATGCCTAGTCAAACACACATTAACGTGACCGTTGATTTTAGCAGATGGGGCAAAGGGCAATATGACGTTAGAATCCCTGCGCACCAACCGATTAAACAACTGCTAGTGAATTTGGCAGAATCCTTGTATCTTGATATTCCAAAGGCACCACTTTTTGCAGTAAAGCTCTCCAATAAAGAACTCTTATTGGCAGATGACGACCGGCTTATCGATTATCCCATAACCAATGGAGATCTTTTACTAGTCTTATAAGTATATAGAAACAGGCCTATCTGATGAGAAGATAGCGCCTGTTTCTTAAAAGGAGTTAGAACACATGAATGAAAAAAGCATCCAATGGGAGTCAATCACATACAAGTTTCTCATTCTTAATAATAAATGGAAGCTCGATCTGCCGAAATCACAAACACGAGTAAAAGATGTTCGCCAATTGGCTTTAATTAATCATGACTCAGATTTATTCGTACCTGCCATCGTTGATGAAGGAGACGACAAGTTTACCTTCTCATTTGAAGTCGATCCACGGGCTCACACATGGGATGACGTACAAAAGCTAAACCGAAAAGATAAACTACGCCTGTTGTGTAATCTCGCTCGATTTAGAAAAATCCTAACCACGCGCATGACCTTCTTCTTACATCCCGATAATCTGATTTTTGATGATAATCTTTTACCATCTATCGTGTTTCGCGGTATCCGGGAGTTAATTCCCCCATATGAACTGAATGAAGATAAATTTATTCTCCAATACAAATGTTTAATCGTGGCATTATTTTCAAAAAAGTATACCTTTGACGACCTCTATTCTGGTTCTTTAGCAAATGCCAAGGATTCCGCATTTGAACGTCAAGTGGGTGAACTTCAGGAATTCGCTTCTTTAGTCAATTTTTTGGAAGAACAGTACATAAAGGAAAAACAAGAGTTAGAAAAAACCATAGTAAATGTACCGAAAAAGAGATTTCGCCTTTATAAACAATTAACCTTTATCATGATTGCACTTGCCGTTATTTTAGCAGTGCCGCTCGTGTATCTGACTTTTGTCAAAACACCTTTTCAAGCGCATCTCCTCGAAGCGGATCGTCACTTTTTATCTTTAGATTATGGAAATGTGATTACTGATTTACAAGATCAAACACCAGAAAAATTACCTGAAACCAGTAAGTATGTTCTTGCTTATTCTTTCATTAAAACAGAGAAGCTTTCTGATGATCAAAAAGAAGTAATCTTGAAAAATATTAGTATAAAAAGTGATCCTAATTATTTATTGTATTGGATTTACAATGGTCGAGGCGATTTTACCAGAACCATCGACCTTGCCAAGTATATTGATGATCCTCAATTAATCATGTATGGACTAATCAAACAAATAGAACAGGCGAAAAATGACCCTGATTTAAGTGGGACAGAGCGTGAAAAGAAAGTTCAAAAATATCAGGAACAATATGATTCATATGCTGAAAAATATGGTCTGGAATCCATATTAAACCCGCAGAACTGAGGGAGAGAAAGATGACACAACGATTATTACTTCTGAGCTATAAAGGTCAATTGCATAAATGTCATTTAACCATAAGTGAACCAAAAACAATTACAGTCGGAAATGTTTGGTCGAACACGATTACATTTATCGATTTTCATCCAGAACAGTCCATTATGTGGGATGGTACTTCATGCACAATCGGTTCACAGCAACTGCGGGTCAACGAATGCCTTACAATAAACACTCATGATGACGCCATCCAGATTTATATCATGGAAGAAACTGAGTGGTATGTCTACGATACAACACGAAACTTAAGTATTACATTTGGTGCTAATGATTACGATGATATAAGAATCAAGAACTCAACCTTGGATTTTGTACTTATTCGCGAGAAGTTAGGAGACCCTTTTAAACTTGAAGTCTTTGATGGTGAGATTTACCACAATTATGTTCGGACAACAGGTGTAGTGCAACTAGAACCAGGAGACCAGCTTTTTTTTGAAGGAATGATGATGAAGCTTGGTCAGGACGGACTTGAAATTCTTGGAGCAGAATCAATCATTGCCACGAAATTAATTCGTTTATTTGGCATTCACCAGAAATTCGGCAGTCATTACCCTGACTATCATCGGTCACCAAGGATTATCTACCGTGAGCCTGAGGAAAAACAAAAAATTGCTAACCCCTCTAATAAACCTGGAAAACCGAGTGAACAGCTGGCACGGGTGATCGTTCCGCCGCTGGTGATGATTGCAGCAATGATATTAGTCTCTTTGTTTCTGTCAAATGGGTTCTATATCATCATTATGCTTGCTATGACAGTAACCACGGTCATTTTTTCCATCACATCCTATCTAAAAAGTCTGAAGCAATACCGTTTGGATATTAAAGAACGGGATACAAGCTACCGAGAGTACTTGAAACAAAAAACACAGCAATTATATCAAGTAAGTGAAGAACAGCGGCATGCACTCCATTATCATTTTCCAGACGTGCAGCAATTACGGGATATGGCCATGAAAGTGAATTCCCGCGTTTATGAAAAGACCAACTTACATCATGACTTTCTTATGTACCGTCTTGGATTGGGCCGGATTGATTCGAGCTTCGAGATTGAATTCAATATCGAGGAGTTTTCCCTTGTAAAGGATGAATTGGTGGATGCAGCCCGCCAGCTTCGGGCTCAGTACCTCAAATTAGAGGGAGTCCCGGCAGCGACGTCACTCATAAACGGACCTGTTGGGTACATCGGGCAGCGTTCTCTTGTGCTTGAACAATTACAGATGCTGGTGATGCAGACGGCTTTATTTCACAGTTACCATGATGTACATTTTGTCACGATTTTTCCAGAAGAAGAAAAGGGAAAATGGGAATGGATGCGCTGGCTTCCGCATGCTAGTTTACGAGAACTAAACGTAAGGGGATTTGTTTATCACGAACGGTCCCGCGATCAAGTGCTAAATTCACTTTATCAGATTTTAAAAGCACGAAAGCTTGCTATCAATGAGAAAAGTAATAAAAGTGAAAAAATGTATTTTACTCCTCATTTTGTTGTGCTGATAACTGATGAAAAGATGATATTGGATCATTCTGTAATGGAATATTTTAATGAAGACCCAAGTGAATTAGGAGTTTCCCTTGTATTCGTGCAAGATGTCATGCAGTCTCTTCCAGAACAAGTAAAAACGGTCATTGATATTCGTGATGCTTCCACTGGAATGATGATCCTTGAGAAGGGTGAATTGGTCAATCGGAAATTCACTCCAGATCAATTTCCGGAAGCTTTTAATAAAGAAGATTTCTCACGTGCGCTGGCATCGCTTAATCACCTGCAAAGTTTAAAAAACTCGATTCCAGAAAGTGTGACTTTTCTCGAAATGTACGGTGTAGAGAAAGTGGAGGAGCTCGGTATTGAGTGGCGGTGGCCTCGAAATGAAACATATAAAAGCCTGGCTGTTCCACTGGGATTGCGGGGGAAAGAGGATCTTGTCAATTTGAACCTCCATGAAAAAGCACATGGACCACATGGTTTAATCGCTGGAACGACGGGTTCTGGTAAATCAGAAATTATTCAGTCGTATATTCTCTCGCTTGCGGTAAACTTTCATCCGCATGAAGCCGCGTTTCTGCTCATTGATTATAAAGGCGGAGGAATGGCAAATTTATTTAAAAATCTCCCGCACTTGTTAGGAACGATTACAAATTTAGACGGCACACAATCGATGCGAGCACTTGCTTCGATTAAAGCCGAATTACAAAAGCGCCAGCGTGTATTTGGCGAGTATGATGTCAACCACATTAATCAATATCAAAAGCTCTATAAATCAGGTGAGGCAAGTGAACCGATGCCCCATCTATTCTTAATCTCAGATGAATTCGCTGAGCTCAAATCCGAGCAGCCTGAATTTATGAAGGAACTGGTTTCGACAGCCCGTATTGGACGGTCTCTGGGGATTCATTTAATTCTGGCTACCCAGAAACCTAGTGGTGTTGTGGATGATCAAATATGGTCCAACTCTAAATTTAAGCTTGCACTCAAAGTCCAAAATGCCAGTGATTCGATGGAAATCTTGAAAACGCCGGATGCCGCAAATATCACACTGCCTGGCCGTTCTTACTTACAAGTAGGGAACAATGAAATCTATGAACTTTTTCAAAGTGCGTGGAGCGGTGCCGATTATATCCCAAATAAAAATGAACAAGACTTACTGGACACGACCATTTATGCCATTAATGATCTTGGACAATATGACATCCTCTCGGATGACTTAAGTGGTCTATCGACTAAGAAGGAGATAACAAAGGTTCCAACCGAACTGGAAGCAGTTGTGGATTATATTCATGCCTATGCAGCTGAAAACCGTATCGTTGATCTTCCTAGACCATGGCTGCCACCGTTAGAAGAGCGGATTTTCCTTTCTGATTTTGCTGAAATGAACTACAAAGAGTCATGGTATGGAGACAAGAAACCGTTGGAAGTGACCTTCGGCTTGGTAGATCTCCCGGAAATGCAGGCACAAAAACCACTTACCCTGAATCTTACGAAGGATGGTCATATTGCTGTCTTTTCTAGTCCAGGGTATGGGAAGTCAACCTTTTTGCAAACGGTGGCCATGAATATTGCTAGACAACATAGTCCTAAACGAGTCCATTTCTATTTGATTGACCTCGGAACGAATGGGTTGCTGCCATTGAGGGACCTTCCGCATACAGCAGACACGATTATGGTGGATGAAGAAATAAAACTAGGTAAACTTTTTCGACGTCTGCAGCATGAATTGAAAGAACGTAAGCAACGATTAAGTAAATATGGTGTCGCCAATATTCAAATGTATGAACAAGTAAGTGGAGAAGAAGTCCCCGTTATTCTTTTAATCATCGATACGTTCGATTCCATTAGTGATGCTTCCTACCGAGACGATTTTGAAAAAATGGCTGCGCAGATTGCCAGGGAAGGTGTTAGTGTAGGAATCCATCTGGCCATTAGTGCGGGGCGTCAAAGTGTACTGAGGGCCCCTGTTCTAGCCAATATTAAACATCAAATCTCTTTATTTATGATTGATGGAATGGAGCCGCGGAATATTGTCGGAAGAACGGATTTACAAATTGAAGAAGTTCCTGGAAGAGGCTTGGTTAAAATAGAGCAGCCAACATTATTTCAAACGGCTCTGCCTGTCGAAGGTGACGACACGCTCTCGATTATCAATCGGATGCAAGAAGAGAGTAAAGAGATGCGGAAAGCTTGGCATGGGGAGTTGCCATTACCAATTCCAATGGTTCCAGATGTTATTGAGTTTGCTCCTTTTATTGAAAAACAAGAGACGAAAACGATCGTAAAGAATGGCGGTATCCCGTTTGCGGTCGATTTTGAAAATGTAGAGCCAATGGAGTTAACTGTCATGGAAAATCAAAACACATTAATCTTAAGCGATCGCATGGACGCTGTTGAACAAACATATCTAACACTGATTTCCAGTATCTCTATTAATCATCACATTGATGTGGGATTAATCGATAATGTTTCTTCAAGATTTAGAGTTTATAAGGAAAATGTGAATCTTTATGCGGACCATGCTGAAACAATGGATGTCTTTGTGGAGCGGCTCCAGCAGTTATTTGAAACAAGGGAAGATGCCTTCCGTCAAGTACAAACAGCTACCAACGGGCGGGCGACCAGGAATGATTTTCTGAAGGAAGTTCGCCCAATGGTTGTCTTCATCACGGATGTATCATTCATTATCGAATCGATGTCGTTTACTAGCCAATCGACGCTGGCCAGTCTAATCGAAACGGGTGCGAGAACAGGAATTTATTTTGTGATGGGAGCTGTCCATGGCGCATTAGAAAGACAATACGACGATATCGCCACAACAGTGAAGAAACAAAAGGCGGGAGTCTTAATTGGAAGAATTACGGATCAGAGCATACTTGAGGTCTTGAATCGACCTTACAAAGAGCAAAACTTACTTCCTTATGAAGCCTACTACATTAGACAAGGCAAAGCAGAAAAAATCAAAATTGCGGCTCCCTACGTAAATAGAGAGGAAGTGAATGTCCATGTTTGATTGGTTTAAAAGTGATACGGAGAAAAAAAGAGATGATTATTATGAGCTGTATGAGAAGCTCAAGAGTGCCATTTCGGAACACAATCATAAGGTTTCAGAAGCAAATGAAGCCTACAGTTCCTATCTAGGTACGATTCCGTATCTATCTCATTCAGATATACCTTCAAATGATTTTGAAACGAGCAGGGAAGAAGTAACGGAAAAGTTAAAACAGTATTTTCACGTAGATCAAGACAAGCGGAGTTCACTGGTTGCTGCGAAGAATAAGGCATATGAACGATATGTTCATTATAAGGATTTGGCCATTAAAGAAGAGGAAGCGGAAAGAGTAAAAAGAGAAAAGGAATTGAAAGAGCTACAGGAGAGATTGGAGCGATTGATCAGTGGGGACCGTTAGAATTGATGGGGATAAGGTAAATGAAGCGAAGGCTGCGGCTAAGGCATTAGAGCAATCGATTGAACAAACCTATGAATCTTGTGAACAACTAATTTCTTACCTTCATTCGGCTAAATGGAGCGGGAAATCTAGAGATTCCTTTTTAAGTTATCTAGAAATCATTCAGAAATATCATCATGATCTGAAATCTGCTGTCGCTAAACAAACAACAGCGTTAAACAACCTTGATGGCTACTTCGATGATTTCCTTCAAGATGGCTCAGTAAGGGAAGTGAAGAATTTATGATGGAACGTTCAACAGATACGTTTTCAGTGGCTGAATTATACCTTTTAGCGGCAGCTTTTGGTGGTAATGTTCTTTTTGGCTTGCCTGAGAAAGAAGTTTACCAATTAAAAGGCGAAGAGGTATTTAAAGAGGCCCATGACCGGCTGATTGAGAAGAAAATCATCACACCAGAGGGAAAGATAACAAGATCAGGGTCACTAATTATCCAAACCGTAGAATTTTATCATCAAAGCCAGAAATACGTTCGTATCAATAATCTTCTCTTTGCCTTCCGTGAACGTGAAAGAGACGAGGTCATTGTGCTGGTGGAGTTGGAAGCACCAGGTAATTATCAGTTACGGATTACTTCTAAAGCCACACTTCTAAAAATGTTAAGTGAACAATTTCCGGTGATTGTAAGAGAACCGGTTGAAATGGAAAAAGCGTTCCTAAAAAAAGAATTATCCAATCAAGAAAGACGCGAGACAGAGAGTTTTGAACCGGAAGAGATGTTTATGAATTTAGAATTCTTCCATCTTAAGGAGGAACATAAAGACCGATTTAATTGGCACTATTATCAGCAGTGGATTATCTTTACGAAAGACGAAAAGTTAATCATGGTCGATACTGTAAATAAAAAATATTACCATGCTAGTCAATATTGGTTTTTGAAGGTCCTATTTGACGAAATGGATTTCCCTTATAAGGAGGAGAAGTCATATGCTTAAAGCTGATGGGGGCGGTACGAGCCTGCTCATCAATGTAAATCCTGATGAGATGACAACAATTTTCACCTTATTACAGGCAATTATTACGGAACTGGAGACCAATGCCGCCCCGAATATTGAAAAGCTGGGAAGTATTGATTATTACACAGAAGGAAAAGCAAAGAAAGCCATGGAAGTATATGCGGAGGCGAATCAGAAGGTAATGGATTTATATGACAATTACTCCCGAGCGGCTGCGTTGGTGATTGATATCCTAAATACGATGATGCAGGCAGACGAAGCAATCGCCGAGCAAATCATTGCGAAACTGGGGGTATGATTGAATGGATGTAAAATATATCCCGTCAGACTGGGAAAAGATGAAAGACGGCATTGGAGATTTAATTGGCCTTGGCCGCTGGGGCAAAGGAATGATTGATACGCTGAAAGATCTAAGTGATAACTTAGAGGATGCTGAGTCTGATATCACGAACTATGATAGTGATGGGGTCATAACCTTTCATCACACCAGTCAAAAAAGCAAGTACCAGGGATTATTTGAAGACTTCGAGATATTACACAACTTTACTGGGAAGGTCGGAGAGATTGTTGACCGCACAATTGATCAGCCATTCTATGAAGATATGGATGCGTTTGTCGAGGCAATGCGGGATTTAACGATTTCCAATTATACGACAACTAATCGAGTTGGGGTGACAGAGACTCAGTATGTCTATGCGGGTTACGGTCCTGCTCAATCGTTTGAAGTGCCTAAAACGGAAGTAAGTTTGGATGACTTGTTTAGTGGAGATAATTATTATGCAAGTCAAATGAAGCTAGAATACGATGCCTGGAAAGAACTTAATCCAGACCAGGATTTCTCGCAAGAAGAATATCAACAAGCCGTTTTAAATACACGTGCTTTTGAGTATGAATCGATTCGGAACCAACAAGAAAACAAAGAATTTTGGGTGCAAATTGGGACGTTAGTAGTCATTGTAGGGACGACACTCATCTGTCCTCCGGCAGGTATGGCTTTAGGGGCAGCATATGGCGCGATGGAATTGAGTTCAGCTGTTTCCGGCAAGGATTGGGTATCAGGCCGGGAGCTTGGGACAGGGGAACGCTGGTTTCGCGGACTATTAGCTCCATTGGATATTGTTCCTGGTGTCAGCGGGTTAACGAAATTCAGCAGTACCGTAAGACTTGCCAACGTAGGAGATACGATAGGACAACTAGGTTTAAGGACTGGTGCTCAAGGGAGTTTCCGCCAAGGTGTCATACATATCGACAATATGGTTAAAACAGCCGGTCAGCAATCCCTTACACGTTTGAAGAGTGCCTCAGCGGCTATATTAGATACGACAAATGTAGTGAAAAGTAAATTGGCAAAAGATACACTAGAAGCAGGAAGGTTAGTTGATTCCGCAATAACTCATGCGAAAAACATAACCCCGTCGCGGCGGATGGGCTTGGCATTTGACGATGCGGGCGATGTTGGAAAGGTTCGAATCCCTGTTGAGAATACTCATGCGGTGGAGATTAAGCTGAAAGATGTGTTGAGCAGGATTGATGGGGTTAATCTTGGAAGTAAGGGTTCTAAAATGGAAAGTACATCTGTTAAAGAAGAATTTAAGGCTGATTATTTTAAAGAATCCTTTAGAGATAGAGATGATTTTAATGCGTTTTTAAGAGAGAATGTTTGGAGTGACAAAACTCTGTCTAATGTCGATAAGGTAAAAATAATGCGAGAAAATTTTGAAATGTTAACTGCAGAACAAAAGGTAGACTTTAATGTTGTCGGGGATCATAAATTTTTAACGAGTGAAAGCAATTATACTGATTGGGGAGATTGGCCGCCAGTGAATTGGCCGGAATTTCCAGGGTTGGATAAAACAAAGCCAATTTTATCCGTATCAAAAGAACATCCTATACCTGAAAATCTTGATAGAATAGGTTCACCGTATGGTAATAATTTTGCGGTAATTCCAGAAAATGGTGTTCCGCTTAATATGGATGAACGAGCAATTTGTTATATTGATAATCCTTCGGCATATCACACGTACTTGTTTGATTCTACTCACTATTTTGATGCTATTGATTGTATAAGAAATAAAGACGTTGATAATTTAAATAAAATAATAGATGAAATAAATCTTAATAAGGAATATGGTAAAATTTTGCATGCTGATAAAAATGACTTAATTACTTGGAACTTGGAATACAATAAATTTCAGAATAATCAACTGTTGAAAACTATGTGTGAAGAAAAAGGGATCGATGCAACATATGGTGTTATGGGAAAAGCCGCTCCTTGGTATGATGAAAGTATGAATACTATTTTGGCAAATGGAGGAGCTGGACAAATAAACACACCTGTCTCGGGCTATGTTTTAAAACAATTAGGTATACTGAAAGAGGGATAAACTATGACTAGAGTAGAATATGATAATTATATTGTTAAACAAAATATAGATATTTCAAAATTAAATATAGTGATTGGAGATAAGAAAGAAATACCATATATTACAGGATGTTTTCAAGAGGATGGAGTTTGGAAATTATATATGGTAGGTGAACGACAGGATTTTGATATCGTGCAACAAGGATCAGAAGAAGAAATATTTGATTTAATGTATAGTATTACAGAAAGTAGAAGGAAACGTAATAACATATAAAAACATAAGCAATTTAGAGAAAAAAGCCAATTAAAAGGTAATGTATTTATATAATGCGATTATTATAAAACCTTGATTGGCTATATGCCTTTTAAGGTTTTTTTGCTTACAGTTAAGGAGAATTAATATGACGCATGAAGAAGCAAAAGAAATTATAAAAAACGAAGGGCTGCAACGTTTTAATTGGTATAATGATCATCTATTAAGAGAAAATGAAGTAGGGATAAGTGGTAATAATATTAATTGGGAAGTATATGTAACTGATGAGAGAGCTAGTGTTGTCCAAGGTTCCATAACTGTATTTGATAATGAAAGTGATGCGCTTGAAAATTTTATTAGAAGATTGAGAACAGAGAAAATATTGTTTCAGTAAATTTATATTATTCCTATTTTAATAGGAACTAATAGAAGTGTGGTGGGAATGTGAATAGAGAAGTTGCTATTTACAAAAATAAAAAATATCGAGCTTCCATTAATAGAGTTGCAGGGGAAATAAGAAAAATTGAATTATTTTCACACCGAAAAGAAATAGATTTTAGGCCCGCAATGTCGGCATATACTAAAGATTTATATGTAAGAGAAGTAAATAAGGAAGATGTAACAGAGTTATTTCGTGAGTATTTTATGGCCCAATATAAAAATTATGAATTCTTTGTTGTTGGTCATTTCAAGGATAGTAAAGAGATAGAAATTGTTACAGTCGATCCTAATATAGGAAGAGAATGTAATCTGGACTATCAAGATAGAGATCTTTTTACGAAAAGACTTGGCCCGAATGATGATTATCAACTTATTTATGTTAAAGAGAATTATTTGAGGAAAACAACTACTAGAAAAGAAGTGACATTGGAAGAGTCATACGTAATAGATAACGAGAAGTATGAATAAGTGGATTTGAATGAAGGGATGAATCGAGAAAAGCTCAGATAGAGGTGAATGTAATGTTGAAGTCAGGAATATATGGTAAGTACAGAGGAACTGAATATGAAATAACCGGGGATATGGATAATAATGTTAAGATTATAACCGAAGAAAAAGGAAAAATTGATAGTACATTTGAGGATCTTTATAATACTGGGGTATATTCAAAAATAGTAGATCCAAGCGAATTAGTGGATTGTGTGAGTATTGCCCTTTATGGAATTATCCAAGGGGAGAAAGTCCAAATTTTACAGGAAAAAGGAAATGAGTACCAAGTGGCCGCAGTCTCTTCACTTATTGGAAATGATTTAAATCTACCAAGAGTAGATCGTGATACATGGCTTGGATGGGTGCCTAAAAGTAAGGTAAAACTCATGGAAGAAAAAACAGCTATTAATCCAGGAGATTTATAAATATTGTGGTGAGGGATTTACTTTTTCCAATCAATAACGCAATTTTTTCCCCAGTCATAATAAAGTGAACATGCTTACCGTCGCGTTTGATTTCTATTTCCGCGGGAGCTCCCAAAGTGATGCGCTTGACAATTTTATTAAAAGATTGAGGAAAATATATTATACCAGTAAATAAGAGAGTGAATAGAATTATGACAAAAAATGAATTTTTAAATAAGATTTCAAATGAAAATCCTAATATTGGTGCATATCAGATTGAAACGGATTGCATTACAGAAGCCTCCTTTGTCTTAGGATGTTTTTATGACGGTGAGGATAGAATTTGCAAAGTATATGAAACCGATGAGAGAAGCTTTACATCGATTATTTTTAAAGCAGAAGATGAAAATACTGCTTATGATAAACTATATAAACTAGTAGGCATACATGAAAGATTAAATAAATAACTCTAGGAGTATTTTGTAAATACAGTGGAGGGATAAACATGATAATGGATAAATTAATGGCAGGAACATTAGAGGTTGGTGGGATTACTATCAAAAGCATAACTACTTTGGATAGTTTTAGAAATAAAAATTTAAATATTAAGATTAGAGAAGAAAATTCCACTAGAATTGTGTATTTTTTGTCTCCACAATCTATATATTCAGAATCATTTCTTATCCAATTAGTATTTACTGATGAAAAAATAAGTAAGGTTACCCTGAGAGCTTATTCGGATATGGAAGAAGACTGTATGACTATCGCTAAAAAACATAGAAAATGGTTAATTACATTATTGGGTGAACAATTGGGAATTAAAAACCAAATAGAATTTGATTGGGGCGTAATTAACCCATGGGTGGACATGCGGAGTAGTCAAGCAGAGATTCATTTAACATATTTCTAAACCAGCATTCAAGGATTCAAAGTCAAATGGGCTTGGCATCCCTTTTTTATATAAATCCAAAAAGATGATAGATATTATAAAGAATTTCCGGAAAATTCAATTTAAGCGAAGGAACAAATGGTAGGAGAAGGAATGTAATGGTAAGTCTACTCTTTTTATTGAGTAGACTTTTTTTATGATAGATTTCCATTTTTCAAGAGGTTTTAAAGGAAAATATAGGGGAAATGTGGAATTATTTAGTTTAAGCCTATCTTGGAGGGATGGAGTGACACTCCAGAACTTCTGATTAGAGGAGCAGAAGAAGCAATGAAAAAAATACCTAAAAAAATATGGATACCTGTCGTACTCGCGGTGTTAGTGGCTGGGGGTTATTTATATTTTGATAAAGAAAATGTCTCTGTTAGCGTAGGAACTGCCCCAACTGGTGAAAAAGTAGTTCAAGTCCATGAACAAACTAAAAAGGTTGATCATGAAATTCCGCTTAGTATAAGTGAAAATGCTGTTCAGCAAGCCATACATAATATGTCACACCAAAAGGTTTTAGCAGACAAAAAGTGGGGTGCACTGCCTTTAACGCCTGAGCGGGTGAAAAGATTACTACAAGTGGTAGAAGCCAATAAAAAAGTATATGAGAATAGTGATGTTTATTTAACTATATTAAAATCTTGGGATAAAGGCGATTTCGATTACGTGGTTATGAACCACAATGCCATTTGGGAGCTGCAGGGCGGCACGGTTGGAAAAGCCAAAGGCACAGCTTCACCTGAAGAAGAAATGAAATTTATTCAAGAGAATTATGATGTAAAGTAGTGAAATTCATGATATAGCACGTACCCAATCCCAAAACTCTTTGGTCTGCTTCTTTTGATGAAGTAGACTTTTTTTGTTTAAGGCTGTGTAAAGGTTAAGGTTGATTTTGACACTCTGTTGATTGGAGTGGAAGGCACGAAGACTCCTGCGGGAGTACGGGGCAGGGGAGACCCCGCAGGAGCAAAGCGACGAGGAGGCTTCCCGGCACGCCCGCGGAAAGCGAAGTGCCTGGAACGGAAATCAACAGACAAGTTTAACACAGCCTTGTTTAGAGGAACCTTTTTTATAGCATCTACTTCTAATTTTTACCTAGTTTTGAATATTGTGTGTCTGCATATAAAGGAATATTTTAGGAATATATAGAATACTTAAATGGAATGCCCAAAAATAGGTATAATCCGCTCGAGGAGGAATCACCTTGTCTTTTGATCAAAAGAATCCCACAATAGAGAAAATCCTAGTAAACATTGAAAAGGTTATGATTGGAAAAAGGGACGTTGCTGAACTTAGTCTGGTTGCCCTTTTAGCTGGCGGCCACGTCCTCTTAGAAGACGTACCAGGTGTTGGGAAGACGATGATGGTCCGTGCGTTGGCCAAGTCGGTGAATGCCAATTTCCGTAGAATTCAATTCACTCCGGATCTTCTGCCATCCGATGTAACCGGAGTCTCCATATATAATCCAAAAGAAATGGAATTTCAATTTCGCCCCGGTCCGTTAATGGGGAATATCATACTTGCCGATGAGATTAACAGGACTTCCCCGAAAACCCAGTCAGCCCTTTTAGAAGGGATGGAGGAAGCAAGTGTCACCATTGATGGTGTGACCCATCAACTGAACAAGCCATTCTTTGTTATGGCAACGCAAAATCCGATCGAATACGAAGGGACCTATCCACTTCCCGAGGCACAGCTTGATCGTTTTTTATTAAAAATGAGAATGGGTTATCCAGACGTACAAGAGGAAATGGAAGTGTTGAACAGAGCGCAAAAGGTCCCGCCGATTGAGGAGTTAACTCCCGTCATTGACCTTGAAGGTCTTCTTGATTTACAAAAAGAGATCAAAGATGTGTTTGTCGATGATACGATGAAGCGCTACATTGTCGATATCGTTAACCGTACAAGGGGCCACGGCAGTGTCTACCTTGGGGCAAGTCCAAGGGGATCGATTGCCTTGATGAAAGCAGCTCAGGCCTATGCGTATATGTTTGGCCGCGATTATGTTCTTCCTGATGATATTCAATATCTAGCTCGATTTGTCTTATCCCACCGGATTATTTTAAAGTCGGAGGCAAAATTCGAAGGGATTTCGGCTGAAGATTTAGTGAACCAGGTGGTTGCCAGAGTTCCGGTTCCAGTTCAAAGGTTAGTGAAATAAATGAAAAAAACTTGGATGATATTGAAAAAAGTATGGAAGTTTATCCTGCTGCTTTTTTTAATTTTATTAGCTTTCTCCTATGCCATGTTTCAAGGGGGATTTGTGAGCTGGTTTTTATTTTATAGCTTTTTACCCTTTGCCATTTATTGTGCTGCCATCTCTTTTTATTCTTTAAATGAACTAGAAGTAACAAGAATATTGCCAAAAACAGATTTTAATGCCGGAGAACCTTTAAAGGTAATTGTTACAGTAAAAAGAGCAAAATCATTTCCGCTTTTTTATTTACTGATTGAGGATCAGTTAAATGAATCCTTGAAATTTGCTCCCCAGCAAAAGAAACCGAAAGCCCTGCTACTCCCGGGCTTAAAAAAGGAATTTTCCTATGAATATATCATTGCTGAACTGCCGCGCGGGGAACATTTTTTTGAATCCTTTACCTTGAGAGTTGGAGATCCGCTTGGTTTATTTGAAAAAGAAAAAAAGGTCGCCTTGGACGGTAAAATCATTGTCTATCCAGCGTATACAGAGTTATTATATCGATCATTCGAAAATCATTATGATTCTGGTCTGACGGCTTCAAGGGAACGAGTCCAACGTGATACATCTATGGCGACTGGGGTTAGGGATTACCAGCCGGGTGACCGCTTCTCATGGATTAACTGGAAAGCATCCGCTAAACGAAATATCCTTATGACAAAGGAATTTGAACAGCGACAATCACATGATGTCGTTGTGGTCATGGATTGTGTCCCGACGAAGCAGTTTGAGCCTGTTGTCTCCTTTACAGCCTCATTATTGCGGGCTATTTTGAAAAAAGGAGCCCAGACCGGTCTGTTAACGATTAGCAACGAACGTGCCTCTTTCCCCATTCGCGGTGGAGAACAACATCTCCAGCAGCTTTTTTTTCATCTAGCAAAAATAGAGGCGAAATGTATATCTCCGTTTGAAAAGGTGTTGGATACAGATGGTCTTCTCATTCAGCAAACGGTTTCGTTTATGCTAATCACCGCACAAATTACGAAACCCCTGATTGAAAAAGCAAGCTTCCTAGGTCAGCGAAAGGGAGGATCAATTACGCTTTTTCTGATTAAAGGAGAGAAAGAAGCACCGACAGATGAGGAACGCTCGCTAATGGCAATCGCTAATGCGCGTGGAGTCCGAGTTGTCTTGGTTCAGGAAGGCGAACTCGCGGCAGCCTTTTCGGAGGTGAACTTCCGGTGATCAAAAAAGATTTTTCATCCTTTTTGTTATACACATTTAGCTTTTTACTATTGAGTGAATGGCTGCGGCCAATTGAACAATTAACAGAAACTGATCATATTGAGATGTTTTTTATCTTTATTGTGATTTCGTTTGCTGTATCTTACTTTCATTTGAAATGGATTTGGAACTTTAGTGTCAAAACGATCTTTATTTTATTCGCTATAAACCAACTTCACTATGATGAAGGGTTCTTTGATTCAACGTGGATTACGACCTTCTTTAGAGATACCATTGATAACTTTGGTCTACTTACAGCAAGGAATTGGAATGGCTTATCCAACGAGTTCAGGACATTGTTATTTTTCATCTTGCTTTGGCTAATGGTGTACTTAATCAATTACTGGATCTTAAACCGAAAGCGGATCTTTATATTTTTCTTTATGACCCTAGTCTATATTACTGTTTTAGATACATTTACGCCTTATATTGCCAAATTCGCCATTGTTAGAACGGTTGTGGCTGGTTTTGCGGTGATGGGTATGCTGACATATTACCGAATCGTTCAAAAAGAAAATGTCAGCACTGAACCGACTTTTCTGCGAAAGTGGATGGTGCCGCTGGCTGTAATGATTTCGTTAAGTGTTGTAGTTGGCATAGCCGCACCGAAAGCCGCACCAATTTGGCCTGACCCAGTTCCATATCTAACAGCCAATAACGACAAAGTTCCTGAACGTAAGGTGAGCGGAGTCAATCGAATCGGTTACGGAACCAATGATGAACAATTAGGTGGTCCATTTATAGGGGACAACAACCGTGTCTTTCAGTATGAAGGGAACGGAAAGAATTATTGGAAGATGGAAACAAAGGATATGTATACAGGAAAAGGCTGGCTGGCCTCTGGTACCACACCTATAGCCTTTCGTCAGGAAAATCTTGTCCCTGTCTTTTCGGTGCCTGACACCGTAGAGACCATTAAAGAGTCCTCGCGGGTGGTGACAAGTCCAGAATATAATTTCAACTTTCTTATGTATCCTGCCGGAATAACCAAAGTTTTAAAGATGCTTCCTGGAGGCAATCGATATGAAATCGATACGACGAATGAGCGAATCAGCCTTTTGTCTAATGACGATATCCCTGCTGTACCACAGGTCTTTACCGTTGAATATAAAAAACCAAAGTACAAAGCTTCAGACTTAGTCCAAACATCGAGCTATGATCCAACTATCATCAATGAGGAATTTTATCAAAGATATACACTCCTGCCGGAGAATCTCCCGCCACGAGTGAAAGAATTAGCAGAAGAGATTACGGCCACAAAAACCAATTGGTTTGATAAAGCAAAAGCGATAGAAAGTTATTTTGGAAGATCCGCGTTCACTTATGACCAGAAAAATGTCGCGGTGCCTGACACCGAAGATGACTATGTTGATCAATTTTTGTTTGAGACAAAAAGGGGTTATTGTGACAATTTTTCCACTTCGATGGCTGTGATGCTACGAACACTCGGGATTCCAACGCGTTGGGTAAAAGGGTTCACAGGCGGAGATTTCCTCCAATATAGTGATGAGACTTCAGGGACTCAAGTGTATGAGGTAACAAATAATAATGCCCACTCTTGGGTTGAGGTCTATTTTCCGAATCAAGGCTGGGTGCCGTTTGAGCCAACCAAGGGCTTTTCAAACGAAATAATCATCAATTACGAAACCAATGGCCCATCATCATCCAATAATCAAGAAACCAGCCCGTCGCCAGTGAAAAAGCCTCAGCAGGAAGAGATTGAGGATCCTAATAAAGCAAACGATTCGAAGTCATTCTTTGATGTTAAAAGAATCTGGGCAGAGATCCAATTGTTTGTGAAAAACAATTGGAAGCGGATGGTTCTCATAATCATAATAGCTGCTGCAATTGTGGGTATTCTTTACCGCATTCGCGGTAAATGGGTTCCGTACTGTCTGTTAGCGGTTTTCCGATTTAAGAAAAAGGACGAAAACATCAGTGCTGCCTACTTAGCTTTGTTGGAACAGTTTGAACGCTACGGTTTAAAGCGGAAGGATAACCAAACACTACGAAACTATGCCCGTTATATTGACTCCTTCTTTTCAACAAGAGAAATGTCACAATTGACGGCTATTTATGAAAATTATCTATATCACCAGCAATTACCAAAGGGAACCTGGAAAGAATCGCATGAATTGTGGGAAAATTTAATCAAAAAGACAATTGCTTGACCAGAAAAACAACCTATTGTTACAATATGTACTAATTCATGTTTAGTATTAGCATCTGCTAAAAAAGGTGCCAATGCTGTTCAAAATATAGTACGTTTCCTTCATATATCCTCGAAAATTTGGTTCGAGAGTCTCTACCGGGTCACCGTATAATGACCTGACTATGAAGGCAGGATTTTTCTGTGGTCTTATTACGAGAAAACTAGAATTCTGCCTTCCTGATATTTTTATGGAGGGGAGAATTCTAGTTTTTTTTATATCCTTTGCTGTAAAGGTTCATAATAACTATAACTTGAGAAGATTGAGGTGGATGCTTTGCCAGGCAAGCATGAGATGATTATTGTATTAGATTTTGGGAGTCAATATAACCAGTTAATTACCCGCAGGATTCGTGAATTTGGGGTATACAGTGAGCTGCATCCTCATACGATTACAGCTGAAGAAATACGTCAGTTAAACCCAAAAGGGATTATTTTCTCCGGTGGGCCAAATAGTGTGTACGATGAAAATTCCTTCCGCTGTGATGAAGCGATTTTTGAAATGGGTCTGCCTATCCTTGGGATTTGCTACGGGATGCAATTAATGACCGTCCATTTTAATGGTAAGGTTGAAAAAGCGAAGGAACGTGAATATGGAAAAGCAACGATGACGGTACAGAATCCATCTGCGCTATTTACCGGCCTGCCAAATGAGCAGACCGTGTGGATGAGTCATGGTGACCTTGTCGTGGAAGCCCCTGCAGGTTTTACTGTGGATGGCACAAATCCAACTTGTCCGATTTCTGCCATGAGTAATGAAGAGCGAAAGCTTTACGCTGTGCAGTTTCACCCGGAAGTACGTCATTCTGTTTATGGGAATGAACTGCTAAGGAATTTTGTCTTTAATGTGTGTGAATGCACTGGTGATTGGTCGATGGGCAATTTCATTGAAATGGAAATGGCAAAAATTCGTGAGACGGTAGGCAATAAAAAAGTTCTTTGTGCTTTAAGTGGCGGGGTGGACTCTTCCGTTGTTGCTGTGCTGATTCATAAGGCAATCGGTGACCAATTGACCTGTATTTTTGTTGACCACGGTCTGCTTCGTAAAAATGAGGCAGAGAGCGTGATGAAGACTTTTTCTGAAGGCTTCCATATGAATGTAATCAAGGTTGATGCCAAAGACCGTTTCTTATCGAAACTCGAAGGTGTTTCTGACCCTGAGAAAAAGCGAAAAATCATTGGTAATGAGTTTATTTATGTATTTGATGATGAAGCGACAAAACTGGAGGGTATTGAGTTTTTAGCTCAAGGCACGCTTTATACTGATATTATTGAAAGTGGTACGGCAACTGCACAAACGATTAAGTCCCATCATAATGTAGGCGGATTACCGGAAGATATGCAATTTAAACTAATCGAACCGCTAAACACCCTATTTAAGGATGAAGTCCGAGCTCTTGGAACCGAGCTAGGTATTCCGGATGATATCGTCTGGAGACAGCCATTCCCTGGCCCGGGTCTTGGAATCCGTGTGTTAGGGGCTATTTCAGATGATAAACTGGAAATCGTCCGTGAATCAGATTGGATCCTGCGTGAGGAAATTAAAAAAGCCGGGCTCGACCGGGAGATTTGGCAGTATTTCACTGTATTACCGGACATTCGCAGTGTCGGTGTAATGGGGGATGCAAGAACCTACGATTACACGATTGGAATTCGTGCGGTGACCTCCATTGACGGAATGACGTCCGATTGGGCAAGGATCCCTTGGGATGTCTTAGAAGTCATTTCAACAAGAATTGTTAACGAAGTAGCTCATGTCAACCGGGTGGTTTACGACATTACCAGCAAGCCACCTGCAACAATAGAGTGGGAATAAGAAAAGCGGAAGCGCCTTGTTCAGGGGCGACAGGCATAAGACGAGCCGGCGAGAAGGTTGCTCTTTAACCTTCTTGACGGATTGGCTTATGACCCCGAGCCCCTAGGCGCTGGAGCTAGACCATAAGAAAAACGAAGAACTGGAACCGATACTAGGTTCCAGTTCTTATTTATTTTGGAAAAAGTGACTATTTATTTCAAGAACACCCATATTCACGAACAATGTTAAAATTTATTTTAATATCGTTCGTATTTTTTGTTTACAAGATGTTTCTTTCCTGCTAAAATAAAAAACGTGTTAAGAGAAGTGAATAATAATTGCATCGTATAATCTTGGGGATATGGCCCAAAAGTTTCTACCGAGCCACCGTAAATGGCTTGACTACGAGGCAGTGTTTAATATAAGAGGTATGCTTTCTATTCCTCTATTTATTGCACATGCCTTACGTCAGCTCCGGTAGAATAAACCGGAGCTTTTTTGCATAAACAATAAAGAAAGAACCTTAGGGGGAAAAAGAATGCATAAGTATTTTGAGTTTGAGAAACATGGGACAAATTATCGCCGTGAGTTTATTGGGGGACTAACCACCTTCTTAGCAATGGCTTATATATTAGTTGTTAACCCGTTGACATTGTCATTAGCATCCATAAAGGACTATCCCGATGCTTTACGAATGGATTATGGTGCAGTATTTGTGGCAACTGCGCTTGCATCGGCACTAGGTTCGATTGTCATGGGGCTTCTTGGAAAGTATCCACTAGCGCTTGCTCCGGGAATGGGCTTAAATGCGTTCTTTGCTTATACAGTGGTATTAGGGAGCGGAATTCCTTGGCAGCATGCCCTTGGTGCAGTTCTTATCTCAGGTGTATTTTTCTTCTTATTGACTCTCACTGGCCTGCGTGAAAAAATCATAAACGCAATTCCAGTTGAATTAAAACATGCTGTTGGTGCTGGGATTGGCTTGTTCATTACGTTTATCGGATTACAAAATGCTGGAATTGTGGTCAATAATGATGCAACACTAGTTGGATTAGGCGATTTGACTGCAGGACCTACACTGCTTGCTATTTTTGGTATCGTCGTAACAGTAATTATGATGACTAAAGGTATTAACGGAGCCGTTTTTTATGGGATGGTCATCACAGTAATCGTGGGAATGATCTTTCACTTAATTGATATGCCGACTAAAGTAGTTGATTCTGTTCCAAGTTTATCACCGACGTTTGGTGCAGCCTTCTCTTCGTTCGGAGATAGCTCTTTTTATTCAACAGCCATGCTTGGAATAGTGCTTACCTTCTTGTTTGTTGATTTCTTTGACAATGCTGGGACACTTGTCGCAGTAGCTAACCAAGCGGGAATTATGAAAGACAATAAGCTTCCTCGAGCTGGACGCGCGCTAATTTCGGATTCGATTGCAACAACTGTTGGTGCTGTACTAGGTACATCAACCACAACATCTTACATCGAGTCGTCTGCAGGGGTTGCCGCTGGTGCTAGAACTGGATTTGCAGCCTTAGTAACAGCTGGATTCTTTATTTTATCGCTGTTCTTCTTTCCGTTATTATCGGTTGTTACTGCACCTGTAACAGCACCTGCGTTAATTATTGTTGGGGTGTTAATGGTATCTTCATTAGGAAAAATTGATTGGCAACGTTTTGAAATTGCGGTACCGGCATTCTTAACAATGATTGCGATGCCGCTGACTTACAGCATTGCAACAGGTATTGCAGTTGGCTTTATCTTTTACCCAATCACAATGATCATCAAGGGTCGAACAAAAGAAATCAACCCAATTATGTACTTCTTCTTTGTGATTTTTGTGCTATATTTCATTTTCTTAAAATAACGTTAAAGGGAACTGTGGGCAGCCACAGTTCCTTTATTTTTTATAGCTCTGTTAAACTTGGCTGTTGAATGACTTTTAACAGAACCTTTTTTCAAAAAATAAAATTCGAATAAATTACCAACTAACACGACATAATGTTGTCGAACATTGTCGTTGACTTCCTGTTTTCTGTCTTTTATTCTGTAATTACAAAGGTAAAATGGGAGAAATGGGGAAAAAGGGTATGGCACAGCTGAAAATTGAAAAGGTTTTAAATAATAATGTATTGATTGCTGAACACCCTTCCTATGGTGAAGTAGTTTTGATTGGCAAAGGGATCGGCTTTAATCGCAAACACGGTGATTTAATTGAAAAGGACTCTGCTGAAAAACTCTTTGTCTTAAAAAATGAAAAAGAGCAACAAAATTATATTAAATTGCTGCCTTTTATTGATAACGAATTTTTAGAGGTCATCATATCCTCGATTGAGTTAATTAAACAACGAACGAATTCGATGTTAAATGAACATATTCATGTTGGCTTAACCGACCATCTAATGTTTGCTTTAACACGAGCGTCACAAGGGATGGAAATGAAAAATCCCTTTTTAGTGGAGACGAAGGCGCTTTATCGCCATGAGTATGAAGTGGCTAAAGAAGTTGTCCAGCTTATTAAGGATAACACAGGCATTAGCTTTCCAATCGGTGAAATTGGATTTATCGCTCTGCACATTCACAGTGCAATAACCAATAAGGATCTTTCTGATGTAAACCAACATTCTCAGCTTGTCAGCAGACTGGTTGTTATGGTCGAAGAACAGCTGGAGATTGAAATAGATAAAGAAGGAATCGATTACATGAGGCTAGTTCGCCATCTCCGCTTTGCAATTGAACGAGTAGTGAACGGTGAAAAAGTGGATGAACCAGAAAAAATTTCTTCCCTCTTGAAAGATGAATATCCTATATGCTATAATCTCTCATGGAAGCTCATAAAAGTGATGCAACAATCCTTAAAATTGAAAGTTTTTGATGCAGAAGCAGTATATCTGACGATGCATTTACAACGACTTCAAAAAAAATATAAATAGCACTTATTCATTTTACGTGTTACTGATTCGATCAGGCATGAGTAAAAAGTTTAATTGAAACTAGGTTAATGGGGTAGTCTATACCCATAGCTTTAATCAATTAGACCTTTACTCATGCCTTTTTTGTCGTTACTTCTCTTGAATATGTAACCGCTTTATGAGCTATACAAAAAAATAGGAGGTATTTTTTATGTTTAAAAATGCTTTTGGTGTTTTACAAAAAGTCGGTAAAGCACTTATGTTACCGGTCGCGATCTTGCCTGCTGCCGGGATATTATTAGCAATTGGTAATGCGCTTCAAAACCCAACATTAATTGACCTCGCGCCATTCTTAGATAATAGTGGCATTGCGATGGTTGCGAAGATTATGGAACAGGCCGGTAGTGTAATCTTCGGAAACTTGTCATTATTATTTGCTGTTGGGGTTGCGATTGGACTAGCAGGAGGAGAAGGTGTTGCTGGACTCGCTGCGATTGTAGGGTTCCTTATTATGAATGCAACAATGGGAACTGCTTTAGGCATTGATGCAGATGCACTTGCGAAGAATCCTCAAAGCTATGCTTCCGTATTAGGTATACCTACACTGCAAACGGGTGTTTTTGGTGGTATCATCGTCGGGTTGATTGCTGCTTATATGTATAATAAATTCTTCGAAATTGAATTGCCATCATATCTAGGTTTCTTTGCTGGTAAGCGTTTCGTTCCGATTGTAACTGCTGCAAGTACTGTTCTTTTAGGATTGCTAATGATTCTTATCTGGCCGCCAATTCAATCAGGCTTGAATGCATTCTCTACGAACATGGTTGATGCCAACAGAACGATTGCTGCCTTTATCTTTGGGGTAATTGAACGTTCATTAATACCATTTGGATTGCATCATATTTTCTATGCGCCATTCTGGTATGAATTTGGAAGTTATACCAATGCTGCTGGTGATCTTGTACGTGGTGACCAACGTATTTTCATGGAACAAATTAAAGATGGTGTCCAAAATTTAACTGCGGGTACATTCACAACAGGTAAATACCCATTCATGATGTTTGGACTTCCTGCAGCTGCACTAGCGATTTACCATGAAGCTCGACCAGAAAAGAAAGTGTTTGTAGGAGGATTAATGGCTTCTGCAGCGTTAACTTCTTTCCTAACTGGTATTACAGAACCAATTGAATTCTCATTCTTATTCGTTGCGCCAGTATTATTTGGTATCCACGCAATCTTTGCTGGGTTATCATTTATGACTATGCACTTGTTAAATGTAAAAATCGGGATGACCTTCTCAGGTGGTTTAATTGACTATATTCTATTTGGATTAATTAACCCGCAAACAAATGCTTGGATCGTTATTCCGGTAGGTCTTGTCTTTGCGCTTATCTATTACTTTGGTTTCCGCTTTGCGATTCGCAAGTTTAATTTAAAAACTCCAGGTCGTGAACTAGAGGAAGAAGAAGACCAAGCACCATCAGGAAAATCGGGTTCAGGTGATTTAGCAGCCAATATTTTAGATGCTATGGGTGGAAAAGATAATATTGCTCATTTAGATGCATGTATTACACGTCTTCGTGTATCTGTTAATGATATTAAAAACGTGGACAAAGCTGAATTGAAAAAACTTGGTGCGGCTGGTGTCCTAGAAGTAGGAAATAACATTCAAGCAATTTTTGGACCACGTTCTGAAACAATTAAGGGTCAAATGAAAGATATTATGTCCGGTAAGAGACCTCGTGCTACTTCTGTTGATACAGTGGAAAAAAGTCCAGAACAAAGTAATGTGAATTCAGATGCAATTCAAAAGGCACGTGAGAATGAAGTGTTTGCAGCACCGCTTAAAGGGGAAATAAAGCCGATTACGGAAGTACCTGATCAGGTGTTTGCTGGAAAAATGATGGGCGATGGCTTTGCGATTGTACCAGCCGAAGGAACAGTTGTTTCACCAGTAAATGGAAAAATCGTAAACCTATTCCCTACTAAACATGCTATTGGTATCTTATCTGATACAGGGCGTGAAATCTTGATTCATGTTGGTATTGATACTGTTAATTTAAAAGGTCAAGGTTTTGAGACGTTGGTTGCTGAAAATGACATTATTGAACAGGGACAGCCGTTATTAAAAGTTGATTTAAATTACATTAAAGAACATGCAACATCTACAATTACTCCGATTGTCTTCACGAACTTAGCCGAAGGTGAAAAAGTTGTACTGAATAAACAAGGTCAAGTCGAATTGAAGCAAGAAGGAATAATTAAGATTACCAAGTAAGAGGAAGCTGGCCCTAGTGAAGGGGCTGGCTTTTCTATATATTATAGAAGAAAGTTGGAATGGAAAAATAATCTTAGGTTTTTGTTGACGTGACCTAGGCAGGATGGTATTATATTAAAGCAATCGTTATTGATGAGTTAACAACTTATTAATGTTAAAAACATTGATAAAAAAATGTTGACAATGAATGACTGAAATGATATATTTATAAAGTTGCTTCGAACGAAGTAACGAGATTGTTCTTTGAAAACTAAACAAACAAAATCGTGCAAACAAACAATAAATTTTAGTTTCAGAAATGAAACTAAGCCAACGTAACAAATGAGCTAATCAACTTTCTTGGAGAGTTTGATCCTGGCTCAGGACGAACGCTGGCGGCGTGCCTAATACATGCAAGTCGAGCGAATCAATAGGAGCTTGCTCCTGTTGGTTAGCGGCGGACGGGTGAGTAACACGTGGGCAACCTGCCTGTAAGACTGGGATAACACCGGGAAACCGGTGCTAATACCGGATAATCCTTTTCCTCTCATGAGGAAAAGCTGAAAGTCGGTTTCGGCTGACACTTACAGATGGGCCCGCGGCGCATTAGCTAGT
>NZ_JMLP01000019.1 GCF_000686805.1 Bacillus sp. UNC41MFS5 | reverse complement strand
TCCTGTTATCAGAGGATGGGGTAACTACTATCGTAAAGCTCACGTTAAAAAACTCTTCAATAAACTCCAACGCTGGATTGTAAGAAGAATATGGAGCCATCGATTTAAAAGATGGCGAAACATGGGTTGGAAGAAACTTCACGAATCCAAACTCTATTCGGATTACAAACTTGTAAACCTTATTTCATTAATTCCAGATTTAGAATCTAAAGTTGCATCTAAAGGATGACATAAAGGAAAGCGGATTACGGGAAAACTGTACGATCCGTTTGATTGAGCGGACGGAGGAAGGCTTTTGCCGACCTCCTTCGACTCTACACCAATGATGACAAGGACAACATAACTTTGTCTAGGAAAGGAACCCTACTTCGTTCATATGTTGGAAGGGGGTAAGAGTCAGTGAATGCCAAGAAAATGGCTAACTACACCAATAATGCAAAAGCTCAAGAACTCTGGAAGACGTTATATCTTTGTGCCAAGGAAAACACTGGTCGCAAGTTTCATGCTTTATATGATAAAATCTATCGTCCTGACATCCTATGGGAAGCATGGCAACGTGTGAAACGAAAGAAAGGTAGTGGAGGTGTAGATGGACAATCGATTGAAAGTATCGTCGAGGAGTATGGGGAGAAGAAATTCTTGAACGAACTCTACCTAGAGTTAAAGGAAAATAGATATCATCCACATCCGGTCCTAAGAACCTACATACCAAAAGACGACGGAAGGAAACGTCCATTAGGAATTCCAACTATAAAAGACCGAGTAGTACAAATGGCAACCAAAATGATTATTGAACCTATCTTTGAGGCAGACTTTCAGGATTGCTCATTTGGCTTTCGCCCTAAGCGTAATGCTCATCAAGCCATGGCGAAGATTCGTAAGGCAAGTAAGAAATGTTTTTGGGTAGTAGACGTCGATATCCAAGGGTATTTTGATAACATCAACCAAGATAAGCTGATGAAACTAGTGGAGCAACGTATAAGCGACCGAAGAGTTTTAAAATTACTTCGTAAATGGTTGAAAGCTGGCATTATGGAAGAGGGGAAAATAAGCAATCCAATGATGATTATGTTTATAGAGCAGTCATTTATGAAGATTTATTTTTAAGAAAAAAAGCCATTCAAACAATGGAATCCGCCGTAAAAAACCAACGTTTCAACATAAAAGAAATATCAAGTGGTTATTTTTATTTAGGGGAACTTTATTCTAAAATGAAGGATTACGGTAAAGCCTCAAATTGTTATCAACAAGGACTTGAATTAGCGAAAGACGAGAAATTTTTTTATAGCAGTAATTTAAAAAAGGCTATTGAAACGTTTGTTAAAAATAAGGATATAGAGGTAGCAAATTTCTGGTTAAATAATCTTCTTCAACGACAAAGTTATGATAAGAAATTTAAGAAATTAGCTATTTTTGAAAATCAAATTAGATGAAGACCTTATTGAACTGGGTGCTTTACTTGAATAATAACAACATAAGAATCCAAACTAATTGTGAAAATTCAGGAGTGGCAAATATGGTTGCGTTTATGTCGTCTTGCAAATACTTTTAAAAAATGTTAAACTTTAGAAGAATTATTTTTGGTCGGTGTAAAGGATAGTATAAGATTAACTTTTCGTCTTGATGATCACTGAGTGCAAGGATAGTAACACATTGTGTGCAAAGCACACAGCAGGAGGAAACAAAATGGAACAAGGTAAAGTAAAATGGTTTAACGCAGAAAAAGGTTTCGGATTTATCGAACGCGAAGCTGGAGACGATGTATTCGTTCACTTCTCAGCAATCCAAAGCGAAGGTTTCAAATCTTTAGACGAAGGTCAAGCAGTTACTTTTGAAGTAGAGCAAGGTCAACGTGGTCCCCAAGCTACTAACGTTCGTAAAGCTTAATAATAAATAATAATGTTGGATATAGACAGGCTCTATTTTAGAGTCTGTTTTTTATTTACGTTAAAAACAAGAAACCCCACTCACGAATGAATGGGGAACATGTAAACAAGTAAATCAAATGGTAATCAAAGTGTATCACATAATCAATCAAAAATTCTACTAATTATCAAATAAAAATAAGCATCCGATTATTCGGATGCATACTTAATTATTCCATGTAAATAAACTGAGTATTCTCTCTGTACATATTCTCTTAATTTTATTCTTTGTTCTGTTTCTAATACTCTAACCAATTCTTGAATCTTTTTTTCATCTTCTTTTGTAGTAGGAATCTCTAATGAAAACATATTACCTCGGCTACCATTTAATAATCTTTTTAATAACTCAACTTTATTCATTGGGTCATCCCCTTTAGTTGTTATATTCGACATAAGTGGACTTTTTCCTTGGAATATCTTATATTGTCAAGTTTTACCGACTTTCCACTAAAAGCATCTGATTATAGGTACCCTGACAGAAATGGGTAGCTTTTTTTATTTGCTTTTTTTATACCCACCTTCTACCAATCTAATCATATCACGCCCTGAGGTCTTTTCTGTTTCATGATAACCTTGTTCATCACGCAAACTCAAGTACCAGTTGCTATCGCCGTCTTCATTTAGCCTATATAACTTATTGGTAAAAACATTAGTATAAAAATCTCCATTTCTTAGCCTCATAATATCCCACCTCTAATGTATATAAACTGTATTATGCCCAAGATAAGCACTTGGAGCCATTAGATACATATACAGTCCAAAAATCCCATAGATATACAAGGAAAAGACGTGACAATCAAGGGCGTAGGGACAGAACATGTAAAGTAAGGAATGCCTGCAGCTGAATTTTTCCTTCTTCAGCTAACGAGGCAGGTTAGTTTAATTACAATTGTGGGTTATTATGGTAAAATTTGATATAGGAGGGGAGTTAAAATAAAGATAATTTTTCAAGCAATTATTTGGTCAATAATAATTCATTTAGCTTATTTTATAACTGTATTTTTAGTAGGGTATATAAAAACAAGCTTATATAAACCTAATATTCCAAGTGAATGGGATAATGTGAATACACTTCAAAATGAAGTAGCGTTCGGGATTGTTGTTTCTCCTGTTTTTATTATATTAACATTTGTAGGATTGGCTGTAATTTGCGGAATTAAAATATACTTTTATAAAAGATTGTTCTTCAACTAACGGGTGCGATTCTTCAATAACGAAGGATCGTTTTTTCCTACTTCAAGTAACTGGGCAGTTTAGTGTAACAAGGGAGATGGAATTTTGTTTTCTTTGCCCTATGAAGTGCAGCAAATGAAAAAGCTAGGAATCGTTCCTAGCGTCCAGTTTTTACATATTATTTATTTTTCCTTCCTGTTGGCGTGCGAGTCACGGTCACTTGCTGTTGGAGGCTGCTCTAACCATCCATTTTTTATCATTAGGTTTGCTCCGTCTTCTGCAAATTGTAAGAGTTCTAAAATTAGTCGTATGTAATGAGCACCTAAATCTCTTCTTGAATTGACACTCAAAGCAGAACCATAAAATGAAAGGGATAATTGTGTAGACAATAGAATTTGGTACATCATATATTTATCCGAAAAGGTCATAGAAGTAGAGCTCGTGATCATCGATTGCCAAGAAACAGGAGAATTTAATTTATCTTCCTTAAATACCGATTCAAATATTTTTATGTGTTTATTGGCAATGTCAAGTCCCCTCATGAAATATTGACGAATCTCTTTGGATTGGGCTACTTGTATGAATCCTACTTTTAAAGCAGCATGTAAATGCATTTTTAGCATGTTGAAAGTAATATCTCCTATTTCGATAGCATTCAGAGGACGACGATCTCCCAACCATCCCGTTAAAAAGCTTTGGTGCTTTACAAAATCGATTGATTCGGGTGGTGAAATAACAGGAGGTCGTACAAAAAGTCCTTTAGAAAGCATTAAATCAATGGATTGATCAAAAAGCTCCATCGTTTCGGACATACAGGTTATGTAATACTTCCGTAAATCAGAACGAATCGAAGTACCAACAGACAAAGAATATCCAGTCATCCCTTGCAAAGTCATGATATAAATATAATTTAGGTAGAACGGGTCTTGAAAAAGGCGAGGTGCTTGAATGTTTACGTCATCTTTTTCTGTAAACCCATGTGGGATAGGATAATTTTCATTTACCATGAATTCTGTAATTTTTTGGACATGCTTTTGGGATAATCCAAGGGCAGTTTGGTAGATTGATTTGACATCGTGATCTTCAATATGCTCCAGTGCATAACGAAAAAAACAAATGGACATGGTATCAAAAATGTATTGAGTCCAAAGGCTTGCCATTTCTGGAGCAGTTAATCGAATGGGGTTATTTGTCTCCAAGATTTATCCTCCAATAAACGAACTTGTACATTGTTTTTATTGTTTTCTCAGAGGTGAAAAATATGTAAAAAATTAGAAACCTCTTAAATCAAAAGATTTTACTGATGAGAAACAAGGTGTAGTTTTGATAAAAACAGTATTTGTGGAGGTTTTTTACAAAGAAACTTCAACATGGTTCGATGCGGGTGGTTCAGTAATTCCGATTATTATCGGGATACATTTATAGCTTAACTGGTGTGATACTTCAAGATGTAGTTTGCCTTTTTCTAATCTCACAAAAAAATTGTGAAATAGTGCACTTAAAGTAACGGGTGCAAGAGTTGAAGATCAAGCTGCCATTTTTGGTGGCTTTTTTATTGAAGTAACGAAGCAGAAATGACAAAAATTTATTGAATATATAGAGGGTTTTTAATAATAAATATCGAAAACCCTCATAGTTAATTATCCGAAAGTTTCATGGAGGAAGAAATGAAGAAAGTAATAAACATGATTAATCCGAGTTCCAAAGTGGCTGGTGTATCGTTGCTTGAATTGAAAAAAGCAGAAAAAGCACTTGGTGCTACTTTTCCAGAGGAGTACAAAGAAATCTTTTTAGAAACGAATGGAGCTAAATTTGGTGATTGGACTTTGTTCCCTATTCAAATGAAAGAACGATCAGCATTAACAATTGATATTGTAAAACAAAATCGTGAGAACAGACCGAAAAATGTACCGAGTGATATGATTTGCATTGGTGAAAATATCAATGGTGATAAACTTTGCTATCGTATAAGAAAAAGATTTATGCAGGAACTAATCTTTCTTTGGAATGAAAAAACTGGAATAAGCGATTGTAAGGCATCAACTTTAAGCCAGTTTATTGATTGGTATGTGCCGAAAGTGAATACTAATAAGCCTTTAACAGTTGGTACTTTTACAGTTGATAGTGGAAAGTTAATTGTTACTGATCCATGTTATCAGGTGGATGAAGAAGATCTGCAAATTATACTTTCAAATGTAAAAAAGGGGAATTGGAAGGCATCCATCACTTACACTGATGAAGAAGTGGTGGAAAGTTTAATTGTATTTCATGGAGAAAAGAAACCAAGTGGAAAATGGCATGATTGCGATAAAACAATTGCAGTTGATTCTGCACAAGCTGGAATCTTTGATCTTGCAGTATTCGGTAGAGATGAATCTATCCAATATGAAGTGAAAAATGTTTATGATATAGAGATAGATGAAGATGGATTAAAATATTATGTTGCATGTTGTGATATTGTTGCTTCAGATGCACAAGGGGGAGTCGTTCCAGGTGGTGCGGTTTCAATGTCTGGTTATGGTGACGGTGAGTACGAGGTGAAAGTAAAATATAACATTTCTAAAGAGGTTATTGGAGTGATGATTGACTTTGGAGCTGAAGAGGAGTAATACTTTTCACAAATAGATAGTGAAATACACATGTTCTTCTTCAACGGGTGCAAGAGTTGAAAATCCAGCCGTCATTTCTGGCGGCTTTCTTATTGCACTAACGAAGCAGTTTAGTTGAACAGTGGATTATCATTACTGGCTGGGAATTTGTATAAATCATCGGATAAAATATAAGTATGGAGGGAGAGATTATGAAGGGCAGACCAGAACTAAAAATAGAAGCAGAAAAAATTTATAAAACAAAGAAGAACCCTAATGGAATGTTTGTAGCACGGATTATCCAGATACCCAAAGAAGAAGAAAAACTAGACTTTGTTTTGGTGATTCAAAACCGAAAAAACAAGCAGATTACTTATAAAGAAGTCTTGGTAACAACAGATAATGATTATTATTCCTTTCGACTTGCACGTGGAAATCTTGAATGGGTATCCTTGAATGCAGTTGCGGTATGGGACAGTCTCGGTCATAAATTAGTGGAAGTAGCAGCTTTAACAGGCAGGGAAAATTACCGTATTTCCGATGAACATTGTTCAGCTTATCGGGAAAAATGACAAATTTGTATTTTAAACCCTGAGACGATGTTGAAATGTTCTTCTTTCACTAATGGGTGCTTGAACAAGGGGGTTGCTGCGGCGATCCTTTTTCTTGCTCAACTGATATGAACGAAACTGTCAACCCACCACACCAAAATGTTTTAAAATGGTGTTTTATTCAGTATGAATAGAGTTATTCCTTGTTTAACTTATAGACCAAATATCCTTTCGGATTTAGCTTGTCAAGGGCGCACTTTCCCTTGATAAGCTAAATCTGAAATGGATACAATTCTAAAAGTTGAACAAGGATAACCTTAAAAACTTGGCACGAAGGCAAAAACGCTGACGGTAGTATACAAACTGATATGCGTGGGTTGGGTACCACATTTCACTCCATCCGTCACGGAGCTGCCTCTGACTAACGGCGCACGTTCAGTCCTTGGACCTAGTGCATAGTTGAACATGAGGGTTCTCCTTCCCAGGGGTTTGCCTTCGAGCCAAATCTTTAATTTTCAATTACAAAGTTATTACTTAATAAAAAATTTCATATATGTCTTACTTTCAATCTACTTAAGCAGCATTCGAATCACTTACTAGTTTATCCTCAATAGAACAAGCGATAGCCCAAATAAAGCCAAGTAATTCTCTAGCGACAGCAACAACAGCTACTTTTCCACCTTTTCCTTTAGCGGAGATGCGATGATATTTCTTATGAAGACGGTGTTGAGCCTTCCAAGCAATTCGTTTTGCCTCTGGATCTTGGTTTTCTTGACGTTTAAGCAATTCACCTTTAAGAGATGGTCGGTGACGATAAGACCAACAAACTTCTACTATGGAACGACGAATTTGGGAGTTTCCAGTTTTGGTAATCGAACCTTGCCAACGGCTAGACCCACTTGAATATTCCTTCGGAACAAGACCAGCATAGGACATTAATTGTCTAGGACTTGAAAACCTTGAAAATTGTCCGATTTCCGCAACTAATGTAACTGCCGTAACTTCAGCAACTCCTCTTAAGGTTTGAAGTGCTTGTATGACGGGAGCATGTTCACTTTGAAGGGCTTCTTCATGAATCTGTGCTTCGATACGTTTCATACGATCTTCAACTTCATAAATTGCATGGAGATATTCTTGAAAAACAATACGATGAGAAGCTCTTTCAAAAGTTAATCGTTTTAACCATTCACGATGTTTTACAGACCAATTTCGTACTCCTTGCGGAGGACGTATTTCATGGCGAAGTAAGAAGTGAATAAGTCTCTGACGAGAACTTTGTAAATCCTCACGAGCATCATGACGTGCACGAATTCAGTCTCTCAATGCTTCATGATCCTCATCTGGAACCCATACAGAAGTAAGCTCTCCAGCACGAAGTAGCTGAGCTAATCTAATAGAATCTCTTTTATCTGTTTTTACACGATCGCCAGATCGCTTTGGGATAAGAGAGGGTGCCACAACCATACATTCAATATCCATTGAAAGAAGTAATCGGTAAATTCCATATCCAGTAGACCCTGCTTCATAACATACTAATAGGTTGTCAGGATTCCCCAACTTTTTCATTAGTTTGCGAATGTCTTCGGGTTTATTTTGAATAGTTCCATGAAATCTAGGTTCACCACGACCAGGATCAGCAATCGCAACAGCAATTATATCTTTAGATACGTCTAAACCTACAAATTTTTGTACATCCTTCATAATATTCGGCTCCTTTTCGTGTGTAGCTCTACACTTGGTTTTTATTTTGGGTAGTAACATTATGACCAAGTGCAACCTACGTTAAGCGATGGGAGCCGTTTCGTTCATTATGACTAACTGGTGCTTGAGTGAATTTAACAAAGAGTCGTAGCTGCGACTCTTTGTCTTGTTGTGCTAACGGGACAGGTTAGCTTATGAAAAAATTACTCAGATGTGTTTGAAACTTTTTTCCATTTCAAAGCGTATAAATATAAAATGGAAAAAGGTGGGATTGATTAGTTGCAGAATACAAAGATGGATATTTACGATATATTTGCATATTACCAAGATGAGGGATTTTATTATAAATATATCCCTGAAAAAATGTTAAATTACATAAACAAAAAGTATGAGATACCCATTGAAGAATCTATAATTGCATTTTTACATTGTGGATTTAAAACTGGACTCTGCTTTACAGAGAAGGGTGTCTATTGGAAATTGTTTGGGCAAGGGAAAGGAAAAGGGAAAGGTAGATTTTCTTGGGAGTTTTTAAAGAAAATAGACCATTTCAAAATTGAAAAAGATGAACTATATCTAAATAATGAGAAAGTTTTAATGATAGCAGGGACTTCATACCCTTCAAACGATTTAGTAAAACTGCTTGAAGAAATCAAGCGAAATTACATTGAACATCAAGATTTCTTAACTTTAAATACAAGTAGTATAAGTGATTTTTCAATAAATATTGAAAATGTGCTTCGTATATGTAGTACGTTTAAAGGTAATGAGGACTGCTTGTTGTGTACAATGTTAAACGTAGATATAAGAACTTCAGACTCTCTTTCTGATAAAACAAGAATTTCTCTAATGAAGAAAAATAACTTAGGTGAAGATGAAAAATTAATTGCTTATGTTAATACCTATATGGGCATAGGAACAAATGGAATCACAATTACTGAAAAAGGGGTTTTCTTTTCTAAGGAGTTCTTATCGATATATTTTCCTTGGCACGTTTTTAAGCAAATTAGTTTTGTATACAACAATGAGAATAAGGAACTTATAATTAATGATAGAATTGTTATGAATTTAAGTTGTTCAATTATAGAAGCTAATGATATATTTCTATTTCTTCAACAGTTACAGAAGCAATTGTAAAATCCATAGCTTTTTAAATGAATGGGTAGCGAAATTAAACAATGCACTGCCTTGTTTTGTTTCATTAAGAAGAAGATTGTGAATTATTACACTTAAAGTAACGGGTGCTTGACTTGAAGAACGGAGCTGTCATCGAGGCAGCTCTTTTTTCTTGTTCCACTAACGGAGCAGTTTAGTGGAAGAAGGAAATAAAAAGGGAATATTCAAAGTCAGGCTTCTGTTCATAATTTGATTGCTGACGATTCTTGATTAAGAAGGATTGCTTTTTTTGTGAACATCTCTAATTGCTACCCTACTTCCAATAATAAATTTAAATTTTTTTCAGATAAAAATGGCTCTGTAATCCATAGTTTCTTCAAAGGAACTACCCCACATTAAGGTGCCTACTTAACATTCTGACGGTTAGGTTAGATAATAGGTTCCGTAGAGAACACTACATTGTATCGACGCAAACAAGTTAAAAGGAGGAATCAATGATGAATAGCCATGTTTACAATAGAACAATTAGTCATAAATACACTCCTGAATTCCAACGGAATAGTGAAATTCATACAATGGCTTGGGTAATCGAACCAGGACACTGGGAAAAACATGACCCCTTTTTGTTAATGGCACATGATCACATGCGAAGCGGTGTCTTTGGAGTCCACCCTCACCGTGGAATAGAAACTGTAACGTATATGATTGATGGTAACCTAAATCATTATGATAGCAAACATGGGACAGGCGTTCTTCACCCTGGGGATGCACAATGGATGACAGCTGCCAAAGGCGTTGAGCACGTTGAAGATGCTGCTCCTGGAGAACTGGTTAACCTGCTTCAACTTTGGGTCAACATTCCAGCAAAACAAAAAATGACGGCAGCTCGTTATCAAGATCTTCGAAAAGACTACATGCCACACAAAGTGGAAAATGGTGTGTCTACTAAGGTATTCTCAGGTTCAGTAAATGGTTTAACTGCACCAACAATGAATATAACACCAGTTACGATGGTTGAATTCAAAATGGTAGCAGGAAGTGAAATTACCCCAGAAATCCGAGGCTCCTATAATGGATTCTTATATGTTCTAAAAGGTTCAGGCACTTTTGGCTCCGAGCATACATCTGGTAAAGCTGGTGAGGTATTGTGGCTTGGTTCAGGTAATCATGCTGAAATAAGTGATATTAAAATAAAAACTGAAGAAGACATGCATGTAATGCTTTATGCAGGAGAACCGATTGGCGAACCTGTTGCAGCAAGAGGTCCATTTGTGATGAATACAGAAAAGGAAATTCTTCAAGCCTTTGCTGATTATAGAAACGGGACTTTCCTGGACTAATGGAAGTATTAAGACAAAAAATAATCTAAAAGTAACATCCCAAGCGTTGATAATTACTCGTTTATGGAGGTAAAACAATGGACAATAAACCCGATCATTGCAGAGTAGCAACCACGATGGAAATGATTATTGGGAAATGGAAAATTGCTATCATGCTAAATTTGAATCATTATGGAACAATGCGATTTAGCGAACTGCAACATGTGATGCCTGGTGTTACCCAGAAAATGTTAACTTCTCATCTAAGAGATCTTGAACAAGAAGGCATTGTCGAAAGGGTAGTGTATCCTCAAGTTCCGCCAAAAGTGGAATATTCCATGACAGAATACGGAAAATCACTTCAAACCATCCTAGAAATGATGCATGAATGGGGAGAAGCCCATCTTCAAAGAAAAACGCAAATGATGGTCAGTAAAGGTACTGACAATCAAAATGACAAAAATGATTAACAAATATTATTGGAGGTAATCAATCATGAAAATTGTGACAATCGTAGGAAGTTTAAGGAAAGAATCTTATAACATGCACCTTGCAAAAACGATGCAAGAACGTTACCAGGATAAATTTGACATCGAAATAGCAGACATCCGTTCCCTGCCTCATTATGACCAAGATGAGGAAAACAATCCACCGCAGGCAGTAAAAGAATTTAAAGAGTTAATCGCAAGTGCAGATGGTGTTATCATCATTACGCCAGAATACAATTGGTCGATTCCTGGTGTATTAAAGAACGCTCTAGATTGGGCTTCTAGGGTGGAGAAGGTATTCATTGGTAAACCAGTCATGGCTCTTGGTGTGACTCTTGGAATGCTCGGAACTGTTCGTGCTCAAATGCATTTACGTGAAATTCTAGCAGCTCCCGGTGTTCAGGCAAAGATACTTCCTCCAGGAGGAAATGAGGTACTGATTGGTTTTGCAAATAAGAAGTTTAATGAACACACAGGGCAATTGGTGGATGAAGGGACACTTAGTTTCTTAGATAGTAAAGTGGAGGCTTTTATTGGTTTTGTAAAGTCTGAAGCAATTTAAAGGGGGAACAAAAAAACAAAGGGGAAATATAACATGAAAAAAAATGTATTGTTAATTATAGCTTTATTTATCGCATCACTGAATTTACGTCCAGCGATTAATTCAATCGCTCCGTTACTTGGTAATATGAGTGCAGATCTTGGAATGAGTGCGGCAATAGCCAGCTTGCTAACTTCCATTCCAGTGCTTTGCATGGGGATTTTTTCACCAGTCGCCGTAAAAGCTGGGGGGAAATGGGGAATTGAACGAGTAATAGGACTTCGCTAGTAATCATTGGAGTTGGTACTGTTATTCGTTTGTTAACTCATTCCGTATCTGTCCTGCTCATTTCTTCTTTTATTGCGGGTATAGGTATTGCATTAATGGGTCCGCTATTTTCAGGATTTATTAAAAAGCATTTTCCTAAACAAGTTCCATCAATGATTGCCATCTACACAGTTGCACTGACTTTGGGGGCTGCCTTCAGTTCTATGCTAGCGGCTCCGTTGCAGAGAAGTTTTCAATCCTGGCAGAGCTCACTTGCATTTTGGTCAATTATCGCTTTCGTTGCTGCTATTATCTGGTGGATTTTTGTTAACCTACAAGTAAAGAAATCAGTTCAAACTGCTTCAGATGGAACAAATACCAAATTACCTTGGGGGAATGGTAAGGCTTGGATACTTACTTTGTCCTTCGGTTTGATGGCTATGTTATTTTACTCGTTTACAGCATGGCTTCCACAGATTATCCAAGGAATGGGCTATACAAAATCTTACGCATCAACTTCCCTTACTGTATTCGTAGCTATTCAAATTCCTGTTAGTCTAGTGTTACCTATTTTGTTAAAATATTTTCCGTCTCGACGCTTGTGGCTTGTTATCGAATCTTTATTTGAACTTATAGGTCTAATTTTACTAATGTTAAATGTCGAACCAATAATTGCTTCAGCGTTTATCGGAATAGGGGCAGGCGGTTTGTTTTCTTTAAACCTTCTTTTACCAATTGATGCTACAAATAACGCTCATGACGCTGCTTCTTGGTCAGCAATGACACAATCTGTTGGATATGTGATTGGTGCTTTGGGTCCAATTATCCTCGGATGGATTCATGATGCATCCAACAGCTTTGCTTCCGCCGTTATTGGGATGATTGTAATAAATGTACTCATGATTTTAGTTCAATTTGCAGCAACTCATAAAAGAAACAAACAGTTGGATATAGCGAAAAAACAGTTTGAAGTTGTGAATAAAGTTGGATTCAAATAATAAATCCAAGGGCTACGAGTGTAGCTCTTTTTCATTTTGAAATATGATTGTGAAATTATGTACTTAAACTAAAGGGTGCGATAGTTAAAAAAAGCTGCAATGCAGCTTTTTTTATGGAATCTGGCGTAAAAATGAATGTAACTTAATGGAAGTTTTATTACATTGAAGGAACCCAAAAAGCCAAAAATGATTGCTAGCAGTAGTTGATAATTTGTATGCTCAATATTATGATCAAAAATAATAAAATCGCCTTTATACATAATTGAATATAGAAAGGATATCATAAAATGAAAAGAATAATTTTTGGTTTAGTGGGAGTAGGAATCATGTCAGCAGGATTAATCTTCGGTAGTGGAACTATAGAAAAACAAGCGGAAGGTAGTAAAAAACCCAATATAGACGCATTGTTAGCTGAAAATGGATTTACAGCAGAACCACTGTCGAATGATGAAATGAAAGAAATGGATTTATATCTTGAAAAATATCCAAAAGAATTTTCAATTGATAGAACTGTAATAGGAAAAGTGAAAAATCAGGAAAATTCAAAGGTTATAGAAGTTTCCATATCACAAACATCTGGTATTCTTAGTGAAATTCAGGCTGGAAATCCAGAAGAAGCTGAAAAAGTTAGAAAAGAAAAGGGTTTGTCTTTCATTCCTATTTATTTTAATCATGATTCAGATAGATAAAGTAAATCCCCTTTATTAATTTAAAGGGGATTTGTATTTAATATGGCTTAATTTTTTTCATAGTACCGGAAGATTGGATTTTTTTGATTTATCTGTGAGCATTTACAGATATCTTCCGTAATCGGGCGCGATAGTTGCAAAGCATTAGCTACATATGCAACTTTTTTTGTACCTTAAAAAATGTAACATAATATATATTTTGTTACATTTGGGTCAATTTCGGTCTTTTTCTTGTTCAACTAAACCAGCTAATAGTTTGTCAATATTTTTCAATAAAAACTTAAAATATCTCATGTTATACTAAAAATGTGCATGCCAAATAACCTTCCGTTAGTCTGGTGTTGGAAGGATTTGTGCAATTTAGTTTAATTTAGGTTCTAAGCTATATCTTGGAAAGTCGCTTTGTTTTTTAAAAGGGCAAATATCCAGTGTAAGAGTTTATTTACACAAGCAATTACAGCTACTTTAAAAGGTTTTCCTTCATCACGTTTCTTATCATAGAACTCTCGTAATTTCTTATTGCGAGGAATTATTTCATCGCTCGTTTTGCTCTTACGACAGTCACGTATAGCACAACGAACTGCCATATATAAGGCGTGACGAAGCCTACTTGATCCTCTTTTAGTGATTCGGTTTTTGGTGGCTGTAAACTTACCAGATTCAAATACACTTGGGTCAACCCCAGCGAAAGCTACCAGCTTTTTAGGATCGGTAAATCGATCTATCTCTCCAATTTCTGAAATGATCGTTGCAGGGACCTTTTCTCCGATACCAGGAATAGATTTGATTATTTTATATTCTTCAACTTCTTTAGCCAGGGCATCTATCTCAGACTCTAACTTGGATAGGTGCTCTTTGTATTGAAGAATGATGTTTATATACATACCAAGACTCAAAATATGGCTCTGATACAAAGTCTTTTCAAACGGATTTCGGTCTGCGGCAGCTTTGAGTTGAATAGCTTTTTCATTAGCCCATCTGTCTTTACTTTACGAAGACTTGAACTTTTAGCCTTATAAGAGATCTATGGATTAATGATGATTAATAAAAATCCACGTTCCTCCAAGTATTGAACAACAGGGGATTGGTAATGTCCCGTTGCTTCTAGGACGATAGGGGGTTTCTTACCGGTTTCTCTATTTACGACCCCCAGAAACTCTACAAGTAACTCAAGACCTTCAATAGTATGAGAAACTTTAAAACTCTTACGATATGGTTTGCCTTTATCTAAAAATGCCTGAACCTGACTTTCTCCTTTTGAAACATCCAGACCAATGACTGGATTCATTTTAAAATCCTCTTCCTAAACTAGTAATTTGCCAGTACCCCTAATTCCTCCATGCAGTGTCACAGCTTCGCTTGTTATACGAGATCTAGGTCCCAACCAGCCTCAATCATGTTTCTACAAGTAGGGGGCGAACCGTTTAGTTGACGGGGTCGAAGCCCCACGAGCAGATACGTTCTACCCTGGCTACTGATATAATAAATCCATAAAAAAAATGGTCAACCAGAAATATTTAGCATTCTGGCTAACCTTATAATACGAACGTGGCAGAATAGTTCCAGAAGGGGTAGACTACAAAAAGTAGGAAAATGAATTTCTAAGGAGTATGGAAGTATGCTTCAAATGAAAGTAATCAAAAAATTTAAAACCTCTTATCAAATAAAATTTTCGAATGACTATCGTTTTTTATGCCATACAATGGGTAGTAAAACGATTGTTTTTGATTCAAGTTCTTGGGAGAAAATAGCTGAACTTAGTAAACCTAATAATCCTGGAGATATTCATTTCTCAGACAATGATGATTATTTATATATAAAAAACACAATCGGTACTGTATGTGTGTATGAAACGGTTGGATTTCAGTTAATCAAAACCATTAAATCGAATAAAAAATATCAACTTGTTGAAGGGGACTTTGCTTTAACTAATACTTCACTCATTATCCTTGATACACTGAAAACGAAAGACGGACATCAACTGGCATTAATCAACATTGAGAAGGGTGAGTTTGGCGTACTGACTCAATTTAAAGATTCAATTACTCTTATTTATTTTAATCACTTTATCCAGGCTGAAAGTTCTTATTTATTTACTTTGAGTTATGTAAATAATGAAGGTTACCGAATCGAAAAAATAGTAAAAGTTAAAGAACCAATAAATAAAGAGTCCATTGAATTATTAGATAACTTAGAAATTCGGAATTGGGATTCCATCATCTTTAACTCTATTCATAAGGTATATATTGTGGTTCAAGATTATGACATAGTTATACTTGATGGGCAGTTTAAAGAAATTATAAAGAAAGTTAGCTTAACAGATGATGAATACTCTGACTACTTTGGTTTTTTTCGACACATTCACCTATCAAATGATGGTCGATTTATTATCATCACATATAGCAAGACAGTTTTAATACTGCGATACGATGATTTAGAACCCATTGTAGTTGAAGAAATACAATATGCTTGTTTTGGGGAATTCAGCAACGATGACCGATTTATTCTTATAGGAACGTGGGAGAATGGTTACATCCTTGAAAACACTTTACGTTAATGTCTTTGGAGAGATGAAGGTAACCATTCTTCTCTTTCTAATAAGGATTATGAAATTCTTCACTTAAAGTAACGGGGGCGTTAGTTCAACAAGCTATCAAAAATGGATATTAAAAATGGCTCAGTATAGTGAACTGAGCCATTTTTTTAAATTGCAAAAATAGTTACAAAAGGCGGTACAAATTTAGCTACATTTTCGGGTCTTTGCGATAGGAAACGGAACCCGTTACCAATTTGGTAAGTCCTTTAAAGTGATTTTTCAATTAAATAGCACGATTAACTGTACTTATTTTTTTCTTGAAAATCTTCGTATTTGTTCCAATATAAACACCTGATAGAACAAAGGCCGCTCCAATTCCGTGAGCCACAGTGAAGGTTTCATTTAAAAAGATGGTTGCCATCAAAACGGCCGATACTGGCATGACATTAATAAAAATCGAAGCTTTTGCCGCGCCAATTTCCTTGATTCCGTAATAATACATGATAAATGCCACCACTGTTACGAAAATACTCATATGGGCAATGGCTATCCAAGTTGAAATGTCAGCATGCTGGACATCCTTCCATGTGGTTTCCACTAATGCAAATGGCAATAAAAATAATGTACCAAAAGCTACGGCATAAGTAGTGGATTCGACTGAACTAAACTTTTTTAACACCACTTTGCCGACAACGCTGTATAAGGCCCAACTAATCACAGCACCTAGTAAGACAAAATCAATCGTTTCAAAGCCGATTTCGAACAAAGAAAGTACGTGACCATCTGTAATAATAAAAGTAACCCCAATAAGAGCAATCAACATCCCAAAAATATGATTCTTGGTAATCGTCTCTTTTAAAAATATCCCTGATAGAAGAACAATTAATACAGGATTTGACGCAATAAATAAGGAACTCTTAATGACTGGTGCATGTTTGGTGGCAATAAAAAAGCAAATATTATAGAGTGCTATTCCAGTTAAACCCAAAACCGCAAACAAGCTATAGTCTTTAAGAGTCGGCCTAATCCGATTTTTTTCAGTTAACCACATCAGCGGGAGCAATAAGACAGAAGCACCTAAAAAACGTAAAAAAGCAACTGTAGCCGGTTCAAAGTCTTGAACAGCAATTTTTCCAGCAATAAATGCACTTCCCCATGTCGCCGTAGCGAAAATCAACATTCCATATATAAGCCATTGCTTTTTTTTCATTCATGTCCCTTCAATCTATTAAAAGTAATACTTAGAATTGTAACATTTTTTTCGGATTTCGAAATAATTATTTTTAATAGATTTTGAATTATGTGTTAAATGGGGGAGATCTTAAAATTATTTCCTTTGTTTATTCCTAAAAGAAATAATATTTGATTTTAACGAAGCATAAGTCCCAATCGCTGCATATCCGTAAAACCAGCCCATAAATATACCGCCAAGAGTGTTGTGTTTGTGACTTATAAAAATTGAAATTCCTAATCCAAATAGAAGTGCAATGGTTGGCACAAACCATTTCGGCAATTTGAAATAAACCTTAATTAGTTGAGTTAACACGATAATGATTGGGATTGCAAAAACTGCATCCCAAAAATTTGTTTGAATAGTAGGGAAATCCACAGAAAAACACACCTTTTTTTCTTAATATGTGTGTTTTCCTAAAGATTTATTAATATTTAGTTCATACTGATATACCAAGCCAATCCCCCAATTGCAGCTAAGATGACAATGGCATAAATAGCCGTCAACCTTAAAGTGTTTTGTTTTGTGGAACTTTTATAGTCCTCATCCGGTTTCCCAGTAAGTGCTAGGGTACCAATTAAGGCAGCTATTAGAACAACAATGATAAGAATCATGCCAAACTTCATATTTTTTCATCCTCACTATATGATAAAATTATTGATTTTTCATTAGACATAGTATGATTCCTATATTAAGGTTAAAGTTATAAAAAATGACCATCCAATTACTAAAAAAATGGACCATCCACTTATGAAAGGAGGGAGAACTGTGGATTGGAGACCCGATCGAACAAATAAAAAACCAATTTATAAACAAATTGCTGATTACATTGAACAAGGTATTTCCACAGGCCAGTTTTCACCGGAAACCATGTTACCTTCAGAAAGGGCCTTAGCTGAAGAGCTGCAAGTGAATCGTAGTACAGTGGTAGCCGCATATGAAGAACTGCAGTCGATGGGGATTGTGGAGAGAAAAAAAGGTAGTGGAACCATTGTCAGTACAGATATTTGGGGACTCGAGCATAGACGGATTCCAAACTGGGGTAGATATTTGGAGCGTGGCTCATTTCTTCCCAACCTTCCAGTTGTTCAAAGAATTCGTAAGGAAACACAAGATAATGACCTTATTAATATGGCAAGCGGTGAATTGTCACCTAGTCTATTTCCCAATGAGCAATTTCAACAAATTCTTTCCGAGCAGCCTTTTACAGGCTATCTTGGCTATGACGATCCACAGGGGAATGAAGAATTAAGGAATACGATTGCCGCTCATGTGAATGAATATAAGAATATTAATACAACTTCTTCTTCGATTCTTATTACTTCTGGTGCACAGCAGGCGCTGCATCTGATTGTCCAATGCTTGCTTAAACCTGGTGACGCTGTGGCTATAGAGGATCCATCTTATTGTTATTCCCTGCCCATTTTCCAAACGGCAGGTTTAAAAATCTTCCGATTGCCTGTGGATTCAAATGGGGTAAATCCGGAGGACCTTGTTCAATTACATAAGAAACACCGAATAAGAATGGTATTCTTAAATCCGGATTATCAAAACCCAACAGGTAAGGTTCTTTCCCTGCAAAGGCGTCAACGAATTTTAAACATTTCAGCAGAATTTGGAATTCCGATTATTGAAGATGACCCCTATAGTTTGACCTCCTTTGATGGAGTGGTAAATCCATCGTTAAAATCAATGGATGACAATGGAAATGTTCTATATATTAGTTCATTGTCGAAAATTATTGCGTCAGGATTGCGAATCGGTTGGATTATTGGCCCCTCAAAGGTCATTCAGCGGCTTGCCGACGCCAAACAACAAGTTGATTTTGGACATAGTGTGTTTCCTCAATGGGTGGCGAATGAATTTCTTGGGTCACAGTCCTTTGATGCACATATTCAATTTTTGAGAAAAGAGCTTGAACGACGGAGAAATCAACTTGTTCAAAGTATTAACCAATTATTGGATGAAAAAGTTTCTTTCTCTATTCCAGATGGGGGAATTCATCTGTGGTGTAAAGTGAACAGACCTATAGATGAGCAAAAATTACTGGAGGAATCAATCAGGAAGGGAATTGCCTTTGTTCCCGGAAATGTTTTAGGCTCTGAAAAAGGATGTCTCCGTCTTACCTATGGAAGGGTTGATACAAGCATGATTCATGAGGGGATCAATAGATTTTCACACGCATTAACTAAGTTAGATGTAAACAACTATTAGAAAAAGAACACGAAATTATGTAAGGGATTCTTACGCAATTTAAGACAGATCCTGTCCTCCTGATTATAATCCACTATATGGTAGTGGTATCCATTCAGGAGGATACACCTGAACGACCCGATGCAGCATTTTACATAATATAAAAGAATTTATCGAAATTATTCGACTTTTTGTCCAATGACAGGAAGGATAAGAGGTTTATAATATAATATAGAGAAGTAGGTTTTCTTGTCCTTTTGCTTTACCTGATACATTGGGGACGGCAAATAGGGTCCTGTCTGCGGGAAGTGAAGGAAAGAGAGGGGATGCAATGGTAAATAGCTAAAAACCGCCATTAATTTTTTTAATATTCGTTCAACTTTATCTAGCGTGAGATGAGCTCCAAACCAATCCGTATCATTTGAATTTACGTCATCATTGTTTCACTAGAAAAAGCACGTTAAATAACCAATAAGGGGGAAATTTGTTGAAAACACAAATTGAACAAAATGGTATTGTTACCCTGACGCCTGATGCAGCCAATGGTTTAAGTAACAGTGAAATGTGGAATGATGACCTGCGCCCAACGACAATGAAGGAACATTCATGGAAAGGGCTAAACTTTGCTACATTATGGATTGGTATGTGTTTGTGTATTCCTGCCTATACAATGGCTAGTGGCTTGATTTCATTAGGAATGAATTGGTGGCAGGCAATTGGAACGATTTTTCTTGGAAATGTCATTGTCCTTATCCCTATTCTATTAAATTCCCATGCTGGTACAAAGTTTGGAATTCCCTATCCCGTGTTTGCTCGTTTATGGTTTGGTTCAAAAGGAGCACATATCCCAGCTTTAGCTAGAGCGATTGTTGCCGCGGGCTGGTTTGGAATTAACACATGGATTGGTACTGGTGCGATTGATACACTTTTATCGGCTTCTTTTGCCGCCTGGAGAAACGTTCCAGGACATACGGCGATTGTATTTGCCTTGTTTTGGGCATTAAATGTGGTTGTTGCCTATAGGGGACCTCAAGCAATGAAAGTTCTTGGCTTAATTGCCACACCAATCGTCGGTATCGCTTCCATTATTCTACTTATATGGGCATATACAAATGCAGGAGGCTGGGGTCCAATCTTAGATACCCCTTCTGAATTCACGACAACAGGAGCGTTTTTAAAGGTATTTTTTCCTGCATTAACCGGCGTTATTGCCTTCTGGGCAACCCTTGCCTTGAATATTCCTGATTTTTGCCGCTATGCAAAAAGTCAAAAATCACAAATGCTGGCTCAAAGTTTCTCTCTGCCACTTACGATGAGTATCTTCTCCTTTATCGGAATTGCGGTCACATCCGCAACGGTAGTTATTTTCGGGACAGCACTATGGGACCCAGTTCAACTACTAGCTAAATTCCCTCCATTTGTTATCTTTTTGGGAACTTTAATCATAGTGATTGCCTCCTTAACCATTAATGTCGGGGCAAACATCGTTGCACCGGCCCGTGCAATTGAAAATCTAAATCCAAGACGAATTACGTTTGGCATAGGTGCACTAATCACTGGAATCTTTGCGATTTTAATGCAGCCTTGGTACATTATGGAGAACTTTGGAAACTATATTTTTGGCTGGTTGGGAACGTACGGTGCTTTACTCGGTCCGATTGATGGAATTGCTATTGCGGATTACTGGCTTGTTCGCAAGCGACAAATGGCCCTTAACGAACTATATGATGTAAACGGCCGCTATAGTTATACATCCGGTTTTAATAAAAACGGTGTTTACGCCCTGATAATTGGTGTCGCCGTTCCTGTACTTGGACTTCTCATCCCGGGACTTCGCTTTTTGTGGGATAACGCCTGGACATTTGGATTATTTATTTCGATTATCGCTTACACCTACCTTATGAGAGGAGACAAAAGCATTCTTCAACCAGGAGAATACGAAAAAATTACGACCTTCAAATCGTCAACTCCTGGTAATAATACAGATTCAGTTGCCCATAATGAAACAGAATTCTTTTATTAAAAAATGAGTGTCAGGCACCCAAAGGGTGCCTGACACTCATTTTTGTTTTACATCCTAATAGTAAAAATCCGATTATTTTGAAATATATCGGGAAATGTAGGATAATTACGCATGGTATTTCTTAAATTAAATTTTAATATACTCAGGCCAGGAGTGGCCTTGGCTTAATAGGAGGGTATTCTATATGGAAATAGGTGTGAGCACGTTTGTCGAAACAACACCGGATGTGAAAACCGGTGAGGTGATTAGTCATGCGCAACGTATCCGTGAAGTGGTAGAGGAAATTGTCCTTGCAGATCAGGTTGGACTCGATGTTTTTGGTGTCGGTGAGCATCATCGCGAGGATTTTGCGGCCTCTTCTCCAGCAGTGGTGTTAGCTGCTGCCGCATCACAAACCAATCGGATTCGATTAACCAGTGCGGTAACGGTTCTCTCTTCTGCCGATCCGGTTCGAGTTTTTCAGGATTTTGCAACGCTTGATGCGATTTCAAATGGCCGGGCCGAGATCATGGCAGGCCGGGGCTCATTTATCGAGTCTTTTCCGCTGTTCGGCTATGATTTAAAAGACTATGATGAATTATTTGATCAGAAGCTAGAGCTATTATTAAAAGTACGTGAGTCAGAGAAAGTGACCTGGGAAGGCGGACATCGACCAGCCATACAAAATCTCGGTGTGTACCCTAGACCTGTTCAGGATCCTTTGCCGGTTTGGATTGGAAGTGGCGGCAGCCGTGATTCCGTTATCCGTGCAGGTCTGCTTGGGTTGCCACTCGTTCTAGCCATTATTGGCGGGCGCCCGCTGCAATTTGAGCCACTTGTAAGACTTTATAAGAAAGCAGCCGTTCACGCTGGTCATGATGTGTCTAAACTAACGGTTGCCTCGCACTCGCACGGTTTCATCGCGGAAACTAGCCAAGTTGCAGCTGATAAGTTTTTCCCTTCCACCCAGCATGTCATGAATAAATTAGGACGTGAGCGCGGATGGGGGATGTATGATCGTGCGAGCTTTGATGCCGCTCGCAGTTTGGAAGGAGCATTGTACGTAGGGGATTCAAAAACAGTTGCCGAGAAAATCATCCACTTACGTAAGAATGTTGGAATCACACGGTTTATGCTCCACTGCCCTGTTGGCTCCATGCCACATGATGATGTAATGAGAGCCATTGAGCTCTTAGGTAAAGAGGTTGCACCAATTGTTAGGGAAGAAATAAGTAGATGGGAATCTGAAAGCGACAAATGCGAATCCGAAGAATCTGAAGGGTGATTTGTTGTGGATGAACTGAAAAGTAAATGCTGGCTAATCAAAAATGCTTTTCACTTAGATGTACAGGCGGTTGATTATCAATTTCAAACAATTTTACATATATCTGATGATAGTGAACCCCTAATATTTGTTGAAGCTCGAAAGAAAATCTATTTGGATCTTAAGAAAGCATTAGAAAAGACCAATAAAAATAGTTTTTGTTTTCATACAGATTCTTTCCAACTCTCTTATATGGCAACGGCCCTATATATGGATGAACAGTTTCAAGGAATGGTTATCGTCGGACCTTTCCTGTTAGAGCAGATAACTGAACAATTTATCTGGAGTGTTATCAGAGAAAATCACCTTGAAAATAATTGGGTAAACCCTATTGATAAGTTTTATAAATCATTACCCAATTTGGGACAATCCTACTTAGCAATTGGTGATTTATTAGTAAATTTATTAGCGAATCCGCGTGTTGACTCCCAATTTGTAACGGCAACAAGTCATAGTGAGCAAAAACAACTGGAGGTACAGCCGCTGGATTATGCTCAAGATGGAATGGAAGTTAAACTTAGATATAAGGCAGAAAGTAAATTTTTACATTATATCGAAATGGGCGATAAAGAAAATGCAATGAAAGCATTAATTGATTTTACTGGTGACTTTTCATATCGAGTTCCAGGCAATCCTTTGCGGGCGAAAAAAAATCTTAGCTTTTCAAGTAATACGATGAATCGGATGGCTGCTGCTAAGGGAGGGGTGGAACCTCAATATTTACATGCTATTTCGGAAAAATTTGCACTAAAGATTGAGGCCGCGGTAGCTATGTCCGATTTAGATGCCATAAATTACAGGATGGTCGAAGAATATTGTGATGCAGTGAAGAATTTTGCCGTTAAAGGGTATAGTACAGTTGTAAGGAAAGCGTTAATGTATATAAATCTCTACTTTAAAGAACCTATTAATGTACAATCGATAGCAGACGAAATAGGTTTTAATCGAATGTATCTTTCGAGGCAATTTAAAGAAGAATTGAATATTGGTGTGATTGATTATCTACATAAAAAGCGAATAGAAGAGGCAATTTTCCTTATTGAGCAAGGGCGGTTATCTATTACAGATATTGGTATTTATGTGGGTTTTAGTAGCTATAATTACTTTTGTAAAGTATTTAAAGAGTTAATTGGAATGACCACTACAGAGTATAAAAACAGCCACTAGGTTAGGAGGCCATGAATAATTTCATGGCCACTTTTAATAAAAATTATTTGTGATTAGTGTGCAATTTTATATAAAAGGTAACAATATTGGATGTGAAAACCCACAGAAATTGCTAACATGAACCTAGCCCTTGTCCCAGACGATTCCAAAAAGATGGGAATGGACAAGAATAGGAGGCATTAAAATGAAAGAAAACCATAAACAACCGAATTTAGAAGTAAGAGTTAAGAACATCATTGAAGTGGATGGATTAAAATTTAAAGATTTAAATAATAGTGGGAAACTAGAACCATATAAGGACTGGCGCTTAAGCCCGAAGGAACGTGCGGAGAACCTAGTTTCATTAATGAATATCGATGAAAAGGTCGGTATGATGCTTATAAATACTCGTCAAATGGGACTTACTCAAAAAGATAAGAGTAAAACAAGTCATGATGGCGTGTTAGATGAAGGAATTGTTGAAAAGGGTGAAACTATTTTTGCTTTGGCGAAAGTATATGGCACAACGCATACGATTGAGAACATGCATCTGCGCCACTTCATTCTAAGAGATAACTGGAGCCCAGCTCAAATGGCAGAGTGGGTCAATACCATGAATGAAGTATGTGAGGGAACACGTCTTGGTATTCCTTGTTTAATCGCATCGAATTCAAGAAACGAAAACACAGAATTCATTTTTGGTATGAATGATGCAGCTGGGATTTTTTCTACCTGGCCTGGAACGTTAGGACTTGCTGCTGCAGCTAAAGGGGATATAAAAAATGGCGGTGATGCATCACTTTTTAGCCAATTTGCCGAAATAGCTCATGATGAGTGGGATGCTGTTGGTTTAAGAAAAGGATATATGTACATGGCAGATACTGTTACGGACCCGAGATGGCAGCGGATATATGGTACATTCGGTGAAGACCCTGAATTTATCTCGGATGCAATCGGCCGCATTATTGACGGCTTTCAAGGGAAGACCCTCGAAAATCATAGTATCGCTATGACGACCAAGCATTTTCCTGGCGGTGGACCAAGGGAAAATGGATTTGATCCACATTATAAAGAGGGGAAATGGAACCTATACCCAACTCCAGGAAGCTTAGAAAAGTATCACCTGCCTCCGTTTCGGGCAGCGGTAGAACATGGAACTTCATCGATGATGCCATATTATTCGATTCCTAGTGTAAAGAAAAGTGCAGTACAAGAATTCGAAGGTGAAAACATTCCTTTCGAAGAGGTTGGTTTTACCTTTAATGATTATTTCTTAAATACGATCCTTAGAGAAAAATTAGGCTTCAAAGGCTATATTAATAGTGACAGCGGCGTCACAAGTAAAATGAGCTGGGGCGTTGAAACCTTAAGTGAGGCGGAACGTTTTGCTAAAGCGATTAATGCGGGCACAGAGCTTATTTCTGACACGAACGATATTGAAAACCTTAAAAAAGCGATCGAAAATGGCTGGATCAGTGAAGAGCGGATTAATGAAGCGAATGTAAGACTTCTTACAGAGATGTTTGCGTTAGGACTATTCGATGATCGTACTTATGTTTCACCAGAGAATGCAACTTCAGTAGTTAATAATCCTGCAAGCTGGGAAGCAGCATATGAGGCTCATAAAAAATCAGTAACCGTTCTTAAAAATACCAACCAGACGTTACCTTTAACAGCTGATAAGATTGATAATAAGAAGGTTTATGTGGAAGTTTTCCACAAAGAACCAGAAAGAGCAACTACTTATACGGAAAAAGCCAGACAAGAGTGTCAAGAGCTTGGTCAATTTACAATGACGGATAACTACGAAGAAGCTGACATCGCTATTCTATTCTTAAGTCCAAAATCTGGGGCATATTTCAATGCAACCCCAGGATTGTTAGAACTTGAAATCTGCGAAGATAAAACAGAAACGGCTTTAGATGGTACTTCCTATCAAGAAACCACTTTAAGTGGAATGGGTCATCTTAAAGAAGTGGCAGACAGTATCCATGTCCGCGGCGGAAAAGTCATTATGAGTGTGAATTTCATTTTGCCTTGGATTCTTGGAAACGTTGAACCTTTGGCGGATGTCCTAATCGCTGGGTACGATACCTACTTTAAGGCGCAATATGAGGTTATCGCAGGTAATAGCCGCCCAGTAGGTGTTTTACCGTTGACATTGCCAGCTAGTGAAGCCGTCATTGCAGTTGATGAAGTAGGTAATTGTGTATCAAGGAATGATGTACCGGGCTATGACAAGGACAAGTATATGCCAGAAGGTCTCCAGTATGCTTATAAAGATAGTGATGGTAATATCTATAAGCTTGGTCACGGATTAACATTTTAATATAAAGTAAAACAATCATAAATCAGTAACTCGCCCAAGAAGATTTGCGGCGAGTTTTTGTATTTCGATTGCTCCAGCTCATACATACCATTAAAGTATTCTTTTGGTGCTGCTGCTTAAAATCAATTATAATACTATTGAGAATAAAGATGATAAAAGGACGGATACGATGACTTTTTTAGAAAAAATAGAACCGCATGTAATTAGCAGGGATATCTTAATTCAAGACACAGTGCTTCATGCCTTACACGATTATCCAAACGTCCCAGAAGAATGGACGATAAAATTATTGAGGGAAGCTTTTAAAAACGAGGACAAGCAATCGTCGATACTAATTTACATTGATAACATGAAGATTAATGAAGAGGCCGTCCAGGTTCTGTTAGAGAATATCCCAAAGATGGACAAGACTAAAAGCCACTTGGCGGTAAATTTATTAGAACGGATTGAACCAAGTATTGGCCTAAAATATAAAGAACCGCTGCAAAAATATTTAAGTGAAGAGCATTGGTCCTTATTTGATCTGATTGTAAATGGGGACGACGAAGACGTTTGGGAAGAATTTGCACAAATAATCAACGATCTCGACAAAGCCAAAACATATGAGCATTCACAATTTATTAAAGCAAAGAAACTTGCCGCATGTATCGTTCAAAATGGTTGGATCACAGAAGAGGATATCGAGGAAATTCTAAAAGAGGAATTAAACGAAAAATGGTTTTCCTTTCATGGAATCTTGTATGTATATATGATTGGATTACTGAAACTAGAAAAGCATATCCCCCTGCTAGCCAGTTTGTTGGACCGTGATGATGATATCTTGTTAGAAGAGGTTTCATCCGCATTAATTGGTTTTCAATCGGATGAAGTTGTGCAAGCGGTAGAACCATATTTAAAAAATTCGAATTCGATTATTTATGCTAGTTCAGTTGTTGAAAATATTAAATCTGACCGGGCAGTACAGGTTTTAATCAAAGCTTATCGAGGTACAGTTGAACTTGACGAACAAGATATGCTGATTGAAGCTCTTTGTCATCAGCTGTCTAAAAAGGCATTACCAGAAATTAGTGATCATATGAAAAATGAATATTTCTCTAGCCTAGTTGATATCGAACAGACGGTTTATAGCTATTATTCCATCATGGGCGAAACACACCCGGAATTAATGGATTGGAAACTAGCCGCACTTGAAAGAGAAATTGACTTCAGAAATGAAAGCAAACAGGGTGGAAATCCCCAGAGTGGTCCGATTCAAATGGAAAATAAAGTTGGACGAAATGATCCATGTCCGTGCGGAAGCGGTAAAAAATATAAAAAGTGCTGTGGCAAATAAGGAGAGAAGTGGGATGAAGTTGGATAAGGTTTGTTGGGGAATAATTGGATGCGGTGACGTAACGGAAGTAAAAAGCGGTCCTGCTTTTCAAAAAATAAATCATTCCGAGTTGGTCGCGGTTATGAGGAGAACAGGGGAACTTGCCAAGGACTATGCCAAACGGCATGCTGTCCCTAAATGGTACGACAATGCTGATGAACTCATTAACGATCCTGAGGTCAATGCAATCTATATTTCCACACCGCCAGGGTCGCATAAAGAATATACAATCAAGGCAGCAAAGGCCGGGAAAGCTGTATATGTAGAAAAGCCAATGGCCCGAAATTTTGCTGAATGCCAAGAAATGATTGCAGTTTGTGAGGATGCCGGCGTGCCTTTATATGTAGCGTACTATCGCAGGGCACAAGAACGATTTTTAAAAATTAAAGAGTTATTGGATAATGGTGCGATTGGGGAGATTCGGTTTGTATCATCAACCCAATATCAAAAAGCCTCCGAAGACGTGTTGGATCCACAAAATCTCCCTTGGCGAGTTCAAGCAGAATTGGCCGGCGGAGGACTCTTTTTTGATCTAGCCAGTCATACACTCGATCTATTAGATTTTCTACTTGGACCTATTGCGTCTGTTCATGGTTTTGCTTCCAATCAAGGGAACTATTATCGCGCCGAAGATATTGTAACAGGAACCTATCGGTTTGAAACAGGGGTCCATGGCATAGGAAATTGGTGTTTCACGGCTTTTGAAGATGTCGATATCAATGAAATCGTGGGGAGCAAAGGGAAAATCAGCTTTTCCACCTTCGGAAATGAGCCCATCGTTTTGACGACAGCGAACGGAACAGAGCAGTGGAGTTTCGAACGGCCACAGCACGTTCATCAACCACTTGTCGAAACAATCGTTGCAGATTTAACAACTGGTTGCTCCCAGTGCCCAAGTACAGGAGTTTCAGGCGCTAGAACAAACTGGGTCATGGGAGAAATGGTGATGAATTATTATTAGACTGTTAATGAACCATTGTTGAAAAAGATAAAGACTTTTTTGACAAAAAATTAGTTAGAAAAAGAGCTTGAATGTTCACCCGACATTTCAAGCTTTTTCTCACTCCTTTTCAATGAAGATGCAGCATGGTTTTAACCATGCTGTATTTTTGTGCATATGAAAAATGAACCGGGTACTTTTATTTGTTTTTCTAGTGTTTTTCATTTATGTAAGCGCATACATTATAAGGAGCACTGGAGGTGATGTTGTTGATCTATCCTTATGGGAATGATTATATTAAATACTTAAACGATAAAGGTTCACATGGCATCACGTATGAACAATGGAAATTTAAAAATGGGAAACAATACCCAGACAAGTGCAGACAGTGCGGACATGGAAAAGACCGCTTTCAGCCTTGTCCAAAGTGCAATTATTAAACGCCTTTAGGCGTTTTTTTTATGGTATATTTGTGGTTCCTAAACGAATTTTTTGAAAATAATAGAATGGAGTGCATTTTTAGATAGAAAGGAAGTACTAGAATGGGAAACTCAATCGAGAAATTACAAAAGCTGCACGATTCCGTACAAAAACTAGAGGCTGTTTTACAAGAGGTTTGGAGCTTGGTGGATGAAATTGGTGAAGAGGAACAGTTTACCGACCTTTTAAATAAAGCCAAAAAATATCAATCAAAGAAACAAAAGACAGATGCGAGTCTAGAGGAACTGATTGTCAGGCTGAATGAATTTGAACAGGGGATGGAGGAAATTCCAGAAGACGGGACGGCAGCTGTTGATTTTGAAGATGCTATCGCAGAATTGATTGATTGGATGAAGAATAATCAATAATATTGGTTGCGAAACTAGGGGCTAACTAATGAGGTTGGTCCCATTTTTGGTGGAATATCTCTTAATAGCTGATTCGCTGATTGAGTTGGGAAATTCGCTGATTGGACATGAGAATTCGCCGATAGGACTATGGGATTCGCTGATAGAACTAACAAATTCGCTGATAGAACTAGGACTCCCTGAGAGATTTCACAATTCGCTCAATGAATGCGATAATTCGCCCATTGAATTTAAGAATTCGCCCATAAAATGCAAATATTCGCCCAGTAAATCTAAAACCTTCAAAAACTCTAACTATAGAATTGGAAAATCATAAAAATTTAACTTCAAATTCCCGTGTTTTATAGATAATTTTCTTTTATTGTCAAAAATGAGGTAACTTTTTCGCTAAAATTCATGATATTTTAAGAAAATAAGGACTTAGGAAATACTTTTGTAAGCAACAAAACGGAACAAGGAGAACATACAACCAATGAAAGATAAAATCCCTTCGTTAGCGTCCAACTCATTTTATTTAGGTATGTTGTTAGCGGTAGTAGGAGGTTTTTTAGATGCTTATACATTTATCAGCAGGGACGGTGTATTTGCTAATGCCCAAACAGGAAATTTGGTTTTACTCGCTGTAAAAGCAGCAAACAGGGAATGGCAAGGAACAATGCTTTTTATCCCACCCATTCTGGCATTTGTTTTAGGTGTTTTGGTCTCAGAAATCGTTAAAATTCCTCGGGTAAGACAAGTCTTGCATAGTTATAGAAGGTCTATTCTTATCTTAGAATGCCTGGTTTTAATAATTGTAGGTCTATTGCCAAGCAATGTACCGAATATCGTGGTGACCGTATGTATTGCATTTGTATCGTCTTTACAAATTAGTACGTTTAATAAACTTGATAAGTGGGCCTACAATTCAACAATGACAACTGGGAATCTTCGGACGGCCACACAAGCGGCTTATTTGGCTTTAAAAGAACATAATGATGAGGCTAAAAAACAGTTCAAAGAATTTTTTGTAATTATTCTTTCATTTTTATTTGGCGCATTGACGGGGACATTTTCCACCACCTACTTTGGGAACACGTCAATCTGGATCGCCTCGGGTATCTTAGTGATTGCACTTATTTTGTATCATCGTGACCGGGGATATGTAAGCAAGTCTTTAACATTTAAATAGATGGTTGGAAGAGGCTGGAACCCAAATTGGATTCAGCCTCCTCTTTTTTTATTCAGATATTTCTACTCTAGCATTTCCAACGTATGCATTACCTCTCTAAGTGCTTCTATTTCATCGTCCCCGGAAACTTCTAAGATAATTTCTGCCTGTTTAGGAATCGCTAACGATAACAAGCCGAGGACCGATTTTACATTCACCTTTCGTCCTTTATACGTTAGAAAGATATCTGCATTAAATCGAGAAGCATGTTGAACTAATTGATTGACCGGCTGAGCATATAAACCTGCATTTCTGTTGATTGTTACAGTTTGTTGGATCATAATTTACCTCCCTGGGTGTGCTTTGGTAGATTTTCTAAATAATGCACTTCTCTTATGTATGAAACTAGCTCTTAAAAAATGCTCTGTTTGATGCAATATGGGCCATTTTGTGTGGTAGAACTTCTGACAACAGGTTTAATCCCACCCTCTAAGCCCCTCTAATCCTTAAGTTTAATCAACATTTTAGGCAAAGTATTAGGAATGTCCCAATAAAATAGGCTTTTGAATCAGTAGCAATACCCATCCAAAGGTCATATTTTGGTGAAGAGAGTACTTGAAGTTTTATGTACTAACACAAATTTTTATTTTAAATAGATGGAGGTATGAAATGAATCCTTTACAAAATGAACTCCAAATGTTGAATGTTGGAGACTTTCAAGTGAGCCAGGCCGTTCCTTTTGATCCAAACCAATACTATCTTGATCAGTCTCGAATTGGTGGTTTTGGCGGAATCGGTGGAATTGGCGGAATTGGCGGAATTGGTGGTATAGGTGGTATTGGACGCTGTTTTAGTTGTTTTAGTTGCTTTAGTTGCTCTAGCTGTTTTAACTGCTCTAGTTGTTTCCGTTGCTCTAGTTGCTTTAGTTGCTTTAGGTGTTCTAGTTGCGCTCATTGCTCTCATTGTGGCGGCCATCGATGCGGAGGTTAATCGATCGATTTTTCTAATGTAAAACTGATTGTTAAGGAGAAGAGACCGTCCCTGCATGTGTTTTTGTAGGGGCTCTTCTCTCTTAGCTTAGACATAAGGGACAAATTGCTGTACATAGAATAATAGTGAAGTTTTGTTACAGAATGGAGTAAAGCTAAGGCTAAGGAGGAGCGAAATGACAAGTTTGAACCCTTCTATGCGTCTGAAAGTGAAAAGGGACATGTTTTTTATCCCCGATTCAAACAGAGGTGTGTATTTTCGCAACAATATTAGCTCGTTCCGTATGGAAGGCAGTACGATTGAGCAGTGGGTTGAAAAGCTGATCCCAATGTTCAACGGGGAGTATACGTTGGGTAATTTAACAGAAGGATTACCTGGTCCATACCGTGATCGAGTGTATGAAATTGCAGAAGTGCTGTATCGAAATGGGTTTGTCCGAGATGTAAGTCAAGACTATCCGCATCAATTGGAAGATCAGGTTCTTAAAAGGCATGCTTCACAAATAGAATTTGTGGATAGTTTTGTTAATTCGGGGGCGTATCGTTTTCAAACCTATCGTCAGGCCAAAGTGTTGGCAGTTGGCTCTGGTCCTTTTTTTGTTTCATTGGTTTCTTCGTTGATTGAATCCGGATTACCCAAGTTCAAACTGCTAATCACCGACACGGTACCGACTAATAGACGGCGGTTGTTGGAACTAGTGGCACATGCCCATAAATCAGACCCTGAGGTGGAGGTAGAAGAGGTCAAATTAAAGGAAGATAGGGTAAGTTTTTGGCGGGAGAGTGTGCAGCCGTTTGATTCGATTTTGTATGTGTCACAGGAAGGCAATCTAGAGGAACTGCGACTTCTTCATACGGTTTGTAGGGAAGAAAAGAAGATGTTACTCCCTGCTATTTGCATACAACAGGTGGGTATTGCAGGTCCGTTAGTAAAACCAGACTCTGAGGCATGCTGGGAGTCTGCTTGGCGCCGCTTGCACCAATCTGTGCTATTCAAAGATCAACAATTTTCTGCATACTCTTCGACAGCCGGAGCCATGTTGGCCAATGTGATTGTATTTGAATTGTTTAAAGAGGTTACAGGAGTAACCGAACTAGAACAGAAGAATCAATTCTTCCTGCTTGATCTAGATACGTTAGAAGGAAACTGGCATTCCTTTTTACCTCATCCTCATGTGACTGGGCGAATATCGACTAAATGGGTTGAAGATTTCGAAAGCCGGCTTGGACAGGGATTAAGCACTCGTGAGCAGAGTGAATTGCTTCTTTACTTCTACCAGTTGACATCAAAGGAGTCGGGGATTTTTCATATTTGGGGGGAGGAGGAATTAAAGCAGCTTCCGTTAGCTCAGTGTCGTGTTCAGGCAGTCGACCCGTTGTCGGAGGGACCGGCCGAGCTGTTAAGTGATATTGTCTGTTCAGGTCTGACACATGAAGAGGCACGAAGGGAAGCCGGTCTGGCTGGGATTGAAGCATATGTTTCACGAATGATCGACTTGTACGTTACAAATATACTTCCACATCAGGAAGTAGAGGGTAGAATACTAGAATTGGAGGAATTTGTAGGAGTTGGTGCAGGGGAAACGTTTGCGGAAGGTGTTTGCCGTGGGTTACAAAAGTGTTTGGACAAAGAATTGAACATTCAACAGCGTGATCAGATGCTATCTATCTCGCGGGTACAGTTGAGTGCTGTTGAAGATGAACGTTGCCGGTTTTATTTGCAGGCGCTATCTACGATTCATGGGGCACCGATTATTGGGTTAGGAGAGGAAGTGTCCGGTTTCCCTGTGGTATGGGTCAGTACGAGTGACGGATGGTTTCGCAGCGTAGATTTGAATATAACAATGGCGTTACGAAATGCGTTACAACAAGCTCTTAGTAAAGTACAAAACCCGGAAAACAGCTTCCAAGTGGAAGCAATGGATGTATCGTCCTTGCGTCTGGAAGAGGAGGTGTCGCAAAGCCTTGTAATCCCTGCTTGTAAAGAGAGGATACAATCCGAGAACTTCCAGTCCGCTATAGAAGTTTTGAAACGAAATCATAAGCGGCTTTCGGTGTTTGAACAAGAAATTGAACCATTTTTAAAAGAAGGTTTGGCTGGGGTGTTCGGTGTGTTGCTTCGAGAGGAGGAATTTAGGTGAGCGCTGCTGTCGTTTTGGTTATAGGAAAAGGGGTGGTGGCAGACAGTGTGTGTGAAGAACTTTTCGCCCATTACCATGTAGTTCGCCAAACCGAATTCGAGGCGGTTGTACCGAAACAAACTGATTTGGCTCTGGTTCTCCACGATGTCTGGAATCCTTCTGTTCATCAAAAGGCAGAAGAGATGTTTCGACGAACAGGCACTCCTTGGCTGCGTGGCTTCGTTTCATTTGGAGAGGGAGTGGTGGGTCCACTAGTTCGACAAGGATCATCGGGATGTTCTCAATGTGCAGACATGAGACGCCTCATGGCTGGTCGTGACCGTACAGAAGTGTGGGGGATACAGCAGAAACTAAAGGAGTACAGAGGTATGCAGCCTGAAGGGTGGGCATCATTTACAGGACTTCGACAGCTGGCACACCAGTTCAGTGCAGAGGTACAGCGAATTTTGCGGGGTGAACATCCTCTTACGGAAGACCAGGTATGTTTAATCAATTTGAAAACATTAAAGAGTTCATGGCATTCCTTTCTCCCTGACCCGTTGTGTCCAGTTTGCAGCCAATTACCCGACGATTCGGAAAACTCTGCTCGAATCTCATTGCAGCCAAGTCCGAAGGTCAGTCCCGACAGTTACCGCTCCCGTTCGTTGGAAGAACTAAGTAAAGTTTTAGCTATAGATTATCTAGACCAACGAACAGGCCTTTTGAATGGTAAAATGGTTGACTTGGTGCGGCCATTTGCCGATGTCAGTGTTAATCTGCCTTTGTTCGAGGGGGATGAGGGAACAGCAGGCAGGACAAATTCATATGAAGTAAGTGAGTTGACTGCCATTTTAGAAGGATTGGAGCGGTACTGCGGTCTAGAGCCACGCGGGAAACGTACAGTTGTCTTTGATAGTTTCCACAATTTGAAGAATAAGGCACTTAATCCTATTAAAGTGGGTGTACACGCAAAGGAACAATATGAGCAGCATGGTTTTCCTTTTCAACCGTTTAATCCTGAAAAACCAATGAATTGGGTATGGGGTTATTCGTTTTTGGAAGAGCGTCCGATACTTGTGCCTGAACTGCTTGCCTATTACAGCTTGGGCTGCGGGCAGCGTGGATTTGTCTATGAAACTTCCAACGGCTGCGCGTTAGGCGGAAGTTTGGAGGAGGCTATTTTTTACGGAATTATGGAAGTGGTGGAGCGTGATTCATTTCTGATGACTTGGTACGCGCAGCTGAACTTGCCGCGTCTTGACCCATCCTCAGCTGATGACCAAGAATTGCAGTTAATGATTGACCGAATGCGGGTGGTCGCAGGATATGATCTGTATTTGTATAACTCGACGATGGAACACGGAATTCCGAGTATTTGTGCGATTGCAAAAAACAGGAAAGAAAAGGGATTGAATCTTATTTGTGCTGCTGGCGCACATCTCGACCCGGTACGGGCGGTAAAAAGTGCGGTTCATGAATTGGCTGGCATGATGCTGACGCTAGATGAGAAATTGGAGTCGAACCAAGAAGAGTATAGCCGAATGATGCAAGATTCATCTCTGGTGAAGCAGATGGATGATCATGGCATGCTGTACGGCTTGCCGCAAGCGGAAGAACGTTTGGATTTCTTACTTCAAGATACTCGTCCATTGCGAACATTTGCAGAGGAATTCAAGTGGAAGCCAAAACATACTGACCTTACTAACGATCTTCAGGACATTCTTCAAGTTTTTCGTCAATTAAATCTTGATGTGATTGTAGTAGACCAGACGGCACCAGAATTGAAGCGGAATGGGCTTTTTTGCGTGAAGGTGCTGATTCCGGGGATGTTGCCGATGACATTCGGACAACATCTTACTCGCGTAACTGGGCTAGAGCGGGTACTTCGGGTACCGATGGAACTCGGATATTCAAAACAACCGTTGACACTTGAACAACTAAACCCATATCCGCATCCGTTTCCATAAGCGGCGACTAGGAGGTAAGGAGGATGAGTCTAGAGGAGTTTTTGCTCAATCTACATTTTGACATTGATAAGGCAAGCGTACCAAATTGGGAAGTGGATTGGGAAGATGCTCCACTTCCTTATAAGCTTTATCGCGGCTTGCCAGAAGTACCATTTTCTCTAGAAGTACCGCTGTCACTCGAGGGACAAGAATCACCCGCTAAGCCAAATCTTAGCAAAATTGGTCATTTTCTTTGGTATGTATATGGACTTACTCAAGTTAGCCAGTCAGGCCTTCCCATGGATTCCACAGCTAAAACGGCGAGCCTAGTACAATCATATCGACGGTTCGCTCCTTCCGGCGGGGCATTATATCCAAACGAATTATATGTTTATCTTAAGATAGAGGATTTGCCAGTTGGGATGTACCATTATGATGTGGCCCATCATCGTTTGGTATTGTTACGAGAAGGGGATTTTGATTCATATATAGGCCGCTCTCTGGGTAATCGTTGTGATGTGTCTGCCTGCTTTGGTACCGTATTTGTGTCGACTATGTTTTGGAAAAATTTCTTTAAATACAATAACTTTTCTTATCGTCTGCAAGGGTTGGATGCCGGCGTGGTCATAGGACAGCTACTGGAAGTAGCGAAACGTTTTGGTTTTGCTACGGGGGTTTATTTCCAGTTTCTTGATCGGGCTATTAACCATCTTGTTGGTCTTTCCGAACAAGAGGAGAGTGTTTATGCAGTTATTCCGCTTTCCGTAGAACCAACCCGATGGTCTACTAACGGGAGTAAAATTGACGTCTCTGCGGCCGAATTGTGTCAAGAGTTAACTGCGATTCAGCCGTATCATTATGTCCGGTCACAGAGAATCAAGGAGTATCCGATGGTAACCAAGTTGAATGAAGCGTCCATGCTGGATTCAACGCAAGCGTTTCGGCTGATTGAGGCAAAAGAGAGTTTGGATTCGGACGTAGAAGCGGAAGCTCTGTCTCACATGAACCGGTTATCTTATGATCTGCGGTCTGTCTGTCGAGAGCGATTTTCGCCAGATATGGATTTTGTATTGGGTAGGGTGAGTAAACTTCAACTGACCACACTATTGCAGGAATCGACCGCAGCCTTCTCATATCGAAATGATTTGGATGGAACAGCTTGGAAGAACGAGCCTCGTGTTTCATTGTATGGCTGTATGTATAACGTTGAAGGTATTCTAAATGGAGCCTATTATTATGACAGCACTGCTCATGAGTTACGAAAGGTACATCTAGGAGATTATCGACTCCAGTTGCAATCTGGAATGTCGCTAGATAACGTAAACTTGCTACAAGTACCGCTCTGTCTACATGTGGCAGGGGACAGGGAATCATTCAGAACGGCACTGGGATATAGAGGATACCGCATTCAACAAATGGAAGCTGGTATGCTCGTGCAACGATTACTGTTAACGGCGTCAGCCCTCGGAATGGGGGGGCACCCACTCCTCGGGTTTGATGCAAACTTGAGTGATCAGATTTACAAGATGGGTCCACAAGGAAAAACGAGTCTAATCCAAATTCCAATTGGCCCCTATCGATATCGTCCGTGGTTAAAGGGGAGTTTGCATAGTTAGGCAGATTTATTAAACCGGACCTTGGAAAACACCATTTAACTCTAGCTTATTTCTAAATAGCAAAAAGGGAAACGAGACGGCTGCAGCCGTCTCGTTCAATATTCTTTGCACTAGAATTTTGCTTAATTTTTTCTTCAAAAGGTAGAAAATTTCTATATGATAATTCATATTGCTTGGCTAATGAATTTTTTTTATTCGGCCCTCGATCGAAGAGGTAAACGGTTGCTTAAGTTGCTTTACGTATGTTTTAAATACATCTATGTCAACTGGACCTATGACTTTTTTTGTCCCTTTAAGTAAGACGGTGAAATTGTCCCCGCCGTCTGACAAGTAGTCGTTTACCGTAACTGTGTATCTTGCTTTTGGATCAATCGCGGTCCCGTCAGTAGTAAAAATATCGTTCACTTTATTTCCCGCAGGTTTTGTTCCGTCCCAAGTGTATTTTAAACCGGAAAGTTGCAGCATTCTCACTTTGTCCGTCTGCCATTGCTGATTTAAAAGGCTGCGGACTTGGTCGCCGGTCAACGTCATTTTAACGAGTTTGCGTTTAAACGGTTGAATGGTTAACAAATCCTCAATGGTTACTTCTCCTTCATGTAGGTCTGCCCGAATTCCACCTGGGTTCACAAAAGAGAAATCAGAATTCATGGCATTTCGCTGCGAATCGGCAATCAGATTGCCCAAGGCTGATTCACCGTTTTCGTTTCGATTGCTGGAAATGTCGTTTGCAGCCGTTCCAACGACTTCTCTAACATAGGAAGCAACTTCAGCTTCGTACATTTCCACCATTTCCTTGATTTCCTTATCCGGTTTGATAGCGTCCTGATAGGTAATGACAATTTGCGCCTTTTTGTTCACGATATCTTTCGTTACCGGATCAATCTCCAAGTTGACGGCGGAGAACGCCATTCCGTAGGAATAAGCTTGAACAAGCAGCTTTCCATCTACTTCCGTATTAAGATAGGTATGGCTATGACCAGCAAACATCACGTCCACTTCATTGTCTACCCTTTTAGCCATTTTGACGATTTCTCCAGTAGCAGCACCGTTTGGAGTGGACTGCCTGCCGTCATTATGCGCCAGTATGACGATAGCTTTCACACCTTGCTTCTTAAGTTGTGCCACCGATTTATTAATGGCTTTCACTTCATCAATGAATTTTACCCCTTTTATTCCTTTCAAATTAACCATCGTGGGTGTTTCGTTCAATACAATGCCAATAAATCCGATAGAAATGCCATTCAGATTGATTATTTTATAGGGAGGGAGGAGAGGTTTCCGTGTTTTTACATCAATTACATTAGCACATATATAGGGGAATTGAGCACCATCAAAAAATCCTGTTTTGAGATTGTACCCTCCATGGATCAACCTCATCATTTCTTTCACGCCGTGATCAAATTCATGATTACCTGGGGTTCCTACGTCAAAGCCAATTGTGTTTAATACTTTAATCGTTGGTTCGTCTTGCAGAAGCGAGGAGATGGGTGCACTTGCTCCAACCATGTCACCTGCATGAACCAAAAGGGTATTTTTGTTTTCAGCTTTCTTTTGCTTCAAATAGGCAGCTAGATACTCAACACTGCCCACGTCCCTTCGGTTAAATTTGCGGGTGATATTTAATTGTCCGTGCAAATCGTTTACGCCGAGTAATTGCACTTGAATGAAACGGTTCTTAGTAATCTCGGTGTTATTGGGTACGCCTGATGTCTCCGGTTCCCCGGAGGCCATAACAATGCCCGCAGCTAAGGTAGTCGTAAGAACTAAAGCAGTTACTGCTTTTTTCAATACGTTCCTATTCAATGTTTCTCTCACTCGTTTCTCGCCTCCAAATCCTCTAGTTGGTTACTTCTTTAGCTTAAAGAAGGATTGTTAAATCTGCTTTACATTTTTGTGAATTTTCAGTTAATTATTGGGTTATGGAGTGAAAAGGAAAGAGCCTCCCTATCGAAAAGGAGACCCTTATTTTTTCGAGATAAATTAAACAGGGAGGTAAGCAATCTAAAATTACTTAGAAAACTGTAATACTTCAGACGCAGATTCAGGCCTGTCACAGGTGCTTTCCATGATATAGTGTGTTCCCTTTTCCGATGATTCAAGAAGTCCGTGCATCGCTTCTAAAACATGGTACGCTAATTCGCCATTTGCTCGATAGTTGCCGCTTTCGAGAATCGCTTTTGCCATATCAGCGACACCAAGCCCTCTGCTGTTTTGGGTGAACCCAAAAGTAAGCGGGACTTCTGCGAAATCCTTCTCATCACGTTTTCTTATCCGAACAGGACCGCCAAACGTATTTGGATCAGGAACGAGTAAAGTACCTTCACTGCCATAGATTTCGATAGGTGGAAGGGATGTTCCGCCAAAGGCATCAAAGCTTGTTGTAATGGTTCCAATGACACCTGAGGCAAAATCGATCACACCAGATAGATGAGTAGGGGTAGAGACGTGAATCTTGGTTCCAGCTCTCGGTTGACTCAACACAGTTCGTTCTGGATAACTAATACGCGCGGATCCAGAAATTCGTTTAATTGGTCCTAATAAAGCGACTAATGCTGTTAAATAATAGGGTCCCATATCAAACATGGGTCCGCCGCCGATATCATAGTAGAAGGCAGGATCTGGATGCCAATGTTCATGTCCACGGCAAATCATGAAGGCAGAAGCACCAACAGGGACACCAATTTCACCTTGTTCAACTAAATGGATGGCTGTTTGAATACCAGCACCTAAGAAGGTGTCGGGTGCACTCCCGACGAGGAGGTTTTTCCTCTTGGCTGTTTCTAAAATTTGTTTTCCTTCTTCGCGAGTAATGGCTAGTGGTTTTTCTGTATAAACATGCTTTCCTGCTTCAAGGGCTTGGATGCAAACAGCCGCATGAGCTTTTGGAATCGTTAAATTAATTACGAGTTCAATCTCTGGATCAGAAAGCAGCTCTTCGACGGAATAAGCTTTTGGAATACCGAATTTTTCAGCTTGAGCTTGGGCACGTGGTTCATCTAGGTCAGCACAGGCAACAAGGGCTAGGTGGGGGAACTTCGGACAATTTTCCAAATAAATAGAACTAATATTTCCGCAACCAATGATACCGACTTTAAGCTTTTTCATGACTAGTTCCTCCATTTTAATAATCTTTGTCTCCGAAAGGTCAAGCGGCTAATTACTGGCTATCCCCCATTCCTGTGTACGTCCCTGCATTTCCATAGATAGATGCTGCACCTAATTCTTCAGATCGTTTCCTTCCTTCAGCAGCCCACATAAATCCTCGGCGCATTATACGGGAAACCTCTGGCATGGTGATAATATTCGCTTGATGGCCTAATGAACTATAAAATACATTTCCTTGGCCCCAGTGTTTTGTCCAGACCACAGGCATATCAACTGGTTTATTGGCAGCATGTGGGCCGTTAACATTAGGGAAGCGAGTAGCAGCTAACACTTCCACAGCAGGATCATAATGAAGGTAATATTGTTCGCTGACAACTTTAAAATCAGCAAGACCCTCTAAGAGCGGACTGGTCGAATGCTTGATGTTTACCATATATTCCACACCGTCATTTCCAGGATGTGCGACCCAATTTCCGCCCGTCATAAATTGCCAGTCCACATTATTGCGGAAAGAGTCACACATACCTCCGTGGCATCCAGCTAACCCCACACCTTGAATGACAGCTTCGGATATATTTTGGACATACTTTTGTTCGATTGCCCCCATGGTCCAGTGGGGGATGATTAAATCCAGATTTTTTAGCTTATCTGGATCTGCATAAGAATCAAGTGTATTGGAAACCTCTACTTGAAAGTTTTCTTCCTCAAGGATACCTTTAAATATATCTGCCACTTGCTCCGGTTGATGACCGTCCCATCCGCCCCATACAATCAATGCCTTTTTCTTCATTATGGAAGCACTCCTTTTCAAATTTTTTAGACGTCTGAAATTCGCATCCATTGGCGTTTTTTGATTGATAAATCAACCGCTTCCAAAACTTCTTGACATTTGACGCCATCTAGGAAATTAGGAACGGGCTGCCGATCTTCACGGATAGCTTCCATTAACTCAACCATTTCATGAATAAACGTATGCTCATAACCAATTGTATGTCCTGGCGGCCACCAGTTCTCGGCATAAGCGTGGGAAGGGTCTGTCGCTAATACCCGGCGGAATCCTTGAACATCATCTCTATCATCAGTGAAATAGACCTGCAGCTCATTCATGCGTTCAAAGTCGAAGATGACGCTTCCTTTACTGCCGTTAATTTCAAAGGAATTCTTGCAGCGATGTCCAGTGGCAAAACGTGTCGCTTCAAAGCTGCCTAAAGCACCGTTAGCGAAACGTGCTAGGAATAGGGTCGCATCATCAACCGTGACCTCGCCTTTTTCAGCACTCTCACTTCCTTTCGCAGATAAACCAGTCATCTGAGTAGAAAGAGGTCGTTCCTTAATAAAGGTATCATTCATCCCAATTACCTCAGTAACATCTCCGATGAGGAAGTGGGCCAGGTCGATAAGATGGGCCCCGAGATCTCCATGAGAACCTGAACCAGCGATATCCTTCTGAAGTCTCCAGGTGAGCGGGAAGTTGGGATCGACGAGCCAATCCTGCAAAAACCAAGCGCGGAAATGATAGATTTCTCCAAACTTACCTTCGTCAAGTAGCTTTTTAGCCAGCATGACAGCAGGAGCAAAGCGATAATTAAAGCCAACCATATGCTTAATTCCAGCTGCCTCAACAACTTCGAGCATTTCTCTAGAATCCTTCAGTGTAAGCGCTAACGGTTTTTCGCAAAAAACATGTTTACCTGCTTGGGCGGCTGCAATTGTTATTTCTTTATGTACATCACTTGGTGCATTGATATCGATTAAATCGACATCCTCTCTTTGTAAAAGACTTTTCCAGTCAGTTGTATATTCCTCCCACCCGAATTGCTTGGCTGCCACAGCAACAGCGTCTTGGTCACGACCACAAATCACCTTCATTTCAGGATGAGTCGTATATGGAAAGAAAAGGGGGAGATCCCGGTAAGCATGACTGTGGGCTTTACCCATAAATTTGTAGCCGACCATTCCAATTTTAACTGTTTCCATCAGTTCATCTCCTTTTCTTATTTATGTAGTTGTGATGATGCTCGTTCAATAAAGGTTACCGGCAAACTTTCATTAATGTCCTCCATGATCTCTTGTGAAATCAATTGAAGAACCTTCTCAGCTGCCAATTGCCCCATATCAAAAAGCGGGACTTGAACGGTGCTAAGCGGCGGGGAAGTCATTCTTGAAATTTCAGAGTCATCATAACCAATGAGAGCATAATCGCGTCCTGCTTGGTAGCCTAGTTCACCCAATCCTTGCATAAGACCAATAGCCATCCGGTCATTTCCGGCAAAAATAGCATTGATTTCTGTCATCATTGGAGCTATTTCTGCAGCCGCTTGAAACCCACTTTTCCGGCTGTAATTACCTTGAAAAACTAACGTAGGATTGTAGGAAAAACCTGCATTCGTGAGGGCAGTTTGATAACCTTTTAACCGTTCGAGACTATTTGAAAATTCAGTTGGTCCATTTAAAAAGATAATTTGTTCATAGTCCTTCATTAACAGGGATGAAACGGCTTGTAAACTACCATCTAGGTGATCTGCGCCAATGGAATGAAAGGGATAGCCTGAAAAAGTTTGATTCACTAGACAATAAGGGAGTTGCAATTGGTGTAATTTTTCAAGTGCTTCCACTTCACCGGGAACTTCCTTGGAACCGAGGATGATGCAACCATCCACCTTCTGAGTATGAAAAAGCTTCACATAATCTTTCGGCTCATCAGGGGATTGAAATAATAGAAGCAAACCATACCCAAACTCACCAAGCTTTGTACCGATTCCGCTTAGGAGCCCTGAGAAATAATGAGTAGTCATTAAGTTAACCTTTTGAAAATAAGGAACAATGACGCCAATGTTGCTACTTTTCCCACGTGCAAAGCTTTGTGCAATCGCATTAGGATGGTAGTTTAGTTGTTGGGCTGCTTGCATAACCTTTTGTTTTGTTTCCATACGCAAGGGTCCAATATTATTAAATACTCGTGAAACGGTGGCTTCAGATACGCCGGCTAATTTTGCCACATCCTTTCGATTAGCCAAGTTATCACCTCATGACTTAAAAATGTACACGCGTTCATTCTCTCTATTTTTCAGACAATTGTCAATATTCAAATTGGTAATTGTCAATATTTTTTGGAGAAATTGATATCTAAAGTTCATCTTTTATAGGCACCATTCAACAGAGCTCTAGCCATTTAGAATAAAATGAATGGGTTGTAAATATAATTGATTGGATAGAATGACGAAAATTAATATGGATAAAATCATTCATGAATCCTGCTTAATGATTCAAATTCACCTGAGTGTTACAAAAAATGCATGAATTGGATGGGGGATGTTTATGGCAACGATTGATATAGAACCGTATTTACATGTTCGTTTTGCCCAAAATCCAGTCTACGATCCAATTGGTCAAAAGATAAGCTTTATCGCTGACTATACTGGTTTGCCACAAGTTTGGGAATTGAATCTAGGGGAAGGGAGTGGTGGATGGCCTGTCCAAACCACCTTTACAAAAGAAAGAATCACCTTTATTAGCTATCTAAATGGCAAATCTAATTTGATTATTGGCATGGATGTTGGCGGGGATGAAAATCAGCAATTGTACTTACTTAAGGAAGAAGGAAAACTAATTGAGTTAACAAACTCACCAGACCATATACACCGTTTTGGCGGAAGTTCTCCAGATGGAAAATGGATCGCCTGGTCGAGTAATCGCCGAAATCCAGCTTTTTTTGATATTCATATTCAAAATCTAGAATCGTTGGATATTCGTCTTTTGAATGCTGGAGATGGGGTATTTTCAGCGGTTAAATGGTCTCCTGACGGTAAATCCATTTTATTCCAGAGGATAAATTCCCCTTTAGATAATGATTTGGGCATCATCGACCTTTCAACAGGGGCTATAAATTGGTTAACAGAACATACAGGGGAAGCTAGTTTTAGAGACGCTCATTTTAATAAGGATGCGGACCATCTATATGTATTATCGAATAAAGACAAAGAATTCTATGGGCTTGCTCTTATAAATATAAAAACCAAACATCTCGAGTGGCTAGAGCTAGGGAAATGGGATTTTGAGGATTTAACAATGAATAATGATAAAAATTTGTTAGCTTTTTCGATAAATGAGGGAGGAATTTCCAAGGGGGTACTTTTAGATATTAATCGAAGTTACCTTTATACGTGGAAAACTCCAATCGGAGTCATATCAAATTTAAAATTTTCCCCAGATAGCCAAAAACTAGCCTATGTCTTTAAGGGGGCAGCAAATCCCTCGGATATATGGGAACTTGACCTAAAGACCATTCAGGCGGAGAGGCTTACATATGTATCCCGCTCTCCAGTATTGGAAAAGAAATTAGTGGAGCCGGAACTTATAACCTTTCGTTCTTTTGATCACCTCGAAATTCCTGCCTTTTATTCGAAACCGAAAGATACAACTGAAAAACTTCCAGTTGTTATTTACATCCATGGCGGGCCGGAGAGTCAAGCGCGTGCGGTATACAATCCAGTTCAGCAGTATTTACTTAACCAGGGTTATGCCGTGTGTACACCAAACATTCGGGGAAGTACAGGTTACGGAAAAAGGTATACACATTTGGATGATGTTCGAAAAAGAATGGACGCAGTTAAAGATCTCATTTTTTTAGTGGAATGGCTAAAGGTGAATGGGAATATAGATTCTAAAAAGATCGCGATCATGGGGGGAAGCTATGGCGGGTTTATGGTGCTTGCTGCCATCAGTCACTATCCACATCTTTGGGCTGCTGCTATCGATATTGTGGGAATGTCCAGCCTAAGAACGTTCCTTCAAACAACAAGTCCATGGCGTAAGAAGCACAGGGAGAGCGAATATGGAACAATCGAACGAGACGGAGAATTTTTTGATCGTATTGATCCATTGAATTATTCAGATCGAATTACCACCCCATTATTAGTTATTCATGGGAAGGGCGATCCGCGTGTCCACATAAAAGAATCTGAGCAAATAGTCGATAAACTAAAGAAACGAAATCACTCAGTTGACTTTATTCGCTTCGAGGATGAAGGCCATTCCATCGTAAAACAAAAAAATAAGATTACTGCCTATAAGGAAATGGTAAGGTTTCTCGATCGTTATCTTGGTAATGGATCCTAACTCAAGGATGTAAATGGCACAACTGTAGTGGGACAGTACTGAAATTCCGCATACATCTAGTTAAAATGGAACATCAATAGGTGAAATACAAAACGGCTCCCGGAATTTGGGGGCCGTTTTGTATTCGCACGGCTATTTAGTTAACAATTTCCAAAATATATACATATTTAATCTTCGCTATTGTGGGTATAACAAGGTTAATTGGCTTTTTAAAGGAGGTAAAAAAATGAAATGGAAAGGAAGACGGCAAAGCGCCAACGTTGAAGACCGGAGAGGAATGGGAATGGGCGGCAAGACCGTGATTGGAGGGGGAATCGGCAGTATTATTATTGTTCTCCTCTTTACGCTGCTCGGAGGAAATCCAGGAGATCTATTAGGCAACAATCAGGCTTCTGATACGGGCACACAAGCTCCTCCACCTTATCAGGAATCCTCCGGGGAGAAGGAATTGGCGGACTTTGTTTCTGTTGTTCTTGCTGATACAGAGGATGTGTGGTCAGATGAATTCAAGAAGAAAGGGCTTCAATACGAGAATCCTAAGCTTGTTTTGTACACCGGCAGTGTCCAGTCTGCCTGTGGATCAGCTAGTTCGGCGGTAGGACCATTTTATTGTCCTGGCGACCACAAACTGTACATTGACTTAAGTTTTTATCAGGAACTGAAACAAAAATTCCAGGCGCCTGGGGACTTTGCGATGGCGTACGTCATTGCCCATGAAGTAGGCCACCACGTCCAGACCCTCTTGCATACTGGAGACCAAGCTTCACAGGCACAGAAGCGTTCTAATGAGTACTCGGTTCGATTTGAATTGCAAGCGGACTACTTGGCGGGTGTTTGGGCCCACTTCGCGCAAGGGAAAGGCTACCTAGAGAAAGGCGACCTTGAAGAGGCAGTGAATGCAGCAAGTGCTGTGGGTGATGATAATATCCAGAAAAAATCGCAGGGCTATGTGGTGCCGGAAAGCTTTACACACGGAACTTCTGAGCAAAGAAAACGCTGGTTCAATAAAGGCTTCAAAAATGGAACCATCGAGGGAGGCGATACCTTTAAAGCAGCAAACCTTTAAATGGCATCAAACGTAAGTATATATTTCTTACATGCAAAAAAAGCCGTCATTCGACGGCTTTCAAACTCTATTTTGCAAAAACATGATCACCAATCGTCTTTACAACTGGACGTGTACGAATCCATTGATCTTCTGCAATTTCTGGGTTATAGAAAAATACAGAATCATTTAAACGGTCTTTTCTAGTTAGTGCTTTTTCTACTGCTCGTTTCGACTCATCTGATGCGGGCTTATTAATTTCACCATTTTGTACGGGTGAAAAGGCATAGGTACCCCCTACGACTTGATTAATTACACCTGTAACTGTATCTGGGAAATCAGGTGAATCAACTCGATTTAATACGACAGTCGCAACGGCTACTTTTCCTTGAAAGGATTCACCTTTTGCTTCAGCATTTACTAATCGCGCAAATAAGTCCTTTTCTTTATTAGAAATTGTAACGGCTGGCTTCTCTTTTTCTTTTTTTGGCGTTTTTTTATCAGGTTTGGATGCTTTTTTTTCTGCTGCTTTCGGTTGAATAGGATTTTGCAATTCTTCTTCTATATCAACCCAATTATCAGGACGATTATTTTCTTGTTCTATATTAATAGTGTTTAATCCATTTTGTTGCCCAAGTTCATTGAGGTTAACCTCTTTTACAAGTGGAGATTGTGTAATTGCCTCTGCCGTAGTATTTTGTAGAGCTATTATTGAAAATGTAGCTACACAAGCTACAATTAATTTCTTCAGGGAATTGTTTTTCATGTTGCTACCTCCTGTAAATTCGTATGTACCTACTTTAGCATGTGCTAGTACACGAATTACAGAACACCTCTGTTACATTTCTTTATAGTTTGTTGAACAACATTACAGGTAAAATTGATTTATGACATAATTCCTGTATAAATGACATATTCAACCCAATTTTACGAAATAGAGGAATATTTTACTGAGGATTTTTTGAAGGGAATGAATAATTTGATTTGTATGAATATTCTTTCATGTGGAAAGGGAAATCCAACTTAGTTATTCTAAAAGAATAATTAAGAAGGGTGGAAACATGGAGTGGGCAAAAATCAAGAAGGTGAAAATTTACAACGTGGTTTAGACAATAGGCATATCCAGTTAATAGCACTAGGAGGGGCCATTGGTGTTGGTTTGTTCTATGGTTCAAGTGCAACGATTCAGATGGCTGGTCCGTCAATATTAATCTCCTACTTAATCGGAGGTTTAGTTATTTTTACAATTATGAGGGCATTAGGTGAAATGGCTGTTGATGAGCCAGTTTCAGGTTCATTTAGCTCCTATGCCAATCGATATTTAGGTCCGTTTGCCGGTTACTTAACAGGGTGGACCTATTGGTTTATGTGGGTTGTCGTTGGGATGGCAGAAATTACGGTAGTTGGCGTATATGTGAACTATTGGTTCCCTGATATTCCACAATGGGTGACTGCATTGGCTACACTAGTGGTTATTACTATGATAAACCTTACTAGTGTAAAAGCATTTGGAGAGTTTGAATTCTGGTTCGCGATGATCAAAGTTGTGGCTATTATTGGAATGATTGTGGTTGGTTTAGGAATGATCCTCCTAGGTATCGGTAACGGAGGTCAGCCAATAGGTTTTAATAATCTATGGGCACATGGTGGATTTATGCCAAATGGAATGAATGGTATTTTAATGTCATTGGTTCTAGTTATGTTTTCATTTGGCGGGGTGGAACTGGTCGGTATAACGGCAGGGGAAGCGAAAAATCCTCGAAAATCAATTCCATCAGCCATCAACAATGTAGTTTGGAGGATTTTAATTTTTTATATTGCTGCATTAGGAATCATGATGAGTTTATATCCTTGGAATGAAGTGGGGACGAATGGAAGTCCGTTTGTATTGATTTTTGATAAAGTTGGAATTCCTGGAGCAGCTCATATCATAAATTTTGTTGTGTTAACTGCAGCATTGTCTGCTTTTAATAGTGGTCTTTTCAGTACAGGCAGAATGCTTTACAATTTATCACTTCAAAATAACGGTCCGAAATATTTTGGAAAGCTAAACAAGCATTCTACTCCAAGACGTGGAATCCTATTTTCGTCCTCGTTTTTACTTGTGGCGGTATTTTTAAATTATATTGTTCCCGAAAAAGTATTTATGTATATTTCTTCTGTAGCAACCGTCGCGGTGATTACGAGCTGGACCATTATATTGGTTACACAAATCAAATTTAGACAATCAAAAGCAAAAGAAGAAGTAAAAAAACTAGCATTTAAAATGCCGCTATATCCAGTTTCATCCTACCTAGCCCTTGCTTTCTTAGCAGTTGTCGTCATTTTAATGGCCTTTATAGAAGAAATGCGAGTAGCATTAATGGTAGCACCAGTTTGGTTTATAGTCCTATATGTCGGTTATCGTTTTAAAAAGTAAAGGTGTCAGTAAAGGTGTCAGGCACCATGTGAATTCTTCACATGGTGCCTGACACCTTTTTTACTTTATCCACCTTTTTTACTATCTCTAAAACAAGTCGATGGTCGCGGTTTGAAGTGGACAAGGTTTGAATAACATGTAAGTAATCTTGAAAATTGCCATAATTTATACGTTTTAGTTGAGGAGGTCAAGAATGATTGAATTTAAGCAGGTAAATAAGTTTTATGGGGATTTTCATGTTTTAAAAGATATTAACCTCACAATCTATCAAGGAGAAGTCGTCGTCGTAATCGGACCTTCCGGTTCAGGAAAAAGTACCTTGCTCCGGTGCATTAATCAACTTGAAACCATATCGGCCGGGACACTCACTGTAAATGGGATATCTGTAGGGGATAAAAAAACAGATATCAATCAATTAAGGCGGAATATTGGCATGGTCTTTCAGCATTTTTATTTATATCCGCACAAAACAGTGCTTAACAATATCACGCTAGCTCCAATGAAAGTGCTGGGCAAATCCGAAAAAGAAGCGACAGAAACAGCCAGACATTACCTTAATAAGGTTGGCATATTGGATAAGGCCAACGCTTATCCTTCTCAACTTTCTGGAGGTCAGCAGCAGCGTGTTGCCATCGCGCGCGGTCTTGCCATGAACCCGGAAATTATGCTTTTCGATGAACCCACCTCGGCACTGGATCCCGAAATGATAGGGGAGGTCCTCGATGTCATGAAAGCTCTCGCCAAAGAAGGCATGACGATGGTCGTCGTAACCCATGAAATGGGCTTTGCCAAGGAGGTGGCCGACCGAATCGTCTTTATGGATGAGGGGCGGATTTTAGAAGAAGCAGTTCCGGCTGAATTTTATGCAAACCCGCGTGAAGAACGGGCACGTTTATTTCTCAGCCGTATCTTAAATCATTAATTGGAGGTAAAAGAAATGTTCAAAACAAAAAATCTAATGAAAATGGCGTTAGTAACTACTATGGCTGCCTTGTTTCTCGCCGGTTGTGGTGGGGATAAGGACTCTAACGGGAGCAGCAAGGATGTTCTTGCTCAAATTAAAGAGGAGAAAAAAATTGTCTTTGGCGTAAAGCATGACACTCGTTTATTTGGATTAAAAAATCCTTCAACTGGTGAGGTGGAAGGGTTTGATATCGATTTGTCTAAAGCCCTCGCAGAAGAAATGTTTGGCAAGGATGTAAAGCCAGAGTATGTAGAGGTGACATCGAAAACGCGGGTAGGACTCTTAAACAATGGTAAGGTGGATGCAGTAGTAGCTACGATGACTATCACAGATGAACGGAAGAAAGAAGTGGATTTTACAGATGTCTACTTTGATGCTGGGCAATCCTTGCTCGTGAAAAAAGGAAGCAAGATTCAGAGCATTAAAGACTTAAAGAAAGGAACGAAGGTGCTCGCGGTGAAAGGATCGACCTCGACGATCAATATTCGAGAGAAAGCTCCTGAAACAACCGTCCTCGAATTCGAAAACTATGCGGAAGCTTTTACCGCCTTAAAGGCAGGAAAGGGGGATGCTCTAACGACTGATGATGCAATCCTTTATGGAATGGCAGAAGAAGATCCGTCTTATGGTCTTGTAGGAGGAACGTTTACTGAAGAGCCATATGGGATCGCTGTGAAAAAAGGAAATAAAGCACTTGTCGATGAATTGAATAAAGCATTGAAAAGCCTGAAGGATTCAGGCAAGTACGATGAAATTAAGAATAAATGGATTAAAAATTAAACCATATATACACAGTTTCTCGTCAGGATGGGTAGTAGCCTGCTTGCACGATTATGGTCCTACTCATCCTGTTTAATGAGGTGGTGAGCATTTGCTGGATTTCTCGATACTAACCGATAATCTTGATGCATTTTTACAAGGATTAAAAATAACGATTATCTCGAGTTTAATCGCCCTACTATCCAGTTTCATATGGGGTACATTGATTGCAGTCCTCCGCATGGCCCCAGTCAAACCTCTTAACTGGCTGGGCACGGCCTATGTTGAATTTATCCGTAATATCCCAGTGCTAGTAATCATCTTTTTCACTTACTTGGCTGGAAACTTTGGAGGGATGACTGCAGGAACGATCGGACTGACGATTTATACGGCTGCTTTCATTGCCGAAGCGATCCGTGCTGGGATTATGTCTGTTCCAAAAGGACAAATGGAAGCTGCCCGCTCGACAGGATTGAGTTATGGCCAGGCAATGAGACTGGTGGTTCTTCCTCAGGCTATTAAAATCGTCATCCCTTCACTTGGCAATCAATTTCTCAATCTAGTGAAAAATTCATCCTTGTTAGCCGTTGTCGCGGGAGGAGATTTAATGTATCAAGGCGATTTAATTTCGGCAAAGACATACGTAACCTTTGATACCTATATTCTAGTTGCTTTATTTTATTTAATATTAACAATCCCATTAAGTCTTGGTGTAGGATTTTTAGAAAGACGCATGGCTCGAAGTCATTAAGGAGGTGCAGAGTTGGAATTTCTAGCACCGTTCGTGGAAGTATATACCCTGGACCATTTTAAATTTTTACTCGAGGGATTTGCGGTTACGCTTAAGGTCGCAGCCATTTCCATCGTGCTCAGCTTTGTTATTGGCGGTCTCATTGGGACGCTCAGATATGCGCGGATTCCCGTTGTTTCTAAACTATTGGCTCTAGTTGTCGAGACAATTCGGAACCTGCCGTTGCTGCTCATTATTTTCTTTACCTATTTCGCTTTGCCGGAAATTGGATTAGAAATGGAGATATCGACGGCGGCGATTGCGGCTTTGACGGTATTTGAATCTGCGATGATTTCAGAAATTATCCGAGGCGGCTTAAATTCGATTGAAAAAGGTCAAATTGAGGCAGGGCGGGCGTCTGGATTGACCTACATCCAGACATTACGTTTTATCATCATGCCACAGGCGCTGAGAAGAATGGTTCCTCCCATCGTCAGTCAATTTATTTCACTGCTCAAAGATACATCGTTAGCTGTCGTCATTGCCTTGCCGGATTTATTGCACAACGGCCAAATCATATACGCACAAAAGGGAACATATGTGATTCCAGTTTTTATCATGATGGCGCTCATGTACTTTATCGTCAATTATGCCTTATCACTAGTTGCCAGAAGGTTAGAAATAAAAGAGACATAAGAAATCCGGCTTATGGATGGGCCGGATTTTTTTATAGAAAAAACTACTTAAATATAGTAGAGGAAGAAATTTGTCGAGTGATTATGTACTATTATTCTTTAATAATTATTGTATAATTCTTCTAATATAGATAAATTTTTCTATAAATCTTTTAAAAAGAGGTGCATGAATGAAGAAAAAAACACTTTTTTCTTTACCGGTTTCTGCCTTTCTATTAGCATCAACCATTTTTACAGGAACAGGGCAAGTAGCCGCACAAACAGGAACTAATAGTTTCGTAACGGGTGAAATGCAAGTTAACTCTAGTAAAAACCTTAGAAAAAGCCAAATGAAAGAAATAAAAACAGAAAACAAAAAGTTCTCTATTAATAAGAAGACACAAAATAAGGTAGCAACAGAGATTAAGGAAAAATTAAATAATGAAGAATTACAAAGTAAAAGTAAATATCAAACAGGCGAATTGATTATTAAATATAAGAAAAAAGTGTCAACGGGGGATATTAGTGCACTTCAAAAGAAATTTTCTTTAAAATCAAAGAAGAAATTTAAGGCCCTAAATGCAGAGGTTGTAAAAATTCCTACTAATCAAAGTACGAGTGATTACATAAACAAACTAAAAAAAGATCAAACCATTGAATCCGTCCAACCGAACTACAAATATTATGCTTCTGATATCCATAATTCTCCAAACTTTTATGATCGATTATGGGGCTTGAATAATACCGGACAGCCTATTAAAGAGATTAATGGATTGGCAGATATAGATGTAGATGCGCCCCAAGGATGGAACAAATTTAGTTCAAAACTACCAGAAGTGGTTGTCGGAGTCATAGATACGGGCGTGGACATCAATCACCCTGATTTAAAGGAGAAAATTTGGAAGAACACTAAAGAATTATATGGCAAACCTAATGTAGACGATGACCTCAACGGTTATATTGACGATGTCAATGGCTGGGATTTTTATAATGATGATAACACGGTCTATGATTCGCTAGAAGGAGATGAGCACGGTACACACGTCTCCGGAACGATTGCTGCAGAATTAGAAGGAACAAATATTAATGAAAATAAAGGTGTCGTCGGTGTTGCTCCAAACGTAAAAATTTTACCAATAAAATTTTTAGGTCCTGATGGGGGAACAACTTCAGATGCCATCGAGGCCATTGCCTATGCAAAAAAGATGGGTGTTAAAATTACAAATAACAGTTGGGGCGGAGAGGAATATGACCCCTTACTCGAAGAAGCCATCGCAAATAGTGGTAGTTTATTTGTCGCCGCTGCTGGAAATGATGGAATGAATAATGATGAAGGTGGAGCTTATCCCGCGAGCTTTGAAAGTGCAAATATCTTAGCAGTTGCTGCTGTCGATAACAAGGGTAACCTAGCTCCATTCTCCAATTATGGCTCCAATTCTGTTGATGTGGCTGCCCCTGGCGTGGACATTTTAAGTACAGTCCCTAAATTTCCATTGGACGAGCTGACAAAAGCATTGAATATTGACCAGCCAGGAGCATCGGCACAAATCACTGGGAACAATTATAAAGCGATTTTTGATGGCATTGGGTACGAAAAATATTCCGATGCAAAAAGGCAAGAACCAAATTCCAAGTCACAAAGGCAGGAAGCTTTTGACAAAGCATTAAGTTATTTAGAAATAAATGACCCGTCGAAAAACATACTTCTTGTCCAAGATGATGAAAGTGATCTTGCAGCATTATTTAAGAACGAGCCTGAACTTCGCGCCCTATTTAAGAACTATTTGCCAATTTATCAAAAACTATTAGTTAACCATCCTGAACTAAAAACGATTACGGTAAAATCCGATTCATCCTTATCCGATTACTTGAGCAGTAGTGACTTATCCGCCTACGATGGGGTCATTTGGTTTACAGGAAACGGTCTTGGCTTTTTTTCAGAGCAAGGAACCACTTTAACCACAACGGATTCTGAATTGTTAAAAAATTACCTCTCTGGTGGCGGAAAATTGTTGTTAACTGGACAGAATGCCCTTTCTGGTCAAGAGAAGTCACCACTTGTTAAGGATTATTTGCATTTAACAGTTTATGCTGATATGGGTCCAAGTTTGGACGTGGAAGGTTTAAAGGGTGGAATCTATGAAAATACAAAATATGAAGTAAATAGATATGAAACACCTTACTATTTTGCTGATTTAGTTAAATCCAATGATTCAAGGACAATCATCAATTCTAAGTATGTTTCTGATTATTTACAGGCATATGATTACTATAGCGGAACTTCCATGGCAACGCCGCATACAACGGGCACCGCGGCTATTCTACTTGGATTACGTCCAAACATGTCTCCTGAAATGCTAAAGTTATATACAAGCACAAAAGGGAATAGCCTAGATACGCTAAAGGGGCGCGTAAGCAGTGGGAAACTGGTTAAAACTTCGAAACTAGATAACTTTAATGATAATGAAACGCCAGGAATTCCTTTGGAAAAAAGCATTTTAAACGATAACCTGAATGCGGCAACAGATAAAAATGATGTGTTCGCATTGTCCTTAAAAGAAGGAGAAACCCTTTCACTTTCTCTGAATAGCAAATCAGGTAATGATTTTGATTTATACGTGTATGATGAATCTACCATAAGTATAAATAATACAAATGGGATGGTTGCCTACTCTGAGAATGAAAATACATCCAATGAATCGATTAAGTTTACTGCTCCTAGAACAGGGATTTATTTCGTTAATGTCTATGCCTACAAAGGTGCTGGAAACTACAAGCTGTTCACTGGAAATTTTGGAGGCTCGTATGAGGATGATTCAAACTCCATGACTTTCTTAGGGGAATGGATGCCTGTATTTAATCCACAGCATTCAGGAAATTCTGCAAATGCTCTTAATTCCAAAGGGGAAGTGAACTTTTCGTTTGTAGGGTACAGCTTTGAGTGGCAAGGGTTTAAAGATCCTACACAAGGTATAGCCGATATTTATATAGACGGCAGTAAGATTGCATCTCCATCCCTTTATGCGAGTACGTTTAAAGCGAAGCAAACAATCTATAAAAAAGACTATGCATCTTATGGCAGACACTCAGTAAAAATCGTCTGGACCGGTAATAGCGATTCTGCTTCGAGAAAAAGTGCTTCAGGGATCAATCTAGATAAATTAATCGTAAGAAGTAATCCTGTGTCATTAAATGCCTACTTTGATAAGAACAAGAAATTCCCGGTTATTACATGGACAGCGGCAAAATGGGCAGAATCCTACAGCATTTATCGCAAAGGATCCTCACAAGCAGACTATGTACAAATTAATAAAAACCCTATAACTACAGCAAGTTATACGGATACCACAGCAGTTCCAGGGAAATCCTATAACTACACGGTCGTCATTAATACAAAAGATAAAATGGAGACACCTTTTTCATCAGCTTTCACTTATGTTTATGATGATGATATTAAAGGAAGTTTACCAATGGCAGGGACCGCGAAAGGAAGTCTGAATATTAACACCAAGGACGTAACTGACGTTTGGTCTAAACACTTGGATCAGGGCAAAACCTATAAGATTACTTTAACTGGACCTTCTGGTACCAATTTCGATCTCTCTTTATTTAATAAGGGCACATCTACTATTTATGGTAAATCTGCCTTGAAAAAATCGAGTGGCACGGCATCTGTTGAGAAAATCGTATTTAAACCAGTGAAATCCGGGCTGTATTATATTGTTCCCGTTGCTTTAAAAGGGTCAGGGCAATATAGTGTAACTATTTCGGTCCAAACAACAAAATCGGTTGAAAATACAAATTCGACTATTAAATATGCAGGATCTTGGTCGAAGCTGAAATATTCTCACGCTTCCGGGCGCAGTATTAATCGGACTAAAGGAAATTCTGGCTCCCTTGAATACTCATTTAGCGGAACTGGAATTACACTTTATGCGTTAAAATATAAGAATATGGGAAAAGCTGATATTTACATTGACGGAGTAAAAGTAAAGCAAATCAATCTTTACTCTGCAAGCCACAAGTATAAAGCGAATGTTTTTGAGAAGCAAAATCTTGCCAATAAATCACACAAAATTAAGATTGTAGCTACTGGCAAAAAGACTAGTGCTGCAACAAGTGCGTATATAAATATTGATGCATTTAAAGTAACACAGTTTACATCCGTTAAATAATTGAAACAATCCGGCTCATAAATGGGCCGGATTGTTTTAAGTTTGAAAATATCTTTTAAAAAAGAGCGAAAAGAAAAGAAGGTAAATTTCACCTCCTTCATTCATTGCTATATTTAGTTTTAGCTTCGCTGTATCGTAGAGGTTGAGAAGTTTTTGACCATCTTTTGTAAGTTTCGATGGCCTTCTCTTAATTTTATTGTTTCTTCAATAATTTTTTGGAAGCCTTCCAAATCCCGATCAGTTGCATTTAATAACGACTTGGGCAGACCTTCGACGATTTGTTGTAGGGTTAATTCCATATTCAAGCAAAATGACCACCTTTCAACTTATTCGTTAGACATCCGTTTCGTCTTCTTTACTATTTTTGTAACGAGAGGTATTTTTCCTGCTATTACGTTATAAAACTTATCTACATTAATCCTCAAATTTCATTAAGAAATGGAAAATTCCTTCTTTATAGGACAAATTAAGACGGTAAATCAAATAGCACCGTTACTGTTTGTAGAAAAATATTTGTGTTAAAAATTAAATTTAGGGTATTATACATAAAACTTTTTAGGTTTGCGATCACATTACATTTGATTAAGAGTTATTTTCAATCGTAACAAAAAAGGCAACTTTTTTTCTTTTATTAAAGGTGATTAACAATTCCTTTAAAAGTCATTAAATACACGCTCAATCGACAAATTATTAAAAAATGTCATTTATAATTGCATTTGTGGAAAGGAGTTGTTAGCCTTCTTTATGAAAAAAATCCAACGAAATTCTGTTCAGCAAAAAAGGCAATTTCTAATAAATGAACTCATTAAAGTCGGAATCTATAAAAAAAATAATAAACATCTCTATGAATGGACTTTGAGTGAATTAGAAACAGAATACCTATTTCTTGAAATGAGTGGGATGAGTCAATTACAATTAGACCAATACTTATAAGAATTGAAGAGCTTTTTACAAGATTACATATTAATATTTTGGAGGTTCATCATGAAAATCGTGGCAATCGTAGGTAGTCTCAGAAAAGAATCGTATAACATGCATCTAGCAAAAAACATCCAAGCCCGTTATAAGGATAAAATGGATATTGAAATTGCTGATATCCGTTCTCTCCCATTTTTTGACCAAGACGAGGAAAATAAACCATCACCAGCTGTAAAAGAGTTTAAAGAGGCAGTCGCAAGTGCGGATGGGGTCCTCATCATTACTCCAGAATACAACTGGTCGATTCCTGGTGTGTTAAAGAACGCGTTAGATTGGGCTTCTAGGGTGGACAAGGTTTTCATTGGTAAACCTGTGATGCCTTTAGGAGTAACCTTGGGCCAGCTTGGAACCGTACGGGCTCAAATGCATTTGCGTGAAATCCTAGCAGCACCTGGTATTCAGGCTAAAATTCTGCCGCCAGGAGGAAATGAAATATTGATTGGCCTAGCGAGTCAGAAGTTTGATGATCAAACAGGTCAGTTGGTGGATGAAGGAACAATTAGTTTCTTAGATAGGAAAGTAGCTACGTTTATTGATTTTGTAAAATCGGTCTGAGATGACTGGAAATCACATAAAGGAAAAACCGACCTCTCAATCGTAAAGAAGGTCGGTTTTTTAATTAGGTTCAATTAAACTGTTTAAGAGATACTTTTAACAATCTGAGTTAATCCCACACTAATTGGTGTAGCGGGACGTCCAAGAAGTTTCTCCAAATCGTTGCTCTCCACTGCTAGTGTACCTTCCCGAATACCTTTTTGGATATCAACGAGAAAAGGAAGTAGGAAATCTGGAACGCCAGCACCTTTCATAATGTCAGCGTAAGTGGAATCATCGACTTGGTGTACAGGGACTTCTTTCCCCACTACAGTTCCAACTGCAGATGCCATTTCTTCTTGGGTCAATAACTTGCCAGAAAGTTCGTAAATAGTGTTTTCGTGCCCATTACCTGTTAAGACCACTGCCGCAGCCTCCGCATAATCTTGTTGCAATGCCCAGCCAACTTTTCCTGTTCCTGCTGAAGTCACCCAAGGGGCTCCGGCAAGTACACCCTGTATGCTTGAACTTTCATTCTCCAAGTACCAATTGTTGCGTAAGAAAGAATAAGGAATGCCTGTTTTTATAATAGCTTCTTCTGTTGCCTGATGCGTTGGAGCGAGGAAGTTTTTACTTTCCTTTGCATTGGCTAGGCTAGTGTAAGCAATAAATTTAACTCCAGCCCGTTCTGCTGCTTCTACTGCATTCGTGTGCTGTCTAATTCTGGTTTCATTGTCCCCGTCTGCAGAAATAATTAATAGCCGATCAATTCCTGAAAAAGCAGCTTCCAATGTGTCTGGACGGTCAAAATCTCCCTGACGAACGTCCACTCCACAAGCCTGTAATCCTTCTGCTTTCTCTGGGTTACGAACACTAACAGCTAGTTGATTTGCTGGTACAGTTTTCAATAAAGTTTCAACAACTTTGGTTCCCAATTTTCCTGTTGCTCCAGTAATTAATATTTTCATTGTTCATTACCTCCAATTATTTTTAATAGCTTACATAAAATCAGCTTTTTCTTGTATCTGATTTGAATACCTGTATTCATAATAGATACATCTTGAACTTTTGTCAATGATTTTAATACCTTTTTTATTTCTAATGAATTTTAAGGTATAATAAGTTGTAATCAAATTAAGTACATGTTTTGTGAAATAATTGTGATCAAATAGTAAGTAGGTGAATGAAATGTCAATCAGCAGCCGATTTTCCGTGGGAATTCATATCCTAACTCTTATTGAATTAAATAAAGAGGGGACCAGCTCATCGGAATTTTTAGCAGGCAGCGTAAATACGAACCCAACCTTGATAAGAAAAATTATGGGGATGTTAAAAAAAGCTGGGTTAATTGTCGTACAACCGGGTATTGCAGGAGCAAAACTAGCAAAGGAACCATCATATATAACATTACTTGACGTTTATAAGGCGGTAGACGTGGTCCAGGAAAAAGAATTGTTTAGTGTGCATGAAAATTCCCACCCTGATTGCCCTGTGGGCAGGAACATACAAGATTCCATTACTCCAATATTGTCAGCAGCTCAATTAGCGATGGAAAAGGTACTTGGAAATGTCACGATTGAAGATATTGTTAAGGACATTGTTGGAAAAGAGAAAAATCAAAATAGTATAAAATAAAATTTTATAAGTACAATTCTTTGCTATTAAATCTTAAAAACGCCAAACCGTTAAATTTTTCCATGGTTTGGCGTTTTTGCTTCCGTGAGAGGATAGTTTGATGGTTTTATATTGGGTCGAAGTATCTGAATCATTTTAATCAGGCACCTTGCTTCCAATTAACAAAATATTATCTAGACGTTAATAATGACATAAAGTAAAATTAAAAAATATGTAAAGTATACGGGAAGATTTGTGTTTTGAATATTCTATTTTTTTTGATAACTATAAAGGAGGTCTTATGAAATTTAAAACAAAGCTCTATACAAGCATCGGATCATTACTACTGCTATTTTTTATTATCGCCGTCATTTTAATGAACATGCTCAAACAAACGACAGTTAATATGAACGTTGTAATAAATGATTTAAATGAAAGAATCGAAATGGCTAATGAGATTAAATATGAGACTTCTAGAATAGGTTTAGAGCTAACTTCGATGTTAACCGTGCATGGAAATGATACCCAATTAAATGCAACGAATTCTTGGGAAGATTCCCATACCAATTTGCAATCTGCGATAGAATCACTAGAAAAAATGGACAAGCAGGAGAAATCTAAAGAACTAATCGCAAAATTTAAAACATTGCATGAACAGTATTTAAATATGGGTCAACAGGCTTTGACAGCCAAAAAACTAAATCGGGATATGGAAATTCCAGCTGATTTTTGGACGGATTCTGAACTGATTAGTCAAAGAATGATTCAAATTGCCGATCTTCTCTATGGATTGCAAGAACAAAAGATGAAAGATGAACTATTAAGGTCTAAAGATACATACAACTGGGCTGTCACCATCATATACATTTATCTTGCCATTGCCTTATGTATTGGCATTTTGTTCACGATTTGGATTATTAGAGGTATCACAAATAACCTTAACAAAATAACAGAAGTTATGAAAAGTGCGACCACAAGTGATTTTAGTTCATTACCCCGAATTAAGATTTCCTCTAAGGGTGAATTGGCTGAAATTGCTGTTACATTTAATAAAATGGCACATGCACTAGAGGAGCAAAGTAAGCTGGAGATCCAATTAAAAGAAGAAGCAGAAGATCAAAGTTGGCTTAATGCAAAAATTGCGGAAATAGCCACGATCTATCCTGAAGTTGAAAATGTTTCTATGTTAGCAGAATTATTAATTACGAAGCTTGTCCCAATGGTGGGAGCAAGTTGCGGAGTTTTCTATGTTAAGGAAGTGGAAGACAGAGAGCAGTATTTAAAAAAGATATCTGCCTATGCTTCTCTAGATGATAATAAAGATTATATGCGGTTTCGTTTTGGAGAGGGCCTTATCGGACAATGTGCCCTTGAAAAACATTCCATCTTGCTCACCAATGTTCCAGATCATTACGTAAAAGTAGGATCAGGCACAGGAGCAGGTTCACCCAAAAATATTATGATTTTACCGATTCAATTTGAAAATGATGTACTAGCTGTCATGGAAATTGCTTCATTTGAGTCCTTTAGTCCCCTGCAGGTAAAGTTATTGGAAGCAGTAATTAATAATATAGGTATCAAGATAAACAGTATTGTTAGTCATATGAAAGCAGAAAGATTATTGCAAGAATCACAAGCATTAACAGAAGAACTCCAAGCTCAATCAGAAGAACTGCAGTTACAACAAGAGGAATTAAGGACGACAAATGAAAAACTTGAGGAGCAGTATATAGCCTCTGAACAAAAGAACAAGGAAATTGAAAAGGTGAGAGAGGACCTTGAAGAAAAAGCTCAACAATTAGAGCTCAGCTCTCAATATAAATCCGAGTTTCTAGCCAATATGTCACACGAGTTAAGAACGCCACTTAATAGTTTACTAATTTTAGCGCAAATACTTGCTGAAAACGGGGATGGAAATCTTACCGTTGAACAGGTGGAGTATATTCGGACGATTTACTCATCTGGTAATGATTTACTTCATTTAATCAATGATGTTTTAGATTTGGCGAAAGTGGAGTCAGGAAAATTAGATGTAAATCCAAAAGAGGTAGATCTTCATGATGTTCAAGATTTTATCGAAAGACAATTTTCCCCTCTTGCGATTCAAAAAAATGTACTGTTTTCAATTAAGATGGAAGCAAGTTTAGCAGGGACAGTCTATACAGATGAACAACGGTTACAGCAAATATTAAAAAACCTCCTTTCTAATGCGTTTAAGTTTACTGAACGTGGCAGTGTATCATTAGATATTCGGAAGGAAATAAAAGACGTAAGTGGGCAGCTTTTTGAGGGAGGTACTCGAGAGCAATCGATGCTTGCTTTCTCCGTTATCGATACAGGAATAGGCATTGATAAGGACAAACAAGAAACGATATTTGATGCCTTTAAACAAGCAGATGGAACGACAAGTCGTCAATATGGCGGGACTGGATTAGGACTTTCCATTAGTCGCGAAATGGCCCAGTTATTAGGTGGATTTATAGAGGTAACTAGTACGAAGGGAAATGGAAGCACCTTCACTTTATATTTGCCATACTTTCAAACAAACAGCAAAATAGTAGAAAATACAGCTTTGGAAGAAGCAGCCATAAGTCTTTATGAGGATGATTCACTCAAAGATTTAGAAAGTCCAATAAAACAAGATGGCATTTCTTCTTTGAAAAACAAGAAAATTCTCATTGTAGATGATGATATACGAAATGTGTATGCCTTAACCATCGCTCTTGAGAAGTATGAAATGGATATCATTGTAGCAGAAAATGGCCGTGAAGGAATTGAGGTATTAAAGGAAAACCCAGACACAGACCTCATTTTAATGGACATTATGATGCCTGAGATGGATGGGTTTGAAGCAATAAGGCGCATTCGTCATATAACTGAATTCCAAACGATACCAATCATCGCTCTTACAGCTAAGGCAATGAAACGCAGCCGAGAAGAATGTTTAGATGCGGGAGCAACGGATTATATTAGTAAGCCGATTAACTTAGACCAGTTATTTTCCTTAATGCAAGTATGGCTGTATAGTAAGGAGGGGTAGAAAATTTGATAAAAAATCCTAATATTCTACAGACAGATGAGATAGAAAGAATAGAAATCGATTTATTGCTTGAGGCCGTTTTTCGATTTTATGGTTATGATTTTCGAAACTATGCCTTTCCTTTCATTCAAAGGAGAATTAACCATCGTGTTTGTAAGGAAAATCTACCTAGTATATCTGCTCTCCAGGAAAAAGTACTTCGGGATCCAATTGTCATGGGGGAATTGCTTTCTGATTTTTCGATTAATGTAACTGAGATGTTTCGGGATCCATCATTTTTTAAGACATTCCGAACAAAGATTATCCCTTTAGTAAAAGATTATCCTGAAATTCGCATTTGGCATGTTGGCTGTTCTTCAGGAGAAGAGGTCTATTCTATGTCTATTCTCTTGCATGAAGAAGGGATTTACGAAAAAACGAGAATATTTGCTACTGATATAAACAAAAGTGTTTTAGAAAAGGCAAAGCAAGGGACCTTTCCATTGGACAGGATGCAGCTTTACACTAAAAACTATATCGACGCAGACGGGAAAAGGGCCTTTTCAGAATATTATAAGGCAGTGGATGATAAAGTATTTTTCCATTCCTTTTTGCAAAAAAATGTGGTGTTTGCCCAGCATAATTTAGTAACAGACCAATCGTTTAACGAGTTTGATATAATTATATGTCGAAATGTTTTAATCTATTTTAATAAGTTTCTTCAAAATCATGTCCACACGTTATTATATAAGAGCCTAAGCCGAACAGGGTTTCTTGGGTTGGGTAATAGAGAGGGGATAAAATTTACAAATTATGAACACTGTTACAGAGAATTTGACGCATCAGAAAAACTCTATCGAAAAGTTAACTAGTCCCCATTCTGATAAGGTAAATATATTAATGGTGGATGATCATCCTGAAAATCTATTAGCATTGAAAGCTGTACTTAACTCTCCCAATTATCACTTGGTTAGCGCAAATTCAGGTAAAGAAGCATTAAAATGTATGCTTAAACAAGATTTTGCTGTTATTTTACTAGACGTACAGATGCCTGGGCTAAATGGTTTTGAAACAGCGAAGCTCATTAAGGCCAGAGAAAAAACCAGACATATTCCAATCATTTTTATAACAGCGATTAATCTAGATATGGAACATGTGTATGAAGGGTATTCAGTTGGGGCCATTGATTATATTATGAAACCCTTTAATCCAAAAACATTGAAGTATAAAATTGAACAATTTGTTAAAATTCACCGAAATCATCAAGAAAATATCATTCAAACCGATCGAGAACGTAAAGTTGAACTGAATGAGATGAATAAAAAGTTAGAAAGAACCACCTTAAATTTACGTCGGACAGAGGCATTATCTAAAGTTATTAGTAAAACCATCGTTGACACGATTCTTACGTTTGACGATCAAGGAGCTATATTGTCTGTGAATCCAGCGATAAAAAGCATGTTTGGATACAGTGCTGAGGAATTAATCGGCGGTCATGTTTTGAGGCTTTTTCTAACATGGATGGGTGATCATGTCCAAGATTCTTCGTTTTCTTTTCTTTCCTCTATTAAAGAATCCGTTGGCAAAGTGATAGAATCGGTAGCTGTTCGGAAAGATGAAAGTCACTTTCATTCTGATATTCTCATTGGTGAAACTACCATTGAAAATCAAAACCTCTTTGTATGTAGTATTCGGGATGTCACAGAAAGAAAGCAAATAGAGGAAATTAAGAAACTTCAATACAATAGTATGGAACAAATAGTAGAAAAACGAACAAAAGAACTGATAAGGGCTAATGAGAGACTACAAAATGAGATAGAGGAACGAGAAAGGATCGCCAGCCATCTGTACCGTTCCCAAGAAAGATTTCGTAAAATTTTTGAATCTAGTCCCTGTTTAATGGCGATATTTTCACAGAAGAATTTAACCTTTATTGAAGTAAATACCAGTTGGTTAAACTTTACTGGTTATAGCATGAAAGAGTTGGAAAAACACAAAATAAATGTAAAGAATTTTATCGATGAGTCCACAGGAAAACCTATTAATCTGGATTTGAAAATTCGTAATAGGAAAATTAGCTATAAGACGAAAAACGGCGATATTCGCGATGGTTTATTATCGACTGAAATGATTGATATCCATCCTGAACCATGTACGCTCATTGTTTTAACAGATATTACGGAAACCGTTCACTTAGAGAAAGAGATGTCCCGCTTAGATCGTTTGAATTTAATCGGTGAGATGGCTGCAGGAATTGCCCATGAAATTAGAAATCCCATGACTACTGTTCAAGGATTTTTGCAATTATCAAGGAATAACAGTGCAAGTTTATCAGCAGAGATCATTGATTTGATGTTAGACGAATTAACAAGAGCAAACTCCATTATCACGGAATTTCTTAATCTAGCCAAAAATAAGGTCAGTGTGAAGAAAAAGCAAAACTTAAATACGATACTTGAAGCCTTATCTCCATTAATACAAGCAGAAGCTTTTCGATCAAGCAAACATGTTAAGCTGGAGTTAAATCAGTGTCCGGATATATTCATCGATCAGAAAGAAATCCGTCAACTTATTTTAAATATTACTCTAAATGGGCTAGATGCCATGTCGTCTAACGGAAAACTTACCATAAAAACTTATACGGAAAAACAGGCCGTCGTTTTAGAAATAAAAGATCAGGGTCATGGCATTAGCCCGGAAGTCCTGCAAAAATTAGGTACACCTTTCTTTACAACGAAGGAGACGGGAACTGGATTAGGTTTGGCTATCTGCTACAGTGTTGCCAAACGACATCATGCCGAAATTGATATCACAACAGGGGAAAAGGGGACTGTTTTCTCGATTCGCTTTCAATTAAATTCCAGTCCTAATTAGTGATAGTTTCTTTACTTAAACTAAAAGAGAGGGGAGGATGCAGTGTTAAAGAATGGAAGACTAGCCTTACTTGTTGGAGCGGTTATTACTGTTATCATTATAAGTTTTATTTCTAAATCATTTGCAGCTGATAGACCGAAAGTGGTTGTTGTTTTAAAAAATTTGAACACACAATATTGGGAAATTATGAAAGCAGGAGCTGAAAAAGCGTTCAGTGACTTTGGAATTGATGGGAAGGTCATAGCACCAGTTAATGAATCTGCTAAAGAACAAAGTAGTTTATTAGAGAAGACCTATCAAGAAAATCCAGATGTATTAATTGTCTCACCTACTGATTCAACTGTTATACCAAAACTGGAAAAGTTTACTGAAACTAAAAAAATACCTGTATTACTAGTAGATAACGATTTTCCATGGAAAAATAAAACTTCCTATATCGGAACCGATAACGTAGAGTTAGGAAAAAAAGCAGGCTCACTTTTAGCCTCACAGCTTCAGCCTGGAAATAAAGTGGTCATTATCGGGGGAGATTTGTCCATCTCCGTATTTAAAGAACGGATAAGTGGAGCTAAAATAGCGTTAAAAGATGCTGGAATCATAGTAGCGTCTGAAACTGTAGGGATATCGGCTGATCCCAAGAACATAAAAAAAGAAATGACAAAGATATTGCGTGAACATCCCGATATTAAGGGAGTCTTTGCGACTCATGACATCTCCGCATTGCTTGTAATAAAGGAATTGGAGGAACAAGGTGTTACAATTCCAGTCATTGGAGCAGACGGAACACCCGATATGCTAAAGTTAATTAAGGATGGAACGATATCTAGTACAGTGGCACAAAACCCTTATGATATGGGATATTTAAGCGTTGAAACAGCATTGAAAGTAACAAAAGGTAAAAATGTTGAAAAAGTCGTTGATACCGGTGTGGATATCATCATTAAAGAGAATGCAAAACAGAGATTAGACTTCCTGAATAAATTGTTAAAATGAGTCAATGAGAATGAGTAAAAGGGTGTCAGGCACCATCCACATGGATGGTGCCTGACACCTTTTTTACGGTTGCCTATATTAAAGGTATTTTTCTTTATCATAATTGGGTAATGTACTGGAGTGTGTTAATATGCGGTCTAATACTTTTTCAGTAAATGGCATAAAGTAATTAAGTATTAGCCCCCCTAAACAAACGGTTAATAAAGTTCCAACGCCAATTGGTCCATTTAAAATCATGGCAAGTATCAAGAATACCAGGTAAATGAATGTTCTCGAAAAAAATATATTTGTTCTAGTTAATTCTTGTATGATTAAGGTTAATCGGTCTACTGGAATCGGTGCAAAATTTGTGTGTAAATATGTTGCAGTTCCTAATCCTATTACAACTAAGCCGATTCCAAAACAAACTACTTTGCCGTACCATAGTTCGGGTGTTATCAAATTGTGCATTAAAAAAAGCCACATATCAATACCAATACCCGTTATAAATGCTGTTAACAACCCCAAAACTTCTGGTCTTTGTCTTTTTAAAATTGAATTACAACCTATTAATATGAAAGCTATTATTATTTCCCAACTTCCCACAGTAAGCCCCACATTTATGGACAATCCTACCAAAAGTGCATCAAAAGGTGAAGTACCAAGGTCTGATTGTATAGTGAAGGAAATACCAAGGGTTAATAGTAATATTCCTAATACATAAACAACATATTTGGCTCTACTCGACCTCATTATCATTTTTTAGTAGACAATTCTTTGAGCATGAGAATATGTGGGATACCATCTTCCATAAAGATATTAGATGAAGTCCTAAACCCTAGTTTTTTATAAAAACCTTCTGCCTGTGTTTGTCCATGTAAATTTACCTGTGAGGCTCCCCGTTCTTCCGCGATTTCTTCTAACGCTTTTATAATGATTTTTCCAAGACCGAATTTACGGTAAGGTTTGAGGATGCAGATTCTTTCCAATTTACCTACTCCATCCATAAACCTTATCCTTCCCGTTCCGACTGGTTGTTCATTGTAATGGACTAATATGTGTTCGCAAAGTCCATTCAGTGTATCAAATTGATCAAATTCATCTTCTAGTGGGACGCCTTGTTCCTTTACAAATACTTCTTTCCGAATAGCAAATGCTGCCCTTAAATTTTCATCAATTGTTATTCTTTTTGCATACATTTTTTTCAGTCCTTTTAAAATTAATATGACCATAATGATTTTGTTGCAAATGCAATAAAATCAGGTTAAATTAAATTTATATCAATTTTATAGTAAATGCAACAAAAAAGTGAGTTATGGAGATAAGAAAGACATTTGTGGATAGGACTAACTGTGTACTTACTCTAAAAGCCAGACTTGGTTCCGATAACGACAGTAGCGTCCAGTTCATCGTCTCTGGCCACTTTCGTGATTAGCCCAGCCCTAACAAAAATTTCAAAGGTCTGAGGTGCCTGCATTTCGCTCGTCTCTACCAACAAGTGTCCTCCCGGTGCCAGCCAGAGAGGTGCTTCTTTAGCTACTCTTCGGTGAATGTCAAGTCCGTCTTCTCCTCCATCAAGTGCCACCTTTGGCTCATGTAGGCGGGCCTCCCGAGGAAGCAGTTTGATTGCCTTAGTAGGAACGTAAGGTACGTTCGCAACTAGGGTGTTCACATGGCCTTTAAGTGAGTGGGGCAAAGCCTCATACAAGTCACCTTCAAAAACGTGACCACCGAGGCCTATTACGTTACGGGCGGCACATCGTACTGCAACAGGATCAATATCAACAGAATACAACAAAGCCTGTCCCAAGGCTACGGCCAATGCTGCCCCCACGGCGCCTGACCCGCAACAGAGGTCAACGATGATATCGCTAGAACATGACAGGGCTTCTGCCTGTCGAACAAGAAACTCGGTACGTTGGCGAGGCACGAAAACTCCCTGGTCCACTTCTATCCGCAGTCCACAGAACTTTGTGCATCCGACGACGTATTCAAGAGGTAAACCACCGGCTCGCATTTCAACCATTTTCTTGAGATCATCTGGAGTTCGTGCCTCTGAGATAAGTAATCGGGTCTCATCTTCGGCAAAAACACAACCGGCGCTCCGAAGCCTTTTGATTATCCATTTTTCCATTTTATTGTCCAAAAAGAACTTAATATTTTTTTCTATTTACCTCACCACTTTTAATATTTTTATAATTCGTTATTCATTAAAATAAATAAGCCCACTTTTATTCAACTTAGTGGAACTAACATAGGAAATTATTACCACGAGAAAGTTAAAACTAAGAATGATTTTGTACGTAAGGACCTATTTCATCCTAAAAACAAAACGTATGTTCCTATTTGTAGAAATACATGATAAAATAGAAGAGCAATAGAGTAGGATTTCTCAAGGGTGATTGGCACATTCCCATCAGAAAGGGGGTGATGCTGATTGACAGTATTTGAGACATTTATGATTATGTTTGCATTTGGAAGTCTAATCGTTGCAGTTCTATCATTTAATCAAAAAAAATAATCCACCTTTGAGTTTAGCTGCCCTAGGTGGATTACTTACACTTAATGCTGATTCCCTTGCACCGGAACCTGCTATTGCATGACCGTTAGGTGTTACCAGCACCCGCGGTCATTTTATTTTATGCAATGATATAGTTATATTATAACTAAAATACCAGTAAAAGAAAATAGAGTATGAGTTTTAGGTTTTTAATGAATTAATTATTGACCAAAGGAACCAAATCTATTTTGTGATTATTTAAGTGAATTATAATCTAGTCGGTTCAAGATGAGTTTATCGTGACAGGTATTACTCAATTTGTTATAATACAAATAAGAAAGTATGTTCGGTATTGAAGTAAATCATATATTTTTTATAATACTGGGGGAGTTCAAATGGAAGAGAACTTTAAACTAATCCTCAATGAATTACAAAAAATCAACACCCGTTTGGAAAATTTAGAAACAGGTCAAAATCATTTAGAAGCTGGACAGAAACAGTTGGAAGCTGGACAGAAACAATTGGAAGCTGGACAAAAACATTTAGAAGAAGGTCAAATTAAATTGCATTTAGATGTGATTGAAATTAAAAACGGACAAGAAAAACTACAAAAGAATTTAATACAAAGTATAGGAGATTACTCGGAAAAGATGTTTCAATATACGGATGATAAAACGTCTGCCCTAATCAAACGGCTTTTTCATGTTGAAACAGAAATTGAAAAATTACTAAGACAATAACTTTATCTGCTATTAAACATTCACTTAGACTAAATCTATCATTTACCATTAAAATAATCCATCCTGGAATCTCCATGGATGGATTATTTTTTTCGACCAAAGAAGACCATGGGCCCGGTCCTAGTAGTCGTAACTAACTCATTTAGAGGCCAATGGGAAATGTCCATATGGCATCTATTCTTTTTTCAATCTTCCGGCCTTTTTAGCGGCTTCTTTTAGGATGACTTCGATTTGGGCGTTGACACTTCTTATTTCATCATCTGCCCATTTTTCCAGCACTTCATATAACTTCGGGTCAATCCGAAGCGGAAATGATTTTCGTTTGCTCATTTAATACACAACCTTAATAGATGCTTCCTGTATTGATAATGGGCTGCGTTCCCTTTTCAGAGACAATGGCGACCATCAGGTTATTGACCATCTGCGCTTTTTTCTCTTCATCCAGTTCAACAATTTCTTGCTCTGCTAGTTGGTCAATTGCAGCTTTTACAAGCCCTACGGCACCGTCGACAATCACTTTTCGAGCAGATAATACGGCTTGCGCTTGTTGTCTTTGCAGCATGGCGGAAGCAATTTCAGAAGAATAGGCTAGATGCATAATCCGAGCTTCGATGACATCCACCCCAGCAACATCTAGTCTTTTTTGTAAATCATACATAAGCACATCTGCGACTTCATCGCTATTCTGACGAAGGGTTAATGGGTTTTCAGCATGATCGAATGAATCATAGGCATATCTGCTCGCAATATGACGAAGACCGGTTTCACTTTGAATTTGGATGAATTTATTATAGTTTTCAACGTCATACAATGCTTTTGCTGCATCCCTCACTTTATACACAACAACAGCGGCAATTTCAATCGGATTTCCTTCTAAATCATTTACTTTTAGTCTCTCGCTGTTAAAGTTTGTTACTCGTAAGGATACACTTCTTTTGAACGTAAATGGGATGGTGGCCCATAATCCTTGGTCCCGGATGACACCAAGATAAGTACCAAAGAAAGTTAAAACTTTTGCCTCGTTTGGCTGAACAATCGTCAAACTTGTTGCAATGATCAATCCTAGAATTATGACGATTCCACCAGTTATTTTCTCCGTTATCGTTCCAGTAACGATTAAAAAGATGCCAAATCCAATACAAAATAGTGCTATGACCAGTGCAGCAAACCCATTCATTTTAATAATTGATTTTTCCTTCATTTCGTTCCCTCCATCATGAATAAGTGATATAAAAGTGATATCACAATTATATCATATTCAGTTGTAAAAAGTGGGGATTTTTTATATTTAAGAAAACTTTGCAGGGGAGGGTCGAAAGGAATATTTCAAGCTCATGTAAAATATTTATATAAAAAACTATTTGTTCATTTAGTGTCCCTGTAAAGCTCTAGAAGGGAGCAAATTCGTTGAATCGAAATCGAAATAAAAATGTGCAGTTAACCATTGTATTGCTGGTTTGCTTGCTGGCCATTCTTATTATTCATGCGCTTCTTCATATTAGAATTTACTTTGTATACAGTACAGGTCTTGGTCCTATTTTTTTAATAGGATTGATTCTTTTCCTCATTGCTTTACTTTATTTCAAAGGGTAAACAAGAATATTGTATTATCACTTGCCAAATGGTAAAATATAACTCCATTGTGAAAGAAAGCATCTGCAAAAAAATTGTAGATGTTTCTTTTTGTGCGTGTTCCACCCCTATAAACTCTATAGAGAGAGGTGACGGATTAACAGAATGAGTTCAAACAAACAAAAATCAGTTCGGGAACATAAAGATTATCAAGAAGAAGTGGAGCGCTTAGAGTTTACGAAGGAATATATTAAAAGCGTTTTGGAAATGTCAAAGGGGAATAAAGAACAGTTTGTTGAGAATTTGAAAGAAGCCTTTGCGGAACTGGATACGTCTGATAGTAGTTTAAGCTACATGACCTTACTGACGAATGCTCAATTTTTAGAATTAGCTGAGAGTGAATTGGAAAGGTTAGAGAGCGTCATCGGCAAACCGTACTTTTCTCGAATCAATTTTACAAGCAGTGGTGACAGCAACGAAGAGATTTTATATATTGGAAAAGCCTCCCTGTTTGACCGTGTCAATCAGATCCCCATTATTGTCGATTGGCGGTCTCCAATTGCCAATGTTTACTATGATGGTCGTCTTGGGGATGTAACGTATGAGGCCTATGGGGAAACACAAAGTGGGTATTTATCGCTAAAGCGGCAGTACGAAATCGAAAATGGATTTTTAAAAGACATTAGAGATATCGATTTAACCACTCATGATGAATTATTGCAGAAATCCTTATCAGGAAAAGCAGACAATCGCTTAACCGAGATTGTTGCGACCATCCAAAATGAGCAAAATGAAGTAATTAGAGCCTCTCTTAAACATCCCATTATCGTTCAAGGAGCTGCTGGAAGTGGAAAAACAACCATTGCTCTCCATCGAATTTCCTACTTTCTATACTCATCTGGATATCGATTTCCTCCAGAAAAATTAATGATTCTTGCACCTAATAAATTATTTATCGATTATATTTCCGCGGTTCTCCCTGATCTAGGGGTAAACAAGATTAAACAAACGACTTATATTGAATTTATGAGCAAGTGTTTAGGGAAGAAAATGAAATTAATATCTCCTAATTCAAAATTAATGGCGCTCATTAATGGAAACGAAAAATCAAATATGATTCAATGGGTTTCCAGTTATAAAGGATCACTGGAATTTAAGGAAGTAATCGACCATTATTTAAAAGAAATTGAGTTTAATTTGGCACCTTCCGAGGATTTTATCATTGAAAAATCTCGCCTTATAAGAGGGGCGAAACTCAAAAAACTATTTATACAAGAATTTCAATACTTACCTATCTATAAGAGACTGGATAAAATTAAAAATATATTAACAAATGATCTAAGATTAAAAAAATCGTTGATTCTTTCTAAAATTAATAGCAAATATGACGATGCTTTAGAAAAGCTTCTTTTTAGGAGCCGGCTGGAATCAGAAAAAAGAAAGGAAAAAGTAGTCAGTTTCATGGATTCAAAAGAAAGAAGAATCAGTTCTGTGGAGAAAGAGTCGAAGGTCGCGATAAAAAATTATATGGCTCCTTTTGTAAAAAAAGATATTTTTTCTTTATACAAGGAACTGATGACTTCGCCTGAACTTTTACAAAAGTATTCAAATACGCTTTCAGAGAAAGAATGCAGAGCGTTAAGTAAATATTGTCAAAGGAATTTTGATAAAAATGCCCTAGAACTTGAGGATTTCGCCCCGTTATTTTATATGAAGGCAAAATTAGAAGGAATCGAAGAACCATATAAAATGAAGAGCGTTTTCATTGATGAAGCACAGGACTATAGCTATTTCCAATTTGCCGCACTTAGAGAAGGCTTTGAAACAGAATTGTTTACGATCGTGGGAGATTTAGCCCAAGGAATTCATTCATATCGAGGGTTAAAAAGCTGGGAACCGTTATTGAGGGATGTTTTTCCAAATGCAAATTATCAATCTTTACAAAAGAGTTATCGAACGACGGTCGAAATCATGCAGTTGGCGAACGACATTCTATCAATTATGGATCAAAACTTGCCAAAAGTTGAACCAGTCATTCGTCATGGAGACAAACCCCGTTTTACGAAAATAAATCCTGCCAATTTGGAACAAGTAAAACAAATCCTCGAAGATGATATTCAGTTGATCAAAAAGGAAGAGTTGAACTCGATTGCGATTATTGGCAGAACTGACAAAGAGTGCTTACGTATACATAAAATGCTGGAAAATAGCAATCTTCCAATACAGCTATTAGAAGAAAAAGAAGATATGAAAAAGGGCTGCATTGTGATCTTACCTTCGCACCTTTCAAAAGGATTAGAATTTGATGCCGTTCTGATTGTTACTCTGGAAGAATCGTACAGTGACGAAGAGTTAGACATAAAATTGTTATATGTAGCCATGACAAGACCCATGCATCGATTGTATTTATATGCGAGTGCACCATCGGACTTGTTATTGGATAGAGTCCAACAGGGCCGTTTCTAGTGGTCAGTAAATGAGCTATGGAGTGCAAAGAAAGTGCTGGGAGGAGTAGTAATGCAAAACCTGACGCCGTTATTTCATAAAAGAATAGGCATGCCGAATAATGAAATAATTACCTTTGAAAAGTTACCAGAGATTCTTGAGAAAACAGCACAAACCATTCCCTTTGAAAATTTATCAATCATTGAAAACAAAACTGGTAGGATTACAAAGGAAAATTTAATCAACAAAGTAGTGGAAAGAAATGAAGGCGGACTTTGTTACGAATTAAATCCGCTTTTCTATTTCTACCTCATAGAAAATGGCTTTAACGCAGTCCTAACAGACGGTGTTGTTTATAATCATGCTGCCAAAGAGTATATTCAACTTGGAAGGACACATGTAACGGTGCTTTTAAATCACAAGGGACAAACATATTTAGTTGACACCGGATTTGGAGGGAATTTACCGTTAAAACCTGTACCTTTATCGGGTGAGACCATCTCTTCTGATAATGGAGAGTTTAGAATTAAAAAAGTAAATCATGAACTTGGGGATTATTGTTTAGAAATGAAATTAAAGCATAAAGATACGGAGTGGAAAATAGGTTATGCTTTTGATTCGCGGAAATCTATTGAAGATGCGAATTTGAATGAAATCCAATCGATTATTGCCGAAGACCCGAAATCTTCATTTAACAAACATCCATTAATCACTCGACTAACCAAAAACGGAAATATCACCCTAACCGATACCACCTTTACCCAATGGGCAGATGGAATTCTATCTAAAGAGACCATTGATAACAAGAAATTTAAAGAGCTTGCAAAGCAACAGTTTGGGCTGTAAAAAATGGCGAACAGTGACAGTCACTGTTCGCCATTTTAGTTTCATGAAGGTATGATTTCAAATATCATGCCGTTTGACATACATTATATCCCTAATATTTCAGCCAATTTCGCTTGATCAAATCCTAGGATTACTTCTTCATTATCCCCATCTTTTATAACGGTTGCTGGTGTAGCTGCTGCACCAAGTCCAATTAGTTCATGCAGAAATTGATCATTTTTCCGGATGTCTCTCTCTTCAAACTCAATCCCATTTTCCTTAAACCATAATTTTTCCGCATGGCAAGGCGGGCATGTTTCTTGCGAATAAATAATCACTTTTTTCATTTCATAACCTCCATTTCATTAAAGTCATTGTACAATGAAATCTGTTTCTATGGGAACAATTATATACTGATGATATTACAACACGATTTGAAGTAAAATCGGCAGCATACAAACAGGCTTGGTATAGGGGTAAACCTGTCTGATTATCCTTTTAATCAAAAACTGAAACCAAATATTCGGCACCTAGTAGAAAGATATGGTTATGGGGTTGTGACCATACATGCTATTCGCCGATATAAATATACTGTTTGAGCGGTAAACCAATCCTTACTGCTGTTAGAGTATAAATCATACTGTTTACTCGGCCTTGGTAATGTGTTTCTACGTTTGAGAAGTTCACTGTGTATAAATCGTTCTAAACTATTAGATGAATAATATCAAATTGTAAAACAAGAAAAATTTTTAAACAAATTTCAAAAATGGTGTAATTTATCTCTCTTTAATAACAATATAAAACACCTTATCAATCTGCAGGAAATCGGTGGTGAGATATTTGTAATATAAGACACCATCCTAGTAATGGAAACGGTTTCTAGAAAGGGGCTTTAGAATCATAATAAACTTATAAATAAATAAGGGGGAAAAATGAAGAAATCGTAACAGTTTAATTGTACTAATTAATTTTTTTGCTTTGTAAGCGTTGTATTTACAGAACAATATTCTATTAGATTTATCGTTGTAGAAAGCCTTAGCTATGAAATTATGATTCTGGTTAAATGCATTGAAAAAAATGATAAACCTAAAAATTTGGAGGGAACATTCATGAAGAAAATTTTCTCAATTGCTGCTGTAACGATGATGTCATTTGGCATTTTGGCAGGATGTTCAGTAGGCTCAAACGCCTCGGAAGATACACAAACAAAAACCGTGGCAACTAAAGAGGAACTAAAACCTTTCGGGAAATATAAAGAAACTGTTACTTATACCGTTGGAAAGGCTACTCCAGGTATTGCCAAATTACCTCCTGGGCAAACGTATGAAGACAATGCTTATACAAGTTACTTAAAGGAAACGCTTAATATTCAAAGTAAAGATAAGTTTGAAGCTCAAGATGGAGATGCGTACAAGCAGAAGGTTTCAATGGCAGTTGCGTCAGGAGATATACCTGATATTATGGCTGTTGATGCGACAACATTACGTCAATTGGTCGACAATGACTTGGTTGCCGATTTATCAGATGTTTATAAATCAAGTGCATCTGATTATGTTAAAAAAATGTATGATTCCTACGATGGTCGTGCATTAGAAGCAGCAACAATTGAAGGGAAATTAATGGCATTACCTTCTACTTCTAATGCTAATATTCCAACTATGCTTTGGTTACGTAAAGATTGGTTGGATAAGCTTGGTTTAGAAGCACCTAAGACTGTTGATGATATGGAAAAAGTTATAACAGAATTTATTCAAAAAGATCCGGGTGGAAACGGTAAAGGAAAAACGGTTGGTTTAGCATTATCTCCTAGCATTGGAGGGATGTATGGATCGTTGTTCCAAGCTGATAATATCCTTCAAACCTATAATTCTTTCCCTCGTCAATGGATTGAACAAGATGGCAAGGTAGTGTATGGATCTATTACCGATGAAACCAAACAAGGATTAGGTAAACTAGCAGATTGGTACAAAAAAGGTCTGATTGATCCACAGTTAGCTGTCCGTAAAAGCATTGAAGATTTGATTATTGGTGGTCAAACTGGTGCGTACTTTGGTCCTTGGTGGACACCCGACTATCCATTGAACTCTGCAAAACAGAAGAATCCTAAGGCAGATTGGGCACCATACATTATCTCTAAAGATGGTAGCGGTTCAATCACAGCTTATACACAAAATCCTGCCTCTGAATTCTATGTGGTAAGAAAAGGTTTTAAACATCCAGAAGTTCTACCAAAATTAGTTAGTGCATTAGATGATAAGTTACGCCAAGAAGATAGAAATTATCAGCCTGTCGTAGATTTTATTAAATTTGGTGGTGACCGTGGGGCACCAGTAAATATCATGGTTAACTTTAATGATGCAACCGCACAAATGTATCAAAATATTAATGCAGCAATTGAAGGTAAAAAACAACCAAATACCTTATCGCTTGATGATCAATCATCCTATCAAAAGATCACAGGTTATTTAGAAGATCCCGCGAAATCAGATGCAAACCAATGGAGTGCCTATAAATCTAGAATGGTAGCTGGAAAGTTAATGTCTGAAACTAAGATTAATGAAGTAGATCCTGTTTTCTTTGGTCAGACGAAGAGTATGAAATTGAAATGGGCAAACTTAACGAAATTAGAGGATGAAGCATTCTTGAAGATTGTGACTGGAGAAAAGGACTTAGATTATTTCGACAAGTTTGTTGAAAACTGGAAGAAAACAGGTGGTAGTGATATTACAAAAGAAGTATCTGATGCCATTAAAGAAAAATAAAACCAAATGGGTACAAATAAAAAATTTGTACCCATTTATACAATTTATACTTGAAAGAAGGTAGCATGTGAAATGAAAAAACGTGGAGGGCAACTGGAGTATCATCTCTTGATGGCACCGGGCATGATTTTTTTAATTATTTTCAGTTTTATACCAATGGTTGGGATTATCATGGCGTTTGAAGATTATGTCCCGGCTAAAGGTATTTTAGGATCAAACTGGGTCGGTTTGGAAAACTTTAAATACATGCTGGAAATTCCGGATAGTATGAAGATATTAAGGAATACCGTTGTGATTGCGGTTGGTAAGATTATTCTAGGAACGCTGGTACCTATTATTTTTGCTCTATTGCTAAACGAAATTAGATTGAAATGGGCAAAAAAATCCATCCAAACCATTGTTTATTTACCTAACTTCTTATCTTGGGCGGTCTTGGCTGCAGTATTCATTAACATCTTTGACTACCATGGACCAGTGAATAACTTTTTACAGGCACTAGGACATGACCCGATTTTGTTTCTAGGAAGCAATGAGTGGTTTAGAAGTATCATTATATCAACTGATGTGTGGAAAGGCTTTGGTTATGGTGCGATTGTTTATTTAGCCGCATTAACAGGGATTGACCCTGGTCTTTATGAGGCATCCTCAATTGATGGTGCTAATCGCTATAAGCAATTACTGCATGTCACTTTACCAGGGATTTTGCCAACTATTATGCTGATTACAGCACTGAATTTGGGAAACATTCTAAACGCTGGTTTTGACCAAATCTTTGCCTTATATAATCCTATTGTGTATGAAACCGGGGATGTTATTGACACTTATGTGTACCGTGTAGGTCTGTTAGGACAACAATACAGTTTTGCAACGGCAATTGGCTTATTGAAATCAATCGTAAGTTGCGTATTAATTTTATCAGCTAACCAATTGTCCAAGAAACTTGCAAACATGCGGATCTTTTAAAAGGGGAGAAAGAGTCAATGAAATCAAAAACAGTTGGCAGTCAGTTTGCCGTTGTATGGGGGAAAGAGTCGATAAAATCCAAACGTTCTAAACCCTTTGGAAGTCGGATCGCCGATTTATGTATTTGGGCAATCCTATTGCTTATGACGGCCCTATGCGTGTTACCTTTACTTAATATGGTATCTATTTCTTTTAGTGACAGAGTTGCGGCTCAAGCAAATGAGGTTGGCTTGTTGCCAGTTAATTTCAATGTAAGTTCTTATCAGGTCTTACTTGGAGATGCACAATTTTGGCGTTCCTTTATGATTTCTGTGGAAAGAGTTGTTTTAGGGACTTCTTTGAACATGTTGTTAACGATTTTAATGGCCTATCCGTTGTCTAAAAATAAACGGGAATTTGGTGCAAGAAATATTTATATGAATCTATTGATTTTCGCGATGCTCTTTTCCGGTGGGATGATCCCAACGTTCCTAGTTGTAAAGAACTTAGGTTTGATTGATACTATTTGGTCACTAATTTTACCGGGGGCAGTGCCGATTTTTAATGTTATTTTATTAATGAACTTTTTTAAGAGTATTCCAGGATCGTTGGAAGAAGCCGCTATTATGGATGGTGCGACAAAATTAAAAGTTTTGTTTAAAGTTTACTTGCCCATTTCGCTGCCGGCTTTGGCAACTATTTCACTTTTTTCTATTGTAGGGCATTGGAATGATTATTTTAGTGGTTTGCTTTACATTAACAAAGCTGCTAACTATCCACTGCAAACGTATATTCAACAATTGAACATTGACGTTACTAAAATTACGGATGTGTCACAATTAAAAGCTGTTGCAGCCATTTCAAACCAAACACTGAATGCAGCTAAGATTGTGGTCTCTACGATACCAGTATTATTAATCTATCCGTTTTTGCAAAAATATTTTACAAGTGGGTTAGTGATCGGTTCTGTTAAAGAATAGGTATATTTTCCTGTTTGTATTTAGGAGGATACAAAATGAACTTGTTTAAATACAGTGATCAGTTGATGAAGTGGCTCTATATGATTCTAAAACTGACGGGTATTTGGTGGCTATTTAATCTTCCTTATGTTTTTTTAGGGGTGAATCTTTTGGGGGCACCCGATGTAACTAGTGTACACACGATGGTCATCGTCGGTATAGTTCTCTTACCCTTTGTGGCAGTACCGACTACGGTAGCTACCTTGGCTTTGGCAAGAAGATATGTGAAGGGTGACGACGGGTTTCCATTGCTTAAAATATTCTGGAATTATTACAAAAGAGAGTATGTAAAAAGTATGGTTTTAGGCTGTCTCAATGCCACTGCGTTGATCGTTTTTTATCTATCACTAAGGTATTATTCAGGGCTGTCCTCACTATTGGCAATTGTCTTTTACGTATTAGTCATTGTGACACCATTTTTCTTTTTATTTGTATACAGTTTCCTTGTTGATCAGGAACTGCCTTTGAAAGCGTATCTTACTAATGCCATGTATCTATTGTTCCTGCATCCTTTGAATACAGTTCTGATGATTCTGGATGTAGTAGTCGCGGCTTATATCATGTGGATGGTATTTCCTGCTTTTCTACTCTTTATTCTCCCAGGATTAATAGCATTGATAGTGACTTATTTCTATCAAAAGAGTATGGACAATGAAATTAAAAAAAGGCAACCAGTTCATAACCTTAATGCAAATTCATTATAAGGAAGTTGAAAATAGCGTTTTGTCCATTCTGACCATGAAAATAAAACAGTAAAGGCAAATTCGTGAAAGTATTAAATAGCTTGAACCATTCTAGGTGAATGGGTAACATGTAATACAGATGTATGACGTAAAGAAGGGGATCTCACTGATGAAGAAGATGCTGGTAAACAAGTTTTCAACAAAGGTCATCATAGCCATATTCATTAGTATATTGATTCCTAGTTCGTTCATCAGTGTATTCTATTTTATTTCTTCATCTAACATTGTGAAAGAGAATGTAAGAGAATCTTCACTTCAAACAGCTAAACAGGCTGCTGACTCCCTATCTTTCGTTTTATCAGTAGGAAGTGATATGTCGGATCTCCTATACAGTAATAAGCAGCTTCAGGATATTATCAAAATGGATGAGGATCCCCTGCTCTCTTCGATAGATAAAGAACAGAATGGTGCCGAATTGACTTCATTTTTAAACTCACAAATTTATTCGAGTTCCTTTGTCAGAATCCTTTATATTTTAAAGGATGAAGGAACAAGCTGGGGAAGCGGTACCTTTTCTTATGTCAAATTGGGCAGATATCGACTCCATGATTTTAACTGGATCCAGGAATCGATAAAGAAAGACGGCGATCTGGTTTGGCAGGGGCTTCAATATGATCTTTTTAGCGGGGCCGGTGAGAATACCGACCTTGTCCTGCCTGTCACTAGGGTAATGAAAGACCTTGATACTATGGAAAATATCGCTTTTATTCAGGTGAATCTGGATGGAAGGTCCATTTTGAATAAAATCGAACAATTGAAGCTAGGCAAAACGGGTCATTTTTTCGTTGTAGATGATCAGGGGCGAATCATGATTGATTCCAATATGGATAAAATCAGCAAGCCGATTGAAAATGCCGATTTAAACAAGCACATCCGAAATAATAAGGTTAATGAATTTGAATACAAAGAGAATGGGGATTTCTTTTACGGAGTGAAACAACCGCTTTCAAATGGCTGGAACATTGTGGGTATTGTTCCGATTGACGAAATCACCGGTGAACTGGCAAAGGTACAGCGAATTACGATTCTCTCCTCCATCATGTTTACTCTGTTTGCTGTTGTATTTGGTTTGTTCGCAGCAAATAAAGTGACAAAGCCGATTTTGACTCTGACGGAGCATATGAGGCAGGTTGGGAAAGGGAATTTTAAAGTCAGAACCCATATTAAATCAAATGATGAAATTGGTTTGATGAGTGACACCTTTAATCAAATGACGAAACAAGTTGACCAGTTGATGGAACAGGTAAAAGAGGAACAAAGCCTTAAGACAGAAGCGGAACTTCGGGCGATTAAACATCGAATCAATCCTCATTTTCTGTTTAATACATTAAGTACGATTCGCTGGCTTGTAAAATTCAAGCAAACAGAAAAGGCAAATACAGCCTTATCAGCTTTAAGCCGGTTACTTGAAGCAAGCATGGGGAAAAGTGGTACCTTTGTAATGCTTCAGCAAGAGTTAGAAATCATTGAAAAATTCCTTGTTATACTACAAATTCGATACGAGCAGTCCTTCCACCTCAAACTGGAAATGGAAGCTGGGACAGAAGGGTTTATAATTCCAAGAATGCTTATTCAGCCTATAGTTGAAAATGCAGTTTTTCATGGCTTAGTCCCTACAGGAAAATCAGGGGTGATATCCATGAAAGCTTATTCCATAGGCAAGGGTGTAAAAATCGAAATCCAGGATAATGGAGTCGGGATCAATAAAGAAAGATTAGACCAAATCTTGCCATCGGAAGAATCCAAAAATTCTTTCATAGGAATCGGGTTAAATCATGTGTATGATTCGGTACGGCTTTATTTTTCGCCTGCATCAAGCGTGGATATTAAAAGCGGAGTTCACGGAACGCTGGTTACATTAGAATTATTCCCGAAGGATGGAGGTGAAAATCATGTATAACGTAATGATTGTAGATGATGAACCAGTCATTCGATTTGGTTTAAAGGCTTCTGTTGATTGGGCCGAGGAGGGCCTCCATTATCTGGGAGATTATCCGAATGGAGAGGAAGCTCTCAAAGCAGCTGAGGGTCGACTAGTTGATTTGTTAATCACGGATATCAAAATGCCTGTCATGGATGGCATCACTTTAATGAAGGAAATGCTTCAGAGGTTTCCTAATTTAAAAGTAATTTTAGTCAGTAGTTATACCGATTTTGACTATGTTCGGGAAGGCTTAAAGCTTGGCGCTGTGGATTATGTTTTGAAACCAACATTGGAACCTGAAGAATTTGTGAAACTTATCCAAAAAACTGTGGAAATGATAAAAAAAGAGCGGCTAGTTGAAGAGAAACTACAGTTGGCCAATCAGACTACTTTTTTAAGTGAACGTAAAAAATTAGAACAAGCCATCAAAAAAGTCATTCTTGAGGATTCTAATCTTAATGAGCTTCATCAGAAATTCGGATGGATGCAAGAGCCCTTCCTTATGTTAACAATGAGCCTAAATCATGTGGATAAGCTGGAGGAACAGCATGGCTTTTTATTTAAGACAATGCTTTTGGAAGACGTCCAAAATTATTTCTACAAGAATATGGACGAAGGAATATGTTTTCCAGTTAATGAGAACCAAATGCTTTTCTTACTATACACATCATTAGATCCGTATGCTGACATAGAAAAATTAAAAAAGGAAATTGAGCTCGAAACAAGCTTCAGCTTTACTGTTGGTTTTGAGGTAATTCGAGATCTTTCTTTTGTAAAGCAAGGATTTAAAAGAAGTGGCTCAGCCCGCGAACGAAGATTTTTTAATCCAGGTGCATCCATTTTCCGATATGAGCAGTTTCATGAGGGAAAATTGCCTCCTTTAGATACGGCTTCGCTTCACCAGATTTTATTGCCCTATGATAAACAAAGTCTTACAGATTTCCTCAGCAGAAGATTTCAAGAATGGGAATCGGTGGTTATTTCCCCAGTAGACATAAAAAACGATGCGTGTGAGATTATTAGATATTTATTTATAAAGCAATGGAATGCTGATGAATTAATGGAAAAATACGAGCAGTTAAAAAAGATTGAAACGCTCGATGAATTAAAAAAGACCTTGTTGTTGCAAATAAGAGAGTATTCAGAGTTAATTCAATTTAGTAAGCAACACCCACAAGGTGAAAATGTGATCATGAAAAAAGCACTGGAGTTTATTCATGATCATTATACGGAAGAACTGACATTGCAACTCGTTTCAAGTCATGTCCATATCAGCCGTAATTATTTTAGTGTCTTGTTTAAAAGGCTTGTCGGTCAGAATTTTATCGACTATGTCATGGATTTACGTGTCCGAAAGGCAAAAGAATTATTGGAAAATACTTCATTAAAAGTGTATGAAGTGGCGGAACAATCTGGGTTTAAGGATGTAAAGTATTTTAGCAAGCTTTTTAAGAAATTAATGGGCTCTTCTCCCATTGATTTCCGGACGAAGAATCAGAGCCCATAATAATGTTGCAGCTATGAACATACCTGTTTTGGAAGGGGGATGATGGCTTTGAACAGATGGCTTTTGGCTATTGTCTTAGCAGGATTTGTTATGATCACAGGATGTAATAATCAATCGATTATAGATGGCGATTATTCTCTTCAGAAACCTAATAACAAAAAAGAAGAGATTATTGTCTGGCATACCTATAGTGAAGAAGAAACAGCAGTTTTTGAAAACGAGGTCATTCCCCTATTTGAAAAACAGCATCCTAATCTTGATGTAAAGCCTGTCCGCCAGCCCTATGGTGAACAGTTGAAGTGGACTCTTCTTGCTAGAGCTTCTGCCAAGAAGCCACCTGATGTCGTACGGATGGATATTTCCTGGGTTCCATTTTTCGCTAAAATGGGACAAATCTCTTCTGTTAGTGATTTCAAGGATTTTCACTTTGTAAAGGAAGGTTTCCTGGAAACTCCGTTAAAATCGAATCTTTTTAACGGAAAATATTATGGCCTTCCTCTAAATACCAATACGAAGGCTGCCATTTACAATCGCGAGTTGCTAAAGAACGCTGGATACACCAGACCTCCAGGAAATATGGATGAACTACTGGATTTAATCGTTAATCACCATTACCAACTAGGCCTGACTGGATATACACCCTGGAATAGTTTGCCGTACTTTTATGGGTTTGGCGGGACACTATTAAATCCTGATTATACTAAGGCAGATGGATTTTTAAACAGCCCAAAAAGTATTCAAGCGGTTAAGAAATTACGGATCCTCTATAACTCCTCGGGGAAAACGGATACGTGGCAGGGAGTCGTTGATGGAAAGTATTTTATGATTGATGAAGGCCCTTGGTTCTATAGTGTCCAAACTCCTCAAAAGCTGGAAGAAATTACCGAGAATACTATCTCTGCTCCGTTTCCCGTTACAAATGGAAAAGGGTCTGTGCTTGGCGGGGAAAACCTTGTTATCATGAAAGGAGCTAGGAATTTACAAGCGAGTTGGACGTTTATTAAATGGATGGCTAGTCCGGAACCACAAAAGCTTCTGATGAAAACCGGCTTAATGCCAACGGTAAAAGGAATCAAAATAAAAGAATCGACTAAGGAATCAGGCTACTTAAGCAGTTATATTGAAGGGGTGAAGAATTCCTTTTCACTACCGCCAGTGAGTAATTGGGCCGAGATTGAAGAAATTTATATAAAATATTTAAGGATGATAATCCTAGAACAAATCGCTGTAAAAGAAGGATTGTCGCTTGCAGCAAAAGAAATTGATAGCTTACTTTTGAAAGAGAAAGGAAGATAAAAAATGGAGAAACAATGGTGGAAGGAAAGTGTTGTGTATCAAATTTATCCGCGAAGTTTTATGGATAGCAATGGAGACGGAATCGGCGATCTTCGTGGAATTATTTCAAAGCTTGATTATTTAAATGAACTGGGAGTAGATGTGATCTGGCTGTCGCCAGTTTATAAGTCGCCAAATGATGATAATGGTTATGATATTAGTGATTATCAAAATATCATGGATGAGTTTGGATCAATGGTAGATATGGACGAATTATTAAAACAGATACATGAACGCGGAATGAAGTTGATGATGGATCTGGTAGTAAATCATTCATCAGATGAGCACCACTGGTTTGTCGAGTCCCGTAAATCGAAGGATAATCCGTATCGTGACTATTATATTTGGCGGCCGGGAAAGGATGGGACAGAACCAAATAACTGGACCTCTTTTTTCAGCGGTTCGGCGTGGCAATATGATGAAGCAACCGAAGAATATTTCCTTCATCTTTTTAGTAAAAAACAGCCAGACCTGAATTGGGATAATCCAACCTTAAGAAAAGAAATTTATGACATGATGAAATGGTGGCTGGATAAAGGAATAGATGGTTTCCGAATGGATGTTATTAACTTGATTTCCAAAGTAGATGGACTCCCAAGTGCACCTGGAGGGAAGCAGTACGACTGGGGCGGCGATTTCTTCATGAACGGTCCGCGTGTCCATGAGTACCTGCAGGAAATGAATCGTGAAGTTCTATCGAAATATGACATCATGACAGTGGGTGAAAGTCCGGGTGCATCTACTGATGATGCCGTAAAATATGCTAACAATGAAGGTACAGAATTGAATATGATTTTCACCTTTGAGCACATGGATCTAGATTCAGGTCCTGGCGGCAAATGGAATGTAAAACCATGGAAGTTGGCCGATTTGAAGGACGTCATGTCAAAATGGCAGAACGATCTGGACGGCAAGGGGTGGAACAGTCTTTATTTAAATAACCATGACCAGCCGCGGATGGTTTCCCGTTTCGGAAATGACAAGGAATATAGGGTTGAATCAGGTAAAATGCTCGGTACCTTCCTTCATATGATGAAAGGAACCCCATACATCTATCAAGGTGAAGAGCTTGGGATGACAAACGTTCGTTTTGAAAATTTGGAAGATTACAATGATATTGAAATCCACAATATGTATAGGGAAACAGTTGCAAAAGGTGATGCAGATCACAATACAATAATGGAGGCAATCTATAATAAGGGCCGCGACAATGCAAGAACGCCAATGCAATGGGATAGCAGTGAAAATGGAGGTTTTACAACAGGTATTCCGTGGCTAAAGTTGAATCCAAATTATAAGGACATCAATGCGGCAAAAGCTATTGCTGATCCAGACTCCATCTTTCATTACTATCAGCAGCTTATTAAGCTGCGTAAAGAAAACGAAATAATTGTATATGGAAAATATGAATTGATTTTGGAAGATGATGAAAAGATTTATGCATATACGCGAACATTAGAGAATGAAAAATTAGTTGTTTTGTGCAATTTCTCTGCTGAGGAATCGCCATTTAAATTGCCAAAAGAGTTTGAACTTGATATAGCAGAGTTGTTAATTGGCAACTATAAAGTTGATGCAGGAGATTCTATTAATTTATTTATTTTGAAGCCTTATGAAGCTAGAGTATATTTGCTTAAATAATGTTTATTTGTTTGGCCCTGCCTTAATTGGCAGGGTCTTTTTTTGGGGGGTGAAGGACAATTTTAATAGAAATTTGTACAGTTTTTATGTTCCTATAAAACTCAGTCAATTTTGGTGTTTTTTATCTCTCAACTAGTAATAATAAAAAACTCCCTCTAACATGTTTCTATTTTCCATGAACAAAATATAAGACACCAACAAAGTAATGTTAACGGTTACAAAATTTTGTAATTTAAATGAAAATAAACCTAACATCCTTTTCCGAAAGGGAATACAAGATTAGTTTTGGCGAACGCTTCCATAAATCTTAAGAAACTAAGGAGGAAAGCATGAAAATTTTCAAACGTAAACGAAAAAAGTTTTCACTTATCAGTTTAGTAGCATTAAATTTGGCATTAACGTCGGTGCCGTTTACACCAGTGATCAAAGCTCACGCCACTAGCGAGCAAATATCTCAGGCAGCTAAAAAGCAACTACCTGCAGAACCTATTCAAGCATTTTTGGTAGACAAATCACGTTATAATCCGGGAGAAAAAGTAACGATGTCGCTGTTGTTCGATTCATCCCAAGAGTGGAAGGGCACGCTTAATTTGGAAGTCTATCATTTAAATGAGAAGGTCGCGGAAGGTAAGAAAAATATTCTGGTCAAGAAGGATCTAAAGGGAGTGGAAATCGTATGGACACCTTCCGCTGAAGACTTTCGAGGCTATCTGGTGAAAGCATCCATTGAGGGTTCCAATCAAGTTCTTACAGCAGCAATTGATGTCTCCAGTGATTGGACTCATTATCCACGGTACGGTTATACAACGGAGTTTCCTAAAGAGACAACAGCTGAAAGTGATAAGAAGATGAAGCAGCTTACACAAGAATACTATTTAAATGGATTTCAATTTTATGATTGGATGTGGCGGCACGATGTATCTGTTTATTCCAAAACGGATAGCAGCGGGAAACCACTTTTAGACGAAAAAGGAAATTTTATTACACAGGAGATCGGACCGAATACTGCTTATAATGATTTATTAGGCCGTAAACTTTTTCCGTTGTCCATAAAACAGCAAGTTCAAGCAGCGCAAAAATATAATGCAGCAGCCTTAGCTTACCAAATGAATTATGCAGCTAGGGAAAATTACGAGGATTTTGAAGTGAAAAAAGAATGGGGGCTGTATCGGAAGAATGCTCAATTCCCAAATCCTAAACTTGCTGATCAGGAAGGTTTTTTCTTTGACTGGGCGAATACAGGCCTATACCTGCAGGATCCAGGCAATCCACTATGGCAAAAATACATTAACAAAGAGTTTACTAGAAGTGTAAACGAATTTGGCTTTGACGGCATACACCTAGATCAGTGGGGCGCGAATGATAATGATTACTTATATGATTACAGTGGTGAGAAACGTTATTTTTCAAAGGACTATGATTCTCTGATTAATTCAGTAAAAGATTCTCTTGTAAAGAATGATAATAAGAAAAATTTTGTTACCTTCAATATGGTTGGTGGAAATGAAGGTTACAAGGATGTTCCGATTCCATCTACAAACACAGATTTTGATTATAGTGAAATTTGGCAGGATAAAGACAACTATCGAGATTTAGTAAAAGTAGTTGAGGAAACCCGTAAGACAAATGGTGGAAAAGCTGTTGTCATTGCTGGATATATGAATTATAAGCAGGCTACCGGAGACCACTATGAGGTGGCAGATGTGAAAGGTGTTCCTAAATCAGAGCAATTTGTATCGCGTATTCAAAAAACTCCTGGTTGGGTTGGGGACTTTGGAAAAAAGGACGAAGATCAAATTATATGGAAAGTAGATATTCCTGATGCAGGAACCTACAATGTTTCTCTCAAATACGGACATGATAATGGCGATAGCCCTGAAGGGAAATTATCTGTCAATAATCAAATCGTTAATAATGCGATAACTTTTAATGAAAAAACAGGATGGGGAAATCCTGTGGCGATTAAAAATTTATCATTAGATTTAGAAAAAGGAACAAATCAAATAAAACTTCAACTCAATACTAATGATCTCTGGTTAAACGTAGATAGTATAGTTGTTAAAAAGGATTTGTTTGAAAAAGAATATGAGGCAGAAGATGCGGAACTAATCAGTTGTAAAGTAGATAAAATTGGACATGTATATAACTTTGATACAGACGGAGACTTTATTAAATTTACAGTGAATGAAGATCAGGCAGGAACATACCCAATTAAATTTGGATATGGTGTTGAAAGCGTGGCTGTAAATCGTCATATGTATGTCAATGATGAACTCGCTTTTGATTCTATTAAGTTCGAACCTACTGGTGGCTGGGAAGCTTTTGAAAATTCTAAAGAAATTCAAGTGCCGTTAAAAGCAGGAGAAAACAAAGTTGTTCTAAAAGTAGAAGGTGCCAACGATACAGGGGGGAAAGTTGATTACATGATGGTTGGAGATACGCGATTCCAAGCTGAAAGAGCAGAAATCGGCTGGGAGCCAACACGGCAACCTATATTGGAAAAATCAACTAATTCTATAAGTAACTTTAAACAACAGGGAGATTATGTATCTTTTAAAGTAGATGCTAATGAGTCAAAAGAATATCCAATCTCCGTTGCGTATAAAAATGCAGGCAGTGTAACACAACGAAGCTTTTTCGTTAATGGTAAAAAAGCTGGAGTGGTTAACTTCTCCAAAACAAGCGGCGATGGCTGGAATAAAGTTGAAATTCCAATCTATCTATTTAAAGGAACAAATGAGATACAACTGAAGATGGAAGGACAAACCGCTGAAACAGGAATAGAAGTCGACAATTTTGAAGTGAATAATAGAGTGATAGAAGCTGAACAAGCCGACCTTGGATGGAATCCTTTTGTGGAAAGAACTAGTAGTATTGCTGTTTCTCCTGGTAAGACTGATAACTTTGGAAGCGCAGGCGAACGTGCTATTTTCACTGTCAATAATCAAAGGGAAACTGATACACTAAGATTTAAATATAAAACAGGCAATAATCCAAAAGTAAATATCTATGTCGATGGAAAATTAATTCCAGCAAACAACAGTTATGTTGATGGAAAAACAGTTTCTGAAAATATATTTTCCAGTACACCAGGTGGTTGGGATGGTGCGATGGTTGAGAAGTCGATAAAAGCAACTGTCCCTGCTGGCCAGCATGAGGTTGTGTTTGAACTGGCTTCAAATGGTGAGTATATCAATTTAGATAGTTTACTGGTTGGTGATGAAGAATATCAAGTCGAAGAAGCAGTATTTGCTCCGGAGGGTAATGGAATTACTACTTCAATAGGAAATGTGTATGATTTTAATGAAGATGGGGATTTCTTAACTTTTGAGGTAAATGCTCCACATACAGGAAACTTTGATTTAGTCTGGAGATATAACAATGACTCTTTATCGAAAAGAACTGCAAATCGTTCTGTCTATGTAAATGATGAGAAAATGAAAAACATTAGCTTTACTTATAGTAACAGTTGGAAAGATGAAACCATGACTGGAATTCCTTTGAAAGAAGGAAAAAATAAGATAACCATTAGAGTGGAAAATCTCGATGATGACGGGGTGAAGTTGGATTATTTGCAAATAGGAAGTAAAAAATATCAAGCAGAATCTACCAATTCTCTTCCTCCAATGCATATCTACAAAGATACATTGTTAAATTTCGGGCATGCAGGGGACGAAGTAACGTTTGACGTAAATTTAGCTCAAAAGGGAGAGACTAGTTTTATCTTTACTTATGCTAATGCAGGAGCAGATACAGTAAGGGAAATTTATGTAGATGGAAAACAGATATTAGATGACAATAGGAAACCTTATACGGTTGCATTTAAGAGTACAGGAAGTAAGGATTCCTATAGTGAGGATGGATACGTTGTTTTACCAGGTTTAGACTCAGGGAAACATAAAATAACATTGAAACAAGAGGAAAATCAAAAAGGATCTATTGATTTACGCAGAATGACAATAGGCCTATTTGATGAACCATCAGTACGTTTAATGGATGCGGGATTAGCGGCTCTGGGTGCAACACATATTGAATTGGGTACTGCTGAAAAATATGAAGAAGGACCTAACATGTTGGCCCATGAATATTATCCAAATCGTAGCAAAAAAATGACAAGTCCTCTTAAAGGATCGATGAAGGATTACTATAAGTTCTTCGCTGCTTACGAAAATCTTCTGTTTGATAGTAAAGAGACGGATCGATTGATAAAGGTGGAGGAAAAAGGGCAGCCACTTAAAGTTAGCAGAAATGGAGAGAAAAATACCATTTGGTCGATTGTCAGGGAAAATAGTAATAATAAAGGATTTGAGGATTACGATGTTGTTCATCTTATCAATCTCTTAAATAATGATTCAAACTGGAGAAATGCCGCTTTAACACCGAATAAGTATAATGATATAACGGTACACTATCCTATTGGAAAGAGCCAACAAGAACTGCCTGACTTAAAAGTTTATACGGCAAGCCCGGATGCAGATCAGGGACAATTAAAAGAAATTCAATATAAATGGGAGAATAAAGAGATAGTTATTACTCTTCCAAGTCTGGAATATTGGGGAATGATTGTCATTGACCGCGACGGAACTGAAAATATAAAACCGACGAAAATAAAATAGTTATAGAGATAAGTAATAGAGTTATAGAACTTTGATGGAACGCATTGAATCCTCAATGTGTTTCATCTTTATTTAGGTGTAGCCTAGTAGTACTAAGCTGCGGAATACCGTTTAAATCATTAATATCAGCATAGATTAATTTATAAAAAGTGTTGCTAGCTGTATAAATAAAAAAGAGATATAAATAAAACTAAGTAGATTTCAAGGGCTTTTTTGGAACGCTGAAGTAGGAAAATCACAAATATAATACAGAAATAGAGTGATGGGTATGGATGAAAAATGGTTAGTTGGTGTTGATTTAGGTGGCACCACGATTAAAATGGCATTTATTAGTTTGCATGGTGAAATCATTTATAGCTGGGAGATAGATACTGACAAAAGAGAAAGGGGTCAGTTTATTCCAATAGCGATTGCAAGATCGATTGATCAAAAGTTGGAGGAATTAAATCAAACTAAAAATCGGCTAATCGGTATTGGAATCGGAGCGCCGGGGCCTGTTAATGAGGATGATGGTTCCATAGAGGTAGCTGTTAATTTGGGATGGGAGAACTTTCCTTTAAAAGATATTCTTGAGAGGGAAACTTCTTTGCCAGTTGTCGTTGAAAATGATGCCAATATTGCAGCAATCGGTGAAATGTGGAAAGGTGCTGGCAAGGGAGCTACGAATTTGATCTTTGTAACATTAGGGACAGGCGTAGGGGGTGGGATTATCGTTAATGGTGAGATTGTACATGGTGCAAATGGAGCTGGTGGTGAAATTGGTCATATTACTTCTGTTCCTAAGGATGGTTCAGCTTGTAATTGTGGGAAATCGGGATGTTTAGAAACTGTTGCGTCTGCAAGAGGAATTGTCCATTTAGCACAAAAGGAACTATCTGTTACTGATTGTACTAGTAAATTAAGGGACTTTTATGAGGAAAATCAAACCCTAACAGCCAAGAAAGTTTTTGATGCTGCAAACGAAGGGGATGAAATTTCTAAGAAAATCATCCAACAGGTTGTATATAACTTAGGACTGGCTCTTGCCAATTTAGCTAATGCCTTAAATCCAGAAAAAATTGTACTAGGAGGCGGAGTTTCAAAAGCAGGTGGCGCACTTTTGGGACCTTTGAAACAGGAATTTATTTCTTTTGCTTTTCCAAGAGTGGCTCAAGGTGTTGAGATTGTTACTGCAACACTAGGAAATAATGCAGGCGTAATTGGAGGAGCGTGGCTGATAAAAGAGAAACTGTTGATAAATTTAAATAAATGAAATGTGCATTCCTTTGAAAAAATTAGGGGGCGGTTTTGTTGAAATCAAATCAAGAAACCCTTGAAGATTTAAAAAAAGAATTGCTTCGAATCGGTTCAACGAATCAAAGGGATTATGATTTAATGAAGAGGAAAAACCAAGTATTTAGTACAACTATTTGTCGAAGATTAAAATTATGTTGGCCAAGGGTTGTCGATAAAACAGGGCTAATATCTACAAAGAAGTAATGGTACAATCGTCCGTATTCTTTTTTATTTTTTACGCTTTAACTAGTGAATATGAAAATAGACATAAAAAGGAAATGACGAGGAATTTGGATTTTTATTATTCAAAACCTCGTCATATTTTTCTTTATTTTGTTCAATTAAGTAATCTTAATAAAAATTAGTAAATCATATTCCATTAGTTCAAATACATTTATAATTTTGTAATGTGCCGTGAGTTACATAAAATAAGTAAAAATAAGTTTTCGTGTGTAGTAAAAATATTAAGATTACTTTTTACAAAGTGCCTTATATTTAGGTGGATTAAATGGCATCCCCAGTGGCATGCTTTTGGCACCCAACTTAAAATAATCAGCGATAATTTTTGATTATTAGGAAATACAATAGGTAGCAAACCACTTGATAAATAAACATTTATAGAAACTGTCGGTAACAATAAATAACTAGAAAGAATACAAGACTCGTCCTTTTCAAGGTTGAGGTCATTTACAATAACGCAGATTAATGGTCAATTTCGTAATATGCTAAACAGTAAAAATTAATAAAGTAAATAAAATAATCTGCAGACCAATTAAAACAGGATCTGCAGATGATGTCGGTAACATAGGGTTTGGTGCCGAATAGAAATAAAGTGATAACATTATGGTCACGAACTCAAAATAACCAACATTCGATTTGTAAAAACTAAAGATTTACTATTTCATTGTCCGTATTGAGAAAGATTGATGTTCTAAAAATTCATTCTACTAAGCTGCTATAGATGTTGGTATTTGGAGTTTTTCAGATCTATAGGATTCATTTCTTCGAGCCATTCCTACAAAAATTCTGGCCAACTTACCAATCAACTTCATAATTGATTCCATTTTCTTCATTTTTAAAACTTTAACATTATGGGTGTGCATTGCTTGGAATTCTGGGTTATTCATTACTAGGCTCGTTGTGGCTAAGTAAAGGAATCGCCGTAACCTTGACCTTCCGCGTTTTGATAAAACAAATTTCCCTTTCCACTTCCCAGAACTAGCTTCATCCAAATGTAATCCTGCATGTCGAAGTTGCGAATTACCGTGAGAAAATCCACTAATATATTCAGTTTCACCTAAAATACCAGCTAAAGAAATTCCGCTGTTTCCTTAAATGAAATAAGCAGGAACGCTTTTTGACTAAAGTTTAGTAGCTGACCAAGAGGCATTAGGTGATTGTATGAAATATACTTTCCTTGTTGAACTGAGAATCATAGGATTCATCCAGTTCAATCAGTGTTTCAGCAATCTGCTCGTTCCCGATGGGAGGAGATAACAAAAGGTTCTGTTACTCAAAAGTTGTTAAAAGAGGTACGTCATTTGTGATTTCTATTTTCATAAACCTCTTAATAATTATTTTTATAACCCTTTGGAGGTCAATAAATGAACGTATATTTGGCAGGACCATTTTTTAACTCAGAACAAATTGCACTGTTAGAAAAGTTAGAAATAATTTTATTTAATAAAGGATTAAATGTTTTTTCTCCACGAAAATACAAAAGTGAGTTTCCTTTTGGATCTTATCAATGGCAATATCAAAACTTTGTTACGGATGTAAATGCCATTCAGTATAGCGATATTATCTTTGCAGTTTATAACGATCAGGATCCTGGAACAATGTGGGAAGTGGGATATGCATGGTCGCTTAATAAACCTATCATTATTTTTAATACAAAAGAAAAAGTGCTAAATCTTATGATTGCACATTCTTCACATGCTTATTTAGATAGCTTTGATAAAGTAATTCAATATGATTTTAATAAATTGCCTCGAATACTTTATCATGGAGCTGAACTTAAAAATTTATACCAGCAACGGAAAAGATCCATTAGGTAATAATATAATTTTTTCCATTTTTTAATATAAAAATAGATTGTTGACAAATTGATAAAATTATTTATAATTAAGTTATCTTTAATTTGAGATAATTAGATTTGAGATAAAATTAAAAAAAGTATTAAATGGAAGGTCTTGTTAAAATGGTAACTTTATATTTAACACCTAGTTGTGTATATTGCCGTAAAGCTAAAGCTTGGCTTGAGGACCACCAAATTACTTACAAAGAAAGAAACATTTTATCTGAACCGATTACGATCGATGAGATTAAAAAAATTCTTCATCTAACAGAATATGGTACAGATCAAATCATTTCAAAAAATTCGAAAGCTTTTCAAAAATTGAATGGCAACATTGAATCTTTATCACTTCAAGAATTGTACAAAATCATTAAAGATAACCCAGAATTATTACGAACACCGTTAATCATTGATGAAAAAAAGTTACAAGTCGGATATAACGGAGAAGAAATTCGTAGATTTATGCCTCGTAAAAATCGAATTTTTCAACTTCGTGAAGCTCAACAAATGATTAATTAAATCTGAAGTTTAATCCAAATAAAATGAGATTTTGACTAAAATAACATTGTAAATTATATTATTTTTATTAATATCTCGAATCCGAGATATTTTAAAACGAGAAATTTCATTAGAAGAGGTGGTTAAAATGAAAAGAGAATGCGCCAACCAACCATTTCTAGAATTGATGCATACTTCAAAAGTAATCCAGGAGCGAATAAGGGATGAGATGGCCAAAAATAACCTAAGTATTACAGAATTTTCGGTTTTAGAAGTCCTTTACCATAATGAAAAACAAACGATTCAGCAGATTGGTAATAGCATCCTAATATCCAGTGGTTCGATGACGTATGTTATTGACAAATTAGAACAAAAAGGTTTATTAAATCGACTTCCATGTCCTGATGACAGGCGTGTAATACATGTGACATTAACTGATGCTGGAATTGATTTGATGGAGAAAATCATGCCAAAACATCAAGAATTGGTGGATGATATTTTTGGTTCATTAAACCCTGATGAGGCACAGATAATAGTCAATCTTTTGAAAAAAATTAAAAAAGTGAAAAAATGAATTTTTAGAATAAATATCTCGAATTAGAGATTATTGAATTAAAAACAGTTGATTGCAATAGAGTTTAATTATATCAATTGTACAAAATAATTATTATGGATTAGATTAATACAATTTAAGTTTTACTAAGGATCAGACAATTTAAAATGATTGGTAAAAAAACTTTAGATAATGGAGTGACAAAAATGACAAAGAAAACCATGGGTATTCACCATATAACAGCAATTGTAGGGCATCCGCAGGAAAATGTAGATTTCTACGCTGGAGTTCTTGGGTTACGATTAGTGAAACAAACGGTAAATTTTGATGATCCTGGTACTTATCATCTTTATTTCGGTAATGAAGGGGGAAAACCAGGTACGATTATTACCTTTTTCCCATGGGCTGGTGCTCGTCAAGGAATCATTGGTGACGGTCAAGTGGGGGTCACTTCTTATGTTGTTCCGAAAGGTGCTATGGAATTTTGGGAAAAAAGACTTGAAAAATTCAATGTTTCATTCACTAAAATGGAACGCTTTGGAGAGCAATATTTAGAATTTGATGATCCGCATGGACTTCACTTGGAAATTGTTGAAAGAGAAAAAGGGGAAGTCAATACATTCACTTTCGGTGGGGTAACTCCTGAAGTTGCTATCAAAGGGTTTGGCGGCGCAACTCTTTTATCTGCACAACCTAACAAAACCGGGGAATTGTTAGAAAATGTAATGGGACTTGAATTAATCGGAAAAGAAGGAGATTTCGCTCGTTATCGTTCTTCTGCAGATATCGGAAATATTATCGACCTAAAATTAACTCCTATTGGACGCGGTCAAATGGGTGTAGGAACAGTACACCATATTGCATGGCGGGCTAAAGATGACCAGGATCAATTGGATTGGAAGAGGTATGTTGAGACGAACGGGTATGGTGTTACACCCGTACAGGATCGAAACTACTTTAATGCGATTTACTTTAGAGAACATGGAGAAATTCTATTTGAAATTGCAACAGATCCACCTGGATTCGCTCATGATGAATCATTGGCGACGATGGGAGAAAAATTGATGTTGCCATCACAATACGAACCGCATAGAGGAGAAATTGAGCAAGTATTGATTCCGATTGAAGTAAGAGAATTAGATTAATTCACGAAAAGGAAGAATTGTTTCGATATGATAAGCCTCTGGACGATCCGACAGAAATACTTGATCGGAAACTACTTTAAAGCTCTTTATTTTCATGAAGAAGGGGGAATCATCTTCGAAATAGCGACCGACCCGCCAGGCTTTTCGGTTGATGAACCTGTCGCTGAACTTGGAAAAAAACTTATGTTACCTTCATGGTTAGAGTCAAAGCGTGAAGAATTAGAAGAAACCTTACCTTTTGCGGAGGTTCGAGTATTGGAAGGAGATAAATGATGAAACATATATTTAATAAGGGGACTGATCCATCAAAACCAACTTTACTGTTGCTACACGGTACAGGTGGAAATGAATTAGACCTGCTGCCACTTGCGGGAAGAATTGATGATGAGGCTTCAGTATTAAGTGTACGTGGGAATATATTGGAAAATGGAATGCCTCGATTTTTCCGAAGATTAGCTGAAGGAGTTTTTGATGAAGAAGATTTAATATTCAGAACAAAGGAGTTAAATGAGTTTCTTGACGAAGCATCACAAAAATATGGTTTTGACCGAAATAATATTTTGGCAATTGGGTATTCAAATGGCGCAAATATTGCCGCTAGTTTATTATTCCATTATCAAAATGCATTAAAGGGTGCCATTCTTCATCATCCAATGGTGCCGAGAAAAGGAATTGATCTTCCAGATTTGTCAGGGAAGTCAGTATTTATTGCTGCTGGAACAAATGACCCAATCTGCTCACCATTGGAATCTGCTGAACTACAATCGTTACTTGAGCACGCAAACGCAAAGGTTGAACTTCATTGGGAGAATAGAGGCCATCAGTTAACCGTCGAAGAGGTAGAAGAAGCAGCACAATGGTATCGCAAACTATAATTAAATAATAAAAATTTCAGACAATGAATCGAATATAAATCAACTGTTTTTTAATGAGAATCAAAAAAATAAAGAAACGGCATTATAATGAATATTAATTGAAAATGATTGAGAAAATAGGTGGTGTATTAAAATGGGTTTTTTATCAAAACTATTTGGGGATTCATCAGAAAAGGAGGTCGAAACTATGACAAATGTAAAATTAGCCGTAATTTATTACAGCATGGGTGGAACAAACTATCAATTAGCAAAATGGGCTGAAGAAGGAGCAAAAGTAGCGGGTGCTGAAGTAAAAGTATTAAAAGTCCCTGAGCTTGCACCACAATCAGTTATTGAAGGAAATCCTGGTTGGAAAGCTCATGTTGAAGCAACAAAGGCAGTACCTGAAGTAACATTAAATGATTTGGAATGGGCAGATGCCATTATCTTCAGTGTACCTACGCGATTTGGTAACATGCCTGCACAAATGAAGCAATTTTTGGATACAACCGGAGGTTTATGGTTTAACGGAAAACTTGTAAACAAAGTAGTTAGCGCCATGGCTTCTGCACAAAATCCTCATGGCGGTCAAGAAGCAACGATTTTATCCCTTTATACCACCATGTATCATTGGGGTGCAATTGTAGCAGCTCCTGGTTATACAGATCCAGTCACCTTCGGAGCAGGTGGTAACCCTTATGGAACAAGTGTTACTGTTGGACAAGATGGGAAAATGATCGAAGACGTACAGGCCGCTGTTAAACATCAAGCTAAACGTACCGTTACAGTTGCGGAGTGGGTCAAAAAAGCGAATCAATAACATTTTGACCGATAAGAAAAGCTAGTCGGAAATTTCAGATTAGCTTTTCAAAATGTTAGGTTTTGAATTAAGGGTAATAAGCTATCTCTTTGTGAACATTAAGGCAAGACATTATTCTTTAAAAAGGAGAAAATCGATGACTACAAAACCATTATTCACATCATCTGCAACAGCTAGTGGAGGAAGACAAGGCAGAGTTGAATCATCTGATGGCAAGATAAAAGTGGATTTAGCAATGCCCGGCTCCCCAAGAGCGAAAGAATTACCAAACGCGACAAACCCTGAACAGTTGTTCGCTAGCGGTTACTCTGCTTGTTTCGATGGGGCTTTACAGCACATCGCAAGGCAGGAACATGTCAAATTCGAATCACAAGTAACGGCAAATGTAGATTTCTTAAAAGATGAGGCCGATCAAGGATTCAAAATTGCGGTAACGTTGCAAGTAAAAGGGACTGGTGTGGAAAAGGAAAAATTAGAAGAGCTTGTACATAAGGCCCACGAATTCTGTCCATACTCAAAAGCCACAAGAGGGAATATTGACGTCACTCTCCAGGTTGTTGAATAAATCAAATTCATTGGTTGGATCTAATTTATTAAAAAAATAAATGGCTTGTGGAGGAAAGTGTTCTGCAATATAAGTTTGTCTTACATTTTTAATACCAAAAAATTAATACTGAGAATTAAATAAAACGCCTCAGGACAATTCAGAGGCGTTTTAGACATAAATGCTCAATTCAAAACTATTTTTCGGATCTCACAGAATTTAATTTTCATGGTAGTGCAACAAGCAAAAAAAGACGCTTAAACAGTTGATAATCTTAAACTATTGCACCCGTTCTTTACTAACAGGCCACGCCAACACAAAAAATAAAGCTGCTGTAAAAAGCAGCTTTATCATCATCCACTCAAGCACTATGGTTAAATAAGAGAGAAATTTTTGTTAAATTTTAAAGTTTTGTTTCAAATGGATTTGAATATCTGAAATATGGACAAGTTCATTTCTAATTTTGTCAATATGTTTTATTTCACAATACCCACTTTCATATATCCATTGAATGATAAATTTCTCTCCATTGAAAATTATAATATCACCATTTTTCAGTTTTTATGACCCCCTGCCAAAAAACTAATATATAAAATAAGGCTGTTTTATAAATGATTATTGTTTTCTGTTAAACAAAAATGAACAGCTAGACTCTTGTTTTGATAAGATAATAAACCATTTGGATCCGCTGGAACATTACCAGTAATTTATAAGCTAAATTTGTACTCCTATCTTCCTGCTGATTTTTCTCCTCGAAGAATCATACATGTGCTTAAAGCATGGGCGACTAGGGAACCTCCTTCATCAAAAACATCACACTTAATCAACCCTATAGTGTTTCCTCTTTTCATAACCTCTCCTTTTGCTATAATTTTTTCGTTCCAGACGGGTTTTAAATAGTTAATTTTAAGTTCAACGGTTGTAAAGGATTCATTAGTTTCTAATGTACTCGCAAAGGCTACACCCATCGCCATATCGGCAATATCACATAGAATCCCACCGTGGATTGTCCCCATAGGATTTGCATGTTTTTCTGTATTACATTCTAATTCAAAAACTGCTTTTCCTTCTTCGACATCTACCAGCTCCGCCCCAATTAACCTTGCAATGGGTGGTGGTGGAACTTCACCATTCATAATTTTTTGCATATCAAGAACTTTTTTACTCATTTTAACAACCCTCCATTATAAAAAATACAAAACGGTCTGTTTTTATTATATACTTTAATAGATTTTATTTGTCAATATAATTGCAATGTTCAGATAAAGATAAAGTGATTTTGAAGACTTATAGAGTTATACTAAATTTAACAGACCGTTCAGTTTGAAAAATCAGTCAGAAAAGAGGACAAAAATATGCGCAAAGGCGAACGAACGAAGCAGATGATTATTGAAAAAGCCTCTGGGCTATTAAATATAGAAGGTTATATGAGTACTTCTATTACTGCTATCATGGAAGAAACCGGGATGGAAAAGGGAGGAATATATAATCATTTTAAAAGTAAAGCAGAACTTTCATTGGAAGCATTTTCCTACTCAATTAATACCATGTCCATGACTTTTCAAAAAGCAATTGATAACCAAAATACTACTATTGAAAAGCTGTATGCTATACTTGATGTTTTTTTGTTATTAGTAGAAGGGAAGCCTATTCCTGGAGGTTGTCCGATCTTAAATGCAGCGATAGAGTCAGATGATGCACATCCCGATTTACGGGAGGCGACAGTAAGGGCCATGAATGATTTATATTCCATGATTGTTCGAATAGTTCGAAAGGGGATAAAAAACGGAGAAATCATTTCTACAATAGATTCTGAAACTTTTACAACTATATTTATATCCACAATTGAGGGTTCTCTTATGATGACAAAGCTATATTATGACCCCATTTATATAAACCGCTCTATTGGCTTCTTAAGAGATTACCTAGCTAAACTTGAAACGACGAATAATAAAGGTTGAGAATTGAATTATTCACTTTATTTAAAGAATAAAAAATAACATCGGATAGGAGCTAACAATATGAATGACAAAATCGTAATGCCGGTATGGACGTTCGGACTGTTCATCGTCATGATGAACACGACGATGTTTAACGTCTCCATTCCGAGCATCATTAAGGATATCGGGGTTTCGGCGTCACTTGGATCGTGGATTGTTTCAAGTTACTCGATCGGATATGGATTATCAACGGTGATTTTCAGCAGACTTTCCGACGTCCTGCCTATTCGAAGATTGCTGGCAGTTGGACTCATGATACTGGGGCTTTCTTCCGTATTCGGCATCTTCGCGACGAATTTTCAAGCTCTGCTAATAGCTCGAATTGCGCAGTCCGCCGGCGCAGGCGTGATGCCGGGACTTGGCCTCGTTTTAGCCAGCCGGTATATTCCTTATGAAAGGCGAGGCAGAGCAATTTCAATGATTTCGGCGGGAACTGCCATGGCATTTGGCCTCGGGCCAATCGTCGGTGGGATGATCAGCGAGTACATCGGCTGGAAATGGTTATTTGCTGTCTCTTGCCATGTGCTTGCTCTTCTCCCAATTCTGCTGCGCCTGCTCCCCAAAGAGGAGCCAAAGCTTTTCCGGTTTGATATAACCGGCGCTTTTCTGACTGTCGTCCATGCGGTGACTCTTCTCACCGCCGTAACGCAACGTTCAGCCGTCTGGCTGACAGCCGGATTGTTATCGATTGCTGCCCATGTCTGGCACCTCAAACGCACGAAAGAATCTTTTATCAACCCGGAACTCTTGGCAAAGCCAATGTACCGGAAACTCCTTGTTGTCGGTTTCTTCCTTATGGTGCTGAATATCGGTAACTTGTTTTTAATGCCACTGGCACTTGCTAATCTATTTGGCAAATCTCCGTTGGCTATCGGCTTTACTATCGGACCAGGCGCCGTTTTATCAGCCTTTCTCACGTTCTTCATCGGACGCTGGATCGACCAGTACGGCAGTGTGCGGTTTCTGATACTCGGGCATGGGATTTTAGTTCTCGTTTTGATAGCCTTTTGGGCAGACCTAGGCACATCACCGACTGTCATCTTGCTCGGGTACCTATTCTTCTCGCCTGCGACCTCTGTAACGTTAGCTTCTTTAAACTACGAAACGTCACGTATTTTGCCGAACAAGTTGATCGGTTCAGGAATGGGATTTATGCAACTCATCCAGTTTTTCGGCGGTTCATTTTCCGTTGCGGTTTGCGGTATATTACTCGAATTTCAAAAAAAGAATTCGCTGGTTCGTGCCTATGAAAATGTGTACGGCACTTTAATTGCGGTATGCATTTTCTCGTTAATCACGCTGCTCTGGTACATGCTATCCGTCCGTCGGTCCGAGTCTTCGAGGGGTAACATAACGGAAAAAGCGCGGGCGAGATAGCGAAATAAATGAACAATTGAGGAAAAATAGATTTGGTAAATAAAAAGTGGCCAGTAACATCATGGAGGTATTGACACTTACCTATTAGTAAGTTAAAATTGCACTATGGAAAATCGAAAAGTACAAATAATAGATTTAGCAATGCAGTTAATTCAACAAAAAGGGTATGTAGCGTTTAGCTACGATGACATTTCTAAACAACTGGGTGTCACAAAGGCAAGCATTCACTATCATTTTGAGAAAAAGGAGGATCTAGGAGCGGCGATTACCGATAGGATCATGCAACGATTGGATAGATTTTCGAATAGCAATGCCTCTATATCGCCAAAAGAGAAGCTAAAGAATTTTTTTACGGACAGAATGGAACGATTTAGATGTTATGACATTTGCCCAATCTCGTCCTTACAAACAGATTTTGAATCTTTGCCTGAGGCAATGCAGAAAAAGGTAAAGGAAATAAGCGAAAAGGAACTATTAATTATTACGAATATACTCCGGGAAATACAGGAACAAGGTGACCTTCAATCTTCAGTCGATGTCGATTCTCTTGCCCTAATGATTTTGGCTGCTGGTAAAGGGGTTCTTCAATACCAACGTGTGCTTGGAAAGGACCTTATCGCCGATTTTATGAAACAAGTAAGCAATCTTACTGATAAATAGCAGCTTACATACCAACAACCGTTACTTTCACTAATAAGTAAAGGTTGTTGGTATAAAATTGTAGACTATACTGATCGCTTTACTCAGATTTCATAAACGAGCAAGCCAACTTAATATAAAGTATGGATAGATCGACTTTTAAAAAATTACGTTTATTGACAATTCAATTGGAATTATTCAGGAGGAGCGTTATGCTGTAAAAAAATAGCTTTATATGTTCCTTTGTTTGTTAGATATATTTGTGATGGCAGCTCAATTGACAGAGCATCTCTGATTAAATATAAAATTTCTAGAAATACTGGAATAATGGTTGCTGAAAGGAGGTTTTTAACAGTGAATGATGATATTGCAGTAAAAGTCTATAAGGCACTAGGTGAATCGACTCGTTTACAAATCGTAAAATTACTTACTCAACAATCAGAGTTAGCTTGCCTAGAAATGGCAAATCAATTAAAAGTCCCGAACAACTCAACATTGACGCATCATTTAAAACCATTACTCGATTGCGGATTATTAGCAGTTCGCAGAGAGGGAACCTTCAGATATTACAGTCTACAACGAGAAGTCCTTGCTCAATACGCTCCCGCTTTACTTTAATGTTAAAGCGGAATAATTTTACTTTTAATTTCATTATTTATAGAAATACTGAATAACTGAAATAAGCGAAGAAAATGGAAGGGTCAAATTAGCGAAGAAACAAATTCTTGAGGAAATTAAAAAATGGTTTAATAGGTTCTTTCATTTTGAAAATTATTTCAGTATTTATGTAAATATAGAAATATATAAATTAATAATATATCGAGGAGAAAATTTCACATGTCAAATACAGCAAGGATTTATATTTTAGCACTGATAAGTTTTTTAGTCGGTACTTCACAACCCATCATCTCAGGTATTTTGGATAAAATGGCAGAGGCTCTAGGAGTGTCAATTGGAGCGGCTGGTCAATTAATTACAGTCTTTTCATTAGCCTATGCCATCGGTACACCTATATTACTGGTATTAACGGCTAAAATGGAAAGACGTAAATTACTGATCTATGCGTTATTTGTTTTTATTGCAGGAAATTTACTTTCAGTGATTGTTCCCGGGTATGGATTATTTATAATTGCCCGCATTATTATGGCTTTAAGTACAGGTGTAGCGGTCGTTACAATTTTAAATATCGCCGCCAAGATTGCACCTGCTAATAAAAAGGCCAGTTCAATTGCAACAGTTGTCATGGGATTTACCGCATCATTAATCATTGGTGTTCCTATTGGACGTTTTATTACATCTACGTATGGCTGGAAATTTGTATTTATCGGTACCGCAATATTAGTTTTACTTGTCATTTTTATTGTTTTAAATACCATACCAAAAATGAATGGTGATGCTTCAATCCCTTTAACGAGACAAATGGCTATGTTCAAAAAACCAAAAATTGCTTTAGCATTATCAATCACCTTCTTTTTAATGACAGGGTACGGAATTCTTTTTACTTATTTATCTCCATTCCTTGTAAAAAATGTAGGAATGAGTGATTCTCTTATAAGCATTACTTTACTTGTTCTTGGAGTTGCAAGCTTATTTGG
>NZ_JMLP01000018.1 GCF_000686805.1 Bacillus sp. UNC41MFS5 | reverse complement strand
CTATAAGTGACAGCCGAAACCGTCTTTCAGCTTTTCCTCATGAGAGGAAAAGGATTATCCGGTATTAGCACCGGTTTCCCGGTGTTATCCCAGTCTTACAGGCAGGTTGCCCACGTGTTACTCACCCGTCCGCCGCTAGACTCCGAAGAGTCTCGCTCGACTTGCATGTATTAGGCACGCCGCCAGCGTTCGTCCTGAGCCAGGATCAAACTCTCCAAGAAAGTTGATTAGCTCATTTGTTACGTTGGCTCGTGTTCTTACTATATTAATAGAAGAAACACGATTAATATTGTTTGTTTGCACGATTTTGTTTGTTTAGTTTTCAAAGAACAATCTTGTCTGCCAGAAGCGACATTTGTTATTATATCGAATCTCTATCATTATGTCAATATAATAATTTATTATTTTTCGTAATCACTTTTAACGAATTAACCACCGTTCAAAGCAACTTTAATATCATAACACTGTCGGTTTACTTGTGCAACAAAAAGTTTTCCTTTTTTCTCCTTCATTCCACGGAGACGGTTCTCATGTTTCTTTTAGCGGTATAGTGTCAACCAGAACCGCCCCTAAGGTCACAAAAAAGGGAGGTTTCTAATTAGATAGAAACACTCCCTTTTAAAATTACGAACATGTACATTTAAATAAACAGCCAAGATTTCTGCATCGCTTGTGCTCTTTATAATCCTCTTCTTGCTTATCGTGCTGATTATCTTTTTCTTTTTCTTTTTCCTTTTCCTTAAAACCCCACCAAATGACGGACTGACGACATTCGTATTTTTCCTTACAATTCATAACCCATTTTCCTCCTAAAAAATGTTTTATTTATATATAGTTTATTAATAGAAAGAAAAATGGGTTGGACGAACACCCTGCCCGTTTATTTTTTCTAGAAAACTCACTGGGAGGTTTATCTTGGTTTTTACCGAGATTAGTGAAAAAACCAGAACCATCCCATCGTCTCTCCCAGTAGATGACAGCGTATTCATTCATACAATCTCCTGTTTGTAAAGGCTTTCAGAGGAAGGTTCATATTACTGTCACATTTATTGTGAAATTATTCACAAACTAGTGTTATACTAACATCATCAAGTTATTAATTACCAATTAATCACTACTAGAAATAGAGCAATTTAAAACCCACTAATAAAGGAGATTGATCATCATGGAAAACAGAAATAAAAAAGTAAACCGGGTTGTCTTAGTTGGAACTGGTGCAGTTGGTTGCAGTTATGCTTATTCTATGATTAATCAAGGAGTTGCAGAAGAATTAGTTCTGATTGATGTGAACGAGGCCAAATCAGAAGGCGAAGCAATGGATCTTAACCACGGAATCCCATTTGCTCCATCACCTATCAATGTTTGGAGCGGTTCTTATCAAGATTGTGCACAGGCCGACTTAGTGGTAATTACTGCAGGTTTGGCACAAAAACCTGGTGAAACACGCTTGGAGTTAGTGGAAAAGAACACGAAAATTTTTAAACAAATCGTAAAAAACATTATGGCAAGTGGATTCGACGGCATCTTCTTGGTCGCAACAAACCCTGTCGACATTTTAACCTACCTGACTTGGAAAGAGTCCGGGCTGCCAAAAGAACGTGTGATTGGTTCCGGTACCGTACTAGATTCTGCACGTCTTCGCTTTGCGCTTGGCCAGCATTTTAACATGGACACAAGAAACGTTCATGCTTATATCATTGGTGAACATGGAGATACAGAACTTCCCGTTTGGAGCCGTGCCGCAGTGGGTGTCGAAAGGCTTGAAGAACTCCCTGCTGAAAAACTAAACAAGGAATCCTTAGAAGAAATTTTCGTGAATGTCCGTGATGCCGCTTATCACATTATTGAACGAAAAGGCGCAACGTACTATGGAATCGGAATGTCCCTCGTTCGAATCACGAAAGCAATTTTAAATAATGAAAACTGTATCCTTACGGTTTCCTCTTATCTAGATGGACAATATGGACAAAATGATGTGTTTATCGGGGTACCTGCAGTCATTAACCGCGGCGGAATCCGTGAAGTCCTTGAAATTGAGTTAAATGAAAAAGAAAAAGAACAATTTAACCACTCTGTTAAGGTATTAAAAGAAACAATGAAACCTGTAATCTAGAATTGTTGCAAGCACTCCATTTTTTCAATGAAAAGATGAAATCACTAATGAAAGCAGATGAAGATATGGATACGAATAATCATACAAAGAAAGGTTATTTTATGATGGCGGTATTGTGGCTGGCTTATGTAACCTTTGCCATGAACTGGGTGGCGGGCTCTTCATTGACCCCACAAATAACCGAAACGTTTTTCGGTGGGCCGGTGGATCCTATTATATCTCAATTAGTGAATTATTCGATTACGACTGCACGTGTATTTGCAAACATCTTAGCAGCAATGGTACTCATGAAACTAGGACCGAAAAAAGCAGCAGGGATGGCGATTGGACTTTTAATGATGGGACTTGTTGCTATTTACCTGCCTAATTACTGGGCCTATACCGCAGCTCGGATGGTCATGGCTGTAGGTGGCTCGATGGTTATTGTCTACATGAACCCCATCGTGGCTCACTATGTCAAAAATTCAAATGTAAAACTGCGCATTAATGCGGCTAATACCGTTGCCTATAATGCGGGTGCCTTTATTGTTGCCGTCTTGTTTACGGTTTTTGCCAAGCAAATGGTGGCCAACTGGCGTTTAACATTAACATTCTTTGCCTCATTAACGATTTTGTTTTTTATCGGCTGGCTTTGGAAAGCAGAGACCTTTGAAACAAGAGATAGCGATGGAAAAGCTAAAAAATATGGGTATAGAGACGCTCTTAAGGACGGGTTCCTTTGGCGCTACGGCTTGGCGTTTGCTTCCTTTTTAACTTTGTATGTGTTATCGCTAGTGAGCTTTAAAGCCATATTTGATCAATATACCTTATTAAACGGCTCGGTTACGAACCTATTAATCTCAGGCTTTGGTATACTCGGTACTTTCGCAGGGATTCGAATCGGAAATAAAGGGGTAGCGCGAAAACCGACTCTCCTGTTTTCGGGAGTCGTCATGGTTGGAACCTTTGCGCTAGCAATCGTTTTTGCGAATAAAATTCCGATGCTATCCTATATACTCATTTCGATGTCAGGATTTGCAATGTATATCCAGTATCCAATCTTTTTGAATCTGCCCCATGAATTAAAAGGGATGACGCCACAAAGATTGACGATTATGTTCGGCTTATTTTGGGCAATCGCCTATGCGGGGCAAACCATTGCAACGATTGTGTGGAGCTTTATATTAGGGGCTTCCGGATACACACCGGCCATGATTTTCTTTATCGCTGCCTCTAGTTTATACATCTTCCTGGTGGCGACCTTCCCGGAAACACGGAAACAGGAAGTGGCTGCCAGGAAAGCAGCATAAATGCCATAGGAATGTTTCGAGACCGGTGAAAAACTACTATTTTTCACCAGTCTCTGAGGTTTCTTTGTTATAAGTTTTTTCATTTCAAACTATTTTCCTGTTTTCTCAGAGAGAATGCATCCAAAACCAGCATTCAATATACAACTCTCACAAACCGACACCATTTCGACTAAATACCAAATAAGCTATACTAATCAAACATTTGGTTGAATCGCCTGTAAGTGTTGAATGATAGAGATTTTCCCTCCAAAGAAGGCAATAAGAATGTCGAGATGCCTCTGAATATTCCGCAGGAAATATCCCATTTTTCTACAAAATCAGATGGTTTCCCATGGTTCTCCCTAGTAACACGAAACGAGTAAATCAACAAAGCTCTGATAATTTTCAGCCGTCAGAATTTGAGAGACATTTCCCTCTTCCGTCAAAATGGATGCCAGTGAATCGAATACATCATGATACAGTCTTTTATCGTCTTTTTTAACAGAGAGTAGTAGAACTAGATTGACAGAAGAATCATCCCACTCTATCCCCTTATTATTGATTAAGACAAACATACCCGTCTTTTTGGAATCCATTTTGATTGCGTGAGGAATAGCTATACGGCCAAAAGCGGTTGAAGACATGGCTTCACGTTCTTTCACATTCGTGAGGAAACCACCTTCCACCAATCCTCTTTGTTCCATCCTCTCACTCATAATCGTTAACGTTTCCTCTTTTTTCCCTGCTGTATTATCAATTTGAAAAAGCTGCTCGTCCATCATGGCCACAAGATTTTTCTTGAATGACTCTTTCCGCTTTATTTCTTTTATTTCATTAATTTTATTGGCTACCTTGGTTTTATCCGAACTAGAGAAAATAGGATTAATGATAACAAATGGCATGGTTGGCACAGAATTTAGCTGCACGGCTGAAATTATTAAATCACTATTTAGTACAGCCAATTCCCTCTCATTCGTAACAACATGCTGAATAAGCAAATCTTCGCCAAAATGGTTTGTCAGCTGTTCAGTCAGTTGGACGTTGTAATTATAATAAAACGGAAAAAGAATCGAACAAGTAATTTTTGAATTCGCCTGTTTCTGCATCTCTAAAGCATATCCTAAATGAAAGGCAACATAAGCAATCTCGTCATCATTCATCGTGAATCCCGTTTCTTCCTTAATCGTATACGATACATGCACGGCACAGTCGAAGATAGACGGGCAATTGATCTTGATGGTAGAGGTTAACGGATTTTTGCTGACAAATTGATTCTCCAAACGCATGAGAAGATTTTTAATATGAAGGGTGAAGCGGACCAAAAATTCACTATCCTCAATCACTATATAATAATTATTTCGCAAATCTTCCAGTATCTTCTCTACCACACTTATGCAGCGTATTCCTGCTACATCATGCAAATCTGAAAGTTGCAGATGCATGAAGTTGACGCTTGTTCCACTACTCGAAATAAGAAGAGCAAGATCGCGTATTTCTCCCTCCGAATACTTCACATGAAAATGAGCTTCAAGTCTCTCAGCAATTTCATGAGCGATTTTGTATTCCTTTTCCTGATTCGTTTCCCCCTCCATCTGTTTGGAAAAAACAAAACCGTTCTCCATCCGATCAATCGCAATGGCAATATGCAGGATGATGTTAGTAAGCGAATAGTCATTGGTAAAATAGTGATACGTTGAAAAGACTTCCGCAATGACATAACGGATATAGTCAATATCAAAGCCCTCAAAAGATGTCTTTAGCTTATCAATATCTAAAAAATTATCATTTGTCTCACTATAAAGAATAGAGCTCATTAATTTGCGCTTACTTTTTTCATCTCCAACAAGTTGAATAAAGTCTCCAGAATTCTGTAATTCCAAATTATGTTCCGCCAAACGTTTTTTGACTTTTCGTAAATCACCTTTTAACGTGACATCACTAATAAACAATTCATCACTTAAATCAAAAATATGAAGGGGACGATCGGCATTCACAAGACTCTTTAAGAGAAAGTCAGCACGTTCTTTTGGTGTTTGGGGAATCGTTGTTTTTATAGACGATAAAAAAGGGTTTAATTTTTCTAAGTCAACCCGATAACCCATCTTTGATGATGTAATTAATCCTTTTTCCATCGAGTTAATATCTGCAATATACGTTTTCACACTTCTTTTTGAAATACCTAATGTAATAGCAAGCTGCCCGGACGGTGTCCATTCTTGCTGAGTACTTAGATAACGAAGGATATTTCTATATTTACTATTCATGAATCTACCCTCACTTCATTTAAAAAGGTGATTTTTGCACTTTTCAATATATAGATTTGCACCACCCTAGTGTAAAGGAATATTGGGAAAATTCCAATAACAAATTTATACTAAACTTGTATCAATGATAGCGCTACCAATTACAGAACAAAGGAGAATACTTTATGAAAAAATTAAACGTATTATTAGTTTGCGGATCTGGAGCAAGTTCTGGTTTTATGGCATCGAATATTCGGAAAGCGGCTGCCAAGCGCAATCTCGACATTAACATCAAAGCTCGCGGCGAAGCTGAAATTGAAAATTATATTGATGAAATCGATGCTTTAATGGTTGGTCCTCACCTTGCCTATATTTTGGATGAAATTGAGGAGTATATTGGTGAAGCTGATGTGAAAGTTTTATTAATGAAACCCACCTACTATTCCACTCTTGATGGAGATGCAGCTTTAGAAGATTTGTTGAAGGAATTTTAATAATCTACGAATGGGGTGTTTTATTAAATGGAGAAATTGATTCGTTGGCTTGAAAATGACTTCTCACCTAAAATGAACAAAATTAATCATAATGTTTGGGTTATTACGCTAAAAGATTCCATCATGCAAATACTTCCATTTATTTTGTTAGGTTCTTTATTTTGTTTATTAACCATCCCTGGTGACGTGTTCCATATTAAAAACTATCCTAATTTCTGGACTCTGTTCGGATGGACAATGGGTGTGTTATCCCTTTTGGTTTCTTTTTTAATACCATTTAATTTAATGGAGAAGAAACGGCTGCGTAAACAACGCTTTATCGCTGGTTGTACTGGTCTTATTACTTTCTTAATCATTATTTCACCGCAAGTGATTGCCGATAAAACCATTGGATTTAGTCATTCATCATTAGGGGCAGGCGGTATGTTTATCGCCATCGTTGCCGGTGTATTTACTGGCTGGATCATGGGTTTATTCGGAAAGTTTTCTTTCTTCAAAGAAGATTCCGTCATCCCTGATTTTGTCCGTGCTTGGTTTGATTCCATGCTTCCGATTGCTGTTGTCATTGTGGCAACTTGGTTAGCAGTGGATATTGCTGGCTTTGACTTATACAATCTGATTTTAAATCTATTTATGCCTTTAGCAAAAGTAATGGAATCACCGTGGGGCTTCGCGCTCATCATGTTTATTACCTGTTTCTTATACACCATGGGAATTTCCACTTGGGTTCTGACTCCTGTAACAAAACCAGTTTTATTGGCTGCCATTACGGCAAATGCTACTGCTGGAGCTTCAAATCTTGTAACGTCTGAAACCATGTATTCGGCTTACCTTTGGATCGGCGGCATCGGTGCTACCCTGCCTTTGGTTTTCATGCTAGCTTTTTCAAAAAATGCGAAACTGAAAGCACTTGGTCGGGCTAGTATTACCCCTGGTATTTTTAACATTAATGAACCGGTTGTGTTTGGGGCGATCGCCTGGAACCCAATTATGATGCTGCCAATGTGGCTGAACGGAATTATCCTGCCAATCATCGTTTGGATTGGAACAAAAGTTATTCACTTTGCACCAATTCCCAAAATCGTATTTGACTTATGGTATGTTCCTTTTCCAATCTCAACATGGATTACAACAGGAACAGTTACGGGTCTCATCTTAATGCTAGTCTGTTTGCTTGTAGCATCTCTCATTTGGTATCCATTCTTCAAAGTATATGAAAAACAAGAAATGCAAAACGAATTTAAAGAGGAAAAAGCCGAATTAAGAGCAGCAAAATAATGAGTTCGAGGAGATCTTAAACGATGATTACTGAAAAAAATGCCCAAAATGCAATGCAAATTATTCTCCACGCAGGCGATGCACGCGTTCATTGTATGAATGCTTTAAAAGGGATTGAAAAGAGTGATTTCGAAACGGCTAAAGAGGAAATGAAACGGGCGAATGACGAAATCGTCAAAGCCCATCGTATTCAAACAGATGCGATTTCAGAAGAAACTCAAGGTGGAACTGGTGACTATTCTGTGCTCTTCGCCCATGCCCAAGATACATTAATGACCATATATAGTGAAATTAACATTGCGAAACGAATGATAAAGATTTTTGAAACCTATGACGCTAGGCTGGCAAGATTAGAAAAGGCAGAAAAGGAGAAGATCCATGAGTAAAATACCAACTGGTTTTCCTAAAGACTTTTTATGGGGCGGCGCGATTGCAGCTAACCAAGCAGAAGGCGCTTTTGACATTGACGGGAAAGGATTAAGTGTAGCGGATATTAACGAATTCCGTTCCGATATTCCGATTGAGGAAAAAACGAATCTTGAAATTACGACTCAGTATATTGAAGAAGCCCTAAATAGCACCGATCGAATATTTCCAAAACGCTGGGGGATCGACTTCTATCATACGTACAAACAAGATTTGAAGTTATTGGCTGGGATGGGTCTGAAAACATTTAGAACTTCAGTTGCCTGGACCCGCATCTTCCCTAAGGGTGATGAAACCGAACCAAATGAAGCGGGTTTACGGTTCTACGATGATTTAATTGATGAGATCATCAAGAACGGAATGGTTCCGATGATTACGATCTCTCATTATGAAATGCCTTTATACTTAACTACTGAATACAAAGGCTGGTATTCTCGTGAAATGATCGACTTCTTCACTCGTTTCTGTCAGGTGATGTTTGACCGTTACCACGAAAAGGTGAAACTCTGGATCATTGTTAACCAAATTAACTTAATCGTGCATGAGTCCTTTAATCACTTAGGAATTGCAGAAGACAAAGTCGACAATCTTCTTGAAGCAAAGTATCAGGGTGTTCACAATGAAATGGTTGCCTGTGGGTACGCAACAAAATACGCTCATGACAATTATCCGGATTTAGAAATTGGAATGATGTTATGTGGCGGACCTACTTATGCAGCATCTCCAAAACCAGAAGATGTCTTGGCTACTGTCCGTCATAATCAAATGGAATATTTCTATTCAGATGTATTGCTGCGTGGATACTATCCTGGTTATGCATTCAGATATTTTGAAGATATCGGGATCAATATTGAATTCAGCGAGGGTGATGAAGAGGCACTGAAAAATACAGCTGATTTTATGTCATTCTCTTACTACTATACTAGGATTTGTGATGCAGAGAGTTATGCAAATGGAAATACAGATCATCGTAACCCTCAATTAGATGCAAACCCTTGGGGCTGGTCGATCGACCCAGTTGGGTTAAGAACATTCCTGAATCTATTCTACGACCGTTATCAGTGCCCAATCTACATCACAGAAAACGGTGTGGGCTACTATGACCAATTAGAAAATGGAGAAATTCACGACCCCTATCGTATTGACTACTACCGTGCACACATCGAACAAATGAAAGAAGCCATCAAAGACGGTGTCGACCTTCGTGGTTACTATGCTTGGGGCCCTATTGATATTGTTAGCTGCTCATCATCAGAAATGTCTAAACGCTACGGCTTTATTTATGTTGATCAAGATGATAATGGTAATGGCAGCAAGAAGCGCCTATTAAAAGACAGCTATCATTGGTATAAAAAAGTTATTGAGACGAACGGGGAAGATTTAAGTAAGGAGGAACTCCACAACTCCACAACTCCACAGTAAGTCCGGTCCTCAGGAAGTCCACAGGGACGGTTCTCAGGTTTTTACTGATAGTAGTAAAAGCCACCAGAACCGTCCCTTGGTTTTTCCTTGGACTTTGGTCTTAAATATATTTTAATCCTTATCCCCAGCTAATAATTGATTAACTGTAATAGAAAGCATATCTCTTAAAGCTCCGAAAGCATTGTCGACATCTAGTCGTTCGGTCCATTTATGTGCATCCTTTCCAACCGGACCTAGGTTGAGGACAGGAATATTTAGAGTCTCTAATACGTCTAACGGGACACTATATCCCCTATCCCAAAGCGGCATGTTAGAGGTCAGGTCTCCAAGGCTTGAAGCAGTTGTATCCAAACTTACGTAACTTAAGTCCGATAACCCGGCAAAATAATTCTGTTTTTTCAGCTCGATATGATGCGTGTTTTTGGCATACCCAATGATATAATCCACGACACGACTAATACGCGGGTGGTTTCGAGAGCTTACCGCCGGGTAATAAGGCGGAGCAAAGAAAAGGACAATCATTGGTGATAGCTCTTTACAAAGGATAGAAAGCTCATCAACCAAGTGAATGGTCAGGTCGCGATCGTCCTTCGACCCTCTACTTCTCATGACATTCGTTTGAATAGCGTCTACTTTTTCTTTTCCATAGGTTTCTATCGCATACCGTAATAATTCATCAAATTGAAAAACCTTTACGGAAATTTCCTTTGGGGTAGAATTTTCTAATTTCGAAAAATGGGCTGCTCTTTTTTCATAACCTTGTTCGATCCTGCGGGCGACTTTTTCAGCACTTTTCCTTAGGTGTTCAACTACTTCATTCATTGATCGTTCCATAATAAATAGATTAAACATGGTAATCGCTCGATGAGGGATTTGCACATTGTATTCTTTTTTTAAGTCTTTCTGAATCAGATTTGTTGGCGGAGGAGTGACCTCACCTTCTACCACTTCACAAAATTCTGTGTTCAACTCTAACTCATTCGTTAGTAGCGAGGCCATAAAATTCCCATTTAATCCTGAGAAAGGCTCACCCACATGTGTCTCCTTCCCATAGCAGAGAAACCCGGGTAGAATCTTACCAATGGAGCCGGAATAGATATATTGATTCTCATCTCCTGGATAGCGTGCAAACATTGGCTCTGAGTTTAAACACGCTTGGTATTCAAGATGATGCTGCTTCGCCATGTCCAATAGGATCGGTGCCGCATTACGCATTCCTACAGAATTCACTTCTTCATCACAAACCGTTAAGAGCAACAAATTCCCATCAAATGATCCGGAACATGCTTCTTCGATGAGGGACATATGCAATGCTAATCCGCACTTCATATCCATCGTTCCCCTGCCGAACAACCAATTTCCAGTTTCTAAGTCCTTTTGAACATCTTTAGTCATGTGATTCTTATTTTCATAAAATAACTCAGTTAATTTTTTCGGCTGAAAAGCATATTCCTGCCAATCACCATAATCCTCTACTCCCACCACATCAAAATGACTGACAAGAATCACCGTTCTTTTTTCATTGGTTTCTTTTTTTACGAGAGCCGTAACAAATTTGCGATTGTCCTCTGTTGTATGAAGCGTTAAATACTCTTTATTTGTTTGAAAATAAGGAAGTTCACGAAGCTTTTTTTCAACATACTCCGCCACTTCGATTTCGCCGCTACTATGTGTCACACTTGGAATTTCTACAAGTTCACAGAGTGAGTCCAATAATTGATTTTTCGTTTGCCATTTACTTTCCTTTACCATCATTCTTTTGTCATCCCCTTTTTTTAAAAAAATCCTTGCACTTGTATTTGTATACAATAAATTTTTAAAAAAATATTTATTAGTAAATATGGGTGAAAGAAGCTCCAGTAACCTACTAGAGCGCTTCACTCCATACGTTTTTTTATTTTAAAAGTGTAAGACCAAATCGATTGGATACATTTTTCACATGATTGGCCATGCATTCAGCGGCTTCTTCTGGATTTTTCCTTTCAAGAGAATCAATGATTTGAAGATGTTCTTGAAGCGCTTCGGACGCACTGGCTTGTAGCGTATTCGTTAGAATGAGATACCTTTGCATCTGGGTGCGAAGAGAATTAATAAATTCTATTAATTTATGGTTATTGGTGAACTCCGCGAGATAGATATGAAATTGGGTGTCCAAATTAATAAATTGGCTAAAATCTTTTTCGACGATACTTTCACGCTGTTGTTCACAAATATCTTTTAAAAATGCTAATTGCTCTTCATCCATGTTTAAGCAGGCAAGTTTAGCGGCTAAAGGCTCCAAGTTTTCTCTTAAAACCTGGTACTGTCGTGCTTCTTCTACAGAAATCATTCGAACCCTTGTTTGTTTTGAAGATTCCATTTCAAGCAGACCTTCATAGACTAGCTTTTTTAAGGCAGTTCGGATTGGAGTTCGGCTGATCCCCAGCTTTTCAGCTAAGTGCTCTTCTGTTATATATTCCAATGGCTTTATTTCATTATTAATAATGGCATTTTTTATCACATCATACGCTTGATCGGATAACGAACCAGCTGATTTTAATTTTCGCATAATAATCTTCCTTTACGTTTACTCCATATAAGAAATTACTTAAAAGTATAATCAAACTATAATGAACGAGATGGACAATATAGTTTGATTATACCATGATGTTAAGATTGTAAATATCTGCAAAATAAATTCCTATTAAATTTAGTTCGAGACTGCCTTTTTGTTTTTAATCGAATCCATAAAAAGTTCCATTCGATCGAAAGCTGTTATGAGCATCTCCATAGAAGCCGCATAGGAAATCCTTATGAAACCTTCTCCATACTCAGAAAACCCAGTGCCAGGCACCACCGCCACTTTTGCTTCTTGTAATAGAGCCATTGCAAAATCAAAGGAATTCATGTTGGTACTTTTTATCGAAGGGAAAACATAAAAAGCCCCTTCTGGTTTCACCACATCAAATCCCATCTTCGGTAAACGCTGGCAAACATAATCTCTTCTCTTCCGATATTCGACGACCATTGGATGCGCATCATTGATCCCATGGGTAAGAGCTTCAACGGCTGCATGCTGGCTGATCGTGCTGGCACAGACTGAATTATAAAGATGCACCTTCAACATCTGTTCAGATAAATAGGCCGGCGCAAAGGTAAAACCAATTCTCCACCCGGTCATAGAATGGGACTTCGCTAGACCATTAATCACGATTGTTTTTTCCCTCATTCCAGGAACAGTGGCAATCGAAAAATGTTTTTTATCAAAAGTCAGTTCACTATATATCTCATCCGAAACTACGAATATATTCTTTTCCCTCAGAAGTCTTGCTAGTTCAATAATCTCTTCTTGATCTAACACGCTTCCTAACGGGTTGGATGGAGAGCAAAGAACAATGCAGCGTGTTCGATCCGTTAGTTTATTTTCAAGCAGTTCGGCATTCAGCTTGAATTGATTTTGAGTCACATCAATATAGATTGGGGTTGCCCCACACAATCGGATGAGCGGTTCGTACCCTGGATAGATAGGAGCCGGAAGAAGGACTTCATCGCCCTCACGTAAAATCGTGCGAAAGGCGATATCAATAGCTTCTGTCGCTCCGGTGGTGACAATGATCTCCTTTTCGGCGTCATAGGATAGACCGTATTTACGATGCACAAAGTCACTAGCCGCTTGTCTAAGGCTAAGTAACCCCGCATTATGCGTATAGGCCGTTTGGTTCTGCCTTATGGCTGCAATACCCGCTTCTTTTATATGCTCGGGTGTACGAAAATCAGGCTGGCCTAGGGTAAGATTAATCGCATCAGGATAATCAACCACCATATTGGAAAATTTCCTAATACTAGGAACCTGAATCGTCGTAACTCGTTTATTGATCAAATTTTCCATGTGATCTCACCTTTTTTTAGTTTTACACTTCTTATTTTTTTTCCACTGGAACTAATGGACGGTCAGGCTTAATAAAGAACCAGATCAAAGCGGCGATAATGACAGGGAGAATGTTGATTAATAGAGTCGTGTTCCAACCCATTTCTTGTGCAAACCATCCGCAAATAATCGGAGAGGTGATCCCTCCAATGGCTCCCCACGTATTCATCCAGCCACTGACAGAACCGGAGAATTCTTGACCTAAATCGTTTGCAATCGCCCATGAAGCAACAATAGGCAGCCCTAGTGCACCAAGAGTAATGGTCAACCAAACAACGTTTGATGTAGGACTAACAGAGTAAGCAGAGAGATACAAGCCTGCCATGAAAACGACAAAACCGAATACAGCCATTCCCCCACGGGCAATCATCCGCGAGTTTGTTTTTTGGAGGATTTTATCTGAAACAGCACCTCCGATTAGTACAGACAGACAGATAGCCAACCACGGGAAACTAGCAGCAAATCCCATTTCTTTTAGAGAAAAGTTCCTTGCCTCCATCAAATATGTAGGCAGCCATGTTAAAAAGAAGGTGTTCATGTAGATGACTACTAGATATTGTATCCCCACCAACCAAAATCGATAGTTTTTCAAATACAGCTTCCATGGGGCCGATTTTTTTTGAAGTCCGGAAAAACTGCGATTTTCCATAATGAGCCTTTTTTCTGTTTCAGAAATCCACGGATGCTGTTCTGGTTTATCTCTTCCGAAGAAATACCAAGCCAATGCAACGACGATGCCCAAAAGACCAAATACATAAAATACCCCATGCCAGCCAAACGCTGCCAAAATGGCGACTGAAATTCCTGGTGCAATAACCGGACCCAAGAAGGAGCCCGCTAACAAAGCACTAGACGCACGTCCTTTTTCATGCTTTTGAAACCAGTGAGAGTTGAACACGGCGTTCCCCGGATACATCGGACCCTCACCAGCTCCAAATAAAAATCGCACGATACACATGACAACATAATTGGCACTAGCCGCTGTTAACGCCGTAAAGACAGACCACCAGGCAACGGCGATGGTTACGATTTTCCTGGCACCAAACCTTTCGGCCAGCATACCGCCGGGAATTTGCGCAAAACAATACCCTAAGTAAAAAAGGGAAGAGAGTAGTCCAAATTGAACTTTATTCAATCCCAAATCTTCCATCATTGGTACAGCAACGATCGAAATATTTGATCGGTCCATGTAAGCGATGAAACCAATAACAAAAAATAGAAAGGCAAGTCCCCAACGTAACCCAATTTTCTTTTCTCTTACCTGCACCGTTTCTATTTGTTTTTCAGCTTCCAATCTTGCCATCATACCCTCTCCCTTTTTAATATAAATGTAGAAAAGCAGAAAAAATGGTATTCATTTCAATAGATTCATATCATTAGTCAATCTCGTTCTTTTCTAGGAGTTGATTCCATAATGGGTCGAAGCGGCGAAGATAATTCTCTGCTCCTAACTGTTCCAAATCTTGGCGGCGTTTTTCATCGGCTTCCTGTTCCTTTTTACCAATTTCAAGATAGGTTAAGGCATCCTCTTTTGGGACCACTAACAAGCCATCGTTGCTTCCGACAATAATATCTCCGGGGTTGATCACACAACCGGAAATGGATACTGGCACATTGACATCTCCATCAAGACTATAAACCTTGGTGGTTAACGGGGAAACTGCGTAAGAAAAAACCTTAAATTGGAGATCAATAATCATGCGGGTATCTGTAACCGCTCCATTAATGATACAAGCAATCGCACCTTTTTCCATCGCAAGTTTCGTGGTGATTTCTCCCCAACAAGCAAAGCGTTCTTCTTCGTTCATATCAATAACCACTACATCCCCAGGTTTCACAAAATCAAGTGCCTTATTGATTAATAAACCATCATTGGGAGGAATTCTTACGGTGAGTGCAGGTCCAGCAAAGGTGCCGTCAATTGGAAATAAGGGTTTGATTTTTCTTGTACTGATTAGTTGAAAATTGAGACTGTGTCCATAATCACTCGGAGAAATCGCTTCCAACTCTTTAATCACTTGTGGATCTGGTCTTTTAATCTCAGAAATAATCTTCATTCGGTTATTTCTACCCCTCTCTTTCATTGTATACAAATACAAATACATTATATATGCGAGAAAGACGAATTGTAAATACAATTTAGAAAATTAAATTTACGAATCCACGGGGACGATTCTCTTGCTTCTAGATTTATAGATTCTTACTTTTAAAAGGGAAACTATTGTATAATAAAAAAGAGAAGTGCTGAGAACACTTCTCTTTTCAACCAATACCGCCAAGTATGGTTGTTTATTCAATTACTTTTTTAGAGGACCATCCTTTTGCTCGCCAAAGTATAGGATGGTTTTCTTTTTTCTAAAAAAAACATCTTACTTCACCTCAATCGGCTTTTTCAAGAAGATACCATAGCTAACAGCCGAAACAATCAGCAATACAGCCCCAACAATAAAGACAAATTCAAACGATCCTGTTGCTTGTACAATCGCGCCCGTAACGATTGGTGCTAACGCTGCTCCAATAAAGCCGCCAAAATTTTGGATGGAACCTAATGATGCGACCATGTTTTTCGGTGCAACATCGGTTGCAAGTGTCCAGATGACACCAGTCGGCACAGAAGAAGCAAAATAAGCAATTGTGATTAAAGTAATCGCCGCATTAACGCCAGACACATATGGAATTGGAATGACGGCACACGCTGCAAGAATTGCTCCGCATACAAGAGGAATTTTGCGCGCCTTAATTGGTTGATAGCCTTTACGAATAAAGTAGTCAGAGATGATGCCGCCAAGCGGTACACCAATAATCCCCATTAAGAATGGAATAGAAGCAATCCAGCCTGTTTTTAATACAGTTAACCCACGGTCAGCCACTAAGTAACCTGGCAGCCAAGTTAAGAATGTCCACATAGTATAAACAAGTCCAAAGTTACCAAAGATCATAAACCATGTGGATTTATATTTAAATAAACTTCCCCAGCCAATTTGCTTTTCTGTAGATTGAACCTGGATTTCTTCCTGCTCATCCTTATTGATTTCAACTAATTCAAATTTACTTGGGTCACGGTATACGAACCACCAAACAGCCATTACTACCAAACCTGCTGCTCCTACAACCAAAAACATAATCTTCCAAGAGTAAGTGAGCATTAACGCGGTTAGTAGTGGAGGCGCAATTCCGTTCGCAATTTGAGACCCGGTATTAACAATGGCTAATGGTGTTCCGCGGTCTTTTTTAGAAAACCAAGTATTAATGGCCTTTGTAGCCGAAGGAAAAAACGGTGATTCCGAAATACCAAGCAATACGCGTAAAGTATAAAAAATAGAATAGCTGTTAGTAAATGCGGTCAAAACGGAAACAATCGACCATGAACCAATCGCCCCTGTAAACATTTTTTTCGGACCAATTTTATCAACAAGCCAGCCTGCTGGAAGGTTTGCCAATGCATACGGCCAAAGGAACGCCGACAATAATACACCCATTTGTAATGGAGATAAACCAAACTCCTTAGATATTAAAGGATTCGCTACACTTAGATTCGCTCGGTCTAAATAGTTAACAACTGCTCCAATTAAGATAATAAAAACAAAAGTCCATCGGAATTGATTGATCCCTTTCGCTGGTTTAGTCCCTTGAAGGACTTCTTCCTGTAATTTAGCCATAATATAACCTCCTCTTTTTAAAATAAGCATGTGAATACCCTTACATTATCAAACGAAATGGTCTCGTTTTATTAAGCCTGACCGTCTCACACCATTGAACGCGTTTGCATTTCCTCCAATAGTTATGTATTGCAAACTTTGTCCAACCATGACGGTCAGTAGGATGAGTGCAATGAACTCAATCCTACAAGTGGTTAAACCAAGGAGTATTGTGCATTAGCTACTGCTTCAACGAATTCTTTTGCGGCAGTAGTAACCTTTTGATAATCCCCATCCTTTCGGGCGGCTTTTGAAATATAGCTTCCCACACCTACACCTATACAACCCGCTTCGAGCCACTCATGAACATTCTCTGGAGTCACGCCGCCTGTTGGGACAATCGGTGCCTCTGGAACTGGAGCCATAATGGCACTTACATATTTTGGACCTACTACTTCAGCTGGGAATAGCTTTACAATGTCAGCTCCCGCCTCTAACGTTTCGATTACATCCCTTGGAGTAAAGGCCCCACTGATGGTGATCGCTTGATAGCGGTTTGCCATTTTGATCATCTCTGGATTCAACTGTGGACTAACTAATAGTTCTGCACCAGCAAGTATAGCTGCTCTAGCAGTTTCTCCATCTAAGATGGTGCCAGCCCCTATTAAAATCCCTTTGTCCTTATATTTATTTGATAAGGTTCGAATGACATTTAATGCGTTAGGAACACTCATCGTAATCTCTAATGCTTGAATCCCCCCTTTAATAGCAGCTTCAGAAACGGCCAATGCCTCTTCTTCGCTTTCAGAACGAATAATCAAGACGATACCGCTTTCATAGATCTTTTTTAAATTTGCTAGTTTCCTAGGCATGGAATCCCTCCTATTTTGTTTTATCTATTTAGAATTTCTAAATATTCACATATAACCTTTTTCCGCTATATCCAAGTTGATTAGATAGTTTCAATGCGGTTTCAGTAATTAATTTACTAACCAGGTCTTTTCTCTCGGGTGTCAAACTAGAGTAGACGCTGGCAATACTGATGGCAGCAACCGGCTGATTAGCCTGGTCAAAAATCGCAGACCCCATACAATACATTTCCTCATTGTCTTCACGGTCATCAATCGAATAACCCCGTTCACGGATTCCCTTCATATCTAGTAAAATATCGGACATGGTTACCATGGAGAAAGGTGTTTTTCTTGGAATCTCACCATCACTATAAAAATATTCAATTTTTTCATCAGGCATTGCAGCTAGAAGCGCTTTTCCCACACCAGTAGTATGTAAAAACCGGCGAGAACCAAGCTTTGCAGTCGGGCGCATCACAGAGAAGTTTTCGGCTTTATCCAGATAAACGACTTTGCCTTTATCTTCTACTCCTAAGAACACAGTACTGCCAGTTTGTTTATTCAATTCTATTAGCAAAGGTCTGGCTAATTGGGTAATCTCCATATTCGTTTGATACGCCATTCCTGTTTCAAAAGCGGCTAAACCTAATCGGTACGTTTTTAAACGAGGATCATCCATTTCTATGAATCCCTTATATAGTAATGTCTGCACCAATTCAAACCCGCTACTTTTCGGCATGTCCATCTCTTTACAGATTTCATTTAATGTTAGGGAAGAACTTGTTTTGGCCAGCAATACGAGAAGATCTAAGGCTCGTTCGGCTGATTTATTGATTCGTATCTTTTCCATAATGACTCCTTATCAGAAGTTCGTATATGCGAACTATATTCGGCATATCGAATTTATAACTCAAGTATAGTGACCTAAAAAAATAAACACAATAGTTTTTTGAAAATTTCTTTTAAAAAGTTTTTTATATAAAAATGGGGATTGAAATGAATGAAAAGGTGAGATATTCTAAAAATATAATTCGTCACTCGGAACTAGGTTCGTATATGCGAACTAAATTGTAAACGGTTTAGATATTAACTAGGAGGATGTTGACATGGAACCCACTGTTATTTTTTTAATCGGAACCCCGTCTTCTGGGAAGTCGACGGTCGGAAAACTGCTCGCGTCTACTTATAATTGGTGCTATTTAGATAAAGATATCATTTGTAACAAATTTACTGGTAAATTACTAGAATCCAATGGATATTCCCCACATGACCGTGACGGCTGTTCTTTTTATACCGATGTCGTAATGGATCTTGAGTATCAAACCTTACTAGACATCGCAGCTGACAACCTCCAGTTAGGAAATTCCGTCATACTGGACGCTCCATTCCTGGGTTATTTTGCAAACAAGCATTACATCAATGAATTGATAGAAAAATATAACTGGCAGGCTGTAAACAAAAGGGTTCTCCAGGTTACGATTGACTTTGACATCTTAAAACAAAGAATGGAAAGTAGAGGGTTAGAACGAGACAGCTGGAAACTGGCCAACTGGGATACCTATGTACAAAGCATTCAAGAAAAACAGTGCCTATGGGAGAATATCCAGATTACCCCTTTCGATAATAGCAATGAAATAGTTGATGGTGAAAAACTATTTCAAACTTTTCAATTAGAGAAATGTTTAGTAATGTGATTTTTAAAAAAGTTCAGTCTTCACACAAAAAAATAGGGCAGTTCCACGGGGACGGTTCGCTTGCTTCTTTGAAGGAGAAGAATCGTCCCTATGCTTAATTAAATCATCTAAACTTCGTAACCGGAATATGAAAGTATAGGATTAAAAACGCAGAACACATAAAGCAAAGCACCCATGCCCAAAGCGGCCTTGCATGGTGGAGACGCAGTCCAATAAACATAAAAAGCCAAACCAAGCATGACCAGCCAAAATTCCAACCATGAGTATAGGAGATCAGTTTGGCACTCAAAAACAGGTACTCCGTAATCACCTCAATAATAAACCAGATGCCAATATATAAAACTTGCTTAGGCCAATGTGATTGATACGGGTATAAGGATAGGTAAAGTAATGTCAGGTTGGGAAAAGTGATAAAGGTCAACATAAAATCCGCAATGGTATGGTTGGGAACGATTAACGAACCTTGAAAGGTCCATAATGGGTATTCCGACATAAGGACAGTAATAAAAAAATCAACAGCTATAATGAAAAGGATGGTGGGATAGTACTTCTCCCAATTTCTCCAATCAGCAAACCGCCAAGTACCAATCATATAGACAATGGGCAGCCCTAATCTTAAGTACGATACAACTGTATGTAACATGACGTCTCCCCCCCCCCTTCCAAACTAGTGTCTTTACTTAAGTATTATTCATATTAAGAGCGTTTAAACGATTATAACGCAGAGAAGGGATAGCTTAATGCTATCCCTTAAAATCTCTATCGACTCCCGTTAAATAAATTTGTTGTCTGTTTTTATTGATTGTCTTCGTCGCTTCTGTACTCCAAAATATCACCTGGCTGACAATCCAAAGACTTACATATTGCTTCTAATGTTGAAAAACGAACCGCTTTTGCTTTCCCATTTTTCAGAATAGAAAGATTCGCCATCGTAATTCCAACCCTCTCCGAAAGCTCCGTTACGCTCATTTTTCGTTTTGCTAACATCACATCAATATTAATGATAATTGTCATATCCTCCACCTCAGACCGTCAAATCATTTTCTGATTTTATGTTAATCGCTTCTTGTAGAAGCCGTTGGAGGATAGCAGCAAAAACGGCGATAACCAAAGAAGCAAATATGATGATAAGTGCTATTAATCCAATAGGAGGGTCAACTTTCCTCGCTATAAAACGAAAGAGTGGCATACCTATTACATACAAACCACTGATTGTAATCGCACAATACTTTATGTTCTTTAACGCCTTTACAGATAATTCCGAGAACGCTGTGTTCTCGTCAATGTACCGTAAAAGGTTGAAAGCCTGATACAGAGCAAAGTAAAAAGGCACGGCGGCTCCATACATCAAGATGAAAACGAGATATTTCATTGGAGCAATATTTGGATACAATTTTGCGGCGAAATTCGCTATTTGGGGCACTAAAAATATACATAAAGCAAGAACCAGTAGTCCTATAATAAAAACAGCTATTTTTAAAAACAATGTTGTGACTTCTCTCAAAATAAACACCTCACATTTTTACTTCATTTTTTCAAGAAATTTTTAATTGGTATTTGAAGAACACTTACAAAAGCTGCAACAGTACTTGTCACTAAAATACCCATTAGACTTAGTGATATTGGACCTGCTGCATCGTCACCTGTAACTTTAGCAAACGCCATTAAGGTTACTATCCCTAACACAATGAAGAAAATGACTGCAAAAGTACATTTCTTTATAACCTTTAAAGATTTAAGGGATAACTCAGAGAAAGCATTGTTCCTTTCGATATAGGTTAATAGTTTAAATGCTTGATACAACACAACAGCAAACGTAATACAGAATCCGTATGCACATACTAAAAAGGGGATTAGAAAGTAAGCCGTATCTGGATGTACCCTTGCATCTCTAACGACTATCTCAGGCAGCCAATAGATACACAAAGCAAGCACTGCAATTCCAGCCAGAAAAATAATTACCTTTAAGAAAGTGGTTGAACCTCGTTTAACATTCATTTAAAACACCTCACTTATTTAATGGCAACATGATTTTAGCACATAATTTATCGTATTACAATAAATTCATATCGTATTTTATTGTATTATTATTGTTATTGAATTATCCTTTTAATTTCTGACAAAAATAAAAAGCATTTCTCATTACAAAGAAATGCTCTAACTTTAAAATGTTAAATTTACAACTTGTTCAACAAAACTTCCAAATAGTTTAAAAGAGAACCCGTTAAGGCGAGGGCCTCACCCCTTTTTCTTCAGAAGATGAATGATTTCAGTGGCTTTTTCTAACGAAACACTCTGAAGCACACTATTTTCTTTGCGAACGGCTGATCCGAAATGATAGAAACCGGTACCCACAAGTTCATGAACTTCTAGGATATTTTCCTTTGTCAACCCGCTCCCGATTAGTATATCCGTATTCTTACAACGATTCTTCATCTTCACTAGCATCTCAAGCCGTGTAGGCCAGTTACCGTAACCGCCCGATGTTAAAATCGTATTGATTGCCTTATATTGATCCAATTTTTCTGCTGCTTCGAGTGGATTCCTTGAACTATCGATGGCGCGATGAAAGGTTACCTCCATATCACCTGTTTCCGTTAAGAGTTCCTCAAGCTGACCGTATTCAATATTTCCTTCCTCATCCAACATTCCCAATACGACCCCGTTTACCCCCAGCGAGCGAATGATACGAATGTCATTTTTCATGATGGCGAGGTCGTCTTTCGAATAGCAAAATGATTGACTATGCGGTCTCACCATGACATTTATCGGAATACGAACACTCGAAACTACTTTTTCAATCAACCCATAACTCGGCGTTAACCCACCCTCTGTTAAGCCCGAAACAAGCTCAATTCGGTCTGCTCCTGATTTTTCAATTAATACGGCATCCTCAACCGTGACGGCAATAAATTCAAGTAGCACGACATTTCCCCCTAGTTTACTTTTGGCTTAATTCTACCAAAAAAGATGTCGGAAAACATTTTCACGACATCTTACGAGCTAAAGACTATCCTCTCTCGCTTTTATGAAGTTTACATTTTCTTTTTCTACTTCATTTAAAGAGCCATCAAAGGCATCGTCTGGATGATACCATGACTTACTCGAAAAATAGGTTTGTAAATCCTCCGAGTTAAAAACATACCCATGACGAGCGTAGATCTCATTTCTGGCGATACGCAGCTGCCCTTTTGTAAGATTAGCAACGTCTCCCTCACTCATTACACTCTGATCACTTGCAGGCAATATATATTCTGAAGAGGAAAGATTGGAACTTTCTTGTTCAGTGTCATGACTAGCTTGATCTTTATTTTCTACCTCTTTATCTTTTGATTGTTCAACCGTTTTTGTTGCTGCTACATTCGATTTAGGTTCAGGCTTATAAAAATCTTTTGCTATTAGGGTAACGCTTATAACAAGCATCAATCCTATAAGCGATCCGACTCCAACTAATAATCTCGTTTTTGAACGATTTTTCTTTATATCAATGCGCGTTTCTGGGGTTGAGGGCATGTTCTTTTGATCTATTGCAAGCTTCGTACCGCAGTTTGGACAGAATTTACTAGATTCATTTAATTTTTCACCACAATTTGTGCATAAATCCATTGAAACACTCCCTTTCTATTGAATATTCCTTACTAAAGGACATCCAAAATTCTATACTTGCAATCATATATATTATAAGGGGGAATTATTTCAAACATATTATTCCGATGTGACAGCAGCATTTCATTTTAAGAAGCATTTTAGTATCCAGTTAATCGCTCCTTTCTAATTGAAAGGGGTCGAACTACGAAAAAAAGCGAATTAGAACACATATCTACATGTGTCTAATTCGCCTTTTAATTTATATGTATTATTTTATTTAAAAAGTTTAGGAAGCCTTGCGCTCTTTAGCGTTCTTTAGTCCCCTTAAGCTTTCTTTGATTAACTCTCTTTGTTCCTCGGTAATAATAAAATCTGTAAGACGATCCTCAAAATGAGCAATACGTCTTTCCAACTCCTCTATAGTAAGGTTATTAGTATTCTTCATAAACCCACCAACTCCTCTTATTATAATTTATATATAATTAGTATTCTTTATAATATCCTCCAAATCCGCTATTGGCAGCGGGATATTCAATCCTCTTAATCCCAGAATCTCTTATTTAATTTTCCCATTGTTTAAGAACTTGTTCTTTTGCTATACGATAAACTTCTTCTTCTGTTTGGTTTTTGGTAGCTATTACGTTGGTTTGATAAACTTTACCTTTATGTGTTACATAGATTGTATACTTGTACATTTTGTTCTTTCTCCTTTTATAATTCTAACTTTTCATTCATTCCACTTCACTAATAAATCCAATTTCATTTAGTTATTCCTACAAATGTTTTTTGACTTTTTTATATTTTACAAACAATATGAAAGTTATTAAAGCTAAAAAAAAGGTCAAGATTTGACAAATTCTCAACTTAACAAAAATTAATATACTCACTAGCAACGGTAATGACTGGCAAAGTCAATAAAATCAACAAACTTTTTATGATTCTAATCTCTTATGTATTTTGTTACACTACTTAAAATGCAGAAAAATGTCGAAATATAAAAACTAAAAAAGGCTGACTCCTGATGTTTGCGATAGGATACGGAACCCGTTAGGATAACACCTGCCTTTTTTCAACTGATATTTATTATTTTGAGGGACTTCCTGAAGGAGATCTAATCAATAATAAAGTTACCGTTGCTTGCAAGAACTGTCCAGTTAAGAAATGAGGGAATAAAATGGAATTGCCTATCGAAGAGTTAAAAAAAATAGTCAAGGACTTACCTGAACGTGAAGTAAGATCGTATTTATACCATATTCTCTTGAATACGAGTCTATTGGAATGTAAAGAATACACAGCTGTTGAATTTTCAAATCATATGAAAGAAATATACAACCATATTTTATATCCACAGGACCCGATTACCACTTTTGATCGTGAAGGTAATTATCAAAAAGTACATATCACCTTTGGATACCAATATTTAAAGCCGATTCTAAAAGAGATGGGGATACATAAAGAAGAGCCTGTCATTTCGATTCATGACAATTTTGCCGTTGCACCAATCACGAATTTACATAATGAGAGTGGCCAACAAAAAAGATATGAATGGATAAAAAGCAGCTTACGCGGCCTCGAAGAAGAGGTAGAAGAATATATAGAAGAAATTCAAAAGGCTTTTATTCAAATTCATTCTATACCTAAAGAAGTGCCCATTAACATCTGGGTTTGTGACAATGCCCATGAACAAACCGGTCTTCTTTTTGTATTGTTCTTGTTAAGGGAAAGAACAAACCCAATTACTATCTTTAATACAACCAAGCTTTATAGTGAATTGTTTAAGGCGAAAGCGAAAAAATATACCCCCTTACATTCTGGTGAGATTCCTTCAGAAGAATTACGTGCCATATTCAAATATGGACAGGAAAATCAAATATGTTTAACAGAGGTGGAACGAAATCAATTTGAAAATCAGTGGTTATCTTTATCAAAACACGATGGAACGTTAAGATTATGGGAAAATGGAGAAATAAAGAATGTTTCAGAAGATTATTTTGATGAATTTATCATTGAAATGGCCCAAAAAGTACAGGGCAAGCGAAAGAAAAAAGTATTTATTCCAGCCTTGCGAATAATCGGGGAAGTCTACGGTCGTATAGAACAATATGTCGGAGATGACTTTTTGGAATACCGGCTTAGAAAATTAATCGAAAAAGGTATCTTTGAATATGAGGGGACTCTAGAAGCCATGCGTTCCTATCGCGTTAAATTAACTTGAGAATGCCCCCCAATGTCTAGTATAAAAAACAGAAAAAGTGTCAATTCTATTAGAAAAAGTGAGTTTAAACATAAAAAAGTTTGCTAGAGGAGTTGGAGTATCGGGGACATGAACAACCTAATAAATATATATAACGAACTTACCGTGATTAAGTCGATGGAATTAGAGAAATGCAACCATGAACTGACTAACACTCATAACGAAACGATAAAAAAAGCATTAATGGTATATAGAACCGAACTGCTAGAATGCTTAGAAATGTACAATCACTATTTAGATAGATAAAACATCCCCAGGCTAATCAAAGCCTGGGGATGCTTTTATATGAAGCTGTCTGTGCAAAATTTAGACCCTAAGCGAGCCACGGAAACCCCTTGCAGCATAGTAGGAATCTGCTCCATTGTGGTACACAAAGACAGTATCGTAGCGACGATCACAAAAGATGGCCCCGCCAAGTTTTCTAATATTAGCGGGTGTTTGCACCCAGCTTGATGTTTTCAGATCGAACTTTCCAAGTTTCTGCAGCTCCCGGTATTGTTCTTCCGTTAAAAGTTCAATACCCATGGCAGTGGCTAAATCAATCGCGGTATTTTCTGGTTTATGTTGTTTCCTTGACTCCAGCGCTTCACGGTCGTAGCAAAAACTTCTGCGACCCTTAGGGCTTTCCGCTGAACAATCATAAAAAATGTATTCGCCCGTCTTTTGATCATGGCCAACCACATCCGGTTCACCGCCAGTTCCTTCCATTTCACTGAGCGACCACATTTTTTCAGGATTAACTTCGAGCCTAGTTTGTACTTCAGCCCATTCAAGACCTTCATGTCGGTTCATGTTCTTCTCAAAACGGGCTTTCAAAGTTTTTAGTAATTCCTCACATTGCTCGAGAGACAACTCCACGTTTGTCTTTATCATATTAGTTTCCCCTTTGTTTTAAGTATTTTTCGTGTCTTCATACTCAATAAATCTTCCAAATATGTAGCATAGCCTGTGTCCTTATTCTCCCTTGTATGCTTCTTTTAATTTCGCAAGATCAAATTTCTTCATTTTAAGAAATGCTTCCGTTAGGCGGGCAAGTTGCTCTGGAGTGCCTTTACTCATCATCTTGTCCATCTCAGTTGGTACAATCTGCCAGGATAGACCAAACTGATCTTTCAGCCAGCCGCATTGCTCGGCTTCAGGAACGGCAGAGAGCCTTTCCCAGTAGTAATCAATCTCTTCTTGTGTTTCACAATATACCATAAATGAAAATGCCTCGCTAAAACTGAAATTGTGCTTATGCGCGCTATCCATTGCGGAAAACCACTGATTTTCTAAGCTATAATCAGAGAACATAATGGTTCCTTCTTTGTCAGGTTCCATGCCTTTAGGATAGCGAGCGATAAGTCCCTGCTTTGAGTTCTTAAATACCGATAAATAAAAGTTAATTGCCTCTTCCGCTCTCCCGCAATTATCACCGACAAACAAAAGAGACGGCACTAATGGGGGACGCTCTTCGCCTTCTGGATTGGTAAGCATTAACTGCCAGGACAAACCATACTTATCCTGAATCCAGCCAAACTTCTCACTGAACGGGTACTTATCAAGTGGCATTAAGGCTGCGCCACCTTCGGACAATTTGTCCCAAACCGCTTGTAATTTTTCTCCCGCGTCCTTTTCTCGTGAAGGGTCAAAATTTACGATGAAAGATACCGATGGATTGAGCTTGAAATGAGGCCCTGCGCTGATTGCCATGAACTTCTGCCCCCAAATTTCAAACGAAACAATATCGGAGTCGCCTGATGGAGTATCGTGGATTGTTGTTACATTCGCAATCTTTGAGTCTGGGAATATGGAAGTGTAAAACTCGGCTGCTTCTTTTGCCTCCTTGCCATACCATAAATGCGGAACGATTTTTTGATTTGTTTTCGACATAGTTCTTCCTCCTTAATTTGTATTCAACAAGAATGTGACCAAAATTATTGTGTAAAGTTTAGTTATCATTCCTACTTATTTTTACCATTTTCATTCAGTTTTAACTTCTTTTAGTTATTTCAATAATCTTATATCTTCTCTTTCGTTAACCCAAAGTCCTTCATCAACATTGAAAATACCACAAGGACGGTTCTCATGGCTTATTATGATGATTGTGTACCATCAGAACCGTCCCCATGATCACACGAAAAAAGTAAGAGCGCTCGTTGCTCTTACTTTTTGCATTTTCCTATTTTTAGCTCTTCACGTTTTGAATTTGACCATAATAAAAATTTACCATATTTTGCATTTTCGCAATTCAGACCTGCCCCCGAAGCTGTTATACAATCTATTAATTAGAGAATGACACGAAATTTTATGTCTATGCTCGGCGCATATATGCACGTACTGTGATAGGTGCAAAGATCGCTACAATAACAGCAGAACCAATAAGGGAGATGCTGAAATCCATACCAATGGTTCCAGAATTGGCAAGTTCTCTGACAGCTGTCACAAGATGCGAAACTGGGTTGAACTTCACGAACCACTGAAGCCAATTTGGCATTGTTTCAACTGGAACAAAAGCATTAGAAAGGAAAGTAAGTGGGAACAGCACTAGCATCGAGATTCCTTGTACGCTTGAAGCCGTACGTGCAATCACACCGAAGAAGGCAAAAATCCAGCTAATTGCCCAAGAGCACACAATCACAAGTAGGCCAGCGATTGCGACATAACCTAGACCTCCATCAGGTCTATACCCCATAATATATCCCATAACAAATGTAAGCACAGTGGCAATGGCGTACCGAATGTTATCTGCCAACAATGCTCCTGCTAATGGAGCAATACGTGCAATCGGCAATGACTTAAATCGATCAAACACGCCTTTATCCATGTCCTCACGCAGTTGGACGCCCGTGACAATGGAGGTTGAAATCACCGTTTGAACCAGGATTCCAGGAATAATGACTGGTAAATAGTTCTGTACGTTCCCAGAGATAGCCCCGCCAAAAATGTAAGTAAACATCAGCGTGAAAATGATTGGCTGGAGTGTAACGTCAAACAATTGTTCTGGTGTTCGACGAATTTTCAATAAACCTCGATAGGCCATTGTAAACGAGTTACGTACTGTTTGACCGATGCTCGTGTTATTTTTTAATTGGCGATTAGAAACCATCTCCACCGTATTGTTTTTCATATGCCTACCCCCTCTTCTACCGGTTCACCAGGCAATTTTGATGTGTCTTCTACACCATGACCAGTAAGGTTCAAAAAAACTTCATCGAGTGTTGGTTTTTGCACACTCAACTCAGCCAATTGGATTCCTGACTCACGGAAGGCGATAAGTAAGTCAGTCACTGTATTAGCATCCGCCATTGGTGCAATAATCTTCCCGCCTTCGGACGTCACATTCGACTGAACTTTGAGTACCCGTTCAACCGTTTGACGAGCGTTCTCCATATCTTTTGTATTTATTATTCTCAATTGTAACGATGAGTTCCCCACTGACGCTTTCAATTCGTCCACAGTTCCTTCTGCGACAACTCTGCCACGATCGATAACAGCTATCCTATCAGCAAGTTCATCTGCCTCTTGTAAGTACTGCGTTGTTAACAATACCGTTGACCCCATCTTTACCAATCGGCGGATGGTCTCCCACATTTGATTACGTGTCCGTGGATCCAGTCCAGTCGTCGGCTCATCCAAGAAGATAAGCGGTGGCTGTGTAATGAGACTTGCCGCTAAATCTAATCTGCGACGCATACCACCAGAGAAATTTTTCAAAGGACGTTTTGCAGCTTCTGTTAAACCAAATTCCTCTAACAACTCGTTTGCCTTACGCTTTGACTCTGCACGTCCTAGTCCTAACAGTCGAGAAAAGATGACTAAATTCTCCGTTGCACTTAGGGACTCGTCTACCGATGCGTACTGGCCAGTCACTCCAATTAGTTGACGTACTATCTGTGCTTCTTTCACTACATCGTGTCCAAAGATTCTTGCTGAACCCTCGTCTGATCGTAAAAGCGTTGCCAGCATTCTGATTGTGGTAGTTTTCCCTGCTCCATTGGGACCCAGCACACCATAGATAGTACCTGCACGTACGTTCAAATTTACCCCATCAACAGCACGGTTATCGCCAAACGTTTTAACAAGTCCACGCGCTTCAACAGCCAAGTCCCCATTCTCTGGAAATACCATCTTTCTATTTATATAATTCATCCCATTCCTCCTCAAATAACTGGATATATAAAGAGAGTAGCAAACAAATGTGAATTCAAAATGAACTATTGACTAATTCATTTAGAACCACAAAGGATACCCAGTGTGTTCGCAGCAGTTTATGCCTGAACATCTCCAATTAGCCTTCCGCCACGAACCGACACCCTTTCGACCAAATTCCGAATAGGCAATACTATTCAAACGTTTGGTTAAAACATGCGCATCTATTGATTTATAAGCTTTTCACATGCAAGCACTGAATGAAAATTGTCGATACGCGTTTAAAAATTCCGCAGGAAATAACCCAACTTTCTACAAAAATAAGTCGGTTTCTCCCATTACTTTTTCAGACATAATAGCGAGTGGTGACATGCACCGGACCTTATATGAAAATGTAGCAAAAAAACCGCTGCAAGCAACCATTGCAACGGTCTAATCTATTCTTATGTTCTCTCTTTAATGATCATTTCCTTACTGTTTTTGTCAGACCGATGATGCACCAATTATTAATGGTTGGTGCATTTCTATACCGCAGATCAACTTTCTTCCACATCTTTCGATTGGGTGTCAGGCACCTTAGGGAAAGTAATCACAGCCTTAAATAAATCTCCGTCCACGTGGATGTTAAATTTCCCTTTTTGAACTTCGATGAGACTTTTCGCAATCGATAACCCTAGCCCGCTACCTTGGCTGGATCTGGATTCATCGCCCCGCTTAAAACGTTCCATTAATTCATCTGCTGAAATATTTAGCTCATAGGCGGAAATGTTCTTAAAGGTAAGCTGAATTTCGCTGCCTGCATCCTCGATTTCGATATAGACTCTGGAACCATTGAGCGCATATTTAAAGATATTCGATAATAAGTTTTCAATCGATCTCCATAGTAATTTTCCATCCGCTCTAATATACATCTTATCCTTGGGATGATTCAGCTTGAATTGCAAATGGGAAGCTTCAATTTTATCATTCACTTCTCCAAGTCCCTGGGTAATTAAAGACACAATATCAATTTTTTCAAAATCAACGGAAATATTTCCACTCGTCGCTTTGGCGGCTTCAAATAAATCATCCGTCAGTAGTTTTAGTCTTTTTGATTTTTGATCCAAGATCTCGATATATTCGGCGGCTCTTGGCGTAACCTCCTCACCTTTCAGTAAATCCACATACGTGATGATAGAGGTTAACGGGGTTCGAATATCATGAGATACATTGGTGATTAACTCCGTTTTTAAACGCTCACTTTTGAGTTCACGATCAACAGCCTTAGTCAATCCATCCGTGATGCTGTTGATGTTGCTCGCAAGGGTGTTAAACTCTCCACGGGCAGCCACCTCGATTCGATGATGAAGATTTCCAGCCTTAATTCTTTCCACTCCATCCTGAATAGCTTGAAAACTCTTAACCTTTCTAAAAGCAAACCAAGCGGCCAGTCCTATGGTAACCGGAAACATAAAAAACGTTAACGCAACCACTACTGGGTAACCAATGACGATTAATACGGTCTTGACCGCGATATTTCCTGTTTCATAGACATTTCTTACAATCGTTATGAGCTTATGGATGATAGCAAAAATCAGGGTATGCTTAAAGAACGTTTTATGTTTCATATGTTTAACCAATGAGAGAATCAGAATAAACACGGCTGCTGAAATCGGGATGGTGATGGGAATGGCTATTTTATCTATACTTTGGTGTGCCACATTATCCATCCATGTAACCCAAATGGCAATTAGGCTAATACACAGCACAATATTAATATCATTGTATAGTTTATTCACTAGATGAAGGTGTACATGATCATCTGTAAATGACCTTCTTCCTGTAACGAGGAGGAGATAGCCAAATGAAAGGATGAAACCTATCAAAAATGCGGCTAAAATAGAAAGGTTCTTTGTGACAACTGCTTTATCTTCCTTCCAATCGTTTATTTTTTGGTTTAAAAAGTCATCAGTAAATGCAAGATACACCACTGTCTTGTCCTGGTTCAATTCCTCAATTGGTTCCGTAATCGCATGTATTTGCTCATTCTCTTCCACCACTTTAGGATAAATCTCTTTCTTATAATCCCCAAATATCAAATACGCAGGATACCCTGTAAACTGGCTTTTTTCCTTCATAGTCGTATTTGTATAGACATTTACACCATCGCTGGCATAGTATAACGGATTTTTCTGCTCTGAAAGCTCCTGCAATAAGGCATGATAATTCCTTAAATCATCCTTTATCAGCTTTTCTCTAGCCTGCTTAATCTTGTTGGCATACTCTGTTTTAAAGGTGGAATAGTTCTCCGCCTCGCTTAATTCCGGTCGATAGCTCTTAGAATTCACCTGAAAATCGGAATATAAATTGTCCTCTTCCATCCTCAAAGTAACTTCATTAACCGTACCGCCCTTTAAAATATTATCCTCACTCTTATACTCTCGAAGAAGGGTGGCGAGATTGCTCACGACCTTTTCATTTTCCCTCACATATGCCTTACTTAAAAGATAGTCCTCTTCCATCACCATGCTAAAATAACCATCATTGACCACCTCCACCTGGATCATCGCTTTGATGATTCCTGTAAAACAAACGACTGCGATCATAAAAACGATGATTTTCGTTGTTAATAAGTGGCTATATTTTTTCAACTTTATATCCAACTCCCCACACCACCTTTAAATATTTTGGCTCCTTCGGATTGATTTCGATTTTCTCTCTTATTTTTCTAATATGTACGGATACGGTATTTTCTGGACTGAATGATGTTTCATTCCATACCCTTTCATAGATATCCTCAATCGAAAAGACTCTTCCCGCGTTAGCCGTCAGCAATTTCAAAATCTTATACTGTACCGGTGTAAGATGGACCTCTTCCCCATCGACTGTGATGATTTTACTTTCATCATCTATGACCAGTCCTCCCGTCCGAAAGATATTCTTCTTCGTTTCAAGACTTCCTAATGTGGTATATCTTCTCAACTGGGACTTGACCCTTGCAATCAGCTCCAGAGGATTAAACGGCTTTGTTAGATAGTCATCTGCCCCTAAATTTAAACCGATAATTTTATCCGAATCCTCCGATTTAGCAGAAAGCATAATCAATGGTATATTATTTTCTTCCCTAATCTTCATCGTGGCCCTTAACCCATCCATCATTGGCATCATAATATCCATGATAATAAGATGAATCTCATGATCCTTGATGATATCTATGGCTTCCAACCCATTAAACGCTTTAAATAGTTGATATCCTTCATTTTCTAAATAAATTCCGATCGCATCGACAATCTCCTTATCATCATCACAAACCAACACGTTCATGGAAATTCACTCCCAACTTGTGTATCTACTATTTCTATCACCTTTTAGTATGCCTGCAAAAAGAATCATATCAAGCAAATCTTAACAAACACATGATGAAAATCTTAAGATTTTCTTAATGTCTAAATCATTTACAATAGATATTAAAAAGAATAAAAGCATCAACTATGTTCCTGAAGCTAGGGGTTTTACGCTTCTTTTTGATAATATTAATAACTTTTTAGCATCCTAATCATAGGACATTTAAAACTATAAAAAGGGTGATTAGGTGGATTTCTCGTTCATTTGGCAATCGTTCGTTTTAATTTTAGCAGGTATTTTACTGATAAGAATTTCCGGTCGAAAATCAATCGCACAGATGACACTTTCGCAAACAATCCTTATGATATCTATTGGTACAATCATTGTTCAACCGATTGTTGAAAAGAGTATGCTAAAGGCGGTTGGAGGAGCAGCGGTCTTTGTGGCAACAGTCTTGGTTGTGGATTATTTACAGCTAAAATTCAATGTCATTGAAAAATTTATCACAGGGAAATCCAAAGTGGTGATTGAGAATGGGGAAATCAACCAGCAAAATTTAAAAAAGCTTCGCCTAACCGTTGATCAGCTAGAAATGAGAATGCGAAATCTAGGGATATCTAAAATGGGAGATGTGAAATATGCAACGATTGAACCGAATGGATTACTTGGATATGAATTGAATGATGATGCTAAGCCTTTAACTACGGGAGAGTTTAAACAGTTAATGAACTCCTTTTTAGCTAAATCCCCTGATCTAAATGAGATTAATTCTCCTAGTAAGCAAGAGGCAATAAGCATTTTTGAGGAACTCGATGGCAAGAAAAAGAACAATCCCAAATATCTACAATGAATCCAGGAAATCAACGGTTCACTTGCCCTCTTATAAGCAAATATGTGCACGACACCAAAATTCAAAAAGGTTTGATTATTGTCAAATCATGAAGACCCATTAGGTAGAATCTTAACGTATACTTAACTAGAGAAATAAATGATACCGATTACCCTAAGGGCGGAGAGGATGATGGGATGCGAGTGGTAACAAAGTTGAAAATGGATGAACTAGAGATTATTAAAATCTACACTGGCAAAAGCTTGACCATAACAGTAGAAATTTTCACCGTTCCGGACGGCTATAAAAGCTTGGCAACTAACTCCTACCACTGCCATGACTCTTTAACAGGTATCGGATTGCATAAAGATAAAAAAGAGAGTGCGAAACTAGCCATCAAAGATTTACGAGAATTGATGACAGCGTTTAAGGACTAATACACGAATGACCACAAAACCATGCTGAACCAGCATGGTTTTGGTTTTATTACGCATAGACACACACTTGATAACGCCCCTCTGGTTTTGCTTCCCTTCATCGCAAGGACAAATTCCTCCCCGCTTAAGTTAACAAAAACAACAAATCAATAATTTTAATCAAAGAATTAATTATTTTAATTTTTTTTATAAAATAAATGAATTTCATTATTTACTATTTAATTTTATTGATTTATAATCAAATCAAATAAAGGAAAGGAATTCATTATGGCATATAAAGTAATCACAAATTGTCCGGTCTGCAGCAAAACATTAAGGATTACGAAGCTGCAGTGCTCTCATTGTCACACGACGATTGAAAATGAGTTTGAATTCTCCAAACTGGCGTCATTATCAAAGGATCAGCTTCATTTTGTGGAAGTATTTTTAACATGCAGAGGGAGTATCAAGGAAGTTGAAAAGGAAATGGGGATTTCATATCCAACCGTTCGAGGCAAACTAAACGACATCATTTCAGCCCTTGGATATGTGCAAAAGAAGAAAAATGAGGTAGACGAGAAAAAGGTTGTCGCCATGTTGGAAAATGGCGAAATCACTCCTGAAGAAGCCATTAGGCTTTTAAAAGATGAATAGGGGGAATTTTTCATGAAAGAGGAAATTGCAAGAGTATTAACCATGGTGCAAGAGGGCAAAATTGATGCGGATAAGGGGTCAGAACTGATCCAAGTATTACAGGCGAAAGAAGAAGCAGGAAGTAAGCTAGTAGAAAAACCAACGAAATATTTAGATAAAACATTAAAAGTTCGTGTGGTATCAGCAGAAAATGATAACGTCACGGTCAATTTGCCCGTAAAACTTATCAAGGCAGTATTAATGGCGGGACACAGCATCGCATCCAGTATTCCTCAATCAGAAAAGTATGTAAAGGATCTCGACATACACCTTATTATTGAAGCAATTGAAAACGAATTAGATGGCCAAATTGTGGATGTTAAATCGGCAAACGGAGATACCGTTTCTGTCATTATTGAATAGTGAGTGGCTTATGCTCCATCTAAAAGTGAAAGCAAAAGACGTTCGGCTCACGATCCCCATTCCATATGCCATTTTAAACATCGGTATTTCCATTTTGTCTTCAAAATTTATTCATCAACAGGCAAACAAATGGACAAAAGAGTACTTCGAAAGAAAAAAACTAGACATTACCATTCCACAGATAGACAAAAAAATGCTAAAGCCCATCGTCGAGGAACTGAAAAATCATAAAGGAATCGTGCTCGTAGATGTCAAAGCGAAGGACGGTACTGAGGTTAAGATTAGACTATGATGTTTTATAGAATACACACACCGGTCACTGACCGGCTTTTTTATTTAACTCATGTAAAGAGCATTGCCTTTCCTTATCGGGTGGTGACAGTGTACCGTATTTTAGAGAATTAAGTACTTAAATTTCCCATCATTTGTTGATCAACTACTTTTTCAAAATCAACCGGTTTATTTAATGTAATTCCTCTGCGATTCATAACTGTAATAATTAATCCTAATTCATAATACATAATCTTAGAAAGTATCCCTTTAAGTATGTTTTGATTAATTTCATTAAAAAAATCTAGTAATACATCAGTAGGTAATTTTTCATAACTAATCATTAGGTACACCTTCCCGCACAAATTTCTTATTACGAATTATTTTAAAGAATATTGAAATCATTTTCAATTACTTTTCAAAACTTTCTGAATTTTTATCCCAATAAGGTACTGGCAAAATTGTTACATCAGCCCACGGTGGGATTAATACACCAATTTGTAAGCGTTATTAATATCATAATAGAAGAAACTCGTTTTTTTATTTTTAAGTCTAGCTTACTATCTACCTATTAGTTGTTGAACACTTTGCACCTTTTAGTCTGAAAGTCCTTCAACTCTTTAGAAACTACCAAATGAGTGAGTTAAACAGACCCTTTTGTCGAAAAAACTGCAAGCCTCGTCTAATTTTGTCTCCTTTTAACTTGTTTTATCGAATCTATTCCATATCAGTTAATAAATGCTATAATTCATTTTAATTCTAATAGATATTAAATTTACTGAAAGTTTACTAAAAGTTTACGAGGTGTTATCGATAATGAGACTTGCCCTATGTGAAGCTGCTATTAAAGAGAAAAAAAACGAAATGATTAAATTAGGAATGACAAAAGGACTTCAAAATGAAGAAACCATCAATTGCAGCCAAGAACTAGACAAACTTCTTAACGATTATAATAGGTTATTATCGGACAATAAACATTCTAAACCTATTAATTATTACGATGACTATTACTCTTTACTTAGAGAACACATATTTAGGATTTTATCGCTGCCTTACAAATATTTTTTAATTTAAATGCAATAGTGATACCTCCACTTAAGTCCTTTAATAAACATTTCTAAATGTGTTTAGATTCGTTAGTAATTATAGAGAGAATGCACACATGGCATTCTCTTTTTTTGTCTATTATTAATCAAGGCTTTTTAGGTGGGTGAAATAGGGGCTTAGCAATTATCAAATGGGATAGATGGGAATTTTTTCTTTTTTTATCTACCTTCATTGTTGTAATTAGCAATTGAACTGTAATGACTAACATTAAAATCAAAATCACAGCACTCATATAGTATTGAATATTAGGTTTATATCCGTACGTACCGAATAGAAAAAAAGATAAGATAAACAAAAAAGATAAAAACAGCTCAAAAATTAATGTAATGATAAAAAATAGGATATAAGGAATAACAATCTCTTTGTGAGAAACGTGTTTTAAAGTTAATCCCTCCCAACATAAGTCTGCTAGTTTATGTATTTTCCTCATTGGTACCACTCCTATTAATCCCAACTCAAATCAGGGCGTCAATTAAAGAATATATAAATAGGACTAATTATTTCCTTATTGTCGGAAGAATAAACTATTATTTTTCTTTTATTGTATTTGCGTTGGTTTTATAGCAGTACCTCTAATTTAAAAATAGGTATTAATACTGTTACGCAGTTTAGTATTGCTCTAAAGAAACTTTTAAGCATAACAAAAAGGCTTCACTGGGAGCGAAACCTTTTTGTTAACAAAGCTCATATTAATCTAATGTCTTGATGTAAATTAGATATCCTAACCTACTTTACTTTCTTCTATGGCATGTTGCCAACTTGGGTAGTAATGCAAAGCACTCCGCATTAAATCAGGATAAAGTTGTTTTACCTCTTTTTTACGTAGAGAATTACCTTGGTTCTGTAACTTCTGGATCTGAGTAATGACTTCCTTTGATGTTAATGGAACATCCATTTTTCATTCCTCCCTTTCCGAGTTATCTTTACTATGTTTCCCTTTGGCTAACAATATAAAACCCGAAAGCATAGTTGTATTCCCTTTTTGACTGCAAGGATTTGTAGAAATGGCATTACCACTTCCCTATCTATTTTATCCACTTGGTGTGTACTTTCAGTGAAGAAAATATGAAAAAATTATGAAATGTTACCACTGTCAAACAAAATCTCAGAACAAAAAAAACCTCAGCCCAATTAGGCTGAGAGGTGATTAAAATTAACCCACACGTTTCATACTTTCCTCGTTTTGACCCTTCTCCTTCATCCGGCTAAAAATATTCGCTAGAACCGAACCAGATAAATTATGCCAAACGCTGAAAATCGCACTAGGAACTGCCGCTAATGGAGAGAAATGAGCGGTGGCGATAGCGACTCCCAAACCGGAGTTCTGCATGCCGACTTCCATTGCAACAGCCTTCTGTTTCGCCAGATCCATCCCGCATAAACGGGCAAAGAAGAACCCAAGCAAGAATCCTAACACATTATGAAGAATGACCACTCCAAAAATAATCAGACCCGTTTCGGCAATTTTGGCCGCACTTCCTGCTACTACAGCAGATACAATTAACACAATCGCAACTACGGAAACAAGCGGCAATGCTTTGGCACCGGCTCTGGCCTGCTTTCCAAAGAACTTTTTAATAATAAAGCCCAGCGCCAATGGAATAATGACCACTTGTACAATGGAAAGGAATAATGATGCCACACTGACATCCACCCACTTACTAGCAAATAAAAGGATAAGCAATGGTGTGACAAATGGTGCAAGAATCGTAGAAACAGAGGCAATCGCCACTGCAAGCGCCACGTTTCCTCTTGCTAGAAACACCATAACATTCGAAGCCGTTCCACTCGGGCAGCATCCTACTAAAATAACACCTACAGCAACTTCCTTCGGTAAATCAAGACCGACCGCCAATATAAACGCTAAGAGCGGCATGATGATAAAGTGGCCGATGACACCAAGTGCTACTTCCTTTGGTCTTCTAAAAACTTCTTTAAAATCTGATAATTCCAGTGTCAGCCCCATGCCAAACATAACAATTCCTAATAAAGGAACAATATATCCTCCTAACCACACAAAGTGGGCTGGAAAATTAAATGCAACAACAGCAAAGATTAATACCCATAATGTAAAGGTCTTTCCAGCAAAGCCGCTGATTTTCTCGATGACTCCCATAATATAATACCCTCCTAAATTATTTCGTTTTTCCAAATAATCAATATTTTTATATATTAGAATAAATATTTAAAAAAATCAATATTTTCTGCAAAATAATATTTTCACTAAAAAATGCAAAGGCTTACATGTTTAAAGAGGATTTGCAGTAGATATTTCATCTGTGCATTGTTTGAAAATTTTCTATATAATAAAAATTATATTTATTAAAGGAGCTTACAAATAATGACAAAAACACTTACCAGAGCACCGTTCAAAGCCGATCACGTCGGAAGCTTCCTTCGTCCAGAACGACTAAAACAAGCACGTCTTCAAAAAGAAAACGGAGAAATCACTGCGGAACAACTTCGTGCTATTGAAGATGAAGAAATCATTAGATTAGTAGAAAAACAAAAAGAAGTAGGTCTTTCAGCTGTTACTGATGGAGAATTCCGCCGTGCTTGGTGGCATTTCGACTTCCTAGCAGGCCTTGAGGGCGTAGAGCTTTACGAAGCTGAAGCAGGTATTCAATTTCACGGTGTCCAAACAAAAGCTCACGGACTAAAGGTTAATGGAAAACTAGATTTCGGTCCGCATCCATTTATCGAAGACTACAAATTCTTGCACAGCATCAAGGGTGACCATGTCGCAAAATTCACAATTCCAAGCCCAAATATGCTTTTCTTTAGAGGAGTTATTGAAGAAGCAGCTTATCCAAACAAAGATGAGTTCTTTGATGATTTAATTAAGGTCTACCAAAAAGCGATTCAGGCATTTTACGAAGCAGGCTGCCGTTATTTACAGCTTGATGACACTTCCTGGGCTGTGTTTTTCTCTGAGAAAGGTCACCAACAAATTTCCGATAAAGGCTATACTCCAGAAGAGTTAATTAAAATATTCACTCGTGCCATCAATGAATCGATTGCTAACAAACCAGAAGATATGGTCATCACCATGCATATCTGCCGTGGAAACTTTAAATCTACTTACACAGCAAGCGGCGGTTATGATAACGCATCTGAATATATCTTTGGCGAATTAAAGCTTGATGGCTTGTTCTTAGAATTTGATGATGAGCGCTCTGGTGGGTTTGCGCCGCTTCAACACGCCAATCGCAAAGATGTACAAATCGTTCTTGGTCTAATTACATCGAAGTTCGGTGACCTAGAAGATCCAAATCAGATCAAAGCACGGATTGCAGAAGCAGCAAAGTTTGTAGACTTAGACCAACTATGCCTAAGCCCACAATGTGGATTCTCTTCTACCGAAGAAGGAAATCTATTAACAGAGGAACAGCAATGGGACAAAGTTAGACATGTGATTTCGATTGCGAATGATGTGTGGAAATAAGAGAAATTGGAAGCGCTGGGGACGGTTCTTTTGCTTCCGTGATATCAACTATCCTAATATATATGTACTTACACTAAAGGCAAGGGCTACCACCCTTGCCTTTAGTGCTCTTAAATGGGTGCTAACTTTTTATATTCTTTTGTTTCAGCTGTAAATTCCTTTATTAAAGACCCTATGATGCAAAGAGATTCCTTGTTGTCTCTGTTTATAAATAATAACGATAGATTAGGAAAACCAAATTTAAATAGAGAACGCAGGAGGGCAGCAAAATGGCAGAAATCCCAAAGTCAGACATCAAGACTTTTTGCATGAGTGAATACGATGTATTAAAACGAGTAATCCTTTGTCAGCCTCAATATATGACGATCCGCGAAGTAATAAATGAAACGCAAGAGCATTTTAAGAATGAAGGTATTCATATTGAACGCGCGCTTGAGCAACACAGTAATTTTGTCAAAACGCTAAAGCAGAATGGCATCGAAGTTATTTTATTGCCTTATCATAAAAAATATCCTGAACAGGTCTTTACCCGGGATATTGGTTTTACTCTAGGGCAAACAATCTTTGTTGCTAAGATGGCAACGGATGTTCGCGAAGGGGAGGAAAACGTTTTAAAACAATGGCTGGAGGATGAAGAAATCTCTTATTATAATTTAGCCGAGGAACGAATAGAGGGCGGAGATGTTGTGATTGATCGGGAAAGAATTTACGTGGGGCTCAGCAATCGAACTGACCGTAAAGCTGCTGATCAATTACAGCGTCTTTTGAATCAATTCAATGTCATTCCCATCGCCTTTAAAGCAAAATACCTGCATCTGGATTGTATATTTAATGTCGTTTCTCCTGATGTGGCCCTTATTTACCCAAATGCCTTAACGAAAAAAGACATCGAGATTTTTTCTTCACGCTATGAATTAATTGAAGTTTCGGAAGAAGAACAATTTCAATTAGGTACAAATGTATTGAGTATTGGGAACAAACGGGTATTAAGTCTGCCGGTCAACGAGAAGGTAAACAAGCAGCTTCGTAACCGAGGCTTTCAAGTTATTGAAGTGGATATCACAGAAATCATTAAATCTGGTGGCTCCTTCCGTTGTTGTACCCTTCCTATCTTACGAGAAACGTAAAATAATTATATAAAAATGACCATATAAACAAACCTCAAGCCCGTAAAGGGTGAGGTTGTTTATATGGTCATAAGATACATCCAAAAACCATATAAAAAAATGGCTTGGAGAAACCTCCAACCCGTTTCTAAATTGCTCCATTCCCTTCCACTAACTTCTTCTTATCAGAATCAGAAGGAAACATACCTAGCATGAGAACTACTGGTACGATATTAACCACCGCTAAAACCGTCCCTTGGAAATCTGTACCACTCATTAACCCGTGTACAGTAACTAAAATATACAAAATAGGGTTAAGCGCATGCAGCTTTTGCCATTTTTTATAACCAATTTTCTTTCGGAATTTCGATGTGACAATCGTTAGAATTAAGAAATAAGTCGCAATCGATCCTAATCCGATAGAAATCGTTTCATAGCTGCCGCTAAAAGGAATCAGGATATCAGACCAACTAAATTTCATGTAAGCATCAATCAACAAAATTCCTAAGTGACCGGCAGTCATAATCAATGACCAATCTGACAATACCTCATGAAAAAGAAGGAGATTATTCACTTTTTTTTTTCGTTTCTTCTGGACCGCGGAATATAGTCCTGTTAATACCGCTAAATATAATAATAGATAAGCCACAATCCCTGTCGCTCGGATTGCGTACCATTCTAAAGACTCCATTTTATTCCCCACCTCTCCAAATTTCTTTTGCCTCATTTATGATAACCGCTGGATTATTTTTGACAGAAAGCAAGGCCTTCCCGCGCTCTTCTCCCAATAAAAGAACTACTTTCGCTAATACATCTGCCTCAACTGCCGTAGGCGCCGTTACCGTAGAAGAGATAATGGTGCTTGCAGATGGTTCGCCTGTTGCGGCATCAATAAGATGATGCTTACTACTTCCATTCACCGTCCATCTTCTTTTCATCGAAGTAGAAGTAGCTACCGCCCCTTCGGATACCTGGATGGAAGAGAGCATTTTTGATGGATCAAAGGGATCTTCAATACCAATATTTAAGAGCCGCGGCAGACTTCCAAAAGTCCGAATATCTCCGCCAACATTAACAAACCCATATCCAATATCGGATAAGATATCAGCTGCTCGATCGACCACCCAGCCCTTAGCAATTCCACCTAAATCAATCCGAGTATGCAAAACTACGATTTGTCTAGCCTCATCTAATTGATAAGGTCTCACTTTCGTAAACACTGGAGCTATAGGGGAAGGAGCCGTCAACTCCCTCCCTTTGATTAGCTCAATCGATTTTGTATAGCCGCTGTTTTCAATCGCTGACAATATACCTGGGTTAAACACTCCATTTGTTTCTTCGTAAAATCTAAGTGCTTCTTTTAAAATACTAAATAATTGGTCCGATACCTCGACTTCTTTCCCAAGCTGCTGATTTAACTTGGATAACTCACTATCCTCTTTAAACCGGCTGCAGGTGTCTTCGACAGAGGCAAATAATTTATAAACGGGCATGAGATCATTGGCAAATAGTTCTTGATTGATTGATAGTTGTACCATTGTACTCATGGAATTGAAGTTATATTTATACATGTTCAAGTTCCTCCTGTAGTAGGATCAAATGCACCATTGTACTCATTGAAACGAAATCATTCTTATTCATGATCAGGTTCCTCCGGTTGTCGTATCAAAGCCTCCATGTTGACTCGAAAACGAATGGTCTTGTGAAAAAGATTGATCATCTGACTGCTCAATTCCACTGTTGTCCGTAGAATCTGCACTAGTATCAGTAGATGTACTAGTATCATTTGATGTACTAGTGTCAGTAGATTGGCTAGGGACCTCATAGGTGATTGATGAATCTTGGGTACTTCCACTTTGAGAGACTTGAGTTGAATTTTGTGTGGTCGCTACTGTAGTTGTTGTGCTTGTTGTATCTTTATTGGTAACTCCCATATATGACATCATTCCGGCGACGAGAGCAAGACTGGCAAAGCTCACTCCCCAAGAGGTAAATTTCTTTTTTGGCATGTGAAGGACTCCTTTCAGTTATAAAATGCTTTCTAAGTCCATGTCTGCATTATGAAACGCCAACCTTAATTTAGTCTTAACAGGAATATAGGATCACAGGGACGACTCTCCTGGTTTTTACTATCGAAGTAAACACCCATTTTTACAAAATATGTATAAAAAAAACAATTACTCTTTTGGAAAAATAATCAATAAGAGGTTTTTTTCTATATGGGCAATCAAGCGCGTCCCTCCACTAGAACAGTCCCCCTGGCCACCCCTAAAGCTACAAGATGTCAATTCCCAGTAGTGAGAGGTAATACGAATGAAACACAAAACAAAAATAGCCCCTAAATTATGAAAAAACATAATTTTGGGGCTATTTCATTAATCCTCACTATGCATTTCTTTCCGCACAGAGGGCTACCTCCACTGATTTATGAAAACTAGATATTCATTAAATAACAACTTCCGCTAACTAGACAATGATACAAGTGCAATCTTTTTCAGTCCACAATAAGATATCAGAGATTAAGTCTATTTACGATGGAAGCAGAATCAGTTTACTGAAAATTAACATTATTAGAAAAAGTTAAATGCTATTGTAAATTTTAACAAGGTATACACAACACATAATTGTGATTTGTATTTATGCCATGTGGAATGGGTTGTGCTATATGTTTTTAGCGAACGAAGAATCGGGCTCATCAAAATTAATGGAAGGAGGTGCTGAAGAATTATTTAGGACTTTTATTTAAATAGACCGATAGCTACTGAGAATCAGGTTTATCCTATCAATTTTGTCCTGGCTATTCTATTTTTCTATCCATTTCATTTTCCTAAAATCAATAGGAGGTTATCGCTATATGTCTGAAAGCAAATCGGTACAACGAGCAAATTTACCAAAAAAGGACAAAGAAAATATTATAAAAAAGGCAGCCATTCTTGTTTCTACGTGCCTCATGTTTTTAGGTGCGATAGCTAATATAAATATTACACCTGCACAAGCTGCCGTAGGAACGCATGTTGTAATCAGTGAAGTTTATGGTGGTGGAGGCAATAGTGGTTCATCCTATAAAGATGATTATATTGAACTCTACAATCCTACAAATTCTAGTGTTAGCTTGTCTGGATGGTCTGTTCAATATGCCTCTTCAACTGGTACGTTCAATAACATTACAAATTTAACAGGCAGTATTGGCCCACATCAATACTATTTAATTAAACAGGCTAGCGGCGGTGGAGGAACGGTTAATTTACCGACTGCTAATGTTACAGGTACTACAAACTTAAGTGCAACCAGTGGAAAAGTTGCATTAGCAAAGGTTACCACCTCGGTATCGGGTTCAACAGATTCAAATGTTGTCGATTTTGTTGGCTACGGTTCTGCGAATAATTCAGAAACTTCTCCAGTAGCTACTCTATCTGCAACTAAAAGTGCAGAACGTAAAGACAATAACGGTGGAACCGTTCAGGGGCAAGGTAATGGTTGGGACACGAACAATAATGCAATGGACTTAGTGATTACAAGCAACTTGGCTCCTCAGAATTCATCTTCACCGGCTGAACCTACAACAGAAACAGGAACAGACCCAGGTACAGATCCAGGAACACAGACAGGTGTTGATGATGATAATATGGGGCTGGGGAATCCAAGCGGTGCCACAGCAGTTACTTCCAATTCCAATAATTATTTAATGAATAAGCAGCAATATACACTATCGTACAACAATAGTAAACACGAGCCAAACTGGGTCAGCTGGCATTTAGGTTCCTCTGATATTGGAAGCACTCCGCGTCAGGATGACTTCCGTGCAGATACCACATTGCCGTCGGGATGGTATCAGGTTACTGCTAGTGAATTTTCTGGAAGCGGATTTGACAGAGGGCACTTGACTCCATCTGGTGACCGAACTTCTTCTGTTGCCAACAATTCAGCTACGTTTCTTATGACCAATATGCTCCCTCAAGCTCCAAATAACAACCAGATTACATGGGAAAATTTAGAGTCATATTCCCGTAAACTTGTTTCAGCTGGAAACGAATTATATATTATTTCCGGAGGTTACGGAAGTGGGGGTACCGGGTCAAATGGATATAGAACGACGGTAGGGAATGGAGTTGTCGTGCCGGCAAAAGTATGGAAGGTAATCGTAGTATTGCCTAAGGGAAATAGTGATATTAGCCGTGTATCCACTTCGACAAGAGTAATCGCTGTGATGGTGCCGAATGATCAAACTGCTTCCAGTCAACCTTGGAGCAACTACAGGGTAAGTGTTGACTCGATCGAATCTTTGACCGGATATAATTTCCTATCTTCGATTTCAACAAGCATCCAAGGCAGCATCGAAGCCAATGTTGACAATGGTCCTACAAACTAAGCGACGTGGACGGTTCGCCTCTGGCTTTTTGAGTAAAGTAAGTGATCATTCCCGTTAAGTGCTCTAACTTGAAGTTGAACTTAATGAAATAGATTATAAGTCAAGATTCTCTTGACTTATTTTTTGATTCAAAAAGAGAAAATAATAAAACTTTTACATTATTTCACATAATTTTAACTCACAGATAATGTGAATTTAATAGAAAGTAATTACATTTATTTATGTAGATAATTCAAGATGAAAAAGGAGAGGAAAAAATGAAAAAGAAAAGAAAATTAGCTGCCGGACTAGCCCTATCGATCTCTCTGGCCTCCATTCCGCTTAACTTTGTAGTGGCAGAGTCCATTCCTCAAGTCCAATCCGAGAAAAAACAAGTAGAGAAAACATTTACAGTTTCATCTTCAGGTGAAGCACTGCTTGATCTAACTGCAATCGCTCCGGGTGTGGATTGGAGCAAGAAGGGCCAGGAATCAGCGGTTATCACGTTAACATTAGATGGAAAATACAACCAGGATATTGTTCTCTTTATGGGACAGAAAAAGTTCACTTACAAGGTAGCTCTTGGACACGTCAATCCTGGTGTTCATACATTAAGGGCTTCCCTTAATCTGGACAAGTCCCCAGAAGGAGCGAAACAGGTTAATATTATAAAAATGGATACAAACGTGGCATCTTCTGATTCTGAGGATGCACTAGGCTACCGTTTTTCACCTATCCTATATGGCCGCAATCTGCCAAATATCCCTGGTGCTTATGAGAATAATTATACTGATGTGCCGCTTATGATGTATCATACCCAATCCAAGGATGCAAATGGAAATATAACCATTGAATATACGGTGATTTGTTCAAACGAGGATGGCGGTACTAATACTCCGGCATTAATGGCACGTTGGGGCCGCACAACCGATATCGAGTGGATTTATCGGGTAAAACTGGATCCAAATCACAAGGTAATTTCGGAAAAGTATCAGTCACCTGGTCACGGAACAGTTGATTTTGACGGTTTAAAGGAACAAGACCATCCACTTATGTACACATCTACAAGCAATAACAATTTTAGTGCCGTAAAGGCTGGAGATACGACGAGTGGATACAGATTCTTCCTAAATGCTTCCCAAGAGCTTCCTTCCAATCGCACTCGGGAATACATAATGGATCAAAATCCATGGTCCTATCAAGTCATGGCAAAGGAAATGATTCGTGAAGGAAAAATCGAATCAATTGCAAACCCTGATTCGCAGGAAGTTTCCGATCAACGCAATTACCTGTATGTAGAATTCAACAAAGCGACTTCACCAGCGAATAGTTCAGCAGGAGTAGGAACAGCGATTGGCGTAACATTGAAAGGAGATTCCAAGCAGTACATTTCCAATCATAACGTTCCAGATTGGTCAATAACACGTGACAATCCTGCAGCAACCACTGTGGAACTTCCTGCAGGAACAACCACCAGTGATATTGAAAGCATTCATGCGATTGCTGTTCCGTTTGATTCCAATCCGAACGATGCCATTAATCCACCTGCGAACTACCAAATCAATGTAAAAGATGTCAATCGCGCCTTCATGCTGGACAATGATTATAAACCGCAAGCATCCCTGATGGAGTGGCATGGTACACAAGTTTTAACAGCCCAAAATCCGACCGTGGTTCTATGGACTGCTTCGGATAAACAATAACTGAAGTGAGACGGCGATCTCCAAAAAATGGGTTTCGACTTACTTTTTGGAGCCCCTTTTCTATTTCAATAAAGATTATTTAAGAATGTGCCTATTCCAATCGACCAATTTCTTCAATATCGAAAGGGTATATTCGACTAAATTCTTTATCTGCTATACTAATCAAACGATTGGTTAAAGCAGATGTAACATTCTCTATATAAGCTTTTCCTGTGAATGCATTGAAAGAAGAATGTCGAGATACGTTTGAAAATTCCGCAGGAAATAACCCATCTTTTTACATAGTTTGATGGGCTTCTTGCAAACTTGCATTATTCTATTCAAACCTCTACTTTCCGAAGGCAGTTTTTCATGATTTCTTTGTACAATGAAAAAATCAGGTGAGAAATTCACCTGATTTTTTCACCTTATAATTTTCCAACTCTTCTAATAGAAACCGTCAGATCAACCCACTTCAATTCTGCCATTCATTTTAGTAACTTCTTTAATAGCTTCCTTCATCCCATCATTATCAATTTTAATGAGATAATTCGTTACAGTCTCTGTTAACATTGGCACCATATTTAGGTCCGTACCCCAAACTTTTTCATAGGCAAGAACAGATGTAACAATTTGTTTTAGACCACTGTCTGTTCCGTCATAGTTTTGCCATAAGGATTTATATAAATCTAAAATATCCTGATCATCCTCCAGTTGGATTTCTTCTTCCCCTCTTTTTCCTTTGTAAAAACTGATTAAAGCGCTAAGGGAGAAGGTTAATTTCTTGGGAAGTTCCTTCTTCTTATCCAGATATTCAAGCAAAGACGGTAAATCCCTTGTTTTAAACTTAGACATTGAGTTTAAGGCAATGCTGCTCAAATAGTGCTGGACAAATGGATTCATAAACCTTTCCAGAACAGCCTCTGCAAAAAGCTTCAATTCTTGTTCTGGCATCTCTAATACAGGAATAATTTCTTCATAAATTAACTCTTCCACAAACTTCTTGGTAATTTCATTTGTAACGGCATCACCCACTGTGTCTAATCCGTATAAATAAGCAACAGGAGTCATGGCAGAATGGGCACCATTTAGAATTCTGACTTTACTTGTCCGGTATGGGGTCATATCGCTGACAAATTTAACATCAAGACCTGCTTTGTCAGTAGGAAATTCCTCTTTAATCCACTCTGGACCTTCAATGACCCATTGATAATATTGTTCTCCTACAACAACAAGATCATCTTGATACCCTAACTCTTCCGTGATTTCATGAATGTTGTCACTTGGGTAACCAGGAACAATTCGATCGACAAGGCTGCAGCAGAATGTATTGGCTTCATGAACCCAATAAACAAATTCTTCGCCCAACTTCCAATTGTGCGCATGTTGAAGGATGATTTCCTTCAGTTTTTCTCCATTTCGATCAATTAACTCACAAGGAATAATGATAAATCCTTTGTTTTTATCCCCACCGAACGCTTTATATCGGTGGTATAAAAGAGCTGTTAACCTCGCCGGATAACTTTTCTGCGGTTGATCCTCCAATTGATCATTTTCCTCAAAATAAATTCCAGCCTCGGTTGTGTTAGAAAAGATAAATCTTAATTCAGGGTTTTTGGCGAGCTCTAAATACTGGGAATAATCTGTATACGTGTTAATTCCCCTGCTGATACAATTGATCACGCTATGCTCTCTAACCGCTTGCTTGTTCTTGATTCCTTGCAGGTAAAGCGTGAATAATCCGTCTTGTTCATTTAATTTATGAACACCTGTCCCATGTTCTCTTGGTTGAACAACGACTACACTGCCATTAAAATTGGCTTCTTTGTTCATTTTGTCGATTTTCCAATCCACAAAAGCCCTTAAAAAATTTCCCTCGCCAAACTGTATGACCTTTTCCGGATATTCCCTGTAATCAGCCCATGTTTCCTTCGTTAATTTTTGCATTTATCTATTCATCCCTTTTAGTTAATATCTGAAAGCGTTAACAATATATAACCTTATTTTATCATCAATAAAAGGAATAAAAGTGACAGGTTTTGCTGTATTTATATCTGATTTTGATATGCTTGAACAAAAAAAAAACACAGGTGTTGACCCTGTGTTTTTTCCCGCGTGCTAATGAGCGCGGACTATTTTATGCTCTTTTCGAAAATTTGCTGGAGTCGTATCGATATATTTCTTAAAGATTCGATGAAAATGGGTCATGCTTTCGAAGCCGCATATTTCTGCGATATACGAAACAGAATGATTGGTTTCTACTAAAAGTTCTTTGGCTTTAATCACTCTTTTGGAATTTAAATACACCGTCAAGCCCATCCCGGTTGTTTGTTTAAATACTCTGCTGAAATGAGAGGTACTGACCAGAGCCTGGCTCGCCAGTTCGGTCAGGTTTAAGGGCTGGCTTATATTACTATTAATATAGACTAAAATTTCTTTGACCCACTCAGGTCCGTAGGTGTTTCTTTCGATTAAGTCCTGTTTATCATCCGTAAAGGCACGATATAAATCAAGAAGAATCTGATGAACAATCAGTAAAGAAGCATGCTTATTACCCAGTTGGTTATTTTCCGTTTCTTGATTAATTGTTAAGAGCTGCTCTACCATCTTTTTTTGATTGTCTTGTGGAAGAGCAATTTTAAAATTTTTCACCTTTTTTGCCCTCTCAAACAAATTTAAGAAAGAAAAAGTATCATCTATTAAAATATTATAAATTAATGTCGGGCTGAAAAAAATGATGGTAGATGTAACTGGGTCATCCTTATCAGGCATGGCACGATGAATCGTATCATTTGGGATAAGAAATACATCACCTTGCCGCATGTCATAGAAATTGTCATCAATGAAAAAAGTCCCTTTTCCGCTATAGACATAGACAATTTCATAGTAGTCGTGAATATGATCAGACAATTCCCTCTGCGGGCTTTTCGTATCTCGATAAATAAAAGAAAAAGGAAACAGTAAATTATTGTTTGAAACTTTTTGAACAGTTCTCATTTAGCTCATCACCCATAGTTATCTTATATCAAAAAATGGTACAAATAAAGCAAAACATGTAATTTATATTTCGATTCTTGTTGATTAAGATAGAAGAAAGCAAATGTTAGAGATAATCACACCTAAAAATGAAAGGGTTTTCTTCTCTTCGTTTACAAAATTTTTAAAGGCTGGGAGGAAAATGAATGAGTACAGTAGTGCAATTGCATTCCAAAGACGATGTGGTCATTTCCTTGCATGAGGTCCATCAGGGCGAGAATCTTCAAATTCAAACCGAAGAAAACGGCATCATCAATATTTCTATTCAAGAGGATATTCCTAAGGGGCATAAAATTTTAGTCCGACCTGTAAATAAAGGGGAAGATGTTCTCAAGTTTGGTTATTCAATTGGTAAAGCAAAGAGGGACATTTCTGTTGGAGAATGGGTACATACCCACAATCTTGAAACCGGTTTAAATGGAATCTTGGATTATACCTATCAACCTATCAGCCAACAGGAAGTCAAAAAAGAATCGGAGCATACATTCCAGGGATATCTTCGTGAAAACGGAGAAGCTGGTATCCGAAATGAGATCTGGATTATCAATACGGTAGGCTGCATTAATAAAACCTGTGAAGCTCTTGCTAAAATGGCGAGTGAAAAGTTTAAGGATCGCGGAATAGATGGAATCTATCATTTCCCCCATCCTTTTGGATGTTCCCAGTTAGGGGATGATTTGTCTAATACACAAAAGCTGTTAGCGTCTTTGGCCCAGCATCCAAATGCAGCTAGTGTCTTGGTTGTAGGACTGGGGTGCGAAAATAACCAAATTGAATCTTTTAAAGAGGTGATTGGTGAATTTCCTCCAAATCGCATAAAATTCATGAAGTCCCAGGAAGTGGAAGATGAATTAGAGACTGGTTTAAGTTTAATGGAAGAATTAGTCGAATATGCAGAACAATTTAAACGCCAGCCGGTACCTGTTTCAAAGCTGAAAATAGGATTGAAATGCGGCGGCTCTGATGGGTTTTCTGGTATAACAGCAAATCCCTTAGTTGGAGCGGTATCTGACTTAATTGTTGCTGACGGCGGAACAACGATTTTAACAGAAGTCCCTGAGATGTTTGGGGCGGAAACCATCCTGATGAATCGCGCGGAAAATGAGGAGATTTTTAATAAGATTGTTCACTTAGTGAATGATTTTAAAGAATATTTTATTCGTCATGATCAGGTCATTTACGAAAACCCTTCACCAGGTAATAAAGCAGGTGGAATTAGTACACTTGAGGAAAAATCGCTTGGCTGTACGCAAAAAGGGGGACGTGCTGTCGTTGTTGATGTAAGTTCTTACGGTGAACGAGTAGTAAAACCTGGTTTGAATTTAATCAACGCGCCAGGAAATGACCTTGTCTCTGTTACTGCATTGACTGCAGCTGGTGCTCATATCGTATTATTTACAACGGGTAGAGGAACACCATTTGGCGGGCCGGTACCAACAGTAAAATTAGCGACAAATTCCGATTTAGCCAATCGCAAAAAGAATTGGATTGACTATAATGCTGGACAGCTGCTTGAAGGAAAAACCATGGATGAACTGAAAATTGATTTATTCCAATATATCCTTGATCTTGCATCAGGAGAAAAGAAGACCAATAATGAAAAGTTTGGTTTTAAAGAAATTAGTATTTTCAAAGATGGAGTAGTTCTATAGACACCAAAATTTAGAAGTCCCACAAATAAAATTACCATGTAAAATAAAGGAGTCTAATTCCAAATGAAAAGTATTGTTTGTGAACAACCGAATCAATTTAAAATGGTTGAAGTGGAACGGCCTGAGCTTAAAACGGGAGATGCTCTAGTCCGCATCCGCCGCATTGGTATTTGCGGAACCGATTACCATGCGTACAAAGGAAACCAGCCTTTTTTCAGCTATCCTCGTACACTCGGTCATGAACTTTCTGGTGAAATTGAATCGATCGGTGCGAATTCTGCTGGTTTAAAGGCGGGAGATCAAGTATCATTCATTCCGTACATGAATTGCGGTGAATGTATTGCGTGCCGAAATGGAAAAACAAATTGCTGTACAGATATGAAAGTCTTGGGTGTCCATATTGAAGGCGGAATGAGTGAATGGATCACCGTTCCTTACACTCATTTAGTTAAAACAGAAACGCTGACACTGGACCAGTCTGCGATGATTGAACCTTTAAGTATAGGGGCACATGCGGTTAGACGTTCTGAACTTAAGCAAGGGGAGTACGTTCTAGTCATTGGAGCAGGGCCAATTGGTTTAGGGGTCATGGCTTTTGCTAAGCATGAAGGGGCAACAGTGATTGCCATGGATGTAAACGAAGAACGTTTAGCGTTTTGCCGTGAATGGGCCCGTGTGGATTATACTGTGAACGCATTGGAAAACCCGGTGGAGAAATTGCAGGAAATCACAAATGGGGAAATGCCAACCGTTGTGTTTGATGCAACAGGAAATGCTAAATCGATGTCTGATGCATTTAACTATCCTGCACATGGCGGAAAATTAATTTATGTTGGTTTAACCAAGGGGAATATTTCATTCGATGACCCTGATTTCCATAAAAAAGAACTTACCTTAATGGGAAGCCGCAATGCTACACGCGAAGATTTTGAATATGTAGTGAGAGCAATACAAAATGGCGGCGTGGATATCGAATCATATATTACACATCGTGCAAGCTTTGATGAGATGCTCAATCAATTTGAAGAGTGGTTAACTCCAGAGGCAAAGGTAATTAAGGCGATTGTTGAAGTGTAATAGCTAAATGTTGATTTTATGCACTCTGTTGATTGGAGCGGAATGCGCGAGATCCTCGAAAATGCTATCGCATTTCCTTCGTGCGGTGATTATTCAAGGAAGATTATTCAATGTCCTGCGGGAGTACGGGGCAGGGGAGACCCCGCAGGCGCTGAAAGCGCCGAGGAGGCTCCCCGGCGCACGCCCGCGAACCGCACGCGCATGGAGCGGATATCAACAGACTAGTTTAACACAGCCAAAAGAACAAATGGGATGATTTAGGTATTACAAGAAAGCGCTGACAAAACTTTAGGGGGTAAATAAATGTTATCAAAAATGTTCACTAGAGATAAACTACCTGTAATGATTTTATTATTCATAGCTGGCGTAATCAATTATTTAGACCGTTCTGCATTGTCCATTGGTGCTCCATTTATTAAGGAAGATTTATCATTATCAGCAACACAAATGGGAATCATTTTTAGTAGTTTTTCTGTAGGATATGCTATTTTCAACTTTATTGGCGGAATGGCTTCTGATAAATACGGAGCGAAACTTACTTTGTTTGTTGCCATGATTGTTTGGTCATTATTTAGCGGTGCGATTGCATTAGCCGTTGGATTTACAAGTTTAATTGTCATTCGTGTTTTATTTGGAATGGGTGAGGGCCCTCTTTCGGCAACCATCAGTAAAATGGTCAATAACTGGTTCCCGGCTGACCAACGCGCGTCTGCTGTTGGTTTAACGAATAGTGGAACACCTCTTGGTGGAGCCATTTCTGGACCAATTGTAGGTTTTATTGCTATCTCATTCAGCTGGAAGATATCCTTCCTTTTTATAATGGTTTTAGGTCTTGTTTGGGCAATATTTTGGTGGAAATTTGTTAAAGAAAAGCCTGCTGCATCTGCGGAAAAGTCAACTGTCGTAAAAATCAACACGGTTCCACAGCAAAAACGTCCATTAACCTTTTATTTGAAGCAAAAAACAGTATTATTCACAGCATTTGCATTCTTTTCCTATAACTATATTTTATTCTTCTTCTTAACTTGGTTTCCAAGTTATCTGGTAGATGCTCGTCACATGGATGTTAAAGAAATGAGTGTTATAACAATGATCCCATGGATTGTCGGATTTATTGGACTAGCCTCTGGCGGATTTGTTTCAGATTTTGTTTTCAAAAAATTCACAAATAAAGGTGTATTATTCTCAAGAAAAGTTGTGCTTGTCACTTGTCTATTTATTTCAGCTGTTTGTATCGGAGGAGCTGGTCTTGTAACCACAACAGTCAGTGCGGTAACATTGGTTGCGTTTTCGGTATTTTTCCTATACTTGACAGGGGCCATTTATTGGGCGATCGTCCAGGACGTTGTGGAACAAAGCAGTGTGGGATCAGTAGGCGGCTTCATGCACTTCTTGGCGAATACTGCCGGGATCATCGGACCTGCTTTAACAGGTTTCTTGGTTGATAAATCTGGTTCATTCACATCTGCATTTTTACTTGCAGGGGGGTTAGCAATCTTTGCTTCCTTATCTGTCATCCGTTTTGTTCGTCCCATTAAATATCCCAGCACTAACACGAAATCCGTAAAAATTTCAGGTTAACATTTAAAGAGACAATAAGTTCCAAAAAAAATCGACAGGTGCTGCCTGTCGATTTTTTCGGTCTAGTTAAGAAGTAAAATAGTCAGAATGCATTTCGATTACTTCTGGTAATTGGTCTTTTTTATGGCTAAAATGGTACTGCAATAATTTCTCTGTTTCCTCCTCGTTATTGGAGAAAACGGCTTTAAGAATACTTTGATGTTGACTTACCACATTTTCCATATGGTTTGGTGTCTTTAACTCTAAGTATCGCATCCGATTCAAATGACCTCTCATTTGTAACACAACAGAAATTAATGTTTTGTTTTCAACAAGTTCCAAAAATAGTTGATGAAATGCTTCATCCAACTGCAAGAATTCTATATTTTCTCCCTTAATGATGGCTTGTTGTTGTTTTTCAATTAATTCAATCGCCTTTGCTTCCATTTCTTTTTGACGTAAATCATCTGGATTCCAGTTTCTGGCCACTGATTTGAAAGCACTTATTTCCAAACTTTCTCTTACAAACCTGGCTTCTTCCACTTTCTTTACAGATATTAAAGCAACACGTGCACCCCGTTGTGGAATTATTTCAAGTAACTCTTCTTGAAATAGCATTAGAAAAGCTTCACGAATGGGTGTACGGCTTACTCCTAAAACAGCAGCCAGTTCACTTTCAGATAACATTTGTCCTGGTTTAAAATTTAATGTAATAATTTCTTCCCGGATTTTATCATAGGCTGCTTTTCCCAGTGTTTTTCTGTTATTTGTGGTGATACTTTTAAGACTCAATATGAAACCCCTTTATATAGCATACTTATATACAAAATTTTACTTCTGTAAGTTACTGAAGTCAACAGAACTCTTGCCCAAGAAACGATTTCTCATTTTATTCGATCGTATTCTATTTAATGATTGATTTGATAAAATAACCTACTCCACCAAAAGAAGCGAAGTAGGCATATTAATAGTCTCTCGATAAATTGATTTTAACTATTAGCGGACAATTTTCCCTGGTCCATTGTTTGCAAAGGCAGCTACCTCATCTACTGAAAACACATTACAATCACCATGAACTGTATGTTTTAAGACAGATGCTGCTGTCGCAAATATGATTAGTTCCTGGGAGGGCTTATTTTCTAAGATTCCATGTAAAATCCCTGCCGCAAATGCATCACCACCGCCAACTCGGTCAACGATGTGATCAATCTGGAAAATCTCTGATTGGTACAACTCTCCGCCAGTGAAATAGTTTCCTTGCAGCGTGTTGGTTGAAGCAGAAATAATCGTTCGGAGCGTTGAACTGATATACTGAATGTTTGGATACAATTCAATCATTTTTGAATAGTAATATCTCAATCTATCCTCTTTGGACAAGGAAGGGTCGGCTTGATCTAGGCCGAGAATGTAAACGGCATCCAATTCACCGAAAGAGCATATATCCACAAATGGAAGTAATGTTTTAAATGCATCTGCTGCTTCTTGCTGGCTCCAAAGTTTTGCCCGGAAATTGAAATCAAAGCTTGTAAGTATCCCTTTTTCCTTTGCTTTTTTTAGCGCATGCAAGGTAAGTTCCTTTAATCCTGGGGATAGGGCCGGAGTGATTCCGGTCACATGAAAGAGTTCCGCCCCTGAAAAAACTTCATCAAAATCAATTTCATCCGGTCCAAGCATCGAAAAACTGGAGTACTTCCTGTCATACGTAACTTGGGAATTTCTTTGTCCTACTCCAGTTTCAAGGTAGTAGGTACCTAACCGTTCCCCGCCTTTAATCAGATAGTCCGTATGGACATCGTAGGATTTCATATGTCTCTCAACAGCGATTCCTAATGGATTTTCCGGTACTTTACTGACAAAATAGACGTCATGTCCAAAGTTTGAAAGTGAAATGGCTACATTTGCTTCGGCACCGCCATAATGCATGCTAAGCTGATCAGCTTGAAAGAGCCGTTCACCGCTATTTACGGAATAACGAAGCATAATTTCTCCAAGTGTAACGATTTTTTTCATCAGCAGTTCCCTCTTGCTTCTTGTACTTTTTGAACATATTGCTTGGCATAGTCCGTAATTTTGTCATAATTCCCTTGTTTGGCTGGTGCCACTAAATTTCCACCCACACCGACAGCGACACAGCCATTTTTTATCCATTGATCCACATTATCTAAGTTGACTCCGCCAGTTGGCATAATGTTCACTTGTGGAAGAGGAGCTTTTACTGCCGTTACAAAGTCAGGACCGAAGGCATTACCAGGGAATAGTTTCACGATATCGACCCCGGCCTCTAACGCATGCTTTATTTCGGTGATCGTCATACATCCAGGCATATATGGTATTTGATAGAGATTACATAGCTTTGCTGTATCTGCATCAAATGCCGGACTAACGACAAACTGCGCACCGGCAAGAATCGCGATCCTTGCTGTTGTTGCATCAAGAACCGTTCCGGCGCCAATGACGACATTTGAATTCTCTCCGTAAATAGAAGCTAATTCCTTGATGACTTCATCTGCACCTTTTACAGTGAAAGTAACCTCAATCCCTTGAATGCCGCCTTCTACACATGCTTCTGATATTTTAATAGCTTCTTCCTTGGAATCTGCTCTGACAACGGCGACTACGCCACAGTCGGATATTTTCGTCAATACGTCTAGTTTTTTCATTATTTTCTCCACCTTTCATTTATTCTTTTTCCAACGGCAGCTATTAGTAAAGTTATTGGCCACCCAAACTTTACTTGTGACGCCTTTTCGGTCGCCTATTCGGGCTATTGGCTACCCAACTTTCAAATCGTACTTATGCCGCAAGTTGGGTCGTCAATAATAGGAAATGGGCCATGACAAACTTCGCATGACCCACCAACACCTATCTAACCGCAAATTATTCCTTATCTGATAAGACATATTTCTCCAGAGTACGGCGGACGGCACCGGTACTTGCAAGCATGTCATAAAACATGGACTCAATCTTTTCGCCCAATCCTATCTCATACACATTGACTCCAAAGATCGCTTCATTAGACAGGATTAAATTTATGTTAGATGTTCGGTCACCCAAAGCAACACCCAGAAGAGCCTCTTTCAGGGTCTCAAGCTGAGGGTCAGGACTTAGAGTAAATGGCTGACCTTCATCATCAATGCCAAGGAGATAGCGGCACCACGTTGCAATCGCAAGCGGGATCGCGTTCAAATCGGCCGGATTCAAGTCCTCTCTTTTTACATAAGACTTCAACGTTTCACTGAAGCGGATTCCTACTTTTAAGGAAGTGTCGCAGGCGATGCGCTGCGGCGTATCTGGGATATAAGGGTTGGAAAAGCGTTCGTTCAAAACTTCATCCAGGAATGCCTTCGGGCTGATAATCTTAGGGTCGACCACGACCTTCAATCCTTCTTGGTAACCGATCATTTCTACAAATTTCCTCAGTGTTTCGTCTTTCATTTCATCTGCAATCAACGTATAGCCAAGCAGGCAGCCGGAAACAGCCAATGCGGTATGAAGCGGATTCAGGCAAGTGGTTACCTTCATCGTTTCAATATTGTTCACCGTTTCCCGGTCCGTAAAAATAATTCCCGCCTGCTCCAGAGACGGACGGCCATTCGTGAATTTGTCTTCTATGACAAGATATTCACTTACTTCTGCATTGACGAAAGGTGCCGTATACGTATTTTTCGGTGTGACAATGATATCCATGCCGCTAATCCCTTGGTCAACAAGAGCTTCCTTCACCTTTTCAGATGGCCTTGGCGTAATTTTATCAATCATGGTGAAAGGGAAGGTAATCTTGCCCTCATCTTCGAGATAAGCAATAAAGCCTTCCTCCACAAGTCCCCTCTTGAGCCATTCCTTTGCAATCGTTAAGACGGCAGCTTTGAGCTTGTCGCCATTATGTGAACAGTTATCCATGCTGACGAAAGTCATTGGATATTGTCCTTTCAAATATCTGCGATAAACAAGCGATGTGACAATGCTCATGGCATGGACCGGCTGATCCAATCCAGATTCAAAATCCTTCTCAACCATGCCTAGGAACTCCCCGGATGGATTCGTCAAGGTATAGCCTTTTTCCGTAATTGTAAAACTGGCCATCTGCAGACTTGGATTCTCAAAAATCCCGACAAGTCGCTTGAATTCATCGTTCCTGTTAAAATCAGCTGCAATCGTGTCGACAATGCTGTTAATGACAGTCTTCTCAAAAGAGCCGTTTGCTTTCATGGTCACAAGCAGGGTCAGATTATCATACGGCTTATTTAACCGTTCGATCATGTCAAAATCATACGTTTTCACGGCGATAATTCCAGTCTCGGCTTGTCCTTGGTTTAACAGTTTTTGATGAGCATTAGCAACAAAGGCCCTGAAAATATTTCCGGCACCAAAGTGTACCCACTGCGGCTTTTCTAGCGTGTTTTTGGCGACCTGTTCAAAATCAAATTGCGGAAGTTCGACTCCGATTTCTTTCCAGGCTTCAGCTTCATTAACTATGCTGCTTCTCTTTAACTGTAGCACTTAGTTCTCTTCCCTTCTCTTTTTCAAGGCTGTCCCAAACACCTAGCATGTACATAATTCCAAGCGCTCTGTCATACAGCCCATAACCAGGACGGCAGTGTTTTTCTTCGCCCCAAAGGTGACGGCCGTGATCCGGTCGGACATAACCTGTAAATCCATTTTCATGGTACGCTTTGATGACTTCGGCTACATCGACGCTTCCATCTTGGCCGCGGTGAGAGACTTCAATAAAATCGCCATTTTCAAAAACCTTTACATTACGGATATGTGCAAAATGGATTCGATCATGAAATTCGCGAATCATCGCCGGTAAATCGTTTACAGGATTGGTTCCTAATGATCCAGTGCAGAAAGTTAAGCCATTGTAAGGGCTGTCCACTAAATCTAGGAATCTTCTGATATAATCCCGATTGCGAATAATACGCGGCAATCCGAAAATCGGCCAAGCGGGATCATCCGGATGGATCGCCATTTTCACATCAACTTCTTCACATACAGGGATTACTCGTTCAAGGAAGTATTTCAAGTTGTCGAAAAGAATGTCTTCGGTAACACCCTCATACGCTTTAAACAAATCATCCAACTTAGCCATACGTTCCGGTTCCCATCCCGGCATGGTAAAGTCACCGGCGCCGCCCAAGATTTTTTCAACCATATCTTTTGGATCATCGGTAATCGCAGCTTTTTCATAAAACAGGGCATTGGAACCGTCTGGCAATTCCTTATATAGGTCTGTTCTTGTCCAGTCAAAAACCGGCATAAAATTATAGCAAATTACTTTCACTCCGACTTTAGAAAGCTTCTTAATGGTATCGATATAAATATCGATATACTTATCCCTGGTAGGCAATCCGATTTTGATATCATCATGAATGTTTACGCTTTCTACCACAGCCGGGCTGAATCCTTTACTGCGAATTTGGTCCGCAACCTCCTGGATTCTTTCCATTTCCCATTCTTCCCCTGCAACCTTATCATGCAGAGACCAAACCGCTCCCATTACACCCGGAATTTGCCGAATATGGTCAAGTGTAATCGAGTCGTTCCCTTCACCATACCATCTCCATGTCATTTGCATTGATATCCACTCCTTCTCTTTTTATCGTGAAAAATCTAAATGAACTTTTCTTACTGCGTCTGGATTAGTTTCGATTAATTGAATCGCTTCTTTCACTTGCTCGAAAGGAAACGTATGTGTAACAAAGCTATCTATATCTATTTTTCTATTATTAAAAAGATCGATGACTTCTGGAAACTGGTCCGTTTGCAATCTGGATCCGCTGACTGTCAGTTCTTTTTTCGTAATCTCCAGCTGTGGAATCCCTGACTTTTCTTCACTAAATCCTAACACAACAATTCTTCCAGCAACTGAGGCAAGTTGGACCGCTTGTTCGAATGTTTTTGTTGTACATACCGCATCAATGACAACATTCGCTCCCATTCCCTCGGTTAATTCATTTATTTTTTGAAAAATATCTTCATTCAACGGGTTGACCGTATAATCTGCACCAAGGCTTTCGGCATAGCTCAGCTTTTCTTCACTTAAATCTGAAATGATACATGTTGCTCCTCTATACTTGGCAACCTGCAAGGCACAAATCCCAATCGGGCCGGCGCCCATGATAAACACAACGTCTCCCTGCCTGACATCCCCACGCCAATTTGCTTGTGCTCCAATTGTAAAGGGCTCTACTAAGACCGATTCTTTCCAAGCTAATGTTGGGTCAACTTTGTGAGCCATTTTTTCAGGGACAACAACATACTCCTGATAACCACCATCAATGTGAACCCCAAAAACCTTTAAATTCTGACAGACATTTTGACGTCCAGATCGGCACGCATAGCATTCTCCACAAGTGAGAATCGGTTCGATGACCACATGATCGTTCACCTTTAGAGAGGTAACGTCTGCGCCAGTCTTTACTATTTGGCCAGTGACTTCATGTCCGATTACTCTTGGATAGGTAGCAACTGGTGAGGTTCCATGATAGATATGGACATCTGAACCGCAGATACCAGCCATCTTCACTTGAATCAGAACCTCATTTTCATGTTGAATCTGTGGCATTTCTTTCTCAATGATTTCAAGCTGCCCTGGTTTAACCACTTGTATCGCTTTCATAATTCATACTCCTCCATACCCTTCTTCTCTTAAATACTAGTATACAAGGTAAGAGTCAACAAACTACGGAATACTAGTATACAAGATAGGGTATAAAATTAAATTCATTTGCTATAGCTTCATTATATTACACTGGTATACTAGAATACAATCAATCTGCTATGCTATTAAACCGCTTTCCCTGTCAACTCAGCCTTATATTTTTTAGTAATAGGTTTAACAAACTTAATGACTGCCAATGAAGCAAAAACTGCTAACCCTCCGGCCAATAAAAATGCCGCGGTGTAAGTACCAGATTTCTCCACAAGGAAACCAGTTAATGTAGGACCAATGATTCCAGCAGTATTAGCCAAGAAGTGCATGAATCCTCCGACAGATCCTACGTTCTTTTGGTCGACAACGTCTTGGACAATCGCCCAGTAAATCGCACCTGTTAAATATAAGAAGAAAACGGATAATGCTACTAAACTTACAGCAGCCACTGTGGTCGTAACGAGACCAGCAATCCCAATACAAACGGCAGATGTAAACAAACAAGATACTAATACTACTTTACGAGCAAATAATGCTTTTCCTACTTTTTTATACACAAAATCAGAAACCATACCGCCTGAAGCTAGACCAATGAAACCCAACACCCAAGGAATAACGGTTACGACACTCATTTCTTTAATACTTAGACCACGTGCATCGGTTAAGTAACTTGGGAACCAAGTTAAGAAGAAAAATAGAATATAGTTATAAGCAAAGAACGCAAAAGCAGTAAATAGAACCGTTTTTTGTTTTAAATAAAATGTTAATGGTATTTTTTCACCTGACTGATTTTGACCTGACTTTGCAGAGCCATTATTTTGCTTACTTTCCTCAGCAGGTTTATCTTTAATAAACATGAACCAGCAAACTGCCCACACTAATCCGATGATCATAATGAGGACGAAAGAGATTTTCCAGCCATAATTCAAGGCAATGATCCCAACGATAGGGCCGGCAATCGCTCCCCCTAGTGGTGTACCGCTATTAGCAAGCCCAATGGCAGTTGCCCGTTTATCTGAAGGGAACCAGTTATTGACCATTTTATTGATAGTTGCCGACAACGGACCTTCGCCCATTCCAAAAAGGACCCGAATAACAATCAAGCTGGCAAGGCTGAATGCTAGCGCAATCGCACCGCTGAATAGAGACCAAACAATCATAGCTACGAACAAAGTAAGTTTTGCCCCGTATTTATCAGACGCCATTCCGCCAATAAAGTTGAAAATAGCATATCCAACAGAGAAGCTACTAAAAACGATACCCAATTGTGTCGGTGATAAATGTAAATCTTCGGTAATAAAAGGTGCCGCTATAGAAAGAGCAGATCTGTCTAGGTAGTTCACCACACCTGCCAAGAAAAGCATTACTAATACAATCGTTTTTCCTTTTGAAAACATATGTTAACCCCCTTGTTATGTTTGTGGTTCAAATGCAACCGTTTACTTTTCATGATAAAAAAATATTCATTTCGTCTATTTTAGTTTATCACTCCTTTTGGCTAGTAAATGTAAGCCTATTCAAAACGTCTACATAGAGATAGTAACACATACATATACTAGTATACTAGTATCTTTTGAATGTTTTTTATTTTCCTTTTTTTAACAGGTTTAATAGGAACGGTTCTCCTGGTCACCCAGCCCCTTTTGTCCAAACAAAGGATTTTAATTGAAAATAGCCGCCCACTTAGGTATGAGAATTCATAGGCGGAGAATTTCCGGCTAGTCAGCAATATCTTTATAAAGATTTTCGAATATTTCTTTCGGTAATTTAAATCCAACTGTTTTATCATTTCGCCAATAAATAACCAACTTAACTTCATTGCCTTTTTTTTCGACTTCTAATAATGCATTTTCACCAATATCTCGAATAGAAATTAATTTGTTCCCATCTTTTTTATCTTTCTTTTTATAATCGTAATTGTAGTAACTCATATAGCTCGCCTCCTAACATCAAACTCCTATTTTTTTATTCTACAACAAAGTAGACATTACCTTCTTTCTAAAATATCCACACTTTTAGTACAACTCTTAGCACTAAAAATCTCACTAAAATCATACTGCACAATGGCTATTGTACAATGCTTCTCATCTAATGAGGAAAAAGGTTCAGTCCTCTGCTGCGATAATGTTGCAGGGAACTGAACCTAATTTTTTCATTGCATTTATCTTACTTTTTCACGGCATAATTTTAATACACTATTCAGTAAAACGTTCGCACCTTTAGCGCAGTCTTCATAGGAAGTTAATTCATCCTCACGATGACTGTAGCCATTTACACTTGGTACAAAAATCATCGCAGTTGGTATATAAGAGGCGATGAATTGAGCATCATGTCCAGCGCCGCTATACATTCGATTTTCTTGATAGCCTAACTCTTTGCAAGTGGAATCCAAGGCATTGATTACTTCTTCATTAAAGTCAACCGTATCTCGATCCCATAGAAGTGTTGACTTTATTGAACATCCATTTGAATTTTTTGGTAATTGCTCCACTATTCGGCTTACTTCGGGAATGACCTCAGGATCCTGATGTCTTGCTTCTAAAGTAAAGGTTACCTCTGAAGGAATAACGGTATGAATATTTGGATAGGCATTGATTCTTCCGATGGTGTATACAAGATCCGAATCTAATCTCTGTAATTGTTTTTGCATATCTGCAATCATATTGGCAGCAGTGAACATAGGATCTTTACGCATGCTAATCGGTGTTGTACCTGCATGATTGGATTCTCCGTAGACAGTGATTTCGTAGCATACCATTCCGAGTACACCTACTACAACACCGATATCTAAGTTTTTCCTTTCAAGTACAGGTCCTTGTTCAATATGCAGTTCGATATAAGCGCTCGCTTCTTTTAAACGATTTTTCTCAGATCCTTCGAAACCGCTTTCATTTAATACTTGAGCAAATGAAATGCCATTTTTATCTGTTGAAGCGAGCATTTTTGTTTTATCAAACTTTCCGGATAACACACCGGAAGCCATAAGAGATGGCTCAAACCGTGCTCCTTCTTCATTTGTAAAATTGACAATCGTAATTGGGTAGTCTAACTCGATATTTTCATCTTTTATCGTATAGACCGTCTCTAAAGCAGTTAGGACGCCTAGCACTCCATCGAAACGCCCGCCTTTGACAACAGAGTCTAAATGAGAACCTATGACAATAGGTGGTAAGTCTTTCTTTCCAGGTAATGTGGCATACATGGTCCCCATATCATCGTAGGTTACGGTCATTCCTATTTCTTCACATAATGTTTGGAATTTCTGACGTGCTGCGATATCTTCCGCAGATAATGAAAGTCTCGTTACTCCGTTGTTATCTGTTTTGCCAAATAAACTAAATAAATCAATTAATTTTTCAAGTCGATTCGCATTACACTTTATCACAAGGAGCCCTCCTTTAATTATTTAACCAATTCTTTCTTCTACTACCTTGGAACTTTCTCTTGCTACAAAAGTGTTAGTTAGTAAACTTACACCCACTCCTATGAAAATATTAACCGCAATGGCTACAAAACCAATATTGATATCATTAATGACACTTGGAATATTTGGGAAAATATTTACTAATTTAAATGCAGTGACTGAATTAAATAATACGATGGAAACCCCTGTGATAATACCGGCAATCGCCCCGTACGCATTCATAAGCTTTGTATTAAAGAATCCGAAAATAAGCGCAGGCACTAATTGGGTAATTAAACCATATGACATGATGTTTAAAATAGCCAAAGCTTCTCCGCCAAAAATACTGAAAATATAAGCAGTTAAAATAATGAATAAAACAAATAATTTAGACACGGATAGTTGCTGGCGATCGCTTGAATTTGGCTTAATTAACTTATAAAAACCTGTCATTAACCCGACTGCACCAGACATGACCATTACCGATACCGGTACTAACGCCGTAAGTACGCCAGCCCCGCCAACAATTCCCACAAACCAAGGATCGAATGTTTGCATCGTGAGACGTAACAATGAAAGGTCACCATCAGCACCTTCTAAACCAGGTACTTGAATAATCGCCGAAAATCCAATAAAGAAAGCAAATAAAATTAAAATCGTATACAACGGCAGCGTGATCGCGTTTTTCTTTAATGCACGCTCACTTCTAGCAGATAATACTACACTAAACGACTGTGGTAATAGGTAAAAACCAAATGCATTTAATACGATGGTTGAAATAAACCATGACTTACTAAAGCCTTCAGATGCGAATGTTAACGCTTCGGGTTTAACCGTTTGAAGGGCTTCGAATAAAGGCTTGATGCCGCCAAAATAGTGATAAGGAATATAGATACCTAAGAATACAATCACAAATAAAATCATGATATCTTTTAATACGGCATTCCAAGCAGATCCATGGATACCAGAGACCGTAACATAAATCGTCACAATCGCTGCACCGATCGTTGAAGCCATTAATGGTGAAATCGATCCATAAGAAGCTTCTGATACGATAATTCCTAATCCTTTTAATTGGATGACGATATATGGGATGAGCGCAATTAAACCAATGAAGGCGACAACCAAACCAAGAGCTTTACTATTATAAGTTTTCATAAAGTATTGGGGCTGAGAAATGACCCCATGCTTGTTCGCAAAACGCCAAATTTTAGGGACCATCCAATAGGAAAGCACATAGGCCAAGCAAATATAGGCCGGAACATAGTACGCTGCTACACCTTTTGAATAGGCCCATCCGCTGCCGCCTAAAAAGGTAAAGGTGGTGTAAACTTCACCAGCAATGAGCAGGAATACGAAGAGTGTGCCAAATCCTTTATTCCCAACCGCGAATTCATTGACGTTCATTTCTTTTCCACGGGTTGCTCGAATTCCTAAGTATAAAGCGACGATGGCTACGAGAAAGATAATGATCAACGCACTGTTCATTACACTTCACTTCCTTTATTTGCAGGGTCTAATTTATACACGATGAACAGAACAACCGAAGAAAGAATCATCCATAATACAATCCAAAATAATAAGAATGGTAATCCTAAAATATACGGTTCAATACGATCAGCTACTGGCAGAAGGACACACATACCAATGAAAGGAATAATCAGTAAAAGCTGCGCATACTTTCTCACTTAATTCCCACTCCATTCCTATTCTTGTTTTTTTCATAAAGCTCTTTTCTAAAAAATTGTTGCTTTTTTGATTCGCTGATTGAATGCTAGAATTCGCCGATAGAAGAGGCAAATTCGCTGATAGAATCTCTATATTCGCTGATAGAATCTCTATATTCGCCGATAAATGATTTGGGTCCGCTTAAAATGTTCAATAATTCAATGATAAAGTGTAAATTTATACATTTTTTATGAATTTTTAATAGATAAGTTAAGGGAAAACAACAAATTTTACGAAAACAGCCTTTCATAAACAATTTCACCATCTAGCATCGTTGCATCCACTTTAATGTCGGTTATTTTTTCGATAGGACTGTTCAATAGAGAAGTATCTAATATCACTAAATCTGCCAATTTACCTGCTTCAATGCTGCCTTTACTCTTTTCATCAAAGCTTGCATAGGCTGCGTTATACGTATACATGCGAATGGCATTCATGAGAGACACTTTTTGTTGCTGTCCAAAAGCTGTACCTTGTCGGGTTAATCGAGCAACGGCCGTGTATATGCCCACGAATGGGTTAACGGTTGTTATCGGTGCATCTGAGCCAGCGGCGGTGATGATGCCTTGGTCCACTAAGTCCTTCGCTGCATACATATAATCCGTGCGTTCACCATAATTGCGAATGTAACTTTCCCCAAATTCATATGGGAAGGATGGATTGAGAATCGGAATGACATTTAGTGCCCTAGCTTTTTCTTGCAAGTCAGGCGGACATATCCCTAAATGCTCGACACGATGGCGATGATTCTCACGCGGATGTTCTTGTAATAAACGTTCAATCACGCCCAAATATTGCTCAATCGCCTTATCTCCTTGGGCATGTACGGTAATTTGATAGTCATTTTTATGTGCTTCGGAAAAGATGGAATACAGTTCATCTTCTGTATACATCAAGTAACCGTAATTGTCCCCATCACTTGTGTAAGGCTCACGCGTAGCGATGGTCGGTCCTGTACTGCTGCCATCCGTAAATAGTTTGGCAGGGCCAATTTTGAAAAAGTCATTGCCCGTATGGGTCATGACACCAGCCTTTAACATGTTTTTCGTAAAGTTTTCGCAATCGTTTAGACTAGCAATCATGGCATAAGTTCTGACTTTTAGTTGCTTTTTATTTGAAGCCTTTTGCATGATTCTAAAGGTGTTTTCGTCAAATCCTCCTGCATCATGGACACTTGTAATTCCATGAGAGAATAATTGTTCTTGCGCTTTTGTCAGCGCCTCAAACAATTCTTCATCACTATAAGTCACATTTTGATTAAATTGTAAAAAGGCATTCTCGATAAGGCGGCCTGTAAATTTGCCGTTGTTGTCTTTTTCAATGGTTCCGCCTGGAGGATCAGGAGTGGCGGCATCAATATCGGCTAACTTTAAAGCAGCTGAATTCACAATACCGATATGCCCACAGGTACGGGTAATGACGATTGGGTGTTCTTCTGTTAGTTGATCAAGTTCCTGGATGGTGGGATAACGTTGTTCTTCTACCATTAACTCATTGAATCCAAATACGCGGATAACTTGTCCATTTTTCGCCTTTTGAACAATAAGTGCTAATTTTTCTAATAGCTCTTGAATCGAGTGAATCGAGGGTTCTTTACAGTTGAGGTGCATTAATGTATTGCCGTATAAAAAAAGATGCATATGAGCATCAATCAGACCTGGTAAAACAGATCTCCCATGCAAATCAATGACTTTTGTTGTAGAGGAAATGCGCTTTTTAATTTCTTCTGTTGTTCCTACTGCTGCAATTTTGTTGTCTTCAATTAAACATGCTTCAAAGACTTCGTTTCTATTATTCACTGAAATGACTTCACCGTTTAATAGAGCTGTCTGATTCATTGGGTCACTCCTTTATCTGAATTTTTAGATTATAACAAAAATAAATATAACATAGCTTTTTAGCCGCTAGGTATGAACATAATGTAAAGAAGTTTTCTTAACTGTTTTACATTATGTTATATTATTCTTTGTAAGCGCTCTTTTTTAGGGGAGGTTTAAAATGTCTTATTCGCTAACAGTTCAAGATTTATTTGATAAAAAACATTTTCAAAACGTGGAAATGATAGCAGGTCATGGCGGGGTTTCCAATACAATCAAGTGGGTTCATATACTAGAATCAAAAGAGATTACTAGTTTAATAAAGGGCAACGAATTAATTTTAACAACTGGAATTCAACTCATTGAGGAAAAGACTCTATTCAATTTTGTAAAACAACTGATAGAAAAAGAAGCAGCCGGATTATGTATTGAATTTGGTGAACATATTCATTCCGTACCTCATCATGTAATCGAGCTGGCTAATTTACATCTCTTCCCCATTCTTGTGTTTAGCGAAGTCGTTCCCTTTATTGAAATAACACAAGAAATACATAGTGAATTAATTAATCAACAGTATGAAATGATCAAACGGTTGGAGAATTATTCTCAAGAAATCAACAAATTAACCTTGAAAATCACTCATTATGAACATATTTTAATGAGACTTAATAGATTTTTAAACATGAACGTTGCCTTTATCATAAACGGTCAGCAACCAATGTTTATACCAAATGAGAAACACCATATATATGAGAACTTAAGAGATAATTATGAAACAAAGGGGAATTCAAAGCATTTTGCCAAATGTGAAGTAAATATATTAGAAGAACGTTATGGAGAAGTATGTATTTTCACAGAGGATCGTACGATCAATGAGTTTGAATTGTTAGTATTGGATCGAACGGTTATTGCCCTATCACAATATTTATTACGCAGTTTATATATAGAAGAGAAACAAAATATGCACTCTCGAATGTTATTAGAAGCTTGGTTAGGCGGAACAGTTGAAGATTCTGTGATCACTTCCTTCTTAAAGGAACAGAGTTTTCACCATTTGTTAAATTGCTCCTACTTTGTATTAATCGATCAGATAAAGAAATCCAAAAAAGAAAATGATTTAAATTATTACAAGTTATACTCCCGGAATGTTTTTGAGAAAAAAGGATTCGTTTTATTTCTATTAGAAGAAAAACAACGGCTGATTTATATTATTGCAGATATTTATGGACATGATCTAAAACACCGGATTATCGAATGCATTGAAAAAATCAAGGACTTTAGAAAGAATCATAAATATATAGATATGTCTGTCACTACGGCTGTTGGGCAGATTGTAAAACAATATAAATTAGTCAATCAAAGTTACGAAACGGCACAGGATACCCTGTTAATCCGAAGTAATGCTGCCCATCTTTCTTATTTTTATGAAGATCTGTACTTACATCAATTAGTTCTTCAGCTGCAAAAAAATAAAGCCATTATGGATTTAGCCAAAAGATATTTAGAGCCCCTCTATGAATACGATGCTAAAAATAATGGGAATTTGATTACAACATTACAGGTTTATCTTCAGAATAATTGTCAGAAAAATGAGACAGCTGAAAAGCTATTTATTGTTCGTCAAACCTTATATCATCGTTTGTCTAAAATTGAAAGCTTAATAGGAAATGATTATATGCTTCCGCCAAAACGGCTTGCTGTTGAATTAATGCTGCTCGCTACTCAATTTGATTTCCAACCTGCAGATGTAGAGAATCTCTCTTAAGAAAGAGGGATTTTTTTTCGTGAAGGCTCTGTAAAAGGTGCCTGTTGATTTCCGCTCCAGGTTAACACTGCCTTTTTAAAAAAAGTTGTCAATATGTGAAACGTCTTTTGAAAACGTTTTACATTATGTCTGATGATTATAGGGTCATAACCCTTCACAATAAAGACAGACGAAACAAATTGTAAAGGAGTGACTCAGATGGAAAATGTTCAAACAGGTGAAAATTTAGCCACGAAAGATGAGAAATACCTATGGCATTCCATGAAGTCGTATAACCCGCAAGCTACTACCATCATTCAAAAAGCGGAAGGTGCATGGCTGACAGATATTGAGGGGAATCGTTATTTAGATGCCATGTCGGGACTATGGTGTGTAAATGTTGGTTATGGAAGAGAAGAAATAGCAAAAGCAGCATATGACCAGCTTCTAGAAAACAACTATACACCATTAACAAATGGTCATCCAACGGCGATTTTACTTGCTGAAAAAATCAGCGAATTATTAGGTGGGGATTATGTAGTATTTTTCTCCAATAGCGGCTCTGAGGCAAATGAAACAGCATTTAAAATCGTTCGGCAGTATTACCAGCAAAAAGGTCAAGGCAACCGTTATAAAATTGTCTCTCGTTATCGCGCCTATCACGGGAACTCCATGGGAGCGCTCGCTGCAACAGGGCAAGCAGAACGGAAATATAAATACGAACCATTAGCACCAGGATTTATTCATGTAAAAGCGCCGGATCAATATCGTTCCAATGAGGATGGATTTAAGAATCCCAGCGATTTACCATCCGTTAAAGCAGTAGACGAAATCATGACATGGGAGCATTCAGAAACGATTGCGGCGATGATATTGGAGCCGATTATTACAGGTGGCGGGGTCATTATGCCTCCAGATGATTACTTAAAAGGTGTAAAAGAAGTTTGTGAGAAGCATGGTGCCTTATTAATTGTCGATGAAGTCATCTGCGGCTTCGGACGGACAGGAAAAGCCTTCGGCCATCAACATTATGGGGTCCAGCCAGACATTATTACCATGGCAAAGGGACTGACCAGCGCTTATATGCCACTTTCAGCAACGGCAGTAAAGAGAGAAGTTTATGAAGAGTTTACGAAAAGCGGAAATTATGACTTTTTCCGCCATATCAATACATTTGGAGGCTCTCCGGCGGCTTGTGCAGTAGCATTAAAAAATCTAGAAATTATGGAACGAGAAAATTTATTTGAACAATCTACCGAAATGGGTGCGATTTTAATAGAAGAATTAAAAGCTAGAATTTCACAACATCCTCATGTTGGTGATATTCGCGGAAAAGGATTGCTGATTGGAATCGAACTCGTCGAAGACCGCGATACAAAAAATCCTTTAGCTGTAGAAAAAGTCAATCAAGTGATTGCTAAGTGTAAAGAGCAAGGACTCATTATTGGAAAAAATGGTGTAACCGTCGCAGGATATAACAACGTATTAACCTTATCTCCACCATTAAATATTACTTTAGAGGAAAAAGATTTTATTTTAGCAAACCTAGTTCAAGCAATTGAATCTTTATAAAGCTTTTAAAATCGAAAGGAGAACGGGTAGATGACAAACATGACTGATGTGAAAGAACTTACACATTTTATTGATGGAAAAATGATCAAGGGTGAAAGCGGCCGTTTTTCAGAAGTGTTTAATCCGGCAACAGGGGAAATCATTGCGAAAGTACCGTTAGCTTCCTCAAATGAAGTGAAAGGTGCCATAAAAAAAGCAGAAGCCGCCTTTCCCGAATGGCGTGATCTCTCCGTAGCGAAGCGGGCAGAAGTTATCCTGAATTTCCGCAACTTGCTAAAGCAAAATAAAGATAAAGTCATCGAATTAATCTGTATCGAAAGCGGGAAAACCGAAGAAGATGCACAGGGTGAAATTACTCGTGGATTAGAATCAGTAGATTTAGCGATTAATGCGCCTCATTTCATGAAGGGTGAATATTCCGTAAATGTGGGCGGACAAATTAATGCTTATTCAGCTAAATATCCACTAGGTGTAGTGGCCGCCATCTCTCCCTTCAATTTTCCAATCATGGTGCCATTAGCGCAAACAAGCATGGCAGTAGCCGTTGGAAATGCGGTTATTTTAAAAGCTTCTGAACGTGTACCTATGACCGCTTTATATATTTGTGAATTATGGAAAGAAGCAGGCCTGCCAGATGGTATTTGGACAGTCATCAATGGTGATAAAGAGGCGGTAAATGAACTACTTGAAAATCCAGCCGTACAGGCCATTTCCTTCGTTGGGTCTACACCAGTAGCACACTATATTTATGAAACGAGCGCTAAATATGGCAAACGTGTGGTTGCCTTAGGAGGCGGCAAGAATAATATGGTTGTTATGCCAGATGCTGATTTAGAACAAGTAGCGAATGCTTTCATCAGTGCAGGGTACGGAGCGGCTTCACAGCGGTGTATGGCCATTTCTACCTTAATGCCAGTCGGTCAAGAAACGGCGGATCGCTTGGTAGAAATTTTAAAAGAAAAGGTTGATCGCTTAAAAGTAGGAGCTTTTACAGACGGTGCAGATTACGGCCCAGTTATTTCCTCGCAAGCAAAAGAAAGTATCCTAAAAGCAATTGATCACAGTGAAGAAGAAGGGGCAACACTCGTTTGTGATGGACGTAATAAAGAGATTACCAAAAATAGCGAGGGATTCTTCCTTGCACCAACGTTACTTGACCATGTGAAACCAGGAATGAAAATTTATGAAGAAGAAGTTTTCGGTCCTGTTCGTAATATTGTCCGTGTTGATAGTTTAGAGGAAGCAATAAAATTAATTAATCAGCAAGAATTAGCAAATGGTGTAACGATCTATACCAATAATGGGCTGGCAGCTAGAAAATTCACGACTGAAATTGATGTAGGAATGGTCGGTGTAAATGTACCAATTCCAATTCCAGTAGGTTTTCACAATTTTGCTGGGTTTAAGGGCTCAAGATTTGGCGACGGGCAAATGTTTGGCCCAGATCAAGCACGGTTCTATACAAAGACCAAAACAGTTTCAGAACGCTGGTTATCAGCAAGCGATAATAGTGATCTATCATTTGCATTCCCTAGTAACAAATAATACAGCCAGTTAAGAACAGTGCCTGTCACTCCCCGAATCATGTCGATGAATTTGCGGGTGGTGTCAGGCACTTTTGTAGGAGGGCTTTATTCTTTATTAAGTGGGGGCCTGAGCCTCCACTCTTTTGATTTGGGGAATCAAGTTAAGCACCCGAGCTAATAAATAGACGGAAAAATTCCGCTTAATTATTAATTACGATTAAAAAAAGCTTAAATAGACGGAGAGATTCCGCCTATTTGCTCGAAAAACCTAAAAATGGAGGATTTTGCTATGCATAAGCGGAAAACCTCCGCTTATTTACCCCGAAACGAGCTCCATTCTGCATTTAACCGGAAAACCTCCTCTTATATTTCTTTTGCTTATTGAAAAAGGATTGAGTTTTATCTCAAAAATCCAAGGGAACCTTATTTTGATGCATTATGCACAAGAACTGCCCCCTTGGTTTTAAATATTAAGTATGCGAAACAATTATCTCGCATTCTCCATCCAACTCAAACTCCCCAAACCCAACAGGAATAATAAAATGGGTTCCCTTCCCTAATTCATATTTTTCACCATTATGGATGAGTGATCCCTGGCCCTTAATCACACTGAAAAGCAAGTATTGCTCATCAAATGAAAAGGATACCTTCCCATGGATATCCCATTTATAAACAGAGAAAAATTCGGACTCCACAAAAGTCGTAACCATGGCATTTTCGACTTCCTCCACTCGAGGCGAAATCATTGCATTTTGATGAGGCACTGTCGTTACCTCAATTGCCTTTTCTAAATGCAAATCACGCAGGTTCCCTTCCGCATCCTTGCGATCAAAATCATAAACCCGATAGGTAGTGTCAGAACTCTGCTGCGTTTCCAATACGAGAGTTCCTTCACACAAAGCATGGATCGTACCACTTGGGACATAGAAAAAGTCACCCGGCTTGATTTTAACTCGGCGCAGCAGGTCGTTCCATTTTCCCTCATTAATTTGCTGGATTAGTTCTTCCTTTGATTGGGCGTTATGTCCAAAGATTATATCCGCCTCTTCTTTGCAGTCGATAATATACCAACATTCTGTCTTTCCAAGCTCACCGTTTTCATTCACCTTTGCATAGGCATCATCGGGATGAACCTGTACGGATAAATCCATATTGGCATCCAAGATCTTGGTAAGCAGCGGAAATACCTCTTTCTTTTGACTTCCAAATAACTCAGGATGCTCACTCCAGAGATTGTCCAAAGTCATGCCGGCATATGGACCGTTTTCAATGACCGAAGGGCCGTTTGGATGAGCGGAAATAGCCCAGCATTCTCCTGTTAGTTCTGATGAAATTTCATATCCAAATTCCTTTTGTAATGCCGTTCCGCCCCAAATTCTCTCTTTAAAAACAGGTTTTAATAGTAATGGCTGCAAAATAGCCTCCTCCTAATGATGTAAAATTGATAGCTCGGGGACGGTTCTCCCGGCCCCGAAAAAGCCAAAAGAACCGTCCCCATGACCCACTCATGGTCACCCATGGTCAAGCATTTTGTATTGGGCTTTCACTAATTCATAATAAATTCCTTGTTTAGCCATGAGATTTTCATGATTTCCCTGCTCCAGTATATTCCCGTGATCAAGAACCAAGATGTTGTCGGCTTCCCGGATTGTTGATAACCTGTGGGCAATCATAATTGCTGTTCTTCCTTTTAATAACGTTCTTAATGCCTTTTGAATCTTGACCTCTGATTCCGTGTCAATACTTGCGGTGGCTTCATCCAAAATGAGAATTTTTGGTTCAGCGAGAAGGGCCCTGGCGAAAGAAAGGAGCTGGCGCTCACCCACCGACAAGATATTGCCCCGCTCTTCCACCTCCGTTTGATAGCCATTCGCAAGCTGGTTAATAAACGAATCGGCTCCTACTACCTTCGCGGCAGCGATCACTTCCTCGTCACTGGCTCCTGGATTTCCAAAACGAATATTTTCCATAATCGTTCCTGAAAAGATAAACGTGTCCTGCAGGACCACGCCTATTTGCGAGCGGAGACCCGCAATCGACAATTCGTGAATGGGATGGCCATCGATTTTGACAACACCTGAGGTAGCATCATAGAAGCGGCTGACCAAGTTAGCAATGGTCGTCTTCCCGGAGCCCGTATGGCCGACAAGCGCAACCGTCTCTCCCGCTTTTATCGAAATAGAAATACCGTTTAACGCCTTTCTTGATCCATCATAGGAAAATTCCACATCCTCAAAATCAATCTGCCCTTTAATAGAAGAGAGAATCATAGGTTTGGAGGCCTCCGACACAAGCGGCCTTTCATCTAAAAACTCAAAAATCCGCTCCGAAGAAGCCATTCCAATCAACAGCTGATTATACAACTGACCAAGACGCGAAATCGGCTCCCAGAACATCCCTAAATAAAAGGCAAAGGAGACAAATTCCCCGATTGTACTTTCACCTCCCGAAACAAGAAAAGCCCCGTACCAGATGAGAATGGCCGTCCCCAAAGCATTGGTGACCTCGACAAACGGTCCAAACATGGCATTTTTATGGACTGCTTGTTTCCAAGTTTCAAAGTTTTCCTGGTTGACTCCCTTAAAAAATTGAATGTTTTCTTTTTCTTGGGTAAAGGCCTGCGTGACTCGGATGCCTTGAATGCTTTCATTTAAATGGGAATTGAGCTTCGACTGGACGAGCCGAACCGATTGCCACTGCAGACGGATCTTTTTTCGCAGGCTGGTGGAGATGAAAAACATGATCGGCAAAATCACCATAATCGCAATCGTTAATTTTGCATTCAAAGAAAATAAGATAATAATAACCGACAGCAATAGGAGAAAATCGGTTAATAGATTAATAACACCACTTGTAAACAGCTCCTGCAGGGAATTAATATCATTCATAATCCTCACAAGAATCGACCCGCCCGAACGCTGGTCGAAGAACCTGTGTGATAAGGACTGTACATGTGTAAACAAATGCTGCCGCAAATCATAAATGACATTCTGCCCAAGCTTATTCATCCAGCGGATTCTTAGCAAATTGACAAAATAGGATAAAACATACAACCCTGAAATGATGAAAATCAGCTGGAGCAATAAGGTTGTATCTTTTTCAACAATCGCCTTGTCAAGGGTATAGACGCCAATTAAAATCGGAATGATTAAACGGATGGCTGTTGAAATGATCACTGTCATAAACGAAAGGGGCAGTAAATTTTTTGTATAGGGCTTTAAGTATTGCAGCAAGCGCCACATCTGTTGCCAGTTAAACGATTTATCAATCACTTCATCCTGAGAGTAATGAAACCGCTCGAGGATGAGTTGTTTCTTTCGTTGTTCCTCCATGTTTCAGTTATCCTCCCGCCTTTTGCATAATCGCTGCCTGATCCTGATATTGGATATTGTAGATACGCCGGTACGACCCGCCATGGGCAAGCAGCTGTTCATGTGTGCCGCGTTCGATGATTCTTCCGAGATCCAGCACCAAAATTTCATCGGCATGCTTAAGCGATGAAATACGATGGGCAATAATAAACGTCGTTCTCCCCTTCATGACCTCACGGAGGGCCTTTTGAATATGAAATTCAGTTTCCATATCGACCGCACTAGTGGAATCATCTAAAATGAGAATCGCAGGATTCATACAGATGGCTCGTGCAATCGCAATCCGTTGTTTTTGCCCCCCGGAGAGCCCCATCCCCCGTTCTCCCAGCTTCGTGTCATATCCTTCAGGCAGCTCCATAATAAAATCATGGGCCTGCGCCCGTTTGGCCGCATCGATAATTTCCTCCATCTCCGCATCCGGCCTTCCGTAAGCGATATTTGCCTTGATGGTGGATGAAAACAGAAAGGTTTCCTGTAAGACAACGCCAATTTGCGAACGCAGCATTTTCAACCCATATTCCTGAATAGGACGATCATCAATCCGAATTTCACCTGCCGTCGGTTCATAAAAACGGGACAGAAGCTGAATCATGCTGGTTTTTCCAGAACCTGTTGCGCCAATAAGCCCAATGGTTGTTCCTGGAGGCGCGGAAAAAGTGATTTCCTTAAGTGCGGCCGCCTCTTCCGATTGATAGTGGAACGTGACCTGATCGAAGTTCACCTTTCCTGCCATTCTGCCGGTATTTCTGATGTCATCGCCATCCATAATCGTTTCATCTGCTTCCAATACTTCAAGAAGTCTTTCGCCGGAAGCTTTTGCCTGTGAGAACATATTGATGGTGAATCCCAGGTTCATAATCGGCCAAATAATATACCAAACAAGACTGTAGAAAGCGACAAGCTCCCCGGGTTTTAAGGCTCCACTGATTACTTGAAATCCGCCATAGGCCAGCAAGGCGACAACGGAAATATTGCCAATTAGCTCCATCAGCGGAAAATATTTTGACCATACCACCGACGTAGCAAGCTGCTTGGTCCTGTATTCCTGATTGGAGGAGTTAAAGCGCTTCGTTTCCTCCTTTTCTTTTGACAGGGCTTTAACCGTATGGATCCCGTTAATATTTTCCTGCACCATGGTATTTAAGCGGCCGAACGATTCGCGAATCCCGCGGAACGCCGGATGGACGGCTCTATCGAACTTATAAACCACCACACTTAAAAAAGGCAGTGACATCATCGTGACCAAAGTCAGGGAAACGGAATAATAGAACATCACACAAAGACTGGTCCCCACGACAATGACAAAGCGAAGGACCTCGCTAAAGCCGAAGGATACAAAAAAACGAAAACCTTCCACATCCGCGGTCAAACGGGACATTAGATCCCCTGTCTTTGCGTTATCGTAATAGCTGAAGGATAGCCGCTGCAGCTTTTCATATAGAGCATTTCGGAGCAGGTACACGGATTTAATGCCGAACATATCTGCCAAATAATGCTGAATGAAAGTAGAGAAGGCTTTTACCCCCATGATCACGATAAATCCCAAGGCAATCCACGGCACCCAGTCATATTTCCGCCCAAGCACGACATCATCAATGGTTACCTGCAAAATGACCGGATAGATGACGGTAATCGCAGCGACAAGCAGCATAAAGAGCAACGACCAGATAAAATCCTTTTTAAAAGGAAGATAAAACGACTTTAACTTTTTAAAAACAAACATTTTTTCCTCCTTATGTAACCTGAAAATTTACATCCCTTACATTTATATAGATTTAAGTTAGAAATATTTCGAAAATCGTTAAATTAGGTTGTCAAAATTTTTGATAAACTCCACCTCCGTTAGTGCCATAAACCGGCACCTATGTAAGCCTTTCCATTATTTTAGCAGTACGATTCCCTCCATCCTATTGGTAAAACCATAGATTCATTGGTTAAAATAAAGTCTTTTGCCCACAAAAAAACGTACCACCCTTAGACGTGGCACGTTTCTTCTATTAGTATTATTTATGGCTCTCAGTCAATGTCTGATGGGCCAGCAAAAGCGCCCCTGTAATCCCGGCATCATTGCCTAAACCAGGGCTTACAATATATTCTGACAGCTCCGGCAATGAAACATAATCACGGAGAAACTCCTTCAAATGCTGGTAGATCGAAGGGAATACCTGTTTCTGGTTCATAACGCCGCCGCCCAGGATAATCTTTTTCGGCGAAAGAATCAAAATATATTGCATCAGTGCCTGGGCGATATAGTAGCCTTCTAATTCCCATACTTCATTTCTTTCCACTAACTCAATTCCTTTTTGCCCCCAGCGCCCTTCAATGGCAGGGCCGGCCGCCAATCCTTCCAGACAATCTCCGTGGTACGGGCACCGCCCCTGATATAGATCCTCCGGATGACGCCTAACCAAAATATGCCCCATTTCTGGATGAGAATGCCCTTGAAGCATCTGCCCCTGGACGAGCGCTCCTGCTCCAATTCCTGTTCCAACCGTTATATACAAGCAGCTATCCATCCCTTTGGCTGCACCAAAAGTCGCCTCGCCTAACGCGGCGGCATTCACATCCGTATTAAATCCGATGGGAACCCCAAATTCATCCTCAAACGTTTGCACAAACGGATAATCCTTCCATCCTGGTTTTGGGGTAGACGTGATGTGCCCGTATGTGGGACTTTCCGGGTTAACATCAATCGGGCCAAACGACCCAATTCCAATCGCTTCGATCGGGTATTTTTTAAAAAATTCAATGACCTTCGGAATCGTTTCATCCGGGGTAGTGGTAGGGATTTGAATTCGGTCCACAATCGTTCCCTTTTCGTCTCCAACGGCACAAACAAATTTTGTCCCGCCAGCTTCAATTCCACCAAGCATTCGCAGTTCCTCCTAATCTATTATTCATTTAACTGGCCTGAGCCCTTCAGGAAATGAAACAATGCTCCGATTAGGTTTGCATCATTATCAAATTGACAGGCTTGCACTTCTATTCGCAACGTTGAAATGTCGTCCCTTAACCTCTTCAATTCACGATTGATCCCGTCAATCACTTCCTGCCGCTTGCTAATGCCGCCGCCAATGAGGATCTTTTGTGGGTCCAAGGCATATTTTAAATTATAAATTCCGATGGCGAGCCGTTTATAAAATTCTGCAATACTCTCCTTGGCAATCGTATCACCTTTATCGGCAAGAAGAAATACTTCTTCACCGTTCAACGTTCCTTTTGCCAGTGACTTACTCCTGGCAACCTCCTCCACTAAAGCATGGGTCGAAGCAGTCTTGCTCCAGGTTTGATCAAGCGGATTTTTAGGCAGTGCTCCCATAATCATGTAACCGAACTCCCCGCCGTGGAGAGATGCGCCGCGTAAGATCGATTGGTTAATGACGATACTGCCGCCAATTCCTGTTCCTATGACAATACAAATATAGTATTCCGTGCCTTTTGCTGCACCTAACCATCCTTCCGCCAAAGCGGCGCAATTGGCATCATTTTCGATTGATACCGGGAAACCCGTTCGCTCCCTTATGAGGTCAGTCATACAAACTCCATGTATATACGGAATCGCACTGGCACCGCCAATAAACCCCGTTTTAACATTTACAGCACCGGGTGAACTTAAAGCAACGCCTTGCAATTCAAATGAATTCGAATATTCTTTTGTTACTTGGCTAAGTTTCTGCAAGAAACTTTCTAATCCTTCACAAGGAGTCGGAAACTTCCCACTTTCTAATTTCTTTCCTTCTTGATCCATAACAGCATATTTTATATAGGTGCCGCCCATATCGAATACCATGTACGCTTTCATCCGATTCACCTTTTTAATCAAATTCGTCCTCTTCCTTTAAAAACCATTGTTTTCGGACAACTGTTTATACCATTTCCCTGATTTTTTAACCGTTCGTGTTAAATGGTTCTTTAAATCTACTTCCACTAATCCATATCGGTTCTTATAAGCGTTCGTCCATGACCAGTTATCCATGAAGGTCCATAGGTGATATCCCAAGCAATTCGCTCCCTCTTCAAGCGCTTTATGCACCCATTTCAAGTGTTCCTGAATAAATTCAATCCGATAATCATCCTCAATAAACCCTTCCTCATGACGGAACTTTTCTTCCCCTTCAACACCCATTCCATTTTCCGAAATAAAGAATGGCAGATTACTATAGTTGTCACGGAGGTCAATCATAATATCATAGATAACTTCCTCGCAGATTTCCCAACCACGGTGCGGATTGATTTTCCTGCCTGGCATGATATAAGGATCAAAAAGATGTTCCGGCATAAACGGAGCATTCTCCGGCTCAGGCTTCTCTTTCGCTTTAACACGGCGCGGCTGGTAGTAGTTCACGCCTAATAGATCAATCGGATTATTCCTAATCACTTCCAAATCACCGGCCTCCACGGCTGGAAGCAGGTCTCTTTCATTTAAAATATCAACCAAATCACGGGGATACTCCCCTTTTGTGACCGGATCAAGGAAGCTGCGGTTAAAGAATAAATCTGAAATATGGGCAGCCTTTACATCTTCGGCATCCTGGCTCCGTGGATAAGATGGGGTGAGATTGAGGATAATGCCAATTTTCCCGTCCACATTAATTTTTCTAAAGGCTTCTACTGCCTTCGCATGGGCCACAATGGTATTGTGGGCAACCGTTGCCCCCCGTTTGAAATCCACTATATTTGGATAATGCCAATTATATAAATACCCGGCCTCAACTGGGACGATCGGTTCGTTAAAGGTAAACCAATATTTCACACGGTCGCCAAATAAGCGAAAACAGGTCTCCGCATAATTCACATAGGCGTCGATGACCTCCCGGCTTTCCCAACCGCCTTTTTCCTGCATGCACATCGGCATATCGAAATGATATAAATTCATAAATGGTTCGATGTCATGAGCAATCAATTCGTCGATGACCTGGTTGTAAAAGGCAACGGCCTTCCCGTTTACTTCACCAATTCCATCCGGTATCAAACGTGACCATTGAATCGAGGTCCGAAAGGATTTATGGCCCGTTTCTTTCATCAGCTGTATATCTTCTTTAAACCGATGATAGAAATCCGATGTATGTTCCGGGCCAACCCCATGATGAAAACAAGCAGGTTCCATGCTGTACCAATAATCCCAGATACTTTGCTTTCTTCCATCCTTCAGCGCTGCACCTTCCATTTGCGGGCCTGATGCGGCACTTCCCCACCAAAAGTTTTTCGGAAAACGATAGGTAAGGTTATCTTCTTGCAAACTATTATTCATTGATTATCACCATCCTTTTATTTAATTTTTCTCCATTCACTTGGTGTCGTTCCCACACTTTTTTTGAACTGTTTATAGAAATAAGCCGTATCCGAATACCCGACCTTTTTGCCAATTTCACCTGCACGGTAATGGGTGGTTTTGAGGAGCTCCTTTGCCTTTTCCAATCGGTATCGGTTTAGGTATTCTGAAAAAACCGCCCCTACTTCTTTTTGAAATAATTGCCCCAAATAGATGGCATTGACATGAAACTGCTGGCCCAATGTTTTTAACGAAATCCCTTCATCATAGTGGGCATGGATATAATCAAGGACATTTTGGACAATCGGACTGCGATTATTAACTTGCTTATGGATTGAAAAAATTAATTCCTGGCAATATTCCTTCAAAATGGCTTTCATCTCGTCAATATCAGAGCTATACACGATTCTTTCGATGGCAGCTGTATGATAGGAGAGATCGTTCGGCTGCAACGAATAATGGATATAAGAAAGTAAATCAACGATATATTTTCTGGCAGCTGGTGGGGAGATAAAGCTGGAATTCTTGGTGAGATCCTGAAAAAAAGAATCAATCCGTTGAAAAACTTCTCCCTCTGCTTTCAATAGCTGCTTGACAATCGTTTCTTTAAATTCTTGCTGTTTTTTTAATTCTTCATGCTTATCAATCGTCAAATGTTCGGAAAGAAGTACATTTGGGCATGAATATAGCTGCAATAAGCTATATTCCCTTGCTCTCATAAAACTTTCTTCTAATTCGTCTACCGTTTTTACCGGCTTTCCCATCGCTATATAGAATAAACCGGCCCCTCTTTTGTCATCCTTTAGCTGCTCGACCAGGCCTTGGTTATATCGATACAGTTCCTCTTCCTTTTCGCTCCCTAAAATAATGACCAGGTCTTGATTTGGACTGAATAAACAAACGGCTGCGTAATGTTCCTCAATAAAGGTTCTGATTTCCTTTAAAATCTCAACTCTGTAATAATTTTCAAAGCTTAAAATAGAAACAGCATAATACGGCTGAGTAAACTGGATATCATATAATGACAATCTTTCCAGACAGTCGTTCTTCTCAATCTCGCCATTTAAATACCGCCATAAGGTATTGTCCATTAGCGTAGACGGTTCCTGTGCCTGATTACCTCCCGACAATGCATTCATTTTTCGGCCTACATTTTGAATGGTCGATAATAATTCTTCCTCATCCACAGGTTTGACTAAATAGTTTTCAATCCCTAATAACAAACCTTGCTTAATATACTCAAACTCTTGATAACCAGTTAAAATTATACATCTCACCTGCGGCTGGATTTTTTTCGCTTCCTCAATTAAATCCAACCCGGACATTTCTCCCATTAATATGTCGGTAATTAGGAGATCGACTGGATGTTCTTTAAGATAGGTAAGAGCCTCTTCCCCACTCTCGGCACGCGACACAATTTCAAAGCCATAGTCCTCCCAATCTAGGAGGGCTTGAAGGCCTATCGTAATTAACGGCTCGTCATCAACAAGAAGCACCTTATACATGGCTGGTCCCTCTTACTGGAATAGAAAGTGTCACAATCGTTCCCTTATCTTTGATACTTTTCAAAGAAATGCCGAATGCGTCTCCATATTTCAGTTTTAAACGTTGATGGATATTTCTCAATCCAATTGAATCCATTTCATCCCCGTCTTCACAATTAAGATGCTGGACAATCATCGCAAGATCCTCCTCCGTTATCCCCTTACCATTATCCTCCACTGTGATTTCCAACGTTTCCCCAAGCTGAGTGGCACGAATGTGTAACTCATTGTCAGAACGGTCCTTTCTAAAACCATGAACAAAATAATTTTCGATGATCGGCTGCAAAATGAGCTTTTGCACAAGTGTTTGCTCCACGTCACTAGGTATATGAATATCAACCTGTAGTTTGTTTGGGAATTTAAATTGCATTAATTTTAAATACTGATTGACATATTCAATTTCTGTATATAAAGGTACCGTGTCTTTTGATTCTAACGAGTAGCGGAATAGCTTTGATAAATGGAAAATCATTTTACTAGAAGTTTTTGAACCCTCTACGACAGCCACCATCCGTATCGCCTCTAACGTATTAAATAAAAAATGAGGATCGATTTGGGCCTGAAGCGCTTTTAATTCCGCTTGCTGCTGCTTTAAATTTAACAGGTAAAATTGTTCAATATAATTATTCAATTCATCTAACATCGAATTGATATTGACAGCAATCCTTGATAATTCATCTTCATGCTTGGATCCCGGTATCCTGGCATCCAGATTTCCGTTCTCAACCTGCCGAATAATCGAAACAATCTTATTAATACGCCTTGAATAATTTCGAGTAAACGAATAGGATATTAAAATGGAAATAATGATGAAGAATATAATGACGCCCCACATGGTTCCCCTTACGATCGTCAGCTTTTGCCACCCTCTATCGGGAATAACACTGACATACGTATAATCCCCCTGGTTCGCAATGGTACTGATATAAAAATGGTCATTCTGCCACTTTACTTTTTTCTCATTTGTTTCAGGCTTTATCTGTTTGATTATATCTAAGGGAACATCACCCTTATTGACGGAATAGATGATTTTGCCTTCAGCATCCATGATAAAAAAGGAAGCAGGCACTCCATCGCGCTTTTTGACCATTTTGTCTAGACGATTAGTAGCATAAAAAATAGTAATCTCACCTATTTTTTTTAAGGTCACTGGATTGTTAACGACAATCTTTTTGGTAAAGGTATCTCTTAGCTGCCTGCCTCGTGGAATACCATCCCCGCCAAGATTGGGAATCTCTTCTGAAAGATACAGGCTGCCTAAATGCCTGGAAGGATCGATGATGCTTTTATTCCATCGTAAATTTTGAAAAATGAGCAGGTATTCTACAGAAGGAGTTTCCAACGAACGTAAACTGATCGCGTTAATATCGCTATCTTGACCGAAATAGGCATTGAAATACGTATCAATATTATTCGGTACAAAGGACTTGCCCTCCGAAAATTTATCGAGGCGGTATTCCAAATATTTCGCATACCCGTTTTGAAGGGCAAAGGTCATATCATCAATGACTTCCCCTTTAACATAAAAATCCCTTTTGGATCGATTAATATCTGCATCTTTAGCGGAAAAATAATCCTCCACCCGCTCCATCGTTCTGGTATTGACGTTCACTTCTTTTTGAATAATCACTTCGGAGTAATAGTTCGTGATTGTAACGATTAAAACAATGATGGTTAAAATAATAGTGATAGATGATGCCAAGAATAGTTTATTAAATATTTTTTGAGTAAAACGTCCTTTTCTTCTTAATCCCATTTTGATGTCCTCAAATTATACTTATTGTTTTTTCTAGTCTACCACTGGAACCTACGGTTTCAAATAAAAGCAAGCTGAGATTTTCCACCCAGCTTGACTTTTTTGTTCTTATTTTTGCTTGCTCTTCCAATCGTCAAATTGCTTTTGAATTTCTTTTAAGACTTTGTCAATTCCAGCTTCTTTTAACTTCTTATTATATTTTGGCAAGTACTCTTCCGGGTCAACAGAACCTGTTGCCAATGCCGGATAGAATTCTTTTGATATATTCGTAATCGATGCAAGCTCAGATCTTACTGAGTCGCTGTTAAAATGGAAACCAAGGGTTGGCGCTGTTTTGGCAGATTTGTTAAACTCTTCGAATTTATCCCATTTATCTTTAGGATCATTTTCATACAAATCCAAAACAAAGAAGTTTCCAAGTGAATAAGATGGAACATTATAACGATCGATACGTGCTGGAAGGTCTTTAATTGTTCCGTCGTCATTTTTTTCGTAATGAACACCTTCAATACCTTTGTCAACAAGGTTACGAAGATATGGGTCTGTGTTAAGTAGTGTCAGGAATTCCATTGCTTTCTCAGGATTCTTTGATGTGGCTGAGATGGCCTGAATGGAACCGGATACAGAATCATTAATGGTAATCGGATCTTCAGCCGGAACGGAAACAACATCATACTTAGACGCGCGGGACCACAATAAATCAGCATATGGCTGAGAATCACCCATGCGGACAAACCAGTTTTCTACATCCATCGGCCAGCTGTCTTTACTTGTCGCTGCATCTTCTTTAAGGAATCCAGCCTTATAATATTGATGCATGGTTTTATAGGTTTTCATGGTTAAGTCAGATTCAAATTGATTAATCACATGGTCTCGATCGCCTTCCATTGCAAAGGCAAATGGCATTTCATTATTAAAGATATAATCGTATGGCAGATAGGCTTTGAATGTAGCCATTGGAGTGACGCCAGGTTCATTCTCTTTAATCGTTTTTAGCATCGGTTCAAGGTCTTCCAAGGTTTTTACTTTTGAAAGATCAAAGTGGTATTTGTCTACTAGGCGTTTATTAAAGGTATAAACAGATTGTCTTGCTGCCTCTTTATTAGTAGGAACGCCATAAATTTTTCCGTTGACCTTAATTCCTTCTAACAGGGCCGGATTGAGAGCCTCTTTAAGTTCTTTGCCCTCTTTTCCTAACATATCGTCAATGTCCTTAAAGGCACCTTTTTGGGCATTTTGAACGTAAGAGGTACCATTGGTAAAAATAATGTCAAACGGTTCCCCTGAATTGATCATCACCTGTGATTTTTGATCCCAATCACCCCAGTCAATCTGCGTCATTTTCACTGTGGCATTGATTTTTTTCTTTGTGTACTTGTTGACTTCTGCAAAGACTTTTTCAGTATCTTTTTGCGGGGTTCCAATGGTGTACCAATTAATTTCATAAGGCTGGCCATTTTTACCGCTTTTTTCGGATGTGGCACTGTCTTTGCTGGTGCAGGCAGATAGAAGGGTTCCAGCTGCCAGTACGGATGCGAGAATAATGCCTAACTTCTTTTTCTTCATTCCTCTTCTCCTCTTTCTATTGATTATTCTTTAACGCCGCCAATCGTCAGTCCGCTAATAAAGTACTTTTGGAAGAACGGGTACGAGACTGCGATCGGTAAGGTGGCGATTACAACCATAGCCATTTTGGCTGATTCTTGCGGAATCGTATCAAATAAACTTGTCTGCATGATAGCGACATCCATATTTTTTCTCATAAATTCAAGATTTGCCTCAATTTTCATGAGTAAAGCTTGAAGCGGCACCAGATTAGGGTTATCAATATAAAGCAAAGCTGTAAACCAGTCATTCCAATAACCCAATGTACTGAACAAGGCAATTGTAGCAATTCCCGGTAAGGAAAGCGGGAAGATGATTTGGAAGAAGATTCTCCATTCACTTGCCCCATCGATTCTTGCCGATTCCAATATCGATTCAGAAACGGACTTTAAGAAGAAGGTTCTCATAATGATAATGTAAAATGCATTCATCGCAAGGGGCAAAATCAGTGCCCAAACGGAATTTTTCAAATGGAGGAACTGGGTGACAACGATGTAAGTCGGCACCAGTCCGCCGCTGAAAAGCATCGTAAAGAATGCTAGAAACGTGAAAAATCTTCGATACTTAAATTGCGGTCTGGAAATCGCGTAGGCATAAAAGGTAATCATGAACACACTGATGATGGTACCGATAATTGTAATAAAAATCGTGACACCATAGGAGCGGAAAAAGGACTCCTTCATACCCCAGAGATAATGATAAGCATCCAAGCTCCATTCCTTCGGGATCAATTGAAAACCGTTCCTGACAATACTTTCCTCACTTGTAAACGAAATGATAATGACATAGATAAACGGAAAGATACACGTAAATGCGAGAATCCCAAGCAGCACACTAATAATAGCATTTGCGGCCGGATGCATATGTTGAGGGTTCCGATACTTCTTCCTGATGACCTTAGGCTTTCCCTCTTTTATTTCTTCTACTTGTTTTGAAATAAGAAGCGTTGATTGGGTTTGTTCTAGTTTTGGCATATCATTAGCCGCCGGGCGACTTTTCCTCCCTTCTAAAGAAATGAACATTAAAACAAGGCACTTTCCTCATCCACTTTACGGACAATGTAGTTGGTAATGATCACGAGGATAAATCCAACAGCCGACTGGTATAGACCTGCAGCTGTACTCATGCCGATATCCCCCAGATTCATAAGTCCTCGGTATACGAAGGTATCAATTACATTTGTCACCCCATATAGAGCTCCCGAATCTCTTGGCACTTGATAAAACAATCCGAAATCCGAGTTGAAGATCCGCCCAATATTCATGATGGTCAGGATAATCATTAATGGCTTAAGCATTGGCAGGGTAACATGTTTAATCTGCTTCCATTTTGAAGCGCCATCAATCATCGCTGCCTCATAATACGTCCGGTCAATCCCGACGATGGAGGCTAAGTAAACGATACTGCCGTAACCAACGCCCTTCCACATGCTCATGAATACGAGAATAAATGGCCAATATTTCGATTCGCTATACCACGATATAGGGTCGACATGGAACCAGCCAAGAATATGATTTAACAAGCCGTGTTCCGTACTTAAGAAAGTGAAGACAAAATAACTGCCGATAACCCATGAAATAAAATGCGGGAACAAAATAGAAGTTTGGTAAACCTTCGACAGCCTCTTATTGATTAACTCACTGAGCAAGACAGCTGTTGCAACCGCCGTTACCAGCCCTAATATGATAAAGACAAGATTGTAGAGGATGGTATTTCTGGTAATGATCCAGGCATCATTTGTACTAAATAAATATTTGAAGTTGTCAAAGCCAACCCATTCACTATTCATGACGCTGGCAAAAAATCCATCGGGATCAATTCGGAACTTTTTAAAGGCCAATACCTGTCCAAACATCGGCAAATACGAAAATAGGAGCAGCCAAATTGTTCCTGGTAACACCATAAGCAGCCAAACTCGATTTTTATAGAGATCACTTAATATCCTTTTCATGTTTTTCCTCCTTCCGAATATTATGTAAGCACTTCCATACCTTTATTTTATAGGGAAAAGGGACCTAATTATAGTTGACTAATTTGGGATTAAGTGCAAAAATCTTAGAATTTAATACAGTAAAATGAGAGAACCGACTGAAGCGGTCTAGTCGGTTCTTTTTTATCCTATAAAACTCTAAAAGTCTTAATCTCATACGGTTTGATTTCAACCTCAATCGGCGATGCCGATTCCTCTCCAATTGGTTCCTCCATCAAATCGGTCTCCACCCATGAGTTCATGCCTGCGAGAATATCCAAAGAAATCTTGCCCCTGCGTCCTTCATATTCATGAAGGCGGATAATGATGCCGTTGCCATCATAGGCCGGCTTAATAGAATCAATCCAAACATGGTCCGAATCCATTTCGAGGAAAGACTCTTCCTTTGCCCATTTCCCTTCAGAAGCCACAACAGGATCGTTTAAATCCCACGCTGTCTCCACCGTTTTCGCTTTGCGCCATTCCCCGATATGCGGGTAAAGCGAATAAACGAACGAATGGGTTCCCTGGTCTGCTTGTGGATCAGGATGAATCGCTGATTTTAATAGAGTGATACGCATGATATTTTCTTTAATGTCGTAGCCATATTTGGAATCGTTCAGTAGGCTTACCCCATAGTCTGGTTCTGACAGGTCGGCCCACTGATGGCCGACCGTTTCAAATTTAGCCATATCCCAGCTTGTATTCCAATGAGTCGGGCGCTTCACATTTCCATATTGAATATCATAAGTGGCCTCGGTGGCGCGGATATCCACTGGGAAAGCAGCCTTCAGCAGTTTTCTCTTTTCATGCCAATCCACCGTTGTTTCAAAATCAATGCGGCGGTCATTTTGATAAAAGACAATCCGCTGGGAGATTTCAGAATAATGATAAGTCCACTTAGCAAGAATCGTAAACGTCAATTCCCCATTTTCCACGACTTCAAATCTGATTAAATCACGGATTTCTTCCATTTTTTCTTGATAAAAGAGATCGATATCCCAAGCATCATGGGCAAGTGGCTTATCTTCGAAAATTTGCAAGATATTCCCCTTTTGATTCTCAGCGAAAACCCCACGGCCTGCTTCCTTATCAAAGAGGGACGTCATTTGGCCAAATTCATTCCATTCAACTAGGTAATACGGCGTTTCCAATTTCCGGTCCTGATAGCTGAAATTCGAATTCGTTTCCTGAACGGCTGCCGCCGGCTCAAAATATAACGTCTTGGCCCCAAAGGAAGGAAGGGTGTCGACCTCAATCAGCCAGCCGTTATCCCGTTTTTGATGGGTTAAAATTTCTCCCTTGCTGTTTTTCCAAACGCCTCCGGCAAAATCGGCAAATTGCTGGACCGCCACATTTTTCTTCCCCTGGTGGTGAGTGGCATTAAAGAGCACGACAGAGCGGTCATCCTGTTCGATTCCGTGCTCAATGATACGGGATTCCACGTTTCGAACTAGCTCGTGCGCTTCCTTGTATTCTTCTTTGGCATCCTCATACACCTCATGGATAGAAGAACCAGGAATAATATCATGGAATTGATTGCGCAAAATAATCTTCCAGCCATTTTTCAGCTCGTCCGTTCCCATCCATTGGCCGTTTTCAGAAAGCCATGAAGTGAGGAATTCGGCCCGTCGGTATAGAAGCTCCAATTTTCGATTCATCTGCTTCATAAACGCCTGGCTGGTATAAGTGCCCCGGTGGTACTCGAGGTACAGCTCGCCATCCCATTTATGGATATAGCCATCCGATTCGGCAACATTCTCGTGAAGCTTGTTAAAAAATTCCCCGGCTGTCGACGTTTTCACCTTCGGCATCCCTGGCAACTCATCAAATCTGCGGCGCATTTCAAGCATATGCCGATTGACACCGCCGCCGCCATCACCATATCCATAGGAAAGAAGCAAATCTTTGGATAAATCCTTATCACGATAACCCTTCCATGTGCCATTCACCGTTTTCGCGGTAATAAAGCCATTATACGTATAGAACCAAGAGTCCGGAGAATTCCATGGCTCCGGCGTCGTAATAAAATGCGTTAAAATCTCGGTACCATCGATTCCTTTCCAGTAAAAGGTATCATGCGGCATCCGGTTATACTGATTCCAGCTAATTTTGGTCGTCATCATTGTTTTAATGCCTGATTTTGTTAAGATCTGCGGCAGCGCCCAGCTGTAGCCGAACACATCCGGTAGCCATAAATACTCGCAATCGATGCCAAACTCTTCTTTAAAAAAGTTCTTCCCGTGCAGGATTTGGCGGACAAGCGATTCGCCGCTCGGAATATTACAGTCCGACTCAAGCCACATCGCTCCGCCAGCTTCCCATTTGCCTTCAGCCACTCGGTCCTTTATTTGAGCGTAAATCTCAGGATAATCCGTTTTGATATAGTCATAGAGCTGAGGCTGTGTTTGCAAAAATAAATATTCAGGGAATTGATTCATTAAATGCAAGACCGTTGAAAAAGAACGAGCAGACTTCTCCCGTGTATTTTTTAACCGCCAAAGCCAAGCCACATCAATATGGGTATGGCCGACAGTATGGATGGTGATGTCTGATGTTTTGGTGAAGGACTGAATCGCCTCTGTAAGGCTTTCCTCCGCCGCATAACAGGACTGATAAAATTCAGGGCTGCCGGGCTCGGTCCAATTAATCAAATGAAGGGCATCCGAAATTAACTTTTTCAAAATGGTATAGGCGGAATCCGACTCACTTGTTTCTTTTATCACTTCATAAGCAGCTAATAGGGTGTAATAGAGATTATCTACCCGGCGATCCAGCCATCCGATCGCGGCCATTTGCAGCTTAAATTCATTTTCTGTCGGAACTCCTCCACCCTCAAGTCCTGACCAGAGCCTGAAATCCAAGCGCATCGGCCCCTTGGCCGTTTGGTCATCGAAGAGTACTTCTTCATGGTTGGAATCGACACCCTGATAGGGTTTACCATTGACAAATAAAAGGGATTCAAAGCCTGAATTATTGCCCCCGCCCGTTTTTCCAAACGAGAATAGTCCGACAATCTGCTGATCGGCAGATGGCAAATGAGTATCGATCTCTGCATGAAGCCAAATATAGCGATCGCGGCCTTTCCAGTAGTCACCGATATTCATCACCTTTTGTTCATCATACGCAGCCGGTGGATAGGCACCAATTGAACCATCATCCTCCTGGGCGAAAAATTGATGAATTCCCTTAAGATCTCGGTACCGGTAACCCTCTAATTCCCTGATGCGCTCTTCAAATTTTCTTTCTGTTAAAAACATGCTTTCACCTCGTTATAACTAGTTTTTATAATGAAAAGTTGCCTGCAGTGACGATCCGATGATAGACATTACCGCCTACCAGCCCATCCACGATTTCCCATGGCCCATCATGGCGCAACCGTTTTTCTTCCAATTCCTCGATCCGGGGAATCCTTCCCATGAGCCACTCCTGAATCCGGTATTTGACGGAATCAATCCGGGTAATAACGCCGCCATAACGAATATCGATCACTTCCCAGCCAAATGGCTTATACGCTGAAAACCAGACGTTTCGGTGCTTTTGTCTTAATAGATCCACATTCGCTTGGATTCGATCCAAAATCATAAGAATGGATTTCATTTGTTCAAAATCGTTGTTCTGATACGCCGCTAGAATCTTGATGCCGATTTCCGCTTTGTCAGCCAGCACCCTCGCCAGCTGTTCATATAAATCAAACAGGGCTTCCCAGGCTGGATTCTCCTGTTTGGCTTTTTCAAATACGGGCACTAGCTGCTGATAATGCTCCCCTAGAGAAAGACCGCGGACATTCTCGTCATATAAACCTATTAAACTATCTTGGTATAAGAGCACTTTCGACGTCATGGAGGTATTCATGTTATCCTTCATGACACCCGGTGTTTCATCCAATAATTTCAAATTCATAAAATCGGCAAAATGCCCGCCACCGCAAAATTTAAAACGCTCTGACACCTTTTCAAGGGAAACTTCCTTCTGGTAGGTGTGCTCGGCAAATAATTGTAAGATTGGATAAGCGGTTGCAAAAGGCGTTTCGGCCCCGTTATCGCCCCACAATGTGACAAAGATTTCGCCGATACCTTCCTGTTTACAGGCAGCCAGTGCCGCTTCTGTTGTCGCAATCGCTTTGCCATAGTTCGGCGCCAGTCCATTCCATGTCCAAGCCCCGCCGGCAAAAATCGGCGTGGAGCCGAGCAGCTTATGTTTTTGAAAATCTCGTTCATACACTTCTTGTTCTTTCCGGTAATAGTTCCAATAAACAAGCTCGACATCCGGAATCCCTTCCAGAATATCCTCCCGAATGCTGCCGCTTTCATCCTTATAAGGGCTGTTTTCGGCAAACAGCGGGAAGTACATATCGCTCCAAATCATCGGTTTCAGACCCAGCTTATCGGTAATGGAGACCACCTTTTGGAGATGCCGGTTCATGAGGTCGATATGGTTTTCATAGCCATGCTTCTCCAAATATTTTCCTAGGCCAAGCTGAAATGTCTCGTCCATACCAATATGAATCCGTTTGGTCCGAAATGGCTCGGAGGCCGCTTTTAGACAACTCTCTAAAAAATCATACGTTTTGGGCTCATCAACGAGCAGGATATCATCGGTGTCTTTGATCTTTGAGGCATAATTCCATTTCAGGGCTTCCCGCAGGTGGCCCAAGGTTTGAATGCAAGGGATCATTTCGATCCCGAGCTTTTCGGCATATTCATCACATGCTTGGAGCTCCTCAAATGTATATCTTCCGCGCATATATCCAAAGTAAGGATATTCCTTGACCTCGTAGGTGTCCTCTGTATAAAGCATCAGGGTATCTAATCCCATGACGGCCATGTGCTGCAGAAGCTTTTCTACGTCAGCAACGGTGGGAACCGCATTTCTCGACGCATCCAGCATCACGCCACTCATGTTAAACTGGGGATTTTCGGTGATATCGAATTCGCCGCTTTTCTGATAATTCTCCACCCACAATCCAATCGCCCGGAAAAAATGAACCGGCTTTTCGAATGAAATTTCTCCGTGGTCGTTTTTATTCACGATTCTTAACGGCCCTTGCTGATGTTTCACTTGTATTGGGTATCCATCAGTAGAAAGTTGAACTTTTAATCGTTTAGAAACAAGCTCAAGACCATCTGCGACAGCAGATATGTCCCCCTTTAAGTACAGTTCCACTTGTATTCCCCCTTTTCTCTCCGAATTCCAATCTGGTTCATGCTTTTTTCGTCAGCTTTGTTGTTTTTAACTACAAAAACGCAAATTAAAAGTGTATTTTTACACTAGAAAAACTAGTTTGATAGATTTATCGGCGAATTTTTATGTTTTATCGGCGAATTTTTGATTTTTATCAGCGAATCCGGAGCATTTATCAGCGAATTTCACACTTTTATCAGCGAATCGGAAATCGCTACAATTTTACCTTTAACAGGCCCTTTCTAAACGAGCAAACCGGATAAGACAAACCTTCATCATCCAATAGGCAGGAGCAACCGCAGAAATAAACGGGATGAGGCCGGGAACCTGATTGATCAGGTAGCCAATTACCAAAAAACCGGCCCCAATCCAGATAGTCGAAGGCAGCCCCGTTAAGGTGACGAGAAAGGACTGTTTGATGTATTCCCTACTGGAAAGCTCATAATGGACATAGACGGCAAAGAAATGGCCGACTGCCAATAGTAGGATGATCACCAGGATGTAAAGGATGATTGAAAGGAAGCTGGCTAAAACACCCGACATAAAGGTCTCTGTAATCCTGATATCGATAAAAAGAAAAAGGCCGATGCTGTAAAAAACAAGGCCTATTCCATTGCTTCTCTTCCATTCTTTAAAATACACCTGCTTAAACGTCTTCCAAACATGTACATCGGTATCTTTTCTCAGCCATTTACGGACGATTGTAAACAGGGCAACCGTTGCCGGGAAAAAACCAAATACCCCGAGTCCCAAGGCGGTAAAGGCAATCCAGCAAATATTTGCTGAGATCGCCCTCCATATCCATTCACAAACAACGATCATCCATGAACCATTTTTCATACGGCACCACCCTTTCCAATTAAACTTAAACTAGCTTGCCGTTATTTTTCTGCAAATGATGATAAAGTGGACTGCCTTTGACAGCTTTACCGGTTAAACTCAGCACGAATTCACTAAACATCGTGTTGGCCCACGCGAACCAGTCTCTAGTAAATTCCTCCGGACAGTCGGCGTTAAAGCCTTCGTGCATAAAATCCGTACCGCCATCGGTGTTTTTAAAATAAGACAAAATTTGCTGTTTCTCCGCTTCGCTTACCGCGGTCATCCCCTGGATGGCCAAGGCAATATGCCAAATGTAGTGGTCCGGCGTATGCGGGCTGCCGATACCATTGGCATATTTACCCTCGTAATAATAAGGATTATCTCTGCTCAAAAGGAACTTGCGTGTATTGAGATACGTCTCATCATCAAATGGCTGGTACCCTAAATACGGGGCCGCAAGCAAACTTGGCACATTGGCGTCATCCATTAAATTAACGCGGCCTTCCCCATCAGTTTCATAGACATACATATCACCGTAGATCGGATGATCCAATTTCGCATATTGTTCAATCCCCTGCCTGATTTCCTCACGAAGCTTTAAGCATTCTTCTTTTAAGGAAGAATCCTTTAACACCTCATCACACATTTCAGCCGCATACCCTAACACGACAACGGCAAACATATTTGCCGGGACCAGGTATCCGTATGTGCAGGCATCATCACTTGGGCGGAAGGCACTCCAGGTCATTCCCGTCGGAACCACACGCCCCCCTTTTCCTTCGCGGGTCAAGGTATCGGACTGGCGCACATCGGCCCGTTCAAACCGGTAAGGAGACTTGTTTTCATGATCCTGCTCCGTTCTCCAAACATGAATGATTGTCTCCAGCACTTCTTGGAGCGTTTCTTTTATATAAGCCGTACGGCCGGTTGACTTCCAAAACAGATAAGCAAGCTGGATTGGATAGCATAACGAGTCAATTTCATATTTCCGTTCCCAAATATAGGGGGTCAAGTCGGTAAGATCGGTTTGATGCCCCCTGCCATTCTCCGTTTCATTAAACGCATTGGCATAAGGGTCATGCAGGATAAAGGCGAATTGCTGGCGAATCACCCCTTCGAGTAATTCGGCCAGCTCCTCATCCTCCTCTGCAGCCAGCAAATAGGGGCGCACTTGTGCCGCAGAGTCTCTTAACCACATCGCCGGAATGTCACCGGTGACGACAAATGTTTTTCCGTCTTCCAGCTTTTTCAGCGTCGTGGTATACGTATTAACAAAGCATTGCTCAAACATATCGTGTAATTTTTGATCCCCAGGAAAGCATTCCTTCACATGTTGGATCAGTTTTTGCATCGATTCTGGAATTACTACTGTCATTTTTTTCTCTCCTATCGCTTATTTTGAAAACCTAGTGTGATAATTTCATAGCCAGTGACTTCATACTGATCGCTAGAATCATTGGTTTGTTCTTCAAGTATCGTACTCTTGTAAGATGTAAAATCCATCTGGGTGGGGGTGGATGCTGTAAGACTTTTACTAGTTGGCGCCGGATTGAACCAGCGAATCATCACGTCATCACATTCTTCCGCCACTTTCATCGATGACCACGCAAGGCCCTCGGATTCCCAGTTCACAAACTGATGGTCAGCTGGCAATGTACCTTCATGGGCGCTTGTCTGAATAACCTGAAGGGATACTTTATATTGATAAGCCTCCACAAATGCTTTTGACGCAATCACATCTTTTTCATGCATGAGCACTTGCCACTCGGCTGTTTGAATCCCGATGCACTGGGCCTCCGGTGTCGGGAAGTAGCCCCAGTCGCCAAGCTCGGCAACCGAACGAAGTACGGTGAGGGCAATCGTTCCGTCCGCTGGCAGGATTTCATATTCCTGAAGGCCGTCCGTGGCCACGGTTAAGCCCATCTCGTCACCGTTAATGCTGGCGAAGCGCTGCTGATGATGACAGAAGCTTGGATTTTCCCATTCCTTTTCCGGTGTATTCGGGCGTGTCACAACCTCAAAAATACTGTCGGCATGATGTGTTTCCGTCTGCAATCCTGTCGGGAAAAGGATACGCAGGCGGTGGTCGGCTGCTTGATTGTCAATGGTCAGCTTGAAAGCCGGACCCTTCATTCCTTTTTCGAGAGTGGCAACGGTACGCAGTGTAATGGTCGTCATTTCCTTCGATCTGCCTGCTTCTCTCTCCTTATGCCAAATCAAGCGGTTCCGTTCGATGGCCAATCGGTCATCCGCTGAAACCGGAATGGTTAAGGTATGCGTAAATTCAAGCTCGGTTCGAAGCGGTGATTTTTCAATCAAACGGAATACGGCTTGAACACCACTTGTCGTAATCGGATTCTGTCCTTTTGCTTCCTTGAACATATATTCATTGCCGACATCCCCTGTGTCCTCGTAAATACCGAGACGATGGAAGGTCCTGCCGGTTGCTTTATTCGTTAAATCATAGGTGCCATCTTCATGAAACAGAAGGTGAACATATTCATTTTCCATTTCCATGCCGCCATCCGCTGCGTGTTCTGGACGTTCTCCTGCCGGACGCTCCTCCGGAATAAGATAGAAGGTCGTGTAGCCGAATGCCGGGATATTTTCTGCAAAGAAGGAAAGCTTGGCCCGCTTAGCAAAAAACGGCTGGCGGAACTTGTCATCCGGTAAATCATAGCCAAACTCCACCACAGGGCTTTCAAGCTGACTTTCGATGGTCTTGCCGGCTTGATCGACCAGCTTGTAGGCAGGCAATTCTTTATCCTGTAAATAGATTGGAATTTCTTCAAAATGCATTTGCGAAAAATACACCTTTTCCAGATCCACTGTTTTCGTGATGACTTCGTCTTTGCTCCAGCCCGTTGTATTCAAGACAACAAGGGGAATTCCGCCCTCTGGTGCGCCCGAGGTATCAATTTTACCAGCAAGCTCTGCCACCTGCTCCGATACAAACACCTCTCCCATTTGCGAAACCGTTTCAAAGCGGGTCACCATTTCACGGTGCACCTCATCCACGCTGCAGCCGCAAATGCTGTCATGCGGGTGATTTTTCATCAAGGATTTCCACATGAAGCGGAGATATTCCCTTGGGTAGGTCCCGCCTGCTAAAAAGGCCATGCTCGCGAGCGGCTCGGCGATTTTTTCCAAAAGGGTTTGGCAGTGGTTGTTCCATTGCTTCAAATAAATCCGGCTGGATGCGGTATTGACAAGCGTCGACCAGCCATCGGTCCGCTGATTGCGCAATTCGCCTTCAATAACCTGCAGCTTCTCTGGAAGTGCTTCTTTTAACGCCTCTGTATATTCCTCAAAACTGGAATGCTTAAAGGTGTAATCAGGATATAAACTAGCTGCCGTTTCAATCGCCTGTGGAATCGTTTTTTGCAGCGGCTGGTGGTCACATCCATTCATAAACAATAACTGATTGGTGGACGCATACTTTTCGGCATCGCGGAGCTTTACATCCCAGAATTTCTTCGCTTCCGCTTCGTCCACCGGGATTTCATTTCCGTTCGAGTACCAATTGGCAAAAAGAATGCCCAATACGTTCGAGCCGTCCGGTGATTTCCAGATCATCTCGGAATAGGGAGATTCATAATCAGGAGAATCCGACACGGTGTTATTAAAGCCGGTCGGTTTGACGCCCCTTCCGAAGGCCGCCGTATCAATCCCAGCTTGCTTTAAAAGCTGGGGCGCCTGCCCATAAATGCCAAAAGTGTCAGGAAAGTAGCCAATTTTTGAGACATGCCCATAGGCTTTGGCATCCTGTAAACCGATTTGCAGGTTCCGGACATTGGCTTCAGAGCTTGTTAAAAAAGCATCCTGCAGCACATACCACGGTCCGATATGCAGCTTTTTCTGATCGATTAATTGTTTGACAATCTCCCGGTTTTCCGGATGAACGGCAAAATAGTCCTCCAAAAGAACAGTCTGGCCATCAAGATGGAACGCTTGAAACCTATTTCCTTCTTTTTTGAACTGGTCGATCAACTCATTCATCAGCTTTATGAAGTAGTAACGGTGCTTTTCAAAAGGCAAGTACCATTCCCTGTCCCAGTGGGAATGGGAGATAATATGTGCAGTTTTTTTCATTGAATCTTACCCGCTTTCCTTTATTTAAGTTTTGCGAAAACGCTATCATTTTCTTTGATTTCATTTTAACAAGCCAGGATTTTCGAGCAATAGATTACAAGTAAGTCCTATGGATTTTACAGTGTATCTAAAAATAGTTCATGAAAAATGGGGGCAACCGCTCATTGCTTTCCTGCAATGAAGGCTGCCCCCTTCTCTATTTAATTTCCATTATTAAAATCCTTTTTTAATTCCTCCATCCGATCCATTAATTGAACTAGACGGTCATAGTTTGTAACCTGGCTTCTTAAGGTTGGATGAAGCTTGTTGTAGGCCACTTTGCAGTCGTTGACACGATGCTTATCAGCTACCGTCAATTGATCCACATCAGGAAGAGCGTTGATTTGATGAATGACTTCGGTTACCTTTTCGTTCAAGTAAGCAGCACTATACCTTAGACTTTCTCTTTCATCCTCCTGCTGGACGGTATAATAGATTCTTCCAGCCTCCGAACCGAAATCCAGCTGTTCAAAGGCGATGGTTCCGTCTTGGTCTGCCGTCTTTTCTGCCAGAATATCCTTTGCATCCAAGGACTTATATAATCGAACGGTTTGACCTTTTTTCACTCTTTCAATCGTTACCTTATCCTGAGCTCCAGCGTTGTTTTCCGCCTTTACAAAGTGCATCATCACATTTTCTGTTCTCGTTAGTGCAGCACTTTCAAACATCTGCCAATCATAGATACGGATCGCACCCCAAGGGGAAGTACCGCTATTATAAATCTGCAGTTTGAATTCCCTTGCCGTAACCGGCTGATCTAGCACTATATCTGTCACAGCTTTCGTATTTTCAGTAATCCGTTTGGCACTGACCCATTCGCCGTTTTGATTTTTATAAAGCAGCTCAAAATCGACGGTGTTCATGTTATTGGCTTCTCCGCCATATTCCGCATGCTCTACACGCCAGCGGCGGATCGTTTTCTCTTCACCAATATCAATGGTCATATATCCGTTTTTCATATTGGTTGCGCACCACTTACTGTTTGCGAGGGCTGTTCCATCCAGTGCTTTAGAGGCAGGTTCTGCCGCATTTTCCGCGGAGACAGATGTTACCTTAGCTTTTAATGCCACATTCGGAGAAGTAGGGTTTTTCTCAATCTCGGTTGCATCCGTCCCCATGCCCCAATCAAAAGAAATTGTGGCGGCTTGACCGCGTACATAATCCTGATTGACCGGCACCACTTTCAGTTTCGTGATGTTATCGGCTGAGGCATTTTCAATTGTTCTCGTAATATTTGGTGTATAGAAATAGTTATTCGGTGTTACGCCCAAAAGGGTTTCCACGCCATCAGCATTCTCCTGGTAAACCTCATAATGCAAGACATTCTTCTGCTCGGACCAGCTTAGGCGAGCTTCCGCATCAAAGGCTGTTTTCGGCATCTTTTCCATAATTTCCACATCAGCAGGTTTCGTCAGCACGGCTGCTACGGCATCATAGACGGACAGTTCGCCTAAATGAATCGAGTAGTTTTCCATTTTTTCAGCGTTGTTGACTTTCAGACTTAGCGCATAGGCTGTTTTCCCAGCATCCTTTCCAAGATCAACAACCGCTGTCTGCCAGCCATCACCCGACTTAGGCAGCGGATAATATTTCATGTTGTTTTGTGCATAGTCTTCACTATAGGCCACACCCAATGACACATCCGCTCCCGATTGGTTTTGATAAACAACACGGACCTTAGTTGTGTCCGTAACCGGAAGTTTGGAGCTGTACAGCATCGTGTCATTGACAGAACCCGCTTCGAGCCCACCGCTGAATTTCAGCGAATTGCCTCCGTTAAAGGCTTTATCAAAATCATAGGCTACCTTGATTCTGCTGCCGTGACTGCGGATCCACCAGCGCCATGTCGGCATGATATCCTGGATGGAGCGGTTATTCCACTCAATGCCGCTGGCGATTTTTCCGTTCACAAAGTATTGTTTTCCATGGCCGCTGTTAAAGTTTGTTGTAAATGGCTTGGATTGGATTACAGATGAATCCGTGACAAAACGCGCCATCCCTTTCCAAGCAGCCGAATCATCGGCAAGGGTAGGATCGCCTTGTGGTCCTGTCCATAAATTCTTTTCTTTTTCATGGAAGTCAGCCGGATCAGCCGCTAACCCCATGGTCGAGTTTGGCGCGTAGAGGGCAATCGACACTTTTGGCTGTTTCTTTTCATCCAGCAGTGCATCTGTATTAATTTTGGTATTATAGGAATTCTGTTGAATTTCAAAACCGGCATAGGCATCAAACGGACTGCGGGTATGGCCTTTCATCGTCTCTACGGTGGTGTTAATCTTACTGGTTGTCCAGTTATAGTTTAAAAAGAACTCATCAACGGCATATTCTCCATCTTCTGCCGGTTTCACATACATATCATTTTTGCTGTTGATGGAATCCTGATAGTTGATGGCTCCCGTATTGTCCTGCGCATCATACCAGCTGACATTCAGGTTGGAATTCCGTTTAATATAGCGCATCATTTCATTCATGCGTTCAGCTGTATCCTTACTGACACCAGACGTTTCCTGATTGAAAAAATAGCCATCAAAACCATAGTACTCCGCCACTTCCATCATCTTGTCGGCAACGGGGAAACTGCCATCCTGTTTCTGCTGTGTGAACTTTTCGATTTCGGCGACTCCCTCAGCGGATGTGCCCCATGGGAAACCAAGCGTAGCATAAACAGGCACCCCATTCCGGTGGGCGGCATCGACGATATCCGGTGTAGGGATGGCAAAAATCCCTTCATTGGTTCCTGACCAGTAAATATAGGAATCTAGTAATTGCCAGTTGTCGAAAGCATAAACATTAAAATCATTGCCTCCGACAGAGCTGGCCTCATCATGATTCCAGTTCGTAATCGCAGCAGAGGTGATGCCAGCCTTTGGATTGGCCAGGGGATTCACCTGGGAACCTTTAAAGCGATTTTTGTTTAACGGAATGCTGGCACGGTCTATTTCGGCATCCGGGTCGTTTTCAGGCGACCAGTTCAGAAGGGTTTCCACCCTGAAGGCCGGAGCCAGCGGCTTTAGACTGAGCCTGTCCGCATAATTTTCATTGACGATGTCCGTCCCGTCCCCATTAACGGCGGCTTTTGCCCCGGGGACATCCAGTGAACCGAGTAACATGAAAGCAGCCGATACAGATAAAATGCGGCCGAACAACTTGCTTCTATTTCTCCTCATCTTGCTCCTCCTCTAATTAAAGCCTGCGGGACGGTTCTCATGGCTTTCTCCCAAGGTTCACCTGGAAAAAGCCTGCGGAACCGTCCCCATGGCCACATGGTCATGGTTATGGATTCAGAAATCCATGGACTTCAAATTCAAATATCCTTGCAGCCGTATCGCCGCCTTGGGTTGGTTTGTCAATCCATAAACGAACATAGCTTGCGTTTGTTAACGCGATGCTGTGTTCCGAAACAGCCGCTGTATTATCCGTAACCTTAACAGCCTCTGTCCAATTGACTCCATCCGTGCTTACTTCAATCCTAAATGCCTGGGTGTTAAAGGCTTGCGGTTCCCCGCCCGCTTGTGCATGGCGAATGACAAACTTGGAAAGGGCAAACTGGTCGCCCAGATCTACCTGCAGCCAATGAGGAGCATTCCCCAATGCACACCATTTACTGTTGTCTTTGCCATCGAACGCATATTTCGCTGCTTCAGTCGGAGCACATTGTCCACTGGCGATCGCGGTCTTATTCAATGCCACATTTTGAATGTCCTTGGCTGCTTCAGAAATGGTAATCATCGCTTCTTTTGTCAGAACACTTTCACCCTCGCTGTTTTTCGCAATCAGGGTAACCGTGTAGACGCCTTCTTTTTCATAGGTGACGACCGGATTTTCCTCATTACTCACTGCTGGGGTTCCACCTTCAAAGTGCCATTCCACCTCTTCTGTTACTTCTGATGAACGATTAAGAAAATGAATTTCCTGCCCCGGAGCCGCTACCGTTTGATCGGCACCGAAATCGGCTTCCGGCTTTGGATATGGCGGCCAATCGAAGGTAACCGATGTCGGTTCGCTGCGTTTGAACTCTTTGTTCACCGCAACAATTTCCAACGTGGTGCTGCTTTCTTTGCCACTTCTCTTCAGATTGGATAGGTAATACACCTTATTAGGGGTAGCACCAACAAACTCTTTTTCATTGTTCGGCAGCTTCCGGTAAATTTCATTGTGGCTCACATCGGAATCAGACGGCATCCAAGCAAGTGCAACGTCCGCATAGATTCCTTTATTAAACTCGATTTTATTTACCTTTGCATCGTTCGGAGCATGGATGGAATTGTGCTTTTCCTGTTTGTTATAAACCTTGATTTCTCCGATATTGGTCGTAAAATCTTTCTCATCCTTATCACTTTCAACCAAAAGTGAAATGGCTGCGATGTTTTTACCACTGTATTTTTTTAGTTTGAATGAATCAGTAGTCCACGGTTGATCCGTTAGTTTTTTCACATCAAAGAACACAAATTGGTCGGGTTTGTCAGTAAAGCTGACTCCAAGTTTCATGTTTGGCTTTTTCAAATCTGTTTTGTATGTCAGCGAGATTTCCGTATCCTTTTGGATTGGCAGATTGGTTTTATAAAGCTTGATATGTGTTGGGTTGTCTGCCTCGATTGTTCCTGAAAGCTTTAACGAGCTGCCGCCGAAATAGGCTGTATCCCAATCGAAATCGACGTCAACAGCCTGCCCGCCCTCTTTCAGCCAGCGCCAGGTCGGGAGGATATCCTGGAGACTGCGGTTATTCCAAGACTGATTGCTTACCGTCATTCCATCTGTAGCGAAAAACTTGCCGCTTCCTGTATTAAAGTGAGTTACAAAAGGAAGCTCCTCGATCGCGGTTTTAGCCGTAAAGTAGTGGGCCATCCCTTTCCATGCCCCGTTATTGCTGGTTGCGGCAGGGTTTTTGGACTTTCCAACCCAGAATTCATTTTCCTTCTGATAAAACTCCTCCATTGTCTCAGCCGTTTTAAAGGCCCAGTCCGGACGATAAATTCCTAAAGAAGTTAATGGTGCTTTACCCTCAGGGAATATCCCCTCCCAAGGAACGTTGGTGCTTGTCCCATTTGCTTCCACATCAATCCCAGTAAATAAATCATACGGGCTTCTGCCAATTTCCAGAGCCTTGTTTACAGAAGATTGCTGATTGCGCCACCAGAAGTTTAAAAACATACTGTCAGAAACACGTGTCTCCCCATCCTGCAGGAAGCTGCTGTTTTGATTGGTCAACGCATTTTGCCAGCTAACCCTCCCGTCCTTTGTCATCGAATCGTACCACATGATATGCATGCCTTCACTCTTATGCTGCTGAAGATAGACAAGGAAATCCTTCATTTTTTGAGCTGTCTTGGCATCTCCGCCTTCAGTTTCCTGGTTAATAAACCAGCCGTCAAATCCGTAATAGCGTGCCGCTTCAAGCAGCTTGTCCGCCGCTGGGAAGGAGCCGTCCTCCCGTTGGGTCAACATTTGGTTCAGCCACGCAACTTTCCCGCCATAGACGGTCGGTGGAAAGAAAACGTTTCCCAAAATTGGTACGCCATTTTTATGGGCAGCGTCAATGACGTCCGCACTTGGCGGAACGATAATCCCTTCACCGGAAGACCCTGCCCAATACACCATGATGTCGACGTATTGCCAATAACTGAAGGTATTCGCCAAAAATTCCTTCCCGCCTTGGGACGGTACGCCACTCGTTGTGGGGTTAAGTGCAGACAAAGCCACTACCTTAGCTTCTGACTGGGCATTGTCATTGACTTTGTATAACACTTCCCGTTTGCCCAATGGAACTTGGCTGCGGTTAAACACAGCATCCGGATCGTTCTCCGGCGTCCAATTCAATAATTGCTCGGGATACCAATAAGATGATTCTGGCTGTTTGGCATAGCTTGTGCTGGGTGATAACCCCATCACAAAGATGCCCAAAAAGAAAGCCAGCCACAAAAAGCCCTTTTTCACGTTTTTCACTGTTTCTCCTCGCTCTCTATCTATTTTTTTATATTGAAGCTTAAGTAAGCATGCTTCCCCTTTCCCTGAATGGGAATATAGAATGATAGCGCTGTCAAAATTACCTTCGATGATGTTTTTCCGTCAGTCATTCCCATTTGACTCATTTTTTCCCATCTTATTCCGAGCGGTTTTCTCCGTCAATGAATTATAAAATGTGATTTAGTTTTTACATTATCTCTAAGGTTTTTCCATTAAAAATCCCCATGATGTGAGTGACTGGCAATGACAAGCAACTGAATCTATGTTGACCGTAATCAGCCCAGATTGACGATCCCGGACACTATTTCGATATTTCATTTTACTGATACTTTGAAAGTAAAAAAACCGGATAGCCCCTTTAAGGCTATCCAGCAAATTGTATTAATCAATCTTAATAATTAGTAGAATCTCTTTTTATGCCTGGAATTTTAACGTTTGATTTTACATGGAAAGATTTTAAGTAGGAATCACGACATCATAATGATTTCAAAGAAACCAAGCACCTAAATGAAGTGTATTTTTTATGCCCAAAAAATGGTTGATCTATGACAAAATTCGCCCTGTTTCCCTTCTAATCAAACGTTTGATTAGTTTCCGTTCAGCCCTTGATATATCTGAGTTAGTCCCGCCTTTTCCATAAATAAATTGTTGCACTCATGACAGATCAAGGATTAGATTTTCACTGTTTTGTACTTTCATGGTAGTTAAGTACATTCTTTTCAAAAATTTAAATTGATGAGTATGCGATTACCTACTCCTATTATAAATAATGATTTTTAGATAAAAGCAAAAAAGATATTTACTTTTCAGAAAATTTTTGTTAGTTTAATATTACAGTTGAATTCAAGTTGAATTCAAGTTAAATTTAACTACTTTTTAGGAGGCCTCTAAATGAAAAAAAGAACAACATTGAATGAAATCGCATACCACAAAATTAAAGAAAAAATTATGAGGGGGGATTTTATAGAGGAAAACTATACCTCACAAAATCAATTAGTTGAAGAACTTGAAATGAGTCGAACTCCTATTGTTGCAGCACTTCAAAGGCTTCAACAAGAAGGGTTTGTGAAAGTGATCTCTAATCAAGGCATTGCTATACAAGAATTATCGATTAAAGAGATTAATGATTTTTATGATGCACGTATTGCAATTGAAACTTTTTCTATTAGGAATACAATTGACATGCTTAAAGAAAATGACTTTGCAGCCTTAGCTGAAATAGTTCATGAACAAAAAAAATGTTATGAAAATGATGATTTTTTTAGCTTTGTCCAACTTGATGCTGATTTTCATTACTATCTTTTGGAGGTTGAAGGAAATAGCCTATTTCTCCAAACCATGTCCATTATAACTGAAAGACTTTTTTATAACTCAACGTGCTTTCTAAAAAAGAAACAAAATATGATGAAGTTTATTCAGGAGCATATTGAGATCCTTGAAGCTTTAAAACAGAGGAATCATCATTTAGCTGTACATGAGTTGGAAGAACACATTCGAGGCGGAAAAATATCCCTAATTTAAATAAAGAAATGAAGGAGATTGAAAAATGAAAAAAACTAATGTTCTTAAAGAAATGAGCTGGAAGGCGTTTGTAGAGAGAAAAAAGGAAACCAATTTAGCCATTATCCCTACAGGTGCTTTTGAAGTATATGGACCGCATTTACCACTTGGAAGCGATACGTTAGTAGCAGTAAAAATTGCAGAGTTAGTAGCTGAGCGGGTCAATAGCATAATAGGTCCAACTTTGGAAGTTGGTGACTCATCAATGTTGGATGATTTTCCCGGAACGATTACGATTCGACCTGAAAGCTTTAAAGAGTATTTAGTAGATACAGTTGACAGTTTGAAAAAGTGGGGATTCAAAGACTTCTTATTTATTAATAATCATGTAGGAAATGTTCCAATCATCAATCAAATTGCTTTTGATCACCGTGACCATGATGAGTTTCGATTTGCACAAATCGATTATTGGAGATTTTTAAAAACGCTTGATAAGGGAATTGTTGAATCTGGAGCATTAGCTCATGGACATGCGAGTGAAGCAGGTACATCGGTCCTTCTATATTTATACCCAGAACTGGTTGACGTTGAAAAATCGGTAAACGAGCCACCAAAATTTGTTGATCAATTCCCTGAAATTATTCAGTATCCAAAATACAGCATTTACAGTGAGTCAGGGACAGTTGGAAACGCAAAATTAGGTACAAAAGAAAAAGGGGAACAATTGGTAAACCGTTCTGTAGACAAAATTGTTGAATTTTTACAAGAAACTTGGAATATTCCAGGAAAAAAACAAGAATTTCAACAAACTCTATGATTATTTTGTAAGCGATTTAAAATGCCTGAAGGCATTACAAAATAACCTTTACAATTTACTATTTTATGTTCTGATCTGGGATAACCTCAATGATACCAGTAATAGGAACTAAGGTTTTGATATTTTAAGAAAAAATTATTTTCCCTTTATTAATTTTGTAATGTCTTCCACTTTAAAACTGTAAGAGAAGAAAAAAAAACTAAATGAAAGTAGAGGAGAAGAACATGTTTAAAGTAAACCCCAGAGTACAAGGTGTTAGTTCAAAGCTCATTGATTTATATCAAAAGGTAGACCCTTCAACGATTGGACATATGACAGACTTTGGTTTTCTTAAAGGCCTACAACCACTTTTTCGTCCAATACGATTTGTAGGTAATGCTGTTACCGTTCGGATCCCACATATGGATTCTACTGCTGTACATAAGGCATTAGATTTAGTAGAACCTGGGGATGTAATTGTAATAGATATGTCTGGAGATGAACAACGATCTTGTTGGGGAGGAATGGTATCTTACGCTGCACATGCTAAACAAGTCGCTGGTGTGATTGTTTCAGGTTGCATCAATGACGTTCCAGAAATTTTAGAACTAGGACTACCTGTTTTTTCTCTAGGAGTAAGTCCTTTAACAACGAGAATTCTTGGTATAGAAGGAGAAATCAATACAACAGTGAGCGTAAGCGGCGTAAGTATTAATCCAGGTGATTTATTGGTTGCAAGCGATGACGGTGTCTTCGTTATTAATCCTAAAGATGCTGAACAGTATGCGATAACGGCTATCCAAAAACAAGAGGCTGAGATAGACATGAAACGACAAGTAGATGCAGGCATTAGCCTGGCTTCATTAAGCGGGGCAGAAAAATTCTTTAGATAATAATGGGGGTGGGCTGTTTGAAGAATACTTATGTTCGATGGCGAGTTATGTTTTTGATTATGTTTCCAATGCAATTGATGATGTCACTAGATCGAATTAATATAAGTGTTAGTGCACCATTCATTCAAAAGGATTTTGGTCTTAGCTTAACTCAAGTTTCACTTGTTTTATCGGCTTTTGCCTGGACCTATGCATTATGTCAAGTGCCTGCAGGTATATGGGTACAAAGGATAGGTTCTCATAAGGCAATTGCAATTGCCGGTATTCTTTGGTCCGTGTGTACGTTTGTTACTCCATTTGGATCTAGCTTAATTTTACTAATCATCTTTCGCTGTTTATTAGGTATTGCTCAGGCTGCGGATATACCAGGTGGAATAAATGCTATCAACACTTGGTTTCCTAGAAAAGAAAAAGCCAGAGCTAATTCTATCTTTTTAAGTTCTGCCTATTTAGGTTTGGCCATCGGCACAGTATTAACTGCCTGGATTGTTTCCCGATTTGGTTGGAAATGGAGTTTTTATAGCTATGGGATCATTGGTGTAGTCGTTGCCTTGTATTGGTATAAGAGTTTTCGAAATCATCCGAAAGATCACCCAGATGTAAATCAGGGAGAGTTAGAATTAATTACTGGGGAAACAAAAACTAAAGAAGAGAACAGTGAAGCAGTTTTCAAAACATCACGGAAAGAATGGAAAGCCCTTTTGGGTAAATCACAATTTTGGGCGATTGGGTTTCAATATTTTTGTTTAGTATTGGTTGAAAGCTTTTTTATCACGCTACTACCTTTATTTCTTCTCCAAGCGCGTGGATTGTCCATTGTACGTACAGGAATGGTGGCGGCATTACCATGGTTATCGTTAACGATTTCTGTAGTGGCTATGGGGGCTTTAGTCGATTTCGTTTATCGTAAAACAAAATCTCGGATGACCTCACGTGTTCCTTTTGGTATTGCAGGATTCATCATTAGTTCCAGTTGCCTATGGTTTGCCTCTCAAGCGACTTCTACTTTTAGCATGTCCATTCTATTAATGATTTCAATGGCTGGAATAGGCATGATACAAGTACCCAATTGGTCTGCCGTTCAGGATATTGGAGGAAAGCATAGCGCTTCATTATCAGGATGGGTAAACTTTTGCGGAAACGCAGCAACGGCAATCGGTACGATTTTAGTGGTGCAAACAGTCAATCTCACTGGAAGTTGGAATGTAGGTATTATGTTATTAACTATTATGGGTGGATTGGGTGCTGTCTCGTGGCTCTTCATAAAACCTAATAAGACTCTTTTAGAAGAGGAAAATGAAAGCGTTCTTAAAAACATTGAAACTAGCAATCAGGTAATATGATTTATTTAAAAATTTATTAGGAGGGTATTCTTATGAAAGTAGCTATTGCGCAATTATCTACTAGTCTAGATAAGATATCTAATTTGGAGAAAGCAAGAAAATACATTGCTAAAGCAAAAGGATTGGGAGCAGACTTTGTTGTATTACCTGAATTGTATATGGCACTGGCTATCCCAGGTTCTGGTGTATTACCCGTTGATGTAGCTGAATCATTGGATGGTCCGTTTGTTACCGGGCTAGCCGAGGCGGCTCGTGAAAATGAAATTTATGTAGTTTGTGGAATATTTGAGTCAAAAGCAGATGATGAGCAGCGTGCATATAATACAACAGTATTTATCGACCGTTCCGGACAAATTTTACAATCTTATCGAAAGACTCATTTATATGATGCTTTCAACTATAAAGAGTCTGATGCCATTGTACCTGGTGACAATCAATATAAAGTAGTTGAAACAGAATTTGGAAAAATAGGTTTAATGGTTTGTTATGAATTACGATTCCCGGAGATAGCAAGACAATTAGCACTTCAAGAAGCAGATATTCTGTTTATTCCTGCTGGATGGGTAGCGGGAGCTATGAAAGAAGATCATTGGGAAACTCTGCTCCGTGCCAGAGCCATTGAAAATACTGTGTTCGTTTGTGCTTCTAACCAAGCCGGCAATGTCTTTTCTGGACGCAGTATGATTATCGATCCTATGGGAGTAATAGCAACTAGTGGAGGTGAAGAAGAAACTTTGATTATTTCTGATATTGATCTTGATCGCGTACATCGTGTGAGAGAAAAGCTCCCTAGTGTAAGTCATCGTAAACCTGAATTTTATGCTACAACTTGATGTTCATAGAAAAGTGTTGGGGATTAATCTGGGCATTGACAGCTCTTTATGGTTTCTAATAATATCCATTTACTTTGTGGGTAGTGACAGCGACGCTGGTACTACCCCAAATAGGAGATGTAAAAATAATTTTAACTAAAAGGGGTCCCACCAACTAAAAGCTTTTAGTTGGTGGGAATTTTTTCAGGAGGGTTCCCGAGCTGGGTTTTACTGCCTGATCTAAGATCTTTTGTTACACTTCCTTGGGCACTGGGCACGGCTAAAGTAATAGCTGATGTTGTCGACCAAAATGGAAACTATATTCCTTATTCCCCACGGACAAAGTTAAAGGCAGTTTTACACCGTATAACGGAAACGGAGCTTAATATTAAAGGGTCCTTTGAATTTGAATTTTATGTCTTTAGACAGGACAAACGTGGATTGTTGCCTATATAGGATAGTACCAATAGTTATTCTGAAGTCGAACATATAAAAGTGGATGATATTTTACAAGAAATTTTAAATGGTCTGACAGAAATGGATTCAATTCCTGTGCGGCACCCGGACCATGGTGGTTCAATTGTCCAAGCCCCAGGTACTATTTTTAGGCGCAAAATAATGTTTAGATATTCGTTTATAAGAATTGATTGTAAAATTGCACAGGGGGTTCAGACCTTTAGAATGATGCAGGATTCCCTATAATATGCCGGGAAGAATCCCTTCTTCACACTTTATGTCACAGGATAAGGGCGTTACTTATCCGGAAAAACGGAATCTGCCAATGGTGGATTGCAATATGCGGATGATGTCATTTTTATGGCTTTCCACGGGCCGTCCCATTGTGACGCTCTCGGCCATACATGGTACGATGATCAATTTGTCAGGAAATACGGTATACGGAACGGGACAATTTGAAATCACCCACCGGACATTACAAGGAATCAAAATTGCGGACATGGCTTTTTACTATCGGACGGCGATCAAAGAGCTGCTATTCTCAAAAGGTTTAAAGGCTACCTTTATGAGCGCCTTTGGCCATTTCCAGCTCAAGCGGAGGACATTTACATAATACAGAGGAAGAAGTAACCAGATTTTTAAATGCGATAAAACAACTTTAATTGTTTTCGTGCGGCTGGCTCTGGAAAACCGGTCAGCCCATGGGATACAAGCCTGGAAATGATGCACATTCATTCTTTTGTATTTACAGAGATTTTACAAATAATCTGTTATTAATAAGCTACAATTGTGTTTATTTTATTCAGAATACCATAAAAAATGGAGGCTTGTTATGAGTACACCATCACTTAAACTTGCATTGTCTACAAAGAACTTGGTCATTTATGGAATTATCTTCATGGTTCCAATCGCGCCGTTTGCCTGGTACGGGAGTTTTTTGCAGCCCTCTCAAGGAATGTGCATGAGCACATGATTATTTCGAAGTAACGAATGATGTTTTGTAGTGTAAGGAGGAAGAAAAATATGATTCAAAGTATAAATACTCAATTATTAATTAATACTTATTTGAAAGCAAAAGCATTAAATCTAGATATCAATTTTATTAATTTGTTAGAAAGGGAAATAAGCAGAAGAGATTTACATTTTAATGTAGTATAAAAGAATATAAGAAAAGATGTGACTTTCTATTTTAAGAGCATGCTAATAAAAAGGAATTGAGTAGTCCAATGTGATCGTCTACTGACATTATTTTTCCCCCTTCGCTTTTACGTATATGGTTGAACGTGGCACGCCTGTTTGTTTAGAAATGTCATTTACACTTAATCCATTTTTCTCACGTTCTGCAAACAGCGTTAATGCCCTTTTGATTTCCTTTGAGTCCTGTCCTTTTCTTCCTAAGTGTTTCCTTTGGGCTTTCGCCCGTTCTTGCCCTTCTTTGGTCCGTTCATTGATGAGATTACGCTCGAATTCAGCAATAGCCCCCAGCATGGAAAACATGAGCTTTCCAGCTGGAGTTGAAAAGTCGATTTGTTCCTTGATGAATACAACACCGATGTTTATCTCTTGTAATTCATGAACAATATTATGTAAGTCTCTTGTTGATCTGGCCAAACGGTCAATCTTATAAACCACTAATTTGTCTCCTGCTCTTAAATATTCCATGGCTTTGTTCAGTTCGGGCCTGCCAGTGTTCTTACCACTTTTCTTTTCGTGAAAAATCTTAGTGCATCCATACTTTTCTAATTGTTCAACTTGTAAGGAATAATCCTGATCTAAGGTACTTACCCTTGCGTATCCACACTTTGGGATAATACTGCAACCAATTCAGGTTTAGCTGTAACTTGATAATATTCTTCTCTCGGCTCTTTAACTAGGTCGATTTCGTACTCTTCTTTGCTTTCATAAGGCTTCAATTCATAAAGTGCATCAAAAAGGTTAGGAAATACATGATCATATAGTACATCAAAAACAAACAAAAAATAGTCGAAGAACAGCATTTAAACCACTTTCGTCACGAACTGACACACTTTCGACCAAATTCCAAATAGGATATACGAATCAAACGTTTGATTGAAACAGTTGTAAACATTGCCATATAAGAATTTGCCTTGCAACTCTAGTATGAAGATTGTCGAGATACGCTACTTAATTTCGCAGGAAATAACTCACATTTCAACAAAATCGGATAGGTTACTTTCTAACTTACATAATGTAAAAAACACTGTACAGCATATATTTGTTTAAAAATACCATTAATAATATCGCCAATGTTCCCCATCCTATAGAGGAGAAATATAATTGGAGGTATTTTCATGGCACAATTAAGAGATATTATGACATCAGATATTGTTACAGTTAACGAAACACAGACCGTACAGGAAGCTGCAGCGTTAATGAGCGAATATAATATCGGAGCTATTCCAGTAGTAAATAACAGCAGACAAATGGTTGGAATTGTAACGGATCGTGATATCACCCTTCGTACGACAGCACAGGGAGAAAATGCACAAACACAAGTATCTCAAGTCATGACTGCACAGCAAATCGTACAAGGTACACCTGATATGGATGTTCATCAAGCAGCAGATTTGATGGCTGAGCAGCAAATTCGCCGATTGCCGGTAATTGAAAATGGACAAATAGTGGGAATGGTTGCTTTAGGAGATCTTGCAGTACAAAATCAATATGCAAATGAGGCAGAACAGGCATTACAAAGTATTTCAACTCCTTCCGCACCTCAACAATAGTAAGGGGTTACTTTTAATTAGCACAGACTCATACCTTGATGGCTGCCTATCCGGGATCATACCAGAGGCATTAAAACCATGCTGGACAACAGCATGGTTTTTGATATTTGATCAGACTAGAACATTTTTCAACCCATTCTATCAATGTTCGATAAATCGGAAGGGGCAAGATTAAGGTACTTCTTATAAACTACAAATGTCCCTCACAGTATCCGAAAATACGAATAAAAAGAGCGTTAAGAACAGTGCCTGTCACTCCCCGAATCATGTCGATGAATTCGGGTGGTGTCAGGCACTTCTATTCAATTGTATATTTGTTTACTTCACGTGCAATTGATTCCAATATATACATAACTGGGATTTGGGTTGTTATATTTGATTTTTTATACTTTTCCTCTGTTACATAGTAAGGGATATTTACATCTGAAAGTTTTGCAACCGTGCAATGTTGACTGTTTGTAATGCTGATAATCTTACTTCCTTCTTGTTTAAGTTGATTAATATGAGTAACAGTAAACTGATTTTCTCCTGATACAGACAAGGCAATCGTCGTACTGTTTTGTAAATATTTCACACTAATAGGAAAGAGAGGGTCTTTTATGTAAAGTGAAAATTTATCCAAGCTTGAGAAATACCTTGCTCCATACTCTGCTAATATTCCAGAACTCCCAATACCAATAAATATGACACTATCTGATTCTGCAATAATTTCCGCTGCATCCATGATATAAGAATCGAGATTTCCTTGTAACGTCCGTTCCAAAAATTCAGATAAGGACTCTTGTGAACTTCTCAAATGGGGCTTTTGGTCTTTATCTAAAAATAACTTCAACTTAACTTTGAACTCCGAAAATCCTTCACAATCCACTTTGCGGCAAAATCGTAGGATCGTTGAAGTCGAAACATGCGTCTCCTTTGCCAATTCCCTTATCCGCATATAAATCACTTTATCACTGTTTTTAATTACATAATTATATAAAGACATTTCCAGATCATTAAAGGCGCTGATCACTTCATTTGAAAACAAAGAAATATCCCCTCCAGTCGACATGATTCTATTTTTGACATTATCATACCACATGTTTTATGAAACATAGTGTTTTCACAAAGTAACAAATCACTTTTGATGACAACTGTTACAAAAATCTTCCATTCTATTTACCACCGGCATCATTTGGAGGTACACTTTCGATGAACAGGAAAACTTCATTGATTTAAACAAGACAACTTATCTGATCCAGTTTAAAAATATCCGGAGGTGCACCATCATGAAAAAAGGGATTAAAATTGTAACAATTGGCGGAGGTTCAAGTTATACGCCTGAACTTGTAGAGGGTTTTATTAAAAGATACGATGAACTGCCAATTAGGGAGTTATGGTTGGTTGATATTCCAGCAGGACAAGAAAAGTTAAATATTGTCGGTTCACTTGCCAAACGCATGGTTGAAAAAGCCGGTCTCCCAATTGAGGTATATTTAACTCTTGATCGGCGTGAAGCACTTAAAGACGCAGATTTTGTTACCACTCAATTCCGTGTTGGATTACTGGATGCTCGTGCAAAGGATGAGAGAATCCCATTAAAATATAATGTTATTGGTCAAGAAACAAACGGACCAGGTGGATTATTTAAAGGGTTGCGAACCATTCCGGTCATTTTGGAAATTTGTAAGGATATCGAAGAACTATGCCCTGATGCTTGGCTAGTAAACTTCACAAACCCTGCGGGCATGGTAACGGAAGCTGTACTCCGTTATAGTAATATTAAAAAGGTAGTGGGACTCTGTAATGTTCCTGTTGGCATAAAAATGCAAACAGCCGAGATGCTAGAAGTGGCTCCTGAAAGAGTCGACATTGACTTCGCTGGACTTAATCATATGGTATTTGGTTTAAATGTTTACCTGGATGGCGTAAGCGTAATTGGTGACGTGATTGAAAAAATGGCGGACCCAGAAAATTCAATAACCATGAAAAATATCAAGGCCATCGATTGGGAGCCTGATTTCCTTCGTGGGTTAAACGCGATTCCTTGCCCATATCACCGTTATTATTATAAAACTAGTGAGATGTTAGAAGAAGAGATCCGAGCAGCAAAAGAAGAAGGCACTCGAGCGGAAGTTGTAAAGCAAGTCGAAAACGAACTATTTGAACTTTATAAGGATCAAAATTTAGCGATTAAACCTCCTCAACTAGAAAAACGCGGTGGTGCTTATTATAGTGATGCCGCTTGCAACCTAATAAATTCTATCTATAACGATAGACGTGACATCCAGCCAGTAAACACAAGAAATAATGGCGCGATTGCAAATATCGCAGATGACTCTGCCGTTGAAGTAAACTGTATCATTACAAAAGAAGGCCCTAAACCAATTTCAGTAGGTGAACTTCCTGTTGCCGTACAAGGTCTTGTCCAGCAAATTAAATCATTTGAGCGTGTTGCTGCAGAAGCTGCCGTAACCGGAGATTATAATACGGCTCTACTGGCAATGACCATTAATCCACTTGTACCTTCTGATACAATTGCAAAACAAATTTTAGATGAGATGTTAGAAGCACATAAAGAATACTTACCACAATTTTTCACAGCAGTAGAGGCTTAAAGAATAGTGCCTGACACTCCCCGAGATGTCGATGAATTCGAGGGGGGTGTCAGGCACTTTTGGTTAAATATTCAAAAACCCGTCCCGCGATGGTTTTCATCTCACTTCCTTTTCTTGTCCTTAATTAAGTAACCTGCGAAAGTAAAATAAGCGGAGCTTTTCCGGTTAACAGCAGAATGGAGCTCGCTTCTGGTGTAAATAAGGGAAGTTTTTCCGACTATGCAATGCAAAATCCCCGATTTTCACGTTTTTCGAGTAAATAGGAGGAATTTCTCCGTCAGTCATTCTTTTTCTTATTAATATCAATATGTATTTTATTTTTCTAGTGATACGAAAAACCTCTCTGCGAAAGGCTAAAATCAGCCTTGCAAAGTTTTCTAGATATCTAATGAAGTGGCATATTAAGATTGCTCTTTACGGAACAACGGTCATTTTTGGGCATGCATTAATCAACCTATTTGAACTAGGGCCAGTTATTGGATTTAATCACCTGAAGCTATTAAGTGGTTACCTGGCTATTTTATCCCTTCTGTTCACCCTGTTTGCTGGTTATTTACGACACAAAAAAGCATCAGGCTTCCGTCGCAACTTCCATCTCATAACAGCAATTGCGTTTCTAGGTGTATTTCTTTTACATATGTTTGTTTTTATTTAAAAACAGTGCCTGCCACCACCCGAATAATGTCAATGAATTCGACAAAATGCGGGTGGTGACAGGCACTTTTGTTAGAGATTTTCCTACTGTTCGTTTGTAAATAATAACGAACGTTTAGGAAAACCTAGATTAAAAAGAGAATACAGGAGGGCGAAAAAATGACAGAAAGCCCAATAACAAACAACAAGACTTTTTGCATGAGTGAATACGATGTATTAAGACGAGTAATCCTTTGTCAGCCTCAATATATGACAATCCGCGAAGTAATTAATGAAACGCAAGAGCATTTTAAAAATGAAGGTATCCATATTGAACGTGCGCTCGAACAGCACGGTGAATTTGTCAAAACACTAAAGAAATATGGTATCGAAGTTAGTTTATTGCCTTACCATAAAAAATATCCTGAACAAGTATTTACTCGGGATATTGGTTTTACGCTAGGGCAAACAATCTTTGTTGCCAAGATGGCAACGGATGTTCGCGCAGGGGAGGAAAACGTTTTAAAACAATGGCTGGAGGATGAAGAAATCTCTTATTATAATTTATACGAGGAACGAATTGAAGGCGGAGATGTTGTGATTGATCGAGAAACAATTTACGTGGGGCTCAGCAATCGGACGGACCAAAAAGCAGCTGAACATTTACAGAGTCTATTAACTCAATTCAATGTCATTACCATCCCATTTAAAGATAAATACCTGCATTTAGATTGTATATTTAATGTCGTTTCACCTGAAGTGGCCCTTATTTACCCAAATGCCTTAACGAAAAAAAACATCGAGTTTTTTGCTTCACGCTATGAATTAATTGAAGTTTCGCAAGAAGAACAATTTCAATTGGGCACAAATGTATTAAGTATAGGCAACAAACGGGTATTTAGTCTGCCGGTCAATGGGAAGGTAAACAAACAGCTTCGTAACCGGGGATTTGAAGTTATTGAGGTGGATATCACAGAAATCATTAAATCTGGCGGTTCCTTCCGTTGTTGCACCCTTCCTATTTTACGAGAAACGTAAAATAAATATAAAAATGACCATATAAACAACCCCCATACCCCTAAAGAGCGAGGTTGTTTATATAGTCATTAGATACATAATTTAGCTATATAAAAACTGCCTCTATTTATGGTAAGGTTCACCGTAACAACTTAAGTGGCGGTTTTTAATAATATTTCCTCTTGTAATGACATAAATGTCCGGTATTGATCATCTAGGATTTCCTCTATCTACTATCAAACATCCTTTTACGACTATTTTTTCTCTACATTTTCCTTCTACTCTTATGTTATGCTCCGCTTGTTTGATAGTCAGAGTTACTAGATCCCCCACATAAACAGGGGCGATAAAGGTAAATTCATACTGACTCAAAAACTCATGAGGTGTGAGAATTTCATTTGAAAGCACACTTAACACTCTTGCCACAGTTAACATCCCATGGGCAATTTTATTCATGAATCCTTGTTGTTTCGCCGCTTCTTTATCTAAATGAATGGGATTGCTATCACCTGAAATAACCGCATATTGTTCAACGTCCTTTTCCGTAATTTGATAGGTAATCGCATTCATGACAAACCACCCAAGGTCAAATCAGATATTCCTTCAAAGCAGAGTTTTCCATCCCTATTAAATAAAAATAGAGTTTGTTTCATAAAAGTAAGGTTGTGACGTTGGTATTGATCTGTAACTTCTACTACCGCTTTGTAGATCTCTTCAATATACATTCTTTGATGCTGTATACATTTCTGTTTTCGATGAATAATAGGATATTTAAGTTCCCAAGGGGTTTCAAGCCATTTATAAGCGATCATAGGCATTGTTGGAGGAAGAGGAATCGTTTCGAAACCGTAGTCTTTTGCCCTCTCCGAACTCTGATAGATAGGATTTCGATCACCTATCAATTGAACAAATTGTTTCACATCATCTTTATTAAAAATAATCTCATGTTCCTTCGTTTTCATGTTACCACCTCGAATAGGACCGCTACTCCAATTCCTCCACCACTTCCAATGGCAGCCAATACATATTTGATACCCTTTCGTCTTTGTACTTCATAGAAAAGCCTCGTGATTATGATACTTCCTGAAGCTCCATAAGGATGTCCTATCGTTAAAGCTCCACCGCAAACGTTCAACTTGTCATAAGCAATGGAAAGTTCTTTTATACAGGCGACAATCTTGGAAGAGAAAGCTTCGTTTATTTCAATTAGGTTTATGTCCGCAATGGTTAATTCGTTTCTTTTTAATAAATCTTGAATCGCTGGAATAGGGGCAGCCCCTGGATAATTAGGATGTACACCTGTGACTTCACTATCCAAAAATCGTAATATGGGTTGGAATCCATTATTTAATGCCATGTTTTCTTCCATGACAAGTACAGCCGATGCCCCGTCATGTATCCCACAACTGTTGGCTGCGGAAACGGTACCGATCTTTTTAAATATAGGCTTCGCCCTATTTAAAAGTACTTCCATCTTTCTTTTCCTAAAAAGTTCTTCATCTTGGTGAAAATCACCAATTTGAATGATCTCTTGATTAAAATATCCTTTATCATAAGCTTCCCAGCTACGTTTATAACTTAATAGAGCATATTCATCCTGCATTTCCTTTGAAATGGAGTATTTTTCTGCCACATATTCTGCTGCAACGCCCATATCTGGGTCGCCAATTTTTTCAGGAGAAAATCTCGCTCTAGATGAAAACGGAGAGGTACTCGTGCTTTCTACACCACCAGCAATGTAACAACGGCCAGCACCGCCTTGGACAAAGTAACATGCCATCCGAATTGCTTCTAACCCTGCACTACATTGACGGTCAATGGTGATTCCCGTTAATGAAAGAGGAAGTCCTGCTTCTAACGCAGCAACTCGAGCTACGTTTCCACCTGGTCCAACTACATTTCCCAAAATGATGTCATCTATCCTATCTTCCAATCCTTTCGCTAAATGTTGGAGGAGAGGAGCCGCAAGCTTATGTGGCTGAATGTCTCGTAACATTCCACCCATTTTTCCAATTGGTGTTCGTTTCGCTTTGACAATTACTGCCCTTTTAATCACTGCTCACCTTACTTTCCATTTGTTTTATAAGCTCAGCACGAGCTATCTTACCACTCGTTGTATATGGCATTTCAGATAGAAAAAACCATTTACGAGGAATTTTAAAGGAAGATAAATGCATCTTACAAACTTTTTTTAAATCTGATGGGCTAGCCTTTCCTTTTACTACTGCAGCCACAATTTCACCCCAGTATGAATCTGATAGGCCTATTACAGCAACTTCCTCGACATCTTGATGCAAGGCAATTACTTTTTCAATTTCTTCAGGAAAAATATTAATTCCCCCATATAAAATCATATTTTGTTCACGGCCGATAATATATAAAAAGCCATCCTCGTCAAAATAGCCCATATCATGGACCGTGGCCCACCCCTCTTCATCATGAATTGAATGAATGGTACTTCCCTCATAATCAAAGTACCCATTTATCACAAATTTGCTTCTTACATATATTTTTCCGGTCTCATTTAGCTTTGCTAATTTCTGATCTGGACGCCGTATTTGTACCTCAACTCCATAACAAGGCTTTCCGACAGATGTTGCTTTCTGAATACCTTCTCTATCAGAAAGTACCGTAATGAAGCTCAATTCACTAGCTCCATAAAACTCGTACATGGTCCTATTAGGAAACATATGACGGATTTCTAGTTTTGATCTTTCAGACCATTTTGCACCAGATGAAAGAATTTTTATAGTCTTATCGATTTGGATTCCTTCTTTCAGGAATGCTTCTACCATAGTCGGAACAACATAAATGGTTGTAATGGGTAAGGACTGTATCCATGTAAGTGCTCCAATAGAAGAAAACTTTTCTAAAAGAAAAACGGTACCACCTAAATACAAGGTGCTAATAGCTCCATACAGAAAATGAGAATGAATTAAGGCACCAGGAATAAGAACTTGATCGGATTCATCTAATCCGAAATCAAAACGATTGCAATCAAAACTTGCCACCCATGAATCTTGAGAGCGAACAAAAGCTTTTGGGTTACCGGTCGTACCAGAAGTAAATCCAATGTAAAAAGGCAGATTTTCTTCCGTTTTTCTTACAGTTGCAGGATCAAATTGAGAGATTTCCTGTAAACAATCATCCAAAATCGTTACATTAGGAATGATTTGCTTGATTTGAGAGTAGATTTCTCTAGTTGTAACAATGATAGAAGGGTGGGAAAGGATGACTCTTTTTTCCAATTCGGAAATATTCCATTTCAAATCATATGGAACAGCAATCCAACCAGCCATAGATGCTCCCGCAAAGAGTTGAAGGAAAGGGATACCGTTTGGCAAAAGGATTCCTATTGTTTTATTTTCTGAATAAAGAGAGTGAAGCCAATTCGCAGTTTGATTAATCAATTTATACCAATATTGATAACTAATTTGCTGATGATTTGTATGGATCGCTATTTGGTTGGAGGATAATTTTGCGAAAGTCTTATATGAATCTGTAATATTTCCCATGATATATCACCTTTAAAAAAAAGACACATCAAGGTGTCTCTTAAGATTTAGATATTTTTAGTTAAGTTATTGGAATAACTTGTTGCTAATGAGCGTGAAAAAAAAGGGTGCTTTCTTAGTCTGTAAACTAAAATAGAGGCTAAAATAGCTTTTAACACATCCCCTGGTATATAAACTAAACTTAATTTTGCAGCTTCTAAAACAGGAATGTCCATCATAAATGCTTGAGCAGGAATTCCAATTAAATAGATTAATAGAATTCCAACTGTCAAATTAATCATTAATACATATTTTAATTTTAAATTTTGAAAACGTGATAGTAAATACCCAATACAAAAAGCCGTAATAGGCCATGAAATTAAATAACCAACACTTGGTCCGACAAAAACACTTGGTCCACCACGTCCCCCAGATAGAAGAGGAATTCCAGCAGCGACAAGTAATAAAAAGATGATTTGGCTCATCGCCCCTAATCTTGCTCCCAATACTCCTCCTGTAAGAAGCACACCTAAAGTTTGTAATGTAATAGGAACAGGAGTAAAAGAAAGCATAATAGGCGGAACTACGCCTAGAGCGCCCATGACGGCAGCAAACACTGCAACGAAGGTCATTTCTTTAAGTTTCATTTTTAATTCTCCTAAATGATGAATTTGTAATATTTACAACCATCATAATAATGAATCTCATATTAAATGTCAACTAGATTTTTAATATGGTTAACAATTGAATTTCATTATTCAAAGTATCAGTATTATCAAGACCTTTCGAATGTATAGCTTCCTTTAAGCAAGAATATAAAAAAGGCTCGGAAACATTCCAAGCCATATGTCGATTAGATGATTATTCTCATACTCTTATCACAAATTTCACCATAAATAATGTTAATATATAAAAAACCATCACTATTCATGGTACGGTTCTCCGTAACGATCTAATTAATTAAGAAGTTCGCCACTTTTTTGAAATCTCTTCAATATGATGAGGTGCTGTTCTGCAGCATCCTCCTATTAGTCGTGCCCCTGCAAGGTACCATTCTTCAGATTTAAAGTCGAGCCCATTACATAATTCTTGACCATGCCATGTTTTAGTTTCTGGATTATAGGTTTCACCAGAGTTCGGATAAACAATAATCGGTTTTTTGGTGTTTGTTCGCAACTCGTTGATAGCTTCCGTCACGATTGTCACTGGTGCACAATTGAGACCAATGGCAACAATTTGTTCGTTGTCACCAAACACTCTCGCACACTCTGCCAGCGGCGTACTGTCACTTATCGCTTTCTCATTTTTCAAAGAAAAGGATAGCCAGGCATATGTATCTGGAAATTCCTTCAACAATGAAGCTAATACCTTCGCTTCCTGCAGGGAAGGAATCGTTTCAAATGCTAATAGATCAGCACCTGCTTCAATCAACGCTGACATTCTTGTGCGATGAAAGTCTATTAATGTTTCATCTGTAACACCGTAGTTCCCCACATACTCTGAACCATCGGCTAGGTAAGCCCCATAAGGGCCAACGGATGCGGCAACCAATGGCTTAGGTCTATTGGTTTGTGAATTTTCCTGCCAAAAATCATCTCTTGCTTTTCTCGCAAGTAGCACCGTTTTCTTAATTAGTTCTAAAGCTTCTTTCTCCTGGATACCACGCTTGGAAAAACCGTCAATGGTTGCTTGATAGCTTGACGTTATGGCACAGTCCGCTCCAGCACGAAAATAGTCTGTATGAACCTGATAAATCAATTCTGGATTTTCTAGTAATACACGTGCAGACCAGAGGGGATCGTCCAAATTACACCCATGCGACTCAAGCTCTGTGGCTAACGCTCCGTCCAGTAGCATAATGGAATGTTCGGATAAAATAGCATTAATAGGGTTGATTTTGTTGGACATAGTCTGCTCCTCTTTTCTTTAAACTCTGGGTTACATAATAACTTGCATAGCAAAACAAGATAAATGGAATGCCACAATATAAGGCAATTCGTTGGGTAGGGTCAAATGCGATTCCAATACAAGAAGCAAGACAAAGGATAAAGGAAGCGATTGGTACCAAAGGATAGAATGGTGTACGATAAACCAAGTCCTTTACGGAATTTCCTTCTTTAATATATTGTCTGCGAAAGAAAAACTGTGAAGCACTAATACTCATCCAAACTACCACCACAGCTAGGCCCGAAATGGATACAAGTACGATATACACTGTATCTGGTGCAATAATACTTGAGAACAAAGCTAAACCACCGCCAAACATGCTAAAAATGACTGCATTTATTGGAACACCTTGTTTTGTTAATTTTGCAAACATGGGTGATATCGTATTCTTATCTGCTAGTGACCAAAGCATTCTTGAAGAGGCATAAAGACCTGAGTTTGCAGCAGATAGAATGGCTGTTAATATGACAAAGTTCATAATATCCGCTGCATATGGTACGCCAATTTGTTCAAGAACGGCAACAAAGGGGCTCTCTAATACTCCTGCATCTGAAGTAGGCAATAATGCAGATAATACAACAATTGTTCCTACAAAAAAGATAATCAGTCTCCACAATGTAGTACGAATGGCCTTTGGTATCGTTTTTTCCGGATTTGCTGTTTCCCCCGCTGCAATTCCTATTAATTCCGTTCCTGAAAATGCAAAGTTAACCGCAAGCATTGTCATGACAATCGCAAAAGCACCATTAGGAAATAAACCTGCACTTGTAAAATTAGAGAAGAACGGTGCCGATTGGGAATGAGTCATCGGAAGAAAACCTACCATTGCCGCTGCTCCTACAACAATAAACAGAACAATCGCTATTACCTTTATAGATGCAAACCAGAATTCAGATTCAGCGAAAAACTTAACCGTCAGTATATTTAAGACAAAAACCAAAATAGCAAACAGCAAACTCCAAACCCAGACATTAATGGATGGAAACCATCGCTGCATTAATAATCCTGCAGCCGTAAATTCAGAACCTAAAGCAACAGTCCAAGTTAGCCAGTACAACCAAGCAACTGTATACCCAGTCCCTGGACCAATATATTTAGTCGCATAACTGTGAAAGGCACCAGTTTCAGGCATATGTACGGAAAGCTCTCCTAAACATAGCATGACGAGATAAACCACTAGTGCACCAATCAGATAGGACAGAATAGTCCCAAACGGGCCAGCTTGTTGAATCGTGTAACCCGAACTTAAGAATAATCCTGTTCCAATCACTCCCCCGAGCGATAGCATAACTAAATGCCGTGTCTGCATTTTTCTTTGAAATTTTTGCTTGCTTTTCTTCTCCATCATAGTCCCCTTTTTCCTACATCCAGAAAAAACAAAAAACGCACTCAGATAAATGAGTGCGTTACTGACAAATAATAACGTAGCTCTTATCTATCTAGGCTTCACACCCGATGGAATTAGCACAGTGTCTTATTAGACCTGCTGCTGAGGTTTCATTGGGCCAGTCCCTCCACCTCTCTGGATAAGAAATATTTTTTTAAACTTTATCAATCTATTAAATAATTGTCAATATATTTCTGAGTTTTTTAAAATTTTAAAACCTTATAAGCAAAAAATATTATAATTATGCTTATCTAATATAAATTCAAGTAAAAATTTCGCCGTTACTTATGGTAAGGTTCACCGCACCGACTATATCGGCAGTTAAAAAAAAGAACATTAGGCATTAAAAACCACTGCTCTTTGTTACTAATTATTACTTTTTACGAAGAGCAAGGACGCTCGCAACTAATGAAAGTAAAACTGCAAAACCTGATAAGATTAAAGGAAGAGAGTCACTTGTTTTTTCCGTCTTTGTTTCTACTTTATCAGTCTTTTAAGTTTCTTGGTTCGTATTCTTTGCATCATGATGATCTTCTGTTGCCCCTGCTACAATATCCGTGATGGAATGCGGAGATTGGGAACTTTCATCTCCTGTCCACTCTACAATACTACCATCTTTGTAATATTGAAACGCATCCCAAGCTGCTTTTGTTGCATTGTCTGGATTTTTTCCTACAAAGGTAAACTGTTGGAACTGACCTGACAAAATTCCTTCCCCTGTCGCTTCAAAGGTAAATGATTTTACAAGACCCTTCGAATCTTTTTCATCAGAATATTTCCATCCTGAAACTGGCTGATATGATTTCGCCAAGGTTTTATAAGAAAAACCTTCCCCTATTTGCGTTATGAAAAGTCCATATGGTCGAACTTCCACTTAGATATCGCCATCTGAAGTTTTTTCAAAAGAATTCTATTTAAAGAAACAAATAGTATATAGAAATGTATACAAAAAACAAAAAAATGTATACAATATTCTCGACTTAATCTATCAAATAAGGAGAGAAATAATAATGTTAGTGAATACAAAAGAAATGTTAACACAAGCACAACAAGGAAAATATGCAGTGGCAGCTTTTAACGTATATAACTTAGAAACAGCACAAGCTGCGATCCAAGTAAGCGAGCGGGAAGGTACACCAGTAATCATCGCTCTAGGAGAACGTTATTTTCCTACAGTGGATGTTGAAGGTTTTGCTGCCATGATCAAAGCAATGGCGGAAAAAGTAAAAGTTCCGGTTGCACTGCATCTTGATCATGCCTATGAAAAGGAATCCATTGTTAGAGCGATTCGAGCTGGTTTCACCTCTGTGATGTACGACGGATCTAAATATAATCTTGAACAAAATATCCATTTTACTAAGGAGATTGTGGAAATTGCCCATATGGCAGGTGTCTCTGTTGAAGCAGAAATCGGTTCTGTGGCAAGGGGAGCATTCTCAGATGAAGAGGAAGGCGATGGGACTTTAACGAATCCACAATCTGCTAAGGCATTCGTGTCTGAAACAAACGTTGACTTTTTAGCTGCTGCCATTGGTACGGTTCATGGAATGTACCAGGGCGAACCCAAAATCGACTTGGCTCTGTTAGAAAAGATTCGTGAAGCAGTTGGGATTCCGCTCGTTCTGCATGGCGGTTCTGGGACACCTGAAGATGTTCTAAAGAAAGCAATCGAATTGGGAATTTGTAAAGTAAATGTCAATACAGAAGTTTCCATGGCTGCTGTCTCTTATCTTCAAACATGTATCGAAAAGCAACAAATGGCTCATCTATCTATTATCATGGCAGAAATGCAGCAAGCAATGGAGCCAGTAATGACAAAATTTGTCCGCTTATTATCAAAAAAATAAAAGAACAAAAAGTGCCCTTAAAATGTTTTTAAGGGCACTTTTATTTTTCCAAAATAATGATACTCATTTACTCATTACATGAAGATAAAAGTTCAAGTCTGTTTCTAAGTGCTTTTTCATTAGAATTTCAGCCTTTTCACCATCTCTTGCCTTGATTGCTTCATAAATTTCTTCGTGCTCATCAATTAGATGCGGACGATTATAAATAACAACCGTTTTTCTGAACAAATAAATAATCGCCTGCATCCGATCGATGATATCAATCATGACAGGGTTATTGCTTGCTTTCACAATATCATTATGAAAACTTTCATTGGCAGACATGATTTCTTCTTTAGTGCCCTTTCTGCCAATCTCAACGTATTCGAAAAGTTTTTCAATTTCATTTTCCTTTAAGAAGTTTGCCGCACATCGGGCTGCGTACCCTTCTAGCAGGATCCGGACACTAAACATATTTCGTAAATCCTTCTCCGTTGGATTTACGACTCTCTTTTTCACTACTAATCCTTCATATTCTAATTTTCGTATCGAATCTCGTATCGGTGTTCTGCTGACACCAAGCTCAGCAGCAATTTTTTCCTCAACGATCTTAGTACCGCCAGAAAGCTCACCATTTAAAATTTTATCGCGAAGAATTTCATAACAATGATGATACGCCGGTCGTGAGCTGTTACTTTCAAGCACAAAATTCACCCCAGTTTTTCAATTTCTAATTATATCCATAGTACCAAATTATTTTAATAAAATCACTGAAGTAAAAAGGAAAAATCACTTTCGGCATACAAAAATTCATAAAATGTATACAATTTAAATAAAAAATGTATACAAAAAATATTTTTTAGTATACAATTTAAAACGTAAACACTAATGTAAGCGATTGCTTACAAACTTTCAATTTCAAAGCGGATGACCCAATTAAGATGATAAAAGTAGAAAATCACTTTTCAAGCGGGTATCAGCATTTCATAACATAATGCATGGGGAGGAAAACAGCATGACAAAGAGGATTGGATTTATCGGATTAGGCATAATGGGAAAACCTATGGCTTTAAACCTTGTTAAAGCAGGACATACATTAACAGTTAATGATCTTAATCAAGATGCCGTACAAACTTTAGTGGAAGCGGGTGCAAAGGAAGCTCGTTCACCAAGAGAAGTAGCAGCAAACAGTGAAATTATCATCACTATGCTTCCGGCATCTAAACATGTACAAACTGTTGTTTTAGGTGACAATGGAATTTTAGCAGGAGCTAAAGAAGGCTCCATTATTATTGATATGAGTTCCATTACTCCTGCTGTTTCAAAGGGACTAGCGGAAGATGCAGCAAAAAGAGGCGTTGGCTTTTTGGATGCACCTGTCAGCGGCGGCGAGCCTAAAGCAATTGATGGTACTTTAGCTATCATGGTTGGCGGTAAGGAAGACGTATTCGAAGCGGCAAAATCAGTTCTATTCGATATGGGAAGTGCGGTTACATTAGTTGGAGACAGCGGATGCGGAGTTACAGCCAAATTAGCTAACCAAATCATTGTAAACCTGAATATTGCAGCAATGTCTGAAGCGCTGGTATTGGCAGCTAAAGCTGGAATTGATATTGAAAAAATGTATCAAGCCATCAGAGGCGGATTAGCAGGAAGTGCAGTGCTTGATGCAAAAGTTCCATTAATTCTTGAAAGAAACTTTGCGCCAGGCGGAACCATTGCCATCAATATGAAAGATATTACGAACGTAATGGATACAGCTCATGAAATTGGCGTACCGCTTCCATTATCAAGCCATCTATTAGAAATCTTCCATGCATTAAAAGTGGATGGAAAATTAATGGATGATCATGGCGGTATCGTTCAATATTATGAAAAACTAGCAAATGTTGAAGTAAGGGGTTCTTAATCCATGAGTTCAAATAGAAGATTAGTAGAAGAAGTTTTTAACAACATCCCTTCTGTTGATACAAGCCTTGTGAATGAAATGATTGAAAAGGAACTTAAGAATTTAAATAAAAAAATCATCGTACTCGATGATGACCCAACCGGTGTTCAAACCGTTCATGGAGTTTCTGTTTATACAGATTGGTCTTTGGAAAGTATCGACAAAGGCTTCCAAGAAGACAACTCCATGTTCTTTATCTTAACAAATTCACGTGGATTTACTGCTGCAGAAACAACAAAAGCGCATCAAGAAATTGCCGCCAATATTGTGGAAGCAGCGAAGAGAAACAATCGCCAATTCACCATTATCAGCCGCGGTGATTCAACATTAAGAGGGCATTACCCGCTTGAAACTCAAGTGCTGAAAGAAACAGTTGAAGCAAGCTCAGATAACAGATTTGATGGTGAGGTTATCCTTCCTTTCTTTAAAGAAGGCGGACGCTTCACAATCGATAATATCCACTTTGTTCAATATGATGAGTATCTTGTCCCAGCAGGGGAAACTGAATTTGCGAAAGACCGCACCTTCGGTTATACCAAATCACATTTAGGCGAGTGGGCCGAAGAAAAATCTAACGGTGAATATCAAGCTGAGAATATGACCTATATTTCGCTTGAAAGCCTGCGTGCACTAGATATTGACACCATTGAACAGCAGCTTCTGAAAGTGGAAGACTTTAATAAAGTCATTGTGAATGCAGTTGATTATGCGGATGTTAAAATCTTTACCATTGCTTTAATTAGAGCGATGAATAAAGGAAAGAATTTCATGTTCAGAAGCGCAGCCGCACTAACGAAAGTAATCGGAGGCGTAAGCGATAAAAATCTGCTCACTCGTGAGGAAATCATGAGTGAAGACAGCAACAATGGCGGATTAGTCATTATTGGTTCCCATGTTAAAAAAACAACAGAACAGTTTGAAGAACTGAAAAAGTCGGATGCCGTTGAATTTATCGAATTCAATGTTCATCTAGTACTTGAGCCTGAAAAATTCGAAAAAGAACTTGATAGAGTAATACAGACAACAAATCAGCTCATTGTTGAAGGAAAAAATGTTGCTGTTTATACAAGAAGAGAAAGACTGGATCTCGGAGAAGACAAAAAAGAAGAAGAACTAAAGCTTTCTGTCAAAATTTCCGATGCAGTAACAAGTATCGTAAAACGGTTAGAAGTAAGACCTTCCTATATTATTGCTAAAGGCGGTATTACCTCTAGTGATATTGGGACAAACGGTCTTGAAGTGAAAAGAGCAACAGTAGCAGGTCAAATCCGACCTGGAATTCCTGTCTGGACAACAGGCAGCGAGAGCAAGTTCCCGGGAATTTCCTATGTTATCTTCCCAGGAAACGTTGGAACAAAAACAGATTTAAGAGAAGTTGTTGAAATGCTAAGTAAAAAGTAATCCAAAAAAAGAATAAATTTTTCTAAAAAATGGTTTGGCCCTGAAGTAAGGAGTTAACACTCATCATATAGTCGTCTTTCAGCAAGAATGAACCATCATCAAGAATCAGATTATAGAGTTTGAGTGAACTCCTTACGGAGGCGGCCTCCTTTTATGAAACCACAAAGGGGAAGAGGGAGAAAAAATGCCAATTATTTCAGTTACTATAGGGGTTGCACTGTTATTAGTATTAATGATGGCCTTTAAATTAAACGCTTTCTTATCATTAATTATTGTTTCGCTGGCGGTAGGAATTCTTGAAGGAATGACACCGATTAAGGCAGTTGAATCCATTGAAGCTGGTCTAGGGGGAACACTTGGACATCTTACCATGATTATTATCTTGGGTGCCGTTCTTGGTAAGTTAATGACCGATTCAGGCGGTGCACAGCGTATCGCGACAACTTTGATTAATGCCTTCGGGGAAAAAAGAGTTCAACTGGCTGCTGTTACTACAGCCGCTGTTGTTGGAATCGCTTTATTCTTTGAAACTGGAGTTGTTGTGTTAATTCCATTAGTATTTACCATTGCCACAGCTGCTAGAGTGCCAGTACTATATCTTGGTATGCCCGTAATTGCTGCCCTGATTACCATGCATGGATTTGTGCCTCCGCACCCTGGTCCAACTGCGGTTGCAAACGTTTTCGGTGCAAATATCGGTTTAACGATGATTTTGGGAATCATCATTGCGATTCCTGCATTTATTCTTGCAGGTCCCGTTTATACAAAATTATTTAAAAAAGAATCGTTAGAAATTGAAATTCCAAAAGGTCTATTTAATCCGAAGAAATTTAAAGAAGAAGAACTTCCTAAATTCGGAATCAGTCTTCTCACAGCTCTTTTACCTGTTATTTTAATTGCTTTACAAGCAATTGTAGAAATTTTTGCGCCTGAATCAGCATTTGCACCGGTAACAGATTTTATTGGTAATGCTAATATTGCCCTTTTAATTTCAGTGATTGTAGCCATCTTTACCTTCGGTTTAAATCTTGGTAAGAAAATGCCGGAAATTATGCAATCTCTTAGTGAATCTGTAAGCGGAATTGGTATGATTCTTTTAATCATTGCAGCAGGTGGTGCGTTCAAACAAGTACTGATTGACAGCCACATTGACAAATATATTTCCGATCTCATGGCTGGCTCTAACCTTTCACCTCTGCTTCTAACTTGGCTAATCGCAGCAATCCTAAGGATTGCTGTAGGTTCTGCAACAGTAGCAGGTATGACAGCCGCTGGTATTGCTGCACCTCTTGTCGCTTCAACTGGTGCAAGCCCTGAATTGATGGTACTAGCTGCTGGTGCGGGAAGTGTTACCTTCTCACACGTGAATGACGCAGGCTTCTGGATTTACAAAGAATACTTTAATCTAACCATTGGAAAAACCATTAAAACATGGTCTATCATGGTAACGATTATTTCTTTAGTTGGACTTGCTGGTGTCCTAATCTTGGATATGTTTATATAACATGTAAAAAAGGGATTGTTCTGCTGAACAATTCCTTTTTTGCAATATGTCAATCGGACGCTTGTCTTTTTTCGGAACCTAGCACCCCATACCTCTTTCTATATTTTTTTAATTTTAGCCAATACTATATTCATCTTGTTTTCCGATGGAGTGATTGGAGTGCCACGTAAAAAAGCTAGTTCGATACATTTTTTCTTATTATTTGTTGTTATGCTAATTCTTATTTGGTCCCTGATTAAACCTGTGGAAGGTTATATGGTCTGGTTGATGGAGGTTTCACCTTCAGTATTAGTTTTAATATTCTTGATATCAAGATACAATCATTTTCGCCTTACCACTGTTTCCTATGTCATTATTACCCTTCTTGTCATTTTAACGTTTATAGGAGGGCATTATTCTTATTCCAAAGTACCTCTCTTTACATGGATTAAAGATTATTATGATTTAAAAAGAAACCACTATGATCGGTTTGGTCATTTCCTTAAGGGGTCTATGGTCATAGTTATACTAGAGATATTATTAAGGAAAACAGCTTTATTGAAAAGTAAAACGACAAATTTTATTGCTCTATGTATAACACTAGCAATCGGGGCTTTCTACGAAATCATCGAGTGGGCAAGTACAAAAATAGGGAAAGAAGGGAAAGCCACAAAAGATTTTTTAGGCATGCAAGGAGACATATGGGACGCCCAGTGGGATATGTCATTTTTATTAGTGGGCTCCATTCTTTCGCTTTTTTTCACAAAGATCCTTTATAAAGGATTGGAAAAACCTAGATAATGAGTTGCTTGAACTGTTTGATCGTGTAGATGTTCATTACACAGTAATCAATGGTTACAATCTTTCCAGATAGGTATGCCACAGGGTCGGTTCTCATGGCCTTTTTTGATGATTGAGTACCACCAGAATGTCCCCACGGCCCTTAATGTATGACAAATTTCGTCCAGTTTCCTTACTAATCAAACGTTTGATTGAAACAGCTATAAATTCTGCTATATATGGACTTTCCCTGCAGCTCAATTATGAAAATTGTCGAGATGCGCTACAAAATTCCGCAGGAAATATCCCATTTATCTACAAAATTAGATTGGTTACTTACAATTCCATTATTCTATTAAAACCCCTCCTTTTCAAAACTATCCATACATTTAATTAAAAGTGGTCCCAACACATACCATTCCCTCTCCATACTTAAAAAAATTGTCTTAAACTCTTCCTTTCCCCTAGCCTTGATATACAGCATATTTCCGCAGCTATCTCGTCGATTCTTCACCCTTATGAATTTCTTCCTGATTTCATTTGATTTCATTGGTTTATCATACTTTATGTTAAATAGACATTCACCAAAATATGGTTCTAGTTTAATTGGTTATCAAATATATTGTTAATCGGGTTTTTATCAAGTCCTTCACAACTTTTAATCTCCCTGTAGTTAAAGAAATATTGTGTCATTCTAAGGATCACTAGTAATTCATTGGTTTGTTGGATGATAAATGCCTAAACATTGTTTATCTCAGGAGGAATCACATGTCTACAACTCTAGGAACACAATTTATCCCTGTTGCTCTAAAATCCTTTTCAATTAGTTCCAACACCATCACTTCAACCACAAGTTTAAGCCAGGACCGATTACAGTATCACAAAGCAGTTCTAGAATCCGTGGGAATTACTTCCCTATCATCCCTTGGAACACTTAATTTATCAGGTAATTTAATACCTCAAGCAGGGCTTACAAAGCCTGATCCTAATTTAGCGGCCACGACCACACAGGCATACTTCCAGTCGGCGTATAAAGTAACGAACACTGCAACCACACCCGTACTTCAACCTGTTGGAGGCCAGGCCACTATTTTGAAAGCAGTCCCATTGCCTTCAAGAACAGTAACTGCTGCCTCCGTACCGGGTATTACCACACAGATCAATGTAGATACCGCTTATTGGGTAGCAACAGAAATCAATTTACAGGACAATACAACAGTAGTTCTAAAGCAGCCTCAGCGTTATCTTATTTTAATTGCAGAAAAAATTACAGTTGGCCAAAATGTTACGTTTACATGGGAAAGGCCAAGTAAATCCAGTCCCGCTAAACTTGGGAAACCAGGAACACCACCTCAAGTATCAACTTCGACTACACTGGTAGGGATTACAGGGACAAATGGAAAACATGGTGACAAAGGCGGCAGAGGCCCCGATGGAAATAGTGCACCTGAACTAGAACTATGGGTTCTTGATATGATTGGACGTCCTGCTTTTGATTTAAGGGGGCAGGATGGAACCACCGGTGGTTCTGGTCAGGACGGCGGGAATGGCGGCCAAGGAGGAAAAGGAAAACCTGCCCAATTAGACTGGTCAGGATTCTGTAAGTCAGGGGCAGGTGCTGGCGGCAACGGAGGAACTGGAGGAAATGCAGGTCAGGGCGGAGATGGCGGCAATGGCGGATACGGTGGAAAGCTTTCTTTTTATGCCCCTCAGAACGTGATCAATCAATATCTTCAAGGCTTTTACATAACCGTGGATGGTGGCCGCGGTGGAGCTGGAGGTCAGCCTGGTTATCCCGGTTCAGGCGGCCCTGGAGGACCTGTTGGAGATTCTCTTAAAGCAAACTTTGGAGCCGTTTGTGGACCTGGACCAAGAACTGCCGGATCAAGAGGGCCTGATGGTGCTTACTCTGGCCAAGGTGCCAGCGGGTACGATGGCGGAAAACTTCCGGAACCAATCAGTATGCGTGCCATCGATCCTGATGATTTTCGCAGAAAACTTCTAGAACCGGCAATTTTTGAAGCAACTCCGGCTTATGCCTATGCAGCGGAAAGCGTAACATTAAAAGGCAAGCGTTTTACGAAATCGGATGTAGTGCTAATCGATGGTTCACCTGTACCAACAAACGTTTACAGTGATACTTCCCTGCAATTTTCGGCTCCTTTTATAAGAGGGGGGCAGCACACACTTCAGGTAAAACAGTCGGATGGAACATTATCCAATAAAGCCTCTTTGTATATTAAGCCCAAGGTCGACTCTGCCCAGCAGGATAATAAAGAAAATGAACATATGCGAGTCAAGCCAGGGAGAAAAGTAACATTAATAGGTAGTGGGTTTTCAGAAAATGCCATTGTTCGGATCAATGATCAAGATATGCCGGATGTTACTTTGTTAAGCCCGACCCAGCTAGAATTCACATTGATCAGACCATCTACAATAGAAGAAAACCCATCAGGTGAGCATGCTGTAGCGCGCGTGATTTTATCAGATGGAACGCCATCTAACACCCTCAACTTAGTGTTGGATACCTTTCATATGCTTGTCATTGGTGATTCAGTATCTTGGGGTCAAGGCTTACCAGAACATGAAAAGCACTATTCCCTCGTCGGCAATGCTGTCAAAGCACGAAATGGAAATATCGGATACTATACGCAAGTGCTTGCACACTCTGGGGCAACGATTGGAGTAGATGACCCTAAAAATACTCCAGCTGTAGATGGAGAAGTACCTGTTTCCTATCCGACCATTCTACAACAGTGTGATCTATTTGTCGGGGAACAGTCTGAAGTAGATCTTATTATTATGGATGGCGGAATCAATGATGTTAATCTTCGAGTCGTCCTGAATCCTTTTAATACTGATGATTTGAGTGCCCTTCATCGGACTCACTTCCTTGATAATAGTAAAACTTTATTTACTAAAGTGGCAACTACCTTTCCAAATGCCAAGGTAATTGTAACGGGATATTATCCCCCTGTTTCTGAACACAGTGATTTAACCGCTGTAGAAGTTTTACTTGTCGCTTTAGGAATTGCAACTGAGGGGATACCTGGCGGTGTTGTTGCTGGATTTTTGACTGAACATCACCTACAGATCATCCATGCAAGAAGCCTGCAGCTTGCTACCGAGTCAAAATTGTTTCTCCAACAAGCTGTTGATGAAACAAATGCTGCCTTGACTGGTGAAAAACGTTTTTTCTTTGCCGATCCAAATATAGGTGTAGAACACTCTGCACTTTCCAATGATCCTTATTTATTCGGGATTAATTTGGATATGTCCCCACAAGATTTTATCGCAGCTGATCGGCTGGTCTCTTGCACAGAAGCTGGCTGTACGGGAATAGACTTTGAGATCTGCAAACGAGCTTCAATGGGTCATCCTAACAATAAAGGGGCAATTGCATACGCAAATGCTATCTACCCGCTTTTATAAGTTAAAAAAAGACGAATCCACGCGGATTCGTCTTTTTGCATGATTGGTCAATAAGAAAATAGCTTATTACAAAGAGAACACCCAAAAATACGGTTCCTGATGCAAGTCTGATTTTTCATTATTTCTATGAAATGACCATTTTCATTTCCAGTATTTGCACATTTGTTATTTCAGGTTCTTCGGTAACTTGGACGCTACTGGTCCTCCCTGTTTATCAGGTTTTTTAGCTTTTAGGCCAGATGCCCAAGATACTTTAGACTCATACCTCTGACTTTGTTCCTTGTTGACTAGGTTTTGTAAACGATCTTTGTTCTTTTCAAGGGAATCCTCTATTGATAGCAGGCGCCGGGTAGGGAAGGAAAAGCCCGCTAGAATGGTTGTTATAGTAGCGTCAGTTTCTGAGAAATAGGTCCCTTCGAATAATTGTAAAGGTTCTCCAACCCTTTCAAAGATAGATGGTACATTAATTAGCTTAGACATATTCTCTGGTCCTTCATAGATTAAACCAGCTCGAATGACGCCCGCTGATTCAACAGGACAGAATATTGAGTTAACCCAAGATTGGTGAATTTCTCTAGATACGTCAGACGATGTCTTAGCGTCTGTGATTGTGGCAGAAGATATTAACGTTACTCCTCTTGTGTTAAGAATATTCATTAGGTCCGACTCATCAAAGTTACCATAAAAAGAACTCTTATGCGTGACTCGCAGTACATTGTTAATTGCTTCCATGACTTGTTGATTAGAAGAAAGATAGATCAGATGTTTGCTGGATTGTGGGTTAATCTTACGCATCTGATCATTGTCTACAAGGAATACAGAAGAGATGGCTTCGATTTTGGAAATCTCTTCAATACATTCAGAAGCATTGATTCGGTTTCCAGCTAACACGTTTCGCTCAGGTAAAATAGCAATAGCACCAATGTTGACGCCAGGCAGATGATCTAACAACATATCAATTAATAAAGGGCTCATACCAGATCCAGTACCACCATCGGTAGAGAAAGCCACCAATAACAGCCTTATGTTTTTAAAGGACCCCTTTACAAAGTCAATCAGCTCTCGATAATTTTCTTTAACAGCTCTTAATCCGATTGATCTATCTTGACCAGCACCATTATAACCAGGGACAAAATACTTCTTCTCCACCCTCGTGTTTACTATCCCATCACGTTGGTTAGTGTTGATTAAGGCGGTTTGAAAGCCCAAGGTTGTTGCTATCTCAGCTATATTACCGCCTGCTTGACCTACACCCAAGATTCCAATTGATTTCACCAGATCGCCTCCTTATCTTAATATGATAATACTCAAATTTTATGAATTTAGACTTTTTCATTTTAAAAATGGTTTTTAATTTGGTTAGTGAGGACCATGTGAACCATCCCCATAGTCTTGGCCTACGTCACTAACCGACACTCTTTCGACAAAATACCATTTAGGCTATACTATTCAAACGTTTGGTTAAAACTTCTACAAGTACTGATGCATATGAATTCCCGGAGCAAAGTAGACAAGAAGAATGTCGCAAAAGCATTTATTAATTTCGCAGGAAATAACCCATCTTTTAACAAAATCAGATGGGTTTCTCATCAACTTACATTATTCTACTAATCCCTCACATTTTCGAAACTACACAAACGTTTAATTAAAAGTTACTTCAGCTCGCATTATTCCTAGATTTTCCACTTTAAATACATGAGAAAAATGTCAAGAACTGCGATTAACTTTCCCCCATAAAAAAAGGAAACAGACACACCCTATTCGGTATGTAACTGTTTCCTTAAGTTATAATTCACTTTGATTCTACCACTACATTTGTTTCATACCCATTCGGATTATTTTCCTGCCATCTCCAAGAATCTCTACACATGTCTTCAATTCCTCGTTCAGCAGTCCATCCTAGAACATTTTTGGCCTTTAAAGGATCTGCATAACAAACAGCTACATCTCCAGGTCGGCGCTCCACCACCTTATAAGGAACTTTCACACCCCCTGCTTTTTCAAAAGCTGTTACCATTTCTAATACACTATAACCAGTTCCCGTTCCAAGATTAATGGCATCCACACCAATAGAAGACTTTACTCTTTCAAGTGCTTTCAAATGGCCTAGTGCAAGGTCAACAACGTGAATATAATCCCTTACACCCGAACCATCAACCGTTGGATAATCATTTCCAAACACTTGTAATTCTTTCCTTTTCCCTACAGCCACCTGAGTAATAAATGGCATTAAATTATTAGGGATACCATTGGGATCTTCTCCAATCCTACCACTCTCATGAGCTCCAATTGGATTGAAGTAACGCAATAAGGTAATACTCCAGCTATCATCTGCTATATATAAATCACGGAGGATTTCTTCTATCATAAGCTTAGTTCGGCCATATGGATTGGTTGCACTTAGTGGGAAATCTTCAGAAATGGGTACCCGTTCTGGCATACCATAAACAGTTGCAGATGAACTGAACACAAGATTCTTCACACCATATTTCTTCATCACATCACAAAGAATAAGTGTTCCAGTTATATTATTATGATAATAATGGAGAGGGATCGAAACGGATTCCCCAACCGCTTTTAGTCCTGCAAAATGGATAACGGCTTCGATTGAATGGTTTGAAAACACATCCTCAAGTCGGTTTCGGTCAAGCAAGTCAACCTCGTAAAATAAAAAGTCTTTACCAGTTATCTCTTTCACTCTATTTAATGATTCTGGTTTACTGTTTGAAAAATTATCTAGAACAATAATTTCATAGCCTGCTGATAGTAGCTCAACACAAGTATGACTACCAATATATCCAGCACCGCCTGTTACTAAAATAGCCATTAACCATCTCTCCTTTAATAAGCACTTATTTACTCAAAAAGCATAAGATGCAGCTGTTCAATTCAACTTAAATAAATATAAAAATGCCCAATATTCTAATTTCATTATAAACTCATTAGAGCCTTCTGATTTGTTAATTTTTTGTAAATCGGCTCTAACACAGACCAGTTACTATTTAAAAAATTTATTAATTACATAATAAATCCCCTATCTGCTCATGATAGGGGATTTTCTACTTGTATATATTACTCTATCTAGTTTCTGCTAATCGCCAAATCGCAAATTCTTGATTTTTATGTCTTTCGGCCGCCGTCAACTCGCCGCCTGCCGTTTCCATGATCAGGTCATAGATTTCTTGGCCAATTTCCTCAATCGTATTGAGCCCTTGAATGATTTTTCCGGCATTCACATCAATATGCTCAGACATGATTTCATAGAGTCTTGGGTTAGTTCCCACTTTAATCACTGGGACAATAGGCGAACCTGTCGGCGAGCCCTTCCCAGTGGAAAACAAGACAATTTGAGCACCCCCTGCAGCCAGGCCGGCAACCGATTCCACGTCATAACCCGGTGTGTCCATAAAGACAAACCCTTTTTCTGTCGGCTTTTGGGCATAGGCAATCACTTCCATCAACGTCGAATTTCCGCCCTTTTTAATACAGCCTAACGATTTTTCCTCGAGGGTCGTTAACCCGCCTGCCATATTACCCGGCGTCGGATTGGCCGAGCGAATATCTTCACCGGTGTCGCGGATTCGTTCTTCGTATTCCCTAACAATTTTTAAAAAGGCTTCCCCGACTGCCGGACTAACAGCTCGTTTGGCCAAAATATGCTCCGCCCCGATAGCTTCGGTCGTCTCCGCTAAAATACTGGTTCCTCCATCTCGTACAACTGCATCAGAGCAGGCTCCAATCGCGGGATTAGCGGTGATTCCGGACCAAGCATCTGACCCGCCGCATTCAAGCCCAATAGTCAATTCGGTTATATCGGCCGTAACCTTTTCTTGGGCAAGGCTTCGTTCGACTGCCGTTTCGAGCCATAGCTTTCCTTCCTTCAGAATGTCCGAAATGCTTTTATCCTTTTGAAAAGTAATCGAATGGACATAACAGCCCTCTTCCTTTAAGCTTTCAACAATTTCCTCGGCGGGGTCGCCATCACCCATCCCTAAAAGAAGGGCGGCACTCACATTCGGATGGCCAGCCGTACCCTTCAGCGTTCGAATCGTCTGTTCTAAATCCTCCGGATATTGGGCTTTTCCTGCCTGATGAGCAACAGGAATAACCCCCGGGACCAACTGAGCCACTTTTTTCGTAAAACTGGCCAACTCTCCAACCGTATTCATCACTATGACGTGATTTCGTACCCCTATACTTCCATTCGCCCGCCGGTATCCTTGAAAGGTCTTCATGGCAAGTGAACCTCCTTTCGTGTGCTTAATCGTTCTTCTTCCTTCAATCCACGGACATTGAAGACATGTACATGGGAACCAGGCTGAATGTCTTCTGTAGCAATCCCCATGCATTCCCCATATTTTAGGATTTTTCCATCCTTAGGGATCACTACCGTCGCAATTTTATGTCCATAAGGAATAGTCTTGCTAACTTCTACGGTTTCATCGCTCCCTTGAATAGAAAGCCATTCACCCTCACTTATGTTCCTAAGGGCCACGGCTACGTTATCATTCTCATTAAGCTTCAGTGCATTGTATTTTTGGGTCATTTCGTTCCCACCATCCTTTGTTAAAAAGTCGTACCTACATGAGGTATAGAAAACTCACCGAGTTCCAGTTGTTCCAGACAGGTTTGCTTACCGGAACAAATCTCAAGGAATTCCGAGATCACCGCTTCCACTTGAAGAGAAACAGGTTCGGATGTAACTGTGTAATCAATTAACTCATCAAACACTTCATTTTGGTGCTGTGGTGCAATGGTCATACAAGGCAATGCTAGCGATCCCGTCAACACCCCTCTATTACTGACAATTAATACAAGGTTACAACCGCTAGAAGCCATATTCGATAAGGCCTCTACGATATTGCTAGGAACTGTTATCAAATGAAGCCCTTTTTCAGCGGGTATTTCGCTATATCCGAGCACACTTTTGATTGTGTGGGTACCTGTCATCTCCGCTTCAAGACTGGCAAGTGTTTGCTCTGGTTCTGAAAAATTATCATGAGTGAGCGAGCCGTTGCTGACTTCCTTCCATCGTCGCCGCTGCAATCCCCCACCGGCACGCTTCAAACGATTGCTCACCTCTTCATCATCAGAACGTTGTGATAATAAAAGACCCGCTGGTTCTAATGATTGGGAAAGACCAAACAGGACATTTGCTCCTTGCTCCACTAAACGGTCCACCACCCCGCCTATAACAGGAGCAGCTTTTTCTAAGGAACCTTCATCTAAATCAACCGGTAAAATACCAACCGACAGTGAGGAGATTGGCAGACGCTCCCGCTGTTGACTTGCTACTTCCTGTGACCATTGTTCCGCTAATTCCACACCTCTATTGATCGTGTTTTCGCCACCTGCCAGCTGCTGAATCCCGATACCTTTTACCGGCTTGGTTTTTGGAATGCTCTCAAGCAAGCCACTGACTTGGTTCGTTTCGCAGCCTAATCCAACCAGCAGTGAGGCATAAAGGTTGGGATTATCTGCGACTCCTGCTACCATATTTTTCGTTAATTTAAAATCGTCTCCGAGCTGCGCACAGCCATTGCCGTGAACAAATGGAACCGCACCAGGAACCTTTTCGGCAATTTCCCGAGCCACCACACTGGAACATACGACAGAACAAATCACCCCAATATGATTCCTGATTCCTGCCTTCCCATCATTTCGCTTGTACCCATTAAAAAAATAGTCCAATGATATCGCTCCCTTCATTTTCCGTAAATAAATAGTAGAAATATTACAAAAAATCAACCCAGTTTTTCTTCAATACTGGTTTTCACTCCAGATGTTTGCACCTCATCGTGGAACTCTACTTTCCCATCGATGCCGCGTCTCCTTTGATACTTATCGGCCAAGATAACTGCAATCGGAACTAGAAAGGCCGTCGTGATCGTCGAAATGGAGATTTGTGCCGATGCTATTGTCACAAGGCCATGATATACTTCTGCATCAGCAGCGGACATTAACCCTGAACCGCTGGCAACCGTTGCAGCCGCTGCAATCGCTGCAGGTGTGGCCACGGCATTTCCGGCCGTAGAGGCCTCGGCCCAAGGGGCAATAATGCTTTTTTCACGGAACAGCTTGAAGGTAAGAGCCATCGCACTACCAGAAAATAGAACGGTCATCAGTGCAAGGACTACCCCAGCTCCAACTACCTCAGGGTTAAAGAAGCTTGCCAAATTCATACCGGCCCCTAAAGCAAAGGCAAAAAACGGAATAACCAAAGTTTCTCCAGCCGCTAAAAAGTTGCGGACTTCGTGATCCAAATTCCCTATTAACATACCAATTAAAATCGGCAATAAGACAGCTATAAAAGCAATAAGCGGGAAGTTCGCACCCATCATACCAAGCGCCATCAAGGTAAAAAACGGCCCGTCATTCAAGGAAAGAATAGCCGTTGCTCCGACATCCGAACGATTTCCGTATTGTCCCGTCAACGCCGCAAACATTCCCCCATTTCCATTTGTCATCGCGGCAATAATCGCCATCGTCGATAGACCAAGGAAGCCATGAACAGGGTCAGACAGTATCCCCCAAATCATCCCGATGGCAAACCCAGCTAAATACTTGGAGGCCGTCAATAGCACACCCTTCTTAAGTGCTTTTCCGCCGACACGGAGATTCATTTGGCTCCCGGCGCAAAACAAGAATAAGGCACACAGGGTGGAAGCACCATCCTTAAATAACGCCTGTGTAAAACCACCGATTTTCATAAACTCATAGTTTCCATCCTCGTTAGGGGCTACTCCCAGTGCTTTGAGGAAATCCATAATAAAGGGAAGATGCAGTTGATCAATCGTATTAAACAAGGCTCCTGCTAGTAACGGGACAACCATGAGGCCGCCAGGGACTCTATCAATTGTTTGTTTAATTTTCATTCTTTCACTCTCCTGTTTATATTTATAGATTTGAAAAACCAGTGGCCTAACCGTTTACAAATAATCTATAGGATTTCTGTTCATTCTTAGAAGAGAGTGGAGGCTGACTCGTAAGCAGGTTCACCTTACAACTCCATCGTATGAGGTCTAAATGCTTATCCTGAGTCAGCCGGTTTATAACATATCTAGAAGAAATTCACTTAGAGGTTAAAAGGGTCTTGTCTGATGAATGTTGGATGTTTTTTGAATCATTTTTTACATGATTAGTCAGCGTGCCAATTTTTTCTATGGAAATGGATAACATGTCTCCTTCCTTCAACCACACTTGAGGATTTCTGCCCATTCCAACTCCTGGAGGTGTCCCCGTTGCAATCAGATCACCGGGCTTTAACGTCATGCTCTGAGATAAGTAGGAAACAATGGTTGGAATCGTAAAAATTAAATTCGATGTATTGGATTGCTGCATCATTTCATCATTTAATGTCAGCGAAATGTCCAGTTGATGCGGATCTCCAACCTCCTCTTTTGTGACAATGACTGGCCCTATCGGTGCAAAGGTATCCGCTGACTTTCCACGCGACCATTGGCCGTCTGCAAATTGAAGATCTCTGGCACTGACGTCATTCATAATCGTGTAACCAAACACATAGTCCTCCGCTTCCGCTTCTGACACACACTTTGCTTCTTTTCCAATCACAATCGCAAGTTCTGCTTCATAATCAACTTTCTGGGAATTGATTGGCAGTAGGATGGCGTCCTTATCTCCAATGATGGTGTTGGCATACTTTGAAAAAATAACCGGTGAGGGTGGCGGCTCCATGTTGGTTTCGCTACAGTGGTCTAAGTAGTTTAGACCGACACAGATGATTTTTTCCGGCTGCGAGATGGGGGCTAATACCTCTACATCCGCCAAGGAGCTTATAGTAAGGTCCTGTTTTTCCGAATCATTCTCATAACACTGAAGAAGGGCTTCTATATAAGGAAGCAAGGTTTCACTTTGTTCAATTAACTGCTTCATATCATTGGGGATCGTACAGTCTTGTGAAAGCTGCTGCTTGTAACGCTCATTCAAATCGCCTGCATGTAAAACTTGTTCTCCAGCAGTAATGACTCCAAGCTGTTGACCCGATTCACTACGGAATGTTACGAATTTCATTTTCAATTCCTCCTAGTAATTTTTCAAGAAATGCAGTTATACACTAGCCGTTGCAGATACAATCTTTGGAATCCCTAGCCCGTCAGCACCTAGTTTGGATGTTTTGGCCTCAGGATAATATCGTTCAATCATTTGGACGCCTAGCGCCGCACGGCGGACACGTTCTTTCACCAGTGAAATGTTGGTACTCTCCCATTGTCTTCCGGATGGGTATACATCTGGATGATTCCGCAGGCCGAATTTAATATACACCGGTGCCAATACACGAATAATTTCCGGAATCTCATAGTAGCGGAGGAAACCGCCCAAATTGTCCGGCACTTCTACATATAAATCAATCGGGATATCGATCGATTGCCTGATAGCAGCCAGCTTATGTAGCGTCAATGCAGTGGGAACATTATACGTTCCGGCCCCGAGGTCCTGCATCAACCTTACGGACACAGGATTTGCTGCGCCCATTTGAACCGATACCTTTACCACAAATTCCTCCGGCAGCTGACCCTGTTTTTTCATCTCCTTTGTCAGCATCAAGAGGCCTTCATCCGCCACAAGTGCCCCCCGCAGTCCGAGTCTGGCGCCTCTTTTTAAATCCTCCATGGCATAAACTAGCTGGTCTGCTCCCTCGTGTCGCAAAGCAATCGATTTTCCACCGTCCGTCAGCGGCTGTGCACTAATATCCCAGGTGCCCCTCGGTCCAACAAACAAACTAAGTTCCATTCCTCTTTCGGCTGTCATCCTGCACATTTCCAAAATTTCTTCGTCTGTTTGGAGCATAATTCCGCTTCCCTGCGATACCCGGTGAATCGTTAAACCATAGCGGTCAATTTCATCTAACATCTCTCTTAATGCGACTGGGCCTTCTACACTAGGAAGTTCAATACGGTATTGCGCCCCATCTGGAAATGTTTTGGTGGAAGTAGGCAGGTCTCTTAAATCAGTTGATGGATAACCAAGTTTTTCTAAAAGTTCTCTAGATTCTCTCACTTTTTTTACCTTCTTTCGCGATAATTTAATTAGTGAAGCGCTTTCTTTATTGTTCTATTAAATACTAAGAGATTTCTACATTCCTTTGTTCCAGATTTGGTCAACTGGATATGGTAGAAACCCCTTAGCCAAAGACTCCTTAGAAAAAGATTATGCCAGCACGGCTCCACTGGAACCGCTTAACTTTCTTGCTTTTCTTACCCTTTAATAAAGATAGTTTTAATCGCCGTGAAAAATTCTTTTGCCGCCTCTCCTTGTTCTCGGGATCCTGTGCTTGATGCTTTCATCCCGCCAAAGGGTGCCTGCAGCTCGACTCCTGCGCTCTCCGCATTGATCCGTACTAGACCTGCTTCGATTTCATCAATAAATTCCAGTAGCGTTGCAATATTAGTTGTAAAAATCGATGCGCTCAATCCATATTTCGTATCATTGGCAAATTCAATCGCTTCTTGTAAATCCGCTGCTTTGATGAGAGCCGCAACCGGACCGAAAATTTCCTCTTGGGCGATGGCCATTTCAAGTTTCACATGTTCAAAAATGGCAGGTGTAACATAAAAACCTTGACTATATTCCCCGCCAGTCAACGTTTCTCCACCGTAAATAAGTGAAGCGCCCTCTGCCTTTCCCTTTTCAATATAGCTTCGCACTGTATTGAACTGACTTTCACTGGCACATGGCCCCATCCATATTCCTTCTTGTAAACCATTGCCGACGGTTATTTTTTTTGTGGCTTCTATTAATTTCTCTTTAAAGTCTTCGTAAACGGCCGCTTCCACAATGACCCGACTAGAAGCGGTACATTTTTGACCGGTGGAACGGAATCCCCCGCTGATGACAGCTTCAACCGCGTCATCCAAATCGGCATCCTTTGTCACAATCACAGGGTTTTTGCCGCCCATCTCCAATTGGAATTTAATTCCCCTTGCGGCCGCTGATTTTGCCACTCCTGCACCAACCGTTTCCGATCCGGTGAAGGTAATAGCGTTTAGCAGTGGATGATCAATCAATCCCTGACCGATGATGGCCCCGGAACCAGTGATAAAATTTAGCACACCAGCTGGAATGCCTGCTTTGACAAAGCATTCAACTACCTTTGCTGCCGTTACGGCCGCCTCTGTTGCCGGTTTGAAAACGACGGTATTTCCATATACAAGAGCGGGTGCGATTTTCCAGATTGGAATGGCAACAGGGAAATTCCATGGAGTGATTACGCCAACCACTCCAAGAGGAGCTCTCTTTGTGAACATTAATGCCTCCGAATCAGAAGATGGAATCACATCCCCCTCCTTCCTCATACCTTCCCCAGCATAATAACGAAGTATGGCCACTCCACGAGCGGTTTCGCCTTTAGCCTCCGGAAGGGTTTTACCCATTTCCCTTGTTAATGTTTCAGCAATCTCATCCAAGTTCTCTTCTAAAATATTTGCAGCCTTATATAAAAGCTGGCCGCGGGCAGCCTGCCCCAGTTTGCGCCAGTTTTTTTTCGCTTGATGGGCGGCAAGGACCGCTTTTTCAAGGTCTTCCATAGTAGAATTTTGCACAAATCCGACAATTTCTTCTTTGTTTGCTGGATTAATACTGGTGATGACTTGTTCAGATGCTGATTCCTGCCATTCATTGTTAATAAAATTTTTAAACGCTTTCAAATTTGTGTCGATTAGCATTAAAGATTCACTCCCTTTGGCAAAAATGTATTTGGATCTTTTGCTTTATATCTGCCGGCCTAAGCCGGCTTGAAATGTATTCTATTTTTTCGGCTTTGACTTGGACATAGCCTAATTAGAACTATTTATTCGGTTCTTTACTTTGGGAGCCGGCATAGCCGGCAAGCTGTGATAAGCGGCTGGCTAGCTGGAGTATTTCCTCTTTTGCCGCCTCTTTCTTCTGTCCCCAGCTATTGGTCATCATCGTAAAACTAACACTAGCGATCATTTTATTCTCAAAGTTATAGACTGGCGCTGCTACACAATGAAATCCTAAAGAAGCCTCCTGATTCTCGATGGCATAACCATTTTTATTCGCCTCTTGCAAGTTCCCATAAAGCGTATCGATGTCTGAAATCGTAAACTCCGTTTTTTTCTTCAACGGTTCTTGTAGAATTTCTTTCAGTTCTGCTTTAGAAAATCTCGTTAATTGCATTTTTCCAATGGCAGAGGCATAGGCAGGAAAACGCATTCCGGGGTCTGTAACCAGGCGGACGCGTGAATCCCCTTCCATTTTTCCTAAATAAATGACATCGCCTTCCTCTAAAATTCCTAATTGGATATGTTCATTTATTTTTTGAACCGAACGAGCAGCCTCTTTATAGAAGGACTGGACAATATTAAACTGTTGAAAATAAGCTGCCCCAATCCCCGCCAATGCAGGACCTAAAGAGTAAGTATCACCTTCCGCCTTGGTGACCCACTTTAATGTTTCCAACGTATTCAGCAGGGAAAATAGAGAACTTTTATTCATTTCCAGTCTTTTGGACAACTCAATCAACCGCAGCTGATTGGGAAACTCTCCAATAAGCCTCAGAACCCTATCAGCACGCTCAATAGCTGGAACCCAATACTTTTCCTTCATAACCTATCACTTCGTTTCTATCGGTTTATTATAATAAACCAAGTTTTAAATATTAAACTATTAAAGTCATTCTATCACACTAATATGAATTTTCAAATAATTTTTTAGAAAAAAAAACCAGAAGCATGAAAACCGTCACCACGCTTCCTATTTATCATGAAAAAAAAGAGGCGGGATGACGGTCAGGGACATAGTCTCCACTGACTAAAAAGATAGTGTGGTCAGATTCTCACTCAGCTAAAGTAAAAAGTGATATGCATGAAAAGAGACAGGGAACAAAAGCTCTCTGTCTTTTCTTAATGAAATATGCTTTAATGGTTGCGAACCTACGATTTGCTTATGAGTGATTACAGATTTCCTATGAAAAGGATAGAGGAAAAACGTCACCGATTCGACTATATTCCGTATAGGGTATACTAATCAATCGTTTGATTAAAACAGTTGCAAGTACTGACCTTTATTAATCTTCCCCGCTAAGCATGAAGGAAAATTGTCGAGAAGTTAATAAATTTCGCAGGAAATATCCCAATGTTCCACAAAATCAGATGGGTTTCTCTCGAATTTACACGATTCTAGTAAACTCCCACCTTTTCGCCACTACACAAACGTTTGGTTAAAAGTGACCTCTCTGCGCACCAATACTGACTTTATCCCTACAAATGCCCGAAATGAATGGTGACAACTGTCATAAACCTGTTAAAGGAAGAATCGTAAACAGAACCGTTTATACATGCTGGCTCAGAGTGTAGACAAAAGGGCATCTGAATGTTCCCATTCAGATGCCCTTTTGTCCTTTTTATGCTTTCAATGTCTTATATCAAACCTCTCCCGTAGTCCTGAACGGACTCCACAGGGTACGGGCCCCTAAATATAAAAAAGGTCATAAACACAGGAATCGAACCCGCCAATTCCACAACACTTTCATATTAATTCTAAATAGTGAGCCATGAAGGACTCGAACCCTTCGACCCTCTGATTAAAAGGCAATGCTCTCCCAGCTGAGCTAATCCTCCAATTATGGGACTACTACGGGATTTGAACCCGTGTTACATCCGTGAAAGGGAGGTGTCTTAACCACTTGACCAAAGAGGCCTGATTAAATTTGGACAAAAAAAATAACCCCAAAGGGTTAGCCTGGCAACGTCCTACTCTTACAGGGACGCGTGTCCCAACTACCATCGGCGCTGAGAAGCTTAACTTCCGTGTTCGGTATGGGAACGGGTGTGACCTTCTCGCCATTGCTGCCAGACTATTTATTTGAGGT
>NZ_JMLP01000017.1 GCF_000686805.1 Bacillus sp. UNC41MFS5 | reverse complement strand
AGACACTACGAGATCTCCATGGGTCGCTACGTTCATCTTCCATACCATGCCGCCCGCACACACCTTGGTACGATGGGTGGACTAGTAATGCCTTCGCCTCCATAGTGCAGGCTCGACCTTGCCCCATCTTTGGCCGACCGGTTCGCATTTCGGGTAGCCCCGTTTCACTACGGCCTGGTATTTCTCCTCAAGCCCTTCAGACTCCACCTCACGGTGGACGCCCTGCCCTCTGATGATAAATCATCAGCTCTTGAGACATTACTCCCAAATTTGGATATGAATCTCCTAGTCCGAGATTCAGTGGGACTTTAACCCACCTGATGAACGTGCTGCCACGCACGCACTACGCTGCTATCCGACTCCCTACCTTGCGTTTGGCTTCCTTACTTTTTTATCGCTTGTACACCATACTCTTCTTATAAGAAAAGACAGGTAGGGTCTCCCGAGTTGCCGTATCATATCAATGTGTAACGTGCCAAGGTCTCTGACTCCAGAGAGGTTTTATCCATCTTGCCTTAAACGAAGGATAAAATGTAGCTTTCTGCTGCAGGTAAAGCATCAGCCCTCTCGTTTTACTAACATTATGGAGCTCAATCCCTTCAACCAATCGGCTTTCGGCCCGCCGTCGGGTAGAAAACAAGCGCGCGCAATCAATGATTATTGAGCCACGTTTCTTGTAGCCCCCCTACGATCCCGGACGGTCGGATTTCCCGAGTCCGGTTCTGACCTTGGACTTCATCACACACTCGCCTTCCCAAATAACCGCAGGATTAAATGCTGGTACACATATTCCCCCATCAACTAATGGTTTACTTGTATGCTAGTCTATGAACAAATAGACAAAGCTCAGTGTCTTTGAAGTTCTAACTGTCCAAGTGCCCAGAGGTCCTTCGCTCCATCATAGGAGTTACCTTGATAGAAGTGCAATTACCTTACACTTAAGAAGGCATTACCCTTCCCTCATCGCTACTACGACCTCATGCGCCAGTCCTAAATCATCCTAACATTTTCTATTAGCCTCTTATATGATAGGTCTTTATTGGTTAGTACCTTCCCAATTTGAAGTAGGACCTTCCCGTCGTTATCTCTGAAAATCTTTCCACAGATGCCAGAACCCATACCCCGGCTGCTCTTACGGTGCTTTTGACCGTTTCTTCCCGTAAGACATCGGTCTTCCCCCGTTAGACAAAGGTCGACGCTAAGCGAAACATCCCTCGAACAGTTTCTTTGAGGGGCGTAGATTTCGGGATTGCAGTATTCGTTAATTCCTTCTGGCCTCTGTGTTTGCTCGCCACACAGACTGTTCCGACCTTATTCTCTCTGTGTAGAATAGGCCGCCGTGACTTTTACTTCCAAGCAGAACGTAGTTCGTTACCTCCCCACGCATTGGATATGCTAGTCATCCGAATCGGTCAATTGATGACAGGAGACTTTCACTCCATAAGATTCTCAGCCTTGACGGCTGCTCCACCTAACTGTCTACGCTTAAAGACTAAAGTTACCTTTAGCCCTCCAAGACTCGCTACGAGCGAATGGCTAGTTCTTACTCGACGGGAATCCCACCCGTTATATGATACGACCAAGGCTCGGCCGCACACCTGCCCCGTTAGCTGAATAACAAAAAAGGATTGCAGCTGCAATCCTTCTTGAACTCAAGCACACGTTTTATTTAAGTACATCTTTTCACAAACTAAAAACCTGGTCATTTGTAATTTCAACGCCATTAGGGTCTACAATAGGTGATGAAATGAGGTTTTTTATTACCGTTTGTTTGATTGTAACCACATCTCCAACTTCTGAACTAATGTTATATGAAGAATTACCGAACAAAGAAAAAATGTCGCATTCTAATCCTGATTTTTTTGTTGTTAATTTTAAATCCTGGATTTTTACCTGGTGATTAAAGGAATCTACTGCATTTTCGTTTGAGCATTAAAATGAATACAAACAACTCTATATACTCCTTTGAAATAATTCTACAAAAATGAAATAAGCCCTCTATGAATCGAAGAATACCCAAATTGACGTTAGTTTACATAATATTATTATTTAGTTAAAAACAGCAAAAACCTTTACTATGTCCAAAGAAGTTTACATTTCTAAAGAAGAGATAGTTTCTTTAATCACTCTTTTTTAGGTCCTCAGCAAATTCAATAATATTAATACAGTCTCTCGGGTCTAATTAATATGCCTATTTTTTAAGGCAAAGGGAAACCGTAGAAACCAACAATGTAACACTATTACAACTGGATGGAGCGATTAAAGTTCGATAAACAGCTAAGAATGGCCAAGGTACCTTTGTCTTTTAATTCGTCAGGTAGTGACATTTAAAACTGCATCTACATAGGATGGCAACAAGTGGAGGTGCACGAATGAAGAGATGGTTAAAAGCAGTTATTTTGACATACCTTTCCCTTCTGTTTTTTGGCAGTTTCCTTGCGGTCGGCATGTTGGGGACCGGTGCACTGGAAAATTTTCTTCCATTCATTTCTGATATCAAAATCTTTTTGTACTATTTTTTCGCTGGAGCCATTGGCGGTTCCCTTAGGCATCTATATATGTTCTGTACTCACTATATGGAAGACGAATTACACGATTATCGAAAATGGATAATGTATATTTTTTATCCGATATTTGCTACCGGTACGGCAGTTGTAGCCGTCACTATTATCCAAAGCGGTATACTTTTAATTCAATTTACAGATTATCAAGATACTCCATATGCACCGATTAGCATTGCTTTCTTTGTAGGACTTGGTTTTAATCGCTTTGTTAATAAGCTTAACACCGTATCTAAAGATATTTTTCAGACGAATAACAAAAAAATGGACACAGTCGAAGAAGCAAGTGATGAAATTGAGGATTCCTCTGGTGAACAAATGGAAAGCCTCAACAGTTCTACCACCAATAAATAAAAAAGGCCGTCATGTGAAAAGTCACATGACGGCTATTGTTTTAATCCATTATCTTTGTTCCAAATTTAAAATCGTAAACAGCTCATTCAGATCATGAATAGTTCCAGTTTTTCCGCCAAGTCCCCTATAAGTAATAGTTTAAGAATGGTAGCTTTTCGATGTAGACGATACGTTTCAGTAGTTTTGGTTTGAGTAGCGATAATAGTCCACAAGAATGCAATACTGTGTTGCATCATCAGTTCTTTCCGCCAAATCCAGCACGTCTACTTCCGCCGTGTGGTTCGTTTTGTTGCATATGCTGATGTAAATGTTAAAGAACTCAAAACAATGGCTAGTGACAAACATGCGGATTTTTTCAAAAACTCATTGGTATCTAACTAGTATCAGTTTAAAAATTAAATTCCTATTATGTAATGTTGTATAATTAGGAATCATTTATTCTAAATGAAAGGTGGTTCATTGCTCAAGAAGAAAAAAAAGAGCTCTTTGCGGTAATAAAGGGTCGTTCCATTGCCCGAGAAGTGAAAAAAGGGGCTCTTGCGGTAAATGAAAGAGCGTTCCATTGCCCGTAAAGTAAAAAAAAGGCTTCTTGCGGTAAATGAATCAGCCATTTGTAAATAGGTAACAATATAAGAACAAGGAAAAACAGGTCAAGGGTTTGACCTGTTTTTTGCTAGAAATAGCAATTACGAGAACAATTGTTTTTAGTTTTTGACCTCAATATTTATATTCTTATTTTTCCCAATCTCCTGTAGTGGCTCAGGGTCAACACTTTGATCATTCGCTGTTAAGTCAATTCCATAATCTTTAGCGAATACCATGTGGGTTTCAGTAAGCGTGCCTTCTGTATTTTCATCTAAATTGAATACTCTGGCTCCTCGAAGTCTATTTCTTTCAGATCCTGGTAGGCCGTAAGCGCCAAACCCTGTGCTACTGGAGTAACCAAGCAAAATTCCATAATAATTACCCATATAGTTATTGACGTGATCATGACCGCAAAAGACGCCCTTTACGTCGCCCCTCTCTAGCATGGCCGAAAACAAACCACTGTTAACTGGACCCGGGCATTCCTCTTCATTTCTTTCTCCTACTATATTATGCTTTGTAACCGCTAGGGTATGGTTAGCATCAGTTCTCTCATCAACGCTTGCATACCACATATATCGATGTTCCCATAGAGGGATATGTATGAACACGAGCGAAGGAACTTTATATCCCCATTGCTTCTCTATTCTCTTTGATGTTTCATAATACCAGCTTACCTGATTAAAGCGGAGCCAATCCCATGCGGGGTATCCTTTAAAATCTTGACCAGCAATGGTAGGCGGTGCATACCTTCCACTATCTAACAGCCAAAGATTAAATGCAGCTTTGTTACCTCTAGAGTTCTTAATGATAAGGTTCATATTCCCAGTTCCGGTAACTCCTTTTGGCCCTGGCTGATTCATATTGTATTTATAGGACATGTAAATTTTCAACATGTCTTCTTCATTAAGCCCACTTTTTGGGGAAGAATCTTCATCGTGGTTCCCGAATGTAACCGCCCACTTGATACCTCTTTTTTCCATCGGTTGGGCTACATTGTTTATAGCTTGTTTCATCTCCATAGGAGTATCGCAACCCCCAGAAATGTTATCACCATTAAGCACGACAAAGTCAGGTTTCTCGGAATCAAGAACTTTCTCCATAAGTTGGATGGTTCTGCGATCAATACGTTCATCGTCTTGAGTATCATTAAACTGAACAATTTTGAACTTTCCACCAGGTTTAAATTGGAGTGTAACATTGTGATCCAATTTCTCTGCATGAGCTGTGTTGCTTAAAAAATTTACTGGAATTCCGGCTGATGCAACTGTGAGGGCAAGTGCACCTAAACCACCTTTTTTAATAAAGTCTCGTCTGTCTAAACCTATTTGTGAATTGACCTTTTTCATAAAAGTACCTCCATCCTAACCTAGTAATGTACATGTTAATAATAGAGGATGAATGTTGATAGATTGTGAATATCAAGTAAAGTGTAGGTAAATCAGAAAAATTTATCTAGCAACCTTTATGGACAAGTTAAGCGAAAAAATAGTAACCAGTGGGGATTTTTGTATCGAGGTAGGGACTATAGTGCAGTAGTACAAAACAAAAAATACCACTCAACAAGCAAGTAGTCAGGGTAAAATAAGGCTGCCGTAGCACCAGCTTTGATATTCCTCTCTTTATATAGACCCACGAAATCACTCCCAAGCTCCAATGATACTAAGACAAATAGCTATCCCTAAAATTAGGATAGCTTGGTAAAGTTTTGTAAGTTCACTTCCAACCGATGAAATACTTTGCACGCGTCTCTGTGGAAATAGGTTCGATTATTATAATTTTTTCGTTAAACAAATAATTCGGTTGGCTTCCTGAAATCCACTCTTGAGATGAAATCTTAAACTATCTAGGTTATCTAGTTCCAGATCACTTGCAAATTCTTTACAGCCCCGTTCCTTTGCCCACATTTCACAGGCTGCCAAAAGCTGTTTTCCCATCCCGTTTCTTCGAAAGACCTCCTGTACAAAAATTCCTTCGAGATATCCCACTGGACTACTTTCCGTTCCTTCTACATAATCCTTTCGAAGCTGACATTGAGCAAATCCAACAAATTCCGTTCCTTCTTTTGCTAAAAAAATAGCAGCATCTTGGTCCTGTAATAATTCGCTAAATTCTTCCTTCAACTCATTCGAATCACATGCCGGCCAAAGCATCAATGCAAATTTTACAATTACCTCCAATTCCTTCTCCGTGGCTTTTACCATGTAGCTATTCCTCCTAACGAACTGCTTTTCTTATTTGCTTTTTCTTCTACAATTTATTAATTATAGCTGTACCTAATCACCTAAGGTGTCAGGCACTTTGAACATTGGACCATTCCCCCTTCATCCCATCAGTTGTTTTCCTACTATTCCATTCCTAACATCCTCAACCGTTCCTTTATAGACATTATAGGTTTCGCCATGCTCTTTTACTTCCCCTGCCATTTTAAATCCCAAACGTTGACAGATTCGATTCCCAGCTTCTGTAATCGCGATCATACCGAATTCCTTTATCACGACTCCAGTTTCCTGAATATCTTCGATCCAATCCAGCAATGCCATTATTAATGCCCTACTGTATTTCTTCCTGTCTTCATGAAGAATATCGACTATAATGGACGATAAATAAATATACACTTCTCTCCCTTTCTTATAAGCTAACGCGTGATGACAAATTCTTGATTCATCTATTTGGCCCAATAATAATTGATCGTACGTTCTTTTATTCAAAGATATTAAACTGCTATAGCCTTTTAACTCTCCATTGTCCTCTACAATTTTATACACTCTTTTGTTTCGTTCAAGTAATCGTTCTACAAATGAACGCTCAACGTGCCAATCTTGAGGATATAGCTTTCGGTCCAATTGAATCATTCCATTTAAATCCGATACTTCGCCATAACGAACATTGAGTCCCGACATCGTATATCCCCCCTTTTGAAATACAATCACACGAATAGTCTGGCATTACACGGGATCTTATCTTTATGCTCAACTTCATTCATAAAAAATTCTTCATTCGATTGGTGCCTTAGGCATGTATTAATATCATTCCTATCGTAAGGACGAAACAGTCTGAATATACTAAATATTGCGTTAGCCATTTTATTAAAGTAAGGAGACATTGCCATGAGTGGACAGTTAAACAGTGAGGTGGACAAGAAAACAAGTTCCAATCGATGGGCAAGAACGGCAAAATTGTAAGGTATTGGTTATGTCGCAGCTCTTTTTACATGGGTTATTTTTGGAATATTGTTAAGATTAGTTATGGGAATCATTGCTTATTTCTTTCCTCAACTAGCGAGTGGATTTCATTTATCAGGAACACTGTTAATCGTAATACTCGGTATTGCTGTAACCCTAGCAAATAGTATTGTATACACATTCCTTTTTCATCGTTCAAGAAAAAGTTGGGTGGTTAAAGGTTTATTATTTGGTTTGTTTCTATTAATTATCTATGGAACTCCTTTGTTTCTGTCCAATCCTGGTAATGAATTGTTTGGACCACAAGCACCGATAGGAATAGCTTTATTTTCAGTTTCATTTTTTATCGGATCTGTCATTCTTGCATTCCTAATTGAATACATTACGGACTGGTCCGACCAATCAAAGGGCAGGATGAAGATTGCCTACCTCACCTTTGTGATTCTTTCCATCCCCGCAATAATAATGCTAGTATCCATGTATGTCGAGATTTTCACCGAAATGCTGCCGAAAATAATAAACAACTGACAAAATCGGTGGAACGGGAAAACTGAAAATGGGGCCAGACCCTCAGTGCGCTAAATGTTAGCACGTTGAGGATCTGACCCTATCCTTGTTTGTCTACCCTTTCTACATGTCTTTGTGTTTTGTGTCTATGTATTGTTTCCAAGCGGTAATCCCACCATCAAGTAATGTAACTTGGTATTCTTTTTTTGATAAAATTTCTGCACATTTCCTGGCGGAATTTCCGGTTGTACATGTTATAACAATATCACTGTTTTTGGGCAAAGATTGCAGCCCTTCTACTCCATTCTCCTCAAGATCGAAGATTATATTCTTAGGGATATTCTGATTCTTGATATTTGAATCTGTAATATGATAATCATTGTATTTTTCTTCAGCACGTACATCGAGGAGGAAGATCGGTTCATTATTTTGAAGTTTCTCATCAAGAGCTTTCGGCGAAATTACTTTAAGCGGCATGTTAACTACTCCTTTATTTATTGAATTGAAAATTGGGGTCAGACTCTCAGTTTATTAAAGTGTACAGCAATGGAGAAATGACTCCATACAATCGTCCCTTGTACAAGTTTATGATACAAGATATCACTTTTTCAAGGTTTACTTCCTTAAAGAAGAAATGTTCTACTTGGTTACAACGAAAAGAGCTCTAATTTTTATTTATTAGATCTCTTTTTCCTTATCGCACACACCCAATAAACCCCTTATACGACACATAGTCCTTCGTGCCCCAAATCCTTAATTTGCTCTTCTTTGCTAGATTTTCATCTGTTTTATATAGGTTAAGATATTTATAGGGTGGATCCATAATATACGCCACCCGTGCATAACCTTCCTTGATCAGCGTTTCTTGAACGGACTTTCCATCCACATAAACATATGCAAGTAATCTGCCGTAGGAATCTCTTGACGGTCCCTCCTCCACCTCCAATGATAGACTTCCGTCTCTAACCAACTCGTTATTTCTTTGGAAAGCTTCCTCTGCAAATGGCTGATTGCACATACCTGGCCTTTTAGATTCAGGGGTATCGACCAATAAATAACGAATGGTTTCAACCTTCCCCTTACTCTTGCCTTAATTGTATCCCCATCGATGGTTTCCACTAGTGTAATAGGAATTTGCTCAGGTTCCTGCTCCACCACTTCTCCAGTAAGCACATCCTTGGTAGTATGCTTGACTGAACTATTTTCACCTGTGTTTGTTTCTGAGGGATGAACAGCAAAAAGTGATGCGGCTACGATGAATGCCCCTCCCGCTAATTTTTTCCTCATGTTCTACTCCTCCTTAGTTTCAACCTTCTATTGAGACTTCCGCCTCTCTTCTATATAGAAGTAAAAAGGAAAAATGGACAGAGTGAGTTGGAATTTTTCCAAAATGACTTTTTAAATTTCGTTAATTTGTTCCTGGTAATGATCTAGTACAACGAAAAAACACATTAGAATTCATATGTGAATCCCAATGTGTTTCTTACCTCTCTAGCATAGGTGACGCCTGTTCTATTAATAGGAGTCCAGATTATATTCATAGTTTTTCTAAAAGGACCATTCCCTCTGAGTTCTCTTTAACGAATAATATAAGATTCTTTTCTCCACAAATAGTTCCAATGATTGTATCTCTGTATACCCTCTTAAACTCATTGCCTATTCTTCGCGTGCGCCCTTTCTCCATTTTTATTTCAATCATTTTCACTCCACACGTAGGATATAACCAGTCTTCAATGAGTGAACAATCCTTTCTTTCTATCTGATCAAGGAGTTGGCTTTTTTCTTTTTGTATGTTAGTTTCATAGGATTCCAATAAATTACACCTCTATTCAATCAAATATGCACACCAGCCCTTTTCCCTCGACTGTCGTACGAACTCTGTCCAAGCCCTTGAAAGGTTCACTCTATGTTCAGTGCCGTTTTTTTATATTTCGTTCAGTACCCTTCGACATATAAGCTGGGTCATCATTCAAGGACGCAGCATTCAATTTTGTCAACCGGCAAGGTTATTTTGTGTTCGTAAGGTTCAGTTGATATTAACGCTTGTCTATAGCTCTACTTTTGTTTTTATACCCATAGCTTGTTCATACTCTTGCTTTACATCCTCGGGTTGCCCTGCACTAAACGCGTAATAATCTCTTTTCGAGAAATCTGTTCCAATAGTTAGCCTTAATTCATGCAGTTTTTTCCGACGCCAATCCTCAAAAGGCAATCCTTTTTCCAACACAGAACGTCTATCTTCTGGCCATTGGACTAGTTTGGCTTTTTCTGGATCTCTAATAACTCCTGATGGATCAAGCCCTTTCTCAACTGCTTCTAAGTTTGCCTTTAAGCCCTTTCTAAGAGCGACGATTCCTACGTCTGAAGCCCCGAGATGTTCATTGTTTCTGTCTGTAACAGTTCCTTGCCCTACCCATCCAACAATGTCCTGATTGAGCACGTGAGTCGTAATCCATTTTCCTGTTTCCGAATCTTTTATCGGAGCATACCAATGCGGTATACGGTTTTGAATATAAGGTTGTTGCTCTAAAGGAACTGCTTCCCAAGAAAATGAAACGCTAAGAGTGTTATTATCATCTATTGGAACACGGTACTCAAGATGAGTACCTATCGGACAAAAGAGGTTTGGCATTAGGTGCAACCGAGAATAATCATTTGAAATGAGACGCTGCCGACGATCATCTGGATTTTCTTCATACTTTTCTTGCAAGGTACGTCTATACGTAAGGCCATATTCAAACACATCGATATCAATACTCAAATGCGTAGCAGCTGGATTGTGTTTCTTACCGCTTTGTCGCTCCGTCCAATTCTCATGTATCCATTCGAAGTGAACGGGATCAAGATTATTCTCAACACCCTGTAACCAGTTACACGGGATTTCAGATATAACAATTTGAGCAAAACCATTTTTATAATCAAAAATTTCCCATCGAGGAAGTTCAGGTGCTGGCAAGGGTCCCAAGTAGGCAAAAAGCATTCCTGCCATTTCCTGTACAGGATAAGATGTCATTTCAACGGAATCACGGAACTTTTGGTTTTTCTCTGCTCCTTTTATAGTATCTTCATAGGGCTGGGAAATACAACTTCCATTCTCATTGAAGGTCCATCCATGATAGCTACACCTTAAGCCACACTCTTCAACCCAACCATATGCCATGTCAGCACGTCTATGGGGGCATTGCCGATCTATCAATCCATACGTTCCAGATAGATCTTTATACAACACGAGGTTTTCCCCCATAAGACGAACTGGCTTTGTAATCTTATCTTCGAATTCTGTAACTGCTGCAATAGGATGCCAATAACGCCTTAATAATTCTCCCATAGGTGTTCCTTTACCAACTCTAGTTAATTTTTGATTCTGTTCCACACTAATCATTTAAAACCCTCCCGTTCATAAAATCAGTTCTTTAAGTGCAGAAATCATTTGTGTTAATCATATATTTCTGTCTTTAAAGATTTTATTGTTATTCAATTTTAATTTTCTATAATTATATTAACAGAAATTTTTTTATATTTTAAATATTAGTTTAGTTTCTTATTTATATCTTTTTTATATAAATCGACAAGGGACAGGTTTGAACTGAACCTATGTTTCCCTTTCAATCTGCTGGATAGATGATGCCTGTTTGTTTTCTTGCTTCTTGCATGAGTTTGGCTACGAGTTGGGAGCCCTTAGACATCTATATATGTTCTGTACTCATTATATGAAAGACGAATTACACGATTATCGAGAATGGATTATGTATATTTTTTATCCGATCTTTGCTACCGGTACGGCAGTCGTAGCTGTCACTATATATATATAAAGTGAAAAAGGACAGGGTAGGTTAAAGCGTAAATGTTGATATTTGATACCTGTCCGAATTATTGATAAAATCAAGATAGGAACAAACATTCGGCATTGGGTATAGCCTGCGAATATCTAAATTCGTTGTGTAATCCTTATTCAACGAGGCAGAAGAATCAAAAACTGAATGATAAAAGGATGAAGAGCTATGACAAATAACATTCAACAGAGAAGAATAATTTTAGATTTAGCAGTTACTTTAGATGGTTTTATTGAAGGGAAAAATGGAGAGGTTGATTGGTGCATTATGGACCCTGATATGGGGTTCACTGATTTTTTGAATCAAATTGATACTATTCTATATGGTAGAAAAAGCTACGATTTATGGGGACAATATCTTCCAAAAAGTGAAAACTCTGATACCGAAAAGGAAATTTGGAAATTGGTTCATAGTAAAAAGAAATATGTGTTTTCCAGTTCACAAAAAGAGCCTGATAATCAAGCAATATTTATAAATGATAATATTCTTGAAGAAGTAAATAAATTGAAGAAAGAGGCTGGTAAAGACATCTGGCTATATGGTGGAGCAAGTCTCATTACAACTTTTATCAATTTAGGGCTTATTGATGAATTTAGATTATCTATTCACCCTGTTGTTTTGGGAGAAGGAAAACCGATGTTTGCTGATATAAAAGAGAGGATAAATTTAAAAATGGTTAATACAAGAACATTCTCGTCTGGCGTTGTCCAAATAATCTATCATTGGAATGGTAACTAATAAAATCTCTCACCCCGAAGATAAATTATTTCACAGTAATACTCGACAGTAGTTTCACTTTTTCAACTAAGCGAGAACTCATTATTTATGGGTTTCTCCTTAATTATTATGGAATTATCAACATTAAACTTAACAGAGCTAAAAAAAATAGCTATCCATTTGAATGGATAACTAACGCTACAAAAACATGTGTTATTCTCTCAGCCCAAAAAGGGGCACATCTAGGAGTATTGCAAATTTCTTATATTTAATTAACAATACCTCTTATAAGGAAGTAAAGGTTCACTTTTTTCTTAATTTAGTGATTCATTATTTATAGTAGTTTTAACGTTGTCCTGAATAGTACCTCGCACCCAATGGCAACATCTTCAAAAGAACTCCACTCATCTGGATGATGACTTATGCCATTGCGGCTCCTTACAAAAATCATTCCAATATCTGTGAGTTCTCCCAACACCATCGCATCATGAGCAGCCCCGCTTGGTAATTCATAAACAGGATACTGTAATTCTTGCAGAGAATCTTTTACTGCTTTCATCACTATTGGTGAACTCATCACAGAAGATAGGGATTGAACCTGCCTAATTTCACACCCTAAACCACGGTTTGCAGCAATTGTCCGAATGGAATGATAGATTTGAGTAACCGTATGTTTACGCCGTTCATTCGATATATCCCGAACATCCAGTGTAAAATCCACTCTCCCAGGAATGACATTACTACTTCCAGGTTTTACTTCCAATTTTCCTACTGTCGCAACACTTCCGCTATTGTCCTGTGCTATTTTTTCAATGGCTAATATACATTCTGCTGCAGCTGTTAAAGCATCTTTTCTTTCTTTCATCCTGGTTGTTCCTGCATGCCCCGCTTCACCCATGATGGTTATTTCCGCCCATTCTCCACCAGATATCCCCGAAACGATTCCAACAGCTAAATCTTTATTTTCTAACACTTTTCCTTGCTCAATATGTACTTCAATATAAGCTTTTACGTCATTTTTACCTAACTGAGCTTGTTCTAAAAGGTCTGGATTAATCTGATTAAAATATTCCCCTTCTAGACTGGCTTGCTTCATGGCCTCTAGATAGGAGATTCCATCTTTATCTGTTGCTGCAGCTAAATTTTCCTTTAATTTTTCCGAACCTTCCGTCCCAACCAAAGTGGTACTGCCTACAAAAGCATAATCAAAACGAGCCCCTTCCTCATCTGTTAAGGATACAACCTTTATCGTTCTTTCTGGTTGAATTCCCTTTTCTTTCAACGTACAAAGTACCTCAACACCCATTAGAACACCCATGGCGCCATCGAAACGCCCGCCAGAATTTACTGTATCAAGGTGAGAACCAATAAGAATGGCAGGTAATTCGGGGTTTTTACCGATTATTTGCCCAAAGATATTCCCTGCTGCGTCCATATAAGGGAATAAATCAGCTTGTTCCAGTAGTTTCAGAAAAAATTTTCGTGCTTCGATATCATTTTGATCAAATGATGTTCGAGTGACGCCGCCATTGTCTTCTTCTCCTATTTTTCCAAAGGCCATTAATTGGGTCCAAAGACGGTTTCCATCAATTGTTAAATTTAAACTCTCCTTGAAATTCTCTTCCATAGGATTAAATTCTCCCTTCATTTGATTGTCCAGTATAGAGATAATCCTGCTGTTTCCTTCCGAAAAAAAGCAGGATTCCTAATCTTTTTGTTTTAATTGGCGACGAAAATTAGTATCTGCCAAAGTTTAAAGTTTATCTCTCTAATAATTTAAGCACGTATTGAACCATTAATTTAACTCCAATTTTGGTAGTGTTTCATAATGGTACTCAGAATAGCTTTTGTCTATGTATTTTAATATAGTTTTGATCTGCAAAATTTACTTTTTCTCCTCATCTCTTTATTTGTTTATCCTTTCAAACTAACTACCGATTCCTTTATTTTGATTATTTTTTATTATATCGTAAAAATTTTATAAATTTGTATATTGTTCAATTAAAAAATATGTGCTAATATACAGACATCACTTAGTTTATCCGATAAACAAACAAAGTTTAAACTAGTATTGTTTTTTTTGATAATGTGTGTAGACGGTTTCAAAGTGAAATACTAGTTAAAGAAGTGAAAAAAAGCTTTAAATCAGAATAAACGCAACATATTTACCGTTCGCATGATTTTAAGTTTTGTTTAGGATGATTATAAAGCATTTACCTATTTTTATGAGGTTTGCTTAATGAGTTTCTAATTTTTCACCATCGCTGAAAGCGGTTAACCCTAATTTTTTGACTTTAAAAATCGAGTGGCTCATTTTTTCAAATAGACTATTTTACTAATGTTTATTATTGTAAGCGGATAAATCAATATAAAATTTAACTGAAAAGGAGATCTTTGACATGGCTTTAATGGAATCAACTGTTAAACAAATGAACACACAAAATATTCAACAAAACGAGTACCATAAGCTCAGCCTTTCTGAACGTATCGGTTACGGTCTTGGAGACTTTGCCCAAAACCTCGTATTTGGTACAGTCGGAGGATTCCTGGCTCTCTATCTCACTACCGTTAATGCCATAGGTACGGCAGCAGCTGGGTTCATCTTCTTGTTTGTCCGCATCGTCAACGTATTCTGGGATCCGATGGTTGGTACCTACGTCGATAGACGTACATTCAAGAACGGTAAATATCGTCCTTGGCTTCTGATTGCAGGTATTCCACTTGTTATCTTGTCAGCGATGCTCTTTGTTCCAATTCCAGCAATTCGTGGTTCAGTGCCAATAGCCTTTATCACTTACTTCCTGCTCGACTTGGTTTATTCCGTCGTTAACATTCCTTACGGTTCCCTGAATGCTTCACTCACACGTGACCCTGAATCCGTAGATAAAATCACAACCACTCGTATGATGCTGGCTAACATTGCTAACCTCTTGGTTTACACACTGTTTCCAATGTTTGTCCAAATGGCAGCCCCAAAAGACCGCTCACTCAAAGACACAGGTCTCTTTGGTCTCAAGATCAACATGGGTACTTATACGGATGTATCTGCAAGTCACGCTTGGTTTGGGGTTTACATGGTTTACATGGTACTTGGCGCTGTGGCTTTGTACTTCTGCTACCGCCTCACTAAAGAACGCGTTGTCGCAACTGCGGAACAATCTGCAGAAGTGAAAACTACCGACCTGTTCCTTGAATTGAAGAACAACAAACCACTCGTCATTCTGGGTTTCTTCTTTATGCTTGCTTTCACCTTCATGTTCTTTATGAACACAGTGAATGGCTTCTTTAACCAATACACAGTCAACCACTCAGACTGGATGGGTGCAGTAGGTCTCATCGCCTCCATCCCTGGTATTGCTTTCCCAGTCTTCTGGCCAAAATTGAGGAAAATATTTGGTAAAAAGGGATTCTTCCATTTCTTCCTTGGTATGTTTGTTGTTGGTGAAATCCTTACTTGGGTATGGTCGTTAGATGGCATGCACGATTCACTCTTCCTTGCCTATTTTTCAACCTTTATCAAACAATGGGGTCTCACTTCAGCGACTGGTTTCATGTGGGCACTCGTTCCAGAGGTTGTCTCTTATGGTGAAATGAAGTCTGGCAAACGTAATGCTGCTATCATCAACGCTATCATGGGTCTCTTCTTCAAGATTGGTTTCACTCTTGGTGGTGCCATTCCGCTCTGGTTCCTTGCTGCCTATGGCTTCGATGGAAATGCGGCGAAACAAACAGCAAGTGCTCTTTCCGGTATCAATATAACAGCTATATGGATTCCAGCAGCGCTTGCTATTGTTTCGATGATTGTTATGGCTCTTTATCCACTTTCAGATAAAGACGTCGAAGATATCAATAAGCAACTCGATGCTTCTCGTGCCAAAGCAAAAGTCAGATGAATAAGTTATTAACATAAATTTATTGCTAGACATCAGGACAGCTTACTGTACCTATGACAATTAGAACCCTAATTTTTGGGGTAATAGCTGGAGGAATGTTGGCTAATATATCAAAAAAAGGTCAGGTAAAGATACCTGGCCTTTTTGATTGCTAATTGACGGAATAAAACAACGGCACTTTTGCCGTCCCCTATTCCAAAGTTACCTTCATTTTGAAAGAACATCTTTTTAAAAGATCTATTCATTAATCATCTTTAAAGCGGTATTTAATGCGTCAACTACTCTGTCACACCAATTGTCAAAATCCTCATCCGATATTTGCAGTTCAGGATGAGCTAATATGTATTCGACCGTTTGCTTAATTCCTTGGTCAAATCGGGTCGTAGCAACAAAATCGGGAACCAGTCTTTTTAGTTTAGTATTATCGAAAACGACGGAATTGGCCTTATCCCCCAATAATCCACCCCTGTAATCCTCTTTACTGCATGCGTCCAAAAATTCAGATGACACATGGATCGCATTGAGTTTAACTCCGAGTGCGTCCGCGATTGTCTGGTAAATTTGATTCCAGGTAAGACTTTCATCTGAAGTGATATGAACAGATTCACCGATTGCATGAATATTGCCCATTAAACCAATAAACCCTTTAGCAAAATCACAATTGTGTGTCATCGTCCACAGGGATGTTCCATCACCATGAATAATAACGGGTTTATCCTCCAGCATTCGTTTCGCTACCTGCCAGGAACCTTTGCTTCCATGTACACCAAGTGGAATCGAACGTTCATCATAGGTGTGACTTGGTCTTACAATCGTAATCGGAAAGCCTTCATCTCGATAAAGTTTCAGCAAATACTCTTCACAAGCAATCTTATTTCTCGAATATTGCCAATATGGATTTGATAATGGCGTTCCTTCTGTAATTCGATAGTCGCACAAAGGAGTTTGGTAAGCAGAAGCAGAGCTAATAAAGATAAATTGTTTCGTTTTCCCCTTAAATAAGCGATAATCTCTTTCCAGTTGTGCAGGTTCAAACGCAATGAAATCAGCCACGACATCAAATTCTAAATCTTCAATCAGTCTGGAAACTTGGTCTTCATCATTAATATCGGCTTGAAGGAAATTTACCCCTTCAGGCAAGCGATGCTTTCGATTCCCCCTATTAAGAAGGTAAAGCTCACATCCCATTGTTACCAATTGCTTCGTAATGGCAGAACTAATCGTTCCTGTCCCACCGATAAATAACGCCTTCATTTTTCCACCTCCGCTAATTTTCAAGCAATCTATTCTATTAATACGTTAGCAAATAAATATTCTATATTGATTTCAAAATTCCTTTTTTCAAATCGATAAAGCTTCCAATCACTGATTCAATCCGCAGTTAATTCATAAATATTCTCTAAAAGCCTACAATTTCATGTAGACTCTCTAATTCTGCAAATTAATTTTATTTAAACCCAATAGTTTCTTTATTGCCTTTGAATTAAGTTCTGGACGTGCTTCCATTCTGTTGTATTATACAATTGGTCCGTGAGGACTGGACTTTTCCTTTGCCTCCTCTATCAGCAATTGTGCCTCTAAGTATGCACCGGCAGGAAGTATGTCCAAATGACGATGCCCCATATTACCGTAATTATAGACAATCAGAAAACTGCTGGTCTCCCAAATTTCAAATCGAAACATATGCCAGTGGTTGGGCACATCCAGATAGTGGCCTGATTTGAATGTTTTCTCCCCCAAGCGGTGATAGGCAAACTCAGCTTTCGCCCCGCTGTAGGATTTCCCGAACTCTAATACGATTGGATGATCTTTCGTATAAAGGTGTTCCATACCTTCTAAGGTTGTGATCTCAGTCTGCCTTTTTGTCGCTACAATAATAGGAGAACGCTTATTTGCTCCTAACTCATGATAATCTATGATGTCGCAGTCATCCCACTGGACTTGGAGATTGGCTTGTGACAGCGAATTTGCCCACTTCCCGACATCTGCGGGGTTTTCCAATCGCTCACAAGAGAGATAGGTTCCGTCCTCGGTTAACAAATCATCGACTATTTGTAAATACTTACTGTCTCCATATGTTGGATTTTCCTTCAAGTAATCTGGTAGTGACCAATACTTTGGGAAGAAAAGTGGTCCCATAATCTCATGAAAGGCCCGCACAGAAATAATGAGATCAAAAGAGTTCAGCAAAAAATGCTCACTTAAATCCATAAAATCGATTCGATAAAAGCTCACATTAGTAAGACCTAGCTGCTTAGCCAACTCTTTGGCACACCGGATTCCGTTCCCTGACTGATCGATTCCAATTATCTCCGCATCCGGAAACCGTGTGGCGTACCAGCATGCCAACAATCCATTATCACATCCGATTTCCAAAATTCGCTTTGGCTTTAGCTGTTTTTGCTGGTTTATCCAAGTCAGGAAAGACTTATGAAATGACTTCGTCCATGATTCCACTGCCAAGCTGAAAGGCAGAGTACCATTCTTTACCTCATAAATATTTCCCTGCTTTTTGCGGCATATAAGTGGTTCAAGTTCCTCTGCCAAGACTGAATCTACTCCAGTAACGTGCTTCCAAAAGCCCCGCTTGCTTTTACAGCCCTTGATTCCGAGTGTCTTAAAATAAGCAGAAATTCTTGGTTTCCTTTGTTTCGTTTCGATTGACATGTTTTATCTCCAGTTTATTTGAAATTATTACTACATATTAGTACTTGGTCTTAAAAATGGTTAGTTTTATTATAATAGGAATTTGCTATTTTTTCAAAAAATTTCTGTTTTTTACTAGATAAAGTGTTTTGCTCAAGGAGGCCGATTCTACACAAAACCCTCGATAACTCTTTATGGAGTAACCGAGGGTTGAAAAGCCTATATCACAGATATGAATTTTTACGTCAAACTTAGTTGAACCGCCGTATACCGAACGGTACGTACGGTGGTGTGAGATGTCGGATGTTAGTCACCCCCTCCTACTCGATTCCAATCTATCTGAGATCTATATTCTAAAATGTCTTTGATAGTAATTATTTTTCAGTTGCAGTATTCCCCATTGCAATAGAAATTCTATTCCAACTATTAATTTGATTAATTATTAAAACAAGGTCAACATACTGTTTTTCGTCATAGTGTTTACGCACTCGTTGATAAAGCTCATTTGGCACACGTTTTGTCGGGATTAATGTCACGTACTCTGTCAATAAAAAGAATCGTCCGCCGATGCGATTCCCACATGTCCATTAACCATTTCTGCATTTCAAACCGGGTTAACTCATCTAAAGCTGAAAAAGGCTCATCAAGACAGATCACCTCTTGCGGGCTCAATAAGGCACGGATAAAAGCAGCGCGCTGCTTCATTCCTCCAAACAGCATGTCAGGATAGGCGTTTTCATAATCAGAGTGTCCTGCATTCGCCAACATCTCGCGTGCTGCCTTTACGTCTTTTTTTCCCTGAGGCTCTTAGCCAAGAAGGACATTTTCAAGTATCGTCCTCCACGGGAAAAAGAAAACTGGGTCAGACCCTCAGTGCGCTAAAGCGTTAGCACGTTGGGGGTCTGACCCTATCCTTCCAATTAACTAAATTTAAGATGATCATAATAAATGCATTTGATTGAATCCGGGAGAATTTGCTCTGTTGCTGCAATTCTTATCTTTTCCATGAATTTGGGTTGAATAAGATGTATTAACGGTTGGTCAACATCATTTAAGTATTTTAGTGCACCAGTTACCTTTTGATCCCATTCTTCGTAGAAATGAAGAAGATCATCAGGGTAAACCCGCTTCCGCTCGGTCCCAACTTCTGGGATAGGCTCAAAAGGTTCATCCACATTTAAAGTACCATAATCATCCGTTAATTGTTCCCCTGGATAAATGTCCCGAACAGCTATTTCAAATTCATAAGCTGTTCCCATACAATTTGCATGAAAACTATGATTCACATATCTCCCTATATCCCAACAAAGAATATATTTTCCTTCCTGATTACGATAGGAGTATTTTTTTACTATCTTGCTTCTGTATTCGTCTAGACTATTAAGAATTGCCGGGTCCAGTACTTGATCTAGCTCATCCAATGCCCACGTAATTGTCCCCTTCGGAATGAATTTAGTTGCAAAAACTCCAAAACCTATTTGATCATTTACATAACGCAGCTCCGTATGCGGATAAATCATGCTGAGTTTTCCCCTTTAAAAAGTTGGATTTATCCATAATCTATGCTTTAGGAAAACGTTTGTTGAAGTATAATGATAAGTTTTTACTTTCATTGCCTTAATATATAAAACATCATCTAAACTAACAGGAAATGTAGTATATGACCTTCCTGTTTCTGATTCAGTTTCGTAGTCTGCAATATTTTATTAAATAATAAATCCCTAACCATAACGGCCGTGGAATCTAGAAGTCCATTTAATAAACTTTAGGTTTTGTTGTCCGACCGCTGTTTCTTCAGAAAGGAATTATATACCCTGCGCTTAGTTGCCCAAAACCATCGCTATTCTATAGTGATGGTTCCATTGTTCTCTTTGTATTTATTTAACAGTTTTGTCCGGTGAAATTAAGCATTAAGGCGATAACCGACTCCCCAGATGGTCTCAATATATTGCGGATTGGACGGATCATTTTCAATTTTTTCACGTAACTCGCCAATAAATACTGTCACAGTGGCATTATCGCTAATTGAATTCAGCATTAAGTGCGTGTTCATGTTTTTCTGATGTAAGTTTAAAAACCATTTTTTTTTCATAGAACATAGCAAACACTTTGCGATTAATACTTACAAATTATAATAAAAAGGATGTACCAAAAATGGTACACCATTACAATATATTTGGTTTGAACGTAGATAATAAAAAAATGCACGTTTTACTCAATCAATTTGGCAACGGTAGAAAAAAATACAGTTTCAGGTATTTGATATTCCTCAAGCCAAGCTCTTGCTTTTCGGCAAGACACACAGCTTGGTGTCGTATACAATGTTACCATACCTTTTCACACTTCTTGCGTAAATTTTGGCAATACCGTTAAAATGTAACGAAAAATATTACAGTTCTTATACTATAAATTTAATCGTTACAGTTTATTTTGTCAATTGACAAGTATTGGATTGAATATCATATGTATGTAAGAGACATTTTGTCAAACCCATTAATCATTACTCTATATTCTCCGTTTTTTAAATTCATAAGGTCCTCCATTTTTATATCAGAATAAGAATAATAATATAAATTCGATTCTATGCTGAAAATTTAAAAGCCGGCAATGCTGCCGACTTTTAAAAGATAATTATGTTTAATATATTATTTTTCCAGCATTAATTTTAAAATGAGTTCATCTGTTTGCCGTGTTCCTTCATTTCCTAGCTTACAAAAGCTTTCAATACTCTTTTCAACATCATCATGGATAAAACCATCTGTCGATTGGATTTCTTGATTGTTTAGTGCAAGCAGTGCTGATTGAACAGCGACATTCGAACAAGTTGAGACTTTCATAGCACATCCAGCCTTGGCCCCGTCACAAATCATACCAGAAACATTGCCGATAGTGTTTTGTATCGCTGCCTTAATTTGCTGAAGACCACCCTCAAGTAAATAAACAATTGCACCACTTGCCCCCATTCCTGCAGCGGTTACACCGCATAAAGCAGATAGGCGACCAAATTTAGATTTAATATGAATGGTTATGAGATGGCTAAGGGCAACCGCTCGAATCATCCTTTCCTCAGATACTTGTAGCTTCTCTGCCGCTGCTACAACCGGAAGTGTTACAGCAATGCCCTGATTGCCACTCCCTGTATTCGCCATAACTGGGAGTATTGAACCAGCCATTCTGGCATCTGAACCAGCGGCTGCAAGAGACATGGCCGAAGTCGCTAAATCATCGGATAAGATTCCTTTTTTCACATTTTCCTTAATTGTTTTGCCGACATTGAGTCCATAATTTCCGGAAAGGCCTTCCATTCCAATCATTCGATTTAAATCAATGCTCCTTTTTACTAGACCTAAGTCAGTAAGGTCTGCTTGAAGAACCCATTCATAGATTTCATTAATCGTAAGCGTTTCTAATTCCTCTTCATTTGTTTGAATCCCAATATTTTCACAACCACCACGGTACACAGCTTTTCCATCCACTTCGATTAAGGTGATATTCGTATGATTATCAGAAATTATCGCTCTCGAATACTGCTTATCTGTTCGTACAATCACTTCAATATATAGTCTTTTCGTTGTATCTGCCTGTCCGGCTGTTACTTTACCCTCTTCAATGAGTTTTATCGCCATATGCTCATCCTGGATTGTAAGCCCGTTTAAAACTTCTAACTGTTGATTTGGATCTCCAGACATTGCTCCAAGTGCAGCAGCGAAATCAAGACCTTTGGCGGTCATCCCCGGAATCCCGACAGACTTGGCATTTTTAATAATATTTCCGCTAGCTTTTACGTTAATCTCTTCTATTTGTCCCGTTATATAACTTTTAGCCGTCGCTGCTGCCAAGGCAATTGCAACCGGCTCCGTGCAGCCAAGGGCAATCTCTAATTCTTTCTCTAATATCGTTAAAATTTTGTTCTTCCCCATTATGATCGCCACCTGTTCTTCTAAAATAACTTATAATATATTATACCATAATAGCGTCCTGTCACATTTATAAAAAAGGAGCATCTGCCACTTAATGCAGTTTAAAATGAGCACGGAACAACTGATTACTTCAAACCACTCACTCAAAGAGAATGCAGTGTCCTTTCTACTGCTCGTCGCATCAGGGAAAGCTCGCGAAGCATACCAGACATACATAAGTTCTGACTTTCGTCACCACAACCTCTATTTCCGTGGCAATGCAGAATCGCTCATGCTCGAAATGGAAGAGAATGCAGCTTTATATCTCAACAAAATCCTTGAGGTCAAACTTGCGATTCAAGAGAAAAATACGAAAAATACGCTTGTGGTTCACTCTCATGTTAGGCAGAATCCAGAGGGTCTTGGAGGAGCTGTTGTACATATTTTTCGTTTCCAAGATAACCAAACCGTTGAATTGTGGGATATAGGACAACGCATTCCAGAGGATTCCCTAATGAGAACGGGATGTTCTAATTTAGTGAATGGATGTTAATGCACCTTATTGTTCGGCTATTTGGCCTAAAAAATTCAACACAAATGGAAGTCAATGTGTAAGTTTGTACTAGACTTTGATATTAAAACCTCAACACATAATAACCCCGTTCTTAGAAAGAACGGGGGTTAAAATAAAGTTTTTTATATTTGATTTTCAATACTTCGTTTCTTTTGTATTATTCCGATGGCAATTCGTTAAAGAAAGCTACATCCTCAATAGGAAGACGTGTAGTAGGATGTCCTGGTTTTGTTGCTTTCCCGATAGCAATGAGCATAACCGGCACAAACTGTTCGGAAATTCCGAAAGCTTCTACGAACTTCGCTTTATCGTACCCTCCCATCGGAACAGTGTCGTACCCTTTGGATCGGGCGACAAGCATGAGTTGCATCGAGATAAGGCCTCCATCCGTATATACGATTTGGCGAGCCACTTCAGGCGGCAAGTTTGAGTACATGCCAACTGTTCGTTCGATGAATGATTTAGCCGTATCAGCCGGCATAAAGCCTGCTTCCACTGCCTGTCCATAAATTTTTTCGGCTTTCTTGTAGCTTTCCACATCACCAAGCACAGCAATAACGGCAGAAGCTTCGACTACTTGTTGTTGGTTAAACGCGATTGGCAATAGCTTTTTCTTCAACTCCGGTTTATCGATGACTAGAAACCGCCATGGCTGCAGGTTCGAAGACGAAGGAGCCAACGTTGCTAGCTCCAGCATTTCGGTCATTTCTTCGCGTGAAATCTGCACTGTTGGATCAAATGTACGAACAGATCGACGTTCCCGAATAACATCTGAGAACATTTGCTGTTCGAGCCTATCCATAGTTTGAGAGTTTGACATAATAATTCCTCCTAGTAATGATAGTTTACTTCATCTCTACTTCGAACATTTTAAGAAAAATTCTTATATAGTAAGAGTTTTTAACCCTATCATGATTATGTGATAAAAGATACTTCTACACTATGGTTTGCATCTTACTAAGTTAATTTACTCACATTGAACCGATTTGTCAAAAATAATGCAATAGTAACTTTACCCATTAACACTGCTACTCCCCTTTCATTTGGGAGAAAAAAGCCGATATCCACTACTTACGGGGGGAGCGTCAGGAAAATGCGGCTATATAACGCTAAGGAAATTCTAAAATAAATAGCCCAAATTCTCAGCATTAAAATTGAGAAATTAGGCTTTTTCGTGATAAACCCGCCCGGTTGCAAAAAAAATCTATATCTATCGCTCGATCGAAAAGTTAAAGCATTTAAAATCCATTTTCATCTTGGGGTGTGAGTCATTCAATCATGTGAGTTTCTTATTTAAGTGTAAATAACTAATGATTTATTATCTATTTAATCTAACAAGTACTTTTGTGCTTTCTTTAAGAAGATTTACTAGTATTTTATGATTGTTTTTTGCTATTTTCACATATTCATTGCTTACTTACAAATCGAAATTTGTTACGTGTAAATTTTCAGAATGAGGGTGCTACGCCATATACACCTTTAAAATTCCAACTCACTGGGGAATAAATGGTGCTTTATTCAAGTCACTAGAAAAAATAAAAATTTTGAATGACAATTTATAAACAACATAATCATGAAGTAGCAACTCCATTTTTAAGGAGGTAGTTATATGCAAAATTCTCATCTACACAAAGTTAGCCGCAATCTGATTACCAAGAAATTAGTTCCTGAAAATCAGGAAACACCCATACATTTTTATCATTTTGATATTGTAAATGAAAAACTCTTTTATAGAAGAAACCATTTTCCTTACCCCAAATTTGCAACATCCTTCTATTTTCTTCCTATCGATGGATTAGTGTACACCCCAAAAGTCTTTTCTTTACAGGAAATTTACTCATTTCCATCAAAAACGATAAAACTTGTATTAGAATGTTCAGGTAATAAGCGAGAGTTGTTTAAACCAAAAGTGTTTGGAGAGCAATGGGGTAAAGGTGCGATAAGTCAAGGGATTTGGAAAGGTGTATCTTTAAGATTCTTATTGCAGTATACTGGATTGCTTGATACTGCCAAAGAAATTGTATTTGAGGGTTATGACTATGGAGAAAGACCTGATTCTAACCAGCTTTTCAATTTTTCAAGGAGTTTACCCATTGAAAAAGCCCTTGATCCAGATACCATTATTGCTTATGAATATAATAATCACCCTATCCCCTTCAAACATGGATACCCTCTGAGATTAATTGTCCCTGGATGGTACGGCATGGCATCGATAAAATGGATAAAAAAAATTAGTGTGATTGATAATCATTTTAAAGGTCCATTTCAAACTATTGATTACGTTTACTATCCGAACAAAGAAAACGATAATAGAAAAACCCCGGTCACTTCTATCAATGTTAACTCAACCATACAATACCCACTAAATATGCAACTAATGCCTACAGGGATATATGAAATTTATGGGATCGCATGGACAGGAAAAGGCCAAATAACCCATGTGGAAATTAGTTTGGATGAAGGTCAAACATGGAATACATGCCAATTGACTTCATCATCCGAGAAATATTCTTGGGTTCGGTGGAAATATAAATGGGATGCTCTTAAAAAAGGAGAATACACGATAAAATCAAAGGCAACTGATTCTCTAGGCAATATTCAACCATTGGATCCAATGTGGAACAGGAAGGGATATGGTTATAACGCGATTGATTGTATAAAAGTAAAAATAGAGTAACCTGGAAAAGTACAAGTACGCAAGTAAATAAAATTATTAGTAGTATAAAAATTCACATCCGATAATTGGATGTGAATTTTAAGGTGTTTTTTATCGTTTTTGGTTCGTCCTATGTAATAGCCCACACAATTTCACTAGTTATGGCTGCTGCGTTCCCGCCCTGACCAGTTTCCTAGCGTCTTTGTTGGACTATAACTCCGCAGGTAGGACTCGAACCTACGACCGATCGGTTAACAGCCGATAGCTCTACCACTGAGCTACTGCGGAAAAATGGTAGGTTATTTTGATTTTGCAAAAAATTTTTGGTGCCAGATATGGTTTTTGGTTTTAGTGGAAATGACGGGAGTTGAACCCGTGTGCAAAGAAATTGGCACTTATACTTCTACGAGTATAGTCAGTAGAATTCATTTCACTTACTTCTTTAGCCTACTGATAGGCGTTGAAGCAGCTAGTCTGGTTCGTCTCTTCCTTCATCCTCAGACGGTGGAATTCGGCGTAGTCCACTAATAATGAGTCCCTTACCCTACCACATGGACGATGGAGGGAGGAACCGCTAACGTCTGTTTTTAGGCAGCGAAAGCGAAGTTGTTGTTTTGTTTGCCAGTTATTAGGCTTTATCGTTTTAACGAGGACGAAACCCTCGACTCGCCATATAAGCTCAAACTATCCCTGTCGATACCAAGACATTCCCAAAATATAATGGCAGAGAAGAAGGGATTTGAACCCTCGCGCCGGTTACCCGACCTACACCCTTAGCAGGGGCGCCTCTTCAGCCTCTTGAGTACTTCTCTGTAAGGAAAGCTTACGCGTCAGTTCCGTTAAGAACTTACAAGAGAAATATATCATGTCTGCCAAATGGATAATAGCTGTAAATTTTGGTAGTTCAAAAGTCCTGGTTATATCATTAGATCTTTATGGTTACTTCTAGCACGTTTTGCCAAGTCCTCACGCAAAATATCATTATTTTATTAAAAAATGCCGCTTCAATGGCTGAAACGGCACATTTTTACGTAACTGATTGTACACCCTGTATCTCAATACGTTTGGGTCTTGTATAGATATTTAAAGAATGATTGCGGAGAAAACCAACGGTCGTAATATGAAGTTCTTCTGCCAGCCTGAGGGCCAATTCGGTTGGTGCAGACTTTGACAGAACTATGCCACATCCTATTTTGGCTACTTTTAGTAATACCTCTGAGGATATACGACCACTAAACACGATAATTTTGTCTGAAAGGGATATAGAATTCTGCAAGCAATGACCATAAATTTTATCCAGTGCATTGTGTCGTCCTATGTCCGTTCTGTCTACGATGATGCTGTTCCTGTCACAGAGGGCTGCATTGTGTACGCCGCCTGTATCCTGGAAGATCACGGACGACTCCTGCATAAGTCGCATCAATTGAAAGCATTGGTCTATGGACACCGTTACATCAACGTTTTCAAGTGGTTTAACTGTTCGCGCATCATTATAGAAATAAAAGCTTTGCCGGTTTTTCCCACAGCACGATGTTACAACTCTTTTGGAATGGAACAACTCGTTCAGTTTGTTGACCTTATGCGTATTCACAATCGCTCGGCCTGTTGCTTCTATGATGGTAAGCTCTTTAATTTCTTTATAATTGCTGATGATCCCTTCCGATGCCAAAAAGCCAATGACTAACTCTTCTATATGCTCAGGGCTGCAAACAAGTGTGGCGAATTCCTGCTCGTTTAATACAATTGTGATGGGATATTCCGTTACGATTGTATCTGTTATTTTGTGTATGGTCCCTTCCTCATATCGCCATACATTGCTTTCCATTTTCATTGGCTGATCCATACTTCTCACTCCTAGCTACTTGCTCTCTATAGGCTGGTCAAATACGAAAATAGTCATGGCAATGTCTTCATCAATATTAATATCGGAAAATAGCCTTAAGACCCTTGCCCCCATCAAAGTTTCAAACCTTAAAAGTACTTCAGTCTTTTTATAGATTTCCTTTACAAATCTTGATCTCGTTTCATGTACCATCTGTTCGCCTTGTTCTGAATGAATCATGAACTTTTCTACATTTGTAAGGTTCCCCTTCATTTCACTGATCGCCCAGGAACCAATAAATTTGGTGGTGATTTCCTTTGGTCCATTTCCCACATATTCTTTTCTAATTTCACGAACAAGCATACTAAATTGATGTTCCAGATTCTTTGTCATTGACGTCCCTCCTCGTCTTTATTGGTTGGTTTAATTGCAAAAGAGGAAACCCATTCTTCCCTGTAAACGAATGGGTTTTTGGTTTTTGGGTTTTGTATTTTATGTTACTCTTTTAAGCCTTCGCCAATCCCTTTTAACAGATTAAATCCAAATCCTAGCGCACGATTGATATCAGGATCCTTTAGGGCCTTCATTAAGTCAAAGAGCCCAAGCTTAGTATCGGCTTTTAATCCCTGCTCGGCCTTTTGCAATCCAGTGGTCAAGCTTTTTGCGAGCTTGCTTGTTGTTTCCGGATCTAGTTCAGTTAGAATTCCTCCTGCAGCCATCGCATTATTGATCATGTTTGTCACAGGTTTTCGCGTAAGTTGACCGACGGCGATTTTTGCTGCGCTCTCTTTCGCTTTTAGAAGACTGCCTAACGTATCCATAATCCCGCTATTATGCAATTCCTGCAGCAATTCCAATGTTTCAAGCAGTGAATCTTTATTGTCTGCAACCCCGGATATCAAGTTCTCCAAGGATTGCATTTTCATTTGTTCTTCTGTTAACTCTGTCTTTTGAATGACATGAATTGGTTTTGCCATTACGCATTCCTCCTGTCAAAGAAACCAGGGTTAATATGCTCGTTCACACTTGCAATCGGAACATAATCACCGCGTTCCCACTTACGGTAAATTTCAAGGCCCATTTGTGGTGTACGGGTCGCATTACGTGGATTGTACCTTGGAAGCGGATTTTCTCCGTTAAGTTCAAGGACTTCCATCCGCACTTTCACTTGTTTGTATGCTGGTGTACGTGTCACCACATCTACAGCCCCTCCTGTAAGCAGGTTAACCGCACTCTCGTGACTGGAGGAATGCATTGGCACATAGACCGTTTTTCCTGTCATACGGTCTGTCACCAGAACTGGCAGGCGAATCGCCCCATATGGAGATACAAGACGTACAAGTGAACCATCCTTTACACCGCGCTCTTCTGCAAGTTCAGGGGATACCTCAACGAAAACTTTCGGGAATTTATAGTTAAGTCCTTCTGATTTCTGCGTTAAGTTTCCTTCATGGAAGTGCTCCAACAGACGTCCGTTATTTAATGATAGATCGAATTCTTGCGGGAACTCCATTGGCGGCACATAATCAAACAAACCGAACCGCGCTTTTTTATCTGGAAAATGAAAGCCGTCTTGGTAAAGAAGCGGTGTGTTCGTTCCATTAGGAGAACCCCAGTGGAAGCTGTTCCACCCTTCTAGAACATTGTAATTACATTGGCTGAAGAAAGGTGTTAAGCTTGCCATTTCTGCAAAAATCTCACTAGGATGAGTATAATTCCAATCAAAGCCCATATGTTTCGCTAGCTGTGTAAGAATCCACCAGTCTGGTTTGCTATTCCCTAGAGGCTCTAATGCTTGATACAAGCGCTGTACGCGACGTTCCGTATTTGTAAATGTTCCATCTTTTTCAAGAGAAGGTGCACCTGGCAATATAACATCTGCGAATTGGGCTGTTGTTGATAAAAAGATTTCTTGTACGACAAGGAAATCTAACTTAGCGAGCATTGCCTGCGTATGATTCGAATCAGCATCTACCCATGCCATATCCTCACCAGCGATGAACATCGCCTTCATCTTGCCTTTATCAATCGCTTCGAGCATTTGAATATTGTCAATTCCAGGTGTTGCAGGAAGATCTACCCCATACGCTTTCTCGAATTTTGTGCGGACTTGGTCATCTGTTACCGATTGATACCCAGGGAAGATATTTGGCATCGTTCCCATGTCAGCCGCACCTTGTACGTTATTATGTCCACGTAACGGGTACGCACCTGCGTTTGGACGCAACATGTTTCCTGTAGCAAGAAGCAGGTTGGCAATGGCAACTGATGTATGTGAACCCGCGATATTTTGCGTTACACCCATACCCCAGCAAATCACTGTCCCATCCGCCTCACGAATCATTTTCGCCATTTGTATTAATGTTTCTTTATAGATACCCGTAACCTTTTCTGCCTCTTCAAGACTATAAGGTTCAATCATTTTGAAAAATTCATCAAAATGATTGACATGTTCTGTGATAAATTTCACATCATGCCAGCCTTGGTCAATGATATACTTCGTAATAGCGGAAAGCCATACATAGTCTGTTCCTTGTTTTGGTCGAACGAACAAGTCTGCACGGTCACCCATTTCATGTCTGCGCACGTCAACGGTCATTAATTTTTGGCCGTGAAGTTTTTGCGCACGTTTGATACGTGTCGCAAGTACTGGATGTCCTTCTGCAGGGGCACAGCCAACTAGGATGACAAGACCCGCACCCGCTATATCTTTAATTGTTCCAGTGTCGCCGCCGATGCCCCCAGTTTGTTGTAATCCCCATGAGGCAGGTGACTGGCAATAACGAGAGCAGTTGTCCACATTATTGGTTCCTAACACTTGACGAGCCAACTTTTGGATTAGGTAGTTTTCCTCGTTGGTAATTTTGGAGGAGGAAATAAAACCGATGGCATCGCTGCCGTACGTTTCTTTCATACCGCCGAGTTTCTTCGCAACGAGAGAAAGAGCCTCATCCCAACTTGCTTCAACAAACACATCACCTTGACGAATTAAAGGTGTCGTAATCCGTTCTTCGGAATTTACATAATCCCATCCAAATTTCCCTTTTACACAGGTGGAAACGCTGTTTACAGGGGCGTTTTCAGATGGTTCAACTTTTAGAATTTCACGATCTTTTGTCCAAACTTCAAATGAACAGCCTACGCCGCAGAATGTACAAACGGTTTTTGTTTTCTCAATGCGAGTCTCCCTCATCGCTGCTTCTACTTCTGAAACTGCCATGATTGTTTGATAATCAGGCTCTACTGCTTTGACAATATCAATCATTGGTGTAAGCAAGTCATCTGAAATGCTTGTCATAAATCCAGCATTTCCAAGCATGGACTTTTCCATTAAGGCATTACAAGGGCAAACTGTTACACACTGACCGCAGGATACACAGGAGGATTCATTAATACTTTTTCCTCCGTCCCATAAAACACGAGGCTGACCGCTTTTCCAGTCAATCGTTAGCGTTTCATTCACTTGAAGATCTTGACATGTCTCAACACAGCGGCCGCACAAGATACATTGATCGGGATCGTACCGATAAAACGGGTGAGACATATCTACTTTATAGCCCTTAGAGCGATGAGGGCGTGTTTGGTGTTCGACCCCCATCATTTCTGCTGTATTATGGACACGACAATTGCCATTGTTATTGTCACAAACGGTGCAGTATAATAAATGGTTTTCTAGGATACGGTCCATTGCTTCCTCTTGTGCTTCCTTTGCGAGCTCAGATGAGGTCAAAATGACCATACCGTCTTCAATCGTTGTGGAACATGCGCGCATAATGTTTCCATTCACTTCACACATACACGTATCACAGCTCTGAACCGGACCTAAAACTTCAGAATAGCATATGTGCGGATGCTCCATTTCCTGTTGTAGTAAATAATCTAAAATACGAGTTCCTTTTTCTACCTCATGTGCTGTTCCATTAATAAGAACTTTCACTTTTTCATTCACTGTAAGTCCTCCTTAGCTAAAAGCCGAGAAAATCTATTTATCTTCTAAAAACAATTCACTAGGATATCGCGGTATCATTCCTTTCCTAAAACCGGTGCTCCTTTTGCTTTTTCTATCAAACTATTAATATGCATTGTACAAGGATAACCCTAATAGTAGTTATCCAGCTTTACTGATACTTGGCTTTGCTTTCGATTGTGTTTGGAGGGAATCCTTATGGACCATCCAATAGATCAAGGCTACAAAAATACCGCCACCGATTGCATTTCCAATTACTACTGGGACAAAATTAGCTAGATAATCTACCCATGTGAAGTGCCCCGAGAAGATAGCGGCAGGGATTACGAACATGTTGGCAACAACGTTCTGAAAACCAATAGCTACAAATCCCATAATCGGGAACCAAATGGCAAGTATTTTTCCACGGATATCATCTGCACCAAAAGCGAGCCAAACGCCTAAACAAACCAGCCAGTTACAGCCAATAGCTGAAATTACGCTTTGAATAAATGTTTCGTCAATTTTAGCTTCTGCGATTGTAACGGTTTTGGTTAGAAAGGGACCTGTTTCTGTTAAGCCCAGTACATGACCAAAGAAATAAGCTACGAAGATTGCACCAATAAAGTTGCCGACTAAAACTAAGAGCCAATTTTTTAGTAGTTGCCCTACCGTAGCACGCTTTACTAGAACGGCAATCGGGAGCGCCATCATATTTCCTGTTAACAATTCTCCACCTGCAATAATGATTAACATTAGTCCTACGGGGAAAACAGCTCCGCCTAAAAGTGAGCTAAAGGAACCCCATTCCTTCGGTAAATCTGCAATTACTCGAATATCTAAAAGAAATCCAAGTGCTATAAATGCTCCCCCTAAAAATCCTAATAAAAGTACATGTTCTGGCCGCATCGATGCCTTTTTGGAACCAGCCTCAACTGCTAATTCCGCGATGCGCTGGGAACTATGAAACGCCATATTTTTTCCTCCAGTTTGTTGATTATAATGGCCTTTTGCTATATTTAAAGTAATTCCTACAATGGGCTTGGCCGTCTCTTTGCCCACTGTGCATAGTAGAAGGTTAGATAGATAGCCTGTACGAATTAAAACGCAAAAAAGCCCACCATAAATCGGTTCTCATGCGAATGCATGTACCGTTTTACAGTGGGCTGACAGCTGAGCATTTTCTTATACTAGCAATCCATCCCGCTATAGACACTATGTCAAGAACAGGATGTACAGTCAATTTTTATTAACTGGCATCAATGAACTTTCCATACTCTATAAACCTTTCTAATAGTACCATATAATAATTGATTTGTGAACTTCTTATGAATATTTTATGCTTTTTCATTGGGAAAAAGGAATTATTATTAAAATAATATTTATCATCTCTCATCCAAATTTCCAACCATTTCTCGAGGAATTAACCTCTAGTTAAAATGTAAATGATCGTAACGTTTGTAAGTTTTAATGTACTCCATTAACAAGCTGCTTCATTGCGTTTAACTCCGAAGAAAGTACCAAAAACCATTCCTTATCCCCTGTTGATAAAGCCAAGTCCAGGAGAAATTCAATTTGTCCCTTGTTGGTTACATTAGAAACAGGCAGCTTTTTAACCCGTGTACTTAAAATAGGAATTGTTTTGCCAATTGTTTGATTATTGTCACTTGTAACAACGGTTATCTTTACTACTCCTAGACTAGACAGTGAATCAATATAACCAATCATTAATTCGCCATCCCTTGATTCTGCCTTAATCCAATCACCTGTTTTTAAAATGGTATTATTATTGGAGAACATACTTTTTTCACCTTCTAATTTTTTTAGTTTCATCCAGCAGGATATACCAGTTTAGATTAATCTGTAATTTTTTTTATTACATTTCACCTAAAGAGATCTGCAGTTATATACCGGTCGCTCCCGCTTATGAACAAGATTTACAACCTCTCTGATTGTATAATTCTTTAAATATTCTCCCATATGTTCTTCCGCACCGAAGAAAATGCCGCATAGGACTCTTTGCATATTCGCCCCTACAATACATTTTTCATTTGATTCAGGACACTTGGGCTGCAGAGCACCTTCTGAGGTTATCTTATATATATCCCAAAGATTCACTTCACTTAGATCTAGCACAAAAATAAATCCTCCGCCAGTTCCCTCTTTGGATTTAATAAATCCATGTTTTTTTAACAAACTTAGCACTTTTCGAATGCGTACCGGATGGACGCCAGCACTTTCTGAAATGGCTTCGCTAGTTGACATGCGGTCGGGCTGTAGCGCAAGAAAAGATAAACTATGAATGGCGAGGGTAAAATCACTTTTCATGACTTGCCTCCTAAGCAATAATACTTCTCATATATTTTTACTATTACATGTATTGTCTGCAACTTTTTATAAATAAATCATGTACTGTAATAGTAAATATTACAGATTATCTAGTCAAGTATACAGCTTTTTTAGGACGCTAGATAAGCAAGCTTTTTTATATATCCCATTGTTTTTTGACTTGTTCTTCTGCTATTCGTTTAATTTTTTCCCATGCCATATCTTTTTTCACAATGACATTGGTATGGTAATTTCTATCTTTATAATTTACTGTCACAAATACTTCAATCATCCGTTATTCCTCCTTTTAAAATAAACATTAAAGGTAATCATTCTTTTCCGTTCCATGGTGTAGTTTTAACTGTAAAGACTTAGCATTTTGTCCCTTATTATTGATTTTAATTGGCCTCTTTTTGCAATTCATTGTACAAATATGTTCTGATTCCACGGGGAAGAAAACTACGAATTTCGTCCTCGTTATATCCTACTTGTAATCTTTTTTCATCCAGGATAATGGGCCGGCGCACCATTTTGGGATGCTCCATTATTAATTTGTACAATTCATTAAGCGGAAGAGATTCAATATTTATGTTTAATTCTTTGAACGACTTTGAATTCGTTGAAATAATTTCGCTAGTCCCCTCTTCTGTCAAGCGAAGAATTGATTTAATCTCATCCACTGTAAGAGGGTTAGTTAAGATGTTTCTTTCCATAAAATCAATTTGATGTTCCTCAAGCCAAGCTTTAGCTTTTCGGCATGAACCACAGCTTGGTGTCGTATACAGAGTCACCATATTTATACACTCTCCTAACAAATATGTTGGCAAACATAATTTAATGTAATAAAAAAATTTACAGTTATCATACTGTAAATTTACTCGTTACAGTTCATTTTGTCAATTGTGAAATTTTGGTTTAAATATCATATGTAGATAAGAGACATTTTGTCAAACCCATGTTTAAAAAACTAGTTAACCTAATACGAACCTCACCGGTTAGTACAAGAAAAGAACTGCCGCAGCAACCCTTTTTTACACTAAGTATCCATTCGTTTAAGTTCATCTTTTCACAAGATTGATTTCGAAACAGAAAAAAGGAGCACAGTAATAAAATGGCCAGCTAATAAAAAGTCCTACTAAAGAATATTTGTTTTTTTATTTAACTAACCATTTCATAAGGGCAATGCCTAAATAGCGATGCAGTTCTCTCTTGACCCAATCATGTTGTTCAGAAATAAAATCAATGATTATGAATGAGTATTAATGAGTTCCAAAATACGTTTGTATGCACTTATATAAAGGTTAGGGTCTGGATCCTTACCATTTATCTTAGGTACATCAAAGTCAGAAAGTACAAAATGATATTTGGGCTGAACCTCATGTCTAGCTAAAGAACTTTTGCAACAGGATAAGAGACAACCATCAATTGCAATGATATCTCTTCCTGATTTTGCTGTTCTGACAAGTGGTTGGACATCACCCCCAACACCAGCGATACAGGACATTTTAGCTAATTTTTCTCGATCCATCTTAATAGCATCGTTTGTGCAGCTGATGAACATCCAGAGCATGAATATACAATAGGTAAGTCTTTTTTTTCACCGTTCTATCCCCCTATACGTCTTTTGACTAACTAAAATATGTTTTTTTATGAAACAACCTAAGTTGAATAACTAAAATTCATTTTAATTTATTTGTTCCTTTAATTCCGTGAATAATATCACTTTTCTATTAATTCAAAAAATAGGAAAGGAGAAGAATTTCCCTTCTTCCTTAACCCATTCTTTATTCCATTAACCAGCTTCATTACTTGATTAAGAAAATTGGCTTACTTTAGTTAAAGTAAAGCATTCTATAGTTTAAGTCAGATGGGTGGATGTTGTCTTCCAGAGCTGCGACAAGTGCCGTAATTGCTACAGAAAACATAAAAGGCGAGACAATAAATCTCGCCTATTTTTTACCCGAAGAATAGCTACCAAAACTAGGAAAGAAGCGCAAGCTGTGTGCAATTTAAAATTGCGCTAAATAATAGGTTGTCATAATCAGGATATCGGAATGGGGAATCTCTGAAACAAACATATTCCATGACAGAATGGAGTCTGAGAGGACAAATAAAATACTTCCGATTATTGCCCATCTATTATGGGACAAAAATCCAGTCCAACTCATCAGGGATATAATCACAATATACATAAGTACGGGAACTACTAAGGTATCCATCTGATTCTGAAGCAATGCAGCGATTACGTGATATCCCATCACAAATCCATATAATCCAATAGGTAGAATCATAAGAAGTGTAAGCCTTGTAAATCGCCAATAACGGGAAAACCCTGCTATATAAAACAGATGACCAATTAGGAAGGCTGCTAAGCCGATAACGAACCATCTAATTAGCCCATCACCTAGCATACAGATAAATAATCCACACCATATAATCCAATGAGGGCGTGATTTTTTATCAGGTATTTGTTTATAAGCATAGAAAAGAATTAGCCACATTGGGATTAATTTAAATAGTATTTTGATTGCTTCTGGTTTGCTGGGAATGGCAAATATGTATATAAGGCTCATAAGTAAAATGAAAATGGGTAATCGATAAGTTTTCAATCTATTCACCTCTTTGTAACAGTTTTAGATCTCCTTGTTTTATAGCCAGCAGCTTCACCTTTATAGGATTTTATTAATCTACTATTTTCTTTATAACTAAAACACATTTCTATGTATCACAGGATGAACCAATTGGTTTCCTGTTCATTATTTCCAAATAAAGAAAGCTACCAATGTTTGATCGGCAGCTTCAAGTTGTTATTTGGTAAAACCCTTTTGTGTTTTGATGTAAGATATCTGAAACGTCCTCAGCGGAAAGCTTCTTGAGCAGTGCAATTTTACTTATGGATTCCTCCATCATATTCGGATGGGTCATTTTTCCTGCAAATGGACCTTCAAATGGCCAAGGACCATCGGTTTCAACCATCATGAGCTCGAGAGGATAGACGCTGACAAGCTGCTGGATTTCTTGTTCATACACCACATCAGGGGTAATAGAAATATGGTAGCCGTTTCGTATCATTCGGTCTATTGTTTTCTGATTCCCTTTAAACCAATGAAAATGCGCTTTGGAAACAGAATATTTTTCGAGAAGGTCACAAACGAGAGGCGCATCATCGTAAACAGCATGAAGAACAATCGGTTTGTCCCATATTTTCGCCTTCCTGATAAACACTTCCAATACTTCAAGATAAGAAGCAATCGAAATCCCCTGCTCTTGCCTTAAGTAGTATGGCAGCCCCACCTCTCCTACCGCAATCATTTCATCACGGTGGTCGTCCATCCAATTGAGCAGCCCGTTCAGCTCGTTTTCAGAAGGCAATGATTGTTCTGGATGGTAGCCAAATGCAGGATTTACCTTTTTATATTTTTGTGAAAGCAAAAGGTTTCTTTTACTGGAATCCAAATGAAAGGATACAGAAATTAAGGCTTCGATATGGGCAGAATCCAATACAATCCGTTTGATTTCCTCATCCTGATAGCGATCCAAATGGATATGAGCGTCGATCATGATCATTTGACTTCACCTACTAATTGGTAATATATATCCCTTTTGCATTGAATAAAGCGTTCATCTAACAGTATACTTTCGTGCCGTGGCCTTTCAAATGGGACCTCTATGGTTGAAACGACCTTTGCCTTTTTAGCAGACAGCATCATCACACGATCGGATAGATACAGTGCTTCCTCAATATTGTGAGTAATAAAAAGAATAGTCCTTCGATGTGATTCCCACATGTCCACTAACCATTTCTGCATTTCAAACCGGGTTAGCTCATCTAAAGCGGAAAAAGGCTCATCAAGACAGATCACCTCTTGCGGGCTCAATAAGGCACGGATAAAAGCAGCGCGCTGCTTCATTCCTCCAGACAGCATGTCAGGATAGGCGTTTTCATAATCAGAGAGTCCTGCAATCGCCAACATCTCGCGTGCTGCCTTTACGTCTTTTTTTCCCTGAAGCTCTTGGCCAAGAAGGACATTTTCAAGTATCGTCCTCCACGGGAAAAGAGAAGAAGTTTGAGGCATATAACTAATAAAACCACGCTTGCCATTAATGGACTGGCCGTCTAATAGGATCTCTCCTTCATCTGGTGAAAGAATTCCTCCTATTAAATTGAAAATGGTGCTTTTCCCACTTCCTGAAGGGCCAATAATAGAAACAAATTCATCTTTATTAATGGAAAAATCAAGGTCTTTCAGTACTTCATTTTGCCGGAAACGTTTCGAAACGTTTTGAAAACAAAGATAGCTCATTTTTTCTCATCCCCTTTCGGCTGCCAGCGAACCACTCTTCGTTCCATAAAAACGATGAAAAAGAAAAAGAAGAGGCTTAAGAACATGATGGTAAAAATAGCTACGAACACCCGGTCCGTTCGAAAAGATGACGATGCGAATGTCATAAAGACACCAATCCCCTGCTTAGCACCAAGCCATTCAGAAATAACGGCACCCATTACACTATACGTGGCAGAAACCTTAAAGCCTGAAAAAATCGAGGGCATTGATGACGGCAGCTCCAATTTCCAAAAAAGCTGTGTTTTGGATGCACCTGCCATCCTCATATAATGCTTCAACTCTGAAGGGGTTTGGCTAAATCCATCCAAGGCGGCCACTGTAATGGGAAAGAAACAAACAAGGGTGATGACAATCATTTTAGGCAATAAGCCAAACCCAAACCAAATCACCAACAGTGGAGCCAGAACGATAATGGGAACATTTTGTGATAAAATCAACAATGGATAAAAAGAATCCCTTAAAACAGGTACCAGATGGAATAAAATGGCGACTGCCAGTCCAATGAATGCTCCAACTACAAATCCAAACAGTGAAATTTTAACCGTTGAAAACACATCAGGATAAAAATCACGCCAACCGGCAATGGCCTCTGTGAAAATCTTTGATGGCGGCGGAAGAAGCCATTCCGGCACTTCTGCTATTTTAACGACAATCTCCCAAATGACAAACAAAAGGAGGAGAACCAAAATCGGTCTCCACCCTTTTACAAGATTCTTCCTCATCATCGATATTTTCCGGTTAAGTCATCCATGGCAATGCCTGTTGGCTGATAAAGGATTTTCACTTGAGAAATGACATTTTTGCTTCCCATTTCAATCATTCGTTCATTCATTTTTGAAATCACCGTAAATAATTCGTGGAGTTCGCCTTCCATGGTTGTTTCTAACGGGTGTACCTCATATTTCACACCAGATTCAGCAATGACTTTAATGGCTTCATCAACGTATGGAATGACATCTTCTCCACCCTTTGTTTTCGGGATGATTTGAATGCTGATTAATGCATTCGCCATAATTTTCTACCCCCTATTGTTTTGGTAAAAATTCATTTGTAAATGCTTTTTTCGCATCTAATTTCTTATCAAGAAGCTTATTCTCATACATCCATTGGGCATAATTTTCCCAAATCTCTTGCTTTTGAATTCCCCATTCTTTTGCATCATCCTGATATTTCGGAGACAACCATTCTTGACTCTTCTTTACCAACTTTGGATCTAAATCCGGAGCTGCTTTAATCAGGATATCTGCAGCTTGGTCAGGGTTTTTAATGGAAAATTCATACCCCTTGGCAGCTGCATTTACGAATGCCTTAACCGTTTCTGGGTTCTCTTCAATCATTTTTTCGTTTGTTTCTATAACAGGTGTATAGTAGTCCAGTTTGTCAGAGTAATCTGTTAAGTAAACCATATTAATTTTTTCATTACGAAGCTCTGCTTCTACACCAGTCCACCCATAGTAAATCCAAGCGAAATCGATGTCTCGTTTCACAGCCGTAAAAAAGTCCGTATCCCCCATATTCACGATTTTCACCTTATTAGCATCGGCGTTTTCCTTTTTCATTAGAGAAGTGATGACAGATTTTTCGACTGGCGAGCCCCATCCACCGTATGTTTTTCCTTGAAAATCTTTCGGAGATTGAATCTGTTTGCCAACTGGTGAAGCGAATCCTGATGTATTGTGCTGAATTACTGCAGCAATCGATACGAGTGGCACCCCTTGTATACGTGCCTGGGTAATCGCTTCTTGGTAGCCAACACCAAACTGTGCCTTACCAGAAGCTACTAGTTGGTCAGCACCGGTCTCACCCGGCATGATAATATCCACATCCAAGCCTTCTTTTTTAAAGAATCCTTTTTCTTTTGCTACATATAATCCAGTATGATTGGTATTTGGCGTCCAATCCAGTACAATCGAGACCTTTTTAAGCGGCTGTTTTTTTCCTGTTGCGTTTTCTGTTTCTTTTTTGCTGCTGCATCCAGTCACTAGAAGGACTGATAGGACTAGTACGAGCCATTTCTTCATGTAGAATCCCCCATATGTAAAAATAATATTTAAAGTGAATCAAATGAAATAGGCTGAAACCTCAGTGTTGGTTAGAGGCCAAAACTTGCTTAAACAAAATAAAGCACCCAGGCAAAGAAACCTGAGTGCATATCAGCAAACAATTACTTGTTTAAGAATATGTTCCCTCCGCCGGTATCAACCAGATCAGGTTCCAAGGGTCATCGTCTCACGGACTAAATCTCAACCGGCATCACCGGTTCCCCCACATTACATCGTATTCCACTTCATATCATACTATTATATCAGTCAAGGCAGACAATGCAAACTTCTTTTATCTATTTATGCTTGTTAACTAATACTTCCTATCATGAAACATCCAGTTTATGAGGATTACTTGATATTTTCATAGTTACAAGGAAAATTCTTTTTTAAAACAAATTTTTTAAACAAAAAGTGGCAGATGACTAACAATATAAAAGAAATACCAGAATAATCATGCAGGCATGAATTATTCTGTAAAGCTATTTAAGGAAGGAAATATGACTGTAAATCAACTTTGTGAAATTACTAATGTATCTAGAGCATCATTATATCGAAAGCTGTCAGAGGATAATTGTGAACAATCATTCTTTTGAAAAGAAACAATATTAAAAAATTACGATTATTAGGCTTGACCATAACGTAAGGTGATGGTTTATTATGGAAGTACCGGTAAACGATGCGCGCGAAATGAGGGGTTGATTATTTCCAAGAAGCATATCTGGAAAGTTGGAGAACTTGCTAAGTTAACAGGATTATCGATTCGGACTTTGCGTTATTATGACCAAATTGGTTTGTTTTATCCATCAGACTATTCAAAAAGAGGATTCAGGCTATATAATGAGTCAGATCTTTCACGATTACAGCAAATTCCTGCCTTAAAGGAATTAGAATTAAAATTAGAGGAAGTCAAATCTGTTCTATGATTCAATAAAACATCATTCGATATTTTGGAGGTATGAGGATGACTGAAAACAGTTCAACAAACAATAGTACAACAAAAATCGGCGAGTATGAGTTGGTGCATACTCGCATCTTTGAAGTGCCACGTGAACTTGTTTTTGAAGCGTGGATAAATCCAGATTACTTGGCCAATTGGTGGGGGCCTAAAGGCTTCACCAATAGTTTCCATAAATTTGACATGCAGCCAGGAGGAACATGGGAATTCACTATGCACGGCCCCGATGGCACCGACTTTCCGAATAAGGTAATCTTTGTCGAGATCGTTAAACCTGAGCGGATCGTCTTAAAGCATGTTTCGGGTCCCAGATTCCAGATAACAGCCATATTCGAGGACATTGAAAGCAAGACCAGACTCACCTTCCGCCAGGCATTCGAAACGGCACGAGTTTTCGACAACGTCAAGACTTACGCCGAACCTGGCAATGAACAGAATTTGGATCGCCTTGAGGTTCAACTTGCGAAAATGCTTTGAAACACTTCAATTAACAAATCTTTAACATCGCTAAAAATGTACTAAGAGAACAAACCTGTAAGGGTAGATCACCGACTACCCATTCCTTTGTAACAATTAACCAAGCATGCAGGGATAGCTCGCACCCGATTAAACAAATGAGCTTATCTCATTCAAGCTGATCCATCAATTCTGATTACAACAGTTTAAAATAGTTGCTATAATGGGGTTTTTCCCTATGTGAGATTTGAACAATGGGGATAAGTGGCAGCATGATAGGCTTTACCCCCAACTTGCCACCAACTACCACCAATGTTTCAACACTGAGTAATATAACAATCAATTCCAAGCTACTTTCTTTTTACCAAAAATTCAATCAAAAAGCTTGGCAATGATGCCTGTAATAATGACAACAAAAATGGCACCAATCAAAGCAGGAACTAACGAAAAGCCCACTACCATAGGACCCCATGTCCCAATTAATTGTGGACCTATCCAAGCCCCAATGTAACCAGCTACTATAGCTCCTGCCCAGCTTCCTGGCATTTTAAAAGGTGCTAACTTACCCGCAACAGTACCAATTACCAATGCAATAATTACAGAAAGAATTAAAGCAACCATTACTTATCCAATATCTCCTTTTTACCAGCATATGCAAACCTTTTTTTCAGTGTTCAAAGCTAAAAAGAATCTGTATATACATAATGAAGACTGTAAGATCATCTTTAGTTACATTCCCCACGCCCTTCTCAATGAAAAAGTATAAGCCAGCACCTTTAATAAAAGGAAAGCTGGCTTTGGTGTGCTAGGAGGTATAGATTACTTTATAATAGCGTGTTTACAGTTTAGTTACACAAATAGAATAATTTAGTAAAATTCTATTTGTGGTTTTTCAACAAGCCCAGTAGATAACAGAGATTGTTTTTTCCAGTTTGTGATCCCCCACGGAGGTTTGCCTCATTAATTATTTAAATACCCTTATAATTTTTATGTGCTACGACTGTTTTGTTGTCTTCAAACTATGTCATTCCGTTTCTGTATATGCCTCCGTTGTTTTGTCTCTGCACTCCCAGCATAGAGTACGATTTCTCTCCATAACAGATAATTCCTCTCCGCATGAAATGCAAATATCCATTAGCAATCCCCCTTTTCGTGTTTTTCCTATCAGCAAATAGGACCTAACTAAATTCAAACTTGGACATTCAAACAAGCAATATCCCTTGTTTCTAAATATTATAGAAATTATCTAATCATTTTTGGGGGTGTTTGTGTGATTAATTCCGCAGCTACACCACGATATGGGGCAATTAATGTTCCATTATCAATTTTATGGGAAAAGACAGGGGCGCAGCAAAAAAATTTTAGTATAGCTGCAGCGAATGATCCCGCTATGTGGTCTGCTCAATTGAGTGATAATCAACGGTACTGGTTAGTAGGCAGAGCCAATACCATGGCTCTTTATGGGGAGCGGGTAGCTATATTAAATCAGAAAGGCGACTGGTTATTTGTTGCTGCTGTATCACAGTGTACGTATTTGAATAGCTATGGATACCCAGGCTGGGTTTTGGCGAGCCAGGTTACAATCAACTCTACGTATTTGAATGATCAAACTTATAATACTCAGGCAGTGATTATGAATCCAAAAGCAATCCTATATAGTGATAGTTCTCTTACCAATACCCAGCAGAATCGAGAGCTAAGTTACCAGGTGTCATTGCCAATCCTTTCGGAGACGACAGAAGCTTTTGAAGTACGTCTTCCCAATGGGTCCATAGGTTATCTATCACGATTGGAGTCCATAAAGATAACAGAACTCACCTATTCAGGAACCCTAATTGTAGCAGAAGCAAGGAAATTTATTGGTTTAAAATATTTGTGGGCGGGTACATCTTCCTATGGATTTGATTGTTCAGGATTTACCCTGCGTGTCTATCAATCGGTTGGTATTTCTATTCCACGTGATTCTAATGAACAAGCCCAAGAAGGAATTCCTATATCTAAAGAGGAGCTCCTTCCTGGAGATCTCCTGTTTTTTGCAACAGATAATGGGCAAGGAAAAATTCATCATGTAGGGATCTATTCAGGGACTAAAGATGAAACAGGAGAATTAATAATGATTCATTCACCACACACTGGCTTATCAATAACCGAGGAAGAAATAAGAGGAACCTATCTGAATGAATATTGGGGTGCAAGGAGATATGTTCAAAATTTGCTAAGCAAATAAATACCAGTCCGCCTTGCAAGTTATCTTTATATTTGATTTTACACTAGTAGATGTACCTTAACCCGATACTAGTTATTGAATGGAACATCAATATCACTCTTTGGACTATTCTTAAATCCCTTTATCCAAAAAGGGATTTTTTTTAGTAAGTATATCCACACCTTTACAAAATTTCGTTCAGTTCATTTCTGCTATTCTACTCTAGTAATTTTTCTTTAGTTTTGAATATTAAATAATTTATCAATAAGTTAAAGTCCTTTAGTGCAATATTATTAGCTATTGTTTTTAGATTCATTTTTAATAGTAACTTCTTATTTATCTAAAATAATGTAAAAATTCACCCTGCAAAAACAAATTATTTCTTTAATTAACCTGCACCGATAGTTCAATAAATGCTTCCCTTTTAAGTTGATCAAAATAGCTTCCTTCCCTTTCCCGTATACGTAGGAACCTACCTTAAATAGGCTAAGGCCTGTATCCAATCATTTCAACAAATACAAAAAAGATGCCCCACCCCAATGGAACATCTTTTTCTATTGAACGTTATCCTATTTTCTCATCTGTCCCTGTTTCTCCAGAAGTCACATCCTCAATTGAAACAAACTCCTCCGAAATTGGCCGAAGTTTCTTGGATCCTACTAAGAAATAGTAGACAATCGCCACACCAAAAATCGTCAGAATCACACCCGCCAAAGGCAGCTCCACTCCAAACAATGGAAGAGTTGTCGTTAACACGCTGTATTTTACCACGCAGAAGAAAGAGAAAACACCCAAAATTAATGCAATCGCCGGTACCAAAGGATAGCTCACCTTAAATGGTCTTTCCAAATTCGGCTCCTTTTTCCGCAGCACAAACAACGAAACCATACTTAAGCAGTACATCGTAATCGCACCAAAAACGGATAGGATAATCAACGCATTTGCAAAGTTTGCTGAGCCTGCTGCGATCACTCCAATCGCTCCAGGAACAATCAAGCCCCAATGCGGCACCCCTCGTTTCGAAAGATTAGACAAAAACTTAGGCAGGTATCCTGCACGAGCCAGGGCAAACGTTTGACGGGAATAACCAATAATAATACCGTGCAAGCTGGCAATTAAACCAAATAAACCGATAATGGCAACTGATTTTGGAATAAAGCTGTCTTCTCCATAAATACTTTCCAATGCTTGTGGAAGTGGATAATCCGCCGGTTTACCGGAACCGCCGCCAAGTCCTGCCGTTACGACTAAGGTTAAAATCGTTGCCACACCAAGCGTTAAAATACCGGAAATAAAGCCTTTTGGAATATCCTTCTTCGGGTCACGCACCTCTTCTGCTGCCATCGCTCCCCCCTCAATTGCAAGGAAGAACCAAATGGCAAATGGAATCGCTGCCAAAACACCGGACCAGCCATGACTAAAAGCCATATCATTAAATATATTGGATGATTGAACATGAGGTAAACCGGCCACATAATAAATCGAGAGACCGATCAGTGCCAATACCGTTGCCACTAACTCAATAATAGCGGCACCTTTTACGCCGATGAGGTTGACCAAAATAAATAAAATAAACATGCCGACCGTTGCATAAACGGCATTAATACTTGGGATTAAGAAATTGATATACGCTCCAACAGAAACCGCAATCGCTGGAGGGGCAAATACGAATTCTAGTAAACAGGCTAAACCGGTTATAAAGCCCATAAACGGTCCCAGTGCCTTTCGGGCATAGGCAGACGGTCCGCCGGCATGAGGGATGGAAGTTGAAAGCTCTGAATAACTAAAAATAAAGGTAGTATAAAAGACAATAATAATCAGTGCGGCAATTCCGAGGCCAATGGTGCCTCCTGATTCAAAACCATAGTTCCAGCCAAAATATTGGCCGGATATGACCATCCCTACAGCAATACCCCAGAGATGAATTGGTTTAAGCGCTTTTTGTAAATGGTTGTTTCCCTGCTCCATAAACCCTTCCCCTTTCAAAGTAAATCTCCTGGAAATATAAAAGTAAAACCATATCCCATAAATGACTATTTCCAAAACTAGGTGTTACTAGTTTAATATAGAATTGTAGAAGGATTCACAGGATATATTATCCAAATATTATTGTGTCTTCAAAATCGACATAACCTTCCGGACAGATTGTGCTGATCGATCAAGGGCTTTTTTTTCTTCAGGGGTTAACGCAATTTCAATGACCGTTTCAATCCCATCGCCGCCAAGGATCGTTGGAACCCCTAGATATAAATCCTGATAGCCATATTCCCCTTCCAAATAGGCAATACATGGCAAGATTCGTTTTTTGTCCTTTAATATGGCTTCAGCCATTTGGACCATTGATGCTGCCGGTGCGTAGTAGGCACTGCCTTGACCTAGCAAACTGACAATCTCGCCGCCGCCTTTACGTGTTCTTTCCACAATCGCTTCAATTCGGTGAGGCGGGAGAATTTTATCAAGCGGGATTCCGCCGGCATAAGAGAATCGAACCAATGGGACCATATCATCACCATGCCCGCCAAGGACAAAACCTGAAATATCCTCCACTGACACATTCAATTCCTGTGCAACAAAAGTGTTGAAACGCGCTGTATCTAAGACACCGGATTGACCGATAACTCTATTTTTAGGAAACCCTGTTGTTTTATAGCAAACATAGGTCATCGCATCAACAGGATTACTTAAAACGATAATATAGCTATTCGGCGCATATTTTTTAATATTTTCCGAGACTTGCTCGATAATTTTTGAATTAGTAGAAACCAAATCATCCCGGCTCATCCCTGGTTTCCGCGGCAGCCCTGCAGTGATTAACACCAAATCGGCATCCTCTATATCCGCATAATCTGAGGTACCCGCTATATTTGCATTAAAGCCTTGGACAGGGCTTGCTTCTAACATATCCAGTGCCTTCCCTTTGGTCGGATCATTTTGAGACGGGATATCAACCAGAATGACATCTCCTAATTCTTTTTGCGCAATCATCAGCGCCGCTGTTGCACCAGTAAATCCTGCACCAATCACGGCAATTTTTTTACGTTTGAAAACCATGTTTCTTCCTCCATTCTTTTAAAAATTATTCTGTGTGTGCTGGAGGTTCATCTTGTTTTGCTCTTTGACCCCTTTTTGCAGGTTTTGGTTTCTCCTCGCGCTTTTTCGGCGTCTGTGCCAACATTTGCCCTACTCCCTCATCCGGACGCGGGATCACATGCGCAGTCACCAGCACGCCGACACTTTGTGCTGCATATTTGCCAGCATCGACCGCTGCTTGGACAGCCCCGACATCTCCTTCTACTAAAATCGAAACGAGTCCGGCGTCCACTTTTTCTTTTTTCACTAAACGTACATCCGCTGCTTTCACCATTGCATCTGCGGCAACGATCGAGGCAATCAGCCCTCTTGTTTCAATCATTCCTAAGGCTTTTGACATCATTTACGCACCTCCTTCTACATCAATAGAATCGATAATTCCGATAATGACAGCATCAATCGGCATTCTATGGTCACCGATAATATTTGCCGCCGCACTTCCCCTTGTGACCATCACTTTATCTCCGACACCGGCACCAATCCGATCCACCGCAATAAAAGGTGAAAGGATAGGCGCCCCGGATGGAAGCTCCGGCTGGACAAATAAATATTTTAATCCAATTAGATTCTCTTCCTTCCTTGTCGCCCATACATTTCCTATCACCGTTCCAACTAACAAAAAATCATCCCCTTAAACTAATCCATAACCTGGATGCTTTTTTTCAACACTCTTGCTGCATCTCGTGCCAATGGGGTCACAATTGTGCCTTTCCGAACCGATATCATCTCGTACTGGGATGCCTGCACATCTCTTTTGGTTAAGAGATTTTTTTGATAATGAACTTCTTTTGGTTCGTTTGCTTCAGGTGATGCTTGATTGGTCACAGGCTGGGGTTTTCCTAAAGGCTCACCATCCTTAACAAGGAAACCAGCCTGACCGCTCGTAATGAACCCTGCATTGGCTTCATCGGTATCGATATGCATCTCAAGCTGATATCTCGGTGAAACCCTTATAAGTACTTTTTCAAACGAAACCGGGCGTTCCCCTTCTGTTCGGATTCGTACATACTCACCGTTTTCTACGCCAAAATAAGTGGCATCCTCTGGGTGCATATGAATATGAGCCTGGGCAATGATCAATCCTTCATTTTTATAAATACTTCCATTGGGCCCCGCCAGAGTAATCGGTGCAGAACCAGCAATATTGCCCGATTCCCTTAGCGGTGCGTTTAACCCAAGCTTTACTGCATCTGTTCTGCTGACTTCCACTTGTGTTAAAGAACGGGCCGGACCGAGGATTCGCACTTTTTCAATGCTTCCTCTTGGTCCGACAATGACCACCGTTTCATTCGCCGCAAATTGACCGGGCTGAGACAAGTCCGCTTTTTTCGTTAACTCATACCCTTTGCCAAAAAGAGTTTCTAAATCAGCTTGACTTAAGTGGCAATGGCGTGCAGAGACAGCCATTGGGATTTTATTGGGTCTGGAGTCCTTTTTTAACAATTGCTGAATCACTTCTTCAACAACTGTTCGAATAGATTGTTCATTCATCGAATTGGCTCCTTACTTCTTATACTTCCACTTCTAATTTTGGTAAAATGCTCTCCAATTCGTTGTGCGGACGTGGGATGACATGAACAGATAATAGTTCACCAACACGTTCTGCTGCTGCCGCACCTGCTTCCGTTGCCGCTTTAACCGCACCTACATCTCCGCGGACAAGAACCGTTACAAGCCCGCCACCAACATGTACTTTACCGATTAAATGTACGTTTGCTGCCTTTACCATTGCATCTGCTGCTTCCACGGATGCTACCAAACCTTTTGTTTCCACCATTCCTAATGCTGTTAATTCTCTTGCCATTGTAAATTCCTCCTATTAATTCATTTGATATTTTTTTAATACTTGATTTACCAATTCAGAAATGACCTGCGAATCTAGCTGGCCCGATCCATTCACATTGCTTAAAACCTGATTCACAATCTCGTCTACATGGTTGCTGGCACTCCACTGTAGTGCAGGACTTTTGCTGGATGGTTTTGGAAGGTTAACCTCTTTTGTTCCATAGGCCATTCTTTTGATATTGATTAAATGGCGGGCCGTTAGATTGTCTGAAGTTATATTACCGCCAAATGATCCACAGCCAAGTGTCAGCGATGGCATCAATTCCGTTGTGGCTCCAACCGCACCAATGGAAGAAAGAGTATTCACCATCAATCGTGATACTGGCATGAATAGAGCAAATTCACGGGCTACATTGTCATCATTGGTGTGAAGGGATAAGCTATGTCCCATCCCGCCTAAATTTAAGATTTTCACACACAGCTCTTTTGCATTTTCATAACTTTCAGCTGTATAAATCGGAAAGATCGGCGAAAGTTTTTCAATGGAAAAAGGAACGTCCTTCCCTATCCGCGTTTCTTCTGCAATTAAAATCGTTGTGTCGGCAGGAACGGAAATACCCGCCAATTCCGCAATCTTGACAGCACTTTGACCAACAATTGCCGGATTCAGATGACCTGGCAATGGTGAAATCACCTTTTCTAAAAGTGATTTCTCCTGCTCATTTAAGAAATAGGCGCCATTATTTTTAAGCTCCCTTACGGCCATTTCTTTGACATTCTGGTCAACCACAATGGCTTGTTCCGTTGCACAAATCGTGCCGTTATCAAACGTTTTGCTTTGAACAATCATTTTCACCGCTTTTTCGATATTGGCGGTTTTTTCGATATAGACGGGCACGTTTCCAGGACCGACACCATAGGCAGGCTTACCTGAACTGTAGGCAGCACGGACTAAATCTTTTCCGCCAGTTGCTAAAATCAAATTAATATCACGATGGTGCATTAATTCAGTGGTTGCTGCCATTGTTGGTTTTGAGATCCAGCCAATAATTCCGTCCGGCGCACCCGCATCAACGGCTGCCTCCAAACAAATCTTTAAAGCGGCGACTGAGCATTTCACTGCCCGTGGGTGCGGACTAAATACGATTCCATTTCTTGTTTTTAGTGCGATTAATGCTTTAAAAATCGCACTCGAAGTTGGATTTGTCGTTGGAATGATCCCGGCAATCACCCCAAAAGGTGAGGCGACTTCGACGATTTTCTTTGTACGGTCCTCGTTAATGATTCCAACTGTCTTCTCGTTTTTAATCGATTCATAGACAGCATGTGAACCGACGTCATTTTTCATTTTTTTATGTTCGACTACACCCATTCCGGTTTCTTCGACCGCCATCTGGGCTAATTCAAGTGATTTGGCAGCAGCCGCTTCGGCAGCCCGTTTCACAATTTTGTCGACTTGTTCTTGGGAAAACGCCAAGTACTTTTGCTGTGCTTCTTTCGCTTTCTGAACGGCATCCCGCATTTCCTGAATGGATTGTAAATCTAAATCGAATGGCAACAGGGACACTCCTTTCTCTCTTGTTTTTGTGTAAGAAATTACACGTATGCAGCATTATCCGCCATTATAAAGGAATCTATTACTGTCGTGGATTTCTCGCAATCTCGATAATCACAGCACGAAAAGCATCCGCTGCCGCCTGGCATGCCGATTGCGATCCGGTCAATAGCCCACCTCCAAAGTTTGTTTCCGAAGGCGGTCCAAAAAACTTAACCAGCTCTACATCCGCAGCCTTTAACGCAGCATCCATTCCCACCACCGCTTCAAGCGGCGGGGCAATCAAATAGGCTAGTGCTTCTCCTTGATTAATCCCTGCCTCAGCTGATAGATAAGAACCGGTTCTTGCCACGACATGGGCATACAATGCATGGCTTTTTTCCTCATTGATTGCCTCAAAATACGCTTCATTTTCTGCAGTTTGAATCACCGCATCAATCCCGCTTTTCACTTCATCTGGACTTGGCCCGGCCAACACGCCGATCATTTCACCAGACAATGGCCCTGATGCATGCGCAGAACCTGCGTAGAAGGACTTTGCATAGACAACATCAACATCTGCGCGTTTTGTTGCTTCATCAAGAGCTGTATAGCCGACATCGTCAATCGTTGAGGTAAAAATCGCTAAACTCCGTTGATGGGGTTTTAACTGAAACTGAGCTGCTAAGGCAGGGTCAACGTTTGGAATAATCCGAACAGCCAAGATATTTGCATGAATTCGTTCTAATGCCATTTATTAACCCTCCCCTTATTGCTCTTTTTGTACCAGCGCAACACCGCTAGCTTCATATTTTAATATTTTTTGCACGACCGTTCCGATATAGGCGCCGGCCTCCACTGGTGGAATGCCGCCCTTATGTATATTGGAGATGACCATCCGGTCGGCCTCAATGGTGCCGTCGCGTGGTTCGTAGCAGAGATACGCACTTAACGATTCCGCACTCACGAGACCCGGACGTTCACCAATCAAGTAAACAATCACTTTCGGTTTTAGGATCTCCCCAACATCATCCATTGCCGCCACCCGGCCTTTTTCGATAAAAAATGGTGTTCCGACATCGATCCCTAAGCTTTGAAGCGATTGATTAAGAGATAAATAGACATCCTCTATATTTTCCTCGACCGCCTTCGAACTTAAGCCGTCAGAAACAATAATTTGAACCGTCGGAGACTTTTTACATTTTTGATCAATTAATTGTTTTGCCTCATCAGAGAGCTTTCGGCCGAAGTCAGGACGGCGGACATAGACCTCTTTGTCGGAAACCTTCGTGTTAACTTTTAATAAGGATAAGCTTTCAAGTATTTTCGGATCGACATCACCATAAACGGCATCGACTGCTGCCGCATGGTCAAAGCGAAACTTCAGCCAAGTGTCCGTTTTGGGCCTTAATCCCGCACGGCCGACGCCAATTCTTGCCGGTGTTTTGCTAATTAAAAGATCCAGTTCTTCCTTATTTATAGGATTTTCAAGTCCTACAGGCGGCTTTGGTTCTAGAAGTATTTCTTTTTCAAGGGCTGAATTCGCGTAGCCCGAACTCTGATTGCACTCAGTTTCAACATGATTCGTCCGGTGGTTCCAAAATTTCACTTCCACTTTTGCCGATGGATCGTCGTTCGTCTTTTTCTGCACTTCTTCCACCGCCGCACCGCCAGCAGCGGTCTTCGTCTGCAATTTTTCAACCACCATTTTCGTGATTTGTTCCACTAATTCAGGATTCACTCCCTACACCTCCTATCGCGAAAAAATCGTCGGGTCGCCTGCATATTTACTTAATTTCCCGTTTTCAAAAATCCCCATTTTCTCCAGCCATGCTTCAAATAATGGTGCCGGCCGTTTATTCAGCGTCTGCCTTAATGTCGCAACATCGTGATAACTTAAGCTCTGGTAATTGAGCATACAATCATCACCCATTGGAGCAGCGATAATAAAATTCACCCCTGCTGCGGAAAGCAGCACGCCAAGATCTTCAATGTCATTCTGGTCTGCTTTAATATGGTTCGTATAGCAAATATCAACGCCCATTGGAAGGCCATGCATTTTTCCCATAAAATGATCTTCAAGACCGGCTCGAATCACTTGTTTGTTGTTGTACAAGTACTCTGGTCCGATAAAGCCGACTACCGTATTGACAATATACGGGTCATAGTAGCGGGCAAAGCCATAATTCCGGGATTCCATTGTCAATTGGTCGATATCATAATGAGCTTCGGCGGATAATTCCGAGCCTTGACCTGTCTCAAAATACAACCGTTGTGGCCCAGTTCCTGTACCGTATACTTTCGCCATTTCATTGGCTTCCTCCAAGAGGGAAGCGGTAATCCCGAAAGAACGATTCGCCGCTTCGGTTCCGGCAATACTCTGGAAAATCATATCTGCCGGCGCCCCCTGCTGGACCGCTTTCATTTGAGCTGTCACATGGGCAAGCACACAGTTTTGCGTTGGAATTTCCCATTTTTGAATAAAGTCATGTGTCGCATGCAATAACCGTTTTACACTTTCAACGGAGTCATCTACCGGGTTTATTCCAATTACTGCATCTCCAATCCCATACGCAAGCCCTTCTTTCATTGAGGCCATCATCCCGTCGACATTATCCGTCGGATGGTTTGGCTGCAGCCTAGAGGCTAACACTCCTTTTTGACCAATCGTAATATTGCATTTGGATAAAACTTCAATTTTATTGGCGGCATGGACTAAATCGAGGTTGGACATGATTTTTGCCACCGCTGCAATCATTTCACTATTCAGACCTCGGCTGAGGCGTTTCAAGTCTTCACCGGTAGTTGAATCGTTCAGGATATACTCGCGAAGCTCCGAAACAGACCAATTTTTAATCGATTGATAGATGGGGTCGTTGATTTGACCCTCGATAATCCTCGAAACCTCATCCTCTTCAGGGGATAGCATGGGATTTTCCCTAATATCTTGTAGTGTTAAATAGCTCAACACTTGTTTTGCTGCAATTCTTTCTTGAACAGTTTCAGCAGCAATCCCTGCTAAGCGGTCGCCGGATTTTTCTTCATTTGCTTTCGCAAATAAATCCTTTAGCGAGGAAAATTGATAGACGGTACCTAAATAGGTGGACTTTAATCTCATAAGAATGCCCCCTTTCGTCATTTCTGGAATGTTAATGTTTTTATGATGACAGGAACAACATCGGTTTCGAGCACTTGGCCTATATCCAAATAGTCCCCATTTTCAACTTTAATTTGATCAATACAAATGACGGATTGCTCCGGAGCCTTCCGCTTGAGTGTTTGCCCGAGAACTTTGGCATAATCCCGGTCAAGCACAAGGACCAACTCTTGAGTTTGATTCGGTTTTTGTTTCATGGCTTTGAGGATGGATTCAGCAAATTCATCGATATCACGGAATCTTAAGTAAGGCAGTTCAGAAAAATAAACCGCAAAATTCTGTCCGTCACGCTGCGGGTCATAGAGGTCGAGTGCTTCCTCAATCCGCTTGGATAATTGGTTTATTTCCGTTTTAAAATCACCCTCGAATCGAATCTGGTAAACCGGCAAGTTTTTCATCGGCAATTTACGATGATCAACTTCAATGGTTGCGCCGCTGATTTCAGTTGTTTGCATTCCGGCGCCCAGCACTGTGGCCCGAACCGTTTCCTTCGGTTTTACCCAAGTCCACCCAGAAAGACTTGAGCTTTCCATTAAGGACGCGGCTAACATCAACCCGATATCATCGTATTTGGCCGACTGTACGGTTCCGGTCTCCTGCTGATACATGCATTCACTTATCCCTCCTGAGAACATAATCGCCTCAATATCTTCCACCCAGTTAGGTTCATGCCCTAGCAGCAACGTTAGATCCTCGTTTGTGAGTGCCTTTTTTAACATCCGTGCAATGACATCTGCCATAAAATCGGTTACTTGTTTTATAGCGGATGGATTTTGGGTTTGCCCCTCCACCATCCTTGAATCCCATAGTCGCAGTAAATTCTTAACTGGCGGAGAAATACTTTGGATTTTATGATCGTTACATTCAATTAATCGGCCGCCTACATGAAGCGTACAGGTTCCACAAAGTCTGCCAGATTTATAAACGGCCACATTGGCGGTACCCCCTCCGATATCGATATTGGCGATAACCTTCCCCGTATCTTTCGAATATTCATAGGCACCCGATCCCTTAGCGGCTATTATTCCTTCTAAGTCAGGACCAGCTGTTGCAACTAGAAACTCCCCAGCCTGGTCAGACAGCTGATGCAGCATTACTTCTGCATTTGACTTTGTGGCTGTTTCACCCGTAATAATCACTGCCCCCGTTTGAATATCCTTCGGCTCAATACCTGCTTTCTGATATTCCTTTCTGACAAGGTCTTCAATTTTTTCAATATCAATTGTGGTTGGTGAAAGCAGCGGTGTCCGGTAAATCGGGCTGCGATGGATGACCTGTTTGTCAATGATTTCAATTCGCGGCACATGTGCCCCGCCAGCCATATTCATTAACGTGAACCGGCTGATTACCAGCTTTGTTGTACTTGTGCCTATATCGATCCCCGCACTGATCAATTCTTCTTTTTGCGGGCCTTTGAATTTCATCTCAACTCCCCCAAAAAAACAAAAAACGCCCCTTGTAAACTATCCCAAATTAGATAGTTTAAAAGAGGCGCCATTGCCATTAAATTCATTTGTTATTCATAATATAAATTATTTTCTGGATATTGTAAAGGCTTTCATTTAAAAAATAACCAATGGGGATGGATTTCCTTCAAGATACTTCTTCATTTCCTGTGTCGTACGGTAGTTTACTAGATTCCGGATCTCCTCTATTCCTTCATTTTTTAGGGACGAGGTAATGACAATTGGACCTTTGGTTACGATTACCTTTTTTAACAAAGAAATGGCTAATTCAACGTCAGCCTGGTCTGAATCACTTTTTGTGACGACCCCTATGGGGATTTTATTGATTCCGCTGCTGAATCCTGGCGGGAAAATCATTTTCTTCTTGGTCGCATCCTGTAAATACAGGACATGGGTCACTTCTAATGCTGTTGCCATGATATTTTTATAATAGAACGGGTTTTCACAATATTCTCCTGGGGTATCAACAATCCAATCATAGTAATTCAGCGACTGCGTTTTGACAGCAGGCACTTCCCGACCAAGCAATGCATTTGTTAACGTCGATTTTCCTGCACCAACGGAACCGATTAGCATAGCCCGGTTCTTTTTCGTCATCCTATTTCCTCCTTTCTTGAAAAATTCTATTTTCTGATTCTATGACTTCGTGATCTCGGCCGGGGTATATTTCAGCGTAGCCTGCAAAAAGCGGTTGATTTCCTGCATCGCCATTTCCACCTCTGAAACATTGCCGACAATCACAAGACTTCCGGTAAAGCGATCCAAAAATCCTAACTTGACATTAGCCGATTTGGTGGCTAAATCTCCGGCAATAATCACCGTCTCACTTGGGGTCAGCGTCAAAATCCCTAATGCCCCAGCCTCCTGGATCCCCAATTTTTCAAACATATCCGGGTCCGGATTGGCAATAATATGGCTTAAAGTTACCTGTTTCCCTGGGACAAACTCCTGTATAAACCGCTTTTTCTCTTCTTTCACGACAAACCCGCCTCTCAAATTAATAAAAAAATGCCTAATAGACTTTATTTTTATAAAAAATAAAACCTACTAAGCACCTTTGCTTCAGCCATTCACTTGTAAACTAACTTGGGTACTTCAAAATAATGTACTTTGCCACTTTTTCCAATGGCATTTGTTTTTTCATGCTAAGGTCTCTAATCTTATTGTAAGCCGTTTCCTCCGGTAAATTCAATTGTTTCATTAAAATTCCTTTTGCTTTTTCAACAATCTTTCGGTTTTTCAGTTCCCGATTCATTTCTTCTACTTTTTCTTTGTAAAGAATAGCATTTTCAGCCTGCTTCAATGCAATTTCAACCGCCGGAATCAAGTTAGCCTCCGAAATCGGCTTTACAAGATACCCTAAAATATTTGCCTTCTTCGCTTTCTCTATATATTCCTTTTGACTATAGGCCGTTAACAGCAAAATCGGGATATTGAATTTGTTGGAAATAATCTCACTGGCCTTTAAACCGTTCAGCTTCGGCATTTTAATATCCATGATCATTAAATCAGGCTTAAGGCTGTAAGCCAATTCAATTGCTTTCTCGCCATCAGCTGCTTCAGCCACTACATCATAGCCCGCATCTTTTAACATGAGGGAAACATCCAATCGGACGATGGATTCATCTTCCACTACGATAATTCGCTTTTTCATACCTTAAACCTCCCTCGCAAAAGGAAATTCGACGATTGCTTCCGTTCCTTCCCTTGTTCCTTCCATGGAAAAATGGCCCAATAAATCGTGTTCAATCATCATTTTAACGATATCTAGTCCTAATGACGGCTTCATGGAAGGAGTATAGCCAATTCCATTATCTTTTACGAGGACTCTTACTGCAGAAGCCTCTTCCTGGATAACTACATGAATTTGGCCCTCTGTCATCTCCGCAAATGCATGCTTCACACAATTTTGAATTAATTCATTGATAACAAGAGCAACGGAAACAGCTAGATTCGATTTAATCAAGATCTTTTGGCCCGAATAGTCGATCGAAATCAATTTTCCTTCATGATCTTCACTAAAGACCAGCATATTCCCGATTTTTTCTATTAAACTAACAAGTTCTACATCATCTTGATTTTCAGAATTGGATAAGATGATTTCATAGACAGAGGCAATACTTACAATTCGGTTAAGGCTCTTGATAAAATGAATCTTGCTTTCTTCGGGGACGCCTCTTCGCATTTGCAGCCGAAGAAGACTCGCTACCGTTTGCAAGTTATTTTTTACGCGATGATGGATTTCCCGGATGGCCACGGTCTTTACGGTAAGCTCCCTCTCTTTTTCACGCAACTCTGTTAAGTCTCGAAAAATGATAAATGATCCGCTATTTTTCTCATGCTGCACAAGAGCAATTTTTTTCATTTGAAAGACTTTATTTTGAATGATGATTTCTTGGATCACAAGTTCATCCGGCAGCCTGCACATTTCTGCAAGGTTAGGAAAATAGGAAGTAAAAAGTTTGCCGCTTTTACATTCCTCCGAACACATTTCTAAAACAAGATTCATTGCAGCAGGATTCGAATATTGAATCCGTAAATCCTCGTCAATGATGAATAGAGATTCCTCCATCACTTCTGGGATAAAAGGGCGATTTTCAGCCATTCCCAGTAAGAGTTCGCTAAGCGTCTCATTCGCCTCTGTTAACGCTTTCAGTTTATTTTGATTTTGGAGCTTATCACTGTTGTCTTTCTCCATGATCAACGTGCCAATCACCCGATTATGGACTCCAACAATCGGAACAACGCTTTGTTCGACTTTTTTCCCCTCCTGGGTTAAGGCATGATTGAGAAAAAGCGGCTTACCCGTCCGAAACGCATAAAAAACAGCAGGCTCAAACGTTTCATAGGCAAACTTTCCGACTACCGGATTTTTATAGACAGAACTGGCCGTTGCAGGCGCTGCTTCTGCCACCACAATAGCATGCTTTTTTTCTCTTGTTTGACAATCGACAAACACATTTGCTTGATTTAAATCGGCAATTAATTGCAGGTTTTGAACGACTTCTTGGATCTTTTGTATGTCTTGTTCCGATAGATCTGTGTGAAGCTGACATAGAGTTACTACGGTGTTTATCTCAGTTTTAAACATGTCATAGCCCCAATCTATTATCTTTAAATATATAAAAATATTTTATATATCATTTATCATAGTGTCAATCTTCTGTTTTTTACAAAAAATGTTTCAAAAACAACAAAAAGATGCAGATGACACAATTTAATAGTTCTAAAAAAGCCAGGGAGACTAAGCCTTTTTTGTATGATTCAACAAAATAAACCAAATAATAAATGAAAGCAAATCAAGTTATTATTAATTTGAGGTGATTCAATGCCAATCCTCGAAGTTGATGAGAGTACCCTTTACTACACTGTTAAAGGTAAAGGGATTCCAATCATATTTATTCATCCACCCGTTCTAACTTCTATAAATTTCATATACCAGTTAGAAGGACTATCTCGTTATTTTCAAGTTATCACCTTTGATATACGAGGACATGGAAGGAGTCCTTTTTCTAGAAAACCTGTTACCTATCCACTAATCGTTGAGGATATAAAAAACCTAATGGACCATTTGGATATTAAGCAAGCCTTTTTATGCGGATATTCAACAGGGGCATCTATCCTATTGGAATTTTTGTTATCAACATCTAAAGGGCGTGCTTTAGGTGGAATCATTATTAGTGGAATGTCTGAGGTAAGTGACTGGCGTCTAAAAAACAGAATATGCCTTGCTAAAAACCTTTCAAAGATTGGGGCATTACCTGCTTTAGCTCGGTCAATATCCAATAGCAATTCAAATACAAAAGAGTTGTTCGACAAGATGTTACTAGAAGCTAAAAAAGGTGATGCTAGAAACATCTTGCAATACTATGATTACAGTTTGAACTATAACATTTCCGATCAACTAGAGAACATTACTATGCCAATTTCCCTCATTTATGGTGCGAAAGATAGAACATTTTATCGTTATGCAAAACAACTACATACGAAACTACCTCAAAATGAAATAACCTTTGTTGAAGGCATTAAACATCAGGTCCCAACAAAAGCAGCAAGTAAATTGAATCATGTCATTTATCACTTTATCCAAAGCCTTCCAGTAAACAGAGGTGAATAAGCTTGGATGTTAAACTATTTCATTTAATAAATTTGCTTTCCGGACGTCATTTAATAATAGATAAATTAATGATACTTATTTCCAAAAAGATGAAATTTGTTTTCTTTATTATTTTAGTGATTTTGCTCTTTAAAAAAAAGAATGTAACTATTGAAGCAGTAGTGTCTATCATGATTTCGTTAATCTTGCATTTTATAATTAAGTTATTTTATTTTAAACCCCGTCCATTTATAAAAGGGAGAGTAGACATTCTTTCCCCTTCTAAATTCGATTCGTCCTTTCCAAGTAAACATACTCTACTAACTTTCGCCGTTTCAACAATAGTCCTCTTTAATCAACGTATCCTTGGATCTATTATGTTGGGGTTTTCTTTTTTAACGGGATTGTCACGAATTTGGGTAGGACATCATTATCCTTCTGACATTGCAGGAAGTGCTGTATTAGGCTCTTTTACAAGTGCGATTATTCATAAATTAATACAAAGGAAATCGCATTGAAAACTCTTTAGAAAATTGCACTGCCTATGAGGTATTATGATTATTTATTGAAAAATGTTAACAAACTATTAGCTGGTTTAATTCAAAAAGAAAAGGTGATTGCCTTTTGTATTAGTAATCACCTCCTGTCTTTTCTATTCAATAAAGTCTATTTTTTCCCCGACACCCTTCAATCGCAATTTCTTTTAAACACTTCTCGGTATGAATACCATTTGACTTCCATTCCACCATCAATAATTTTGTCCTTCAATCTTCTATAGGCCCCTCTTCCCTAATTGCCCTAGATAAGTCTTCCTGCTTTCGTTGATCTCCTACAGTTAGGCAAAAGTTTTCCATTATCAATATTCATTCACATCATATTTAGTAGGTAATTCTATATAATTTGTAAAGTTTTCAACTACATCGATGCCACCATTCTATTTTCATTTCTACTTATCAGTTTAATTGTTTCATTTTCATAGGCAATTTTTTACAGCTTACTTTGAGGTATTTACAATCGTGTTGACAATTATATAAGTAGATTTACTTAATAGAAAAATCAATCTGAACAATTCTGGCACCAACTATCACCATTCGTAACTTAACCAAAAGATACCTCAACTTTTCCTAACTGGCTAAACTCAGCTGTAAAGACATCTCCCTTTTGAGCTGCAACAGCCGCAGATAAGGCTCCAGATAAAATGACTTCTTCAGCTTTTAAAGTAACATTGTATTCTGCTAGCTTATTTGCCAGCCATGCAACACATCCTGCAGGATGACCTAACACATCGGCCCCTGTCCCTTTATTTATGAACTCACCATTTTTATAAAGACTCATTTCGATTTTCGTTAAATCCATTTCATTTGGATCGAACCTTTGACGGCCTAAGGTGAATAGTCCACAAGAAGCATTATCCGCAACCGTATCTTCTAATTTAATTTTCCAATCAGTAATACGGCTGTCAACAATCTCTATAGAAGGGACAATATATTCTGTTGCTTCTAGGACGTCTTCTACTGTAACATTTGGCCCTATCAAATCTTTTTTCAACACAAAAGCAAGCTCCCCCTCTACCTTGGGCTCAAAAAGTGTTTCCATTGAAATGATACTACCATTGGGAATATCCATACTATCCAATAAATGACCGTAATCGGGCTGATCAACTCCTAATAGCTCCTGCATCGCAAATGATGTTAACCCGATCTTTTTCCCAACAATTTTTTGTCCATCCTTAACCTTCTGATCAATATTTTTTATTTGAACACGGTAAGCATCCTGAATAGTGATATCAGGATACAAATCCGTAAGTGGGGCCACAGACTTTTTGTTTTTCTCAGCTTGAAGTAAATGCTTATAGGCTTCTACAATTTGAGCCACTTTTAACCCTACTTTCTATTCATAATCGGTTTATATTGCATTTATACAAATAAGGGACGACAAAAAGTATGATCCTTTTTCCCCGTTTGAACCCTTTCAGTCTTCAACCGCCGATTCCAGACTATGGTCAAGTTTCCTTCGAGCCATGACGGAATTTGATCTAAACAAGTAAGCGTTACGCCTTTCTCCTTTACAATCACTTCGGTCTGAAAAGATTTGCTCTTATTTTTCAATGTAACATCATATCTTCCAGGAGCAGGGAGTGTAAAGTGCGAATAGGGTGTTAACACCGATCCAGCGCCTTTGCTTTTTATTTCGTAAGAGTGACCGATCAGATTGGGCAGCTCCTCGACATACCCATCTAACAATAGTTCTCTGATACGAGTCGAACTGATTTTTTCACCTTTGTGCTCCACCTTTTCGACCACAGTTACATCTATTCGATCTCCGGAATCTTGTTTTAGTGTATCCATATTTCCTGCACCTCGGCTGCCATAAGAAAAGTCATATCCTGCTACTGCATGAATAACACCCAGATTAACAAGGTATTCCTTAACAAATGTTTGAGGTAACAACCCTGCAAAGTCTCTATCGAACTCCACAAGGTAAAAAGTATCAACACCTAGTTCACAAAGCCTTTTTTCTTTTTCGGACTGCGGCATTAAATAGTGAAAACCCGCCTTCCCCCCGATGACCGTTTTCGGGTGAGGAAAGAAACTCATGACTGAAAGAGAGACTTGTCTTTCCTTTGCTTCCTCCCATGCGGTTTGAATCACTTTTACATGCCCATGATGGAGACCGTCAAAACATCCAAGTGCCATAACATTTACGCTTGCCACTTCCTGATAAGCAGCCAAATTCTCCTTATTTAAATAGATTGTTTCCATCCAGTCTCCTTTCATGTTCAAAAATAAAGTCAGCTTATACTTCTGCCAATGCACGATATTTTCCATTGAAGAAAACAAGCGGTTCCTTCTCTTCCAGGTGAATATCGGTTACTTTTCCAATAAACAAAGTATGATCTCCTTCCACATGCACCGTGGATACTTCACAAGCCACCTGTGCACATGCTCCTTCTAACACGGGTTTACCATCTAAACGAGCAAAAATAACTTCGCGGGGTTCCTTGATTTGTCCCGCAAAAATCATCGATATCTCCTGTTGATCCGCAGCTAAAATATTCACGGTAAAGATTTTGCTTTCCTTAATCTTATTTAATATTTTTGCTCTTTCTCCAATTGAAATGACAACGAGCTTTGGATCAAGGGATACAGACATGAAGGCATTTGCTGTCATACCATGTATATCTCCATCAAGTTCTGTGGTAATCACGGTTACCCCTGTTGCGAATTTTCCCATTGCCGTTCGAAATTGACGATCATCCATCTCTAACAACCTCCCAAAATTATTTTTATGTAGTAGGAATATTGAAATTACCCACCTTTACTTTTCGAAATCCTTATCACACGAAGGGCATATCCTTTTGATTCATCATTAAATAAATCTTAAAATATTCTCCACGAACGGCTCGGTTTTTTCGATTTGTGTCCAATGGCCGCACTCATTAAATACGTGTAGTTCTGCATGCGGAAGCAATTCAATCAGACGATAGCTTGTATCTTCAATAGGAATAACCCTGTCATTTAAGCCATGGAATAATAGTGTTTGTACGTTTATGCTTTGAATTTGTTCATCCGTTAACGCCAATTCATCGAGTTTTTGTTGGCGAGGCTCTGGGAACATGGCCGAAAATGCATCTTTCACCTCAGGTTCAATACTAGCTTCATAGCGAAGACGGACCAATTCTTCATTCTTCGCTGCTTTTTCATCATACGAGAATAGCTCGATTAATTCCCGCATGGATTGCAAACTTGGCTCATAACCCCAAACACGTTCTAACCCCTCTGAAATTTGGTGCTTGATGCCAACACTACCCATTAAAATTAATTTATTCACTAAGTCCGGTCTTTGGTAGGCAACATGGAGTGCTAATGCGCCGCCCATTGAGTTGCCGACTAAGTGAACAGGCTCATCAGACACGGATTCAATAAAGCTAATTAAATGCTGTACCCACAATTCAACGTTATATTGATGATCAGGGAGTTTATCCGTCTTACCAAAACCAATAATATCTGGTGCAAATACATGATAGGAGTCACTTAAACGTGGGATAATTAAGCGCCAGTTTGCGAAGGCAGATACACCTGGTCCTGACCCATGTATTAAAATAATTTTTTCTGCTCCTCTCCCTTCCTCATGGTAGTGTGTGTTAATCCCATTCACATCCATATATTTTGAGATAATCGCCATAATGCATTGCTCCTTTCATCTATTAAAATAAGAGATAGAGGAAACTATTGAAAGCTTCCTCTCGCTTTTAGATTCCATACATAGTAAGCTTGTCCGTAGCAGGAAGTCCATGTTTCCCCTTTCAACAAGCTCACCTTTAACGATTCAACATCGTTTATTTTATTGGTGCAACTGCCTTTTTCCTTACTGGTGTTCCATATTCAAAGAACTCTTGTGGTAAATTAGAACCGTACCAAATAATGGCATGCTCTAAATCTTTCCCTTTCCATTCAACCGTTTTCCAGTCCGGATCAAAAATTTGATACCCCGTGTCACCGAATAATTCAACACGATTGCCCCCTGGTTCGATCACATATAGGAAGTAAGCCTGAGAGACACCGTGCTTGCCAGGACCTGCTTCAATTTTAAAGCCGTGCTCTACCAATAATTCACTCACATCCATTAGATGTTGGGGATACCCGTACCAGTAGCAAATATGATGCAGTCTTCCCTTTTCAGCTAACGCATCTCCCATGATGGCCACTTCATGCACTAATGAGTTTGAACTTAACCAGGCTGCTACATCTGTATTATCATCATTTAGAATCCTTTCACGCACCTTAAATCCAAGTGCATTTTCTAAAAACTCAACGTTTTTATTTGTTTCCTTCGCCAGTACATTAACATGGTCTAAGCGGCGGACTGGTACTCCGCGGCGTGGACGTTTTTGCGGACGATTCAGAAGTGGTGTTGCCTGCTCTTCATTCGGTTTGAAATATTCAACCTCCCAAAGAATTTCCATTTTATGACCATCTGGCGTTGTGAACTGATACGCTGGTCCATGACCGACATCGCCTTCAATCCACCCCATTCCATAACCTGTCGCTTCAATCTCTCGTACACGACGCTCTAGAGCCTGCGGAGAAGTAGCACGCCATGCAACATGCCCAAGTCCCGCTTCCTCATTTTTGGTAATGATCAATGTATGATGATAAAAATCCTCGTAAGCACGCATATAAACAGAATCACCTTGTCGGTGCGATTCTTCCATCCCTAAAATCTCTTTAAAAAACCAAACTGACTCTTCTACTTTAGGACTATAAATTTCAATATGTGCCAAATGCGCTACGTCAAAAATAGGTTCTTTCATCATTTCACATTCCCTCCAAAGTTTTTTTACCAAATTGGGTTTCCTTTAAAACCAAAGATTGACTTGCCGTATGAAGCCATTGCATCCTCGTAATGGTGTGTCGGATGAGAAGCCGCTGTCATAAGGTCACGTACAAACAATTCAGTTGGCTGCCCTTTAAATACGGAGTTTCCACCTAAAGTGAGCAAAATACGGAGCGCCATCTCAGAAGTCGTCTTCGCTATATGCCCACGGATCCCGAACAATTTTTCACGTTCTTCTTCATCCAATGTTGTCATGCCGTTTTGCTCGTAATACGTTAACTTCTCACAATATTCATTTGCTAAGCCTTTTAAAGAACTTAATTGTAGTTTTAATTCGGCCAGTACGCGCTGGCTGCTAGCTGCTTCTTTTTCATTTGAATTATTGTTAAAAATACGAATCCGATTTTCAGTTTTTTCTTGGAAAATATCTATCAATCGTTCTATGCCGCCAATCTGAATAAATTGGAAGCCCATTAAAAACCATGGGATATATGGTACATTGAAAATTTGGTAGTCAGACTCAAAATTGCCATCTACTGGGCCTTCTCCGTTAATAACACGAGTTGCATGGAAAATTCGATTCGGCGGTATGTAAACATTATCAACTTTTACCGCGTTACTTCCCGAGCCGCGCAAGCCCATTGCATCCCAGTTATGGATAATTTCCGCTTCCTCCTTATTCAAAATAAACATGCAATATTCCGGCTCTGTGCCATCCTTTAACTTGGCAATTGCGCCTAAACCAATCCAATCACTCCAAAGCACGCCACTGCAGAAGTTCCATTGACCTGAAAGGCGATAGCCTTCGCCATCATCTGTTACTTTCCCGACAGGAGCAAATACGTCCGCCATTAATCCACCATGATTGTATAATTCATCACGGCTTTCTTTTGGCAAAAAAGCAACCCAGGTTTCATGAATAACAAAGAAGTAACTTAACCAGGCAGCAGCGACACTATGATTGGCGATGGTGCGGATGATTTCACCAAACGTAAAGTAATCCAAATATTGACCACCATAAGCTTTCGGTCGCATAAGTTTATGAAAACCGGCTTCTTTAATTTTTTCAATTACTTCATCTGGAAGCTTTGAATCTTGATCTGCCTTTAAAGCGTATTTCTCTGCTAATAAACCGACTTCCTTTGCCATCATCAGAAGTTCTTCTTTGTTGGGGGTCTTTTTCACTTCTAAAAGATTAACTGCCATATACCTTCCTCCTTTTAAGTAAACGTTTTCAAATTCTATAAAGCGGCTGCTTCTGATTTGAATTATAATAGTTAGAATATTTTAAATATACCTACAATAAATATTGAAATTTGCTAATTTTTAAAACGTTTTCTACTAAATACTATCTTTATATATTTAATTGAGTTGCGTAAACGACAAAAAAGCCTTGTCCATCAACAAGTGAATGGGCAAGGCCTTATATGTTAAATCTCTATTTTTCCTTTTGCTTTTAAAATATTGATGGCTAAATATAGCGTGAAGGCAAATTGGGTATCATTCAGATTATGGTTTAAAATCTCACTAATTTTGGCCAGTCGATAGCGTAATCCGCTAATCGACATAGATAATTCCTTCGCGGTATTGTTAATACTGCTTCCATTATCTATAAAGGCATATAACGTTTTTATTAACTCAAATTCATGGCTATCTGCTTCTAACAACCTACCAATATGTTGATTCACAAAGCGCTCAATCAATACATCATCCTGTATCTGGAATAAAACACTTTCAATTCCAAGTTCTTCGAAGTAATATACATTTTTTCGATTATTTGTAGCACTTAATGCCGCCAATGTTTCCTTGTATAGTGTGACTGTTTGTGAAAACTCCTGGATGACAGAGCTAACACCAACAGAGATTCTATATTTTGGGAAGCGCCGCGAACAATGCTTTAACAATTGATCAATAAACGTAGACTGTGATAGATGCAAACTTTCAAAAGTAGGGTATTCCATTAATATAATAATTTTGTTGAGTTTTTGTGAAACGATTGAATTGATCTTGCGCTCTTTCAAAAATAGATGAATATGACGAATCAATTCTTCATTAAACGCGATCTCATGTTCAATTTTGTGTTCCTTTACAAATCGTTCTAACGTGAGCATCCAATAGGTCGAGGAAGGATTGAAATCTAAATAATAGGCGATTTTATACATTTCTTCTTTTGCTAATCGACCTTCCAAGATATCATTTAAAAAGCTCCGTTTAATTGTTTGCTCTGTATTAACTTTTATACTCTCATTCATTAATATAAGCGAAGAGGTTATGGCTGCCTTTTCAATAATCATATAATCAAGCTCATTCGGCTCATTCTCTCTTGTATAAACAAAAGAACAATAGCCTTTCATTTGCTCTCCATTAATAATGGGGCTGCGTAACAAGGAAAGCTTTTCTGAATAACGTACATATGCCGTGTTCGAATCATTAAATGTATGTAAAATAAGCTGATTCGGAAGGTTTCCTGATTTTACAATGATTTGATGATATTCATCTTCAATAAAGACGGTTAAACCAGTCGTTTCATATAGAATATCAACCACTTTTTGTAAGCCTTGGTTTGACAGTAGTTCTTCAATTAATTGCCGGTGTATATCGCTCGCTTTACTTAAATGGTCCCGCTCCATTTTTAATTTCGCTGTTATTTCATCGAGTTCCTTGATCATGCTATTCGCTTGATAGTAACTCAGGTCACTGGTTATTTCTTCTCCCCATTTTTCAATTGGCATACAAATACATTTGCATTGCTCGTGGCCCATCGCACGACATTCAACTTCCTTAACAAGGATCGGCTGTTGCAACACTTTTGATAAGTAACCGCTTGCATATCCACACAAGGTGTGACAAACAGGCTCTTTACTGAGGCCTTTGGCCTTTAAATATTGAGAGGCTTCAAACGTATTAATCCAAAGGACTTCAATATAATTGCACTTCTTATTTTCATCAAAGCTCATTCCCAAAATTTCCACTTTATCTAAGTAACCATGCAACCTATGAAATTTAGGACCTGCATTTACCAAATCTAGCTCGTCGTCCCATTGTAATGACATGGCTTTTTCCGCATCACTCACGCCACAATGCCAGCCGTAGCGAATAAACACGCCCCTTGTTCGTTCATCGCCAATGACGGTAATGAGCTCTTTTTTCAAATTTGTTCTTGCTTCAATAGGGATTGAAATAATTCGTTCATAAAATCCATTTAGAACTGTTTCTTTAGGTAGTTCAAAAACATTCTTTATGTGCATTTCCTTAAAACTCATTTTTTACTCAACCCCTTAGTCTGTACTCAATTGAACAAGTGAATAGTTGTCATATACCACGATGGAAATAATATTCTTTTACTTTAACATTTTTGTTTTGAACTCTCTGCTACCATCATTTACAGGGTACAATTTTCATTCTAACATATTTTTCTGAAAACTTAGATATTACCAATTCAAATTTCGACTAATCCCCTGCAATCAAATCCCTGTCATAGGAAAATTTATGCCCTTGAGTTGTAACATGGTGTCTAAATATGGTTGAACTTCAACACAAAAAACGACGGCGCATCCGCGTCGTCGGTTTTCGTATTGAAGCTTTTCTCCGCCCTGCAGCAGCATTGTTGCCGGTACCCAGTGGGGCTCTTTACATACTGTACTAGAGTTTGACAAGAGATTACACTACTACACCAATTCAAAGTAAATAAAGTAATTGATTAACTAAACCTCATATGAATATTCTTTTAAGGAAATGGAGAACTTATCCGTGTGTTTAATTTAATTCACGGAGGGAATACACCATGAAGAAGAGCCTAATCTTATTTGCGATTCTTATATTTAGCCTTGAATTAACAGGGTGTGCCAGAAATAACGTAAATAAAAATGATCTTGTAAATCGTGACCAAAATGTGACAAGGAACAACATCACCAACGTCAGAGACAATAATGATTACGATAATAGATCAAGAATAAGAGTTGCGGATGATGCAGCTAAAAAAGTAGTTGATATGAAAGAAGTGGACACGGCAAATGTCATAGTTACAGAAAATAATGCATATGTAGCAGTAAAGCTCACACCTACATCTCGAAATAAGGATACCTATAGCATCGAACATAAGATTTCACAAAGAGTGAAATCCACTGATCGGGATATTGATAACGTTTATGTATCGGAAAACCCTGACTTTTATGATCGCATGAACACATATGCCTCTGATATTCGTAATGGTAGACCAATCTCAGGTTTCTTTAATGAGTTTACTGAAACAATTCGTAGAGTATTCCCTAAAGCCAAATAAGGTGAAATAAAAAAATGCTTAGCAATAAGTAAGCCGTTCTCTTTTGGAGTACCCGCAGCTATAAAATCACATATAAAAGCAATGCATTTCTCAAAGGAAATCGCATTGCTTTTTTTATTGATGCAACAAGGTTTCTTCACCTTTTCAGCTATAAATAGCAGTTACAATAACCATAATGTTAACACAAACCATAATTTAAATTATGGTGTGTGTTAACATTATGCGATTTTGTATGCCAATAAAGAAAGCGAGAAGGTTTATCTTCTTGTCGTTATTTTTATTAAACTAAAGCTACCCGTTCATCCTGCTAATTTTCATTATTGATTATCTAGAAGCCCACTGCCAATCTATTTATTTCCTGGAGCCGGCTGATCAACACCTTTAACATGGTGCTTATGTCCATCTTCTTCTGATGTATAAAAATCATAATAGTGGACATGCATTCCATTACCAACAGGTATAGCCGGACCTGAATAAGCTTTATAATGATGGTTATGCCCGTTTTCGAAAACAACAAATCCCTCAGTATAATGAATATGGCTGCCATCCTGAGTTTGTATCGGTGGAGACGTAACATCTAAGCACTGATGAACATGCCCAGCCTCCATCGAGGTGTAATCAACGGAACCATGATTATGATGCGGAACAAATCCATTTACAAAATCATCTTTTCCTACCTTAGCCATACCCCCACCCCTTCACAATTAGTTCGCATATAAATTGTAAGTTATCTGCTTTATTATGATATTTACAAAAAATAAGAATATGTTATGCAATAGGGTTATTTAAATTTCATTAATCCCCTTTGCCAGGATTGTAGTAGCGAGGATCATTTTTATGATTTTTAATTTCCTTATTATCAATAAATAACGTTCCATTTTCTAAAAAAGTTGCTAACATAATATTCTCTACTTTTTCTCCCTTTTTATTTACCTCATTCATGAGCCACCCTTGGTTTAGTTGTAAATATTTTAAATTATGATAAATGATTTGACCGTCCATTATCAGTGGAATTGGAAGGTATTCTTTTTTTACCTTTAAATTTAAATCATTCGGTTGAACTGGTCTGTATTGCGATTTCGGGATCACACTAATATTTCCTGTTTCTTCCATGGCTGCAAAGGCAATGTTTTGCGTATCGGTATAGCCTTTCACTCGTAAATTGGACAATAATTCGTTCAATGGCATCTTCGCCTTTTTCAGTCCTTTTCGATCTATATCCCCGTTACGAATCAGTACAATTGGACGCTCATATAAAAGCCATCTTAATTGATTATGTAAGGATAAACGCAAAATAATTTTATAAAGTATCACAACGATTCCAGCATAGATTAATGACTTCCATACATTACTAGTCTCAACGGGCGTACTGATAATATTTGTAAGGACAAAAATATACAATAAATCAATAGTGTTCATTTGGGATACAGCTTTTTTTCCAGTAATCCTTAAAAACAAATATCCCGCAACAAAAATTATGAACGTACGATATAATGTTTCCAAAACTGCTTCACCCCTCAAGGGTTCTTCCCTTTTTGTTAGTATTCTAAGTTTTATGTGGGAATATAACGATTTCGTTCCATTATCAAAAAACACCAGTAAAAAAGGCATTGTTGCAAGAAAGTAACAAAGAGTCGTACTTTCATTTTAATTAACATTACTTATTTGATTTTCTCAGCCAACTCCAAAATAATTCCCTCTGGACCACGAACGTAGCATAATTTATAACTTTCTTCATATTGCTGTATCTCACTAAAGATATATCAACAAAAAGTGATAATCCCAATTTTTTTACTAAATAATCATTTTCCTTCTTCAACTAAGCTGCTCCGTTAGCTCAATAAGAAAAGGCTGCATTTTTAACAGCCAGATCATTAAGATAAGCACCCGTTACTTTAATAAGAAATATTACACAATAGACCCACCTAGGGAAGTAAAAACGACTTTAATAAAAATGCCCCAGCCTAAATGGCTGGGGTAAATGAAGCTAGTATCCAAATGGTCTAGGCGGGCAACAAGGGTTGAATGGGAATCCGCACATCGTAGGTGTTTCACAGCATTGATTTACATATGATTCTGTGTGCGGGAAATAGTATTGATGATGAATCATATGCTTGTTAAAAGTAGTTGTATGCGAAGGGTGTACATGTGTATTATACAAATTTGTTTTTACATATTGTTGCCAAGGTGAAACTAGTGGTGGATAATATTGAGCAGGGAACGCTTGAGGCGGGCAGTATATTGGCTGACATGCTTGAAATGGAAAGTATTGGACTGGCATCTGTTTCATGTGTGGTACTACATTGGGAGTTTCTTTCATTGGATGTACTATATTTGGAACTTCTTTCATTTTCGGTACTACATTTGGAGTTTCTTTCATTTTTGGTACTGCTTTTGGAGTTTCTTTCATTTCTGGTACTGCTTTTGGAGTTTCTTTCATTTTTGGTACTGCTTTTGGAGTTTCTTTCATTTCTGGTACTGCTTTTGGAGTTTCTTTCATTTTTGGTACTGCTTTTGGAGTTTCTTTCATTTTTGGTACTGCTTTTGGAGTTTCTTTCATTTTTGGTTCCGCTTTTGGAGTTTCTTTCATTTTTGGTACTGCTTTTGGACTTTTTTTCCAAAACATCGTTATATGACCTCCATGTGAAAATATCTTGATACTACATTAGTCTATGTGAACTTAGATTTGTGCGGACTAGTTTATTACCTATTTTGTATGAAATGATACACACTACGATCTTATACTTCTTATTCATGTAATCTGTATCTGTTAACACAATAAGAAAACGGGATCGCCGCCGCCATCCCAGCCTTTAACTCTTGCACTCGTTACTTTAAGTGTACTGTTTCATAATCAACTCCTGAAACAATGTCCTTCAAAATATGAAGTAGTCTCCTGTCTAATTATCTAAAAAGGAACTCATTCCCATCAAAAAAATAGATTTTTTCCCATAAAAAAGGGCATCCCATATGAAATGCCCTTAAATATTAACACTAAGGCCCACTTGCTTCAGTCAAAACTCTTGTTAGGTCAATTAATAGATTCAATTGAGTAGCAATGTAAATCAAAATTCCAACAACAGCAAGCCTATAAACTATCGTCCAGTGTTTACTTTCCATATTCCATACCTCTTTTTAATTTTATTTAGAAACATAATATAAATTTCCACATACTAGGTATTATTCCCTTCTTTATATCTACTCTGTTGGTCGAATAAGAAAAATCGATCGACTTTTCTTAGCTGCACAATCTGAGTCAAATGCGTCATAATTGAGAGATGGATTTTCATCTTTCTTGTTCCACTAACCTGCATCGTTAGCGGAACAAGAAAAAGCGATTGCTCTTATCGAACAATCGCACCCGATAGTTTAAGTGTAATATTTCACAATATTTCTTGTGGAACAATAAAAGGGAACTTTCATCTTGAAGAGTCGCACCCGTTACTTAACTAATCATTAGTTTTTTTGCATTTTTCAAAAAGGTATTGAAATCCATATAAGAAAAAAACCTTGTAAAAGAAATATAGAAAGAATTGAAATTCGTTAAATTGAACTAATCTATATAGTTTTAATTTTGTAAATACTCTTGAAATAGGAGATACAAAAATTGCTTCGCCAATAGCATTTAACATAATAAACTTTTTTAAATTTCCGTATGCCCATTTTAATGTCCATAAAGACATCGCCAACATTGGACCTATGAGAAAAGGAAATTCATTTTGAATAAAGGACTTTGGTTAATTATAAAAAGACCACCATTTGCGTTTTTTTCCAATTTGGGCATCCAAACTACATATTAGAACAGCAAGGATTGATGCTGGTAAAAATCTCCTTATAGTCCTCCATCCTAACAAAGGCATTGTAAGCCACGAGAGTATTATCATTACAATATTAAGTAACCACTGATTTTTAATTGTCATATTAATACCCCCCCTTTTACAAAAGGAATTATCTAGCTTATTATTTCTCCTTCGTTATTTAACTATTCTGCATCCGTTAGCACAATATAAAAAGGGGATCGCCGCAGCGATCATCATCCTTAACTCAAGCACCAGTTTGTTTAAGTACATTTTTTCACAAACTAATCTTTAGGTAGTCCCCCATAATTGCCTACAAATATTTCTCCATTATTACATAGGATTTACCCTCTTTTATAAAGCTGGAGTTTGTCTCTTGTAACCCAAACTTTCTATAAAAATTCACCTTATTCTTTCGAGCATTACACCAAATTTCCTTCACGCCATTGTTCTGTGCTTCCTTTATAACATAATCTAACAATATACTTCCGTACCCCTTACCTTGTTCTTGTTGAAGGGTTGCAAATTTGCGGAACTGACATTCTCCATTGTTTATAAAAATTGAGATGACAGAAATCAAAATATTCTCTTTAAAAAAACCATAATGAATACCTAAATCATCGTTCTCTAATTTAATATAGTCAAATGGCTTATCTGCCCACATAATTATATGCCTTAATTTCCATACTTCTTCCTTATCTACTTGTCTAATCTTGATTTCCATAGTCCTCTCCTTTGTGTTTTCACTATAAATATTAACCTTTTTAGGGGAGATTACTTAATCAGATCGAAAATATTTTTTGTTAACAATAACAAAGTTACGGCAATAAACAATGCACGAACATAACCACTTCCTCTTTTGATGGCAAATTTCGATCCACAGATAGCTCCAGCAATCCCTGCAAGTGCCATTGGTAATCCGTAAGCAAAGTTTACTTTTCCTAAAAATATAAACATCAACAAACCAGCAATATTACTGCCAAAGTTTAAAAACTTTGCGTTCCCAGCTGCCTTTATAAAATCAAATCCAATCATTAAAAAAGCAAACATTAAAAATGAACCTGTGCCAGGACCGAGGAATCCATCATAAAAACCAATAGCAAAAATTAACACAGTGAAAATAATAAAATGACGAATTGACATTTTCTTAGGGGTTGAAATACTGCCCCAATCTTTCTTGAAAACCGTATAGAAGGCAACCGCTGCAAGCATTATTAACATTAATGGCTTAAGCACTTCTGGGTTCATCAAATGAACGGTCCAGGCACCAAGCATCGAGCCAATAAATACGAGCGGGAACAACTTGTATAAGGATGTTAAATCGAGTTTACCAGAGCGATAAAACATAAGCGTGCTCGTTAAAGATCCCATTGTCCCTACTAATTTATTCGTAGCAACAGCTGTTGCAGGAGTCATCCCTGTAAATAATAAAGCAGGCAATGCAATCAACCCTCCGCCCCCTACAACTGAATCGATAAATGAAGCTAAAAATCCAAATACAATTAAAATAATTAATAAAGATGGGTCTAAATCAAAATACATCTAATCTTCCTTTCATCTTGTTGCATTAAAAACACTACGTCTAACCGAAGAGTTTACATCTTAATTGTACTGGAACTAATAGCATAAAAAAATTTTATTATTTTTATAAATCTCTATAAGAATAACTTATTGATATAATAACCTGCCACAACAGTCGCCCTATCCTTCTTTAACTAATCTCCCTGATAGTTAAAGTACAAATCTTCACAAACTTGGTGTCATAATAACATCTAGTTCATATGGGAGGTTAATTCTGTTTTTTAAAGAAATAACAAATCATTTAAAAACTTGATTCGTTTTTCTCCTTTTTACCCCTTTTTTAGAGTAATAGTATCAGTATCTCCAAGCTTTAGAGATTAATTGCGATTGTTTTGAGTTTTTTGGATTAGAACCCATTTTTTTCCCCTGTTTTTATATTCAGTTTCCTTTTATACTAGAATGAGTTTAACAATGAGGTAAACTGTATGGAATATACTAAAAATTTGCTCTTACAAGTAATGATTATTTTGATTCCTGTCTTTTTTTATTCTATGTATTTAACCAATCGTCATCAATTCATCGAAACGAAGCGTCAAAAATTAATTTTCAGTTTCTTGGCAATGATTACGTTAGTATTGTGCATGTCCTTCCCAATCTATTCGGATGTAAACGAGCGAAATGATCTACGGTTTGTAGCTCTCATGATAGGTATATTTTATGGAGATGGATACGCAACAGGTATAGTTCTCACGATCATTTTATTGTTGTATCGTTGGTACTTTGGAGGGACTGGTTTTTATTCAACGGTATACGAAATCTTGTTCCTCTTACCCATGTTTTTTTTAGCATATCCACGTTTCGTCCAGCAGGATCGAGAAGGTCGAATGAAACTGACTTGGAGGATAACATTGGGGATGTCCTTAATCTTCATCCTCGTGGATTTGCAAGAGATGGAATTTTTTAGCACACTTCAGGAAGTTTTAACGATATGTGTTGCCACCATTGTAACTATCTTTCTGATTGAAACCTTAAGGGAAAATTCTAAGTTACACATGGAAGCTCAACAGGCTGAAAAATATAAGATACTCGGAGAATTGGCGAGTTCCTTTGCTCATGAAATTCGAAATCCTATGCAGACCAATCGAGGATTTCTCCAGTTACTTCTACAATCGCCAATTTCAGAGACGTATAAAGGGTATGTTCAAATTTGTATAGAAGAAGTGGATCGGGCGAATGACGTCATTACCGAATATCTTTCGCTTGCCAAGCCAGAAGCGGATATGAAAGAGTCCGTCGATGTTTGCGAAACAATACAAACAGTCGTCAATATTCTCTACTCCTATGCTTTAGAACGAAAAGTAAGCATAGACGTCCGACTTCCGGAGCAAGAGTGTGTGATATTGGGTCATCCCCAAAAAGTGAAACAAGCCTTCCTCAATATCATCAAAAATGGCATCGAAGCGATACATCAAGGTGGTGCGGTTTCCATTCTCATGAAACAGGAATCACAGCATGTGGTGATCCAAATCCAAGATGAGGGAGTGGGGATGAATGAAGACGAAGTAAAACGTCTTGGACAACCATTTTATTCTCTGAAAGAAAAAGGAACTGGCATAGGACTCATGGTGAGCTATCGCATTATCGACTCGCTTCATGGAAAAATCATCGTCCAAAGCCAAAAAGGAAAAGGAACCACGTTTACCATTCGGTTCCCTCTCCATAATTGTAAAAATACGCCATTAACTGACAAAAATGAGCGTTAGCTAAAAATAAAAGTATATGGACGGACAGGAGTTAAAGGGTATTAGATCGTAGATAACCGTACTGAGACAGTTGAAGTGCTTATCTTTAAGGAAAGTGGATATTATCAACTTCAAGAGTTATATGTAAAGGGAAAGATCTAATAGAAGTAAGTATTTTTGAAGACTTTATCCTCGATTTAAAGAACATATTTCTATAATACAAATTCTAACCATCTATTAGCGTGTCATATCCAAACATGCGAGGCATTCCAATCCCTTGTCTATCAAAGTATGAAACAAGTTTTCAATCTCGTTTTTCAAATTGGGGTAGAGTCAGGAAAATGCGGATTTACAACGTTAAGGAAGTTTCAACCTAAAAAAAGCCGATTTCCAATAAGAAATCGACTTTTTTATTTACGCTTCTTTCACTAAAGCACCCAATTAGTTTAAGAGTACCACTTCACAAAGTTACATCGATTTTAACATATATACATTGAAACTTTTCTTACTCACATTTCATTTTATATCATATAGGGCACCTCCCAGAACAAAAAGTACTCTATACACACGAATCATTGAACTCTTTGTTATTCTTTACCGCAAAACTCTAAAATATTTAAACCCTCGGATGCCTCTGGTGCTTCAAAAAATTTAGTAACATGAATAAACACTGCTTCCGTGTCAAAAGCTGCTCTTTCGGGTTGTTCGTTACGCCTTTGTGCAATTTGATGTAAGCATTGCTCGTTATTTAGATTCAGGAAAATTAGTTGATGGCTTGCATTGACCTCTGACGCTATATCCAAAAACCATTTTCGCAGTTTTTGAGTGTTAGCTGGAAAATCCATCACTACATCTGTACCGACACTTAATATGTTTTGGACATGCTTTTTCACCAATGGCTTGAGCTGCGCTGAGAATTTTAGATAGTCCTCAAATGATGCAATCTGATTGGGATAAAGAGATGAAAGCCATTCATCCTCAGACAACAGTACCGAATGTTTATCTATCGCCAATTGTTTTGATTTAGTTGACTTTCCAGCTCCCATTTTTCCACAGAAAAAGTATAGCGTCCCCAATTGTTTCATATTTTTTTACCCCCCGTGCTTATTTTAGTTTAAGCTTTTTACTTCGTTAGTTCCCATAGACATTCTCCTCTTATTAATATTTAGACGTTAAGATTTAAATCCAATTTACTTATTCTACCAATTTCTTTTATATTCCTTCCTTAACAAACCTGCCTAGTTAGTTAAAGAAGCTACAATAAATACTTTAAACATAATCTTACTGAAAACGAATCAGTACATTCTTTCACAACCTTCAAACTTATTTTCAACTATTACAGGAATGCTGCCCCTTTATTGTTTATATTTCTGTGGAATAAAATCCAATTATCAATAACTTCACTACGTCTATATTATTTTATTTTTAAATAACAAGCCTCAAATTGGAGATTCCTCATAACATAAAGTACTATTAAATTAATATTGTTTTTCAAAAATTTATAATGTTGCTACAAAGTGGCTCGTTTTTTGGTAAAAACCCATCATACAGTTTTGTGAAATATAAATTTAAAATTATTATTCCCACAGAACTATTAGAAGGAGGATATTATGAGCGAAAATATTAAAACTTATGAAGCTGAAGGTATCAAAATATATTGGAAATCCAATATTTGCAAACATGCAGCAGAATGTGTAAAGGGATTGCCCAGTGTATTCAATACCCAGAAAAGACCTTGGGTATCACCACAGAATGCAACAGCTGAAAAAATCATGGAAGTGATTGATCGTTGTCCAAGCAGAGCACTTACTTATGAGCAAAAATAAACAGAACTAAAAAAGTTAGGAGAATGTGGAAATGACTGAAATTAAAATGGGCAAGAATGAATTCTATATTGAGGAATCTAATGAAATTATTGCAAGAATTCAATTTATCCCAAGCGGAAAAGATGTAAATGGAAGAAATTTAATTATTGTAAACCATACAGTTGTATACGATGGACATAATGGTCGTGGATTAGGCAAAGAATTAGTAAACAAGATAGCTGAATATGCAAGAGATGAAAACTTATATATTATTCCTGTATGCCCTTACGCAAAAAGTGTTCTTGAAAGTAAGGAAGCGTATCAAGATGTACTAGCAAATTGATGCCATTTTATTAAAAAGGTGATTAATTCGGTTCTAGGCAATAGTTCCTATAGCTCCCTTGTAAGAACTGTATAAAGGATTACTTTAAATTATTTTTTTTAGTATGAAAAGAGAGATTTCAATAACAAAAATAATGTTGGTCCAAACCAACGAAATAATAAAAAAGGTTAGTGAACATCTCACTAACCTTTCACCACTTATTTTCCACTAATCTCGAAAACTCTAACATTACCGGACACTTCATTTGCTACAAGTAGCAAGGGATTTCCAGTTGGACTATCCTTTGCTTCCACTAAGGAGAGTCCTTCAGGGGCCAGGTCTCCGCTTGTTGCAATATCGGTTCCTGCAAAGTCTCTTAGGTTTATATAATCATAGAACTTTACATTTTCGATATCCGTTACATCATACATCATAATGCCGCTTATTCTTTCTAAACCGATAAAGGCGAATGTTTTACCATTTACTTTCATAACCTTAATATCTTCAGGCTCAGGTCCTTTTTTCCCGCTTCGGGAATCTAGTTCAGTTTTGTTGTTTGATGAATTAAACGCATCAGGAAAAAGCTTACCTGTTATTTTCTCAAAATCACTTCCGCTATCATATACTTGTTCCATTGTATCCGCGTCCCAAATGGAGAAGGAGCGACCGCCATATATATAATTCTTACCTGCTTCTAGCCCGTCTCTCTCTGAATTTAAGATAGTATCAATTTTGTATTTTGTACCTGGGAAGGTATAAGAACCGGTGTCTAGATAATCTCCCCATTCTCTTGCATCCCCTTCGTTCGAAGTAAAGATGTAATTCTTGCCGCCGATTTTTTGTGCAGCAACCCCATCAGGCATGTAGGCACCATACAGGTTCTGTGTGGCAAGTTTCACTTGGCCATCCTTTAAAGCATCCAGCTCATTTTTTTCAAGATTATAATCCTTAAAACCAAGTCCTTTCACGTTAATTATCTCCTGGGTTTTGAGGTCAATTGTGGCTAAAGCATTGGCCTCCTGAAGACTTACATACGCATAGTGATTGTTATCCGACACCGTGATATACTCCGGTTCTAAATCGACAGACGGTGCTGTGTTTGGTTTAAGCAGAACGTTGTTTCTAACAAGTTCTGATCTCGCCTCAGCTGTATCAAACTTTTCAAAGACAATTGTTTGAACAGTAGCCTTATTTACTCCTTTTTTAATGTCGATAATGGTTACAGAACCTTTAGGATCGATTGCTCCAGTAGCCGAATACCCTTCCCTTGGCTCTCCTTCGTTTGCAGAAAGAATATATTTATAATCAGGACTGAAAGTCACCATATCAGGCTGCACGCCTGCCTCAAAATGCTTGATATAGTCCCCATCATAGTTAAGAATGACAATACTGCCTTGATCCTTATATGTAGTCCCTTGGACAGCAATCGCAATAATCTTCTCTTTCGTATTGACATCAATGCTGGTGATATCTCCAACTGAAAACCCGTGTGCTTGCCCCATCGCAGTTATATTAAGTCGAGTATCGATTTTAAACTCTGTTTTTTGATTGGATTTGATATTTGCTACACTAACGATATCCACAGATTGCTTTGCCCCATTAACAAGATACATTTTTTGATTGTCTTTATTGTATTTTACGATTTCTGCAATACCACCGTCTTTATTACTCATTCCTGTCTGATAGTTACCGATTTCCTTAAGTTTGCCGTTTACACTGCCAGTATTAAATTGGCTTGCCTCAGTTTTTGCCAATATTGGTGACCCGTTTAATTGTAGTGGACCTGTTAACATTGTCCCTGCTATGGCTAATCCAAGAATTGTTTTTGACTTTAACATTTCCTTACCTCCCATTATTTGATTTATTCTAGAAGAAAGCTATTTATTGTAGAAAAAACTCCCATTCACAATTATTGCAAATACCTTCGTAATCAAATACAGGGAAGAGGTTAATATTTTGTTAATATTTCGTAAATTCTAAACGTTCACGATGATGTAAAATACTTAATAATCAACCCGATACCAATTATTCCTCCATCAAGTAATTCAAATGGAACTAAAAAGAATATTATCCCAATTGATAACAATAAACTTCCAAGCAATACCGCAAAAGTCTTTTTTAGAATATACATGCTTCACTTTGGTTCGTCTTAATCATTTACAATTTTTCTTCTATTTCTTTTTTAAGGCATTTTTGTTTTATGGGTTCCAATACTTGTTAGAAAAGTACAAAAAGCCTAATTAAAAATAGCTAAACAGTCTTGAACAATCCTACTCGTTAGCATAATAACAAAGGACGTAGGAGACGGTTCTGTTGGATTTTTGAAAGGATAAAATCGACCAAAAAAACCATCCCCTCTGGACTTCGGTCTCTAACTCTCCGACAAGATCGAATCTTTCTTAATGAAGGAAACAAATACATCCACATCCCTGCTACGATAATCGTCCCAATTCCGCCAATAAAGACGGCCGGAACCGTACCGATGAGCCCGGCGACCGTCCCGGATTCAAACTCACCAAGTTGGTTGGATGTACCGATAAACAGTGAGTTTACAGCATTCACACGCCCTCGCATCTCATCAGGTGTTTGCAGCTGCACAAGCGAGGATCTGATCACCACGCTGATGACATCTGAACCACCGATGAGTAATAACGCAATCAAAGAAACAAATAAGTTAGTTGAAATAGCAAAGAGCATGGTTGCTAAGCCAAAAATAGCGAGTGCCCCAAACAATTTAAGTCCGATTTTATTTTTTAGAGGAAAATAGGCAAGGACAAGTGATACGAGTAGCGCTCCAACTGCAGGAGCGGTCCGCATTAAACCTAAGCCCCATGGACCCGTATCCAAAATATCCTGGGCGTAGATCGGCAACAAAGCTGTCGCTCCGCCTAACAAAACAGCAAATAAATCTAGGGAGATCGTTCCTAAGATAACGGGATGACGGTAGATAAATTCCAACCCTAAGAAAACAGAACGCAATGTAACTGGCTCTGCTTTCCGAACGAATTCATGCTCAGTCCTAATGAAATAGGTAAGAATTGCTCCAAAAAACAACGCGATTATAGCAGAACTATAAACAAAGGATGCCCCTATTGAAAAAAGTAATCCGCCAATCATTGGACCTAAGATTTGCGAAGTCTGCCCTGCTGTGGTACTTAGAGAAATAGCTTGCTGCAGGAGCTTTTTTGTAACCAATTGCGGCAATAACGCAGAAGATGTTGGACCTTCAAAGGCTCGGCAAGTTCCTAGAATTGCAGCTGCCATCAAAATTTGTTCACGCCCCATCCAGCTGCCTAAATTTGCATACAGAAGCAGTCCGGCGATGATACCTTCAATAAGCAGACAAACAAAAACAATTTTCCGACGGTCAAAGCGATCCGCAAACTGACCGACAACAAATGTAAGCAATACCATCGGAATAAATTGGGCGAGCCCCACTAACCCTAAACTAAAGGCATTATGTGTCAAATCATACATTTGCCATCCTATGGCGACGGAGAGCATTTGGAACGAGGTTGAGGCTAAAATTCTCGATATCCAATAGTTCCGAAAAGACGGCTGCCTAAAAAGTAAATCCCCTGACTGAAGCAAAATAACCCTCACACCCTTTTTTTACACGAAGAAATTTTAGTAGTCCATGCTGAATACTTTTAACATGCACTCTATTATCCTACTTTTTTTGTTAATGAATTTTCTTTAATTGGCAAAAAGCCCTGTCCTCATTTACCTATTGGGTCGCCAAATTCCATCAAAAAAAGTGGAATTTTCACAAACTATATAATTAATTTTCTCTAATATTCATTTTTCTAAATACTTTAATATAAAACCAAACAGCATTTATTAGTAATACGGCGCTCGTAATAAAAAAGACAGATCTGATTCCATAGTGCGCTGCCATCTGACCACCTAAAGTTGTACCACCAAATACCCCTAAATACCCTGCTGACATGGTAATCCCAAACACTCTACCCGTAATAAAATCCGGTGTAATTTTCTTAAGCAAAGTATTTACAGATGGTATTAGTCCTGCTGAAGCCAATCCTAAAATAAATCTTAACCCCATTAATTGCCAGGGATTTGTAACAAAGGCTTGAGGAATAAACATAAGTCCAGCCACTATAAGTGCAGCCAGGATTACTTTTTGTGTTCCAAGCTTATCAGACAGTTTGCCAAGTCTTGGGGCTGCAATAATACTTGCCAGTCCAGAAGCTGAGAAAGTCAATCCAGCTAGTAAAGCAACATGGCTAGAGTTTTGGGTCAATTGTGTAATATAGAGTGTAATGATTGGTTCAATGGAATAAAGAGCTAGAGTTAGTGCGAAAAAGGTCACAAACAAAGTTAATGTTAAACCTTTTTCAGGAATCTGACTCCATACCTCCTTAATGAGAAGGATTTTTTTATCTTGGCGAATAAAAGATTCCTTTACAAATAAAGCAGTGGCAATAAAGGAAAGAACCAACAAGGCACCTGTTAAGAAGAATACATTTTGCAATCCAGTGCTCTCTTCCAAATAGCCGCCTATCAGTGGACCAAGCAAAGAACCTGCCGTACCCGCAGTTGAAAGTGTGCCGAGAGCAAATCCTGCATGTTCTTTATCTGTTTGGGTAGCGATCAAAGCTGTACAGGCTGAACCATAACCAGAAATCACCCCAAGCAATAATCTTAATCCAATCAGTTCATAGACATTTTGTGCAAACCCCATACATCCTATAACAAAACCCATACCTACGCTTGCCCGTATCAGCATGGGTTTTCGTCCATATTTATCAGCTGCACTTCCCCAGATTGGTGAGAACACAGCTGAAATGATAAACGTAGCCCCAAAAGCAAATCCCGAATATTGAGCAATTAAAGCCGTATTATGAACTCCGAGGTGATCGATATAAAGTGGTAATATGGGGGCAATTTGGCTCATCCCTATACTGGACATAAACATCCCAAACCAACATACAATTAAGTTCCTTTTCCAGATGGGCATGAATGTACTCTCTCTCCTTTTTAACATTTTGTTATTGGAACTTCCTGCGTAATAAAAACCAACAAACACCTCTTCTAGGACCAGCCTTTAAGAGATGCTTGTTGGTTATTTACGAAATTTTTAGGATTTATTTAAAAATCGAGATTAATTTAAAGTACCAATCCAAGTGTCAACAGTTTGAACTTCGGATTGGCGTGGAAATACTTTTTCGAGGAGAACTCTATGAACCTCAGGGTCAGCATCGAGGCATGCATCCGAAAGGACAGTTAGGGAAATGTCCTTATCTGCGGCTTCCCTTAAAGTTGATAGGACGACTCCGCTTGTTGAGATTCCGCTAAGAACAATTGAGTCGATTTGTTGTGCACGAAGGATGATTTCAAGATTGCTGCCTGCAAACGCACTAATGCGATACTTCGTTATAACGGGTTCATTTGGTTTTGGCTTAACTGATTCGTGAATTTGTGTTGCTGAATCAGAGACGGTCATTCCACCATTTTTAGCCATTGCTGAGAAAACCTTATTATGTAGACTGACCTCCGGATACCCCTCGCTAAAGCCTACTCGAACAAAAATAACTGGTATATGGTTTTGACGAGCAGCTTCAATAGCTCTTTGAAATGGTTTAAGGATTTCAGTATTTTCAGCGAAACGGGATACAATACCATTTTGTAGATCCATTACTAACAATGCCGTTTTTTGATTTTGATTTTGCATAACTTGTTTGTTCCTCCTTATTCGATTAAAATAAAATGGAGACCTCTCCACTTATAATAAATGGAGACCTCTCCGCTTGTCAAGGTGAGTATTGATTTTTAGGATGTGATTGGATGGTAAATGACGAGAATACACCACCTATTCGAGCTGAGCGACGTGATGCAGCAAAAAATCGTCAGCTTATATTGGATACAGCTCATAGACTATTTGAACAAAATGGTGTTGAACAGGTAAGTATGAATCAAATTGCCACAGAAGCACAAATTGGTCCAGGAACACTTTATCGTCGTTATAGAAACAAAGGTGAGTTATGTCTGGATTTAATTAAAGACAGTGTTGATCTATTTTTCGAGGATATTGAAGCATACTTGGCAGAAAACGAAACCGTTCCGGCTAATCAAAAATTAAAAGAGATCATACGCTTTTTTATTCGTTTCAGAGAAAAAAAAGCACAACTGCTTACAGGAGTCGAGGAAACGAAGTCAACTAACCCACTTAAGTCCCGAGCCCAAAGCCCTCTTTTTGTTGAATTACATCAAATATTGGTTCAACTATTTGACGAAGTGACAGTAAAAGGGCAAACCACTCATTCGCAAAGTGTCTTTAAAGCCGATATGGTACTAACGGCTTTAAGCAGCGATTCATATTTTTTTCAAAAGGATATGCGTGGTAATTCACCTGAAGAAATATTGGAACTGCTCTGTTCTACTGTTATTTCCAATTAATTAAAGTAATTCAAGAAGGTTCCCTAAATTGGAAAGACCTGATTTAAGTAGTAGAATCATCTTTGTGTAAACGAACCATTACCTAATACAAAGAGATCCAGCCGTAATTGTGCTGGATTTTCTATTTCTAATGGTTTCAAATAAAACATTTAGAAAATTCTTTTGAACTGTTAATAGTTTCGTCACAAAGATTGTTTAATATATTTTAATGGGAAACATATCTACTCCATTTGGAAAATCAAAACATAGCATATTAGTATTATTTTTGATATGATATGTTTTGTTTTTTTAGAAACCAAATGTGTTCTACCACAGGAGGAAATTGCATGGACCGAATATTACAATTAAACACCATTTTTATAAGTATCGTCATCGAGGCATTCCCTTTTATTGTTGTGGGAGCATTTATTTCTGCATTGATTGAAGTTTTTATCTCTGAAAATACATTACTTAGAATTCTACCAAAAAATAGATATTTATCTGTTATTGCGGCTAGTTTAATGGGAGTATTATTTCCAGGGTGTGAATGTGGTATTGTTCCCATCGTTTCGAGGCTGATAAAAAAAGGGCTCGCCCCACATGCAGCTATTTCCTTTATGCTTTCTGGCCCAATTATCAATCCGATTGTTTTATTCGCTACTTTTATTGCTTTCGGAGATAGCTGGAAGATGGTAGGTTACCGAGCAGGGTTAGCAATCGGTGTTTCTATTTTAGTTGGCCTTGTATTATCTTTTGTCATAAAGGAGAATCCACTAAAGGAAAATAGCGAATTACACACTCATGACCATTCTCACCAAAATACTAAACAAAAATTAATGAGTGTTTTTAACCATACCGTTGATGAATTTTTTAGTATGGGTAAATATGTAGTGCTGGGTGCACTGATTGCATCCACTATGCAAGTTTATGTACCTACACGGATATTAACAACACTGGGAGGTACGCACGTAACGGCTATATTGGTTATGATGGCTTTAGCTTTTATCTTATCCGTTTGTTCGGAAGCAGATGCTTTTGTAGCAGCATCTTTTCGTAATTTTTTTCCCCAAGCTTCAATTGTATCTTTTTTAGTGTTTGGCAATATGGTAGATATTAAAAATTTACTGATGATGTTTGGTTCTTTTAAAGCAAAATTTGTTCTTCTTTTAGTTTCATTAATTTCATCATTTGTATTCATTGGTTCACTTCTTTTGTAAAGGATGTGGGATGATGTTTAGAGTCCTTATTTTAATACTTACTACAAACTTGTTTTTTATGCTGCATACCACAGGAAACATCTCAAAATATATAAACATGAAATATAGCTTCTTATCTGCGAGTATGATCGTGATTTTATCCATCCTTACAGTTTTCGAAGGAGTTAAATTATGGTCATCTGGAGATAAACAAGAGAACGAGCAGGATTGTGAATGTAGCCACGATCATCATGACCATGAACACCATCATGACCATGGTCACGAAAAAAAGAAACCATCAGCTGGAAAAAAGATAAAAAAATTCCTGGCGTACACTCTTGTGCTAATTCCTGCTATTACTGGAGTGTTTTTGCCAGTGGCAACACTTGATTCACAGCTTGTGGATGCCAAAGGGTTTTCATTTCCAACATTAGAGGACGGAAATGATCGGTACGGGACCCATCAAGTCCTAAATCCTGATATGAGTAAATTCATGAACCAGGCTGATTTTACGGATTTAGTCAGGAAAGAGTCTAAGTCTTATATTCCAAAAAATAATATTACTTTAACGGATAAAGACTATTTAGTCGGGTTAGAAGTAATGTATAATTTTTCTGGGGCTTTTGCAGGGAAAACGCTGACCATGAAAGGCTTTACTTACAATGGTCCAGGAGTACAGCCTAACCAACTTTTTTTACTTCGATTTGGGCTCATTCATTGTGTCGCTGACTCTGGTGCCTTTGGAATGATGATTCAATTCCCGAAAAACGTACACATTCCGAATGACCAATGGTACCAAGTAACAGGAACAATGGATACAGTGTATTATTCACAAATGAAAACCAAAATTCCTGTTTTAAAAGTAACAAGCTACAAAACCATTTCAAAGCCTAATGACCCTTATGTTTATAGAAACACCTTGAATTGATTAAAGGTCCTAATTGGGGCTGTTAACAAAATGGGGAAGGAGCTTCGCTCCCTCCCCATTTTGTCTTTTTATTCGATATTCCTAAGTTTTACCCACTTTATTTTCAACTTTTCGTTTGTTCGTAACGGTCATTAAAAAAAGCATCATGTGATATCCATTCGTTAAGGTTGTAACAATAAGAATAGCCTTTTTTAAATAGAACATCATTGGCCCGTGTTACTTAATCGTTCCCATCCCGCCAATGGTTACATGTACCTTGACGTTTACATCAGCCTTCGAAAAGGCTTTCCCCCATTGATTTTGGACTTTTTTCCACTCTGGATATGTATAAGCTCTTGCATATAATCCAAATCCAAAAGGGTCAATGAGTGCGGTTTGCGTTTTCTTTATTAAGCGCTCAAAATCTGCTTGCAGTTTCGTTTCAATACTCTTTTGCAGTTTCGCTTCGTCCTTCCTTACATTGAATGGAAAAAGCCGTTCTGTAATGGCAATTCTCATTTTTACGTCTGTGTCAAAAATAAAATGATCGTTATACCTTACCTTTGTTTTTACCTTGATGCTCGGCGTACTAAAGCTGATCCAATGTTTATCCTGTCCATTCGATTTCAAAGGAACTGAAATGGTAAATGGGAAATCCCCTTTTGTTTTATTCTGAAGGATGCGTAAAAATTTATTTTCATGTGGTGTGATGCTTAACTTATATCGGCTCTGTTCATCCAGCAGCGCCGTGCCGGTCAACATGATTTTGTCGTCTTTTTTCATATCGGTAATGCTTGCTGTCATCCCTTTTTCTTTCGTTTGCTTACGGAACTCTTGAATGGTCGTTTTTACAGCGATATTTCTTCTGGAGGCTGTATCAACTAAATTAGTTAAATATAATGGGAGACGAGGCTTGTCTTTTGGCTTGAAAAAAATCACATCCGAAACAGGCCCATCTACGGCGACAACGCGTGTGGTTACCGTATTTTTGGGGTCCCGATAAAAAGGATCGAGATAATCAATCCAATTTTTTTGTTTTAACAGCTTTTTCCCGACTAAGATTAATTGCGTTTTGCTTCCCGATGTTAAAGCCATTACGGTCGTATCAAACAGTTCCCTGGAATCTCGAATAGTAACAGCCTTCACTTCGACTTTCTCCTCTTTTACCTCTGCTTCTTTATTAAACACCGGACTTGACATAAACACCACTAAATGGTCATCCTCATCCAAGTCTAAACCAAGTATTAGTGACAGAGTGACATCTTCAACATACATTTGGTCCACGCATCCGGTAATCATCATAGCCACAAGCGATAGGCAAAGCAATGTCTTCCTTTTCAATGGCTTACCCTCCGACGGAACTTTTCATATATCCAGCTATAAACCCATAAAAAGGGCGGGGCAACGAATGCCAATACCAGCCCGCCTTTGACCACCATTTTCTGCCACCCTTCCGAATCAATCCAAGTAGGATCGAGCCAAAATACCGATCCAATAATGACCAATAATAAAATGATCACGTAATTGCTGTGATCCTGTTTTCCAAGCAATTGACTAGAACAAAACGCTGCAAGGTATATGCATGGAATCCAGGCTGTAGAAACAACAATCAGATAAACAGACAATAAAACCATGTCAAAACGTTCCAAAAAACGAAATTCAATTAGTTTAAGTAAATTCAGTACAGGTTGATTAAATCCAATAATCCCATCGGGGCTAAAAAAGGCAAAGCAGACAACCGTGACAAATAAATAAAACAACATCGTTAAGGTGTTCGCAATCGTGATTCCAAGCACCGCATGCTGCTTTTTTTGTAAAAAGGGGTACAAGAAGAACGCTACTTCAAATCCCAAAAAGGAAAAAACAGTGGTCGGCACAGCAGACAAAACCGGTCGCCACCCTTCTTTAAGCAAAGGAAGGAAGTGGAGCCAATTTCCATCCTTTAGCGGTATCAATAAAAACAGAGGAATCCACATGACCATATAAAAAGATAGTTCCGAATACCTGCCTAAAACGCGCAACCCGTTGCGGGCAACAAAAAAAGTTGGAATCGAAAATAATAGCAAAATGATATAATCAGGGGTTTTAGGAAGAAACCATGCCTTGATATAAAGACAGGCATTTACAAGAATGGTCCAAGCGTAAAATGCAAAGTACACCATGTAAACCGAGACGAGCGCTTTCCCCAGTATTTTTCCGAAAAAACGTATTAGAATTTCGTAAAGGGTGTCCTCCGGGTATTTTGCAGCCGCTTTAACTAAAAAAATGCTGGCAGCGACTGAGCATAACCAGCCAATTATGATAGCCATCCAACCGTCGGTTCCAGCTTTTTCGGCAAGTATGCGCGGGAGGGATAGAACACCGGTCCCTACCTGCGCTCCATTAATCAAAAAAATATACTGCATGAGCGTGATTTCATTATAGGAATATTTCTTCATCGTTTCACCTTTTAGTGCGATTTCGCCCTTGTCGAATAGTTGGAATTGCCCCAGTTCCTTTGGGGCGGCTTTTCATTGACCATAAAGGAAAGCGCAAAAATGCATCCTTCATATCAGCAAAACGGAATGGAGCTAGAGGAGTACCATAGGGTGTACCTAATGATTCAAGACTAACCAGATGTCCAACTATAGTCATCCATCCTACCACAATCCCTACAACTCCAAACATGGCAGCAGATAACATCATTGGAAATCTTAATAATCTAATGGACGAACTCATATCATAATTAGGGATGTTATAAGAAGCAATCGCTGTAACAGCAACGACAATAATCATTATGTTGCTGACAATTCCCACCTGAACAGCCGCCTGTCCAATGATAATGCCGCCCACAATGCCAATGGTCTGACCAATCGGAGTCGGCAGCCTTAGTGCCGCCTCCCTCATCATCTCCAGGATCATTTCCATAATCACCGCTTCCAGCACGGGTGGGAACGGAACTTGTATCCTTGATTCTGCAATCGAAAGTAAAAGCTCCATCGGGATAACTTCAAAATTATAGGAAATAAAGGCAACATAGGTGGCGGGCAAAAATAAGGCAATCAAAAAAGATAAAAAACGGCTCACTCGGATGAATGACGAAACTAACCAACGGGAACCGTAATCATCCACAGCCTGAAAAAAGGACATAAAATTCGTCGGAGCAATCAATACGCTCGGAGAACGGTCCAAAACAATCACAAATCTTCCCTGGAGAATTTGGGATACTGCGGTATCAGGCCTTTCAGTCAGCATAATTTGCGGGAATGGTGAATACGGATTATCTTCAATGAACTCGATCAGCTCGCCGGTATTAATGATCGCGTCCACCGTAATTTTCTGAATCCGTGACTCCAATTCTCTCAGCACGTCTTCAGAAGCCACATCATTCAAATACAAAATCGATACCTTTGTTTTCCCCCGAATACCAACTGTCATCTCTTTCAATCTCAATTCCTGATGGGGAATATATCGGCGAATTAAGGCGATATTTTGACTCGCTGTCTCTACGAATCCTTGATGAGCGCCTTTTAAAGAGATTTCATTTTGTGGATCATTCAGCTGTCTTTGCGGCCACCCTTTTGTATTCAATTGATACCCGGTGATCTGTCCGTTTAACAATAAAACGCTATCCCCACCTAGAATCGCACTTTCGATGTCATCCCACGTATAGACAATATCAACCTCACCTAATGTGATAGGTAGTTCCTTATGAAGATCGAAGTCGCTTTGCATCAATGGCTTCAAAACATGATCATGGATGGCATTTTTATCCGATAATCCAGAAAAGTACACCAAAGCTGCCTCAGATTTGCCCGCGGCGATGGGAAAGCGGCGAATCACTAAATCAGGTGCTTGAGAATAAAGCAGTCGGAGATTCTCTGTATTTTGGGATAAATCAGAGTCCAGGACATCATCTTCCATATTTTTTTTCTGAAGATTAGAATTATTGCTTGTTTGATGGAACCGAGAAGAGCGTTTTCCTCTTAAAAACTTCAGAAAATAAAACATCATCTCCGTCCCTTTCTGCAATTGCTTTAAATTATGTTTTTAGTATGCATTGTCTAAGGAAAAATATTCTAATTCTTCCCCTGATTCATCGTACAAGAACAACAGGGAGCAGTTAACAAGTATATTATTTAGCTTTAATTTGTTCCTTTTCAAATTTCGTTAGCTCCACAACAACATCGTAAAAAATGGTCAACATATACCTTTCCGTTTGCATCATGAAGGGTTGAAAGCACCTGTATCAATAAATGGTTGGCGTTCTGGACTCCACCGCCAAACATGCCCGAGTGCAAATGAAAAAAGCATTATCACAAGCATGGCCCAAAAAGGCAACTGCTTGGATAATGCCGTCATTGAATCCTTCCACTCCAGTATTAGGTCCGTTCAATTAATCCCGGAGCATTTTTATTGAATAAAGGGAGCTTACCAATGTTTTTATTTTTCCTAAATTCTCAATTCCACATGATGGTCGAGTCCGTCATCTCGTAATTCCACAAATGGTCCTGCAGCTTTTTCCTTTTCAAGAATCGGAATTTGCACACCGTCAACGGTCAACTCGCTTCCACTGCCACCAGACCCATTCTTAACGTTAATGTGGTAAGAAGTCTTCCCAAATCGGTACGTAGCAGAGAATCCCGGCCACTCACTTGGAATACGCGGATCAATATAAAGACGAGTTTCTCGTCGCCGAATCCCTAGGATCCACTCGATACCGGCCTGATAAAACCACCCTGATGCACCCGTATACCATGTCCATCCTGAATGTCCCTGATTCGGTTCTGCCGTATACACATCAGCGGCAATTGCGTAGGGTTCACCTGTATATCTTCTTACTTCTTGGTCGGTACGAGTATGCGTCATCGGATTAAGCATTGTAAACATCTCCATTGCTTTATCACCGTTACCAAGCTGACACCAAGCGATGATGCCCCAAATAACTCCATGTGTATATTGGGCACCATTCTCCCTGATTCCTGGTGGATAACCTTGTATATATCCAGGGCTTGGTTCAGTCTGATCGAAAGCTGGAGTCAATAGCCGAACAATAGCAAGGTCCTGCTCGACGAGTTCCCTGTCGAACGAGTTCATTGCCTGAACAGCACGATCCATTGGTGCCGCACCTGAGATTACGGACCATGATTGAGCAATGGCGTCAATCCGGCACTCCTCATTTTGAATGGAGCCGAGCCATTGTCCTGCATCGGTAAAAGCACGTCTGTACCACTGACCATCCCAGCCCTCATTGTTGAGAGAGTCTGTTAACTGTTTCCGCATTGTCTGGTATGACTCCACCCGTTCAGAATCCCCACGTAATCCGCAAACCTCGACAAATCGGTTCAGCACGTCACAAATAAACCAACCGAGCCACACGCTTTCGCCTCGTCCCTTCACACCAACCTGATTCATGCCATCATTCCAATCTCCTACTCCGATTAATGGCAAACCATGCTCGCCAATCCGACTCAATGCCCGATCGATCGCTCGCAGGCAATGCTCATATACAGATCCCGTTTCAGTAGAACGTACGGTCGGTTCATAGCGTTCGTGTTCACCCTCAGCAAGCTGTTCACTCATTAGGAACGGTGCGACTTCGTCCAAAACCGTTCGATCACCAGTATGCTCGATGTAACGTGAAACCACATACGGCATCCATAATAAATCATCAGAAAACGTCGTCCGAATCCCACGTTCAGTTTCTTCATGCCACCAGTGCTGCACATCCCCCTCTAAATATTGGTGGGAGGCGTGGAGCACTATTTGTGCTCTTGTTTTTTCTGGCATCGTATGAAGGAGTGCTAGCGAATCCTGCAATTGATCGCGAAAGCCAAATGCTCCTCCCGCTTGATAAAAGGCCGTTCTGGCCCATATTCGACAGGCAAGAGACTGATATAATAACCACCCGTTCAACATAAAATCGGTTTCCTTTGACGGGGTTGACACTTGAATTTGGCCTAAATGATGGTCCCAATAAGCAGTAATCTCCTCCATCGCTTGATCACAAGCGGAAGGTTGGCTGTATTTCTCAGTTAACTGTAAGACGCTCTCTTTAGAATCATCGCATCCTAATAAAATATAGACAACCTGTTCTTTCTCCGGGTTTAACGTGAGCTTAGTCTGAATCGCACCACAAGATTCGTAATGCGTGCCTGTCCGACATGACAAACCAACACGATCCATTCCCGCTGGATGTTCCATACTTCCATTTCGTCCAATAAATTCGTTGCGGTCCGCGGTCCATGTAAGATCGTTTAAATGGTCAGGGCCCTTATCAGCACCCCGCTGCGGATACATCCCCAAAAATGCGGTGGCATCACGGAAGGTTTCTTGATATGTGTTTTTGGCGATCATGACCCGCTCAGACTCATCCCATTCCGTCACAATAAATGGTGCATTCGTCTGTCGCTGAACCCCTAAAACCCATTCGGCATAATAGGTAATAGAAATCTGCCTTTGCTCCGTAGTCTTGTTTTGCAGCTTCAACTTGATGATTTTCACCGGATCCTCTAATGGTACATATACCAGCATTTCGTGTTTAATGCCGTTTCTTTCGTGATCAAACTTTGTAAATCCTTTGCCATGCGTTATTTTATATGGCTCGTTTGAATGGTCTGCGGATGGTGCAACTGACCAGACCTGACCACTTTCCTCATCTCTTAAATAGGCTGTTTCCGTGGGGGGATCAAGGACGGGATCATTGGACCATGGCGTTAGCTTGCATTCACGGCTGTTCTGCCACCAGGTATAACCCGTTCCCATCTCGGAAATGAGACAGCCAAAACGAGGATTGGACAGGACATTAATCCACGGCGCCGGTAAGTGGTTTCCATTTTTAATCATGAGCCGGTACTCTTTTCCATCGGGGGAAAACCCGCCCCACCCGTTGAAAAATAACCAATCCTTCGTTTCCACTTGGATGGTTTGACCAGAAAAAACGTACTTATTTCTTGCAGAAGACACCGGATTAAGTTGGTCCGGCAGCCCATTCTTCGTTTCAGACCTAAGCGGTTCATTTTCTGTTTCAACCTTAGGCAATCGCATTTGCGTTTCTATACTAGCACCGCCTGCGCGGAACTCGACACGAGCTACGGCCATTAACAATGCTTTGTCCTCCGCAGCCAATTGATTAGAGGCAATCACATATACTCCAGATAAACCTGCACCAAAACGGTCCACTCCTTGTTCTGCCGCCTGCTGAAGTGCTTCTTGCAAGAATTGTTGATAGCCTTCCTCCGATTCGTTAAGGAGAACAAGATCGAATAAAAGACCAAGTCTCCTTATGTATTCATGACCTGTTAACATTTTTACAACGAACGGCATTTGGCTTCGGTCTTCAATTCGGACGAGGACGATCGGTCGATCACCAGATACCCCAAAACTCCATAGTCCAGACTGACCTTTTGTATTGATTGAAATATTTTCTCCACGGCCCTCTTTAAGTGGAGGAGTATATAAAATATGACCTACCAGCCTTTGAAAATCAGTTGCCTCTCGATTCGTTAAATGCAGATTACGAATTTCAATCTGTCCTCGGTTCCATGATAATTGAAACGCCCGTTCCACAGCTTGATTAGGAGCAAACTTACGGACAATTTCGATTGCATCTTCCTTTGTCTCACTAACCGAAGTGACGGCCACTAATCGAATTTCTTTGCCAGGTTCAATACAGATCCGCCGTCTCATCACAAAGGCTGGATCGGCCACTGAACCAACCTTACCACGTAGGCGAGACCGGATTCCTTGGGGATCGGATAGCCGATAGCCCCGGCCAATAAAGCTAGCGCGGTCTGTTTCAAATTCTACCGATCCAAGGGTATCCCCCTCCACCATGAGTGAATGTGCCGACCAGAGTGTCTGGTCCTTTGCTTCACGAGGTCTTCGGCCAGCGATAAGGCAGCCTGATCCAGCATCGAAAGCCGTCCGAATAAAAAGCTTGCTAAAGGCAGTATGGGCAGCATCTGCGATAGGATTGGACAAAGCAAGCTCAACAAAAGTAGTAACCTCCAAAACTTTTGCTTCGTCACCGCTATTGGTTAATGTTATTCTACGCAGCTCCGCATTCCATTCCGATGAAACGCAAATCTCCATACTTGTCTTAACCTCTCCATCCTCCCGCATATACGTAGCACGATCTAATTCAAATTTTACGTGTTGTTCCGGAGAATTCACTCGGCATGGTTGGTACGACGGCGACCATAATTTATCTTGGGAGATATCCCTTATATAAACATAGCTCCCCCATGGATCCATTACCGGGTCCTCGCGCCATCTAGAGAGCAATAAGCCTTTGTACTGGCTAAAACCACTGCCGGTATTCGTTACCACTGTTGTGAATGAACCATTTGAGAGAACGCTGACCTCAGGAACCTTTGTGTCAGGTGAAATATATTCTCTTACAGTTGGAACATCCTGAGCAGTTTTGGAATAAGGCTTGTGCACACGTCCCAAGGCTGGATGCTTAATATACTTCGGCGTTTTAGGAATCCGCTCTTGTAAAAGTAATTCTGCTGAACGGATTTGTTTGTTCCGATGGAATCTCTCTACCATTGTTTTTGGCAGCAATAGGTTCGCCAGGGTTAGGAAACTCATCCCTTGATGATGGGCCATAAAACTTTGAATCACCTGATGTTGCTTACCATTAGGGAGCCGTTCTTGCGTAAAATCCATTGCTTCATAAAAGCCATATTTACCTCGACCATTTAACTGCTCTATTTTTTTCAAAGCAGCCAAAGCCTGATCCTTTGCAAATGGCAGAGCCATAATCGTTGCGTAAGGTGCAGTAACTAAATCTTGTTCAAGTCCCCGTTTAAATCCGAGACCCGGGACACCGAAGGCCCGATATTGGTAATTCATTTGATAATCAAACGCATAATAGCCTGACTCAGAGATTCCGAATGGCACTCCTCGCTGGTGTGCGTATTGAATTTGGCGATCCACAACCGCAGCATACGTCTTTTCCCACAAGGTATTTCGATAGGTCCTCATTAACAGCCATGGCATTAAAAATTCAAACATGGTTCCAGACCAGGATAAAAGGACGGGCCGTTTTCCCACTCTTGTCATCGTTCTTCCAAGTACATGCCAATGGGACACAGACACTTGACCAAGCGCAATCGCGACAAAGCTAGCAATTCTTGCCTCAGACGCCATTAAATCATACAGCACCTCATCCTGTGTATTTCGATCAGCATGGTATCCTAAGGAAAAAAGATTAGCTCTATGATCAAATAGTGGCTGGAAATTGGTTTCCTCAATCAATTTTTCGATCCGTTTAAGCAACACATGACCCCTATCGCGCCAAATAATATTTGCCTTCTTACCACTTCGTTGTCTCGAGACATCTGGTGCGATTTCTTCGGAAAAAGCAGTTTTCAGTTTTTCATCGTTATGAAAGTGGTAAATCGGAGTTTCTTTTTTATCAAAAGATTCTAGCCACTCAGCTAAGCCTTCCTTTACCGTAATCAGACAGCCGACTAAATTTCCTGAATCAACTGTTGATATATACTTCGGCGATAACGGGTTCAGTGTCTCCGTGTCATACCAATTGTATAAATGCCCTTCCCACTTTTCCATCCGCTCAAGTGTCTCCAATGTCCGCTCCAACCGCAAAATTAATCCAGGGGTATCAATAAACGCAAAATCCCTCGCCGCTAAAGCGCAGGTAAGATACATCCCGATATTGGTAGGAGAGGTTCGATGCGCTACCCCGTTCTGCGGTTCCATTTGCACATTGTCAGGCGGCAGCCAGTTCTCTTTTTCAGTAACAAAATCTTCATAAAAAGACCATATTTGCTGAGCCAGGTTCGTTAATTCTTCGAGCTCCTCTTCCGAAAATGCCATACGTTCCTGTGGAGACGGCTGATCGAGCCACCTTATGACAAGTGGAGCACATATCCACATCACAGTTAATGTAAGCCCAATGATCTGTACCACTGTATTTCCATTAAATAAGGTTGCCGCCAAGAACAAAAGACAAAGAACATAACCTCCTAACATGGATTGGAGCAAAGGAGTTCCCTTCCGTTCGCTATTACGATTTACTTCATCTGTTGAGACCCACTCGAGCATCCGTTTTTTTGAAAACAATAAACGATACAACGATCTCACAATAGCATCAAGCAAAAGGACTATTTGAAACGGCATGGTAACAATCCCTAACAAGACTTGAGCCGCCGTGTTTAAAATACTACGCAGATTCATTAAACTTGTCTGAAAGGTAACAAGCTGGCGAAGAATCGGCAAGAACCATGTCGCAGTCACCAATGCGATCCAGCGTAAAGGTGATCCCGGAAGGATCGTGACTGCTAATAGAGTGGTAATAAATAGTGACGTAGACATTAGACTCCGCCGTATATTATCAATGATCTGCCACTTAGTCAGTACAGACATATCGACTGGCAGCAGTTCACCTCTTCGGTTCTTCACTCTTGGCAGCAACCATAGTAATAGCTGCCAATCTCCTCTTACCCAGCGATGCAGCCGCTTTTGAAAGACGATAAACTTCGCTGGATAATGATCAATTAATTCAATATCGGAAAGTAGGCCTGCACGCAGGAAACTTCCTTCAAGTAAATCATGACTCAACACCCGGTTATCCGGAATCCGTTCACATAGCACTTGATAAAACGCATCCACATTAAATATTCCTTTTCCAGTGAAAATCCCCTGACCCAGTGCATCTTGATACGGATCAGAAACGGCAAACGCATATGGATCAAACCCTGGATCTGCTGAAAATAGTCTGGCAAAACGCGATTTCATTGAGGCCTCATGACTCATACTGAGTCTTGGTTGAAGCACCCCGTAGCCCTCGATTACTCTTGTCTTTGTATCATTTAGGATCGGTTGATTATAGGGTAGATGCAGTGTCCCAATCATTCGCTGGGCGCTTTCCAGTGGAAGCTGCGTATCAGAATCGAGAGTAATGATATAACGCACATCCTGAAGGGTAGTCAAATCGGCTTTTAATAAAGCAAAGCTTGTATCCTTTCTCCCTTTTAGAAGCTCTACAAATTCGACTAGCTTTCCACGCTTTCTCTCCCATCCCATCCAAACACCCTCTGACGGGTTCCATTGCCGCTTTCTCTGAAAGAGATGAAAGTTTGTGCTGGAATAGGTAGTTCGCAATCGTTCAATTTCTTTTTTAGCCGCTGTTAAAATGACTTCATCCTGTTCGAGAGACTCTGTCTCCGCATCCTGGAAGTCGCCAAGTAACGCAAAGTGGAGATTGGAATCCCGATTCGCCAAATAATGCAATTCAAGCCGGTCCGTCAACTCTTTTACTTCTGTTATCGATGACCAGATGACTGGAATCACCACAATCGTTTTCGCATCAGCGGAAATTCCTTTTGAAAAATCAAATCTCAATAATGGGACTGGACTTTTGACTCGTTCAATAAACCAATGAGCTGAAGTAACCGCCCATTCTGTCACTGGGAACAAAAGAGTTCCTAGAATAGCAAGCCATTGAAGCGGTGTAAAAAATTCATCCCAACCTATCCATATTGAAAAGCCAATCAAGAACACAGCGAAGTATACTGCTAACATATTAAAATAGGTCCCTGTGGCTCGGCGCATTATCCCTGTTTCTGGGAGAGCTCGTGGCTTACCACACATTTTTAACGCTTGTCTCAATTGCATCATGCCATTGGGATCTAAAAAGTAATAGGCAACAAATAATTGACGATTTTTATCCTTGCTATATTTTTCGTTAAGTTCCTTTCCATATGTATCTGCTCGTTCCTCGCTATTTTCCTGTTCTTGCGATTCCTCACCTGATAGTTTCTCTCCATATTTATCCGCGAGCTCCACTGCCTGTGCTGCCACAAGATTTTCCGGCAGATTTAAACGTCTCGAAAGCCTCTCGACCCTCTTTCGAAGAGTATCACGACTAGAGAAATCAAGTTGCGCATAAAGGCCAGTCCTCTCTTTCCTTAGTGATTGCTCAACCATGCTAATTTGCTCAAAGGTTTCCTTCCAGTCCCATCGAGAAAGCTTACGCAAGCTAGTGATCAGGTTACCTGTTGTTACTTGAAAGGCTGCTTGGAGCTGATATTCATATGACAATATGTGATCAAGGCTCTCTGGTCCATTCTCCAATTTGCAAATGAGCCATTCACCGACTGTTGCAGTATAATCAGCTCGTTCGCGCAGATGTTTTACCAAATGGACAATCATCGGTCCAGAAAGAGGCATATCTTGTCCAGCTTCCTCTAATACTTGCTTCAGTTTTTCTGGCGTGATCTCTGTGGTCTTGATATCGGTAAGTAACTTTTCAACCAACACACAAACATCGCGTCTTTCCTTGACTGTATCCATGATTTCGGCCAACCGACGAATCAAAGCCACCCTCATAATAAGCGGCACAGCCCAAACTTCACCCATTGTCAGTACGGAAACTTCCTGATAAGACTGTAGATAGGAAATATATGAATCCATATCTAAATGCCCGTCGTTAAATTGAAGATAGTCTGTACAAATAGAATAAACTCTAGAATCCCCCGTTTTTTTTAGGTGGGGTAAAGAGTTAACAAACTTTTTCGTTAACTCTTGGTTTACTACAAGCACCTGCTCTTCCAAAAATTCCGCGTTATCTAGTAACCAATCTTCGGCTGGCTGTGAACAGGATGAACAATTATCTCTTAAGTCGTTAACAAAGTTGCGCAATTTCTCAAAGTCCGACTCATTTGACCGTATAAAGCGTGTTGATTTCTTTCGACTTATGTAAGGATCGTGGGTTAATGCTGTTTTATGCGCTTCTTCTCTTAGCTGCTCTTTATTAAAAATCAAATTATTCCCCCCAAAAAAGCATTTTTCACCAAGGTATTATACTGATAAAAATTGCCCATTCCGGCTGGAAAATATGCAAAAGAGTGGTTAATGTGATCAAATCAACATTCTTACCGCACGGTTTAACTCCACCAATCTTCATTCTTTATGCCTTGTACTCATCTTCAGCACTTCTACAATATCGAGATTGACAGTATAGAAAACTTTCATTTTTCATATTTTTGAGGGCATTTTTAGAGCGAAACGGCAAAAAAACGCCTCCAAATTTGATTTTTGAAGGCGCTTTTTGCATTTTGGTGATTTTTTAGCCTTTTTTGTGTGAAGGCGTTTGTAGGAAATCTATTTTTTTACTTATATCGGAACCTCTGATTTTTCACCGTAGGACTGGAATTCTTTGCATATTGGTCAAAACCAGTATCATAAAATTGAGCGACTTTACTTGACCAATCGCTGGTATCTTTCCCGTTCGTCCGTTCAGACATATAGGATGATATCGTTTGATCATATTGATCAATCTCTTCCTTTTGAAAATTTGTATCATACTGTTCTTTCTGAAGGGTTGCCTTCATTGGCAGCCTTGGTTTTTGTTCGGGGACAGATCGTGGATATCCAACAACCAGACCTGAGATGGGGAAAACATATTCTGGAAGATTTAAAAGATCTACAAAGGTTTGGGGATTTCTCCGTAATCCTCCGATAGGAACGATCCCGAGCCCCATCGATTCAGCCCCTATTACTGCGCTTCCCAGAGCGATCCCTACATCTGTTGAACCAACCATAATAGCTTCTAAGTCCTCGACAATTTTAAATTCCGTCCCATTTTTTTCTGCAGCCAGTTTCGCCCGATAAAAATCCATGCAAAACACGAGAAACACGGGAGCTTCCTCAATCCACCGTTGGTTACCTGCCGCTTTAGCTAATGCTGCTTTCCTTTCAGGATCTCTGACTTCAATCACTGTCACCTGCTGACCGTTAATCCAATTGGGACCAGCCAAAGCCGCCTCAATAATTACTTCGATTTGCGCTTCGCTTACCTCTTTTTCAGTGTCGAAGTCCCTAACTGAGCGATGATTTTTTAATAATTGAATGGTTTCGTTCATGCTATCACTCCTCGTGTATACGATACTACAATCACAACTTTAAATTCAAACACCTGAATTTAAAACAGTGCCTGACACCACCTAATTAAGGTGGTGCCAGGCACTGTTTTACAAATTGTTAAGATAATTATCATCTTTGCCCAATTAACGACAGTCCTTAAACCATCTTATTAGCTGTTAAATAAAGATAGTTATTTTAAATGGGCATACTCATGGTAATGGTTCTATTTTTAAATCCCAATTTTTCATACAGTTTAATGGCTTGATTTCCTGCATATACACTTAAACGAACCTCTGAATATCCAGCTTGTTTAAGCTGTTCAATACCAGTCTCCATCAATCTTTTTGAAATTCCATTTCCTCTAAATTCTTCTAATACAAAAAGTTCATAAATAAATCCATAAATCTTTTCAGTAAATGGGTCTTTACTTGTTCCTATAAGAATCCAGCCCATTAGAATATCGCCTTCAGTTGCTATTAAATAATAGCTTCCTTTCTCCAATAATGGTTCAATAAGTTGTTTAACTTTTTCATCTGACGGTTTTGACTCGCCTAATGTACCATCTAATAAGGCTTGTGGTGAAAGTGATAAAATCTTTTTATATTCTGAATCGTTTGGTTTTCTTATTTCCATAAATTGAGTTCTCCTCCCCCCCAATATTTAACTTAACTACGATCCCTCTTACTTTGCCATGTTTTGCTCCTTCCATATGGCGCATTTGTCTGGAATACAAACTCAAAAAACAGATTTTTGGATTCCGTATTGCACAAAAAATAGCACGGATAAGCGTGCTATTTTTTTCTATTTCATCGAATTGTCATCTAACCGATACATGATGATTTTATTTTGAGGGTTATACCAAAATTCGAGAGATTGGTGGTGTTTTTTATCCACATAGCCAATAATATCGACACCTTGTTCTACACGTTTATAATAATTTTTTCCATATAAATCCTTTGCTTTATCAATAGAATTTCCGATTTCTATTCCTTTTGCAGTTGGAATTCCCGTTTCAATAATAAATCTTAAAATATCTCCTTTATCATTAGTTGCAATTTCTACTCCGTCTTGAATCTCATAATAATTATAGAGGTTATTATCTTGGCTTTTAGTGGTTTGTTCATCGTATATATTTAAGAATTTTTTGTCGTGTATGTTATCAAACAATTGTAGACCATTTATATTTTCATTCTTAAAGTTTGTGCTTGATGTAATGAGATAATGGAATGAACGAGTTAAAGATGGTTTTACTATTACAATAGAAGTTGCCAATAAAAGTAGTACAATAATCAATATTATTTTTCTATGCATTTTAATCCCCCATCAAGAAAAAACAATACCTAGACATTCTAGGTTTATTCTAAATCAATATATATAGAATGTCTAGGTATACTACTCGTTCATTTAGAACCATTTAAATTGTTTTTGCGACCGTAACTCATCCCGTCATATTTTGTTTCGTTACAAGCATTTCTTCTTTATGTTCCCATGATTGGTGCGGTTTTGATTTCCCTCGGCGGAACATGGCTGCTTGCTGTGGAACTTGACTCCCCATATTGGTATTTTGTAGGGACCATGATTGTCATAGGTCATGGAGCATCAAAAGCAAGTCCAACAATAAGCAGAGAGCCGCCATTTCTTGGCGGCTTTCTTTCTATCTTACAAGTCTATTATTCTTGAACCGGGAAAAAAGAATCCACCATTGCAGTGGATTCCTCACTTTGATACTTTAGATTTCCAGTAATAAGTTTTTATATTCATCCTTTAATGCTCGCTTTAGTAGTTTACCAGCCGATGTAGTCGGTAAGCTGGACCTAAACACGACTTGCTTCGGTGTTTTAAAGCCAGATAATTTTTGGCGGCAATAGTCAATGATTTCTTCCTCTGTTAGAGTAGATCCATCTTTTAAAACGACGGCCGCGGTTACAGCTTCTCCCCAACGTGGTTCAGGAACACCGAAAACTGCACATTGCTGTATTTCCGGATGAAGACTTAGGACGCTTTCAATTTCTTGACTTGAGACATTCTCGCCACCTGTCTTTACGATGTCTTTTTTCCGATCAGCAAAATAATAGTTGCCGTTCTCGTCCCGAATAAGGACATCACATAAGTTTCCGGTGTATCTTTTGTCATGGATTGAGCGATGATTTTTACCGCATGGTTGATATTATTTTTTTGTGCGAAACGATCAGAACAAACAATGACGGCTGCTGCTCCACAGGTCGGCGGGCATGCCATAAACCGAGTCAGTCCTGGGTAGATAACTGGTGAATTCATGACCTCTTCTAATTGAAGTTCTTTTGTAAACAATGAATATGGATTATTAATTGCGTGATTTCTTGATTTCACCGCTACTTTTCCAAAAATATCAGGATTTGCACCGTATTTTTCCAGGTATTCTATTCCTGCAGCCCCAAAAACCTTTAACGCAACCGGTCCCTCTGGTAAACCTTTATTTAATTGTTCAAAACGATTGTATATCCATTGGAAGGGTGAAGTTCGATCCCTCCAATTTTCTCCTAAGGCACCTGGCTTCATTTCTTCAAAGCCAAATGCCAGGACACAGTCGCACGCCCCTGATTCCACTGCTTGCCGTGCCATGTAGAGAGCTGTGGAACCTGAAGAGCAATTATTATTCACATTAATAATCGGAATGCCGGTCATTCCAACTTTATATAAGGCTGTTTGACCACACGTGCTGTCACCATAAACATAGCTGGCATAGGCCTGCTCGACTTTGGATAATTCAATACCTGCATCTTTTAATGCATCAGTAATTGCTTTTGAGGCCATTATTTCATAGGGTTCGTTTCTGCCTGGCTTCTCAAACTTTACCATGCTAACACCGATTACATTTGCTTTACTCGTCACGATTCCATACCTCCCATTGATTTTTTATCTTGGCGCCATCCGGATACCGCCATCTAAACGAATAACCTCTCCATTTAAATATTCATGTTCCATCATAAATGTGGCCAATTCCGCAAATTCAGATGGATGCCCTAATCGCTTCGGAAATTCTACACTTTCAGCTAATTTTTGAACGATAAATTCAGGTAACGTGTCTGCCATTGGTGTCAAAAACAATCCAGGTGCAATCGTGTTTACGCGAATGCCAAACTCTGACAAATCACGTGAAACTGGCAACGTCATTCCTGCCACACCCGCTTTGCTTGCCCCGTAAGCTGCCTGCCCCATTTGGCCATCAAAGGCAGCGACCGAAGCGGTATTAATGATGACCCCTCTTTCACCAGAATCGGTAAGCGATTCATTTTTTACCATTTCATTCGCTGCTAGTCTCAAAACGTTAAATGTACCGATTAAATTAATCCCTATAACCTTATTAAATTGTTCAAGCGGTAACACACCCTTTTTCCCAATCGTTTTTCCTGGTGTGCCGACACCTGCACAGTTGACACAAATATGGATCGCTCCAAAGGCTTCAATGGTTTGTTTGATTCCTTTCTGAACCGATTCATCATCTGCCACATTCACGATTGCATATTGAACATTCTCACCTAATTGTTCAACAACTTCCTTGGCTTTCGCTTCATTTAAATCAAAAATAACAACCTTCGCGCCTTTTTCTACGAGTCTTGTAACCGTCGCTAACCCTAACCCTGAAGCTCCACCTGTTACCACCGCAACCTTATCTTTTACATTCATACTCTCGCATCTCCCTTACTTTTTAATTGTTTTCCAAATACTCCTTTATCAGCAAGTGCTTCAAACATGTGCGAATCAAAACCAGCCTCTGCTAAAATTTCCTCCGTATGTGTTCCTGTTTCCACCCCTGTGAATCGATACTCCGCTGACTGTGTTGAAAACTTAATTGGAAAGGCGATTTGTTTTTGTGTACCCCCTTGTGGCTTCGGTACTGAAACGACCAAGTTCCTTTCCTTTATTTGTGAATGATTGACTGCTTCTGAGAATTTCAACACAGGTTCGACACATCCATCAAAATCATCGCCAAGAATGGTCAGCCACTCCTCAAACGTTTTCTTTTTAATCTCCTCTGCTAAAATTCTTTTAAAAGCATGTTGATCCTCAAGTTTCTGACTGCTGCTAAGTTTTACTAGATTGCTATCACCAATTAATGTACAAAGTCTTGCTTGGAATTGTGGTTCAAGGCTGCCCACCGATAAATATCGGTGGTCTATTGTTTCATAGTAGTCATAAAAGGACCCGCCATTTAACATTTCTGATTCCGGTTCAGGTTCTCTTCCTCCGGCTAAATAGCCTGAGCCATACATGGCATTTAAGGAAAATACTGCATCCGTCATGCTTATATCAACGTACTGTCCTTCACCTGTTTTTTCACGGTGATAGACGGCAGCAAGTATTCCAATTACCGAAGGCTGTGAGCCTCCTGCAAGGTCGGCCACCTGTATGCCTGTCGGAACAGGGGCTTCATTTTCCCTTGAGGAGTAACTGGCAATACCGGCTAACGCTAAATAGTTATTATCATGCCCGGCCCTATTCCGCAGTGGTCCTGTTTGCCCGTATCCAGTAATCGAACAATAAATGACACTAGGATTGATTTCCTTCAACTTTTCATAACCAATGCCTAATTTATCCATGATGCCCGGGCGGAATTGCTCGATGACAATGTCATATTTCTGTACCAATTGGTAGACGATTTCTCTTGCTTCCGTTTGCTTTAAATCTAATGCTAAAGATCGTTTCGAGCGTTGCAGCTGTCCAAACAACGCCGATACTCCTCCATCCATTGGTGGGACATATTTCGTTAAATCCACACGTTCAGGAGATTCCACTTTTATCACGTCCGCTCCCATGTCTGCCAACATCATCGCCGCAAATGGACCAGGCAAGAGCGTAGTGAAATCCAAAACTTTCAAGCCGTTCAAGATCCCCACCATTATTCCTCCTACTCTACTATTCCTAATACATCTTTACTTATGATTTCCTTCATAATTTCAGACGTCCCACCGTATATTCGTTGGACCCTGGCATCGGTAAAAGCTCTTGAAATTGGGTATTCTTCCATATAGCCATATCCGCCAAACAGCTGCAAGCAGCCATCCACCACCCGGCCTTGAGCCTCTGTGGTCGATAATTTCGCCATACTGGCATCAGCAGTTGACAGCTCACTTCTCTCTAACAACTCTAAACATTGATTCACATAGGCTCGATTTATTTTTACCTCAGTCGTCATTTCGGCAATCCTATGGCGGATGACCTGGAGCTGGCTGAGCGGTTTTCCAAAGGCCTCACGTTCATGTAAATATTTAATCGTGATTTCTAGGGCACCCTCCATAGCGCCGCATGCTCCGACAGCAAGCGTTGCCCTTTCCCTTGGTAACTCATGCATTAAGGTAATAAACCCTCGATCCATTTCACCTAATATTTGGCGTGAGCCCGCTTTAACCTCTTCTAAAAATAATTCTGACGTGTCAGCAGAATGAAGTCCGATTTTCTTTAGTTTTTTTCCTTTGGTTAAGCCATTGCTATTAGCATCGATGATAAAGAGTGTGGTCCCCCTTGAAGCGGAAACATCAAGATTCGTTCTAGCCACCACGATGACAAAATCAAAATTTTGTCCATTCGAGATAAAGGTCTTTGAGCCATTGATCACATATTCACCCGTACCCGTATTTTTAATGGCTTTTGTTTTGATTCCTTGAAGGTCACTCCCTGCACCAGGCTCTGTCATTGCGATGGCTCCTACCAATTCCCCGGTAGCCATCTTCGGTAAATAGTGAGCTTTCTGTTCCTCCGAACCGGCATTCAGAATGTAATGTGCAACAATATTTGAATGAACGGCGAGGTTTCCGGAGACGGAATTGTATCCAAGTCTGCTGAATTCATCGACAATACATGCTGCAAAATGTAAAGGTGCACCTAATCCGCCATATTGATCCGGTATATCCACACAAAGCAGACCTGCATCCCCTAACTTTTTCCACAATTCTCTAGGAAAAATTCCGTCTTCTTCCCATTTTGAATAGTAATTTTCAATTTCATTTTTCGCAAAGGCTTCGATGGTTTTTTTGAATAAGGTGATTTCTTCTTTTATGGCGATTGATTAGTTCATCTAGTTTCCTCCATTCAAAATCTCTCTAACTATTACAATTGCAATTTCCGTGCCAAGTTAGATGTCCGTTAAATGGCGACCCTCTATACTGAACTTGTAAATTATCATTAACAGAAAATTGTAAATTGTAAATATAATTAACGTAATACTGTTAACGCTTTCAAATCCTTTTGTTATAATAACCATGAAAAGGGGTGAATACATTTGCATGTTTCCGATCTTATGACATCAAATTTTGTTTGCTGCACCAAAAATCAAACTTTAAGAGAATTACTTCCTATGTTTACAAAAACATCCTCCAATATTATTCCGGTTGTGGATGATTCCAATAAATTAATTGGAATCATCACAAAAAATAAGGTTTTTAAATTGCTGACCACCCAGCCATCCTTGAACACTACCATTGACCAATTCTATACACCCAGTCCAGTCTTCCTTCGCCCAAACGAAGCCATTGAGGATACAAGACAGTTGCTTTTGAAACATAATTTTGGAAATGCTCCGGTTGTTAATGAAGAAGGAGTTCCAATTGGTGTAATCTCTACAAAAGAATTACTGTCTTCTTATAGTTTTGTGTATAGTCAACTAACCTCCGTTCTCGAAATTGCCTATGATGCTATTATTCTTGTAAATAAAAAAGCAGAAATTACCATGATAAACCGCGGATTCACGGATTTATTTGGTTTAAAAGGCAAGGATGCCATCAATAGATCTATGACTGATTTATTCCCTGAACTAGAAATTGAAAATGTCATCAATAGTGGAATCAGCATTCACAATACACCTCGAATTATTGCAGGGCAGCAATCTCTTATTTCGATAATGCCGATAAAGGAAAATGGAGAAATCATCAGTGCCATCTGTAAAGTGACCTACCGTGGGTTAACACATCTTCATGAGGCTTTAACCAAAGTGAAAAAATTAGAAAAACAATTATCTGATTACCAGAGAGAAATTAATGAAATAAAAGGAACCAAATATACGCTATTTGATATTGCCGGGGAATCAGAAGCCATTAGAAAAGTAAAGCATGAGGCGGCCTTAGCCTCTAAAAGCATGTCGACCGTTTTGATTATTGGCGAAAGCGGCACAGGGAAAGAATTATTTGCACAAGGGATACATGCCGCTTCTTCCCAAATGGGACCTTTCGTCCAAGTGAATTGTGCGGCAATTCCACCTGAATTACTTGAATCTGAATTTTTCGGTTATGCAGATGGTGCCTTTACCGGCGCCAAAAAAGGCGGGATGAAAGGAAAATTTGAACTCGCACAAAATGGGACCATCTTTTTGGATGAAATCGGAGATATGTCTCTCCCACTTCAGACCAAAATTTTACGCGTACTGCAAGAAAAAGAATTTCAGCCAATTGGCAGTTCTAAGACAATTCATTTAAACACGAAGATTATTGCTGCTACAAATCAGAAGATCGAACAATTGGTTGCTGAGGGGAAATTTAGAGAGGACTTATACTACCGCTTAAATATCATGCGCTTAAATATCCCTCCTTTAAGAGAAAGACTTGAAGATTTGCCGGATATTATTCAAGCAATTATCAACCGTTTAAACCACAGTGGATTTTACATAAGGGGAGTCTCCCATTCCGCTTTGACCAGATTAATGAAGCATTCATGGCCAGGAAATGTACGTGAATTGCAAAATATTCTTGAAAGAGGAGCTAATTTAAAAACTGGGGATTACATTGATGGGGATGATATTCCAACTTTTAAGGAGAACAATGTGGAATTAACAGGACAAATAAAGCAGCCTTCTTCCACATATAAACAGATGCTCCATTCCAATGAAAAAGAAATGATTTTATCTGCCCTTGAGGAAGCAAAAGGTAACAAAACAAAAGCAAGTCAAATACTTGGCATCAGCAGACCATGGCTTTATGCAAAAATAAAAAAATATCAATTAGACTAGTACAGTTAAAAAGATGTGAGGCAGAGTCTGCCTCACATTTTTTAGTATCCTTTAAAATTTGGTGTTCTTTTTTCTGTAAATGCGGATAAGCCTTCTTGAAAATCATGAGACTTAGTATGATTTTTCAGCGCTAATAATTCTTGTCTTAATGCAATATCCAGAGGTTGTTCTTGTCCATCAGCAGCAAGCCTTTTCATTTCCCTTAAAACAAGTGGGCTCTTTGCGGACATTTTATCTGCAATCTCTTGGACTAAAGTTTCCAGTTCCTCGGCAGGGACCACCTTATTAACCAAACCATATTCCTTCATTTCCTGCGCCGTAATAAACTCTCCGGTAAATAATAAATATTTTGCACGGTTCATTCCTATTTTCCGCGGCAGCCTTACCGCCCCGCCTCCACCAGGCAGCACGCCAAAATTAGCATGTGCATCACCCATTTTTGCTTTTTCTGAGGCAACTATTATGTCGGCCGTCATAGCAATTTCCAAGCCACCAGCCGCGGTAACACCGTTCAAAGCAGCAATTAATGGTTTCGATAAATTGTTAAGTTTTTCAAAAATTCCTCCTGCGAAATCCAACAAGCCCTTTTGTCCATCCGGCTTCTTTTCTAAATCTGATAAGAGTTCTTTCAAATCAGCCCCAGCACAAAATGCTTTTCCTTTACCTGATAAAACAATCACTCGGACTGAATCGTCTTGTTCAATCTCCTGAAGAACCTCTGTTAGTTCATTTAATAAGGTTTTGGTGATGGAATTCATTTCCGAAGGTCTGTTCAAATAAATCCATGCCGTTTGCTTTCTTTTTTCATAAACAATTGTTTGATACGCCATATACCCCTCGCCCTTCATTTTTAATTATTTTGATACAAGTGCAGATATTTCTGTCTGTAAAACTTGACCTCCATTATTTTTAACTATTGCAACTTTCGTGCCAACTTCAATTTAACGATCCTATCAACTTTTGATTTACAAAAAAAAAGACCTGTAATGCATTCTTAACGATTTATGTTTAGAATGCTTTACAGGTTGTAAACAATTTCTATTATTATCACGGATCAAATACGTTTGGCCAATAATAGGGTAATTGCAAAAAGGGCGATGACACATTTATCTGTCATCGCCCTTTCTTATTTACTTCTTAAGTAGCTCTAAAAATGAACAAATTGTTAAGATCCCTTTATCAAAGTTTTCTAAGTTAAAATGTTCATTTGGAGCATGAAGATTTTCATCTGGCAAACCGAATCCCATTAGGACAACCGGTGCATTTAGAGACTGGTTGAAATCCGATACAATCGGAATCGAACCGCCTTCTCTTTTGTAAACCGGCGATTTCCCATAAACGGTTTCATAGGCTTCGGCCGCTTTTTGAATCATCGGACTGTCGATCGGCGTTAAGAATGGATTCCCTGTATCTTGAAGAGACACTTTTACGGTACAGCCTTTTGGCGCCTGTTCTTCTAGATGTTTTTGGATTAATTGCTGAATCTTTTCAGGGTTTTGATTGTGGACGAGACGGCAAGTGATTTTGGCATGAGCCTCGTTCGGGATGACTGTTTTTGTTCCTTCCCCCTGAAATCCTCCCCATAATCCGTTGATTTCTAAGGTTGGCCTCGAACTGATTTTCTCAGGGTATGGGAAATTGTTTTCCCCACCGGTTAAATCTGTTAACCCTAATGATTTTTTTAGCTTTTCTTCATCAAAACCCAATGCTTTAATTTGTTCCTTTTCAAAATCTGTAAGCTCTACCACATCATCATAAAAATGATCCACATTTACTTTTCCGTTTGCATCATGAAGGGTTGCAAGCAGTTGCACTAATAAATGGTTGGCGTTTTGGACTCCCCCGCCAAACATTCCTGAGTGCAAATCCGAATTAGCGGTTTTTAGGGAAAATTCCAGTGCACAAAGACCTCTTAACGAATAAGTGATGGCAGGAACGCCTCTATCCCACATATCTGAGTCAGAAATAACGACTACATCACAAGATAATTTCTCTTTATTTTCGGATAAGTATGGCGGAAGATGAGGACTTCCGATTTCTTCTTCTCCTTCGATGCAAAACTTAACGTTTACCGGTAATTTACCTTCTGTTTTCAATAGTGTTTCCACTGCTTTGATATGTAAGAATGTCTGCCCTTTGTCGTCGGTTGCCCCTCTGGCAAAGATCTTTTCATCACGGATCGTTGGTTCAAACGGAGGCGTTTCCCATAAATGAAGAGGGTCAACGGGCTGGACGTCATAATGCCCATACACTAAGACGGTTGGGGCGTTTTCCTGGTGTAGCCAGTCCGCATAGACAATCGGATGACCTTTTGTCTGGATGATTTCCACATGTTCCATTCCAATGCTTTCTAATTTATTGGCAATCCATGAAGCTGCTTTTTGGATGTCCTCTTTATGCTCGGATAAGGAACTGATGCTTGGAATCCGGAGCAATTCTTTTAATTCCTCAATATTTTGATTATGTTGCTTAGATAATAACTCAGATAATTGATTCATATTATCACCTTTTCTAGTTTATTTTCCCTTCTTATTATATATATAAAGACATGATTAGCTTCAAGTAATACACCTTAACTAACACCTAACACGTAAAAAAAATAAGTACCCGACTCGAATTCTTCACCTCACCTTTTATATTACCCCGCAATAGCTGGAAAACTCATAAATTCCTTCCTCATGTCCCAAAAAGAAATCACATCATGCATTCTAGTTTGCTGGTTATTAAGCAAATAAATGTGAAAGTTCAATGGGTTTTGAATTACTTTGTCATGTTTTGTTGTTTCCAAATGCTTTACTATAATAATTCTCCAAATCGACCAAAACTTAATATGGTTGAAATGATAGAAAGAAATGAAGAGATTCAGATAAATTTCGTATTTTTCTTCTTAATGCCAAGTGTAACAAGCAATAGACTTACAATAATGGACAAGTAAAAAGTGACGCCTAGAAACATCGCATTTTTCTTTCCTTATGGCAGCTTAATTTCAAATTAAAACAGTTTAATATTTCCCCTTATTCGCTTTTCCTTTTTGATATTTCCAGTCCACAATGTCTACTACAATTAGGAAAGTAAGAGCTGTTCCAGATGTAGAATAAAATGCTGAGAATATCAGGAACGATATTAAATCAGGTTATAAACATTGAAAAAAAGCTAAACCAAACTTTTTAATAACAAAACCTTCTTCATTAAACTCAATCCCTAAATGTGTTGTACATGCAAAAAGACGCCTTCATATTTAAGAAAAGCGCCCGACTGTTGAACAGTTAAATATGCGAAAGATCGCTCTGCAAATACGTTATAATTTATTTAACAATCACACCCACTTCACTATAGAGAATGAAAAGGGCTTCTCACCGTCAATAAAGCTTCTACGGCTGGGGTGAAAGGTCGTTGAATTATGGTGCGTTAGGACCAATCAACGCCACCCCAAGAGGATTGCAACTTTCGCAACAGAACAATTTGGCCGAGATGATAGGTATCGTGCATTATGATATTGCTGAGTAAGCGCTCAATAGAGTACCTGTTAGCTGCATACGGGGCTTTTAACTTTTCATCGTCAAGGTCCGCAATGACCGTTTTTAATTTATTCATGACTTCATTAAGGCGCTGCACTGTCTGGGCCCACCCAATTTCGTCTTCTGGATCCCCCGGATTTCCAAAGGTTTCTTCATTGTCTTCTGCCTTTTGCTGATTCTCTGTGCCTTTAATTCGATGGATTACGTCTTCATTCCAAAATATCAAGTGGTTGACAATCTGCCAAATCGAATTGCTGATTCCCGAACTTGTCCATGCTGCCTCAGCTGCGATGACTCCATGAAGCGCTTGATCCATGGATGCAAACCACTCATTCTCATGGCAGTGCATGTCGTGTTGTTCTAAAAACATTTTGGTTCCAACTTGCATACAACCAATCTCCTCACTGTTTAGTTTAATCTTTCAAATCATTTCTTTTGAGAATACAACAAAATCATGATCACTATGACTTTTATTCTGCTCATGAAGCTTTTATTCCTTCATCATGACAAATAAAGTACCCTATAGGGCAGACCTTTTTAAGTGTCTACTCTATAGGGTACATTTTATTTTTCACTCTTGGAGCACCAAAAGCAAGTCCAACACTAAACCTTAAGAGCCGCCAATTTGGCGGCTTTTACTATGTCATTGCTATTTTATTTTCCACTTTGAATTCGTGTAGTAAATTACATACCATTTCGTAAGACTGAAATTTCTATGATAGTTTTGTTATTTTAGTAGTAAAAACTCGCACGGCAATTCCGTGATTAGGAATGCTTAAACATTATATATTTTTCAGTATCTTTGCAGGATTTCCAGCAACTATTGTATTAGTGGGAACATCTTTTGTAACTACAGAACCAGCAGCAACAATCGAATGATCACCAATTGTGACTCCAGGAAGGATTACACAACTACCGCCAATCCATACATCATTACCAATCCTAATTGGAATCGCATAACCACTCTTGTTTCTACCCTTTGGCTCGGTTGAATGACCAGCAGTGTATATCCCGACATTAGGACCTATCATACAGTTTTGTCCAATCCTAACTTCAGCCATATCTAAAATAGTGCAATTATATCCAGCATAGAAATTATCCCCGACATGAATATTGTATCCTAAATCACAATGGAAATTGTGTTCAATACTAGGGTTCTCTCCTACACTACCAAATAATTCTTTAACAATCTTTTCTTTCTTGATGAAATCTTCAGTCGCACTATTGTTAAATTCTAGTACAAGTTTATGTGCTGACATATTTTTAAATTTGAGTTCCTCGGTGCCACGTTGATAATACGTTTTTTCTTTATCACCCATATTTAAACTCCCTTCTCCGGTTATTTATAAAAAACCATATTTCCTTCAAGAAACCTGTCCGGATGTTCCAATAGTGGATCTCATTCTTTCCTTAAAATCGGTGAGGCAGGCTTCGCAAATCTATAAACCTTCCAATCACCTGATTCAATATGATTTTCCAACATATTCCCATGTTGTTCCGCCATGAAATATAGATAGGCTTCAATTTTGCCATTTTCATAAAATACAACTTGCTTTTTGCGGATGTATAAGTTATTTCTACTATTTGGACGGTATCCTTCCAATTCATCCAGCCTAAGAAGCTGTTCCTCGGATACAAGGTACAATTCACCATAGACTTTATCGCTCATCGATTCCTTCAATGCCGGGTAACCATGACCTGTATCAAAAAGACGCCCATTCGCCCATGCTTGGCAGGCGATTAGTGTAGCACCTTTCATTAAATAGTGGTTACTCTCATTTTTTCTTAACGTGCCATAAACGAACACAAAAATATTGTTCATCTCACTTCACTCCATTCATTCAATTCCAGCCTCTCGATTTGTCTCAAGGTCCTTTGCAAATTTCTGTAGTCCCGAAAGACCTCGCCTATTAAGGCAGCCGTGTTATAACAGGTGTCAATATTCAACGTTTCAGACGATGTATGTTCATGGCTGTAACCGGCAGAGAGATTAACACTTTGGATTCCTTGCATTGCCCAAATTCGTGTGTCACTGCTGCAGTTGGATGCCGCTCCAGCCGCTTACATCGCATTGTCTAAATTCATTATCACCCACTGCTATCACCGTGCCGTCCGATTTAAGACCGACGGTATGGGCACAACCCGCCGCTATCGCCACAATATCACGCCAATCACTTACATTACATTGGCCAAACTTATTCCAACCCACAGCCGCCACCGTACCGTCCGATTTTAGGCCAACGGTATGATTACTACCCACCGCTATTGCCACAATACCACTCCAGCCGCTTACATCGCATTGGTCATGTTTATTCAAACCGACAGCCGTCACTGTACCGTCCGATTTAAGCCCAACGGTATGAAGATAACCCGCCGCGACCGCCACAATATCGCTCCAGTCGCTTACATCACATTGGCGATACCGATTATTACCCACAGCTTTCACTGTGCCGTCCAATTTAAGACCGATCGTATGCCAGTCACCCGCAGCGACCGCCACAATTTCATGCCAGCCGCTTACATTGCATTCCCCTTCATTATTTCGTCCCATTGCTACCACCGTGCCATCGGATTTAAGACCAATTGTACGACACCAACCCGCCGCCACTGCTACAATATCACGCCAGTCGTTTACATCGCATTGGTCATGCCTATTCCAACCTACAGCCGCCACCGTACTGTCAGATTTAAGACCAATTGTATGAGCATTACCCGTGTTCGTTGCCATATGAACATTACCAGCGGCGACCGCCACAATATCGCGCCAGCCGCTTACATCACATTGGCCATATTTATTATCACCCACAGCCGTCACCGTACCGTCCGATTTAAGCCCAACGGTATGACGACGACCAGCAGCTATGGTATCTTTAGGCCACCGTTTCACCTTTAACACCGCTTCTTTCGGTGAAATGTAATTCATGTTTTACCTCCTTTAATATAAGTAACCGTGCAATTTCCTGACAAGTATATGTAACTCTACGTTGCTCGTCAAATTCGTACAATCATTTCCTTCATTCTCTAATATCATATAATAGTAGATTGAAAAGGTGGTGATTTAAAATTGTCTGATCGAAATTGGAAGAAATCTTCTGTGGCATATGGTTATGTTACACTTGTAGGAACCGAACCAATCTTAGTAAGACCCAATGAAAAGATACGATTTAATCAACACGGCTCTTTGAAAAACATTAGATTTTCCCAGAATAGAGGTACTATAACCGTCTTGAAATCAGGAGACTATAAGATAGAATATACGTTACTCATTGATGGTCCTGCTTCAACTTCGGTATATGGTATTTTCTTGAATCAATCTTTGGTTCCTGGGAATTCAACCAACTTTGGCATTACAAGACAAGTGAATAATGCAACGCTAATGCTTATAGGACAAGCAATTATCCATATTCCCAAAAATTCCACAATTGAGCTACGAAATATAGGAACTGCTACAGATACACTACTACCGATTTTAGGGAACAACAACATAAATGCCGCATCATTATCGATGGTGAAACTTAGTCAATGTTAGAGGTCAAGGAGGAGAAATGGAACCAGCTTGATGGAAATTGAAGGTGAATTCACGATCGAAATTAGTGAAAAAATTTCAGCTACGCTGCAAACGGTCGGTGATGTTTGTGAGTGTATGGAATTTTTTGCTCCTCTTAGTGAAACAAAAAATGTAATCAATTGTTCAGATGTAATATGTTATGATGAAAAAAGGCAATGTTAACTCATTGTAATTCACAGTTAACATCTATGAACTAGGAGGAGAATTATGTATAAACTTCGAGGTCATCATCTTTTTTGCCTTTTGGGCTATCGGGGAATGGGCTATTCAGAAGAATATGTAAAAAATATGACACGATTGCATCAAACCTTGAGAAATAACCCTAAGACGTTAATTCAGCTCGTTAAGGGTCCTGATCAGTTGTGTGAAAAATACCCCAACTCTGGTCAATACCACTGCCAGGACGACAATATTTATAGAAGAGATCAGGATATTTTAGATAAAATAGGACTTGAAATCGGACAAATTCTGACATGGGAAGACATTGAATCATGCATCAGAAAGTTTGTCGTCCCCTCCGATATTCAAATTGTGTGTAAAACTTGTTCCTGGCGTTCCTATGGAGTTTGTGAGGAAGGTATTCAAGAGATTCATAAATGGAAGGGTTTAAGGGAAGTTAGATAAGCCCATCCGCCTTTCGTTCGTCATTTGCCTCCACTTAAACTTAATTTAATCTGTACACTGAGTTTACAAGACTTTAATATTCAGATGTTATGATTGGATTAACAACGAATGAGGAGGCAATATAAATGAATGTGCGTGCAATGTTTATTGATATGGATGGTACTCTACTAAAAGCCTCAAACAACATTTCCAGCCGAAATATGGAAGCCGTTAATACCCTCATGAATCAGGGAGTCATGGTGTTTCTGGCAACTGGTCGACACTATGAAGTAACAGCTCCTTACCATAAAGAAATTGGATTACGAACTCCAATGATCTGTTTGAATGGTGCCGCTATTCACGATGCAGAGTCAGGAAAAACGATGCATATGAAAACCGTCCGACTGAACGATGAACGATTCCACCATCTGACTGCTGAAAATGCTTGGAATGTTATTATCCATACAGCAAATGGTGTTTATTGCAAGGAGACAAATGAAGAAATTGATTATTGGACACAAGTGGGGCAAATTCCGCCACAATATATTGGAGATTTAAGACAGGCAAATTACCAAGATGTTCTTAAATATAGTGTTCGAACAGGTGCACCATGTCCAAACATTTCCGCATTATTTAACAAGGAAGCAGAAGTCATCAATTGGAATGATGGGTTTGAATTGCTTGCTCCTAATGTTTCGAAATGGTCTGCATTAAAAAGCCTCCTTCGTGAATATCGGATCAGTCCAAATGAAGTTGTCGCTATTGGAGACGGACCCAATGATATCGAGATGCTTCGACATGTTGGAACTGGTGTAGCAATGGGGAACGCAAGTGAAGACGTTAAAGCGGCGGCTGATTTTATTACAGGACACCACGAAAATGATGGATTAGCTCAGTTTATAGAACGATATCTTCTTAAATCAAAACAATCCTATGCGATTTAGAGTTGTTTTATATCTAATGTAAATAGTAGCGATTATCAAAAAGCTCCAAACCGAATGAACTTGGTTTGGAGCTTTTTTTTACATTATTTTGACAGTGCATTTTTAGTCGTTGAGTTAGTTACCTGGCTTAAAATTACTGCTGCGATTCCCTGGATAATCGTTTTCACAATGACTTGCCCGAGAATTGCTGCAGGTACGGCCTCCCATGGTAAGAAGTTGGCTCCCAGCGGGCTAAGGCCAATTATGACGAAGATCACCGAATCCAATAGGCCCCCGACGATTCCACTATAAAAAACTCTCCAGCTCATAGGCAGTTTCAATCTTGTATAAATCTCTGTATCTGTTGTTTCTGCCACAGCAAACGAGAGAGCCGAAGCTAAGACGATGATTAGTGTATCCCCTAAAATGGATGACACAACTGCAGATAGAAATAAAGCAGTTCCTATGAAAATATAAGTCTTCTTTCTTCCATATTTATTTTGGACCAAGTCTCGAAAGATAAACGTGGCACCAATAAATAATGTTCCCATTGGAACAATAAATACGCCCATTTGCAACGGTGCGAAAGCTGCCGTAACAACGTTCGCCGTAACGATTGATATTAAATACAATAGAATTCTCATTCTATCCCTACTCTCTTTGTAACCTTTATTCGTCCTTACACGCCTCGCTTATTTCCCCAAAGCAGGGCATGTAATTGTGGTAAAACTTTTACATCATTCAACTCTGGGTCTAAAACCACACAATCGACTAACCACTCATATTTCTTCAGTAACTTTTCAATTAATTCATTGTTATTCACATTCGTGATATCATCATTCCCAACCTGGAGGTAAAAAGGAATCTCTGGGTAGCGGTGATGAACCTTTTTCGCATATTCAAGATCGTTTACATCAAAGATGACGACCTTAAGACTCACTTGATGTTTAAAATCATTATCGTTTAAATTTTGAAAAATAGAATCTAAGATTTCAAAATTTGTGACCATATTGGAACTTGGCGGCTTTGGTGAAATCGTTAGCTCATCAACGTTTAAGAACCAGTCTTGCCATCTGCTCCCTTGTGTTTCGATACCAATCTTGATGTCTTTTTCTTTTAATAAATCAATAAATACATCTAAATTTTTAAGCAGTGCCGGATTTCCCCCAGAGATCGTCACAAACGAGAAATTATCGCCGCCGACTTTTTTTAATTCTTCCCAGATTTCTTCAGCGGTCATTTGTTGAATATCCTCTTTGGCGCTGCCATCCCATGTAAAGGCAGAATCACACCAGCTGCAGGAATAATCACAGCCGGCCGTCCGTACAAACATTGTTTTTTGACCAATAACCATCCCTTCTCCTTGAATGGTTGGGCCAAAAATTTCTAGAACAGGAATCTTACTCATTCCTCCATCCACTCCCTTCTCGCTTCTGCATAGCTGGTCGGAGTTTCAAAGAGACGGACAAATTCCACTCTTGCTCCATGGTATTGATCCATTCGCCCTTCTGTTGCTAATGCTTCCTTCATTTTCTCGTAAATCCAAACCACCATATTTTCCGCAGTTGTATTCATGTATGGTAAGGTTTCATTTAAGTATTGATGATCAAGGAATATTTCAATTTCATTTTTCCAAATTTCTTTAATATCGCCAAAGTCGATCATTAAGCCACGTTCATCAACAAAACCGCTGATTCCAAAAATAACCCTGTACGTGTGGCCGTGCAAATTTTTGCACTTGCCTTCGTAGCAATGCAAGTGATGCGAAGCATCGAAGGTAAACTCTTTGCTTACGAGTACACGTTTATGATGATATTTTAATTGATGTGGATGAATGTCCTCATTTATTTTTTGAAGTTTATCAACGATTCGAAAACCCATCGCTAAAACCTCCCATTTAAAAAGTCTTCAAGCCCTCTTTTTCGTAATACGCAGGCTGGGCATTCGCCGCATCCATCCGCAATCACACCATTGTAGCAAGTTAATGTTTTTTCACGAACAAACTCCAATGCGCCTAATTCATCCGCTAGTGCCCATGTTTGTGCTTTGTTGATCCACATTAACGGGGTGTGAATGACAAAATTATCGTCCATGGATAGATTCAGGGTAACATTTAGGGATTTAATAAAAATATCACGACAATCTGGGTAGCCGCTAAAATCTGTTTCACACACACCTGTGACTAAATGCTTGGCTCCAACCTGACGTGCTAAAACACCAGCAAAAGTTAGGAATAATAGGTTACGACCTGGCACAAATGTGGAGGGAAGTTCCCCTTCACCGCCATCAGTCACTTCAATATCTGAACGCGTTAACGCATTAGGGGCTAATTGATTTAGTAAGGCCATATCTAAAATATGGTGTTTGACACCAAGTTCATTGGCTATATTTTTGGCACATTCAATTTCTAAACTATGCCTTTGATTGTAATCGAACGTAACGACTTCTACTTCTTTAAATTGTTTTAAGGCCCAAAATAAGCAAGTGGTGCTGTCTTGGCCACCACTAAACACAACAATTGCCTTCTCGTTTTTTAACATTTTTCTCTAAACTTCCTTTCAAATAGAAAAAACAGTACCCCAAGATAGAAGTACTGCTTCATCTTAGTTTTTTTAATGAGGGGGGCTAGAACCTCGTTTGCATAAATGCAAGGATATATTAATTTATATGACTAAATGATTATAAACTATTATTTTAATTTTTTCACCTATTTATCGACAAATTTTGCGTACTTTTCTTTTCAAGACTACAACAGTACTCATCTTATGGTATTTATTTTTTCGAAATTAACTTTTTGTAAAATTAGGAAAAACACCCTATTAATAGTATTAGGCGGATGGTATAATTTACCTGAATTTACCACTTAAATACTAGGAGGGCCTCTTTATGACTTGGTTTACCAAATGGGCGTTACGGAACAAAGCGGCATTAGCTTTCGCTGTTTTTGCTTCAATGATTTTTGGTGTTTTTAGTTACACCACGATTCCAATGGAACTGATGCCATCTGCTGATCAGCCTTACGTTACCATATCAGTGGTTGGAAATGGTATGGATGCGGTAAGCATGGATGAACAGGTCACACAGCCAATTGAAAAAGCATTAAATGGTGTCAGAGGAAAACAAAACGTAGCAGCGCAAACAGGAAATAACTTTACGCAGATGACAGTCACCTTCGAATCTGACATTAATGTAAAAGAAGCGAAACAGCAAATACAAGAAAGAATTTCAATGGTTAATCTCCCCAATGGAGTCATGAAGCCATACGTCGTTAACCTGAACACATCTGAAATTCCGATTGTTGAACTAGGTCTTACCTTTGACAAAGAAATTGAAAATCATGAGCTAAATCTCGTAGAAAACGAGATTATGCCGATGTTCCAAGATCTAAAAGGTGTCGGTAATGTCATCACAAACGGCGGTAACAATCAACAGGTGCTGATTAAAGTCGATCCTGACAAATTAGCGGCCGCACAATTCCCGCTTGAAAAGCTTTACACTCTTCTTCAAGGAAAAAATGCATCTGTTGCTGTGGGCGAACAAACCCTAAACAACGATGCAACAAGTATCATCGTAACAGGAAAATTGGAATCAGTTGATGACCTCAAAAACATCCAGTTAAACAATAAGACCAAACTGCAAGATGTCGCTGATGTCACCATGCAAAAAGATACCCAAAGCATCACGCATTTGAACGGGAAGAATTTTATCGACGTCGTTATTCAGAAGGATTCCACTTCCAATGCGGTAACCCTTGGAAAACAGGTGGAAGATACGGTGAAAAGAATCAATGACGACTACAATGGAACACTACAAGCTACTATTTTTATGAATTTAGGGAATACCGTTCTTGATTCAATTAACTCGATGACTAGAGAAGTATTGACCGGAGCATTATTTGCGACTCTTATTATCTGGTTATTCCTTCGAAGTTTCCGAATGACCCTGATTACGATTGTCAGCATTCCACTTTCTCTTTGTATTACAATGATTTTACTTTCTTTTTTTGGCGTTACGTTAAACATCCTCACACTTGGAGGAATTGCAGTATCGGTTGGACGGCTCGTGGATGACAGTATCGTTGTCGTTGAAAATATTTACCGAAGGAAGAAAGAACATGATCTAACCCCTGCCTTTCTTATCGAAGCTGTAAAAGAAGTAGGTGCAGCCATTACGTCATCCACGCTTACAACGGTGGCCGTATTTCTTCCGATGATGATTGTTTCGGGAGGTTTAAGAGACCTTGTTGCCCCGTTTGCGATTACGATCACTTGTTCACTACTAGCTTCATTGCTTGTTTCACTGACAGTCGTACCAGCACTTAGCGCCCGCATGATGAAAAAGGTAAAGGTGAAAGAACACAAGACCAATTCGTTCTATCCCACTGTGTTGAAATGGTCGCTTAATCATAAATGGCTTCCTATCATACTAGTAATTCTTGTTGTGGTCGGGTCAGTTGGGTTATTTGTGAGCATGCCTAAAGGGTCTGTCGATCAGAAGGATTCCGCCTACATAGCCATAAGTCTTCGCTATCATAACGGAACCCCATTAAGCGAAATAAATGACGGGATTTCGAGAATGGAGAGCATTCTTGCAGATAAACAAGGGGTGAAAAACCATATTGCTATAGCAGGAGTCAATGAAGCTGCTGCACAGTATGGCAATCTGCAAGATGCAAACGTCGTTCAATTTATGGTTTTCCCTAAAGAAGGGACCGATTCCGCCAAATTTGTAAAAGACATCCGAAAAACAAAAGATCAGTTTCCAGGTGTGGAGCTGACTGCAGACACCGCTGGTTTGTTAGGAGTCAATAAAACGACGGTTTCAGTCGATATCATAGGTAAAAATGAAGCAGACATAAAAAAAGCAGCTGAGATTGTCAAGAAAGAAATTAGCACCATCGATGGTGTACAAAAAGTAGACAGTAACGATCAAAATACAAAGCCAACGGTTACGATTACGGTGGATTCGAAGTTATCCAACGCACAGGAAATCTCACAATCTATTTATGCCATGATTCAGCCTACTGCGATTGGAAGTATGAAAATAGATGGTCGGACCACTACCGTTAAATTAGGTGCCATCAAAGAAATTCAAACTGTGAATGATTTAGAAGATTTGCAGCTCATGACACCAAATGGACCAGTTGCTTTATCAAGCATCGCTAAGATAGAAGCGAGTAAGGAGCAAGGTACCATCTATTCAAAAGACGGCCATCATTATCTTCAAGTAAATGCTTTTGTGGATTCAGATAAACTGGTGGACGTGGCGAGCGAGATTCAAAAACAAATCGTAGGATGGGACAAAAATAATAAATTTGGAAAAGAAACAAGTGCAGCAATCACTGGTTCTGCGATGCAGTCATCGGATGATTTAGTAGAGCTGGGTAAACTGGCGATGTTCTCGATTGGTATTGTGTTTATGATTTTGTTGGTTACCTTAAAGTCGTTCCGTGCAAGCATTGCTATTCTGATTACTCTGCCGCTTGCGGCTATAGGTTCTCTATTAGGATTGGTGATTACTCAATCTAGCATTAATATCTCTTCTGGAATCGGGATGCTGATGCTTGTTGGAATTGTTGTCACAAATGCGATTGTACTGGTAGATCGAATCCGTCATAATGAGGCAAATATGAGTATTCGCGAAGCGATTATGGAAGCGGGAAAGGTACGTCTAAGGCCGATTCTGATGACAGCACTTGCCACTGTGTTTGCGATGCTTCCGCTTCTTGTTGCACATGAATCGGCGATGAGTTTAAATCTTGTTTCAAAGGGACTTGCGGTGGTGGTCATTTTTGGTCTCATCGTGTCCACCCTTTTAACGCTGATTGTGATTCCAACCTTCTATGAATTATTTCATTTCCGCAAAGCAAAAAAACAAAGGCTGCATAGTAACCACGTATCAGATACGTTAGGTCAATAATAAGGAAATTGCAAAAAGGGCGATGACACACCTATCTGTCATCGCCCTTTCTTATACATACCACGTTAAAAAACATGACTTGCATTTATGATTTATTTTCAATTGCCACTTCATTTTGATTTCACCCATTAAGCTAATGAATGTTATGCTTTCTGAAATTTCCGCCCTTCACCTCTGCTACGTCATATACGGTAACAAAGGATTTTGGATCCAGCTCATTGATGATTTCTTTTAATTTTGTTTCTTCTAAGCGGTTAATGACACAGGTGATTTCTTTAAATTTTTCATGGGAAAAGCCGCCATAAGCTTCTTTATACGTTGCACTTCGACCTAAACGATCCCGGATGGTATCTACCATTATTTCAGGCTGAGTGGTGATAATATTGAAGGTTTTCGACCCGCTTAACCCTTCTTCTACAATGTGAATCACTTTCGAAGCAATAAAGTAAGCAATGGCCGACAGAATCGCCCCTTGTAAACCAAATGCGATGCCAACGAAAATAAATACAAATATGTTTAAGAAAAGAATGAGATCACTGGTACCAAACGGTAATTTTCGAGATAGGAGGACGGCAAGCATATCAATTCCATCTAACGCACCGCCATTCCGTAAGGCTAACCCCATCCCAAATCCAAGGATAATACCGCCAACCACGGTAACTAACAAAGTATCGCCATCAATAATAGCAGGGGTATGGTGTAAGAGACTTGTTCCAACCGCTAGGGAAGCGATCCCGATAATGGAAAATAACGCGAAACTTTTCCCAATTTGCTTATATCCTAACCAGATAAAGGGAATGTTAATAACAGCAATGAGAACACCTAATGGTAAATCAAATAGTTCTGAACCAACGATACTAAGACCCGTCACTCCTCCATCAGATACGTGGTTTGGAATGAGAACCGTTTCTAGTCCATAGGCTGCGATTAATCCCCCGATAATGACCATTAATCCGCGCAGAAAAAATTTTAGTTTATTAGGTTTATGTGTTTTGTTTGTAGTCATATATTTCCTCTCTTCCCTTTACTTATCATCTCTATGGATTTAATCAACTCATAAATTTACATCGATTTGAGTGGTAATTAACTCTTCTTTTGTTATTCCTAAAAATTTTAGTGTCTCCGATGGTGTTGAATGGTTAAAGTGTTTTTGTAAGAGTGCAATCGAGACACCTTGTATAAAGGCATGAAATCCAAAGGTTTTCGCTAGTGAATTGGTCCCGATTTTCCCTTCAATGCCTACCTTAACAGCTGCTTCATGGATGATTCGATAGGCCTGTTGTCGTGTAATCGGCTGCTTAAACTTACGAGATTGGAATAAATAAATTTGTTCTTCGCAGTTGACCTGGTCTAAGTAAGACTTTACTGCTTCTTTCACTTTTTTGTTTAAATATACAGACTTCCTCCTTTCACTCTCCTGCTCGGAGTAATGATAAAAATCCTTCATTTCACCATTACTATTAAAAAGTTCCTTTACCTTAATCAGTAGTAGTTCAGATATTCTAAGCCCTGTATTTATTCCAACAACAAACAATAAATAATCCCGATATGAATGTTCTTTAAGGTAATTTTTCATGGCATTTATTTGTTCTAAGTCTCTAAGTGCATCCACTGTTTCCACCGAATCATTACTCCTTCAATGTTACTTAACTAAAGTATAAATTATATTTGAGTAACATTCAAATCTCCCGCCTATGAATAAAGGGATTTATTTATCATCGGAAAATGGATGTACAAGTATACTAGTCCCTGTGAAACACGAAAAAAAGGCCTTAGCAATTGTTATGTGACGGGCCCACTTCTTCGTTCAAAAAAAATAGCTACTAAAATAGCAGCTGGTTCTTAAACAAAGTATGTAATTAATGATGTTCCAGGAATTTAATAGCTGACCGAATAGACCGAATAAGACCTGGTCCGATTAATTCTGCTAAATCCAAAAAGAGATCAAGGAATTCCCACCATATGGATTCCCTCCCTTCTTCTTTTCTCTTATTCCTTCGGGCCTTTCTTTTCTCATAAAATGTACTCACCATACTCTCTCCCATCTCTTCTTTTTCCCAAGATTTTAATCAAAACATTATCTTTTTTATATAAGTATGGAGCGATCGGAACCAAAAAATTGTTTTATTGTACATCAAAAATCTCACCTTTTATAATACCATTATTATACAATTCTTTTTCCATTTTTTACCTCTCGAAAATTTTTTCAACTGAAAAATATCACATGTGAAATGTACTCAAGTCCCCCTAAAATTTATGGGAAATGTTGTGAATTTCAAAGCACTCATTTATAGTAAAAATAAGTAAGGTAAAAGGAGGAGAATATATGAAACTTGGCGCATTTTCTGTAAGTTTAAACGTAAAAGACATTCATCTATCCAAGTCATTCTACGAAAAGCTAGGATTTCAATCTTTTGGCGGGGACATTAGTCAAAATTGGCTTATTATGAAGAATGAAAATTGCATCATTGGGCTTTTCCAAGGAATGTTTGAAAAGAACATTCTGACCTTTAATCCTGGTTGGAATGAAAATGCCGAAAATCTCGAATCGTTTACGGACATTCGTGATATTCAAACACAACTTAAGACTGAAGGAATAAAAATGCTGACGGAGGCAGACGTAAACACAGAAGGACCAGCACATTTTATCATAGAAGATCCAGACGGGAATCAACTTCTCTTCGATCAACATCGATGAAAATAAGGAAAAAGGAGGCTTAATATGAACACGGAACAGCAGGTTACATCCAACCTCTCAACCAAAGAGAAAGCAGTGTCTTTTTTACAGCTCGTCGCATCAGGGAAAGTTCGCGAAGCATACCAGACTTTCGTTCATCCTGACTTTCGTCACCACAACCCTTATTTCCGCGGCGATGCAGAATCACTCATGATCGCTATGGAAGAGAATGCAGCATTAAATCCCAACAAAATCCTTGAGGTCAAACTTGCAATTCAAGAGAATGATAAGGTTGCGGTCTACTCACATATAAGGCAGCATCCAGAGGATCATCTTGGAGGAGCTGTGGTACATATCTTCCGTTTCCAGGATAACCAAATTGTTGAATTGTGGGATATTGGACAACCCATACCAGAAGATTCCCAAAATGAGAACGGCATGTTCTAACGGACTAAAGTGGATGTGCTGTTAAAACACGTTTCTCCTATTTGTTACTTGTTTGCTTTCAAATTTAGTGTAACAAATTAGGAAATTAAGTGGATTAGATTACATGAAAATATGTAACGCCATTAAGCTTATGCTTATGTAAAGAAGGTGCATTAACCCGGAAACGAGTTTTTGCACCTCTTTACTACTATTCCCTCCTTTCCTCTTAACGGTTCCAGGTTGTCGCTACAAAGTACCTCGATAATTATCTATATTGGTTTAGTTGGTTGGACTTTAGCAAAAATTTGGCATTTGAAAAACTAGTGGAACAAATGCTTATTTTGGCGTGTCAAAAATCAAGTATTACGACAGTTGAAACGCTTCGAGTGTCTTAACTGCAGAAAAAAAGAACGTCCATTGTTGGATGGCGATCTTCGGGTTATTAAAATTCGTTTAGGAAAGCAGCTCCTATGATTCCTATTAGGGAAACAGTAAGAATCACAACGATACTAAGAACAACAGAAATCCATTTACCTTTCCCTGAATTTCTAATACCTAATACAAGAGCGATAATAGGGCACAGAATCATTGAGATAACAACGATAGGCCCCAAATTTCCGAACGAAATGTTCGCTTGGATTAGACCAAAAAGAATAAGGGATATGGCTAGAAAAATATATGGTAATACCTTGGACAAAGTTGAACCTCCTATTTCACAATATATGGAATATTCTCATTGTACCATAAATCAAACCCACTTATTAAATAAAATGGTACAATTTTCCATATATAGTTTATTTATGCATTTAATAACCTATATATATATTTCATCTAAAAACAACAATATCCAAACAAAAAAATACCTTTGATTTATTAAATCAAAGGTCAAAGTTGAACTTAGTGGTCTAGGCTAAGTCCATTTTAGGAGGTCTAAACTCTGAAGAATTTAAACTATTATTATATTAACACACGATGTATATTTATACAATAATTTTAATAATTATTTACATTCTATCTTTGATTGCTTTTCCATTAACTTAATGCACCATTTTTGAATTCAAGCATCCGTTACTTTAATAAGTAGCTATTCTTTATTGTGTTTTTATCCTTAAAATAAGAAAACATTCTTTCCTACCGAATAATTTCATCAGACCTATTTAGTTTTTTATTGTATATATTCCACTATATGGAAGGATGCTAACAAAATACCAAAATTGCCCGCAGCAGGTTTGAGTCCATTGAAAAAGGACTGATTTGTCGATGGAAAAAGAAAAAATAAGCAATGGTCAATTATTTACGATAATTTTTTTGTTTGAAATGGGTACCGCAATTGTCCTTCCAGTCGGATTGGTATCACATAGGGCAGTGTGGCTATCGATAATTCTTGCTTCTATTGGGGGAATACTCCTCTATCTTCTTTATCATTATCTTTCTTCGGAGTATCCAGATCTTTCGTTAAGCGGGTATGCCCAGAAGATTCTTGGTAAATATATTGGTTGGTTTGTCTCATTTATATATATTATTTTTTTCATTTATTTTTGTTCCAGAGACTTAAGGGAAACAGGCGATTTATTAACCTCAAGTGTCTATTCTGAGACTCCGTTTTTAGTAATCGTTACCTTACTAATCATTGTGGTAATTTATGCATTGAATAAAGGGATTGAGGTTTTAGCAAGAACTGCTGAGATTTACTTTTTAGTTCTTATTATTTTTGGCTTTTTCGTTTATCTTTTCATCATTGTATCTGGAATAGTTAAAGTGGAAAATCTAGTACCACTTCTAGAAGAAGGATGGAAACCTATTATTGAAAATGCCTATCCAGCTATATTGATGTTTCCATTCGGTGAAATGATTTGCTTTGCATCGATTTTCCCGAATTTAAATAATCTTAAATCTGGAAGAAAGACAGGAATTTCTGCCTTAACTTTAAGCACAATCGTTTTAGCTTTTACTCATGCCATTGAGATTTCTGTACTTGGGGAATCTAGGTACGGTAGGTCCGCTTTTCCTTTGTTATTGACTATTCAAAAAATTGAGTTAGGAGATTTCCTTCAGAGGCTTGATATGCTTGCTGTATTAGCTTTGATTGTTTGCGTCTTTTTCAAGATTTCTATCTATTGTACAGCTATAGTAATTATGGTATCTGACATATTTAAAGTACAAAATAAAAAAAATTGGTATTGCCTATCGGATTTTTGGTCATTTTAAGCTCCAAGATGATCGCCAGTAATTTATCAGAGCATCTCAAAGAAGGAGAATTGGCTATTAAGATTCTCTTACCTCTCATTGCTGTAGTATTTCCTTTGTTGCTTTTTGTGGTCCATTTAATACGGAAAAAATTTGGTGGACAACTTTCCACTGTGAGCAATGAAAATAAAGAATAAATACAGCCCCTCACCGTTTGCACTGAAAAGGGCTTATTTCCTTTTTTTCTATCAGGTACTCGAATAAGCTTTATTAAACTGAAATACATGTATTTCTCATCCATTTCAATCTTACTCCAGTTGAATATGACGGAAATTGGCAAAACTTTCATGTTTTACGCCTTGAATTCGGTTGTTATAATGGTGGCTACGAATACATAGGAGGATATCCAATGACCACATTTGAAAAATTAAAACCTATTATTGCCGATCAACTCGGTGTGAAAATGGAGAATATCAAACCAGATGCATCATTTAAAGACGATTTCGAAGCTGACTCACTTGATATGGTGAACCTGACGATGGAAATTGAAGATGAATTTGCGATCGAAATTAGTGAAAAAATTGCCGCAACACTTCAAACGGTCGGTGACGTCGTAAAATATATTGAAAACCGTTAACAAATAAGAACGGCGGATAGCCCATCGCAAGCGGACGCTTGAACCTGGGTGAACGTATGCAGAAGCATCCGCCAAAACTATTTCAAATTTCAACAAACGTGCTAATTTACTAAAAAATGCGTTTCTACTTATTGAAGAAACGCATCTATTAGCAGATGAAGGTTATATTGTAATTTTGGTTTTATAACGATTTAAAATCTGCAAATAAGATATCACAGCGTATATTGTACATAAACAACCACTTAAGAAACTACTAGTGAAAAAAATTCGTCCTCCTACCGTAGGAGAATGCAAAATTAAATAACTAACCAAAAATAAAACCACGCCCAAAAAAGATAGATAATAAGGAAACCATTTATTTTTGTTCTTTAAAGTATTGTACCCGATTAGAATAAACAAATATAAACCACTTAGTTGCATAATCAGAGGAAAAGTCGGTTGAAATTTAACGGCGTACACAAAATAATCTAATTGAGATATATCGCTATTACTTAGTATTTGCCCGTTCAACAATTGAGAAAATGGCGTAGAATATTTCCATTCCCACCGATTATCTAAAATTGCACTTCCTTCATACCAAGCAATAGCAGTAGAGAAAACCAGTCCTATAATGGCAAGTCCGAACTGAATGTGACGCGATAACATAGATACTCCCCCTTACCTTAAATCCTACAGCCACTCCCTTCATTATACCATTAAATCCCAATTGCAAAAAGTTGTTTATTGCTTATTGATCTAAGTTCTTCCTCAATTCCGTCCCCCTAAACTACATGGAAAATGTTGTTAATCTTGACGTAGTCATTTATAGTTGAATTAAATTTGATGTCTTAGACTGCGTGTGATTTATCATATAATTGTCTGAGAATATAAAAATTATTTTCAATTAGGGGCGATTGAAATGAGAAAAAAGTTTTTCATAGCTGTACTCTGTTTAGGGTTAGGTGCGGTCATTTATTTTTTGTCATCACGCCCTACTAGTCCAACTAAACCTGCAATTCCTACTAAACTTAATATTCCTTCTACCTCCTTGGAAGAAAGTATCTGTGAAAAAGTAACAACACAATTTGGAGATTGCAAAAAAATTCTTTTGTTTGATGCTAATTCAAATTTAGTTTTTGCCGAGAGCAGTTCTGGAATCTTTCCTGTGCTTACAAATAAAGAGTTTACTAAGTTTAATAAATTCATTTTTCCAATGATGGATTTCCAGGAGTTCAAGGAGGAGAATGTCGAGAGAGGACCAATAGACTGGCGAGCTAAAAATAATGTCCAAAAGGATTTTTCGGTAATATACGGTTTTGCAGAAGACGAGGCGAAAACCATTGTAATAAATAGTGAAAGCAACATCCAGCCAAACAGATTTTTCGTTCGTGATAACTTATGGGTTTGGTATGCTGCTTTTCAGAAAGATAAAGTTACATTGCCAGTGAAGGTAACGGTTTATAATGCAGATGGTAAAATTATTTTCGGAGGAAATAAAAAAAGGGAATGAAGGTTAGCCCCCCACCCTACCCGAATGGATAAAGAACTTCGGAAGGGATTTGGATGCAAAATGTACTGTATCCTATTATCACTTGAATTTATCATTTTTTGTCGAACTTTTCCGAATTATTTATATTCGTTTCTCACAATAATTATAGTACTATAAATCTAGTTCAATAATACTAAAAACTAGATAAAGGCAAACCTCTCGAAAGATTGGGACGCAAAGTTACAGGTCTAAGGTTCTATACTATGATGGCTGTGCTGCCTCAATTAAGAGGAGAGAAAATGTATGCAATTAGATCGAAACTATCCACCATATTTTGATGGGAGAAACTTAAACCAAATAACAGCAAGAATTCAAGAAAATCAAGAAAAGTGCCAAACGGTGATTGTAAAACCAGAAATTCCAAAGGGAAAATCAGTACAATTACGTTATCCGCACCCGCTAGACGGATTATTTTTAAATGTTTCAGGCAATCATTAATGTCGATCATAATGATCATTTAAGGAAGTTTGCAAAAACACGTTGAGTTAACCCAGCGTGTTTTTTTTCATTTTTACTACAATTACTTCTGTCTCTGTAAATCTATCCATAAAGTTTACTTAAAATCTTTAAACCTCTAAACAGAACAAATGTTTTGTTGTAATATAGATATGTCCGTTTTGTTTTACTACATAAATAATTAATAGAGGTGGAATTTAATTGAATGGTACATCACACGCAGCAATTGGGGCAGCAACTGGATTTATTGTTGCTAATACATTTCATACTTCTCCGTCTGCGACACTCTTGTTTGTAGGATTAGGAGGCGTCTCAGGATTAATGCCTGATCTTGATATTGACGGAAAGCTTCGCGGAAAAATTACTTTGTCTCATAAGGTGATTCAATTTTCTGCTATGATCATTGGAGTAATCATGATTCTATATAGTTTGTTTGAAAAAACAACGATAGAAAGATGGCTGGGGATTGGAATCGGATGTTTGATTGTATTGGTTGCATCCTTCATTAAACAAAGACATATGTTAACCATTACAGGAATTGCTGTCCTGGCGGGCGGATTCTCTTTAGGGGAACTATGGTTAATTCTCCTAGGGATTTATATAGTCATTGCGTCCTTTTCTTCTCATCGCAGCTATACCCATTCGATTTTAGGCATTGCTTTCTTTGGGGTTATTGCTTCCAATTTAGAGGATTCTCTTGGAATTCAGGGTGTTTTCTATTCCTGTTTTGGTGGATACCTCAGTCACCTAATAGCGGATTTAAAAATACTACCATTTAATAAACGGGGGGTTAAGCTGTTCTTACCCCTTTCTTCAAAGGAAATATAAAAAAAGTAACTGTGAAAAAATCCCACAAATTGTTAACGGGTTCCTTTTCCTTTCACAAAACGTGAATTTATAGTTAAATATGTAAAGTACAATGCATATCAATTGGCACCGTATTTGCGGTGCTTTTTGTTTATAAAAAAATAGCCCAATCCCCTATAATCGTAGGCTACATCCAGTATTAATTTCGAAGGCATATTGAACAAAAGTACCTGTTACTTGAAGAAGAATTGGACAAGAACAACGTTTTTATTTATATGATTAGATTATTTTTTATGATATATTAGCCACTTTTACAATTCTTAAAAAAGACTTTCTTGAGACGGGGCCAAAATAATGATAGAGAATGGCTGGTTAGAGGAACCTCCTTTAGCAATGGCCCCTGATTTAATATTTGGTTGATTTATTTTAAAAATAGAGGCTGCCTTTTTATTTAAGAGGCAGCTTTTTTATTTTATCCCACACACCTCTTGTTCAACTATTTAGCCCCTTTAGCTCAATAACAAAAAAAGGATCGCCGCAGCAATCCTCGTTCTTCCACTATTGCACCTTTTACTATAAGTACAATTCTTCACATTTTAATTTTTTTTGTTCACAGAGAAAAAAATTGGTACATTACTGTTTGTGACAGCATACTGTTATTAACAGGAATGAGTTACCGAAAAAATTTTTTACATTAAAATTAGGAGGCTATATATTTCATGAAACATACAGGGAGACATACAGGTGCATTTCTTTTGCTGTTTTTAACAGAGGGAGATAACTATGGAGGGAAACTACTGCAAAGATGTGAGGAAGATCTTCCGATTAATCCAATTGATAGTGCCATACTATATCGTACACTAAAAAAGTTAGAGGAAGAAAATGCTGTTGAGTCTTATCTGGATACATCTTATCGAGATAAACCGATAAGGATGTACAGAATCACTTCAGTTGGAAAAAGAAAATTAGAAGATTTTCAAATAGATATTGAAGAAAAAATTAAAAATTTATCGTTTTTCCAAGAAAAATATAAAGAATGGAAGGCTCAAAATAATGATTAGTGGAATTATTCTCTATACTATAGCCACTATTTATTTGGGTATTTCCTTCACAAAAGACAAACATAAAACAATGATAGCCTTATTAAGTTCACTGAAAATGTTTCGCAATGTTTTACCGGATTTATTAGCTATTATGCTTTTTGTTGGGCTAGCATTGTCTTTATTGACACCGTCCCTTATTTCTTCAATTATTGGCGAAAATTCTGGCTTACTAGGCATCATTTATTCAACAATCATTGGCTCAATTGCTTTAGTTCCAAGCTTTATTGTCTTTCCTCTCGGACATACATTAGTTCAAAATGGTGCTGCTCTTCCACAAGTAGCGGTATTAATGTCGACATTAATGTCTGTAGGACTTGCAACTTTATCTATGGAGCAAAAAACTTTTGGACGAAGTTTTGCTTATGCACGAAATATATCTGCCATGATAATGTCTCTTCTATTTGCATTGATTATTTGGGTGGTGATGACATGACAAAACTAAAAAGATATCGGTTCTTTTTCATTTTATTATTAGGGCTTCTTCTTATTGCGTTTATGAATCAAGCTATTGCTATGAAAACAGTTCAGTTAACTGGTAAAAGTATTTTGGATATGATATTCCTACTTCCTCCTATATTCATATTAGTGGGATTATTGGATCAATGGGTAAAGAAAGAATCACTCATTCGATTTATGGGTGAAAAATCAGGTATATATGGTGTCTTCTTCACCTTATTATTAGCAACAGTAGCTGCAGGCCCTCTTTATATAGCCTTTCCAATTGCAGTACTTTTATTGAAAAAAGGAGCCAGTGTCCGCTATATAGTGTTTTTCTTAGGCGCTTGGTCAACAGTGAAATTGCCAGTTCTAGTATATGAATTCACTTCATTTGGTTCCAAATTTACACTTATCCACATTTGTTTTGGCCTCGTGTTTTACTATTTAACAGGAATTCTTTTTGAAAAAATTTATGACCAACAAAAGTTGTTAAAGTATCATCTAACTAAGGAAGTATAGATTTAGATCAATAAGTCTTTATGCACCTCAATCCCAGCCATAGTTTTTACATTTATAATATTCCATTAGGAGCCGGACTTTTTACGGAAAAATATTTGGGAATAACGAGGGAAATCAGTTGAAAAAGTCTTGAGAGTATTCACTTGTCGCTGCTGGGCTTGGCTCCAGAATTGCTCATGAATACCATCATTTTCAGTTAATCCTCCATCTACTACGGACTGTATGCAGCAAAAGATTAGAGGATACGGTATGTACTATATCCTCTTTTTAATTCCCTTAAAATAACCTGTTCCGTAGCACAACAAGCAAAAAAGACCGCCGCAGTTATCTATCTTGAAGTCAAGCACCCATTAGTTTAAGTGTAATTCTTCACAAACTAGATACTCACCCCTAAGCAAATAATTCTACATTGTTTCTTTTCCTTTTTCTTTAAAGACACCCACCAATAATACAATAAGCCCTAAGATGAAAATAATTGGAAACAAAACCCACATTATTAATGCAGCCCAGCCATTTCTAACAATAAAAGCATATGTTAAACCGATTGAAAATGATAAGAAGGGTGCGATTGCTACCATTATGGTAATGCCCCAAATGATATACTTTCTCTTTTTTGACTTTCCTTTGCTGAATTGCCAAGCAACTACTGAACCCAGTATTGTTATCGCTAATGCGACCATAATTGCCGTCACTTATTTTTTCCTCCTATATATTATTGATTAAATATATTCTGGAGGAAAATACAAATTCCTTCTTCAAGATCAATAAGAAAAGCTGCCATAAATGGGAGCAGGATCTTCAACTCTTGCACCTTTCATATAAAGTACAACTAAATATTGTAAAATATTCCTCCTTCAGATTGGCACGAACGTTTATTCGTGTATAATGATAATATGCTTATCAAAGGAGGAACTTTTATGAATTCAATTGAATTAATTATTTTAAATTTAAATGAAGTTAGAAGAAGAAGCATAAAAGTCTGGAGATCTATTCCTGAAGAAAAACTAAGTTGGAAGCCAGATAATGAAGCAATGAATTGCCTAGAAATGGTCAGACACGTACTAGAAAGCGAACATTATTATCACCTTGCACTTAAAAATCAAGGAAGTTTATCCGTTTTTAATTCCCCTTTTGAAAACAGACCTTTTACTTCTGTAAATTCTGAATTGGAATTTGCCGAACCCTATCGTAATCAATTCATAACTACAATCAGATCATTTTCTGAGGAAGACTTAACAAATATTAAGATTGACCGTTCTGATGCAGGATACATAAGAGACCTGGGGGATATGCTCCTACGCATTGCGTATCATGAATCTGTTCATACTGGTCAGTTATTAGATTATTTAAGAACCGCAGGTGTTCCAAGAATCCGTATCTGGGATTAGTGCGAAATAAAGGTGCTTTCAAAGTTGTGAAGCACCATTTTTATTGCGAATTGGTTTTTTTTAAGTGTCCCTTCGTCAACTAAACGGTTCGCCCCTACTTGTAGAAATATTTTTAATATAACATGAGATATTTTAAGTTTTTATTGAAAAATATTGACAAACTATTAGCTGGTTTAGTTGAAAAAAAAAAGCTGGCAATAGCAGCCAGCCCTTCAAGTATTACTCTTCCATAAAAATTCGTGCATAGTATTCCGTTTCTTCATCTAATTTGTTATCTTTTCTCAATTCCTCAATAGTTTCTTTTCGGTCGTCTTCAATCACTTGAAAACTTCCTGATACATTTGGTGTTTTCCCTTTGTTCTTATCCATACTTTCACTCCTACATTTCTTCTTATTTGTATTACGGAATTCATTTCCCTCTTCATTTTGTGCTTAATTTATCGCTTTATTCGAATGACCCATAATGGTTTCTTCTTAAGCTAACCTGCTCTGTTAGTTGAAAAAGAAAAAAGAGCCGTAGCCCTACTCTTATTCTTTTTGGCTATTTCTTCATTTATTACCTAGGAACTGGTATTTCTGATTTCATTAAACAAAAAAAGAGTCAAACTCACCTTTGAATTAAACAGGAAGACGGATAACCGTCTTTTTTTTATTATGACTGGATTCATCTTGAGCTAACCTGCCCCTTTGGTTTAAAAGTGTTCATGATTTTCTTACTGCGTAAAATTTACATTTCATATAGGAAATTTATGGATACAACAACAAAACAATGCGATAATAATTTGAAGGAGTTGATTATTATGGAGTTAATTGTTGGACTTATTAGCTTTGTTGGTGATTTAATCGCAGCTTGGGCAATGTCTGCTTGGAGTTATTACCAAGAAAAAACGGGTAACAATTAACCTCTTCTCCTAAAGGACTAATTAATTTGATTAGTCCTTTTCTTTATGTAGCAGTAGGTGTCTACTGGTCAAGGTTTAAATAACAATCCTGTCCTTTTGTTTAAAAAAAGGTACCTAAATCGTAGATCTATCCCAATCAATCAAAACTGATAAAACAATAAATGAGTGCCAAATGCTTATACAATTTGGCACTCATTTTTAGTTACATTTTTGATGTTTGCGATAGGCAACGGAACCCGTTAACAAATTGTTTGGGAATTTTCTTTATCTGATTAAATGGTGACTTTGATATGAATAACGATATAGGAACAAAACTCCTGAATCGCTGTAAGACTTAATGTACTCCATTTGCAAGCTGCTTCATCGCGTTTAACTCTGAAGAAAGCGCCAAAAACCATTCTTTATCTCCGGTTGATAAAGCCAAATCTAGGAGAAATTCTATTTGTGCCTTATTGGTTACATTTGAAGCAGGCATTTTTTTCACTCGGTTACTTAAAATAGGTATGGTTTTACCAATCGTTTGATTATTATCACTTGTAACAACGGTTACTTTCACTATTCCTTCTATACTAGACAGTGATTCAATATAACCAATAATTAATTCACCTTCCGCTGATTCTGCCTTAATCCAATCTCCTGTTTTTATAATCGTATGATTATTGGAGAACATAGTTTTTTCACCTTCTTAATTTTTTTGTTTATTTTTAGGATATGCAGAGATTATTAATCTGTAATCTTTTTTATTACATTTTAATTAAAGAAGTATGCGACCCACTATCGGTCACTTCCGATTATTAACAAGATCAACCACTTCTTTGATTGTATAATCCTTTAAATATTCTCCCATATGTTCTTCTGCACCGAAGAAAATGCTGCATAGGACTCTTTGCATATTTGCCCCGACAATACATTTTTCATTGGATTCAGGACACTTGGGCTGCAGTGCACCTTCAGAGGTGATCTTATAGATATCCCAAAGGTTCACTTCACTTAGATCGAGCGCGAAAAGAAATCCGCCGCCAGTTCCCTCTTTGGATTTAATAAATCCATGTTTTTTTAACAAACTTAGGACTTTTCGAATGCGTACCGGATGGACGCCTGCACTTTCAGAGATTGCATCACTAGTTGACATACGGTCCGTCTGTAACGCAAGATATATTAAACTATGAATGGCAAGGGTAAAATCACTATTCATGAGCTTGCCTCCTCAGACATAAAACTTCTCATCTATTTTTACGAAAACGGTATCGTCTGCAACTTTTATAAAATTCATAACCTACTGTAATAGTAAAAGTTACAGATTTGATAGTTAAGCACATAGCTTTCTATCTATGTCAATAATGATTAAATATCCCATTGTTTTTTCACTTGTTCTTCTGCAATCTGTTTAATTTTTTCCCAGGACATATCTTTTTCCACTATGACATTGGTATGGTAATTTCGATCTTTATATAATACTTTAACAAATACTTCAATCATCCGTTTTTCCTCCTTTTGTAATTAAGGTTAACATTTTTTACTGTAAAGACTATACTTTTGCCTTTAATTCGCCTCTTTTTGCAATTCGTTGTACAAATAGGTTCGAATTCTCCGCGGCAGAAAACTACGAATTTCATCTTCGTTATAGCCAACCTGTAATCTTTTTTCGTCCATGATAATTGGCCTGCGTACCATTTTGGGATGCTCGATGATTAATTTATACAATTGATTAAGTGGAAGTGTTTCAATATCTACCTTTAACTCTTGGTACACCTTAGAGTTCGTTGAAATAATTTCACTCGTCCCCTCTTCTGTCATGCGAAGAATCGATTTAATTTCATCGATTGTAAGAGGATGAGATAGGATGTTTCTTTCTATATAGTCAATTTGATGTTCCTCAAGCCAAGCTTTTGCTTTTCGGCAAGACCCACAGCTTGGTGTCGTATACAAAGTTACCATATCATTACACACTCCTTACGTATATTCTGGCCAACCTATTCAAATGTAACAAAAATCATTACAGTTATCATACTGTAAATATAATCGTTACAGTTGATTTTGTCAATGGGCAAGTGTTTAATTGAATGTCGATCTAATTAGAAAAAATCCCTTATGCTCTGGATACATAAGGGATTTAAAAAAGCAGATCAGTCTGAAGATACGTATATGGGACAAAGAAATGTAATACCCAGTTAATACAGTCTTTGACCTTTTTTATCTGGTGATTCCGTCTCAAGATGTATTCAATCTCTTTTATTTATAACGCTTTCCCCTATCCTAGTGGAATTTTCCCCTTTAACCTGCTTTAACGTTGCTACTATCAGAAAGCTAACAATCACTAATAAGAGCCAGGAACTCACCTTTCCTAAATGGACAAGACTCCAAGCATCGGTTTGGTTTGGATATTCCCACGCTCCAAAGAACGTTGCGATATTCTCAGCTACCCATATAAAAAATCCAATGAGTACAAATGAAAGGGCGAGAGGCATTCGATACCGAGTTCCATCCACCTCGTATGTGACCCATGATTGCCAAAAAATGATGATGACAAGTCCTGATAACCACCAACGAACATCCAACCAATAATGGTGGGTGAAAAAATTCAAATAAATCGCTGCGGCAAGCGGGACTACCACCAAAAACGGTGGCCACTTAACCAGTTCAACCTTAAGCCTCCTCCACGCCTGACAAAGAAAACTCGCTACACTTGCGTACATGAATCCGCTATACAAAGGTACTCCAAAAATTTTGAAATATCCTTCCTCCGGATAAGACCAGGAGCCCATATGCACCTTGAAAAGTTCAAGAGTAAGTCCAATAAGGTGGAACAAAGTGATTACCTTAAGTTCATCCCGTGTTTCAAGCCCAGAACGCACCATCCACCACTGCATTAGAAGACAGATGATGAGGAGCCAGTCATACCGCGGCAGGAATGGAAGCGAGATGTTTTGTGTAATAGCCAATGAGGCAAAAATAACGACAGGAAACAAACATGATAGGGCCTGCTCCCAGCCAAAACGAACGAGTTGTTTAAATGATCTTATGAATTGGGTCTTCAAAGGTTTCTTCTGAGAATCACTTTGGATGGTTAAATTCATGAGTAACTCCCCTTTTATGAATTTCATTCTAATTTTTGTAAAAGAAATCTTTCTTTTGATATGATTTTATCATCCGTTTTATCGTTTTACAATAAATAATTAATGATTATAATTATATTTTTATTGCTTATAAACATCCTTTAGATTTAATACAAAGATTAAAAGCACTCCTCAGTACAAAGGAATGCTCTAAAACTTTAAAACTTTCATAACTTAAATGGTATTGCTTTCTAGAATATATGGAACAAATATATATGGTGAAATTCTTAAAAAGGCTTTTTAACTAAAGAAACACCATGTTACATTTTTGTAACAAATTCCTCCTCTTGTTATTTATGACTAAAAGGTTTGCATTTGTTTACTATTGTTCCAAATGGCATTAAGATTACAAGGTAATCTTTAAACGATATTTATTAATTTTTTCCAGTAATCCATTTTAATAATTTATTCATCGGAGGTAACTATGCAAAAAATAATTTTCATAGATATAGATGGAACGTTAGTGAATGACCACGGAGTAATTCCAGAATCAGCTAAAATTGCTATTTTAAAAGCAAGAGAAAATGGACACCTTGTTTTCATATGTACAGGGCGTTCTAAAGCAGAAATATTCTCCGAAATCCTAGAGGTCGGTTTCGATGGTATGATTGCGGCAGCAGGGGGATATGTTGAAATAGGAGAAAAGGTACTCTTTCACGAAATGGTGAAACCTGAAGACGTGGAACATCTCATTGAGTTTTTTAACAAACATAGGATTGACTTTTACCTTGAGTCAAATGATGGCCTTTTTGCTAGTAAAAACTGCAAAAATCATATCGGTACCATTATAGAAAAATATATTCTAGAACATCCTAACGCCAGAGAAGAAATCAAAAGAGGTTTTCAGCCATTTTTGGATATTTTAATTGAAGGCGAAGAAATGGTTGAAGCGGGTATAAATAAGATTTCCTTTCTAGGCTCAGATGTTCCGTTTGAAGTGATAAAGAAAGAATTTGAAGCTACATTTACCGTGATTCCTAGTACAATTTTCCTACTAGGTAACAACAGTGGAGAATTATCTGTACTTGGCGTTCATAAAGCTACAGCTATTGAAAAGGTAATTCAGCATTTAAATATTGATAAAGAGAATACCTTTGCATATGGAGATGGTATGAACGATATAGAAATGCTGGAATTTGTTAAGCATGGTATTGCTATGGGAAATGCAAAAGAAGCAGTTAAGAAAGTAGCTGACGATATTACCGATACACCCAATGATGATGGTATTTTTAAAAGCTTTAAAAAATACGGTCTTATATAAATACCATTTAAAGGGAATTGTATCGAAAAGGTTTGGACCTCAACAACATTGTAAGGAATTGTACTTAAACTATAATGTGCTTTAGTCTAAGTACAATCCTTCACAATCTAGTAATAACAAACATGAGTTTGTTTCTGAATGTCTCTTTCATTTTTTTACTAGATTATAAATCTGCTCGTAGTGTTTTTCATAAATTTGATACTCATCAATTTTCTTCTTCATAAATACCTACCCCTTTGATTAATGACTTTTTCCCATGTAATTAAAAAATAAATTGCACTAAAATCATATAGACAATTGTTCCCCCAGCAATAGAGAGGAGCATATTTCTCCTCCAAAAGTGAAGCAGGGCTACCACTGACACTCCAATCAGTTCAGGGATGGCATGACTTCCAGAAAGTATACTCACATTCTTAAAACAATATATGACCAAAAGTCCAATTACCGCTGAAGGGAGAACCTTGCCGAGATACTTTATATAATTTGGTGTAGGTTTATCTGGTGGAAAAACGATGAATGGGAGAAACCTTGTAAGCATTGTGCCTACAACCACCATAACAACGGTAATAATCTGCTGCATCAAACTCATAGTCATATTTCATTAACCTCAACTTCATCCAATCGCTTTCTAAGCACGGAAAGTACCCCCAGAATTGCAAGCATAGCTGGAATAATAAAGTTGTTTCCCCCAAAAATAATAAGACTGGCAGTTGATAGACCAAGCCCCGCCAGAGCACTTTGGTGTTTTTTCTCTTTCATCCAGTTTTCAATGAAGATGACAACAAAGAGAGCCGTCATTACAAAATCGAGCCCTTCTGTATTGAACTTGATAAAATGACCAAAAATGCCGCCTAAAGTTGCACCTACTACCCAATAGACATGATTAAGTAGTGTAACAAAAAACATAACCCAGCCTTTATCCACATGATTCGGTACACTAATCGTACTATTGATCGCAAAAGATTCATCACAAAGACCAAAAATCATGTAAAAATTTTTCTTCCCAATCCCCCTGTACTTATCTAACATGGAAATGCCGTAAAACAAATGTCGGGCATTCACCATTAATGTTAGCAGCAGTGCATTTATCGGATGAAAAGCCATAAGCATAAAATTAGCAGCGACAAATTCCATTGAACCTGCAAATATTAGTAGACTCATCAAAATCGGGTAAATTGCCCTAAAGCCCAACGAATTCATATAGATTCCATATGCAATTCCCAAAAAGACAAATCCTGCAAAAATCGGGACGGTGTATGGGAAAGCCGTACGAAACGCAATCCATATTTGATTTCTTCTATTTGTTTGATTGGATTTCCTAAGAGTATTTAAATCTAACGATTCTTTGTATGCATTCAAATCCGTATCCTCCTACACTTCGTCAATCGGTACACTTACAGTCCGTTTTTCTGTACTCATAACCATACTTGTTTCAACCCCACTGATTGCAGGATTCTGCATTAAGGAATCAATGATAAAATTCCGATAACTTTCCATGTCCTTTGCGACAATCTTAAGCATATAGTCATGGCTTCCTGTAAGTGTGTAGCACTCTTGAACCTGCGGATATTTGTTTATATCCTCTAAAAATGAATGAATAGTTTCCCTATTCAGAGGTGATAAGTTGATAAGAGCTAATGCTGTAACTTCAATTCCCAGTTTTTTCTCATCGACAATTGTCGTAAACTTTTTAATAATACCTGTTTCTACTAGGTTTTTGGTTCTTGCAAGGCAAGCCGATGGTGAAAGCCCAATTTTCTTAGATAAATTTAGATTTGATATGGAAGCATCTTCCTGCAATTCTCTTAATATTGCCTTATCATAATCGTCGAGAATTATCGCCATTTTGTACTCCTTCAATAATTGGATTAATATTATATTTTGTATAATTGATATTTTAACGTATTATTATCTGTTTTTCAATAATTAACTAAATATAATTTATAATAAATGGTTTTACATAGAATAAAATTCAATTTCAATTAACTTATAATTGAATTAACATACTTAATATATAGTTAGTTCGTTAGATATTAGGACAAAGAAAACCCCCACCAATGTTGGTGGGGTCAGTAACTGTGTATATATTTACCTCCCTCAATTTAATACGATTTTCTCCCGAATACTCGCTCATTCGCAGTTCCACCTGGCAGTTACTTTAAATACATTCCTTCACAATCTATAAGAAAGGTTTATCGGTAGTTCTGTGGCTTACATCAGGACCGAATGATTTTCAAATGTACATTAATCATTTATAGTGTTTGATTTGTTTTTCAATTTACTGATCTTTTTCTTTACAATTATAATAAGTAATAGCAACATCGGAATTAACGTCATAATAGGTGTTTCATAAAAGGGAGCGATAGTTCTAACAAATCTGGTCAGTTCCTGAAAGTTGGGATATTCCCATATACCGAATAAAATTATCAAAAAACCAAGTGGAAATACAATGGGTCGGTAGTTAGATAGATCTAACCATTGGGCAGTTCCTAGAACAAGCGCATAATAAAACACTGAAAATTTGACGAAAACCCCCAGCACCCAAACAACCATCACGATGGACTCAAGGTGTTCAAAAAAGGTAGCAACACTAATGTCTCGGAAAACAATAAATACTGGATATGTATAATTGGTTGCTGATTCTCCCAACACGAAAAGGCTAACTATATCGAGATAAACCATAGTTAACATAGCGACAACCACCGAGATCATACTCCATTTCAACCCGTTCTCACGATCTGTCAAAAAAGGAAGCAGTATAGACATCAGAAAGACTTCAGCGAACCAAACCATCGGTTGAGCTGCTCCCATGACTGGAGGCATGATACCGCGCTCCAGGATCGGAAACATATTCTCTGGTTTAAAGTTAGGTATGAGTAGAAACAACAATAACAGTGGGAACAAAAAGATCGGAACGAACAGTTGAGCGGCTCTTCCCAACACTTCTACACCACCTCGAACAGCGAAAGCAGAAACAAGAGCCATACTTCCAATGACTACGATCATCGGGGTTTTAGGATAAAAGGAAGCAATAACAAAAACCGCATATTCCCTACAGATCGTACCAGATATGTACAAGAAAAAGAACAAAATGATCAATCCAAGTAATTTTCCTAGAATCCGCCCCACAATATGCTGACTGTATTGAATGATAGTCTCCTTAGGATAGATTTTATGTAACTGATATACAATAAATGCTGTAAAAAATCCGTTTAGGGACGCCAAAATTGGAGAAATCCACATATCACGATGCGCATAGCTGCCCGTAACAGCAGGAACAGCGAGAATACTGGTTGATATTATCGGAGGTAATATCATAAGTGCCATCTGAAATGCAGAAATTTTTCCTTTCTCCATCATTTTTTTGTCTCCTTCTATTGACTAATTTCCCATGATTCTACTATTTCTCAAGCAATTTACCAAGCGGTTTGAAAAGTTTTTCAATCATCTGTGTAGGACCTGGCATGTCCGGAAAGTACAGAAGGAGAATGGAAAGCATCCACCCCATGGCCGTTAAGGTTACAAAGGCCGCTTTCTCCTTTTTCTGATTTTGATTTATTTTTGGCCATTCATATAATGTGATAAGAACCACAACTACTGTTATTGCTAACACAGTCCATATCATTTCTTTTCTACCTCATTTTCCGGAACACCCGCCGGTGTGGTACTCAAACCAGGTCGGCGTATACGCGTTTTAATAGCTATTTTTACGTCTACCTGCGGAAGAATCTTATCCCAATGATCTTTGACTTTCTCCCATTCTTTAGGGTATTTACGGTGAAACGCATCTCCAAAACCGAACGCATCTATATTCATCTCTTTCTTCACTTGTTTCAGGGATAAGTTTAATCGTTGTTTGATGTCTTTTTCTAACTCCTTTTCTACCCTTTTCGTAATGATGGGGCTCATAATGTCAAGATGGCTTCCATTTTGCACAATCGTACCTTCCGATTTGACCTTGGCTAGGATCTTCCACTTTCCATTCTTTATGGTAGGGATGAGCTTCGTCTTTTCACGAATGGGATCTAACGATATAGATTCTCCTTTTTTGGGTTTTACCGTCACCGCAGTCACTTCGACTTCATTGCGTAACCACAACAGTCCTCTGGTTACACTGATATCAATTTGACCGACCATTTTATCTTTCTTAAAAATAGCAGTCCCGATTATATTAGCAATCGTTTCTTGTTTATTTCCAGTCAATGGCGGTAACTTTTTAATCAATGGCAGGAGAGCCGCCCCTGTATCACCTGTTAACATCTGTTCAAAATCTTTCACGGTAATACTCGCACCAATACCTTTCTCAGCAAGCTTTCGGAGCGCGTCTCCTACGTATAGCTCTAAAGGTGGCTGTAATTCTAGAATATTTGCTGCTTTCCCGACACTAACATACAAATAAGCACGTTCCCGAGGTTCTGGGTGGCGAAGTAAAAAGTCAATTTGCTCATGAACACCTCCTGCTTTCGCGATCTTCTCCCCGATAATGTACGATTTACAATGCCCCCAGAAGATTTTGCGTGGAAATTTTGTCTGGAGCTTTGACGCAGCATCTGCCATATTTTCACCAATTGCCGATCTCACCAAGACCTGAGGACCTCCTCCGCCTCCCCCTCCTCCCTGCTGCCCGCTGCTCACAGCCCGGGGAATCAAAATTTGAAGGGTAAGCCTGATGTTTTTCCCTTTTTCTTTGTCAATAGCAGCCCCTAATACCAGCGCCGTATCATTCACTTCTCTTCTGTCCCAGCAACCGGTAAGCAGGAAACTAACCGATAACAAGAGAAGAACGAGGTACAACTTTGTAATGTTTTGAGACCGAAAGAGTTTCATCCTTACTCACATCCTTCTCGTTAAATCTTTACTCTACGATTCGTCTCCTTTGCCCGGATTCGGTTTTTGCCCGGGGGCCTGTCGATATGGATTGAATTCACCAGTTAAATGTGGTCGTTTATTCATCTTCCACCATGGTGCTCGAATCAAGGCATCTTTCAATTCACCACTCTGCATCGGAGCGATTGGTGAAAGGTATGGAACCCCAAACGAACGCAACCCACATAAGTGGACGACGATGGCAATCACCCCAAGCATAATCCCAAGCAAACCCAGGGATCCAGCAAGAAAAATTATAGGAAAGCGCAGCATTCTTAACGCAATCCCTTGCGTATAGTGCGGGACCATAAAGGAGGAAACGCCTGTAATCGCAACAACAATGACCATCGGAGCGGAAACCAGACCAGCTTGAACGGCCGCTTGCCCGATGACTAAAGCGCCGACAATACTAACGGCCGCCCCGACCTGTTTCGGAAGCCGAACCCCTGCTTCACGCAGCGCTTCAAAGGTTATTTCCATCATTAATGCTTCCACCAGCGCCGGAAAAGGCACAGATTCCCGTGAAGATGCTACACTAATCAGCAAGGATGTCGGCACCATCTCCATATGGTAGGTTAGTATCGCTACATAGAGAGAAGGCAAAAGAATAGAAAAAACCATAAACACAAAGCGCAACAATCGGATGGCTGAACTAATCATGTAACGTTGATAATAGTCTTCCGCCGACTGAAGCAAGGAAAAAAAACTAATCGGAGCAATTAAGACAAAGGGTGTACCGTCTACCAAGATCACTACACGCCCCTCCAGGAGATTAGCAGCTGCTACATCCGGCCTCTCTGAATTGATGAGTTGAGGAAAAGGTGAATAGGCATTGTCTTCAATCAGTTCCTCGATATAGCCACTTTCCAATACACTGTCTATGTCAATCCGCTGCAACCGGTTTTCGACCTCCTCGATCAAGTTTTGATCAGCAAGTCCTTTAATATAAGCAATTACAACAAGAGTATCAGTATAGCGCCCGATTTTCATCGATTTCATTTTGAAATCAGGACTTTTGATCTTTCGTCGGAGCAGGGAGGTATTGACTTGCAATGTTTCCACAAAACCTTCCCGCGGCCCCCGCACGACACTCTCTGCCGTCGGTTCCTCAATCGATCGCTTTTCCCATTTGCACAAACCCAAAGCAAGTCCGGTCATTGCTTGATGTACTAAAAGTACGGGGAACCCGATTGAGATATACTCTATACACTCTGCGAACGTCTTAACTTCTTTCATTTTTGAAATATGTATCTTTTTCTCTAACAATTCACGCGGACTGCGAACCCTGCCTTCTGTTTCTGATGCAAGTGGGGCAAGTACATTATCATCAAGCTCTTCAAGATTAGATAAACCCTCTATATATATTAGGACGGCTCTTGTTTGTCCACCAATCAAAAATGTCCGAAAAACTACATCCATGCAATCCTGATACATGGATTGAAGAACCTGTAAGTTTTCATCCAGATCGGAAGATAGCAAAACTTGCTGCCCGGTAACCTGTTGTTGCGTATTGAGTTGTTTTTGCTGATGGAACCTTTTTCGATTTTTTCGAAAGAACATGGACAGCGCCTTCCTTTTGTTCAAGGTTGTATGGAAAATCGTGGTGAAACTTATCTTTATCTTGCGATGTATCTAGAAAATCTATCCTATCTAATTGGAAATTCTTCAACCTTTTCAACATAACGTTGAAGGTATACCTTATAAGGGAAGAAAGAACACATCTATGAAACTGCGAAATATCAAGTTTGCAAATATGATTGAAAACATATATAAACGTTTATTAAATTCACACCAACTTTTAAAACGTATTAAAACATAATGATTTCAAAAAATAGCTATATTTGTGCACAGATAAACAAGAATATCAGGTCATACTTTGCCCTTGATTGATGTGACACTGGTACTACTCCTAATTGTAGGTCGTTATTTTAAAGAGATCGTTAAGATCGGCTAAATATTTACATGATATGGATATACTAATAAAAAAGTAATAAGGGGTAAAAGATGTTGGAAAAAGGAAAGATTTCATCCTTTCAGATGGGAATAATGATGTATCCGGTAGTAGTGGGAACAGCTGATCTCTTACTCCCAGGGATTACCGCAAAATTTGCCAAGAACGATTTATGGATCTCACCGATAATCGCTTCCCTCATGGGATTATTTACCTTGTTTATTGCTTATCAATTACACAGACTGTATCCGAAACAAACCATTATCCAATATAGCAAACACATTATTGGCCGGATTCCTGGTAAAATTCTCGGGATTATTTACTTATCCTTTTTTCTGCACGTGAATGGCCTAATAATTAGGCAGTATGGGGAGTTCATTGTAGGTAGCTTTCTTCCCCGAACCCCGATTAGCGTAGTTATCTCAACCATGATTCTCGTCTGTGCCTTTGCCGTATGTGGTGGTATAGAAGTATTGGGGAGGGCTTCCCAATTCTTTGTACCGATTGTGGTTTTACTTTGGGGAGTAATAGTAATTCTACTTATTCCGGACATGGACCCGAAGAATATTCTTCCTATTTTGGAGAAGGGAATTACCCCTCCCATTATAGGGGCGATTACCCCAATGGGGTGGTTCACCCATTTCATTCTAATTTCTTTTATACTTCCCTTTGTAACTGATCAAGAAAAAGGGATGAAATGGGGAATCATCTCTATATTTGGTATCATGATCACTTTAGTTTTGCTCAATATGACCACATTTTTCGTCTTTGGAAGAAATACTGCTAACTATCTCTATCCTGTGATGTTCGCTGTTCGTTATATTAGCATCGCTGATTTATTTGAACAAATAGATCCAGTTATCGTGGCGATTTGGGTGTCAGGTACGTTTATCAAAATCTCAGTATATTATTATGCACTTGTTCTAGGTACAACCCAATGGTTGAATCTTTCTAATTGTCGACCGGTCATATTACCACTTGGTTTTCTATTGATACTGTTTAGTTTTTGGTCCATCCCTAGCTTGTTGGAATTGGTCCATTTTTTTAGAATCGTACCTTTTTATAATATGACAATCGAAATGGTCATCCCAACGTTCTTGCTACTTATCGCTGTCTTACGGAATAGAAATCGACAGAAAGCGCAAAACGAGTGATTTGATACAACAATAGGGTCTTGGTGTAGTGAGTCTGTCAACTCCTAATGCTCCCTTCGGTCCGCTTACCATTGACAGACGCCATGTTATTGAGTTTCCATTACTAATAAGCCTTAAGATAAAAAAGAATAAAGACAGTCATTTACTAGGGTTACCTAAAAAAGGCATAAAGGTTTTTAGTAAAACTCCAAAATCCATCAAAAAATAAGGGTGTCTCAAATAAACTTCTTGAGACACCTATATCCTTACTTATTTATTTGTCTTTTCCACTCGATTAGTTCGCTGATTACTTCGCGGAAATCTTTATCAAAAGGATACTTTTCTGCAGGTTTATCGGAATGTGTTTTTTCAATCTTTTCCTACTCATCACTAACCTTTATCCATGCTTGAATTTTGGGTTTTATAAAAAAGTTTGATCATTTTCTACCTTTGTTGTTCAACAATCGCGCCCGATTGTGGAATAGAATGACTGGGGTTTTTATCTTTATTATCATGAAAAAGTTAATATCAAAAGTTTATCGCTACTTTTTGTAAAGCAGTCTTTTTTAAACAATTACCGTAACAAAAATGATCTGTTTAGATACAGTGCCAATTTGCACTATATTTATCGCCACAATACACCAGATACAGTGCTACACAAATACTGTCACATAATTATTATGTATCAATATTAATTCAAACCCTTTGTCATACATCTAAAATCACTTAGAGTTTGGCTATTCTATTTCTTACTTTGCCCCTCATCGTAGCAACACTGGTACTGGGCTTAACTGGAGAGCGTTTTTGTTCACAAAATCAAGTGTTATCGGTAGTTACAGCAAAATATCCCTGAGGGATTCAGCTTGTAAGTAGGGAAGTGTATAAAAAACATTATTTGGTAAAAAATACAAAAGTGAAAATTTTCCTGTTTTTAAATATTTAAAGGAGAAATTAAATGAAAAGCGAGAACCGGTAACAATTGCGTAAAATTTTTAAAAAGATATTTCGTATTTATGGAGTACTATATATCGTTAGAGGAATAGCCTTGTTAGCAGATTTATATTAGGATACATACTGGTATGGCTTAAAATTTATGCTATTCGGCTTACTTTTTTGGAAGATGAAACACTGATTTCCTTACATAATCAAATTTAGACAAAAAAACCGATTTTATGGGGCATTATTTATGAACCATTACTCCTTTTTATATAACATTTATTTTTATATTCATACCAATGTTGCCCCTACTTATTACAATTATACGGAAGAGGAAAAATAAACATAAGACCAATTGGAAAATAAAGGGGAAAAAGGGGAATAAATAGATATTGATCGAAAATGGGAAAATCTCAGCTCTTCAGATGGGTATGATACTATATGTTATAGTATTAGCCACAGCTATTTTGTCTCTTCCAGCAGTTGCCGGAAAAGAAGCAAAACAAGATCTTTGGATATCACCAATATGGGCTTCAATCATTGGGTTTCTAGTAGTGAGTATTCTCTGGAAGTTGCATATTTTTTATCCAAAGCAAAATATTGTCCAGTATAGTGAGCATATAATGGGAAAGTTTGCTGCAAAAATCCTTGCAATTATTTTTTTGTTTTTCCATCTTTTTTTAAATGGGATTGTCCTACGTCAGTATGCTGAGTTTATTGCAAACTTCTTTCCCAAGACTCCTATACTAGTGGTAATAGCTAGTCTGGTTTTAGTCAGCGCGTCTGTAGCATACGGAGGACTAGAAGTATTAGCACGTGTGACACAAACTTTTTTTCCATTATTTGTTTTTCCCTTCCTGATAATGGGATTTCTTCTTTTACCTGATATGAAAGTCCAAAATATACTTCCAATTATGGGCAATGGTATTTTACCATCATTAAAAGGTGCGATTGCAGTTCAATCATGGCTGGGTGACTTTTTATATATTAGTTTTTTTCTTCCATTTTTGACGAATCCAGAAAAGGGACGGAAATGGGGCATAATTTCTATTGTAACGGTTGTGCTAACGATGGTGTTTACAAATTTAATTACGATTTTTGTACTGGATGGTGTTATTAAAGGACAGATATATCCAGTAATGAATGTTGCTAGGTATATCAGTCTCGGCCAATTTTTTGAGCATCTTGAATCGATTGTAATGGCTATATGGGTTACAGGAATATTTCTAAAAATTTCAGCCATTTATTATGTGCTCGTACTTGGGGCAGCTCAGTGCCTAGACGTAAAAGATTATAAGCCATTTGTACTGAAGACCGGTATAATACGAATATATCCCCTATACATATTAAGTTAACATAACATGACACTATATAAAGTTAGAAAAAACGCCAAACCCATAATATCAAGGGATTGGCGTTTGTTCGTTTTTTATCGTTTATACAGTTTTTTATACATAATTGATACATCAACGTTTTCGGTTTCTAAGAATCCTGGTGACTGCATAAAAAAGTAGGATTTTATGCAACCTCTTATTCAATATAATGGCCCTTAACCTAAAGAAAGGGCACAATTCTTGCTGCGATTGCGCCCGATTACTGAATAAAAATAACATATTTTCTTTGCCTGCCTATTTTACATAATTAGATGTTACCTAAAGTAATAGAATAGCGATCATTTTAAAGGGTATTTTAATTAATATACGAACCGTTAAGGAAGGACAAATAATTGAGGTGAAAGAGTGTGTTAGAGAAAGGTAAGATTTCAGCACTTCAAATGGCAATTATGATGTATCCAGTAGTCGTAGCAACTGGAGATTTACTAGTACCCAGAATGGTAGCTACATATGCCGGACGCGATTTGTGGATTTCAACGATGATCGCTTCAGTTACCGGTTTTATTCTCGTATATATTGTATCTAAATTACACGAGCGATACCCTGGGAAAACCATCATCCAATACAGTGAACAAATTATTGGCAGGTTATTCGGGAAAATAGTCGGTTTCCTTTTTCTATGCTATTTTATATTTGCCGATGGTTTAAACATAAGACAATACGGTGAATTTATCATAGGAAGCTTTATGCCAAAAACCCCCCTGATTGTTGTGATATGCAGTATGATTTTTGTTTGCGCTCTCGCCGTACGAGGCGGTATAGAAGTCATCGCAAGATCTGCACAGATATTCATCCCTATCGTAATGATACTTTGGGTGATTGTAATCCTCCTGCTTCTTCCTAATATAGAAATCAAGAATATGTTTCCCCTAATGGAAGATGGAATGAAACCTGTCTTTAGGGGAGCACTCCCCCTTGCAAACTGGTTTAACCACTATGAGATTCTCGCAATGCTTCTCCCGTTTTTAATTAATCCAGATAAAGGAATGAAATGTGGAGTCATTTCTGTATTTGGTGTTATGCTAACCTTGTTAGCTCTCAATATCGCTACCATCCTCATATTGGGAGGGTCCATAACCAGTTATACTTATCCGGTCTTTTCCATTGTTAGATACATTAGTATGGCTACTTTTTTTGAACATGTAGAAGCTATTGTTATCGCTATATGGGTTGCTGGGGCATTTGTTAAAATATCCATGTATTATTATGTACTTGTAATTGGCACTTCCCAATGGCTTGGACTTAGCAACTATCGCCCACTTGTCTTTCCGCTCGGGATTTACATTACACTATATAGCATTTGGGTAGCTCCGAATCTGCAAGAATTTTCTCGTTTTTTAGGGACAACAGCTATTCCCTTTAATATAACCATTGAATTTACCATTCCGTCAGTATTATTCATTATCGCCCTTACTCGGAAAAGAAAGGTTTCAACATGATATTCCATATACGAACGCATCCCTGTCTAGCCGTAATAAAACTTATGAATAATGTGTACATGTTCAGTTAACATACATGTCATTCCTAACAGAAATTTCGCATTACAAATTCCTTTGTGTACAAAAGGGTTTAACTTGATAAGAAAAAATCCTGTATATAAGGGGATACGGAAACGATTCGTGGATTGAGGGGCCACTATGAGAGTAAATACCATTTAATCAATTAATAATTTATCATAATGATAATTATCGAACGTTAAAATGTTTTTCCTAATATTTTAAGGAGATACTAATAAAAAATTAATTAATGAGGTTAAAAAAGAATGATCGAAAAAGGGAAAATATCTGCTTTTCAGATGGGTGCTATGATCTATCCGTCCATCCTGGCTACAGGCATTGTTACTGTTCCATCCATTACAGCAACATATGCCAAGCAGGATCTCTGGATATCTCCGATATGGAACTGTCCCATCGGTTTGTTGATGGTGTTTGTTGTCCTCCAATTGCACAAGCTTTATCCAGGAGAAAATATCATTCAATATAGTGAGCGTATTATGGGGCGATTTGGCGGGAAAACACTCGGGATTTTCTTTTTGTTTTTTTTCCTTCACAATAACAGTCTCATTCTACGTGAGTATGCCGAGTTCATCATCACTACCGGACTTTTTAAAACTCCGATCATAGTGGTGATTGCCGGTATGGTTCTAGTCTGTGCCTTCGCTGTACGAGGCGGTGTGGAAGTGCTGGCGCGCGCAGCATTGGTTTTTCTTCCACTGTTTACTATTCCTCTTCTGATGGTGAGTTTGATGCTTTTGCCTGATATGGAACCACGAAACATACTTCCGATCATGGGTAATGGGTTTATACCTTCTTTAAAAGGAGCTTTTTTTATTGTGGCATGGTTTGGCGATCTTCTTTACCTATCTTTTTTGCTACCGTTTTTGACAGATCGAGAAAAAGTGGGGAAATGGGGGACGATTTCTGTTATGGCTATCATCCTGACCATGGTGGTTACAAATTTAGCTTCAGTCCTTGTACTTGGCGGGGTTACTCAGCAAGAGTTATATCCAGTGATGAATATAGTCAGGTATATCAGCCTAGCTGATTTTTTTGAGCATGTTGAAGCGATTATCATGGCAGTTTGGATAGCCGGTGTGTTTGTTAAGTTTTCGTTTTTTTATTACGCCCTTGTACTTGGGACAGCCCAGTGGCTGGATTTGTCAGATTACAAATCGATTGTTCTTCCATTTGGTTTCCTTCAAGTTATATGCAGTATATGGGTAACTCCCAATCTTCAATATATGGGTCACTATTTTTCTACGACTGGGGCTTTTTATGTTCCCTTGATAGAAATCATGATTCCGCTTTTTCTGTTGTTTGCCGCTCTTATACGAAAAAAATACAAAGAAAAAAGCCCTAAGTCTTCAAACGTCCGATAAAAGGTTCAACTCTAAGTTTTAGCGGTGTTAGCTTGTTGGGCACCCTGGCACAGATAACGGGAAAACAGTCATTTGTTCGCTATGTTACGCATTAGAGCAAGAACCCTGTGATAAAGCCTAAAAGAAGCGATAAACTTTTGAAATTAACTTGGTATTCCTTATTACGGGTGGTGACAGCTTCGCTGGTACTATCCCTACTACTTATTTTTTTACTTATTTTAGGATTATTGTGCTTCCTCTATCCCTTTTAGGAGGGCTATGGCCTAAGCCAGTATCAGAATAAGAACTCGAAGTTGTGTCCCTTGGATAAATTAATTGCTGTATTAACAACAATAAGTCTCTTTGTCTTCGTCTTTATTGATTGCAATGATTGTTCAAAAAAAGAACATTAGAAAGATTAGCATCATCATTTCAATTTTTTAAGTACGATCCTTCACAATCTGTATTTTTATCAATAAAATACGTCTAGGTATCATTCAGAGGGTTTCAACTTCATTGAGCTGATTATTCATACACTTTATTAGTTTAAACATAGTTTTTTCTCAGTCTGTTTATATCCGCTCTAGGTGAAAAGCCGAACATGCGTGAATACTCTCGACTGAATTGCGATTGACTTTCGTAGCCCACCCTGAATGCAACATCAGATACATCTGATGACTCAGCTAATAACAAACGCCTAGCTTCCTGTAATCTTAATTGTTTTTGGAACTGAATTGGGCTCATAGCAGTCACCTCTTTAAAATGCCGATGAAGCGAAGCCGCACTCATATTCGCTATTTCTGCTAAATCCTCTATTCGAAAAGACTTTTCATAGTTATGAATGATATGTTCGATTACATTTCTAATTCGGATGGCATTGCTACCTTCTATCGCCATTTGCTCCAGTGCTTCCCCGTTCGGACCTTGTAGAACCCAATAAAGTATTTCCTTCTTAAATAATGGAGCAAGTATTGGAATATGTTTTGGATTGTCTAGCAAACAAGCTAATCTGATAACCGCATCCAACAAAGAAGGCTCTACTTCACTAATAAACATCGCTCGTTTCACATTTTTCCTCTGTCCAGATTGAATATCCGTGTCACTTAAAACCTCTAAGATTTCGCTCGATGTAAATTCAAGTTTAAGTGCTAAATATGGAGAATCGGATGATGCTTTGATAACTTGACCCGTTACTGGCAAGTCAACAGATGCAACAATGTAATTACCAGAGCCATACCTAAAGCATTCCTCTCCCAACCATACCTCCTTCTCTCCTTGGACGATAATGCAAAAGGACGGTTCGTTAACTCTAGAGATAGGTTCGGTGATAATGGATTCATAAATGAGAAATAATGATGGAATAGAGGTAGGATGAACACCATCCTGACCTGTATAACGCTCAATAAGTTTGCCTAGTTCATGCTGCTTGTCGATTTCCTCAGACATATCTTATTCTCCTATTCCCTCAACTTAGATGGTTTCATTTTACTAGATATTCGTTAAGTGAGAAAGTGATTTGATAGGATTAGGCAAAAACTTGATACGAATGGGTTTAGGGTTTGTTTAATATATGTGACATAATTAAAAGTGTAATAACAAAGTAAAATCGAAATGTGCTAATAAATGAAAGTGAGGAATAAATAGATGGAATATGTGAAACTAGGTAATACAGGATTGGATGTATCTAGATTTTGTCTTGGTTGTATGAGTTTTGGTGAAGCAGAAAAATGGATTCATCAATGGGTACTTAATGAAGAGCAAAGTCGCTCTATTATTAAAAAAGCACTTGATCTTGGGATCAATTTCTTTGATACGGCAAATGTATATTCAATGGGAACCAGCGAGGAATTTCTTGGACGAGCTTTAAAGGATTATGCTAATCGTGATGAAGTTGTAATTGCAACAAAGCTACATGGGCGAATGCATGAAGGTCCAAACGGTGCGGGTCTTTCTCGAAAAGCCATCATGAGTGAAATTGATAAGAGTCTGAAGAGACTAGGAACAGATTATGTAGACCTTTATATTATCCACCGTTGGGACTACAATACCCCTATTGAAGAGACGATGGAGGCATTGCATGATGTGGTGAAAGCTGGGAAGGCAAGATATATTGGTGCCTCTGCCATGTATGCATGGCAATTCCAAAAGGCATTACATGTAGCTGAAAAAAATGGTTGGACTCGCTTTGTATCGATGCAAAATCATTACAACCTCATATACCGTGAAGAAGAGAGAGAGATGCTTCCTCTTTGTAAAGAAGAAAAAATCGGTGTGACTCCATATAGCCCACTTGCATCAGGAAAATTAACACGTGATTGGTCGGAAACAACTCAACGCTCTGAAACAGATTTCATTCTAAAATCTAAATATGATGCGACTGCTGATGCGGACCGATACGTTGTAGAGAGAGTTGCATCGCTTGCAGAAAAACATGGTGTTCCACGTATTCATATCGCACTAGCTTGGTTGCTTCAGAAAGAACCAGTAACATCTCCTATTATCGGTGCTACGAAAATCACTCATCTCGAAGATGCAGTAGGTGCTCTATCTGTTAAATTAACACCTGAAGAAATGGCGTTCCTAGAAGAACCATATGTACCACACCCAATTGTTGGTCATAATTAATCTTGTTCGACGAGATCTTTTAATTAAATATTGATGACTAAAAAAAACCGATTTCCCTTTTGTTAGTAGGATAATCGGCTTTTTCTATAACTTTGTGTGAAACGCACTTTAACGAACCTGCCACTTTCGTTGAACTAGAAAAGACTGCCGCAAATGACAGCTCTGATCTTAAACAAATGTCTCCGTTAGCAATAGTTTGTTTTAAGTTTCTTACGGTGAGACAGGTGATTGTTGTTTTTCCCAATTTGTTGGTCCCCCGCTGCTTTCAATAAACTTTCTCCAGTAGTCTCCACTCTGCTTATCAAATAATATAATGTTGCTTTCATTTGGTGAAACTAACTCATATCTGAATTTATCATCCTGTTTTATTATTTCCTCTTTATTTGGTAGCTTTAAAGACTGTGATATTAACCAAGATCCTAAGACTATACATAACCCCAAAAAGATAATAGAAAATGACATTAGATTTTTATTCATATTTACCCCCATATTTTCCCACCATTTCACTAAATGCTTTTTCTGCTGATTTTTCATTATATTGTGGAGAGTATGGGTCACTGAATCCGTGTTTTCCTTTAAATTTATGCATTTCGATATTCATTTTTTCTAAATCTAAAATTAACTCATCCACATTAAATGATTGTTCTTCTTGCGGAAAGAATAGTATTGTAGGACATTGTGGTGTTATTTTCCACGTAATTCCTAATACGTGAACCATAGTATCCGACTATTCCATCGATACAATCTTGGTCACTATATAACCAAGCAATAGTCGTCCCTTCACTAAAGCCAATAATAAATATTTTTTCGTATTCATCTTTAACATCTGATAATATATTTTTTATTTTATGCAAAGCATTAGCGAATCCTACGTTCTCCATAAAATTACGATAAGCATCTTCCTCTTGTGAATAATCAAAAGGTATCTCTCGTTCTAATAAATTTTGACAAATGACATTAAAACTCTGATTCGATAATAAATCGCAAAAACTCTGCATATGTTGGTTTATTCCATAAATTTCGTTATTACAATGATTAAAGTATCAGACTTTTTATGTATTTGATTCATTTTGTACCTCCTTAAAACTGATACTCATTATACAAATTAATACCAAATTATATCATTTCTTATTCAACTAACTTGCTCTGTTACTTCAATAAGAAAAAGTTATCCTTCGTTATTGAAGCGTCGCCCCCGAGAGTTAAAGACCGTTCTGCTGTTTTATCTATTATCGTAAACAGAGCCAAAGTCCTCTTTTACTTGCTTTATAGCTTCTTCCCAGTATTTTATGTCAGCTTGATGTTTTTTTAACTTTACTGTTTGTTTAGTGTACCTGGCTAACATCTTGTGGTAATCCAGTCTTTCTTCCATATTTCTAATAACTTTTTTACAATCTTCGTATGTCATTCCCATTGATAACTTCTCCTTCCCTCGAAATAACTAGATCAAGTGATATAGATTTACCTTGCTATTCTGCAGCTCTTGCCCCTGTTTGTTGAAGAAGAACTCTAATTTGCATCAACTAATACTTCCTCAATATATTCCTTTAATTCCTCTTTAATTTCTTCTAATGTTTCATCAAGTAGTTCACCGATAATCTTGCTTCCTGGTATGTGTTTTGAAATTGGCATACCTAAGAGGGTGCGTTCACATTCCCATATTTTAATAATATGTAAGTCAATAAGTTCACCATTTTTGTCAGGTATATCAGAAATACCTATTGCAACTGAGGAACTATACCCAGGCTTAAAAGGGTCATCGCCATCTTTATTGAAATCAGCATCAAATTGTAAGTTCTTCTTAAAAAAACAGTTTTATTCTCATTTAACAATTTTTCGATATGTTTTTTTATTGCCGAATCAGTATTTTTTATCTTTATCTTTAGTTCTTCAGTGAAATCCTTTTGCTCATATTTCAACTAAAAATCACTTCTCTTTAAATAGGATAATCTAAAAATTCTCCAAGGGGATTTAAAATCCTTCTTAAACTAATCTGTCAGATAGTTTAAGTACATTTCTTCACAATCGGCCATCAGTATGTGCCCCTAGCTTTTGGATTCAGGCTGGCAACAGTCGGTGTCTGCATCGGCCCAGGTCAGTCGGATCAATTCTGCCAATTCATCAGTCCCTGCTTCCACCACTGTCCTTACTTTGATGTGACGCATACGTTTCCCAGTGCCTTCTAACAGTTCTTTCGGGTCAAAAAGATTTGCCCCGAAGAAAAATCCGCTTAGTGTTTACTAGGAAAGAGTTGAGGGCTTTAACTGTCAATTGGGAGCATTTTGTGAAAGGTTTTCTATCCATCTTTCGGGTTTATTATGGCCAATATATGGGAGATGAATGGTACACTCAATTTCTCGAAGAAATGACTAATCTTAATCCAGAGTTTGAGTCTTTATGGCAAGAAAATCAGGTAAGTATGGCACCAGAAGTTTTAATTGAATTTAGGCATTCCAAGGCAGGAAAAATGCTATTTAATTTATCTTCTTTACAAGTTCATAGTAATACAGATTTTTGGTGTAGCATTTATACGCCAGTTGAGGGTTCATCTACTGAATAAAAATTGAAGAGAAGGATGAATAAAAGAGAAAAAAGTTAATTAATATATCATAAAAATTATACAATCAGTTCGTAATACTTAAGAATCTTGTTCAAGTAAGCTATTCCGTTAATCAAGCAAGGAAAAGGCATTATAACTTAAATGTCGATATTCTTAACCTCTCATAAGTGGCATTGGTGGATAACAGACAACTCTCAATAACCATTTTGCTTATTGTTGCAGAATCATTACGGAAACGAATCACGCCCAGGAATTGAAGCCAACTCAAATAATGTTCATGGTATTTAGTTGCCACGCCATTAAACCTGTCCATCCAGCCTTTCAAGCGGCTATGATAGTTATTGACATTTTGGATATGGTAAAGCGAGTCAAATAAAAAATACACCATAGGAGGCGGAATCCCCCGTGGTGTATATTATTAATCCCATTTAAATTAAAAGTGTTTTTCTTCAATTTCAATTATTGATAAAGCTTCATTCAATGGATGTTATGCCATCCTTCTGATGAGATTTCTATGACTCGAATTTCCCTCACAAAATGGTCATTTATAAAAATCTCAACAGTCTTAGAATATTTGTCACGTATCAATGAATTTATATTCCATATTCCCCCCAATCCCTGGGTGCAGTACATATTTTCCATTCCGGGTTTTCTGCCTTCTCTAAGAAAAACTCGAGCAGAACCAATTCCATTAGCCGGGTAATTTACGAGTTCTCTTACCTCATCACATGGTGTGGGGAATTGACCAATGAGTCTTACAGTTAATATATTGCCTACTCTAAATGCATCGGCTTCGGTAAGCATAAAATTTTCTCCTCGTCTAAATTTAGTAGATTAACTGTAGTTATTATATGTATTACCCATTACATGGTACCGAAGTTTTCACCTCTAAAACCACCCTCCCATTACAACTAACCTGTTTTTTCTAATTCCCTCCAAACTTCCTGATATTTATCACCACAACCACACAACATATAATAACGGAGGTGAATTTTTATGCGAGAACAAATTCATAAACTACCAAGAAAAACTGATAATTATGATGGAGGACTTCCATATTTAGATACAAGTAAGAATACTTCAATTCAGATTAATAATCCTTATTTAGACACAACAAGTGAGGATCCATCAACTCACTCTAGTTACGCTGGCGGCAAACCTTATTTAGATACAAATGAGGACTAATCAACACAAGCGTATTAAATTAGCTAGTTATTCAGTGGAAATGCACATTAGAGCGAACAATAATAGTAAATAAAAAGACCGTCTCCTGACGGTCCTCCTCATGTTCATCTAACGGACCCGTTACCTCAATCACACTCTCTATTTTCTCCTTAATCGGCTTTCTTATCAGCACCCCGTTACTTCAATAATATCCTTCGTTATTGAAGCAGTGGCTACTTTAGATTATAAAACATATTTACTGTTTAAATTCTTTAAATTCATCAATGTAAAGAGCTACATAGCCACAATTGGGACATACAGAAGCTTTTGATTTTGCCGATACATTATTGAAAAGCCTTGAAGAAAGTAAATAAAATGAATGTGTTAACCAACTAACAAAATACTTTAATTTTGTTAAGGTACTTAGGACTAAAGAGTTGGAGTCTATGGTAATATTGATGTAAATTTACAGGGTGAATATAGGAGTGGGTTTGGTGGATACAAGGGTAGAAAAACTAATAAATACAACTCAATCGATATTTGGAATTTTGATTGTAATAGGATTTATACCTGGTATTATGATGGGGATGATTTTTGATGCCCCTGGTTCAGAAAAGGAAATTTTCAGATGGATACTTTTCCTTTCTTACCCTTGTTTTGTTGTGACAGTAATATTAACAGTGTTAGCTTCAAAGAGATTTCTTCGGGATGGACAACACCTGAAATCTGCAATGTTAAATGTATTTCCTGCATTATGGATTATAGAAGGACTATGCTTGTTTATTTATTGGTGGTTACAAGGAGAGAGCTAATTCATACTAAATAAGATGCTCACAGCATAAACCTCCTAGTATTTTTTAGCTAATTGTATTTGATAACACAACAAGCAAAAAGTTCTCCGCAGTGACCACCATCTTCAATTCAAGCACCCGTTAGCTGACTAAGGATTAGTTAAAAGATAAATAATCTAATAATAATTTTCGTGCTTTTTCATTATACCTATACTCTTCATAAAATGTTGGATAATCAGCCATTTTTTCTTCTAAAAAGCGATATTGATGAAATATATCAAAGAAAGAAAAATGAAGCCATTCTATTTGTCCTTGGGGAATTCTTTTTGAATTTCCTCTCAATACATAGATTAGGCTTCCTGCAATATTCATCCAAAATGTGTTTAAATCGCCTGTCAGACAATCCTCCTCAGAAAGTTCCTTATAGAAATCCTCTTGTATTTTATCAGTATCCTTGTATGGAAAAGGGTTATATAGACTTTCCTTTAAGGTTTTCAATTCTTCATATATTTTCAATTTATCTATGTTAAACACCACCAAGTAAAAATAATATTATTAGATTTTATTTTACCATTCTTTCTTCAACTAACCTGCCCCTTTCGTTGAACAAGAAAAAAGCCTTACTCCTTATTGAAGTAAAGCACCTGTTAGTTCAATAAGCACCTTCTCTTCTAGTGGTATTATGTTCGTTTTGTCCAATAACTCATTTTCATTTCGCCGACACAAAGTTCACATATTCTTTCCTTCGGTTCTCGAAGAATGGAAAAGGAAGGTTTTTGAATCAAAAACGTATCTTTTTTGAAAAAAGTTAGTCATTATTTCTAATAGAATTTCATGCCAATCTTCTTCTAAATATTTATACAATAATCCAATATTACTACTTTAGACATATCGGCTAAAGGAAAATAGAAGGATTTACTTTCCTCTTTCGTCTCTTAAAATACATAGTAGGAGGTTGAGCAGCATGTTATTTCATCAAATATTGAATGGAATGCTTCTTTCGATAAAAATAGGAACATGTAGAAGTATAATGGAAACATTTAGTTTAAGTTAAGGAGGGTTGATAAAGTTGGGGGAATTTCTAAATTTTTCATATAAGGATTTTAGGTACAAACTTTATGTTCCGAGCGAATATCAAGCGGAAAAAGATACTCCTTTGATGGTGATGCTTCATGGATGTGAACAAGATCCGGATGATTTTGCTGCTGGAACAAATATGAACGAGCTTGCTGAAAAAGAAAACTTTCTCGTACTCTATCCTGACATGAATCACCTGTTTAATCCTTCGAATCCGGCTGCTTATAACCCTTTTGGCTGCTGGAACTGGTTTTTGGATAAAAACCAGCACCGTGGAGAGGGACATCCCAAGTTAATTAATGCGATTATTAATCAGATTAAAGGTACATACCGCATTGATTCAAGTAAGGTGTACGCAGTTGGCTTATCTGCAGGTGCGGCACTTGCTTGCATTCTTGGAGTTACCTATCCAGATATATTTAGCGGTATCGGAGTATGTGCGGGACTTCCCTATGATGCTGCGAATGTATTTTTTCTAACCGATCCAATGGCTAAGGCTGCTAAAGAAAGCATGCAAAATGGCGTTTCGGACCCCTATGCATGTGGTAACAGCGCCTTTCAGGAAATGGGAAAGTTCAAGAAGAAAATGCCTGTTATTGTTTTCCATGGTATCTGCGATACAGTTGTACATCCCATTAATGGACAACAGGTTATCATACAGTGGGCACAAACTAATTTTCTTGTAGAAGGTGGTACAGGAAGAGCTGATATTACACCTTACCAGGTCAAATCAGACCTTATCAATGGAAAAAGTTGTACTAAACATGTATACGGTGATGGGGGCGGTGAACTTTTAATGGAACTATGGATGATCGATCAAATGGGGCACGCATGGTCTGGCGGGAGCTCAAATGGTTCATATACCGACCCATTAGGGCCAAATGCAACAGAAATCATTTGGAATTTTTTCACCAAACATCATCAGCACACTGTTGAAAATCTAGTCGAAACACCTAAAAAGAACTTTTTTCGTGACCTTTTTACAAAGCTTTTTAAGAAAAGAGGATAAAACTATTCATCTTATTCTCTTAGGTCCACCTACTCCAACCACATCCTCGAATGCCCCCCGAATAAACTCGCAAGGCTTTACTGCTGCACGAAGTTGATGAGAAATTGGATCTACGTAAGGAAAACAAACGTTGCATATCGAATGCTAAATGTAAAAAAGACGCAGGTTGCCATTAATTTTACCGAGGTCCCGTATGAACATTCAATCACCTCTTCGATTTTCATTATATACGAACTAACGTTTTGTTAATAAAAAGGACCTGTTTAGGTCCAATTAATGGCTTTCTTCAACTAAAGCACCCAGTTAGTTTAACAAGATTGATACTGAACTCGCCATTGAATAATTAATATTTAACATATTCTATATATACCGTGAGTCAACTTACCACTTATATCACTGACGTAATCGGTTCCACTTTCACAATTACTCTTTCGTTCCCACTTGACTACATAATCTCCATTCTTATGAGTTACAGAAATAATTTTAATTTTACCATAATCGTCGTCTTCCACTGTTTTAACAGTTGTTATTGCTTGTTCTTCGGTTATTTTTGAACTATTACAACCAGTTGATAAAACCATACTGCTGAGGAAAAAAACTCCTATTAATGATTTTTTCCTCAGCATTTCTTTACCTCCCCCAAACTTGCTCTTTGTGTAAGTTGTATAACTTAAATACTGTATTAAAATTCCATTAACTGTTATAACATTCCTTCTTTTCTTCTTCAACTAAACTGCTTCGTTAGCACAATAAGAATAGGAGCTGCTGCCGCAACTCTTCGTTAAACTCAAGCACCAGTTAGTTTATTAATTATCACTTCTGCTAGATTTTGTTAATGCGTCTTTTCCATACATACGTTAAGGTAATAAAGATGTAAATGCAAAGTGTAATGATCGTTACGATGATGGATGTCGTGAAAATGATTCCGATCAGGATCGTAATTAAAGCGATAATCGCAGCCCAAGTCGTATACGGGAACCATTTAACTGAATAGGCACTAGTTTTTCCGGGCTGTTGTTTACGTGATTTCAAATGGGCGAAGGCAATGATCAACCAGATGAATAATACGGTATATCCCAGCGATCCCATCAGGAAATCGAAGGTCTTGCTTCCAGCAAATAAGGAAACCAGTACACCACCAAATAAAGTGGAAGTACACATTAATATTGCATAAACAGGAACTTTCTTCTTGGATAAACTTGAAAAGATTTTCGGAATGCGACCGTCCACGGCTTGTGTATACAGAACGCGGGATGAACCATACAATCCAGAGTTCATCGATGAAATAATTGCTATTAGAACAACGGCGTTCATAATATGGTCAGCACCTGGAATCCCTATCATTTGAAAGACCATCACAAACGGACTTTCAGGCACCCCGTTTACTTCGTTCCAAGGAATTAAACTAACGATGATGAAAAATGGAATGATATAGAAAGAAATGATCCTGACCAATGTACTGCGAACGGCTTTTGGAACCACTTTTTCAGGATTTTTCGTTTCTGCCAATGTGACCCCGATAATTTCTGTACCGCCATATGAATAAATTACCACCAGCATCGCAGTGATTAAACCTGTTGATCCATTCGGAAAGAAACCGCCATAGTCAGTCAAATTAGAGAAACCGACTGCTGTATGATCACCAAACGTCACGAGCAGCAACAATAATCCCGCCATGATGAACACAATGATGACGGTAATTTTAATTAAAGCAAGCCAGTACTCCGTTTCAGCAAAAACCTTTACTGATAGCAAGTTGATTGCTGTAACTAAAACAGAAACAGCTAATGCCAGTATCCAGATTGGATATTTAGGCAGCCAATATTGAATGAAAATAGCCGCAACGACTGATTCGGCCGTGATGTTCAATACCCACATTTTCCAATAGATCCAATCAAGGAAATAGGCAGGATACTCTCCTAAAATAGATTGGACAAGATCCCTGAATGTTCTTGCACCGGTATTACGGACCGCCATTTCAGCTAAACCTTGCATGATGAATAATAGGATGATGCCCCCTATCAAGTAAGCAATTAGTACGGATGGGCCTGCCATATCAATTGCTGAACTGCTTCCTTTAAATAAACCTGCCCCAATGGCACCGCCTAATGCCATCATCGTAATATGCCTTGA
>NZ_JMLP01000016.1 GCF_000686805.1 Bacillus sp. UNC41MFS5 | reverse complement strand
CAAGAGATGCGGCAACATATTGCATGATCATAGCACCAGATTGTAGTCCCGGTTCAGGGCTTAAAAATGGCGGTAAATCATTTAACTGTGGATTGATTAACCGTTCAATTCGTCTTTCAGATATATTTGCCATCTCCGCAACAGCAATTTTCATAAAATCCATTGCAAAAGCAATGGGCTGTCCATGGAAGTTACCACCGGAAATGACTTTTTCACCGTCATCAAAAATTAGTGGATTATCTGTTGCTGCATTCATCTCAATTTCTAATTTTTCTCTTACATAATCAAGTGCTTGCCACGTAGCGCCATGAACTTGCGGGATACAGCGGAGGGAATAAGCATCCTGCACTCTCAATTCCCCCTGTGTCGTTGTCAATAAACTATCGCTTAGGTAACCTCGGATTCGGGCTGCGGTATCAATTTGCTGTTGATAACCACGTGCAATATGAACCTCTTCAGCAAAGGCATCAATAATCCCTTGCAATCCTTCAATGGTCATAGAGGAAATTAACTCACTTTGGTATGCGAGTTGTTCTGCTTCTAGATAACCGACAACTCCCATTGCAGTCATTGCTTGGGTTCCATTGATAAGAGCAAGGCCTTCTTTTGCCTCAAGTGTTACTGGGAAAATTCCTTCTTGCTGTAGGGCTTCAAGTGAATCCATTCGATTTCCTTTATAAAATACTTCTCCTTCTCCGATTAACACTAACGCCAAGTGTGAAAGCGGTGCCAAATCTCCGCTCGCTCCAAGGGAACCTTGCTGAGGAATCACAGGGATAATATCCTTGTTTACTAAATCTAGTAACCTTTCAATAACAAGCGGCCTAATTCCTGAATAGCCCTTTAAAAGTGCGTTAGCGCGAAGAAGTACCATTGCTTTTGCGACAACCTCTGGGAACGGCTCACCTACGCCGCAAGCATGTGAACGAATTAAATTAAGCTGAAGATCTTGAACATGATCTTTATTAATAAGGACGTCACTAAATTTTCCAAACCCTGTTGTAATCCCATAGACTACTTTTGATTCTGAAACTATTCTTTCTACTGCTTCCCGACTCTTTCTAGCAGCCTCCATACTCATTTCTGAAGCGCTTACCTTCTGATGACCGAATAAAATTTCCTTCATTTGTTTCAATGTTAAATTTTGACCTGTTAATGTTATCATTAATCCCACTCCTCTATCACTTTAGTATAATAAAGAAAGAGGCTGGATTCCGATTCCTATTAGAATTGGAGTCCAGCCTCTTTTATAACCATTCTTGAATATTGAACTATTTTTTTTCGCAGCCTCATAGGTAATCATCCCTTTATTCATATTCTATAATCCTATTGCTATGATAATTATTCTATGTAATGTAACCTTATCTGTCAACTGATTTTTCAGAATTTTAACACAATAATACTTTAGCACAATAGCAAATGAAAGACTGTCACCCTAAATTAAATGTCGACTTCCATTTTCATGAATCTCTTTATCTAGTCGCGAGTAGTAATCTTCTTTGATAAAAACATTACCCCTCATTCAGACTCTCCCTTCCAAATTTGAGATTATCTAATGATTGGAGAACTTTCTAAATCGACAAATTTAGGGCGGTGACAGGCACCGTGTGGTAAAATGATGTGGTTATTAAAACCGTGAAGGGATTGGAAACAATGGCAGCAGAAAAAGGAGAGCGCATCCTGCAGGAGAGATATGGCACAACAAAGAGGGCTGCTGCTTTTTATAATAAGCAAATGCTCGATCATCTAAATGGTATGATGACAAAGTTTATCTCTGAGCAAAGTATGATGTTTATTTCAACCGCTGATTCTAGGGGCAGCTGTGATTCCTCGTTCCGGGCAGGATTACCAGGTTTCGTGAGAATTATTGATGAAAAAACCATCATATATCCGGAATATAAGGGAAATGGTGTGATGGCCAGTCTAGGAAACATCATAGAAAACCCTCAAATTGGCCTAATGTTTATCGATTTTTTTGAGCATTGCATTGGACTGCATGTAAATGGCAAAACTTCTATTATTGAAAACAGTCAATTACTCTCGTTAAACTTGTCAGAGAATATCTTGATGGACATACATGAAAAAGAAGGAAACAAAGCAGAACGGTGGGTCCTCATCGAAGTTGAAGAGGCCTATATTCATTGTTCAAAGCATATACCGAAGCTGCAACAATCGGATAAAGAAATACTTTGGGGAACAGATGACGAAAAACAAAAAAATGTAGACTTTTTTAAAGAAAAGTAAATAGCTTAATAAGATACAAAAAACCAAGGGGATCCCTTGGTTTTTTCTATTAAAGATTCTCAGTTTGATTGGCAGCCACAAACACAGAACTATGAATTCCGATTCAAAATTTTATTCACTACCATAAAAATCGCGATTCCCAAAAGAGCCCCCGAGCTATCGATGAATACATCCTTAACCTGCGGTCCCCTGCCCGGAACAAATAGTTGATGAATTTCATCCGATGCTGCATACAGGACGCAAATTCCCAAAGCTAGTAACGATTTCCTCCAACTTAACTTTTCACCTTTCCGCAGTGCGTTAAGCGTTAGTACAGCAAGTAGCAAGTAGGCAAAGAAATGAGCATTTTTTCTTACGATGTGATTGACTGTCTCAATGTTCAAATCCGCCCCTGGCTTGAATTTGTTCACTGTTTCGATCACTTTCTCAGTAACTCCCAAACTAAGAGAGTTAGACTGGGTAGCTGGTTGAGAAGACATGTTAAATATGAGAAACATCCAGAGAATTACCAACACCCAAGGCAAGAGGGTTTTAATCCTCTGATTAACCGATACCGTCTTTTCCATTCTAATTTGCACTTTTATGATTGCTCCTAAATGATTAATATAAAACCTATTCTATCATTTTTTAAAGTTATGTCCTATTAACACAGCACAATTCCCAGCCAATCCCAGCAGTCATTGATACACGCGAACCTTAATTCTTACCCATCCTTTTGTATTTAGGTTTATACCTGAAATTCACAAAATGGATGCTTATTCCTACTAGCAGCATCCCGATAATCAGTGGATATGTCACCTTTTCTCCTAAGAAAAGCACTCCGAGAATAACAGCAACAATAGGAACGAGAAACGTATAGGAGCCAACTTTGCTTGCCTTACCAGCATTGACAAGACTGTAGTAAAGGATGTAAGCCAATGGTATGCCAATGGTCGCACCGAAGCCGAGGCCAGATATGTAAAATCGATTCCATTCGATGGCAGACCAACTTTCGAACACTGATCCGATACTTATGAGGAAAATGCCGCCAATGATACATTGAAGCGCCACCATCCAAAACGAATCTACTTCTCTGCTTACTTTCTTAACGTAGATCACTCCGAACGCCCAACTTACAGCAGTTAGTAACCCGAGCGTAACTCCGATTGGTGATATATGGACTGTCAGACCATCCACACTAACGACCGCTATCCCTACAAATCCTAGCAGCAAACCGAGTATTTGGACTGGAGATAAATATTCACCCAGTAACAGCCAAGCGAAAAGGCCAAGTAAAATCGGTTGAAAATAGACAAGAACGGAAAACAATCCACCCGGTAAATAGAGCAATCCTGCCGTCTGAAGCCCGAAAAAAAGGATGGTGTTAAAGAAAGCCGCTATAAAGTACTTCTGCCAGTTTTTACGCCAATTTATCGCCTTCCGTGTCTTCCAAATAATAACTGTCAGCAAGATTCCTCCTAAAAGTGCACGCAGTCCTGCATAAAGCAATGGCGGTGAGTAGGGTACCGCTAATTTATTGATTGGCCAGCTCGCGCCCCAAATCAAAATGAGGACGAGAAGCGCAGCAGTCGATTTTGTAAACACCATCTACATCCCCTTTTCAACGACAAAAAGCACGTCGCAATTGTTACTGCAAAGTTCGAAGAGACGATGCACAAATGCATCGCCTCACTTTAGTAAGATAATTTGTACACCCTACTTTTAGAGTTACATTTCTATTTTACTATGAAATTATGATTACAACTACGTTTTATAACACACTCAATTCTTCATCTTTTATATCACTGATGAACATACAACCTGGTGCATGAGTAATCATAATCGAGGGCTTACTTTCCATCGCAACCGCTTGAGGAGTTACACCACAAGCCCAAAATACCGGAATCTCCCCTTGTTTAAATGGTACAGCATCTCCAAAATCAGGTTTTGAAATATCCATGATGCCAATTTGGCTAGGATCCCCAATATGGATTGGTGCACCGTGTACTGCTGGAAAACGTGACGTAATCTGAACGGCACGGATGGCATCCTCCGGTGTCATTGGCCGCATACTAACGACTGTCGGCCCCTCAAACATGCCTGCTTTTTTGCACTTAATATTCGTTTTGTACATCGGAACGTTACAGTTTTCCTCAATATGCCTGATTGGAATACCGCCCTCAAGGAGTGGTGTTTCAAATGTAAAGCTACAGCCTAACAAGAAACCAACCATATCGTCTTCCCAGTACTCAGTAATATCAGCGACTTCTTCTGTAAAAACACCGTCTCTATAAATACGATATTTCGGGATGTCTTTACGGATATCTGCACTTTTGGCTATCATACCAGGAACATAGGAGCCAGGCTCCGTCACGTCCAATAAAGGACATGGCTTCGGATTCCGCTGGCAAAAAAGCAAAAAGTCAAAGGCATGCTCTTTTTTTAAGATAACCAAGTTCGCTTGCGTATTCCCTTTTGACATTCCTGCCGTCGGTCCAGTAATCTCTTGCTTCCGAATCAACTCTCTTATTTCATGCGGCTCCAACGTTTCATATTTCCCCATATAGCTACCTCCCAAATTGGCTTTCTTATAAATTTACTTAAAAACCAATGGTAATTGTTCGATCAATGTCACTACACTTAAATAGCCCATGATCACCACAACAAAACCGCCCGTAATTGTCAACCATAGCGGATGCTTATACTCACCAACAATACTTTTCTTATATGCAGCAACTAATAATGTACCTAAACCTATTGGCAAAATAAGAGCATTTAATGCTCCAACTATAAGTAGGATTGTTACTGGTTTTCCTACAACGGCAAACGTGGCTGTTGAAATAACGATAAATGCAATAATGACCCAATTTTGGTATTTCTCAATGGCAGGATGAAACGTGCGGATAAATGAAACTGACGTATACGCGGCCCCTACAACAGATGTTACCGCAGCAGCCCACATGATTACACCAAACATACGATAACCGACGTCACCTGCAGCCAGTTGGAACACAGAAGCTGGCGGATTCGCTGGATCAATTGCTAGTCCTTTTGTTACAACCCCAAGAACAGCCAAGAATAATGCCACCCGCATAACTCCGGTAACGAGAATCCCTGTAACAGAGCTTTTCGTAACGGCTGGCAATGCTTCCACACCTTTGATTCCCGCATCTAATAGACGGTGTCCGCCTGCAAACGTAATATATCCCCCAACCGTTCCACCAACAAGCGTAACAATCGCGAACATGCTAATCTTTTCCGGCATTACCGTATTCACAATCGCCTCTCCAACCGGCGGTGATGTCGTGAATGCCACGTACAGCATGAGGAGGATCATTACTACCCCTGCAGCTTGCGCGAATTTGTCCATCGCTTTACCTGCTTCTTTCACAACAAAAATAAAGATTGCTAACAGCGCACTAATCACAGCACCTGTAACTGGATCCCAGCCAAGCATGGCATTCAGACCCAATCCAGCACCAGCTACGTTTCCGATATTAAATGCCAAACCGCCAATTACGATAAGTATGGCCAAAACAACTCCGAGTCCTGGGAACACTTTGTTGGCAATTTCTTGTCCACGCAACCCGGAAACGGCAATGATTCTCCAAATGTTCATTTGTGAAAAGATGTCTAATAATAATGATATTAAAATAACAAATGCAAAGCTTGCAGCTAATTGCTGTGTAAATACAGTCGTTTGTGTCAAAAATCCAGGTCCAATCGATGATGTGGCCATTAAAAAGGCGGCACCGAGTAAGACACTTCTACTTACCTTCTTTTTCCCCGCAACGTTGACATCTTTTTGTGTAACTTCAAATTTAGGATTTTCCATATTAAACCTCCAAGTTAGAGATTGCAGTTACAGTAATATTCTTCTTTTCTAACGTTTCGTTTATATATTTTGCAAAGGCTAGTGCATGTGCACCATCACCGTGAATACAAATGGTATCTGCACGCAGCGAAACTTCTGTTTTTTGCAAGGAAACTACTTTTCCTTCCGTCACCATTTTCACAATTTGCGCGACAGATTGTTCTTGATCTGTAATCATCGCATCCTTTTGTGATCGAGAAGTCAAAGACCCGTCCGCTTGATACGTGCGATCTGCAAATACTTCATGTGCCGTTCGTAAACCGATTTTCTCTCCTGCCTTTGTCAATTCACTGCCGGAAAGGCCGAATAATATCAATGAGGGGGATACATCATAAACCGCTTGTGCAATGGCTTCGGCAAGTTTAGGATCCTTGGCAGCCATATTGTACAAAGCGCCATGGGGTTTGACATGCTGCATTTTTTCATTGAACGTCATTAAAAACCCTTGCAATGCCCCAATTTGGTAGACGACCATGTCATATCCTTCTTGAGGTGTAATCGCCATTTCCCTTCGCCCGAAACCGTTTAAATCAGGCAAACCAGGATGGGCTCCAATTTTGACACCATGAGAAATGGCCATCTTCACCGTTTCTCTCATCACACTTGGATCTCCGCCATGAAAACCGCAAGCAATATTTGCAGATGTAACGTATTTCAATATTTCTTCTTGTTCTCCAAGCTTGTAGCGGCCAAAACTTTCCCCTAAATCACAATTCAAATCCACTTGAAACATATTTCTCCCCTCCATTGATAGCTCGTCTACTGATTGATAAGCGCTTTCACAAATTCCGTAATTCGGAACTTTGGTTTTGAAACTTAAACCAATTCTAGCATAAATATTTTCAGTTGAATATATTGTTTGCAAAATTATATGAAAATTGTAAATATCGTAATATTCTATATTTCTAGACTTGTATTTTAATTTGATTGTAAACTATAATGTTTGTAATATCCGTTTAACAGAACTTAATTACCGAAATTCGAAACCACAAGGAGCTGTTTATAATGGCCCATCAACAAAATCATGTGGACATAAGACCTTTAGGGGATTCTGCGCTAGTCATTCAGTTAGGCGATGGAATCAGCCCTGCCATCCATGAAAAAGTAAAAAATCTTTCCAACTTATTAGAAAAAGAGCCATTTACAGGATTGATTGAATCTGTGCCGTCTTATAATAGCTTGACAATTTATTACAATCCTGTTTCCGTCTATATGTCCAGCACAGTCAGAGAAGCATCAAGTCCTTATAAAAAAGTCAGCGCTATCATTTTAGCGTTACTAGATAAATTAGGAACAAGTGAAACGCCCGAACAGCGGCTATTAACAATTCCAGTCCTGTACGGGGGAGAGTTTGGTCCAGACTTGGAGTATGTAGCAAGTTATCACGGACTTTCTGTTGAAGAAGTAATTCAAATTCATTCGTCAAATGATTACTTAGTCTATATGATTGGCTTTGCACCAGGGTTTCCGTTCATGGGCGGAATGGACGAAAGAATTGCCACCCCACGAAAGGATTCACCTCGTCTTGCCATCGCGCCGGGATCTGTTGGAATTGCTGGTAAACAAACAGGCATCTACCCGCTGGAAACACCAGGAGGATGGCAAATTATCGGCCGAACTCCGCTTGATTTGTTTCTTCCGGAACTTTCACCGCCAACCATGTTACAGTCTGGAGATAGAATCCGCTATGTACCAATAACGCTTGAAGAGTATGCTGCCTATAAGGAGATGAAACAATGAGCATTAAAGTGCTTCATCCTGGATTATTGACTACGATTCAAGATTTAGGGAGATTCGGTTCACAAAAATTTGGAGTAATCGTCAGTGGAGCAATGGATCCTATTTCTCTTAGAGTTGCAAATTTACTGGTCGGAAATGGCGAGGGCGAAGGAGCACTTGAAATTACACTTTTTGGGACAACTCTCCAATTTGATACTGATGAGTTAGTTGCCATTACAGGAGGAGACCTGCAGCCCACGATTGACGGAGAAAAAGCACCCATGTGGCGGCCAGTTCTGATTCGCAAAGGATCTATTTTACAATTTAAATCCGCCATGAATGGGTGCAGGGCCTACGTGGCATTCGCTGGCGGAATAGAGGTTCCTAAAGTTATGGGAAGTAAAAGCACTTATCTCCGTGCGACTATTGGAGGACTTCAAGGCAGAGCATTACAAAAAGGGGATATATTTGAATGTGGAGACTTCAATCCACTCAGTCGGTCATTCGTTCATCAGCTAGAAAGAATGACTACTCATTTTAAATGGTCTGTCAACTATACAGAATTTATGACATTCAATAAAACACAAACGATTAGGGTTTTACATGGTGCTGAGTTCGAGCGTTTCGATAAGGCCAGTCAACAAGCGTTTTTTTCAAAGCGCTATAGATTAACAACTCAAGCTGATCGGATGGGCTATCGGTTGGAAGGCGAATCACTCAGCTTATCAGAGAAATTTGAGTTATTATCAGAAGGGGTCACGTACGGTACCATTCAAGTCCCTTCAAACGGACAACCCATTATTTTAATGGTTGATCGACAAACGACAGGAGGATATCCAAAAATCGGTCAAGTCATTTCCACTGATCTACCTTGTTTAGCACAGATGCAGCCAAACGCTAACATTCAGTTCGAGGAAGTTTCGCTTGAGCAAGCAGAATTAGAATTAATAAAGCAAGAGCAGATGCTACGTAAAATATCGATGAGCATTCATTTTAATGCACTTCTTAAATGAGAGGAAGCCATCCTGAAGAAACGGGGCAGTCTCTACATCCAAAACCATTGATGTAGAGACCGCCCCGTTCTTATTATTTTGTATAGCCTAAACGCATTGAAATTTCCTCAGCTACTTTTTTTACTTTCTTTGCATAGTTCTCAATGTTTTCACCCTGATAATTTGCTTCGATACCTGCGATACTTATGCCCGCAACAACTTCTCCTTTGTGATTAAAAATCGGAGCGGCAATGGCAGATGTATGGTTTTCCAATTCCGAATGGCTGATTGTAAATCCATCTATTCTCGCCTGTTTTATCGTTTCATAAATTTTATCTTTGTCAGTAATTGTACCAATTGCAAACGATTTGGGCTCAATTGATTCGAGGTATGCCTGCACTTCCGAATCAGGCAAAAAGGACAAGATTGCACGTGGACAGGCACCAGCATAAAGCGGGCTTTTCCTTCCTATCGCAGTATACAGTCGAACCTTTTGTTTTGTGTCAATTTTCTCGATATAGATCGCTTCATTTCCATCTCTAACAATCAAGTTAATGGCTTCCTTCACATCATTATGCAATTCATTCATAAACGGATAAGCAATCTTACGTAAATCAATCCTGCCCAAAACCAAATGACCAAATTTGAGAAACAAGAGTCCAAGTCGGTATTTCGAATCAATCCCTTTTTCCAAGAATTCCATTTCCTCTAACGACCTGAGCATTCGATAGACGGAAGTTTTCGGAATCCCCGATAGATTAATAATTTCTTGGAAGGATAATTCGGTATGCTCTATAAATAGATTTAATATATCCAGCGAACGGACAACCGTTTTGTTTTTATTGTTCATTAATTGTAGTCTCCTTCCCATTCACCATTTCGCATTTCGAATCGTAGTTGCTCATGCGATAAACTTTCTATGTATTTATTAAGCTTTTCTTCCATTCAACTTTAATATACTCCTAACGGCTTCTATACAAAAATAATACTACAAATACCGATATTCCTGAAATCCTTGAACAATTTTGCCTGAATAATTTATCCCTTTTTTTCCCATATTGAATTTTCTTATAAGTAAGTATAATTTTTTTCAATTTTAATAATTCTGATAATTGTATTATCCTTATCCGTAAAGCATCGATAATTCTTTAGATTAAAACACAACACACAGGAATAATTTTATTATCAATAAATAATGGGAGAGAAAAATTTATGTCACTTTTACATGAAGAAGCATTAAAGATACACAAGGAAAATCAAGGAAAACTTGGCGTCCAGTCAAAGGTCCCTCTACGCGATGCAAAGGATTTAAGCCTTGCTTATTCTCCGGGTGTGGCTGAGCCGTGTCTTGAAATTTATAAAGATGCAAACAAAGTATATGACTATACAGTAAAAGGTAACCTCGTTGCCGTTGTCTCAGATGGAACAGCTGTATTAGGGCTTGGAAATATCGGACCGAAAGCTGCTATGCCCGTTATGGAGGGGAAAGCTCTATTGTTTAAATCCTTTGCTGATGTTGATGCCTTCCCTATTTGTCTTGATACAACTGATCCGGACAAAATCGTCGAGGTAGTTAAACTATTGTCACCTACATTTGGCGGAGTGAATTTGGAAGATATTTCAGCTCCTCAATGCTTTGATATTGAGGCTCGGTTACAGAAAGAGTGTGATATTCCCGTTTTCCATGATGACCAACATGGCACTGCAATTGTAACAGTTGCCGGGTTAATCAACGCACTGAAATTGGCTGACAAAAGAATTGATGAAATTCGTGTGGTGGTAAACGGTTCGGGGGCTGCAGGTGTCGCCATTGTAAAGCTATTGGTTCATATGGGGGTAAAGGACGTAATTTTATGTGATACAAAAGGGATCATTTATAGTGGCCGCCCACTAGGAATGAATCCATTTAAAGAGGAAATGGCTTACATAACAAATAAACAGCAGCTGCAAGGAACATTAGGCGATGCACTTGTGGGAGCAGATGTGTTTATTGGGGTATCAGCTGCAGGTGCCTTAACAAAAGAAATGGTTCGTTCTATGAATGAAAATTCAATTATTTTTGCAATGGCCAATCCGGTGCCTGAAATTTTTCCGGAAGAGGCAAAGGAAGCAGGAGGACTTGTAGTCGGGACTGGGCGTTCCGATTTTCCTAATCAAGTCAACAATGTACTCGCATTTCCGGGTATTTTCCGTGGAACTTTGGATGTGAGAGCGAAAGAAATAAATGAAGAAATGAAACTGGCCGCCGTGTATGCAATTGCCGAATTAATTGCAGATGAAGAACTTCATCCTAATTATGTAATTCCGGACCCTTTTGATTCAAGAGTAGCGGCTTATGTAGCGTCAGCCGTGGCTAATGCCGCAATGGTAACCGGCGTTGCCCAAACGTTTGTTAATACAAACGAAATCAAAGAGCGTTTGTTGGGATTAAGGGAAGAACAACAACCTGTCTTAGCTTAAATTCAAATCAAAACGTTTAACGAAAATATACTATTTTTGGACTTGTTGGGGCTTGGGCGACTTATGTTGGAATGGCAAAACTAAAAAGTACATCAGGTGGATTGATCCTTTGCGCTTGACTTCTTTTCCAACGCCCCAATAATTCCGTTACTCGGTGGTTTAGTAATTTCCATAGTAACATAACTGTCTAGGAGTGAAATCCAGAATCTTTATTAATAGAAGAAGAAAAGCTTAGAGAATGAATTTTTCAATGAAAATTCTCGGAGCGTTTGCAATATAGATCTAAATGTTTAGATAAGTAGGGGGAATTTGATGGAAGCAAAATTTTGTAAAGAGTCCAGAGTTATACGAACAAGTCGTGTATTTCCAAATGACGTAAACAATCACAATACATTATTTGGGGGACGATTAATGAGTGATGTGGACCAGGTAGCGTCAATTTCCGCAGCTCGTCATAGTCGCACAGAATGTGTAACTGCCTCAACCGATTCAGTAGACTTTTTATGTCCCATTCATACATCAGATTCGGTTTGTTTTGAATCCTATGTGACATGGACAGGTACATCATCCATGGAGGTTTTTGTAAAGATTATTGCTGAAGATTTAAAAAGTGGTGAACGTAGAATTGCAGCTACTGCTCTATTAACGTTTGTTGCACTTGACCAGCATAAACGTCCAGCACATGTTCCACAGGTCATTCCTGAAACTGAAGAAGAGAAAAAATTGCATGAATCCGCACCGGATAGAGCAATAATGCGCAAGGATCGAAAACAAAAGAGCAAAGCATTAGCTGCATTCTTAACACACTAATTATAGATTATTAACTTAGAGACATAGCAACGTTTAAAAAAATGGAACCTCATGAATCTGGAATAAGTCTCATGACACAGTCAACGAGGGGGATAAATATGAAGTTCGATTTCTATGAAAAATCTGAGCAGGAGCAAGGGAATGGCCTTCATCATGTGATGAAGGCCATTATTTGCGCAAAAAACTAGCAGCACCGTCCCCTTGAACTATGCCTTATAAATTAAAACGTAATCACCTGGTCCAATGAGCGCCACCCCAAGGACTACAGCGATCAAAATAAAGTTATATTCATAACCGCCTTCAGTCAGCCAAAAGCCATTCTTGCCATGGACGGTGAAGATGGCATCAATCATAACGATTGTGATAAGTATTGCACCTAGCCAGGTGCAATGGCCCGCTGAAAACAGCAGTCCGCCAGCCAATTCGAATAATCCTGCTAAAATCGCCCATGTCTTGCCGCCTGTCTTGATTCCAATCGACCCTAAATATTCACCAAACTTGACCACCCCTGGACCGCCAAACCAGCCGAATAATTTTTGGCATCCATGCCCCACGAACGTCATTCCAACAGCCAATCGAATAATCAAGAGCCCTAAATTAATCATTCCTACCCCTTCTTTCAAAGACGATAGCCCAACATTATTAAAGCCGGACAACTAAATATCCCATTTAACTTACTACTTTTTACTGTTGATTTACTCGGGACCGTTTGATAAAGAACGATAGAACTAATGCTACAAATGCGATTCCGGTTGCAACAATAAAGGCATCATTAATCCCTTCAATCGTAGCTTGCTGCATGGTTTGACCGTAAATTAAATAGGTGGAAAGCTCTTTTCCGGCTGCAGCCGGCAAGTTCGTGAAAGATGACAGACCTTGAGCAAGCTGGGATAAACTGCTGGTTATAAAAGAATTGGAACTTGAGATTGCATCCCCATACCCACTATAATGGAACCCTTGTCTTGTCGTCATGACTGTAACTAGGAAGGCGGTCCCTATACTTCCTGCTACCTGCCTGGCTGTATTGGAGGCAGCCGTCCCATGAGCGCCAAGGTGACGTGGTAACTGATTCAATCCTTCTGTCATGACGGTCATCATGATGAAGGACATTCCAAACATCCGCATCACGTATAAAAACAGAATATGGCCATAACTGGTTGTCATACTCAGACTGGTAAATCCCCATGTGGTAAGTACAGTAATCGCTAATCCAGTAACGGCTAGCCATCTTGCCCCGATTTTATCAAAAAGGGCTCCTGAGATAGGGGACATAATGCCCATCACGATGGCACCTGGAAGCATCAACAGACCTGATTGTAATGCTGTATACCCTCGAATGTTTTGCAAATAAATCGGAAGTAAGATCATGGCGCCGAACATAGCCATGTTAACAATCATACTGATAACCGTTGTTAAGGCGAAAATATCATATTTAAAGACCCGTAAATCAAGCATTGGCTTTTCTGCCGTCAGTTCGCGCCAAACAAAACAGATTAAAGAAATAATTCCTATGATTAAGGAAATAACCACTGTTTTACTGGACCAGCCATCATTGCCTGCTTCACTGAATCCGTATAACAAGAACCCGAAACCTAGGGTTGAAAATAAAAATCCTGAGAAATCAAATTTAGGATTTGTTACTTTAGTAACGTCCTTCATCCACATGAAGCTAAGAATTAAATCAAGTACTCCGATTGGGATAACAATATCGAACAATAACCGCCATGAAAAATGGCCAATGAGCCACCCGGATAATGTTGGTCCAATCGCAGGAGCGAATATCATGACAATCCCCATAATCCCCATGGCCTTGCCGCGTTTTTCCGGAGGGAATAAGGCAAAAAATACCGTCATTAAGAGGGGCATAATAATACCTGCACCGCAAGCCTGGATGACCCTTCCAATCATGAGCATACTAAAGTTTGCTGACACTGAACAAACTACCGAACCCAATGTAAATAAAAAAATGGCGCTAATGAACAGTTTTCTTGTTCCAAACTTCTCTATTAAAAAGGCCGTTATAGGAATCGCAATTCCGTTTACTAACATATATCCTGTGGAGAGCCATTGTACGGTATTGGCTGAAATCCCCAAATCATTCATAATATGCGGAATGGCCACATTCAGTAAGGTTTGATTAAGAATGGCAACAAACGCACCAAGCATTAAAGCCACAAGAATTTTTCCGTTTCCTGAATCTTTTTCAGCATCGGAAGCAGATGGTTCTTTCTGACTTTTCATGCTTTCTTTCGGCTGAATATTCGGCTGAATATCCTCCTGAGCATATTCCAATTCTGCTTCCATATTAGCGGAATCTTTCAACACTTCGTGCGAGGATATATCCTCAGCCTTTATGTCCTTGATTTCAATCTGAGGTATATTTTGCTTAATCTCCTCATCATTAGTCTCAGTGAAAGCAGCCTTATCGATTACCTCTCCATTCCTCTTTTCTGTTTGTGCTCTACGCAACTTCTTTTTATTGATGATATTAAAATTTATTAAAAGCAGCAGCAAAAGGCCTAAGACAACATAAACAGTGATATAAATTAACATGTTATCACCTACTTATGAATCCGTACTGTTACGTTCATACCGGGAACGATGGCTACACCTTTATTATCATCAATAGTAATTTTTACTGGAATCACTTGAGTCACTTTGGTATAGTTCCCTGTATTATTCGAACTTGGTAACAGAGAAAATGTTCCAGCCGTCGCTAAACCGATTTGCTGTACTTTTCCTTTTAAAGTGTTATTTTGAAAAGCATCCACATAGATATCGACATCCTGCCCGATTGTCACTTCATCAATTTTGGTTTCCTCAATATTTGCTGTAACCCAAAGATTATTAAAATCATATTCTTTCGCTAATGGTGTTCCAACAGCCACAAATGAATTTTGGACTCCACTGCTTTGAACAATCGTTCCATCAGTCGGCATCGTCACCTTCATGTCTATAGGTTTTCCATTTTCATCTGTTGTTGTGATGGTCCCAACTTTAGAATCCTTTGAAAAATGATCACCGAGATTGCCTTTCCAATCAGTCAATTTTCCATTGGCCGGAGCCGCAATCGTTACTTGTTGTCCTGCTATTTGGGCATTATCCGTTGATAAATAATTTACTGCTCCATTATAGTAGGCATATCCTCCAACACCACCACCCACTAATATAAGCAGTATAATTATGTTCAATAATAGCAATTTTTTAGTGCTCATTCATTTTTCCTCCCTAAATGGATGAATAGGTTAAAGAATCCGGTTTAGTGATCTCCATATCATTTATTTGTCCGCCTATGACACTCTCCCTTCTTTTGCCCATGTATAGGGCAAAGCACTTTCAGGAATAAATTATAAAGAGTGAATCCTTATGCGTCAATAAACAATATGACATATTGTCATGTGGAATATTGACATATTTATATAGGTAAATTATCATGAATATAAATATTTTATGACACATTATCATATGATAAAAGGAGTTAATAGATGCCTAAGCAAACCTTTTTTAATTTATCAAAAGAAAAACAAAAATTATTAATAGATGCTGCTAAGAAGGAGTTTTCGAGGGTTCCTTTATATGAAGCGTCGATTTCGAATATTATCAAGGATGCCAATATCCCCAGGGGAAGCTTTTATCAATATTTTGACGGTTTAGAAGATATATTCTACTTTTTACTGCATGAGCATTCTCAAAGGAATTTCGAGCGGCTGATTTCCATCATGAAAATGAACAATGGAGATATATTTGCAACCATAGTTGATTGGTTTAAAGGCATTCTCATTATGTTTGAAGAACCAGAAAATCGGCAATATTTTAAAAATGCCTTTTTAAATATGAATTATAAAGTCGAAAAGGCATTTACCCAGAATATGTATGAGGAAAAAAGAAAAAGCAGATTCTTTGAAATTATTACCAATATAGACACCGTAAATTTAAACGTAACGAATGAGGAAGAAATTTACCACATCTTCAAAATAATGATGGCTGTGTCGTTTCAAAATCTGGTCCATGCTTTCGCGAAGGAGCTACAGATTAATGATGTTATGAAAACCTTTTTGTTGGAGATTGAATTACTTAAAAAAGGTTTTTATAAGGAACCTAAATAAACTTGAGATAAATGAACAAAATTTTAGTGTTTAGGATGGAGAATGATGCAAGCTTATGAGATAATGATCAATCCCGTGATAAAAGTAATGGAAACGGACACAGTTCGTTATGTAATCGACAAATTCATTGAAAATCGTATCAGTGGACTCCCAGTAGTCAACGAAAGAAATGAAATTGTGGGCTATATTAGTGATGGGGATATCATGCGGTATATCGGCAAGCATCAGTATCGATTCGTTGATTCCCTCCAATTCGTTTCCGTTATCGATAGTGATCATGAAGATTTTGAGCAAAAAATCCAAAAGTTGCTAGAATTAAATGTAATGAGCATTGCCAAAAGAAAGGTTTACAAAGTGTCTTGGAATGAAGACATAGAAACTATCGCTTCAATTTTAGGAAAAAAACAAATAAAAAAACTACCTGTTGAGCGGAATGGAGTATTAGTTGGAATCATTAGCCGAGGCGATGTCATTAGGCATTCCTTTAGAACAGTTCTTTAACATATCAAATGGAGAAAGGCTGCAGACAATCTGCAGTCCTTTTTTATGCAATACCAATATACAGAATCTATACATAATCTTTACATTAAATTATGAATGTAGGAACAAACACCAAATATAATTAAGAGGAATTACATATATCCAAAATGGTTTTATCAATATTCTTTGGATAATAGCACCGTATAAATATTAGTATCAATTGTACATTTGTTTCGAACCAAAAAATCCGTTCTATAGCTGTGAGTATGTCAAGCAATTTAAAGGAGTGATTGTATGGATACGAGTTCTCACATCATTATGGGTTTAGGATTAGCTGCCCTTGCTCAAATTGATCCAGTTGTCGCTAATCATTCTGCCCTGTCACAAGCCGTTATGTTCGGTACAGTAATTGGTTCGAATGCCCCTGATTCTGACTTCATCTATCGAATGAAAGGAAAGGGCAGCTATATTCGGAATCACCGTGCCTTGTCTCATTCCTTTCTGGCATTGCCTCTATGGAGCATCGCCGTTTCAGGTATTATATATTCTTTTTTTCCGGCGGCATCTTTTCTCCATTTATTTTTATGGACATTCATAGCTGTTATTCTACATGTATTTTTTGATCTATTTAATGTACATGGAACTCAAGTTTTACTTCCCTTTTCAAAAAAATGGATTGCGTTTGACTCGCTCCCATTAATAGACCCTATTATTCTATTCGTGCATTTGTTGGGTTTTTTCCTTCTACCATTTTTCCAAATGGGTAAAGTGTTTTTCATCATATATATTTTTATTTTTCTTTACATTACTGTCCGGACTCTATCGACAGTGGTAACAAAGAGAACTTTGCATCTCCATTTTCACAATTCAATCCGAATTAAATTGATCCCACGTATTTTCTTGTTTCATTGGGACGTAATCATTGAGACTAAAGAGGATTTTTTATTTGGCGTTTTCTCAAAAGGCAGACTAATGGTCGATCATTCTCTTTTAAAGAAAACAGATTTTCCTGAACTAGTTTCTGACAGTAAAAGCCACCCTTTTGTTTCTGATTTTCTTTCTAGTACCCATTATGCTTATCCATTTGTTCAAATAAGAAAAAATGGCTATTTAATCTATTGGAAGGACCTTCGTTTTCGTACCAATAAGTTTTTTCCCAATCTCGCCATCATCGCTGTATCGTCCGATTACAAGATTAAGAATTGTTTTATCGGTAAATTACACTCCTTAAAACAATACAAGCAGGTAATAAGACAATTGAAAAATACTGCAATCTTAAAAAAGGGCTGATTTTATGGAAAAGAAATTACTGATTATTTCTTCTGATATTACAGGGCACGGGCATAAAAGTATCACAGAATCTCTGTGTGAGAAAGTCCAAACTGATAATGAAGTAAAAATTTTTGTAGTAGATGGATTTTCTCTTGGTAAACGATTGCTTTTAAAAATCGGCCAATCTTACGGTCCCATCACAAGAAATTCGGAGAGTCTTTGGAAAATGATTTGGAAACTATCTGCCTTGAAACCCCACTTAGTAGACCATTTTATTGAATTATTGATAAGGGATAACTTTTTAAAATTACTGGAAGAAGTGAAACCAGATATGATTTTATCTGTTCATCCCAATTTTAATGGCTCCATCTTAAACATTTTAGAAAAGCAAAATATCCATATCCCTTTCGTTACTCTAATTGCCGATCTTGTAAACATTTTTCCTCTTTGGGCAGACAAGAGGGCCAATTACATTATTAGCCCTACTTTCGAAGCCCAAAATAAGTGTATTGAATTTGGGATTCCAGATGAGAAAATAAAGGTTTCCGGTTTTCCAGTCCGATCCCGATTTTTCCCTAAGAGCAATAATCAACGAAAATTTTATAATACGGGGCAATCTTTATCTTGCTTGATCATGAGTGGTGGTGAAGGTGTAGGAAATATGAAGAAAATAGCTGAAAATCTACTGAATCATTTTGATTGTAAAGTCAAAATAGTAGCTGGAAAAAATGTAAATCTTAAAGCCAAGCTGGAAATGTCCCTAAAGGCCAAATATGGTGATCGAGTAGAGATTTTTGGTTTCACCCAAAATATCCAAGATTTAATGTTAACTTCTGATATTGCCTTTACCAGAGGCAGTCCCAATGTCATGTTTGAGGCAATAGCTACCAATACACCGCTAATCATTACTGGGGCTTTGCCAGGTCAGGAAGAGGATAATCCAACTTTTGCCGAGAATTTCAATTTGGGAGTGGTATGCAAAAACCCAAAGGAAATTAAGTACACAATAACCGATTTGCTCGAAAATAATGGCGAAAAACTAAATGAAATGATAATCAGTCAACGGAATTTTATAAATATAAATGCAGCAAAGGACATTCTGCAATTCATTCTAAAGGTTGGAGATCCTTACTTTGAAGAGGCAAAAGAAAAACTTTCTTAAATGGCATTTATAGGAATGAGCTAACTTTCTTGATGAACCACTTTTTTAAGTTAGCTTTTTTCCTTTTTCCTTCAAGCCTAAAACAACATCGTTCATTTTAATGGTCAGAATGTATGCATCATTATATTGTTAAAAACAAATTCTGGTCGTTCCTCGGTAATTAAATGTCCTGTTTTTTCATAGGTAATTAACTGAGCATCCGGTAAATCACTAACTAGTCGTTGACCAACCTCCACAGGAACAACCCGGTCTTCCTCTCCCCATATTAATAATGTTGGGACATGAATATCCTGAAGCTGATTTGGCAGTAAATCACCCTCACGATGACGCAGCAGTCGGATTAAAGCCTTATAAAATCCTTTTTCATTCAGCGGTTTCCCGAATTCTTGAATCAATTCATCATTGATCAATGTTTGGTCAAAAAAGACGTTTCTCAAGTGATGTTTGACGCCCTTTCTTTGAATATAATAATGAACGAATTTTTCAAAGAAAGGTAAATAGGAAGTGAAAATGAGAAACTTTTTTGCTCGCTTCAAATATCCTGAACTACATAACAAAACTAATTTGTTAATTTTCTCAGGAGCGATTAGGGCCATATTTAGGGCAATTTGTCCTCCCATTGAATGAGCAACAATATGAGTATTAGAGAATCCAAACTGATGGATGCATTCTATCATTAGCTTCGCATAGTTTTGAAAACTATATATAAACGAAGTCGACTTCTCACTTTTTCCAAAGCCGGGGAGGTCGACGGCGATGACAGAATACTGCTTTTGCAGAAAAGGAATGATCCGACGAAATGTATAGGTCGAAGATGCAAAACCGTGGATTAGAAGAATCGGTGGTTTATCATTCAATATGTATTCACAGTACAAGTTGATATCAGCTACTCTAAGGTAGGTTTGATTTAATCCATTGACAGTCAATGTGTTCCAATCCTCCATGAATTAATAATTTTATTTTATTATTAATCAATTTGAACTTGAGGATGCAGAAATTTCCCGACTGAGATAGGACACTTAAAAAAGAGTGTTTCATCTCTAGGTACATTTTACAACCTCACAACCTTGGTTGGATTGGAAATGCTTGGAGTAATTAATTACAAACTACTCGAAAGGTGTGGTAAAATTCATTTTATCAATCAATTAAATCCAATACAAAGCAGGTGGTTACGCGTGTCCTCTGAAAAAGAAGTAAAGCTTTATTTTGTTCGGCATGGAGAGACCCATTTTAATGTAGAGAAGCGAATGCAGGGATTTTGTGATTCACCTCTTACAGATAAAGGAATTGAACAGGCTAAATCTGTAGGTATCGGTTTATCTGATATAGAATTTAAAGCAGTATACGCAAGTGAAAGCCAAAGAGTAGTAGATACGGCTAGGCATGCCATTGGCCATCGAAATATCCCCATCATTACTGATCCACGTCTAAAGGAAATGAACTTTGGTGCTTTGGAATCCCTGTTACAAACGGAAATTCTAGCTCAATATGGAAATATCCTAGAGACATTATTTAGTCTTAATGATTTAAATATGTCAGCACCTGAAGGAGAATCCTACCTACAGCTTTTTACTAGGACAAGCTCCGCTATCGATGAAATGGTTCAAAAGCATAAAAATGAGGGTGGAAATATTCTCGTATTTTCACATGGGGTAACAATAGGCAACTACTTAATGCAATTAGCAAAAATGAGCAGATATCCTCACCATGATAATTGCAGTGTTTCTGTAATCAAATATTTGAACGGTGAATTTTATGTAGACAGGATTGCTGACACTTCTTTTAGAGATAATACAAATTAAGATATTTAGATGAACTAGTAGCAGTACTAATAAGCCATATAATATGAGATTCTTCCCAAAAGAATATCCCAAAATCACAATGAAAAAAGGCTCTGACGGCTCCCACTTGGTCAGAGCCTTTTCTCATTGGGGCTTGCCGGTAACGAAACCCCTTTTAATAGATATCGGATTAACTACAATTTATTACAAAATCATTACATTCGTTTTACGATTTCGACAAATTATAGCAAATTATTCAAGTGATATGTAAACTTAAATTAATAAAAGAAACGATTACTAAGGGGATACAAATGAAAAAGAAAATTATAGCATTAGTTACAGCTACAGTATTCGGGACTTCCTTATATAGTACGTCAACCATGGCTGCAACAATCAAAGTTAAAAGTGGGGATACTTTATCAAAGTATTCAAAGCAATATAAAATATCAGTTTCAGAGATTAAGAAAGCTAATAAATTATCAAGTGATAGAATCAAAATAGGTCAAAGTATATACATACCTGAAAAAGGCAAGGTCGTGACTAAAACTAGCACCAGTCCATCTTCATTAGTATATACGGTAAAATCCGGTGATAGCTTGTCATCAATCGCAAAGAAGTATAGGACAACTGCGACACAACTAAAAGCGGGGAATCGATTGAAATCGGATCTAATTAGAATAGGTCAAAAATTAAAAATTAGTAGTGGTACTGTAACATCACCTGTTGCTCCAGCTCCCGCAGCAAATAAACCTGCAGTGTCTACCATTAATAAAAACAAGTTGATTCAAAACGCTAAAACTGTGGTTGGCAGCCCTTACAAATGGGGAGGAACTACTCCAAGTGGATTTGACTGCAGTGGATTTATTTACTATGTAATCAACCAACAAAAATCCGTACCTCGTCAAACTGTTGCTGGATATTGGAACAAGATGAAACCTGTGTCTACTTTATCCGTTGGCGATTTTGTCTATTACGAAACGTATAAAAAAGGTCCTTCACATATGGGAATCTACGTAGGAAATGGTAAGTTCGTTCACTCTGGGTCCCAGGGAGTTGAAATTTCCAATATGAATATCTCTTACTGGAAATCTCGCTATCTTGGAGCAAGACAACTCTAGTTTCAAAAGTCCTTATGTATCGATAAGGACTTTTTTAATTTATCTAACCAATTCTGTTACCTATAAAAAAGCACGTTAAATGCCTTGTTTCTAATCTTATTTTGAAGAAAGTTCGCTCTCTGTTACCCATTGGTGATTTGTCACTTTTTCCCCACCATTTGTTGGGATGTAATCAACCACATATACAGTTGTTTTTTCTGCCGAATCAATGGTTCCAGTTGCCCCCTTCATCCCATCCATGTGGTCTGCTTCCAAGGTGACTTTTGTTCCAGGTCCTAATGCTTTATTACCTGCATCTTTAATCTCTTCTTGAATAACCCATTTATGATTGTTTACCGGCTCACCTCCGGTAGTCGGTGTATAGGTAACAGCGTAAGCAATGGTATCATATGCACCTACAATTGTTGCTTCAGCACCATTCATACCTTCCATATGATTCGCTTTTATAGTTGCTTGGCCTCCTAGTTTATATGTTGAATTCTCAGTTTCTTTTAGTCCTTCAGGAACCTCACCCGAACCAGAATGTTCCATATCACCCATGCCCATACTTTCATGATCCACATTTGAATCTTTAGCAGTACTCTTATCATTACTATTATTAAAACAAGCAGCTAACATAAACATTAACACCAAACAAGTAATTCCAATCAACAATTTTTTTGTTTTCATATTAACCCTCCTAAATTTTGTTACAAAACCTATCCTACAATAAAAATTTGCAGAAAGTATGGATTTTTTGTGATTAAGGTAATCAATTCAATATTCTTACCAGCCCGGTTTAACTCTACCATTCTTCACCTGCCGTAAGGTCAAGTACAAATCCACCAGGAATCGCTCTTCCGGCAGGTAACGACTTACTAGACCGCCTTTGCTTTGATGCGGAATTTTGACTCTCATAAAAGGAATCAATTTCTTTTACGGTCAGTAATGAGTCATTTTTCCAGTTTTTCAGAATCCCAACCACATAGCTCAGCCTTCGCTTGTTATTGGCACACGCAATATTCATCGCTTTAAAAATCACCTCTTTCGGCTGTAAAAAGCTAGAATCATCTAACCAGGACAAAAGCTGCTGTTTCGCATTAACATTTGTAAAACCAAATCCATTGTTGTCCCAAAACTCAACAATTTCTTTTACATCTCTTTGATGATTCTGTAATGGATTCTCGATGTCTAGACTTTCCTCTTTATTTGGATAAAAAGGTTCTTGTTGTTGTTTTTTATTAACTTTATTATTAATTCCTTCTTCTTTTTGCCCCCATATCGTAGACCGAGGCGTCAACGTATCGTCATGCTCTCTACATTCAGGTACTAGATATGTATTATTTTCATTTTTGTAGGTAACATCCTTGCCAAAAACTATTTCTTCTGGCTCACAAAAAGATTCAAATAGGCTGCGAATTTCCTGTTTTGAAATGGCTGCCGAAACATATTGAATAAGTGAGAGATCTTCGACATCCTTTAACTCGGAAAAAACACAATCCATCATCGGTTTCCCACCTTTATCCAGGTTATAATTCCCCCAGTTTTTTATCGCCAGCTCTCTCGTATCAGGATTATAACGAATCACCTTGTGGAGCTCGATGAATCGTTCCATTAACGATTGAACACTTTCAATCGAATACCCCAATTCAAAAGCCATTTGTTTTTTAGTAATCTTATAGATGCCAATTTGAGTCGTATGTGGATTGGTAAGGAGATACAGGTAAAAATATTTGTCCTCCGGAGTCATCTCCTCTAAAACAATCGGATTCTTCCAAAAATCAGTACGTACCATTCTAAACTTTGCCATCTTCAACCCCTACTTTTCTTCTAATAAAATTCTTTCATATTTGATATAGAAAAAAATGAAGAAAATGGTCATAGGTTATTCAATAGAATGTGAATATTTTATGACACCTTTTCATCACCTTGTCCTTTGCACGGGATTTAGGTGAAGGCCCGTATCCTCTGCACTTGTAGAATATCGAGTTTGGCAAGGTAAAGCGAATTTCCATTTTTCATATTTGAAGGCATTTTTAGTGCATAAACGCAAAAAAACGCCTTCAAATTTGATTTTTGAAGGCGTTTTTTGCAATTTAGGACGATTTTTTGCTTATTTTGCGTGAAGCCGTTTACCTTTCTTCGATTATATAGGCTAGGTTATTTAGCTATTTGTTTTCACAAATTTTTGCGAGGCATTTATGAACTCTTTTAAAGCAGGCGGACAATCCTTAATAGACTTTACTGCTAATCCAATAGAACGATAGATTTCAGGAACAAGTTCAACAGTGGAAACATGTGTTAACCAGTTTGGTAATGTTAATTGAGGAACAACTGTTAGCCCAAGTCCTTCTTGAACCATAGAGATAATGGTTTGATTATCTTCCACCTCAAATTGAACATTGGGTTTTAATCCATTGGATTGAAACCTTTCCTGGATCAGCACCTCACAGCCTGCCTTTGGCATGATAAAGGGTTCCTGCGATAACTGTTCTATGGTTACGGACTTATGCTCACAGAAAGGGTGATCTCTAGGTACTAACACTACTAATTTATCTTTTAAAAGAGGAATCGTCTCCAACCTTTTAACCGGCATCGAAACAAAGCCAATATCAATCACTCCATTTTCTACCCATTCAGTAATTTCGTCATAGCTCCCCTCATATAGTTCCAACTCAATCCCTTCATACCTGCTTTTGAAATAAGATATAATACCAGGCAATAATTTAGCTGAAGCGCTTGGAAAACTTCCAATCTTGACTTTACCCATTTCTATCCCAAGAATAGCTGCTGTCTTTTGTTTTATCTGTTCAGACTCTGAAACAATATTTCTCATATGTCCAATCATCCGTTTTCCTGCGTCCGTCAAAGAAACTCCATTTCTGCCTCTAATTAAAAGAATAATCCCCAGTTCTGATTCTAAAGCAGATATATTATGGCTGACCCCGGATTGTGTGAGTCCTAATATTTCGCCTGCCTTCGTAAAATTACCTGTGTCTACAACCTTAAGAAATACTTCAAATTGAAAAACAGTCATGGTTTCCTCCTCCATTTATCTAAAATAAGGACACATATATATACTTGAACAGATTTGCATGAGAATCTCACATGTATACAATTCATAATATTCATTTTACTTATACAAAAGTAGTGCATATGATTAAAGTACAAAAGTTCAAGGAGGAGAAACATGAAACAAATCCCGGTTTATCATATTGATGCTTTTACGAATGTTTCGTTTGGTGGAAATCCTGCGGGGGTCATTCCCGATGCGGAAAATTTAAGTGAGGAAGACATGCAAAAAATCGCAAAAGAATTGAACCTCCCAGAGTCTGTTTTCTTATTGCCTTCTTCTCATCCTGAGGCAGATTTTAAAGTACGATATTTTACACCACTGGAGGAAATCAATTTTTGCGGTCATGCAACCATTGGCCTATCATGGTTACTTGGAACCAAATACAATTGGTTAGAAAAAGCGGATCAGATTGTTTTTGAAACCAATGTAGGCTTGATTCCGGTCAAATGGATTAAAGAAAACAATCAATTGATTAGAGTTTCAATGACTCAGGTCGCTCCAAAAGTCAAAGAAATCAAAATCAATAATGACACACTTTCCCAACTAGTCGGTATTCAACCAACGGATCTAGACGAAAGATATCCCATTAAACTAAGCAATACTGGAAACTGGCATCTACTTGTCCCAGTGAAAACACGTAAAGCTATTGATTTAGCTGAGCCGCAACTAAAAGAATTAGGCAGCATGAATCGGGAGCATAATATTTCAACCACTCATTTATTTACCTTTGATACAAATGGAGAGTTTGATATATATACAAGGGATTTCGCTCCTGGCATTGGAATCAACGAGGATCCTGTAACTGGTGCGGCAAATGGCGCCTTAGCTGGGTATTTGTTTTTAGAAGGATTTCTCTCAAAAAAGGAAACTCATCAGCTTAAAGTAGGTCAAGGTCATGCCATCGGCAGACCGGGTAGATTATATATTACGATTCATTCGGAAAATAATGTACCAATAATTGAAGTAGCAGGAACAGCAGTAATAACGATCGAAGGGAATATCAATATATGATAAAATTCTATCGCAAATGCCCAATTTAATTCATTCCCTAAAGTAAATGCGATGCTTATTTAAGCATCGCACCCGTTTGTTTAATGACATGTTGGTTATAAAAAAGAATGAATTAAAAATAGAATTGCAAAAGAAACCCCAGACCGCAAATGCCACTCCCGGTCCATCCTCTGATATCGAAATAGTCCCGATATAGGAACTGGCAGAAGGACTAGCAAGGAAAGCAATCCACTTATATTATTAAAATCAAATTTGAAGCCGTGCATAAAGACAGCTACCGTATGCACGATAATAAAAGCGATGGCGATAATCGCTGCTGGAGTATGCCATCTTCGGGCAAAGCGCAGGAAAGTGGACAACCATTTTTTCACCTCTCCTTTACCTTTCAGCATACGAAGCTTAATCACACGAAGAAGCACATAATACGCAAGTACAAAAAATAAAGCAATTCTAGCAATGGAGCCAAAATCTTTAAATGTATGTTCGAACTGCCTGCTGTGCAGAGTGGTTAAGGAAAGCTGTAATAGTCCCTTAAGTTCCCAAAACACTATCAAAGCAGCGATAATAACCGCCATGATTAACCATACTCGTTCCTTTTTAGGAACCCATCCTTGTTTTTGGACCTTGATTTCCCGTGTATTCATTGAGCTGTCCTCCATATAAAAGTGAGAACCTTATATTTAGTTTCATCACTCCGTTGTTCAAATAAACTACATATGACATATAAATGCATCCAATTTTTTTATCACTTAAAGTTAAAGTAACCTTCAATTTTATTTAAATACGATTTAGCACAGTAAATGAATGCATTTTATATATTAATGAATTATTAATTATGAGTATCCCCATAGCTAAAGCTAGGGGTTTCGAAAGAATAGGCTGTTAAGCCCATTGTCTTTACGAGGGCTACCACAAGTCCCGCTACTACATCAGGCCGAGGCCTTCAGCTTTGCTTTTGGGTTTTTCATGATGATTATTTTTCGTGGGGATTGAAGGAACTGTTTTCTCTCCAGTCCTTCGAAAACATCCTTCGTATGCTTACGGACAATGTTAAAAGCTCCATTCACATCCGCATGGATCAAAATCTTAGAGCCTTTGATTTTGTAAAAAGCTCGACTGCTTCTGTACCCGTTAAAATTAGTTTGGTGGTCTTCCCCGTACGTTGGAATCGGGTCATGATTCAAGAAACTAGATTTGGACGTATAACTTTCTTCTCGGACAATGACTTGAATTCCATTGCGTTCTGCTTTGTATCGAACCATTCCTATGAAAGTGGCATAGGGGATTTGTATGAAGGTTTGTTTACTTGTCTTTTGCATATCAACCTCCATCTTCCAACCCTCATTTTTTCCAATGATGATCGTATCTATGGTTCTTTCTTTCGCAATCTCCACCACTTTTGCGCTGGCCCTATGTAAAAAATCAATGACTCGATTGTTCCTTTTTCGGTCTAATGAAATTAATCTTGTGGTGTTAAACTTCCCTTCCTTTGGTCCTTTTCCATTTCGAAGGATACTCATGTATTTGGCTCTTAATTTGTTATAGTATTGATTAATCGATTTTAACCATTTGCCCTTGATAAGCAGAGGCTTTAGCCCCGTGTTATCGATGATAGTTGCCAGGTTATCGACGCCTAAATCAATTCCCATTACTCGTTTCGGCTCAAATAGCCATTCATTTAATTGGTCTTTTGATCGTTTGATTTCCTTTTCCTGTTCACTTTTAAAAATAGCTTCAATGACATATCGACCATAGGACGGGACAATCCGCACTTGTTGTAGTTTACCATCAATATGTGCGATTTTTCCTAATTTTAATGTAAGAGGAGTACCTGGTAGTGAAAGCACCTTTCCATTTTTAATTTTGGTAATTTGATTGGTTAAGTAGCAGGTCGTTCGTCCATTTTTCGGCTTATACTTTGGAATCCTTGGTTTTCCTGAAAAACTAGTAGGCTTGGTTTTATATTTCTTTGTTGCTTCGAAGAAACTTTTCCAATCATCATAGACCTTTCTTATTGTTTGTTGATTGGACTGAGAGGGCATAGAAATGTAATCGGTTTGTTTCATCACTTTAAAAAGTGCTTCTACAAAGTTATAGGGAAGGAAGGCTTTCTCTGGGTGAGGCATTTCAAATAGCTTCAGTTTTGGCTCCAAAACCTGATCATTATTATCGACTTTTTTATGCTTAGAATTAGCTCTTTCAAAACTTTTTAGACGAATTTGATTCATTTGAGGTAAAAAGTCTTGAATATCTGTTAAAACTTGAAGTTGATTTTCATTTCTTGTTTCTTTTTTTAAAGCTGTATAAACCTGTCTAATATAGTAGTTGGTGACATTGTACAAGTTTTTCGCTTTAAAACAGAGGGAGTCACAGTAGTCAAACAATTTATGTTCCAGATGAATTTGTATTTTATAGGATCGATACATTTTATTCACCTCCACAAACAGAACGAATGTTCTATTCGTATTCCAATTATACCAGAGAACTTCAGATAATGTATAGTAAAATTACATGTATTGTTTAAAACAACGAACAAAAATACAGCTTATATCCCCATATCTGAAGTTAGGGGTTTTATGCTGATTTTTGATAAGTTAATTGAAAAAATAGGTTAATATGAATAAGACAAAAAAGCTATTCATATTAGGTCACTAGCTTTTTCACATTGAATACTAAATTAAAGTTTCTAACCTTGATTGAGCTCAGCATTAAACTAAACTTCCCCGTTAATACAACAAAAAAAAGCTGCCAAAATGACAGCTCTGATCTTCATAGCTAGCAGCTAGCGCCCGTTATATTAATTAGTCTATTTCAAAGAGATCTTCACAACATCATCCAAATATTTCGTTGAACTATAACCAAAAATCTCCAGCCTTTTAGGAATCACTTTCTCTCCAGTGCCGTTACCCTCTAACTTCATGCTTTGAACGGTAACGAAATAGCGAGGCTGCTCGATTTCTTCAAATGAGACAGGGATTTTATTCGTATCGTATTCCATCCCGTTTTTATCAACAAGCACTCCATCCGTATTCATCTCTGTATTAACAGGCTCGTTTTCATCTTCTCCCATAATATTGAAGTTAAGAGCCTCATACGCTCGATTCTCAATTTTATGATCGCTTATAACAATAATAGAAGGCTGTCCAACTTTCAGTTTGTCGATAGAGATTGTACTGCCTGCGTATTCAAAAGTTTGAGGATATTCTTTAGTAGCATCCAGTTCGATGGTTATTGGGTCTTCAACCGTTAAATTAATAGATCCGAGTTGAACGTTAACCTCTTTTGGTTTTTCTCCAAAAAGAGGGTCAAAGTTTGTTTGAAAAGTAGTCCAATTCATGTCTTGCTGTGAATCCATAAAAGAGCTTCCATACATATCAGTTTTCACTATTTTATTGTTCACTTTCAGATTGTTAAAATTAAGAACATCAATCATTTTCTCTGGCTTTTCATTATTAATACCATATTGCAGAATCGTCGCTGTTGGAGCAATGGTTAGTTTATCAAATCGAACCGGGATCCCCTCGACTTCTGTTTGTTCATTCAAGGCATATTCAACGGAAGGCTGTTTTGTCACAGGGATCTCGAAGGCCCACTCCCCTGTTTCATATCCGAGGTTCTCGTTACCGCTAATATCATTCCGTTCAGAGGAATCACGAATCAATTTCAGGAGCTTTGTGATCTTCAGTTTGATCGTCCCATTTTCCGTTTTGAGTGGCAGCAGACTAATCTTTCCTTGATACACGTTCTTTTCTTTTTTATTGTTATCAGATTTAAGGTCAGAAGGATAGTACCTAGGATGGCCTTCAGTATTCATGATTTCAAGTTCATTCTCCACAAAAACCCCATCATCATAATTCATCATATATTGATTTTCTTCATTTGTATCTTCGATTTCATAAAATACAAGCGTCTGAATATCATCAGCAATCGCACTCCTGATCTTAATTTTCACCCCATCGCTTTCCGCTTCTAGGTTCAGCCTTTCACCAAGGTCCTGCTGCAGAAAGGGACGCAATTCCTGATCTTTTTCTGTCCATGTATAGTAGAGGCTGGTAAAACTCCCTGTAAAAACTTCTATCCCTATTAATAATGCGAAAAAACTTGCCAAAACAATGCCCATTCTTACACGTTTCTTGTTCTTCTGTTGTCTGTGCTTTTCCTTTTCTGCCAGCCTTGCTTTGACGTTCTCCATGAAACCGGATGGTATATGCAATTCTTTAATCCCATCAGTTAGCTCTAACATGGTTAACATGACATCCTGAAAGGAAGCCAAGTCCTCCTGACAGTTTTGACAATGATAAATATGTATTTCTAAATCAATCTTTTTTGACCGATCCAGAGTTCTTTCTAAATAATCGATGTACTCCTTATGATGCTCCTTACAGCCATTAAAGGATGATCCGTACCCCATTTCTTTTCTAATTGACTGAATTCCGGAAAACAAAAGCTCTTTCATCTTTTCCGCTGAAACTTGGAGAAGATGTGCCGCTTCCTCTTGTGAGAGTCCTTTTACATAGGTAAGGACCATCGCTTCTTTCTCGTACTCTTTCAATTGATCAAGTGCTTTAAATATATCCTGACGTGGTTCACTTTCCCCTGAAGCTTGTAAACTTCTATCAATAGAAAGCTCTCGGCAGATATGAATGAAGATGGATGTAACCCACGTTTCGAATGATGTTTCACTTTTAAATCTAGGCAATTCCTTGTGAACTTTTAAAATGGACCGGTAAAAAAGCTCTTCCATTTGCTGCTGGTTACTAAGATAGGACCAACCAAGTATATAGAACGTCTGTTTATGCTGATCCAACCAATCGAAGATGGATTCCACGCTTTTTTTGCCTATTGTAGTGATTGAGATAGGATCTATTTTTACTGGGATCATTCAAGTGTTCCCCCCTTTTTCAATTCTCTTTATGGTAATTACATCTTGAATTGTCTATCAATCTCTTTTTTATTATAATAGATAAAACTTTAAATTGGTCTATATTTCCTTTTCTTAGCGAACATGGTACCATTTTTTGTGTGTCCGAAGTAACCGATACACGAAATAACCTTGTTACTAAACGATTTATTGATGAGTATTAAGTTCTGTGAAGTGTTTATAATTGTTAAAGATAAGTGATAAAAGGAGCGAAGGAAATGTCCTATATGGTTGATTTTAAAAATGTGTCTACAGTTGGTTTAGAGTCCTCACCTGTAGCAGAAGAGCTTGCTGGTTTACGCGCGAATGAGGCCCGTTATTTTATGAACAAATACAAGCATGAATTTACGGTTGTACCAGCTAGCGAAAGCCAGGAGACCATTGATTATGTGAACCGAATTTTGAAAGAAGAACGTGATATTGAGTTTGCGGCCAAACCTTTAGAAACATCGCGTTTTCAGGTAGAAAATATCAAATGGACTTACGTCTTTTATGAGGATGGTCTTGAGGTCAACGTCTTGTATACGATTGATGGCCCTAAGCCGAAGCGAGCCGTTGGTTTTAAGCTTTCAGAGGGGATGGAGGTACCAAAGGAGTTAGAAGAGAAGTTTAAGTTTGCTAGGCAGAAATCTAAACTAGCTGGAACAATTCGGGGCTCGTTTTTTGTAATTAAACGAGAATATTAAAATACGCAAAATCGAGAGTGAAGGAATCCATCCATACTTCATATTCCATTCCGCGCGTAGATAAAGTATTAAAAAAACAGCAACTTCCTCTACTAATTGAAGAAGTTGCTGTTTTATTTCTAACATCATTTCTACTTATATTAAATTGATTGAAGGAGCCAATACTAATTCTTAAATTACCGGTTTCATCGTTTCTTTTAATACTGAAACGGAATGGTTAAATTGTTCTTTTTCCTTATCATTTAGCTCAATTTCAACTATTTCTTGAATACCAGCACGGTTAATTTTTGCTGGAACTCCGATATATACATCATTTTGTCCATATTCTCCGTTTAGATAAGCAGATACTGTCAGGATGCTGCTTTCATTATTAAGGATAGCTTTCGTAATCCGAACAAGGGACATTCCTATCCCATAATACGTTGCCCCTTTACGCTCAATAATCTGATAAGCAGCATCACGGACGTTAACGAAAATGTCATCTAGGCATTCTTTTTTTAAATCTCCCTTCCTTTCCAAAACCGTATCGACATGCTCAATTCCAATCATGGCATGGCTCCAAACAGGTAGCTCAGTGTCTCCATGTTCACCAATAATAGCTGCATGAACATTTCTTGTATCAACATTGAAGTACTTCCCTAGTGCAAACCTTAGACGTGCAGAGTCTAATACCGTTCCAGAACCGATGACACGCTCTTTTGGTAGTCCTGATTCTTTCCAAGTTACATAGGTTAGGATGTCCACTGGGTTTGTTGCCACTAAGAATATTCCATCAAATCCACTTTCCATAATGCTTTTAACAATTTGTTTAAATATTTTCGTATTTTTTTCAACTAATTCCAATCGGGTTTCACCTGGCTTTTGTGCCAATCCCGCAGTGATGACAACTAAGTCCGCACTTCCACAATCTTGATAAGAACCGCTCCATACGTTTATTGGTGAAGGTGCAAACGGCATTCCGTGGTTAAGATCCATCGCTTCTCCTTCAGCTTTTGCTTCATTTACATCTATTAAGACTAATTCCTCGGCAACTCCCTGGTTTATCAATGAATACGCATAACTGCAACCTACAGCACCTGTTCCAACTAGTACAATGCGATTTACTTTTTCTTTATTCATGATAATAAATCTCCCTTCGGATGAAAAAATTTAAAATAGTAACCAGCTGATTATTCCAATTACAACAAGTAAACCTAAGCTATATTTAATTGTCACTTTAAATAATTCACTTTCTTTTCCTGCTATTCCAACTGCTGCGGCTGCAACAGCGATAGATTGAGGTGAAATCATTTTGGCCATTGTCCCCCCCATTACATTGACCGCAACCATTGTTTCAGGTGCTATGCCAATTTGTGAAGCAGTGACAGATTGAAGTGGCGCAAATAAGGAACCGCTGTTTACAACACTGCCTGTTAAAAATACTCCTAACCACCCTAGTACTGGCGAGAATAATGGAAATACGGCACCTGTTGAAGCAAATGCTAAACCGAGTGTTGATGACATACCAGAGTAAGTACAAATGTAAGCAAAAGCAAGTACACTACAAATCGTTAACGCTGGTGACAATAACTCTTTTGCCGTTTCTTTTGCAGTATCTATCAGCAGTTTGCTGCTGCAGCGAAAAAGAATGCTGGCAACAATGATCGTTATGACAATTGCTGTTGTAGTAGATGAAAATAAATCTAATTTAAATACTGCAGCATATGGTGTATCTTGTGGAACAATTGGTGCATGCTTGATGACTGTATTATTTAATCCTGGAATGGGCAGCAATAAGACTAACTTTTCTAAAGGGCCGCCGGGTATAAATAAATTTTTGAAAAATGATAAATTAAACAAAGTAACACATAGGGTTAAAAATACAAATGGCATCCAGGCAAAAGCAATTATTCCAAAAGAGTACTTAACCTGCCTATCTACCATCTTCTCCTTATTTACACGGAAAATTTCTTTCGGTTTCCATACTTGTAAAAATAGGGCTAGTGCTACTAAGCTCACAATAGCAGCAAAGATATCTGCAAGTTCAGCACCTAAGAAAGTTAGAACCAATGCCTGTGTAAGTGCAAATGATACACCGCTGACTAGTATTGCAGGGAAGGTTTGTCTAATCCCTTTCAATCCATCAATGATAAAAATTAATAAGAATGCAACTACAATACTTAATACGGGAATGACTAATGCCGTATATCTTCCAACAACAAGACCATCTAAACCTGTAAGGAGTGAGGGAACAGTTACTGGAATACCCATTGCTCCATATGCACCACCAGCAATGTTTGCAATCAAACAAAGACTTGCTGCATATATAGGACTAAATCCAAGTCCTACTAAAATGGCTGCTGTTATCGCAACAGGTGCTCCAAATCCTGCAGCTCCCTCCAAAAATGCTCCGAATGAAAAGGCTACGATAAGAACTTGCAATCTTTGGTCGGATGTAATAAAAGATATACTATTTTCTATTATTGTGAATTTACCTGTTTTTACGGTTATTTTATAAAGGAAAATGGCTGCAAACACAATCGATGCTACCGGCCATATACCGGCTAAAGCTCCATATGCAGCAGACATTAAAACTAATATAATAGGCATTTTATAAATGAATACTGCAACAATTCCTGCTACAATGATGCTGTAGAGTCCTGCAATATAGCCTTTTAATTTAAAAACTGTCAGCATTACAATAAAAAATACTATAGGAATGGCAGCTATAATAGCTGACAACCAAATGTTACTCAATGGATTATATAATTGCTCCCAAACATTCATACTGTTCAACTCCCAGTTAATAATAAATCCTTTTTATTCTTACCAATTATTAAAAAAAATGATTCATACTGTGAAATATTTCACAATTAAATCAAAAAATAGTTTTTCTTTTTTCTATTAAAATTGTTTTTTATTATTGTTACGGTAACAGCGTTAGTATAACATCATGTTTGTGAAATGTTTCACACAATATTTGAATAAAATATGAACTTTATATTTTCACCTCCGACTTGTCACTTAACTTCAAATACTTCTCGACTCCCCTTATTTGAATTTATGGCGGAATTGACAGGCACGTGGTCTATCTCCTCTTCCTTTCTTTAAAAAAATAAGCTACCCGATTGTGACGGTAAAACGCACAATTAAGGTAGCTAAAACTTAGTAACGAATTCAATATGTTTTTAGGTGTACGGAATTTGAATATCCACTATAAATTTTTTTCCCGTTTACTGTTCTATATGCCCTGATTTTGAAGTAATACAGCTTGCCTTTCGATAGTTTAGTATTTGTAAAACTTAGAGTAGAACCCGATGTTAGAGTGACTACTTTCGTATATACGCCTTTATAGGACGTCGCCCTGCAAATTTCGTATCCGCTGGCTTCTGTCCCTCTTTTCCACGTCAGTTTAATTGAGGTTCTGCTTGCTCTGGCTGCTTTTAATCCGGTCGGTGCCGCAAGGACTGGCGTACCACTTACAATAGTCGAATATGAACTATAAACCTTCGTACCATTCACCACTCGGTAAGCCCGAACCTTGTAATAATACGCTCGGTTCGTTACCAAACCACTGTTTGTATAAGAAGAACTGGATGTAGCCAGATAACTGTATGTCCCTGTTTTCGTTGTAGCCCTGAAAATTTGATAGCCTTGTGCTCCAGAAACAGCCCCCCAGGTGACCTTTACTTTACTGTAACCTACTGAAGTGGCTTTCACCCAACTCGGTACTGCCGTATTTTTTGCATGGCGTGCATATAGGACAATAGCAGATTTTATCGGTGTTTGAAGATTGTATGGAACGGTATCCTTTGAACTTTTAAACCAGCCGACAAACGTATAACCTGTTCGAACGGGAACTTTTACTGACGACGGTTTTGCCCCATAATTAACCTTTTGAGTGCTTAGGACCTTGCCATCATCGTTTTTAAAGATAACCTGATATTGGTTAATCTTATAAAGTGCAGTAATGGTTAAATCGGAAGTAGCATTGGTAAACTTCTGATTCCAGCCATTAAAGGTATAGCCAGTCCGACTTGGCTGTGCAGGTGCTGTAATCGGCATATTATATTTCACTTTTGAATTACTTAAAATGGTTCCATTATAGTCTTTGAAAATAATAGTATAGATTTTGGGTTCGTAGATGGCTTTTACCGTAATATCAGATGTTATTTTGTTAATTGCTTGATCCCACTGTAAGAATGTATATCCATCCTTTGTTGGATTTTCAGGTGCAACGGCAGATGAACCATACGCTACCGTCTGAGTATCAAGGACCGTACCATCGGAATCTTTAAAAACAACCGTGTAACTCTGGTTCCCCTTTAATGCATCGATTGACGTTGGACCATAATCTAAATCTACAGGTCCCAATATTCCTGGGATTGTACCTCGGTCGCTATACTGCCAAGCCGTCCATTGGGTCCACCCGCCAACAGCTGGTGGTTGAGTAATGCCATAGCGTGCAATCCAAACGGGAAGATCTGAAAGCTTGCCACCAAAATCGTTGTACTGCTGTACAAACCATGCACCTGTGTAGACCATTACCTGGCGCTTCGTCAGTGACTTTACCGTATCGGTAAAAACTCTTGCCCAACTGGCTATTTCATCGGAAGTTAGCGTTCCAGTTGCAGCAGGTTCTTCTAAATCCAGAACAGGCATGATATCTCCAAAATCGCCCATTCCTCCATTCTTCATCACATTGACGAAATACTGCGCTTCGGCTTTTGCTTCGTCAGGGTTATATGGCGCACTCGGACGTGCATAGTGGTATGCACCGATAGGAAGGCCTGCTGCCCTTGCTCCCTGCACATTAGTCGAAAACATAGTGTCGGTATATGTTGTACCTTCAGAAGCCTTTGCATAGACGAAGGCTATACCTGAGTTTTTGACCTGGTTCCAGTTAATGGTTCCTTGCCAATGCGATACATCAATCCCTTTTAAATTGGCGCTTGTCGCTGGCGGCATTACTCCCGACGCCCAAGCTGCAGAATGACTCGTTAGAAGAACGCTTATCAGCAGAACAACAGAAAAAAACGAGCGCATCCACTTTGTTGCATGTTTCATAGTCTCTCTCCCTTAAATCTGATATAAAATTATGTATTCTAGCAATCTATTTCCTTATGGGAAAACTACTAGCTTATTTTTCTATCATACATAAGGGATAGCGAATGAGTAAATGTAGAATAATTGGTAATAAATCGCATCACAAACCAACATTTGGAACAAACAAAAACATTGTTGACACTATACACAATAAAATGGACATAACTCTATTTCCCCTATCCCCTCATAGATACGTATAAAAAAAGCTGCCAGGAATATCCGGCAGCTTTTTGAAGTAGTTATACTAAATAATCTATCAGTTTTTCTCTCGGCTGGCCAAAGATTTCCGCTTCTAGTCTCCGTCCAGTCGGGGTAGCCGCCAATCCGCCTTCGGCTGTTTCCCTTAACGCAGAAGGCATTGATTGTCCAATCGCATACATGGCTCCAATGACTTCGTCACATGGAATCCTGCTGGTTATCCCAGCAAGGGCCATATCGGCTGCTGTCAAAGCATTGGATGCACCCATTGCATTCCGTTTCACGCAAGGCACTTCAACGAGGCCAGCAACCGGGTCACAAACAAGGCCCAGCATATTTTTTAAGGTAATGGCCATCGCTTCTGCTGATTGCTTAGGCGATCCGCCAGCCATTTCAACAATCGCGGCCGCTGCCATACCTGAAGCCGAACCAACCTCTGCCTGGCAACCGCCGGCTGCCCCTGAAATGGATGCATTGTTTGCAACGACAAATCCAAACGCCCCTGCCGTAAATAAAAATTCAATCATTTCCTGCCTAGTTGGATTAAGTTTATCCTTTACCGCAAATAATGTACCCGGGACAACTCCAGCCGAACCGGCAGTTGGCGTGGCACAAATGATGCCCATTGCTGCATTGACTTCATTTGTGGCAACCGCCTTGCTCACCGCATCTAACAGCAATGTGCCGGTAAGAGATTTACCGCTTTGAATATAGTTTTGCAGCAATACTGCATCTCCACCTGTGAGTCCCGTGCGTGATTTTACTCCATTTAATCCCCGTTCGATCGCCCGTTCCATTACGGTCAGGTTCTGATCCATTTTGGCAAGCACTTCTTCACGGGAAAGGCCAGAAACTTCCACTTCCTGCCTGATCATGATTTCAGCTATTTTAACCTGATGTTGTTCCGCCAGCGAAACAAGTTCAGCTACATTACGAAACATAGCATTTCCCCCTGAATCTACTAATCATTTATGTTTAGTGCCCGAAAACACCTTTTATTCGACCATACGGATGACACTTATAACGTTGTCCAGCTTTTGCAAATCGCTTACCAACTGGTTATTTATCTTTTCATCGGATTCAATGACCATGATGGCCATGTCGCCTTTATCTTTCCTAGCCACTTCCATATGACCGATGTTTATTTTATTTTGCGAAAAAATGCTAGTTACCGAGCTGATTACTCCAAAACGGTCATTATGAATGACGAGTATAGCTGGGTCACCTGATAGTTTTAGTTTGAAGGAGTTGATTTCTGTTATTTCGATGGCTCCTCCGCCGATGGAGATGCCAATGATCTCCATCTCCTTATCTTCCGCAAATAGATTAATCTTTACTGTGTTTGGATGTTCTGTGATGGCTTCTTCCTCTTGAAAGATGACCTCCATACCCAATTGTTTTGCTATTTCCAAGGCCTCGGGGATCCGCTCGTCGAACGTATCAAAATCCAATAATCCTGCAACAAGAGCTAAGTCTGTTCCATGTCCTTTATACGTTTTTGCAAATGAGCCGTAAAGCGAGAGGACGGCCCTCTTCGGCTCGCTCTCGAACAGGGTTCTGGCAACTCGCCCAATCCGGACGGCACCAGCAGTATGTGAACTGGAAGGTCCAATCATAATCGGACCAATGATTTCAAATGTTGATCGATATTTCATTGTTTTCACCTGTTCCTATAATGATGACGTTTACATTAATGTTCCATTTGCAACCAGTCTTCAAGAAAAATAGGGACAAGTTATAAAAACTGTCCCTATTCTGCTATTAAAGTTTAAATCGCTTTCTTATCAGTCAGATCTTCTGTTTGAAGTTCTGTAGGCACACGCTTGTTGATTCCAAAAGCATAAAAGCTGATGACCACAATAGCCAGGAAGACGATTCCCGCAATTAGTGAAATACGAGTGTCTTCGTTAAACCACATACCTACAAGCACCGCTGTCAGATAGGCAATAGTCACATAGTTAGTGACAGGAGCAAAAGGCATTTTGAATGGATGGCTGGCCATTTTATCAGCATGAACCTTTCTGAACTTGATTTGGCTGATCAAGATGACAAACCAAGGAACCATCCCTGGAAGAACACTTGAAGCATAGACATACACAAACAGTTTTTCTGGTGCAATATAACTTAACACAACGCCAACGCCAAGGCCGATCAATACGCCAATTGTACCGAATAAAGGCACTCCGTTACTCGAAACCTTCGCAAACGCTTTTGGAGCTTGTCCATTGACTCCAAGAGTATAAAGCATGCGCCCTGCGCTGTAGATACCGCTGTTACAGCCAGACATCGCAGCAGTGATAACAACAAAGTTAATGATTCCAGCTGCAGCTGTAATACCGATTTTTGCAAAAGTTGCAACGAACGGGCTTCCAATCGAAGACAATTGATCCCAAGGATAAACTGTGACAATAACAAAGATGGCACCAATATAGAAAACGAGGATACGCCAAATCGTACTTTGAATCGCATTCCTTATTGTTTTCTGAGGATCTTTCGCTTCACCAGCGGTAATACCGATAAGTTCAACACCTTGATACGCGCCAACAACTAGTGATAGGGCAAAGAGGAATCCTTTAAGACCGCCAGTAAAGAAGCCGCCATTTTTCCAGAGGTTTGATAGGCCGGTCGCTTCTCCTCCGTTACCAAGGCCGAAGAAAATCAGGCCGAAACCTGCAACAATCATCAATACAATCGTAACTACTTTAATCAATGCAAACCAAAATTCGAATTCACCAAATGATTTAACAGAAATAAAGTTTGCTGCCCCAAGGATAACCATTGCGATAAGTCCTGGGATCCACGCAGGAAGATCTGGAAACCAATACTGCATATATGTGCCGATCGCGATAACTTCCGCCATGCCGACAACTACCCACTGAAACCAGTTGCTCCAGGCAGTCATATATCCAGCTATTGGGTGGATATACTTATATCCAAATGTTGCAAATGAACCTGTACTCGGTTCCAAATAGAGCATTTCGCCCATGGCGCGCATAATCAAATATAGAAAAATTCCTGTAATTCCATAAGCGAGCATTACGGATGGACCCGTCCAGCCTATTGTGCTGGAAGATCCCATAAATAGACCTACACCAATCGTACCGCCTAAAGCAATCATTTGAATATGACGTGAACTTAAGCCCCTACTCAATTCCTTGTTTGCCATTTCGTTTCCTCCCTTGTACTGCTTATTGTCAAAATTCAAGCAAGATTCATATAACCCTTTGTTCATATTTTGTTATTTTAAGATAACATAATCCCCAGGAAGTAGTCCACCCGAAAAATACAATTGTCTTTTTTCGAAGGATAGATTATAATAGTTTTGTAGAGGGAAGTTTATTCTATTCCCTCTATCTAGTTTTCAGAAATTAAAGGGCTAATGCAAGTTCCCTAAAAGGAATGCCTAATTTCTCTGATAAATTTTCCAGCATATCTTTTGTCATACGATCCAGGTCGTATTGCGGATTGAAATCCCATTCTTCACGTGCGGCAGAGGCATCGATGCTATTTGGCCATGAGTTTGCGATACCTTGTCGTACAGAATCAACATCATATGAGATTTCAAATTCAGGAATGAATTTCCTAATGGATGCAGCAATTTGTTCCGGCTCAAAGCTCATCGCAGTGATGTTAAATGCATTGCGGTGCTTCAATCGTGAAGGGTCAGCCTCCATCAATTGAATGATTGCTTCGATGGCATCTGGCATATACATCATATCCATATAGGTTCCTTTGCCAATGAAAGATGTATATTTCTTGTTTTTAAGGGCTTCGTAGTAAATATCAACTGCATAATCGGTTGTTCCGCCACCAGGAAGAGTCTTGTACGAAATCAGACCAGGGAACCTTACTCCGCGTACGTCTACACCGAACTTAGTGAAATAGTAGTCGCAGAGCAATTCTCCGGCTACCTTGGTAACACCGTACATAGTGGTAGGCCTTTGAACCGTATCCTGAGGTGTCATATCTGCCGGTGTTTCCGGTCCGAAAGCAGCGATGGAGCTCGGTATAAAGAGTTTTAGGTTTAATTCACGGGAAACTTCAAGTGCGTTCATAAGACCGCCCATATTCAGGTCCCATGCGAATTTTGGTTTTGTTTCTCCTACTGCCGACAGCAGGGCCGCAAGATGCATGAGGGTGTCAACTTCATATTTTTTGCAAAGCCCTAGCATTGCTTCGTGATCCATCACATCAAGGATTTCAAATATACCTCCTTCGATGACTGGATTGCCTTCAATCTTGCGAATATCTGTTGCAACAACGTTTTCTGTTCCGTACACTTCCCTGAGACGGTGAGTCAATTCAGAACCGATTTGGCCTAGACTGCCAGTAATAAGAATTTTTTTCATATGACGTTACCTCCTAAGGTTTCTTCTATCATTTTTCAACTGATACAAGTATTCTGTTATATTTTATAAAATTTTAAACGATTAGATAATAGACAACTCTTTGCCAACTTTTCCATAAACCGCCAGAACTTCATCGAGCATTTCCTTGGTATGCGCAGCAGTTGGCATATTTCTAACCCTGCCTGTACCTCTAGGAACCGTTGGGAAGGTAATCGACTTTGCATACACGCCTTCTTCCATCAGCCTGCGAGAAAATAATTGGGTAAGATCTTCTTTTCCGATAATGCATGGAGTAATTGGTGTTTCGGAATGGCCAATATCGAAACCAAGTTTCTTTAAGCCTTCTTTTAGATATCTTCCGTTTTCCCAAAGCTTTTCAACTTTTTCTGTCGATTCAGTCATGATATTGATTGCTTCAATACAACCGGCAGCATCCCCTGGTGTCAATGAGGTTGAAAACAGGAACGGACGTGCCCGGACTTTCAGCCAGTCAATCAATTGCTCTGTCCCTGCTACATATCCGCCTACGACGCCAATCGCTTTTGAAAGGGTCCCAATTTGCAGATCAATGCGGTCTGAGAGGCCAAAATGCTTGACTGTACCAGCACCGTTACCCATTACACCTGAGCCATGAGCATCATCTACATAGGTGATTAACCCAAACTCTTCAGCAATTTCAACAATTTCCGGAAGCTTCGCTACATCACCGTCCATTGAGAAAACTCCGTCCGTAATGTACATGACTTTTTCGTATAAACCGCTTTCGATTGTTTCTTTTGCAACCCGGCGCAAATCGTCCATGTCCTGGTGTTTGACGCGAATAATTTTCGCCCCTGATAATCTGCATCCATCAATGATCGATGCATGGTTTAATTCATCCGAGAGAATGGCATCCTTCTTAGTCATAAGGGCTGAAATGGCACCCATGTTACAATTGAAACCGGATTGGAAGGCAATTGCGGCTTCGGTATGTTTGAACTTCGCAATTGTTTTCTCTAATTCATTATGAATGGTCAATGTACCATTGATTGTGCGGACCGCACCTGCTCCCAACCCATACTTTTCGATTGCTTCATGCGCTTTTTGCTTCATTCTTTCATTATTGGCAAGGCCAAGATAGTTATTGGATGACATATTGATTAGTGATTTACCATTGATGGTAACTATAGGGCCGTTGGGTCCTTCTACAGTATCAATGACATTGTAAAGGCCGTTATCCCTCAACTCGTTCAGTTGGGGTGTTAAGAAGTCCTTTAAAACATTTTTCGCCAAAATAATTCCTCCTTTTAAAATACCTCACTCAGGGTTCTTCACATAACATCTACTCGTGTTTTTTCATCGGGAAAATTATTATAAAATCAACCAACCTGAAAGCGATTTCAAATAACTACCAAAAAAAAAGCAATTATCTCTCGATAAATAATTACTCCCGAAAATTTTCAATACTGCTTTTGAACGCGTGATGTTATGGAATTGGAAGTGTGATAATAAGCTGTTTTAGTTGATCATTCTCTCAAGCGTATTAAAAAAATAGATTCATATATTTCAGTGTTATTCTATAATTATGTTGAAAAACTGTCAATACTATTACAAAAAACTAATCATTCAGACAAATGACCTAAATTCGCATTTGGTTATTGGAAAGCCTTTAGAAGACCCAGGTTCACTTAAATCCTTACATAGTAAAAAAAAACTTCTGTCCTTTGCAGTGCCGTTTTAAGTTCCAATTTTTACCGATTTTTATAAGCTGGTCGATAAAAAGCTGCTAATTCCCGCATCTAGGATTAGAGGGTCCGCACTTATCGGTTGGTGGATCAGGTAAAGCACCCGAGCTGATAAATAGACGGAATAATTCCGCTTAATTGGTAATTATTATAAAAAAAAGCTTAAATAGACGGAGAGATTCCGCCTATTTACTCGAAATGTTCAAAAATGGGAGATTTTGCTTTGAATAAACGGAAAACCTCCCCTTATTTACCCCGAAACGAGCTCCATTCTTCATTTAAACGGAAAATATCCGCTTATTTTACTTTTTCTGGTTACTCAATTAAGGACAAGTCATCTTATTTAAAAAGGAGTGAGTTTTATCTCAAAAATATTATTTTTTTTATTCCTAATAAAGAAACTCGCCAATTATTACTATGGCGAGATTCTTTTTTTATATACCAATAACGATGCCAATACGACTGTCAATTCGTCACGTATTTTAAGAAAAGCACCTCAAAACGGAACGTTTTACCAACACGGGACGAAGTTTTTTTATTATATATACTTACCTTTTAATACACATCACGCTGATAATGCCCTTGCTTCTGCATATCTTTTAAATACGCTTCTGCTTCATCGCGGCTCATGGAACCTTCTTTTTCAATTACGTTAATAAGTGTTTCATGAACGTCTTTCGCCATGTATTCCTTATCTCCACACACGTAGAAATAAGCACCTTTTTGCAGCCATTCGAATAGTTCTTTACTGTGTTCTTGCATTTTATGCTGAACATAGACTTTTTGAGCTCCGTCGCGGGAGAAGGCAGTATCTAATTTAGAAAGTACCCCATCTTGCTGATATTGTTCTAACTCATCTTGATAAAGGAAATCAGAGGCAGCATGCTGGTCTCCAAAAAACAACCATGAGCGGCCTGTTCCTTTATTTACTGTACGTTCCTGTATAAAGGAACGGAATGGTGCAATACCTGTCCCAGGGCCAACCATAATAATATCAGTATCATTTGACTCTGGCAGATGGAAATGTTTATTTGCTTGAATAAAGATGGGAAGTGTATCTCCTTCATTCACACGTTCCGCACATAATACAGAGCAAACCCCTTTCCGCTCGCGTCCATGAGCGTTGTAGCGCACAGCACCGATGGTTAAATGAACTTCCTCTGGATTCGCTGCAATGCTGCTCGCAATCGAGTAGAGGCGTGGCGTCATTTTTCTTAAGATAGAGACGAATTCTTGAGCTGTTGCTTTCCATGGACCAAATTCACGTAACATATCAAGCAAATCTCGACCATAGCAATATTCTTTCATTTGGGCTGCATTTTCAATCTGGAGGAGTTTTTGTAACTCTTCATTTTCTGTAAAGGCAGCTGCCTGCTGTAAAACCTTTTTTGATAGTAAGGTAATTTCAAAATAGGTGGTTAACGCTTCCTTCAGCGGAAGTGTTTCACCTTGCTTATTGATCGTTACAAGCGCTTCTTCATCAAAGTGCATTTCGTCAAGAAGGTAAGCCACAAGTTCAGGATCATTTGAAGGGATAATACCAAGGGCATCGCCTGGCACATAAGAAAGGCCTGATCCTTCTAATGATAACTCAATATGCCTTGTTTCTTTACTAGAGCCTGCACCATTTATATTAATGTTTTTAAGAATTTTTGCTTGAAACGGATTTGTTCGTGAATATGCTGTTGGAACCTGTTTGTCTTTTTGGTCAGTCTGAGTGTTATCCAATGTATTTCGCATGGTTCTTTAACCTCCAAAAGTAATATATACATTTTACCATTATTTTTGGAAAATTCGATGTGTATTTTTTCACAATTTTCTTTCCAATTCCGATTGAATTTACCAAACGTAAAAATGCTGGCACTGTATATAAAGAAATATTTCAAATCCTATAAAATAAAGTTAGCAAAAATATATAAATATGTACACTTTTTAATAGATACTTAAGGGCAATGATTATAAAAATATAAAAAAATTCCTGATTTACAGAAAAAATACGCTCCTAAACGATGTATCTAATTATTTCTATCTAGAAATAGCTTGTTTAAAAAGTCTCCTAAATTGCTCCCGATCTTCTGCTGTAAACGGCTTTGGTCCCTTTGTCCGCTTTCCGCCTTTTCTAGCCATTGCACTTAAGTATCGTGTTTGTAATAATTGATCAATGTTTTCATTGGTATACCTAAACCCTTTATGGTGAAGGACGATACAGCCTTTTGGTAAACCTAGCGATGCAAGTCCATAATCTTGTGTTACAATAATATCGCCTGATTCGGCTAACTTCATTATCCGATAATCGGCAGCATCCGCTCCAGAATCAACATAAATAATTTCCACTCCTGATGGTTGTTCCGCATTAGAAAAATGAGAAAAGCTCGTAACAAGGATAACAGGAATTTCTGCATTCCTTCCTTCATCAATAATAATATCTTTTACCGGACAAGCATCCGCATCCACATAAATTTTCATCTTTATCTCTCCTATAAAGAAGTTCGAATTAATTGTGATACTAGTGGTAAATTACACTTTTGTCAAACCATGGAAGCAGAAGGAAGGTGCTATACAAATTGCCTGACCCCCAGTTTGTTTAGAAATTATGGTAAGGTTCTTCATGCCTAATCAAATAGAAAAATCCTAATTAACATTAATATAGTTAATAGGATTTATTAATACGTATTTATGCTGCTTTCTTTTATTAGCTCGATAAGTAAATCCCCCTGCTGGATAGCCTCACCTTATAAACTTAGATTGGCCCGGGGGTATACCCTACAAAGGAATCGTGGGCTGAAAAAGTACCTTCTTGTTGTAAAGGTTGAAATACCCGAAACTTACGGAGTTGTTTTCCATAAACATGGATGGTTATCGCCGTTCGATCGCCCTCCGTTTCAAGGATGTGACAATCCGCTGGGGGCAGGAGTTTGCCAGTCATTTGCTGATTTATAATCAATGTATCAGTTTGCCTGAGTTTCACTAAACTTTCTGAAATCTCATTCACACGAAGATAGTTCGTCACCTTGATTTGTCCAGCCACAACCCCTTCGGCTCCCCAAGTCCCATCGTGATCATGGAGTGAAGTTTTCTGCCCCGGCTTCCAGACAAGTGCAATTATCTCAAAACGCCCCTGCGGATCGCAGTATAGGGAATGGCGGGCATAACCTTCCGAACTGGGCTTGCGCTTTTCGGGAGAGAGCCAGGATGTGGTACGAAGCAGCTCACCGAGTAAACGCTCTGCCTCTGCCACCTGAACGTCATCACTCTCATTTCTCTCTATTACCCATGTCATATCTCGAATAAAGTCGATCAGTGTATATTCTGTCGTTTGATTTGTCATGATACATTGTCCTCCTATGAAGGATAATTTCTTATTGAAAAATTTGGGATAAACCTTTTCCATAACCACTCTCTATACCTTTGTTAATTCTTTAATATGAGAAATCTTTATCTCAGGTTTGAAAAACATTCCGCTATGTAACGGTCTCTATTACACTATGGATTCTAATTCTTTACATGACCGATAGATAAGTTCAAAAAGCAGGTCCAGATCAGTTAATTCCACACTGGAAAATGCGATTCGAAGATCCGTCTTGGCTAGGGAGATCGTCCCAACTCCGTACTGCTTGAGCAAGTGGACCCGCAGCGTTTCTGCATCGGAATGCTTGATTCGAAGACATACGAAATACCCTGAGTTAAATGGATAGGGTTCGAATGCATCCGCATATTTCCCGTCTGCTAAGATCTCTTTGACTCGCTTCGCCCTGGCTTCCATTACCTTATTTCTCTCCCTGCGCTGCGCTTCAAATTCGGGATTTAACAAGGCATCCAAAATGATTGTTTGGGAAAGGTGGGGACTGCATGAGATGGTACTTCGAATGGAACCCATCGTCTTTTTCTCCAGCGCTTCCAAAACCAAAGCATCTTGGATTCCAAATGTGAGAAACCCAACACGAAAACCCCAAGCATATTCTTCTTTGGTTGCCCCATCAATTTTAATGGGGAGGACACGCGGGTGTAACCCTACTAAACGAGCAAATATAGATTCTTTGATTGAATCTTCATAATATAATCCAAAATAAGCGTCATCAATAACAGCAACAATGTTAATCCCAAGATCCGCCGCCTGCTTGATGGCATGAAGGATTTCCTCCACTTCTTTTTCCAAAGGAGTATAGCCTGTTGGATTATGCGGGAAATTAAGCACAAGGATAACTTTTCCATTCTTACAGGATAAAAGGGCCTCCAGCATACCTTTTCCATTAAATAGGTTTGCTTTGGTGAATAATGGATAGGTCACTGTTTGGCTTCCGCGGCGGACGTTGAATGTTATATGATAATTATCCCAATACATATCTGGTAGTAAAATGGGATCACCCTTTTCCACAAACAGGTCGGATACGATACTCAAGCCATGGGTCAGCGCGTTCGTCACGATCGGAGTGCCAAATTCCTTTCCTTCAAGGGAAGGATTATCTTTAAGAAGCTTCTTTCTCCAAACCTTACGCAACTCTGGTTTTCCTGCCGTTGGTGCATATGGATACAGGTCTTTCGGATCGTATGAGGAGAGGTTCTTGTGGATGACATCTAAATACATTGGTTGTCCACCCTCTGAAGCCATCCCGATTGTTGCATTGAATCGGTCTGCTTTTCCCTTTGCCTCTCCTGCCTGGCTGACAATCCCTTTTGGAAAATACAATGATTTTCCTAACGATGACAACATCTCATATACTGGTTTATTGCGTTCGTTAATGACTTGATTTAAATCTAAAGCCAATGGGTTTAGCACTTTATTCACCTTCCTTTTATACATCAATTGTTTGGCTTCATTTAATTTGTTCTTCTCTTTAATCCTGGATATCTAATTTTCATTAATTTGTTAAGTAATAAATCTAAATCTTGACTATATTTAATGGTTCTTGTATCACACAGACCATACATGAATCCTGATTTCTCCATCTTGACTTTTAGATAATTGTATTCCTTCACATACTTCATAAGTTCCATTTTTGATTCCTCCTTAATGTACATTGGATAGAGGTGATTCTAGCCCTAAAGGCTGAATAGTGCCTATACAAAAAGCAAGTCGATAAAATCGATAATTTCGAATATATTGCCAATAAATATTGAGTAACTACTCAATATTTATTGGCTTCAGATTAATGCGGGTGATACAGAGTGTTATAATCCTGATTCATTAAATATAAATGTCAAAGTAGAGCGGCTCTAATTGAGTTTCAGTATTGGATTTGTTATAACGCGGTGCCGATATCCTTTTGGATAGGCGCTACTCTCAATTAAATACTAGTAAATGATCTCATTTTCTACTTTCCTCTAAGATTTGATTGAGAAACTGTTCAACCTCTTCCTTGCTTTTTCCGAGTTTACTAACAAAGCGATTAAGTTCCTTCCCTTCTTGAAAAGCAATAAAGCTTGGGATTCCGTACACATCTAGCTTTTCTAATAGTTCCGGAAAATGTTCTCGATTTACTGCGATCATATCTACTTTTTCTTTATATGATTCTTCCAAAATCGGCATGAATAAATCGGTATGCTGACAGTCTGGGCAATATTCCGCATAAAATTTGGCCATAACTGGTTTTGTTGATAAAATCGCCTCATTAAACTCTTGTTTTGTTTTGATCTCTTTCATAATTAAAATCCTCCCTATATTTTGTTCTCAAATGTTATACTGATTGTTTCCACTACTTAAACGCAATTGTATCAAGGTATCTTTCGCAATCCAGAGCAGCCATACAACCACTTCCTGCAGCAGTAATTGCTTGGCGGTATTTATGATCTTGAACATCCCCGCAGGCAAATACACCAGGAATATTTGTTTCTGTTGTACCAGGATTCACAATGATATATCCCATATCGTCCGTTTTGATTTGATTGTCTAAAAAAGATGTGTTCGGTTTATGCCCGATTGCAATGAAAATACCATCAGATTCCAGAATTTCGTTTTTTCCAGTTTCACTGTTTTTTACTTTCAAGCCAGTAACATGTCGTTCTCCTGCAATCACTTCTTCAGGAATGTAATTTAAACTCCAAGTAATTTTTGGATTATTTTTGGCACGGTCTTGCATAATTTGGGAAGCGCGAAGCTCCTTTCTGCGGTGTACAACACGAACCTCCGAAGCAAACTTCGTTAAAAAATTTGCTTCTTCCATAGCTGAATCTCCGCCACCGACAACGATAATTTTCTTTCCTCTAAAGAAAAATCCATCACACGTTGCACAGGTACTTACCCCACGGCCAATATTTTCCCTTTCCCCTGGAATATCCAAAAGTTTCGCAGAAGCCCCCGTTGAAATGATTAATGATTGCGTTTTTAGCTCCCCTATTCCTTCCACCGTTAAGGTAAAAGGGTTATTTGAACAGTCGACTTTTTTAACCCACCCCCTTTTAAACTTTGCTCCAAAATACTCAGCTTGCCTTCTCATGTTCTGCATCAACTCTCGTCCCATAATCCCTTCAGGAAAACCAGGAAAATTCTCAACATCTGTTGTCAATGTCAATTGCCCCCCTGGTTCAGGCCCTTCGATGACTAAAGGACTTAGGTTAGCACGTGCTAGATAGATTGCTGCGGTCAGCCCAGCAGGGCCAGTTCCTAAAATAACGGTTTTATACATCACTTACCTCCTCGTTGTGCTAATCTCTTAGTCATTAATATTTATTTGCAATTTTTATGCCAACTTTTTATCTTCTGTAATTACGCTATTTTTACAACCGTTCTATAGATCAATCAGTCCCACTTCCTATCACGATTGAGAAAAATATTTTCAAGATTAAGAAAAACATCTTCAGACAATTTTCCGAAAATTTTAATTTAACTGAAATAGCATACAATACGAGATAGGAAGAATAGTTTAGCAATGAAAATTTCTAAATATCCCAAGAAATGAGTAAAAAAAAAGCAAACAGAGCGACTTCTGTTTGCTTTTTTCATTATTTAAATCGAGGAAAGTAAATCAAAGATTTCTGCCCCTATTAATCAATATACTTTTAGAACTTTGTTGTTAAAATAAGGGAAAAGCTAATGGGATTAACCATCCTCTAAATATAGTTAGATCATACGTAAGAATACTGTACTATGTTTAATACGCCGTATGTCTAAGTTTGGGAGATTACTTGCATTGCTGCTTTGCCAGATTATGCATAGTTAAATCGTTTTACGAACAAAGTTTATTTAAAAATTGTAATGTACGTTCATGCTCTGTATTTTCAAAAATTTGTTGCGGTGTTCCTTCTTCGACAATCACACCATTATCGATGAATACTACCTTATCCGCTGCCTCACGAGCAAAGTTCATTTCATGGGTTACAACAACCATAGTCATTCCTTCTTTAGCCAGTTCTTTCATAACCTTCAGAACTTCTCCTACTAACTCAGGATCTAACGCGGAAGTAGGTTCGTCAAAAAGTAGGACTTCAGGTTCCATTGCCATCGCTCGGGCGATTCCTACGCGTTGTTGTTGTCCCCCGGATAGCTGAGATGGGTAGTGGTTTGCACGTTCCTTTAATCCTACCTTTTCTAGCAAGTGAAGAGCTTTAGTACGTGAAAGTTCCTTGTCTTGCTTACGAACAATGAACAGACCTTCCATAACATTTTCAAGTGCAGTCATATGAGGGAACAAATTATACCCCTGGAAAACCATACCTGTTTGTTGACGGAACTTAATAACCCTATCTTTTGGAACTTGTTTTTTATCCCGAAAATCCAAAGAATATTTTCCAAGCTTGATAGTTCCTTTTGTAGGTATTTCCAGTAAATTCAAACAGCGTAACAAAGTTGTTTTACCTGATCCCGAAGGTCCAATAATACAAACCGTATTGCCTTCCTCTATTTTCAAATCGATTCCCTTTAAAACTTCTGTTTGCCCAAACTGCTTATGCAGGTTCTTTATCTCAATCACTTAAATATCCTCCTATCAAATCAGCCCGCCACATATCGATCAAGTCGTTTTTCCATACGTCCTTGAGCGTTAGAAAGAACTGTACTGAAAATCAAATAAATAAATCCTGCTAGACAATAAAGTACCAATGGTTCATAGGTTGTTGCTGTAATTTGCTGAGCGATTCTAAACATTTCGGTCACTGTTATTGTAGCAGCCAATGATGTATCCTTTACCAAGCTAATAAAACTGTTTGACATGGGTGGGACAGACACCCTTGTTGCTTGAGGAAGAATAATCCTTTTTAATGCTTGACGATAGCTCATCCCGATTGAGTAAGCGGCCTCCCATTGACCCTTGGGAATTGAAAGTATAGCTGCGCGAATAATCTCTGAGTTATAGGCGCCAACACTAATTGTAAAACCGATAATAGCCGATGGCAGCGGACCAATTGTAATCCCAACACTTGGAAGACCATAGAAAATAATAAACAACTGTACAAGCAGCGGTGTTCCCCTAATTACCCATACATAAAATCTTGCAACAGCGTCGAGAGCTTGAATTCCCGAGATTCGAGCCAGTGCTGTAAGCAAAGCAAGAATGAGTCCCAGAAAAAAAGATATAAGTGTCAACGGTACGGTAAAAGCGATCCCTGCTTTTAACATCGGTAAAAATGAGTTTACAATGATGTCAATAATTCGTAGCATTCTTTCATCAGCAAACATTGGAACACTCCTTATTTTGAAACATCGGTTTCAAAGTATTTTTGTGAGATGCTTAAATACGTACCATCTTTCTTCATGTCGGAGAGTGCTTTATTTACGGCCTCTACCAATTCTTTATTCCCCTTCCTAAACATAATTCCCATTTGTGCCGGTTCATCAAGCTCTGCTACAGCTTTAATAGGTGCATCAGGCTTTTGCTTTTTGAAATCGAGATAGGATAATCCATCATTCACAGTCGCATCAGCGCGTTTTGAAAGTATTAAATCAACGGATTGATTAAATCCTTCGACTCCCACGATTTCAGCACCGTTGGATATTGCTATATCCTTAAAATTACTAGTTAGTGTCTGAGCTGCTTTTTTTCCTTTCAAATCTGCAAATGATTTAATAGTGTCATTGTCTTTGTGAACAATCAAGAAAGGTTTTGACACAATATATGACTCAGAAAAATCGTATTTTTCCTGACGATCAGGACGTATTCCAACTTGATTAACAATGATATCGAATCGCTTCGAATCAAGTCCTGCAAATATACCGTCCCATGGAGTTTCAATAAAATCTGGTTTCACACCAAGTCTGTTCGCTACTTCCTCAGCGATTTCGATATCAAAACCAGTTAATTTTCCTGAAGCATCATGGTAGCTAAACGGTGCATAGGTTCCTTCTGTTCCAATTTTAATTTTTCTTTCTGCTTTAATTTGCTTTAGTAGATTCTTACTCCCAGCTGCCTGATTATCCGGTTGAGTGGTTGCTTGATTCTGCGTTTTTCCACATGCAGTTAACATAAGTGAAACGAGTAACGAAAAAGCGACTATTTTTAAACTCTTTTTCATACAAATATCCCCCTTTATGCGCATATTCAAATTTTCCAATATTCCCTTCACGTCTTGATCCTGTGAAATCACCTCCCTCATAACCAAATAAATCTGATTCTTGATTGTAATCTAGCAATAACAGCTTATTTTCTAGAAAACCAATAAAAATTATACTATTACAAATATTCATATTTTTATATTATTCTGATAATTTTTCGTATACTCTACACAAAAAATTATGAGTAGGTTGTTTAGAGCTTCTTCCGAATAGAGGTGGACACTGATACCCTCCGTTATTCTAATGCCATTTCGAGATCTTTCCATATATCTTCCACATCTTCAATTCCAACCGAAAAACGAACGAGTCCATCATTGAGACCTGCTTTTTCTCTTTCTTCTTTAGGGATAATCGCATGTGTCATCGAAGCTGGATGTTGAATTAGTGTACCTATGTCCCCTAGGGAAACTGCTAAAGTACACAATTTTACTGAATTCATAAGTTTAACACCTGTTTGGTATCCCCCCTTCAAAACAAAAGAAATCATTGCTCCAGGACCTTTCATTTGTTTCTCCATAATATTTTTATCTTCGAAACTTGCTAGTCCTGGAAAATACACCTTCTCTATAGCCTTATGTTTTTCCAATCGGTCAGCCAAAATTTGTGCATTTTCTTGTGAACGATCGATGCGAATGTGTAATGTACGTATCCCTTGACAGAGAAGCCAGGCATCCATTGGGGCCATATTTGCTCCCATTGTCTTCTGCACTTCTTTTCTCATCGGATCAATAATTTCCTTGCTGGAAATCACTAGTCCACCAATAAGATATCCATGACCGGACAAATATTTTGTTGCACTGTGGACGACAATATCAATTCCGCATAGAATAGGATTTTGGAAATATGGGGACAAAAACGTATTATCAACTACGGTTAAGATACCCTTTTGCTTGGCGAACGCCGCTACACTTTTCATATCCACTAAGGAAAGCGTAGGATTGGAAGGTGTTTCAAAGTAAACCACTTTCGTTCTATCTGTAATGTGTGGTTCAAGCTCTTCCCCATTTTTAAATTGTACAAATGTTACATCAATTCCAAACTTCTTTACCGTTTTGGTTAGAAATGCGTGCGTCGCCCCATACAACGCTGTGTGTGCAACAACGTGATCCCCTGCCTGCAAAATACCCAAAAGGCAACCAGTTATAGCAGCCATCCCAGATGAGAACGCCAAACAACCTTCACCAAATTCCAATGCCGCTACCTTCTCTTCTAGCTCTCGAACATTTGGATTTCCCAGGCGTGAATACATAAATCCTGGATCTTCTCCTGCGAAGCGTTTTGCTCCAATTTCTGCATTATCAAAAACAAACGTGGAAGTCATATAAACAGGAGAGATGTGTGAGCCATGCCCTGGATCTTTATTTACTTTTACTAGTTTTGATGAATAGTTCATTATTTACACTCTCTCTTTCATGGTCATTTGGCACAATAACCTTTATTTCATTGGACCCTAAGTGTGAATTGTCATTTTTCAAGATATTTTTGTATGCGATTACATATTTTCGTAAACTAAATTCATTCATACAACTCTTTTTTTAAATCTGATGGACACATCTGAAGATATGTCCATCAACAGAAACTTTTTAAATCAATCGATATAACCTATTAATTTTCTCATCCATCCAAAAATACCACCCGTATGAATAGGAGAATTCCCTCTTAAACTTCAATAAAAGAGCGAAGTATTGGCGTATAACGCTGAGGCTCCGCCAGAGTGTACAAACAGGATGTTATCGTCCGGCTTAAAGGTGCCTTTTTGTATTAAATCAATGAATCCCGCTGCTGCTTTACCTGTATATACCGGATCCAGCAAAATTCCTTCTGTTCTTGCCATGAGCTTGACAGCTTCCACCATTTCAGGCGTAGGTATAGCATAGCCTGGTCCGACATATTCATCAAAACACGTAATAGCCTCACCAGGGATTGAATTTGGAATGCCGATATGTGCTGAAGTTTCTTTAACAAGCTGAAAAACTTTCTCTTCTTGTTCCACTTTTCCTCTGCTTACGTTTATTCCGATTACCGGTATTTTACTTTGATTTCCATAAAATCCAGTCACCAAACCTGCATGCATTCCCCCGCTACCGCTTACACAAACAACAGCATTCATATTGACGCCTTGATCAAAGGACTGTGCCAAAATCTCCTGAGCGCAAGCAACATATCCCGTTGCACCAATACCATTCGATCCCCCAACCGGAATGATATAAGGCTTATTTCCCTCATTCGTTACCTCTTTAGCTACTTTCAGCATTTCTTTCATCAAGTCTGTCCCATTAGGTACAACCTTGACTTTTTCAGCGCCCAGTAAATGATACAGAAAATAGTTCCCATTAAAATCTGGCTCAGAATTTGTTAAAAGCCCCTCTTCCAATACGAGAATGCACTTCATTTTCTCTTTGACGGCAGCGGCCAGCGTTAAACGGCAATGATTTGATTGAATGCCTCCACATGTAATTAACGTATCCGCGCCTTTTTCCAATGCATCGGCAACAAGGAACTCTAGTTTTCTTGTTTTATTTCCACCGGCCGTCAGCCCAAGTAAATCATCTCGTTTAATATAAATCGAAGGACCACCAAGAACTTCAGAAAAATGATGTAATTTCTCAATGGGTGTATATGTTGGTGTATAACGTTGTCTAGGGAATTGTGCTAAATTCATATAAATCTCCTCCTGTATCTTCTGTTTAAAGCCATATGTAAATAAAGAAAAGAGAATATTAATCTGACGTTCTCTTTTCAATGATTATGATTAAATCATAACGACCGCTTCGATTTCAATCAAAGCATCTTTTGGTAAACGAGCAACTTCAATTGCGCTTCTAGCCGGATAATTCACGGAAAAAAATTCGCCATATACTTGATTCATCGCGGCAAAATGATTCATATCGCTTAAAAAAACCGTTGTTTTTATTACCTGCTGTAAGCTAGCTCCTGCCGCTTCTATAACCTGCTTGAGATTCTCCAGTGACATCCTTGTTTGCTCCTCAATACTATCAGGCATTTCTCCGGTTTTAGGATGAATCGGAAGCTGCCCTGAAGTGTACACAACATTTCCTGCTTTAATACCTTGTGAATAAGGACCGATAGCCTTGGGAGCTTGTTTGGTTATGATTGTTTCTTTTATCATAAAAACCACCTCTTTTTTTTTATGTAATCCTGTTTAAACGGAATTGTGTTTACTGTTCCTCTGAAAATAAGCGCCGTACATTACACACAGCTTTCCCTACTATTCTTTGCGTTCAAAATCACACTCCATAAGAGGAACAACTTTTGTTTTCTTAATGAATTTATAACCAAGCCAGAGAAGCAAGAAAATAGGAAGACCAATATATGTCGCGAGAATTTCTGCCCAGCTAACTTGATGTCCGGAAAAAAGATGCTGTCCAAGAATGAAAACCACAAAAAATAATAGCGTGATAACCGGACCCAGCGGGTACCATTTGGCTTTAAACGGCAAGTCATTTAAATCTCTTCCTTGTGCCACATATGCCTTACGAAAACGATAATGACTGACGGCAATACCTAACCACTTGATAAATCCGGTAAGAGCTGAAGCATTTACCAGCCAAATAAAAACCGAACCATTTCCAAAAAGGGAAGCCAAAAAAGAGATAAGTCCTAAAATCGCCGTCGTACACAGAGCCAACATGGGAATTCCCCTCCGGTTAAGCCGTCCAAAGATGCGTGGTGCCTTTCCTTCTTTCGCCAATGCCCATAGCATACGTGAAGACGCATACATTGCTGAATTAGCTGCCGATAAAACAGACGTAAGGAGCACGGCATTCATAACTGAAGCCGCAAATGCCAAACCGGCTCTTTGAAGAACGAGCGTGAAGGGACTGATAGAAACATTTTTAACGCCGGATTTAAGTAGGTTCGGATCTGTATAAGGAATTATCAAGCCAATAACAAAAATCGTTAATACGTAGAAGATGAGGATTCGCCAAAAGATGGAACGAATCGCCTTCGGTACGTTTTTCGAAGGATTATCGGTTTCACCAGCAGCCGTCGCAATAACTTCGGTTCCCTGAAATGCAAAACCAGCGACGAGCATTACACTAAAGATAGATATCAGCCCTCCATGAAAAGGAGCATCTCCTTGGGTAAAGTTACTAAACCCGACCGCATGTCCTCCCATAATTCCAAAAATCATGGCAACCCCAATAACGAGAAACACGATGATTGAGATGACCTTAATACCGGCAAACCAGTATTCAGTTTCCCCAAATGCCTTGACTGATAAAATATTTAAGATTAGCAGCAACCCCAGAAATAGTGCGCTCCACCAGAGAGAAGGTACGTTTGGGAACCAATACTTCATTATAAGGGTAGAGGCCACCAAATCAGCAGGAACCGTAATCGCGGTTGTATACCAATAGTTCCAACCTAACGCAAAGCCAAACGCAGGATCAACATACTTTGAGGCATAAATGTCAAAGGCCCCTGGAACCGGTAAAAAGGCCGATAGCTCTCCCAAACTATTCATGACAAAATAGACCATAATGCCGACCAGAATATACGCAGCAAGCGCTCCTCCCGGCCCTGCAGTGCTAATCGTTGATCCGCTGGATACAAACAATCCCGTTCCAATAGCGCCCCCAATAGCCATCATTGTTAAATGTCTAGATTTCAGCTTCCGTTGTAATGATCCTTTTGAATTTCGCCCTTCTAACACGTTACTTAACTCTGCTTCTAATCTCCCCATAGCATGTCCCCCTATTTATTCATAGTTCAAATGCAATTTGTATTGCCTCTTCTGGCTGTTAAGCTTTTGTTTCTTTTTAGAAATTTCAGTTATTTTAAAACGTAGCTCTACCTGCTTCTTTTGTCCTCACCCCTCTCTAAAAATCCATGCGGGAAAATGATAGAAGCACTCTCCCGCTTTCATTTCAATTAACTTTTTATGAAGTTAACATAAATTATATTTTTCCAACTTACGATAAAGAGTAGACAGGCTAATCTGTAGTTCCCGGGCGATTTGTTCTTTATCATATTTTTCAGCTAAGAAGTAGCTCTGGATTACATCTCTTTCATATTCTGAAATCATTTGTTCTAAACTCATTCCTCTACTCTCGACAGAGAGACGATCCTGTTGAAGTATATAATCAGGTACATCATGGAAGCCGATCATATCTGATTCAGCCATATTGACCATATATTCTACGGCGTTTTCCAACTGCCGTATATTCCCCGGCCAATCATAACGTATAAGCCATCGCTCTAGCATAGGGTCAAGTCTCAGTGGAGACCTTTGCATGATCCTGCAATGTTTTTGAATGAAATGTTCGAGATACAAGGCGATATCATCACGCCGCTCTTGTAAGGATTTAGTATGGAGGGGAATGACATTGAGACGATAGTACAAATCCTCGCGAAAAGTGCCCTTCTGCACCATTTCTTCTAAGTTTCGGTGAGTGGCCGCAATTACCCGTACATTAATCCCGATTGCTTTTTTTCCACCGATTCTTTCAATCTCTCTTTCTTGTAAAACCCGTAATAATTTGGGTTGCAAGAATAGAGGCATATCCCCAATTTCATCAAGAAAAATGGTTCCATTGTCCGCTAATTCGAATTTTCCTATTTTCCCATTCCGGTTTGAACCGGTAAATGATCCCCCCTCATAACCAAACAACTCACTTTCCAATAAGCTTTCAGGTATGGCGGCGCAATTGACTGCTACAAATGGATACGTTCGGCGCTTGCTTTCAAAATGAATCGCTTTGGCTAATAATTCCTTCCCCGTACCGCTATCTCCCCTTATCAGGACAGTGGATGGGCTGTTTATAATCCTTCTTGCTTTTTTAATCACATCTTGAAGCCCAGAATCTTTACCAAGAATGTTTTCAAAAGAAATGGTATTTGAGGGGACCGGGATATCCTCTTGAATTTTACACCCCTTTTCTTTACCAAGGTCTAGCATCGCTAATTTATTGCCTAACAATGTACTACCATTGCTTAAAAAACGTATCAGCTTCTCTGATTCTATAATCATTTTTTCCTTTTGTTTATGAGAAAAACCAATCATGCCAATGACGCCAACTAGTTTATCTTGCTTTACAATTGGAAATCCAATGGTAGCGAGTTCTTTGCATTGATTAACGAATTGACACTTCATACATTGCGACTCATCTTTTTTTACATCGTAGATTACTCCAGGCTCTCCAGTTTCCAATATCATTTTGAAAAAGGAGCCTTCCGGAGCCGCTTTGCCAATGAGCTCTTTATAATAGCCGGTCCCGCTAATGCGAACACCCTTTTCATCAAGTACAGTTATATCCAAACCAAGGATTTCTGCCGTGTTCTCCGTGTAGTCTTGAATAAACTGCTGTATGCCAATAAAGCCTGCCATATGATCCTCCTCTCCTATAGCGTTTGTTATATGGAATAATAAACATCATCACAAAATAACTTAATGAACCTTACATAAAGAAGCGACAGCGTTTTCTATTCCACCCAGCGCATTTTTTAACATCGAACGCGGACAAGCAATATTTAGCCTCATAAATCCTTCACCTTCCTTACCGAAAATGTGCCCTTCATTCATTGCCACTCTTGCTCTCTGTAACATAAAATCATCCAGTTCTTTAACTGAAAAACACAATTCCCGGCAATCCAGCCATACAAGGTATGTGCCTTCTGGCTGGATGACGTTGATTTGCGGGATGTTGTTGCGGAAGTAACTCAAAGTGTACTCCAAATTCCCCTGCAAATAATCAAGGAGCTGATCCAGCCATTCTTCTCCATAGCGGTAAGCAGCCTCTAACGCAACAACGCCAAATATGTTTGGCGAACCAATGGATAATGTATGAAGTTCCTGATTATACCTATCGCGCAGTTGCTGATTTGGAATAATAATACTCGACGTCTGCACACCCATCATGTTAAAAGTTTTGCTTGGCGCAATGCAGGTAAGGGAGTGATTCGCAAACTCTTCTGAAATAGAAGCAAAAGGAATGTGAGTATGTGTCTTATAGACAAAATCAAAATGAATTTCATCCGCTACAATGAGAATGTTGTGCTTTATACAAAGCTGTCCCAACCTCGTCAATTCTTCTTTGCTCCATACCCTTCCGATCGGGTTATGAGGACTACAAAGAATTAACATTTTTACTTTTGCATCTATCTTTGCCTCCAAGTCTTCGAAATCCATGGAATAACGCCCATTTTCAAGCATAAGCGGATTGCTTACAATTTCACGGCCGGCCGCTTGGATCACACGGGCAAAATGATGGTATACAGGCGGTTGGATAATAATTTTATCTCCTGGCTTCGTAAAGGACTGAATCGAAAGCGATAAGGCCGGAATTACGCCTGGGCTGTGGGTAATCCATTCTTTCTTAACGGTCCATCGATGTCTTCTTTTTATCCAGTCAACAATGGATTCCATATACGAGTCTGATCTAAGCCCGTAGCCATAAACACCGTGCTCCGCCCGCTTTTTTAACGCTTCGATGACAGGTTGCGGAGACGGGAAATCCATATCGGCCACCCACATCGGAATAACATCCTTTACACCAAATTGAGTTTTAAGATTATCCCATTTTTCACAGTCAGTGCCCAGGCGACAGATTTCTTGGTCAAAATTATATTTCATGAAGTATCTCTCCTTTTTATGTTTGCTTATGCATAAATCTCTTTACGTAATTTATATACGCAATTTTCATGCCAACTTATTGCCCTTATAAAATCGCCTTATTTTTATAGAATTCTTGATTGAATTCCGAATACCGCGAATGTTAATTTTATAAACGCTTTCATTATAAGCATTGGCAAGTTTGCAAACATGGTAAATATTTCGCATAGATGATAACATTCAAAGATTTCATTTAAACATCTCTAGTGGTTCGCAACTTTTCCTGTTTTCTCCATTCCTCATAACCGCCCACAAGACTTTGTACGTCTTTAAAACCATGAACTTGCAGAAGGCTTGCAGCGATAGCAGATCTTCCGCCAGTTTTGCAATAAACTAAAATGGGTTTATCATGCGGAATGGTGTGTGCCTGTTCCTGCAGATGACCGAGCATCACGTGCTTCGCCTGCGGAATATGGCCTTCTTCCCACTCGCTCTTACTTCGGACATCAAGTACATATATGCCTTCTGTTTGAATTGCGCCCTCTACCTGATCCAATGTCACTTCTTCATATTTCATTCCACGCGAATCAGACTCACCTAGCAGCTCCATCACACATGGATCCATTGTGGCAACGATACGATCCAATCCAATGGACTGGAGATCCTTCACGATATCTTCCACATCCGTATTGGTTGCTAGAAGATAGATTGGCTGGTCATAATTCAGCAGCCATCCCGCCCAAGTTACAAATGATTTATTATAAGGAATATTCATCACGCCTTGTAAATGCTTGGCAGCAAAATCACTGGCTGGACGCGTATCAATGACCATTTCCTCTTTCACCCATTCCTGCACAATCCCGATCGAAACATCCATACGAAGCGGTACTGCCATCCTTTGGATTTGCTGTGCCCCCTCTTTATTCAACCGCTTCATCATTGAAAAATAAGGGGGTGCCTCCGGCTGTCCAGCCAACAGCGCTTCTATAAAACGATCCTCGTTATCATATTGCAATGCCCAATTTGTCCGTTTTTCATAGCCGATGGTTGAAGAAGGTACTGCTCCTAACGCTTTACCACAGGCACTGCCCGCTCCATGTCCTGGCCATACTTGCAGATAGTCAGGAAGCTTTTTAAACTGCTTTAGTGACCGATACATCATGCGTGCCATTTTTTCTGAGGAACCTCGTACCCCCACGGCTTTTTCTAATAAATCGGGACGGCCCACGTCACCGACAAACACAAAATCTCCGGTAAATATGCCGATCGGGCCCTTGATAGATGCACCGCCATCTGTTACAAGCAGCGATATATGTTCAGGTGTGTGTCCTGGTGTATGCATCACCTCAAATTGGATATTTCCAATAGCAAAAACATCTCTATTTCTAAGATAAAAGTGTTCATACCCAGTTGCGTACTCATATTTCCAGTCCGGTCCTCCTTCATCAGAAAAATACAATGTGGCTCCCAGCCTGGAAGCTAGCTCCTGCGATCCAGACAAAAAGTCCGCGTGGATGTGTGTTTCCGTTGCACCCACAATCTGAACACCATGTGCTCTTGCTGTTTCAATGTAAGGTTCTATGTTGCGTGACGGATCAACAATGATTGCTTCACCCGTATCCTGACATCCCACAAGGTATGAAGCTTGAGCCAGTTTCTCATCATAAAAGTATTTGAGTAACATCAGTCATCCTCCTTTTAAACGCTTGCTTTTGTTTTGTTATGACTATCAGAAACATGATTACATCCTACCTTTGAGCATTCCCTTCCAATACATAACGGGAAGGAAGTTTTTCTTCAATACATACATGCTGTACCTCTCGCGTGCCTGATTGATCGGGAAGGTTTCCTGCGGCTGTAAATCATAATTGAATTCGGCCAGTATAAGCCGTCCATATCTGGTAACAAGCGGGCATGATGTATAACCGTCATATTGATGAACCAATGGTTTGGCTCGCATCCGATGAAGTAAATTTTTTACAAGTACGGGTGCTTGTTTACGAATCGCAGCCCCCGTTTTCGACGTAGGCAGGTTGGTGCAGTCCCCAATGCCAAAAACATTGTCAAAGCATTGATGCTTCAGCGTATATTTGTCTACATTCAGCCAACCATTACTTGCCGCAAGCGGGCTATTCTTAATAAAGTCAGGGGCGCTCATTGGTGGTACCACATGAATCATGTCATATTGGATATTTACACGTTCTTGTGTGTTCAGATTTTCGAATGTCGCTTGCTTTTTTTCACCATCGATTTCAATGAGATTGTGCATAAACCATGTCTCGATTTCTTTTCGTTCTATTATTTTGTTAAGTGCCTGTTCATATTTTTTCACATTGAATATGCTTGGGCTGCCTGAAGCAAAAATAACTGAAGAGTGTGGGCGCACTCCTGATTTTCTGAAATAATCATCCGCCAAATACATGATTTTTTGAGGGGCTCCACCACACTTCACCGGAGTATTCGGATTCGTAAAGATGGAAGTACCTCCTTTGAAGTTGCGAATCGTTTCCCATGTGCTATCAACATAGTCATAAGAGTAATTACTACATACCCCATTCTTTCCAATACTTTCTTTCAACCCTTTGATTTTATGCCAATCAATTTGAATCCCTGCAGCAACAACTAGATACTCATAGTGCAGTTTCTTTCCAGATGCAGTTACAACCGCATTTTCATCTGGTTGAAATGCTGTAACCGCATCTTGCACCCAAACGGCTCCACTCGGAATTACGGATGCTTCTTCCCTTTGTGTCACCGTTTTATCCGCTTCGCCAGCTCCGACAAGTGTCCATAATGGCTGATAATAATGTTTTGTTGCGGGATCAACGATAGCAATATTTCCGCTTAGGCTGTGTGCTTCACGCAGGAGACGGGCTGCAACCGTAATTCCAGCACTCCCACCGCCTATAATCAAAATTTTGTAATGTGTCTCATTCTTCACATTTAGCATTCTTATTTCCTCATCTCCATTTTAGTAAAGCGGCTCACAAATCTAAGGCTTCAGCACTAATAATCAGCATGTATATGGCGACGAACATAACTACACCGGAAAATATATAATGGAGTGTGCGCCGCTGCTTACTTAAGCGTGCCGCAAGCCTTGCTCCCACCATTCCACCGCCAACTCCGCCTCCAACAAACGCCAACATAACCCACCAGTTTATGAGGCCGGAAAAACTGTAACTCACTGCTGTTGTAAGTCCAAATGTACCGACTGATACCAAAGAAGTTCCAATTGCCGCAATCATTGGCATTCTGGCCGCAAAAATCAAGCCAGGAACAATCAAAAATCCTCCGCCAATCCCGAAAAATCCGGATAACAATCCCACCAGGATCGCCATGATGATCAACTGTGGCATTTTGATTTGATTTTTAAGATTGTCTGCTTGACTACTCTCCTCTTTTTTTGGCGAAACCATTTTTACAGCCATAACAATCATCAGAATGGCAAAAAGAAACAATAACTGTTTCCCAGGTACCAACTTTCCAATCATTGATCCTGTATAAGCACTCAGGGCACCAGGGATGGCGAAAACAATTGCTGCCTTCCACTGCACATTACCGGCACGTGAGTGTGGTATAAGGTTTACGTAGGCATTTATAGCTACGGCTGACGCTGTCGTGCCAATGACCACATGAGGATCTTTCATACCGACAACGTAAAGCAAAAGAGGAACCGCAAGAATAGATCCACCTCCACCGAGCAAACCAAGTACGAATCCAACAATCGTTCCAGAAAAAATGGAAAGGAATACTTGAATTGTTGTCATTCTTTTCTGAGACTCTCACAGAGTAGCTGGTGATTCATCTCCTCCCTCCTTTCTCTATTTACTTATCATTTATAATGCAAGAACCATGCCAACTGATTTCTTCTGTAAAACTGCTTGATTTGCCAACCCCACTCTTTTTTAATTCCCAATTTTGCTATCATTCATATTAAAAAACCCTTTATCATCAAGCTTAGACTCTTCCTAGGACTAGGAACTATTTTTGCATCTGTGATAAACTCTTCAAGCTATCCATTCCATACTAATTCGAAATAAAAAAAGCTTGAGGAAAATTTTTTGTCCTCATGCTTTTTTACATTATCAATATTAAAGCTAACTATCTGAATTTTTATACAATAAAGTAAGCTAGAATGGAAAGACAGATAGATGTAATCCCCATCGCGATTAACGGTTTTAATGCTTTCGTACGAAGATCCCGAAGACTTACATTTAATCCGAGTCCGACCATTGCTGCTGTTAAATACCATGTAGTAAGCTTGGAAATACCATTCATAAATTCACTTGATACTGGAATAGTTGTACCCATGACATAACTTCCCATAATGCTCATGATAATGAACCCTATTAAAAACCAAGGAAATTCAACTTTCGTTTCAGAACATTCGTCCCTAGATCTTTTCCTTTTCATGATGTACATCAAAAGAAAGCACAGAGGAACAAGTAAAAACACTCGACCTAATTTTGCAAGTAAACCAATAGCTAGTGCATCTTGTCCCCCTGGTGCTGCAGCTAAGGCAACGTGAGCAATTTCATGTAAGCTAATTCCTGACCAAATGCCATAATCTAAGTCTGACAACGCTAAGAAGGGCCGTAATATCGTATAAGAAATCGCAAAAATCGTCCCAACTAAAGCTATAATACCAACACCCATGGCGGTATCTTCATCTTTTGATTTAATAATTGGCGCTATCGCAGCTATGGCTGCCGCACCACACACCCCTGTACCTACTCCAAGTAGAAGTGATATATTTTTATCTGCCTTCAACATTCGAGCTAGCCATACTGTTACCAAGATAGCAAAGATAATAACCCCAGTATCTCGAACAAGTAATCCTAAACCATCCTGTAAAACCGTACCTATATTGAGCTTAAGTCCATACAAAATAATCGCAAACCGTAATAATCTTTTCGAAGAAAATCCTATACCTGAACGGAGGAATTCAGGGTAACCAAAAAATTGCCGATACATGACTGCGATCACAATCGCGGATGCTAATTGACCAACATGATCAAATCCAGGCGTTTTTGCCAATAAGTAGCCCAGTAAGGCAATCATAAAGGTAAAGCCAATTCCACCGATCCATTGGCCAAAAGATGAGGTTTTTTTTAGGGGTTGGATAGGCTCTTTATTTACTCTAGTGTATTGCGCTTCCATCTCATCACCACCTATATTTATTAACAATCTCAGACTAAACCTTTTCTATCTATAAGAAAAATAATTATTTATGATGCTTATCATAAGTAAAACTATATAATAAAAAATAAACTGTAAAAGGGTTGATAAAAATGGATCAACAGTTACAAGTCTTTGTAACGGTAGCAGAGATGGAAAACTTTTCACGTGCAGCAGAAGAATTACATATGACTCAACCTGCAGTAAGCCAGTATATTCAATCTTTTGAGAGGACCATGGGGACAAAATTGTTGGAGCGCAGTAATAAATTTGTACGCTTAAATAAAGCTGGGGAAATTGTCTATCATCACGCAAAAGAGATATTAGGTCTCTATACAAAAATGCATTACTTAATAGATGATCTAACCAACAAGTCGAGTGGCCCTCTTTCAATTGGTGCCAGTTATACATATGGGGAATACGTTTTGCCGCATGTTATTGCAAAAATGTATAGGAAATATCCATTAATCACTCCAACCATTACGATTGGGAACACAAAAGAGGTAGCAAAATTAGTTTTGGAGCACCAATTAGATGTGGGAATTGTGGAAGGGGAATTCAAAGATAAAAATTTAGTAATCGAACCTTTTGCAGAAGATTCCATGTATCTGGTGGTATCACCAAAACATAGATTGGCACAAAAAAATGGTGAAATTAACATATCAGAATTAGAGGAAGAAACGTGGATTGTCAGGGAAAATGGATCTGGAACTAGAGAAGTAACTGAGAAAATGTTCAGATTATGTGAAATCATTCCGAAAAAAACATTGGAGTTTGGAAGTACACAACTAATTAAGGAATCTGTAGAAGCAGGTCTTGGTGTTAGTCTCCTTTCTTACTGGGCGATTCGTAAGGAATGTTCAATGGGCTCTTTAAATGTCATAAACGTAAAACAACTTCCAATGATACGGAAATTTTCAGTTGTCTTACGATCGCCATTCCAGACTAAAGCGTTAAGCGTATTTTTAGAACTATTAAGAGAAAGTAATAAGGCCATACCTGATTTATGAAGTGGTTGCAATTTTGTTGCATTTTACAATAGGGCGCCATTCTTTACCTGCAACAGGTAGTAACACCCCTGCTTGCTGGGCACGCAAAAAAAATGCTGATTGAATAAGCAGCACTTATTTAATCAGCATCCATTTTAGTAGTTTATTTTCTTCGTCCCCGTGGCTCCCAAGCTAAAGAACCTCTAACGATTACTCTCAATCATACTTTGAATCTTACTTTCTAACTCCTTTGGTTCATTGGCATAATTATAAAACCCTAGGAAGGTTTGGGTTAGGTCTGGGTTCATCCCGATTAATCGATTGACCAAATGTTGTTCCTCCATGAATGGCCTATTCTTCGTAAATTGGCAAGCCATTTCAAACCTAGCAAGCATTTTTTCGTTCATTCTTTGGTTGTATTGGTCCGCCATTTGCTCCCAGTTCATGGACCAATCTTTGTGCTGACCGAGGACTTCAGCAAGAATTCGTGCCCCGTACAGACCATCATGCATACCTTGACCCACGGCTGGGTCCTTAAAGGAAAGGGCATCTCCAACTAGTGCCCAGCCCTGGCCCATTCCGTTGTACCAGTCATTGTCATAGCCCAATAATCCTTTAACCTGACATGTAAAATCGGCTGCCTGTAATCGATCTGGAAAATCAGTATTACCAAAACCAAAATCGACCAGAGCACGAAAAGCACCTTCAGTATTAACTTTGAACCGTTCCATCCATTCCTTGTCTTCAAGCGGAAACATAATCCCAATCACATGCAGCTGATCACTTGTTGGAAAAGCGATGATTAATTTATCCTTTATTTTATAAAATTCAGCACATCGTTCTCCCTTTTGGGTAAAGTTTTTGACATAGCCTACATAAGAAGCAAAATCGGTAGGAACAGATTTCCACTTCTCACTATTTACCTTTTTCCGGATAGTAGAATTTCTACCATCGGCGCCGATGACCAGTTTTGCTCTAAATTCAACCGTGCTTCCGTTCGGATCAATGGCCTGAATTCCAGCAACTGTTCCATTCTCCATTAAAATATCGGTTACACGAAACTTTTGAAGGGCCGTTACATTCTCTTGTTTTTTCGCATGTTCGAATAAGATTTGATCTAGGATTGTTCGGCGAATACATAAACAGTTGGGTTCTCCATCCACCTCGGGAAATCTTCCATCAATCACTTCCTCATCAAATTGAATGAAAGCCCGGTTGTAGGTTGGTGTACCCGTTGCCAGCAGCTTCCCTAGGACTCCCATTTCTTTTAACATAAGCAATGAATTGTTAAAAAAGTTATGGGTGGAGAGGATATCACTTGGAAATTGACTCCGCTCCAGAAGCAGGATTTTGTAGCCTTTCTTAGACAGTTCATACGCCGATGCAGCCCCCGCAACCCGGCCGCCCACAATAATCACATCATATAGATTCTGCATTTATCGTAACCTCCAATCACAGCCTTTGCTGTTGATATCCCTATGGTATCAAATCATCTATTGCTGTTAATCTAACAAAGGTTATAGTGGGGGTTATATATTCAAATCGGCGCAAATCCTATCTCATTATGTTAACCGTGTGAATTACCAACTTTTATGTTCCATTTTTCGAATGGCCTCGACTCTGCCTTTTGCTCCAAGCTTGCTGTAAATGCGATTGAGATGGATTTTCACAGTCCCTTCAGTTACTACCAACTTTGCGGCAATTTCTTTATTGGATAAGCCCATGGACAACCAGTGAAGAACCTCTATTTCTCTAGCCGTCAGTTTGTGAACTCCGCTTCGGTTACTAGACTCTTCAGATGAATCATCTATCCCAACCTGTTGCAGGATTGAAGTAAGATAGTTTTGTGAAACGTCTGTGAATAGTTCCAACTGGTGACGTTTATTTCGCACTAGAAGGTATTGTTGAAACAATTCTTTTGGATTAAAACCGATATCGGAAAAAATTTGTTGGTAACCATGCTTTTCGCCAAGTCTCAATGCTTGATTCAAGTGGGTGAGACTTTCAAAGCCTTTTCCTAGTCCGCGGGAGATCTCGGCTAAATAGAGGTGAGATTCAAGCATGGTCATCATTCGTCCATTTTGTTCTGCTTGATTTAGGAGGAACTTCCCAAAGGTATCGGCTTCCTTTAATTGCCCATTTTTAATTAGAATTAGGATATAGACCAGCAGCTCAAATTCCCGGTTAGGAGGAAGTTCTGTTAAATCTTGAAATCGACAGGATTCCGCCCATTTATTCACCTGTTCCATCTCACCATTTGCAAGCTGAAATCGAACGATCTGTGCCGTTAAAAGCTGACTCCAGTGACTAGATTGCAGGTTTAAATCATTTAGGTATGCTTTTGCTAGAGTAAGACTCTCAAAGGATTTACTAGACTTTTCACTCGCCCATTCTATCTTTGATTTGATAACCACTGCCGGGACATATGCCCCCACTAACCTATATGACCTCGCGAGCCTGATTGCCGTCTCCGCATATTCAAGTGCCAACCCATCTTGATTTCGTTCGTAATGAATTTCACTAAAAGCTGCACGCTGATAAGCAGCATATGCCGTTTCCTGGTACTGATTTTTTTCTATAAAGGTATGGTATAGTTGATGAAACAAGTGGGCCTGCTTTCCTCTTCCATTCATCCCATAATACCCGCGAAGGATAGGGAGTTCTCCTGAATTTAGCTCAATTCCATAATCAAGCCATATTTTAACGTCAGGCATAGTGTCCCGTTCTGCTAATTGGCGTAATAACTTAATAGCTCCTTCATAATTCCCCATTAATAAGGCATTAAAATTTTCTAACACTACCACTTCCTCTTGTAGACGGAGGATTAGTTCGCTATGATTCTCTCTTGAAAAAGCTGACTTTATTTTTGTAAGAAAAAGACTTACATTTTTATATTTACCTGCCAACATTTCCGCCCATGTTAATACAATTAAAATCTCCGGACGTTCGATAATGGGTGTGGGTAATTGATTTAACCACTTTTCTAAGGTTGTTACTTCCCTTCTTCTTAGCAAAGGTGAGACAATACTCAAAATTAATTCGGCTGCTAGTTCATAATTTTCAGCCATTAACGCATATGGAATCGCTTCTTCCTTAGATCCAGACTGAATGAACCAATAACAAGCTTTTAGATGCAGGGATTTATAGGCTTCTGGCATTTCCTTTTTCAAATGGGCGGCTAAAAAGTCGGCGAAGAGATGATGATAACGATACCAATATTGCTGGCTATCTAACGGTATAAGGAAAAAATTTGACAGCTCAATTTGCTTGAGTAATTGGCTAGAGTCACTTCGATCTGTGATCTTATCACATAAATCACTATTCATTCGATGAAGAATGGATGTTTTCATTAAGAATAATTTCAGATCATCGGAAAGATGTTGAAATACTTCCTCCATAAGGTAATCAACGATATATCGATGGCTGCCATTAAACTGATTTAAGGTATCAGTTTGACCGGATCTTTCTGAAAGAGTAGCCAGCTGAATTCCAGCAATCCATCCTTCCGTAGAATCAGCTAGGAGCTGAAGGACTGACGGTTTTGGGAACACACCCGTTTGCTTTAGCCAATAGGCTGAGATTTCCTCAATCGTAAATTTCAGCTCATTACTGTTAATTTCATTTATTTGGCCCTTGGCCCGAAGTGCGCCAATTTGGAATCCTGGTTCATTTCGACTTATTAAACAAATATGTATATGACTTGGCAAATGGTGCAAAAGAAACGATATGGATTGATGAACTTCGAAGCTTTCAATATGATAATAGTCATCAAAAATGAGGACGACCTCATCCGGAATGTCCATCAGCCTATTTATCAGATTGATAATCATTTGTTCGGATGAGAACATTAACGACGGCTGCAACAATGTTTCATAGATACCCCCCACTTCTGGATGGATTTTATCCAGTGTGGCGATTACATACGCCCAAAAGCGAAGCACATCGTTGTCACCTTCATCAAGCGACACCCAACAAGCGTTAATTTGTTGATCTCGGACCCAATCACTTACGACCGTGGACTTCCCATATCCGGGTGGGGCGGTAACCACTGTGAGTTTACATTGCAGGGCACCATTTAATTTATTGTATAGTCTGTCTCGGATTAGGTGTTGATTGGGTGGATGGGGCAGGTGAAATTTAGTTGATAATAGAAAATTTCGGTTCGGAAAGTTTTCCGCATTATTTTGTGTCGATAAATTAGTACTCAACTCACTACCCTCTCTTTCTATAAATCTCTGCCAACCCAAAGAACCGCGTTATGAAACTACAAAACCATGAAACCAAAAAAAGCGATAATCCATAACATCGGGACTAAATTGATCATGATGGCAAATCGCGGCTTTTTCACTCGGAACACCCAAGCAAGAATGGAAGCTACGATAACCGCAAACGGAAATAGCGAGATCACTAGAACAAAAGAGCCATTAGCGAGATTCACACCGCCGTCAAAGCTCATAATTGACAACCCCCAAATAACAAACCAGGGAATCAAAGAAAGTACATATAAGATTTGGCTAATAATTAGATACGGTTTCATAATTCCCCCACTATAAAATTCTAAAAACAATTTTTTCATTATGTCTAATTATATGAGTGAATAACAAGATTAATCTATAGTAATCTTTAGACCTCATGCGGGAAATCCGTGGTGGGGCCTTTCTGGCGATCTCATTGGGGAAGCCGTGGAGATTCCCCTTTTCGATGTTCATGTTTAAGGTTATGACATGCCAAAACAACACCTTCTCATACCTTTTTATTATTTTTAGAAAATTGCAAATAAACTTAGTTTATCCGGTAGACAAACTAAGTTTATAACAGTTATACTATATTTAGGACAGGACTACTACACCTAGAAGATCTTTAATACATAATGACTCCCCAACGTATCTCCTGGCTTTTAAACTAACAATAAGGAGGTTTAGGTTCGACTTTTTAGAAAGCCCTTTCAAACACCCACAACTAATAACTTATAAAGGAGATATTAATACATGTTAAAAGTTATGCGTAAACCCCTCATTACTGGATTAGCTTTAGCTTTATTATTACCTGCAGGAATGTCTACGGCAGCTGCTGAAGTAACAAGTAACCAGTCTTCTCATGCATTAACCGTACCGTCTATCGCTGAAAGATATAAAGATTCTTTCGCCATTGGTGCAGCTGTCGAACCCTATCAGTTAAATAGCACTGACGCTGAAGTTTTAAAACGGCATTTTAACAGTATCGTAGCTGAAAATATCATGAAGCCGATTAATATTCAGCCCGAGGAAGGTAAGTTTAATTTTACTGAGGCAGATAAAATAGTGAAATTTGCAAAAGAAAATGGAATGGAACTTCGTTTCCACAACCTTGTCTGGCACAGTCAGGTACCGGATTGGTTCTTCCTTGATGAGAAAGGCAACCCAATGGTAGATGAGACCGACTCCAAGCAGCGTGAAAAGAATAAAAAACTTCTATTAAAACGCTTAGAAACCCATATTAAAACGATCGTAAAGCGTTATAAAAATGATATAAAATCTTGGGATGTTGTGAATGAGGTTATTGACGATGCTCCTCAAAATGAAAAAGGTCTGCGTGAATCGGCCTGGTACAAAATCACTGGCGATGAATATATTAAAGTAGCTTTTGAGACTGCTAGAAGATATGCTGCAAAAGATGCCAAGCTTTATATTAATGATTACAATACAGAAGTAGAGCCAAAAAGAACGAACTTATATAACCTTGTTAATGATTTATTACAGCAAGGTGTTCCAATCGACGGTGTCGGTCATCAGTCTCACATCCAAATCGGCTGGCCTTCTAACGCGGACATCGAAAAATCCATTAACATGTTCGCTGATCTCGGCTTAGATAACCAAATAACTGAGCTAGATGTCAGCCTATATGGTTGGCCGCCAAGACCCGCTTTCCCTACTTATGAAGCTATTGTGGCTGAAGGTGAAAGATTGAAAGCTCAGGCAGCCAGATATGATGCTTTATTCCAGTTATATGAAAAATTAGGTGATAAAATCAGCAACGTAACGTTTTGGGGCATAGCGGATAACCATACTTGGTTAGACGACAGAGCAAAGCAATACAATGATGGTGTAGGAAAAGACGCCCCATTTGTGTTTGATCCAGAATATAAAACTAAGCCTGCATATTGGGCTATTATGGACTAAGAAAATAGGTAACTAGCCAAAACCAGCTCCTCTCAAAGAAGGAGCTGGTTTTTTTACGTCTAATCGAAATAAAATGAAACAAGTCGGCCCTTATTGGTTAATAGTTACCACTTACCGCTAAATTTGGCTGGAGTTGCACGATTAATTGCTATTCGTTCCCTCCGGCCATTGAAATCGGCTTGAGAGGGCACGATTCTTCTTTTGATTATTTCATTCACGTCTTCCTCATTTGCAAGAGAATCAAAAAAAGCTGACCCAAGTCAGCTTTTTTCTCACTATTACCCTTTTACAGACCCTGCAGCAATTCCCTCGACAATACGGTCACTTAAAATAAAGTACGCAATCAATACTGGGATAATACTAATCATTAGAGTTGCACCAATAGCACCCCAGTCAGTCAAATACTGTCCTACGAAGTTGTTCACCCCAACTGTGATGGTTTTCCATTTATCAGAGCTTAGGAATGTGTTAACAAATACGAATTCATTCCAGTTGTAAATCATGTTGATAATGACAGTAGTAGATAGAACAGGTACTGTCATTGGAAGTGTGATTTGGAAGAAGATTCGGTGGATCGAACAGCCGTCAACAACCGCTGCCTCTTCAATCTCCCTTGGGATTGTTCTGTAAAATCCTGATAGAATCATGATCGTAATCGGCAAGTTAAATGCTACATACGATAGGATAACGGACATTGGATTATCAATCATATTGGCCGTTTTAAAGAAATTAAATAATGGAATTAAGGTTGAATGAAGTGGAATCATATATCCGGCCATAAACAAACCTAGAACTAATCCACTTAATTTCCATTCCATTCTTGTGATCGCGAACGTTACAAAGCTCGCAAGAATAACAGTAAGTACAACCGCTGCGACCGTGTACAACACACTGTTAAAAAAGTAAACATCGATGTGACCCGCTGTCCAAGCCTTTGCATAGTTGCCCCATTGTGGAGCTTGTGGAAGCGCAAACGGTGACATCCCAAATACCTCTTGATTGGTCTTTAAGGAAAACAGGAATAGCCATACTAGCGGATAAACCTGAATAATCGCAATGACTGCCAGTACGAAGTACAAAATTCCAAATCCAATTTTGTTTCCTAGTGATTTACTGGTTTTATAAGAAGCTGATAGGGTCGTTTTTTGTATTTCAACTGCAACCTTACTCATCCTTTTCACTCCCCTTTTTAATAGTCAACATCTTTTGTATTAAGTAATTTTTGAATTAGCCATGTTGCCACAAGACAGATGATCAATAAGCCGAATCCTATCGCACTTCCGTAACCGAAGTTATATTTACTGAATGCTTCTGTATACATGTAAGATGCCATAACCTCACTCGCACCGTTTGGTCCTCCTCCGGTTAACACGAAGATCAGGTCAAAGTATTTTAATGAACCGACAATGGCTAGGATAACCATGACTTTTATGACGCCTGCAATAAGAGGAACCTTAATTTTATAAGCAATTTGAATTGGCGTCGCTCCATCTATTTTCGCCGCTTCGATCAGTTCTTCAGGAACATTTTTTAACGCTGCGTAGAAAATAATGATGTAGAAACCTGCATATTGCCAAACGATTGGAAAGAATAGCGCAAATAATACGATATTAGAATCCGCTAGCCAAAGCGGAGGATTTTCAACACCAACCAACACTAGCAATCTGTTAAGCATACCGTTCGTTGGGTCAAAAATCTTCGCCCAAAGCTGTCCGATCGCTACTGAAGATAATAACATCGGGATTAAATAGATTTTTCTTAAAAAGTTTGCACCTTTGATTTTACTTGCTAAAATCAAGGATAAAATTAAATATCCAACCAAGCTTAAAGTTGAAAAAAGACCGAGTAATAGGGAATGCCATGCACTTTGCCAAAACTTTGTGTCCTTTGTTAATTCAATGTAATTTTCTAAACCGATGAACTTCATCTTGCCGATGCCGTTCCAGTCCATCAAACCATAATATCCAGTTAAGACAATTGGGATATAAATTAATAACAGGATAAGAATTAAGGCAGGAAGTACGTAAAGGCTTATTACCCATTTGTTTGACATTACACTTCTCATATGAATACTCCTTTCTTATTTGAAAGGCTGTGTTAAACTTGTCTGTTGATTTCCGTTCCAGGCACTTCGCTTTCCGCGGGCGTGCCGGGGAGCCTCCTCGGCGCTTTTAGCGCCTGTGGGGTCTCCCCTGCCCCGTACTCCCGCAGGAGTCTTCGTGCCTTCCACTCCAATCAACAGAGTGCCAATTCAACATTCATCTTTAACACAGCCATTTTGAAAAGAAGTTAAAATGATAGAGGGCATAAATTGTATGCCCTCTACACCTGAAATTCTATTAGGTCATTTTACTTTTTCTCTTTAGCAAGTTCTTCCGCATGTTGTTTGACAAACTCATTAGGAGTCACTTGTTTTCCGAATAGAGCTGTAACTAAATCATGGTGTAATTCTGATACAGCCGGGCTTGATTGAGTATCAAAGTAAGTAGTTACGTTTGATGCTTCACCTAAATCTTTCAAGATTTCAATGTACATTGGTGCAAGGTCCAGCTTAGATGTGTCTACTTTCGTTGCAGGAATAACGCCAGCATCTGTCACTGATTTTTCTCCCCATCTCTTCACAAGATAGCCAACAAAATCTTTTGCTTCCTTTTGAACTTTAGAATCTTTCGCTACGAATAAACCAACACCAGGGCCGCCTACGTAGCTGTTGATGCTTGTCCCTTTTCCGCCTTCATAAGTTGGGAACTTGAAATAGCCAATCTTATCTTTAAATTCTTGCTTAACATCTGGGCTTGTTGTGTAGTTTGGTAGCTCCCAAGTAGCCGTTAAGAACATCGCTGCTTGTTCGTTCATGAAATAACCTTTTGCATCGTCATTTGATAATGCGCTCGCGCCTTTAACAAATCCGCCCATATCAACAAGGTTTTGTACCTCTTCGGCTGCTTTTACAATAGCTGGATCATCCATTTTTGTTTTACCTTTAATAACATCTGTTAAAATAGTCGGCCCGCCAATCCGATCTGCTAGATACATAAACCAGAATGATGCCGGCCAGCCGTCTTTTGCACCTACTGTCGCAGGAATAACGCCATTATCTGCTAAGGTTTTTACAACATTTTTATACTCGGAGAAAGTCTTTGGAACCTCAAGATTAAATTTCTTGAAAATTTCTTTGTTGTAGAACACGTAGGAAATATTTAATTCTAGTGGGAGGCCATATGTTTTTCCATCCACTGCATACGATTCTTTTACACCAGGGATAAACGCATCTTTAAGATCTGCATCTCCCTCAACGATATCATCTAGTGGAGCTAACATGTTACCTTCTACATAAGGCTTTATGAATCCATCTGACCATGTCATGCCAATATCAGGAAGTTCATTGGATGATGCTAAGACCTTAAGCTTTTCTCTGTATTGATCAGGATTTAAAATTTCCGTTTCAATTTTTACATTATGATCTTTTTCGTATTCACTAATGATGTCTTTTACAATGGAGAACTGAGCATTGGAGCTGCCTTCCGGCCATAAATGCATGAATTTGATAACTTTTTTACCATCTGAACTGCTTTCCTCAGATGAACTTGAGGAAGAGCAACCCGCAAGCACTAGAGAGACAAGCATGATTACAGACATAAATATTGCAACCGTTTTCTTTTTTAACAATGTGATTCCCCCTATGACCTTTTCTAGATATTACTTACATTTATAGTCTACATTCAGACAGTTCTGAAAAATAGGTCACAACGATTAGGAAAAATACTACTATTTTTAGAAAACCCTTTCATTATTGTCCTTTCGGTATGCGCTTGGTGTCATTCCCTCTAGTTCTTTAAAGATCTTAATAAAATATTTAGCCGTTTTATAGCCGGATTCTTCTGCAATATCGTTAATGGGAAGATTAGTAGATACCAATAATTCCTTCGCACGCTGGATTCTCCGTCGGGTTACATATTCACTGAAGGTTAATTTGACATGTTCTTTAAATAGGACACTTAAATAACTTGGATTTAAATGAACATGATCAGCTACTTCCTTTTGGGATAACTCATTTTTTAAATGGTTGTTGATATAATCCATCGCTTCCCTAACCGGCTCACGGTTAGAAGGATTATGGGTATTGGCATCAACGAGTTTCGTATCCACCACTTTCTCGATCAATCCAGCCCGTTCTTTTTTCTCCACCGTTTGAACCGCTTCCTCCACAGCCTCTATTAACGCTTTTTTACTAATGGGTTTTAGTAAATAATTAATAACACCTAATCGAAGGGCTTCCTGGGCATATTCAAACTCAGAATATGCCGAAATCACAATGATGACAGGGGATATATTTTGTTCTTTGGCGATCTTTAATAATTGTAAACCCGTTATTTCTGGCATATGGATGTCTGTGATGAGGATATGCACTTTTTGTTGTTGCTTCATCAGTTCAATAGCTTCTTCTCCATTCGAAGCTATCTTTATTTGATATTGCCCATTTGCCCAAGTATCTAATGTTTTCTTGAGCCCTTGGCGTGTTCTTGGTTCATCATCTACGATCAAAATTGTCTTTGTCTTCAACATGGTTTTCCTCCCCCTTTACCGGTATGACAAATGAAACCGTTGTGCCAATGTTTACTTTACTCATAATGGTAAGTCCGCTTCTTAGACGATCAGGATAGTATAATTCTAAACGTTTGTGTACATTGGAGATTGCCATTCCATTACCGCTTTTAGAGATGATCCCGCCTGATTGAATAGCCTGTTTAATCGAATCTAATTTTTCTGGATGGATTCCTGGACCGTCATCCTCTATAAGTATGTGCAGGTACTCTTGATCCGCCGTTGGCTGGATTGTAACCGATATCGTACATGGCTTCATTGTATTCCCTGCTCCATGGAGAACCGCATTTTCGACTAATGGCTGGATTAACAGTTTTGGAATTTTCACGTGCCCTGTTTCAAGCGGCATGTTTAACTTCCATTTTAAGTGCTCACCGAAACGCATCTTCATAATCTCCATATAGTTTTCAATATGCTGGATTTCATCCTTTATAGAAACCCAATCTCCATCGTTTTGCTTGGTTATCGTATAACGGAATAAATTTGACATGGCAACGACAAACTCTGCCAGTTCTTCCTCATCTTTATCCTCTAGCGTCCACTTAAGAGCGTCCAATGTATTAAACAGAAAATGGGGATTAATTTGTGCTTGCAATGCTTTTAATTCACTACGGCTTCGGGTAATTTCCTTTTGATACACCATTTTAATCAGATGATTGGTTTCTTTAACCAGTTGGTTATAGGTACTATTTAATTCATTGATTTCATTGACAGTGGTTACACTGGGGTTCATTGTTAATGAGCCTGCGCTTGCCTGCTGCATCGTTTTTGTTAATTTAATAATCGGTCTTGTAATAAAAGTCGATAGAAAGAGTGAACTAATTAAAAAGATAATGAAGCCAATAATCCCAGATATAATAAATCCCGAACGTAATACACTAATTCCTTTTGTAAGAGCCTTAACAGGGGTTAAGATGACCATTGTCCACCCGGTTTCATTAGACCTTTGTTTTGTTATCATATACTCCTGGTTGTCCAAAGAAAGAGTTGGGACTTCATTCTTTATAATCGGTTCGAGAGACTTATTATAGTTTGATAGGATTGGCTTTAAATTTTGATCTAATAATATCGAATACTGATTTTCAATATTAGTTTCATCTAGGTCCACAAACTGAAGATAATTTCGATAAATACTGATGAGCAAGTATCCTCCATTTGCGTAGTCACGCCCCATTAAATTCACTCGTCTCAATGCGAGGATATTATCTGAGTTCCGCGGATCATCACCGATCCAAACCAGTCGTCCATTCGCGCTATCAGCCTGCTGAATCCACTTTCCGTCAATCCTAGTGACTAGATTTGTATCGTCTAATGGAATTAAACGATTCATCGTATTGGTATAAAGTTCAAAAGAAAAAATCCCCTCTGTATTAGCTTGTATGGTATTCACAATTCCCTTTAATTGCTGGCGCTCGGCAAAAGAAATAGGGTATCCGCCATACGCTTTTGTTAAGATTCTTTGAATTGAATCATTCGTCATGACCAATTTCGAGGCCATGTTAATTTGTTTATACAAAGATTCTAATCTTCCATTTGCCTCGACTGCTGTCTGTTGAATTTGTTTTTCGGCATTATTTTTCAGCAAAGTTGACACTTTATTAAAAGTTAACAGTCCGACAATCAATAAAACAATTAGCATAACGACTAAAAATACGACGAGTATTTGATTTCTTAATGTGTTCCATTTTTGTAATCTTGAGAACATATTATCGCCCTTCTAGGATAGTTTTTATCTACAATACAGCAATTTGTCGAATTTTGTAATATTATTTTTAAAAATCAAAAATATGTCAATTTTTTAAAAGTTGGTCATGTTCAATATAGCTTCAATGGTCTATAATTGTATAAAACTAAGCACCATAAGAAGGGGACTTTTTATGAATAAGCTATCTATGAGTGGTCTTTATACCCTTACCGAGTGGATCACTAAATTTGCCTATGTTAATTTATTATGGATTGGCTGCTCTCTCCTTGGTCTCGTGTTGTTTGGAATTAGCCCTGCAACCACGGCGATGTTTACGGTTATACGGAAATGGATCATGGGTGAAAGTGATATCCCTGTGTTTCAAACCTTTTGGGGCACCTATAAAAAAGAGTTTCTTAGAAGTAATGGATTAGGACTGGTTCTCGCTTTATTAGCGTGTATTATTTATATTGACCTGAACTATATCAAGATCGATACAAGCCTTCAAATACCTTTATACTTCATTATTTTTGCAATGATCATGACGGTTTTGTATATATTCCCTGTTTACGTTCACTATGAAGTGAAATTTATCCAGTTATTTAAAAACGCTTTCTTCATCATGTTAGTGAATCCGGTTCCCAATATGATGATGATTATTGGGTTTATCGCTGCGATTTTTGTCATGAGGTTTATACCGGCACTATTGTTTATCTTTGGCGGGAGCATGACGGCGGGAATCATCATGGCATCCTGTTATCTAGCCTTTCAAAAAATCGAAAAGAAACAAGGGCAGGCAGCCGCTTAACACTCATAGAATTACTCGTGAAACTGGAGTAGCAAAAGGAAGCACAAACTCTTATTGTGCTTCCTCTTTTTATGCTAATTTTAATAGTTCGCTCACCGTTACAAGTTGATAGCCTTGTGATGTTATCTCAGAAACTAGCTTTCGAACCGCTTCTATCGTTTGTGAACGGTCCCCATAACCATCATGAAAAATTAATATACTGCCATTTTTTATCACGTCTCTTGATTTTTCGAGGATATGCCTTGCCCCGGGCTGTTCCCAGTCCTGAGCCTCTAAATTCAGTGCACCAATCATCGGATATCCCTTTTGCTGGAGTAATGAAACCGTGCCCTGATTATAATCGAGATAAGGAGGACGAAAGACAACAGGGTTTTGTCCGGTCAGTTCCTCTATTAATTTCTCATTTTGTTCGATTTCTTCTAAACATTCGCTGTTACTTAATTGAGATAATTTCGGGTGAGTAAACGTATGATTGCCGATTTCATGTCCTAGGGCAGCCACTTGTTTTACCACCTCAGGATATTTCTTCATTTGCTCACCAATCATAAAGAAGGTAGCTTTTCCAACTGCCTCCGAAAAAATCTCTAATACTTGGGGTGTATAGGTGGGATTGGGCCCATCATCAAACGTAATCGCCACTGCCTTATGCGATGTAGGAACTTCGTTAATCATAATGAACACCCCCTTAATACGGACCTCTAATATGATCCTTTACTCTATCCTGATAGAATCGTTGAATCTCAATCATTTCTTCATTTGAAAATGGTTTAGTAACCAATGCCGATAGATTGTCCTCGACCTGTTTAACATTTTTAAATCCAGGAATAATACAAGTAATCTCATTTTGGTCCAAAATCCAGCGCAGTGCTGCGCTCGCCATCGATTTCCGGCCTTCTGCAATCCACTTTAATTGATCAGCTAATTCAACACCCTTCTGGAATCCAAGACCAGCAAAGGTTTCCCCTACATTAAAAGCTTCTCCATTTTCATTAAAACGGCGGTGGTCATCAGCTTCAAATATATGCTCGAGAGTAAACTTACCAGTGAGCAGGCCACTGGCAAGCGGTAATCTTACTAGAAGCCCTGCCCCTTTTTGATAAGCCTCCGGGATTAATTTCTCTAATGGCTTTTGGCGGAACATATTAAAGATGATTTGCAGGCTCTTCACATTTGGATATTCCAAACAAATAAGACCTTCTTCAACGGTTTCCACACTAACTCCATAATGACGGATTTTTCCTTCCTGCTTCAGCCGATCCAGTACTTCAAAAACACTGCCATCCTTCAAAATCTCCGTTGCCGGGCAATGAATTTGATACAAATCAATCGCCTCTCTATTCAAACGGCGAAGGCTGTCTTCACAATAGGCGCTAACTTTTTCATTGCTATAATTTTTTGGATCATAAATATCGCCCTGCCGGCAGAACTTTGTTGCGACATAAATCTGGTCTTCCCTGCCTTTAGTGGCTTTTGCCAGTAACTCTTCACTATGACCATCCCCATATACATCGGCCGTATCAAAAAAATTAACACCCTGGTCAATGGCATATTCCAAAGATTTCAGTGCATCAGTGTCATTGGTTTTCCCCCAAGCACCACCGATTGCCCATGTGCCAAAACTAACCTCACTGATCATGATTCCTGTATTACCTAGTTCACGATAATTCATTTTATAATCACTCCTTTACAAAGAGAGCTGACCTAGGCCAGCTCTCCGTTACTTTCTAAACTCTCTTAATTGCTCATTTAATTCCTTTGTTTGTGGATAAACTTGTTGATAAATTGTAAATAGCTTTTTATATGCTTCCACATTTTCCTGAATCGGATTATAGGTTTTTGAAGTTTGAATAAATTCTTGCGCACATTCTTTTAGGGACGGATACCAGCCGCAGCCGTAAGCAGCTAACATCGCTGCACCCATTCCAGGACCTTGCTCGCTTGTAAGCTTTTCAATTTTTGCGTTAAAAATATCTGCCTGCATTTGCAGCCATGTGTCGTTTTTCGCTCCGCCGCCAATAGAGATAATGGAATCAATCGTCTTACCGTTGCTTCTAAAAATCTCAATCGATTCATGTAAGGAGAAGGTAATTCCTTCGAGCACTGCACGGGCAAAGTGCTTACGCTCATGGGAAGCATCGACCCCAATAAAACTGCCGCGAATCGTTGAATCCGCATGCGGTGTTCTTTCCCCTACTATATAAGGTGTAAATAATAAACCGTTGCTTCCTGCCGGTACTTCATCCACACCTGCTAATAACTGTTCAAATGCCTCTTCCTTAGCAAATGTATCTTTAAACCAGCTTAAACTATAGCCGGCTGCGAGCGTTACTCCCATCGTATAATAAGCATTCTCTTCACCGTGATTAAAATAATGAACCTTTCCCTCAAAATCGAGGTCATTTCGTTCTTCATAGGAAAGAACAACGCCAGAAGTACCGATACTGCATAAGGTTTTTCCTTCTGTTAAAATCCCTGAACCAATTGCCCCGCAAGCATTATCCGCTCCACCCGCGAACACTTTTACAGCTTCAGACAATCCCGTTTCTTGGGCAAATTCAGCATTAACAGTACCCACAAATGCATGAGATTCTACCAGAGGAGGACAGAATTCAGCTGATATACCAAAAGCTTCTATTATTTCATGACTCCATTCGCGCTTTGCTACATTTAATAGTAAGGTTCCAGCCGCATCAGAGTACTCCATTTGGATATTTCCTGTTAACCGATAGCGCAAATAATCCTTTGGAAGCAAGAATACGCTGGCCCGTTCAAAAACTTCAGGTTCGTTTTCTTTTACCCAGAGGATTTTAGGTAAAGTAAAGCCCTCAAGTGCAGGGTTCTTCGTTACTTCTAATAAACGCTGACTGCCAACAACGTCGTAAATCTCCTGGCATTGTTTACTCGTCCTTGTGTCATTCCACAGAATCGCATTTCTAAGTACTTGGTTTTTTTCATCTAATAAAACAAGGCCATGCATCTGCCCAGAGAAAGAGATGCCCTCGATATCGTTTACGTCTCCATCGAATTGTTCAATGAGTTCCGCTAATCCAGCCGAGGTCTTTTCTACCCATTCTTCCGGGTCTTGTTCACTATAGCCTGATTTTTCAATAATGAGAGGATATGATTTAGACACTTCTTTGCAAACTTCACCATGTTGATTGACAAGTAATATCTTTACGGCACTCGTTCCAAGGTCAACACCAATTACGTATTTCATCCGTATCATCCTTTCCTATAAAAATGTGCTGGAGTAATAGACTGCCAGCACATTTTCGATGATTATATTAAGTAGTTATTAAACAGTTACGCTTGAAAGTGTTTCAAGTAAATATTGATTAATTAAAGCTTTTAGGCGCTCTGTTCTGCCTGAGATGTTTTTAATTTCTGTTAATTGAAGGGCATACGCTTCCAGTTCACGGAAGTTTGTTTTTCCCTCTACGATGTCTAAGCCAATTCCGTTTGTATAGCTGCTGTAACGCTCTTCAATAAAGCTATCAAGGACTTTATCTTCAATTAACTTGTTAGCAACTTTTAGGCCAATCGCAAATGCGTCCATACCTGCAATGTGTGCGTGGAATAGGTCTTCTGCTTCGAATGAACCTCTTCTTACTTTTGCATCGAAGTTTAAGCCGCCTTTTCCTAAGCCGCCATTCTTCAAAATTTCGTACATAGCTAAAGTGTTTGTATATAAGTCAGTTGGAAATTCATCCGTATCCCATCCAAGCAGTGTATCCCCTTGGTTAGCATCGACAGAACCAAGCATTCCGTTAATACGAGCTGTTCTTAATTCATGCTCGAACGTGTGACCAGCTAAAGTAGCGTGGTTTGCTTCGATATTAAACTTGAAGTAGTCTGTTAAATCATATTTTTGCAAGAATGCTAGACCAGTAGCCACATCGAAATCATATTGATGTTTAGTAGGCTCTTTTGGTTTTGGCTCAATTAGGAATGGAACGTTTAGGCCAATTTCTTTCGAATAATCTACTGCCATATGAAAGAAACGTGCTAAGTTATCTTGTTCCAGCTTCATGTCTGTATTGAGAAGTGTTTCGTACCCTTCACGGCCGCCCCAGAATACATAGTTTTCGGCACCAAGCTCTTTTGCTACTTCTAACGCTTTTTTCACTTTCGCTGCAGAGTAAGCAAACACATCTGCATTCGGAGCAGTAGCCGCACCATGAACATATCTAGGGTTAGTAAACATGTTTGCCGTGTTCCACAATAATTTTGTCTTGCTGGTTTTCATGTATTCTTTTATCATTGCAACGATTACGTCTTGGTTCTCATTTGATTCTTGTAACGTGCGTCCTTCAGGAGCAATATCAACGTCATGGAAAGCAAAGAAAGGAACATTTAATTTTTCAAAAAGTTCAAATGCAGCTTCCACACGTGCTTTCGCTAAATCTAATCCTTTCAGGTGATTCCACGAACGGATTGCTGTACCTACGCCAAATGGATCGGTACCATCTGCAGTAAATGTGTGCCAATATGCAACGGAGAAACGAAGAATTTCTTCCATTGTTTTGCCATTTATTTTTTCCTCTGGATTATAATACTTAAATGCTAATGGATTTTTAGATGCCGCACCTTCAAATTGAATTTTATTAATTGTTTCGAAATAAGCCATCGGATTATTCCTCCTAGAGTTTTATGGGTTCAGAATAACTTTGCAAATGCTTTCACTTCGTAATCAAATTATAGCATCATAAACTTAGTTTGTCCATCAGATAAACTAAGTTTATAAAAGTATTTTTAACATGGTCCGCATCAGCCATCTTTCCTTTTTCATCACAAATTATTTAAGAGAAGGCTGATTTCAAAAGGTCTTTTTACCACCCTTTTAGAAATCAGCCTTTAAATTAGGATGAAAAAATATTTTTTAAGCGATTACGTGCATCATCAAATGCTGTATTTTGTTTAATTATTTCCTACCTCAACTTTTTCATTTGTGTGTTTTTTCAATACCTCAAGCAAGCCTTCGTTAACTTTACAGTTTTTAAAGGCAAACGACTGCATGATAAGGTCAATTTCTTCCTCGGAAAATTCTTTAAAAATCTTTGCGTACTCTGGCTGGATCAGTGCGCCGGCATAGACAGTCAGAATGACTTGAGAAAGACTGGAAAGATTATAAGCGTGAGACATTTCCGGATTGACCACCTCTTCCAAATGGTTAGCTAATTCCTCAACAGATTGTCTTGCCTTAAAGCCTGGCAGCCAAATCATCCAATCGTCTGTATTTAATGCATGTTTCATTTTAAAAATGGAAGAAAGCCTCTGCATGTATTCCGATTCTGGATCAAGTGTCACTAATCCCATCACACCGACATCTTTATACGTCCAAGTGGTCCAATGAGCTCCAAATTCTTCAAAGATACTAAGTTGGTCATCCATCGCACGCAGGCGATCCGTAATTTCATTTTCTGGTCCATTATAAACGGAACCGAACTCCCCTACCCATAAAGGAACATTATATTCTTGTGCAAACTCTGTACCTTGGTGATGATAAAATACTTCCTCTTGGACAGCCTTATCCCAGTACTTTCCACTTTCTACACGGGCTGTTTTCGCATCTGCTACCCCAGGGTAAGCACCAGGTCCGAAACCGGCTGCCGTATAGTTATGGCTGCTGTATACAAGATTTTTCGCAAAAGGAGCTTCTAAACCATCAAACAGCTTTGAATAGTTATCCCCCTCTAGGAAAATAATGTGGTCTGGGTCAATCGCGCGAATTGCTTCAACGACGCGTCGGTAAATACGATTCATCCTGTCCCAGTCAGGTTGATAATTGCCAAAGAAGGTATGTGGGAAATCGCCGTGCGGTGTATTCACACATGGTTCATTCATGACATTATACCCAGCAATAACTCCTCTGCCTTTGTAACGTCGAGCAAACTCTTCCCATAAAGCGACAAATCTGTCTTGATACGTTTTATCATGCCAGAAAAAGCTATGACGTACATCATTATCGGAATGCCAGTGAGTATTTTGGAAGCCCTGCACAGCATGAAGATCAAGTATAACGTAAAGCCCATACTTTTCGCATAAATCAATAATCTTGTCTAAGCGTTTAAATCCTGATTCCTTGTAAGTTAATGGTGCCTCATCATCCTCAAAATGACGATAATTTAAAGGAATGCGTATGGTGGTTGCTCCCCAGCTTTTAATAAACTGAATATCATCTTCACCGAAGAAGTAATGCAGCATCCGGTCAAATAAAAATTCAGCTTTTTCTTTACCAATCACTTCTGCAACAGTATGACGAAGAGCGTGCTCCGTCCCGGTGTAACCATTAATAAAGTCCTCCATATTCATCCATCCGCCAATACATGTACCTCTTAGTTGGATGGTGTTACCAGTAGAATCAGTAATTTTTTCATTTTTTACTTGAAGCAAGTCCATGTCTATTCCCTTCCTTTCAATGCAATGGACTAAATTTCTTTATAAGAAAAATAGTCAAAATCAGCAGGTTGACTTGTTCCGCTTGTATCTTGACAATGCATACCAACAAATGCACCAGTAAATCCATTAAGCCGGACATATTCGTCCGATAGTTTATAAGATTCAAAGGTTACAGGTATATCCGTCCAAGTTTCGTTATCAAAAGAATAAGCGAATTGAAAGGTATGATTTCTGACTTTAACTTTTAAATGAACATACTCAACCGATTCTGGAACTTGAATTTCTGACCCTTGAAGCGGTTGTGAGAAAGCAAAGTTATCACAATTCATGATATCAATGATCCGACCCTTTTCTTCATTCCAGGTAATTTGAACAGATGTCCAATTTTCTGTATTATAATAGCAAACCAAGCCTGCAGCCTGCTGGAATGTATTTGGCTGGAAGGAAACCGCTGTACCAGCATCAAAATGTAATGACTGCCAGCGCCGCGCAACCAAGGCTTGAGTAAAGCATGACGTTAATGACTCTTTTCCATAAAGGCGTAAATGTCCCAGTCTGTCGGTCAAGGACATAATATCTTCTGTTAATGGAATCCTTAATGACTGATAATGATGGTTCAAAGTTGGGCTGTCAAAGTGGTCAACCTCGTCATAATCTCGTTCCCATTTAACCTCTTCCATCTTTGGTGCTTCTACTTCAACAGAGCCTTGTTTTCCTCCCACAACATATGGCCAACCGTCCTTCCATTCAAGTTTTTGAATGGCCGTCTCTCTTCCCAGCGGACAAAAACCTCGATAATCAAGTACCGGTTTATCATCTTGAGGCAGCGGTCTGCCAGTGAGATGCGCTAAATACCATTCATCTGTATGTGTTTGAACGATAGAGGCATGTCCGCATTTTTGCAAAGGATTTCTAGGATCATGCCAGGAAGTAAGGAATGGATGATCTGGGTGCAAATCATAAGGTCCCTCAATATTTTTTGATCTTGCTAGCGTTGCTGTATGAGCATATCTCGTTCCACCCTCTGCTGTCATTAGATAGTAATAACCGTTGATATGATATAAATGCGGCCCCTCAGTCAGCCTAATGTCTGTTCCTTCAAAAATCACTTTCGGCTTTCCGATTAAACGACCTTCCTCATGAGAATATTCTTGTAAGACAATTCCCCCAAAAGAGTGTTTATACGTTCTTTGGTCCCAAAGCATATTGATGATGTATTTTCTTCCATCCACATCATGGAATAAGGAAGGATCGAAACCTGAACTATTCAAATAGATCGGGTCGCTCCAATCACCATCAATCGTTTCACAGGTAGTCAAGTAATTGTGAGTGTCCTTCCACGCTCCCGAATGTTGTTTCACATCGGAATAAATCAACCAGAATTTGTCATCAGCATAGGTTAAACATGGTGCCCACACACCGCCTGAATTGGGGTTTCCTTTCATATCAATAAGGGAAACCCGATTTAACGGACGTGATACAAGATGCCAGTTTACCAGATCCTTAGAATGATGGATTTGAACCCCAGGGAACCATTCAAAGGTAGATACCGCGATATAATAATCATCCCCGACCCTGCAAATGCTAGGGTCTGGATTAAAACCTTTTAATACAGGATTTTGGATCTTCATTTTGGTGATCATCCTCTCTTTTTTAATACATTAAGAATTCGTTTATGTTCCTTTTCATCCAAGTTATATAAGAAGATGGCAACAAGCTCGATGATAACAAATACGGCCGGAATGACAGTCATGGTAATCAAAATACCGTTCAATGCCTCTGGAGTCTGCGCTTGATTAGCAACATAACCGAAGTTGGCCAAAATCAATCCTGGAACAATTCCTCCGATTGCCATACCAAACTTGAAGAAGAATCCAACCAATGCATAGATGACACCGCTTGCACGTTTACCAGTCTTATATTCGCCATAATCGATGGTTTCAGGAATTAACGCCCATGTAAATGCACCTGCTGTAATTGTACCGAGTGCTGCAATTAAACGTCCTGCAAATACAAATGGAACCATGGTTGGCGGAATAAGGAAAAGAGCTAATAAGCCGAGTGCCTTTAATGATAAAGCTGTAAATAATAGCTTTTTCTTACCCATCAATTTATACATCAAAGGCATTAATGGCATAAGGATAAGTGCAGGAAGCGTTCCCATTAAACCATACCATTTTACTAATTCCGGTCTTGCAACGTTATACGTGACATAATAAATACCAACAGAGTTAACAATGGAGTTTACACCAAAATTAAGTATAAAGAAAAAGCAAACGATTAAAAGTGGACGATTTGTTTTTAATTGAATCCAGATATCTTTAAAGTTAATCTCTGCTTCTTTTGAATGATTAAGCTGAACACGTTCTTTTGTGTTATAAAAGCTGTACATCAACAAAAAGGCTCCTAAAATCCCCATGATTGTCATGGTGATTTGCCATCCTGTGCCTGTTTCTCCAGTCATATTTGTGAAGATTCCAGCTAAAAGGGGTACACCGAATGAAACGATCAATCCACCAGTGTTTCCGAACAGCATCCGGACTGAAGTCAAGCTGACAACTTCTTTGTTATCTTGAGTAATGGCTGAAGTAAGCGCTGCATAAGGAATGTTAATCACTGAATACGTAATCGATAATAAAATATAAGTAGCATATGCATATACAAGTTTCATAGGATCCGAAAATCCTGGAGTTGTAAAACAGAGAATTGCTACACCCGCAAATGGAAAGGCTCCGTATAAAAGGTATGGACGAAATCTTCCATATTTTGTATTTGTCTTATCAATAACTGCTCCAATAAATGGATCGAGAACCGCATCGATCAACCGAACAACTAGGAACATTAATCCAGCTGCTGCAGCCGTGATGCCAAAAACGTCTGTATAGAAAAATAATAGATAACTACTTACAGTTTGGTAAATGAAGTTACAGGCTAAATCACCAGTACCATAGCCAATCTTTTCCTTCATTGTGATTTTTTCGGGTTGATCTACTGTTAATTGCTGAGCAACACTTGTATTCATTCTGATTCCCCTTTTAATTATTATTTATAAACACTTAGTTTGTTGGTCATATAAACAAAGTGGAGATAATACTACTATCCAATTTACCAAACTTCATCAAAGGCCACTAACATTGTTTCATAACTATGATCAGCATTCCAAAGCTTTGTGGTAATAAATAATTCTTCGTGGGGCACAATTGATTCAGCAATTGCTTTACCAACGCCTTCTTTCTTCATTTCCATAAAACGCTGCTTCACTCCTTTTACTCAATTTATTTGTGCCTCTGCACTGGCTGAGGAAGGGATTCCTGCCAGTGCACTATGAATAGACTTCAAAATAGTTTTATATTATAAAACACGATTTTATAATATAATCTTATTTAGCTAGATTATATCACCTTACAACAAGGAAATCTATTCCTTCTTAGGATAATATTTTCTACCTTTTTATTTACGAATTTACGCTAAAGCCCCTTTATAATTAGGAATAACTTGAACAATCAATGCATCTAATTGTTGCAAAAGCAGTTTGATAGACTCTATTTGTTTGTTATTTGGCTGGATAAGCGGCTTTTGACAATATCCATCTAATTCGATCCCTCTAAGGACCATCGCTTGCTTCATAATCGGGATAAACGGAGTTCCAATATCGTATAGCCCCATCATTTTATCGACGATATTTTGGATCTCAGCCACTTTTTCCAGGTCATTCATGTTTATAGCATTTACCCACTCAGAAAATACTGCTGGATATAAGTTGGAGAGCCCCCCAATACAGCCATTACCTCCACAAAGTATATTATGGGCAAAGTTTTCATCAAATCCGGAGTAGACAATAAATTCAGGGAATTCGTCCCGCACCGTTTGAATCAATTTTCTTGTATGCGTTATTTCCGTGACAGTATCTTTAAATCCTTTAATATTCTTATGTTTCCTCAAGAGATTGAGGGTAACTTGCGGAGACAAGTCATGGCCTGTCCTTGCAGGGAAATTATACAAATAAATATCACCCTTTACCCCATCTGCCACCTGATCATAATAGTATTCAACACTTTCATCCGAAAGTGAAAAATAATATGGGCTGATAATCATGACACCATCCGCACCGGTATCAATAGCATGGTTGGAAAGCTGTATCGTATCTTCCACTGTCATGCACGAAGTTCCGATATACACTTTGGTCCGATGATTCACATGGTTAACCACAAGGTCGATCAATTCTTTCTTCTGAGCATCATTCATGGCGAAAAACTCTCCAGTACTGCCCATAATGACTAAACCGTCTACTCCCCCATTAATTAAAAAATCATAGATATTTTTGTTAGCCTGATGGTCCAAATTGCCCTCAGCATTAAAAGCAGTAACAACAGGCGTTAGAAATTGTGCTTTTTTCAATGAATCTCTCTCCTTGGATTCCCAGCAGGCTCTAATTCTACCTGAGCCCGCTGGGATAAAAATATTTGTTTAATGAGCTTTAATACATTCAATGAAACTTTTACTCTCTTAAAAATTACTTAGTCACACTTTTTTCTTTCTTTTCGTCCGCTAGTGCTTTCATGCCTGCATTCAACACTTCAATGATTCGATCAGTATCATAAACACTACCTCGCCAAGTTCCTCCACTCGCGGATTGAAGTGCAGCCCATAATCGAGTATCATCCGGTAATCCAGGATCTGGCTTAAGGCTTTGATGTGTCCCACGTTCATCTAATACTCTAGTTGCCTCTTCAATCGACAATCTATTGTCCTTTGTACCGATAAAGTTAACAGTACCGACCAGCTGTTCTCTGTCGACAATAATTTCAATTACATCTCCATCACGTAATTTACCAATTGGTCCCCCCGCCAACGCTTCTGGCCCAATATGTCCGATACATGCCCCAGTTGAAACGCCTGAAAAACGTGCATCTGTAAGTAAGGAAACATGTTTCCCATAAGATAAGTGCTTTAATGCAGAAGTTAATTGATAAGTTTCTTCCATTCCTGTCCCCAATGGTCCTCCACCCATAACAACCATGATGTCACCTGCTTCGATTCCGCCTGTTTTAATCGCCCTGATCGCTGCTTTTTCAGATGTAAAAATCTTTGCTTCACCTGTATGACGATAAACACCGTCTTCTCCGACCATGGAAGGATCAATGCTAGTTGATTTAATGACAGAACCTTCAGGTGCAATGTTACCTTTCGGAAACGTAACTGTTGAGGTTAATCCTCGTTGTTTTGATTGAATTGGACTCATGATGACCTCATCTGGTTGAATTCCATCATGTTCCACCAATAGTTGTCTAAATTTCGCACGTCTTTCTGAGGTTTCCCACCAATCAAGGTTTGCTCCAAGAGTTTCCCCTGTCACCGTAAGTACATCTTCATGCAACAGGCCTAATTTCCTTAGATGAAGCATAACTTCAGGTACTCCTCCAGCTAAGAAAGCACGAACTGTTGGATGGTTATCTGGACCGTTTGGCAATACATTTACTAAGCGAGGCACCAATTTATTGATTCTTTCCCAATCATCTACAGTAGGAATTTTGCAGCCGGCAGCATGTGCAACAGCTGGAAGATGCAGCAGCAAGTTGGTTGAACCACCAAATGCTGCATGAAGCACCATTGCATTTTCAATTGCTTTATCTGTAATGATATCCTTTGTAGTAATGTTTCTCTTTTCCAATTCCAGCGCTGCGCGTGCTGACTGTTTCGCGACTTCTTCCCAAACAGGCTGGCCAGACGGCGCTAAAGCAGAATGAGGCAGTGCCAATCCCAGTGCTTCCACAACCACTTGTGAGGTTCCAGCGGTTCCTAAGAACTGACAACCACCACCGGATGAGCCACATGCTACACAACCAAGTCTTGCGGCTTCCTCCAATGAAAGCTCACCATTTGAAAACCTTGCACCAATCGTTTGAACCTTGCCCGCATCTTCCCCATCTGTAGGCGGAAGTGTTGCACCGCCCGGAACAAGGACGGTTGGAAGATTATGCATGGATGCCAAGGCAATCATCACGGCTGGGAGACCCTTATCACAGGTGGCAACACCTATAACGGCCCGTCTTGTCGGGATGGACCGGATTAGGCGTCTCATCACAACTGCTGCATCATTCCTATATGGAAGGGAGTCAAACATGCCTGTTGTCCCCTGAGAGCGGCCATCACATGGATCGCTTACATAACTGGCAAACGGTACGCCTCCTAGCTTAGTAATTTCTTCAGCAGCAGCCCTCATTTGCAATCCTAGTTCATAGTTTCCAGTATGGTATCCTAATGCAATTGGAGTGCCATCATGATCCCGAATGCCTGCCAATGTTCCGATAATCAGCACCTGTTTTCCAAGGAGCTTGGATGGTTCCCAGCCCATTCCGGCATTTTGAGTCATACCAAAAATATCACCGCTTGGCAGTTCTCTTAACATTTCGGGCGTCAGTGGAAGTGAACCTTCCGGCCCAGCGCCATGAGTCTTTATGCTATAAAGGGATTGATCTCCTTCACCTAATATTGAGTTTAATGACATAGTAACCTCCAATGTTTAATTTATTTACTACCAAGTAATGATTTTATGTACGCATAAAGTTTTATAATATAAAACTAAGTTTTATTATTTGGCCGCAATTTGATTATAGCATATCTATATTTATTCTGACTATTCCGTTACAATGGGAAAATTATTTTTTTAAAATTTTTTATCGACATTTATTAATCCATAATGTTTGTTATAATAAGATATGATTTTACAATATAAAACTAGAGGGGTTATTTATGCCTATTATTCAATCTGTTGAACGGGCTCTGAAGATTCTAGATTTATTTGATGAGCATAAGTCGGAGCTAAAAATTACCGAAATTAGTGAAAAGATGGGGTTGCATAAAAGTACTGTTCACTCCCTATTAAAAACACTTCATGAGTATTCCTATATCGATCAAAATCCGGATAATGGTAAATATAGATTAGGATTGAAACTAGCTGAACGAGGGAATCTAGTCATCAGCAATATGGATATAAGAAAAACTGCCAAAAAATACCTTCTCGATCTTTCTACCAAAACGGGGCAAACAGTGCACTTGGGGATTTTGGACGGTCGGGAAGGCGTGTATATCGATAAAGTAGAAGGGGAACAATCCATTATTCGTTATTCTCGTATTGGCCGAAGACTACCCCTCCACTCTACCGCGATTGGAAAAGTCCTTTTAGCCTATCAACCCCCTAATGAATTGGAGCTTTTATTAAAAAATTATAACTACCAGTATCAAACCGCCAACACGATAGTCAATGAAGCCGTTTTTCGAAAGGAAATTGAAAAAGTCAAGCAGCAGGGCTATGCAGTAGATGAACAAGAAAATGAGCAAGGTGTTCGATGTGCAGCTGTGCCCATATTCAACGGGATGGGACAGGTCCTGGCTGCCATCAGTATTTCCACTTTAATTTCTCGTGTGAACGATCCGGAGCTGCAGATATTTATTGATCTTCTCAAAACATCCTGTAATGAACTATCGGAACAAATGAGATATGGATATGAATGATTTTTCTAAATAGTTTACAACTAATATAAAGCATGTTCTTGTTATTCAGACTGGGGCTGTCCAAGCCTCTAAAATACTCGAGGTGGAAATTAACATCCCGCATTTTACACAGCCCCTTTTATTTTCAGTCATTATTAATAAGTCAGAACTTATATATGGGCTATAAAAAAAGTTAGTTGTTTGGATATACAAAGTCATCTAACTTCAGTTATAATGAAATTGTAAGTATCTAAACTATTTAATGGGGAGATATGATGATGAAAAACTCTAAGCCCAATGAACCATTAGTTACGCATATTTTTACAGCAGATCCTTCCGCACATGTCTTTGAAGGTAAGCTTTATATTTATCCTTCTCATGACCTTGATCATGATGAGCCATCTAATGATAATGGTGACCAATATAAGATGGAAGATTACCATATTTTATCCATGGATGACGTAAATGCAACATGTGTAGACCATGGAGAAGCACTTCATTTAAAAGATATCCCTTGGGCAAGTAAACAGCTTTGGGCACCAGATGCTGCATACAAAAATAATACGTATTATTTATTTTTCCCAGCAAGAGATAAAGATGGTATTTTCAGAATTGGGGTCGCGTCAAGCCCTAATCCGGCAGGACCTTTTACACCAGAAGAAAATTACATACCAGGCAGCTTCAGCATTGATCCAGCTGTCTTGGTGGATGAAGATGACAAAGCATATGTTTATTTCGGCGGGCTTTGGGGAGGACAGTTGGAAAAATGGCAGACAGGAACATTTACTCCAGATGCTGAGGGTCCAGCAGCTACAGAACCTGCTTTAGGGCCAAGAGTAGCTGAACTAAGCGACGATATGCTTACTTTTAAAAGCGAACCAAAAGAAATTTCCATTGTCGATGAAAACGGCAATCCGATTCTTGCAAGTGATGAAGACCGAAGATATTTTGAAGGACCATGGGTTCATAAATACAATGGTCTCTACTATCTATCCTATTCTACCGGTACCACTCATAAAATAGTTTATGCGGTAAGCGAAGATCCCCAAGGACCATTTGTGTTTAAAGGGACGATTCTTACCCCTGTCATTGGCTGGACCACACATCATTCGATTGTCCAATTTAATGATAAATGGTATCTGTTCTATCACGATTGCTCGTTATCAGATGGCGTGAATCATAAGCGCTCTGTGAAATACACTGAACTAAAGTATAATGAAGACGGAACGATTCAAACGATTGACCCTTATGGAAATCAATAATTAGATTGACGACTGACTCTCATAAATTGGGGTCAGTTTTTTTTGACCATGGGGACGTTTTTTAGGTCACCTTCCCCCATTAAAAGGCCCTATAACCACCCACTGGTTTCCCTGCTAATAATTTCCGACAATTTTTTAAAAATTTTTATTGCCATTTATATTTGTTGCTGATATTATTGAAGGTGCGTAAATTGGAAAGCTATTATTCAATATGTCTGGATCTTTCCAAGCAGATAATTTTTGACCACTTCCTTCAAGAAGTCAAGGCCATACGGACAGCCGGGTCAAATGCCGAATGGCAACTTTAGTTGCCTTATTGATTGAGTTAAAAGCTCAAATTTTATAAGTTGGTTACTTTACAACCAGTGCATATGCACACAACTTGTGAAACGGTCAATAAGAGTAGTAAAAGTAATTATTTGCTATATAGACTCTGATCCTATTAAGATATATTTTGAATATTATAGAGCTTCCTTACTGATTTTTTAAGGACCTTTATCGTAGTAGTATGACCTCTATTACGGTATACGTATGCTTTTTTAATATTGATGATTATATCTAAAGCAAGTGTTGTGCGCGATTATGCGTTATGATTCACTTGCTTTTTTTGTTGTGAATTTTTAAAGGAATTAACTTTCTTTTTGCTTAAAAAAATTAACCAGTTAGGAGATTAAGAGAATGGGAAAAGCACTTATTATTGGCGCCGGCGGCGTGGCTTCAGTAGCAATTCATAAATGTGTACAAAACAGTGAAGTATTTGAAGAGATTTGCATTGCGAGTCGTACAAAATCAAAATGTGATGAATTAAAAGCGAAATTAGATGGCGGTAAAACCAAAATCACGACTGCACAAGTGGATGCTGACAATGTAGATGAATTAATTGCCTTAATTAATGAAGTAAAACCAGATATCGTAATGAACCTAGCTTTACCATACCAGGACTTAACAATTATGGATGCTTGTCTTGCAACAAAAACACACTATATGGACACAGCAAACTATGAGCCAGAAGATACGGCAAAATTTGAATATAAATGGCAGTGGGAATACCGCGAGCGTTTTGAAAAAGCTGGAATTACCGCTCTTTTAGGCAGCGGCTTTGACCCTGGTGTAACAGGTGTATTCTCTGCTTATGCATTAAAACATTACTTTGACGAAATCGAATATATCGACATTCTTGACTGTAATGGCGGCGACCACGGCTATCCGTTTGCAACAAACTTTAATCCTGAAATCAACATCCGTGAGGTTTCTGCTAACGGAAGATACTGGGAAAACGGCGAATGGATTGAAACGGAGCCAATGGAAATCAAACGTGAATATAACTTCGCTGAAGTTGGTCAAAAGGACATGTATTTGTTATACCATGAAGAGCTTGAATCTCTTGCGCAAAATATCCCAGGAATTAAACGTATCCGTTTCTTCATGACATTTGGCCAAAGTTATATTACACACTTAAAAGCCCTTGAAAATGTAGGAATGACTTCTATCGAGCCAATTGAATTCGAAGGAAAACAAATTATTCCACTTCAATTCTTGAAGGCTGTATTACCTGATCCAGCTTCACTTGGTCCACGTACAGTTGGAAAAACAAACATCGGCTGTATCTTCAAAGGGAAAAAAGACGGAAAAGATAAAACCTATTACGTATACAATATTTGTGACCATCAAGAGTGCTATAGAGAAGTCGGTTCTCAAGCCATCTCTTATACAACAGGCGTTCCTGCAATGATCGGTGCTGCGATGATTATGACTGGAAAATGGAATAAACCAGGCGTATTCAATATTGAAGAATTTGATCCAGATCCATTCATGGAAGAGTTAAATAAATGGGGACTTCCATGGGTAGAAGACTTTAATCCTGTGCTTGTTGATGCATTGCCTGAAGAAGCTAAAGAGTTGGAGCTTGTTCGTTAAGATGCGGTTTGAAGAATTACCAACACCGTGTTATGTCGTTGATGAAGGTCTTGTGGAAAAAAATCTCAAAATCCTAAACGGTGTCATGAAACGCACAGGTGCTAAGATTGTTTTAGCGCAAAAGGCGTTTTCGATGACAAAATTTTATCCTCTCATTGGGGAGTATTTAAGTGGAACAACCGCAAGCGGTTTGTACGAAGCACGACTAGGTTACGAGGAAATGGGCAAAGAGAATCATGTCTTTGCCCCTGCCTATCGCGCAGATGAAATCGATGAGATTATCTCTATTTGCGATCATATTATTTTCAATTCTTTCTCACAGTTGGAGAAATTTAAAGATAAAGCACTTCAAGCTGGCAGGAAAGTTGGCTTGCGCATCAATCCAGAGTGTTCTACCCAAGTGGGACATGAAATCTATGATCCTTGTTCCCCAGGTTCAAGATTCGGTGTAACTAAAGAACACTTTCGTCCCGATTTGCTTGAAGGTGTTTCAGGACTGCATTTCCACACCCTTTGTCAGCAAAACTCTGATGACTTAGAAACGACTCTTAATGCAGTCGAAGAAAAGTTTGGTGAGTTTCTTCCGCAAATGGAATGGATCAACTTTGGCGGTGGTCATCATATCACAAGAGAAGATTATGATATTCCGCGGCTAGAAGCGTGCATTAAAGGAATGCAGGATAAATACGGTTTAGAAGTTTACCTTGAGCCAGGAGAAGCGATTGCTCTAAATGCAGGGTACTTAATTACATCCGTACTTGATTTACATCAAAACGGCATGGAGATTGCGATTCTTGACACTTCTGCCACCTGCCATATGCCTGATGTCTTGGAAATGCCTTACCGTCCTCCTCTTTTTGGATCAGGAGAAGCTGGCGAGAAGCCATATACGTATCGTCTTGGCGGGCAAACCTGTCTTACAGGAGATGTGATCGGAGATTATTCTTTTGATCAGCCATTAGAGAGCGGTGATCGCTTAGTTTTCGGTGATATGGCTATCTATACGATGGTCAAAAACACCACGTTTAACGGGATGCCATTACCTGCCATTGCTGTTCAAGATAAAGATGGAGATTGTCAGGTTGTGCAGCAATTTGGCTATCAAGATTTTAAAATGAGACTAGCTTAATAGAATAGTAGAAATTCAGATATGTGAAGGGTTTACCTTCCTTATCTGAATTTCTATTGAAAGAACCAGATTCTAATATAGGATCTGGTTTTTTTTATAAAAAAGCTGTGTTCGTAAACATAGTTGTTTTTATATAGTTTGAAAGATTTTCTAAAAAAAATGACTAAAATTTAAAATCATCAAACGTAATTCAGATGAGCAAAAATTGACCTCATGTTCTTACGGACAAATCTCTTCAATCAACAGTGTGAAATGTCCGTAATAGCGGTTCTTACGGACAAATCTTGCCAAGAGACAAAGCGAAATGTCCGTAATACTAGCTCTTTCTCGAAGTCTGATACTTGAAAACAATTTGAACATATTCTGAAAGCAACAATCTTTTAGAAAAGAAGCCTATAAAAAAGAGAGAAGTGCGATGGATGCACTTCTCCCTTCAACTTGCTTAACATTGCCCGAGCACATTAGCTTTCCTTAAAAATTCCCTTTTACATTGTTGATTGCTGATGCTCTTCGTTTTTTACCAAGGATAATGTCATCTGGTTTGTTAATTCACCAAGTTTCTCAATCCTAATGGTTACTTCATCTCCAGCTGTCAGCCAATCCTGCTCATGTTCCGGTAGACCAAGTATTACTCCCTCAGGTGTTCCAGTGATAATCAAATCACCTGGCTCTAGCGTTATATAGTTGGAAATATAACTAATAATCTCATCGCAATAAAAAATCATGTCAGCTGTATTGGAAGATTGTCTAACCTTACCGTTTACGATTGTTTCAATTTTCAACTGATTTGGATTGCCGACTTCCTCTGCAGTCACAAGATACGGTCCAACCGGACAAAAACCATCAATTGCTTTTCCTAATAGCCATTGATTCGTACGGAATTGAAGGTCCCTTGCGGATAAATCATTAGCATTGCAATACCCTGCCACATAATCTAGTGCACGTTCCTTTGATACATTTTTGGCTTTTTTTCCAATCACGATTCCAAGTTCTGCTTCATAATCAACTTGCTTTGCATCTGCGGGAATCTCGACTTTCTCACCGTGACCAGCTAGTGAATTGCCATACTTGTTAAAAAGTACAGGGGTTTTAGGCGGTTCCATATTTGATTCTTCCGCATGCTTCCGATAATTTAGACCCACACAAATGATTTTTGCACTTTTCGGTACACATGGACCATATTGAATCTGGTCTTCTTGAATAATGAAATCGTTGTTATTCTTGTTTGAATTAACAAAACGGTGAAAACGTTGTTTAGAGTCTTCATCTGCTTGTAACCATTGTTCTAATGATAGAGGAATATTCTGAGGTTCATTCGCCGCTTCCCATGCCTTCACAATGTCTACAATACCGGCATCTGTTTTCACACCAAATTTTGATTGATCATTCGAACTCACTTTATAATTTATTAGTTTCATATTGTTTAGTTTACCCTTCCACATGATAAGTTTTTTTAACCTAGTTTTATATTTCCATACTTTTACTATATCAGAGAGTTTTTTAGCGGACAAGGTTAGTGTTTTGAATTTTCCGAACAATTTAACTTCCAGCCATCCCTAGTTTAATAGTTTATATTAAAAGTCGTTTCTTTTGAACTTCCACTAGATTGACACCCTCTTTCATTTTTTAATAGTAGGCTCTGTTATAACTGAATGTTGATTTCACTGTGTTTGAAAAATAAACGGATAAATTCCGTTTAAACTGAAAAATACCCATATTTCCTTAAAAATAAAGGAAGTTTTTCCGCTTATATTTTTCCAAATCTACGGATTTAGTCTTATTTAGAGCAGTTAAACGGAATTTCTCCGCTTATATCTGCTTCTTAAGCTTCCTCTATATACATTAGCCGGAAATTCTCCGCCTATGAATTCTCATACCTACACGAAAATCAACAATGAATAATAACAGAGCCGAATCGTAAACTAAAGGACAGAGCAATTCATTGCCTCTGCCCTTCAGACTAAATTTGTTTAGATTTGTGCTATTGCTGCGGGCCTTTACCCGCTGAAAAATCAATACCCAATTCTTTTAGTTGAGTTTGGGCCTCTTCTCTTGTAATCGTACCTGCTCGTTCTTTTTCCATAATATCCTCGGCCTGCGCTTTCGTATCTTCATCGAGATTGGAGAACATATCAGCACGGTTGCCCCCGCCGCCGTCTAGGCCGCCGCCAGGACCACCGCCTCCGCCAGGGCCAGTGCTTGCAGGAGTGGTAATTCCGGATTCATTCAGCCATGTGACCGAATCCTCAATTTTAAAATTAACTACCTTTGTACCTCCAGAATAATCTCCATCCTTATAGAATCCATTTGTATTACTTCCAGTCGTTGAGCCGCCTGAATAAAGGGTGCAGGTACTTCCTTTTTCAAGTTTTGGGGAACTGATCACTACGGTTTGGTAGTCCTTTTCCGGTGCAAACGTTACGATGGTATTTCCTTTACTGTCTTCCAAATGAAGGAGTGTTCCTGCCTTCTGTGTTTCCGGATAAGTCATATGCATGGAGTACTGTTTTGAGCTATCAGATGGAGCCTGCGCCATTCCGGCACTTCCTGCAGCAATCAGGGTGCCGCCGCTTATGTCAAATGTTCCGTTATAATCAAGCGCCCCGTTGCCAGCATTGGTCGGACCGCTGACCATCACTGTACCGTCTGTCATCGAAATAGAACCGTTTGAATCCAGTCCATCCCCCTCTGCATTTACATATACATTGCCGCCTTTAATGGACAGCAATAGGTTTTCAGAAGAGGTTGATTGCATGTCCGGATTGGAGCCGTCATTGCCTCCGCCAATATTAATACCATCATCACTAGCATTCACCTCGACGTTACCATCAGCGATGGTGATGATTTTACTTTCCATTCCTTCATAACTCTTCCGGATGGTGATATCGCCGCCCTTAGTGAGGATGGCTGAATCCCCATGAATCCCGTCATCGCCGGCAGCAATCGCTAATTTTCCTCCTGTTATCGTCACGCTGTTATTACTATGGATGGCATCGTCAAACGTATCCATATCAAACGTTCCGCCGCCGATTGCCACCTCTGTTCCGGCTTTTAATCCTTTCGCACTTTCAGATTCCGCTTCAGTAGTCGTTGTTGTGGTATTGGTTTGACCTGACATTGGACCGCCTGCTTCTTTTGTGGCAATCGTTTCAGGACTGCCGCCACCTGTGGTAATGGAAAAGTCTCCATCAGCGATCCATAATGATGTGATAGCTTGAATCCCATCCTTTTCTGCTGTAAGGTCGAATGTTCCACCTTCAATCGCAACGATCCCTTTGGAAGTATCTTTATCGTTTGTAGATTTGATTGCGTCTCCGCCTGCTTTTATGGTGAGCTTGCCCTCTTTAACCGCTAATAAATCGCGGCCCATTAAGCCATCATCGGCCGCTTCTATTTCAATGGTCCCGCCGGTTATTCTTAACTCATCTTTACTTGTGATGCCGTTATTGTAATTGCCTTTAACCGTTAATTTCCCTGTGCCGTTAATAGTAAGATTATCTTTACTGAAGATGGCTGCATTCGGTTCATCTTCTGAGCCTTCTAAGTCGTATTGTTTACCATCCGTGATGGTGTTTTCCGTTCCTTTTTCGAGGGAAATGACCGTTTTTTCTGCTTTCTTCACATAAATAGGTGCATTCGTGGAGGAATTGATGTCAACTCCATTTAGCACAAGCCTGACAGTTGCTTTATCTTCTGCATCAACAATGATTTGTCCGTCATTTAATTTACCGCTGATGACGTAGGTCCCTGAAGTTTTGATTGCAATGATATTGCCATCTGCGACTGCCCCGCTGGAACCTTCTATTACAGCTCCTGTACCATTTAATTGAATCGATGTTGTATCTTCGCTTTTCCAGTCACTGTATAGATCCTCTTTGTCATACGTCACTGTCCCGCTGATGACATCGGCAATATTTTTATCGCCAATCGTACTCAAACTTTCTGCGTTTACCTGGGTTACGCTGTTGCTTGCCGTGTCTGTGTTGTTGCTGTTGCTATTGCTATTGCTGCAGCCAAATAATAATGCTGTACACAAGAGCGGTGCTGCCAATTTTGTATAGCTTGATTTTCTTTTTAACATGGTTAGCTCCTTTATGAAAATGGATTTTTTATGAGAAGTATTTTGCCTATGAGCCACATTATTAGGGATGAACCTTAAGCTAACCTTAATAAATCTTCGAAATTTTAAAATACAAATTCTTTGCTTTTAATAGAAGAAACATGAATCCACTAATCTTCAAAAATTTTTTCTTAAGGATTGTTTAAGGTTGGTATTTAATAATGTCAATCATGGAACTACACATAGAGGAGAAGATGGATATGAAAGCAATGAGCTTGAACGGCGTGAGAGGCAGATACGAATTGAAGCATGAAATTTCCAAAATGGATTGCTTCTTGCTGAGGAATAGATTAAAGCATGTAATGCAGTCCGATCCCCATGCCAAAAATGACGGCAAATATTTAATACGAAGTGTTTATTTTGATAACTTCGACAATAAAGTTCTGAACCAGAAGAAAGAAGGCTTTTTTGAAAGGGATAAGTTTCGGGTCAGGCTGTACGACAAGAATACCCATTTCATTAACCTTGAAAAAAAGAGTAAGCGCAACAATATGACGTATAAGCAAAAGTGCAACATTACAGCTGAGGAATATGAACAGATTCGTCTAGGCGACATTGCCTGGATGGAAACCGACCCGAGACCACTCATCCAGGATTTATATGTACAAATGAATCTGTTTCAATTAAAACCGGTGGCAGTCGTCGACTACGAGAGGGAAGTATTTATTTATGAATATGGGAACGTCCGAGTCACCTTTGACAGTTCTATTAAGACAAGTTTCCGTAACAATGAAGTCTTGAATCCCGATCTACCGATGGTTGAAACGACACCAGGCATTGTCATCCTTGAAGTAAAATATGACGAATTCCTGCCAAATACAATTAAATATCTACTCCAGCTCGGTGACAGACAGCGAGGCACGTACTCAAAATATCAGATTAGTAGAATGTTTGGATAATAGTAGAAAAAATTGGAGGAAAAGAAATGGAAATTACAAATTTTAAAGATATTTTTAAATCAAAGATTTTGGAAAAGACCAGCAGTATTTCACTTGTCGATGCCCTGATTGGGATGCTGGTGGCATTGGTTTTGGGACTGTTCATTTACATGATTTACAAGAAAACATTTACGGGGGTTATCTACTCTCATACCTTTAATATCTCGCTCATCATTATGGCACTGGCAACCGCTCTAATTATTATCGGTATTTCGTCCAACGTCCTCTTGTCGCTCGGTATGGTTGGTGCCTTATCGATTGTCCGCTTTCGGACCCCTATTAAAGACCCGATGGATATTGTTTATATCTTTTGGTCCATCGTCGTTGGTATATTATGCGGTGCAGGCTTCATCGCCCTTGCGATTTCAGGCTCTCTATTAATCGGTCTCGTCCTGTTCGTCTTTGTTAATAAAGTTAAGATTGAGAATCCTTACCTGCTAGTCATCAAATACAATGAAGATTCCATCGAAAACTCATTAGAAGGTGCCATTTCTGGACACGCCAAAAAGCATTCCCTTAAATCGAAATCCGTTATGCCGGGCAATGATTTTGAAGTCACCTATGAAATCCGCGTCAAAGAGAATGATCTGAGCTTCATCAATCATATCTCTGCCCTTGAAGGAGTAAAATCAGCCATTATGTTGAGCTATGACGGGAATTTTACTGCTTAACTACATCCACGAAAGAAGCTGATTATTGTTGCATATAATCAGCTTCTCTCGATTTTTTTGTTTTATTTACCGGCTTTACGGAAATTACATATTAAATTTCACCCTTAGACAAAATGTGACAAAGTTCACACTATAAAATCTAGTAGAATAGTATTAAAATTAAAGTATAATATAATATGTTGCAGTTTGGATGAAAACCAAAAGCTAAAAAGTCGAAGGACGTCGATAGCTGGGTTGTTAGGTATGCGGGGGGAATCATAGTGGAAAATGTGGCAAAAGAATCAGTAGGAGAAATAAGTCAACGGCGGGCGAAATCAACGAGATGGTATAAGAACTGGAAATTTATTACCTCAGGTATAATCGTTATCATTGCGATCATATTTGCGGCAATCAGCTATTATCAGGCAAATTACTTTAATGCACATATCGAGATTAATGGGACAAATGTCGGTGGACTAACTGCTGATGAAGCACTCAATAAATTAAAATCATCTGTCTTAAAAAACGTAGTCTATGTCGGACAACAACAAATTTTAGATGGAAACGATACAAAGATGGAATTTACGGTGGAAGATCTGACCGATGTCAAAAAGTTATTAAAAAACCAACGGACGCTTCTTCCTTCTTCAAAGGCGAAAAATTATTCATTATTGCCGAGTAAAATCGATCAGTATCGCAGCCAAGAAATGAAGAAACAAGTCGAAAAGAAGCTCGTATCAATGAATAAGAGTTTAACTCCGCCTAAAGATGCAAAAGCAATTTTAGAAGAAGGTACAGTTATCATCTCAAAAAGTATTAATGGCGAACAGTATGATGTTGCCAGTCTATTAAAAGACTTCGATAAGCACGGGTATACTAGCGAAATCCATTTGAACCCTGTATTCATCCAGCCAATTAAAGAAGACAGCCAGATTGTCAAAAATGAAGAGAAAAAGCTGCAAGAACTTCTTCAACAAACTGTTGAGTATAAAGTACAGGATAAAGTTTATTCTTTAAAAGGCAGCGAATTAATTAAAAATGCTTCTATTTCAAAAGATTTAAAGGTTAAGATTGATAATACCAATATTAAAGAGAAGATTGCAGAAATTAACGAATCTCAATCTACTTTAGATAAAAATTTTAAATTTAAGACCCACTCAGGTTCAGTCGTAACAGTTAAAGGGCAAGGCTATGGCTGGGCGTTAGACGTGGACAAGGAAACCAAGCAGGTTAAGTCCGCTTTTGAAAAAGGGGCGGAATCCATTTCTGCATCTAATACGGTCGGACATGGCTGGAGTGGAGAAGGCTATGGTTTTGAAACGACATCAAACAACGGCATCGGCGATACATATGCGGAAGTGTCGATTGCACAGCAGCGAATTTGGATTTATAAAAAAGGGAAATTAGTCATCACCACAAATGTCGTAACCGGTAAACACAGCACTGGTAATGATACATCAAAAGGAGTGTGGTATATCCTCTATAAACGAACACCTGCCACACTAACGGGCAGAGAGCTCGGAGGAAAACCGAGTTATGAAGTACAAGTTGATTATTGGGCACCTTTTACGAATGATGGACAAGGATTTCACGATGCCGGCTTTCGGTCAAACTGGGCAAGTAATGCCTACTTAAATGCAGGATCGCACGGCTGCGTCAATACACCGCCTAGTGCTATGAGTACCGTATATAATAATCTCAGCACATACGAGCCGGTGGTCATTTATTAAATAAGCAATTAGAATCAGGAAATCACCAATGATTTCCTGATTTTTTTCAATCATTTTCGTATGTTTATTCGTTGGAGGTTGATAGTTTATAAATGGGGCTTTCCATGTTATGAATGTGCTTGAAATTTTTTTCGCAAACTCCCTACCAACCATAGTAAAAGAGGGATTCCTACCATATTGACCGGCAGGGCAAAATTGATCCAATACTTATTCAAATAGATGAGGCCATACGTAGGGTTAGGAAAGATGACCGATATACAAAAAAAGATGGGCACGGTAACCCAGAGCATTCTCCGCCAGTTTTTGATATGGAACAATTGTGCCGTTCCATAATTGGCTAAAAAGAAGTAAAGCGATAATTTAATAAAAATACTAAGGATCCAGACCAGAACAGCCAGGATTTCTAAGTTTTGAATAAAATCCATTACCGTAACATAACTGACTGTATCAAATGCAGGGTGACGTAGCTTTGATGCAATTTCTGGTCCCAATATCAGTAATACTCCAATGGCGACTGAACTAACAAGCAATGAAGCTACGGCCATTCCCCAAACTGCGCTTTTTGGGCCCTTTTGGGGATGGTCCATAAACGAGAGGAGCATTAACATCATGACAGACTCCCCAAGAAAAGAGAGCGGGGTTAAGGTTCCCTTTATAATTGGCAGGAATCCCGAATCTGCAAAGATAGGCAGAAAATTGCGGTAATTAAAAATGGATACGGATAAAATCAACATAATGAGAACGGATAGGAGTACGATGGGACCAAACACTTCGCTGCACCGTCCAATCCCTTCAATTCCTCCACTGTAAGTTATATAGATTAGTATCAATAACATGGTTAACACTAATATCCACATTGGTGTAGTTGGAAGAAGTACAGTAATGGTAAATTCTGAAAATTCCCTTAAGATTTCACCGATTACAGAAAACCACTGAATAAGATAAACAATTACAATAAGCATTCCGAACCACTTGCCAAAAATAAGCTTACTAAATTCAACAAGTGTTTTGCCTGGATATAGAAGGGCTGCCCTTGAGGACACGTATACAATCATAATGCCTAATATTCCGGCCAGACAATAGCATATCCAGACATCTTGCTTAGCAACCCGAAAAGTTGGGGAAATGGTAATCAGAATCATATTTCCCGTTTCGAAAGTGAACATCAGCCAAAAAATTTGCAGTGCTGAGAGTTTCATTTTTTGACCTCACTTTCTTTATACAACAATGAGGGCCCATTCATTCCAATGTCCGTAATCGTTACGTCGGCTTTTACTGTAATCTCTGCCTCTGAAAATTTCTTATCCCAATCATTTTTCAAAGATTTCCACATTTTTGGATTCTTTCGATGAATCACTTCGCCAAATCCAAAGATATCCAAGCCGTACTCAGTTTGTACTTTTTTTATCGTTTGTTGAACTTGTTTTTGGGCATAAGTTTCGAATTCCTTTTCGCGCTGTTTAAGATTATTGTGGTACTGAACGTCCAAATTTGAATTACTTTCCCTTAAGGACCCCTCGCCCTTCAAAGTGACTGTGAACTTAATCTGATTATGATGACTTATGTGCGGTTTAATTTTACTACTAATTCGGTTTAATTGGAGACTAGCATTACTATCCTTTTTTGAAATACTGATCGTAAATTTTTTCAGAATTCCCATTACCCAAAGCATATGTTTGTTTTCTTCCATATTCAAAAGTCCCCGCATTTTTAGGTTTTGATCAAAAATAGCAACTCCTCCAATCCGTAGCAAAGGTGGATTAGCTGATCCCACTTTCCCTGCTTTTTTTCCATTCTGAGAACTACTGAACTCAAGAACAGGCAGTGTGGGGCGTAGACCGTCACTGTTAGCTGCCGACATGAAATTTAAGTAAGTGGTGTTCCCTCTTCCTCCCGATTCATCATGTATACTTAAAGCCGCAGTAGCAGGTGGCTTTTCTAAGGGATTGGTTAGAGAAAGTGCTTCTTTAGCGGTCGCCCCCTTGATGACAAATATATCCGTTCGCAAACTAACTTCGGGACTCCTTTGATTTGCATCCATCATTTTCTTAAGTCCACGACGGGCAAATTGTTCACCGAGAATAATTACACGCCGCTGACCAGAAAACAACTCCCTTGGAAGTTTTAACTGTATGTTATCCAAACAGTCGCTTGGATTTTTTCCACTCGCAGAAATCGTAAAAAAACCCTTTTCTGTCGCTCCTCCTGAACCGCCTTGGGTTTGCATATTAGAAGGAATGACAATTTGACCGCTTATTTCTACTCCGTTATTTTTTGCACTATCATAGCCTGAAGCCAGCCATATCGCCCGTTCATTTAATTCTTTGCTATCCCAGCATCCTGAAATGAAAAAGAGCGAAAAACAAAATACTAAATGAAGAATGTTCTTTTTCTTCAATCATCTCTTCCCCCTTTTTTCGGACTCGGCTTTTGTCCAGGAGGAATCCGTGGTTTATTACTACCAAAAGTAAAAATTGGACCAAACTGCATGGCCCATCGAGGCGACCTGAATAAAGTGCTCTTTAAATCCCGGGGAATCTGTGGGGCCACAGGAGTAAAATATGGAACCCCAAAAGAGCGGAGATTGACAAGATGAATGGTCAGCATTATAAAGCCCAGTGTGGTACCGTATAAACCAAAGATTCCAGATAAAATCAGTATGGCAAATCGAACGAGCCTAAGCGCAGTTCCAAGATTGTAACGTGGAATTGAAAACGAGGCAATTCCGGTTGTAGCTACGACAATGACCATGGGGGCAGACACGATACCTGCTTGTACAGCTGCCTGTCCGACGACAAGAGCTCCAACAATACTGACCGCTGAACCGACCGCTCTTGGCAGTCGAATCCCAGCCTCCCGTAACCCTTCAAACACAAATTCCATAATCAAGGCTTCAATGATGGCCGGGAACGGGACACCCTCTCGAGCTGACGCTATACTAATTAGGAGTTTAGTGGGTATTAGTTTTGGATGATAGGTTGAAAGCGCGACATATAAAGATGGTAAAAAGAGAGTCATAATAAACAAAACATAACGAACAAACCGGATGAAATTGGTATAGAAAAAACGTTCATAGTAATCCTCAACCGACTGAAGTCCATCCCAAAATGTCATTGGAGCAATGAGGGCAAACGGAGTATTATCGACGAGAATCGCGACTTTTCCTTCCAGTAAGTTGGCCACAACAATATCAGGCCTTTCTGTATTTTGAATTTGCGGGAATGGCGAAAATGGCATATCCTCAATAAATTCCTCTATGTACTCAGATTCTAGTATCGCGTCAATTTTAATACGGCCCAACCTTTTACGTACCTCTTCCAATAGTGAATCCTGAGCAATTCCCTCAATGTAAGCAATAACAACATCGGTTTGAGAAAGTTCGCCAATCGAGAGGGACTCCAATTTCAGTCTTGTGCTGCGGATTCTTCTGCGGAGAAGGGTAGTATTTGTCCGGATTAATTCTGTAAATCCATCTCTCGGGCCTCTAATAGTGATTTCTGTTGCCGGTTCTTCCACATTCCGCATTTCAAATTCTGTTAAATTGACAAGTAAAGCTTGTGATTCACCTTCTAATAATATTCCGACATTCGCCTTCAAGACCCCATTAACCAGTTCGTTCATCTGTGAAACAGTTTTAACAGGAGTAACAGATAAAAGCTGTTTCTCCATGATTTGTACTATCGATCGAATTTCAACGCTATCATTGGGAAGCCCCTCAAATACCATCGGTTTGAACAGCATATTCTCCAGAGTTTTTGTGTCAGTTAATCCATCTAAATAAGCTAAAAGAATTTTAGGTTTGCCAGTTATATATATAGGACGAATGATAAAGTCAGCGCAATTTTGAAACATTTCTTTTAAAATTTGCTCGTTTTCCGAAAGATTCGTACTGAACGGTTCGATAGTTTCTTCTCCAGGGGACAGTGAAATGATTTTCTTCCATTCATCTACCTTTTTTCGTTTGCGGAACCGAACCATTCTTGTGCCCCCCCTTTAATTCACTGTGTATTATTTTTCCAATGAGAGAGGTTTATATACACTTTTTGCTAAGGATAAGATGCAATATTTTACAATTACAAAAAAGTTGCTCACTACTCAAATTAGTCCTTAAATCTCTCTACTCTGTGGAAGCATGTTTTTGCTAAGAACGGAATAAAATCGAAAAAAGGACAATTCACTGGAAAGGTGATCAAAGTGAAAGAAATTACCTTTAAAGCATTTGCTGTCACCCATGAAATTGACTTGAACAAAATTGCTATTCATTGCGAGATTCCCAAAAAATTTACCTGGGAACAACCTTTAATCCTGAGAGGCTCCGTTCTAGAATCGATACTCCATAGCAATCTAGGCGATTCGCAAATGGTGCTAATTTTTTCTTTTGGCAGTATTGTCTTCATTAATCATTTATGTGTTGATGAGATCGAAAGTTTATTGTATTACATCCATTCCTTCGAACCAGATTTTGACATTAAACAGGCAGACAGATATAGCGACGACTACTGCCTTCATATTACTGAGACGGAGAACCTTGAATTGACGGATGAATATGTAGTCGTTCCTGAATATGAGGAGTTTTACCCTGAATTGATTTCTACTGTCATTGCAAAATCTGTGGCGCTTGAAAAGACAGAGGAACAACTTGGGCAAATCCATGACAAACTCGAAACCATGATCGACAGACTGGAAAAAGGCAACCTGCGAATTGGCAACAAGGAGCTGGCCCGGACGACGGCAAAAATCGTCCGTCACGAATACAATACCCTTGCGTATATCATGATTTTGGATAAGCCTGATATTACCTGGACGAGCAGCGCGGCCAGCGATTTTTACGACAGAATGGTGGAGTTTTTTGAATTGAATGATCGCTATAAAATATTGAAAAGCAAAACGGAAATTTTATATAACATCATGGACGGTTTTTCCACCATCAGCCATTCAATTCGGGGATTATTTGTGGAATGGATCATTGTAACACTTATTGTCATTGAGATTGTCCTGACGGTTTTGGAAATTGGTGGATGGCTATAAAAAAGGAGAGACCCCCAGTGACTTCAGCCGGGGTGCCTCTTTGCTTTGATTTGGTATTAGAATAAACCTCTAGTTTAAGTTCGCTTTCATTTCTTCTACAGATTCAACCTCAAATCCTAAATCAAGTAACATTTTGTGATCTTCCGATTCTTCTTGTCCAGTAGTTGTTAAGTAGTCACCGACAAAGATGGAATTGGCTGCATATAAACCCAATGCTTGTAGTGAACGAAGGTTGACTTCTCGTCCACCTGAAATCCGAATTTCTTTTGTTGGATTAACAAAACGAAATAACGCCAAAACCTTTAAACAATAAAGTGGGTTCAATTCTTTTACTCCTTCTAATAGAGTACCATCAATCGCATGTAAGAAATTAACTGGTATGGAATCCGCATCAAGAGCCTTTAAGCTATTAGCCATATCGACTACATCTTGCTTTGTCTCCTTCATCCCTACAATGACACCTGAACATGGAGACATTCCGGATTCTTTTACCGTTTCCACCGTATTGACTCGATTATCATATGTATGTGATGTTGTGATGTTTGAATGATTGCGCGCTGATGTATTGATATTATGATTGTAACGATCCACCCCTGCTTCTTTCAGCTGCTTCGCTTGATCTGGTTTCAACAGCCCAAGACAGGCACAAACTTTCAATCCATATGTTTCCTTTATTTCTTTAACTGCCTCCACTACGTGTGCAACATCTTTATTAGATGGCCCTCTGCCACTAGCCACAATACAGTACGTCCCTATATTTAAATCATGTGCACGTTTTGCGCCTTCAAGTATAGTATCCTTATCTACCATTCTGTAAGAACTAATCGGTGCTGTCGAAATAGATGATTGAGAGCAATAGCCACAATTCTCGGGACATAGTCCAGATTTCGCATTCATAATCATATTAAGTTTTACCTTTTTTCCATAATATCGCTTTCTGATTTGAAAAGCTGCATGCATTAATAGAAGTACGTCATCATCCGGACATTCTAAAATTGAAATTGCCTCCTGATTGGTGATTTCAAACCCATCTAACACTCGATCTGCAAGGTCCATCCATTTATTCATCTTTACCCCTCCATATTATTTCAATTATTTTATTGTAAACTGATTCCGTTAACAGGTTAACAATTAAATGATATAATCGTAAAATTTTTCTGTCAATAAAAAGACTCCACATGACCAATCACAAAAAAAAGCGGAGATATCTCCGCTTTTTCTTATTAATCATAGCATTCTATCGAAAATGTAAACTATAGTTCCAGTTTTTTTCTCTCTTCAGACACAATTCCTCTTACTGACTTTAACCATTCACCCTGTAAAGCACCTTCTGCTCTTTATCCAATTGTTGATCTAACCAGCCGACCAATTCTCCTAAAAACTTCTCTTTTCCCTCTTCATCAAAGGGGCGATGTTTGGCCATAGGGTACTCATAGAGCTGTTTATCCTTAGAGGATACTAGGTGAAAAAATTGGTTCAGTTTGGTTGGTGGTGTAATCTTATCCTCAAGACCATATTGCAATAATATCGGCAATTTTATCGACCTTGCCTGATTCTCTAAACGTGATATCGCTTGGACCAAGCCACTCCCCAAACCAGGTGTTACGATATTATGACGCAAGCGGTCGGAATAGTACTTAGCACGCATCGCTGTATTTTTCTTCATGAAAAAGATTCTCCGAGATTTATTGATGCTGTAGTCTGGTTTAACCTTTCCCATAATGGTTATACCTAACTGCTCTAACGGTTTCACTTCGTATGAAATGGCCGGCGATATAGCAATAATCCCTGAAATGCCGTCACTATAATCCAAGGCATAATCAAGAGTAATCAAGCCGCCAATGCTATGCCCCACAATATACAAAGGCCGATCAGGCTGATCGAGAGAAACGAGTTTTCGAAACTCGTTTAAGTCGCCTCGAAAATCACCCCAAGACCGTATGAATCCCCTTTTGCCGTCGCTTCTTCCATGACCGCGCAAGTCCAAGGCATAAACCATATAGTTATTATTAACCAAGCTGGTGCTAAGATTTTGCAGTCCTCCGCTATGGTCGCCATGTCCATGAACTAACATAACCACAGCTTTTGGAGCAGTTGATGGTTTAATCACTTGAAAAAATAGGTCCGTTCCGTCGACACCATTAAAAGTCCCTTCTGTAATCATCTGTGATAATCCTCCAGTTGCAAACACTATTTAAAAATGGATTTGAACATAGAAAACTTTTTAAATCCATTTTAGTATAAAACAATGTAAAAGCAATTATATTCCCGTGCATTATAATACATTTTGTAAAAAGAAAAAATAGACACCCTAATACTTCGGTCAAGGTGTCTGTTACAAAGTACGAAGTTAACTTCTTGCATTAAAAATATACGTTCAGGAAAAATTAAATGAAAGAAAGGAAGGTTAAGTATGTGCCCAGATATTTTGGAGGCTATTAAAAATGTAGTACATTCGTTTATAGATGAAGAGCCCAAATCGCCCTTACATGTTGGTGAAGTTATGTCTTGCTGGTTATTTTTAGCTTTATGCGTGGAGACACAGGTACAGACGGAAGCAGGAATAAATAGCACAACCGACCCTGAATTGAGAAAAGCACTTCATGAAGCAGTAGAGATGTTCAAATCGCAAAAAGAGAAGCTTACAGAATTTTTACGGTTAGAGGGAGTACCCTTACCTCCCACGAGTGAATCGAAACCAATCTCAGATCCAAACAGTGTCCCATTGGGTGTTAAGTTGACGGATAAAGAACTTGCAAACAGCCTTAAGAAAAAAATATCGATGGCGATTACAAATTGTGCGAATGCATCAGCACAAATCATTCGAAATGATGTTGGTATGATGTGGGCTAAATTTTTGCAGGAACATATAACCTTTTTAACAACCTTTAAATCACAAATGCAAAAACGAGGATGGCTTAAAGTGCCACCGCCGTATAATCCAGCAGGTTCACCGAATACAGGAAGGTGAGAAATTTGCCAGATGTATTAGAAGCTTGTAAAAATGTTTTGCAATCGTTGATGGACGATGAGCCTAAACCACCCTTACATGTTGGTGAGGTTATGTCTTTCTGGTCATTCCTTTCTGAAATGGCGGAGGAACTAGTACATTCAGAAGCAGGGATAAATAGTACAACTGACCCAGAATTGAGGAAAGCTTTTCATGCTTCCGTAAAAATGTTCAAATCTCAGATAGAACGACTGACAGAATTTATGCGATTAGAAGGAGTACCATTACCACCTTTAAGTGAATCTAAACCTATCTCTGACCCAAATATGGTACCGATGGGCGTCAAGTTGACGGATGATGAACTTGCAAACAGTATTGGTATTAAAATATATCTAGGTATATCATTTTGTTCTACCGCCATAATTGAGTCTATCCGTAACGATGTTAGTTTATTATGGGTTGAATTTTTACAGGAATATATGACTTTTGGAGTAACCATAAAAACACTAATGAAAAAACGAGGTTGGCTTAAAGTGCCACCGTTCTATTATCCGCCTGGTTCACCGAGTCGTTGACAGAATAGAAAGCAATCAAAAAGTATAATTTAACTGAATATAGCGTAAGGATTTCAATTACTTGTCAGCTAACGGATACTTGAATTTAACAAAGGGTTTCTGCAGAAGCTCTTTTTTTTTGCTAACGAAGCAGTTAAGTATAAGAATGAATGAAAGGAATTTGTTGTAAATATATTGGTGATAAAGCCTAAATAGTGGTGGTGTACAATGAAAAAGATTTCAAGTTTAATAACTTTTATTTTCCTTTTGATTGTTACAGCTTGTGGTGGTCCTTTTTCAACCACAACTTCCGAATTGTATATAGTAAAAAAAGCACATTCAAAGGAATATGAAAAAGCTTGGATAATAGCATTTGACCCCAACAGTATTACAGGTAAAAAGGAAATAAAAATGATGGTCAATGAACCAATGGTGTGGAACTTGATAGAGGTTAATAAAACTTATCTTACAACTTACTCGATGGAAGGAGATAATCCTTGGGTTTTAGAGCAAATTGCACATCGTGGTGAGGATGATACCATAAGATAAAAAAATTATTTAAAAAGTTTTATTAAACTAACTGATGGGTGCTTGAACTTATGAATTTTGGCTGCTGCAGCAGCTTTTTCTTATTCGACAATGATTAATGACGTAATTTACATATACTATTAACTATTAAGGAGATGAATAAATGGAAGAAGATTTTTATTTCTCAAAAAAACAATTTATAAGTGGTTTGATGATGCCAAAAAGTATAGGTGGTTTGACGATGAAAAGAGGTGATGTATCACTCGCTAAGATTAATGATGTGTGGGAAAAATACACAGAATCTGTACCAAGAGGAAGAAAACCTTTATCAAATCATGATGATCTAGTTTGGATTGGCGGAGGCAAAGATGTGGAGATTGAACGGGAGCAACTTTCACAAGAACAGATTGAAACTCTGATTATAGGAATGAAAAATAATCATTAATTCTAAGTACGAAGATGCTTTAATATAGAAGAACAGATAGTCAGCTGCCATACTTGGCGGCTTTTTCTTATTGAACTAGAGATGCAGGTTAGTTGAATGTGAAGAAATAAAGGTCGAGTTAGTTTAAGATATCCTAGGAAATTTTGCTATCGGTGTGGTAATTGTGACTCAAAAATGACCTAATTAATCTTAGGGTTTTATTGAAACAAGGGGTAAGGTAGGATGTTGCGACAGCGGGGTTGAAAAATTAAATACCTTGAAGACCACTTGTGTTTCACCCCAATAAAAAAGCACCCGATTATTCGGATGCATACTTAATTATTCCGTGTAAATAAACTGAGTATTCTCGTAGTACACATTCTCTTAACTTGATTTTTCCTTCACTTACTAATTCTCCAACCAATTCTTCAATCTTTTTTACATCTTCATTTGTAGCTTTAGGAATCTCTGTTGAAAACAAATTACCTCGACTGGCATTGTGTAGTTTTTTTAATAATTCAACTTTATTCATTGGGTCATCCCCTTTACCTATTATATTCGACATGAAGGAGGTTCTTTCCTTTAAGTTGTTTCACAAACGGGGCAGGTTAGTAAAAGAAGGGATCGGTTAAACGTCCATCATTTAGTATGATTAATGAATTTAATCCTAGTTAATATTCTAATTCGATTTTGTATCGAATAACATTTTATTGGTAGTTATTTTTTTTGAAGTAGAGGTGATATCTTTGATACAAAAATTACTGCTTTCAATGGAGCAAATGATTTACATAATTCAAAATGGGTTACAAAAAACGAATTCACCAAAGGATGTAACCATTATAGGTGCAGGGATATCTGGTTTAGTTGCTGCTTCACTCTTGAAAGAAGCTGGACATCGGGTTACCATTATTGAAGCAAATAACAGAATTGGTGGAAGAATTTACACAAAAAGGGAACCTTTTATTAATAATCAATATATAGATCTTGGGGCAATGCGTATACCTTCATTTCACCATTTAGTTTTTGAATATATAAAAAAATTCAATTTACAAGTCAATGAATTTATAAATAGCACCCCTAATGATCTGATTTACATCAATAATATATTAACAAATGAAAAAAATTATGGAACAAATCCAGACCAATTAAGGTTTAAAGTCTACCCAAGTGAAAAAGGAAAAACTGCAACAGAGTTACTATTATTAGCAGTTGGTCCAGTTATTGATTTTATAAACCAAGATCCCGAAAAAAATTGGGATATAGTTATTAATATGTATGATCATTTTTCAATGGCTAACTTTTTAAAATATAACCCTGTGGGTGTATCCTTATCAGCTGAAGCAATCGATATGATTGAAACGATGGTCGGATTAGAAGGGTTTTCTGAACTTGCATTTACTGCAATATTAAGAGAAGTTTTAGTACTCCTTACAAAGAACCTAAAACTTTATGAAATTTCAGGGGGTACTGATCATCTTATTAATGGATTTTTACCACAACTAAAAGACGATATTATTACTAATCAAAGAGTAAAGAAAATTATGCAACAAGAATCAAACGTAACAATCTATACAGAAAATCAAATACTTAATACTGAGCATCAACTTACAAGCGACTTTGTTATTTCAACAATTCCTTTTTCTTTATTGAATTTCGTAGATTTACTTCCCTTTGAGTCTATTTCATATGACAAGAGGAAAGTTATTAGAAAGATACATTATGCAAATTCAACTAAAATAGGACTTCAATTTAAAACCAGATTTTGGGAAAAATATGGGTTATATGGTGGAAAAATAACAACCGATTTACCAATCAAGTTTGCATATTTTCCTAGTCATGGTCAAGAGGCATCGGACAGTACAGGGATTATGTTAGCTAGCTACACATGGGAAGACGATTCTAGCATTTGGGATAATATGACACAACAAGAACGTATTAAAATTGCTTTAAATGATCTTTCGTATATATTTGGAAATCAAGTGTTTGCGGAGTTTTTAATAGGATATTCACATAATTGGTCTGAATTCCCTTATTATGGAGGAGCATTTGTCATGTTTAAACCCGACCAAATAAAAGAATTAGGTCAATATATTAGTACACCAGAAGGGAGAATTCATTTCGCAGGATCACATTCATCTACTACACCAGGTTGGATTCAAGGCGCGATTGAAGCAGGAGTTAGAACAGCGTATGAAGTTAGTAATAGATAAGTTTTATTTAAATATCAAAAGATGAACTTCCACAAAAAGGTCATCTTTTATTGATAATTTAGAGTATTTATTTAAACAGATTACTGAATATAAAGGATTTTTTTATTCAACTAGCGCATGCGTTAGTTCATTAACGATCGACTGCTTCGGCGGTCTTTTTTACTGCACTAAATGGCAGGGTAGTTGAATAAGGAATAACTACTTTATGGTGGAATTATCCGTTAAATTAAGAAGCTAATTAAAAATATACCCCTCACTAATGAGGGATATATCTTATTTATCTTGTGCAAGTTCTTTTCTATTGGGAGCAAGTGGTGGCTGTTCTAACCACTTGTTTTTCACCATAATATCGAACCAGTCTTTGGTAATTCCTAATGTTTTTAGAATTGCCTTTTCATAAGCTACAGCTAAGTCTGTTCGCATGGCTCCTGCTAGACCTGTCCCGTAATATACTTGTGCAGTTTGAGCCAAGAAACCCATATGATACAACATTAATTTATCTGAAAAAGGAGATTCTTTTGACGTTGTAACCTCTGATTCCCACGACATTGGAACTGGCAAATTATCCTTGTGCATAATTTTCGAAAGGGCCTGCAGGTTTTCATCTGAGGTTTTTTCTAATTCCTCAAAAAACTTTCTTACTTCTTTCGATTCTGTGACTTGACTGAATCCGATTGAAAGAGTTTTTGCCATAATGCCCTTTTTAATGTTAAGAGAAATACTGATTATTTCTAAAGCAGATAAAAGTCTCCCTTTTCCGAAGAATCCATCAGTAAAATCTTTGGTAGAAATAAATTCAGGGCTCTCGTTAGGATAGAAATAGGGGTCTCTTTGGAATTTTCCTTTTTTAAGCAATAACTCAATGGTTAAATCGTAAATACTTTTTGCATCATTATCACATGAATTGTAAAATTCCCGTATGTCCTTTCTGACAGAAACACATAAAGCAGTTGTATGACCCAACAAACCATGTATAGTCATAATATGTAAATAATTTAAGCAGAATGTGTCAGAAAACAATCTCTCTGCACTTTTATTAAGGTCGGACTCAGTAAATCCAATGGGAACTGGAAATCCATCCTTCTCAATGAAGGAAACAAGCTGCTTCTTTTGCTTTTCCCATGTCTCAATGGCTATTTCAAAAACTTTTTTTATTGATTCGTCTTCTAAAATAGAAATCATATACCTATTTACTACCTCGGCCATTGTTCCGTTTACATACTCCCCCCATAGTGATCCTATTTCGGAAGATGTAAGTTTTAAATTATCATTTTCCATTTGTTCTCACCTCTTCAGTATTTTTTACTAATACATAAATAGATATGCATTTCTTTGAACTTAAACCTTTTAGATGATTAGTTGGGTAGTTTCTTGTTGAACTAACGGGTGCAAGAGTTAAAGATCGGGATGGCTGCGGCGATCCCTTTTTCTTATTGTGCTAACGGAGCAGGTTAGTTGAAATAGTAATTTGATTATTAATGTCGCATTTGAGAAAAAAGACGACGATAAGAGGTGGTTGTGGAGTGAATAGATTTTAGGTAAAAAAGATGAAAAAGAAGCGTCCTATGAACGCTTCCAATAAGTGAGGTTTTTTACCATTTTAGTGTTGATTAATCTTATATAAAGATTAGTAAGAATTTAAATTTTGAAAAAATAATGAATATTTCGGAATGGAACAGCCGGACCTGAAGATAGGGGACCAGACATATGTGGAGTTGTTGAAACTGGACTTATGTTAAATTGACTACCACCAAATGGATAATATTGGTGAGGGTATATACCATGAATTGGCTGTGCCCAACCTCCCCAAGCTAAAGGAGTAAAACCATAATAGCCCACTCCATTGATTCCAGTATTAATTTGGTACATTTTGTTCCCAACTTTCGTCTGTTTTTTTTATATTTTATTACTTTAAGAATTTAAATGAGTGTGTCTTTATTGTTTTTAGGTTAAATTTAATATCAAATTTTTCGTTTACAATTTTAAGTTAATGTCCTCATTAATAAGGACAATAAAATAGGACATCAGCATGTCGTCTTTCGAGATAATATGCAATACTTGAAATGGTGCTTGTTCAACTAACGGGGCAGTTTAGTGAAAGACTAAAAATGGTAATACTAGTTAATGTTCACATATAGATATGTAAGAAGACACTGGAAATCTTTCCAGTGTCTTCTTATCATAAAAGATTTATTTATTTAAGAAAGGATAGTCAGTATATCCTTCTTTTCCACCACCATAAAACGTACTTCTATCAGCTTCATTTAATTCAGCACCAGTTTTTAATCGTTCAACGATATCTGGATTAGCAAGTGCTAGAGTACCTAATGGGGCAACATCTGCAATGCCTGCGTCAATATCTTTACTAATTTCATCTACAGGTCTTCCACCTCTGTTCACTAATAAAGGATTTGACCAAAGGGAGCGGATCTCTTTTAATAAATCTTCATTTCCTCCATGCATTACATGAAGATAAGCTAAATTATATTTAGCTAATTCTTTAACAAGATAGCGATAAACATCTGGACCTTGTTCTCCTTCATCAATTCCACCAAGTGTTACTTGAGGCGAAATACGGAACCCAGTTTTGTCAGCACCAATTTCTTCTACAATTGCTTTCGTGACCTCAATCGCAAAACGAGCACGATTCTCTACAGTCCCACCATATTCATCTGTTCTTTGGTTTGAATTTTCACCAATAAACTGTTGTATCAGATAGCCGTTTGCCCCATGAATTTCTACACCATCGGCTCCTGCTTTAATAGCAGCAGCAGCAGCTTTTCTAAATTCATCTACAACACTCTTAATTTCTTCTGTTCTCAATTCTCTTGGAGTCGGAATTTCTTTCATACCTTCAACAGTGAAAATACTTTCCCCAGGAGCTATAGCTGAAGGAGCTACAGCTTGTCGGTGATGTGGCGTATTATCTGGATGTGATACTCTACCAACATGCATCAATTGAATAAATAAATGACCACCCTCTTGATGAACACGGTCGGTAATTTTTTTCCAACCTTCAATATGTTGCTTATTATAAATACCAGGTGTATTAATATAGCCTTGTCCATCTTCAGAAGGTTGAGCTCCTTCACTAATAAGTAATCCTAACGAAGCACGTTGACCGTAGTATTCAACACTTAATTCTGAAGGAGTACCATCAGTTAATGCTCTACTCCTAGTCATTGGTGCCATTGCCAAACGATGTTTTAATTCCATATTTCCAACTTTGATTTCTTTCCATAAGTTATTCATAATATACAACTCCCTAATAAAGTAAATTTAGCGTGCGATATCTCCACCATCAGCTAATAAAGTGCTACCAGTCACAAATGAAGCTAATTCAGATGCTGCGAAAAGAACAGTTTTAGCTATATCATCTGGTTTTCCTAAACGTCCTAATGGGATATTCTGTGCGTAGGCATTTAATGCAGCATCCATGCCCAAATCATTCTTTCTTTTTAATTCCACTCCACCTGTTTCTGTTAATGTAGGAGCAACAGCAACAGCTCGAATTCCTTTTGGTCCTAACTCAACAGCTAAACTTTTTGTTAGACCCGAAACCCCATGTTTTGATGAAACATAATGTGCAGGGTTAGCACCATTACTTGCATTGAAAGCTGCTGTAGATGCAAGGTTGATAATTACTCCCTTAATATCTTTCTCAATCATAACCTTCGCCGCTTCTCTAGCTCCAATGAACGTACCTTTTAGATTAAGGTCGTGAACTAAATCCCATTCATCATTATTAATTTCAAGGATTGGTTTAGATGGATATATACCTGCATTATTAACCCAAATATCTAAACGACCAGTAAGTTCTACAGATTTTTGAACCAACGCAACAATAGAATCTGGCTCTTTCACATTTAAATGAAGTCCATTATTATTTGTGTTGTATGTTTCTGATAACTCCTTAGCAACCTTTGTTGCAGCTTCCTCATTTAAATCTGCTATAATCACATTCGCACCGGCTTCTGCAAGTCTTTTACTAATTGCAAAACCAATGCCTGAAGCTCCACCAGTCACTACTGCTGTTTTTCCTTTAAGTGAAATTAATTCTTGTAAGGTTTTCTCTTGCAACTGTTTCATTAATCAAATGCCCTCCTTTATAACGTTCAGATATCCTTTTATTGAACAGAAATAGTAATTTGCTTTAATAAACAAATTTAATTAAGAGCTATCAATCAACTCTTACGCTTATTATCGTTTATAGTTATAATGATTGTAAGTAGGCACTTTTATTTTACATAGGAACAATTAGTAGACCTATATAAAATATAAGGATTTTTATTGTAGAGGTGAGAAAATGGAATATAAAGAGTTACAAAGCACATTAGAGGCTTTTGTTGGTAAGTGGAAACCAATTATTATTTATCATTTATTGAAAGAGGGAACAAAGAGGTATAGCGAGCTCCAAAAATTGATACCTGAGATCAATAAAAGGATGCTAACACTTCGTCTTAGAGAATTAGAAGCAGATAAAATAATAAAACGAAAAGTCTATCAAGAAGTCCCTCCAAAAGTGGAGTATTCTATAACTGAATATGGAAAGTCGTTGGAACCTGTTTTATCTTCAATGAATAATTGGGGGAAAGACCATATAACATCAGAGGATAATAAAATTATTTCTACCGAAGATAACCCTGAAAATGTGTGCCAAGCTCTAACAACCATCAATTTGATTGTAGGGAAATGGAAACCTATTATTATAACAGAGTTACTAGAAAACGAAAAAAGATTTAGCGAATTACAAAGAAACATCCCATCGATTAATAAGCGAATGTTAACCAACGATCTACGTGAACTAGAACAAGAAGGAATCATAAATAGAGAGGTCTACCAACAAGTACCTCCTAAAGTCGTTTACTCTATCACAGAGTATGGAAAAACACTCGAAGCAATATTATTGCAATTAAATAGTTGGGGTAGAGAGCATACCTTATCAAAATAAATGTATGTGATCTATCATAAAATCATTAATAACAGTAGGTATAAAAAATGTTCCTATGTAAAATAATAGTGCCTACTTACTAAAAGAACTCCCTTGTCGCATAATTAGATTGTAAGGTGATACATCTTAAACATCTAAGGGGGAGTTTAACATGGGGTTAAAATGAAAAGTAGCTATTATTACTGGTGGAGCATCAGGAATGGGACGAGCAACAGCAAATAAATTTGCCGCAGAAGGTGCGAAAGTAATCATTGCTGATTTTGATGAAATTAACGGACAAGAAGCAGTTTCTGAAATAAAAGCACGCAATGAGGAAGCCAACTTTTTTAAAGTTGATGTTAGTAATTATGAACAAGTCTCAGCATTGGTTGAATATGCAATTGAGACATATGGAACGCTAGATGTCATTTGGAATAATGCTGGAATTTCCGGTACTTCTCCATTACTTGATACTAACGTTCCTAACTATCTAAACACGGTTGGAATTAACCAATTTGGTGTAGCATATGGTATATTTGCTGCTTCTAAAAGGATGGTTGAATTAGGTGTAAAAGGCGTAATTATAAATACCGCAAGCGTATTTGGAATACTGGCATCTGAAAACCATTTTGCCTATGGAGCGAGCAAGGCTGCGGTGGAGAGCATGACAAAGACTGCTGCTTTAGAATTAGCACCTCATGGAATAAGAGTAGTTGGAGTTACACCTGGAACTGTAAATACAGCCATCCTAAAAGATGTATTGGCGATGGGCTTAGGTGACCAATTAAAGAGTTACCATATGAGGAATAACATCATAGAGCCGAGTGACATAGCTAACGTAATTGCTTTTTTAGCTTCAGAGGAATCGAATGTCATTAACGGAACGATTATTAAAGTAGATGACGGATGGACGAGTTTTAAAAGCCATATGATTCTACCTGACGTTGCAGGAGGAGATCTAGCATGAATATTTTAAGACACCATCAATCGTATTCAAACGGTCATAAAGTTTTTAATTTAACATTTAAAAGACCAGGATTAATCTGGCAAGATACTACTCTAGACGACTTTGCCTTCGGTGCACTTAGCCGAATTGACCATGCGAAGCTTGGTCAAGGTGCATTCGTAAAAATGCATGAACATATTAATGATGAAATTTTAAGCTATATGTGGAATGGAGAAATGTTGCATAAAGATTCCGATGGTACTGAAATTATGATTTCGCCTTCCAAGCACATGTTGATGAATGCAGGTAGAAGCTTCTTCCACGAAGAAACAACACCTAATGGTACAGTTGAGATGCTTCAAATTTTTATTCGACCATCTGAAGCAGACCTTGAGCCAAAAGTTCAGTTCTTTGATACAAATAATAAAAATGAAGATTGGAAGCTCATTGCAGGACCAAAAGAGATGTCTGCCCCTTTAGAAATCCGCCAAAATATTGCTGTTTACGATGCACATGCAAAAAATGGAGCAAAATTAGAGATTCCGAAATTAGAAAATTATACACCTTGGCTTTATGTTATGAATGGAGCAATAAAAGCTGGTGAGGAAACATTATATAAAGGGGATGCTGTAACAGGTAATGAAAAGGAGTTACAAGAGGTTGAATTAATTGAAGATACAACCCTCGTACTATTTTTAGTAGACCTAAATGCACAGATGACTTTTTCTGGTAACTTTAGTGGTTTAAAAAGATAGATAATAATTTCACTGAACTAACTTGGGGCAATACTCAATAATGAGTATTGCTCCTTTCTTTCACAATAGAAGCATCACTCCTTTAATAACTTAAAACTATTTAATTTTAATAAATGTAATTCAACTAACGAGGGCGTGTGCGGGTGGGATTCCCGTCGAGTAAGAACTAGCCATTCGCTCGTAGCGAGTCTTTCATATTCAACTTCCTTATAACTAACTACATTTCTTGTGCATACTTTTTACTTGCAAAAATGCGTTTCAGAAAGTATATTGTAATCATTATAGATAAAATGATACGATACGTTTCGTTTTGTTTTTTATGAGAGACTGTTTTATTACCAAGGAGGTGAAATCACTATGACAGGAAAGAAAAAAGAACCTCGGAGTAGAAATGAGATTCTTAATGCAACCATTGAGATGTTAGAGTTCACCAGTTATTCATCTTTAACAATTGAGGCAATAGCTTCACATGCTGGAGTCGGAAAAACAACCATCTATCGATGGTGGGAAAATAAAGCGTACCTTGTGTTAGATGCTTTTTTAATGGTGGTAGATTCAAAATTCGAATTTAACAGCAATAATCCAGTACAGGACACATTTAAACAACATCTTCAAGCTTTAGCCCATATTCTTAACAGCAAGATTGGTAAGTCAATATTAACCATAGTTATAGAGAATGAAGAAATTGCTAAGAAATTTTACACCTCATATCTTAGCCTTAGAAGAAATGAAGCAAAACAATTACTTCAAGCTGCAATGGATAAGGGTGAAGTTCAATCCACAATTAACACGGATGCAGTTTTAGATATGTTATATGGTCCAATTTACTTCCAGATACTCATATATAAAAAAGTTCCAGATGAAGATTATATCAACGAATTATTGATCCGAGTTATTAAGGGAATTGGTATCCCGAATCAATCTTAAACCAGGAGGATTTTTATTAGTGACTCAACCGGCAAATACAACATCATACAATAAGAACTATTCTTTAATGACCACGATTTTATTTTGGTGTGGTTTAATTATTTTAACTAGTATGTATATTACTATTCCGTTAACAACTGTATTTATCCAATCTTTTCATGTTAGCTCGACACAAGCAGCTTGGATTGGAAGTTCATTTTCTCTATGTTATGCACTGGGTTGTCTGCTTTATGGACCATTCTCCGACAGATATGGACGTAAAGTTTTTTTAGTAACGAGCATCAGTGTGTTAACAGTAATTACGATTGCCATTGGATTTGTAGACAGTTTTTATGGACTTATTATCCTAAGAGGGATACAAGGGATAATAGCTGCCGCTTTTGCTCCTATCTCACTGGTATATGCAGGAGAAATGTTTCCGCCTCCTAAAAGGCTAACAGCTGTTGGATTTATTAGTTCTGGGCTTCTGATGGCAGGCATAGTGGGGCAAGTTTTTAGCGGAATCGTGAATGAATATTTAGGTTGGCACGCCATCTTCTTTATTTTAGGAATTCTGTATTTTATCACTACTCTACTCGTTATAGGATTTCTTCCAAAAGACGAAATGCGAAGACCGAAAGAAAATGTGTTTATTAAGTTTAAACAAATGACAACTCTACTAAAACAAACACAGTTGCTTTTAGCTTTTTCTATTACGTTTATGCTCTTATTATCTTTAGTTGGAATGTATACCATACTGGGAAGCTATTTAAGTTCGACTAAGTTTGGGCTTACTAACCAGGAAATACTATATATTCGAGCAGTTGGGATCCTTGGGATGCTTCTATCACCGTTTTCCGGAAGAATTGCCCAAAAAATTGGAATAGCAACTGTTCTCCGAGGTGGATTAGCTTTAGCTGCTGTTGGACTGCTTGCTTTAGGTCTTAGCCCATACTTGCCATTCATCGTCTTAATGAGTGTAGGATTTGTAGCCGGCATTGCAGTAATAACCCCCATAATCATCTCAATTATCAATCAACTTGGTGGAAATGCAAGGGGAAGTGCTATTTCTCTTAACGCGTTTATACTCTTCCTTGGTGCCAGCACGGGTCCGATATTAGCTATTAACTTACTAAAAACAGAGCAATATCTATTATCTTTCGGAATCTTAGGGTCCATTCTCTTAGTAGGATTTTTATTATCTTTTTTTATCAAATTGGCTCCTACGGTAGCTTCTAAGAGTGTAGCACTAGAAAGAAATTCTTAAACCTTTTATTCTAAGATTTTCTAATCATGTTCTTGTAGGGAGAGAAAAATATGCAAATTGTTTCATTAGTTTTGCAAATTATCCTTGGTTTCATGTTTACCTTTCTTGGTATTTCAGCATTGGTTGGTTCAAAGAAGGCATTAGAAAATTTTCATCATTTAAAATTACCAACATGGTTCCGTATGCTAACTGGAGTTGTACAATTAATAGGGGCTATTGGAATATGTATAGGAATTTGGAGTCCATTGTTTACAGTATTAGGTAGTGCTTGGATTGCTATAACTATGTTAGTGGGAATCCTCTTACATTTTAGGGTGAAAGAACCTTTTTCAGAAAGTGGACCAGCTCTTGTTGTAATGATAGCAACACTGATTGTGTTTTTTATTAACACTTAACTCTTCTATCAATTTGAGAACATTATTAATGTGTTTTAACTAATGTCCTAAAACGCTTGTATATAAGAGGATTATACCAATACTTTCTTAACTGCAAGATAGAGCGTGCAAAGCAGTTAATAGAAAAGAATGGTGATATATATTCCGCAGTAGCTGAATGTGGATTTGTTGATTTAACTCATTTGAATAAACATTTTAAAAGTGTATTTGGAACAACGGCATTTGAATATCTGTCACAGATAAATTAATGCTGGTTAGATATATAATTAGTAAGAAAACGTAGTGAGGAATATTTACATTTCCTATATAGGTTTGTAGCTGCTATTAATTAGGCAGCTTTTTTATGTGCAAACGGGGTAGCATTTCTGTAATAAATGAAATGAGAAAAAGTATAAGTTTGTGAAAAAATGTACTTAAACTATAGGGTAGCTTTAGTTGAGTAAGTAGAAGAAAAAATAACCCAATTCTAATGAACTGAGTCATTTTCTTTCATTACAAAAGGCAATACAAAATACGGTGCAAATTTAGTTGCATTTTGAACTGTAATTTCAAGTTTTGCGATAGGAAACGGAACCCTTTAATCTTTTTGGGGTCCTCTCTATTTTGCCCTATGGACGGTCAAATTGACTTTATTTGTCTCACACATAAAAGTAGAAAGGTGTACGGGCTGTTCGTTTGCATCAAAAGCAATTTTTAAAATTCTAAAGAGATTTGCTCCAATATCACATTCTAATAACTTAGCATAATCCTTTGTTGCACCAATCACATCAATAATTTTATCGTTACTTACTATTTCTGTAAGATAATCTTCTAAAAGGATTTTATAAGTTGATTCATCTCCTGCAATTTTCTTTTCTAAATCTGGAAAACGCATTAACGAATAATGAGCAATATCGTAAAAAAGTGGGCGACCATTTACATACATGAGCCGCTCAAGTTCCAGAACAGGACTTGCTTTTTCAATAAGGAGATGACTTGCCACTTCTTCAGTTGCGGGGATTACCTCACTTCTTAAAATACGAGAATTAGGAATCATGCCCAACTGATGACTAAACTCTGAAAATCCACTTACGGATAATAATTCATTATGAAACTTATTGGACGCAACAAAAGTACCTCTACGAGGAATACGTGTCAAGGTTCCTTCGTTCACCAATTCCTCAATTGCTTTACGGATTGTTATCCGGCTTACATTATATATTTCACAAAGTTCTGCTTCAGTAGGGATCTGTTCATCCGGTTTATATTTTCCGTTCTGAATATCATTCTTCAACATTTGCCTGATCTGCATGTAGAGCGGCTGTGGGGTTGAAGGATTTAAATTCATAGCTTATTTCATCCTTATCCGTCAATAAATTATATACTTTCTATTATACCTTGATTACCAGTCCTAGTCACCATGCACCAAAATATCTAATCGTTTTCGAAGCTGTTTCTGTGCCCAATTCTAAGCATTCGTTAATGGATAATCCTTTCAATCTTCCATAAATAAAACCGGAAATGAATGAATCTCCAGCTCCCATTGTATCGACTACATTCGCATCAACGACACCACACTGATAAAATTGTTCACCGTCGTAGGCTAGCGATCCATTTTCTCCTAAGGTTGCTACAACGGTTTTAGAGCCAATTTTATTAATATCTTTTAAAAATTGACGAATATAAGCATCGTCCTTTGTATAGGAGAAGAAAGAATAGTCAACATACGCTGGTAATGTTTTTACTAGACGATGATTTAATTGATCCGAGAAATCAAAGGAGGTAGGCAGACCCATCTCTTTAAAAAGTGGATAATACCATTCAACATGCCCCCAAATTCCCGAATGTACAAGTTGATGTGTTCCAATAAAGTTAAGTTCCTCTTGCTTTAAGGAAAAGTCAGTCATGACTCCTTCATCGTACTGCCCAAAACTTCGGTCATTTCCAACTAATTCTACATACGTAACGGCCGTTTTTCCTTCCTTCTGGGATAGATGCGTAATATCGATCCCCTTATCTTGGATTGCCTGAATCATTTTATCACCATATGAATCGGAACCCACCCAGCCAATATAGGCAGAATCGACACCTAATTCCTTTAAATAGACAGCCACATTCACAGGATTGCCTCCAGGATAGACCTTCCCGCTTGCTTGATAAACATCCATACAGTTATCTCCGACCGTTGCAATTCTCATCCTTTTACCCTACTTTCTGCTAAATAATGGTGAAATGGAAGAAACGAGCACTACGATGTAGTGCTCATTAATGGTCTAATATTCCATTACTCGATAATATCTTCTAAGATTTAAGGAGTGGTTTCGTACCCGTTCAAGGTGAACACTAATCCGGCTTAGAACGGACCAGTTAATACTTACAGCAAAGTGTTTTCTGAATTCATCGCTAATGCCTCCCATTTCGAAGTCTTTCGTATCAATAACCGTTAGTTCTTTTGTAATCTGCTCAGCAAATCTCTCGACACGGTCCATCAGTGGTCTAGTTTCGTCTTCACCTTTTAGTAAAATCACACTTGTATCTTCGACAACAAGTTCAAGGGTGCCATGGAAAAACTCAGCAGCATGAATCGATTTCGCATGGATCCATTGCATTTCTTCTAGGATACACATGGCATATGAATACGTGTTACCCCATAAGTTACCAGATCCAATCATCATGTGATAATCTGTATCTTTATGCTTAATAGCGAACTCTTCTGCTTTTTTGTCAAAAGCCTTCACAGCACTTAGAATAGCTCTTGGAAGTAAGACAACTTCCTTGGTGAATTGCTCATATTGAGGAAATTCATTGTTGTTGTACATGAAACGGAAAACAACCATGTATAACAGCATAAAGAAGGTATCAAAGGAATGTTTTTCAGAACCTGTTGTGATGCAGTGATCGACAATTTGTGTTAACGGAGTATTGGGCTCAGCTACTAAAGCAATGGTAGTAGCTCCTTGTTCTTTACAAAATTCTGCGGCTGCAACCGTTTCTTTTGTTGTCCCTGACACAGAGGTAAAGATACAAACAGAGTCTTTGCTAAAATGCTTATTATTCATGACCATAAATTCTGCTGCAATTTCTGCATGGACGTTAATCGTGGAGTTTGACTTTAAAATATATTCATAAGGATACATCATCGCAATCGTACCACCAGCACCTATTAAGAAAATATTACTGTATCCTCTTTTTGAAATTCCATCTACAATGTCTTCAATTGGACCTCTAAACGCAAGGCCCTCTTTTTCTACCAGTTTAAGAAATAACTCTTCATCAAATTTTAACATGCCATTTTCCTCCTCTATATTGAATCGAGAAATTATCGATTCAATTTTAAAAACTATTTGTTATGTCTTTTTTAGGCTGTGTTAAACTTGTCTGTTAATTTCTGCTCCAATCAACAGAGTTGCAAAATAACAATAACCTTTAACACAGCCTGTTATTAAAGTAAGGAAGTTAGTAAAAATAGCCTAACTTCCCTAATCTCCTTCTACTAAGCTACTGAGTTGTTGTTTTTTTCTGACTTCGACCCATATTTCTTTTCCCAATAGTAGTAAACAGGGAGTCCTGTGGCAATGACGATTAATGCGGCTACCATCCCTTGCCATGGAGCCCAAGTGAACGTTCCCCATGCCAACCATGACGCACCAAGAATAGCTAATATCGTTGTTAATCTCCACGCCGGCATTCGATACACTGGTTTATAATCATCCCTTTTCCGGCATTTATAGACGGCCGCAAAATCTAGTATATTAATAACCAATTGAATAAGCGTGAAATACCCGAGTAATGCTGTTAAATTACTAAACATGACAAGAATACAGGCATAGGTTACTTGAACAATAATCGAAAAACTCGGCGTTTCATACTTCGGATGAACTTTTGCAAAGCGTTTGAAAAATAAGCCGTCCTTCGCCATCGCATATTCCAAGCGTGGCTGGAACATAATGCAGGAACTCAAGGATCCCAAAATAACGATAATAGCCGTAACAGCTACAAATGAGGAGGCAATATCAGACAGACCTGGGATATACTTTACGGCTTCTGAAACAGCTGCATTTGTGCTTATTAATTTTTCAAAAGGCATTAAACCGATGACACAAACGGCAAGTAACGTGTATAGGGCTAATACAATGAATACGGAACTAATAAGTGCACGCGGCAGAACCTTACCAGGATTTTTAAATTCTCCTGCCATAAAACAAATCGCTGCCATACCCGTATATGCCCAAGTGGTAGCTGACACGCCGCCAATTAGACTTGTTTTCACCGCTCCAGTTGTAGGAGAATAAGCAAAGTTACCAGGGTTCATATACATTAGTCCTAACACAATGACAATCAAAAATGGAATAATCTTCACAGCAGTAATAATAACTTGGAAAAGTCCGCCTTCTTTCACACTTCGATAATGAATGGAAGTAATGATTAGAATGATAGCAATACCCAGTAATTTACCAGGCACTCCAGAGAAAAACGGTAAAAAGGTTGCAACATAGGAAACAATCGCTAACGCCATAATCGAAATAGACGGTGGATCCAAGGCCCAGAACGTAGCCCAGCCATACAGAAAGCCCAGAGGTCTCCACCCTGCTTTATTCAAATAAACGTAACCACTCCCATTTTGGGGATAAGCAGTTGATAACTCAGCTAATACCATCACTTGCGGAATCGCAATAACACCGCCTATAATCCAGGCAAGAATAGAAATAGAAGGGCTACCTGCGGCTTTTGCAACATCACCTGAAGAAACAAAAATACCTGATCCTACAGTCGTTCCAACGGCGATTGCCAGAGCAGACCAGAAGCCGAGCTTTCGTGTAAGTGCACCATTACTCATAAAGAGTTCCTCCATATCCAGATGATAAGATTCCCAATTCCTTTATTTTCTTAAGAGATTTCATGATTGCATCTTGTGGGTTTTGATAATAATTTAATCCCATTTTCGTCTAAAAAATAGGGGAAAGGATAATGCCTAAGCGTGATATTCATTCCTTAATTTTCAATTTAGTTCACCTCCATGAGTGAAAACGCTTTTATTTGTTATATCTTGTATTATAATTAAACATAACAATAGCTGCAATATAAATTTTTAAAATATTATTAAATTTTCATAAAAATATAAAAAAGCGCGATTCTAGTAAATCACGCCTTTTACTTAGTTAAATTGATTTTCTTTTTTTACAACCAATTAAAGGTATTTTTTTATTATGTGTTTTTTCTTGGTATAATAGATAATGTTTTTTAGATTAGATTTATCGTGAATAACTGATTTAATATCAATTCACTAATTTATATATAGGTAAAGATAAATATCTTAAATTTTATCGTACGAAAAAGAGGAGGAACATATGAATAAACATAGTATATACGGATTAACAATCGATCAATTAGCAGCCTGGCTTGAAGCGCACGGCGAGAAGAAGTCGAGAGCACAGAAAGTTTGGGAATACCTTTATCGAAAGCGTGTCACAGCATTCTCGGAGATGACGGAAGTTAATCCAGAGTGTGTTCAACTATTAGCAGACAACTTCGAGATCCAAACTTTACAGGAGCACATTAAACAAGAATCAGCAGATGGTACGATTAAGTTCTTGTTTAAATTGCAAGATGGCAACTTAATTGAAACAGTTTTAATGCGCCAGAAATATGGCCTTTCGGTTTGTGTAACAACACAAGTCGGCTGTAACATTGGCTGTAGTTTTTGTGCGAGTGGCTTATTAGCAAAAAGTCGCGATTTATCTAGTGGGGAAATTGTTGAGCAAATTATGAATGTGCAGCTGCACCTGGACAAACAGGGTCTTGGAGAAACAGTCAGCCATGTGGTTGTGATGGGGATTGGTGAACCATTTGATAATTTTGACAACCTATTAGACTTTATCAAAGTAATCAAAGATGATAAAGGGCTCGCCATTGCGGCTAGACGGATTACTGTATCTACCAGTGGTCTCGCCGATAAGCTATATGAATTCACGGATACGAAGTTGCAAGTAAACCTGGCCGTCTCTTTGCATGCACCAAATAACGAACTTCGGACGCGTATTATGAAGATAAACCGTGCGATTCCTATTGAAAAGTTAATGAAAGCGATGGAGTATTATGTAGATAAAACCAACCGACGGATTACGATTGAATATATTCTATTGCGAGATGTAAATGATCATAAGCAAGAAGCAGAGCAGCTCGCGGAACTCCTTCGTCCACTCGGGCAGAAAGTCTATGTAAACTTAATTCCATATAACCCGGTTGATGAACACAGTCAATATCAACGAAGTGAACAGGAATCGGTATTGTCATTTTATGATACGTTGAAAAAGGGCGGAGTTAATTGCAAAATCCGCCAAGAGCATGGCACAGATATCGATGCGGCGTGCGGACAGTTACGCAGTAAGCAAATTAGAAAAGCATAATCCAAATAATTCTAAAATACCTTTAAAATAAGCGGACCGGCTAGCGATAGCCGGTTTGTTTATGTCGAAGTAAGTTCGACATTCTTTTCTCCATTTCCCGGGAAAAAGTCCTTTTAATCAAAGGATTTATCATGTATCTAATCAAACGTTTGGTTAATAAGGTATGCTGGGGGAATCTGTCGAAGCGTGATTAATTCCCGAAGGAAATCTTAATATCGACTAGTTTTTAACTTTAATAGTGAAAAAATATAAAGTGTCGACAAAATTTGTTTCACAATAAAAGGCTGAAACCCTTTATTGGCATGGCCTCATGGTTATCTAATCAAACGTTTGGTTAGTTTTATTTTTGTCGAAATAAGTCCAGTTGCGTGAAAAAAAGGTATCTAAATAATCTTTAGACACCTTTTTTAACTATATGCTATCGCTACTCGGTAAACTTTTTAAAAATTAATGTGGCATTATGTCCGCCGAATCCTAATGAGTTGGATAAAACGACTTGAACATCTTTCTTCTTTGCCTCATTTGGAACATAATCTAAATCAAGTTGTTCATCTGGAGTTTCATAGTTGATGGTTGGCGGAATGATTCCTTCATTAATGGCTAAAACAGAGAATATCGCTTCAATTGCGCCGGTGGCACCCAATAAGTGACCAGTCATTGATTTAGTGGAACTAACCGATAAATGATAAGCATGTTCTTTGAAAACTTCTTTAATGGCTAACGTTTCATACAAATCATTATAATTGGTGGATGTCCCATGTGCATTGATATAGTCGACTTGTTCAGGGGAAATATCCGCATCGTCTAATGCTAATTTCATTGCCCTGCCAGCCCCTTCTCCGTCTGGTGCAGGCGTGGTAATATGATGGGCATCACCGGTCGCACCATAGCCGATCAATTCTCCATAAATCTTAGCACCACGGGCAATTGCGTGTTCTAGTTCTTCTAGGACCACAATTCCTGCCCCTTCCCCAATCACAAAACCATCGCGATTCTTATCAAAAGGCCGGCTTGCTGTGTTCGGATCAGGATTTTTAGAAAGAGCGGTCATATTCGAAAATCCAGCTACGGTCATTTCGGTAATCGTCGCTTCTGTTCCACCCGCAATCATCATCTCCACATCCCCTTTTTGAATGACGCGGAATGCATCACCGATGGAGTTGGCACCGGATGCACATGCAGTTACCGAACAATTGTTGATTCCTTTAGCACCCAGCGCAATCGAAACTTGTCCAGCTGCCATGTCTGGGATAAACATCGGAATCGTAAACGGGTTGACCCTTCTTTGTCCTTTTTCAATAAACTTCCTATGTTGTTCCTCGAATTCACCTAGTCCGCCAATTCCTGAACCAATCCAGACACCGACCCGTTCTGCTGGAATGTCTTCTCCGATCTGGATCCCCGAATCCTTTACAGCCATTTGACTTGCTGCCACAGCAAACTGGCTATAACGCCCCATCCTTCTTGCTTCTCTTTTATCCATAAACTCTTCTGGTGCAAAGCCTTTTACTTCGGCTGCAATTTTGATATCAACCTTTTCTACATCAAAGATAGTGGCTGGGCCAATCCCCGATACACCATTTTTAATGTTTTCCCATGTTGTTTGAGCATCATTCCCCAAAGGAGTGACTGCTCCAATACCTGTAATCACTACTCTCTTACTCATAATAATGCTCTCTCCCACCCAGTTATAAGTTACCTACACTTTATAGTGTAACGAATTCAGAGGGGATGGACAAATTGATTCCAGACGATTTTCAGATTTAGATTAGTAAGATGTGAGCAGATATTTTACCAATATAGCAACTATTTTGAACAGGTGAAGGCTGTTCTCAGTTTCATGAACCAGTACATTAATCGTGCATTTCTACCTTTTTGCGTATGCGGATTCATTTTTGTGCTGAGGCATTTCATGAATTGTTTGTCACAATAACAAGGGGAATTCCCTTGGTCTAAACAGCGATCATGATGGTAGCAGCAGTTATCTACATCATTAATGGGTCTTCCCGGCCCGCTGCATCCTGGCCCACACCAGCGATAATTTGGAAAAATACAGAGAGGCAGGCTCTTTTTTCTACGTGTCAATATCTCCACCTCCTAGAAATTTATTACTATATTAATATGAAAAAATAAAAAACCTGATTAGACTTGTTTTATAAAAAAGATGTTTATCACAGCTGTAGACTATTCCTGTAGGAATTTGTTTTTCTTGCAGGTAAATGGTTCTCTAACAAGCTATGTTGGAATATAAATAAACATATATAAAAATTCACTTGAAAGGGGAATCAATTCCGATGGACTTTTGCATCTCTTGTGGGAGTGAATTATCCAAGTATGAAAGGAATCGAAGTGAATGCTGGGAGTGCATGGATACCACCACGGAAGCTTATACGGAAGAGGAATAACAATAAAAGTATAAATGGCCCCTAGTCCAATAAGGACAGGGGCCATTATATATTTATCTCATGTGATATTCTTCAGATACTCAAATTAGGATGTTCTAATGCTCTCGCTTGGTTACCGATAATTCTTTTATTTTCTCAACCCAATCCTTGAAAGTTCCAAATTCACTTGCATCGAATCCAAAGTGCGTCTTTATAATATGGACAAATTCGCTTTCATGATCGTGAAAAACTCCATCAGAATAAATAAGCTGAAAGATTTCGGTTAAGACGATATATTTGGAGCGTTCACTTTTAAATTCCGTTAAAATTTCTTCTATCGAGAGACCCTCGAGCTTATAATCCTCCAGCTCCATTTCCCTTTGATATTTTTTTAGTAAGGAATTTTCATATATAGATAATTTGCCATCAATTCTGGCAATCATTCCAGCCAATTCAAGAAATGCAATTTTCTCCTTTTGTTCTAGTTCTTCTAGGAACATTACACATACCTCTCCTTTTAATCTTTGTTATATTTATACGAAAAAATTCCCATTAGGTTTCAATTATTCCGTAAGCTAGAATAAGCGAATAAAGATAAAATCATTACGACTGTACTAAAGTTGGCAAATGATGTCAAGGAGGTCGGCTGATGCTGCTTATACTCATGATTCTAAACGTAAGCAGTTGATGTTTTTTTATTGATGTACTACCGCAGCTTATATACGAAAAAATATATTTACTCTTATAGCTTTATTTTTTGATGGTATTTTTTTATGGATAAGTTAATAAGTATAGTACGAACGTAGTATATTTATTAGGAGGGTCGTAATGCATAGTGGTGAAGGCTTACATCCTGATACAGGTGTTACATCTGGATTGTTTGTTGAGCGATCATTAAACGAAATACGTTTTTGGGCTAGGATAATGAAAGAGCATTCTTTATTTCTTCGATTAGGTTTTAGAGCAGACGACACACAACTCATCCAAGAGGCCAATCAATTCTACCGATTATTTGAAAACATCGAACAAAGAGCATATTCCTTTAACAATCAAACAGATCCTGAACAAATAAGAAGATTTAATACAGAAGTCCAGCAAGCAGCAGCCAATATTTTTGTATTTAAACGAAAAATACTAGGATTAATTCTCACATGTAAAATGCCGGGAGCAAATAATTTCCCTCTATTAGTCGATCATACCAGTAGGGAAGCTAATTATTTTAGAAAACGATTAATTGAATTGAATGAAGGGAAATTACAATCGCTTCCAGATGCGATTATTAAAGAAAATGTCTTCTTCTTAAGGATTATGGCAGACCATGCCAAATTTATTGGTCATCTCCTTGATCCGTCAGAAAGGAAACTTGTTGATGTAGCACGGGATTTCAGTAATGATTTTGATCAATTGCTGTATCAAGCAAGAGACTTAGATTCTATGAAGCCACAATCACAAACCGTTCCTCTTTTGGATCAATTCCTGGATCAAAATCGTGTGTCGGTTTCCTCTCTACGGGACTTCAAGAAAACCGCTCGTGATTTAATTGAACAATGTAAAATAAAGAGTATCATTCATCCGCTATTAGCAGACCATGTTTACCGTGAAGCTGATAGATTCTTAGAAATAATTGATATGTTTGATGCTCATCTAACAAGCGTGAACCCACAATCTAGATAGTAAAAGATTGAAGAATAAGGGAATTATGTCCCAGCAGAGGATAGAATAGAAGTGAATCAGTTGGCCATTTTATTAGCCCATTTAGTTCAACAATAATATATTTTATAAAAAAAACAGTGCTAATTCATTGCGAATTGCACTGTTTTTTTCTCTTCAAAAAATATTAAGTTCTTAAAAACAATGTTTACAGTTTTCCAAATACAACTTTTCCATTAAAAATAACTGCTTCGCGCTCGGGTGTTCTTGCAACGGCTTCAGCAGAACATGAGGCATTTACAAGAACAAGATTTGCTTTATCACCTACCAGCGGCCAGGCTACTTCACCGTCTTTCGTTAATGGAGTAGTTCCCCCAGTAGCATACTTTAGTGTCTGAGCTAATGAACGTTCATCACTTTTCCGGTACAATTCACTATATCGAGTTACCTTTTCTAGAACATCTCCTGTACCATATGGCCCCCAAGAGTCATAAAAACCATCACATCCTAAATAAACATTAACTCCATTTTGATCGAATAACTCAATTGGCGGCAAAGTACTTGTAATTGGAATCGTAGACATAATCGACATTCCTAACTTGCTCATTTTTGCTGCGATTTCTTCCTGTTGTGGAACTGCCACTTCTCCTAGACTAAATGCATGGCTTACAGCCACGCGATTGTGCCATTTCGCTGCATCTACCATTTCTGCCAATTTATCTACTGTATAAAAGCCAACATTCCCTCTGTCATGTAAATGGATATCAATATCTGCATCAAATTCTGTCGCTAGATTCATCACCTCATAAAGTGATTTTTCGATATTACGATCAATTCCAGCTGGGTCTAACCCACCAACTAATTGGGCACCTGATCTCATTGCCTCTTTCATGAGCGGAATAACATTTTCTGTTAATAAGCCATGCTGCGGGAAGGCAACAATTTCGTAGGTTAGCTTATCCGAGTAATCCTCCAACGCTGTTTTTATACCTTCTAAATTTTTCAAACCAATATAAGGGTCAATATTTACATGTGTCCGAATGTGTGTCGACCCACGTGAAAGCAGTAAGTCAATCATGGCACTAGCACGCTGTTTGGTTGTTGGCGCTAATTCCTCCAGCTCCATAGCCTCCATACGTAATCGGTCTTTCAAGTTTTTTGCAGGGATCGGAGACTTCCAATCAAGTGAAAGATAGGTTTTATCCAAATGGTTGTGCATTTCTTTGAAAGCAGGTATTGCCAAACGACATTTACCGTCAACAGTATTCTCACCAGATGGAATGCTGAAACTCTGCTGTTGTTTTTCAACAATTTCCCCATCCTGAATTTTCAAATGGAAAAGTTCTGTCTTTGTTTCATAAACTCCTTTTTCATCCTGTATATAGCCTGTCTCTAACCGAACATTCGTCAACCAATATGAGGTAGTCATTTTTTCTCCTCCTTTATAAGTTTAAACACGCACTAGGTCTGTATCTTCAAGTTTACTCTCAACCTTTTTCCCTTTGAAAAACAATGCTTCTACCGTTGCTCTTCTTGCGACTGCTTCTGCTGAACAAGTTGCATTTACCAGCATCATCGTTGCGTCATCACCAACCTTTGGCCAGACACGCTCACCTTTTTCATTCAGTGGTGTTACACCGCCTGTTCCGTACTTAAGAGCAGTGGTTAAAGAATATTCGTCACTCAGGCGGAATCTTTCAGCAAGAACCCCGAGCTTTTGAATCGTGTTTCCAGTTCCAAAGGGAGACCAATGGTCTGTAATACTGTCATGTCCAACAGATACTCGAATTCCTAATTTATCAAGAGTTGGTATCGGAATTGTCGCCCGATTTATAGGAACAGTGGTGGTAACATCCATCTCTTGCTCTTTTAGAATTGCAGTGATTTCATTAAGCTCCACACCATCCAGGTCACCTAATGCAATCCCATGACTTATCGTTGCTTTACCTTTAAGTCCAGATTCCTTCGTATAATAAGCCATGCGTTCAAATGTAAATGCCCCTAATGTATTCGGATCATGTAAATGAATATCTACACCCTTATTGTTTTCAACCGCAATATCAAAAATAGTGTTTAAGGATTTTTCAATGTTCCGATCCACAGTCGCAGGGTCGACACCTCCAACTAATGTCGCACCATTCTTCATCGCATCACGAATGAGCTGAACTGAGTCACTTTTCAATAAACCATGCTGTGGAAAGGCAACAATTTCATAGGTAAGAACATCCTCATATTTTTTCAAGGCATTGACGGTTACCTCAAGATTTTTAAGTCCAATCACGGGGTCAACATTACAATGAGTGCGAATATGGGTGTGCCCGTTTTTAATCAATAATTCAATCATTTTCTCTGCGCGCTCCTGGGCTGTCGGCAGGAGCTTGGGCAATAATTCTTTTTCTTCTTCTAATCTAGTAAAAATGCCTTTTGTGATAGGTGTACATGCTTTCCATGGTCCACCATAATAGGTTTTATCGATATGAATATGCATATCTCTTAAGGATGGCAGTAGTAGCTGACCATGAGCATCGTGCTGATTAGCAATTGTATTTGGAATTTCATTTGTAATTTCAGTAATTTTATCTCCTTCAATTTTCAAGTGGCAAATTTCTGTCTCGGTTGCGACAATTCGATCCTTTTCATAAATGAAACCTTTTTCTAAGCGGACATTCGTTAACCAAAAAATTGTCATTCCTATTCCCTCCTAAGTTATAGAACTAGGAAAAGTACTTTTTAACAAAAGTACTTTTCCCCCTTGAACAGTATTCATAAAGTTCCTTATTTAATTACCACATCATCAATCATTAGATAGTTAGCAGCATTTAACCAAAAACCACTTACATTTTTACTATAGGCAGCCAAATGTTCATAATTTCGAATTGGAACATATACGGCATCGTCAATCTCTTTTTGCATTACTTCTTCATATAGCTTTAATCGTTTTTGCTCATCTCTTTCTTTTCGCGCTGATTCAATCATTTTGTCTACCTCTGGATTACTATAGTAGAAATGGTTCCCTGCAGCTCCCTGTGATGCTGAATGGAATAAGTTATACTGGTTGTAATCTCCGTCGCCTGTTGCATTTCCCCATCCACCAATAGCCATATCGTGCTCACCTTTTTCAATCATGTCAATGTACGCACCATATTCCATCACCTGGATTTTTACATTTATTCCAATCCCTTTTAATTGTGATTGCATCACTTCAGCCATGTTAATACGTTCTTTTCGGTCACTGGTTAATAAAGTGACATTTAATCCTTTTTCATAGCCAGCTTCTTTTAACAATTTCTTTGCTTCATTTAAATCATAATCATAGGCTTTAACCTTATCACTGTATCCAAGCACCTTTGGACTCATCGCCACATTAGCAAGAGTTCCAACGTTATTATAAACACCTTTAATAATGGCTTCTCTTTCAATGCCGTGGCTGATTGCCTTACGGACTCTTACATCATCAAACGGTTTTTTCTTTGTGTTAAATCCAAGATATTCAACAGCTAGTCCTTCTGTACGATAGAGTCCCATTTTATCGGAAGCTTCAATACGCTCAATCTCAGTTACAGGAACTTGGTCATTAATATGTGCCTCACCTGTTTCAATCATCGCTAGGCGGGTTGCATCTTCAGGAACGACTTTGAATACTACTCTATCAATATTAGGTTTCTTCCCCCAGTAGTTTTCATTTCTCTTCAATGAAATTTCTTGTCCAGTCTTCCATGATTCAAACACGAATGGACCTGTACCAACTGGATGTTGTGATAAAGATTCTGGGTTTTCTTTAAGTGCTTTTGGACTAATAATACTACCTTCTTGGCTGGCCAAAATAGAAAGCAGTGGAGCATAAGGATACTCAAGTAATAATTGAACGGTATAATCATCCACAACTTTTATTTCCTTAATCATTGAGAACTTCTCGCGTTGCGGTGATTCCGTTTTCGGATCTAATATACGATCAAATGTGGTTTTAACAGCTTCAGCATTGAATGGTGCTCCATCATGGAATTTAACGCCTTCTTGTAATTTAAATTCCCATGTTGTGTCATTTAAGACATTCCATTCTTTCGCTAGCTGTGGCTGAATTTTGAAGTCCTTATCTGGCGCAATTAGTGTCTGATAAACTTTTTGATAAACGATATTCGCTGAAGGAATATCCGTAATAAAAGCTGGATCAAGTTTTGTCGCATCAGAAAGCCTTACAACGGTTAATGTACCGCCTTGTTTGGTTGCTTCTTTTTTGCTTGTTGAATCATTTGAAGAAGTTGATTTTGTTGAACAAGCTTGAGCAAATATCATCATTAAGCCGATTAGAATAAATAGTAGACTCTTATTAATACTGCGTGCTTTTCTCTCCATTTTTACATGCTCCCCTAGTATGTTATTTTGTAAATTCTGACCTTTCAATCGGTTATCCACCATCCTTCCACTGGTACATATCTGCATTATAAAAGACAATCCACAATAATATTTACAGAATATTTACTTAAATTTTAATTATATTGACACATTATTTAAAAAACATTTACTTTTTACCGAATTTTGATAATTTGTACATAATCCATAAAAAGTTTGAAAGTTTAGAAGGGGGTCCACAACAACCAGAAATGACAGCTTATCTTTCAAAAAAATTAAAATAAGGAGGGTTTTACATGTCAGTTGAAGTGAACACTGAAAATCCAATCGTAATTACACAAACAATTAATCTACCGAAACAATCTAAATTGAAAGAATTCCTTTCTATTTTAATGGGTAATAAAGCTGCGATGGTCGGTGCAATTATTATTCTTTTTTACATTTTTATCGGATTATTTGCACCGCTCTTAGCCCCCTACGATCCCTATAAAATTATATTAGAAGATAAATTACTACCGCCTAGTAGTGAACACTGGATGGGAACCGATGATAAAGGTAGAGATATTTTAAGCCGCATACTATTTGGCTCAAGACTCTCGATGGGAGTGGGTTTTGCTGCTGTAGCTTTTGGCGCATTTTTCGGAATTATTTTCGGATTAGTTGCCGGGTATTATGGGAAATGGGTTGATTCGTTCATTATGCGATTGATGGACGTCATGCTCGCCTTCCCTGGAATCTTACTAGCTTTAGCCATCATCAGCGCACTAGGACCTGGCCTGATTAATGTTACGATTGCGGTTGGGGCATTTTCAGTTCCTTTATTTGCCAGAATTGTCCGCGGTTCTACGTTAGAAGTGAAACGTCTCGAGTATATTGACGCCATTCGGTCACTTGGCGCAAATAATTTTATCATTATTTTTAAACATATTTTACCAAATATTCTTTCTCCAATTATTGTCCAAGGAACCTTACGACTTGCGACGGCGATTTTATCAGCTGCTGGCTTATCGTTCCTAGGTCTTGGCGCACAGCCCCCTTCTCCGGAATGGGGAACAATGCTAAGTAATGGAAGGGATTTCTTATTCTCTGCGCCATACATTGCGATTTTCCCAGGTTTAGCGATTTCTATCCTCGTTTTAGGTTTTAATATTTTTGGTGATGGATTACGCGATGCTTTTGACCCACGAATGAAAAAGTAACCTTTAAAGGAGGTAAGTAGATAATGTTGATGTTTGTTTTTCGCCGTTTAATCCAAACGATCCCAGTCGTAATTGGGGTAACTTTTGTCGTATTTTTTATCATGCAATTAGTTCCTGGTGATCCTGCTGTTTTGCTTGCAGGTGAAGGAGCATCAAAAGAAACAGTTAATGCCATTCGCGAGCAATTGGGATTAAACCGGCCATTAATGGTGCAATATTTTGACTACCTTTTGAATGTTTTTCAAGGAGACTTGGGAAGTTCACTTAAGAATAGCCAGCCCGTACTTGATGAAATAATGGTTAGACTGCCAATTACAATGGAGTTAGCGTTTTTTAGTATCCTTATCACCATCGTTTTAGGAATGGCAGCGGGAATAATTTCAGCGATTAAACCTTATTCACTTACAGATACAAGTGTTATGTTAGTTGCCCTACTTGGAATTTCCTTACCGAGCTTTTGGTTTGGTTTAATGATGATGTATTTTTTCTCCGTAAAACTACAAATTCTTCCGGTTGCAGGCTGGGATAGTATTCTTCACGTCATCCTCCCTGCTCTAACATTAGGAGCAGGTGGTGCAGCAATAGTTGCTCGGATGACTCGTTCCAGTATGCTTGAAGTCATTAGGCAGGATTATATCCGTACTGCACGAGCAAAAGGACTGCGTGAACATGTCATTATATATAAGCACGCATTACGAAATGCCTTAATTCCAGTCATTACGGTTGTTGGACTACAGTTTGGTGCTCTTCTTGGCGGAACCGTATTAGTTGAATCCATCTTTGCGATTAACGGACTTGGCAGAATGATTGTTGATGCGATCCGCATGCGGGATTTACCAGTGGTGCAAGGGGGAGTTTTAGCCGCCTCACTTATCTTTGTGATTGTGAACTTATTTGTGGACGTATTCTATCGGTTCTTTAATAAACGAATTGAACTAAATTAACGGGTGGTGAATAATGATGAGTGAGAAAAATAGTCCAATTTTAGAGGTTAAGGGATTAAAAACACATTTCTTTACAAAACATGGTATTAGTAAAGCCGTTGACGGGATTGACTTTACCCTTCAAAAGGGCGAGACTTTAGGAATCGTCGGAGAATCGGGCTGTGGAAAAAGTATGACATCGCTTTCCATATTACGACTGATCCCCTCTCCTCCGGGGAAAATTGCCGGTGGGCAGGTTCTTTATAAAGGGAAAGATTTAGTCACACTTCCAGAGGATGAAATGAGGAAAATCCGCGGAAACGAAATCTCGATGATTTTTCAAGAGCCGATGACATCATTAAATCCCGTTATTCCTGTTGGAGAACAAATTGCTGAAGCATTAAGATTACATCAATCAATGAGAAAAAAGGAAGCGTGGAATCAGGCAGTTGAAATGCTTAAGCTTGTGGGAATACCTTCTCCTGAAAAAAGGGCAAAACAAGAACCATTTCAATTAAGCGGCGGTATGCGCCAGCGTGTAATGATTGCGATGGCACTTGCCTGTACTCCGGAAGTGTTAATTGCCGACGAACCAACAACAGCCTTAGATGTAACCATTCAAGCTCAAATATTAGAGCTAATTAAAAATTTACAAAAAAAGATAGGTATGGGCGTTATTATGATTACACATGATTTAGGGGTTGTTTCTGAAACATGTGATAAAGTTGCCGTTATGTATGCCGGCAATATCATTGAACATGCGCCAACTGAAAAGATTTTTACAAATCCAAAGCATCCTTATACACAAGGATTGTTAAATTCTTTACCGAAGATCTATGAGGACCAAGAACAATTGCAAACGATCGAAGGGAGTGTACCAAGTCCGTATAATTTACCGACAGGCTGCCGTTTTGCTTCAAGGTGCCCCTATCAAAAACCTTTGTGTCACTTGCAGAAGCCTGATTTAATAGAACAAAATGATGGGGTTAAGGTTCGTTGTTGGATGTACACTGACGAATGGACCAACCATGTGGAAAAAGAGGGGGTTGTTAAATAATGGTTATTGGTACTGAAAAAAAAGTATTGTTAAAAGTGGACCATTTGAAACAATATTTCCCTGTTAAATCAGACTCCATTTTTAAACCTAAAGCATTTGTAAAAGCAGTTGATGACGTTTCTTTTCACCTATACGAAGGAGAAACACTAAGTATTGTTGGGGAATCAGGCTGCGGTAAATCAACTACAGGACGAGCGATTTTACGGCTCGATGAACCAACAGACGGAAATGTATATTACTCTGGTAAAGACATTCTAAGCCTCAATAATAAAGAGTTGCGAAAGCTAAGAGGAGACTTGCAAGTGATTTTCCAAGATCCCTTTGCCTCCCTTAACCCCCGTCAAACGGTAAAGCAGATTCTAAATGAAGCAATGGCCATTCAAAATGTTGTCGAAAAACCGAAAAGGATGGAAAGAATGCTGGAATTATTGGGATATGTCGGTTTACCACAAGAAGCACTTGATCGCTATCCCCATGAATTTAGTGGAGGGCAGCGGCAGCGAATTGGGATTGCCCGTGCACTTGCAGTCGATCCTAAATTAATTATTTGTGACGAAGCAGTATCTGCTTTGGATGTTTCCATCCAAGCCCAAATCCTAAATCTATTAAAAAAACTACAAAATCAATTTCAGCTTACCTTTTTATTCATCTCACACGATTTGAGTGTAGTAAGACATATCTCTGACCGAGTAATGGTTATGTATTTAGGAAAAATCGTTGAGATTGCTGACAAAAAGGATCTATTCGATTCACCGCTTCATCCATATACAAAGGCATTGTTATCATCAATTCCGGTACCTAATCCAGTCCTAAAAAGGGAACGTGTCATTTTAAAAGGAGATGTCCCTTCCCCTATTGACCCTCCTAGCGGATGCCGTTTCCATACCCGCTGTCCGTTTGCGACGGAGAAGTGTAAATTAGAGGAACCTGCCTTAAGAAAATTAGCTGTGAATCATTTTGTCAGCTGCCATTTTGCAGAACAACTTTCGCTATAAATTTATAATAGAAATAAAAAACTTTATAAAATATCATATTAATAAAGGGAGTATTTCTAGACTCCCTTTTTCTACATCTAAAGGAGAATCTCGTTTAATGCTTAATATTGAAGCTTTCTCCATCTACATTATGCTATGTGTCTTAGCCCCTTTACTAGGTGCATTTACTTTGCTGTTTTTGTTTATATTTGAAAAACGAATTGATCTTTTAGAAAAGCAAACACGAGAAATTGCTCTCGAGAAAGAACTGCAAACAGCCCTTTATAATCAATTAAATCAGGAAATCCAACCACATTTCCTCTTTAATACATTAAATTCCATTTTAAGCCTTGCAAGATTAGAGAGAAAAACAGAATTAATTCACTCGATTGAGACCCTTTCAAGATTGCTTAAGTTTAAATATAAGACAAATACACCTTTAATAACAATTAATGAGGAATTATCCTATATTAATTATTATTTGGAAATACAAAAAATAAGGTTTCGAGACAGACTTCATTACGAAATATCCATGGATTCAACAGTAGGACAGGCTGTGATCATCCCTTTTTTAATTCAAACTCTTGTCGAGAACGCCTTTAAGCATTCATTTGACAGACATATTGGTGATGCGTTTTTAAAAATAATCATTGAAAAGAACGAGAAGGAAGTTTATGTAACTGTCTGGAACAATGCCTTAGAAGGACAGGTGGTCCAATCTCATAAAGATGGACTTGGTTTAGATAATATTGCAAAAAGGCTTGATCTTCTCTTTCCAGGAGATCAGACTTCAGTAAACTTAATACCTTCAGAAGACGGTACCAGTGTTTTAGCTGTTTTCCCATTTGTACTAGGATAGGAGGTGCATCCAAATGAATATTCTTTTAGTTGATGATGAACCACTTGAATTAGAACTGCTCGAATATTTAATTCAAAAAAAGTTTCCAAACTGGAAGTTTTTTAAGGCTCTAGATGCTTCACAAGCCATTCAAATCATCAAAGAACATGAAATCTTTCTAGCATTTCTTGATATCCAACTTCCAGGTAAATCAGGTTTGGAATTAGCGATGGAACTCACACGCTCTTATTCAATGGATATTATCATGGTTACTGCTTTTCAGAATTTTGAATATGCTCAAATCTCGATAAGAATTGGGGTTGTTGATTATATTACGAAGCCTGTCATTGAAGAAGAGCTTTTGAACGTATTAAGCAGGTATGAGCGGTTGGGACGATATACGGAGCAAATCGTAAACGCCTTACAAATTATCCATCAGGAATATAGTGAAAAATTAACATTAAATTATTTAGCTTCAAAGATTCACATTAACCCTGCCTATTTAAGCAGAAAATTTCACGAAGAAGTAGGGATGGGCTTCTCTGAATATTTAAATGATTATCGTTTAAAGGAAGCTCAAAAAATGTTAATTAATCATCCTGATTTAAGCATTAGCACGATTTCAGAAAGATGTGGATTCAATAGCCAGCATTACTTTAGTCAAATCTTTCGGAAATTGACTGGACAATCACCGAGTGACTATCGATTAAAGGAGACATACCGTTGAATAGATCTTATCAATTATATATAAGCGGTGCGATTAAATTGGGGGTAAGCTTTGGGGTTGTTAGTCTATTAGCGAGGTGGATAACTGGCAATACGATCCTCTCTTCTCCAGAAACATTGATTAAATACGGATTAACTGGTGGAATTGGCTATTCTTTAATGGGGGCTTTAGCGCTCATATTGTTTGGATTTTTAGCCAAATTCATTAGAGAAAAATTTCCAGATGAGCAAACGATTGGAGATGTACTGAGAAAAAAATTATCACCAAGCGGCTACTGGTATGTCATTACAATTCTTCTCATTACCAGCCTGCATTCCTTATTTATCCAAGCAATGGGAGCAGGAATCCTCATTCATATTCTGTTCCCAATGCCTGTGTTTATAGGAATGCTATTGTTTTTAGGCTTTTGTTTTTTTGTAGGCGGTGTTGGTGGAATGCAGCGGCTGCACCAGTTATCAGGTGTTAATGTCTCATTGATCTTCGGCGCTGTTTTAGTCATTCCTGTCTATTTTTATATTCAGGAAGGTGTCCATCCTGTTTATGAAGGGATTAAACTTTTTCATCCTTATATTTTATTCTATAAAAATACAGATTCGATTTGGTTTATTTCCACAGCGATTTTGATTGGCTTCGGACAGGTCATAATTGATCGAGCAACATGGCAGAGACTATTTATCATCAAAAAGGAAAAAGTTCAAATGACCTTTACTCTAGCAGGAGTAATATGGGCTACAATCCCACTAGCTCTAACCTCCCTGCTAATGATTATTATGTTTGGCAGAAGCTATAAAGATATTTATTCGTTACTGTTTGAACTTGTTGATAAAATACAATCAACCATGCTAATTGTTTTATTTGTTTTATTTTGCTTTAGTGCGATTTCGTCAGCAATTAGTGCAGAGCTACATGCGACGACTTCCTTGGTTGTAAAAAATATTATTGAATTATTTCGTCCTTTATCTGACCATGAAAGATGGAAATTCACTTATATTTTTTCAGGAAGTATTTGTATATGTTTACTAATAATCGTGAGTATTTTTAAACCTACTCCGCTACAATTATTGTTTTTCTCTGGGAATATATACGCTGCCATCATTGTACCGATGTTATTTACGATTCTAAGTAACAAATCGATTCCAGCAATCATCCCCTTTTCCTCTTTGATTGGTGCCTTGGGCGGCTATATATTTATTCCGATGAATAATAACTTAACGATCATCTGGATAAGCTTCATTATTTCTGGTGTTGTTTGTCTATTGGTTTTTATTTTCCAAACAGTATCCACTAGGATAATGCATTAATAGAAGATTGGAGGGAAGCAGCATTGGGAGAAAAGCAAGTCATCCTTGATAATTCATTCTCGGATAACACAGATTTATTACCAACAAAACTCGAAGCTAGAACATGGAAGTTTAGCCATTACTTCTCCATTTGGATAGGTTCGGTTCATAATGTTCCATCCTATGTTACCATTGGCGGTTTCTTTGCGTTAGGATTATCCATATGGCAGGTATTTTTTATCATTATGATTTCATCGATAATACTTGCCGTAATGTTGGCATTGAATGGTCATGCAGGGGGGAAATATGGAATCCCTTTCTCCATCTTGCTCCGTACCAGTTTTGGTCGCAAAGGATCAATTATTCCAGGGGTATTAAGGGGGATCATCGCAGCCATTATGTGGTTCGGTCTGCAAACGTATGCTGGAAGCCTTGCCGTAACTATTTTAATTGCAGAATTTTGGGAGCCCTATCCAACGCTAGGAGCAGATTGGAGTTTTTTAGGATTATCTTTAGCCAACTTTATATCCCTTCTCCTCTTTTGGATGATTCATGTCTTTTTTATTTTTGCAGGGGTAGATGCCTTAGGAAAGTTAACTAAGCTACTCTCTCCATTGGTATTTGTCGTTTTTGGCGGAATGTCCATTTGGGCAATTAATTTAGCAGGTGGAATTATCCCAATCTTAAACTATAGCGGGAAAGGTGTAGAAGGAAATAGTACTTTGATTATCCTAAGCTGTATTTCAGCGATATTAGCAACATGGGTGGCACAAATACTCAGCGTTTCTGATGTTACCAGGTATTCGCGCTCCAATAGAGCCCAGTCATGCGGACAAATTGTTGGGCTTCTACTTACCTATTTATTGTTTGCTGTTGCAAGTATTACGATCATCGTTGGGTCTGAAATTGCTTTCGGAGTTCCAATCTGGAATGTAATTGAAGTGATTAATCGATTTGATAGCAAATTTGCCATTGTCCTTTCCCTACTTACCATTTGTTTAACGACATTATCTGTAAACATTGTAGGTAACATTATTCCTGCAGGGTATCAACTGGCCTCCTTATCCCCGAAAAGATTAAACTTTAAATCTGGTGCCTTCATTGGTACCATTATAGGATTACTAATTATGCCCTGGAAGCTGATGGAGAGCCCTACAAGCATTTTTACTTTTTTAAATATGGTCGGTGGAATGTTAAGCCCTGTAATTGGTGTGATGCTTGCGGATTATTTTATTATCAAGAAAAGAGAAATCAATTTACAAGAATTATATTTTCCAAATAGTAAGGGCCATTTCTCAAACGGAGTAAACTGGCCTGCGCTGCTTACCACTCTATTCGCTGGGTTTATTAGCTTGATTGGTAGATTTATTGATATCCTTGAACCGATTTATAATATTTCGTGGTTTACTGGGATAATCGTTTCAGTCGGCCTATATTTACTATTTATTTATTTGAATAAACTGATACACGCCAGTAGAACAAATAAGGATTTGGCAAGTATAACAAAAGGGAGATGATGTTTTCATCCCCCTTTTCTATTAATATCTAGCTAATGGAACCTGAAACCAAGTTACCTTGATAAAAGACTGCCTTACGGTTTGACCGTCTGGCAACAACTTCGGCAGAGCAACTTGCTTCTACTAAAATCATATTGGCTGCATCCCCTTCTTTTGGCCATTGCTTTCTGCCATCTCTGTCTAAAGGCGTCAAACCACCAGTAATATATTTTAATGCTTGAGAGAGAGAAACTTCATCTGTCCATCGACACCGTTCAATTAGGCGGCCAACCCTTTCAAGAACATCTCCATTTCCAGTCGGCCACCATGAATCAAAAATATTATCGTTTCCTATGGCCACATTAACACCACATTCTGATAGCAGGCTTACTGGAGGAATGTTTCTACCAATTGGGAGGCTCGTAACAATTGAAATACCTGCCTCCCTTAATAACTCTGCTATTTCTATGGCTTCTTCTCTTGTTACATCTCCAAGCCCAAAGGCATGACTGATTGCTACTCTTCCTTCCCATCCTGCTTGCTTCGTTAAATAGGCAAGACGTTTCATCGTGAAAGTACCTAAGTGACCAGGATCATGTAAATGCAAATCAATATCGGCATCACCTTCAACTGCTAAATCCATTAACTGTACCAATGATGCTTCAATATTATTGTCGACCGTTGCTGGATCGACAGCTCCGACAATCCCTGCCCCATTTCTCAAGGCATCTCTTACAAGCTCTACTGTTCCTGGACGGAGCAAGCCATGCTGGGCAAACGCAACAATTTCAGAGCTTATTTTATTAGAATAGGATTCTAGAGCGTACTGAACACCTTCTAAATTTTGCAATTTCACCTCAGGATATATATCAACGTGCGTTCTGACATGGGTGGATCCGTATGATAGTAATACTTCAAGCAAGGCTTCAGCACGTTTTTGTGTGCTAGATGAGATAGAAGCTAGCATATTCTTTTCTATATCACAGCGTTCAATTACGCCTGAAGCTGGGATACAAGCACGCCATTGATCACCCATATAGGTTTTATCAAGGTGTACATGCTTTTCGATGAAAGAAGGAAGCAAAAGCATTCCTTTTGCATCTATTACAGGTAACCCAAATTCAAATGGCTCAGAAGGTTTTATTATTTTTGAAATTTTCCCATCCTCTATTAATAAATGACACATCTCAGTCATAGTTCCTACAGCTCTTCCATTTTCTACATTATACCCTGTTTCTATATGTGCATTCTTTAACCAATACTTGCTATTCATTTCTATTCATCCCTTCATTGTTAACTACCACGATAAAAGAGGTTACCCAAAATGGATATCCCTCTTTTAAGATGTATCTTATTGAATAGACACATCATTTATTTCTAAATAGCCTGATGGACTAATAGAAAAACCTTTTACGTCTTTTCCAACAGCCGCTAAATTTTCAATCACTCGAACAGGAATATAAACAGCCTCTTTCATTTCTATTTCTTGTGACTTCGCATATAGTTCTTTTCGTTTTTCTTGGTCTTTTTCACTGCGTGCAGCCTCTATTAAACGATCGACCTCTTTATTACTGTAAAAGAAGGTATTCCCCGCTCCACCCTGCGAGCTTGTATGGAAAAGGTTATACTGATTATAATCAGCATCACCTGTAGCATTTCTCCAGCTAAGGAGATACATCTCAGAGTCCCCCTTATTTACTTGGTCAACAAACGTACCATACTCCAACACCTGAATTTTTATTTTGACACCAATACCTTTTAACTGTGATTGCAGTACTTCAGCCATGTTCACTCTTTCTTTGCTATCCATCGTTTTAAGTGTAACTTCAAAACCATTTGGATAACCTGCTTCAGCTAGTAATCTCTTTGCTTCATTTAAGTTATATTTATACGATTCCATATTAGGATGGTAACCGAAAACCTTTGAGCCTAATAAGGAATTAGCCCTTTTTCCCACATTATTATAGACACCTTTAATAATGGAATCCATTTCAACCGCATGGGCGATGGCCTTTCGAACCTTTTCATCATTAAATGGTTTCTTTTGAACATTAAAGCCAATATACTCTGTTCCATATCCTTCACTACGGTAAACATCGATTGCTTGTGAAGCCTTTACGGTGTCCATCATTGGTACAGAAAGGGGTTCAGCTATTTGAGCTTCACCTGTTTCTAGCATGGAGATTCTAGTCGTTTCCTCGGGTACAACCTTAAATACGACTTTATCGACCTTCGCCTTCTCTCCCCAATACCTATTGTTTTTTGTTAATACAATTTCTTGTCCAGGTGTCCATGATTTGAAAACAAATGGACCTGTCCCATTTGGTTCTTTAATAATGTTTTTCCCGTATTTCTCGATAGTTTTTGGACTAATAATCCCGCCTTCATGACTAGCCAAAATAGAGAGTAATGGAGCAAACGGCTCTGTTAAAATAAAATGAACGGTGTAGTCATCAATTACCTTAACTTCTTTTACCATTTTAAAAACAATAGCTCTAGGTGATGCCACCTTTGGATCTAAAAGTCGATCAAAGGTAGCTTTTACAGCATTGGCATTAAAAGCTGACCCATCATGAAATTTAACACCTTCTCGTAATTTAAACTCCCATGTCGTATCATCTAGTTGCTCCCATTTTTCCGCCAGCAATGGCTGGATTTCAGCATTATGATCACGACCAACTAAACCCTCATAGATTTTGCGATGGGTAACACTTGCAGCATTGATTGTTGACATAAACTGTTGGTCTAGGTTTTCAGCGTCTGACAATCGGGCAATGACTAATGTACCGCCGTCCTTAGATTCTGTGCTTTTACCATTGCTTTTTGTGCTGACATCTTTACTTGTCGAACAGCCGGTAATGACAAACACCGTCAATATTACTAAAAATAATCTTCCAAGCCCCTGCCTTGCTTTCATAATCACTACCCCCTGAATATTTTTATTAACTTTATATCCGTTTGTCTAATTATAAAAAATATTCAGATAATTTTATTTTGAAAATCTTTACTTTATTTATCAATATCTTTACTTCTTTTTTTAATATCAGATAGAATCCACAATTTTGAAGGAAGGGGGAAACAATTCTCTTTCAGTCAATTGCTGATAATCTCTTTCGAAATATCCTTTTCTCATTTTGTTAAAATATTGTTGTCCCTTGGTTTTCATTTCTTCTAAATCAAAATTAGGTATTTTTTGGTCCTTCATTACAATCTTTCCGTTTATTATGGATAGTTTCACGTCTCTTCCTGTTCCGCTCACAATCATCGTGCGGATTGGATCATCGAGAACTCCTAAATGATATCCATTTAAGTCAATTGCAATAATATCTGCTTTCGCCCCAACAGCTAAACGGCCGAGGTCATTTCTTCCAAGGAACGCAGCTGCCCCAAGTGTGGCCGCCCGAAAGAAATCAGCGTACGTGGAACCCTCGACTTCCTTTTCTATGAATCGGGAAAATATGCTGCCTGTTCGAATGTTTTGAAACATATCTGGCGGAAATGTATCTGTTCCTAGTGCTAAATTGATACCTGCCCCTTTATATCTAGCAAATGATTCTAATGCCGAAGTATGCCTGCCAATGATTAAAGGACAATGAATAACCGTTGTATTCGTTTCTTTCAGAAGGGCTAAATCATTACCCTCACCAAATTTCGCTTCACTATAACCAGCAATAAAGTGGGCATGCGGGATTCCTGTTTTTGGCCCTAAAAAACCAAGGTCATATAAATAACGAATAGGGGTTACACCGTGTTTTTCAACGATGGTATGATATTCAAAGCCTCCTTGTGCTGCATGAAGTTTAATTGGAACTCCTAATTTATCACTATAGTATTTTGTTTGTGTCAAACTTTCTGCGGTCTGACACTCAATTCGTTCGGGTGCCAGCATCCCTCTAACCAATCCATCATAAGCTCCATCAAATTCTTCCACAAACCTTACGGCACGTTGTAATCCAGCTTTTCCGGCTTCTTCATCCCAGTATAGATTGATAGCACCATCAGGTTTTACAACTCTAATTCCAGATTGGTAGCTTGGCCCAAGATAGATTCTTAATCCCAAACTTCCAGCATGGTCTGCTGCGGCAGTAAGCTCCTCGTACGTTTCTGCCCATTTTTTATAAAGTACCGATGTAATTGGCATCGCAGTAGTAACCCCATGGAGAATCAGTTGTGAGTAGGCATAAAGGGATTTGAAATTTTCTTCCTTAGCTGTCATAACTTCATGGTTTCCATTTTTTATATACTGTTCCGACCAAAGAAGGTTATTCTGTCTGTTTGTTCTTGCCTCTAAATGTAAAATATCGTGGTCAATATCACCCAATGCATTTAAATCGATAAACCCTGGACTAATGATGGCTTTCCCCAAATCGATTACCTTGTCCACTTCGCCAAGATAATTTTTGCCGACAAAGATGATCTTATCATTTTCAAAAACAACTTCTGCATTTTCAATTAAGACGTGGTCTACTCCATCGTATCCAATAACGTACCTTCCCATTAATTTGGTTTTCACTACAATTAGCTCCTTTCATTATTCAGAAGTAAGCTTATTTAGACTCCCATAAGTATCATTATAAAAAAAATTACTATTTTATATATTCGAAATCATTACCCTTTTTTATAATATTTCTACTTCTTAGTGATTAAATAAAGATAGTAAGCTACAACTTTTTTTATAAACTTCGTCTTGCAATTTCCATTTTAATTTATTTTCATTTACCTTCATGAAGGAAGTGAAACAGAACAAATGGACTTCTTAAAAAGTTAATTGAATTTCTACACATTCACTTATCTAACTAAGAAAAAGCAGTCAATTATAAAGAGGGTTGACTGCTTTTCTTGTATTCACGTGCAGGACAGAAATCCTACTTCTCATTTTGTTTGTGAAAATGCTCAAATAGATGATCACAATCTTCTCTTTTTTCTACTTTGATCATGTTAAGCACACTTGTATCTTCTCCTGTTAAATATTTGCGTAGGTGCATATCAGAAAAACCATGATCATGAGCATCATCTCTTGTGTTACAATAATGAACTTCTTTAACGCCTGCCCAAATGATGGCTGAGACACACATTGGACATGGTTCACAAGTTGCGTATATTACACAATCAGATAAATCCATGGTTCCAAGTTTCTTACAAGCTTCTCGAATAGCAACCATTTCTGCATGTGCAGATGGATCTGAATCTCTCATCATCGTGTTACTTACTGCAGCAATCACTTCATCACCACGGACAATTGTTGCGCCAAATGGACCTCCAACTTTATTGTTCATTCCTTTAATTGTTGCCTCTGCAGCCATTTTCATATAATCCATAATCAAATTCCTCCTATTATTTATTGAACATAAATTTTAATAAATATCCTTAAAAACTTTGACTATGCTTCTACAAAAAAACTATTGGTTATTCGGTCTACTATACTTTCCAAAAATAGTGTATAGAATAAACGACACAATCAAACCACTAAAGAATGCAAAATCATTCATTTTAGCTAAAAGTGGTACATTCTTAAGAAATGCACCTGACATTGGAAGAATGAAGCTTACTGCTAAAACACCCATTGCAATTGGATTATAGCCGTTCTTATACTCCCCATTACTGTCTTGTGGTACATAAATATTATCAAGGTTTAGCTTTCCCTTACGATGAATATAGAAGCTGGAAAGCATAATCCCCGCGATTGGTCCAAAGATGGATCCAATAAAGCTATAGAAGAAGAACAATGTTGTTGTGCTAGATACAAGCTTCCATGGTAAAATTAAGGTTCCAACAATCGCTGTCAAGATACCTGCTGACTTTACAGTAAATCTTTTTGGAAATAGAGATGTCATTTGTAATCCTGAAGGCAATAGGTTTGCAAACACAACAAACGCCGTAGCACCAACGTTTAGGGCTAATATTAATACTACTACAGAAAATGTATTTTCAATTTTATCAAGCGCATGAACGATATTGAAAATAGGTTCACCAAATGCAATTTCAGTACCAGCAATTAACGCAACACAAGTGATGGCAAAGAGAATATACGAGAAAATAAATCCTAGTGGTAACCCAATAATAACGTCTCTTGGCGATTTAGCTCGATGAGTAAAATCAGCCATGTTAACCACTGGACCGGCCCAGTTAGATACTAACGCACTTACGCACGCTATAAAAACAAGTGGGCTAGAGGACGGATTTTTCGGTACATACGATAAGATTGGTCCAAAACCACCCGCCATGTTGATTGCCCAAACTGCTGCACCAATGATAAATACGTAAACAACAGGCGAAGACCAGTTTCCAAATTTACCTAAAACATTCATTCCACCTAAGAACAATAGAACGGTAATCGTCCAAAGAATGGCATAGGAAATCATCGAAGGAACAGTTAAGCCAAAAATATTAAAATCTCCACCTACGGACATATAATTCGGAATGAATCTCGCAAAAATAACATTCAAAGATTCCGCCCCAACGACAGTGGTAGTACCAAAGAATACCAAACCGGCTATTAGACCACGACATAACGCAGGGATGATGGCTCCTTTTACTCCGAAGGTATCTCGAAGCAGCATAGCAAATGGGAGGCCATACTTTGATGCTGAATAACCGTTTAAAACATAAAATGTTGATACAATAACTGCTGAAAGCATGACGGCTAATAGTACTTGCTTTGTATTTAATCCTAGAATAAAGAATCCTGCTACTGTCATATAAGACATGATATTATGGACGGCGCCCATCCATAGTGTCGTATAGTTTGATATGCCCCAATCTCTTTGGCTAGGCTTCTTTGGAAGTAAATCATCTGAATAACCATATGATTTATATTTATCATAGGCTTTTTCAATTTTAGCTTCTTCCATATTTACATCTCCTTGCTTAGCTATAAAATTTGTCCATTACCTTACAATATGAGTTCCTGCGCCTTCATTGATTGCTTCTTTTAAGCTTTCTGGGTTTGTGATAATGACCCTCGAACCATTTTTTTCTAAAAATCTTAGGCTAGCCTCAATTTTAGGAAGCATGCTTCCTGGAGGAAAGTGGTTTTCAAGTACATATTGTTTGGTTTCTTCAACCGTAATCTTTTCAAGTGCCTTTTGATTTGGCTTGCCAAAGTTAATACAAACTCTCGAAACACCCGTGGTAATGATCAATGTTTCCGCTTGAACCTGTTCTGCGAGTAGACTCGTTGCAAAATCCTTATCAATGACTGCGTCGATTCCCTCAAACGCATTGTTATTGTTCCTTACTACAGGAATCCCGCCGCCTCCAACAGCGATGACCACAAACCCAGCATTGATTAATGTTCTAATCGCATCTTTTTCAACAATGTTAATTGGTTTTGGTGAAGGGACCACTCTACGATAGCCGCGGCCTGAATCTTCTATGAAACACCAGTCTGGATGTTCTTTTTTCATTTCTTCAGCCTGCTCTAGTGTAAAAAATGCCCCTACAGGTTTTGTCGGATTTTTAAAATTGGGGTCATCAATACTCACTTCTACCTGTGTGATAACCGTAGCGACCTTTTTGTTAATACTCCTCTTGGCAAATTCATTGATTAAAGCCTGTTGAATTTGATAGCCAATCCCGCCTTGCGTATCTGCTCCACAATTGACCAGCGGTATCACCGGCATACCGGCTACTTCGTTGGCAATTTCCGATCTTCTTAGGCCAAACCCTACCTGTGGTCCATTGCCGTGTGTGACTACAACATTGAAACCTTCTGCTACCATATCTGCAATATTAACTGCGGTTTCGCATACTGCTTCATATTGGTCATTGACAGAGTCAAGACCATTTTCTCGGACTAATGAGTTTCCTCCAATTGCAACTATTACTAATTTTCCCATCAATTTTTCCCCTTGCTTTCGTTTGTTTGTCTCACTAGCAATTCAAGAGATTGTTCCTTATGCAAATGATATAACGGGTTAGTCGAATCATTTGCAATCGCATTCTCAATTGCTTCAATTGCTTCCTGATGTTTACCTAGAGTCCTAAGGCTGTTTGCCTTATGGAAAGAAAAATCATAGCGGTTTGGCATTAGTGCAAGTAATTTGTCCATTTCAACAACAGCAACTTCATGCCTGCCTAGTTCTCTCAGGTAATTGGATTTATGATAACGATAAAAAGTTTCTGTAGTGTTTAATGCACAAGCTTTATCATATTCCGAAAGTGCTTCCTCCGGATTCCTCATTGCTCTTAAACAATTGGCCGTATAGAAATAGAAGTCTAAATCCATTGGATCAAGGGCTAATGCTTTGTTGTATTCCTCAAGTGCTTCCTCATATCTCTTTAATTCTTGTAAGAAATAGCCTTTGTAGTAAATCAAATCAAGGTTTTGACCATCATGTTCAAGGTCCTTTTCAATTTCCAAGATAGCTTCCTCATAATGACCGCTTCTTGCAAGTTGTTTAGCCTTTTTAATAGATTCATTATTTTCTTCAAATTCCTTGTTCAAGATGGCTGAAATCTTATCGTGGCCCATTTCTTTTGCATGCTTTAATGCTGATTTCCCGTCTCTATCAGGGAGAAACACATCTGCACCGGCGTTTACTAGTTCTTGAATGATATCGGAATATAACCGACCGCCATTACCCAGAATCACGGACTCAAGCAGAGCGGACCAGCCTAAATTGTTCACATGATTTACCGGAACCCCAGCATCCAAGCAAACTTGAACGGTTTTCAAATAGCCTTTCTCACTAGATGGAAGCAATGCAGTGCCTCCAAAACGGTTCACACTATTTAAATCCGCACCATACTGGAGCATTAAGCTTAAAATTTCATGAAATCCGTTTGCACCGGAACAAATAAATGGAGTTAGCTGTGTTATATCTCGTGTATTTACGTCACTGCCAGCCTCAAGTAATAATTTAACTACATCAATTTGATTTTTTTGTGTTGCTGCCATTAACGCTGTTCGACCTACAGCATCTTTATAGTGTGCGTCTGCACCAACATCTAAAAGCTGTTTTGCAGTTGTTAGATTGCCCTGCTCACTTGCTTCAATCAGTTTGCTGTGTAATGAATGATTTTCCAAAGTGATTCTCTCCTTTTGTTGTGTTCCCAACATGAAGTCTATCAATTTAAATATGATTAAAATCGGTTCTGGTCCTAACAGAATTAGGACCAGAATCTATTACTTAATGTTTTCGCTTAGAGCACGTAGTGCCTTTTCAAACGCTCCAACTGGAGGATTAGTGATTCCTGCTCCAATCATTCCAATTCCCGCTTCCTTATGGGCTATTGCCGTATTAATGATTGGCATGATTCCCGTCTGAACAACCTTTCGAACATCGATTCCAGTCGGAATACCCATGAAATTCAACAATGGAATCGTTACGTTTGGATTTTCTGCTGTTGTAATTTCTTTCATTTTTTTAGAGTAGCCAATTGCGTCCTCGATTGTTCCGCCTACAAGAGCAACAATAGCAGGGGCTGTCGCCATCGCAAATCCACCGATTCCATAAGTTTCAGTAATTGCGCTATCCCCAATATCCAATCCAGAATCTTCAGGCTTGTAGCCGGCAAACATTGGCCCAATTACTTTTTGCGCCGGACCTGTAAACCATGTATTCCCCGGAATTCCACTTACACGGATACCGAACTCAGTACCATTACGCGCCATTGTTGTTACAATCGTACTATTTTCAATGCCATGTGCTGCGTCAAGAGCACATTTCGCAAGGGCCATCCAAGTTGGACCAGAGAAATAATCACTGCTTGCAACAAACTCAAAAACTTCTCGTTTTTGTTCAAGTGTAAAATCTGTTTGAATAATATAAGGTGTTAACGCCTGGATTAAAAGCGTTGTTCCTGCAACGTTGCGGTTATGACACTCGTCACCCATATGAAGGGCTTGAGCAAGCATTAAACGCAAATCAATTCCATTCGAATTTAACTTCATGGCTGCACTTAGGATTGGACCGAAAACATCGCGCATCCAAACTAAACGGTCAATAACACTTTGATCATTAGCACCCATTCGAAGGATTTTTGATAGCTGCTCACTCAAGTTTGTGTAAGCAATATTTCCATAGGTTTTATTCTCTACAATGTGCATATACATCGAAGCAGATGTTACACCAGCCATTGAGCCAACACAGTTGTGCTCATGACATGGAGAGAAGGTAATATCACCAGATGCAGCCAGTTCTGCCGCTTCTTCTAAATCCTTTGCAAGTCCTTCAAATACAATTGCCCCAGTCACAGCCCCCCTCATCGGACCATTCATTTTATCCCAAGTTATTGGAGGTCCAGCGTGAAGAATCGTTGATTTCGTCATACCTGGCACACAATCAATTGCTTTTTCAAAACCAACTAATACTGGCTGTGAGTTAATAATTCTTTCAACAGCTACCCTATTTGCTGCTTCAATTTTTTCAAGAATAGATGGATCCTCAAGCATATCAAGGGCTGCAATAAGTTCAGGGTTGCCTCTGCCTGGCGGGGTCCACTCTAGATGAGTCACTTCTGTATTTTGTTTTACTAGATCATCCTTAAATGACTCGATTCCCACGTTAATAACATTAAGTTTTTGATTAAAAAGCTCATTTATTTTACTCATGGCTTATTCTCCCTTCACAACAAATTCTCTTGCCAAAAGGCCTGCATTCTGGCTGCTGCTGGCATGTGTCACACCTGAAGCTAACAGCTTTTCTACCTGTTCTTCAAGGTTTTGAGGATCCAAATCTGTTCCAAGAACGTATCCGATAATTTCAAGATGCCTTCCTTCTTGTTCCGCATTTTGCTTTGCCTCAATGATTGCAGGAAGCATTGCTCCAACTGGATCTTCGTGCGCCCCATATCCTAAAACAAAGTCCATGACGATGACACCAACGGATGGATCTTTCGCCTCTTGGATAAACCTTGAAATTCTTGTGGACGGATCAATCATTGGATGTGGTTTACCTTGTGTGAACTCATCATCACCAAAATCAATAAATGTGTGTTCTTGACTAATATTTTTATCTTTCAAGCGATAGTTAGGATCTCTTTGGATATTACTATAGACATTATCGAACTTCTCTATTGCAGCATGCATGGCCTCATCGCAAAGGGTACCGCCGCTGAATAGCCCGCGAATATATTTTTGTTCTGGTGTTAATTTGGTACGAACCTCTTCAATAAGTGGTATGTTTAGTGCCCTTTTATTAATTTTGCTTTCATCAGCACCAGCCAATAATACCGCTTTAAGCGCAGCCTCTTTAGACATTTTCGCAAAATGTCCGCCCGCTTGTTTGACCTTCTCTTCATCTCCACCAACAAACCAAACAACAACTGGTTTCTTGCATTGTTTTATTTGTGCTAATACTTTCTCTTCAACACTTGGTGCAGGTGGCTTTGATACAAGAAGAATGACTTTCGTGGCGTCATCCTCCTCAAGTGCTTTGATACCATCAAGCATCATGATTCCGCCAATTTCCTCTTTTAAATCTCTGCCGCCAGTACCAATCATCTGTGTGATTCCACCGCCGAATTCATGAATACGTACACTTACTTCTTGGCTTCCTGTTCCTGATGCCCCAACGATACCAATGTTCCCTTTTCTTACAACATTGGCAAAGCACAAGGCAACATTGCCAATTATTGCTGTTCCGCAATCTGGTCCCATCATTAATAAACCTTTTTCATGGGCCAACTTCTTTAACTCAATTTCATCTTCTATGCATACATTGTCGCTAAATAGCATGACATGGAGATTGTTTTCAAGAGCTTTTCTAGCTTCTCTCGTGGCATATGCTCCATTTACAGCAATTACTGCTAGATTAGCTTCAGGAATACCTTGAGATGCTGATGTGATCGTTGAATATTTGACTTCACCTTTCTCAGTGGAGGTTTCCTTTTTTGTCATTAATTCTTCAATACCTATGAATGCGCTTTCACACTTTTCATCATTTGCAGCATTAACCACAATGATTAAATCACTTGATTTTGCCTCTTCCACTTCTGATGTCATTAATCCCACATTTTTCATTACTTCTTTATTCATTTCTGTACCCATTGCGATAATAGCCTGTTCAACGCCTTCTATTTGGTTCGCTTTTGTTGACAGTGACATCAAAGATACAGAATCAAAATAGGTGTTTGCTTTTACAATTGCTTTTACTGTCATGATTGACCTCCTGCTTTAAGATTGGCTTTCAACCCGCAGACAAGCCCTAAGGCTAAATCTGTTCCTGATGAAGAGCCGATATTTAGTACTTTATTTAAAGTGAGATACAAGTCTTCTTCTTCTCCATAAAGTATGGAATGGATTAAGTGAATAACAGACTCTCTCACTTGACCAATTGATGCCTTTTTTAACGCCATATAGCTTATTTCATTCGTTAAGTTTTTTGCATTCTGCAACACTTCTTCACAAAATGATTGATGTAGATAGAGAGGGCTATTCCTCAAATTAATAATCGTAAATAATCCAACTAGGTAGTCATCCCCTGAGGGAGTTAATCCTGGACCAAGACCTATTAACGAAACAGCATGATGCAAGGCACTGGTCATCCGATTATTTAATAATCCCTCTAATAATAACTTGGTTCGTTCTTCGAGCAATTTAGACATTTCAGCTTCAAAAGGACTTTGGCCAACTACTTTCTCTTTCATTCCTCCAGCCTTCCCATGGATATCGATGTATGCCATCATTCTTTTTAAATTTCGATTGATGTTTTCCGTGTTCGCAGGGTACTCTGGTAAAATACTAAACCATTTATCAGCTTGATTCGTAGATATGGCAAGCTTATTTGAAATGTGCAATACATTATTTTTTACATACACTGCATCATTGACATCGATATTGAATTCTTCCATGCTGGGAGAATGAATCACAAGCGTATTAGGTCCATTATCAATTTGGGTGCTGGCAATCGTAAATAATTCTCCATTTTCATGACAATGGATATTAATAATCCTTTTAAATGTGCTATGAACAAACCCAGTTAAATCCGAATTATTAATTCTTTCGATAAACCCAAGTTCACCAGATTTCGCATTCCTCGATTGTGGCACATCATTGATCTGGAACGTCTGTACATGCAGCCCCTTTCAAAGGATATATTTGTAAAGTACAGTATAAAAATAAGCCCCAACTTTCCATTTCCCTAAAAGGGAAATATTTGTTTAACTGCTATTTTAGTTTGACAGGCTATGACCTTACATGTTTATTTTAGATAGAATGCATAAAAACCTCATCGTTTAAGCAAACCAAAAAAATTAGATATCGTTTGTGCATGTTATACAATTATATATGTCGATTTTTCGACAAAGGAGTGATAACCTTGCTGACCGTTAAGGATTTATTTGAAATACAAGCGATTGATGGAATAAAGATAGTTGCTGGGGAAAAAGGAATTGATAATGAAATTTCAATTGTAAATATCATTGAAAATCCCGAGGCATTTGACTGGCTTTCACCTAATGAACTCCTATTATCTACGGGTTATATTTTTAAAGATAATGAGGATTTACAAATTAGAATACTTAACGAGCTTTCAGCTATTAATTGCGCTGGTCTCATTGTTAAAATGAAACGATACTTCGAAAAGCTCCCACAGAAAATGATCGATTATGCAAACGAATTGGGTTTTCCATTGATTGAGTTGCCTTTTGAATATACCTTATCAAAGGTTATTTCTATTATTAATGAGAAAGCATCTGGCCGTTATGATTTATTAAATAGAAAAACCCTAGACATGCATAACTTATTTTTTCGAATTACACTGGAGGGCGGAGGGATTGAAAGGATTTCTTCCATGTTATCGGGCTCTATTAATAATCCAATTATTTTCGTTGACCCGGATTGGAAGTTGCTTCACTACACAGAACATCTAAATAATAAGGTACCTCTTTCATACTGCTTCAATCTTGTTAAAAATCGACCTATTTTCAATAAAGAGTTTATTCAATCTGTTCCTAAAGAGATAAGTGAAATGAAAAAAAGTATTCAACGCACTTATTACTTAGAAAGTATGGAAATAAAATGCCGCATCCTTCCTATCGCAGTTTCAAATAATATTTATGGATATATTGTTGTATGGCAGACTGTTCAAGAATTAACGGAGTTTGACTTTATAATTTTAGAGCAGGCGTCAACTATAATGGCACTGGAACGTATAAAAGCAAAGGAGATCGAGGAGGTAAAATTAAAAATCAAACAGGATTTCTTTGATGATTTGCTGACTGGAAAAATAACATCCGTCGAAACTATTCACACCTTTAGTGAAATGCATGGATTAAATCCGAGTTATCGTTACTACTGTATAGTCATTAATTTAGAATCAGAGGAAAATGACAGTTATGATGATATGGTTGCAAGGAGGGTTCGGTTGGAGAACAAATCCAGAAAATGTGTGGACATAGTCTATAATCTTTCGAACTATTCAAACGCTGAGGTCACATGCTTTCATAGAAACAATCGTATCATTATAATGATTGGACAAAATGACAATAAACCTTCTCTATCGGTAAATGAGATAAAACAATACGGGAATAAAATTTATAATGTTCTTGAAACGGAAATAAATAACACAACCTTCTTAGTTGGAATTGGCCGTCAGTACGAAACCATTCATTCCCTTCATAAGAGCTTTTCTGAAGCCAATGAATCTATTCGGCTTATGGAGAAATTTAATATACGAGGGGGAGTATCTCATTATGAGGATCATTCCATCTATCACTTTTTGGACAGTAATATCAAAGATTCAGAATTAGAAGAGTTTTTTAAGAAAAGCCTTGGGAAAATCTATGAGCATGATCATTTACATGGGACGAGTTATATCATTACGCTCGAGAACTATTTTATTAATAACCTTAATATTAGTGAAACAGCAAAGGCGATGTTTTTACACCGAAATACGCTCATTTACAGAATCGAGAAAATTAAGGAAATCTTAAATACCGATTTAAAAAACTCAGAGGAATTACTGCAAATACAATTAGCTTTAAAAATATTTAGACTCTTAAATAAAAAACTTCCTATCAATTCTTAAATCAGCTGGGTCCCGTTCTCAATGAACCACGGGACCCGTCTATTTTTTTGGGGGATAAGAAGTCGATATGACCTTATTCCGATAAATGGTATTGTAGGAATTCAATCACTTGTTTAAATGCACCTTGAACAACCGGATTATCAAAATCCTTATCGAATACATGCTCTCCATTTGGAATTGTGATTAACCTGGTTTCAACCCTTTCTTTTATCAGTGCTCCTCTCATAAATACCGATTGTTCATATGGAACATCATCATCCTTTGTCCCGTGTAACAGTAGGGTTGGTGGATAATCCCTAGTAATATTTTGCTTTGGACAAAACTTTAAGAGTGCATCCTTATGTATTTTTGGATTTATCCCCGTAATCTCTTGAATCCATATCCCTTGTTGTCGAGCATACACATAATAGAGAAACCTCTGTTCTATCGATGCCTCTGTAATCACTTGGTCGGAGATAAGCCTTCTAGCAATATTTTTAGTGACATTGTCCTTTTGTAAATAGAAACTGCTGGGATTTGTTGCCCATTTACCAATGATATCTCCATAGCCATAAAAAGAGACAATTGCACGTGGTTTATGTGTAAATGAACCCGTACAAAGCGCCAAAAAACCACCTGCAGAGCTACCAACAACAGCAATTCTTTTCGGATCAATGGAAAATTCATTTGGTCCTTCTGATTTTAGCCACTGTAATGCATCTTGAACATCATCCAGAATGTCCGGCAATTTTGTCTCAGGAGCTAGCCTATAGTCGATAGAAAACAAAGCAAATCCATTATCATTATAGAATTTTATCATCTCATCACTTATTTCTTCTCTTGTCCCCCAAACAAGCCCACCACCATGAATATAAACTATAACTGGTGCATGATCATTGCTATTTCCATAAAAATCAGCCTTTATCGAAAAACAATCATTACTCTTATATATAACTGTTTTCTTCATTTGAACACTACACGTCCTTCTTGTAAGTAAAATCGAATTGCTAAATTGTAGATTATTTTCTAGTCTAATAAAATCCAAACGGTAAGCCATTATCTTAAATTGGGATAATCCCTACTCTAAATTTACGACATATTTTACGTATTATAAATTGTACAACATGCCTAATAAATACCCTATATTTTTGGTCTGGGTAAACAATAAGGTTATTAGAGTTTCCTACAAAGTAAGAAAATGGAAGAGAAAAAAGCAGACAGTGGTACTGTCCGCCTTTTTTGTTTACTTTTAGTGAAACTAAGTTTTACCCATTTTTCACAGTTATCTTACGGTGCAATACATGCTTTACTGCACTAACATACTCGGCAACGGCCCGTTGACTGATAGCCGCGTTAGGAGTAAGTCCTTCAAATCCATGGTAACATCCAGGATAAAGGTGGAATTCCACATCAACGCCAGCCTGGCTAAGCTTGGTTACATAGGTAAGTGTCTCATCACGGAATGGATCTAATTGCCCTACGCAAGTATACGTATACGGAAGTCCCGTCAGATCGGTTGCTCGCGCTGGGGCTGCATACTCCGAAACATTTTCTGTGCGATTTTCCCCATTGAGGTACATGGACCAGCCTTTTTCATTGAGGTCATGATTCCAAATCATATTTCCGGTTATTTCTAAACTTGATGGTGTATTATTGTGATCATCAATCATCGGATACAGCGGCATTTGGAAACATAACTCTGGACCTTTTCGATCGCGGGCCAATAGTGCGAGGGCTGCAGTTAAACCTCCACCTGCACTAGCCCCCGCTGCTCCAATACGGGACGAATCAATGCCTAATTCATCTGCATTTTCAGACACCCATTTTAGGGCTGCATAGCAATCTTCCAAACCTGCCGGATATGGATTCTCAGGAGCTAAACGATAATCAACGGAAACCACCACACAATTCGCATCAATGACAAATTGCTGGCATAAGACATCATTATCCTCTGGCGTTCCGAGGACATATCCACCTCCGTGAATCCACAAGAGACCTGGTAATCTCTCGTGTTTTTCCTTTGGTTCATAAATTCTCACCCTAACCTTAAGGTTAGACTCTGGACCAGGAATCATCCGGTCATATATATCAACATGCTCGTCTACTGGTATTTCGATAGCAAGTGCCGCCTCAGCCATAAACTGTCTAAATTCCTTCAGGTTGTCCAAATCAAGCGGTGGAAATAATTCAAGCGTCTCTCTTAATTCAGGATCAATTCTATTTTTCATCCATATTCCCCTTTACTAGTAAAATCTTATTTTAGTATTTCAACATCAATGTATACGTTTACAATACAGAAGATATGCCTTTTTTTGCTTTTAGATTATTGCAAAAATAAATACAAATCTGTTATATTTTGCTGTATTGTAGATGAATAGAAGATTCATAGGATTTTTTTAAGGAGGAATGGACGTGATTAGAAAGCTTACGGATCAAGATCATCACCAGGTTTTTGCTTTTTTAAGTGAGGAACCATCTATAAATCTATTTATCATCGGGGATATTGAGGCATTCGGTTATTCTTCGGAGTCCCAAGAACTCTGGGCCGAGTTTGATGAACAGAACACGATTACAGCCGTACTTCTTAGGTTCCATCAATCTTTTATACCTTATGCAAAAGGAGAATTCGATACGAACGGTTTTGTATCGATTATGAAGAGCTATAGCCAGCCTATTCTCTTATCCGGAAAATCAGATATCGTAGAGAAGTTTGAAGCATATGATGAGCTCCAGCTTGGTAAAAAGCAAGTGACTTATTTTGCCGAATGTCGTACGGATGAATTACTGTCTCCTGATAATGTCGGATATAAAAAGGCTAGCATCGAGGATGTTGATCAAATTTTAGAACTCCGCAAATCAATTGTAGAATTTAATGTCAGAAGTGATGCTCGGGACGTATTGGTACAGTCGATTGAGGCAAATACATCAAGAACCTATTTTACAGAAGACAATGGTGTTATGACCGCTTGTGTTTCAACCGCAGCAGAAAATTCAATGTCGGCAATGATTGTCGGTGTCTGCACCAGAACAGATTACCGCCGAAAAGGTCTCGCCACTTCTATTATGAAAAAGGTAGTTCAGGATGTTATAAATGAAGGCAAAACACTTTGCCTATTTTATGATAATCCTGAAGCCGGCCGAATTTATAAGCGGCTGGGCTTTAAAGATATTGGAATGTGGACCATGCATCGCTGATTTGTAAATAAATGGGGAGTAAGAATAATTCCATCCATATTACGTATACTACTCTTTAGGTTTAGGGGGTGAGTATATGCCAAATCAACAAAATAACCAACAAAAAGGGAAAACCAATCCTAATCAACAAGGCGCGGGGTCTCAGTATCACGAGGAGCATGCGAGTAATGTTCCTGATTATGGAGCAAACACGGTCGACCCCAATGCTTTTACTAATGCCGCTGAAAACAATGAACAATCATGATTTCTTTTAGACGCCCATTTGTGGCGTTTTTTTTCATCAGTACGGTTAAGACTCAAGAATTTCTTTAATATTTTTTAAATCTTTCATGTTTGCTCGTTTCATCATTGGAGCCATAAACGGAGCAAATACTTTTGAAAAACCAGTTGGATTCCCTATATTCCTTAACATCATCCGTGTACGATTTCCCTCTATCGATTCCCAAGTATAGATGGTCTCCATCGGAAACGGCCCCTGGGCGGTTTTCATAACTAGCTTTTTTTCAGGTATATATTCAGTTATTTCATAGATATAGGCAAGTTCCCTTCCAAGAAAATGTGCTTTAAAAGCCACTCTTGTGCCCAACTGCAATGGTTTTTCCGTTTGCCATTCGGCCGATTGGATATTGACATACCATTCTGGGGCCTTGTCAGGATTACCTGCATAGTGAGATACCACATCAACAGGGCGATTAATTATTATCTCTGTAAAAACATCTACCATTATTACCCTCCACTATCTAAATTGATTGGGATACGCTTTAATTTTTCAAAAGTGTATCCATTCTGGGTATTAATTTCTAGTTTCTTCATCTTCTTAGTTAATTATGTTAATATCCTAAAAGCATACAGAAATCGGTTCTTTATTTTTGGAATTATTCGATTTTTTTAATCTAGAGAATGGAGTAGATGCTGCTTAAGTGGTATAGTTAGTTAATAAAGTTACTTCAATTTAGAATTTCTATAGTGCAAAAGCCTACTAATCAACAAGATAAAGTAGAGAATCGACAAGAGGTGTTAACCATGAAACAAGAAATTGGATTTATTCAAAGAGAAGTGTTAAAGGAAAAGCCTGACTTTACTTCACTTGGTTTTGGGAAGTATTTTAGTGATTATATGTTTGTCATGGATTATCAACATGAAGTGGGTTGGTTTGATCCGAGAATTACTCCTTACGAACCATTAACGCTTGAACCGTCTGCGATGGTATTTCACTATGGACAAGCAATCTTTGAGGGAATGAAGGCCTATAAGACAGCTGATGGTGCAATTCAGCTTTTCCGTCCAGAAAAAAACATGAGCCGTTTGAATGAATCATGCGAAAGACTATGTATTCCCCAAATAGATGAGGAATTTCTATTAAAAGCGATTAAACAATTAATTTTAACGGAAAAAGATTGGGTTCCTGAAGGTGAAGGGACATCGCTCTACATTCGTCCGTTTATTTTCTCAACGGAGCCATATCTCGGCGTCCGCCCTGCGAAACAATATAAATTGCTTGTTATCCTCTCACCATCTGGAGCTTATTATGGAGACCAGTTAAGCCCTGTTAGAATTTATGTAGAAGAACACTATGTTCGCGCTGTTATTGGCGGAGTAGGTCATGTAAAGACTGCTGGAAACTACGCAGCAAGTCTGAAAGCGCAGGAAAAGGCAGATGAAAATGGATTTGCCCAAATTCTCTGGCTTGATGCTAAAGAGAATAAGTATGTAGAAGAAGTTGGCAGCATGAATATCTTCTTCAAAATTAATGGCGAAGTGGTCACACCACGATTAAACGGAAGTATTTTACCAGGGGTAACACGTGATTCCGTGATTGAATTACTAAAATATTGGAATATCCCTGTACGAGAAGAGAAAATTTCAATTGAAGAGGTATTTGCAGCACATGCGCGCGGTGAGCTTGAGGAAGTGTTTGGGGCAGGAACAGCTGCTGTTATTTCCCCTGTTGGCGAATTAACTTGGAATGACCAAGCGATTACAATAAATGACCGTCAAATCGGCGAACTTTCGCAGCGCATTTATGATGAAGTGACCGGCATCCAACTTGGGAAAAAAGAAGATCCGTTTAACTGGACAGTGAAGATTGAACAGGTAGAGGTGTAAAAAGAAACCGGGCCGGGCAAATCGCTAACGGTTTCCGTTTCCTATCGCAAAACGTGAATTTACAGCTAATTATTTAAAGTAAAAATGCAAAACAAAAAGCACCGTATTTGCGGTGCTTTTTGTTTATAAAAAATAGCCCTGGCTCTTAATGAACCTAGGCTACACACACCGTATTAATATACTCACCGAAAAGAAATTTCCACTTTTCCTAAATCACTGAACTCAGCAGTAAACACATCCCCTTTTTGTGCAACTACTGCTGCGGATAAAGCACCTGATAAAATCACTTCTCCAGCTTTTAAAAGGACATTATATTCAGATAATTTGTTCGCTAACCAGGCTACACACGTGGCCGGATGACCTAATACATCTGCCCCTGTCCCTTTGTTCATAAGCTCGCCATTTTTATAAAGATTCATTTTGATCTTAGTCAGTTCTAAACCATTGACAGCGAATTTTTCGTCGCCTAATACATAAAGCCCGCAGGAAGCATTATCGGCAATAGTGTCTTGGAGCTTGATCTTCCAATTCACAATTCGACTGTCCACAATCTCTAATGAAGGAATGATGGACTCAGTTGCAGCTAAAACGTCTTCCGCTGTCACATTTGGACCTTTAAGATCCTTATTGAGAACAAAGCCGATCTCACCTTCAACCTTTGGTTCGAAAAGCGAATCGACAGCGATACTGCCCTTATTTGGAACACTCATGCTCTCCAATAAGTGACCGTAATCCGGCTGGTCGACTCCTAATAGCTCTTGCATGGCAAAGGAAGTTAACCCAATCTTTTTCCCAACGATTTTCTGTCCAGCCTTGACTTTCTGATCAATCGCTTTTAATTGGACTTGATACGCTTCATGAACAGTCAGGCTTGGGTACAGGTCGGTTAACGGCGTGACGGATTTTTTCATTTTCTCTGCATGGAGCAAATGCTCGTATGCATCTTTTATTATATCTGTTTCTTGCATGCTCAAAGAAAAAACCTCTTTCTTTTAAATAATAAAAAGAACTTTGATAGTACAGGTTTCTACACTCGCACTATCAAAGCTGGGTGAAAATATCAAAACTTATTTCACGGGAATTTTACAAAAAAAGTCAATAATGACCTTGTTAAATTCTTCTGCCTTTTCCCATTGCGGCCAATGTCCAGCATCGTTAATGACGGTTAATTCACTGCCAGGAATCATCTCTTGAATGGGTTTTGCTTCTTCGACTGTAGAGGTTGGGTCATGATCGGTCCATGCTAATAAGGTTGGAACATCAATCTTTCCACACCAGGATGGATCCCAGCTATAATTTTTCCGATATTCAATCTCTTGAAGGGCAACAATGTGCTGAACAGCTTCTTGGTACGATGGCTGTGTATAAATTTTGTAACGAGCTTCAATAAGCTCATCGGTGACTTGACTCTTATCGTACATTAACCATTCAAGTCTAGTTTTTACATTTTCATAACTTGCTTCCAGAACGGCTTTAACGGTGGATTCCTTCAGCTTTTTCATAACTTCAGCCTTGTTGTTAACATTTCCTGGAGTATTTAAAACTAATGCTTTAGCAATCCCTGGGTGATGGGCAGCGAACCATGCTGCAACCCAACCGCCTAGTGATTCACCAGATAGATAGACTTCTTTCAGGTCTAAAGCCTGGATGACCCATAATAGATGATCACTATAAGAATCGATTCCGTAAGGCCGATCCGGTTTTTCTGTGTAACCATGCCCGAGCATATCAATGCAGATTACACGGAAATGCTCACTCAACCCTCTAATGTTCCGGGCGTAAGCCTCAATATGACCGCCAGTACCATGAAGCAAAATAAGCGGTTCCCCAGTTCCTGCTTCTAGTACTCTCGTTTTGATTCCATTTGCATCCACATAATAATTCTTAAACTCTAAATCTGCTAAATCTGTCCAAATTGTCATTTCGTTCTCCTCCTCCGTTTTTTGAAAGTCTTATCCTTTATGGAACTTGACAACGCCCATTCCCGTCACCCATTCTGGGATTGGCTCATAATAAGCCACCTCTGGTTCAAACCCTTGAAGAATTCCTAGCAGCATAAGCCAGTTATGAATTTCCTGACCGCCATTGCCTCCATTTTCCTCGATAAAATCAGGGTCCCATTGTCTTAGTGCTTGATAGTCTTTTTCTGTAATAAATCGTAAAAATTCACGATCCCACTCTTCATTGACCGGTCCGGATTTCAAACTTGTCACACGTGTTTTACGTGTGTTCAAATATTCGTCAAGCCGCTCAATTTCTTGACGGCCATTTGTTAGGACCTTAATTAACTCTTGATCTTCATGCTTTTCACTATCAATCTTTGGAATTGGAACCCAGTGAGAGATCCCTCCTGAAGCGACAATCGTTACCTTTTTTTCGCTTTCCCATGATTCAATTGCTTTGCGGACGACTTCTCCGACTTGGAAACAGCGGTCCATTGTAGGCAGCGGTGGTGCTGCTGTATTCACAGCAATCGGCACAACCGGTATCTTTAAATCAGGGTTTAAAAAGTGGACGGCTTGAGTGTGGCCATGATCCACTTTCATTCTCATTGAAAAAGCAAAATCCACATTGTTCGCCAAACCTGTATCAAGAACATGCTTCGCTAATTCTTGCTCGACAGGAATTTGATATTCAGGAATTTGCCAGTCGCCCCATCCTTCACATCGATCAATCCCAATCGTGAAGGATGGCATATGATCATAAAAATAACTATTGAAATGATCATCTGAAATTAAGATAATCACATCTGTTCCAATATCCTCCAGCCATTTTTTCATGTCGGCAACTGTATTTAGAAAACGCTGCCCTTTTTCTCCGCCGCCAGCTTGATTGGTCATAATCATTGGACTATGTGACATTGCTATTCCTGCAACGATTTCAGCCATGTCTTCCACCCCTCTAATCTGAATATATTTTTACGATTCGGGCGAGGATTACCCCGTTCTAATCCATTTATCAAAAATTCAAAACCAAATGGTGAATTTATTCACTCAATTTTCAGATCGCCCAAAATGATACCCGCTTGCAGTGCCAAGAAAAGCTGACTACTGGTTTGTAAATCATTGATATCAGCATCTAATATTTCACATATTTTTTGCACCCGATATCGTAATCCACCAATCGACAAATTCATTATTCTTGCTGCTTTACAGATATTTTGGCCACTTTTAATGTAATAATATATAGTTTTGGTTAACTCTGATTCTTTCCCTCGATCGTATTCAAGTAATTTCGAAAGCATTTTGTTGCAGAAATGCCTGATATCTTCCATTTTTCCTGCGCGAAATAAAATCCCCACCGCTCCTAAATCATCAAAGTACATAATTTCTTTTTGCTGATAGTTCATGTTCAATAGAATGAGAGCTTCATTGTACAGAATCGGTATATCTTCAAGAGACTCTGATCTTGAACTCATCCCGATTTTAAAAGGTATATTAGGGTATTTTACTTTCAGAAAACAAAGTAATTTTCTGACAAATTCATCGACATTTATAAAATATTTCGCAAACAAGTCAACAGGCAGCAACGCAGCTATGGTTTGAGAGTCTTCCGAAATTAAGATATTCAGATTACGCTCTATAAAATATCTTGAAAAAACTTCAATCAAATTCATGCCGCCGATTGGATCCTTTTCATTTTGATAAAAATTTGGATCCACCTTCAAAACTAAAAATTGATACTCTTTGCCCAAATCCACTCCAATTTGTCTGGCCCTTTTGAATAATACTACAGGGTTTAAACGATTTTGGATCATATCTTCTAACAATCCGCCTTTGATGTTTAACTTCAGTTCTGTATCAAGGATTGTTTCGTTGTTATAATTACTCACAGATCCGATGAGACACAATTGCTTCATTTTCAACCAATCAACTGCAGAAAAAGAGGTGTTTATAAAGGAGCAATACCCAACAATCTTGCCTCTGGATATCATCGGAGCAATTAATCTCTTATGTTCATCAGATTGAACCAGTTCGACAATTTGTTGCCTCTCAATAAGCTCAGTCAGTTTGATATGATTATCTCCATCGAGATTATTTTTAGCGATTTTCTTTAAGTTACTGCTATATTGTCGAGCCAGTTCCGAATCTAGGCCTATTGAGTAAAGATAGTTAAAGCCTAGATCCTCAAGAATGATGGGGATGTTTGTAAGCTGATAGCATACGTCAGCCAATCGTGTTTCCCCAATGCCATTTAGAAACTGCCCTATGGCTTGGTTATTGAAATCCATGGCAGCCTGCAAGTTATTTTTTTCAGTTAAAACCGTATCAAGGCAGTTCAGAAGCATTTGTGGCAGTCCCGATTCGAACTCCTTCTCTGTGAAGTTATAGTTTCCAAAATGCGACGACATTTGAATAAACATTTCCAATGCTTTAGGATATTGGACCTTATTTTGCAATATATTCACCCACTTAAGAAAGTTACAAGCTTATTAGCTCCCCTGAAAAATTAGCATTTTAAGATTATTCTACTTCTCCTGAGTGTGCTTGTCGATTTCATGCGGGCACATCCTTCACAGAAAAAACCAAATATCCCATCTTTCCAATTGCCGTGCTATCTCATCCTTACCTAAACTGCTCTGATTGGTGAAATGGAATTAATAGTACTTTTTCAATCTCTAATCCTTAATTTCTCCAGCAATCCCTGACTTCCCGTTTTTCTGCGAAGTCCCCGAATACCCCAGCCTCCATCGAAATTCAATACCGCTCCTGTAGCCGGAATATTGTCATTTCGCGAGGCAAAAAATACGTAAGACCCAGTATAATCTTCTCCGTGCAATATACGTCCGATCGGAGAGGCTGACTCTACATTCTCCTTACCAGGTTCCAAGTCATCGTCTTTGTACCATTCTTGATACATGCTCGATATAGACCTATTGTCCATTTCCAGAGAGGCAGGTCCCCTCAAATCAGTCAGTGCACCGCCAATGGCAATGCCGTTCACTCGGATATAAGGAGCTAATTCAAATGCTAACTGGCGAACCAAACCAACAACGGCGTGCTTGGTGGATGTGTAAAGCGGTCCGCCTCCGTTTGGGTAAAAGCCTGCATTAGAGACAGTAAAGATCATATTCCCCCGGGTTTCCGCCAATTGCGGCAGACACGCCTTGGCCGCAAGCAAGTAACCCTTGACATTGATATGGAACAATTCATCAAATGCTTGATCAATCTTGTCTTCCGGAAGATCCACCAGCGACATGTTGTAATCCCAAATACCGACATTTGCAATTAACGTGTCAATTTTTCCAAAATGTTCAGTACACCGGCTAACCGCTGACTTGAGGTCACTGAACCGGCGTACGTCTCCAACCATTCCAATGACATTTTCACCATACTCTTGTTCAAGCTGATTCAGACGATCTGCTGACTTGTCAAACACTGCAACTTTGGCACCTTCAGCCACAAATCGTTCTACAATGGCACGGCCGACGCCGGATGCACCGCCTGTAATGAAGACCACTTCATTGGTCAATCTCATAATTATAGCTCCCCACTCGTATAAATAGTCACATGCAGCATGGTCTTAGGTTGGTTACTCTTTTTTTTCAAAGTATCCGTCTTCAAATGCCACATATACATCGTCTCCATCAACCTGTACCGGATACTTTTTCAAAGGTTTCCATGGGGGGGCCATCTTTACCTCTCCTGTGCGGGCGCAAAACTTTCCCATATGCAATGAGCACACGATGACACCTCCCTCTAGATAACCACCTTCAGACAGCGACCATTTGGCGTGAGAACAGCGGTCTTGTGTTGCAAATACTTCGCCATTGACATTAAACACCGCTACTGCCGTGTCTCCTTCCACTACCTTTAACCCCTCATCATCTGGTAGATCTGACAACGTGCAAACCTTTGTAAACTTCATACTGCACTTCCTTTCAGCCTGTAGTAATGATTAAAAAAAGACAGACAAGTTATTTGACAATAGCGTACTTTGATCAATCAAAATGGTTCGGCGGGCAATTTTAAAACCCAATCCTCCCTCTGAACGCCGCAGTATATCCCGACGCTCTCCCGGAAAAATATCAGACTGACGCTCCGAACGGTTGCGATACACGATAAATGACGATGCCACCTCATACGTGTTCGGATCCTCCAATTCCCGAATCATAACGTTGGAAATCATGTGCCGTGTACGTGACACCGGATTCTCCGCCCAGTTCACTCCGGATACTCTCGCTCGAATACGTCCTCGCATCGTTTCAAAGGTATCGTCGTAGTGCGCTCCTTTTCCTTGAGGCGTATACTCCTGCGATATTTCTCTACCTACTCGGTTCATGCGAATCGGCATCCAATAATGAATATCCTTGTCCAACAGCTCGAACCACGCTTCAAACTCCGAGTGGTCTAACAGCTGCGCTTCCTTGTAGTAAAACTGCTCAATTTCATGTTGCAGCTCCAGACTTGAGCTACTTTCCTCCCATTTAAACGGTTTAATTAACTCCTTTATATCCATACCCTTTACCACCCCTTGTTTTATCCTAAATCGTATGACATCCGATCCCTCATATGTGTAGGCAACGACCCTAACTTAAGATTGGGGCTTCAATGTATCCCAACTTGGTTCCGACATCATGCGGGCCCAGTGGGAATAGAACCCTCTAGCTGCTTCTTCAGAAAATACATAGGAGGTTTTTCCCGGAAATTCCGGATTGTTTTTCCCCTGAACATTCAGCCCCATTTGCATAGCCAGCGGTGCAGTTCTGGACTTGTACCCACGAAGAGCGCTCTGAATTTCAACCCAGTTTTCCCCGTCATCCTGCTCGAACACTCCACTGGCACTGAACGTACGGACATTTTGACGAGACAGTTCATCCTTGATTTCCTGCGGCGCATCCTTATCAACGACGACGAAGGCCCACACCTCAATCTGATTCGGTCCCTTTGGATGCCAAGTCCGCACAGTGTTCATCCCATACGGCAAAAATGAGCAGTTTGGGAAGATTGTCATGTGGCTTGTTGCCATTCTGTCGTATGGCAAAAGAGGAGCCAAACGTTCTTTTGCCTTTTCATAAGCCGGGCCTTCGCTATAATATTTGTCGACTATTGGTCCTACACGTACCGAACCTCTTGCTGTATCAATATAAAAGCCGCAGCCATGACCGCCCCATTCGGATCGGAACTGATGTCCTTTCATATGCGGCTCATAATTGGACAAATCTTGCTCGGGTGGCAACCCTGCAACTACAGCAGCCAAATGAGATGACAGGGCATGGTACATGTCACTGGCAAATTGCTCTGCAGCAAACTTCCAGTTACACTCAATCACCCACTTTTGCATGACCCCGATGGCTTCTGTCCCTGCCTCGGAACGATCCAACATGGTGTCCATGTAAGGGGTTGCATCACTCAAATAAGTCAACAAATCCGGCGCTTCCGGATCCCAGTTGGCAAATACTAACCCCTTGTATATCTCCACCCTAGCCTGCATCGGTCCCCAATCTTCTTTCTTAAATCCGGAGAATGCTTCTTCTTCAAACGGTACATTGACAAGATCGCCTGCTGTGTTATACGCCCAGCCATGGTAAGTGCACGTGAACGCTTTTGCATTCCCGCAATCCGCCCGGCAAATTTTCATCCCACGATGACGGCATTGGTTATGGAACACCTTAATGCTCCCATTTCTCTGCCGTACCATCACAACAGGATCTTCTCCCATATAGGTGGTCAAGTAATCTCCCGGTTTGGGAACGTGGCTCTCATGGCCAAGAAGCAGCCATGAACGACCAAAAACCCTCTCCAATTCCAACTCATAAAGTTCCTGATCCGTATAAATACGTGGATCTAAAACTCCATTTTCCTCATCTATAAGTGCACGAATTGCTTCGGGTGTCCATTTTCCTAAATTAAGGCTCATAGATTAAAACCTTCCTTTCTATTTAATCGAGAATTGAAATCGCTTTCTTGTATAAAGTTTAAATTTTTTTACAATTAAAAAATACAACAAAAAGTGCTTTTTATTTGTGGATTTTCTGAACATTTAGTATAAATAAGATTACAAAAATTCCTATTTTACTACACTCGAAATTTAAACATATGTAACCAAAGTACTTTCAAAGCCGCGCAATTTAAGCGTTAAATACAAACCAAGACACAAAACAAAATAAAAAATATTAGACGAAAGACATAATCCTGAATTTCGAAAGTAACTTTCTTTGAAAAAAATGCTCCAACTCTTTGGTAGAATGGTGTTTTACGAGAGATCGACCATTTCGGTGCCGAAAAACTCAGTAAAACCATATTTTAATTTACTAAAAGGCTTGATAAATACGCATTTTAATCAACTTCGGGACGTCAAAAAAACCTTGATTTATCAAGGCTTTTTCTTTTTGTTAAAAATATGCAAATGGTAATACCGAAAACTTGCTGAAAATGAATGGAAAACTCTAATAGTTAGTCTGCATTTTGTAGTAAATAAAGAAAAGGCTCAATTCTAGTAAACTGAGCCTTTTCTTTATCTTCTGCTTCTTCAACTAAAGCTACCCGGTAGTGTAATAGTTGAAGAACCATTTTTTTTACTATAATCCTAAAACCTTAACAAAATAAAAAAATGTATGTCTTGAATTTTTTTTCTTTTCTCCTAGACTCATCTTTAAATTCATACATTTTTCATACCTCAGCTTTTCTTCCTTTTCCTTAAGTTTAACAAATATGGTTCTTAAACTGCATCTTTAGTGAAGTAGAGTAAGAAACTGATTTCAATGGGATAGCCTTCGGCTATCTCACCTACTTTCAGTTCCTCCTCATCAATCCGTACGTGAGGTTTTCCCTCATACGGCTTTCCGACGTTCTTCTTCCTTTGGCATTACAGAAACTAACTTGCTAACTTCACCAATATATGACTAATCATTCTTCTCACGTCAGTTGAATTTCCGTGTTTCGAATGCCTATTTCTTTTCTTGTTATAAAATAAAGTAAGGCGCTCTATCACATACCAATCAATCCGGTTAAGCCATTTCTTTGCTTGTGATGATATTTGATAGTAATTTTTTTTTGAAACCTTGTAGTCTCTTATTTAATCCCATCACCAAATCATAAAGATCCATATACAGTTTTCCTCTTGGCTCTGTATACGCCTTAATCTTTGCACGCATTTTCTTCATAGCGTTCTTTTTCGGTATATGCGACATGACATGAATTGTTTTACCACCCTTTAAACGGAGTGGAAATTTACGATTGTGAAAACCTAGAAAGTCGAATCCTTCTACATTGTCCCATAAGCGAACCAATCTTGATTTCTCCCTATTTATTGAAAGGTCAAGTTTTTCCATAATAGCTTGAATCACGCGAATACTTTCAAGCGCCTTCTGTTTGGTATTGCACATGATGACGAAGTCATCCGCATACCTCACTATTTCACCTAGGTGTTTAAACTTTTTCTCCCAGAGCTTGTCCATTGGATTTAAATAAATGTTTGCTAATAGTGGAGATATCACACCACCTTGCGGTGTTCCTGTAATTGGATTGCTTATTTTCCCCTCTTCCATAATGCCAGCTTTCAACCATTTACGAAGTAATTTTAAAACTCTTCGGTCGCTTATACGTTGCTCCACTAGTTTCATCAGCTTATCTTGGTTGATGTTATCAAAATACCCTTGGATATCGACGTCTACTACCCAAAAACATTTCTTACTTGCCTTACGAATCTTCGCCATGGCTTGATGAGCATTACGCTTAGGGCGAAAGCCAAATGAGCAATCCTGAAAGTCTGCCTCAAAGATAGGTTCAATAATCATTTTGGTTGCCATTTGTACTACTCGGTCTTTTATAGTTGGAATTCCTAATGGACGTTTCCTTCCGTCGTCTTTTGGTATGTAGGTTCTTAGGACCGGATGTGGATGATATCTATTTTCCTTTAACTCTAGGTAGAGTTCGTTCAAGAATTTCTTCTCCCCATACTCCTCGACGATACTTTCAATCGATTGTCCATCTACACCTCCACTACCTTTCTTTCGTTTCACACGTTGCCATGCTTCCCATAGGATGTCAGGACGATAGATTTTATCATATAAAGCATGAAACTTGCGACCAGTGTTTTCCTTGGCACAAAGATATAACGTCTTCCAGAGTTCTTGAGCTTTTGCATTATTGGTGTAGTTAGCCATTTTCTTGGCATTCACTGACTCTTACCCCCTTCCAACATATGAACGAAGTAGGGTTCCTTTCCTAGACAAAGTTATGTTGTCCTTGTCATCATTGGTGTAGAGTCGAAGGAGGTCGGCAAAAGCCTTCCTCCGTCCGCTCAATCAAACGGATCGTACAGTTTTCCCGTAATCCGCTTTCCTTTATGTCATCCTTTAGATGCAACTTTAGATTCTAAATCTGGAATTAATGAAATAAGGTTTACAAGTTTGTAATCCGAATAGAGTTTGGATTCGTGAAGTTTCTTCCAACCCATGTTTCGCCATCTTTTAAATCGATGGCTCCATATTCTTCTTACAATCCAGCGTTGGAGTTTATTGAAGAGTTTTTTAACGTGAGCTTTACGATAGTAGTTACCCCATCCTCTGATAACAGGA
>NZ_JMLP01000015.1 GCF_000686805.1 Bacillus sp. UNC41MFS5 | reverse complement strand
TCCCTATCCGTCGTGGGCGCAGGAAATTTGAGAGGAGCTGTCCTTAGTACGAGAGGACCGGGATGGACGCACCGCTGGTGTACCAGTTGTTCTGCCAAGAGCATCGCTGGGTAGCTATGTGCGGACGGGATAAGTGCTGAAAGCATCTAAGCATGAAGCCCCCCTCAAGATGAGATTTCCCATAGCGCAAGCTAGTAAGAACCCTGAAAGATGATCAGGTTGATAGGTCAGAGGTGGAAGCGTGGTAACATGTGGAGCTGACTGATACTAATCGTTCGAGGACTTAACCATTTTTAAGGTGAACTCTGAGTTTACAAAAAACTTCTTCTGCATTATCTAGTTTTGAGGGAATGAAACCTCAAATTTTATAGTCTGGCAGCAATGGCGAGAAGGTCACACCCGTTCCCATACCGAACACGGAAGTTAAGCTTCTCAGCGCCGATGGTAGTTGGGACACGCGTCCCTGTGAGAGTAGGACGTTGCCAGGCAATTAAAAAGACAACTTGAAAAGGTTGTCTTTTTTTGTTCGGTTATATTTAAATGGTGATAATTGTGCCCATGGAAGAAGAAATAAGTTCGGGACGGACACTCTGAAAGGCTCACAGTGCCTATGGAAGAAGAAATAAGTTCGGGACGGGCACTCTGAAAGGCTCACAGTGCCAGTGAAAGAAGAAATAAGTTCGGGACGGGCACTCTGGAAGCTTCACAATGCACATGGAAGAAGAAATAAGTCCGGGACAGGCACTCTGAAGGGCTCACAGTGCCTATGGAAGAAGAAATAAGTTCGGGACGGGTGGCTCTGTAAAGCTCACAGTGTCAACAAACGAAGAAAAAAGCCAGACCTGTCATTCTAATCTAAGATTCATGATAATCATCGGCAAAGCGGCTGCATCCAAGTCATTAAAAGCGACACCTTTCAAAAAGAACAACTCAACGGGGCTGTTCTTTTTTTGTTTACATAAATTATTTTTCCGTTAATGTTTTTAACATCAAACATTGCAAACACTAACACTACGTATGTTGAAGACAAGTGGGTGGTTTGATGGATTGGATGGATTTGCTGCATCACTATAAACTGACAAGCATATTATTAGCAGCTATTATTGCAAGGATCATTGTTTTTATCATAAATAAAACCGTTCATAATTTTTTTCTAAAAACCCATTTCATTGAAGAACGGAAAGAGCAGACGATTGAAAGCATGATTCGTTCCTTAACTAAATATACGGCAACCCTTAGTTTCATCTTTTTTGCTATATCTCAATATGTTAGTAATTTTGGAAGAATTTTGGCTGGGGCAGGTATACTCGGGGTAATCCTTGGGTTTGGAGCGCAAAGCATCATTAAAGATATCCTATCAGGTATTTTCTTGATTTATGAAAAGCAGCTGCATAAAGGTGACTTCATCACCATCAATAATACTTTTAATGGTACAGTTGTCGATATAGGATTAAGGTTCTTAAAGATACGAGAATGGAGTGGCAAGGTTTTAACAATCAGCAATGGTGAAATAAAACAGATTCATAACTTCAATATTGAACAAATGCGGGTGATTGAAAGAATAGTGGTAAGCTACCGGGAAAATCCTGAAAGGGTACTTGAAATTCTTGAATTTGCCTGTGAAAAAATCAATGAGCTACACGGAGCATGTTTAAAGTTAGATTACGCTAATTGTCCGATAGAACCATTCCAAGTATATGGAATGACCACCATCAATTCAGGATACCGAGGGATTGAATATACGGTCACGGGCCTTGTTGATGATACCTTTTACTGGGATGCGGCAAAAGAAGCGAGGCGGATAATCGCTCAAACATTGTTTGATTATGATATAAAATTGGCAGAAGACACAATGTTAGTAAAACCGGTTGACAATATTTTTTTAAAAGAGGGCAAATAATAGTGGGAAGGGAGGTACTTAATGGTAATGGGTAAAAAGAAAATGCAATTTGAGGTACAATCAAATGAAAGTATTGAGGACTGCTTGAATAGAATGAAAAAGTTGGGCTATACACCTGTACGCCGAACGGAAAAGCCGATATTTCAAGAAATAAAAAAAGGCAATGAAACTATTTATGAACCAATTGCCCGCCAAATTATCTTTGAGGGCACTTTAGTAGAGTAAAACACGAACATTAAAGTGGTATTTAAAAATATTGTTCGATTAATTGGTTGACACCTAATGAAGATGATTGTAAGATATAGAAGTGAATTAATCAATAACAATTTATCTTTACCCTCGTATATCCATGGGAATATGGCCCATAAGTTTCTACCCAATAACCGTAAATTATTGGACTATGAGGGAAAGTCAATATGTTCGGTATGATTAAGGGCGGGACCCTTAATTTGTTATCTACTACTATGCCCGAACAAATGGCTTTCTCTTACATGAGAAGCTATTTGTTTCGGGCTTTTTATTTGGGAAAAAAGGGGGATTTGCGATGTCCATTCTTGTTGGAGTGATCATGGGAAGTAAATCGGATTGGGAAACAATGAAGCATACTTGTGAGGTTCTCGACCAGTTTGAAATTGCTTATGAAAAAAAGGTGGTATCAGCCCATCGGACACCTGATTTGATGTTTACATATGCGAAGGAAGCCAGAGAAAGAGGTTTAAAGGTGATTATTGCCGGAGCTGGCGGAGCGGCCCATCTTCCTGGGATGGTAGCAGCACAAACCACTTTGCCAGTAATCGGTGTTCCCGTCCAAACACAGGCCTTAAAGGGGTTAGACTCATTGCTGTCTATCGTCCAAATGCCGGGTGGTGTACCCGTAGCTACTGTGGCAATAGGCAAAGCAGGTGCAACGAATGCTGGTTTACTAGCAGCACAAATCCTAGCAACGGGTGACGCTGAATTGGCTGGAAAATTAGAAGCAAGAAGAGAAGCCACTAAACAAGAAGTATTAGAAAGTAGTGATCAACTTGTCTAACCAAACGATTTTACCAGGAGCAACGATTGGAATTATCGGCGGCGGCCAACTTGGCAGAATGATGGCTCTAGCGGCAAAGGCTCAAGGCTTTCGGATTGCGGTACTAGAACCAACGACAGACTCTCCGTGCGGACAGGTTGCAGATATTGAGGTCATTGGGGCTTATGATGATCGCGAAGCCATTAGTAAATTAGCGGAAGTTAGTGATGTAATAACCTATGAATTTGAAAACATAGATGCAGATACACTAGAGTGGTTATGTAACCAAGCAAATGTCCCGCAAGGCCCGCGGTTATTAACAATCACGCAGGACAGAATTAAGGAAAAGGCAGCAATCCAACAAGCAGGTGTAGAGGTTGCTCCATATGAAGTGATCGATAACATCGAGGATTTATTTTTAAAGATAAATACCATCGGATATCCGGCTGTCCTGAAAACGGCAAGAGGCGGTTATGATGGGAAGGGCCAACTGGTAATCAGGGAACAGCAGGATTTAGTAAATGGCGAACCTTTGCTAAAACATGGTGCCTGTGTATTAGAAAAATGGATTCCCTTTGAAAAAGAAATATCAGTGATCGTGACACGCAAGCAAGATGGTGAAACGACATTTTTTCCGGTAGCTGAAAACATCCATGAAGAGAATATTTTAAATACGACGATTGTTCCAGCTAGAATTTCAGAAATTTTACAGAGTGAAGCTGTTCAGCTGGCAAATAAGCTGGCTGATTCGTTACAATTAGTCGGGACGCTGGCTGTCGAAATGTTTTTGACTAATGATGGGACCATTTATATTAATGAATTGGCACCACGACCGCATAATTCCGGGCATTTCTCCATCGAAGCTTGCGAAACGTCACAGTTCGAGCAGCATATCCGCGCCATTTGTAATTGGCCGTTAGGAAGAACGGGGCTATTAAAACCGGCTGTTATGGTCAACCTATTAGGAGAGCATCTTGATCAACTGTATAAGGAAATACCGGTGTTGATTGACTGGAAGATTCATTTATATGGGAAAAAAGAAGCGAAAATAAAACGGAAAATGGGTCATGTGACTATTTTGCGTGAGAGTGTCGAGACGGCCCTTGCAGAAATTAACGAGAGCAGCATCTGGAAACCAGTAAAAGAAAAGATCGGGGGATAAAACATGATTGATCGTTATACACGACCGGAAATGGGAGCAATTTGGACAGAGGAAAACCGCTTTAATGCTTGGCTTGAGGTAGAAATACTGGCCTGTGAGGCATGGGCAGAACTAGGTGACATCCCAAAAGAAGATGTGAAGAAGCTTCGCGAAAATGCGTCTTTCAATATTGACCGCATTAATGAGATTGAAGTAGAAACACGGCACGATGTAGTTGCTTTTACCCGCGCAGTATCTGAAACATTAGGGGAAGAGAAGAAATGGGTTCATTACGGTTTAACGTCAACGGATGTTGTTGATACGGCCCTATCTTATATCCTAAAGCAGGCCAATGCGATTTTACAAAAGGACTTGGAAAACTTCATTGAGATTTTAAGAAATAAAGCAATTGAACATAAGCTTACTGTCATGATGGGACGGACGCATGGGGTTCATGCGGAACCAACAACTTTTGGCTTAAAGCTTGCGCTATGGTATGAAGAAATGAAACGGAACCTAGAACGATTTAAGCAGGCGGCAGAAGGGATCGAGTTTGGGAAAATCTCTGGTGCGGTCGGTACTTATGCAAATATTAATCCGTTTGTAGAACAGTATGTTTGTGAAAAATTAGGACTGCAAAGAGCACCAATCTCTACGCAGACCTTACAGCGTGACCGTCATGCCCACTACATGTCAACGATTGCGTTGATTGCTACTTCAATTGAGAAGTTTGCTGTTGAGGTTCGCGGGCTGCAAAAGAGTGAAACGCGTGAAGTAGAGGAATTCTTTGCAAAAGGTCAGAAAGGATCCTCAGCAATGCCGCATAAGCGGAATCCGATTGGTTCAGAGAATATGACGGGAATTGCACGTGTAATTCGCGGGTATATGCTTACTGCCTATGAAAATGTACCGCTTTGGCATGAGCGTGATATTTCCCATTCATCAGCGGAACGGATTATCTTACCTGATGCAACGATTGGTTTGAATTATATGCTGAATCGTTTTGGTAACATTGTGAAGAACTTGACGGTTTACCCAGAGAATATGAAGCGTAATATGGAGCGGACACTGGGCTTAATTTATTCTCAACGTGTATTGCTTGCGTTAATTGATAAAGGTTTATCTCGTGAAGAAGCGTATGATACTGTTCAGCCGAAGGCAATGGAAGCTTGGGAAAAACAAGTTCCTTTCCGCAGCTTGATTGAAGCAGAGGAAAAGATTACTTCACTGCTATCAGAAGCTGAAATTGCTGATTGCTTTGATTATAACTATCATCTACAACATGTAGATACCATTTTTGACCGCTTAGGGTTGAATGAATAGGGTCTATTGACGACCGAACAAGCGAAAAAAGCAGGGTTAAGGTAGCCAATAAGGGTTATTGGCTACCAAACTCGATAATAATGGATCAGTTAGAGAGCCAATAGCCATTCTCAAAAAAATAGTTCACTTATTTTAGGGTATCTGACATCTTGACTATCATGAAGATTCCCAATATTGCAAAATAGGAGGCGTTTCCCCATGAAAAAACCTTTATACGAAGGAAAAGCAAAGCGAATTTACGCAACAGACGATGAACAGATTGTTTTGGTCGAGTATAAGGATTCAGCAACCGCCTTTAACGGAGAAAAGAAGGCTGACATCACTGGAAAAGGGCGTTTAAATAACGAGATTACTAGTTTGCTATTTTTAAAGCTTAAAGAACAGGGAATTGAGTCTCACTTTATCGAGCGTGTTTCCGAAACGGAACAACTAGTGAAAAAAGTATCGATTATCCCGCTTGAAGTGGTTGTACGGAATATTGCAGCAGGAAGCCTCGCAAAGCGATTGGGAATCGAAGAGGGACGCGAGTTAACAACTCCAATCGTAGAGTTTTACCTGAAAAACGACGAACTAGGTGATCCACTTTTAACAATCGATCACATCCTTGAATTGCAAGTGGCAACTACTCAGGAGACAGCGATTTTACGAGAAAAGGCACTCCAGATTAATACTGTTTTATCAAGCTTTTTCAATGACCTTGGCATACGTCTCATCGATTTTAAACTTGAGTTTGGAAAAGACGCTGAAGGCACAATATTACTAGCCGATGAAATCTCCCCTGATACCTGCAGGCTGTGGGATAAAGAAACAAATGAAAAGCTCGATAAGGATGTATTCCGACGTGATTTAGGAAGCTTAACAGATGCCTATGAAAATATTTTAGCGAGATTGGGAGGACGTCAGCATGTATAAAGTAAAGGTATTTGTCACATTAAGAGAAAGTGTTTTAGACCCACAAGGAAAAGCCGTAACTAACTCTTTACACTCTTTAAACTATAAGGAAGTAGCCGATGTCAGAATCGGTAAATATATGGAATTAACGATTGAAAAATCCGACCGTGATATTAATGAAGTGATCAATGAAATCTGTACCAATCTTTTAGCTAATCCTGTCATCGAAGACTACCGTTACGAAGTAGAGGAGTGTGTTACACTGTGAAATTTGCAGTAATCGTCTTCCCTGGATCGAATTGTGACATTGATATGTTCCATGCCATTCAAGATGAACTCGGAGAGCAGGTTGAATATGTTTGGCATGATTCTGAGAGTTTAGAAGAATTTGATGGAATTCTGCTTCCAGGCGGCTTTTCCTATGGCGACTATTTACGTACAGGAGCCATCGCTAGATTTAGTAATGTCATGAAGGAAGTCATTAAAGCGGCAGAAGCAGGAAAGCCGGTCCTTGGCGTTTGTAACGGATTTCAAATTCTGCTCGAAGCAGGGTTACTGCCAGGTGCAATGAGACGCAATGAAAGCCTATCGTTTATTTGCAAGCCAGTGGAGTTAAAGGTAGAAAACAATCAGACGATGTTTACGAATGAATACAGTGCAGGAGAAAGCATCGTAATCCCTGTCGCCCACGGTGAAGGAAATTACTATTGTGACGAGGAAACACTCGAAAAGTTAAAAGCAAATAATCAAATTGTCTTTACCTATAATCAAAATCCGAACGGAAGTCTTGCAGATATCGCAGGAATTACCAATGAAAAAGGAAATGTCCTTGGAATGATGCCTCACCCGGAAAGAGCCGTAGATGAATTGCTCGGCAGCGCCGATGGTTTAAAGATGTTCCAATCGATTGTAAAAGCTTGGAGGGAAGCACATGTTGTCAACGCTTGAACCAAATCCTACTCAGATTAAAGCAGAAAAAATTTATCAGCAAATGGGTTTGTCCGATGAAGAATTTGCAATGGTTGAAAACATTCTTGGCCGCACACCAAACTATACCGAAACAGGTCTTTTCTCGGTTATGTGGTCGGAACACTGCAGCTACAAAAATTCAAAGCCTATTCTAAAAAAATTCCCTATTACAGGTGAAAAGGTTCTTCAAGGGCCAGGGGAAGGAGCTGGTATCGTTGATATCGGCGATGAGCAAGCGGTTGTTTTTAAAATCGAAAGTCATAACCATCCATCCGCAATCGAGCCATATCAAGGCGCAGCAACAGGTGTAGGCGGGATTATCCGTGATGTTTTCTCGATGGGAGCTCGTCCAATTGCAATGTTGAACTCACTGCGTTTTGGGGAACTAGATTCTGCACGCGTACGCTATTTATTCAAAGAGGTTGTTGCTGGGATTGCCGGCTATGGAAACTGTATTGGTATTCCGACGGTTGGCGGCGAAATCCAGTTTGACCCTTGCTATGATGGAAATCCTCTAGTTAATGCGATGTGCGTTGGATTAATTGACCATAAAGACATCAAAAAAGGGCAAGCACATGGTGAAGGAAATACCGTTATGTATGTGGGGGCAAAAACCGGCCGTGACGGAATCCATGGTGCAACATTCGCTTCTGAGGAATTAACGGAACAATCAAGTGAAGACCGTCCAGCGGTTCAGGTTGGCGATCCTTTCATGGAGAAGCTGTTGTTAGAAGCTTGCTTAGAACTCATTCATTGTGATGCACTAGTTGGAATTCAAGATATGGGTGCAGCCGGACTTATTAGTTCATCTGCAGAAATGGCCAGCAAAGCTGGAATGGGTATTGAGATGAATCTAGACTTGGTGCCACAGCGTGAAACAGGAATGACTGCCTACGAAATGATGCTGTCTGAGTCCCAAGAACGGATGCTTATCGTTGTTAAAAAGGGAAGAGAACAAGAAATCGTTGATCTTTTTGAAAAATACGGTTTAGAGGCCGTAGGGATTGGAACGGTGACTAGCGATAAACAGATGCGCCTTTTCCATAAAGGAGAAATCGTGGCGGATGTTCCGGCTGATGCACTAGCGGAAGAAGCACCGGTTTATCATAAGCCATCAAAAGAACCAAGCTATTTTGCTGAATTCCAAGCGATGGAAAATGAAGTTCCTCAGGTTGACGATTTGAAAGGAACGTTAGTAAGTCTTTTAAGCCAGTCAACGGTAGCGAGCAAGGAATGGGTTTATGAGCAATATGATTATATGGTGCGTACAAACACGGTCGTTTCACCAGGTTCTGATGCAGCGGTTGTAAGAATCCGCGGCACACGAAAAGCGCTGGCAATGACAACGGATTGTAATTCACGTTATGTCTATTTGGATCCTGAAGTAGGCGGGAAAATCGCCGTAGCTGAAGCTGCACGTAATATTGTATGTTCTGGTGCAGAGCCTTTAGCGATTACAGATAACCTAAATTTCGGTAACCCAGAAAAGCCAGAAGTGTTCTGGCAGATTGAAAAAGCAGCCGATGGCATGAGCGAAGCCTGCCGTGTCCTTGAGACACCGGTTATCGGCGGTAATGTTTCTTTATATAACGAAACTAGTGGAACTGCAATCTATCCAACACCTGTAGTAGGGATGGTTGGTTTAGTAACGGATCTTGACCATATTACCACACAGCACTTCAAACAGAACGGCGACCTTATTTATCTAGTAGGGGAAACAAAGGATGAATTTGGCGGCAGTGAGCTGCAAAAGCTTCTGAACGGAAAAGTATTCGGTAAAGCACCTGAATTAAATGTAACAATCGAAAAAGAAAGACAAAACCAGGTTCTTGCTGCGATTCGTGCAGGAGTGGTGGAATCCGCGCATGATTTATCAGAGGGCGGTTTAGCGGTTGCATTAGCTGAATGTCTTTTTGCGAATGAAAAGCTTGGCGCAGAAGTAACCATCGCTGGAAATTCAGTTTCAGCTTTATTCAGTGAAACACAATCCCGTTTCCTTTTAACAGTAAAAGCAGAACATAAGAATGAGTTTGAAAGTTTAGTAGATGCAGTACAAATCGGAACAGTGAATGATACAGCAAAACTGCAAATTACAAATGGTGAGTCAACTGTACTTGAAGCTTCGATTGAAGAATTAAAAGCGGCCTGGAAAGGGGCGATCCCATGCTACCTGAAATCAAGGGATTAAATGAAGAGTGTGGCATCTTTGGTGTCTGGGGGCACCAGGATGCAGCGCAGCTGACCTATTATGGACTTCACAGCCTGCAGCATCGCGGCCAGGAAGGGACCGGAATTGTGGTCTCAGATGGCAAACAGCTTAAAGGGGTAAAAGGTGAAGGACTAGTTGCTGAGATTTTTACCACGGAAGCGATGAAGGAACTGACAGGCACATCAGCCATCGGTCACGTTCGTTATGCTACAGCAGGAGGCGGCGGTTATGAGAATGTTCAGCCGCTCCTGTTCCATTCACAAACTGGAAGTCTTGCACTTGCCCATAATGGAAACTTAGTTAATGTTAATTCATTAAAACATCAGTTAGAAGCTCAAGGGAGCATTTTTCAAACAAGCTCAGATACCGAGGTTTTAGCACATCTAATGAAAAGAAGCGGCTACACTGATTCAAAAGACCGTGCTAAAAACGCGCTCTCTATGTTAAAAGGTGCCTATGCTTACCTAATCATGACAGAAAACGAATTAATGGTGGCACTGGATCCGCACGGATTAAGACCTCTTTCGCTTGGTTCCCTGGGTGATGCCTATGTTGTTGCTTCGGAAACCTGTGCCTTTGATGTCGTGGGAGCGGAATATATTCGTGATATTCGGCCAGGAGAACTACTAATTATCAATGATCAGGGGCTAGTATCTGAACAATTTGCTGTAAGTTCAACAAAAGCGATTTGTACGATGGAATATATTTATTTTTCAAGACCGGACAGCAACATTCAAGGAATCAATGTCCATACCGCCCGCAAAAATATGGGCAAAAGGTTAGCCATAGAGGTACCAATTGAAGCCGATGTTGTCACTGGTGTTCCTGATTCAAGTATTTCAGCGGCGATTGGCTATGCTGAAGAAGCAGGAATTCCATATGAAATGGGCTTAATCAAAAACCGTTATGTAGGCAGAACCTTCATTCAACCTTCTCAATTGTTACGGGAACAAGGGGTTAAGATGAAACTTTCAGCCGTTCGTGGAGTCGTGGAAGGGAAACGGGTTATCATGGTTGATGACTCAATCGTACGCGGGACGACGAGCAGAAGAATTGTTAATCTCTTGAAAGAAGCAGGAGCGACAGAAGTACATGTGGTCATCAGCTCCCCTCCGATTAAGAATCCATGTTTTTATGGGATAGATACATCAACAAAAGAAGAATTAATTGCCTCTGATAAAAGTGTGGAGGAAATAAGAGAACTTATTGGAGCAGATTCATTAACCTTTATCAGTGTGGAGGGCATGATGCATGCTTTAGGCCAAGAAGGTACGAATGGCTATTGCCTAGGCTGTTTCACAGGAAATTATCCAACTGAAATTTATCCAGATACACTCCAATATTATTATCAGAAGTAGGAAGGAGCGAGCAGCGTGGCAAATGCATATAAACAAGCAGGAGTTAATATCGAAGCCGGCTATGAAGCCGTCGAGAGAATGAAAAAGCATGTTCAAAAAACAGCCCGGGCTGGCGTCCTTGGCAGCCTAGGTGGATTTGGCGGTATGTTTGACTTATCCGCACTGCAATTAAAAGAACCCGTTTTGGTGTCAGGCACCGATGGGGTGGGCACGAAACTAATGATTGCTTTTTGGATGGATCAGCATGATACGATTGGGATCGATGCGGTCGCCATGTGTGTCAATGATATTGTCGTTCAAGGGGCAGAGCCCTTGTTCTTTCTAGATTATATTGCCTGCGGTAAGGCGCAGCCTGAAAAAATCGAGGCAATCGTTAAAGGGATTGCGGACGGATGTGAGCAGGCTGGCTGTGCACTAATTGGCGGTGAAACGGCGGAAATGCCTGGATTATATAGTGAAAATGAGTATGACCTTGCCGGGTTTACAGTTGGTGCTTGTGAGAAATCACAGCTTATCACTGGTGAAACTATTCAAGAAGGTGATGTCCTAATTGGCTTAGCCTCAAGCGGCATTCACAGCAACGGTTATTCCTTGGTACGAAAAGTGTTTAATGACTGGTCGTTACTGGATTTCGTCGATGAACTTGGCTGTACATTAGGAGAAGAGTTACTCAAGCCTACAAAAATTTATGTGAAACCGATTTTGTCCGCATTGAAGAAGTTCCAGCTAAAAGGAATGGCTCATATTACGGGCGGCGGGTTTATTGAAAATATTCCACGGATGTTACCTGAAGGTTTAGGAGCCGAGCTGAATGAAAAAAGCTGGGAGATCCCACCTATTTTTAAACTGATCTCTTCCCATGGACAAATTGATTATCAAGAGATGTATAATATTTTTAACATGGGTATTGGTATGGTTATCGCTGTGAATCGTGAAGATGCAGCCGACGTGTTAGAACACTTTAGACAATCTGGGGAAACTGCCTGCGAAATTGGCGTTGTTACAGGTAATCAAGGAATTAACATCAAAGCTCAAGGTGGCCGCCTATGAAAAAGATCGCGGTGTTTGCATCAGGGAGCGGAAGTAATTTTCAAGCGATTATTGATGTAGTCGATGCGGGCGACCTTGATGCAGACATTTCTCTTTTAGTTTGTGACAAACCGGGCGCTTTTGCGATTGAAAGAGCCAACGCAGCGAGGATTCCAAGTTTTGTTTTTAGCGCAAAGGAGTATCCTAGTAAGGAACATTATGAAGAAGAAATTTTAGCCCAATTAAAGGCCAATGGTGTAGAATTCATTGTCCTAGCCGGTTATATGCGTTTGATTGGCCCCAAATTGTTAGCTGAGTATAAAGGAAGAATCGTCAATGTCCATCCATCTTTGCTTCCTGCTTTTCCAGGGAAGGATGCGATTGGGCAGGCATTGGCAGCTCAAGTGAAGTGGAGCGGAATTACTATCCATTTTGTTGATGAGGGAATGGATACAGGTCCAATTATCATTCAGGAACGGGTTCGAATTGACGAAAATGAGACAAGAGAGAGTCTGCAACAAAAAATCCAGAAAAGCGAACATAAGCTTTATCCATCCATACTTCAAATGCTATTGACACAAGGAGATGTACTAAATGACACAAAAGCGCGCGTTAATTAGTGTTTCTGATAAAAATGGAATTACGGAATTTGCCAAGGAATTAGTTAGTCTCGGCTACGAACTGATTTCTACGGGAGGCACGAAAAAGGCCCTTCAGGAACAGGGAATTCCTGTTCTTAGTGTGAGTGATGTAACCGGATTTCCAGAAATTTTAGAGGGTCGTGTGAAAACATTAAATCCATTCATCCATGGCGGCTTGCTTGCCAAACAAGATGACATTAACCATCAACAGCAGCTAGACGAGCATGGAATTCAAGCGATTCAACTCGTTTGTGTCAATCTTTATCCATTCCAGCAAACCATTGCAAAGCCAGATGTAACCGTAGCAGATGCGATTGAAAACATTGATATCGGCGGACCAACCATGCTTCGTGCTTCTGCAAAAAACCACCAATATGTAACCGTAGTTGTCGACCCAACTGATTATCAAACGGTTATTGACGAATTAAAGGCTGATGGCGCAACAACGTTTGAAACAAGAAGAAAGCTTGCTGCCAAAGTATTCCGTCATACGGCGGCCTATGATGCCTTAATTGCTGAATACATGACCAATTTATCAGAAGAAGAAAATCCAGAGACATTAACGGTAACTTACGAATTAAAACAATCCCTTCGTTACGGAGAAAATCCACATCAAAAAGCTGCTTTTTACAAGAAGCCACTTGGTTCGACGTTCTCGATTGCCAATGCAGTTCAGCTTCATGGAAAAGAACTTTCCTATAACAATATTAATGATGCGGATGCAGCCTTGCAGATTGTTAAAGAGTTTTCAGAACCAGCTGCAGTAGCTGTAAAGCATATGAATCCATGCGGTGTCGGAACAGGTGAAACTGGATTTGAAGCATTCACAAAAGCATTTGAGGCAGATCCCGTTTCTATTTTTGGTGGAATCATTGCGTTCAACCGGGAAGTGGATGCCGAAACAGCTGCTAAGCTTCATGAAATTTTCCTAGAAATTATTATTGCGCCATCTTTCTCTGAAGAAGCGTTAACGATTTTAACAGCGAAAAAGAATCTGCGCCTGTTAACCATTCCATTTAATGATGCAAAAAAACCTGAGTTTAAGATGACAACAATTGAAGGCGGTTTGTTAGTTCAAGAACAGGACCGTTTCACATTAGAAGATGCAAACGTAACAGTTGCAACGAAACGACAACCAACAGATGCGGAATGGGAAGCATTGAAGCTGGGCTGGAAAGTTGTTAAACATGTGAAATCCAACGCCATTGTTGTGACGGCAGAGGATATGACGATTGGAATTGGAGCAGGACAAATGAACCGTGTCGGAGCAGCGGAAATTGCCCTTAAGCAAGCCGGTTCAAAAGCAGAGGGAGCAGCACTTGCATCTGACGCCTTTTTCCCAATGGACGATACCGTTGAAGCAGCAGCAAAAGCTGGTATTACCGCAATTATTCAACCTGGTGGATCAATCCGTGATGTAGATTCCATTAAAAAAGCAGATGAATATGGAATCGCTATGGTATTTACGGGTGTAAGACATTTCAAACATTAATCGGTTGGAGGGCATTCGAATGAACGTACTGATTATCGGCCGCGGCGGTAGAGAACATGCGATTTGCCGAAAAGTAAGTGAAAGCGTGAATGTAGAAAAAGTATTTGTTGCACCGGGGAATGTTGGGATGACCGATGTAGCGGAGATTGTCACGATTGAAGAGTCAGAACATGAATTACTTCTTCAATTTGCCAAGGAAAACCGTGTCGGCTTGACGATCATTGGACCTGAGGTACCGTTGCTTGAAGGTTTGGCGGACAAATTTGAAGCAGCTGGTTTGGCTGTTTTTGGTCCGCGTGCCAACGCAGCCGAGATTGAAGGCAGTAAGTCATTTGCTAAGGAACTAATGAAGAAATATCAAATTCCAACCGCTGACTATGCTGTGTTCACTAACTATGAGGAAGCCCGTAACTATATCGAAGAAAAAGGGGCACCGATTGTCATTAAGGCAGACGGATTGGCAGCAGGAAAAGGTGTCACGGTTGCGCTCACGAAAGAAGAGGCTCTTTCCAGCATCGAAGAAATGCTAGTTGATGCAAAATTTGGTGCTGCCTCCTCACGGGTGGTAATTGAAGAGTTTTTAGCAGGTGAAGAATTTTCATTGATGGCGTTTGTAAATGGAGAAGTAGTTGTCCCACTTGAAATTGCTCAAGACCACAAACGGGCCTATGATGGGGACCTTGGTCCAAATACAGGCGGAATGGGAGCTTATTCCCCTGTTCCTCAGATTGGAGCAGAAACGATTCAAACTGCGGTCGAAACCGTCCTTCTTCCGGCGGCTAAAGCGATGGTCCAAGAAGGTAGAAGTTTTTGCGGAGTCCTTTATGCCGGCTTGATAAAAACTACATCTGGACCAAAGGTGATTGAATTTAATGCCCGCTTTGGTGACCCTGAGACACAAGTTGTACTGCCGAGGTTAAAATCAGATTTAGTTCAAGTCATCTTAGATCTTTTAGCGGGTGAAACACCGATTTTAGAGTGGGATGAGCAAACAATGATTGGTACTGTAGTTGCTGCAAAAGGATACCCTGAAGCCTATGAAAAAGGGGCAGTGCTAACTGGGTTGACTGATTTTAATTCCGATGAGGTATTTACTTTCCATGCAGGAACTGCCAAAAACGATAAAGGTGAGTTTGTAACAGCCGGAGGCAGGGTGCTTCTTGTTGGGGCGAAGGCAGAAAGCTTAGTCGCGGCGCGCGAAAAAGTATATGCGGAACTCAAAAAGTTAACGTCTCAGGATGTATTTTATAGAAAAGATATCGGGGCAAAAGCGATCCACCCCGTTCAGAGCTAACGAGTACGCCTTTTACTAGTTCGACGGATAAATGTATAAAGAAGTGCCAAGATACTGCCAATAATGGCAATTAAAACAAATGACATATCCGTTAGATACTCCCAATACATGAAGATTCAACTCCTATTAAGGGCTGACCGCTGAGGTCAGCCCTTTTTACTTGCTTTAAAAAGTGAAACTTGATTTTTTTACAAAAACTTTAATTATTTATACGAAATATCGAACTTTTCTACCAAAGTTTGAACTATTTATACGAAATATCGAATTTTTCAACCAAAATTTGAATTATTTTTACAAAGACTTGAAATTATTTACAAATGCTAATTTAATTCACTTTAAGTTGGATTATAAGGTAACATTTCTTCGCCTTTTTGGTTAGTTAGCCCTTCCATCCCGTCCATTGAATCCATCGCCTGATCGTGCTCAGAAATCATGCACTGGCATTTTTCAAATAAGGCCGTTAGCGGGCAAAAGCGGACTATTCCCTCTGCCACCTTCATTGCCCCACACAAAGCAACAAATAAATAAGAATCGCGCCAAGGGTGTTTGACAAGCTTGGAGGTAGTCCAGGAAAGAATCGTTAATCCAATGGTGATGCGAATTAAAGCATTAATAATACTGATATTTGGTCTCACATTCATTATGTTCACTCCTTCACAAAATAGTTACAATTATTATCAATTCTTTAATGCGTTAAACAGCAAAATATGATAGTATAGTATCTAAAGAATTTTTTGTAAGGGCTTTCTTTATTGTTAATTCAACTTATTCTTATATAGATTAGAAAGTTTTTTGAAAAGGGAGGAAGACGTATGCTAGGACAACGCTACCGCTGGAAAAATAAACACTTACGCATGCATGTTTCCATTTTAGATGGAAAAGCGTCTCCAACCATTTTATTGAAAAACGCCTTGTACTTAAATCAGACGTTTCGAAAGTGGTTGAGAGCGAATATTTGGATTTATGAAGATCGGATTGTTTATGTGGGCGAAAACTTGCCAACTCATCTTGATAACTGTGAAATCATTGATTGTACCAATGAGATTCTTGTTCCAGGTTATATCGAACCACACGCCCATCCGTTTCAATTATATAATCCCCTAACGCTTGCAGCATATGCATCCCAGTTTGGGACGACAACATTAATCAATGATAATATGGCTCTTATTTTACATTTAAATAAAACGAAAGCGTTTTCATTGTTAAAGGATCTCCGTGCGATTCCAACAACAATGTTTTGGTGGAGCCGTTTTGATTCTCAAACTGAAATTTTGAATGAAGAAGAAATCTTTTCACATAGTAATGTTAAATCATGGCTTGAGCACGATGAGGTCCTGCAGGGCGGGGAATTAACAGGATGGCCGAAACTGCTTGATGGCGATGATATGATGCTCCATTGGATTCAAGAAGCGAAACGGATGCGCAAGCAAATTGAAGGGCATTTCCCTGGAGCTTCGGAAAAAACATTGGCAAAAATGATGCTGCTTGGGGCGGACTGTGACCACGAAGCAATGACGGGTGAGGAGGTATACAATCGCTTAATACAAGGGTATATGGTGTCCTTAAGGCATTCTTCGATTCGGCCGGATTTACCAAATATATTGGACGATATGAAGCGATTAGGTATTGATGCTTATGACCGATTAATGCTTAATACAGACGGCGCATCCTCGACTTTTTACGAGCAGGGAGTCACCGATACGGTAATTCGCATTGCCATTGAAAAAGGTGTTCCAGTCATTGATGCGTATAATATGGCCACCGTAAATATTGCTCGTTATTACAAGATTGAGCATCTCCATGGCAACATTGCCACTGGCCGGGTAGCCGATATTAATTTCTTATCGAGTATTGAGAATCCAACACCTAAATCCGTTCTCGCGAAAGGGAAATGGGTGAAAAGGGATGGAGAACCTGTTGTTGATGCCTATCCTCCAATGACATGGAAAGAATATGGGCTAAAACCGTTGGAAGTGGATTGGGAATTGACTTTAGATGATTTGCAATTTTCGATGCCATTTGGGATCAAGATGGAAAACGCCGTCATCACAAAGCCCTATTCCATTTCGATCGATGCTTCAGGAGATGAACTGTCCTCGAATCATGATGAATGCTATTTTACCTTGATGGACAGAAATGGGAAGTGGAGAATTAATACATTATTAAAAGGATTTGCTACCACTTTATCAGCATTGGCAAGTAGTTATTCCAATACAGGAGATATTATTTTAATAGGAAAAAATAAACAAGATATGCTGCATGCTTTTAATAGAATGAAAGAATTAGGCGGCGGCATTGTAATGGTAGAGGATTCTAAAGAAGTTTGCGAGCTGCCATTAACTTTAAATGGAATTATGTCACACCTTCCGATTGAAGAGCTAATCTGCCAAGAAAAGCAGCTGCTGATTGAGTTAAGAGAGCGGGGCTATGGATTTTCTGATCCAATTTACAGTCTTGCCTTCTTTTCAGCGACACATTTGCCGTACATTCGGATTACTCCACAGGGAATGTACGATGTAATGAATAAAACAGTACTCTTTCCGTCAATAATGCGTTAAACTGTAAGTGAGTAAAGGGTTAAAGTGTGAAAGTGAAAAGAAAGTAAATAGGGGTGTTCATGAAAATGAAAAAATGGACTGTTTTCATGTTGGTTTTCCTGTTACTACTTTCTGGATGTAGTAACAAGGAAAAGGAAAAGGAACCTGTTAAGAAGGAAAAAACAGTAACACAAACTGAGACAGAGCAGCCAGTGGAGAAACCAGTCGCCCCCTATTTTTATCCATTAACAGGGGTGGGGTCTGAAACAAGTACTGATACAAGAGCTGTAGCCGTTATGATTAATAATCACCCAAAAGCAAGACCGCAATCAGGTCTAACCAAAGCAGATCTCATTTACGAAATTCTTGCAGAAGGAGATATTACACGCTTTCTAGCCGTCTTTCAGAGTGAAAAACCGAAGAATATCGGTCCTGTAAGGAGTGCAAGAGACTATTATATTTTCTTGGCCAAGGGACTTAACGCTCTCTACATTGCTCATGGATATAGCCCGGAGGCAAAGAAACTCCTTAATAATAACTATATTGATAACCTAAATGGAATCGTCTATGACGGTACGCTATTTAAACGTTCGAAGACCCGTAAAGCACCTCATAACTCCTATATTACGTATGAAAATATTTTAAAAGGTGCAAAGCAGAAGAAATATTCGATGGAAAAAAGTCCAGCCCCATTTACGTTTTTGACAGAGGATGAAATGAAGAATATTACAGGTGCTGATGCAAAATCTGTGAAGATTAAATATTCTAATGGCGGCATTTCCAACTCCAAGTTTGAATTTGATGCAGCCACTGGCAAATATAAGCGGTTTTCAGGCGATGAGCAAACGGTCGATTTAGATACAAAAGAGCCTGTGTTAGTTGATAATATTTTTATTGTTGAAGCTAAGCATCGATTTATCGATTCGTATGGGCGTAGGGAAATTGATCTTGAGTCTGGCGGAAAAGCATATCTGCTGCAAAAGGGTAAGGTGAACCAAGTGGAATGGAAGAATAAGAACGGAGAAATTGTTCCCGTCAAAAATGGCGCAGATGTTCCACTTGTACCAGGAAAAACATGGATCAATGTAGTTCCAACCAATCCAGGTCTCGAGAAGAGCATCTCGCTTGATAAATAGTCATTTTAACAATTAAAGGGGTAAAGAAAATGCAAATTAATAAATTACGTGGAAAAGAACTTGACCAGTTATTTCAGGCCGTTCTTTCATTAAAAGATCTAGAAGAATGCTATCGATTTTTTGACGATCTGTGCACGATAAATGAAATACAATCATTAGCACAGCGTCTGGATGTGGCAAGAATGCTTCGCGAAGGGAATACCTATCATAAAATTGAAACAGAAACCGGAGCTAGCACAGCTACCATTTCACGGGTAAAACGGTGTTTGAACTATGGGAATGATACGTATGAAATGGTGTTAGAACGAGTAAAGAACGACAACGCTTTAACTGAAAAAGAATAAACAAGCCGGAGAGAACCCTCTTCGGTTTTTCTTTTGGTTAAATTTAGATTTACTGTATTGTTTTTTTATCGAATCGGCTAGTGCTATAATGGTGTAATGGAATTGATGATGTGGGAGGATCTTTTTGATGTATGATTTTCGCGAGTGGCGGCATGTGTTCAAACTCGACCCAAATAAAGAATTATCGGATGATCAATTAGAAATCATCTGTGAGTCTGGAACGGATGCAATAATTGTAGGGGGGACAGATGGAATTACACTAGGAAATGTCCTCGATTTAATGGCGAGAATTCGTAGATATTCGGTGCCGTGTGTCCTTGAAGTTTCAACGATTGAGACAGTTACACCAGGGTTCGACCTTTACTTTATTCCAACCATCTTAAATAGCAGTGATGCCAAATGGATTACTGGACTTCACCACCAAGCAGTTAGGGAATTTGGTGAAATCATGGATTGGGAGGAAATTGTCATGGAGGGCTATTGCATATTGAACGAAGAATGCAAAGCTGCAAAACTGACAAATGCAAATACCCAATTAACAAATGAAGAAGTAACTGCCTACGCGGTTATGGCTGAAAAAATGTTTCACCTTCCGATTTTTTATATAGAATATAGCGGCAAATATGGGGATGTAAACCTGATTGCTGACGTGAAAAATTCGCTTGAGGAGACAGTCCTTTTCTATGGAGGGGGAATTTCAACCATCGACCAAGCTAAAGAGATGGCCAAACATGCAGATGTCATTGTCGTCGGAAACGCGATTTATGAAAATTTTGATCTAGCATTAGAAACTGTGAAGATCAAACGATAGATCATTGCTTATGTTGAGGAAAAACGTTAAGATAAAAATAAGAACAAATGTTTGTATTGGCGGTGGATAATATGCAATATTTAAGTGATAAGCTATTAAACGGATTGAATCCAGAACAGCAAAGCGCGGTTAAAGCAACCGATGGACCGCTGTTACTAATGGCCGGAGCCGGAAGTGGTAAGACTAGGGTGCTTACCCATCGAATTGGATATTTAATTGTAGAAAAACGGGTGAATCCTTATAACATTTTGGCGATTACATTTACAAATAAAGCAGCTCGAGAGATGAGAGAACGGATTGGGAAAATGATGGGCGGAGCTGCCGAAGAAATATGGATTTCCACCTTTCACTCGATGTGTGTAAGAATTTTACGCAGAGATATCGACCGAATTGGTTTTAACCGAAATTTTACGATTCTTGATTCTACCGATCAGCAATCCGTGGTGAAAACCATTCTAAAAGAAAAAAATATTGATCCAAAGAAATTTGATCCCCGTGCGATTTTAGGGTCGATCAGTTCAGCTAAAAATGAGTTGATTGACCCGGAAGAATATAAGAAAGCAGGCGGAGGCTATTTTGAAGATGTCGTCGCTAAGGTGTACGAAGAATACCAGAAGAGATTACGAAAAAATCAGGCACTAGACTTTGATGACCTCATTATGATGACGATTCAATTATTCAAACGTGTACCAGATGTTCTCGAATATTATCAGCGTAAGTTTCAATATATCCATGTGGATGAGTATCAGGATACGAACAAAGCCCAGTATCTGCTCGTCAAGCAGCTGGCAAGTCGTTTTAAAAATTTATGCGTAGTCGGGGATTCAGACCAATCCATTTACCGTTGGCGCGGGGCGGATATTGCCAATATCCTTTCATTCGAAAAAGACTATCCGAATGCAACAGTTATTTTACTAGAGCAAAACTACCGCTCTACAAAAAGGATTCTTTTAGCTGCCAACAAAGTGATCGAAAACAACCTGAACCGAAAAGCGAAGAATCTTTGGACCGAAAACCCAGAAGGGAACAAATTGGTTTATTACCGAGCCGACAGCGAGCAGAGTGAAGCCCAATTCGTTGCCGGGAAAATTAAAGAATTAACTCGGAATAATGAGCGCAAATTAACCGACATTGCTATTCTTTATCGCACCAACGCTCAGTCCCGTGTGATGGAGGAAGTATTACTTAAATCAAATATCGAATACTCCATCGTCGGTGGGACAAAGTTCTATGACAGGAAAGAAATTAAGGACATGCTTGCTTATTTACGGTTAATTTCGAATCCTGATGATGATATCAGTTTACGCCGGATCATCAATGTGCCTAAACGCGGGATAGGATCAAGCTCTCTCGATAAAATCGCTAATTTTGCTGACATGCATGATTTATCGATTTATCAAGCGCTTGAGTCCGTTGAACTGTTAGGATTAAGTCCGAAAATCACGAAAGCAGCACGGGAATTTCGCGATTTAATTGGTAATTATACAAATATGCAAGAGTATCTTTCTGTCACAGAACTGGTGGAAGAAGTGCTCGATAAAACAGGATACCGTGAAATGCTGAAAGCGGAAAAGTCGCTGGAAGCACAAAGCCGTCTTGAAAACCTTGAGGAATTATTGTCAGTAACAAAAAGCTTTGAAGATGCAAGTGAAGACAAGAGTCTAGTCGCCTTTTTAACCGATTTAGCCCTTGTTGCTGATATTGATGCCCTTGATGAAGATACACAGGAGAAGGTTGAATCTATTACGCTTATGACCCTTCACTCGGCAAAAGGTCTGGAATTCCCAGTAGTCTTCTTAATTGGAATGGAAGAAGGCGTCTTCCCGCATAGCCGTTCGTTGATGGAAGAAGTAGAAATGGAAGAGGAACGCCGTCTTGCCTATGTAGGAATCACTAGAGCGGAGCAAACACTGTTCCTGACCAATGCCCAAATGCGGACATTATTTGGAAGGACCAATATGAACCCGCCTTCCCGCTTTATTAAGGAAATCCCTGCGGACCTGATCGAGGGTGTTGAACCGGCAGAGAAAAAGCTGAGTTCACCATTTGGCTCAACTGGTAAATCATTTGGTTCTGCTCGGAGCTCCTCATTCGGAGCCCCCAAAACATCATTTAGTACACCGGCTTCGGCTAGAAAACCAGTTATGAGACCCGTTTCTGCTGCTTCTGCTGGAGATGAACTCGGCTGGAAGGTTGGCGATAAAGCCCAACACGGGAAATGGGGCACCGGAACCGTTGTCAGCGTAAAAGGTAAAGGGGAAGGAACGGAACTTGATATTGCTTTTCCAAGTCCGGTTGGAATCAAACGACTGTTAGCCAAATTTGCCCCGATTACCAAGGCGTAAATACCTAGAGAGAAAAATTTCATGAGCCGCTCGGGAGCTGCTCATGAAAATCCTTTTAGAAAGGACTGGATATATGGACCTTCAAACTGCAGAAAAGAGAATTGCTGAAATAAGCAGCCAGTTAAACCACTATGGCTATGAATATTATGTGTTAGACAAACCTTCCGTACCAGATGCTGAATATGACCAATTAATGCAAGAGTTATTGGAGCTTGAGGAAAAGTTCCCACAATTAAAAACAGCGGATTCCCCGTCCGTAAGGGTTGGCGGTGCCGTGCTCGATTTGTTTGAAAAGGTGGAACACCGTACACCGATGCTAAGTCTTGGCAATGCCTTTAAGGAACAGGACTTAAAGGATTTTGACCGCCGTATCCGTCAAGCGGTCGGTGATGATTTTTCCTATGTTTGTGAGTTAAAAATAGATGGACTTGCTGTTTCTTTACGGTATGAGGATGGGCTCTTTATTCAAGGGGCCACTCGTGGAGATGGGTCCATTGGTGAAGATATCACGGCTAATATAAAAACGATTAAGTCTATCCCGCTCCGTCTGCGTGAAAATGTGTCAATGGAGGTTCGCGGGGAAGCCTATATGCCAAAACGTTCGTTTGAAGCTTTGAATCAAGCACGAGCAGAACGTGGCGAGGAGTTGTTTGCGAATCCAAGGAACGCAGCGGCAGGGTCGTTGAGACAACTGGATCCGAAAATTGCTGCATCTAGAAGGCTGGATGTCTTTTTATATGGAATCGGTAATATTAGTGAGAGCAGCGGGATTGATTCACATAGTGAAGGACTCGATTACCTGGACCGTCTCGGCTTTAAAACTAATCAAGAGCGAAGAAAATGTTCTTCCATTGATGAAGTCATTGAATATGTAAACAGCTGGGTGGAGAAGCGACCGCATCTTGCTTATGAAATTGACGGGATCGTTATTAAAGTAGATTCCTATGCCCACCAGTCATCACTCGGCACGACTGCGAAAAGTCCACGTTGGGCGATTGCATATAAATTCCCTGCAGAAGAAGTGGTCACGACCCTTTTAGATATCGAGTTAAGTGTAGGCAGAACCGGTGTGATTACCCCAACGGCGATTCTTGAGCCTGTTAAAGTGGCAGGGACAACCGTCCAACGTGCTTCTCTGCACAACGAAGATTTGATCCGTGAAAAAGATATTAAACTGGGTGACAAAGTCGTTGTTAAAAAAGCAGGCGATATTATTCCTGAGGTAGTCAATGTCTTGGCTGATCAGCGTACAGGGGAAGAAGTGGAATTCCACATGCCAACGCATTGTCCTGAATGTGAAAGCGAACTGGTCCGTTTGGAAGGCGAAGTGGCTTTACGCTGTATCAACCCAAAATGCCCGGCACAGCTTCGTGAGGGATTAATTCACTTTGTTTCAAGAGTTGCAATGAACATCGATGGCCTGGGGGGAAAAGTAATTAGCCAGCTTTTTTTAGAAAAATTAATTGAAGATGTCGCTGATATTTATAAACTGACCCGTGAACAGCTGTTAGCCCTTGAAAGAATGGGTGAGAAATCAGCAACGAATCTAATCAAAGCCATCGAAATTTCAAAAGAAAATTCACTAGAAAAGCTTTTATTTGGCTTAGGGATTCGTCATGTAGGAGCCAAGGCAGCAAAGACGCTCGCGCAACAATTTGGTACAATGGACAAACTCGCACAGGCGTCTAAAGATGATTTACTGGCCATTAATGAAATCGGTGATAAAATGGCGGATTCGATTGTCGCCTATTTTCAAAAAGAAGAAGCAATCGAGTTAATCAACGAGTTAGCCGCTGCTGGTGTCAATATGGAATATAAGGGTGCAAGGCCTGTTGCTGCTGATGAGTCTGATTCCATTTTTGCAGGTAAGACAGTGGTTCTCACTGGAAAGCTCGAACAATTATCCAGAAATGAAGCGAAAGATAAAATCGAAGCGCTTGGTGGAAATGTGGCTGGCAGTGTCAGTAAAAAAACACATCTGGTCATTGCTGGTGAGGATGCAGGGTCAAAATTAATTAAAGCACAAGAACTAGGAATTGAAGTGTGGGACGAGGAGAAACTCCTAGCTGAATTTAATAAATAAGAGGTGTATCGATGTGAGAAAACTCTCATTGCTCGCTCTCTCCCTTGTTTTTTTGCTGAGTGCCTGTGCACCAAATTTTGAAAAGCAAAATGAAACGGTGCAAACAAAGGAGAAAGTGGAAGGGAAGGCAATTATTCCAAAATATAATATTTCGGACAACTATTATCGGACGATATTGCCGTTTGAACCAGGGGAAGCTCGCGGATTGGTCGTTAATAATATTAATACAAGATATGACTTAAACGAGTTTGAAATGGGGCTAATGCGAATTGCCCAAAATTCGTTTGATACGGAAAAATATTTATTCCGCGAAGGACAGGAAATTAAGGAAAAATACATCAGACTTTGGTTAAACCGTAAATTTACAAAAGCGCAATTAAAGGATGAAGGACTAAAAGAGGCTGAAAACATCGGGTTAAACCCGGTGAATACTGGTAAAAAGGGTGAACCGAGTTCGCCGATTTATTTAGCACATATATTAGAACACGACTATTTAGTAAAAAATGATAAAGGGAATGTAACGCTCGGTGGTGTTACGATTGGACTTGCCTTAAATTCCGTTTATTACTATAAAAAAACAGCAGATGGAGATACCTTTGAGCAAAAAATCCCTCATTCAGAACTGGTCAGGGAAGGAAAGAAAATGGCAGCAGAAATAGTGAAGCGTATGAGGAACATGAAAAACTTAAAGAATGTTCCGATTACGATTGCCCTATTTGAACAAGCAAGTAAATCTTCAGTTGTTCCTGGTAACTTCAGTACCTATTCCACTGTCGACGAAGGCAGTGCAACCTTAAACAGTTGGGAAAAGGTAGATGAAAAGTACTTTCTTTTCCCTTCCACCGATGCAAAGAATGCACACCGTGATGACCTGACTGCATTTTTAAACTTTAAGCAGGATGTGGAGGAGTACTTTCCTAATTATAATGGCGTAATCGGCAGAGCCTTTTATATCGGAGATCAACTGCAGGATTTGAATATTAATATCCCGATTCAATTCTATGGAAAAACGGAAGGGATTGGGTTTGCCCAATATGTAACTGGACTTGTCATGGAACATTTTCCTAAGTATTTATCCGTTTCGGTAAGTGTTACTTCTGTAGACGGACCAGAAGCCTTGATTGTCCGCAAGGCGAATGAAACCGAACCATTTGTCCATATTTATCAATAAAATCCGGCGAAAAGCTGGATTTTTTTTATGTCCAAGCATGGACAAAAAACTAATCAAACGATTGATTAAATGTACATGAGGCTATGGTACATCTGATTTTTTTAGGAAAATGGGAAAACTAATCAAACGATTGATTAAATCGTGTTGAGGATATGATAAATCTGGGTAATTTAAAAAAAGTTAAATAAACTAACCAATCGTTTGATTAATTCTTAATAGAAGGAATGGATTATGTAACAGCTTGGGTTCACTACATCTGATTTGTTCAGGTCCAGCCCCCATTTATTTTTGAATGTAGACTTATTTCGATTCGCTGATAGAACATGGAAATTCGCTGATTGGATATGAAAATTCGCTGATAGAATACAAAAATTCGCCGATAGAACCTAATAATTCGCCGATAGAAATTTTTTTCTATGATTAAAGCGTTGTTAGAAGGGGAGTTACATTGAAAAACAACAAAATTTGAGAATAAATCACTAAAAAAGAGGATTCCGCAACCTTTCGTGGCGGGGAAACCGTCTTTTTTGTGTGAATCAACTATCATTGCGGCACTGAAATGAAACGTGTTAGAATGTACAATGGAGTGAAAACGTTTTTAATACATAGGAGGTTTAAATAAGATGGTACAACCTTACAAACACGAACCATTTACAGATTTTACAACTGAGGAAAACCGCCAGGCCTATCTAAAAGGATTAGAAACAGTTGAAAGTTATTTAGGTCAGGACTACGACCTAGTTATTGGTGGAGAAAGAATAAAAACTGAGGATAAAATTGTTTCTTATAACCCTTCTAATACGAAAGAAATCATTGGCCGCGTCTCAAAAGCCAGCCAAGATCTAGCTGAAAAAGCTATGCAAGCAGCAGTTGAAGCATTTAAAACTTGGAAAAAAACAAAAGCAGAAGTTCGCGCCGATGTACTTTTTAAAGCAGCAACGATTATTCGCCGCCGTAAGCATGAGTTTTCTGCTCTTTTAACAAAAGAGGCAGGTAAGCCGTGGAGAGAAGCGGATGCAGATACAGCAGAAGCGATTGACTTCCTTGAATATTATGGACGCCAAATGCTGACCCTTAAAGATGGTGTGCCAGTAAATAGCCGTCCAAACGAATTTAACCGATACAATTATATTCCACTAGGCGTTGGAATTATCATTTCACCTTGGAACTTCCCATTAGCGATTATGGCAGGTACAACAGTTGCTGCAATTGTAGCAGGGAACACCGTTCTATTAAAACCAGCCTCTACTACACCAGTAGTTGCAGCAAAGTTTGTGGAAGTTATGGAAGAGGCAGGTCTTCCTAAGGGTGTCTTAAACTTTGTACCAGGTAGTGGTGCTGAAGTGGGCGATTATTTAGTTGACCACAAAGATACTCGCTTTATCAGCTTTACTGGTTCACGTGATGTTGGACTTCGCATTTTTGACCGTTCTTCTAAAGTAAACCCTGGACAAGTATGGATGAAGCGTTTAATCGCTGAAATGGGCGGTAAAGATACGATCGTCGTTGACAGTGAAGCAGACCTTGAGCTTGCAGCCCAATCAATCGTTGCTGGTGCATTTGGCTTCTCTGGTCAAAAATGTTCAGCATGTTCTCGTGCAGTCATCGTTGAGGATGTTTATGATACTGTCTTGAACCGTGTGGTTGAATTAACGAACCAATTAACAGTTGGTGATCCTACAGACCAAGGAACCTTCATGGGGCCAGTGAACGACAATAATGCGTTCAAAAAAATCATGGAATACGTTGAAATCGGTAAGCAAGAAGGTAAGTTAATGGCTGGTGGCGAAGGCGACAACTCTAAAGGCTACTTTATCAAACCAACTGTTATTGCGGACCTTGCTCCAGATGCGCGCATCATGCAGGAAGAAATCTTTGGTCCAGTTGTTGGATTTACAAAAGCGAAAGATTTCACTCATGCTATTGAAATTGCCAACAACACAGAGTATGGCTTAACTGGTGCTGTAATCACGACGAACCGTGAACACCTAGAGCAAGCTCGTGAAGACTTCCATGTTGGGAACCTGTATTTCAACCGTTCATGTACTGGAGCTATCGTTGGCTACCAGCCATTTGGCGGCTTTAATATGTCCGGTACTGACTCCAAAGCAGGCGGTCCTGACTACTTGCTGCTTCATATGCAGGCAAAAACTACGTCTGAAATGTATTAATAATAAAAGTGAACCCCCTTTTCGAAGACGAGAAGGGGGTTTTTACTTACTCAGGTACATTTATTACAAAAGGAACCGTAAATACTTTGCCATCCTGCTGAAATTGGCCCCACACCTTATAGATCCCTTTTTCAGGAAAAATAGTCATAAAGGTTACCTTTGGACCATTTCCTTTGGTTGTCATTGGATGGATGTGCAAATACTTCCCCGCATCATCGCTTATGGCAACGGCATGCCCCATGGCTCCTAAATAAGGCTGTAGATTTTTAATCGGTTGGTTGCTGGCAGCGTCACTAATCGTAAAATTCATGTGAACGGTCATTCCTGCCATCAAATGGTCAAATGAGAGCGTCACTTTTTTATCATCTACTACTTTGATTAGTTTCCGATCTGGGACGAGAGGCTTTTCTTCTGCGGTCTTGCCCTCAATCTCGACCCAATGACTTTCCATACTTGGGTCCCCACCGCCCTTAGGTGTAAATTCAGAGATAAACAAGTAATCTCCGCCGGAAGGGAACTTTGTGGTAAAAGCAAATTCTCCCTTCCCCTTATATTTTGGATGGATGTGAGAAAAATAAGCTAGATCCTTACTAAAAATAAATAGATGCATTTTTTTCTCGTGAACCGTGTCAAATGATTGGATCGGTTGATTTGATTCATCCTTAATATACAGTGAAATGGGTATTTCCTTTTTTGCATTTGGATGATCCTCGATCTTCCATTCAGACTTTGTAGGGATGACATCAGTTGGAGTGGCACTCATCCCATGGTCCATCCCCGACTTTGGGACTCTAATCGGATTACAAGCAGATAAAAGCGCCATGCACAAAAGGGGCATAACGACAATGGACTTTTTCAGCGGGAATTCCTCCAATCATTCGCAAACTTACTTTCTATAAAATACATTACCTAATTCAACCAATGCAAGGATTTTATGTAATTAATAAGTCCCATATACTAAAAATAATGATAATATAGAGAAAAGGCAGTAAGGAAGTAAAAGTGGGGGATTGTAAAATTGATTCCATTATATCTACTACACGTCACAACGGTGGAACATAGTGAAAGTTTACTTTGGACATTTTTACTCTGTAATATTTTTGTTGTCACAGCAGGGATTGTGTTTATCTATAAACTATTTCGTCAGAAACCTGTTCGAACCGCGGGAATAACGTTTGCGATTGCTTTAGCCATCAATTATATCCTAATCGCCATCTTTGGGGATATTTTCGACCTGCTTGGATGAGGGAAAGAGGGGAGATGTTATCGTTGAAATATTACCGTTTGTGGGTACTTGCCTTCCTGTTAAAATTCATTGGGTCCGCGTGGGATGCTTCTTACCATTTTAAATATTTATTTGAGGAATATTCGATTCCCCATATTGTGAATACGATCGGATTTATCTTAGGAGCCCTTTTGTTACTACAAGAGTGGCGGCGTCCACAATATATGGACCGTCTTTCGAGAAATCTAATTACAATTGGATATGTCATATTCCTAATTGGCATTCCCTTAGATTTTACTTACCATATTGCCTATGGTATTGATTTAACAACCTGGAGTCCGACCCATTTTATTTATTATATCGGAACAGATATGATGATTATTGGCGTTTGGCGAGGGTACTTTATCCATATGAGAGAAATTCAACCATCATGGAAGTCCCTTCATACGTGGTTTGCGATGTATCTCCTTGAATGCTTAATGTTTCCGAATATGCAGCAGGAAAATGGTGCGATTTCCTATGATCAGTACATTCATGGAAAGTCGATTGCCTCAAAAGAAATCCTTGAATTAATCTCAGACCCCGCCTCACAGATTTTTGGCGGCATTCCTGAGTGGGTATATCCGATTTATTCCATCCTAATGGTTGCTCTCCTTACTATTTTAATCATTCGCTATTCTCGCGATAATACCATCCCAGTCATGGCAACAGCACTATATATCTTATTCCGATTTGTCGGAAAAGCCATTTTTGCCACTGTGGGTTATCCAACCTCCTATGTACCAATCACACTTTTATTGATCCCATTAAGCTATTTATTGATTAGAAAAGACACTCGAGTGGCAGGTCTTGTAGGCAGTGTCGCTTACTTTCTTTCTTTGTACTTTATTCATATTTCAGGTATCCTCATCACACCGCCGTTGGAATTATGGGAGCTTCTACCGGTTACAGTCATAGGTGTGCTAGTCCCAGCCATTAATTTATGGGTCCAACCATTTCTATTACAAAAAACGGAAAAAAAGATAGTCTAGTCGAGATAGCATACATTTGTGTGCTATTTTTTTTGCAATAACTATGACAAATATGTGAATTCATTCACAAAAATAATTTGAATGTGATGAACTTCACAAATTTTATCAACACTAGCATTTACAATATAAATATATAGAAAACCTTAATAATAATCTTCAAAAATATTGATGTAACATATAAGGAGCGATCCAGTGATGAAAAAACTAGTAATGATCGGGAACGGGATGGCAGGAGTTAGAACAATTGAAGAAATTCTAAAAGTAGCAACTGAGCCATTGGAGGTAACTATTTTTGGCCAAGAGCCGTATCCAAACTACAATCGAATCAAACTATCAAATATCCTTCAAGGGGATACAAACTTTGAAGATATCATTATTAACCCTCTAGATTGGTATAAAGAAAATAATATTCAATTATTTACTGGCGAATCTATTGTGAACATTGATGTGGAGGCAAAACGAGTAGTTAGTAATCTTGGCCGGGAAGTCGAGTATGATGATTTGATTATTGCAACTGGCTCAAATTCTTTCATTTTGCCAATCCCAGGAGCAGAAAAAAAAGGTGTGACAGGGTTTCGTGATATCCATGATTGTGAAATGATGATCAAATCAGCACAGCAATTTAAAAAGGCTGTCGTCATCGGCGGCGGACTCCTCGGGCTAGAAGCTGCAAGAGGCTTGCTGAACTTGGGGATGACCGTTGATGTGGTTCATCTTATGCCGCATCTATTGGAGCGCCAGTTGGACCCAGTTGCATCCTCACTCCTTAAGGCGGAACTCGAAGGACAAGGCATGAATTTCTTAATGGAAAAAGAAACGGTGGAAATTCTCGGTGACGAACGCGTTACTGGTCTCCGTTTTAAAGATGGCTCACAAGTAGAAGCAGACCTAGTTGTCATGGCCATTGGAATTAAGTCGAATACGGTAGTGGCTAAGAACAGCGGCATCTATGTGAATCGTGGCATTGTCGTCAATGACTTTATGGAAACGAGTGTCCCACATGTGTATGCAGTCGGAGAATGTGCGGAGCATCGTGAACTTGTTTATGGTTTGGTTGCACCTTTATATGAACAAGGGAAAGTGCTTGCCAACCGTATTTGCGGAAATGTAGGAGAACCTTATCAAGGCTCTGTGACTGGAACACAATTAAAAGTGGCTGGTGTCGACTTATTCTCTGCAGGAGAAATCTTTGAAGATAGCACGACTAAATCTATCATGATCTACAATGAGTACGAAGGTCTCTATAAACGAGTATTAACTAGAAACAACTTTATCGTAGGGATCGTCCTTTATGGTGACACAAAAGATAGTACTAGATTATATCGGATGCTGACTAAAAAAGAAGACCTCAGCGGAGTGTCAATTTTCCATACAGAATGCACCGGTGAAGGTGGCACTGACGATGTGGCTTCTATGCCGAATGATGAATTAGTCTGTGGGTGTAATGGAGTCACAAAAGGTGCCATTGTTGAAGCGATTAAAACACAGGGATTAACCACTTTAGACCAAGTGAGCCATTGTACGAACGCTGGCCGTTCTTGCGGTCGTTGTAAACCAATGGTTAGCAGTATTCTCGCACACACACTTGGAGACCAATTTGATGAAGCGGCAGCTCAAAAAACAAGCCTTTGCGGTTGTACAACCTTAAGCCGTGATGAAGTAGTGGCCGAAATCAAAGAAAAAGGCTTAACAAGTGTGAAAGAAGTTATGAACGTACTGGAATGGAACAATGAGGAAGGCTGTACCAAATGCCGTCCAGCCATTAACTACTACCTTGGTATGATTCACATGGATGAATACAAAGATGATCGTGACTCTCGTCTGGTCAATGAAAAAATGCATGCCAATATCCAAAAAGATGGAACTTACTCTGTTGTTCCAAGGATGTATGGCGGGGTAACAACAGCAGCTGATTTGAAAAAAATCGCTGAGATTGCCGAAAAGTATGAGGTACCGCTCGTTAAATTGACAGGCGGGCAGAGAATTGGCTTGTTCGGGGTGAAAAAAGAAGACCTGCCAGCTATGTGGGAAGAGCTGGATATGCCGTCTGGTTATGCCTATGGAAAAACCCTTCGTACGGTGAAAACCTGTGTCGGCGCACAATTTTGCCGCTATGGCACACAAGATTCAATGGCCCTTGGAATTGAATTAGAAAAGAAATTTGAACGCCTTGATACCCCGCATAAAGTAAAAATGGGTGTATCTGCCTGTCCGCGAAACTGCTCTGAAGCAGGCATTAAAGACATTGGCTTTGTCGGCATTGATGGCGGCTGGGAGATTTATGTGGCTGGTAACGGCGGGGTTGATCTCCGTGCCGGTGACCTCTTATGTACGGTCAAAACACAGGACGAAGTGATGGAGATGACCGGTGCCTACCTGCAATACTACCGTGAAACAGCCAATTATTTGGAGCGTACGTCTAAATGGGTAGAACGCGTCGGCTTGGACCATGTGAAAGACGTGCTTGCGAACGAGAAAACGCGAAAGGCCTTAAACGAGCGCATGGATAAGACATTGAAAAAGTATATTGAGCCTTGGAATGAAGCGATTCAAAGTGAAGAAATCAAAGATAAATATTATGCAAATCATACAATTAAGGTAGGGGAGTGAATCCAAATGCTACAAACAATAACTCGGATTCCAGTAGCAAACTATTCAAATATAAAAGTTCGGTCAGGCTATTCACTTAAAATCGATGACACTAATATCGCACTTTTTAAAGTAACGAGCGGAGAAGTATATGCGATCGAAAATCGCAGTCCACATCCGAAAGGCGGTGTTCTTTCAGAAGGGCTTGTTAGTGGCAAATATGTATATTGCCCCGTGTATGATTGGAAAATTTCTTTAAAAGATGGTAAAGTACAGGCACCGGATGAAGGTCAAGTGCGGACATTTAAGGTAGAATTAGAGGACGATATCGTGTTTATTGTCAGATAAGAAGGAATGGGAAGGATTGCTGCTGGATGAAGACAGGAAGAGTATTTTTAGTGGGAGCAGGACCAGGGGACGTTCGATTAATTACCGTAAAAGGTTTGGAGGCCATTAAACAAGCAGAAGTTATTTTATACGACCGGCTTGCCAATCCCAAACTATTGGAGTTTGCTCCAGCGGATTGCGAACTGATTTACTGCGGTAAATTACCGAATCGCCATATTATACGCCAAGGGAATATCAATGAACTATTGGTGGAGAAGGCGCTGGAAGGCAAGCGGGTTGTCCGCTTAAAAGGCGGAGACCCTGGCGTGTTTGGCAGAGTCGGCGAAGAAGCAGCATCCTTGGCCGAGCATCAAATTCCTTTTGAAATCGTTCCTGGTATTTCATCGGGGATTGCGGCCCCGCTTTATGCAGGCATTCCTGTTACCCACCGCGAGTATGCAGAATCATTTGCAGTCGTCACCGCCCATGATAAATCGAAAGAGGGAAAACCAGTACTCGATTGGGAAGGACTGGCCCGCGGTGTCGATACCATCGCTTTTTATATGGGCGTCGGCAATTTACCGTTTATTTGCGAAAATCTCATCACATATGGGAAGCCAGCCTCGACCCCTGTAATTTTAATTCAATGGGGTACGTTTGGCCGCCAAAAAACATTGCAAGGGACACTGGCTGATATTTCTGAAAAGGTCGTAGAGGCTAAGTTTAGCAATCCGTCGATTATTCTGGTAGGTAAGGTCATATCCCTTCGTGAGAAAATCAGTTGGTTTGAAAAAATGCCCTTGTATGGTCGGCAAATTCTGCTGGCTCGTACGAGTGAGGGTTCTAGTGAATTAGCAAAAGCATTAATCGATGGCGGAGCTGATGTAGTAGAGTTTCCAAAATGGAAGAAGACCGTGCTGCCGGTTGATTTAACCAAGGTGTCTTCTTATGAAAAAATTCTCTTCACCTCACCAGAAAGTGCCGATGAATTTTTTACAGCGGTAGTCAATCATGGAGTCGATATCCGAACGATTCGTGCTGACTTCTATGGAGCTTCTCTTAAATCGATAAATACACTTAAGAAGCGTGGCTTTATGGCTGCCCATGCAAATGAGATACAAGAGTCCGCCTCTCTGCTTATTGTCGGAAATGATAGCATGTTGAAAAAAGAGATGGATGGAGCAGACATCATGGTGACCAGCATAACAGAACTAGATGAACAGTTCTTTCCTCTTTTTAAAAGAATGTTAGATGAAGCAGAGTTGAATACGGTGATATTCCCAAGCAGTGCCTCCGTCGAATTGTTTGTAAACGCGTTAAGTAAGTGTGATTTGAATGCCTTTGAACTGTTGAAAGGGCTCCAGGTGGTCAGTATGGGAAGACAAACGGAAGATGCCGTTGTTAGTGCTGGTCTTCCTCCACATGGACGGCCTGCATTTGCAACAAAGGAAGCTTTGGTTGAATATTTAGCGGCACGACCTGTTGAGGAAGTGTAGATGGTGAAATCAGGCTATCCAGTGATTCTAAGGTTAGATGGGAAAATCGCGGTTGTGGTAGGAGGCGGGAAAGTAGCTGAACGGAAAGTGGCTGGACTGTTAGGAACTGGTGCGAATGTCGTCGTTGTCAGTCCGAAAGCAACAGATGAAATCCAAAGTCTTAGTCGTGAGAGAAGAATCATATGGAAACAAAAGCCCTTCTCGGGCAGCGATATTTCCGATGCCTTCCTGATTTTTGCAGCGACAAATAGTCGAGAGATCAACCAGTCGATCCAAGAATCAGCGGGTGTCCACCAACTGGTAACGATTGCTGATGACCCAGATGGCTCCAATTTTCATGTCCCCGCACACGTTCAGCGCGGGTCTTTGAGCATTGCTATCTCAACAGGCGGGGCGAGTCCAACCCTGGCGAGCCAAATTCGCGAGCAATTAGAGCAGCAGTTTGATGATTCCTATGAGGGCTATCTTGACTTCCTCGCTTCGAAACGAAAATGGATTCTGAAGGAAGTAGCAAATCCAACTTTGAAGAGAAAACTATTAAAATCTATTGTGAGCCCGAAGTTCTTAACTAGCGATCATCGGGAAGAGGATTTTATCCAATTGTATGAAACGATTGGTAAAGAAACGCATAATAGCAACTAAAAGGATGTCTGCGGACATTCTTTTTTTATGGGCATTTATTCTTCTAAGAAATTGGACAGGGATTTTTTACCTATTTTTATAAAATTTTCAGAAAAGTAGTTCCATTTTTAAAAATTGTGTTATATAATACAAAACGTAGATTGTTACTGTATTATAACAAAGAGGTGATGTAGTTCATGTCGACGCAAACAACAGGTATTGAAGTGGTAGGGGCAATGAAAGCCCAGTACGAAGAGATCTTAACCACTGAGGCATTGAATTTTATTGAAGAGCTGGAGCGAAAGTTTGGCGGGCGAAGAGTAGAACTGTTACAGTACAGGCAAAAACGCCAAGTGGAAATAAATAATGGAACATTGCCAGATTTTCTCCCGGAGACGAAGCATATTCGGAACGGGGACTGGACGATTGCTCCGCTGCCAGATGACCTCCAAGATCGCCGGGTCGAAATTACCGGACCGACCGATCGGAAAATGGTGATTAACGCTTTGAACTCGGGTGCAAAAGTATTTATGGCCGATTGCGAAGATGCCACTTCACCGACCTGGGAAAACATCGTCGAAGGACAAATCAACTTAAGAGATGCAGTAAATCGGACGATATCTTTTGAAAATGCCACTGGAAAGAGGTATGAACTAAAGGACGAAACAGCGGTGCTGTTTGTGAGACCACGTGGCCTGCATTTAGAAGAAAAGCATATTTTGCTAGATAGCAAACCCATTTCAGGAAGTTTCTTTGATTTTGGCATGTACTTTTTCCATAATGTGAACCAACTGCTTGCGAGGGGCACAGGTCCGTATTTTTACCTGCCAAAGCTGGAAAGTCACTTGGAAGCCCGCCTGTGGAATGATGTATTTGTATTTGCGCAAGAGAAACTGGGGATTCCGAGTGGAACCATTAAAGCGACCGTTTTACTTGAAACCATCATGGGCGCCTTTGAAATGAATGAGATTTTATTTGAGCTAAAAGACCACTCTGCAGGATTGAATTGCGGAAGATGGGATTATATCTTCAGTTACTTGAAAAAGCTATGTCAACACAAGGATGTTATTTTACCCGATCGCTCACAGGTAACGATGACCGTTCCGTTTATGCGTTCGTATTCGTTACTAACGATTCAAACCTGTCACCGCCGCAAGGCACCAGCGATTGGCGGGATGGCTGCCCAAATTCCAATTCGCAATAACCCGACTGCTAATGAAGAAGCCTTTGCTAAGGTTCGTGCCGATAAAGAGCGCGAAGCCCGTGACGGTCATGATGGAACATGGGTGGCACATCCAGGTCTTGTCCCGGTTGCTCTGGAGGTATTTAACCGCGAGATGCCGATGGCCAACCAAATTCATACGAGTAAACAACTGAAGATTAGTGTGACCGCTCAAGATTTGCTTGAGTCACCAGGTGGGATGATTACGGAAGAGGGCGTTCGTTTGAACATCAATGTCGGGATTCAATATGTTGCTTCGTGGCTTAGAGGCATTGGCGCCGCTCCGATTCACAACTTGATGGAGGATGCTGCAACCGCTGAAATTTCACGGGCCCAACTGTGGCAGTGGATTCGCCACCCAAAAGGGATTCTAAACGACGGACGGAAAGTCACGGTGGAAATGTATGAGCAATATAAGGCGGAAGAATTGGAAAAAATCAAACAGGAAATGGGTGAACGGGCATTTGATGGCGGCCGATTCAATGAGGCTGTTGAGCTGTTTGATCGGTTGATTTTGAATGAGGAGTTTGCTGAATTTTTAACTCTCCCAGGGTATGAGCTGATCTAAATGGGTAGCGCCTTTCGTAGCAATCAACAGATATGTTGAACAGAGCAATTTTAATAAAAAATACTTAATAGATTAATAGGAGGAATAGAAAATGACAAATTCAAGAGTAGCGCAATTACAAGAAAGCTGGGAAATGGATAGCCGTTGGAAAGGGATTACCAGACCGTACACTGCCGAGGATGTTATCAAACTCCGCGGGTCGATTGATATTGAGCACACATTGGCTCGGAAGGGATCCGAAAAGCTTTGGAAACTATTAAATGAAGAAGACTATGTAAATGCCCTTGGTGCATTAACAGGAAATCAGGCAGTCCAGCAAGTAAAAGCAGGGCTAAAAGCCATCTACTTAAGCGGCTGGCAGGTAGCAGCTGATGCCAATCTGTCTGGACACATGTACCCTGACCAAAGCTTATATCCAGCTAATAGCGTACCAAATGTGGTCAAAAAGATTAACCAAGCCTTACAGCGCGCAGATCAAATCACCCATGCAGAAGGCGATCACTCCATCGATTGGTTCGCTCCGATTGTCGCTGATGCTGAAGCAGGCTTTGGCGGTCAATTAAACTGTTTCGAGCTAATGAAAGGCATGATTGAAGCAGGTGCATCAGGCGTCCACTTTGAAGACCAACTTTCCTCTGAGAAAAAATGTGGGCACTTAGGCGGGAAGGTATTACTGCCAACGCAAACGGCAGTTCGTAACCTGATTGCTGCCCGGCTCGCTGCTGATGTTATGGGAGTTCCAACCCTACTTGTTGCCCGGACAGATGCTAACGCAGCTGACTTGATCACAAGTGATATTGATATGAATGATGCACCGTTTATTACGGGTGAACGTACAGGAGAAGGCTTCTTCCGTGTCAAAGCGGGGATTGACCAAGCAATCTCCCGTGGGCTCGCTTATGCACCATATGCCGACCTTGTTTGGTGTGAAACTTCTGAACCGAATCTTGAGGAAGCAAGACAATTTGCAGAGGCTGTTCATGAGCAGTTCCCAGGTAAGCTGCTGGCTTATAACTGCTCACCATCTTTCAACTGGAAAAAGAAATTAGATCAAGAAACGATTGCGAAATTCCAAGTCGAGCTTGGCAAAATGGGCTACAAATTCCAGTTTGTTACTCTTGCTGGCTTCCATGCCCTTAACCACGGCATGTTTGAGTTGGCTCGCGGCTATAAAGAACGAGGAATGGCAGCTTACTCCGAATTGCAGCAAGCTGAATTCGACAGCGAAAAATACGGCTACACGGCCACACGCCATCAACGTGAGGTAGGTACAGGTTACTTTGACCAAGTTTCCATGGTCATTACAGGTGGAACCTCATCAACAACCGCATTAAAAGGCTCAACTGAAGCCGAACAGTTCACGGGTAAAAACTAAGAGTCGATCCTTCTCTCGATTTATGGGGGAAGGATTTTTTGCTGGGGGAATAGGGTGGTTTACTGGCGGAAGGGGGCGGTTTACTGGCGGAAGGGGGCGGTTTACTGGCGGAATAGGGTGGTTTACTGGTGGAAGGGGGCGGTTTACTGGCGGATAGGCCAAGCTTACTGGCGGATGGTTTGAATTTACTAGCGGATAAGCCAAATTTACTCTCGATTAGATTAATTTGCCCACCTCGGAAACCCACTTTTTGGTATGGAACGTTTTTTAGGGTATCATCATAGATAATAATAGCCTTTATATGGAGTTGATTTATTTGAAAAAGACAACCGTTGACGAGGTTTTACAGCAGGGAATCTATGGACCGCTACAAACAAAACCAGATGAGCGCCGGAAATTCTTAGGTACGCTCCGAGAGCGGATTGTCGTAGCTCTGACAAAAAGCCAAGTGGCAGAAGCAAACGTATATCCCCAAGTTGAGAAGCAGATGAAGGAAAAGCCGCAGTCCCACCTTTTCTTAAATGGAAATATGAGTTATGAAACCCTTTCAAAATATGTAAAACTGGCCACAAAATATAAAATTGAACACACCCTTGTGACCAATAAAGACCACGACTCGGAAATCGGCTTAGTATTAGCCATGGACCACGCGATTGATAAGGAAGATATATATATTACTAACAAGGAACCAAAAATGGTCAAGGATGAAGGTAAAAAGAGCAAGGGATTCTTTTCAAAATTATTTAACCGCTAAAACAATGGTCCTCATGAGATAGTCATGAGGACCAAAAGCGTCATCCCAGAGAACACACTGTTTCTAGTACTTTTCTTTTTCACTCAACTGCTACTTCCACCGTAGCCTGCAGTTCTATCTCCACATTCCCCTGAATCGCGCGGCTGATCATGCATGATGTCTCCGCTTTTTTGGCAAGCCTCACAGCCATCTCAACATCTTTTTTCGGTGCACCTGATTTCAGGACAAGATATGGTCGATGAATAATCTTTTTATAGGTAAAAACCCCCTTGGTAACATCGACAATGCCTTCCGACTCCATCGTTAGGCTTTCCTTCTCTAAACTGCTCCGTTCCAGCATTGCCGCAAGAGTAATAATATAGCAGGTCGCGGCAGCCCCCAGCAGCATCTCATCTGGATTCGTGCCAATACCAGGGCCATCCATTTCTGGCGGTATGGAGACCTTCGTGACTAAATTCCCTGCCTCAATCTCTCCAACATCATTCCGTAAACCCGGCCAGTTTGCCTTTAAATGAAAAACATGTTCAGACATTCTAAATTCCTCCAATTCCAGTTTTGCTCCCACGACGGTTAAAAAATATGGTAAGGTTATTTTTGATATGTAATAAATGGAGCAGTGATGAATGAAAATTATTTATAAAATGACTCTTTTCCTAATTCTTTGTTTATATTTAGCGATTCTTTCAAAATTAATTTTGTTTAAATACATTCCGTTATCTGAGATTATTAATCATTTCAACTTTACGTATGATGAATACCACTGGCGGTCGAATAATTTTGTCCCTTTTAAAACGATTAATTTTTACCTGTTTTTAGCTGATATCAATTTAATTATTCGGATTGAAAACCTAGCAGGGAATATCATCGGTTTTATGCCGTTCGGATTCATCTTACCATTGCTGGCGAAGAAGTTTCAAAAACTTAGCGCCGTCACCCTTGCCACCTTTACCTTAAGTCTGACATTTGAACTGCTGCAACTGGTATTTGAGTTTGGCAGCTTCGATGTGGACGATTTAATATTAAATACGCTGGGTGGAATCCTAGGGCTTTTGCCGATTAAACTTGTTCTTCTGTTCAGCCGTTTTAAAAAGAAGAATATGACCGAAAATATCAATTAATTCAAAAACCACCGATGAATCCTCAAAACGATTCACCGGTGGTTTCTTCTTCACCCGTAACAGGAACGCTGTCCGCTAATAATTGAATATTTTTCGTTACCTTTGTACTATAGGTGAAATCACCATAGCAATATGGGTAGCGAAAATTATTTTTATTGCCGCCACATGTATAAATAGTCGGCTTTTCTTTTACCTGCTGGAGAGAAAATTCCTTCGCCAACGCCTCACTATGCTTCCCGCCATGCTCTGCAACATAGTCGATATAACCAATTCCCATGTTGTAAGACTGGATAACGGCCTGGAAATCTACTTTTTTCTTATTCCCATAACTGAGGACGCGCTGAAAATGTTTCACACCAACCTGAATACTTTTTTGCGGATCTGTTATTGTATTTCTTGCCAACCCTGCCGATTCCGACGCCTGCATAGGGTCTCCGCCTTTGCCGCGGCTTTCCTGCTGCATTAAAGCGATAACTACTGTAGTATGACTTTCCAAATGATATTTCGCTAATTCATCATGTATGAGGGAACGGTATTTTTTAACATCAGCAAATGGATCGTTTTTCACTATATCAAGGGAGCCTTGTTGTTGAAAATAATTTTGGAACAAAGCTAAGGCGCAAAAAAGGATGAACAGCACAAAAAAGGTTTTGAATTTCTTTCGTCTTCGTTTTTTCATTCAGAAGCCCTCCCATCCATGACCATTATAAGGGAAGTTGCCGAGAATGTCTGTGATAAACTTATTAGGAAAAAATTGTATTAATAAGAGAAAAATAGACTGAAATTTTAAGAATTATGAACAAAAATCAATTCCCTTGCCCATACTGATGATGGAATCATTGCGGTAAAGCGGAAAAGTTTGGTATCATCATTAGTATTGATATGACAAGATTGAAGGGATAGGGGGTTATACTATGTCACGAATTTCAAAGGATCAGGTAAAGCATGTAGCCAATCTGGCACGATTGGCCATAACCGAAGAAGAAACAGACATGTTTACGAAGCAACTGGATGCGATTATTACCTTTGCTGAACAGTTAAATGAATTGGATACGGAAAATGTGGAACCTACATACCATGTGCTGGATATGAAAAATGTCTTGCGTGAAGATAAATCCAAACCTGGTTTATCGCGTGAAGAGGTACTAAAAAATGCACCTCTGCATCAGGACGGACAGATTAAAGTACCATCGATTATGGGAAAGGAGGATTAAAAGGTGAGTTTATTTGATTATAAAGTTTCAGACCTACATGAACTTTTTACAAAGAAGGAACTAAAAGTATCCGATCTTGTCGATGAATCCTATAAGAGAATTGGACAAGTTGAAGATAAAGTTCAGGCGTTTTTAACGTTAGATGAAGAGCGGGCACGTCTTTCAGCGAAAGTTTTAGATGAGAAAATCAATAGTGAGACTGCCAAAGGTTTGCTATTTGGGATGCCGATTGGCTTAAAAGATAACTTAGTTACAAAAGGACTTAGGACAACTTGTGCGAGTAAAATCCTTGAAAACTTTGATCCGATTTATGATGCGACCGTTGTTCAGAAACTGCAGCAAGCAGAAACGGTAACGATTGGAAAGCTAAATATGGATGAGTTTGCAATGGGGTCTTCCAACGAAAATTCCCATTACCAAACGACACGTAATCCATGGAATCTTGAGACAGTTCCAGGTGGCTCTTCAGGCGGTTCAGCCGCATCTGTAGCAGCAGGAGAGGTCCTGTTTTCGCTTGGTTCTGATACGGGCGGTTCCATCCGTCAGCCAGCTTCTTTTTGTGGTGTCGTAGGAATGAAACCAACCTATGGACGTGTTTCCCGGTTTGGTCTCGTTGCCTTCGCTTCATCCCTTGATCAAATTGGACCAATTACTAGAACAGTGGAGGACAATGCCTACCTGCTTCAAGCAATTTCCGGCCTCGATCCTATGGATTCGACCTCTGCGAATGTGGATGTACCAAACTTTGCGAGTGGTTTAACTGGTGATGTGAAGGGCCTCAAAATCGCTGTACCAAAAGAGTATCTTGGTGAAGGTGTCAGCGAATCAGTAAAACAGTCCGTCTTAAATGCCTTAAAAGTACTCGAGGGTCTTGGTGCAACATGGGAAGAAGTTTCCCTGCCGCATTCCAAGTATGCGCTAGCAGCATACTATTTGCTGTCTTCATCTGAAGCATCAGCCAACCTTGCCCGTTTCGACGGAGTCCGTTACGGCTATCGCTCAAAAGATGCTGAAACATTAATCGATTTATATAAAAAATCCCGTGCAGAAGGCTTTGGTGATGAAGTAAAACGCCGGATTATGCTTGGTACGTTTGCGCTAAGTTCAGGGTACTATGATGCTTATTACAAAAAAGCACAGCAGGTACGGACTTTAATCAAGCAAGACTTTGAAAATATCTTTGCAAAATATGATGTAATCATTGGACCTACCACCCCAACACCTGCTTTTAAAATAGGTGAAAATATTGAGGACCCATTAACGATGTACGCCAATGATATTTTAACCATTCCTCTTAATCTTGCGGGTTTACCAGGAATATCGGTTCCATGCGGCTTTGATAGCGGGTTACCGTTAGGATTACAAATCATCGGCAAGTATTTTGATGAAACAACGATCTATCGTGTAGCACATGCATTTGAACAGGCAACAGACTTTCATAAAGAAAAGCCGGAATTATAGGGGGTGAAGATAATGGAATTTGAAACAGTGATTGGACTTGAGGTCCATGTAGAGTTAAAAACAGAATCTAAGATTTTCTCGGCGAGCCCAAATCATTTTGGGGCTGAACCGAATACAAATACAAGCGTTATCGACCTTGGCTACCCTGGTGTATTACCTGTCCTTAATAAAAAAGCGGTAGAATTCGGGATAAAAGCAGCGATGGCGATTAATTGTGAGGTTGCTACTCATACCAAGTTTGACCGCAAGAATTACTTTTACCCGGATAATCCTAAGGCCTACCAGATTTCCCAATTTGATAAGCCAATCGGAGAGCATGGCTATATTGATATTGAGGTAAATGGCTATACCAAACGAATTGGCATTACGCGCATCCACTTGGAAGAAGATGCAGGAAAGCTGAACCATGGCAAAGGATATTCACTATGTGATTACAACCGTCAGGGTACTCCGCTTGTTGAGATTGTTTCTGAACCAGATATCCGTACACCTGATGAGGCTTATGCGTATCTTGAAAAATTAAAATCCATTATTCAATATACAGGCGTTTCCGATTGTAAAATGGAAGAGGGTTCACTCCGTTGTGATGCGAATATTTCGATTCGTCCTGTTGGACAAAAAGAATTCGGAACAAAAACAGAACTGAAAAACCTCAACTCGTTCAATTTCGTCCGTAAAGGTCTTGAATATGAAGAGAAGCGTCAACGAGAAGTGGTTTCTGCGGGAGGTACAATCGACCAGGAAACACGCCGTTTTGATGAAGCAACAGGGGCTACTCTGTTGATGAGGGTCAAAGAAGGTTCGGATGATTACCGTTACTTCCCTGAGCCAGATTTAATGGATTTGTACATTGATGAAGACTGGAAAGCACGGATACGTGCTGAAATTCCAGAGCTTCCTGATCAGCGTCAAAAGCGTTATATTGATGAACTTGGACTGCCTGTTTACGATGCAAAGGTGCTAACGGTTACGAAAGAAATGTCAGATTTCTTTGAAGCAACTGTTAATGGCGGAGCGGATGCAAAGCTTGCCTCGAACTGGATCATGGGGGATGTTTCTGCCTACTTGAATGCTGAGCAAAAGGAACTTCACCAAGTAGCCTTAACTCCAGAAGGTCTAGCAAGCATGATTAAGTTGATCGGAAATGGCACGATTTCTTCGAAAATTGCTAAAACCGTTTTTAAAGACTTGATTGAAAATGGCGGCGATGCCGAGCAAATTGTGAAGGACAAGGGACTTGTTCAAATTTCTGATGAAGGCACACTTCTTAAAATTATTTCAGAGGTGTTGGATGCGAATCCACAATCGATTGAAGACTTTAAGAATGGGAAAAACAAAGCAGTTGGTTTCTTAGTAGGACAATTAATGAAAGCAACGAAGGGTCAGGCCAATCCACAAATGGTTAATCAGTTGTTACAGCAAGAACTACAAAAGCGTTAATACGAAAGCTGGCAGAATGCAGTCTGCCAGCTTTTTTTATGTCGAGCGGAGTTCGACATTGTTTTCGCCATTTCCCGGGAAAAAACCTATATGTTAAAAGGGTTTATCCTGTATCTAATCAAACGTTTGGTTAGTAAGGAATAATCAGGAATGGTGTCGAAGCATAAGGATTTCCCTAAGGAAATTTTAGAATCGACACGTTTTTTATTTTTTCTCGTGGAAAATGATAACTGGGTCGACAAAGAGTTTTCACAATATAGGGCTGAAACCATTTAGTTATATGGCTTCATGGCTAACTAATCAAACGTTTGGTTAGTTTTTCTAAAGTGTGTAAATTCAACAATATTTTTAGTGGTTTTTGCATTAAAAGCTTAATACAGCAGGGTATTTAGCCTTTTTAATTAAACGTTTAATTAGTTTGCTGATGGTCGAAAAATGTAAAAGTAGTAAGAAAAAAGGCATTTGGGTAGTTATGTTGCCCCATTTAGCGACAAGCTTTTTGCCTGATTACATAGAAAAACCCTTTATTTAAAAGGGCTGAATCAATTACTAATCAAACGTTTAGTTAGTATTATTATTAGCTGAAAATAGTCGAGTCGTGTAAGAATTAAGCTCTTTCTTAGAAGGATACCATCGCACCGCGCTCATCAAAAATGGCTGAAGGGTTCCAAGCAACTTCCCAGAGGTTATTTTCAGGGTCAGCAAAATAGGCTATGCGTCCGCCCCAGAAGACATCACTTGGCTCTCGCAGTATTTTTGCCCCTGCGCTGCGAATCTTTTCTACCGTTGTATCAACTTGTTCCTGTTGATCTACGTTAATAGAAAAGGTCACACCATGAAAGCTCTCAGGAGAGTGTGTAAATTCAATGCCGGCATCCTTTGCTAACTCGGCAATCGGGTATAACGAAAGCAGGACGCCCGCCGTTTTAAATACAGCGAATTGGTCCGAGCTTATTTCCGTTTCCTCCCATCCCAATGTTTGATAAAATTTCCTAAGTACAGGCAAATCATATGCGCCAATTGTAAGCAAACTAACTCTTTGTGGAACCATGAGCAAATCCCTCCATAAAAATATTTATGATTCTAATTTTCTCTGAATGAATCATATTATCCTCCCAAACCTGCGGATCGTTTAAATCCACAAATAAATGGTAAGATTTTAGTATGATGTATATCAAAAGAAGCGAGGTTCATAAATGACTATTTATATTGCGCTGCTGAGAGGTATTAATGTTGGCAAGAATAATCGGATCAAAATGGCTGATTTAAAAAATCTATTAGAAACGATCGGATTAGAAAAAGTAAAAACATATATTCAAAGTGGCAATGTTTTGTTTGAAGCAAGTGATGATTCCGCTCGGCTTAGCCAACGATTAGAGGAGGAAATAAGTAAGACATTTGGTTTCCCCGTCCCTGTTATTCTAAGAACAGCTGAGGAATACGAGCAGATTATCCGTAATTGCCCCTACTCTATGGAATCATTGAAAGAAGGCGAGAGTATCCAACTAGCCTTTTTGGCAGACGAACCTTCCCAAGAGAAAATAGAATATTTACGTAGTTTCAAAAGTGAACCGGACGAATGTTTTATTAATGGAAAGGAAGTTTATCTGTATCTAAGGCAAAGTATTCTCGATTCAAAACTAGCAGCTCAGCTCCCAAAACTAGAGGTTCCGGCGACAGTGCGTAATTGGAAAACTGTCATAAAACTATCGACCATGATAGAAAATTAAATACGCTCGGATCAATGGGATCCGAGCGTATTTATTATTTATCGTTTTTTAACAAGCGAACAGTTTCAGTAAATTCCTTTTCAATCTCGTCATTTTTTCGATAGGTGAGCATGCTGATGACGACACCGACAATAAGGTTGAAAACAAAGCCAGGGACAATTTCATAAAGCGTGTCACCAAGGCCGACATTTTTCCAAACGATTACGGTAACCGCCCCGACGATCATCCCGAAAAGGGCGCCCCAATTCGTAAACTTTTTCCAGAATAAACTTAACAGAATCACTGGCCCGAAAGAAGCGCCGAAGCCTGCCCATGCATATGCGACAAGATCCAAAATGGTGCTATCTTGCTTGAGGGCAAGAGCCGCGGCAATGACAGAAACGAGAAGAACCGCCATTCTTCCTAAGAAGACAAGCTGTTTGTCTTTCGCATTTTTGTTCATCACCATTTTGTATAAATCTTCTACAAGTGCGCTGGATGTGACGATTAATTGAGAAGAAATCGTACTCATAATCGCTGCGAGAATGGCTGCTAAAGCAAATCCTGCGAAAAGAGGGTGGAATAAAATTTGGCTTAATTCAATAAATACCGCTTCTGGATTCTTTAAAACATGTTCAGGATTATTATGGAAAAAGGCAATACCAATAAACCCGGTAGCAATCGTACCAAGAAGGGAGATAATCATCCAGCCCATACCAATGCGACGAGCGCTTTTCGTTTCTTTAATTGTCTTAATTGCCATAAAGCGGACAATGATATGGGGCTGTCCAAAATAGCCTAGGCCCCAGGCCATTGCTGAAATAATGCCTATAAAGGTTGTCCCTTTTAGTAAATCCAGCCTTGTAGGATCAATCGCCCGAATCGTTTCGAACGTTTCAGCAGGACCCCCTGTGTGGAAGATGCCAATTGCTGGAACAAGAGCAAGGGCAATCAACATCATTAAGCCTTGAATAAAGTCTGTATAGCTTACCGCTAAGAATCCACCAAATAAGGTGTAGGCAACCGTAACGCCGCCAACAATAAGAAGTCCGGTATGATAACTTGTGCCAAACGAACTTTCAAAAAAGACAGCTCCAGAAACCATTCCTGATGAAACATAGAAAGTAAAGAAAATAAGAATAACAATACCCGAAACAATACGGAGTAATTTTGTGTTGTCTTTAAAACGGTTCTCAAGGTAGCTTGGAATCGTGATTGAATCATTGGCCACTTGAGTGTAAGAACGCAACCGGGGTGCCACCAATAACCAGTTTAGATACGCGCCAATTGTTAAACCGATGGCAATCCAGGCGTCTGCTAAACCTGTTACATAAATTCCGCCAGGCAAGCCCATTAGAAGCCAGCCGCTCATATCAGCTGCCCCTGCACTTAATGCGGTTACAGCTGGTCCTAGAGACCTTCCTCCAAGCATGTAATCTGTAAGATTGCTAGTCTTTCGATAGGAATACCAGCCGATAAAGAGCATAGCGGCTATATAGATTCCGATTGAAAGTAGTTGTAGTGATTCATTAGACATAGGTTTCCTCCCTGATTTTCTTATCCTAGAAAATATTTTTAATAATATTTTCTATTTATAAAATATTCTATCAACTATAAAATTCTATTACTAGTGTAAAAATATAGTTTTTTTGAAATAGGAAAAAATACTTGTAGTATAATATCGGTGAGTCTCCCTAAGCAGTTCTATTGTAACAAGTTTTTAAAAAGACTATCATAGGAGAAAATGAAAGAGGTGCAGTGAAAATGGATTTGAACCAATGGTTTCAAAAAGGATTGACTGTTGATGGGTACATAAATGCTATGACCACCAATAAAGAGGAAATGCTTACGATCTATGAGGGCTTCACCTTAACGGACGAAGATAAGAATCGGCTCGAGGCATTAGGGACGCAAAACTTACGTGCGATTGTCCTATCAGAGGATTGGTGCGGCGATGCAATGCTGAATAACCCTATTTTGCTGAAAATAGCTGAAGCGGCTGGGATGGAAGTCCGTTTTGTGCTCCGTGACTCTAATTTGGAGCTAATGGACCAATATTTAACCAATGGTACATCCAGAGCCATACCTATCTTTATTTTTATTAATGAAAAAGGGAATGAAGTCGGTGTCTGGGGGCCAAGAGCACCTGAATTGCAGGCTTTTGTGATGGAAAAGCGTGCTGCTTTGCCAGATAAGGATGCAGAGGATTTTCAAGCGAAACAAACTGAAATGTTTAAGAGCCTTAGAGCAACCTATCAAACAGATGCCTCCATTTGGCAAACCGTTGCCAATAGTATCCTGGCGACACTTTTAAAATAAAAAAGAGGATCCCCTGGTCATTGTATCTTGACTCGAGGGGATCTTTTTAATTACATTTTAAAACCGCCGCCCTTTGGCGGGATGCGATCATTGATCAAATTTTTATCATTTATTTTGGGCTCGATGCCCAACATAAAATTGCGGATGTTGGAGCGATGCAAATAAATCAAGAATAGCGAGAAAAATATAAAGATAAGTTCCAATTCTAGCTTAGAAGATACTAAGGAATAGATGAGTAGACTAATGCCAACCGTGATGGAGCCAAAAAATACATACTTAGTTAAAAAGATAACTAAAAAGAAAGCAACATACGCGATGACCAGCAGATAGACATTGGCGATTAACAAAGCCCCGGCGGTGGTTGCGATTGCTTTTCCGCCTTTGAAGCCTGCAAAAATTGGAAAGCAATGACCAACAACAGCTGTTAAACCAAAGTAAAGGGGTTCCACGTCAAGATGGAAGTATATCGGCAGGTACGCTGCAACAGCGCCCTTAGCGAGATCAATAATAAGGACAAAGATGGCAGATTTTTTACCAAGAACCCTTAGGGTATTGGTGGCCCCTGGATTTTTGCTGCCATGTTCGCGGATATCAACACCAAAGATCAACTTGCCCACAATCAAGGCTGTGGGAATGCTTCCAATTAAGTAGGAGGCAAATAGCAACAACCAAAACATTCGCATCAGTCCCTTAACTATTATTTTAGTAATAAATTCCCATCACTAATAGATTCTATCATATATCAATGGTAATATTTTATTGAATTCTCAGTCTTCGTAAAGAAAAGGGAGCTTTTGAGATGAGATAAATTAATTTTGGGCCAAGTTGCTAATAACTATGCAAGTTCTTGAGAAGATATTCCGGTTGCCTTAAGGGGTCAGCCTGGTTCTTTTATATGAAATGATATACTCCTAATACCCATGAAAAGGATGATTGATTTGAGTCAGAAGCTAAAAATTCAAAAACCGAAAATACCCTCCAGTTTAACTCCATTTGATTATAATGATAGAGAAGATTCTTATATTAATATGGCGATCATAAGCGATTGTTCGATCTCACAAGAGGAGGTTGAAAAAGTGAGATTCGAAGAGGTGGTGTTTAGAAATGTTACCTTCCTCGATGGATCGTTTCGCTTTATTCAATTAACCGATGTGATTTTTGAACGATGCGATCTATCCAATGTGGATTTTACGGATGGAATTATCCACCGGGTCGAGTTCCGTGATTGCAAACTATTAGGGCTAAATCTTGCTGATGCTACCCTAAGGAATGTCCTATTTGAGAACTGTAATCTAAATATGGGTTCGTTTGGCTATGCTGATTTGAAGGAATTGAGGTTTGAGAATTGTTCCCTGCGCAGTGCAGATTTCTACGAAGCCAAGTTTAATAAACTTGATTTTAAGCATTCCGATCTTGATGATGTGAACTTTACTGGTACTACACTAAAAGGAGTGGACTTGAGCACTTGTAAGTTTAACCGCTTAAATCTATCACTTGATAGTGTTGCTGGGTGCATGGTTTCTGCCGATCAGGCGATTGGATTTGCGAAGTTATTAGGATTGGAAATAAAGGAGTAATCTCCTTTTATATTTAGTAAAACCGTGCGGGCGATACCCGCACGGTTTTTAGGTTCAACCTCATGGTATGATGAAGAGAATTGAAAAAATTTTTTTGAAAAAAAGTGTAGGGGTAGGTTTCTATCCTGTCGTCTATTATGTAGTAACAAAAAAAGAAAGGGGGAGAGAACGATTAGTGATGCAGCCTTAATAGAAAATGTGCTGGACGGCAATGATCATGCCTTTCGACTTTTGGTTGAGAAATACCGCAATGATGTGTTCCGGACCATCTTTGCTGTGCTTCGCGACCAAAAAGAAGCAGAAGACGCCGCACAGGAAGTATTTATGAAAATCTATACTTCTCTCCCCCAATACCAAAATCAAGGATTTAAAACGTGGATAACGCGAATTGCGGTTAATCATGCGATAGATGTAAAACGAAAACAGGTGAGAAGACGAGAGGAAGTGGCAGAAGACCTCGAACAGCAGTCAGCAGGGTCCCCGAAAGACAGTGTTGAGAAAGAGATTATAGAACTAGACCGGAGAAGGCTTGTCAGGAAAAAGCTTGATGAACTGCCCGAAAATTATCGTGATGTGATTTACGGATTTTACATTGCGGAAAAAAGCTATCAGCAAATGGCTGAGGAGCAAAATGTGCAGGTGAAAACAATTGAAACAAAGCTGTACCGGGCCCGCCATTGGATGAAAAAGAATTGGAAGGAGGACGATTTTTCATGAAGCATTACAGTTTTGAAGAGTGGTTGCAATACGTTAATGACGAAGTCAATGAGAAGACCAAAGAGGAATTAGAAAACCATTTATACATGTGTGATCAATGCCTTACCCAATATTTACAAGCTGTAGAAGCCGGTGAACCATCCCTTCCAATTCTTTCAGACAGCAGTGACTTTACCGACTTGGTCATGGCAAAGGTTTCGAAGCAGAAAACTGTGGTGCCTGACACCGAAATTGACACCGAAATCAGCAAAATGAAGAAAAAACCTTTTTATCAGCAAGCGGTGTTTCATTATCTGCTTGCGGCGGCGGCGACTCTTTTGTTGACTTTCTCAGGTGTTTTTCAGTCGCTTGCTGCGTATGCAAGCTCTTTTGAAAAGCCGCAAATTCAGGAAAAGAAGCCTTCGGTGACAGAGGGCGTTATTAATAAGACTTTTGCATGGATAGATTCACTAGAAAAAAAGGAGGCAAATAAGAAATGAAAAATCCGACAAAAGCATTGACCTTGTCCTTATTTCCAGGTCTTGGCCATATTTATTTCGGCAATATGTTTCGCGGCGTACTTTATCTACTGACCGTAATGGGATTGGCGTTTGTCACTGTTATTGGGTTAGTAACGAATAACCAGGAAGTTGCTATCATTACCTTTATGTTAGGAGTGTTTCTTTATCTCATTAGTTTTATCGACATGGGGGTGCAGGTTTCCAAACATAAGAAGGCGCTGAGGGCTGCTAACCAAGAGGGACAGCAGACACAGGCTTCCCAAGATTCAGAACGATTTTATACGATTGTTTTATCGTTTATCCCAGGCTTAGGCCACTTCCAAATTGGATTGATGACCAGGGGATTAACGCTTTTGGCAACCTTTCTAGGACTCGGGGTCATGGTCATATTTGTGACAGCCCTTTCCAACCGCGGCGAATTTATGGTCTTTCTGGCTGCTTTGCCAATTATCTGGGTGTATGGATTTTTTGATGCCGTCCAGCAGGTAAACAAAAAACAACGCGGAGAGGAACTTGTTGACCGCACAATATTTGAAGACTTTGAGATGCGCCGTGAAGATGGAAAAAAGAGCAAATCGATTGCCACGTTTCTCGCCATCTTTCCGGGAGCAGGACATCTGTATCTTGGCTTACAGCGCCGCGGAATCCAATTAATGGCCGCATTTTTGTTTTCCATTTATATTTTAGATACGTTACGACTCGGGATCTTCTTATTCTTAATTCCGATTATCTGGTTTTATAGCTTTTTTGATGCAATGCAAAAGGTTTCAAGGTACGGCGAAGAAACGATTGAGGATGTTCCGATTATTGCGTATTTCATTAATCATCAAAAATGGGTTGGGATTGGTCTAGTCTTAATGGGGCTTTACTATCTCGTGATGAACGTCTTGCTTCCTGCCTTTTCACCATTCCTTAACAGGCTGGTTAATATCGATGTGATGTATTGGGTCCAAAGTTATCTTCAAACAGGACTTGTTTGTATCTTGTTGATTGGCGGGGGAATTAAGCTTTTATCTGGAAGCAAACAAAAACGGGAGGCAAAAAAGCATGAGTAGGTGGGGAAAAACCATTGCTGGCGCAGCAATCATCGGATTGGGGATTGGGTTCCTTTTTAGAAAAAGAAAGGGTGGGGATGGAGCATGAGGACTTGGCGTGTTGGGACATTTTCAATGGGGGCCTCGCTTGTATTCCTAGGACTCTTTCTCTTCTTTTCAAAGTTTTTGGGGTTAGAACTTGTCCAAGTTATGACAGCTTGGTGGCCGCTATTATTGGTCGTGCTCGGGATAGAGATTCTCCTTTATCTATTTTTGTCACGACAGGAAAAGCCGGTGTTAAAATATGATTTCCTTAGTATCTTCTTTGTAGGTGTCATCGGAATGGCGGGGATTGCATTTGCAATCGTAAGTACGACGGGCATCTTGGATAAAGCGGAAGAAGTGATGGCAAGGGAAGAGCGCTCGTTTGAATTGCCTGCTTTTTCCTACCAAATGAATGACAGTATCAAACGAGTGGTGGTTAGGACGGTGGACCATCAGATGACAATCGAATCTACCAATGAAAAAGAGGTTTCGATGTTCGGCACCTATCGAGTGCAAACCTCCAAAAAGGGAGAACTATTAAAAAATGCAGAGGATATGGTTTCAGCAAATCAAAAGGGGGATACACTTTATTTAAACATGAAATCACTTCCTAACGAAATTGGTCCATTTCATGCAAATGGGGAGGTTGCGGCGACGCTGTTGGTTCCAAATGATGTGAAGCTTGAAGTGATTGGCAGTGATAATTCACTTATCTTAAAGCCGCGCTCTCTTGTGAACGACTGGAATATCGAGAGAGTCTCATCCATTGCGATCGATGTAAACGCAAATAGTAATTTGAAGATTGATGCAGTGAGTGTAGGAGAGGTAAGGGGGAAAGATGGCGACTGGAAGGTATCTAAGGTGAAGACGGCTGATGGAATAGATAATGGCAGGAAAAATGCTGTTTATCAGTCTGGCGAAGGAAAGTATCACATCAGCATTGCGGATGCCTATGATATTAGCCTTCAAACGAATCAGTAAAATATGTAGACATATTGAGCTAACTAACTCTGAATTTGTTGAGTCCAGCTCCAGCGCCCAGCGTCTAGTGGACTTCGCTCTCCGCCCTACGATAAGTCAACATCGAATCGCTAACGCTCTTCGTGTTTCCTTTATCTCGGTTGGAGTGCTTCAGTCCATACGCCGCTAAACGGGCGCTTCCGCTTTTGTTTTTTTGCAAAAAAATAAAAAAGCGTTATGATAAGAGATGGATGTTTGAAGGTAATTTAGTATATACGCATAGCGATATATTTGTAAGCAAGAATAATAATTGGTAGAATATTGAAGTGAGCGGATAGCTATTACCAATGTTGATTTCAAAAATAGGATGATGAAACGATGAAAAGAGCAAGACTGATTTACAATCCTACCTCAGGACGTGAAATTCTAAAGCGGAATCTTCCAGAAATTCTTCAAAAACTAGAAATGGCTGGATATGAAGCATCTTGTCACGCGACAACAGGTGCAGGGGATGCGACGGAAGCAGCACGGATAGCGGTTGAGCGTAAGTATGATATTGTTATTGCAGCTGGCGGGGATGGAACCATTCATGAAGTGGTCAATGGCCTCGCAGAACAGGAATATCGCCCGAGATTAGGGATTATTCCAGCTGGTACGACAAATGATTTTGCCCGTGCCCTTCAAATTCCAAGAGATATTGGAGCGGCAGTAGATATTATCACCAAAGGGGATATGATTCCTGTCGATATTGGACGCATTAATGATCGGTATTTTATTAATATTGCTGGCGGCGGTAGAATCACCGAGATTACATACGAAGTACCAAGTAAATTGAAAACGATGCTCGGTCAATTGGCTTACTATTTAAAAGGAATGGAAATGCTTCCTTCCATTAAACCATCGGAAGTGTCGATTGAGTATGATGGGAAGCTGTTCGAAGGTGAGGCCATGCTGTTTCTTGTCGGCTTGACCAATTCAATTGGGGGCTTTGAAAAGCTAGCACCCGATGCCTCCATTAACGATGGACTATTTTCGCTTCTGATCTTGAAGAAGACCAATCTTGCTGAATTTATTCGGATAGCGACACTAGCTCTTCGCGGTGAGCATATACATGATCCGAATGTTATCTACACACAGGCGAACAGGATTAAGGTTCATGCAACGGAAAAGGTTCAGTTAAACTTAGATGGTGAGTTTGGCGGATTGTTACCAGCGGAGTTTGAAAACCTCTATCGCCACTTAGAGGTGTTTGTGCCACTTGAGGATATTCGCCCGAATGACCGTCCAACAGATTGGGAAGCGGGGAAAAGATATAGTTAAGAAAGTTCGTTCCACTGGGACGGGCTTTTTCTATTTGAAAAAAGGGATATGTTTAAAAGCTCTAGAATATTTTGTATGATGGTTGAAATACAGTTGAAGGGGTGTAGCAGTGCAATGAAGGCATTAATAAATATCGATTATACCTATGATTTTGTGGCAGAGAATGGAGCGTTAACATGCGGTGAGCCAGGGCAAAGAATTGAAGGAAAGATTGCTGAACTGACAAAAGAGTTTATCGCAAATGGAGATTATGTTGTCTTTGCCATAGATGTCCATGACCGCGAGGATGAGTTCCATCCGGAAACGAAGCTGTTTCCTCCGCATAATTTGCGTGGGACGGCAGGTAGAGACTTATTTGGCGCTCTGAAAGAAGTATATGATAGGAATAGTCAGCATGAAAATGTGGTTTATATGGATAAAACTCGCTACTCAGCTTTTGCGGGTACAGACCTTGAGTTGAAATTGCGTGAACGCGGGATTACAGAGGTTCATTTGGTTGGGGTTTGTACCGATATTTGTGTGCTTCATACCGCAGTAGATGCCTATAATAAAGGCTTAAAGATTGTTGTTTACAAGAATGCCGTAGCCTCTTTTAATCAGGCAGGTCATGAATGGGCGCTTGGACATTTTGAACAATCGCTAGGAGCCCAAGTTAAATAGACTTCCGGGTGTATTATTGGTTATAATGATGAAAAAGCTGAAATAGTACTTCGGAGGTCAGATGATGAAACACTTTTACCAAGATGATAGTTTAACTCTGCATACGGATCTATATCAGATCAATATGGTAGAAACGTATTGGAGAGATGGGATACATAATAAACGAGCGGTCTTCGAACTATTCTTCCGTAAGCTTCCGTTCGGGAACGGTTATGCTGTATTTGCTGGATTGGAGAAAGTGATTCAATTTATTCAAGGTTTCCGCTTTAGCGAGGAAGATCTTGAATATTTGAAAAATGAAGTAGGTTATCAGGAGGATTTCATTCAATATCTTAAAGATATTCGATTTACTGGAACCATCTGTGCCATGGAGGAAGGCGAGCTTGTTTTTGGCAATGAACCCATTATCCGGGTTGAAGCTCCTCTTGCAGAAGCGCAATTGATTGAAACAGCCTTGCTTAATATTGTGAATTACCAAACATTAATTGCGACCAAGGCATCGCGTATCAAGCAAGTCGTGAGCGATGAAGTGGCGATGGAATTTGGGACTAGACGTGCACAGGAAATGGACGCGGCGATTTGGGGAACGAGAGCAGCCTATCTTGCTGGTTTTGAATCGACAAGTAATGTAAGAGCGGGAAAGCTGTTTGGCATTCCTGTATCTGGAACACATGCTCATTCGATGGTCCAAGCATATAAAGACGAATATACGGCCTTCATTAAATATGCCCAAACACACAAGGATTGTGTCTTTTTGGTAGATACATATGATACCCTTCGTCTCGGTGTTCCAAATGCGATCAAAGTGGCTAAGGAGCTCGGGGATAGTATTAATTTTATCGGAATTCGTCTTGATAGCGGAGACCTCGCCTACCTTTCGAAGGAAGCACGCAAATTGCTGGATGAGGCTGGATTCACCGATGCAAAGATTGTGGCTTCCAGTGATTTAGATGAATATACGATTATGAGTTTGAAATCACAGGGTGCCAAAATTGACAGCTGGGGAGTAGGAACGAAGCTGATTACAGCTTACGATCAAGCTGCGCTTGGGGCCGTTTATAAAATTGTATCCATTGAGGACAATAACGGAAAAATGGAAGATACGATTAAGATCTCATCCAATCCCGAAAAGGTGACGACACCTGGATTAAAGAGGATTTATCGAATCATCAATAATACGAACCACCATGCCGAAGGTGATTATATTGCCTTAGCGGACGAAAAGCTCCCAGAAAAGCGGCTGCGGATGTTCCATCCAACGCATACGTTCATGAACAAAGTGGTGACCAACTTCACCGCAAAAGAATTACATGTGAGAATTTTTTCTGATGGGGAACTTGTTTATGAAGTGCCTTGCTTGGAAGAATCCCGTGATTATTTGAAGCAAAACCTCGTTGCCCTTTGGGATGAGTATAAGCGGATTACCAATCCTGCAGAATACCCAGTCGACTTGAGCCAAAAATGCTGGGATAACAAGATGAGAAATATTGAAGAGGTAAAAGATAAAGTTGCGGCCATGAAAGGCGATCAAGAAGAGAGCTTTTAATTAAAATTAAGAAGGGCAGACTCCAAAAGGGGATAATTTAATCCCCGCCGGAGTCTGCCCTTCGGTTATTTTTGCCTAAAGAAATCAGTAAAGGCATGGAAGATTTCAATTCCCTGGTAGGTAAGCATGCTTGCGGCTGATATGGAAAAAAAGCCTATAATAACAAAGCGTATCCACATTATAAATTCCTCCCTTATCATTGATTGTTATCAGAATGATTCAGGAGAGTAGATCACATAGTTGGATTGATGAAATTTCGGTATCAGAAAAATAAAGCTTCTGATAAAAATGATGGATAAATAAACAAGCGGAGCGGCAACTGCTGCTAGGATGACAGGCAGGACAAAAAGAATGGGTAAGTCCATGGGCAGCTTCTTGTCATCGTCCCATTGCCCTTTCACCTTGGCATCATCTATGTTGATGATGGCCTTGATATTGGTATGAGAGTGGGAAAGTGAATATGAAAAGTGAAGAAAGGTGAAAGCAAGGAAGGCAAGGAGCAACGGAATGGTAAGGTTATTTTTCATTTTCATCATTATCCACTCCTTCCAATAATGAGATTGTATTAATCATATACACTTTTATTATATTTGAAAATAAAAATATTCTGACAATTTTCTTGGTTTTTTCGAAAAAAAAGGCGCTTGCCCCGGTCAAGTTTCGCAATCAACCATGCTTTGTGTTACAATCTTAGCAGTCAAAACGTGCAAAGGAAGAAACGAATGAGCAGAATCTTACCAGTTAATAAAAATGATTTTATAGATGTAGTGTTTGAAGATTTAACCCATGATGGGGCGGGTGTGGCCAAGGTGGATGGGTACCCGTTATTTGTTCCCAACGGACTGCCGGGCGAAAAGGCAAAAGTGAAGGTTATTAAGACGGGCAAAGGGTATGGCTTTGGGCGGTTGGTGGAGTTTTATGAAAAAAGCCCTGATCGAGTCGAGATTGAGAGCCGAGATATCCATAAATATGGCGGCTGCCAGCTCGAGCACATTAGCTATGAAGGTCAGCTGAAGTATAAGGAAAACCAAGTTCGTCAGGTACTTACACGGATCGGTAAACTAGAGGATGTCGTTGTACATCCTATTTTAGGAATGGACCAGCCCTTTCATTACCGCAACAAGGCACAGGTGCCGGTGGGGGAAAAGGACGGTAAATTGATTGCGGGCTTTTTTAAACCAAGGAGCCATGAAATTGTTGATACGAACGAAAGTGTCATTCAACTGCCTGAAATAAATGAAGCAGTACAGACGGTGAAGGAAATTTGCAATGATTTAGGGATTCCTGCCTATCATGAGGAATCACATAAAGGTGTACTCAGACATATTATGGCCCGTTATGGTCAGCAAACAGGTGAACTCATGGTGGTCATTATCACAAGGACGGCTGACCTTCCTCATAAAGACAAGCTAGTGGAGCAAATAGTAGCACGGCTCCCAAAGATAAAGTCGATTATCCATAATGTGAATTCAAAGCGGACAAACGTGATAATGGGTGCGACAACCAACGTTTTATGGGGGAACGAAGTCATTTATGACTATATCGGCGATGTGAAATTCGCGATTTCCGCCCTGTCCTTCTATCAGGTAAATCCTGTGCAAACAAAGGTTCTATATGATAAGGCTCTTGAATACGCGGACCTTAACGGAGAAGAAAGCGTGATTGATGCTTACTGTGGGATCGGAACGATTTCTTTATTTTTAGCACAAAAAGCACGGAAGGTATTTGGTGTAGAAGTAGTTCCTGAGGCGATTGAGGACGCTAAGCGAAATGCAGCATTAAACGGAATGGAAAATACCGATTTTGCGGCTGGGGAAGCTGAGGTTGTGATTCCAAAGTGGTATAAGGAAGGAAATGTCGCCGATGTCTTGGTCGTTGATCCGCCACGTAAAGGCTGCGATGAGGCTTTGCTGCACACGATCATCGAGATGAAGCCGAAAAAAGTCGTTTATGTATCCTGTAATCCAGCTACCCTGGCAAGGGATTTGCGGATTTTGGAGGACGGGGGATACAAAACGGTGGAAGTCCAGCCGGTAGACATGTTTCCAATGACAACACATGTTGAGACGGTTGTACTGCTAAATAAGAGATGATATTCAATTTCAAAACATCAGCCATGGATTTGCCGTCTCATTTCCATCTCCATAAAAAAGCCTTAGAACTTTACGGGTTCTAAGGCTTTTTCTCATTCTATCAATCAAAAAGTCAGAGACATCGGCAACTTCGAGAAAGCAACGCCAGCTATTCTATGCTGCTTTTTAAACAAAGCAATTCAAATCTCTTTTTGACACCTGTTTTTTGATATAAACTTTGTAAATGTCTTTTTAAAGTATAAATGCTGATATGGAGTTTTTCAGCGAGCTCTTCATTGCTCAAATTCGGTGTTATTGCTAAAAACACTTCGAGTTCTCGACGGGTCAATCCGTATTCGGCGACATATGTGATTATGCCGGAATCCGGCTTTGGAGCTTCTTTTATAGGAGAGCATTGTTCCTTCTCGTTAAAGAAACGTAAGCTAAGATGTCGCACGAGTGCTTTTAGTACAATGAGGTTTTCATTTGAAAAATCTCCCTGTTCTTTTTTCCTGTACAGGGATAAGAGGCCAAGCGGCATTCCTTTATGAGCTAGGCTGGCGTATACAGAATATTTAAGCTGATATGGCACATAGCACTCTTGATAAATAATCTGATTTTCTCTTTCTTTATCAGAAAACAAATCAGTTATTCTAACCACTGTCGTTACCGGTTCAATTGTAATCCACTGACTGTGATCACTCTCTGCCAATTCCAGATATCTATTTTCAACAGCTAAGTATTCAAAGGGATAGCATACTGGATTTGCTAAGTATGTATCCTTTTCGGATTGTACACTTATCATTACGCTGGCAAATGTACAAGGAATGAGAGAAGTCAATTCTTTCAATAATTGACTTTTCATCTGATTAAAATCATCAATTGCATAAATTGTGTAGAGAATGCTGTTATACTGCATAAAAAGGTTGTTGACCATGGATTTGCTCCTACTTCTATTTGTTTACTCTGAATACCTTTTATTTTTAACTATTTATGTTCAAAAAGTCATCAAATACTAAAATAAGCAAAGACTTCGAAGAAAATATTATTTTAGTAATTATTCAAAATTATATCAAACCAAACCAAACCATCAAGTCCAAACTCAGACGTAACCAAAGGTGTTATACATAGGTGTATATTAGTACCAAAAATAGTTCACATTTTGGTTTTCCTATACTACCTTTTTGGCCTTTAAATGGTTAGGGCGGGTCATATACGATAATGTCCGAATTTTTTATAATTATTCATAGATAGAAACTATGGTCATATTGTTTAGATTTGATCAGAATTTTAGTTTCGAATCATAAATTACATCGGAGGTATGAAATTATGATTATTGGATGCCCGCAAGAAATTAAGCCAGGTGAAACACGAGTAGCATTGACACCAGCTTGGACAAAAACGTTGGTAGAAGGTGGAAATACCGTTCTAATTCAGAAAGGCGCAGGAGAAAAGGCAGGATTCTTTGATGACGATTATCGCGCAGCTGGTGCAAAGATTGAAAACAGCATTGAAGCTGTCTATCATCAAGCGGAATTCTTGGTAAAGGTGAAGGAGCTATATCCGAAAGAATTCGGGTTGCTTCAGAAAGATCAGATTGTAATGTCTTGGTTCCATTTAGCAGAAGATGTTGATTATGATATGCTCAATGCCATGCTAAAAGCAGGAACCATTGGAATTGGAATGGAATTGATCGTATTACCCGATGGTACACGTCCCACAATTAAACCGATGAGTGAAATAGCAGGATCTCTGGCAATGCTGGAGGCCATCAAATACGGTCTAGTCGATAACGGTGGCAGCGGTGTGCTTTTCAGAAAGCTTTCTGGATTGCCGGCTCCGAAAGTACTGATCATTGGTGGCGGTCATGCTGGGGTGAATGCTGCAGAAATTGCCTTAGGCCTTGGTCTCGAAGTCACAATCATAGAAAATTACTGGAAACGCATTGCAGAACTTCGTTATATGTTGCCAGGCGCGGATGTTATTTGTTGGGAAGACGCAACTGTTTTCGATTATATTGCAAAAACGGACGTTTTATTAAATACAATTTACCCAATGCCCGATCAACCTTGCCTGATTTCCAGAGATATTATCAAAACCATGAAAAAGGATGCTGTTATTATTGATATTGTTGGCACTGGGGTAATCGAAACAATGCACTACACAACACTTGATGATCCTATTTATTTTGAAGAAGGGATTCTCCATTACAACGTTGCAAACATGCCTGCGCTTTGTCCAAAGACATCTACAAAGGCACTATTGATGGCGTCTGGTCCCTATATTCAAGCAATTGCTGATAAAGGCCTTAAAAAAGCATGTGCTGATAATGCGGCTCTTGTCAAATCAATATGCACTCTAAATGGTAAAATCGTTCATGATGAAGTAGCACGGAATCATAAAATGGAGTATACGCCATTTTCACTGAATATGTTGGATCGAACAGTAAAAAAGGAGGAGCAGTATGCTAAATAATGCCCAGAAAAAAGATGCTAAGGGGCAAGGGGCTCGTTTGCCTTATACATGGGAAATAATCGTTGCATTTGCCTTGTTAATCGGAATCTTGGTATTCAGCATTGCTGTTCTGGGCCTTGATATTCATATCCCCTTTGTTATTCTTACGGGTCTTACTGCGGCATTAGCGATTCGCATGGGGCACAAATGGGAGGACTTGGAAAAATCAATTCTTGCCTCGATTTCATCTGTTATGCAAGCGGTATTGATTTTAATTATGGTGGGAATGGTGGTTGGTTCATGGATTCAGGGGGGCATAGTTCCTTCGCTGATATACTATGGATTGGAACTTATTCATCCGCAGTTATTCCTTGTTGCGATTTTTTTAGTGTGCAGCATATGTTCCGTGGCAACGGGCACTGCATGGACTATCATAGGAACTCTCGGTGTTGCAGCTATGGGAATAAGCGAGGGGATGGGCATTCCTCTCGCGCTTACGGCAGGTACTGTAATTGGTGCCAGTTATTTCGGAGACAAGTTATCTCCTCTTTCTGACGCAACAAATCTACACAGTGCCTTAACAGGTGTAAGTCTGTTTGATCATTTTAAAAATGTATTAAAATACACAATTCCATCCTACGTAATCTCACTCATTTTGGTTTATATTTTCGGAAGGATTTTTGCTCCGCAAAGTACAGAGGGGATTGCTTCCATTGTTAACATCACCGAAACACTTAAATCGACTTTTGTAATTAGCCCGTGGCTAATTTTACCCGTACTAATGGTGTTCTTTATGGTATTAATGAAAATCCCTGCAATTCCCGGGATATTCTTTATGGCACTGGTTGGATCATTGTGTGCAATTTTCGTCCAAGGGGCGGATTTTAAAAATGCCTTGACTGCACTTCATTATGGCTATATTAGCGATACAGATAGTCCGATTGTAGATTCGTTACTGACAAGAGGCGGAATGGCCTCCATGATGTATATAGCGAGTTTGATTTTATGTGTTTGTGCATATAGCGGCGTTCTGGATGTAACGAAAATTCTATATGTATCAGTGGAGAAGATACTTAGAAAAATTGAAAGCGCTGCCGGTCTGATGACTTCCACAGTGATCAGCGGATTTGTGCTAAATATCATAGCTACTGATAACTATGTTTCAGCGGTCATGACTAGAGATATATTTAAAAGTAAATTTAGTGAAAAGGGACTTGACTCACTGAACTTATCTAGATGCCTAGCTGAGAGTAATGCCATTACTTCGCCTTTGATACCTTGGAACACTTGTGGTATTACAATGGTTGGAATGCTGGGCATCCCGGTTCTGCAATATGCCCCTTACGCATTTTTACTCTATATACCACCTTTAGTAGTTATAATCATGAGCTATTTAAATAAAGGAATTCTTCGTCTAGAACCCGAAATTATTGCAATTAGACAAGAATCAAAATACGGGGATTAAGATCAACAAATTTACCACTCCTGACACTTTGTAATAATAAACAGGGAATTATAAACGTACACACTTGATTGGATAGTTAATTGTTTGGAAAATAGAGGAATACTTCAAAATAAATTAGCCGAGAGAAACTCTCGGCTTTTATCATTAAATTACAATTGGTTTTTCCTTTAATCAACATCTCTAAAGATGTTCATTAAATCAATCGAAAATCAATCAAACAAATTAACAGGAATTATATAATATACGATAAAGCGTACTTAATGGGAATTAACCAAATAGGAACATATTCCTGTAAAACTCACCAGCACCCCATGTGTTGCCACATACACTCTGGACATGTGGAGTGCTGTTCACTACTTGTATTGAAAGTAGAATAAATTAATGTAGCCGTGTGTAAAAAAGTCTCTCTTAAATAAGAGGCTACTGCAAAATGAGTATAAACACTAAACGATGTTAAATTAAAAAAGCTCCTAACTTATGATAATGTAGGGGCTTTTTGGATTAGAGCTTCACCACATGTTCCTTTCCCTACCGGGAAAGGGCTTTGGTATTTATTTTATGAAACTGGTGGTGGTTTGATTGACAAATTTAAATATTAAGTAAAGAAGTTTTGCCGATTTTTATATTGAATCTGGAAATGTCACAGCCATTTATTTGAAAGCTGGATATGAAGCCGAAGGAAATGCAGCCGAAGTAACGCCAGCTGCCTGCTAAGAAATGCTAAGGTATTGAAGTATATTAGGAAGCGGAATTCTACTTTTCTATATTAAATAGCTATAGTTGTTGATTTGTTTAATATAATATTCCCTTCTCTCTTCATCCTAAACATAATATCTAAACACGACTATAGTACTTTAAATAATAATATGTATTTCATTTTAACCGATACTCATATATAATGTAGCTTAATTGAATATAAATAACTAGGGGTGTCCAATAAGTTGGACTGAGAAAGAAACACGATGAAGTTTCTTGACTCTTGGGACCTGATCTGGATCATACCAGCGTGGGGAAGTTAGAATAGACAATCTTCAATGCAACTATACTTCTGCATACATTTTAGCCGGGTCCAACCATTTATGGTCCCGGCTTTTTGATGTACTTTTATACGCTTATTCACTTGTTATGTTCTGTATCTCGTCCTTTATATTCAAAAAAAGGAGAGATTTATTATGTCAACGACTTCATTAAACGAACAAAATATTTCCATCATGTCTAGTTTTCCAGGAAGTAAAAAAGTATATGTAACAGGTTCGAGATCCGACATTAAAGTACCAATGCGTGAAATTGAGTTAAGCCCTACTACTGGTACGTTTGGTGAAGAGGAAAACCTTCCTGTACGCGTGTATGATACAAGCGGTCCTTATACGGATCTAAATTATTCTGTTGATATTTCAAAAGGTCTTCCTGCCATTCGAAGCACATGGATTCATGAACGAGCAGATGTTGAAGAATATGAAGGTCGAGAAATTAAGCCTGTAGATAATGGGTATAAGGATGAAAAAGATCCTCGTGCCAATCATAACGTGTTTCCGGGTTTGAAGCGCAAACCATTACGTGCAAAAAAAGGAAAAAATGTTACACAGCTTCATTATGCAAAAAAGGGAATTATTACTCCTGAAATGGAGTTCATCGCAATAAGGGAAAATATGAAACCTGAATTTGTGCGTGATGAAGTTGCAAAAGGTCGAGCGATTATTCCTTCTAATATCAATCATCCAGAGTCAGAACCTATGATAATAGGACGTAATTTTCATGTTAAAATTAACGCGAATATCGGTAACTCTGCTGTTTCATCATCCATCGAACAAGAGGTTGAAAAAATGACATGGGCGACACGCTGGGGTGCTGATAATATTATGGATCTATCAACAGGTAAAAACATTCATAAAACAAGAGAATGGATTATTCGAAACTCAGCCGTTCCTGTCGGCACCGTCCCCATTTATCAAGCACTTGAAAAAGTAAATGGTGTTGCTGAAGATCTTACATGGGAGGTTTACCGTGATACCTTGATTGAACAAGCGGAGCAAGGTGTTGATTACTTCACAATTCATGCTGGTGTTCTTTTACGATATGTTCCACTAACGGCAAAACGGTTAACAGGTATTGTATCCCGCGGTGGTTCAATCATGGCACAATGGTGTTTACACCACCATAAAGAAAGCTTTTTATATACTCACTTTGAAGAAATCTGCGAAATAATGAAATCTTATGATGTTGCATTCTCTTTAGGGGATGGTTTACGTCCTGGGTCTATTGCAGATGCGAATGATGAAGCGCAGTTTGCAGAATTAGAGACTCTTGGAGAGTTAACAAAAATTGCTTGGGAACATGATGTACAGGTGATGATTGAAGGACCTGGTCACGTACCAATGCACCTAATTAAAGAAAATATGGATAAACAACTAGAAGTGTGTCAGGAAGCACCATTCTACACACTTGGACCTCTTACAACTGATATAGCACCTGGTTATGATCACATTACATCTGCTATTGGGGCTGCCATGATTGGTTGGTATGGTACAGCTATGCTTTGTTATGTAACGCCTAAAGAACATTTAGGATTACCGAATAGAGAGGATGTTCGTGTAGGGGTTATTACATATAAAATTGCCGCCCATGCTGCTGATTTGGCAAAAGGACATCCAGGAGCACAAAAAAGAGATGATGCCTTATCAAAAGCTCGTTTTGAATTCCGTTGGAGAGATCAGTTTAATTTATCTTTAGATCCTGAACGAGCGATAGAATATCATGATGAAACTTTACCTGCGGAAGGTGCAAAAACAGCTCATTTCTGTTCAATGTGTGGACCAAAATTTTGTAGCATGAGAATCTCTCAAGATATTCGTAATTATGCGAAAGAAAATAAACTTGATACGAAGGAAGCTATAGAAACAGGTATGAAGGAAAAAGCTAAAGAGTTTAAGGTATCTGGGGGCAGCATATATCAGTAACTTTCTTGGGAGGTTATACGGATGAATGTTCAAAAGATTAAAGAGGAAATTACCCAAATGAAAACTAGCCTTGCTTTTTTAGAGGAGCGTTTAAAGGGGATTCAGCAAAATTGTGATCATCGTTTTGATGGCGATCAATATTATGAAAAATGTTTGAAGTGTTATAAGGTAAACGTATTATATTATTAAACAAAAAACTCGAAAAAAAAAACACTCTCAACAAGAGGGTAATAAAAAGATAGCCATGAACCTTACCTTAATTAATAATCGGGTAAGGTTTTTTATTTTTCTCTATAAAATTCCATAGTAAAAACTATTAATCACTTTTTATTATTACAAATGTAGGAGAAGGTAATACGCAATTATTAGGATTTTAATATCACATTCGAGAAACAGGGCATGACTATGACTATTGTGAATATGATGAGGTTTATCATACAGAATGTTTTTTAGAAGGCTCTGTTAAATAGTATTGGTGATTTTCTCCTTAAATTAATAGAACTAGTTCGGTGAGAAAGCGATAAACAGTCTTCGCGAACTAGAAAACACCACTCTGAAGTGATGTTTTCATAGAAACTATGCTTTCACTCGGAGAAGATTTACCTAATCAATGTTCTACCAGGCTTGATGCAGAAACACTTTGTTTATTATTTGGTTCATCGAGAGGATGGATTGTAGTTGTTCCGTTTTGTTGATCTACATGCTCAATATAGATCCGTGTTCCGTTATACGTTACATTAGCCATAGTCGGTGAATTAGTAATTTCTTGTGCTCGTTGTACGTCCATGTCACGACCTCCTTTCCGTAATAAGCATTTTAAGTATTTCCTCTGAACTACTTGTTATACGTTTATTATCGGCAAAATGCACCATTGTCTCTTCTTCGGATAAAATTTTAAATCATTTAAGGAATGCTCATTAATATCGCATGCAATTACTGAAGCACCTTTTGGTATGTTGTTTCCATTTCGTTTTTGTACTAGAACCTCTTTCAATATTCATTAATAAACAGGCAACTTTACAGTTATACTCGTCCCTTCATCCGGCACACTACGAACCTCCATCGTTCCTTCATGAACATCTACAATCCATTTACATAAAGACAATCCAAGCCCGGTTCCTCCTTGACTTCTTGATCTGGAATCGTCCGCGCGATAAAATCGCTGAAAAATAAAAGGCAAGTGTTCCTCTGAAATCCCGATCCCATTATCAATTACATTAATATAAATGAATTTTTCCGTCCTGTTTGCCTTGATTGCCACTGTGCCACCTTCTGGAGTGTACTTAAGCGCATTTTCAATCAAGTTAATAAATAATCTTCGTAAGAGATCTTCATCCCCGAATAAAATGAATGGATCGGGTATTTGAATATGTAATTCAATCTGTTTTTTCATTTCCAATGATAGTAAATGATTCCTAACATTTTGGAATAAGAGCACTCCGTCAACAGTTTTTCGCTCTATCAGATTTGAATTAGAGGTATTTCTCGATAAATATAAGAATTTTTCTACCATATCAGATAAATAGATGACCTCTTCCAAAACAGCATGCAGGACGTCTTTATATTCCTCTTCAGATCTATTTCTATTTAAAGCAACATCCAATTCTCCTCGCATAATTGTTAAGGAAGTACGAAGTTCATGAGAAACATCGGAAGTAAACTGCTGAATTTGAGTGAAAGAGCTTTCTAGTCTGTCAATCATATGATTGAGAGTTTTTGATAAACTATACAATTCATCTTCCGGCCCTTCAATAGGCAGCCGTTCGTGTAAACTGGTTGCAGTAATGGTATTTGTCGTACTGATAATTTGATGAATCGGCTTCAGAGTTTTTTTCGAAATCAACCATCCCAACACGATTGATATTCCTAGGAATACAAAATTAGAGATGATAATAATGTTCCGCAACTGATCAATGGCGAAATGCCGTATCGTGTCGTTTGTAGCAACCGTAATTCTGTATGTCAATTTATTTTGTGATATCAGTTGCATGGACATCGCTCGAAGCGGTATCCCATTTAGCTCGGGATCCCAGCTGAAGGTATTGTCGTCCATCTTCTTTAAAGTTTCTGAATCGTAGATGAGTTGACCGTACAAATTTCGAGATTCTGCAATGATTTGCCCTCGATCAGTTTCAATGATCCAATAGATCTCTTCTTGATTTACGCTTTCAAAACTTCGCAATCGGCTGATGTGTTGTTCGATTTTAGAATACGAGTCCCCTTCCTCCAAACAATAGGCAATCAAACCAAGTTCTCGGGTTAGGATCGAATCGACTTCTTTGGTTACCATTTCAGAAAATGTAAAATATAAGAATCCGCTAAATAGGAATAAAATGAATATAAACATAATCGAATGCCAAATCGTAATTCTCCATACGATACTTTTTAAAAACCTCATGATGGTTTATTCTTCACTTTTGATTTTATAACCAATACTATAAACCGTTTGTATTAGTTTTAAATCAAAGTTTTTATCGATTTTATTTCTTAAGTGATTGATATAAACATCAACTACATTCGTTCCTATGTTATAAGCATCCGTCCAAACGCGTTCTAGAATTAACGTTCTAGATAAAATCTTACCGGCATTTCTCATCATAAATTCCAAAATAGCATATTCCTTATTTGAAAGGAATATATGGAGCCCCCCTCGAGTCACCTCTCTCGTAGAAGGATTCAACCTCAGATCCGCTACTTGTAAAAGAGGTGATGCCTTTTCTTGGTCTCGTCTTAATAGACACCGTATACGTGCTAATAACTCCGTAAAAGCAAACGGCTTTGTCATATAATCGTCCGCTCCTAAATCGAGTCCATCTACTTTATCTGCCACGGAATCTTTAGCACTGAGAATGAGAATAGGAATATTTTTTCCATTCAACCGTAGCTCCTTAATCAATCGCATTCCATTTTTCTTCGGAATCATAAGGTCGACAATCATAAGATCATATTCTTCTGCAAAGGCGAGTTCAGAAGCCATTTCACCATCGTTCGCCACATCTACAACATATTGGTGTTCTCTTAATCCTTGCGATATAAAACGGGCTACCTTTGACTCGTCTTCAACCAATAACAACCTCATGTCCATTTCCCCTATCAAATTCACTCATTTTATATGTCGATAGTGATAATCATTATCAATTATTTTATAATAATATCTTAAATTATCACTCTTTTTTGGTCAATCAGGTAATAGTTTCCATTGGGGATTCAGCTAAAACAACTCCTCTTCATTAAGCAACATGATAGTTTCCTCATTGAGATTTATTATCAAAACTGATAGCTACCTTTAAACACTTAATTGATAATATCCATATTAACTTAACATTCATAAGGTAAGTTCAACATTAAAATAGAGTAAAATATTAAATTTTTTTAATTTTATTTTAAATAGTTTTTAAGAATTTTCTTATAATATATCGCCAATGGTCAAAAAATGATAATGATTATCATTTTCATTTTAGCTTCGATCAGTAAATATTTTGGAGGGGGCTTATGATGCAAAATCAAAATAATTCAGGAAAACACTTTTTTCATCATTTAGTTGTTTTAATGCGCATTCTATTTGGAATAGGCTGGCTTTCAGCAGGAGTAACGAAGATTTTAGGTGAAGGGGGTTCTTCAGGACATTCATGGTTTACTCAACCAGGAGTATTTCTAAGTGATTATCTGATGAATACATTAGATAAACCGAATGTACCAGATTTTTATAAATTTTTTATAGAAGAGGCAGCACTTAACCAAGTGATGGCTTTAAATTATACCATTCCCATCGTTCAGGTGATGGTTGGTTTGTTTCTTATCGCAGGGTTTATGACACTTCCATCTATTCTGACGTGTCTCTTTATGCATATTAACTTTCTTCTTTCAGGAAACATCAATATAATGAGCCTTACCCTTTATACTAGCGCATTTGGATTGTTACTTAGTGGAAGACAAATGTATCGTTTAAGCTTGGATAAATATTTCAAGTTAGATCAGTTATTGAACTTTACTATTAATAAATCCAGAGATTTAACGATTCCTAAATTTAAAGAAATGTATCCTCAAGACGATCTTAAAAAACTCATGCAAGACAGTATGAACGAGATTGCAAGTTCTGTTGAAAAAGCCCAGGTGTCCCAAAATGAGCGGATCGAACAATTTATCACTTATATTCAAGAAACTTACTTTAGTGAAAATAGTCATGTTAAAAAGAAAAGCATGTAAATCATTAATTTATTAAGCATAACATCATTTTTACAACCCTTTAAACATGTTAGAGGGGAGTTATGTATAGGATAAAGGACTTAATTGCATAAATGAATCAAATTTTTATTGATAATGATATTTATTCTCATTTAAAATAAGATATAGAAATAATAATAAATTGTAAATATAGAGGCATAAATGAAGGGTGAGAGGAACGATAATGAAAAAACAACCATGGAAAGTGATGACAACAGTTGCATTGGCTTCATCACTTTTATTAATAAGTGCCTGCTCAAACGAGAAATCAACCGCCAAGGAAGATACAAAAGCAGATATGAAAACGGTAACAAATACAAAAAAAAGCAGCGTATCTGTTCCAGTGACAGATTATACGTTTGATACAGCCGCGAATATGTTTGCTTATGCAGAATTTGAACTCTCCGGAGAGCCATTAGTAGAAGGCCTCGGCTTAGATTTAGATGTTCTTGATGTAAGAAAGCTTGATCAGCCTTCCAAATTTGACTACACAGCGGGTGTAGAATCATATGAATATTCAGAGGAAGCGATGTATGAAGTGACGGAGAAGTCCGGTATGGGCTTACATTTAGTCCACGGCCCGGCAGTTGCAGAATTAGCAAAGAAAACAGGAAAAGATGCACCGACTATGCTAGGTGAACGTTTTTATGATCTGGCAGACAGTGTCGGTTATCCAAAAGATGAACTGTTTAGGAATATGTTTCCAACATTAATTGAATATTCCTCTGGTGACCCGCACTACATACAAAAAGTGGATACAAATGTTTATGCAGAAAATGACGATGATTCCTATGTCCCAAGTTATCAGGTCAATTTTGAAACGTTGCGCTGGGGTCGGGCAAAGATGGACAAAACGTTAAATCCGTCAGCATATGGAGCAACCTTCTTGAAGCAAGCTCTTTGGGCTGGAGACTTTATGGGAGGCTTACATAAAGTAGACAGCGATGAAGAACTTGAAGCGACATCACCAAAAGATGATGATGACGCAAACATCGCGTTAGGGGTTAGTTCAGCTGATGGGATGCAGGGAGCCATTCTGACGGAACAAATTTGGAACAAGCTGGCCTACATTCGCGACGGATTATTTTATGATACAGCTAAAAAGCAGCTGACGGCTGGGACTGGAAGCAAATATAATCCGGCTAATGGCTTTGTTTATTTGCCGCACCAAGTCGAAGTCGTGGAAGACGGCAATGATGAGATGCCAAACGCCAAACAATTGACAGTAAAAGATGCACGCAGCATTCTGCAAGATCAATGGCTGATGCTGTGGCCGGCATCCGAATTTTACGGCATGACAGATCAGCGCCCGGAAAACAAAGCGCAAAACCCGGCGTTTTTAGCCGCATTTGACGGTAAACCGTTTCCGAGTGCAGCTAAGGAAAATGTAGATGGTTCTGCTGCCAACGATGTAAAGGCATCTGATCCTTATTCCATCAACCGCGATGTGTTGTTGCAAGTCTTTAAAAATATCGATGCCATGCACTTTAACAATGAAGCTGGAGCTTTTATCGATCAACATGACGGAAAGAGACAGGGAGCGCATGTAGATACATTCCAGGCCGGATACACGACAGAGGCACTGAGAATGTTCCAACGCGCGATTGACGGTCTTCCTGTCGGATACGCCAATGGTGAGGATGCAAAAGGATTAGAGACAGGAGAAGGAAAGCGTGCTCTGGAAATGATTAAAAAGCAAGCCGACTTTATCATCAATGAGTTAAAACGTGAAGATGGCCTAGTTGCAAACGGCTATACGATCGGAAAAGGCCAGGATGATACAGAGCCAACTTTAGATGCACAACTAGGAGCGATTAGAGGCTTGACTGGAGCATTCTTAGCAACGAAAGAAACGAAGTATCGCGATGCAGCCCGTGAATTATACCAAGCGATGGATGAGAAAATGCTCGATAAAGTAACAAATTTATTTTACACAAGTAAAGATGAAATGAAATATAACCCCATGACAGCAGGGGCTTTATCAGCTGTTTACCGCGTTGCCTTAAATAACTTATACAATACGGACGGAGATCAAGATGCATTGTCAGCTCTGGACCGTGAAACGATTATCTCCCGCTATGTTGCATTTTACGATACGGTTATTGACGGTCCGTCGTTACAAGAAGGAATGCAAGCAAGCGAGTTCTGGGATACAGGAGATGCTTATATTGACGGTAAAAAGCTTGGGAACACCGACAAAGACAATGTTCCACAAGTGCAGGCAGGACACGGGAAATTTGGGATTGCACCTGTTTTAGTGAATGTAGAAGTGAAGAAACGGTAAAGAAGGAAACATTATGTGGAAGCGACTTTTGCAATTGACAATTTTATCTGTAACGACCATTATCGCTGTGAGCTGTATGCAGGATCAAACGGTCACGACCAAAGAGGTAATACGTGACCAAGCTGTTCACAGTGATAATATGGTGCTAAATGACAAAGGTGACACACTATTTGTTGCCAATATAGATGTGGACACCGTATCGATTCTGGATGCAAAATCGAAAAAAATACAAGCGGAAGTTTCGGTCGGAAAAGAGCCTCAGCAACTAACATTAAGTCCTGATGGCCAATACGTTTATGTATCGTGTTTATTTGACAACCAAGTAGACGTCATTTCAACAAAAAAGAGAAAAGTGATAGACTCCATTGAGGTTGGCATTCAACCGTTTGGGCTTGTCACAAGCCCAAACGGTGATACACTTTATGTAGCAAATTATCAGTCTGGTACCCTATCAATCATTGATACAAATGAGAGGGAAGTAAAGAAGGAATTAAAAATTGGCGACCGTCCTCGAACGGTTGCCATGACAAAGGATGGGAAAAAGCTATATGTTCCTCATTATTTAGATGGCAATATTTCTGTCATCGACACAGGGGAAGACAAAGTGACAAAGACTATTACCTTAGCTAATTCACCGGATCAGACTAACCGTAAGAAAAGCCAGGGGATTCCGAATACGTTTGAGCAGTTTGTGATATCGCCTGACGGGAAAAAGGCTTTTGTTCCACACTTGTTAACGAATATCGATACCCCAATTCATTTTCAAGAGACGATTTTTCCTGCGGTGTCCGTTATCGATTTAGAAAAGGACGAAGAAATCGTAGATGAACGAAAAGAGCTCTTTGACGAAATGAATATACGGGATGTGAAAAATGAAACCATCATCGTAGCGAACCCATTTGATGTAGCCTTTCAGCCGGATGGCAGTAAAGCCTATGTGGTGATGTCGGGCAGCGAAGACCTTGTCGTTTTTGATTTAACACGTGGCGGAAATGCGACCCAAATTTTGCGACGCATTAAAGGAGATAACCCACGGGGGATTGCCATTTCAAATGATGGAAAGACACTTTATATCCATAATGCGATGAGTCATGATTTAGCGACGATTCAAACAGGGGGAGACAGCCCTTATGCACGGGCATCTATGTCAGGGGAACCTGTAAAACTGATTAAAAAAGACTCACTGTCAAAAGAGGTGCGAGAAGGTAAAACAATATTTTACAGTGCCAACAGTGATGAATTCGCCACAAGCATAACGGGGAACAACTGGATGAGCTGTGCCTCATGTCATGCCGATGGGGACATGAATCGCTTAACGTTAACGACGGCAAAAGGTCCACGTAATATTCCAAGCAACGTGGTGACGACGGAAACAGGGCTGTTTTTGTGGGACGGGTCACGCAATGAGTTTGCAGATTACATTCTTACTGTTCAAGGCGAAATGGGAGGCATGATGGAACTTGATCCTGCCAAACCGATCCCAGAAGATGTACAGCACATGTATGATGCACTCCTAGCATTTTTGCAAGATCCAAACTCGTATCCTCCCCCTCAAAGTCCTTATCGAAAAAAAGATGGCAGTTTAACACATACAGCCAAAGAAGGAGAGCGGTTGTTCAACGGAAAAGGAAACTGTCTCAGCTGCCATGGAGGTGAGTTCTTTACAGACAGCAGCAAGGCTTTGAATGAAGAAGGGGAGCTGACGGAACGAAACACGAACTTTCTCCATGACATCGGAACAGGTAGCAAACTCGACGTGCCTTCAAAAGGAGATGCACGCGGTCAATATCAGAACCCGCGTGACGGCAAAAAGTTTGATACTCCAACTTTAAGGGGTGTATGGGCAACTGCACCGTATTTTCATGATGGCAGCGCAAAGACCATAGAATCTGCAATTGAGCGTCATAGAAATAACAGCATTCCGATGTTATCAACATGGGAAGTGAATGCCATTGCCGAATATATTAAATCAATTGAATAGGCGAAACCTGCCGTGTTAGGAAACGGTACTCAATTAATGGAGTGCCGTTTTTTTTGATGTTCAATTTCCTCTAAATTGTCTTGTCTCTCTAGGAAGTATAGCAACTGTTTAATGATTGAAAAATTTGTTCACATAATTGTAGAAAAGCTTTTGAAAAGACTAAATTTAGGAGAATTCTAATGTGATATTATTTTATCTGTAGGAGGTAGCAAAATGGAAGCATGAAAAAAATAATTACTTTTTCATATTTGGGCATTTCTGTCCTCTATCATTTTCCCCATCCAATAATGATTTTTTTTAAACCTCGAAGAATAAATCCAACTAGTATATTTGCAAACGTTTTCTAATAACCACCTTATTGAATCCACACTTTTTTCTGCTTTAACATTCATTTTTTTCATATTTTTTTCGGATAAATTTTTTTATAAAAGTAGACCTAAAGGGATGGGTCTGTTTTGAAAACTTATTATCATTTAAAAGTTTCCTAGACTATGATTTCTGGTTCGTAAATTTTATCTGAAGGAGAATAATTTAATGGGTCACGATATATCAGGATACAATAAAGCAGGGCAAGAAATTGCTTATGCTCGTTTTAGCATGGGGAATTATAATGCTATCATACTGTATGATTTACTTGATGCAAATAAGTACTATGCAGGAGTTAGTGGGTCAGGCGGCAGTTCTACCTTCTCAAAACAACAAATAGAAAAGGCTGTGAATGCCTACAAGCAATTTTTTAACAATGGTGAGTCCATGTCAGAAAGTGATTCCTTACCTTGGGACCAAAAACAAATCTTGAATTTTATACAAAATTGTTTAACAACAGCAAAAATAGAAGGAAGAGTAAAAGTGTATTTTGGCTAATGTTTTAAAACTGTTTGCTATATTCTTTAATTGCGCTCTGAAATGAAACGTAAAATTTATGGCATCTACATAAAATTGTAGATGTTTTTTTGCGGAAATTATCTAAATTTTTAGCATTATAAAAATGATATAATATAAAGAAAATTATTGGTAGCACAGCTTATAAATAAATAAAGATCTCCACAAAACTTTACTGAGAGGAAACGTTTCCATGAATTTTCAATCTGTTATTGCAAATGTTCCTGATTACAAAGCTTTTCTGACGGTTGATGAAATGGATGACAGCTGCAGGAAGCTTGCTATTGAGTTTCCTGATATCGTTACTGTTTTTGAAATTGGAAAATCACGAAAGGGACATCCCATTCTATGCATGAAAATTGGGGATGGACCAAAGAATGCTTTATGCTTTGCCTGTCCTCACCCTAATGAACCGATTGGAGCCATGACACTAGAGTACTTTTCTCGTGCTTTGGCTGAGAGTGAAGATTTACGAGAAGGATTAGGCTTTACATGGTACATGATTAAATGTATCGATCCAGATGGTGTTCGTCTAAATGAAAACTGGTTCAAAGGACCGTTTAATGTTTATACCTACACGAAAAATTATTATCGGCCAATCGGCTATGAACAAGTGGAATGGACTTTTCCGATTGACTACAAAGAACTGCATTTTCATAATCCGCTACCTGAAACCCAAGCTTTAATGACATTAATACAAGAGATCAAGCCAGAGTTTATGTATTCACTCCATAATGCAGGGTTTGGGGGAGCTTATTGGTACATCACACATGATCTGCCGGAGCTGTATGAAGGTTTGAGGAATTCAGCTTTAAAACAAGGCATTCCATTGAACTTAGGCGAGCCAGAGGAGCCTTTCATTACAAAATTTTCTCCGGCAATCTTTAAAAATATGACTATTGCTGAAGCATATGATTTCATCGAAAAATTTAGTGGTGAGAAGCCAAATATAAAAAACGGCACTTCGAGTTCAGACTATGCATCGGGTGTAACAGACTGTGTGACTCTTCTTACTGAACTCCCTTATTTCTTTGATTCGCGGATTGAGGATTTGAGTGAGGGGGATATCACTCGGAAAGAGGCCATTTTCCAGAGTGTAAAACAATCACAAGCTCATTTTACTTACTTAGATAAGTTGTTAATCGAAGTTCGCCCTTATATTAGTGAACAGAATCCATTTGTAAAATTTGTAGAAGAAGTGATTCAGTATATTAGAGAAGGCAGTGAAGCCAAGATCAATTGGGCTGAAAGTAATCCTGAATTTGAAAAAATGGCTTCCATTGCAGAGATTTTTGATAATTTACAAGTTGCCAAGTTTTACAATGGCTTGTACTTAGGGTTGACAGTTCGGACTTGTGAATATGAAATCGAGCAGCTTGGCCGGCAAAAAAATAATGATAAGATCGCTATGAGCAAACTTATGGAAACCTTCGAGAAAGGTGAACAATTCTTAAAAGAATATTGTGAAAACCTTGAAAGTGAGCTTGATTATACAGCGATTCCGATTCAAAAGCTTGTGCGTATTCAAGTAGAGAGTGGGCTAATAGTGGCTAATTACATACGAGAAAATCGATAAATCAGTGAGGACCTTGTTACGTGATCTCTAAAGATACCCAGAATAAGGAGGGGGAGCGTAGGAATGCCAGTACCTAATTTTACATGTAAAGATAAAATTGAAACAGAGGATGAGCTACGTTCGATTATGGGGGAACCTAGTGAACTAGTTAGAAAAAAGGTGATTTCCTATGTAGACGATCATTGTAAGGATTTTATTTCACGTTCACCTTTTCTAGTCATTTCTACTTCTGATGCTTCCGGATATTGTGATGTTTCTCCTCGTGGAGACATGCCTGGGTTTGCACTTGTACTTGATGAAAAGCATATCGTTATTCCAGAAAGACCAGGGAATAAAAGAATAGATACAATGCGTAATATTTTATCCAATCCAAGGGCAGGTCTTCTTTTTCTAATTCCTGGATTAGGAGAGACGTTAAGAGTGAATGGAAAAGCATATTTGGTGAAAGATGACATCCTCCTTGAACGAATGACACATCATGGGAAGAAACCTTTAGTAGGAATCTGCATTGAAGTGGAGGAATGCTTTATTCATTGTGCAAAAGCGATGAAACGTTCAGGTCTTTGGGAACCAGAAACATGGAGTGAAAAGGATTCTCTGCCAAATGCAGCCAAAATCCTCTTAGACCATACCAAAATTCCCGATATGTCAGAAAAGGATTTGGATAAAGTACTTCAAGAAGATTATAGGACCGAGCTCTATTAAAGGAAGATATAGAGTTTTCTTAAATTGATATAAAATGTATGGCTAGATGCAGAATGGGAAACTATCCGAATTGCATCTAGCCTTTTTTAAAAAGAAGCATATTATCTCTTTTTCAGAAAATTATGTACTTCAAATTACAAATATGATATAGTTAGTGAAAATTCCATATCGTGTAAGAATTGGTGCCAAGCTAAGGCTTGGCTTAAAAGGGAAGAACGGTGTAATTCCGTCGCTGTCCCGCAACTGTAAATCGGAGTGAATCACAAATACCACTGTCTATACGACGGGAAGGTGTGAGGAACTATGATGATAAGCCAGGAGACCTGCCAAATTCCAGTACACACCAAATACCTACGTGGAAATAGGTGGTGACATTCATTTGTACGACAAGCGAGTTATGAGCATCAATGTTTTTGCATGTCTTTTAAACATAACTTTAACTTGATTGTAGAGCCATTTCCATTTTGTGGAGATGGCTTTTTTGTATTTGGGAATTTTGTAACTATAAAAAGGAGGAATGAAAAATGAATTTAGTAAGTACAGCGATTGGTTACCCGTATATTGGTGATAACCGGGAGTGGAAACGGTGTGTAGAATCTTTTTGGAAGACAGCGATATCAGAGGAGCAATTTAGTATAGAGATGAAAACGATTCGCTTAAATAATTTGAAGCGCCAGCAATCATTAGGCTTGGATTTACTGACAGCTGGAGATTTTACCTTTTATGACCGTATGCTAGACCATGCGGCAATGTTCGGAATGGTTCCAAATCGTTATAAATGGACCGGTGATGAAGTAAATCTATCAACCTATTACGCAATGGCACGTGGGGCAAACGATGTTGTGGCTTGTGAAATGACTAAGTGGTTTAACACTAATTATCACTACATCGTCCCTGAGTATGAAGGCCAGTCATTAAGATTAACGAAGAATTACATATTAGATTATTTTCTAGAAGCCAAACAGGAATTAGGTCTAATTACCAAGCCTACCTTAATCGGTCCCTTTACTTTTGTGAAATTAGCGAAAGGATACGATGCAAAATCCAAAGCATTGTTTATATTAAAACTTCTACCTCTCTATGCACAAGTATTGCAGCAACTTGTAAATGCAGGGGCACAGTGGATTCAAGTGGAAGAACCGGCACTAGCCCTATCACTAACAGCGGAGGATGTAAAACTAATCCAAGAGATTTACAAACAGTTAGCAGAACAAGTACCAGCGGCCCGTATCATGTTACAAACCTATTTTGAAGGATTATCAGCGTATGAAGAGCTATCCCAATTACCGGTTGCAGGGATTGGGCTTGATTTCATCCATGGTTCCGAAGAGAATATGGCCTCACTTCGAAAACACGGCTTCCCACAAGACAAAGTATTAGGAATTGGCATTGTAAATGGACGGGATATTTGGCGGGCAAATTTGGCTGAAAAAGCATTCAATATAAAAGCTGTTTTATTATTAAGCGGTGTAAAAGAAGCTTGGGTTCAGTCTTCATGTAGTTTACAGCATGTACCTGTGACAACGAAGGCAGAAACACGTCTAGATGCCACATTAAAAAATGCTCTATCATTTGCTGATGAGAAAATTGTGGAGCTAACACAGTTAACAGCCTATGTGGGTGACGAGGCATGGGCAGGAAATAAGAGTGTGTCACAAAGTATGAAAGCAACCCAAGCATTAGCACAGGATGAGGCGAGGAAAAATGCACGGGTGGAGGGGCTTGAATTACAAATAAAACCTGAACATTTTGCCCGTCCATTGACATTTAACGAACGCCAGCCTTTGCAGAAAGAGGCACTGAATTTACCAGATTTTCCAACCACAACGATTGGCAGTTTCCCTCAGTCGGATCAAGTAAAACGTACTCGTACGGCCTGGCGGAAAAAGGAACTCACCGACGCTGAATATGCAGCGTTCTTGAAGGGTGAAACAGCTCGTTGGATTCAAATTCAAGAAGAGATTGGACTGGATGTTTTCGTTCATGGTGAATTTGAGCGAACGGATATGGTTGAGTATTTTGGAGAAAAACTAGAAGGTTTTGCCTTTACAGAAAAAGCATGGGTGGTATCCTATGGTTCACGCTGTGTTAAACCACCAATTATTTATGGTGATGTCGAGTGGGTCGCTCCCATGACTGTGAAGGAGGTAGAGGTGGCCCAGCAATTAACGTCTAAGTATGTGAAAGGGATGTTAACGGGTCCTGTCACCATCTTAAATTGGTCTTTTGTCCGTGATGATATTTCACGTGAACAAGTAGCCAACCAACTCGCCTTAGCGCTGAGAGAAGAGATACAAGCGTTAGAAGATGCAGGTATTGCCATTATTCAAGTAGATGAACCGGCATTACGCGAAGGATTGCCATTACGTAAAGAAAAATGGGCGGAATATTTGGCATGGGCGGTCAATGCCTTTAAATTAGCCACTTCCAGTGTGAAAAATGAAACACAAATTCATACCCATATGTGCTATTGCGAGTTTAATGACTTTATTGAGCCTATTCGTGCTCTTGATGCAGATGTTATTTCCATTGAAACGTCTAGGAGTCATGGAGAGTTGATTCAATCTCTTAAACAAGATCCATACGAACTTGGGATTGGTTTAGGAGTGTACGATATTCATAGTCCACGAGTGCCCAATGTAGAAGAAATCAGTGCGATATTAAAAGATAGTGTAGAGGTTATTCCAAAAGAACAGTTCTGGGTGAATCCAGATTGTGGTTTAAAAACACGTCATGAAGAAGAAACCATTGCATCGCTTAAAAATATGGTGACTGCTGCCCAGAAACTCCGCCAACAGCAGCATCAAACGGTTTAAATCTAATCTTAACAAAATACTCAGAGCCCTTTCTATTTTTGGAAGGGCTCTTTTGTTTGTTTAGGTATGTTATTTCAAGGCGTTGAGTTGATCTATCAAGCTATCGTATTGTATTTCTTTTTGCCACTTCTTTTATAAATTCAATTATTTTTTAAAATATAATGTAAACTTTTCTTTAGGCAATACGTCTAGTAGGCAGGAGGACGATGATGAATGCCATAAATAATAAAAACGAGCTCAATATAGAACTTAATATTGTGTATAGGTACTTACGTAAACTGGGCATTCCTCAGTCGGATGCAGAGGATGCAGTTCAGGAATCTGCTTATAGATTTCTACTATATTACGATTCAATCCAGACATCAAAAATACGGAGTTGGTTGATACGAGTAGCGTTAAATTTCTATTATGATAAATGCCGAAAATATGGGCGGTATGAGTTGAATTTAAACGAGGGGCTTCTAGAAATAGATATAAGTGAGCATCCTGAAGAAATATTTCTCAAAAAGGAAAGAAATAGTGAACTTGGATATGCGCTCTCTCAGTTAAAACCGCATTATCAAGAGCTATTGTTATTAAAGTATCATTCAAGTTTAAAATACGAAGAAATTTCAAATCTATTGGAAATGAATGTAAGTTCTGTCAAGACGAATTTATTTAGGGCCAGGAAAAAGTTAGAGAAGATTTATAAGGAGGTAAATCATGAGTGATAATCACGAACCAAAAAAAGGGGAGAACATCGATTTTTTGAGTAGTCCTTCTTTGCAGAAGGCCGTCAAAAAATCGAAAATGAAGCAAACAATTAAATACATCATCATTACGGTTCTTACCACTACCATCTTGTTGACCATTGTTTTTATGGGCAGTCAATATATCCTAACTAATCGAATACAGGATCAAGATTATTTTTACAATAGCATTCACGGAGCAAATATTTCAGTTGGCGGTACTTCCTATAACTACAATCTTTTTAGCATTACAGCAGAGACAACATACCGTAAAACCATCGGTGACCGCTCAATACTTTGGGATAAAAAGACAGAAAATATCCCTCTATTCGGAAGGATAGAAACGATTGAAAGGGGAAGCGGAATGATGGAAGTCAATACTTTAAATGAAGAAGCCAAAAGATATGTTCGTTATAATGATTTCAACAATGAAAGAAAAATAGATTTTTATTATCCTGGTTTATCTTACGACTATTTGCCACATGAACTTGATACTGCTGTAAAATTAGATGAGAATATGTTAATAGAAGTTGCTTTGTCCTTTAAGAAACCAATGACAATAATAGAATTGGCTGAGAAGTTAGGGCAGGAAAATGTTAATTGGCTATGGGTCGATACAACGTCAACTGCTCAAATGGAATATATGGAAACGACTCTTGATCAGGATAGTGTAAAGACTAAGGGAGGTGGAGGTGCCTTTGGGTTTGAGGTTAGATCTGAAATTCCTTATTCTGAAGAAAATGGAAAAGGGTTCATCACGATGCTGGAACAGTTGAGGAATAAAGGCATTCATAAAAGTGCTATTAATGAGGCTCTGAAGGGGATTAAAGAAAATATCCAAACAACAAATGGAAATATCAGATTAAACGGTGCCGTTGTAACTGGTACGCCAGCGGAACTTAAACGTTTCCAAAATCTTGATTTCATCAGAGCATCCGTCCTTGGGGCTACAATTGATAAGTATTAATTAGATTCTATCTAATTGCATTGGCTACCAGTGTAAAACTGAATAGCCTGCTAAAAAAACAGCCTCATCCTTATTCCTAAACAGGTAAAGGATTGAGGTTGCTTTTGTTATGAAAGTTAAATGAACATCACCTCCTAGGCTAATGTGCATAAAATGATGCAAGCACAAAAATGGAGGTGTGATGTTCAAATATGGCAGGTTTCAATCATTTTAATAGAAATAACCCTTTCTTAAATTTCCAACCTAAACACCCCCAGCACCCATTCATATATGTACCGATTACGGAGTTGGTCAGGTTGGTTACAAGGGTTTCTTTTGATCAAAAACAAATGGCTTACAGAGTAACAAGTGATTATCATCAATTAAAGGCTCAGAACGAACACTTAAGACAAAGAATAACGGAATTCGAGAGACTGGCAGCGAATCAGAACCTAAGGGCAGATGACCAAAACTGGGAAATGCATTTAGCCGATCAGGCAAATACTAATTATTCAAGTGCCACCATGCCTGCGGATTTGACGTTATTGACTTTAAAGAAAGATCCATTTAATAATGCTTCTGCGTTGTTTAGTGTAAATCGCAATCAACTGTATTCGGCTGAACGGATTTCTAAAAAAATACTCTCTGCCACCGACTTAGATACTTACAAAGAGAGATGGAATTTTTCAATAGAAGAACAGAATGGGTTTCTTGACTTAATAGCAAGAGACGGAGTGATTTACGCTTCAACGATGACTAAAATTTATGCGATTCAGGATAACGGTACCTCTTCACAGACACTTTGGACCGTTGATAGCTTTGCGAATCGCCTTTTAATTGACCAGAATACCTTATATTATTTAACGAGAACCACCGAAGGTTTGGATGCAATTGGTACGGTAGATGTAAATACGGGTCAAAAGAGATGGAATTATCCCCTTAAATTCCAAGAGCGGTTGGAAGGAGTTTTCGCTGCCGGTGATAATCGACTGTTTGCAAATATACGGAATCCAGTTCAAATGACATCCAAAATGTATGCATTCGACACGTCTACAGGCACGGTGCTTTGGACATTTGATCTGGATTCAAGTTTGCCTATTTATGGGGCTCCTGTCTATAAAGATGGGAAGCTTTACTTCGAAACGAAACCGGCGACAACAAGGAACATTTGGGCATTGGATGCAGCGAGCGGAAGAACATTATGGAAGTTTAGCCCTTCGGGAATGTTTACACAACCTCTTTCTGTAACGAGTGATTCTTTAATTGTCCTAGATGAGACCAATATCATCGCGGTAGACAAAAATACCGGAGTTCAGAAATGGAAGACCTTGTATGCAGAACAGTTTGTTGCTGGTGGACTTCAGACCATTAAAGGGTCAAGTGGAATGGTCGTAGCCTCTGATAAAATTATTTTGGGAAATTACAACAAAATAAAATTCTTTAATATCGCTAATGGTCAGCTTATTTATTCAACTCTTCAGCTGACACCTACTACAGGCGCATCTGGCTTGCGGCCAATCGGCGTCATCAAAGACACGATTTTTGTAACAGAGACGAATCAATTTCTATATACGTACGCCGTGCCAAAAACATCCCAGTTAGATACAGAAAAACCAACGGCAACGATCGATTTGCCAGCAGTCAGCCAGCTTTCTATGCAGGATGGGAAGAACCAAATTAAAATTCCCATTACCATAAGTGAAACGGCAGATATGGATGTAACCATTGTTGATGAAAGCGGCCAGGTAGTTCAAACCATTGGGTGGGGAAGACACTTGAAGGGTACATCCAATTTTTATTGGGATGGAAAAAACAGCCGTGGCTTTAACGTAATCCGCGGAAATTACTATCCAATTGTAAAACTCACAGATCTTGCTGGGAATAAGAATGAATATACAGCACGTGACAAATCCATTCTGATTACAGAAGGCTTCGGTTTAACCTTGAAAAATTCCAACTTGCGCTCGGCAGCTACCACACAAAGTACCATACTAAGAACAATCCCTGCTGGTTCAGAAGTGGTCATAACAGGAGAAACAGGTGATTGGTATCAGATTGAGTACAGAATTGTCAGTGCGGTTCTGAAAGGATATGTCTCCAAGCCATTAATTAAAGTTCCATCCAATCAGGAGATTCAAGCAATCGAGAATGCTAAGACAAGGACAAACGTCAATGTTAGAACCAATCCAGGAACTCAGTATGATACAAAGATTGTGCTCCCGATGAATACAGATATAAAAATTTATTCCGCAATCGGAGACTGGTATTCAATAGAATACCAGAAAGACAGCAGTACTGCGGATTCTGGGTATGTAGCAAAATTTACTGTCACCCTTCCAACGGTATCAACTGTTGTTTACACCGTTGTTGCGGGCGACTCTCTCTGGAAGATTGCCCAGAAGAATGGTGTAACGATTGACTCCATCGTCAAAGCCAACAATCTTGATCCCAATCAACCAATCTATATTGGCCAAAAACTGACCATAGTGAAATAATCTTTTTTCATGTAAAGGCAGAGTATATTTGAAAGGGATGTATAAGAATTTATTTGACATTTCTAATCGAAGTGTTAACATTAACCATGCAAGGGAATTTTTATAAATGAATAGATAACAATCCGCTAGAGGTGCCTTTTTAAAGGGCTGAGATTGAAGTGATACTTCGGGACTCTATGAACCTGATCTGGGTTATACCAGCGTAGGGAAGTGGAAACATGGATATTTGAAGAATCATGTTTATATTTCAAATTATCAACCACTTTCTTATCAAAAGGAAGTGGTTTTTTGTTTTTCACTTTATTTCATTGAGATTCGGAATCTTGATTATAGGGGGTGACTTGTATTTTAACTAGTGTTAAAGAGTTACATATTATATCCAATGGTAAAATGCCAATCGAGCAGCTATGTGAAATTGTCATGGATATTCATCCATATGTAACCGCGATTCACTTACGAGAAAAACAAAAAACAGCGAGGGAACTTTTTCAAGCAGTTGAACTTCTAACAACGACAAACGTGCCACTATCAAAGATTATAATCAATGATCGAGTGGATGTTGCCTTAGTTACAAAGTCTGGTGGGGTTCAATTAGCCTTTCATAGTTTAGATGCTGCCATTGTCAAAGGGAATTTTCCTCAGCTTAGGGTAGGAAGTTCCATCCACTCCTACGAAGAAGGACAAAAAGCAAAAGAAAATGGTGTTAATTACGTGCTTTTCGGCCATGTCTTCCCTTCGCAATCAAAACCAGGAATGACCCCTAAAGGTCTTGAGGAATTATCAAGGATCGCACAATTAGAGGTTCCGGTAATTGCCATTGGAGGCATAACCCCCGAGAATACGGGGCGGGTACTAGCTGCTGGGGCAAAAGGAATCGCGGTCATGTCAGGAGTATTAGAAGCTCGCGATCCATTAGTAGCAGTAAAGGCTTATTTAAATGTATTAAGAGATGGAGATGGAACAAGTGGAAAATTCATTTGATGTTGCCATTATCGGAGGAGGGATTAACGGATCCTCTATTGCCTATCAACTATCAAAAATGGGTAGAAAAGTAATCATAATTGAGAAGGATAGATTGGCTTGCCAAGCTTCCAGTGCGGCTGCCGGTATGCTGGCAGCACAAGCTGAGATTGAACAAGATGGTCCTTTATTCCAGTTGGCATTAAAGAGTCAAGCAATGTTTTCTACTCTATCAAGCGAGTTAAATGAATATACTGGAATTGATATCGAGTTCGTGAATAAAGGAATGCTGAAAATTGCAGAAACGGAAGAAATAGCAGTAGAAGTAAAAAAACAGGTCAACTATCAAAGGAATTGGGATCCAACTATACAATGGCTGGATGGAAAGGTATTACGAGAAATGGAACCGTCTTTAGCACCAAGTGTTGTTGGAGGGATGTATCTCCCCAACGATGGACATGTGCAGCCAGCAAAGTTAACACAAGCGTTTGCAAAAGCGGCTGTTATTTTTGGAGCGAAAATTCTTGAAAATACGGAGGTTCTTTCTTTTATTTTTGAAAACGGTCAGGTTAAAGGGGTTAAAACGACCAATGGTGTCATAAATAGTGAACAAGTTGTCGTGGCCACCGGAGCTTGGGCAGCGAAATTAATGCGTGAATCGGGACTGGACATTAGCGTGTATCCTGTTAAAGGAGAATGCTTTTCCGTTCGAACGGAGGAGCCGATTATTAACACGACTATTTTTTCCGACAAACGCTGTTATTTGGTACCAAAACGGAATGGGGAAATTTATATTGGTGCTACCATGATTGAAAATACCTTTGATAACAAGGTTACCCCTGAAGGAATTGCTTCATTAATAGAAAGAGCGACTCAATTAGTTCCTCAGATTAAGGAAGCAGCATGGGAGCGAGTGTGGTCAGGATTCAGACCGCAGACAGGCGATGGAATCCCTTATATTGGCGAGCATCCAAGATGGAAGAGATTGTTCGTTGCAGCAGGGCATTTTCGAAATGGGATTTTATTAAGTCCAATTACAGGGAAAATAGTGGCTGACCTATTAGCAGGTAGACAGCAAGATGACGCTCTTCTCGCAGCTTTTCACCTTGAAAGGCACAAAGAGACAGTTGGTTAGGAGGTTAAAGATGGAAGTAATATTAAATGGCGAGTATATCCAATTACCAGAGCATGTCGTATTTGTTTCAGATGTTCTCAAACACTATGAAATCCACGATAAGGTTGTAGTTGTGGAAGTAAACGGTGAAATATTAACCAAAATAGATCACCAAAGTACTAGATTATCAGATAAAGATCGAATTGAAATAGTTCATTTTGTAGGAGGCGGTTGACATGTTAAAAATAGGTTCATTATCCTTTCAATCTCGTTTGTTTCTAGGAACGGGAAAGTATCCAAGCTATGAAATTCAAAAGGAAGCAGTGGAAGTTTCCGAAGCAGAAATCCTCACGTTCGCGGTAAGACGAATGAATATTTTTGAATCAAGTCAGCCGAATTTTTTAGAACAGCTAGACACCAATAAATATACGCTACTGCCAAATACAGCAGGTGCGAAAACAGCGGCTGAGGCCGTCCGTATTGCCAAATTAGCAAAAGCTTCTGGCCTATGCGATATGATTAAAGTGGAAGTGATTGGATGTGATAAAACATTACTTCCTGACCCGATTGAAACCTTAAAGGCGACAGAAGAATTAGTGAAGGAAGGATTTATTGTCCTCCCTTATACCTCAGATGATGTTGTATTAGCTAGGAAACTTCAAGAAGCTGGCTGTCATGCTGTGATGCCAGGGGCCTCGCCAATTGGATCTGGTCAAGGTATCATCAATCCCGTAAACCTTAGCTTTATTATCGAACAAGCCGTCGTTCCTGTTATTGTTGATGCTGGAATTGGCTCACCGGCCGATGCGGCTTTAGCAATGGAATTAGGAGCTGATGGCGTCTTATTGAATACGGCTGTATCAGCGGCCAAGGATCCGGTAAAAATGGCAAAAGCAATGAGATTAGCGATTGAAGCTGGACGTTTAGGCTATGAGGCCGGCCGAATCGAGAAAAAGAGATATGCTACAGCAAGCAGTCCAAAGGAAGGAATGAGTATCGGGTGATTAATCGGTACTCACGACAAGAACTTTTTTCGTCCATTGGAAAAGACGGGCAGCGGCGAATTTCCGATAAACATGTCCTCATAATTGGAGTGGGGGCACTCGGATCAGCATGTGCCGAAGCACTTGTCCGCGCTGGAATTGGTAAACTTACCATTGTTGATCGTGATTATGTAGAATGGTCCAATTTACAGCGGCAGCAGTTATATACAGAAGAAGATGCCAAAAATAGAGTTCCTAAAGTAATAGCGGCCAAAAACCGCTTAACAGCCATTAACTCTTCTGTGAAAATGGAGGCAATCATTGCGGATGCCTCTGTGTCAGAGCTGGAAGACTGGGCCAAAAAAGTTGATCTTATTATGGATGCAACGGATAATTTCGAAACAAGAATGATTATTAACGATGTATCCCAAATGTATGGTGTCCCATGGATTTACGGTGCTTGCGTTGGAAGCTACGGAATCTCCTTCACAATCATTCCTGAACAAACACCTTGCCTTTCTTGTTTAGTAGAAACCGTTCCTCTTGGAGGATTAACCTGTGATACAGCTGGAATTATTAGTCCAGCTGTTAACATGGTCGTTTCTTTTCAAATAAGTGAAGCACTGAAAATTTTGGTTGGTGACTTGGATTCATTGCGAAATAAACTTGTTTCTTTTGATCTATGGAAAAACCAATATAGTTCCATACAAGTAGATAAATTGAAAAAGAGGGATTGTCCTTCTTGCGGGGAAGAACGTACTTACCCTTATTTATCATTCGAAAATCAAACAAAAACAGCTGTCCTATGTGGAAGAGATTCAGTTCAGATACGTCCTTCGATTCCAATGGTTCGTGATTTGGAGGCTTTAGAAAAAATATTTGCGAATCAAGGAGGAGCCGTGGAGCGAAATCCTTACCTTCTATCGTATACTGTGAATTCTCACCGATTAGTAGTTTTTAGAGACGGAAGGGTTTTAGTACATGGAACGAAGGATATATCCGAAGCGAAGGCGCTATACCATAGATACTTAGGTTAATTAGAATGAAACAACGGCTGGCTCTAAATTTTCCTATATTAATATCCAGTGGTCATACTTAAACTTTCCATATTCTTCGCTAGATGGTTGACTATAAAAAAGCAAATTATCTAAATTAAAAAAATTAATTGAATATTTTTACAAATAGGTATAGTATTAAAAGTGGATATAGGGATATATGCTCTAGTCTACTTGTGAATTTAGAAAAAAGTTAGTGCGTATTTTTAAAGGCAATGAATCTCTAGACCTATTGATGCTAGAATTTAAGCCAAAATAAGACGTAGGATCTCTACGCTTATTTTGGCTTTTTTATATAAGGGCTATTTTCGCAAATAAAGAGAGGTGGGGGAAAATGGAGAGGGACGAGATAAAACGTCTAAACTTTCTGCTTCAAATATATATCGATGTCAATGTGGATAAGGATTTCTCTGTTTTATCAAAAAATGCAGACCCATTCTTTATACTGAATTTGGATGGGCAATTGGTGTATGTGAATGATGTTTGCGAAACTCTCTTAGGTTGTTCCATACCTGAATTATTACAGATGAGGTTGAGTCATATATTCCTCTCCACATGTTTGAATGAATCACAAACGTTCTTCTTCGAAAAAGGCCGGGAAAAACTAACAAATTTTGATGCAAAGATCAGTATGAGACCCGCACCCGAAACATTAATGGATGTTAATGTTACTGCATTCCCAATCCTTTTTAATAAGGAAGTGGTGGGGTCTTATGTGGTTTTAAAAGATATCACTCTAATAAAAAAAGAAAGACAATTACTATCGGAAAAACAAGCGGTGGCAGGTCAATTAGCGGCGGGAATTGCCCACGAGATTCGAAATCCGATAACAGCGATAAAAGGATTTTTACAATTAATGGCTAGGGATTATCATGGGGAGCCTATGTATTATGATATCGTAGAGTCAGAGGTTGCACGTATTGAAGTAATTCTCAAGGAACTAATGGTATTGGCAACACCAATCAAAAAAAAGTATGAAAAATTGACGATTACTTCCTTATTAGATCAAGTTCTAGCATTAATGGAGTCACAAATGTTATTAAATAATATTCAGGTTGAAAAAAAGTTTAGTTACTTGAAAGAAGCAATTTTAGGGGATGAAAATCAATTAAAACAAGTTTTTATCAATTATATAAAAAATGCAATTGAGGCCATGCCAGATGGCGGCAGGATCTTAATTGAAGGGTCCATTACTGCGGGAAAACGTGTTCAGATTCGAATCATCGACCAAGGATGCGGTATTCCTCCCGAAATGATTAACCGAATAAATGAACCGTTTTATACTACAAAAGAATATGGGACCGGACTTGGGATGCCCGTTAGTTTTCAAATCATTGAAGAGCATAAGGGGAAAGTTAATATTACCAGCAGTACGAATGGAACCTGTATCGAAGTAAGTTTACCATCCTTCACTTAAACTAAGTGATTGCTAGTAAGGTAAATATCGTGGTAAACTATTAAAGTCTAATGTCTTGCAGTCATTAGTTATGGCAGTCAACATATATTTAGCAAAAACTTATAATAATAACTTGTATGGTAAATGGAAGAAACTATAATAATAGTCGTCTTAGCCGTGACCTAACTTCTTTTCCTAGAAGTTAGGTCTTTTTATTTTCCTGAAAGGAGAAGTTAATGAGTAAATCTACACAAGAGAATTTGCTATATCTTAGCAGTACATTTAGTAAGCTCCTCAAGCGCAGATTTGGTAAGGGACCAGAAACTTGTACGATGATGTCAAAAGGAAACCGATTATATGTATATATGCGAAACTTTATTACGCCAGCAGAGGAAGTTTTGTTGGAAAATAATCAGTTGATTTTAGTCCATAATTTTCGTTCAGCCGTAATCAATGCAGTCATCAATGAGTTTAAACCGGAAGTTTCGAAGGTATTCGGGGGGGGAATTGATCATTTTTTCCATGATTGGAATTATGTTTCGAATAAAGGAATTATTCTGTTAGAAAATGTTCCATCTAGTGATGAAGTAAAAATGGAAGAAGATTTTGAAAAAACTCTTTTTAACTTAATTGATTTTGTAGGGACCCGTTATCATAAACGACCGGTTGGTTTAAAGGTAGTAAAGTTTACACAAAATATTTGTGCGATTGAAGCGAGAGATGTCCTCTTACAATTAGAAAGTTTAGCGTATGAACAAGGAAATCTCGACCTGCTGCTTCATCAAGCTAGGGAAATCAAAAGCGGTTATTTGAAAAATAAGAGTTTATTTGAGGATTTATTTAATCGCATCATCGAAGATATATTCATTGTTTGGGATTATGAAAAGAACCGAAACTATCTAATTTTTGTTTTTTATAAGGAATATCAATGAATCGAAAACATGTGGCAAAAGGATTTTCCTGCTTACCACATGTTTTTTTTTAACAAGTTGGTCTTTGGTACATAATAAAATGATGGATTTATTGTACCTGCTTAAGGAGTAGAAATGGATGATTAATCAAAATAAGGAAGAATTTATTAGTAGTTATATTAGTAAGTTGTTAAGAAAAAATTTTGGAAAAGGCCCGCAGACATGTAGGACCACCCTGTCTAAAAATCATCTCGTCACGTATATTCGCGGGTTTTTAACCCCAATGGAAGAAATCTTGTTACAGCAAGGACAGAATAGGTATGTTGACGATATAAGAGCCGTTATTATTAACCACGTCTTGAGTGAAATAACAGGGGTAGTAAAAGTGACTCTGGGAGTCGATGTAGAAGAATACTATCATGATTGGAACTTCCCAAATAATTCGGGCATTCTTATTTTTGTATTAGAGGAGATAATAGGTCAGGTTAGTCAAGTGGATATTGATACCCAAAGGTTAGAATCGGAGGTTGGGCGGCTCAGTTACTTGGTTGAAAAAGTACCTGATCATATCCATATCTATCCCATTTCACCAACCATTTATTTAGTTGAAAGAAGCGGTATACTTGTCCCTATTGAAAAGGCATTAATTGAAAAAGGGTTTGAAAAAGAACTTAGATTTACAAAGGATGAGTTGGAAAAAGTATATTTCCACCGGGAAGGTAGATTTGAGGATATTTTTAAAAAATCAATACGAGATATCTTTATTGATTGGAATTTTAAAGAAGATAAATCATTGATGGCCTTTATGCTTGGATCCTAAGGACATGTAAATAAAAAAGCTCTTCCTAATTTTCATTAGGAAGAGCTTTTTGGGTAAAGGGTGTGCAACAGTATTTCTGCTATGATCGTGAAGCGACCTTATTCAAGAACTGTAAAGTCCGTTGATTTTGGGTGTTCTCAAATACCTCTTCTGGAGTACCTTTTTCTATGATAACTCCTTGGTCCATGAAAATGACTTGGTCGGCCACATCTTTAGCAAAGTTCATTTCATGGGTTACAATGACCATCGTCATATTCTCTTTTGATAAATCCTTCATGACTTTTAAAACTTCGCCAACTAACTCAGGGTCTAATGCAGAAGTAGGTTCATCAAACAGCAGAACTTTAGGTTCCATGGCCATAGCCCGGGCGATTCCAACACGTTGTTGTTGTCCCCCTGATAATTGATGAGGATACATCTCGGCACGTTCTCTCAAACCAACTTTATCGAGAAGAGCTCGTGCTTTATTTTCTGCTTCTGACTTTGACCTTTTAAGAACAGTGGTCTGGCCTTCCATTACATTTTCAATTGCAGTCAAATGTGGAAATAGGTTGTAATTTTGAAAGACCATGCCCGTATTTTTACGAAAAGAAACAAGTTCTTTTGACTTCATTTTATTATTTTGGTCAAAATTGATGGATTGACCCCCAAGTTCAATGGAACCTTGATTAGGTATTTCTAAAAGGTTGAGACAACGTAGTAAAGTTGTTTTTCCAGAGCCGGAAGGGCCGATAATCACGGCTGTCTTTCCTGTTGGGATGGTCAGGTCAATCCCTTTTAATACTTCAAGCTGACCAAAACTTTTATGCAAATTGTCTATGTGAATCATTGTATCACCTCCATTATTTAGCTACACTTCGCTCAAATCGAATCTCCATTTTTGTCTGGATATATGAAAGAACTGTACTGAAGATTAAATAGATAAAGGCGACTTCAATGTAAATCCACAGAGGCTCATAGGTAGCAGCTGCGATTTGTTGACCTTTTTGAAATAATTCCGTAACCGTAATGGTTGCTGCTAAGGAAGTGTCTTTTACTAAACTAATAAAAGAATTCCCGAGCGGTGGCAATGATACACGGATGGCTTGAGGAATAATAATTCGTCTCATTGCCTGAGATTTGGTCATTCCTATTGAATAAGCTGCTTCCCATTGACCCTTTGGAATGGAAAGAATTGCTGCTCGAATAATTTCCGAACTGTAAGCACCTTTATTTAACGTAAAGGCAATGACCGCAGCCGGAAATGGATCAAGTGTTATTCCCATACTAGGTAATCCGTAAAATAGAATAAAGATTTGAACGAGTAAAGGAGTACCACGAAAGATCCAAACATAAAATTTGGCGACAACGTTTAAGCCTTTTAGATTGGATAGCCGTGCAAGTGCAATAAAGAAGGCTAAAATTAGCCCTAGAATAAAGGTGATAATTGTTAATGGTATCGTAAACTGAATTCCTGCTTTTAAAATAGGAAAAAAGGAATCACTAAGGATTCCTATAATTCGATCTATTCGTTCTTGGTCTGCAAACATATTGTTCCATTCCTTTACTTAGATACGTCCTCATTAAACCATTTTTTAGAGATTGCTAGGTACGTACCATCTTTTTTCATATCTGCAAGAGCGCCATTTATCGCATCAACTAGCTCTTTATTACCTTTACGGAAAAGAAAAGCATTGCTTGTTGCGTCTGCTTCTTCATAAACCTTTTTAATCGGAAGATCAGGACGCTGTTTCTTTAAGTCTAGGTATGAAAGGCTATCGTTAATTGTTGCATCAATACGTTTTGAAGTAATGAGGTCGATGGATTGATTAAATCCTTCAACAACTGTATTGGTTGCCCCATGTGCTTCAGCAATTTTGCGATAGTTACTGTCTAATGATTGTCCAACTTTTTTACCCTTTAAGTCATCAAGTGTTTTAATATCGTTATTGTTCTCATGAACAACAAGAACAGCTTTTGAGACAATATACGGTTCTGACATATCGTATTTCTCTAAACGGTCAGGACGAACAGCAACTTCATTTGCAACCATGTCATAACGCTTAGCATCAAGACCGGCGATCATGCCATCCCATTTTGTTTCAACGAAAACGGGTTTAATATCTAATCTTTTAAATACTTCTTCAGCAATTTCTATATCAAAGCCTGTTAGCTTTTGAGAGTCATCATGATAAGTAAAAGGAGCATAGGTACCTTCTGTCCCAATTGTAATTTCACCTTTTGCCTTAATCTGGTCATAAAGGCTTTTACTCTTAGCAGCAGAACTTACCTTTTCTTCTTTACTGCTACAAGCGCCTAAAGCTACGGTAAGAAGGAGGGCTAAAAAAATTAGTGCAAATTTCTTCATGTTTCTTACATCTCCTAGTATTTTTATAGGTTTTATATAAAATAACTTTACTAGAATAATATACATTAAAATAAATGTCAATTTAAAAGGTTTAATAAAGCCTAAAAAAAGCGTCCAAATCCTATTTCTAATGGGATTTGGACGCTTACTATGTGTTTTATTATTTCTCAAACCATAATCGTGTTTTGTCTTCAGGGTCACCATTGTAATTAATGCGAATTTCCTCACCAGCTTCTATGTCGGTATAGGCATAAAAGTTAATAGTGCTCTTTTTTAGTTTCCTTTTAAAGATAGCGTTCGGTTTGCTGGAATGGTTAAATAGCGAACCAATACCTAGTGCTAATGCACATTCATCGAAGTCTTTTCCCCACCAGAAGACATAGTCAATCAAAGTCGTTTTCTCCAAGTACTTAAACTCTTCTTTAGGGAAGATGATAACTGGTGACACCTCTAATAGCTCATCCTTCTTGATATTACGTGTAGCAAAAATCCCTCGCCCATGTTGAGATTGCTTTAGCTCCAACATAACTCTGTATACCTCCAGTTTCCTTTCTAACATTTTCTGATTTTTTATTAATGTATGAATAAGGAAGGTGTTTGGTATAGGTGAATAGAGGTGGAGCATAATTAAAGTGAAAAAAACCAAGTTAGGTTAATGTTTGAATTCAACCAGGGCTGCGAGGAGCGCTTTAATGTATCCAATCGAATAGACATAGCCAATATTGTTATAATTCCATTGGATGCAAGTATTTGGCCAACTAGGGTTATGTTCAATTTGTACTCCCTCAAGGATTGGAACATGGTCAGGATTCAAGCAGCCATTGTAACCAACTTTATCTAACTCTAGTAAAATCTTAAACATATTCATGTCACCGTCATCTAACAGAGCTTCTTCAAACGCTTTTGTTGTAGGCAGACTTCCTCTCACATTACGGAAATGTACAAGGAAAATTTTATCTTTTCGTCCATAGTTATTAATTTCATTGATGACAAGAGGGCTTCCGCCTTCTTCTGCGCGTGTTCCAATGCAGTATATATAACCGACATTTTTGCTAGGGAAAGCGTCGGTAAGGCGATGATAGCCAAGTCCGCCAAACAGGGTTTCAGGATGCGGGGCATCTGAAGGATGCATACCTAATAGGACGTTGTAATCTTCAGCGACTGGAACCATTTCCTTATAGGCATCACAGAATCGCAGCCATTGGTTTTCATATTCTTCCAATGATGGATGAGGGAAGTTTTCCTTTGTAAAACCAAGACTTTCCCCGCGGGCAATCGCGCCGCCTCTTTGAATAGAGCGATATTGAGTAGTCAAATGTGGGAAGGTATCACCTTCAAATCGTTGTCTAACAAGCGGTACGCCAGCTTCCCCAAATACTTTGATCGCGTTAATAGAGTTTTCTAGTTCTCTTTCACTGCCAGGTTCGTTGTTCATAAATTTAGATGAGATATCTGGCAATGTCACTCGATTAATATCCATACCAAATGACCGAATGCGGCGCTTTAATTTTATCAATTGATCTAAATCTGGATACCCTTGTTCTTTTACTCCGGCAAAGGCGGAACCTTTCCCAAAATCAATGCAGTCTACCCCTAATTGGCTTAATTGCCGTAAATCTCCATCAGTCATGTCTGTTGTATAGGATGTTATTGATATTTTCATCATGCGAGTTCTTCCCTTCTAATAGTTTGAAAAATTGTCATAATTCAATGCATAAAAGACTACTTTTCTCTTAGGTAAACAAGCGGTTTGTTATAGTATGATTGTAGTATGAATTCGTTTTCAAAGAAAATATTGGTTTTTTATAGCAAATGCAAAAAGAAATTTATATCAAGGTAAGTGAGGGGAAATTGTGGACTTTCGTGATTTTACTATTTTAGAAGTACTCTTTGAAGAAAAGAATATTAAGAAAGCAGCTGACCGCTTATACCTTTCACAACCGGCAATCACTTATCGAATACAGCAATTAGAAAAAGAACTGGATATCGTGATTCTGATCAGAGGGAATAAAGGAGTTCAATTTACACTGCAAGGAGAATACCTGGTTGAAAGTGCCAAAAGTCTCCTACTTCAAAGAAGCAAAGTTATTGAAAAAGTTCAAAATATGGGAAGTGAAGTACAAGGTACGCTTCGGCTCGGTGTTTCCAATAATTTTGCGATTTATAAATTACCTCCTATATTGGCGAGCTTTAACAAAGCGTTTCCGAAGGTCAAAATTCAACTGAAGACCGGGTTAGGGAAAGAAATTATGAAACTTTTGGAGGACGGAGAAATCCATATAGGAATTGAAAGTGCAGGGCATAAATGGGATGACCAAAAAGTGTTAATTGATCGGAATAACATTTGTTTGATTTCTAAGGAAAAACTAAGTTTAGAAGACTTGCCTACCCAAAATTTTATTTATATTGCCACTCCGTCTATTAAAAGAGTATTTGGTACTTGGTGGCAAAAACAGTTTGCCCATCCTCCTATGATAATGATGGAAACGGATTATGTAGAAACCTGTAAGAAAATGGTCATTAGTGGACTAGGTGTGGGCTTTGTCCCATCCTTTTGTTTGCAACCAGATGACCCGGTACATATTTTGAATTTACCTGCAGATAACGGAGAAGAAATTGTCTTGGAGAGTTGGATGAATTACCGAAACTCCTCGCTGGAATTATCGGTGGTGAGGGAATTTGTTAATTTTATTGGTTTGGAAGTTTCATAAATATAAGGCTCAGACTTTGACTGAGCCTTTGGATAAAAATGAAAGACAAATTTGTGGAGAACGGTAAATGCCTTAACGGTTATTAAAATAAACCGATAATGCATTCGTAATATCATCTTGCTCATTTGTTTGAATCTGATAGTGGTCACCATCTAAAGACGTGGAAAAGTCACTAAGTCCCTGATTGTGTAAAAAGCCGTCAATATCGGATAATTTCTCGCCAGGATTCTTAAGCGTTTTATGTCCCACTAAATTATCATTCACATATACTTCATATTGGTCTTCATTTAATTTTGTATTGGCATCATTGTCAATATTAACGAATGGAAAGACACCACTACTATTAATACCATTAAAAAAGCTTTGATTAGCCATTTAATTACCTCCAGTTTATTTCAGATATTGTTATTTTTTCCTAAAATAAGAAAGATATGACCGACATAGTGGATATTATTGGACTCCAACTCTATGTGTTGTTGTTCTTTTATTAATTTTAGAAGAATAAGGAAGGAGATTTAATAAATACAACGAATTTAATTACAGTTGCTGACTTATTTATTGGGGATGATTACTTGGATAAAAAGATTTATGTGATAAGGCACTGTGAAGCAAAAGGTCAATCGAGTGAGGCCCAACTTACTGAAAGAGGAGTTAGGCAAGCGGCCGATTTAGCCGAGTTCTTTGCAGACATGAAAATTAACCGTATCATTTCAAGTCCCTATTTACGCGCAGTCCAGTCAATTGAGCGGGTTGCTGAGCGAGAAGAAATTGACTTTGTGGTCGAAAATAGGTTAACTGAGCGAATTTTAAGTACGGAAAATTTACCTGATTGGCTTGATAAACTAAAAGCAACATTTGATGACCTAGATTTAACGTTCGACCACGGTGAGTCCAGCCGTGAAGCGATGCACCGCATTGTAAGTGTGGTAGAGAAGATATTAAAGAGTGATTCGGAAAACACGCTCCTCGTTACCCATGGGAATTTAATGTCTTTACTATTAAAAAATTATCTTCCGGACTTTGGTTTTGAGCAATGGAGAAACCTTAGCAATCCGGATGTGTTTCTGTTAAAGTCTGTGAACGGTGAAGTTACTATAGATAGGCTATGGCAGGGTTAGGTTAGGTTTGAAATATTACAAAGGGCTTTAAGGAAAACGCAGGTAATTATTCCGATTATTGAACATGGGGCCTGGACCCATGGAGATGCTGAGAGAGAAGCAATAGACGAAATTTAAGAATTAAGCTTTAGAATTGAGAAGGGAATTAAACTGACAATACCGCTGAAGAGTAACAGAATAGGGAATGCTATTAGTAAGATATTAAGGGTGTCAGGCACCATTCATAATGGTCTATAACTATCAAAACCAGATGAATTATATTTAAGGAGGATACTATGAAATTATCTAAAACTTTACGGCTTACTCTTTTTCTAACTGTGGCCTTGTTTTTATTCAGCACAATAGTAAGCCCTAACAAACAAGTAGAAGCTGCGACAACACAATCAGCCACAGTAACAGTTGATAAATTAAATGTGAGAAGTGGTGCGGGAACAAAGTATAAGAAGGTTGGTACGTTAAAAAAGGGGACAAAGGTAACCGTCTATTCCAAAAAAGCGAGTGGTTATTCCGAAATTCGTTTTAAGAGCAAGAAAGCGTATGTGATGACAAAATACCTGAAGTTCGCCCCAAAAGGTGTTACAGTAGTAAAATATAAGTATAAGAATATAAGTAAGCTGTCTTATCCTCAAGTAAAAGGACTAAAAAGTAAAGCAGCAGAAAAGAAAATCAACCAAGCATTATTAACTTATGCTTCAGCCGCTTATAAAGAATATTTACAAATGTTAAAAGATGAAAAAGAGATTCGTAAAGATGTGGAATTTTGTGGTGAATATTCCTTTGCATGCGACTATGATTATACAACAACATACAAAGTAAAATATAACAATGGAAAGATTTTAAGCATCCTCATCAATGACTATGGCTACTATGGTGGGGCACATGGAACAGGAACAGTTACTTCGTTTAATTTTAGAATTAGTAATGGTCAAAAAGTAAAATTAAGTGATGTACTAAATTCAAAGACTAAAGTCAGTAAAGTCCAGCGGTATGCGTATAACTATATGACAAGGCACAACGAGACATTTTACGTATCGCAACTTAGCGATGTGGCCATTAATAACAAAACCCAATTCTATTACACAGATTCCGGTATTATCTTAGTTTTTCAAGAATATGAAGTAGGACCTTATTCTTCGGGAAACCCTACTGTAAAAATACCAAGTAAAATCTATAAGTAATCGACAAGCACTGGCATATGGTCAGTGCTTGTTTTTTGCCTGAAGGTTAAAGGGTAACGAAATATAGGTGAAAAATCCCTAAACGGTTATAATGATGGTGGAGTTGATATAGATGGAATCGAACGAAATCAGTAAACGGATTGATGCACTTGATTATTTACGAGGCCTTGCCCTCATGGGAATTCTTTTGGTAAATGTCATCCCATCACTTTCAGTAAAATCACCACTTTCCGGTACCAGCGATGCAACGTATTGGAGATTTCTATACCTATTTGTCGAAGGGCGCTTTTATACAATTTTTACTTTTTTGTTTGGTGTAGGGTTTTATCTATTTATCTCGAGGTCAATGGCGAAAGGGAAAAATGGGTACGTGTTGTTTTTGCGGAGGATTGTCGTTTTGTTTTTACTTGGGTCCGTCCATGTACAATTCCAACCAGGGGAAGCATTATCGATTTACGCCGTTTGCGGTCTGATCATCTTACCTTTTTATAGAGTTGACAAGGTTGTGAATCTTGTTTTTGGAATGGGCATGTTGCTCGTCATAAGTTTGTATGCTGAAAAAATATTTATGGTAGTCCCGTTGATGATGCTAGGAATCGCTGCTGGACAGTTTCGATTAGTTGAACGGATGACAAATCACTGGAAAGTGACAACCATTTTTACAGGTGTTATGTTTGTTTTAAGTTCAGCAGGTCTTATTTATCAGTATCAATATGCCCCGTTTGTATTTGGATTAAGTGATGTGTCTCAGAAAACGCAGCAATTCTTAAGGATTGGAATCATGATTGGCCCGATTGTCTCTGCTTTTTATGTGGGGATGCTGCTTGTACTTCTGAATTTTCCCGTCATCCGGCGGATTCTCGCACCTTTAAAAAGCTACGGACGGTTGGCACTGACTAACTATGTTTCACAAACAGCATTAATGTTGCTCGCAGGTAATGTTTTTGATTTATTCAATCAATTGACGTATATCCAAACTCTTTACCTGTGTGTGGCGATTTATGTCATCCAGCTTATTTTTAGTACAGTCTGGCTTCGGTTTTTTAGATTCGGGCCACTGGAATGGGTGTGGCGACTGTTAACTTATTTGGAATTCCCCCCAATGCGAAAAACGCCATCCTCATGATAGGTGACTCGAAAAGATTAGGTCAGTCCTCTAGTGTTGAATAAATGCTAAAGGACTGACCTTATTTTTGTTTATGGATTATGTCGGAGAAGATGGTTATTTTTCAATTTCTACATCATGTTCCTTAGCTAGTTTATTCAATTTAGTTTGATATTCTCGAAGATGTTTTCGTGCATCCGCCAACATGTCATTAGCTTTTTGAATCAAGTCTGCATCCTGTTTTTCTATCGCCTGTTTAATGATAGCAAAGGCGTTAAATTGTATTTCTGCCCCTTCAACATATATTTCGTGAATTTCTCTTACCTCATCGGTTTCAATCTTTACAGAATCTAATTCTTTAATAAATTCGTTGTAATTGGGAATGACATCACGATTTAAGACCTCGTACATGGTCTGATCATCCTGATAGTTTGTACCCGAGACCCCTTCATAGGCCGAAACAGCAGTCCTTTCTAATTTCGCAGCTTCCTTCATTTCTTTATTTACATAATTAAGTAAATCATCTTGAACTGGATCATTGGAACATCCGGCCAATAAAATCAATATGGGTAAGAATATAGTCAATAGCCATTTTTTCACTACATTCACCTCCTAATGCCCAATTTATGAGGGTTAGGAAGTCCAATATGAGTATGGAACGGATTATTTTATTACTCAGTTGGTATACAGTTTTGGAATTAAAATCTGGGGAAAAATGTTTCATTTTGAAAGTTTAATTGAAAAAAGTTCTCAATTAGATGTTGACTCCAAATTTCTGAATGTTATAATCAAATTCATGAATAAGTGATAATGATTTTCATTATCACTAATAGAATGCTAGAAATGATGGGGACGGTTATGAAGAAACGATATTTACTATTAGCGTTAATAATATTATCTGCAACCTCGCTATTTGTTGGTGTAAGCAGTCTATCGCCATTAGACTTGCTGGACTTCCAAAAAGAGAAGACGCAAATTTTCTTGGTGAGCAGAGTACCTAGACTCGTTGCGATCCTACTCGCGGGGGCAGGGATGAGTATAGCTGGATTGATTATGCAGCAGTTGAGTCGGAACAAATTTGTTTCACCGACAACCGCTGGAACCTTGGATGCAACTCGGCTTGGAATTCTCGTCTCCATGTTGCTATTTGCAAATGCAACCATGCTTGAAAAAATGGCGGTAGCCTTTGTCTTTGCTCTTGGGGGAACCTTTTTATTTATGCAAATACTCGACCGAATCAAGTTTAAGGATGCCATTTACATTCCGCTGATTGGCTTAATGTTCGGTAATATTTTGTCCTCGGTTACCACATTTTTTGCTTACCGAGAAGACGTCATTCAAAATATGTCAGCCTGGCTCCAAGGGGATTTTTCAATGATTATGAAAGGTCGTTATGAACTTCTCTACATAAGTATCCCAATTTTAGTTATTGCCTATTTTTATGCCAACCGCTTTACTGTGGCCGGGATGGGTGAAGATTTTTCAAAAAATTTAGGTCTTGCCTATCGCAGTGTGGTTAACATCGGGTTGATACTCGTTGCTCTAATTACGGCATCCGTTGTCCTGACCGTCGGAATTATCCCATTTCTCGGCTTAATTATTCCGAATATTATCTCTATTTACAAAGGAGACCATTTACAAAAAACGTTGCCGCATACAGCCATTCTGGGGGCTATTTTCCTGTTGGTTTGTGATATTTTAGGCCGAATGCTCATTTATCCATATGAGATTTCAATCAGTCTCATGGTTGGTGTGATTGGCAGTGGCACGTTCTTATATCTGCTATTTCGGAGGAAGGCCTATGCGTAATCCGTTGAGAATGGCCTGTCTCGTTTTGATTGCTGCGGGATGCTGTGCCGTATACCTGATTCATGATTTAAATGGAAGCTTTGATTATGCGTTGCCAAGGCGGGTAACAAAAGTACTTGCCATGGTGCTGACGGGCTTTACCATCGCTTATGCCACTGTGGTGTTTCAGACAATTACGCATAATCGAATTTTAACACCAAGTATCATGGGATTAGATGCCCTTTATCTTTTATTACAGACAGTGATTATTTTCTTCTTAGGTTCTTCCCATCTGATTGTCAGCAATAAACAAATAAACTTTTTACTTTCCGTTGCGGTGATGATTGTGTTTGCCCTTTTCTTATATCGATTCTTGTTTAAAAAGAGCGGTCAATCCATCTACTTTTTATTATTGATTGGAATTATTGTTGGAACATTCTTTTCGAGTATCTCGACGTTTTTACAAGTGCTGATTGATCCGAATGAGTTTCTGATTGTCCAAGATCGGATGTTTGCTAGTTTCAATAATATCAACTCAGACTTAGTGTGGGTGGCGATTGTTATCGTAATGCTTGTGCTGATTTATGCATGGCGGTATATAAAGTATCTCGATGTTTTATCACTAGGACGGGAGATGGCGATTAATCTAGGGGTTCCATATGATTCGATTGTGAAGCAAATGCTTGTGATTGTTGCCATCTTTATTTCAATCTCAACAGCACTAGTTGGACCGATAACATTTTTTGGATTAATTGTTGCCAACCTGTCCTATCAATTTTTTCATACATACAAACACAAGACTTTGATAAGCGGTGCGGTTCTTATGAGTGTCATCGCACTTGTCGGGGGGCAGTGGTTTGTTGAACGGGTCTTTACTTTTTCGACGACGTTAAGTGTCATTATCAACTTTATCGGCGGTGTCTATTTCATCTATTTACTGCTAAAGGAGAGGAAAACTGCATGATAACAGTGAGATCATTGTCAAAGTTTTACGGAAAAAAAACGGTGGTAAAAGATGTTACGATCAATATTCAACCAGGAAAAATAACATCCTTTATAGGCCCAAACGGAGCGGGGAAATCCACACTCTTGTCGATGGTCAGCCGTTTGCTCGATGCTGATACAGGTGAAGTGCTGATTGATCAATCAGATGTTCGAAGGATGAGATCTAATGATTTTGCCAAGCGGGTTTCAATTTTAAAACAGTCGAATTACATGAATGTCCGCCTCACAATCCGAGAACTTGTTTCCTTTGGGAGGTTCCCATATTCAAAGGGGAGGTTAACGGAGGACGATGAACGGATTGTCGACCAATCGCTCGAGTATATGCATTTAACTGACATGCAGGATAGCTTTTTAGATGAGTTATCCGGTGGTCAGCGCCAGCGTGCCTTTATTGCGATGGTTATCGCGCAAGATACAGAGTATATTCTCCTTGATGAGCCGTTAAATAATTTGGATATGAAGCACTCTGTTCAGATTATGAAAATCTTACGGAGATTGGTTGATGAGCTTGGCAAAACTGTCGTCATCGTTCTCCATGATATTAACTTTGCATCGGTCTATTCTGACCGGATTGTTGCCATGAAGGATGGTAAGGTCGTGAAAGATGGGCCGACCGAGGAGATTATTCAGTCAAAGGCGTTGAGTGAGATTTACGATATGGAAATTCCGATTCAGGAAATGAATAACTGCAGAATCTGTGTTTATTTTAATTCATAATAAAGGGGAGTTTTAAAGATGAAGAAATGGAGTTTATTGACGCTGGTGTTTGCGATGATTCTTGTGTTAGCCGCGTGTGGTTCAAATGAAAAGGGGCAAACTGAAACGGCATCTGCTAGTAAGGAATCAGCAGAGAAAATGACGATTAAACATCAATATGGGGAGGTTAAAGTGAAGAAGAACCCTGAAAAGGTAGTTGTATTTGATTTTGGTGTCCTTGATACCCTAGACGAGTTAGGTATTGATGTCACAGGGGTACCACAAACAGCGGTCCCATCCTATTTGAAAAAATATGAGGATAAGAAATATACGAATGTTGGCAGTTTAAAAGAACCGGACTTTGAAGCCATTCATGAGCTGCAGCCAGATGTTATTTTTATTTCAGGGCGTCAGGCGGAATTATACGATCAATTTGCTGAGATTGCACCAACGGTCTATATTGGCCTTGATTATAAAAACTATATGGAATCCTTCGAAAAAAATATGAACCTAATTGGGGAAATCTTTGGCAAGGAAGACAAAGTGGCAAGTGATTTAAAAGAAATTGATGATAGTATTGAAAAGCTAAATACAAGGGCGTCATCCCTTAATAAGAAAGGTCTTATTCTGCTAGCAAATGAAGGCAAAGTCAGTGCCTACGGACCAAGTTCCCGTTTCGGCGTAATCCATGATGTATTTGGATTTGGTGCAGCTGATCAAGACATTGAGGTATCCACACATGGACAGAGCATTACGTTTGAGTACATTATGGAGAAAAATCCTGACGTATTGTTTGTAATCGACCGTGCGACAGCAGTTGGCGGTGAAATCGGTGCAAAGGAAATTATTGAAAATGAATTAGTTAAAAAAACAACGGCCTTTAAGAACGATAAGATTGTCTACCTTGATGCAGACACCTGGTACCTAAGCGGTGGAGGCTTAAAATCTGTCAAATCTATGGCTAAAGAAATTGAGAGTTCCTTATAATAGTTTTGAAAAAAGGTAAATAGAATATAGCACGCGTTTGATAGAAATATATCTGTCTAAACACGTGCTTTTTCTTTGTGAGGATTTTGTCACTTTACGTAAAAAAAAGAGGATTTATCCGTTCTTGGGAAAGGGTAATGCAAAATATGTATAGTTTCCCCGGAAATAGGCGAATGGCAAGGGTTTTGTAGTACGATTCTAGTTTACTAAATGAAAAAGCTGCAGCAGGAACCATCGACTACAATTTTGAGGACCGCCCAGTCGAGTAATCAAATTCCAACACAGTCCTTCATAAAAAGAAAGAGACACACTTGGCCACCCAGTGGTCCAAGCGTTCTTTTTTGTATCAACACCTACCTGTAGTTGTCCGTGTCTGGAGGACAAAATGAATAAAGTGTCTTTCTATGGTGCCTGACACCGTACTGTGACACCGTACTGATATTGCACTGACATTGTACTGATACTGCATTTGTAAAATTCTTCTTTTCTTTATTGAAAAACTCTGTAAAATGAAGATTAAGAGTATAATTGATGGGTTTGGAGAGATCTCTATGTCAAAGTTTTTCCCGATTTTTACGAATGAGAAGGATTCAGTGGTTTATAATCCAGATGATTTAATTGACTTATTTTTAGACTGTACAGCGGACGGGATTTGTATGGTTGATATGGAGAATCGGTTTATTCGAGTGAACCATGCATATACGAAAATCTTTGGTTATACAGAGGACGATATAATTGGAAAAAGGGTAGAAGAATTTTCTCAGCCTGACGTCGTGAACGATATTATTGAATCAGTCAAAAGTGGTAAAGCCTTCCCAGATCTCGTTACCCAAAGATACCATAAAGATGGAAGCACACTGGATATAGCGGTTTCGTATTCTCCGTTTCGTAATTCATGCGGGGAAATTATTGCTGTCATTGCGATCTTTCGTGATATTACTTACCATATAAATATTGAAAGGGAATTGAAAAGAACCCGCGAGCAATACAAGCTTATTACTGAAAATGCCAACGATATGATCAAGGTGTATTCAAAAGATGGAAAGATTATCTATGCTTCTCCCTCTCATGAAGCTGGGATTGGGTATACCCCTGACCAATTAATAGGTAAAACTGTCTATGATCTGATCTTACCAGAGGAAATTGACCATTTTAAAAAGGTTTATCAAAGGTTAATAGAAACAAAGGAACCTCAACTGCTCCAAACGCAGATCAAAACGGGTGGGAATGAAGTAATCTATTCTGAGACCACTATTTCTCCCATCTTTAATGAACAAGGTGAGATTGATTCCTATGTTACAGTAGGCAGAAATATCACGGACCGGATTAAAAATGATGATGCACTCCGAAATTTAGACCGGCTTTCAATTATCGGTCAATTAGCTGCCGGGGTTGCTCATGAGATACGAAACCCTTTGACATCATTAAAAGGGTTTTCAAAGCTTTTGAAAGACACGATGAACAATAAAAAGCAAGATGAATATTTATCAATCATCATGAACGAACTAGATCGTATTGATATCATAGTCAATGAATTTATGTCGTTGGCAAAGCCACAGGCGATTCAATTTGAACAAGAAAGTTTACATACAATCTTAGAAAGTACGGTTAATATATTACATCCACAGGCATTGTTGCATAATGTTCAAATTAAAAATCTTTATCGAAAAAATGATATCTTTTTAAATTGCAATCCTAATCAATTGAAACAGGTTTTTGTTAATTTTTTGAAAAATGCAATTGAATCGATGCCATTTGGCGGGAGTGTCAATATTCATGTCCAAAGGATGGAAGGTAATTATGTGCAGATACGTTTTTCAGATGAAGGGATGGGAATTGACAACGAATTGATGCGCTTTTTGGGAACACCATTCTATACGACGAAGGACAAAGGAATTGGACTTGGTCTAACCGTCAGCAATAAAATTATTCAGGAACACAACGGCACCATGAACATTGAAAGTAAAATTGGCAGAGGCACCACAGTTAAAGTTGAACTGGAATGTGTTTAATTTTGAAGATAAAAAAGGGTGTCAGGCACCACGGTGTTTGTGATGTCTGATACCCTTATTTGGTGTATCGATTTGCGTAGCTGGAAGCAACAAAGGCGTTTGGTTTGATTTTTGGTTCAACGCCCATAGATTCGATTCTGGTGACCATTTCTTTCACAAACTCACTCGTCTTGTTCCGTTTTCCTGCACCAATATCAATATGCCCCTCCATGGTGAAGGTTGCTCCTTGATAGATATAGGGAAGGACAAGATTGATTAACTCATTTTTCCTTTCATCGGTAAACATCGTAACAATTTCCTCAGTTAACGATAGTTCAAGAGATATCCGCTCATGCAAGTGTGTCATTTTCCTTGGAATGACCACCTTCCTTATGCACGCCCATACGCCTTTTCCCTTATTCTGAATGACAAGCCCGGTAATAAAAACAGTCGTAGATCTATGGACTTGAGAATCTGTGCCGACCATTAGTTTATAGTTTCCACTAGGATCTACCTTCATGAATGATACAATTCGTTCAAAAACCTGCTCGAATGACATCCCATTTTCTTGGAGATTTTGAAACGAATCGTGATAAGCTCCGTTTTTTTTCATATTGAAGCACCACATCTTTCCTTTCCATTTGAAAAAGTTTAGTCCCGCCTCTTATTTCTATCTTATGGAAAGTGTTATATAGTCGTGCAGCCATTGAAATAAATGATCTTCTTAGAAATGTATGTAGAAAGGCGAGCAAAAATGCCTAATGGTTGTCAAAGGTGTCAGTGAGCAATGTTAGAGAGTGGTTCAATTTGGTGGTTCCATTTAGTGATGTCAGGGTGTCAGGCACCGTTCGTGGACTAAAGCCTCACTTATACCAAAACGAAAATTCGAACAATCTTTTTTCTAAAAACAATTATATGCCTAACAATATTTGTGCCAGTCCATCATTAGATAAAGAAAAGAATCTATTAAGAATAGGGATGGATGGAGATGGCAAAGAGAAACCGAGGGAAAACAATCAGCTACCTACCTTCAAATGGGCGTGGAACCTGCCCGATATGTGAAAGAACAAGAATCAAGCTACTATATCCACATCAAACAGAAACAAACCAAACCATTAAAGTTTGCAAATATTGCCGGGATAAAAAATATTAACAAACTAAAGGTGTCAGGCACCGCTCGTGGACATTTGTCTTTTTCGGGTGCCTGACACCTTTTTCTAACGTTAAAGGCAGCATCACTTTTTACCTTCAAATCCTAGAAGGAATGTGGGTGTTATGAACTATTTAATTAAAAGGATATTCACTCTATTTGTCGAATAAACTTAACTGAACAGCATCTGGTTTGAAGTGGATGTGAGTGGGATTTTCTATAGGTGCGAAAAGGGGTGGGATGGTTGACAAAGCGTATCTTAAAACAGACTGAGTTAAATTTTTTAAAGAGGGAGCTTAAGTACTTAGAAGATTCAGAGGTTCTGCCAGCAGGTAAGTCCCATGAGATAGAGGCACTTTACGAAGTGCAGAAACTTTCGTTTACGAAAACTCTTCTGTATGTTGGAACGGTTTTAATTGGTGCTGGTGTGCTCAGTTTTATCGCAAGCAATTGGGATGAAATTGGAAGGACAGTGAAATTCCTTTTAATCATCATTTTGTTTGCTGCCTGTAATCTTGCGGGTTATAGGATGGAGAAGAACTTTCCAAAGACGTCAAGAAGCCTTTATTATTTAGGCTGTCTGGTATTTGGAGCGGGAATTTTTCTTGTCGAGCAAATGTTTCATCTCGGAACCAATTCTCAAAATGCCTTTTTATGGTGGTCGCTTGGTATATTGCCGCTAGCATGGATACTACGTGATAAATGGATTTTACTAGCATCCTCCCTCTTTGTCCTTAAATACATGCTTGATGGGCAATATCTTCAAGGCATAAATATTCCTTATTGGGCATTGCTGTGGATTGCAGCGATATATATTCTTAATGAAAAATTAGGTTTTTCAAAGTTGACTGGTTTTGTCAATGGCTTACTGTCGCTAGCATTTATCGGGACGATTATTAGTTACTTTATCAATCCGTATGATCATTATGATGATTTTTCCTACGTGTACGGTCTAATCTATTTGATTATCGGAGTCGCACTTGTTCTTTCGAAAGGGAAAATCAAAGATATTTACGTTGTATTAGGATACCTCGTCCATGGTGCGGCCGCACTGTTGTTATCTTTTGAAGATAGCTGGCCGCTCGATTGGCTGTATATTCCTTTTTCTATCCTCTACCTGATTTATGTATTGTATTTAATCAATAGAGGAAGCCTGCTCAGTATCATTATACTTTGCGTAATGATTTTCCGATTTTACCTTGATTTATCCTTTGAGTTTTTACCAAAATCGTTCGTCTTTATCATTGGAGGAATCCTGTTGCTAGGTTTCGGCTTTTATTTTGAAAAACAAAGGAAAAAAGGGGTGAATGTGCATGAATAAGCGGGCAAAACAGTTAGTATTAGCTTGTTGCGTGCCTGTGCTCATTCTATTAGGCATGTGCATCAAGCCCCTTTATACCCTGTTAACGGGAGAAGAAATGATTCTTCAAACGAAACCGTTGGATCCATCTGATGTATTTAGAGGCGATTATGTGACCCTGAGGTATGAAGCGGAGGAGGTCCCGATAAAATTGGTGGAACAATCAGTGGTCACAAGATTGCAGGACCGTGGTGGAGAGTTTGAGGTATACGTTCTAATGAAGAAAAAGAATGGGGTCCACACACCTATTAAAGTCACCCTTACTAAACCGAATAAGGGAGAATTCCTCAATGGGACGATCAGCTATATCGATAAAGACAACCAGGGCCAAGAAATCACCTTTATTCGATACAATCTGGATAACTACTACCTTGAGGACAACACAGGCACAAAATGGGAAAAAGCCTCAGCAAAAGGAGAAATACTAGCAAAACTAAAAGTAAACAACGGCTACGCCATCCTAACCGATATTACAACGAAGTAAATGAGTGTTAAAAGTGGGTGTCAGGCACCGTGCGTGGACAAATCTACCGTTTTGTTCGCGTGGAGAGGACAGTGAGCCTCTTTGGTGCCTGACACTTTTTATTGTTAACTTAAATTAAAAAACAGTTGACAATGTAGTGTGTAACCCTTTATTTTAAAGTTATCACAATTAATCGGGGTGGGAGAATGAATCGTAAATTAAGAGCGTTGGATTTAACATTAGTGGGAATGTTTGTGGCTCTTATGGCAATAGGGGCTAACATCACCTCATTTGTACCCTTTATGGTGGTGGGCGGAGTTCCAATTACGCTGCAAACTTTCTTTGCTATTTTAGCTGGGGCTATTTTGGGAAGTCGTTTAGGTTCAATAGCCATGATTGTTTATATGCTAGTAGGACTTGTGGGCGTTCCTGTTTTTTCTAGATTTGGAGCAGGACCTTCCACAATTTTCAGCCCCACCTTTGGCTTTATTCTATCGTTTATTTTCACAGCGTTTATTATTGGAAAAATCGTTGAAAAGAAGAAAACTGTGCCAGCCTTTATCATTGCGTCCCTAATCGGAATGGCTGTTAACTATTTCTTCGGTACAAATTGGATGTACTTTGCCTACAAGCTGTGGGCAGCTGCACCTGAAGGATTTACTTACAAAATGGCCTGGTTGTGGATGGTAGTGCCTTTGCCAAAGGACGTGATCTTAGCAGTCTTAGCAGGAATCATGGCTCACAGGCTCGAAAAATCAGTCCTATCCAAAGGGCAATTTAAACATTTAAAGCGTGTTTCCTAAAATGCATTGCCTAATCGACGATGTCCGCCATGAGCGGGCATTTGTCTTTTGGTGGTGCCTGACACCATTAAAGGCATTATTGATGACACCATTAATTCAATTTATTCAACTGATGTGAGGGCATTTTCGAAGGATACTCTGTTTCGTCCAAGTTGTTTGGATTGTAGAAGGAGTTGATCCGCTTGTATGTATGCCTTTTCCATGGAGATTTGTTCCTTGGCTGTATAGAAATAGAGTCCAAATGATGCGGTGTAAGAAATCGATAGATTCTCTCCATTAAACTCTACATCCACATGATTGTTTTTGACCCCGTTTAGCATCCTATGAACAAGTTCCAAAGTCCCCTCGAAATTTCTTCCTCTAAGACAAAGAGTGAATTCCTCGCCGCCACTTCGGAACAAATAATCATTTTCGCTGAGATAATTCTTTAATGTCCCGGCGAAGTGCTGAATCACTTTATCACCAACCGCGTGATTGTAATTATCATTAATACTTTTAAATTTATCGATGTCAGCAACGACTATCCCAATCCTTTCACCGGTTTGATTTAACTCTGCCATTTTTTTATCCATAAAGGTCCGATTGAAAACACCAGTTAAAAAATCTGTATAGGCCATTTGTTCGAACTTGTCCCGTTCCAATTTGTGTTGAATACTTTGTGATTTGGAATGGTAGGAACGGCTAACAATGTAATTCAGAATAAAAAGGCTGATCAACATTTCCCATTTATCCTCTTTTAAAAAGAGAAATAAAAGTCCATTTGTAAAGGCAACTGTACCAAAATCAAGCCAACTTCTGCTTTTTAATACAAATTTGATACCCTCTTTTATAGTTTTAAAATCTCCAAGGATATAAAAGGCAATGACCAGTAAGATGCTCGAAAGAATCAAAGAAAAACTCACTAATATCAACATTAAAATCCAGAATCCAAAAGGGAAATCATCAAAACTCGAGTGTAGTCGGAGAAACAAAAAATAAGCGATAGAGTTAGTAATTACGAAAGAGCCAATATTGTATAAGGTATCTGAAAATTCATTTGGGTCAGCGTTCTTGGTCCACTTCTTATAAAAATACACAGTAAAACGATAAATAAATTCAAATACGAATAAGCCCAAAGGTCCTGCAAACAGTGCAAAGGAAAAATCGTAACTAATTCCATGTTCCCAACTCGTACTGCCACTTTTAGATTGGACTCGAAGGTGATAATACAGACTGGAGAATAACCAAAATAGAGCAATTGCTTTAAAAAAATCAATGTGATTAATTAAAATACGGTCTGAACTTAAAGCTATGACCAGGGCAGCAAGAAATATTGAAATATCGTATAGTCTAGCTTTTAGCATAAAAGTTCAGCTCGTTTCCCGAATGCCTCGAATGCTTAGCCACTCGTTTTTGGTTGCACAACAGCATATTTAATAATATCTCCACATTACCTACCGCTTTAACACATTTATTAATTAATAATCAAATTAAGAAAATTATGTTTAAAGGGGTATTCTGGGTAAATAATAATTATTTGATTGTCTGCTTTTACCTATAAAGTTAGAAGATAGTGTAGAGGAGGCTTGACAGCCGCATGAATGAAAAGAAGGTTGGAATAGTAAAAGTAGGGACCATTCCTCAAGTTGTTAGTACGGTAATCAATCGATTGGTCTATAGACTGCAAAAGCAAAGCAATTATCATGTTACGGGGATTCAAACCAATATATTAGTGGAAAACCAGTTAGAATATCTTTTCTTTAAAGAGCCGGAAAGCGGTAAAAGGCTATGCTCCTTTTCTACTGCCAGTTGGTTACAACAATATGACAATTTGGTAAAGAATTTTGATATCCTTTATATCTTTTATAATGAGGAGGAAGGAATAAACCTTACTGATCGTAAAAAGGATGATGGATGCCAAATCTTATTCATTCCCATTAACATATTTAGTGAACAGAACCCGGACATCTATCACCTCGGGTTTGACAGTGCAGTAAATGAGGTAGTTAATAATATTCTAAAAGTCAAAGATACAGCTGGTTCCCTGCTATTCTCAAATAAAAGGTTATTCCTGATTAATATCCCTGGAAAAAAGGCAGGAGTTTTCCTGAAAACGTCTGGGGCAGCACTACAATGTGAAATAGTAGAAGAGGCCTCAAACGAAGAAATGCAACAGGTAATTAATAGGCTTACACAAAGATATCAAGATGGAAGCAGCTATGCCCTTCTATTATTTAATGAAACGATTACTGAAGTTGAAATCAAGGAGCAAATTTCGGCTGCTTTAGATTTGGATTTTCGTTCCGTTGTAATTGATGAAGCTCAATGTATTGGAGGATATCCAACAGTAAGTGATCGGGTCTATGCGAACGAATTAGCGGAAAAAATGGTTCAGTGGGCAGGAGATGGTCATTCATTTGAGATAGTTCGACTTGAAAGATCTAACCAAATCAAAATAGATTCGTTTAAATGAGAGAAGAACTAATATCTAATAGCATTAATGGTTCCAAGACCAGAAGTTTTTATTTCTAAGAAAAATAAGCTACTTTGATAGGTCATAAAAGTAAAAGGCGTCATCTAGCAGTGGATGACGCCTTTTTGGCAATTTGACCATTATTTTTTAAGGGCATTTACTACTTCATCAATCGTTTTTTCACTTGCTTTTAGACCGTTGATAGTCCAGTTGGTAGGGTCGTTCATTTCATAAACATGTCCATTTTTAACTGCGTCAAGACCATTCCAGATGGAACTCTTCGCCAAAATGTCTAAACCAGCTTCGCCTTTTTTGCTGACAAGGAAGATGTGATCTGCTTTTATTTCTGGTAATTTTTCAAGTGCAATCGGATCCCACTGGATAGCAGCTCCGCCAAGACCTTCAACGAAAGCAGGCTGTTTAATGCCTAAATCTCCATACAGGACATTGGCACTGAAACGATTGTTTTCCATTAAATAAAACTTATCGGCCATAACCCAAAGAATAGCGGCTGTTTCATCGCCAATGGCATCATGAACTTTCGTTTTCGCATCTGCCACTTTCGTATCGTAATTTGCTAATGCCTCTTTTGCTTCTTTTTGTTTATTTAAGATTTCACCCATTTGCGTCAGTTGTTTACGCCAATCAGCACTGACCTCGTCCTTATAGACATAGGTCGGAGCAATTTTTTTATACTCTTCATACTGTCCTTTTTGGATGGCAGAAGGAGAGCTGAAGATAATTAAATCTGGGTTGTTGTTGATTACTTGTTCAAGTGGAAGGTCCCAACCAATTTTAGGAACACCCTTTAACTCTGGTTGCAAATAATCCAAAACTGTATCACCGATCGACCATTGTGCAGCCGGTTTTACCCCTAATGCCACTAGTGAATCCTCTAAATAAGGAGCGATGATTCGTTTTGGATTAGCAGGGATTGTCACTTCACCCTTCGCATCCGTTAATGTCACCTCGGCATTTTTCTTTTCTGTTGTCTTATCTGTTTTTGTATTATCAGAATTACTGCAAGCACTTACCAAAAATAACATCAGTAATAGAGTAAAAGATAAATAAAAGCGCTTTTTAAGCATATTAAACCTCCTAAGATAATGAATACCTGTTATAATGGTAATGATAATCATTTTCATTTATAGTGTCAATCAACAAAACCCTTCAATTCAGGTTATTTTGTGAAAAAAGATTGAAGGATATTTCTGGGATTCGCTTTTATACTGTAAACGTATTGAAAAATAAGTGGTTACTATCTATACTTAATGATAATGATTATCAATCCTTTTACTATTTTCATTATCGATTTAATAATATACCCAATTTTTTGTTTTTTAAAATAAGAAAGTTTAAGACATTGAACTAAGATTACTGTCTGGCTCCAGCACCCAGCGGCTACTGTACTTCGCCCTTTTCCCTACGATAAGTCAACATCGGAACGCTATCGCTCTCCGTGTTTCCTTTATCTCAGTCAAAGTGCTCCAGTCCATACGCCGCTAAACGGGCGCTTGCGCCTTTCTTATAGAAGAGGTGTTAGTTTTTGACTGAAAATGCTAAGCATCATGAGGGAGATTCATTAGCTCTTCATCATAAAAGAATAAGAACATCCATTAAAGGAACGTTCGTATTAATCGCAGGAATGATACTAATCCTAATCTCGATGGGATTATCTATTGCTTACGGAGCAGCGGATATAAAAATGGCTACTGTTTGGGAGGCTGTCTCCCATTTTAATCCTGAAATTACCACACATCAAATTATTCAAGAAATTCGAATGCCAAGGGCGATTGGGGCTGTATTAGTTGGTGCATTCCTTGCTGTTTCGGGTGCGGTAATGCAAGGCTTAACACGGAATCCTCTCGCCTCTCCATCCATCATGGGTGTGACGGATGGGGCAGCTTTTGCATTAGTCCTCACTCTTGCCTTTATTCCATCCGCGACGATGATGGGGCTGACCTTTTCATCCTTTGTAGGGGCAGGTCTTGGCGTAATCCTCGTTTTTACGATTGGAGCTTTTTCAAAAGGAGGATTGACTCCCGTAAAACTCGCCCTGGCCGGGGTGGCAGTGGGTTCGATGCTAAGTGCATTCTCAAGCGCCATTGCTCTTTATACACAAGTGGCAAAGGACATGAGCTTTTGGTATGCAGGAGGATTAACAACCGTAACTTGGGAATCGATTAAGATTCTATTGATCACTGGTGGATTTGGGTTATTACTCGCCCTTTACATCTCAAGGTCTATCACCATCCTAAGCCTAGGCGAAGACGTTTCAAAAGGGCTTGGACAAAATACACTTTTAGTAAAATCACTTGGCGTGATTGTCGTATTAATACTAACCGGCGCTGCTGTATCGATAGCAGGTGCCATTGGTTTTATCGGATTGGTCATTCCGCACATTACCCGATTTATTATTGGTTCCGATTACCGTTGGATTATTCCGATTTCCGCTGTCCTTGGAGGACTGTTACTCGTACTTGCTGATATTGCCGCAAGAATGGTGAATGCCCCGTTTGAGACGCCAGTTGGAGCCATAACGGCTATCATCGGTGTTCCCTTCTTCTTATACCTGGCTCGTGGGGAAAGGAGGGGGCTGTAATGAATCAATCGAGAGCTAAACAGAAAAAATTTATCGTCCTAATTAGCCTTTTATTTATCTTAACAATTATCACTTTTATCATAAGTTTAAACCTTGGTGTCGTACGGATTGCACCCATCGATGTTTTCAAGACAATAATGGGGCAGGGAACGGCCCGTGACCAACTCGTTTTAGTTGATTTTAGATTACCAAGAATGGTATTGGCCTTACTAATTGGTGCGGGACTTGCAGTCTCCGGCGTTATTTTACAAGGTGTGACCAAAAATGAACTAGCTGATCCTGGAATATTAGGGATAAATTCAGGTGCCGGATTCATGGTCATCTTATTTATCTACTTTTTTCAAGGCTCCATGAACAGTGTCAGCACACTCGGCATTTTCTTAATGCCATTGTTCGCCTTAGTAGGAGCGGTACTTGCAGCTTTTCTAATTTACGTATTAGCGTGGAAAAAAGGAATTGATCCTGTCCGGTTAATTTTAGTCGGGATTGGTGTGAATTCAGGGTTTGGTGCTGCGATTGTTATTTTTCAGCTCAAAATGAATCCACAAGACTTCATGCAGGCAGCTGTCTGGCTTTCTGGTGATATTTGGGGGACGAATTGGAAATTTGTCGCCATTCTCGCTCCGTTAATCTTGCTGCTTATTCCTTTTGCTTTATACAAAGCACACATCCTAAATATTATGAATTTAGGTGACCAGGTCGCGACTGGCTTAGGCATTCATGTAGAAAAAGAAAGAAGAATCTTGCTTCTAGCAGCAGTGGCGCTAGCGGGATTCAGTGTCGCAGCTGGGGGAGGAATTGCTTTTCTAGGTTTAGTTGCTCCGCATATTGCGAAACGATTAATTGGGCCAAAGCATCAGTTATTTTTGCCACTGACAGCCATTTTAGGGTCGTTTGTGCTTTTATTGGCAGACACGATTGGCAAAAACCTGCTCGCCCCTACCCAAATACCGGTTGGAATTGTCGTTGCAATATTTAGTGCACCATATTTTATAGTTTTACTAATGAAAGCCAAATAAAAATAAGGGGGAACGGATTGTGGTTTCACTTTCTACCGAGAATCTTCAGATTGGTTATGGAGACAAGACAATTGTTGAAAACTTGAATTTACACATCAATAAAGGGGAAATTACCACCATTATCGGCGCAAATGGCTGCGGGAAATCCACTATATTAAAAACATTAGCACGTGTCCATACAGCCAAGTCTGGGATCGTCTATTTAGATGGAAAGATGATTCACAAGGTCCCAACAAAAGAAATCGCTAGGAAGATGGCTGTTCTTCCACAAAGCCCCGAGGCACCCAATGGATTGACTGTCTATGAATTAATTTCATTTGGACGTTCTCCGCATCAAAGCGGATTTGGCAGACTAACGGATAATGATCGTCAGGTGATTGAATGGGCGCTAGAGGTGACTGGACTTGGTCAATTTGCTGACCATCCGGTTGATGCCCTTTCTGGCGGACAGCGGCAACGCGCTTGGATCGCAATGGCTATTGCTCAAGAAACGGATCTCTTGCTGCTTGATGAGCCAACCACATACCTTGATATGGCGCACCAGCTAGAAATTTTGCAGCTGCTTGAAAAATTAAATAAGGAACAAAGCCGGACAATTGTGATGGTGATTCACGATTTGAACCATGCGTCGCGGTTTTCTCACCATATGGTTGCCCTACGTAAGGGGACGATTGTCAAAGAGGGAAGTGCAGACGAAGTGATGACCCCAGACGTATTAAAAACGGTCTTTCAAATCGATGCGGAGATTGTCAAAGATCCCCGGACGAAAAAGCCAGTCTGTCTTTGCTATGATTTAATTCAGAAAGAGCAGGCGTTAGACAATCGAAAAGTCATAAATTTCTAGTGAAATGGGATTAGATGGGATGGGGAATGAAATGAAATTATACGATGTTACCATCATCGGTGGTGGTCCAGTTGGCTTATTTACCGCTTTTTATTGTGGAATGAGAGAGATGGAAACGAAAATAATAGAATTTCTCCCATACTTAGGAGGGAAAGTTTCCTACTTCTATCCAGAAAAGGTGATTCGCGATATTGGCGGGATTCCGGCCATTTCAGGGGAAAAATTAATTAAACAGTTGATGGAACAGGCGCAAACCTTTCATCCAACAATTGTTTTGAATCAACAGGTTGTCGGACTAGAAAGGTTACCTGATGGGACGTTCCTATTAACAAGTCACAATGGAGAAAAGCACCATTCCAGGTCTATTATCTTAGCGACTGGATTCGGAACATTAAAAAGTGCCAAACTTGACGTTGAATATGCAGATCAATATGAAGGACGAAACCTGCGGTATGCGGTGGAAAAGCTAAATGACTTTAAAGATAAACATGTGCTTATTTCTGGTGGAGGTAATTCCGCCCTTGATTGGGCGAACGAGCTGCTCCCGATTGCGCGTCATATTACCGTGGTGCATCGCAGGCATGAATTTTCAGGACTCGAGCGAAACATCAGTAATTTGCGGAAATCAAATGCGACCATTTTGACTCCGCATGTTTTGGATGCGTTACATGGGGATGAGGGACGGATTGAGAGTGTTACCGTTAAGGATATTGAAACAAACGACACTCAGATTATTGACGTGGACGAAGTTCTCGTCAATCATGGCTTCTGTATTGACCTTGGACCCATCAAGGGATGGGGATTAGAGTTCGAATACGGAAACATCAAGGTGGACAGTAGGATGCAAACCAATATCGAAGGAATCTTTGCAGCCGGGGACGTTGCAAACTATCAGAATAAACTACACCTGATAGCGGGCGGATTCTCCGAAGGACCCACCGCCGTCAATAGCGCGAAAGCCTACATAGAACCCCAAAAAGAACTAAAGCCCATCTATTCCACCACCCATTTTTAAACGGGTGATATAAAGTGGTGGTGATATAAATAGTTCTTTAAAGTGGTGTCAGGCACCACTTGTGTACATATGTCCTCTAAGGGAGGACACCTCGCTATAAAGCAGGCACCATCCAATTATATGACGGATGGTGCCTGTTTGTTGTTATGTGTTTTGTTTAACTGGATGGGTTTGGAGGTATTTATGTCTGGTATAAAAGAGAGTCGTCATGATAACAGATATGCCGCCGAACAGTACGCACATAAGCTGTAGGCCGATTAGGTCTAGGAGAAAGCCGCTAATGAGCAGGACAATCTGATAGGTAACACGGTCTAGCATGTTTCTAAACGAAAAAAAGCGGCCATGGAACTCTTTTGGTATCTTTGTTTGAAAAATGGTCGCAGCTGTCGGGAAAAAACAGCCGACAGAAAATCCAAAAAAGGCAAAAGCCACGATAGTTAATACCGGTACATCAGCTAAATAAAGAAGCAGCTGGGAACCCCCAATCAAAAACGAACAGGCAAATAAGATGATGTAGGGGGATGTCCGGTCACTGATCAACTTAATGAGAAAAGCGCCAAGCATAAAAGAGATTCCCTCAGTTGTGTAAATCCAGCCTTTTATGGCTGAACTGTCTTGGAGTTCACTAATGTTAATAACCACAAGGTTAAATCCACCAAGAAAAAGGACCGGGACGAGTGTCATGATAAGCGTCATCAAGACAATCGGCAAACCTTTAATAATTGGAAAAACGTCTTTAAAACTTGTTTTTTCAGTTGGACTATTTTTTGCAATCTGAAGAGTTTTGGATTCATCGATATCTATGAAAAAGGTGAGGATAAATAATACAATATAAGCCGCCAGAGAACCCACATAAAGCATCGATAAAGGCAGGACAACCAACAAAATCCCGGCCGCCGCTGTCCCAATAATACGAGAAAGGGTTGAGACATTCATATGCATACCGTTTAATTGAAGCAAATCCTTTTCAGACACGATGAGTGGCAGGGCTGCTTGTAGTGCTGGAAAATAAAACGCTGCAGAAATCTGCAGCAAGACGAGAAACACAACCATCCACCAGATTGAGCCTGTTGCAATCGCAATTAACATGAAGACAACACTGACAGCCCTTACAAATCCTGCTAGAAGCATAACTGTTTTCTTGCTTACTTGGTCGGTAAGTCTGCCAGAATAAGGGCCAAACGCAATCCCAGCAAGCAAGCCTGCAGCAAGAAGAAGCGATTTTAAGAAGTCTGATGGGAGCTTCTCTTGCATAAATTCCAAATTACCAATAACACCGAGCCACAATCCAAGACCCGCGATAAATTCCCCTGTTAACAAAATCCAAACATTCTTATTCCTCAACATACACAGTTTCCCTCAATCCTCTATTCAAATCGTACAATCTGAAAATATAATACTATCAAAAATAGTAACAGAAAAAGGTGTCAGGCACCAATAGTGAACTAATGGCAGCTTATTGTTCAAGTTTTGTAAAGAAAATATAAAGAAAAATAGGTCTTTTTCAGGATTGGTTGGTCCAAAAAGATGATGGTGAATAAGGTTTTTTTATGCCAGTGCCATAGGATCTCGTACAAAATTCCTATGTATTAACAATTCAAAAAGTTATTCGTCTTTACAATGGTTTACATTCGCTTAACAAACCCCTTCTATAATGAGAGTCGTATAATCACTTTTATTGAGGGGGAAATCCAATTGTTTAAGAAAAAACTAATGAATAAAGTTCTTCCAGTCGCTGTTCTTTCTACTTTGGCATTTAGCAGTCTTGTCGGACCTGGAGCTGGTACTGCAAGCGCGAAAACCGAAAAAACAACTAAAAACAATGCAGAAATTAAAAATGTGATTTTTCTAATTGGCGATGGTATGGGCGTTTCCTATACATCGGCCTATCGTTATTTAAAGGACGATCCTTCTACCAAAAAAGTAGAACCAACCGAGTTTGATAAATTTCTAGTTGGACAACAAACTACATATCCTGAGGATGCGAAACAGAATGTTACAGACTCAGCGTCTGCAGCAACGGCAATGGCTGCTGGTGTTAAAACCTATAATGCTGCCATCGCCGTAGACAATGACCAATCTGAAGTCAAAACCGTCCTTGAATCTGCGAAAGAGCAGGGGAAATCAACTGGTCTGGTTGCTACGTCAGAAATTACACATGCTACCCCTGCATCGTTTGGTTCTCACGATGTAAACCGAAATAATATGAATGCCATCGCTGATGATTATTACAATGAGATGGTCAACGGAAAACACAAAATCGATGTCCTTTTGGGAGGCGGCTCTGATTTATTTATCCGTCAAGATCGTAACCTTACGAATGAATTCAAAAAGGACGGATACAGTTATGTTTCAAACCTCCAAGAATTGAAGAAGGACAAAAATGATCAGGTGCTCGGTCTATTTGCAAAACGCGGCATGCCAAAAATGATTGACCGGGATTCAGAGATGCCCTCCCTTGCAGACATGACGACTTCTGCGATTGAGCGCTTAAATCAAAATAAAAAGGGATTCTTTCTAATGGTGGAAGGAAGTCAAATCGACTGGGCTGGCCATGATAATGATATTGTTGGTGCAATGAGTGAAATGGAAGATTTCGAAAAAGCGTTCAAAGCAGCAATTGACTTTGCTAAAAAAGATAAACATACACTGGTTGTAGCAACAGCTGACCATTCAACTGGCGGCTACTCAATTGGTGCCCGCGGGGAGTATAACTGGTTTAGTGCCCCTATCAATGCTGCACAACGTACGCCTGATTATATGGCGGAGCAGATTGCAAAAGGTGCAGGTGTGAAAGAAACTTTGAAAAAATATATCAATCTTACTTTAACAGATAAAGAGATTCAGTCCGTTGAAGTTGCCGCTGCTGCGAAGAAAGTAGTGGATATCGATAACGCGATTGAGCAAATTATTGATACTCGCTCATTCACGGGATGGACGACTGGAGGACACACGGGTGAAGATGTAAATGTATATGCATTCGGCCCAGCCAGCGAGCGTTTTGCCGGGCAAATCGATAATACAGACAATGCGAAAATCATCTTTGATCTGCTTGAAAAAGGCAGTAGAAAAACAGTCATTGAAGACAAGTAAGGCAAGTTTCTCAAGGTAAAGAGGATTAGGAATTGACAATAAGCTATCCCGTTGCGTTATTAGCAACGGGATAGCTTGCTAAAAAGAAGTTTTAATTTGATAGGAGGAATCGATGTGAAACAGGCAATGATAATTATTTTATTTGTTTTCCTACTAACTGGCTGTTCATTTGTTTCAACTCAGACGACTCATGAGAATGCTGATACCAAATCAGAGAACACTTCCACAGCACCCCAAAAGATTTCTGCAGATGATCATGACGCTTATTATAATAGCCCACAGGTTACCGATGATTCATCGTTACAAAAACCAGGCCAGTCTGTTACGGATGAAAAAGGCGAGGCTACTTTAAAAACAATGAAACAAATTAATAAGGTCTATCATTTTGGAGATATCGAGTACACAATCAAAGAAATGAAACTGCTGCACTACCGGCCAGATTATAGCTTAATTGACTATTTCCACCCGTTAACAGAGGACGAGGAATTTGATTTTGTCAAAATAAGTGTCGATATTAAAAATCACTCCAAAGAAAAACGAAGCTTTGCCCCAGTTGCCCTGTTTGAAACAAATACAGGAGTGAAAATGGATTGGAAACAGGATATGTATCTTGAACACTTAAATGGGGAAATCGAAGGAAGCCAAATAAAGCGGGGAAGTCTCGGTTTCATCGTCGACCAAACAAAGGATAAAGAGGTTAAATGGATAAAAATCTTAACAAGTGATGTGTATAATATGCAACAAGAAAAACTGGAAGAGGCACAAAAAATCCAATTGAATTTTTAATGAACAATGAAGAGGTGTCAGGCACCACTCGTGGACATTTGTCCACGAGCGGTGCCTGACACCCTATATTCCTTTCGCAATACGTTTGCTCATTGATTCGGTAAACCATAAGGCGATAATCGAAAAGATGACATAATACCAAGGGTCCCACCACTTTAGGATATGCAATATTCCTGTTTTGCTAAGAATGATTGTGACGGCAAACATGCAGAGGGGAGTGACTACGTATTTTAACCACCTTGGAAATAAGGGGAATTTCGCCATCCATACATAGAAGAAGCTGGCACATAAATAAAAAACAGCCCCAAAAGCAGTCGTATCTTTGGACTGATTAGCCCACCAGCCAACATGATAATATCTGCTCGAAAAAAGCATAATCGGGAGAATGTGGAAAGTACCTGAAAAGGGGCCAACAATCAAATATAAAATTAAGGAATGGAGATTTCCTTTTATGGGGAGATCCATTTTTTTGAGTAGAAATTTAGCTGAAAGAAAATAAAAGGGTAGTCCAAGTGACGTGTAGATTATCTTCCACCAATGATGCGAATAGATATGAAGTTCGAGAAATAACCACTCAATCCCCGCAAATAGCCCGATAAAAAATACAATCCAAAGCCAGCTTTTACGGAAGAGGGCAATAAAAATCGCAGACACAGGTAAGGCCAGGGCATTGGATGCAATGGCCCCCATATTGCTATCATATATTCGATCATGATGGAGGATTTTTGGATAATATTGATAACTACTTAAAAGATTATAAATAACTGCCTCAATTATATACCCCAAACCGATCATTGCTAAAAATAGCAGCAGACTCCTTCTTACCCCTTTTTTATAACATACATACATCAACAGAATGATGCTTAAAAATCCTAATCCGAGATAGCATAATGAATTAATATTCACTTATACATACCCCTTCTTAAAAATAGTATCCAAAGCCCAATGTAAGTTTATTCAATTCATTTGCGATGCATGGTATTTTGGCCGAAAGCCCTAGTTGGAACAATTTTTGAAAAAGTATTTGATAGGATTATAGTATAATTAATATATAAAATTTCTAATTGCACAGGTCATCTTCTGGGGGGATCACGTTGACAGTCGGGGAACTATGCCGAACACTTATTGTAGACGATGAAATGTTAATCAGACAAGGGATTAAGCACTATATCAATTGGGAACAAGAGGGTTTTATGATTGTTGGAGAGGCTTCGAACGGTCAAGAAGCCCTGGAATTAATCGAAGCCACCGACCCGCATATTATCATTACAGATATCGTGATGCCCATCATGGATGGGGAGGAATTAACAAGAATTGTGAAGGAAAGATATCCTCATAAAGAAATCATTATCTTAAGCAGTTTCGGAGAATTTGATTATGTTCGTTCCACCTTTCAAAGCGGTGTTGTTGACTATATATTAAAGCCGAAGCTTAATGCAGAAGGTCTTTTAAAGGCATTGAAAACGGCCGCAAGCCGAATTCCTGCCTTTCAGAAAATGGACCATGGATTAACAGGGAATCTCCCAATTGGGCAGATTATCGATAAACTCATTTCAGGATATGAGGTAAATTATGATCCAGATTTAGTATCTCAGGCTTTTCCGTATAGCCACTTTTGTTTAATCGGCGTAGATCTGAGAAACCAAAACCAATCTAGGAAAACTGCAGAATTTCAAACAAGTATCCAGGGGGAAATCGAAGAGGCATGTCAGAATAACGTAAGCCAAGCTGTTCTCGAGCCCTTACGTGTGGAAGAAAATATCATTGGATACTTAATGAATATGAATATGGAGAATTTCCCGGAGGTCATTAAATTTGCCCGCCTGCTTGCACAGACACAGACCATTCCGGGGATTAGTCTTGCTTTGACGGATACGTTTACAGATCTCTCAATAGTAGGGAACATGTTCAAGGAGAGTCTTATAAAATTGTTAGATTATCGATTTTATTTTTCCAATCAAACATTGGTAATGGAACAGGACCTCCCTAAGTTGCCTTCCAAACCTGAAGAATTTAATTTGGATTGGTTTACCGAAGAATTAAAGCGAAAACATTTTGACTCTTCCTTCCAATATTTACAAGAGCATATTCAGGCCATGTCTTCGTATTATTCGATGGATGTCTTTGAATATAAAGCTTTCTTTGGCAACATTATTTTTAACATCACCATTCTCCTAAGTAATATGAAATATGATGTAACAGATTTGGAAAATGCGAAGTATTCCTATTTTAGATCGATTGATGAAGCGCCTTCAGCAAAGGCTACAATTGAATTAATGAACCGTTTTATCGAAGAAGCGAAAAAATGCATCTTTTCGGTGCAAAGCGAGCCAGAAGATTTAAATATGAAAAAATTAATGGAGTATATTGGAGAACATTATGCTGAGCCGCTTACCCTAACTGGCGTGGCGAAGCATTTTCATTTTAATCCATCATACCTTTCCAACTATTTTTCAACCCATAGTAAGGAAGGATTCATCGAATATCTAAATAGAATTCGAATTGAGGAAGCGACGAAACTGCTTATGCAGGGGACGGAATCGATCTCCGGAATTAGTGGAATGGTGGGGTATTCGGATCACAGTTACTTCTGTAAAGTTTTTAAGAAAATCAAGGGATTGTCTCCAAGCCAATACAAAAGAAAGCAAAAACTAAGATAAGAGATGGTGAACTATGAGATTTATTCCCGAACGTTTTAAACATAACGGATTATTTATCGTTATGTTTTTCATTACGGTTTTAATGATTATTACGGTGTCAATCACGATTACATGGACAACGATACGGATGTCGGAGCAATTTTTTATTAAAAAGTTTAGCGTGACGAACTCAAAAGTAATGAGTCAGGTAAAGGAGAGCTTCGAATCCTTTAACTATTCAGTCGTTCTTGCATCGAACAATCTCCTTCAAAGCACTACGATTAAAAGGATTCTTATGTCGGAGCAATTCAGCAATATAGAGAAACTAAGTGCCTATTTTAATACGGGCCAGCAGTTAAAGCGAATCGAAACCAATTTAGATGCCTATGAAGAAAGCATTTTCGTCATGGGCAGAAATGGGTTCAGCTTTGCAACGGATCGTACGTACTGGCCAATTACGGATGAAGAGTTAAGGACTAGTGCCCTTACTAGTAATACGTATAAGCAACCGAAGAAACTAATCTACCAATTGGACAAACGAAATAATGGAACGAATCGCCAGTTTATTGTCGCATCAAAGGTACTAATGGAACGGATCAACGGTACGGTTTATGGTTCAATGTTTTTTGCGTTTGATGAACGTGAATTTAGAAAGTTCTTCACAAGCTATACTGGTCCTGGCAATAATGTGTTTGTCGTAGACAAGCAGGGGGTTATCGTATCTAGCAACCAGTCTAAGCTCATTGGACAAGCACCAAAGGGCTTTCTTAACTATGCAGCTAAAATTGAAAAGAGTTCAGACCGTTATATCATTGATACCTTTATGGGAAAGGATCAAATTATCTCGATGGAGTACCTTCCATCTTTTGATATGTACTTGTTTAATATCATTGACAAGCAAAAAGCAGTGGGAGACCTAATTGATAAAAAAGATATCGTGCTCATCTCCATGGGGATCGTCTTTGTGGCTCTTATCATTGTCTTACTCGCAACAAGGAGGATGACCAATTCATTATCGAGTCTGGTGAAGCAGATCGAAGATGCCTCAAAACATGAATTCCACCAATATGTTTCTGCATCCGGAACCTATGAAACCATGAAAATTGGCAATGCCTTTAATTCCATGCTTGATGAACTTCATTTGTATGTCGACCAGCTGGTGGAATCCCAAAAGCAGAAGCGTAATGCGGAATTGGCAGCACTACAGCAGCAAATCAACCCACATTTTTTGTACAATACGCTGACTTCTATAAAATTCATGGTGCAGCAAGGTAGTAAAGAAGAAACTGAAGCAACCATTAATGCGTTGATCTCCTTGCTTCAAAATACAATTGGCAATGTCAGTGAGACGAATACCATTGGTCAAGAAGTGGATAATCTAAAAAACTACGTCCTCATAAATCAAAAACGGTACGGTAATCGGATTAAAGTGAACTATTTTATCGCGCCAGATTGTTTAGAGTACCATGTACCAAAGCTGATTTTGCAGCCCTTTATGGAAAATTCATTCTTCCATGGCTTCAATCATAAGCCTGGCGGGTACATCAATGTTCTTGTCTGGCAGGAGGAAAATACATTAATCTGTGAAGTTGTTGATAATGGAGATGGTATGGAGGTTTCTTCTGAAAATAAACTCCCAAATACCAAGCGGAAACAACAAATGTTTTCCGGAATTGGCGTCCGGAATGTTCATGAACGTATCCAACTGATTTACGGGGAACAGTTTGGGGTAACGATTACCAGTGAATTAGGCGAAGGGACAAAGGTTCGACTGGAACTTCCAATTTCAATAAAGTAAAAATAGTCATAAAATCTAAAAATAATCCAAATGAATCAATTGGAAGCGTGTTCATGTTACAAAGATATTACCATCCAATGAAAATATCGTCCTAACGAATAGGTTCAAATAGGTGATAACATAATATGTGTAGGTTAGATAACGCTTACAAAATAGAATGTTGGGGGAATATCAATGAAAAAAGTACTAGCACTCTTTTTAGTTAGTATATTGATGCTAACTGCCTGTTCCTCGGGATCAAAAAATGAGACTTCCGACAAAGGCAAAGAAACAAATGAAGTAACTGTTTGGGCATGGGATCCAAATTTCAACATCAAAGCGATGAATATAGCAAAAGATGCTTATAAATCTGAAAACCCAGATGTAAACATTAAAGTAGTAGAACACGCACAAGATGACATTATTCAAAAGCTTAATACCAGCTTAAGTTCTGGGACAACAAAAGGGCTGCCGAATATTGTCTTGATTGAAGACTATCGTGCGCAAAGCTTCCTAAAGGCGTATCCAGATATGTTCCATGAGTTAACAAGTTCATTTAAAGCGGACGATTTCGCACAGTATAAAATTGCCCCTACCAGCTTAGATGGTAAAAACTACGGTCTTCCATTCGACACAGGTGTAACGGGCCTATACGTTAGAACTGACTACTTAGAAAAAGCAGGATACAAAGTTGCAGACTTACAAAACATGGACTGGAATAAGTACATTGAAGTAGGTAAAAAGGTTAAAGAAGCAACTGGTAAAGCAATGCTTACACAGGATCCAAAAGACCTAGGTCTTATTCGTATGATGATTCAAACGAGCGGTTCTTGGTACTTAAAGAACGACGGCGTTACACCTGACTTAGCAGGCAACGCTGCTTTAAAAGAAGCGTTCCAAACATATAAAGCGATTTTAGATGCAGATTTAGTAAAACCTGTCTCTGACTGGGGTCAATTCGTAGCAGGATTTAACAGCGGCGACGTTGCAACTGTTCCAACGGGTAACTGGATTACTCCATCAATTAAGGCAGAAGCATCACAAGCCGGCAAATGGGCCGTTCTTCCGATGCCAAAACAATCTGGCATTGCAAAATCTGTAAACGCTTCTAACTTAGGCGGAAGCTCTTGGTACGTATTAAACATCGATGGTAAAGAAAAGGCTGCAGACTTCTTAGGAAAAACATTTGGTTCTAATGCTGATTTTTATCAGACTCTGAATAAAGAAATGGGAGCTATTGGAACTTATAAGCCTGCTGCTAAAGGCGAAGCTTATACAGCTGCTGATGATTTCTTCGGAGGACAAAAAGTCGTTTCTGACTTTGCTGCTTGGACAGAGAAAATTCCTCAAGTAAACTATGGTATGCACACATATGCTATTGAAGACATTTTAGCTGTTGGCATGCAGGATTACCTTAAAGGTAAAGATTTAGATAAAGTATTAGAAGATGCTCAAAAGCAAGCAGAAGAACAAATTAAATAACAAAACAAGCTAAAAAGTAACAAATCTTCTTTTTAAAGAGATTATGCCTTAGAAATTCGCCGGCTTCTACCATTCATGTATTGAAGCTAACTGATGTATCAGGCGACTTTCTGAGGCGTTTTCTTTTCTTGAACTTATAACGTAAGGAGTTGACTAAAATTGATATCAGCGAAAGAAAACCACACTCAAGCCCTTCCAAAATCAAATTCCGGTCGCAAAACTCGGCTGAAAAATAATATCATTGGTTGGTCCTTTGTTATTATCGCTGCCGTAATGATCTTTTTATTTTACTTCTATCCAATGATTCAGGCTCTTATTTTATCTTTTCAAACAGGTGTTGGTGCAAATCTAACCTTTACAGGTATCGATAATTATGCGCGTTTATTTAAAGATCCAACATTCCTAACCACGGTAAAAAATACAGTCATCTATCTAATCATTCAAGTACCAGTTATGATCTTACTGGCTTTATTTCTTTCTGTTCTACTTAATAATAAAACGTTAAAGTTTAAGGGCTTTTTCCGAACAGCCATCTTCTTACCGTGCGTAACCTCTCTTGTTGCTTATTCGGTCATCTTCAAATATTTGTTTGGTCAAGATGGAATAATTAATATGATGTTAATGAAAGTTGCACTCATTTCGGAACCAATCCAATGGCTTACTGATCCTTTTTGGGCGAAAATCGCCATCATTGTGGCGATCACTTGGCGTTGGACAGGTTACAACATGATCTTCTATTTATCTGCTCTTCAAAACGTCGATGAGTCAATCTATGAAGCAGCTAGAATCGATGGGGCTTCGCCAGTTCAACAATTTTTCAAAATAACGATCCCAATGTTGAAGCCGATTATTCTATTTACATCAATCACTTCAACGATTGGTACACTGCAGTTATTTGATGAGGTCATGAATATTACCAAGGGTGGACCGGGGAATGCGACAATGACCATTTCTCAGTATATCTATAATTTATCGTTTAAATATACCCCGGACTTTGGGTATGCAGCTACTGTCTCTTATGCAATCGTAATTATGATTGTTATCTTCTCGATTATTCAGTTTAAAGCGGCAGGTGATAATAATGAGTAAGCTAAAAAACACATTCAGTTATACAGTTCTAGTCATCGCAGCAATTGTCTCTATCTTTCCATTTTTATGGATGATTGTAAGCTCGACAAACAAGTCTGTTGACGTAACGCAAGGAAGGATGCTTCCTGGCAGTCATTTTATGCAAAACCTTCACAATTTGCTAGACACGGTTGATCTTGTACCTGCATTAATGAATTCAGTAAAAATCTCGATTATTACAACCGTCCTTGCCATGCTGGTTGCCTCTTTGGCAGGGTATGGATTTGAAATTTATAAAAGTAAATCGAAGGATTTTGTGTTTAATATTTTGTTGGTTTCAATGATGATTCCCTTTGCGGCTTTGATGGTACCGTTATTTAGAATGTTTGCCACCATTTCACAATCCTTACCGCTCATCGGTATTGATACATTTGCAGCCGTCATATTACCGACGGTTACAACCGCCTATCTGATCTTTTTCTTTAGACAAAGCACAAAGATGTTTCCGAAGGAAATTCTTGAAGCCGGAAGAATTGATGGTCTATCTGAATTAGGATGTTTCTTTAGAATCTATCTTCCTACCATGAAGACAACTTACGCTGCTGCTGCCATCATTACCTTTATGGCTAGCTGGAACAGTTATTTATGGCCGCTAGTTGTATTGCAGTCACCTGAGAACCAGACGATTCCACTATTAATTTCAAACTTAGGTTCAAGCTATTCACCTGATTTTGGAATGATTATGACGGCAATTGTAATTGCTACCTTGCCAGCAGCTCTTATTTTCTTCATCATGCAAAAGCATTTCGTTGCCGGTATGATGGGGTCTGTTAAATAGTAGATTTTTGGAAAAATGTAATAGAAAGAGTGATCATGATGACAACAATTCCAAAACTAGATTGGCTTACCGATGTGAATGTGTTTGCCGTTAATCGACTGCCTGCACATTCGGATCACATGTATTACGAAACGCTGGATCAAGCAAAAATGGCAGGTCCAATGGCCATGCGGTATGACATAAATGGAAACTGGAAATTTAACTATAGCGTTAATCCGGACAATCGTCCGGAGCGTTTTTATGAGCTGGATTTTAATTGTTCTGGCTGGGGGGACATCACCGTTCCAGGGCATATCCAGCTTCAGTGTTACGGAAAACCACAATATGTGAATACCATGTATCCATGGGACGGCCTAAACGAGATTCGTCCGCCAGAAATTCCACAAGACCATAATCCGGTGGGCAGCTATGTGAAGATGTTTACTGTACCGGAAAACATGAACAATAAGCCGGTGTACATTTCTTTTCAAGGAGTAGAATCAGCGTTTTATGTTTGGCTAAACGGGAAGTTTGTCGGCTATAGTGAGGACTCCTTCACGCCAGCTGAGTTTGAGCTTACCCCATTCTTAACTGAAGGTGAAAACAAGTTAGCGGTCGAGGTTTACCAGCGAAGCACAGGAAGTTGGCTGGAAGATCAAGATTTCTGGCGTTTTTCAGGAATATTCCGTGATGTTTATCTCTATACCGTACCAGAGATTCATGTCTATGATGCAGATGTTCGTGCAGAATTGAATGATGCTTTTACGCAAGGTACGCTTAAAGTAGACCTCAAGCTATTGTCTGGCAGCTCTTCACCTTCAAAAATTGTAACGGAGTTATACGATAGAGAAGGCGGTTTAGTATCTACCCGTACGATTGACACTGGGAACGAAAAATGGTCAGCAACAATGGACGTTGAGGGTCCAAAATTATGGAGCGCAGAAAGACCGAATTTATACAAGCTTTATATACAAGTTTATAACGAAAAAGGCAATTTGGTAGAAGTTATTCCACAGAGAGTGGGCTTCCGTAGATTTGAACTTATCGATAAAATTATGCACCTTAACGGTGAACGGATTGTATTCAAGGGTGTGAATCGCCATGAATTTAATTGCCGGACAGGTCGTGTGATTACGAAGGAAGACATGCTCTGGGACATTAAAACACTGAAACAAAATAACATTAACGCAGTCAGGACGTCTCATTATCCGAATCAGAGTTATTGGTACGAGTTATGTGATGAATACGGTGTCTATGTTATCGATGAAATGAACCTGGAGACGCACGGATCATGGCAGAAGATGGGGGCAGTCGAGCCGTCCTGGAACATTCCCGGGAATAAGCCGGAATGGGAGAATATTGTAATGGATCGGGCTGTTTCTATGGTTGAACGGGATAAAAATCACCCGTCCATACTAATATGGTCTTGTGGGAATGAATCCTATGCAGGTGAGGTCATTCGTAACGTGTCTAAATATTTCAAGAGAGTGGACCCAAGCCGCTTGGTTCATTACGAAGGTGTATTTCATGCCCGCGAATATAATGATACCAGTGATATGGAAAGCCGCATGTATGCAAAGCCGGCTGATATAGAGGAGTATTTGAATGCAAATCCAGAGAAGCCATACATTAGCTGTGAGTATATGCATGCCATGGGAAATTCACTTGGCGGAATGTACAAATATACAGATTTAGAGAAGAAGTATCCGATGTATCAAGGCGGTTTTATTTGGGATTATATTGATCAATCCATTATCAAAAAGGACCGTTATGGAAAAGAATTTTTGGCTTACGGCGGCGATTTTGATGACCGGCCTACTGACTACGGTTTCTGTACCAATGGGATTGTGTACGCCAATCGGGAACTTTCACCGAAGATGCAGGAAGTAAAGTATTTATATCAGGACATCAAATTGGTACCGGATCAATCTGGTGTAACTATACACAATGAAGGCCTTTTCGCAGATACGTCTGATTATAATTTGGAATATGTTCTCTACCTTGAAGGTAAGGAATTGTATCGGAATCAGCTAGAAGTAGCTGTGGCACCGCAGAGTGAAGGGCGTGTCGAATTTAACTTACCTGCTGAAATCGTAAGCGCTGCTGGCGAGTATTGTATTCATACCTCTATTAAGCTGAAGGAAAGTAAGCTCTGGGCAGAGGCAGGCTATGAGATCACGTTTGGACAATTTGTGTTTCAGGTAGAGTTATCGGAGGAACCGGTTCAGATAAACGGTGAATTACGGGTTGTCAATGGCGACGTAAATATCGGCGTCCATGGACGTGACTTTACCATCATATTCTCTAAGCAAGTGGGCAGTCTCGTCTCACTTAACTATGCGGGGAAAGAAATGATTGCTCTTCCACCAGCACCGTTATTCTGGCGAGCGACCACAGATAATGATCGTGGTTATTCACAAGGTTTTTATTCGGGTGTTTGGTATGCGGCTAGCCTAACACGCAAATGCGTCGGGATAGAGGTTGAAGAAGGCAAAGGTCAGGTATCAATCGCGTTTACTTATAAACTAGCGATTAGTACAGAAGTGGATGTGAAAGTAAGTTATACCGTTCTTGCCGATGGCAGTGTCAGAGTGAAGTCGGTTTATCATGGAGCAGAAAATCTTCCGCAACTGCCGATTTTTGCGGTTTCCTTTAAGGTTCCTGCCGATTATGATCAGTTAGAATGGTATGCGATGGGACCAGAAGAAAATTATTCGGATCGTGCAATGGGTGCAAGACTGGGTATTTTTAAGAACCAAGTGTCAGATAATTTGTCAGGATACGTGATGCCGCAAGAGTCTGGCAATCGGACTGGAGTACGTCGCGTTAGCGTAACAAATAAACAAGGACAGGGAATAAAAATATCGGCGGCTGCTGAACCATTGGAGTGCAATTTTTCCCCATATACAGCCTTTGAACTCGAGAATGCACAACATCATTATGAGTTGCCAAATGTTCATTACACCGTTGTGACGGTCGCAGGCAAACAGATGGGCGTTGGCGGAGACGACAGCTGGGGTGCACCAGTGCATGATGAACACCTGATCCATGCTGACAAAGACATGGAATTCGAGTTTGTCATCAATAGAATCTAATTATGAATTGAATCAAATAAAGAAAAGAGCCTGATATTGCCAGGCTCTTTCCTTATAAGTAAGCATTGAAAATTCTATAGCCAAGTTGATTGTAGCGGAAGGCACGTAGACTCCTGCGGGAGGACGGGGCCGAGGAGGCTCCCCGGACCGCCCGCGGAAAGCGAAGTGCCTGGAGCGGAAATCAACTACTATGTTTAACAGAAGGAGAAGGTTATGCTTATTCATGTGAATCAAGAGGACAAGCAGTTTCATTTAACAAATGGCCAAGTAAGTTATATTTTTCACGTCATGAAAAATGGGCAACTCGGCCATCTTTATTACGGAAAAGCCTTACGCCACAGAGAAGATTTTTCCCATTTGCAAGTGTATGATGTCCCAACAGGGGCAACCACGCATGTATATGCTGACGACCCAGCATTTGGATTAGAGACGTTGCGTCAGGAATTCCCTGCCTACGGAAATTCAGATTTTCGCGAACCAGCAATCGGCGTTAGTAAAACCATAGCTAATCATATTCCAAATTTCACATATGAATCGTATCAGATCCTTGAAGGAAAACCTCGTCTTGAAGGTCTCCCAGCAACTTATACAGAGGACAATCATGATGCAAGTACACTTCAAATCCTCTTAAAAGATGAGTTCCTGCAAGCGGAATTGCAGTTAAATTATACAATTTTCCGTGACAAACCTGTCATCACGAGAAGTGCTTCGTTAAGAAATGCGGGTTCAGACGAGCTGGTTATTGATCGATTCATGGGAGCATCGCTCGACCTTCCGGATAAAGATTTTGTATTTACTCATTTAGCGGGGACATGGTCACGGGAGCGCCATGTAAAGGAAAGAAGACTCGAAACAGGCATTCAGTCTATTTTCAGTCTGCGCGGGGCCAGTTCTCATCACCATAATCCGTTCTTGGCACTAAGGCGGCCAGAAGCGACGGAGCATACAGGCGAAGTATATGGCTTTAATTTTATCTATAGTAGTAATTTCTTGATGCAAGTAGAAGTAGACCATTACGATACGGCAAGACTTACGGTTGGAATTCATCCATTCGGATTTAAGTGGAATTTAGAGCCGCAAGCATCATTTCAAACCCCGGAAGTGGTAATGGTGTATTCCGAACAAGGTGTAAATGGGATGAGTCATGCTTTTCATGCATTATACCGTGAGCATCTGATTCAAAGTCAATGGAGGAAGGCCGTGCGTCCGATTCTAATTAATAACTGGGAAGCAACATATTTTGATTTCGATGAAGAAAAACTTGTAAAGATTGCAAAATCAGCAAGCGAACTCGGAATTGAGTTGTTTGTCCTTGATGATGGCTGGTTTGGAAAACGAAATGATGATACCTCCTCACTTGGTGATTGGCATGTTGACTTAAATAAGCTTCCTAATGGTTTGGAGAGTTTGGCCAAGAAAATTACCGAGACTGGAATGAAATTTGGGCTTTGGTTTGAGCCGGAAATGATCAGTCCGAATAGTGAATTATTTAACGAGCATCCGGATTGGGCAGTAGGTATCCCAGGTCAGCACTATACTTTGGGGCGTAATCAGCTGGTCTTAGATTTTTCAAGACAGGAAATCGTGGATTATTTGTATGATAAAATGGCCACTATTATTAAACAAACAAACCTAGCCTATATTAAATGGGACATGAATCGAAACATCACCGAAGCATTTTCGAATAAACTAGCTGTTCATCAGCAAGGCGAGTTTTTCCACCGCTATATTTTAGGAGTTTATAATCTCTATGAACGATTAACAAGTGAATTCCCACATGTGTTGTTTGAATCGTGTGCGGGCGGGGGCGGACGGTTTGACCCCGGGATGTTGTATTATGCACCGCAGGCTTGGACGAGTGATGATACAGATGCGATTGAAAGACTTAAAATCCAGTATGGCACATCCTTTGCTTATCCAGTTTATAGTATGGGGTCTCATGTTTCGGCTGTTCCGAATCACCAGACATTACGCCAGGCACCCTTACAAACAAGGGCAAACACTGCTTACTTTGGAACATTTGGATATGAATTGGACCCACTCAAAATGACCGAAGAAGAACGTAAGGAAATTAAACAGCAGGTTGCTTTTTATAAAGCGCATCGAGAGTTGATTCGTGATGGTCAATTCTATCGCTTGTTGAATCCATTTTCAAATAACGAAACGGCTTGGATGGTGGTAAGCCAAGATCAGTCGGAGGCATTAGTTGGCTGGTATAAAGTATTAGCAACTCCGAATCCTAAAAAACAGCAAATGCTGCGACTCAGTGGATTAGATGAGTCAAAAAACTACAAGGTGGCTGGCTGTGAGCGCTACTTTTATGGTGATGAACTAATGACTGTGGGGCTGCAGCTTCCAACAGAGTTTAATGGTGTTAATGGCGGCAGTTTTGAACGTGGTGGAGACTTTCAATCATATGTCTTTTATTTAAAAAGTATTGAGGAAAATTGATTAGAAATATGGACGGATGTAAAAAGCATCCGTTCTTTTTTTGTTTAGTTAAATTTTTAGTAAAATAATTGAATAATTTTACTAAAGAGGGTAAAATAAAGTTGAAATTACCTACAAGACAATATATCTTCTGGAGGAATTTGAAATGAACGTAATCACACTTCATAAAGTATTTTTAGATATGTTTCAAGTATTACCTAAGCAAGCTTTTTTTGCGCCTGGAAGGATTAATTTAATTGGCGAACATACAGATTACAATGGCGGTCATGTGTTTCCATGTGCAATCACCTATGGTACCTACGCTGTAGCAAGGACGCGGGAAGACAAAGTGATTCGCTTGTACTCCACCAACTTTCCTGAAAAAGGAATCATTGAATTTAACTTAAACGAACTAGACTATGAGAAGGAACATAATTGGGCTAATTATCCAAAAGGCATGGTCCGTTATATTCTCGAGGCGGGATATGAAATTTCATCCGGATTTGATTGTGTAATTGAAGGTAATATCCCCAATGGTGCAGGGCTTTCTTCGTCGGCTTCCATTGAACTCTTAACCGGAGTGCTCGTAAATGGCCTATTTAATTTAGAAATTCCGCGCCTTGATCTCATCAAGATAGGCAAGAGGGTAGAGAATGAATTTATTGGTGTGAACAGCGGCATCATGGACCAGTTTGCGATTGGCATGGGAAAGAAAGATGTAGGTATCTTACTAGATTGCCAAACGTTGAAATATGAGTACGCACCGATTCACCTTGAAGATCACAAAATATTAATCATGAATACGAACAAACGCAGGGAATTAGCTGACTCGAAATACAATGAAAGACGAGGAGAGTGCGAAGAGGCATTGGCACAACTGCAGAAAAAGCTGCCAATTGAAGCACTTGGCCAGTTATCTGAAGCGGAGTTCGATGAAAATCAATATCTCATTACCAATGAAACTGTTCGCAAGCGGGCAAAGCATGCGGTCTATGAAAACATGAGAACAATTAAGGCTCTCGAAGAACTTAAATTAGGAAATCTAGAAGCATTTGGACAATTAATTAACCAATCACACGTTTCCTTACGAGATGATTATGAAGTGACCGGAATTGAGCTGGACAGTTTAGTAGAGGCCGCATGGAAACAGCCGGGCGTTCTTGGGGCGCGAATGACTGGTGCAGGTTTCGGCGGCTGTGCGATTGCGATTGTGGCAAATGAAGAGGTTAAGAACTTCATTGCCAATGTTGGAGCAGCTTACTTAGAGAAAATCGGCTATGAGGCAGAATTTTATGTGGCAAGTATCGGCGACGGAGCAAAAGAAATTAGGATGGAGGAAGCGATCTAAATGAGTATCCTTGTCTTAGGTGGTGCGGGGTATGTCGGTTCGCACGCGGTTTATCAGTTGATTGATCAAGGGTTTTCAGTGGTTGTGATTGATAATTTACAAACAGGACACGCGGATGCAGTTCATCCAAAGGCTGCCTTTTATCAAGGTGATATCCGCAGCCGCGAGTTTATGCGTTCTGTTTTTGAAAAAGAAAGTATTGAAGCGATTTTGCATTTTGCCGCCAATTCCCTTGTTGGAGAATCGATGGTAGAACCATTAAAATACTTTGATAACAACGTATACGGAACACAAATTGTCCTTGAAATGATGAAAGAATTTGCCGTTAAGCACATCGTTTTTTCTTCAACAGCAGCCGTTTATGGAGAGCAAAAAGTGATACCAATTACAGAAGATGCAGCAACCATCCCAACGAATACGTATGGTGAAACGAAACTGGCGATGGAGAAAATGATGGCTTGGTGTGAAAAGGCTTTTGATCTCAACTTTGTATCACTTCGCTATTTTAATGTAGCTTCGGCAAGAAGTGACGGACAAATTGGAGAGGACCATAACCCTGAAACGCACCTGATCCCAGTTATCCTGGAAGCGGCATTAGGGAAAAGACCGGCAGTAACGATATTTGGGGAGGATTATGATACGGCTGATGGCACTTGTGTCCGAGATTATATTCATGTAGAGGACTTAATTGATGCTCACATATTAGCCCTCCGCTATCTGCAAAATGGCGGCGAAAGTAATATTTTTAATTTAGGATCAAGTCAAGGGTTCTCGGTAAAAGAAATTGTTGAGACGGCTAAAGAAGTGACAGGTATTGATATCCCTGTGAAAATCGGTGAACGCAGGTCGGGTGACCCCAGTACCTTAATTGCTTCTTCGGAAAAAGCAAAAAAGGTATTGGGATGGAATCCTACGAGAACATCGATTCATCAAATTATCAGCAATGCCTGGAACTGGCACCAGCATCACCCTAATGGATATCAGAAATAGAGGGGATCATAATGATTTATCAACTAATACAACATTTAATTAATCAAGCGATTGCCACTCAACTTATTGAGCGGGAAGATGAAATCTATGCGCGCAATCAAATTCTGGCATTGCTCAAGCTAGCCGAGTTTAAGGAAGTGGATTTAGCGGAGAGCAGTCACTTTGAAATCCCCGATTTACTCGACTTAATCGTGGACTATGCCTGCAATCAAGGAATCATTGAAGAATTATTCGATGAAAAAGAGATTTTTTCTAGTAAAATAATGAACTGTTTTATCGCACGTCCATCGACGATCAATCAGCTTTTTTATGAAAAATATAAACAGGATCCAAAGGCAGCAACTGAGTATTTTTATGAGTTAAGTAAAAATAGCAATTACATTCAAATGAAGCGGATTCGTAACAATATCGAGTATAAAACCGCCACAGAATATGGTGAACTGGACATTACCATTAATCTATCTAAACCCGAAAAGGATCCTAGAAGTATCGCGCTCGAGCGGTCGGTACAAAAAACGGATTATCCAAAATGCCTGCTTTGTGTTGAAAATGAAGGTTACGAAGGCAGAGTCGGACACCCTGCCCGCTCCAATCACCGAATGATTCGCGTCAATCTATTAGATCAGTCATGGTATCTTCAGTATTCACCGTATGTGTATTACAATGAACATTGTATTGTCCTATCAGAAAAACATACCGATATGGTCGTTAGTGCCACGTCTTTCTTACGGATATTGAGCTTTGTTAAACAATTTCCTCATTACTTTGTGGGCTCTAATGCGGATCTGCCAATTGTCGGCGGTTCAATTTTAACCCATGATCATTATCAAGGCGGGAATTATCAATTTGCGATGGCGAGGGCTGGTGATGATTGGACATTTAAAATGGCTGGTCATCCAAATGTTGAGTGTTCGGTTGTAAAATGGCCAATGTCCGTCATTCGACTTCGCTCTTCTCAAATCAGTGAGCTTGTTGAAGCAGGTTCTCATATTTTTGACCAATGGAAAAATTACAGTGATGAGACGCTTGAAATTTTAGCGAAAACTGGAGAGACGCCGCATAATACCGTTACACCAATTGCGCGGAAAAATAAGGATCTATTTGAACTGGACTTAGTTCTCCGGAACAACCGAACAAGCGAGAAACATCCGCTGGGTATTTTCCACCCGCACGCTGATGTTCATCATATCAAGAAGGAAAATATCGGCCTAATTGAAGTTATGGGACTGGCTGTTTTACCTGCACGATTAAAGGCTGAACTTGGAGAAGTGGAGCAGTACATCCTTGGAAAAACGGCTGATATTGCCGAGTACCATTTAGACTGGGCGGAATCGTTAAAAGCACGCTATCAAGATATCGCTACCGAAGTGAATGTGGAAGATCTAGTAAGAGAAGAAGTAGGCAGGAAATTTTCAAGGGTCTTGGAAGATGCAGGAGTGTTCAAGCGGGACGAGGCTGGGCAAGCTGGGTTCCAGCGTTTTATCAATTCTTTGTAAAAGTATGGAGTGATATCGATGAAAATATTAAATAGAATATTCGGCAGTTATGAGGGAGAGTCCGTTTTAGAATATACCTTAGTCAACGATTATGGCATGGAGGTCTCTTGTCTGAATTTTGGTTGTGTTATTACGAAAATCATCGTCCCTGACCGCCATGGAAACTTTGAAAATGTCGTACTTGGTTTTGATAACTTCGAAGATTACACAGAATGGTCACCGTATTTTGGAGCAGTTTGCGGGAGGGTAGCCGGTAGGATTGGCGGTGCAGGTTTTGAGTTGGACGGAAAAGAATATCAGCTTGCTGACAATAACTACCCCAATCATCTGCACGGAGGCAAGAAGGGCTTTAACTCTGTGATTTGGAAAACTGAAATCATAGAGGAAGAAAATGCTGTCGGGTTGAAGTTTTTTTACCATAGTCCAGACGGAGAAGAAGGCTATCCAGGTAATCTAGACACCACTGTTACGTACATTCTAAACAATAAAAATGAAATCGATATTAGTTATAAAAGCGAAACGGATCAAAAAACGTTAGTCAACTTAACAAATCACTCGTATTTTAACTTAAGTGGGAATATAAAAAGAGATTGTTCGGAGCACATTCTTAAATTAGATAGTGATCGATTTTTAGAGTTGAGAGACGACCTTATCCCTACTGGTAAGTTGATTGATTCTAAAAATACTCCCTTTGATTTCAAGCATGGCAGAAGGTTGAGTTCTGGGCTTAATTCATCTTATCCTCAAAACGTGCTTGTCGGTAAGGGTTACGACCACCCACTTGTTTTTAGACAAGAGGGAGAAAATACGATTATCCTAAGCGATGAAGAAAGCGGCCGTTCGCTCCTTGTTACGACCGATCAGCCATGCGTCGTCCTTTATACAGGGAATTTTCTAGAAGGTCCTTATTCTATTGCAGGTGTCAGAGCGGAGAATTATTTGGGAGTTTGCCTAGAAACGCAAGGATTTCCTGATGCAATCCACCATCCAGAGTTTCCTTCTGTCATTTTAAATCCAGAGGAAGTATACCATTCTAGAACAGTGTATCGTTTTTTTGCTAATACATTAGGAGACTGATTTATGGCTACCATCAAAGATATTGCACAAATTGCAGGGGTATCGATTGCTACGGTATCCCGTGTTTTAAATTATGACACCACTCTTTCTGTCAGTGATGAAACGAAGAAAAGAATTTTCGAAGTGGCAGAGGAGCTATCCTATAAGAAGAAGCCTGCGCGCAAGCAGGAGTCGGGTAAAATTGCCCTTTTGCAATGGTATACCGAAAAGGAAGAACTCGAAGATTTATATTACATGTCCATCCGGCTGGGTGTGGAAAACCAGTGCCGGCAGCATGGGATTCAGGTGGATAAGTATTTTCAAGATAACTATGGGGATTTGAAGGAAGACAATATTCAAGGGCTGATTGCGATTGGGAAATTTAGCAGGAAGCAAGTGAGTGAGTTGCTTAAGATTACCAAAAATATTGTCTTTGTGGATACCTCACCAGATGAAGATCGGTTTGATTCCATTGTTATTGATTTTGAACGAGCCGCTAAAAAAGTGCTTGATCATTTTATTCAAAAGGGTCATGAGAGGATTGGGTATATCGGAGGCAGAGAAGTGTTTAAGGATAAATCCTCTATGATTGAAGACCCAAGAGAGGTGACATTCAAGCGCTATTTAGCAGAAAAAGGACTGCCCAATGAAGATTATATGTATGTAGGTAACTTTACTGCTGATGATGGTCATGCTTTGATGAAGAAGGCGATTCATGAACAGGGGGATCAATTACCGACGGCTTTCTTTGCAGGTAATGATTCACTTGCGGTTGGAGCATTAAGGGCTCTGTTGGAGGAAGGGATTTCCGTTCCTGATCGTGTGAACATCATAGGTGTCAATGATATCAGCATCTCTAAATATGTCTTTCCATCCTTAAGCACAGTTAAGGTATATACCGAAATTATGGGTGAAACCGCCGTTGACACCCTTTTGGAGAGAATCACAGGCAGAAAAACAGCCAAGAAAATATTCATTGCCACCGAACTAATCATTCGTAACAGCAGCTTCTAATCTAAGACGAAAATTAAAACAGACCGATTTGTACACCTGAGGTGGACAAATCGGTCTGTTGTCTTTTTGTGGTGCCTGACACCATTTACTTGGTTTGGGCTGCCAGCCATTCCATGATGGTGGTTGTTACTCCATTGATCATGTTTGTTGGCGCATTATTGTATACATAAATCCAGGACCAGTGTCCGTTGTATTCATATGGAGTGCCGTCCGCTTTGGTATATAAACCGGATGTATCGACTACCTTATCAAATAATGATAAATGGACATTTTTTGCACCAGCATCGACTAAGCGTTTATACGTAGGTTCAACATATTGTGATGTGATAACTACTGGATCGGCTTTAGCGGCAATGAACCACATTGGGAGATCCTTCATTTTTTGAATTTGGGTATCTGTAATTAAATTATCCCTTAAGGCTTCACATGTTGGGAACGCTGCGGCAAAGTAATTCGTATAATCCCTCGCCATCAGCATGGTCATATATCCGCCGTTAGAGTCGCCGCCAATGTAAATTCTGCTGGTATCAACATCTTTGTGATTAGCTACATAATCCTTAATTAAAGACATTAAAGCATCCTCATATTTGGAGGTTCCATCCCCTCTTCCGGTATAACCGTCCATCCAAAAAGTAGGTGTTTGAGGGGCCAAAACGTAGGCACCGTTAAAGTAGGATTGAATATCCTTTGAAGCAAAGTTGGCTGCTTTATTGGCAGAGATTGCAATGGTTGGGTCGGATCCGCCTTCTCCAGCACCATGCAGCCAGATAATTAATGGGTTTTTATGATTGTCTTTCGCTGGAGTATAGTCAGCGTATGTTAAATTAACATTTTCATAAGTTGCTTTTCCCGTTGAAAAATCATCGACCAGTTCTCTTGTATCCCCTGCAAATTGATCAACGACTAACCCTGAAATCGTTCCTGCACTTGTTTCAATATCTTTTTGCTGGGTGATGGTATATTTCATATCGATCCAATCATTAAAACCAGTAGTCGCCCAATCATAGTTAAGAGGGGAACCCAGGGATACATCCGGGCCAATTTTCATTTCTAAGACGACATATTTACCAGTTTGGACTGCAGGATTCCCGTCTTTATCTGAGACATATGCGTTAGTAATGGTTCGGTTACCTTCCTCCAGAAAAGGATTACTTAACCGTTTATCGCTTCTAGCCACATGAACGTTGAAGGTATCTGTTGTAACAGAGTCCTTCGGTATTGGCTTTCCAACATTGACAATTACTTTCGTGGTTGCAGCTCCCCAATCTTCAATCTCTGTCACGGTTTGAAAGGATGTTGGCTGTGTATTGATTTCCTTAGCGAAAACGTTTGTATTGAAAGATAAAGTCATGGCTGCAGCCATTGCAGCCAAGATGGCCCTTTTTTTCATTTTTTTAAGCATCTTTCATTACCCCCACAATGATATTTTTAAGGATGTCGATATTACTCTACTGATTGTATTTTGATAGAGTTTCTAATTGCACATCAGGTCCATTGTCATTAACTACTTCGGCAATGATATCTTTGTCCACTTTAAAATTCAGCGTCCCTCTGATATCGGAAGATGATGCTCCAATCTTGAATTTATAGGTACCTTTTTCAACAATCCAGGAGGAAGTTGACTCATCAAAAGATGCAATATCCTTTGGATCAATAAAGAAGTTGAATGTCTCTTTTTGACCTGGCTTCAGCTCACGGGTTTTTCCGAACGCTTTCAGCTCAATCGCTGGTTTTTCTAACTTGCCGTCAGGTGCACTTACATAAAGTTGTGGTGCCTCTTTTCCAGCAAGTGAACCGGAGTTTGTCAATTTAAACTGGACTTTGATTTTATTCGATAAGTTGTCTTTATTTAATTTAAAGTCGCTATAATCAAACGTTGTATAAGAGAGACCATAACCAAATTCGTAAGCAGGTTTAACATTAAAGGTAGAATAGTAGCGGTATCCTACATAAATATCTTCTTTATAATTAACCAAGTTTGCATTACCGTCCGAGCTTGGGAAGTTCGCATAACTCGGGGAATCCTCTAAATTAACTGGGAAGGTTTCTGGAAGTTTTCCTGATGGGTACGCTTTTCCTGAAAGAACATCTGTCAGAGCGTTTCCTGCTTCCATCCCTGGCTGCCAGGATAATAAAATAGAGTCTGCCTTATCTCTCCAACTTACTGTGTTAAATGGAGCACCAACATTTAAGACCACTACCACCTTTTTATTAACGGCGTGAAAAGCGTCAGAAACCTTATTAATTAGTTCCAATTCTGTTGCTGTTGGTTCAAAAGTGGTTGAATTTCCATCTGCACCTTCGCCAGATCCTCGAGCAATCACAACGACACCAATATCTGAATTCTTCGCCATATAATCAGCATCTTCAGCGCTAAGATTTTGATTAAATTCTGTACCACTTGCATTGGTCGTAACAGGTGTATATCCTCCATTGTTAAGTCCTTCTGGAAGTTGTACCGAATAAGGTGGTGTAGCATAGGCGCTGCCGGTTCCGGACAGGAACATTTTGGAAGCAGCGTTGTCGGTATTACACGCTGAAGCAGGAGTACCAAAACCACAGCTTGGCATTGTATAAGAGTTACCTACAATCCCTACCTTTTTCACTTTTTTCTCGAAAGGAAGTGCTTTATTCTCGTTCTTTAATAAAACCATGCCTTCAGGCGCTGCTTCTCGTGAAATTTTTGCATCGGTAGCAGCTAAATCCGTACTAACGCTTAACTTCGTATTATCAACGGTACTTAATTTTTTAAATGTTGGCGACTTAACCACAAGGGTAAGAATATTTTCAATGGCCGTATCTAGTGTTTCCTCTTTTAAGGAGCCATCTAAAATCGCTGCTTTTACAGCTGCCTTTCCGGCATCATTTAAACTAGGCATGGACAAATCATTTCCGCCATTTATCATGGCGATACCATTTTGTTTAGAGCCGCCCCAATCGGTCATGACCATGCCATTAAAGCCCCAGTCACTTCTTAATACATCATTTAGCAGCCAGGAGTTATGTGCAGAGAATGGCCCATTAATTGAATTATAGGAACTCATCACAGTCCATGGCTGTGCTTCCTTAACGACCCTCTCGAAGCCAGCTAAATAAATTTCTCTTAAGGCACGTTCAGTAATAACTTCGTTTACAGTCTGTCTGTTGGTTTCTTGATTATTTGCGGCAAAGTGCTTCATGCTGACGCCAACACCTTGGTCCTGAACCCCTTTCGTAAACTGAGCAGCCATTTCTCCGCTTAATAGTGGATCTTCTGAGTAATATTCGAAGTTTCGTCCGCCTCGTGGATCTCTATGTATATTCAAGGCAGGCCCTAAAATAACATCCACACCATAATCAAGTGTTTCTTTACCCATCGCTGAAGCAACATTATACATGAGGTCTTTATTGAAGCTTGAAGAAAGGGCAGTTGGAATCGGGAAACCGGTTGTAGATTTATTTGCAGTCGATCCAAACCGAAGACCTGCTGGTCCGTCTGCAAAGGTAAGTTTAGGAATACCAAGTCGCGGAATAGCAAACGTTCCGCCAGCGGCACCTGTTACTGCCGCTCCAGCTCCTCCAATCAAATTGACCTTTTCGTCCAGCGTCATCGCCTGAATAACTGCCGGAATGGAAGCTTGATCCACTAACATCGGTGTTTGCTCTTGTATAGCACTGGTTTGTACACCACTATTGTCTGAAGCAACAGCCGCGCCATTAACTTGTGATTGTGGCTGTTCCGCAGCTTGTACTCCTGAAATACCAGATGACAATAGCATTAGACTAAACATGGATGAACTTAGAACTTTGTAATAACTCTTCATACCTAGCAACTCCTTTAGTTAAATGAAAACCCTTACAAACAACACGTTAACATGTAGGGGATAATCCGATAAGTTATTAGAGATAGCATTAAATTGTGATTTACTAGATTAATTTGCTGTAAACTGAATATTCAATAAATTTATAAAAAAACAAGTGTAATTTTACATATTTGTTAGAAAATAACCTATAGGACTTATGATTTAGTTCATTAAAATGGTAAAGTAGATCCATCCAAACTCTTTTTTTTTGCAAAAACAAAATAGTGAAGATAATCGCAATATAATCCAGAAAATTATCAATAATCTGAAAGTTTATTTAAGGTAAACTAGCAAATGTAAGCGTTTTAGTTTATTAATTTAAAAAGTTAAAACTATTTTGAGGGGGAATTAGCATTATATGTTAAAAAAACTTAGGAAACAGAAAAAGTCAAAATTACTAGCCTTTACTCTTACATCTTCATTACTTCTTTCAGGACTCACCTATGATATTGCATCCGCACAGAGTCAAAATCCAACATCCGTACAGCAAGCTCAAACTTCTACTGAACAGACATCAAAGCCATACTTAACAGATGCGTCATCGATTGACAGCGTTATTCAAGCGATGACCCTCGAGGAAAAAGCTAAATTTGTTGTCGGGGTTGGTATGCCTGGATTTGGAAGGCCTCCATTTGATGATGTAGTTGGAGCAGTAGGAGGTACATATGGAATTTCTCGGTTAGGAATCCCTGAACTGCGTTTTGCCGATGGTCCGGCAGGTCTTAGAATCAGACCGACAAGATCAGGGGAAACCCAAACGTATTATGCGACCGCTTTCCCAATCGCAACATCGCTGGCATCCACTTGGGATACAGCAACAGTAGAAGACATTGGTAAAGCTCAGGGAAATGAAGTAAAAGAATATGGTGTCGATATGTTATTAGCACCTGCACTGAATATCCATCGGAATCCATTAAATGGTCGAAACTTCGAATACTATTCAGAGGATCCTTTAATTGCAGGAAAAATGGCTGCGGCGATGGTAAATGGTGTTCAATCCAACGGTGTTGGAGCAACGATCAAGCACTTCGCAGCCAATAACCAAGAAACGAATAGAATGAGCGTTGATACGGTCGTTTCAGAACGAGCATTACGAGAAATTTATCTAAAAGGTTTTGAAATCGCTGTCAAGGAATCCAATCCATGGTCTGTTATGAGTTCCTATAATAAAATAAACGGAACATACGCTTCCCAAAGTGCGGACCTACTAACAACTGTTTTAAGACAGGACTGGGGCTATAAGGGCTTTGTAATGACTGACTGGTTTGGCGGGAACGATCCTGTTGAACAAATGAAAGCACAAAATGACATGATTATGCCGGGTGCGGCAAATCATTCAACTTTAATTAAAACGGCTGTTGAGAATGGAAGTTTAGACGAAAAGGTGCTAGACCGAAATATCAAGAACATTCTGAATGTACTCATCCAAACACCTGAGTTTAAAAAGTACCAAAACACAGACAAGCCTGATTTAGCTGCGCACGCACAAACAGCTCGCAAAGCAGCTGCTGAAGGTATGGTTCTTTTAAAGAATGACAAGATGCCATTACCTATCAGCAAGAATCAAAAGATCACGCTATTTGGTAATACTCAAATCGAAACGGTTAAAGGCGGAACAGGAAGCGGAGATGTGAATGCAGCATACACCACTTCAATTGTAGATGGCTTAAAGAGTGCCGGATACCAGTTAAACCAAACTGAATTAGATAAATATAAAACTTATATTGATGATCTGCGCTCCCAAGACCAATATAAAATTAAACCAAGTCCATGGGGAGAAGATTTTGGTAAGTCAATCCCAGCTATTCCTGAAAAGCCTCTAACAGATGATGAAATTGCTGGAGCTTCTCAGGCCACGGATATCGGTATCATTGTCATTGGCCGAAATTCCGGTGAAGGTGCAGACCGGAAAGATGTAAAAGGAGATTACCAATTAAGCGATGCGGAAAAAGACATGATTTCGAATGTATCAGCAGAATACCATAAGAAGGGCAAAAAAGTAGCGGTTATTTTAAATATTGGCGGACCAATCGAGGTAGACAGCTGGAGGGATGATGTAGACTCGATCCTACTAGCATGGCAGCCTGGTCAAGAAGCAGGTTATGCGGTTGCCGATGTGATTTCCGGTAAAGTCAATCCGTCTGGAAAACTGCCAACTACCTTCCCTGTAAAATATAGTGATGTTGCTTCTGCAAATAGCTTCCCTGGTACACCGGCAAATAATCCAACACAAGTGGTTTATAACGAAGACATTTATGTAGGCTACCGCTACAATACCACGTTCAATGTGAAGCCTGCCTATGAATTTGGTTATGGATTGTCCTATACTGACTTCGAAATTAGTCATGTAAATATTAGTGAGGGCAAGAAGTTTAAAGATACGCTAAAGGTATCAGCTATGGTAGAAAATACAGGAAAACTACCAGGCAGAGAGGTCGTTCAAGTCTATGTTTCCGCCCCGGATGGAAAGCTTGAAAAACCGGCTGTGGAACTCAAAGCTTTTGATAAAACAAAAGAACTTAAGCCTAATCAGCGTCAGCTTCTTCAATTTGAATTAAATGCCAAAGACCTTGCTTCCTTCGATGAAGAGAAAAATGCATGGATTCTTGAAAAAGGAACCTATACTGTAAAAGTTGGTGCATCCTCAGAAGACATTAAAGGAACAGCAACGTTTACGGTAGATCACGATATCGTCGTTGAAAAGGTGAACGAGGCATTAGCTCCCAAAGTGAACATTGAACTGCTTAAAAAATAAATCATAATAAAAAACAGTCCTCATTGATCGTGAATGAGGGCTGTTTTTATTATGAGGTTTCTACTACAGTTTTTTGGAAATGGTAATTAAAGCATTTTCATTTTTTGGAGATTGTCGAAAATTGGTAAGTTCCGTATAATATGCTTAACAATGCTTTGGGATTGGGGATGTTATATGAGCAAATTATCCATCGTTGCCTATACAGTAGGAAGTTTGTTTTTTCTTGTCAGTTGCTCATTTTCAATATTTTACGGATATAAGGTCGTTACCCACCATTTACCTAAAGAGGATAGTGCAGTAAAAAAGTATAACTACCATTTTGTTCTTGTTGCAGAGGAGTTAGATAACGAATATTGGAGGCTTGTTGATGAAGGGGCAAGGGCAGCTGCTAAAAAATACGATGTGCTTTTGGAATATGCTGGACCAAAGCAAGCCAATCTGGAGGATCATTTAAAAACAATTGAAATGTCGGCGGCAGCAAAAGTGGACGGAATCATGACACAGGGATTGAGCGATGACCAATTTAGCCCCCTTATCAACAAGGTCGTAGCAAAGGGAATACCTGTCATTACCGTTGATACAGATACGGCAAATAGCAGAAGGCAGGCTTATATAGGGACAGACAATTATTATTCAGGATTTTTGGCAGGAAAGGCCTTAATTAAAGATACAAAGGGAAATGCAAATGTAGCGATAATTACCGGCAGCTTTACTAAGAATCACCAGATTCAAAGGGTGCGGGGCTTTAAGGATGCCGTTCAATTCGAAAAAGGGATTCATATTATTGCTTTGGAAGAGTCAGAGATTAGCAGGGTGATAGCTGCAGAAAAGGCTAACCAAATCATGCAGGAGCACCCTGAGGTGAATGCATTTTTTGGAACTAGCGCTCTGGACGGCATTGAAATAGCACATGTGGTAGAAAAATATAAAAAGCAGAATCAAATATACATTATTGGATTCGATACACTTCCGGAAACCGTAAAATACATCCGGCAGGGAACCATTAAGGCAACGGTCGTTCAAGAGCCATATGAAATGGGATACGGTGCCGTGGAAATGATGATTCATATTATTGAGGGAAAAAGAGTAGATCCTATCGTCCATACAAATACTCGAATTGCAAGACTAGAGGACCTTCCTGCCGTTGGAATGGGGGGAAGAAAGTGATGTTATTTCGAATCAGATCGAAGCTGCTTTTATATTTTATTGTGCTTGTTGTTCTATTATCTTCTGTCGGCTTCTTTTTTTATAACAGCAGTGAAAAATTAGTAACAGAATATGACGATAGCTTTGAACGATTTCTGTTGTTGAATGATATCTCCCAAAGAACTAATTTAATGACGGAAAAGCTGCATGCTTATATTTTGGAAAAGCAGCCTTCCTATCTAAGAGATCATCAAAAAGAAAAGCTGAAGCTGATCAATGATCAAAACAAACTATATGAAGTGATTCATACAAATGAAATTAATCTCACGAATTACAAAAACATGATCGATAGCTTTATAGACGAAAGTGATGCAACTCTAGGGGCCTTTAAAAAGGATGAGATTAACAAATATTCGAATCATTTTAATGAGGTTTTAAAAATTAATGGTTTTCTTCAAGAAAGCACACTGTCTTTGTTAAATAATAAATTGACAGACTATCAAAAATTATATGGCCAGATGGAGCAGCAAAACCATTATTATAAATTGATGTCCATTTCGCTTTTTGTGGCCGCTTTTTTCCTTAGCACCTTGTTAGCGTTATGGATTTCCGGCGGGATTACGAAGCCGATTAGTCTGCTTTCAAAAGCGGCCAAGGAAATTTCAAAAGGAAATCTATCAGGAGAAGATATAAAAATTACCACAAAGGACGAGTTAAAGCCACTAACGGAAACCTTTAACCAAATGCGCACGAATCTAAGACAATTGGTAAATGAAATTAAACAAAAATCGGAATTGGATAAGCTGTTAAAGGAATTGGAGTTGCGGAGTCTGCAAAATCAAATCAATCCACACTTTTTATTCAATACATTGAATACGGTTTCAAAACTGGCTTATTTAGAGGATGCAGAACAAACGTCCAGATTGATTGAAGCCGTTGCGGCATTACTGCGATACAATCTCGGAGATGTGAATAAGGCCTCAACTCTTCGTGATGAGGTGAGAATTGTCAGTGAGTATTTTTATATTCAAAAAACGAGATTTGGAGAGCGGATCCAATTTATTACAGACATCCAGGAAGACTGTCTGGATATTGAGATTCCGGTTTTAATATTGCAACCACTTATTGAGAACGCCTTCATTCATGGGGTAGAGGAATATGAAGAAAATGCAGAGATCCGCCTGAATGTATACAGACACAATGACAGAATTTACGTGGAAGTTATCGATAACGGGGAAGGTATGAGTGAAGCTACTAAAAAAAGATTTCTTGATTATGTGGAAGGAACAGCAGCAGAAGAATCTTTTGTTCCTGAAAAGTCAAAAGGCCATTCCAATGGGATTGGAGTGAAGAACGTAATTAGAAGGCTTCAACTCTATTACCAGCGAAACGACGTAGTGGAAATTGAATCAGAATTAAAGAAAGGGACCAAGTTTAGACTTACTATTCCTGAGGTAGGTAAAGGGGGACAAGGGATTGTTGAAAATACTTATAGTGGATGACGAAATACTGGAGAGAAAGGCATTAACGAAAATTATTAACAACTCTTCGGATACAGTCAAGGTCATAGGAGAGGCTCCCAATGGAAGAATAGCCATTGAAATGGCTAAAGAACATCAACCTGATATTATGTTTATGGACATAAAAATGCCTGGGGTTGACGGCGTCCAAGCAGTAAAAGCGATTAGAAGATTCGCCCCCGGTATTCGGTTTATCATGGTATCGGCGTTTAATACATTTGAATATGCTAAAGAAGTCATGCAGCAGGGGGTCAAGGAATACATCCTAAAGCCGAGCAGTAAAAAAGATATTCTTGAAAGCCTACACCGTGTGTCGGAGGAAATCGTTGAAGAACGGAAACGTAGAGAAGAGCACGAAAACTTAAGGGAAAATCTTAATCGTGCCGTTTCCATTGCCCAAAAGGAATGGGTCTCATCACTATTGGTAAACCAAGTACAGGACATCACGTTTGATGAGTGGGGACAATTATTGGGTGTTGAAATTACAAGCGGATATATGGAGCTGTTTTCCTTTCAGCCATTACAAGAAAGCGAAATAACTGCAAACGAAAAAAAATCTTGGTATTTGTGGCTCAAGGAAACCGTTAAATCTTTGGTGAAAGAAAAAGAGGCCATTTTTGGCCCGATGACGGACAACCAAGTTCCTGTTTTATTTCTATCCCAAAAAACAATAGAAAAAAGCCAGTTTAAATCCATCGTAAGGTCTAATATCGAACGGCTATTTGTGCTTTTTAATAAAGAATCTTTCAAAGGTCAATTGCGGGTTGGAGTTGGCCGACCTTACCATCATGCACATGAACTGAATCAATCCTACCATGAAGCAGTCTTGGCATTAGAACACCTGCTAAAAAGTCCGAATCAAAGGTACTTTTTTGCGGACAGACAAGATTCAACAGCACGGCCAGATCAATCTGGGATCCTTGAGGTTGAGAAAAAGCTTCTGGATGCTGTCCGGCAGGGAGATGTGAACCAAGTCCTGTTAACTTTCGATTCGTTTGTCACGATGCCTGCGGAAAATAATGAATTAAGTGCTACATTGCTAAAAAAGTCATTTGATGAATTGTTTGTTCTGATTTCACGAATGCTCCATGATTTAGGAATCAACTATCAACAACTACCATCCATTGATGAAACGGAAGAAGTAGTGAAGTTGCTAGAAAAGGGAAAAGCCCATCTGTTGGCGGTAGTCCAGCATGTGCAGGTCTGGCGTAATAATCATGCGAAAGGTATGCTGCATAAAGCAAAGGAATATATCGAAATTCACTATGCCGATTCCCTTACATTGGAACAGGTTGCCGAATATGTGGAACTTAGTCCTTTTTATTTCAGTAAATTATTTAAAGATCGGTTCGGATTGACGTTTATCGATTATTTAACAGAGATAAGGATTTCAAAAGCAATATCGGAAATGGCAGACCCCGGAAAAAGCTTAAAGGAAATCTGCTATTCAATCGGCTATAAAGATCCGAATTATTTTAGCCGTGTTTTTAAAAAGCATACTGGTTTGTCGCCTACTGAATTCCGTAAGGCTTCTGTAAGTTAATAATTTTCCTGCAAGACCAATCCGCAAAATGGGTTGGTCTCTTTTTTTACAAATATTACATTTGAATTGCAAACGTTTGCAAAATAATCTAGATAATCACAAATAAGTGCTAGTGTTTTGAACTATTGCAAAGTTCGGTCTGATGCTAACATAAAGGTAAGGGCTTACATGGAGGCTAAGTTAAGCAGATTAGAGGCTTACAGAGTCTTTACTAAATAGTAAAAGGAGAATGACAACATGTTTAAAAAGAAAAAAGGATTAATTCTATCTTTGACAGTTGCATCTAGTATTCTATTAGCAACAGGCTGCAGTGATTCGACAAGTGGTAAGGATTCTGGATCAGGCAAGGACAACAGTCTTCCAGCAGTTGGTGCAACCATTTACAAATTTGATGACAACTTTATGTCTTATGTGCGCCGTGCAATGGAAACGTCAGCAAAAGACAACGTAAAACTTATGTTGAACGACTCTCAAAACGACCAAGCAAAACAAATTGAACAAGTCGATACTCTTATTGCCAAAGGAGCTAAGTCTCTTGCCATTAACCTAGTGGATCCAAAAGCGGCACAAACGATAATCGACAAAGCGAAACCGAAAAATATTCCAGTAATCTTCTTCAATAAAGAGCCAGATGCCAGCGTTTTAAAAGGCTATGATAAAGCTTACTATGTTGGAACTACCTCTTCAGAATCAGGTGTTCTTCAAGGTCAACTGATTGCTAAGGCTTGGGAAGCTAACAAAGATAAATATGATAAAAACAAAGATGGCAAACTTCAATACGTATTATTAAAAGGTGAGCCAGGACACCCAGATGCAGAAGCACGTACAAAATTTGCAGTGGATACTGTAAAAGAGAAAGGTATCCAAGTAGAAGAATTAGCAATGGATACTGCGATGTGGGATGCAACAAAAGCGACTGAAAAAATGGATGCTTGGTTAGCTAAGTACAGCGATAAGATTGAGTTTGTAATCGCTAATAATGATGGAATGGCACTAGGTGCGGTTGCTTCTCTTGAAAAAGCAGGCTACTTCTCTGGCGACAAGTTTATGCCAGTTGTAGGTGTTGACGCGATTCCAGAAGCACTTGAAATGATTGAAAAAGGCAAAATGGTTGGTACGGTCTTGAACGATGCTAAAAACCAAGGTAAAGCTACAATTGATCTTGCAGCAAATGCAGCAAAGGGTAAAGACGTATTAGATGGAACAGAATGGAAGCTTGACGATAATAAAGCCGTCCGTGTTCCTTACATTGAAATTACAAAAGATAATATCCAAGTTGGTAAGGATGCATACAAATAAGAACTAAATCTAGTCGAAGCGCCTTGTCCAGGGGACGGAATCAGCCCCCTAGGCGCTCTTCGAACGAAGGAAAAGGGTGCGCTTTTCTTTCGTTCGGAGTAAGACTCCGCCTAAAACCGGAGCAGGACACCGTTTTTAAAATAATTCTTATATACAAATTCAAATGAGGCACCCCAAACTGTGTCTTATATCTTCAAATGGTTTAACAAGGAGGTTCGCTCATGTCAGAATCCAGAACTACTAATTTACTTGAAATGCTAAACATAACCAAACGATTCCCTGGGGTACTTGCTTTAAATAATGTGTCCCTTAAAGTAAAGCCCGGGTCGGTACATGCCTTAATGGGCGAAAATGGTGCCGGAAAATCAACACTAATGAAATGCCTATTTGGGATTTATTCAATGGATGAAGGCAAAATCCTTTTTGATGGAAAAGAGGTTTCCTTTGCCAATTCAAAGCAGGCACTTGAAAATGGCGTATCGATGGTGCACCAAGAACTAAATCAGGTCCGTCAACAGAATGTTATGGATAATATCTGGCTAGGCCGTTATCCGAAAAAAGGTATTTTCATAGATGAAAAGAAAATGTATGAGGATACAGCAGCGATTTTTAAAAGTCTTGACATCAATATTGATCCACGCAGTAAGGTGAGTACGCTATCCGTTTCCGAAATGCAGATGGTAGAGATTGCAAAGGCTGTTTCCTACCATTCGAAAATTATTGTTATGGACGAACCTACCTCATCTTTAACAGAGACTGAAGTAAATCATCTCTTTAAAATCATTAAAAGACTGCAAAGTGAAAATGTAGCGATTATCTATATTTCTCACAAAATGGAGGAAATCTTGAAGATTTCCGATGAAGTTACCATCATGCGTGACGGTCAATATATTGCGACCAAAAGCGCGAAAGACCTCACCACTGACGAAATCATCAAACTGATGGTTGGTCGTGACTTATCACAGCGCTTCCCTGCTAAGGCAAACAAGCCAGGGGATATCATTTTGAAAGTCTCTAATCTGACGGCAGAAACACAACCTTCTTTTTCTAATGTAAGTTTTGAACTAAGAAAAGGAGAAATATTAGGGATTGCCGGCTTAGTTGGATCCAAACGGACAGAGGTTGTTGAAGCATTGTTTGGGATAAGGGCGATAACATCAGGAACGATTGAATTAAATGGCAAGGTGGTCAAAAATCATTCGCCGCAGCACGCCATCAAAAACGGCTTTGCCCTTGTTACGGAAGAAAGAAGATCAACAGGGATATTTCCTGATTTGAGTATCAGTTTTAACTCGATTATTTCAAACATGAAGCAATATAAAACTAAAAGTGGGTTCCTATCGGACCGCAAAGTTGCCGACGATACGCAATGGGTGATTGATTCGATGAAAGTAAAAACCCCGTCGCAAAAAACTTCTATCGGCAGTCTTTCAGGCGGTAACCAGCAAAAGGTGATTATTGGACGCTGGCTGCTAACCAAACCGGAAATTTTATTACTTGATGAACCGACACGAGGAATTGACGTTGGGGCGAAGTTCGAAATTTACCAGTTAATTAACGAGTTAGCTGCTGAAGGAAAAGGAATTATTATGATTTCTTCAGAAATGCCGGAACTTCTAGGTGTTTCTGACCGAATTTTAGTTATGAGTAATGGAAAAGCAGCTGGGATTGTCGAAACGGCAACAACATCCCAAGAAGAAATCATGCGCTTAGCAGCTTTGTATTAGGAGGAGATGCAAATGAATAAATCAGCTACACAAAAAGGCAGTATAACCAAATTGTTATTTGATAATGTGATATATGTTTTTTTAATCCTACTTGTCATTGGAATCGTAATTGCTTCTCCTGACTTTCTATCAGTAACCAATCTAATCAATATCTTAAGTCAGTCCTCTTCCCGTATCATTATTGCACTCGGGATGGCAGGAATTCTGATTACCGCTGGTACAGATTTATCCGCTGGACGGATGGTCGGACTTGCAGCCGTTGTGTCTGCATCTATGCTGCAAGCGGGTGATTATGCCTATAAAATGTATCCGAACCTTCCTGAATTGCCACTAATTGTACCAATCTTGATTGCAATGATTGCTACGGGTTTAATTGCAACACTAAATGGTGTGATTGTCGCTAAATTACACGTACCGCCTTTCATTGCCACATTAGGTATGATGATTGGTGTATACGGAATCACTTCGATTTACTTTGACCGCCCGCCATATGGTGCACAGCCAATCGGTGGATTAAGTGAAAAATTTACAACATTTGCCCAACGTGGGATTCCAATTGGATCATATGAACTTCCCTATCTAGTCATTTATGCAATTATAACCACTGCAGTTATCTGGGTTATTTGGAATAAAACACAATTAGGTAAAAACATGTATGCTATCGGTGGTAACCCTGAAGCAGCAAAGGTTTCAGGTGTTAACGTGGCAAGAAACCTGATCATTATCTACATGATTGCCGGTCTATTATATGGCTTCTCTGGTACGCTTGAAGCAGGACGTGTTGGTAGTGCGACAAACAATACAGGAAACATGTACGAACTCGATGCTATCGCAGCCTGCGTAGTCGGTGGTGTATCACTATCCGGTGGTATCGGATCTGTACCAGGCGTCGTAACAGGGGTATTAATATTCCAAATCATCAACTACGGTCTAGCCTTCCTTGGCGTAAGTCCATACATCCAATTCATCGTAAAAGGACTAATCATCGTCGTAGCAGTAGCCTTCGACATGCGTAAACACGCAAAGAAAAAATAAGTTTGCTGGTGTCAGGCACCGTTCGTGGACAGTTGTCCACGAGCGGTGCCTGACACCTTTTTTCATACAAACTATCAAACAAATTGTGTGTGAGATTTTATGTTCTGTCTAATGACAGGGCTTGGCCGTGGTGTATAATGAATATATTGACTGAATATTTACATATCTTACTGAGAGTTAACTTTAGGTCCCATCACTGCTTCATAACAAAAATCAGCAAATTTACGTTTTTATCCTCCATGTGATTTATTAAACCAAATAACATGCACTTAATCTCATTTAAAAAAAGGGGAGTGTTTAATCATGCAGCGACAAAAGTTATTGATTAATGGAGAAAGACTGAAAACGACATTAGAACAATTTGCAAACTTTGGCCGGACAGAAAATAATGGAGTCACAAGGCTTTCGTTATCAAAGGAAGATATTCGGGTAAGAGATTATTTCCGTTCTTGCTGCGAGGAGTTAGGGCTGACAGTCACGGTTGATGACATGGGCTGCATGTATGCGACATTGGCTGGGACTGAAGATAAACCGCCAATTCTTATGGGCTCTCACTTGGATTCGGTGAAAAAAGGCGGCCGTTTCGATGGTGTATTAGGAGTTGTCGCTGGCTTAGAAGTTGTTAGGACATTGGTCGAGAATCAGATTAAACCAAAAATCCCAATAACGATCGTTAATTTTACAAATGAAGAAGGAGCCAGGTTTGAACCATCCATGATGGCATCAGGGGTGCTCTCTGGTAAATTTGATAAGGAAGTTATGTTGAAAAAGGTAGATTCAGAGGGAGTAACCTTTGGTGAGGCTTTAAAGGCAAGCGGATACGAAGGGGAAGTAGAGAATCGGTTGAAAGAGGCGACAGCCCTTTTGGAGCTTCATATTGAACAAGGCCCGATTCTTGAAAAAGAGGCCCTCTCTATCGGTGTTGTCGAATGTGTCGTGGGAATGGCCTGCTATGAGATTGAAGTAACAGGAGAATCTGATCATGCCGGCACCACCCCAATGAATATGAGAAAAGATGCCCTGTTTGCTGCTAATAACTTAATCAATGAAATTCGCAGGCGGTTAGGAGTATTAGATGAAGACTTAGTTTTCACGATTGGCAGGGTAAACGTGTACCCAAGCATCCATACGGTCATTCCAAATAAGGTTGTCTTTACCCTAGAAGCTCGACATAAGGATATGGAAATTGTCCGTACGGTTAAAAACTTTATCGAATCACTCCCGAATTTAACTTCACTTCATGAAGGCTGTGAGGTAAAAACAACAAAATTATGGGAGCGGGACACGGTTTGGTTCGAACCAGAAATCTGTCAGCTATTTGAAGAATCCGCACAGTCACTCGGGTATTCTAATCGAAGAATGGTTTCGGGTGCAGGACATGATGCTCAGTTCATTGCTAACTTCGTGCCTACTGCGATGCTGTTCGTTCCGAGTATTAACGGCAAAAGCCACTGTGAAGAAGAATTGACGACCTGGGAGGATTGCGAGAAGGGGATTAATGTTTTATTGGATACGGTTTTAACCATGATGTCGAAATAGTTAATGGTAGATTTTAAGGAAGACCTTTTCGCGATGCGAAAAGGTCTTTTTTCTATCTAGAAGTATATTGTAAAAAGTGAGATAAAAGTGTAAAATTACACTAAATTATATTTATCGGAAAAACCATCAAAAAGGAGCGGGACATGGAGAAAATAGTAAAGTTCTTATTGTTGTATTTTGGGATCGTACCACTAGTTTTTAGCTTTTTCGCATTCGCAATTATGACTGAGTTTGATAATACTTTGCTTGCCGCACTACCTGGATTAATTGTTGCAGGGTGTTTGACCGGATTCCTAGTAAGCAAGAAGCACTTGAAGCAGGAAAACTTAAAGGACTATCTGGTCCTTATTCTCGTTCCGCTTGCCTATACGGCGGCACTTTGGGCCCTATTTATGTTAATTAGCAAAGGGTTTTACGGAGCGGATGCTTGGTTGGGTTATAGTATTTTTCATTTGGTCTACGCGCCAAACTATTTTATTGCCATGCTTATGGGAGAAGGAAGATTATTTCTGGGGGCCCCATTAGCATACGAGCTTTCCTTTATTTTAGGAGCAGCGCTTGCCGTATTAAAGGTGAGAAAGCTCCCGACCTTCAAGAAAAAGCGCTTGCTGTCAGTGATAATGATATTTATGCTTGGAATCGGTACTGGTGCCGCTGTTCAATGGCATCGCAGTAAAACGGTCCTGCCATCCTATGGATTTGAATATGGAGGAGGATATTCTAGTACAGACCTCTATCCTTATGATGTGAATAATCCAGATAATATCCTGCCGAAGTTGAAAACTGCTTCAACTTTCACGATTAAAAATCCAAGTGAAATGCCTATATTAGATGGAGCAGAAGCTGCGTTCCCGGTTTATTCCGCCTTTGCCAATGCAGCCTATGAAAATATTGAAAAGGTGTATCAAGAATATGGGGAAGTCGTCACCTTTACTAATACCATTTATGCCTATGAGCGGCTTTTAACAGGGGATGTCGATATTTACTTTGGTGCAGAGCCATCAAAAGAACAGCAGCAAATGGCGAAAAAGGCAGGTAAAGAACTGGTCATGACCCCAATAGGGAAGGAAGCGTTTGTCTTCTTCGTCAATCCAGATAATAAGATTGATAACTTAGCTGTTTCAGAGATTAAAGGTATCTACTCTGGAAAAATTAAAAACTGGTCAAAGCTTGGTGGCAAAGATGAGAAAATTATTGCCTTTCAACGTCCAAAAAATTCGGGGAGTCAAACACTTTTAGAGAAAATTATGGGGAATACGCCAATCATGAAGCCTTTAAAAGAAGATGTACCTGAAGGGATGGGCGGGATTATCGAACAGGTAGCCGACTACCGAAACTATGACAATTCAATTGGCTTTTCGTTTCGGTTCTTTGCGACAGGAATGAAGGCCAACACAGACATCAAGCTGTTAGCAATTAATGGGATTGAACCAAGTCCTGAAAACATCGCGAGCGGTAAATACCCATTCACGGCCTCCCTATATGCGATTACAGTAAAGGACAACAAAAAAATGCTATCTATCCAGCCATTCCTGGAATGGATGCAGGGACCACAAAGCCAAGAAATTGTTGAAGAGATTGGCTATATACAAATAACAAAGGATTAGGAAACCATTTACCATGTAACGCAAAAAAGCGAGGAGCACATGAATATGCTCTTCGCTTTCCTATTTCTAATAGTCCGCCTTTTTAGGACTCTTTGAAAATATAGGTTTCGCCAAGAATTTCTTTCAGTTCATAAGAATTGGATGGAAGCTCTTTTTGGATGTATGAGTTTACATCAACAGGTTCCAGGTCATACAATACCTCGATTTCCTTTGCGAATAGTAACCGTTCTTTTTCAAGTATTTTCGTAAGTGACGGAGGTGTCTGTGCTTTAATTGATTCAGTTCCTTCTAATATCTGTTCAAGCCCCTTAATATAGTATTCTAGTGGGCGTGATCCTACGATTTTGACCCCTTTATTCTCTTCGTTTACCATAATGACCGTTGGGAATCCGCGCACACCAAGGCTTCTAGCAAGTGCAAAGTCTTGATTCAAAAGTTCGTGGCCGTCTGAAAGACCGGATTCTCTCACAACTTGTTCCCCATCTAGACCAATTTGATTAACAATGTTAATTAATACCTGCTCATCCCCGATGTTTTGATTAAAGGCAAAAACCGCTTCCCTCGCCCGGCGTAAAAAAGTACGTGCCAGTTGTTCATCTTTTTGTTGAACCCTTTTAAACACACGTGAGGGAGTAAATGAGGATTGAACTGGATTATCAAGCCATAATGTCCCATCAATTGGCATCCGGGAGTACTCTCCTACTTCTCGCCAGTGTCCAGCAACATCTGAAGGGCTGCCGATGCCATTGGCCACGTCAGCAAATCCATCCCAACTTTCAAGCAATCCGCCCATCACTGTATGCAAGTCAAAATAATGTCCAAATTGTTCTTCAAATTTACGTAATACGGGTTCAAGCGCCCAGCAGTGAGAGCAGATGGGATCCGTTATATAATAAAGAGAAATTTTCTTTTGGGGTTTGTTCAAATCTATTGTCTCAATTACGTTATCCCCTGCTTCTCCGCATACACCTGTTTCTAAGTCGCAAACCATTTTGTTAGTCATAGAGTGTCCTCTCTTCCTTATTGTTTTTTATAATTCTGTGCCCATTGCTGGATCGGGCCAAGTGCTGATGTCAAGGCTCTCCCTTTTTCGGTAAGTAGATACGAAATATGGACGGGTGTTCCTGCTGTCACTTTTTTTTCAATTAACCCGAACTCCGCCAACTCATTCAGTTTTATTGAAAGGGCCCGTGGTGTAATATCTGATAAATCTCGTTTGATTTCTGAAAAATGAGCTTGACCGTTAGGGCAGAGGGAAAGGTAATGAATAATTAATCCATTCCACTTTTTACCTAATATTTCAAATGAATACTCCAAATAAGGGCAAATTTCCAATATACACACCTCAATCATATGCTTTAAGTATATATGATATAAAAAATATATCAAGTATAAAAAGTATACTTTATTTTTTCTAAGTAACTACCATTTCCAGTTTACCCTTGCAAACCTTTTATTGGCATATCTCTAGCGTTTTAAACGTATTAGAATAATTTCCAAAAATACGGAAAATTCCGCTTTTGCGGAATTGAAATAGTCATTAATTTCCGGAATTCCGGAATTAAAAATCCAAACGAAGGCGATTATTGGTTACATAGTTTTAATTTAGTATAATAATTGTGTGATAATATTGAAAATTAATATTTTTAAAAATTCACGTGCTAGCCTTGGCATGGAACTTGCATTTACTAAAAATGAACTTCAGTTTGTAATCGCTTTCCTGAGGTATCTGGGCTTATACTAAACTTACAAGGGGGATTTAAATGCAATTATTTATTATTCTTTTATCGCTTGGGCTATTAATGTTTGTTGCCTACCGAGGTTTTTCAGTTATCTTATTTGCTCCAATCTGTGCACTTTTAGCTGTTTTACTTGTAGACCCAAGCCACGTATTACCGTTCTTTTCCGGAGTGTTTATGGAAAAAATGGTCGGATTTATTAAATCGTACTTCCCGGTTTTCTTATTAGGAGCGATTTTTGGTAAAGTGGTTGAAATGTCAGGGATTGCAGAATCCATTGCTAAGACAATTGTCCGCTGGCTTGGTGCAAAACGTGCGATGCTAACCATCGTATTATTAGGCGCAATTTTAACCTATAGCGGTGTAAGTTTATTTGTAGCTGTTTTCGCTATTTACCCGTTTGCTGCTCAAATGTTCAGGGAAGCTAATATCCCGAAGCGTTTAATCCCTGGGACGATTGCGCTTGGTGCCTTCACATTCACAATGGATGCCCTGCCGGGAACACCGCAAATTCAAAACGTTATTCCAATTCAATTCTTTAAAACAAATATTTATGCTGCTCCAACTCTTGGAATTATTGGTGCTATTTTTGTCTTAGGCCTAGGGCTCTTATATCTTGAAACACGTAGGAAAAAGGCAGCAAAAGCAGGAGAAGGGTACTTTGGGTTTGGAACAGAGAATGCGGCGGCATTGGCTGAAGCCAATCAAAAGGAAACAGCGGTTCCAGATTTAACATCTCAACAGTCTGTTTTAAAACAAGTTATGGCGTTTGTACCGCTCATCTTAGTAGGGGTTACCAATAAACTGTTCATCACATACATTCCAAAATGGTATCCGAACGGTTTTGATTTTTCTGCAATTGGTCTAAAAGCGTATGTAGTAGATGTTCCGACTGTTGCCGCGATTTGGGCAATTGAAATGGCTCTAGTCGTTGGGATTATTACATCACTTGCTTTTGATTGGAAGCGAGTAAAGGTAAACTTTAAAGAAGGATTAAACCTAAGTATTGCCGGAGCCTTACTTGCCACCATGAACACAGGAGCAGAATACGGTTTTGGAGGGGTTATTGCTGCTCTCCCTGGATTTACAAAAATCAGTGATGGAATTTCCAGCACCTTTACAAATCCGCTCGTTAACGGTGCGGTTACAACTAGTTCCCTTGCAGGGATTACTGGATCTGCCTCGGGTGGTATGGGAATTGCATTAGGCGCGATGGCTGATAAATACAATCAAGCAATTGCAGCAGCGAACATTCCACCAGAAGTCATGCACCGTGTTGTTGCCATGGCATCGGGTGGAATGGATACACTTCCACACAACGGTGCTGTTATTACATTACTCGCTGTAACTGGATTAACACACAAGCAATCATATCGCGACATTTTCGCTGTTACAATCATTAAAACAGTGGCTGTTTTCTTTGTTATCGGTCTCTACACTTTATTTGGGATTATTTAATGGCGATCCAAATTTAGAATCATAGTTTTTTAGTTATTAAGGAGGATGCTCGGATGAGCAAGGCATTAGAAGGAAAAACAGCATTTATTACCGGGTCTGCTAGTGGGATTGGATTAGAAATTGCAAAGACCTTTGCAGAGGAAGGTGCAAAAGTAGTCATCTCTGATTTAAATGCCAGTAAGAGTGAAGAAGTGGCTTCCGAACTAAGGGAGCAAGGATTTGAAGCACTAGCAGCCCCATGTGATGTAACAGACGAGGAAGCATTTAAAAATAGTCTTGAGTCTGCTTATCAAACCTTTGGGAGCATTGATATTTTAGTCAATAATGCAGGAATGCAATATGTTTCACCAATTGAAGAGTTTCCTACTGAAAAATTTGAATTACTGGTCAAAATCATGTTAACGGGTCCCTTCATCGGGATTAAAAATGTGTTCCCAATCATGAAGAAACAAGGCTTTGGAAGAGTCATCAATATGGCTTCCATTAATGGTGTCATTGGGTTTGCTGGTAAGGCAGCCTACAATAGTGCCAAGCACGGTGTCATTGGTTTAACCAAGGTTGCTGCATTGGAAGGCGCAGCCGATGGAATTACCGTCAATGCTCTATGTCCCGGTTACGTCGATACGCCGCTTGTCAGAAACCAATTAGGAGATTTGGCTAAGACAAGAAATGTCAGCCTAGATCGGGTCATTGAAGAAGTACTCTTCCCGCTGGTTCCGCAAAGGAGGCTATTATCGGTATCAGAAATTGCTGATTATGCTGTCTTTCTAGCAAGCGATAAAGGAAGAGGCGTTACCGGCCAAGCGGTCATTCTAGATGGAGGCTACACGGCTCAATAATGTAAGGCGGAATCCTATTCGAGTATTCGAATAGGATTTTCAAATTGTATGAGAAAAAATCTAGTTTCTAAAGTAAAGAATCCGTTTGGTATAATGGTTATATCAAAACGGTAAAGGTGGGAAAAGAATGTATCCTGGTTTTGAGAGGATTCCTAATAATTGGTACGAGCAAATTATTAATCTAATAGCGGAACGAATTGTCGTGGTAGATCACGAAGGGATTATTCTTTATATAAATGAGGCATATTGCGAGTTTTTAGGAACTACCGTGAAAGATGCCGTTCACCGGCCTGTACAGGATGTCATTCAAAACTCGCGTATGCACATCGTCGCCAAGACAGGGCAAAAAGAGCTTGCTGCTCTTCATCCCATCAATGGCAGTGAAATGATTGCTAATCGTCTTCCAATAATTGAGGATGGAAAAGTTGTCGGTGCGGTGGGAACGGTCATGTTTCGCACACCAGAAGAATGGCGAATGTATAAAACGAAAATACAGGGACTTGTTGAAGAATTAAAATATTATAAAACAAAAGCTGAAAAAGAGCTAACAAGTAAATACCATTTCAACCATTTAATTGGGAATAGCGCTGCGTTTATAGCAACTAAAAAACTGGCAGAAAGAATTTCCGAAAGCAACTCATCCGTTTTATTGATCGGGGAGTCAGGTACTGGAAAGGAATTATTTGCACATGCCATTCATAATAGCAGCATGCGTGCCTCCTTGCCTTTTATTGCAATCAACTGTGCGTCAATACCAGAACATTTATTAGAATCGGAACTGTTTGGTTATGAAGATGGTGCATTTACAGGGGCAAAGAAAGGCGGCAAAAAGGGTCAGTTCGAAATTGCTAATAATGGGACACTATTTCTAGATGAAATTGGAGACATGCCACTTTCGATGCAAAGTAAGCTTTTAAGGGTCTTGCAGGAAAAAGAGGTGCAGCGGGTTGGTGGACAGAAGTCAATAGCTGTAGATGTCCGCATTATCGCCGCTACACACCGTGATTTAGAGAAGTTGGTGGAGGAAGGAACATTTCGTCAGGATTTGTACTATCGATTAAATGTCATCAAAATAGATATCCCCCCTCTTAGAGAACGAAAAGAGGATATTCCGCTTATTTCCCAAAATTTATTGAAAAAATTAGAGGGGAAATTTTATCGTAAAGGGATCGAGTTGTCTGCTTCCGTAAAAGTAAGACTAATGCAGCATTCGTGGCCAGGAAACATCCGGGAACTTGAGAATGTATTAGAACGGTCCATCAATGTCTTAGATGGAAAAACAATTGAAGTTGCCCATCTGCCATTATACTTGCGTGACATGGAGCTGGAGACGAATCATGATAGTTCAGACGAGAATAATCAACCAGCTATGAAAGCGGCATTACCAGTTACATCATTAAGAGAAACACTTGCTGCGGCGGAAAAGGAAGCAATGATAAATGCATTAAACGTAACGAATGGCAATAAGCAAGAAGCTGCTAAACTACTTGAAATTGGGAAAACTAGTTTTTATGAAAAGTGCAAATTGTACGCTATTAAATAGTAACAATTCCCCTGTGTAAACGAGATATTATTCCCTTTTTTGAAAGCGTATTATTACTATGGTAATAGTCACGACTCTAGTTTATGATAAGAGGGAATATTTCGAAAACAGTTAGATTGGGTGGAAGCATAATGATCCTGTTAGACTATATTTTTAATCTTGCAATTTTTTCACTACTGGTTAGTACACCTTTAGTCATCTCCTCATTCATTAAGCATAAGCCATTTAAACTAGCTCGCTTCTGGACGTCTGTATATGCGGGGGTAGTTTCCGTACTGCTCGTTATACTGTCATTCCAGCAGCAAGGCTATTCATACGATATCAGGTATGCCCCTATTATACTCATGTTTGTGTACCTCGGGCCACTCGCAGGATTAATTACTGGACTGTTTTCATTACTCGCAAGACTGTGGACAAGCGGTCAATGGGAACCAGTTCTTATTGGCTGGGGATTGATGATGTTTGTTTTCTCAATTATTTACTTCTATACTAAATACTTAACGGTTATCAAAAAAATCATCATATTTTTTGCTGGCTATTCTGTGATTTATGGGATTATGGTCTTTACTTTTAAGATATTTATTGATAACCCTATCTTTCATTTACAATATTTGTTATTTGTGATGTTAGGGGTGATCATTGGCGCATTACTGATTGAGTCTTATGAAAAGCTGCATAGATTAAATAATAGGTTAACAGATATGTATAGGATGGTAGAGGCAAGTGAAGCAAAATACCGCCTTATCGCTGAGAATACTTCAGACCTGATCATTGTATTAAATGAAGAACTGTCAATTATATACGCATCTCCTTCACATGAGAGTATTATAGGGTATCAATGCTGTGAACTAGAAAAAATGGAAAAATACCAATTAATACATAGGGATGAAGTGGACTTGTTTAAAAATACGATAAAGTTGATGTTTGAAAATAAAGAATCGCAATCCATTGAATTGCGGATGATGCACAAAGACGGAAGATGGCTTCATTTCGAGTCACACTGTGTGCCTGTTAAGGGTGAAGAGGGGATTGTCGAAAAAATCGTGATTATTAGCAGGGATATTTCAGAACGTAAGCAAGCAGAAGAAATTCTACTTCGGTCGGAGAAACTATCGATCGTTGGGGAGTTAGCGGCAGGGGTCGCCCATGAAATAAGAAATCCACTTACTACCATAAAAGGTTTCATGCAACTTAATAAAAGAGGGGATAATTCGATTGATGACCTGCTGCTTAGCGAATTAAATCGGATTGAAACCATTACCAGCCAACTGCTAACTTTAGGGAAACCGCAAGCAGTTCAATTAGACCGGACGAATATCCTTGAATTAATTAAAGATACGCTTGAACTTCTAGCCCCTGAGGCATTGATGAGTAATATCCAAATGAAGCTGGATTTTGAAGAATCCTCCTACTATATTACCTGTGAAAAAAATCAATTAAAGCAGGTCTTCCTAAATATCTTAAAGAATGCGATGGAAGCAATGAAAGAAGGGGGAGAAATTCTTGTCCGCCTTCGCAAGGGGCCAGATGATGAATGTATTATTTCTGTTCAGGATCAGGGATGCGGGATTCCGGAAGAATTACTTCCTCGATTAGGAGAACCATTTTATACATTGAAAGAAAAAGGCACAGGCCTTGGCCTAATGATTAGCCATAAAATCATTAAACAACACCATGGCAGCATTACATTTAGCAGTAAACAAAAGGCAGGAACCAACGTTGAAATAAAACTCCCATCAGCAAGTTGAGAATTGGGTGTCAATTGAGTGTACAATTGGGTGTCAGGCACCACCCGTGGACATTTGTCCACGGGTGGTGCCTGACACCTTTTTACGCTTCCGCTTTTGGATGTTCATATTCAATTCATATATTCTTTGTATAATGCAGTCTGTATTAGTAAAAGAAATTTAAGTGTGTTTTTGATAGAGAGGATGTAAATGATTATGTCAGATGTGAAGAACGAAAAGGGCTGGCGGCAGTTTATTCGATTGGTTCAACATACCAAACCGTCTAAAGTGCTCTTGGGTATTGCTCTTTTATTAAGTGTAGGAACCACCTTGGTGGGGCTGTTTGTCCCATTGTTCACCAAAAATCTTATCAATGATTTTTCTCTTAGCTCGTTAAGCACAGGAAGAATCATTCTTCTAGTTTGCGCACTCATCATTCAAGCCGTTGCAAGCGGGATATCCATCTATTTATTAAATCATATCGGCCAATCGGTTGTGGCCGGGATTCGAGACCGTTTATGGAGGAAACTGCTCGTTTTACCTATTCCGTTCTATGATGAAAATCAAACAGGAGAAACGGTCAGCCGAATGACCAATGATACAGCAGTGGTGAAAGGTTTAATAACTGACCATCTTGCCAATTTTCTATCAGGGACCATTTCTATCATTGGCTCGATTATTGTCTTACTGCTATTGGATTGGAAGATGGCTTTGTTAATGTTTATTGCCTTGCCGCTTGCAGCAGTCATTTTAATGACACTTGGTAGAAGGATGCATCAGGTGTCCAAAGGGATGCAAACCGAAACTGCACATTTTACCTCCGTCATTCAGCAAGTATTATCCGAAATACGCCTAGTCAAAGCTTCGAATGCGGAAGAAATCGAATATAAGAATGGTAAAAACGGTATTACGAAGTTGTTTCAATATGGGTTGAAAGAGGCAAAAATTCAAGCGCTGATTTCTCCGTTGATTGGTTTAGTAATCATGGTATTACTAGTCGTCATTCTAGGATTTGGTGGAATGAGAGTATCTTCAGGTGCATTAATGGCGGGTGATTTAGTTGCTTTTATCATGTATCTTTTTCAAATCGTCATGCCGATGGGGCAATTAGCCGCCTTCTTTACTCAATTTCAAAAGGCAACCGGTGCGACCGAACGAATTATCGCCATCATTGATATGAATGAGGAACAAGATGATTCCAGGAAAGATGTCCATAATATGAATCAATCCATAAAGGTTGAGCGGCTGCATTACTCATATAAAAATGGGGAATCCGTGCTAAAAGATATCAGTTTTTCCGTAGAGGCAGGCAAGGTAACCGCAATTGTTGGTCCAAGTGGCAGCGGAAAAACGACACTGTTCTCATTATTGGAGCGGTATTATCAGCCGCAGCAAGGAACGATTCGTCTTGGAGAGGAGCCTATTAATGACTTCTCACTGTTTTCTTGGAGAAGTCAAATTGGCTATGTATCACAGGAAAGCCCGATCGTTGCAGGAACCATTCGCGATAATATATGTTATGGAATGGAAAAACAGGTAGCCGAGGGCGATTTAAGAAGGGTTGCGAAAATGGCCTTTGCCGATCAATTTATTGCCGAGCTGCCGAATGGATATGATACAGAAGTGGGCGAAAGAGGGGTTAAATTATCGGGTGGTCAACGTCAAAGAATTGCAATAGCTCGTGCCTTTCTGAGGGACCCAAAACTATTGATGTTAGATGAAGCGACCTCTAGTCTTGATAGCAAATCTGAAAAAGTAGTCCAACAGGCATTACAGAATTTAATGAAGGGACGGACCACACTCGTGATTGCGCATCGTTTGTCCACCGTCATTGATTCTGATCAAATTATCTTTTTGGATAAGGGGAAAATAACCGGCAGCGGCACGCATGAACAACTAGTCCAAACTCACTCCTTATATCGTGAATTTGCCGAACAGCAATTACGAATCAGCGAACTTGCTTAATAAGTGGAAAGGGATGAGGAGCGATGACAAAATTATTAATTGTCGACGATGACGCTAATATTCGCGAGCTTGTGCTTCTATTTTTGAAAAAAGAGGGATTTGAACTGTACGAAGCATCAGATGGAATGAAGGCGTTAGCGTTGATGGAAAAAGTAAAAATCGATATCGCGATTATTGATATTATGATGCCAAATATGAATGGCTGGGAATTGTGCCGAGAGATTCGGGAGTTTAGTGATATGCCGATCTTAATGTTGACTGCCAAAGGGGAAACCTCCCAAAAGGTAAAAGGATTTGAACTTGGGGCCGATGATTACCTTGTGAAACCTTTTGATCCAGCCGAATTAACGGCCCGAGTCAAAGCGGTATTGAAAAGGTATAAAATAACGGTCTCACAAACGATAACCATTCATGAATTTATGCTGAATCGAAGAACGCATGAAATTTCATTTAAAAATAAGGAAATTACCATTCCGTTGAAAGAATTTGAACTGTTGTTTAAATTAGCGAGCTACCCTGGGAAAACATATTCAAGAGAGGTACTGATTGAAGATATTTGGGGCTACGACTATAAAGGGGATGAACGAACCGTCGATGTTCATATTAAAAGGTTAAGAGAGCGTTTTTCAGAGGAGGAATTTCCGTTTCGGATTCAGACGATTCGGGGATTAGGCTACCGTTTTGAGGTTAAACCATGAAGGTCAAACGTTTTTTTCAGCATTTATTCGGGATTGTTTTTTTCATTGTATTTGTTTCTGCAGGCTTCTCGGCAGGTTATTTCATTGTCTCGGGAATCTATCACTTTTTCCACCTTCAGACATCCGATTATCTTCGTCATATGGCGGAAGTCGCCAGTAGTTTATTAACCATGGCGTTAATTGGTCTTCTTATTGGTTTATTTACGAACTCCAGGCGTCACAATCTCTTTCATGAGGTACTAGATGCCTTAAGCAGGATTGCAAAAGGTGATTTTAATGTATACCTAGATTTAAATGTTGGACGCGAAAATCAATTTACTAAACTAATCGATCATATCAATCATATGGCTAAGCAATTAAAACAATTGGAAGAGATGCGGCAGGAGTTTATTTCCAATGTCTCACATGAAATTCAGTCACCGTTAACGTCAATAATGGGTTTTGCACAAGCCCTCCAATACGATCAGTTAACAAATGAGGAGAGAAACCATTACCTCAGTATCATTGAAACAGAAAGTAGAAGGCTCTCGAAATTAAGTGATAATCTCTTGAAATTAACTTCTTTAGAATCCAAGCATCATCCCTTTGATCGACATAGCTATCGATTAGACCAGCAAATACGGACGATTATTTTAGCTTGTGAGCCGCTTTGGTTGGAAAAGGAACTGGAATTGGATGTATCCATGGAGAAGGTCACAATCATCGCGGATGAAGATTTGATGAGCCAGGTTTGGACCAATCTCTTTTACAATAGTATTAAATTTACGCCGAGTCAGGGGATGATTCGTGTTCATCTCGAAAAGGTGGAAGACAAAACGATTGTGAAAATTTCAGATACGGGGATTGGCATCTCGAAAAAAGACCAGATCCATGTATTTGAACGATTCTACAAAGCCGATAAGGCAAGAGATCGGTCAAAAGGCGGCAGCGGTTTAGGACTCTCCATCGTCAAGAAAATCATCGAAATGCACGAAGGCACCATCCTAGTTGAAAGCGAAGAAGGGATGGGAACCACCTTCACCATTACACTATAATGGGTGTCAGGCACCGCTCGTGGACAGATGTCCACGAACGGTGCCTGACACCCTTTTTTCAAATATATTGTTCTGATGAGCATGAGGAAAATCATATTAATAGTAAGATACGTAATTTAGGATATTGAACAATGGAGGAGTGAGCGCCTGTGCCAATTGATTGGGATGAAAAGGATGGGATTTTTCATTTGTACAATAACAGGGTTAGTTATTTGATTCAAATTGTCCACGGTAAATATCCCGCACATTTGTATTGGGGCAAGAGGGTTAAGGCGCTCCAGCCTTCTTCCATTCTGGCGTTTAAACGCAGGCCTTTTTCGCCGACGACAGAACCATCTCTTTCGCAATTTTCACTTGATACGCTGCCACAGGAATATCCAGCTTTTGGGAACGGGGACTTTCGTTCTCCGGCTTATCAGATCCGCTCCGCTGATGGAACTACGGTAACGGACTTTGTCTATGATTCTTATGAAATTTTTCAAGGAAAACATCCGCTGGAGGGATTGCCTGCAGCTTATGTCGAGGATAAATCTGAAGCAGAAACACTTGTGCTAACAATGGTAGATGCCATGCTTGGGATCGGGATGAATCTTCATTATACAATTTACCATGATTTTGATGTGATAACGAGATCTGTCTCTTTTGAGCACCTTGGGAGCCATGAAGTGGAAATACATAAATGTATGAGTATGTCAGTAGACATTCATCAATCAGAGTGGGATTGGCTGCACCTTTATGGAACATGGGGGCGTGAGCGTCACATCGAAAGGCAGCCACTTAACCATGGGATTCAAATGATTTCATCAGCTCGAGGTGCAAGCAGCCATCAGCATAATCCTTTTGTTGCGCTGCTTTCAAAAGATTCCAACGAAGAGTATGGAGATGTATATGGCATCAGTTTGGTCTACAGTGGGAATTTTCAAGCTTCCATCGAAGTCGATCCATTTCAAACTTCTAGACTTAGCATCGGCATAAACCCTTTTGATTTTACATGGGTACTGAAGCCGGGGGAAACGTTTCAGACTCCTGAGGCTATAATGGTTTATTCCTCAGAAGGGCTTGGAGGAATGTCCAGGACTTTTCATAAAATACTGAGGGAAAGAGTTTGCCGTGGGGTATACCGCGACAAGACACGCCCAATTCTTATTAATAATTGGGAAGCCACCTATTTCAATTTTAATGAAAAAAAACTTTTCGACCTTGCGGATGCAGCAAAAGAGTTGGGCATCGAACTGTTTGTATTAGATGACGGTTGGTTTGGGCATCGTGACAATGATAAAAGTTCGTTGGGTGATTGGTTTGTTTTTAAGAAAAAACTTCCGAATGGTTTAGACGGATTGGCTGATTATATCCAAAAAAAGGGGCTGCAATTTGGGATATGGGTCGAGCCGGAAATGGTCTCCCCTGACAGTGATTTGTACCGTAAACATCCCGATTGGTGTATCCATGTGCCGGGACGGAACCGGACACAATCTAGAAATCAATTAATTCTTGATTTAAGCAGGGAAGACGTATGTAATTTTTTAATCGAAACGCTCACCCGTGTCTTTAGCAGTGCTAAAATTTCCTATGTGAAATGGGATATGAATCGAAACATGACTGAGGTGGGCTCGGCTGCACTGCCACCTAATAGGCAAAAAGAAACAGCACACCGTTATATGCTTGGCTTGTATCGAATCCTAGAAAAACTGACCAAACGATTTCCGCAGATTTTATTTGAAAGTTGTTCCGGAGGAGGCGGTCGCTTTGATCCTGGCATGCTCTATTTTATGCCGCAAACCTGGACGAGTGACGATACAGATGCTGTTGAACGGCTTAAGATTCAATACGGAACAAGCCTCATTTATCCCGCGATTACCATGGGGGCACATGTATCAGATGTGCCCAACCATCAGGTGGGAAGAACTACACCGCTATTAATGAGATGTCATGTAGCGATGGCTGCAAATTTGGGATTTGAATTAAATATCGACAAACTGAGTAGTGAGGATAAGAAGGTTGTAATGGAACAAATCAAACGATATCATCAAATCAAGGATATTGTCTGTTTTGGGGACTTATACAGGCTGTTAAGTCCGTTTGATGGAATGGATTCGGCGTGGATGTATGTTTCACGGAATCAGGAAGGGGCTGTAGTTTTTTACTATAAAACCTTGGCAACACCAAATCCACCATTTTTCCGGCTGAAGTTGCGCGGGCTAAAGTCGTGTGAGATTTATCGAATAAATTGGGGAGAACAAGAATATACGGGCGATGAGTTAATGAAAATTGGATTAACGCTGCCACTGATAAATAGAGATTTTTACTCGAGTATTTACCACATTGAAGCATTCGAAAAGTAATCAAATATAAAAGGTGATTAATGTAGGAGGAGAGTTCATATATGGAAAAATACATTTTATCCTTAGATCAAGGGACAACAAGTTCACGTGCGATTCTATTTAATAAAGAAGGAAAGATTGTTCATGTTTCTCAACAGGAGTTTCAGCAATACTTCCCACAACCAGGTTGGGTAGAGCATAATGCCAATGAAATTTGGGGTTCAGTTATAGCCGTAATGGCCTCCTGTTTGGCTGAGGCGAACGTAAAACCAGAACAAGTGGCTGGAATCGGTATTACGAACCAGCGGGAAACTGCAGTTGTCTGGGATAAAGAAACAGGGCAGCCAGTCTACCATGCGATAGTTTGGCAATCCCGCCAAACCGCTGAGATTTGTGAAGAATTGAAAGCAAATGGGTATGATCAATTATTCAGGGATAAAACAGGCCTGTTACTTGATGCTTATTTCTCTGGAACAAAAGTAAAATGGATTCTTGACCATGTAGAAGGTGCAAGAGAAAAAGCGGAGCGTGGAGAGCTGCTATTTGGAACGATTGATACTTGGCTTATATGGAAACTATCCGGTGGAAAGGTCCATGTAACAGATTACTCCAATGCTTCGAGAACATTGATGTACAATATTCATGACCTTAAATGGGATGAGGAATTATTAGAAATTCTTTCCGTTCCAGCTTCTATGCTTCCAGAAGTGCGCCCATCTTCAGAAGTATACGCCAAAACAATTGATTCCACTTTCTCCGGCGCTAAGGTGCCAATTGCCGGCATTGCAGGAGACCAACAAGCGGCATTATTCGGTCAGGCCTGTTATGAAAAAGGAATGGCGAAAAATACGTATGGGACCGGATGCTTTATGCTCATGAATACCGGCGAGCAAGCAGTAAAATCAACGAATGGGCTGTTAACGACCATAGCTTGGGGTATTAACGGAAAAGTAGAATATGCATTAGAAGGAAGTATCTTTGTTGCCGGTTCTGCTATCCAATGGCTCCGTGATGGGCTCCGTATGTTTAGAAGTGCAGAAGAGAGTGAGAAATTTGCTACGAGTGTAACATCTACCGATGGTGTTTATGTAGTTCCAGCATTCGTGGGGTTAGGAACTCCTTATTGGGATAGTGATGTACGTGGTTCGGTCTTCGGCTTAACACGTGGAACAACGAAAGAACACTTTGTTCGCGCAACGTTAGAATCGCTTGCGTATCAAACAAAAGATGTATTAACGTCGATGGAAGCCGATTCAGGGATTTCACTAAAAGCTCTGCGTGTAGACGGCGGCGCTGTTGCCAATAACTTCTTAATGCAATTCCAAAGCGATATGTTGGATGTCCCAGTTGAACGCCCAGAAATAAGGGAAACAACGGCCTTAGGAGCTGCTTATTTAGCAGGTTTAGCAGTAGGTTATTGGGCAAGCCAAGAAGAAATTGCTGCTCAATGGCATATGGATGAAGCATTCAAACCAAATATGGGTGAAGAGGATCGAAACAATCTATATTCAGGCTGGAAAAAGGCTGTAAACGCTGCAAGGGCATTTAAATAATTGTACTCCACCCGATTGGAGGGAACCATAGTGGAAAAATTAACATTTTCGAGTTCCAATCGAAACATAATCCTAAAGGAGATGGAAGCAGAAGAATGGGATGTGCTTGTCATCGGTGGTGGAATTACAGGCGCTGGAATCGCATTTGATGCCGTCACAAGAGGCAAGCAAACGGCACTAGTTGAAATGCAGGATTTTGCCGCTGGGACATCTAGCCGCTCAACGAAACTCGTTCACGGAGGCCTCAGATATTTAAAACAATTCGAAGTGAAGATGGTGGCAGAAGTAGGGAAGGAGCGGGCGATTGTATATGAAAATGGCCCGCATGTAACGACACCCGAATGGATGCTCCTGCCGATTCATGAAGGTGGAACGTTTGGAAAAGTCAGTACTTCGATTGGGCTGCGAGTCTATGACTTTTTAGCAGGTGTCAAAAAAAGTGAACGCAGAAAAATGCTTTCTGCCGATGAAACCATTCAAAAAGAGCCACTTATTAAAAGAGAGGGATTAAAAGGCGGCGGGTATTACGTCGAATATCGCACTGACGATGCCCGGTTAACCATCGAAGTTATCAAAGAAGCAGTTGCTCAAGGTGTCAAAGCGGTAAACTATTCAAAAGTAGTGGAGTTTCTATATCAAGATGATAAGGTGATCGGTGCTAAAGTTGAGAATCTTTTAACTGGAAGCGTTCATGATATTTATGCGAAACATATCATTAATGCTACTGGCCCATGGGTCGATTCGCTCCGAGACAAAGATCGGTCGTTATCTGGGAAAAAACTGCGGCTGACCAAAGGAGTCCATTTGGTCATAGATCAATCGAGATTTCCCCTAAAACAGGCAGTTTATTTTGATACACCTGATGGGCGTATGGTATTTGCCATTCCAAGGGACGGGAAAACGTATGTGGGGACAACAGACACCTATTATGGCAACGATCCGATTCATCCGAAAATGACGGACGCTGACAGAGATTACATTCTTAATGCGATTCATTATATGTTTCCAACTGTAGATATTAGCGCGGAGGATATTGAATCAAGTTGGGCAGGAGTAAGACCGCTGATTTATGAAGAAGGCAAGGATCCCTCTGAAATTTCGCGAAAGGATGAAATATGGGTATCACAGTCCGGGCTAGTAACAATTGCAGGCGGGAAGCTGACTGGCTACAGGAAAATGGCTGAAACCGTGGTAGACCTGATTGCTAAACAGAGCGAAGATCTACACAATATTCCGGCATGCAGAACAATACATCTACCTATATCCGGCGGTCATGTGGATGGATCACATAACTTTGCTTCATTTATTGAAAAAAATGAAAAGATCAGCGAGTTAAGAGGGTTTACAAAGGATCAATATCGCAAATTGGTCCATCGCTACGGTTCCAATATTGACCGTATTTTTGACATTGCGAATAGATTTGACCCAAATAACAAGTTTGGTTTACCGTTTGAGGTGTTTGTTCAAATTGTTTATTCATTAGAGGATGAAATGACAGTAAAACCAGTAGACTTTTTTATCCGTCGAACGGGGGCTTTATTTTTTGATATTCAATGGGTCGTGGAGTGGGAAGAAGCGATCATTGGCTTTATGGAAGATGCTCTTGGATGGACAATGGAGGAAAGGACTAGATTCAAAGAAGAATTAGAAACAGCACTGAAGGGTGCGATCAATCCATCCTCATCCGAATGAAATAATAGGAGTTATTCCGTTATGGAAGTCCAAATGTAAAGGTAATTTTTTGGGTGATAAAAAAACTAATCAAACGTTTGATTAAATAAGTGACGAGCTTGGAATATAAGGAGTAGTCCTATCATATTATTTACCATATCAAACGTTTGATTGTTATAAAGTGTGGCAGGTATATGGTGACGACCATAATTCCGACTTAATTCATTGGAATATTTGGATTACAATTTTTCCGAATTTGAAGGAGGATGGATATTATGAATTTCTTACTGATCCTCGTCAATGTAGCTGTTCTGTTATTACTCATGTTTGGATTATATACGATGCAAAAGAAGCATGTTTCTTTTTCCAAGCGCGTTTTTAGTGCGTTAGGTTTAGGAATTATCTTTGGTTTTCTCATTCATCTCATTTATGGCACGACACATGAAGTAACGACAGATTCAATCGATTGGTTTAACATTGTCGGGAATGGCTATGTGAAACTATTACAAATGGTGGTCATGCCGCTGATCTTTGTCTCCATTGTCGGCGCCTTTACCAAATTAAAGTTAACGAAAAATATTGGGAAAATCAGTTTCCTTGTCATCGGCATTCTGCTAGCAACGACAGCCGTTTCTGCGGCGATTGGAATTGGCTCTGCATTGGGATTTGGTCTTGATGGTGTGCAGTTAACTGAAGGAGAAGCGGAAGCAGCTCGAAATGCCCAGTTAGAGGAACGAGTTACTGGGATAGAAAATATGACGCTCCCACAACAAATAATTGAGTTAATCCCAAGCAACCCATTTCAGGATTTAACGGGAGCGCGCGCGACATCGACGATAGCGGTTGTTATTTTTGCTGTGTTTATTGGAATTGCTTATCTTGGGGTTAAGCGCAAAGATCCGGAAACAGGAGAATTTTTTGCTAAGATCATTGATACGTTCTATTCCGTTGTCATGAGGGTAGTTACACTAATCTTGCGTCTCACACCATATGGAATTCTTGCCATCATCACAAGAGTAACAGCAACAAGTGACTATGCGGCGATTGCGAAATTAGGTAAGTTTGTGATTGCCTCCTATGTGGCGCTCATTTTGGTGTTCATTGTCCATTTACTACTATTATCCTTTGCCAAACTAAGTCCTGTAAATTATGTGAAAAAAGGGCTGCCAACCTTGACCTTTGCCTTCACGTCACGGACTAGTGCAGGAACCTTACCAATGACCATTAAAACGCAAACGAAAGACTTTGGTGTATCAGAAGGGATTGCAAACTTTGCCGGGTCGTTTGGACTTACCATTGGTCAAAACGGATGTGCAGGTGTTTATCCAGCAATGTTAGCTGTGATGGTTGCACCGGCCGCTGGGGTGGATCCAACGAGTATATCCTTTATCTTAACTCTCATTCTTGTGGTCGCGATTAGCTCATTTGGTGTAGCGGGTGTAGGTGGCGGTGCGACCTTCGCGGCATTAATCGTTTTATCTGTCATGAACCTTCCAGTTGCGATTGTTGGTTTGCTCATCTCAGTGGAGCCTCTTATAGATATGGGACGTACGGCTCTTAATGTCAGCGGAGCAATGACATCCGGTATATTAACCAGTAAAGTAACAGGGGAATTTGAAAACGAAGTCTATAAACAGCCAGACATTGTAGAAGCATAAAAAACAGGAAACAAGGGTTTAGGGCTTTTTCGCATAGCGGAAGAGTCCTTTTTTTGTAGAAAAAATGGGCGGGTCTTTATTTTATTTTTAATTTAAAATACTTGAATTCGAGATAAAATTAAAGTACTATGTAATCATAGATGATTGGATTCGAATGAATGGTATGTAGGATAACCATACTTAAATTAAAGACAAATTTCTTATATAACAGATTAACGAAAGGATGAGGAGAAAATGGATAAATTTCATCAAGCTCCAAATATATATGTCGGAGAGGTCAATATTAAGGTGAAAAATCTCGATTATTCACTTACCTTTTATCAAAATATCATGGGCTTTAATGTATTGGAAAAATCAGAGCGTAAAGCGGTCTTAACGACCGATGGAAAAAAGCCATTACTAACGATAGAGCAGCCGAAAGAGGTTGTGGCGAAAACAGGTCGTACGTCAGGCTTGTATCACTTTGCCATCTTACTTCCATCACGAGCAGATTTATCGGTCTTTTTACGGCACATGGTCCAAACTGGATATCCGCTCGGAGCTGCGGACCACTATGTAAGTGAGGCGTTATATTTTAATGACCCAGACGGCAATGGTATTGAAGTGTACCGAGACCGCCCATCTTCAGAATGGAAATGGAACAACGGTTTAGTCGAAATGGCAACCGAAGAGCTTGATGGCAATGGAATTATCGCAGAAAGTGATGCGGAATGGAGCGGTTTACCAGCAGGTACGCTTATGGGCCACATACACTTGCATGTCAGCAATTTGCAAAAAGCTGAAGAGTTCTACACAAAAGGGCTTGGTTTTGAGGTAGTTAGTTACTATCCACAAGCGGCATTCCTATCGACAGGCAGATATCATCATCATATTGCGATCAATACTTGGCAAGGAGAAGGGGCTGCCACTCCATCGAAAAACAGTGTAGGTTTAAATTGGTACTCACTCGTTTTTCCTGATACGGCAGCAAGAGAGAAAGCCTTGAACCAACTAAAACAAATAGGTGCTCCAATTACGAAGGAATCCGATTACTTTGTAACAGAAGACCCATCAGGAAATCAAATTCGGTTAATTTTATAAAATAGAGTGTGAAAAACAGGGTGTCAGGCACCACCCGTGGACATTTGTCCACGAGCGGTGCCTGACACCCATTTTTATTACTATTTTTCGTTTTTTTCTTCTGCGTCTTTGGCTCTTTTTACCCCTTTGCTGACATACGGTTTGGCGCTTTTGGCTTTTTTGACTCCAGCCTGCCAACGAGTCCAGCCCTTCTTGCCGGTTCCTCGACCGGTTCCGCCTTTCCCTTTTGCACTACTCATTTAACCACTCCATTACTCATGTACATACATCCAACCGTCGTTGGTTAGATTAACAAGTTTAACACAGTTCACCCGAGATTACCCATTGAAATATTCGTTTGTTAATGAGTGAAAAATCCTAAGGCATATTTAATTCCTTCTTCAATTTCGCTTGTTTCATATCCTTCTAAGTCCTCATGGGTCACTTCTAACTTTGTTCTTGCTAAGGAATAGCCGCTGTCTAGTTCGATATCAAGGAGTACTTCATACCCTAAGGCAGTTTGGGTTATATCAATAATGTCATATTCGCGAATCGCTGTCCCTGTTTCATACTCTAATGGTTCTAATTCAGACATGAGAAACAACACCTCCAAATGAATTCGGTCATTGCTATTATCATTTCCAAAGTGGTGATTAACCATCAGGAATAGGATTATTTTCTTTTTAGCAATTTCAGCCTATTAAAGGAGTTCTCTAGGTTAAAAGGATTTACTAGGAAGATGGCGAATTAGAATGAGTGGTTTATTTTCCCATACGGAGGTAATGGCATGAATTTGGATACATTATATGTAATTGATCAAAAAGACGGTTTCGGCTTGGAGTTCAGTAAATTGGTGTCGATGATGAATTATACGAGGTACACCACGATTGAAGCAGTAAAGGAACTTACAGTGGAAGAGTTAGACTTCCTATTTGATGAGGAAGCAAATTCGGTTGGAATGCTGTTAGCTCATTTGACTGCGGTCGAAAAGGCGTATCAAGTTTTAACAATTGAAAACCGTGATCTAAATGAGAAAGAGTTAAGCATTTTACTTCCCGCACTAGATTTAGGAAGTCTCGGGAGAGAAACGATTAAAGGCAATAGCATTGATTATTACTTGGAGCAAATGGCTGAAGCACGGAATACAACCATCGAAATGTTTAAAACTCTTCCTGATGAATGGTTATATGAACAAACGCCGTTTTGGCACGATCGCCATGCGAATAATTTCTTTAAATGGTTCCATGTGTTTGAAGATGAACTGAGTCATAGAGGTCAGATGCGTCTGATCAAAAAAATGCTTAATAAACGTAAAGGTTGAAGAAGCCATGGATAATTGATTAGAAGGCTGGGATTTTTGATGTGTTTAATACTTTTTGCTTATCAAGTCCATCCAATATACAAGCTCATTGTGGCAGCAAACCGAGATGAATTCCTCGGGCGTCCTACTTCCCCAGTTCATTTCTGGGAAGACCGGCCTGACATCCTTGCCGGCAGGGATTTAGAAAAAATGGGTACCTGGATGGGGGTTACTACAACGGGACGGTTTGCGGCGTTGACCAATTATCGTGACCCAAAGGAAGCAACGGATGGAAAGCGCTCACGGGGTGAATTGGTTGCCGAAGCCTTGAAACACAAAGGAAATGTAGAGGATTATATGAAAGATCTTGGAGAACGTAAGGATCTGTACCCAGGCTATAACTTATTGGCCGGTGATGGAAATGAACTATATTATTTTTCAAATAAAGGGCAAGAACTGCAGAAGATTGTACCTGGAATTTATGGTGTCAGCAACCACTTATTAAATACTGACTGGCCAAAGGTTCAAAAAGGAAAGGCTGGTATGTCCAACATCATCAAGGGCAAACCAGAGGAAATGACAGAGACGCTTTTGGCACTACTACAGAATGAAGATCAAGCTCCAGACGAACTTCTTCCAAATACAGGCGTTTCTTTAGAATGGGAAAGAAGACTTTCTCCATTGTTTATCAAAAGTGAAAACTACGGAACGAGGAGCTCGACAGTCCTGTTGATGTCTAGTAAAGAAATTCAATATGCGGAGTGGGTATTCACTACAGATGGCATCAGTGAGCAGAAATATAAGTTTGAAATATAAGAGATATTATACGGTGTCAGGCACCACCCGTGGACAAATGTCCAAGAGCGGTGCCTGACACTCTTTATTAAACCTTCTTAAGGAATTGTTTTCGGTAAGCAGCTGGAGAGATTAATTTATGTTTGGTAAAAAGTTTTGAGAAATGGGACGGGTTGTTGAATCCTGTTAGTTCGCTAATTTCGCTTATTGAAAAGCTGCTCTTACGCAGTAAATCACAGGCTTTATTAATCCGATAGTGAATAATGTACTGCTGTGGACTGTATTTTACATAGGTTTTAAATAGACGAAATAGATAAGTCCGGTCCACATTTATTTCCTCAGCCAGTGCAGCCACGGTTAAGTCCGACTGATTGTATCGTTTATGGATCATATCTAACGCCCATTTCACATATTTTTCTGCTTCGCTAAAAGAGTATCTCAGCTCACTCTCATATTCTACGATTAATGTATTTAATAGAATATATAAATGACCTAGACCGGCATGCAATTTTCCCTTGTTACAATGGATAAACACTTCAGCAAATTGCTTTTCAACAAAATCACCCTTCGTATAGGATAGTGTAAACTTATCACCATTAAAGCCGCACTTCTTTAATAATTCGCCGCATTTTGTTCCTTTAAATCCAATCCAGCGATAACTCCACGGGTTCCCGATTAACGGATAATAATTGTTATCTGTATGTGGCGGGATCAAAAACAAATCCCCGGCACCAAGTTTGTGTACATCACCATTTATAAAAAATAAACCTTCACCGCTTATGACATAATGAAGTAAATAATAATCAATTTGTTCATACTGATACGGGTCCCTCGGTTTGACATCTTCATAACCGCATTCATAAATATAGAGCTCTTCCCCAATCTTTTCTTCTGTTAGAAATATACCAATAGAGTCAAACATCCATTACCCTCACGATTCAACATAATGACATATAGATGCAACACTAGTATATAGAAAGTTAATCAATAACTAACTACAATGAAAGCGTAAACACCTTAGATATCACTGATTTTATAACAAAATCATCTTGGTGTAAATCCACTGTGTGTTTATTTATGCAACATCCGTTGGCAACATTTTGCTCGAGAAGAGGCTAAAAAAGGAGAGGAAAACATTATGGAGCAGACCAGAAAGAAGATTAGTTCCACCTCATTACTGCTAATGACCTTTACAGCAGTTTTTGCATTTAACAGTATTATCAATAACAGCATTAGTATCAGCCTGGCCACCATACCTGCTTATATTATTGCAACCGTTTTTTACTTTTTTCCATTTGCACTAATGATAGGGGAATTTGCTTCAGCAAACCAAAATTCAGAATCAGGGGTATACAGCTGGATTCGTACGTCCCTTGGAGACAAATGGGCATTCCTCGGCTCGTGGTCCTATTTCTTTGTAAACTTATTTTATTTTACTGCACTATTACCACAAATTATTATCTACGCTTCGTACACATTTTTAGGTAAAAACGTGTTTGAAGGGGACAAGGGTACGCTAATTATTTCTCTCGTATCGATTGTTCTTTTTTGGTTAGCCACTTATGTCTCTACCCGTGGTGTCGGCTGGATTTCAAAAGTAACTAATATCTCCGGAATTGCTCGATTAATTCTTGGATTAGGATTTATTGTTCTAGCCTTTGGGGTCGTTATGATCTTTGGGAAAGAACCTGCCCAAGCAATTAGTGCTTCTACAATGACTCCAAAATTTGATTGGACCTTCTTCATGACAATGGCCTGGATCTTCCAAGCGGTTGGTGGTGCTGAAAGTGTTGGTGTTTACGTAAAAGATGTAAAAGGCGGTAATAAGTCATTCATCAAAACGATGTTAATTTCCACTGTTGCAATTGGGTTAATTTATAGCTTAGGCTGTCTTGCTGTAGGATTAGCCGTTCCATCTGATGTATTGAAAAACAATTATTCAAATGGTTTGTTCGATGCGTTCAAAATTATTGGCGGGCATTATGGGATTGGCAACATCATTACAAACTTTGTCGGTCTGACAATGATGCTGGCAGCCCTTGGATCGCTTGTTATTTGGACAGCAGCACCTGTAAAAATCTTATTCTCAGAAATCCCTGATGGTATTTTTGGAAAATGGGTAACAAAAACCAACCATGAAGGAAACCCAGTTAATGCGCTTTACCTACAAGCTGCTATTGTTACTGTATTACTTCTTGTCCCAGCAATCGGAATTGGTTCAATGGATACATTTTTACAAACTTTGATTAATATGACGGCGTCCACTGCAATCATTCCAGTACTTTTCTTGTTAATTGCTTACATTAACATGCGGATGAAAAAGGACGATTTAGAACGCAGCTTCAGGATGGGCAGTCGTTCGTTTGGGATTTTTGCAGGATTCCTAATTTTAGCAATCTTCTTTCTATCATTCCTGGTTTCTACATTCCCAGAACCAAGTGTGATTATGGAATATATCAAAACAGGAAATGTAGCAGGTGACGGTGCTAACCCTGTATTTGTTCTTCTATATAATGTGCTAGGAATTATTGTATTCCTAGGATTTGCCTGGATTTGTTACCGCCGGTACGAAAAAAAACTACAACTTAAGTGAGGGGAAAATAATGAAGAATATTAAAAGATGGGAAGACATTCATACTGACGAAATTAACCGCATGCCAGCCCGGGCTCATTTTAACAGTTTCCCAAGCCGTGAAGCAGCCGAAACACAAGATGCTAGTCATGCTCATTACTTTCAAAAACTAAATGGAACATGGAAATTTATGTTCCTAGAGGCTCCAGAATATTCGCCGGAAGGATTTTTTCAAGAAGCACTTGATACAACCGACTGGGACGAAATTACGGTCCCTGGCAACTGGCAACTGCAAGGATATGGGAAGATGCATTATTCCGATTTATGGTATAACTTCCCGATTATCCCTCCGCGGGTACCGACTGATAACCCTACAGGCATTTACCGCCGTGAATTTGAACTGGTCCGAAGCCTTGAAGGGGAACAATTAATTCTTAAGTTTAATGGCGTGGATTCAGCTTATGAATTGTACGTAAACGGTGAGTTTGCCGGATACAGTAAGGGAGCGAGGATTCAGGGGGAATTTGATATTACCAGTCTTTGCCGTCAAGGTAAAAACAACTTGACTGTCCTTGTGTTCCAATGGTCAGATGGGACCTATCTTGAAGACCAGGATATGTGGTGGCTGAGCGGGATTTTCCGTGATGTTGATCTTTATACAAGGCCAACTGCTGGCATTTATGATTATTCCGTGAACACGGAGATAGACAGTGATTATCAAAATGCCACTCTATCTGTTTCAGTAAAACTGACGGAGCAGTTTGGGCAAACAATCAGTTATGAATTAATCCACCCTAATGGAGAGCAAGTTTTTAGCGAAGAAAAAAAAGCCGACGAGCCTTTCAGCAAATTTGTTGAGGCACCACTAAAATGGAGTGCGGAGGAGCCAAACCTATATCATCTTTATATGACAGTCAAAGATGATGACGGTAAAACGATTGAAGTCATCCATCAGCATGTTGGTTTCCGTTCAATTGTAGTTTCGGGTGAAACGTTCCTAGTGAACGGTGTGGCGATCAAGTTCAAAGGAGTAAACCGCCATGACTACAATCCGAAAACAGGCCGTGTTGTCACGAAACAGGAAATTGAGCGCGACATTATCACTATGAAGCGGAATAATATTAACGCGGTTCGTACCGCTCATTATCCAAACTCTTATTTCTTATATGATCTTTGTGATCAGTATGGACTGTATGTGATAGATGAAACAGATTTAGAATGTCACGGTTTTGAACTAACAGGTAAATATGATTGGATCAGTAATGACCCTGACTGGAAATTGGCTTATGTGTCACGACTAGAACGAATGATTGAGCGCGACAAAAACCATCCATCTATTATCATGTGGTCACTTGGAAATGAATCAGCTTTCGGACACAACTTCCGTGCCATGGCAAAACGGGCAAAGGAAATGGATCCAACACGGCTGGTTCATTATGAAGGAGATTTTGAAGCGGAAGTCACGGATGTTTACAGCACAATGTACACATGGCTTGAGCATAATGAGAAGTTAACCATGGATCAGGTAATTGAAAAATCTGCGAAACCACATATTCTTTGTGAATATGCTCATGCAATGGGGAATGGTCCTGGTAATCTGAAAGACTATCAAGATTTATTTTACAAATATGATAAGCTGCAGGGAGGTTTCATTTGGGAATGGTTTGACCACGGAATTGAAACGGTTGATGAAAATGGCAGCGTATATTATCGTTACGGCGGTGATTTCGGTGATGATCCAACGAACGGAAACTTCTGTATCGATGGATTAATTATGCCTGACGGGACACCATCTCCATCGTTATCTGAATATAAGAAGGTCATTGAACCTGTCCAAACAGAAATAGTAGATATCGAAAAGGGAATATTCAAACTGATTAATCGCTACGATTTCTTATCACTTGATCATATAGAATTAACTTGTTCCTTGTTTGAGGACGATACACAGCTTGAGTCCTTTAAGGTGAAACTACCAAAGATTTCTGGGAGTGAAACCGCAGAAATTCAGCTTCCAATAGGACAAGATATTGAAAAAATTAGAGGTGCTAACTATTATTTCATTTTATCTTATACACTAAAGCAAGATACACCATGGGCAGCCAAAGGTCATGAGTTAGCAAATGCATCCTTCGTGCTTCCTGGTAAACAAAAACAGCCAAAGGTCCATGCGGCTGGAGAGCTAAAGGTTGAAAAAGAAGGTGCTTTTGTAACTGTAAGCGGTGCTGATTTTGCTGTAACCTTTGATTCTGTAAAAGGAGCCATTACAAAGGTAACCCGTAACGGGAAGGTTCAAATTGAGAAGGGACCGCAGTTCAATTTCTGGCGTGCGCCTATCGATAACGATATGTACTATGTCACAGATTACCGGACAAAGTATTTCATGCATTTGGGCCATGAAATCGTGGAAGATGCTCGCTGGGAACTGAACGACGGTGTGTTTGAATGGCAGACAGAGGCTTTATACGGAACCACAAACAGTTCTTGGTATTATCAGCTTCAATACCATTACTGCATCTATCCTGACGGTGATATTGTTTGCTGCATTGATGGTATTGCCTCAGGTATGAAAGAAAATGCACCGGTCATGATTCCGCGTCTCGGTGTAAATATGCGCTTGGCCCAAGAGTTTACCGATACTCAGTGGAGCGGCCGAGGACCAGGTGAAAGTTATGTGGATTCGAAGCAAGCAAATCACTTAGGTGTTTACCGTAAAACAGTTGATGAGTTGTTCACAAACTATGTGAAGCCGCAAGAAAATGGCAACCGCTCTGATTGTGACTGGGTAAGTTTAACAGATCGTCAGTTTAATGGTCTCATTTTCATTGCTGATGAAAAATTTGACTTCAGTGCTTCACGCTATGAAATAAGTGACCTAGAACTTGCCAAGCATACAGTCGATTTAAAGCCGCGTGACTACGTAGTTTTTAATATTGACTACAAACAAAATGGTCTCGGCAGCAACTCCTGCGGCCAAGACCAGCTTGAAAAATACCGATGTAAATTCGAAGACTTCAGTCTGTCGTTCCGGATATCAGCCTATAATACAAAAGAAACTTCAGCGGTTGAATTAGGGAGATTAAGTAAATAAAATAAACAATATTGGAAGTGTTAAAAGCACCACTCGTGGCCAAATGTCCACGAGCGGTGCCTGACACTCTTTTAAGCGGAAAACTAATCAAACGTTTGATTAGATCAAAACTTGCTCATGAGAATTCCTTATTAACCAAGACTTCAGACCAAAGGCTGTGGTCGAACTCTCTTTCCTCTCCATATGCCAGTGTAATCACTGCAGTTTTTGAATAATCCTTTAATAATTCTTTTAATTCCTTATCTTTATCAATCATAAAGTCAACCACTGGAAAAGCCTTTAATAATCGAGTTAGTGATTCAGGAGAAGCCGCTGTTTCATTTGTAGGAAAGGTGTGGCTTGGAATGACGTATTTAACATTCAATAGTTTTTTAACAGCATATGCTGCTTCCTTCGGCCCCATTGTAAAATGGCCCGATGAGGACAGGATGGCAATGTCAGGCTCATACACATCTTGAATCAATTTTATATCGTACATCAATGCCGTATCACCTGAATGGTAAACCGTATAATCATCCTTAAAATCAAAAATATAACCTGCCGCCTCACCAGCATAGACGGGAGGACCTTGGGTTTCTCCATAGGAAGAGGTATGTTTTGCCTGAACCATCGTTGCAGTTAACTCCTCAAAGGAAACCGAACCTCCCAGATTAATAGGAAGCACATTCTTCATTCCTTGCTTCAGAAGGATAAGTGCTAACTCATATTGGGCCACAATCATAACATCGGGTTTGTGCTCAACCAACTTCGTAAGTCCGCTAGTATGATCAAAATGGCCGTGGGTTAGAAATACACAATCAATCGATTGGTAGAAATCAGCCGTATCTAAATCCGGTGGAAAGCCAGGATTTAAATCGAAAAAGGGATCTATGAGATACTTTTTTCCTGCTTTACTTTTTAAAACATACATGGCATGCCCAAGCCGTGATATTTTCAGCAGAAACACCCCCAAAACTCTAAATTAACACATCTTAATCCATTTTATTTTTTTACATGGCTAATAAGAACTTGGTTTGAGATATTCTCATGAGATAAATTCCTGTCGGTTTTGTTCATCGATAACATTAGTGTAATGCCAAATAAGATCTTCAAAAATCCGATCCCATCTCTGTGTTAATGCGTAATCCCTTCCGGCGCTTCCCATTTGTTCACGTAGTCCGTCATTCCCCAAAAGCTTAATAATCGCCTCACTAAATTCCTGCGCATTACCAGGTCTACATAAATACCCCGTAACTCCTGCTTTAATTATATTCTTAACACCTCCAGCTTTTGCTCCTATAACAGGTGTTCCACTGGCAAGGGACTCAAGGACAACATTCCCAAAGGTTTCTGTGGGTGAGGGGAAAACGAATAGATCAGAAGCCGAATAAACTTCGGCCAAACTTTTTCCATTTAAGAATCCTGTAAAGGTCATATTTCCTGCTGCTTGTGCTTGCAATTCCTCACGTAATGGACCGTCCCCAACAATTAACCAATGTAATTTCTCATTTATTTCAGCTGGGATTGATTTAGCGACTGTCATTAGTGTCTTTATATCCTTTTCAGGAGCTAATCTGCCTACATATGTCAGCAGATATCTTTCTTGTATAGAGTAAAGGTTATGAACTGAATGTTTATCATAATGAGGGTGAAACAGTTGGCAATCTACGCCTCTTGGCCAAATTTCTAAATTTGAAAATCCATGGTTCTTTAATTGGAGGTGAGTTTCAAGTGAGGGAACGAAGAGTTTTCTACAGGTTTGATGGAACCAGTGCATGTAATTCCAATGAATCTTTGAAAGAAAATGAAGGTGATAATAGTGTAAATAATCTTCAAAATTGGTGTGATAGGAACCGACAAGCGGTATGTTTAATTTCTTTGCAAAATAAACACCACAAAGGCCGATATTAAATGGGGTTGCAACATGAATCAAATCGGGAGAGAAAGATTTTAATTCCGACTTAATATGAGGAAGGTTTGGAAAAGCTAAGCGACATTCTGGATATAAGAAAAAAGAACGGCTTTTAAAAAGATGGATATTAGTAGAATGATATTCATTGGAATAAGAGTCAGGTGCAAAAATCTTAAAGGCAATGTCCTGATCCTCAAAATAATTAGTTAACCGTTTAAGTGTCCTAGCAACCCCGTTGATATCCGGATGAAAGGTATCTGTGAAAATGGCAATTTTCATAATATCCCTCCTAATCGTAATCCTCATAGCCACATTAAACAGAAGCAAAGGCTCCCTGTAAGTGAACCAAGTACCCCTCCGGCAATTACATCGGAAGGATAGTGAAGGCCTAAGTAAATTCTAGATACGCCTACACAAAGCCCTAAAGGGATCAAGATAAAGGAAAGGTGAGGTATGAATAATACATATGGAATGATAACAGAAAAAATTGCAGTGGTATGCCCCGATGGAAAAGAATGATCTTGTAATGGATTTTCAGGAAACTTTGTTTTTTCTATTATTAAATAGGGTCTTTTTCGGGGAAACAGCAGCTTTACAAGATGTACAGGTATGTGACTTGCGGATAAAGCAAGTGCACTGGTAATGGCAATCAATCTAGTCTCCCGTGGCGAAAACATGATGAGAAGTAAAGTTGCAGCAATCGTAAATCTTGCTCCACCAAGATGTGTCACCATGCGGAAAATAAGATTTAATACTCTTTTATCAAAATGACGATTAACCTGCTGAAATAATCGGCATTCGAAGCCATAAAACAATTGTAATATTCTCATAAATGCCTATTCCCCTTTATAAATTATTCATTTACAACCGATTATTTGGCTGTAAATTATTTAAGTTAGTTCCACTTATACCTTTACTTTTGGGTTTGGAGGTTTTCTTCTCTCGATATATTGTTGGATAAGATTGCTGGTGCATTCTGGAATCATGTTAGTTTTCCAAAGTAGTGTATCGTACTCGATGATTCCCTTACCTATACTTGTTACCATGTGCCCTAGTTCAGCTAAACACGTACATTTAACAGGTCCTTTATATCCTGCACCAGATACGAAAATCTCCATCCAATCCCTCCCAATACTTTAGTTTACTTAATTGTATATGGAAATGATAAGATTTTTTCTTAATTTAATGTTAAATGAATGTAAAGAAATTGTGATTGGTGGCGTCTCGTTTAAATTAAATAATTTTCAGGTTAAAAAATGTTTTTTGAGGAAATTACTGGGGGTTATTCTATTTCTTTTATAAAATAACTTCTACAAAAATTAAAAAAGGGGATTTACTTAAGAATTTCATCATATCAACCATGGAAGCGTTATCATTTTTACTGATAAATCATAAGTTTCAGAAATATTTAAATAAATAGAATAATATACTAGACGAATGAGTAAAGTTGTACTACAATAATATTTATTAAATCACCTAGACAATCACATCGGTATTCATGTTAGAAAATCTAGCAATCTATGATGTGAGTTGTCAGAAAAAATAGAAAAAAAGGGGTCCTTATTATGAAAAAGAATTGGGCAAAAATGTTTATGGCCTCCACCTTATTGGCAGGAGTTCTTGCAGGTTGTTCAGGAGCAAAGGAAAATTCAGGCAGTGATAGTAAAACTATTAAAGTTGGTGTAAACCTAGAGTTATCCGGTGGAGTTGCTTCTTACGGGGAGTCGCTTGAAAACGGAATTGATATTGCAGTTGATGAAATCAACAAAAAGGGTGGAGTAAAGGGCAAAAAGATCGAGCTTGTTAAAGTAGATAACAAGTCCGAAGCTGCTGAAGCTACGAACGGCGCCATTAAGTTAACAAGTCAAGATAAAGTAACAGCGATTATTGGTGCTGCAACTAGTGGTAACACTGTGGCACAAGCACAAATCGCAAATGATACGAAAACAATTCTATTAACTCCATCAGGAACAAGCCCGAACGTAACTGTAGCGGATAATGGGAAATTAAACGAATATGTTTTCCGTACATCATTTATTGATCCATTCCAAGGTATCGTAGCTGCTAATTTTGCTGCGAAGGAATTGAAATTAAATAATGCGGCAATCTTTGCAGACAGTGCCAGCGATTATGCTAAAGGTTTAGCAGCGTCATTTAAAGAAACTTACGAAAAGGCAGGCGGCAAGGTTGTTGCTGAGGAAGCTTATGTTGCGAAAGATACAGACTTCCGTGCTACTTTAACGCGTATTAAGGCTAAAAATCCAGAATTCATTTTTATTCCTGGATATTATGAAGAAGTTGGATTAATTGTAAAACAAGCTCGTGAATTAGGAATCACTGTTCCGTTAATGGGTGCAGATGGCTGGGATTCACCAAAGTTAGTAGAGTTAGCTGGAGCTGACGCGTTAAATAACACATTTATCACGAACCATTACACATCTGGAGATCCAGATGAAAAGATTCAAAAGTTTGTAACGACATATAAAGAAAAGTTCAATGGAGAATCTCCTAATGCATTTAATGCACTTGGCTATGATACTGTCTATCTATTAGCTGATGCGATCGAACGTGCGGGTGGTACCGATACTGCAAAAATTAAAGAAGCATTAGAGAAAACAAAGGATCTATCTAGGATTACTGGTACGATTACAATCGATAAAGACCACAATCCAATTAAATCAGCAACTGTATTAGAGTATAAAGACGGTAAACAAGTATTTAACACAAAAGTAAATCCGTAAAATTGACAAAAGTGAAATGGAAGGACGATCCCTTCTATTTCACTTTTTTTATTTATTGGTTTAATTCAGAATAGTTGTGCTATAATTAATTTGGTAACAGGTACTAATATCAGATATAACTTTAATTGCCTGGCAATGGCAATTCTCGAATATTTAAACGGGTATATAAGGCGCTATTTTCACCATTTAAGAGTGTTTGTACGGGAAACTAACGAATTTTTACAACAACGGGGGATTTTGATGTTAACAAATGATTTGGACTTTAGATTGGAGCCGAAACTAATAGATTTATATGAAGAACATAAAAAGCGATCTGAAAAAATAGATTGGGGTTATCATGATTTCTTACCATGGGATAAAGCAATGGATTTCAGGCGTGTTCCCTGGGATGAAAGTCAGGTTACACTGCCTGCATCGATTATTACTGCGGTTGAAACCGCCCTTTTAACCGAAGTAAACTTGCCATGGTTTACCTCGCATTTAGATCAAACGTTTAAAGGTTCTTTAACGGTTATTAAAGATTTTGTCCATACTTGGACTGCGGAAGAGGATCAGCATTCAAATCTGATTGAAACGTATTTATTAATTACACGAAATGTAGATCCGAAGCGGCTCCACCAATTACACAAACAAACGGTTGAAAATGGCTGGAATCCTGATTATCACACGCCTTTTGAAACTATGGTATATACCTCGTTACAAGAACTTGCAACCATGGTTTTTTATAATAACGTTGCCAAAGTAGCTGGTTCGCATGATAAGGATTTAGCTAGTCTGCTTCGCCGTCTTGCGAAGGATGAAACATTGCATTATGCCTTTTATCGAGATGTGATTAAATTTCATCTCCAATTGGAACCTAATTACTGTTATCATTTAGGACATGTTATTAAGAACTTTCAAATGCCTGGAACTGTGATGCCTGATTTCGAAAATCGAATGGCGATTATTGCTAAAGAGGCAAACTACGGTCCATTGGAATATTTTGATCAAGTCCTAGATGTGATTGTTGATTATTGGGAGTTGGAAAAATTAAGACCGATTGCACCAGAAGCAGAGAAAGCTAGACTGGACATTCTAAATTATCACGCTCGGTTGAAAAGAGTAAGAGATCGTTTTTATAAAAGTAAATAAGTTACTTCCGAATAAAAAGGAAAATATATCTTGTTTAATCGAAGGCTTAAAGGGTTGACAATAAACATAGAATTTATTATTCTTTAGCAATAGTAATTTAATAAATAATTTCGTATAACTCCAATGATATGGTTTGGAGGTCTCTACCAGGAACCTATAAATTCCTGATTACGAAGAAGATACATGAATTTGTATTTTCTTCGTAATCAGGAATTTTTTTATTTTCATAAAAATTAGGAGGTAATTATCGATGAATTTTGCAACTTTACCTAAAATAGAACTTCACTGCCATTTAGATGGCAGTCTTAGACCGGAAACCATCCTTGATATTGCAAAGAGAGATGGAATCAGTCTACCTTCTATGAATAGGGACGAAATTCTAAAAGAACTCATCGCTCCATTAGAATGCGAATCCCTTGATGAATATTTAGAGAAATTTTCTATACCTAATTTAGTTATGCAGTCAGAGGAAAATCTTAGAAGGATCACCTTTGAACTTTTTGAGGATGCGGCCCGCGAAAATGTGAAATACATGGAGGTAAGATTTGCTCCATTACTTCATACAGCAGGGGGATTAGATGTTGAAGAGGTCATCCAAAGCGTTTTAATTGGAATGAAGGATGCTGAAAAGCAATATGAGATTAAGGGAAATTTAATTCTTTCCTGCATGAGGACGATGCCTGCTTCCCGTGCTTTTGAGGTTGTAGAGAAGGGGAGGAGATTCCTTGGCACAGGGGTAGTTGCCATTGATTTATGTGCATCGGAAGAGGAAGGGTTTTGTGGAGAATTCGTAGAACCGATTGCCTTAGCTAGAGAATATGGTTATCGAGTAACTATCCATGCAGGTGAAACGGGCGTAGGTAAAAACGTATTAGAGGCAGTTGAACTTTTGGGAGCAGAGAGAATTGGTCATGGCGTATTTATAAAGGACTGTGATGAGGCATATAACATCGTAAAAGAAAAGCAAGTTGTCCTTGAAATGTGTCCAACAAGTAATGTGCAAACAAAAGCGGTGAACCGGTTTAGCGATCACCCCATTTATCAATTCCATAAAGATGGAGTCAGGGTAACCGTTAATACAGACAACCGGACCGTATCAGATACTACCATGTCAAATGAATGTAACATCGTATTTAAAGAATTCAATATAAGTGAAGATGACTATAAACAAATCTACCTTACTAGCGTTGAAGCCAGCTTTGCCGATTCCGATACAAAAGAAATGCTGAAGAAATTTATGACTGGATGAAAAGTAGAATGAAAGGTGTCAGGCACCATGTGAATTCTTCACATGGTGCCTGACACCTTTTTGTCTTTTCTTAAGCAAACCTTAAGATTGCGATGCTAGATTTGGGTTACTAGAGATGATTTTATTCATTATAAAATCAATCGCAAAGGAGATAATAGAATGAAAATTTTATTAACAGAAGACGATTTGAGTCTCGGTGAATTAATCAAATATATGCTCAAAAAGAAGGGCGGCTACCAAGTTGAGTGGGTAACAAATGGAGAGGATGCATACTATTACGCTACCACCACCCACTATGATGTCATAATCATGGATTGGATGATGCCGAATGGGACGGGTGTGGAAGCTTGTGCCAGATTACGGAAACAAGGTTATTCAGGTGCAATTCTGATGCTGACTGCCAAAGATACCGTTGGAGACCGAATTGAGGGCTTAGATTCAGGCGCAGATGATTACCTTGTTAAACCGTTCGAAATTGACGAACTCTTAGCTCGGCTCCGGGCGCTTACCCGTCGCAATTATGCGCCGATTTTGGAGGAAGAGATTCAAATTCAAGGTTTAGTTCTGAATCGACTGAGCCATATGGTTCGTTTGAATCAAGAGGAAATTCAACTAAGTCCTCGTGAATTTCAGTTATTAGATTTAATGGTGAAAAATAAGGGGCAGGTCCTGCCGCGTGAAGTAATTTTAGAGCGCATCTGGGGTTATGATTCAGAGGTTGCACCTAAAACGATAGATGCGACCGTCAAATTAATCCGCAAAAAGCTCCAATCTTTCGGAAAACAAGATATACTTCAAAGCATAAGAGGGGTTGGGTACAAGTTTGGAAACTAAAATTAGTTCCTTAATCCGGGTATTCACAAAATTTGGTGAAAAAGATATTTTTAAGCGAACGCAAGGCAAATTAACCCGCATGTATAGTGGATTGCTTATGCTTTTTCTAATCCTTTTTATCGCAATTGTCTATATTGTCCTTCATGTTGTCATCCTTAACAACCAGGAACATGAACTTCAATCATTAGTAAATCAAGAAGCGAGTTTCATCGAGGATTCTTTATTAAATAAGAAACAAAGTGACTTGAAAGGGATAGAAGACCAAGAGGTAGTGTTTGCTGGAGTAAATCAGTTCTTTTATTATGTTGTTAATTCTAACGGAGAAATAATCATGGGCAATGAATCAGATAAGCGAATGCGTCCAAATTTACTCCGGCTTATCAATAGGGAAATTCAAAATGAAGGGGAGATCGGAGAGGAAACTGTGCGTGCAGAAGTGAACGCTAATGGAAGGGGAATGAAGGGGGAATTTCATCCCCGTGAGACTCCTCAAGAAGTTCAGCTCATGATAGCCAACCGGTCTATTTATAATAATGGTCAATTTATTGGGAGGTTGTATGTTGGAAAAGACATAACCTTTGCATATCAGCTCTTTCACTCTCTTTTAATGATCCTTATTGCAATCGGCATCGTATTTTTGGGCATAGCCATCTATATGAGTGTCGTCATGTCGAAAAAAGCGATAATTCCAATTAGCGGTGCGTTTACAAGGCAGCGTGAATTCGTCGCAGACGCCTCGCATGAATTACGGACACCATTAAGTGTCTTGCTTTCTTCGATTGATGCAGTGGAAATGACGATTGAACCTCAAATGAGAGATATGGTGGAGAAAATCCTCACCAATATGAGACAAGAAGTGAAACGGATGACACATCTGGTGAGTGATTTATTGACGCTTGCACGTTCAGACTCAAACACCATTCAGCTTAGTATAGAGACCTTTGACTTTCGTCCCCAAGCAGAAAGAGCGATTGATTCAGTTCGTCCGCTCGCTGACGCTAAACAAATTTCTCTCCAGTTGAATTCACCTGCTTCGCTGATTGCAGTCGGCGATCAGCAAAGACTATCACAGCTATTATATATTCTTTTAGATAATGCGATAAAATACACTCCGCACAATGGGGAAGTGAAGCTTTCAATGAATATCGTTGGACAACAGCTATGTCTCTCCGTTCAAGATACGGGAATTGGAATTAGTGAAGAGGATTATCAGCGGATTTTCGAACGGTTTTACAGGTCTGATAAATCTCGTTCCAGGCAAATGGGTGGGCATGGCTTGGGACTTTCCATCGCCAAATGGATTGTTGACACACATAAAGGAACGATAAAAGTTACCAGTGAACTCGGAAAAGGGAGTACTTTCAACATCTATATTCCGCTAGTTTTTAAAGGATAGATGTATGTTAGACGGTGCCTGACACCGTCTGACATACGTTTGTTGGATGAAGGTCTACCATTCTAAAAACCATACCTTCTCAAGGGTTATATCGCTTCATTTGCGTATTCTGCGGCCGCGTCTTTTCCTAAAAGGCCAACCTGGATGAGGCCATTGAGAATCCCGTGATTAGAAGATGTCGTTGTTATTAAATCAGCTGCGGCCTTTGCTTCAGGAACCCCATTACCCATAGCTATCCCCGTTCCAATCATCGATAACATCTCCGAATCATTTAAACCATCGCCGAACGCAAAACAGTTCTCGTTATTGATATCTAAGAATTCAAGCAGTTTGCGAATACCAACCGCTTTTGATGCGCCCTTTGGCAGGAAATCATAAGCATAATCATGCCACTTGACGAAGTCTAAATCAGGAAAATGGTCGACGTATTTAAACTGGTCCTCGTGGTTACAGTAAAGATGTCCCTGAAATATTGACCGATGTTTATAAAATGCTTCGTCAACTTTAGGGTAAGGCATCATTAATGAGTCAAAACTCGATTCAATAAGGGGATGGTTTTCTTTGCTGACTTTAAAATCATCATGGCTGCAGTAGGCAAGGGCATGCCCTTTGCTTGCTGTCAAAGTGGAAATCGACTGAAGCAGCTCTGGATTAATTGGATTGGCATAAATTTCTTGCCCTTCAAATACAACATATTGTCCGTTCATGGAAATAAAAGAACTAATATTCAATTCTTTTTGAATCCAATAAAACATCTTCGGCACACGACCAGTGGCAATTACCGTGTGTACTCCTTTTTCCTGAAGTAAACGAACAGCTTTCTTTGTGGAATCCGGAATCACTTTATCCTCGTTAAGTAATGTACCGTCAATATCAAAGAACACCATAGGTTGTTTCATTTTCTACCCCTCCATTTAATCACAATAGGTCGTTACGCTCAGGGAATTCTGATAACGCCGACCTAGTGTTGTGAGTTCTTGCAAAAACAGAATAGTTTATGAAACGCGTTTCAGGTCAAGGGGATTGAAAAAATAATTTCTGTTTTATTAGGTACGGAAGGTGAAGAAGGGAGATAATAATCAATTCGTGAGACTCATACAGTATTCCGTTCAATTAATGTTACGGGGATTTCATATTGGGCAATCTCCTCATTTTGGTTGATTCCTTGTAAAAATAGTTTCCTGCCCATTTCCTCCAGTGGAATTTCAATCGTTGTGATACTCATCATTTTAGCGATAGGTTGATTGTTGAACCCAATAAGTGCAAGATTATCTGGTATCGTAACACCTAGATTTTGTGCACAGGTAACAATCCCAGCTGCAACATCATCGCTTGTCACCAGTAAGGCTGTTGGTGGATGAGGCATCTTTCTAATCTGCTGCACTACCTTTTCCCCATCCTCGAAGTGAAGACAATCTTCAAAAATATAGGAAGAGTTAAAAGGTAATCGATTGGTTTTTAAAAAATCCTTATACGCTAATTCTCTGTTTTTACTATTAGTACCCGATTGACGTCCGATGCAATAACCAATTTTTTCGTGACCTTTTTGATAGAGGTAATCTAATGCAAATAGGAAACTTTTATAGTGATCCACAAATGAGGAGGATACTTTTTTTCCTCTGGTATCTTCACATAAAATGATCGGTCCAAAAGGCATATACGTTTCAATTTGGCTCCATGTGGATATTCTCGAGCAAATAATTAACGCATCAATCTGCTTTTGTTTTAACGTTTGTAATGCATCTAATTCTCGGCTTTCCAGGTAGTTGGTCTGAAATAAAACCAAATTGTAATTGTGTTTTAACGCTTCATTTGCTATCCCTTTTATTAATAGGGCAAAGTAAGGGGTATCGATAAAAGGAACAACCACTCCTACAAGAAAGGTCTTTCCTGTACTTAAATGGACTGCATTAATATTTTGTTGGTAATTACTCTGTCTAATCGCCTCTAAAACGGCATTCCTTTTTTCGGCACTTACATAAGGATGATTATTTAACACTCGAGAAACAGTGGTTACAGAAACGCCTGCCATCTTGGCCAAATCTTTAATATTTGTCATTCCATTACCTTCCTTAGCGGTGCCTGACACTCTGAAAGCTGCATTACAAACCCGCGTTATACTGTTCAATTTATATAATTTGTATATTATAACTGAATTGTACAATAGAATGAGTGGTGCACTATAGTTGCATCAATGACTGAATGATAGAATGGTTATATTAAAAAATGAAAATAATATAATTTGTAGAATAATAGTTGACTTTAAGGGTACATGATAGTAATATAGTAAATCTGATGAGGGAATAGCAAATGAAACTTAGTTGTTTCTTAAAAATAATCCTTCACCAGTTGACAAAAGTGATCGTGTTTGATAAGATGATAATCTCGTTTGTTCAGGAAATGTTATTTCAAAATAACGCTTGACTTCCTGAAAATGAGATGATAAACTATAAACCTGTCACAAAATAGTTCTTTGAAAACTAAACAAAGCAGAAACGTCAACAAAATTTTATTAGTGAAACTTTCGAAAGAAAGCAAGCTAAGCCAACGTAATAAATGAGCTAATCAACTTTCTTGGAGAGTTTGATCCTGGCTCAGGACGAACGCTGGCGGCGTGCCTAATACATGCAAGTCGAGCGAGACTCTTCGGAGTCTAGCGGCGGACGGGTGAGTAACACGTGGGCAACCTGCCTGTAAGACTGGGATAACACCGGGAAACCGGTGCTAATACCGGATAATCCTTTTCTTCTCATGAGGGAAAGCTGAAAGTCGGTGCAAACTGACACTTACAGATGGGCCCGCGGCGCATTAGCTAGTTGGTGAGGTAACGGCTCACCAAGGCGACGATGCGTAGCCGACCTGAGAGGGTGATCGGCCACACTGGGACTGAGACACGGCCCAGACTCCTACGGGAGGCAGCAGTAGGGAATCTTCCACAATGGACGAAAGTCTGATGGAGCAACGCCGCGTGAGCGATGAAGGCCTTCGGGTCGTAAAGCTCTGTTGTTAGGGAAGAACAAGTA
>NZ_KK366021.1:37355-247613 GCF_000686805.1 Bacillus sp. UNC41MFS5 | reverse complement strand
GATTTACAGAATATTGCAGTGAGTCCGTTTACTTTAGTATTTGAAAATGCAGGTCTTGCCTTTGCGGCTGCTGCCATGAATGCAGTAATCCTTACTTCCGTTCTGTCAGCAGGAAATTCCACTTTATACGCCGCTTCGCGCGTCCTTTGGGTATTGGCGGAAGAAGGAAAAGCTCCGTCATTCTTGAAAAAAGTAAATAAAGGTGGCGTTCCGATAAACGCATTATACATATCAACCCTTGTTGGGATGCTGTGCTTTCTTACCTCCCTTTTTGGTGATGGAACTGTATATTCTTGGTTATTAAACGCTGCTGGCTTAGCTGGTTATATCTCTTGGTTAAGTATTTCGGTTACACATTATCGATTCCGTAAAGCTTATGTTGCACAAGGAAGAGATTTCAAAGACCTGCCCTATAAAGCAAAGTGGTTCCCATTAGGTCCAATTTTAGCGACAGTATTATGTTTAATCGCCATGCTTGGAACAAATTACGGGGCATTTATTGGCTCAAAGGTTGACTGGTATGGTGTATTGGTTTCTTATATTGGACTACCTCTATTCCTAATAGGTTATTTAGGCTATAAAAGTATTAACAAAACAAAAATGGTTCCATTAAAAGAGGCGGATTTCCGCAGAGATTAAGTATTTATTATTGATCTATTTTTTGGAAGAATATATAAATAAAATATGAGAAAAATTTTATTGACTCAACTATATGAATACGTTTAAGATAGAACCAAGTTATTAGTTGATTTAGAAAATTAAAAAAGAGGTAACAGCATGACTAAGGAGTTCGACAGAAGAATCGGGCAACAGGCAATCATGTACGCGTTTGCAGAAGCAGAGGAAGAGGCCTCATTAGCAAGTAAGTTAGCGCTAATGAATTGGCGTTATGGAAAAGGAAAGGTCGGATCAATGGAGTTGCAAAAAATCGTAGCAGCCATTGAGACATCAGCGAAAAGGCAAGAAATAGTCAACCCTGATCTTTATCGAGAAATTCATGCGCTGTATCATGCGATTATTGAAGCGCTTCAGGGAGTGACACGTGGTCAAGTAGAGCTTGGCGGTATGCTGAGAACAGCAGGGCTTCGGTTTGCAATACTTCGAGGCCAGCCGTTTGAAAACAAGGCAGAAGGCGAATGGATTGCTGTTGCAGTGTATGGAACAATTGGAGCACCGGTTCGTGGGCTTGAACATGAAGCGATTGGATTGGGTATTAACCACATTTAAATAATTAAAAGCCTATAGTTATTAGTTAAACAGGGGGCTGTATTGACGACGGGATACGTCTATCAATACAGCCCCCTTTTGGTTGTAAAAAAAATTATAAGGGGTGTAAGAAATGATTGTATTAACAGGTCAAAGTTTAACATTAAAACAAATGAAGGACGTTTTATACGGTAATCAGGAGGTAAGCGCTTCAGAAAACAGTTTGGAGGCTGCCAGAAAGAGCCGGGAAGCAGTTGAAAGAATTGTTTCAGAATCAAAAGTAGTCTATGGGATTACAACTGGTTTTGGAAAATTTAGTGATGTCCTTATAAATAAAGAACATGTTCAAGATCTTCAGCTTAATTTAATTCGTTCCCATGCTTGCGGAGTAGGTGAGCCCTTCCCAGAGATTGTCTCAAAAGCAATGGTTCTTCTTCGCGCTAACGCACTTTTAAAAGGCTATTCCGGAATTAGGCCGCTTGTTATCGAAAGGTTACTAGACCTAGTAAATAAAGATATTATTCCTGTGATACCGCAGCAAGGTTCCCTTGGCGCAAGTGGAGATTTGGCACCGCTTTCCCACTTAGCGTTAGTGCTTATCGGGGAAGGGGAAGTATTTTATAAAGGAAATCGAATGGATTCACTTGAAGCCTTTCAACAAGAAGGGATTTTCCCTGTAATACTTGAAGCAAAAGAAGGCCTTGCCCTTATCAATGGAACCCAAGCAATGACAGCAATGGGAGTTGTAGGCTATCTAGAGGCAGAACAACTTGCATTCCAAAGTGAGTTAATTTCCTCTATGACCATTGAAGGTTTAACTGGAATTATTGATGCCTTTGCAGAAGAAGTTCATATCGCTAGAGGTTATCAACAGCAAATTGATGTAGCAGCACGAATCCGCGGTTACTTAAGTGATAGTTTATTGACGACGATGCAAGGTGAATTGAGGGTACAGGATGCTTATTCACTCCGTTGTATCCCGCAAGTACATGGGGCATCATGGCAGACACTTGATTATGTAAAAGAAAAATTAGAGATTGAGATGAATGCAGCAACGGATAATCCATTAATTTTTGATGATGGAGAAAAAGTAATTTCCGGTGGTAACTTTCATGGTCAGCCAATCGCTTTTGCAATGGATTTTATGAAAATTGCTGTTGCAGAAATGGCCAGTATATCTGAAAGACGGATTGAACGATTAATCAATCCACAGTTAAATGATTTACCGCCATTCTTAAGCCCTGAGCAAGGCTTGCAATCAGGGGCTATGATCATGCAATATGTTGCAGCTTCTCTGGTTTCAGAAAACAAAACGTTGGCACATCCAGCAAGTGTTGATTCAATCCCATCATCCGCAAATCAAGAAGACCATGTAAGCATGGGAACAATCGCTTCAAGGCATGCACATCAAATTATTCAAAATACAAGAAGAGTTCTGGCCATTGAGATGATTTGTGCGATGCAGGCGGTTGAATACCGTGGAACGGATAAGATGGCTTCATTTACAAAAGCTTTATATTCGAAAGCAAGAAAGCTTATCCCAAGCATTACGCAAGATCGTGTGTTCTCAAAAGATATTGAGGCGGCAGCAAGCTGGTTATATCAAATCGACTGGAAATCATTTGTAGAAAAAACTTACATGTTAGATAAAGAGGAAATTTCTTAACAGTAAACAAGTTGATAGAGTTGTTTTCAGACCAACATCTCTCAAAATCATCCATATTTAGGATATGGAGTGAATAGCTATAGTGGTTACTAAGCTCTCCTCCTGTTCAAATTTTTAATGTCATTCCGGAGCATTGTTTGCTCCGGTGACTATTTTCTTACTGGAAATTACAGAACTTATAAGACCTAAGGATCAAATTATTTTTATTTATGCTTCGGTGAGAGGGTATAACAGATGTTTTTAAAAGAGTTAACAAAAAAAGAATATATTACAATTACTTACTATGAGAATAGTTCATTACTAACATGCAATGGCCGTGTATGTCTAATTGATATACAGAAACAAGCGCTTTTATTAAAAGACAGACAGCAAAAAAATCTCTCCATTCGTTTATCCGATATTAGAAAAATTCATTAAACATTACCTTTTTTTGCACTAAATAATACATTGGTACAATCAATTCAAACAACTTATATAAGAGGTGTATCGAATGAAAGTGGCAGTTGATATAAATAGCGAACGAGTTCAAAAACAAGATGGCTCGCAAAGTGATACATTGGGTTTATTAAGTTCCACTCAATCTATTATAAAAAAGGCAGTTGGAAAATTAGGGTATAGCGAGGAAATGTATGAGTTATTAAAAGAACCGCTTAGAATCCTCACGGTACGTATCCCCGTCCGAATGGATGACGGTTCCACTAAAATTTTTATTGGATACCGTTCTCAACATAACGACGCTGTTGGTCCTACAAAAGGGGGAATACGTTTTCATCCGGAGGTAAGTGAAGAGGAAGTAAAAGCATTGTCCATGTGGATGAGTTTAAAATGCGGTATTGTTGATCTTCCATACGGTGGTGGGAAAGGCGGAATTATATGTGACCCGCGTAGCATGTCGTTTCTTGAATTAGAACGTTTAAGTCGAGGATACGTGCGTGCTATTAGCCAAATTGTCGGGCCAACGAAAGATATTCCTGCACCAGATGTCTATACAAATCCGCAAATTATGGCATGGATGATGGATGAGTATAGCCGAATTCAAGAATTTGATTCACCAGGATTTATTACAGGAAAACCGATTGTGCTTGGAGGTTCTCAAGGACGTGAAACGGCAACGGCTGCAGGAGTAACGATTTGCATCGAAGAGGCAGCAAAACGAAGAGGGATTCCAATAAAGGGTGCACGCGTTATTATCCAAGGGTTTGGGAATGCAGGAAGTTATCTGGCAAAATTTATGAAAGATGCAGGAGCAAAAGTGATTGGTATTTCGGATGCATATGGTGCGCTTTATGATCCGGAAGGGCTTGATATTGATTATTTACTTGATCGGCGCGATAGTTTTGGTACAGTAACAAATTTATTTACAAACGTTATTACGAATCAGGAGTTACTTGAAAAAGAATGTGAAATTCTTGTTCCTGCAGCGATTTCTAATCAAATTACAGGCGAGAATGCAAATGAGATTAAGGCTAAAATTATTGTTGAAGCCGCGAATGGACCAACATCACTTGAGGCCACACACATATTAACAAATCGTAACGTATTACTTGTACCGGACGTACTTGCAAGCTCTGGTGGTGTAACTGTTTCATATTTTGAATGGGTACAAAACAACCAAGGTTTTTATTGGTCAGAAGAAGAAGTAGCCCAAAAGTTACGTGATAAAATTGTCGATTCCTTTGAAAAGGTTTTCTCCACGGCCCAACAATACCAAGTAGATATGCGCTTGGCTGCATATATGGTTGGAATAAGAAAAATTGCAGAAGCATCCCAATATCGTGGATGGGTCTAAATATATGATCTATTATTTAATAACAGAATTAATTGGAGGAAATTTTTATGTGGGTCATTACTCTCTATTCAAAAACAAATATTACTATGTTTGAATTTGAAACAGAAGTTGAAGCAAGAGGAGCTTTCGAAAATATGGAAGGTTCCAGGATTCTTTCTGAGATTGTTTATCTTTACTAATCATGGTATAGCCTCTGGGTGTTTTTTTATCGATTGAAGCCATACTTCAGCCCCTAAGGCTAAAAAGAAATCACAAGTTTTTTCCCTATGAAGTTTTAATTTAAAGGGAATGAAGGATTCTTTTCAAAAGTCTTTTTATTTGAAATATAAAAAAAATGAACATATCTAAAAATACTGCTATTTTAGATAAAGATATTTTATATGAACACCCCCAATTTCAAAAAAATTTATACGTTTTCTACTTTTTCATTTGTATTTTTCAGAAGATTATATTTTTATAATTAAGTCATAGTTAAGCAAAGGGAGTGGAAACAATGGAAACAAAAACATCTGAAAAAAGAATCATTAAAAATTATAAAGGCACTGAACTACATGCAAAAGGCTGGATACAAGAGGCTGCACTTCGTATGCTTTATAACAACCTTGACCAAGAAGTAGCAGAAAGACCAGAAGATCTTGTTGTCTACGGCGGAATTGGAAAAGCAGCTCGTAACTGGGAATCTTTTGATGCAATTGTGAAAACGCTTTTAGAACTAGAAGATGATGAAACACTTTTAGTTCAATCAGGCAAGCCAGTGGTCGTTTGGAAATCTCACAAAGATGCACCGCGCGTATTGCTTGCTAACTCAAATCTCGTACCAGCTTGGGCAAACTGGGAGCACTTCCACGAGCTTGATAAAAAAGGCTTGATGATGTACGGGCAAATGACAGCAGGAAGCTGGATCTACATCGGCAGCCAAGGTATTGTTCAAGGTACGTATGAAACATTTGCTGAGCTTGCTCGTCAAGAGTTTGGCGGTTCATTAAAACACACCATCACATTAACAGCTGGTCTTGGCGGAATGGGCGGCGCGCAGCCACTTGCCGTTACCATGAATGACGGTGTATGCATTGCCATCGATGTAGATGAGTGGAGAATTGACCGTCGGATCGAAACAAGATACCTTGATGTAAAAACAAAAGATCTTGATGAAGCGTTAAAATTAGCGTTCGAAGCGAAAAAAGAAGGAAAAGCACTTTCAATTGGACTTCTTGGCAATGCGGCAGAAATTTTACCATTAATGATTGAAAAAGGCTTCAACCCTGATGTGTTAACAGACCAAACTTCAGCACATGACCCACTTAACGGATATGTACCAGTTGGTTATTCATTAGAGGAAGCTGCGAAATTAAGAGAAGAAGATCCAACATTATATGTGAAGCTTTCTAAACAAAGCATGGCAACACATGTAAAAGCAATGTTAACCATGCAGCAAAAAGGTGCTATTACATTTGACTACGGTAACAATATCCGTCAGGTAGCAAAAGACGAAGGCGTAGAAAATGCATTTGATTTCCCTGGATTCGTTCCTGCTTATATCCGTCCATTATTCTGTGAAGGTAAAGGACCTTTCCGCTGGGCAGCATTATCCGGAGATCCAGAAGATATCCGCAAAATTGATGAAGCATTACTTCGTGTTTATAAAGATGATGAGCATCTTTGCAAATGGGTTCGTATGGCACAAGAAAGAATTGCGTTCCAAGGTCTTCCTGCACGTATTTGCTGGCTGGGGTATGGTGAGAGAGCCCGCTTTGGTAAAATCATTAACGACATGGTTGCTTCAGGTGAAGTTTCAGCGCCAATCGTTATTGGCCGTGACCACTTAGACGCTGGTTCTGTTGCTTCTCCAAACCGTGAAACAGAAAGCATGAAAGACGGCAGTGATGCAGTTTCTGACTGGCCAATTCTTAATGCTATGATCAACGCAGTAGGCGGCGCAAGCTGGATTTCCTTACACCATGGTGGCGGAGTAGGTATGGGATATTCTCAACACTCTGGTATGGTAATCGTTGCCGATGGTACGAAAGAAGCGGAAGCACGTTTAGAGCGCGTATTAACAACTGACCCTGGTATGGGTGTAGTTCGTCATGCTGATGCAGGTTATGACATTGCAATTAAGACTGCAAAAGAAAAAGGCATCAAAATGCCAATGCTAAAGGAAGACTAAGACCAGATTGAAAGGATTTGAAACGAATGAGTAAAGCACTTTTTATTAGAAATGCTGCTCAGCTCGTTACTTTACAGGGGAGCTCAACAGCTCCCCTTGTTAAGGGTGCGATGTCTGAGCTGAATATAATTGAGAACGGCAGCGTTTGGATTGAAGATGGAGTGATTCAAGCGGTTGGAACGGATGCAGAATTAGCGGCAAAGTATGCAGCGGGTTTGGGAGAAGCAGAGGTTGTAGATGCAACCGGCAAACTAGTGACACCAGGCCTTGTTGATCCACATACACATGTTGTGTTTGCCGGAAGCCGTGAAAACGAATTTAATATGCGTCTTCAAGGTGCTACTTATATGGAAATCATGAATGCCGGCGGCGGGATTCATGCTACAACAAGAGCAACGCAGGCAGCCAGCCATGAACAGCTTTTTGCAGAAAGCTATATGCGCTTAAATCAATTCTTGCGTCACGGCGTTACAACAGTAGAAGCAAAAAGCGGATACGGGATGGAATGGGAAACAGAATTAAAGCAGCTTGAAGTGGCAAAAGAATTGAATGAAAAACATGTAATTGATCTTGTTCCAACATTTATGGGCGCGCATGCGGTACCAAAAGAATATAAGGAAAATCCGGAAGAATTTGTTGATTTATTAATTAATGAAATGATTCCAAAAGTAGCTGAACTTGGGCTTGCGGAATTCAATGATGTTTTTTGTGAATATGGCGTATTTACTCCTGAACAATCTCGGAGAATTCTTGAAGCAGGTAAGCGTCATGGTTTACTTGCAAAAATTCACGCAGATGAAATTGAACCATATGAAGGTGCAGAATTAGCAGCTGAGGTAGGAGCAGTATCTGCCGATCACTTATTAAAGGCATCAGAAAAAGGCATGAAAGCTATGGCAGAAAAAGGCGTTGTAGGTGTGTTACTTCCAGGAACAGCTTACTTTTTAATGGCTGAGTCTGCCAATGGCCGTAAAATGATTGATTTAGGTGTGCCTGTGGCCTTGTCAACGGATTGTAATCCGGGTTCCTCGCCGACAGTGTCACTTCCGTTTATTATGAGCCTTGGCTGTTTGAAAATGGGGATGACTCCCGCCGAGGTTATTACGGCAACAACGATTAATGCGGCGCATGCGATCAATCGCGGCAAAGAAATCGGCAGCTTGGAAGTGGGCAAAAAAGGGGATATCACCATCTTTAATGTTCCAAATTATATGAAGCTCCAATACTCTTATGGTGTCAATCATGTGGATACTGTTGTGAAAAACGGTGCTGTGGTTGTCAAGGGTAATCAGTTACATGAAGAGCTTTCTTTATCCAACCATTAATCCTCCAAGTTTTACGTGGGAAGGCCGGAACCTGGTATAAAGATGGAAAAATTTAAGCCGAGCAAGGCTTGCAATCAGGGGCTATCATCATGCAGTTGTATCTCTTGTATCAGAAAACAAAACTTTGGCACACTCGGCAAGTGCAGATTCAATTCCATCCTCAGCGAACAAAGAAGATAGGTTCCAGGTACCTTCGACTTAATTAAATTGGTAGATATGTGGAGTGGAAATATGACTTATTCAATAAAATTTGCAAAAAAAAATGAACAACCTACGAATTTATGGTCCGGTGGAAAAACAACACAACTGGCCATTTATCCTGAAGATGCGGATTATAGTAAACGGAATTTCCAATGGCGCATTAGTACTGCTGATGTCGAAGTAGAAGAATCCCTATTTACGCATCTACCAGGAATCCAAAGAGTAATAATGATAATTGATGGTGAAATGTATCTTGAGCATGAAGGAAAGCATTCGGTGGTTTTGAAGCCTTTTGAGCAAGATCGCTTTGATGGTGGATGGACAACAAGAAGCAAAGGGATGGTTAAGGATTTTAATTTAATGTTATCAGAGGGGTGCGATGGAGGGCTTACCTGTATTCAGTTTAATAAGGATATTCAGGATTTAATGGTGGATGCGACAGGAACGACCGAGGTTTTTTATTGTGTTGAAGGAATGGTAAAAGTTGAAATAGATAAAGAAGAGCCTTTATTTTTCGAAAAAGGTGATACATTGATTATTATGAGGGAGAATTTATCTGAAGAAATGAGTATTAAGTTTTGTAATAAAATTAAAAAAGAGGTTTCTATTATTAGAGCAAGTATTGTTAATTAATACCAGGAAGCCTAATTCTCAGGACGGTAGCTTATCTAGAATAAGGATAGCGTCTTTCTTAATGTGAAGGGCTAGATTGTTGAACAAGGCATAATGCACTAAAGGGAGCTATTGTGAAGTGAAAAAAGCTCAATTTCTCGTTTATAACACTGAGAAATTGGGCTTTTAATATTGGATAATTTCCGTGCTAATTATATCATTTTCATTCAAAAGCAAAATGCAGGAATGATTTCTTTAGGAATACACTGCATGCTTTGACTTAAGAAAATATAAATACTCTATTCCGGCAACTGTTATCTTCGTGCCGCCCCGTCCTCTGCCTTTGACGACAAATCCTTCACTTTCTAAAATATCCAAGCGGAGGCGAATCTGCTGAGGGGACAAGACAAAGTCTGTTTCTTTGCTTTGACTTGAAATCAACTCTCTGCTTGCTACTTTTCCCTTTTCATTGCATTGCTTGATTACTTCTAAGATGAAAGCGCGCTCCTTCATTTCCAGCATACTTTCACATGTAGAATATTCGGACAATACACCGTCTTTCGCTTGTCCCAACAAGGATGGAAGATCTCTTTTCGTCACGACATTTCCTTCACAAACCGTCAACATGTAATCAAGTGTGCTTTTTAGTTCTCGTATATTTCCAGGCCATTCATATTGCATGAAATACTCCAGAACGTCTTGTTCAGTCTTTACCCACTTCCCGCTTTTTGTGATGAAATGTTTAATCAAAAGTGGAATATCCGTTCTTCTCTCAATGAGTGGTGGAATGCGGAGATTAAGTACATTCAGCCGGTAAAATAAGTCTGATCTGAATGAACTGTCCCGTATCTTTCCTTGAAGATCTTTATTCGTTGCGGTAATCACTCGAACATTAATAGGTATAATTCTTCCACCACCGATTCTGCGAATTTCCCCCTCCTGTAGAACGCGCAGCAAATGTGATTGAACTGTAAGACTTATGTCACCAATTTCATCTAAAAAGATAGTCCCGTTGTCCGCCAATTCAAATAAACCTTTCTTGCCTCCCCTTTGTGCTCCTGTAAATGTCCCTTCTTCGTAGCCGAACAATTCGCTTTCAAGCAGGCTTTCTGTTAATGCGCTGCAGTTTACAGCCAGAAACGGCCCGTTTTTCCGCAATGAATGCTCATGAATCGCATGCGCAAACAGTTCTTTTCCTGTTCCTGTCTCTCCCTGAATTAAAATCGGATGCTCCGACAAGGCAAGTTTCTTGGCGATCCTCTTCCGATCTTTCATTACATCATGCTCGCCGATAATATCATCAAATCCGTATTTTGTATGAAATCCTTTATTACGCATTTCTCTTTGCGCTGTCTTTTCAATTTCAAAAGCTTGATGCACACTCTTGAAAGTTGCGATAATTGTATTTTCTTTCATCATTTGCACTCGAAAAATTACGACACCTACGCCATCTATGTCAAAGAACTTGCTTTCATCCTTACCGTTCATGATGAAATCGGTGATATCCCGGCAATTTATCACATGTTCTATATCCTTATTAACTGTATTTTGCGCTACAACATGAAACAATGCAGCAAGCCGATGATTGAATACTGTAATCCGACCTTCCTGGTTGACGACCAATATTCCATCATCGATAGTTCCTACCACATTTTGGATGTGTTCGCTCATTTGCCTCGCATCACGCTCTGCATATAGCAGTTTACGTTGTAATTCAATAATATTGCTAATATATCTTTCTGAAATCTTCGAGGATATATCCTTGTTCAAACCGCAGCATTCTACAACTTCCAGAATTGTTGTCATATCAAAAAGACGCACACCTATGTCAATTACTTCTTTTATATAAGAGGGACAAAGATGTGTTTCTCCTGGTGAAACGGCAATTTCAACATTCTCATAAAACAAGTTACCTTTCCGAAAAGGGATAAATTGAACATGATTGATACCAAGTTGATATAAGGATTCAATAAGCATGGTAGTTGTATCATCATCATCATTCACCAGCAGAACTGCTGAACCTTCTGGTATACTTAAAAGTTTGTCAATATGGTCATGATGAACTGTTCTCTTTCCTACAATTATTTTCTTGGCATTCACGTTAGAAATCCTGTTTGTTCTATTATAAGAAATATCTGATGAATACAAGATAATTGTATCTTCCAGATACTGCGGTAATCCATCATCAACAGCATGGCTTCTAATATGAATATAGTCTCCAATTAATTGTTCCATTTGTTCCTGCAAGGCTTGCCTTGTTTTTGCACTTCCCGCTATAAGTGTAAGTGAGGATTTTGACATAAAAACACCTACTCGCCTTTAAATTGGTTCTATTATATCACCAAAAAAGACCGATAAAAACCAAAAATCTAATCTAACCATAAAAATTTACTTATACATCAATATACTCATTTTGGCACAGTTCTTGCATATTTAAATCAATGAATGCCTCGAGGATTAGAAAAGGAGGGAAACAGCAGAATACGAGAAAAAAAGAAAATAGTCTATATGAGGTATTTATTTTGTAAGCGTTTTAGTTTTATCCATTTATATTAAATACAAAGGAGAGACATACATGAGCCAGCTACAAGAAAAGGTTGTTTCGCTTGGAAAAAAAGAGAGAAAAATCAATATTTTTGTATTGCTATTCGCCATTCTTGCAATATCAACTCTATTAACTTATATTTTGCCGGCAGGAGACTATACACGAATTGAAGCAGATGGACGGACAACTGTAGACCCCAATTCTTTTAAATGGATAAAATCGGCACCGGTCGGATTGTTCGATATGATAAAAGCTGTTCATACAGGAATGGTAGATGCCGGCAATATTATCTTTTTCTTATTAATTATTGGAGGATTTTTCGGTGTTTTAAGAGCAACCGGTACGGTTGACGGGCTGATTGCCACAATGGCTCGAAAGTTGTCGACGCGTGAAAAGCTTTTAATTCCTGTCGTGATGCTGGTTTTCGCCGCAGGTGGTTCATTAATGGGGATGGCGGAAGAAACGCTGGCTTATGTTCCTCTTGTTATTCCGCTAGCGTTGGCACTGGGATTTGATACAATTACAGGAACTGCCATCGTCATAGTAGGAGCATTGTCAGGGTTTACGACTGCCATAATGAATCCCTTCACAGTAGGAATCGCCCAAGGGGTCGCAGAATTACCGTTGTTCTCAGGGATGGGGTACCGCCTTGTTTTATTTGTTATCGTCTATCTTGTTTCTGTTTTATTTGTCTATCGTCACGCAATGAAGGTAAAGAACAATCCTTCTATAGGCATCTACGGAAAATATACAAAAGAAGAAGCAAGCCATCTACTGCAATCAAGTGCGAAGTTAACAACTAGACATAAGCTTATCCTGGGTGCTTTTTTAATTAACTACATCGTCTTGGCGTTTGGTGTCATCAAGTTCCAATGGTACATTACAGAAATTGCAGCCTTATTCGTTATATTAACAATCGTAATTGGAATCATCGGAAAACTGTCAGCAAATCATATTGTCAACTCCTTTACCAAAGGCTCTGCTTCCTTGATTAGCGGAGCTTTGATAATCGGCGTATCACGCGCCATTCTTGTTATATTGAATGAGGGACATATCGTTGACCCTCTCCTGCATCTAGTATCTGAATCTATCAAGCATATTCCGGCTTATTTAAGCGTTGCCGGCATGTACAACTTCCAGGCTCTTATCCATTTTGTTCTAGCGTCCGGTACCGGTCATGCGATGCTAACAATGCCGATTATGGTTCCGCTAGCAGACTTATTAGATATTACACGCCAAACTGCAGTGTTGTCTTTCTCTTTTGCAGACGGAATCGGAAATATGATTTTCCCGACCGCTACCACCTTAATGGCGAGCTTGGCCATTGCAGGCATTCCTTGGACAAAGTGGGCGAAGTGGATTCTGCCGCTGGTGCTCATTCAATATCTCATCGGATTAATAGCTGTTATCACAGCTCACTTCATCGGATATGGTCCATTCTAATAGATGACAAAAAGTATTGACAGGAGGAAAAACGAATTGCTTACCTTAATCAAAAATGGCGAAGTATATGCACCCAATTACCTAGGACGGAAAGACATATTAATTGCAGACGATAAAATCGCATTCATAGATGACAGAATCGCGATTCCTGACCACTTTGCTCCTATTCAAATCATTGATGCGGCAAATCTTTTGGTTGTTCCGGGATTTATAGATTCACATGTCCATATTATTGGTGGAGGCGGCGAGGGCGGATTCAAAACCCGCACTCCCGAGCTGATGCTCACTGATATTACAACTGCAGGTATTACAACACTAGTCGGCTTGCTTGGTACGGACGGGACAACTCGTAAAATGGAAAGTCTGCTTGCCAAGGCGAGGGCGCTTGAAGAAGAGGGTGTTTCCTGCTTCATTCATACAGGCTCCTATCAAGTGCCAGTAAAAACACTGACGGGTAAAATCGAAGACGATATTATTTTAATCGACAAAATTATCGGTGTTGGAGAGATTGCAATCTCCGACCATAGATCATCAGAACCCACATTTGAGGAACTGGCTAAAGTCGCAGCTGCGGCACGCAATGGCGGTATCCTGTCAGGAAAAGCTGGCATATTAGAAGTTCATGTAGGGGACGGAGATGAAAAGCTTTCATTACTGCATGAAATTGCAGAAAAAACCAACATTCCGATTCGGCAGCTCCATCCTACACATATCAACCGAAATGAAGAATTATTCAGGGCAGGTATTGATTATGCGAAACGAGGAGGATACGTAGACTTTACTACAAGTACCATTCCTCAGTTTTTGGAAGAAGGCGAAGTGAAGTGCAGCAAGGCATTAAGTATGATGCTTAAAGAAGGGGTTCCAATTGGACGCATCACCTTCTCTTCAGACGGGCAGGCCAGCCTTCCCTGCTTTGACAGCAATGGGGAGTGTGTAGGCCTTCAAGTCGGAAAAGTATCATCTCTATATCACGAAGTACGCGATTCTGTTTTAGAGGAAGACATCCCGCTGGAAACGGCATTGGAGGTCATCACCACGAATCCTGCACATGTGCTAAAGCTTTCAAGAAAAGGCAGCATCCAAACCGGGAAGGATGCTGATATAGTATTGTTGGAAAAAGAAACGTTGGACATTCACAGTGTCATTGCAAAAGGTAAGCTTATGGTAGAAAACAAAGTTCCAATAATGAAGGGAACATTTGAATAAAGGAAGGTTCCGGTGCAAAGAAAATGATACTAAAAACTAGCCTCTTGAATTTCTTGTGGGATTCAAAGGTCATCATATATCTTCAAAGAAGAAGGTGCCTGTTTTGTCCATGATGAATACCATTCAATGTAATATACGAATAAAAAAGACTTTTAGGAGAAAGCGAGCTTCCTATTAATGCGTATTATGGTATTTAAATATGATAGCAATGGAAAATTTCCCGAAGTCCATATTTGAATATTATAATACGATACAAGTTACTTAAGAAAAGTACGCGTTTCTGCATAAGTGGAGACGCTTTTTCTTCCTCAAATAAAGTGAAACAATAGCAAGTGTGTTTAAGATTTTTAAGGATAAGTCAAGTAAGATTTAAAGGACGGTTCTTGATGAAAAATCATTTAAAGGTAAATGGAAAGCTTCTTCAAACAAGTTTTTTCACAATTGAAGGAGAGTCAAAAAGACTGGATCACGACGGAACTTTATAAACTTTACCACGATAAGATGAAAGAAAGACGTAAAACAAGGAAACTCGCTCCTGACTACCGCGATACAGTTAAATCGTCTCTATATGAACATATTCAGAATAAAGAAATATGGATTCTTTATGGCGAGAAAAAAAATGCATTTAGTAAAACCACAAAGATAGTAAAATCTTTTAAGAAACAATTTCCTAAGTTGAGTGAGGAAATTGGAACCGAGCACGCTAAAAAATAAAATGCAAGTCATTATTAAGCAAAAGGGCGCGATTATGTAATAACTCTTAGATTTAAACGACTTTATTTTTATATTTTTAAGTACATTGAAGTTTTTTACATCAAAAATTAAACAAATTTGTTATAACCCTGTCCTAACTCAGAACGGGGGTTATAAGTATTTGGAGTTTTAAAATTAAATAACTTTATTGTCACATTACACAATGTTTAAAAGGATTTTTTCAAAATAAAAACGGACTGCTGAGCAGCTCATTTTTATTTGTTTTGTTTCCATCTACAGAAATGATAAATTTTAACAATGAACTTGAATCGAGCCTATTTCTCAAGTTGTTTGTCTTCCCATGGTCTAAAGGAAAACGGAATTCCAACCATTTTAGCCGTTAATTCATCATAGGAAACTAAATCCTTTTTTGACAACTCTTTTAATGAGCGTTTTCCTATTGCTCTTAATGCCATTTTCATTTCTTCTACACTAGCTGTTAAGAATTTTTCCGCTGTTTTTTCCCCTTTTTCAGTTTTAAATTGATCCTTGAACTTGCCATCATACCATATAGCTTGTGTAGGAGGCTCAAATGGGAGGGCATTCAATACTTGATCATGAGCGAGAGCAAATAACATGGCAGAGCCTAAATATACAGCGTCAGCTCCGAGTGCAAGCACTTTTAAAAAATGACCGGGTACTAAAAGTCCTCCTGAAACGATTAAACTAATCTTTCCCTTCATCTTTCTTTTTTCTAGATGATTCACAGCTCTAACTACCGCATGTAATGTGGGGATTCCAAAGTCATCAAATAATATTGGCGGTGCACCGTGCATGGCTGCTTGGCCGCCGTCAATGGCTATAAAATCAATTCCCATAATGATTAAATGGTCAATATCTTCTTCGATTTTTCCACCTGCGCCAATTTTGGCTCCAATAGGAACTCCGCCTGATCTTACGCGAAGCTCCTCCACAAGTAGTTTTATGTCTATTAACGTTTGATTTTCATAAAAGTTTTCATAAATGACCGCTTCCTCATTTTCCTTAAGTCCCATTATTTCGCGGGCACGACCTGTTAAATTTTGTGGAGGGATTTTCTTTCCCATTCCCGCTAATGCACCTTGGCCTAATTTAATTTCTATCATGTCTGCACGTTTAAATAAATGTTCTTCCTTTGCCCAGTCTGTTTTAGAAAATTGTAAAATATACTTTCCAGCAGCGTCTAATTCTTCGGGTAAGATTCCACCTTGCCCTGAATTAATCGCCGTTCCGGTCTTTTTAGCTGCTTTTGCTAAAGATAGCCTTGCTTGTTCACTAAGTGAAATCCCGTAACCCATGCCACTAATCATAAGAGGAATTTTTATATTCATTGGTTTTTTTGCTTTTGGCCCAATGGTAACAGATATATCTACATCTTCCTCACCATTGACCGGAAATGGTGAGGTCTGTGCAGGGATAAAGGTAATGGGATCCAAATTCGGCCATTTTTTAGAAGAGCCGCCAAGAGGACGATCCAGGACAGTCCCTGTTTCTGCCCGCAGGCTATTTTCTAGCATATTCTGAATGCCCATATGCCGAAGACCTGGGATCAGTTCGATAATATTTTCTTGATAACTGTCAGATAAAATAATTTTTCCGGTCTTTTTCACCATGAGTTTCATCATCCAGCGCCAGCAGACGAGCATAAATATCAACACGACAAATAAAAGGGTCACCATTGTAAAAGTCAGATAAAATAATATGTTCGGCATAGTCATTTCTCCAATTGTTTGTCTTCCCATGGTTCAAAGGAAAATGGAATTCCAACCATTTTGGCGGTCAATTCATCGTAGGAAACCAAATCCTTTTTAGATAACTCTTTTAAAGAGCGTTTTCCCATTGCCCTTAATGCCATTTTTATTTCTTCTATACTTGCAGTTAGAAATTTCTCCGCCGATTTTACTCCTTCTTCAATCTTAAATTGATCCTTGAATTTCCCTTGATTCCAAACAACTTGTGTGGGTGGTTCAAACGGCATGGCATTTAATGATTGAGGGTGTGAGACGGTAAATAACATAGCGGATCCTACATAGACTGCATCGGCTCCGAGGGCGAGCACTTTTAAAAAATGGCCGGGTACTAGTAGCCCGCCAGAGGCAATTAAACTAATTTTTCCCTTCATGCCTCTCATTTCTAAATGATTAGCAGCCCTGACAATCGCATGCAGAGTTGGGATTCCAACGTCATCAGATAAAATAGGAGCGGCACCGAGTGTTGCTGCTTGTCCTCCATCAACCGCAATATAATCAACACCTATGTAGATTAAATGATCAATATCTTCTTCAATTTTTCCGCCAGCCCCTATTTTTGCCCCAATGGGAACTCCACCTGTAATTCTCCGAAGCTCATCAGCAAGTTCTTTCAAATCATCAAGCGTTTGGTCTTCAACAAAATTATCATAAATCACGGCATCTTCATTTTCCTCTAACCCCATCAATTCACGGGCACGACCCGTTAAATTTTTAGGAGAAATTTTCCCACCTGTCCCAAATAAGGCTCCCTGGCCAAGCTTTATTTCAATCATATCGGCCCGCTTAATTAAATCTTCTTCCTTTGCCCAGTTTGTTTTGGAGAACTGTAAAATATATTTTCCGCCTATATTTATTTCCTCAGGTAAGACGGCCCCTTCACCAGAATTAATGGCGGTTCCAACATTATTAGCAGCATTAGCTAAGGAGAGTCTCACTTCTTCACTGAGTGCGATTCCATAGGCCATTCCGCTGATCATTAACGGGATTTTTATTTTCATTGGTTTTTTTGCATTTGGACCAATGGTTACCTGTACATCTACATCTTCTTCACCGTCAATCGGAAAAGGTGTTGTTTGGGCAGGGATAAAAGTGATCGGATCTAAATGCGGCCATTTTTTTGAAGATCCCATCGGGCGGTGGAGGACGTCGCCTGTTTCTGCACGCAGGCTATTTTCAAGCATATTTTGAATGCCCATATGCCTGAGTCCCGGCATCAGCTCCATCACATTTTCTTGATAACTGTCAGATAAAATAATTTTTCCCATATGCTTCACCATCAGTTTCATGAACCAACGCCATCCAAAAAGCATGAATATAAAAGTGGTGAAAATAATTGCTACCATTCCAAAAGTTAAGTAATAAAAAATATTCTCCATAGTTATTGCTCCACATTCCGCATAGTTAATAATAAAACCAACTAATCTTAGTATAGTCAAAAAAAGGAAAATATTATAAATCAAGATAGTATTTTTAAAATGTTGAGATTTTATGTATATAAAATTGTATTAAATTATCAATTTGCTCCAAACTATATACATATAAAAACAGGGGGATTTTTTATGAATGTAATGAATGATATTGGTCATCGAACTTGGCCATTACCATCAAAATACTGGATTATGCGACAAACTTGGAGAAATGTATTGTTTTTACATTGGCCAATTCCACTTAATTTACTACGGCCGCATATTCCTTCTTCTTTACAAATTGATACATTTAATGGCTCCGCATGGTTAGGTGTCATTGTATTTGTTTTAGAGGGAATCTTTCCCCGTGGATTATCTTCCATTTCTCTTACACCCAAATTTCCAGAAATAAATGTAAGGACTTATGTTACATGCGATGGAAAACCCGGTATTTATTTTTTATCTATTGATGTTGAGAACTGGGCTTCATTAAAGATTGCAAAAAGATGGTTTCATTTACCCTATTATTCGGCACAAATTTCTTTTCGAAAAGAAGGACAATCCTTTCATTTTCATACCAGTCGGAATGGTAATTTTAATACTCCTATATCATTTAAGGGGAAATACGTTCCGGTATCGGAGATTTATTTTCCAAAGGAAGGAACGCTAGACCATTGGCTCACTGAGCGGTATTGCCTCTATAGTTCGAATAATGGAGTCAACATTTATTGCGGTGAAATACACCATCTGCCTTGGCCCTTGCAAAAAGCAGAAATAGAGATAGTCGAAAATACTCTTTTTTCTCCATTTCATTTTGAACTTTCTCAAGTTAATCCGATCGCTCATTTCTCCACCGGGGTTGATTCGCTAGTGTGGAATATTAAGAAAAAACGAATCTAGTAAAACACAAGTCAAGTGGAAAAGTATTCACTCATGTATATTTCGGTTAGTCAGGATAAATTATATATTTATGGAAATTATTACTGTGAAATATCAATTTGAGGGGGAACTCAATGGTTAAGTATAAAACGAAAGTCGCATTCTCTTTAGCCACATTAATTCTACCTTGGCTAACCGTCCCTTTTATGGGGAAACGAAATTTTTTTAGGTTTTTGCCTGTTGCAAGTTTTACCAATTTGTTTTTAAGTGTATTTAGTCTTATCTGTTATAGAAAAAAATGGTGGATAACTAAAAATCCACTATCACCTGGACCAATAGATTTTACATATATATTAGGGCCTTATTTTGTAGCAACGCTTTGGATATTTAAATTAACATTTGGGAATTTCCCAAAGTACTTAATGACAAATATGGTATTGGATCTTATTAACGCTTTTCCTATGCCTTACATTGGGAATAAAGTTGGAGTTGTCAAATTTTTAAAGATGAAAAACTCTGCTTGGTATTTTATATGTGTATTTTTGGCGATTATTATCTATGGCTTTCAGTACGTTGTGGAACAATCAATTAAGAAAGCAGCTAGTTTGAAAAACACAGAGTTATCAAGTAATAAAAATTAAGATGAGGTCTAAAGAGCTACTTTAGATAAAGTTTCAAGATCATCCCTGAAAAGGAATGCAGCAAATAAGTGATTTTATTTTTGTTTTCGTTGTTGACACAGAATACTATTAAAATTAGAAATTATTCGACAATAGTTAAACTCAATCAAAAAAATAAATAATTTAGCAAGCTATGATGGCTATGGATCCCACTAAAGCAGGAGCAGCTTCTGGAGAGACCGAAGGAATACCGCGGCGCCGAAGGGTTCTCAATCTCAGGCAAAAGGACAGAAGAGTACTGAATATTTATTTGTTATGCTGGCAATCGTTAGCGTAACAGATATTATTTGTTATTCTTATGACCTAAGAGATTGGAGGACATCCAATCTCTTTTTTTATGGAGCTTACTATTTTGCTCATCGTTTCACATGGAACATTTTTAATTGATTTGAGGGGTATTTGGATCAAAAAGAATTAAAGAGGAATTTGGAAAATCGACACGTTCAACTGTTCGCCATTGGAAAAGGATGCTTGAATGCATCCTTTTTTGTGGAGTGTGTAAGTTAAGTCAGTGCCAATGGGTTCTTATTTCTTAATTAAGCCGATTTCAACCAATCTCTCATACAAGAAATCACCAGCAGTAATGGCTGGATATTTTTCTGGATTATCTTCTGAAATGCAAGATGGAATCGTTTCTAGTAAGCAAGTGCTGTATGGATGAACGAAGAATGGCATAGAATAACGAGCTGTATTTTCTCCTTCAGGATTCACTACACGATGTGTTGTAGCTGGAATCACTTCATTGGTAATGCGAGATAACATATCCCCCGCATCGACAATAATTTGCCCAGGCTTAGCTTTGACGGGCATCCATTCTCCTTCACGTGTTAACAGTTCTAATCCAGATGCAGTGGATTCCACTAATAAAGTAATCAGGTTAATATCCTCATGCTCAGCTGCACGAATGGCATTTGGATCCATTGATTCCTCTAATGCAGGATAATGAATGGTACGTAGGATGCTATTTCCATCCTTAATCATATCTGAAAAGAAATTAGGCCGAAGATCAAAGTGCATGGAAAGAGCTTCTAGCATATTACGTGCCACTCGTTCTAATTCACGATAGAAGTTTACGGCGTGTTGCTTAAGTTCCGGAACTTCTTCTGGCCAAATATTAGTAGAATACTGGCTAGTAAGTGGATGTCCAACAGGTAATTCTTGCCCAACATGCCAGAACTCTTTTAAATCACCAACTGTACGATTTTTCGCATGTTCTTTACCAAAACCTGTATAGCCTCGTTGACCACCATTAATTCCTTCATATTGCTGCTTCGTTTCAGTATCTAGGCTAAATAATTTTTGCCATAATTCATAGTTTTTATCGATTAGCTTAGGGTCAACCCCATGGCCTTCTAAAATAATAAAACCCGTTTCTTTCAAACCTGCAGCAAATTCTTCTGCGAATGCGGCACGTTGTACTGAATTCCCGTACGTGAAATGCTTTAAGTCTAAGGTACGAATGATTGGATTTGTCATATGTGTATGTCTCCCATCTGTTGTGTAAGCGTTACCAAACTATTAAAAGGTAACATATTAAACATGACAATACAATAGAAAAAATTAGAGAACTAAGGTGGTCCTGGTTATTATTTCCTTACTTTTAAAGAAAACAAAAAGGGAACGGTGAAAACCATTCCCTTTTTGACTACATGCTGATTCCTGCTTAAAGTACTTAATTACTTAGAGAATTTTAGTTTAATATTACCATTATAAGGTATATGCTCAACAGTTATGGTAATATCTTTACCATCTTTATCTTTACCTTTTCTTTTGTAGGTGAATTTATTTTCATTAAGCTCTGTTAATTCAAGAACGGCACCATACTTCATCCCTAGGGAAACATGGGCTCTTATCTTATTTCCATGTACGACATCGAAATAGCCGTAATCACCGCGGCTTTCACCAGTCTTAGCATCAAAAAATTCATATTTATTTGTCTTATCATCGTATTTGGCAAGACCTAAATAATTAGAATTATAACTGGATACATCGTTGCCATTTTCATCTAATGCCACTGTTCCTTGCCATAGGGTGCCTGCTAAAATTTTATCCCCATCAATGTTTGTCACTACTTCTCCTGTAGTCGATTCCAACTTCTTATCCGGATCAGTAAAGGAAAGTTCTGTTTCTTTATAAGGAATATGATCAACAAATACCTCTACATCGTTACCATTAGCATCTTTACCCATTCTTTTATAGGTAAACATATCTTTATTTAGCTCTGTTATTTTAACAACAGCTTGGTAACCCATCGATTCTGAAATTAATACTCTAACCTTCCCATCGTTGGTGATAAAGAAAGTTCCTTTATCGCCACGACTTACTTTTGTGGCTTTATCAAAAAATTCATATCTCGATGTTTCATCGTCATATTTCGCGAGACCAATAAAGTTTGCGTTATATTTTGTTAAGTCATGATTATCTTTATCATATACCTTTGTTCCTTGCCAGTTTGTATTGCTTAGTATACTAGCCATTTCCTGCCCTTTGGTTACCTTATTTTCTTTTTTACTGTGTTTAGCTTTTTGTTCTTGCTTCTGTTCACTTTGATTTGCTTGTGCAATGGTGTTACAACCTGTTAGTAATAATGTGAACCCGAGTAGTATTGATGAAAAAGTTTTTACTTTTTTGTTCATTTTGTAGTCTCCTTATTTCATTATTGTAGTGTAATTAATAGTAGTATCTATTATTTTATAGTATAAATACGGCTTATTTTTACTTATTGAGGCTTATCCGATCTTGTTATTTCGCTCGTGCTTTTAACAAAATTCGTTCAATCTCTTTAAATCCTTTTGCTCGTGCGTGTTGTAAAGGTGTCACATTCTTATTATCAGGAATGTTGACATCTGCCCCATGATCTATTAGCAATTGCACTGTTTGCTGCTGTTTTTCGTCACCATTACCCAAAATAATCGCTTCTAGTAAAGCTGTCCAACCTAGATTATTTACATGATTAATATCAATATCAGTACTGGTAAGAAGTTCTTTAATAACATCCACATATCCATGTTCAGAGGCAGGGATTAAAGCAGTTCCTCCATACCGGTTAGTCACAGATGGGTCGGCACCTGCTACAATCGTAAGTTTAAGAATATCTATATATCCTTCTGCACCAGCATACAGGAAGGGGTTATTTTTCATGTTGTCCTGGATGTTGACATCTGCCCCAGCGTCAATTAGGATTTTTGCATTCTCTACATCATGGTTATAAGTCGCAATCATCGTGGCAGTTCGCCCTTGGGAGTCCTGTGAATTAATATCAATACCTTCCTCAATTAATCTTCTTATGGTGTCCGTTTCTTTGTGTTCTGCAGCTTGAAATAGTTGTTGATTCACTTCTATCTCTCCTTTTCTCTCATTTTGCTGTTTATTTGGATCTCCAGCGTTTTCAGAGACACATCCCTGAAGAATGAAGATACATCCAATGAATATCGTCAGCCACCTCCACATCACAAGCTCACCAGCCTATCGTTAATCTTTACTTAAGTTATGTTAATGCTTAATCTTAAACTCCCTCTAAATAATTTCTTAAAAAAAGATAAACTTTTTAAGAAAATTTCTTAATATCCATAAAAAATACCGCCACCTATGTGACGGTTACTAATACAGCTTATTTAATTTACACATTAAATCGATACCCGGCTCCCCAAACAGTTTCCAAGAATTTCGGATGTGAAGGATCCCTTTCAATTTTCCCTCGTATTTTCCTGATATGAACTGTCACTGTTGAAACATCTGCTGCCGATTCTAACTCCCATATATTTTCATATAGCTGTTCTTTGCTTAATACTTGATTTGGATGCATTACAAGAAACACAAACAAATCGAATTCTTTAGTTGTGAACGGAATTTCTTCTCCGTTCATATGAACTTTGCGCGCTGACTTATCAATGGATATTCCATGAACGAAAATGGTAGTTGATTTAGCTTGATTTCCTGCTAATCGTTCAAAGCGCTCTAAATGTGCTTTCACCCTAGCTACCAGTTCACTTGGACTAAAAGGTTTGGTAATATAATCGTCTGCCCCTAAACCGAGACCTCGAATTTTATCAATCTCGTCTTTTTTAGCGGATACAAACAAAATAGGAATATTTTTAACAGCGCGTATTTGTTTACATATCTCAAACCCATTTACACCTGGGAGCATGACATCCAAAATAATTAAATCATAATGATTTTGAAGAGCTTGTAGGAGACCTGAATCACCATCATGATGAATTTCAACATTAAAATGATTAATTTCTAGATAGTCTCTTTGCAGTTCTGAAATACTAACATCGTCTTCAATAAGCAATATCTTTTTCACAATACATCTCCTTTCTTCTTTAAGGAAAAGAAGATACTTGTACCTTTACCTAGCTCGCTTGTAGCCCACATTTCTCCGCCATGCTCTTGAATTATATGTTTTGTGATTGCAAGTCCTAAGCCACTTCCGCCGGTCTGAGAATTTCTAGATTGTTCTGCCCGGTAAAAACGATCAAAAATGTATGGTAAAGCAGCAGGCTCTATCCCTTGTCCATTATCCTTTACTTGAACAGTTACGTCATAAATTCCTTCATTTAGAGAAATGGTAATGTTCTTTTGGTCCTTATTCATATATTTTACACAATTGCTAATTAGGTTGGCCAATACGCGTTTTAATTTCTCCCTATCTGCTATTACATTTATCGGTTTGTCCATAAGATGAAGATCAATTTCGATCCCTTGTTGGAGTAAATCAAGATTAAGGTCTTCTACGTAGTCTCTCATATATTTATCCAATTCGACGGTTTCAAAAGTAAAGGGCTCTTTTTTTAGATCCAGCTTGGAAAATAAGAACAGTTCATCTATCAATGAATCCATATATCTAGCTTTTTGGTACACAGTTGATAAGTACTTGTCCATCTTCTGTGGAGTATTAGCTACGCCATCTTTTATCCCCTCAACATATCCAATAATTGAAGTAATAGGAGTCTTCAAATCATGCGAAATATTGGACAATAGTTCTTTTCGATTTTCCTCATACTGAATCTGGAGATTTACGGACTCTTTTAATTTAATTCTCATATCCTCAAACGTTTTATTTAATTGTCCGATTTCATCATTCGAAGCGGCTTTGATTTCAAAATTTAGATCTCCTGACTTTATTCTCTCTGCACCTTCTCTAAGAATTGAAATAGGCTTGATGATGCTTCGTGAAACTAGATAGTTCAAAAGTCCAATAATCATTATAAACAGAACTAGCAATAGGCCGAATAAAATTGGAAACAACTCCCGCGTCAATTCGGCATAGGAGCTTACTTTTCTTAAGACAAAGATACTTCCTTTACTATTATCCGGAAAATAGAAATCAAACTTCACATACGTAAAAAAGAAATCTTCAATTTTAATCGTATCTCGTGTGTTAATATTCGTTGCTTCAAATCCGGGAAGAGATTTAAGTAATGCATGCTGATCAAGAGTGGGGGAAGCGTACTCTATGTTTTGATTTTTTCTTACGACAATTTTGATGCCTTGTTGGTCAATCTTTTTCAGGTTCTCTTGAATTAGAAGCTGCGTAGGGTTATTCTTAGCCAACAGCTTTAAATCAAGAAACACACTTTCCTCTATTGGAGTTAATGGCTTTTGAACATAGGATTTTTTGTAAAAATGCTCGATGGATTTAACATCACCTGTTATCGAAAAAATAAGTAAAAAACCGGCTGCTAAAAATAAAATGATGGAAACAAGAATGACTCCTACGTAGGAAAGCAGAAACCTCATTTTAATTGACACCCAATTCACCCCCAAATGCTAACTCTCGCTCACACGTAAACAGAATTTTTAACCTATGTGTGAGAAAATCCTCTAACAAGTGAACCATACCACGAAATTCTTAAAACTTTCTAAAATTTTTCTAAAATATCCTTAAACATTATTCTGCCCAAAAGAGGATAATCGATAGGGAATGGGTTATTCATTAAGCTGTAAAGTTGGAAAATTTCTGCATCCTCAAGTTCAAATTGATTAATAATAAAACAAAATTATTAATTCATGGAGGATTGGAACACATTGACTTTCAATGGATTAAATCAAACCTACCTAATAATGAGTGACAGGCACTTTACTTACGCCTATAGAAAAAACGCTTGAATCCTTTTTTGATTCAAGCGTTTTTTCTATTTTTTTATTAATCTACTGGGCGGTTTTCGAAATCATAGTTTACTGATGCTGGAGCCACATGTGCTCGATCGAGAGCTGGTGTATCCGGGCGAACAATTTGATAGGCTGATGCTCCAACGATTGATGCAGCTTGTTGCAGCTTTTCTTTACTGATATGTTCAATCGTATCTGTTGGCTGGTGATACTGAGGTTCAACAGGTGAATGAATAAATAGAGCAGAAGGAATGCCCACATCATGGAATGGCTGATGGTCACTTCTTCCTAATTGCCCATACGGCAGTGCCACATCATACATTCTAGATCCGGATGCTGCTCCTAAGTCCGTCACAAGATTCTTCTTACCGTCAATTGTATACATGATTAGTCCACCTAATGGATGATCTTCTCCTGCTTCTGCCCCGCCAATCATATCCATTTGGAAGTGGGCAACCATGCGGTTTATATCACTTTTTGGAAGTTGCGAAACGTAGAAAGACGAGCCCACCATCCCTCTTTCTTCAGAACCGAATGTAAGGAAGCGGACTTCTGTATCAATCGGAGTATTCACGAAAATTCTTGCTAGCTCCAATACGGCTGAGACTCCGGAAGCATCGTCATTTGCACCAGGTCCAAGATGAACAGAGTCATGGTGTGCACCAATCGTGACAATCTGGCCTGTGTCTTTGTTCTTGTTTGGCTTTAATTTAGCCTCAACTACATAGGATGTTTTCTCGATTTTTTCGATATCAACATCTAGTGTGGCCCCTACAGGGCCGTTCTTTAATTTTTCGACCAATTCAAGACCTTGTTCATGAGTAATGGCTACAGCAGGAACTTGTCCCTCCGCTTGGCCGAAGTTATTACCAATATTAGTGCTGCTGTTATACATAAGGACCCCAGCTGCACCTTTAGCAACCACATTTTTCACTTTTTGAACAAATGTTATACCACCGCGTTCCACCAAGGCTATTTTACCAGTCAAATCAACCTGAACATCATTTGCTAACCCTACATCGACAAGATTTGCTGTCACCTTCCCGCTTCCACTGCCGCTAAAGGCATGACCTTTTAAATCAACTCCGTCAACTTCAGCCAGTTCACGGTTTGTCTTGAAATCATAGATTGGGAACGGTATTCTTTTAGTTTCGAGTCCTAAGCTCTTAAACTGGCTTTCTATGTACTCAACTCCACGAACCTCTCCCTCGGTGCCCGCTTCCCTAGGCACTGCCGATAGATACTTAATAGTATTATACATATTCTCTGAACTGATTTTTTTGATAACCTTGTTGTCAAAAGCTGTGTCTGATTGTGCATTTTGGGTACCATTTGCTTGAGCATACACCACCCCTGAAGATAAAAGCATGCTTGCTGCTAGAACCGTGATAATCGATTTACGACGAAACATGAAACTCCCCCTTTGAAAAAGTGATACTCTACCATTATTCCAATTTTGGGAATTATAGTAAACAAGAATCGTTTTACAAAATCTTAGAAATTCCGATAAAATCCGCTAATTGCTATACACCAATTCTATTCATTATTTTGTAAGTGCTGCTATATTTATCTATATTAGTAGGATAATTAATAGTAACTCAAATTAACAATAACAAATATTTTCATATCAAAAAGCTAGATTACTATATTAATTCTATCTTCTATTATCACATTCAAGTAAAAAGGGCATTCCTTGCGAGATCCTTATAATATTTCATTTTTCTTTAAAAAAAGACAAAAAATTACAATTTTGGGATTAAGTTAATAGTTGCTCTTAAAAGAGACTTAAGTTTTTCATAATTAATTTTCTTAGGGATATTTAAAGTAATCCTCTGATTAGAATATCCTGCCACAATTGTTGTTTTCGTTTTTTCTCTTCCCTCGAATCTTAGGTGTCCGTCCCCCGATGCGTTAAAGCTTTAATACGCCGGGGGTCAGGCACACTAGCCATTAAATTAGCCGGTGCTAAAATAAAGAATTACTTGAATTTTAAAATATAGTAAAATATAACTATGCAAGTTAATGCTTTCGACTAAAGGATTAATAGATTAATTACAATTTTAAGGGTGGAGACAACAATGAATGTTAATGAATTAGGTGGGATATTGAATAGGATGTATAATAGTGCGCCCAAAGGCTATCAAGTGGCAAACATTCATTTTTTTGGAGTAAAATACGCCTCTATTATTCTGAAAAATAACTATAAAGTGAGTGATATTATTCATGCTTCAGGATTAAATCCATCCTACGCAACGGAAGTGAGTAAGGGGATTAAATTATCAAAATATGTGGTGCCAAAGTACTAATCTAAGTACATTAGGATTTTGAAATAAAAGGGAGGGGGCCATTTGGAGGAATTCATTCAACTAGCAGGATGAATGAAACACTAGAATGAAGTTGAATCAAACATAACAAAAATTTAGTAAGTGCCTAGCACTTATTGGGCATACAGGTGAATACATAGCGTCAAAGATATTTGAAATTGAATTGGTGGAATCTACATCCAATAAAGGAATTGATGGATTTTTTAGCGGGTTACTTAGTGGGAAGTCAGTCAATATTAAATTCTATACAAAGCAAGAATGTCTTCTCGATATTACACCAAACTTTCACGGAATATATAAATTGATTACGCTAATCAATTTAAATAATCAGTGTTATATACATATAAATATTAGCAACAAAGAGGTGTTTTAAATAAATGACTAGCGCATATACAATAGCTGTTACTGACTTACCAAAAGCCGATTTAAAAATAGGGGCTATATATGAAGGTGGAACGAAAGGGAATGCGGGTGATGACCCTTTATCGAAATTAATGGGATGCGAAAACCAAGGGGGATTTAGACCCGTAGGTGCCCGTAATGGAGTAAATACAAAATATTGTGTACTCTATTCTGATCTTTCACATGATGAATGGTCGAATCGAATTGAACTTGAAACAGGAAAATTTTATTACTATGGAGACAATCGGAAAGCGGGCCGTGGTATACATGAGACCGCGAAAAAAGGAAATTTAATCCTCCGTTATTCTTTTGATGAATTTCTTGATGGAAATCGAAAAAATGTTCCTCCATTTTTTGTGTTTGCGAAAGGGAAGAGAGGAAGAGATGTCATTTTTCGTGGTCTAGCTGTACCTGGGGCAGTAGATGAAAACGATTCTGATATTCTAAAAATCATTTCGCACGAAAGCACAGAGGGGTCCATCCCAAATTACCTATCAATTTTCACCATTTTAGATGTCAAAACGATAAAAAGGGCATGGATTGAAGACCTTCACAAAGGGGAGCCTTTTACGGAAAACGCACCTGACCCTTGGCTGGAGTGGATCAATACTGGCAAATATATCCCGCTAAAGGAGAAGAGCACAATAGATTATATAATTGATAATAAGCCGGACGATATGGTAATAGAAAAGCCAGAGATTTTGTTATCCAATAAAGACCTAATTGACCATATTCACTCCTACATAAAATCAAAAGGCTTCCATTATTCAAGAGAAGAAGTAATTAACTTATTTTTATCGATTAAGACCAAGCCATTTGTCATTCTCTCTGGTATCTCAGGGACCGGTAAGACAAAAATCGTCCAATGGTTTGCTGAGAGTGTTGGAGCGACGGAAGAAAATGGCCGATTTAAGTTAATTCCTGTCCGACCGGACTGGAGTGATAGTTCGGATTTGCTTGGATATGTTGATATTAAAGATGATTTTAAGCCTGGTCCGCTTACAAAGGTAATAGAAAAAGCTGAGAAAAATCCTGACCACCCATATTTTGTGTTACTGGATGAGATGAATCTAGCAAGGGTGGAGCATTATTTTAGTGACATCTTAAGTGTAATGGAGAGCCGAAAAAAGCAGGGCGAGGAGATTGTAACATCCACTCTTTTATCAGCCGAAACGGCAAAACGAGATATCAAACTTCCAACCAATCTTTATATTATCGGTACAGTCAATATGGATGAGACGACACATCCATTTAGCAAAAAGGTGTTAGATCGTGCCAACACCATTGAGTTTAATCGTGTGGAATTAACTAATTTATCTTTCCTTGAGGAAGGGGAAGAGGTGCAACCCATTGCTGTTACAGATATTAAATTCCGTGCAAACTATCTGCATTTAAAGGATTTATATGGTTCAAATAAAGCACTAGTAGAAAAAGTGACTGTAGAATTGGAAACCTTGAATAAATCATTACAGGTAATCAATGCACATGTCGGTTATCGTGTACGGGATGAAATCTGTTTTTATCTAGATTACAACGAGAATAGCAATCTTATGGATTTTAAAGTTGCTTTTGACCATTGTATTCTCCAAAAGATTCTTCCACGGATTTCTGGGAGTGACAAACGGGTTGAGCGGTTATTAAGCGAACTTTATCACTTATTCACTGGCAGAAAATATATAGAAAATCTAGAGAGTTATGAAGAAGAACTGAAACAGGCTAAGTATCGGAATAGTGCAACCAAGGTATTAGAGATGCTTAGGAGGTTAAAAGACGATGGGTTCACTTCCTTCTGGATCTCGTGATGATGTTGTATTAGTCAAAATAGAAGCCACAGAATTCGCTTTGGTTATCAAGGGCAAGCCATACCATCATCGCTATGAAGGTCTCAAGCAGTATCGGAAGCTGGATCGCCATGATGAAATGTTTTTTTCTACAAAGGGGCATTCTGTAGAGTCCGTTCTGGTTTATGATATTGAACGTGGTGAACTTTCTCCGAAGCAGAATGTTCGGCCAATTTTTTTCGAGAATGGAATTTACCAGGTCTTTGTTGTTCCGAAACAGAAGCAACAGTTGGAATTTTATCATGAATATCCTTTGTTTCGTGAGGCAATTTCATTAGAGGATGCGGCAGGGATGCCTGTTCTAATGGGGAATCTCCAATTCCAAAATGAAGTGGGGTATTCGACATTTGAAATTCGCTCCAAAGGCGAAAGTATTTTAGAGGTTACGCTTGAAATTTTCCCGTCTAAGTTAGACTATCGAAACGATTATAATAAATTAATCGAAGAAGTGAATGATGAAATCTACAATCTAGCTTTCCATTTTATTCGGAAAACGTATTTAGGAGCCAATATCAAACTGGATGGCAATCCGAGTCGTGCGGAGTTTTACCGATTAATCACGAAGCATTTTCAACAGTTTATTCAAGCTATTAATAGGATTGAACGTCAGCCGCATCATAAACTAGAAACGACGTATGTGAAAGTAAGGGGAGACCAGCTTAGTAAAACGGATTCTTATACACGGAAATATCTCCAAAAGCGGGGTCAGCAGTTTGTAGATGTTGATCGTGGGATTGAAATTCATAGTAAAACCGTCATGCCGCGTGAAGGAGTAAAGGCAAAGAAGGAGCTACTGTATGATACCTTAGAGAACCGTTATGTAAAATGGATGATGCAGCGGCTTGAGGATAAATTGGGGGATTTAATCAGAGCCTTGAAAAATCCAAATAATCGGTGGAAGGTTGAGCCTGATCAAGAGTTAATGGGGCATTTAACGGAAATGAGGGAAACACTTGTAACTCGAAGAAAGAGCCATTTTTGGCAGAAAATCGGCAGGTTAGATCGTTCGGTGATGAGCCTAGTGCTGCAAATGGCTCCAGGCTATCATGATGCATTTCAAATTTTTCTAACCGTCTCGAAAGGGTTAATGCTTCAATCCAAGATGTATCAAATGTCGGTGAAGGATGTCGCGACTTTATATGAATATTGGACATTCCTGAAGCTTGGCCAAATTCTGAGCCGCAAATATACGATATTAAGTCAGGACATTATCAAAGTGAATCGGGACGGACTATTTGTCAATTTAGAAAAGAATCAAAAAGCGGAGCGTAGATTCGAGCATCCCATTACAAAGGAGGAGATTACCTTAGTCTATCAGAAATTTGAAAGAGACTTACCAACTATTTTGCAAAAACCAGATTCAATGCTAACGATTTCTAAAAAGGGTAGGGATTACACCTTTAACTATGTATTTGATGCAAAATATCGAGTGGATTACGCCCAAGATGATAGTTCCTACAAGACACGTTATCAATCACCGGGACCTATGGAAGAGGATATCAACACCATGCACCGGTATCGAGACTCATTAGTTGCCATGAATAATGGACCATATGAGCGAACCGCGTTTGGGGCCTATGTTTTATTTCCATGGGCTGACGAAGCTGGATATCAGAATCATTTGCTTTATAATAGTATAAATTCAGTGAATATAGGAGGCCTTCCATTTTTGCCCCAGGCTACGGATCTAGTGGAACGATTCGTGGAGCACTTGATTGAAAAAAGCCCTGAGGAAATTCAGCGTGAAGGTATTTTGCCACGTGGTGCAAAAGGGGAATGGGAATCCAGCCTGGTAGACAAGGTACTGGTTGGGACTGTTTCAACTCCCAATGACTATGATACTTTTATTCGAAATAGATTCTTTAAGGTTCCTGAAACAAAATTAAATAAAGGCTGGCAAGAAGCGAAGTATGTTGCCCTATATACAACAGTTGATGTAAAGGATCATAATGGCATTGGTGAATATGGAAAAATTGATCGAGTTTCAACGGAAAATCGCGAAGTTATTTTTCATATACGAGAATGGCAGTCAATGAAACAACTGATTAAACCAGTAAAGTATGGAATTGCCATCTATATGATGACAACTTTAAACCAACTGAATGAGGCAAAGGAGTTACCGGAGCTCTATATGAAAAATGAACAAGAGACCACGCTTTGGAAGATGTTGCGCCGAGTTTCTGATAGAGTAGCCATTACACTTAATGACCATAACCTTGATGAAGCTTCAAAGGTTGAAATATTTTCGTTTAAGGAAATGGAGATTCATTTTAATACTGAGAATCACACGATTTGTATTAGGCAGAATGAAAAAGAACAGATTGTAAATTCTGATTTACTAATTCAGCACCCATCAGTTGTCTTTAGGAAGGTTTTATCTTTTATTAATGAATTGTGAAAAGGTAATAAAATTAGCGGTAAATATAAAATTATCATTGAACCTTGCTGATTATCCCAGCAAGGTTTTTGCTATAAATTATGCCTTTTGTGGTATTGTTTAATCGCCAAAGCATTTGTGGGAGAATCTAGTGCTTATTTTTTAACCATCTAACGACCAAGTAAATAATAAGCAGTAACCCACCCATCTCGATAGCATGGTCGGTCAAGTTAAGAATTCCGCCAGAGCGAATGATAAAATCTGTCACCTGCCCAAACAAAAGTCTATCGGTACCATTTCCAATTGCTCCTCCGACTAGGAATCCAAAACTACAATCGATGAGAGCACTCTTCATTTTCCCGGTTCTCCGAAAATATAAAACACCTACAAAAATATTCTATATTTTCTCCATGCTGGTGCAGATAGTTATTTGTTTTGTCCAATAAATTGAAATGAGTGAATATGAGTTTTAGTAAGATCAATGACTTCTTGGATAAAATCTTCTGGCGTTTCTTTGAAGCCATTTTGGATCCAAGTATGAAGGAGACCGTAAAAGCCATAGGCTGTATAACGTTTAAAATAATCCATATTTACTGGGATATTGTTGATGGTTTCGAAAATAAATTGTTCCTTATAGATTTTTAAGATTGTTTGAGGGAACCGTGTATGCAATCCTGGTAGCGTGTCATCGTAGTTTATTAATGTAAAAAAACTCTGGTTTTTATAGATATAAGAAACGATATTAAAAGAAGGTGCATTTAGCTTGGCTGAATAAACCTTTTGACCAGGTACATAGGCCTTGCCTACAGAATCTTCTAATTCCTGAAGCATGGAAACAAGTAAATCCTCAGCCAATTCCAGTTTATCTATGTAATGGATATAAAAAGTACTGCGATTATAAGCGGCGTAATCGACAATGTCTTTTACAGTAACGGAATGGTACCCCTTCTCTTTTATGAGTTCAGTCAATGCTTGCTTTAAATGAGCTTTTGTCCGGTTTTGTCGTTGAGACGTTGTATTTTGTTCATTATTCATGAAAAAACCTTCCTCAATATAGACAGATTTAGCATAAGTGTCTAACCAGTAGACACTTAATGATATCTTAATGATTGTTAATTGTGAACAAAATAGTACAATTAAATTGTGAACAATATAGCACAGATAATAGATATATCTATTATTTTTCTCTAGAATGTGCTAAAGAATTCTTGATACTACGAGGAGGATTTAGGATGGGAAAATTACAAGACAAAGTAGCTGTGATTACAGGTGGAGCATCTGGTATTGGGGCAGCAACAGCACGTTTATTTGTTTCAGAAGGAGCCAAAGTGGTTCTTGTTGATTTAAATGAGGAAAAAGGGAAAGCATTTGAGGCAGAGTTGAAAGCGCTTAATGCCGAAGCTCTTTTTATAAAAGCAAATATTACGAATGAAGAAGAAGTCGCAAATATCTTTCAACAAACCGTTGAAACGTTCGGCAAAGTGGATGTAGTCTTCAACAATGCGGGGATTGGCCGTGTTCATCCTTCACATGAGTTAGAGTACTCAGAATGGCGCAACACCGTAAATGTTGACTTAGATGGCGTTTTCTTAGTAGCACGTGAATCCATCCGAGAAATGTTAAAAACAGGTGGCGGCACGATTATTAATACGGCATCTATGTACGGTTGGGTTGGATCACCAGGTTCAGCAGCCTATAACGCGGCAAAAGGCGGCGTGATTAACTTAACTCGTTCTCTTGCACTTGAATATGCAGAACAAAATATTCGTATTAACTCATTATGCCCTGGTTTTATTGACACACCAATTATTCCGGAAGAAAGCAAGCAAGCTTTAGCTGCCGTAACCCCGATGAAACGTCTTGGTAAAGCAGAAGAAATGGCAAAAGCAGTATTATTCATGGCTTCTGATGATTCTTCATTCATGACTGGTAATAGTTTGATTGTGGATGGCGGATATACAGCACAATAATAAATCATGGGAACTAAGTAAAGTAAAAGAATGACATTTCACCAGTATATATCTTTAGTATGAGATATTTCAATTAAAAATAATTTTTAAAAATACGCTTTAAACCTTGAAACAAAAACAAAGGGAGGAAATTTCCAATGAGTAATCGTTTTGATGGAAAAGTGGTTTTAATTACAGGTGCAGGTTCTGGTTTAGGACAAGCCTCTGCTTTACAAGTAGCAAAAGAAGGAGCGAAACTTTCACTTGTTGATTTAAACGCTGCTTCATTAGAAGAAACAAAAAGCAAAGTGTTAGAAGTGGCACCAAACGCAGAAATGCTGCTGATCACTGCAAATGTGGCAGATGAACAAGCCGTTGAAAGCTATGTAAATGAAACAGTTGAGAAATTTGGGAAAATCCATGGTTTCTTCAACAACGCAGGAATCGAAGGAAAACAAAACCTAACAGAGGATTTTGGCATTGAGGAATTCCAAAAAGTTGTTAGTGTTAATTTAAATGGTGTGTTTTATGGTATGAAACACGTATTGAAAGTCATGAGAGAACAAGGTTTTGGCTCTATTGTTAATACTGCTTCTGTTGGTGGTATTCGCGGGGTAGGAAATCAATCTGGTTATGCAGCAAGTAAACACGGCGTGGTCGGATTAACAAGAAACTCTGGAATTGAATACGGTCAATATGGAATCAGCATCAAAGCCATTGCACCTGGAGCAATCATGACACCGATGGTCGAAGGTTCATTAAAACAAATGGATCCAGATAACTGGGAAGAGGTAGGAAAACAATTTGTTCAGCCAAACCCAATGAAACGTTTCGGTAAACCAGAAGAAGTGGGTTATTTGGTAGCGTTCCTACTATCTAATCAAGCAAATTTCATCAACGCAACTGTTATTCCAATTGATGGTGGACAATCTTATAAATATTAAGAGGTGAGGAGAGAGTTCTCCTTATTAAACTAATCTAACCGTCAATTCCTATTCCACTAGATATACAAAACAAATGAGCACGGGAATCGTCCCGTGCTCATTTTATACCTCGATGAACCTTGTTGAATAAAGCAAGGTTCTTTTTTACCTGGCGGAAACTGTTAATAATAGATTAGCAGTAATACATATCTAGGCTTAGTTTTTAAAGTTCTATTCTAAGGACAACCATAATCCTGGTTTGACAAAAGCTAATTATAGGTGTAGATTATAGATACAGTTAATCGACGATTAACTGTATCTATAATCGTAGGGGGAATGGAAATGGAACTACGTATTAATTATTATGATATAGCACCTGAAGCACTTAATATAATGATGGAAATGGAGAAGTACACTAAATCTACTGGAATAGACCGTAAACTCCGTGAACTAATTAAAATCCGTGCTTCTCAAATTAATGGCTGTGCTTTTTGTCTTAATATGCATACCGCTGATGCTCGAAAAATGGGTGAAACGGAACAGCGATTATACTGCGTTGGCACATGGGAAGATTGTGACTTCTACACGGATGCTGAGAAAGTAGCATTAGAATTAACTGAACATGTGACGTTAGTACCAACTAAGCGAGTACCTGATGAGCTTTATAATCGAGTACGTATTCATTTTAGTGAAAAGGACTATGTAGATCTTGTTATTTTGATCAATCAAATTAATAGTTGGAATCGAATCTCGATTTCAATGGGAAATTTCGCAACTGCGGCAAAATAGAATTTTTATGTCTATACATTAATCGGGCGCTAATCTTGAAAAGGAATTAGCGCTTGATTTGTAATATAGGGATTATCAAAAGATAAGAGAAATTGGTTTTAGGAGGGGAAATGAATCGGGATAGGATGTTTGTTTTCGGTGCCGTTTTTTTGAAATTTTTCGGTAATTGGGTAAAGACCCCCTTAACTTGCAGGATAGAGGGGGAAGGGGTGTCTGATTAACTGTTGCTCTTCTCAAAATATGCACGTGTATCTTGACGTGTTTGTTTCGATAAAACATGATCAAGCTCTTCATTTAGCCATGAAAGGGTCTTTTTACGTAAAAAATTGCGCATATTTTCTTCTGCCTCAAGCATAACTAGATTAATGGTGCAAGTCGAAGTTTCTGAGCAGCAGCTGGAGTTTTGGTTATCTCGAACCAGAAGGCCATTATCTTTTATGTTTTTGCATTGAAAAATGGGCCTTTTCCCTTCAATCGCTTCAATTACATCCCAAAAAGAAATTTCTTCTGGGGACCTTGCTAATCTATAGCCGCCCTTAACTCCAGGTACTGAATTTACGATACCTGCCTTGGCTAATTTGGCAAAAATTTTTGAGAGATATGTCTCTGAAATGCCTTGAAAGGCAGAAAGGTCTTTTATTCCTATGCTTGAATCTGGAGGGATATCAATTAAATAAACAAGGCAATGCAGGCCATATTCAACTCCAATACTATACTGCATGCAAACACCTGCTTCCTATTTGAGTAAAGAGATTAATATTTATATTAGGTATATTTAATTTTTTTGTCAAACTTGCTAATTTGCCTTCTGTGGCATTATTAACAGACTCTGTTGAGTAGAGATAAATATGAAATTTTGGGATTAATGTTGGTTTTTAGAAGTTATGCTTAAAATCTTGTATATAAAGCCTTATTTAATAATAAATACTTATTTTATTAAAGGGCCTGTTCGTTGAATATCATTTGTAGCTTTAGAATAAAGATTGATTAAAAGGAAATGACTTTTATAGAATCATTAAAAAGAAAAAATGGAAAGTTAGCATATATTTTTTGCTTCTTTTAACAACTATCTGATTTTTAATATTATTTTCCCTTTCGCCCTTCCTGACTCCGCATATTCCATCGCTTTTTGAGCATCTTCAAAAGGAAAAACTCTATCAATTATAGGTTTGATTTTACCAGCCTCAATAAAGTTTGAGATTATACGTAATTGCTCTCCACTTGGCTTCATAAACAAAAACGTATATTGAACATTATGCTTTTTTTCAAGCTCAGTAAGTTTATGACTTGCTGCTGAAAACAACAACGTTTTAAAAAATCCGGAACCATATTCTTTACCAAAACGAGCATTCGGTAATCCCGAAACGGAAACCACTTTTCCTCCGCTTTTTATCACTTCGAATGATTTTTCGAGTATCTCGCCCCCAAGGGTATCAAATACGGCATCATAGTTTTTCAGTATCTCTTCAAATTTTTCTGTCTTGTAATTTATTATTTCATCTGCACCAAGAGATTTTACTAAATTCGCACCAGCATCGCTGGCAGTCGTTGCAACAGTGGCACCCATTAATTTGGCCAGTTGAATAGCAAAGGTACCGACACCTCCAGCCCCAGCGTGAATTAAAATCTTTTGGCCCTTTTGTAATTGCAAAATGTCTGTTAGGGCTTGATAGGAGGTTAACCCAACCAGCGGGATCGATGCTGCTTCTTCAAAGCTCAAATTTTTAGGGTTTAGTGCGATGTCATCTTCATGAATTGCGATATATTCAGCAAAAGTACCGATTTTACTCTTACGTGGACGTGCATATATTTCGTCACCAACTTTAAAACGAGTCACTTTTGCGCCAACCTTTGCAACCACACCAGAAAAGTCATTCCCTAAGATAAGAGGCATTTTATATTTAACTAACAATTTCACTTTCCCATCGCGTATTTTAAAATCAACAGGATTAATACTAGCTGCATGAATTTCTGCGAGTACCTCATATTCATCAATTTCAGGTGTGGGCATTTCTGCCAAACGCATTGGAACTTTCCCATACATATCAATAACCATTGCTCTCATAGACTATACCCCCACATAATGTGTGTTTAAATTCCATCCTTTCAATAAAAGTTCTGCATGAACTTATCAATATCCAACACAAGCGTTCTTAATAAACCTAATTCTGTACGTACATTAATATAATAAAAGTTTTTTGTCCCTTCTTTACGCATTAAAATAACACCGGCATCTCGTAAAACCTTAAGATGATGGGACACAGCAGGTCGAGAAAGATGTGTTTGTTCAGTGATTTCACCCACACGTAATCCTGTTTGACAATCCGTCCCCATTAGAACTAACAAGATCGATTGACGTGTTTCATCACCAATTGCCAATAGTACTTTTTGACAATTAATAAAATCCTCTTTGATCATATTTAGTTGGTCCTGTTTATTCATTCAGTAAAATACCTCCAATAATCAGTTTAATGGTTTAAGTTGATGAACCATATAACTGAATACAACAATATACTAATGTTAGGTTAGGTGCAATATTGAGAAAGAAAATCGAGACGAATACATCTTAGAGGGGAGGCATCATTAACTATTAATGTTCAGCAACATAAAAAAAGGGGACTATGCTCTAAGAATTCAAGCCACTGTAGTATTCCACTTGATCCGTTAAAAAGAATAAACACTAGATAAGTAAACTTTAAATAAAATAGCAATATAATAGTCCTTCTTTCTTGCAGAATGCACCGTCACTGTTCGTAACATAAGAAAAGAGCCTCTCTATTCAGAAAGGCTCTAATTCATTAGAGGTTTACGATACTTTGGCTTTCAACCTTTTGGTTTACCAATGCACGTCGACGGTCGAGTTCTACATCCATTTCGGCCCGTTTATCATCTAGTTTATAGAACCATATCGTGATTCCAATCAGTAAACAAATGACCAATGGCACCCAGATAAAACTTATTTCAATATATGATAAAGCTTTAGCGGTTTGTGTGGCATTTGGAACATATCCGCCCATTTTCAAAATAACTCCAACGAGTGCACTCCCAAGACCCAAGCTTACTTTTACAGAAAAACCTTGAAAGGCTGCAATCATCCCAGCAATACTTCTGTTGTTTTTGTACTCTGAATAATCAATAACATCTGGCTGAATCGCAAAGGTAGTGCCGAAGATGCCATAAATCCCTAGCCCGGTAATCGTCAACCCGGCAATCAGTAAGACAGGTGATGACTTTCCGAAATACATCACTAAATCTCCGACAATATAAATGACCGTACTTAAAAGCAATACATTTTTCTTCGGCATTTTCTTTTGAAGCCAAGGCAAGAGCAGGAGCATTGGCAGTCCAGAGAGAATGCCGAATAGTCCCACAAACGTCAGCCAATCCGTACGTCCCAGATTATAGGTGAAATAGTAGATCACTGTTGTATTTCGAATGACAAAAAGACCAAAATAGAGAAAGTTCAAGATAAAGAAAATAACAGCAGGGCCCGTCAATCCTTTAAAATCGTCTTTAAAAGAGGACTTCCCAGGTTGAACGGTAGGCGGAACCACCTCTTTTGTGTTCATAAAGGTAAACACAAACACGAACACCGCGGCGATGCCATAAATGGTCATTGTAATCAAATAGCCTTTTTGGTTATCACCTTGTCCAAAGAAAGTGACAAGAGGCGTCGTAATCGTCATAACTAAAGCGGTTCCAATTAATGCACAAATCATCCTAGTCGATACTAACCAGTTCCGCTCATGGTTATCAGACGTTAACCTTGGTACAATCGTATTTAATGGGATATTGACCACTGTATAAGCAATGTTCAACAAGCAATAAGTGATATAAGCCCAGAGAACCTTTCCAGACATACTGAAATCCGGAATAACAAAGGTCATGATGGTAAAAACAGCAAACGGAATTGCTCCGATTATGAAGTAAGGTCTTCCTTGTCCCCATCTTGTACTAGTCCGATCGACCAATAATCCCATACCCGTATCGGCAAATGCATCGATGATTTTGGTTACTAACATTAAAGTACCGGCAACGGTTGCGGTGATTCCAAAGACATCGGTATAAAAAAACAACAAATAAGACGCCATTGTACTAAATACGAGGTTGCAGGCGAAGTCGCCAGCCCCGTATCCAATTCTTTTTTTCCATCTGTTCATCTGCATCACCTATCCTTTATTTTGCTTATGCACAAATTATCTTGCAGAAAGTCTTGTCAACGTTTTCATATCAGACTTTAAATTTTGATAGATAGATTTATAAACTTGGTAATACTCAGTATATTTCTGATGATTCTCTTTATTAGGCATGATCTTCTGGTCTAGAACCTGCCATTTCTTCACATCTTCATAAGAGAGAAGACCTGTGCCAATTCCAGCTAGCATGACATCACCCATATTCGCTTCTACATCATGAATGGGACAGACCACTGGATAGCCCGTGACATCGGCAAAGATTTGTCTCCATAATTTTGACTTGGTGACTCCACCGGCAAGGAGGATATATTCTCCGAGATCTTCTCCTGTCGCTTCGATTGCATCCCGTAAAGAGAACGCAACCGCTTCCAGGAAGGCACGATAAATATGCGCTTTAGTATGTGCTAATGAAAGTCCCACGATCGTACCTTTTGCATAGGAATCCCAAATTGGACTTCTTTCTCCCATAAAGTATGGAAGGACAATCAACCCATCGCTTCCAGCTGGTATTTCTGCAGCTTGTTCATTTAATAGATCATAGGCATTTTTCCCGCCCGCTTTTTCTGCTTCCAATTCATATTGACACATCGTTTGACGAAACCATTTCACGATTGCTCCAGCTGTCGCTCCACCAGCAAAATTATAGGAAAGTCTTTTGGCATCAAATAAGTAGGGCCATACAATCAAATCTTTTCCTTTCACTGGTTTATCGGAAATGAAGGCTGCGCACATAGAAGTTCCAATGGCTGCTGCATAAATCCCTGATTCAAATACACCGAGACCGATATTGGCAGCACCACAGTCAATGCCACTGGCGATAACTGGCATTCCTTCAGAAAGCCCCAACTCGGCTGCGGCTTCTTTTGCCAAACCACCTACAATATCAGTTGATTCCACCATCGTTTCTGGCATCATCGAAAGAGGAATTCCCATCGCATCCATCATTTCTTTTGACCAGGTCCTGTTATTCATATCAAAAATTCCACCGATATTTCCTGCAGAAGAATAATCAATGGCAATTTCTCCAGTCAGCTTATAAATGACATAATCATTTGGAGGGAGAAAAAGCTTGGTTTTATTCCAATTTTCCGGTTCATGATTTTTCATCCATAACATTTTGGTAAAGCCATAATAAGGGTCGGCTCCATTATGGGTAATGTCGAGTAGTTTTTCTTCTCCAATCGTATCGATTACCCATTTTGTTTCGGCTTCTGCTCTTCGATCCATCCAAATCATGCACGGCCTAACAGGCTCCATGTTTCCGTCCAAGGGAATTCCTGAACCCCCATATAGACCGCTTATAGCGATACCCTTTATGTTCTCCGATGGAATTCCTGACTTTTGTACCGTGTTTCTAATTGATGTTTTTGCTGCATCAAGCCATACATCTGGCCACTGCTCTGCCCATAAAGGCTTTGGGGTCAAAACATCGTATTCCTGTAAATCTTGAGCAATCAAATTGCCTTCTGTGTCCATTAGGATGGTTTTGGTGCCGGATGTTCCGATATCTGTACCAAGTAAGTACTTCATAGCTAGTCCTCCTAAGAATCTTTTAGTCTATTAAATACAAGTAAAGGCACCATCGATGACAAAGTCAGATCCTGTAGTGAAGCTGCTAGTATCTCCTGCAAGATAGACACAGACGGACTGAAGTTCTTCCGGTCTCCCCATTCGGTGAAGCGGTGCCATTTCATTCCACTGTTGAATCAATGGCTGTAAGCTCGGAGAATTTAATGTAAGTTCGGTTCCAATATATCCAGGACTAATAGAATTTACGCGGACATTTCTAGTCGCCCATTCTACCGCGAGGGATTTTGTCAATTGGATCACTCCGGCTTTTGAGGCATTGTAGGAAGATTGCGGTTGTGGCACATTCACAATATGCCCTGACATCGATGCCGTATTTATAATAGAACCACCGCCTTGTTTTAACATGACTTTACCTGCTGCCTGCGCTGTAAGAAAAACGCCTGAGAGATTAATATCAATCACTTTCTTCCACTGTTCATACGTCATTTCCTCTGCTGGAACATTCATACAGATTCCGGCATTACAGAAGGCAACATCTAAACGGCCGAAAGCATCCAGTACTTTTTCAATCATGGCATTTACATCTTCTGGGTTTGTAACATCTGCCTTGATGGCAATGGATTGAATCCCATTATTTTCTTCTAGTTCTTTTGCTGTTTTTCTTGCTTCCTCGATATCCAGGTCAATAATGGCAACATCTGCTCCTGCTTCAGCAAAAGCAGTTGCAACACTTTTACCAATTCCTCTTGCACCACCTGTGACAAAAATTTTCTTTCCGTCTAGTCTCATTTTTTCAATAATACCCATGTTTTTTCCCCATTCCTTTTTTATGAAATGAATTTTATAAAATTGTTTTATAAAATGTATTTACATAATAAAACGTTTTCTTATTGATGTCAATAAGGACAAAATATTAAAATGGCAGACGCTTGATGACAAAGTTGTGATTGTATGTATTTATGTGATATATTTAAACAAAATTTAAAAAATCCTTTTATAAAATCATTTTGTAAAATGAGGTATTTCATGGACAATGGCATCACATTTAAAGATATAAAAAGAGGTAATTACTCCTCGATTTATCATCTCATTTACCAAAATCAGAAACTTTCTAAACAAGAAATTGCGAATCAACTAAATTTGAGTTTACCAACTGTGACCCAAAATCTCGTTCGCTTGGAAAAAGAAAAATTGATTGAGAAGAGTGGACAGTTTGAATCTTCGGTTGGCAGGCGTGCCACAGCTTATGCAATATGTCCTCAGGCTCGTATCAGCATTGGAATAGAAATTCAGAAAAGGACCGTACGAATTTTAGCCATTAATTTACGTGGCCATGCTTTTCAGCAACAGATACTTGCGATGGATTATTCCAATGTGGAAAGGTATTATAAAGAGCTAAGCTATGCTGTACAGTCTTTCATCACATCTCTTAATGTGGAAGAGGATCAAATTCTCGGGATTGGTTTTGCCGTACAAGGATTAACATCAAATGACGGGAAAAAAATAACATATGGAAAAATATTAATCCCAACAGGATTAGAGATTGGGGTTTTTTTACAATTTCTCCATTATCCTTGTATGTTTTTACATGATGCAAAGTGTGCAGCAACAACTGAGTTGTGGGTAGGAAATGATATTGGAGATGCTGTTTATCTCTCGATTGGTCCCCACCTTGGCGGAGCCATTATTATCAATAATCAAATTTATATGGGAAAACAAGGACATGGCGGAACGATCGAGCATATGACGATTAATCCTGACGGGCCTTCCTGTTACTGCGGAAAAAAAGGATGCATGGAAACGTATAGCTCTATTAATGCCCTTCTGGATGAAGATGAGTCATTAGATTTTTTCTTCCAACAGGTTCGTACGGGTATCCCTTCGTATACTGAGAGGTGGAATTCCTTTTTAGATCAATTGGCATTTTCAATCAACAATATCCATCTTGTCCTTAACAGAGAATTTATACTAGGTGGACATCTATCTCCATACTTAAAAAAAGAAGACATTGACATTCTTCATGAAAAAATTAATGAAAAATCTGCATTTCCAAGCAACGAGCCTTTTATTCATATAAGCCGTTCATCCGTAAATGGGGTACCTGTAGGTGCTGCTATCCCATTTATTCAATCCTTTTTGAATTCTATTTAATGATTTTTTTACAATAGATAAACCCCTCTCAAATAATGAGAGGGGCTATTTTCAATAGACACCTTGAATAAAAGATGAGTTAACTTTTTTAATTACAGAAGAAACCAAATCCGTATTATTCCGTCTAAGAATTGAAGGTATTTATACTTCTTAAAAGACCTTTATTTATTTGTATTTGCAAGAAATTTAATACAAAGGGGAAATGATATGAGAACTTTTCAAGAAAAATTAGAGAAATACGCTGCTCTGGCAGTTGAAATCGGAGCAAATGTTCAAAAGGGGCAAATTTTATTTATTTCAGCTTCTATTGAAAGTTATGAATTTGTTAAATTAATTACAAAAAGATCCTATGAAATCGGTGCAAGCGAAGTCATCTATGAATGGAATGATGACGTTTTAACCCGAATGAAATATGAATCAGCAGCCGATGAAGTTTTTACCGATTTCCCAACCTACCGTGTCATGCAGCGTGAAGAGCTAGCTGAAAAGAATGCTGCCTTTATCCTGATTGACTCAAGAAATCCAGATCTATTAAATGGAATTGAACAAGAGCGAATCTCGAATTTTAATAAAGCATCAGGTACAGCACTTACCAAGTTTCGAACCTATATGTTGAGTGATAAAATTGCCTGGACGATTGTCGCGTATCCTAATCAGGCTTGGGCTGATAAAGTGTTCCCGAATATTGATAAAACGGAACGAATCAATGCGCTTTGGGATGCTATTTTTTCTGCAACGAGAATCGACCATGAGGATACAATTGGTGCATGGAAAGAACACATAGCAGCTCTAGATAGTAAAGCTAATTATTTAAATGGACGTAAATACAAATCACTACATTACCGTGCCCCAGGCACTGATTTAACCGTGGAACTGCCAGAAAAACATAAATGGATGAGTGCAGGAAATCATAATGAAAAAGGGACACTTTTCATAGCGAATATGCCTACAGAAGAAGTGTTCACTTCTCCTAATAAATACGGGGTAAACGGCATCGTTACTAGTACAAAACCGTTAAGTTACTCAGGAAACCTTATCGAAAACTTTACCTTAACATTTAAAGAAGGAAAAATCGTAGATTTCACCTGTGAGAACGGGTATGACACACTTAAACAATTGATTGAAACAGATGATGGCAGCAGGTATCTTGGGGAAATAGCTCTCGTTCCGCATCAGTCGCCTATTTCAAAATCAAACACCATTTTTTATAACACACTTTTCGACGAAAATGCGTCAAATCACTTAGCAATTGGCGAAGGATTTCCGTTTTGTTTAGACGAAGGAAAAACGATGTCTAAAGAAGAACTTGCGAAAATCGGTTTGAATGAAAGTATGACACACGTAGATTTTATGATTGGCTCTCGTGATATGGATATTGACGGTATGCTTCCAGACGGAAGAATCGAACCCATTTTCCGAAATGGGAACTGGGCATTTTAATTCCCCTTTTTTGAAAAAAATCCAATGAGTTATTAATCAGTTCATTGGATTTTTTCATAACTGATTTACTTTTTCAAAATTGGAATCCAAATTTCACTTTTTACAGTTGGTGATTTTAAATCGCTACTTTTGATTGATAAAATTTCAGGTCCTTCGGTCTGCTGATAGCTTGAGGAAGGAAACCATTCAGAATATATTCTTCCCCAAGTTTCCTGTAGTGTTTGAGGAAATGGCCCCTCTGATTCGAAAACTGCCCAGGTAGAGGCAGGAACCTCAAGTTTTGAAAAGACTTCTGGACCTTCATGAGTTGTCACCACACCTATATAATGATCAAGCTCACCTTTTTCTTCCATCCGTCCTTCCGAAAAATTTAAGGATGCTTGAATCAGCCCTTTTGGCTCAATATTAGATAGTTCTTTAAGTTTATTAATGGTCTCCATACTCAATGACTTCCACATAGCAGTGATTTCAGGGTTTTCACCTTGGAAAACAATAGGCACTCTTTTCATGTAACCAACTATATGAAATGCTTCTTTTACTTCTATTCGGTAGTTCATTTCACTACCTCCTTTAATTGATAACTGGAAGGTCATTCGTGGATAGGCCTTTAATGCGTGTCCATTAATTCTGGCATCTGACGGTGTGACACCATGTAGACTTTGAAAGGCTCTGGTAAAAGAATCTGATGAACTGTATCCGTATTTAATAGCGACATCAATAATTCTTAAGTTACGATTACGTAGTTCAAATGCGGCAAGAGTAAGTCGTCTCCGGCGAATATATTCTGATAACGTAATTCCTGCAAGAAAGGAAAACATCCTTTTAAAGTGATATTCAGAACTAAAAGCCAGCCTTGCTACCTCTTTAAAGTCAATCTCTTCGGTAAGTTTCTCCTCAATATACTGTATGGCAAGATTCATGTTCTTTAGCAAATCCATTTGATGACCTCCTTGAATAAAAGAATAACAGGAGTGGGATGTGTACATCCGACATTTTGTGCACCAATATGTAGGGTTTTCGCCCACTATGAGCAATTTCACTCCAACAATAAGACGATGTTCTATTTATTCCTAAATATAGATATTAATAAATATAACAAAACGGAGGAAAAAACATGAGAGCCATTGTGTACACTAAGTACGGACCACCGGAAGTTCTTCAACTGAAAGAGGTAGAAAAACCTGTTCCTAAAGATAATGAAATACTGGTAAAAATAAAAGCGACAACCGTAACAGTTGCAGATATCCGGTCCCGGAGTTTTACCGTTCCTCCCGCTTTTTGGCTGCCAGCCCGAATCACACTTGGTTTCAGACAGCCCAAGAAAGAGATCTTAGGGATGGAATTAGCGGGTGAAGTGGAGTCAGCAGGGAAGGATGTCAAAAGGTTTAAGGAAGGCGACCAGGTTTTTGCCGCATCTCTGACGAGTTTTGGAGCCTATGCCGAGTATAAGTGTCTGCCGGAAGATGGTCCTGTAACAATTAAACCTTCGAACACAACTTATGAGGAAGCCGCAGCCATTCCAATTGGAGCGCGCACAGCCTTGTATTTTCTTAGGAAAGCTAATATTCAGAACGGCCAAAAGGTTCTAGTCTATGGTGCTTCAGGAAGTGTTGGAAGTTATGCCGTGCAGCTTGCCAAGTATTTTGGAGCAAACGTTACAGGGGTATGCAGTACCACGAATTTGGAATGGGTAAAATCTTTGGGTGCCGACAAAGTCATTGATTATACGGCAGAAGATTTTTCTAGGACAGACTACACATATGATGTCATCTTTGAAGCGGTAAACAAGAGTTCCTTTTCAGCATGTATGAAATTGCTAAAGAAGGACGGTACCTATATCAATATCACTGAACCGCTGCCGAGTGTACCGATGCTATGGACTAAATTGTCTAGCAGCAAGAAATTATTATTGAGTCGAAATTCTCCCGAAACTCCAGAAGCACTAGACTTCCTTAAAGAACTTGTGGAGGCAGGGAAGTTAAAAGTGGTCATAGACAAATCTTATGCGTTTGAAGAAATCGTTGAAGCTCATAGATATGTCGAGAAAGGACATAAGAAGGGAAATGTCGTCATAACTGTGGAATAAAGTAACAAATCACTATAAATGCGACACTATGCTATCACACTTCTAATTTTATACAAATAGAGATAGATAAGTTTCTAGCATTGCAGGAATTTAGGGTGAAAAAGGCAGAAAGTTACCTAACGGGTTCCGTTTCCTATCACAAAACTTGAATTTTACAGCTATAAATATTAAGTAAAATGCATAACCATTCGCACCGTATTTTGCGGTGCTTTTTGTTTGAAAAAGGGATGATAATGAGAATTATTTTTTTGTATAATGAAGCATAGCAAATTGCCCTATTTTCTCCACTTTTTTAATGTGTATTTTTTGAGTTATATCATCTCCGTATATAGGGAGATACCTTTCCTTAGCACCTGTATTCTAAGTATAGTTCTTCACAAACTATTTGATATTCTTAGGTCAGTTTTCTACTGTTATCTCTAGTAATGAAAACGTAATAGAGCCCTGTCAATGTTTGAGTTAGTAAGAATATAGGAAAAGAGTACGATAATTGATAGTTATTTTGATAAGTAAGGATATGAAGAAGTGTAAATATCCATTGAACTGTAATACCAATAATAGACCAAGAAGTAATGTAAAAGATAAATGTGATTTTATTAATCCGTAACACATGATAAAAATACATGAAAAAATAACCAAACGGTGCAAATAACGAATAATAGAACAAATCAAATAGTTCATAGTGATTAGAATCATTTTGCTTGTAAAAATCCAGGAGACCTCCACCAAGTGTAAAATCAAACATCATACCTGTTGCTACACCTGTAAGCACACTTATAAAAGTTACTTCCCTGCTTAGTTTTTTTGGTAAGAAGAACATTAATGAGTAGCCGATAATATTCATTATAATTAGTGATATCTCATTTAGGCTAAAGTTGCCGATCCAAATCATTTATCTTTTAGCTCCTTTTAAAACTAATGAGTTGTAATAATATAGAATAAAGTATCCTAACAAATGTAATAAGACATAGTATAGAAAATCATAAATCAAATTCCATTGATGGAAATAGACAATATCAAATTTTAGTAAAACAATTTTAATTAATACTAAAACAAAGGAAGAAATAAGTATTGTTATAATTTTCTTTAACACTGTCGAGTTTCTAGGAATACTACTCATACCAAGTACTATAAACAATGGGGTAATAAAGGTACGATGAATAATATATGCTGTATAATTTAATGGAACTTTAGAATATGTAATATATTTTAGTTCATCATTTGTTATCCAACCCCGGTTAATATCAATAATAAATATGAAAAAAATGATGGCGGAAATTTCTATTTTTGATAATGGTTTTTTCATAGCATAAAATATCGAAATACCTAGCCACGCTATATAAACAATGATTGATAATGCCATCGTAAGTTCACCTCTATTTTTATCATATTTATACTTTGAATAAATAAAAGGATTTATACATAATAAGGAATAAGATTTAACACTATATAAGCATCTCAAGATAGCGTTGCTTTATTTCACTCTTTCTACTCGTTAGTTAAAAAAGAACCCTTCAATCACTGACATTTCCAATTAGAGTAATCTGGAATTATTTTCATAGTTATCTGTGATTCTTTCTTTTTTATAATTAAGGAGAGAAAGGGGGAAATCCTATTACTAGATGGATTATAGGTGTTCTTATAATACTTTTAGTTGGAGGAACTATTTATTTGTTCACAAACAAAAATGATTATAAAGAAGCACCACATGCAGCTGGAATGAATTTTGACCTTGAAAAGGTAGAACCATTTTTAAAACATTTATCATCCTCTGTATTGGAGTCAGGTTTTAGTCAAGATGAAATCAATACCATTCATTCCGAAATCGATAAAATGAAACACAATGAAGTTAAAGAGTTTGGAACCTTTGATGTTATTTATAAAGGAAAGCCAACTAAGATACGAATTGAAGGCGAAGTTCATATTCAAGACGGTCCTAAAGGAACCGTTATAAAAGAGGTTGTTCTATATATGTACAGTATTCAAGAATTAGTTGACATCATAGATGAAGAAATGTTGAAAACTGAAGAGGAAGAGGAGTAAAAAGAGATGTTACAATTAAACATCTCTTTTTTGAACTAACCTGCACCTAGTTGAACAAGAAAAAGGCTAATTATTTTTTTCTTCCCAAACTTTTATTAAATTATTGTGAAATTCCTTTGGATTTTCGATTAAAATCCTATCAATTGAATGTGCAGGTGTTGGCAGTAACTTCTTACGACGCATTCTTATTTTTTCGTGATTTGTATAGTGAGGGTAAATTACAGTAGCCTTTGAAAAACTGTTGGTGCTATTTTTATAAAATTGAATGTCTTCAATTTCATCCCAATAAACCTTATTTCCTTTTATGTCGATTACAATTCCTTCATCATCCCAATAAAATCCCTTACCTTCATTTCTCTTTCGCCATAGATAAATTGAAGAACCTATCGTGAAAGTTGAAAAAATAATCATCAAAATTGACACGATGGGGGCAGCCCTTAAAGCCACAATGGACAATATAAACAATAATATTCCTGCAACCATAAAAACTAATATTAATTGCAGAGATATTCTGTACAATCTTACTTGTCCCACAAAATAACAACACCTTTAAAAAATTGATTTATAGCTATTTATTTTATCAGTTGTTCCTCTTCAATTAAACGGCACTGTTAGTAAAAAAGCGACTGTTCATCTTGAACAATCGCATCGGTTACTTTAAGTGCAATCCTTCACAAATTATATCATTTTTCGTGATATTCTAACTTGAAAAAGAAACTCCGATTTTTTATTACTATTACAGTAGTTAAAATAAGCAAAAGAACGGTTTGTATGACTTTACTCATTGGATGTGTTAAAAATACTTCATTGAAAAGCCCCGCTGAAATATGAAAAACGATTGCAACAATAATATTTCTTCCTGTTTTATAGTATAACCAGTTCATCAATAGAACAAAGGGAATGAGACTAACCACAAAATTTATCGAATATAGTACCCCTGTTTCGACTAGATTGCTTTGATAGTAACCTTTAATAAAAGAAAGAGGGAAATGCCAAAATGCCCAGAAAATAGCAAAAATCATAGAAACAGTGAAAAGATTAAATCGTTTTCGTAAGCTGTCTGTGCCATATGAGTGTCAGGCCAATTCTTCTAGTATAGGAGCAAAAAAGAGCAAAAACCAGGCTGGAAAAAAACCTGCTGAAAATGAAGACTTTCCTGAGAGTGCAAATTGAGAAGCACTATATCCGAAAAGCAAAGAAATTCCCTGTGCAAGAAGAATACTCGTGATCATAAGAAAACATGTTACAATAATGTAAAATGGTTTTATGGTATTGAAATTAACAAACCTGTTCAAAAAATCCTTTCGTAAGTAAGGATCTGGGAGCATTAAAACACAAGCAATGACCAATGGACTCGATAAGCCAATAATCCCCAAAATGCTTACTAAGATAACATATAGATTTCTACTGGGTTCAATATGACTGATATATGCTGCAATAAACCACAATATCCACGGAACTACAATGGATAATCCATAGAACAAAATTGGATGCCGATATTTCTCGATTACCATTTCTTTTCCTCCTTTTTTCTTTTTATCTTACTTTAATCCTATTAAGATTTAATATTTTAAACATTAAGTTAATGTTTATTTTTGGTGAGTATTCTAACAGGTGATTTTTTATATTAAATTGACCCAATGAGCTTAATAAGTTCTAATAAAAAAAGCGTTAATCCTTCTTGGATTAACGCCACCGTTTCTTTAAGTGTAATCGTTCACAAAGTCCTTTGCCAACCCTTACGATTACATAAGGAAGTAATATGTGCAAGATGATGTCTACCGTGCCAGGCATAGATTCCTATATTTTTACCTACTGAAACTTCACCTGAATCTGGATGAATAAATGTCTTTTCCATATCAGCAAGAGTTAGACTACGTAAAAGGTTGGTCCAGCGTTTGTGTAATGTTTCGAGAAGTAAAAGTGAAGTATCAATTGGCAATTTATAATCAGATAGTTCCGCCCATTTCGTTTCGTCATATGGCTTAATTACAGGATTTTCTTCCGTAAGAGCCAATTTAAAACGAACGTAGGCATTCATATGACTATCTGCAAGGTGATGTATTACTTGTCGAACAGTCCACCCTCCAGAACGATAAGCTGTATCAAGCTGTTCATTATCTAAGTCTTCTACAGCATCTCGTAATAATCTTGGTAAATCTTCAATCTCATTTATCCAAAGACTTGTAACACTGCTAGAAATTTCACCATCAAATTGAAAAGTGCCAATTGGGTATTTCATATCCATCTACTATTCCCCCTAAAAATTCCTTGGTTTTTGTGGCTAACTAAATGAATCGTTTAAATAGCTCTCACCATTTTTTACCACAGGGTCGAAGATTTTGTTTTACTATTCTGCCCAAGTGAAACAAGAAATGCCGCTAATGGCAGCTGGATCTTGAACTCTTGCAATCGTTAAAAGAGTTTTTATTGTTGATATGGATTTTTAAGTACCTTTTGCATAAATAGTTCTGGATTAACAATCTGTTCAAAACCGTATTGGTTATATAATGATTGTGCATCATTAGTAGCTAACATAAATCTACGAACTCCCTGTAATTCGGAATGGTTTGTGATAATACCCATTAACCATTTTGATAACCCTAATTTCCGATAATTTGGCAATATAAACACATCACTTAGATAGGCATAAGTTGCTAAATCAGAAATTACCCTTGCAAAACCAACTTGTTCAATAACGTCTTTACCTACTTCACCTTTATAAACTCCAAAACTTAACGGAGAATTTTCAATTGCCTTTTTTACTATTTGCTTGGGTATCCCCTTTGACCAATAGGCCTCTTGACTCAAGAAGGTATGTATTAATGTTAAATCTAAATACTCTTTATTTGTAGAAATTGAAAATCCTTTATTAACCCACATTTCCAAATTAAGTCCCCCCTATTTTTTTGAATGTTCTGCAATAAATTAAACTACAGATTTAAATTTTGTTCAACTAAACTGCGACGTTTGTTCAACAAGAAAAAGCTGCCTTAATGACAGCTCTAATCTATAACTCAAGCACCCTTTAGTTTTAGTACTTTGGTTCACATATTATTTTAACTAATGAACTAATTATTTGGCGGCTTAAAGCATTTCTACAGGTTAGAGAACTGCTTTAATTAAAACTATTATTAAAAAATAGCAATACACAGTCCACCTAAATTCATTAATCTCAAATGACATAAATGTGGATTATTTCTAGGTTCCAATATTTAAAGGCATTAGCAATTGATATTCAACTTTCACTTCCTTCTAATTGAACATCCCAATCATCTGTTTGATCGTCTGTTTCACAATCATCAACTTCTGAATAAAGGATGGAATCGACTGCAATTCTTTTTATTTTCATTCGCTCCAATTACCTAACACCCCCTTTTAACTTAGTCATTTTACAAGTGGTTCATTAGTAAGTGGAATGTGCTTACGAAATTTATTTTATTTCTTTCTTTAATATATTCTCATTCAAACAAGTTCGATTGTTCATTCTACCTTTTTATAACAAAAAAAGGACTGCCGCAGCATTCCTAATTACGTAATTTTTTCCATTTGTAGTTACCTTTAGAAATAATACCAGTTCATTAGAACTGTTCTTGATAAATTCCTTTTAATCCACCGGAATAGGGAAAAATGCTTGCCAAACTTTTTAATAACACTTATTTGAGAAGGAAATACTCCTTCTTAGAGGTGTTATTATGAAAAAGCAATCAATAGAGATGAATATATTAAGGTTTTTGTTAGTATTCAGTATCATTTCCATTATTAATTTAATTCTAAAACCACCTGTAAAAGATTGGTTGATTATATTTCTTTTGAAGGGAGTTCTTTCTTCAGTATTAGATACAATAGTTGTAAAAAAGGGTTACATCAAATATCCAGTTACTCTTTTGAAATCTGTTAATATCAGCTTTGGATTTGATTATTTGCTTTATCCAATAGCGTGTGTTTACTATAACCAAATCACTAAAAGTTCAAATATCTTGGGTATTCTTATTAAGGCTTTATATTTCAGCATTCCTATGGCAGCAATAGAACACTTTTTAGAAAAGAAAACTGACTTAATCGAATTTAAAAAAGGGTGGACTTCATTTACAAGTTTTTGGACATTGACCGTTACTTTTTTATTTTCACGTTTGATTATAGCCTTAGTAAGGAAAGCGGATAACAATCCTGTTCCCGAAAATTAATTTATTGAATTCACTGACAAATTTGAACTGGAACTTGAATTTCGAATGTAATCTCATTTGGTTTATCTGTGATTGTAATATCGACGTGCATAATTTGCAGCGCATCGCCGGTTATGTGATATCCGGTTTCATCAAGATATTCCAATATCTTACTCAAACTTTCGCTTCGATTCCATAATAATTCCCCGTTATAACGAATACACGCAAATAACCCAGCAGGAACCGTCATTTGACACTGTTTTGGTATTTTTTCTTTATTTTTTGCCACTACAAAAATAATGGATGGTTCTTCAAATCGTTTCGCTCTAAGATCCGCTTCCTGGATGATGATGCCTAGTCTATTACTAGCCAGAATTGGTGTCTTCTCGGTGAGCATATTCTCTAACCTTATAACACCATAACTGAGTTCCAAATTATTATTTATTTTTTCATTTAAGGTAATTAACTTCCTTCTTCCTATTTCGCGGAAAAACACCGATTGAAGTTCTTTTTCTTTCGCTACATGCTCCAAGTATCCAATTTTCCCCCGAATATTTTCCTCCAAGTCATGTAACTCGTTCAGTTTTGACACAAGTTCCGTATGCTTGGTTTTCAGAATATCCAAGGACTTATTAAAATTACGTTCATTAAAATAATCCTTTATTTCGTCCGTACTCATCCCAAGTTGCCGCAACTCTTTAATCGTCCCTAAAACTTCATATTGAAAAATAGAATAGTAGCGATACCCTGAATCGGGATCGACATATTGAGGTTTGAATAGGTCAATCCGATCATAGTGGCGTAAAGTCTCCGTTGTTACCCCTCTTAACCTCGCCATTTCACCAATGGTTAATTTTTCCTTTATTTTCAATGAAATCATCCCCTCTAAAAAAATATAATACACCTATTGACCTTTGTGTAACAACAAGGTTTACAATAAAAATACCAAATCTTCTAAATCATCTAAGAATTAAATTTATTAACACGGAGGGAGTTGAGTTATGAAACAGAAAGCGCTTGCAAGAACACTTACTTTGTCACAGGTTGTTTTTTTAGGGATTGCATGGAATAACCCCATGGTGTTTTTTAATACCTATGGAATTGCTGCCGTTACCTCAAGAGGTGTTATTACGACTGCATACATTATTGCTTTTCTAGCAATACTTTTTACAGCTCTCAGCTATGGCAAGATGGCGAAAGCCTACCCGATCTCAGGGTCAGCCTATTCCTTTACGCAAAAATCTATTAATTCTGAGGTTGGGTTCATTGTAGGTTGGACGATTATGCTTGATTATATATTAACGCCTATGGTTACCTGCTTGATGTCCACTGTCTTTTTAAGTGCTGTATTTCCTGGAATCCCGCATTATGTGTGGGTAATTGTGTTGACTGCAAGCATCGTATCTCCGAGCATACTAGGTGTGGAGATATCAGCAATAACGAGTAAAATTTTTGTTATTGCTCAAGTCATTTTTGTTTGCCTTTTCTGGATATTAACCTTCAAAAGTTTATCAGATGGAGTAGGGACGGGTAGTCTTTTCTCCATTAAGCCATTGTTTGATGCAGATGTTTCCTTGTCCGTTATCTTGGCAGGTGCTACCATTCTTTGCTTTAGTTTTCTTGGTTTTGACTCACTCACCACTTTATCAGAGGAAACAATCAATCCTGAAAAAACGATCCCAAGAGCCATTATTATCATGCTATTGTTTATCGGAGTTTTGTATATTGGCTCTTCTTACTTAGCACAATTGGTGCATCCGGGCATTTCATTCAAACATGCTGATTCTGCAGCCCTTGAAATTGCAGTGCTGATCGGAGGAAATTTATTTAAGTCCATTTTTATTACAGCAGTGATTATTGGTAATTTCTCTTCAGGAATCGCTTCAATCACAAGCGCATCGCGAGTGTTATATGCGATGGGACGAGATTCTGTATTACCCAAAAATATATTTGGATACATTCATCCTAAATTTAAAACACCGTCACTTGGCATCATTGTGATTGGCGTAGTTTCTTTACTCGCAATTCCATTAACCCTAGAACAAGTTATTAAGTTTATCAATTTTGGAGCGTTAATTGCCTTTACATCTGTAAATCTGTCTGTTATCGCCCATTATTTTATCAGAAATCATAAGCGTTCTTTTCTGGATTGCATTCGGTACCTATTATTACCACTCATTGGCGCAGCGTTTACGATATGGTTATGGTCGCATTTAGAAAGGGATGCGTTGATTCTCGGGGGGATCTGGATGGCATGCGGCTTGATTTATCTTGTCTATATGACGAAATGGTTCCGCCAACCACTTCCTGAGTTTCATTTTGATAAAGAATTGATTCCACAAAATGTACAAGACATTGATCGAGAGGTTATCCCTCAACAGGTAAGGTAAAAATAATATACTGGAGGTTTGTAAAAATGCTGAAGTTGAAAATGTTTATTAATGGTGAATGGATGGATTCATTAAGTGGAGAAAAGAGCCATGTTGTGAATCCTGCAAACGGTAAAATTATGGCTGAGGCTCCGCAAGGAAGTAGAGAAGAGGCCAAAATGGCGATTAATACTGCACGAACAGCTTTTGACTCCGGAATTTGGTCAGACTTACCGGCATCTGAACGTGCAACCTACTTATTTAAAATAGCGGATAAGATTGAAGAAAAGGCAGACGAGCTTAGCAAACTTGAAACTGAGAATACGGGAAAACCCCTTAAAGAATCAGAGTTTGATATTGCTGATACCGTGAATTGCTTTCGATACTATGCTGGGTTAGTGACAAAGCCAAATGGTCAAACGTATTCTGTTGCCGATCCTGTGCAAGCCATGGTTATTCGGGAACCTGTAGGTGTATGCGGACTTATCGCTCCATGGAATTTTCCATTGTTGACGGGAGCTTGGAAAATAGCCCCTGCGCTTGCTGCGGGAAATACGCTTGTATTTAAACCAGCTGAAATCACTCCAGTCACCACTTACAAATTATTTGAGATCATGGAAGAAGTGGGGATACCAGCTGGTGTTGCAAACCTAGTTTTGGGAGGTGGTTCAAAAGTAGGAAATGAAATAGCAGAAAGCCAAAAGGTGGATTTGATTTCTTTTACAGGTAGTACAGCAACGGGTAGAAGCATCATGAATTCAGCAACAGGAAATATTAAAAACCTTTCACTCGAACTAGGCGGCAAGTCGCCAAATATTGTTTTCGCTGACGCAGATTTTGAGACAGCCATCGATTATGCTTTGAATGGAATTTTTACCAATGCCGGCCAAGTATGTAATGCGGGATCCCGTTTACTGTTAGAAGAGAGCATTCATGATAAATTCATTGCTAGATTGGTAGAAAGAGCGAAAAAGATTCAGGTTGGCCCTGGGGACGATTCGTCTACAGAGATGGGTCCGCTTGTAAGTGAAGACCATATGAAGAATATCCTTGAATATATTCAAATTGGCTTAGCCGAAGGGGCTACGTTAGCGTGCGGTGGCAACCGTATCACAAGCAATGGGCTTGAAAATGGTTATTTCTTTGAGCCAACAATATTTGTTGACACCAAACCAGATATGAGAATTGTTCAGGAAGAAATCTTTGGTCCAGTTCTTGTCGTTCAAAAGTTTAAAGATGAGGCGGAAGCAATCCAGCTGGCAAATGATACTTCGTACGGGCTTGCAGCAGGTGTTTTTTCACAAGATGGAGCCAAAGCTTTGAGGGTTATTAAAAAAGTAAGAGCTGGAATTACTTATGTTAATGCTTATAACCTCGCCTATAATGAAGCACCGTGGGGAGGTTACAAGCAGAGCGGGATTGGCCGCGGGTTAGGAACCTTTGGCTTGGATACGTTTACTGAGGTAAAACAAATCAATATTAATTTAGATGTTAAGCCAACTGAATGGTTTAGCAATTAATTAAAAATATAAAAATCGAATTCGAAATATTCAAAAAATAAAGGAGGAAATTAATTATGTTATGGGATTTTCATTTTAATCTGCCTACTTCTATAGAGTTTGGGAATGGGAAAGTAAAGAATATTGGGAAAAGGGCGAAAGAATTAGGTGGAAATAAAGCGCTTATTATTACAGATAAAGGACTTGCACAAACAGGAATTTTGGAAAAAATCACACAGTCATTAGATCAAGAAGGTGTCAATTATATTGTTTATGATGAAATATCACCTAATCCAAAAGATGTAGATTGCGAGAGTGCTTATCAACAGTTTAAAAACGAGAATATCGATCTCTTAATTGGTCTTGGCGGCGGAAGCTCAATGGATACAGCTAAAGCAATTGGGACACTTTTTACACATGGGGGAGAACTAAGAGAACGTTACGGCGTAAATTTACTAGAACGGGAAATCCCACCACTAATTTGTATTCCGACAACTTCAGGTACCGGTAGTGAAGTTACGAGAGGTTCTGTCATTACGGATACCGTGACGAAACAGAAGGAGGCGATACTAGATTTGAAAATCGCTCCTAAACTGGCACTTGTTGATCCTGAATTGACGTTAACATTGCCTAAATCGATTACCGCAGCTACAGGAATGGATGCACTTACACATGCAATTGAAGCTTATACCTGCAAAGTTGCTCAACCACTTTCAGATGCTTTGGGACTATATGCTATTGAATTAATAGCCAAATACCTTCCATTAGCAGTAGAAAATGGTCGTGATTTAGATGCTAGGAAAAATCTGCTTTTGGGTAGTTTAGTTGCAGGTATCGCCTTTGATAACACGGATCTTGGGGCTGTACATGCGATGGCCGAACCACTTGGAGGACTCTATGATACTCCACATGGAGTGGCGAATTCTATTTTTCTTCCACATGTATTTGAATTTAATATTCCTTCAAATCCAGAAAAGCACGCCATGGTAGGAATCAAGCTTGGGGCAAATCCTAAAGGAAAAACAATTGAAGAAACGGCGTACGAAGGTGTTGTGCTGTTAAAAGAACTGGCAAATAAAATCGGCATTCCTAGCTTCCGAGATTTAGGCAATGTAAATCCAAAAGACTTCCCTTTCCTAGCCGAAGGAGCCTTTAAACATTTGTGTACTCAGGCGAATTCAAGAGATCTGACAAAAGAAGACTATCTGAACTTATTTCAAAAGACTTATGATGTGAAAACTACAACTTTAATTGAAAATTAATAGTTTAAAAAGTATAGAAGTAAAATTTAAAATCCTTGGTTAAGAACTTGCCCACCGGCAGAAAACCTTGCAGTAGGAAAAAGCGAGGATGATAATCTAGAAGGAGGCAGCATGAATGTCTAATCGTGATGAAAAACAGTTTTTAAATTTACCTTTTACAGGCATTTGTACTTTTGGAAAATACCCAATTTGTGCGAACCTGAACCAGCTTGACGCAGATGTGGCGGTCATTGGGGTGCCAAATGACATGGGTACACAATGGAAATCAGGAGCAAGAATGGGCCCTAGAGGAATCCGCGAAGGATCTACATTATATAGTTTCGGTCTTGATGGTGCTTATGATATTGAAAACGATATTATGTACCTTGGGCCTGAATGGAAAGTTGTCGACTGTGGGGATGTAGACATGGTACACGGGGATATTATGCAGTGCCATGAGAATACAGAAGAAGCAATCCGAAAAATTATTTCCAAAGGTGCAATGCCGGTTGTATTAGGCGGCGATCATTCCATCACAGCAGCAGTTGGAAAAGGACTAAAAGACATAGGTCCGTTTCATGTGATACAAATTGATGCCCATTTAGACTGGGCGGATCACCGCTCAGGAATGCGGTATGGTCACGGAAATTGCATTCGCCGCTTATCTGAGCTGGATCATGTTCAAAAAATATTTCAGTTTGGCATTCGCGGGATCAGCAGCAGCAAAAAAGAAGACGTCGAAGCAGCAAAAACATATGGCAGTGTGATCCTATCACCGCGTCAGATGAGAAAGATGGGACTAAAGGAAGTGCTGGAGCTAATTCCTGCCGGCGAAAAATATTATGTAACGATTGATATCGATGGAATCGATCCGTCAATTGCGCCTGGAACAGGTACACCTTCTCCAGGCGGCCTCCTCTACGATGAGGTTAATGAATTGCTTAAAGGGATTTCCAAAAGAGGAGAAGTCATCGGGTTTGATTTAGTAGAAGTTGCCCCTCCATATGATCCAACGGGCATGACAGGACAAGTAGCAGCCCGTATTGTACTAGACTTACTAAGCTATGTATTAAAAGAAAAAGAGAAAAAAGTGAATAAAAAATACGAGAAAGAAAAAGAAGAAATGCTTTTTTAACTGGGATTGGTTCCTGCGGGAGGAATAAATGTTAATTAAAAGAGAGGTACGCAAAAAGCGTTCCTCTCCTTATTTATTACTCCACCTTGGCAATATGATTAGCTATCGAAAAAATCCAGTCTTTAAACTACCGGTATTAGAAATTAAAAAATTGGTGGAGTCACCGAAAAAAGTATGGCAGCATGTTCATTAAAATTATTTTCCCATTTATGCTTCATTTGTGCTGGTATTTTTACACTATCACCAGATTCCAATATGTATTCTTCATCATCTAAAAACACTTTAATTTTTCCCTCTAATACATAAGCAACTTCTACTCCTTTATGCTCCAACTGTTTCTCAGAGGAAGCAGTCTTCGGTGGAAAATTCATAATGGCTGTTGCCAGGTTTCCAGTAAAATCAGGTGAAACTAGCTCATAGGATAAGTTGTCAATGATCATTTTCTTTCGGTGACTAGACCTAACAACTAAATCAACCGTGTTTGTTTCTTCAATGAAAAAACTAAATGTAGGAACGTCTAGGGATTTCGCTAAAACTTTAAGAGTCTGAATAGAAGGGTTTGCTAATCCACGTTCGATTTGACTCAGCATTGAAGGCGTTATTTCAGCTAATTTTGCTAATTCTCTAATGCTTAAGTCTTGAGCTTTTCTATATTTTTCAACCTTCTTACCAATATCTATATTTTCCATTACGATGCACTCCTTGATAATAAATCGTTAATTTAAATTTAACGTTTTTAAATAATACTTAACAACTAAAAATATCTATGTTAAACTGCATTTAACACTCTTTAAATTATATTTTACATTGTTTTGATGACTATAATCAAGTCAATGAGGAGGACTATCAAAATGAAAGAGATTGAATTCAGCGATCTACAAACATGGAAAGAAAACTATCCTTTACTAAACAAACTCATTTCGATGAATGAAATATTGTGGTTAAATCCTAAAGTTGAAAAGTTTAAAACAGGAATTAAAAAATCCCCCCTTACTCAAGATGATGTAAAGGATGCAGAGGAAAGATTGAAACGTTTTGCTCCATATATTGCAAAAGTTTTCCCGGAAACAAAAAAGATGAATGGGATAATAGAATCTCCTTTGGTGAGAATTCCTTCCATGAAACAATCCTTAGAGCAGGAATATCGACAACCTATATTAGGTGAATTATTGCTTAAGTGTGATAGTCACCTTCCGATATCAGGGTCTATTAAAGCAAGGGGCGGGATTTATGAAGTTCTCAAACATGCAGAAGAATTAGCTCTTCAACATCAATTGTTGACGATTCAAGATGACTATTCCATTTTAGATAGTGATAGGTTTCGAACATTCTTCTCCCAGTACTCAATCGCAGTAGGTTCGACTGGAAATTTAGGACTTAGTATAGGAATCATAAGTGCAAAGTTAGGTTTTAATGTGACCGTTCATATGTCGGCTGATGCAAAACAATGGAAAAAAGACTTACTTCGAAGCAAAAATGTTAATGTAATTGAATATGAATCGGATTATAGTAAAGCTGTAGAGGAAGGTCGACTCCAAGCAGATGGCGATCCTACATGTTATTTTGTAGATGATGAAAATTCTTATGACCTATTTTTAGGATACGCAGTAGCAGCATCTCGATTACAAAAACAATTAGAAGATTTAGAGATAACAATTGATGAAAATCATCCATTGTTTGTTTACCTTCCATGTGGAGTAGGCGGTGGTCCTGGCGGAATAGCTTTTGGTTTGAAGTTATTTTATCAAGACCATGTTCACTGTTTCTTTGCAGAGCCTAGCCACTCTCCATGTATGTTACTTGGTTTAATGACAGGACTTCATGATAAAATTTCTGTGCAAGATATTGGTATTGATAATGTAACAGACGCTGATGGACTTGCTGTAGGAAGACCATCTGGATTTGTAGGTAAAACTATAGAACCGTTTCTAAGTGGTAATTATACGGTTAGCGATGAACAGTTGTATAAGCTATTAAAGGAACTAGTTGATACAGAGGGGATTCATTTAGAACCTTCAGCACTAGCAGGCATGATAGGACCAATTAAATTATCTAAAGAAGGAACCGATTATTTACTGAAGCATAATTTAACGAAAAAAATGAGTAAAGGTACACATATTATTTGGGGGACTGGTGGAAATATGGTTCCTGAAGAAATGATGAAGCAATATTATCAAAAAGGATTGAATTTATCGTTAGAGAACTAAAGGTAATTCAACACGGGGGTTAGTTGACCCCTGTGTTTTTATTGGAAAAATTTTTTCTTGTTAAACTAACCTCCCGTTACTTGAAGAAGAATAAAGCTTTGCTCCTTTATCGAAGCAAAGCACCCTTTTACTATAAGTAAATTATTTCATAAACTTCGTTATTACAAGCCAGCTCTTTAAGGAAAGCCCACGTTAGCTCAACAAACCAGATGTAAATAACTTTTATTTTTGTAGATTTTTCTTCATAAGAGATGCCACTTGTATATTATCTTGTTGGGAAGTTCTTTCTAGTTGGTTAATAATTAACTCTTGTCGTTCCGCGGGATGATTTTGACTTAATTTAGCTTTTGCTTCAATTTTTGAGATGTTTATTCTGAATGCTGCAATCCCTTTGCTCATTCCTTCGATAAATTGAGAATCTACATCATTTAAATTGTATAAGCTATCTGGGTCTTCATATTTTGTTACCATATCATTTAAAGAGTCAAATATTACTTTTGGCTCCTCGACCATTTCCATCTTTCCATATATATGAATAGACACATAATTCCAAGTAGGTACTGCTTTCATTGTTTCGTACCAAGAAGGTGAAATATAACAGTGAGGACCTTGGAAAACAACAAGAATTTGTTGGTTTTCAATATCCTTCCATTGTTCATTTGGGCGAGCAAAATGACCATATAAGGCACGCTCAGCTTTATTTAATGTGAGTGGTAGATGGGTAGCATATGGCTCTCCGTTGTGCTGAGAAAATAAAGTGGCAAAGCTGTATTTTTCGATAAAATCATAAATCACCTCTTCGTCCTCTAGTTTAAAATGTTTAGGAATATACATGATTAGCTCCTCCTTCATTAAGCCTTTGTAATTGGGGGTATCCATATAAGATATTTTATAATGCAAACTGACATATAAAAAGGTACAATTATGAACAAAAGAACATGTCAAAGGTGTATAGGAAATGAAAAATACCATTTTTGCTTTTAAGGATGATTCGCCCAAATACAAACAAATCTACGAGCAGTTTAAATTATTTATTGAGAGTGGCGACTTACCAGCTGGTGATCCACTGCCCTCCATTCGTCAGCTCGCAGACTCCCTTCAAGTAAGCCGCAATACGACATTAATGGCATATGAGCAGCTTGTAGCTGAAGGTTATATCCGTGGTGAGGGTCGAAAAGGGTATTTTGTAAATGAATTAGATCCACTTTTATTTCAAAATGACTTAGTTCTTCCCAATAAAAAGCAAACAAAGCTGGTGACACCAATCCTAATTGATTTCCGGGCAGGAGCCGTAGATCAAACAAATTTCCCCCTGAAAATTTGGAGGAGAATCTCAAATCAAGTGCTAACAATACAAGAAAGCTTTCGATACGGGGAACCCTTTGGTGAACTGTGCTTGCGTAAACAAATCGCCACCTATTTACTCCAATCCCGTGGGGTGAAAACAGATCCAAATGCGATTATAATCGGCAGTAGTACCCAACAAATGTTGATTTATCTCGGACAAATCATGAAGGATGATTTCACTAGCATTATTGTAGAGAACCCAGGTTATGATGGAGCTAGGGAAGCTTTTCAATTCCATCGTTTCACGCTTGAGACTTTACCAGTTTATGAATCAGGTGCTGATTTTTCAAAATTAGAACAAATGATTTCAAGGTTAATCTATGTAACACCCTCCCATCAAAGTCCAATAGGAGTAAGCATGTCCATTCAACAAAGGCAAATGCTTATTCATTGGGCTAACAAGATGCATGGATATATTATCGAAGATGATTATGATAGTGAATTTCGCTATACACAGCAGCCATTTCCAGCACTTGCTTCTATTGATTCATCAAGAGTTATTTACCTGGGGAATTTCTCAAAGTCATTTCTTCCGGGAATCCGTCTAAGTTATATGGTGCTGCCACAGATACTTTTAAACCGTTATAAACAACAATTTCTTCATTTCGAGAGTACCACTTCCCTTCTTAGCCAGCTTACAATGGCTAAATTTATGGAAGAGGGGGAATGGAATCGCCATATTAAACGGATGCGACTTGTCTATAAGAGAAAAATGCAGTGCTTAGTTTCAGAATTAAAAAAACACTTCAACCAAAATATATCCATTATTGGGGAACAGTCGGGTTTGTACGTTTTAGTTAAGGTACATCTAAATCGTTCAGAAGAATGGTTAATTGAGCGTGCTTCCATTTATGGGGTTAACGTGTATCCTACCTCCATCTATTTCATAAAAAATCATTCTGATGAAGCAATGATTAAGCTCGGATTCAGTAATCTTACTTGTGAGGAGATACAATTAGGTGTAGAGTCTTTAAAAAAGGCATGGACATAAAAAAACCGTCATAATCAGTTGCATCTAACAATTGCGGGGGATTCGCATATTGATTAAAGAGTTTTGTAGAAGTGAGGTAAATTCAAATTGAATCGAAAAATTATTAATTTAGCTGTGGGAAAACCGAAGGAATTTAATTGGAACAATAAAAAAGAGCTTTCCGCCATAGGAAAATCATCTGTACAAGCTGTTGAGTTGGAAAAATCTGGCTTTGTTGGTGATGATGTTGCAAACCATAAGTTTCACGGCGGTCCAGATCGTGCAGTATGTTTATATCCATTTGAGCATTACTCATATTGGGAAGAGATATTTCAAAGAAAGCTTATTCTACCTGCTTTTGGGGAAAATATTACTGCAACAGGAATGGTAGAAGAACAAGTTTGTATTGGTGATATATATAAAATAGGGGATACCATTGTTCAAGTTACACAAGGAAGGGTACCTTGTGCAACTATCTCCAAATTTAATCAGGAAAATCAATTTTTAAAGAAAGTGGTTGAAACGACCCTAACTGGTTACTTTTTTCGGGTATTGGAAGAGGGGACTATTAAGTTCGATTCGGAAATAACTCTTGTTGAAAAACACTCAAAAGAAATATCCGTTTTTTTTGCTACACAAATTCTTTTCCATCAACAACAAGATAAAACCTCCATTGAAAAAATATTGACGGTTGATGCTCTTGCAGAAGACTGGAGAAATAGATTTCTAAAATTGTTATGATTTTTTTCGAAAATTGATGAAACACAAAAAACCTAGCCTAAAAAGCTAGGTTTTTTGTGCTGATATAACGTAAAGCTATTTATCACTTATGATTAGAGGATCTAAGAAACTGTTCCCCTTTGAAAATTCTTAAACAGGCAACAGTGAATAAAAGACTGGTTAACTGAAAAAAATGTAATAACTATGTTTTAAGGAGATGTTATGGAAATGGCATTTGAGGAAGGGCTCACTCAATCAGAAAAGGCTTATAACCAGTTCACTGAGGTAAGTTCTTTATTTGCTAAAACAGTGACAGAAGATTTTCTCTCGACATGGCAATGGTGGTTTGGACTAGCCCTATTTATTGTTCCATGGATTGTTTGGATGATATTTAGGAAAAAAGATAGCACAGGACGCCTTCTTTTAGGAGGCTTATTGACCATCATATTGTCACTTACAATAGATCTTGCTGCCTTATCTCTAGGGTTGTGGTCTTACCCAATGGTAATCATTCCTGTAGCCTCCTTTCTATTTTTACCGTACCACTTCTCTTTAGCACCAGTTGGGGTCATGCTCGCTCTACAAATAAAGCCAAAAATGAATACCTTGTTAAAAGGAGTCATATTCGCTGCAATTGCTGCTTTTGGAGGAATGAATTTCTTTAATGCAATTGACTTTTATAACCCTAAAAATTGGTCCACGTTATATGATTTTATTATTTTTTTAACTCTTTACTTTGTCGCTTATGGGGTTACTAAGATTGAGACCTATACTAAATTAGATAAGGGATAAACTTTACGTGTAACGGCATAAAGGCGTTGATGAATTAAGGAGTCTTAAGCTTAAGAAGCATAATGAGAAATTACCTATTCTAGCTTATAATCAAATACTCGATTGTTGGAAGCAAATATTTTGCTTCTTTTTTAATTCTTTTTAACTTTTCCCCTTATTTACTTTATAAAGTTCTATTTTTTATATCAAATTAATATAATGGCAAAGTTAAACTTGTCCAGAGGTGAATATTTTGGAGATTTTTGGTTTGTCATTTTCAGTATTATTGAAAGTTATATTAATCAATATTGTATTAAGTGGAGATAACGCAGTTGTGATTGCAATGGCGTCACGTAATGTTCCCAGGAAACAGCAAAAGAAAGCGATCTTTTGGGGAACCTTAGGAGCGATTATTTTACGTTTACTATTTGCAGTAGCCATTGTTTACCTACTTGATGTACCGTTCGTTACCTTTATTGGCGGTCTTCTTCTAGTATACATTGCCATTAAACTATTAATTGGTGAGGAGGAGGAACATCTGAAAGAGGGAGGGGCAAGTTTATTTTCAGCTGTCAAAACAATCATTATTGCTGATGCAGTCATGTCTCTTGATAATGTACTAGCTATTGCGGGGGCAGTGGGTGGGAATTTGGCCGGTATTGTAATCGGTGTGATTGTTAGTATTCCTATTGTTGTTTTTGGAAGCCAATTAATATTAAAAGCAATGGAGAAGTACCCGATTATCTCTTATGCAGGTGCTGGAATCTTATCTTGGACTGCAGGGGAAATGATCGTCGGGGAACCCAAATTTGTACCTTTTCTCACTCGTGATTTACAGTTATTGATTCCTACTGCAATTACAGTTTTTGTTATTGGTTTTGGGTATTTACTAGCAAGGAAAAAACTAGTATAGAAGTGGAAAGGGCGATGTATAAATTTGCATCGCTCTTTCCTTGAATATGCACAACATATTCGCTTACCCGTTTTATTTGTCACGAAAATATTAAAAAAAAAGCTAATTCATGAGTTATTAATGATTTGATTTCTGTCTTCTGTTTGAGGAGGTTCCTCAAACCATTTATGCTTGATCATAATTTCAATCCCTTCTTGACCATAAAAATAGATATCTTTGGCAAGGAGGGCTAATTTTAAGGAGATATCATTTCTTAATGTGAAAAATGTACCAAAGCTATTTCCAACGATGCAAAATCCATTTAGAAAGGTAATACAATGCATCATCAGTTTGTCTGAAAATGGGGCAATGGTTGACGTAGTTACCGTGCTTCCAGAAGTGGCAGAGAACTGAATATCGCTTTCCAAAAGAATTTCTTGGAATGTTGTAATTTGTTTTTTCGCAAGTTCTTTCCCTTTTTCGAAATACTTTCTAACTTCTTTGTTCTGTGCGCATTGAGCAAATCCTGTAATAAGCTGCATTCCAATATTATTAGTCTCTATTCCATGATGAAGAATACCAAGTTCAATGTCGTTTAAAGCACGTTTAGAATTAAATGGGTGAAAACCGCTCATATAACTTTTATCTTTAATAAACTCTGTTGTTTTTGGCATAGTCACTTTTGGTGGAAGTGTTAGGATTCCTTTTTCTAGTAAATATAGCGTGGACAACTTATAAATTTTTTGGGTAACATTGGTAAGTCCTTCATAAATCTTTATCACATCATCGTTATATGCCATATTCATGTTAATGGTGTACATACCCATGCTGACTTCTTTTAATACTCGTAAAAACATAACGTCAAATCCATTGTCAAATAACTTGGGGGCTTCTAAAATCACATCTTCTTTTCTAAAACCAATAGGAATAACGACCCCTTGTTGGCTAAATATTTTCTCAATTTCTAAAACGTAATAATTTAAGTCCTGCCATAATCCCCCTAAGATATTCCTAGATTCCTCGTCATCCGCTTTTTTCATGAAATATTCTAATACTCTCATAATAAGAGTTTTTTCTTGATATGTAAGCCAAAGGGTTCCTACCTCTGATGAGCTTATCGGATTTGTTAAAATCAAAAGGATCCCACCTTCATATAATTTAAATAAATTATTCCCAAGATAGTGGCAAATCATTCGAAAATCAGTTACTTCATAACAATATAAGAAGTTTTCCTTACGTGGTTATTATTTTAGATTCAAAAAAAATGGCATGGATTGAAACTTTTCTTTCGTTTAAAACGACGATGAGAAGCTTCATTTACGGACACCCTATAAGCAGGAGGGATGTTCTTGGGATTACGGATTGTATTATTTCTAATATTAATCAGTTTTAATATATCGACAGTTGTCAGTGCAGAAACCCCGCTCACTGCTGCATTTATCCGTGACAATCAGCTATGGATTAAAAAGGGAGATCAAGAAATACAAATCACAAAAAATCGATATGTGTATTCTCAGAAATGGTCATATGATGGTCGATTTATTGGATATATTGATGGTGATGAAAAAGGTGAAAAATCTAATCTATTTATTTATGATTCGAAGGAAAAGGAAAGCTACCAGCCTTACGTAAGGGTCGTAACCTCCGACTTTAAATGGTCGCCGAACAAAAATCAGTTGGCCTACAATGATCAAGGTTTATTAAACGTGACGAAAACAAAGAATGACCGCCCACAAGGATTTGAAAATGTCTCACTTGGGGTTAGTGGTTTTGAATGGTTTCCAAATGGGAAGGAATTTATCGTTGCCTCACAATCCAAGTTGCGTCCAACGGGATGGGGTCCCATTCCACTTTATCAAATTCCAGTAGATGCCAATCTCGCGAAAGAAAAAATGAAGCATTTTTACACCATACACACAAAAGAACCTGAGCTGTTTGCGATTGATGCAGATTATTTTAAGTGGAGTGCAGACGGGAAGTGGGTTAGTTTTTTAGCAACTGCTACTGCTTCTTGGTCGATGGATAGCAATACTTTATGTGTTTTATCATCAAAAGGAGAACACTTTCAAGCCGTAGGTAAAATGTTAGGATTCAGAGATTGGTTCAAGTGGGCTCCATCTGCCAATCAATTAGCCTATATTTCAGGAGAAGGAAGATTTTTTGTTGAAAACAAGAAAACCACCATTGCCGATATGCCAACTTACAAGCAACAAAAGGAATACACACCCAAAGGATTTGTGGACCTTGATTTGGAATGGTTCTCACCGGACAAAGTGATTGTCGCCCGAGCAAAAGAAAACAAGGAGTGGAAAGAAGGTCCCGTTCCAACTATGTTCACAACACTTCATGAGATCAATATTAAAACAAAAGAACAAAAACAAATCTCGTTTCCGAAAAATAATGAACTGGATGAAGTACCTCAAGTTGTTGATTCCTATCTTACTTGGGTTCGCAAACAGGGAGATGGATCTAAAGGTGATGTCTGGGTGAAGGACGGTTTAAATGGCCAAGAGCATAGATGGCTTAAGAATGTTGATGCTGCTCCAATCTTTTTTACTCCGAATTGAAATGGTTTGCAGGATGGATTTGTCAAGCGCAATGATTTATTGATTATCGCTTTTCTGGTATGATTTCTTTGGAATGTTATCTTTAATCAAATATTGGGAAGTGTGTTTTTCATATGAATACGCCAGATGAACTTGCAATGGGTGATGTTAATTTGAAGGGATTAGACCATTCTGCCCTTTCTCAAAACATTCATTCATTTTTATATCGTTTAGATAAAAATGGGGAATCCCGCTTGCCGCAACGTGCTTTTCTTGCAACGCGGCATGCCATACGGCAACTGCAACTCCCTCCAGGACAAACCGTATTAGAGAGGGAAATGGCTGACATCCTGGGTATGAGTAGAACTCCGGTTCGTGAAGCACTCGTGCGTTTAGAGATGGAGGGATGGGTACGGCTCATCCCGCGTCGTGGGTTTGTTGTGGCACCCATTGTAGCGGATGATCTCCAACATATTTATGAAGTGGTAGAAGCGCTTGATGGAATTGCTGGCAGTCTGGCTGCCAAGCGTGCCACAAGTGTAGAATTGGACAAACTTGATTATTTGATAGAGGAGCAGGAAAAAGCACTAGAAGAGGAAGATCTGCTAGCATGGACTGAGCTTGATGAACAATTTCATCAGCTCATTGTCGATGTAGCCCGTAATCCCCGTCTAAGAGGGGTGATGGATAGTCAGTCTGATCAACTATATCGTGCCCGTTTATATACGATTAAGCTTCGGCCAGACCCAACACGCTCCATTATGGACCACAAGGCCATAGTTAGTGTTTTGCGGGCAGCAGAACCAGATGCGGCTCGATCCATGTTACAGTCCCACCGTTATAGAGCCCGTAGTGAAATATTACAAATTATCCGATCTATGACTTAATAAGTGAACCAAAAAGAAAAGGGCTGCAGAGATTCTCAAGAAATCCGCTGCAGCCCTGGTTTATAAAATGCTAAATAGTTCCCCGATATTCTCTACTTCCACAGAAACAACGTCACCTGACTTCATAGTACAACTGCCAGAAGGAGAACCAGTAGCCAATACATCACCCTTTTATCACTTTTTCGAAAAAACTTAACCAAGTTTTGATTAAGTATTGGTTATATTTATGTTATATTATATAATAAAATCAATATTATGATACTATAAAGCCAGAACTAGGGTGAACTAAAATGATGAAAGAGAAGCGTATCAAAAAAATTCAGGAATATGTTATTGAGCATCAATCAGCGTCATTAGACGAACTGGTTACAGTTTTTGATGTATCTAAAAATACTATTAGACGAGATATCCAAGAATTAGTTGACCGTGGAGACCTGAAGAAAGTTTATGGCGGGGTTACTACCGTTCGTAAAAAACTTGAATCCTTTCAAGATAGAAAGATACGTAACAAAGGGCAAAAAGAATCAATTGTGAAAAGAGCCTCAAGTTATGTGGAAGATGGCGATATTATTTTCATTGATTCAGGGACCACTACCATTGGATTGTTTGATTATTTAAAGGAAAGACACCTGACCATTTTTACGAATAGTATTGATTTTATTCTTCGTGCCATTCCATTTGAACATTTAAATGTCATCTCAATCGGAGGGATGCTTGATTCTAAAACCAATTCGTTTAGCAACCCACGAAGTTTGGACTTACTAAAAGATTACAATATTAAGAAAGCATTTATGGCATCTACAGGGATCTCACTATCAAACGGTGTAACGAATGCATCCCCTCTAGAAAGTGAATTGAAAAAGACAATTGTTGACAGAAGTTCCGAGATTTATTTATTGGTAGACCATGACAAGTTTGATAAATATGGATTAATGACATATTGCAGTTTATCTGATATCGATTATCTAGTTACTGATAAGCTCCCAAATAATTCCTATCAAGAATACGCTAAGAATAATGGCATACAACTTATCATAGCCAATTAGAACCCAATGAATGACTTCACATTTTTTAAAAATATAACCAAGGTTTTGGTTAGTTGTTGGTAATATATATGTTATAATTGTAAACGATAACAATTTATGATGCAGAAAACTAGGGTGAAACGGATATGATTAAAGAAAAACGCTTAAAAAAAATTCAAGAATATGTTAATGAGCATCAATCAGCGTCATTAGACGAATTAGTTACAGTTTTTGATGTATCTAAAAATACGATAAGACGCGATGTCCAAGAATTGGTGGATCGCGGGGAACTTAAAAAAGTTTATGGCGGGGTATCCGTCGTTCAAAGTAAGCTCGAATCTTTCCAAGTAAGACAAGTGCGTAACCAAGAAAGGAAAGAATTAATAGCTAAAAAAGCAGCAAGTTATGTGGAAGATGGGGATTTTATTTTTATTGATTCAGGCACGACTACAATTGAAATGCTTGAATATTTAAAGGACAAACAATTGACCGTTTTTACAAATAACATTGATTTTATTGTTGATTCACTTCCATATGAAAAAATAAATGTTATCACAATCGGTGGTATGCTTGAACGTAAAACCAAATCATTTGTAAACCCGCGAAATATGGATTTGCTAAAAGATTATAATATTAAGAAAGCCTTTATGGCTTCCACTGGTATTTCCTTAACAAACGGTGTAACCAATGCATCACCACTAGAAAGTGAATTGAAAAAGATCGTTGTGAATAGAAGTGCAGAGGTCTATTTATTGGTAGACCACGATAAATTTGATAAATATGGTTTAATGACCTATTGCGGTTTTGATGAAATTGACTATATTGTTACCGATGCGCTTCCGAATGAAACTTATCAAGAATATGCTAAGAAAAATGGCATACATCTTGTTATTGCTGACTAGCGGAATCTTTCAAAATCCTCTTCTATTGTGGCTAACGCCACGAAAGAAGGGGATTTTTTGTAACCTTTAGAGGGAATATTTATGGATCTCACATATTCTCATAAAAAAATAATAAAAAAATATTGATTGTAGTTACTTTTAGTATTAATATGTACTTATAGATAACCAAAAGTTACCCAATACATTATAAAAAGTTGAGTATATGAAGCTTATCAATAATCAAAGCGCTTTGGGATTTGTATTCTGCTAAAAATATTGTGAAATGGGTAGAGAATGACATTACATATTAGGAGTAATAAGGAGTATTTACTTTTTAATAGTAATATAAAACATAATAGATATGTTATTTGCCTACAAAAGAAAGGGGAAAATGAGAATGCGTTTAGCTTACGATCCGTCACATTATCGTGACAATACTAATTTAAAAGATACTATCGATGCAGTTGCCAGATTAGGGTATGACTGGGTGGAGTTATCTCCACGTAAAGATTTTATTTGGTTTAATCAATATCCAAAGGTTGATAAGCAGCTAATAAAAGATTTGAAAAAATATTGTTCAGATGCCGGCGTTCAAATCTCTTCCGTGCTTCCTGTTCAACAATGGTCTTCGCCAAACGAAGAAGTACGCCAGGCTGCAGTAAGAAATTGGAAACGTTGTATTGAAATCACTTCTGAATTAGGAGTTGATTTAATGAACAGCGAATTTGCCGGCGACAAAAGTCGTCCAGTTGAAAGTGAAGCTGCTTTTGTAAAATCAATGGACGAGCTAATGCCAATCTTTGAAAAAGAAGGTATTAAACTAAATTTACAATCTCATCCTCATGATTTTATTGAGTTAAACACGGAAGCAATTCAAATGATTCGTGCACTTGATAAAGATTGGATTAAGTTGGTATATTCGGTAGCACATGCTTTCTTTTATGATGATGGTATTGGTGATGTAGCCAAACACTTAGATGAAGCAGGAGATTTACTCGCACATGTCCTAATTGCTGATACGCTTAATCATAAAGCGGCATTTGGATTACGTTATATCATTAATCCGCCTGATGCAAATGTAACCATCCATCAACATTTGAATCCTGGTCAAGGGGAAGTAAACTTTGATGCATTATATCGGAAATTAAGAGAAATGAAATTTGATGGAATTGTAACAAATTCAGTATTCGCGTTTCCTGATAAACCAGAGTGGTCAAATGAAGTAACGTTGAAATCCATTAGAGAGGGATTATATATTTAATCGTACGAAATTAGCGTTTTAGAATATAATAGAACCTCTATTCTAGGTCGAAAAATCTCATAAATTAAAAGCCTTTCCTCAGTGTTTGATGAGGAAAGGCTTTTTTAGATTCTATCTCTTTAAATAATTCATTAAGTCAGTCAGTGCATTTGGATTGTCCAATACAAGTGGAAGAAAAAGTATTGACGGAATCGCTGATTAATACTATGATATAACCATAATATAATCAATATATACTCAAAATATTATAGTAAGTTGATATATTGATTGAAATCTTACTTATTACTGGGGTGAAAAATATGCCATTAGTTCGATTTGATTTAATACAGGGCCGAGATGATAAAGCTTTAAAACAATTATTGGATGCTTCCCACCGAGCAGTTGTTAAGGCTTTTGGTGTACCTGAAAGAGATCGTTACCAAATAATAAATCAACATCCTGTCAATGAATTAATCATTGAAGATACTGGTTTAGGATTCGAGAGGAGCCGGGATTTAGTCATTGTGAGTGTAACAAGTACCCAAAGAAGTGACCAGCAAAAGAAATCCTTTTATAAACTCTTGGTACAAGAGCTTGGTGAAAGCTGTGGAATTGCCCCAAATGATATTATGGTTTCTATTGTTACCAACGGGGCGTCTGACTGGAGCTTTGGATTTGGAGAAGCACAGTTTTTAACTGGTAAATTGTAATGAGCCTAGGGCCGAAATTATGTTAATTCGATACTTAAAAAATATTAAAAAATAGTTGACTGAAAGCGTTTATAGTATTAATATGTAATCAAAGATAACCAAAACATAACCAACAGGTAACAAATAGTTAAGAATATTTTACCAGTTAACTAGAGTCTAGATTGTTTCGAAATGAAAAATTACTCAAAAAATGATAAGAAGTTTTTCTTAAGGAGGAAAAAAGATGTCTAAAGTATTAACACAGGTAGAGAAACTAAAAAATTACATAAATGGTGAATGGGTTGAAAGTAAAGCGACTCAATTCGAAGATGTGTACGATCCTGCGAAAAAAGAAGTCATTGCCCAGGTTCCCCTTTCAACAAAAGAAGAAGTTGATTATGCCATAGAAGTAGCAGCAAAAGCATTTGAAAGTTGGAAAAATGTACCTGTGCTAAAACGTACGAAAGTTCTGTTCAACTTCCAGCAACTACTAGAAAAAAACAAGCAAGAATTGGCTAAAATCATTACAATAGAAAATGGTAAGAATCTCACTGAAGCACTGGGGGAAGTAGGACGCGGAATTGAAAATGTGGAATTTGCATCAGGTGCTCCTACACTGATGATGGGGGATTCACTTTCAACGATTGCAACAGATGTTGAGGTCACAAATTTTCGTTATCCAATAGGTGTTGTTGGCGGAATTACACCATTTAACTTCCCAATGATGGTACCATGCTGGATGTTCCCAACCGCCATTGCCGTTGGAAATACATTCGTTCTTAAACCATCTGAAAGAACACCATTATTAGCTAATAGATTAGCAGAACTATTAGAAGAAGCTGGTCTTCCTAAGGGCGTATTTAATGTGGTTCATGGTGCACATGATGTAGTAAACGGACTGTTAGACCATCCAGAAGTAAAAGCTATTTCATTCGTAGGTTCAAAGCCAGTTGGAGAATATGTTTATAAGCGTGGAAGCCAAAACCTAAAACGTGTTCAAGCCTTAACAGGTGCAAAAAACCACTCCATCGTATTAAACGATGCAGATTTAGAACTTGCGACAACAAACGTTATCGCTTCAGCGTTTGGTTCTGCTGGCGAACGTTGCATGGCTTGCGCAGTTGTAACTGTAGAAGAAGGAATTGCAGATGAATTTCTTGAGAAATTAGTCGAGAAAGCAAAAGCAGTTAAAATCGGACATGGCCTTGATGAGGGTGTATTCTTAGGACCAGTTATTCGCGAACAAAATCAGCAGCGTACATTAGGATATATTCAAACAGGTATTGATGAAGGTGCTAAACTAGTATGTGATGGACGGGAAAATGCCCCTGAAGAAGGATATTTTGTCGGACCAACTATTTTCGACGATGTGACAACTGATATGACCATCTGGAAAGATGAAATTTTCGCACCAGTCCTTTCAATCGTTCGTGTTAAACATCTAAAAGAAGCTGTTGAAACCGCAAATAAATCTGAGTTTGCAAATGGTGCATGTATCTATACATCAAACGCTTCGGCCATTCGTTACTTCCGTGAAAATATCGATGCAGGAATGCTGGGAGTTAACTTAGGCGTTCCAGCACCAATCGCTTTCTTCCCGTTCTCAGGATGGAAATCTTCCTTCTATGGAACATTACCTGCCAACGGAAAAGACGGCGTTGAATTCTATACACATAAAAAAGTTGTTACGGCTAATTATAAAACACCTAAATTTGAATAAGTGATAGCAACAAAAAATGCTATTATCCTGTCCTTTACAGTCAGGATAATAGCTATTACATAGATAGGAGAGGATTACAAGGTGAGTAAATTGCTCCGAAAACCCAACACAATCGAAACCGCACCAGGAATCACAATCGTTCAAGATGTAACTAGTGAAAATTCCCCTTTAGAATATGTTGGTTTCAAAGTAGTAGATTTAGCCCCAGGTGCTAAGTATACAGAAAGCTTAAGCAAAGTGGAATGCTGCATAGTAGCCTTAACAGGCAAAATAAATGTGTTGGCTGGCGAAGAAGTTTTTGAGAATATTGGCACAAGAGAAAGCGTTTTCGAAAAGAAACCAACCGACAGTGTCTATGTTTCAAATAATCGTTCTTTTGAGGTAGAGGGTGTTACACAAGCTCGTGTGGCTCTATGCTACTCTCCTTCAAACAATCAAATCCCAACAAAGTTTATAAAGGCTGAAGAGAATGGAATTGAAAATAGAGGGAAATACAGCAATAAGCGTTTAGTGCATAACATCTTACCTGATTCAGACCCGTCTGCAAATAGTTTGCTTGTTGTAGAAGTATTCACAGAAAGTGGAAACTGGTCAAGCTATCCGCCTCATAAGCATGATCAGGATAACTTGCCACATGAATCATTTTTAGAAGAGAGCTACTATCATGAAATGAACCCGCGGCAAGGATTTGTATTCCAACGTGTGTATACAGACGATCGTTCACTTGATGAAACAATGGCAGTTGAGAATGGCGATGTCGTAGTAGTACCGGCCGGATACCATCCAGTTGGGGTTCCTGATGGTTATGAATCCTATTATTTAAATGTAATGGCAGGACCAACACGTATCTGGAAGTTCTACAACGAACCAGCCCATGAATGGATTTTAAACCGTAAATAAAGGAGTGGCATTTAATCATGAAAATTCAATTTCATTCTGATAGAGAGTTTGATCTTATTGCAATTGGACGTGCTTGCATGGATTTGAACGCAGTGGAATACAATCGTCCAATGGAAGAAACGATGACATTTAAAAAGTATGTAGGCGGTTCACCAGCAAATATCGCGATCGGTTCATCAAAGCTTGGTTTAAAAGCAGGATTCATTGGGAAACTCGCCGATGATCAGCATGGTCGGTTTATTGAGCAATATATGAGCGGTGTGGGTGTTGATACATCCAACATGGTGGTGGATCAAGAAGGTCATAAGACAGGCTTGGCTTTTACAGAGATTAAGAGTCCGGAAGAATGCAGTATTCTGATGTATCGTGATGAGGTAGCGGATCTCTATTTACAGCCATCAGAAGTAGATGAAAACTATATTAAAAAGGCGAAGGTTCTGCTAGTTTCAGGAACCGCTCTTGCCAAAAGTCCTTCCCGTGAAGCAGTTTTAAAAGCAATCCATTTTGCAAAGAAAAATGATGTGAAAGTTGTTTTTGAATTGGATTATCGCGGATATACATGGGCATCACCTGAAGAAACATCCGTTTATTATTCATTAGTAGCAGAACAGTCAGATGTTGTGGTCGGTACACGTGATGAATTCGATGTGATGGAAAACGTTGCAGATGGCAGCAACTCTGAGACTATTCATCATTTGTTTAAATACTCTCCAGAACTAGTTGTGATTAAGCACGGTGTAGAAGGATCGTATGCGTATTCGAAATCGGGCGAAACATTCAGAGGCCATGCTTATCTAACAAAAGTGTTAAAAACGTTTGGCGCAGGCGACTCTTACGCATCTGCCTTCTTATACGCTTTAATCACAGGCAAGGATATTGAAACCGCTCTTAAATTCGGCAGTGCCTCTGCAGCTATTGTAGTAAGTAAACACAGTTCTTCAGAAGCAATGCCAACCGTTGCAGAAATTGAACAATTGATTGAAGAAAGAACGGAAAAAGCAGAACAATTAAGCTAGAGGTGAAAATAGCCATGGGGAAAATTAGATTAACAACGGCACAAGCTTTAATCAAATTTTTAAATCAGCAATATATCCATGTGGATGGTAAAGAATCTTTATTTGTTGAAGGAATCTTTAATGTATTTGGACATGGGAATGTTTTGGGGATTGGGCAAGCACTTGAGCAATACTCAGGACATTTAAAAGTGATTCAAGGGAAAAATGAACAAGGGATGGCGCATGCAGCGATTGCCTACAGTAAACAAATGCTTCGTCAAAAGATCTATGCAGTCACGACATCTGTTGGACCAGGTTCAGCCAACTTGGCCGCAGCGGCTGGGACAGCCTTGGCCAACAACATCCCTGTATTGTTTATCCCGGGTGATACCTTTGCATCCAGACAGCCTGATCCTGTTTTACAACAAGTAGAACAAGAATATAGCTTAGCTGTCACGACAAATGATGCCTTAAAGCCGGTCTCTAGATATTGGGATCGGATTACACGCCCAGAACAGTTAATGCCAAGCTTGCTTCGTGCCTTTGAAGTGATGACCGACCCGGGAAAAGCAGGTCCGGCAACGATTTGTATTGCGCAGGATGTCGAAGGGGAAGCGTATGACTATGATGAAAAATTCTTTGAAAAACGCGTCCATTATGTTGATCGTAAACCACCGGTAGAGCGCGAACTTAAGGGAGCTGCTGAACGGATCCGCGCAAGTAAAAAACCGGTCATTTTAGTGGGCGGTGGCGCAAAATACTCCCAAGCACGTGATATTTTGATTTCGCTTTCAGAAAAACATAATATCCCATTAGTAGAAACACAGGCCGGTAAAGCAACGGTAGAGTCCGATTTTAAAAATAATCTAGGCGGAATGGGTATTACCGGTACACTGGCAGCCAATAAAGCAGCACGTCAAGCCGATCTATTTATTGGAATTGGAACACGATATACCGATTTTGCGACTTCTTCCAAAACGGCCTTTGACTTTGACCAAACCAAGTTTTTAAACATCAATGTCAGCCGTCTGCAGGCATATAAGATGGATGCCTTCCAAGTTGTCGCAGATGCAAAAACAACATTAGAGCAATTGGCTCCATTACTAGAAGGATATGAAAGTGATTTTGGCAGTGAAATTGCTGAATTGAAAGCGGAATGGAATGCCGAACGCAACCGTTTGAGTCAAGTAACATTCCAACGTGAAAATTTCCTTCCGGAAGTAAAAAATCATTTTTCGCAAGAAGTACTAAATGAATATGCGGACGCACTTAACACAGAGCTTGCTCAGACGACCGCATTACTAGCTGTGAATGAGACCATTTCACCTGATAGCGTGATTATCACCGCAGCTGGGTCCCTACCAGGAGATGTACAAAGGATATGGAATACATCTGAACCAAATACGTACAATGTCGAGTACGGGTACTCGTGCATGGGGTATGAAGTTTCTGGTGCATTAGGGGTAAAATTAGCGGAGCCAACGAAAGAGGTATATTCACTTGTAGGGGATGGCAGCTTCCTATTGTTGCATTCTGAATTCATTACTTCCATTCAATATGGACAAAAAATCAATATTGTCCTTTTTGATAATTCAGGGTTTGGATGTATCAACAATTTACAAATGGATCATGGCGGCGGCAGTTACTTCTGTGAATTTAGAACCCATGATAATAAAATCTTAAATATTGATTATGCAAAAGTGGCGGAAGGATATGGTGCAAAAACCTACCGCGTCAATACAGTCGAGGAATTGAAAGCAGCTTTAGAAGATGCCAAGAAACAGGAAGGCTCAACTCTAATCGATATTAAAGTTCTTCCTAAAACCATGACTGACGGTTATGAGAGCTGGTGGAATGTCGGTGTTGCAGAAGTATCTGATAAAGAAAGCATTCAAAAGGCATTTGAGTTAAGAAAGCAAAAATTAGAAACTGCAAAACAATACTAATAAGCGAAAAACAACGTGAGGTTGGATCAAATTCACATGAATTTGATCTAACTTAATTAGTTTGAAAATTCAGATAAGAGGGGTGGGATGGAAATGATCGCAACATCAAGATTAGTTCCAATGAAAGAAATGCTTGAGAAAGCGAAAAAAGAAAAGTACGCAGTAGGGCAATTTAATATCAACAGCTTTCAATGGGCAGAAGCAATGCTAGAAGCGGCTGAGGAGGAACGGTCCCCTATCATTGTGGCCTCATCCGATAGATTAGTAGATTATTTGGGCGGATTTAAGACTATTGCTACGATGGTAAATAGAATTGTAGAGGAAAAGAAGATTACGGTACCAGTTGCCCTGCATCTTGATCATGGAAAAAGTGTGGAAAGATGTAAGGAAGCCATTGATGCTGGATATACTTCCGTTATGATTGACGGTTCGCACTATTCCATTGAAGAAAACATTGCCATGACAAAGCAAGTGACGGATTATGCCCGACTTCACGGTGTGACAGTTGAAGCTGAGGTCGGGACCGTGGGCGGTAACGAAGATGGTCTCATCGGCGGCATTAATTACGCGGATTCACAGGAATGTTTGCGGCTTGTTCAAGAAACAGAAATAGATGCATTGGCAGCGGCCCTTGGCTCTGTGCATGGCCCCTACCAAGGAGAACCACAATTAGGGTTCGCTGAAATGAAAGAGATTTCAGAATTAACCAATGTGCCACTTGTATTACATGGCGGTTCAGGCATCCCATTACACCAAATCCATCAAGCAATTGAACTGGGGCATGCCAAAATTAATGTGAATACGGAATGCTTGCAGGCATGGACGAAAGCTGTCCGAAATGTACTAGAGAACGATAAAGAAGTGTATGACGCCCGGGCAATCCTTACACCAGGTAAGGAAGCTGTGAAAGAAACAGTCAAAGAGAAGATTAGAGAGTTTAGTTCAAGCAATAAAGCATAAAATCAACCGGGTGATGCTTGTAACGGGTTCGGTTACATATCACAAAAAATAAAAAATGACTATCAAAATGTATGCTAATTTGATAGTCATTTTTTATTGGGATATAGCCATTCCTTCAAATATATACTGTAATTTGAACAAGAAAATGTACATCCAATTGTGTTGGTACAATGGCTAGTGTACTTGTACATTTTACTTACGGAGTTTAATACAACTTGGTAATTGGCGACCCCGTTTAACTATTTATTAGGTTCCCGGTCGTCTATAAGCTTTCTTGGCTACTTCTCTGATTCAATTTCTTAGCTTCCAGTCGTCAATAAGGTTTATTGGCGACCTTGTTGAATCATTTACTTGGCTTTCGGTCGTCAATAAGGTCTATTGGCGACCTTGTTGAATCATTTACTTGGCTTCCGGTCGTCAATAAGGTCTATTGGCGACCCTGTTGAATCATTTACTTGGCTTCCGGTCGTCAATAAGGTCTATTGCCTACCTTGCTGAATCATTTTTCTTGTCTCCGGTCGTCTATAAAATCTGTTGGCGATCATACTAAATCATTTAATATTACATTTCTAAGTGTGATTTAAAGTTTTGTGATAGGTAACAGGACCCGTGATGATCCTTGCTTGTTTTTTCTTAACTATTATTGAATTGGAAGTGGTAGCCCTGAGTACATTACGAACGAATAGAAACAAATATCTTTTTATTGCTGTTTCCTTTCTATTGTGGTTTCCGCAATTTCTCTATGTTCCTATTTTTTCGCCTTATATGGAATCATTGGGCGGAAAGTATACATTTATTGGGATTGTATTGAGCAGCTACGGGATATTGCAGCTTTTATGCAGACTTCCGATTGGGATATTTTCTGATGTAAAGAAAGTTAGAAAACCATTTATCATTTTTGGTATGTTGGCCAGCATGTTAAGTTGTATGATTTTTTTACTAACAGATAGTTTAGACTGGATTCTAGTAGCCCGCGCAATTGCAGGTATTTCAGCAGCTACGTGGGTTGCATTTACAGTCTTATATCCAAGTTATTTTGCTGATCATGAAGTACATCGAGCAATGGGGAGTATTTCATTTATTGTCGTTCTTGCCCAGTTTTTAGGAATGAGTTTCAGTGGTTCCATCGTAAGTGAATGGGGTTGGAAAGCCCCATTTTGGATAGCTGGAATTTTCAGCATCCTCGGTGTGATCCTATCCCTTTTTATTTTTGAATCAAAAAATCAAATAGAGAGGGAACCACTAAAGGTGACGGAATTAGCGACTGTTATAAAAGAACCATCATTGTTGAAGGTGGCTCTCTTATCGATTTTGGCACATAGTATTATTTTTTCAACGATGTTTGGCTTTACATCCAACTATGCTCTCCATATTGGTTTTACGGAAAGTGAGCTGACTTGGATCGTGTTTGCGTTTATGATCCCTCATGCCACCGCGACACTTTTTATGGGGAGAGTCCTCGTTCCGCTTTTGGGTGAATGGAATGCCCTAAAAACGGCCTTTTTCTTTGCTTCTGTCTTTACGCTTCTAATTCCGTTTGTTCAGAGTAAAGAGTTATTTTTGGCAGTTCAGATTTTTTGCGGATTTTCACTGGGCTTAATTTTCCCGCTGCTGTTAGGATTGGCGATTGAAAAAATTGCACTAGAAAAAAGAGCGACCGCGATGGGGGCATACCAGGCGATTTATGCTGTAGGTATCTTTGCAGGGCCATTCTTTGCGGGAATCTTTAATTCACTTCTGGGAATTAAAGCAGGTTTTTATTTTGTCGGAGTACTGGGATTATTGGCTACGCTCCTCATCATCATTTGGGGGAAAGATCATGCAGAAATGGCAGAACAATCTTCCGAAAAAAACAAAGCTGGTGCCTAGGAAATGACGATGTGTCCGTACCGGCAAATTTCTAAACTTTGATTAGGGAAATCGTGGTAAATATAAAATGAGGATGGAGAGTTTATGAAATATATGGATGTCATTTATGGAGGAAAAGAGTATTTATTATTATTCGAATACGCTTCTGATTATTGTGAAATACAAGACAAAAACAATCAATATACTATTAAATTAGTACATGATTCCGAATTAGAACAACAATCCTGATAATTGATGAACAATCTGTTTTGTCATCCTTGTAATCTTGTTAATGCAACCGTTTTCTCTTATAATTACTGAAATAGATTATTTAATACTTTACTTGAATGAAAGATTAAAATAGGCAGCTACTTGGACAAGGAGTGCTAACATTGGATTTAAATAAATATCTATCCGGAAAAACTTCTTTGAATGATTATGTCCATCGTTTAAACCAAAATGGCGCTTCTTTTCAAATTCATTATTGGGGAGTCATGCCAAAGCATTATGACAATCAATTACATAAACATTCTTTTTTCGAAGTTTGTTATGTAGTGGAGGGGGAAGGAACTTACCTAGATGATCAAAATACCTTTACTCTTCAAGAGAATACACTTTTTTTATCGAGACCTGAAATTTTACATCAAATAAAAAGCGAAAAGGGGCTGTCTCTCCTATACGTTGCCTTTGACCTTCTCGAATCAGAGTCGAATGAAAGCTGGGTCAGAATCATGGAGACTGCCAAACAATGCACCGAAGTAATTTTACATGATGAAGATGAAATGGAAACAGCATTATTATGGAAATCACTGCTTATCCAGGCAACAAAGCGCCAAAATGAGTTTTTTGAAGAAATGCTTTCAAATATTGCCTATTCTCTTATTCTCTCGATCTTGCAAGATTTCGTCCCTGCTTTGAATAAAAGTAATCATAAACATGATTCCGAACAGCATTCCGTCCTCCTTACGCAGGCTCAGCTATATATTAATGACAATCTATCAAATTCCTTGAAACTTACGGAAGTAGCCAAACATTTACACATATCTGGAAGACATTTGTCTCGGGTTTTTGTATCTGAATTAGGAGTAAGTTTTTCAAAGTACGTTCAAGACGAACGAATAAAAAAGGCAATGATTTTACTCAAAACATCGAATTTATCGTTAAAAGAAATTGCTGAGGAAACGGGTTTTATGAATGTTCAGTATTTTACCCGTGTTTTTACTTCCATGATGCAAATATCACCAGGAAAGTTTCGCTCTCTGTTTGTAGATAAAAATACAACTACATTTTCGCATAGTTGACACTCCCGCTATTAATGTTGGGGGTGTTTTTTACTATGAAAATAAAATTATTTGAAAAAAAGATGTCCTTAAAGTATAAAAACGTGTCTTTAAAATTTAATTACTATTCTGAATTCTTTTTATATAATTAGCTATGTAAACAAGGTCATGACAAGATCATAGAAGGTGATTCATTGGAAAATACAGACATGGAAAAATGAAAGCGAATTCTCCAAAAACAGGTTGATTTGCAAGATGTCCTTAAATGTAAAAAACTAAACACTTTTATGCAATAAAGGATTCAGAAATACACAGTGGTGAAAACGAGGAGGAAAGAAATCTATGAAATTATCATATGTAACAGATAGCTTAGGCCACTTGCCGTTTGAAAAAATGTTGGATACGGTGGCTGAAATGGGGATTGATACCATTGAGATGACAACAGGAGGATGGTCACCGGCTCCACATTTGCGTTTAAATGAATTGCTGGAAAGTGAAGCAAAAAGAAGTGAATTTTTAGGTGAATTAGAGAAGCGGAATATTAAACTTTGCGCACTGAATTGTTCAGGGAATCCTTTAGATCCAGGTGAACTCGGAAAAGAGCACAGAGAAGTAACAGAAAAAACAATGGAACTAGCTGGTCTACTTGGTGTTAAGAAGGTCATTATGATGAGTGGTCTACCGGCAGGAAGCCCTGATGATAAAATCCCGAACTGGATTACATATACAGTAAGCTGGCCTCCAGTATTAAAAGATATTTTGGATTATCAATGGAATGAAGTAGCTATTCCGTATTGGAAAGAGTTAGTGAAAAAGGCTGAAGCATGCGGTGTCGAAAAAATCGCCCTTGAAAATTTCAGTTCAATGTTAGTTTATAATCCGGAAACATTATTTAGATTGCGGAATGCAGTTGGACCAATGGTTGGTTTGAATTTAGACCCAAGCCATTTAATCTGGATGGGGGCAGATCCCATTTTGTCAGCTAGAGAATTAGGAGCAGCGATTCACCATGTTCATGGTAAAGATGTAAGAATTGAAAGACATTTATCAGCTGTTAATGGTGTATTGGAAACAAAAGAGGTTACAGATACAGCAAATAGAGCATGGAATTATGTGGCTGTCGGCTGCGGTCAAGATTTGCAATGGTGGAAAGAATTCTTTTCTGTTGTTCGCATGATGGGATATAACGGTGAAGTTTCACTAGAAATGGAAGATCTGACAATGTCCGTTGAGGCAGGAATCAGAACGTCGATAGATGCTTTAAAACAAACACTTAGCTTTTAATTTTACAGAAATTTCTGAAAAAATACTGGAAATTATTCAATTGAGAGGAGTTTTTACGATGTTAAATGGAGAGAAAAAGATTGCAAGACCACTACGTTGGGCTATGATTGGAGGCGGGCGAACTGGCCAGGTTGGTTATAAACACCGCATTGGTGCACTAAGAGATAATACCGCTTTTCAATTAGTCGCAGGTGCATTTGATATTGATGCTGAAAGAGGGAAGGACTTTGGTGTCAATATTGGGGTAGATGAAAACCGCTGTTACCCTGATTATAAAACATTGTTTACGGAAGAAGCTAAACGTGCGGATGGTATCGAGGTTGTCTCCATTGCCACTCCTAACGGAACACATTATGAAATTACGAAAGCAGCACTGGAAGCTGGATTGCATGTCATCTGTGAAAAACCACTGTTTTTCACGGTTTCAGAGGGTGAGGAGATTAAAGCTCTGGCAGAAAAACATGGGAAAATTGTAGGAGTAACGTATGGTTTTTCCGGGAATCAGTTGCTGCTTCAAATGCGAGCCATGATTGAACAAGGTAAGATCGGTGATATTCGTGTGGTTGATTTACAATACACACATGGTTTTAGTGCAACCGAACAAGGTGACAAAACAAATGCTGCCCAAAAATGGCGTGTAGATCCTAAGGTTGCTGGTCCAAGCTTTGTTTTGGGAGATCTTTCAACCCATACTTACTATATGTCCGAGCTGATTATGCCAAACATGAAAATTAATAAATTATTATGTGACCGACAAAGTTTTGTTGGCTCCCGTGCTCCTTTAGAGGATAATGCTTTTGTTCTGATGCAATATGAAAATGGAGCAGTAGGAAGACTATGGACATCTTCTATTAATGCAGGATGTATGGACGGCCAAAGAATTCGCATTGTCGGATCTAAAGCAAGCCTAGAATGGTGGGATAGCAAACCAAATGAACTTAGGTTTGAAGTACAAGGAGAACCTATTCAAACCTTAATTCGTGCAATGCCTTACTTGGATGAAACATGTAATGCTGATGAGCGTTTGGGAGCATTGCATCAAGAAGGATTAACCGAATCTTGGGCAAATATTTATCTGAAATTTGCCATTGCCATTGATGCCAAAAATCGCGGTGATGAGGAGACATTGAAAAATCTAGTATACCCTGATATTAATGCTGGAATTGAAGGGATTCGCTGGATTGAAAACTGTGTTCGTTCTGCAGAAAACGGATCTGTTTGGGTAAAATATGAGAGCAAAAAACCACAGCTAGTGTAAAGTAAATAGCATCGTTATAAAAGATTGTGCCCGGGGACAATGATCATTGATTGTTCCTCGGTTAGATAAAATATTTTTTAAAAAAGCGAAATGAAAGCGTTTTAGATTAATCGAAGTAGCAAGAATCTACATGGGAGTCTTTAATTTTTCCATTCTGACTTAATCAAGGAATCTGGCAGAAGAAAATGTTATCAAGCCATTAGACAAAGGGGAAATGTAACATGCAAAATCTCAATGTTTCTGAGAGTACAGTTCAACTGGAACATGTCCAGCAAAAGAACCCAAAAAAGTTCTTAAAATTAATTACGACTGTATCAACATTCGGGGGGCTATTATTTGGATATGATACAGGAGTCATTAATGGGGCACTTCCATTTATGGCTAAACCAGACCAATTAAATCTTACTGCTTTTACAGAAGGGTTAGTAGCGAGTTCATTAATCCTAGGTGCGGCTTTTGGTTCAATAACGGGAGGTCGGTTATCTGATAAAAAAGGGCGCAGAAGCCTAATCATGTATCTAGCAATCTTATTTTTATTTTCAACAATAGGCTGCGTTCTTGCACCAAATGCATCCATCATGATTATATTCCGATTTTTGCTCGGACTTGCTGTTGGTGGTTCTTCCGTGATCATACCATCGTATCTTGCAGAAATGTCTCCTTCGGACCGGCGGGGCATGATGGTTACTCGAAATGAATTGATGATCGTAACTGGACAGTTTCTAGCTTATATCTTTAATGCAGTCATCGGAAATACCTTCGGTGATACAGGCCATGTTTGGCGTTATATGTTAGTCATTGCAACATTACCAGCTGTGGCTTTATGGATTGGAGTGGTTATTTTACCAGAAAGTCCTCGCTGGTTAGCATCAAAAGGAAGAATGGCCGAAGCACTAAAAGTGCTTCAAATGATTCGTAATGAGAGTACAGCACAACAAGAATTAAATGAAATAAAAGCACGTATCCAAGCAGAGCAAAAAATGGAAAAGGCAACACTAAAAGATTTAAGAATACCTTGGATTCGAAAGATGGTATTAATAGGGGTTATAATTGGATCAATATCTCAGTTAGTCGGTATAAACTCCATTATGTATTATGGAACACAAATTCTTGAAAGTTCCGGTTTTGGAACAAAAACTGCTTTGATTGCAAACGTGGCAAATGGATTAATCGCCGTTATAGCTGTAATCGTTGGTATGTCTCTCACGAACAAAATTAACAGACGAACCATGCTGCTTACAGGTTTAACGGGTGTAACAGTTGTTCTTATTACGATTGGTATCTCTACTTTCGCACTTGCTGGTTCATCTGTCTTGCCATTTGCAGTATTATCGCTGACAGTCCTATATTTAGCCTTCTTCCAAGGGGCAATTGGTCCTTTAGGATGGCTGATTATTGCTGAAGTTTCTCCTGCGCGCATACGTGGTGTTGGTATGGGAATTGCAACATTGTTCTTATGGCTTTGCAATTTTATAGTAGGTCTATTTTTCCCTACGCTTTTAGAGGTTGTCGGGCTTTCAGGAACATTTTTCTTATTTGCTGTGTTTGGATTCATTGGGGTAGTGTTTGTAGCGAAAAACTTGCCAGAGACTAGAGGCCTTTCGCTTGAACAAATAGAAGAGAATTTTAAAATGAAGGCATAGAATAGTAGTGTTGGAGCATGGAATCTTATTAATCTCAAAATTAAAAGTATAGATGTTCATTTGAGATTGTCCCTTTTGTGCAGACAGTAAAATTGTCTCACAAAAAGGGGCTTTTTAAAATTTTTGATAAATTTTGAAAACAACTGTTGACTGAAAGCGTTTTTAATATTAATATTTACCCATAGATTATTCAACAGTTAACCAAAAAATAAATTGTTGAATAACTTTTCTTTAAAATAGCTAAAAAGGGGGGGGGATAAAGTGACCTCTTTATTGATTTTATAGACTGAATATTATAAACTATAATTCAAATCGCATACGTATGCGTAGTCTAATAATAAATAGATCATAAAGAGGCGAAAAAGCTATTATGGCAATCACCACGAAAGATATTGCAAAAATGGCGAATGTGAGTCAATCTACTGTCTCCAGATGTTTAAATGACAGTCCAATGATTTCAGAGAAAACCAAGAGAAAAGTTTGGAAAATCGCACAAGAGCATGGTTTTCAATTTAATGCTAATGCAAGAAGCTTAAGTGCGAATAAAACCAATACAATAGGTGTCATTTTACCTAAAAGTTTATTTGGACAGGGGATAGAAGTGTACTTTAGCTCATGGCAGAATGAAATTATCGAAAGTCTTGAACAGATGCAAATGGATGTTATTAGCTCATTTTTTGAGAATAGGTTTACAGAACAAAATAATATCGAAAGATTCATTGCTGCAAAGAAAGTAGATGGACTGATTATTATGGAGCCGTCTTTAGATGATAAATCCATAGAAGCACTAGAAAAAACGGAAGTCCCTTTTATCTTCTGTAAGTATTTACCGCCATTTTATAAAACAAAGGATGTAGATTTTGTTTGTGTAGACCAGCACAAAGGCGGGTATATTGCCGGTGACCACTTAATTAAACTAGGTCATAGGAACATCATGTGTTTGTCAGCTAATATCAGCGGCAACGAGTTTCAACAAAGGACTGAAGGCTTTAAAGCTGCGTTTAAGGATCATCATCTCCAGTATGATAGTGATAAATTATTTTATGGAGACACGACTTTCCAGTCGGGTTACCGCTTGATAAAGGATAATATGGATATTTTAAAAGACGTGACGGCCATCTTTGCACAGAATGATTTAATGGCACTGGGGGCGATCTCGGCATTGAAGGAACTGGATATAAAGGTTCCTAATGAGATAGCCGTGATAGGATTTGATGATATTGAGTTATGTACTTTCTATAAACCATATCTATCAACCATCCATCAACCGATAAAAGAAATTGCAACCCTAACATGTAAACGGTTAATAGAGAGATTAAATTCAACATCAACTATGAAACAAAAACTAGAAATTAGTCCTACATTAGTTATAAGAGAATCTTGCGGAGGAAAAGTCTAACTTACTCCTTTTTCTCCCATTAATGCAAGCGTATGCATGAATTCTAAGATTCTTTCAAAGATGAAAATTGGTCACTAACTATTTTTTTAGGAACAAATGCAAGCGTATGCATAAAACGATGGTAATTAAAAGGATATCTATGGAAACTAGTAAAAAGGCGTGACTAGATGAACCGTTTTTTTTAAAACAATAATGCAAGCGTATGCGTAATTGAGCCTAAAGAGACCCTATGAAACATACATTAATGGCTCGGAAGTTCATATAAAACATTAAAATGTGGGGGAGAAATACTTATGGCAAATCAGGTAACTGAGAAGGGGCGTACTCCAAAGGCATTTTTACGGATCATTACTTTAGTATCGACATTCGGGGGACTGCTGTTTGGATATGATACCGGTGTAATCAACGGTGCACTTCCTTATATGGCGAAACCCGACCAGCTCAATCTTAATCCGTTAACAGAAGGACTTGTTACGAGTTCACTTCTTTTCGGAGCTGCGCTTGGGGCAGTATTTGGCGGTAGGCTGTCAGATCGTAACGGCCGACGAAAGAATATTCTTAGTCTGGCATTATTATTCTTTATTGCAGCGCTAGGATGTACCCTTTCACCAAATGCAGGTATTATGCTTGTTTTTCGTTTTCTACTTGGTCTGGCTGTCGGTGGGGCCTCAGTTACAGTTCCAACCTTTTTAGCAGAAATGGCACCAGTCGAACGGCGGGGCAGGTTGGTTACTCAGAACGAGTTAATGATTGTTACTGGACAATTTCTAGCTTTCGCGCTTAATGCCACCATTGCATCAACATTGGGTGAAAATGATCACGTTTGGCGTTACATGCTAGTTGTAGCAACACTTCCAGCCGTTGTCCTTTGGTTTGGAATGCTAATAGTACCTGAAAGCCCGCGCTGGCTGGCATCACAAGGAAAAATGGGGGAAGCTTTACGTGTTCTCCAACAAGTACGCGATGAAAACAGGGCCCAAGCAGAATTGCAAGAAATTAAAGCTGCAATTGCTTCAGAATCTGAAATTGAGAAAGCAACAATGAAAGATTTGGGCGTGCCTTGGGTGCGACGCATCGTTGTTCTTGGGATTGGAATTGCCATGTCGTCACAGCTTACAGGTGTTAACTCGATTATGTACTATGGTTCTGAAATTCTGAAAGAAGCTGGATTTGCTACTAAAGCCGCTCTTATTGGTAATGTTGCTAATGGGGTGATCTCGGTATTGGCAACCTTCGTCGGAATTTGGCTTCTTGGAAAAGTTGGACGTCGTTCCATGATGTTATGGGGTTTAACAGGAACAACAACGGTACTTTTACTTATTGGAGTGTTTTCTTCCCTTCTGAAAGGGAATGCATCCCTTCCATATGTAATACTTTCCCTTACAGTCACGTTTCTAGCGATCATGCAGGGAGCCATTGGGCCGGTATTATGGGTCTCGCTCTCAGAGATATTCCCGTTAAGACTGAGAGGACTTGGCATGGGGATTAGCGTCTTCTTCCTCTGGATAACAAATTTTGTGATTGGCTTCTTTTTCCCAATATTAATCGACAAAGTTGGCTTATCAGGAACATTCTTTGCTTTCGCGGCAGTAGGGTTGGTATCTATCACTTTTATTTGGAAGATGATGCCTGAAACAAAGGGCCGCTCTCTTGAGGAGATTGAAAGTTACTTCCGCACCTATGATGAAGTTCATGTTGATCAGAAAGCTGCAGCATCAAAATAATAACTGGAAAAATTATAAATAAGGAGTGTTTATTGTGGAATTAAAGATTGGTGTTATTGGTACGGGTGCAATTGGGATGGATCATATTCAAAGACTTACATATAAAACTAAGGGAGCAAAGGTGGTTGCAGTCTCTGATATAAATGTGGAAAGAGCGCAACAAATTGCTCAAGAAGTTGGTGCTAAATTTGTAGAATCTGGAGAAGAGCTAATTCAATTGCCTGAGGTTGATGCAGTTGTCGTTACCTCTTGGGATCCAACACATGAAGGTTATGTCTTAGAAGCTATAAAAAATAAAAAATATGTATTTTGTGAAAAACCTTTAGCTGTAGAAGCGGAGGGCTGTAAAAGAATTATTGATGAAGAAATAAAACTGGGTAAAAAATTAGTTCAAGTAGGATATATGAGGAGATACGATAGAGGATACGAAGAAATAAAAGAAATGCTTGATAGCAGAAAACTTGGAGAAGTACTAATGCTTCACTGTGCTCACCGAAATCCAGGAGTAGATGAAAGCTATACTACCCCTATGGCTGTTGAGAATTCAGTTGTTCATGAAATTGATGTATTAAGATGGTTACTGAAAGAGAACTATGTGTCGGCACAAGTTATTTTGCCAAAAAGAACATCAAGTGCACATAAGGAGCTACATGATCCTCAGATTGTCATTTTAGAAACAGAGTCGGGCATTCATATTGATATTGAAATCTTTGTAAATTGCCATTACGGATATGATATAAAATGTGAAGTATTGTGTGAAGAAGGAATGGTATCTTTAACGGATCCAGCTTTTTCAAGTGTTCGTACGGAGGGTAAAGATTTTACAAAAGTATCATCTGATTGGAAGGATCGCTTTGTAAAGGCATATGATAGAGAATTTCAGCTTTGGGTTGATTCCGTGAAGGCAGATGAATTAAATGGACCTAATGCTTGGGATGGATATGTAGCGGCGATTACTTCTACGGCTTGTTCAAAGGCAAGAGATACTGGGGAACGTGTTCAAATTCAACTTGATGAATGTCCAGCTTTATATAAAAATAGCTTAGTTTTGGCATAAAAATAAACTAGATTGAGAGAGGTTTTTAATATGAGATTGTCATATGTAACGGATAGCTTAGGCCATTTGCCTTTTGAAAAAATGTTGGATGCTGTTGCTGAAATGGGGATTGATACCATTGAGATGACAACAGGAGGATGGTCACCGGCTCCACATTTACGTTTAAATGAATTGCTGGAAAGTGAAGCAAAAAGAAGTGAATTTTTAGGTGAATTAGAAAAGCGAAATATTAAGCTTTGCGCATTGAATTGTTCCGGGAATCCTTTAGATCCAGGTGAACTTGGAAAAGAGCACAGAGACGTAACAGAAAAAACCATGGAATTAGCCGGTTTACTTGGTGTTAAGAAGGTCATTATGATGAGTGGTCTGCCGGCAGGAAGCCCGGAAGATAAAATTCCTAACTGGATTACTTATACAGTCAGCTGGCCCCCTGTATTAAAAGAGATTTTGGATTATCAATGGAATGAGGTAGCCATACCTTATTGGAAAGAGTTAGTGAAAAAGGCTGAATCATGCGGTGTCGAAAAAATTGCTCTTGAAAATTTCAGTTCGCAATTAGTCTATAATCCAGAAACATTATTTAGATTGCGGAATGCCGTCGGACCTATTGTTGGTTTGAATTTAGACCCAAGCCATTTAATCTGGATGGGTGCAGATCCAATTATTGCAGCAAGAGAATTAGGAGCTGCTATTCACCATGTTCACGGTAAAGATGTAAGACTTGAAAGACATTTATCTGCTATTAATGGCGTATTGGAAACAAAAGAGGTTACGGATACAGCAAATAGAGCATGGAATTATGTGGCTGTCGGCTGCGGTCGAGATTTGCAATGGTGGAAAGAATTCTTCTCTGTTGTTCGTATGATGGGATATAACGGTGAAGTTTCACTTGAAATGGAGGATCTTACCATGTCTGTTGAGGCGGGTATCAGAACTTCAGTTGATGCTTTAAAACAAACTCTTAGTTTTTGAGAGTAACATTTAATTCATTTGCACCTAAAAAAGTAGAGATGGTTATGACATCTCTACTTTTTTTAGATGAGGTTTAATTGAAGGGGAGTGCCTTTGTTGGATTTAAATAAATTTGTATCTGGAAAAAGTTCTTTGAATGAATATGTTCACCGTTTAAATCAAAATGGTGCGTCTTTTCAAGTGCATTATTGGGGAGTAATGCCCAAGCATTATGACAATCAATTACATAAACATTCCTTTTTTGAAGTATGCTTTGTGGTTGATGGGGAAGGAACGTATATTGAATATAATAATAGTTATCCGCTCCATAAGAACACACTTTTTTTATCACGGCCGGAAGTTTTGCATCAAATAAAAAGCGAGAACGGTCTGTTCTTACTATATGTTGCATTTGAATTAATTGAATCTGAATCAAGTGAAGAATGGATAAGGATCATAGAAGCGATTAAACAACAACAGGTGGTAGTATTACATCATAGTGATGATACACCCACTACTTTACTTTGGAAATCTTTGCTGATCCAAGCAACAATGAAAGAACATGCTTTTTTTGTAGAAATGCTATCAAGCATGGCTCATTCCCTCATTCTCTCTATAATAGAAAATTTTGTTCCACCATTAAATCACAGTAAACAACGAATGGTTTCAGAGAGTTTTTCTGTCCTCCTTACTCAAGCGAAATTATATATACATGATAATTTATCAAGTCCCTTAAAACTTACTGAAGTGGCTAAACATTTGCACATATCAGGAAGGCATTTATCACGAATATTTATGTCAGAATTAGGAGTAAGTTATTCAAAATATGTTTTGGATGAAAGAATAAAAAAAGCGGTCACCTTACTTAAAAAGTCAAATTTATCATTAAAAGAAATTTCTGAGGAAACTGGTTTTATTTCTGTCCAATATTTTACTCGTGTTTTTACTTCAATGATGCAAATTTCACCTGGTCGTTTTCGGTCTGTGTTTGTAGATAAAAAAAACACGATTTTTTTGGCTAACTGACTCCACTTTTTATGGGTAAGAAAAATTCTGTTGCTGAACCTTAAAAATAAATGAATAACTGTATCGCGGAGATGGTCTAGAGGGCCGCTCCGCGTTTTTTTGTATAGGCTTCGTTAAATGAGGTTATTTTTCTTTCGCTTAAAGCAGACATACTTTCATAAAAAACAATTCGTGCTTCTCCATATTGGTCCATTGAATTTCTAAAAGATTGCATTGTATGTTGAATGAATTCCATTATTCTTTTCATCATGATTCCTCCCTAGGAATAAATTGGTTAATTTAATATTGTACCTTGTGAGTCCCTTTAGCAATCGTGATGAAAACGAAAACATGCATGAAAAAAACGCTAACATTTATAATGAAAGCGTGTAAATATGAATTATTCTCAATATTTCTCTTTTTTTACATGTACGTTAACGGATCTGTGAGTTTTATAGAATGAATGGTAATTAAAAAAGGCATAAAGGACTTTTTCTACAAAAGATCCTTTATGCCTTTCGATTAATTATAAATAGCTTGATTAAAGTAGTACTTTTCCAATACTTCCAAGGTTGTTTCTTTTGCTTTTTTTATGACTTCTTCAGGATCCATTTGATAATATTCTGGTCTGAATAATTCAACGGATACGACAAAATCATAATTCAATTCTTTTAATCTTTTCAAATGCGCTTCTAAATCAATAACACCGTGCCCAGGCCATACTCTGTCACTATCACGCATTTGGCCAATCGGATAATCTTCAACATCATTGATATGGAAGATAAACAATTTATCAGCTGTTTCATCTGTTACATCTTCTAATCTTGACCCCATTCCAGTAAATTGGAAAGTATCATACACGAGACCCACATTATTTCGATCAACCGCTTTTACAATACTGTATGCTTGTGCGAATGTGTTAACTGTATTTTCCTGAATGCCGATAAACTCAATCGCAATCTTTACTCCGTATGGTTCAGCTAAATTAGATAGATGAGTTAAAACTCGAATACAACTTGCATTTACTTCTTCCGTCAATGTTTTTCCTTTTTCCGTCACATCGATATTAGATGGTACCACGCAAATATATGGACAATCTATTTTTTTACAAATCTCCAAGTATTCTTTGAATTCCTCAATAATCTTCTCTTCGTCTTCTTTCGTACGGTTATTAAAAAAGCATAATGCGTTCAATGAAAGTGGTTTAAGATGATGGGTATCAAAATAGGCTTTTAAATCATCTAATGTATATTCTTTAAGATAATCTTTTAACTGATCAATTGAACGAATTTCGATAAAATCGTAACCGTGTTTTTCACAATACTCTAAATTCTGTTGAAGAGAAGCACTTTCGAATGTTGTTCCTTCATTAAATGATAATTTCATTGGTAAACCTCCATTTTTCAACTTATGTATGCGATTTCAGTTTAATAGAAATTTTCTTTATTTACTCTATATAATCTTGCTCTAAAATTGTGTTTTGGTGCTATTTTATAATTTAGTTGATAACTTTTGGTTATGAATTAATGCTTTGCACGATACTCAAAGAATATAGAATAGTTGAAAAGTTCCTAAAAATGGACCATTACTTTTGGGTCAGGATAAAATATACTATATTTAGTAATGTTAGTGTTTACAATAAGGTGAGAGGTGAAAAAGTGAATTTCTATATTCCAAAAGTAGAACCGGGCATCAGGTCAAAAAAGGGATTATATTTTTATGAACCTTCCGCTTTAACGAAAGAATTATATCATTATGTCCTATGGGGCGGTGAATATATAGTAGAGGTTCCTTACAGTATTACTCGTGATTACATGAACTCCTTTATCATTTTTTTTATAAAAAAAGGATCGATGCAGTTCCACTATCTTGACCAATCATTTGTAGCCTCGAAAGATGATATTGTTCTTCTAGATTGTAAAGAAAAAAATAACTACTATGCATTGGAAGAAACGACCTTCCAATTTATTCACTTTACAGGTAGTCACACACAAGCTATGTATAACGAGTTATACAAAAGAAAGGGCTGCACGTTTAGGCTGACGAGTGAACAAAATAATATTCCCAATATTTTATCCCTAATCGCATCGAACCAGGAAATTGACTTTACAATATCCCTAGAAATTTATAAACTGCTTGGTAATTTAGTAGAGAGCACCCGGAATACGTTTGAAAACAGAGGTGCAAACGTTGCAAAGGCAGTACCCACCGAAATTCAGGCTGTACTGACTTATATAAGTGAGAATTATTCATCTAAAATTTCCGTCGACCAGCTGAGTGAAATATCCAATTTAAGTACCTATCATTTTTGTCGTACGTTTAAAAAGTACATAGGAACCAGCCCTCACCAATATGTACTAAATTACAGATTGATCCAAGCGAAGAATCAATTGGTAGAAACCAATCTTTCCATCGAGCAAATAAGCATGGATTGCGGATTTAATAGTATTGGCCATTTTATTAGAGTGTTCTCCCAATCTACTGGGGGCATCACTCCCGGAAAGTTTAGAAAACTTTGTTTTTAAATTATCTATTTTAGGTTATGTTAAAAGATATTGTTGTTTTTTACCCCTGTTGATTGGAGCGGAAGGTGCTCGACTCCTGCGGGAGTACGGGGCAGGGGAGACCCCACAGGCGCTATCAGCGCCGAGGAGGCTCTCCGGCACGCCCGCGGGTTTGCTGAGCGCCTGGAGCGGAGATCAACAGCCCAATTTGATAGAGCATATTTTTAAAAAGATATCCATTTATGTGGATATCTTTTTGTTAATTTTTGATAACTTTATAAAAGTTTAGCAAGAATTGAGAATTTGATAGCAATTTTCTATAATACATCGATTCTCCATAATTTATAAAATAAGGTCAACCGGTTAAACAGTCCTACTTTAAAAGGAAGAAGGTTAAACGATGGAAAATAAAAAAATCTCATGGGGGATTGCTCCAATTGGTTGGCGCAATGATGACATCCCGGAAATTGGGGCAGAAAATACCTTGTCCCACTTACTAAGTGATATTGTAGTAGCAGGCTTTGAGGGAACAGAAGTTGGCGGCTTTTTTCCAGAACCTAAAGTATTGAACAAAGAGCTTCAACTTCGCAATTTGAAAATTGCCGGACAATGGTTTAGCAGTTTTATTATTCGCGACGGTGTGGAAGCAGCATCGCAAGCTTTCCATAAACATTGCGAGTATTTGAAAGCGGTTAACGCAGCTGTTGCTGTTGTATCAGAACAAACCTATAGTATTCAAGGTACAGAGAAGAATGTCTTCAAAGAAAAACCATCCTTCACAGATAAAGAATGGGATCAGTTATGCCAGGGACTCGATGAATTAGGAAAAATTGCTGAAGAATATGATTTGAAGCTAGTTTTTCACCATCATATGGGGACGGGCGTACAAACATTAGCCGAAATTAATCGTCTGATGGAAAACACGGATCCGAATCACGTTCATTTGCTGTATGATACCGGTCATATCTTTGTATCCGATGCTGATTATATGACTCTATTAACTAGCCATATCAATCGTATTCATCACGTTCATTTTAAAGATGTGCGTCCAGCGGTAAAAGAACAATGTGATAAAGAAGGAAAGTCCTTCTTACAATCCTTTTTGGCAGGAATGTTTACCGTTCCTGGTGATGGCTGCATTGATTTTACAGAAGTATACAAGCAGCTTTTGGAAACGAATTATTCAGGCTGGATTGTCATTGAAGCAGAACAAGACCCCTCAGTTGCACATCCGTTGGAGTATGCGTTGAAAGCCCGTAATTACATTAATGAAGAATTAATTCCGTTAGAAAATGGTTCATTGATTACAGGTTAAAAAAAACGAACCCTGGGGAGGGAGCATATGAGTAATCAGGCGATTGAAAAACCACGAGATTACAAAAAGGCTTTAAAGAAGATTACAGTTATATCCACTTTCGGAGGACTTCTCTTCGGATATGACACAGGTGTTATCAACGGAGCATTGCCATTTATGGCTAAACCGGACCAGCTAAATCTAACACCGGCTACTGAAGGTCTCGTTACAAGTTCACTTCTTTTCGGGGCGGCACTTGGATCAGTATTTGGTGGGCGTTTATCAGATCGTTTTGGCCGCCGCAAAATGATTCTTAATCTCGCATTACTATTCTTTATAGCAGCAATAGGATGTACCCTTTCACCGTCTGCTGGTGTGATGATTGTCTTCCGATTCTTACTGGGCTTAGCGGTAGGGGCTGCATCCGTAATGGTGCCATCTTTTTTAGCGGAAATGTCTCCGGCTGAGATGCGGGGAAGGATGGTTACCCAGAACGAATTAATGATTGTTTCCGGTCAACTGTTAGCGTTTGTATTTAATGCCATTCTTGGAAATACGTTTGGTGAAGGGGTTTCACATGTTTGGCGTTATATGTTAGTGATTGCTTCACTTCCGGCTGTGGTCTTATGGTTTGGAATGTTAGCGGTTCCAGAGAGCCCGCGCTGGCTGGCATCAAAAGGAAAACTGGGGGATGCACTAAGAGTCCTTAAAGAAATACGTGAAGCAAACCGTGCCCAATCGGAACTTGATGAGATTAAAAATAATATTGATCAAGAGTCAGGGACGCAGCATGCAACATTTAAGGATTTAAATGTACCATGGGTCCGCCGGATTATCGGGATTGGAATTGGTATTGCGATTGTACAACAAATAACAGGTGTTAATTCCATCATGTATTATGGTACTCAAATTCTTCAAAAATCAGGTTTTTCAACTAATGCAGCACTGATCGGGAATATTGCTAATGGTGTCATCTCAGTAGTAGCAACTATTGTCGGGATCTGGCTTTTAGGAAGAATTGGTCGACGTCCGATGCTTATTGCTGGATTGACGGGAACAACAGCAGCTCTTGCCTTAATTGGTTTATTCTCGTTTGTACTTAAGGGATCTCCAGCACTTCCGTTTGTTGTTCTCAGTTTGACTGTTACCTTCCTTGCATTCCAACAGGGAGCTATTTCTCCGGTCACCTGGCTAATGTTATCGGAAATCTTCCCGCAAAAATTACGCGGACTTGGAATGGGTGTTACGGTTTTCTGCTTATGGATCACAAACTTCCTTGTTGGGTTATTTTTCCCAATATTACTTAGTGCAGTGGGCTTATCGATCACCTTCTTCATTTTCGCTGTGTGTGGAATTGCCGCCATTATATTTGTGAATAAAATTTTGCCAGAGACAAGAGGAAAGTCACTTGAGCAGTTAGAAAGTTATTTCCGTAACTATGGACAAGAAAGTCAACAACAAGCTTCCAATCAATAATCTTATAAAACAATGATTGAATGATGAATTAACTATTAAATGAAAGCGTTGTCTAGATGTATCACATTAAATACGTAAACATAAAGGAGAGTATCAACATGACTTTAAGATTTGGTGTAGTAGGAACAGGTGCAATTGGAAGAGAGCATATTAATAGAATTACAAATAAATTATCCGGGGGCAGAATTGTTGCTGTTACGGACGTTAATCAGGAATCCGCTAAGCAAACGGTTGAAACGTATCAATTAGATGCAGTCGTATATCCAGACGATAAGGCACTTATTGCAGACCCGAATGTTGATGCTGTACTTGTTACAAGCTGGGGTCCTGCACACGAAGAAACAGTAGTAGCTGCTGTTGAGGCTGGTAAATATGTATTTTGTGAAAAACCATTAGCCACTACTGCTGCAGGCTGTATGAGAATCGTGGAAGAAGAAATGAAGCAGGGTAAGAAGTTGGTTCAGGTTGGTTTCATGCGCCGTTATGATAACGGATATGTTCAATTAAAACAAGTTATTGACAACAATGAAATCGGTGAACCTTTAATGATTCGTGCTGTACACCGTAACCCGGCAGTTGATGAAAACTATGTTACTGAAATGGCAGTTCAAGATACATTAATCCATGAAATTGATGTACTTCACTGGCTGGTTAATGACGACTATAAATCCGTTCAAGTGGTTTTTCCAAAGAAAACAAAATATTCACATGAAAAATTACAAGATCCGCAATTATTTACAATTGAAACAATTGGGGGCATTGTAATGAATGTAGAAGTATTTGTAAATTGCAAATATGGCTACGACATCCAATGTGAAGTTATTGGTGAAGATGGAATTGCAAAATTGCCGGAAGTTCCAAGTGTTGTTATGCGAAAAGATGCAAAATTAAGCACAACGATTTTAACAGATTGGAAATACCGTTTTATGGACGCATACGATGTTGAAATCCAGGACTTTATTGATTCAATTACTAAAAAAGGTGAGCCTCAAGGACCAACCTCATGGGATGGCTATATAGCAGCAGTAACATCTGATGCATGTGTCAAAGCCCAGCAAACGGGTGAGAAAGAATCTATTGAACTTCAAGAAAGACCGGCATTTTATAGTGAAAAAGAACTTCAAACGGTATAATTTTTTGAACAGGATTAGGTAGTTTTTTGGTCAAGTATTGTTATAGGTTTATATAACAATACTTGACTATTTGTTTTTTTAAAATTAAGTTGTAAGCCTTAGTGAAATATTACAAATTATCCGATCTATGCCTAAATAAGTGAACCAAAAAGTAAAGGGCTGCAGAGATTTTCAAGAAATCCGCTGCAGCCCTGGTTAATAAAATACTATATTACATAATTACATAGTTTCCCAATATTCTCTACTTCCACAGAAACAATGTCACCTGACTTCATTGGACAACTGCCGGAAGGTGAACCAGTAGCCAATACATCACCTGGCTCCAGTGTCATAACCTGTGAAATCCAGCTGATGAGGTAAGGGATTGAAAGTGACATCTGATTCGTATTACCATCTTGTACGACTTTTCCGTTTAAGGTTGTAACTATTTGCAAATTAGTTGGATCTATACCCGTCACGATACACGGACCTAATGGACCAAAAGTGTCAAACCCCTTGCCTCGTGTAAACTGGGGATCCTTTTTTGTCAGATCTCTTGCCGTTACATCATTAAATATCGTACAGCCAAAAACATAATCCAATGCCTCTTCTTCTTTTATATTTTTGCCGCGCTTACCAATAACAAGTGCCACTTCGCCTTCCAATTCCACCTGCTTGGTTAAATCACTTGAAGGAAGAATGATTTCCCCTTGATCTGGAATCAAGGAAGATGCCGGCTTTAAAAACAAAAACGGTTCTTTGAGATTGGCCTTCCCTCCAGTTTCTTTTGCATGTGCAGCATATGTCCAGCCGAAATTAACCACTTTTGAGGGTGCTACAGGCTCTAAAATTTTCACGTCACTATATTTAACTCTTACGCCATCAAATTTTAGTTCATTGTTTAGAACTTCAGTAAAATTACTAGACAACTGTAAAATTTCATCATCCTCAACAATTCCGTAATATACTTCATCGTGATCATTCTGATAGCGAACTATCGTTTGTGTTTTTTGTAGTACCTGCATTACCATACCAAACCATCTCCATCTATAGATAAAATATCCAAAAGATATAATGTTATAGAGAAATTACTTGATGAATCTTACCTGCTGGCTGATTAACTCAATTTGTTCGTCCTTCTTTTTATTGAACTCCACCTTATTTTCTTCAAAGACGTTATTTCCTTCTGCGTCAATGGAAACAATCAGTGGACCGAACTCATTCACTTCACAGACCCAAAGAGATTCAGGCATGCCAAGGTCTTTCCAGTGTACTTCTTTAATTTCTTCAACCTTTGTTGCCGCAAAAACGGCATTTCCGGCTGGAAAAACGAGGTGCAGTGCTTTGTGAGTCTTACAGCCTTCTTCAGTGTTCTTCCCCATTCCACCTTTTCCAACAATGAGCTTAACACCTGTTTCTTCGATAAATTCCTTTTCAAACTTTTCCATTCTCATACTGGTTGTAGGGCCAATAGAGACGATCTCGTATTGTTCATTTCCAAGATCTCTAACAATTGGACCAGCATGGAAAATAGCTTTCCCCCTAAGGTCTACAGGCAATGGAATTTTTTCTTCAATGAGTCTTCTGTGGGCAACATCCCTGCAAGTAACAATTGTGCCCGTTAGGTAGATAATGTCTCCGATTCGGATATCCTTAAGATCTTCATCTTTTATAGGTGTTGTTAATACTTTCTTACTCATAGTGTTACCCCCTCGTGAGTACTAATTTCATAGTTTAAATTACTGTCAAATGTGATCTTTCCTCTTCTATGGGACCAGCATCCGGTATTAACTGCAACTCCAATCGTAGAAGGATGTCTTGCCGTATTGACAACGTTTACACCCATGACGGATTTAGAACCCTTAAGTCCTTGAGGTCCAAGGCCAATCGCGTTAATTCCATCTTCAAGAAGTTTTTCCATCTTAGCAGCATTTTCATTTTCATTTTGACTTCCAACAGGTCTCATAAGGGCTAATTTTGAATTTAATGCCGCTGTTTCAACAGAAGTACCGACGCCAACACCTACAAGAAGTGGAGGGCAGGCGTTAAGTCCATAACTTGTCATGCGATCAAGAACAAACTTTACTACGCCTTCATAGCCTTCACCGGGCATTAGAACTGTTGCTACTCCAGGAAGGGTACAACCGCCACCTGCCATATAAGTGTAGATTTCCACTTTGTCACTGTCTTCTTCAATCTCCCAGAAGATACTTGGTGAACCGTTCCCGATGTTCTTTCCTGTATTATACTCATCGAATGTCTCTACAGAATTGTGGCGCAAAGGTGTTTCCTTGGTTGACTGAAAGACACTATTTCTTAGAATGCTTTCTAATTGCCCGATCAAAGGGAAGTTCTCTCCGCATTTCACAAAAAACTGAAGAACGCCTGTATCCTGACATGAAGGTCTCTTTAACTCAAAGGCAAGCTTCTGGTTATCAAACATAGTTTTATAGATGATTTTTGCAAGAGGATTATCTTCTCCTTCGCTCAGCTCTTTCAGCTTATTTTCCACATCATCAGGAAGTTTGTAGCTGACAAGGGATATAAACTTTGACATCAGATTAGTCATCTTTTCTTTTTGCTGTGTTTTTTCCATAATAGCGTTCATAATAACTCTCCTTTTTATGGTTAGTTCGTAACCCAGTTAGTTTAGTGATGGTGTGACTGACTTTATGTGTTAATTATTAATCAATGTATACGTTAACGTCAATAGGTTTTTTGAATTTAAAAAAGAAAGTTTGACAGCGATGCTTCAAAAACCCTTAATTTATTGTGTCCTTTTTGTGTCTTTTAATATATGAGTATATGGAACTAAAAATAATATATTGACATTAATGTATACGTTAAGTAATAATTGGTGTAAGGGTTTTCACCTGAAAAATAATACGAATATGTAATGGGAGGGGGTTAAGAATCTGGTGATCGTTTTTTCTTATAGGAACTTTCCTATCAGATGAGATTGGTAATAGTAGGGATCTGTCTAATAGATCACCTGGATAAAGTGTCCAAAAAAGTAATTAATGCACCCTAGATAATGCTTAACAAAATGTTTGTTTGTAATACTATCTTTTAGGGGGGAAATTTATGAGTGTTAACTTACAAGAATTGAAAGCAATGACGAAAAAAACAAATGTACGCTATTCTATTTTGGTTATTTTATTTATTACTACCGCAATCAATTATATTGACCGTTCGGCACTAAGTGTTGCTGCACCTGTAATGAGCAAAGATCTTGCGCTGGATGCGGTGTCACTAGGAATCGCTTTCTCAGCGTTTAACTGGGCATATGCCTTTTTACAAATCCCAGGCGGATGGTTATTGGATCGCTTTGGGGCCCGTGTTGTTTATGGAGTTGGATTGTTTGTATGGTCATTATTTACTTTTTTCCAAGGATGGGCTAGCGGATTCCTAATGTTATTCATCCTAAGATTTGTCGTAGGGGTTGCAGAAGCTCCTTCGTTTCCTGGGAATAGCAGATTGACAGCCATGTGGTTTCCACAGAATGAACGAGGCAGGGCGGTATCTGTGTATAATTCTGCTCAATATTTTGGACTTGCTCTGTTTACTCCTATACTGGCTTGGCTTTTACAGAAATATAGCTGGCATATGGTTTTTATCGTTGCAGGGGTGGCCGGAATTGTAGTTTCGCTATTTTGGTTTAAGTTTATCCATGAACCGAAAAAACATCCAAAAGCTAATGAGGCAGAAATTGACTATATTATAGAAGGCGGCGGATTGGCGAATGCAGGGGATAAACCAATCAAAATCAGGTGGGCTCATGCCAAACTGCTGTTGACCAACCGACAAATGGTCGGAATCTATATTGCGCAATTTTGCCTCAATACGATTGTTTGGTTCTTTTTGACTTGGTTCCCTACCTATCTTGTACAAGAAAAACATATGTCCATGCTTAAGGTTGGCTTTATGGCTTCCCTTCCGTACGCAGGTGCCTTTGTAGGTGGTATTGTCGGCGGATATATTTCCGACTGGTTGTTAAAGCGTGGAAAGTCACTTGGTGTAGCACGTAAAACACCGATTATAATCGGATTCTTGTTTTCAAGTATAATTGTCCTGGCTAACTATACTTCTTCTGCGGCGCTCATCATGCTGATCATGTCGGTTGCCTTTTTCGCCAAAGGGATGGCTGGTGCCACTTGGACACTTGTTGGCGATATGTCACCTAAAGAAATCCTTGGATTGAGCGGTGGAATCTTTAATACATCAGGTAACTTGGCCGGTATCGTGATTCCAATTGTAGTTGGATATATTTTGAGTACAACGCATTCCTTTAGTGCTGCCTTGTTCTTTATTGGTGCAGTCTTGTTAATCGGAGCATTATCTTATATTTTCATCGTGAACAAAGTAGAACGGATAGAATTACCCCCTGAATTGAAAGAGTAAAAATAAAATGCAGCCAAGTGTGGTACTCCAACAGCTTGGCTGTTTTTAATATGGAGGGACCTTCGTATGCACTGATAAAAGAATTGAACACTATTTTATCTAACGAAAACCCGATCTTCCGACTATGGAAAATCGGGTTTTTTAGCCCCCATTGTCCCCAACTAAGGAAGAAATATCAATAAAAGACCTTGTGGAAAGACTTCTCACTTTTCAATACCTTTTAAATAATTTAAAATTATCATATAATAATAGTAGATATATTAATATTAAATAATTTTATATAGAAATACTTTTGAGACAGAAAAGGTGTGTGATTAGGTCGCGCATTACCTTGGTGTAACACCTACATCTTTTCTGCCAAATTTCAGTGGAAAAGGTGGGTTAAAATGAACAACGGAGAAACAAAAACAGACGTCATTTTAATTGGTGCCGGAATCATGAGTGCGACTATTGGGACACTCTTGAAAGAATTAGTACCAGAATGGGAAATTACTGTGTATGAGAAACTCGAAAACGCAGGTGAGGAAAGCTCTAACGAATGGAATAATGCGGGAACAGGGCATGCGGCACTTTGTGAACTTAATTACACAGTTGAAAAACCAGATGGAACTCTAGATATTAGTAAAGCGATAAAAATTAATGAACAGTTTCAGGTTTCCATGCAATTTTGGTCTTATCTAGTAAAAAGCAAACTGATCGATAATCCACAAGACTTTATCAAACGCTTGCCACATATGAGTTTAGTACAAGGGGAAGAAAACCTAGCTTTTTTAAAGAAACGTTTTGAAGCGCTGTCAAAAAATCCTTTGTTTCAAGGAATGGAATTCTCTGATGATCATGATAAACTGATCGAATGGATTCCGCTGATCATGGAAGGCCGTACATTGAATGAACCGATAGCGGCAACCAAAATTGATTCTGGAACAGATGTCAACTTTGGTGCATTAACACGCATGTTGTTTGAACACTTAGAGAGTAAAAGTGTCCAGATAAACTATAATCATAGTGTTAACGGTATCAAACGTACAAATGACGGCCAATGGGAATTGAAAGTGCAGAATCAATTTAGTGGTACAGTCAAACGCCATAAGGCAAAATTCGTCTTTATCGGAGGCGGAGGAGGAAGCCTGCATTTGCTGCAAAAATCGGGTATTCCAGAAGGAAAACATGTCGGAGGATTCCCAGTAAGCGGGCTATTCATGGTATGTAACAATCCAGAAGTTGTAGAACAGCATCATGCAAAAGTATACGGCAAAGCTAAGGTTGGTGCTCCGCCAATGTCTGTTCCGCATCTTGACACGAGATTTATCGATAATAAAAAATCGCTGCTATTTGGACCATTTGCCGGTTTCACACCAAAGTTCTTAAAAACCGGTTCAAATATGGATTTAATCACTTCTGTCAAACCGAATAATGTTTTGACTATGTTGTCTGCAGGTGCAAAAGAGATGTCATTGACAAAATACCTGATTCAACAAGTGATGTTAACGAAAGAACAGCGTATGGAAGAGTTACGAGAGTTTATCCCGAATGCTAAAACAGAGGATTGGGATATAGTAGTAGCCGGACAACGTGTACAAGTAATCAAAGATACCGAAGCAGGCGGAAAAGGAACACTTCAATTTGGTACGGAAGTGATTACTGCAGCTGATGGCTCAATCGCAGCGTTACTAGGCGCTTCACCAGGCGCTTCCACTGCCGTTCACGTTATGCTTGAGGTAATCAAAAAATGTTTCCCGCAACATATCAAAGAGTGGGAAGCGAAAATCAAAGAAATGATACCTTCATATGGCATGTCACTAATGAAAAATCCAGAACTTCTGCATGAAATTCATAATTCAACAGAGCAGACACTTGGACTAAGCGAAAAAGAGCTTGTGTTTAGTTAATTCTGAGGATGCAGAAATCAGTTAATAGAAGTAGAAAAAACGCCAATTGGCGTTTTTTTTTTTAGATTACGGTTTTCCTTTCCAAAAACTATTATTTTTAAAAAACTTTATCCATGAACACTTCGTCTATTATTTAGGAAGGAGGGGGAGACATGGAAGAACTGACTTTGGAAGTATTAGAAACAGAAGATAAAGAATTACTTATTGATGAAATTATGAACATGTATGGACAGGAAGTCCTCCACTTGGTTTTTTCCTATGTAAATAATCGTTCCATCGCGGAAGACCTGACTCAGGATATATTTGTTAAGTGCTATAAAGGACTCCATACATATAGAGGCAAATCGAAGTTACGAACTTGGTTATGGAGGATTGCCATCAATCATTGCAAGGATTTTCTGAAAAGCTGGTACAACAAGAATGTTGTGATTACTGAAGAGGAGCCGTTAAACAACACGACGAAAAAGGAAATGATTGAGCTGGCGGTTATCCAAAGGCAAGAGGATGATCAATTGATTTCTGCGATCATGCTCCTTCCTATTAAATATAGGGAAGTCATTTATCTCTTTTATTATGAGGAATTACCCATTAAGGAAATTGCCGCAGTAACAGATGTGGGAGCTAACACCGTTAAAACCAGGCTCAGACGGGCAAAGGAACTTCTGAAAGAACGATTGGAGGAATGGTGATGGAGGACCGTTTAAAGAACTTAAAAAAGGCCATGGATCAACGAACGTTTTCTCAATTGAACTTTACAGAGAAGCATCGCAGAAATATCCTTGGAAAAATTAATCAACCAGCCGAAACTGACGAGGACATATTAGTAGCGGTTATGCAGCTGCTTGTTCATGAAAAAACAGGTTTCGAATTAACGAAGCAGTTGCGAGGAAGAGATATCCGAAAATTTGAAGACAACGAAGGTTTTTTATACACTCTTTTACATCGATTAGAACAGTCCGGATCAATACAATCAGTATGGACGGAAGATGAGGCTAAGTATTATCAGTTAACTGATAAAGGACGAAAAGTGTTGCGGAAAGCTGATAAAAGACAAGCCAAAAACCAAGTGGTATGGAAAGAATTATTTGAGAGGTGAGGCGTTTGTGAATAAAAAACAAATCTTTTTAAATGAAGTCATCGCTCAAATCAAATCCAAGGAAGCAAAGCAATATGTAACAGATGAATTGAATTATCATGTAAAGGAAGCGAAAAATATTTGGATAGAGAAGGGACTTGCAGAAGTAGATGCTGAAGAAAAAGCGGTAGAGCAAATGGGAAGTCCGGTTCAATTAGGGCAGCAGCTCAATAAACTTCATCGGCCAAAGGTAGATTGGATTCTGGTGGCTCTTTTAGTGACCATTTTCGGGCTCGGATTTTTACCATTGTTCTCAATTGGCGGTATGGGTGAATATTTGTTAGCCTCTAAAGTCATCATTACTTTAATCGGCTGTGGATTCGTTATAGGGATCATGCTAATGGATTATCGGAAGTTAAAGAAGCAAGGCTGGTTATTTTATTCCATTGGGGTATTGATTCTTCTGGTGTTAAGACTATTTTCAAACACCACGATTAATGGACTTCCACTTCTTAGGATTGGACCGTTAACGATTGAAAGTATCATGGCGTTACCATTCTTCTTCCTTGCCTGGGCTTCCTTATTTAATCTTGAGAGGCTGAAGGTCTGGCAGTTTATTCTATTATTCTCTCTGCCATTCATGTTACTACTTACGGTACCAAGTATTTCTACCACCTACATTTACACCATTATGGTCTTTTCGATGCTTTGGTGGAGCAAGTTTAGTCGGAAAATTGTTCTATTAATCTGGGGAGTATCCGTTTTTTGTTTCTTGTTCGTGAGTATTATTTCGTGGAAGTTTTTGGGATTTTATCAAAAAGATCGATTGTTGGCCTACTTAAATCCGGAAGAATATTCGGATGGACCAGGATTTATGATCTTGCGTGTGAAAGAATTTCTGTCAAAAGCAGGCTGGTTTGGTCACTCCATGAACAAAGAATTTATTCCCGAAGCCCACACCAATTTCGTCTTTGTGAGCTTTACCTATTATTACGGCTGGCTTTTAGCCTTTGCGCTATTGTTGATTCTGTTCCTATTTGCCGCCAGAATCATTGTGATCACAAGCAGGATAAAAGATTCGTATGGCAAACTTCTTCTCATCGGTGCTGTTGCTCTATATTTCGTCCAGTTAGCCACTAATATCGGAATGACATTAGGGGTGTTCCCATTAATTTCGATGTCCTTGCCATTTATCAGCTATGGATTAATGCCAACACTACTAAATGCTATTTTAATTGGAATTGTCTTAAGCGTCTATCGCCGAAAGGATTTAACCAGAATAACCGGGTAATTAAAAAAAGTAATAGAAAAAAATGAACACTGGAAAAGGCTTCCGTGTTCATTTTCATATCAAAGTAAAATTAGTATTGTACTTCCAAGCCACTTTTTTGAAGATGATCGGAAGATAGACTATAAGCAATGACCTTCTTCTTGTACTGTTTGACTACATCAATGCGATCGTTGTATCTGAAAACAAATAATCGAACATCATTTTTGCCACTTTTCGTATCAATAACCAAAGGGGTATGACTATTTTCGGGATGTAAAAATAATTCCTCAGTCCCTGGATATATATAATGCTGCTTCAAATAGGTAGCTTCGTTAAAGTAATGGATAACTTGAAGTTTGTCTTCACCTGCTAAGTTTTTTCCGTCAATGGTTATGGTGACGTCTGTTTCATTAAGTTTTGAATGAATTTCAAATTTTTTTATAAGCCATTCCACTGGTCCAGTTGGAAGACAGGTCACTAATATTTTAATAGTACTTATGATAATTATCGAAACTACAGCCCATGTCATTTTCCATCATCTCCGTTAAAGATTAATAGGTTAATAATATCTCATCCGGATGAATTGTTAACCATCCAATTTATCTGAAAATGTACCATCCACTTTCTGTCCAGATAGTACAAATAGAAAAGGCCGCCATTTCGGCAGCCATGTTAGCGAGAGTTACCAAGTCATTTATGACATACTTGATGGTAAATTTTGTTCGACCACTGTCTTCTTTAACCAAGGTTTGGAGACCCAGCGCTTAAGGGCAAAAAATCCTCTGATACATTCATCCAATCCTTGAGCAAGCCAAATTCCTAACAGTCCTAAACCAAGTGTAATTCCGAAAAAGTAACTTAAGACGACTGCAATTCCCCACATGCTGATTATTCCGATGACAACAGGGAAGCGTACATCACCGACTGATTTTAAAGAACCCATGAGAACGATATTCATGGCCCGGCCCGGTTCAATGAACACAATCGCCCACAATACTGGGAGAGCGATAGCGATTATGTCAGCATCGGTTGTAAAAATAGTTAAAATTGGCTTGCCGATTAAAGCAACCGCAAGTGAAACAGCTGCCGAAACAATCACGGCAATTTTTAAAGTCTTAAGGCCCCTTTTTAGGGCACGGTCATATTGTTTGGCTCCGATATAACGGGCAATCAACAGTTGTGTCCCTTGGCCAATTGCAAATGTAAATAGGAAGCAAACCATGGATATATTTAAAATATACACACGTGCTGCTAACGCAGCATCCCCGGTTAGTGCTACAAAGCTTGTAATCACCACTTGTGAAAATTGATAAGAGAGGTTTTCTCCAGCAGATGGGATCCCAATCGAAAGTAGCCCCTTAACATCCGTTTGATTAATTTTAAACAAATCTTTCGTATGAAACTTTAAAGCTAGTTGCCTATAAACAAAATAAAAAAGTGCGACAATGATAAAGATCCGGGCAGCAAACATAGCATAGGCAACCCCGGCAACACCTGTTACAGGAAGGCCGAACCATCCTTTAATGGCAATAAAGGAACCGACCATACTAATCACATTCATGATAACCGTAACGACCATGGTTTCTTTTGTGTGTCCGTAGCTGCGCAAAACAGCACTTAATGCTAATGCAATGGCCTCGAGGAATAGAGACAGCCCTATGATAGATAGGAAGGTGTAAGCAAAATCGTAAACTTCCCCACTCAGTCCGTAAAATTTTAAAAACACACCGCCAAATGCAACTACAATGATGGTCATCACAACACCAATCCAGAAGTTCACCCCAAAGGCAGACCTTGCAAGGCGTCGTGCCCGGTCTAATCGGTTCGCCCCCAAATTTTGACCGATCAGGATAGTTGCTCCAATGGCTGTGACGTTAAAAGCTAAAATAAATATATTAATTATCTGATTGGCTACGCCAACTCCTGCCACTGCCTTGTCTGAGTATCCGCTTAAAATTAACGTAGCAACGATTCCCATACCCATATGAAGCGATATTTCGATAAAAAGAGGCCACGTGATGCTAAATAATGATTGGTCCTGGTACTTATTGTTTTCTACAGTCAATTGATTCTCCTTCTTCTTTACTTAAAGTCATATAAAACCTATTCTAACTATATTTGTTCTAATTTAAAATAAAAAAGATATTTCTAAAATTTAGGAGGTCCAATTAAAAAAACCGTGTATAACGGTTTTAATGAATTAGTGAGTTTTCAATTTTGCTTTTCTTTGATTTTTTCACGGATTTCTTCCAGTTCTTTTAATGACAGTTCACCTAGAGATTCTTTAATTTCTTCCTCAAGTTGTTTTTTGTTGCTATCTCGGTATCGATTCCACCATTCCCGTAGACCCTCAGTTTCATCTAAAAGGTATTCGATATCGAGTTCTTCTAATTCATCATCGGACAAATAATTCATTACAGCCCCTAACATGTAAGTAAGTTTACCGACTTCATCTTCTTTTTTGGGGTCATTTTGCGATAGATCATTCTCTTCGGTGTCAGGCACCTCATTATTCACTGAAGCTTTTCGTGGCATTGTTACCATTCCTTACTATATTATACTTTGATGAATAATAGTATTACCATTATATATAGGATTGATTAACTTTACTGACCTTTTTGGAAATTTTCTACATAGGACGCAGTTTTATTTCGCGAATATTTGTAAAAAAAAGTTAAATTTGTAATATAATATTATTAATGCATTTGTGAAATAAGGAGGTATGATAATGATTTGGTTATATATTTTTTCGCCTGTCGTTATTTTGGGTGCAATAGCTTTTTATTTTGACAAAAAATCTGGAGCCGCTCCTTCCGATGATAGTAGATTTGCTGAGAAGTTAGAGGAATACCCTCCGGAAAATAACAATATTTATGGACCGTAATTGACTTCGCCCCATGGATAAATCCAGGGGATTCTTTTTTACACTTTTATCAAAGCCGCCTGTCGGCCGGGGCTTAAAAGGGAGAGGAAATGATGATAGCAACCCAATACAAGATTACTTTACCAAGTGATTATGATATGAACATCATCAAAGAAAGAGTAAGAAATAATGGTCATAAAACAGATGGATTTGATGATCTAAAGTTTAAACTTTATTTAGTAACAGAAAAAGGAATCCATAACAATTTACAAAATAGTTACTGCCCATTATATCTTTGGAAAGGGAACGATGGGCTAAATAAGTTTTTATTTAATGGATACTATGACAATATCCTAAATTCTTTTGGGTGGCAGCGAGTAAATGTGGGAATTCCACTTATTGATACAACAACATCTAAAATCAATGAGAATAACTATCTATTTCAAATCACAAGACAAATACAACCACAAGAAAGTCTAAATAACTTAAAAGATAAAATCGAGGAAGATATTCCGACGATTGATAACTCAGAATATCTCGTAATCTATAATCCTGATAAATGGGAGTATGATGTATTTTACTTATTAAGCGATGTAAGCAACTTAAAAGAAATGAGTGGAGTAATTTATACGATCCTACACATATCACAAGAAGAACTCCCATATTAAAAGTAAAAAAAGAACGCTAAATTCGGCGTTCTTTTATCTTTTAGTTTTCCGAAAGAAAGTTCCTACAATTACTACGACGGCCAAAGGGATGATTAGCCAGAGCCAATTGAATGAGTTACTTTCTTCTTCGTAGTATGTTTCAGTATCATCGAAAGAAGATGCAGTTTCTATTTCTTCCGGCACTACCGTTTCTGCTTCCGTTTGATTTTCATCAAAACTAACCGTTTCAGAATATAAATCCTCGTCTACTGGCTCATCTTCTGGTATTTGTACGTCCATTTCCTCTAAATCAGCAAGCGTATAAACGTTCCCTTCTTCATCCGAGTAGGTAGGTTCATCGTCGTTTGCTTCGTTTATCATTAATAAGGCCGTTCCAAAAACAAGCGTTTTTGATAACACACCACCAGAAAAATAACGTGTAGATTTTGGATATTTTGTTGTAAGGGCTGAATAAGATGGCGATTTCGTCGTAGTGTTTGCTGTACTGCTAGAACTCGGTTTAGGTGAAGAGGTCCTCGGTGTAGACATAGACGGTTTGGTATAGCTAGAACTCGTCCCTCTAGTACCGCCTGTTCGTGTTTTTGCTTCTGCACTGACACTACAAAATAAAAAACTCAAAACAAGGATAGATAGCACACTAACAAAAGTTTTTTTCATTAAATTCCTCCTAAAAAATAGCCTCCTCAGATTAATGAAGCTTCTTACTTTCTTTAATAGATTAAGTAGGTAGGATAATATTAACATATTTTTCCTGATAAAATATAAAAAACTCTGCAATTTTTCGTTCGATATTCCCCCCCTTATCAATAGTTAGGTCCTGAGGAACCCGTTAGTCTGCCTAATTTTAAGGTAAAATAAGCTCACCTATATTCTTTAAGCATAGTATGTAAAAGAAAGTAGGTGAAAACATGACATTAGATTCTCAACGAATAATGGGTGGTTTCCCAGGCATGGGCATGGGCGGTTCCCCAGGTATGGGCATGGGTGGTTTCCCAGGCATGGGCATGGGCGGTTCCCCTGGTATGGGCATGGGCGGTTTTCCAGGCATGGGCATGGGCGGTTTTCCAGGCATGGGCATGGGTGGTTCCCCTGGTATGGGGGGCATGGGCGGTTTCCCAGGCATGGGCATGGGAGGTTCCCCAGGCATGAGCATGGGAGGTTTCCCAGGCATGGGCATGGGAGGTTCCCCAGGTATGGGCATGGGCGGTTCCCCAGGCATGAGCATGGGAGGTTTCCCAGGCATGGGCATGGGAGGTTCCCCAGGCATGAGCATGGGTGGTTCCCCAGGCATGAGCATGGGCGGTTCCCCAGGCATGGGCATGGGCGGTTTCCCAGGCATGGGTATGGGCGGTTCTCCTGGCATGGGTATGGGCGGTTCTCCTGGCATGGGTATGATGGGTGGTTTCCCTAGCATGAGCATGGGTGGTTCCCCAGGCATGGGCATGGGTGGTTCCCCTGGTATGGGTATGATGGGAGGTTCCCCAGGCATGGGTATGGGTGGTTTCCCAGGCATGGGTGGCTTCTAGAACGTATTTACCCAAGTATTCTATAACATCGATCTATAATAATTTAGTAATATTAAAATTTAGATATCAATAAGAGGTTATCACTTTAACCCAGATATACCTCCGAAGAGGCGTTTGCAATTATTTCAGACGCTTCTTTTCATTTTCAATAATTATTTAAGAAATAGCCAATGATTTAGAGTGAAGATTGAGCTTACTCTACTTGCTAGAATTTCACTCAATCATTGAAAATTAAAATTTGATTAAATTTAAAGTACCTTTATTTTTTAGAAGGAATTTTTAAAAGAAAACGAAAATATATAAAATAATACAACCTCGGTTCAAGCTGTGTTTTGTCTATTAATAAATAATGTAAAGGGAGTGCGGAGAATGGTAAATATGTTCATAGATAGTATTTGTCCAAAATGCGGAGAGATCAATCAAGTGGAGCATAAGGGGGAAAAAATTCTTATTGTAACTTGTAAGAACCACCATATGTATGACCATATCATCATCCCGTATTCTCGAACACACCCTATTAAGGATGAAAAACGTATAAAATTAGAAGAAATGCTCTTAGAGAAAAAGTTCCATCGAATGAGTGATAAATCAACCATATGTCTTCTCATTTTTAACAATGGGTATGAAATTGAAGGGCGTTCCACTGTTCGAGATGTTGCAGATTTTCGTACAGTGGTTGGTAAGGATAAAGCCTATGAACAAGCTTTGAAGAAAGCAATGGTGGCGTTGGGTGCATTCTTAGTATAAAAGTGTATTACTCTTTCTGCAAAAAAGTAGTAAAAGGTTGGCGAAATCAATCGTTTGATTATCTATATTTCAAAAAAACTCTGATGGTGTAAAATAATCCCCAAAGCTTATGAACTATTAATTTTCCATTATGAAAATATTCTTTCATAGACCTCTATCCCATATATATGGGATAGAGGGGGGGGGGGCGAGCATTTGCAAAGAAATGTGATTTCTTTATGGGATGAACATTTATTTTGGTTAGAAGTTTTACAAGATCATGCGTATTTTGTGAGAGACAATCTTTCTGTTAGCGAAACTGATTATGTTAACACCGCGCAACAATATATTAATTTATTTGGGGATCTAATTGCAGCATTAAACAACATACCACGTTCGGTTAATTATACAGACGAAACCATGATTTATTTTTCCCAGAGGGCATGGCCGGTGGCTAAAGGATATTTCGAATTTGAAGGGAAATTGCAGGCGCTTAGAATTGATAATAAGCTGAATTTAAATTTATCGCCGACCTACCTGAACGGAACGTTAGCTGAAAATCAAGAATATCTGCGATTTTTAAGTTTGTTGGTTTATGGAAAAGAGCCAGTACCTCTTCCATTAGCAGACCTAATGGATTTATGGCTTGAGGACCAACTAGGGCATGCCGTTCTTTTCAAGAATATCATTGATCCTATTGAAATTATGGCCAGCACTCAAGCGGAGATGTATATCAACAAATTTCAAGTATTTATCGTTCAAAATCACCACTTGAGGGGTTATTTACGGTTCAAAGAGCCAGGGTTCGCCCGTCAAACTGAATTTGCTAATGAAGTGGGAAAAACAACCCTAGAAATGAGCCAATTTGTATACAACATGGTGACTAAATATAAAGAAAATAAATTGCTTAATAAAACAACATTAAGATTTTTAGAGCATCATTTTCCAGAAACCTGTTACTTTATAAAAAAGCTAAGCTTCTACGCTCCCAATTTACAGGAAGCAGTAAGTAAATGCTCTTTAAAAAGACCATCTTATCACTAAAAAAGGGGCCATCCTGATGGCCCCTTTGCTATTCTTGTAACATCGAACTACTTTCCAATGAAGCCGACTTCATTTGAGGCTTAGGCCATTTAACGTTCGCAGCAACAATTCCGCCTAAAATAAGGACAACTCCAAGCCATTGCGACAAACTTACATTTTCTGTTAGGACCAATGCGGATAGAATTACAGCAATCGGTAGCTCAGAGGCTGTCAAGATGGTTCCAAGGCTTGGTCCGACATGCTTCATTCCTATAGAAAATAAAAGCGGTGGCAAAGCGACGCCAAGTAATCCTAGGAACAATCCATAAGGAGCTACTCCAATCATTACGGGTAAATGAAGTAAATTTGTTGGCTGAAAAACCAATAAAACCGTGATTAATCCACCAGTGGACATGAGCGCGCTTTTCTGTACTGGCGGTGTATCCTCTCCCACAGAACTGCTGAGAAAGATAAAAGCGGTATATGATATCGCAGAAAACAGTCCCCACACTGTTCCTTTCAAGGATAGATCTACGCCGCCATCGGTAATAATGCCAGCGGCAAGAATCGAGCCAATGATTAGAATCGCAATCGAAGCCATTTTTCCCCTACTAGGTATTTTTTTATAAACAATCCATTCAATAAAAGTGCCAATCCATACAAATTGAAATAAAAAGATGATTGCAAGTGAAGCATCAAGGGTCTGTAGGGATTGATAATAAAACACACCCGTTAATCCAACGGGAATTCCTGCTAATAGTAATTTACCAATGCTCAGCAGTGTAAGTTTTTTCTTCTTTGAAAAAAGTGCGACAATCCAGATGAGTAAGGTCCCGAGTATGAATTGACTTCCTGTAACTTCTTTTACCGTAAACCCTGCAGAGTAAGCAAGCTTAACAAAGGTCGATAATACACCGTAACAGCATCCTCCTAAAAAAACAATCAATGCATAGTGCCAAGTTTTCATTTTTCTACCCCTTTTTGATTTTTTGAACCAATGTTCCAGTTTCCAAACAACAAAAAAGCCACACAGATCTCAGGTGAGAACTGTGTGGCGAAAATAGAGATATCTCTAGAAAAGTCCACAAACAAATGAATTTTGTTATTTGATTTGCCTTTGTTACTTTAAAACAATTGTCATGAAATGTCAATACTTTGAGTATTTAAAAACCTACGCCATATGACCAGACTTTTTTACTTTCGTTTGTAAGTATTTTTCGTTGTACTCGGAGATATCGCCCCAAAGAGGAGTTCGCCCAGAAACTGGTGCACCTGCTGCTTTTAAGGCTTTAAGCTTTTTCGGATTGTTGGTAATGAGGGTGACAGGTTTGGTTCGTAGTGCTTTAAGCACTTCAATCGCATCCTCGTAATTTCGTGAATCATCTGGAAAACCAAGTCCTTCATTTGCCTCGACAGTATCGTAGCCATTTTCTTGTAGAATATAGGCCATTGCCTTGCTAAATAAGCCTATTCCGCGGCCTTCATGATTGGCTAAATAAAATAACGCGCCGGTTCCATGCTCGGCAATCATTTTCATCGATTGTTTCAGTTGAAAACCACAATCACAGCGCTTGCTTCCAAAGATATCTCCCGTATGACAAATCGAATGCATTCTGATTAATGCATCCTCTCCATATTCAAAATCTCCATAAACGAGGACACTTGATTGTTGGTATTCCGCTAAATTCCCAGAAGCTAATTGATCAATGACTTGCTGGAAATCTTCTGTTACATGTTCACTCTTCAGCCAGCTGTACCATTTGAATTCAACCGTTTCCCCGTATAAATTGACCGGAAGCTTGATTGGTCCCACTAGGTAAATCGCTTCATCACCTTTTTTAACTAATTTTATTTTATCTTCTAAAAAAGAGAGAGTATCTGCTTTTAATTGAATTTGTTCCACTATGAATTCCCCCAATCCATATTTTCATAGATTCCGACTCCCATTTCTGTTAAGAAAGGACATGCACGGCAAAATTATCCCGATAGGTTTTTTCTTTCTCCCGTTGCTGCTGTTGCAGATTTTCTGTATGATTCCGGCGTTCGTGTTCGAATCTTTTTAATTGTGCCTCACTATGGTTCTGTTTGTCGAGTGCTTCGCTCAGCACATCAGCTAATACATCTGCATCTAATAGGGCACAATTAATCCCAAATGCGCCAGTTGGACTCATCGTATGTGCGGCATCGCCCATGATTACCAAACCGTCCATTACCCATGTGGGAGAATGGGAGCTTTGCACTTTTAATAAAATAAAATCGTCCCATGATTGAATCTGTGTACGAATGGTTTCCGCTAACTCTGGAAATGCCTCTATCACTTGTTTGATAAAAGGTTCACATGATTGCTTTTTTAATGTTGGATAAGAATCTTCTTTAATATTCCATCCTATTTGGATGAAACCGCCTGCCTGGGTAAATAAAGCCAGTTGATTTCCATTCACCATTGCGTTTTTAATAGTAGGCTCCCAATTAGCTGGGCTTTGAATTTTCGCCCATAACAAATCGTATCCATGTGTTTTCTTTGTAAATGGCATCTCAGCTAGATTCCTTATTGTTGAGAACCTGCCATCAGCACCAACAACAATCTTGCTGTTTATCGTTACTTCTTGCTCGCCATTCATTGCTTTTAAACCAGTTACACAACCCATATCATTAAAGATTAATTCCGTCACTTTTGTCCCCATCATCAGCTTGAAATTCTGATAAGGTTCAGATGCCCGAATTAACACGCTTAACAAGTTCTTTTGCGGGACATGGATACCGACATGCTGCTCCCCGGCACTAGGTGTAATGGTCTTTATTACCTTTCCGTCCTGCCAATATTCCACTCGTTCCATCAATAACAGTCCAGCAGCTTCCACTTGGTCATATAGACCATATTTTTTTAATACTCGTTCTCCATCTTGATTGAGATGTTCACCACGGAATTCTTTGTCAATCCCTTTGTGGCGTTCGAGTACAATCGTTGAAATTCCTTTTTTCGCAAGCAAATATCCTAGTAAAGCGCCGCCGGGACCTGCACCTACAATGCAAACATCTGCCTCAAGGTTCATGTTTGAAAACCACCTTATTCTATATGATGTATTGACGAACCATAATTGGTTAAAGTAGAATATTAATAGTTAATAATTATTCGTTAGTCAGTTACTTTATGTAAGTAATTATATTTTTTAAACTCGATTGTGTCAAATAAATTTATTTTGCAAGGTAATTATGTTGTTAATTGCATTAGGCAAAGAGGGGGAAAGGTCAATGGATGAGTCAGTCATTTGTCCTCGATTTGAAAAAGCGATGGGGATGTTAAGCCAGCGTTGGACAGGATTAGTTATTTATCAACTGCTATCAGGTCCAAAACGCTTCTGCAGCATGGAATCGTCCATGGCGATCAGCGGAAGAGTCCTTTCCGAGCGGCTTAAGGATTTAGAAGGTCAGGGGATTGTGAAACGAGAAGTGTTTCCGGAAACGCCCGTCAGAATTGAGTATTCTCTTACAGAAAAGGGACTCTCTTTAAAACCGATCGTAGAAGAACTTGAAAAATGGTCACAAACCTGGCTGACCATTGAATAAATGATTTTTGGGGCAACCTTAGCTGAGGTTGCCTAATTTTTTTTGATGTAAGTTATTTTAAATGCATGAAAAGAGTCGGATATTTAAATGAATCATATTTATTGACGACTGAAAATCATAAAAATGAGGCAACAGGGTAGCCAATAGAGCTTATTGACGACTGAAAATCATAAAAATGAGACAACAGGGTAGCCAATAGAGCTTATTGACGACTGAAAATCATAAAAATGAGGCAACAAGGTAGCCAATAGGGCTTATTGACGACCAGAAATCATGAAAATGAGCAACAAGGTAGTCAATAACCATTTGTTTATTTAATTTCCACTCTTGATAAAAAATCAGCCCCTATGCTGCTTTTATTAATCCTTTTTAATAGTTGTATTTGATTCTAGAGTAGAGTGTTCCATGGCCTCAGCGAATTCCTCTTTCATTGTGTCGAGATTTTCTTCGGTTCTAGTATTCCAAATACTATATTTGATTTTACTTGGTAAATCCATTCCTTCTTTTTGCATAATCGTAATCACCTCCATTCCATATCGTCTCAATAATAAGTGGAACTATACCGTAAGAAGCAAAGAAAAATCATGAATAAAATCGCATAGCCTTCAAAAAAGTTAGCAAACTAAAATGGTGGATGACGACTTATTGATTGACATCCTTAATTAGGAAATGATAAGGGTGGTGAAGAGATGGCTAAAAATAAGAATAACCAATTTAAGAAAAATAAAAGTACTCCACCAAATGCAGAGGTGGAATTTTCTGGAGAGAATGGACTTGAAAAAGTAGCAAGACAAGCCCAAAAAAGCAAAAATAAGTAATGAACAGTTAAAAGATCGTCATTTGGCGGTCTTTTTAAATTAGGTAAATCTAGACCAATAACACAATTTTAATAGTTGAGGACATATGTCCTATTCAAATAAGCTTGTGATACCTTTTAATATAGACAGAAATAAAAATTAGGGGAGAAGAGAGAATGAAGGGAATTATCTTTGCTTTTTTAGGCGGGGCATTTATTACTCTGCAAGGAATTGCTAATACACGTATTAGTCAAGATATAGGCACATGGCAAGCAGCAACCATTACCCAGTTTACGGGATTTGTAATGGCTTTTATCATCTTAATGTTCGTTCGGGACGCTAAATGGCAAGGCTTCAAACAAGTGAAACCATTATATCTGATGGGTGGAGCCTTTGCAGCGATTATTATCTTCAGTAATGTCAAATCGATTCAGGAAATCGGTGTAACCCTTAGTATATCGGCCATCCTGATTTCGCAGCTTACATTAACTTTTATTATCGATAGTAGCGGATGGTTCGGCCTTGAAAAGCAGAAGATGAAACTGCCACAGTTTATTGGTATCGGGATGATGATTGCTGGTGTGGTCATCCTAAGGTCTTAATATCACGCATGCTGCAGTTAAAAACAGAGGTGAAACCGAGTGAGAGAACAAAAGGATCAGGAGCAATTGCTCGCTTATATCCAAACATACCAACTAGATTCGATATTTCATGAACCATTGATTCCGCATTTGTCGCTGTACAGCTTTGACCAAGGGGAATTGATCTGTTCACAAGGAGAAACTTCGCAGTATTTATATGTCCTTGTAAAGGGAAAGGTCAAAATCTATACCAGTTCGTCAGAAGGTAAAACACTCATTCTTTCATTTAAGAAACCGATTGAAGTGATCGGGGATATTGAGTATGTCCGTGGCATTGATATTATTAACACGGTGGAGGCTGTATCACCGGTTTGGATGATTGGGATTCACCATCGCTGGTTGAAGAAATATGGAAGTGACCACGCGCCATTCCTGCAATTTCTATTAGATATTATCACGAAGAAGTTTCAGCTTAAAAACAATTCTATGACCTTCAATATAATGTATCCAGTCGAAGTCCGTTTAGCTAGTTACCTATTGTCGGTTTCCTCTGATGAAACAGATTCGCATGATAAAGATCAACTTAGTATCAGCATTAAGGATGCGGCCAATTTAATCGGCACGAGTTATCGCCATTTAAATCGAGTCATCACACAATTTTGTGAAGAAGGTCTGATTGAGCGCCATCGAGGTTCCATTTTAGTTAAGGACAGGAATGGATTGAAAGACCTCGCAGGGGATAATATTTACGAATAACCTTGAAAAATCTCAACATAGGGAGAGAAAATACATGTTTATAGGATTATTGTTTGCAATTATAGCCGGATCGCTAGTAGCTTTGCAAAATATTTTCAACAGTAAAGTCAATGAACGGGCGGGGTCATGGGCAACGACGACTTTAGTATTAGGGATGGGATTTCTTGCTTCACTAACATTCGGCCTCATTTTTGAAGGAGGAGGATTATTCCACCTAGAAAATATGAGAACATGGTACTGGTTCAGCGGAATGATTGGAGTGGGAGTGGTTGTGTGTCTCGTTCAAGGAATGAAGAGACTCGGACCCACTTATGCCATCGCAATCGCGTTAACATCACAATTGTTGATTGCCTTACTCGGGGACTCATTAGGCTGGTTAGGTCTAAATAAGGTTCCATTTACTCTCAATCAATTGATTGGAGTGCTGGTCATCGTCGGCGGAATTGTTGTGTTTAAATTTGCCGGCAGCGGTGAGGGGCAGAAAGTGTTTACTTGGCCATTTGCAAAAGGGAATAAAGTGTCTGAATTTCAACAGAGAGAAAGCTAAAATGCGCTGAGAACTGTACTGGAAATTGATTTTTTAATTTGTTAGATACTTGGCACCGATGGTCATCTCAATTAAAATTATAAATTTTCAAATAATTTGTTGACAGGATTAATGGGAGGATGTTAATATCTTATTAAGTAATCATATGAGTATTGTCGGAATTAAAAACAAGCAAACAAAATGCTCTAAACTAGTTAATAAAATAATAATCGTTACCAGACAACTGGAGACACAACTTACTGTGTCTCCTTTTTGTGTATATAAAATTCATACACTAGTCGACTATTCCGATAGAGACTTCTCGTACCTTTGAGAAGTCTCTTTTTTAATCCAAATTAAAGGAGCTGATTCTATTGAGAAAAAAAGTATTTATAAAGAATGGATGGGACGAAAAAGTTACTTGTAGAAGGGAAATTTGCGAAAAAAGACTTTGATTTGAATGATTGGATTGCTAAGTAACTCTTATCAAAACAAACAAACTATTAAGGGAGAGGATGGTATGGAGAATATCCTTCGGAATGCTGTAGAACAAAGAAGGAAAACATTAATAAATATATTGCTTACCTTTAAAGTATTTGAAAATGAGGAACAGCTTTCGAAGTTTTCTTTAACAGAATTAGAAAATGAATACAAACGATTAAAGTCTAATAGTCATCCTCACAGTGATAGCGGCTCCATTCAATGGAAGAAGAAAATATGAAACTATGGCGCACAGTGACGGTCACTGTGCGTTTACTATTCAGTCTTTTGTTAAACATCACGCGTTTTCTTGCTTCCATCATAAAAAGTGGTTAATCTTGAGATAGATACGAGGATGAGTTGTGGAGGCATTTTTATGAAGTTACTTAAAGAAGTCATTCTGAGAGTTCTTGCAATTATTGCGCTATTCCTAATATCGATTGGGATTTTTATATTACTATCTATTATTCAAGAAACCGTATTTGTACCGAAAGATTATATCATTTGGATTTTTAAACGGCCCTATTCCGGTTTAGTTATAGTTTATGAGATATATCTTATTGGTTTGTTTTTCTACGTGTTCTATAAAGATTTGAGGGATACCTGGAGAAACGGGAGGCTTTTTAAAAAGTATAGAAAACCAGTCCTTACTGCTTTTATTACTTTTAATATCGTTTTACTATATACAATCACTTCCGCTGTCGCTGTAGTAACCAAGGATAAGATTATCAATTATTCGTTTTTTTCTCCACAGGGCAGGGAGTATAGCTACAACGATATCGTTAAGATTAAAACTGGAGTTTATAGTAAGGGGCGACCTTCTCTGTTTAAACAATCAAAAGGTGATTTCTTTTACACAATTGAACTAAATGACGGGACAAAGATTGATTTGACTGATGTGGGTGGAGTAAAAAATGATGAAGATGAGCGTTTTGTCATTGAAAAACTGGATAGACAATTAGTCAACATGGATATTCAGAAAGAATCTAGCATGAAAAACTTTGAATACACCAAGAAGGACTTAGCTAAGATATACACAGATAAAATACGTAACATATTGGAAAATACAAAATGATACTGTAGCCTGGGGATCTGCTAAAAGAAAAAGAGGAACAACGCCAAGCATTGTTCCTCACTACTACACATATTTGTCTCGGCCTGACATCATCCCGAACAGCATAACGACGAAAGAGATGATGATTAATGTAAAAAGTGGAATGGTCCACATATGAGTGTAATCATATAAAAATCCCATAAACAAGGGACCTACTGCTGCTAAGATATAACCAGTTGATTGAGCCATTCCTGATAGATCAGCTGCTTGGCCGGCACTCTTAGAGCGCAGTCCGATATAACTTAAAGCCAGTGGAAAGGTTCCTCCCAAGGCAATACCAATAAAGCTAATACTTACGATTAAAATGGGATAGGATGAGCCCAACAGTAATCCTCCATAACCAATGACAGAGCACATGCTTAACGCGAAAGAAATCCATATTTGGGAACGATAACGACCTGCAATCATAGGGATGAAGAAACTAGCTGGTAAGCCGACAATTTGGCTAAATGACAAGAGCCAGCCAGCTGTTTCCATACTCAATCCATGGCTGTGTAAGATTTCAGGTAACCAAGAAATCGTTACATAAAATAATAAAGATTGAAATCCCATAAATATAGCGATTTGCCAAGCAAGCGGCGAGCGCCAGATATGATTCGAGCTCGGAGTGACTTTTCTAATCTCCTTTTGATTACCTTGATTAAATTTAGAAAGGAATATCCATACCAAGATCGCGGCTACTGCCGGAATTCCCCAAACGTTTAAGGCACCCTTCCATCCAAGGTTCATTCCCACTGCTAACGGAACACTAACTCCGGATGCTAAGGAGGCAACTAATCCCATGGATGTCGAATAAACACTTGTCATCAGCCCGAATTGGTCTGGGAATTTATCCTTTGCAATGGCTGGTAATAAGACATTTCCTATCGCTATCCCGACCCCAATAAACAAAGTCCCTGTGAAAAGGAAAAACGCCATGGGAATAGACCGAATCAAAATGCCAATTAAAAGTGAGGACAAACCTGCTAATAAAGCCAATTCATTTGTTATCCGATTAGCGAGCTTCGGGACAATCGGTGACATGATGGCAAAAACAATTAAAGGCAAACTCATTAATAAGCCTGCGCTCCAATGGGCTAGTCCCACATCTTTCTGGATCATTCCAACTAACGGTCCTACTGATGTAATAGCAGGGCGCAAATTAAAGGCTATTAGTACAATCCCAATAATGAGCCAAATGATGTAAGTCGATTTCGAATAGGTATTTGATTTTAGTAACTCCACTTATTAAACCTCCACTGTAGAACAAACTTTCTACAGTATAACACAATTAAAGTTGTGAGTCGCAACGCGGGCTAGAAAGATCATCTAATGAAATGGAGTCTTAAAGAAGAGAAGAATAATAGGATAAAAAAAGGTCAGCCTTCCATTACGGTGAAGTAGTGGGAGTCTGACCTTTTTTGGAGATTTTTAATTCAAGCTTTTCGCTCAAAAAAGTGGAGCCTAAGACAAGGGCACCGCCTATCATTTGAATTAGTGACATGCCTTCGTTTAGGAAAATCGCAGCAATGACGACGGCTGAAATCGGGTCGATATAGCTGAGAACAGCGATCGTTTGCCCTTTCAGTTCTTGGAGAGATGTAAAATATAAAAAATAAGCAAAACCCGTATGTACAATTCCGAGAATCAAGATAAAAATAATTGAAGTGGAGTCTAAACCACCCAGGTTTAAATTACCCTGCCAGAGTACATAAGGAAACAGAACCAGAGCTCCCGCCATTAATTGCACCAATGTAATTTCAAAGCCCGATAGATTTTTGATAAATTTATTTATTAAGACGACACTTGCATAAAATGCTGCAGCTAAAAGGCCGTAGAAAATTCCTAAAGTATGATTCTGTGATCCGTTTGTACCGCCAGCACCAGGATTAACGATTAAAAACAAACCAATCATTGCCGTTGCGATGCAAATAACCTTCACGCTCGTCAATTTTTCTTTCAGAATCCATGGGGCTAAAATCATCACAAAAATCGGTGCAAAGTAATAGCTAATCGTGGCATTGGATATTGTTGTATAGCGATAGGATTCAAACAGAAAAATCCAATTCAAGCCAATCGCTGCCCCTGATAATAGAAGCAGAAGCGCATTTTCTTTAAGTGCTTGAAAAGATGGCTTATGTTTGACAAGGAAACTAGCAATAAGCAGAAACAGACTTCCGATGACCCCTCGTAAGAAGGCAATTTCACTTGAAGATAGGTCAATCTTTTTTACAAAAACTCCGATGCTTCCAAAAATGAGCATCGTCATGATAAGTCTCATTTTCCCTTTCATGTAGAACCCCCCTCTTTATTAAATTGAATATTACTGTTTGCACAACTGCTGTTTACAGCAGGGGGCACCGCCTTACTTTGTTATAAACTGGAATAATATAAAAATCAACCATTAAATTGTTTTAAAGTACAAGGAGGATTGTATGAATTGGAAGATTTCAATTCATATTAAAGGAAAAGGAGGTATCCTGGAAATGAATTTTACTTGGTTATTTGGGTTATTATTTTTATCTCAACAAGTGAATATGCCAGGTAGTTTATTAATCACTAACAACGGGCAACCTTTGTCGGTAGCTAATTGTACTGACCTTTCATTTAACCTACCTGGATTACCTATTATTAATACAGAAAAGTTAACAAAATGTATGGATCAAATTGACAAACAGGTTTCTAAAATGCCTAAAAATGCAATTAAAGATAAGTCCGGAAAAATTATTCCAGAACATGCTGGTTGCCGATTATATCGCCAGATGTTTACAGAAAAAGTGTATTCATATTATTTTAACAATGGTTCAAATAAATTAGAGGTTCCCTTGCTTCCTATTTACCCTAGAGTTGACAGTGAATTACTTGGAAATATTCAAAATGAAAAAATTGGAAGATATGTAACATCCTTTAATCCATCTAACAAAGAACGAAGCAATAATATTTATCTTGCAACAGAAGCTATTAACAACTATGTTCTATTCCCAGGTGAAATATTTTCCTTTAATAATGTCGTTGGAAAAAGAACAGCAGGAAAAGGATACTTACCTGCTCCAGTGATCTCAAGAGGAGAATTAACAAAAGATATTGGTGGTGGAATCTGTCAGGTATCATCTACCCTTTTTAATGCAGTAGATAATGCGGGATTAAAAGTAGCTCAGCGTATCTCTCACAGCAGAGAGGTTACCTATATCCCACCTGGGCGGGATGCCACCGTTAGTTGGAATGGACCAGATTTTGTATTTATAAATAAATACAATCAACCAATTCTAATTCAATCAAAAACGTTAGGGAACAAGTTAACCATCGAGATATATTCTTCAGATGTCATTAACTATACTCCTAAAAAAGTTCCACACCTTCCTTATGAGCAAAATCACCCACCCAAGTAATGTTACTTGGGTCTTTTCCTGTCAGTCCTTATCGCTCAACTGGAACTTAAAGATTAACGCACGATTTAAACTGAATATTTCATACTATTCATAAGAATCTGTTTTGAGAAACAGGCAGTTATTTTTGCGACCTGAAAGGTAAAACCTATAGGATAAACTCTAAAAAATCCCTTTAATAAAAGGAGAAGCAATGTTTATGAGGAAGTATTTTAGTGGAGCCATTTTAACAGCATTCATCCTATCGAATATGACAGGATGTCAAGAAAGTAATTATAAAAATCCAAATGATATAGCAAAGGAGGTAAAAGAAACGATGAATCCTTCCGCCTATGTAGATCCTGCCATTGACCTCTCTAGCAAACAAACCATCTCGATTATCATCGAATTCAAATCAAAACCAGCCAAAGTAGCAGTGATAGAATCCGAAGCAAAGGGAATTCCATTAACATTGGAGGAAGCGAAGAAACAGGTAGAAGAAAGTCATCTAAACTTTCAAAATGAACTTCACGAGTTATTAGATAAGAATCAGATCCCCTATACCGTTCGTCACAAATATACGACAGCCCTAAACGGTGTGTCGATGGAACTACCCGCAAATGAAATCAAAAGGCTGGCAGAGTCCTCGTCTGTCATTTCAAGGATATCACTAAATAGAAAAATCAAACTAGATCCACCACCCATTTTACCTTATGAACAATTGTGAAAATATAGTTGCGGTATTCTAACGATATATACATAAATACCCCTAAAACTGGAAAACAATATAAAAATTAGGGGGTGGTTCATTTTGAAGAAAAAAATCTTAAAGCCGCTTTTTAAGAAACTCAATCCAGAACCACAATTTAGTGAACAGTCCAATGCACAGGATATTGAACTAAAAAAACAAGATATTAGCAGTAATTATGATCAAAATTTAGCGACATTTAAGTCCATTTTCAGTATACCAAAGAATATCGATATCAAGGTACGTGAGTTTACCATCGGTTCACTTGATCTCCGTGCTTTTATCATTTACATAACTACGATGGTCGACGCACAGAGCATTCAAGAAGGCATCATGGAAAAATTAATTGGAAACGATCAGCCGTCAGGTAAGATTCAAAATATCACTTCCTACCCAAGTGAAAGAACAGCAACAAATATTGGGGAAATTACGGAATTTATTACAGGTGGAGTCACTGCACTCTTTGTGGATGGCGATACTCAATGCTACTTATTTGAAACGACGAAAATTACAGGCCGTTCCATTGAGAAATCCGATAATGAAGTGATTGTAAAAGGGGCAAAGGAAGCTTTTAACGAAAAGGTAATCGATAATATTGCCTTACTTCGTAAAAAGATAAGAAATGAAAATCTTATTGTTGAGGCTAAGGTTATTACGAAACGATCCAGAAACGATGTATTTTTGGTTTATGAAAAAGACCTAGTAAATGATGAATTGCTTCAAACGATAAAAGATAAGTTAGCTTCGCTCGAAACGGATAGGATTCTTGATCTAAGTATTTTAGAGCAATACCTAGAAGATCGACCAAGGTCATTATTTCCATCCATATTATATACAGAACGTCCTGACCGGGCGACATCTTTCATTGAAGAAGGTCACATCGTTTTATTAATGACAAATTCTCCAAGTTGTCTGGTACTGCCTGCTACCTTTTGGTCAATGTTTCATTCGCCCGAAGACCATTATCTACGCACACCCTATGGTAATTTCATCAGGTTTTTGCGATTTCAAGCTTTGTTTGTCGCCATGTTTGCTTCGCCCTTATATATTGCGATTACAAATTATCATGTAGGGATGATCCCGCCTGATTTGTTAATGGCCATTGCCGGGACAAGGGAACGTGTCCCTTTTCCATCGACCGTTGAAATCTTCATGATGGAAATCGCCTTTGAACTCATTCGAGAAGCGGGTCTACGTGTGCCAACCCCTATTGGTCCAACGATTGGGATTGTCGGTGCACTAATTTTAGGCCAGGCTGCTGTTCAAGCGAATATTATTAGTCCGATTGTCATCATTGTTATTGCTTTAAGTGGCTTAAGCTCCTTTATTATCAGTGATGTGAGCATGAATTTTGCGATTCGCATCACGCGCTTTTTGTTTATTTTTGCGGCAGCCTTTATGGGTATTTATGGCGCAATAGCTTTATTTATACCGGGACTCTTTTATTTAGTGTCATTAAAATCATTTGGCATTCCTTACTTTGCACCCATGACGCCACATTTCATCTCTTCAAAAGACTTAATTATTCGTCATGTTCCCATGAAAGAAAGGTTTCGTCCAGGGTATTTAAATCCAAAGGATACTGTCAAACGAGGAAAGGGATAAAAAACCTATGAAGCAGCAACCTGGAAAAATTGGTATCCGTGAATATGTGTCCATCGCCATTTTAATGGTTGGTGCAAAAATAACTGAAGACACACCAACTGCTCTGTTTCAAAAGGTCCAAAATGCAGCATGGATGATCCCGATCATAACGGCCGTAATCTCTTTTATCCCGCTCTTTTTATTAATAAAGACCATGTCATTGTATCAAAACAAAAATCTATTTTCTGTTATTCAAAAATTACTCGGAAAATATCTAGGATTTTTTGTCTGTCTTCTAATATTTATCATCAATGTATTTTCCATTTCGTTCGATTCAAGAACGTATACAACGATCATAAAGACGTTTTATTTTAATAGGACACCTATGGTCATCATCTATGCCATCTTAATGGGCGTTTGTGCATATGGTGCGAAAAAGGGAATTCAGCATATCGGATCGGTTGCCTATCTAATTATTTACTATGCGATACTATTGTTGTATCTTGCGTTCTTTTTAAGTACGCAAGAAAGTAGTATTCAATCCCTTTTCCCCATTTGGGGCCCTGGAAAACTTGAAATATTGAAGCAAAGCACCCTAAGTCTATCCCTTTTCTCTGAATTTTTACTGTTTGCTTTGATTATACCGTCCATCACCTCATACAAAGATTTTCGAAAAGGGACGTGGATTGCCTTAGTTTACGTCAGCATCCAATTGAGTGTGGGTATTATCATTTTCATCTGTCTGTTTGATACATCCTTAAGTCAAAATGGTTATCCATTCCACACAGCGATTCGTTTTATTTCAATTGGAACTTTTTTTCCGAATATCGAAATTATATTTTTCGTCATATGGTTGATGGCGGCATTTATTCGTTTCACAGCATTTTTGTACATAAATGCACTTATGTTCGGTCAGCTATTTAAAATTAAAGACTTTGAATTCCTCATTCCATCACTGGCAACGCTTTATTTATTAATTGGATCCATTCCGGAATCACCTTATGATCTCAGTCTCCAACTGAAACCGATTTTAAGAAGTGTTACAGGTCCTACACTTTTGGTCATTTCAATCACTTTATGGCTGGTTGCACTGCTTAAGGGAGAATTTAAACATGAAAAAAACAGAGGCAGTATATAGAATATTATTGTTTTTCGTCACTGTTTGTTTATTAACAGGTTGTTGGGATCGTCAAGAAATTGAAGACAAAGCTTATGTGATCGGAATAGGATTAGATCGCTCCAAAGATGAAGGGAAAATTAAAGTCACCATGTTACTTGCTAATCCGGAAGTCGGCAGTATGCAAGGTGGTGGTGGGTCAACCGAAAAGCCACGGGAAATTGTCTCGTTTGATGCCAATGATATTATTGCGGCGAAAGCCACAGGCAATTCCGTCATCTCCCGGGATATTAGTTATGAACTATTGAAAATTATTGTTGTTTCCGAGGAATATGCACAAGACAAAGATTTTATTAGGAAATTTTACGACGTTTTAAAGGATAAAGACATTCGCTTGGATTGCCATTTAGCCATATCTAAAGAAAAGGCAAGTGAGTATTTTATTAATAATCGGCCGAAAATGGAAACAAGACCACATAAATACTTTCAATTCATGATTGATCACGGAATCGATAATGGGTTCATCCCAGATTCTACCCTCTTTCGTTTTTTTAAAACGTTAGAAAGAGGGACAGACCTCTTTTTGGCGATGTACACAACAGCCGAGAAGACAAAGAATCCTGAATTAAGAAGTGAAGATGAATACATTGCAGGGCAGTTGAATGCTACTGGCGAACTGGATGTTACACAATTTATTGGGTCAGCTGTCTTTAGGAATGGTGTTATGATTGATAAGCTAACCGGTCAAGAAACACGTAATATCAATATTCTAGATGATTCAACGAACATCCAAGATATATTGGTAGATATACCTGATCCTTTTTCGGACGACCAGTTGCAGTTTGCAGCAAGAGTCATGAAAACAGAAAATAATAAAGTGAAGATGGACTTAAAGGGTCAAAGGCCAAAGATTTTTATAACCATCCCATTAAAGATAGAAATTATATCAAACCCGTCAATGGTCAACTATACAGAGAAAAAAAATCAACAAATAGTAAAAAAACAAATAGCCGCTCATATAAAAACATTGAACGAAAAATTGTTGAAAAAAACACAAACAAAACTTAAAGGTGTACCATATCCATTATCCATGTATGCCAGAAGATATTTTGGAACGATTCAGGAATATAAAAAATTCAATTGGGGTAAATCATATCAGGTAGCGGACATTCATGTGAAAGTAGATGTTGAAATTGTTGATTATGGTAAAAGAACAAAAAAACCTCCAAAGGTGGGGGCATAGTTGGAAAAATTAATTTACGTTAGTCTGTTTTTAATTATTGTTTATACCATGGGATTCGGCGTTTCCTTGTGGAAGGAAAAACAAAAAATAGGTGCAATGGCCATATTTTTTCTGTCTCTTTGCTTAATCATCCTGCCTTTCTTCTCGATTCTTTAAGACTAATCTCAATCGCTAATAATAAAGCAAACATCGAGGGCTGGAAAATCAGTCCTTTTTTATAAATAATTAGTTTGTTGTTTGGATAAACTAACAAAATGTGATGAATAATGTAATTTTAACAATAGAAGTGTAATTTCACTAATAATTGATTTATAATGGAAGTAAATGACCAGAATGATATGGTGACTTAATTTACGCAATATACAAACGGGGTGTGAACTATTGATGATCGCGGATCAAATATTAGTGAAAAAAATGAACCAAAAGGTATTATTGAATGAAATTGTTTCTAATTCTCCAATCTCAAGGGCTAGATTATCGGAAATAACAGGATTAAATAAATCGACTGTATCTTCCCAAGTAAATACATTAATAGAAAAGAAGCTGATTTTTGAAATTGGACAAGGGCAATCCAGCGGCGGGAGAAAGCCTGTGATGCTTGTTTTTAATAAAAATGCCGGTTTTTCAATCGGAATAGATATTGGTGTTGATTCTATCATTGGAATTCTAACAGATTTAAAAGGAAACATCGTTGTAAATCAATACCATCATCTAGAGAAACCTTCTCTTGATACCAACAAAGATATATTATTTTCAATGATTAAGGAACTTAGCAATCAAATCCCTGAATCTCCTTATGGTTTAATTGGCATCGGGATATGTGTTCCAGGTCTTGTCAGTACAGAGCAAAAGGTCATTTTTACTCCTAACGTCGACTGGAATTATCAACTTGACTTAAAAGCTGACATCGAAAAGGAATTTCAAGTACCCGTCTTTCTTGAAAATGAAGCCAATGCTGGTGCCTATGGAGAAAAAGTCTTTGGGGCAGCTAAAAATTACGAAAACTTAATTTACGTGAGTGTCGGTACGGGAATCGGGATCGGAATTGTCATTAATCATGATATATATCGAGGGGTTAATGGGTTCGCTGGTGAAATGGGTCATCTAACCATCGACTATAATGGTCTCAAATGCAGTTGTGGCAACAAAGGGTGCTGGGAATTATACGCCTCTGAAAAAGCATTACTCCACACTTTTCAGCAAAGCAATCGTGTCAATTCCAGTGATGAACTAATCCATCTGGCCAACCAAAATGATCCAGAAATATTAATGGCATTACAAAATTTCGGCTTTTACCTTGGAATTGGAATGACAAGTATCTTAAATACATTTAACCCACAAGCAATTATTATTCGAAATGACGTTGTCGAAGCTCTGCCTATGGTTATGAACTCAATTAGAAATTCTATTTCATCAAGAAGTAATGATCAGCCTATCCACAGTCAGGAATTATTACTCTCTTCCTTAGGAAAAAATGCTCCCGCATTAGGGACATCTTCGATTGTTATTGAACACTTCTTAGAAATGTTTACAGCTTAAATCATGTGTATGCTGAAAGGTGGCGGTATGCTTGAAAAAAACGATTTATATTACGAGAAAACTACCCGGGGAAATTGTTGATAAACTCTCAAGTCAATTTCATGTAAAGATGTGGTCTGAAGAAAATGTTCCTGTTCCAAGGGATGTGTTATTAAAAGAAATAGAAGAGGTAGACGGGCTGATCTGTCTATTAACAGAAAAGATAGACGAAGAGGTGCTAAATAAAGCGAAACAGTTGCAGGTCATTAGTAACATTGCGGTTGGCTATAATAATATCGATATTCAAACTGCAACAGAGAAGGGCATGATCGTAACTAACACACCTGGAGTATTAACCGAAACGACAGCGGATTTAACGTTCGCTCTACTAATGGCAGCAGCCAGAAGAGTGGTGGAGGGATCGGAATATTTGCGCAGTGGGGAATGGGGGTCCTGGTCCCTTATGCAAATGACTGGACAGGATATTTATGGTGCCACCTTAGGTATTATTGGATTAGGCAGAATTGGCGAAGCCCTCGTTAAGCGGGCGCAGGGTTTTGATATGAATGTTCTTTATCATAATCGGACAAGGAAACTGGATAAAGAGGAACAGCTAGGGATTCACTACAGAGAAATGAAGGACTTGTTGCAGCAATCTGATTTTGTTTGCCTGCTTCTGCCGTACAGTCCTGAAGTCCATCACTTAATCGGTAAAGAAGAATTGTCGCTTATGAAAAAAGATGCCATCCTTATCAATACAGCAAGAGGGGGCATTGTCGATGAAGAAGCATTATATCATTCATTGAAGAATGGGGAGATTTGGGGAGCCGGGCTGGATGTTTTTGAACAAGAACCCGTACCAATGGACTACCTTTTATTGTCCCTGCCCAATGTGGTAACCCTGCCGCACATTGGAAGTGCAAGTGTGAAAACAAGAATGAAGATGGCACATTTAGCAGCTGATAATATGCTGAGTGTATTAACAGGCGGGCAAGCCCTTACCCCGGTTAATACTAAAAAGTAAAAGTAAAATACGACACTTTTCTGAAATATTTGTTAAGAAGGATAGTTGTCGCAAGAGGTGTCAATATTATTTATCTTCATAATTATTGGTAATTATTCCGTTATTTAGTAGGTGGCGCAAAGAGAGCCGTTTTTTCTTGATAGAGACAGAGACTTAGAGCATCAGGAGTTAGCATGTTATGAAGTTTCTAATAGAATTAATCATACCTTTCTGTTGTAAAATCCTTCCTCAAATATGACAAAAATCATATGTTACGATGAATTTGTGGAAAAACGGCAAATTGTCGAAATAGGAGGAAGAATCAATGATGAAGAAAAAAGCAATTCTTACTGTTGCAGCTGCAGCGGCATTAATGATGTCAAATCCGGTCTTAAATAAAGCCCATGCGGCCACTAATAGCCCGTCGGTACAGGAAAAGGTCTATGTATACCAAGGGACAAATATGAATGAGCTTAATAGTGTCATTGAGAAATATCTTGCTAGTTTAGGATTTACAGTTACACAAAATACTGAAAAGCAGCCAACTCCAACTCAACCGAATCAAACGGTCGAAACAAAGGAGCCTGCTCAAACTGCACCTCAGCCTGTGCAGCAACAACCAGCAGCTGAGACAGCTACTACACAAACTACAAGTACCTTAAATGCTTATGAGCAAAAAGTAGTTGAATTAACCAATCAAGAAAGAGCAAAAAATGGCTTGCCGGCTCTTAAAGTGGATGTAACGCTTAGCAAAATGGCTCATGAAAAATCCCGTGATATGTCTGCAAATGGCTACTTTAGCCATATAAGCCCAACATACGGTTCACCATTTGATATGATGAAGAAGTATGGGATTACCTATCGTTATGCAGGTGAAAATATTGCAATGGGACAGCGTACTCCTGAAGAAGTCGTCAAAGCCTGGATGAATAGTGAAGGACACCGTAAGAATATTCTCAGCCCGAACTACAATTATATTGGTGTAGGTTATGTCGCGCAGGGGAACTATTGGACACAGGAATTTATTGGTAAATATTAAAAGTTCGGGGCTTGGGGATGAATGATCCTCAAGCTTTTTTTGTATTAAACTAGAAAAATCATTTAGTGTCAGAGGAATTAGTTGAATGAATCTTGAATTATTAAAGGGGTAAATTAAAAGGTATAGTATATAAATTTAAGGGGTGGAAAAATGAAAGTATTAGGATTTGGCGGCATCTTTTGGAGATCAAAAAATATTGATTCTTTAAAAAAATGGTATAACGACGTTCTAGGTATCCCTATGGACAATGATTGGAATATGACAATCATTACTCCTGGAACAGAAAATGAAACAGCTTTTTCATTTTTTACAGAGGAAAATGATTATTTCCCTAAAGAGCAATCTGTTATGTTGAATTTTCAAGTTGATAATATGGCTGAGTTTCTTGAGCATCTTAACCAAAGAGAGGTTCCTCTTTTGAAGGAGCCGGAGCAAAGTGAATATGGAACATTTATTTGGATTTCTGATCCCGACGGCAGATGGATTGAATTGTGGGAAAAATCCACTGACGTTCAAGAAAAGATATAACAGGCAACGAATGTTTTCTTCATTACAAACAAACGGAGCCATTTAGAAAACTAATCAAACGTTTGATTAAAACGTGGCATCCTCAGGATGTAGGGGTGAAACAACTAATCAAACGTTTGATGCAAAAAACCTTACACCTTATAAAAATAATAACGAAACTCGTCATCTACTTTAAATCCTTGGTTTTCCCAAAAGTGCCAGGCTTTTTCATTGGTATGCTCCACTGAAAGTTCGATCCCTTTCGATTTTGTTAATAGGGTAAATTCCTTCACTTTGGCAAAAAGCTGTTTTCCAATTCCCCCATTACGACACTGTTCTGTTATATAGAAGTCATTTAATAACCAAACCCGTTGTAAACTTAATGACGAAAAAATCGGATAAAGTTGCGCAAAGCCAATTACTTCACTTTGTTGCTCTGCAATAAAGATGACAGACTCTAAATGTTCAAATTTTTCGTATAGGAAACTTTCTACTTTCAAAGGATCCTTTGGGTGTTTAAAATACTCACGATAGGAATCGAAGATTGGAACTAGTTTAGGCAAATCTTCGATTGTAGCTTGTCTAAATATTAATTTGCTGCTCATTATACATCCCTCTATGTTCAAAAATATATTATCCTTCTATTCCATTCTATCATAAGTAGTTTTTCATGCTCCTTACCATCTATAAACTTCATGACATAAGAAAACAAACACAGAAATATTATTAGGAAGTGTAAGTAATCATTCTTTCATCCTGTAAGGGGGGTGAAAATAACGGAACCAAGTGGAAGTGAACGAACCCAAAATCGTTATATCAAGTCGACTTTTCAAGCACTTGTTCAGGCAATTATTCCACCCCATTTTAGATATATAAATTCAATAGGCATCGTTCAAGTGCCTGGAGCTCTGGAATTAGATGTTTATGAATATATCATTTGGATATTGGATCATTCAATTGCTCTTCCGGTTAAAGCGCAACTAAATTTAGGAGATTGCAGGTCCATGTCGAAAGCTACTGCTGAATTACTAGACGCGGGCGCTGCTCATTTAATTCAGATGGGGCAGATTCAATATCCACTTAATGTACATACATTCTCTGGCGGAGGTCCATTTTCAGCACTTTCTCCGATAGACAGGTTGAGGGCGATTAGCCATATAGATCGGCTTGAAATTAATCTTGGAACCTTGAGTAGTCCATACAAAAATAATCCGGGACTTGTTCGAATTATGATGGATGCACTAAATGAACTCCCTATGTTTGGCCAGTATTCGGAATGGACAGCGTACGGAACTACACGACTATTTCCTCCTGAGTACAGAAGAGTGGAATATTTTCCGCATGGATGGTTCCAGACCCAATATCCAGGTCCGTCTTTTGGATATCGTGATTTTCGTGGATTCTTAGCAATCATTCAACACAAGAAGGTGAATGACTAATGGCCAATCAGGACGTGATTGTAATTGGTGCTGGCGGTGGTGGAGCCGTGATTGCAAAAGAGCTGGCAGAAATGGGATTAAAGGTTTTGGTTATAGAAGCAGGTCCTTGGTACGGGAACAAAAAGTGGCCTAATCCAAATATACAGCCTGGAGCCGAATCTAGTTCGGCACCAGATGATTTGGATGTCCTGCTATATAAACAATTGTTGAACAAGTATGAAATGAATATGAATGATTTAGTTTCAGGAAGGTTTCGTTGGGGCCCAGCGGATCGCAGTCGCCCCCAATGGTTTCGGCATTCTAATCAAAAGGGCGTTATTTGGCAATGTTCCGGTGTTGGGGGAACCACACAGACCTATACAGCAAATTGCCCCCGGGCATATCCCACCGCCATCGATGATGTCTGGCCCCTATCTTACCTTGAACTTATTCCCTATTATGAAAAGGTTGAAGCGACCCTACCGGTCAACTTTGCCGCTACTACGGCAAAGGAAGACCTATTTTACCATGGTGCGAAGAAGGCAGGGTGGGATTTAATTCCTACACTGGATGTAACCGTTCCAGGATATAGGCCACAGCCTAATGCTATTTTGCCTCCCAATGATCACATCAAAAATCCAAACATCTCCGTTGAGGAACTATCCTGGATGGAAGGATGCACGCTTTCGGGTCATTGTATCAATGGTTGTCCGCATGGACCATCTGTAGATAAAATGGCAAAACGCTCCACAAATGTTAGTTATATTCCGCTTGCTTTAAAGACAGGAAATGTTTGTATAAGACCCAATGCCTTTGCAATAAAAATACTAACAGAAAATACCCCTGCTAAAGGGCTGCATGCCGTTGGAGTAAGAATACGGGACACTTGGACGGGGGAGCAGGAAGAACTAAGTGCAGAAATCGTAGTGATGGCGTCCGGATGCATTGAAAGTCCAAGACTCTGGTTAAATTCAGGACTGCCTGAGAATCCATGGGTTGGAAGAGGATTGGTTAATCATTATATGGACTGGTTATCTGGAATCTTTGATGAAAAGGATTTGATTCCAATACTCGGAACCTCAGATATTAATCCCTTTGTAGGAAATACCTGCGGGGCCAGGCTGGACTATCCCGGACTTGGAACGCTGCAGACGGTTGGGATGAGTCCGGGATTAACCGCTTCCTTTTATGGGGTAAGTGAGTCTGGTTACTCTTTCTTATACCCGCCTAGCTTGGACGATCCTTGGGATATCAAGGGGCGTCTTTTTGGATGTGACTTAAAAGAAGTTATGGATTCCTACCGTAGAACCTTAAATATTTTAGTAAGTACCGATGATGAAGTCGATCAGCGAAATGGAATTACCCTCGACCCGTTACTGAGTGATGAAAATGGGCCAGTGCCTGTTGTGACGTATCAGCCTGCCAAAGCATCCAGAAGGAAACGAAACCACCTAGTGAAGATAGCGGCAGATTTGTTACGAAAAGCTGGCGCTAAAAAAATAATATGGACAAATTGGCCGGCTGGAATGATGATTCATATGGAAAGTACGATGCGAATCGGTTTTGTTGTTGATCAGAATTGCGAAGCATTTCAAGTAAACAGGTTATATATCGCAGATAACAGCGTCCATTATAATAGTTTAGGCGGAGTCAATCCTACCCTTACGACACAGGCTTTAGCTACCCGTACAGCAGAGAAACTATTTAATAAGTATTTTACTTAGCATGCTTGGAAATCCTACTTTTATATAAATCAAAGTTTGGTGGGATTTTTAAACATGAAATTATTTGACTTAATTCAAGATGTTTTTGAACCATTTATGGACGGCGAGAAAAGACCATTAAATGTCATGGAGGTTTCCAACCTATGGTTTTTTCTATTGGGAACGGAAACGACTATGCGAAATGAGGAAATCGGTTACAATCTAGCTCAAGATCCAGAATTAAAGCAAATTTTAAAGGATATCAGAGAAACCGTTCATATTCCGATTAGAGACGAGCTGAAAGAGTTTCTCATGAGAGAGGAGGTCCCCTTTCCACAATCAACTCCAGAAAAACCAGTTGGAGATTATAAGAGTATTCCCGAAGGTGCTAAATTAAACGATGAAGAGATGGCTAACTTAATGTCCTACAATCTTGCTATGGGGGTTAATTATGCCTCTAGAGGACTTACTGAATCCATTCGAGCAGATGTTGGTTTAATCTTTTCGAAAATTATTCTGAAAAAGACCACTGCCGGCTTAACGGTAAAACAGTATTTGGATCGGCACGAGTGGCTGCGAATTCCGCCTTATTACAAGGCTTAGGTAATGTAAAGTATTAAGAGCTTTCCTCAAACCTACAATGAAAGTCAATTTGTAGGTTTTTTATATTTTTTTAGCCAATTGACATAAACATAAGTTTCAATTAATATTTATTTATTAATCAATAAATAAATTGATATTGAAAAGGATGATAGCAATAGTGGCAGTCAGGGAAGATAAAAAAGAACTCATAATCGAAAATGCAGTAGGGGTCTTCGCTGAGAGGGGGTATTATAAAGCAACAACTGCAATGGTCGCAAAGGCTGCGGGAGTGACACAGCCTTATGTATTTCATTTTTTTAAAAACAAGGAAGAATTGTTCAAGGCTGTTATTGATCGTGCATTTGGTCGCATTTATGATACTTTTGCTGAAATTCAAGCACCTGCCGATCGATTAATTGAAACGATGGGGCATGCATTCGAACAAATTATTCAAACGCATCGTGATGAGGTATTGATGGTTATGCAGGCATACGCCATATCAGATACCGGTATTCGCGAACATGTCAGTAAGTTATTTCTAACCATTTTTGAATCTCTAACATTAAAATTTGAAAATGCAGGGATTCCAAATGCTAAAGAAACAGCATCCCAGTTTATTGGCACAGGTTTATTAATTACACTTGCAGAAGTTTTAAATTTGCCGCAATTAACACCTGGAAAAGATCATTGTTAAAAAGGAGCTTAAATCGCTCTCTTTTTTTACAATTATATTTATTGATTGATAAATAAATAGCATCATTTTTTTTGGAAAAATATTTATTGACTGATAAATAAATCATTTGAAAGAAGGGATTATATTGAAGGGAAATCGAAATGAAGTTGAGCCGTCTCATAAACTATTTGAAGGAGAAAGAGGTCTTGTCCTTACTGGTATGATTGGATTTATTCTTTCGGCAGGCATCGCTCTTTATATCTATTTTCAAGGATCGATTAAGGCACCGGAGGGCAATTTGAGGGATGCTTTTTCCTTTAATGCCGCAATTGGCATGTTTTTGCTATCGATGGCTGCGATTTTACCGCTTACAAGATTTAAAGCAGGGAGGCGGAAAGCGGTGCGGTGGTCATTTATCATGGTAAGCTTATATTCCTATACCATTGAAACGGTTCAGAACTTTAGAGGCATAAGTCCAAGATTTTCACGTGAAGGAACAGTTGTGGATACGGCAGCTGGAATGCTGTTTGGGGTTGTTTCATTAGTTCTTGTCTTTTTGGCGATGGTCCTTGTGCTCCATTTTTTTCGATTGAAACGTCCTTATGAACGCCCCTTGCTTCTATTGGGGATCCGCTATGCCTTTCTCTCTGTTCTTGCTGCAAATTTTGCTGGCATCTGGATGATTTTTCTTCAAGACCGCCTAACTGGGGATGGGGGAAATGTCATTGTCCTGCATGGATTTGGATTTCATGCCCTGCAAACACTAATCTTGCTAGCTTGGCTTTTGGAAAAAGCTCAAGTTAGTGATCGGATAAAAAAGCGGCTGATTCACTCCGGGTGTATCGCATGGATGCTCTCAATACTTTTGATAGGTATCCAAACTGCATTAGGTCGTACAGTATTTGAACTGACTCCATTACCCTTTCTCGGCATCCTGTCATTACTCGTTTGGTTTGGAACGTTAATCATCGCCTGTGTTTTTTGGATAAAGCAATGGAAGATTACCTCGGTAACAGCAAATCAGCTTCCTTTAATGAAGGAAAATAAGTAATAATATCCTGTTTTACCTCAAAGTTAAGGGAGCATCATTTTAATCTGGTGCTCTTTCCTCAGTATCGGCTCCGCCTACGCCAAATACCATGATAGCCACGCATGCTATCCCCTCTAATATGTACTATAACGCTAGATTATGAATAGAATATGAACTAGTTGTTAATCATCCGTTAATTTATTGACTATAAAACTAATCAAACGTCTGATTAAATCGCTAGAACCATTGATATACATGGTTTTGAGAGATTGACCAAACGTTTAATTAGAAAAAGTAACGATCATTTTAAAGGAATCCAAATTTCCGAGTAGTAATCATCGCCCCAAGGATCACCGGCTGAATAGACTTCTAAATCTGGCGTCCCTGCGTGCTTGTAGTGGCTGGAAGGGAACCATTCGGTGTATATTTGTTTCCACACTTTTTGAATAGCATCAGGCATTGCACCGTGCACTTCAAATACCGCCCACTTTGAAGCGGGTATCTCGAGATTCATTAAGCCTTCGGGAGTGTCACCAGTATGTTCCGTAGCAATCCAGTAATCCATTAATTGTGTCTCCGTGCTTCGTTTATCGACACATACTCCAAGGACTCCGTTAATAACCCCGTTATTCAACTTGAAAAATAAATCGTTCGTTCCATCTGTATGAACATCAGCCCACATTTTTGGAATCTCCGTTAAGTTCTCCCCGTTCTCACATGATAGCTCGCGCTTGATTCCAACTACTTGGAAACTTTCTCTTTTGATAATTTTGTATTTCATAAGCTCCGCTCCTTTCAATGTTACCTGAATGGCCAAGCGATTATACGTTTCAACTTCCCTATTTTAGTATGAAATTTTATAAATTAGCTAAACTAATATAAAAATCTCAGGGAGGCTTCTTATGGGCTTTGTGGTCTTTTTCTTACTGGCATGGCTAACTGGATCTCTTGTAGCAGTTATAAAAAAGAAGCTAACATTGGCTGAGAATACATTGGTGTTCTTAGTTGTTTTAATTGTTAGTATTAACTTTTCCTGGATTGTTATTGAGGAACTAAGGCTAATCAAACTAACAAAATCAACCTTAGAATATACGGGTTTCCTACTCAATCGTAGTGTAATCACTCCATTTTTAGTCCTTATTCAGCTAAATCTCCTTCTATGGAGTAAAACGATGATGATGAAAATAACAATAATTGTTGCTGTTGTTATTCTACTGATTGGTGTAAGTAGTCTCTCTAACTTTTATGACATAATCGACTATAAACATTGGAATTATTGGTATGATGGAATCTATTTTTTTATTCTAAATTTAATTGCGATTTTTTCTTATAAGTTATATGCGAGAGTTTCTCGGAATGTGGTGAGCTATTAATGATACTATGGGAAGATTTTGATAAAAATGAGATCTATATCTTAATTATGATAGTTGTTGCTTATTTGGCATTTTTTCTATTTCCGAAAAGATTACCTACTTCGATTACCATTTTATTTTTAGTTTGGGGATTCGCAAGCTCTACTTTGTTTGATTTCACTATCGGCGGTGGATTGCTTGATTTTTATAAGGTCAATGATTCTAACAAATATGAGCTATTTGATTTGCTCAGCTATTTTTTATTTGCCCCGTTCAGCTATTTTTTCGTCTACTTTTATGAAAGATTTAAAATCGGCAGGAAAACATTTGTATTTTATGTGCTCGTTTGGTGTTTTGTAGGTTTACTGATGGAAAAAGTCTCTGGATTTATGGGACTAACACATTATCAGCATGGTTATAGTATTAAGTATTCATTGGTGGTATTCTTAGTAGTTCAGACAAGTACAGCCCTTTATTATGAATTAATAAAGAAAAGAGAACCATTAAACAAGTGATGACCTCATCCTGTCATGGTAATTCAGCGGTACATTGTCATGGTCAATTACGTACGGAAAAATTGTAAAACTGTACCTTTACCTTCAGAAACTTCTACCTCCGCATATGCCCCATTGATGAAGGTGATTTGAGGTGGGAGATGTCCGCAATCAATATCATGAATAATTGGTAATTTGAGTTCATTAGCAAGGTCTTGATATACATCTTCCACCGTATAGTTTTCGACAGACTTATTGGCTTCACTCCGGCCAAACATTAGTCCAGAACAATTATCAAACCAGCCGGCTAATTTCATTTGGACCAAGGATCTCCGCAAATCAGCAGTATTCATTTCACAATTCTCTAAATACCAAATGATGGGCTCTCCATTTATATGTTTTTTTCTAAAAGCATCTACATCACCGAATGGTGTCCCGATAAGATGCCTAATAATGTCTATACACCCGCCGAGCAAGCGCCCTTCGATCTTAACAGGTTGGTTTCCGACAACTTTCCAAACGGTCTTTTCGGTTAAATGAAAGACACAGGGTGAGGGATTTGTATGCTGCCATTCCTTTTGATAATGTTCAGAGGAATACTGAATAATAGCCTCTCCAGAGTTCGTTGCTAATACAGACTCCCACATGGCGGTCGTTTCATCCATCAATTCTCCTCTTAAGTCTACGAGATTTGTCCCATGAGCGGTAGCAATACCTGTTTTCAAGGTAATCGCAAGCAAAAGCGCACTAACATCTGAATAGCCTAAAACCCACTTCTTATTAATATTTTCAAATTCTATATGTTCGAGAATCTCGATTAACAATTCCCCGCCCCAAGGTGGAACGATGATGTCAAAGTCACTGTTTTGCATCATTGCATTAAATTCATTTGCACGGATTAAAGCTGGAGCTGATTTAGCCTTGTCTTGAGTCCATGTTGTTTCTCCACAGACCACCGTGAATCCTCTTTGCTTCATCCGGCTGCATGCTTGTTTAATGACTTCATGAAGTGGTGCGGGCACACCTGATGAAGGTGCGGTTACTCCAATGGCAGCTCCCTTTTTTAAATTCGGATAGGTAATCATAATGAAAATCCCCCAAACATGCTTTTACATGATTTTACCAAAAGGTTTAGTAATATTCATCAAAAAATAAATTTCACGATTTTGTCAATTTATGACTAGCCATGTGAACTTGAAAACGCTATAATTAAATTATGAAACAACGTACCACGATGTGGAACAACTAAAATCCAAGAGAAAACCAATTAAGTATAAGGAAGTGGATATTGTGGAAACAAGGTACTCAACACACCCAGATCATGCAAAAACATTTACAACCGAGGAACTTCGCAAACACTATCTAATTGAAGAATTATTTGTGCCAGGCGAAATCAAACTCGTGTATACGATGGAAGACCGTGCTATTGTTGGTGGCATCACGCCAATGGGAGAGACGATTTCTTTAAAGGGCTATGACCAAATCAAAGCCGATTACTTCTTAGAGCGCAGAGAAGTGGGCATTTTCAATGTTGGTGGAAGCGGGAAAATCACCGTGGATGGTGAGACATATCAAATGGACAACAAAGATTGTTTATATGTTGGATTAGGAAAGAAAGAGTTACAGTTCACGAGTGAATCTACTGTGAGTCCAGCAAAATTTTATTTATTCTCTGCCCCGGCTCATAAAGAGTATCCCGTTCAACACGTAGCCTTCAAGGATATTGAAGGTGACCGATTAGGATCACTTGAAAATGCAAATGATCGAGTGATTCGCCGCATGATACATAATGAGGGAATCCAAAGCTGCCAGGTTGTGATGGGCTTGACGCAATTAAATACGGGAAGCGTGTGGAATTCGATGCCAACTCATACACATGACCGCAGGATGGAAGTCTACCTATATATAGATTTAGATGAAAATGCAAGAATGTTCCATATGATGGGTGAACCAACCGAAACGCGTCATTTGGTAATGAAGAATGAACAAGCAGTCATCTCACCGCCATGGTCGATTCACTGCGGCAGTGCAACTAGTAATTATACTTTTATATGGGCAATGGCCGGAGAAAATAAAACCTATAACGATATGGACCAAGTAACCATGGACCAACTGAGATAACTTGTAAACTGCAAAATGATATGACATAAAAGAAGAGGTGTTTAACAAATGAGTTTAAGAGATTTTTCACTAGATTTTTTTCAGTTAACGGGTAAGGTTGCGATTGTGACAGGAGGAAATACAGGTCTTGGCCAAGGGTATGCGATCGCGTTAGCGAAAGCTGGAGCAGATTTATTTATTGTATCCCACGATACCAAATGGGATGAAACCAGAGCTCTGATTGAAGAGACTGGACGTACGGTCCACTTTCATCAAGCCGACTTAACGGTAAGGGAAAATATTAAGAATATCGTAGATGAGTGTATGAACGTCTATGGGAAAATTGATATTCTCGTGAATAATGCAGGAACCATCCGTCGTACGCCATTACTAGAATACAAACAAGAAGATTGGGATGCGGTTATGGATATCAACCTGAACGCAGTCTATTTTCTAAGTCAAGAGGTTGCTAGAGTCATGGCTAAGCAAGAAAGCGGAAAAATTATCAACATAGGTTCAATGCTGTCCTTCCAAGGTGGTAAATTTATTCCGCCATACACAGCCAGTAAACATGGGGTTGCGGGTCTTACAAAGGCATTCGCCAACGAATTAGGACATTACAATATTCAAATCAATGCGATTGCACCTGGATATATCGCTACTGCCAATACAGCGCCAATTCGTGCAGATGAGGAACGGAATGCAGAAATTCTCTCTCGGATTCCAGCCGGAAGATGGGCTGATCCATCAGACCTTATGGGTGTAGTGGTCTTCTTATCTAGTAAAGCATCCGATTATATGAATGGACATATTCTGGCAGTTGACGGTGGTTGGTTAGCCCGTTAATCCGGGTATAGGAATGAGAGGTTCAAAAGTCAAAGGCGGTTCAAAGTCTTATCGCTTACATCCGGCCGCCTTTGATTGTTTACATTTGATTTAGGAACATAACACAGCATGTCTCAACTTTTATTAAAAAATTACCCATTATTAACCGAAAGGTAAGGTATGCAATTATGAAAATTATGAAGACGATTGAAAAAATCCCTGGTGGTCTTATGCTGGTTCCATTATTTTTAGGTGCAATTATTCATACACTCGCACCAAAATCTGGGGAGTATTTTGGTTCATTTACAAATGGGTTAATGACCGGTACAGTTCCAATTCTAGCAGTCTGGTTTTTCTGTATGGGTGCAGGAATCAATATAAAAGCAACAGGTACGGTTTTACGAAAATCAGGAACACTTGTGGTAACAAAGATAGCGGTTGCATGGGTCGTTGCCATGGTTGCTGCTATGTTTATCCCAGATGGCGGGATTCAAACAGGCTTTTTTGCAGGGTTCTCTGTTCTCGCTTTAATCGCATGCATGGATATGACAAACGGTGGTTTATATGCTTCCATTATGCAGCAGTACGGCAGCAAGGAAGAAGCTGGTGCATTTGTCCTTATGTCACTTGAGTCAGGTCCACTCGTGACTATGTTAATTCTTGGTTCAACGGGGTTAGCTGCATTCCAGCCGCAAGCATTTGTAGGCGCTGTCTTACCTTTCTTAGTAGGATTTATTCTTGGTAACTTGGATAAAGATTTCCGTGAATTTTTCAGTAAAGCTACACATACCATGATTCCATTCTTTGGTTTTGCTCTTGGTAACTCGATTGATTTGACTGTGATTGCGAAGACAGGTCTGGCAGGAATTTTATTGGGTCTTCTTGTAATCGCTATCACAGGAATTCCATTAATGCTAGCTGATAAGTTTATTGGTGGCGGAAACGGTACAGCAGGACTTGCAGCATCAAGTACAGCAGGCGCTGCAGTGGCCAATCCGATGATCATTGCTACGATGAAACCTGAATTTCTTCCGGTTGCACAATCGGCAACGGCTTTGTGTGCAGCGTCTGTGATCGTAACATCGATATTAGTTCCGATTTTAACTGCCTACTGGTCACAATATATGAAAAAGAAAAACAATGAACCAGTTGTTCCGGGCGGAAAGAAAATCACGGCTTGATAAGTAAATCAAGGGAGACATATTGGCGTATGTCTCTCTTTCAATTAAGGGGAGAATCGTATGAGTAGAATAATGACAGTAGGAGAACCAATGGCACTCTTTGTAGCAGACCAAGAGGGCTCCTTAGAAAATGTTGAGCGATTTGATCGTTTTGTTGCAGGGGCTGAGGTTAATTTTTCGATTGGGATGTCACGCTTAGGGCATGACGTTACCTATATTACCCAATTGGGGATGGACCCGTTTGGCAAAAATATTGAAAAGTTTCTAAAGCAGAATGCGATTGATACCACGTATGTGACGTATAATGCAAACTTTTTAACAGGGATGCAATGGAAGGAAAAGGTCGTGAGCGGTGATCCGGAAGTGTTTTCAGCCCGTAAAAATTCAGCAGCTTCACATATGAACTTGGAGACAATCGCTCATTTGAACTGGGACGGATTTGACCATATTCATTTAACGGGTATTCCGCCTGCCTTATCAGCAGGATGTCGAGAGATGGTTAACGAACTTATGAAGGAAGCTCGGGAGCGAGGCGTGCAAATTTCGTATGATCCTAATTTGCGTCCAGGCCTTTGGACTGACAAAAACGAAATGGCCCAAGTCATTAACGACCTGGCCTGCCGTGCAGACATTGTTCTTCCTGGCATTGAGGAAGGAAAACTGTTAACAGGTAAAGAAGATGTTCAGGAGATTGCTGCTTATTATCACGCCGCCGGTGTAAAAACAGTCGTTATTAAGCTCGGGGCAGCAGGGGCGTTCACAAGTTCACAAGGTGAGCAATTCTACACAGACGGTTTCCCAGTAAAGAAAGTCGTTGATACGGTAGGTGCTGGTGACGGATTTGCTGTTGGGGTGGTCAGCGGGATATTGGAAGGTTTACCTTTGAAGGAAGCAGTAGGACGCGGAGCTGCAATCGGTGCGCTTGCAGTGATGTCCCCTGGTGATAACGACGGATTACCTAATAGAGCCAACTTGGAAGCTTTTATTGAAGAATCATTGGAGAAGCGTTAATAGATGAGATGAAAAAAGGTAAAGAAAATCCGTTTGATCTGGTTTTCTTTACCTTTGTATTATCTTGTTTAAGAACCAGTATACCCAAGGTTTCTTGAAATAGCGATACTATACTGTTTCATTTTGTCAATTAATGTAAGGTTGATCAGATCCATCGTTACTCGATTATTAGGTCCTGAAATACTAAAACTAGCGATAATCTTACCTTTATGATCGTAAATAGGTGAGGCGATACACATTAGCACTTCTTCATTCTCAGCATTATCTAATGCATAACCTTGCACCTTCACCGTTTCAATTTCTTTGATGAATTCTTCTTTAGATGTAATTGTTGTTGGTGTCTTAGGAATGAAGGAAGTATTTGAAACGATTTCTTCAAATTTGTCCGGCTCCATGTCTGAAAGCAATATTTTTCCTACAGCGGTACGGTACATAGGAGCTCTGCTGCCAATACGTGAATACATCCGAATGGTTTGATTACTTTCAATTTTATCAATATAGACCACTTCGCCCCGGTCTTCAATGCATAAATGAACGGTTTCATTCACTTCGTGTGATAATTTTTCTAAATATGGTTTAGCAATCGTGACAATATTTGAGTTGTTTAAAAGGTTTCTAGAAAGAAAGAGGACTTGTAAGCCAAGTTTATACTTGTCTGTTTCTTCATCTTTGACAACATAATTCATACTCGATAATGTGGATAACAATCGATGAAGGGTACCTTTTGTCAGTCCAACCTGCTCCGATAGCCGCGTAATCTGGATGCCGTCGGGATATTCAGAAAGCTTATTTAATATGGTTAGAGCTCTTTCAAGGGATTGAACATTAGACATAATTTCTACCTCTTTTGAATGTTTTTCATTTTACATTTTTGGAACACTGTTCTATTATATGATACGATAAGAGGTATCTTTTGTAAATTCAAATAAGATCAATGAAAATTTTTTGAGAATAATTTTTTAAAAAAAAGTAGAAAGAAAGTGACTGCTATGATGAAGAAAATCAATATCTTAACGAAAATTGCTGAATGTGGTGTGGTTGCGGTTGTAAGAGCAGACTCTAAGGAAGAGGCTGTTAACATTTCGGAAGCCTGTGTAGAAGGCGGCATCCAAGGGATTGAAGTTACTTTTACCGTCCAAGGCGCAGATGAAGTGATTAAAGAATTAGCAAACCATTATCAAGATAATAATAATGTAGTGATTGGAGCGGGAACAGTACTAGATGCAGCAACGGCCAGGATTGCCATTTTGGCGGGGGCACAGTTTGTGGTGAGTCCAGCCTTTGATCAAGAAACGGCAACGTTATGTAATCTTTATCAAGTACCCTACATGCCTGGCTGTATGACCCTCACTGAAATGAAACGTGCTTTAGAAGCGGGAGTAGATATTGTGAAATTGTTCCCTGGCAGTGCCTTTGGTCCAGAGTTTGTCAAAGCAGTAAAAGCGCCGCTTCCGCAAATAAACATTATGCCAACTGGTGGAGTCGATTTAGATAATGTTGAACAATGGATTAAGAATGGCTGTGTAGCCGTCGGAGTAGGCGGTAATCTAGTAGCACCGGCTAAAACAGGGGAATACAACAAGATTACTGAGTATGCAAAACAGTATGTTGAAAAAGTTCAAATTGCAAGAGGAAGATAAGCTGTATTCCATTTCGTGGTTTTCCAGTATCGAAACAAGGACTAGCTAGTGTTTGTTTCGATCTTTAATAAAGAGGAGGAATAGATGATGCCAACAAATTTAAAAGACACAACTACATTACATAATGGTGTAAAAATGCCGTGGGTAGGATTAGGTGTTTTCAAAGTAAAAGAAGGAGAAGAGGTAGTTCAATCCGTTAAAGCAGCCATTAAGAATGGATACATTAGTATTGATACCGCCGCTATCTATAAAAATGAAGAAGGCGTTGGTCAAGCAATAGAAGAATCAGGGGTGCCGCGTGAAGAATTATTTATCACGACCAAGGTATGGAATTCTGATCAAGGCTATGAGACAACCTTAGAAGCATTTGAAACTAGTTTAAATAAACTTGGACTCGATTACTTGGATCTTTATTTAATCCACTGGCCAGGAAAAGATAAATATAAAGAAACATGGAAGGCTCTGGAAAAGCTCTATAAAGATGGCCGTGTACGCGCCATTGGTGTAAGTAACTTCCTTGTTCATCATCTAGAAGATTTAATCAGTACCGCAGAGATTAAACCAATGGTAAACCAGGTAGAATTCCATCCACATCTAACCCAAAAAGAATTGCTGGCTTACTGTAAAAAGGAAGGCATTCAATTGGAAGCATGGTCACCATTAAAACAAGGCCAACTTCTAAATGAACCAGTTCTTGAGGATCTTGCCCATAAATATAATAAATCAGTTGCTCAGGTAATCTTGCGCTGGGATTTGCAGCATGGTGTAGTGACCATTCCAAAATCAATCAAAGAACATCGCATTATCGAAAATGCAGATCTTTTTGATTTTGAATTATCCGCTGAGGATATGGACAAAATCGATGAATTAAATCAAGATAGCCGCGCTGGCTCCCATCCGGATACAATGAGAGTTGGTTTTGAAGAATAGAATTTAATGATCAAGCGTTTGCCCTTAGTATTAAAGGGCAGGCGCTTTTTCTTTCCTTAGAAAAAATATTACTTGTGCTATAATGTTCTATATCTTAAAGGACAGTAGAACCTAAACCTCAGGAAGGAGCAGGACACTTGGACGTAACATTAACTCATAAACGTATTAAAGAAATGTGCGGCACTGTCTCCTTCAAACGAGGAGAGTATTTTTATCAAACAAATAAAGTTATATTTCAGCAATATCTCCCACATCGCTGTCAAGCAACCGTGGCAGGTGATGAAGATTTTCATGTGACAATCGAAATAGGTCCCAGTGGCGACCTCCGAACGGAATGCAGCTGCCCAAAACTGGCTTCTTTTTCAAAGGAGTGTCAGCATGTTGCGTCCGTTCTACTAGCGATTTACAATCACCAACAGAAAGGGATAATCCCGTCGGTGTCTCAATCAACCCAGCAAGAACTGACCGAAGGATTACTCCATCTCTTTTCGGATCAGCCCGTGCGATCAAGCGGTCATCAACGTCATTTTGAAAAAAGAAATGTACTGGATATCGGGTTTATCTTGAAGCCCGTTGATATTGGCTGGGGAACCAATCTATTTACAATCGAAATTACGCTCGAAAGCATCGTTGTCCCAAACACCCGTGAATTTCTAGAACAGATTAGAGCAGGAAAAACCTATACACTTACCAATTCATTTACCTTTGACCCAAGTCAGCATTGCTTTCATCAAGAAAGCAATGACATTCTAGAACAGCTCATTCAAGTGGTGCGAGATGAAAAAGTTTATATGGATGCGGTGCCTGACACCAATAACAATACCACTACACTGCAAATGCTATTCATTCCATCATCCGCTTGGGGCCGCCTTCTTTCTTTCCTTCGCAAGATACCTAATGTGCTAGTGGAGTATGAGGGCCAAACCTATCCGGGGCTTCGTGTATCTGAGGAAGGGCTACCCTTACAATTTGATTTTTCAAAAGCGGATGGGAACGGCTATCAGCTGAAAGTAAAAAACTTGGAGCGGATGATATTCTTCGAACCCTATCATTCCGTTCTATTTGAGGGGAAAATGAAACAGCTCGAAGATCACGACTTTAAACGTCTTTCTGATCTCAAAAAGATGCTTGATGCCTCAGGAATTAGTCAAATTCCGATTCCAGAAGAGCAAATTCAGTTTTTTTTGGAAAAAGTGGCGCCTGGACTAAAAAAACTAGGCCAGGTTACGATAGCTGAAACAATCACGAAGCAATGGATGAACACGCCACTGGTAGCCAAACTTTACTTAGATCGATTGAAAAACCGCTTGCTGGCCGGACTCGAATTTCACTATGAAAATACAATCATTAATCCATTGGAAAATAGGGACCTCCCGTCTGGATCGGTAGTGATTCGCGATGTGGATAAGGAAGAAGAAATCTTGCAGATCTTTGAGGATAGTTCGTTTGCCAAGACAGATGGCGGATATTATCTCCATAACGAAGAACTAGAATATGACTTTTTAACTTATGTCGTTCCAAGACTTCAAAAACTTGTCCGAATCTACGCAACGACAGCGGTCCGAAATCGGATTTCCAGAGAGAATTTTCGTCCGCAGGTAAGGGTAAGGGTTAAAAGGGTACGGACCAACTGGCTTGAATTCAAATTTGAAATGGACGGTATTCCTGAAAGACAAATACGTGAGGTTTTGGCGGCTTTAGAGGAAAAAAGGAAATATTATCGTCTGCCAAATGGGTCGCTGCTTTCGCTTCAGACAAGAGAATTTGAAGAAATCCAGCGTTTTCTTTATTCACCTCTAGCCAAAAATAAGGACCTCGCCAGTGGATTAGATCTACCAATAGAGCAGAGTCTTCAACTCCTTGATACGGTTGAGATAAGTGATGCGTTCAAACTAGAAGAATCCTTTCGGCAGTTCCTGGATCACCTTCACCATCCTGGCAAGTTAGAATTCGAGGTGCCTACAAGTTTAGATCCTATACTCAAAGAGTATCAAAAACACGGGTTTAAATGGATGAAAACTCTGGATTACTATGGATTCGGAGGGATATTGGCGGATGATATGGGGCTTGGAAAAACGATTCAAAGCATCGCGTATATTGTATCAGTCCAGTCTGATATTCGAAAAAATAAGCAGCCGGCCCTTGTTGTTTGTCCGTCATCGTTAACCTATAACTGGCTGAGTGAATGCAGGAAGTTCGCTCCTCAGTTAAAAACAGTTGTTATTGATGGAACGAAAGCAGAGCGGACCCAACTGCTGAAAGAACATACAAATGTTGATGTCGTGATAATCTCCTATCCGTTATTGCGCCGTGAGATTACCTGGTTTGAGAAAAAAATGTTTCATACCGTGTTTTTCGATGAGGCCCAAGCCTTTAAAAACCCGGTGACACAAACAGCCCGAGCAGTAAAGAAACTGCAGTCCCAGCATCGCTTTGCGCTTACAGGTACACCAGTGGAAAATGCCTTAGAGGAGTTATGGTCGATATTTCATGTTGTTTTTCCAGAACTGTTTCTCGGGCTAAAGGAATATAGCAAGCTTTCAAGAAAAACGATTGCGCGGAGAATCCGTCCTTTTTTACTGCGCAGGTTAAAGGAAGATGTTCTCGCTGAACTTCCTGGAAAAATGGAGTCTTTGGAATCGGTCGAACTGTTCCCTGAACAAAAGAAATTGTATGCTGCCTATTTGGCGAAACTAAGGCACGACACGTTGAAGCATCTCGACAAAGATACGATTCGCAAAAATCGAATCAGAATATTGGCAGGTTTGACGCGGCTGCGGCAGATTTGTTGTCACCCAGGTTTGTTTGTAGATGGTTATCAAGGAAATTCGGCGAAATTTGAACAGCTCTTGCAGATTATCCAAGAATCAAAGCTCTCTGGAAGAAGGGTATTAATTTTTTCCCAATTTACGAAGATGCTTGAACTTATCGGACGGGAGTTAACGGTAAAAGGGATGAACTACTTTTATCTGGATGGACAGACCCCATCAGAAGAACGAGTCAACATCTGCGAGCGCTTTAATCGCGGTGAACGGGATTTGTTTCTCATTTCCTTGAAAGCAGGAGGAACCGGTTTGAATTTAATGAGTGCGGATACTGTCATTTTATATGACACGTGGTGGAATCCAGCTGTTGAGGAACAAGCGGCCGACCGTGCCCATCGGATGGGTCAGAAAAATGTTGTTCAGGTCATCAAGCTGGTAGCACGCGGGACGATTGAGGAAAAAATGAATGAACTACAAGATAAAAAGCGACACCTCATCGAAGAAATCATTGATTCTGATGAGAAAGTCATATCAACGCTTACGGAAGAGGATATAAGGGAGATATTGATGATATAGAAAAAAGGAGCTGCAGCCCAGCTCCTTTTTTTGCTTTACACACCAATAACATTCAATGATTGGCGGAGACCTTCGATTGCAAATTGCCTGATGAATTGAAAGGCAAATAATGCAATAATCGGTGAAAAATCAATAGGACCAAGTGGCGGAATAAACCTTCTAAACAAACCTAAGTAAGGTTCGACAAGCTTAGCAATCCAAATCCCAAGCTTGCTTTCTTGAAACTTAGGAAACCAAGAACCAAAAATGGATATTAAGATTAACCAATAATAAGCCTCAAAAACATAATGTCCAATAAGTAAAATATTAGAGCCCAATATAGATCTTCCGTTCTATCATAATTTTTTTTATTTTGCCATTCATCGTACCTATATATACTTGTACGATTTAGATTCAATAAAGTTTCAAAATTTTAATAAAAACCTAAAGGCGGTTTAGAACTTCAGGGATAAAATCTGTATAGCTGTCAATATGAAAATCTGCTTTGATGTTGCGATTTTGAAAGGCACATGTTTTAATATTTAATTCGCGAGCGGGAATTAAGTCTAAATCACGGTCACCGACGACCAAATCAATTTGGTAACTTTTTAAAACATATTCATAAGAGGAACTGTGTGGTTTTCGTGTAAATCCTTGTTCCTCCACGGATACAATGTCTTTAAAGTAGTCGGTTAACTGATATTTCTCAAGCAGAAATACAGTGGATTCCTTATCACGATGCGTCACAATAATATTATTATCCACAGATGATAAAGCTTCCTTTAAGTATTCAAATGGCTTGCTTTCTGTCTTTGAATAATAGTTATGTAAATTTTGATATTCAAGTCTCTGCTCCTCACCGATTCCATAATGCTTAAAGGCAGTTTTAGAATCAATTTTAAGCCACTTAAGAACCTCATCACGGTCCAAATCTTGTTGGCTTAAGCGGATGAATCCAGAGACAAGCGCTGGATAGGTATCAAAAAGAGTTCCGTCAAAATCCCAAAGTACGTTCATAATAATCCCTCGTTTCCGAAACATTTTCATTTTTCTTTTAAGAGAGTACCACAAGTTGAAATTAAAGAAAAATCATTAAGCACACCGGAGGTAGAAAATTTGTTATAATTTACGAAGGGAATGTACATGTTATTAGATAGAAATGAGGGATAACCATGCCATTTGATAGTTCAACACTTGGATTACCATATTTTAGCCTAGAGGCAGCAGCCGTGGATAAAAGTCCAAGTGAATTAGTCATCAGTGACGACAATAAGGAAAACTATTACATAGTTTCTCGCGAAGTATACGAGGACGGCCCGCAGCAACATGGGTATATCATTGTTGTAGAAGAAGGAGAGTAGAGCTACTCTCCTTTTTTATTTGGTGGAAAAGCAACGAACTAGCAGGAAAGGAAGGATTGAAAGAGTATTAATTAATACAGATGTCTGTGGTTTGTTCTTTTTACCAATAATGTATGTAATTCTTCGCATCTAATCTAAAGGAGTGAACCAATTGAGTTATCAACAAAAAACAAAAGAAACTGAGCACAGTGTCATTGAGTTTATTGAACAGGTAGACAACCCGAAAAAACGTGAAGATGCGTATAAATTAATCGATATTTTTACTGAAACGACAGGTTTTGAGGCGAAGTTGTGGGGGCCGAGTATCATTGGTTTTGGTTCTTATCACTATAAATATGAATCTGGTCATGAGGGAGACGCTCCTTTAGTTGGCTTTTCACCACGTAAGGCAAAAATTAGTTTGTATTTTGCACCTGGTGAGACGAAGCGTGAGGAATTACTAAAAAACTTTGGAAAACATACAACTGGAAAAGCGTGTGTGTATATCAATAAAGTAGCCGATGTTGATGTCTCTGTATTAAAAGAGCTCATTACCGAGTCAATCAAATTTTTACAAAAAACATATCCTCAAAAATAGTAATAAAACGCTTCCCATAAAAGTAGGAAGCGTTTGTATCTTCTATCCAATGAAATTAGCCAATTCCTGGGTAAACTTCTTCTGCTCTTCCCAGAACAACCCATGACCACTATGCTCAAACCAAACCAGCTTAGAATTCTGTATGCCTTGATGAAGGACGGAAGAAAGCGGCGGTTTGCAAATTTGATCATGTTTCCCATGAAGAATCAATGTAGGCACTTGAATCCTTTTGAGATCATCGAATAAGGTTTCATCTCTTAAGGAGTTAAGTAAACCTGCCGTGGAATGACCTGCAGCTTGGAGTCCTAATTGAAAAAACCAGTCTGAGAATGGTTTGGTGAGCGCCTGATGGAAGAACATATTCGTGAAGTCAGCAAGCATTTTCGGACGATCGTTATAAATCTGTACAAGTAGTGTATTAACATCCTTCGCTTCTAATCCAAAAGGAAAACCGGGCCGCTTGATAAAACTAGGAGCCGCTGCACCGAAAAGGGCTAATTTCGATACCCCATAGCCATTATGTCGCCCCATATATCTAATAACAATTGCCCCACCTACCGAATGACCTGCCAGCGTAAAGTTCTGTAAACGGAGCGCTTTCACAATTTGGCGAATATCATCAGCCATTCTATCGTAAGAGTAGCCGTTCCATGGTTTATCTGATTTGCCAAATCCCCTAAGATCTATCCCAATACACCGATATCCCAAGGAAGGAAGGACATTAAACTGATATTCAAATAATTTATGATTCGCAGGCCAGCCATGGACAAAGAGGATGGTCTTATGGCTCTTGGGATTAATATCTTCTACATAAATGTTAACTTGAGAAGCAACATTTACATAATACCCCATTTTGACCCCTCCTTTACAAAAGTATGGAAAACCATCTACAACTAGGCTATTCATCAATAGCTAGGCTAATACGTAGTGAACCTTTTTGTACAGGTTGTAAATCCCCATTTTTCTTATACTTTTGAGATGGGAATTTTCCGCGCTCTTTTAATTCTATTAGGCGAAAAGTCTTGGTGAATAAGAAATATTATTATTCCAATATTTTAAATGAGAGTAATTTCCACATATAAAATTATTGTTTTGTGAGGAAAAATTCTATAATATTGACTAAGTATAACTGTATAGATAAGAGAAAATTTCATTTCGTAAGTCAAAGTTGATTCATTATAGTAATCAACTTTTATTATATTGAAAAGGAGAAATGCAAATGAAGAAGATTAGTTTAGCATGGCAGATATTCATTGGGCTCATTCTCGGTATCATTGTCGGTGCGGTTTTTTATGGTAATCCACATGTGGCAAGTTACCTGCAACCAATTGGCGATATATTTATTCGTTTAATTAAAATGATTGTTGTTCCCATAGTTATTTCCAGTTTAATTGTGGGTGTTGCTGGCGTTGGAGATATGAAGTCATTGGGGAAACTTGGTGGTAAAACACTGCTTTATTTTGAAATTATCACTACGATTGCGATTATCTTAGGACTTCTCTTTGCAAACGTATTTCAACCGGGTGCTGGCGTAGATAAATCGAAACTTGCGAAAACAGATATTAACAGCTATGTAAGCACAGCGGAACAAACAGAATCTCATTCAATGATTGATACTGTTGTAAACATTGTTCCTACAAATATCATTCAGTCTCTCGCAAACGGGGAAATGCTGCCAATCATATTCTTCTCCGTTATGTTCGGACTTGGAGTTGCGGCAATTGGGGAGAAAGGGATTCCAATCATTAATTTCTTCAGAGGAACTGCCGATGCGATGTTCTATGTCACAAACCAAATCATGAAGTTAGCGCCATTCGGTGTGTTCGCATTAATTGGTGTTACTGTTTCAAAATTTGGTATTACTTCATTAATACCATTGGGTAAACTAGTCCTTGTTGTATACGGGGCCATGTTTTTCTTCATTCTAGTTGTCTTAGGTTTAACAGCAAAACTTGTCGGATTTAACATTATCCATCTCATTAAGTATTTAAAAGATGAATTAATTTTAGGCTACTCAACAGCAAGTTCGGAAGCCGTTCTTCCAAAAATCATGGAAAAAATGGAGAAGCTTGGTTGTCCTAAGGCGATTACATCCTTTGTCATTCCAACAGGATATTCCTTTAACCTCGATGGATCGACCCTTTACCAAGCGATCGCAGCGCTGTTTATTGCACAGATGTATGGTATTCATATGAGTATTGGCCATCAAATCACATTAGTACTTGTATTAATGTTAACCTCTAAAGGTATTGCCGGGGTTCCAGGCGTATCATTTGTCGTTCTTTTAGCTACATTGGGAAGCGTAGGAATCCCTGTAGAAGGTTTAGCATTTATTGCCGGGATTGACCGGATCCTTGATATGGCACGTACTTGTGTTAACATTGTTGGAAACTCATTGGCGGCCATTGTTATTACTAGATGGGAAGGCCATAAGCTTAAACCTTATCAAGAACAAAAAGCAGCTTAATAGCGGAAAAAGGACATCTTCAACATGGAGATGTCCTTTTTCGTTAGAATTGGGTCACTTTAAGAAAATAATTCTGAATTATAAATGTAGTCAGGTAATATCATTGACTTATAAAAGTTAATCATACTAAAATTAATAAAGCCGATAGAATTACTAAGGTTTTATTTTTTTATCAATAAGGGGGGATGCATTCCATGTCACAAGATAATCAGGGAATAAATAATCGTCCAAATGCCGTTAAAGAGATTACAGCGGATGGTTCGTTTAATCGTCAAAAAAATAGATTTACCACGCCTTTTGGTCAAAACCAAGGGGAGCTGCCTATTGAGGCGGGGCGTTATCGATTATTATGGTCAGCCGTTTGCCCATGGGCCCATCGGTCGGTTATTGTCCGTCGTATCCTTGGGCTAGAAGAAGCAATCAGTTTAGGGACAGCTAGTCCTATGCGCCCAAAACTCCCCCATGTCGATTGGGAGTTTTCTTTAGATGAGGACGGCGTAGACCCAGTATTAGGAATTAGATATATGAGTGAAATTTATTTAAAAACAGCTGCAGATTATACTGGCAGGCCGACGGTGCCGGTAATCGTGGATGTTAAAGAACAAAAGGTCGTTAATAATGATTATTTCAAACTGACCAACTATCTCGAAACGGTCTGGGTCCCTTTTCACAAAGAGCATGCACCTAATTTGTATCCGGAACATTTACGTGCGGAGATTGATGTTTTAAATGATGTCATTTTCCATGAGGTCAACAATGGCGTCTATAAATGTGGATTCGCCCAATCACAAGAGGCCTACGAACAGGCATATGACATCTTATTTTCAAGATTAGATGAGATGGAAGAGCGTCTGTCGAAACAGCGGTTCTTATTTGGTGATTTTATTACGGATTCTGATGTTCGGTTGTATGCTACGTTAATCCGCTTCGATGCTGCATATTATTCTGCCTTCAAGGCCAATCGAAATCGGATTGTCGATTTTCCTAATCTATGGGGCTATTTAAGGGATCTTTATCAGACCCCTGGGTTTGGTGATACGACAGATTTTGATGCGATTAAAAGGCATTATTATTTGTCGAACCATATCGCGAGTAATGATCAAAAGGGATATACTATTTTACCGAAGGGCCCTGATCTATCTGGTTTGACATCAGAACATCATCGACAAGCTTTAAGTAATAACGTAAAGAAATTTTTAATACACTGAGAGAAAAAAAGATTATAAGTAGGTGAAAAAATGATTATACGTGATGCTGGAGCGAATGAATTACCTCTTATTCGCGACCAAAGAGTTCATTCCTATGTAGAACATGCCCAAAACATACCTAATGAGCACTGGCAGGCTCTAAAACAAGCTATCTCTTCGGAAGCAGATTTGCAGGAAAATGTGGAACGGATTGTGGCGGAGATTGATGGGAGCATCGTAGGCAGTGTTGCCTTATTTCCAGCCAAAATCAATGCGTATGGAGGATTAGTCGATGAACTGGATTACCCTGAGATTCGGATGCTCGCAGTCACACCGCATGCTCGAGGAAAAGGAGTAGCAGGTGCTTTGATTTCAGAATGTATAAGGCGTGCAAAAGCGCAGGGATTTTTAGCGATTGGCCTGCATACAGCAGATTTTATGAAAAGCGCGATGAGACTTTACGAACGAATGGGTTTTGAACGGTTACCTCAATACGACTTTGAACCTGCGGATGATGGTATTATTGTGAAAGCATTTCGACTTACTTTTGAATAATGCAAAGGTTTTTTTAAAAACCCACTTGACAGGTAGGAAAAGTCAGAATAAAATGTAAATAATTCAAATAAATTGTAAACATAAAATTAAGCTGATTGGAAAACCAAAGGCTTATACTCTTAGATATAATAAAGGGGTATAGGCCTCTTTTGTTAGGAAGGTGACTGATCATGAATTTTCCGATTAGTAAGTGCAGTCCACATTGTTGTCTGTCATTGGATCGTTTTTTATTGAAATAAAACCAAGTATTCTTATGTGAAATTGGTAGATTGAGAGAGGATGATACGATGGCATACGTGGATCAAGCAAAGGCAAATTATATTCTATCGTTACTTAAAGGGTTAGAGTATGGATCTGTGGTGATAACAGTTCATGACGGCACCATTACTCAAATTGATAAAACAGAGAAAACTAGATTTGCACAACAAAAAAAGTACGCACCTAAAGAACAAAAGTAACCACACTTATTATTGGGTTCATTTTAAAAAAACAGCCGATCAGTCCACTGAAGGCTACTTATTTCCTAGACTATCCGAAAGATGAGCATTTCTGACGGGTCTTTTACTGAGGCCAAACGCAGAAACTTATTCTAAAAGGAATGGTCTAGGGATAGGTAGTCTTTTTTGTTTATAAAAAAGGGGGAAATTACTAATGAAAATAGCTTACAAATTCACAACTGTACTCATTCTAATCGCTCTTATTTTGGCCGGATGCGGCTCTCAGGCAAGTAACCAAAGTTCTGAGAAAAAGGATGGAGGAACCGAACAAGAATCTGCAAAAACGAAGGAACCAGTCCAATTATTGAATGTCTCATATGACCCAACCCGGGAACTTTATGAAGAGTTTAACGGAGAATTCGCTAAGTACTGGGAAAAAGAAAAAGGCCAGAAAGTGACCATTCAACAATCACATGGTGGTTCCGGAAAACAAGGCCGCGCTGTTATTGATGGGCTTGAGGCAGATGTAGTGACTTTGGCATTGGCCTACGATATTGATGAAATTGCGAATCTTGGCGGATTACTTTCTAAGGATTGGCAAAAGAATCTGAAGGATAACTCCACACCGTATACATCGACCATTGTGTTTCTAGTTAGAAAGGGAAATCCTAAGGGAATTAAGGATTGGGACGATTTAACGAAAAAAGGCACTTCCGTCATCACCCCGAATCCAAAGACGTCAGGTGGCGCCCGCTGGAATTACTTAGCCGCTTGGGCCTATGCAAAAGATAAATTTAATGGTGATGAAACGAAAATTAAGAAATTTATGAGCCAACTATATAAAAATGTTGAAGTTTTAGATTCTGGTGCGCGCGGGGCAACTACGACGTTCGTGGAACGCGGAATTGGTGATGTCTTGATTGCCTGGGAGAACGAAGCCTTCTTGACACTGAATGAATTAGGAAAAGACAAATTTGAGATTGTCGTCCCATCCATTAGTATTCTTGCCGAACCACCGGTTGCTGTAGTCGATAAGAACGTCGAGAAAAAGGGAACAAAAGAGGTAGCTGAAGCCTATTTGAACTATTTATATAGTGATGTGGGACAGGAAATTATCGCTAAGAACTATTATCGTCCTCGTAATCAAACGATTCTTGATAAGTATGCAGATGTCTTTCCAAAAATTAATCTAGTGACCATTGACGATGATTTTGGCGGATGGAAAAAAGCACAAGAGACGCACTTTAATGATGGCGGAACGTTTGATCAGATTTACCAGCCGTAAGAGTAGTTCAGTTTGACGGGTGTCCTCCATCAAGTGCGATGGGGGGCGCCCTACATGTATCTTATCTGGAAGGGGTCAACCTCATGGCTCGTTTAGCAAGTTTGAAAATGAAAAGAAATAGTGTCCTGCCGGGATTCGGCCTGTCGTTAGGGTTTACGATGTTTTATATAAGCATCCTTGTCATTCTGCCATTATCGATGATTTTTATTAATTCAGTGACAGTTGAGTGGTCAAAAATTTGGGGGACGATTTCAGATCCGAGGGTGGTTGCCTCCTATAAATTGAGCTTTGGTGCAGCTTTTTCCGCCGCGTTTATTAATGTTATTTTTGGCGTATTAATCGCATGGGTGCTAGTCCGTTATCCGTTTCCAGGCCGACGAATCATTGATGGACTAGTTGATTTACCGTTTGCTTTACCAACAGCGATTGCTGGAATTGCCTTAACAACGTTGTATACAGAGAATGGCTGGGTTGGGCAGTTTTTAAGTTTTAAGGTGGCGTTTACTCCACTCGGAATTACACTAGCATTAACCTTTATTGGGCTGCCCTTTGTGGTACGGACCGTGCAGCCTGTTCTGCAAAATTTGGAGAAAGAAATAGAAGAAGCATCGGCTAGTTTAGGGGCCAATCGTTTGCAAACGTTTGTAAAGGTGATTTTTCCAGAAATAATGCCGGCTGCGTTAACTGGTTTCGCGCTCGCCTTCGCTCGTGCCCTTGGGGAATACGGTTCGGTAGTTTTTATTGCCGGAAATATGCCGATGCGGACAGAGATCACCCCACTTTTAATCATGACGAAATTAGAACAGTATGATTATGCCGGTGCAACAGCGATTGCGGCCGTGATGTTGATCTTTTCTTTCACGATTTTACTTATTATTAACGTATTGCAGTGGTGGAGTAATCGGAAATTTATATAGTATTTTAATAGATTTTGAGGAGAATTGTCTTTTTTCTAATAAACTGGGGGGGTTCGGTAAATAAATCACCTTGTTTCGCAAATAAGCTTTTATAAAACCGAGTTTTTTCAATTATTTACGTTAAATTGTTGTTTTATTAAGTGTAAAATTACACCTAATCGGCGAATTTATATTGTTTATCAGCGAATTTATCGGTTTAATCAGCGAATCCACCGGTTTAATCGGCGAATTTATCGGTTTAATCAGCGAATCTACCGGTTTAATCGACGAACTCACCGATTTAATCAGCGAATCTGAAAAAAACAAACTACAGATGAAAAAGTATAGTTCTAGAAGGAGGTCCTTATGGCAGGGAATGTCTCATTGCAGTATTCAACAACACCGGTTCAAGTTACAGCCAGCAACTCTGAGCCACGTCTTGTACGTTGGGTACTCATCACACTCGCATTAGCATTCTTAGGTTTGTTTTTGGTGTCACCACTGGTTGCTATTTTTATAAAAGCATTTGATAAAGGGGCAGCAGTTTTTCTAGAGGCCATTAGCAATCCTGATGCGTTATCAGCAATCAAGTTAACACTGATTATTACCTTAATTACTGTTCCCCTAAATGCCATCTTTGGTGTGGCAGCGGCCTGGGCCGTTACCAAGTTCAATTTTAAGGGAAAAAGTCTATTGATTACGATTATTGATTTGCCATTTGCTATTTCCCCAGTGATTGCGGGATTGGTGTTTGTTCTATTATTTAGTGCACATGGCTTATTTGGACAATGGTTAATTGATCATAATATCAAAATCATCTTTGCAGTACCAGGAATTGCTCTGGCAACGCTTTTAGTGACGCTGCCATTCGTCGCTAGGGAACTGATTCCATTAATGCAAACGCAGGGGACGGCCGATGAAGAAGCTTCTCTGACGCTGGGGGCGAGCGGATGGAAAACATTCTTTTTGGTAACTTTGCCGAATATTAAATGGGGACTACTATATGGGGTTATTCTCTGCAGTGCGCGAGCGATTGGGGAGTTTGGTGCTGTATCGGTTGTTTCGGGACATATCCGCGGATTGACCAATACCATGCCGCTCCATATCGAAATTTTATACAATGAATATCAATTTTCCGCTGCCTTTGCGGTTGCTTCCTTAATGTCATTGTTCGCCATCATTACACTGATTGTAAAAAATGTGATTGAGTGGAAAGCCAGAAAGTCATTTGAATCAGAAGAAGGAGCGCATTAAGATGAGCATTCAAATCCAAAATATCTCAAAATCATTTGGAAATTTCCAAGCTCTTGATCAAATTAATCTTGATATTCAAACGGGGGAGCTCGTTGCCTTGCTTGGTCCGTCCGGTTCTGGAAAAACTTCACTGCTCAGAATTATCGCAGGCCTAGAAGCAGCCAATCAAGGGGCGATTCTATTTGGGGAAGAAGACATCACGCATATCAGTACTAAGGAACGGAAAGTAGGATTTGTGTTTCAGCATTATGCTTTGTTTCGTCATATGACTGTTTTTGATAATGTGGCTTATGGATTAAAAGTGCGGCCCAGAAAATTACGGCCTTCAAAAAACGAAATAAAAGAAAAGGTCATGGAACTACTAAAGTTAGTAAAACTAGAGGCTTTTGCCGATCGATATCCATCCAATTTGTCTGGGGGTCAACGGCAGCGGGTCGCATTAGCACGGGCATTAGCGGTTGAGCCCAAGGTGCTATTGTTAGATGAACCATTTGGAGCCTTAGATGCCAAGGTCCGGAAAGATCTTCGCAGATGGTTAAGAAAACTTCATGATGATTACCAGATTACCAGTATCTTTGTGACCCATGACCAAGAGGAGGCGCTGGATGTTGCCGATCGTGTGGTCGTGATGAATGAAGGGAAGATTGAGCAAATCGGAACACCAGAAGAGGTTTATGAAAATCCAAACAGTCCTTTTGTCTATCACTTTTTAGGAAATGTAAATTTGTTTAAAGGCCGTCTGCATAACGGGAAATTACGGCAGGGGCATTTTGAAGTCGATGCTCCAGAATTTTCGGGAATAGAGAATACCGAGGCCGTTGGTTATGTTCGTCCGCATGATATTAGTATCGAAAGGGAAGCAAGCCAGGATTCAGTTTCTGCCAAAATTAATTATATTCATTTAGTTGGGGCGGCTGTCCAACTTGAACTGATTCGAAAGGATAATGGGGACTACCTAGAAGTGGAATTAAGAAAGGAGCAATATCGAAGCCTTGATCTAAAAACAGGAGAAGAAGTGTTTGTAAAGCCCAAACAATTAAAAGTCTTCATCCCCCAAGATTATTCTATTTAATAGTATAGTATTATCGGTAAAAATCAGATAAGATTACTGTCAGTATTCGTATCTGATTTTTACAGGGGGAGTATTTTTGAGGAGAATTACTTTATCAAATGGACATACAGTCGAGGTGGAATGTTTAAGCTGTGCGTTAACAAGTGGTTTGATCGAGCCTGATGGCGGGGTCGTCTATGAAACAGAATATTTTCATGCCCATCAAGATGTCGCCTACCCGATTAAGGGATTAATAATTGTCGCCTCTAAACGGCATATTACATGTCTTGATGAATTGACGGATGCTGAGAAGACAGATTACATAAATATTCTCACTAAAATAAGAAAAGCCCAAAGAGAAGTCCTTGGGATCCAGCATGTGTATTATTTTTATAATGAAGATACCACCCACCATTTTCACATGTGGATGGTCCCGCGCTATGAGTGGATGTACCAATTTGGTCGGTCTGTTGAATCGGTACGGCCCGTTTTACTCCATGCTAGAAATGAAATGAATCGTGATGAAAATCTCCAAGAGGTAATGGAAGCTATTAAACAACTGACGATTGACCTAAATAAATAGTGAGGCAATCAAGCAGGAAGATTAGCTTCCTGCTTGATTGCCTTCAGCTTTAGCCGCATCAACCATTAGAATAATCGCTGAGATAATATGCATAATCATTCCTACAAACGGAATCCAACCTATACAAGAAGTTATGATGCCAAGGACGCTGCCTGTAATTGATTCGCTGCCCTCTTTTTTGGTAATCACCAACGTAACAATATGTAATATTAACATGATTGCTAGAGGGGTCCATACAAGACTGATAACGATTGTACCTCCAAGTACAGGAATTCCTAGTAATGCTTCAAGCCCACCTGAAACCCATTTCAGTATTCTCGATGTTGACATAAAATCCCTCCAATATTAGTTGGTTTTTCTTTCCATAATCCTTTCGTTTCATTCTATTCACGCTCTATCCAAAAATAGAACAAAGTCCTATACTCATTGCACGAGTATAGGACTTTTATGGTTAAAAGACCGCTTAGTTCCAGTCGGTGTGAAATACACCTTCCATATCGGTTCGTTCATACGTATGGGCACCGAAGTAATCCCGTTGAGCCTGTAAAAGGTTGGCATTGGAATGGCCTCTTCGATAGCTATCGAAATAAGAAAGGGAAGCACTTAAGCAGGGGAAGGAGATCCCGGAATTAATTCCCTCACATACGATTTTCCTTAAACCTGTTTGATACTCTTTTACTTTTTCAGCGAAAAATGGAGCGATTAATAAATTCTTCAGATTTGCTTGTGTTTGATAGGCTTCACTTATTACGTTTAAGAACTCAGCACGAATGATGCACCCGCCGCGGAAAATAAGTGCAATTTCCGCCAATGGCAAGTTCCAGTCATAGAGGTCAGAAGTCATTTTATATTGTGTAAACCCTTGGGCATAGGCACAAACTTTCCCCATATATAAAGCTTGTCTAATTTGCTCAATCCACAAATCTTTATCTACTATTGACTGATCCAATTCCGGTCCAGCTAAAATTTCTTCCGCAAAAACACGTTCTTCCTTTAAAGAAGATACATAACGGGAGAATAATGATTCCGTTATGATGGATAAGGGAATCCCGTTATCAATTGCTTGCATACTTGTCCATTTACCCGTTCCCTTTTGCCCTACTTTATCAAGGATGACATCAATCAGTGGTAAGCCTGTTTTTTCATCCTTTTTCTTTAAAATTTCCGCCGTGATTTCAATTAAATAACTTTTCAGCTCACCCTGATTCCAAGTTTCAAAGATATCAGCAATTTCATTCACAGCTAATTGTAATCTTTCCCTTAAAAAGGTATAGGCTTCAGCAATCAATTGCATATCAGCATATTCAATTCCGTTATGAACCATTTTCACAAAATGCCCGGCACCTTTTGGACCAATATACGTACAACATGGAGTACCATCCACTTGGGCCGCTATTTTGGTGAGGATGGGCGCTACTTTTTCATAAGCTTCTCTATCTCCGCCAGGCATAATTGATGGGCCATTTAAAGCGCCAACCTCTCCGCCAGAAATACCAATCCCTAAATACTCAATTTCTTTCGACTTCAAATCATCGTATCTTCGGGCCGTATCATCATAATGGGAGTTCCCGCCGTCCATAATAATGTCACCTGGCTCAAGAAAAGGTACTAAGGATGAAATGACTGAATCAATTGCTGCTCCAGCAGTCACCATTAGGAAGATCTTTCTAGGGGTTTCCAAGGACTGAACAAAACTTTGCACGTCGTAATATGGGTCGATTGGGTGATTGTCAATTCTATGTAAGAGTTTATCTGTTAAATCCCTCGTGTAATTGTAGACAGCAACTTTTTCCCCTTTATTCGCCATATTTAAGGCAATGTTGCTGCCCATTACACCTAAGCCAATAACTCCAATTGTATTGTTCATTTAACTCTCTTCTCCTTTTAACTGCCAATAGTGGGGAATAAAAATTCCCCACTATTGGATATTCTTCTTAAACAAATAAATTTAGTATTAAAATAAATCCTAATCCACAAACGGAAATGATCGTCTCAAGTAATGTCCAAGTTGCAAATGTTTCTTTCATGGTTAAACCAAAATACTCTTTAAACATCCAGAAACCTGCATCGTTAACGTGCGAGGCAATTAAACTACCTGCTCCTGTTGCAAGGACGACTAAGGCAAGGTTCACGTCTGTTTGCCCTAACATTGGAATCACTAACCCAGCAGTGGTTAAAGCAGCAACTGTTGCAGAACCTAAGGCAATACGTAAAATAGCTGCGATGATCCATGCGAGAATAATTGGTGATAATGAAGTTCCTTTAAATAATTCAGCTACATAGTCTCCTACATGGCCATTAATTAATACTTGTTTGAAGGCACCGCCGCCACCGATAATTAATAGCATCATCCCAATATGTGAGATGGCTGTTGAACAAGAATCCATCACTGATTTAATAGGAATATTTCTTGCTAACCCCATTGTATAAATAGCGAATAATAACGAAATCACCATGGCAGGGGATGCACCGCCAACAAAACGGATAATGGCAAGTAAAGTGTTATCTGCAAATCCCATTGTTTTTTGAAGCAAAGTAATAATTGTAGCGATGGACATTAGAATTACAGGAAGCATTGCAGTAAATACACTGATTCCAAATCCAGGTGTGTCTTCCATTTTGAATGTTTTTTGCTCACCTAAAGAGGCGATATCTCCAGTTCTTGTAAAGGATGCAGGAACCAATCTTTTCGCAATCTTTGTAAATAAAGGTCCAGCAATAAAGACAGTTGGAATAGAAATAATAAAACCGTAAAGTAATACTTCCCCAAGATCTGCACCATATTCACCTGCGATGGTTGTTGGTCCAGGATGTGGCGGTAAAAATCCGTGTGTTACAGATAAAGCTGCTGCCATTGGAATACCAAGAAATAGAATTGAAACCTTTAATTGTTTAGAAATTGCAAATACGATTGGAATTAATAAAACTAGTCCTACTTCAAAAAATAAAGCGATTCCAATAATGAATGAAGATACTACTACAGCCCACTGAATGTTTTTTTCTCCAAATTTATTAACGAGAGTCATCGCAATACGCTGCGCGCCTCCTGAATCTGCAATTAATTTACCCAGCATTGCACCAAGTCCAAAGATTAGTGCTATATGTCCAAGTGTTCCACCTAACCCTGCTTCAATTGTTGCAATGATCTCATCTAATTTCATTCCAAGTGCGATGGCCACACCGAAAGAGACAATGATAAGTGAAACAAAAGTGTTTAATTTAAAGCCCATGATTAAAATCAGTAATGCTATAATCCCTACTGCAACTATAACTAATGGCATGATAATTCCCCCAAAAATTATTTATTTTTATTAATTAATCCTCTTTGATAATTAGCAATCCGTGTATAATCTTCTTCCAAAACTCTCGATAAGTTAATAAAGATCGGCAATAATTCTCTATATTCTTTTGCTGCCTCTTCTTTAGGCGTATGTTTGTAGGTACTGCCAATCATTTCAGAAACTACCTCAAATGATTCAATTTTTCCTGTAGCATACAGGCCCAAGATACAAGCCCCTAGACATGAGCTTTCATAACTTTCTGGAACGACTACTTCAAGGTCGAAAATATCGGACATCATTTGACGCCAAACCTCTGACCTCGCAAACCCTCCTGTTGCTTGGATTCTTGTCACAGGACCTTCCATGCATTCAATTAGTGCTAGAAATACCGTGTATAAATTGTAAATAACACCTTCAAGGGCAGAGCGAATCATATGTTCTTTCTTGTGTGCCATCGTTAAGCCGAAAAATGACCCGCGCACGTCTGGATTCCATAATGGCGCCCGTTCACCCGCAAGGTAGGGATGGAATAACAATCCATCAGCGCCCGGTCTAACACCCTCTGCGATTTTTGTTAGTACTTCATATGGATCAATGCCTAGTCTTTTTGCGGTTTCTACCTCGGAAGCGGCAAATTCATCCCGAATCCAGCGAAAAATCATCCCGCCATTGTTAACGGGCCCGCCAATTACCCAATGCTTTTCCGTTAATGCGTAGCAAAATATTCGGCCTTTTTCGTCGGTTTGCGGCTGATCAATTATGGTCCGAATCGCACCACTTGTCCCAATAGTGACCGCAATCTCACCTTTTCCAATCGCATTTACCCCAAGATTGGAAAGGACTCCATCACTGGCACCAATTACAAAAGGAGTTTGTGGGTCAATCCCCATTTGGTTTGCTAAATCCTGATTACAATTGGTGAAAATTTCTGTCGTTGGTACGAGTCTTGACAATTGCTCACGGGAAATCCCGGCGATTTGTAATGCTTCCTGGTCCCAATCAAGTTTTTTGAGATCCATCATGCACATGGCTGAAGCTAGTGAATGATCGACAACGTATTGGTCAAAAAACTTTTTAAAGATATATTCCTTTATCCCGATATACTTTTTTGCCTTTTCAGCAATTTCGGGACGATCATTCACAATCCAAGTAATTTTGCTTAATGGCGACATCGGGTGAATCGGCGTTCCTGTCCGTTTGTAGACCGCATGTCCATTTAATTCATCTTTTATTTTATGGGTCCAGGCCTCACTGCGATTATCTGCCCATGTGATACATGGTGTTAGCGGTTGATCATTTTCATCCATAGCAATGAGACTATGCATGGCGCTGCTAAATGAGATGAACGATATCTCTTTTTGAGGATGTTGTTTTCTGATCCTCGAAATAACTTGTACCACAGCCGAAAAGATTTCTTCAGGGTCTTGTTCGGCAGTCGAAATATCAGGTGTATAGAGCGGATAACCAATATTCTCATGTTGGATGACTTCGCCTTTTTCGCTAAATAATACGGCTTTTGTGCTTGTTGTTCCGATGTCTACCCCTAACATATAGTTTGTCATTATTCTTGCTCGACTCCTTTAGAAAGCATTTGTTGAGACCTCCAGAGGTCTTCTACTTTTCCTTGAACATCATCAAAATTTTGATGTAAGGATAAAATCATGAGGTCTCTATTTTTTGCATCGATTGCATCAATATATAATTGATGATTTTCCACAATGCGCGGAAAGTCTTCGTAATTTTCCTTGAACCGGCACCGCATCGATAAAAGGATGAAGGCTTCCATTACTGGTTTGGCATTATTCCAGATCATCATGATGTAGGAATGATTGATTGCCCGAATAATTGTTTCGTGGAAGAGGACATCTTGATAGGCAAACTCATCGGCATCATGATATTTGATGGCTATTTTCATCATCTCGAGTATTTTACTCAGTTCCATAACTAATGATGTATTGTCCAATTTTACAAGACGTTCATATACAAACGTTTCAATCAGTAATCGGACATCATAGATTTCAACTATTTCTTTACTGGTTAATCCAATGACAACCGCACCCATTCGCTCTAAACGGATTAAATTTTCAGAGGCAAGTGTTTTTAATGCTTCGCGAATCGGTGATCGACTCACATTAAAATCAGCGGCTAATTTATTTTCCGAAAGGATGGCACCGCTTTCAATCAAACTAGAAATAATCTGCATTCTTAGCTCATATGTTACACGATCGCCGACAGAAGCTTTTGTGAGCCATTTGGTCGGATATAATAAATCTTTTGGTTCTTTCATCGCTACACCTTCTTAATTAAATACGAGTATACTTGTATACAAGTATTATAGAACGAATTTGAAAAAATGCAAGCGCTTTTTTTCTATCTTAATGAAATGGTCGGAAGGTGCATTATTTATTCTTCACGAATTTAATAAAAATAATGTCAGCAAAAAGGGCGGATATAATGGAGAATCCAGATATTCGGAGCAGGGTATTTGGACTTAACGAATAGAATGAGAGACGGTAGCCAAAGAGTATCTATGGCTACCGTAAGTTTGGCAATTGAGATAATCTTATATCAATAATTTTAGTTAGCAGGAGGAGAAGAATTGATAGAACGACATAGTAGGGGATGTCCCACCATACTAGACTACGAAGAATTCCAGCATTAATTAGCATTAGATTTACTACATACATAAGGAAACCAGTGAAAATATATTTAATCCAATTCCTTTTCAAGTTAAGTTTCGTCATTAGACAATAATACAGACTGTCACATAGGTAGAAAATGGCACCCAAGGCAATCGAGTCACGGCCAGAATTTTCAAACCAGCCAGGGGAGTAAATTCGATTCGAGAAAAAAATGATTGGCAAAATATGTGCACTAGCAGAGAGTGAGCCTGTTATTAAATAAAGGATCCAAAATTGTTTGTACCCTTTGGAAGGATGTAAAATCCAATTATTATAAACTTTTGCAGTAGCAAAATAGAAGGGGAGTCCTATACCCGTATAGGCTAACCTCCACCAATTATGGGAGTAAATATGAAGCTTTAAAAATAACCATTCGATGCCAACAAATAACCCTGAAAATAACAGCATCCACACCCAGTTTAAATGAAAAACAGCTATTAAGGTGGCTATAATTGGTAAAGCGAAAGCATTGGACACAAAGGCGCCCAAATTATTGTCATAGAATTCATTACTCTTGATAAAATTGGGATTATAGTCATAGCTGGCTAAAAAATTATAGATGACAGTCTCAATTAGAAAAGCGCCGCCTATCTTGGTTAATAATAGGAATAGAGATTGAGTATTTCTTTTTTTGATGAGAACAAAACTAAATAAACTGATGCTAAAAAAAAGTAAAGCATAATACCAATATGAATTATGCATATCATTCACTCCGATTAACTCGATTGAATTAGTTTGTTCTTAAGAATAAAAATTATGCAATTTTTTCCAGCAAGTATAAACCACTAAGGTGAAAATATTCTTAGTGGTTTAAGGAAGTATAGTCCATTGAGGCGAAAAAAAAGAGGAAAACCTATCCGAAGTCATAGGATTAGAAGCGATGCTGATTTTACGCAATAAAGTCTATCTCGAAGTCTCTGCAAAAGTGATTTTTACGACCTTTTCTGTCTGCTTGTTAAATTCTATATTAATAAAAACCCCGAACTCCTTATTGTTCTCTCTTAACCAGAGCTTGAATTTTTCCGTAGAGGTTTGCGGTCCGCTTGTTCTCCCAATGTGAAGATAATCAATTATTTCGGCATGCGGATATTTTTCATGGGTTTTCTGCAATGCTAAAGTACCCCACTTTGCATAGGGAGGAATCGGTTTTTGTTGGGCGGTTGCTCTATTTATAGCTGTCAGTGAATTTACACTTCCTGAGAAGACAAACGTGGTAACTAATAAACTAATTAGAATTTTTTTCATGATATTACCTTCTTTGTTTTTGTTCTTATCATTTCAGTTTGTGTAATAACTTATGTAGAATTTTATTAAGCATTGTATTTGTTAAATTTCAACAATAAATGATTTATCATTTTTTTAAAAAAGGCATTTTGGAGGAGAGGGGAATTATTTTGGAGATTAAATTACTAGATGCATCTGATGCAGAACGCTATTGGGCACTCAGATTGGAAGCCCTTAAGCAGAATCCGGAAGCTTTCTTAACAAGCTATGAAGATGCGATAAAAAGAGAAAACCCGATTCAACAAGTGGCCCGCAATTTCAGCGCAGAAGGGAATTATACTTTCGGAGCATTTGATAACAATAAACTGGTTGGAGTGGTCACGTTATTACATGAGACTGCGGAGAAAATCCGGCACCGTGCCAATATTTTTGCCATGTATGTTACGCCTAAGAAACAAGGTTTAGGTGTGGGAAAAGCATTAATGACGGAGGCCATTAATAAAGCCCAATCGATTCATGCGATTGAAAAAATAAATCTATCTGTGATGGCCAGCAATGAAAAAGCGAAACAACTTTATAGTAAATTAGGTTTTCAAGTGTATGGAATGGAGGAAAACGCTCTAAAAGTTAATGATGTCTCTTATAGTGACCTACATATGGTGTTACATTTGAAATTAAAGAAGGAAGAATTAATTTTCAAAGGTAAACATGTCTACATTCGACCATTTTCTGAAGAAGATGTAGTGCAACTCCTCCAATTACAAACAGACAATCGTCGTTTTTTTGAAAAATTTTCGATGGAACGCAGTGAGGATTTCTATACAATTGAGACGCAGCTTAAGCGAATCCAGACGTATCAAGAAGAGTGCAGCAATGATTTGAGTTATATGTTTGGAATTTTTACAAATGAAGGCAGATTAATTGGGATCATTAATTTATTTCACGTACTAAGAGGCTCACTTCAAAGTGCGTTCATCGGTTATTTTTTAGATGAAAAGCATAATGGGAAAGGCTATACGACAGAGGCGGTTAAATTGCTGGTGGGATATGCATTTAAGGAATTGAAATTACACAGGATAGAGGCCGGCGTCATGCCGCACAATATTGGTTCCATTCGTGTATTGGAGAAATCCGGTTTTCAAAAAGAAGGATTAGCTTTGAAAAATGTGAAGATAAACGGAAAATGGGAAGACCATCAAGTATTGGCGTTGATTAATTCGAATGATTAGGTGCTTAATAAGGAGAGGTCCCGGTCGGAGGACCTCTTTTTGGGTTTATGATATAATAATGTCATGAAGGTAAATTGTTTTAATATCTGGATATTATGATAGGGGGCAGAGGTAGAATGGATAACAATCAAATGATGCCAACCGAAATTTCGATAAAAAATAAAAAACATATGGTAAAAGGAAATGTAATAAGGACTGCCGTATTTGCACGGAGTAAGGTAATCGAACTTAGTACGGTAGATCAAGAAAGATATTATCTTATTTTTTATAAAAATTCCCTTATTTTTGGTGGAAAGCTCGACCAAGTCGAGAAGGGAACATTTATCTATAAAGCAAATCATGAAGGTATTATTATTGAATTTCCGCATCCAATCTTACGTGCATTAATCCCCGAAGAAACCGTAACTATTCCCAATAAAAGCAACCTTTTTTCTCAACTTCAACTCCATTACTCACCACAGGAAATGGTCTATATTCTAACCACACTTGACTCTTTTTTTGAAAAAGAACAACTGATCAAGACTATTGACAAGGTCTTCTTCCACTTTAGAAGAAACGGTAAATTTCTAAAATCCTTTCAAATCCTTCAGATGTTAGCTGATTTCGCACCGACCTTAAAATCAGCACAAGAACGTTTGGCCGCCCAAGAATTTAATTCATACCACCATTTTTACCATTCCTCAAGTTTACCTGCAATCCTATCCAAGGACCCTCTATATGTAGAATTACATTGCTTCAAAAATCGAACCAATCCGGAAGAACGAAAATGTTTAGAAGAAATAGTGAGGAATCAAGACGGTTTAGTTGAGTTATTGCTATGGTTAGATAATACAGAGAAACTTAAAGAGACTAAATCAATCGAAAAGTATACGAGCAGCGCGTTACGCTTTGTGACGATGGAAGAATGGATGCTGATTTTGGCTCTACTGAATATCAACCCGTTTCAAGTGCTGCCTGATTCAAAATCTGTCATCAAAAAAATGCTCCAAGCAGGTAATTATGAGAAAGCTGCCCTATGCTTATTAAGATTTATCGATGACCTGCCAGCCTCCTACAATGCCAATCTCCTAATAATTTGGGACCATTCTGACCCGACATTTGTCATAGAACATTTTGATGAATTTATTAAATTGTTGCAGCACTTGCCACATTCAGAAAAAACTAGGCGCTTTGAAAAAAAGGTGTTTCAATGTGCTGAACTCCTCCTTAAAGAGCATGACCTTAAAACAGTTTATGAACAACTCATCCCTATACAAATGATAATCCCGGACCTAGAAGTGATTAAAAAGATAAGTGAAATGGTTGGATTATTAGAGAATCCCGATCGGATGATGGAATTGGGTGATTATTATGCGGAGTTTAACCAATTTGACCAAGCAATAGATTGTTTCTTTTGGGAAATGGAACTAGATCCGCAAAATCCTGATCCTGTACGGAAAATCAGTAAAATGTATCAATCTAAAGGTATGGTACAAGAAGCGGTCGCCTATCAAAAGGTGCTCGCTCAATTAAAAAGTAATCAAGAAACTGGCTGAAGTCCTATCTTCAGCAAAAATAGGTACACAAGAAAAGGTCATCAGACGAGATATCTGATGGCCTTCCGTGTTTGTTATACTTATTCATCAATAAACTAAATTCTGTTCTTCACATTGGCTCTAATTAATTCAATGATATCTTCGGGTAAATTAGCCGGCAATGACGCACCGTTCTTAAAGACCCAGGCATTCACTACTTCGAGGTCTCCTCTTTTAAAAGTAATACTATAATCTTGCTCCTGGTAGGTAAAATCAGTGGTCACTTCTTCTTGATCATATGCATCTTCATCAACAATCATATTAAAAATTTCATAAGGTTGTTTCACAGAAAAGCTCCTTTGTATATTCTTTATGTAGATAGGGTTAACTTTAAAAATTTGTTTATTCAAAAGCAGCCACAAAAACTACTATATTTCACTTTAAAATATTAATTAAGAATATGATAAAATGAGAATGGAGTGAATGGAGGTTGGCAGCAATTGATTACTTTCTATAAAATCCTTGTTTTTATACATATTTTTTCAGCCATCCTAGGGATGGGTCCAGGATTCATATTAACTACCGTGGTCAAATCGGGAAAAAACATGACCGAATTAAGACATTCCTATAAGATTAGACATAGACTGCATATTTTTGTCATGATTGGCGGCACGCTTTTATTAATTACAGGGTTAAGTATGGGGTTCCTTAACCCAAGCTTATTCAAGATGGGGTGGTATGTAACAAGTCTGATTCTCTTTTTGGCAGCCCTTGCCATTGGTCCGCTTGTCCTATCACCAAGGTCAAAACCCGTAAAGGCACTTTTAGAATCTCATAAAGGCGAAGAAATCCCAGCGGAATATTGGCGATTATCAAAAATACTCTTTCAATTTGAAAACCTAGAAAATATCATCTTTTTAATCATCATCAGCTTGATGATCTTAAAACCGTTCTAATTGAGTATTGGGTGTCAGGCACCATGTGAAGTTTTCACATGGTGCCTGACACCTTTTTTCTATTTTATCTTAAAGCATGGCAGGAATTATTGTAATCATTGGAGAATAGATATTGGGTGATTTTTCCTGTTATCTCTAGGCAGAAAGATGCGTATATTTCTCGAGTAATGATTACTTATGGATGGGCGATGATGAAATGTTTACAAATAAAACGCCGGCTATTCCCAATGAACCAAACAGTATTTCTTCACTGGAATCGATGAACATTGGCGGTGTAGATCAATGGGTGCTTCTTCGTGGTCACGATCACCGCAAACCTATTATTCTTTGGATCCATGGAGGGCCAGGAGGAGCACAAATTGGTTTTATCCGCCAATACTGTTCTGACCTAGAAAAAGACTTCCTTATTGTCAACTATGACCAGCGTGGGTCAGGTCTCTCTTTTTCTAAGAATATACCAAAAGACTCCATGACCATTACTCATATGGTGGAGGATTTATTGGAAGTAGTGGACACATTGTGTTCCCGCTTCAACCAAGAAAAGGTCTATTTGCTCGGTCATTCCTGGGGGACGATACTTTCCTATTTAGCCATCACGCGCAAGCCAGAACGATTCCATGGGTATTTTGCAGTTTCACAGGTCGTTAATCTGAAGGAAAACGAGAGAATCTCTTATGAATATACCCTTCAAAAGGCAAAGGAAAGCGGAAATGAAAAGGCCTTTGCACAGCTTGAAAAGTTAGGGGCACCCCCATGGAAAAACTTGAACGCCGATCGAATCCACAATAAATGGTTACAAGAATTTGGCGGGGGGATTGTTCACACCGGGAATTTTGTCGGAACCATGCTCCAATCCATCCTCAAAGGTCCTGAATATCGACTGCTGGACTTGATAAGATGGGTTAGAGGGCAAATGTATTCCATGAATGTTTTTAAGGATGAGTTAGCTAATCTAGATTTGTTTCAAGCCAACAATCACATCCAGGTTCCGATTGTATTCTGTTGCGGCCGGCATGATTTCACCGCACCAAGTGAAATTGCCGAGGTATTCTACAACCAACTTCAGGCCCCCTCGAAAAAGTGGATGTGGTTTGAACAGTCTGCCCATACCGTATTCATAGAGGAAAAGGAAGCATTTATCAAATTAGTGAAAGAGACAGTAAATGAATGGAACACGATTAAAGTGTAACGAACAAGAAAGGTATGGCGGACAATCTACCATACCTTTCTTCGAGTACAATCATACATCTGAAAATAAATAGGATAGGACGGCCGGAATTCTTTTTCTAAAGAATATATAAGCATGTTCCGCGTCCTCGACAAGCTGAAAGTGTAGGTTGGTTATTTTTCCGGTCAATACCTCATAGACACGATTAGTAAGATCAAGAAAAACCTGATTCATTTCTTCATCCGCACCCACTTCTTTTGTGCCAAAATCCATATAAAACTTCTCGATTTTAGATAAATCGGAGGTTTTTAAAAGGTTTTCGATTTCCTCTTGATTTCGATAAAATCCAGGTGACAAAGCAGCGATTCTTTTGAAAATATGCGGATAACGGCAGGCCGCATATGTGGAGATTAATCCACCTAATGATATTCCAGCCATCGAGGTATGATTTTCAATGGTACGGTACTTCTCATCAATTAACGGTTTCAGCTCGTTCACAATAAAATCTATATATTCTTCACCGCGTCCGCCAGATGGACTGGCGTAGCCTAAGATTTGTTTGCTTACCTCTCCATGACCCCATGGACAGTATTCATTGACTCGTTCTTCTCCCTCGGGATTTCGATCAATCGCAACGACAATCATCTCAAGCCCACTCTTATCCAAGTAATCTTTCATTCCTAAAGATACTCCTTTAATGGCCCCTTCATCTTCAAATACATTTTGCCCGTCATGCATATACAAGACTGGAAATCTCTTATTTTTCACTCTGTAACTATTAGGCAGGTATACACGAATCACTCGTTCTTGCTTGAAAGAAGTCATATAAACAGGGAATTTTTCTAACACGATTGTCCACCTACATTCTAAAAAATCTTTTCCTTAAATTTACCATAAACAGTGTTTAGATAGTAAAGGATTTACCTAAACTAATAGGGAAGTAAATAAAGAGAGATTAGGTATTAAAGGAGATTGGTTGGCTTGGTAGATTATCAAATTAGTACATATGAGGATGCACTTGAGGTCATTAAGGAAGTAGGTTTATTACCACTTTCGCCACTTATTCCTAACTATCCTTCGCTTGATAGTATTACATCAAAAGAACATTGGTATTCGGGCTCCGATTTGGACCCTTGGTTATGGAGGGCGCAGTTCCCTGTTGATGGTGTGGCAGCCTATGGAAAGTTTATTAAGAAAAAATCAGTGTTAATCTCACGGCAACTCCTCCCATTAGTTCATGCAGTCTTAGGGTCCAGGGAGTCAGTTGCGGAACGTTATCATGATGGTCTTGTATCAAGAGAAGCCTTCGAAATATTTACTCTGATAAGCGAGGAAGAAGGCATCGATACGAGAGTGTTAAGGGCTAAAGCAGGAATGAAGGACAAAGAAAAGAAAAAGCCGTTTGATCACGCACTGTTGGAGTTACAAGGATCAATGGATATTGTCGTCGCTGGGACCAAGGAAAAAACAAACGTATCCGGTGAGAAGAATGGCTGGAGCAGTACCTCTTTTGAAACACTTGACTATTGGTCAAAAAATAATCAAGTGGATCTAAAGGATATGGAAATGGGCGAAGCGAAAGATGCACTTAAGAATCATTTTATAAAGATAGGTAGTCCCGAGTCTTTGAAAGTTTTAGGTAAGATATTTAAGTTTTAGGTTAAGGTGAAATCATTGGTTTACACCATATGACAAACTTCGCTATTGATTCTTCGAGTTGAATCGAGTACTATGGAGAATACGATAATTGAAAGGGTGACCATAAGGCCAATGATTCACTAAACCTATTAATAGAAAAAAATTCGGATAATCAAACGAACATATTTCTGGATAGGGTTAGTGCGGGCTTTTATAGACAAAGGGGAGTAAAAGGTACTTGGTGTACTGTGCCCTTTTGCTGCATAAGTACCTCCTGTCCAGATAATTGGATGAGGAGGTTTTTTTATGGAAGAAACAAAATCAAGCATTACCATGGGGGACTTATTTAGAAATCGAGTCATACGTACCATTTTGCTCTCAACGTTATTCTTACAAATCGGTATTTGGGTACGAAACTACTCCATTTTATTATTTGTAATTGAACAGACAAATGAAGATCCCGTTGCAGTCTCACTGATTTCAGTTGCAGAATTCGCACCAATCTTTCTTTTTTCCTTTATTGGAGGCACTTTTGCAGATAGGTGGCGGCCGAGACGGACGATGATTTGGTGTGATTTCCTCAGTGCGGTGTCTATTTTTATTGTTTTGTTAACACTGGTATTTGGGGGCTGGAAGGTTATTTTCTTCGCAACACTCGTGTCATCAATCCTTTCACAGTTTTCACAGCCTTCTGGAATGAAACTTTTCAAGCTTCATGTAAAGGAAGAACTAATTCAAATGGGTATGTCGATGTACCAAACGGTGTTTGCTCTATTTATGATTTTAGGTCCGATTATTGGAACTTTTGTGTATCAGCATTACGGGATAAATGCAGCGATTGCGATTATGGGGATTGCTTTCATGCTTTCAGCGGCGATTCTATTTATGCTTCCTCCTGACCGGGAAATTGAGGAAGGCCCTGTGAAAACGACACTTATGGACGAAATGAAGGCAGGATTCCGTTATGTTTGGAACAGCCGTGCGCTAACCTTGCTTGGCGGATGTTTTGCGGCAGCAGGTTTAGGGCTAGGACTAACGCAGCCACTTTCTGTTTTCCTTATTACAGAAAGACTTGGATTACCAAAAGAGGACCTGCAATGGTTGATGGCAGCTTTTGGAGCGGGGATGATTTTAGGTGGGGGCCTCACGATGGGGTTAGCCAAAAAGACTCCTCCTCAAATCTTGCTTGCTATTGGAATGAGCGCCTCGGCACTAGGATTTTTTGTGATGGGGCTATCAGAACAATTGTGGCTGACATTGACTGCGCAATTCATTAGCGGTTTGTTTATGCCTTGTATTCACATTGGAATTAATACAATGATATTGAAAAACACAGAAGAGGCTTTTATCGGTCGAGTCAATGGCATATTAAACCCTATGTTTATGGGGACAATGGTTATTACCATGACAGCGAGCGGTTGGCTGAAGAAAACGACTTCTTTGGTAACCATGTACGAATTATCGGCCCTGCTTTTTATCGTGGGGGTAATTATCCTCATTCCACTCTTCAAGAATTCCGTTAATCTTTTGAACAAGAGTAAGGAAGTATAATTTAGTAAAGCTGCCCTGTTTTGAGGGCAGCTTTTTACGCGTATGTGTCGAATGCTAATGGGAGTGTAATGATGACTTGTGTTCCTTCATTTTGAATGCTGTTGATAAAGATCTTCCCTCCATAGGAGTCGATAATCCGTTTGCAGACGGTTAATCCTAATCCAGATCCATCCTTCTTGAGTGTGAAGAATGGGTTAAATGCTTGGTTGATTTGATCTTGATCCATTCCCACTCCGTTATCCGTGACGGTAATTAAACATTGTTCTGCCTGTTTCTCAAGAGTGATAGAAAGTTTTCCTCCAAAAGGCATGGCTTGCAAAGAGTTTTTTGTTAAATTAAGAATGACTTGCTTTAACTGATCTTTAACACAAGAAACGGGCAGATTTTCCTTAGAGTAATTAATCATTAACTCCACATTCATAAAATTAGCTTCGGAATGAATGAGTGGCTCGACTTCAGTCAGAATGGTATTGACATTATCAGTTTTAAGCGTATGAGCAGTGGGTTTCCCTAGTACGAGCAATTCACTAACAATGACATTGATCCGATCGATTTCCATTTGAATCACTTCGAAATAGGATTGGGCCTTCTGATCCTGATATTCCTCGCTTAAAAGTTTTATTAATCCTTTTATACCGGTTAATGGATTCCGTATTTCATGAGCTGTACTTGCAGCAAGCTTCCCGATTAATTCTAGTTTATGATGTTCCGTTTGAGCATTTTCCCTTTCCACTTTCTTTTTTAAAAGTAAATATTGGGCCCATAAAAAGACGATATTGGAAATGGTTAGAAAAATTATTAAATATTTAACAAACGGTTTCCAAAAAGCTAGTCCATTTTCCGATTGGACAAAGACTGAAATTTTCCAAGGTACATTGGCTATTTTCATACTGGATTTTACCGAGTTCTTTTCAGGAAGGGAACCTGCTTTAAATAAAACCTTGTTTGAATTATCGGTGATAATGACCATTTCATCATTAACCAGTTTTTTAATGGTTGCTTCAATTTTATCTGTACGTAAACTGGCAACAAGCACACCCTGAACTTTTCCATGCTCTGCAATAGGAGTAGCAATTGTGATGATTTGCCTGCCAGTAACTCGGCCAATATGTACGTCCGAAAAACTTGTTTTCTCTGTCTGTATGGCACGCTGAAAATAAGGTTGATCGCTTACATTCACATTTGTAGAATTTGTATTCGTACTAATTAATAAGTCACCATGGCTATTTGTCCAAAAGAAACCAGATAGACGAGGATCTTTCCCTGTAGTTTCCCGGAGTACAGCTTCCAAATTAGTTAGGTTGGTGTTCTGAAACTTAAGTGAAGTTGCTAGCATCTCTAGTCTGCCAACCGTTTCGTTAAATAAATTTTCAATGTTCATCGTATGGAAGGTGGCATATCGGGCGGCTTTATTTTTATTTTGTGCTTCCAAAATTTTTACTTGGTGTTGTGCTAAAACCGAACTAACAGCCATTGCGGGGATCAAAGTGAGAAGAAGATAAAGTAGAAATTTATTCTTCAGGATGGACGTTAGAACGCGAATGAAAACCAAGTGGAATCTACTCCTCATAATGTTGTATAGCAATATTCTACTATTTTTTTAAGCAATGGAATATACATTTTGTTGTTTATTATTGGTAATTTTACTTCCTTATTATTTTGTAACAAATTCTATATAAAATTATTGGAAAAAAGTTTTGTGTATATTCATAAAAGCACTTTATAAAAAGTTACAAAAAATAAAATAAAGTTTAGTCCACCGAAAAAATAAATAATAAAATTTTCCCAACGCCTTTGCGAACCTAGCGTTGGGATTTTTAATAGAATGGGTTATTTTTCGCTAGTGCCTTCACGGGTGCCTGACACCATGTCCCACACTTTTTCCCAATTATCCTAATAGACTTATCGTGTTATGATTATTTTGAAAATTGTATACAAAGAGAAATTAGGAGGCGGTTGGAAATGAAAAAGAGAACATCACTTGTATTAGCATTGGGATTAACAGTGGGGTCTGTACTGCCGATTACGGCTGCGGCAAAAACTGTTCCGTATAATGTTACGGTTCAGAAAGATGCAGCGCAGTTTGGTCAGGATGCAAAGGTTCATTGGAAACAAGGACAAAAGGTACCATCCTTTGTTCATGGAAAGTTATCTACCAAAGCTTATAAAGATAAAGATGCCATTAAGCAATTTTTAAAGGAAAATAAAGAGCTTTATCAATTAGATACAGCTAAAGATTTAACATTACTAGATGTCCAGACGGACGAACTTGGCAGCAAGCACTATAATTTTGTTCAATCGGTTCAGGGGATTCCAGTTGATGGAGCAAAGTTTAAGGTCCACACGGATAAAAATGGAATCGTTACGGCAGTAAATGGAGATGTGTTTCCAGAAGCATCCTCCTATTTCCAAGGGGCACTGAAAGCGCAGCTATCGAAGGATGCAGCCCTTGAGAAGTCTTGGAAATCTATTAAAGTAACAAAAGCGGAAACCCTAACCAATGCCGAGGCTGGTCCTACGGGTAAAAAGGTAGAAGATACGGTTGAAAAGACAGAATTAGTGGTTTATAAGAATGGCGATCAATTTAATCTGGCTTACAAAACAAATCTACAATTTATTCAGCCATACCCTGCCAACTGGGTAGTCTATGTGGATGCCGTCAACGGGAATATCTTAAAGTCCTATAATGCTGTGGCAGATGGCACAGGCGTTGGTGTCCTCGGGGATACAAAAACAATAAACACCTACTACTCAAGCGGAACTTACTATTTATATGATACTACCAAGCCAATGACAGGTGTCATCGAAACAAGAACGGCATCAAATCAATCACGTTTACCTGGTAATTATTCAGTGGATGCTGATAATAATTTCAACGCTACAGGCCAGCGAGCCGATGTAGATGCACACTACTATGCTGGGGTCGTCTATGATTATTATAAAAATACGTTTAATAGAAATAGCTTTGATAATAATGGTGCGACGCTTCGCTCGACGGTCCACTATGGCAGAAATTATAACAATGCGTTTTGGAATGGATCGCAAATGGTTTATGGAGATGGTGACGGAACAACCTTCCGTTCCTTGTCAGGTGGGCTAGATGTTGTTGCCCATGAATTAACACATGCAGTTACTGAAAGAACGGCAGGGCTTCAATATCAATACCAATCAGGTGCTTTAAATGAGTCGATTTCTGATACATTTGGAGTGTTCCTTGACAAAGGTGATTATTTAATGGGCGAAGATGTGTATACACCTAATAAAGCTGGCGATGCTCTTCGTAGTCTATCAAACCCTGAACTTTATGGACAGCCATCGACTATGAGCGGCTATGTAAATACAACCTCTGATAATGGTGGAGTTCACACAAACAGCGGTATTCCAAACAAAGCAGCTTATTTAACGATTTCTAGTTTAGGGACAGCCGTTGCTGAAAAAATCTACTATCGTGCACTAACAGTTTATCTGACTCCAACAAGTAATTTTAGTGGTGCCCGTGCTGCACTCCTTGCTGCAGCAGCTGACCTTTATGGATCAGGCAGCACACAATACAATGCCGTTAAATCTGCTTGGACACAAGTAGGAGTAAACTAAGAAATTAAAAAGGTCAGCCATCATAAAATCAGATGGCTGACCTTTTTATAGGCAAAAAAAATAGATTGGTGTCAGGCACCAATCCAAAATGGGAAGTTTAAGAAATGAGCTCTTCGAACCATTTCCTAATTAAGTTATCTTTATAATAGTTGAAACATGTGTAGAACTTAGGGAGAACTTGTGTGGAAGTTGTGAAGAAATCAGTTTAGGGCAAAAAAAATAGATTGGTGTTAGCACCAATCAAAATAATGGGAAGTTTTAAGAAATGAGCTCTTTGAACCATTTCCGTATTAACTTGAGTTAATCATATGAAAAACTTGTGTAGAATTTAGGTGGAACTTGTGTGGAAGTTGTGAAGATTATAAATGTCTCAATGTAACTAAGATGGCTTGCGACCATTTAAAACAACTTCTGCCATAAAAGGGGAATACTTCTTCAATAGCTTAGTTGATTCGTCACTCAGGACGCCGCTTTTATAAAATATCAGGTATTTAAAAAAAATGCTCTGTTTATCTGCGTTATCGGAATACATAAAATTAGAACTAAAACATATTCTTAAATGTGAGAAAAGAGGGATGGAAATGAGTGGGTATCTGATCAGAAATGGAGTAAAAGAAGACGAGGATTTTTTATGGGAGATGCTGTATCAGGCAATTTTTATTTCCGAAGGACAGCCACGTCCGTCAAGGGATATATTAAATGAGCCAAATATCGCCCAATCACTGAAAGACTGGGGAAGAAAAGGGGATCTCTCCTTAATTGCAACAACTCCGGAACATAAGTCGATAGGCGCTGCCTGGTTCAGGCTATTCAATGATACAAATAAAACATATGGTTATATTGACGAAAATACGCCATTATTAGGAATGGCTCTCCACCCTGATTACAGGGGAAGGGGAATAGGTAAAGCACTCCTAGGGGAATTGCTAAAAATCGCAAAAGAGGCTGGCTTTTGCAGTGTTTCTTTAAGTGTGGATCCCAACAATCCGGCGCTTCATTTATATGATAAATTTGGCTTTAAAAAGGTAGGCGTGGAAGGGACATCTTGGAATATGGTCTTATCACTTTAATTGTATTGCTGCTTCCCCCAATTCACAGCATGATTTGGCTGGAACCTCGCCTTTTTTTATTTTTAAGGGTGTTGCTTTTCCGTTTGATACAATATAATAAAAGAGAGATGTTCACAAAATTGTCAAAATCAAATTTTCATTAACTTACATAAATATTAAATTCTCAGGGGGAAGACATATGATGAGGGCAGCTATTGCTGGTGTAGTGGGTTTTGTGCTTATTTTTATCGAATCGATGATTGTCATGAAGCTAAAAGGCCTTGAAACCATTGAGTTTGGTGGCATAGCCCCATTTATTAATGTCTGGGCTATGAACTTCTTTTTCGTCTTTGCTATCCTTACACAGGTAACTAATTGGTACTTGAACAAGGAAAGCTTGGAAGAGGATAATAGCTTTTAAGAATTTCATATGAAAAAAAAGCTACACAATCTAGAACGATGTCCAAGATTGTGTAGCTTTTTGTTTGGTTTAAACGTTGTGTTTTACGGTTTTATTCCCTTTAAATGCAGTTTTACGAATGAATGGAATTACCCAACGGTCAAGACCGATGCGGCCGGCATTATAACCAGCGAATAAGATAATTGCTCCGATGAAAAGGTCAGTTGGAATATGAGATACAGTTCCTGCTAAGAAGAAAGAGAAGTTCATCACAAGACCAAAGAACATTGCAGCTGTTGTTAAGCATCCAAGAATAAGTCCAAGTCCAACTAAAAATTCGCCAAGTGGAACGATTGTGTTAAAAATATCAACGTTTGGTAATGCGAAATGTTGTAAGAAATCAACATACCAGCCATAAACGACGCTGCCGTCAGGTCCTTTAACGGGATTTGCAATTGCTCCTTTTAAGAATCCAGAAGCATCGAAACCACCTGCTAATTTGTGGTATCCAGCTGTTAACCAAGAATAACCGATATATAGGCGAAGGACTGCTAAAATTCCTGCGGCAACTTTGTTTTCTCTTAACCAATTTACTACCATGTGAAACACTCCTTGTTTAATAATTTTTTTATTTGTTTTCTATATTGTTACTATAACAAACTTATTTCGAAATCAGGGTAAATTGTTCACTATTTCACATATTTGTAAAAAAGGTTTGAACAAATTTTGAACAAACAATCATTTTTTCATGAGGGAAAAATCTGAGAAAATCATTATTAATATATAAAAAATGCTTGGAGAAGCTCCAAGCATTTTTCGTAGATAGGATAACGCTTATCCTAAATATTTTTCTAAAGGTTTCCAATAATTTTCTCCCCATCCAGCCGCAAGATGTACTTCTTCCGCTTCAGGAAAACCGATGTGATCGAAAACCAAGAGGGTTTTAGAGTCTTGTTCTTTAAGCTCAAACTTCGCGATAGAGTAAACCCCTTCAGGCCAGTTTGCTACTCGCCAAGCTTGAACGATACGTACTCCTGGAACTAGTTCAATGTTTCTTCCAAGAATCATACCGCCAAAGCAGGAGAAAGCCCCACCAGCATCAGGGCTAATTTCAACCGGAGCCCCACCAGTAATTTCACTAAATTGCTTTGAATCTGTGAGTGCTTCGTAAATCCGTCCTGGGCTTGCATTGAAAACTACTTCCTGATGAATTGTTTTAGACATTTATTTCTCTCCTCAAAATAATGTATTTATAAAAATTAATGCATAGCTACAACGGACCAAGGGTCTACGCCTGGATCGCGGCCTTCGGCAAAATCTTTGATGCGTGGCATGTAATGGGACCAGCCTTGTTGATGAGAAGGGATTTCTTCCACCGGCAAGTCATAATGAGTTAATACTAGGTTCGTACCATTTTCTTTCGGAGTCAGTTTGAATTCAACTTTACTTGAGCCAGGCGGCACGAGCTTGGATTTTTCCCAGCCCCAAGACATAACAATTTTTTCATAAGGTACAATTTCAACATATTCGCCCATGGCAATATCGCTGCCATTCACATCAATTCGATATTTTCCGCCTATTTTAGGCTCGAGAAGGATCTGTCTCCCCATCCAGCGAACCATTTTGTCGGCATCCGTAAAGAATGAAAATAATGTTTCTGGACGCGCTTCAATGAAAATTTCTTTGGTGATTACGTCATTATTGGTCTGATTCATTATTGATTCTCCTTTCTTCCTCTTCTGCAGCTTCTTTCAAACGAAGTAAACTATCATCCCAAAAACGGTCAATATATTGCTTTAATTCTGAAAATCCGTCCCTTCTAATACCGTAGTACCGTTTTGTTCCGTCTCTCCGAACCACAACAAGGCCAGATTGTTCGAGAACTTTGAGATGCTGAGAGATTGCTGGAGCTGAGATGTCAAAATGTGAGGCAATTGCGCTGGAGGTTAGCTCTCCATCGCGAACAAGATATAAAATATCTCGACGTCTAGGCTCTGCCAAAGCATGAAGGACTTTTTCAATCATGTTGTTATTTTAGCGCACACTTAATTAAGTGTCAACTTAAATAAGTGGTATCCATGTTAGTATTTTTTGGCACAGGAGATGAATATATGTCTAAAAGAAGGAAATGAAATTTTTTCCAAAAAGGGTCTTGATAAAACTAATAGCATTAGTTAATATAAAACTAACGACATTAGTTAAAGGGGATATGCCAGATGAGGATGATTAAAAATGGTTATTTATATCAAGTCACATTCATGGCAAGTGTTTTTCCGGTCAACTGCTATTTGGTGGAGGAAGAGGATGGGTTAACGTTAATTGATGCAGCACTAGGTTTTTGCACGAAGGGAATTATGAAGGCCGCGGAATCGATTGGAAAGCCCATTACAAAAATAGTGCTGACACATGCTCATGAAGACCATGTCGGAGCTCTGGATTCCTTAAAAGACTTGATGCCAGAAGTGCTGGTGTATATTTCGATTCGCGACAACAGACTAATGAATGGTGATCGGTCGCTTGATCCTCATGAGGCACAAACACCGATTAAAGGCGGAGTCCCGAAAAAATTAAAAACGAGAGCCAATATATTATTGAAGGAAGGCGACATGATTGGTTCGTTAACCGCAATCGAAACACCAGGTCATACACCGGGCTCGATGTCATTTTTAGATTTGCGTACAAAGGCGTTGATTGCTGGGGATGCCATGCAGACACGAGGTGGAATGGCGGTGGCAGGGGACATAGTCCCGTGGTTTCCATTCCCAGCCTTTGGTACTTGGAGTAAAGAAACAGCTATGACTAGTGCACGGAAGTTAGTGGGGTACCAACCAGAGTTACTTGCGGTCGGCCATGGGGAGATGGTGATGAATCCTGTGAAAAAAATGGAACAGGCAATCAAACATCTTGAACAAAAAATTGGATAGGGAGTCATGACTATGTCACCAAGACCAAAAATCGGTCTCGAATTATCATTTATTATTGAAGCGGCAGCAGAACTTGCCGACCAACAGGGTATCCAAGAAGTTACCTTAGCAAACCTAGCGAAAAAACTAGGAATCCGCTCGCCTTCTTTATATAACCATTTCGACGGTCTACCAGGATTACGAAAGAGATTGGCGATCTATGGACTCAATATGCTTTATGAAGCGATGGCAGATGCAGAAATTGGGGTGTCAGGCACCGAAGCTGTCCTGGCAGTAAGTCAGGCTTATATAGATTTTGCAAGAAGGCACCCAGGAATTTACGAGGCAACCTTACTTGCACCGAATCCGGAAGATATGGATGTGCAGCAAGCAGGAGCAAAGATCGTTGACCTTTCAGTCCGCATTTTGCAGGCGTATCATTTAGAAGGGGAACGTGCCCTGCATGCCGTCAGGGGCTTGCGCAGTATTTTGCATGGATTTTCAGCCTTAGAGCAAAAAGGCGGTTTCAAGATGTCTTTGGATTTGAATGAAAGTCTAATGATTATTATCAAGGCATTTCTTGCGGGGATGGTGGAGGGGAATTAATGTGGATGTGAAGGTTCACAGTGCCCGTAGCTGTAGAGAAAAACCTGTCATGGGCACCTTGGAAGGTTCACAGTGCCCGTAGCTGTAGAGAAATATCTGTCATGGGCACTCTGAAAGGTTCATAGTGCCCGTAGCTGTAGAGAAATATCTGTTATGGGCACTCTGAAAGGTTCACAGTGCCCGTAGGTGTAGAAAAATATCTGCGATGGGCACTCTGAGAGGTTCACAGTGCCCGTAGGTGTAGAAAAATATCTGCGATGGGCACTCTGAAAGGTTGACAGTGCCCGTAGCTGTAGAGAAATATCTGTTATGTGCACTCTGAAAGGTTCACAATGCCCGTAGCTGTAGAAAAATATCTGTCACGGGCACTCTAGAAGGTTCACAGTGCCCGTAGCTGTAGAGAAAAACCTGTCATGGGCACTCTGGAAGGTTCACAGTGCCCGTAGCTATAGAAAAATATCTGCCATGGGAACTCTGAAAGGTTGACAGTGCCTGTAGCCTTTGAGAAAAACTTTTCATGGGCACCCTGGAAGACTTCTTCCCTTGAGTATTCACATGAAGGTACATTTTGGAGATAGAGTCTTATGTCTTGCTTTGGTATAATGGGATAAAGTTTAGTATTAAGGGATGATCATGTAGATGAGATCAGAAAAATTAGGATTGGTATTAGATGTTGAGACAACCGGTTTAGGACCAACTAAAGATGAAGTAATTGAACTTGCCTTAAAGTTATTTTCTTATCGAGCTGACACTGGCGAGGTAATCGATATTATCGAAGAAGATTCCTTTTTACGTGAGCCGCTCTCTCGTACAGCAAGGAATAATTATGACTCAGCCTATCGAGTTCATGGAATCCCATATGAGCTGGTTCAAGGGAAAAGCTTTTATGATGTAAAAATAAAAACCTACTTCCATCGTGCCGATTCAGTGTTTGCTCATAATGCTTCCTTCGACCGAAGCTTTCTTTATCATATGTATCCTGAAGTCAACGATCTGAAATGGTATTGTACGATGAGAAATATCCCTTGGAAAAATTACGGCTTTCCAAATGGAAAATTACTGACCCTATTACAAGCACACAACATTACAGACTACCAAACACATAGAGCACTAGATGATATTACATACTTGTTGGAGTTACTAAAGAAAACAAGTCCAAATGGAAACTATTATCTTCAAGAAGTGCTAGAAAAGTCCCCGATGAGAAAATACCAGCCAGCCGTTTCACGATCAAAAATGGGTTAAAAAACTAATCAAGCGCTTGATTAGTTTTTTTGTTATATTGTCAATAATGGTAAGAAATGTTCTTAAGGGAAGATGGGTGTCTAATGTTTATTATTGGTGCAACACAAAAGGTTTTAAAAGAATTACAGATTACAGTAACTGAAGATGTGAAGGTTTCTAAAAGCCTAAATGAATGGCATTTAAATCTATTTAAAATAGGACGCTATCAATGTTTAATTCTAATTAATGATTTTACGCTTTATAGTGTAGTGATTCCGGGCGTCAAAAAGAAGGATCTAGCCAATATTGGGGCAGTGTTTTCCCAGCATTTAGCCGAGAATCTCTTAGCTGAAGGGATCGAGCCTGTTTTAATTGAAAAATTTTTGGAGCAAGGAAATGAGATTGTTTTTACAAAAACACATAACCGGAGTGTTGTTGGTGTCATCGTTGAAATAGTCAAATTCATTCAATTTCAATATCCAACGGGAAAGGACATTCTTGCAGCAGACCCTGTAGAAATAAATAAAATAAATAATGGTTTCATTTATTCACCAACCGAATATGCTTACCCTAATAAAATGATAAAAGAGGAAATCACAGCGGTCTATTCGCAACCTATTTAAGTTACGTTGTTGAAAAATAGAAAATCGAAGAAAAGCTTTGTTATTTCTAGAAGGGTATCATGGCAGCTTAATCTACCTTCATAAATAACAAAAGCCCGGTCGCAGATGGACCGGGATTTTGTGCATGCATCATATATGTAAATAATTTATTTTCTGCCCTCAGTAAAAATCTGGAAGGTTATACCGAATTTATCAATTACACTGCCGTATGCTGGGCTGAAAAATGTTTCTTGAAGTGGCATGGTTACTTGACCGCCTTGTTGCAGGGCTTCAAAGAATTTATGGGCTTGGTCTGCGTCGTTTGTTGAAATACAGATGGTCACTTGATTTCCGCTTTGATGTGGTTGGCCAGGGAAAGTATCGGAAAACATTAGTTCTGTTTCGCCCACTTTAATCGTCGCATGACTTACTCGATCTTTTGCTTCAGCCGGTAGTGGAAAATCAGGATTCTCTGGCATTTCTCCGAAAGATTGTGTAAAGAGAACTTGTGCATCTAAAGCGTTTTCATAAAATTGAATGGCTTCCTTCGCATTTCCATCCATCACAAAATAGGGAATCAAACGTAATGTCATAATTAACCTCTCCTCAGTTAAATAAAGTATTTTTTCGAGATTCTTGATCGGATATAAGCCGTTGTGGACATTTTGATTTAAGCGTCCCACTTCTTATTATTACCGATATTTCTATTATAAAACTAGGAACGAATGTTCGCAACTGTTATTTGAGCAAAAGTTAACCCGTAGGATAAATTTTCCCACGGGATCGATATTAGTTTATTTCAATAATGGCAGGTACCTATCACTTATAATATTAAAATGATGGAGGGCATGGCCTGCGATAATGTAGGCGATGGCACGGGCAGTAACTTCTGTGTTATTGGCAAAGCCAATGTTTGCCCAGGCCTCTTCCGGCATATTTTGTATCAAAGTTAGGGTAGCTTTTCTAGTGGCAATAAAGTCTTCGAGAATATTTTTTATGGGTAATTTATGAATTTGCGAGCCCTGAACATAATCATTCTCATTAAAACCAGCTAATGCAGTCTGGTCTCCACGTCCAACGCGAAGAAGCCGATAACTCATTATTCTTTCCGTATCTGCCATGTGGCAAAGTACTTCTTTGATGCTCCATTTATTTTCAGCATAACGAAAGTGGCCAGCCTCCTCCGATAGTGACTCAAAAAGCTCGATTGTTTTTACCAAATGCTCTTTCAAAAATAATAATAGATCGCCATCAGGAACTAGATTTACATACGGTTCATAATATTCTGGGTACTCACTTACTAGTGGGCGTTGTAACATTTCAATTTCTCCCTCCTAATTCTTATAACGAAATTGAATTTTCGGAAATTATCATTATTAATTTTACCATAAATCGTAAATAGTGAGTTAAATCTAAATATGTGTACGGACAGTTCGTTAGTAGATTCATATGATAAATAGATAAGAAATATCGTAATAAGGGGGAGAAATGATGAATCTTTTCTTGGTAGGAATCATCTATTGGCTATTAATTGGAGCATCCGTGCTGCTTTTTGTTTGGGGGCTTTGGAAGAAATCTTGGAAAGGGTTTTTATGGAGTGGAATTGCCCTTGCATTACCAACGATTTCTCTATATGTTGGCGGTGCGGAGGGGTGGTTTAGACTAGCTGGACTGCTGCCGCTTCTTTTGTTCGTACTTGCTTTTTATACAAAAAAATAGCATTTATATGAAATTCCAATTTAAAGAAAAAAATATTTTTATAAAATCATAAATAGTTTTTTCCAATTTTGTGCATTCTAAAAAGAAAAAGGAATGGCACATAGATGAGAAAAAATAAAATGATTTTACTCGTGATCATGATCCTGCCTTGGTTGTCGATGCCGTTCATGGGGAAACGAACAATCAAGCGTTTATTTCCAGGGGCTATATTTATGCTCATCTGGGTAGCTGTTGAAAGTATTCTCGCCAAAAAAAGAGTGTGGTGGCGGATTTATGAAAGGATTAATACTAAAGTAATAGGCGAATTGCCATTCATGCTGGGTCCATTTTTTGTCGGTTCTTTATGGATTTTAAAATGGACTTTTGGTAATTTTACTCGATACCTTTTTTTAAATTTAATTTTTGATACTCTTTTTGCTTATCCAGGGATGTTTATTTTAAAAAGGCTAGGAATTGCCTCGCTTGTTAGACTAAGACCTTACCAAATGGTTCTTTTATTTATGAGTAAATCAGTGATTATGTACGCGCTTCAGAGCTCTGCGGATAAATTGCGTAAAAAACCTAAATCACTATTTCAAAAATTATTTTCATAGGAAATACCATATGTGTAAAACAGTCCGTAAAATGCTGTTTTCATGTGGTGTTTCTTTTTTTCGTTAATTTTCGAGAAAAGTTAGTGGATGTCCATCATATATATCACAAAAGACCACTAAAAAATAAAGCGGCCATTGAACATGACCATTAACTCGGAGGGATGCGAACGGTGACCAATGAGAGTACCTACATTCAAGCGATTAGAAAAAAGCTTCAAGAATTAAAGCCTATCACGAAATTGGATTTTGAGTCGGAAAAGAACAATATAGACCATCAACAGGAAGTGAATAAATTAATCCATTTGACCATTCAAGCCGTTGATGCTATGGATTTAATCTATCAATCAGCTCTAAAAATGAACCTTAAAGAATGGGGGGAGCAAATGGAAGTAATCATTAATGACTACCTCAAAATCCTAGATTCCAATGGAATTGAGGAAATTAAGTCATTAGGTGAATTTATGAATAGCGGCACCATGACTAGTATTGGCACGATTCCGGAAAGTTTTCAGGCTGAATTCCAAAAGTTTCAAGTATTTGGGGTTCACGAACGCGGTTTCCGTCATAAAGACACAGGGAAATTAATCCGTGATGCAAAAGTCATTACCATTTATTAATAATTTAAAGGGGAGCGTTAAAATGACTTCAATTGTGTTCATTTCTAGAATGGTCAAAAAAGACAAGTTTATTTATTTGGTGTAGAGGCGATTAAATGGAGATACAATCATATAACCTAGCTATTCAATACTTACAAGCGGAGCGATATGAAGAGGCTGCTCTTATTCTTGAAAAGATGATAAAGGACTATCCTTTATGTCCCGAAGTTAACTGGGCACTTGGGTTACTTCATGTTCTTTCTGGGTTTCCTTATCTTGCCCTGACACAATGGAAAAACGTACAAACTGCCAAGCACTTAAGCAGTAAGCAAATGATAGAGGAAAAAATTCCTCTTTATGATGAGCTATATTCCAACTACAATCAGGCCTTGCATATGATTGAGGCTGCAGAGTACCACCTGGCGAAAAATATTTTTCATAATTTGCTAACTTTTCAAGCGGAACTTCCTTTACCGGTGGACTTTTACCATGGCTATTTATTGACCCTGATTGTTACTGGAGAAGATAAAAGTGTGCCTCAAGAAATAAATTATTTGCCGCTTTATGTGAAAAACAGTTCCGTTATTCGCGAATTGAAACTATTGTTAGAAAATCATCAGCCACAAGAACCTAATGGTGTGGAGGAAATATCGTTCAAAAATAACTGGTCCAAGCGTATTATCATAGGTTCAGGTTTGGTTGCTTCTTTATTGATGGGAGGGGTAGGTTTCCGGGTTTTCAGTCAACAAAATGAAGCGAAGCCTGTGATTCAGCAACAAGGAAGTACACCAAAAACAGAGATTTTTAAGAAGGAGACAGTTCGTTCAAAGGGACAGAGCGAAGGCCAGGTTAAACAACCAGATACTATCGACACCAATAGCAGGCTAGAATCTTCTACGAAAGCCGGTTTTAGCACTTATAGAGAAGGCTTAACAGCATTTAGAAAAAAGGATTACAGGGCGGCAGCGGCACAAATGGAAAAGAGTCTATCACTAGAGCCAAAAGAATATTTTTCAGATGATGCCATGTTCTTTCTAATAGAATCAAAGCAAAGATTGAATGAAAAGGAGAACATTCACTTCCTATACGATCACTTTTTTTCTCAAACCAGCCATCACTATGTTTATTCACCATATTTTGATGAGCTGCTGCTTGGTAAAGCAAAAATATTGATTGAGGATGGAAATACCAAAGATGCTTTGCCGTTGTTGGAAAAAATTTTGACCGATTATAGACAAGAGTGGACCTCAGTAGAAGCGATGTTACTGATGAATCAAATCAAAGCGGAAGATAAATCTTAAGGAACCGAAAAATATTGCATGCCCTTTCAAAAAATGATAATATTTGAAGTAACATTTAATTAATAGGATTGTTACTGTTAAATCAGGCAAAACCTAAAACTAATAATACACTTTATTAGTTTTAGGTTTTTTTTTTTATAAAAACTTCCACAAAAGGTGATTTATATGAAAATCGCGAAGGTGATTAATAATAATGTTATCAGTGTTTTGGATGCGCAGAATAAAGAATTAGTGGTAATGGGCCGGGGAATTGCGTTTCAAATGAGGCCCGGCGATGTTGTGGATGAAAGTAAGATCGAGAAGACCTTCAAATTGGACAATAAAGATGTTTCAGAAAAGTTTAAAACGTTGTTATACGATGTTCCTTTAGAATACATGGATGTTTCAGAAAGAATTATTTCCTATGCTAAGGAGAAACTAGGGAAGAATCTAAATGACAGTATCTATGTATCATTGACCGATCATATTACTTTTGCCATTGAGAGAAATAAAAAGGGTTTACTTATCTCTAATGCTTTATTATGGGAGATCAAAAGAATTTATAGTGACGAATTTGCGATTGGTTTGAAAGCGATTAAAAAGATCGAAGAGATGCTTGGGATTACTCTTCCTGAAGATGAAGCTGGTTTTATCGCCATGCATATTGTCAATGCGGAGCTTAACGAAGAAATGCCCAATGTCGTCAATATGACAAAATTAATTCAAGATATCTTAAACATTGTGAAATACCATTTCAAAATCGAAATTGATGAAGAATCGTTGAATTATTTCCGATTCCTTACCCATCTAAAGTTTTTTGCGCAACGCCTTTTTAGTGAAAAAAACTTGGAAAGTCCTGACGATTATCTTTATGATATGGTGAAAATAAAGTATCCAGATGCCTTTATATGTACCGAAAAAATAGCGGAATTTATTGAGAAGACCCATAATTATAAAATAACAAAGGAAGAAATGTCCTATCTTACTATTCATATTGAACGAGTTGTTAATCGGAACTAGCCAGAGATTTCCTTTATAGAAAGCGTTGCCATGAATTGGAAGCGGAAAAGCAGGCAAAACCTGAGTAGCTCGAGTTCGGATATTTTGCGTACTCCTGCTGCTCAGGATAAAGATGTGATTGTAACCAATGAGGACAACTATAAAGTAGAAAAACATCGATAACCATTTTGGTTATCGGTGTTTTTTGTATGATTCCTTCTAATAAATTGTTGTTTCCAGTAATATCCGAACTGTTAAGAGCGTTAATACTCTTATTTTGCTAAAAAGTTATACTTTAATAATTAAAAATTATGATTTATTTAACTTCATGTTCCATCAATGGGCGAATTATTTAATTCAATATGCGAATCTTTAGTTTCAATGAGCGAATCTAGCTGGGCCGCATCTATTGTTAACATGATACAATTGGTGAATTGATGACTAATAGGTTTATAAAAGGAGATAGAAGAAAATGTTGCACCATGTAGAAATCAATGTTTCCAATCTAAGCAAAACGATCGAATTTTGGCAGTGGTTTTTAACGGAGTTAGGATATCAACCATATCAAAAATGGGAGTCGGGTATCAGCTGGAAACATGGAGAAACCTATCTTGTTTTTGTACAAGCTGAAGAACGATTTTTGGATGTCCCGTACCATCGTTCACGAGTTGGTCTTAATCATTTAGCTTTTAATGCCAAATCCAGAGAACAGGTCGATGAAATAACTGCAAAATTAAAGGAAAAAGGGGTCCACATTCTTTATCAGGATAAACATCCATTTGCCGGTGGGGATTCCCATTACGCTGTTTTTTTCGAAGATCCAGATCGTATTAAAGTCGAATTAGTAGCTCCGTTCTAGTATCAGGGACCTGACTCTTTTTATGAAATATGGAAACTTTTGTATTTCTTCAATTAAAGTGATATAAATCACAAAAAGCCATCCTTTTTAATCTTATAATAATCAAAAACAGAGGAAAAATTGAAAGTGGATGGTGACGAAAAGTGGATTACAATTTTAAATCAATCTATGATGAAATAGGCGGGCAAGAAACAATAGATAAATTGGTCAATGCTTTTTATCCGCGTGTATATGCCGACCCAGAACTAAGACCATTGTTTGAAGGGGATATGGAAGAAATAAAGCGTAAACAGCGGATGTTTTTGCCGCAGTTTTTAGGAGGTCCTGCCCTTTACAGTCAGGAATTTGGACCGCCTGCCATGAGACATCGGCATCTGCCATTTGAAGTAACGCCTAGAAGGGCAACATGCTGGCTTCGCTGCATGAAAGAAGCATTTGAAGAAATAGGACTTGATCAACAACCTGCCGGACCTGCGTTCTATGACCGGTTAACGCAAGTGGCTGGAATTATGGTCAATAGCCCGGATCGTGAATAATTCAAAAGGCTCTTCTCAGATAGAGAGGAGCCTTTTGAATGAAATCCTATTTCTTTAACTTAGCCCAAGTAGCATCCAAAGCTTTTTCTGTTTCTGCTTTCGATTTTTGGCCGCCAACGTATGCTTGAAGAGAAGCACCAAATTCTTGACCAGCACCATCAGGATACTTCATGAACTGCCAAGAGTAAGTTTTGCCTTCTTGAGAATACTTTTGAAGTTCTGCACCAAGTGGCCCAATATCTTCTGCTTTTGCTTCGATTGTTTTAAATGCTGGGATGTACTTGAACTCCTTAACTAGAGCTGTTTTCCCTTCTTCAGAGGTAACCATCCAGTTTAAGAAATCTTTTGCCGCTTTTTTATCTGCTTCAGGAGCTTTGTTATGAACTACCCAGTTCGTTGGAACGTCAACCATTAATTTATCTGCTTGTGCTGCATCATCTGTAAGTGCCAATGGAATGAAACCAACTTCCATGCCTGGATTTAGTTTGTCAAGCATCGGCTGAATCCAGTTACCTTGCTGGATCATTGCCGTTTCGCCGTTGGCAAATTGGGTAACTTCGGTGTTGTAGTCAGTTGTTAAAGGATTTTTGTTGCCATATTTAATCGTTAAGTCGACAAGCTTGAAGTAGTCATCGAAGTATTTGTTGCCTTCGATTTTCGCTGTCCCTTCATTTAAACCTTGGATATAGTTCTCGTCATCTGCTTGTTGGTACGCGAACGGAACGTTCAGCCCATGGTTTGCTAATACCCACCATTCAGCATAGCCTACTGAGAAAGGAGTAATGCCGGCGGCTTTAAGTTTTTTCGATGCTGCTTCTAACTCCGAGTATGTTTTTGGCAGTTCTGTAATGCCAGCCTTTGCAAATAGCTCTTTATTGTAAGCAAAACCATAGCCTTCCATATTAACAGGCTGACCATAAATTTTTCCATCGATTGTCATAGGCTTTAATGCATTTTCATAGGCATCTTTCACCCAAGGCTGGTCAGATAAATCTTCGAATTTATCCTTCCAAGTTTGAGCCTCTTGATAACCGCCATTCCCAAAGATATCAGGTGCTTTGTTGGAAGCAAACTTCGCCTTAAGTGCAGCAGCACCGTCAGCGCCGCCGCCTACTGTTTCAATATTAAAGGTTACATCTGGATGCTCTTTTGTATATTTATCTGTTAACGCTTTCAATTGATCGGCGATTTCAACCTTTCCATTAAAAAGATCGACCACTACTTTACCGTCTTTACTATCACTTTTTTTATCCCCTGAAGCACTGTCGCTAGAACATGCTGTTGCTAATAGAAGTGAAGCGGATAACACACCTGCAAGTAAAGAATACTTTTTGATCCCCATTAAATTTCCCTCCTGGTATATAAATCTATTTTATATTTGTCTCTGCTATCTGTCATGCAGATAGCAGAGGTTGTTCCTATGGCAAATTTTCTACTTTATAGAACCGCTGGTAATCCCTTTAATAATGTGTTTTTGCATCGCAAAGAAGAAGATTAACAACGGGATGATGCCCATAACTAATGCGGCTAGCGCTAAATCCCATTGCTTTGTATATTGTCCAAAGAATGAGAACGTTGCTAATGGAATCGTTTTTAATTCCGGGTCCTGAAGTACGAGTGATGGTAATAAGAAGTCATTCCAAATCCATAAGCTGTTTAAAATGACGATGGTAACTGTAATCGGTTTTAATAGTGGAAAAACAATTCTCCAAAATACGCCAAACCTTGTACAGCCGTCGATGATTGCTGCCTCTTCAAGCTCGACAGGAATACCTTTGATAAAACCGTGATATAAGAAAATTGTCATTCCAGATCCAAAACCTAAGTACATGATGACTAGACCCCATACGCTGTTTAAAAGACCAAAGGTTCCAGCTGTTTTGATGAGCGGAATCATAATTGATTGAAACGGAATAATCATTGCTGCTACGAAGGTCATGAAAATGACATTGCTGATCTTCTTTTTTGTTCTAACCAGCATGTAGGCAGCCATGGAACAAAAGATAACTAGAACAACATTACTTGCTATTGTCACGATTAGAGAGTTTGTAAATACCTTTAAATAGTTCAACTTTTCAAATGCGCTAACATAGTTTTGAAACTCCAGAACCTTCGGCAAGGCCGATGTGTTGGATAATATATCAGCGAACGGTTTCAAGGAGTTTGAAATCACATAATAAAAGGGAACTAAAAAGGCGAGACCGAGCACGATGGCAAGAATTTCAACCATAAATGTCTTTACTGTATACCTGATTCCCATTATGATTCAACCTCCTTCTTCTTCGAATACGTCACTTGAATGACAGAAATAGCTGCAACGACTAGGAAGAATATTAATGCTTTTGCTTCACCAATTCCGTAGCGGTTATTAACAAATGCTTCAGTATAAATGTTGAGCGCTAACATTTCGGTTGACTTGAACGGACCTCCATTTGTCAATGAAAGGTTCGCATCAAAGACCTTAAAGGATGATGCTGTTGTTAAAAATAAACAGATGGTAACCGCAGGTGCTACAAGTGGCATAGTGATGTGACGAAGAATCTGCCATCGATTTGCACCGTCAATTTTGGCTGCTTCAATTAATTCTTGAGGAACGTTTTGCAGGGCAGCGATATAGATAATCATAATGTAGCCTGCACCTTGCCATACGCTGACAATGACAATTCCCCAGAAAGCGGTATTGGCATCGCCTAACCAGGCTAATTCGAAAAGAGGAATCTTGGTTAACTCTCCAATCGATGCAAAGCCTTTGACAAAAATAAACTGCCAAATAAATCCCAATAAAAGACCGCCAATCAAATTAGGCATAAAGAAAACTGTTCGTAAAATATTTCTCGTCTTCAGCATTTGGGTAACAAGTAATGCTAATCCAAACCCAATCGCATTTGTTAGGATAATGGCAATTATCGTATATTTCGTAGTAAGTTTGAATGAATCCTGGAATTGCTTATCCTCGGTGAAGATGTACTTAAAGTTGTCCAATCCCACCCATTTGACAGCCCCTGTTATCCCATTCCAGTCTGTAAAGGCATAATAAATACCTGTAAAGAAAGGGATCAGAACAATGAGCGTGAAAGCTAAGAAAACGGGACCGACAAATAGAGCAAATAATCCTGCGTCTTTCAGTTTCTTATTATTATTTAAGGAAACTGACTTTGAAACTTTGGTGTTTTTTTGAAGTTCTAATGCTGAGGTTTCTACTTTTTCCAACTTACTATGGCTATTCATTACCTGCACCTCCATAACTTCATTTTAGAGAATAATGAAAATTATGAAACGGCTTACATTGACCAGTAGGGTGGAAAATATTGAACAGTCAAAACTATCGACAAGTCAATGTATGCCCTATCAATGGTTAAAGAATGTTGTTACAATGGAGGAAATTTTACTAATTGGAGGAAGGTTAGTTCTTGTTTTACCATTTAACTAACCGAATGATATGCAGTGGGGAATTCGTAAAAAGCTTATAATATTTTTATTGCTAGTAACGGTTCTGCCTTTTGGCAGTTCGATCGCGATTACTTATTATCAAACCACGAAGACACTCAATAATCGCTTTGTTTCGACCAACCATGACCTGATTGTAAAAGGGGAAGAAGAACTTACGGTTTATTTGGAAGATGTTGCTCAGATGTCTTCGGTACTTTACCGGTATACCCCTTTTATGAATGTGATGAGGGATGGGCTATCACAGAATTTAAACACTAATCAGGAAGAAGTTCGACGAGCTCTTGCTTATTTATTTAATACACGGCCTGAGATTGAACAAATGCACATTTACATTGATAAAGGAAAGAATTCCTATACCAATTATCATTCTAGAATTAGCGGCAGAGCAAAGTATGAGAGTATCTTTTCGCATCCTTATTATGCACGATTAAATCGATATAACAGCCTTTTTTCCGTTATAGAACCGCCCCATGAAATGTATAGTTATAACAATATATCGGTTATCCCGAACTCGGAAAAGAAAAATGTCCTAAGCTTTCATAACATCCTTCGTGACGTACCATCAGACAAGCTATTAGGTTTTTTATCCATTGATATTAATCTTTCAAAAATAAGTGCGATTGCCGGCCGCTTATTTACAAAGGATATGGAAGATTTGTTTATTATGGATGATAAAGGAGTCATTATATACTCCTCAAATGAATCTATGATCGGTAAGGAAAATAAAGAAAAGTGGTTTGAGCAGGTGAAGAAAGTATCTTCCACAACTAAAAGTATGGAATGGAAGGATAAACAATTCTCCGGTGTGATTGTCCATGATAAGTTTTCCGCTCCCTACAAGAATTGGTATATTGTTAAACGAATTCCTTACAATGTACTTTATCAAAGTGCTAGAGAAACAGCTCTGATTAATATTTTGATTGGAATAGTTACGCTCGTTATCGTGTTAATAGCCACCATGTTTGTTTCATTTAAGATAACTGCTCCGATAAAGGTATTAATTGATAACATGAAAAAAGTAGAAAAAGGCGAATTTGAGGCAGATTTTGATTCGTTAGGAAACGATGAAATTGGCATGTTGGGAAGGCATTTCAAATTAATGATTTCAAAAATCAATGATTTAATTGAGCGAGAATATAAATTGGATATTGAAAATAAAGAATCCCAACTGCGAGTATTGCGGTCGCAAATTAACCCGCATTTTTTATATAACGCTCTTCAATCGATTGGGACGCTGGCACTAAAATCTAAGGCGGTTCCGGTGTATTCCTTACTCACTTCCTTATCGAAAATCATGCGATACAGTATGAATGTGAAGGAAGACATTGTTCCATTTATTTCAGAAGAAATGCATGTTAAATCCTATTTATTATTACAAAAACAACGGTTTGACGAGCAGTTTGAATTCGAAGTAAATGTCTCAAAAGAAGTACAAGAAATAAGTATTCCGAAAATGATACTACAGCCAATTGTGGAAAATTGTTTTAAGCATGGTTTTGATCAGCGTTTAGAAAAAGCAACCATTCAAATTGAGGGGAAGCTAATTGATAACGGAATGGTTTACATCTGTGTGAAAGATAATGGAGTAGGCGTAAATGAAGAACAGCTAAATCGTATCAGGCAAGAATTATGTAATGAGGGATCTAAAGAAGAAAAACAAAGAGAAACCATTGGTTTAAAAAATATTTATGACCGTTTGCAGATTTATTACGCAAATCAAGCGCAAATGTGGATTGACAGTAATGAAGAAAATGGTTTTATGGTGACCATTCAGTTTCCTATGGAAATCCAAAAAGAGGTGGAGCACACATGAGAGCATTAATAGTCGATGATGAAAAGCACGTTCGTGAAGGAATCAAGATATTAGGTGCTTGGGAACAAAACGGAATTGACGAAATATATGAAGCGGGAAATGGCGAAGAAGCGATTCAACTCATTCAAAAGTATAAGCCAGAGATCATATTTTCAGATATGAAAATGCCAAAAATGGACGGTGTTTTACTTTTAGAATGGATAAAAGTAAATCAGCCCACCACCAAAACAATCGTTGTGACGGGTTATGATGATTACCACTACATGCGTAAAGCCATTCATTTCGGCAGTTCTGACTATCTCTTAAAGCCGATTGACCCCGAAATCTTAAATCAGACGTTGGAAACAGCCGTGGATGAATGGAGAAAAGAAGCATTAAACAGGGCGAAAATCGTAAGCAGCTCTCAATTAATCAATGAAATGAAACCTGTTTATCGGGACCGAAAGCTTACCAAACTCCTAAATAATGATCATATGAAGGAAGATTTGTATAAGGATTTTGGGATACCTCAGTCTTGCAATTATCAAACAGCACTTGTCCAGATGAACGGAAAGACCATTGAGGCTTTTCAAGGAGATCGTGATTTAGCCTATTTCACGATCTTGAACATCATTAATGAAGTCATGAGGGAAAATGAATGTGGTGTGGGTTTTCGTTACTTATCCAATAAGGGCGAAGTTGTTATTATTTTTTGGGACAAGTTTGAGCAAATAGTAGACCTTTTAAAACAAATATATAAGACGATACAAAGCTTAATGGATATTTCTTGTCCTATTGTTTTAGGAAAGCTAGTAACAAAGAGTTCCTATTTATTGGATTCCTATCTTTATGCCAAGCAGTTGTTGTTTACTAGTAATATTTTGGACAATAGAGAGAATCGAGTCTTTGTGCAGGAGACCTTGCCAAGCCCTGCCTTAAAGAATCTTATGGACTACTCGGCTAATATCGAACTGGCCGTACAAGCCGGTGAAATTGGGGCTTTTGAAGAAGTGATCAAACAAATAGCAACGGATTTTACTGAAAACGATTATTTATCATTAAAACAGCTGCTCCATTTTGAAAATGAATATCTGGTGATCAGCAATAGATGGTTTAAGCAATATCATCTACCTATTAAAACAGGAGAGGATATCCATAAACAAATTGATTTATTCTTCGATCAAAACGGTACCTTTCAGTTAGAAGAATACAAACAGAGGAAAAAACGTGAAATTGCTATCTTCTTGAAGAAAGTAAAAAGAGGCACGGAACAGAAAAATAGTAACATCATATATGAAATCGAAAAGTACCTGCAAGCAAACTTTGACCGGGATGTAAAACTGCAGGAGATATCAGACCATTTTTATATGAGCAGAGAATATATCTCGAGAAAATTCAAACAAGAATTTAATGTCAATATATCCGATTATGTTGTTAGGTTTCGGATGAAAAAAGCAAAATCATTATTAAAAAACAGCCAGCTAAAAATCTATGAAATTGCCAATATGATCGGCTATCAAGACGACAAATATTTTCGGAAAGTATTTAAAAAGGTTGAGGGGATTACCCCAAATGAATACCGTGAATCCTCTATAAAACAGAAATAAGCAGATCCGAAATCCGGTTTCTGCTTTTTTTTTGGAATGAAATCACCCGTGGTAAGTTGATGGGGGATATGTTAAATTGAATAAATAATAATAGCCAAATCTCATTAATTGAGAAATAGATTGTAAGGGTTTTCTTTTTTGTTTGGGGGGATATTATGTTTTTTTCCTTACGGAATCGCTTATTCATTATATTTACGTGTTTGTTAACGATTCCCTTAATCATTTTATCGATTATTATCCCACGATGGTTTACATCTATTATTGAAGACCAGACACAGGATCTAACCATAGAAGCGATGGATCAATACTCGCTGTATACTGACTCGATTACAACCCAGGCGGAGGATTTAGGTAAACAGGTCCTGGTCAATCAAACCACACAGCAGTGGTTAAGGTTTGAAAAAAAAGATGAAGAGATACCACGAGAACAGAGCTTGTTGCAGAAGAATCAACTGAAAATGCTGCTTTCTTCGATGATGGTGAACAATTCAAATGGGATGTCTATCTCCGTCGTTTTGAATAACGGTGAAGGAGCATGGGGGAATAATCCCAACTTACGCAACCTAGATTGGTTTCAAGACTTTACTATTAATGAACAGCGATTTGTTAAATCACATATTGATCCATATATGCCGGCACAAGGAACTAGTAATAGTTATATGTTGCCCCTGGTTGATTTGAATACGGTAGTTTCCTACGGATTTATAAAGGTTAATTTCCCTTCAACATTGCTAGAAACAGCCTTAGGGAAAATCTCGATTGGTAAAAATGGACATGCATATTTATTAGATCAACAGGGAGCAAATGTGTTAGAGGGGAAGATTGATACTCCTAAATCGGTATTGAAAAATAGTTTAACCAAAATAAAAACCAGTCAGAAGGAAAAGGGTTTATTAGAAACGGATTACCACGGCGAAAAATACTTTGTGTTTTTTCAAAAGTTAGCAGTAGGTGATTGGATTCTAGTTAGTGAAGTGACCAAGTCTGACTTATTCTCAAAAGTGAATATTTTGCAACGCAATCTACTATTAATCAGTGCCCTCGTTTTTTTATTAACGATTGTGGCTTCATTTGTGCTTTCGTCCAATATCGTCAGCCCGTTAGGAAAACTAGCAAAAGCAATGAAATTTATCGAACGCGGCGATTTTTCAGGTGCCAAACGCTATATGCCAACGATTAAATCGTCAAACGATGAAGTTGGATACGTGGTAAAAGTGTTTGACCACACCGTCGATCAATTGAAGAATTTAATTGAAACAGAATATGAAGCGAACATTCGTAGAAAAGATGCGGAATACAAAGCTTTATTACTGCAAATCAATCCTCACTTTTTAAATAATACGCTTGAAATAATTGGCGGATTAGCCGTACAAGGAAAAAATAAAGAAGTCATGAACGTAAGTATCTACTTAGGCCGGATGATGAGATACTCCTTGAATACACAAAATGATGTGGTGAGATTGGGTGAAGAGATCAGCTATATCCGCAGCTATACAGATATTTTAAAGGTGAGATATGAGGATGCAATTACGATTGATATTATTGAGGATCCGGAGACAAAGAATCTTCCTATTATTAAATTCATTCTCCAACCGCTTGTTGAAAATGCCGTTAAATATAGTTTTATAGAAAAAACTACGGCTGATATTTTTATAAAAACCGAAAAAATTAACAATCAAGTATTGATCATTTTAGAAGACAAAGGGATGGGCATGTCTGAAGAAGTGATATCAGATTTAATGAATGAAGAAATAAAGTATGGAGCAATTAGTGTCTTAGAGAGCAAAGGAAACAGTATTGGGCTAAAAAATGTGCTTGGCCGATTAAAGCTTTACTACGGTCAAGATTTCTCGTATAAGATTGAATCTGAAAAAAATGTAGGCACGAGGATTACATTGTGTATTAATTTTGACCGAGGTGATATACATGATGAAGGTCATCATAGCGGATGATGAGATTCAAATTCGTAAAGGCTTGCGGATGAAAGTGGATTGGGAAGAGGAAGGGTTTCAAATCGCTGGCGAGGCTTCCAATGGGAAAGAAGCACTCGAATTGCTTGGGAAAATGGATATCGATTTAGTCCTTACAGATATGAGAATGCCCATTATGGATGGTCTAGAATTGGCTAAACACTGTCAGCAGGAATTTCCAAACGTAAAAGTGATCGTATTATCGGGTTATTCCGATTTTGAATTGGTCCGTGGCTCCATGAAGGAAGGGGTTAAGGACTATCTATTAAAACCCGTTGCCCCGGATGAACTAGTGGAGGCCTTACAAAAAATCCGTAAAGAAATAGAGACGGAGAGGCAAAAACAGGTTGAAACGGCGCAGATGCGACAGCTTGTTCTTTCTCAACTGCAGGAAGTGCAGGAACAATACTTGCTTTATTTGGTGAAAGAGGAATGGCTGGAGCTTAATTTAGTCATCGAGAGACTACGTCAGCTTCAACTTGAGGAACTTGTAAATGACCACGCTGTTGTTCAATTTGTCAGTGTGGAAATTCGAGAGGGCAATGGAAATCCTAATCGATTAAAGGAGCTCTGGCTGCCATTCCAAATGCTATGTAAGGAAATCTCCAAAGAGCATGTGGGAACTTATTCCTTTTACGATCCAAGCTATGCTAATATGGTTCATTTTTTAATACGAATTGATTTAAATAATCCTTCTAACTTAGTTGAAAGTTTACAACGAAATGTGAAAAGGTTGTTGAATTTAGAAACAGTTATAGGAATTGGGAATGTTGTCACGGGTCTAGCAAACTTTAAGACAGGTTACATTTCCAGTTTGCTTGCTTGGAGCCAAAGTCAGCTAGGCTCCCAATCGCAGGTGATTGATGCGGCGATAACGAAAGAGGAAGCGTTTGAATTTTCACCTGATTTTGAGAGAAAGTTAACCAATGCGATTGAAAATGCCAGCTTCGAAGCGTTTAGAGAAAATATTCACTCCTTATTACAAGGAGATGGGAACCAATCGATATTATCGTTTTCGTTTGCTGCCAATCGAGTGTTATTTCTTTTAGGGTCACTTGCCAAAAAATATGATATCGAAACAAAAGATATTCAAAAAACGATTTGGAATTGCCAACAAAGTATTTGGGAGCTTAATTCACAGAGTAAAGTGCTTGAAAACCTCCTTCACTTAGCCCAATCAATAATTGAAAAGGTGCGTTTGGCCCGCTTTTCAAATGGGAAGTTAATCGTGGATAGTGTTCGGAATTATCTGGATCAGCATTATGCAAGTGAGATTTCACTGACCTTATTATCGGAACTATTTCATATCAACAGTGCTCATTTATCTGAAACCTTTAAGAATTATGTTGGTCAGAATTTTAGTGATTATCTGGTGAAATTACGAATGGATAAAGCCCAGCAATTTTTGAGAGACAAGCAGCTTAAAATCATTGATGTAGCAAATTTAGTTGGCTTTTCTAACTCCGGGTATTTTAGTACAGTTTTTAAAAAGCATGTGGGACAAACACCGGTTGAATTCCGTAATGCCATAGATTCCTAAGTTTTCAGGAAAGAAAGGGAATGTAGATGAAGAAATGGTTCACTATTTTTGCAGTGATACTTATGGGTATTTTAGTGTATGCGTTGTCCTTTTTTGATACATTCTCAGGCAGCGGTCAAAAAGAGAAAGGGGAAACGGTAAAGGATTCCGAACGAATCCAGTTGACGTTCTGGCGAAACGGCGGGAACGTGGCCGAAAATAAAGCATATGAAGAATTAGTTGCTTCTTTTGAAGCAGCTAACCCTAATATTTTGGTGAATATGAAGTCGATTCCCTATAGTGATTATGAAATCAGGCTGCGAACGGAACTTGCCGCGGGGAACCCTCCGGATATTTTGACCATTGACAGTCCTACGCTTGGTCTGTATGCAAATACAGGTTCGTTATTATCGATCGACCCTTTCATGAGAAGAGAGGGGAAGATAGATGATATCCCTGATTCCACCTTAAAAGGATTAAGTTATAAGGGGCAAATATACCTCGCCCCGATTGTCGAGTCAAGTATTGCATTATATTACAATCGACATTTACTAGAGGCGGCTGGTATCCCAGATCCACCAACAGATCCCAATAACCCTTTAACATGGGATGAGGTATTAGAGATTGCTAAGAAAGTAAATAATCCTGCTAAAGGAGTAATTGGAATAGACCCAGCTCAAGGATTTAATGATGGAGAATCTCCTGCTTATTTTAAAACACCACTCCTTTGGCAGTTTGGGGCTAATGTTTTAAGTCCTGATGGAACTACTGCAAGCGGTTTTTTAGATTCACAAGAAGCGTTAGATGCTCTGCGATTTTACCAAGACTTGTATCATAAATATCGAGTTTCTTCGATCGAAATACCTGGTGGTGCTTTTGAAGAAGGGAAGCTGGCGATGACTGTGCTCGGCTCTTGGACACTGGCAGATTTGGAAAAAAATCATCCTGAGTTCCAGCTGGGAGAAGATTTTGGAGTAACTCCCCTGCCAAAGGGTAAGTATCAGTTTGTCCCCAATGGCGGATGGGCACTTGGCATCACATCCAAGTCCAAACATCCAGAGGAGGCATGGAAGTTTATCAATTATGTCACTGGATATCAAGGTGTGAAAAAGTATGTCACTATTACAGGTGATATCCCTGCCCGATACTCTGTCGCAAAAGACTTCCCAGAGTTGAACGAATATCCTAAAAACATATTTGTACAGCAAAGCCAAAAGTATTCAAAGAACCGCCCGGTTACTCCTGCTTATCCGGTGGTCAGTGATGCCATCAGAAGATTATTTGAGGATGTTGGTATCGGCGGAAAAGATGTAAAGGTTGCGGCCAAAGAGGCGGTTGAAAAAATCAATACAGGTCTTAAAGAAATCAAATAAATCCAGGATAATAGCAAGTAGTTTAATATTTTATGGAAGCATCTCCTCTAGTTAAGGTACTAGAGGAGATTTTTTTATTATAAGATATCCCTATTGGTTCAGGTGGTTTTAGAATCCGATGGACAAAACCACACAAGGGACAGGTAAAATGTCCATCGGAAGGAGTCCGATGGACAAAACGGCCTAAGAGAACAGGTAAATGTCTATCGGGAGGGGTGCGATGGACAAAACGGCCTAAGAGAATAGGCAAAATGTCCATCGGGAGGGGTCCGATGGACAAAACCATACAAGAGAACAGGAAAAATGTCTATTGGAATGGTTCCGATGGACAAAACGGCCCAAGAGAACAGG
>NZ_KK366021.1:0-36842 GCF_000686805.1 Bacillus sp. UNC41MFS5 | reverse complement strand
ACAAGAGAACAGGTAAAATGTCCATCGGAAGGGATCCAATGGACAAAACGGCCCAAGGGAACAGGCGAAATGTCTATCGCAAAGGGCCCGATGGACAAAACTACATAGAGAACCAGGAAAAATATCTTTCACAGAGATTCCTAGGATTACTCATAATAAGTCCAATTACGTACCCCTACCGTCTTAAAATTTCTCTCTAGAATTCTGCTTATTCTTTTCTTAGACTTAACCACCATACACCATTCGTGCACAACCTTGGTCGTTATTTTCAGATTAGGAAAAAGGATTTTAATTTCATTCACATTACGTAAAACAGCAGATTCAACTATCTCTTTGCATCCACAATCATTACACACAACATTCTTTCCCAAGACAGTAATCATAAACGAACCACAATCTCTGCAAGTAATCCCCTTCTTCGGTTGCTCATAGTCATATGGAGGTACCTTAATAAATGAGGAGTCCCTTTCATGTAACGAAACTAGTTTTTCAGCTAGCTGCTTATTCTGGCTGGTTAATTTCGACGGAGTTGCATTTAATTCTTCCAGTAAGGTGTCTAACTGCGTTGGATAAATGATAGGTTCGTTAAGAGGAGCTTGGTATAAGGTAAACCGGGGGTTAATAAAAACAACCTTTCCCTCAATAGATACATTATATCCGTGCTTTTGGAGTAATTGGCGGAATAAGGATGTGCTGCGCTTCAACTGATAGAGCGGATTCTTAATTTCCTTTTCAGCGAGCGTTTCAAAGACGCCGTTGCGAAAACAATAATCGCCTTCGGAATTTTTTACATCAAAAAGTCTAAGTGTCTTTTGAAAAATGATCGTGGTATCTAGTTGGAATGTTGTGTCATTAATCTTCAGCACCAAATCATTTAAAATATAACACTCACTCTGAATCTTCTCTGTTAACAAATCAAACTGAACTTCACCCGCATAGCCTTTTTCTTGGTATAAATAATACCGTTTCTCCTCGCGTGATAGATTCATTCGGTTGTGTAAAATTCGTAGTTTGATTAAATCAACTGGTACTGTTCGGGCTTTAAAAGGCATCTCCCACATCCTCTCTCATTTTCAAAACTCCATATTCATCATACAAAAATTAACAGTCGAAATGCGTGAATACTTTGTTAACTTTTCCTCAGAACTAATGCAATCGTTTTCAATTACCGAAAATATTAAACCTCCTTTTCCAAAGATATTAAACTCTTCCCCATTTCAAATTTGTTAAAGTTAGAACCAGATAAACCAATATGGATAGGAGGTTGAAAGCTTGCAAGAATTAGTAAATACCCAAAAGGAAACCGCTTTAAAAATCACATCCGAAAAGAAAGCAGTATCGAAATTGAAAAGCAATATCAACTATATCATCAAAAACTACCATCTTTATTTGCTTATTGCACCAGCTGTTATTCTAACTATCATTTTTAAATACATCCCTATGTATGGAGCCGTCATTGCCTTTAAAGATTTTAGTACGATTAAAGGGATATTAGGAAGCGATTGGGTGGGAGTAGAAAATTTCACCAAATTCTTATCTTCAGCAAATTTTGCAGACATTTTTATGAATACGCTTAAACTTAGCTTTTTTGGACTAATCATAGGATTTCCAGTACCAATCATCCTTGCGTTAATGCTTAATCAACTACGCAGGGCGGCTGTTAAAAAGAATATTCAACTTGTGCTCTATGCACCAAACTTTATTTCGGTAGTAGTAATCGTGGGTATGGTGTTCATTTTCCTATCACCAACAGGTCCCATCAATCAACTTGTTAGTTTCATAACTGGAAAACCACTAATGTTCATGTCAAATCCAGATTATTTCCGGTCAATCTATATCATCTCTGGCATTTGGCAGGCTGCAGGCTGGTCATCGATTATCTACGTTGCCGCTTTAGCCAATGTGGACCCTGAATTGCACAACGCAGCAACCATTGATGGTGCAAATATTCTGCAAAGAATGATTCATATCGATCTACCGACACTGAAGCCATTAATGGCCGTGACTTTTATATTGGCAGCGGGAGGGATTATGTCGATTGGCTTTGAAAAGGCATATTTAATGCAAACCTCAATGAATTTACCTTCATCAGAAATCCTTCCTACTTATGTATATAAGGTAGGGTTGCAGTCAGGTGATTATGCTTATTCAACAGCGGTTGGCCTATTTAATTCAGTCATAAACGTCATTCTATTATTTGTTGTAAATAAAATCGTGAAGAAATTAAACGAAGGAGAAGGTTTATATTAACTGAAAAGGAGTCTTGATATGAATATTAAGCACACCCGCATAGACCGAATCATATTAGGCTTTAATAACATCTTTCTATGCATCGCTGTATTAGTCGTGTTAGTGCCCTTGGTTTATGTCGTCCTAGCCTCATTCATGGATCCAACTGTTCTATTAAATAAAGGGATTTCATTCAATTTTTCAGAATGGAGTTTTAAAGGGTATCAGCTGATTTTATCCAATGATGCAATGGTGCGAGGCTTTATCAATTCTATTCTTTACTCGGTAGGATTTGCGATTGTCACTGTTGTGGTTTGTATTTTCGCAGCTTACCCGTTATCGGTAAATGGTTTTGTCGGGAAAAACTTCTTCATGACACTATTTATGATTACCATGTTCTTCGGTGGCGGGCTTATCCCCACTTACCTGGTTGTAAAAGACCTAGGAATGTTAAACACACCATGGGCGATCTTATTACCAGGCGCGGTGAATGTTTGGAATATTATCCTGGCAAGGACGTATTTCAAAGGTATTCCATATGAATTGCATGAAGCAGCAAAGGTTGATGGAGCAACCGATCTATTAATTTTCTTTAAAATCGTTTTGCCGCTTTCAAAACCAATCATCTTCGTTTTGGCAATGTATGCATTTGTTGGACAATGGAACTCATATTTTGATGCAATGATATATCTCGAAGATCCAAATTTACACCCATTACAATTAGTTTTGAGATCGATATTAATCCAAAATCAAGCGGGTCCAGGAATGATTAGTGATCAGCAGGCAATGGCTGAACTTAAAAAGCTCTCAGAAATGATTAAATACTCATCGATTGTCATTTCTAGTCTGCCGTTAATGGTCATGTATCCATTCTTCCAAAAATATTTTGAAAAAGGTGTAATGGTGGGCTCATTGAAATAATGAGCCAATTTAATAGATTTACTTGTAAATGCTTACACACAACTTTTAGGAGGATAAGTATATGAAAAATGTAAAAAAAGTTATGGCTGCCTCACTTGCTACGATCTTACTAGTTTCAGGTTGCAGTAACAACAGCAAAAGTGAAACAGCATCATCCAAAGAGTACAAACTAAAGGATATTTCATTTCCTTTAAAGGAAAAAGTGACATTGAATTTTATGACGCAAAGCTCGCCATTAGCGCCGGCTGACCCTAATAAAAAATTGATTTATAAGCGTTTAGAAGAGCAATCTGGCGTTCATATTAAGTGGAAAAACTACACCTCAGATGCATTTATTGAAAAAAGGAACCTGGCAATGGCGAGCGGTGATTTACCGGATGCGATCTTAGATGCAGGTTTTAATGACCATGATCTATTAAAACTAGCAAAAGATGGGGCGATTATTCCAGTAGAAGATTTAATTGAGAAGTACATGCCTAACTTACAAAAGGTCCTCGACGCTGCACCTGAGTATAAGGCGATGATGACGGCTCCGGATGGACATATTTATTCCTTTCCATGGATTGAGGAGTTAGGCTCAGGAAAAGAAAGTATTCACTCCGTCGACGATTTCCCATGGATTAATGTCGAATGGTTAAATAAATTAGGGTTAAAAATGCCGACAACAACTGAAGAATTAAAGCAAGTATTGATTGCTTTTAAAACAAAAGATCCAAATGGTAATGGAAAAGCAGATGAAATCCCAATGTCGTTTATTGGTAAGCAAGCAGGCGGGGAAGACTTAGCGTTCCTATTTGGTTCATTTGGCCTTGGGGAAAACTGGGATCATACGGTTGTAAGCAATGATGGGAAAGTCACGTTTACTGCCTCAGACAAAGGCTATAAAGAAGGGATTAAATTCCTCAATGAGTTATATAAAGAAGGCCTCGTTGATGTGGAAGCGTTTGAACAAGATTGGAATACGTATCTAGCAAAGGGTAAAGATAATCGTTATGGTTTATATTTCACTTGGGATAAAGCTAATATTACCGGAATGAATGACAAGTATGACTTAATGAAGCCACTGGCTGGTCCTGATGGTCATGTGAATGTAGCTAGAACCAATGGAATGGGCTTTGATCGAGGTCGAATGGTTATTACAAGTGCTGATAAAAATATTGAATTAACGGCAAAATGGATTGATCAATTATATGAACCAAAACAATCAGTACAAAACAACTGGGGAACATATGGTGATAAAACACAGCAAAACATCTTTGAATTGGATGAAGCGGCAGGAATGCTAAAACATTTACCATTAGAAGGTGCTGCACCAGTAGAATTAAGGCAAAAAACAAATGTCGGCGGTCCGTTAGCGATTTTAGATGAGTATTACGGAAAAGTTACCACCAAACCAGATGACGCGGCCTGGAGATTAGGACTAATGAAGGATGTTATGGTTCCATATATGACTGCCGAAAATATTTATCCAAGAGTATTTTTCTCTCTTGAAGATAGTGATAAGCTTACTACCATTGAAACAGATATGTTTGCATTTGTGATGAGAAAACGTGCGGAATGGATTCAAAATGGCAAAGTGGAAAAAGAATGGGATGGATATGTGAAAGAATTAGACCGCTTAGGGTTACAAGATTGGATAAAAATCAAACAAGCAGGATACGATAGAGCGACAAAATAATAGATTAAAGATTGGGCTGAGGCTGTACAGTGCAAGCATTCGTACAGCCTTATTCCAATGTAGAATAACAAGGGAGTGAAACCATATGACACAACGATATCAAGAAAAGCATCGGCCGCAATTTCATTTTTCCCCTGAAGAAAAATGGATGAATGACCCGAACGGAATGGTCTTTTTTAATGATGAATATCACCTTTTTTACCAGTACCATCCCTTTGGTACAACTTGGGGACCCATGCACTGGGGCCATGCCGTTAGTAAGGATTTAATTCAGTGGGAACAGCTGCCCATCGCACTTTATCCAGATGAGCATGGAGCCATTTTCTCGGGTAGTGCAGTGGTTGATTGGAATAACACATCAGGATTTTTCCCGGATGAACCAGGGTTAGTCGCCATTTATACAAGTGCCGATAACTATCCAAACTCCGAACGGCCGCGTCAGCGTCAAAGTCTCGCATATAGTAACGACAATGGTAGAACATGGGCGAAATACGAAGGAAATCCAGTCCTGTCTGATGTCAACATAACCGATTATCGTGATCCAAAAGTATTTTGGCATGAAGAAACGAATAAATGGGTGATGGTTTTAGCGACGGGTCAAACGGTAACCATCTATACATCTACTAACCTAAAAGAATGGGAGTTTGCTAGTGAATTTGGCCATCAGGCTGGTTCACATGACGGCGTGTGGGAATGTCCAGACCTGTTTCGTTTGCCAGTAGATGGTGACGAAAACAAGCAAAAGTGGGTCATGTTTGTCAGCATCGGTGATAACCCTGAATTTAAAGAAGGGTCAAGAACACAGTATTTTATTGGTGTTTTTGATGGGACCACATTCGTAAATGATAATCACGATGAAACGGTCCTTTGGTTAGATTATGGGCGGGATAATTATGCTGGTGTCAGCTGGTCAGATATCCCTTCACACGATGGCAGAAGAATTTATATTGGCTGGATGAGTAACTGGCGCTATGCAAACCAAGTACCAACGGAAAAATGGCGCAGTGTGATGACTTTACCTCGTACCTTATCGTTAACAGCGAGTGACGATGGGGTGCGCTTAGTTCAAAAAGTGGTTTCAGAAATTGATTCGATTCGAAAAGATTCTAAAGTTTATCAAAATCTAACGATTGATTCAAGCAAACCTATTTCTATTAATTTGATGAGTTCATTATTGGAAGTGAATATAGAGTTTGAAAAACAAGCATCTAATATATTTGGTCTCGTATTACAAGGTTCTGAAGACGAAAAGACAGTGATTCGTTATGATGTCGACAAGGAACTAGTATCAGTTGACAGAACCAGCGCGGGCGACAATGCTTTTTCAGAATCATTCCCAGCCGTCCAAGAAGCTTCAGTTAAAATGGAGAATAACAGACTCAATCTTCAAATCATGATCGATGCTTCATCCGTAGAGGTGCTGGTCAATGATGGTAAGGTTGCTTTGACGAGCTTAATCTTTCCCAATCAACCATATGAGGATCTTGTTTTATTTTCAGAGGAAGGAAGTACCTGGGTTTCCTCATTGAAATTAACAGAACTAGAATCCATTTGGGGGAAGTAATTTCATTATTCAACAAAGCTCTAATCGAATATATCGGGTTAGAGTTTTGTTTTTGCAAGAAGAATGATTTATAAAAAAAGGCTAGGTTAAAGGCTATTGTTTATTTTGGCACCCTGTTGATTGGAGTGGAAGGCACGAAGACTCCTGCGGGAGGACGGGGCAGGGGAGACCCCGCAGGAGCGCAGCGACGAGGAGGCTCCCCGGACCGCCCGCGGAAAGCGAAGTGCCTGGAGCGGAAATCAACAGGCAAGGTTAACAGAGCTAATAGAAAGGAAGAGTGAGGAAATGAAGACCAATACATCCGTCATTTGTATCGGCGAATTATTAATTGATTTTTTCTGCACAGATGTAGACATCGATTTAGTTAAAGGGCAACATTTTGAAAAACAGGCAGGGGGAGCACCCGCCAATGTGTGTGCAACGATTGTGAAACTAGGGGGCAGTGCCCACTTCAGTGGGAAAGTTGGCAAAGATCCGTTCGGGTATTTTTTAAAAAATACATTAGACGAAGTGAATGTCGATACCTCGATGCTGGTCCTTGATGATGAGCATCCAACCACGCTGGCATTTGTTTCATTAAAGGCAAATGGCGAAAGAGATTTTGTCTTTAATCGCGGGGCCGATGCCTTTTTAACGGAAAATGATTTTGATAAAAATAGAATCAAGGATGCTGGTATTCTTCACTTCGGATCAGCGACTGCTTTATTAACGAATCCCTTTCAATCTACTTATCTAAATGTCATGGAAGCAGCAAAGGAAGAAGGTAAGTTTATCTCATTTGACCCTAACTACCGAATCGATTTATGGAAAGGTAGAATGAATGATTTTGTGGACTTAGCGAAAAAGGGAATCTCTAAAGCTGATTTTGTTAAAGTCAGTGATGAGGAATTAATGATAATTTCTGGGATGAACGATATAAGGGAGGGCATCGCTGCCCTTCACAAAATAGGTGCCTCCGTCATTGCCGTTACTTTAGGAAAAGAAGGAACGATGATTTCTACTGGGAAAAATATGGAGATGGTTCCAAGTATAAAAGTCGATTCTATCGATTCTACCGGTGCGGGTGATGCATTCGTAGGCGCAACACTTTACCAGTTGGCTAGAGCAACAGAACCAAAGAGAGTTTTAAAAGACTTCGAACAACTGAAACAAATCATTTTCTTTAGCAATAAAGTGGGAGCAATGGTTTGTACGAAAGTAGGCGCTATTTCTGCCATACCAACCCATGAGGAAGTAATCGGTTTTAAGGATAAGTTGATAAATAGTTATTAAATTCGTCCGATGTCTATGAAAAATTTATTAATCATTAAAAGGGGGAGAGAATTCTATGAAACTTGGTTTTATCGGGTGTGGTGTTATTGCCATTGCACATGTTGAAGGCTTAGAAGAGTTAAAGAGAAAAGGGCTAAAAACATTTGAATTGACAGCGGTTTGTGATATTGAACAGGAAAGAGCAGAAAATTTTGCTTCAGAGGTGGAAAAACGATTAGGTAAACGTCCTGCAGTATTTACGGATTATCGTTTGTTGTTAGAGAAAGGACAATTAGATGCAGTATCTGTCTTAATTAATCATGATTTGCATCATACAGTAGCGGAAGATTGCTTTGCAGCTGGGGTTCATGTGCAAATGCAAAAGCCGCTTTCGATTTCTCCTTCCTTTGGCCGAAAAATGATCGCTGATGCTAAGAAGTATAATCGAGTATTAACGCTATCTGAACCAAGTGTACTAGGTGCAGAAAATGTTGCGATCGCGAAGGCAGTAAAAGAAGGTCTGATCGGTCGTGTATCTTTCATTATCGATTATGCAACTGTTACATTGCATCGCGGATTTTTCGCCGGTACACCTTGGCGGCATATGAAAGGTCAAGCTGGAGCGGGCTGGATCAATGATCATGGTGTTCATAGAACTCACTCTTTTACTGAAATCAATGGTTCGATTGATGAGGTTTTTGCCTATACGGAAATTTTTGAAAAAGAATTAAGTAATGGGAATGTGACGATCAAACCTACCGGAGAAGATACGGCCGTTACGGTCTTCAAGTTTACAAATGGCGGACTTGGGCATTGGATGTGTGCAACATCGGCACATGGTGAAGGGACCGGTGGTGTGTGGATTTATGGAAGTAAAGGATGCCTTCGCCCTGGGCAGCATGTCACTCTTCAAGATGGGCAAAAAATTCTGATGCCGGAACTGATTGAACGTTTTGCCCCGAATATTGTTAAAAATCCATTTGCCCATTCCTATGTGGAATTATGGGAAGCAATTGCTGAAAAGAAGACACCTATTTCGAGTGCTGAAAGAGGCTTGGAAGCATTAGAGTTGTATTTGCTGCACTTGAATCTGCTGCAATCGGCCAGCCGGTTAAAGTTCAAGACATACTTAATGGGAAAAAACATGCCTATGAAGATACTGTTCTAGAAGAGATGGAATCACTGCATTAGTATAGAACCAATCTTAACACCGGAGCGTTCTATATAAGAATGCGTCCTTTCAAAGTCCAAATTTAGGAATAGACCCATAATTTAAAAGTTTGAAATGTATTTAGAAAAATATAATTGGAAAAAAGGTCTGCCATGATCCCGGCAAACCTTTTCGATTCCAACTTATTTGGTCTCGCTAATCGTTTTTGTAATGACATCGATTACATAATTCTTTGTATTCTTGTTGATGGAACCGCCGTCGCCTTTAAAGATGTTGGACTTGGTTGTATCATTTGGTTCAATGTGAACAGGTACTTGTGTCTGCCCTGCTTGAAGGGTAAAGGATTGAGTGAAATTCATATCATTTCCGACTGTCACTTTTTCCCCATTGATAGTGAGGTCAGCTCCCTTAATTGCATTCCCCTTTATAGTGATAGTTGATCCATTGACATCGATTTGGCTGACTGCCAGCGGCATATCAATCCAGCGCAGAATGGTATCCTGTACAACCATTTTGTTGTTCCCTTGGTTGGTGACCACAATTTTCATATCGGTTCCTGCGGCACCATAGCCGTAGTTACTGATATCGTCATCCGAATGATCGGATGGCGTATGATCTGCTAACCCTTCATGATCCCAAGTATTATCCCTCGTATATTTATACGTAAGCTCAGTTCCTTCTTCAAGCTCCACTGTGTATTCCCAATCAGGCGTCACAGCGCCATTACGGCTCATAGTCCAGGCAGTAGTATTCCAACCATTCAAGCTGCCTGGTATATTGACCTGCGCTGCTAAAGCTGTATAATCCGGTGCATGAACCTTAAAGGTTACTTGTACCATAACAATTTCAGGGGTTACACTTACCTTGTTAGATTCTACATGGTTTCCAGCCTGGTCATAGACACGCACTTGATATTGGTAGGCAGTTCCATTTGCCACCTGATAATCACGGAAGGTGGCGGCGCTGCCGTCCAATGTTGAAAGAATTTGGCCGTCACGGTAAATGACCGTTTTAAATGGCTGATCCGGCTGCGTGAGTTTCCAGTTCAAGTTGACCTGACCGGATTCCTTGATCGGAGTGTCCAAAGTAACATCATTAGCAGGCGGGGTAGTATCAGACGTGCTGTGTGAAAAGGTCACTTCACCAGTAATTGAGTAAACCCATGTATTCCCTAAATCCGGCGTAAATGCCATTCGGTATTCATATTTGCCCGCCTCATACGCTGTAAAGCCTCCCTGAAACTCATTAGCCTGGTCTCCCTGAGCCTGGCCATTATAGAAGGCTGGGTAAGATGTCCAAGCGGTTTGGCCTTTCATTCTTACTTGGAGATCGGCCGTGATTCCTTCTGCTGCACCAGTTTCTGTCGCGCCTGTCAGGTAAAAAGCTGCTTTAACATTGGAGGTCTGTGCCAGATTCAGTTCCCCGTTGTCTAAAGTAGTCAGGTCCTTAATACTAGCCTTTGCAGCATTGTAATGAGGCACAAGGCCGGATGAGGCAGCAGGTACAGATTCATTACCACTTTCATTCAAGGCCGTCACAGCAAAATAGTAGGTACGACCATTATTTAAATCGGAAATGTTCACAGATGTACCTGTAGTTTCCTTCACTTTTGTCCATAATCCACCTGAAACTGTAGATTGATAGACATTGTATTTTGTACCTGTTCCTGTCCAGCTTAAAGTAACCTCCTTAGAACCAGCTGTGCCGGTAACATCTTTAACAGGCTGTGGTTGTTTAACATCATTAACCGTTATTAACATTCTTCCGGACTCTGCTGGAACTGTTAATGACAGCTTGCCATCCTTAGTTGTAGTCAGATATTTAGGGTCCAATTGGTCCACAAAACGAAGACCATTCGCGAGCAGCACTTTTGTATCGATATCAACCGTTTGTGTGGTTTTCCCTCTGTTAATAATGACAAGGCCAGATTTTGTTTCTTTTGTCCGGACATATGCTAACACATCACCCTTTGCGTATAAATGGTGCAGATCGCCATGAGCGAATAGGTCAGCATTTTCCTTGCGGATTTGACCAATCTTTTGATAGTGTGCAATGAGGTCTTTGTTTTCGTTCCCCCACGGATATGTGCGTCGGTCATCTGGGTCTTTGGATCCTGTTTGACCCGCTTCATCTCCGTAATAAATGGTTGGTGCTCCAGGGTAACCCATTTGCAGGATAGAAGCCAGCTTCAATCGCTTCACACCTTCATCGTATTTGTAGTTCGGATCTTGTTCCGCTCTGAAATACGTATCCGTTCCATTGCCTAACAGGAAGATTGCCCGAGCTGTATCATGGGATCCCATCAGGTTCATCAGGGCATAAAAAGCTTCCTTTGGATAGTCCTCCTGTATAGCGAGAAGTGTGTTTTGTGCATTAGCGGCATTACCGTTCTTTAAGTAATCCAAAATGGCTCCTCGGAAACGATAGTTCATGACTGAGTCATATTGATCCCCTAAGAAGTACTTGGATGCATCATCCCAAATTTCCCCTAGAATAAGTGGCTCTTCTTCTTTTTGAAGTGTTTTTCCGGCTCCTATCATAGTCTTGGACTTCATTTGCTTGCGGAATTCCTGCCAGAAGGAACTGTCCACTTCATTAGCTACATCCAGGCGCCAGCCAGATGAACCTCGATTAATCCAAGTTTTTCCTACTGAGTCTTTGTCATAAAAAATATAATTTGCCAATGCTGTGTTGTTAAGTTCACTTGGATGGTCAACCTTTGTGCCGTTAACGGATTCGAATACAGGAAGACTGTCGTATCCCCACCAGCCTTCATACTTATAATGCTCACCCGTCGAAACACCGTTGACTTTTTCATTTGGAACTTTAACATTTTCAATATGGAACCAGTTTTCAAAGCCGTATGGGCTAAAGGTTTGTCCTTCAGCCAGGAGTTGCTGTTTGGCCTTATCCTTAGCAGCAGTTTCAGACAATTTTTCGTCATTCATTAAATCGTAAATGCGAGACCAGTATTCATAGGCACCCACTGTTTTATATTTGTGGTAGCGGTCAAAATAGATGGAATCATCAGCCACATGATTAAATACCCCGTCCAAAATCAGGTGCATGTTCCGTTTAGACAATTCCTTGGCGAAATCCTCGAATTCTTTTTCCGAGCCAAACATCGGATCCACCTGTTTATAGTCTGTTGCATCATATTTATGGTTGGACGGTGCAAGTGCAATAGGGTTTAAATATAGGGTATTGACGCCAAGTGATTGAAGGTAATCAAGCTTCGCCTTAATACCAGCAATGTCGCCGCCAAAGAAGTCGTTTGTAAATTCTCCGTCCCCTGTGTAGGAGCCAGTGCCTTGTTCATATGGATTATCAGGCAAGGATGACCAGGAGTCGGGATGTTCTATTGGCTGGCTGCCTCGGGCTCCAATCTGATCCTTTACATGGTCATTTGCTTTGTTACCGTTATAAAAACGATCAGGATAGATTTGATAAACAACAGCTTCCTTCATCCAATCCGGTGTTTGATAGCCCGGGTCGAAAACGGTCAATTGGAAGAGTCCTGCATTTTTATCCTCCGCTTTACCGGTATGCCCTTCCTGTGTGTCTTCTCCGTATTCCACTGTTGTATCCTGATCACCGGCAATGAATTTATAGCCGTGAACTCCTTTGTCAGACGGAGTAAAGGTGGCTTCCCAGAACTCAATGGCACCTTTGTCCTTTGTGTCTGTCCAGCCTGCATTTTTCATTGAAAGCACCTTTGTTGTGCCTGTATTATAGTTTTTCACATACAGGCTGGCTCTGGTTAGGTCACCCTTTTTAGCCGATACCCGTAATGTGACGGGTTTCCCTGCAGGAATTGCCCCAAACGGCGTCCGGTATACTTGGTCCCATGAATCATGATAAAGACCATTCTTATCTATCATGCCATCAGATCCAATAGGTTTATAATCTGAATAAACTTCTTTTGTTTGGTTGTTATAGAAAAATGTGATTGTCGTATCAGAGAGTACATTCAGCTTCTCATTTGAAGCAGGGTAGGATTCCGTCCAGTCTTTGCCCAATACAATCTTGTATTCGTAGCTGCCTCTAGGTACCTTTGCAGTAAAGGAATAGATGTTGTCAAAATGGGTGTCCTCCATTAACGCTGTTGAGTCTGCCGGACTCCAGGCAGACCCTGCCTTAATGGCAGGTTGAATGCTTCCAACTAAACGAGGCATCTTGTCTTCTGCCAAAAGTGTATAATGGGTACTATCAGCAATGGCATGGGTATTGTCATTGTAGTAGAAGGTGACTTCTTTTTGTTCGGTCAGAGTTAGTTTAATGTTGTTTCCGCCAGGCGCGCCGCCGTCTCCGTAATTTTCATTCCAGCTTCCTCCAATGGCGATTTTGTACTCATATGCTCCTGCCGGCAGTGTGCCGGTAAAGCTATACAAACCATTTCCTTGGTAAGCCATTTGCGTTTTGGAAGAGGATGGATCCCAATCTCCTGAATTTCCTAAAACTTCCTGCAGACTGCCAACAAGTACAACCTGCTTTGGTGTTGTTTCTGCCGCTTTGGCTGTTTGACTTGTCACAAGTCCAGAAAATAATTGAATAATTAGTCCAACTACTGTAACAAGTGACAGAAGTGATTTCTGCTTTCTCTTCATGAAAAATCTCCTTTCCCTTACTCTATTAATCTAGGAAACCGCTTGCATGAAATTGCACAAAAAATCGTATGTAAGATGCTTAGGAGGCTGTCATATTGTGCAAACGTTTGCGCAATCGTTTTCAAAATTAATTATATCTATTTCTCAGCGCAATTCAATAGAAAATCGGAAATAAAATCTAAATTTTCTGATATATCGTCATTGAAATCGAGAGGTCTTTTATTTTTTAGCTGTATAACTGATTATAAAGCCTTTATAATAAAGAGTGGATTGTGCAACCGTTTTCGTAAATGTTGGAGTATGCAAAAATAATCGTTTCTATTATTTTAAAATTAGTAGTAAGAATCAATGAACTTCGAATGAGAGGGGAGAAGAAAATGGCTGTTACCATTAAGGATGTGGCAAAGCTTGCAGATGTCGCCCCATCAACTGTTTCAAGAGTAATTGCCAATAATTCGCGAATCAGTGAAGCGACGAAACGAAAAGTTAAAAAAGCAATGGAGCAGCTAGGGTATCATCCTAACCAAAATGCCAGAAGCCTTGCCATTCAATCTACCCAAACAATCGGGCTTGTAATGCCAAGCTCTGGTGATGTGGTGTTTCAGAATCCTTTTTTTTCAATGGTGTTACAGGGAATCAGTGAAAGTGCCCATAATAAAAAATATGCCATGCATATGACGACTGGAAAATCAGACGAGGAAATATTTGAAGCAGTCATCCACATGGTTCAGGGAAAACGAGTAGATGGGATGATTCTTCTTAATTCCAAGGTGGAGGATAAAGCCATTTCGTATTTAAGAGAAAGGGATTTTCCTTTTGTTGTTATTGGAAAACCTTCTAAAGATGCAGAAGAAATTACACATGTTGATAATGATAATGTTCGTGCAATGAGAGAGGCTACTGATTACTTAATTGACCATGGACATCGGAAAATCGCTTTTATTGGCGGAAGTCTGGAGCTAATGGTTACAGTTGACCGTTTGAATGGGTATAAGCAGGCTTTAAAAAAGGCAAACATTCCCATAAAAAATGAATATATCCTTCATGAAGAATTCCTTCGGGAAGGCGGTCAAGAAGCGGTGAGTGAATTAATGGCGCTTGAACAACGCCCCACTTCGCTTGCAGTGGTTGACGACTTAATGGCACTAGGTGTACTGAGCACATTAGATGAGCTGGGAATCAGGGTTCCGGAAGAAATCTCTGTCGTTAGCTTTAATAATGTCCTTTTATCAGAAATGTCAAAACCACCCTTAACTTCCATTGATATTAATATTTTTGAACTAGGATATCAAGCATCCAGGAGTTTAATTCAAAAAATCGAAAATAGAACAGAACCGACCAAGCGCATTATCATTCCACATAAATTAGTTGAACGTCAATCATGCAGTCACCAAATTCCTATAACAATAGATGAACAAAATGCAGATGGTAACGAGAATCTATAAAAGATTCCCGCTATACCGTCTGCTTTTTATAACTGATTCAATTACTATTTACTGTTCTTGAATTCTAGTATTCCAGACGCCTATACGCCCCAGGGGCCATGCCATATTTCTTATGAAATACCCTGTGAAAATAAGGATAGCTGCCGAAGCCGCAATCTTCGGCAATTTGTTCAAGTGTCATGGATGTGTATTTCATTCGCTCGACTGCAGCGGATAAACGGATTTCTAAGGCATATTCGATCATCGTTTTCCCGACACTGCTTTTAAAAAGATGAACGGAACGCGAAACGCTAAGACCAGCATGGCGTGCCACATCCTCCACTTTAAATGCTGTTAGGGCATGCTCTTCAATGTACCTCATCATCCGTGTGACGGTATACGGGTGATTGAAGGTAGGAACCGTTTCGTTGACACCTCGTTCCAGGTATAAACAGAGTGCTCGCAGCAAATAACCGGTGAGTTCTTCGTTTTGGCTTGAGGATGGACGGCGTTTTTCGTTTATGATTTGACGCCATAAGGAGAGCAGTTTTTCATCAAGATCGATTCGGGAGACAGGCGGCTTAGCGGAACGGCTCCACCACTCGTCCACCCAAGCTCCTTCACAGACTATGTGATAGTCCCCGCTGTTTTGTCCCGCTTTAACCAGCAGTTCATAGTGATCCCCTGGTTTAATGAGGAGAAGGTCTCCTTTCTCGAGTTCCATTTTTCTTCCCTTCACCACTACTTCACAGACACCTTCTGATTGCAGGCGAAAAAGATACGAAGGGTACCCGGATTTATGTTGGGCATGATATCCATTTGTGTGAAAGGAATAGCCGCAGAATAAAATATTTGTCATCATATGCCCACCTTCAGAAAAATAAAATAGCAAAATAGTCGATGTTTCAATTATATCATCTATGTTTATTTGTAGAGACAAAGTTTAAGATGGAATCAAATAAGTAATGAGTAATCTATTCTAGAAGGAGAAAGAAAATGACAAATAAAACCTATAATTTAGTTATTGTTGGCTATGGCGGTATGGGCAGCTATCACGCGAAATTACTCAAAGAAAATCAAGCGATAAACGTGTTTGGAACTTTTGATATTTTGGAGGAAAGAAGTGCTGCATCCGTGGCGGATGGGTATAAAGCGTACGAAAGTTACGCTGCAGTTTTAGCTGATAAGGAAGTGAACCTCGTTCTGATTGCAACGCCAAACGATGTCCATAAAGAATTAGCTATTGCAGCTTTAAATGCAAACAAACATGTCATTTGTGAAAAGCCAGTCACGATTTATAGTAAAGATTTAGAAGAAATTATCGAAGTTGCCGAAGCGACTAAGAGCAAATTTGTGGTCCATCAAAATCGCCGGTGGGATAAAGATTTCTTAACGATCAAAAAAATCTATGATGAAAATATCATCGGTGACATCTTTCATGTAGAATCACGTGTCCAAGGAGCAAATGGAATTCCGGGAGATTGGCGCCATCTGAAAGCACCCGGCGGGGGAATGCTGTTAGACTGGGGTGTTCATTTACTGGATCAGCTGCTCTTTATGGTAGATAGTAAGATTGCAAGTGTGTACGCCAATTTAAGTTTTGTTCTAGGGGATGAAGTGGATGATGGCTTTCAAACAATCATCACCTTTGAAAATGGCACTACAGCTTTAATTGAAGTCGGGACAACTAATTTTATCCAATTGCCAAGATGGTATGTTAAAGGGACTGCCGGAACATCAGTAATAGAGGATTGGAGCATAGAAGGGAAGATAGTGACCCAAAACTTCGGTATAGCTATTGAGGCCCCGAAACCAATTCAGGCAGGGCAAGGCTTAACGAAAACTATGGCTCCGCCGTCAGAATCGGCTGTCAGTACCTCCGATTTACCAGAAGTGGAATCAACGATGGAAAGCTTTTACGATAATGTTATTTCCGTCATTGAAGGAAAAGCGGAACCTATTGTTAAAAATACAGAAGTGCTGCGTGTCTCGAAATTAATTGAAATCATATTCAAAGCAGCAGAAACCAATGAAGTCATAAAGGATTTTGATTTTTACAAAGCTGATCTTATGTAGAGACTTATGGTATGGTTTCATTTACCACTAAGGGGGGAAAAACGCCGACCCTAGATGGAGTTCAATATTTTCCACCCTATCTGTCAATGTAAGCCGTTTCATTAATTCTATCTATCTCTAAAATTAACTATAAAGTAACCAATCAAAGGAGTCGTTCACAATGTTGAAAGTAACGGTATGGAATGAAAATCGTCATGAACAAAAAAATCCAGTGGTCAGGGATATTTATCCTACAGGTATCCATGGTACTATCGCCCAATTCCTTCAATCTGCAGGCATCGAAACAGGAACGGCTACTCTTGACGAACCGGAGCATGGCTTAACAGATGAGGTATTAGCAGCCACCGATGTCCTAGTTTGGTGGGGACATTTAGCCCATGGAGAAGTAAAGGATGAGATTGTTCAAAAAGTTCAACAGCGTGTTCTTGATGGAATGGGATTAATCGTCCTTCACTCCGGACATTTTTCAAAAATCTTTAAAACCTTAATGGGTACCAGCTGTGATCTAAAGTGGCGGGAAGCGGATGAAAAAGAACGCCTTTGGGTTGTGAGCCCAAGCCATCCAATAACAGAAGGAATCTCTGAATATATCGAATTAGAAAAAGAAGAAATGTACGGGGAACATTTTGATATTCCCCAGCCAGATGAGCTTATTTTTACAAGCTGGTTTGAAGGCGGGGAAGTATTCCGCAGCGGAATCACCTACAAACGTGGAAATGGAAAGGTATTTTATTTTAGACCGGGACATGAAACTTATCCGACTTATCATAATGAACAGATTCAGCGTGTAATCATCAATGCAGTTAAATGGGCAGCACCTGTCAAACGGGAACGTCCGGTCTATGGAAATGCGAAACCACTAGAACAAATCAAAGGGGGACAAAACTAATGAAAAAGTTAAGAGTTGGAGTAATCGGTTGCGGCAGTATTGCCCAGCATCGCCATATACCTGAATATTTAGCCAATCAAAATGTGGAGCTAGTTGCAGTTTGTGATATCAATGAAGACCGGGTAAAAGAAGTAGCAGAGCAATATGATGTCGCTGTCTACACAAACTATGAAGAATTATTAAGCAGCGGAACGGTCGATGCCGTTAGCGTGTGTACACCTAACTACCTTCATGCCCCAATCTCGATAGCTGCTTTAAATGCAGGGATGCATGTTCTTTGTGAAAAACCAATGGCCACTTCAAAACAGGAAGCAGAAGCCATGATTGCTGCAGCCAAAGAAAGTGGAAAAAAGTTAATGATTGCGCATAATCAGCGCTTTGTACCTTCACATCAAAGAGCACGTCAGTTGATCGCTAGCGGGGAAATCGGCAGAATTTATAGCTTCCGTACAGCATTTGGACACGGTGGTCCCGAAGGCTGGAGTGTAGATGGGAAAGACAGCTGGTTTTTTGAAAAGGATAAAGCATTTGTTGGGGCAATGGGGGATTTAGGAGTCCATAAGACCGACTTATTAAGGTATGTACTAGGTGAAGAAATTGCTGAGGTTGGCTCCTTTGTTGAAACAAGTGCCAAAGATTTCGCTGATGTGGATGATAATGCTGTTTGTGTATTGAAAACAGAAAGCGGGATTATCGGAACACTTGCCGCAAGCTGGGCTTATGTCAGTAAAGAAGATAACTCGACGATCATTTATGGTGAAAAAGCCATTCTTCGTTTAGAAGATGATCCAAACAATTCCCTCGTAGTTCAATATGCCAACGGCGAAGTGGTTAATTATCAGCTTGGAAAAATTCAGTCAAATGATGCGGGTGGACAACGGACCACGCATGTGATCAATCACTTTGTGGATGCTGTTATTCAGAACCAAGAGACGCCTGTCCCTGGTGAGGAAGGTAAGAAATCATTAGAGGTGATCTTGGCAGCACTTCAATCAAATGAAACGAAACAAATTGTTAAGGTTAGTGAGCTACTATAATTTTACATTAAATTTTAGAGGTGGTGGACCGTACAGGGCCGCCATCTCTCTATTAATATCTACAAGGGTCTGTTGTATAAAGAAGAGCAATTATTGAGAGGGGAATTCATTATGAAACTTGGAGTTTTTACCGTATTATTTGCTGAAAAATCATTCGAGGAAATGCTTGATACTGTCAAAGAAGCTGGACTGCATGCAGTTGAAATCGGAACGGGATGCTATCCTGGTAATAGCCATTGTGATTTAGACACGTTATTGGAAAGTGAAGCGGCGCGCCAAGAGTATATTCAAAAAGTAGAAGAGCGCGGACTAACGATCAGTGCCTTCAGTTGCCATGGAAATCCAATTTCTCCTGAAAAAGAATTTGCTAAAAACTCACACGAAACACTCGTCAAAACGATTAAACTTGCTTCATTGCTGGAAGTACCGGTTGTTAACTGCTTTTCTGGTACAGCAGGCGACCATGAAGGAGCTAAATACCCAAACTGGCCGGTTACCCCTTGGCCGAATGAATATGGCGATGTGTTAAAGTGGCAATGGGAAGAAAAACTGATTCCTTATTGGAAGGAAGTTGGCCAATTTGCCAAGGACCACAACGTAAAAATAGGGCTTGAACTCCACGGAGGCTTTTTAGTTCACACCCCATATACACTCTTAAAGCTTCGTGAGGAAACCTGTGATGCCATTGGTGCTAATTTAGACCCAAGCCACTTATGGTGGCAGGGAATTGACCCGGTGGCGGCGATTAAAATTTTGGCAAAGGAAAATGCGATTCATCATTTTCATGCCAAAGACACATACATTGATCAGGAAAATGTGAATATGTATGGATTAACGGATATGCAGCCTTATGGAGAAGTGAAAACGAGGGCATGGTCGTTCCGTTCAGTTGGCTGTGGACATAGCCTCAAAGAATGGTCTGATATGATGAGTGCACTCCGAACCTACGGATATGATTATGTGGTCAGCATTGAACATGAGGATCCCATTATGTCGATTAATGAAGGTTTCAATCGGGCAGTAACCAATTTGAAATCAGTTTTAATTGAGGAATCTGTTTCCCAAATGTGGTGGGTGTAACATCGAAAATCTACCAATCGATGTTCAAATGTACATTTGGAAGATTAAATGAAAAAGGTTTAGAACTGAGGTGCCCAAGTGAGTAAAAAATGGTGGAAAGAAAGTGTCGCCTATCAAGTCTACCCTCGAAGTTTCATGGATAGCAATGGGGATGGAATAGGGGATTTAAAAGGCGTTACTGCTAAATTAGACTACCTAAAAGAGTTAGGAATAGATGTTATTTGGCTTTCGCCCATGTACAAATCACCGAATGACGACAATGGCTATGATATTTCCGATTACCAAGATATTATGGATGAATTCGGGACGATGGCCGATTTTGACGAGTTGCTTGACGGCGTTCATCAACGTGGGATGAAATTAATCCTTGACTTGGTCATCAATCATACGAGCGACGAACATCCATGGTTTATCGAGTCGCGTTCCTCAAAAGACAACCCTAAACGTGATTGGTATATTTGGAGTGATGGCAATGATGGAAAAGCACCGAACAATTGGGAGTCGATTTTCAGTGGGCCGGCTTGGAGATATGATAAAGAAACAGAACAGTATTTCATGCACATCTTCTCCGCACGTCAGCCTGATTTGAATTGGGAAAACCCAGAGGTAAGAGATGCTTTATACGATATGGTGAACTGGTGGCTGGAAAAAGGGATCGACGGCTTCCGTGTAGATGCCATCTCGCATATTAAAAAAGAACCAGGATTCCCTGACATGCCCAACCCTGACAACTTAGATTACGTGCCTTGTTTTCCTAAAATGATGAATGTGGATGGAATTGATGAGTTCCTCACAGAATTTTCGCAAAAAACCATAAAAAACTATGACATCATGACCGTTGGGGAAGCAAATGGTGTCGGACTAAATGAAGCAGATCAATGGGTAGGCGAGGAAAACGGCTATTTTAATATGATATTTCAATTCGAATTTTTAGATCTGTGGGATAAGGATGTAGAAGGTTCGATTGACGTTCGTAAGTTGAAAAAGGTTTTGACCAAATGGCAGACAGGTTTGGAAGGCAGAGGCTGGAATGCCCTATTTATTGAAAACCATGATCAGCCGCGACGGGTTTCTAGCTGGGGAAATGACAAGGCATATTGGAAAGAGAGTGCCAAAATGCTTGGAGCCCTTTATTTTCTAATGAAGGGTACCCCGTTTATTTACCAAGGCCAGGAAATTGGGATGACGAATGTCCAATTCCCTTCCATTGATGATTACAACGATGTTGGCATGACCAACTACTATCATGTTGAAACGGCAAAAGGACGTTCCCATGACGAAATTATGAAGGTTATTTGGGAAAAGGGACGGGATAATGCTCGCACACCGATGCAATGGGATACAACCAATAAAGGTGGATTTACTGCAGCACAGCATTCTTGGCTTGGGGTCAATCCGAATTACACAGAGATTAATGTCGAGGCACAAGTAAATGATCCAAACTCGATCCTATCTTTTTATAAAAAATTGATTCGTTTAAGAAAAGAGAATCCAGTGTTTGTTTACGGTACCTACGATTTATTAGCAGCGAATCATCCGAAGTTGTTTGTGTACACGCGCAGATTAGGAAATCTGAAAGCGATTGTTATTAACAATTTTAGTGAAAAATTGACCAGATTTCGTATCCCGGGAAGTTTATCTTTTTCTACTTCTGAACTTGTCCTTCATAATTATGACGGTGTGGATAAGAAGTTACGGAAAAAATTCACTCTTAAACCCTATGAAACAAGAATATATTTATTGAAGTAATGGATCAGGGGAAAAAGGCTGCATGCCTGCTCTGAATGAAAATCGAAGAGCGTATATAAATTAGATTGGAGCAGGGCCGTTATCCGGTCTCTGCTTTTCTTTAATTTAGCAAAAGGAAAAAGAACGACTTTTTTTGTAAAATAAGGAACGAATAAGTACCTATACTTTTTTACATTATATTAATGGCGTCTATATGTGAATAACATAGTGACTTAACATTTTTCTCATACAATTTTCTATGTAGCACACATGTAAAAGGGAGATGAGGAAAAATGAAAAAAACAATGTTATTGGGGACGGGCCTTGCTTTTACTTTATTATTTAGTCCGTTTCAGCATGCTTTTGCTGCAGAAACAACTGGGGAGTTACGTCAGGTGGAAACAGTTGCCCACCGCGGAGCATCGGGGTATGCGCCTGAAAACACCATTGCTGCTTTTGATAAAGGGGTAGACATGAAAGCAGATTATATTGAAATTGATGTTCAAAGAAGCAAGGATGGGAAACTGGTCATCATTCATGATACAAAGGTTGATAGAACAACAGATGGTACCGGGTATGTTAAAGATTTATCATTTGACCAGATTAGGAGCCTTGATGCAGGCAGCTGGAAAGGGGAACAATTTAAAGGGGAAAAAATTCCTACATTTGATGAAATTCTTGACCGATATCATGGGAAGGTTGGTATTTTAATAGAATTGAAGGCACCTGAGCTTTATCCAGGAATTGAAGAAATGGTAGCAAAAGAATTAAAAGAACGAAACTTGGATAAACCGCAAAATGAAAAAATCATTATTCAATCATTTAATTTTGAATCCATGAAAAAAACAAATAGTCTGTTGCCTAAAGTACCGATTGGTGTCCTTACATCGAATAGAGCGGACACATCTGAACAATCATTAAAAGAATTTGCTACATACGCTGATTACTTTAATCCAAGCTACGGAATTGTAACAGAAGAATTAGTCAAGCAAGTACACGCAAACGGTATGAAAATTCAATCATGGACTGTGCGCAGCCATGAAGCGGCAGAATTTCTCTTAAATATGAATGTAGATGGAATTATAACTGATTATCCTGATTTTGTAGATCCAAGGAAATAAGAAAGTAATGCCAAAAGAGGGTCAAAAAGTGGGAACTTTTTGACTCTGTTTTTGGGGCTTAACCCGATTTTGCTCCGAAGATTTGTCTATGATAAGTGTTTTAAAGGGCAAAACCTCCCATCACCCCCCATGTCGGAAACAATAATTACCTTCATAATTTTTTACTTCAAATACGTAAATTGCCTTTTGAAAATTGTTATTAACAATAATAGTAAAAAAGCAACTATGATTAAACTTCCTTGGAGCCTATCATTTTCTGCTTCTGAACTAGTCCTTGCCAATTATGAAGGTACGAATAAAAAATTACGAAAAGAATTCACACTAAAACCATATGAGACAAGGGTGTATCTATTGAAATAAATATAAAAGAAAGTCTTTTGAATGATATTTTTTCTAATAGTAAACAATAGGGAGTAAAGATAACTACAAATCACAGTTATCTTTACTCTTTTTTTGTAATTTATTTAGTAAACGTAACTAAAATACATTGTAAATATTACTGAGATATTGAAATAATTTAAAAATTCATTGAATGAAAGCGTATTATCTGTTATATTATCAATATAAAGTTTAGTTAATTTAACTAAATTAAGAATGATGGTGAAAAAATGGCAACTATAAAAGATGTAGCCGAACATGCTAATGTTTCAACTGCAACGGTGTCAAGGATATTAAATAATGATCCAACCCTCTCTGTATCTGAGGATACTAGAAAAAAGGTTATTGAAATAGTTAATGAGTTAAACTATAAACCTTTGAGAAGAAAGAACGGAAAAGCAGATAAAAAAACAGAATCAAATAATATTGGACTGATTATGTTAAATGATGAAACTGTTGATCCATATTTTCAGTCAATCCGACTTGGAGTAGAAAGTATTTGTAATCAATATTCCCTTAATATCGTCTCTACCATGACGGTTGGAAAAAGTACCATTACATCCGAGAGTTTGAGTGGTCTAGATGGAATCATTGTCATTGGTGATGTTGATATTGAGGATTTAAAAGAAATTTACTATGAAAATGATAATATTGTCGCTGTCGATTATCTGCCTCGAGTGAATACAGTTGATGTTGTGATTTCTGATCTTGAAGGAGCAACAAACCAAGTATTGGAGTATTTAATAGATCTTGGTCATATTGATATCGCTTATTTAGGGGGAAAAGGAACTGTATTTGGAGTTAGTAGTAATAAAACCTTTGATAAAGAAGATACGCGAAGATGTGCTTTTGAAAAAATAATGAAAGAAAAAGGTCTTTTTAATCCTGCCAATGTCTTAGAGGGTGATTGGGGACCGACAAGCGGATATTCATTAACAAAGGAACTATTGGAAAGTGGACAACTTCCAAGCGCAATTGTCGTAGGAAGTGATCCAATGGCTTTAGGAGTACTTCGTGCTTTACATGAAGCGAATATCCAGGTTCCTAATGAAGTATCGGTGTTTAGCTTTGATGATATTGAGGCATCTGCATATATGAATCCACGCCTTTCTACTGTAAAAATGCATGGGGATGAAATGGGGAGAACAGCAGTTAAATTGCTCTATGACCGCTTACAGGGAAGAACAGTACCTCTCAAGGTGGTCCTTCCAACAGAGCTTATTTTTCGAGATAGTGTCAGTGCAAACAAACGATAAAAGTGTTATACAAATGGATTAGGTGAGGTTATAAATAGCTATTTGTAATCGCACCCGAGTTCATTTATAAATAAAAAATTTTTAAAATTTGGAGGGGTTTTCTATGAAAAAATCAATCTCGTTAGTTGCAACTGGTATGATAGCGCTTTCTGTTCTTGCAGGGTGTGGCAATAAGGAAGAAGCTTCAGGTGGTTCCAATGGAAAGGTGAAAATTGAGTTTTTAGAGTACAAATCTGAAGCAAAAGGTACATTTAGTGAATTAGCCAAAAAATTTGAAAAAGAAAACCCAAATATTGATATTGTTGTTACTAATCCACCGGATTCTGTAACAGTATTAAAAACGCGGGTAGCCAAACGTGATCTTCCTGATGTTATTGGGATGGGCGGGGATGTATCCTATGCAGAGATTTCAAAGGCAGGAGCTTTGAAAGATGTTTCGAAAGACAGCGCATTAAATGATATACAGCCAGCGTATATTGACATGTTAAAGGATATTTCAAAACGGGACAAAGTATATGGAATCCCATATGCTGCAAATGCCAATGCAGTAATTTATAACAAAACTATTTTCAAAGAATTAGGCATTGAAGTACCAACAACATGGGATGATTTTATCGCGGCCGCGGAAAAAGTAAAAGCTGCAGGGAAAATTCCATTTTATTTTACCTTTAAAGATGCTTGGACAGCCTTACCCGCTTACAATGTGCTAGCAGCAAACACACAGGGAGATGACTTCTTTAAAAAGTTAGATAAAGGAGATACAAAATTTGCTGAAGGGCACAGGGAAGCAGCTGAAAAGCTATTAACCTTGCTCAAATATGGCCATAAAGACCAGAATGGTAAAGCGTATAATGATGGAAACGTAGCATTTGCAAAAGGTGAGTCTGCTATGTATCTCCAAGGTATTTGGGCGATTCCAGAAATTAAAAAAGCAAATCCAAACATTGAAGTAGGCGTATTCCCTTACCCAATTGGTGACTCAAAAGTTGTATCAGGTGTAGATTTATTACTTGCTCAATCTGCGACTACAGAGCATCCGAAAGAAGCTAAAAAGTTCATTGAATTTCTTTTAAGCGATGAAAATATGAAAGAATACCTTACACAGCAAAACGCCTTTTCAGCTAAAACAGGTATCGTACAGGAAGCACCTGAGTTAGAAGGATTAAAAGCAAGCTTTGAAAAAGGTGCAGTCGTTGACTTCCCTGACCACTATGTACCAACTGCTGTAGCCCTAGATAAACAATTGCAAGTACTAACACAGAAAAAAGATGCCAAGCAATACTTGAAAACCCTAGATACTGAATGGGAAAAAGTAGCTAACCGTAAATAATAATTTAATCATGGAGAAATTGGGAGAATCCTAATTTCTCCATCTTTATAAATAAAGGAGTGAAAGAAGTGAGTAAAGAAGAACTCGCCTTAAAAAATGGGAGTATTCCTACTACTAGTATAAAAGTAAAGAAGAAAACTATGAAACTCAAAAACGTACCTTTTTATTTAATGACAGTGCCTGCGCTTCTTCTTTTCGCTATTTTTCATACCTATCCAGCGCTTCAAGGCATTTATTATTCATTTACAAACTGGGACGGCTTAAGTTTCACTTACGACTTTGTCGGAATAAAAAATTACTTAAACCTTTTTAAAGACCTAAATATTCTAAACTCTTATTTATTTACGTTTAAATTTGCAATTATTTCGACCATTCTCGTAAATGTTTTAAGTCTCTTGATCGCGATAGGATTAAACGCAAAAATTAAAGGGAAGAACTTTTTTCGAGCAACATACTTCTTACCTAATGTACTCGGAGTATTAATTGTAGGGTTTATTTTCAATTTTATTTTTTCAAATGTCATCCCAAACTTAGGTGATAAGTTAGATATTGGATTCCTTTCTTTCAATATATTAGGTAGCGACAAGTTTGCCTGGTTAGGAATCGTTATTGTGGCTGTATGGCAGGCATGTGCATTCAATGTGATTTTATATTTATCAGGTTTGCAAACCGTTCCATCTGAACTATATGAAGCATCGAGCCTTGATGGAGCCAATAAATGGCAGGAATTCTGGAAAATTACCTTCCCGATGATTGCGCCATTCTTTACTATCAATATGGTACTTTCAATGAAAAACTTCCTTATGGTCTTTGACCAGATTGTTGCTTTAACAGGTGGCGGACCAGGCCGTGCGACGGAATCGATTTCGCTATTAATTTATAAAGGCGGATTTCAGGGGGGAGAGTTCGCCTACCAATCAGCCAACTCCGTTATCTACTTTATTGTGATTGTTGTCATCTCTGTAATTCAAATTAAGGTACTTCAAAAAAGGGAGATGGATATGTAATGTTGAGACAAAAAACGAACTGGCCTGTTACCATTTTAATCGCATTAGGGTCGTTATTCATACTTTTCCCATTGTATATTGCCGTTTCCATTGCATTAAAAACACCGGACGAGATGGCGCAATCGGTACTTTCTCTTCCAACAGGGCTGCATTTTGAGAATTTTGCCAAGGCCATCGAAGCGACCAACTTTTTTGCCGCCTTCAAAAATAGTGCCTTGATTACGGTTGTTACGGTGGTTTTTACAATCTTAACAAATTCAATGGTCGCTTATGCAATCGCGAGAAATATGGATAAGAAATTTTTTAAAGGACTTTACTACTATTTTGTCAGTGCTATGTTTATCCCATTTCCGATTATTATGCTTCCGCTGGTAAAGCAGACGGCCGCTTTTGGCATGGATAACCAAGGTGGACTAATCTTTTTATATATAGTCTATGGAGCTGCATTAAATATCTTTATTTACGCTGGTTACATCCGCTCAATTCCAAAGGAACTAGAGGAAGCGGCTATCGTAGACGGATGCGGTACATGGGGAGTTTTTTGGAAAGTGATTTTCCCGTTGTTAACTCCGATTAATGCAACGGTTGGAATTCTAACATGTTTATGGGCTTGGAACGACTTTATGCTTCCTTTGATCATCTTGAATGATCCGGCTGATGCAACACTTCCATTAGTTCAATATATCTTTCAGTCTGAGTTTGGCACTGACTTTAACTTAGCGTTCGCATCATACTTATTAGCCCTTTCACCAATGGTGATTGTGTATATCTTTGCACAAAAATGGATAATTGGCGGGGTTGTAAAGGGTGCAATTAAATAGAACACCTTAGGAGTTGTATTTTTTATGGGAATTCAATTTGATTTTACAAATAAAACCTTTCATTTGCAGGCAAAAGATACTAGTTATGTAATGGAGATTGTTCGTGACGGATACTTGCTTCATCTATACTGGGGTAAAAAAATAAACAAATATCGTCATTCAAATCCATTGCAGCTTTTAGACCGTGGTTTCTCTGGAAATCCGTATAAAGAAGACAGAACCTTTTCATTAGATACTCTTCCTCAGGAATATCCGCAGTATGGGAATACCGATTATCGGAAACCAGCTTATCAAGTGCAGTTAGACAACGGTTCAACTGTATCGGACTTAAGGTATGCGTCCCATACGATTTTTAAAGGAAAGGCTCCGTTGGATGGGCTTCCTGCGACATATGTTGAAGACGAGGATGAGGCAGAAACGCTTGAAATTACAATGGAAGATAGCTTCATCGGCTTAAAAGTAATCTTAAGCTATACCGTTTTCGAGCAACTTAATGCCATTACGCGTTCGGTACGATTTATTAATGATGGAGTAGAGTCATTAAAGCTGTTAAGTGCGCATAGTCTAAGTGTTGATTTTAGGGATGCCGACTTTGAGTTTTTGCATCTGCATGGTGCGCATGTAAAGGAAAGGCATATTGAGCGGCAGCAGTTGCGTCATGGCATCCAGTCCGTTGAAAGTACAAGAGGGGCAAGCAGCCATCAGCATAATCCGTTTATAGCTCTATTAAGGAAAGGTACAACGGAAGATACTGGCGAAGTATATGCTTTTAACTTTGTGTACAGCGGTAATTTCCTTGCACAGGCGGAAGTGGACCAATTTAATAATACAAGAGTCACAATGGGAATAAATCCTTTTGATTTTAGCTGGAAGCTTGCACCAGGTGAAGATTTTCAAACACCGGAAGCTGTTATGGTGTATTCATCAGAAGGTCTCGGAAGTATGTCAAGAACGTTTCATGAGTTGTACGGTTCCCGCCTTGTAAGAGGTGTTTTCCGGGATAAAGAAAGACCTGTTTTAGTAAACAACTGGGAAGCAACTTATTTTGATTTTACTGCTGAAAAGATTATGGACATTGCCGAAGTTGGCCGTGAATTAGGGATTGAATTATTTGTCTTAGATGACGGATGGTTTGGCAAGAGAAACAATGATACTACTTCGTTAGGTGATTGGTTCGTGGATCGCCAAAAGTTGCCTGAAGGTTTGGATAATCTCGCTCTTCGGGTCAAAGAAATGGGAATGGATTTTGGGCTTTGGTTTGAACCGGAGATGATTTCTGTTGATAGCGATTTATACCGTGAACATCCAGATTGGTGCTTGCATGTACCTGGACGCAATCGTTCGGAGAGCCGTAATCAGCTAATATTGGATTTTTCAAGGGAAGATGTTTGCTTTGAAATGATTAAAAGAATTAGTAATATTTTAGCAAGTGTACCAATTTCCTATGTGAAATGGGATATGAACCGCCATATGACCGAAATCGGTTCGGCTGCTCTTCCTCCTGAAAGACAAAGAGAGACAGCGCACCGTTATATGCTGGGATTATATAAGGTGATGGAATCTATCACTTCTTCCTTCCCGCATGTTCTATTTGAAAGCTGCTCGGGCGGAGGAGGCAGATTTGATCCGGGAATGCTCTATTACATGCCACAAACATGGACAAGTGACAATACAGATGCAGTCTCACGGCTAAAGATTCAATACGGCACGAGTCTTGTTTACCCGATCGTTACAATGGGTGCACATGTATCGGCGGTACCAAACCATCAGGTTCATCGAAGTCCTTCTTTAGAAATGCGCGGAGATGTTGCAATGTCTGGAAATTTAGGCTATGAGCTTGATTTAACCAAACTAACTGAAGATGAAAAGGAAATCGTCAAAAAGCAAATTTCCCACTATAAGGAAATTCGCCAATTAATTCAGTTTGGTGATTTTTATCGATTGCAAAGTCCTTTTGATGGAAATGAAACGGCATGGCTTTTCACGACTAAGGACAAGACAGAAGCAATCGTATACTATTTCCGGGTTTTGGCTGAGCCAGCTGCACCAACAACAGTATTAAGACTGAAGGGGATCGATATTACGAAACAATATCAAGTTGTCGGTAGTGATAAGGTATTTGGTGGGGATGAACTTTCTTATGTTGGACTCTCTATCCCGGTAGAAATAAAGGGAGATCTCCAAAGCTTTGTTTGGCATTTAAAGGAGTTATAGAATAATAGAAGACTAGTAAAAGATAACGATGAAAAGCAATTTAATTTAATCGCTTCATCGTTTTTCTTTTTGCTGATAAAAAAGTGAGGGATATTCATGGTACAGGACCATCAACAACGTTTGGCAAAAGCACAGGCTACTATTCAGGAGGCAAGTAAAAACGTAAAAAATACTCCATTTCGCCTTGGCTATCATATTATGGCTCCAGCAAACTGGATTAATGACCCTAATGGAGTAATTCAGTGGAACGGGGAGTACCATGTGTTCTTCCAGCATCATCCATACAGCGCAAAAGGCGGTCCGATTCACTGGGGACATGTGAAAAGTAAGGACTTGGTGTATTGGGAGCATCTCCCGATAGCATTGGCCCCAGGTGAAGAGTATGACAAAAGTGGATGTTTTTCCGGCAGTGCAGTTGACAATGATGGAAAATTAACATTGATTTACACTGGCCACGTTACCTTGAACGAGGAAACCGAAGAATTTATCGAATATCAGTGCATTGCGGAAAGTATCGATGGTGTCCATTTTAAAAAACATTCAAGCAACCCTGTGATTGCGGAACCTCCTAGCAAAGGATCGCCCCATTTTCGTGATCCAAAGGTCTGGAAGCAAGAGGATAAATGGTATATGGTAATCGGAAGTCAAAAGGATAACCTCGGAAGAGTCGTTTTATATGAATCTAACGATTTAATTTCTTGGGAATATCAAGGTGTCTTAGCAGAGAGTACAGGCAAACTTGGTTATATGTTTGAATGTCCTGATTTCATTGAATTGGACGGAAAACATATTCTTCTTTTTTCACCACAGGGAGTTGAACCTGAGGGAGATCAATACCAGAACTTATACCAAAATGGTTGTTTAATTGGGGAGTTTGATTATAATTCTAAGAAATTCTCTCACGGTGAATTTTTGGAATTGGATAAAGGGTTCGATTTTTATGCAGGTCAATCTTTTCTAGATGACAAAGGAAGAAGAATTGTGATTGGTTGGATGGATATGTGGGAATCACATATGCCAGAGCAAGAGCACGGTTGGGCAGGAGCATTGACCATCCCTCGTGAATTGAAATTCAATGAAAATGGCATCCTTTCAATGGTCCCAATTGAAGAGTTGCAAAAGTTACGGAATGAATACATTATTGTACCGGAGACAACCATATCAGAAAGAACCGTTTTGCAGCAAATCCAGGGTGAATGCCTGGAATTAATTGCCGAGTTTTCATTAAAGGGATGTTCTGCTAAAAAGTTTGGTATCGACGTTCGCTGTTCACGTGATGGACAAGAAAAAACTTCTGTAATCTATGATGTAAAAGATGGTAAAATTTATGTTGACCGAAACTCCTCGGGCAAGGGAGTAGGGGGAATTAGAACAAGTGTGGTGCATGGAAATAATGATTCTATTAAACTCCAATTATTTATTGACAGGTCATCATTGGAGTTGTTTGTAAATAATGGAGAAACAGTAATGACATCACGTATTTATCCTGACCCGTTAAGTACTTCTGTAGAATTATTTAGTGAGGGAGGAGCAGTCAACTTGATAAAATTAGAATCATGGACGTTAAAGGATATATGGCGATAAGGAGACAAAAAAATGCAAGAACTCGTACCAATTTTCGGCTATGCTGCAGCTATTTTAACAACCCTTTCATTTCTGCCACAGGCAATAAAAACTATTAAAGAGAAAAATACCGAAGGAATATCCTTAGTCATGTACAGTTTGTTCACAAGTGGAGTTTTTCTGTGGCTGGTGTATGGGCTATTTGTGAAAGATATTCCAATCATTGTTGCAAACTCTATTACGTTAATTTTAGCTGTAACGATACTAGCGTTAAAAATTAAATATAGTGCAATTGCAAAGTAAAAAGAGTAGTGGTATCCGCGTGGATGGGGATACCACTTTTTTTGATAAATATTTATTTATTTGCCCCATTTCATCGACACTTTTAATGTGCAGCAGCTTTCAGGATTGTTTGGGTGCGGTGAAGCGTAGAGTTCGAATTGGACGCCAGATGGTGTAAATTGGGTTTCAACAGGTACTTTTAATCCAACGGAATGAATTAATTGGTCAACTTCCGCTTTTTTCCCTTGCTGGGCTGCACTCATCATTTTCCGAGCGAAGCCAACATCTCCTAAGCGATCTAACAAAATACTCCCTTGGTCCATTAATAGTCGAAATGACTTGACGGAGCCCTCAAATATTTTTACATCTACGGGCGGATAACTCCTTGGATACGGTTGAAACACGATTTGAGGCGGGTATGCAGGCAATGGAGGATAGACAGGATATTGGTACGGATAGTAATACATGGTAACTCTCCTTCCATAATTAAAACGCAAGCCAGAATAAGATATGATATTTTTCGGATTATGGTTCCTTTAAGGAACATAATAAAAAAACGCATGGATTAGCACATCCACGCGCATTTGAAACTTAACGGATTGTAATATCCCCGCTGGACACATCCAGGTTTATTTTGTATTTACCAGAGCCATGAATGCCTTCGATGCTTCTTTTCTTGATATTTTTTGATGTCAATGGCAGTTCACAAACGATATCCCCACTGGCAACGTCTCCGTCTAAGGTAAAATCCGCATTGTTAGGAAGGTCTAGCTTTACATCTCCAGAACTTACTTCAATATCAATTGAATCTGTCAGTTGTTCTACTTGAAAATCAAGTTCCCCTGAGGAAACATTTGCTTGAATGGCACCAGTATATTCCTTCACATCCAGGCTGCCAGAACTTACATCAAACGAGCCAGTTTTTGTTTGTAGTGATTTAATATCAACATTTCCTGACGCTACATTTTGTTCGAAGTTGTTGATAATCATGTTTTTTAGGTCCATGTTGCCTGAACCAATATCAACTGATAATTCGTCTAGTTTTATCGGGTTATTTTTGGACTGTCCTGAAAAATTTACATTCCCCGAGCCTAAACTGATACGCATGTCACGGTGATAATCTTCTGGAATATAGATTTGTAATTTCTTCTTTTTTGAGAAAGGAGACCAGTCGAACCAACCCAATCCCTTATGTTTGACTGAAACCTCGATGGTGTCGCCGTGCTCTCTAACGGTTAGCCTATCTTTGCCGTTGTAGATGGCTTTCACATCTTTCCGATCCTCTGGAATAATTGTGGTACTTACACTGGAAATATCCACTTCAATAACATCAATATCCTTGGTCATTGCCGACTGTGTGGTTTTATTATCTGTTTTACTAAACCAATCAAACGTAGAAACATGATTATAGAGAATATACAATCCGGTGATCACCAATAACAGAAAGATAATTCTTTTCACTTTTCCCATCCCCTTTTTCTTACATCTTCTAGTTAAGGATAAGAAATCCTCTCGCTATCCTCAATGAACCAGAGATTTATTTTTGTCTAAGACTTGAGGTGTATTGGGTTTGAGTTTTTTGGGGATAAAAAAAGTGACCCAAGATTGAGTCACATTAATGCAAGTCCTTTACTTTATTCAAATATATTCGATTCTTTTTTTGCTTGGATTGAGATAGGAATTCCTCAAACGCACCAGACCCAAATAAAACACCTACAAGTATGAAGATAAAACCAAATATTTGCGATGCAGTAATCTGCTCGTCGAGAAAAATAACGGCACCAATCAAGGCAAAGAACGGGTTGAAATTGATAAAAATAGCGGATTCAGCTACACCTACTTTACCGATGGCATTATTGTAAATCATATGACCAAGCGCCGTGGCAATAATGGCGGAAGCAAAAAATATCATCCAAACGCTGACAGAACCATGAGAAATTTCTTTCAGCCCATTTGGTTCTGTAAAACGGCTAATGATAAATAATATGACAGAACCAATGACCAGCATATAACCTGTCATCAAGCGCGGATCCAATGTATCGGAACATTTTTTAATTAAACTAAAACTAAATGCTTGGGCGAATATTGCCAAGAACACATAAATATCTCCACTGGAGACTGTACTTACTCCATCATTTCCAAATATCACAATAAACGTAACACCCATAAAACCCATTATGATTCCCAACAATCGAATCAGCGTGATCCTAGTGCCTAATAAGAAAAAGGCAACAATCGTCGTGAGCAAGGGACCAAGTCCTAAAATAAGACCACCGTTTGTTGCAGAAGTTTTTAATAACCCAAGTGACAGAAAGAAATGGTGGCATACCACGTTAAAAAAGCATGCGATAAAAATATAGCGAAACTCTTTTTTTGAGGGCAGCCTGACTTTCTTTAATAAACCAAGGATGATAAATACACAGATACCCGCTGTGAATACCCTTAGTGCTGTAATGGTCTCCGGCATGAAGGCCGTAACAATAATCTTCGTCGCAATGACATTCAGCCCCCATGAAGCCATTACAAATACTAATAGCATGTATATCTGATATTTTTGCGCTTTTGCCAACTGTTTCACTTCTTTCTCATTTCAATTACAATGTAAATAGATTGCAATTATTATACATCTTTAGTAGATGTTTGACATGTATATTTTTTCGTATTTCGAAAGATTTTAAGATTACTTGATTCAGGAAGAAGAGAAATTGTGGTATTCTTTATAATTATATAGTTACGGTTCTAGAGGAAGGACTTACTGCTTGGAAGGCAAATGTAAGTTGCTTCATAGACAAATAGGGAGATTCTCAACATGTTGCAAAAGATTAATAAACAACTAGAAAGAAGTATGCCATTAATTACTCCGGTTGGTGTATTGACTGGAGTAATATTCAGTATCTATCTAAAGGACTTTTCTTACTTAATTCCATGGCTTTTTGCATTTATGACCTTTGCAGGAAGTTTAAGTTCCAATTTCCATTCGTTAAAGGAGGTAATTGTTCATCCATTTCCCATTTTTATTGCGATGTTAATCCTCCATTTTCTTATGCCGATATGGGCTTGGAGTGTGGGTCATGTCGTTTTTTCTGGTGATATATATACGATTACAGGCCTTATTTTAGGAATGGTCATCCCGACAGGGGTCACAAGCTTCATTTGGGTGGCTATTTACAAGGGGAATATTCCTCTGGTATTATCGATTATTTTAATCGATACCTTGCTTTCACCCATTATTGTTCCTTATTCGCTATCGTTATTTATGGGTGAAACAATTGAGATGGACTATATCAGTATTATGAAGGGACTATTGGGAATGGTCGTTATCCCCTCGCTGATAGGTATGTATTTAAACCAAGTGACCAAGGGGAAAATTAAAGACCAATTGGGAACGCGTCTTGCACCCTTTTCGAAAATATGCCTCGGTTTGGTGGTCATGCTTAATGGGGCAGTTGTGGCACCATACTTAAAAAATATTAATCTAAAATTAGTTAGCATTACGTTGACCGTCTTTTTGATAGCATTGACTGGATACTTGTTTTCGTTTTTAATAGGGAAATTTTTTAAAGGTGGACGGGACAACGTTATATCGCTGACTTTCACTGGCGGAATGAGAAATATCAGTGCAGGTGCAGTAATCGCTGTTTCCTACTTTCCAGCCGCAGTAGCGGTGCCAGTGGTTGTTGGCATGCTATTTCAGCAGATTCTTGCTTCCTTAAATGGGTACTTTCTCAATAGGTATTATAATAGAAAAGTTGAAAATCAGGATTCAGTTGCTTTATAAGAGCAAATACACCAAAACATCCTCACGACCGAAATGGCGAGAGGATGTTTTTTTTAATGATAAGTATAAGTTTTTGAACTTAGATTACTGTCTAGCTCCAGCGCTTTTCTTACTCCATATGAGCTTCAAGATCGATATGTTTAAACTTACTTACTTGAAACAGTCCCTTATCTGTAAGTTTTAATTCTGGTATGACCGGGAGTGCTAAAAATGATAAGGTTAAAAAAGGGTTAAAGAGGTCATTTGCTCCTAGTTTTTGAAGTGCCAGATTGATCTCTTTAAGACCAGAATAAACCTCTTGATATGGTCGATCGGACATTAATCCTGCAATGGACAGTTCCAATGAAGCAATGACTTCTCCTTGGTTGACAACGACCAGACCACCTTGCATTTCTTTGATCGCTTTTGTGGCAATGACCATATCATCATCTGTCGTTCCTGCAATAATAAGATTATGGGAATCATGGGCAATGGTTGTTGCAATGGCACCGGATTTTAGCCCCAATCCTTTGACAATACCTAAACCGATTTGATTTTTTAGGTGATGGCGTTCAATTACGGCTAGCTTTAATTGGTCATTGGTTATAGAAGTTTGAAAGAACCCGCCATCATTCTTTTCGACCTTTTCAATCAAATGACGGGTTACTAGACTATTGGGAATAATTTCAATGATATTTGCTTTGTTCGTTTTTAAAGGAATATGGAAATGCTTTTCTGTTAGATCATGGTAACGAACTGAATTTCTCAATCGTTCTGTTTCAACGAATGTTTGGTTGTTTAAATCCATAGTTAGCTGACCATTGTCGACAACAGCCCTCCCATTTTTAAAAACGGTTCTAATATTAATTTTATTCATGTCATCAAACAGGAAGAAATCAGCTTTGTATCCGGGGGCAATCGCTCCCTTATTTTCGAGTCCAAAGCATTCGGCTGCATTGATGGTTGCCATTTGAATGGCGGTAATAGTTGAAAGACCTGAGGCAATAGCAAGTCTCACGTTGTGATCGATGCTTCCGTCATGAACAAGATCGTCTAAATGTTTATCATCGGTGACAAATAAGCACCTTCTGGCATTGCGTTCATTGACAATCGGAATCAATTGTTGCAAGTCTTTTGCCACTGTCCCTTCGCGTATCATTAAATACATTCCTCTTTGGAGACGTTCTTTTGCTTCCACGGCTGTTGTACTTTCATGATCGGTTCGAATCCCAGCTGACATATAAACATTAATATCATTGGCTGATAGGCCTGCCGCATGGCCGTCAATTTTTTTACCAGATTGTTTAGCTTGTAAGATTTTTTCAAGCATGTCCTGTTCTGCCTTTAAGACTGCCGGGAAATTCATAACTTCAGCTAGTCCTAGTACCCGCGGCTCGAGATAAAACGGTTTAAGGTCATCGGCATTGAGAGTAGCACCGGAATTTTCAAATTCTGTTG
>NZ_JMLP01000012.1 GCF_000686805.1 Bacillus sp. UNC41MFS5 | reverse complement strand
GAAAAAGTCAAACGGCAGATGTTCCGAGGAATCAAGCATGTACTGTATTCCATCCTTTCCTAATACGTTGGCAATTTCATGGGGGTCGGCAACAACTGTGGTCACCCCGTGCGGAAGAAGAACCTTCGCAAACTCCTTGGGTGTAACCATCGAGGATTCAATGTGAACATGACCATCGATAAAAGCAGGGGAAATATATAGCCCCTTCGCATCGATGATCTTTTTTCCCTCATATTCACCGATCCCCGCAAAATATCCATCCACAATCGCAATGTCACCTACCATCATTTCACCAGTAAAGACATCAATAATTTTGCCATTTTTAATGACTGTATCTGCGGGCTCTCTTTTGGAGGATACAGAGATTCGTTTGATTATTTGTTTTCTCTCCATAGGACAACATCCTTTTTGTCAGATTAATATTCCACTTTATCTTGTGCATTCTCCCATGTTCTAAAAGGTAAGTCTCCATCTGTTGGAAAGATTTTTTTCATCGGTATTTTTCGATTTTCGACGGGAAGTGATAGCTGTTCATAAATAAATTGATCATCAAAGCCAATCTTTGCTGCATCTTGTTTGGTGCAGGCATAATAAACAGCCTTAGGCCGAGCCCAGTAAATGGCGCCGATACACATTGGACAAGGCTCACAGCTGGTATAAATCTCACAATCGTTCAACTGAAAGTCGTTTAAATTCCGGCAGGCATCTCGAATCGCTTGTACCTCTGCATGGGCAGTAGGGTCGTTTGTCCCTGTCACTTGATTTCGACCCACACCCACAATTTTTCCATCCTTGACGACGACCGCCCCGAACGGTCCCCCTTGTTTCGTCAATACATTATTTAATGCGAGCTCAATCGCTTTTTCCATAAAGAGAGTATCCGTCATACCAACACTCCATTCTATTTTTCATTTGGTCTATTTAGATTGAATTCCATCTGTGTTGAATAACTGGCAGATTAGGAGTAAGCCTTGTTGCCAGAAGTTGAGGACAGTGAATGAACTTACCATACATTATTCAGTAAGATGCTCACAAATGCTCCATTGTTGAAAGGATTTCTGACATGATTTTTAAATAAAATTGTGCAAAAACCGTAAATTTTCTATGTGAGATTTTATGACACTAGTGTAGATACTATATCCTCTTTTGGATATTATGGTGAAAAAAGATGACATGGACTTTGTTCATTATGTTCGTCTATCTACATAAACTACCTGGTCAGTAGAAAATTGAAAAAGAACATGGGTGTATTTTGGGAGGTCTATCAATATATATAGTGTTAGAAACTAGGAAAGAATAGGGGGCCAAGATGGAAGGGATTCATGAAATCTTAAACGCCTTATTTTCTGATTCTTATCATGAAGGCGATTGTTTAGCAACCATCATTCATGTAGAAGGATCCGCCTATCGTAAAGAAGGTACATCCATGTTGTTACGGTGTGACAGAACAAAGGTTGGTATGTTAAGTGCAGGCTGTTTAGAAACAGACTTATCCTATCGAGCTCAAGAAACAAGGGATGAAGGGAAAGTAAAAACTGTTATTTATGATATGCAGGAAGTGGACGATTTGTCGTGGGGACAGGGGGCAGGCTGTAACGGGGTCATACATGTGCTTCTTGAACCTGTCGATGCCCTTCTACGGGACCACCTTCAAAAGTTAAAGTTCCATTTGGACAATGGCCATCGAGTCACGATGATGAAAAAATTGACCAAGGAGTATTCGGTTTCTGACTATTTATTTTTGTCGGATGATCAACATTATTTTGGAAAATGGGATGGAAGGGTACTAGATGAGGTTAAAAGTCTATTAAACGAAATTCATCAAAATTTCTCCAAAAGTGGGATCAAATATTTTGCGGAACTATCATCAAGTGTCTATATTCATTCATTTGAACCGAAACCTCGATTAGTTGTTTTTGGTGCGGGTGCTGATGCCGTGCCATTGGTGAAAATCGCCTCACAGGCAGGGTTTTCAGTGACTGTTTCAGATTGGCGTTCTGCCTTGTGTAATGAAGACCACTTTCCAGATGCTGACGGATGGCTAGTTGGGTATCCACACGAGACGGTTCCACTGCTGCATTTGACTCGTTCTGATTCAGTCCTGATCCTTACGCACCAATTTCAAAAGGATCAGGAGATATTGAATCATTTAAAGGGGAAGGACCTAATGTATTTAGGGATTCTTGGTCCAAGGATAAGGACACAACGTCTTCTTGAGGGGCTGGAGTTCCCTCAGGAAATTAGCAGTCCTGCAGGTCTATCAATAGGAGCAGAGGGTCCCGAGGAGATTGCCATCAGTATTGTTGCAGAATTGATACAACAGCAGCGAAGTAAAAGGCAGCAAAAGGTGGTTACCTTTGAGCAATAACGCAGGGATCATCGCAGTCTGTCTTGCCGCCGGTAAGAGTGGGCGGATGGGGATTAACAAGCTGGCACTCCCATGGGGGAAAAAATCAATTGGACATTCAGTCTTAGAAAAAGCAGTAAAATCTGAATTAAGTTATACCATTATGGTGACAAGGGAAGCGGATCGTCTCCACTGGATTGATCGCACCCTTTTTCAAACTCCTCTCCGAGAAAAGTGGAAAGCTGTGATATGCCAAGACGCTGATCAAGGGCAGGCCCATTCCTTGCGAAGAGGAATACATGAAGCCATGGAAATGGAGCCAAAAGGAATCATGATCCTTCTTGCTGATCAACCTCTCTTGCCAGTAAAAATCATCAATGACTTGGTTTTTCGTTATATGGAGAACCTCCATAAAAATATCGATATCTCGTTTCTTGGGGCAAGTTTTCAGGGCATTCCGAGACCGCCAATTATTTTTTCACCTAAAGTAGTTCCTGACTTACTGAAACTTGAAGGGGATGAAGGAGCTCGGCAGCTTTTTAAAAAGGCTCAATTAACTGGAAAACTAGTTGACTATGAAAACAGTTGGGACTTTTTTGATGTTGATACAAAAGAGGACTATGAAATTCTGAAAGGGGTGGGCACGAGTAGTGAATAACCAGCCGCGACTTTCGATTGACGATGTAAATCAAATGACCAAAGAAGAGTTTGTGAGTGCAGTAGGATGGGTGTTTGAGCACTCTCCATGGGTGGCAAGGGTGGCTTGGGAAAGTCTGCCCTTCCATTCTCGTGAGGAACTCTTACAAAGAATGGTGACGGTTGTAAAAAATGCAGAGGAAGCTGTGCAATTGGTACTGCTTCGGGCCCATCCGGATCTCGGGACTAGATTGATCATTTCAGAGGCTTCACAAAAGGAGCAAGCAGGTGTTGGGCTAGATCGGTTAACAAAGGATGAACATAAGGAGTTTATGTCACTAAATCAAAGGTATGTTGAACAATTCGGCTTTCCATTTATCATGGCGGTGAAGGGCCAAAACAAGGATACCATCCTTGCAGCAATGAAAGTGCGTGTTGCTAATGCCTATGAGCAAGAATTCCTGACAGCCTTAAACGAGGTCTATAAAATTGTTGGGTTCCGCTTAACTGATCTTATTGAATAAAGGGGATGATGCTATGCAAAGAACGATGCGTTATGGAAAAGCAGATGTTTGGGTTTATCGTACTTACGCAGCCCCGCTTACAGCAGTCCGTCCGATTCCTGAATCAGCCTTTACGGGCCGCAGCAATATTCTGTTTGGAATGAACGTGAAGGTGGCAGTCGAGGGCGATGCCTTCTTATCGTCATTTAAAGATGGAGATAATTCATTAGTTGTCGCAACCGATTCGATGAAAAATTTTATTCTAAAACATGCTGGCGATTATACAGGTTCCACCCAAGAAGGGTTCCTGGAATTTGTCGGCCGTCGTTTCCTTGAAACGTATTCACATATGAGTGCAGTCGATATTTCGAGTGAACAAATCCCATTTGACGAACTTCCAGTGCCGACGAAAGATAGTTTTGAGCCAAGTCCATTAGTATTCCGCTATTCATTAAATGAGCAATCTTTGGCTCAAGTGGAAGTGAAGCGCTCTGAAGAAGAAATTATCACAACTGATCATCTCAGCAGTTTAAAGGGATTAAAGCTTTTAAAGGTACGAGGCAGTTCCTTTTATGGGTTTGTGCAAGACGAATATACAACACTTCCGGAATCCTTTGATCGACCGCTGTTTATCTTTTTGAATATTGGGTGGCGCTATAACGATTTTGAGGAAGCGAAGGGCACTACAGCAAATGGGTATGTTGCCGCCGAGCAAGTAAGGGATATTGCTTATACTGTTTTTCATGAAGAAAATTCTCCCTCCATCCAAAATCTTATCTACCGCATTGGCCTTCGCATATTAGAGCGTTTTCCACAGTTAGTTGAAGTTCGCTTTGAATCCAATAACCGGACGTGGGAAACCATTTTAGACGAAATTCCAGCCTCACAAGATGGAAAGGTATTTACCGAGCCGCGTCCTCCATACGGGTTTCAATGTTTTTCAATGACACGTGATGATTTAGAAAATCCAGGGGAATTACCGAAATGACAGGAAAGTTAACAACTCACGTTCTGGATTTAAGTATTGGTAAGCCAGCAAGTGGCGTGGTAGTGGAGTTATGGCATGTTGATGCAGATAACAGGTTTCAATTCATTTTGACATGCCGCACAAATGAGGATGGGCGAGTAAACCACCCTCTCCTCGAAGGGGAAAATATGAAAAAAGGAATCTATGAACTTCGTTTTCATGTGGAAGATTATTTCCGTAATCGCGCTACCTTACTCGAAGACCCTTCATTCCTAGATTGCGTTCCCGTTCGCTTTAGCATTTCTGACCCCGAATCCCACTACCATGTTCCATTGCTGATTTCACCTGGCGGTTACAGTACGTATCGCGGGAGTTAAGGGGGCCTAAGATGAGAGAACTATGGGTAAAGAATGGGCTAGTTTTTACTGAGGAAGGCTTTCAAGAGGTAAACATTCGAGTGATTGATGAGCAGATTGACTCCTTTGTAAAAAGTGAAGCAGAACCATTGAAAGAGGAAACAGATACAGTGATCGATGCAAGCGGCTGTCTGGTTGTTCCTGGCTTTATTGATGCTCATGTCCATTTCAATGACCCGGGAAGAACGGATTGGGAAGGAATCGAGACAGGCAGCCGTGCTGCAGCAATCGGCGGTACTACGACGGTTTTTGATATGCCGCTGAATTGTGCCCCCTCCATCACTAATTTTAAGAATTTACAAGATAAAAAAGACTACTTATCTACTAAGTCATACGTTGATTATGCTCTGTGGGGAGGAATAACAGAAACGAACATCACTGACCGGAAAGAGCTCTCCCAAATGAGTGCGGGGATTATTGCTTGGAAGGCATTTATGAGTGAGAGTGGGATTGAAGATTTCCAATTCATATCTCCGGATGGATTGAAACAAGCGATGCAAGCAGCAAAGGAACATAACAAGATCCTCGCCCTCCATGCAGAGTGGGATGAAGAGATTCATAAGTTGACAGCTTTTTATAAACAAAGGGTGGGAGTGAATGAACGAAAGGCCTTTCTCGCCAGCAGACCTGTATCTGCAGAAGAGAAAGCTGTTAATTATGCTCTAGAACTTGCTGCAAAACATGGAACTGCCCTTCATTTCGTGCATATTAGTTCGGCGAAAGTAATCGGATTGATCGAGCAAGCCAAAAAAAGCGGAGTAGACGTCACGGTTGAAACCTGCCCGCATTATTTGATTTTTGATGAAGAGGATTTTCTAAAAAGTGGTGCCATCCTCAAATGTGCGCCGCCATTAAGACCGCGTGAAGAAGTAGAGGGGCTTTGGGAATGCCTTCAGAGAGGGTGGATTGACACAATTGGGTCCGATCATTCTCCGTGTATCTATTCGATGAAAGCAACGGATTCCATCTGGGAAGCGTGGGGAGGAATTCAAGGTGTTCAATTTACATGGCTTTCACTGCTTGATGAAGCTCTAAAACGGAAAATCAGCCTAAAACAAATTTTACCATTAGGGACGTCGAATGTGGCTGAGAGGTTTGGAATTGCTGAACGAAAAGGGAGGATTCGGCCCGGCTTCGATGCGGACTTAGTGTTGATCCGATTAGATGAATCAACAATTGTTGATAAACAGTCATTGGCTTTTCAAAATGCGTATTCACCCTATGAGGATAAGGAGTTTTTACTCAAAGTAAAGAAAACGATATTACGAGGGAAAGTCATTTATGATGACCAATTAGGGGTGAGTAAAGGGAAGTTTGGTGTTTGTCTTTAGTAAAGGGGAGGAATTTGATGAATCAGGATAAGGAACGCTTAGTCCAATGGGTTGAGGATCACCAGGTAGAAATGATTGATTTTTTAAAAAAAATCGTGCAAGTTCCTTCGGATAATCCTGCAGGCGACTGTTATCCAATTGCGGCCTTTATATATCATCAGCTTCAAGAACTCGGATTTGAGGATGTTTCCCTACTAGATGTGGATGAAGAAGAAGTGAAAGCAGCTGGAATGATCAGTCTGGCCAATGTCCTAAGCCGCACGAAGTTTGGAAATGGAGAGGGGACAAATATCGCCTTAAATGCACATGGTGATGTCGTGCCGCCAGGATTAGGCTGGAGTGTTGACCCCTACGGAGGGGAGATTATTAACGGTAGGATGTATGGACGGGGGGTGGCTGTCTCCAAATCGGATATTGCTGCCTACTCATATGCTGTTCTAGCCTTGAAACAGGCAAAAATCAGTCAGCAATTGCAAGGGGAAGTCAATCTTGCCTTTACATTTGATGAAGAGACAGGAGGGGAATTAGGACCGAAAAGACTGCTGGATCTAGGGGAGATTAAACCTAATCAGGCGATTGCCGCTGGCTTTACCTATTCAGCGGTTAATGCACACAATGGCTGTTTACATTTTGAAGTGAAAACAACAGGGAAATCTGCTCATGCGGCCCTGCCACATACAGGAATTGATGCGCTTGAGGCGACGACAAAGATTTTAAATCGTTTATATGAATATCGTCAGACACTGGCTGCCAAAAAATCTGTGGTGCCTGGAATTGATCACCCTACCTTGGTTGTCGGTCTTATTTCGGGAGGAATAAACACGAATGTTGTACCCGATGAATGTACGATTAGGGTCGACCGGAGATTGATTCCTGGTGAAGATGGCGCACAAGCGGAAGTGGAATTTAGAGGTGTGGTCGAAGAGGCGGTTAAGTTGACTGAGGGAATAAAAATAGAGATTCGCAAAATACTCCATGCGGAAAGTTTCGGACCTGTTCCGGAAGATTCCCCATTGATCTCAGCTCTGTCTTCGAATTGGCAGTCCATTATGAGGGGCAAGGGTGAATTAGCCATTAACGGAGTACCTATCTATGCAGATGCCCGTCATTTTTATGAAAAAGGGATCCCAACAATCATGTTTGGTGTTGGACCTAAATTGCTAGAAGAGGCCAATGGGCACCGGGCTGATGAAAATATTCGAGTCGATGATTTGGTGGATGCCACGAAGATTATTGCCTGCACACTTTATGATTTATTGGGGGAAGGTAAGGAATGAAATTAACTCAGCGTGAACAGGAAAAATTAATGATTGTCGTTGCAGCAGATTTGGCAAGGCGCCGCAAAGACCGAGGCTTAAAATTAAACTATCCCGAGGCGATTGCCCTGATCACCTACGAAATTATCGAAGGGGCAAGAGATGGAAAATCGGTGGCGGAACTGATGAGTGAGGGGGCCAAAATATTATCAAGTGAGGACGTGATGGAAGGAATCGCGGAGATGATTCACGATATCCAGGTAGAGGCAACGTTTCCAGACGGAACCAAGCTTGTCACTGTACATGAACCGATTCGCTAGATTTAGAGAGGGTTGGTTGGGGGCTTTAAGCTAATTTTACAAGAAATATAGGGGGATTTTACAAAATAGGGAGTTAATTTTACAAAAAACAAATTTATTACACGTAGGAGAAGTTCGATTTTACAAAAAAATGAAGTTATTTTACGAAATAGAGAGTTGATTTTACAGTAAATGTAAAAAAACTTCCAATCAATGGGGGAGGGAAAAGAAATGATACCAGGGGAATATCGATTAAAACAAGAGCCGATTATTTGCAACGAGGGGAGAACGACTTGCACGATCATGGTGCTAAATCAAGGCGACCGCCCGATTCAAATCGGCTCCCATTTTCATTTTTATGAAGTAAATAGCGCGCTTAAGTTTGACCGAGACCAAGCATTTGGCAAGCATCTAAATATCCCTGCTGGCACGGCTGTCCGGTTTGAACCTGGTGATGCGAAAGAAATAGACCTTGTCCCCTTCGCCGGTAAGCGTGAAGTCTATGGGCTAAATAATAAAACGGATGGCCCATTGGACCATGGAAGGAAGAACCCATTATGAGCTTTCGAATGTCGAGAAAACAATATGTAGACATGTTTGGTCCTACAACAGGCGATGCCATCCGGCTTGCGGACACCGAGTTATTTATCGAAATAGAAAAGGACTTTACTGTTTATGGGGATGAAGTGAAATTTGGAGGTGGAAAAGTAATCCGTGACGGGATGGGGCAGCATCCGCTTGTGACACGAGCACAAGGAGCACTGGATACCGTCATTACCAACGCCATTATTTTGGATTACAGTGGGATTTATAAGGCCGATATTGGGATTCGTGATGGCAGAATCACTGGAATTGGAAAAAGTGGCAATCCTCTCTTAATGGAAGGCGTAGATCTCATCATCGGGGCTTCGACTGAAGTCATTGCCGGTGAAGGGATGATTGTAACCGCTGGCGGGATTGATGCCCATATCCATTTTATTAGTCCGCAGCAAATCGAAACAGCCCTGTCATCAGGGATTACCACCATGATTGGCGGCGGCACCGGTCCGGCAACGGGAACAAATGCCACCACTTGTACGCCAGGTGAATGGAATATTCACCGCATGTTGGAGGCAGCAGAAGAATTCCCTATGAATCTAGGATTCTTAGGAAAGGGTAATTCGTCTGCTGAGGAACCGTTAATTGAACAAATCAATGCCGGTGTGATTGGTCTTAAATTACATGAAGACTGGGGGACAACCGCCTCTGCCATTGACCACTGCCTTAAGGTCGCGGATCAGTATGATATACAAGTTGCCATTCATACCGATACCTTAAATGAAGGCGGGTTTGTCGAGGATACATTGGCAGCGATTAATGGCCGGGTCATCCATACGTACCATACGGAAGGGGCAGGTGGCGGTCATGCTCCTGATATTATTAAGGTCGCGAGTTTCCCGCATATCCTCCCGTCATCCACCAATCCAACACGACCCTACACCAAAAATACCTTAGATGAGCATTTAGATATGCTGATGGTTTGTCATCACTTAGACCCCGACGTGCCTGAGGACATTGCCTTTGCTGATTCGCGCATCAGAAAAGAAACGATTGCAGCGGAAGACATTCTCCACGATTTAGGCGTATTCAGCATGATTAGTTCCGATTCGCAGGCGATGGGCCGAGTAGGTGAAGTGATCACTCGTACCTGGCAAACAGCTGATAAAATGCGGAAGCAGCGCGGCAAACTTCCAGAAGATAAGGGGGACTGCGACAACTTCCGTGCTAAGCGATACATTGCCAAATATACAATTAATCCAGCGATAACACACGGGATTGCGGAGGAAGTTGGGTCGGTGGAGGTGGGAAAAATGGCAGATCTCGTCATTTGGAATCCGGCATTTTTTGGTGTTAAACCAGAGATCGTCATGAAAGGTGGAATGATCGCGCATAGTCTGATGGGAGATCCAAATGCCTCCATTCCTACTCCCCAGCCTGTTCTGTATCGGCCCATGTTTGCTTCCTTTGGTAAAGCCAAGTACACCACATCGGTTACTTTCATGTCAAAAGCAGCGATTGAACTTGGGGTTCCCGAAAAGCTGGGACTAAAAAAACAAATCAAACCTGTACAGGGAATCCGCCAGCTATCAAAAAAGGATATGAAGCTCAATGCTGAGATGCCATCCATTGAAGTCGATCCACAAACATATGAAGTAATTGTGGATGGTCAACTGGTTACCTGTGAACCAGCCGAGGTATTGCCGATGGCCCAGCGCTATTTCTTATTTTAGGAGTGAGAGAATGATTATTGAAAAAGTCATTGGGAATGTAGAAGAAATCTCAACAACTGGACGTCACATAGAAAGAGTATATCTAGCCAGTGATGACTTAGTGAAAAGAATTCAACGGGTGACAACGGACCACGGAAAAGAGGTTGGGATTCGCTTAAAGGAACCAAAAGACTTGATTGATGGCGATATATTATTCATGGATGACCGAAATATGATTGTCATCAGTGTCACCAGTGACGACTTGATCGTGATTCAGCCGACATGTATAAAGCAAATGGGGGAAATTGCTCATCAGTTGGGCAACCGCCACTTACCAGCGCAATTTGAAGGTGCGGTTATGCTCGTCCAATATGATTATCTCGTTCAGGAGCTGCTCGACCAATTGGGTGTTCCATACTCAAGAGAAGAGAGAAAGGTTAAAAGGGCTTTCCGCCATATCGGACACTCGCATGGATAATCAACTTTTGGCTTTACTGCAAATTGGCGATTCGAATTTTCCTTCAGGAGCATTTTCCCATTCCTTTGGATTGGAGACGTATATCCAGGAAGAAACCGTCTATAGTAAGGAAACCTTTTTTGAATGGATTCGAATTTACTTGGAAAAACAAGTGGCCTATACGGACGGACTTGCCTGCCGTATAGCCTATGAAACCTTACTTAATAATGATATGGAAGAGCTCTGGATGCTCGATCGAAAACTGTTCATCCAGAATATCCCCAAAGAAACACGGGAGGCAAACCGCCGGATTGGGGATAGATTGATTCGTATGGGGTTTGATTTATATTCCATTCCATTATTAAAAGTGTATCTTAGTAAAATTCGTGCCAAGGAGGCGTTTGGCCACCCTGGAATTGCTTTTTCGATCATCTGTCACTACTTAGGTATTGAGAAAAGACAGGGGATCTTGACTTTCCTTTATTCAAGTATGGTGACTCTTATTCAGAATGGTGTGCGCGGAATACCGCTTGGGCAGACGGCTGGTCAACGTATTCTATTAGAACTGCAGCCTTTTTTACTAAAGATAGCAGAAGAAATTGAACTTATGGATGTGGATGATTTTGGAGTTGTCGCTCCTGGCCTTGAAATTGCACAAATGCGCCACGAAAGACTACATACCCGATTGTTTATGTCCTAAAAAACCATGAAAGAAGGGGAAGCAATGGAACCAGTACGTATAGGAGTTGGTGGACCAGTTGGAGCAGGGAAGACACTGCTAGTAGAGCGATTAACGAGGCACCTCCATCAAGAGTATAAAATGGCGGTTGTAACCAATGACATCTACACAAAGGAAGATGCACAGTTTTTAATAAAAAACAGTGTGCTCCCAGAGGAACGAATTATTGGTGTGGAGACCGGTGGCTGCCCGCATACGGCAATTCGGGAAGATGCATCGATGAATTTTGCTGCGATTGATGAGTTAAAAGAGAAACACCCGGATCTCGCGCTGATTTTTGTCGAGAGTGGCGGCGATAACTTAGCTGCTACCTTTAGTCCTGAACTTGTGGACTTTTCCATTTATATTATCGATGTAGCCCAAGGGGAAAAAATTCCTCGTAAAGGCGGACAAGGGATGATTAAATCTGATCTATTTATTATTAATAAGATTGATTTAGCACCGTATGTTGGCGCAAGTCTAGAGGTCATGGAGGCAGATACACAGGCAGCTCGAGGCAAGAAGCCTTATATTTTTACGAACTTAAAAGAGGATGTCGGTGTAAACGAAGTTATTCATTGGCTCAAGTCAAATGCACTGCTGGTAGGGTTAGGATAGGTGGAAAACTGGACAGGATACTTGCGACTAACAGGTTCCAGGAAAGGGAAGAAAACAATTTTAAAAGATTCCTATTCTGAGGGTGCTTTTAAAATTACTAGACCTATTTACCTAACAACAAGCGGTGAGGCCTATTTTTATATAATGAATCCTGGCGGCGGTTATGTGGACGGGGATTCATATAAAATTGATATTTGTTTGGAAGAAAAAGCCAATGCGATTATCACGACGCAGTCATCCACCAAAATTTATAAAACGCGAGTCCAGCCTGCTATTCAGGAGATGACGATCCATTTAAAAAGCGGCAGTGTTTTAGAATATCTGCCCGATCCAGTTATCGCTTACCAGTATGGATGCTATAAACAACGGACTGTAGTTCGTATGGAGAGCGGGTCTTCTCTTATTTGTTCAGAAATTTTTACTCCAGGGTGGGCCCCTGATGGCACATTATTTCAATATAGCTTATTGCAATCCAAAATGGAAGTATACCGTGATGAGAGATTAATATTATTTGATCATGTAAAACTTCAACCAGATGGGGATATCAAGGGGATTGGTTTTATGGAGGGGTTTACCCATTTTGGGACGATGATTGTTATTGATGATAGGGTAAACCAGCTTTTTTTAGAAGAACTCCATAACTATTTCGAATCGATTTTTGAAGCACGAATTGGTCTCACGATGATCGCAGTGCCAGGGTTTGCCCTCAGGGTTCTTGCAAATACAACGCAGGAGATAGAAAAAATCCTCTCTTTTTGTCATGAATGCATTCGCAATAAATTGATGGAAAAGGAAGCCGTATTTCTAAGAAAATATTAAAATTTGTTTCGGGCTCGCCAGTCGGTGAGTTTTTTTTATCATTATGGACAATAATTGTTAGTGGACGTAAAGGTGAATTATAATGGAGATATCTTGTCTAGGAGGTACCTATGGAAAAGCTATTTGTTGATAAAACGATTGAAATCAATGCTCCAGCATCAAAGGTATGGGCTGTGATTACAGTTGATGAGTTCAATAATCACTGGGCAACGGAATTCTCAAGCGGCGGACCACAGTTTCATCTCGACTCTACATGGGAATTAGGCAGTCCTGTCCTATGGAAAGGGGAAGACGGGACAGTGATCGTCGAAGGTAATGTGACGGCTCTTCAGCAAAATAAGCTCCTCCGCTTTACCGTATTTGATGTTCGCAGTGAGGAAAAGGCACTTGTCACCGAAGAAGATGGAATCACCTTCCATTTGTCTGAGGGAAATGGAACAACGAACTTACATATCTTGCAAGGCGATTTTTCTGTAATGCCGGAAGGAAGAAAATATCGCGATTTAAGTGCGGATATTTGGGACAAAGTGCTGCCTAGCATTAAAAAGATGGCGGAATCAAACTAACTATTAAATTAAATTTTTGTCGGGCTAGGTATTTACCAACCTAGCTCCTTTTGTTGTGATAAAATTTTTAATAAAAAGGAGAGTATGCTGAATGAATATCATTGACTTGCATTGTGATGCTCTTATGAAACTCCAAGAAGCGCATGGTTCGTTACGATTTGCTGACGCACCAGAATTACAAACCAATAAAATACGATTACAGCAAGGTCAAATTAAAGTTCAATGTTTTGCGATATTTATTGAACCTGAAATAAAGGGAGATCAGAAATTTCAAGTAGCTCTCGAGCAAATTGATTATTTTTACAAGGAAGTACTCGGGAAAAATCCGGACATGGTCCATATCAAGGAATGGTCAGATTTTGACCGCTTAAAAATTGGCCAAATTGGCGCGATGTTAACACTTGAAGGAGTGGATCCGATTGGCAACGATTTAGCGAAGCTCCATATTCTTTATCAACTCGGGGTTCGTTCCATTGGTTTGACATGGAATCAAGCAAATCTTGCTGCAGATGGCGCCGGGGAACCGCGCGGGGCGGGGCTGACACTGTTCGGAAAAGAGATTGTCGAGTTTAATAACGAGCATCAAATCCTGACCGATGTTTCCCATTTAAGTGACAAGGGGATTTGGGAGGTCATTGAATTAGCCAAGTATCCGATTGCAAGCCACTCGAATGCACGAGCACTTTGCAACCATCTGCGTAATTTAACAGATGAACAGGCGCAGGCGATGTTTGCTAAAGGCGGCCTCATTCATGTGGTCTACCATCCACCTTTTGTAAAAGAATGGGGAGAAGTAACAATTTCAGACCTTGTGAAACATATTGATCATTTTTGCTCATTGGGCGGCGTCAATCAAATCGGATTCGGCTCAGATTTTGATGGGATCACAACTTTTATTACTAATTTAGAAGATGCTTCTAAGAGCCAAAATCTTATTAATGAACTTTTAAAATATTACCCTGAAGAAGTTGTCCGCGGCTTTGCTTACCAAAACTTTCTTGATCATCGGCCGGGGATTTTTCGATGAAGGTTAGAGAAAAAGGAATCATCGTCGGCAAACTGCCCACTGGAAGAAAAAACTGTCTAACGGATGTGGCGGGTGTGATGGTGGGGCATGTCACACTGGACTGTCCGCTTGATGAGTCAGGAGAGGCGTATGCTTGTACAGGAGTAACGGCAATTCTGCCTCATAAAGGCAATTTATTTAAAGAAAAAGTAACCGCAGCGAGTTATGTTATTAACGGATTTGGAAAAACAACTGGTCTTGTGCAGTTGAATGAATTAGGTGTGCTTGAATCGCCTATTATGTTAACAAATACCTTCGCGGTCCCAGCAGTCACACAGGGAGTGCTGCAATACATGCTCGAAGAGAATCAGGAAATTGGCGAAACCACTGGCACGATTAATGTAGTCGTTGGAGAATGTAATGATAGTTATTTGAATTCAATCCGTCTATTTCCTGTTAAACCTGAGCATGCAGTTGAAGCAATCAAAAATGCATCCGACCGCCAGGCTGTCGAAGGGGCGGTTGGAGCAGGAAAAGGCATGGTTTGTTTTGGTTATAAAGGCGGGATTGGCTCGTCCTCCCGTATCGTTGAAGAGTATACAGTCGGTTGCCTAGTTCAAAGCAATTTTGGAAAAAAGGAAGAATTACGGTTGTTTCTTTATCCGGAGGGTGAAGGCTTGTCTGAAACATCGGATGGTTCGATTATCATTGTTTTGGCCACCGATGCCCCGTTAAGTGACCGGCAATTGCAGCGCTTAGCGAAACGCTGCGGCATTGGCCTTGGCCGAACCGGCAGTCATTTTAGTCATGGCAGCGGTGATATTGTCATTGCTTTTTCGACGGCGCAGAAAATGGCACACTTTTCGGAGGAGAGGATTGAAACACGCAGCCAACTTCGTGAGGACCATCCAATCATGAATCAGCTTTTTACGGCTGCAGCAGAGGCAGCAGAAGAAGCAATTCTTAATTCATTATCACAGGCAGGAACAACAAAGGGAAGAGCAGGAAGGGTTGTCCCGCAAATCAATTTTCTTAAAGAGGAGTAATCAAATTGTACCTTACAATAAAAGAGACGGCAGAATATTTATCAGTTCCAGAGGCAACTGTCAAAAGCCTTATCCAGCAGAAGAAAATCCGCGCCCTCTTTGATGGGGAAGCATACCTCATCTACAAAGAACAATTCAACACCCACCTAAAACAAATGGAAAAATACAAACAACTAATCGAAGAAATCCAAAACGAACCCATCCCAGAAAGCATCGACGTGAAGGACGAAGATTAATATTGGTTTGGTGGTTTAATATTGGTGCATTAATATTGGTGCCTGACACCATTCGTGGACAAACTACGGAGTTTGTCCATACGGAGCGTACACTTGGATTATGGGTGCCTGACACCAATTGGAGGTGAAGTATGGGAAATATTTTGATGAAAAGGGTCTATGAGCCCTATGAGGAAATCGACGGATGTAGGATTTTAATTGATCGCCTCTGGCCGAGGGGAATTTCGAAGGATGCAGCAAAGCTTTCGTATTGGTTTAAAGATTTAGCTCCTAGCAACGAGTTGCGGAAATGGTTTTGTCATAAGCCTGAGCTATTTGAAGAATTCCGAAACAGTTACCTTGATGAACTTCGCACGGATGAACAAAAGCGGGAATATATCCGGCAAATCTTTGAAATGGCAGCACAAGGCCCTGTCACGCTACTATATGGAGCAAAGGACCCGGTCTATAATCACGCTAGAGTATTGATGGAGGAACTTGTAAGAGAGTTGGGGTGGATTGATTAAATATTAGAGGGAATTCAGTGCGTATGATGCCTGTGAAGTCGAAAAAAACGGGACGGCGGTATTCATAGGTCCCGACAACTGCCCGTGAAGGTCAAAAAAACGGTCCAACGGGAACTAGTGGAAGCGACTACTGCCCGTGAAGGTCAAAAAAACGGTCCAACGGGAACTAGTGGAAGCGACTACTGCCCGTGAAGGTCAAAAAAAACGGTCCAACGAGAACTAGTAGAAGCGACTACTGCCCGTGAAGGTCAAAAAAACGGTCCAACGGGAACTAGTGGAAGCGACTAATGCCCAACGAGGCCCCCAAAACGGATTAACGGGAAATAGTAGAAGCGACTAATGCCCAACGAGGCCCCAAAAAACGGATCAACGGGAACTAGTGGATACAACTAATGCCCATGAAGGTAAAAAAATCGGTTCTGTGTAAACTTGTTAATATGATTTATGCCTTTAACCGAAATCCATGGGCATCATCCCATCCCACCACATCAATCCCTCCGAAAACGCCCCATCACTTCCATCGTTTGCATGATATTTACAAACGCCTTCGCATCCACCTTTCTAATCGTATGCTTTGTTTCATTTAATTCGAATTTCGTAATCACCGTGGTTAATACCTTTTTGGGCTTGTGGGTGTATGCCCCTTCTGCATCCGTTACCGTCACGCCGCGAGCATGCAAAAGGATTAGTGCGTCCGTCAGCTCTTTATATTTATCCGTTACAATCGTTACCGTTAATTTATTTTGATTCGTGTAAACCATATCAACGGCCCGGCCCGACACATAAATAGCGATAATCGTATACAGTGTGATACCCCAGCCAAAGATCAACCCAGAAATCCCCACGACTAAAAGGTTCATACAAATATTTAAAAAGCCTACCTGCAAGTTCCTTTTTTTCGCAAGCGTAAGACTAACAATATCCGTACCTCCAGTCGAACCCCCAATCCGAATAATCAGTCCAACGGCAATCCCATAGAGAGCCCCTCCAATAATGCAAGAAAGAAGAATATCATTGCTAATAGGATGAATCGGAATAAATTTCATGCTCATTGATAAAACAAAGACGGCATACCCTGTCAGCAAAATAAATTTCTTTCCTAAGTATTTTAATCCTAATAAAAATAAGGGAATATTGATGAGCAAAATAATCCAGCCAGTATTGACATTTAAAAAATGGTGAATAAAAAAGGCGATGCCTGTCACGCCACCTGAAGTCAGTTGATGGGGAATAAGAAACGTGTTAAAGGCAAATCCAAATAGTATTGAACAAAGTCCAATGACAATCAATTGAAAAATTAATCTGACCAACTAAGAACACCTCTATCTAAGTATGGTGCATTATTAGTGTTATTTTGTGCCACATTTAAAAAGTTTATTTCAAAAACAAAAAACGCCATCAATGAGGGCGTTTTAAAGTCTTCAACATTAAATGACATAAAGGAACACGGTTAAAAAATGCGCCAGACTTCCAAGCAAAATGAAAATATGAAAAATTTCATGGAAGCCCATATATTTTGATTGCAAGAATTTAGGTTTAGCACCGTAGATAACCCCGCCAATGGTATAAAAAATTCCACCGAGAATGAGCAAAAATAAACCATGGGGGTTTAAGCTTCCCGTAAGCGGCGAGAATACAAACACAATCATCCAGCCCATCGCTAAATACAAAGCGGTAGAAATCCAGCGCGGGCAATTAAACCAGACCATTTTAAAAACAACCCCGCTTATTGCAATTCCTGCGATAATGGAAAATAGAATGGCCCCTATTTTTCCGTTCAAGCTAATAAAACAAAAGGGAGTATACGTACCAGCAATTAAAATGAATATCATCGAGTGATCGAGCCGGCGTAAAAAAGCAATTACTTTATCGCGAGCAATTACCATGTGATAGGTAGCCGATGCTGAGTAAAGCAGAATCATACTAACTCCGAAAATAATAACTGCTGTAATCGCAGTCGGTGAACTGGTTGTTGCAGCCGCTTTAATAACCATCGCAAGGAGTCCGGCAAAGGCTAATACTGCTCCCGCTAAATGGGTCAGTCCATTAATAGGTTCGCGAATGTAATTGTTCATTTGTAATGCCTCCTAATACAACATGTAGTTTTGATAACTACTTATAATAATACTTATATATTCACACCTAGTCAATGGATATATGTTTAGGTATAATAAAAAATATTAAGCGAATGAACGGGGTTTTTAAATTGGAAAATATCAATAAAATTATTGAGCAGCTCGGCTTAGATGCAAGATTAACGTTAGAGGAAATACCAAAGATCGATTTATATATGGACCAGGTGATCCAATTATTTGAAAATAAATTCACGGAAACGAAGCGGAATGAAGACGACAAGGTCCTCACCAAAACGATGATCAATAATTACGCGAAAGGAAAACTCATTTTTCCAATCCAAAATAAGAAATATTCAAAAGAGCATCTCATCCTGATGAGTTTGATATACCAACTAAAAGGGGCACTTTCAATTAATGATATTAAAGCTACCCTTGCTGGGATCAATCAAAAAATTATCAGTGAGGAAATTGAACTTGATTCTTTTTATACCAGTTATCTGAATTTAACCCGCCAAAATGTTGATGATTTCAAAGTAGACATTGGGGAAAGGGTAAAGGGGGTTAAAAAAGAAATAATCGAAGTTAATCAAGGAAAATCGCAGGATCTTGAGCAGGTATTAATGATTTCTTCTCTCGTTCATATGAGTAATTTATATCGCAAGGTGGCAGAAAAACTGGTCGATGAAATGACCCTAGAAAAAGAAGAAAAGCGTCACAAATAGTTGTCGACGCTTTTTGTATTTTCAATTGTAACATCTAGGATACCTGGGCCGATTTCGATCACTTTAGGTGCAGAATTTCGGCTCGTCACATTACAAATTTGTATAGAATCGGCGCGATTCTCTCCACCGAATACTTTAATATCGCTCCCTGCTTTTTTAAAATCCTTGGCCAATATATTCTTTAATATTACGTTCCTAGCCCGATACTGAACAGCAATAACTGGTTGGCCTTTGTAGTCATAATTGGGATCACCAATCAAAGTAAAATGGTTGATTACGACATTTTTATAAGCGGAGACCACCATTCCGCGCGGTGTTGAGTCCTTATATAACTCAGTAAAAATTGGCGCGATGGCTACAAGATTCGTAGCACAAATATTATAGGCCGTTTTTGATTCAGCATCGGTACTTTTGTGATGTCCGATATGCCGGAAATTAAACGAGCGGTTATCATTGACGGAAATATGCCCGATAATATGGACATTTGAAGCGGCTGATGAATTTTCGTGCGCTTTAATTTCAACCCCGCCAAAGCACCTAGACGAAGAATTATTAACTAGTACCACATTCCTCGAACCATCATCGACCTCAAACCCATTAGAATTAGAAAATCCCTTCTTGTGGGCACGTCCACTCGGGTCAGACATATGGCAGCGGGAGATAAAGATATAATCACTGTGATGGGTGGTAATTCCATCATCACCAAAGCCATAGCCGTTTAAGTTATCCAGCCAGACAAACTTGCTGCCGCCGTGGGCGCGAAAACCGTCGCCAGCATAATTGTACAAAGTCGATGAAATATCAAAGCAATGCAGCCCTGGATTCATCGCTTCAACATCCTTTACCCAGCCATAAGTCACCTTTGCATAGGTTAAACAGCTCGAATGATTTCCCCATGTACTTGTTTTCCCTACATCGCCAAGCCTTTCTATATTCCAATCCAAACTTAATTCCCCAACGAAAAGATGGTGATTACCCTTCCAATGGTCTGCGTTTGTGATCAGCCGAGTGCCTTTTTTAGCTGAATCATGTAGTTTAATGGTCGTCACACCTTTTCCTGCGCCAACAAGCATAGTATAGGAGGGCAGTTGGATTCCCTTTGTGATAAAGACGCCAGCCGGTATTATTACTTTCACTTTACCGTTGCCAATTGCTTTTTTAAAGGCAAGGGTGTTATCCGTTTTTCCATCGCCAACAGCCCCATAATCCACTACATCGACTACTATCTCCACATTATTTTCTAGATGAATGAACTCATTGTCCAACAGATCTTTCCAATCTGGTACAACGTCTCCAGCCGTATCTATTTTAACCTTTCCACGAGAATCGGAAGTTGTGTAGGTGGATAAAAAGCGATAAAAACATGCTGCCATTTTTTGCGAAAGAGTTCCTGTAGAATGACGTCCATCCTTACCACGATGAGAGGTTTTACTTACTGGGAATTGATTAAAAAGTTGTTCGGTGTCTTGAATAGCCTTTGATAAGTCAAATTGGTTGGTAATTTCGTCAAGAATTGCGGAGTTCCTTCGTGGGTCATGGTTTTTCTCTAAATAAAGCAATCATTTCACACTCCAAAAGGACATATTTATTAAAATTATTATTACATTTAGCGGAGATTAATAAGAAATTTTACCGCATTACTTTTGTCTATGGTCTGTTTTTAGCCCCTTGACAACCTACTAGCAATAGTAAAACAAGTGCTGAAATTGATAATATTTTTTTAAAAGATGATCTCCCCCTTTAAATTATAATTACGAACATATTACCCAAAAATTTCATCTACACCCTAATTTTAAACATCCATTTTCATTTTCTTGCATATAAAAATCATCACCTGGAAGGACAGGCACAAGCACTAACAGTTAAACAACTTAAGCAAATAATATGGATGATAGTAACAAGGATGCTTTAATCGAATTCCTAAAAAGGAAGATAAAGAAACTCCAAAATGAAAATAAGGGGCTACGGGAACAGTTGAAATTTGCTTATGCAGATGTCTATAAAAAGTTGTAAATACGATAAAGTAACATATTGTCGTTCCTATTATGGTAAGAATAGACTTTCTTGAACTAACTGGCAGGATAGTGGAATAAGAAATTTATTGGAATATACTGGTTCCAAATTTTAGGTAAATCTCAAATAACGAATTTGACTACAGCATGCTTTCATTATTTTGAAGCATAATATACAAAACACTGTGATTTAATTAATGTTTAAGATGAAAAAGGGATGGTGTAAGATGAAAAAGCAGCTTCCACCTGGCCAAATTGAAACAGAAAAATGGCCAATACTACACACAGGGGATGTTCCCGAGTTTAATGAAATCACATGGAATTTCAGACTTTTTGGTGAGGTGAAGGAAGAAAAGTCCTTATCCTATAAGGAAATCATGGAGCTTCCAAAGACCATATCAAGCGTTAACATGCATTGTGTTACCACCTGGTCTAAATTTGATACAACTTTTGAAGGAATTGCACTTAGAGAGTTATTGAAATTTGTTGAAATTAATGAAGGTGTAAAATACATTAAAATTTACGGTTACTACAATGGGGATAGATTTGGTTATTCTGCAAACCTGCCTCTAGAGCCTTTATTAGGGGACGATTCTTTGTTTGTATACCGTTGGAAGGATAAAAATCATGATTGGCATGATATTGATCAAAAACATGGTTATCCACTAAGGTTTATTCCACCAGAAGTATTTTATCTATGGAAAGGCACAAAGTGGGTTTCGGGGATTGAGTTTATGAAAGTAGACGAGGCTGGTTTTTGGGAAGAGCGTGGCTATTCGATGACAGCAAATCCATTTAAGGAAGAGCGGTACCGTTAACACAGGCTACAAAACAAAGGTGAGAAGTACTTAAACTTTTGATACTTTGCTTTCAATAAAAAAGCAAGGCCATTTTTTTTGTAACTGTGCAGGTTAATGGAAAAAGAATGGATTCCAGCCATTCCGAATGGAAGAACGCAAAAACGAAAACAGAAAGAAAAACCATAGTATTTTTTTCCTTGAGGATTTCTTTACATTGTTAGTAAAGGCTAATATTTAATTCAAAGTCAACAGCGGACAGAAGTTGAAAGAAAACAACTCATTTGTTCACAAACGGGTGCAATAATGTAAAATGAGCGATACTTAGAGGATCGCTTTTTTTTATTCGCTACGGTACAGTTTAGCATTCCTGTAGATCGTTATTTTTCGACTTGAATAAATTAAATGGGAAAAAGATACACAAGTTATTCGGTTAAGTAGGGAAGATTTGGCAAATCATAAGTAGAAGGAGGATTTAAAATGAAATTTACTATTCGTATTTTCTTCAGGGAAAACTTTAATAATTCAATATTTGAAAGAGAGCTAAAAAAATCCTTAGAGGAAATTAGTGTATCTGTTACAAGTATTAATTTTAATCAATTTGAAGAAAAGTACATACATAATAAAAGGAATATTATTGAGATAAATGTTGAAGTTAAAGGGGACTATATCGATTACAGAACCGTTTTTGGTTGTGTATTTTTAGTATTAGATGAACTTTCTTTAAATTTATCTCGATTAGATATAAATGAATAATAGGCTTCCCTAATAAAAAATTTGTTTTATTTTTGAATATGCTCTTCATAGCATGATTGAAAGTCTTCGCCCAAAACGAGGATTTCCTTTTTATGGCCACTAATTTCATTATCTTCTATATATGAAATAATAAACTCTTTCATAATTTCCTCCTTAAAAGATTTCGTCAGTAACTTTTTCTATTTGAATATTGTTAGGGCGGAGAAAATTTATGGTTTCGTGCTCTTCATCAAATTGCTGAACAATACCTACCATGGTTGGATATTAAGTTTGTTTAGGGAATTTTAACCCTCGAAAAATCAATTTCCCCAGAATTAAAACAACAGATCGAGGAAGTGAGTTCAAAAACAAGATTATTGATGAGGCTCTAGAAACTTTCAAAATCTAGCGATCGTTGAGCCTGAAAGGCTGCCCATATGACAATGCGGTGGCAGAGGCAACATTTAAGATAATTAAAACTGAGTTTGTATGAGGAAAACACTTTACTAGTTTAGAAGAATTAACAAAAGAACTTAGGGACTATGTATGTTCATTGGTTTAACTGATGGGGGCAAGAACTTCATCTATAATGAGGAAATACAGTTGATAGAAGGAATTATTAACATAAATCACTTTCCATGTTGATAGAAGCACGTCTTTTTATTGGATATCTCTGTTTATTAATATTTAGAAATGAAATGCCATCACTGTAATTTTCATCACATTTTTTATGTTGAGCAGGACATTCTAAGGTTACGTTGGTGTAATGTTAAATTTTATTTCCACAATAAAAAACTAATTAAGTTTTTAATGAATAAAGATTAGTGCGATTGCCTTTTTTACAATGGGCATAATCACACTATACGAAACTTGGTAAGGAGCTTGAATTAGGTGGCTAACTCAAAAGAAGTATTACTATGGAGTATTGCTCTTCCTGGCTTTGGTCAATTTTTAAATGGCAAACTAATAAAAGGTATTGTTTTTGTATTTTTAGAATTCCTTATAAATGTAAATGCAAATTTTAATGTTGTTATAATTTCTAGTTTTCATGGAGAAATCGAAAAAGCCATTGCTCAAACTGATTACTTATGGCTAATGTTTTACCCTTGTTTATACTTTTTTGCTATGTGGGATGCTTATAAAGATGCTGGTGGAGGAAATAGAAAATATTCTTATTTACCATTCGTTTTTTGTGCTTTCTTTGTAACAGTGGGGTGTATATATTCATCAACTTTCAAGATATCCGGATTTTTATTTGGCCCAATATGGTTACCAATTTTGTGCGTGATACCAGGAATTTGGATAGGGCTTTTACTAATGAAAATCATTAAAAAAGCTATTGAGAAACCTGAGAGCCAGTGAAATTAGTATTTTTTTTTGAAACTCTAATTAAATTATATAAATTACAATAATTAATAAAGTTTGAGATTGAGACTAAATGTATTAATTAGAAATATACCCTGAATAATTACCAATATTTTTGTCATTCTAAATAAGAGAAAATAAATAATGAAGGAGCCTTTTGTATGAACGTAAATGAGTTCGGCTTTCTTTGGTATCTACAATCAAGTTCGAATATGGTTAATATTTTTTTAAAAAATCTTATTGACACTGCTGAAGATAAAGATTTGAGAAGTGTTCTAGATGAAATCAATTCATTATCTACATTTCAAGAAAAAGAGGCTACAAAGATATTAAATAACAGCGGTTATAATGAAACGCCATTTTTCAGTGAAGTTGATTTATATAACTCCTCAGTAAAGCTTTTTACCGATCAATTAATCATTGAAATTCTTAAGCATATTACCGGAAATGGGATGCGGGTCCTCGCTTCTCAATATTCAGAACTAGCGGATATGAATGTAAAGAAATTCTTTAGTGAAGTCCTTACTAAGATTATTCAAATTGATGAATCTCTTTTAGGTTTATTAAAAGAAAAGAACTTGTTACAAAACAGTCCATTTTTATACATGAAAGCACATGAAAGAGAGAGTAAACTGTTTAAGGTTGTATCTACACAATTGAGACCACTTAATGCGGTAGAATTGGGACATATGTACAGTGCACTTCAATGCAATAATGTTGGTGTTGCTCTATGCGCTGCTTTTGCTGATGTTGTAAAAGATGAAGAGTCAAAGCAATTATTTATTGATGGCAAGAAAATAGCATTTCATCAAGCTGCTACTTTATCGGATATTTTCAGGGAAAACGGAATTAGTACTACAACTGGACTAGAGAGCTTCGTTCATAGGGTCCCTGAATCTCCATTTTCAGATAAGTTAATGACGAACCTAATTATGTTTTTAAATCCTATTGGAATAATAAATTTACAAAACGCTGCTGTATCTAGTTATAAGAAGAATCATGTCAAAATACTAAGTGAATTAATGGAACAGGTCCAAAGTTTTTCAGAAAAAGGGTTTAAATTATTGGTTAAAAAAGGTTGGTTAAATGAACCACCAGTATCTAGTAAATCAATTAAATAATTATAAACTGAATCCAATAGTGTAAATAATAAAAAAGGAAGAATTTTATGGAAAAATTAACCGATTCTATAGAGAAAAATTATAAATTTTTCCAAGATAAACTTACACATTGTGAGGATATAGATTTTAAATTCTAAACCTTCGAAATATTAAAGGGAAGCAAATTATTTTTATGTATTGTGAAAATATTGTTGACGAAACATTATTATACGAATCCTTGCTTGAAAAAGTTGTCAAAAAATATCTTCACGGAACCGATGATGTCGATATCACAGTATTAAAAAATGTGATTCCCTTAGCATCAGTTTTTTTCAGATAAAATTGAGGATATATTGTCGTACTTATTATACGGTATTTGTATCAACTTATTTCCTAACAAGAATAAAGCAGGAATAATCTGTTACTCTAAAAAGACTTTTAGGCAAGTGGGAGAACCACAATCTGAAGTGGTTTAAGGGGGCCTAGAGAGGGATTCGTTGTAAAGAATTCTGATTATTCAAATGGAATAAATGGACACCTTTCCACACTTCCGGATCGTGTACTTTCACAATGTTTACAATTAGAGTTTTTGTCGGACTTTTAAAGAAATTAGATAAATTAAAGGGTAACCTAAATAATTAGGGCTGCCAACTCTGACAGCTTTTCTTAGTAAAGTAACGTGGAGTGGAACAAGAGAGTTAAAAATCCAGTCCTATCTTTTATAGCACGTGACTGATATCGTGCATTTAACTTAATAAAAGGGGCAGTCTAACTGCTCCTTTTTATTCATGAAAATTTAGTTTTAAAAAACCAATTGTGAAAAGCTTGTGTTAAGTAATCAGTTATCCAAATTGTTATAAAACTCCAATACCAAGTCCATTTTTTATATTTAATTAATTTTGTATATTTCACTGCAATTATTTCAAAGATGACTATTACAGAAGTACTAATAAAGCAATGCAGGGTTTTTAAAAGGTTAGATTTATTTTTTGGATAGTACAAACTAAATAAAGCGCACAGTCCAGGATATATAAAGTATTCAAATGAAAAATTAGCTTTATTTGCTTTTTTGAAAAATAAGCGATATGGATAGGAAATTAAGTTTTTTTCTACCACTAGTAATCCAAAAATCCATGTTAGTGCTTGTTTAAATAAAAATACAACTAGTGATTCACGAATTTTATTTTTTGGTGTAAATTTTATTAATAATAATGACACAATTATCCAGGATGAAATTTCGATAGTTTTCTCTGCTTTGTATTTCATTAATTAACCTCCTTTAATAAATAGTTTTTACTTTTAGAATTAATTAATTCAATTTTTGTTTAAGGTAAAATTATAATACGAAGATAATATGAAATAAAAGGCATGGTACAAAAATGCGGATGATCTTGCTGCCTTTCTCAGCATCGCCAATCCAAATTGGGATAAGAATACTTTGAGGCAGTTGCTCCATGCACACTTAAAAATGGTTACTGATAGTGTAGTTGCAAGGCTTAAGAAAGATTGGAAAGGAGATATTCGTGCTTTTGATGAAGGGGAAATTCACCTAATAAAAATTGCGGACGTCTTATCGGATGGAATTATCAAACAGTTTCCTCAGAAGTTTAAATTCTGAACAGTTGAGTAATGAGCATATTAACAGATACAAAGCATTTTCTAAAGGGCCAAGGTATTTGGTCCTTTTTTGTATGGTTAAATTCTGAATCTTTTGTGAACAAAATGGATGTAGATAGGGATATAGAACGGAATGGTTTAGGATAGGAGTAGGATCACCTTTAATATTAGAAGGGAGGAAAACAACCGTGAAAAATCAAAAGTCCATAAGTGTACTTGTCTTCATTATTACCATTTTCTCAATCGCAGCCACAATTTACGCACTCTTCTCTAATCAAGGAACTAGTCTGTATGAGTATAAATCCATCTTTGGAGAAACCATCTCGATTTATGGGAAGGGCTTATATCAACATGACTCCGTATCTATGGCAGTACAGGCAATCGCCCAGGATTATGTGACATTATTTATGGGCGTTCCGTTATTATTGTTTTCTCTTTATTTGTCTGGAAAAGGACTATTAAAAGGGCATTTGCTCCTGACTGGCACGTTTGGCTATTTTTTATATGCCTACGCCTCCTATTCATTTCTATCTATGTATAACTCCTTGCTCCTTGTCTACGTACTCCTTATGTCTGCCAGTTTTTTTGCTTTTACGCTGGCCATGATGTCATTTGTGGTTTCGAAATTACCGTTATTTTTCACAGAAAAACTCCCGGTCAAATTAGTTGGAAGCTTCTTATTATTTGCTTCGTTTGTATTTGGAATGATGTGGCTGGGGAAGATTGTCTACCCTCTAATGAACCATACTCCCCCAGAAGGAATCGAACATTATACCACTCTTGTTATTCAAGCGTTGGACTTGGGATTTGTGGTTCCAATTGGAACAATTGCTGGAATCCTCCTTATGAGACGAAGGTCGTTTGGATACCTGCTCGGACCCGTTATCATTATCAAAGAAATTACCTTGCTAACCGCACTCTCTGCAATGATCCTTCTTCAAATTCAAGCTGGGGTTGAAATAAGCCCTGCAGTTGTTGTACTTGTACTAATATTAAACCTCAGTGTCGTCTATCTCCTTGTATTAATCTTAAAAAATATAAAAGAGGTGTCAGGCACCACATCACATGTAAGTCTTAATTGACTAGCTTACTCATATAATTGAGAAAATGTAGTTGAGGGGGATGGATGGGATGGGGAGGAAAGGGTATATTCTCGTATTTTTTTTACTACTCTTAGTTTTGTTCTCTTCATTCCAACCGAGGGAAGTTACTCCTTACAATCAGTATTATAGATGGTACACAGAAGAATTTGCCATACCCATTGATCAGGCATTAAAAGATTCAAATGATACCTCTACCATTAAACAATATCGTCAAACAAGAAAGGCATTCTTCCAAGCATATGAAATCGCAATTGACTATCCATTACCAGATAAGAATTTAGATAAAACCCATCAACATTTATTAAGTTATTTGGAATGGCGTATAAAATATGTGGAAGGTTTTATTTATTATCTGCAGACTAAAAGCAGAGATACCAAGGCATTAGTTAATAATTATAATGATGAAGGCAATATCCATTATTCCTTATTTATTAGTGGTTTTGATGAGTATGCAAAAGACCAGGGGCAAAACTTCATAACGCCTAGATTATTATATTGAAGGCCCTTCCTACTTAGGTTTGGAAGGGTCATTTTTTAACTTTTGTTAAGGACGAATTTCAAGAAATTTTGAAACTTTCCTAAGCAAGGATAATTTATTTAAAAAGAAAAATACTAACAAATGTTCGGAGGTGGATGAAATGGAACAAAAAGATTTTGAAAAAATTTATGAGGAGTACAAGCAGGCCAGTCAGCAGCAAGCCCAACTGGAAGCGGGTCAGAGTAATCCTGATGGCAAAGAAGAGTTCGTGTCGGTTAGGAAAAACGATGATGGAGATATTATCGCTTTTAAAACAAGTATGGGGCGTGAGTTAGATTATATTACGGCCTTAAATGAAGCAAAAGCTGGAATGATTGCTCATGTGGATGTATTCCATAAATATGGTCGAGACATTATCCGCAGTGAACCAGACGGTATCAAAGAAAATAATCTTGATCAATTACCTGAGTTTTAATGAAAAAACTAAGTATCACATAAAGGAGTATTTCCATGCATTGGTATGAAAAGTTGAATCAGTATTTTCCTGTTGAAGAAATGAAATCAAGGGCTCACATGGAAACCTTACTGAAAGAACGTTCAAACATCTATCATAAAGATGAGGGGCCAAATCATGTTTTGATGTATGTGGAATTAGACAATTTTGTGTTTATTGATTATCTATTTGTTTCAAAAAATGCACGTGGCCAGGGACTTGGCCATAAACTTTTGGAAAAGTTAAAACGAAAAGGAAAGCCTATTATCCTTGAAGTAGAACCAGTCAACTATGAAGATAGCGATTCCGAAAAACGGCTTCATTTTTATAAACGTGAAAGATTTGAGCACGCCGCTTCTATCGGTTATGAGAGAAAATCATTAGCGACAAACGAGGTTAATAAGATGGAAATCCTCTACTGGACTCCTAATGAAGAATCAGAAGAAATGATTTTTGAATCCATGAAAAAAACATATGATATGATTCACACCTATAAAGATCATCATTTTTATGGTGAATCATATGAGCCGGTTGAAGAAGTCTTGACCTTTAACGAAGAATCCGAGAATAGAAATATTTTAAACGAGCTGTGACAACCAATAAAAAATGAGCTTGGGTTTCCAAGCTCATTTTTTTAATGGTTATTTACGCGCCAACTCATATTGCTCAATTTTATCCGCATAGGTTAAAGTAACACCAATCTCATCCCAGCCATTTAGCAGCATGACTTTAGGGTATGGAGCAATGTCGAAAGTAACCTTGAAACCTTCATTATCATAAACCACCTGATTTTCAAGGTCGACAGTTAATTGATATTCTTCAGATTCTGCCTTTTTAATAATGTACTGAACTTGTTCATTACTAGCCTGAATTGGAAGAATCCCATTTTTCACGCAATTGTTTTTAAAAATGTCTGCAAAACTTGGGGCGATGACGATTTTAAAGCCAAAATCTTGAACCGCCCACGGAGCATGCTCACGTGAAGATCCGCAGCCAAAGTTTTCACCGGCAACTATAATCGAAGCATTTTTATATTTCGGATCATTTAATGAGAAATCCGGTCGAAGATTTCCTTCATCATCAAAACGCCAATGATAAAAAAGGAATTGGCCGAAACCACTGCGTTCAATCCGCTTTAAAAACTGCTTCGGGATAATTTGGTCTGTGTCAATGTTCGACCGGTTTAATGGATAAACAAGGCCTTGATGAATTTTTAATGGTTCCATATTCTATCTTACCTCCTGTGCAGCAGCAAATTGTCGGACATCTACGAAGTGACCTGCAATAGCGGCAGCGGCTGCCATTTCAGGGCTGACAAGATGGGTTCTTGCCCCGTTCCCTTGGCGGCCTTCAAAATTTCGGTTGGAAGTGGAGGCACAGCGTTCCCCTGGAGGAACAATGTCATCGTTCATGGCCAGACACATACTGCAGCCGGCTTCACGCCACTCAAAACCAGCCTCTGTAAAGACCTTATCCAAACCTTCTTTTTCGGCAGCAAGTTTAACACTAAACGAACCAGGAACAACGATAGCAGTTACAGAAGGGCTAACCTTCTTGCCCCGGATTACCTCAGCTGCACTTCGTAAGTCGCTTAAGCGCGAATTCGTACAAGAACCGATGAAAACATGGTCAATTTTCACATTTGAGATGGGCTGACCAGCTTCAAGGCCCATGTATTCAAGCGCACGCTGGATCTCGTCCTTTTCACTAGGTTTCTCGGTTTCGTCTGGATTTGGAACATTTGCCGTAATTGGAATACACATTCCTGGATTTGTTCCCCAGGTTACTTGTGGTTCAACTTCGGCTGCTTCAATCTCAACGACTAAGTCATAGGCTGCCCCTTCATCAGAAGCTAGAGCCTTCCACTCAGCAACGGCTTGTTCAAAAGCTTCTCCTTGAGGTACATGACGTCTGCCGCGTAAGTATTCAAAAGTCGTTTCATCTGGAGTGATGAGACCAGCTCTTGCACCAGCTTCAATCGACATGTTACAAACTGTCATTCGTTCTTCCATAGAGAGCGAACGGATGGCTTCACCTGTGTATTCCATCACATAACCTGTTCCAAATTGGACACCGAATTTACCGATGATGGCAAGAATTAAGTCTTTAGCTGTAACACCAGTACCTAATTTTCCATTGACCTTGACATTTAAGGTTTTAGGCGGTGCCTGCCAAAGGGTTTGGGTTGCAAGAACATGCTCAACCTCGCTTGTACCAATCCCAAAAGCGAGCGCACCAAATGCTCCGTGTGTAGAGGTGTGACTATCGCCGCACACAATGGTTTTACCAGGCTGAGTAAGTCCAAGTTCAGGTCCAATTACATGGACAATCCCGTTATCAGGGTGATGAATATCAGCAAGTGGAACCCCGAAATCCTGACAATTTTGTTGTAAGGTATCAATTTGTTTCTTTGAAACAGGGTCATTGATTACAAGACGTTGACGGGTTGGAACATTATGGTCCATCGTCGCAAAGGTAAGGTCAGGGCGGCGGACTTTACGACCATTCATTCGTAAACCCTCAAATGCCTGAGGAGAGGTTACTTCGTGAACGAGGTGTAGATCGATATATAATAAATCTGGCTTTCCGTTTTCTTGATGTACCACATGCTTTTCCCAAATCTTTTGGATAATATTTTTTGGTGTTTGCATAGCGTCCTTCCTCACGTAAATGAATTTTAATACTTTGGATAAATTTAGGGGTAAACCGCCGAACAAGACGGTTTACCCTCCAAAATTATTTAAAAATAACAGCTGGCGATGCACTTTGAGGCATTTTGTGATTTGATATAATCTGCAATCCGTTTCGTCATTTCTGCTGTTCCAACAAGACGTCCATCTGGAATTTGAAGGTCGCCTGTGTGGAAGCCGGCATCTAAAACCGATTGAACTGCATCCTCAATCACTTTTGCCTCGTCATTTAATTGAAAAGAGTATCTTAGCATCATAGCTGCCGATAAAATCATCGCAACGGGATTGGCTACACCTTTACCAGCGATGTCAGGGGCAGAGCCGTGAACAGGTTCATATAGGCCTACTCCATTTTCATTTAAGCTAGCAGAAGGGAGCATCCCAAGTGATCCCGTAATAACAGAGGCCTCATCGCTTAAGATGTCGCCGAATAGATTCTCGGTAACGATGACATCAAATTGGCTAGGGTTCGTGATTAGTTTCATAGCGGCAGCATCAACTAATACATGTTCCACAGCTACATCTGGATATTGAGCTTTTTTCTCTTCAACTATTTCGCGCCATAGTTTGCTAGATTCCAGTACATTTGCTTTATCCACCGAAGTAAGATGACCCTGCCTTTGCTGGGCTGCTTGAAATCCCTTATCAACAATTCTTTCAATCTCTTGTCGGGAATAGACAAGCGTATCTACAACAGAACTTCCGTTATCACGACGTTCACTTGGTGTTCCGAAATAAAGGCCGCCAGTTAATTCACGTACGATAAGGAGGTCGCTTCCAGAGACTACTTCTTCCTTTAGAGGTGAGGCATGAAGCAGGTTTTTAAAACCTTTAATCGGCCTTAAGTTTGCATATAAATCAAGTGCCTTACGGATTCCTAGCAAGCCTCGTTCAGGACGTAAATGTGAGGGATTGTTATCCCATTTTGGTCCACCAACAGCACCAAGCAATACCGCATCGGCTTGCTTACAAGCATCAACGGTTGTTTCCGGAAGGGGAGTGCCGTAAAGGTCTATGGCTGCTCCTCCGATTTCATGGGTTTCAAAGCTAAAAGTATGATTGTATTCTTCAGCAATTGCATTTAACACATCTTTTGCTGAGTTAATAACTTCCTTGCCAATGCCATCACCGGGAAGTAAGACAATACGTTTTTTCATTAGAAGCAACCTCCTCATTTATTGTTTGTGGTTTATTAGACTACCGTTTCTTTTACAGCCGTATTTTGGTTGAAAAACACACGATTAACAGCGTTTAAGAATGATTTTGCAGAAGCTTCCAGTACGTCCTGTGCGGAACCGCGTCCAGTTACAGGGGTACCGTTCACGGTCATTTTGACATGGACCTCAGCAAGTGCATCACGTCCTTGACCAATCGAACTTAATCTAAAATCAGTAAGATGGATTTCTTCTTTAATTAGTGCTTCCAAAGTGTTCATTAAAGCTTCAACACTTCCAGAACCTGTACGGGCCGTCTCAACTCGAATACCTTCTGGAGTGGTTAATGCCACCGTCGCTGTCGGCAAGTTAGCTGAGCCGTAATGGACTTGGAAGGCAACAAGTTCATATTTTTTGATATCAACAGCTGTAGTTTGAATATCGGTTAAAATAGCAAAAAGATCTTCATCCGTTACTTCTTTCTTACGATCTGTTAACTGTTTAAAAGCAGTAAAAGCTTCAATCAAATTTTCATCCGAAAGTTCAAAGCCCATCTGCTCAATTTTATCTTTGAAGGCATGGCGGCCGGAATGTTTGCCTAGAACTAGATCATTAGATTTGACCCCCACTAATTCAGGGGTAATAATCTCATAGGTTAATGTATTTTTTAAGACGCCATCCTGATGGATTCCTGATTCATGGGCGAAAGCATTCTTTCCAACCACGGCTTTATTAGGTGGAACCATCATACCTGTAAAGCGGCTGACTAGATCACTCGTGCGTTTAATTTCTTTTAAAACTAAATTCGTAGTATAAGGATACTTATCTTTTCGAATGTTTAAGGCAACAGCGATTTCCTCTAAAGAAGCATTCCCAGCACGTTCTCCAATTCCATTGATTGTACCTTCGACTTGGGTTACACCGTTTTCAATCGCAGCTAACGAATTCGCAACCGCCATTCCTAAATCATCATGACAATGGCAAGATAATGCGGCCTTATGAATATTCGGAACGTTTTCCCGGATATAGCGGAACATACGTCCATATTCTTCCGGTGTGGTATAACCGACTGTATCAGGAAGATTAATGACTGTCGCACCGGCATCAATGACCTTCGTAATAATTTGAACAAGGAAATCCAGGTCAGAGCGGGATGCATCTTCCGCTGACCATTCGATATGCGGGAAGTTCCTTTTCGCATAAGACACCATGTCTACCGCAATTTGTGTAACTTCCTCAGGTGTTTTCATCAATTTATATTGCATATGGATAGGGGAGGTGGCAAGGAATACATGCAACCTTGGTTCTGCTGCATCTTTTAACGCATCCCACGCAATGTCAATGTCCGATTTCGTCGCTCTTGCCAGGCCTGTGACTGATACATTTTTAATATTCCGGGCGATTGCTCTTACTGCTTCAAAATCGCCTTGGGAGGAAGCCGGGAAGCCGGCCTCCATAATGTCAACCCCAAACCGTTCAAGTTGTCGTGCGATTTCCAATTTTTCCAACTGGTTTAAATTAACACCAGGGGACTGTTCGCCATCGCGTAATGTCGTATCGAAGATGTTAACGTGAACCATTTACCACCACTTCCTTCTTTGCATTTACTGGTTTGTTTTTAATAAACGGCATTAATGCACGAAGCTCACGGCCTACTTGTTCAATTTGGTGATTATTTTCAGCACGATTAATCGCGTTGAATTGCGGGCGGTTTGTTTGATTCTCTAAGATCCAGCCCTGTGCGAATTTACCAGTTTGAATATCTTTTAATACTTCTTTCATGCGTGCTTTTGTATCTTCGTTAACTACGCGTGGTCCGGAAACGAAATCTCCCCATTGAGCAGTGTCAGAGATAGAATAACGCATGTTTTCTAAGCCACCTTCATATAAAAGGTCAACGATTAATTTCAATTCATGTAAACACTCGAAATAAGCAACTTCAGGCTGATAACCTGCTTCTACTAGTGTTTCGAAGCCTGCTTTGATTAGGGCAGTAGTACCGCCGCAAAGAACTGCTTGTTCTCCGAATAAATCTGTTTCTGTTTCTTCTTGGAAAGTAGTTTCTAATACTCCGGCACGAGCAGAACCGATTCCTTTTGCATAAGCAAGAGCAACATCGCGTGCTTGACCAGTGTAGTCTTGGTAAACCGCATATAGGGCAGGAACTCCAGCACCTTCTGTAAACGTACGACGAACTAAATGTCCTGGACCTTTTGGAGCTACTAAGAATACGTCAACATCAGCAGGAGGAACGATTTGGCTAAAATGAACATTAAAACCATGTGCAAATACTAATGCATTACCTGCTTGAAGGTTAGATTTAATGCTTTCTTCATATACTTTTGGCTGCATTTCATCTGGAAGAAGAACCATAACTACCTCAGCAGCTGCAGTTGCTTCAGCAACAGAGGTAACTTCTAAACCATCTTCAACTGCTCTATCCCAAGATTTTCCTTGTCTTAATCCAACCACTACATCAAAGCCGCTTTCTTTTAAATTAAGGGCATGGGCATGACCTTGAGATCCATATCCGATTACTGCGATTTTCTTTCCTTGTAAAACCTCTTCTTGAATATCTCCGTTATAAAGTACCTTTACCATTATGAATCATCCTCTCAGATATATTGTTATTTTAATAGTGAATATGTTGCTGGATCGTTTACTTGCGGCTGGTGCCCGCGCTGGAGGGCAGTCAAACCGGTTCTTGCAATTTCCTTAATGCCATAAGGCCTGAGCATTTCAATCAATGCATCGATTTTATCAGGACGTCCTGTAATTTGAACGGCGAGACTGTCTTTACTTACATCAATAATTAGGGCACGGAACGGATCAATAATCCCGTGGATTTCACTACGCAAATGGCTGCTTGAAGCTACTTTAATTAGGGCCAATTCGCGGGCGACAATTGCTTTATCCGTAATATCGGAAACTTTTAAAACATCAATTTGCTTGTTTAATTGTTTCGTCACCTGTTCAAGTCGCTGTTCGTCTTCAACCTCGACCACTAGAGTCATTTTTGAAATTCCTTCGGTTTCAGATGGACCAACTGAAATACTTTCAATATTGAACTGGCGTCTTTGTAAGAGGCCGGTGACACGGTTTAGGACTCCGCTTCGGTCTTGAACTGTTGCTGTGATGATCCGTTTCATGGTTTCACCCCTATCATTTCATGAATTCCTTTACCAGGGGCAATCATTGGGAATACTTTTTCTTGCTGAAGTACACGGCAATCAACTAATACTGGACCATTATGAGCAAATACCTCTGGCAACACGGTAATCAGTTCTTCCTGATTGTTAACTTGATAACCCTTAATTGAATAACTGTCGGCAAGTTTGACAAAATCAGGTTGAGTATGAAGAATCGATTCCGAAATACGGTTTCCGTGTAAAAGTTCCTGCCATTGGCGAACCATTCCTAATGCGCCGTTGTTGACAATAATGATTTTTACAGGAAGGTTTCGTTCATAAATAATCGATAATTCCTGAAGTGTCATTTGAAAACCGCCATCCCCAACAATCGCAACGACTGTACTATCTGGCTCGGCAATCTGTGCGCCAATTGCGGCAGGGAACCCAAAGCCCATTGTTCCAAGTCCACCTGAAGTAATCCAGCGGTGAGGCTGTTTAAAGGTGTAATACTGCGCTGCCCACATTTGGTGTTGACCAACATCCGTTGCCACGATAGCGTCACCGTTCGTAACTTTATGGACTGCTTCAATTACCCATTGAGGACACATTCCGTTTGGATCATGTTTATACCATAGCGGATATTCCTGTTTGTCTTGGCTCAGTTTTTGCAGCCATTCACCAGCATTTGGTGATTCAATTTCTTGATTAAGCAGTTCGCTAAGTGCCTCTTTCGTATCAGAAACGATTGGAAGTTGTGTTGGTACATTTTTTCCAATTTCGGCTGGATCGATATCAATATGGGCCACCTTCGCAAACGGGGCAAAGTGTTTAAGATTGCCTGTTAGTCTGTCATCGAAGCGGGCTCCAAAGTTGATAAGTAAATCACATTCGTAAATGGCCATGTTCGCTGCATAGGTTCCGTGCATTCCACCCATTCCTAGCGAAAGGGAATGATCTGCCGGAAAAGTACCAAGTCCAAGTAAAGTAGTAACCACCGGGATCTGATGTTTTTCTGCAAAAGCAGTCAGCTCGGCTGATGCTTTTCCATGGAGAACACCTGCGCCTGAAAGAATTACCGGCTTGAAAGCCTTTGAAATCGAATCAGCAAGTTTTTTTATTTGAAATGGATTTGGCTTTGTAGTTGGCTGGTATCCAGGTAAATTAATGCTTGCTTCTTCAGGTTCCTCCGTTAAAAATCCTGCGGAAATATCTTTAGGGACATCGACTAAAACTGGCCCTGGCCGTCCGGTAGAAGCGATATGAAAAGCTTCCTTGACGATGCGTGGTAAGTCCTCAATGGATTGAACTTGAAAGTTATGTTTGGTAATGGGTGTTGTAATCGCCATAACATCAGCCTCTTGGAAGGCGTCTGTTCCGATGACGCTTCTTGCAACCTGCCCTGTGAATATAACAAGTGGCAGCGAATCCATCATCGCATCAGTTATTCCTGTCACTAGGTTGGTAGCCCCAGGTCCTGATGTGGCAAGAACGACTCCAGGTTTACCTGTAACTCGGGCATAGCCTTCAGCTGCATGGATCATTCCTTGTTCATGCCGGAAGAGAACATGCTTGATTGTACCCTGGGCGCGGTAAATGGCATCATAGATAGGAAGAACGGCACCCCCGGGATATCCAAACAGCGTTTCCACACCTTCTTTTTTTAGTAAGTCGATGAGAAGGTCTGCACCGGTTCTCGGCTCTGTAGTTGTTTGGACCTCAAGCTTTTTTGCTTCTACTTTCACTTTGTAATCCCTCCTTGCGGATGATTGAATTTTATTAAATTTCCTTTAAGCTACGGTATTAATAGAAATATAGTAAAAAAGGCCCTATTCTCCCAGAATAAACTGCAGTCAAGAACATCAAAAGCAGAATAATCGGGGAGAAAAGGCCTTCCATTTTCTCGGTACCACCCGTTTTTACAGCATCCTTACGAATACTGCCTTATGAAGCGTCGTCTAAGATATGAAGAACGCTTCTTTTTGTAACAGGTGTTCAAATATGGACACCCGATTAAGCCTACTTAGTTATGATTGTTCGGCTTAACACTCAGGGATGATGTCAGAATAAGTTGTATTACTGGGCTTCCAGCAACCCCAGCTCTCTGAAAATACGAATTCTTATTCCTTTATTCCCGTCATCGATTTATTGATATTTATTTGTCAAATGATCTTCATTTAACGCTTTAGCACCTTAACTTCCTAAGGAAGGGGAGGGGTACTAATTCATTCCCATGGATATTTTCTATATTTTCATTATCCCACCGGTATTGGCAGATGTAACTAGTGCTGCATATCTTGCAAGATAACCAGTTTTGATTTTAGGCTCTGGTTTCACCCATGCCTTCTGTCGTTCTGCTAAAACTTCATCATCAACTAGAAGTTCTATGGAGCGTGCTTCAAGGTCGATTAAAATTTTGTCACCATTTTCCACAAGAGCGATTGGTCCGCCTTCTGCTGCTTCTGGTGAAATATGACCGATGGAAATTCCGCGGCTTGCTCCAGAAAAGCGTCCATCCGTAATCAAGGCAACTTCCTTACCTAATCCACGTCCCATAATTGCGGAAGTTGGAGCAAGCATTTCAGGCATTCCTGGTCCGCCTTTTGGACCTTCATAGCGGATAACAACCACGTGCCCAGCTTGAACCGTCCCATTATTAATATTTTCTTGTGCCTCATCCTGGGATTCAAAAACGATTGCTTCACCCAAGAATGTTTTAATTGAAGGATCAACAGCACCTACCTTGATTACACTGCCATCTGGAGCGATGTTTCCATATAGGATGGATAGTCCACCAACAGGGCTATATGGATTGTCTTTGGTCCGGATGACCGTTTCATTTGTGATTGTTGCTTCCTTCACATTTTCTGAAAGTGTTTTTCCAGTAATGGTTAAACAGTTATCATGTAAGGCGCCTTCAACTTTATAAAGTTCATTTATAATGGCACTTACGCCGCCTGCATGATGAATGTCTTCCATTGAATAATCGGATGCTGGCATAATTTTTGCCAAATAAGGAACTCTTTCAGCAATTTTGTTAATCTCACGGAGGTCGTAGTCAATCCCAGCTTCATGGGCAATTGCCAATGTATGAAGTACGGTATTTGTTGAACCACCCATGGCCATATCTAGGGCAAAAGCATTATCAATTGCCTCTCTAGTAATAATGTCACGCGGTTTGATATCTTTTTTCACTAGTTCTATTAAATGCCTTGCGGCTTGACGAATTAATTCATGTCTTTCTTCAGAAGTTGCCACAATTGTTCCATTTCCAGGAACAGTCATTCCTAATACTTCCATTAGACAGTTCATCGAATTAGCTGTAAACATCCCGGAACATGAGCCGCAAGTAGGGCAGGCATTTGTTTCAATGTCTAGCAACTGCTGTTGACTGATGGTTCCGTTATGGTAAGCCCCAACACCTTCAAAAACAGAAGTGAGGGAAAGGTTCTTTCCAGTCGATGGTGAAACGCCTGCTTCCATCGGCCCGCCTGAGACAAAGACAGAAGGGACATTCGTTCTTGCTGCTGCCATTAACATACCTGGTGTAATTTTGTCACAGTTGGGAATGTAGAAAACACCATCGAACCAATGTGCATTAATTACGGTTTCAGCACTATCGGCGATCAATTCGCGGCTAGGGAGGGAATAGCGCATCCCAATATGTCCCATCGCAATCCCATCATCAACACCGATTGTATTAAACTCAAAAGGAATACCGCCTGCTTCACGAATAGCCTCTTTTACAATCTCACCGAAATGATTAAGGTGTTTGTGTCCTGGGATAATTTCAATGAACGAGTTACAAACGCCGATAAACGGTTTTTCAAGATCACTCGTTTTGACCCCGGTTGCATATAAAAGGCTGCGGTGGGGTGCACGATCAATACCCTTTTTAATCATATCGCTACGCATGTTTTTAGCTCCTAACTAACGATTGCATGGTTTGCACCTTCTGGGTAACAAGCCACACCGTCTGTTGTTACAATTTTCCTGAATTCTTCTAATAAATCTTTCGTAACTTCACCTGGTTTACCATCATTTATCTTACGTTTATCAACTTCAATAACAGCAATAACCTCTACAGCTGTCCCAGTTAAGAACACTTCATCAGCTACATATACATCATGTCTTGTGAACGGAGATTCTCTAACCTCATAACCCTTGGCCTTTGCGACATCAAGGATGGCGTTCCGGGTAATACCCTCTAACGCCCCCAAATATACAGGCGGGGTATAGATAGCACCATTTTTCACAATAAAGATATTATCAGCGGAGCCTTCGGTAACATAACCTTGGTCATTCAGCATTAATGCTTCCTCTACCCCAGCTTGATTAGCCTCTAATTTGACAAGAATATTATTTAAGTAGTTCAACGATTTAACCTGTGGGCTTAGAACATCTGGGCGATTTCTTCGACTCGCAACAGATGCAATTTTAATCCCGCGTTCGTAGAACTCTTTAGGATACATTCTTAATTCTTCAGCAATGATAATGACACTTGGCCTGGAGCAGGATGAAGGGTCTAAGCCGAGATTCCCTTTACCACGAGAAACAACGACACGAATATAGGCGCTCTCTAGCTGATTTTTTCTGATTGTATCGACGATTAATTGCGTCATTTCCTCTTGTGTGTAAGGAATATTCAGCATAATGGATTGTGCTGATTCAAATAGTCTCTTTAGGTGTGCATCGAGTCGGAAGACGTTACCGCTATAAACACGTATGCCTTCAAATACTCCATCACCATATAAAAAACCATGATCGAAAACTGAAACTACAGCATCCTCTTTCTTGACGAATTCACCGTCAAGGAAAATCCATTGACTCCCCAACTTAACCACTCCTCTTTTGTGATAGACCGCTTTAAATGACTAAAAAATTTTTAAAAAAGAATTACCATACCCTTCTCCAAATGATGGGGAGCGATGGCACTTAATGAATTGAATGATTATTTTCGATAATCATACAACCAATCGAAAACATGGTCAATATAAAAATCTGACAATTCAAATAAATCAAAATTATTGTTAGCGTTTACATTATTGTAGTGATAAGGAAAACAGCGAAAAAAAGTTTTTTAAAATTTTTTTATTTTTAGGTTATTTTGTCTGTGCTAGGGATTGTAACGGGGCAGATAATTAGAGGTAAGTAAGTTAGAGGTGTTGCAAAGTCGAGATGATTTCGCGCTTTAAAATTTTAGAGATTTACAAAAAAACACTAGTTTGAAATAGTGTTTTCGGTCTTAAAGCTTTGCAAGATGTTCATACACTTCCTGTAAATTACTATACCCCTTTATTTGAGCTTGTTGTAAATAGCTCCCCCAAATTTGTGCGGTCATCATGGCATCGCCAAGTGCATGGTGACGATCTTGTATGGCAATCCCACATTGATGACAAACATCTTCAAGGGGTAATGATTTCATGGAGGTGTCGGAAAGTCGAATTAAGAAGGATGTATCGATGATTCGATGTTCAAATCGTGTCTTTAAGAGGTCCCATGTCATTTTCTGCATAAAGGACTTTTCGTGATTGGAGTGGTGCGCGACAAGAATTTGACTTTGTGAATAGTTGAAAAATTGGAGTAAGACATCTCTTGCAGTGGGAGCATCACGTAATTGCCCCTCCTGAATGTTCGTTAAAGTTGAAATTTCAGCTGATAAAGGAAGGTCTGATTTTATGAGCGAATAAAAAGTATCATGATTCCTTATATGAGGACCGACCATTTTCACTGCTCCGATTGAAAGGACATAATCACCCTTTTCTGGATAGAACCCCGTCGTTTCTAAATCGAATACGACCACTTCTAATTCATTAAGGGGGGTGGACAAGTTATTTTTTTCTTTCATTTCTTTTTGAAGTTGTCGGACGAAGGAAAGCTGTTGTGGATTGGCTTGTCCTTGAATGCCTGCATAGATATTGGAACTAACCCTGCCGGAAATTTGTCTAAGGTATTGTGCTAAATCATTTATTTTCATTTTATCCCTCCTTTTCGATAAGTTTTCCGGCGTATTGGTTCAGTGCGACACCGTTCTTTATGATTTCTTTCAGCTCATTCTTTTGCTCTTTTGTTAGTTTATCAGCTGGTAAATAGTGTCCCGATTCATAGTCAGTATGGGTAGAAAATTGAAGACGATAGGTTAACAGTTTTAAAAACAAAGTTTTATAGAGGTCCTTGTCATGAATTTGTAGTTTGTCGAGTCTTAAGAGGGTAGAAGTTTCTAAGATATGCTCTTTCATTGCCAATAGGCGAGCGGCATTGATGTAAGGGAAGAAGGCAGTCTCCTTTATATTTAGAGATCCAGCATGAATTCCGTGCGTCTCCACTAAAAGCTGACCTAAGACACCAATTCCTTTTTTAAAATGAAGAGTATTATGGTAAATCCTTGGAAGAATCTGTTCTTTTTGAACGGCTAGATAAACAAATGATTTTAGTTGTTCTATGAGTTGATGATGGCCATAAATAGAGCGTCCGTCGATAAAAATTAATAGATAACGTAACGATTCCCATGACGCTTCGTCTGCCCAGTTCAAAATTTGTTTCTCCCATTCGGCTTGTGATTTGCACCAGAATGGATTGCCTGACATTACGCCGCCATCGCAATAAGGATACCCAACCTGATAAAGACCTTTTGAAACTTCCTTTCCTAATGACAAAAAATATGCTTTTGCTTCTGGAGACGAATCAAGGTAAATGATGCCGTGGTCTTGGTCACTCCAAACCGATTGTTCGAATCGGCCTGCACTCCCCATGACAATGAAAGAGAAAGGAGAGGGAATAGGTCCATACCGTATTTGGATTTCCTTCATGGAGATTTCCAAAACCTTTTTGATTATGTTGTCGTGGAGTTGGTTCAATTGAAAGTGATCTTTGGCCGCTTCTTTCATGTGGGTATTTCTGTATTCAGCAATCGCAGAATAGGTATCTTGCTTCATTTCTGTTCACCTCCACTTAAAAAATCTAGAAAGGTGCAAGCCAGAAAGGACTTGCACCTTTCATAAATATTTAAAAAGCTTTTGTTTGTTCTGCCTTTACTAATTCTGGATAACCATAGCTTCCGTGCTCACTCATATCTAATCCAATAATCTCTTCTTCCTCTGTAACACGCAAGCCTTTCATAAACTTTTTCATAAGGGCAAGGAGGATGAAGGAGACAATAAAGGCAAATGCAGCACATGTGAATACTCCAAGTGCTTGAACACCGAGTTGGTGAAGGCCGCCCCCGTAAAACAATCCTGGCTTACCGACTGTGGCTAATTCTTTAGTGGCAAAGAATCCGGTTGATAAAGTTCCCCAGACACCAGCTGTACCATGTACGGATAAGGCAGCGATGGGATCATCAATGCCTCTGTTTTCAAAGAAGCGAATGCTGTAAAAAACAAGAATTCCTGCGATAAAGCCGATTAAGACAGCGGCCCATGTATCTACAAACGCACAAGAAGCAGTGATAGCGACTAAACCTGCCAAGGCTCCGTTTAACATCATTGGAACATCAGCTTTTCCAAGTACTATCCAAGATACGATCATCGCTGCTACCGTTCCGGCCGCTGCGGCTAAGTTAGTATTAACAGCAACAAATCCAAAGAACGCTTTATCAACAGTTAATGTGCTACCAGCGTTAAACCCAAACCAGCCAACCCATAATAGCAATACGCTTAGAGCAGTGAATACTTGGTTATGACCAGCAAGATTATTGGCTGAGCCATCTTTGTTGAATTTCCCAATACGTGGTTTTAATAGAATCGTAGCAGCCAGAGCTGCCATGGCACCTGTTAAGTGAACAACAGTAGAACCAGCGAAATCTTGTTTCCCGTGCTCTGCTAACCAGCCGCCGCCCCAAATCCAGTGAGCAATTGGTGGATAGACAATGACTGAGAAAAGTAAAGCAAATACAAGATAGGCACCTAATTTAGCTCGTTCTGCAAAACCGCCGAACGCAATCGTTAACGAAATCCCTGCAAAAGCTAATTGGAATAAAAAGAATACGGCACCAGACAGTGGCAATCCATCGATGTCATAGCCTGAATAAAAGAAATCGGAGAAACCAATCAGCGGATTTCCTTTACCAAAAATTAGTCCATACCCTACAGCCCAAAATACGATCGAGCCGATTCCGAAGGTTAGGATTGTTTTCCCTGCAATATGTCCTGCATTTTTCATTCGAGTTGAACCTGTTTCTAAGAGGATAAAACCACCAATCATTAAAATAACGAGTACAGCTCCCACCATTACCCATAGGCTATTCATTAAGAATGTAGTATCCATTTTTTCTCCCCCTTTTAAATGATGTTAATATTCTTAACATTGTTTATGTTAGTATTTTTACATGATTTTAGAGTGGTTTCTATAAGTTTGGGAGATTATCTAACATGGATTTTAAAAAATGGTCATTTGCCTTAAGTTATAGATAGATTGATGTACCGAGAAAGGATGAAAAATCCCATTCCTTTATTGAAGGAATGGGATCATATTGGTTAGTTCCTTACTTTTTTCGTAAACCGAATTGGGCATTTAATTGTCCTTGGATCATCTGTCTGCGGATCTGTTCTTCGTTGTGTTTCTTTTGTTCACGCAGCATTTCCTTCCTGATATCATGTGTTTGAATGCCATCTTCAATCTTATTAGCAATCTCCATCAGCAATTCCACGTCTGAAAAGGAAAATTTGCGGCTTCCACCGGCAGATCTTTCCGGAAAAATCAATTTTCGTTCCTCATAGTAACGGATTTGCCGTTCGGATAGACCTGTGAGATCCCTGACGATGCCTATTGTTATTACCTTTTTATCTTTATAAGAGATGTCTTTTCCCATTATTGTCGCTCACCACACCCTATTGTTAACAGATAGTTATTATTTCTTTTTCATAATATTATATTATGTTAGATTTCCTTACATAGGACTAGGTTATCATACTATTTTGCTTGTTTGTCAAAATAAGTATTTATGGAGTAATTTAATTTGAGTCTGCTGAGGAGAATGTTTTGTTGTACAATCTTTCCAGTTCTGAGAAGGTAAGGGAGTGTAGTTCTTGATGTGAAAAATCAGTGGCTCCTGATTCTAACAACTTTCTTAGATAAAACCGTCTAAGGCGTTCGAGTCCTTTCCTTAAGCGTGTTGTCATCCTTCTTCCCCCTTTTCAAATGGAAATTAATAATTTTGTAATCTCCTTAAAAGTTCGTTCGCTTGGGAGCCCATTGTTTTCATGAGTTCTTCATACAACTCATCTCTTAATTTATCTAATTGAAGGATTCTTTCAGCGAGTTTAATATCATTTCTTCGATACATATGAAATCTTCCTTTCTCTTGTGGTTTATATAGAAAAGTTAACTGAATTTTCGCTCCTTGTCAGTGGATTTGTAAGATATCCTAACAGGATTTTAATATCATCCTTCAAATTGGTAAAAAACCTTACCAATTTTTCATTCGTTATGTAAAAGAACCGGACATCTGCCCGGTTCTTCGAAAGTTTTTTTAATATTCTCCATCAAATGGAGTGAATGGGAAGTTGAATCTTCTTTCAACAGCACGAAGACGTTGATTTACTCGTTGAAGTCTGCGGTCGAGTTGTGCTACTTGACGTTGTAGTTGATTGATCTCTCTTTCTTGCCGCTCATTTTGCCGCTCCAATTGATTCAGTCTGCGCTCAACTTGTTGTGGTTGTCTTGCCGGATCATATTGTTCTGGTAGATAAGGATTAAATGGTTCTGGTTGTTCATAGTAATTCACTTGTTCTGGTTGACCATAGTAATTCATTGATTCAGGTTGAACATAGGCGTTATATTCCATCGGCATTTGAGGCGTTTGATAAAGACCATACGGATTCATTTAGGCATCTCTCCTTATGTTGTAAATACCCTATAGATTATGTAGGTATTGGTAAGGAGTAACGGCGAATGCCTATAGATAGGGATTGTCTTATTAGATATTTAGCCCTATAAAATAAAAATGAGATGATCAGAGTCATCTCAAAATCATGCGTTTTAAAGTTTTACAATTGTCCTGCCCCGTGCTTCACCTTTTAGGATCGATGATAAATAATTTGGTAATTCTCCTAGCGTTACTTCCTTATTCATCACTTCTAATAAACAATCTGGTTTAAAATCAGTGGCCATGCGCTTCCATAAGGTGACCCTCGTTTCCATTGGGTAATATACGGAATCAATACCAAGCAAATTGACCCCTCTAAGAATGAATGGGAATACTGTCGTTTGTACATCTCCGCCGCCTGTTAGACCGCTGACTGCTACCGAGCCATTATAAGTAATTTTACTAAGAATCGAGGCGAGTGTTTTGCCGCCAACAGGATCGACTGCTGCAGCCCAAAGCTGCTTATCTAACGCCCTGATTTTTTCACCTGTAACATCCTCACGGGAAAGGATTTCGCTTGCACCAAGTTCAACAAGGAAGTCATGTTCCGCTTCTTTACCTGTACTTGCGACCACATGGTAGCCCCGTTTGGCAAGGATGGCTACTGCTATACTTCCAACCCCTCCTGTAGCGCCCGTCACAAGCACCTTGCCTTTATCAGGAGTTAATCCATTTTCTTCTAAGCGTTGAACGGATAAAGCCGCTGTAAACCCAGCTGTTCCGTAAATCATTGCTTCTTTTAAAGACAGCCCTTCCGGCAATGGCACCACCCAATCAGCAGGAATCTGGGCATATTCACTGAAGCCGCCATAATGGGAGACCCCAATCTCATAACTAGTTGCAATCACTTTATCGCCCTCTTCAAAGCGAGAATCGTTCGAACGAACAACAACTCCTGAAAGGTCAATGCCTGGAATAAAAGGATAGGATCTGACAATTTTTCCATCCGGCGTACTCGCTAATCCGTCCTTGTAGTTCACACTCGAATAGCTGACCTTGATAAGGACATCACCTGCTGGAAGGTCTTGTAAGGTTATTTCATTTACGTTTACAGTAAAGTCGCTTTCAGTCTTGTCTACTACTAATGCTTTAAATGATTCGTTCATTTTATTTACCCCCTATATGTCTCAATTAGTTAAATATAAATAAACAACTCCCGTTAATCAATGACAGGAATGTGACAGGTGGAAAAGGGGGCATTGACCAAAAAATTACCCGCCTTCCGTATTGAATGAAGGCGGGCAAAAATTATTCTACAATGTTAACACTTTAGTTAATTACAGTACTAATATAGTAAAATATTTAAAATATTGAATATATAATTAAAACAGGTTATAATCATTTATATTCAAAATATTATCAAAATTTTTAAAAAATACTTTTTAGAAAAAACATTGGAGGTCTGAAAAAATGAAGAAATTTAAATTAGTTTCAACTTTTTTAATGGTCGCACTGCTTTTAATTCTGTCAGCTTGCGGTACTAGTAAAAGTACAAGCACAGGTACAAAAGCAGGAGGAGACACTGAAAAGAAAACACTGCGCGTGGTAACAGATGCTGCCTATGCACCGTTTGAATACCAGGATAAAGGCGAAGTTGTCGGTTTTGATATTGATTTTATCAAGGCAGTGGCAAAAGAAGCAGGCTATAAAGTGAAGGTTGAGCATGTCGGCTGGGATCCAATTTTTGTTGAATTAGATAAAAAAATTGCTGACATCGGTATATCTGCCATTACGATTAACGATGAAAGAAAACAATCCTATGATTTTTCAGTGCCATACTTTTTATCAACCAACAAAATCCTCGTTCCAAAAGATAGTGACATTAAGAGCGCAGCTGATCTAAAAAATAATAAAACGATTGCCGTTCAGAATGCGACAACAGGACAAGAAGCTGTTGAAGGTCTATTAGGCAAAAATAGTGATAAAATCAAAAAATTTGAAAATAATAATCTAGCAATCTTGGAATTGAAAAGCGGTGGAGCTGATGCTGTAGTTGCAGATAACACTGTTATCGAGGAATATGCAAAAAACAATCCTAAAGATAATTTTGTTGTTATTGAAGATTCAGCTGCATTTGCTAAAGAATTTTACGGACTTATGTTTCCAAAGGGCAGCAAGATTAAAGCAGACTTTGATCAGGCTGTAAAAGCAGTCATCGATAACGGAACCTATGCAGAAGTATACAAGAAGTGGTTTAAAGTAGAACCAGATACACAAATCTTAAAAGATCAACAGAAGTAAAAATCGCTGAATGAATTGCGTAACTCTTAACCAAGCAGTTACGCAATTTTTGCTAGTTAGATTAGAATAATTAGCTTGTTGTTTAATAGGGGGATTTATTGTATGGATTTTCGTTGGGATATTTTAGTTGAATACGCTCCATTTTTCCTAAAAGGAACGGTTCTGACTATCGGGCTTTCCATCGCAAGTATTTTGATTGGTACCATTCTTGGCTTATTCATCGGATTAGGAAAAATGATGAAAAATAAGCTCCTCGCTTGGCCGTTTACTATTTACATTACTTTTTTTCGAGGGACACCCTTACTTGTTCAGATATTATTAATCCATTTTGCTGTTGTACCTCTTTTTCTTGATGAAACCAGTCCCGTTTTAGCTGCTATTCTTACTCTATCATTAAATGCTGCCGCCTATATTGCTGAGATCTTTCGTGCGGGGATTCAATCCATTGATCGCGGGCAAATGGAGGCTGCACGTTCATTAGGGATGAATCATGTACAAGCCATGCGCCATGTTATTCTGCCGCAAGCTTTCAAACGAATGATTCCACCACTAGGCAATGAATTTATCGTTCTAATAAAAGAATCATCATTAGCGGCTCTCATTGCTGCCCCTGAATTAATGTATTGGGGACGAGCTATGCAAGGACAATATTTCCGTGTATGGGAACCATATCTTGCAGCAGCTGTTATTTATCTCGTCTTAACACTTTCTTTAAGCTTCCTGCTTACTCGTCTTGAAAGGAGGTTGGCTACTGAATGATCCAGGTGAAGAATTTGAAAAAATCCTTTGGGCAAAATGAGGTCCTCAAGGACATTAACGTTACCGTTAAAAATAAAGAGGTAGTCGTGGTCATTGGTCCTTCAGGTTCTGGGAAATCGACGTTTCTTCGCTGTATTAATATGCTCGAAACGATTACTGGGGGCCATGTCTATATTGAAGGTGTCGATTTGACTGACAAGAATACCGATATTAATAAAGTACGAACAGAAGTGGGCATGGTTTTTCAACAATTCAATCTATTTCCGCATAAAACTGTAATTGAAAATATTATGCTCGCACCAATGAAAGTAAGAAATACTCCTAAGGAAAAGGCTAGGGCTAAGGGGTTAGAGCTTTTACGAAAAGTTGGTTTAGAGGATAAGGCAGAAGCCTATCCTGATTCCTTATCCGGCGGACAAAAGCAGCGGGTTGCAATTGCAAGGGCGCTGGCAATGGAGCCGAAGATTATGCTTTTTGATGAACCCACGTCAGCACTAGACCCTGAAATGGTCGGTGAGGTACTGGAGGTTATGAAGGACCTTGCAAAGGAAGGAATGACGATGGTAGTCGTGACTCATGAAATGGGTTTTGCTAAAGAAGTGGGTGACCGTGTTATTTTTATGGACGGTGGTTTGGTGGTTGAAGAAAATGTTCCAAGCGAATTATTTGATCATCCGCAAGAAGAACGGACCAAAGCATTTTTAAGTAAAGTTTTATAACACCAAAGGAGGCGGAAGCCTCCTTTTTATTCTTTTATTCAAGCTTAAATATTTCAACAATCCGGTCCGCCTTTAGCCGGTTTTGACATAGTTTAAATACATGTCCTAAAAATTCTTCCACCTCAAGGGCTGAGGAGGGCAGTTTAATTTGTATGGTTGTCGAGCCAAACATTTGCTTAAAATAAGCTTTTCTTTGATCATTTTTTCCGTCTCGTTTAAAAGGCTTATATGTCCAGATAAGATGTGGTGCTCCGTCAATTTCTTGAATTTGCCGTATCTCTGCACAGGTCGTTGAACGATCATGTGCGTAAACGACTAAATAATAGTTGTCATTTCGATGCCAATCAATGAATACAAAGTAATAGCCAGTATCACTATCCGGCTTTGTAATCTCAAAAGCGGCGAGTGTGGGCTTCCCGTTTGTCCATTGATGAAACTTCACCAAACGGCCGCCCGTAGTTTTAAGTTTTTGTATCTCAAAGACCGTAGAAGCTGAGTTTTCTATAAAGTTAGCTAAAAATATAGCTTGTTCCTTTTCCAATGAAAATTTCCCCTTAATGTATTTGAACCAATTATACTTCGGAGTTGGATAAAAAGGAAAGATGTCCAAAAATATCCTAAATTTATTTTTATCAGGATAAGAAAGTGATATACTAAATTTATTGATTATTCTGAAAAAGAGGGTGTTATCCAAGATGAATTTTTATAAAGAGGATTTGGCGTTTCAAGCCTTGCTTAAAGAGTTACTTGATCCATCCTTTTTCGAGTATGCTGACAAGGAGCTGACAGCCTTTGGTGAGAAATGTGCTACCGAAATTGAATCACGGGCCAGGTTTACGGATAGGGAGGGACAGCCGCGCTTAATTAAATATGATGCTTATGGTGAAGATGTTTCTGAAGTATGGGTGAACGAAGGTTATCGTAGAACGGTGGAAGATACCTATAATACCGGAATTGTCGGCTATGTTCATAAAGAAATCCCCTCGCTCGGTGAGAAGGGGAATTATATTTACTCCTATGCCCAAGGCTATCTGCTCTCACAAACAGAACCAGGGTTTTACTGTCCAGTCACATTGTCGATGGCCACCGCTTATTTACTAAACCAGTATGCATCTGAAGAAATGAAGGAACGGTTTTTGCCGCATGTCCTCTCAACAGGAGAAGTTCCACTTTATGAGGGAGCGACATTCCTTACAGAGCGTCAGGGGGGCTCAGATGTCGGAGCGAATGAGACGAGGGCTGTGGAACACGGAGAACATTTCAAACTTTATGGTGAAAAGTACTTTGCCTCCAATGCCGGTATGTGTGGAGTGGCGATGGTCTTAGCACGGAAAGAAGGCGCACCCGCCGGAACAAAGGGGCTGACTTTATTTGCCGTACCATGGCGGAATCAAGATGGCAGGCTAAATGGAATCCGGATTCGCCGCTTAAAGGATAAACTCGGAGTCAGAGCTGTCCCTTCGGCTGAAGTGGAATTCGATGGTGCCGATGCTTTTGTGGTGGGAGATCCTTCGAAGGGTTTCTACTATATGATGGAAGCTCTTAATCTCTCAAGAGTGTGCAATGCCGTTGCCTCATTAGGAATTATGAGGAGGGCCTATCATGAAGCTAAGGAATATGCCCTTAGAAGGGATGCGTTCGGCAGTAAACTCGCTAACTATCCAATGGTCAAGGATACACTGTCAAGGCTCGCTGTAAAGTTGAAAATTGAAACACGCACCGTTTTTACATATCTTCCATTGTTTGAACGGGTCATGCACAATCAAGCGAGTCAAAAGGAGACTATTCTTAATCGTCTTTACATTGCACTTTTGAAAAAAGAAACGGCTGAACAAGCGATTCATTTTTCACATGAAGCAATCGAACTGCATGGCGGCAATGGTTATATTGAAGATTTTGTAACTCCAAGATTGTTACGGGATGCTCAGGTTCTGACTGTCTGGGAAGGGACGGCCAATATTCTCGGGTTAGAGGTCCTGCGTTTAATGGAGAAGTTCAAAGCGGATGAACTGTTTTTAGATGAGATGAGCCAGCGTCTACGAGGTGTCGCCCATTTGCCATCTGAATGGACGTATTTAGTAGAAAATAAGTTAATTCAGTTACAGAACTTATCAAAATCTTTACGGACGGCATCGGCTGATCAAAAGACTTTTCATTCGAAAAAGGCTGCCGAACTTATGGTGAAAATTTTTGAAAGCATTGTGGCTCTTGAGCAGGCAGCAAGCGGTGATCCGCGCTCAGTCAAGGTAATGGAGATTTTTCTAGAGGAAACATGGAAATCCTCTTATTTGTTCAATGAAGAAATGAGGACAGTGAATTATTTTTCTGAGATTGTCTTGAATTCAAAGAGTGAGAAGACTGTGTCTGTTGGATGAGAATGACGTCTATTAAGCTTGCCACTCATTCTTGGCAGGCTTATTTTTTGCTTGATTCATCTGGTTGTTTCCCGTTATTATCCAGCAAATATCATAAATTTCGTAAAATATGTAATAAGAGTCCAGAAATATGTAATAACTTCCTAAAAATATGTAATAAGTATCATGAAATTTTCGCGATTTTCAATTATTATCCAGTTAACGTCGTAAGTCCTGAAAAATATGAAATAAGTTCTACTTTGTCTTCAAAATGAAATACAACTGACATCCTTTTAAAAAATTGCTCTGGTAGAATCGTAATAATTGAGACTTAAAATCAGATAATCCGTCGAATAGTATAGAGAATAATTATGGCTCTTTTCCATATGAATGACAGAGAGTGTTGTAATTGGAGGGAAAGATATGACATTAGAGACGCAATTAAAACTGAAAACGTATTATAAAATGTTCATCAATGAACATGAAAATATTCATCCGATTGAGGTCCTTGGTGAACTGTTTCAAGAGGAAGCTTGTAAGGATCTGCCGAATCTATCATCGATTCGCTTTGCACAGGGGGAAGTGTATTTCCATCATAAGGATTATGAAGCAGCCATTTTTAAATGGGAAAATATTATTAATGAGCTCGAACCATGGGCGAAAAAAAACACAGCTGATGCTTATTATCAGTTAGGCCTGCTTTCTACCGCTGAAGATCTTTATTGTGCGATTACAAGTGATAATCTTACGTTAACTACCGAAGTAGCATTACAGTTATTTTCGTTGTATATCGAGCGAGGAAAGTTAGACCTGGCATTATCAGTGATAAAGAAAACCATTGATGCAAACCCAGATTATCCAAATGTGACGGAAATTGCTCGTACTTTTTTTGAAGAGCATCAAGATTGGAATCATGCCATAGAACTTGCCGTAAACGAAGCCATCAGAACGGGTTCATTAGAGTGGTTTGATATGATTATTTCGTATGTGGAAAAGGGAGTGACTAGTAGTCATGCGCCTAGTTACTTTTCCCAGGCTGTCCATTTTCTGTTTAGCCTAGATCAACGAAAATTCGAGCAGCTTATTTCCACTCTTTGGAACAGCTATAACAATGAAGAAGTCTATTTCACTTGGATAAGGGAAATGAACCATTTGTTATTAAGCCTTGATATCAGTCAAGATGACTACTTAGCAGAGCTTTCAAATCTCCATAAAGAAGCATTTTTTAGCTTTATCGATGGTAGATACTACATTAAAACTCTCCAGGATTTTATTCCTGACTTTCTAACGAATTGGCTGCGTCTCGCTGACACTAAAAATGTCGTCCTTTCAGCAGCAGCCGTTCTTTCTTGGAATGAACTGTTTCCAGCGAGTTTAAGTATGTCAATCGTTAATGAGGCTGAGAAACTAATTAGTATTACGGAAACAGATATGGACGAACTTGAGGAGTGCCTGACACTCTTTGATGCGATTATTAATTGGGCCCAAGCCAATGAGATGGGTGAGAATAATCGTGTAAAATGGATTGTTCAGCAATTAGTGAATTTTGACACACAACATCTGCTTATTACCGGATTAAGCGGCAGCGGAAAATCGACGTTTGTTAATGCAATTCTTGGTGAAGACCTGCAAGATAGCCCTACTTCTTCACTGGTCATGTTTAAAGACTCCGCAGATGAAGAAATCACGGAAATTACGGATCGAGAGATTACTAGTTTATCCGGCTTTTCTGATTTCCAAGAACGAATGGATCGCCGCCGTAACGCGTTGGAATCTATCATTGAATTTAAGTGTCCAAATGCCTTTTTGCAGGGAAATAAGGTTGCACTTATAGATACACCGGGATTAAAAGGAAACTATAATGATTCTTATGAAGTGTTGAAGAATCTGCAATTGGCTGATGCGGTCCTCTTCGTACTTGATGCAAATGCACCGTTTACTGATAAAGAACGGTCTGTTCTTGCAAAAATTCAAGAGTTAGCACCTGACATTCCCGTGCATTTTCTGCTCAGTAAGATGGACACGATTGCCAATGAGCAGGAAGCAATTAGTGTCTTTGATGAAACAAGGGCGAGGATTCAATCGTATATACCGGATGCATCCGTGTTTGCCTTTTCATCGCAATATGAGAATCGCCAGCAGTTAAAGGACTTACAAGAGTTTATCCACTCCATTAAAAATACAAGAAATATGGAAGATAAACGTTTGGCAAAGTTATTGTTCTATATTCGCACAACGATTGCCAGCCTGATGCAAAAACGGGTGGATGTTGAAAATCAATTGATCGAATCAGTCCGTTGGAATGAAGAAATGCTCCAGAAATTAACGGGTGCAATCAATCAACTGAAGGATACAGAAAATCAAAAATCAAAAGCTGTGGTACAGTCTTACCGTGCCATCAAAAATACGGTTGCAAAAGATATTTCAGAGACGGTTCCAAAAATGCTTCAAGAATGTTCTACCTTCATCAATGAAGACAGTAATTTTAGCAAGGTTCATATAGAACTTAATGAAGTGATGAACAAAAAACTAGAGGAGTACTTAGACCAGACGGTGCTGCCTAAATATTACCGCTTATTGCAAGAATGGATTGATGGGTGCAAAGAGGAGTTTGTGCAAAGTCAAGATTTTCTAAATGAAATTGGTGAAAGCTTTAATCGTATGTATGGAGAAGACCGCCTCGCGCTTGATTGTGATTTTAAGGTAATTGACGATTGGCACCGCGACACCGACCGGATGACAAGTCGCTTCCAATTGGAAACTGTTAACATCCTGCTGCGCAACACCCCGTCGCAATTTATACTGAAAAGCGCTGGGAAATTGTTTGGAGCCATATCACAAAATAAAGCGATGCTTTTTAATAAGTACAAAGCATTTGTGGAAAATGAGGATTATGCTGAAGCTATCTCTGCAGTGAATCAACAGTTTTTCCAGCAATTTGAACTGTTTGAAAAATCACTTGAGCGCGATGTAACCCTGTTTGTCAAGAGTCCATTGCAGTTATTAAATCATTCAGCAGAAGAGGCGCAAGCTGGAATACAGGCGAACCAAGAAATGCTTACGAATATGAATGCCAACCCAGAGATGTTCCGTGATCCATTAACCTTGTTTGAGGTTAGATTGCGTCAGTTTGAGTGGATGACCGTGGCCGGAAAAGGCATGCAAACTGTTTATTAATAACGGTGAAGAAGGAAGATGTCAAATGGCATCTTCCTTTATTCATATAGAAAAAAATGTCGGACGAAAATCGGTTGCCCCAAAGCCCATAAGATGGTAGCCTATTGGTAATCTGCTTTAAAGGAGGGAAAACAAGTGATTAAGGTAACGGGTACACAAACAGAAGCAAACGTATTTTCAAACTATCCTCAAGAAACAGCCCTTGAGCAAATCCAAGAGCTTTGTAATCAAGGATTTTTAAAGGATACAAAGATTAGTATCATGCCAGATTATCATGCGGGCAAAGGCTGTGTAATTGGAACGACCATTCAGCTAAAGGATAAGGTTGTTCCTAATCTGGTTGGTGTGGATGTCGGCTGCGGAGTGCTGACCGTCAAGCTTCAGGATAAAAAGGTTGATTTTAATAGACTGGATCAAGTAATCCGTACGTATGTCCCAAGTGGGCAGGAAGTGCATAGTGATGAGACAGTCGGATTTATTAACACGAGTTTTCCCGCCATTCAAGAATTCCAAGCAGAGCACATCTTAAGTGAAAACCGAAGCCGTTATAGCTTAGGGACACTAGGCGGCGGCAATCATTTTATTGAAGTTTCGGTTGATTCCGATGGTTACCACTATTTAACGATTCATACTGGAAGCCGTTATGTAGGAGCGAAGATAGCCACCTACTATCAAAAGGTAGCTATCTCAAAACTTCGTCAGCAGGATCTTTCAGGACTTATTGACCAATTAAAGGAAGAAGGACGCCAAAAAGAAATCCAAGCCATGATCCAGAGCTATAAAGAAAAGAATCCAGTTATTCCTAATGATTTAGCGTATTTGGAAGGTGAGGATTTTCATAACTATATGCATGACATGAAGCTAGCGCAGGCTTTTGCAAAAGCAAACCGCGAAGAGATTGCGAGAGCGATTACAGGAAATATGGGATTTGAGGAGCAGGACCGTTTCGATACCGTACACAATTATATTGACACCGAGAACCTAATTTTACGAAAAGGGGCAGTTTCTGCACAAAGAGGGGAGCGTCTTATCATTCCAATTAATATGAGAGACGGGTCGATTTTGGCAGTAGGTAAAGGGAATGATGACTGGAATTGCTCGGCCCCGCATGGAGCAGGCCGCGTTTTGAGCCGGACAAAAGCGATGAAAACTCTTAATATGGATGATTTCCATAAAACCATGGAAGGCGTCTGGACGACTTCTGTTTCAGAAGAAACCTTAGATGAGGCGCCAATGGCCTATAAGTCTATGAATGAAATTTTAGAAAAGGTTGAGGAAACCGTGGAGATTGCAGGATTTATTAAACCAGTTTATAACTTTAAAGCCAGTGAAAAGTATACACCTGGAAAATATAAAAAATGATTGAACAAGAAAGGGTGCCTCGAGTTTGAGGCACCCTAATTTATTAAATGGATAATGCAGGAAAAAGAGTGTCATTCCATGTTAATAACCTTTCGAAAAATCTACAAGATTAATTGGTGGAACCTTACCTGAAAGATAGGCTTTTAGGTTAGGAATTAGAATATTTTCAACTACCCGCTGATTATAATGTTCTGTTGAGCCAGATGTGTGTGGAGTGACGATCACATTTTCCAACTCCCATAATGGGCTTTCATTACTTAACGGTTCCTTCTCAAACACATCAAGCCCAGCTCCAGCAATCATTCCTTCTGTTAGAGCCTGGATAAGGTCAGCTTCCACTACAATCTCACCCCGGCCGATATTAATAAAAAATGCAGAAGCCTTCATTTGCTTAAATTGTTCCGTCCCAAACATTTGATAAGTGTCCTTTGTGAGCGGCGATGTAACCACCACATAATCACAGGCAGGAAGAAATTCACCTAATTGATTTGGAGTATACATTTCATCGACATTGTGGGCAGGCATTCCCGAGTGCCTGACACCAAGAACTTTCATGCCGAAGGCTTTCGCTATTTTTGCTGTTTCTCCCCCAATCGTTCCAACTCCAATGATGCCGATTGTTTTTCCATGGATTTCTTGGCCCATATGGGCATGATGCCAAGTTTTTTTCTGTTGATTTTTGACGTATGTATGGATTTTGCGTGTTAAACCCAGCATCAATGCAAATATCGTCTCGGAGATGGGATAGGCGTGAACGCCATTGGCACTAGTTAAGAGGAAATTTCTAGAATTTAATTCTTCAAGAGGTAAAGAATCAACACCAGCACTCCATGATTGCAACCACTTGAGTTTGGATTGTGGGTCGAGACAGTATTCAGCTAAGCCCTTACTCCAGCCAGCGATAATTTCCGCATCCTTTACATGCTCCTGCCAAATTTGCTTATCCTTGCCAACAATCAATTCCCAATCAGGAATGATATCTTTGATTTGTGAAATGTGATCTTGATCAATATTACGAGTGATAACCATTTTTTTCATCAATGAGGATTCCTCCATTCAGACAATGTTTACTCTAGTTAATGATAACGGAAATCAAAATAAAAGATAAGATTTTTGTTGCAATGTTTTTCCAGAATGCTAATATTCTTTTTCCAGTATCTGTGCTATTATTTAGTGATACGAAGTAAATTTAGATAAGTGAATTGACTTGTTGAACATTTTTTGACGAAGTGAAGGGAGGGGACGGTTTGAAAGAGCGATTGTGGACGAAGTCGTTTATCATGCTCATGGTGGGAAATCTTTTTGTATTTTTGTCATTTCAAATGCTCATTCCTACTCTGCCGCCATATATAAAATCAATTGGAGCTTCAGGACTGGAGATAGGCTTAGTGACAGGATTATTTTCGATTGGAGCGGTGATTAGCCGGCCATTTATCGGCTTTTTGCTTGAGTATAAGCCAAGAAAGTCGCTTGTTGTATTAGGAGCTTTGATGCTCTTCCTAGTTACAATTCTTTATCCAATTTCACAGATTGTGGTGATTTTTCTGTTATTCCGCTTCGCTCATGGTCTTGCATGGGGATGGTCCACAACCGTGAATGGCACTGCAGCAGTAGACGCTATCCCCAATTCGCGGCTGGGGGAAGGGATGGGTTACTTCGGGCTCTCCATGACCATCGCCTACATTGTTGCTCCTAGTCTAGGAATCTTCATTTACAATCTGACCACTTTTGCAAATCTTATTTTTATATCGGCGATCTTAGGGGCTATTTCAATTATCCTGCTTACAGCAGTACGCTATCAAACTCCTCAAGCAGTGATCAATACACGTAAAGAAGATTTGAAGTTTTCTTATATAGGATCTTCGGTTGAAAAATCAAGTTGGTTTCCAGCCTTTATCACCATTATTATCAATCTAGGATATGGCTCAGTTGTAACCTTTATTGTTATTTTTGGTGTAGAGCGCGGCATTGAACAAATCTTTTTGTTTTATATTTTCAACGCAATAATGGCAACATTGGGAAGACCTTTTGCCGGAAGATGGTTTGATGAAAAAGGTCCGATTGGTCTTGTTTTGTTCTGCACATTCTCTACGTTTGTTGGGATGTGGGTCCTTTCTTTTGCCCATTCCAACTTGCTGATTGCCATTTCAGGTGCCTTATTTGGTTTAGGATTTGGCTGCTTGATACCTACACTGCAATCTTGGGCATTACTCATGACACCATCTCATCGGCGAGGTGTGGCGAACGGAATGATCTTCTCGTCCATTGATTTAGGGCTGGGTTTAAGCGGGATAATATTTGGTGTCGCCGCCCAATTTGTTAGCACGGCATCCATTTTTCGGGTTGCGAGTCTTTTTCTCTTAGCGGCAATTATCATGGTTTTAATCATGGAAAGAAAAAAGCGATCTGGATTACGAGAAGACGTTGTGGCAAAGAAAAAGGTCAGGACCTCATTTTAATGAGGACTGACCTTTTTTATCTGTTTATATATTCTCTCTTCTTTTCCGATTTTGCAAATTCCATTAAGAATCCCCTATAATCAATTAACCTCCAAAGAAGAGGTCAATGATATTTGAAGCAGTGGATGTTTTTTTGTTGTAAAACTCTGAGTATCCACAGTTCTTGCAAAAGACAACTGTGAATGTGTTGTGTTGAAGGTCAAACATCTTTGACAGACCGGTTCCTGTCATGGCTACATCTTTTGTTCCTGTATCGCTGCTACCACATTTAATACAACCTTTTTGACTCATAATCTCACTCCTCAAATAAATTCCTCTTTTTATTTACGATTAATCAGACTAAAAGATTCCATGAAAAATAGATATTGTTTAAATATTCAAAAATATCCCTCGCTTTTGTTACAATAAGAATATGAAGAAAAGGGGGGACGACATGGTCCAATTTAACGAGCTGATTACGCCAGTCGACTGCATGGTCACCGAGGATACGCCACTATCTGAGGCTGTCCGTTTAATGAACAACAAAAAGTGGAACCTGTTGCCAGTTATAGACACGAGCGGTAAACTGGCGGGCGTTTTTACGCGAAGCGGCTTATTTCAAATGGTCCTGGAAGGGCAGCCCCTATCTACCCCTATCAAAACTTATATAAAAGAACAAGTTGAAACACTGTCGATTGACACTCCCTATGAAAGTATCGAAAAAATTGTAAAAAAAAGCCTAGTGGGTACCGGTGTGGTTACCGATCATCAAAACCATGTTGTCGGAATCCTCACGAAAACAGATATGGTCATGTCCCTGATGCAAACCTCACAAGAATTAAAAACAGTTAAAACCTTAAAAAGAACATTAGAAACTGCTTTAGACCATGCTTATGACGGAATAGTTATGACGGATGAAAAGAAAAATATCCAGATGGTCAGTCCTCCTCTACTCGAATTTTTTAATCTTAAACTAGAATCCGTTCTCTACAAACCAGTTGCCAAAATATTGCCGGCGCTTCATCTCGACAATGTCTATCAAACAGAAACGGCTGAAATTAGTGGTTTTCTAGAGATTAATGGCATTAAATATATGGTCCATCGAATACCTATCTTAGAGGATGGAAAAGTCATCGGAGCGATTGGAAAAATAGTGTTCAGACAATTAAACGAGGTCAGTGAATTATTTAAAAAGCTACAGAAAGCGGAAAATAGGGCGAGCTTTTACCATCAGCAATTTCAAAAGTCGGAGTCTGCTAGATTTACCTGGGAGCACCTTTTAACGGTTGATCCCTATATGGAAAAATTGAAGAAAAGTGCAGCCAAAGCTGCAAAGGGCCGATCCACCATTCTTATTCGCGGAGAAAGCGGCACGGGTAAAGAGTTGTTTGCCCAAGCTATTCATAATAGTAGTGCAAGAAGTACTGGAAAGTTTATTGTCGTAAATTGTGCAGCAATTCCAGAGGATTTGTTAGAATCGGAGTTTTTTGGTTATGACGAAGGTGCCTTTACGGGTGCAAGGCAAAAAGGCAAACTTGGAAAGTTTGATTTGGCTAATGGGGGAACCCTTTTCCTCGATGAAGTTGGCGATATGTCCATCTCTTTACAAGCCAAGCTCCTCCGCGTGCTTCAAGAACGAGAATTCTATCGGGTTGGTGGAACGGTAAGAATTCAAGTGGATGTCCGGATCATTGCTGCCACTAATCGGAACCTGGAAGAAATGGTTAAAGAGGGCCTGTTTCGAGAGGATTTATATTATCGTCTCAATGTCATTTCATTATATGTCCCGCCACTTCGCGATCGACTGTATGATATAGATCATTTAATTGAGCGGTTTATGATTGAATTAAATCAAATATTAGGCACCAGCATTACGGGAGTGGATCTTAGAGCAAGAGAAGCGATGCTAAGTTATCTTTGGCCTGGAAATGTTCGCGAATTACGGAATGTGATGGAACGGGCCATGACCTTTGCCGAAAATGGGAAAATCATGCTTGAGGACCTTCCCGATTATTTAGTAAAGCAGGTCGCTATGATAAATCCTTCTCAAAATATATCATTAGTTGAAAACGCTGAACTAGAAGCAATTAAAAAGGCACTCGTCCAGGTCCAAGGAAATAAGGTTCAAGCAGCTAGATTACTAGGAATCAGCAGATCTGGTTTATATGAAAAAATTAAAAAATATAAACTGCCTACATAGGAAGAAGAGTGTCCAGAAAATGGACATTATATTGTCCGCTATGTTTGGAAGATACACATCTCGTTATTGAAAGTTGACGCTTTTTCAGGACTACTGAACTACAACATGATTTCTAATATATTGGCATAAATATTGCATAAACACTAGAGTAGTCTTTTTTAAAAGGGGGATTCATTTATGAATATCGGAAGCTTACTAGCCCAAAATGCCCGCAAGTTCCCTGAATTACTAGCGATTGAATGTGAAGGGCGAAGCTATACGTATCGCCAATTTAATGAGGAAGTAAATCAACTTGCTAACGGGTTGTTGAAGCAGGGCGTCAATAAAGGTGACAAGCTCGCATTGATGATGAAGAATTCAGATCACTTTGTATTTACCTTTTTTGCTGCTGCAAGGATTGGTGCCGTTGCCGTCCCAGTTAACTTCCGCCTCACTGCTTCAGAGGTTCACTACATTTTAGACCAATCTGATACGTCGTTGGTTGTGTGTGATAAGGAATTCGAACCCATCATTGCCGCGGCGAAACAAGGTACGGATGTCCGGTTGGTTATTACCGTTGGGGAACCAGAAACCACAGGCTACTATTCTTATCAAGGAATTTTATCGGAAAACAAGTTGGAACCGGATGTGCAGGTGTCTGAGCAGGATGATTTAGAAATCCTGTATACTTCAGGGACAACAGGACGTCCGAAAGGTGCATTGTTTGATCATAGTCAAATTTTTAAAGTAGGAATTGCTGTCGTTATCAACATGGGGATTCGGCAACATGAACGAATTCTCCATCTCGCTCCACTTTTTCACTCAGCCCAATTAAACCTTTTTCTTATTTCAGGCGTAGCACTTGGTGCCAAACACATTATCCATCGCGATTTTCATCCAGTCAAAACACTCCAAGCGATACAAGAACACAAAATCACTCACCTTTTTGCCGTTCCAGCCATGTATAACTTCCTTCTACAAGTTCCTAATGCAGCAGATTATGATTTATCTTCTATAAAAAGAGTCGGCTACGGGGCCGCGCCAATGGCACCGGAACTGGTTAAAAAGAGTATTCAGCTCTTTAAAACCGATCAGTTTTATAACCTGTGCGGCTTGACAGAAGCAGGTCCAGGCGGAATTCTTCTTGATCCAGAAGGTCACGAATTCCATCTTGGTAAAGGTGGGAAACCCATTTTCTTAACAGAAACAAGAGTTGTCAACGAAGAAGGCAAGGATGTATTACCTGGGGTGATTGGCGAATTTATCGTTCGGAGCGATATGGTGATGAAGGAGTATTATAAAAAACCGGAGGAAACGAAGAGTACGTTGAAAAATGGCTGGCTCTATACCGGTGACTTAGCAACAATTGATGAAGATGGGTATATCACATTAGTGGATCGTAAAAAAGACATGATTATCTCAGGCGGTGAAAATGTATACTCTGTTGAAGTGGAATCGGTTCTTTTTGAACATCCAAATGTACTTGACGCTGCCATTATTGGGTTGCCCGATGAGGTTTGGGGCGAGGCGGTCTGTGCAATTATTGTGCCGAAGGAAGGTTCAATAATTGATGAACAGGAATTAAGAAACTTCTGCCGTCAAAAATTAGCAGGATATAAGGTTCCTCGGAGAATTTTTATAGAAAAGCAGCTGCCGCGGAATGCTTCGGGTAAAGTCCTTAAATATCAACTGCGTGAGAAGATGAGAAATGTAACGATTTAGAGATGTGTTTGGGGAATTTTTCTAATAACTGTATAAAAGCATCTGTGATTTGTAAAATAAATCCGAGTTTACGTCTAAAAAAACGTAATTTTGTAAAAAAAGTCTAAGTTTACGTAAAAAATCGTAATTTCCTAAAAAAACTCGGCGTACTTTAAAAAAATGTAAACGTTACCACTTAGAAAGAGAGGTTTTTTTATATGAAGCATCCTTACTTAAATGAAGAACATGAAATATTTCGCAAATCCTTGCGAAAGTTTTTGGACAAAGAAGCATATCCCTTTTATGAGAAGTGGGAGGAGGACCGGATGATTCCGCGCTCCTTTTGGAAGAAGATGGGCGAACAGGGTTTTCTTTGCCCAGATATCGATGAAAAGTATGGAGGCAGTGAGGTCGACTGGGGATTTGCGGTGGTCATTAATGATGAGCTGGAACGAGTCGGCTCAGGTTTAGTCGGGATTGGCCTCCATAATGATATTGTCGTCCCTTACATCACTGCCTATGGGTCAGAAGAACAAAAGCAGCGCTGGCTGCCGAAATGTGTGACAGGTGAAATCATTACTGCGATTGCCATGACGGAACCAGGCACAGGATCTGACCTAGCGAACATTAAAACAACCGCTAAACTTGACGGTGACCACTATATTGTTAATGGCCAAAAAACGTTTATTACCAATGGAATCCAATCTGACCTCATTGTTGTCGCCGTTAAAACGGACCTAAATGCTGTGCCAAAGCATAAAGGAGTCAGCCTGCTCGTCATTGAGAGAGATGCACCTGGATTTTCACGGGGGAGAAAGTTAAACAAAGTCGGTCTTCATTCCCAAGATACAGCCGAATTGATCTTCGAAGATTGCCGTGTCCCGAAGGAAAACCTGCTCGGAGAGGAAGGCAAAGGCTTTCTCTATTTAATGGAAAAACTCCAACAGGAACGTCTACTTGTAGCAATTGGGGCGCAAACGGCGGCTGAAGTAATGCTGAAAATGACTATTGACTATGTAAAAAGCAGAGAAGCGTTTGGAAGACCAGTCAGCCAGTTCCAAAACACCCAATTCAAAATCGTAGAAATGGCTACGGAAATTGAAATGGGCAGAGCCTTTTTGGATCAGTTAATTGCTGAACATATTGAAGGGAAAAACGTTGTTACCAAGGTCTCAATGGCCAAATGGAAACTAACCGACATTGCAAAAAGGGTTGCCGCAGAATGCATGCAGCTCCATGGCGGTTATGGATATATGGAAGAATACGAGATTGCGAGACGATTCCGTGATATTCCTGTTTCTAGCATTTACGCCGGAACTAACGAAATAATGAAAACCATTATTGCCAAAAATCTAGGATTATAGAGAGGGAGATTAAGATGCGTGAAGTAGTAATTGTGGAAGGTGTCCGTACACCAGTTGGAAGAAGAAATGGCGTCCTAAAAGATATCCGTCCGGATGATTTATCAGGGTTGACGTTAAAGGAACTAGTCAATCGAGCGGGGATTGACCCAGCGCTTGTGGATGATGTCATTTGGGGGTGTGTGACTCAAGCAGGGGAGCAAGCAGGGGATATTGCCAGAGTGGCTGCGTTAATCGCGGGCTTCCCAATTGAAGTCCCGGGGACAACGATTGACCGTCAATGTGGTTCAAGTCAACAAGCCGTACATTTTGCTGCACAAGCAATCTTGGCCGGTGATATGGACGTGGTGATAGCCGGCGGTGTAGAAAGCATGTCGCGTGTTCCAATGGGTTCCAACTACAAAGGGGCTGAGGATCCTTTTAGCCCTAATTTAAGGTCAAAGTATGAAATGATCCATCAGGGACTATCAGCCGAGCGGATTTCAGAAAAATATGGGTTTACCCGTGAGGTACTTGATCAATTTTCCCTCGAAAGCCATCAAAAAGCACTAAAAGCACAGGAAGAGGGGTATTTTTCAAGGGAGATTTTCCCGATTGAGGTAAAGCTTCCAGACGGAACCTCCACCGTTATCAAGGATGATTCAGGGCCGAGAAAAGGAACATCTTTAGAGGCATTGGCTGGACTTCGTACCTCCTTTAAAGAGGATGGAGTGATTCATGCCGGAAATTCCAGCCAAATAAGTGACGGGGCAGCAGCGGTACTGCTCATGTCTCTTGAGAAAGCAGAAGAACTTGGATTGAAACCGCGCTTCCGTGTTCACACACGCGTGGTGGTCGGCTCAGATCCTACTTTGATGCTGACAGGACCGATTCCAGCTACACAAAAGGCACTAGAAAAGTCCGGCTTATCCATTGATGATATTGATGTGTTTGAAGTCAATGAAGCTTTCGCCCCTGTCACACTTGCTTGGCTGAAAGAGACAGGTGCAGACCCTGCGAAACTAAATCCCAATGGCGGAGCGATAGCCCTCGGACATCCACTAGGCGGCAGCGGTGCACGTCTATTGGTGACGATGATGCATGAATTGGAGCGAACTGGCGGGCGCTACGGATTGCAAACTATGTGTGAAGGTCATGGGATGGCAAATGCCACGATTATTGAGCGTTTAGATTAAGAGATTTTTAGATTCGCTGATAGAACAGGGGAATTCGCTGATAGGCCGGCAAAATTCGCCGATTGGAGAGGAAAATTCGCTGATAGGCCGGCAAAATTCGCTGATAGGCCGGCAAAATTCGCTGATTGGAGAGGAAAATTCGCTGATAGGCCAGCAAGATTCGCTGATAGCCCAGCAAAATTCGCCGATAGACCAGTAGAAATAGCTGATAAACCAAATTAAATTCGGTAACGGAGGCAATCCAATGACGACAACGATTGGTAAAATCTTTGATTTGACGGTGAAAAAGTATCCGAACAAACAAGCTATTTACGATGTCCGAAAAAATGTCCGCTATACGTATAAGGAATGGAGCGAGCAGGTGAATCGACTTGCTAATGCCCTCTTAAAAGAAGGAGTGCAAAAAGGCGACCGTGTCTCTACCTTCATGTTTAATACCGAAGAATTAGGGACAGCTTTTTTCGCCTGTGCAAAAATCGGGGCTATCTTCAATCCTATTAATTTCCGATTAACGTCAGAAGAAGTTGCCTATATTCTTTCAGATGCAACTCCAAAAGCCGTTCTTTTTGAAAAGGCGTTAGAGCCAGTCATCTCAGCAATCGCCAGTCGCTTTGAGAAAACCTCCTTTTGGTTTATTGATGAAGGAACGCCAACGTACGCACAAAGCTACCAAGAAAAACTGGCCGCCTCTTCAACTGAAAATATTCAAGCAGACGTGAAGGAAACCGATTTGTATGCCTTTATTTATACCAGCGGGACAACGGGAAGGCCCAAAGGAGTCATGCACACCCACCGTAATATGGTAGACCAAAGCGTATTCTGTATTGCATCATGCAAACTTAGAGCAGAAGATGTAGGTCTCGTCACAGCACCGATGTTCCACTGCGCTGAACTACATTGCGCCTTTCTGCCAAGGATTCATGCAGGAGCCAGTAATGTCATTTTGCATCAATTCAATCCAAAAGCGATTCTCCAGTTAATTGAACAAGAAAAAATCTCAAAATTCTTTGCCGCGCCCACCATGTGGAATATGCTCCTTCAAGAGGACCTAGGCAAGTATGACTTATCAAGTCTACAACTTGGATTATACGGTGCGGCCCCAATGGCACCAGCACTTGTTCATGCGCTCCATGACAATCTAGGAATCTCATTAATTCAGGCCTATGGAATGACTGAAATGGGCCCAGCCATTACCTTCCTTTCAGAGACTGACCAATTGAGGAAAGCAGGTTCTGCTGGTCAAGCAGCCCTTAGCCATGACATTCGGGTGGTTCGTACGAGAGAAGACGGTCCATCAGATCCAGATGACATTGTACCAGTCGGAGAAACCGGTGAGATTATTGTGAAAGGACCATGTATGATGGTTGGTTATTTCAAACTTGAAGAAGCGACGGAAAAAGCATTGTATAAGGGTTGGTACCATTCCGGAGATATCGGTTATCTTGATGACGAGGGGTATCTTTATGTCAATGACCGTGTCGATGACATGATTATTAGCGGCGGTGAAAATATTTATCCAAGGGAAGTGGAAGACGTCTTACATGCCCACATTGGTGTCCTGGATGTGGCAATTGTTGGCCAGCCGAATGACCGCTGGGGTGAGACAGTTACGGCGTTTGTTGTCAAAAAAGATGCAAAGGTCACGGAGCAGGAACTGGATGAATACTGCAAAAATAGTGACCTGCTCGCTAATTATAAACGTCCGCGAAAGTATATATTCTGTGAGGCTTTGCCACGAAATGCCAGTGGAAAGATTATGAAATTCATTTTAAGAAAACAATTGGAGGAGCTTTTTACTCCAGGCACTACAAATTCGTAAAAGAGGGTCCTAATATGTTAAAAGGTATTAAAGTCATTGATTTCACAAACTATTTGCCAGGCCCATTCGCAACCTTACGATTAGCGGAACTGGGTGCAGATATCATTAAAGTGGAGCCGCCCGAAGGGGATCCTGCACGACATACAGGGATCTCTAAGCAGGGGGACGGCTTCGTTTTTCTAGCTAACAATCGTCAGAAAAAAAGCATTATCCTTAACTTAAAGGAGAAGGATGGGTACGACACCGCACTTAAATTAATTGCTCATGCTGATGTCGTCCTCGAAAGCTTTAGACCAGGAGTAATGGAGAAGCTCGGTTTAGGATATGAGGCGGTTCAAAAGGTAAGGCCGGATATTGTCTACTGCTCGATATCCGGTTATGGACAGAAAGGGCTATTAAGTAAACTGGGTAATCATGACATCAACTATATGGCGTTAAGCGGGGTTTTGGCCCAGTTTAAAGACAAAGTAGGCAAACCTGTCCATCCTTCGATTACTTTGGGCGATTATTTAGGGGGCTTCGCGGCTAATGAACGGATCTTAGCTGGGCTCGTTTCCAGAACCTTAACCGGAAAAGGAAGTTATCATTCTATCTCCATTACCGACCAACTTGTATCGTTATTAGGGAACCATGTCCTGGTTGAACAAGAAACCGGAGTAGGAAATGGCATTGATGTACTTAACGGAAGCATTGTGTCTTATGCTTTATATGAAACAAGCGACAGGAGGTTCATGAGCATTGGCGCACTCGAACCAAAGTTTTGGATTAATTTTTGCCGGGCTCATGGTCGTGAAGAATGGATCCAAGCCCATTATTCCTTAACAGATGAGACTAACCCTGTTTTTCTGGAACTCACTGCTCTTTTTAAAAGGAAAACCTTCTATGAGTGGGTTGAATTTGCCCAAAAGGTCGATTGCTGTATGGCCCCTGTGCTAGAAATTGGGGAATTAGATACCAACCCCTACTTCCGAGAAAAAGAACTGATCTTTGCTTCATCCTGGGGAGACTATCAAGTAAAAATGCACAGTGACCTGGAGCAGCAATCCATTGCCCCGCCGCCCCAAAAGAACGAACATAAAGATGAAATATTGAGTAATATCTTAATATAAAAAGAGAAAATAGACTGCCAAGGATACATTGGCAGTCTATTCTATAGTATTAATTGTAATTGTAATAGTTTCAGGTTTATTTGATTTCCTTAAAGCTAAAACCACCAAAGGCTTCTGACCGAAACGCTTTTTCATGGAAGGTTAAAAAAGATGTAACCTGATTCGGAACCACTATACATTTCATTCCAGCTTCGATTGCAGCCATGGCTCCATTAAGGGAATCTTCAATTGCCAGTGCCTCATGCGGCTCCACTTGCATATCCTCTAAAGCCTTTAGATATAGCGCAGGATCGGGTTTAACTTTAACAACGTCTTCTCTGGTTTTAACAACAGAGAAATATTCCCAAAGATTAAACTGCCTTAGGAATCCTTCTACCCATTCTCTCGAGGAACTAGAGGCGAGTCCAATTCGGTAACCAAGCTCCTTTGCCTCCTCTAATTTTTCAACAACACCTTCACGCACTTCTAAAATTCCCCTTTTTTCTAAAAAACGTTCCCTCGCTAATTGATTTATTTCCTTCTCATCAATCTTCATCCCTGTCTGAACTTCAATGTATTGAAAAAAAGCTTAATCAGTCGTCCCGATACTTATCGCAAACTCCTCTAACGGCAAATCAATATTGAATTTATCTTTTAACAATTCCTCAAATACCTGAAACCAAATTGTCTCCGTATCAATAATTGTTCCATCAAAATCAAAAATCACAGCTTTAATGGCCATGGTCTCCTCCATTCTTGTGATTCACAAAGTTATTTAGTAGTTTGATTATAAATAAATTTCTTATTTTTGTCGCAAATTTAGCAAAGATTTACTTATTTTTATAGCATAAATGCTTTTTAAAAATCGAATGACTAGCAGTATAATAGAGTAAGCTGAAAAATGAAAGGAGGAAAAAATGTTGTTTGAAAAAGCATTACCCTTACTAGAATCCCACTTCGGTTATAGCTCCTTTAGGACAGGGCAAGAGCAGGCCATTCGTTCCGTTTTATCTGGCAAAAATACAATCACTGTCATGCCAACGGGTGGTGGGAAATCGATTTGTTATCAGATTCCTGCACTTGTCTTACCGGGTACCACGATTGTTATTTCCCCACTAATTTCTTTAATGAAGGATCAGGTAGATGCCCTCATTCAAGTCGGTATTCCCGCGACATTTATTAATAGTTCGTTAAGTTATGGAGAAGCAAATAAGCGGATGAATGAAGCTGTCCAGGGAAAATACAAGCTTTTATATCTTGCACCTGAACGATTGGAATCCCATGATTTCCTTGAAGACCTTTACAGCATGGACATCCCATTAGTTGCAGTGGATGAGGCCCACTGTATTTCACAATGGGGCCATGATTTTCGACCAAGCTACCGCCATATTCAAGAGTTAATTAATAGCCTTCCACAAAGACCCATGGTATTAGCTCTTACTGCTACAGCCACACCAAAGGTTCGGGAAGATATTTGTGATTTATTAGGCATTGATGAAGAGAATACGATTATTACCGGATTTGAACGTGAAAATTTATCATTTACTGTCATCAAGGGTCAGGATCGGGACAAATTTATCAAAGACTATCTGAAGAGGAATGATAAAGAAGCAGGCATTATCTATGCTGCAACCCGCAAGAATGTCGACCAACTCTATGAAAGACTTATAAAAGCTAATATTAAGGCAGCACGTTATCATGCCGGGATGGGTGATGTGGAGCGGAACCGGGAGCAGGAACGATTCTTAGCAGATGATGCAACGGTGATGGTTGCGACCTCTGCGTTCGGTATGGGGATTGACAAATCCAATATCCGCTATGTGATTCACTTCCAGCAGCCAAAGAATATGGAGAGTTATTATCAGGAAGCTGGCCGTGCCGGCAGGGATGGTTTGAAGAGCGAATGTATTCTTCTCCATTCCTCACAGGATGTCCAGATACAACGTTTTTTGATTGATCAGTCCAGTGATCGAAGCCGAATGACTCAAGAATTAGAAAAACTCCAACTAATGGTCGATTATTGCCATACAGAAAACTGTCTCCAGGAATTCATTTTAAAGTACTTTGGTGAAACAGAGACTGAGCCATGCGGCAGATGCGGCAACTGTTTGGATACTAGGACAAGCATCGATGTAACGAAGGAAGCACAAATGGTGATGTCCTGCGTCATTCGGATGGGGCAGCGCTTTGGAAAAACCATTACGGCCCAAGTGCTAACGGGGTCGAAAAATAAAAAGGTAACAGAGATGAATTTCGACAGGCTGCCAACCTATGGAATCATGAAGGATAGAAGCTCAAAGGATGTCAGTGACTTCATAGAATTTTTGATATCACAGGAGTTAATAGCAATCGAACAAGGGCAATTTCCTACCCTGTTCGTCTCTCCAAAAGGAAAAGATATCCTCTTAGGTAAGCAACAGGTCCATCGCCGCGAAACTGTACAAGTGAAACAGGTAGCCAAAGATGACCCATTATTTGAGGTATTAAGAGAGGTTCGGAAGCAAATTGCGGAAACTGAGAAAGTACCGCCGTTTGTGATCTTTTCTGATGCTTCCTTAAAGGATATGTGTGCGAGGCTGCCTAAGACGACGGAAGAATTTTTACAGGTGAGCGGCGTAGGGGAACTGAAGTTAAAAAAATATGGTCTAGAATTTATTCAAGCGATCCGGACCTTCTGCGAAACCAATTCAGACTATCAGAGTGAATTGGCACCTGTTGAGAAAGCCCCAAAGAAGCCTGCCAAGAAACCTGGGGTAACTGATTCGCATTTGGAGACATTAAAACTGCATCAGGAAAATTTATCAATTGAGGAGATTGCCGAGCAGCGTGATTTAGCGGTAAGCACAGTAGAAAATCACTTGCTTCAAAGTGCACAACATGGTTTAGAGGTAGATTTTACGAAGTATATTCCGACCGAATATATGACGCTTTTGGAAAATGCCTTGGCGGAAGCTGGCCGGGAGCGATTAAAACCAATCAAGGAACTGCTTCCAGATGAAGTTAGTTATTTTATGATTAAAGCCTATGTATATTTTATTAGCAAAAAGAAATAAGAAAAGGCACATATTAGTGAATCTCACCTGATGTGTGCCTTCTTTAAATCCATCATATTAAAATGCACTTTAGAAGTAATTCTTGAAATGAAAGATTATAATTATCTTTATTTTTAGAATATTCATAATAGTTGTCGATTGCCCTCTGATCTTGTTGATATTTCCCCGGGAATTTGTCGATATCCCACTTAATATAAAAAAGAACAGAGCCCCTTAAAACTTAGCTGCCCTGTTCTTTGTCATATTCATCTAAGAAAGGCTTGTTTGCATAATAGTACATCATTGCCATAAAAACAGAACCGCCAATCATATTCCCAATCGTGACAGGCACCAAATTGTGTATTACACCGCTCCAAGAAATGGTCCCAGGATGATTTAAAACTAAGGCAATCGCAAACGTACACATATTAGCGATACTGTGTTCATAGCCGGAAATAAAGAAACAAAAGACAAAAAGCATCATGGTAAACATCTTCGGTCCATCCCCTTTCAATCCCATTGGAAGAAAGAAGGCCATACAGACAAGCCAATTACAGAGAATGGCCCGAAAGAATAGCTCAGTCGTTGGTACCTGCATTTTTATCTCGACAACATGAAGTAAAAAGCCGTTAACCTCTGAACTTTCATAAAGGCCTGTCGTAAAAATAATAAAAGCAAAAACTGCAGCTCCGAGAATATTTCCTCCGTAACTGCAAACCCATAGCTTAAAGACATCTGCCCAGTTCATCTTCTTGCGAAGAGCGGCATAGGTGTAATAAAACGTATTTCCGGTAAACAAATCACCGCCCCCATATGCAATTAAAATGATCGCTGCCCCGAAGGTAAGTGCCGCCATCGGATAGGCGAGTGGGTTATCCACAATATAGAAGAAGTTCCCTGTTTTAAAGGCTACGATGACACCAAAACCAATAAACATACTTGCAAGCATTGCACGTAAAATATAACGAAGTATGCTTTGCCGAAAGATTTTCATCTTTTTTAGAGCGAGTTTCTCTGCTTCTCCTAAAGGCTGCATTTCCATATTGTTATTCCCACCAATCCGATTAAATAATATCCGTTTATTTTTTATCGAATAGGGAGCAGTTATGTATTGATAGGGAAATTTTTCATCAAACAAGCTTAGAATAATTATATTTTTTCATACATAAACTTTTGTAATGGTTGAAAATAGCAAAAACATCCGGAAATCAGATATAATAGAGAGGTTTTTTGAAGACTGATTTTAAGGAGATATTATGTCGACATTGAAAAAAATTACCCCTTCATATGATCCATGGGAAGCCTATTTAGATATCGAGCAATATGGTAAGCCGCAGCTCACCAATATCGAATTTACCACTACAACTCTTTGTAATATGCGCTGTGAGCATTGTGCTGTGGGCTATACACTTCAAACAAAGGATCCGCAGGCTCTTCCTCTTGAACTAATAATTCAAAGGTTGGATGAAATCCCAACTTTACGCTCGCTTAGTATTACCGGAGGAGAACCGATGCTGTCCTTATCCTCTGTTAAAAATTATGTGGTACCGATTTTAAAATATGCTCATGAGCGCGGCGTTCGGACCCAGATTAATTCCAATTTGACCCTGGAACTAGACCGTTATGAATTAATTGTTCCGTATTTAGATGTTTTACATATTTCACATAACTGGGGGACGGTGGATGATTTTGTTGAGGGCGGTTTTGCCAGAATGGAACGGAAGCCAGAATATGTACAACGGGAAAAATATTTTAACAGAATGATAGAAAATAGTAGAGAATTGGTTAAAGCAGGAGTGATGGTTTCTGCTGAAACGATGCTAAACAAGCGCACTCTACCTCATTTAGAGAAAATCCATCGTCAGATTGTCGATGAAATGCTTTGTCAGCGACATGAAATTCATCCTATGTACCCAAGTGACTTTGCTAGCAATCTTGAAACCTTATCACTAAATGAAATTCGAGAAGCAATACATCACTTACTGGATGTAAGAGATGAGAGGGTCTGGATGTTGTTTGGGACACTTCCATTTTATGCCTGCAGCGATATTCAAGAGGATCAAGCTCTTTTACAACGTTTGTATAATAGTAAAAATGTTACTGTCAGAAATGATCCAGATGGCCGTTCGCGATTGAATGTGAATATTTTTAACGGTGATATTATTGTGACTGATTTTGGTGATACCCCACCACTAGGCAATATCCAAACTACAAATCTAGTAAATGCTTATCAAGCATGGCAGGCATCCTCTATAGCCAAGGATTTAAGTTGTCATTGTCCAGCAGTTAAATGTCTTGGTCCCAATATTTTAGTGAAGAATAGTTATTACCAAGAGGTAGACTTTATTAGTCAAGAGAATAAAATTATAAGAAATTAAAATGAAAAGGCCCTGGTCAAGGGCCTTTTGTACATTTAGTCAACGGATTAAATGGTGTGTTTAACCAGTTTCGGATGGCGATGCATGGAAACGTACAAGATAATCCCGCTTACAATTAATAATGCACTGGTGCAGATAAAAACTGCTGAGAATCCAAAGTATCCAGAAATAAATCCACCCAGCATAGGTCCAATGATATTTCCTAGAAATCTTAAACTCGTATTGTAGCCGAGAACTTCGCCTTGCATGGTAAGCGGTGCTTCCTGACGAATGTAGGCAACCCTGACAGGAATAATTCCGCCAATCGTGACACCAAGAGCAATACGGATAATAACTAGCTGCCAAAAATTAGTGACCGCTGCACCTGGCAGGTAGACGATTCCTGCTAGGAAAAGAAGAATGATTAGGATTTTAATATAGCCGTACTTATCGGCAATCTTTCCCCAATTTCGTGACATTAATAAATTGCCAAGTCCGGCAGCAGAAAAGGCAATTCCTGAATAAAAGGCAACATTTGCTGGTCCATGCAAGTCACTAACGAATAATGATAAAATTGGCTGGATGCTGAAATGGGCGACCTGTACAAGGGCAGAGATGAGCAACACGGTTAATAAAACCGGATTGCGGATAATATGTCTAGCCACTTCTCTGCTTGAATAATGAACTTTTGTTCCTTTTTTAGCTTCAATCATAAATTCCTTTGTTGTAATGACAAGCAAGGCAGAAATGATAATAGAAATGGACGTCCATTTAAAGGTGGTAGAATAGCCAAGTGAATCTGCAAGTATTCCGCCCAGCATAGGCCCTAATAAAGATCCTGTAATACTGCCTGTTTGTAAGGTTCCTAGCACGCGTCCAGCAATCTCTTGTGGTGTTTGCGTAGAAATAAAAGCCTGCGACATCGGAATAAAACCCGAAAAGAACCCCATGCAAAAACGGAGGAGCAGCAGCTGCCAAACAGAATGGACATAACCCATGAGAAAAATGGATAACCCCATTCCTAATCCGCAAATGATAAGAATTTTTTTTCGTCCATACCGATCACCTATTCGACCCCAAATTGGAGAGAAGGCGAATGCGGAAATAAACGTAATTGCAAATGTGATTCCTGACCAATGTTGGACATATTTTTCCGTAAAGTCTCCAAATGTCTCAATGTACAACGAGATAAACGGCATAACCATCGTCATACTACCGGCAACAAAGAAGTTCGCAAACCACATGATGATTAAATTACGTTTTGCCCGTTCCTGTTGAGTCACAATAAATAACACTTCTTTCTGAAATATATTTCGGTTTTCTAAATATTATCATACCGAAATTTCTGATAATTAGAAAGGGATACCCTATCATTTAAGTTGGGAAAAATCATTGCTAATATTCAGTGACCTTGCCAGATAGAGAAAAATAACTTTATTAAAAATATTCAAAACACTATTGACAACTTGTTAATAGGAGACTAAAATCAAATTTATTACTTAACAGAATATTACGTTCTCTTATCAAGAGTGGCAGAGGGACTGGCCCGATGACGCCCAGCAACCGTTCCGTTTGGAATTGGTGCTAAATCCTGCAAAACAATTTTTGTTTTGAAAGATAAGAGAGGAGTAGTCCCTTAACTTGTGATGAAACCTCTCTTTTCTGGAGAGGTTTTTTATTTTAATAAAAACCAACTTTTCCAATAGGAGTAATGGAATATTGATAGAAATCAAAAAGGGGGAGTTTTTAAAATGAAGAGAAATATCTTAAAAAGTACGCTCGTATCCGCACTGGCAGCCACACTTTTACTTACTGGCTGTGCGTCAGGGGAAGAAACCAAACAAGCTAGCGGTAAAAAGGTAACGCTTGAAGGTGTACCAGAAAAGTTTACGAATGGGGACCAACTGAAAATTAAGGTTATTCGTAAAATTGGCGGAGACGATCATACTGCTCAATTCTTAGCCGGAGCAAAAGAAGAAGGAGAAGCCCTGGGCTTTAAGGTGGACGTGTTTACTGCAAATGGTGACACTGCTAAATTCCATGATGCCATTAATCAAGCGTTAAACCAAGATTATGATGGATTTATTATTTCTCATGGTGATGATGAAGCGACTGTTAATGATGTAAAAAAGATAGTTGAAAAGGGAAAAAGTGTTGTTACATTTGACTCTAATCCAAATATAGCGAATGTAGACGGAGTAACACTAACTTCACAGGATGATGAAGCGTTAGCAACATTAGCCCTCGAACAACTTGTAAAGAATACAAATGGTAAAGCAAATATTGCCTACTTATGGGTTGATGGTTTCCCTGCAATGGTTAGACGTAATAAGGTTTATCAAGATGTGCTTTCAAAAAATCCTGGTCTTAAAGAAGTGGAACGCTTTGGTGTGGCAGCTGCAGATACAAGTGTTCAAACGCAGAATGCTGTTGCAGCAATGTTAAATAAATATCCAAAAGGCAAACTGGATGCCATTTTTGCAACTTGGGATGCTTTCGCTATTGGTGCAGCGCGTGCGCTGAAAGAAGCAGGTCGTGAAGAAGTAAAAATCTATGGTATTGATGTTTCCAATGCGGATCTTCAAGAAATACAAAGAAAAGGCAGTGCATGGACAAATACAGCGGCGGTCGATCCTAAACTAATCGGTGCTGTTGATATGAGGATCCTTGCGAAGAAACTTGCAGGTGAAGAAACACCTCAGACCTTTGATTTAGAAGCATCACTTGTTTCACAAGATATTCTTCAAAAGTCTAAAGACCCTGTAAACATGGTTAATCTTGCAAAAATTATCCCTGGCTGGGGGCAATCGACTGCATTTGAAGAGGATTGGATCAAGACATTAAAGAACCATTATAAATAATAGTCGATTACAACTAGACACTCTCTTTTTCAATAGATTAAGAGAGTGTTTGCTTACGGAGGTGGAATTTAATGAGCGCAACATTGGAGATGAAGAACATCTCGATAGAATTTCCGGGAGTGAAAGCACTGAATCAAGTTGATTTTTCAATGAAAACTGGAGAAATCCAATCCTTGATTGGGGCAAATGGCGCAGGGAAATCAACATTAATGAAGGTTCTCTCCGGTGCTTATAATCACTATACCGGTGAAATCCAGCTCGATGGGCAGGATCTGAAGATTCGTTCTCCAAAAAATGCACAGGATGCAGGAATACAAATCGTTTATCAAGAGGTAGATACCGCACTCATTCCTTATTTAACAGTTGCTGAAAATATTTTGCTGCTCGATACCGTACACAACATGGGGAAAAAGCAATGGATGAAATGGAAGAATCTTCATCAAAAAGCAGCGGAAATATTAGCGAATATGAATATTTCCCTTTCAACGAAGAAGCTTGTCAGTGAGTTAACATTAGCGGAGAAACAAATGATTTTAATTGCAAGGGCGGTTTCAAATCAATGTAAGTTTCTCATCTTAGATGAGCCGACAGCACCCTTGAGTCATACCGAAACAACCGAATTATTTAGGATTGTTCGTGATTTAAAAAAGCAAAATGTAGGTGTTATCTTTATTTCCCATCGCTTGCCAGAGATTTTTGAAATCTGTGATGAAGTGACCGTCATGAGGAACGGTGAATTTGTTGCAAAGAAGAAGATTGTAGATACAACATCTGACAAAGTGGTCGAGTATATGTTGGGCCAAAAATTGGAGGAACAGTTTCCCGTTAAGAACAATCAGATTGGAAACACGATCCTAGAAGTAAAAGGCTTGTCTGACCAAGGAAAGATAAAGGATTTGCATATTCATGTAAAAGCGGGAGAAATCATTGGCATTGCTGGCCTGGTGGGTGCTGGAAAAACAGAATTGTGCAAAGCGTTATTTGGTTCTGAGAAAATAACAGCAGGAGCGGTTATTCTTAATGGGCACACATTAAAATTAAAAAGCCCTTATGATGCAGTTAAGAAGGGAATTGCTCTAGTACCGGAAGAACGGAGAAAAGAAGGAATTCTTGTACTGGAATCTGTTGAAACCAATTTAACGGCAGCGAATTTAGGGGATTTCACAAAGGTGTTTAGCTTTTTAAATCGAAAAAAGGAAAAAGAGACCGCTAAACACTTGGTCCGCCGTCTCGGAATTAAAACACCATCAGAAGAAACAAAAGTGCAGAATCTTTCTGGAGGAAACCAGCAGAAGGTAGCAATTGGAAAATGGCTTGTAGCTGAGGCTGACGTTTATATTTTTGATGAACCCACTAAAGGTGTCGATGTGGGAGCAAAGAAGGATATTTTTGAGTTAATTAATGAGTTGGCCAACCGAGGCAAAGCGATTATTTATGCTTCATCCGAACTTTCGGAGATTATTGGAATTACCGATCGAGTCTATGTTTTATATGACGGAAAGTCCGTTAAGGAAGTTGAGACAAAACTAACCAACGAAGAAGAATTATTATTTTATTCAACAGGGGGCAGATAGAATGGAAGCAAATATCGCAGCAAAGAAGCAGGAAGCCCCTGCCAAAAAAGGATTTGAGATATTTCAATTTTTATATAAGTATGGAACGATTATTACGATTCTTGCACTTATTATTATTTTCTCGGCTGCCAATCCTACCTTTATCCAAGGCAGCAATATTATCAATATCTTACGTTCCATCTCGATTGTAACAATTATCGCGATTGGGATTACCATATCTTTGTCAGTAGATGGTTTTGATTTATCGGTAGGGTCAGTCGCTTCCTTATCAAACGCGATTGTTATTTCGATGTTTGTTTGGTTTTCGCAAAATACCCTGGTAGCAATCATTTCTGCAATAGCGGCATCCTTAGTTGTAGGTGCATTAAACTCATTTATGATTGTGAAATTAAGAATTCCAGACATGCTGATGACGCTTGCAACTATGTTTATCATTCAAGGGACCGCACTGACTTATACAAAAGGAGCAACCGTTTCACAAAATATGGTTATGTCTGATGGCTCGATGGCAACAGGTCTGATTAGTCCATTTTTTACAAAAATCGGCGAAGTTCCATGGATTATCATTATTATGGCAGTCACGGTGATTCTTGTGCATATATTTTTGAATTATACAAAGCATGGTCGCTATATGTATGTGATTGGTGGAAACAAAGAAGCAGCCAGACTTTCAGGAATTCCTGTCAATAAATATAAAGTGGCTGCGTACTTACTTTCGGCATTGTTTGCTTCTATTGGCGGGATTGTACTGGCTTCAAGGGTGTTGACATCAGAAATTAACTCTGGTGCACCTTACCTAATGGACTCAGTGGCCGCCGCCTATATTGGCTTTTCTGTACTGGGGGCCGGGAAAGCCAATGCGTTTGGAACATTTGTTGGAGCCGTCCTGATTGGGATTCTACAAAACGGACTTGTGATGATGTCGGTCCCATATTATGCGATGGATATTGTCAAAGGAACCGTCTTGGCTTTTGCACTAGCGATTACTTATTATAAGCAAAAATAGTTGAACTATTTTGGACCTATTCACATAGCGGATAGGTTATTTTTTATGAAAAAACAAACAGATTATCAATTAATAAACTAAACGGCCAATCAATTTTGATTAAATGTGAGTTTTAATTTAAACTAAGTAACAAATGTAGAATTGTGTGTGGTGTGAACAATGGGAAATCAAGTAGAACAAACATATGAAATTATGGAGGTCTGTTTACTGGCGGGGAAAATCATGCTTCAAAGCGGGGCCGAGACTTATCGTGTCGAGGATACAATGATGCGAATGGCGGCTGCCTTTGGTATTGAACATACGCATAGTTATGTAACCCCAACGGGAATTATTTTTTCAGCAGAGGGGTCAGAACCGACGAAGACCAAGCTGATTCGAATCTCAGACCGTTCAACAGACTTGAAAAAAGTTTCGATGGTAAATAGCATATCAAGAAGAATTAGCAGTGGTGAAATCAATTTGAAAGAGGCCTGGGAGCATTTAAAGGAAATTGATTCTCTCAATGTAACATTTCCATTTATGATCCAAGTGGCTGCCGCCTCATTAGCAAGCGGTTGTTTTATGATCATGTTTGAAGGCGGATGGAATGATTTTATACCATCGATGATTTCAGGAGGAATGGGTTACCTTAGTTTCGTCTATTTTCATCGATTTGTTCCGATTAAGTTCTTCTCGGAGTTTTTAGCATCGTTTGTGATTGGCTTACTTTCTTTTTTGTTTGTCCAATTTGGAGTTGGTCAACAATTAGATAAAATCATTATTGGCTCCGTGATGTCGTTAGTTCCAGGTCTACTAGTGACCAATGCCATCCGAGATTTAATGGCGGGTCATCTAGTTTCGGGATTATCTAAGGGTGCTGAGGCATTTCTGACCGCGTTTGCGATTGGAGCAGGGATTGCCGTCGTATTATCTTTTTTGTGAAGTGAGGTGGATTTACCATGGCTGTTCTTGCACAAGCAATCACCAGTTTTATTGCTACAGGCGCCTTTGGGATTCTTTTTAATGCCCCGAAAGAATCACTAATCAAGTGCGGGCTGATCGGAATGGGTGGCTGGTTAATTTATTTCCTCCTGGAAGACTATTCAGATAATGCCATTTTAGCAACATTGGCTGCAACTATTTTTATAGCTGTTCTTAGTCAGGAACTAGCAAAGTTCTATAAAACGCCAGTAATCATTTTTAGTGTAGCAGGGATTATTCCGCTCGTACCGGGAGGTCTCGCCTATGATGCGATGCGGAATTTTGTGGAGAATGATTATTATTCAGCGGTTACATTGGCTGCAAAAGTTTTCATGCTTGCGGGGTCAATCGCCTTTGGGCTAGTTTTCTCTGAGGTAATTAATCAAATAACGAAAAAATTTAGACAACATAAGGTGAAAGCCTAATTAAATTCCCTTTTAGTCATATACTAAAGGGGAATTTAATTAAGTTAAGAAAAAATTAAGATTCAATTGATATCATAAATTGGAAAATGTTTTCCTTTCTTGCGTTGAACTATTTTAGTAGGTAATATAATAGTATATTACTAGAATCTCCAGCAAAGACTAATACAAGGAATGGTACAATCATTTATGAGAAAAATTGTAATTTCTATAATCGTTGTCTTCATAATAGTGATTAGTGGCATAACGATATTTAAGGTAAGGTTTGAACGTCCAGCAACAGCACAAGTTACCGAGGCTGCATCATTAAAAACACGGACACTTGCACTCTTTGCCAAAGAGGCTCCGAAAGTGCCTGATAGTATCAAACTGGATGTGCCGTTAATCAATCAAATGGACGCACCAAAACTCTATAATGGCTGTGAAATAACCAGCCTGGCGATGATTCTTAACTATCACGGAATAGAAGTGACAAAAAATGAGTTAGCTAACAAGGTTAAAACTGTCCCATTAACTTATAGTAACGGGAAAAAGGGCAATCCTAATGCAGGGTTTGTCGGCGATATGGCGAATGGTCCAGGACTAGGGGTTTATAATGGTCCCGTATTAGAACTTGCGCAAAAATACGTTGGTAATCGGGCAGTTAATTTAACTAATCATTCGTTTGATGAAGTTTTAGAAGAAGTAGGTCAAGGACTTCCAGTCTGGATTATCACGACATCAAGCTTCGCACCAGTGTCTGTTTTTCAAACATGGGATACACCGCAGGGGAAAATCGATATTACCTTTAGTGAGCATAGTGTTGTGATTACGGGATACGATGAAAATTATATTTATATTAACAATCCTTATGGGGAAAAAAATCAGAAATTAAATCGAGCTAGTTTTATCCAAGCTTGGGAGCAAATGGGGAAACAAGCGATTGTTATCAAAAAATAAGAACGAAAAGGTCTGATGTGGAATCAGGCCTTTTCACATGGACTTTTTTAGATTCTAAAATGGGCGAAGGCAGAGGAATAAATATCCCTCTGCCTTCATTGTTGAATTCATTAAAGAATTCTTATCGTAACTTGTGATTGGTTGCTGTAGTTCTTGTCAGCTATCGCAAGTAAAAACTTAAATAATCATTGTTTATAAAAACAAGTTTGCCGCGGTTATTTTTCCACCTGAAGGTTTTATACCTAAACGACGTAAGCCCTACCTCTCTTACATCCTAACGGCTCCGAAGCCGATCCAGTGTGAATAAGTTTTTATTTTAAAACATAAGCAGAATGCCAGAAAAAATTCTTACTTTGCGTTATCTAATAAATTACAAGTTACATGAATGTGAAGCACAAATGTTTATATTACAGTAATCTGGAGCTGGTGTCAACTGTTTTTGTTTAAAGGAATATCAAGTGAAACAGTAGAAATATAATTCTATAACAATTGTAATGGGGGAGGGTTAGCGATGATATTTTTTCGAAGATTGTTTCTAACGGCATCTAAATATCGGTACCGGACGGTGTTGTTAGTAACAACGCTTTATATTTTTATAAATGCCGTAGTTATGAAAGTACTTGAACCGACAACATTTGAAAGCACCTTCCATGCCGTTTGGTGGATTCTAACGACAATGACCACAGTAGGCTACGGAGACGTGTACCCAACGACACAGTTAGGAAGAATTTGGGCGATGGTTATTGTCTATACAGCGGGAATTGGGCTTTTTGGTGTGGTCATTGGGATGATTGTCGATACTGTGACACAGTACAAACGGATGAAGGAGGAAGGAAGAATGACTTTTAGGGGAGAAAATCATTATGTCGTGGTCGGCTGGACCGCCAAAAGTAAAAACACGATCAAGGAGCTTTTTATTGGTGATAACAAAACGGAAGTCGTGTTAATTGATGAATTAGAGAAGACACCATATGAACATGAAAGGTTTCTGTATATTCAGGGGAGTCCAACGGATGAAGATACCTTAAAAAGGGCGAAAATTGAAAGTTCAAAAGCGGTACTGCTTTTTGCTCCGGATGGCATCAATAATGCGGATTTAGCAGATGGGAAAACGCTTTTAACCGCGTCCTCGATCGAGCGATATGATGAAGGGACGGAAAAAAATATTTATACAATTGCAGAGATACTAAATGAAAAGCATGTCGGCAACTTCAAACATGTCAAAATTGATGAATTTATTCTTTCTCATGAATCAGTATCTAACCTGATGGCAAAATCTGCGCAGACAAAAGGGGCCAGCCATTTGTTTACACAATTATTAAGTCGTAAGGATGGGGATGGGGGAAGTGATTTATGGGAAGTGGAAGTAAGATTCGACTGGAAGACATACGGAGATGCTTATGAGTCCCTCAAGAAAAAGGGTGCCCAGCTTATTGCCGATCGAAGTGATTTAAATATTTTAAAAAAATGGAGTGAACCCATACCTAAAGAGGCACGGTTGTTTGTGATCTGCGATAAGAATACATATCATTCACTTTAAAACAAAAAAACGCATCCTCGAGATGCGTTTTTTTAATAGGTTAGACATCCAGCAATAACGATACCGATCGATACTGAGAGTAACATGAGAAAAAGCCCAACTGCCTGGTTATCTTCCTCGATACTTTGACTTACGTTAAATCGAGGTGTCAGCCATTCAGCCAGGTAAAAGACCACAATCTGGGCCGCAATTCCAATTCCTCCCCATACCGCCATATCCATAAGTGAAATGGAATTAGCAGCAGTAGAGTACAAGACAATGGCAAGCCCAAGAAGTCTTCCGCCCAGGACATAACTCGCTGCCTTATTTCCTTTCGCCATTAAGGAAAACTCCTTGACCTTGGTGGTTACTTCCATAAGAACCAGTCCTACGAATAATAGACCAATTGAAATGGCTAAATATAATAAGAAATTTGTCATTTACATTCCCCCCTGTTTTTGAATACCTACTGGTAAAAAATAAGATTCGTTCCCTGTAATTTTTCCGCCAGCGCGAATGCCGATACAACTGGCTTTACCTGCAATAAGAAATGATCCGAATACTAATGAAAGTTCTTCGATTCCCTTTTCTGTTTCCAGTGAAACAGTAGGGAGAGGGACATACTGTTGAAAGACAGAAACTTCCTCTTTATAGGTTTGGAAGGTATTTTGAGCAGTTACATTGGCATGTTGATCCCAAATCGTTACCGTGTCTCCCTCTCTGCCGAACGTTGGTTTTTGAACATAAGCGCTCTGCCCGGAAAATTCCTCTGCTTCAAAGTACGTGGGAAGCATATATTCTTTAATCCACGCCTGCTCTTCCGTTGTAAAATAGGCGCCCTGTTCCGCCAACCCCCAAATTAAGCATTGGATTGACTTTGGCTGCAGCAAAAAGGCGGAGACAGGATTTAACATGGAAAGTTTCTCTGCCTTGACCAGGTGTAATAATTCGATTCCAACTAAATCTCCTGTTATTGGGTCCCGGTCGTTAACCAGATGTTCAAGTGGATAGGTTTGGCGATACAATACATCAATTGGATAATCCTCCTCATCAACAAGGATACCGTCTATAATTCGAAGTGCGGACAATGGTACGGTCCGATTGTTAACCTGACACAACTTGCTTAAATATTGAACGGTATTCCAGTCTTCAATATGGTCAGAATGGGCTGTGAACACAACGTTAGGATCTCGTTTTCCTTTCGATGCCTCGAGCACTGCACGTGTAATTCCTGATGAAAGCAGTCGTTCTCCGCCGCCATTTGGATCCGGATAACCAAATTCCTTGCAAACCTGTTCGTTCATATGAAAACATTCGACAATAAACGTGGGTGTATCACTGTTGAACTCCAGCAATTTGAACCCATTCTCAGTTAATACAAAATCAAATCTGCCAATAATCGTTTCAGGGTAAAGATTTTTTAACCTCAAAAATGGGAGACTCGCCGGTGGAAATCCAAATTCAAGGAGTTGTTCATCTGTAAGACTCCGTAAAAGACGAGCAGTTTTGAAAAAAACGATACCCATTCGCTCCGTTGCTTCATGTAATCGCTTGTTGGTTTGTTCAGAAATAGGATAAACGTGATATAGGCTGTACTCGCCTTCGTATAAATCAGACCAAAAGGTTGGGAATTGCGAATAAAAACTTCTTCTTTTCAGTGAATACTGCGACATATTTATCCTCCGAAACCACCCTTTGACCCACTTCCGAAACCACCTTTAAAGCTCGATGAGGATTTGTAGGACTTATAAGCCGAGGATTTCAAGAGTGATGATTTATTGCGATAATAACTTCCTCCATAAAAATAATGACCATAATGGGACGAATGGGTATCATCACATTCCCAAACCCCTTGATCATCGTCCCAGTCCCAGTCTCGGCAGGTGCTGTCGTCTGGCTTGGGCGGGCGATCGCTTGAACAGCCAGAAAGGGTGCCGGCTACGAGTGAAGTGATGACACCAGTCACTAACCATTGGGTTTTCTTCACCATTTCACGCTCCTTTTTTAATTGATAATCTAATTATAAAAGCAAACCTTGGGAAAACAATGGTAAAATGAAAAGAAAAAGAAAGAGTGATGAAATTTGAGGTTGGAATATCGAAAGGATGACGAATATCAAAAGTTTCCTGCCCTTTGGAATTATCAACACTTGACGGTGAGTGAGGCTGTAGCAAGAATGTCATGTGAATACTTCGTGAAAGAAGGAGAAACGTATGTGGTAACGGCCACTGCCATCGATCCTGATGGAACGACTGTCCTTTATGTAAAAAAAGAAGATGCCTACACGGATGTCACGGAGAAAAATTATTCACATATAGGTTTTGAGGTGAGAGAGCTTCAAAGAAACGGGTCTGTTCTTATCGAGCAAAAGGAAGTTTGGAATCATGAAGAAGTGCTGACTCTTCTTCATTCCGATTTTATTTACATCCAAAGAGATGGAAAGTGGTTGGAATTCAACCTAGATTCAAGGGAGATTGATGAAGATCGAAAATGTTATATTTATTATGGGAGTTTTACGGGAAAAACTCGCTAGAGACAGTTGGTTTATTTTTTTGGTACTGTAGTAGGGAAGTATAGACGAAAGGTGAGATACCATGATTGAATTATTGCCTCTCATGCTTGAACGTGTTGGTATTCTTATCATAGTAGCGTTTCTTCTCTCAAGGATGAAATCATTCCGTCAAATTATACATAATGAACACGGAATTACCGCTAAAGCAGCGCTGATTGCAATTTTCGGTGCCTTCGGAGTCATCAGCAACTACACGGGTGTAGAGATAGGACATGGGACGATTACCTCCCAGGACTGGCTGACAAATATGGACAATGAAAGTGCCATTGCTAATACTAGGATTATGGGAGTAACAATTGGTGGTTTACTTGGCGGACCTATAGTTGGTATTGGGGTCGGGTTAATTGCTGGAATCCACCGCCTGACTTTAGGCGGTTTTACTGCTGAGGCTTGTGCCCTATCAACGATTATGGCTGGGGTTGTTACAGGTTTCTTAAGCAAACGGTTTAAGATCCAAGAAGGAAATTCACCCTGGAAAGCCGTAATCATGGGAATATTCATGGAATGCGTTCAGATGGGGATTATTCTTTTAATAGCCAGACCATATAACGAGGCCGTGAATCTGGTTGAGGTGATTGCCCTCCCAATGATTGTGATTAATGGTTTCGGGACCCTTCTATTTGTGTTAATTATACAGGAGATTCTTCAAGAGCAAGAACGAATGAAGGCGCTTCAAACACATAAAGCGTTGTATATTGCCAATCAAACACTGCCGTTCTTCAGACAGGGTTTAAATGTGGATTCATGTACAAAAGCAGCCGAAATAATTCTTAATTGGACCAATGCGGATGCCATTTCGATTACAGATCAGACCCATGTTCTTGCTCATGTGGGTACAGGCTCAGACCATCATATTCCCTCAGGAAATATGGCAACCGAATTAACGAAGACGGTGCTGGAACAAGGAAGAATCACGATTGCAAAGACTGCACACGAAATTCAATGCTTTAATCCAAACTGCCCTTTGCAGGCAGCCATCGTCTTGCCATTAAGGATTCATACTAAAACCGTAGGGACACTAAAGTTGTATTTCACTGATTCTAGTAAACTTGACCGTGTTGAGCAAGAATTGGCAGAAGGATTGAGCAACCTATTTTCAGTCCAATTGGAAATGGCTGAACTGGAAATACAAAGAAGATTATTAAAAGATGCGGAGATTAAGGCGTTGCAGGCACAAGTCCATCCACATTTCTTATTTAATGCCATAAATACCATTTCAAGCCTGATTCGTACAGATGCTGATAAAGCTAGGAGTCTATTAATCAAACTTAGTACCTTCTTCCGAAGTAATCTTCAAGGGGCAAGGCAAATGCTCATACCGCTTGAAAAAGAACTTGAACATATTGAAGCTTACCTAACCATTGAGCAAGCACGCTTTCCAGACCGTTATCATGTTGAATTAGATATTGATCCAGCGTTAGAAAGAGTACTGGTTCCGCCATTTACGTTGCAGCCGCTGGTTGAAAACGCGATTCGATATGCTTTTCCAAAAGCTAAAAGTGGGACAGTTTTGGTTCGCGCTTATCAGGAAGGGGAGAACATGGTCCTTCTAACAAAAGATGATGGAAAGGGGATCTCAACTGAGCTGCTTGGTACTCTGGGTAACCAAACAGTAGATTCTTCTGGTGGAACAGGAACAGCACTCTGGAATATCAAAAAGCGAATCGAAGAAATTTATGGTCAAACTGCTTCATTCCAAATAGAAAGCAACTTGAATAAAGGAACGAAAGTATCAATTACACTACCGTTAACACAACAACAAAAAGTGGGGTGAGGATGTTGTTAAAGGCCTTTGTTGTGGATGATGAACCATTAGCAAGAGATGAATTGGCCTATCTTCTCAAACGAAGCAAACAGATTGAGATCGTAGGGGAATCGGATTGTGTTGAAAGCGCGATAGAAAAAATAAGTAACCTCGACCTGGATGTGATTTTTTTAGATATCCAGCTGGCTGATGAAAGTGGTATCGAAATTGCTGCACATATAAATAGACTTAATCATCCTCCATTCATTGTCTTTGCGACGGCATTTGATGAATATGCTCTCCAGGCTTTTGAATTAAATGCTATTGACTATATCTTAAAACCTTTTGAAGAAAAGAGAGTCTTACAAACGATTGATAAGTTATATAAGCTAATAGAAAATCAGAAACAAGCAATTCCTTTTTCTAGTCAGAAACATAATCTTGGAAATGAAAGGTCAGAAAAGCTCGCGATCACAATTGATGAAAAAATTGTAATCGTAAACATTAGTGACATACTCTATATTGGTACAAATGAGGGGAGAACAGTCATTGCCATAGAGAATACAAAGTACTCTGTCAGTGATTCGCTGGTCACTTTCGAAAGAAAATTGCAGCATTCATCCATCATTCGTGTCCACCGAGCCTATTTAGTTAATGTTGATGCCATTGTCGAGATCGAACCATGGTTTAATTCTACCTACAACATAATTATGAAGGATGGAGAAAAGGTTCCAGTAAGCAGAACCTATACAAAAGAGTTAAAGCAGCTTCTTGGTTTTTAAGAAGCTGTTTTTTGCATTTCATTCTATTATTCTTGTTTTTCATCCTCTAAAACTTGCATTTTAGAATGAAAACCTTATGTTAGCGTTTTCTTTCGGTATGCTAGAGACAAGAGAAAAAATGTAGGAGGTAAGAGTAGGATGAATGCGGTTTCAATTGTTATCGGCTCAATCTGTATATTAATGATTGCTTATCGTTTATACGGAACATTCATGGCAGCAAAGGTATTAAAATTAGATGATTCAAAGCAGACACCGGCACATGAATTAAACGATGGAAAGGACTATGTTCCAACCAATAAATGGGTAACATTTGGTCATCACTTTGCAGCCATCGCTGCAGCAGGACCACTTGTCGGTCCCATCCTTGCAGCACAATTTGGATACTTGCCTGGTTTATTATGGCTCTTAATTGGGGCAGTTATTGGCGGAGCAGTCCATGATGCAGTTGTCCTATTTGCATCAATGCGGAAAAAAGGAAAATCCTTATCAGAAGTCGCCAAAGACGAGTTGGGGCCTGTTGCGGGTTTTTGTACAGGTCTAGCGATGCTATTCATTATTACCATCACAATGGCAGGACTTTCCATGGTTGTTCTTCATGCACTTGAACACAATCCATGGGGTACTTTCTCAGTGGGAATCACAATTCCAATTGCGATGTTGGTAGGAATTGCTTATAAAAAAACTGGCAACTTAAAATTAACATCCACCGTCGGATTTATTCTCGTAATGGTTGGCGTATTTGCTGGTCCGTCCATTCAAGGTACGGTATTAGGTGATTGGCTGACATTAGATACAAAAACATTAGCTATTATTCTACCGATTTATGCGTTTTTTGCAGCGGCGTTACCAGTATGGCTATTACTAGCACCACGTGATTACTTAAGCAGCTTTATGAAAATTGGTGTATTTATTGCGCTCATCATCGGGGTATTTATTATTAATCCCGCAATTGAGATGCCTGCTTTCACAAAATTTACATCAGGCGGCGGCCCAGTTCTGGGCGGACCTGTTTGGCCGTTTATCTCAATCACAATTGCTTGTGGCGCGATCTCTGGTTTCCATGCTTTCGTAGGCTCGGGAACTACACCAAAAATGCTTGATCGTTGGTCTGATATTAAGGTTGTTGGTTTTGGCGCGATGCTAGTAGAGTGTGTGGTTGGTATTATGGCATTGATTGCGGCAACAGCCCTTCAGCCGGCAGATTACTTTGCCATTAACTCGACACCTGAAGTATTTAAGACACTTGGTATGCAGGTACAGGAACTGCCAAAACTTGCTGATGAAATTGGGATTAATCTTGAAGGCAGAACAGGCGGTGCCGTAACATTAGCGGTAGGTATGACCTATATCTTCACTGGCATTCCGTGGTTTGCAAAACTATCATCATACTTCTTCCAGTTTGTTATTATGTTCGAAGCGGTATTTATTCTAACTGCCATCGACTCAGGAACTCGTGTTGCTCGTTATTTAATCCAAGACTTTTTCGGGGAATTCTATAAGCCGCTGAAGAAGACAGATTGGCTTCCAGGATCTATTTTTGCAAGTGCATTAGCATGTTTTATGTGGGGATACCTGCTCTTCTCTGGGGATATTGGTTCTGTTTGGGCATTGTTTGGTGTTTCCAATCAACTAATGGCATCGATTGGCCTAATTGTCGGTGCGACAGTGATTCTGAGTATTGCAGACAAACGCCGTTACATGCTGACCTGCTTGATACCGCTAGCTTATCTCTTTGTTACTGTAAACTATGCAGGATATTGGATGGTGAAAAACGTTTATCTCAATCAGGCAGCTGCGGGTTATAGTGTCTTGAATGGGGTATTGTCTATCATTATGTTATTATTAGGTATGATTATAATGATTACAGCTATTAAGAAATGGATTAGTATGTGGAATTCACCTCGGGTAAAGCTGGAAAGTAAGATTGCTTAAACAATAATGAAACCGATGATTTCGTAATATTACGAAGTCATCGGTTTTTTTGTGGAAATAAAACAGAACGGTCTGAAACTCAAAATTTAATTTATTATACTCATATAGTAGAAACTTTTAACCTTGGTATATAAAGCGGAAAGAAATCACTGTATTTTCCATGGTATTATTTTCAAATAATTATATTTTTCAAAAAATATTGCTTTTTTACGAAATTAATTATATTATTTCGATATATAATTTTTTAATTTCTTTATACAATTTTATGCGGGGTATTTTTTCAGAACATTCCGACATAAATAATGGAGGTTTAGCTAATGAATTTATTTAGAAAAAAATCAATTCAGGACCTCATTCAAGAAGCTGGACAAAAAGATGTAGTCTTAAAGAAAGATTTAGGGGCATTTGAATTATCCATGCTTGGAATTGGGGCTAGTATAGGAACAGGAATATTTGTACTAACAGGGGTTGCTGCCGCAGAACATGCAGGGCCAGCACTTATTTTATCTTTTATCCTATCTGGACTAGCTTGTGTCTTTGCCGCCCTTTGTTATGCGGAATTTGCTTCTGCGGTTCCAGTATCGGGAAGTGCATATACCTATAGTTACGCAACATTTGGTGAGCTCATTGCCTGGATATTGGGATGGGATTTAATCTTAGAATATGGATTAGCTTGCTCTGCGGTTGCAAGTGGATGGTCCGGCTATTTACAAGGATTGCTCGAAGGGTTTGGTATTCATTTTCCTAAAGCATTAACTAGTGCGTATGATCCAGCAAACGGGACATTTATTGATGTCCCGGCCATCCTAATCGTACTAATTCTTACATTACTACTTACACAGGGTGTTAAGAAATCCGCTCGATTTAATACGATTATGGTAATTATTAAACTGGCAGTAGTGTTATTGTTTATTGGTGTAGGTGCTTGGTATGTAAAGCCTGCAAACTGGACACCATTTATGCCATTTGGTTTCTCAGGTGTTACAGCTGGTGCAGCAACCGTATTTTTTGCTTATATTGGTTTTGATGCTGTAGCTACTGCAGCTGAAGAAGTAAAAAATCCGCAAAAGAATATGCCAATTGGTATTATTGCATCCTTACTAGTTTGTACCGTGCTATATATCATTGTTTCTGGAATTTTAACTGGTATTGTTCCTTATCAAGAATTAGGTGTGAAAAATCCTGTTGCATTTGCACTTAATTATATTCATCAGGATTGGGTAGCAGGTTTTATTTCATTAGGTGCGATTGCAGGTATCACCACTGTATTATTGGTTATGCTTTATGGACAATCTCGTTTATTCTATGCAATCAGCCGTGATGGCCTCTTACCAAAAGTATTTTCTAAGGTTGATAAGAAGAAGCAGACACCAATGGCGAATTCATGGATTACTTGTTTACTAGTTTCGATTTTTGCTGGATTCATTCCGTTGAATAAACTGGCAGAGTTAACAAACATCGGAACGTTATTTGCCTTTATGACGGTGGCAGTAGGAATTCTATTTCTCCGTAAAAACAAGCAAGCACCAAAGACTGGATTCCGTGTTCCATTTGTACCATATATTCCGATTCTAGCTTTTGTATTCTGTGGATACTTAGCGCTTCAGTTACCAAAAACAACATGGATTAGTTTTGGAGTGTGGCTTGTGATTGGATTATGCGTCTATTTTGGATATGGCCGCAAACATTCAACCTTAAATAATACTGTTGAACAAATGAAAAAAGTTAGCTAAGAGATAAAAGTAGAAGGGCTTACCACGAGTAAGTCCTTTTTTTTGTGGATTGTATCGAAATGTGTCGAAATTCATCGATTTTACAAAATTGATGTCAATTAAGTGAAAGAAAGATGATAAAATAGAAGCAGGATTTTTATTACTTACTTTTTGAAGATTAGATTAGGGGAGAAACTACATCATGAAAGAAGGCATCAAGAATCCAAAGCTTATTTTTGAAGAACGGAAGGCAATCATACTATTTATCTGGTTATTTAATTTCATATTTTTTTCTTGGGATATTTTCTATTATTATTTTCGTCTATATTTCAATGGAGCATCACATAGGGAAATAAGAGGTGGGCTAGGATTATGGATGTACCTAATATTAGTAGGAGTTTTAATTCTAGCTATTTATTATATAAAAGTAGGTAACATCTATATTGTAAAATATTTATACATTTCTAGTTTTCTAATTATTGATATTATAGACAATCTAGTGAGGTATATTGGGACTACAGAACATTTTGCAACAGGAAATATAGTCGAAGTTTTATTAATTCTCTATACTCCGATTTTTGTGAATAAAAGGTACTTTTGGACAGTGTCCATAGGTCTAATTGGTAAGGATTTACTATTAGGATTGATATTAGAAGACCTTAATGTTTTAATACCAGTCCTTATCTATCTAACTATTTCAGTATTAGCGTATATTTTATTAATCCGTTTTTATTCTTATATTAATTCCTTAACAACGGTTTACGATGAGCTTCGTCAAAAAGAAAAGCTTGCTGTCATTGGTCAAATGGCTGCGGCTATTGGACATGAAATCCGAAACCCTTTATCTTCATTACGAGGCTTTACACAATTGCAGCAAGAACGATACCCAAACACAAACGATTTTTATCCAATTATGATTCAGGAAATTGATCGGATTAATACAATCGTACATGATTTGATGTATCTAGGTAAACCCAGAGTCATTAAATTCGAAAAAGCTAGTATTGAAGAAGTGGTTGCATATACTTTATCGATTACACAACAACAAGCGGAGAGACAAGGAGTTACGGTAGAGACAATAATGGCAGGGCCATTACCTCCTGTTGATTGTGATGAAAAACAACTAAAGCAAGTGTTTATCAATTTGATTAAGAATGCAATCGAATCCATGCCTGAGGGCGGCAGGATAGAAATACGTGTTCAAGTAGTAGAGAAACAGAAAATGGTTGTTTCTATTCAAGATGAAGGGGATGGAATTACAGAAGAGAACATTCTAAATCTTGGTGAACCATTTTTTACGACAAAAACAGATGGAACAGGTTTAGGTTTAATGGTTACGAATCAAATCATTAAGGATCATAAAGGTGAGCTGAAAATAGAAAGCAGGATTAACAAAGGTACACGGGTAATTGTATCTTTACCAATCAAACAAATAGATATATAGTTCTACAATTATACAAAATTCCTCAAAATAACATGTTACAAGGGTATTATGAATGATATATAATGTAGAGGAATATTGAAAGTTAATAGATTTTGTCTTTTCCTTTCATCGATTAAATAATATATTATATTTCCATTTCTAATGTACTTTTTGTTAAGTACTATGTGATATGTACGTGGAGGACTTTATGTTACCTAAGGAAGAAATAAGAACTGTTAAATGGTTCCTACTATTTTTTTATATAATTCTTATATCCTATGATTTTTTTTATTACTATCTTTTTCCAGCCTTCATTGAACATGAAGCAGTGGGCCCGCCTAGTAAATTTTTTTATTTAACCTATATCCTTTTAACGATATTAATTCCTGTAGCTTATTATTTAAATAAGCGTAATAAGCAAGCTTCAATAAAATACGTATTTTTTATAAGTTACATATCGGTTACTTTTATTGTGGATATTTTATCCTTCTACGGAAGGGGAGAGTCCTACAAAAGTGGGAATTTAATAGAGGTGTTTTTACTTTTATCACTTCCTCTTTTCCTTAATCGACGTTATTTTTGGCTAGTAAGTTTGGGTGTTACGGCAAGGTATTTATTTGTTGGTATAATCCTAAAAACTTCTTATGTTATCATCCCAATTATTTTGATAGCTGTACTGTCAATCATGGCATTTTTTTTATTAGTTCGTTTTCAGGGATACGTAAAAGCAATAAGTAATTCATACGACAAACAATTAGAAGGTATCGTAAAAGGTGTAATTGCTACGCTTGAATTGAAGGACCCATACACAAGAGGACATAGTGAACGTGTAGCAAGCTATGCAATATTATTAGCAAAACAAATCGGTATCTTTTCATTAAAGGAACAAAAATCTTTTTATTATGCATGCTTATTACATGATATTGGTAAAATCCATATCCATGATTCAATTTTAATGAAACCTGGGAAACTCACAAAAGAAGAATTTGAAATTATTAAAACTCATCCTACTGTAGGTGCTGAAGCAGTTAAGGATGTGGAGGGAATAAGGGATAGTATTTGTGTAATCCGTTCACATCACGAGCGCTGGGATGGAAAAGGGTATCCGGACCACTTAGTGGGAGAGGAAATCCCATTACTTGCAAGGGTTACCGCTGTAGCGGATGCGTTTGATGCGATGACATCTTCAAGATCATATCGATCTGCAATGCCGGTAGAAGTAGCATATCAGCGTATCCTTGAAGGGAATGGTACGCAATTTGACCCAACCTTAGTGGAAGAATTTAAGAAGGTATTTCCAGCATGGATTAAGTTCCACGAAAAATATCCATGGTTGAAAGAAAGTGAATTACCTAGGGAGGTGGATTTATGAAAATCCGTAAGCTAAAAAAGGTAAGAACAACTTGCTGGTGGTGTCAATTTGTCCCTGGTTGGAAAGGTTGAAAAAAAGGATGCTAGCGAAAAGCTAAGCATCCTTTCTTAATGATAAAAAACAAGCTAAAGGGTGTTAACATGAAACTTACACTTCATTCACGTCTTTTGTTGGTCCCAATTAATATTAGCATGGATAAAAAACATTTTATCGTTGAAGATTATGCATTAGGTGAGTTTTATGAGATGCCGAAGGTTTGTATTGATGCAATCCATTTAATAAACAACGGAGGGTCGTTAGAGGAAATTGAACTGATTCTTAGGGATAAATACCCTAATGAGGAAGTAGATATCCTCGATTTTGCCAATCAATTACTAATCATGAACTTGATAGATGAAGTTGATGGTGTAAAAGTTGACATGAAGGAAAAGAAAAAGAAAGACCTGGGCTTTTTATGGATTTCACCAAAACTGGGGAAATTCTTTTTTAATAAAGCTGCCTTCTATATTTATTCAACTTCATTCCTCGTCAATGTGCTCCTTTTCATCATTAAACCATCATTCATTCCACAGTATAAAGATATATTTATCTTTGATTTGATGGTGTTGAATATTCCAATTTGGATAGGGGTAACCATGATACTTGTCCTCATACATGAGTTTGGTCATATTTTAGCGATGAGAGCTCAAAATCTCCCTACGAAATTGGAAGTGGGGCACCGGTTAATTCTAGTTGTCCTTGAAACAGATATGTCATTGGTTTGGAAACTTTCCTCGAAAAATCGGAATGTTTTATTCCTCGCAGGTCTTTGCTTTGATACATTTATCCTTTCAATTGCATTGCTTAGTCAATTAGTTTTTTCCAGTCGATCAGAGATTTTTCTGCGTATAATGAACGTTGTGGTTTTCGACGTATTCATTCGCATGGTTTATCAATGCTTTATTTATATGAAGACGGATTTATATTTCGTTCTTGAAAATGTAACTGGCTGCTACAACTTAATGGAAAATGCACAGGGATTGATAAGAGAGAAACTGCCATTCTTAAAATCGCCATCAATGAATGAGGTTGTTTTTGAGGGAGAAAGAAAGACTATTTTTTTATATTCAAGCTTTTATTTAGTCGGAGTCATACTGACAGTATTAATTTATACATTCTTTTATATCCCGCAGGTATTCTTTGTATGGCAAAAAGTTTTTCCCGGGTTTTCTGAAGGTCCGACTTCTTTTCTATTCTGGGATTCCGTCCTGTTTACTTTGCAAATACTTATCGGTTTATTACTGCTACTATATTCTTGGAGAAAAAAATACACTCAAAATATGCTCCAAAACTAAATGTGACAGACATTTGTCTAAAATAACGTTTCTAGGGGTTTTTTTCCCCCATAATGGGGGAACTCCCTGATATTTATAACACTGCCGTTTTTCTTACAATGAGAGTATGAAAAAACGGTAGTGTTATTTTTATTTAGGAGGAACTCCAATGGAAGCTAATATTACAATAACTAAAAAACAAGAGCGCTCGGTCAATGGTGCGTTTGCATCTCATTTTGCTAAATCGATGTTTCTGACAGTTGTCGGACTTGCCATTTTAACGTTTATCGGTACAAGAATGTTTACACATGTTGACTTAAATCTATACGGATATATGGTAGGTACCATTGTATTTATTGGAGGATTTTTTTACCGCTTTATTGCTTGGGGAGAAAGACCGCCTACCAAAATTTTTATCAAAAAAGGCTTAAAGCTATTGTTTCGGAAAAGCACACCTAAAACGGCTGTAAATCATTTAGCCATTTATGATTTCATCCGGAATCGTGGCATGTACCGCTGGGTGCAGCACATTTTAATCGGTTGGGGCTGTGTCCTTGCGTGCTTGGTAACCTTCCCGCTAGTGTTCAGCTGGATGTATTTTACGATGGAAGAGAATGGCTACTATACCATCGTGTTATTTGGAATGAATGTAATGAACGTGAAAGCGGATGGAATCATCGCTTGGTTATCCTATAACGCACTTAATATTGCTGCAATCATGGTTACATCAGGAGTATGTATGGCTCTAAACCGCCGCTTAAAAAACATGCAAGCCAGAGCCGAACAGAAGTTTATGTACGATTTCTTACCGCTTTATCTATTATTGTTTATTTCCGTTACTGGACTTTTATTAACAGTTCAAAACGTATTCCTACATGGCTGGATGCAGTCGCAAATGTCACTGATTCATCAATTTTCAGTTATTGTTACACTCATTTACCTGCCATTCGGAAAGCTTGCTCATATTCCTTTCCGTCCAATGAGTGTATTTGCAAGAAATTACCGTGAACATTATGGAGAACAACATATGAAGGAATGTAAAGTATGCGGAGACCATTTTGTATCAGTGGAACAATCGAATGATGTTATTCAAGTTTTAGGTGTCAATGAAATGGAATTTAACATGCAGGATGGTTTTAATCTTGCAGAACTATGTCTGCCATGTCGCAGAAAATATAGAATCTCAAGATTCTCAGGCTTCGCAACACATCAAGTTAAGGTCAAGGAGGCAAACCAGAATGCAAAGGGATAAATTTTTTAAAGAAATAGAAAATCTTCGTCATCCAAATGAAACGCTCGTAAAAACTCATTGTAGTTATTGTGGAATGCAATGTGGAATGAACCTGCGTGTTAATACAAAAACAAATAAAATCATCGGGGTGGAACCAAGGTATGATTGGCCCGTAAACGTTGGAAAAATGTGCCCTAAAGGGGTTACTGCATACCAGCAAACAAACCATGATGATCGGATCCTAAAACCATTAATCCGCGATGATGCATCACTTAAGGGTACAAAAGAAGGATTTCGTGAAGCAAGCTGGGATGAGGCCTACAGCTTAATTGCTAAAAAGTTTGCCGACCTTCAAAATAATTACGGAAAAGATACATTGTCAGTATTCAGTGGTGTATCGATGACAAATGAAAAATGTTATTTGACAGGGAAGTTTGCCAGGGTTGGATTGCAAACACGCTACATTGATTATAACGGACGCTTCTGTATGTCAAGTGCAGCAGGCGGGTTCCTTCGCTCTTTTGGCGTTGACCGTGGTTCAACTCTACCATGGACAGATCTCCATGAAACAGATTGCTTGTTCATCGCTGGAAGCAATACTGCTGAGTGTCACCCAACTTCGATGTTCAGAATATGGGCTGTCCAGGAAAGAGGAGGTTACTTAATTGTAGCTGACCCACGTGAAACCCCAATTGCAAGAAGAGCGGATGTTCACTTGGATTTACGTCCTGGAACAGACCTTGCATTAGCTAATGGTATTCTAAACTTACTTATTCAAAACGGCTATGCGGATGAAGAATTCGTTAATAATCATACGAATGGCTTTGAAGAAACAAAAGAATTGGTGAAAGAATTTACACCAGAATATACAAGTGAACTGACCGGAGTGGCTCCAGAAAAAATCATCCGAGCCGCAGAAATTTACGGAAAAGCACCGAATGCTATTGTCATGTTTGCACGTGGGATTGAACAGCAGCATAAAGGTGTGGATAACGTTTCTGCATACACGAACATGGCTTTAGTTACAGGAAAAATTGGCCGTCCTAAAGCAGGAGTGGCAACATTTACTGGGCAAGGAAACGGTCAAGGCGGACGTGAGCATGGTCAAAAATCCGATTTGCTTCCAGGGTATCGAAAAATTACCAATCCGAAGCATGTGGAAGAAGTATGTAAGGTTTGGGGAATTACACCTGAAGAAATGCCGCAGCCTGGTGTTTCTGCCTATGAAATGTTCGAACTTATGGAGGAAAAAACAATCAGAGGTTTGTATTTGCTTTGCTCCAATCCAGCAGTATCCGCACCAAACTTAAACTTTGTCCGCAAAGCGTTAAAAGGCTTAGATTTTATGGTTTGTGCAGACTTCTATCTTTCAGAATCAGCTGAATTTGCGGATGTCATCCTTCCAACCGTTACATGGTCAGAGGATGAAGGAACGGTAACCAATTTAGAAGGCCGGATTATTAAAATCAATAAAGCACAAGAACCAGTTGGTGAATCAAAGCCAGATTGGCAGATTCAAGCAGAGTTAGCAGAGTACCTAGGCAGAGGCAAGTATTTCTCCCACTTGAAAACGGCGAAGGATGTCGCTGATGAATTCCGTCTAGCGTCTAAGGGCGGTTATGCTGACTATTACGGAGCAACATGGGATAAAATCGACAAGCAAGATGGTGTGTTCTGGCCATGTAAAGATGAAAACGATCCAGGAACACCACACATGTTCTTAGATAAAAAATTCTACCATCCAGATGGAAAAGCAAAAATCTGTGCCTTACCATACCGTCCGCCAGCTGAAGAGCCGTGCGCGGAATACCCGTTACGCTTAACAACCGGACGTGTTGTCTACCATTATCTTTCTGGGAATCAAACTCGCCGCATTCAGTTTTTACGGGATATGTGCCCAGAGCCATATGTAGAAGTACATCCAGAAACAGCTGCAAAATATAATATTGAACATGAAGAATTTGTACGCCTCTTTACACGTAGAGGTGAGGCTGAATATAAAGTGAAAATCACTGAAGCGATTCGAAAAGATACCGTATTTGTTCCGTACCATTTTGGCCACGAGAAATCTATTAATCTATTAACTATTCCAGCGCTTGACCCTATGTCACGGATGCCGGAATTTAAAGCGTGTGCCGCTCAGATTGAAAAACTAGAAATGAAGAAGGTGCAGTAAATGAAAAAGAGGCTATATCTTGAACTTGAAAACTGTATAGGGTGCCGCTCATGTTTGGCGGCTTGTACACAGTGTGGCGGTCATGAAGAACGTAACCGTAACTATGTTTACGATGTGAACCCGCTTGTTAACCGTCAAACCATGCCTCTTATGTGCCTGCACTGCGTAAATCCGGCTTGTGCTAGAAGTTGTCCAGCCCAAGCCATTCAAATCCATGAAACAGGTGCCGTGCTTTCGGCTCTAGTGGAAAAGTGTATTGGCTGCCAAAACTGTACCATTGCGTGTCCATATGGAATACCAAAGTTTGATACAGAGCAAAATTTAATGTACAAGTGTGATCTTTGTATCGACCGGACAAAGGACGGCATTCCGCCAATGTGTGCGAGCGTATGCCCATCGAATACATTACAATGGCTGACAGATGAAGAGATAGAAGCGAAACAAAAACAATTTAACCTAGATAACGGAAAATGGGTTACAAGTATGCCTTATTTAGAGGGCGAAACAAATGTAAAAGTGAACCTGCCTGGTATTCTGCAAGGCGTTACGAAACTGTTTTAGGAGGGATGAACATGATAGAAAAAAATAATAAAATCCCATTCAATGAAGATAATTATACCCATAATATAAACCGCAATAATGAAAGAAAACTAGACCGCCGAGGCTTTATGAAAACATTAGTTGGAGCAGCAGGAGTATTTGCTGTTTCCTCTCTTCCTTGGGGAGCATTAGCTGCAAAAGAATTAACCGGATTAGGAGATAAAAAATATCCAAAGCAAAAAATTACTAATGTTAATTCTTTGCCTGTAGGAGATGCAGTTGACTTTGCCTTTCCTGGTGAACATGACAGTGCAATCTTAATTCGATTATCTGAAAATAAATATGTAGCCTACCAAAATGCGTGTACCCACTTAAGATGCCCTGTATTTTGGAAAAAGGATGAAGGAGAAATGCTTTGCCCTTGCCATCACGGAAAATTTGATGTGGAAACGGGTGCGCCAATCGCAGGTCCACCGCGCCGTCCGCTTCCTGAAATTTATGTAAAAGTTGAAAACGGTGTAGTTTATGCCGTGGGGGTGAAACGTTATGAAGCGTAGTTACTTGCCTGTCGCCCTTCTTTTAGCAGTTTTGATGTTAAACATTATCTTTACTCAATACATGGTCCATCAATATTTCTACGAAAATTATACCAATACGATTATAGCCGCGGTCATCAACGTTATTTTATTTCCGGTTGCATTCCTTATTTATAAAAAAGGTGTGAATGTCAATGACTAGTGAGACTTATATAGATTTTTGTTTTGTCCGTCCAGAAGAAGGGGGTTTTACTGCTGAAATTGATGAGTTATTAAAGACTACTTTTGCTAAAAAGCGCCTGAATTGGTTTCTCGAGGAAAAAAACCTTGATGGGGCTGAGATGGTTATCGCAGAAATAAAAGGTATGAGTGACTGGAGTTCTGAAGAGGAAACCATTCGATTCATCGAGGATAATGCCGATGAGAAGTTTTGGGAGTATCTGCAAGGGTATAAGATGTTCATCTATCCAGTGAAGAGAGGATGTAACAGCTGTGGAACTCATTAAGCTAGAAGAAGTGAACCGGTTTGTTGGTGTGCCAGTAGAGGTAGCCATTCAAGATGCTTCGGGGGGAGACCAAGCGCCCGCAGTGAGGAAATTAGTGAAAAAGATACAGTATTGTCCAGATAGAACTCATATCCGCTTTTATTTTGATGATTTTTATTTTCTTGCCGTTCCGATTTCTTCACAAGTAAAAGAGTCAGAAGGGCAATGGAAGGCTTTTGATTCAGAAAGCGGCTTAACATATACTATAAAAAAGGTCCAGGTTTTCTAAGAAGAACCTGCCTTTTTTATTTAGGCTATGTTGAAGCTTATTGTTGATTTTGGCACCCTGTTGATTGGAGTGGAAGGCGCGAAGACTCCTGCGGGAGGACGGGGCAGGGGAGACCCCGCAGGAGCACAGCGACGAGGAGGCTCCCCGGACCGCCCGCGGAAAGCGAAGCGCCTGGAGCGGAAATCAACAGGCAAGTTTAACAGAGCCTTTATATAATTTAATAAAATACTGGAGGGGCAAAATGGATGATTTAAGTTCAAAACAGCAGATTAGCTCTTATATAATTCATTCCCAAGAAGAAGAAATCAAACGGATTGCCCTAGAACTTCATGAAGGTGTCGGACAAAATCTATATAGTATCTTAACAGGCTTACAGTTTATTAAATCAGGTGCCAAAGAACCACACATGAAACATTATGTCCGCGAAATGTCGGAGTTGATTGAAAAGACCATTCAAGAAATTAGGCTCCTATCTGTTGAATTACATCCACCGACACTGACAACCCTGGGTTTACTTCCAGCCATGAGGAGTTATCTTAAGTTATATACATCAACGTTTGGAATCCTAGTAGACTTAGATACAACGGGTGAAGAAAAATGGATATCTGAAAAAAATAGTATTACCGTGTTTCGAGTCTGCCAGGAGGCACTTGCCAATATTGCCAAGTATGCAGATACTTCCAACATAACCATTCATTTTATTTGGACGGAGGAAGAATTGACCATTACCATTTATGACTTTGGCAAAGGATTTCAACCGGAGGAATACAAGTACCTTAATCCATTATCTGGACTTGCCGCAATGAAAGAGCGAATGCTTCTGACTGGCGGTCAGTGCAACATTTCCTCTAAAATAGGGGAAGGAACGTCCATAGAAATATCTCTTCCGTTAAACTGGGATTAAAGGAGAGTTAAGAGTGATAAAAATCCTTTTGGTTGATGACCATGCAGTGGTTAGAATGGGGCTTAAGATGCTGTTAAACACGAATCCAGAAATGGAGGTAATTGGTGAAGCATCGGAAGGAAATGAAGGAATTAAACAAGCGCTAAAGTTACAACCTGATGTTGTGGTCATGGATCTAAGCATGCCGCATGGAAAAGACGGATTATCAGCGACAATGGAATTGAAAAAGTTAATGCCTCAAGTGAATATTTTAATATTAACAATGCATGATGATGAGGAGTACCTTTTTCGTGCCATTCAAGGGGGAGCATCTGGCTGTATCTTAAAAAGTGCACCACATGCTGAATTAATGTCAGCCATTGAATCAGTTGCTGTTGGAGATGCCTATTTGCATCCCTCTGCACAGAAGAGGTTGATGGAAGAATATTTGAGCAGCGTAAAACAAGATGGGAATGATACGTACAATCTTTTATCCGATCGAGAGAAAGAAGTGCTAACTCTTATTGCGAAAGGATATTCCAATAAGGAAATCGCAGAACAACTGGTGCTTAGTGTTAAAACTGTTGAAACCCACAAAGGTAAGTTGATGGAAAAACTACAGATGAAAACCAGACCTGAGTTGGTGGAATATGCCGTAAGAAAAGGGTTATTGGGTTATGGTATTTAAGGAGAAATTCTTGAATGAAAGAGATTGAGGGATGTCCGGCAGTAATGAAGGTTTGCGACAGTCTGTTGACTTTAGTTGATTGCGAATTTGTTGCCCTGGCGCTGCAAAATGAAGTGGGCCCAGATGTTAAGTGGCATTATGCTGCTGGCAATTTAAATGAAAAATACAAAAGAATAACTGTCCGTTTTGGAAAAGGCATCGCAGGAAAAATAATCTCAAGCGGAAGTCCAATGATGCTTACAGATTTTCCTAAGGGAATTATCGGAAAAATTACGGACCACCCAATTATGCTTGCTGAAAAACTTGTTTCGACTTATGCCGTTCCATTGTTTTTTCATAGTGCACCTAAAGGGGTATTACTTATTGGTAATCGGAAAATGAAAACGTATACTGAAACTGATCAGCAGTATGTAAAGGAAGCTGCTCAAGACTTAGAAAAAATATTGACGGAACAGATACTTTGATAGATGCAGGGAGGAGCTAATGGACAAGGAAATGGACCAGCCTGCAAATAATTTCGCATATCTTGAGTTAGAATTAAAAAAGTCAATGCAGGAATTAGTAGATATAAAGTTTGCGCTTGATGAATCTTCGATTGTAGCCATCACCGATTCTCGGGGCATGATTACATATGTGAATGATCAATTTTGCCATATCTCGAAATACTCCAGAGAAGAACTCCTAGGGCAAGATCATCGAATTATTAATTCCCAGTACCATTCAAAAGAATTTTTCAGAAAAATGTGGAAAACAATCGGTTCCGGTGAAGTTTGGAAAGGTGAAATCTGCAATAGGGCAAAAGATGGTACCTTATATTGGATGGATACAACGATTGTTCCTTTTTTAAATGAAAAGGGAAAGCCGTACCAATACTTAGCGATTCGTTATGAAATTACCGAGCGAAAGCGAGTCGAACGAGAGCTTCAAAAAATGATGACTACTATCATTAATGTTCAAGAAGAGGAACGAAAACGCTTGTCACGTAATTTACACGATGGGATTGGACAAAATCTGTATAGTCATTTGATTACGATTAATCGTCTCTTAGCCGAAATGGACCATCCTCTACTGGAACAGATGCAAACCGAAGCAACCGAATTGATCGAAGAAATCCGTGAGATCTCATGGGAACTTCGGCCCTCCGTACTTGATGATTTAGGATTAGTGCCAGCTATTCGGTCGTTTTTAACCCGTTATTCTGACCATTACAATATTGATGTGTATTTTGAATGCGTGTTAAATCGGCGCTTGGACATCAGCATTGAACTAACGATTTACAGGATTATTCAGGAAGCACTCACGAATATTCGGAAATATGCAGAAGTTAATGAAGCGACGGTCTCTGTTAGAGAAATAGAGGATGTCATCCGAGTTATGATTGAGGATAAAGGAAAGGGATTTGATGTGAAGAATCAAACCTTTGGTGTTGGTTTGTTTAGTATGGATGAGCGAGCACGTTCGGTAGGCGGAGAGTTATTAATCAGCTCTTCACCTAGGAAGGGAACTAAACTGATCTTAGAAGTACCGAGTTCTATTGTGGAATAGGAAAGAACCAGGCGGTGTTATGCGCCTGGTTCTTTCGTTTAAATTTTAAATGAACTCTTTAATGATACAATGCGGTTAAATACGAGCTTATCGACTGTTGTATGTTTAGGGTCTACGTTAAAGTAGCCATGTCTAAAGAATTGGAATTTCTCTTGCGGTCTGCTTTCCTTCATGTTAGGCTCAACAAAGCCTTGTAACACCTGAATTGAATTTGGATTAACATTGTCTAAGAATGTTTTTTCTGGACTGTTGTTATCGTCTGTTTCGTCCAAAATCAGTGGTTCGTAGAGACGGAATTCAGCAGGAACGGCATGGGCTGCTTCCACCCAATGAATGGTTCCCTTCACCTTTCTACCCGTAAACCCTGTGCCACTTTTTGTCTCTGGGTCGTAAGTACAGCGCAGTTCGACTACTTTACCATTTGAATCCTTAACCACTTCTTCACATTTAATGAAATAGGCATTTTTTAGACGGACCTCATTACCGGGGAACAAACGGAAATACTTTTTAGGCGGCTCTTCCATAAAGTCGTCTTGTTCAATATAAATTTCCCGCGAGAATGGAATTTTTCTCGTGCCCATTTCTGGATTCTCTGGATTGATTTCAGCATCTAGCAATTCAATTTGTCCTTCTGGATAATTCGTAATAACAACCTTTAAGGGATCGATGACACCCATTGTTCGTGGTGCTTTTAATTTTAAATCCTCACGGACGAAGTGTTCGAGCATTTGTGAATCAACTGCTCCAGAACCTTTGTGAATGCCAGTTTCTCGGACAAACGAAACAATCGATTCTGGCGTGAATCCTTTTCTTCTCATCCCCGAAATGGTTGGCATACGCGGATCATCCCAGCCATCCACAAATCCTTCGTCTACTAATTGCTTCAGCTTCCGTTTACTCATGACCGTATTCGTTACATTTAAGCGGCCAAATTCTATTTGCTGTGGAGTGCTCTCCATTTCACATTGTTCGACAACCCAATTATAGAGGGGACGTTGGTCTTCAAATTCTATCGTACAAATGGAATGGGTTACTCCTTCAATTGCATCCTCAAGTGGATGAGCAAAAGCATACATCGGATAAATGCACCATTTGTCACCGGTATTATGATGGGTTGCATGGGCAATCCGGTAGATAACAGGGTCACGTAAGTTTATATTCGGTGATGACATATCAATTTTCGCTCGAAGGACCTTTTGGCCATTTTCAAAGACACCTTCCCGCATCTTTTCAAATAAATCAAGGTTCTCCTCAATCGAACGGGTCCGGTAAGGGCTATCCTTCCCAGGTTCCGTTAGTGTCCCACGGTACTGGCGAATTTCGTCAGCTGATAAGTCATCAACATAGGCTAATCCTTTTTTGATCAATAAAACCGCACGTTTATACATTTCTTCAAAATAATTGGAAGCAAATAATAAGTTATCCCATTCAAAACCTAACCACTTTACATCTTCTTTGATTGAGTTTACATATTCGATATCTTCTTTTAACGGATTGGTATCGTCAAAGCGCAAATTGGTCAACCCATTAAACTCGTCGGCTAAGCCAAAGTTGATAACAATTGATTTTGCATGTCCAATATGTAAATAACCGTTTGGCTCTGGCGGGAACCGCGTGATGATTTTATGGTGCTTTCCAGATTCAAGATCTTTAATCATAAAATCTTTAATAAAATTAGATGTGTTATTGTCCACCCTTTTCAACCTCTTTCATTCTTAACTCTACATTATAAATAACATAAATACGGATATTTTTCCATTGTTCCCAACAATTCATGTATAAAACACTCGTGAAATGGAAAATTTGTTTATTTATTAAGAATTCTGGAATTGGCAAGTGTGTTTGAAAAAGACTACAATAGTTTCTTGAAGATATATAAAGGAAGGGGAACTACAAATGATTAACTTTGGAACAGTCGGAACAGGATGGATTACAGAATCCTTTATCAAAGCAGCAGAGCTCAGTGGTCAATTGCAATTAACAAGTGTCTATTCCAGAACAGAGGATAAAGCGAAACAATTAGCCGATACATATAATGCTCCTTATTTTTACACAGACATAGAGGAGATGGCGAAGAGTCCAGAAATACAAGCGGTATATATTGCTTCACCGAATTCGGTCCATTTTGAACAAACACTTACATTTTTGAAAAATAAAAAACATGTTATCTGTGAAAAACCGATTTTTTCAACGAGTGCAGAGTTACATGCGGCCTATCAGACGGCAGAGGAAAACGGTGTTTATCTATTTGAAGCGATTCGTAATATCCATACCCCAAATTTCAAAATATTGAAAGACAACCTCCAACGGGCTGGGAAGCTTCGTAGTACTATATTGCCTTATATCCAATATTCCTCTCGCTATGATTTATTTTTACAAGGGGAGGAGCCCAATATTTTCTCGGCTCAATATTCTGGCGGCGCGCTTGTTGATTTAGGTGTCTATCCGCTTTATTTAGCAGTCGGATTGTTTGGTGCACCTAAGCAGGTCAACTATCATCCATTTGTTCTTCGGAGCGGTGTGGATGGAAGTGGAACTTTGGTGTTAACGTATGATGATTTTATTTGTACGATCCTTTGTTCAAAAATTTCTCATTCCGAATTACCGTGTGAAATTCACGGGGAAAGGGGAACTTTTTTCCTTGCAGATGCAGCCCCGATTTCAACTATTACCTTCGTGGACAACCGAGGAAAAGAGAGAGAAACCATTAGTGTCACCCAAGAAGAACAAAATATGGTATATGAATGTGAAAACATTGCTAAGATTATTGAGACGAAAAATGATAAAGAATATTTGCGGTTAAAAAGTTGGAGTGAAATCGTACTTCAAATTACCGAAGAGGCTAGGAAACAAAATAATATCTTATTTGCATCAGAAAAATAAAACAAGGCCAGGTGGATACTTTCCCCTGGCCTTGTTTTATGAGGTTATCCGCCCCCAAAAGCTTATTTAACATTTTTTGAATGGTAATGTGAACTCTTTATGAATTCAATATTCTCAATGACTTTTATCACATGCCATGTTTTGTAAGTTCATTATAGTTGAGGTAGTGAGATTGGAGGAAACCTTATGAAATCAAAAGCTTGGTATCAGAAACAGTTGAAACGTAAACCTGTCCAGATTACTAGATATACCGTTCAGGGCGTGTTTCTGTTGTTTTTACTATATGTTGGTCTGCAGTTTTATCAATTTTATTTGCATTTTGAAACACTCGGAAAATCCCCTTTTGTTGATCGGCCCTCAGCGGTTGAAGGGTTCTTGCCAATCAGCGGTTTGGTCGCTTTAAAAGTTTGGCTTACGAGTGGCGAATTTGATGTCATTCATCCAGCCGGCCTCGTTTTACTTGCATTTTTTGTAGGTGCAGGAATTATTTTGCGTAAATCATTCTGCAGTTGGATTTGTCCTGTTGGAACAGTTGGTGAGTTGATTGGGTGGCTGGGCAGGAAAATTTTTAAGAGGAATTTTGAAATTACGCGTTGGGTGACCTGGATTTTAACACCAATAAAATACTTATTGATGTTATTTTTTGTTCTTATGGTTGTACAAATGCCCGTGTTTACGGCGAAAAGTTTTCTCGAGGAACCGTATAATAAGGTATCTGATGTAAAAATGCTCCTTTTATTTATCAATCTTGGCGGGTTTGCCTTGAAGTTTATCATTGTCATCTTCATCCTGTCCTTATTCTTTAGGAATTTTTGGTGCCGCTTCTTGTGTCCATACGGTGCACTGATTGGACTAGGCAGTATCTTTAGAATTACAAAGATTGAGAGAAATGAAGATACGTGTACAAACTGCGAAATGTGTACAAAGGTTTGTCCACAAAGATTAAAGGTACACAAGGTTGAGACAGTAAATTCCCTTAATTGTTCAGCCTGTATGTCTTGTGTAGAGGCATGTCCCGTGAAAGACACGCTAAACATGACGGTAGCCCGGAAAAAGGTAAATAAATGGTTTGTTCCAGTTACCTTCTTCGTGCTGTTCTTCTTGGTAATTACGATTGCAAAAATAACCGGGCACTGGGATACCATCATTTCCTATGAGGAATGGAAACAGCTAATCCCGGAAGTAGAAAACATAAAATAATGGTTTAATAGCAGCTCACTTGAGTTAGAACAGTTGGAATATATAAAATAAAAACACTGCTATTCTGGTCATCCCAAATAGCGGTGTTTTTTCGTTTTGAGTGTCAAACACATAGCCCACTTTTCATCATATAAATATAAAAAACTAAAATGGGTGGGTTATGATGTTTGGAAATGACAGGGAACTACTAACTTGGATAATACCATATCTCCCAATTGGAGCAGAAATGGAATACCGAGATCGACAAGCAATCCTTAGACATATGGATATCGATGGCGATGGGACTCATGAAATTTTTGGGATGTTCCGGCTTAACAGCAAACCCTATTTATTTGTTCTTAAACATTACATGGGCCAATTGATATATTATTATCCGCTTCCTCCTGAGGTAAAGAAAGAGGTTATCCGTTTGCTATCACCTTCCCTAGAATCAAGGGCCGTTTACCTTTTTCCTGTTGTACGGAAGGAAATTGGCGGTAACAAGTGGGGCTATATGGATGCAAAAGGAAATTGGGTTCTTCCGGCAAACTACGATCATGCCGAGGATTTCCAGGAGAATGATTTGGCTATTGTTGGATTAATGGACAAATCAGGGGTTATTAATTCTAGTGGTTATTTTATCGTGCAGCCTAAATATGACACGATTAACCCGTTTTCTGAAGGCCGGGCCGTTGTCAATGATGCCCATGGATTCAAGGTAATTAATGAGAATGGCAAAGAAATCACGGAAAAGGCGTATTCTATCATTGTTGGAGAGTATAAAGAGGGACGAATTCGTGCAGTGGAAATAGATGCGAACGGGGAGTATTTATATGGGTATCTCAATAAACGAGGGAAAGAAGTAATTCCATTAATTTATAAAACGGCAAGTGATTTTGAACAGGGGAAAGCAATTGTGAAAACAAAAGAAGGCAGGTTTCAACTTATTGACCTTACCGGTAAGGTATTACAAACATATCCTTATGCTTACGTCTCTAATTACGGTCAAGGATTGCTTGCATTTAAGAAAAGTAACGATGGGAAGCTGGGTTATATCGATGAACTTGGGAAAACGGTAATCGAACCTCAATTTTCGAATGCAGAGTCATTTATTGAGGATCGGGCTATTGTCAGTTTGTCAGAGAATAATAGAGATAACTATGGAGTCATTAATCGGCAAGGACATTTTGTGATAAAACCAAACTATAATCAAATCTTAGATTTAGGTGAAGGGCGTTTTGCCGTAGGAAAGGAAATTGACCCGAAACAGCCTTGTATGAGATCCATATATGCCTTAGCCGATTTAGATGGTCGTATCCTCACAGGATTTCATTTTACTGTAATTACGAAGTTTGAGGAAGGCCTTGCGTCTGTCACTGATGATCAGCATACTTATTTTATCGACAAACATGGAAAGCGAAAAGAACATCTGCCAATGGTCAGTGGCTCAGGCTGGCTTAGTTTTGAGAAAACACTTATAAAGGGGCATATTGATGACCATCTCATCTATTTTAATCAAACGGGAGAGTTAGTATGGAAACAAGCCACTATTCTTCCTCTCAATAACCAATATTCGGTGATTGAGTATAAATACAAACCAAACAAAGACTATTTAGTGTATTTTCCACAAATTGAAGGGATGGAAAATCCAGAAAGTGTAAATCGCGCTTTAAAGGAGATGGCGGGCATAAAACCCGTACCCGCACACACTCAATTGGAATCGAACTATACGGGTAATTATGAAATTCCTTATTTTAAGAAAAATTTGCTGGTCATCAAGATTGTGGGCTACGACTACCCGTTTTGTGCGGCCCATGGAATGCCGGTGCAAAAATATGCTCATATTAACCTAAAAACAGGCTCAATGTATCAATTAAAGGACCTTTTTAAGTCTGGCAGTTCTTATGTAAAAGTAATTAGTGCTTTGGTTCTTGATCAAATAAAAAGTAATAACAAATATTCGTCTTACCTATTTCCTGATGAGTACCATGGCATAAAGGCAAATCAACCATTTTTTATTAGTGAGGCTGGGCTGAATATCTACTTTCAACCATATGAAATCGCTGCATATGCTGCCGGTTTCCCTACCTTTACTATCCCGTTTGATGACCTAAAAGAGCTCATTAATAGGAACAGCGAATTTTGGAAATCGTTTCAATGAGGAAGGCAGGAATCACTCCTGTCTTTTTTTGATGTAAACTAATGAAAAAACCTGCGGAAATATGAAATAATGGTGGTAATGTAAGATTATTATCGAAGGAGTGCATGGGTATGAAAATTTATGATATTTCTAGAAAATTAATCAATGGGATGCCTGTTTGGCCAGGCGATACGGCTTTTCAATATGAGATTTCGTGGCCAATGGAGGAAAGCGGCTCCGTTAATGTGGGCAAGCTTGAATTGAGTACCCATACAGGAACACATGTGGACGCTCCTTTCCATTTTGATAACAAAGGAAAACGCATCATCGAGTTAAACCTTGACCTATACATCGGTCCTGCGAGAGTTATTAATATGCTTGGTAAGGAAAGCATTGGTGCCGCTGATTTAGATAAGATTAATCTTGATGGGTGCAAACGGGTGTTATTTCGAACTCTTGCCTGGGAAAACCCTGATGTTTTCCCTGAAAAGATTCCTCATATTGAGCCAAACTTAGCTCCTTTTTTAGGAAGTAAGGGAGTTCAACTGATCGGCTTGGATATCCCATCTGTCGATCCGATTGACAGTAAAGAGCTGCCTGCCCATCATAGCTTGAATGAGCATGGTATTCACATCCTAGAGTCACTTTTGCTTGATGAAATCGAACCTGGAGATTACGAACTGATTGCCCTTCCATTACCACTAGCTGAAGGAGACGGGAGTCCGGTTCGCGCAGTCCTGAGAAAGTAGAAGAATGGGTGTCAGGCACCAAAAAAGCGTGAATCCATTGGGCTCACGCTTTTTTCTATCCCACCGAGAAAGTCACTGTTCCTTTGTCTGAACGGTATATTTTTTGCGGTAAATTAACCAATAACCTCCAAAGCCAATGATAATAAATAAACCCACCAAACCGGGAACTACATAATTTTTAAATGTTGGCTGGGCATTCTCCACTTGCTTGGTAGGCAATGAGGCCAGTTCATTTTCTGTTCCGGTTTTTTTATTTGTTGATACGATTTTATTATTATCTGATGTTAAAGTATCTTTTTGAGCTGTTTGGCTAACTACTGGATTATTTTGAGGAGAAGAAACTACTATTCGAGAATCCGCATAGACAATCGTTCCTACTAGAAAAAACAACAGTGATGTGATAAGAGCAATCTTATTTAACATCATATTCAACTCCGCTATATTGTAATCTTCCTGTTGTTCATTCTATCATCGTTTGTAGCAAGAAATATTACTTTAGCAGCAAAGTTCACAAAGCTTTCGAAAATTAACTCCTCTTAAAATTAACCAAAAGTCATCCAAAACATAGGAACCTCAGTGCATTGGGGGCTATTATTCATCGGAAATCTCCCAAATCCAAACTTGATATAAATCAATTTCAAATGAAGAGAATGGTGATAAACTGAAGCATAAACTTAAACTCTTAACAAAGGGGAGCGAGAATTATGTTTGAAATCGTTGATAAAAAAGCAGTAATGGATATTCGGGAACGTATTGCAAAGGGCGAACATCCACGCCGCGAAATATTGAATTTTGTTAGAGAAGCACCAATCGGTACCATTTTTGAAATTCACTTGCCACATCGAGGGGAACCGCTAATTGCCAGTTTACAATCGTTAGGCATGAATGTAATTGTTAATGAAGTAGAGCCTATGCATTTTAGACTAATGGCCATCAAGCTTGATGAGATTAATTAATACCTGATACTTGTTTTAGTTGATCCAACTCTAGAATCTGTATTTGACGGCGCCCGTCCATACTAATCAGTTTCTTCGACATGAACGAAACCAGCTTCCGGCTTACCGATTCTGGGGTTGTTCCAATATAGCTAGCTAAATCCTTTTTAGTAATTGGTAGGGTAAAAATACCATTTTTTGCATTCATTTTATCATGGAATAGAATGAGTGCTCTTGCCAGGCGTTGTTCAACTTCCATAAAACCAAGAAAACCAACTGACTCATCAGATTCATATAGACGGTCATTGACAGTTAGTAAGAACCGGTAGGACAACCCTGCGTTCCTTTCCATCGTGGTAAGAAAGTCCTTTTTCTCAATATAACAAATAACCGTTGAGGTCCCCACGGTTTCTGCATTCAAATAATGATTTTCATTTCTTAATAATGAAAATAAGCCGAAGAAATCCCCCGGGAACAGCAATCTGACAATTTGTTCCTTCCCCTCTGGGGACATTTTTGTTAACTTGATCAGTCCTTCATTCACCACGAATAATGTCTCCGAACGTTCGCCATCTCGAAAAATATATTCTCCCTTACTAAAAGATTTGCTTCTGGTTACCTTTTGCAGCTGTTGAAGATCCTCTTCATTCATCCCTTTAAAAACTGGTACGGATGTAATACATAATGATTCATGAGAGCAGCAGCACATTCTAAATCACTCCTCCAACTTTCTAATAACTTCATAGTATCTGTTTTGTTTTATCTATGTAGTGATTTACATCAATTCTGCTTTTCTTGATATAGATCAATGTTAATGAGAACCATTCCCATTACAATAAAAGAAAATAAGAGGTGAACTTAATAAGGGGGTTTCTTTAAATGAGTATAATGGAATTATCATTAAATGAAGTTGCCTGCTCAGGATGTATCGGAAAAATTAAAAGAGAAATGCAGAGAACCCATGGGATTGAAAAAGTTAAAATCCTAACAGGTAGTGGGAAGATTCAAATAAACTTTAATGAAAGCCTTATTCACTCCGTGGAAATAAATCGGAACCTTTATAAAATGGCATTGCGAACATTTGATTAAATGGCTGCTCATAGTGGGCAGTTTTTTTTGAATATCATATCTTTATTAAGAACAAAAAGTTCGTTATAATATTTTTGGAGAGATTGGGCGGCCCAGGAGTGGGAAATATGTGAATTAAATATCCTGAAAAAACATGAGCTGCCGACGCATGCAGCTCTTTTATATGAATGGTATGTTCGTTTTTGAGAACTAACGAAAGAATTCATAGGTATTAGCATAGGTACTACTAGAAAAAATGGAAACTAATCGAACAATTTAATGAGGTGGTAATGATGAGACTCTGTATATTCCTGCTAATTGCTGGACTATTGGATGCTGTTCTGACGCATGTTGGGATTGCTTCAGGTATCGTTTCTGAAGGGAATCCGATGATGAAACTTGTCATTGAAAAAAGCTGGTCTTATTTCTACATTATTAAAATCTTTTTGCCCCTAACCTTGCTTGGGTTGTTTTACTTACGCCCATTAAAAGGCTGGATTCGGACGCTCTTGGTTTCCACTTGCGTTCTTTACTTTTCTGTCCTGATTTATCATATGGTTTGGATTGCCCTCTATTTTAAGTCTGCAGCAGGACTATTCACTATTCCTAACTAGACACTCCGAGGTTATTACGATAGTATCAATACGATATGGAAAGACAAATAATAAGAAAAATGATTTTTATATAAAGGAGTTCTCTATGTTAAATACTTTAAAACCGTACTTGCAGGCATCTTGGGAAAAGTCAGGGTTTCAACAGCCAACTTCCATTCAAGCAGCTGCAATTCCAATGATCCTTGAAGGGAAGGATATAATTGCCGAGTCACCGACAGGTACTGGTAAAACGCTAGCTTATCTACTTCCACTGTTAGATAAAATGGACCCTAGTTTACAATCCCTCCAAGCTATTGTATTAGCTTCTTCGCAAGAGCTGGTGATGCAGGTCTATCAAGAATTTCAAAAGTGGTCTGAGGGCAGCGGAATTAGAGGCACTTCCATTATTGGCGGAGCCAATATGAAACGGCAACTCGAGAAATTAAAGAAACGCCCGCATGTAATATTTGCTACACCCGGCCGTTTACTTGAACTAATCAAACAGAAAAAAGTGAAAATGCATGAAGTAAAACTTGTGGTTCTCGATGAGGGAGATCAATTACTCATTCACGAACATCTTAGTACCGTCCAAAATATTGTCAAATCAACCATGAGCGACCGCCAAGTGGTTTTGTTTTCTGCTACAATGAAACCGGCAACAGAGAAATTAGCCAATGAAATGACGAAGGAACCGGAAGTTCTTCGCATCGAAAAGGATGAACTTGCTTCTTCTGGAGAAGTGGAGCATATTTATTTTTCCTGTGAGCCAAGAGATAAAATCAAGCTCCTTGAAAAAATCACACGCTTAGAAAATAGTAAATCACTTGCATTTATTAATGATATCGGCGAAATTGAAGTATTTAAGGAAAAATTACATTTCAAAGAGCTATCAATCGGAATCTTGCATAGCGACATGAAAAAACTCGAACGGCAGGCTGCCTTAAAGTCTTTCCGTGATGGAAAAATGAGCATGCTTATTGCGACAGATGTGGCGGCGAGAGGACTTGATATCCAAGGGGTAACCCATGTGATCAATATCGATTCACCGAAGGATATCTCACAGTATGTGCACAGAGCTGGAAGAACAGGAAGAATGGGTGCCAATGGGATTGTCATCTCGTTAGTTACCGAGCGAGAAGAGCGAGAATTGAAACAGTATTGCCGTGAATTAAAGGTCCCAGTTAATAAGAGAGTATTTTACAAAGGACTTATCGCTGAAGAAGGACAAAGAGACCAAAAACTAAGAAGATGATGGGTAGCAAAGACAGTGGAGGAAAATCCACTGTCTTTTTTTAATACGAAAGGACTTTCATTTCTATTGCTTGAATAGTTAAGAAGAAAAGGAGGAGAACAAACATGGAAGACCAGAAATTGAAAAAAATGACTGAAGAGTGGCTTGAAGAAGCTACTATCACACAGATTCAAGAAAAATTTGCGCACGGGGAGCTTACAGCGAAAGAGCTTGTATTAATGTACCTACATAGAATCGCTAAGTATGATAAGCACTATCATTCCATCCTTGAAGTAAATCCAGATGCTATCCAGATTGCAGAAGCGCTTGATGCCGAACGAAAAGAAAAAGGACCGCGCAGTCGATTGCATGGAATTCCCATCTTACTAAAGGATAACATCGATACTCACGATAAAATGCATACAAGCGCTGGATCTCTTGCTTTAAAAGATTCGATTGCCCTCCATGATTCCTTTGTGGCAGAACAATTACGTTCATCAGGGGCAGTCATTCTTGGCAAAACCAATATGACAGAGTGGGCCAATTTCATGGCAATTGGGATGAAAAGCGGTTATAGTTCACGAGGCGGGCAGGTATTAAATCCATATGGCCCAGAGAAGTTTGATGTGGGTGGCTCTAGCTCAGGTTCAGGAGCAGCCGTTGCAGCTAACTTCGCCACAGTGGCAGTCGGAACGGAAACATCTGGATCCATCTTAAATCCTGCTTGTCAAAATTCCTTGGTGGGAATCAAGCCGACAGTTGGTCTTATCAGCAGACGAGGGATTATCCCAATCGCACACTCCCAGGACACAGCAGGTCCAATGGCTAGAACCGTGGAAGATGCAACAATTCTTCTAACGGCACTATGTGGAAGCGACGATAAAGATCCCATCACCAAAACCAATCCTTTTGAGCAGATGGACTTTTCCGAGCATCTTTTGAAACAGGGGCTTGACGGAAAACGAATTGGCTTGGCCTTAAAAGGTTTTTTCGAATTGTTAAGTGAAGAGAAACAAAAGGTGATACTTGCTGCGTTTGACAAATTAAAAACTTCAGGGGCTATCGTAATCGATAGTATAGAAATTCCATCTGCCAAGGCAAGTTGGAAGTATGATGTTTTAACTTATGAATTTAAACCAGACCTTAATGCGTATTTAAATAGCCTCCATCCATCGATACCTATTAGAAATTTAACAGACCTGATTGAGTTTAACATGAACAATGAAGAGAAATTGCTCAAGTACGGTCAGTCAGTCCTAATCAAGTCTGATGAAACAAGCGGATCGTTAACAGAAGCTGCTTATGTTGAAGCATTTGAGTTCGACCTTTATCATTCGAAAAAGCAGGGAATTGATTTTGCTCTAGAAAGATACAAACTGGATGTGATTGTTTTCCCAAGTGAAGAAGGCTCTCATATCAGTGCGAAAGCTGGTTATCCATCCATTGCTGTCCCAGCTGGTTATACGGCAGAAGGGGAGCCAGTAGGGATTACTTTTGCAGGAACGGCATACAGTGAGCCTTTTTTAATCGAAGTCGCTTATGCATTTGAGCAAATGACTAAATTTAGAAAAGCACCGATTCTTGAAAAAGAATAAGACTAATTAGTTTCACTCATACTATCAATGTATTTCTCAAAAAGGAGCTGGTAGGTATGGGAAGACAGAAGCTAGGAAATCAAAATGCTCAGCGAAATAATAATAGCAAAAAGCCAATGAGAGATAGTGAAGAACTGGTTGAATTCACCACTGGTGAAGCGATAAAACACAATCGACCAAATAGTAAATAATAAAGCGCGCCTCCTTCGTGAGAAGAGAGGCGCTTTTTTGTTTGATAAGAAAGTATAAGTTTTTGAACTTAGATTACTGTCTAGCTCCAGCGCCCTAGCGGCTAGTGTCCTTCGCTCTCCGCCCTACGATAAGTCAAGCACGAATGCGCCTCCGGCTCTTCGTGTTTCCTTTATCTCAGTTGGAGAGCTCCAGGCCATACGCCGCTGAACAGGGCGCTTGCGCTTTCTAGATAAACTCACTCTTCAGCAAGTAATTTTAGTGCTTTCTTTGCAGGTCCCTCGATTACATCGCCGGAATAAGCATACCGTGAACCGTGACAAGGACAATCCCATGTTTTTTCCGCATGGTTCCATTCGCATTCACAGCCAAGATGGGTGCAAGTGGTATCAACAATATGAAGTTTCCCTTTTTCGTCCTTATAGGCACCCGCTCTTTTTCCGTTATACATCACAACAGATCCTTCGCCGTCCGACAGATCGTCCGGATCTCCTGGAACGATTTCAAGCTTGCCCTTAATTAGATGTTTGGCAACGTCGATATTGGTGCTAGCAATACTTTTTAAATCCGGGTCGGCATGGAATCGGGACGGTGAATAAAGCTCTTTGTAAGGATTCTCGATATTCAACACATAATCAGCTAATAAACGACCAGCCATGGTTCCTGTTGTCATCCCCCATTTTTTAAAACCAGTAGCCACTAAAATATGCTCACGCTCAGAAGTTATCGGACCAATATATGGAAGCTTGTCCAATGTAACTAAATCCTGTGCAGACCAGCGGTAATCATATTCCTTAATCCCAAAAACTTCTTCCGCAAATGCTTCAAGATTTTCAAAATGCGCAATAGTATCAATACCTTGACCAGTTTTATGGTTTTCACCGCCAATAATAATGAGGTTTTCTCCATTAATTGGTGTATAACGAATCGAACGGGATGGGCTGTCCGCGCTTATATACATGCCGCCAGGGTATTCTTTGTCGGTTTTAATTCCAATAGCGTAGGAACGGTCCGCATACATACGTGCAAAATAAAGACCTGGCAAATCGTAAAATGGAAAATGAGAGGCAATAATCACTTTAATACAATTTACCTTGAAACCAGATTTTGTAACAACCCTTGACTGTTGGTCATTATCTTCAATGTCGGTAGCGGTTGTATTTTCAAACACCATACAGCCGGCTTTCACTGCTTCATCCAAGAGAACTTTTAGATATTTAAGGGGATGAAACTGGGCCTGATTGCGCATCATCAAGGCAGCCTTCACTTCAATATCGAATGGTATGGTATCCTTTAATGCACCATCTATATCAAGTTGTTTATAGGCTTCCCACTCCGTTATCAGCTTTTCTTTATATTCATCGGTGACCGCATAAATATAAGCATCTTGTTTGCTAAAATCACAATCGATACCTTTTTCGTTCACTTTACTTTCCACAAATTGTATGGCATTCATATGTGATTCGAAATAAAGCCTAGCCTTGTCCTCTCCAAAATGGTTTATAAATTCGTCATAAATTAAACCATGTTGTGCGGTAATTTTGGCGGTCGTATGACCAGTTGTACCATTCAAAACACTGCCTGCCTCCAATAAAGCGACCTTGACGCCTTCCTTTGCAAGTAAATAGGCAGCTGTAATCCCTGTAATCCCCGCTCCAACAATGGCAACATCGACAGATATATCTTCAGTTAATTCCTTAAAAGTTGGTAATTCTATTTCACGCCAATACGTTTTTGGAAATTGTGGAATTTTTTCAGATGAACTCATATATACTCCTCCAGCCTAAAAAAATGACATCATAATTAATTTTCCCAAAGGAGTTAAAATAAATGTAATTAAGGAAAGATTTTCTTAACGTAAAAAGAACCCAGCGTATGCAAGGTTCCTACTCCTCTTTGTTAATTTCCAATGGATCAATTCGGGTTGAGTCTTCGGTGTTTAAGGAACTTCTAAGGAAGTAGAAGAATGTTCCTCCTATACAACCAAGAAATATAAATAAACCAATCGTTGTGACCCACCAAATTGCAGCCATTGTATTCCCCCTTTGTAAAGCTTAAGAGACGAATGTCTTAAGCTTTTCTAAAAATATATGCAAAAGGGGGGAGGATTTTTCCAACGAATTTCTATTAGTCTTTTTTCTTAAGTGAGGCATAATAGTCCACTTTTTTGATATTTACACCGACAAAGGTTTCAATAATCGTCTGGCCGCCGGCAATCGATAAAATTAAGATGACCACAAAGGTAATGCGTGGAAAGAGTAAATAGGCTCCCCCAAGTAAAATGGCGCTCCAAACACCTGCACACCAATAACATTTCAATAAATAACCGAACATCGATGTCGGAACTTCCTTTGTTGCTACGCCAGCTTCTGTTTCCACCTTAATTTTTTTAACAAAAGGTTTACGGATAAATTCAGTAATTTTATCAAAAACAATTAAATGGGTTAAACGATAACTCGCTAAAATTAACATTATATATGTCATCCATGAAATTTCATTCACTTTTCAATCCTCCATAATGTAGACCGAATTTTAAATAAATCAGAGTTAATAAAATTTTTTAATCCATTGTATATTTTGAGCCTGAAATCAAGATTATATATTCGGAGGAGGCGAAAAAATGAAAAAATCTTTTTGGTTTAGTTTTCTGTTTTTATTATCACTCTTTTGTATTCCAAGCGTGTCTTTTGCCCAGCAAATATACACCGTTCAGCCGGGAGACACACTTTGGAAAATCGCTGTTAGGTATCAGGTTGGAATTTCCGAGATTATTTCAGCAAACCGGCAATTTACAAATCCAAATTTGATCTATCCAGGTCAAAAGGTTACCATTCCAAGTTTCGATACAGTCAAGAGCATTGAGAGTCAGGTCATTCAGTTAACCAATCAGGAACGTGCGAAAAATGGATTGAAAGCATTAACACCAGATTGGGAACTGTCAAGGGTGGCTCGTTACAAAGCCAATGATATGAGAGATAAGAACTATTTTAGTCATACGAGTCCAACGTATGGCAGTCCATTTGATATGATGAAAAACTTTGGGATTTCCTATCGATCGGCTGCTGAAAACATTGCAGCAGGGCAAACAACACCAGCATCAGTGGTCCAAGCATGGATGAATAGCTCTGGCCACAGAGCAAACATTTTAAGCACGAGTTCTACTTATATTGGGGTTGGCTACGCTCAAGGCGGCTCATCAAGACACTATTGGGTTCAAATGTTTATCTCTAAATAAGCCAAAAAAGGTCAGTAACTTAAGCATTTTGCTTAGGGACTGACCTTTTCTACGTCTTAAGACCGATATTAAAATCAAGCTAAAGCGCAATTATGACAAACATAGAAAAGAGGTAAGATGATATCAAGATATAGAAAGGAGAAAAACAAAATGAAAAAATTCGGTTTATTGTTAGTTGGTGGAATTGCTTCTGTGATCTTGCTTTCAACTATTGGTCCAATGCTGGGGTTACTGGTTAGCTTGGTACTCCTATACTTCATATTCAAACAGTTCTTAAAAGCGAAATCTACAGGAGGAAAAGTGGGGCTTGGGATTATCGGATTCATCGTCCTGATGGCCTCCATTCATAACGCCCCAGCCATCATAGGAGTGGCTGCTGCCTATGTGTTATACCTTGTTTATAAAAAATGGAACCAGAATAAGGACACTGTAGTGAAGGAAGAATCTGACCCTTTTGTTAATTTTGAAAAACAATGGAATGAAATGAAAAATTATTAAGATTAAAAGGAGAGAATACAAATGACAAACATATTTACAAGAATTAAAAATACGATTACAGCAGATTTACACGAGGCACTTGATCAAAAAGATAAAAAAAATCCGATTGCCTTATTGAATCAATACCTGCGTCAATGTGAACAAGAAACAGAGAAAGTTAGAAAGTTGTTAGAACGTCAATATACATTGAAGGATGAATTTACGAGGGAATACCAGCAGGCAGCTCAGTTAGCTGAGAAAAGAAAATACCAGGCTGATGTTGCATCTAAGGCTGGCGAAACAGAGCTTTATCAGTTTGCCTCTTCAGAGTTTGAGCAATATGCGGACCGTGCAACCCGCTTAAGTGCATCACTTGAACAAGTAAAAGGTCAACTAGCAGACTTAGAAAGAAAATATGAAGAAATGAAGCACAAAATCAAGGATATGCATCTAAGAAGGATGGAGTTAATGGGGCGTGAAAATGTGACACGTGCAAACCATCAAATCAACCAAGTGCTTGATGCGAATACTTATTCAGATAAATCCTACTCAAAGTTTAAAGAGATTGAAAACTATCTTGACCGTTTAGAGCATCAAGTGAATAGTTCGTTTTATCGTAATACCATCGATGCTCGAATAGCACAGTTAGAAAAAGAAATGAAATTAGAAGAAAGCAAGTCCATTTAATTACAAATATGGTATGCTAAAAGAAAAGCGAAGGCGCCTCGCACATGGGCGCAAGCATAAAAGGCGTAGTCTTTCTGCGCCTTTTGTCCATATATTAAAATAAGTGATGAGCCAGACATTTATAAGGGAGGGTGGGCCATGTTTAAAAATACCAAAAATGATTATTTAGGCTGGATGTTCATCATTGGTGCGATTATTCTAGTCATGGAAATATTATTTTTCAACAGTGGGCTTATTTTTTCCCTTATCATATCTGGCGGCATGATTTTTCTCGGCCGCAAGCGTGCGGGGAAAAAGAGGGGGAAGTTTCTTTTTATCGGCGGAATTATCTTCTTTGTAATTAGTATCTTCCACATGATGACGTTTAGGTTCTTTTTGCTCGCTATTTTACTGCACTTTTTAATTCAGTTTATTCATTCAAAAAAGCATCCTAAGAAGATTTCACCGGAAATCATCCAAGCGGAAGAAAACGCTGAACAGGAAACACTGATTAGAACAGAACCATTATTTGAAAACATTGTTCTTGGTCAACAAAAGACCCCTGCGGGTCCTTATAAATGGAATGATGTAAACATCCAGGCAGGAATTGGCGATACCATCATTGATCTTAGTTTTACGATGCTTCCAAAAGGGGAAACCGTTATCTTTATACGAAATCTCGTCGGGAATATTCAAATCCTTGTTCCTTATGATATAGAAGTAAGTATCCAGCACTCCTGCATAGTAGGTTCAACAAGTGTTTTCGAGCATCATGACTCGAAACTTTTCAATCGGGTCTTACACGTAAAGACACCTGGATATGAGGCAGCCGAGCACAAAGTCAAAATATTTACTTCGCTCGTTGTCGGAAATTTAGAGGTGAGCCGGATATGAGCACAACCCAGCGCCAAATTTTCTGGAGTGTCGGCTTTTCCTTTTTTATTGCGATCATTATCTGTGCCATTTTTATCTTCGTTTTCCCACTGGGCAGTTGGGCCGAATTGTGGAGTAAACAGTTCATGAGTATTCCCTTTGTTATCTTTATCCCGGCCTTTAGTATTGCGGTCGGAATACTTTTAGGTGCGTTCTCTGGGATGTATTGGAGAAGACAGTTTCTCTTGGTTGAACATTCCTTGCATTTATTAGAGGAAGGGAAACAGATAGAAGTGAAGGAGAAACCGGTGATTTCGGAAATGCAACTAATTGCCAACCGAATTGACAAAATCGGCAAACAGATGTCTGAGCAAGCTAAACTTTCTCAGCGATTAGCCACCGAGAAGGTAGAGGACTTAGAAGGAAGAATTCAAGAAATAATTGAACAAGAACGGAACCGTCTGGCCCGTGAGCTTCACGACTCTGTCAGTCAGCAATTATTTGCTGCTTCGATGATGATGTCAGCCATTAACGAAACAAAGCAGCAATCACCACTAGAAAATGACCGCGAAGCAAAGCAATTGAAAATTGTCGAAGAAATGATTCACCAATCACAGTTAGAAATGCGTGCCCTTCTTTTACATTTGCGGCCGGTTGCCTTGAAAAATAAAACACTCCAAGAAGGAATTGAAGAGCTGTTAATCGAATTATCTCAAAAGGTTGAAATGGATATTAAATGGAAAACAGAGGCTTTTCCCTTAGATAAAGGTGTGGAAGATCATCTTTTTCGAATTCTGCAAGAATCTATATCGAATACTTTAAGACATTCGAAAGCAGGCTCGCTCGAAGTTCTGATGGTTAAACGAGACGACCTGGTCATCTTAAGGATTGTTGATGATGGAATTGGCTTTGATGTAAACGAAATGAAGGCAGGATCCTATGGAATGCAAAATATGCATGAGCGTGCGGTTGAAGTCGGCGGTACGTTAAAAGTAGTAAGCGTAAAAAATCAAGGAACAAGGCTGGAAGTAAAAGTTCCGGTGATGATTAATGGGGATGGTGCCAATGATTAGAGTGGTATTTGTTGATGACCATGAAATGGTCAGAATCGGGGTTTCTTCTTATTTATCTGCACAGCCAGATATTGAGGTAGTCGGGGAAGCAGACGATGGAAAAAAAGGGGTGGAACTTGCCCTCGAACTTCGCCCTGATATTATTTTAATGGATTTAGTTATGAAGGAAATGGACGGGATTGAAGCCACAAGGCGAATCGTTGAGCAATGGCCTGAAGCAAAAATCATCATTGTAACCAGTTTCTTGGACGATGAAAAAGTATATCCTGCACTTGAGGCAGGAGCCACAAGCTATATGCTAAAAACATCAAAAGCTGGTGAAATAGCCAATGCAGTCCGCGCTACATACCATGGACAGTCGGTCCTTGAACCGGAAGTAACCGGAAAAATGATGGTGAAAATGCGTCAAAAAAATACCCATCTGCCACACGAAGACCTTACCTCACGTGAGATCGAAATATTATTATTAATGGCTGAGGGTAAAACCAATCAAGATATTGCGGATGAGTTGTTTATTGCTCTCAAAACCGTCAAAACCCATGTCAGCAATATTTTAAGCAAACTCAACGTACAAGACCGAACGCAAGCAGTCATTTATGCATTTAAGCATTCATTAATTAAATAACTCCCGAAGGCTTTCCAAAATGGAAGGTCTTTTTTTTTATAAAATTTCAAAAATATAATTGAAAAGGTTTCTCATTTACTGGTATGATATAAATGCAAATGAAAATGATTATCATTATTATTGATACCGGAGGATTACATACATGAAACTATTAAAAGTGTCAGGCACCCTAATTTTATCTAGCAGTCTACTATTTGGTTGTTCAAATAATTCGAAGGATTCATCATCAAAAGAAAAGGTAGAGGACAAAGCAGTTGCGAGTCAGGCTTCGCTCAATGGGGTCACAGATGATTACAGGGCATATGCCTTAGGAGAAATTGAAGAATTTGTAAAGGCTACAGAGGCCTTTACAGCCGCTGTTAAAAAGGGAGAAATCGAACAAGCCAAAGCCCTTTATGGACCAGCACGGATGCACTATGAGCGTGCCGAACCAATTGCGGAAGTGTTCGGTGACCTAGATCCGAAGATTGATGCACGTGAAGGCGATGTTCCTGAGGCCGAATGGGGCGGGTACCATCGAATTGAAAAAGGTCTCTGGATCGAAAAAACCACAAAGGGATATGAGCAGTACGCGGAGCAGTTAATGAAAGATGTTAATCTACTGCGTGCCAAGGTAGATACCGTTGAAGTGACACCAGAATTATTGATAACTGGCGCCGTTGACCTTTTAAATGAGGTATCCACTTCAAAAGTGACAGGCGAAGAGGACCGCTATTCCCATACTGATTTATATGATTTTGCTGCCAATGTGGAAGGGGCAGAAAAGATTTATCAATTGCTTAATCCGGCATTAACGAAAAAAGATGAGGCCGTGTCAAAGGAAATTCAAGCCCGTTTTGATGATGTGTACAATTTATTGAACCAGCACAAAAAGGGAGATAGCTACAAACTCTATACTGAATTAACTGAAGCACAAGTAAAAGAATTAAGTCAGGCGATTGATGCGCTAGCAGAACCACTCTCACAAATAGGACTTGTAACGGAGGCGTCTTAATTGGTAAAGAATCCAAACATCATCGATGAATCTTCAGTAATCGGAAAAAAGATTTCGCGAAGAGATATCCTTAAAACGGCCGGTGTTGGTGGTGTCGGAGTGATTCTTGGTGCTTCGGGATTAGGAGGATTGCTTTCTATTTCGGAAAGCAAAGCTACCACTAAAGAAGCCCACGACATCGTTCCCTTTTATGGCAAACAGCAAAGTGGGATTACCACAAAAACGCAAAACCACGTGTATTTTGTTTCCTTGGATGTAACCACCTCGAAAAAAGAAGACCTGGTTCAATTACTCAAGGATTGGACAAAGGCCGCCGCCTTATTATCTGAAGGGAAAGCAGTCGGAGATCTATCGAGTAATGAGTTTCTCCCACCAAAAGATACTGGGGAGGCCGCTGGGTTATCTGCTTCTAATTTAACGGTTACATTCGGAGTTGGTCCTAGTTTATTTGTAAAAGACAATCAAGACAGATTCGGCCTTAAACATAAGCAGCCAAAAGAATTAGTGGATCTACCTAAATTTCCGCTTGATGCGTTGGAAGACGAATGGACCGGTGGGGACCTGTGTATTCAAGCCTGTGCGGATGATTTGCAAGTAGCCTTTCACGCGGTGAGGAATTTGATTCGAATTGCTAGAGGGAAGGCGATTTTACGTTGGGCGCAAACAGGGTTTCAGCGCACGAAACAAGCAGATCCAAAAAATGAAACACCAAGGAACTTGTTTGGCTTTAAAGATGGCACAGCCAATCCTGATGTAAACAATGAAGAACAAATGAACAAACAGGTTTGGGTTCAGCCTGGAGATGGCCCTAATTGGTTAGCGAATGGAAGTTATCTTGTCGTTCGAAGAATTCAAATGTTTATTGAAGTATGGGATCGTACCACATTAAAAGATCAAGAAAATACCTTTGGCCGTTATCGTGAAAACGGTGCACCAATAGGGCAAAAAAGTGAATTTGAAAAACTTGATTTGAAGCAAAAAAATGAAAAAGGCAAATATAGCATCCCTGCGGACTCGCATACACGTTTATCCCATGGGGACGGTTCACAGCAAATTCTGCGCAGGGCCTATTCCTATTCAGATGGAATGGACCCGAAGACTGGCAGTTTTGATGCAGGCCTGTTGTTCCTATGTTTCCAACGTGTTCCTAGTAAACAATTTATTCCGATACAAAATAGATTGGCCACGATGGATAAATTAAATGAATATATTTCTCATAGAGGAAGTGCCATCTTTGCTTGTTTACCGGGAACGAAACCAGGTGGCTTTATAGGAGAAACACTTTTTAACTAGAGTTTTTCCTATTATAGAGGAGAGAGACACATGTTACGATTTAAAACAAAAAGTAAATCTATATTAATTCTAATGATGTTTTTCGTTTTTTTCCAAACCGTTCATCCAGCGAAAGCGGAAGTGAATCATGATGAACTTTTCGTTCTAATTGGTGATAGTTTAATGAAAGCCAAGGATGGAGACCAATCAACCGTTTCGACCAATATGGAACAGTTTGCAAACGAATGGAAAGCAATTAAGAACACGGATAGTGAACAGGCTAAAAAGGTCGAACAAGCGCTTCAAGAGGTTCAAAGTTTACTAACTGAAGGGAAAATAGAAAAAGACGTGCTGTCAAAAAGTCTTTCGTCCCTGTCAAGTGCGGTGGTTCTTTATGACCAAGAACAAAATCCACAAGATAAAAAAAAGGGAAAAGAACAAGTAAAGCAGATGACACCGCTCATCGCCACATTTAAGAAATCGATTGAGGACGGAAATCAAGCAGTATTGAAAACTCAATATCAAACCTTGCTAAATAAATGGAATGCTTCGGAAAAAATTGTCCATGATGAGAGCATTGCGACCTACGGCAGTATCGAAAAATACATGGCTTTAATTCGAATCGCGATTACCCAGAATCCGGTCGATTTAGATAAGGCGAAAACAAATATCGAGATGCTATCAAGTGAAGTGGAAAATTTCTTAGCAGGGAAGGTTTCTAAACAGGTTAAAGGTGATTATTCACTGTCGGATCTTACTACATTATTGAGTAAGGCAGAATCACAGATCTCACAAGAAAACTATAAAAGTGCCGAGAACCAGTTAAATGTAGTCCTAAACGTTTGGCCAATGGTCGAGGGAGATGTTCAGACGAGGGATAGTAAACTGTATAGTGATCTTGAAACCAAAATACCTACAGCTATTAGTCTCTTAAGTTCTGCTAAAGTCGATGGTCCAAAGGCAGAGGAGATTGTAAAAGATATAAATTCACGTCTTGCACCGTTAATTAGTAAAACTGATTATTCATTATGGGATGCGGCATTAATTTTGCTGCGTGAAGGGTTAGAAGGGTTATTAATCGTCGCTACATTGCTTGCCTTTTTGAAGAAAATGGGTCAGGGAGCAAAACAGAAATGGATCTGGGCGGGTGTTGGCGCAGGTATCCTAGCAAGTGCTGTATTAGCTATTATTATTAATATTGTATTTTCTCGTATCGTTGCAGCTTCCAGCCGAGAATATATTGAGGGTATTACTGGAGTTGTTGCTGTGGTTATGATGTTAACAGTTGGAGCATGGCTCCATAATAAATCCAGTATTGGGAACTGGAATAAATACATCAATCAACAAATGGAACAAGCAATTGCCAGAGGAAGTTTAATTTCATTTGCTTTTATTAGTTTTCTGTCTGTGTTCCGTGAAGGAGCAGAAACCATCATATTCTATACAGGAATCACCCCTTACATTAGTATGCAGCAATTGGTTTTGGGTGTAATCCTGGCAGTGGGAATCCTTGCCATTGTTGGGTTCGCCATTATTTACTATAGCGTCAAAATACCGATTCGCTTTTTCTTTAAAGCGGCAACAATTCTAATTTATATTTTAGCCTTTAAAATTCTCGGGATTAGTATCCATGCGTTGCAGATTTCGGATGTGTTGTCGACAAGCACTGTACATCAGCTTCCGTTTATTGATTGGATTGGTTTCTATCCAACATTGGAAACAACAATTACCCAGTTATTATTAGTCATCATCATTGTGGGATTAACTTGGATGATTAAAAAAAGAACAGTCATTACTAACATTTAAAAGGGCCTTAGGTCCTTTTTTCGTTACTTTAAAAATTTTCTCCTACTAATCAAAGAACTTGTCTCATAAGTTTATATAAGTGAGATTAGTATGGAGGAGAAAAAATTGGGGATTTATTATAAGGGAATATTCTTTTTAGCTGCTGCTGCTTTTTTGGGGGAAGGTATTGAAGTTTTAGTTAATATGATTCTTGCTCGAGAGTTAGGACCACACGGGTTAGGACTGTATATGTCCATTTTGCCATCGATATTCCTCATTGTTTTACTTGCAAGCTTCGAGTTGCCTGTATCAATTTCAAAATTTATTGCAGAAAGGGAAGAACGTTATCACCGTAATATCCTTCATCATGCCATTACGATTACGATTGTATTCTCGGCTGTCCTTTTTTTAGCAGCTACTGTGATCATTCCGTTTATTCCTGTGTTTGATAAATATCATCCATATGTAAGATGGCTTGTTTTAATCTTAATCCCAATCATCTCCTTTACGTCCGTCGCGAGGGGATATTTTATGGGCAAGCAACAAATGGGGAAAATAGCAGTCTCTAATTTTTTAAGGAAAACCATTCAACTCGCTGGGTTGTTTCTCCTCTTTCGTTTGTTTGCCTTTGACACATCCGAGTCATTGCTAATCGCAATTGGTACATTTATTGGAAGCGAGATTGTTGTGTTCCTATATTTATTCTACATGTTCATTATCCAGTTTCAACAATTGAAACGCCAGCCATTTTCTAATATGAAACGCAAGGTAGTCCAGAAGAATTTAATGGCAGTATCGATTCCAACCACGGGTCTTCGGTTGTTTTCAGCATTCACTGGTGCAATACAGCCTTTTATCATTAAGGCAGCGTTGGTTCGTTCTGGAATGAGCGAAACAGTAGCGACCGAGCAATTTGGGCTGCTGATGGGAGTCGCCATGTCAATTGGCTTTTTCCCAGCATTTATTGCCCATTCTCTTATGGTCGTTCTAATTCCAGCTGTATCCAAGACTTACTCACAGGGTGACTATAAAAGGCTCCAAAAAATGCTTCAACAGGTGATGAAGCTCACCTTTGTATATGGGGTCGCAGCTGTTGCTATTTTCTACTTTTTTGCACCGGAGTTAACTTCGCTATTTTTTAAATCAGAAACACCAGCCCTATTTTTACAATTACTCTGGCCATTTTTCTTATTTCACTTCTTTATCATGCCGATGCAGGCCTTTTTGTTTGGACTTAATCTACTTAAAGAGACCTTTATTCATATCATTTGGTCGACCATCATCTCCTTTGCACTCATTCTCCTGCTTGCAGCAATGCCAGAATGGAGAATGAACGGGGTTATTATTGGCATGAATACAGGCGCTGTTTTGTTAGCGCTTATGCATTATATAACCATTTGCAAAAAAATTGGGATAAGTTTATTTATGCAGAGGCTCATTCAAAATCCCACTGAAAGATAAATTTAGAGAAAATTACTTCAGAACTGTAGGGGTTACACTTTCCACTCCGTCTATTAATATGAAAAGTTATTTTTTCGACATGGAGGTTTAGGAAAATGAAAAATGAACGTACCCCATCATTTGAAAAAGTGGTCATGGAATACGGAAGAGCCATTTATAAATATATTTTATCATTGGTGAAGCATAAAGAACTTGCTGAGGACATCTATCAGGAGGTATTACTCTCTGCTTATTTAGCATATCCTTCAATAAAGGAGCAATCCAAATTTAAAGGATGGTTATTTACGATTGCCATCAATAAATGCCGTGACTATTGGCGGAAAGAAAATAAATCAAAGCAATTTTGGAGGGAAGAAGTTTATTCGTATTCAGCCTCACTCGAACCAACCGTCATCCCAGAAGAGGAAGTGTTACATAAATTTTCTGCAGCACAAATGGCTGAAAAGGTTAACCTATTACCGGAAATCTATAGATATCCTATTTATCTATATTACTATCAAGATTTTTCTCTCGTCGAAATTGCGAAGAAAAGTAACCTTCCCATGTCTACGGTTAAAACAAGGATGAGAAGGGCGAAGGAAAGACTCCGACCAAAAATGCAGTCACTGGCATGATACCAGTAAAATATTCTTTGAGAAGGAGAATGTTCATTATGACTGGAAAAGGAGCAAAAAGAGGCCAGGCGCACTTGCAGCCATACATTTCAAAACAGTATTACCATCGCTATACACCCATTGATCATGCAGTGTGGCGCTTTGTCATGAAGCAAAATCATTACTTTTTAAAGGATATTGCCCATCCCGCATATGTAAATGGCCTGCGAGATTCAGGGATTAAAACTGAATCCATTCCAAAGGTGGATGATATGAATAAGAGCCTAGCCAAAGTCGGCTGGGGGGCTGTAACGATTGATGGATTAATTCCTGGTTCCGTCTTTTATGGCTTTCTCGCAAATGGCCTTTTACCGATTGCGACAGAAATAAGAAACATCCAAAACATTGCCTATACCCCTGCACCAGACATGATTCATGAGGCAGCTGGACATGCGCCCATTTTATTAGATAAATCTTATCGGGAATTTGTAAGGAAAATCGGCGAGATGGGGGCAAAAGCACTTGCAAGTAAAGAAAAATTAGAAGTATTTATGGCCGTCCGCCATTTAACCATTGTTGCGGAAGATCCTAATTCAACCCCTGAACAGGTGAAAGAGGCAGAAAGGCTTGTGGCAGAAGCTAGAAAAAAGGTGAAGGGTTTATCTGAATCAGATATGGTTTCAAGGCTTTTCTGGTGGACGGTGGAATATGGCTTGGTAGGTGACCTGAGCAAACCGAAAATCTACGGAGCTGGTTTGCTTTCATCTGTAGGTGAGAGTCAAAGCTGTCTAGCCGACGATGTGAAGAAGATCCCATTTTCAGTTGAAGAATGTATTAAGACACCATATGATGTCACGAAGCCGCAGCCGCAATTATTTGTTTGTAAAGATTTTGATGAATTAGCAATGGCCATTGAAAGATTTGCTTCGACGATGGCCTTTAAGAAAGGCGGCACGGAAAGTCTTGAAAAAGCCTTGCAATCTGATAATCTTGCAACATTTGTCTTCTCGTCTGGGTTGCAAGTGACCGGTACCTTGGCAACAATCTGGAAGGATGATAAGGGAGAAGCTATTTATATCAGAACAAAAGGACCGACGGCACTATCTCTGGAACAGCAGCAAATAGTGAATCATGGCAAGGATACGCATCATAAAGGCTTTGGAACACCAATAGGAAGTCTTGAAGGAAAGTTAGCATTAGAGAATTGCTCGCTGTCTCAATTAAAGGATTTAGGTATCATTGAGGGAAGCGAAGCCGTGTTAAAATTTGAAAGCGGTGTCATTGTAAAAGGCATTGTGAAGTCAATTTTGATGTCAGCAGGAAAACCTGTCTTAATCTCTTTTCAGGATTGCCAAGTAACCTATCAGGGGCAAGTCCTTTTTGAGCCATCATGGGGGACATATGATATGGCAGTTGGGGCAGCAATTACATCTGTGTATGCAGGTGCAGCAGATCCAGATGAATTCTTTGAATGGCCAAAAAATGAAAATGATAGTTTGGAGGAAGCAGAAGTTCAGCAACTAAATGAATTACAAAGGCTTTATGCAGAAATCCGCAGCCTGCGTGAGGGAGCAGATTGGAATGAACAGAGTTGGCCTAGATTGGAGAAGGTAATAGCGACTCTAAATCAGAAATATCCAAATGAGTGGCTATTGAGACTAGAAATACTAGAAATCTACAAGTTGCAAAATAGGAGCCATCCCAACGTAAAAATTATTTCAGAACTATTACGAAACAAAAATTGGGGAAAATCAGTTAATCAGGTGATTCAACGAGGATTCACGTTAATCAATAATAGTTAAAGGAAAAGGAGCTTGGGGATCCAAGCTCCTTTCTCGTGCTGTCCAGCTCCAGCGCCCTAGCGGCTAGTGTCCTTCGCGCTCCGCCCTACGATAAGTCAAGCACGAATGCGCCTCCGGCTCTTCGTGTTTCCTTTATCTCAGTTGGAGCGCTCCAGGCCATACACCGCTGAACAGGGCGCTTGCGCTTTTCTGTTTAGTCCTTGCTAGAAATTATCCCAAATATTCGCAGGATGCTTACAAATAGGTTTATAAAGTTCAAGTATAAGTTTAATGCCATCAATGGTACTTCTTCCGATCTGACCCCGTAATGCTTCATGCGGCTGAAGTCAAAGAGAACATACCCGCTAAATACGATTACTCCGATAATGGAGAAAGCAAGCATTGCTGTTGAGCCTAATGGAAAGAAAATATTATAAATAGAAATAACCACTAAGGCAAGCAAAGCAGCGAGCAGGAATCCACCTAAGAAGGAAAAGTTTTGTTTTGATTTTGTTGCGTAAATAGCAACACCAGTAAAAACTACGGTTGTACTAGCAAATGCCATGACAACAACGTTTGCTCCTGCAGCAGCTGTGTAATAGGCTACGATTGGGTAAAGCGTAATTCCCGAGATAAACGTAAAGAGATATAGAAATGAATACGAAATGGCCTTTTTGCGTCTGAAAAAGAATGCAATCATGAGCATGACAAATTCTAGAATCGCTAGCGGCATAAATAAACTATCTGGTACAAATACACCTGCCATTGTACCCACGAAAGCAATTGCCAGGGAAAGGGCAAACGTTCGTATAACAGAGGGCAAAAATTCAATAGATGTTTGTGTATACAATTTTTTCACCTCAAAAATTATTTGTTACTTAAGATATACGATTAATTGGTCAAGATGTTTCATTTTTTCTAAAAAAATCTTTATCTTCTTTTAATAAATCGCGGATTTCTGCTAACAGCTCTTCTGTTCGGTCTACTTTTACAACCACCTCAGCAGGTTCTTCCTTCTTTTTAAAACGATTAATAAACTTCACAAATAGGAAAATTGAAAAAGAAATAATTAAGAAATCGACCACTGTTTGAATAAATTTTCCATACGCTAAGTCTCCATAGGCAAGTGCAGAAAAATCAACTACTCCGATGATTAATCCAACTAATGGCATGATAATATCGGCGACGAGAGAAGAGACAATTTTTCCAAACGCCCCACCGATAATAACACCGACAGCTAAATCAATAACATTGCCTTTCATGGCAAACTGTTTAAATTCATTCCACATAAGAACGTCCTCCTACCAGCTTTTTTGTTAATTATCTATTCTACCTCTTAATCATCTATAATGGCAATTTCGAGTTCGACATGTCCGAATACTTTAGGCAATCGGATAATATAAAAAAGAGCAGGTGATCCTGCTCTTTAAGTTTCTGAACTTAGATTACTGTCTAGCTCCAGTGCCCTAGCGGCTAGTGTCCTTCGCTCTCCGCCCTACGATAAGTCAAGCACGAATGCGCCTCCGGCTCTTCGTGTTTCCTTTATCTCAGTTGGAGCGCTCCACAAGGAAGGCTTCGGTAGCATAAGCATCGCACGAAGAAAGAGCGTGAGCTCTTTCGAGGAGGCCATACGCCGCTGAACAGGGCGCTTACGCTTTATTAAAAAGCCCAGTTTCCGCCTCTAAACACGGGTTCTGTTTTGCCATCAGCGGTGATTCCATCGATGTCCATCTCAGTGGAACCAATCATGAAATCTACGTGGGTGATACTTTCGTTTAGACCGTGCTCTTTCAATTCTTCAGAAGACATTTTCTTTCCGCCTTCGATACAGAAAGCATAGGCACTGCCGATCGCTAAATGGTTTGAGGCATTCTCATCAAATAATGTATTAAAGAATAGGACATTTGATAGGGAAATTGGTGAATTATATGGTACAAGTGCAACTTCACCAAGATAATGGGAGCCTTCATCCGTATCAACAAGACGCTTTAGAATTTCTTCGCCTTCTTCTGCTTTCACGCCAACAATTTTTCCATTTTCAAATGTAATTGAAAAGCGGTCAATAATATTTCCACCATAGCTTAAAGGTTTTGTACTGGCAACTGTACCATTCACACCGGTTCGATATGGGACAGTGAACACTTCTTCGGTCGGCATGTTTGCCATAAACTCGAAGCCATTTTCATTGACACTGCCTGCGCCCACCCAGATGTGTTTTTCAGGAAGTTCAATCGTTAAGTCTGTACCAGGCGCTGTGTAATGAAGCTTTTGGTATCGTTTTTCATTTAAATAATGAACTTTTTCATGAAGGGTTTCATCATGTTTCTTCCAAGCTTCTACTGGATTTTCAACGTCTGCACGTACTGCTTTAAAAATCGCATCCCAAAGCTTATTGACTTGGTTTTCAGCAGGCTCATCAGGGAATACTTTTGCAGCCCATGCAGGTGAAGCAGCGGCGATAACCGTCCAACTCACCTTATCAGATTGTACGGCCTTCCGATAATTGGCCAATGCTGTTCCGGCAGCTTTATTAAAGTTAGAAATCCGTTCTGGATTCACACCTTTTAATAAATCTGGGCTAGTAGAAATAACTGACATAAAGGCTGCACCCTTGGCTGCTAGGTCTTCCATTTCTTTGGCACGCCAAACAGGATACTCAAGAAAAGCATCGTCTGGAGCTAAGTCATATTTTGTTCTTGTTACAGTATCGTCGTTCCAGTTGACGATGACATTTTGAGCACCAGTTTCGTAGGCTTTTCTAACAATTAGACGAACAAAATTCGCCGCATCTAATGTAGCATTAACGACTAGAGTTTGACCTTTCTGAACATTTACCCCAACCTTAACAGCTAGTTCAGCATATTTTTCAAGAGTTTTTTTAAATTGACTCATATGTACGTCTCCTTTTTTCTGAATCTCCCTATATTGTAGCGTTATTAACTAGAAAAAGAAACTATTACCAATTGCACAAGAGGATGCAAAAAAACAGTAAAGATTTTCATCCTTACTGCATCTTGCTGCCGTATACTTTTATATTAAAATAAACACCTGCGGAAAATAGTACTAAGAATGTAATAATACCTGATAATGATGTTGGAGCCATGAACTGGGATAATTCCATTGTTTCCACCGCCCTTATATTAATTATCTTTATAAGTTAATTATAATACAAATTGGGCAAATGTGAACAATTTAGTACAAATATTGATGAATTATTGACTGGTTTTTATATCTGTGTTCTAAACTTTTGTTTTTCAAATGAATAAAACATGAACCAATACATCCCAGCACTTAACAAGGCAAGAAAAACTAACACGAAAAAGGTCCAGTTATAGCCAAGCAATACCGTCATTGGAATTGCTAGCGGTGCAATGGTTCGGCTTATGGTAAACCGAAGGCTTGCAGCGGCGAAATATTGACCGCGCATATGCTCAGGAGCAAGTCGCGATACAAAGCTTTGCTGGAGCCCAGCCCCCATTAATTCAGCAAAAGTGAAAACCGCCATCGCGATCATTAAACCCCAAACCCACGTGGTTTGACTAAAAAGAATCATTGAAATGGCGTACACAACTGACGAGAGAACAAATACATTTCTTTCATAATAAGTACTCATCCACTTTGTGACAATCACTGTCAGAAGAGCGACGAGGAAGCCATTTTCTGCAAGTACCAAACCAAAGGCCTGCTCACCATTGACTGAAAACGACCAATTCCCTATTGAAAATAGACTTTGAGTTTGGAAGACATCCTTTATATAAACTGGAATCAACAAATCCAATTGCATAAATGTTTGCCCAGCTAATACTCCTGCAAGGATAAATAACAGAAACGTTTTATCTTTAACAATGAGTGAATAATCCTCCAGCTGATTTTTTAAAAAGTAATACCATTTCCCATCAGACGAAAAAGCGCTTTGATTAACCGGGACTGTTTCACGGGTCCATTTGGCTAGAATAAGTCCTAAGGAAATACAAACTAACCCAGCGACAAGTAATAGTTGGAAGCGGTAATGAACATAAAAAATCGCACCTAAAATCGGGCCAATCACAACCGCAATATTAATAGATGTGTAAAAAATGGCAAACACATTGCTTCTGTCTTTTTCATCGACAACATCGGCTACCATCGCTTGGCTGGCAGGCCAATAAAAGGAACCGAATACACCGGCTACTGCAAAAGCCACAAAGCCCATCCACGGGGATTCATACCAGGGTGAGCTTGCGAAGCCAAATGCGATAAACGAAAGGCCTTGACCGATAGCTGATAGAACCATCATTCGTTTGCGCCCGAACCGGTCAGCACAGTATCCGCCCATAAGGTTAGCAAGTACAGAAAAAACCTGTGAAAAAACTAATAATAATCCTGCTTTACTTTTACCGAACTCTTCTGCGAAGTAAATCGTTAAGAACGGAAAAAACATCCAAAATGTGATATTCATCATTGCTTCGCTAAACAAGCGAACCTTTAAATTAGGATCCCAATCCCTAATCCTCATAGATTATCCTCGTTTCTAAAATTTTGACCAACCATAATACTAGCCGAATCGAAAAACTTACAACATAAATGGTAAGCACATCCTGAGTGCTTACCATTTATAATTATTCCTGATTGTTTAAGGCTTGTTTTAGTAAATCACCTAAGCTGGTTCCGAAATCTTCTTTTTGTGTATATTTCTGGACGAGCTTTTGTGCTTCCTTTTTATTGACTGCTTTTTTCTTGTCTTCTGCTTTTTCAACGACATTACAGCGGCGGCATTGGAAGTACGTGCCTGCTTTTCCATCATGAATCTCCATTTTTTTATGGCATTGCGGACAACGACGGTTGGAAAGCTTTGGATCCTTTCGTTTTCGGAAGGAACACTCTGGACTTGAGCAAACGAGAATTTTGCCTTCCTTTGTATTCCGTTCCTTTAGGAATTCGTTACATTCCGGACATCTCGAACCGGTTAAATTGTGGGCACGGTAGGATTTTTCACTTTTTTTAATTTCAGAAACCAGCTGCTCCGTTTGGCGGCGGATCTTTTGTAAAAAGGCTTTCGGATCTGCCTTTCCTTTGGAAATCTTCTCAAGTTCTTGCTCCCATTTGGCCGTTAGTTCCGGTGACTTTAATTCATCATTAACAAGATCAATAAGCTGCTTGCCTTTTTTCGTTGAGTGGAATCGCCCATTCTGTCGTTCAACGACTTCCGTTTCCACGAGTCTTTCAATAATTTCTGCTCTGGTTGCTGGCGTCCCTAGTCCGAATTTCTCCATTTGTGACAGAACATCAGCTTCGGAATAGCGCTGCGGCGGCTCAGTCCATTTTTGATTGATTGAGCAATTTTTTACCGAAAAGGACTGACCTTGAGTTAATTTTTGCAGTCCAGTAGTCAATTGTTCCGATCCTTCTCTTCCTAATACCTTTTTAAAGCCCAATTCAATTACATTTGTTTCTTTGGCGGTAAAGGTTTCGCCATCAACTTTAAATGTTGCCTGTATGGTTTCAAATTCATAAGCAGGTAAAAACAATGCTAAGAAACGTCTAGCAATGATGTCATAAAGTTTTCTTTCGTCTGAATCAAGTTCACTTAGATTAAGTCTTTGTTCCGTTGGGATGATTGCGTGATGGTCTGTTACCTTTTCATTGTTAAAGACGCGTTTGGCGAGCACAATCCCCTTGTTTGCAAGAAGCGGACGAACTTCTTCTTTATACCCGGATGCCATGCCATGCAAGCGGTCTGTCATTGTGTTCATCATATCGGTGGTTAAATAGCGTGAATCAGTTCTAGGATATGTCACCAATTTGTATTGCTCATAAAGACGCTGTAAGACAGATGATGTCTTTTTCGCCGAGAAACCAAATCGCTTGTTTGCATCCCGCTGTAGTTCGGTTAAGTCATAAGGCAGCGGTTGTGGCTCGGATTTTTTCTTGCGGTCTATTTTATCTAGCACCGCCTTTTTACCATTTACTTTTGATTGGATGGTTTCAGCCTTTGCCTTATCGAAGATGCGCTTTTCATTGTCCCGTTCCCAATCTGTTGAAAGTGGGCCAATATCGGCTCGAATCGTCCAATATTCCTTTGGAACAAAGGATTGAATCTGCTGTTCTCGTTCCAAAACAAGGGCAAGAGTAGGGGTCTGAACCCGTCCTGCCGAAAGTGGGTCTTTATATTTCGTTGTTAGTGCTCTTGTTACATTCAATCCGATTAACCAATCAGCTTCTGCACGGCAAACGGCTGAATGGTAGAGATCCTCAAATTGTTTACCTGGCTTTAATTGCTTGAACCCGTCTTTTATGGCTTTATCTGTTTGCGAAGAAATCCATAATCTTTTTAAGGGCTTGTTCCACCGAATCTTTTCAAGAATCCAGCGCGCAACTAATTCACCTTCACGACCAGCATCAGTGGCGATGATACATTCGTTAATGTCTTTCCGTTTTGCTAATGATTCGATTGCACGGAATTGATGGTTGGTTTGCTTCATGACCATCAAGCCCATTTTTTGTGGAATAATCGGTAAATCCTCTAAATTCCATGTTTTATATTTCGTATCATAATGCTCTGGCATTTTTAATTCGATTAAGTGGCCGAGTGCCCATGTGACAATGTATTGATTTCCTTCCATATAGCTTTTATGTTTTTGATTGCAGCCAAGAACACGGGCAAGTTCCCGGGCAACACTTGGCTTTTCTGCAAGTACAAGAGATTTCATAGTTACTCCTTTCAGGTACATCCATTTTGACCTTTATATAGTATAACGGAATCTCAAGATATTTTGTAACTTAAGTATTTTCCTTTCATTTATTATCCTGCTAAAGCGTTATCGTTCTAAAATTCAGAAAATTAGATTGACAAATAAGCTTATCAAACCATACAATATTATCACTAAGGTAGATAAAGAATGGAATGATACCCATGAGGCATCTGAAAATATTCAATCAATTCATCATAAAAGAGGCTGGACTCCCAATCAATTAGATTCGGAATCCAGCCTCTTTCTTTATTATACTACAGTGGTAGAGGAGAGAGACGATATGGTAATACTGACAGGTGGAAGTTTAACATTAGAGCAGATGAAAGATGTTTTATATCGGAAGCAAAAGGTCATGGCCTCAAGTGAGAGCATGGAAGCAGTCAAGAAGAGTCGTGAAGCAGTTGAAAGAATTGTTTCAGAATCAAAAGTAGTTTATGGAATTACGACTGGATTTGGGAAATTCAGCGACGTCCTTATCGATAAAAATCATGTTCAAGACCTCCAGCTTAATTTAATTCGCTCCCATGCCTGCGGGGTTGGTGAACCTTTTCCAGAAATAGTTTCCAAAGCAATGGTACTGTTACGAGCTAACGCACTCCTCAAGGGTTTCTCAGGAGTCAGGCCTGTAGTCATTGAAAAGTTATTAGAGTTAGTGAATCAGGAAATCATTCCTGTGATTCCACAACAAGGTTCCCTAGGGGCAAGTGGTGATTTAGCCCCGCTTTCTCATCTTGCGCTGGTTTTAATTGGCGAAGGAGAGGTATTTTACAAAGGTAAGCAAATGGAGGCTTTTACAGCACTCCAACAAGAAGGGATTTTACCGTTAACGTTGGAGGCAAAAGAAGGTTTAGCCCTTATTAATGGGACACAAGCGATGACAGCTATGGGGGTGATCGGCTATTTGGAGGCAGAGCAGCTGGCACATGAAAGTGAGCTAATTGCAGCCATGACAATGGAAGGGTTAAATGGAATTATCGATGCATTTGCGGAAGAAGTTCATGTAGCTAGAGGTTATAAACAGCAAATTGATACAGCAGCAAGAATCCGTGGTTATTTAAGTGATAGTTTATTAACTACACAGCAGGGCGAGTTACGGGTTCAAGATGCTTATTCTCTCCGCTGCATTCCACAGGTTCATGGTGCATCGTGGCAGGCTCTGGATTATGTGAAAGAAAAATTAGAAATTGAAATGAATGCAGCAACAGATAATCCATTAATTTTTGATAATGGGGAAAAGGTAATCTCAGGAGGAAATTTCCATGGACAGCCGATTGCTTTTGCAATGGATTTTATGAAAATCGCCGTGGCTGAACTGGCAAATATTTCAGAAAGACGGATTGAAAGATTGGTTAATCCGCAGTTGAATGATTTACCGGCATTCCTTAGTCCTCAACCTGGTTTACAATCAGGTGCAATGATCATGCAATATGCGGCAGCAGCACTGGTATCAGAAAATAAAACACTTGCCCATCCGGCCAGTGTCGACTCCATTCCATCATCGGCTAATCAAGAGGACCATGTAAGTATGGGTACAATTGCGTCAAGGCATGCTTATCAAATTATCCAAAATGCACGAAGAGTTGTGGCAATTGAACTGATTTGTGCGATGCAAGCGGTGGAAATCCGCGGGATTGATAAAATGGCCACAAATACTAGGTTGTTTTACGACAAGGCCCGCGAACAGGTAGCATCCATTAAACAAGATAGGGTATTCTCAAAGGATATTGAAAAAGCTGCTGAGTGGCTCAAGTCAATCGAATTTTCACCATTTATTAAAAATTTAAGGATCGAAAAGGGACAATTCTAAAAATGATTTCTTAATAGGAAAAAGGCGTGAGATGCTCACGCCTTTTATTCTGTCTGATCATTGAGTAAGCGGGCAGTATCTCCTCGATACTCCTCTTCATTTTCCACACGATTTTTAAACGCTTCACGTACAACTAGGAATTCTTCGTCACCAACTGCTTCTTTCGCATGTTTTTCTGTTAAACTGCCTTCCGGGAAGTTTCCTGGATGGCCCTTCTTTTTATGTTCAAAATGTTCTCCGCGCGCCAATTACAACACTCCTTTCGTCTACTCAAGTATCATTCCCGAAACGGAGTGAAATAATTACTTTTTAATTACCTACACAAAAAAGAAAAAGCTGAATGACAGAGGAATCCAATAAAAAAGATTCAATCTTCACCAGCTTTTTGTTTTGTGGAATCTGGCTTGCATATGCGGTCTAATAAATAGCCAGCAAACACAATAAATGCAATCGGAATGGAAAAGTTCAACACATGGATAAGAGTCATTGGACTGCATCACCACCAATATTAGAAAATTATTAATATTCATAAAACGTTTATGTTGTTTTCATTATATGCCGATTGTCACAATTTAGACAAATATTTAACGTATATGTTGGGAAAATATTTTGTTTTTGGTTAACGAAGTGAGTAAACAGCAGGGGATTTTTTCCAAATATTCACTCTTTTTGACAGAGGGTATGAAGATTGTAAGTCCAAATTAGGATGTTTTTGTAGATATATGGGATAATTTGTTAGAAAAAGTTGTGTGAAAATTTAATCAATACGACAAATTACAACACCCTACTGAAATAGTACTAGATATAATATCAATAAAGATTAAGTAAATCGACCTATCAAAACTAAAAAGAAATGCTAATTCAGTGACTTAAGTTTTATCAATGTCAGAAAAAGGCAAACCTGTTGAAAAGCAGGGACGCAAAGCCGAGGATCTAAGGCAGTTTTCTTGCTAAGATGGCCGGGTTACCTGGAATACAGTTTGTATTTTAGGGGTGGAGAGAATGGTTATTACCGAAAGTAAGGTAGAAGTAATCGATCAGGAATGGATAGCACTCATATTAGAAGCAAAGGACTTAGGGTTATCCATAGAAGCAGTTCGTGATTTCTTGGTCAGCGAAAAATGATGATAAGAAAATCATAAAAGTACATAAATAAAAAGCATTCTACAAAAAAATAACTTTTTTGTAGAATGCTTTTCTTTTTCAAAAAGATTATTCCAATTTCTATTTATCGTTTTGATTAATTCGCCATTTGTTAAATTCAAGGAAATCTCGAAATTGTTCTTTAGAAACGCCAGAATTCATGGCGTCCTTGACTAGATTCATCCAATCAATATCTAATTCCTCTTTATTAATTTCTTCATGTATCAAGTGATCCACAGGGATATTTAAAACAACAGCGATTTTTTCTAGGAACTTTATAGAAGGATTCTCTTGTTTATTATTTTCAAGGTTACTTAAATAAGATTTAGCCACACCTGCTTGAGCAGCAAGTTCGGATAGCGACATTTTTCTATCTAAGCGAAATTTTTTTACGCGATCACCAATCATTAGTCTCACACCCAATTATTATTCACTCTACGTTAATTCTATCAAAAAGAATAGAAAAGCACCATATTAAGAACAAAGAAATAAGGCAAAAATATGAACTTTAAGTAAAAAATTAAGTTAAAGTATTTTTGAAAAAATACCAGGATAGAGTTAATATTAAAAGTGTTGCCTATTACGGCATGTTGTATAATTTTTTAATGGTATGTTTTTAGTCGAATAACGATTTTGATTTGCATACATAAAAATAAATAAAAAAGGAAGGGGACCCTACAATAATGATTGTCCTTAAATCTCAACGTGAAATAGAAGCAATGAAAAGAGCAGGGGAAATTCTTGCTGCCTGTCATAAAGAAATAGCTAAATTGATTAAGCCAGGTATTACTACTTGGGAAATTGATGTCTTTGTGGAAGAATTTCTTAAGAAAAAAGGTGCGACACCAGAACAAAAAGGCTATAAAGGCTATGAGTATGCGACATGTGCGAGTATAAATGACGAAATTTGCCATGGCTTTCCAAGGAAAGAACCTTTAAAAGAAGGGGATATTGTGACGGTAGACATGGTTGTTAATTACAACGGTGCGCTAGCGGATTCTGCCTGGTCATATGCAGTTGGGGACGTATCAGAGGAAACTGAGCGTTTATTAAAAGTCACAAAGGAAGCACTGTACAAAGGGATTGAACAAGCGGTTGTCGGTAATCGAATCGGAGACATAGGGCACGCTATTCAAAAATATGTTGAAAGCGAAGGGTTTTCCGTTGTTCGTGATTTTATTGGCCACGGAATTGGCGCAGTAATTCATGAGAAACCGGATGTTCCCCATTATGGACTGCCAGGGAAAGGTGCAAGAATCAAGGAGGGTATGGTCTTTACAATCGAGCCCATGGTTAATGTAGGACGATACCAAACAAAAATGGATCTTAATGGCTGGACGGCAAGAACTATTGATGGAAAGTATTCAGCGCAATACGAACATACCCTTGCCGTTACCAAAGAGGGAACCGTCATCTTAACTGAACAAGATTAATAACAAACAAACCCGTTATGTTCATAACGGGTTTTCACTTTATTTCTTTCGAAGACTTCCAAGCTCTTCTACTAATGCTTGCATTTCATTAGGACTAAACGAATTCTTTCTTTGGACCATATCATAAATCTCTTTCAATTCCTCGTACATTTCTTCATCAAAGTGTGAAGGTTTAATCGCACCAAGGTTCAAGACTTTTAACTTTTCCTTTATTTGTTCAATCATATATTCGACATTTTCAATCGACTTTTCAGATAAATTCATTTCGGTCATCCTTTCCGAATTATTAAGTTCATCTTTTCATGTAAGAAATTATATGTCAATAAAAAAATCGGACTTGCATGGAATACGTCTATCAAGGAAAATAAAAATATGCAGGTTTTGGTATTTTTTACATGGGGTACTATTGATAATAACAAGGATTAAAGGAGACGTTAACATGACACAGAAAAATCAATTTTGGCGCGGAATGATACTTGGGGCTATTGCTGGCGGGGCCATCAGCCTTTTAGATAAACAAACACGTGAAGTGATGAAAGGAAACGTACAAAAAACCACATCAAGGGTTACCTATGTTTTTAGAAATCCAGGTGAAATTGCGGAGAAAGTTAAGGAAACAGCTGAAAAGGTAAAGACAACCGTAAAGCAGGTTAACGAAGATATCTCCTTTATCACAGATAAGGTAGAAGAATTACGCGAATTAACACCTCAGGTAACTGACATGATAAAAGAAACAAAGGATACTTTCTCGAAGAGTGACGAAGCACTTCTTTTAGAAGAAGTGTTAGGAGAAGACGAAAGAACTAATTAGAAGGAGGATGGACATGGAAAAGGTGGGGAATGTCCGCTCGTCGCTACTACGATTACTTTGGCATAGGGTCGATGAAGATGATCTGCCAGGCTTAAGTGCGCAGCTGGCCTATTATTTTCTATTGTCCCTATTTCCGCTCCTGATTGTTCTATTTACACTTCTTCCCTATATTCCGATTCCACATCAGGATATGCTCGGAGTAGTGAAAGATTTTGCACCAGGCGAGGCAATGGATTTAATTGAAAAAAATGTCCATGATATCATGAACCATCGGAATGGCGGGTTGCTTTCGTTCGGGATTATTGGCACCATTTGGTCGGCATCGAACGGAATTAATGCGATCGTCAAGGCATTTAATAAGGCATACAATGTAAAGGAAAGCCGTTCATTTATTGTTTCAAGAGGGATGGCTATATTATTAACATTTGGGATGATCTTGGTATTAATTCTCGCTATTGTTCTCCCTGTGTTCGGCAGAGAAATAGGTATTTTTTTATTTTCTCAATTGGGCTACACTACAGAATTTATTAAGCTCTGGAATACATTAAGTTGGCTTGTTAGTGCGATTATTTTGTTCCTTATTTTTACAGTGTTGTATTGGATTGCACCAAATGTAAAATTAAAATGCCGCAGTGCCTTTCCAGGTGCCGCTTTTGCAACAATTGGATGGATTGTATCCTCGATTGGATTAACGTTTTACGTTGGAAATATAAGTAATTATTCTCTTACTTATGGGAGTATCGGGGCAATCATTGTCTTAATGATTTGGTTATACATTTCGGCATTTATTATTATTTTAGGTGGAGAAATAAATGCCTTTTATAGTGAGAAAAACCGTAAGAATTGCTAATAGTTACCTTCATGAAATTTGCCTATCTGTTCAAACTAAGGTGGTAGGCTAATTTCACCAAGGAGGTTCTTATTATGACAAAGAAAACTAAAAAAGATGGCGGGACAAAGCAAAAGGGCAAAGGAAGCAAAGGAAATAAAACTTCCGGTTCAGCAAACGGTTCAAATGGCTATCACTAATGGGCTTTTCCTTATATAAACAAAAAGACCGGATGAATGTTCATCCGGTTTTTTAATCTAGCTCCTGTACTATTTAAGCAATCGCAGGCTGTTAAGAATGACTAAGATGGTACTGCCTTCATGACCAATGACTCCAAAAGGCAAATCAAGGATCTGAAAGAAGTTTGACGAAATCAAGACCATGATAACAGTTATCGAGAATATAACATTCTGTTTAATGATTTTATTCATTCGCTTAGAAAGATCAATGGCCTCAGCAATTCGAGGTAAATCATTTTTCATTAGGACAATATCCGCAGTTTCAAGAGCAACGTCAGTTCCACCACCCATGGCAATACCAACATTGGCGATAGCAAGTGCAGGTGCATCATTGATTCCGTCACCTACCATTGCCACAGTTTCATATTTTGTTTTTAACTTCTTTAGTTTTTCAACTTTTACCTCTGGTAAGCATTCCGCGAAAAATTCATCAACATGGCTTTCAGATGCTATTGCGCGTGCCGTTTTTTCACTATCACCTGTCAGCATAACCGTACGGATCCCTTGCTTTTTTAGGTGATCAATCGCAAGCTTAGTCTCCTCACGAACCACGTCCTTCATGGCAATTACTGCACATAACTCACTATCAATTTCAATAAATACAAGCGTATTGCCATGAGCAGCGAGTTCTTTAATCTTTCCATCCGCAAACTCTTCAATAAGCTCTTGGTCTACAAACGCTGCTTTACCAATCTTCCAATTCTCCCCGTTAATGGTGGCTTTTACACCCCATCCAGGTATATCTTCCAGACTGTCAGGATGGAGGAGTTCTTTGTTAAGGTTTGATTTTACATATTTCACAATTGCCGTTGCAAGCGGATGGTTAGAATGGCTTTCAATCGATGCTGCCTTCCAAATCAGGGTATCCTTATCAAGTCCATCCTTTACAATCACTTCCGTTACTTCTGGGTTGCCTTTTGTCAATGTCCCGGTTTTATCAAATGCAATGGCACCCAAATGGCTTAAATTCTCTAGATGTACCCCGCCTTTTACCAGGATTCCACGTCTTGCTCCATTGGAAATGGCCGATAATGTTGCAGGCATGATGGAAGCAACAAGGGCACATGGAGAAGCAACCACCAATAAGATCATTGCCCGATAAAAGGCTTCTTGCCAACTCCAGCCTAAGATAAAGTGCGGTAGAAAAAACATCAATAACACAACAGAAAGGACCACTTTAACATAGGTTCCTTCGAAGCGTTCAATAAATAGTTGTGAAGGAGATTTTTCGCTTTGAGCCGATTGTACGAGCTGAATTATCTTTTGAAAAAGAGTGTCATGGCTCGCTTTTGTCACTTGGACAGTAATTGAGCCTGTCATGTTAACAGTTCCTGCAAAAACATCTTCCCTATCGCCTTTAGATACAGGCATAGATTCGCCAGTAATAGCTGCCTCGTCAATATTGGTTTGTCCTTTGACAATCATCCCGTCAGAAGGAATGCGCTCACCGGGCTTTATTAAAATCAAATCTCCGATATGAAGCATTGAAACAGGAACTCTCTTTTCACTGCCGTCAGAGATGAGCAAAGCCTCTTCTGGCTGCAGTTTCATTAATGAGGATATTTCCTTATGGCTTTTATTCATAGTATAAGTTTCGAGTGCCCCGCTTACGGCAAAAATAAAAATTAACATGGCACCTTCTGTCCAGTAACCAATAATGGCGGACCCTATTGCTGCAAAAATCATTAGCATTTCCACGTTTAATTCCTTATTTTCATAGGTAGCCTCTATGCCTTCTTTTGCCTTGGCGAAACCACCAATTACAAATGCTAGCAGGTAAACAATTATGGAATCAGCACCATTTCCATATTTGTCAAATAACCAGCCAGCTGCAATAAAACCACCGCTTAGGCCTGCTGCAATTAGTTCTGCATGTGGTTTGATTTTTTCGATGAACCCTAATTTGTTTACACTCTTTGTTATCGCCTTTGCTTCGGAACTCACTGTTCTTCCCCCCTCCAATTGCTAATTGATAAGAATAATCAAAGTCAATACCCTTAAAAAATACGAAAGCTGTCATCAAAGTGATGACAGCACAGTCTTTATAATGTTTCTATTTATTTAATCTTACCACATATTTTATGCATAAGATATGAATTTGCTCCATAATTATCCTTTTATGAATTTTGTTGTTCAAATACCAAATTAGTCTTCTTACCAAATGTGAAGATGATAATGGATAAGGTTAAGAGCATCGTACTAATGATATAGAAGAAACTTACATTTTCTATGAATTTTATAAACAAGCCTCCAATGATGGGTCCGCTTAAACTGCCGAGACTGAAAAAAATCCCGCATAACAAATTTCCAGTCGGAAGTAGAGTTTTTGGAAGTAAATCTGTCATGTAGCTGATACCAAGCGAGAATGTTGAACCGACGATCATCCCGGAAATAAGAAAAACAACAAACAGTCCAATAAAGGAATGTTCCAGGAAGATTGCGGCTGTAAAGCTAAAAAATCCAAGAAAAAGTATCGCTATTAAGATATTTCGCCGACCATACTTATCACTCAAAATTCCTAAAGGAAGTGAGGTAATAATACTGCCGGCGGCAAATGCAGTCAACAACATGGAAACATTGGTGACGTTTATATCCATTCTTAATGCATAGACAGGAAAACTGCCATTTAAGGAGGATTCTAAAAATCCGTAAGTAAATGGCGGAAGGAAAGCAACCCATCCATATTTTATAGCCTTCTTAAACTGTTTGATGGTTGATTGGAAGGAATTGATACCAACTTCTTGTTCAGGTCGTTCGTTTTTAAGCATAAATACAAAAATCCAGCCAATAAAACAAAGGATCGAGGAGACAATAAAAGGCAGAGATTGATTTACGTTTACTAATGGTGTCATTAATGGCCCACTGGCAAAGCCAATTCCAAAAAATAATCCATAAAAAGAAATATTTCGTCCCCGCTTCTCTGCTGGGGAGGATGATGTAATCCAGGTCTGTGTGGCAAAATGAAGTGAATGATCGCCTATTCCAATCAGTAATCGGAGGGTAAACCAAAACCAAAATGTCTGCCATAAAGGAAATAGTGCGAGCGAAATAATTACGAGTCCTCCACCATAAATAATCACTGGTTTATAACCGTATTTCCTGAGAGGCATTTCCATAAAAGGAGACACAAGGAGAATTCCAATATAAAGTGCTGTCGCATTTAACCCATTTAATGAAGGTGAAATCCCATTTTTCTCAAAAATTACAGCAATTAGAGGCAGCAACATTCCTTGCGAAAATCCAGAAATCGCAACGATACTAACAAGGATCCAAAAGCGCAAATTCATTTCTTTCATAGAACGTCCTCAATTCTACAAGTTTCATTCAATATAAAATTATATAGTTCCCAAATTATGGTAACGAGAAAATTGCCAATTTGCAAGTAAAAGTTCCATGTCTAGACAATCACAATAATTTTAGGTAAATTAAGGAACAAAAGGAAAAGTCTAAAAGAAAATATCCTCGTTAGATAATAAGAATATGGAGGGAATATATGGTGAACAGAATTTTTATGCTTATGACATTCATTGGGGTGCCGCTGTCCGTTATTGGCTCAATGATGCATTGGTCAAATATTGTTTTATTTATTATCTATTGCTTAACAATCGTGGCACTAGCCAGTTATATGGGAAGGGCAACTGAAAGTCTAGCAATTGTTGCAGGACCGCGGATTGGCGGACTGTTAAATGCAACCTTTGGAAATGCAGTTGAACTTATTATTTCAATTTTTTCGTTGAAAGCTGGACTTGTTGGAATTGTTCTGGCCTCACTAACGGGTTCCGTGTTAGGAAACTTATTACTTGTGGCAGGGCTTTCATTCTTTATCGGGGGCTTAAAATTTAAGCGACAAACATTTAATGTCTACGATGCTAGGCATAATTCGGGATTGTTAATGTTTGCTGTTATCATTGCCTTTGTCATTCCGGAAGTTTTTTCGATTAATATGAATGAGACAAAAACTCTTTCCTTAAGTGTTGGGATTTCAGTTATTTTGATTCTCCTTTATCTTGCTGCCCTATTTTTTAAGCTGGTTACACATCGAGGCGTTTACCAGCCAAGTACCGAAAAAATCGTTCATGAGGAAGAAGAACCAGAATGGGGGAAAGGGAGAGCTATTGCCGTTCTCTTCATTGCTACAATAGCAGTCGCATACATCTCCGAGCACCTAGTCCATACGTTTGAATATGTAGGAGAAACTCTTGGTTGGTCTGAATTGTTTATCGGTGTCATTATCGTGGCTATAGTAGGGAATGCAGCAGAACATGCATCTGCCGTTGTCATGGCATTTAAAGACAAAATGGATATTGCAGTTGAAATCGCGATTGGTTCTACATTGCAGGTGGCCATGTTCGTATTACCTGTTCTTGTGCTTGCTTCTCTTTTCTTTGATACCACCATGCCACTACTATTTAGCTGGCAAGAGCTAATTGCGATGGTGTCATCGGTGCTCCTTATGGTTGTTATCTCCAACGACGGAGAATCCAATTGGTTTGAAGGGTTAACACTGCTCGCTGCCTATGTCATTATGGGAATCGGCTTTTACTTACTCTAGTTATTGTAAAAAAATAAAGACTCTAAGCCCGGTGGGTATAGAGTCTTTATTATTAAATTTAAGTTTTAAGTTTCATTTCAGTTCTTCAATGTACGGGGTTAATCGTCAAGCTTGAGCTATAATGATAAAATAACCATTTAGTAGGGTAAAAATCAATCGCTTTTCTTTGGGCCATCAATCACCAACCTTCATGTTTATTTAGATACATGAACACGAGTGTTGAATCTCATATAAGACGGGGATCCCAACCTCCTTATGGATAATAGGTAATGGAAGCAGATTGATTACGGCCCTCCTTTGTTGATAAGTTAAGTATATTATAGTATTAAATTTTAATTTTGTAAATGTTCTGAATATTACATTTATGTTACTTTTCTCTAACTTGAAGGAGCGACGAATGAGATTATTAATTCGGTTTTTATTTTTTATTTTTGGACTTAGTATAATGACTTTTGGTGTATGTATGACTATTGAAGTAGCCGATATTGGTGTGGGTGCATGGGATGCTCTTAATGTAGTCTTAACAGAAAAGGTAGGTTTATCCGTAGGTAAATGGGTAATGATTGATGGGGCTATTTTAGTTATACTGGTCTCTCTCTTATTAAAGAAAAGACCTGATCTTCTTTCACTTCTAACGATTATCATCATAGGTTCATTAGTCGATTTTTGGCTGGGAACTGTTTTTAATTTATTTCAAGTCAATCAACTCATCGCTAAAATAGCCATGCTATTAGTAGGAATCTTGATTATCGGATTTGGTGCAGCTATCTACATTCAGGCAAAATTCCCTCAAAGTCCAATTGATAATTTTATGTTAGCCATTAAAGAACGCTTTCGAGTTAATTTAATGGTTGCGAAAACCATTGGAGAGATTACAGCATTGATTCCTGCCTTTTTACTACATGGACCTATCTCATACGGGACCATTATCATTACATTCACAGTAGGACCTGCCATCCAATTGTTCTTTCCATTTTTTGAGAAATTAATGTTGCGTCTACAGACGAAATATTGAAATTACTTACTAGGATGGATAAAAATAATCAACTCCGAAAAAACTACTAGCAGACTGATTATGCTATTAGTGAAAGGAGTTTAACTCGTGAAGAAAAATGTCACTATCCTGATGACACTGCTATTAATGTTAACTTTTATTCCCTCAGCCTTCGCACAAAAGGGTCAAGCGCAAAAAGTTTCGGTAAAATATCAAGTACCAGCCTCGGTCCGAAATATTACCAAAGAGAACACCTATCCAAATTCGACACAGGATCTGCCATTATTACAACCAAGTGATTTAACTAAAAAATTGATTAACTCATCAAGGGTGAAAATCGAAAACCCTGACCTAATCCGGATGCTAAATGAATCGAGTATTAATAGCACGCCGTTCGCCATAGGTTATCGTGCCATCGTCTATCTAGGTCAGTGGCCCCTGAATTATGAATCAACAGAAACCTCTCCAAATTGGGAGTTTCAAAAAATAAACACCAATTATTTTGATAATCGTGGCGGCAAGGTCCCATATCAAATCAAATATGTTCAGGAGTCGCAAAAGATTATCAGAGGCGGGCTGACTGCTAAAATCGCCAGTGCTGAAGCGGTAAAAAAAATGATGCTTTTGAAGGCGATGGAAAAAACACATCTTCCACTTGCGTTCGATACAATTATTGGGGCAGGAACGAAGAATGACCATATTTATAACATTCCACCGAACCGATTGGGCTACTTATATGCCTATGCACCAGGTGTGAATGAAAAAGGTAAGGTAACCTACGGTGAAGTCTATTTAATGTTAAAAGGTAGCAAAAAATTTATCGTGATTAAAAATGTCACCTCTCAAGGAATCGGTGCATGGATTCCAGTTCAAGATTATGTCTCCTTTGGATTTGCAGCGTCAGAACGACCACGCTAAAAGCAGACTCCTGGTTGCAGGAGTCTTTTCTTTTTTTTGCTCTGTTAAAGGCTACTGTTGATTTCGTAGCAAGTTGATTGGAACGTAAGGCACGAAGACTCCTGCGGGAGGACGGGGCAGGGGAGACCCCACAGGCGCTTTAGCGCCGAGGAGGCTCCCCGGACCGCCCGCGAACCGCTTGTGCCTGAAGTGGAAATCAACAGCCAGTATAACAGAGCCTCAACTTTAAAAAGTTGGGCAAAATATTATTAATCGATTGTCAAAATAGCAATTTTTCGATAGGATGAGAACGTTAGCGAAAGGAGTGAAACAACTTGGGCAGCCCGATTGAAGATAAAAATACACAAGTGAATTTTTTAAAACAACGTTTAAACATGTTCATTGATGTCCTCGATGCGATTGATCCAGAAGATACAGATCTTGAAGATATTGACCGTTTAATTTCGATGTTAGATGATATGGAATCTAAATGTAAAGAATTTAATAACCGTGAAGTGAGTGAGTCTGTTTAATCAACAGGCTCTTTTTAATAGGGTTAGATAGGGAATCCAATATTTACATGGGGATTTCCTCAATTAACCTGGCAGCGGTTGCAGACTAATCCTTTAATTCTAGTGGTTATAGGAGTATAATATAAGCGTGCAAAAAATTGTAAATTTGAAAAATATTAATGGGGAACATGGGGAGAGGGGTACTCGAATTGAATATTTCTAAATTTCAAGAAAGCATGTATAAGCTAGTCGTTGAAACATCAACAAAACTTCCTAAGGATGTCCGCCGGGCTGTAAAATGGGCTAAAGAAAATGAAAATGCGGGAACAAGTGCCGCAATGAGCCTTGCGACAATCACAAACAATATCAAAATGGCAGACGATCAAGTGTCACCCATCTGTCAGGACACAGGTTTACCAACCTTTAAGATTAAAACGCCAGTAGGTGTGAATCAATTAGAAATTAAAGAAGCGATTCGTAATGCCATTGTGTTGGCAACGAAAGAAGGGAAGCTTCGCCCGAACTCGGTCGATTCCCTAACTGGTGAAAACAGTGGGGACAATCTTGGTGCAGGTGTGCCTGTTATCAAATTTGACCAATGGGAAAAAGATTATATCGACGTTCGTCTGATTTTAAAAGGCGGCGGTTGTGAAAATAAAAACATTCAATACAGCCTTCCATGTGAATTAGACGGATTAGGCCGTGCCGGACGTGATCTTGATGGAATCCGTAAGTGCATTATGCATTCCGTCTATCAGGCTCAAGGTCAGGGATGCAGCGCTGGCTTTATCGGTGTTGGTATTGGCGGCGACCGTTCTTCTGGATACGATTTAGCGAAAGAACAGTTATTCCGTTCTGTGGAAGATGTGAACCCAAATGAAGACCTTCGTAAGTTAGAAGAGTATGTAATGGAAAATGCAAATAAATTAGGAATCGGTACGATGGGCTTCGGTGGTGAAGCGACACTCTTAGGCTGTAAGGTAGGTGTCATGAACCGCATTCCTGCTAGTTTCTATGTTTCTGTTGCGTACAATTGCTGGGCATTCCGTCGTTTGGGTGTGAGTGTCAATGCTGAGACTGGTGAAATTAATGAATGGATGTACCAAGACGGGGAGTTCATTGATTTTTCTGAAGGAGAAGCAGCGGTGCAGGAAACGGCAGCTACATCTGAAGGGGTTATCACTTTAGAGGCGCCAATATCTGAAGAACAAATCCGTTCTCTTAAAGTCGGCGATGTTGTTCAAATCAACGGCATGATGTACACTGGCCGAGATGCGATTCATAAATATTTAAGTGATCATGACGCACCAGTGGATTTAAATGGACAAGTTATTTATCATTGCGGTCCGGTTATGTTGAAGGATGAAGCCGGTGCTTGGCATGTAAAGGCAGCTGGTCCAACAACAAGTATTCGTGAGGAGCCTTACCAAGGTGATATCATGAAGAAATTCGGCATCCGCGCTGTTATCGGTAAAGGCGGTATGGGACCGAAGACGTTAGCTGCATTGGAAAATCATGGCGGGGTATACTTAAATGCCATTGGCGGCGCTGCTCAATATTATGCAGATTGTATCAAATCTGTTGAAGGTGTCGATTTAATGCAATTTGGTATTCCAGAAGCGATGTGGCACCTTCGTGTAGAGGGCTTCACAGCAGTAGTGACAATGGACTCACACGGAAACAGCCTGCATGCCGACGTTGATAAATCTTCATTAGAGAAATTAGCACAGTTTAAGGAACCGGTTTTTAAATAGAGAGTTGTGGGATAGGCGCTCGGGTTGCGGGCGCTTATTTTTTATTGAAAAGGAATTTAGTTCCACCTTTTGTATAATTACTACGCTATTTTGAAAAAATACCCCTCAATTTTGTAAAATAACTAACTTGTTTTCTAGGGCTTGGAAGTTAATTTCCAATTATTGTTGAATTAACTCCTATTTATGTAAAATAAATTGAAAAATTGTAAAATAAACCTTTCAAATTGTATAATTATCTCCTATTTTGAAAAATTCCCCGGCATAGGCAGCTGGAAAAATTATAATTCATAAAAAATTCATACAATTTTTCATTAATACATGCTATAAATAAGCGAAACCGTAACCAAGGAGGTATTAATTTGTTTGTTAAAGACCTATCAGTTCCCCTTAATTTAAAGAAAGCCGAGGCATTGGAAAAAAGGACGCCACAAAATCATCCCGTACTATTAGAATTAAGGACTTTCATTAAAAATTTACGATCTGGATATAATGGTGAAAGGAAAATACGCTATTATTTAGGACAAATTCCCTCTAAAAGGTTCTACATATTCCACGACTTGCGCCTCCCGTATGGTGACGGGTACTTTCAAATCGATGCATTGCTGCTTTCCCCAAGAGGAATTCTTATGATTGATGGCAAAAATCACTCCGGAAAATTAACTATCGAAAAAAATCAAATGATTCAAGATTATATGGACAAAAGAATAGTCTATGATAATCCAATCGCACAGGCCCACCGCCATAACTTATTATTGACGTACTTTCTTGAAAAACACAAAATCCCTCCAATGCCAATTGACTCGCTAGTAGCTATTTGTAAATCCTCAACTGAATTATGCATTAGTCCTGGATACGCAATTGCGGAAAAAAAGATTTGCCGAGTGAGTGAATTACTTGGAAAAATAGATGTATTTTACAATCAACATAATAAGACTCTCCTTGATCCTAAAACCATTGAGAAAATTAAAAGACTTCTTTTAAAAAGCCACACCCCATTAATTACAGACATAATGCAGAAATTTGGCATGCAAATGTTAGAAATAATTACAGGTGTCCAATGCCCCAATTGCTTTCAGTTTCCAATGAGCTATAATAGGAAAATTTGGGTATGTCCACATTGCTATTTTATATCCCTCGATGCACATTTAGTTGCAATTAAAGATTATTTCTTACTAAATCATTCCTCATTTACAAATATGGAGATACGTACATTCCTTCACCTTCCATCTACAAGAATAACCACGTACTTTTTATCTTCATTATGCTTCCCTTTTACAGGAACCACGAAAGGCCGCGTCTACCATCAGCCTCAAAATTTCCTATAAATACTAATAATCATTTTCCCATTTAAACAAACACTAAAAAAAACAAAATAGGGGGAACATGGATGAAACGATTATTATGCATCCTCAGTATGCTGCTTTTATTCATACCGCAGAGTACATATGCGGCTGTGTCCAATCAGCCGATCCATTGGGGCTTTAAAAAAGGGGTAAATGAGCAGCCAGCAGAAGCTGGTCCCGAACTTGATCAGCTGATTGAGAAATATGGTGCTTTTTATAAAAGTGACTCTAATAAAAAGATACTTTACCTTACCTTCGACAACGGATATGAACAAGGTTATACCCCGCAAATTCTTGATATCTTAAAAAAGGAAAAGGTACCTGCTACCTTTTTTGTCACTGGACATTACTTGCTTTCGGCAGAGGATATCGTAAAAAGGATGGTAAAAGAAGGGCATATTGTCGGGAACCATTCGTGGCATCATCCAGATCTGACAACCGTAAGTGATCAAAGGATTCGTGAAGAGCTCGAAAAGGTCCGCGTCAAAACGAAAGAATTAACTGGTCAAAAAGAAATGAAATACCTTCGTCCGCCCCGGGGGGTATTTAGTGAAAGAACGATGCAGATTGCTAATGAAGAGGGCTTTACACATGTATTCTGGTCACTCGCTTTCGTCGATTGGCATGTGAATTCGCAAAGAGGCTGGCAATATTCCTACGACAATATCATGAGACAGGTCCATCCGGGCTGTATCTTACTATTACACACTGTCTCAAAAGACAATGCCGATGCTCTGGAAAAGGTCATTCAGGACTTAAAGAAAAAAGGCTACAAGTTTAAAAGCCTAGATAAATTCCCGAAGAAAAAAATAAATTCAGCTGATAAGTAACACCCATGAAAACCGAATTTCTTTTTGGAATTCGGTTTTTCTGTGTGAATCATGCTATAATACGGGGAAAATTAAAATGAAACGATTTATATGAATTTATGGAATATTATGGAGTGAAATTGATGAAAACTGATCAAAATATCAAAATTGAACTGAAGCAAACCTTTCCGCTTACCATCAAACGACTTGGGATTAATGGTGAGGGAGTAGGTTATTTTAAAAAGCAGGTTGTCTTTGTACCAGGTGCCCTTCCTGGTGAAGAAGTGGTCGTAGAGGCAACGAAGATTAGCCCGAAATTTGCTGAAGCAAAAGTCAAAAAAATTCGTATTAAATCCCCGCATCGTGTTCTGCCACTGTGTCCAGTTTACGATCAATGTGGAGGATGTCAATTGCAGCACTTGCAATATGACCAACAGTTGAAGGAAAAACGTGATATCGTCATTCAATCATTGGAGCGCCATACCAATGTGGACATGAGCAAACTTGATATAAGAGAAACCGTTGGAATGGAAGACCCGTGGGGTTATAGAAACAAGAGCAGTTTTCAAGTAAAGGCAATGGATGGTAAGGTTCTTGCGGGGCTTTATGGCCTTAATTCCCATCAATTGATTAATATTGACGAATGTGCGGTCCAGCACTCACAAACAAATGAAGCGACATCAGTGGTTAAACGGATTTTAGAGGAATTAAAAATTCCTATCTATAATGAAAAATCTAGAAAAGGTATTGTTCGAACCATTGTTACTCGTGTTGGCATTCAGACAGGCGAACTACAAATAGTCCTAATCACAACACAAAAAGAATTACCAAAAGTAGACATCATCATTCAAGAAATCCAAAAACGCCTACCGAATGTGAAATCAATTGTTCAGAACATAAATGGGCAAAAGACGTCCCTTATTTTTGGTGAGGAAACTCTTCCGTTAGCGGGTGAAGAATTTATCCAAGAAACACTAGGAGACCTTCAATTTGAGCTTTCTGCAAGGACCTTCTTTCAGTTAAATCCTGTGCAGACGGTAAAGCTTTATAATGAAGTTAAAAAAGCAGCGGCTTTGACAGGTACAGAAAAAATAGTAGATGCCTATTGTGGAGTGGGAACCATCGGGTTATGGCTCGCCGACCAGGCAGGTGAAGTCCGTGGAATGGACGTCATCCCAGAATCAATTGAGGATGCGAAGAAAAACGCAAAGCGGCATGGATTGACCAATACAAAATATGTACCTGGAAAGGCAGAAGAAGTCCTGCCTAAATGGGTCAAAAAGGGTTGGAAGCCCGATGTCATTGTCGTTGATCCACCTAGAACAGGTCTTGAGGGGCAATTAATCCAAACCATCCTTCAGGCAGAACCAAAAAAGCTCATTTACATCTCATGTAATCCTTCAACATTGGCGAAGGACATTCAAACGTTAAGCGCGAAATATGAAGTAAAGTATATACAACCAGTGGACATGTTCCCGCATACGGCACATGTGGAGTGCTGTTCACTACTAATATTGAAAGACAAAAAATAAATGTGGCCGTGTGTAAAAAAGTCTCTCTGATTTTTCAGGGAGGCTTATTTTTGTTGTTGTGATATAATAAAAACAGGAACATACATTCTTGTTTTAATTTAAATAAGACAACGGGGATGGTGTTACTAATGGGGGACTTAAATATTAAGCAAAAGAAATTTGCGGATTATTTCATTGAATCAGGAAATGCGGCGGCCAGTAATATAAGAGCAGGATACGAAGCTGAAGGGAATGCTGCCGAAGCCTTGATCTTCCACGTTTAGAAATGACGATTTGCCCTCTCCACTTTCCTGAGCTTGCCTCAGCTAGGTGCAATCCTGCATGACGAAGTAAAGAATTGCCGTGGGCAAAGCCACTTAAATCTCTTGCTACCCCTAATATACCAGCCAATGAAATCTCACTAATTCCTTTAATGGAAAGCAATTGATTAGCATAAGGAATTTGTTTAAGTACTTCTGTGACTTGTTTTTCAACTCTTTCGAGTTGTGTTGTTGCGAGGTCAAATTCCTCTAGTAATTGTTGTAGATGAAATTTATAAGCATCAAGTGCTTGCTTAGTGCCAATTGAACGTTTAGCTAAATGAATAAGTAACTGGGCATTTTTTAATCCAGGTTGTCTCTTCATCAGTGACTTCCACCCGATAACAATGTTTTGAGGTTGCATTGAACGCAATTCCATCGGGGTAGGAAATAGGCGAAGGGTTCTAATCCACAGTACACCCCTTGTCAGCTTATCACTGTTTTGGCCAATCATTTTATCCTTCTTAAAAATTGCGGTCTGAATAATATACGAAATCGTCTGCAGCAGTTCTAACCTTTTGCGGCAGGATCGATAGTGACCATTGGAACGGCCGCAGCATGGGCGTCCCCGCTTAACATTTGTAATACATCCTTCAAGGTGATGTCCATCAAAACTTTCGATGCCGTTAATTCCCTGAGCACTTCCGAAGAGCTGCTTTCCAAAGGAGGAAGTAAGGCCATTATATCCTTGGCTCTCCCCTTAGCGACAAACACATTGCTCCGCAGGCGAGTTTAGGGAGTTCGTGCCAGGAAATCAAGAGGCTCACCTATGCCTGCTTTCGCCAGTTTCTCCCCAATACAATCACTTTTGTGTGAACCTGGTATTACGTCGTCTCCGTACCTTAGCAGCCAAGCTACAGTGATGCCGTTAACGCTGCAAAAGTAACACCAGGTTCTACCTTTTCGGTATTTGGTATCGGCGGGGTTGGTGTCAATGTGATTCAAGGGGCTCGTATTGCAGGTGCTGCCAAAATTATTGCGTGTGATATGAAGCCGGCTAACCTTGAAATCACGAAAAAGTTCGGGGCTACACATACGGTTAATGTTGCAGAACAAAGTACAGAAGAGGATTTAAAAAAGCTGACAGGCGCGGATTCGGTGTTCATTTCGCTATCGACTGCTCCGGCCACACAGGAGCGACAGAAAGTGCTTGGAAAGGAACAAGAAATGGCGGTACCGTTGTGGTAATGGGAGTTTTCAACCCAGCTATTGCACTCAATTTGCCAGCAGGAGGCTTCCATCGCGTCGGTAAAATACTAAGGTGCAGCTTTTATGGAGATACAATGCCTTATTGCGACTTCCCTATCATTGCCCAGCTTTATCTTGATGGCAAATTTATGCTGGATGAACTCGTCCTTGATCATATCCAGCTAAATGACATTTAAAAAGCATTCGACAGCTTTCAGGACTGTAATTGCATCAACGTTGGCAGAACAGTGGTTGAGTTTTCATCACAAGAACAAAAGGAACTAGCAGATACGTCTGACAGTATATTAACTATATAAAATAAGAAAACAGACCGTCTCATGGCCAGACGGTCTGTTCTTTTATTCATCCTTTTTTAATGCGTCTCGTTCTGCCATTAATTTTGCAATAATTTCTTCTATAAAAATAAAGAATACAGTTCGAGTTTTTTCATAAGGTAACAATTTTCCATTTTGAGCAGATTTGGCTAAGTAAAATATATTATCTACTTGTAAAGTTTGAGAATTGTCATATTCCTCCAAAATCAACAATATTTCAGCCCCTTTAGACTTTGCTCCGTTGAAAAGGTTTTCAAAAGAGGCGAATTTGCCGGTTACGGAAAAAACAATTAAAAGCGTGTCCTCATCCACTAAATGCTTCGCATAATCTTCTCCCTGGCTCACTAAAATATGTTTTCCAGAAACAAGAGCAAGCTTATAAGCAAAGTATTCTACACAAATAAAGGATGGACCCAATCCAAATAGCACAATTCTGTTGTACTTCTTATAAAGAGTTAAAAACTCATCCACTAATGTGGGGTCAAAATTATCTATAAAGTGTTTTAATCGTTCAAGCTCACTTGAAGTTTTTTTGCTTTCCTGAATGATTAGCTGACCGCCAAAAAATTGTTTATATTGTTTAAAACTTTCAAACCCAAGTTTTCTTACAAGTTTGGATACTTTTGAAGAAGACACATTACAATACTCAGCGGCCTCTAATATTTTTATATGATCCTTTTCTTTAATAATTTCAGAAAGTTTATTATGAACCGAAAGCTCCAGCTCATTTAATTTATTTAAATTAATATTTATGATCTTTCCCTCTCTTCTCATTTTAGTGCTTAATGAAAGTATACCATAGTGGAAAATTTTCCACAATATTATTTTTTTTAAAAAAAAATAGAAAATTTTCTTAAGAATCCGTTTACATTTGGAGGTATTTATAGTAAATTAACGTTGTAAATAATAAAAAACATTTAAGAGGAAGGTTAAACATGACTGCTCATAAAACCGATATAAAAGATTTCTCAATGAATTTTTTTAGCTTAAAAGGAAAAGTAGCCATTATCACTGGAGGAAATTCAGGATTGGGGCAAGGCTTTGCCTTAGCACTGGCAAAAGCAGGGGCAGACATTTTTGCAGTCAGCATCGCTGATGACAATGGTGAAACGAAAAACATGATTGAAGCAGAAGGCGTCCGGTACCATTTGATGATTGCAGACGTTACTCAAGAGGGTGCTTGTAAAAAAATTGCAGAAGAATGTATCAATACATTTGGAAAAATAGATATCCTCATGAACAACGCAGGCATTTGTATCAATGAACCAGATGTGACGAAGTTTACTCGACTTCAATGGGATAAAATGGTCTCAATCAATTTAACTGCAGCGTTTGAATTATCTCATGAAGTGGCGAAGTATATGATTCCACAAAAAAGCGGGAAAATCATTAATACTTGTTCTTTGTTTTCCTACCTTGGAGGCCAATGGTCACCTGCATATGCGGCAACGAAACACGGTTTAGCAGGCTTCACAAAAGCATATTGTGATGAATTAGCTCAATTCAATATTCAAGTAAACGGTATTGCACCTGGCTATTTTGCTACTGCCGTTACTGTAGAGACTAGAGCGAATCCTGCAGCCAATCAACGAATTTTAGATCATATTCCTGCCAATAGATGGGGAAATATCTCAGATTTAATGGGTACAGTTGTATATCTAGCTTCAAACGCTTCCAATTATGTAAATGGAACTCTCGTGAATGTTGATGGCGGATACTTAGTACGATAACGAAATATAGAAATAGATAAAAGGAGAAATGCTGCGATGGCGAATGAACAATTATTAAAAGAAGAAACTACGAAGATTAAAGAACAATTGTTAAAAGAATTAGAGGTAATTATTTCAATCGAACAAATAATTACCGATCATGAAGCATTATATGATGCATCTTCTGACCGATATCAAAAATATGCAAAAGCTAAAAAGGTCCTTGACGTTCCAATGCCAATGGCGATAGTATATCCACACTCTACAGAAGAAGTACAGGCACTTCTGCAGTTCTGTAATGAACACAAGATCAATGTGATTCCTCGTAGTGGAAAAACAGCTACAGAAGGCGGTCTGGAAAACTGGAAAGAAATCGCTATGGTTATCGATGGGTCAAGAATGAATAATATCATTAAAATCGATACATATAACATGCAAGCAACTGTCCAAGCAGGTGTAAAACTACAAACATTGGAAGATGAGCTGCGTAAAATTGGTTACACAACTGGTCACTCTCCACAGTCTAAACCAGTTGCACAATTTGGTGGATTATTGGCAACAAGAAGTATTGGACAATTCTCCACTTTATACGGTGCGATTGAAGATATGGTTGTTGGATTAGAATGTGTATTTCCAAACGGTCACATTTCTCGAATCAAAAATGTTCCAAGAAGAGCTGGAGGACCGGATATTCGACACATTGTCATCGGCAATGAAGGAACATTATGTTATATCACAGAAGTTACGGTGAAAGTTTTTAAATACTATCCTAAAAACAATGTGTTTCATGGTTATTTATTAAAAGATGTTGATACGGGTATTAAAGTTTTAAGAGAAGTGATTACAAACGGCTTTAGACCATCTGTGGCACGTGTTTATTCTGAAGAAGACGCAAGACAACATTTCTCTCATTTCTATAAAGACAAATGTGTGTTGATTTTTATGACAGAAGGGCCAGCTGGTATTGTTAAGGCAACGAATGAAGCAATTGAAGAAGCGGTTGCTAAATTCCAAGATGGAATCGTTGAAAAAGTTGAAGACCAATTAATCGAAAATTGGTTTAATAACTTGAATTGGACGCAGGGACACATTGATCGTGAATTCCAAACAATGGTTGATCATCATAAGCATGATGGTTTTACAACGGAAGTATCAGCTGACTGGGAAAACATTACAAAGATTTATCACAATGTAATGAAAAGAGTTATGGAAGAGTTTGACAGAATTGAAGATATAACCATGCTTGGTGGACACTCATCCCATAGTTACCTAAATGGAACCAATATGTACTTTGTTTATAACTATAATATTAATTGTGCACCAGAGGATGAAATGAGAATTTATCATCATCCAATCCATTCCATTATTATTGAAGAAACATTGAAACTTGGCGGTTCCATGTGCCATCACCATGGTATTGGAAAATATCGTACCGAGTGGACAGAAGAAGAGCATGGATCTGCTTACTATATGTTAGAAAAATTAAAAGAAGCTTTTGACCCTAATGGCATCATGAATTTTGGTACAATCTTCCCTCAAGAAGAGGGCATAAAATATATAAAAGGTTAATAAAAGGTGATTATATGAACGGGTATGTAATGGGGATTGATAATGGCTCGCAAAGTACAAAAGTAGCCATTTATGATGTTGAAGGTAATGAAGTTGCTTTCGGATCTTTTCAATTAAAAGAAACTCTATCACCTGAGCCAGGGGTTGTCATCCATCCCGATGATGATTTATGGGACAGTGTGTACGGAGCTATTAAAAATTGTCTAGCCCATTTTACTGGCAATCCTAAAGACATTGCTGGAATTGGACTTTGTACCATTAGATGTTGTCGTGTTTTATTAAAGGAAGAGGGCCATCTAGCTTATCCTGTGATAAGCTGGATGGATTCCAGACTTAACAAACCATATGTGCATTCTGATGATCAAGTAAAGTATGTGACGACTACCTCTGGTTATCTAGGCTTTCGGTTGACAGGGGAATTTAAAGACACTGCTTCCAATTATGAAGTTCACTGGCCATTGGACCGCGAAACGTTGGATTGGTCGAAAGACGAGGAAGTATTTGAGGCAAATGGATTGCAAAGAGACATGGTATTTGATCTTGTAAAACCAGGCGAAAAGCTGGGAATGCTGAGACAAGAATTGGTCGAGGAGTTTGGTTTCCATCATGATATACCAGTAGTAGCGACAGCTAACGATAAAGCTGTAGAGGCGCTGGGTTCCGGAATTAAGGACGAAGGTACCATCATGATCTCGCTTGGAACATTCATTTCGTCCATGCTGTTACGAAATGAATTTAAGGAAAATGCCCTTAATTTCTTTCCAACGCTTGCATGTATTCCATTTAAATATGTTTATGAATCAAATGGAATAAGACGTGGTATGTGGACCGTGAGTTGGTTTAAAAAGCTGATTGGTGAAGAACTCGTTACAGAAGCAAGAAAACTAGGTGTATTGGAAGAGGAATACTTGAATATGAAAGCACAAGATGTTCCAGTCGGCAGTGACGGTCTGATTACCATTTTAGACTGGTTATCGACACCATCTATACCATATCGAAAAGGTGTCATGATTGGTTTTGATCAGCGCCATACAAAATACCATATCTACCGTTCAATTTTGGAAGCGATTGCTTTTAATATTAAAAACAATATTGATGATATGTTAGAGGAAATAGACGTACAGTTAAATGATTTAGTCGTAATAGGTGGGGGCTCCAAAAGTGATGTGATAATGCAAATTATTGCGGATCTTTTTGGATTGCCAGTTCACAGACGTGCAGGCAGCAGTAGTGCGTGTTTAGGAGCTGCTATATGTGTCTGCCAACATCTATCGATTTACAAAGAGTTTTATGAGGCTGCAAGTAAAATGGTTAAAACTCAACAAACGTTTATACCGAACCAAAAAAATCACGTACTCTACAATACCATTAACGATACTGTCGTTAAAAAGGTGAGAGTTCATACCGATGAAATTTTAAAACTATCTTATCCCATTTTTAGTTAAGAAAAGAGTGATTTTGTGGCAGAGAAAAATTATAAAAGGTATTTTCAATTTTTCCTCATTGTTTTAGCAGCAGGATCGATATTTCCACTTATCTATTTAAAAACAAATTATCAAGAAACGATTTTGGAAGTATACGGAATAACTCTTAAACAATTAAATGGCATTTTTTCCGTTTTAGGTGTGGCTTATCTTGTGGGATACTCTCCAAGTGGCTGGCTTGCTGATCGATTTTCCGCAAAAAAACTTTTATTCATTTCACTTTTGGTTTGTGGACTTACCGGACTATGGTTTGCTCAAGTTCCGAGCTATTCAATGGTTTTAGTGATATTTGGTATTTGGGGATTTTTTTCCGTATTCACCTTTTGGGCAGCTCATTTAAAACTTGTAAAGTTAATTTCTAAAAAGGAAGAAGAAGGAAGATTTTTTGGTGCTTTAGATGGTGGCCGTGGATTAGTAGAGGCCATATTGGCAAGTATAGCATTATTTATTTTTACAAACGTTTTGGGAGACAGTACAGCATTGGTTCATAAGAAAGAAGCGTTACAATTTGTGGTTTACATGTACTCTGCTGCGCTTATTTTGGTATCAGTACTCATTTTATTTTTTGTTAAAGAAGACAAATCTTCTATTAAAAAAGAATCTTCTTCTAAAGCGGCAGAAACCAGTAAAAAAATTAATGTGAACGATTTCAAACAACTATTCAGTAATAAGTTCATATGGCTGCTAGGCGGCATCATATTTATGTCTTATATTGTGACCTGGGCCGTATATTATCAGGGTGGATTTTTACAAACGAACATCAAAATTGATGCCGCAACTGTAGGTGAAGTGACTGTATTAATGCTTTGGATGCGGCCGATTGGCGGGTTGTTAGGCGGATTTTTAGGTGATAAATTTGGGAAAAGCAGTATCCTCATGATCGCCTTAGGGTTAGCTGCCACTTTTTTAATTGCTATATCAATCTTACCAATTACGATGCCTCTAATTTACTTTAAAATCCAAGTCGTCATGATAGGTTTAATGATTTATACCATTAGAGGTCTTTACTGGTCGTTACTTGGAGATTGTAAGGTAGATGAAAAGATACTCGGTCTGGCGATTGGAGTTGTATCATTTATAGGCTATACACCTGATATTTTAATGCCTATCGTCAATATTGTATTGTTTAAAACATACGGACCTAACGGTGGATATAATGGATACTTCATCTTCTGTGCCAGCGCGGCTATCCTCGCTATCTTCATGACGTTAATCTTTAGAATGTCAGTAAAGAAGGAAGCTAGAAAATCAATTAAACCAGATGAACTCATTGCAAAAAATGCCTGAAATCGGCGAACCTTTATCCATTCAACACGGAGAACTTAGAGAACCAAGAGAGAATGAAGTTCTAGTGAAAATTATAGTAACAGGTGTGTGCCACTGTGATTTAAACTCTTTAAATGATTCGACTACGCCCGCACCAACAATTCTTGGACATGAGGGAGCGGGAATTGTTGAAGCGGTTGGAGCAAATGTCACCAACGTAAAAGTAGGCGATAAAGTAGCTTTAAGCTGGGTTCCATATTGCGGAACATGTGAATTTTGCGTGACCGGGGGAGTTCACTTATGCGAATCTGCATTTGGTCCAATGTTTGAAGGAACGCTGTAAGAGGGTACTACCAGATTGAGTCAAAATGGAAAAAAAGTCTATCACAATTCAATATTATCCACTTTTGAAGAGTATGCAGTTGTTCCGAAAAATGTCATGTATCAAGCTGCCAGATGAAATGCCTTTGGCACAAGCGTCCTTGATCGGATGCGGCGTGGCAACAGGCTTTGGGGCAGCAGTGAATGCGGCCGGTGTTACACCTGGCTCTACCGTCGCGATCTTCGGAGGCGGAGCGGGCGTTAATGCGATTCAAGGAGCGCGTATCGCAGGTGCTTCTAAAATTATAGCTTGTGACGTAAAACAAATCCTGAAAAACGTTGAATATTCCATCGAGTTGGCACAGTGTTGAAAGGAAGCTTTTATGGTAATGTGAAGCCATTCCGTAATTTCTGCAACATCGCACAAATGTATTTAGATGGGAAATTCAAACTGGATGAGCTCGTGTTGGAATGGATTGCCTTAGAAGATATTAATCTAGCATTTGACTCTTTCCATGACTGCAATTGTGTAAATGTTGGTAGAGCAGTCATCGAATTTAATGATTAATTATTAATTAAAGTCTATTCAAATGGAGGGTGTTAAAATTGAAATTTATCAATTTTAACACCTTTTTTTTTGTGTAGCTATTACAGAAATTTTCAAAAGAGAAGTTCAGGTAAGAATGAAGTCCATTTTATTTGTTGCTCAGTTAATAGGGTCGGCGCTCACTTTATACTTTATTGGTTTAAAAGCAGATACTTGGGGCTGGCGCGTTATGTTTTATAATATTGGAGGCGTTGGTCTTGTTGTAACTCTATTATTAGCTAAATATTACAAACCTACAAAAGTGATACAAACAGTACAAGATTGTAATAACATTCCCAAAATATCAATGAAGGGGATTTTAATGTAAAATCCAAAGACATTATGGTAACCATAACATTATTTTATTGATATTCAGCACTATACTAATATGCACCAGTCCAAAAAATTTGATAGTTTGGAGAGCGACTTTAATGGAATTAAGACATCTGAAAACTTTCAAATTCGCAGCAGAGTACTTAAATTTTACAAAGGCTGCCCAACAGTTAAACTTCTCTCAACCTGCTGTAACTGCACAAATTCAGACGCTCCAACAAGAATTGAAACAGGAGCTATTTATACGTGTTGGAAAGAAAACCTTTTTGACGCCTGCAGGTGAAATCCTTAAATCATATACGGATCAGCTTTTTTCCATAGTTGAGGAGATTGAATCATCATTCACCGAACTTTCAAATTCGTATGGCAATGTAACGATTGCCGCTGGTGAAAGCTATTGTGCGAATTATTTTCCTTATGTCATATCTGAGTACCTGAAGCTATATCCCCATGTACAGATTAAGTTAATTTCCTGTAAAAGGGATGAAATTATAAAAGGGATAGAATCAAACAAATACGATATAGGGATTATTTCGGGCGAGCTAAGTAAAAATGGAATTACAAACATCGTGATTGCAGAGAACGACATGGTTCTAGTGGTTTCTAAAGATTTATATGCTAGGTACCCGGAAGACCAATTACTTACGAAATTTCCTTTAATTAAATATCAAGCTGACGAATATTATGAAACGATGATGAGTAAATATTTGAGTCAATCGAAACTCTTATCAAAAAACGTAATAGAATTTGGAAGTTTAGATGGAATCAAAAAGGCCGTATTAAAAAATATCGGGTTAGGGTTGGGAATCAGTGCCTGCATAAAAAAAGAAATTAGCAATGGTGATTTAGTCCCGATCCTAGTTACTGAGAACAAGGTAAAAGTAAATACCTCTATCATTACGTTGAAGGAAAAAGAAAAGGTAGTAACAATTCAATCTTTTATTAATGTAGTCCAAAAAATTTGGAATAGCATTTCTACTATGGAGTAACAAAGTCTTATAAAGATTACTTAATAAAATGTGGTAAAACCCTAATTAAAAATAACAAAAATTACAATCACCTCCTTTTTTTTACATATGATGTGGAGTTATTATGATATATTAGGTATATGAAACGTACATTCTATTTTTGATGATCATATGGAGGTGCTACTTTTGGGAGTCCTAAAAATTAAACAAAAGAGATTTGCTGACTTTTATATTAAGTCTGGAAATGCTACAGCTTTATTGTGCGGATTGCGCTACCTCATTATGGTATCTGCATGATCGTAAGGGATACGTTTGTGGAAGATATCGCAAGCATGGGATTGATGCGTGTACCAGCCATTTAATTAGGGAAAAACAGCTTAAGAATTTTATTTTAGAAGATTTAAGAGAAATGTCATCTGTTGCAGTAAATAAACGGATTTTGTTATAAAGGCAAGTGAAAAAATAAAAAGTATTGAGAATGATTTGAAAAAAAAGGAACAAAAAATAGGTAAAGAAATTGAATTATTAAAAACAGAAAATAAAAACCTTCTTAGATTATTGGCACAGGGGAAAATAGACCAGGAAGATTACCGCCAAGTTGCAGATGAGAACAATTTAAAGGTTCAAGACCTGCAGCAACAGTTAGTGACTTTAAAAAAGCAACTCAATGATCGAAGTGATCACTATGAGTCAACGGCAAAAATAATGAAATACGTGGATAGGATTCTCGAATTTAATGAACTAAATGAAGAATTACTACATCGAATCATTGAACGGATTGAAGTGAAAGAAAATTCAGAAATTGTAATCCATTATCGTTTTACAAATCCGCATACAATTTAATGTAGTGACCACCATACGGCGCATGTGGAGTGTATCTCGCAACTCATTTTAAAGAAAGGCAACTAACCCTAACTATTGGGTGTTGCCTTTGTCTACCTCCTGAAAAGCATTTACGAAATTATAATGGATACGAATTTCACCTTGGCTGTAAAATAATTATTTTCCTAATGGGTTACGATTGTTCAATTAGAACAATCGTTTTTTTTTAGCTGACAGAAATCAGATAGGACATTTGGATATGGACAAGCATTATGGCATCAAATTAAAAAATCATCCGTTACCTGTGCAATATTTGATTGTCCAATTAATGAAATTAAACCAATATCTATAAGTTTGTGGAAAATTGAAATTAAACTAATTGGGGGCAAGAGTTGAAGATGGTGGCTGTCATTTTGGTAGCTTTTCTTGTTCCACTATGGAAGCTGGTTAGCTGAAGAAGGAATTTTCAAATTTTTAATTGAATATACCTTAGGAAAAGACTATAGATGGAGGGCTGTTTATGGCATTAGTTTCAATCTATACTGTTGGTAGGCTAAACCACTCCTATGACCACCCTGCCTCTCGTGAATTTTTTCAAGTGGGAAATGAAGTATATCGACAGGCAACTAAATCAGGACTTATAGAGGCGTTTTCACCTGAAGGAGTCCCTTTCCCTGAAGAAACCGTAAAGGGAAAGGGTTCTCCAATTCTTACACTAACAGTATGGAGAAGCCTTCAATCGTTATATCGATTTACCTATTCGGGACAGCATATGCAAGCATTACGAAATAGGAGCAGATGGATCGAGTCATATCCAGAGAATCACCTTTCTTATGTAGTATGGTGGACAGAAGGGGTGAAGGATGTCTCATGGGAGGAGGCATTCAAGAGATACAACTATTATATTCAACATGGTCCCACTCCTTTTGCATTTGATTTTAAGCATGCATTTGATGAAAAAGGAGAGACATTCTTGATTAAGTAGAATGCTTTCGGAACAATAGCTTCATGAGTATTTTCAGTAATAACGGTATTCTGATAACCATCAGCTGACAAAGGAAGAAATGGCCTACCTTACCATTCATATTGAACTCTTGGTAAATAGATCCTAAAAATTTTTTGAAAGAAAGCGTTGACTTAGAATGAAAGCGGATGCTATTATAGGTGTACAAATTAATTAATTTTTTAGGATTGTTACTGATTAGCAGGCAAAACCTAAATTGTATGTTCCTCACTTTTATAGTGCATAGCATACAATTTAGGTTTTTTTTATTCCATGAGCCGAAGTTCAGTTGCAGGAACTGGCCAGAACTTACAAGTGACTTCGGCAAGTTTTAACCAAATTCATATTTATAACAGGATTGTTACTGGTAATGCAGGCAAAACCTGAGGAACACGAGTGGGACCATTGGTCATTCCATCTCATGTTACTCAGGTTATTTTTTTACAAAAAATCTGGAGGTATAACCATGGACTACAAAAAAACAGCCATAAGCATCATCGAATTAGTCGGTGGAGAAGGCAACGTTCAAAATGTTATTCACTGTATGACAAGATTACGTTTTAATTTACAAGATCAAAGTAAGGTAGACCGTAAGAAATTAGAAAAAGTTCCTGGAATCATGGGTACGAATGTAAGCGGTGACCAGTTCCAAATTATTATCGGAAATGATGTTCCAAAAGTATATAATGCTATTCTTGAAAATAGCGCGATTAAAATGGATAGCAAGAACAAGCAATCTTCCAAGAGCAAAAATCCAATAAATGCAATCTTTGATGTAATTTCTGGGGCATTCACACCACTTCTTCCTGCGATTGCCGGTGCCGGTATGATCAAAGGGATCTTAGCCATTGCGATGGCTTTTGGGTGGATGACAAACACTAGTCAAGCATATACCATCTTAAACGCTATTGGTGACGGTGCATTTTACTTCTTGCCAATTATTTTAGCAGTAAGTGCGGCGAAAAAGTTTGGCAGTAACGTTTATGTAGCGGCAACTATTGCAGCGGCGCTTTTGCATCCAACCATAACAGCTTTATTAGGTGCTGGTAAACCGATTCATTTTCTTGGACTCCCTGTAACTGCAGTCACTTATTCTTCAACGGTAATTCCAATTTTACTAGCGATTTGGATTGCGTCATATGTTGAAAGATGGGTTGACCGAGTTATTCCTAGTATGTTTAAGCTTATTTTAGTTCCAACTATCACTTTACTTATCATTGTACCAGTTACATTAATCGCAGTTGGTCCACTTGGTGCCATTCTTGGAAACTGGCTTTCTTTAGTAATTGGGGCATTATTTAAATATGGATGGATTTTTGCAGGTTTAATCTTAGGTGGTACATTCTCATTAATTATTATGACAGGTATGCACTATGCATTTACTCCAATTGTAATGAACAACCTTGCAACTAAAGGATATGACTTTATCTTGCCTTCAATGTTTGCTGCAAATATGGGACAAGCAGGAGCAACATTTGCCGTATCATTACGTTCAAAAAATAAATCATTTAAATCATTAGCAATGACAACTAGTTTAACTGCACTTATGGGTATTACAGAACCAGCTATGTATGGTGTTAACATGCGCCTTAAGAAACCATTCATCGGTGGATTAATTGGTGGTGCTGTTGGTGGAGCATACTACAGTGCAGTAGGTGTTAAATATTTCATTCTTGGTGGTAACGTTGGTTTACCTGGTATCGCTTCCTTTATCGGATCAACATTTGTATTAGCAATTATTGGTTTACCAATTGCTTTCGCAGCAGGTGCCATCGCTACTTTTATTATGGGCTTTGAAGATGTAGAAGGTGAAGAAGAGCAAGAGACTACAACAGTAGAAGAAACAAATACAGTTGACACAAAGTCTGAATTAGTAGTGGCAGCAGAAAAAGTATTTAGCCCGTTAAAAGGTGAAGTTAAAGCATTAACCGAAGTTAATGACCCAACGTTTTCATCAGGAATTATGGGTAAAGGTTTAGCGATTCAGCCGCAGGAAGGAAAAGTAGTTTCTCCTGTTACTGGAAGAGTAACAACAATTTTTAAAACGAAGCATGCAATCGGCATTACAAGTGATAATGGAGCAGAAATCCTAATCCATGTTGGTTTGGAAACAGTAAGACTAGATGGAAAACATTTCGCTGCACATGTGAATGACGGCGACTTCGTTGAAGTAGGTCAAACTCTTGTAACTTTCGATATGGATGCGATTAAGGCAGAAGGATATGACTTAATTACTCCAGTCATTATTACAAATCCTGACCGTTATCAAACAATTGAACCAGTTAAACAAGGGGAAATCAATGTACGTGAAGCATTCCTAGCATTGCAATAATATGAAAGTAGGGGAACCAATTTCCCCTGACTTTCTATATATAAATAGAAGTAATAACTAACGCTAACTAATGGACTTTATAAAAAAATTTTGAGGTGACTTATTATGAATCGTAAATTTCCAGAAGGCTTTTTATGGGGCGGAGCAACCGCAGCTAACCAATTAGAAGGAGCATACCAAGAAGGCGGTAAAGGTTTAAATCTTGCAGACGTGCTTCCTGGTGGGAAGGTCCGCTTAGAACTTCTTATGAAACCTGGTTTTAATTATGAGATTGAGCAAGATAAATACCACTATCCAAACCACGAAGGAATTGATTTTTACCATCGTTATAAAGAAGATATTGCTCTTTTCGCAGAAATGGGTTTTAAGGTTTTCCGTCTTTCTATTGCTTGGTCACGTATTTTCCCAAGAGGGGATGAAGAAACTCCAAATGAAGAAGGCTTAGCTTTTTACGAGCGGGTATTTGATGAGTTACACAAACATGGTATTGAACCAGTAGTAACCATTTCTCACTATGAAACACCTTTACACCTTATAAAAGAATATGGTGCTTGGAAAAATCGAAAACTTATTGGGTTTTTTGAGCGTTATGTAAGAACCATATTTGATCGATATAAAAATAAAGTGAAATATTGGATGACTTTTAACGAAATTAACGGAGCGACACATTTCCCACTGTTCGGCTTAGGTTTTTCTGCCTCAAGCGAGGAAGCACGTCTACAAGAAAGTTTCCAAGGACTGCATCATCAATTTGTGGCTAGTGCCTTAGCTGTAAAAATCGGACACGAAATGATTCCTGGTTCGCAGATTGGATGCATGCTTGTTTATGCTCCAGTATATGCTTACGATAGCAATCCTGAAAATGTCATGCATGCTATGAGAGAAGAGCAAATTTTTAACTACTATTGTGGAGATGTCCAAGTTCGTGGTGAATATCCTGCTTTTGCCAAACGTTACTTTAAGGAAAATGGAATTAAATTAGAGATTCAAGATGGAGATTTGGAGATCATTAAAGAGGGTACGGTTGATTATATTGGATTTAGTTATTATATGTCCCGCACTGAAAAGAAAGAAAAATCACACGAAGAAAGTTCATCTGGTAACATTATCGGTGGTGTGAAAAATCCTTTCCTTAAAGCCAGTGACTGGGGCTGGGAGATTGACCCAGAAGGTCTACGAATCTCCTTAAACAAACTCTATGACCGCTATCAAATACCTTTATTTATTGTAGAAAATGGCCTTGGTGCAATTGATAAAGTAGAAGCAGATGGCTCAGTCAACGATGATTATCGCATTGATTATTTAAGAGATCATATTAAAGCGATGTCTGAAGCAATCGAAGATGGTGTTAACCTAATCGGTTATACTCCTTGGGGATGTATTGATTTAGTTAGTGCATCTACTGGAGAAATGTCCAAGCGTTATGGATTTATTTATGTTGATAGACATGACGACGGCAGCGGAACATTAGAACGCAGCAAGAAAAAGTCTTTCTACTGGTATAAAGATGTAATTGCCACAAACGGCGAACAACTTTAATCCTAATCATGCCGGTAAACCATATTGGTTTCCGGCTTTTATTTTTTAGATAACTCAAATGGAGGTAATGAAAATGAAACATAACAAACTTAAACCATTTCCGACGAATTTTTTCTGGGGCGGTTCTACATCTGCTTATCAAATCGAAGGGGCTTGGAATGAAGACGGAAAAGGTCCATCTGTCATCGATATGGCTAAGTATCCGGAAGGCACTACCGATTTTAAAGTAGCCAGCGATCACTATCATCATTATAAAGAAGACATTGCCTTATTAGCCGAGATGGGATATAAAGCATATCGCTTTTCGATTGCTTGGACAAGACTCTATCCAAATGGTTCTGGTGAACTGAATCCTAAGGGAATCGAGTTTTACAATAATTTAATTAATGAAATCGTCTCCCATGGTATCGAACCAATTGTTACCATGTATCATTTTGACTTGCCATATGCCCTTCAGCAAAAAGGCGGCTGGTCAAACCGTGAAACGATAGATGCATTTGAAGTCTATGCTCAAACCCTTTTCGAAAATTTCGGTGACCGCGTGAACTATTGGTTAACAATTAATGAACAAAACATGATGATTCTTCACGGTGATGCGATTGGAACGGTTGATCCTAACTTAGAAAACCCTAAGAAAGAATTATATCAGCAAAACCACCATATGCTTGTGGCTCAGGCAAAGGCGATGAACTTGTGTCATCAAATGCTGCCACATGCAAAAATTGGCCCGGCACCAAACATTGTATCCATCTATCCAGCTAGCTCAAAACCTGAGGATATTATGGCTGCCCATAATTATTCAGCGATTCGCAACTGGCTTTACTTAGATATGGCTGTATTCGGCCGCTATAATACAATTGCTTGGAACTACTTTGAAGAAAAAGGCTATGTTCCAACGATTCTTGATGGAGATATGGAAGTTTTAGCAAGTGCGAAGCCTGACTTTATTGCATTTAACTACTATACTTCCCAAACGGTTGCGGCAAGTGAAGAAGACGTCTCTGATGTCGGTCATACAGGAGACCAACATATTACCATTGGCGAGTCAGGTGTTTATAAAGGAGCAACCAATCCAAACCTGAAAAAGAATGAGTTTGGCTGGGAGATTGACCCTGCCGGTTTTAGAACTACTTTAAGAGAAATATATGACCGCTATAACCTGCCGTTGATTGTAACCGAGAATGGTTTAGGAGCATTCGATAAGCTAGAAGAGGGCGATGTGGTTAATGACCCATATCGTATAGACTTCTTACGAAAGCATATCGAGCAAATGCAATTGGCAATCACTGATGGAGTTGAAGTGTTCGGCTTTTGCCCATGGTCAGCGATTGATTTAATCAGTACCCATCAAGGATGCAGCAAGCGCTACGGTTTTATCTTTGTGAACCGTGATGAGTTTGATTTGAAAGACTTACGCCGTATTCGCAAGCAAAGTTTTTATTGGTATAAGGAGCTGATTGCAACGAACGGAGAGAAATTAAATTAATCAAAAAAGAGTTTGCCTGTGAGTGGGCAAACTCTTTCCTTTTAACATCCCAAGTTATGGACAGCAAAAGTCCCTTCCTTCATTTTTTTAATCTATTGGACCAATAATAACTGGCAATCGTTATAAGGTCTTTTGCAGGATTACTTAAATAGGTTCCTTTTTTATAAGATGCACATACTTCCCAAACAGGCTTTTGCTGAATTAAGAAGTAAGAGACGTTAGAGTTATGTTGGGCATAAGCCATTGGAATGATGGAACAGCATATTCCTTCAGCAACCATGTTATATAAGTTATGGCCGCTTCTTGTTTCTAGCAATATATTTGGAGTAAAATCTACGTCAGTAATGAGATAATCATAAATTTCTCGAAGAGTTGATCCTTTTTGCATAAGGGCAAACGTATCGTTTGTAAAATGGTTTAAGCTTATTTCAGGAAGTTTATCACCGAGTTTTCCTCCTAAATGGGCAAGCGGATGTGCTTGGGGAACTGCTAAAAGAATATCTTCCGTACAGAAATAGATATATTCATCATTTGTTTTTTGAAAATTTTGCAATGTTAAAAATCCAATATCAAGATTCCCCATTGATATTTCATGTTGTTGTTGTTTCACCGGCAGTTCAATGGGTTCTACTTTTATATTTGGATACTTTTTGTAAAAAGCAGGATAGATAGATGCAAACATTTCAGGACCTCGTTCGGGTGTTAAGCCAATACTAAGTTTTCCTTTTTTTATATCCAATAAATCATTAATTTGATTGTAAGTGTCTTTTTTAATACGTACCATTTTTTTTGCATTCTCAATATAAATTTCTCCTGCTTGTGTCGGATGCCAATTGGTTCTTGAACGAACAAAAAGTTGCGTTCCCAGCTCTTTTTCTAATTTTAAAAGTTGCTGATTTAATGCTGATTGAGTGATAAAAAGTTTTTCAGCAGCTTTTGTAATATTGTTTTCCTCAGCGATTTTAATCATATATTCCAACTGTTTTAAATCCATTTGAAAGTCTCCTCATTACTCTTAGTTTTTCTTATAGAATTCTAAAAATAATCACTTTTACTTTATATACAATCTAAGAGTACAATGGTTTTGAGAATAGAACAAGAGTTTAGGAGGTAACGCAGTGGAAAATCGTGTGATTAAAATTAATGATAATGATAACGTTGCCATTACTGTAAATGCCATTCCAGCAGGAACCATTGTCATCGATGATATTCTAGCCAACCAGGATATTCCCCAAGGGCATAAAATTGCATTATCCAATATAGAAGAAGGTGAACCAGTAATCCGATATGGCGTTACTTTAGGATATGCTTTACATTCTATTAAAAAGGGCGACTGGATCAATGAACATATGTTGCAACTTCCCGTTCCGCCATCTTTGGATGAAATGGAGTTTGCAACCAATTTGGTGACAGATTTACCTGAACCGCCAGAAAGAACGTTTATGGGTTATCCAAACAAAAACGGAGGATACGCAGGAACAAGAAATATATTGGGAATTGTCACAACTGTTCAATGCGTAACAGGTGTTTTAAATAACGCGGTAAAGAGAATTAAAAAAGAACTTCTTCCAAAATATCCAAATGTTGATGATGTTGTAGCGATAAATCATGCCTATGGATGCGGTGTCGCCATCAATGCCCCTGAAGCAATAATCCCGATTCGAATGCTGCAAAACATGGTCAAACATCCGAATTTCGGTGGAGAGACGATGATTATCTCTTTGGGATGTGAAAAACTAACATTAGAAATGTTATTGGATGCGGAATATAACAGTCCAGAAAATGTGGTCACGTTTCAAAACGAAAAGGGCCATGATGCGATCATGGCAGAAATTATGAATATGGCAGAAAACAAATTAAAAAAATTGAATGAAAGAGTTCGTGTTGAGCTGCCTCTTTCTCAATTATGTATTGGTTTACAATGCGGTGGAAGTGATGCTTTCTCAGGTGTAACAGCGAATCCTTCCGCCGGATATGCTGCCGATATGCTTGTCAATGCTGGTGCAACCGTTATGTTTTCTGAAGTAACTGAGGTCCGAGACGGTGTCCATATTATTGCAGAGCGTTGTGTGAATGAAGAAGTTGGGAAGAAACTAGCTGACGAGATGACATGGTATGATCAATACCTGAATAATGGACAAGTTGACCGTTCAGCAAATCCAACTCCTGGAAATAAAAAAGGTGGTCTATCGAATATTGTTGAAAAAGCAATGGGTTCGATTGCTAAATCTGGATCATCTCCGATTGTAGAAGTTCTTTCACCAGGAGAGAGGCCAACGAAAAAAGGTATGATTTTTGCTGCAACTCCAGCTAGTGACTTTGTTTGTGGTTCGTGCCAGTTATCTAGTGGAATCACGCTTCAAGTTTTTATGACAGGACGAGGAACTCCTTATGGATTAGAGGCAGCACCAGTCATTAAAGTATGCTCAAGAAATGATATGAAAAATATGTGGCAAGATTTGATTGATGTAAATGCAGGGCCAATTGCAACAGGCGAAGCAACCATTCAAGAAATTGGAACTCTATTATTCAACGAAATTATCGATGTTGCCAGTGGAAGAAAACAAACTTTGGCAGAAAAATACGAAATTTATAATGATTTTACTCTATTTAATCCAGCACCAATAACCTGATTAAAAGATAAATATATTTTTGTAAAGGGGGACAATAGATGTTGTTCCCCTTTGAAAAGAGGTATTTAAAATGGAGAAATTATTCAAAGGGATCAACATCCCAAGAATGATTAAAATCAGACAGCGGTTCCCAAGAGAAACGATTGCAGATGTAACTGGTGTTACAAGAAAAGAACTTAGTAAGGAAGAAATTATCGGAAGAATCAAGGCTGGTGACCGGGTTGCTATTGCTGTGGGCAGTAGAGGAATTGCCAATATGCCTTGTATCGTTAAAGAAATTGTCACCGCGGTTAGAGAACGAGGAGCTCACCCGTTTATCGTTCCAACAATGGGGAGCCATGGTGGAGCAACAGGAGAAGGACAAACAGAAATACTTGCCGAGCTAGGTATAACTGAAGAATCTACAGGAGCCCCCATTGTTTCTAGTATGGAAGTTGTTCAGATTGGGGTCTCTAAAAATGGACTCCCGGTACATATTGATAAGAATGCGCATACGAAAGCGGATGCGATTATTATTACTGGCCGAATTAAGCCTCATACATCCTTTAGGGCGCCTTATGAAAGCGGCTTGGCCAAAATGATCGCGGTTGGGCTTGGTAAACAAGTGGGTGCTGAAATCATTCATTCAGCCGGTGTAGAAAATATTCCATTCAGAGTGGAAGAGATCGCAAGAGAGACTTTAGAAAAATCAAACATCATCTTTGCGGTTGGAATGATAGAAAACGCCTATGATGAAACTTATAAAATTGTTGCCATACCAAAGGAACGGATTATGGATGAGGAGCCGGGATTACTGCAAGAAGCACACGAGCTTATGCCCAGCATCATGTTCGGAAAATGTGATGTTCTTATCGTGGATGAAATGGGTAAAAACATCTCAGGCAGCGGCATGGATCCTAATATCATTAGAAGGAATTACTCAGGATCCTTAAAATATAATCCGCTGGCACAAAGACTAGCCGTTTTGGATCTTACAAAAGAGTCTCATGGGAATGCAAACGGAATGGCTAATGCTGATATTTGCTCAAGAAGACTCTTTGATAAGATATCATTTGAGTCCACTTACCCGAACCCCTTGACAAACAAATTGGCACAAAGTGTAAAAATTCCTATGGTTATGGAAAATGACAGCTTAGCGATAAGAGCTGCCATGAAAACTTGTTTTGACGTTGACTATTACCAGATGAAGATTATTCGGATTAAAAATACGCTGGAGCTTGAACATATGTTCATCTCTGAATGCTTGATAGATGAAGCAAAGATGAATCCAAATATTGAAATATTAAGTGAACCAGAATATATGAGTTTTAATGGAAATGGGAATCTCTTTTAAAAGAGAGTAAAGGGAGATGGGACAATGCTTACAGGGAAATATCAGAAATTAGCGTCTATTCTCCGTGAAATGGAATCAGTGGTTGTGGCCTTTTCAGGAGGGGTAGATAGTACATTCTTATTAAAGGCTGCGGTGAACGTCTTAGGGATAGACCGGGTTCTGGCCGTAACAGCAGACTCTGAAACGTATCCTTCTTTTGAACTGGAAGAAGCTAAAGTACATGCCACTCAAATGGGTGTCAAACACCAAGTCATTGAAACTTCTGAACTAGCTATTCCTGGTTATGCAGAAAACAATAGGAATCGATGCTATTTTTGTAAAAGTAGTTTATTTGATCATTTACTTCCGGTTTTGGAGGAAAAGGGATTTCATAATGTCATCTATGGGGCCATTGCGGATGATCTGAATGAACATCGCCCAGGCATGCAAGCAGCGAAGGAAAAAGGAATTCGTGCGCCATTACAAGAAGCTAACCTTTTTAAGAATGAAATAAGAGAGCTTTCACGTCAGTTTGATTTACCGACTTGGGATAAACCATCATTTGCTTGTCTTTCTTCAAGAATTGCTTATGGTGAGTTTATTACAAAAGAAAAGCTTACAAAGGTTGAAAAATCGGAAGAATATTTAAAATCTCTTCATATCCGCCAGGTAAGGGTACGAACACATCAGGATATTGCTAGAATCGAAGTAGAACCCGCTTCTATGAAGACGATACTTGAAAATCATGACTCGATTGTAAAGAAACTTCAAGAATTCGGTTACAAATATATAACGTTGGATTTAGTGGGTTATCAAAGCGGCAGCATGAACAAAGTTCTTGTTTAATATTTAGTTTATCAAGGAGAATGATAAATTATTATATGCACAATCTTGGGATTACCGAAGGGTTATTTTGTTTGTGTATCCTCTGATATATAAAGCTATAAAAATTAGATTCTAATAGATTACCATCCTTAAAATGAATAATTTCCTAATTTTAAAATATTCTATTTATTCTTACAATAATATTGACCTATATGTATAATTGTCTTACAATTATACATATAGACTAATAGATAATAAAAAAAGGAGGAAAGGATGGTCCAATGATTTACTCTGTATTGTAACCGTTTTTATTAAAGTCTTGGAAGCACTATCTAAATTGTACTTTTACTAGGAGGGGAATTTATGAATAGCAATATGAAAGAATTGAAAGCGATTGCAAACAAAACGAATGTACGTTATCTTATTTTGACTGTATTATTTATTACGACTGCAATCAATTATATCGACCGATCTGCACTAAGCGTTGCTGCCCCATTGATGTCCAAGGATCTTCATTTAGACGCGGTGTCATTGGGAATTGCTTTTTCGGCGTTCAACTGGTCCTATGCATTTATGCAAATACCAGGCGGATGGATGCTCGATCGATTTGGAGCTCGTGTTGTTTATGGAATAGGTTTAATCGTTTGGTCACTGTTTACATTATTTCAAGGATGGGTTACCGGCTTTCTTATGTTACTTATATTTAGGTTCGCAGTAGGGTTTGCAGAAGCACCGTCGTTTCCGGGGAATAGCAGATTAACCACTATGTGGTTCCCGCAGCATGAACGTGGTCGGGCAGTGGCTACATATAACTCAGCTCAATATTTTGGACTTGCTTTGTTTACACCTGTTCTGGCTTGGATTTTACAAACATATGGCTGGCAAATGATTTTTTATGTGGCAGGAGCAGCTGGGCTTGTCATTGCACTGTTTTGGTTTAAAGTGATCCGCGAACCTAAAAATCATCCAAGAGCGAATCAAGCAGAAATTGATTATATCCAGGCGGGCGGCGGCTTGGCGAATGCAGGGGATAAACCGGTCAAAATCAAGTGGGCCCATGCCAAACTGTTGTTGACTAACCGGCAAATGATCGGAATTTATATTGCGCAATTCTGCTTAAATACAATTGTTTATTTTTTCTTAACCTGGTTCCCTACATATCTTGTACAAGAAAAACATATGTCGATGCTAAAAGTTGGCTTCGTGGCTTCCATTCCTTTTGCAGCGGCATTCTTCGGAGGTATGGTTGGCGGTTACTTATCCGATTTAATGCTAAAGCGTGGCAAATCTTTGGCTATAGCACGTAAAACACCGATTATCATAGGATTTTTGTTTTCAAGTGTTGTTATCCTGGCAAATTATACCTCATCTCCAGCACTCATCGTGATTATCATGTCAGTTGCTTTCTTTGCTAAAGGAATGGCAGGGCTAACCTGGACACTAGTTGGGGATATGTCACCAAAAGAAATTATTGGACTGAGCGCCGGAATCTTTAATACATCTGGTAACTTGGCCGGTATCGTGATTCCTATCGTGGTTGGATATATTTTGAGTGCAACGCATTCCTTTAGTGCTGCCTTAGTTTTTATTGGTGTAATGTTGTTAATAGGAGCTTTATCTTACATTTTCGTTGTGAACAAGGTAGAACGGATAGAATTACCTGCTGAATTGAAAGAAGAAAAACAACCTGCTTAAGCAAACAGGCATAATAGAATTTCAGGAGAGAGAAAGGCTGGCCCTAGTTAAAGGCCAGTCTTTCTTTTAAACGATTTGATGTTACCATAAATCAGGTTGTTATTATGAATTATTTGTCTTACAATTATGCTAACTAGACTTACTTCAGGAGAGAAGGGGTATAATGGGTGAATCATCACCAAAGGTAGTTGTTAAGTCAGTCAATCGTAGTACGTTATCTCAGCAAGTTCTTGAGCAGATTGTTCAATTATTAGTTAGCGGCCAGCTGAAACCTGGGGATAAATTGCCTTCGGAAATGGAATTGATGGAGATTTTAGAGGTTAGCCGGCCTGTCTTACGGGAAGCTCTTAGTTCTTTAGAAACACTTGAAATCATAACACGGAAAACGCGGGAAGGAACCTTTTTTAATAATAAGGTTGGAACGAAACCTTTTTCGGTTATGCTGGCTTTATCTGCGGATAACATTCCCGCTGTGATGGAAGCCAGGATGGCATTGGAGTTGGGGTTAGTGACGCTTGCTGCTGAAAAGATCACGGATGAACAATTGCAAAAATTAAAAGAGACAATAGACCGAATAGAGAATAGTACTGACAATAATTATGGCCAATATGATAAAGAATTTCATCGGATCATTGCCTTAAGTGCGAACAACCAAGTCGTTGAAGGAATGATTAATTCTTTGCTGTTAACACATAACAAAACGGACAGTGTGATTAAATATAGGGAACGTGACCAGACCGTTGAACACCATTTGGCCATCTACCACGCATTAGCTAAACATGATCCTTTCGAGGCGTTTACCCAGATGTATCGTCATCTTGATTTTGTTCGGCAAAAGGTTTTACAACTGCATCAAGAAGAGAAAGAGTAAAAAACGGCAGCCTAAACGCTGCCGTTTTTTTGTGCGTATTTTCTATTAAATTGGATAAAGTCTTTACGAATTATTTCCTGCAACATTACCTGAGTGTTATTTATCTTGTGAAAATAGCTAGAATAATATATTAAATGGTTAAATCTATAACATTTATATAGTTAATGAATTCTTAAACAATAGAATAATCTAAATATTTATAATTGACAATATTTTTAATTTGTCTTACAATTATACATATAGACAAAATAACAAAAAAGGAAAGGTGGTAAAACCAATGATAGCCACTGAAAGAAAAGCACCTACAGGAATATTAGGATTTCCAGTTGCTCCGATGGATGCCTCTGGAAAGATTGATGAGAAGGCACTAGAAACGAACATTAAATTCTTGATTGACGAAGGTTTAAGTTCCATATTTATTGGCTGCGGATCGGGTGAATTTCACGCACTTAGCTTTGAAGAGTACGAAAAAAAGGTAGAAATTGCTTTATCTGTTGCCAAAGGGAAGGTTCCTGTTTATACCGGAGTTGGAGGTAATATTGCTCACGCTGTACAATTTGCCGAACTATCTGAGAGAATGGGTGCAGACGGATATTTGGTCTTGCCTCCTTATTTAATCGAGCCTGAACAAGAAGGCTTATATCAATATTTAAGTACCATCATTAAAAGTACCGATCTGAATGCTATTGTCTATCAACGGGACAATTGTGTGTTAACATTGGAAACGCTTCAACGCTTGATTGAATACCCACAGGTTGTTGGATTAAAAGATGGGCTTGGAAACATGGAACTCAACATTGAATTAACTCAAACAATCGGAAATCGCTTAGGCTGGCTCAATGGAATGCCTATGGCTGAAGTGACAATGCCTGCTTATGTGAATCTGGGCTTTGACTCCTATTCTTCTGCGATTTCAAATTATATCCCGCATATTTCGAAGTTGTTCTATGAAGCGCTGCTAAATCAAAATAATGAGTTAGTGAATGATCTTTATTTGCAAGTGATTTTGCCAATAAGCCGAATCCGCAGACAAAGAAAAGGGTATGCGGTTTCCTTGATTAAAGCGGGAATGAAAATTGTAGGGCTCCCTGTAGGGAACATGGTTCGTCCGCCGATCATTCCAGTGGAGCAGGAACACTACCAACAGCTTGAACAGATTATAAAAACAGCGTTTGATAGATTTCCAAAGGAAAGTAATAAAGCAACCGTATAGGAGGTACCGATGAATACATTAACCGAAACCAAAACTTACTTAAATTATATAAATGGACAGTGGATCTCTGCTGGTACGGGTAACGTACTGCCAAGTATTAATCCGGCCAATAAGAATGAGGTAGTAGGATACGTTCAAGATTCTTCGATTGATGATTTAGACCAGGCGGCAGCCAGCGCAAAAGTAGCGCAAAAAAAGTGGAGAAAGCTTGCTGGAAGTGTACGTGGGGATTATCTACATAAGGCAGCGGAGATAATGGAAAGCCGGCTCGATGAGATTGCCGAGACGATGACCAAAGAAATGGGAAAGACATTTCCTGAAGCCAAAGGGGAAACCGCAAGAGGAGTAGCGATCCTTCGATATTATGCGGGTGAAGGAATGCGCTCGATTGGTGATGTGATTCCTTCCTCTGATAGTGAAGCATTAATGTTTACCACTCGAGTACCATTGGGAGTGGTTGGTGTCATCACCCCTTGGAATTTCCCTGTCGCGATTCCAATATGGAAAATGGCTCCAGCTCTCATCTATGGAAACACTGTGGTGATTAAACCTGCTACGGAAACGGCAGTCACGTGCGCGAAGGTAATCGAATGTTTTGTTGATGCGGGATTCCCAGCAGGTGTCCTGAATATGATAACTGGGTCTGGATCTGTTATCGGCCAAGGGCTTGCTAATCATCCAGATATCAACGGGATTACCTTTACAGGTTCCAATGGGGTAGGAAAAAGAATTGGCCAAGCAGCACTAGCGCGTGGAGCCAAATACCAGCTGGAAATGGGAGGTAAGAACCCTGTGATCGTTGCAGCAGACGCTGATCTTGATTTGGCTGCCGAGGCTACGGTCAGTGGGGGATTGCGCTCGACTGGGCAAAAATGTACCGCAACCAGCCGTGTCATTGTTGAAAGCGATGTATATGAGGCATTTAAAGAAAAGCTGTTGCAAAAGGTGAAGCAGATATCGGTTGGCGACGGAATGTTAGATGGGGTCTGGATGGGGCCATGTGCTAATGAGAACCAGCAAAAAACAGTTCTGTCATATATTCAGAAGGGTACTGAAGAAGGAGCGGCATTGCTGCACGGCGGGAAAATTGCCAGCGGCCAAGGGCTGGAAAATGGATTTTTTGTAGAGCCGACGGTTTTTGAGAATGTTAAACCTGACATGACGATTGCCCGTGAGGAGATTTTTGGACCGGTTCTGGCTTTAATGAAGGTAGATTCAATGGAAGAAGCGCTAGAGCTTGCTAATGATGCCGAGTTTGGGTTAAGCGCATCTATTTTTACCACAAATATTGGAAGTATGATGTCCTTTATTAACGATATGGAGGCTGGACTTGTTCGGATTAATGCAGAGAGTGCAGGAGTTGAACTTCAAGCCCCATTTGGTGGAATGAAGCAGTCCAGTTCGCATTCAAGGGAGCAGGGACGGGCAGCTATCGAATTTTTCACTTCCATTAAAACAGTTTTTGTAAAGTCATAAGATAAAAGGGGTTATGCAGGAATGCATAATCCCTATTAAAGTAGCAATGATCAATAATGAAATTTTTTACCCGTAAAAAATACTATACTCTATTGATTGGAGACCTTTCTAAATGAATTTAGTGCAGAATGTTGTAAGCGTTACCCCTGTTATAACCGAAATGGATGTTTACCCTGTTGCAGGCCGTGACAGTATGCTGCTTAATCTTAGCGGGGCCCATGGTGCTTATTTTACAAGGAATATCGTTATATTAAAGGATAGCAATGGAAATGTTGGTGTTGGGGAAGTACCCGGCGGTGAGGGAATTCGAAAAACCCTCGAAGATGCGAAAGAATTAGTGATAGGTTCATCCATCGGCACTTATCATAATATCCTAAATAACGTCCGAAAAACCTTTGCCGGTCGCGATGCAGGCGGCCGTGGTCAGCAAACCTTTGACTTACGGATTACCATTCATGCCGTAACAGCCATTGAAGCTGCTTTATTAGACTTACTAGGAAAGCATTTAAATGTTCCAGTTGCCGCTCTTTTAGGAGAAGGACAGCAGCGTAATAAAGTAAAAACACTTGGTTATTTGTTCTATATTGGAGATCGGAATAAAACAGATTTACCTTATTATAGCAATCTAGATTCAGAGGTTGAATGGTATCGTATCCGCCATGAAGAAGCATTAACACCGGAATCAATTGTTAGGCTTGCAGAAGCTTCCCAAAAGCTCTATGGCTTTAAAGACTTTAAGTTAAAAGGCGGCGTTTTAGAGGGCAAGGAAGAAATAAAAGCAATTAAAGCTCTTAAAGAAAGATTTCCGGATGCTAGAATTACATTAGATCCAAACGGTGCCTGGTCCTTAAATGAAGCTATTGAGTTATGTAAGGATATGCATGGGATTTTAACGTATGCAGAAGATCCATGTGGTGCTGAAAACGGTTATTCTGGTCGAGAAATTATCGCAGAGTTTAGAAGACAAACAGGCCTGCCAACAGCTACTAATATGATTGCGACAGACTGGAGACAAATGGGCCATGCCATTTCATTACAATCTGTTGATATTCCGCTTGCCGATCCACATTTCTGGACAATGCAGGGTTCTGTACGTGTAGCTCAAATGTGTAATGAATGGGGATTAACTTGGGGCTCACACTCGAATAACCACTTTGACATTTCACTAGCAATGTTCACTCATGTGGCAACTGCGGCTCCTGGCAATATCACAGCAATTGATACACACTGGATTTGGCAGGAAGGTACAGAGCGGTTAACAAAAGAGCCATTCCAGATAGTTGATGGCGATCTTTATATTCCTGACAAACCAGGACTTGGTATTGAAGTAGATATGGATCAAATATTAAAAGCAAATGAACGATATAACAACATGGGATTGGGAGCTCGTGATGATTCTGTTGGGATGAAGTTTTTGATTCCAGGCTGGACATTCGATAACAAGCGTCCATGTTTAGTAAGATAACGAAAAATTAGGGTGGCTTAGTGGTCACCCTAATTTTTTTATTTTAAAAATTTTTTCTATTACGATAGATTTCTAATATTTACGTTTTAATATGCCATGCTTCAAGAGAAAGCAGCAGCATGAACAAAGTTCTTGTTTAAAAATGGGTTGTTGCCTTTGTTTATGTAATTTGGCAAGAGCACCTTACCATTGACAATTTTGATATATAAATCTACGATAGATAGTACACGATGTATCTTATGGGATGTATCGTGTGCTATTTTTTTATAAGGTGGTTAGTGAATGGTGGATAAAGCCGATTTTATTCGTGAATCTATCGATTTATTGCAAAGCTATATTATGAAAAGTCTGCAGAAACATTCCGAAGAACGGGGGGTCACAATTCCCCAAGCAAGAGTAATTGGAGAAGTGTTTGCCCATAAAAAAATTACTATTAAACATCTCTCTCAAAACCTCAAGATGACCCAAAGTACGGTTTCAGATATCGTTGAACGACTTACATCCAAAGGTTTCCTAGTGAAAACTCCTAACCCGAAAGATAAACGTTCAGTGGAAATCTCACTTTCAAACGAATTGTCAAAAGGAATAAATGAGGACATATCGGAAATAGCAAATAAGTCATTAGTAGATGTATTAAGTCTCTTAAACCCAGATGAGCAGGAAATGGTTGAAAAGGGTATGAGATTATTGGTATCTGCTGTAAAGGAAAAAATGGAGGCAGAAGGAATGGATAATCATGAATTCTTTGATGTTTTGTACTTTCCTGAAAAAACAAAATAAATTTCTAAAATAACGGAGGATACAAGGTGAGAAAGATTATTAAAGGCCGCTGGGCAATATTTTCAATTTGGCTGATAGTGACAATTGTGCTTACAGTCATTCAACCAGACATCAATGCCATACTGCGGCAACAAGGGCAGCAAGGAACAAGTAGTGACAGCCCCTCAGTCAAGGCAGATACGATTTTAAAAAAGATGGATACAACAGAAGGGGTCAACAACCTCATCGTTTTTTACGATAAAAATAAAATATCAGATGATGAATTGAAAAAAATTGGTGAGGCTGTGAAATCCATTAGCGATAGCAAATCTGAGCTTGGAATTGCAGACATCATGGATCCTTTCAGTATCCCCGAAGCAAAAAGCTCACTTGTATCTAAAGATGGTACAACACTGATGGTGAGTTTTAAGCTTGATAAAAAAGGACGAGAAGTAGATGATATCGAAAAACAGTTTGAAAGCAAACTGGATAATGTACCTGTTGAATACTATCTGAGCGGTGAAGACTTTATCAATAATGATTATTTGAAGGCTTCTCAAGCAGGTGTCGAAAAGAGTGCAGCATTAACAGTTATTTTTATATTAGTCGTCCTTATTCTAGCATTCAGGTCAGTTGTTACACCTTTGATTTCCTTAGTGGCTGTAGCTTTTTCCTATCTTTGTTCGATGGGAATTGCAGCTCAATTGATTGATAAAGCAGGATTTCCAATAACCAGTCTTACCCAAATGCTCCTGGTCCTTATCCTATTTGGGATTGGTACGGATTATAACATCCTTCTTTTTAATCGATTTAAGGAAGAACTATCCCATGGACACTCTATAGATGAATCAATCGTAAACACATATAAAACAGCAGGTAAAACCATTGCTTACAGCATACTCACTGTATTTATTGCGTTCCTTGCTCTCATTTTTGCAGAATCTCCAATCTATCGATCTGGTGTGGTGGTTGTCATCGGGGTAACCATATTATTGCTTGAAATATTGACCCTAACACCATTTATTATGAAGGTGCTAGGTAAAAAGCTATTCTGGCCATCCAAGAGTGTAAATGGTCATAAGGAAAACAAGTTCTGGGGAAAAACATCTTCCTTTGCTGTAAAGCATCCGATTATATCCACAGTTATCATACTATTAATATTAGGACCAATGATATTTTTACATCAGGAAAAGCTTAACTTCGATACCATAGGGGAACTTGGAAATAAATATCCTTCATCAAAAGCGATTAATTTGGTTGCGGAACATTTTGGCAAAGGTCAGGCCATGCCTGCAACTGTGGTCATTGATACTGGCAAGGCACTTGATAATAATGAATCTCTTTCAGTCATTGATAATATAACGGAAAGATTGAAGAGCATTAAGGGAGTGAAGCAGGTTTCTTCCATAACACAGCCTCAAGGTAAGCCAATTGACGATTTTTACGTTGACAGTCAAATGGGGTCTGTTACGGATGGCTTATCCCAAACTCAAGATGGTGTGGACCAAATCCATGATGGATTGAAACAAGCAGAAGATGGATTCGGATCAGCGGATTTTTCCAAAGTGGGTCAAATGGTGGATGGCACGGCAAAGCTTGAAGATGGAATGAATGCATTAACCAATGGATTAAAGCAAATCCAAACGGGTATTGACGATGGTTCAAGTAATTCAAAAACGATCACTAACGGTATTGCTGCCATTGAAACGAATCTCTCCAAAATGAGCAGTGGTGTTGCATTGCTCGCTGAAAATTATGGGAAGATGCAGACGGGATATAAAGAGATGGGAACCCACTATCAAGATGCATCGCAGGCTCTTCTTGGGGTAAAAAGTGCTGTGTCGCAAATGGAATCAATGGTAAATGCATTAGGAAGCAGTTATGCAGAGTCTCAAAGTGATTCTAATTATCTTGCATTGAAGCAAACGATCAATCAATTATCATCTTCATTAGGTCAAATTACACCTGAAGGAATCCAAGCATTAAATGCTAATTATAATGCCGTTACGGCTGGTTTTGGAAAAGCCAATAAAAATCTAACGGCCATAAGCAGCGGTTTATCGCAAATGGCAGATGGATTAAAAAAACTTGAATCTGGACTTGATCAAGCATCTTCAGGGATTGGCACGATTGTTAAGAATATGAACAGTGTAACGGATGGGCTGGGCCAGATGAAATCAGGGCAGCAGCAGCTTGCAGACGGTCTCAATGGATTCAGTGTTTTTGGAGAAAAACTGTCAGATGTCAACAACGGTTTAGAGCAAATTTCGGATGGTCTGGGACAAACGAATGGGTACTTAACACAGCTTAATACGAATAAAACCTTCTTTATTCCAAAGGAAGCTTTGACAAACAAGGACTTTAAAAAATCATTTGATACGTTCATGTCCAAAGATAGAAAAATTACTAAGTTTATGGTTGTTTTAAATGATGATCCATATTCTGAGAATGCTCTAAAGACTGTTGAACAAATCAATCAAACAGTTTCTGATGGATTGAAAGGCACCGTTCTCTCTGATGCAAAGAGTGGAACATCCGGACCAAGTGCGACTACAAACGATATGAATAATGTGTTGACCAGAGATTTAAATAAAACAACAGCGATTGTCATTATCGGAGTATTGCTTGTACTATTCTTTGTTATAAGATCTTTTTGGACACCGGTTTTTATTACGGCATCGCTAGTTGGGGCGTACTATGCAGCCATGTTCATCATTAATTATATTTTCATAGATTTGCAGGGGCTTGAAGGTATTTCATCCTTTGTCCCATTCTTCTCCTTTATCATCATTGTAGCTCTGGGAGTAGACTATAGTATATTTTTAATGATGCGATTTAAGGAATACCCTGATATGGCGGCCAAGGAGGCCATCGTATTGGCTTCAAGGCAAATAGGCGGTGTCATTATAGCAGCAGTTATCATTCTTGGCGGTACCTTTGCCACACTAATGCCTGCGGGAATAATACTTTTATCTGAACTGGCCATAGCTGTAATTTCAGGCCTCGTCATCCTTTGTTTTATACTGCTTCCTATCTTTGTGCCGGCATTGATGGCTCTTCCAGATGCTCTTGCAAATTTATTTTCTAGAAAAAAGAAAGCAGACTTAAGTTTTGAGAAAGAAGTAGTGTCATAATCGCACACTAGAAATAAAATTTTTTCAATTGATTGAATATTTTTCCATGCATGTCCTATAATAAAGAGGTTATATAAGACTCTTAGGAGGTAAGGTAATTATGGGGAGATTAGTTCATTTCGAAATTCATGTGGATGATATGGAACGGGCCAAAAAGTTTTATGGAGAGGTATTCGGATGGTCATTTCAAGATTGGAGTGATTTTGCAGGAATGCCTTACTTTGGAGCAGTAACTGGCAATGAAGATGAACCTGGAATCAATGGTGCGTTGATGCAGCGTCAAAGTGCTCCGCCAGTACCTAACCAACCTCTAAATGGATTTGCATGCACAATGGGAGTGGAAAACTACGATTCCACGGAAGCTAAGATTATTGAAAATGGCGGCAAAGTCGCATTGCCCAAATATGCTTTGCCTGGAATGGCGTGGCAAGGATACTACATTGATACTGAAGGAAATATATTCGGAATTCATCAACCAGATGCGAATGCAAAATAGATTGGTGATAGGTGAATAAAAACATGAAATCACTAGATTCGTCTGGCATGCTTGAAACTGTGCGCAAAATCTGTCTTGCTCAGCCAGAAGCTGTTGAACACATCGATGGTTTCGGTCACAATACTTTTAAAATCAATGGAAAATCCTTTGTGATTTCAGGTGAAAGTGAAAAAGGTTTCAGTTTGTCGTTCAAGTCAGATCGGGAGACTCAAGAATTGTTGCTCCAAAAAGAGCATTTTTACAAAACCCCGTATATAGGGCAACACGGCTGGGTATCTATTCAAAATCCCGATGAGGAAAATTGGGAAGAATTGACCGATCTAATTCAAGAAGCTTATTTACGTGCTGCACCAAAGCGTCTGGTTAAGCAATGGCATGAATTGAATAAATAGTGAAGAAAGGCGGATTCATCTGCCTTTCTTTATTTATGTTCTTAGTTTATTGTTTTTTAAAACGTTTCTCATGGACAAATCCCATACACTGGCATACACTAATCAGGGCTAGAGTAGTATTTTTATTGCATTTTACCTATTGTCATAATGCAGGTGATTAAATGATACATAATTATTTAGGTCAGACCATGAGTTTTGAGATAGTCTATAAAAAACGTGAATCGTTGGGCATTACTATAGATGTTTATGGCAATGTTGAAGTCCAGGCCCCTAAAGGAACAACTGATGAACGTGTACTTCAATTAATAGAGGAAAAATGGGATTGGATCCAACAAAAATCGAAGGAAATGAAGGATAGACTTCTGGGGCAAAAAGTGAAGATCTATAATCATGGTGAAATCTTCCTTTATTTAGGGAAAGAATATCCTATTAAGGTTTCTCAAGATATAAATATCTTACAAGACTATGTAGTGTTTGAAGGGGATATGTTAAAAATATATGTTAAACAACTAGAGGATGCAAAAATAAAACAAGCCTTAAAACGATTTTACTATCAAGAATGTAAAAAGTTAGTAGAGCGGAGTATTCGTTCTTATCAAAGGCATTTTAAAACAAAACCACGGTCTATCCGTATTTCAGATAATAACAGCAATTGGGGAACCTGTGATTCCAGGCAGCAGTTAACCTTTAATTGGAAGTTGGCGATGGCACCACAGCAGGTGATTGACTATGTAGTTGTTCACGAAATGTGCCATATGGTCCATCTTAATCATGATCGTTCCTTTTGGCGCCTTGTTGGTAAAATACTACCCGATTATGAAGAGCGAGAGAACTGGCTGGCATTATCAAGTTGGAAAATGACGGTTTGAATATGGACACAAAACTTTAAAGGAGGATTTTAGATGGATAATAATGATATACTGATTCGATTGAGATATGCACTAGAGTTAAAAAATAAAGAGATGGCAGAAATATTTAAACTTGGTGGTGTGGAAGTAACCGTTCCTGAGGTGATAAAGGTTCTCACAAAATCAGATGATGAGGCTGAGTATGACGAACAAATAAAATGTAATAACATTATGTTCGATTCATTTTTAAACGGTCTTATTATTTATAAAAGAGGCAAACAAGAGCCCAAACCAGGACAACCTGATACACCCGAATCGTCAATAAAGAAAAGCGCAAACGTAAATAATCTCCTTCTGAAGAAAGTAAAAATAGCGCTGGCATTAACGACTGAGGATCTTCTCGAAATATTCGAAAATGCAGGAATAACAGTAACAAAAGGTGAACTCGGGGCTCTATTAAGAAAAGAAGGACATAAAAATTATAAAGAGTGCGGCGATAAATTCGCTCGGAATTTCTTAAAAGGATTAGCATTAAAATATAGGGAATCCTAAATTACATACTAGAAACAAGAAAGGGGGATACGATGGCAACAGAAAAAACAAAAATTGGATGGAACTTTGATAACAGTTATTCCCGTCTGCCTGACATATTTTTTACCAGGACTGAACCAACACTAGTGCAATCACCCGAGTTAGTTATTCTTAATCGTTCACTGGCAGCTGACTTAGGTTTGAAGGTTCAGGAACTCGATAGTGAAATTGGCGAAGCAGTTTTTGCTGGAAACCAAATACCAAAGGGAGCAATGCCGCTTGCCCAAGCATATGCCGGGCATCAATTTGGGCATTTCACGAAATTAGGAGATGGCCGGGCTATTTTGCTTGGAGAACAAATTACTTCAAAAGGGGAACGAGTTGATATTCAACTCAAGGGTCCAGGAAGGACACCGTACTCCCGCGGTGGCGATGGTCGGGCAGCACTTGGACCGATGCTGCGTGAATACATTATCAGCGAAGCCATGCATGCGCTCGGGATTCCGACCACCCGTAGTCTAGCAGTTGTGACAACCGGAGAACCAGTATTCCGCGAAAGGACCCTGCCTGGTGCCATTTTGACTCGTGTGGCATCCAGCCATCTGCGCGTCGGTACTTTTCAATTTGCTGCGAAATGGGGAACGGTCGAAGAACTTCGGGCTCTTGCTGACTATACTATAGAGCGCCATTATCCAGATGTTGATACAGATGAGAGTCGTTATCTTGCTCTATTCCGAGAAGTGATTAAACAACAAGCCTCGCTTGTTTCGAAATGGCAACTGGTTGGCTTTATCCATGGTGTAATGAATACCGACAACATGACCATCAGCGGTGAGACCATTGATTATGGGCCATGTGCCTTTATGGATACGTATGACCCAGCAACAGTATTTAGTTCTATTGATACTCAAGGCCGCTATGCTTATGGCAATCAACCGTATATTGCTGGTTGGAATCTCGCTCGATTTGCAGAGACCCTTCTGCCGCTTATCCATGACAATCAGGAAGAGGCTGTTAAACTGGCTCAGGCTGAGATTTCAAAATATATGGAGTTGTACCAAAGCAATTGGCTTTCAGGAATGAGAGCAAAATTGGGGATTTTTAATGAAGAAGATGGGGACGCAACCATTGTTGAAAACCTCCTCGGTATAATGGAGAAGTATCAGGCAGATTATACTAATACTTTCCGAGCCTTAACAATTGAAAAGCTGGATGAAACGCTCTTAGTGGAGACACCAGAATTTAAAGAGTGGTTTCAGCAATGGCAGACACGACTTGGCAGACAGCAGGAATCAACCGCTGATTCTTATCAGTTAATGCGTAGCAGCAATCCCGCGGTAATTCCTCGTAATCACCGGGTGGAGGCTGCACTTGATGCTGCCGTGGATCAAGAAGACTACAGTGTAATGGAGAAGCTGCTTGATGTTCTTTCAAATCCATACTCGCATTCCCCTGAACAAGCTGAATACTGTAACCTTCCTGAACAATCTAACCAGCCTTACCGAACCTATTGTGGTACTTAAGCAGTGTAATTTACTAGAAGTACAAGATAATGCTAACCTTTAGATAGGTAGCATTATTTTTGTGCATCCTTATTTAATGAAGACGGGGGTGGTTACGTGTTTATATTAACTGAACATGCAAAAGCTGAATTACAAGATAGATTAACGTTAGCCGGCTTAAAACAATTGATTCGGCTGCAAATGCGAAAAAGTTGTTTTATGAAAGTAAAAGTGACGTTGGAAGAAACAATCCAGTCTAACGATACAGAAATTATTAAGGATGGCCTCCACTTCATCATTGACAATACTGAGTGCCATTATTTCAATCATAAAACCTTAGATTTTATCCCGGATACAACTGGTTTTAAACAATTTGATATACTGTGAAAGAAGCCTGATTTCTATTAGAAATCAGGCTTCTTTTTTGAATATTAACGAAGGGAAATTAAACCATTTAACTAAATCATCTAAAATATTGACAGAATAATGTACGAGAGTTACTATTAAATTGTCCTTGAGAAATGCGAATGGCATTCGATAATGCCGAACATAAGGAGGAAGCTTGTGTCAGAACGTTTAATTCAATCAGTTGAAAGAGCTGCTGATATCCTTGAATTATTTTTGGTAACCAAACCAGAACTAAGTATCAAAGAGATTAGTGAGAGTCTAAATTTATCAAAAAGCACAGTCCACGGCATCATCAAGACACTAGAACATAGAGGGTATCTTCAACAAAATCCTGAAGATTTAAAGTATAAGCCGGGGATTAAACTTTTTGAACTTGGCAATTTTGTTGAAAAAAATCTTGATATTGCGAAAGTTGCAAAGCCAATTATCAGAGACTTAGTCGATGAACTAAATGAAACCGTTCACTTAGTTTCCTTACAACGAGATGAAATTATATACATTGAAAAGGTAGAAGGACATAGTGCCCTTACTATTTATTCTCATATCGGGAAAAGAGCTCCATTTCATAGTACTGGGGTAGGGAAGTCAATCCTTGCTCATTTAAATGAAAATGAGGCAAACAGAATCTTATCATCAATCACTTTAGAATCGTTTACGAAACACACGATGACAAATATTGAGGAGATTAAAGAACAGTTACATGGCATTCGTGAGCAAGGTTATGCGGTTGACGATGAGGAAATTGAGTTAGGTCTGAAATGTATTGCTGCTCCAATTTTTAACCATCAAGGAAATGTAATCGCTTCTATTAGCTGTGCTGCACCTAAAATGCGACTTGATGAAAATAAGTTACCTCAAGTAATAACAGGAATTAAACGGGCTGCAGCTGAGATTTCAAATTGTTTAGGGTATCAAGGTAAAAACAACCTATAGAAAGACTAGATAGAAACAATCAATACAATATTTTTTAGGAGGAGAATTATTTTGTCAAAAGTAAAAGTTGCCGTTCTTGGCTCAGGAAACATTGGTACAGATTTAATGATTAAACTTGGACGCTCGGAATTTTTAGAGTTAACAGCAGTCATTGGAATTGATCCGCAATCAGACGGGTTACGCCGTGCAAAAGAAATGGGATATGCAGGTGTGGATACAGGGATTGATGGATTCCTTGCAGACCCAAACTTAGAAGCTGACATCGTTTTTGATGCAACTTCTGCCAAAGCGCATCTCTACAATGCAAAGGTATTAAAAGAAGCAGGAATAAAAGTTATTGATATGACGCCTGCAGCTGTTGGCCCATATGTATGTGCTGCCGTTAATATTGATGAACATTTAGATAAAGATAATATCAATTTGATTACTTGTGGTGGTCAGGCGACCATTCCTATGGTCCATGCAGTAAACCGCGTAGCTCCTGTAGAATACGCAGAAATCGTTGCGACAATTGCAAGCTTGAGTGCTGGCCCGGGAACACGTGCCAATATTGATGAATTTACCGAAACAACCTCTCGTGCGATTGCAGAAGTTGGTGGTGCCAAAAAAGGGAAAGCAATTATGATTTTAAACCCTGCAGAACCACCAATTATGATGCGTGATACTGTTTATACGCTAGTAGAAGAGGGGAAAATGGACGAAGCGGCAATTAGAAAATCTATTGCTGAAATGGAAAAAGTGGTTCAAGCATATGTTCCAGGTTATCGACTTCGCACAGAACCTATTTTTGAAGGAAATAAGGTAACCATCTTCCTAGAAGTGGAAGGTGCTGGTGATTACTTGCCTGTATATGCAGGAAATCTAGATATCATGACTTCAGCAGGCGTAAAAATTGCTGAAGCGTTTGCTAAAAAACTATTAACGAAAGAAACAGTTTGAGCTGTAGAAAGGGGTAAATAATAATGACAAATGGAAAAGATATTCTTATCACAGAGGTAGCCTTACGCGATGGAAGCCATGCTATCAATCACCAATATACAGTTGATCAAGTTCTTAAAATTGTAAAGGCATTAAATGATGCTAACGTACCTTATATCGAAGTATCTCATGGAGACGGTTTAGCAGGGTCTTCGTTGCAATATGGATTATCACGGACAAACGAAATGGAATTAATCGAAGCAGCAGTATCTGTTGCAGATAAATCCAAAATCGCTGTTCTTCTTTTACCAGGGATCGGTACTCTACATGAATTAAAAGAAGCAGCAAATTTAGGAGCAAAAATGGCACGTATTGCAACACATGTTACGGAAGCTGATGTAGCACCGCAACACATTGCCTATGCCAAAGAACTGGGAATGGAAACAGTTGGATTCTTAATGATGAACCATATGGCACCAGTTGCTAAATTAGTAGAACAAGCAAAACTAATGGAAAGCTATGGAGCTGACACTGTTTATGTTGTTGACTCTGCAGGTTACTTACTTCCTGACCAGGTTCGGGAACGAATTCGTGCTCTTAAACAATCGATTGGTGTTAATGTTGGTTTCCATGGTCATAACAATCTATCTCTTGCGATGGCTAACACACTTGCTGCAATCGAAGAAGGAGCTACTCGAATTGACGGCAGTGTTCGCTGTCTAGGTGCTGGAGCAGGAAATACACAAACAGAAGTACTAGTTGCAGTTTGTGAACGGATGGGAATCAAAACTGGAGTAGATTTATATAAAATGATGGACTTGGCCGAAGATATTGTGGCACCAATTTTACAAGTACCACAAGAAATCACAAAAGACAGTTTAACACTAGGATATGCAGGTGTGTACTCAAGCTTTGCGCTTCATGCAAAACGTGCTGCGGCAAAATTTGGTGTTGATTCACGTGATATTTTAATTGAATTAGGTAAGCGTAAAGTTGTTGGCGGTCAAGAGGATATGATCGTTGAAGTGGCAGCAGAAATTGCTAAAAACAAGGCAAAAATAGTCTTGGCATAAAATATAAAGCCCACTACAAAGAGATTAATAGAATAGAGTTAAGGGAGGAGGGCAGTATGCCCCCTTCCATCAACTATCATATGTTGTAATAATAATTTTTTCTATTTTTACTGCGCGTGTAAGCGTTTAAACCTAAAGATAGATAGAGAGAGACCCGTCACAATTTCATCTTAGTTGAAATTAACATCCAAGGATTAGAGGAGAAATTATATGGAATTAGTAATTATATTATTAGCACTCGGAATGTTAATGTTTATCGCATACCGAGGGTTTTCAGTTATCATGTTTGCGCCATTATGTGCGTTATTTGCGGTACTCTTAACAGACCCAGATTGGGTACTTCCGTTTTTCTCTAACATATTTATGGGAAAAATGGTGGAATATATTAAACTTTACTTCCCAATTTTCCTATTGGGAGCTATTTTCGGAAAAGTTGTAGAAATGTCTGGACTAGCCCGTTCCATTGCTTCTACCTTAATTCAATTAGTGGGACGTAAACGGGCAATGTTAGTCATCGTTTTATTGTGTGCGATTTTAACATACAGCGGTATAAGTTTAGTCGTTGTTGCTTTTGCTGTTTACCCATTTGCTGCAAACTTGTTTAGACAATCTAATATTCCTAAACGGTTAATTCCAGGAACGATTGCATTAGGGTCATTTACCTTTACGATGGACGCACTTCCAGGTTCACCACAGGTGCAAAACGTTATCCCAACTACATTTTTCAAAACCAATCTTTATGCTGCGCCTACGCTTGGGATTATTGGTGCAATTTTTATCTTCGTACTCGGAATGTTGTATTTAAACTCACGTCGTAAAAAGGCAGAAATAGCCGGCGAAGATTATTATAGCTTTGGCACAATAAAAGAAAAACAAATCGACATTGATTTGGATCAAAATGAAAGTATTGGACGTAAAATCTTGGCATTTGTGCCAGTTGTGCTTGTTGGTGTGTTAAATAAAGTGTTAACTACTTTCATTCCAAAATGGTATCCTAATGGTTTTGATTTTTCTAAAATTGGCTTAAATTTTCCGAACATTGAAACACCTCAAGTTGTCGGTATTTGGTCAGTTGAAATTGCCCTTATTTTTGGTATTCTTACCACTATATTATATAATCGTAAACCGATTGTGATGAACTTCAAAGATGGCATGAATGTAGGTATTGCGGGTGCATTATTAGCCATCATGAACTCTGCAACAGAATATGGTTTCGGTGCCGTTATTTCGAATCTTCCTGGTTTCACAATAGCAAGAGATGGAATCGCCAAATTATTTACGAATCCATTATTAAATGGGGCAGTTACGACCAATGTTCTATCTGCAATTTCTGGATCAGCTTCGGCTGGTATCGCGATTTCTCTAGGAATTATGGCAGATAAATACATTGAACTAGCAACCCAATTTGGAATTCCACTTGAAGTAATGCACCGGGTCATTTCCATGGCTTCCGGCGGTATGGATACACTTCCGCATAATGGTGCCGTTATTACCTTGCTTGCAATTACAGGATTAACACATAAGCAATCCTATCGCGATATTTTCGCTGTTACCATTATTAAAACAATCGCAGCCTTCTTCATCATTGCCGTATATTTGATAACTGGAATTGTTTAATAATCAATTATTACAAAAAACAACACTGGAAAATTGAGTGTTGTTTTTTGTATATGGACTTATTTACTTACAATGTTCTCGATTTTCAACTTACTATGCAATTGATTCAGCCGTTCCATCAATTGTTTATATTCCTCGAGTTCAATATGACAGGATTGTATTTTGTCACTGATTGTTTTTGCTATAGTCTGCTTCTCTTCAAGAGCTTTTTTTTCTAAGTAGATATGGACCCTTCGTTCGTCTACTGTTGAACGTTCTTTACGAAGCCAACCGTTCGCTTCCATTCTTGTAAGCATAGGAGTCAATGTTCCAGTCCCGAGACTCAATTTTTCTCCTATGTCTTTTACAGAAACACCATCATTTTCCCATAATGCTAATAGAACCAAGTATTGAGGATAGGTTAAGCCGTAGGGCTGAAGTGCACTAGAATATAACTTATTAAATTCGCTTGCTGTCTCATAAACGGCAAAGCATAGTTGGTTTTTTAATACCATGAAGTGTTCCATGCTGATCACCTTACTTTAAATGATTATGACAATAATTTTTTTATATCTTTCTCAATCTTGCTTGGTTCAGTCGTAGGTGCATAGCGTTCAATGACCTGACCATTAGGGTCGACTAGAAATTTTGTGAAATTCCATTTGATATTTTTGGTAAGTGTTCCTGGTTTTTGGTTTTTTAAATACGTGAATAGCGGATCGGCATTAGCGCCATTAACATCGATTTTTGCAAATATTGGAAATGTTACACCGTAATTTAATTGACAAAACTGAGTGGTTTCTTCAATATCAGCGAATTCTTGATTGTTGAATTGGTCACATGGAAAGCCTAAAATCTCCAAACCATCTTCTTTATATTTTTCATATAATTCCTGAAGTCCTTTGAATTGGGGTGTCAAACCACATTTACTAGCAGTATTCACGATAAGTAATGGTTTACCCTCGAAATCCATTATTGATTTATCCTTACCATTTGTCATTTTTACATTAAAGTCATAAACTGTTGTCAATTTAACTTCCCCCTTAATATATGAATACATTTATTTGAAATTAGGTCGCCTACGATTTAATCTTACACGATTTAATCAAAGTTGGCAAGTTTGAAGATATTATATCTGAGTTGGATATCTTGAAATAGAAAAGAGAACGATAAAGGTGAAAAGGAGGTTTTTCAAATGGAGTTCAATATGTTTAATGGTAAGAATAAAGAAAAGGAAGTACTTAAAGACGTTCTTGCGGATGCTATTGAAACAGAAGAAGATTTAATGCGGACCTATCTTATAACCGCAGAGCGAATTCATGATGATGATGAACTAAAGGAACGTCTCGAAAACTTCGCAGAAGGAAACGCAAAACGAACCAAGCAGCTGATTGATGAACTGAATGAAAAGAAGGATTAAGTTAGCATAAGCTCATTTAGGGCATACCAAGGTGGGCCATTATTTTTACCTGCAACCTTCTCACTGATTACCGCTATTATCCAATCATAACCTCCTTGTTATTAAACCAAAATAAGATGGTTCACTTATTCATTCCAAAGGAGTTGGTTGTGTTGAAATGGCACAAAACGATACTATCAATGATTCAACAGCGTCAAGATAAAAAGGTAGCCTTAGCTGTTGACACTTCCACGAATGAAGCCCCAAGCATTTTAATCAATAACATAGTAAAACTGTTTGAACAAGTTAAACCGGACACCATATTAGTCCAAGCAGATTTTAAAATTAGAAGTACGACCCCCATTAAAAGTGATACAATTAAATACCATACACATGGGAAATCTTCATATACTTTGGTGCTTGAGTGGGCAAAAGAAGAGAATATTGATACACTGTTTTACATTACGGATGTAACTGGCTTTATTTCTGAAGATATTGAAAATGTTAGTTATGAAATGATTTGGCTTGTACCTGGTGCTATATTGCCAAGAGTTCCGTTTGGAAAAGCAATAAAGGTAGCGTAAAAAGAAATCCCTCACGTAAAAGTGGGGGATGAACTTGTTTAAATAGGAGTATCAGATGAAAGAATATCATTATGATAAATTGATGGGGATAAAAACGGGAGGGGACCAAAAGGGATTTCATAAGTCATTTCATTACCATCGTTATGAGCCCACTCCTTATAGTGCGCTCGAAGAATTATTTACTCACTATCAAGTAAGCCGGAATGACCGAATTATTGACTTTGGGTGTGGCAAAGGACGTTTAAACTTTTTTATCCATTACCATTTTCATGCAACAGTTATTGGAATTGAAATGAGTAGGGATTTTTATCAGGAAGCAATTGAAAATCGAAAAAAATATCATCAAACGACCCACTCTATTAATGGTGATATTTTTTTTCATTGTTGTCTAGCTGAAGAGTATCAGATCAATCCATTAGATAATCGATTTTACTTTTTTAATCCCTTTTCCATTCAAATTTTCATGAAAATCATTAATAATATCTTACTTTCGGTTGAAAACGCGAAACGGGATGTTGAAATTATTTTATATTATCCATCAGATGATTATATATATTATTTAGAAAATGACACCATGTTTGAATTAAAAAAAGAAATAATTCTTCCTTATGTTCATGAACATAACCCAAATGAGCGATTTTTAATCTATCGATTAACCATATAGGTTTGCATTAACTTGTATATTTGATTATCTAATTCAGATGCATGTGAGGGTGTAAGAAATTGTTCCGAAATTATAATATACGTACAGTTGCTTCCTTTTAAATAGCTATAGATAATCTGTGCGGCATCAATTTCATCTCTGCTAAGTTTATTAAAAGAATTATTTGCTGATGCTTTAAAAATAGTTAATATGCTGTTCTTAATTGTTTTATGAACAGCTTCTGAATCGGACCAGTTAAACTTTTCTGTGAAAAGAATTTTGTATTTCTGAATCAGGAATAGTTTAAAAGTCCGGTCTGTTAATGGGGCAATAACAGCAATCTTTTTATTACTTTCCGTAAATTCAATGACTTTTTCTTTATTAAGAAGTGAGTGGATGGCATTCAAGGTATCTCTATATTTTCCCGCCGCTTCGAAATCGAATTTTTCAGAGGACTCGATCATTTTTTGCTCCATAATGCTAGGTAGACTTGTATCAAAGCCTTGTAGTAATGCAAGAATTTTGTTCATTCTTTCATTGTACTCATTGAGTGCTGTCCCTCCCTTACACATCCCCAGACACAAACCTATGGAATAATTTATACACGGAGTTGCTTGTTGGTATGAAGGAGTGCTGCAGTTTATCTGATAGAAATCTTTTATTCCTAGAAGTGCCTTTTCTACTGTGTGTTTGTTGGTGTAGGGTCCAAAATATAGACTATCTGGTTTATCTGGGTTCTTACAAATATCAAGTCTTTGATAATCTCCATCCATGCGTATCCTGATGTAGACATAGGATTGAGGGCTTTTCATCATTCGATTAAAAATAGGCTTCAATTCCCTTATTAATTCACATTCAAGCATAAATGCTTCAAATTCTGTGTCAGTAAGAAAATAGTCAAAATCCTTTAAGCTGGCTTTTAGCTTAATGATTTTTTGAGTATGGGCCTTTGAATTTTGGAAGTATGAACGCACACGAATTTTAAGGTTTTTTGCCTTTCCGACATAAATAATTTGTCCGTTGGTGTCCTTCATTAAATACACTCCGGGGGAAGAGGGAAGGTGTTTCACTTTATCCTTTAAACACATAGGTATACCTCCAATCACTATTTATATCTTATCACAAATAAAAAAGGTGCCCAGCCTTCATCATCCATTTACCAATGGATGAGAAGACCAGGCACTTTTTTGATTATTTTATCCCTTTCATGAATCCTTGAATCTTCGGTGATAGCATTAATAGGATAATACCTAGTGCGATGGATGCGCCACCAATCACACCAAAGTAAGTCATTTCTGTTTCAGGGGTGTAGAATTTAACAACTTGTGCATTCAATGCTTGTGCAGCAGCACTTGCTAGGAACCATAAGCTCATTGTTTGTGCTGAGAATGCTGCAGGTGCTAATTTAGTTGTTGCTGATAATCCTACCGGTGATAAACATAACTCACCAAATACAACGATTAAATAACTAAGAACTAACCATAGTGGACTTACTAATGAATCTGTGCCGCCAAGATAAGCCGGGATAAGAATAACTAAGAATGACAAACCAGCAAATAATAATGATAATGAGAACTTTTGTGGAATTGATGGCTGACGATTTCCTAATTTAACCCAGATCCAAGCAAATACTGGTGCGAAGATGATAATGAATAGTGGGTTTAAAGATTGGAACCATGCTGGTGAAATCTTAATTCCCATCCAGTCTAATTGAGTCCTCTTATCCGCATAATTGGCAAGGATGGTTGAGCCTTGTTCTTGAATGGCCCAGAACATAACAGCTGCAATAAATAACGGAATATAGGCAATAATTCTTGAACGTTCAACGGCAGTAGTTTTTGGACTGCGATACATGACCACGAAGTAAATCGTTGGGATTAAGATACCAAGGAAAGTGACAATATTAATAAAGCTAGCAAAAGTTAAAAGACCGTTTGGTATCAGTATTGCACATAAGATAACAAGAATAACTACACCAATACCAATCATCGTGAAGACTTTTTTCTTTTCTGCTGGTGCCAATGGATTTGCAATCATTGTTCCAGCAAGGCCAAGATTTTTTTTCTTAGTAACACTGAATACGACTAATCCTAAGAACATACCTACTGCTGCAATAGAAAAACCTATGTGGAAGTTGCTTATTGACCCAACGATTAATGGAGATATGAATGCACCCAGGTTTATACTCATGTAGTAAATAGTAAAACCTGCATCACGACGTTCGTCCTTTTCGCTATATAATTCACCTACTGCGGAAGAAACATTCGGTTTAAGCATCCCAGTACCTAGTACAATCAATACCATGGATACAAAGAACATAGCAACACTGCCAGGAACTGCAAGCGCTATATGTCCAAACATAATTAAGATTCCACCGTAGAACACGGCTTTAGAAGAACCGAAGATCCGGTCAGCCAACCAGCCGCCAATGATTCCAGACATATAAACAAGTGATCCGTAAATGGACATAATCGAAAGTGCAAGATTTTGATCAATGCCCAAACCACCTTTAGAAACTTCGTAATACATATAGAAAACAAGGATGGCTCTCATTCCATAGTACGAGAAACGCTCCCAGAATTCAGTAAAGAAAAGGGTAGATAGTCCTTTAGGATGTCCGAAAAATCCTGTTTGAGGCACACTATCCACAATTTTCTGTCTATTGATGTTTGACATGTTATTACCTCCCTTTATATTATATTATAATACTTTCTTAAGTTTTGAATTGTCAAAAACATTTTTTAGGAAAAGAAGTTATGAAAGGTTGTAAACGTTGCCAATACTGAATTTTAGTTAATTTAGATCGGAAAAGAAAGTTTTTTTGAAATAATAAATACATTCAGAGAAAAGGGACTTTTCACTCTACTAGAGTGATAGATAAATCCTTATCTTTAATTTTGGTTTAAAAAGAGCAAACTATACTAAAAAAAATCCTCCAAATTAATTTGGTGCCTGACACTAGAGATGGACAAATGTCCATCTGTAGTGTCAGGCACCTTTTTCTAAAAAAATAGGCTTTATTGTTATTGACATTGACGTTGCGTAAAGGTGTATCGTTAGTTTAACAAGGAGGTGAGCGAATGGAATATACTGTGCAGAAGCTTGGAAGTCTAGCAGGAGTTAGCACCAGGACACTTCGGTATTATGATGAAATAGGGATTCTTAAGCCGGCAAGAATTAATTCGTCAGGATACCGAATCTATGGTCAAGCAGAAGTTGATTGCTTGCAGCAAATCTTATTCTACAGGGAATTAGGAATCAGTTTAGAGAACATAAAAGAAATCGTAACGGCTCCTTCCTTTGACGGTGCTGCTGCACTGAAAGAACATCGGAAGAAACTCCTTGAGAAAAAGGAACAATTAGAAGTGTTAATTGCAAATGTGGATAAGACAATTGCAGTAAAAGAAGGGAGAATGAAAATGTCCAATAAAGAAAAGTTCGAGGGATTTAAGAAAAAAATGATTGATGACAACGAGAAAAAGTATGGAAAAGAGATTCGTGAAAAATACGGCGATGATGCAGTAATTAAATCCAACGCAAAACTGCAGAATATGACTGAAGAGCAATATGAGGAGGTTACCAAGTTAGCTGAACTTGTCACAGTAACTCTTGCTGAGGCCTATAAAACTGGAGACCCTGCAGGGGATTTAGCCCAAAAAGCAGCAGATCTCCATAAACAATGGTTATGTTACTATTGGAATAAATATAGTAAGGAAGCCCATGCGGGTCTTGCACAAATGTATGTGGATGATGAAAGATTTACCGCTTATTATGATAAGGAACAGCCTGGTACAGCAGCGTTCCTAAGAGATGCCATTCATATTTATACCGGTATGAAAAAATAATCTTTTATAATGTAAATGTTAAAGCATATTGTTGATTTTGGCACCATACTTCATGGAGCGGAGATCAATAGGCAACTTTAACGAGCATATATAATAGAAACAGGAGATAAACGATGGGTACAAAAGTTGAGTATAAGAAAACGTATAAGCATATTTACCTTCCAAAAACTGTACCAGTAATTATTGATGTACCTAAGATGCCATTTATTATGATTAGTGGCACTGGCGACCCAAACGGTGAGGAATTTGCTAGAGCAACTGAAGCATTATACAGTCTTAGTTATGCTGTGAAAATGTCTTATAAAGGTAAGGAAGTGCCTGAAGGATACTATGAGTATACTGTCTTTCCTCTTGAAGGTATTTGGGATTTAATCGATAAGTCTAAGTCGGTACAAGACAAGAGTAATTACAAATACACGATTATGATCCGACAACTTGAATTTTTAACCAAGAATCTATTTGCGAAATTTGTGGAGCAAACGAAAAAGAAAAAGCCAAATCCATATCCATATCTTGATAAAGCGATATTTGGCGAACAAACAGACGGTCTTTCCTGCCAAATTATGCATATCGGGCCTTACGATAATGAACAAGAAAGTTTCACTAAAATGGAGTTCTTTTGCGAGAAAAATGGCTATATTCGAACAAGTAAAATCCACCGGGAAATTTATCTATCTGACCCTCGCAAGACTGATGCGCAAAAACTAAAAACTGTATTAAGATTCCCTGTAAGACAGCGATAGTCTTGCAGGGTTTTTTATTTCCTTTATATACTTTTTAGTATTTTAATATTTAAACGAAAAATTAGGTACAAAACACAATAAAATACGTTATTACATTAACGCGACTCTGTAGTACTGGGATATTTTGAACTTTTTTCACGTAATTGACAAATTTGGATAGTGCCACTAAAGTTATATATGTCATAATAATTTTAAAATTTATTATATTATTATATTTCTGATAAAAAAGAATACATAAAACAAACGAATGAACAGGTAGGTGCAAATGTGGAAAAGGATCCTATTCTTCGAATAAAAGACTTAAAGGTGTCATTTCAATCAGGGAAAAAATTCGTTCCGGCTGTGGATGGTATCAGTTTTGATTTAAAGGATGGCGAAATATTAGGAATCGTTGGTGAATCAGGGAGTGGTAAAAGTGTCACTTCTCTAACGGCTATGGGGCTGATTCCTTCACCACCAGGGAAAATCGAGAATGGCGAAATTGTTTTTGAAGGAAAAGACTTGAAAAATTTATCTGAAAAAGAGTGGCGCAAAATCCGTGGTAATCAGATTTCTATGATTTTTCAAGAACCCATGACATCATTAAATCCGCTGTTTACGATTGGCAATCAATTAATAGAAGCGATTCGCTTACATACAGACCTTTCGAAGAAAGAAGCAATGGTCCGCAGTATTGAATTATTAAAACTGGTTGGAATCCCAAGGGCAGAAGGAATTATTAAAGATCATCCCCACCAGCTTTCGGGTGGAATGAGGCAGAGGGTTATGATTGCCATGGCAATGGCCTGCAATCCTAGGGTGTTAATTGCAGACGAGCCAACAACTGCACTCGATGTGACAATTCAAGCACAAATCCTTGCATTAATGAAGGATTTAAATAAAAAGACAAACACAACGATCATTCTTATTACCCATGATTTAGGGGTTGTGGCTGAAATTTGTGAACGAGTAATTGTTATGTATGCCGGGCAAATCGTGGAGCAGGGTGATGTTCGAACGATTCTCAAAAATCCTCAACATCCTTATACGAAGGGCCTGTTAAAATCTGTACCCGATTTAAGAGGGAAAACGGAACGACTGTATAGTATTCCTGGCGCAGTTCCTACTCCAGGGACAATTCATAAGGGCTGCCGATTCGCCGCAAGGTGTGCAGATGCATTCGCCGAATGCCAGGAAGAAACACCGGATTTATTTAAGACGGAAAAAGACGGACATGAAGTGCGCTGTTTCCTACATACATTGAAGAAGGAGAGTGACAACCATGTCAGGATTACTTCTTGAAGTTAATGGTTTAAAAAAGTACTTTCCGATTACCGGCGGCCTGTTTGGAAGGAAACAAGGAGAGGTCAAAGCGGTAGACGATGTATCTTTTTACGTTAGAAAAGGAGAGACATTGGGCATCGTTGGTGAAAGCGGTTGCGGTAAATCGACAACTGGTCGTCTGCTCATGCGTTTAATTGAAGTGAGTGAGGGAAGAATTGTTTTTGAAGATCAAGAGATTACTAGTATGTCAAAATCGGAATTAAGAAAAACCCGGCGTGATATCCAGATGGTGTTCCAGGATCCCTATGCATCGCTCAATCCACGACATTCTATCGAACAGATTCTTGAAGAGCCGTTGATTGTCCATGGAATTGGGACTAAAGAGGAACGTAAAAAGCAAGTGAGAGATATGCTTGAAGTCGTAGGATTAAGCAGCTACCATGCCAAGAGATATCCACACCAATTCAGCGGTGGTCAGCGTCAGCGGATTGGAATTGCAAAAGCGTTAATGACGAAACCGAAACTAATTATTGCGGATGAGCCTGTGTCAGCGCTCGACGTATCGATACAGGCTCAGGTTCTAAATCTGATGAAGGATATTCAAAAAGAATTCCAGCTTACATACATTTTTATCGCTCATGATTTAGGGGTAGTACGCCATATTAGTGATCGCGTGGGCGTGATGTATTTAGGAAGATTAATAGAGTTAGCTGAAAGTGAGGAGCTTTATGAGAATCCAAAGCATCCATACACAAAAGCACTTCTTTCAGCTGTACCAATACCAGATCCAGATATAAAGAGGGAAACAATTTTAATAGAAGGAGAATTACCAAGTCCAGCAAATCCTCCTTCAGGTTGTGCCTTCCATACACGCTGCTCACAGGTGATGGATATTTGTAAAAATACTAGACCAGCGGAACAAAACCTGAACGGTCATTTTGTCGCATGTCACTTGTATAACAAGTGATTTGCAGCATTTATGATAAAGAAAACAAAAATATAGGGGGTTAAAAAAGCTTATGAAGAAGAAATCTTTTAAACTGCTATTGATTTCTCTATTAGCCATCAGTATGTTTTTAGTTGGCTGTAGCAGCAAAACGAATGAAGAAGCAGGCGGCAAGAAAGATCCTGCCACAAGTGGCGGATCGAAAAAGGATACACTAGTTTATGGTCGTGGTGGAGATTCTACATCTCTAGATCCGATTACAACAACTGAAGGTGAAGCATTCAAAGTAACAGAAAACATTTATGAAACATTAATCCAATATGGTGATCAAGATACTACTATTAATCCAGGACTTGCTGAATCGTGGGAAGTGACACCTGATGGCTTAACTTACACCTTCAAGCTTCGTCAAGGCGTTAAATTCCATGATGGTACTGATTTTAATGCAGATGCGGTTGTTTTTAACTTTGATCGATGGATGAATGGGGATGCTGATAAATTCCCTTATTACACTATGTTTGGTGGATTTAAAAAGGATGAGGGCCACGTTATTAAAGAAGTTAAAGCCTTAGATGCGAATACTGTTCAATTTGTTTTAAAACGTCCACAGGCTCCATTCTTAAAGAACCTGGCTATGTCTCCGTTTGGAATTGCAAGCCCTGCGGCTGTTAAAAAATTCGGTGACAAGTTTAGACAAAATCCTGTTGGTACAGGTCCATTTAAATTCGTTGAATGGAAAGAGAACGATACAATTACGCTTGAGAAGAACCCTGACTACTGGCAAAAAGGTTTACCTAAGTTAAACAAAGTTATTTTCCGTGTAATCCCTGAAAATACTGCACGTCTTAACGCGCTTGCAAATGGCGAGATTGACGTTATGGATGGACTGAATAATTCAGATGAGGCTACAGTTAAATCAAATGCTAACCTCCAAGTAATCGAACGTCCATCAATGAATGTTGGTTATATTGGTTTAACAACTACTCGTAAACCATTTGATAATAAGTTAGTTCGTCAAGCTATCAACTACGCTGTCGATAAAAAGTCGATTATTGATGCATTTTATGGTGGGAAAGCTCTAGCGGCTGTTAATCCAATGCCTCCATCCATTGAAGGCTATAATAAGTCAGTTGAGCCGTATCCATATGATTTAGAGAAAGCTAAAGCATTGTTGAAAGAAGCTGGATACGAAAAAGGATTTGAAATCGACTTATGGGCAATGCCTGTTGCGCGCCCTTATATGCCAGAAGCACAAAAAGTGGCTGAAGTTATTCAAGAGAGTTTAAGCAAAATCAACGTCAAAGCCAAAATCCAATCTGTGGACTGGGCTACTTACTTAGATAAAGCAGCAAAAGGTGAATTTGATATGTTCATGCTTGGCTGGACAGGTGACAATGGTGACCCTGATAACTTCTTATACACATTGCTTGATAAAGACAGCATTGGAAGTAACAACTATTCCCAATACAGCAATGACAAGTTACATGACGTCTTAATTAAAGCACAAACAGAAATTGATCAAGCAAAGCGTAATGCACTTTACGAAGAAGCACAAGTTATTATTCATGATGATGCTCCGTGGGTTCCACTTGTTCACTCTACACCACTGTTAGCAGCTGGTAAAGATGTGGCAAATTACTTACCACACCCAACTGGATCAGAAGCATTGACAAAAGTTGAATTTAAATAATCATGGCTGAAAGGGGAGGGAGTATAGCCTCCCCTTTTGTTAGCTAAGCACATTCAATTTATTTTGTAAAAAATGGTTTTGCGGAAGCGTCTAGAAGGGCGCTGATGCTTTACAGTGAGGTGAATAAATTGTTAACATATACAGTCCGCCGGGTGTTTTCGTTAATACCTGTTTTAATTGGGATGACGCTTGTTGTTTTTGCTATTATCCATGCTATTCCAGGAAATCCCGCTCAGGTAATTCTTGGACAGAGAGCAACAGCAGAATCAATTGCCACGTTAACAAAGGAATTAGGGTTGGACAGGCCTTGGTACATACAATACGCAGATTATATAAATTCCCTGCTTCATGGGGATTTAGGAGTTTCACTCCGAACAAGAGGTCCTATTAATGAAGAAATATGGCCCTACTTAGCAGCAACGGCAGAACTAACTGTCGTAGCTATGTTGATTGCCATCATTGTCGGAGTAAATGCAGGGATTATCAGTGCCTGGTTCTCCAAATCTTGGTTTGATTATGTTGCAATGATCCTAGCTCTAATTGGTGTATCTTTGCCGATTTTTTGGCTTGGTTTAATGGAACAATGGGTATTTTCTATTGAATTAGGATGGCTGCCGACGACGGGAAGAGAGAATGTAAGAGACCCCGTTTCAGCGATTACTAATTTCTATTTAATAGATACTTTATTACAAGGAAGAACCGATCAGTTTATTACAGTCCTAAAGCATTTGGTCCTGCCAAGCATTGCACTTGCTACCATTCCAATGGCGATTATTGCTAGAATGACTCGGGCAACCATGCTTGAGGTGATGAAGTCAGATTATGTTCGTACAGCGAGAGCAAAGGGACTGAGCATGTTTTGGGTTGTGTATAAGCATTCCTTAAAAAATGCTGTCATTCCTGTTTTAACGATTATCGGGCTGCAAACAGGTCTTTTACTGGGAGGAGCTATTCTAACGGAAACCATCTTTGGATGGCCAGGAATCGGAAGATATCTATACGATGCGATCGGCTACCGTGATTATCCGGTTATACAGTCAGGGATTTTAATAATTGCAGCAATTTTTGTTCTTATTAATTTAATCGTGGATTTATTGTATGTGTTTGTAGATCCACGAATTAAATATACGAAATAAGAGGAGGGGAACTAAAAGTGGCGGAACTTGCAAAAAAACCGGCAAATATAACGACGGTAATTGTTGAAGAAAAGCTGACACCTCCCTGGAAGGAAGCATGGATTTCATTTTATAAAAACCGATTAGCATTAGCGGGTTTAGGGATTGTTGTCTTTTTTATCATTATTGCAATAATCGCCCCGATTATTGCTCCATATAGTTATAAAGAACAAGTCCTAACCGACCGAATGCTCCCGCCTTCAAGTGATCATTGGTTTGGGACTGATGACTTTGGCCGTGATATATTTTCTCGAATTGTTTATGGCTCAAGAATATCTTTATGGGTAGGATTTTTCTCTGTTTTAGGGTCTGTTGTCGCAGGGACATTCCTTGGTATTGTTGCTGGTTACTACGGCCGCTGGGTAGATGCAATTATCTCACGTATTTTTGATATTATGCTAGCCTTTCCAAGTATTCTTTTGGCGATTGCGGTTGTTTCAATTTTGGGACCATCATTGCAAAATGCACTGATTGCAATTGCGGTTATTAATATCCCGAATTTTGGACGGCTTGTTCGTTCGAAAGTTTTAAGTGTTAAACAAGAAGAATATATTATGGCGGCCCGTGCGGTAGGAATGAAAGATACCCGAATTCTTCTTCGGCATATTTTACCTAATAGTATTTCACCAGTAATCGTCCAAGCTACTTTAGCGATTGCTACCGCTATTATAGAGGCAGCAGCCCTTGGGTTTCTTGGAATGGGGGCACAGGCACCGACACCTGAATGGGGGAAAATGCTTGCCGATTCCAAAAACTATATCACCCAGGCACCATGGACATTATTCTTCCCAGGGGTAGCTATTATGCTGACCGTCCTAGGCTTTAACTTAATGGGCGATGGACTAAGGGATATCCTTGACCCGAAAATGAAACAATAGATATAGAGACTCCTATGCGGGTCTCTTTTTTTGGTGTCAGGCACCAATAAATCATTCTTTCCAAAAAAATTGTCTTAAATCTCAAAATAGCATTATAATTATGCTTAATAATTTGTTTTAACCAACGGGAGGTCTGGGTATTTTGGAGATGAGTGACAAGAGTATTGTGTTTATTGGGTTTATGGGTGTTGGGAAAACTACGATTGGCAAGAAGGTTGCTACTATACTCAATCGTGATTTTATTGATATTGATGAAAGAATTGAAAAAGAGTATAACATGCCGGTGTCCCAGATATTTGCTGAATTTGGTGAGACTGAATTTAGAGATAGGGAAAAAAGTTTAATTGCAAGTCTAGCAGAACAGAAGCAAAAAATTATTTCTGTAGGTGGAGGCGCCTTCCTTCAACAAGAGATTAGAGAGATATGTTTAGCATCTTGTATTGTTATTTTCCTCGAACTATCTTTGGAAGCCTGGAAGGATCGATTGGAGTTAATTATTGATAGTCGCCCTGTGTTAAAAGGAAAGTCAATTGAAGAAATGGAAGAGCTTTTTTATAAAAGACAAGATATTTACAGGAACCATCATGTACAGATTTCCACTGATCATAAAAGCGCGGAGGAAATTGCGGACCAAATCGTTAGAGAATTAATTTCATATGGTGAATAGTCTCATAGAAATTTCAAAAGATTAAGCAAGGAGTGGGGCAAATGCCTAAAACTGTTACTGTTAGAAACCTCACAATTGGGGAAGGAATACCAAAAATTTGTGTGCCTTTGGTGGGCGAGACCATTGCACAATTAATGGAAGAAGCTAAATTTCTAAAAAGTATCGACTTAGATCTAGTTGAATGGCGTGTCGACTTTTTTGAGGATGTAGAAGTTATTGAAAAAGTGAAAGAGGCGCTGATTGAAGTTCGCTCACTCCTGCCTAATACACCACTCATCTTTACTTTTCGAAGTCATAAAGAAGGCGGACATAAGGAAATTTCCACTTCTTTCTACTTTGAATTAAACAAGATCATTGCAGAAACTGGCCTGATTGATATCATTGATGTTGAATTATTCAATGATGAAAAGGATGTAAAAAGAATAATTGAAGGTGCTCATGCCCAAAATGTCTTGGTTATCATTTCAAACCATGATTTTCATAAGACGCCTGCAAAAGAGGAAATTATCTCTCGATTAACGAAAGCGCAAGAATTAGGGGGCGATTTACCGAAAATTGCTGTGATGCCCACTTGTACAACTGATGTGCTCACCCTCCTAGAAGCAACAAATATAATGAAGGAGCAATATGCGGATCGACCGTTCATAACCATGTCTATGGCAGGTAAGGGGGTCATTAGTCGATTAGCCGGCGAAGTATTTGGGTCAGCCCTAACTTTTGGAGCAGCGAAAAAAGCATCTGCCCCTGGGCAGGTGGGAGTTAAGGAATTAAGAAGCGTATTAAATCTTCTTCATGAAAGCCTATAAATCTAAAAAAACACTCAATTGAGTGTTTTTTTTAGATTCTGAGAGAAGGGACGCTTAGAAGTCATCTTGGCGACCGAACTCGATAAGCAAGGGAGAAAAGGGTCACCTATGAAGAGTCTTAGCATACTCAACCCTTGCCTAACATAGAAAATAAATAACTTTACAATCGTATCCATTCAAGTTAGTATGACTCTAAGTATATAAAACCAATAAGAAAGGTAGGGATTGAATCAGCATGACAGAAAATACTCGTTCCATACCTCGTCCGCTTGTAAGAACAAACCAGTGGGTTATTGTCATAAGTGTTGTGTTAACTTGGTTGTCAGTTAGTGAGTGGCTTTTATTGGTACCATTTATTTCGGGTTTACTTGGGCTGCTAGTTGGATTTAATCCGGTTATGCAATTTGCTAAATTATTCTTAAGAAAAGACTCGAAGTCCTATATCCCAGAAGATTGGGAGCAGCAGCAATTTAATCAGAAATTGGCCGTATCGTGCCTTGGAATAGGATTTATAAGTTTTTTAACTGGTTGGACTACTTTAGGTTACGTGTTCACCATCCTTGTTGCAGTCGCGGCATTTGTAGCCATTTTAGGTTTTTGTGTTGGATGTTTCATTCATTTCCAATGGAAACAATATAAATATAGACGTAAAATGTCTCAATAAATATAGGCGCTAATTCTTATAATTAAGTTTTTACAGCACAGTGAACTTTACCGTTCACTGTCTTTTTTAATTCAAAAAATGCATAAAAAATGAATAATTTTCCATCGTTAAATGTAAGCGTTTACAAAAAATAAAGCAGTAATTTTCATTAAAAACAGAAAATTAAACTATTTTTCCATTGAATATTTATATGTAAATATGTATAATAATTCATTATAAAAGCAACTTAGGAGATGGATAAATTGAAGGCTGCAATTATCGGTGGTACTGGTTATGGAGCAATTGAGTTAGTGAGGTTAATCAATAAACACCCCTTTTTGGAGATTGGTTCAATTGTTTCCAACTCACAATCAGGGTCTAGCTTTAGTGAAATTTATCCTCACCTTTCTGATATTGCTGATCAACCACTTGAAAAATTTGATGTTGATAGATTGTCTGAAAAGAACGAAATTGTATTTTTGGCTACACCTTCGGGAGTCAGTAGCAGATATGTTCCACAGCTTATAGAGAATGGTATTAAATGTATTGATTTATCTGGAGATTTCCGGCTCAGGTCGGGTGATATATATGAATCATGGTATAAGCATTCACCAGCAGAGGATAAATATTTGCAACAAGCAACCTACGGATTAAGTGAAATTTATGCAGAAAAAATAAAGACTGCTAATTTAATAGCTAATCCTGGCTGTTATCCAACTGCCACAACGCTAGGTCTTATACCAGTATTACAAACAAAATTAATAGATGAAAAATCGATAATCGTTGATGCAAAATCGGGGGTATCCGGTGCTGGAAGAGGACTTTCATTAACAGCTCACTACTCCGAAATCAATGAAAACACTAAAGCTTATAAACTAGGTGCACATCAGCATATTCCGGAAATTGAGCAAGTACTTTCAGATGAAAGTGGGAATCCACTAACGATTTCATTCACTACACATCTTGTACCAATGACACGAGGAATCATGTGCACGATGTATGTGAATCTTAAAGAAAAAATTTCAACAAATAATGTAATAGATTTATATAAACAGTTTTATCATGAAGCTCATTTTGTAAGAGTGCGGCCTGAAGGGAATATACCTTCAACAAAAGAAGTATCCGGTTCAAATTATTGCGATATCGGTCTTCATGTTGACGAAAGAACGAACCGACTTACGATCATTTCGGTTATCGATAATTTGGTTAAAGGGGCCGCTGGGCAGGCCATCCAAAATGTGAATTTGATGAATGGCTGGGATGTGCGAACGGGGCTCACTGACATTCCGATGTATCCATAAGAAAATACTACCTTGTTAAATTGGAGAACGAAGGGAATTTGAAGGGGGAAATTAAATTGACGCAAGCTACATCGACGAATGAAATCGTAATTATAGAAGAAGGTAGTGTTACCTTACCAAAGGGATACAAAGCAGGCGGAATGCACTGTGGAATTAAAAGAAAACGACTTGATTTAGGTTACATTGTTTCAGAGGTTCCTGCAACGGCTGCAGGAGTATATACAACTAACATCTTTCAAGCAGCTCCATTATTGGTTACACAAGAAAGTATCGCGAAGGAAAACAAGGTTCAAGCCATTATCGTGAACTCTGGAAATGCCAATGCATGTACAGGGGAACAGGGATTACTGGATGCATTCGCGATGCAAAAAAGTTTTGCAAACGAGTTGGGATTACAAGACCATCTCGTAGCTGTTACTTCAACAGGAGTCATCGGAGAACTTTTACCGATGGAAAAGGTGTTAACAGGGATAAAACAACTCTTAAATCAAGAGAATCAAGATGAAAATCACTTTAAAAATGCTATCTTAACAACAGACACATGTGTCAAACATACCGGAGTTCAATTTAAAATTGATGGAAAAACTGTTTCCATTGGGGGAGCATCTAAAGGGTCTGGAATGATACACCCAAACATGGCCACCATGCTTGGATTTGTCACAACAGATGCAAACGTTGCACATGATGACCTATTGGCAGCACTTCGAGAGATAACGAATCAAACCTTCAATATGATAACCGTTGATGGTGATACAAGTACAAATGACATGGTTCTTGTAATGGCCAATGGATTAGCAGAGAATACTCAACTAACAAAAGATCACCCAGAATGGCAGCTTTTCAAGCAAGGATTAAAAATTGTTTGTGAGTCACTTGCTAAAAAAATTGCAAGAGATGGTGAAGGTGCTACAAAACTAGTAGAAGTTCAAGTTAATGGCGCCTACAGTCAAAATGCAGCAAGTGCAGTCGGCAAAGCTATTATATCCTCGAACCTTGTTAAAACAGCTATTTATGGAACGGATCCAAACTGGGGTAGAATTGTAACTGCTATTGGCTACAGTGGTGTACCAGTTGAACCAAACGCGGTAAAAGTGGCGATTGGACCTTTCACAGTATTTGAGAATGGTTTGCCAAGCCACTTTGTTGAGGAAGAAGTAAAAGAATACTTAGAATCGGAAATTGTTAAATTGAGTGTTGAATTAAACCAAGGTGAATATAGCGCTACAGCTTATGGATGCGACTTAACTTATGATTATGTGAAAATCAACGCATCCTACCGCACGTAAGAGGGGGACGAGAAAATGAAATATATAGTCATTAAGTGCGGCGGAAGTGTGTTAGATAATCTCCCAAGGTCCTTTTATGAAGACATAGTTTCACTTCATGAATCAGGCGAATGGACACCAATCATTGTTCATGGCGGCGGACCACTAATTACTTCATTATTAAAAAACCTTAACGTGGATACCACTTTTGTGAATGGTCTTAGAGTAACCAATCATGAAGTATTAGATATTGTTGAAATGGTATTGAGCGGCTCCGTCAACAAACAAGTTGTCCGAAACATAATCGAAGTTGGGGGAAAGGCGATTGGCATAAGTGGTGTAGATGGTTCCCTATTACAAGCTGAACCAACTGAAAATGCGGATACATTAGGCTTCGTCGGTGAAGTAATTGGTGTCAACCATAAAGTAATCGAAGGAATCATTGCCCAAGGTAATGTTCCAGTCATTTCTCCAGTCGGCATCGATGCTGGCGGACAGCGATATAACATTAATGGCGATATTGCTGCTTCAGCGATTGCCAAAGCATTGGGTGCAAATCTCTGCTTCATAAGTGATATACCTGGAATCTTGGTTGAAAAAAATGGTGCCAAGACAAAACTTGATAAAGTCTCAAAGGCAACCATCGAGGAACTGATAAATAATAAAACTATTTATGGTGGGATGATACCTAAAGTAAAAGCTGCCATTGATGGTCTTGTCCACAATATACCCGAAGTTAGTATCATTAATGGTTCTGAAAAAAGCAGTTTAATAGATTATACAAATGGTAAACTGACCGGCACAAAAATTGTCTTAGAAGAGGGGATCGCGTAATGTCAATCAATAATTCCACTTCCCTGACCTCGCCAGTGATGGCAACATACAGCCGCTTCCCTGTCACACTTGTTAAAGGGAAAGGAAGCTATGTTTGGAATGAACAGGGAACACAATATCTAGATTTCACTTCGGGTATAGCCACCTGTAACCTAGGGCATGTCCCTGATGTTGTAAAGGATGCACTTGAGGAGCAATTACAGAACCTTTGGCACTGTTCCAACCTCTATAACATTCCAAATCAGGAGAAGCTAGCGGCGCTTCTAACGACCAATAGTTGCGGAGACCAGGTTTTCTTTTGTAATAGTGGAGCCGAAGCCAATGAAGCAGCGATAAAATTAGCAAGAAGATATGCCAACAAAGTTATGGGAAAAGAAGTACCTGAAATTGTCACCTTTCAGCAATCCTTTCATGGAAGGACACTAGCAACCTTATCGGCAACAGGACAAGAAAAAATTCAGCAGGGATTTTTTCCGTTAGTGTCAGGGTTTAGTTATCTGCCATTTAACGATGAAGAAGCGCTGGAGTTGCTCTATACGATTGAGCCTGCAGCTGTTCTCCTAGAACTCGTTCAAGGTGAAGGTGGAGTCATTCCCGCAAACCATGAATGGGTCAAAAAGTTAGCGAAGATTTGTAAGGAAAGAGAAATACTCCTGATGGTTGACGAAATCCAAACAGGGATTGGCAGAACAGGTACATTCTTTGCTTATGAACAATACGGAATTGAGCCCGATGTCATTAGTATTGCCAAAGGCCTTGGCTCAGGTTTTCCGATTGGAGCGATTATCGCAAAAGAAGAGGCAGCCAAAGGCTTTGACCCAGGCAGTCATGGCAGTACTTTTGGAGGGAACCCATTAGCCACAGCTGCTGGAGTCGCAACGGTTTCACATATACATGACACGAACCTATTAAATCAAGCAAATGAAATGGCAACATACTTAGATAAAAAACTGCATGTCTTGAAGGAAGACTATTCATTTATAAAAGACATCCGCGGACTAGGACTGTTAAAAGGAATTGTTGTTGATACGAATGCCCTAGAAATCGTTCAAAAAGCACTAGAAAACAACCTTCTGATCCTAACTGCTGGTCCAAATGTGGTAAGGATTTTACCACCGTTAACTGTTACATCTGAAGAAATAAATGAATTTATTAAAGCATTGGAAAAAACTTTCCAAAGTATTGAGAAAGGCGCGTGAGTAGTTTGCAGAATGGATACCTTACTTTGGAAACGGGCGAAGTCTTTGAAGGAGTACTAATTGGTGCTGAAAAAGATTCTCTCGGGGAAGTGGTTTTTAATACTAGCATGACGGGGTATCAAGAGATTATCACTGATCCATCATATGCTGGTCAAATCATTACATTCTGTTATCCGATCATCGGAAATTATGGAATTAATGCAATTGACAATGAAAGTATCACACCAGCTTTGTCTGGGGTCATCATCGGTGATTTATGTGAAACACCAAGCCATTATCAATCAATCAATAAATTTTCTGAAAAGCTTAAAGACGCAGGAGTTCCTGGGATTGCGGGAGTTGATACTCGACTTTTAGTAAAAACCATTCGCAGCCGGGGGACAGTAAAAGGGTATTTAAGCAAAACAAAAGATAACGAAAATTTAGGATTAGATATTCGTTCATTTTGGGTGGAGAAGGTATCGACTAAGAAAATTCAATCCTTTAAAAATAACGGACCGCATGTGGTACTCATGGATTTTGGATATAAAAAGTCGATTCTTAACGCCCTGCTAGATGAAAACTGTGCGGTTACCATTGTTCCATATAATACGTCTTATGAAAAAATAAAATCTTTGAATCCAGACGGTGTCCTGTTCAGTAATGGTCCTGGAGATCCGATGGATTTGAAAAAATGGTTCCCAGAAATAAAAAAGATAAGCCAAAACTATCCTACACTAGGAATTTGTCTGGGGCATCAATTAATAGCTTTAGCATACGGAGCAAAAACAACAAAACTTGCTTATGGACATCGCGGCGGCAATCATCCAGTAAAAGAACTATTTACTGGGAAGGTAAAAATCACTGCACAAAACCATGGCTATGTTGTGGTTGATGAAAGTATAGACAACAAAGTATTTGATGTCACTTACCGTAATGTAAATGATCGTTCAATTGAAGGTTTGAAGCATAAGAATTTTCCAATTCAAACCGTACAATTTCATCCAGAAGCCCATCCGGGGCCAAGCGATACAGAGTATATCTTAAAAGATTTCGTAAGTCAGATAGCATCAATGGGAGAGACAGTATATGCCATTAAATAAAACCTTAAAAAAAGTACTAGTGATTGGATCAGGTCCCATTGTCATAGGGCAAGCGGCAGAATTTGATTATGCGGGTACACAAGCATGTATAGCCTTGAGAGAAGAAGGCATTGAAGTCGTTCTAATTAATAATAATCCGGCAACCATCATGACGGATGAAGCGGTTGCCGATAAGGTATATATTGAACCGCTTAATGTGGAAACCATTGAAAAAATTATCAAGAAAGAAAAACCAGACGGAATTATTGGCACCTTAGGCGGCCAGACTGGCTTGAATCTAACCGTTGAACTTTACGAACAAAACATTTTAAGTAAATACAATGTGGAATTATTAGGAACATCTGTCGAGTCCATCAAAAATGGCGAGGATAGAGAGAAGTTCCGCAGTTTGATGCTTGAAATTGGAGAGCCCATTCCTGAATCAGCTATTATTCACAGCTTCGAGGAAGGGGTATCTTTCGTTAAAGAAATTGGGTATCCAGTCATTATTCGTCCAGCATATACACTTGGAGGAGATGGCGGCGGCTTTGCTTACAATGAAGAAGAATTTGAAACTGTTCTAAAAAAAGGCTTAGCTGCTAGTCCAATTCATCAAGTATTAGTAGAAAGAAGTATTAAAGGCTGGAAAGAAGTTGAATATGAGGTCATGAGAGATGCAAATGATACGTGCATCATTGTTTGCAATATGGAAAATATGGACCCAGTTGGCGTTCATACAGGTGACTCGATTGTCGTCGCTCCATCGCAAACATTGACAGATGTCCAGTATCAAATGCTTCGTGATTCTTCAATAAAAGTAATTAAAGAATTAAAGATTATCGGTGGCTGTAACATCCAGTTTGCCCTGCATCCAGCATCGAATCAGTATTATATTATCGAAGTAAATCCACGGGTGAGCCGTTCATCAGCACTTGCATCAAAAGCAACTGGTTATCCAATTGCCCGGATGGCAGCGAAATGTGCGATTGGGTATCATTTGGATGAGATTGTGAACCCAATAACAGGTAATACGTTTGCCTCATTTGAGCCAGCGATTGATTATATTGTGGTGAAACTACCTCGCTTCCCTTTTGACAAATTTCCTGAAGCAGATCGTACTTTAGGAACGCAAATGAAGGCGACTGGGGAAGTAATGGCGATTGATCGGACCTTTGAAGGAGCCTTAAACAAGGCTATTCGCTCGATGGAAATGAATGTTTATGGGCTTTGTCTCGAGGGAAATAAAACAATGGATGAAAAGAACTTAATTGGACTTCTTGAACAAGCGAATGACCAGAGGCTTTTCATCATTGCAGAATCCTTTAGAAGAGGAATTTCACTTGAAAAAGTTCAACAAATTACCGAGATTGATACATGGTTTTTACACAAAATTAGCTCAATCGTTACGTTAGAAACGGAATTGGCTTCCTATAATTGGAGTGATGTTCCTGTTTCCTTGCTTAAAGATGCAAAACGAAATAATGTCGCCGATAAGCTATTATCTCAAATATATGCCATTCCAGAGAAACAAATAAGAAGCAAGTGGAAAGAACTGAACTGGAAACCAGGCTATAAGATGGTTGATACTTGTTCGGCAGAATTTGATGCCGTCACTCCTTACTATTATTCTACCTGGCATGGATTTGACGAGGTTGAGGTAACAAGCAAGAAAAAGATTCTTGTTATTGGCTCAGGTCCGATTCGAATCGGGCAAGGAATTGAATTTGATTACTGCTCGGTACATGCAGCAAAAGCAATCAAGAAAAAAGGATACGAGGCAGTGGTTATAAATAATAACCCTGAGACAGTTAGTACCGATTATTCGGTTGCGGACCGCCTTTATTTTGAACCACTAGCAGCTGAGGATGTGCTCCATGTCATCGAAAAAGAAAAGGTCGATGGTGTATTGATTCAGTTTGGCGGTCAAACAGCAATTAATATAGCCCATGCATTAGAAGAAGAGGGTGTAAAAATCTTAGGCACGACCGTGGAAAATGTCGATCGTTTAGAAGATAGAAAAGAATTCTATCAGCTGTTGGAGGATTTAAATATTCCACATATTGAAGGACAAACCGTTACACACCCCGAAGAACTGAAACAAGCAGCGGCAGCGTTAGGATATCCAGTTTTAGTGAGACCATCCTATGTTATAGGCGGCCAATCGATGTTTACGATTTTTTCAGAAGCGGAATTGAACCAATATATAGCGCAGCTTGAGAAAAATTCGCAAGCCTCCATGTGGCCTTTATTAGTAGATAAATATTTACCTGGACTAGAATGCGAGATTGATGCCATCTGTGATGGGGAAAATATCGTCGTACCAGGAATTTTTGAACATATAGAAAAAGCTGGTGTCCATTCAGGTGACAGTATCTCAGTGTTTCCGCCGGTATCACTTTCAGATAAAGTGAAAGAAACATTAATTGATTACGCCGGGAAAATCGCTAACTCTGCACCGGTAATTGGAATCATGAACATTCAATTTGTCATCTATCAAGAACAGGTTAATGTACTTGAAGTCAATCCTCGTTCATCCAGAACGGTACCAATTATGAGCAAGGTCACAGGAATACCGATGATCGAATGGGCAACGCGTGTTCAATTAGGAGAAACGCTCACCGATTTATGTACAACAAAGGGACTAATGGATGAACCTGATTATTTTTCGGTTAAATCACCTGTGTTTTCATCTAGTAAACTTAAAGGTGTTGACCATGTGCTCGGACCTGAAATGAAATCTACAGGTGAGGCACTTGGTATGGGAGTAACCTATCAAGAGGCTCTTGAAAAATCTATTCCATCCCTAGGTGGTCAGTCAGAGGAAAATTATCTTTTTTGTTCCATCGCCGATCGAGATAAGCAAGCGTCACTTCCAATCATGCAACAACTTGTAAAAAAACAATACAAGATTGCTGCAACAGAAGGGACAGCTGCCTATTTTCAAGACAAGGGAATTCCTGTTGAAAAAGTAATTAAGGGCGATGATGAGGTCCTTAATCTTTTCCGGAACCAGTCCATGAAAGCTGTTATTAACATACCGAATCAAGGTCGGAATAAAATTAAATTTGGTTTCCAGATTCGCGAACATGCTGTTCGCTACAAGGTACCCGTATATACACACTTAGATACAATTGAAGCAATCATTGGCCTTGAAAAAGAGGTGCAATCCGATTATGGGGTACGATCTGTGAATGAATATTACAAGTTGGAAGAGAGAGGTGCCGTTCATGGGTGAGGCTATTAATTTATTTGATGTTAGTAATAAAACTGTGCAGAAGCTGAAGGGAAAAGATTTCCTACAGCTTTCTGATTTCAGTACAAATCAAATCCTCTATCTTTTAAACGAAGCGGTAGAGATGAAGAAACTCCAGAAACAAGGCAAACCACATCCGTATTTAGCCGGAAAGGTTTTAGGAATGATTTTTGAAAAATCCTCAACCCGTACAAGAGTATCGTTTGAAGTAGGAATGCTGCAGCTCGGTGGCCATGCGATATTCCTAAGTTCAAAGGATATTCAATTAGGAAGAGGAGAAAGCATATCAGATACGGCTAAAGTGTTATCCCGTTATGTGGATGGATTAATGATTCGAACTTTTTCACATGATTCAGTAGAGGAATTGGCTGAACATGCAACAGTACGGGTTATTAATGGCTTAACCGACCTTCAGCATCCCACTCAAGTGTTAGCAGATTTATTAACAATATTAGAGCATAAAGGGAAATTGGCTGGCTTAAAGTTATGCTATATCGGGGACGGCAATAACAATATGGCCCATTCCTTAATGGAGGGTGCCATGAAAGTCGGCATGGATATTAGCATTGCTAGTCCAGCAGGCTATTTGCCTAATGGTAAAATAACCGAAAATGCCATCAAAGTGGGAAAACAAACTGGATGTTCCCTTATAATTACAAATGATCCGCAAGAAGCTATCAAAGGCGCAGATGTCGTCGTAACAGATGTCTGGACCAGCATGGGGCAGGAAGAAGAAACGGAAAAGAGATTGAAAGCATTCCAAGGTTTCCAAGTAAATAAAGAACTGTGCAAGTTTGCAAAAGATGATTTTATCTTTTTACATTGTTTGCCGGCACACCGTGGCGAAGAAGTAACAGCAGAGGTCATTGATGGTCCTCAATCAGTTGTTTTTGATGAAGCTGAGAACCGTTTACATGCACAAAAAGCAATTTTAAAACTTTTACTAGAATAATAGTTTCACTTTTTATGGAACTTGTTGTATAATAATTCTATCGGTTGGATAAAAATACAGTGATAGTAAGAGGAGAATTATAAAAATGACAAAAGAAAAAATCGTTCTAGCCTATTCAGGCGGTTTAGATACATCTGTTTCAGTAAAATGGATTCAAGAAAAATATGGTTACGATGTGATTGCATTGGGTCTAGATGTCGGTGAAGGTAAAGATCTAGAAGCAATTAAAAATAAAGCACTAAATGTTGGTGCGGTAAAAGCTTATATGATCGATGCAAAGGAATTATTAGCCAAGGAATATATTTTACCAGCCTTAAAAGCTAATTGCTTATATGAAGGAAAATATCCATTATCATCAGCTCTTTCTCGCCCATTAATCTCTAAATTACTAGTGGAGGTAGCAGAAAAAGAGGGAGCAACTGCTGTTGCCCATGGCTGCACAGGGAAAGGAAATGACCAGGTCCGTTTTGAAGTTTCCATTCAAGCTTTAAACCCAAGTCTAAAGGTCGTTGCTCCTGTTCGTGAATGGGGAATGACTCGTGACGAAGAAATCAAATATGCTGAGGAAAACGGTATTCCAATTCCCGTTGATTTAGATAACCCGTTTTCAATTGATGCCAACATTTGGGGCCGTGCATGTGAGGCAGGAGTGCTGGAAGATCCGTGGGCTGAGGCACCAGAAGCAGCCTTCGATTGGACGAATCCGATCGAGTTAACTCCTGATGCGGCTGAATATGTTGAAATAGAATTTGAACAGGGCGTCCCGGTTGCTCTTAACGGTGAAAAACTTCCGCTTGTACAATTAATTGAAACTATCAATGCCCTTGGCGGAAAACACGGTGTAGGCCGTATCGACCATATTGAAAATAGATTAGTAGGGATTAAATCTCGTGAAGTCTATGAAAATCCTGCTGCACTCATTTTAATCAATGCTCATAAAGAATTAGAGTTTTTAACCTTAACTCGTGAGGTTTCTCAATTTAAAACACAAGTTGAACAGCAAATGGCTAAGATCATTTATGAAGGACTTTGGTATTCTCCTATCAAACCAGCACTTGATGCGTTTATTAATGAAACGCAAAAGACGGTTACAGGTACCATTCGCGTCAAGCTTCATAAAGGGAATCATACGGTTGTTGGCAGAAAGTCTCCATTCAGCCTGTACAATGAGGAACTTGCAACTTATTCTAAAGGCGATGCGTTTGATCATAATGCAGCCGTAGGATTTATTAAAATTTGGGGTTTACCGACAAAGGTCAATTCAGAAGTAAATAAAAAGGAATCAATTTTAAAATAATTCGGATTGCCCTCGAGTCCTTTTCGAGGGCACTGTTGTTAGGGGTAAGGAGGAACACTATATGTCGAAGTTATGGGGCGGCCGTTTTACAAAAGAAACCAATAAGCTAGTAGAGGAATTCACAGCCTCAATATCCTTTGATCAAAAGCTAGCCAAGGAGGATATCGCTGGAAGCCTCGCTCATGTGCAAATGCTGGGGGAGTGTGGCATCATTCCCGTTGAAGATTCCGAGAAAATTAAGGATGGTCTTCTCACCATAAAAAAGCTGGTTGATAATAATCAGGTTGAATTTTTAGTAGAAGACGAAGATATCCATATGAATATTGAAAAACTATTAATTGAAAAAATCGGTCCGGTCGGTGGGAAACTTCACACCGGGCGCAGTCGTAATGATCAGGTGGCTACCGACATGCATCTGTATTTAAGAACAAAAACGACGGAAATTATTAAGTTAGTGGAAGATGTTCAACAGGCATTAATTAAGCAGGCGAAAGAGAATGTCCAAACCTTAATACCTGGATATACACACCTGCAGCGGGCCCAGCCTGTCTCATTCGCCCATCATTTAATGGCGTATTTTTGGATGTTTGAACGTGATAAAGAGCGATTGATTGATAGTTTGAAGCGCATCAATTGGCTCCCGCTTGGTTCAGGGGCATTGGCAGGAACAACCTTTCCGATTAACCGCGAACGTGTCGCTGAATTGTTAGGGTTTGAAACGGTTTATCCAAACAGTATGGATGCTGTTAGTGATCGTGACTTTATTCTTGAATTTTTATCAATCGGTTCGATTATCATGACTCATATTTCCAGATTATCAGAAGAACTTGTCATTTGGTCAAGTCAGGAGTTTCAGTTTGTGGAACTTGACGATTCGTTCTGCACAGGTTCAAGTATTATGCCGCAAAAGAAAAACCCAGATGTTCCTGAGCTGCTCCGTGGAAAAACAGGCCGGACCTATGGTAATTTAATCGGCTTGCTGACCGTTCTTAAAGGCTTACCTCTCGCTTATAACAAGGATTTACAAGAAGATAAGGAAGGTATGTTTGATACAGTTGAAACGCTTGAAGGTTCTTTAATGTTGCTAGCGCCGATGATTGAAACCATGACCGTTAATAAAGATATAATGCGTAAGGCAATTAACAATGATTTTTCTAATGCTACAGATATTGCTGATTACTTGGTGAGAAAAGGTCTGCCTTTCCGTGATGCTCATGAAGTAATCGGAAAGATTGTTTTATATGCCATCCAGAATAACAAATTTTTGCTCGATTTGAGTTTCGAAGAATATCAAGAATTTAGTCCTTTATTTGAGGAAGATATTTATGTGGTATTGGCTCCAGAGCATGTGGTGGCAGTTCGAAATAGCTTTGGTGGAACATCACCAGAGCAAGTTGAGAAACAAATCAAGCTTGCAGAGGGAAAACTGCAGCGATAAAGATGAAATTCTAGAAGCCTGCCATTTGGCAGGCTTTTAGTTTGAATAAATTGTATTTATATCGAAATTATTAGATAATCTCTTTATGAGAAATTTTTACAATTGAGTGGAGGGAAATGATGAAAATTCGTGTATCTGTCGTGCAATACCACCTACATACGATTCAATCCTTTGAAGAATTCGCATCACAATGTGAACATTATATAAAAACTGCGGAGGAATTTGGGGCAGAGTTTGTTCTTTTTCCAGAGTTCTTTACTACCCAGCTATTATCGATTGGGAATGGACAAGGACAAAGTCTAAGCATCAATGATCTGCCGAGATTTACTGAACAATATAGAGAGCTATTTTCTAATTTTGCTAAAAATACAAACATGCATATTATTGCGGGAACGCACGTGATTGAAAAGGATGGCAAGCTGTATAATACCGCTCATTTATTTTATCCAAATGGGAGGATTGGTGAGCAGGCAAAACTCCATATTACACCGACCGAAGTCAATGAATGGAATATGGCACCAGGGGATTCCTTTCAAATCTTTGAAACAGAAAAAGGAAAAATCGCCCTCCTAACTTGTTATGATATTGAATTCCCTGAAATCGTGCGGATGGCAAAGGCCAAAGGTGCTGATGTCATTTTCTGTCCATCTTGTACAGATGATCGGCATGGTTTTCACCGTGTTCGCTATACCAGCCATGCACGTGCAATCGAGAATCAAATATATGTGGTCTTAACAGGAACAGTTGGTTCACTTCCGACCGTTGACTTTATGCGCGCTAATTTTGGTCAAGCGGTAATCATTACTCCAAACGATATTCCATTTCCTCCAAAAGGCATATTGGTTGAAGGTGAAATTAACGATGACATGATTGTGACAGGCGACCTGGATTTAAATTTGTTATATGAAGTAAGAGAACGAGGATCGGTTACAACCTGGCGTGATCGCAGAACGGATTTATACACAGACTGGGAAAAGTAAACAGAAGGGCTGGGTTATGTATGTATCGAAGCAAATTTTACGTCTATGACCAAGAACGGCCAGTGCCTGTTATCATTCGCAATTATACAAAACAGGATTTTGACGATCTTATCAAGATTCAATCCGAGTGCTTCCCACCTCCTTTTCCATCCGAATTATGGTGGAATAAAGAGCAATTAACCAATCATGTGTCCCTGTTTCCAGATGGTGCACTATGTGTGGAGGTGGATGGTGAATTAGCAGGATCGTTAACAGGCTTAACTATCGAATTTGATCCAAGCGATATAAACCACCATACGTGGGAAGAAATCACTGACCATGGATACATCCGAAACCATAACCCAAGGGGAAATACCTTGTATATCGTTGATATCAGTGTCCGCCCTAGGTACCGCAAATTAGGGTTAGGAAAATTGATGATGCATGCGATGTACCATGTAGTGATCGAGAAAGGTTTAGAACGATTATTAGGTGGCGGAAGAATGCCAGGATATCATAAAGCAGCCAATCACATGACACCAGAGCTATATTTAGCATCAACCATTAAAGGTGATTTAAAGGATCCTGTTATTACTTTCTTACTGCGCTGTGGCCGTGTGCCAGTAGGGGTTGTAGAAAACTATCTCGAGGATGAAGAATCCTGCAATTATGCGGCATTAATGGAATGGAAAAATCCTTTTATATATACAGGAGGTAAATCTTAATGGATTATATTAGAATCACAAGTATAGATGATCCAAATTTTAGAAAGCTTCATAACTTAATGGGAGAAATTTTCCCTCCTGAAGAAGTGCTGGAGTATGAACTATGGAAAGAGCCATTAGAAGATCCTAGTATTCGCGTATTTGTAGCAGTCGATGGTGATAAGGTCTTAGGTGCAACTGAATACCGGTACTATCCTGATTGGAATATTGCCATGACAGATTTTACGATTATAAGTAAACCTGGCCTAAGCCTTGGTCGATTTTTAGCTCAAAACCGGTTAAAGGATTTACAACAATTAGCCAATGAAAATGGAAATGAGCTATACGGAATGTTTGCAGAAATATACGACCCGTACAGAGTTGAACATCACGAATTTGGCGGCGTAAAGGTTATGGATCCTTATGTGCGACGTGAAGTGCTTTCACATCTGGGTTACAAGCGGATAGATTTTTCATATGTTCATCCTTCCTGGGAAAATAATGGGGAAGCTGTAAAAGGGCTTGATTTATGTTTCATGCCTTTAGACGATGAGCTTAATTCTCTACCAACTAATCTTGTAAAGGATTTCCTTACGACCTATTATTCCATTCTTTCAAATAAACCGGAGGAGTGGTTAGAAATGATAGACCGTTTGGGGGACAAAGAGAAGGTATCCTTATTACCGTTGTAAAAAAAGAAATTTCTAATAATATTGACAATTACAAAGGATTCAACTAAAATACTTTTTATAACTTGGAAATTTAATGAAACAATTATATAAAACTCTTATCCAGAGCGGCGGAGGGACTAGGCCCGATGAAGCCCGGCAACCATCAAGGTATTTCTTGAAAAGGTGCTAATTCCTGCAGGTAGTTTAACCTGACAGATAAGAGGAGGAATCTAACCCTCTTCTTATGAAGAGGGTTTTTACTATTTGGTCGTGACTAATTTAATGAAGGGTGGATCAACATGTCTGTTATTAAAGTAGCAATTCTAGGTTTTGGAACAGTCGGAGAAGGTGTGTATAAAACGATACAATCCCATGCGGAAGAGCTTGAGGGAGTGTTAGGGAGAAAGGTCGAGGTTGCAGCCGTCCTTATTAGAAATAAGCAGAAAAAGAGAAATATAGATAAAGATGTTTTAATTACTTCGGATTTCAATGAAATTTTAAGCCTTCCTCAACTTGATGTGATTGTAGAAGCAATCGTTGACAAAGAACCCCCCTTTACATATTTAAAACAAGCAATTCAAAACCGTTGTCACGTCATTACAGCAAATAAAGAAATGTTTGCACATCACGGAAATGAGTTGCTTGGGTTAGCGGAGAAGCATAATGTTTCGGTAGGTTACGAAGCAACTGTTGCGGGTGGTATACCTGTTATTCAAACCTTAAGGCAGTTATTAAATGTTAATCGTGTTCGTCACGTTCAAGGTATTCTAAATGGGACATCGAATTTCATCTTAACGGAAATGCGTGAGAAAAAGCAGTCCTTTGCTTCAGCCTTAAGTTTAGCGCAAGCGAAGGGTTTTGCCGAAGCTGATCCAACTAATGATGTGGAAGGCTTTGATGCCTTTTATAAAACAATGATTCTTAGCAGAATTGCTTTTGGAGAGGAACCAAATTGGGAGGAGGTTGAACGAGAAGGGATTACATCAATTACAAGTGAGTTAATCGAAGCAGCTGATAAACTTGGTTATAGATTTAAACATATTGCCAGGATTAGTAGGATAGGTGGTCAAATTATCGCAGCCGTTAGACCAGTCCTTGTTGGAAAGTCTCATCCTTTTTATGCTATTGAAGGCGTAGAGAATGCAGTAAATGTCCATTCAGATATTGTTGGTAGTATTACTTTACAAGGACCAGGTGCTGGAATGTTTCCAACTGCAAGTGCAGTGATTGAAGATTTGGTCTTTGTCTGTCAAAATCAGCCCACAAATAAAAATCTCAAATTGACAACAGCTGCAGCCTTTTCTAAAGAGAAACAAGAAGAGGTTAAAGAGTTTTGGTTAATTCAGGGTCTCTCCAAGAACTATAAAAACCCTTCGATTATATTTGTATCTAATGCTACTGAGGAGACAGCAATTATCCAAGCAACAAGGGAAGAAGTTGAAAAGTTAATTAATCAACAGAAAGCAACGTGTTACTTTCAAATATTAGGGGAACATGAAACAGCCTTTAAAAATGATGATATTACTTTTGCTGTCCTGTAATCAAGAAATATGTTATCCAGTCCCAAAAAGAGCATTCAAGTGCTCTTTTTTTTTGTATGAAAATATCACTCTCCTAAGTGGAAGTATTTATAGTTTTCTTTGAAAAAAGTAAATAAAATAACCAATAAATGGGGATGAGTTTAGTCAAAATCAAATAGGATTCATATTGTGTAAAAGCTAACTAAATGGACTAGTTATTCATAAAAGTAAAGAAGAGGTGCGTCATGTTTTGGAATAGTTTAAATGGACGTTTATTAACGAATCTGAAAAATACATTTACCTATGAGTTTTGGGTATTACCTGAAAATGTTCATCATATCGATAAACAATCTCGGGATAAGGCAGTTGATGGATATGGAAAAAATTATTTGATTGGGCCCGGACAGGGGATGTCCGATCATGATGCTGGGGTTAGTGTTTCAGTTGGACTAAATGGAATAACGGTTTATGAGCATACTAACGAGAATATATATGCGGTGTTAGTCTATGAAGCCAGTATTAATGATCTCATTCACATTGCTGTTGTCTATGATGAAAGAGAGCCGCAGCTATTCATTAATGGGAAGTTTGTAAAAAAAGGTGAAAGAAGCCCTGAAAACGATGTCTACCCATCTGGGATGATTGGAGGGCTGCCAGGTCTATTCTTTAATGGTAATATTTACGAAATTAGACTTTGGGATCATTGCCGGACTGAACAAGATTTTAATAATTTTTTGAATAAAAAGCTTACAGGAAACGAGAAAGGGCTATACGGTGTTTGGCTAACTCTGACTGTCAATGAACAAGAACCGCAGAAGGTAAATCCAAAAACCAATAAGTCCCAAAATAACAAGGACACAAGCTCTAAAGAGAAACTTAATAAAGAAACCCAAGTAAATAATAGCCAAGGTATTGAAGTCAGTATTATTATTCCTTCCCTAAATAAATATCCACTAAATCTCCTGACTCTTTTCTCACTTGAAAATCAAACATTCAATCCTTCAAAAATGGAAGTTATCTTTATAGATGATGCTTCAACTGACCCAACGGAAGAAAAGATAAAAGTCTATAAGCCTCCCTATCATTTCAAATATATACGTAATGAAAAGAACCTAGGAAGAGCGAAGGCTCGAAATTTAGGCATTCGTGAAGCAAGAGGGAGCACTCTTATTTTTCTTGATGCAGAAATGATAACGGAACCTGATTTTGTTGAAAAACATCATAAATTCCACCAATCAAAAAATAAGCATATTTTGTCAGGGGCAATGCATTCAAAAGTCATATATTCATGTATCTTTCCTGAATTTACTCCAGAGAAAATAAGCACAATTGCAACTTTAGCAAAAAAAGATAATTTGCTTAATTCTAGGTTTAAAAAATTTAAAAATCCAATTGAACAACCGTACCCGTTATTGGGAAAAAGCGATATTGCAAGAAAAGCTTTCAAGGATATAGGAGTTGTAACATACCCATGGTTCCAATCGATAACCGACAATTTTGCTGCTGACTTAGAAGGGTTTTCCTTTCCATGGATGGCATTTCTTACAGGGAATGTTTCCATTCAAAAAGAGTTTATTACCCAGGCAGGATTGTTCGATGAAGACTTTGTCAAGTACGGTTACGAAGATTGGGAACTAGGATATCGTTTATATAAAATGGGTGCCACATATATTGCTAGAAATGATTTGATCACGTATCATCAAGAACACCCTATAGGCGAAAGCAAATGGAAAGAGGCAATTAACAACCTTGGGCTGTTTATTTCAAAGCATCATGACATCGATGTTCTTGTTCTCGGATTAGAGATTTCAGGTCTTGCAGATTTATTAACGATGAGTAAGGTATTAAGCGAGTATAAATTACTCATTCAATCATATCCAGAGCAATTTCAAAATTTCCAAGAAAAATTCATGCACATTCTTGAAACAATTGTCCTTTTACTTCAAATCGACATTCGTCACATAAATATCTTAGGAGCTGCAGGCTTTGGCTCTTACGACATAAAAGAGCTTCAAGAAGAAATTAATTCTATTAAAACTCTTAAAAAGTTTACTAATTTAACCTCCCTTTTAGAAAAGGTCATGAACTCATAAAATAATTCTCCAAGCTAAAGGAGTGAGAGTGTGGTTTCCATTATTACTTGTACTATAAGAGAAGAGAATATCAATAATGTTTTTAAAAATTATAAACAGCAATCCTGGAAGAATAAAGAGCTTATCATTATCCTAAATAAGGATTCTATGAATATGGATAGATGGATTACTAAGGCTAGGAAATATCGTAATGTCCAGATTTATCAACTACACGAAAATGCAACATTAGGTGACTGCTTAAATTTTGGGATCATGAAATCAAATTATGATATTATTGCAAAATTTGATGACGATGACTATTATGGGCCTGACTACATTAAAAGTTCGATGGCTGCTTTTAAAAATAAAGATATTTCTATTATCGGAAAAAACTCTTTATATATCTATTTTAAAAATAAAAAAGCGCTGATCCATGTACCAGGTAATGAGAATTCAATCACAGAAACTGTTGCTGGAGCGACATTAATGTTTAGAAAAGATGTCTGTCAACTAGTTCCATTTGAAAAAGTTAATCGAGCTGAGGATTTCTTTTTCATTGAACAATGTAAGGAGAAAGGGTTTAAGGTCTATTCAACTGACCGTTTTCATTTTGCGGTTATTAGAAATGATGCCGAAAAACATACGTGGAAAATTTCCGATAAGGAACTAATGGAATGGGGAGAAATAATCTCCTTTACAGATGACTTCGAAACATTAGTGTCTAAAAATAATGAGGATTTGCAGAATTCGATATAAAGCTTTTTCCCTTTAATCATCAAAAAAGAAGCAGGATGCCCTGCTCCTTTTTTGATTCATTTACGTAAAGAATTATTTATTGCTTTTTGATTGTACACGCTGATTCGCAGCATTAGCACGTGCCTGTGCCTCAAGATCTGCATGGTCTGCAAATTCTGCAGAGTATTCTACGTCATTTCCATCTGTTATTTTTAGGTTCTTAGGTGTTTGTGGAAGTGAACTTTTGTTACTATTACCAGTTCCATTATGCATACGGCCCATTACTAAAAACCCCTTTCATTGTTAACATCCAAGGAGCAGAATTGCTCCCTTTACTATGATTTACAACTTAAAAGGGAACCATGAATGGAAAATACTTCAGCAGAACCTTTCGATAACTATAGTCTCGTTTTCTTGTCGTGAAACCCGCCAGCACGATCTGCCATTTTAAATTCTCTTTGATAAGATACCTCTTGCATACTTGTTAGAGAGTATTTTCCGCGGTCCTTATCCTTTTTCTTCTTTTCCGCCATTTTGCTCATTCCTTTCAACGTTTTTTAGTTAATCGTCATCAAGCTATGTGGTAAAAAATAGAAGCACTTTATGTACTTATTTCCATTTTTACCTTTTAAGAAAGGAATGATACGGTTTTTAAGAAAATATATTTTTTAATGCCAATTTTAGATTTGAATACTTAAATGGATAGCCATTTTCTAAAAGCTTTTCTGGTAATACTTTTTGCCCATCCACAACCAATGTACTCATTTCACCAAGAAGCAGTCGAAGGGCAATACTAGGGACAGGAAGCCAGTGGGGACGGTGTAATACGTTTGATAGTGTTTTTCCGAATTCAGACATTGTTACTGGAGATGGTGCGGTAAAATTAATGGGACCTTCTATTTGTTCCTTTTCGATAATAAACCATATTCCATTAATTACATCCTCAATGTGAATCCATGACATCCATTGCTGTCCATTCCCGATTGGCCCGCCAAAAAATGATTGATAAGGAAAGGCTATTTTAGGAAGGGCACCGTTGTGTTTATCCAGGATGATTCCAAACCTGCAAAAAACGGTGCGTATTCCTAATTGAGAAGCTTTGCTCGCCTCGTTTTCCCATTGCTGAACTGTTTTTGACAAAAAATCGTTCCCAAATCCATGGGTTTCTTTTTCCGTAAAGGTTTTTTCAAAAGATGTTCCATAAATGCCAATGGCGCTCGCATTAATCAGTGCTCTTGGTTTAATGTTTAATTTAGAAATGATGTCTAGCAGTGCGTTAACAGATTCTAAACGACTGGATAAAATTTTTTCTTTTCTTTGTTCTGTCCAACGGCCACTATTAATCGATTCACCGGCAAGATTAATAAAAATATCAGTACCTTCAAGTGCTTGTAAAGGGCTTGAATTTTCACTTAGCCATTGAACATAACGAATTCGATTGTTTCCATTTGTGTTTTTTACATTTCTAGTTAAAATAATTACCTCATGATTGTATGTCAACAAATGGTTCATAAGAGCTTTCCCCACAAAGCCTGTTCCACCCGCAATGGTAATTTTCAATTTTTTCGCCCCCTTAATACGTTTTATCTTACAATATTTTATCAGGAATATGGTAAAGTATTGTTGAGGTGAATGACATGGCTATTATTACAAAGATCACCACACAGCAGAAAAATCAGGACCGCTTCAATATATTTATGGATTATGGACAGGGAAAAGGCGAGGAATACGCCTTCAGTGTCGACAGTAATGTTCTTATTAAATTTCAATTGAAAAAAGGAATGGAACTGGACAATTTCTCCTTAATTGAAATTCAGTATCAAGATGACATTCGTAAAGCTTACAACAAGGCCATTCATTATTTATCCAGAAGGATGAGGTCGGAAAAAGAAATCAAGGATTACCTTTTTTCAAAGGAAATAGAAGAACCAGTCATTAATGAAATTATCCATAAACTAACTGCCCAAAAATACATAAATGATGAAGAATTTGCCTTGGCTTACGTGCGAACCCAAGCCAATACCACTGATAAAGGTCCAACTGTAATTAAAATGGAATTAAAGGAAAAAGGAATTGACATGCGAACACTCATGCTTGCCTTAGAGGAATATCCTTTAGAGCAGCAAATTGAAAAAGCCGCAAAAATAAGCGAAAAGTTTTACGAAAAGAGCGCTAAAGAATCATTAAAAATCCAAAAACAAAAGCTGGAGAACCTGCTTCTTAGAAAAGGTTATTCTTACGATATCATTAATATTGCCGTTAATGAAGTTTCAGTAAACAACGATGGTGATGAGGATATGGATGCCATCAGATTTCAAGGTGAGAAGGCAGCCCGCAAATACAGTAAATACAGTGGCTTTGAATTTCACCAAAAGATGAAGCAAGCCTTATATCGAAAAGGTTTCCCAATAGAACTCATTGAAGCATATTTAGCAGAATTAGAAAAATCATGACCCAATCGGTCATGATTTTTTACTCTCGATAATAATGGTGTCTTGATCAATTTGTTCCATAATAATTTCAGCCACTTGTCTTGGGGTGCGGAAACGGGATGTGTCTTTGACATGGTTGGTATAATCCCAAAATGGAGTGTCCATACCGCCCATATAAACGGCATTTATTTTAATGCTGTGATTTTCATATTCCTTTTGCAAACTTTCAGTGAAACCTCTTACCGCAAATTTACTGGCTGCATAGACCGCTTCATTGACTTTTCCACGCAAACCAGCTGTAGAAATAATATTCATTATTCTCCCATCAGGTGACTTAAGAATATGAGGTAATATTGCTTTTGTCATCAAAATAGTCCCAAGAACATTTGTAGTTATCATTTCCGTAATCTGCTGTTCACCGATATCAACAAAGGGACCAAAATGTCCTACCCCTGCATTATTGACTAATCCGCACAAAGTATATGTATCGCTGATATCTTCTATCTTTTTCGAAACATCATCTGCGTTTTGAATATCTAATGGCAGGATATCAGCTTTTCCTCCGAGAGAAATAATTTCATCCCTTGAAGTTGTTAATTTATCAACAGTCCTCCCGGTAAGCAAAAGATGATACCCTTTCTGTGAAAAGAGGTGTGCCAATTCTTTGCCTAACCCAGAACCAGCCCCTGTAATAATGATTGTTTTCATATATAATCTCCTTCATTAATTTCAACCTTTATTAATTATATAAAAATTACTATACTAAAATAAAGGGATTAAGAGGGAGTGAATGAACAATGCAGCAGGATAAACGCTATAGTACAATGACAGAACATGAATTACGGCAGGAAATTGGCATCCTTCAAGAGCAAGCAAGAAAAGCAGAACAAATGGGGATGGTGAGTGAGTTTGCCGTCCTTGAACGAAAGGTACAAATGGCAAAAGCATACCTAATGGACCCGAATGAGTTTAAACCAGGTGAGCTTTATGAATTAGAAGGGAACCCAGGCCAATATTTTAAAATTGACTATTTAAACGGTGTGTTTGCATGGGGTTATCGTCTCAAGGGGGATGGTCATGAAGAGGCCTTACCAATTTCTTTGCTAAAAAAGTAGTAATAATGCTAGGACAGACAAACCAGAGAGCAAACCTCTGGCTTGTCTTTTTTAAGGTCGTTAAGGCTATCTACTTATATACTTGCGGCGATTCATCGTCGCGCTCTCCAGATGCACGCATGCGCTCTTGTGGGTGAGTATTAATCGTGCCATCTGCTCTTTTTGATGCATATTCTGCTTTAGCCCGTGGTTCTCCCTCGAACTTATTGTTATTTTGATTTGGGAATCCAGTTTCTTTATTTCTCATGATATACCTCCAAAAGGGAATGATAGCACGTGGAAAGCAAAGCATTCTCAATGCTTTCCACGTAACGATAGTATTTGCGTTATTAATTTAGGTTATGTTAAAAGAAATTGGCAATGAGGTGTGCACATGAACAGTTACCATGATGAATTAGCAAATCTGCTATTAAGTAAAAATAACCAACTAAGCTATAACCAAGCCAGAACATGGGTTGAACTTCTTTGGGAAGATTTTGAAACCACCTACGCAAAAGCAGGCAGAGAATATAAGGGCAGTGACATGACTGAGAGAATTGTCAAGCAATGGATTGAAAACTATGGGGAAAAGCTACACGAATTTGTGGCAACCAACCCTAAATACAAGGATTTTCTAAAGCAAGAAAAAAATAGCTTAAACTAGAAAAAGCGAGTGACTTTTCGTCACCGCTTTTTTTTAACTGATAAGAAAGTATTAATTTTTGAACTTAGATTACTGTCTAGCTCCAGCGCCCTAGCGGCTAGTGTCCTTCGCTCTCCGCCCTACGATAAGTCAACATCGAATCACCTCCGGCTCTTCGTGTTTCCTTTATCTCGGTTGGAGCGCTCCAGGCCATACGCCGCTGACCAGGGCGCTTGCGCTTTTTTAACTTGGAATGATGCTCAATTTTTTTCGTAATTTCTTCTCACTAAATACCCAGCCAGTATATGAACTAATCGGTTTCAAGTCACAATCTAATTGAACGACAGCAACAAACGGATAATGGCCATTGCTCCGGTAACGTAAATCAATAAAGCGCACTTCGTAAAAATCTGAATATTCATCCACTTCCCACCGATAGACTGGCGAAAAAGATAAAAATGCTGACAGATTCTTATCCTTCTTTGCTGCCTCAATTACTGGAGTTTTAGGGACGGGTATTCGGTTAAAGTGATCTAAGATCTCGACTTCATTATTAATAGCCTTGCCTACAAAGAACTGTTTGGTATTCATGGCAGCAATTCTCCATTGATGGAACCTCATTGTTGGTGCGACAATTATTTCCGTTGCATCTGGTATTTTTTTTCTTATCTCAGCCATTACACGATGTTTTGCCTTAAAGCGCATGATATAATATCCGACAATAATGGCATACATGACCAAGAAGGTATAGCCGGGATCAGCTCCTAATACCCAAATAATAATCCCAAGAATATGAATTCCAAAGATAATCGGGTCAAAGGTATTGATGACTCCCAGTGCGACCCATTTTGACGAGAAGGGTCTGAGAGCCTGTGTTCCGTAAGCATTAAATATATCAACAAATACATGAATAAAGACCGCTGCAAATGTCCAAGCCCATAAATGAAATAGATTAGCTCCAGTGAAAAACGGATAAATAACGGCTACTAAGAGAAGCGGCCACAAAATCACAGCTGGAATGGAATGGGTAACGCCCCGATGATTGCGAATGTAAATGGCATTATTCTTTAACTTTAAAACCGTATCAATATCAGGTATTTGAGATCCGGCAATCGTAGCAATTAAGACGCTAGTAGTGGTGGCATGGCTGCTAGCGACTACAGGGTCAAGAGTTGCTAAACCACCAATAGCAATACCCATAACAACGTGTGTTCCTGTATCCAAAAGGAAATCCTCCTTCAAATATAATTCTTGTCAAACATGCTCCAGTGATTTATCGTAAAACAAATACATTACTTATTATAATGCCTTTTTTCACACAGTTTAACTACATCTGGAGGAACAAAAGTTATGATTATTGAACTAAAGAATATAGAGAAAATCAACAAATCTGCTTTTCAATCAGATTTAATTACCTGGTTTAAACACGAACAACGTGATTTACCTTGGCGAAAAGACCAAGACCCATATAAAATATGGGTTTCAGAAATTATGCTGCAGCAAACAAGAGTGGATACGGTCATTCCATATTTTAATCGTTTTATTGAGTGGTTTCCTACTATAGAAGATCTTGCAGATGCAGAGGAAGATAAAGTATTGAAGGCATGGGAAGGGCTTGGATATTATTCTAGGGTTCGAAACTTACAATCAGCAGTTAAGGAAGTATATGAGAAGTATAGCGGAATTGTACCAAACAGTCCTGAGCAAATCGCCGGGCTAAAAGGAGTTGGCCCCTATACTGCAGGGGCGATATTAAGTATCGCTTACGGGATCCCTGAACCTGCCGTAGACGGAAATGTAATGAGGGTGTTTTCAAGAGTTCTTTCAATATGGGAAGATATTGCAAAATCATCCTCACGAAAAATATTTGAAAAAGCAGTACGAGAATTAATTTCGCATGAAGACCCATCCTCTTTTAATCAAGCTTTAATGGAATTGGGAGCGTTAATCTGTACGCCAACCTCTCCTTCGTGCTTATTGTGTCCTGTTCGAGATCATTGCCAAGCATTCGAAGAGGGAGTTCAAAACGAACTTCCGATAAAGACAAAAAAGACCAAGACACGAGATGTTCAACTCGCTGCCGCAATCCTTTTAGATGGTAATGGAAAAGTATTAATCCACAAGCGGCCGGCAACAGGTTTGCTTGCAAATTTATGGGAGTTCCCTAATGTTGAAATTCATCACCCCTTACAAAATGATCGGGAGCAGATTGTTGAATTATTTGAGCATACCCTAAAAATAAAAGTAAAACTTGAAAAAATTATTGGGCAGCTTGAACATGTTTTTTCCCATTTGGTCTGGAATATTAATGTATATACGGGTGCGTTCCAATCTGATTTTCAGGAAAGTGACGAGTGGAAGTTTGTTTCATTAGAAGAAATGAAAGAATTTGCCTTCCCTGTATCCTACCAAAAAATGCTTAAGCTTTATTTAGAACGCCAATAGGAATGAACGCCGCAGGGCTGCGGCGTTTTTTCAATCGTATACTGTTTTTGTCCCATGGGTATAATCTGCCTCTTGTCTATTCATGCCTCCCCGGCTTTCGATTTCCTCAATAATTTCACGATGGATTGTTTGTCCCTCACTATTTAAATAGGGGGCAATTTGCTGCAAAGAGTGGTGGAAAAAAGCAAGTTCACTGCTTTTCCAATCCGATTTCGACATCATCGACAGTTCGGTCATATCACGTCCTACATACATTAGCACTTCTTCCTTTCCAAGGTTATTTACTCTTATTGTTTAATATTAATTGTCTTCTATTCGTGGAAAAGATAAAATAAATAGAAAAGCGCAGGCGCCCGTTTAGCGGCGTATGGACTGGAGCCCTTTGACTTATCGTAGGGAAAAGAGCGAAGTCCACTAGCCGTTGGGCGATGAAGCTAGACATTGATCAAATATATATAACAAAGAAGGGAATAGTTTGATGACTCAAAAAGTAGCACTCATCACTGGAAGCAGCAGGGGAATAGGTAAGGCGACTGCTCTTCGATTAGCTGAAGCAGGATATGATATTGTCATTAATTACGCTAGAAGTAAAAAATCAGCTCTAGAGACAGCGGAGCAAATAGAGGCATTAGGCAGAAAAGTACTCGTTGTTAAAGCAAATGTAGGCGACGTAGCGAAAATAAAAGATATGTTCACCCAAATTGATGCAGAATTCGGACGTCTGGATGTGTTTGTAAATAATGCAGCCTCTGGCGTACAACGACCAGTAATGGAGCTTGAGGAAAATCACTGGGATTGGACTTTAAATATTAATAGCAAAGCCTTGCTGTTTTGTGCCCAGGAAGCTGCAAAATTAATGGAACGAACTGGCGGTGGAAAAATTGTTAGCATTAGTTCCCTGGGTTCTATCCGCTATTTAGAAAATTATACAGTCGTTGGCGTTTCTAAGGCGGCTTTAGAAGCACTAACTAGATATTTGGCGGTTGAATTAGCTCCTAAAAATATCGTCGTTAATGCAGTTTCAGGAGGCGCAGTCGATACGGAAGCATTAAAGCATTTTCCAAATCGTGAAGAACTGCTTCAAGAGGCCAAAGAAAAAACTCCTGCAGGACGAATGGTGGAAATTGAGGATATGGTAAATTGTGTTATGTTCCTTTTATCAGATGAATCGAGCATGATTAGGGGGCAGACCATCATTATTGATGGTGGAATTTCATTACTCGTTTAATTATTTTTAAATAATATTTTTTGCGGATAATCTCCACGAAGCATGGATACATTATATTCGTGGAGGTGATTAACATGGCAAAATTCAATCAACAGCCAAACAAAACTTCAGCTGGAACTAACATCCAGGAAGTAAGACAACAAAACGCTCAATCTCAATCTGGGTCTCAAGGCTCATATGGAACTGAATTTGCGAGCGAGACAAATGCTGCTGAAGTAAGAGCTCAAAATGCTCAATCTGCTTCTGGTGCAGCAGGTGCTGCAAGCTCTTCGGCTGCTGCAAGCTCTTCGGCTGCTGCTGGCTCATTCGGAACTGAATTTGCGAGTGAAACTAATGCTGCTGAAGTAAGACAACAAAACCAACAATCTCAAGCACGTAAAAACCAAGGCAATGGCCAATTTGGTCAAAGCTAATTATACTTAACAAAAAGAAGACACTCTAGATTCGAATAGAGTGTCTTCTTTCTGCTGTTTCGACAAAACTTCTCTAATGTCTACATTAATTTTCAAAGGAGAATACGACTTGTTCAAGAATACATATTAGGAACTAATAAGAAGGCGGTGAGGGAAATGGATCATTTTAACAGATTAGTTTCCGAACAATTGGTGACGATGGAGAAATTATTATATCTTCAAGGAGAACTTGAGCGTTGTCAACAAATCGAAGTAGAGCTTCAAATGTTGCAGAAGTCAACGGATCTTGAAAGTATACAATCAGAGATTCGGCTGATGAAAGATGAGTTAAAAGAGATCCAGTCCACTTTTGAAAAGCAGACAGAAGAAGTAATCAATTCTTATCGGGAAATGAACTTAACACCTTCCTTTTAGGTGGAAAAACAAAGAATCTTCTTAAAAAATTCGCAAATTTTTACAAAGAGCCATCGAAATATGGCTCTTTTGTTTTAAAATCTGTTCTCAACCGTTATAATAATAGTAATAAATAGGAATTGTACTTTGTTACCTTTTGTCATTATTTAGCTAACGGTTTAAAATAGGGTTACAAAGCGTTCAGGAATGAAGGTAGGGGAGAAACATGGGCGTACCCATCGAAGGTGAACCAATGCAAATACATAGCTATAAGCATAATGGGCACATCCATCGCGTCTGGGAAGAAACAACTGTATTAAAAGGGACACAGAATTTGGTTATTGGAGGCAATGACCGAACACTAGTGACAGAATCAGATGGCAGAACGTGGATAACAAGAGAACCAGCCATTTGTTATTTCCATTCACAATACTGGTTTAACGTAATTGGAATGATTCGTGAGGATGGTATTTATTACTACTGTAATATCAGTTCCCCTTTTATTTTTGATGGCGAAGCACTAAAGTATATTGATTATGACCTAGATATTAAGGTGTTTCCAGATATGACTTTTAATTTACTAGACGAAGATGAGTATGAACGTCATCGCCGTGAAATGAATTATCCGGATCCAATTGATCATATCCTAAAAAGGAATGTGGAAAAACTGATTCAATGGATTCGCCAACGGAATGGCCCATTTGCACCAGATTTTATTGATATTTGGTATGAACGTTATTTAACATACAGACGTTAGATGGGGAAAGAGGATATTACGCGCCTGTTGATGTAATCAACAGGTTTTTATTTGCTTTTGTGGAAAGGAAGCAAACTATGTGATTTTATTATAGTAAGAAACTAATTAATTGTATCACTGGCTTCTTATTATTTTTTGAAAGGAGGGCTATTTTGAGCAGTATTCTAAGGTATCTGCAATTTGTAAAACCGTATCGGTTTCAGGTGATAGGGACAATCATCATTGGGGTAATTAAATTTTCTATTCCGCTTATGATTCCACTATTGATTAAATATGTTGTTGATGACATTGTTGGCAGTCATACTCTATCTCATGACGAGAAGATTGAAAAGCTCTTATTCATTCTAGTAATTATGCTTGTTGTTTTTGTCATCCTCAGGCCGCCGATCGAATATTACCGTCAATATTTTGCCCAGTGGACTTCAAGTAAAATTCTTTATGATATTCGTGATACGATGTATACTCACATTCAAAAATTAAGTTTTAAATATTTTTCAAATAATCGTGCAGGGGAAATAATCTCACGTGTGATTAATGATGTTGAACAAACGAAAACATTTGTCATCTCCGGATTAATGAATCTTTGGCTCGATATTGTCACAATCATCATAGCAATTATTCTAATGTTTTCAATGAGTGTTAAACTAACTTTTGTATCGGTATTGTTATTTCCGCTTTACGCCTTTTCGATTAGATATTTCTTCGGGAATTTACGAAATCTAACACGGAAACGGTCACAAGCACTAGCTGAGGTTCAAAGCTATTTACATGAGCGTGTACAAGGCATGCCAGTAATAAAAAGTTTTGCAATAGAAGATTTTGAGCAGGGTCAATTTGATAAACAGAATAAAAACTTTTTAGAAAAGGCCTTACAGCACACTAGCTGGAATGCCAAGGCTTTTTCCGCGGTTAATACCATTACGGATATTGCCCCTTTAATAGTTATTGGCTATTCTGCCTATCTTGTCATTCAGGACCAGCTATCCCTCGGAACGATGGTTGCCTTTTTTGCCTATATTGATAAGCTTTACAATCCGCTGCGAAGATTGGTTAATTCCTCTACAACGATTACTCAATCATTTGCATCGATGGACCGAGTGTTTGAATTTTTAGATGAGAAGTATGATATCGTTGACACTCCAGATGCACAACTGTGTAGTCAAGTACATGGTGACATTTCATTTGAAAATGTGTCTTTTAGCTACGAAGCCGACGAAGAGAGAGTCTTGAAAGATATTACTTTACATGTAAAAAAAGGAGAAACGATTGCCCTAGTAGGGATGAGCGGCGGAGGAAAGTCGACACTTGTTAGTTTGATTCCCCGTTTTTACGATGTGACAAATGGAAGAATCACATTAGATGGGGTAGATATCAGAAACTTTAAGGTTCAATCTTTACGGGACAAAATTGGTGTGGTTTTTCAGGATAATATCTTATTTAGTGAATCGGTAATGGATAATATTTTATTGGCGAAGCCAGATGCATCTGAAGAAGAGGTCTATATGGCTGCAAAAGCTGCTAATGCTGATGAGTTTATCTTGAACTTGTCAGAAGGGTACAATACCAGGGTCGGCGAACGAGGAGTTAAGCTTTCAGGAGGGCAGAAACAACGAGTTGCGATTGCCCGTGTCTTCTTAAAAAATCCGCCTATCTTAATACTTGACGAGGCAACATCGGCCCTGGATTTGGAGAGTGAGCATGCAATTCAAGAATCACTTGAAGCGTTAGCTAAGGATAGAACCACCTTTATCGTTGCACATCGATTGTCAACCATAACTCATGCCAATCGAATTGTCCTGATTGAACATGGTCAAATCGTAGAAATAGGGACACATGACGAGTTAATGGCGAAACAAGGGAATTACTATAAACTTTTTCAAGTCCAGCAATTAGAAAATAAAGCGGAAGAGTCCGTTTAGCGGCGTATGGACTGGAGCGCTTCGACTAAGATAAAGGAAACACGGAGAGCGATAGCGATTCGATGTTGACTTATCGAGGGAGAAGAGCGAAGTCCACTAGCCGCTGGACTCTGGAGCTAGAATGCTAACGTAGTTCAAAAAATATATCTTGATTCTATAAAAAAGAAACCGAAGCAGAATAATCTGTTTCGGTTTTTTTATGAAATGTCTTCCTCAATTGAGACTTCATTATGATGATACGAATGAAAACTTGTGATCAAAGTATCTAAGTGCTCAACCTGTTCACCATAATCGATAATCGAGGCTATGATTTGCATTGTATGGTATACATGCGGGTGGTCACGCCCAGTGAATTCTTGCTGGTGGAGTAAAAACAAATCAAATAATTGCTTTTTATTTAAACAAACACTATTTTCCGAATCAGTAGGAGGAGTTGGAATTTTACCAATGAATCTAAGCATAAGTTGTTCATGATGATAGATGAGACAATCCAATTGTTCCTGAATGGCCTGCTGAAGAGACTCTGGAAGATGTAATAATTCATTCTCAAAACGGTGAAGTCGTTTTAATGTATCAAGAGCCTTTTTGGCAGCTGAATGCATTTGTCTATAAATAACAAGCTTACGCGATTTTTCTAAGCTTTTCTTCTTAAAATAGCTGCGTTCTTCTTTATACATCGTGTAGAACAGGCCCATTTGAATGATATTCTCTTTTAATTTAACAATATCTGTTTTTAGAAGATTATGATCGAAGTCATGACGTGTGCTTAACCGAATCCATCTAATGATTTCTTCAGTCGTGCTCGTCATTTTGAAGTAAAGTTTGTTTTCATACCTTGGCGGCATAAACACAAGATTGACTAAAAAAGCAGAAAATACCCCAATCATAATAGTAGAAAAGCGGATCCCAGCAAATGGAATGAAATTCCCGCCAGGGGTTTCCATTATCGAAATTAATGTAACAAGCGATAATCCAATTGTATTTTCGAGTTTAAGCTTTAAATTAATGGCAATGACAATAATGGCTGCTAATCCAATGACAATAATGTGATTTCCTAAGAGAAGAACAAAAACGACTGCAAGCAATGCCCCAATAAGATTTCCTTGAATTTGTTCAATAATCGTTAAATAGGAACGATAAATGGTTGGTTGAATCGCAAATATGGCTGCAATGCCAGCGAATACCGGAGAGGGAGAGTGTAACAACTGACCCAAGTAAAGTGAGAGTACAATAGCAATTCCCGTTTTTAATATGCGGGCACCTAACTTCATTCTAATTGGTTTCCTTTCAAAAGGTTTTCTTAAGCAAAATTTTACTATACATGGATTAACCCATATTATCAAGAGATATCATATGAATTTTTCTGATATTTTTTAAGAAAAAGTTGGAATAAAAAACGTCCGCTAAAACAGCGGACGTCGTTAAACTTATTATTTATAAATCATTCTGTAGATACAGATGGATCAGCTTGTTCTTTGACAGGAATAACTTGCACGAAGTGATTTTCTACATTTGTTAGTAGTGCGCGAAGTTGCTGTGCTTCTTCAGCCTGACCATTCTGTTCAAGCAAATCAGTATATTGACTTAATAGCTCGTTAATATCCTGTTTGCCTTTCTCATTTAAGTCAACCACGGAAACCTTTGCGCCTTTAGCAATTCTTTTTTGAATTGCTTCTTTCGTTAATCTCATCTCAGGCTGTTGACGAATATAAACAACCCCGCCTGTCATTCCGGCACAAATCCATGGACCTGGGTCTCCTAACACAAGGCCGCGGCCATTTGTCATATATTCAAAGGCAAACCCTTTGATATTTGCATTTGAACCGATATTACCCGCTTCATTTTCCGGAAGTGGTTTTTTAACAGTGCCTCCGATGATTAAATCGGCCCCAGAAAGACGAATTCCTGCTCTTGCATCTGCATTTCCTTGGGCGATAAGAAGTCCTTTTTGAGCTCCATAGCCAAAACCTTTCCCTACGGAACCATTATAATAATGACCATTCTTTCCTTTGGATTTTAATATCTGGATATTTCCACCAAAGGATGTTTTTCCGACGCCGTCTTGACCGCCACCATTAACGGTGATTTCGATTCCTTCACTATTATACGCGCCTAAGCCGTTTCCAGGAATGGAACCGTCTTTATATTTTAGTTGGACGGATGGTAATTGCTTATATGAGCCATCAAGTCTGCCGCGGACACGGTGACAAGATACACGGCTTCCTAGCACACGCTGTTCAGAAGTGACACTTGTGAATTCACGAGAAGAGTGTAATTGATCTACACTGCCATCAAGGTACTCCGCCCCGACAGCAACTTGCATTTGAACTTCTTCAATTGATTTTGATGCTTCGGTTTTTGCAAATTGACTGATTTCTAATGGTTTCAGCAAATAGGAGAGGCTTAGTTGACCCTGGCCTTTCACTTGCTCTAATAAATCAGAGCGACCTACTGCATCTTGCAGATTGCGAATTCCAATTGAAGCTGAAAGATCCTTTAATTCTGTTGCAAATGCAGTAAAGAGATTCATAATACCTTGTACTGCTAAGTCCAATTGGCGAGGCACAAAACGTCTTAGACCGTGCTCTTTCGCCTGAGCTTCTGATTCAATTTGAGTTGCTATACCAACATGACAAGTATCTAAATGGCAGCCACGGCAGGTGGTACAACCAATGGCAAGCATCGATAATGTCCCAAAGCCAACACGGTTAGCACCAAGAAGCATAATTTTCAGAACGTCCATTGCACTTTTCATACCGCCGTCAGCCCAGAGTTCTACTTTGTGGCGAAGGCCGCTTTCTAGCAGGGCATTATGGGCAGCTTTTACGCCAATTTCAACCGGTAATCCAACATGTTGAAGCGCGTGAATTCTTGCAGCACCTGTGCCGCCGTCGAAGCCGCTCAAAGTGATAATATCAGCACCCGCTTTAGCAATCCCTACAGCAATTGTTCCGATATTCGGTACAACTGGAACCTTAACTGCGATTTTTGCTTGATCATTAGCTGTTTTCAATTCCAGGATCATTTGAGCTAAATCTTCGATTGAGTAGATATCATGGTTATTTGATGGTGAGATTAAATCTGATCCAAGGGTTGCATTACGTGCTTCGGCAACCTTTGCCGTAACCTTTGAACCAGGTAAATGGCCGCCTTCACCAGGCTTTGCACCCTGACCAATTTTAATTTCTAATAGATTTGATGAGTTAAGTAGTTCCGCATTGACTCCAAACCTTCCAGAGGCAATCTGCTGTCCTCTAGTTTTTGGATACTTACCGAGCATATCTTTAATTTCTCCGCCTTCACCATTTAAGCTGACCATATTTAAACGGTCTGCACCTTCGGCATAGGCCCTAAATGCAGTTTCATTCTGTGAACCAAAGGACATGGAAGAAATAATGAACGGTAAATCATGGTCACCGACACGAAGGTCGACATCTGCTGGTACTAACTGTTTATTACTTTGTTTAAGCTGAATTAAATGACGGATCGTTGTTGGATTCTCTGTTTCTTGTTCGGTGATTTTATCACGATAAACATTGTAATCACCAGTAGCTGCTATTTCACCAATCGCCTTCCAAATCCGTGGGAAGAGATGGAAAGTCTTACCGACTCTTTCCTTTTCATTGTGGTAATCTTCGGCTCTTGATAAAGCATCAAGTTTCATTGCTTCAAAATCAGTTTCAAGTTCTTTCGAACCAAAAAAGTTAACAATGTTTAATAGATTGGCAATATCCTCATGTAAGCCGATACTTGAGAAAAGGCGGCCGTAGCCTCGTAGTTCATGAATACCAATTGTTGAGATTACTTTTTCCAGTCCTTTTGTAAGAGCACTAAATAGGTTTGTTAAAGGCTTTGACGTCTCGTCAAGAACCGTTAGGAACATATAGTAAGGGCTGATTAAGTCTGCTCCTAATCCAAATGCAGTAATGATGTCATGAAGTGAACGAATTGCAGCAGAACGTAGAACTAGAGAACAGTCTCTTCTTATTTCTGCTTTAACAAGTGCTTGATCAATGACTGATGTTACTAAATGCGGATCAATCCAATAGAAATCTTCTTGATGTGCTTTTGCATCATCAAGTATAAGTAAAGTTTTACCTGCTTGAACCGCCTGAACGGCTTCATTTGCAAGTCTTTCTAACGCTTGCTCGAACTTTTCTTCTTTGCTGAAGGTAGCAGAAATAAAGGTTACAAGCTTTTGCGCCTGAAAATGGGAGACAACTTGATCAAAACTTGGCTGACCTAAACTCTCAGATAAGTCAAAGCCTGCTTTCCCTTCCAATAATAAAGGAGTAGTTAACTCAATTACAGTTTCATTATTTATTTTATTGAATAGAGTTGGACGCTTTCCAATGATGACACGTGTTGAAAAATGCTCAGTCTCACGATCCCTGTCAATGGCAGGATTCGTTACAACTGCTACACTTTCTTTAAAATAATCAGCAATATTTTTTCTTTCTGGATTAAGTGCAGCTAGTGGTGCATCATGACCAAGAGAACGAATTGGTTCCACACCTTTTTCCGCCATTTGTTCGATTAATTGAATATGATCTCGTTCCCAGCCAAAAGCTTTATATTGTCCATTATGGATTTTGTCAGGATATGTCATCGTAACTGTTTTTCCTAATGAAGGAGGAAGCAAACGAGCCCTAACTTCACTAATATTTAACTTTTCAGAAAAACGGGAATATACTTCAGTTTGAAAACGATCTTGCTCATAAACTTCCAGCGTTTCACCATTCCATTTGAAGCCAACCTTTTCACCTGGTGCCAATGGCTTTGGTTCATTAACATATTCACTCGAAGAGATAATTCCTGGTTCAGATGAAAATAAATATGAGCTTTCTGTCTCGAGCATCCATAGCGGACGGAGTCCTAGTGCATCAACACTAAATACCGCTTCATCACCATACCTTGAGATAATACCTGCAGGACCTTGAGCAAAATGCCCCCAAGCTTCTCTAAGATAGGTATATAGATCTTGAAGATTTTCAGGATATGCCTTAATTTCATTGATGATTGGCGGGAATAAAACATCGATTGCTTCAAATAATGAAAAACCTTCGCGGCAAATTAATGTTTCCATTGTCCGGCTTAAATCTTGAGAGTCACTGCCATCTTTGACGAGTGGAACACCAATCATTCTTGCTTCATCACGAAGTTTGGCAATGGTATTAATTTCTCCATTGTGCCCAAGAACACTAAAAGGCTGTACTCTGAAAAAGCTTGATAAAGTATTTGTAGAATAACGATTATGTCCAAGTGTCATAGTTGAAGCAACAAGTGGATTTGCAAGGTCATGGTAGTAACGCGGGAGAATATCTCCTGCACCCATTACCTTGTAAACGACATGGTTGTGGCTTAATGAAGCAACATGAACTTGATCATTTGATTCAAAATCAATTAATACTTCGAAAAGGCTCTTGGTTAATTCTTGGCCAGTTTTTGAAGAAAGACAAGCAAATTGCCAGAAAACAGGGTTTTCTTGGATGGCGATTGGGCCAAGTGCAGAAGAATCCGTTACTTGATCTGATTCAAATACTACATCAAAGCCGTATTTCTCTAATTTATTAAGTAATTCCTGTTTGGTAGTTTTCCAGTTTACTTTTTGACTAATAAAAACATGGCCAACAGCAAATTCTTCTTTTTCAGCAATCGTTGGTTCTTGGCCTGCCTGAAGCAACTTTTCTTTCCAAAGCGCAACTGGGATATCGGTATGAATGCCGACACCGTCGCCTTCACCATTTATAAAACCAGCGCGATGATTCATCGTCACAAGCGCGTTTATACAATCAAAAATATTTTTTCTAGTTGGACGCTTAGATTTTTCAAGACATGCGACGATTCCGCAAGCATCATGTTCTTGTTTGTGGAAATCTTTGAATAGGGAAGGGGTCCATTTTTGTGTCATCATATTAGGCTTTAGCAGTAATCTGCTAAGGCCATTCACCTCCTATGAAACTAAAAGTTTAAGTATATCATCGTGGTTGTTATTCGTTTGTCACTTTAACGGGGTATATTGTTAAAGGATAAATATAAAAAATAATAATTTAATAGTATCATAAGAATTTTCAGAAATCAAATAAATATACATTATTTTGGATAAGAAAATAGTGGATAATAAGCGTTGGATAAATGAGGGAACATGTTAATGTAAACGTTTTCAAAGACTTTTAAAAAATAAAAGGAAGTGATTTCCACTTCCTTTTGTGCATAAAAATTGTATATTTATTCGTTCGAAAGTAAAGAAAATGCGTTTTTTACTGCATGTAAAGTAGCCTCAATATCCTCAACTGTATGTGCGATTGTCAAAAACCATGCTTCATATTTGGATGGAGCAAGATTTATTCCTTGATGGAGCATATGCTTAAAGAACTTTGCAAATGTTTCGCCGTCTGTGTTTTCTGCTTGAACATAGTTTTCAATTTTTTCCTTTGTAAAATAAATAGTTAGAGCACCTTTCAATCGATTGATTGTTATGTCGATATTATTTTCTTTAGCAGCCTCTAAAATCCCATTCTCAAGAATGGCACCTAAACGGTCTAGGTAATCATAAATTCCTTCTTGTTTTAGGACTTCGAGACAGGCAATTCCAGATAGGATAGATGCTGGATTTCCTGCCATTGTTCCTGCTTGATAGGCAGGGCCTAGTGGGGCAACTGTTTCCATAATTTCCTTCCGTCCACCATAGGCGCCAATTGGAAGGCCGCCGCCAATGATTTTTCCGAGGACGGTTAAATCAGGTTCGATTCCTAATAAATTTTGGGCACCACCGTACATAAACCGAAACGCTGTAATGACCTCATCATAAATGACCAATGCACCTGCATCATGGGTTAAGTCATTGACCTGCTGCAGAAAACCAGGGTTTGGTTCGACGATCCCGAAGTTTCCGACAATGGGCTCCACTAATACAGCAGCGATTTGATCTCCCCATTTCGTTAATGCTTCTTTAAATGGTTCAATATCATTAAAAGGTACTGTTATTACTTCTTGTGCGATACTTTTTGGAACGCCTGCAGAATCTGGTGTACCTAATGTAGATGGACCGGAGCCTGCCGCAACAAGGACAAGGTCAGAGTGACCATGATAACAGCCTGCGAATTTAATGATTTTATCTCTGCCTGTATAAGCACGGGCAACGCGTATTGTTGTCATGACAGCTTCTGTACCAGAGTTTACAAACCGAACTTTTTCCATCGATGGAATGGCTTCTTTCAACATCTTTGCAAATTTAACTTCATGTGGTGTTGGTGTTCCATATAGGACACCACTTTCTGCTGCGTGTTTAATTGCTTCAGTAATGTGAGGGTGGGCATGACCAGTGATAATTGGCCCATAGGCAGCTAGATAGTCAATATATTGGTTTCCGTCTACATCCCAAAAGTATGCCCCTTTAGCCCGTTCCATTACCACGGGTGCTCCACCGCCAACGGCTTTATAGGAACGTGATGGACTGTTTACTCCGCCTACAATATGTTCAAGTGCTTCATTATGTAATCTTTCTGAATTAATAAATTTCATATATTTCCCTCCTTCAATCATTTCTATCCCATTTTAGCACTTTTTTAGCTAATTTTTGTCTGATTAACTATTCGGATTTTTCATGAAAGCGTGCTTGTTGTTTTATCAACCTTATTTGGCTAAACTAAATCTCTAGGTCATTGTTTCGGGGGGAGAAAATGAAAAGTGTAATAGAAGTTAATAATTTGCGAAAAGAATTTAAGGCATATTCCAGCCGAACAGGTTTAAAAGGGGCATTTAGGGATTTATTAACAAGAAATTATAAAATTGTACCTGCAGTTAATGATATTAATTTCTCTGTAAAAAAAGGCGAAATGGTAGGTTATATCGGTGAGAATGGAGCAGGAAAATCAACAACCATTAAAATGCTGACCGGAATTTTAACGCCGTCATCTGGAGAAATCATGGTAAACGGGATGAACCCGCATAAAGAACGGGAAAAATTTGTCCAAACAATTGGGGTTGTGTTTGGACAACGTTCCCAATTGTGGTGGGATATCGCCGTTCAGGAATCATTCCGCCTCTTGAAAAAAGTGTACAAGGTGTCCGATGAAGATTATAACAGCCACATGAATCATGTAATTAACACATTAGATATTGAACCGCTACTAGATAAACCTGTAAGAAAATTATCGCTAGGACAGAGAATGAGATGCGAACTTGCTGCTGCGCTCATTCACAATCCGCCATTATTATTTTTGGATGAACCAACGATTGGATTAGATGTGCTCGTAAAGTTGAAGATTCGTGACTTTTTAAAAGAAATTAACGAGAAATATCAAACTACGATACTTTTAACTACACACGATTTAACGGATATTGAGGCATTGTGCGAGCGAGTAATCATGTTAGATGAAGGAAAGGTCATTTATGATGGAGCATTAAAGAATCTTCAGGAGAAATGGGGGGAAGGGAAAGAAATTAAATTTCAGTTTCTTGAACATGTCGAAATGTCTGTTGTGCATAACCTTACTAGTGATATTCCTATTAAATGGGATTTGGATGAAAAGGAGCAAATTTTTACGGCTACAATGGAAGATAACGATGAACTTATTTCTCAAGTCATTGCTAAAGTGGTAGCTGCAATTAAAATAAAAGATATTAAAATAAATGAAACATCGACGGAAGAAATCATTAGAAATATTTATGAAAAGGGTGCGGTATAAGTGGACAAATATCTTGAGATGATTAGAATCCGCTTTCTAATGATGCTGGCATACCGGACCAACTATTACACAGGAATTCTAATCTATAGTATTAATATTGGTGCATATTATTTTCTATGGTCTGCGATTTACGGGAATAAAGAGCAAATTGTTGGTCTTTCAGTTACACAAATGACTACCTATGTTGCTGTTTCCTGGATGGCGCGTGCATTTTATTTTAACAACCTTGATCGTGAAATGGCCCTGGAAATTATGGAGGGTAAAGTAGCGGTTGAATTAATTAGGCCTTACAATTACCTAGGGATGAAAGTGATGCAAGGGCTAGGGGAAGGGATTTTCAGGCTATTCTTTTTTTCTGCTCCAGGGCTGATTATCGTTTATTTTGTCTTTCCTGTTAAATTTACGTGGGATCTCAGTGTTTGGGGATTGTTTGCCATTTCCATTTTGTTGAGTTTCTTTATTAATACGGAGTTGAATTTATTAACAGGGATTACTACTTTCTTCATATATAATAACTCTGGGCTGATTCGAGCCAAACGTGTTGTCATTGATCTGTTTTCTGGGTTGTTACTGCCGATTAGCTTTTTTCCAGGCTGGGCCCAAGATGTGATGAAATATCTTCCCTTTCAAGGAATTAGTTATTTTCCGAGTATGATTGTGACCAAAGGCTTTTCTCAATCACAGGCAATCGATGCAATCACTCAACAATTTATTTGGGTAATCCTGTTATTTTTTCCAATCCAAATTCTATGGTCCTTGGCAAAGAAACAACTGATTATTCAAGGGGGGTAAGAGTTGTTCTATATTTCGATGTTTTTTCAATACCTATCACAGTATTTAAAAACGAGACTTCAATATCGAGCCGATATTTTTGTTGAATTTTTCTCAGATCTATTATCACAAGCGATAAATTTTATTTTTATATTAGTTGTATTTGGTCATACCAATTTACTAAATGGCTGGAGCCGGGATGAAATCATCTTTATTTATGGGTTTTTTCTCGTCCCATCTGCTGTCTTTTCTGCTTTTTTTAATATTTGGGATTTTAATGAACGGTATATCGTTAAGGGGGAATTGGATCGAATCCTAACCAGACCTATCCATAGCCTCTTTCAAATCATCCTTGAGAGGCTTGAACTAGAGTCTTTATTGGGAGCCGTTACTGGACTTGCTGTGATGTTTTATGCTGGAAACCGATTGGACCTTTCATTGCATTGGTTTGATCCATTTCTTTTTATCCTTTTTGTCATCGGCGGGGCACTTGTTTATGGAGGAGTTTTCATCTTGATTGCCTGCATTAGTTTTTGGGCAGACGCGCGTACGTCGCTAATGCCGATGATGTACAATATTAGCAATTATGGCAGGTACCCAGTAAATATTTACAATAAACTCATTCGCTTTGTATTAACCTGGGTGCTGCCATTTGCTTTTGTTGGTGTTTACCCCGCTGCCTTTTTCCTTGGAAAAAAGGAATGGTTTTGGTATTCATTTTTAACACCTGTAATCGGTGTTATTTTCTTCGTGATTGCCGTTATGATATGGAATCAAGGTGTTAAGAAATATAGAGGAGCAGGGAATTAGCTATTTCAGATATTTTATTGTCCAAGCAAGCATAGAAATAAACTACCAGAAGTTAAATTTGAGGTGGTTTATTGTGTTTTTTTTCCTACTTCCAATCGTTATTTTTTGCATCTTCATGAGTTTAAGAACGCTTTTTATTCCCAATACAGTTAAAGGTAAGTTAGTATCAATTGATAATTTTTTGTATTTAGGCTCTGTTTATTTGACTGTCATTCTTGGCTTTGGACTTATTTATTTACTTTTTGAGTTAATCGGCATGCCCTTACTGATGGAAGTTAATAATCAGGCTAACAGGAATATTTTTGAAACTAGTTTTTATTTTAGTGCGATGACTTTATTTTCAGTCGGAAATGGTGATGTCATTCCACATGGGATAGGCAGGATTATTACTGTTACAGAGGCGTTGATTGGTTATACATTACCAGCAGCGTTTGTAGCTCGAGTTATGTTCGACCGGGAAACATTATAAGCGATGCAGGAAAGTTGTTTTATATGGGGGAATTTTGTTACGCTTACCTCAAGGAATTATTACATGGGAGTGGTAAAAGATGACGGTTGAAATTGGAATGCAAGTACCTAATTTTGAGTTGAAGGCCAATAATGGTGAGACAGTAAATCTATCAAATTTCCGAGGCACTAATGTTGTTTTGTATTTTTATCCAAAAGATATGACCCCTGGATGTACTACGGAAGCATGCGATTTTCGAGATCAAATTCAACAATTTACTGAAGTGGATGCCGTTATTTTGGGGGTAAGTCCAGACCCAGTTGAACGTCATCAAAAATTTGTCGAGAAATATGGATTGCCTTTTCTTCTTCTAGCAGATACAGAACATCAGTTAGCGGATGTTTTTGGAGTTTGGAAGTTAAAGAAAAACTTTGGTAAAGAATATATGGGGATCGAAAGGTCTACGTTCATTATTGATAAGGAAGGCAAACTTGTTAAAGAATGGAGAAATGTCAAAGTTAAAGGCCATGTGGATGAGGCGTTAACATACATAAAAGAGCAGTTGGGCTAATTTTTTACGGAAGCCTATTTTGTTAAGGGAAGGCATTTGTCCAATGCAAGAAACGTGAGATTGAATATCCTTTTATTAGGGCATACCTCCTCAGATAAATTTTGGGTCCATAGTGGCCCCTTTTTTTATGGAGTTAAATAAAATTTCTATATTTTTGAGTATTCTAAATATATTAACAGGTGCTATGATGAAAAAAATGCTTGCATAATAATAATGACTTGTAGTCGCGGTTATTAACAGGGGGATAAATAAATGAAAATTTATACTAAAACCGGTGATAAAGGAACAACTTCACTAATTTACGGAAAAAGAGTAGCGAAAAACGATTTACGTGTGGAAGCATATGGAACTTGTGATGAAACCAATTCAATGATTGGCCTTGCACTTAGCTATTTATATAAGGAAAATTTTCAAGGAAAAGAAATAATTGATACTATATATCATAAAATACAAACAAATCTCTTTCATGTTGGTGCAGAACTGGCCACACCAAAAGGAATGGAAGTAAAGTGGGCACTAGCATTATCAGATGTTGAAGAATTGGAAAAACAGATTGATGAATGGAATGAGGCAATTCCAGAGTTAACAAATTTTATCTTGCCAGGGGGACATCCAGCAGGTGCTGCTTTTCATGTGGCGCGAACAACAGCAAGGAGGGCAGAAAGATGTGCTGTTGGATTAGGTGAAGATATAAATCCACTTGTATTAGCTTATTTAAATCGACTTTCCGACTTATTGTTTGTGACCTCACGCTATGTGAATTTTCAATTAAGGGCACCTGAAAAGACTTTACATGGAAAAGGATAATAATCATTATTTGTTAATAAGATAACAATATTGACAAAAGTACATTTTCCTTAGTAAAATTAATTATAACAATTATAAAGTAAGAATATCTTTTAGAAAGAAGGTGCATGGCGATGAATCAGTTAAAAGAAGCGTTGGATACCTTAAAAGAAACAGGGGTACGCATTACTCCACAACGTCATGCGATACTTGAATATTTAATAAACTCGATGTCACATCCTACTGCAGATGATATTTATAAAGCCCTTGAAGGGAAATTTCCGAATATGAGTGTGGCGACGGTTTACAATAATTTACGAGTATTTCGTGAAGTAGGTCTTGTAAAGGAACTGACATTTGGGGATGCCTCAAGCCGATTTGATTTCGTTACATCCCATCACTATCATGTCATCTGTGAAAAGTGTGGAAAAATAGTTGACTTTCTATATCCAGGCTTAGATGAAGTGGAGCACTTAGCTTCCCATGTAACAGGTTTCAAAGTTGAAAATCACCGTATGGAAATCTATGGTTCCTGTCCGGAATGTGCAAGTAAAGAGGTACATTAACCTGAAAGTAGCAAATAATTTGAGAATAAAGAAGGAAGGCTCAAACCACAGTAGCTTTTTAGCAAAATGGTTTAAGTCTTCCTCTTTTAATTTTCTTATTTTTTATTATATGACTCGTCAAATTCCTTGCCTACTAGATTTGGATCAAGGGTTAATGGTTCACGACAATACATACACATATCCACTCGACCAAGCATTTTCGTATGCTTTCCGCAGCTAGGGCATGTTACTTGGATTGATTTTGTTGATAGCATACCGATCCAAAAATAAACAATGGTACTTGCTATAATAAAAAGAAGGCCCAAAATCATAAAAATGGTCATAATAAGTGGAGAAGATCGAAAAAAGATCCCACCATACATAACAATGAAACCAATAAAAATTAATGATAATGCAAAGGTACGAATTTTATTTATTTTACTCGAATATCTTGCCATGTTACTCCCTCCTAGAGAAACTATACCATAATTATGGTAAGAAGGAAAAAAGCATGGATGAAGAATGTCGAAATTTGTCTCCGAAGAAAGAAGGAGATTTGTTTTCATTGTCGAAGTTATATTGCTACCTGAAAAAAATGGAGGAATGATAGATGGAAGACATCCTTCGGCCTATTTATCAAGAACGGGCGAGCCAATTGAATACTCTAGGAGTATTGATGGTACAAAAAAAACAAAAGTTAAGTCATATAACAGATTCATTTGATGTAATCCTGTTAGTCCTTGTCAAAGAAGCAGAGCAGCCCCTATTTATTAAGCACTATACCTACCACGATAAAAAGGCAGCCATGCATATCATCACGGAAGAGCAGTTGAATGAATGGATATTATTAGGATCGAATCGAAAAATATTTGAATGGCTGTATGAAGCTAAAATCATTTTTGACCGGAACGAATATGTAGCCAATTTAAAAACAGAATTGCGTGATTTCCCTTTTAATGGGCGCAAAATAAAAATAGGTTTAGAATTTGCAAAATTGATTCGACGCTATGTGGATGGAAAAGCTTTATTTGAAGGTCATCAGTTTTTAGATGCATACAATTATGTTGTTCATTCCCTGCATCATCTTGCAAGATTAGCCGTGTTAGAAAATGGGCTTCATCCAGAGTTAACTGTTTGGAATCAAGTGAAACAGATAGAGCCTGAAATTTATAAATTATACGAGGAGCTCGTGTATAGTGAAGAAACGCTTGAAAAAAGACTAGAACTATTGTTCCTTGCAAGCGAGTTTATGATTCATTCAAGAACTAAAATGGGGACAGGTCATTTTTTAGAAGTACTAAGCAGCAGGGAAGTTTGGTTATTCAATGAAATTATGAGTGAACAAGAATTGATCCCATACTCAGTTGACCTAGGAGTATTGCTTGAATATTTAATTGAAAAACATTTAATCGATGTAGTGAATATAGAAACAAAAGGCCAGGGCGTTTTTCATAGAGGTTATCGTCTTAATAAAAAATTATTGTAAAAACAATAAAAACGTATTGACCTTTTAAGGATTACTTGGTATATTAATAACCGTCGCTGCGAGACATTGAAAAATTGTTTTCGTGAGTGACGGTTAAAAAATGTTGACAGTATTTAATGTCTTATGTTATATTAATAAAGTCGCTTCTGGGCGACGGTAAAATTGTTCTTTGAAAACTAAACAAACAAAATCGTGCAAACAAACAATAAATTTTAGTTTCAGAAATGAAACTAAGCCAACGTAACTTTTATGAGCTAATCAACTTTCTTGGAGAGTTTGATCCTGGCTCAGGACGAACGCTGGCGGCGTGCCTAATACATGCAAGTCGAGCGAGACTCTTCGGAGTCTAGCGGCGGACGGGTGAGTAACACGTGGGCAACCTGCCTGTAAGACTGGGATAACACCGGGAAACCGGTGCTAATACCGGATAATCCTTTTCCTCTCATGAGGAAAAGCTGAAAGTCGGTTTCGGCTGACACTTACAGATGGGCCCGCGGCGCATTAGCTAGTTGGTG
>NZ_JMLP01000011.1:367152-368424 GCF_000686805.1 Bacillus sp. UNC41MFS5 | reverse complement strand
CGTTCCCATACCGAACACGGAAGTTAAGCTTCTCAGCGCCGATGGTAGTTGGGACACGCGTCCCTGTGAGAGTAGGACGTTGCCAGGCTAGCCCTATTGGGTTATTTTTTTCGTCAAAATTTAATCTGGCCCCTTGGTCAAGTGGTTAAGACACCTCCCTTTCACGGAGGTAACACGGGTTCGAATCCCGTAGGGGTCACCAAAGTTTTTTCAAGCAAGTGAAAATAACTTTCATTATTTCGGAGGATTAGCTCAGCTGGGAGAGCATCTGCCTTACAAGCAGAGGGTCGGCGGTTCGATCCCGTCATCCTCCACCATATTTTATATTAATATTTTTTTCAAACTTTACGCCGGGGTAGCTCAATTGGTAGAGCAACTGACTTGTAATCAGTAGGTTGGGGGTTCAAGTCCTCTCGCCGGCACCATTTTTTGTTTGAGCCATTAGCTCAGTTGGTAGAGCATCTGACTTTTAATCAGAGGGTCGAAGGTTCGAGTCCTTCATGGCTCACTTTTAAAATTAATTCGCGGAAGTAGTTCAGTGGTAGAACACCACCTTGCCAAGGTGGGGGTCGCGGGTTCGAATCCCGTCTTCCGCTCCAACATACGCCGGGGTGGCGGAACTGGCAGACGCACAGGACTTAAAATCCTGCGGTAGGTGACTACCGTACCGGTTCGATTCCGGTCCTCGGCACCATTTAAGTGAATTAAATTCATTTGCGCCCTTAGCTCAGCTGGATAGAGTGTTTGACTACGAATCAAAAGGTCGGGAGTTCGAATCTCTCAGGGCGCATTTTTACGGGAAGTAGCTCAGCTTGGTAGAGCACTTGGTTTGGGACCAAGGGGTCGCAGGTTCGAATCCTGTCTTCCCGACCATTCTTTATTTTAATACGGGGTCTTAGCTCAGCTGGGAGAGCGCCTGCTTTGCACGCAGGAGGTCAGGGGTTCGATCCCCCTAGACTCCACTTATTCGGAGGAATACCCAAGTTTGGCTGAAGGGATCGGTCTTGAAAACCGACAGGCGGGTCATACCGCGCCACTGCTGAAAAAATATTAATTATGATATTGACACAATATTAACACTCTGTTAATATTGAAAAGTCGCACAAGCGGCAAAGATATTGTTCTTTGAAAACTAAACAAACAAGACGTGAAACAAACAATAAATTTTAGTTTCAGTAATGAAACTAAGCCAACGTAACAAATGAGCTAATCAACTTTCTTGGAGAGTTTGATCCTGGCTCAGGACGAACGCTGGCGGCGTGCCTAATACAT
>NZ_JMLP01000011.1:0-367142 GCF_000686805.1 Bacillus sp. UNC41MFS5 | reverse complement strand
GGAGGAATACCCAAGTTTGGCTGAAGGGATCGGTCTTGAAAACCGACAGGCGGGTCATACCGCGCGGGGGTTCGAATCCCTCTTCCTCCTCCATTATCTTTAATATATTATTGTCGCGGGGTGGAGCAGTCCGGTAGCTCGTCGGGCTCATAACCCGAAGGTCGCAGGTTCAAATCCTGTCCCCGCAATTAAGTTATTTTCAAGCATAGCTTGAAAAAACTCTGGTCCGGTAGTTCAGTTGGTTAGAATGCCTGCCTGTCACGCAGGAGGTCGCGGGTTCGAGTCCCGTCCGGACCGCCATTTTTATCCCAGTAGGTAACCTACTGTTTCTTATAGATTTTTTATATATAATTTAGGCTCAGTAGCTCAGTCGGTAGAGCAAAGGACTGAAAATCCTTGTGTCGGCGGTTCGATTCCGTCCTGAGCCATTTTTAATATGGAGGGGTAGCGAAGTGGCTAAACGCGGCGGACTGTAAATCCGCTCCCTCAGGGTTCGGCGGTTCGAATCCGTCCCCCTCCACCATCATGGCGGTTGTGGCGAAGTGGTTAACGCACCTGATTGTGGTTCAGGCATTCGTGGGTTCGATTCCCATCAGCCGCCCCATTTATTCTAATAATTGGGCAGCATAGCCAAGTGGTAAGGCCGAGGTCTGCAAAACCTCTATCCCCGGTTCAAATCCGGGTGTTGCCTCCAAATTTTCATATGCGGGTGTAGTTTAGTGGTAAAACCTCAGCCTTCCAAGCTGATGTTGTGAGTTCGATTCTCATCACCCGCTCCAAATTGGGCCTATAGCTCAGCTGGTTAGAGCGCACGCCTGATAAGCGTGAGGTCGATGGTTCGAGTCCATTTAGGCCCACTATATATTGTTCCGCAGTAGCTCAGTGGTAGAGCTATCGGCTGTTAACCGATCGGTCGTAGGTTCGAGTCCTACCTGCGGAGCCATTTTTTTAACTTAATAAACATTCATTTAATAACAACCACCTTTAAAAAAGTAACCATTTTTTGAAGGTGGTTTTTTTATGTTTAAATGAGCCATCGAGACGGTTCGAACTTCACTAAAAATCATACGATGGTTTCATAATAATAGTTATATAGATTCATATAAAAAAAGCCAGCAGATCTGCTGGCTTTTTTATCCAAAATTAGATTAACTTCAGTCCACTTACAAAGATTAATACAGCAACAACGGTTCGCAGCGGTCTCGTTGGAACCTTTGCAGAAATGCTGCTGCCAATCAGTACTCCCGGAATGGAGCCCATAAGTAAATTACCCACAAGCATATAGTTAACATTTCCATAACCGATGTGGAGCATTCCTGCTGCCGTTACCAAAAGAAACGCGTGAGTAATATCCGTACCAACCATCTCTGATGTTTTCATTCGATATAGATAGATCATTGCCACAGCGAATAAAGAACCTGACCCTAAAGAAGTGAGTCCGACGATAAATCCAAAAATGCAGCCAATTAAAATGGTTAGCATCTTCTTTTCACTCAAAGGCTTTAATTGCCAACGGTTAGGTCTTAATTTTTTCTCTACAAACGTTCTTATAATGATTGCGAGTGAAACAAAAATCAGTATATAACCGAGGGAATGCCTAATAATCTGCTCTTGATTGTGGTAATACGATTCAAAATAGTGAAGGGAGCCAATCGCAATGACCGCACTAGGGATACTTCCCATCGCTAAATACTTAACCATCTGAACATTAACTGTTTTTTGTCTCCAATGTTGAACAAGTCCGAATAGCTTCGTGATTGAATTATAAACAAGGTCTGTACCCACAGCAATTGAAGGATTAACCCCTATTAAAATTAGCACAGGGGTTAGGAGTGCTGCTCCGCCGACACCCGTCAACCCTACCAAAAAGCCAACAAGTAAACCCATCAATGTAATCCCTATACTCATATCCGCACGCCCTATCAATTCCTAGTATTTATATAGGATTATATACATTTATACGTGTTTTGTAAATAACTAACTGATTATTAGATTCTGAAAATTATACCAATAGATTATTAGTTTACTGACTGGGTGATTGAATACAAACATAAAAAAACCATGCTGTTTGTTGTTCAGCATAGTTTTAATAGTTTTGTGAATGATCCCTGAGAAAATTAGGGGATGGTTCCAGGGGTGTATTTAACACTTCTTAAGAAAACCCTCCGCCCATTATTAGCGCAACCCCTAATAATATGACTAGGAGTAAGACAATATAACCGATAATACTAATAATCGTAATAATCCAACCGATAACTTTTCGATCTGTTTTAATTAAGTAAATCCCTAAGGCAATCGCTCCAAAGAAGAATCCGAGAATTCCCCAAAGGACGGGGCTTTTACCATGCTTTCGAGAATCAATAACTAAATAAATGGTGATGACTATGTTTAAAAGCAAACCAAATGAACCTTCCAAAATACACTCTCCTTCCTATTCTCAATATTGTATTCTAAGAATAAATTATACCAGAAAATTTTAACATGATTGGGGAATTTTATAAAAGAGTGAGTCCTAATAGGGTGGTTTTCATGGCTACGGCATTAAAAGTTGAAAATTAAATAAAACTGAGATTAGCAAACAAAAAAACAGACTAGCTTTTGTCTGTTCTTAAGTGATTTTTATGGTGATTGGTATGGTCAGTGGTATCACGAGTTATGAATAGTTGGTAGACGTAGCTTGCAAGAGCAAAAGAAATGGAGATATAAAAAACGTGCTTAGGCTTAAAATTTACTAATTTGTACATCTTTAATTTTTGAGCCAACCAAGTGAAGGGGAAGGATAGGAAGAAATCCATCAATAAATTTACCAAAGCAAAGAGGCCAAATTTCCCGAAGGTCATCCGGAAAATCCAAATCGTTCCAACAAAGAATGGTCCCAATATGAAGCTAAGGTCATTGAAGGTTTTAGTAATGAGTCCTCCCTTTATAGTCCACCATTTAAATGGGATTGATAAAAAGCTTACGATAAGAACCAAAAATGATGTGAATATTGCTACTGGTGTAAACTTTTTAAACTCATCTTTCGGTATAAAAGGAACGGTTAACCAAGGAATCAAGAAAAGCCCTACTCTAAGGATGGTAGCTACCATTTGTTTTCACCTTACTTGTTTTTTTATATGTTGCTTATTTTTGGAAGTTGTATTCACTTTTTCTTCATAAAAATGGTTATTCATCAATTTTGAAATTTTGTAGAAAAGTGGGATATTTCCTGCGAAATTTTTAAGCGAGGTTCGACAGGCTTCACGCATGTTTAGCCTAGGAAATTCGTTATAATCAAGACTCTTGCTTGTTTCAATCAGCGTTTGATTAGTTGAGAAATTTGGGGAAGTAGGTGGAGACTTGTCATGAATAAGTATTGGAAACATGTAAGGACAAACCCCAAAAGGTTTGTCCTTGGAAAGACGGCCGACGATAAGTAAAATTTCAAAGCCAGGTAGTTAATAACCGGTCTCGCTAATCCCTCACTAACTTTTTCACTTTTTCCCGAGCCCCGCTGCGCCAACTTTTCACGGCTGAGGGGGATACTTTTTCCAGTTCGGCGATTTCTTTGATTGTTAGGTAATCACAGACGGTGTACAGGAGCCATTTCTTTTGATTTGGTGTCAGCGTTTCACAGTAGGTCAACAGTGTTTCCTTCTGAAGTGGGTCATCAGAATGGGAATCCTCAACAAGGTCCCAGAATTCCTCGACTGGTTGTATATATCGTTCATGTTCTTGTTGTGATTTTTTTAATTCCATGAGGAGGCGGCCCTTGATGTAGGTGTAGGCATAGTTGGTGAAGCTCCCTTTGTTAGGATCGAAGCGTTGGCTTGCTTCCCAAAGGGCAATGAGACTGTGTTGATAGAATTCGTCATGGTTTTTGTAAAGGTGGAGCGAGTTCATAATCTTGTGGAGCATGGGTTGGTACTGTTCGACTAATTGTTCAAAGCTTTCCAAGGGAGAGTCCTTTCAGAAAGCGCGCTTTTCATGTATTCCCGGGTACCTCTACCATAACGGGAAAGCCCGATTCTATCGAATCAACATTATTCACTTTTGGGGTGGATTTTTGACTATAAGAGGGTGTTTTTGCTAGCAAATTTCATTTTTGGAGAAGATTTTTGCATTTTTAGTCGATTTTGGGGTAAATTGCAAAGATCAGAAAGTTGATTTGTTCATACCCAATTTAAAAAGACGGTTCCATTTGGAATCGTCTTTTTAGATACCTTTTTTAAGATAGGGCTTCGTTTAACCATTTGTGAAGCGTGAGTGCGATTTCTTTGCGTTTATCGACATAGTTATGGTCAGTTTCAAAAACTTCACATTGAAGATGTTTCGCGCCGTCTTTTTTAAGAATGTTCACCAGCGGGTCATGAAAATATGATTTTGGTAGTTCCTCATCAAAAACAGCCGCAGTTAAGAGAATCTTTCGATCCGTTAGTAGAGGTGCCAGTAAAAAGGTATTCCATTCATGTTGATGGAAACGGACTTCTTCCATAATCGACTCTACAGAAGCACCATTCAGGAAAAAGATACCATACCGTAAAACTTCCGTTATTTGAGCCTCGAAGGAAGGGTCTTGCTCAAGCATTTGTACAAATAAACCAAAGTTGGCTCCTGAAAGGGAAGCAACAGCTTTGATTGATGGCTCTAAAGAGGCTGCCTTTAGTGCTAAGAAGCCGCCAAAACTGTGTCCCACTAACGCAATTCGCTCCACGTCAATCCTATTCTCATTGGCAATTTCCTTTTGTTTGATGTACTGAAGCGCTGCACGAACATCTTCTAACGAATGGGTAAATGAAAAGCTTCCTTGACTTCCCCATGCGCCGCGATAATTAATGACCAAGACATTCCAGCCTTGCCGTTGAAGCTCGGAAGCCGTATCAAGATTCATCATAACCCCAGGAAAACCGTGCAGTAGTAACACTGTGGCATGCGGGCCCTTACCTTCCGCGATATACATTCGTCCAATGATAAGATCTTCTCCACTTGGAATTTTCAATAGATTTAACTTGCTTGGATATTCTTTTCTTATCAATTCTATCCCTCAATCTATAGGAAATTTTAGAAACTATGTATATTTTAAACTATTATGAACAATATCGCGAATGAAGCTTACAACATCTAGTTATTTGGAAACTGATAACCCAAATTTTCCTCCCTTGCCAGTACCTTTCGTTTGACGAAAACATTAAATTTATATATTATTAATTCGAGATATAAACATTAAAGATATTATAAAAGGAGAGTTCAAATAGATGAACATATTAGTAGTAAAAGCAAACAACCGTCCAGCTTCTGAAGCTGTTTCGAGTAAAATGTATGAAACTTTCATGGAGAACTTAGAAGGCGTGAATGTAACAACTTACGATGTTTTTGCCGAGGATATGCCTTACTTTGGTCAAGATTTATTCAATGCTTTCGGTAAATTACAATCTGGTGAAGAGTTAACTGATGTTGAGCAACGTATTGTAGCTGCGAAACAAAAAGCAATGGATGCTCTTTCTGCAGCAGATGTTGTTGTATTTGCATTCCCGCTATGGAACTTAACCATCCCGGCAAAATTGCATACATTCATCGATTATGTAGCTGGAGCAGGTTTCACTTTCAAATACACTGAAGCTGGAGTAGTAGGCTTGATGTCTGACAAAAAGGCTGTTATCCTAACTGCACGCGGCGGAATTTACTCAACACCTGAAGCAGCTCCAATGGAAATGGCAGCTACTTATATTAAAAATATGGTAGGCGGCTTATTCGGAATGGAAATCGTTGACGAAGTTATCATTGAAGGACATAATGCAGCGCCAGATCAAGCGGAGACAATTATTGCAGAAGGTCTTGCAAAAGTGGCAGAAGTAGCAAAGAATTTTTCAACTGTAACTGCCTAAGTCGGAGAAATAGATTTTAATTTATTAAGTGTAAAAAGCTCTTTCCATTTTATCGGAAAGAGTTTTTTGCAGTTAAGATGCAAAAAAGGAAGGATAGTGCCAAGAAATTTGGCATATTGTTCTCAAAAAAGGTGAGCAAAATAGCGTTTTTAATTTTGGCACAGAAATTGCAAATTTATAAGTTAGAAATAGTGATAAGCAAGTTCGTACATTTTTTAGGGGATGAAAGGAGAAATTCTATGCAAGCAGCCAAAAAATTCTTTTCTTTCTAGAAGGATTTTGAAATCCAAGCGAGAATTAATTTTATGTGTGAAAACCGTAAGCGCTTACTAGTAAAATATGAGAACAAAATACTATTTCAGAAAATTATGAATTTTCTCATTGACATTATTTTTTCTGACCCATATACTCGTGTTAGAAAAGAAAATGATCAGTTAGTTTTTTAAAGGAGGTTTAGGGGCATGCAAACACTGGAAACAGTCATTGTTACAGGATATGCAAAAGCTCCACAGGGAACTTCCATGTATGAAATGTATAAGCATGCGGGAATTGTACTCGAAGTGGAGCTGAAAGAACATAAAATTATCGGCGCCGAATTCACTTTCGTAACAGAACTAACGAAAAATTATTTTCAAAAACTGTTGATAGGTTACTGTCTTCAAGATGGTGTTGAGCAGCTGATTGAACGAATTCAAAGCTTTTATTTTGCTCCATCCCAGCAAGCGATCATTGTGGCTCTACAAGCTGCAGTTCAACGTTACTGGGATAACGTGAAGCAAATGAATATATAACGTTTGGTTATAATAAAGTGGGAGGATGACCTCTTCCCATGGTCTTATTAAAACCGGGCAAACATGGACTCTTTGTAAGGAATGTTCGTTGGAACGACATTCTTTATAGAAGATCTATGTTTTGCTCGGTTTTTTATATTTCCAATGGTTATAAACCACTAAAGTCTATGGAGAGGAAGGAAAAAAGGATGAGCAAGCTGATTACATGCGAGGATGCTGTAAAAAAAGTTAAAAGCGGCTCACGAATTATGGTAGGTGGATTTGGACTTGTAGGAAGTCCACTTAGTTTAATAGCCGCTTTGGCTCAGTCGGAAGTGAAAGACTTAGAGATTATTAGTAATAACCTTGGTGAACCAGGTAGAGGTCTTGGAGTTTTAGTACGGCAAAAACAAGTAAAAAAAGCGATAGGTTCTTATTTTACATCCAACCCAGAGGTGGTTAAATCCTATCAAGAAAAGGAAATGGACGTGGAGCTACTCCCTCAAGGAACGATGTCTGAAGCTATTCGAGCGGGTGGTGCAGGACTAGGAGGGTTTTATACGCCGGTCAGCGTAGGAACAAAAATCGCCGAAAACAAAGAGGAGCGTATCCTTAACGGTAAAAAATATGTTTTCCAAGAGCCTCTTAAAGCCCACTTTGCTTTCATTAAAGCGAAAAAAGCGGATCAATTAGGAAATCTCATCTACAACAAATCGGCAAGAAACTTCAATCCGATGATGGCAACAGCAGCAGATGTGGTGATTGCAGAGGTGGACGAGATTGTGGAGGTAGGCCAAATTTCTCCTGAAGAAATTGTGACTCCTCATTTATACGTTGATTTTATCGTAGTGAAGGGGGGGAACTAGCTTGAACGTGAAACAATACATTGCTGCAAGAGCGGCGAAGGAATTGAAGGATGGCGATATCGTCAATTTGGGCATAGGGATTCCAACGCTGGTGGCTGATTACATTCCATCAGATGTTCAAGTTTTTTTACACTCGGAAAACGGCATCCTTGGAGTAGGTCCTACCCCTGATCCAGAGCATATTGACCAAAATCTTGTCAATGCAGGGAAACTGCCTGTCACCGTATTGGAGGGGTCATCCTTTTTTGATAGTGCTTCCTCTTTTGCGATGATTCGCGGAGGGCATGTAAGCGTTTCAATTCTGGGTGTGCTGCAAATCGATGCCATTGGGCGGATCGCCAACTGGGCCGTGCCCGGAAAAAGTGTTCTTGGTGTAGGCGGGGCGATGGATTTATTGGAAGGCTCCAAAAAGGTAATCGTAACAACGATGCATACGTCTAACCAGGGAGAGTCAAAAATCGTCAAGGAATTAACCTATCCAATCACATCGGAACGAATAGTAGATTTAATTATTACCGATTTAGCGGTTTTCGCTGTGAAGGAAGATGGACTTCATCTTATTGAGCTGTCACCAGGAGTTTCCCTTGAAGAAGTTCAACAGAAAACGGACGCACCTTTTCAAATTGCTGAATCTTTCAATAAAGGCAAAGAGGTGACCGCGTAGTGGTTGTAATCGTAAATGCATTTCGGACTGCTATCGGAAACTTCGTCGGATCACTGGCAGATACGCCTCCAGAAGAGCTTGTATCTCTCGTCATGAAAAATAATCTTTCTGCTTCCGGCTATGGTGCCAATATTGTCGATGAAGTCATTGTCGGCCAAACAAAGCAGAGTGCGCATGCGCCGAATATTGCAAGAGTTTCAGCATTACAGGCCCATTTTCCAGAATCGATTCCTGCTTATACTGTTCATCGTCAGTGCGGTTCGGGCATGCAGGCCGTCATTAACGGAGCGATGTCCATTTTGACTGGTCAGGCGGACGTCGTTTTAGCAGGAGGCGTCGAAAACATGTCACAAGCGCCTCATTATATGGTTGGCACTCGATTTGGCCACAAGATAGGAGATATGACGCTGTATGATTCAAATACAGAGAGTCAGCCAAAATCGCAGCCGGAGGAGATATATGGTCGTTTCACGATGGGGCAAACAGCCGAATGGCTGGCTGAAAAATATAACATTAGCCGCCGTGAACAAGACGAATTTGCCTTCATGAGTCAGCAGAAAACGAAACGTGCCATTGAAATGGGCCATTTTGAAGAAGAAATCATTCCTGTTCCGGTAAAGGAAGGAAAAAAGGGAATCAGACATTTTGCAATCGATGAGTACCCAAGATTGACGGACATTGAAAAGTTAGGAACACTGCGTCCTGTGTTTCAAAAGGACGGTACGGTGACAGCCGGAAACTCCTCCGGCAGGAATGATGGGGCCTCGATGCTACTGTTGATGTCTGAAGAAAAAGCGAACCAACTTGGAGTGGTCCCATTGGCTTGGATCCGTTCCTTTGCTGCAACGGGTGTATCACCAAAAGAAATGGGAATCGGTCCGGTTCCAGCATCCCAAATTGCGTTGAAAAAAGCGGGTCTTCGTTTGGAAGATATCGATTTAATTGAATTAAATGAAGCCTTCGCTGCTCAAAGTCTTGCTTGTTTAAAAGAATGGGGCACCAAAGGAGACAACGTAAATGTAAACGGAGGGGCGATTGCCTTAGGCCATCCACTTGGGTGCTCCGGTGCAAGAATCGTCACCACATTATGTCATGAGCTTGAAAAACAAAAACGGCAATATGGCCTTGCGACAATTTGTGTAGCGGGTGGATTAGGAATGGCAATGGTGGTGGAAAGATGGAGGGAATAAAAAAAGACTATGTGTTTCATCGGGATTTAAAAAAGGAGTATCCGATTATTACCCACGGTGTAGGGGTCTACCTCATAGATGAGAACGGGAAAAAATATTTGGACGCTTGTTCGGGAGCGGTTGCAGCCAACTTGGGACATGGGATTACTTCTATAGGCGAAGCCATGGCGGAACAAGCAAAAAAAGCAGCCTTCGTCCATACCATGCGCTTCGAGACGAAAGCATTGCATGAATTGGCTGAAACCATCGGAAAAATGGCCCCAGATTATTTAAATAAAGTGTATTTTACAACTGGAGGCTCAGAAGCAAATGAAAGTGCTTTGAAGCTGGCGCGGCAATATCATCTGGATGCCGGCAGACCCCAAAAACACATGGTAATCGGGCGATGGCAATCGTACCACGGTAACACCATCGGTTCTTTATCCGCAGGAGGAGACGTTAAAAGAAGACATGCATACACTCCTAATCTTTTAAACTATGCCCATGTCTATTCTCCGTACTGCCACCGATGTCCATACGATCGTCAAAAAGAGGATTGTCTCTCCAAACAAAACTGGACATGTGTGACGGATATTGAAAGAACGATTTTAGAGCTTGGTCCTGAGAACGTGTCGGCATTTATCGCCGAACCGATTGTCGGAAGCCAGCAAGGTGCTGTGCCTCCGCCGCCGGGGTATTTTGAGAAAGTTCGAGAACTGTGTGATCGTTACGAAATCGTCTTAATTATCGATGAAGTGATGACTGGATTCGGCCGTACCGGTACCAACTTCGCGACCGAACAGATTGGAATCGAACCTGATATCATCACGTTTGGAAAAGGGGTTTCGGCAGGATATGCTCCACTGGCCGGAATGATTGTTCATGAAAGATTAATCGATGGGCTCATACAAAACAGCGACGGGAAATTTATTCATGGTTACACCTATAGCGGGCATCCAGTAGCGGTTGCTGCCGGTCTTGCAGCTTTAAATGTATATGAGCGAGATATGGTGCTGGAAAACGTCAAAGAACAAAGTTACTACCTTGTTAAACGTCTTTTGGAACTGAAGCAAAAACATACTTATATATCTGATGTTCGTGGAAGAGGGCTTTTAATCGGTATAGAGCTTGTGAAGGATCGTGGGAAGGACCTGTTGTTCGATCCATCTGAAAAAGCAGCTGAAAGATTAAATGGAATTGCCATGGAACTCGGTGCGGTTTTTTATCCCGGTTCCGGTTCCATTGACGGCACAAAGGGGGAGCACCTCATCATCAGTCCTCCTTTAAATGTTACGAGAACAGAAATTGATGAGATGGTAAGAATTTTAGATGAATCATTCACGATATTCAAAGGTCAATTAAGAAAGGATGAGATGTATGAAATTACAAAATAAAACAGAAGAGATTAAGGAAAAAGCACAAAAACATTTATCACCTGTTATGACAAGGGTAACGGAGCTTGTCATTGAAAAAGCGCATGGCGCCAAATTTTGGACGACAGACGGAAAGGAGTATATCGATTTCGTTTCAGGAGTAGCTGTCAACGCAGTCGGGCATACGAACGGAAAAATGGTGGAAGCCATTAAAAAGCAAGCTGAAGCCTTGATTCATCTTGGATTGAACTATGGTTATTATGAAACGGCAGCGAATTTGGCGGAAAAGCTTGCTCATATCACACCAGGAAACCTAGACACTGTCTTTTTCTCCAATTCGGGAGCTGAAGCTATTGACGGTGCACTTAAACTAGCAAAAGCGTCCACAGGCAGACCCGCCATCATTGCTTTTGAAGGATCGTTTCATGGCCGTACATTAGGAGCAACTGCCATTACGGCATCAAGTTCTAAATACCGTCGTTATTATGAACCGATTTTAGGCGAGGTGTACCACGTTCCCTATCCGTATCCCAGCCAGCTAAAAAACATTCGAGAAGAAGAAGTGGAAGAATACTGCTTAAATCAGCTTCAAAAATTGTTCGATTTACGCGTGGATCCTTCACGTGTAGCGGCCATCATCATTGAACCGGTAATGGGTGAAGGCGGCTATTATCCGGCACCGCCAAGCTTTTTGCAGGCGTTAAGAAAGATGACAGAGGAACACGGCATTTTGCTTATCTTTGACGAAGTACAAACAGGATTTGGCCGTACAGGCAAAATGTTCGCGGCAGAGCATGCGAATGTGACTCCTGATATTTTAGTACTGGCAAAAGCCCTTTCCGGCGGCATGCCTCTTGGTGCCATTGTCGCAAGTCGTGAGCTTCATGAAAAATGGCCGACGGCCGGTCATGGTTCGACATTTGGAGGAAATCCAATCTCCTGTGCTGCGGCATTGGCAAACATTGAGGTTATTGAGGAAGAGAAGCTGGTAGAACGCAGTGCTAAACTTGGTGCCGAGATTGTCGGCCGACTTCATAACTCGGTAGGACACTTGCCGGGCATTGTTGAAGTCCGAGGAGTTGGCATGATGATCGGTATTGAATTCGATTCCGAATCTGCTGCTTCCTTTGTACCGAAAATAAAATCGAAAGCACTGGAAAATGGCTTGCTCATTATGAACTGCGGTGTAAGCGGGCAAACGCTTCGATTAATGCTGCCTCTTAATATTCAAGAAGATGTGCTTGATATAGGATTAACGATTTTAGAAGATGTGATAACAGAAACCATTTCAGGAAACTAATTTTCTTTTCCTCGGAATACCACCAAAAAGGAGGTCAAGTATATGTCTGGTCAAATCAAAACAGATATTCTTCAGGGAGATCTTTATATCAATGGAAAATGGGTAAGTGCCCCCGATCAGCCCTATTTTGAAAGCATCAATCCGGCAACGGGGGAACTTGTCGGCATATGTGCGGCCGCCACAACGGAGCAAGTGGATGAGGCTGTCACAAAAGCGAATGAAGCGTATTCACAATGGAAGAACACTCCCATTCCAGAACGAGCGGCTTATTTAATGAAAGCAGCCCATTTGTTTGAAATACGAAAACAGGAACTTGCTCGTGTGATGACCATGGAGATGGGCAAAGTGCTGCCTGAGTCTTTAGGCGAAGTGGGAGTGGTCATCGCGACTGCTCAATATATGGCAGGCGAGGGACGACGCCTCTTTGGAGAAACGGTCCCTGCCGGCTTCCCAGACCGAAATGTAAGAATGGTTCGTGAACCTCTTGGAGTTGCGGCGTGCATTACCCCTTGGAACTTCCCAGTTGCACTTGCTTCCTACAAAATCTTTTCAGCTCTGATTGCTGGTAATACAGTCGTTTGGAAGCCGGCTTCTGAGGTTGCGCTATCGGCAAAGATTTTTGTGGAAGTGTTAGATGAAGCAGGATTGCCAGCAGGAGTCGTGAACTTAATTACCGGTTCAGGAAGAACAGTCGGTCAAACACTTGCAGAGCATTCGGATGTAAAAATCATTTCATTTACAGGCTCAACAGAAGTCGGACAAAAGCTGGCTGAAATGAGCAGTAAAACGTTAAAACGTATCTCATTGGAATTGGGCGGAAAAAATGCCGTGATCGTCATGAAGGATGCGGACTTGGACAAGGCGGCAGAAGGAATCGTAAAGTCAGCGTTTACAACAACTGGTCAGCGCTGTACAGCGGCAAGCCGAGTAATCGTCGAGCGTCCAGTTAAGGAACGGCTCGTTCAAAAAGTAGTAGATTTAACAAAGTCTATGAAAATAGGAAATGGACTTGAGGAAGGGAAACAAGTGGGCCCTCTCGTAAATGAAGACCAGCTTCATACAGTCGAAAAATATGTAAAAACAGCGATTGAAGAAGGTGGAAGAATTGTGTCAGGCGGGCAGCGTGTCAAAGAATTGGGCGGCTATTATTATGAGCCGACCATCATTGAGAATGTGAAACCGAATGATACCATTGCGCAGGAAGAAATATTTGGTCCAGTTCTTGCCATCATTGAAGTAGATTCATATGAGGAAGCCATGGAGGTAAATAACGGGACGATTTATGGGCTATCGACTTCCATTTATACAGAGAGCCTTCATTATGCAAACCGTGCTGCAAAGGAAGCAGTAAGCGGTCTTGTCTATATTAATAACGGAACGTCCAATGCCGAGATGGGAGTGGCGTTTGGGGGTATGAAGATGTCCGGAAACGGTCACCGTGAAGTTTCCCATCATGCATTTGATGTCATGACTGAGTGGAAATCCATTTATACGAACTATTAATCAACAGACCATATCTATTATAAGGTGGGAAAACATGAGAAAACATCGTATTGGTATTGCATTCTTTTACCATGAATCCCACAGTTTCAGCCCGATGAAAACTGAAATCGAACAGTTTCGAAATGAAGGCTACTTTATCGGCGATGAAATTTATGATGCCTATACAGGAACGAAAACAGAAGTGGGCGGGTTTCTGGATGTATTGAAACAGGACGAGGACGTAGAAATCGTACCGCTGCTTTGTGCGGCAGCGGTCCCATCAGGCGTAGTGTCAACGGAGGCGTACTCCATCATCGAAAAACAAATGCTAGAGTCCATCCAGCAGGCGGGAAGGCTGGACGGATTATTGCTTGCACTGCATGGAGCGATGGTGGTGGAGCACCTCTTTGATCCGGAAGAGCATTTACTGGGAAAAATTCGTGACCTTATCGGACCGAATGTTCCAATCGCAACGACCCTGGACATGCACGCCAATTTAAGCGGAAAAATGATTGATTACACACCACTTCATTTTGGATTTAAGACATATCCGCATATTGATATGTACGAACAAGGCATTCATGCGGCAATCGCTTTGTTAAATCAATTAAAGGTAGGTGTGACTTACTACGCTTCTTTTGAAAAATTGCCGATGATGCCTCCCTCTATCAATATGAGAACGGCAGAAGGGCCGATGCACAAAATGATAGAGTGGGCGAAACAAGCCGAAGAGGAAACAGGTATTTATCATGTGTCCGTATTTGGCGGCTTTCCTTACTCGGATATTCCCATGGTCGGTGCAAGTGTACTTGTTGTTTCACTCGATCCGCAAAAAGGAAAAGAGACCGCCCAAAAGTTAGCTTCCTTGTTCTGGAGCGTAAGAGAAGGATTTATCATGGATTTGCCCGGTGTAAAAGAAGGGCTCGCTTTGGCCATGTCGATTGAAGACGACAAACCGGTCGTGCTGGCGGACATCTCGGATAATCCTCTAAGCTGCGGGAGCGGGGATACAACAGAACTGCTTCGGGAGATGGTGAAGATGAACATTCCTGACACGCTGTTTGGAGGACTCTACGATCCAGAATCCATTGATGCTTGCCTTAATGCAGGAGTCGGAAACAAGATATCGTTGTCCCTCGGTGGGAAAGTATTACCAGAATTTGGGGAGCCCGTTCAGGTTGAAGCAACGGTAGTGGCCTTATCAGACGGTGTATTTCACAATTCTGGACCGTTCAACCAGCATTTAAGAGTCGATTTAAAGGGAGCGGCACACATTCGCGTTGGCAAGATGGATATCCTCCTTATTGGAAGACCGATGTCAGCGAATGATCCGGAAATGTTTCGTCATATTGGTCTTGAGCCAGCCACGAAAAGAATTCTTGGGCTAAAGGCTAAAAATCATTTCCGGGCAGCGTTTGAGCCGATTGTTGGCAGGATCATTTATGTGGATGCACCTGGTGTTGCATCCAATCGTTTAACCACTTTTACGTATCGTAATATTCCTATGCCAATTTGGCCGCTCGATGATATTCAATATGAAGTAAAACGGAGGGGGACAGAAAAGTGGACACATTAAACCAAACCTATTATGTCGAAGTACCAGCTTCATTGAATCCAGAACAGCTAAATATGATGATGGAACTTGAGCGAGATGCGTTTCCGGGATTAGGAGCAGTAGATGAACAAGCCCTTGTTCCGCTTACACGCTACGGGAAACTCATTCAATACCGGCAGCAAAATGATCCAAGGCCGATTGCGATTTGCGAAGTGATGAGAGCTTACAATGATATTCATAAAGCCTACATTTTTGGGTTTTATGTCCGCTCCGACCAGCAAGGGAAAGGCATCGGAAAATTATTCCTTGATGATATTTATTCGATTTTGAAGCAAGATGGATTTCAAAAAATATGCTTAACGGTCAACGTTGAAAATAAGTCAGCTGTTAAGCTATATGAAAAAATGGGATTTGCTATAAAAGAGACGAGATTCGATGAATTTGGTGAAGGGGAAAATCGCTATTATATGGAATACTCCATTTCTTAATAAACAGAGAATTCATTAAAGGTTCATAAAAAATCAACCAATTTAGGGGGAATTTAATAATGAGAAACACTTTATTCAAACCGAAAAGACATTGGAAAGAAATCGAGCTTTGGAAGGATGTAACGGATGAGCAATGGAACGATTGGGTTTGGCAATTGACGAATACTATTAAAAATTTAGAAGACTTAAAGAAAGTAGTTAACTTAACACCAGAGGAAGAAGAAGGGGTTTTAATCTCAACAAAAACAATCCCATTAAACATCACGCCATATTATGCATGGCTTATGGATCCCGATGATTCAAGATGTCCGGTTCGAATGCAGTCTGTTCCGATTTCTGCGGAATTGCATAAAACAAGATATGACTTAGAAGATCCCCTTCACGAAGATGAAGATTCACCCGTACCTGGGTTAACCCATCGTTATCCGGATCGCGTGTTGTTTTTAGTTACAAACCAATGCTCTATGTACTGCCGTTACTGCACGAGAAGGCGCTTCTCCGGACAAATCGGAATGGGCGTACCAAAGAAACAGTTAGACACAGCAATTAATTATATCGCATCGAACCCACAGATCCGAGATGTGTTAATTTCCGGAGGAGACGGGCTCCTTATTAATGACAATATTTTAGAATATATTTTAAAGAATTTACGTGAGATTCCGCATGTAGAAATTATTCGTATCGGTACAAGAGCACCTGTCGTATTCCCACAGCGTATTACCGAAAATCTTTGTAATATCTTGAAAAAGTATCATCCAGTTTGGTTGAATACACATTTTAATACATCTATTGAAATTACGGAAGAATCGAAGCGTGCATGTGAAATGCTTGCAAATGTTGGTGTACCTGTTGGTAACCAGGCGGTTATTTTAGCAGGTATTAACGACAGTGTACCGATCATGAAACAGCTTATGCATGACCTTGTTAAAATTCGCGTTCGTCCATATTATATTTACCAATGTGATTTATCAGAAGGGATTGGCCATTTCCGTGCACCAATCAGCAAAGGATTGGAAATTATGGAAGGACTTCGCGGCCATACATCGGGTTATGCCGTTCCGACATTTATTGTTGATGCCCCGGGTGGAGGAGGCAAAATTCCATTGCAGCCGAACTATATCATTTCTCAAAGTGCTAATAAAGTCGTATTACGTAACTTTGAAGGTGTCATTACATCTTATCCAGAACCAACAAATTATCAGTCAGGCAGTGCAGAGGATTACTACAAAAAGGTATATCCTGAAGTGTTTGAAAAGTTTGAAAGTAATGGTGTTCTATCGATTATTGATGATACGAAATTTAACCTTACACCTGAAGGATTAAAACGGTTAGATCGCCGCAAAACGTATAACGAAAACAATGAGCATAGTTCATTAAAAGATAAACGTGACAAACGTGACGAGTTAAAAGAGAAAAAATTCCAATCACAAATGAAGAAATATGAAACAGTGGGAGCAAAGGAGGAATAATTTTGATTTGTCAATGGTGCGAATCCGACACAGCACGTGAAACAAGCAACACAGTGTATTGGGAACTTCCAGATGGAACAAATGCAATCGAAATTCAGGACACACCATCCATTCATTGCTTGGAATGCGGTATGACCTATCAAACAGATCAAACAGTGAAAGAAATTGAGGATCATCTATTTTTAATTGATTGCTCAAAGCTCGCAAAAAGTATGACGTATGAAACACTTATGGCAGCTCCACGCTTATTGAAGCGAAACTACTTTGATTTTTCGAAATAATTAGCAAGCCATCTCCCGTTTATCAATAGTAAGCGGGAGATGAATTTTATCAGATGCTTATAAGTTCAAAAATGAAGGAGGACAAGAATGGGAGCAATCAAAAGCTATAATAATGACCAAAATAATCAGAAATATCAGAATAAGGAAGAAAGTACAGGGCATATTCAACGCAAACTAAAGGCACGTCACATGACGATGATTGCTATTGGAGGGTCAATCGGGACAGGGTTATTTTTAGCGACAGGGGCGTCCATTCAAACAGCTGGTCCTGGTGGAGCGCTAATCGCTTATGGAGCGATCGGCATCATGGTCTACTTTTTGATGACAAGTCTCGGAGAAATGGCTACCTTAATGCCGATTTCGGGATCGTTTGCAACCTATGGCAGCCGTTTTGTCGATCCGGCCTTTGGTTTTGCACTTGGTTGGAATTATTGGTTCAACTGGGCGGTTACACTGGCGGTTGAAATCGCTGCATCCGCTATTATTATGAAGTTCTGGTTTCCGGATGTACCGAGCATCGTGTGGAGTGCACTGTTTTTAGGACTGATCTTTTTATTGAATGCATTGTCGGTTAAAAGTTACGGGGAATCAGAGTATTGGTTCTCCTTAATAAAAGTAGTGACCGTCATTGTTTTCATTGGAGTCGGTTTGCTCACCATTTTCGGTATTCTGGGTGGTCAGTTTATCGGGTTTAAAAACTTTAATTTAGGAGATGCTCCGGTTCATGGCGGCCCTTTGTCCATTTTAAGTATTTTTCTCATTGCAGGTTTTTCCTTTCAAGGAACGGAACTTGTGGGGATTGCTGCAGGAGAAAGTGAAGAGCCGGAGAAAAACGTACCAAAGGCGATTCGACAAGTATTTTGGCGTATTCTTCTATTCTATATCGTTGCCATTGCAGTCATTGGCCTTATTATTCCTTATACAAGTCCTGATCTGTTAGGCAGGGATGTCGACAACATCGCTATCAGCCCTTTTACCCTTGTATTTAAGAATGTGGGCATTGCATTTGCGGCATCTGTGATGAACGCAGTCATTTTGACATCGGTCTTATCTGCTGGGAGTTCCGGATTATATGCATCGACACGCATGCTATGGTCCATGGCAAAGGACGGACAGGCGCCTAAATTTTTACAAAATATAAATAATCGCGGGATTCCGATGAATGCCCTGGTCATCACAACGATAATCGGAGGCTTGGCCTTTTTAGCGTCCATTTTTGGAGATCAAGTGTATACATGGTTATTAAATGCGTCAGGCTTAACTGGATTTATTGCCTGGCTTGGAATTGCAGTCAGCCACTACCGTTTTAGAAAAGCATATACGGCCCAGGGCAGGGACTTGAACGATTTGAAATTTAAAGCGAAATGGTTCCCGCTCGGCCCAATTCTCGCTTTTGCGATGTGTGTCATTGTCATTTTCGGCCAAAATTATCAAGCTTTTTTAACTAGTGAGATTGATTGGTATGGATTAGCCGTGTCTTATATTGGTTTACCAATCTTTTTGGCATTATGGCTCGGGTATAAACTCGTTCATAAATCGAAGGTCGTTCCACTAAAGGAATGTTCTTTTGAAGAGAAGTCAATATCTAATTTCGATCAGACAATTGATTAACATTCACTCTGCTAACAAAAAGGCTTCGCACTTAGTGAAGCCTTTTTGTCATGCTTAAAGTTCTTTTAATGATTACTTAAGATGGATAACGGAATTCAGTTCTATTGGAATTTGGATTTTTGAGGTTTACTGTAATGGTTTGTAACATTTTTATCCCTCATGTAAGAATCTTAATATAATTAGCAAGAATGTTACCCATTCTTTAAATGTAATCCCAAACCTCTATGTTAAGATGATGCAAAGCCACTTTTTCAGAAAGTATTTTTTTGGATATTAAATATAAGTGGCAAAACATTACCCATTCTTATATGGAATGGTTGAATGTATAAAAGGAGGTTTTTTTTTTGAAACGAAAATTTCAAGCAATGTTTCTTGCGATGACGATGCTTTTCTCTGTTCCATCTGTTAGCTTTGCAGACGTAGCAGAAGGAGATGTCATTGTTACATTAGGAGAAGACCTAACCAAACAGCAAAAAAATGAAATGCTAGCAGAGTTAGCAGCACCGGAAAACGCACAAATTATTACCGTATCCAATAAAGAAGAGCATGATTATTTAGGGGAGTCTATACCTAAGGCACAAATTGGTTCCATTGCTATTTCATCAGCGAGCATCACAACCGGTGCCAAAGATTCTGGGTTAGAGGTTCAAACGAACAATATTACATGGGTTACGGATGAAATGTATACAAATGCCTTGACTACAGCGGGTGTAAAGGATGCAACCATTCAGATTGCCGCTCCATTTTCTGTTACAGGTACAGCGGCTTTAACGGGAATTATGAAAGCTTATGAAACGACAACTAATGAAGAAATCCCTGAAGAAATCAAAAAAGTGGCGAATGAAGAAATGGTGAAAACCGCACAGCTCGGGGACTCCATTGGAGCGGACAATGCTGCTGCTCTCATGGGAAAAGTTAAGGATGAAATCGCCAAGAATGAACCCAAAACAGAAGCTGACTTGCGTACATTAATTGAACAAGTTGCCACGGAGCTTGGGATTACTTTAACAGATGCAGAGTTAGATATGTTAGTAGACTTCTTCAACAAACTGAAGACTATGGATATTGACTGGAACCAAGTAAAAGAACAAATAAGTGTTATGACAGAAAAAATCTCGACTTCTTTGCAATCTGAAGAAGGTCAGTCATTTTTACAAAAGCTGCAAGATTTCTTAAATCGCTTACTTGATGAGATTGACGTCCTCTTTGCTTAATGTGTGCAGTGGCTTCTTTATCAAAAAAAAGCAGCGTAAAACCCCTTGCTTTAGCTATGGGGATACTCATGTGAAATCGAACGGGAATAAAAATATATTTATAGCAAAAAAACGACTCTCTAATTTATCTCTGAGAGTCGTTTTTAATTAAACTTACCATATATTCCATTACAGATAATTGTGCTTTAAGAGAGTATAAATAGGAACATTAGTTCGTAAAAATGCAACTAAAGTAACTGTTTTAATAGATTCTGAATTGTTAAACTATTGGTAACTCCCAAGAATATACAGAAAACTAATTCTGGCAGGAGGGATACGAATGGAGAGAAGATTACAATTAATTCCGTATCAAGTGAATGAAGAGGTCGAAGTGGTGTCTGAGGTGCCAAAAGGGGTTGAGCTGATTGCAGCTCCAAAAATCTGGGAGAAATCGAAAGGTAAGGGAATCACGGTTGCGATCTTGGACACAGGCTGCGATGTCAACCATCCTGATTTGAGTGAGCGGATTATCGGTGGACGGAATTTCACTGATGATGATAATGGAAAACCTGATGTATACACTGACTATAATGGCCATGGGACCCATGTAGCTGGCACAATCGCTGCCGTCCAAAATGGTACAGGAGTCATTGGTGTTGCCCCTGAAGCAAGTTTATTGATTTTAAAGGTGCTTGATAAAAATGGATCTGGGCAATATGACTGGATCATAAATGGAATTAACTACGCCGTTGAACAAAAGGCGGATATCATCTCGATGAGCCTCGGCGGTTCTGAGGATGTACCTGAGTTGCATCAAGCGATTCAAAACGCAATCGCTAAGCAAATCCTAGTCGTTTGTGCTGCTGGTAATGAGGGAGATGGACAGGAATCTTCAGATGAATTCGCCTATCCTGGCAGCTACAATGAAGTCATCAGCGTCGGAGCCATTAATCTGCAACGCCGTTCTTCTGAATTTTCAAATTCGAATAATGAAGTCGACTTAGTAGGTCCTGGTGAAGAAATCTTATCCACGTATTTAAACGGAAGTTATGCAATCTTGAGCGGAACTTCGATGGCCACACCGCATATATCCGGTGCACTTGCCCTAATAAAAGATTTGGTCAACAAAAAATTTGAGCGAAATCTAACCGAGTTTGAGCTGTATGCCCAATTAATCAAGAGAACGGTTCCTCTAGGAAACTCGCCAAAACTCGAAGGCAACGGTTTGCTGTACTTAACAGCAGAGGACTACTTATCGGATGTGTTCAGCCAAAAATTATCTGCTCAAGCGTTGAAAATATAATGGAAAAGCTAGATTTGCTTTACAGTGAATGGGAAACAGCCAAGTCAGACTTTTTAAAGTATAAAGAAAGACCCTATTATGATGAAAAGAAAGATAAGGAAGTTAGGAATCAATACTATCAGAGCATTTCATTCACGGATGCTAATCTGTCAGACAGCCTCCATGCATTGCTTGAAAAAACACATATAGATCAGTTAAACTACAGCCCGCACCGTTATGTGTACCCTTGGGTTGATTTGCAGGAAAACGGTTCATTAAAAAGCCTTTATTCTGAAAAAGGGATGAATCCACTTTCTGTCATAGAGGAGGACATTCGGCTCCATGAAATGCAGGCAAAAGGGTTAATCGGCATCTTTACGGAAGATCTATTAAACTGTGAACATGTAGTTCCTCAATCATGGTTCGATAAAAAAGAACCGATGAGAGGAGACTTGCATCATCTATTTGCTTGCGAATCCACCTGCAATAGCAGTCGCAGCAACCATCCTTACTATGATTTCCACGATTATGTCCCTGAAGGATGGCTTCTAGGAATCAAAGATGGGTGCGGCAAGGCGGAAGAAAGTAAATTCGAACCAGAATACGGCAAAGGAATCGTTGCCAGAGCAACACTCTATTTCCTACTTCGCTATCCAAACACAATAAAAAAAGAACTAGAGAATGTCTCTTTATTGCTAGAATGGCATCAAACCTTTCCGGTCTCCATCTATGAAAAGCATCGCAACCAAGCGATCCATGAACTTCAAGGCAATCGGAACCCATTTATTGATTTTCCAGAGATGGCAGAGAGTATTGTAACCATATAAAAATGAAGTGTTTGATTGGAAACTCATTTGCAATTTTGAATTGCAAATGAGTTTTTATTCTATTTTACTATTTTCCTCTTACTCTTTATATTTACTGAAACATCCGTTGAGGGTTATGGACCCAGCCTCTCATTTTAAAAATATTGTGTAAATTTCTGCAGATGACTATCAAACTATTGTAATAACCCCACCAGCTCTTTGTATTCTCTCCTATACAGCTCCAATCTCTCCTTTACATGCACACGGGCCTTCTTGTTATAATCGTTCCAAGTATTTATGTCCATAAATTCTTCTTCCGGAAAATCATAATCAAACTCTTCTAACCAAATGCATAAATGGTAAAAATAATTTCTAATACGTTAAGAAATCAGCTTTTTTATGTACTGAATAATAATTCTAAAATACTTTTCTCTATAACGTACAGCAGGTCGTAATCTCCATTAGAATAAACTGATTAACTAAAACATTTCTGTTACATAGGTTCGAAATAACTCCGCTGACGGTGATAAAGTAATCCCATTTAACCAGGCGATTCCTATTTCTCGGTGGCAATATGGTTTGGAAATTGGAATTTGTTTGATTTTTTCCGGGCTGATTCCATGAAATGCTGGAATAATGGTAACTCCAAGCCCAGCTGAAACAAGACCTGCTATAGTGGGTACGTCTTCTCCTTCAAATTTTATTACTGGTGTGAATCCTGAATTTTTACAAAATTTATTAATTAACTCTCTCATCCCTAATCCTTCCTTAAAGCTTATAAAATTGTCATTGGATAACTCGCTAAGAGCTATTGAGGATCTTGATGCGAAACGATGATTGGCAGGTACATTTAAGAACAGCTCCTCATTCATTAATGGATGCCATGTAATATTCGGATTATGCTCAAACGAACCAATCAGGCATAAATCAACTTCTCTGGTGAGAAGCTGCTGAATGCTGGTTACTATTTTGTTCTGATAGATTTGGATCTCCACATGGGGATATTGTTTATTAAAATTGCTGATTATTTTAGGCAAAATGGTTATGCCCAATGTTTGTAGAAATGCAAGGGAAACGGTTCCTGTGTATGGATTTTTTAACTGATTAATTTCCTGGATGCCAAACGAAATCTCATTTAATCCATTTTCAACTCGTTTCAAGAAAAGTCGTCCAAACTTATTTAGATGAACGGAACGTCCAGTCCTATCAAAAAGTGTGACTCCAAGTTCCTCTTCTAGTTTATTGATAGAACGACTGAGGGCAGGCTGAGAAATTGCCAACTGCTCCGCGGATTTTCTAAAGTGTTCTGTTTTTGCAACTACACGAAAATATTCAAGTTGCTGCCATTCCATTTCATATAACCCCTTTCTATTTTATTGATAACAAAAAGGTATCGTTTTTATAATTATAATGCAATAGACGTTAACCTTTTTCAAGGGGTACACTAAAAATAGGAAAAAAAAGAGGATAGGCTGGTCTGGTAGGATATTTTTAAGCCATTTTGGATGGAGTGAAGTTATTTTTATGAGTTGCGGGCTATTAATCTCCACCAGTTTTTGTAATTGTATTAAGCCAATCACTTCGTTTAGCACGGATTGAACACTTAATTGAATCAAGGGAAAAGAGTGCATATTACATTTAAAGGGAGAGGTATTATTATGGCTTTACAGTTAGATCCACACTATTCACCTTATACATCACAACGAAATGTAGTATTTGCCAAGAATGGAATGGTCGCTACGTCTCAGCCTTTAGCTGCACAAGCAGGGTTGGATATTTTGAAAAAAGGCGGAAATGCGATTGATGCAGCCATTGCAACAGCTGCTTGTTTGACAGTAGTAGAGCCTACCTCAAACGGAATTGGTGGGGACGCCTTTGCGCTTGTATGGACAAAAGGACAATTACACGGACTAAATGCAAGCGGTCCAGCACCTATGAATATCTCCATCGAGAAGGTAAAAGAAGATGGACACGAAAAAATGCCAAAGCACGGCTGGCTGCCGGTAACTGTACCAGGTGCTCCTGCAGCCTGGGTAGAATTATCAAAACGTTTTGGACGTCTACCGCTTCTAGAAGTTATGAAGGCAGCAATTGAATATGCAGCAAACGGCTTTCCTGTTTCACCTACGCTAGGGTGCTTTTGGAAAAAAGCATTTGAACAATACAAACAGGAATGTACAGGAGCAGAATTCGAAGCTTGGTTTGAGACCTTTGCACCTAAGGAACGAGCACCTGAAGTCGGAGAAATATGGTCGTCTCTTGACCACGCTAACACACTAGAAGAAATCGCAAGAACAAACGGGGAAAGCTTTTACAAAGGTGCACTTGCAGAAAAAATTGTAGCAGCTTCTCAGGATTTTGGAGGCTATTTAACTAAAGATGATTTAGCAACCTTTAAACCAGAGTGGGTTGATCCTATTAAGGTAAACTATCGCGGCTATGATGTTTGGGAAATCCCGCCAAACGGGCAAGGTATCGTTGCTCTTATGGCTTTAAACATACTAAAAGGATTTGATTTCACAGCAAAAGAAGCAACAGACACATACCACAAACAAATCGAAGCAATGAAGCTTGCTTATACTTGCGGCAAGCAATACATTACAGACCCTAAGCATATGGCTGTAACTACAGAAGAGCTATTAAGTCAATCGTATGGCCAGCAGCGTAAAGCACTGATTGGAAGTGATGCATGCACCCCAGCTCCAGGTGTACCGCCACGCGGAGGCACCGTGTACCTTGCAACAGCAGACGGAGAGGGTAACATGGTATCGTTTATCCAAAGTAATTACATGGGCTTTGGTTCTGGGATTGTAGTACCAGGAACAGGAATTGCCTTACAAAATCGAGGTCATGATTTCAGTCTTGACCCTACTCATTATAACTGCCTTAAGTGCGGTAAGAAGACGTACCATACAATTATTCCGGGATTTTTAACGAAGGATAATCAACCTGTTGGACCATTCGGTGTAATGGGAGGATATATGCAGCCGCAAGGGCATGTTCAAGTCATTATGAATACAATCGATTTTCACTTACATCCTCAAGCAGCATTAGATGCACCAAGATGGCAGTGGAAGAACGAAAAGACAGTAGAAGTAGAAAAAACATTTCCATCCCACATTGCAGAAGAATTAGTACGAAAAGGACATGACATTAAAGTTATGGTAGACTCAGGTTCGTTTGGCCGCGGTCAAATTATATGGCGAAACCCTGAAACGGGTGTACTGATGGGTGGCACAGAATCAAGGACAGATGGGGCCATTGCCAGTTGGTAATCCAAAATAAAGGATTGATTCTATGAAACAACTAGACATTTTTATCGCATTTTTTCGCAGCAGCATGCTTGGATATGGCGGGGGACCAACAACGATTCCACTCGTTCAAAAAGAGGTAGTAGAACGGTTTAATTGGATGAACAATGAGGAATTTGGTGATGTGTTAGCGATTGGCAATACGTTGCCCGGTCCTATCGCAACAAAGATGGCGGGATATATCGGATTTCGCATTGGTGGCGTACTAGGAATGATAAATGCCATCTTTGCTACCATTTTACCTACTATCATTTTAATGATTATAATGCTCAGTACATTAATTGTGTTCAAAGATTTGAAATGGGTTCAAGGCATGACAAAGGCAGTTGTACCGGTAGTAGCAGTGATGCTTGGAGTCTTAACTTGGGAATTCGTACAGAGTTCAATTAAAGGACTCAAGTGGTTTTTTACCACATTGCACATCATTGTCGCACTAGTACTGATCGAATACTTCGGTATTCATCCTGGATTTTTAATAGGAGCTCTTTTAGTAATTGCTGTAGTGAAACCTACCAATACGTCTGAGAAAAAGAAAATGCATAAGGGACTATCAGCATGATCATTTATTTGTATATCTTTTGGGTCTTTTTCATCACTAATATTTTAGGATATGGCGGAGGACCAGCAACCATCCCTCTCATTCAAAAAGAAGTAGTAGAGCACTATAAATGGATGACAACGCAAGAATTTAATGAAGCTTTAGCGATGGGGAACGCTCTGCCCGGTCCGATTGCAACAAAGATGGCAGGCTACATCGGATTTCAAGAGGGAGGATTCCTTGGCTCATTCCTGGCAGTAATTGCAACCGTTACTCCGTCTCTTATACTCATGCTTACTCTAATGGGTATTCTGTATAAATTTAGAACGTCTCCGCAAGTTAAACGCATGACACTATACGTCAAACCGACAATTGCGGTACTTCTTGGAGTGATGGCATTTCAATCATTCTATGAATCTTACTTTCAAATAGGAATAGGACAAATTCTATTTTTAGGAATAGGCAGTTATTTATTAATGCAAAAAATGAAAGTACACCCTGGATTAGTAGTATTTGCTTCACTCCTATACGGTGCATTCAATTTGTAGTGTAAACACTAGGTAGGGTCTCTATTTAGAGGCTCTACAGATTACACAATAGGGTGCTCAAAAAATTATATATCCGTAACTTATACCATCACTAGAGTACTTTTGCCGGAATGAAAGGAGGGAGAATTCTTGAGACAGAATTACAAATGGAGATGGAAACAGTTACTTCCTCCATATTACGATTCAAGTTATCCATAGTAGGACCAGGATTAACTTTGGACAAGCAACCTAAATTGCCTCGAACTCAGGAAACCCCTATCTTATCATCATTGTGGCTCGAATCCAAGAAAAGATCGGTTTGCTCTCGGGTATTAAAGAAAATGTATGATTTATAGTAGTGGACAATTGCGTTTTATTATTCTTTAATTCATATAGGAGTATTACGTTGTTTATTTTTTAAATTTTCAAAATTAAAGCGCTTTCTTTAATGGATTTAAGCTCAAAATTTCAGCCATATTGATTTAATTATAATGTCTATTTGTGCTTCCTTTTCTAAGTAGATTAATGGAGAGTACCTATATCATTTTATTATCAAAAAAGGATGTGTTTTCTGTATGAAATTAAAATGGGTTGTTATAGCTTTTTTGTCCGTTCTTTACTTGATTAACTTTACCGATAAGGCGATTTTAGGGTACGCAGCTATACCTATTATGGAAGATTTGGATCTTAACTATAGTCAATGGGGTATCGTTGGAAGCAGCTTTTTTTGGTTGTTTTCAATTATGGGGATTGTTGGAGCTGCATTGTCAGATCGAATTGGAACAGGCAGAATGCTCGCTTTCATGGCGATTGGTTTGACAATCGTACAGTTTGGAACATTAGCAATTTACGGATTGCCAATGCTCATATTGTGTCGTGTCCTTCTAGGTGCTATTGAAGGACCATTTCATGCAACTGCTATTAGCCATATAAGCAAACATTTCAATGCTGAACAGCGAGGCCTTGCGATTTCCATTATGAATACAGGGAGCATGGTCGCTAAATTGATGGTTCCTCTTCTCATTTACATGATTGGAATTTATGGTTGGCGAATGGTTTTAGTTTTTTTAGGTGTATTAAGTCTGGTTTGGGCAGTATTATGGCTATTTACTTTTAAAGGGGAAAAAGGGAGAAATATAGTGAAGGCTGAATCTACCTTAGTTCCCGAGAAAGTGAAATGGTCAGAGATCTATCCACTTTTTCTATCTTCTACTTTTATCTTTACTTGCCTTGCTCTATTCATGTCTTACTGGATACTTACCTGGTCGTTTGTATGGATGCCGACCTATCTTGTTAAAATTGTGCATTTAACACAAACACAGATGGGTTATGCAGTTATGTTCATAGGCCTTGGTTCTGCTCTTGGTGGTGTACTTATCTCATTTATCTCAGATCGGTTACTTAAAAAAACAAAAAATATTCGAACATCCCGTGTGCTTGTTGCAGGAACATCTTTAATGTTAGCAGCTCTAAGTTTTTATTCTACAACATTTGTCCAAAGTGCATTTGGAGCAATTATTGCCCTGTTTTTGGGAATGGCGTTTGTAAATGGTATGTTTCCACTTGCACCCCAGATTGTGAATCACTTACTTCCTGAACGAAGAGGATTAATGTCAGGTGTTTTGCTAGGGCTTGCAAACTTGTCAGGCATTATTGGTCCAGCTGTAATTGGTTTTGTTGTTCAATCTGCAGGCGATAACATTAGGATCGGATTTAATTACTCTGTCATCATGTCTGCCACTTTATTATTAATTGCCAGTCTTGCTTTCTGCATTTTTACAAAACCTGATAAACAGGTTAAGAATATACCATTATCACCAAAAGTTGCGAATTTATAGATTTATAAAAGATATGGAATCAATTTAGAGGAAACAGGGAATCTATGTTTCTAGCGAGTGCTTTTTGCACCCGAACCGTATACATCGTTGAAGGAACATCTGCTTGGGTGAAAGCAGATGTTCCTTTTTTTTAAGTGTTCTATTGAGCTCTGTGTCATGCCAAATAGCACCGGTACGTTCCGGTGCTATTTGATCCAGCAAAGAAAGTTTCAGTTTCCAAACGATTTGATTTATCATTCATTTTTATAAGTTTAAAAGTTATTTATTTTGATTAAATACTACTAATTTAAGTTCCGTCATTTCCTCAATGGCGTACTTTACACCTTCTCGGCCAATTCCACTTTCTTTTACTCCCCCATATGGCATATGATCCAGACGGAATGTAGGTATATCGTTTACTATAACGCCACCTACGTGCAACTTTTGCGAGGCCACTAAAGCCGTATGGATGTTCTCCGTGTAAATTCCTGCTTGCAATCCGTAGCGAGAATCATTGACAAGCTCTATTGCTTGATCAACAGATGAGATTTTATTGATTAAAACGATAGGGGCAAACACTTCTTGGCAAGAGACTTTTTGGGACGGATCCACATCCAATAAAACAGTGGGATGCAAAATATTCCCTTCCGCTTTACCTCCTGTGGCAACTATTGCCCCTTGCTGCTTCGCTTCCTCAATCCATTCGAGGGATCGTTGGATCTCTCGGGGACTGATTAATGCCGAAACTTCTGTCATCGAATCTAGAGGATCTCCAAGTTTTAGCTTCTGAGTCGCTGCGACGAATTTTTCTACAAATAGTTCATAATGTTCTTCATGAACATAAACCCTCTGTAAGGAGATACAAACTTGCCCTTGAAAAGCAAATGCTCCAGATACACAACGTGGAATGATTTTGTCAATATCAACGCCTTTGTCGACAATGACCGCAGCGTTAGAACCCAATTCAAGTGTGACCCTCTTTAAACCGGCTTTATTCCGAATACCAATGCCTACGGCAGGACTTCCGGTAAATGATATCTTTTGAACTCTTTCATCTGTAACAAGCTTTTCACCTATCAATGTCCCGCTTCCTGTTATAACATTGAATGCTCCTGCAGGTAATCCAGCTTCTTGGATTAACTCAGCAAGAAAGAATGAAGACAATGGTGTTTGTCCTGCCGGTTTTAATATAACGGTATTACCTGACGCAAGTGCAGGTCCTACTTTATGTGCTACTAGGTTCATAGGAAAGTTAAAAGGTGTAATAGCCGCAATTACTCCTATTGGTTCCCTTACGGTATAGCCAACTCTTCCTTCTCCTCCTGGGGCAGCATCTAACGGTATAGTTTCTCCATGTATCCGTTTTGCTTCTTCTGCAGCAAATTTATATGTTTGAATCGTGCGAGCAACTTCCCCTTTTGCAGTAGAAAGGGGTTTAGCTGCCTCCCGAGCAATTATTTCTGCCGCTTCATCTGATCTTTGTTCTAATAGATTTGCAAGATTCTCTAAAATCCTTGCGCGCTGGTAACTTGGCATACCAGCCATTGTTTTTCTAGCTTCATATGCAGCAGAGAGCGCCATTTCTACTTCATCAAGAGTTGCTGCAGGAACTTCTGCAATCACCTCTCCATTGTAGGGAGATAATAAAGGAGTATAAGTTTTTGCCTCTACCCACTCTCCATTAATAAATAAGTTTTTTTTCATCATTAATCTCCTCACCTTACAATTATTTATGTTATTGACTCATTTATGTCTTTAAGTGGTTACATAGTTTGCTATAACATCTGCTTCGATAACACGGATGGAATTGTTTAGAATCTCAATCATTTTCGTGATCTCGTCTTTATTAATAGTTAACGGAGGAGCAAATACTACTATATCTTGATCATCCAAGACGACTGATCTACAAATAAGCCCTTGATTTGCAGCTTCCTTAACAATTGCAGGAGATAGAGGCGCAGCGTAACGTTCTTTTATGTGTAAATCTTGGACAATTTCAAAACCTGCCATCAATCCAAGTCCTTTTACTTTACCGACGATTTTTCGCTCTTGTTGGATTTGGTGAAGCCCTTTTAGCAGTTCCTGACCCATGGCTTCAGCATTTTCTATTAAACGTTCCTGTTCAATAATGTCCAAATTTTTTAATGCAACCGCACAGGCCATTGGATGCCCGCTATACGTGTATCCGTGCAACAAAGTGCCAGATGAAAGCTCCGTTAATTCCTGGTGGATCTTTTCTGAAATCATGACCCCTCCAAGTTGAGCATATCCACTTGTAACACCTTTGGCAAAGCACATCATATCAGGGGCAACACCGTAATGATCCATTCCAAAGTACTTTCCTGTTCGGCCAAATCCAGTTATCACTTCATCTGTAATAAATAAAACACCATATTCGTCGCAAATTTCCCGTACTTCCTTAAAATAATTTTCAGGAACTACATGAATGCCCCCCGCTCCTTGTACAGGTTCTGCAATAAAAGCTGCAATCGTTTCAGGACCTTCTGCTACAATCAATTCACGTAAAGATTTTGAGGAAAAGTTGTCTACGTATAGAAAATCAGGAGCCAGTGAGTTCGTGAAATCCCGGAAAGCTTTCAACCCAGTCGCACTTGTTGCCCCCATGGAGACTCCGTGATAGGATTTCGTTCTTGAAATAATCTTTTTCCTTCCTGGCTGCCCTTTTAGAATCCAGTAATGGCGGGCAAGTTTATAAGCTGTATCATTAGACTCCGAACCGCCAGAAGTGAAGAAGGTGGCACTTAAATCTCCAGGAGCGATTTGAGCAAGTTTTGCGGCCAATCGAATGGCAGGCTCGTTGCTATATGTAGCAAAACATGAAGTGAACCCCAGTTTTGACATCTGCTCCATCGCCGCTTTTCCTAATTCTTCACGACCATGCCCTACGTTTACATTCCAGAGAGATGACATACCATCAATGACTTTTTTTCCTGTTACATCTTGAAGATAGACTCCCTTTCCTTCCTTAAAGATAAAAGCGGGTCCCTGTTCTTGTTGCTGTTTAAGTGGGGAAGTTGGATGGATAAAATGTTTTTTATCTAAATCTCTTAATTCCTGGATTGAATTTTCAGTTTGTGTCATCATGAACACCCTTTCGTTTTGAACAAATGTCTGAAAAAAATGAGACTTATCATCTTCAATATAAATTAAGCAAGATTCGTGCCAACGGATATTTCAGGTAAAGACGACATTTTTTAGCAATCTTTTTGAAATATTGATTTAAAATTAAATCAAATTCTCGATTTTTAATTTAATTTTTGATTATTTACTCTTTTTTGATTTATATTTTAATCAACATCGATAAACATAAAAGGGGGTTACGTATTGGATGATAGAATGCTAGAGATGGAATTAAATAAAATTATCGAAACCTCGAATAATAACATAACCATTACAGACGAAGAAGGAATCATTTTAAGATCTAATCCAGAACATTGGGCTATTTATGGTATGAAACCTGATACATACATTGGTACATCGGTTTATCAATTAGAAAAAGAAGGGCTTCTTGCTCCATCTATCAATGCAATCGTTTTAAAGGAAAAAAAATTCACTCGGATTATGCAGCATACAAAAACAGGCCATGTTGTCATGTCAACCGGCTATCCGATTTTCAATCAAGAAGGTCGCCTGGTTAGAGCGATTAGCTATAGTCAGGATCAAACCGAAATATGGAAATTGCAAGAAGAATACGAACTATTACAACGCAAAGTAAAGGGCTATCAGACAGAGGTTGAGGATTTAAGAGAAAAGGAAATTGATCATCATTCGATTATCGCTAAAAGTAATCAAACTCAGCAAATTTTAAAAACTATTCATAATGTTGCTAAAACCGATGCCACGATTCTTTTATTAGGACCATCTGGCGTAGGGAAAAGTACGTTTGCACGAACTCTTCATAATAAAAGCAATCGAAATAAAGAGCCTTTTATTGAGGTGAATTGCAGTACGATTCCAGAAAGTTTGTTTGAATCAGAGATATTTGGCTATGAACCAGGATCTTTTACAGGGGCAAATAAACAAGGTAGACAGGGACTGATTGAGCAAGCCGACAGTGGTACTCTTTTTTTAGATGAAATCGGCGAACTTCCCCTAGCCATGCAAGCCAAATTATTGAAAGTGCTACAAGAAAAAAGTATTAAACGCATCGGTGGAAAAAAAGAAAGACTTATTAACTTCCGGCTAATCGCCGCAACAAATCAGGATTTAGAGAAGATGGTAGGTGAGGGGAAGTTTAGATTAGACTTGTTTTATCGTTTGAATGTGGTCCCCATCCAAATTCCGTCTTTACATGAACGTAAAGAAGATATACCTATTTTAATTCAACATTATTTAAAGAAAACCAATGATAAATACCAGACAATAAAGAAATTCCATTCCTCGACTTTTGAAGTAATGACTCATTATGAATGGCCTGGAAATATACGCGAATTAGAAAATTTAATTGAACGGCTAATTCTGACCATTGAAGAACCCACTATATATCCCAGCCACCTTCCCCTAGCCATCACAGGGGAACAGACAGAAGTTTCCTCTTCCATGGCAATCGAAAAGGAAGTAAATGGGACACACGATCTAAAGAAGGCTTTAGAAAAGGTTGAGATGCAACTGATTGCACAAGCATACAAACAGTGTAAAACCACATACGAAATGGCAGATTATTTGGGGATTAGTCAACCTTCAGTCATTTATAAATTAAAGAAATATAAGGAGCATTTTTGAATCATTACCCTATGTTTTAGGTTTTATTTTGTTAGCTAAAGGGAAAGATGGTAAGGATAACTTGGAAAGGGAGGAATGAAAAAATGGATGTTCCATTCACATCAAAGGAAGTCATTACTCAGATCCAGAACTTACAGGACCAAGGTAATTCTCTACGTAAAAAAGAGGTAAAGCAACTTTATCCTGATTTAATGCGGAGTGCTTTGTATTACTACCCAAGTTGGCAACATGCCTTAGAAGAAAGTCAAGTAGGATAGCATATCTAAAAAGAAATACCAGTAGAAGAAGTAACGGATGAAGAAATTCAAGCCCATTATGATCAATCAGCCAAGCAAGGAAGTGCCGGAGGTCAGAAACTTCCAAAGCTTGAAGAAGTAAAACCGCAAATTAAGCAACAACTTGAACAACAACAACAAAAACAGCTCACTAAACTAGTAGAAGAGCTTAAGAAAAATGATGAAATTGACATTAATATCTAATGATTTCAAAACCGTTAAAGAAAAAAGCCTATCCTTTTAATTACTATAGAAGGAATAGGCTTTTTTCGTTTAGAATAATACTGTTTTTACTTGGTTTCGTTTTAGCGGAACATGAAATTGATTATTGTCCAATGTTAATGGCGCTATTGCTTTTTCGTTCAAGTTTCCTTCTGTTGCATGGTCAACGGAACGATTCAGTGTAAACGACCCTTGCGCTTCTGCTTCTCTCGGATTGAAGAAGCGGAGAACGAAGCGATCTTCTTTTTCAGCTTTTTTCAGTGTGCTCAAAACAGTAGTCGGGCTAGTTTCTTTTAGGAAGCTAAAGGTTAATGGCGTTTTGACACCAGATGAATTTAGCTTCATTGCATTATACGGAATCTTATTATAGGTTTGGATTGGTGTAGTAAATTCCCTTGCCATTCTTCCGATGTTTGCTTGGGTCGTTGAGCCTTTATGTGTTGTAATCGCAAAATCCAGTTTGAGTTTCCCGATCATTTGGGAATCAGGTGTCGGAAGTTTAATTCCTGATGGACGACCTGGTCTTCTGAGCATTTCCTCTTTTCCTAAAAAGCCAACGCTGCGGAAAAGGGTAATCGCGATCGTATCATCATTCTCTCCGATAATTTCATACTCCCGTGTGCTGTTCGTTAATACGCTGATCCCATGCTCCTCGTCAGTTAGGCCGACGAAGGAAAGCATTGGATAAATCGAATCTGGACGCTCGTCCCAATTTTCTTTTTCCCAGTATTCCATCGCCGAATCATAGACATCGCGTTTAATAAATCCGAATTGATTGTCCGATACCGAGAAGGAAGCGGCGATACCAGTAGGAATCAAGGCACGAAGACGATGGTCGTTTGCTTGATTGTCTATTTCAGCATCCACTTTAATGATTGGCTGGTGATTTGGAATCGTTACCTTCCAATGAACATCGACAAAACGGTCCACTTTATTCATTTTTCGATGTTCTAAATCACCAGGGACCTCAAGTTTTAACTGAATGTCAATTTGGGCTTCGTAATGGTTTTGGGCGATTTTTATTTCGGCTTGTGCGTTATCGCTATAAATAAGTTTTTCATCTGGTAGAGGTGAGAAGTCGTATTCGTCTCCGTCATCTCCGCCGTTTTCGAGCAGCAGCACATGGTTGAACTCTTTTTGGAGCTGCTTATCGTATATGTTTAGTGTGCCGTTTAGATTTACGGAAACCTTGTAAAATTCCGTTTCTACCGTTTCTTTTTCCACCAGTGAATTAGTAATATTAGTCTCGGCGCCAACGACAAAGTATGTTTTATAGCCCATCGCTGGAATCGAATCTTTTAATTGAATCGTATATTGGAAAAATGGATCATAGTTTCCGTAGTGAACGATTTGACGGTCAATTAATCCAGGATCCAGGATTTCTTTTTTCAACACCTCAAAAGGAATGGTGTTTCCGTCAGCATCCTCGAGTGTAAAGGAATTCAGTTTTGAAATGACGGTAGTGGTCACCACATCCTGCCGGTCATAAGGCAGTAGGTTAAAGGCTGTTAAGCGATCTTCTTTACGGTCCGTGTCAATCGAATCCGTGATTTTACGCTTGTAAAATTCGATTAGCTGATCCGTCTTTTCCTCCGCTAGGAAGAAGCGGTTCATGATTTCACGATGAACTTTATCGGAGCAGCAGCAACCGATACTGTCATGGGCATGGTTTTTCATGATTTCTTTCCAAATTAACTGGATTAACCCGTGATGGTATTCGAAGCCTAAGGAATAAGCAATCGAAGCTAATGGTTCTAGGATGTTCGTGATTTTATTTTCAATTCGTGTGTTCGCTGCTTTAATATCCATTCGAGTCGAATAGATACTTCTGTGCACACGCATGTATTTACCATCTAAAAATTCACCTTGAAGCGTTGGCAGGGATTGATTCTTTTCGAGTTCTTCAAATACATTTTCATATTTGCTTAAGAAAAATTCACGGTCTGGATATAGGTTTTGCAACTTTTCCATTATGGTAAAGATATTTTTTTGGATTGGCATTTGATCGTGACCGTTCGGGAGAATAATGTTTTCCGTTGTGGCGCCGCGGTCAAGAATCGTAAAATATTTATCGATCCGTTCTTTTAGTTTTTCCTCATCCTCAGGGAGATATTTTCCGATGGCATAACCAAGCGGGAATAGCTGTACTAATACTTTGCTGCCATCATCACTTTCCCAGTAGAATTCGGTTTTATCCGTACCATGGCGCTCAGAAGTACCGCGCCAGAAAATGGAGTACTTAATGTCAAATCCATTTAAGATTTGCGGCATTTGCGAAGTTTGACCGAAGGAGTCGGGCAGATAGCCAATCATCATCGGCTGTCCAAATTCTGCTGTATCGTTTAATCCATACAGTAGGTTGCGGACGATGGATTCCCCGCCGACTACCATTTCATCTGTTTGGGTGTACCATGGTCCGATAATGAGCTTTCCTTCTTGAACAAGCTTTTTCACGCGCTCTCTATTCTCAGGTTTTACCGCAAAATAGTCTTCTAGGATTGAGGTTTGACCATCTAATACATAGTAAGGATAATCTGAGTTGTTCTCGAGCATTTCCATTATTTCTTCCATATTATTAACAAGTAAAATTCGAGATTCTTCTGTTGAAAAGTACCACTCTCTGTCCCAATGCATATGGGGTACGATATGAACCTTTTTCATGATGTCCTCCAAATGTCAATGGTACCTAGGGAGTTTGTCTCTAGGTACCATATGTTTTTTTATTTAACTAATCTGTTTATAAATCAATTCCACGGGTTTTAGCGATTATTCCGCGAGCTTTTGAATTAATTCCGCGTATAGTAATGTTTATTCCGATTGATTTTATAATAATCCCGTGGAGGTCACATTTAATTCCGCGAAGTTCACAATTGATAACCCTATTAAGCTGCTTTTTTTGTTGCAGCTACTTCTTTATTTTCTTTTTTTAATTTCATTTTTCTTGTAGCGATTAATAGAACCATTGAAATTGCCGCTCCGATTAGGGCTGCTCCCAGCCAAACGCTTGCTGCTAGTAACATTGGTTGTCCTTGTAATAACGCTAACGAGAAGATGCCGGCGCCAGGAACATTTAAGCCGATATTAAAGTAGGCAACAATTGCACCTGTAACGGCTGAACCGGCGATTAGTGATGGAATCACGCGTAATGGGTCGTTAATCATGAACGGGATAGCCCCTTCGGTGATACCCGCTAAGCCAAGTAGCCAAGTTTGCTTTCCAACCTCTTGTTCTTGTTTAGTAAAATACTGTTTTCCAATAATTGTTGCACCTGTAACTGAGAATGCAGAAACCATTTTTACAGAAGCAAAAGTCGCGTAAGGGATAAAGTTTCCGCTCGCCATGGCACCGATACAGAAGGTGTAGGCCGCTTTGTTGACTGGTCCCCCTAAGTCGAATGAAACCATCGCACCAAGAATCGCACCTAAAATAATGGCATTGGTACCAGACAGACTGCCAAGCCATGTGATTAAGCCTTGGTTGATCATGGCAAGTGGTTTACCGATGACGAATAGCATGATTGATCCGACGACAAGTGTTCCGACAACTGGATATACCCAGAAGCTGATAAATCCGGCGAATGTACCTTTTGGCTGGATTTTTTTCTTTAAGAATTTTAAGAAGAAACCAGCTAAGAAACCACCAAGCATACCGCCAAGGAATCCAGAGCCAATCAAGTTAGCAGCAACACCGGCCGCGAAACCAGGTCCAAGCGCTGGTTTATCCGCGATTGAGTAGGCCATATAAGCCGCTAAAATTGGAACCATCAACTGGCCAAGAAGTCCCCCGCCAAGCTGTCTTAATAACCAAAGCCAGGAACCTTCTTTCGCATACACATCCTGAAGGTCAAACGCTTGCGAGATTAGAACTGCCACCGCTAATGTCATACCGCCGGCCACAATGACCGGGATAATATAAGAAATACCTGTTAAGATCGAGTCTTTGATTTCAGTTTTAAATGATTTTTCGCCGCCCTCTTCATTGGAAGAATCAGTGGTTTGTGACGGATTGTACTGTTTTTTCTGAGTCGCTTCCGCCTTTTCTAGTGCTTGCTGAATTAAGTTTGTCGCATTTCTTAATGGAGTCGCGACAGATGTTTTTATCTTTGGCAGGTGGGCAAAACGTTCTTCGTTTTTAACGGCCACGTCATTGGCAAAAATAATTGCATCTGCTTTTTTCAAAAGGGCTGTTGTGTGGCGGTCCTCAATGCCGTTTGCCCCTTGCTTTTCAACAAAAATGTCAACACCTAGTTCTTTTCCGGCTTTCATGAGTGCTTCTGCCGCCATATAGGTGTGGGCAATTCCTGCCGGACAAGCGGTAATCGCTAGGATTGTTTTGTTCAATTTTTTTGCTGCTGCTTTTTCTTCTGCGGCTTCTGTTTTATCTAATTGGTTGAATAATTCTGTATTAGTACTTGCTTGTAAAAGTCTGTTTTTGTAGTCTTCGTTAGATAATCTTTTTACAAATTCCGAAAGCAATGCTAGATGAGTTGAACCCGCTTCATTCTCTGGAATCGCAAGCAGGATTACCAGCTGGACTTGATTGTTTGGGTCGATGCTTTCCCAGTCAGTTACCGGATTTTTAAGGGTGGCGATTGCAAATGCCGCTTCCTTGACGGCAGTTGACTTTCCGTGTGGAATTGCAAGTCCGCCTTCAAAGCCTGTTGGAGAAAGCTTTTCTCTATCTAAAACTGATTGAAGAAATTCTTGTTGTGAATGTAATTTACCAGCTTCACCTAGCTGCTTAACTAAGTACTGAATGACTTCTTGCTTAGAGCCAAAGGTCTTTCCAGTACTGATTAGGCTTGGTGAGGTAAGTGCTTGGAGTTGCATAACGTTTACCTCCTTATTTTCGTGAAAGTGTTTTCATTTCATGGGTCTATCGTAGCAAAAAAAAAATAAGAAGATCGATTCTTCTTATTTTTACACACTGGATTCTAATTTAAGCGGTTTCACGTGTATATGTACACATTTTTAAAAATGGTCCCAATAAAATTGAGATAATGTCTGCAATACAACCATAACTGGGGTTCGGTCGGTTACGTTATAGCCGTTCTTTTCTTTTTTAGGTGCATAGCAGTATAAATTAACATTGGCTGCTTCTTGAAGTGAATTCCGAGTAAAGTGGGTTAATGAAATAATCGGTATTTCTCTTTGTTGTGCTTTTTCAGCCATTTCAAGGATTTGAGGGGTTTCACCCGATAGGCTGATTAAAAAGAGAACGTCCTGTTTATTCATTTGTTCAAGCATGTGAATCATTTCATGGCGATGAATATAGTGCTCGGACGATTTTCCAACCACACGTAAATTCCGGACCATGATTTCACAGTAATCAGCTGTGTCACCAACCCCAAACCATAAGACATGCTTAGCATCATAAATCATTTTCGCTGCCGCTTCGATTCGTTCCATATCAATGAGCTCGAAGGTCTTTTGGATATAATAATAGGAACTATCCTGGGCGGGGGCTTTGGCAGATTCGAGTTCTTCCTTAATACTATTTTTCAGGTGCGAGAACCCATCATAGTCCAGCTTTTTAGAGAGTCTTGTAATCGTGTTTGGAACAGTAAATAGGCTTGCGGCTAAGCTTTGGATCGATTGGCTTACGAAGTCCTCTTTGTTTAATAAGATATATTCAATAATTTGGTCGTCCGTATCATTTAACTTATATTCAAACTTATGTATACGCTCTTCAAATTGCATATTTATTCACCTCAGTTGGTTTATTATAGCAAAAAGGAAGGGGTTTCACTACTGGGTGGCGTTCAAAGAGGGGGATTGAAAGTTGGGTTGGGAAGTCCGCAAATTCGGTGCTTTTCGCAAGGTGGAGGCGACAATCCGCAAATAAGGCGGGTATCCAAGAGTAATGAATAAACTGGGAGGAGTCAAACATGAATATTTTAATAGCGATGGATTCCTTAAAGGGAAGTCTTTCATCGAGAGAAGCCAATATGGCTATTAAAGAAGGTTTTTTACAGGCAAATTCGGATTTCAACATTCAGACCGTGCCGGTTGCTGATGGCGGGGAAGGGACAGTTGAAGCGCTCGTTCATGCGACAAATGGACGCTTCGTGGACACCACGGTGACCGGACCACTGGGCAAACCAGTTAAGGCGAGATACGGTATTTTAGGAAATCAGGTGACAGCTGTCATTGAGATTGCGGAAGCCTGTGGGCTGCCTTTATTGAAGAAGGAAGAGCGCAATCCTCTTTTCACCACAACCTTTGGTGTCGGAGAGATGATTTTAGAAGCACTTAATATTGGCTGCCGTGATTTTATAATTGGTCTTGGCGGAAGTGCTACCAATGATGCAGGAGTTGGAATGCTTCAAGCACTAGGATACCAATTTTTCAATCAGGAAGGTTTAGAAGTTGGCCATGGGGGGGCTGAGCTGAAGAATATTACCAAAATTGTTGCGAGTTCTGTACCTGAAAAGGTGAGGATGGCGAAGTTTCGGGTTGCTTGTGATGTCAATAATCCTCTCTATGGAGAAAATGGTGCTGCCTACATTTATGGACCTCAAAAAGGGGCGACTCCTGAAAGGGTAAGGGAATTGGATGCTGGCCTTCAACATTTTGCTGACGTGGTCTATAAGCAGTTATGCCATGAGCTCCAACATATTTCTGGTGCAGGTGCAGCTGGTGGTTTAGGTGCAGCTTTTGCAGGATTTTTGGAGGCAGAGTTAGAATCAGGTGTTCAGCTAATTCTTGAACAGGCTCAATTGGAGAGCAAGCTACAGGAAGTAAGCCTCGTCATCACAGGTGAGGGCAAGCTTGATGGACAAACCTCCATGGGAAAAGCGCCTGCGGGTGTGGCTCTAATGGCGAGAAAGCATGCAGTTCCAGTTATTGCACTTGCTGGTGATATATCAGAAGGCAATTCCTCCTTATATGAGTCAGGGATTACCGCTTATTTTACCATCGTGAACGGACCGGTTGATTTAGAAGTGGCGATGGACCCAGATGTAACACGGGAAAATCTAAAGACCACCGCGGAGCAGATAGGAAGGGTCTTAAGTCGCCTTCCATTGCAAATCTAACTTTATCTCAAAAATTATTTATCTAGGTAAATGCCTTGGTGAGAATAACCTCTCCCAGGGCATTTTTATTGGATTTCTCCAGTCATAAAATGTTTACTTCTGGCTCCCAAAATACGCCAATCTAACAAAGTCCAAGACGTTCAGTTATTCATTAAATCCTCGCAGTACTCCCGGATTAGTTTCGATGCTTTCGTCTGGCTTATATCAAGGTCTATTGCGACTTTCCTAGACGATTTGTGAGTTTGATAAGCTCTTCTGATTAAAAATCGCTTAGTTTCGTCAATCGCTTTATCGAGTGAAGTGGGGAGGGCGAGCTGGGTGACTTGTTCAACGTTGTCGGTGATCATATCCGGCAAGTCGGCTACCTGGATGATTGAGTCGCTAATGACGACTAACCGTTCAATCAAGTTTTCGAGCTGGCGCACATTTCCCGGCCACGAATAATGGATTAATAGATTCAAGCATTCTTCCGAGATGACTTTGTTGTCCTGGTATTTTTTATTGAATTGGTGTAAAAAGTTGTACGTGAGCGGAATGATATCTTCTTTGCGCTCACGTAGCGGCGGCAGGTGGATGTCGATCACATTCAGCCGGTAGAATAAATCTTCCCGGAATCTTTTGTCATTGACCATTTCAATTAGGTCCCGGTTTGTTGCGGCGATGATACGGATATCGACTTTTTTCATTTCGCTGCTGCCGATGGGAATGAACTGTTTATCCTGGATGACTTGTAAAAGCTTTGCCTGCAGGGCGAGTGGCATTTCCCCAATTTCATCCAGAAAAACTGTACCGCCGTTCGCAGCTTCAATCAATCCCGGTTTTCCGGTTTTGTTTGCGCCAGTAAATGCCCCTTTTGAATAGCCAAATAGTTCCGATTCGAGCAGCTCTTCCGGAATGGCCGCACAGTTAATCGTCAGGAACGCGCCGCTTTTCCGCTTGCTGATCCGGTGGATGTACTGGGCGAGTACGCCTTTTCCTGTTCCTGATTCTCCCTGAATTAAAATCGTGGAATCTGTAGGCGCCACTTTTTCGCAAAAGGCTAGGATTCGGTTGATTTTGCTGCTATTCGTAATGAACTGGCCCGCTTTATCTTCCGTTTGAGTTGTTATTGACTCATCACTCATTCCACTTGCTTTTCCCATTTTATATGTCTGCAATTCGGTCGATGTGATGACGACTAGTTCGATTTCACCCTCGTCATTTAAGATTGGAATCGCCGACGTCATCAGTTCAGCCCCGATATACGTCTGCTGCCTCATGTAGCAAGGCTTTTTTCTTTTATACACTTCCGGCACAATGGATGGTTTCCAGTAGCCTTTTTCAAATAACTCAACATTATATTTGCCGATCACATCACTCGGCTTCAGCCCATAATGGCGCTCACAGACCTGGTTCACATATAGAATCCGCTTTTCGCCGTCGAGTACGAAAATTTCATCTTTGGAATGATCGAGAATTTTTAAAAGAGTTTGTAACGTCATCTCAATATTGCCTGTTGCATCAGGACTTTTCATAGCATGATCCTCTCTTTTCTAAAGGTGATGAGTTAATTTTGACAAAAATGTGACCATATTGAGTTAATTATAACTCAATATGAAAGCGTTTTTAATAAAAATCAAAATTTTTTGTGTGTTTGCACTGTTTTGAAAAGTTGGCACGATAATTGCAATAAATAAAATTGTTAGGAAGCAAGGTAAACACGTTGTTAATGTTGTTAATCGTTGTACTATTTTTAATCTTTAATAAGGGTCTTTGCTAGCAAGTACTTAATAATCAATTATTTATGAAGGAGAATGAATTATGGCTTATAACAAAGTAGAAAATGCAACAAATCGGACATTTGATAGAACATTGACTTATGACAAATACACAGATCCGAAGGTTCTTGAAAAAGAAATGGATCTTGTTTTCTCTAAATCTTGGCAGCTTGTGGGGCATGTCAGTCAGTTAGAAAAAGTAGGTGCCTTCTTTACCACTGAAGTAGCGAATGAACCGATTATCGTGACTCGTGGCCAGGATGAAGTCATCCGCGCTTTTTATAACGTCTGCCCGCACCGTGCGACAAAACTTGAAAAAAGTGAATCAGGTAAGAAGAAAATTTTACAATGCGCATACCATGGCTGGACATTTAAGTTAGATGGGCAATTAAACAAAGCACCTAACTTTAAAGGGGAAGATGCAGCTTGTGTACAAGACGCTTGTCTACGCTCAGTCCGGATGGAAATCTTGGAATCTTTAATCTTTGTTAACTTGGACGATAACGCGAAGCCGCTTAGTGAATCTTATGGCGATTTCTTCGACCGCTTGAGTAAATATCCGTTTTTAAGCGAGTTAAAAAGAACAAACCAAACATCACGGGTGATTAAAGCGAACTGGAAAGCGTTTATTGACAATTATTTAGAGTGTGACCACTGTCATGTCGCCCATCCAAGCTTCGTTGCAGCCCTTGACATGGATGATTATCAAATCATTACCTGTGAAAATTATTCACTTCAAGGATCGATTGTTAAACCGGATAAAAATTATGGAACAGTCGATTTAAATCAGGCGGAAATGCAAGGCGGTTCTTTCTTCTGGCTGTGGCCGAACCTAATGTTGACCATTTATCCGGGTCCTGGCAATATGGCGACGATTCAATTGGTACCGATTGATCATGAAACAACTTTGATTCTTTATACTTATTATTTCCGTGATGAGAATTTGACTCAGGAAGAAAAAGACTTAGTTGCTTTTGCTGAACAAGTTCGCCTTGAGGATGTGGAACTTGTCGAGTTAGAACAAATTGGTTTCCGCTCTCGTGCATTTAACAAAGGTAGATATTCTTCTTCAGAAAAAGCAATTGTACAATTTCATGAAATGGTATTGGAGGCCCTCAATGAGTAATTTAGCGAATGAAGTAAAAGCGACAAAGCAGTTTCTGATGATCAATGGAGAAAAAGTAGAAACAGCCAATTATGCTTCTTTATATTCACCGTATTCCGGAGAAGAAATCGCTCAAATTGCGATGGCGGATAAACATCTGACAGTACAGGCAATTACAGCGGCCTACGAAGCACGCGAAAGTATGGCGAAAATGCCGGCGTATCGGCGGGCGGAGATTTTAGAAAACGTGGTGGCGCTTTTAAAAGAGAAGGCGGTCGAAGCGGCTGAAGTCATTTCTCGTGAATCATCCAAACCAATCATGTTCGCGAAAGCGGAAGTGGCGAGGACAATTGAAACGTATAAGTTTGCAGCAGAAGAGGCAAAAAGAATTCACGGAGAAACGATTCCCTTTGACGCAGCTGCAGGGGGCGTCGGCCGAATTGGTTATACGTTAAGAGAGCCAATTGGGGTCATTGGGGCGATTACCCCATTTAACTTCCCGATGAACCTTGTTGCTCATAAAGTCGGGCCGGCGATTGCGGCTGGCAATACGATTGTATTGAAGCCAGCATCCCAGACGCCTCTGTCTGCCCTCTTTATCGCGGGAATTTTTGAAGAAGCCGGTCTTCCGGCGGGTGCTTTGAATGTAGTAACTGGTCCTGGCGGCACTGTCGGGGACGCGATTGTAGAAGACGACCGCGTAAGCATGGTTACATTCACAGGTAGCCCGAGCGTCGGCATCGGCATTCGGAACAAGGCAGGCTTGAAAAAGACGACGCTTGAACTAGGTTCAAACGCCGCCTTAATTATTGATAAGGATATTGACATCGATTCGATTATTGACCGCTGCATCATGGGCGCTTTCTCTAACCAAGGGCAAGTATGTATTTCCTTGCAGCGTGTGTATGCCCATGAAGAAGTATATGAAGAATTTGTTGCGAAGTTCACTGAAGCAGCGAAGAAGTTGAAAATCGGTGACCCGTTTGATCCAGATACGTATATTTCAGCTTTAATCTCTAAAGGGGAAGCAGAACGTGTGCTGGGCTGGATCGAAGAATCGAAAGGCAGCGATGCGAGGATAGCAGCGGGCGGCAAACTGCAGGATGGCGTTCTTGAGCCAACCATTATTACCGATGCGGACCATTCATTAAAAATTTCTTGTCAGGAAGCCTTTGCTCCAGTTGTCGTTGTTAACAAAGTGCGTTCAGTTGAAGAGGCGATTGAGCAAGTGAATGATTCTCGCTTCGGATTACAGGCCGGAATTTACACAAACAATGTGAAAACTGCTTTGAAGGCGTCACAGGAATTGCATGTGGGCGGGGTCATGATTAATGACGTGCCGACCTATCGTGTTGACCAAATGCCATACGGTGGTGTAAAAGAAAGTGGGACAGGCCGTGAAGGAATAAAATACGCTGTGGAAGAAATGACTGAACTGAAATTGGTCGTTTGGAACCAGGGCTAAAAAACGAGGGAGATCATTGTGAAGCAATATAAAATAGCAGTTATCGCAGGAGACGGCATTGGCCCTGAAGTCATTAATGAAGGGATCAAAGTATTAAACAAAGTGGCAGAACTTGATTCGGGTTTTCAATTTGATTTCACTTACTTTCCATGGGGCTGCGAATTTTACGCAGAAAATGGAAAAATGATGGATGATGATGGTATCGAGCAGCTGAAAGAGTTTGATGCGATTTATTTGGGAGCGGTCGGGTTTCCTGGCGTCCCGGACCATATTTCTCTGTGGGACCTATTGTTAAAGATCCGAAAAAGCTTCGATCAGTATGTGAATATTCGGCCTGTAACCCTGTTAAAAGGGGCGCACTTACCGCTTGTCGACGTGAAACGCGAGGACATCGATATGCTATTCATTCGTGAAAATACTGAAGGTGAATATTCAGGTGCAGGCGACTGGCTGTTTAAAGGGCAGGAACACGAAGTCGTTATGCAAAACGGTGTCTTTTCCCGTAAAGGCACGGAGCGAATCATTCGATACGCGTTTGAAACGGCGAAAAAAGAAGGCAGGTCGCTGACGAGCATTTCTAAAGCAAACGCCCTGAATTACTCGATGGTTTTTTGGGATCAGGTATTTGAAGAAGTGAGCGCAGATTATCCGGAAGTTAAAACTGCAACTTACCTTGTCGATGCGGCGGCGATGCTGATGATTAAAGATCCAAAACGCTTTGAAGTCGTTGTAACTTCGAACTTGTTCGGCGATATTTTAACGGATTTGGGAGCTGCAATTGCTGGAGGGATCGGACTCGCTGCTGGAGCGAATATCAATCCGGAAAGAAACTTTCCGTCTATGTTTGAGCCGATTCACGGATCTGCTCCTGATATTGCTGGACAGCAGATTGCCAATCCGCTTGCTTCTATTTGGTCCGCAAGCCAGATGCTCGACTTTTTCGGCTATGAAGCATACGGAAAACTCGTGTTGGATGCAATCGAACAACTTCTGGTAGAAAATGAGGTTTTGACACCGGATATGAATGGCACCTCTTCTACAGCCGATGTAGGAAACCGTGTCGTAGACTTGATAAAATCTTTCGTTGATTCCCAGAAGGTGAAATGCTGATAGACTGATAGATTCATCTACGGTATTATGTATTGCATAAAAGGTCTCAAACGGCCTTTTATGTAATACCCATTATATTTTTGCTTTTAAAATGTAAAGCGTTTTCAAATTTGATGCTAAAATCACTTGTTTTTTAATAGTCTATACTCTACTCTATTAGAATTCGGAATAAGCAAAGTGTGTGAAGTCTGAAAATTCATACTAATTTTCGTGAGGGGGAATTTTTGAGTGAAAGTTTTAATTTGGATCCTTGCAATAATTCCTATCATTGGTGCGTTCACGGTCGTAAACCGGATCGAGCCTTATATATTTGGGTTACCCTTCATTGTTTTTTGGGCGACTGCCTGGCTAGTTTTAACTTCAGTATTTTTATTGATTACTAATATTTTATTAGATAGACAGGAGGAAACTAAATGATTAGCCCTATCATCATTCTCTTAGGTACTTTTCTTCTGGCTTTCTATTTAGGGATTCGTGCCCGCAAAGGACAACAACTCGAAGAATGGGCTGTAGGTGGCCGTAATTTTGGTCCAATCGTCATGTTTGTGTTAATGGCCGGTGAAATTTTTACAACGTATGTATTTCTCGGAGGAACAGGCGGAACCTACCGAATGGGAGGCCCCATCATCTATATCTTTAACGCCTTCTGTTATATTGTGCCGTTCTGGATTTTGCCTCCGATTTGGCGTTATGCCAAAAAGCATCGAGTGATCACTCAATCGGACTTTTTTGCAAAGAAGTATGACAGTAAACCACTCGGGTTATTAGTTGCCATCGTCGGGGTCGTTTCGATGATTCCTTATATCGTTTTACAGTTAAAAGGTCTTAAAATCATTGTATCAGAGGCTTCTTATGGTGCAATTTCACCGAATTTAGCTGTGTGTATTGGGGTAGTAGCCGTCACAATCTTTGTGTCATTGTCCGGTATTCACGGTTCAGCCTCAACAGCCATTTTAAAAGACATTCTCCTTCTCGGTGTTATTCTATTTTTAGGTTTCTATTTACCGTTTCATTATTATGGTGGAATTAAGCCGATGTTTGAAACATTGGATGCGGCAAAGCCGGAGTTCTTATTAATGCCTGACGAAGGCTTAAGTATATCCTGGTATATTTCAACCTGTTTAACGATCGGATTAGGACAATATATGTGGCCTCAATGTTTCGGTGCCAGTTTATCATCGAAAAATGAAAGAACATTGCGACAGAATGCAGCTATTTTACCGCTGTACCAAATCATATTGGTATTCATTTTATTCATTGGCTTCACGGCCCTTTTACAAATTCCAAATTTACAAGGAGCAGATACAGATTTATCTCTCTTTAAAATCGCTAAAGCAACATTCGATCCTTGGGTGGTCGGAGTCATAGGAGCCGCTGGTATCTTAACAGCATTGGTCCCGTGTTCGATGTTATTACTAACGGCAGCGACGATCTTAACGAAAAATATTTATAAGTCGATTAAACCGAATACCACCGACGAGCAAATTGGACGCTATACACGTATGTGTGTCCCTATCGTGGCTCTAATCGCCTTATTTTTCACTTTTTTCGGCGGAAACAGTATAATTGCCTTACTAATCATGGCTTACAGCTTTGTGCTGCAATTATTCCCACCACTGTTTTTAAGTTTATGGAAGAAAAACCCTGTTACTAAAACAGGTGCAGCTGCAGGGATTATATCCGGTGTCATCATGGTTGCTTATGTAACACTAACCAGTTCGACAATGGCGACGTTCTTTCCGAAAGCCCCTTCGTATATAAAAGATCTCGATGTCGGTATAGCGGCACTTGTCATTAACATTGTTTTCATGTTCGCGGTCAGTGCTATTAGTAGAACATCAGTAAAGGTAGAAAGAGAGATTGATACAAAAGCAGTATAAGTTTAGTTGAAAAAACTAATATGATCTCTAACTAACCTACAAAGGCTTGTTCTTTGTAGGTTTTTCTTAATGGATAGATTTAGAACCATTCGGGAGCAAGAATTGAATAAAAAAAGAGCACATTTATACATGACCTAATTTTTAAGGATAGTAAAATCCTCCGATCTAAAAGAATTTTCTGATATTATTATTTCATACTTAAATAAGAGAATGGAAGGATGCGTGATTCGTTTGATGGACCACTATGATGTTGTAATTGTAGGTGCAGGGTCGATGGGCATGGCTGCGGGGTATTACTTATCAAAACTTGGGAAAAGGACTTTATTAATAGATGCTAATGATCCTCCACATAGCTTTGGAAGTCATCATGGAGATACGAGAATCATTCGTCATGCATATGGAGAAGGAAGGCAATATGTTCCGCTTGCGCTCGGGGCCCAAGAATTGTGGCAGGAATTGGAACAAGAATCAGGAATGGAGTTGTTTTCTCCTACAGGTGTCTTGTGTGTAGGTGCAGAGGGCTCTCCCTTTATCGAAGAGGTAATCAAAAGTGCCAAGGAATTTTCTTTACCACAGGAAGTCCTAACAAGTGATGCGATTAATGATCGCTGGAAAGGCATTTCCCTACCAGAGGGCCTAGTTGGGTGTTTAGAAAAAAAATCTGGGGTGCTTTTTAGTGAAGAATGTATTCGAGCTTATCGCCGGCAAGGTTTAGAGAATGGGATGACCTTAGTACCTCATACAAAAGTGGAAAAAATAGAGAAGTTTGCCGAAGGTTCCATCGTACATACAAAACATGAACAATATGCTGCTGATTATGTGGTTGTCGCTTCAGGAGCATGGACAGGGAAAATCCTTGAGGGAACAGGGGTTGAACTTCCTCTTCAACCGATACGTAAGACCGTCTCCTGGTTTGAATGCGATGAGCGTCTCTATGACTCTAGTCATTTTCCTGCTTTTAGTATGGAAGTATCAAATGAACATTTTTATGGCTTTCCATCTATTAATGGAAGTGGATTAAAGATTGGAAGGCATGATGGAGGCGAAATGGTAGAGCCGGATAGTTTCAATCGGGAATATGGAGTGGGTTCATCAGACGAGAATGGGTGTCGAGATTTTATTAAGAAATACCTGCCGAAAGCCAATGGCCCTCTTATTAAAGGAAAGACATGTCTTTATACACTGACGCCAGATGAACATTTTATCATTGACCGTCACCCTGTATTTTCAAATATCATAATAGCTGCAGGCTTTTCCGGACATGGCTTTAAATTTTCAAGCGTCATAGGAAAAGTTATTTGTGATCTAGTTACAGATGGTCAAGCAAATTATGATATCTCGATGTTTACACTTCAACGATTTTAAAAATATTAAAGCCAGAGAGGGAGACTCTTAACGAGATTTCCTTCTTTTTTTGATGGTGAACTCACTATACAATAGCAATATTGTGCTAATAGTTCGAATGATTATCTAGAGCCTTCCTTATTTCAAAACATTATAATTTAGTTAGCTAAAGTGTAAACGCTTTAAAAAGGGTGAAAGGAAGAAAGTTATTTTTTTGGGAATATTTTTCTGAAAAATTAAAAAACATTAAAAAGGAGTTTTTTATGAGCAATCAAAAATATTTAATGGATGATGCCCCACTTAATAAATTTCACCTTCGAATTACGGCACTTACTTTCGGTTCTAATTTTTCGGATGGTTTTGCTTTAGGAATTATTGGAATGGCGCTTTCTTTATTAGGGCCAGAAATGAAACTAGGACCTATATGGGAAGGATTAATCGGAAGCTCCGCTTTAATTGGTCTCTTTTTTGGGAGCCTATTTCTAGGAGGATTATCTGATCGAATTGGCAGACAAAAAATCTACTTAGCTAATTTTCTGATTATAACGATTGCCTCTGCGTTACAGTTTTTTGTACATGACCCATGGACGCTATTCATTTTACGCTTAATGATCGGGATTGCATTAGGAGGAGACTACGCAGTTGGTTCGACATTACTTGCTGAGTTTGCCCCTAGAAAGTATAGAGGATTATTGCTTTCTTCTTTAAATGTACTCTGGACTGTCGGGTATGTCGTTTCAAATATCGTCGGTTTTTATTTACAAAAATCAGGACCGGATTCTTGGCGATGGATGCTTGTGAGTGCTGCTATTCCCGCTTTTATTGTACTAATTTTGCGTATTGGAACTCCCGAATCGCCACTCTGGTTACTTAAAATGGGACGTGCGGAAGAGGCTCGTGCCATCGTAAGAAAATATATTGGACCCAATGCCATAATGGATGAAACGATTAAAGAAAATTCCAAAACAGCTTTCCGTATGGTCGATCTTTTCAGTAAGCATCTTTGGAAGCGGACAACATTTGGATCTTTATTTTATTTATGTCAGGTTGTTCCGTATTTCGCCATCTATACCTTTCTCCCTACCATATTAAGTAAAATGGGATTTGAAGAAACGTTTAGTGTTGATATGCAGCTGAACCTTTTCCTACTAGTTGGATCCATTGTTGGGGTATGGTGTACCGAAAAGCTTACTCGAAGAAGCTTCACCATTTATACCTTTATCATTCTTACCATTTCTTTATTTATTTTAAGTGTATTGCCAAAAGAATCACATACTATAGCAATTATTGTATTTGCAACCTTCACATTTGTGATGTCTGCTGCTTCAAACCTTACATTAGTGTATCCCGCAGAACTTTTCCCGACAGAAATTCGTGGAACAGGTGTCGGCGTTACGACTGCTGTTAGCCGCATTGGTTCTGCAATCGGAACCTTTCTGTTACCTGTAAGTGTTAGTTCGTGGGGAATGGGACCTTCTATGATTGCGATGAGTGCGATTCTATTGATTGGAACGATTGTCTCAATTGCGTGGGCACCAGAAACCAAGTATCTGTCAATGAGTGAAGTAGATAACCCAGACCTTGAAACAGGGAACTCTTCAATCATAGATTCTTCGCTATCCAATAAAAGAAATTTATCATAAGCTTTTGAATAAAGAGGTGTTTTAGATGACCAAGAATGAAAACTTACACCCAAAGGACATAAAAGAGGTTATTCTTGGAGATAAGGAACTTTCGATTCATGAGGTGATAGCTGTTGCAAGATATTCAGCCCAGGTTACTTTTACAGAAACTTATTGTAACAGGGTGAAAACCTCACGTGAATTAATCGAAAAGTTTTTACAAGAAGAGCGCGCGATTTATGGAGTGACGACCGGATTTGGCAGCAATGTAACAAAAGTAATCTCGAAGAACGATGCAGAAATCCTACAACGCAATATTGTTCGATCGCATGCTGTTTCTGTCGGAGATCCGCTGGAAAAGGAAGTGGTTAGAGCTATTCAGTTCATGATCCTAAACCAGTTAGGGCATGGATTTTCAGGAGTCAGTTTAGCGGTTTTAGAACTAATGGCAGAATTATTGAACTGTGACATCTTACCGGTTGTACCTGGTGATGGCTCAGTGGCCTATCTTGCTCCTGAAGCCCACATTGCTTTAGTATTAATGGGTGAAGGGACAGCTTGGTATAATGGAGAACTCCTTTCAGGCTGTGAAGCCTTAGAAAGAGCAGGGCTGGAACCAGTGGTACTAGGCTGCAAAGAAGGACTAGCCCTTTTAAGTGGTACGACTTCAGTTACCGCGTTTGCCGCTCTCGCTTTATACAATGCGATTCAAGCTGTGAAGACCGCAGATATTTCGGGAGCTATGTCGTTTGAATCGTTAAAAGGAACCATAAAGGCTTTCGACCCTCGCCTCCATTCCTTAAAAAAGCATGAGGAACAGAGTAAAACAGCTCGAAATCTAGCAAAAATTCTTCATGGCAGTGAAATTGTTGAAAAGTACCAGGATTATCGCTTACAAGATGCACTGAGTCTACGAAGTATTCCACAAGTTCATGGTGCGGTAAAAAAGGTAATGAAAAATGCGTTGGAAAACTTGATGAATGAAATGCAGTCCACCAGTGATAATCCAGTCATCTGGCCGGAAGGGGACGATGGAATTGCCTTAATGGGTGGGAATTTCGATAGCTCTTTTGTTGGAATGGATGCAGATTCGATGTGTATCGCGATGGCGAACTTAGCCAAGATAGCGGAACGTCGGATTGATCGCCTAGTGAATTATCATGTAAGCGAACTGCCCAGCTTCTTAGTGGCCAATCCTGGCTTGAATAATGGCTACATGATTCCACAATACACGGCTGCGGGATTATTAAATGAAATCAGAGTTCTTTCACATCCTGCTACCGTTGATAATGTCTCGACTTGTGCGAATCAAGAGGATGTGGTGAGTTTTGCCTATTTTGCTGCTAAGAAAGCCTATCAAGTTTCCAAGAAGCTTCAATATATTTTAGCGATTGAACTCATGCTAGGCGCGCAGGCTTTAGATTTCCACGAATCATTGAGTCCATCACCGGTAACCGGAAAAGTTCATCAGTTTATCCGAGCGAAAGTACCAACAGTAAAAGAGGACCGTTTTTTCCATCCTGATATCGAAATCATTTTCCACCACATCCTAGAAGGAGAAATCGTTACACTAGTCGAAGAGTTAATTGGAGAAATAGAATATTGATTGTTTAAGGAGGAAGCCGCTGAAAGCTTCTTCCTTTTCTTTAACTTAGAAGACAGGACGGACGAGGGGTATAATTATGAAGCAAGATTCAAACAGCGCTGCTTTTTCCCATCTTCTACTCTCTGGAACGCTTGTTCATGAAGGGACATTTACAGAATTACAACAAAAATTCGGAATTTCTATTCATCCACATTTAGTAATGGTTATTTCAATCGACCGTTATCCAGATATGGCAAGCGGGAATTCTTTGGAGTGGAAAAAAGAGGTTGGTCAGCAGCTAGTGAGAAAAATTGAGGAAACTGTAAGTATTCCTTTTCTTTGGAATTGGATTGAAGAGGGTGTTCTTGCTCTTCTCTTAGAATTGGAAGAACAGGATTCCGTAAATGTGTTTAATAGAAAAATGGTTAATATGGCGAAAGAAATTCAACTTGCTACCAATTGTATTGATCTTTCTGTATCCATAGGTATTGGCAGATATTATCGAGATCCTTATGCGCTGTACCAATCATTTTTAGAAGCAAGGAAATCGATGTCAGGCCGCTTTTTCCAAGGGAATCAATTAATCTTTCATTACGAAATGAAACGAAATAATGAGGAGCCACTTATTAATCCGTTTAATGAAGAAAAAGCAGAATTGCTTGCACTTGTTAAAATTGGAGATATAGAAGGGATTATTCTTAATTTGAAACGACTCATGGAAAAATTAGCAGTCGCTAGTCATTTTAATGAGGATATTTTCAAAACAGAAGTAGTGTCCATCGTCTTATTATTGTCTAAACGGGTGATAGATTCAGGTGCAAATGCAATAACGATCCATTCCAATAATACTAATTTTATTCAAAACTTGTATCATATTATTCGTTACGACAAATGTGTCAAGCAGGTTTGTGAATATGCCGTTTGGCTTACGGAGCAATTAGAAAACACGAATCGAAATGAAGTAACTCCTTTAATTCAACAAGCCATCCGTTATATAAAAGAAAACCATCAGAAGAGTATTTCTCTAAATGAAGTAGCACAATATTGTTGCTTGAGTCGGCATCATTTTAGTCATTTGTTTAAGAAAGAAGTAGGGAGTAGTTTGATTGATTATTTAAATCGAATGAGAATTGACATGTCTTTATCATATTTAGAGATGACAGATTTGCCAATAAGCGAGATTGCAGCAAGAATAGGATTCGATGATGCCAATTATTTTAGCCGCATGTTTAAAAAATATATGGAGTTTAGCCCTTCCGATTATCGTATAGCAAGGAATAGGACAAAAAAATAAGAGGGGCTTCCTCCTTTATCAGGATGATGCCCGCTCTTTTTGCTATAAGAAGTCTATCGATTTCTGGAAAGATATGATCCAGGCTGGATTTTCACTGCTCCGATTTGGACTGCTGCTTAATTCGTGTAACCTGTTTTGCCTGCATAATGTTTTAATCGCATATAATTAGCAACAAATTATTGTCTGTTCACAGTGTTATGTTTCTCATCGTGGACGCTGACAAAAACGGGGTTTGAGTAAAACCAAAGATCTTTATAGTTTCGTTTGTTGATTTCGGCAAAACGAGTTTCATTGTCCTCAATATTAGTCATTGGATCAATCAATGGCTCACCATTACTTGTTTCACCAGAGACATTTACTCCTAAATTCGTTCCTCTTAGACGGAAGTATTGGTCCTTACTCACTTTCACTTTATAGGTAATCACATGGTAGCCTTGATTATCCGTATTCCAGTCTTTGCTTGTAAATCGTTTAATGACTTTAGTCGTATCGTTGGTGTTTTTACTGTATGCAGGTGTGCCTGGTACGGCTTTTCCTGTTACTTCACCGGAAATAAGATCGACATGATTCACTTGAACCGGGTCGCCATTGTTGTTTTTTTGCGGGCTTTTGAATCGGATTGTCAGTTTAACCATTTGTCCCTCTTTTACTGGCAGATTTCCACCCATTTCTGCTTTGCTGCCTCGGCTTGCTGCATGGAAATCAAGTTCGTTAATTAAGTCTCCAAATACGGAGAAAGATTTCCCTGACTTCATGCCATCAAGAACATCCTGCATCGTGTATCCGTTCACCCACGTATAATTCTTGGAATACTCGCCAGGCCAGTATCCACTAGAGTAAAGGCGATTATTGCTGATCTCAAAATGGGAATCGGAATTGGAAAAGTTCCAGAACCGTCGTCCTTCTCCGAGGAGTGCATCCCAAGTGCCGCCAACCTTCGCAAGCATGTAATCAGAACCGCCGTATGTCCGGTTTTCTGACGTTGTAAGATTTAAGCCGCCTCTGTCGGGCTCCATCTGGTTGCCGGGCATACCTTCAAAGCCGAACACGACATCTGGTGCGATATTATTGAAGTCACGGAAATCCGAAATGGTGTACACCCTTTTTCTCGAAGGATGGTTCAAGATGGCATAACTAGTATTCTTGTACTTTTTTTCAAGCCATGCTAAAGCTGTCCGAGCATCCTGAGCTGTTGTGTAGGCTCTTTGCTGCTGTGCTTTCCAGACCGCTGTATCGGCCGGATCAAACATCTTTTCATCCCGGTTTGTAAATAAATACTCAAACTGATTTCCAGCTTTTAAACTTTCCGCTGCTCCTGGGTGGTCTCCCAAAATGCCGATACCGACATGCTCATAAGTAGGCATGTCCCATTCGAATCCTGAAAAGATAATTTTATTTTTATATTTCCCTGCTTCCTGCAGTTGTTTTATCTTTGGAGCCTGAAATTGAAAGATTCCCTGAGACAGCGGAATGGGCCCGCCCGGAATCGGGTTTCCTACATCATCCCGGGAAGACATTCGCAAGTGATCAGAAATGGCCATCCAATCCATCTCATACTTATCAAACGTGTTGTCTAGTACTCTTTCAAGCGTCTGAGATCCTTCCGCATCGTCAGATTGAGCGGTATGCGCATGATATTCTCCGCTCAACCACCGGCCGCCTGAATTCCCCTCATTGTTGTCTCTTTTTTCATTTGCATTCACTGACAAACCTTGAGATAAAATCGAAAGGCTGAGCGCCAGGGCGGTTAGTGGTTTCAATTTATGTAACATTTTCGATCCCTCCAAAATAATAATATTTTCCAAAATAATAATAGGAAAGTATTATTAAGCCTTTGTTGAGGGATTATATTATTTTTGTAAAAATCCTATCTTGTTCACTAATTGCCAGATGGACTTATTTAGCTTTACTACAGTGAACCATATCATAAATAGGTGGGCAATCGAATCATTTAATAAAGTTAATGTATAAAAAAACTGCAACCCCTTGGTACTTAATGGGATTGCAGTTTTTTGTACTTAAATTGAGATTCTCAGGATAGCCTGATATTGGCCAGGTTAGTTTAATATTTTTACTTTTAATTGTTTTACCCCAAAATTAATTGCATCTTGTTGAGAAGGAATAAAGACATCAATTCGGTTTCCTTTAATGGCTCCACCAGTATCTCCGGCGGTTGCTTCACCATAGCCTTCTACATAAACTTTACTGCCAAGTGGTATAACATTTGGGTCAACTGCAATGACTTTTGCATTTGGGTTTGCTTTAAGGTTTATTCCAGTAGCCGTAGTACCTGAACATCCCTCACATGAAGCCGTATAGGCTGTAGCTTTCACAGTAATTTCCCTTGAACTTGTATTACTAGTTGATGCAGCTTCTACCTTAGGTTCACTTTCCTTTGGTGCCTGCGCTGCAGGATTTGCAGATGCTGCTTGTGCAGCTTGCTTGATTGGTTCCTCTGTTACAACCTTAGTAGTAGTATTATTTAAACCTTCATAGATTAATAGATTTAATCCAGGATGGATGAGATCGGTAGTTAATTGGTTCCATTCTTTAAGTTGCGGAACAGTTACATGATAATCTATGGAAATGTCCCATAGTGTGTCACCTTTTTTAACTGTATAATGTTTTTCCGGTGCAATGGTTAATACATCCCCGGGGTGAATAAGGTCCGTAGTAAGATGATTCAACTTTAGAATATTTTCTAAAGAAGTATTATTTGCGCGTGATAGATCCCAAAGGGTATCCCCTTTTTGTACAGTAATCGTTGCAGCTTGTACATTAGCACTTACAGTTACTGAGAGTACAGCAACTGCTAAAATTGATAGAATTCTTTTAAGCATTCTTTTACCCTCCATGTTCTTTGGTTGCTAAGTTTTCTAAATAGTAACATAGAATTTTCTGAAACAAAGAACAAGGAGGTATTAAATCGTTTACATCCGTGGCATTTATATTGCAATAATATTTCTAAGCTAATCGAAAAATCAGAAAATAATATTTTTCTAAAAGACCCATTCAAAGCAGAAAGTCCGGTAAATACACGATTCAATCTCCGTCGTTACCTGGAATTCTGTTCCATAAAAGAATTGTTTCTAGATTCATTAAAAAGCCGTAATATACAAAGGTATGAATCATATTTGTATATTACAGCAAGTTATTTACGCTCCATTTAGGTATAATGGATAAACAAGTCATGGTGAAAGACTAGCAATAAATAAATGGCAAATTCGCCAAAGAAAGGGATCCTTTTATGTCAAAACGTAAAAAATCCAACTTGAAACCTCTTATTTTGTCAATCCTATCTTTCCTTATTATTCTCGTTGTAGTTATTTATGCTATTGATAAGGACTGGGGCGGAAAACAGTCAACAAAGGTAAACTCTAAGCCACCCCAAACCTCAACAAATGTACCAACAGAATCAGTTGAAGACAAAAATCAGGATCTGCATGCCCATAGTAGTGAAATATTTTCCCAGGCAAAGGAAGGAAAAGTGGTTACCATTCCTTTCATTTCCGGTAAGACTAAGGCTAAGGAAGTACATAATAAATGGGGAGAACCGAACCAAACAACAGAAACTGCAAGTGGAAGATTCGAAGAATATGTGGATCGAAATGTCGTCATTGGATATCTGGGTGAAGTTGTCTCGGATATCAGATCATATGATCCTAAATTACAAAAAATCCGGCAAAATGAAATCAAGTTGACAGGTGGCGAACCTGATGAGATTCGGTACTTCAAAGACGATACTCATGACCAAATCATTCTGGTCTATCAGGTTACCCCTTTAACAGAGTTAAAATGGATCTTACCAAAACCAACCGATCAGGAGCCTAATCCAAAAGTGGACCATATTTCAGTCTATACAAAAGTAAAAAATCAAGTGGGTCAACCCAATCAGCCTGTCCAACAAAAGAACATATCAGATCTGATAGCAGGTATGAGTTTAGATGAGAAAATTGGGCAAATGATCATCGCAGGTATAACTGGCACCACCATGGATACAAATACAAAAAACTTAATAACGAAATACAAGGTTGGTGGGATTATTTTTTATCAGAACAATCTAGTAAACCCAACCCAAGCAGTTCAGCTTCTAAATCAAATGAAGTCTGAAAGTAATCCTAATTTGCCGCTTCTACTAAGTGTTGATCAAGAAGGTGGGCGTGTTACCAGGCTCCCTGGTGGATTGATTAATTTTCCAACCAATAAAGAAATTGGGGCAATTAATAATTCTCAGTTTTCCTATAATGTGGGGACGATGTTAGGGAAGGAGTTAAAAGAATTTGGTTTCAATCTTGATTTTGCTCCTGTGCTGGACATCAACAGCAATCCAAAAAACCCGGTTATAGGGGATAGATCATACGGGAATAATTCTGAAATTGTTAGTAAGCTTGGTATTCAAACCTTTAAAGGTATACAGTCGCAAAACATTATCCCAACCATTAAGCATTTTCCAGGTCATGGAGATACGTCTGTTGACTCCCATCTGGAGCTGCCAATTGTGAATAAAAGCCTTCAGCAACTAAAAGAGCTCGAATTAATCCCGTTTGAGCAGGCAATCAATAGCGGTGCTGATGTTGTTATGGTGGCCCATATCTTATTGCCCAAACTGGATGCTACTTTTCCATCTTCCATGTCCAAAAATATAATAACAGGAATCTTGAGGCAACAGTTGGACTATAGCGGTGTTGTAATAACTGATGACATGACAATGAAGGCGATTATTGACCATTATTCAATTGGCAGGGCAGCAGTTGAATCAGTCAGGGCTGGCAGCGATATTATTTTAGTTGGACATGATTATAACAATATAGTGGAAACCATTTCTTCTTTAAAAATCGCTGTCCAAAAAGGGGAAATTACTGAACAAAGAATAAATGAGAGTGTCAGTAGAATTTTGAAGTTAAAAAAGAAATATGAAATAAATAATGCGAAAGTGAAAGATGTGAATATAGAGGAAATAAACCAATCAATAAAAAAACTCCTGGATGAGTATTCAAAATAATTGTTAGTATATTTCAACCAGGCAAAAAAACACCGTTTGGACTAGCATAGGTCCAAACGGTGTAACTACATTAAAAGTGTTTATTTTAAGGAGCAATTATTTAGTTATGCGCCTTTTCTAAGTTTTGATTGTGCAGATTTTGCAGAATTAAACAAATACTCTTTCACAGAATTGGTTCGTTGTTTCGCTTTTGCTGCGAAAAATGGATTTAATAGAATAATGGTTAATAAGTTTGCAGATAATCCCCAAAACCCTTCATAAATTCCATGCGAGCTGTTTGTTCCGTATACTGTAAAGGTTGTTGCCAAACCGACAAGCAATCCAATCGTTGTAGCTTCTTTCGTTTGATTTTTCCAGAATAAGCTGATCACAATCGCTGGGAAAATCTGAACCATTCCTGATACACCTAAAAGCTGTAAAGATACTAACGCTGTAGGGAATAACAGTCCAAATAATAAAGCAAGGCCAATGACAACGAATACCATGGAACGAGTAACGAGTGTTAATTTGGCGCCTTTTACGTTCGGATTGATTAAATCACGATAGATGTTGTTGGCAAATAAGTTGGACGCACCGATGGCCATAATCGAACATGGAATTAACGATGCTAAGGCGATCGTTGAATACGCTAAGCCTTGTCCAATCCCGCCGTATGAAACTTGAATGAGATTTAAAAAGGCAAACCGTGGATTGCTTCCTTCCGGTAACACATGGAATGCGACAAAGCCAAGGAAAATAACCAGGATTAGGACGATATTATATAAAGGAAGGAAGATCGCATTTTTTCGAACAGCATCCGCACTTTTCGCTGTGAATACGCCTGTTGCCCCGTGGGCCCACATAAATAATGCCAAGGCTGAAACAAGTGATGCGGTCATGAACCATGGAATGCCTTTCGGGCCAGTTGTCGGAATCGTCAGTAGTTGTGGTGATTCCTTGACAAAGGTATCGATCATTGGGCTCCAGCCGCCAAAATGAATAATCGGCAGAGAAACGACAAGGAATAACATAATCGCCCAGACAAGTACATCTTTAATGATCGCTGTATAAGTCGGGCCTTTGATTCCGCTAAAAAAGGTAAACAGAGCCACCAGCAAGAAGGATGTAATCACGACTACCTTGACATTGATAAAACCTGTTCCAGCTACTTGAAGCGTATCTTGAATGCCTGCTAGCTGCAAATCAATATATGGGATTAGCATTAATACGCCGACAATAGCAATAATAGAAGATAGAAGTTTACTGCCAAAACGTTCTCGCGCATAATCCGCTAATGTGGTCAGCTTGAATTTATTCGCTACCTTCCATAGTTTAGGAAGATAAAAATAGGAAACAAAATAAGCGATGATACAATAAGGAATCGCAAAGAAGGCAAGACTTCCACCTGCATAAGCTGTACTTGTAAGTCCTAAAAAGGTATAAGCCGTATATAAATCTGCTCCTACTAAAAACCAAACCAGCAATCCGCCAAAGCGTCTACCACCAACGGACCATTCCTCTACTGAGCTTCGTGCTGTTTTATTACGCCCTGCTATAAATCCAATTAAAACAACGGTTAAGACAATGAATGCTGTGATTAACAAAGCTGTTAAATTTCCCTGTTGCATTAGTCAAGACTCCCTTCCGATTTATCGAGTTGATAGATCCCTAATGTGCATAACGGTGTTAGGATGATCCATAAAAACAGCCAAAATTGAAGAAAGGGTAATCCCAAAACAATCGGGTCGATTCGATTGACGAAAGGAAGGACCACTAACTGCGAAATTAATGGGAGTATGATTAGTAATGATTTTATGAATTTTCTGCCCATGTAAGAACCTCCTATTTGATCATTGTTGAGCAAGATTAAAATAGTAATATTGTTCAACTAATAGTATTGTTGGATAATTTTTTATGTTCGTAATAGTAACAAATTTGGTAAGAGATTACAAGAGAATTTTTTAATAATTTATAAAATTCGAATTAACGGACTATTATTTGATAGAATATCCAACGCCAATGAGTATGAGGAAAAGGAACCAAGGAGTAAAAAAATCATAGAAGAAGTTTATGAGTTACACAGAGATAATGAGTTTTTGGTTTTACAAAAAAGGTTGGTTATTTAAAAAGTAAAGACCGATTAAGAATGCCTGATTATTCATACAAAGCGACAAAAAGGACCGGGCGTGGCCCGATCCTTTTATGAGTTTGATACAACCAGGGAGACCAGTCTCCTGGTTATCGATTAGTTTTTTTAATCTTCAAGCTGGAAAGTTTGGCTGAAATGGACCTTACCGTTTTCATCGCGTATTTCGACGCCTGCTTGATTTTTGGCCGGATCTACATGGAACACACCGAAGTTGAAGAAGTTACCTTCCGCATACAAGCGTTCAGGGCCGAAGGTAGGATCCAATGTGCCAGGCTGGATTTTCACTGCTCCGATTGGACCGCTGATTAATTCGTGATAATCTGTTTTGCCGTCCTGATTTGCATCATATTTGATGACCTCGGCAAAATGGACATCGGTTGTAACAAAATAAACGTTTTTGATTCCTTTTTCAATAATAAAATCAGAGATCTTTTTGAACTCGTTCTCATATCCTGTTACATCATTAGGGTTAACTTGATTTCCATTTGCCCATCCATCCCTGGCAGTTGCCTTTCCGGTTGGAACGGAGATTGGCACTGAAGTCGCTACAAATTTCACCTTGGCATCTGATTCGAGAAGCTGTTGTTCCAGCCATTTTACTTGTTCTTCGCCGAGCATTGTTTTATCAGGCCCATCTGCCATGGTGTTTGGAGAGCGGTAGCCACGGTTGTTAAGAATGATCATATCCATGGCATTACCCCAAGAATACTTGTGATAAAGTTTGTCCGCTGAACTGCGTTCACTGGAAATTGGCCAATAATCCTTAAACGCACGCAACCCATTTGACGTCAACGGCTGGGAAGGACCTGAAAAGTCATTGGTCACTTCATGATCATCCCATATAGCAAACGTTCCTGTTTTCTGTAAAAGGCCGCGTAATCCCGGATCTGTTCGGTTCTCCTTATATTTTGCCCAGAAATCCTGAACGGTTTGAGAAGGAGGGTTAGGCACAGCCGGTGTCTTATTATCAGCATAAATGGTGTCCCCGCTGAACAGGAAGAAGTCCGGATCTAAAGATGACATCGCTTTGAAAGATTTAAACGGCGGAATTTCTCCTTGGCCGCCAGTATCTCCGCCCCATACCACTGTCATTGGTTTTAAGCTGTTTTCCTCTGGTGCGGTTTTAAATGAACCGTTCACAGAATACTTGCTGGAAACCGCATGTGCCCGGTAATAATATTTCGTATCAGCCTTTAATCCGGTGACCTCTACATTTACTGTATAATCATCTTCTACATCAGCATGGCCTGTTTTGACGATCGTATTATCTTTAAAACTGCTGTCAGTAGATAATTCAAATTTAACATTAGCTTTTCCGTTTGTACGTGCCCATAAAATCGCTGAAGAATCGGTTACATCTCCGCTGGCCACTCCATGTGAAATAAACGGCCTGTCCAATAAATCATCCAACAGGTCAGGATTGTTTGTGAACTCTCCGTCTACACCAAGAGAGAGCAAGGATACCATATCATCCTGAGAATTTACGGTCCAAGGATGGACGAGAAACTGGTTTTGATGAGCGGCTTCCATAAGCTTCGGAACAACAAGCTCCTTACTAGGGCCTACACCAGAAGCATAGTCAGAGATTCGCTTGAATTCTTGATATACATCCTTACCTGCAAGCATACCTCCTGAATAAAGCTGAATCAGCTTTACATTAGGTGCAAGAGTCTTCAACTTACGAAGGCTTTCCTCGCTAAATGATTCAAGAAATAGCTTTTTGTCATCCAAGACATTGGTTTTTTTCAAGATTTCAATTACTTTCTCTTCCATTCCTGGATATACGCTTGGTGCTTTTGTTTCCATATAAAGGCCGACTTTGCCATTTCCATGTTTTTTGACAAATTCAATGGCTTCCTCGAGCGTCGGTACATGCTGTCCAATGTATTCTGTTTTTGCCTTATCCGGATAAGCTTTGTTAAACCATGAACCTGCATCGAGACGGCTGATTTCTTCGAGAGTAAAATCCTTTACCCGCCAAGGTGCACGGTCCGGATAAAGTTCCTTTGCATTCGTTGTTCGTGCGAGCGTTTCATCATGCAAAGCGATCAATTGGCCATCCTTGGTCATTTGTAAATCGAATTCCACATAATCAGCCTTCATTGTCATAGCCTGCTTATAGGCTGTCAGTGTATGTTCCGGGCCGTAGGCAGAGGCACCGCGATGTGCGATTACGGCTACATCAGAGGTAAGAGGACGTAAGGTTGTTTGTCCATTGTCAGTAGCTGATGTTTCAATAGGGTGGGCTAAAACAGCATAAGGTGCACCTGAAGTTACCGCAAGAGACAGACAAGCTAATCCAGCAATCAAACTCTTTTTCATTCTCCATTCATCTCCTATAAGATTATGTATTTCAATTTAAAAGTATAGGAGAATTGTAAAGTCGTAATTAATAGAGTATTAATCTTCAGTAAAGCACACTAAAACAGTACCTTTTTCATAGAATGACCTATTGAAATTAGAACTATTTTTACAGGGAAAATTACCCATAATCCAGCAGAAGACTCTTTAAAAAACTGTTACTCTTTTAAAAAAGCAATATGGAAGCCTGTTCCGATTTATTCTTTTGTCCGATGTGTGGCCCAGATGATGAGTGCGATGAGGATCATTACGCCCCCAGTTAAACAAACTCCCTGCCATTTCCACCAGTTCCAAGCATAGCCTCCAAGGCTTGAACCGAGGGAACCGCCGAGAAAATAACTAACCATGTACACGGTATTTAACCGACTCCGTGCCTCCGGAATTAAACTATAGATTCTTGTTTGGTTGGAGACTTGGGCTCCTTGAACACCTAAGTCTAAGAGAACTACACCAACGATCAAGGCCCATAAGAATGTTCCAAAAAAACCGAAGAATAAATAAGATAATAGGCTAATCCCAATTAACAGACCCACCATTGCCTTGGCGTTGAATCGGTCTGCCAAACGGCCGACGATAGGTGCACCCGTTACTCCTACGATGCCTACTAAGCCAAATAATCCTGCCACTTCACTGCCATAATGATATGGTTCTCCTTCGAGAAAAAACGAAAGGGACGTCCAAAATAAACTAAAACAGCCAAACAGCATCGCACCGATTAATGAGGCTTCTCTTAAAATCGGCTCGGTCATAATTAATTGCCAGATTGATTTATAGAGATCCGGAAAGGATAAACGGGACTCAGGGTAGCTCTTCGGAAGAAATGTTCGCAAAATGACCGCTAATGCCAGCATCATCGCGGCAGCGAGCCAGTACATGGTACGCCAGCCGAGGATTCCGCCAATGAGTCCTGAGACGGTTCTTGCTAATAAAATGCCAATGAATAACCCGCTCATGATAGAGCCAATCACTTTGCCTCGTTCCATGGGAGCGGCCAGTTGGGCTGCGAGGGGAAGGATGATTTGCGGTGCTACCGTTGTCACTCCCACAGCCAAACTTGCGATGTTCATCCAGAGGAGATCTTGGGCCGTGGCAACCCCAATAAGGGAAATCGTTACGGCGATCAATAAAATCGTAATCAACTTCCGGCGCTCCTTCATGTCGCCCATTGGAACAAAAATAAACATCCCCACAGCATAGCCAATTTGGGTGAACATTGCGATATTGCTGATTTGATGAACGGTAGCATGAAAGGTTCGACCCATGTCGGCAGGGAGCGGTTGATTGTAGTAAAGATTTGCAACCGCCATCCCACAGGCAATCGACATTAATAAGATTAACTTTTTAGACAGGGCGGCATCTGTCCTCGCGATGTCATTAGTCGTGGTAACCAATCCACAATTCCCCCTTTCAATAACACCCGGAGTTTAATGATTCTACAAAAAGAATGAAAAACCTTCCAAGGATGCAAGCTGTTCCGTATAAATATTTACTTTCGATCATTAGAGTACTATTATTTAATTGCTATACGAATTCTTCTTCATGACAAGGAGTAGTGGGAATGTTGATAGCTGATTTTATAGTTGATTTAATTGGTGATTTGATTGGCGGTCTAATAGAGGCAGTGATTCCTACTCCGAAGTCAAAGCTTGAAAAAAACATCAATGAATTAAAGGAAGAAGAATGGTTTGCCGATTTGGATAAAGATGTTCGATACAATTACATCATTTGGCACAACAACAAAGTAAAACGTTTTTTGAAAAAGCCTGAAAATGTTAAGATTCTTAAAAGTAGTGAATGGGAGAGGGAAAAATTTATTCAGTTGGTGATTAAGGAGCATAAACGATTTGTGGGGATACGTTGAATTTAATTTCATGCTGTTATACATAGCTCCGAACCTATAAAAGTTAGGGGCTATTTTTATAATGGAAGGGCCTCTTTTAATTTTTAAGAGGAAATAATTAAATCTCATTGAATTTATAAATATGATCGTCTTTATTCGTTACAATGCCAATAGGATATGAAGAACATAGATTTTTTTGAGAAATTTAAATCTATTATGGGACAGGAAGGAGTACAACATGGAAGAAAAGAAGGTTACGTGGTTAGAGCTTTTTTATGATTTGTTATTTGTGGCGGCTGTTGCGGCTGCAACCCATGTTTTACTCCATGTTGAAGATGGGTATATCCATACGGAGTTTTTATTTAAGTTTGTGTTAATTTTTATTCCTATCTGGTGGGCTTGGGTAGGGCAAACCTTGTTTGTAAACCGGTTTGGACAAGATTTATTTCATCAGAGACTATTTTTGATTGTACAGATGTTCTTTGTCCTAATTATGACATCAAGCTTATCAGTTGATTTTGATCAATATTATCTTTCTTTTTTAATTGGTTATATTGGCTTAAGAGCAGTGACAGCGACCCAATATCTTATTGTCCAGCGTATAGAAGAGGGATTTCGAAAAATAGCAGCCCGATATTTGGGAAGGTATTTTTGGATTGGAATCATTATATCACTACTCTCTCTCCTTTTTGATTCTTGGCTTCGTTATGCTGTGTTATATGCGGGTATCATTATCGATATGATGGTTCCAATATCTGGACGAAAGTATTTAGTTAAGGTACCCACAAATACGGCCCACTTATTAGAGCGATTTGGTCTTTTTACCATTATTCTTTTTGGTGAAGCACTTGTCAGCACCCTTGCGGTAATTCAACCTAAACAAGGAAATTGGAATTCAATAGGCTTTTCGGCCATATCATTTATCCTAATAATATCGATGTGGTGGCAGTATTTCGATAATGTGGAGAAGAAAGTTGACAAATCGTTACAAACGATCGGACAAACCATTATTTACGGTCACCTGTTTATTTTAATGTCTTTGAGCATGATTGCAGCATCGATTAGACTATTGTTTTTACATGAAGTTCATTATTCATTTATTCTGTATTTCGTTTTTTGCTCTGTTTTGCTCTATTTCTTGTCAACTACTTTTGTTTTCCACCAATATAGACATAAGCACCACAGATTGAAAATTTATCATTTAGGGTTATTTTTGGGGATTTTAGTAGTCTTTTTTATTATTAATTTAATAGTAGTAGTTCCAAATATTGTGGTCATAGGGGAATTAGCCCTGTTCTTTGTCATCTATGCCAAATTAACAACCACTTAAATTAATTAATTTTATTAATAAAAAATAGCTAGCTAAAATAGATAAGGCTGAACCATATACCATTTATATATGTATATGGTTCAGCCTTTCATCATCAATATGCCTCCTCGGGAGTGAAATGGCCAATGCCCTTTAATTCATAATCAAAAAATTTCAGAATTAGGTCATTTTCAGTTTCAATAGCGTAATATGGATCAATGTCTGCTTTTCCGCCTTGCAGAATATTTGCAAGAATAGGGGAAAACAGCAAGAGGATCCGCTCTTATCGGTTGGGGGATCATGTTAAGCACCCGATCAGATATATAAACGGAAAAATTCCGCTTAATTAGTAAATATCATTAAAAATAGCTAAAATAGACGGAGAAATTCCGCCTATTTACTCGAAAAATGTGAAAATGGGGGATTTTGCTTTGCATAAGCGGAAAAACTCCCTTTATTTATCCCGAAACGAGCTCCATTCTGCATTTAACCGGAAAAATTCCGCTTATTTTACTTTCGCTGGTTACTTAATTAAGGACAAGAATTCTTATTTAAAAGGAAGTGAGATGGGACGGGTTTTTGAATATTTGAAGGTTGCTTTGATTTTAGCAAAAGACCTCATTTTGATGCATTACGTTGAACCATATCATAAGTAAAAGGGATTAACTATTTTAAACAATTACTTTCGTTCTTTAGGTAATAATGTTACACAAAAACCTTCCAAATCAATGACACAATCAGGAAGGTTTTTTATTAATCATTAATAATGTTGCGTGTTTCTCTTATTGCCTCTTTGTAATTCAGCTTCATTTTTTAAGCCTGTTAGCAATGAGTAGCACATGGCGAGCATGATAAAGGCAAATGGGAGTGCGGCTGCGATGGAAGCAGTCTGCAATACCTCCAAACCACCGGCGATCAGCAAAACAGCAGATAAAGCAGATTGGATGACACCCCATGTCATCTTTATTTTGTTAGAAGGATTAAACGTTCCGCCTTCACTTAGCATTCCTAATACAAAGGTGGCGGTATCGGCAACAGTTATATAATAAATAGCTACCACGGCAAAACCTAAAATGCTTAACAAGGTGCTTAATGGAAGGTGGTCGAAGAATATAAATATAGACAAGTTTATATTTTCGGCGATATGTTTTGCTAAATCACGGTTTCCGGGAACCTGAACAAGGTCAAGTGCTGAGCCGCCAAACACGGACATCCAAAGACAGGTTCCAAGTGTGGGAACAATCAATACACCAACCACAAACTCCTTTATTGTCCTCCCTCTTGAAACCCGAGCAATGAACATGCCGACGAATGGCGCCCAGGCAATCCACCAAGCCCAGTAAAACAAGGTCCATGAAGCAATCCATTTCTCACCCTTTCCAAAAGGGCTTAACCGTAAACTCATATGTAAAAAGTCACTTAAATACAGTCCCATTGTATTGAAAAACACTTTAATAACGGTTAACGCCGGACCGACAATCATAATTAGTACAAGGATTGCCACTGAAAAAATGATTGCTGCATTGGATAAGTACTTTATTCCTCTTTCCAGCCCTGTATTAAGAGAAATAATAAAAAGTATTGTTGCAACTAAAATGACAATCAGCTGGATAAATAGCGTATTAGGAATGCCAAAAATGTCATGCATACCTGCAGTAACCTGCATGGCCCCAAGCCCCAAAGAGGTGGCAATACCAAAGACTGTTGCAAAGATGGACAGGATATCGATTGTTTTGCCAATTGGCCCATGAATCCTGTCGCCCAAAATGGGATAAAACGCTGAACTGATAGATGCAGGAAGCCGTTTATTATATTGAAAAAAAGCAAGGGCTAACCCAATAACAGTGTAGATTGCCCATGGGTGCAGGCCCCAATGGAAAAACGTGTATTTCATTGCGGTGTTGGCTGCATCAATGGTATAAGCTTTTCCGTACGGAGGGGCTGTATAATGGGTTACCGGTTCGGCGACGCTCCAGTACACAATCCCGACACCCATACCAGCACCAAACAGCATGGCCAGCCAGGAAGCAGTAGAGAAATCAGGAGTGTCATTCTTCCTGCCGAGTCGGATATTTCCGTATTTTGAGAACAATAAGTATATCGAAAAAAAGACGAAAAATAGAGTAGTACCGAGATAAACCCAACCAAGGTAATCAATGGAGCCATTATAAACGGCGTTGGTGACTTTGGTAAGATTGTTTGTAAAAAAAACGCCCCAGACAATAAATATGAGGGTCAGTAATAGAGAGATAATAAATACACTATTTTCTTTAATTTTATCCATGGAAACCTCCTGGGTACTAGAAAAATACTAATGCTAGTTATTAAACGGATTGTATTGAAATTCCCACTTATCCGTATCCATCAACTCTTCATGCGGCACCTCTAATTCGCCTCCAAGATAAATAGTTTGTCCTTTAATGGCAACTACCATCGCTTCTATTAACACATCACTATCTTTCTTTTTAAAAATGTCTCCCAACTGCGTGGATAACTCGCCGTACGGATGAACAATTTGCGGCCCATCATCATCAAGGTTTTCTTCCATATTTATCATGTCTTTATAATCGATAGGATGACTGTCAGGAGCACGGCCAGGTACCATCAATAAATATTCGGTATGCTTGATACCATCCAAATCGCTTGTAATGACCCCTTTTTTATCAACCGTTTCAACCACTTCAATTTCATTTAAGGAATAGTGATCCAGGGTATCGGGGGCCGGATTGTTAATGAAAATCAAATCTCCCGCTACTGGTTTTTGATTATTCCTAAGCGTATATACCTTATGATTATAAATAAAGCTGTCATTTTCCCTTGGAATGTATTTTTCCACACTCGCTGCATTTGTTATATGCTGAGTTAAATCCCTCAACTTAATAAGATGAATAGAGAGTTTATACATTGGTTTTACTCCATACACCTTGTGTAACTCATTGTTATAGTAAACAAATTGGCCTTTTCTGACTTGATACAGTTTCACAACTTAATCTCCCTTCAATCTTAGGTGGAGTAGTATTCATAACAATCTGGAATTTAGATACATCGCTGTCATCTTTAGGATGTCTTTTTTTCTAGAAAATCATGATGTTTAAATAGAAGGATTTTTCCAGTATAGGTAAAAATAGAAAAGGCTGAATGATATACAGTTTTTATATGTATATCTCAGCCTTTAATCGAATTATTTATTTGTTTGTGGTAGTCGAAACATTAATAACGACGACAAAGTGCAAGTTATGGCAGGACCTTTGTTCAATACCTATGTCTTTTTTTCAACTAGATAAAAATCAATATGTCTCTTCTAAAGTGAACTTGCTGACGCCCTTTATATCCTTGCAGTAACTAAAAACCTTTCCGTCAACTGCCTCGAAATAATAAATATCACTAAGATTAATACGGTGAACTCTATCATTTTGGTATCCTAGTACAATCAGGTCCCCGATTTTCAACTTGTTTACGATTTCGTGTATTTCATCATCTACCTCATGGCACCTAATGAGGATTTCTTCTGCTAGTTCTTTGTTTATTTCTTCGATTGAAATTTTCATTTGATCACCTACGAAAATTCAAATTATTTTAGGATAAATCTGATCTAGGTCCTTCTTACTACATTATTTTAACACCTTTATTTACCATCTTCTTTTACATTTTATCAGATTACTTTGAAATCAACCTTCAAAATCACATGAAGTGACTGAACTTCCTTCTCATTTAAACTAAGTAAACCGACGTTTATTTTTTTACATTTTTCCAAATTGTTTTTTACAAAGTTTCAATTTTTAGAATTAATTCGCAAAAATTATAGGGAATATATAATATTGGGCATTTTTAAGAAAAATGGAAAATAATAAATTTACATTTTGTTCAATTATGTTTTAACATTTGTTCAGGATGTATGTTATATTAGAAAAGTAATTTTAGATTAATGAAAGCGCTCACGGAGAATCAGTCGTTTTAGAAAACGAGAGAAGAAAATGCAGTGATTAGATTAAGGAGGGGAATGTTGTGAAAAATACTTTTCACAGCAATTTATATGAGTAATGTTGGTTTATTTCTATCAGGTGCAGTTTTATTCCTAAACAGTCTGATGCTATTAGGAAAAGCAGATGGAAAAAGTGTGGGTATCTTTAATATTTTTGTAGGAACCCTTCAAATAATTATCCCATGTTATTTAATCGTTATTTCGGGCCAAGACCATTGGGACCTTTATAATTATGCATCTATTTTCTTATTTGGGTTAACTTATTTATATGTGGGTTCCACCTTATGGAAGGGGCTTGATGGGAGCGGGCTTGGTTGGTTTAGTCTATGGGTTGCTATTATTGGGGTGATTTATACCTTAACATCGATTATTCACTTTCATAATGTGGTCAATGCACTAACATGGGCCATGTGGGCATTCTTATGGTTTCTGTTCTTTTTATCAAATGCTCTTCATAAGAAAATTGACCATTATATTGGATTGGTTGCATTTGTTCAGTCATGGGTAACGTTGACTATACCAGCGCTTCTTTATTTTTTAGGTGTCTGGAATGAACCAATTGTTAATCAAATCTGGACCTATGTGTTAATTCTAGCTATCGTCTATTTTATTATAAGTTTTTTCAGCGTAAAGCTTTCATATAAAAAAGAGACAAGTTTTCAAGTAATCAATGCTTTGGAGGTAAAATAATATGTCAATTTTAATCGGGATTGTTGGAATCCTTGCTCTAATAGTTATTGCATGGTTAATGTCAAACGATAAGAAAAACATTAACTTTCGTGCAGTTGGTATCATGGCAGTCGTTCAGTTGTTAATCGCTTGGTTTATGCTTAATACTTCAATCGGTCAAAAAGTACTGCACAAGATCGTAGATGGCTTTAACAAAGTTCTTTCTTTCGGGAATGACGGGATTTCATTCGTATTCGGTGACCTTGCAGGAAAGAATTTATTCTTTGTAAATGTTCTAATGATGATTGTATTCGTAACAGCTATTCTCGGTATCTTAACTTATTCAAGAATATTGCCATTGGCTATTAAATACATTGGCGGTGCGGTAAGTAAAATAACAGGTCTTCCAAAAGTGGAATCATTTGTTGCGGTGAATTCTATGGTATTTGGTGATACGTCTGCTATCCTTTCTGTTAAGTCATTCATACCTAATCTTTCTGGAAACCGCTTGTTTGTTGTTGTTACTTCTTCTCTTGTTGCGGTAAGTTGTTCAATCCTAGGTGCTTACATGCAAATGATTCCACCGGAGTATGTATTGGTTGCGTTACCAATTAACGTATTCTCTGGACTTATCCTATCAACAATCGTATGTCCTGTTCGTAAAGAAGAAGATGAAGTAATCGATATTAAGGGAATGATTCCTGAGAAATCTCTTTTCGAAGCAATCGGCAACTGGACATTGCTTGGCGGGAAGACGGCCTTAATCGTAGGCGCTATGCTTATCACTTATGTAGGATTGATCGCGGCTGTTAACTGGATTTTCACTTCCATCTTCGGTATTTCTTTTACTGGCGTACTTGGATATGTATTCGCTCCCATCGCTTGGATTATGGGTATTCCTTCAAATGAGATTGTTAGAGCTGGCTCAGTCATGGGTACTAAGGTAGCTGCAAACGAATTCGTTGCTATGTTAGACTTCATGAAAATGATCCCTCATATGTCTCATAAGACGGTAGGTATCGTATCATCATTCTTAGTATCCTTCGCTAATTTCTCTTCGATTGGAATTATCTTAGGAACTGTACAGGCTATCAATAATGAAAAAGCAAGTGAATTAGCTAAGGTTGGTTTAAAGGTTTTATTAGTAGCAACAATGGGATCAGTCTTAACTGGAACTATTGTAGGGTTGTTCCTATAATCATTTCATTAGGATTGTTCAAATCCTCTTTATTACTTTATTTCCTTAATGGAAACAAACGTGATAAAGGGGATTTTTTGTGTTAATAAATAAATTATTACTAAAGGAGATTTTTTTGAAAAACCATTGACAGTAATTTACATTCAAATTATTATCATTATTAAGAATGATAATAATTAACTTAACGGATACAAAAAAGGGGAGATTGGAATGGTAAGTACGGCAACGATTATTTCGATGTTTGTTCCGATTGTGGTTTCAATTAGTTTATTTGTAGGATTGATTTTGGTATATCGAAAGAAAACGGGAATTGCTGTAAAGCCGGTGGTCATTGGCGCTATTGGGTTTGTTGTCATAACACAGATTTTAGAAAAAATATTGCACGTAGTTGTCATCACAAACTTTCCGAATTATGCAGACCACCCCTGGTTATTTGGATTATACGGCGGCATGGCAGCAGGCTTATTTGAAGAGCTGGGACGGTTTCTATTATTTATTTGGCTCCTGAAAAAATTCCATGATTACAAAGGAGGAATCTCGTTTGGAATCGGCTGGGGCGGTATTGAAGCGGTTTTGTTGGTGCTGATGACGGTTGTGCCAAACATGATCTTCGCTTTTATGATTAATTCGGGAACATTTGAGTCATCCTTAGCAGGGAGTATTCCAGCTGATCAGTTGGCAGGGATGAAAGAATCACTATTAAATCAAGGGGTTTCCTTTTATTTATTAGGCAGTTTGGAGCGGTTTTTTGCTGTATTCCTGCAAATCGCTTTTAGTTTATTGGTATTACTAGCAGTCGTGAAAAAGAAATTTTCCTATGTAATCTATGCGATCCTCGTTCACGCGGCGATTGACTTCCCACTCGTATTCTTCCAAACAGGACATCTTAAAAACTTATGGGTCATTGAATTATATATGGCAATCATCGGGCTATTATCATTTGTCTTTATTAAAAAGGGGCGGGATATGCTACCTAATGCGACGAGATAGTTTGATAGATAGAGTTATTTTACAAAAGTAAAGGGAATTGGACTCAACCAATTCCCATAATTGTGCACGGAATCCTGGAAAAAAGGAGCTAGTGGTAACAAATAGAAGCTAATTGTGCCCGTGAGCCAGAAAAAAAGGAGCCGATGGTAACAAATAGAAGCTAATTGTGCCCTGAGCCCGGAAAAAAGGAGTCGATGGTAACAAATAGAAGTTAATTGTGCCCGTGAACCCGGAAAAAAGGAGTCGATGGTAACGAATAGAAGTTATTTCGCCCGTGAGCTCGGAAAAAGAGAGTCCGAGGTATCAATTACTAGTGAACAACTTTATTTCTCCTTCGAAAAAGTTAGTTTTTTATAAAAAGCCATTTTAATAGACTCCAAAAATTCAGGCTACCCCCATAATACTTCCTGGTAGGTTCGTATTATATTGATATGAACTCACACAAAAAAGCAAGAGGGGTATAGCATGAAAAAAATGACCAAGGGTGCCTTTGCCATGGTATTAGCGGGAGCTGTTACGTTTTCTGTCGCCAACGCTTTGTTGGCTGAACAACCTCTTAAACGTTTAACAAAAGAGATTGCTTTTCCGATATCTGCAGACAGGGAAAAAGCGATTGTCGTTAACCAGCCAGAAAAAAAGGACCCAACACCAACAACTAACGTGAAAGACCATGATATTGCAGCTACTCAAGTAGCTTTAAAAAATAGCCATCCGGCTACAATAGCTGTTCAAGCAAATACAAAAAAACTCAGTACAACGAATAAGGCACCAGCTGTAACACCTGTTGCAACAACGGTATCTGTAAAAAACACGAAAGCACCGACAACAACGACTACATCCACAAAGCCAAGGACTGCTACAATAAGTACAACAACCAAGCCGAGAACTAATACAACAAGTGCAAGCACAAAGCCTGCCACAACAACGAAACCAGCGACAAGCACAAAGCCTGCCACAACAACGAAACCAGTAACAAGCACAAAACCTGTAACAACAACAAAACCAGTGACAAGCACAAAACCAACAACACCAACGACTTCAGCTGCGAAGCCAAGTTCTAAGCCAACTACTGCAGCCACAACAAAAACCAACCGTGGACAACAAGTTTCTCAAGCAGCAAAAGAAAGGGCAGCTAGTCGTAAGGCTACAAAAGAAAACAACGGAAATAAAATGTAATTCTTGCAAAAAGGATCACCAAAAACTGTAAAGGGTTCCGACTCAAGGTGCTTTTCTTAAAATACGTGCCGAAATGACAGCAAAGTAAAACTCGCCATTGGCGAGTTTCTTTATTAGGAATACAAAAACCTTATTTTTATAAAACCTCACCGTAATGCATCAAAATGAGGTTCTTTAGGAACTCACTCCTTTTTATATAAGATGTCTTGTTATTAATCGAGTAACAAGCAAAAGTAAAATAAGCGGAGATTTTCCGGTTATGCAAAGCAAAATCTCCCATTTTCACGTTTTTCGAGTCAATAGGCGGAATTTCTCCGTCTATTTAAGCTGATTTTAATAAAAATTTCAAATTAGGCGGAATTTTTCCGTCTACTGATCAGCTCGGGTACTTACCCTGATCCCCCAACCGATAAGTGCGGACCCACTGATCAGCAGCTTAAAGATCAATAAAACGGCACTGCAAATGTTCTTTTGTGTATAAAAAAAAGGTCCTCCCAAAAGGGGAAAGACCTGAACGAATTTACATATTTTCGTTAATCTTCACAATAGAAGTTTCCTGCGTTACATTGCCTTTGCGTTTCAGTTTACCCCAACCAACGGTTACTCCCTTGATTGCTGAGAAGATTGATTTTACCACCACATAAGTCATCAACTGTTTGTACAAGATTCGTTGTAGAAACAATGAAGCGAGCGGCTTGGGATTTTCTTTTTCCAATCGAAACGCATAGAGAGACGTACAGAAATCCAGCAAGTAAAATAGGATAAATCCAATCGCCGCTTTTTCAGGATGCGGGTTAAAAAGGGCGATAATGAACAATAGATCTGCAATAGGCGAAATGGTTTGATAAATATATTGGAACAGCCACATGTTTGGAAGGGCGACAAAACCTAATGAGTTATGTTTTTTATTGAATAAAGCCCCGCGATGTTTCCATAAGCATTGTAAGGTTCCATAAACCCAGCGGTAACGCTGTTTTGCCAGACTTTTAAGATCTTCGGGCACTTCTGTATAGGCATACGCCTTTTCTTCGAATTCAATCGTTTTTCCCTGGCGTAACAGAGTAAGCGTGATATCCGTATCCTCGGCAAGGGTATCTTCTTGAAAGTATCCGGCTTCTTCTACCGCCGTCTTTCTCCAGGCGCCGATGGCACCTGGTACAACCGTGATACAATTGAGTGCGGCAAAGGCCCTTCTCTCCAGGTTAAAGCCGGTCACATATTCGATATGCTGCCAGTTTGTCAGGAGGTTCCCCTTATTGCCGACTTTTACATTACCAGACACGGCTGCGACATTTTCATTTTTAAAATGGTTCACCAGCAATGAAATCGCATTTTCAGCGATGAGTGTATCCGCGTCAAGTGCCACCACGATTTCCCCGTCTGCTTCTTTAAACCCAAGGTTCACAGCGGAAGATTTTCCTCCGTTGGTCTTTTTAATTAATCTGACGAGTGGATGGTCTGCGTATGTCTCTTGAACAACAAACGCTGTATCATCCTTTGATCCGTCGTCGATAATCAGGATTTCAAAAGCTGGATAATCGCTCGCTAAAATCGAATCGACAGTTTTGCAAATGACTTTTTCCTCGTTATAGGCAGCAATCACGACACTGACATAAGGGGTAAAGTTAGGGTCAATCTCGGTCTCTTTATACCTTTTGACCTGCTTTCTCGAAAGGAAAACAAAAACAACTAGTCGCAAGATTCCTATCACGATAGCTGAGTAGAACAGAAAGCTTAATCCTGCGTTCCAGCCTTGGAGGACCTTGAATACTGCCTTGTCATAGACTAAATAAGGGTTGTCCTGATTAGCAGGAGGCATAACCTGACTATCACTTTTTCCAATAAGATCTGCAACGGTGGTAAAGGTGTAGCCGCGCTGTTTGAGCTCTTTAATCATCATCGGCAAGGCTTTTACCGTGTTCGAGCGGTCACCGCCAGCATCGTGCATCAAAATCACATTTCCATCTTGCAGCTGATTCAATACGCGCTTCAAAATTTCATTACTAGAAAGTCCTTGCCAATCATCCGAGTCAATTAATTCACCGACTGTTGTATACCCCATCTCCTGTGCTCGCAAGATTGGCTCCAGTTCGCTCTTTGTGTTTGGTTCCGCATCGGCTGCATACGGTGGACGGAAAAGGGTCATCGAATGGCCTGTAATTTCTTGATACAACCGCTGATTGGCATTGAGTTCCCTTTTTGTTTGATCCGATGTGATCGTTGCAATATTCGGATGGGTAAAGGTATGGTTGCCAATTTCATGTCCTTCTTCATACATCCTTTTCACTAGTTGCGGATGCTGCATCGCGTTCTCACCAAGGATAAAAAAGGTCGCTTTTATTTTGTTTTTATTTAAAATGTCCAATATTTGCGGTGTATAGGTTGGATCCGGACCGTCATCAAAGGAAAGGACGATTTCCTTTTGTTTCGGTTTTCCATACCGTTCTACCACCGTAGGATGTGGTAATTTAACATACGTTTCTGTTTGAATCAACCCTTGTCCATCCAAGTGAATCGTTCTGTTCCCATTTTCTGTTTGAGAAGCAATTTTTAAAATTTCGCCAGCACCTGTAAAGTGAACAGACTTAGGGCTGACTAAGGTTTTAAGGGCATTGGTTGGATCGTTTATTTCCTTTGGTTTATTCAGGTAATTCCAGATGGAAGGATCCTCAGAACCGAGGCGCCAAACCGCTATTCCTTTCGAACCGTGATCAATCGCTGCCTTCATTTGATTATAAAAGGTAGCACCATCTAAAAACCAAACGGTATGGTTTTTTCCATTTAATTTGTAGCGTAAATAAGGGTTGCCTGTTTGTTTATTCCAATGGATTTGGAGGTTGGTGCCAATTCCTAAATCCATAATATCGCCGAACGTCATTGTTTTAGCGGGCTGATTGGAGTTTTCTTCCCAGTCGTACCCGAAGCTTCCCAAACTTACAATCAATTTTTCGGAAGGAATATTGAGCTGCTTTAAGTTCTCTTCTACCCAATCCGTTGGTGCCACAGGTCCAGGTTTACTCATGGAGTGGTGCTGGTCATATAACATGACAATCATCCGATCGACACTCTTTGCTAAAACAGGATAGTTAAAACTATTGTTTTGCGGCGGAACATCCAGTGTGACCATAAGACCATGTTGATGAAAGGCCTCATACACTTTATTGATAAATTGCGTGAATTCATTTCTATCATTGGGCTGGATATCTTCAAAGTCAATATTGATTCCGTCAAAGTCATTTGTTCTCACATAAGCCAACATCTTATTTATAAAAAGATCTTCAGCACCGGGAGTGGTAAATAAGCGGTGAAGAACTTCACCATCCCATTTATTATTATTAAAATTATGGACTAATGGGAGGACCTTTATATTATGAGCTTTGGCCTGGTTAACAATCGCCTTGTCCGTGCTGGTTTTAAGCGTAAGGCCATGTGTAAGTTGCAGCCACCCTGGTACTAAGGTGGTAATCGAATCGATATTCTGTTTAAAAGAAGTGTGGCTGTTTTTGTCCCAATCGACGTAAAAACCATAAACTTCTTGTTTTTGATTCACTTGCCCGATCTTTTTTTGAGTAGCAAGGGAAGGCGTCGTTTTTTGAACTTGATTAGCGAGTTGTTCTGCACTGAAACTTGTATTAATTGGCTCAATCCCGCTCTTTGCTGCGCTGTTATCTAGTTGCAGTTCTGGAAACTCTGGGTTCGTATTAAGGCTTTCGATAAAAATCGTCGACACTAAAATCATTAATACGGCAAAGCCTGCACTCATTCGTTTGATAATGGACCAGCGTCTTTTGGCTGGATCAAGGAAAACATGTTCTTGATTTCGCTCTCTCTTTTTCAACCCTAAATTGTAAAACCAATGGAAGACAAAATAGCAGACAAGACCAATTAAGCCCCCTAGGACTGCCGGTGCAATTGATTGTGAAAGTTGCATTTTCGATTTTAGGGTCGAAATGAACCAGGTATCTTCTAATCTACTTAAATCCAGGATGGGTAAATGATTCATTTTAGGAATAAAAATAGGAATCAACGTTCCCAGGAATAAGGCGATGATATTCAGACGTAACAAAAGTGAAAGAACCACTAATAGCGGGATTCTTACACTATCTAGGGGCAAAAAACCTAAGAAAAAACCAAGTGTGCTTGCCACCGCTCCGGCATTACCAGTGACAGGGGCAAATAATGACCTAACCATCCACCTAAATATTCGATTCACATAGATTCCTCCTATAGGTGTAGTGTTGTTCTATATTAATCAATTGATTTTTTATATTAAAACTGTGGAAAGTTCATAGAAATCTCCCGCAGCAGGCGGTCAGATTTTTCGACAGAATTTGACCATCTTCATAGACTTAGAAAGTCATACGAAGATTTTGGGGGTAGGAAGAAAAAGTTCTTTTTCTTTTTAAATGGTAATAGAGGGGATTTTTTGGTTAGTTACCAAGATTATATTGCCAATGGAGGAATGATTTTATTTCCGCTTCTAATAACATCTTTTCCCGAGCATAGTACATATTTTTTGAACCTTATAACATATTTTCGGACTCTTATGACATTATTTGGAAAATAAATGGAAGTAAAAGGGGGTGAGTAGGTATGTTTTTTACTAAAAATGGAAATTTTATATGTATTCATACCTAAGGGAGTAAACTAAATGATCGGGATTATTATAGCAGTCATCTTATTTAACCTCATTGCATTAAAAGTAAAAAAACGTTTAACCAGAAGTGAGATGCTGCAGATTTGGTTATTTACAACGTTATTCCAACTGATGTTTGATCTATTTGTCAGTTTGAAATACCAGGGGTACTGGTACTTTTCTAAAGGTATTGATTGGCAGTCCTTGCTTGTGTATTTATGTATAGTCCCACCTGTTAATCTTATCTTTTTAAATGTCTATCCCTCAAAAAGTCCATTATGGAAACAATTATCTTTTTTCTTAGCTTGGAATGTAGGAATTGTTATCTACGAGGTTTTAACTTTATTACCAGAGCCATGGGGATATTTCCATTATGGTTGGTGGAGTTTGTATCACTCCGTCATTATCAATCCTTTTCTCCTCCTCATTTTATTAGGGTTCTATAAATTGGTTAGTAGATTGGAACATGAGGCTGTTGTTAAGCAAGTCTAGTGGAGGATAGGAGAACCGGCTCCTTGTTCTATAGGACGTTTGGTTTATTTTTATCCTTAAGATGTTAATTGATTGACAACATTAACCAGCGGGTGTAGAGTGAAGATTAAATTTATAGGAAGACCACTAGGGGAGCCGTTTGGCGGCTGAGACAAGAATAATCTTGGACCCTTTGAACCTGATCTAGTTCATACTAGCGTAGGAAAGTGGAGACTGTGTATGAATAGATACGATTATTCTGCCGCTCCATTTTTGGGGCGGTTTTTTCGTGTTTGAAAATTCTGTCTCTTCCTCTGGTCTCTTCCCGTAAAAACAATAAGGGGGAGAAATATATGAGTTTTTCAGCAGAACTAAGAAAAGAAGCTAATCCGATTTTCGAGGCAATTTTTGAGCATCCGTTTGTCCGAGGGATCGCTAATGGGGAGTTACAAAAGGAACAATTGATTCATTATGTGAAACAGGACTTTGAATATTTGAATTCTTTTATTCGCATCTATGGAATAGCGGTTTCTAAGTGTGAGAATCGTGAAGATATGGATATGTTTAATCAGCAGATTTCTTTCATATTAAACAGTGAAACCCATCCCCATAATAACTTTTGTCAAGTAGCCGGTGTTCCCTACGAGGTATTACAGGGATATCCGTTAGCGCCTTCTGCCCTTCATTATACGCGTCATATGCTTACCGTTGCTCATGAAGGAACATTAGGGGAAATTTTAGCCGTGTTATTGCCATGTCCGTGGACGTATTGGGAAATTGGGAAAAGATTATTGGCCGAGGTGAATCCAGATCGCTCTCATCCTTTTTATGATTGGATCCATTTTTATGGAGATCGGACCGATTCGATTACGACAAAATTCTGTGGCCTCATTGATGAGTGGGCAAAGGCTGCACCAGAGAGAGAAAAGGAAAATATGAAAGAGCATTTCTTACTCAGTTGTCAGTTGGAATATATGTTTTGGGATATGGCCTATAAACTTGAAGAATGGCCAGTGAAAATGGAGGCAGTGAAATGAAGACTTGGAAGATGAAAGAAGTCGTTCTTGCTGTGATTCTTGCCGTGGCCTGTGGAGTGATCTATTTAGGATGGTCGACACTGTGGATTCCCATTTCGGCTCTTGTGGGACCGGTGGGGGCAGGTTTTATGTTTGGCATTTGGGTGATTGCAAGTCCAATCGTCGCGTATATTATCCGCAAACCGGGAGCGGCGTTTATTGCAGAGGTGGCCGCGGCCGCAGTGGAGTTATTAACCGGAAGCCATTTTGGTCTGTCGGCCCTGTTAGTAGGTGTATTTCAAGGGATTGGTTCAGAAATCGCCTTCGCCCTATTCGGATATAAACGTTATAACCTTTTTACTTTAATGCTATCGGGTGCTCTGGCTGCCGTATTTGGAATCCTTTATAACTTAATCGCCAACGGTTTCGGTTATTACACACTGGAAGTATTTTTTATTACATTAGGAATTCATGTCATCAGCGGAATGATTCTCGGTGGCTGGTTAGCAAAGGTTGTTGTGGACGCACTAGCAAAAACTGGTGTGTTAGAACAATACGAGTTGATGAAGGAAAAAAGAAATAGGGAAAACGTCGATGTTCCTGGGATGTAAGGATCTTTCGGTTCGTTTTTATAATCGCTCTGAAAAAACTATCAGTAATATTACCTTGTCAATCAATCAAGGGGAGAAGGTATTAATTCTCGGACCTAGTGGGAGTGGGAAATCTACGTTGATTTCCACTCTTGCAGGGATTATCCCTGAGCATTTGGAGGCAGAGGTCAGTGGTGAAGTATTCAAAAGGGAAGATGCCGGAGTTATGTTCCAAGATCCTGATTCCCAATTTTGCATGCTTCATGTCGATGAAGAAATTGCCTTTAGTCTCGAAAACCGTTTGATTCCGCGTAACGAAATGGATCAAATGATCTCGGACTTGATGGAAAAAGTAGGGCTAACGGTAGATAAGAAAACACCGATTGAAACGCTATCCGGTGGGATGAAACAACGATTGGCGTTAGCGTGTTTGCTTGCATTAGAACCAGAAGTACTATTTTTTGATGAACCTACAGCTCAGCTCGACCCAGCTGGCCGGAATGAGATCTTTGGTTTATTGAATCAATTAGCACGCGAAACCGACCATACGATGGTCTTTGTCGAACATGTCCTTGACGGCTGCATCGAATGGATGGATCGAGTCATTATCCTTAATGAGCGCGGACGTATTATTGGGGATGGGAAACCAAACGAGATGCTGCTCCAATTTAATCAACAAATGAAAGAAGCGGGGATTTGGCGCCCTAAGTTGTTTCCTTACAAATGGGAGGAGGTCGTTCAAAATCCTTCGCACCCTCTATCTATCAAACTTTTTAATAGGGTAAAAACGAAGCCGCTCTTACAAGGGGATATTTTACTCCGTACCGAATATGTGGAAATTGGCTATGGGAAGAAGAGCATCGTAAGTGATATAGATGTAAAAATCCATAAAGGGGAATGGATTTCCATCGTCGGAGAAAATGGGAGTGGGAAAAGTACCTTTTTAAAAAGTCTGATCCGTTTGGAGCCGATTCAAAAAGGGAGAATTTATTTTCAGGGTAAGGAACTAAAAAAATGGTCAGATCGAGAACTGTATGAAAAAGCGGGCTTTGTTTTTCAAAATCCAGAACATCAATTCATTACTGATACGGTTTTTGACGAAGTTGCTTTTGGAGGTCGACAACGAAATTGGCCGGAAGAGCAGGTTCGTTCGAAAACCAGCCGATTGTTAGAGGAGTTTGGATTGGCACCGTACCAGGATGCGCACCCATTTACCCTGAGTTTAGGACAAAAACGGCGGTTAAGTGTGGCGACGATGTTATTGTTTGATCAAGCTTTGCTATTGCTTGATGAACCAACATTTGGTCAGGATGAAAAAACAGCTAGAGAGCTTATTAAACGTCTAAAAGAGAGGCAGGAACAGGGAACAACGATTGTCATGGTAACTCACGATATGGATTTAGTGGATGATTTTTCAGATCAGGTCATTCTCTTTAACAAAGGGAGAGTAACCTATCAAGGGAGCGCCGAGGGGTTATTTTCTGATTCAAGTAATTTCCGTGAAAGTGCGTTGATTCCACCACTCCATTACCAGTTGATACATGCACGAAAGGAGGGTGTTTTGGTATGAAGGCTAATGATTCATTCCTAGCTACTCTCAATCCAGCTTGTAAGTTGCTTTCTCATTTGGTCGTTATGTTTCTTTTAATGGCAATCTCCAATCCAAAGGTGACTTTTTTGATTTGGTTCTTTGCGCTATTGATTGGCATTTTTTTAGGCGGATGGAGAATGACATACCTTGTGAAAAGGCTTTTGCCTTATGTAGGTTTTTTTATTCTTATATGTTGGATGATGGCGGCTTTTGGAGAGGGAGAAGAGACACTTTGGAAATGGGCTTGGTTCCATGTTACGGTGGAGAGTTTAAATCATGGGTTAACCATCGCCTTACGGATGTTAGCGTTTGTTACGTATGGTTTATTATTCACCTCTACCACAGACATCACTTTGTTCATCATGAGTTTAATTCATCAATGTAAACTGTCACCTAAATGGGCGTATGGGCTATTAGCGGGGTTCCGCTTTATCCCGCTGTTCCAATCGGAACTAAACCAAATGAAGACGGCTCATAAAGTGAGAGGTTACAAGCAAAAAAATAATTGGAAAGCGTTTATGAGGTACGCTTTGCCACTGTTTACGCAAGGAATAAGAAAATCAGAACGAATAGCAATTGCCATGGAGGCGCGGGGGTTTACGGGTACAAGAGACAGAACCTATTACCAAACAACTAAACTAGCAGCGAAAGACTTTGGCTATCTACTTTCGTTGTTCTTCCTTGTAGGGGGGATTATGTTTTTTATAGAATAAATTAGCAGGGAGAAGTGTTCGCACGCTTCTCCTTTTTCCTTTTCTTAGAGGTCTGCCTGATCGACGTTTAGTTCAATGAGATTCCCATCTGGGTCAGCACAGAAGATTTGGGCAAAGCCGCTCATGCTCTTGGGTTTCTCGAGTAATTCAACACCTTTATCTTTCAACCAATTCAGCGTAGCATCGTAATCCTTCACTCTTAGGGCAAAATGGCCTTCACGGCTGCTTAGGCGCTTATCTTGGCGAATTGTTTGGGAGGCAGGATCGACGATGAGATGGAGCTGTTGTCCTTCTATATCGTACCAAGCACCAGGGAAATCAAAATTCGGGCGTTGGATTTCTTTTAAACATAGGATATTGCTATAAAAATGCTTGGATTGTTCTAAATTGGTCACCGATAGGCTCACGTGGTGGAGGCAATCATATTGGATCACGGTCGTCATCTCCTTTATAAATTTATTACCATCATACCATAGAGAAGGAGGACGGAATTATATTAAAAACCAGGCATTCAGCCTGGCTTAGGTCAATTTCTTAATTCACGATACTTGCGGCAACCTCTCTGTGCTGTTCGTCCCTCGAGTTATCAAACTCCTTGATCATCGCAATAAACGGTTCGATGAATTGAGGGTCGAATTGTTTGCCGGAGCAATCGCGCAATTCAGCGATCGCCTCTTTGAAGGTTTTTGTTTTTTGATAAGGCCGCTCCGTCGTCATTGCATCAAATGAATCGATCACGCAGAGAATTCGCGCCAGTTTCGGAATGGATTTCCCTGCTAGTCCATATGGATAGCCGTTCCCATCATACCGTTCGTGGTGGAGCTCAACCAGAGGAATCAAATCTTCTAATTTCTTATTTGTTGCAATGATTTCTTTTCCAAAGGTTACGTGCTTCTTCATCAATTCCCATTCATGAGGCTCGAGCTTACCCTTTTTATTTAGAATATCGCGCGGGATCTCAATTTTTCCAATGTCGTGGACAAGCGCGGCCAGGATTAGCGTTTTGCGCTCATGAACACTTAAGTTCAGCACCCGTGAGAAATCCACCGCATATTGATAAACTCGTTTGCTATGGCGATAGGTATAAACGTCTTTAGAAAGGAAAATTTTTAATTGATATTCAGCTTCCTCTATGTCTTTTTCAAGCGAAAGAGATCGTTGAACAGAGTATTCTGAATGTCCATTGTATATCTGAACAAGATTCTTTCCTTGGTTTTTCGCCGCATACATGGCTTTGTCGGCTTTGTTAAGAAGTTCTGAAATACTATAGGTCTCTTTTTCACATTCAGCAATCCCGGATGAAAAGGATAAGCAGCCGTAGGGCAGACCTTCCACCCCTTTATAGTAGGTGTCATTTACTTTTTTCCGCAATTCATTCATGAATGAATATGCAGTCTTTCTATCTGTATTTGGCATGATGATCGAAAACTCTTCACCGCCATAACGGGCAACGATAAAGTTTGCCGCATCGGAATAGGCTTTCAAAAGGGTCCCAAATTCCTGGAGCAGATGATCACCTTGGATATGGCCGTAAAGATCATTGTATTTTTTAAAATCATCGATGTCTAGGATGACGACGCTTAATGGCTGATCATTTTCCTTGGCAGCCGCTACTTCTTTTTCCAAAATTTCTTTAAAGTAACCGTGATTATTAAGGCTAGTCAGGAAATCTTTGTTGGCCTTTTCAGAAATCTCTTTAAATAAGTTGAAATGCTGTTTAAATGCTAAAGACAATAAAAAGGCAATACAGGTAAAGAGAGACAATCCGATTATTTCTTCCTTAATCATTAAAATAACAAGAACTAATGAAAGCATAAGCGTACTAAAATATGTGGCAATGGTCTCTTTTATAATATCCTTAAAGACATTGACTAAGCTTTCTGCCTCAGCAAGAATAAAATATATCCCAATAAGCAACACATTGACTCCAAAATAGATGCTTAACGATAATAAATAGGGTATCAAGTTATCTATGTGGATACTTCCAATTTCACCACCTGTAAAAGTGAAAGCATAATAGGAACCAATAATCATTAATGAATAGATTGAGAAATTAAAAACGTGTTTCCACCAAACAATTTTCCGTTCGGTAAAGGTAAATAGAATGGAATTTAGTAGTAATACACCCAAAGTTAAGTCTAGTCCAAATAAAAAAAGACTTGCCAGAAATATAGAAGAATCCATAGAAAGGGAATTACCCTTTGGAGGTAGCAATATAGGATAATGGTTTAATAGTAAAATGGATCCAGCTAAAGCAAAAATGATTAACCATTGGAACAAAGAACGATGAGGGAAATCATTAAGAGAAAAAAAGGTTATGAAACCAATCGTGGATACAAGAAAAAGATATTTATTTGTTGTTGTCTTTAATAAATGCATTTCCATCACTCTCATATATAAGATATAGGAGAAGTAAAACATTACTTCCCCCATGAATAAGCTATTAAACTAGTCTAAATCCAGAAGTTAAAGCAATAATGATAGAACCGATAATAATTGCATTGTAAAGAATTCCAGTTAATTTAATGCCTTTTTTTTGTTCATTTTTCATCTTTTTTCACCTCCTTTAAGGAGAGGAGGTGCGGTAACTTCTTTTTTTGCGACTGCATGATGAACCATCAAATACTGAATGAAAAAGAAGATTCCGATATTCATTATTATATCACCGATACTGATGATTTGGGTACGCGGGTAAGGGTCTGAGATGGGAATGACATCGCCCAAAAATCTGAGATAGGTTGAAGAGTTTAGCATTGTATGTTTAGCGTAAAAGCTGTCTTTGAGGGCTTCGATGTAACCTGGATCCAGAACTGCAGCCGCCTCTACTGATACCGGCATTCGTCCGCCGTTAATTACCATTACTAAAAAATTCAGAAATACACCAATTAAAATGAGGATAAATCCTGGGTTTTTGCGGTTCATAAATAAGAATAGTAAACCTAGTAAATAGACTACTATATAGATAGAGCCACTGATTTGTCCAAGAAATTTGCTGTCGTTTTGGAACATAAACACGGCTAATTCAACGACCAGCAGGAGAGGGAAAATCCAGCCCCACTTAAGCTTTAACTGCGCTAGTGCCCGTAGGTTTCCTTTCCGGAGGAAACCTACTATAAATGAAAAGATGATGCCGTCAAATACCATGATTGTTCCCCACCTATGCTAGGATGTATGAAATGTTTAAAAATTTTGTCAAGGTAAAATATTCCCATAATAATATAATCAAAGAAAATATTAAAATACAAGTGGTTATCGTGATGATTTTATGAATAATTTGTGTATTTATGAAGATATTTGAGGAAATAGAGACGAATTTCAACCGAAACTATCAAAATATGAGGAAATATAGGATATTTCCTGCGAAATATTTCCGCGTATTTCGACTATTTCCCACCACACTTAGCGAGAGAATCTTTATAAATCAATACTTGCAGTAGTTTCAATCAAACGTTTGAATAGTATAGTCTATAAGGTATTTAGTCGAAAGAAACGGGAAACTTGTAGGAAATGTATGGATTGAAATAAGTGGTGAAAATTTCTTGCCCGCTGTTTCTTATCTTTTTCTTCTTTTTTAAGTAAAGTACAATAGTCTTATAGTTGTATATAGATTATGAAAAGAGTTGCCACTACATAAAATGTTATTTTAAGAGAGTAAGAGATGCGAAATTGCTTGAATTTGAAGCAGTAAATAGTAAAAATTGCAAATAAAGCCGTTCTCACTTTTAAATGAGAACGGCTTTTCAGTCTAAATAAGTTGTGAAACATGATGACCTGTTTGGTTATTTTAAACCTTTTCGAGCATCTTCATACTTCTCTTCATGCATATGGTCTACATAATCATCTGAAATTTCACCTAAATGAATCATGTCTTCCCCATCTCCAAGAGCCTCCATTGATTCGAAAAACTCTTTAGGAATGTTAAAATCAATGAGGAGTTCCCCTGAAGTACTATAGACACTGCCAGATAAAGTACCTGGAGGTTCTTTCATTTTTAGTAAATCCTTTAATGTTACAGCCCGACCGTCAGCTTTCAAGGCCACTTTAACTTCATACAGTGCAATGGTTTGCTCTAATAATCGAACCATCTCATCAAGGTCTTCATCGCTTAGTTGGGAAGGATCTTCTACAGTCATTAAATTTTCCCACAGTGTATCGTTTGTTGCCATTTGGTCTAGTTGGTCTTTATTTTTTTCTTCTACTTCCGCTAAATAGTTGAAAAATCTCTCTGCTTCTGCTTCTGTTATGCCCGTATCCGATAATGCTTTTTCTACTTCCGCCATACTTTTATCGGCATTAATATAAAATTCAACTGTTGAATCCAAATCGTTGATAAACTTATATTCATTTACAGAGTCTCCAAAATGGTCCATTAACTCATTTAGTTCTTTTTCAGTTAGACCATATTTGGTTAGTAAATCCTGATAATTTTTCGAGTTAATAGGGGGACCCAAGAGTTCTTTTAGTCCTGCCATTGTATATTCATCTAAAGGAATTTCGTAGTAATCAATATACTCCAGAAATTCTTGTTTCGTCCATCCTATATCGGCCAAATATTGGTTTATTTCATTTTCAGACGGAGCTGCTTGAGCAGAGGGAGCGCTGAATAGGAATGGGAGTATAAGAAAGCCTATTAGCATAGCTTTTATTTTGACCATTAGTACCCTCCTTCTAATTGGTGCATTAATAATTTCCCCATTTTGAACGTTATTAGAAATACAAATAATTTCCAAAAATATGGTGCATTATTTTCTAAATATGTCATAAGGACATTCCCTTAATCTGTATAAAACACTTTGTATCATCTGATTGCTTTGAAGTAAACAATAATAATGTACTTAGGTAGATATCGAATGAATAATGAAAGTAACTCTTTACATAGGATCAATGTTTTTTGGGGACAAACTATGTTGAAAAAGGCTAAATTATTTAGTTGGATTGTTGTTGCAGTTGCTATTCCATTTGTATTTTTACTATACGGCATCGCTTTTATCAAATAGTAGCGTAAAACCCCTTTCTTCAGAAATGGGGATATAAGCCATATTTTTTCTTTTTACTATCAATTACTATTCCCTAGTAGTATAATGAGTATATAGAACATACGTTCTTATCGGGAGGTGAAAAAGAAATGGAACCTCATAAAAAGAGCATGAAAGAACAGAAGAAAAAAGAATCCAAAGGAGATATTGTCATTAGGAAATTTCCGCTTCGTTTAACCAGCGAGGAGAGACGATTTGTCGATACTTTACGTAAGGAAGCAGCGAATCTGTGGAATGATTGCTTAGATCTCCATTGGTGGCTGTATGATGCCTATCAGGTTTGGACAAGTGCATCTGAAAAAAAGCAATGGTACAATGCCACCACACATAAATTACACTCGCAAACAATACAATCGATCATCGAGTTACATGAAGAAACGTGCAAAAGAACAATGGAGCTACGGACAAAAGGTGAGAAACAGTGACGGTACCCTTGGAAATACAAAAAGTTTTTTTCCGTAAAATATAAAAAAGCAGCGATTAAATTAGCTTGTAAAAAGCTCAGGTTTAGCAATGGAAAACAACAATCCCCCTTAGTGATCCCTCAACCGAAGCACATTGATTTCCATACAATAAAAAGTGCCGAAATCGTTTGGCACAAAAATCAATACTGGATGCATCTAGCAGTGGAAGTACCAAAACAAAAGCAGGTTCAAGGTAAAAAGGAAGCCGGCTGCGACTTAGGAATCATCCATGCAGCCGTTTTAAGTAACGGGAAAAGTCACCTCATTGTAACAGGAAAAGAACTTCGCTCGTTACAGCGCTACAGAAACAAAAGGTTGAAAGAGTTTCAGAAGTTGATTAGCCGGAAGAAGCCAGGTTCGAATAAAAGGCAAAAACTCATTTTGCGTAAACGCCGTTTTTTAGAAAAACTGGAACGGAGAATGGAGTATTTATTGCATTCTATTTCGAAAATGATCACCGATTGGTGTGTGGAAAACCAAATTAAAACACTCTATATCGGAACACCGGATGGTGCTCAAAAGAATACGAAAAAGAAAAAGAAAACCCGTAAAGAGATTCGTCAACAATTGTCCAATTGGAGTTTTGGGCAATTAATCGAAAAAATAAAATACAAACTAAAACTTCGGGGAGGCAAAGTCCAACTTGTGGAAGAGTCCTATACTTCCGGCACGTGCCCTTCATGCGGAGAATTCCACAAACAATGGAATCGAAATTTCCACTGTCGGTGCGGCTCGGAAGGACATCGGGATGTAGTAGGTGCCATTAATATCTTGGACAAGTCTGTAAATAATCGACTAACGAAAAATCGGGATCTACCTAAAATTGAAGATACAAAGTATCGCCGAGTTCTTTTAGCTCCCATTGTCTCGCACAATGAAGCTAAAAGGGCAGTGGCGTAGTGCCTATGATTGGGCTACGGTATGTGGTTTTTACTACATATCGTAATGAACTGGAGAAGTCGTAAGATCTGGAGGCCCTGGCCGACAGGCCGCTTTGATGAAGGTTTAAAAAAGAATCCCCTGGATTTATCCATGGGGCGAAGTCAATTGGAATATATTCCTTTTGGGGATTATTGCGCTAATAAGTAGGGACCTGGAGTTTAAAAATTAAGTAACAAAGAAAAATGCGTTCTACTAACCGTCCTTGCAGTAGATAAAGAGGAAAATAAAGGCAAACCAAAGATGACAAAAGAAGGTTCATTAGTGTACATGATTTATACAGTTCAAGCTATAAAAAGGTCATTCTTTTGAGGAGGGCTTTTTTTGTAGTTTTTTCATGCATTCGTCGTAAACCAAATTGACAACCAATCCCTGTTTTTGTATAGTAGTGGCGAAGATGATGATTGGAGTGAATCGTTTGATTTCGAACTCTGAATTACAACATTTAGACCTTATCGACCTATTAAGTGAACGCCATAGTTTGGTCCGGAAAATCTCGGAGAAAGCATGGAACGACCAAAGTGAGATTTATATTTCCAATTCTGAATGGTATATCATGGCTAGGATTTATAAAAAACAACCTAGCATTTCGTATGTGACAAAGAATGTAGAAATTTCTCGTCAGGCGATCCATAAGTTTATTCAAAAGCTTTCGGAAAAAGGATTAGTTGAAATCCAAAATGTTGAAAACAACAAAAAAGAAAAGTGTATCCAGTTAACGGCTTTAGGTGAGGAATGCTACGAAAAAAACGCGGCACTTAAAGCCCGGCTTGAAAATAAAATTGCAGAAAAAATAGGTTCTGAGCAAGTGACTATGCTTAAAGAACTATTAAAGTTAGATTGGGAAATATAAATATAACAGCTGCTAAATATTCAAAAACCCCTGCGTCGCTCATTTAGTTGAACGACGCGGGGGTTTTTCTTTTCATTCTTTTATCAATCGCAATACCAATTCTTGTATTTCCTCATAAGAAGTGTTCAATGATAGCGCTAATTCTTTAAATAGTAAATTTTGTATCGTGTTTAAAAGTTTATTGTCTTGCTCGTATAGTTTTTTGCCATGAAGGGACGCTTCCATTTTTTTTCGCATTAGTGTATTGATTACTCTCGCAATTTCTTTTCTGTTACCTGTATTAACAATATTTGAATATAAATTGTAACGTATTTTTGGTTTGTCATCCCATTCGATCCCTGAATATGTGAAGGATTCAAGTATTTCATGGGCTTCCACTTTCTGGAGTGGTTCAAGCATGACTACTTTATCCGTATTAACAGGAATAATGATCGTCAATTGCCGATCATTATCCATAGGATGCAATTCATAATAGGTTCTTGTCGTTCCTGAAACGGTTTTCTCGCAAATATCATCAATTTTGCAAATGCCATGTGCGGAATAGATGACCAAATCTCCAATATTAAACATTTGTTCACTCCCAATCAATAACGTCAACTAAGTTGATAATAACTCATTTAATTAATTTTGTCAACTTTGTTGACAATTAGAAAAATTCTTTGATATAGTTAACGAATTGTTAGTATCAGGGGGTGTACTACGGCAGGACTTTTGCTAATCATCATAATCGTTTTTTAGCAAAAGGGAAAAAAGGGGTAAGAGAAAATTTTAATATAAGGGGTTTTAATAAGTGAATGTACAAACTGCTCAGAATCAACGAATCAAAGCAGATTCCGTGGTGAATCATCAAATAAAAACAGGCCCGATCATGGCAGCCCTGTTTGTTGCAGGCTTTGTCGGACTTTTTAGTGAAACAGCCTTAAATATTGCCTTAGGAGACTTAAGTCAAATCTTTCGTGTGAATGCAACGACGATCGGCTGGTTAGCGACAGGATATTTCTTAACATTAGGTATTTTAGTACCGGTAACCGGTATTTTGATGCAAAAATTTACCACTCGTCAAATGTTTTTGACGTCTATCTCACTATCCCTAATCGGGACCATTTTAGCAGCCATTGCACCTGTATTTAGTCTGTTATTGGCGGCACGTGTGATCCAGGCAGCTGGGTTAGCGATTGCTCTACCGTTAACACAAAATGTTATTTTCACCATCTTCCCTCCCAATAAACGAGGCGGCGCGATGGGGGTTATGGGCTTAGTTATGTTAGCTGGTCCAGCCTTAGGTCCAACCATCGCCGGACTTATTTTAGATACATTATCCTGGCATTGGATTTTCTGGGTTACCTTACCGTTTTTATTGTTCTCTCTTATGTTCGGGATCCTCTATTTACCAAATGTTAATGAGGTTCGTAAGGTTTCCATTGATGCCGTATCGGTTGTTCTTTCGACAATTGGATTCGGTGGGGTCGTGTACGGATTCAGTGTTTCTGGTGATGCCGGCTGGACGAGTGCAACAGTCCTTGGATCAATCATCATTGGATTTGCTGCACTGATTCTTTTTGCAATCCGTCAGACGAAAATGGAGACGCCGATGCTAAATCTAATAGCATTCAAATACCCTCTATTCGTTCTAGGTGTTTTTATGACATTCATTACGTTCTTTAATATGTTGTCCATGCTTGTTATCTTACCAATGTATATGCAAATGGCGCTGCTTATTGCTGCTTTTACAACCGGCCTTATCCTGCTGCCGGGCAGCTTGCTTAATTGTATATTAGCTCCAACGATTGGTCGTTTATTTGATAAATATGGTCCGAAAGCGGTCATTACTCCCGGGACCATTTTAGTCGCGATTGGTTATGTATTCTATTCACAATTTGGGTCAGACACGGCATTATGGATGATTGTGGTCACACATATTGTCATGATGTTAGGGATTGGAGCGGTGCTTGCTTCGGTACAAACGAACACGCTCAATTCGCTTCCGAAACAGTACTATCCAGATGGAATTGCACTTACTCAAACACTTCAACAAGTTGCCGGAGCTATTGGTATTGCGGTGTTGGTATCGATTTTTTCAGCTAGAGAGAGTAGTTACGCGGCGAGCATTGCTCATGAATTACCACAGGCAGCAGCAGCGGGATCTTCCGTAGTGTTTACCATTAGTTTAGTGCTAGCGGTGATTAATGTTGTCTTGTCATTATTTATCAAAAGTCCTATTCATCAAAAAGCCAAAGCGTAGAAGGGAGATTGAAACAAATGGCCAATCATTATAAAAGTATTGTTGTAGCTGTCGATGGTTCAAAAGAAGCGGAATACGCATTTCGTAAATCCATCGATGTGGCAAAACGAAACAAAGGAGCACTCGTAACCATCGTAAACATCATCAATACTCGTTCATTCGAGACGTATGATCGTTCCAGTGTTGAACGTGCCCATCAGCGATCAGAGGAATTATTGAATCGTTACAAGGCACAAGCAGATATCGAAGGAATTGAAAACGTAAAGGTAGTAATCGAATATGGTTCTCCCAAAACGCATATCACTAAAGAGGTTGCAAGTGTAGTAGAGGCAGATTTAATAATCTGTGGTGCAACCGGGCTAAATGCGGTTGAACTTTTCTTACTAGGTTCCGTATCGGAAGCGATTGTACGTACTGCGAATTGTGATGTATTAGTTATTCGTACACCGGAATGATGAAGTAGACCACGGTCCCGGTCTGTTGACAAGTGATCCAGCTGCCATTATAGGCAGTTTTTTTTATGGAGCGAACTGGAAGGTTACTTGGGTAAGCAAAAGATCTTAGAAATGTGCAGCAAGCTAATATTTTTTTTATGTTAAGTAAATGTAAAGTTTTGTTCTTGTCCAATTCGAGGTTTATTGTTCTGACATACGATGTAATATCTCTTAATTAAGGTGGTGATAGACTATATCAGATAGATGTGGTGTTAATTTTGCTAATCGTGGTGCTTTCCATCCTATTAATTATTTTCGGTATATTCTTTCGTTAAGTACTAGTAATAAAATAAACGGAACAAAGTAAGCCGAACTGCATTAATTGTTCGAAACTATAGGTTCACAAGGAGGAAAAAGTAGAAACATGGAAATTGAAGTGACGGTCATCATGCCTTCATATAACCGCTATCCCCTTAATCTGCTTAGTCTTTATGCGTTGGAAAAACAGTGCTTTGATTTATCCAAAATGGAAGTGATATTGATTGATGATGCCTCTACCGACCAGACCCCAAAAATAAAGGAATACTGTCCACCCTACCATTTTCAATATATTCGTAATCGTACTAATGTTGGAGTTGCTGCTTCAAGAAATATAGGACTTAGGCATGCGAGGGGAGAAATTATTATCATTTTGGATGCAGAAACCATCGTTTCCCCTAACTATGTTACCCTTAACCAACAGCATCATCTCACTAACGATAAATCCGTTGTTATTGCAGGAAGCAAGCGGGGGCGCATTTATACTTATTTATCCCCGGATTTTACTGATAATCAAATCAACTCGATTTATAAGTGGAGTGAAAGGAATTCCCTCTTCAACCAACGCCTTAAAGAGGTACTATCGCAAGAACCGACACTTAGTAACTTAACGACTCATATCAGACATTTACAAGAGCCCCAACAAGTGGTTAAGAGGGAGGATATTGATGATATAAACAATTTATGCTCAATTGTAAAATACAGAAGTTATGCTCATCATTTATTAAAATACCTAAGTGAACATTTTTATAACAGCCCATTGCGTTGGATGGCTTGCTTAGGTTTTCTTTCTATTAAAAGAAGTTTTATGGAGCAAGTCGGCGGCTATGAGGAGAGTTTCAACGGATGGGGACCCGAGGATGCTGAGTTTGCTTATAGGTTATATAAGGCCTCTGCTAATTTTATTATCGAAGATGATTTAGAAACGTTTCATCAAGAACATCCGCCGTCAAAAACGAAGGAGGAGGATATGAACTTAAATCGTCTGTTGTTTCAACAAAAGCACCCGGTTCTTGATGTTTCCATTAGAGCGCTGCACTCTATTCATCCGACGGATTATGGACTCATGGAAATGATTATATTAGAACATCAATCCCTTAATGCAAGTTTTCCTTATGAGTTTCATGAATTTAACCAAGCAATCATAACGTTACTTCTTCAAATTCGTATAAATATTGCAGAAAACCGTCCCCCTGTTAACCTAGTTCAAGATACCAGGTTCTGCGACGACCTGATTGCAATGGAACGTATCCTGATCGAGAGAGATCAAATACAATCTTTTGGTAAATACATTCATCTTGTTTGGTTGTTCGATAAACTGAGGACGATCTAAAAGGATAGGATTGTAAAGAGCTATCCTTCCTTATTGAATTTATGAGTGCGAGAGTTAAAGATCCGGCTGTCATTCTTGGCGGCTTTTTCTTACATAAGAGTATTTTATGTGATTTTAATATTAAATAGTTTAAAAACTAGATAATAAAAAAAGACTGTAGTGTGCAGCCTTAATATTAAGAACATTCATCGCAGCAATAAACATTATGACCGTTTAAATCCTTTTCTATATAAATGAAATAAGGTTCATCTTGGTCAATTGGAAGTCCGCAGTGTACACAAAAAATGTGGCCTTCACAAGGTTGATTGCCTTGTTGATCCATCCTATCACCTCCTAAATTGATATTGATTTTAGTAATATTTAAATATTATTTTATGCAAAAAATAGAGAAAGGAATTTACGAATTTACTAGTTTTTTTATTTATTTTATTACCGGTGTGCAGATGCGAGGTCTCCTTTTTCTGGCTCCTCGAACCGTCCCCGTGGCATCTCTTTAAAAGGAACTTTGTCTATTCCCAGGATGGGAATGACAAAGTTCCTTTTTTGCATAAAAGTCAAAATATTCATATAACCGGTAAAATTAGTCTTATAGTATGGGCGAGATAATTTGATAATCTTTAACTTGTAAAGGCTTTCAATAATTAATCCTTGATAAGGAGTTGATCAGTTTAAGTTCAGACAAATGATTTTGCTATAAGTGCAGCACTGTTACAAAGTAAATGAATTAAAAAAAGTGGGGGTAAATGATGAAAAAGAATCTCGCCTTAATATTAATGTTCATACTTATTCTTAGTAGTGTAATGGTGGGTTGTAGTTCGGATAAAACAGCATCCAAGGAAACAAAAGATGGAAAAACTACCCTGAAAGTAACGGTTTGGAACTATGATACAACACCTGAATTTAAAGCATTATTTGAAGCCTATGAAAAAGCAAATCCAAATGTAAAAATCGAACCAGTTGATATTGAAGCAGCACAATATGATCAAAAATTAACAACAATGTTAGCTGGTAATGATGATTCAGATATCTTAACGATGAAAAACTTAATTGGCTATTCAAACTATGCTTACCGCGGACAATTAAAAGACATGACTGAATACGCAAAGAGTTTAGATGGAGAGAAATATCTAGGAACATTGGATTATATGAAAGATAATCAAGGAAAAATCTTTGCATTACCATATCGGAATGACTTTTGGGTACTTTATTACAACAAAAAACTATTTGACCAAGCAGGCGTAAAATATCCTGAAAATTTAACCTGGGATGAGTATAAGGAAACAGCAAAGAAATTAACTTCTGGCTCTGGTGATACAAAAGTATATGGTGCTTATAACCATGTATGGAGATCTATTACTAATGCTACTGCAGCAGCTCAAGAAGTAGGTAAGCCTGATGCAATCATTAAAGGAGACTATAGCTTCTTAGCCAATATGTATAAAGTTTTCAGAGGGATGCAGGACGATAAGAGTGTACTAGATTATGGAACGGCAAAATCAACGAACACTACGTATGCATCACAATTTGAAACGGAAAAAGCCGCAATGCTTCCAATGGGTACTTGGTATATGGCTGGTGTTCTTAATTCGAAAAATGGCGGTAAAACAAATGTGGATTGGGCTATTGCTCCACTGCCACAAACGGCCAAAGGCGAAGTTAAATCATGGGGCTCCCCAACAGCTTTTGCAGTAAATAAGAATGCAGCACATAGCAAAGAGGCTGAGAAATTTGTTAAATGGGCTTCTGGTGAAGAAGGTGCAAAAGTTGTTGCAGGCGTTGGTGTAGTTCCGGCTTATCGTACAGATGAAATTAATAATGTCTATTTTAATGTTGCTGGTATGCCAAGCGATGAACTTTCAAAGAAAGCATTTAGCCCTGACTTTGTAAATATTGAAATGCCAATGAACAAAAATTCTGCAGCCATTGATCAAATTTTAGGGGAAGAACACGACTTAATCATGATCGGTGAAAACAGTATTGACAAAGGAATCAAAACAATGGGAAAACGTGTTAAATCTGAAGTGTTAAATAAGTAGATTAAATAGGATGGGACAAAAATTAATAGGTTTAGAGCAAATGACTAAATCGTAGCTTTTGTCCCATTTTAAATACCTTTTTTGAAAGGGGAGAACCGCCAAATTAATAGGGTGGGACAATATGATTAATCCAAACACAAACATGGTCGTTAATGCTCCTGAAATTAAAATTGTATCCGAAAAGAAACGGAAAAGAAGAAATACATTAGTTGCCTGGTCCTTTATCGCCCCGAACTTCCTTGGATTCTTTATTTTTACATTAATCCCTGTGGTCGCGTCCTTCGTGATTGCTTTTATGAAATGGGATGCCTTTTCAGCTCCTGAATTCATAGGATTAAAAAACTTCATAACCATGATTCATGACACAACGTTTTGGATTTCCCTTTGGAATACAGTCTACTATACCATCGGTACCGTTCCATTAACATTAATCTGTTCTTTGCTATTAGCGATCCTACTCAATAAAAAAATCCGCGGAATCGGCACATTTCGTGCAGCGATCTTTTTTCCGTATGTTACATCCTTAGTAGCCATTGCGGTTGTATGGAATATGTTATTTCATCCTGATATGGGACTAATCAATGAATTTTTACGGTGGATTGGAATTGATCATCCACCGGGATGGACTTCTTCGTCAAAATGGGCGATGCCAGCGATTATTATTGTCAGTGTTTGGCGTGGAATGGGCTACTATATGGTCCTTTATTTAGCAGGATTGCAGAGTATACCGAAAGAATTATATGAAGCTGCGAAAATTGATGGTGCGAATGTTTGGCATGAATTTAGACATATAACTTTACCCATGCTTGCTCCAACCACGTTCTTAGTATTAATTATGTTAACGATTTCTAGTTTTAAAGTATTCGATTTGATCCAAGTCATGACAATGGGTGGTCCAGGCCGTGCGACAAACGTATTGGTATATCTCATTTATAATCAAGCTTTTGTAAAGTATGACTTTGGTTATGCTTCTGCCATCGCGTTAGTATTATTCGTCATTGTCTTAGGAATCACGATTGTTCAATTCCGAATTCAAGAAAAGAAAACGGACTATTAGGGAGTGAAAACATTGGATGCAACAGCAAAAAGCCCTGTAGATGCAACAGCAAAAAGCTCTGGAATGTCTCAAAGTACCAAGAAAAAAATAGGGAATACCATCACATATCTCTTTTTACTTCTTTTATCTCTGTTGGTGTTAATTCCTTTTTTCTGGATGATCTCATCCTCATTAAAACAAGATAATCAAGTTTTTAGTGTTCCAATCCAATGGATACCTACTAAGCCGCAATGGAATAACTTTGTAGAAATCTGGCATCAAATCCCACTATTCACATTCTTTAAAAATACCATCTTTTTAAGTGTGGTCGTTACCTTTATTCAGGTACTGACTAGTAGTTTTGCAGCTTATGGTTTTTCAAAGATGAGATTTAAAGGAAGAAATGCACTTTTCTTAGCGTATATTGGGACGATTGCAGTACCGTGGCAAGCTTATATGATTCCACAGTTTATTATGATGCGAGAAGTGCACTTAACCGATACATTATGGTCGCTCGTTCTATTACAAGCATTTAGTGCATTTGGTGTCTTCTTGATGAGACAGTTCTATATGAGTATTCCTGAAGAGTTAAGCGAAGCGGCCCGCGTCGACGGATTGAACGAATATGGCATCTACTTCAAAATCATCTTGCCATTATCTAAACCAGCCCTTACGACCCTAATCGTGTTAACCTTCGTCAATACTTGGAACGATTACATGGGACCGTTTATTTACTTAAATTCAACAGAAGTGAAAACAATTCAGTTAGGTTTACGTATGTTTGTCACTTTATATGATGCACAATATGCTCTGATTATGGCTGCATCTCTAGTATCGATTATACCGATTACCATTATATTTATTTTTGCCCAAAGATATATTATTGAAGGAATAGCAACGACTGGTATGAAAGGCTGATCTTACATGTTTCGAATGAACCTGTCCCATTTTCAATATGCTGCCATTTTTAATTATGGTTATTGGTTTTTGATGTTAAATTTGTATTTTGCTATTGCTAATATACCCTTTATCCTGGCACTGTCTACTTTACAATTTGTCCCATCAAACATGATCTATTACTTTATTACGCTTATACCAATGGGACCTGCGTTAGCAGCATTACTCGCAGCTCTTAATAAAATAGTGGTAGAAAAAGATATTAGTGTGACAAAAGATTATTGGCATTTTTTTAAGGGGAAATTCGCGGAGTCGCTGCGTTTATGGTCGATCACCTTGGCACTGTTATTCATTTTAGCGATTGATATTGCGGTGTTTATGGATAAATCAGTATTTGCTATTGTTTCTCCCTTATTTATCATCTTATCCATCCTATTATTAAATATGGTTGTTTGTGGACTGGTGATCATGGCAAAAACGAAACATTCATTAAAAACGCTGTTCATCTTGTCATTCTATTATTCTATTAAAAAATATTATATTACCTTTTTAAATACGATATTGGCTTGCTTTTTTATCTTCATATTATTAATTAAACCCGTTTTTGCCTTCATGGTATTACCAAGTTTCATTTTTTTCTTGATTGTGCGTAATAGTTCATTGATTTTACGAAATGAATCGAGCGTTAAAGGGATTTTACTTAAAGGAAGTGCCAAACATTGATACCTGTTGAGGAGTATTTCTCCAACTTTAGTGTAAAGAAAAATTATACTAAGCCTTTCCAAAATCAAGTAGAAAAATATATTGGAGAATTAACAAGTGAGGGAACGCTCCTTTTACCTAAGTTAGAAGGTTACCTCGCATACTTAAAGGATGGCAATCGCAAATTGCTAGAGGATGTATATTTTAAGCGCAGAAGAGATGCTGCATCTTTAGCCCTTTATTTGCAATGGGGACATTGTGAAGAGAAACTTCCACTTTTTGAGGAGATTCTCTTCTCCATTTGTCAGGAATATAGTTGGGCGTTACCAGCTCATATTCCAATTAGTGAAGATAAAACGAGATATATGGATGCCTATGAGACGGTTGATTTATTTGCATCGGAAACGGCTCATTTTTTAGCAGAATGTACGGTTCTTTTTAAACATAAATTAAACCCGGTATTACTGGATATGATCAAAACAGAAATTCAAAAACGGGTATTAACTCCATTTGTCAGTAAGGAATGGAAGTTTGAGAGACTGACCAATAATTGGAGTGCGGTTTGTGCCGGTTCAATTGGAATGGCAGCTTTGATCTTAGAGAAAGACCAAGAAAAACGCGGTCTCATCTTACAAAGGGTAGAAAATGCGCTGGAATGTTTTTTACAAGGGTATGGAGATGATGGTGCCTGTGTGGAAGGAATGGGGTATTGGGTTTATGGTGTAGGGTATTACACCTATCTTGCAGATATGTATGAACAAGTGGAAGGGAAAAATTTATTTGCCGCTCCCAAGTGGAAGGAAATTGTGACGTTTCCTTTAAAAGCTATGATGCCTTCGGGAAATTATCTGCCTTTTTCAGATTCACCTGAGAATGTAACCATTCCTTCTAGCCTTAATGCTTTCTTTTATAAAAAGTTTGGTATTGTCCCCTCAAAAGAAAGTACGGTTACGGATTTCCACTTTGATCACTGTTATCGCTGGGGCCATCTAAGCAGGATCTTGTTTTGGAGCAATGAGGAAGTAATAGATTCCTATCAAGAGTGGAATGGTGAGTTTATTTTCGATGATGCTGAGTGGGCAATAGTTAAACGACCCAATCTTTATTTTGCTGCAAAAGGCGGGAATAACGGTGAATCTCATAATCACAATGATTTAGGACATTTCATACTAGGTGATGCCCAGGGATTAATTTTTGATGACTTAGGTGCGCCAGTGTATACAGCCGATTATTTTGGTGAGAAAAGATATGAGTTTGCCCATACAAGATCGTATTATCATTCGGTCCCGTACTTAGATAAAGAGGAGCAAAGGGAGGGCCTAGACTATCACGCGGAGATAATAGAGATTAGTCAGGAACCGAAGCATTTCTCTGTGAAGTTTGCTCTTCACGATGCTTATCCGAATACAATGGAACTTTCATTTACACGTTCCTATACGATATTGCCTGATGAACGTGAATTAACGATTCAGGATGTATTTACACAGCCGATACCATATGAAACACACTTTATAACGAGGAGAAAGCCAGAAATTCAATCAGGGACTCTTTCTTGGAATCATGGACAATGGACTCTCCATTTTGATAAGGAACTATTTACGGTTGAGCTTGAAGAGTTAGAATTAAAAAACCATTTTAATGAAAATGAAACGGTCTACACCATCATTTTCATTTCAAAGGATCACAAAAGACAAGAATTTACGCTAAAGGTGACCTGGTTGGAAGGTGAAAAAGATGAAAAAGATGAATCATGTTGAAACGATAAAGGGAACGAGCAGAAAAGAGTTAGTAGATCTATTAGAAAAATTGCTAGACCCACTAATCGCGCATTTTGACAGCGAAGGTCCTGGGGTGAAGTTTGATACGGGCGGTACGCATTACAGTGAAACAACCCGTCAAATGGAAGCCTTGTTTCGGCCGCTTTGGGGAATAGTTCCATTACTTGCCGGGGGGACTGAATATAAAGAACTCGAGAGATATATTGCTAGACTTAAAGCGGGTATCGATCCAGAACATCAACATTATTTCGGGGTAACCCATCATTATGATCAACGTCTTGTTGAAATGGCCGTTATTGGATTAGCTTTATGTATTTGTGGTGAAAAATGGCTGAGTTTCTTTAATGAAAAGGAACAGAAACAGCTGCATGCCTGGTTAAATCAAATTAATGATTGCGATATACCGCGTAATAACTGGCTCTTTTTCCGAGTTTTAGTGAACCATGGTTTTCGTCTCAATGGCTTGGCCTATAATGAAAATCGATTAGAGGAGGACTTGGAGACCATCCATTCCTTTTACCGTTCAGAAGGCTGGTATGTAGACGGATACCCTGATCAAATAGACTATTATGTTCCTTTTGCGATTCACTTTTACGGTTTGGTTTACGCAAAAACTGCGTGTGAAGAGGATCAGCATGCAAGAATTTTTGTGGAACGGTCTAAAGAGTTTGCCCAATCTTTTGCCTGCTTCTTTGATGGGAATGGGGCAGCAGTCCCATTTGGCCGGAGTATGACCTATCGTTTTGCCCAAGTAGCATTTTTTAGTGCAGCCATTTTTGCCGAAATTGAAGTCCTGCCCTATTCAGAAATGAAATGGCTGGTGGTGGAACACTTAAAGCATTGGATGAAACAATCCATTTTTAGTCATGATGGTTTGCTGACAGTTGGCTATTACTATCGAAATCAAGTGTTTACGGAAGGATATAATGCGTTTGGCTCCCCTTATTGGGCCTTGAAGGCGTTTTTGTTATTGGGATTGCCTGAAGAACATCCTTGTTGGTCCATTCCAGAAAAGTCACCAGAACTTCCTAGCAAAAAGCTAATCACTCCAGCACGAATCTTAGTGACACGAGATCAGAACAATAGACAAGTTCAATTGTATACGGCTGGCTTACATTGTGAACCGCATACCCATTGTGATGCGAAATATGAAAAGTTTGTTTATTCAAGTGTGTTTGGATTTAGCGTTTCTAAAGGGCAGTTGAATTTAAGGCAAGGTGCTTTTGATAATACTCTAGCCGTTAGCTTAGACCCTGAAAGATACTACAAAATGCGCTATGAAAAATCCGACTATCAAGTTACGGAAGACTATTTACTAACAAACTGGCATCCATTTGAAGGGGTAAAAATTAGAAGTATTATTGTTCCATTTACGCCTTTTCATTTCCGGATCCATAGGATTGAAACAGATAAGACGATTTATCTTGCAGATGGAGGCTTTGCGCTCGGCTTTGATATAGATGGTGTTCATATGCAGAAAAAAATGGTGACTGAATCCAATCAAATTAAAGTGACGAATGATGAGCATCAGGTTGGTGTGATTGATTTTAGTCATCATTCCGAACTGGAATTTGTATTTGGTGAGCCGAATTCCAACATCATGAAGGATCAAACCTATATCCCGACGGCAAAGGATAAAGTGGAAAAAGGAAAACATTTACTCATCCATGGATTTTATGGGAGTTTTATAGACGATACCATTCTAGCAGCCAATTGTAATATAGAAGAAAATGAAATTATCTTAACAGTTGGTCAAGAGAAGGTTACCATTCCAAAGAGTCTATTAGGTGTAGATATCTGATACGTTCATCTATGGAAATTTAAATACATGAAAAGGGAGAATAAAACAATGGAAACACGTTATGCCAATCATCCGCGAGAAATTAAAAGATATACGACCGAGGAATTAAGGAATGACTTTCTTGTAGAAACCATTTTTGAACCAGGAAAGGTTCATTTAACTTATACCCATGTAGACCGGATGATTTTTGGCGGAGTTACTCCAGCCCCAAATGAATTAACGATTAATTTGGATAAAGAACTTGGCGTAAATTACTTTCTTGAACGCCGTGAACTGGGAATCATTAATATCGGTGGAGCGGGTTCTGTTGTTCTTGATGGAGTTGAATATGATATGGAGCTTCGTGATGGCTTATATGTAGGAAAGGGAACAGAACAAGTTTTGTTCCGCTCTAAAAATCCCAAAGATCCTGCCAAATTTTATATCAATTCTACGCCAGCCCACCATACCTATCCAACGGTAAAAATTGATATCAAAACTATTAAACCACTTGAAGCGGGAGAACCAGGGACATTAAATGAAAGAAAGATTTATCAATACGTACATCCAAATGTTTGTCAGTCCTGCCAGCTTCAAATGGGATTAACAATGTTATCCCCTGGCAGTGTGTGGAATACGATGCCTTGTCATACTCATGAACGTCGTATGGAAGTTTATTTGTATTTTGATATGGAACCGGATACTCGTGTATTCCACTTTATGGGGCAGCCTGACGAAACTAGACATTTAGTCTTGAAGAATGAACAAGCTGCTATTTCTCCGAGTTGGTCAATCCATACAGGTACAGCAACAAGTAACTATACCTTTATATGGGGGATGTGTGGGGAAAACATCACTTATGATGATATGGACCATATAAAGATGGAGGAATTACGATAATTACTGGAGGTTATATTCATGGAAAATGATTTGCAGCAATTTTCATTAGATTATTTCTCATTAGAAGGTAAGGTTGCCATCGTAACCGGCGGTAATACAGGCCTGGGTCAAGGCTATGCCGTCGCTCTTGCCAAAGCAGGTGCTGACCTCTTTATTACTACTCATGGCTGTAATTGGGATGAAACGAGAGAGCTAATTAAACAAGAGGGGAGACGGGTAGAATTTTTTCAAGCAGATTTATCAAATCGTGATTCCATTCATGATATTGTGTCCGCTTGCTTAAAGGCATATGGAAGAATTGATATTTTAGTAAATAACGCAGGAACGATCCGACGCGGCCCGCTTCTTGAGTATAAACAAGAGGATTGGGATGCTGTCATGGAAATTAACTTAAACTCTACTTACTTTTTAAGCCAGGAAGTCGCGAAAGTAATGGCCGAACAAAAGAGCGGAAAGATTATTAACGTGGCTTCCATGTTATCATTCCAAGGCGGAAAGTTTGTCCCTCCATATACAGCAAGTAAACATGCAGTAGCAGGTTTAACAAAAGCATTTGCCAATGAGTTGGCTGAATACGGTATTCAAATTAACGCGATTGCTCCAGGATATGTGGAAACGGCTAATACCGCACCAATCCGTGAAGACGAAAAACGTAAAGTGGAAATTACTTCGCGAATTCCTGCTGGCCGCTGGGCAACACCTGCAGATTTACAAGGAGTCGTTGTCTTTTTGGCAAGTAAAGCTTCAGATTATATGAACGGTCATATTTTAGCAGTCGATGGCGGCTGGTTAGCTAGATAGAAGAATAGTAGTTTTTGTTTACTTCAAAAGGTCGATTCCGCCTTTTACAATGAATAGTTTCTTAGATTTGTAAAAGGCTTTTACGTGTAATATCAAATTAATTTTGGAGGTTCGCAGATGAAACGAAAAAGGAAAGTTTCTTCCATTCTAGCAACGCTCATGGTTAGTTCGAATTTGATTATTCCGTCAGGCCTTTCTGCATATGCAGAAACTGGGACAACTACAGGGGTGTCTAATAATCTTTTACAGGATGATTTTGGGGATGGTAATTTTTCCTCCAATCCTGCATGGACTGTAGATTCTGGTGAATGGCAGATCTCAGCTGACCCGGCCGATTCATCGAATAAAGTATTGAACCAGACAGATACAAGCGAGGGAATCATTAGTGCAGGAAGTTCAAAATGGACGGACTATGCTGTATCAATGCGTTTGAGGGCGCCAAGTACGGCAAACGTATGGCCCGGGATTTTGTCACGTTTTAAGGACAAAAGTAATTATTACTATTTACAAATGCAAAAGTCTAGTTTAGTCCTAACAAAAGTGGTAAACGGGACTAGTACGACCTTGAAAAGTTCCAATTTTACCACGAAAGAAAACACTTGGTACACTCTAAAAATGGTAGTATCAGGAAACTCTATCCAATGTTATACCGTTAATAATGGAGTCGATACATTGGTAATGAGTGCAACGGATGATACGTTTACAAGCGGCAAAATAGCCATAAGAGATAAATGGCAGCCCGTTTATGTGGATGATATTCAGGTAACAGCGATTACAGCAGCTGGAACATCGGCACCTGCTAACTTTTCGGCTGCAGTCACATCAACTACGGCACGTTTAAGCTGGAATACTGTCATTGGTGCGACTGGATATAATATCTACAGAGCTAAGAGTGCTGCTGGCCCGTATGATATGGTTCAATCCAATGTGACTGGGACATCGGTTACAGATAAAGGATTAGATGCGTCAACAAACTATTATTACAAAATAGCAGCGGTTGGCGAAAGCGGGCAATCGGCTTTGTCTGATTCTATAAAATGTACAACAAATGAAGCGATACCTAATCCAGCTGTGCTTTCATCTTCCAATATTACAGACACCTCTGTAACACTGAATTGGAATGGCATTAATGGGGCCGCAGGATATAATCTATATCGGTCAACTACTTCTGGAAGCGGCTATTCGCTTGTGAATTCTGGTAAAGAAGCATCTTTTACTGATACAGCACTAGTTACAGGGAAAACCTACTATTATGTTATGACCTTTGTTGATGGGAATGAAGATGAGTCGGCAAAGAGTACAGAATTAAAACTGACGACCAAGCTAGTTAAACCTGCTATTCCAACTGATTTGGCAGCCGGAACGGTAACGGCCGGTTCAGCAGTGCTTAATTGGAATCAAGTACCTGGAGCTGATACATATCAAGTGTATAGGTCTGACAGCGCTAACGGTAATTACAAGCTTATAGATGAGGTTTCTGCAAATACATTCACAGATGGCAACGTATTACCTGATACCACTTACTACTATGAAGTCTCAGCAAAAAATGGTGCAGGCGAATCAGATAAATCTTCCACTCTCAAGGTAACAACAGAGAGCCTAGAAGCTACTCCAATCACTGTTGACGGGAACAAGGCAGATCAGAATCCAGCCAACACCTTTAAGGGCTTTGGGATGGTATCAGCTAATGGAACTTCGCGTCTACTGCTGGATTACAAAGCGGAAAATCCTAAGAAATATCAGAAAATCTTAAACGAGCTTTTTAATCCAACCACAGGTGCTGGACTCAACCATATTAAAGTGGAGTTAGGTGCTGATTTAAATACCTCGACTGAAGCAACACCGGCTACCATGCGAACAGCCGATGAGAAGGCCAATGTATTACGCGGTGCGGATTGGCATCTTGTTGCAGATGCTAAAAAGATTAATCCAAACATCACGGTGGACGCACTTCGCTGGGCAGATCCTAAATGGGTGAGCGACGCGTTTAAAACTAGCACAGCCGCAGGATATCAGGCACGTTATAAATGGTACAAGAATACGATTGATGCGGTATACGACACCTATGGAGTAAAGATGGACTATATCGACCCTGATAAAAATGAAACCGGTTCACCTGATACGGCTTGGGTTAAGTATTTTTCACAGAGCCTTAAGAGTGAGACTGATGAACGCTATGATTATAGCAAAATTAAGATTGTCGCCTCCGACGAAAACGCTACGATAAAAATTGCTACATTAATGAAAAACGATGAAGAATTGCGCAATGCAGTCGATGTGATCAGCATGCACTATAATGCCTATGGAACCGCTGACAGTATTCTGATGAATAAGACATATCAAAAGGAAGTTTGGTACAGCGAGGGAACGGCTCCGATGACATTCTCAGAATATCGGGTGAATTCATCGACTCCTGCAGGCGGCTTGGGTGGGACTAACGGTATCCTTGATACGGCAAACCATTTGATTAACATGTTTTATTCATCCGATACCAAAAGTGCCTATATGACCCGTTATGAATTTCAACCAGCTGTCGGTTCATTTTACGACGGCGGACAGTATTCGTCTAAAGAACTGATTCATGCTGACAGCCCTTGGTCTGGCTATTCATATTCCGATTCTGGAGTTCAGATGGTTCGTCATTTTATGAATTTTGCTGAGACGGGCTGGAAGTATATTCTTGGTGCGAGTTTTGGAGATGGAAACGGTGCCAACTCCATCAGTAATACGACCAACAATTACTTGACTCTTACCGATCCTGACACGGATGATTATTCGATGATTTTCACCAACGATAGTTCAGTACCGCGTAAATACAGCGTTACGGTGAAAAACCTGGATAAAGCCGGAAGCAGCCTTAAAGTCTGGGAAACCAAAGGTCCGGATTATGGACAAGCATACGATGCTAACTGGATGAAACATATAGATGATATTACACCTAAAGAAAATGGTGACGGAAGCTATACGTTTACCTATAATGTAAAACCTAATTCTATTGTTACGTTGACAACAACCAGCGGTCAAAAAGAGTATAAACGTGATGCTGATCAAGATGAGAAAAATGATAAGGTTTTACCATTGCCTTATACAGACGATTTTGAGTATAAAGATGAAAAATATACTTCATATAATGATGAGTCGGTCTTAAACAACAGTGACCAAGGATATCTTGAAAGCCGTGGATATACACCGCGTTACACTACCGATATCGGCGGGGCTTTTGAAGTTAATACCGATCCTGACAATAACACGTTGATGGCGCAAATTGATCAAAGCACACATGCCAGCGGGGAATGGAATCCTAAACCAGGTAATGATACAGTGCTTGGTGACGATCGTTGGTCCAATTACCAAGTCAGTATCGATTTCCTGCTTGATACCGCAACTGAGGGCACAGGTGCTAACTATGCAGGAATCGCTGCACGAAATCTGATTACTAGTGGCGGAGAAAATCCGGGCTATATTTTCAAGGTGTTTAAGGATGGTTCCTACCAGCTGCTTAAAGGCGGAACTGTGAAATTATCAGGAACGATTAATGGTTTCGACAACTCCAAATGGCATAATGGGTCTCTCAAAGTTGTGGATAATACAATCACAGCTTACGTTGACGGCACCAAGATTGCAGACTTTACAGATACAACAAGTCAGTATATGTCTGGGAAAATTGGGATTACTAGCGGATATTATCATACTCAGTTTGACAACCTTAAGGTAGTTCCGATTGAGGGATCTTCCGCTTATGTTAATCGAGTGGACGATTTGGATTCTCATGTTCAGTATCAAGGAACATGGAGCCATAATGTCTCTACAGGCTATGGCAATTTTAACCGAACCAATTCTGTTAGTTCACAAGGCGGTATCATGAACTATACGTTTACCGGAACTGGGGTCAATCTAGTGGGCAACACTGGAACATCCAAAATTAAGGTATTGATTGATGGTCAGGCGGTAGACACAAATAATAGTGTTTCTGCTGCTGGTGATCGTGCCACTTCCTATTCTATCCAAGGTTTGAAATTTGGAAAGCACACCATTCAGGTAGAGACAATTAGTGGCTCCTATACAATTGATGCAATTGAGGCAGTGGGTGAATTAGTAGATCATACGAAACCGGTTACTTCAGCTAAGGTTGAAGGTGAAGGGAAAAACAACTGGTACAATACAAATGTTAACGTCTCTTTAGCGGGAGAAGATAACGTGTCTGGTATTGATCGAACAGAATACAGGATAGGTGATAGTGGAGACTGGATTCTTTATAGTGAGCCGATTGTCGTCAAGCAGAATGGGACTCATACACTGCAGTATCGTTCTATTGATAAAGCAGGAAATACAGAAGAGGCAAAACAGAAGACGATAAAAATTGATAAAGCTAATCCAGACTTTGAATTGCTGGTGGATGGAAAGATTCTTAGTGAGGGGGAAAGCTTTGACGACTATTTGCCGCTTACCTTTAAAGCAGTGGATGATTTATCCGGAATTGCTGCTGCATCCATCCATATTGATGGCAAAAACTATCCTATTGATTCTAAAACACAAAGTGTGGAGATAGATAGGGCAGGTAATCCAGGAAACTTCACCGCAACTATTACAGTAGAGGATAATGCCGGTAATATAGTATCTGAATTGCCATTTACCTTTCATGTCAATACCAATATAAATTCAATGAAGCAACTTGTAGACCGCTTAACTTCCCAAGGTGAGTTAAGTGGGCCAATGATCCCGCAGTTAACAAATGCTCTGCAGCAAGCACAGCATCAGCTTGACATTGGCAGGCTAGATCATGCAGTTAAACATTTTCAAGACTTTGTAGACCGTCTTAATAATAAAGCATTAAGTGAATACGCCAGTGAAAAAGCTAAAAGCATTTTAAATGCGGATGCCAATTATTTGATAAATAAATAGTAATATAAAAGGCAAATCTATTGTCACTAGAATGCGGCTCATTCGTTAAAGTAAATGAATGAGTCGTCTTTTTTTGTCTATTACTTTTAAATAAGTCAAAAAAATCAATGAATTAATCAAAAAAACGTTAAAGCATCGATTGTTAATTATTTTATAATGAGTAAAAACTGCGATAGATGGTCTCCTTAGATATTAATGAAATTAACAAGATTATTTGTTAAATATGCCTATTCTTGGTGAGAGGTACAGCTAAGCCTGTTCTCCACCAGGAGATTAAAAATCATGTCAAATTTTCTGTAAAGCTTGTATAATTATTTATATTAGTTGACGAAAGTTCGATGAGTATTTTTGAAAGGGCTTTCTTGCAGAAGCCTTGACTCCTGGGGGGAGAAGGATGAAGAAAAAAATATGTTCTTTATTTATAGGCACCGTACTTTTTTCGGGACTAGTTACAGGCTGTTCCGGAAGCGAAAGCAATACCTCGTCAGACGCTAAAGAAAATAAAAAAGTCTCTTTAAAATTCTATACTTATGGAACCGAGGCTGCCTATAACTGGAAGAAAACCATAAAAGCTTTTGAGAAGAAGTACCCAAACATACAAGTTGATTTAGATATTCTGAGTGATAGGGGAGACACGCAGGAAGCTACCAAAAAGTTGGACCTTGCAGCTGCTTCGGGAGAACAAATGGATGTTCTCATGTTTAGTGAATCTGCCAGTTATGCCCAACATGTAAGTATGGGAATGGCTGCACCTCTAGATGATTTTATTAAAGAAGAAGGATATAAAGTTTCGGAAGAATATAAGGTTGATCCCCAGATAAACGGTAAATACTATGCGCTTCCAGGAAAATTTAATCCATGGTATGTCCTCTTAAATAAAGACCATTTGGATAAAGCAGGCCTTAAGGTACCAAGTAGTTGGACTTGGGATGAATTCATGGAATATGCAAAAGCACTCACAAGAGATGGCCATTACGGAACCTACTTCCATGGGCCGCAGAATGGAAGCTGGATGGAATATATGAGACTTGCACTGGCGAGCGAGTCTGAAAATTCGGAATTTTTGACAGAAGATGGGAAGTCGAATCTAAATAATCCCCTATTTAAGAAGTCATTAGAAATAAGATTAAAAATGGAAAAGGACGATCGATCGGCTGTTCCTTATGTAGATATCCTGTCACAAAAACTTCATTACCGTAACCAGTTTTTTAATCAAAATGCAAGTACGATTCTTATAGGAAGCTGGATGAACACAGAAATCGGGGGTTCAGAACAGTACCCATTAAATTTCCATGTGGCTGTTGCCCCTTACCCCCAAAACCGAAAAACGGACAAGGGTGGATATGCTCCTGTAACAACAGACTATGTGACAATAGCAGCTAATTCAAAGCATAAAAAGGAAGCCTATACTTTTATTCGATGGTATACAACTGAAGGACAAATAGTCCAAGGCAAAAACATTCCATCATGGAACAAAGTCAAAGATCAAGACTTAAAAAAAATTGTCGATCATATTCTTAGTGGTACCAAAAATCCCGAAAAAGTTGATAAAGAATCACTTATTAATGTGTTAACAAATGCCAAGTCATCAAAGTATACTTCGCCAGTTCCCTATCAGGCTGAAATTTATAAGTTAATCAACGAAGAATATGAAAAGCTAATCTTTGGTGAACAGAACATTAATAAGACGATCGAAGCTTCTCAAGTAAGAATACAAGAAATTTTTGAAAACAATCATTAATAAGTGGATGATTAGAGTGGGTAACCCGTTATCCCATTTTTCGATTAAAAGGACTGAGAATATGGGAAAAAAAATTCATATGATACTATCGCCTCGTTCATTTCGTATTAAAGTTATTTTCATTTCTATTATTTGTCTACTCATACCAGCAACTATGACGTTATTTATCTATAACTATTTAACAAAAGATACGATAAAGGAACAGGCATTGTCTAATGCAAATCGAGAGCTGACCATTGCCAATGAATATGTTCAGAAGCTCCTCGAAGATATGATGTATATTACAAATTTTATCCAAGTTGACGCTGAAATGAATACCCTTTTAAAAAGGAAAACAAAGAACATCTCCCAAAAAACTCGTGAACAGGTATACCAATCGTTTTTAGATGATAGCAAAATCAACAAAACGATTGATAATATTACATTACTTGGAGGAAAATCCTACGTCACGATCCTTTTGAAAAATGGAAAGTCATATACAAACTATTCTAGTAGTGAATATGAACCCACTGATTTGTTTCATGAAAAGTGGTTTAAGCATTTGAATCTGACAAAGGGATATGAATCTGTCTGGATTGGAAGCGAACCAACCATGTTTAAATCAGAAAAAAAACTAAATCCCTATCAAGTATCAGTTGCCCGAACCTTAAGAGATGAGAATTCCAATATCTACGGTTACGTAATCGTAACGACAATGGAAAATAAAATCAGTCAAATATTCGAAAACATGAGTGGCCATGAAGAAATGGTGCTCCTCGATTCTTCCAATCATATCATTTCAAACAAAGATCATTCTAAAATCGGTAAACTGTTTCGATACCGGGATCAACTGAAAGAAAATAATTATTCAAATATCTTTCAAATATCGAAGAAGAACTATTTAATTGCGGAACATAAAATCTCATTCACAGGCTGGAAACTAGTCTCGGTTATCCCGTATAAACAAGCTACAAATAAAGTGAATTCGATTTTTAATAAAGTTATTATCGTTCAGATTATCTTTTTCGCTATTTTTCTTGTCCTTATGGCTTATTTGTTGAGAACAATTACAAAGCCTATTTCCCGCCTGGGAAATGTTGCAGACATCGTCCAACAAGGAAATCTAAGTATCCGGTCCCGAATCCGAAGCAAGGACGAGATCGGCAGATTGTCTGAATCCTTTGATTTGATGCTAGATCGCATAAATGAAAAGATTCAAGAAATTACTGCAACGGAGAAAAGAAAACGAAAAGCAGAATTAGATATGCTTCAGGCTCAGATTAATCCCCACTTTCTATTTAATGTCCTAAATTCCATCCGGATGAAGGTATTAGTAAAAGGAGATAAAGAGAGTGCGAATATGATCAGCTCATTGTCAAAATTATTACGGATGACCATTTCAAAAGACAAGGAAACGATCACCTTTCATGAAGAAATTCAAATTGTCTTGGACTTTATTTCTATCATGAATATGAGGCAAAAAGAAAAGGTAAATGTTGAATTAGCCATCCATGAAGATTCCAATTCCATCATGATACCGAGATTTATCCTCCAGCCAATTATTGAAAATAGCATCATCCATGGCCTTAACCAAAGTGCCGGAACCATTAAAGTAAATACAGATTGGAAGGAAAATGAGGTGACCATCGTTGTGGAAGATGATGGTCAGGGAATGACTGAAGATGCGCTAGAACATTTGAAAAGAAAGCTCATTCTATCAAATGACACAGACTACTCAATCATCAAAAATAAAAAAGGTTTCTCATCCTTAGGACTTTCCAATGTGTATGAACGAATGTTTATGACTTTTGGTCAGGATTTTAAAATGGAAATAAAAAGTGAAATTGGCAAGGGTACTCAAGTTATTCTGTCCATTCCTAAAGGAGGTATCCAGTCTAATGTACAAAGTAATGCTAGTTGACGATGATTATCCAGTATTAGAATTGTTATCTCAAACACTTGAGTGGGAGCAGCTGGGTGTAAAGCTTCAAGGAACATACGAAAATGGGGCAAGTGCCTTTGAAGCAGCACTGGATGAGATGCCTGATATTTTAATCACAGACATTGGAATGCCCAAAATGAATGGAATTGAACTAACGAAACGCTTAAAAGAATTAAATCCAGATTTACAAGTTGTTATCTTATCGTGTCACTCTGAATTTGAGTTTGCAAAGCAAGCACTAAAGCTCCAGGTGCAGGACTATATCGTTAAAGACATGTTTGACCCCGAGGATTTATGCGGTGTAATTAAAAAAGTAAAAGAAAGCATCGATCAGCAAAAAAAGAAATCTTTAGAACAGCTTCAGCTGCAGCACATGCTCAACAAAAATAAAGTAAATGTTAAAGAAAGATTTATCAAGCAAACGATCAATCAATCGCAAATTCTTGAACAGGAATGGCTTAAAGATGCTAGTGCGCTAGGATTACAATTAGATAAAAGGAACTACACAGCTACACTAGCATTCGTCCATGATTTTCATTTAGCTAAAGAGCAGTACCTCTCGGAAGATAACGTAATTTTTGCCATCAATAATATAATGGATGATCTTATGAAAGAATCAAATTTGGATGCCGTCCATTTTTCTTTAACGGCGAACGAATTCATTTTGTTCTTTCCTAGTTCCCAACACTTCAATACCAGCTTCTTTGACGATTCATATGAAAGTATGAAAAAAATTCAAAAGGCTATTCAAAAATATTTACATGTTCAGTTATCTTTTTTAATAGGCGGTGACTGCACAAGGCTTGCAGACATAAGGCAGGAGATTTCTATACTGCTTAGTGCAAAGCATCAGAGTTTTTATATGCAGCCAGGAACCATTATAAAGAAAGATACGGTTCATGTTCCAACTGAAGACCTGTTTTCAAAATACGATGAAGCTTCATTAGACTTCAGAGAATTGTTGTTAAAGAAAGATGAAACTATGATTATCCCTATCGTTTCCAAATGGATTAATCACATTGAAGAAAAAACATATCCTCCCGAGTTGGTAAAGGAATGGTTATTAAAACTGTTAATCGATTTAAAGGTCAAAATGCATGCCCTGCAGTTATTCCGTCAAGATCATGCGGTTGATTGTCTGCATCAAGAGATTCTTATGAGTAATTTTTTATGTGAATTAAAAGTATTACTCATTGATTATTTTAAATCATTTTTATATCTCTCCAATGAAGTGTACAATCAGACAAAACGCAGGGAAATATTGGATGCTATTAGCTATGTCTCTGTGAATCTAGAAAAGCGGGTCAGCCTGGAAGAAGTCGCCGGTTATCTATTTTTGAACCAAAGCTACTTTAGCCGTTTGTTTAAAAAAGAGATGGGTGAAACATTTGTTGAATACGTTACCAAAATGAAAATTACCAGGGCGAAAGAATTACTTGAACAAACGACTGACTCTGTCGGGAAAATATGTGAACGTCTCGGCTATGACAATCAAAGCTATTTTATTAAACTATTTAAAAACCATGTGGGGTTCACTCCTATTGAGTATCGAGGCGGGAAAGTCTCAGCGGGGTGAAAGGGTCTTTAGGCAAATCGTCCAGTTGATCGCTGGACTTTTTTTTATGTTGAAAAAAATAAGTCAAAATAGTTTAAACATTTATCAAAATAGTGTTACGAATGGAATCTGCCGTTATTCTATAATTTAACTAAAATATTGAATAGGAAGGGTGAAGAAGATGATAGAGCAACTGCCCTGGGTAGATGAAGCATGGGAGCAAGTTACAATAAAAATTGGCAGAACAAGTAAGAGAATAGGGGCTAATTTTCCCCACGCAAGTCAAGATGGAAAGTATACTCTTGAGGAACCGTACTGGTGGACAGCTGGATTTTGGCCAGGTCTTCTATGGCAAGTGTATCGAGATACACAGGATGAAAGCCTAAGGCTGACAGCTGAGAAATGTGAAGAAAAGTTAGATAAAGTTCAAAATGATTATTACCGTCTCGATCATGATATGGGTTTTATGTGGACTTTAACGAGTGTTGCACGGTATAAGCTCTTAGGTGAGGAGGATTCCAAGCTGCGTGCACTACTGGCTGCCAATCTTCTAATGGGACGTTTCAATTCAAATGGGAATTTCATTCGAGCGTGGAACCCGTGGCATGAGGGAGAAGACAATAGCGGTGTTGCGATTATTGATTGTATGATGAATTTGCCGCTTCTTTATTGGGCGACCGAAGAAACAGGGGATCCAAGGTTCAAAAGTGTAGCGAGAAAACATGCGGATATGGTCTTGGAGAATTTTATTAGGAGTGATGGTGGAGTACATCATATCGTCCGCTTTGATCCTGAAAGTGGGCAGAGGATTGAAGCGTTGGGAGGACAGGGATTCGGCCCAGATTCAGCATGGTCAAGAGGAACAGCTTGGGCGATTTATGGTCTGACAATAAGCTATCATTATACAGGTGAAGCAAAATACTTGGAAACAGCCAAAAGGGTAGCACATTTCTTTATCTCCCATCTTCCGGAGGATGCCGTTCCAGATTGGGATTTCCGCCTTCCTGCTGGAATTGATTCTCCAAGAGATTCATCTGCAGGTGCGATCGCTGCATGCGGCCTCCTATTATTAGCAGATAAAGTGACAGCCGTGGAATCGCCTGTTTACCAACGAGCTGGGGAGAAAATCCTCGAATCGTTATACAAGAATTATGGTGATTGGGAAGGCGAGGAAGAGGGATTAATTCTCCACGGCACAAGCCATTTTCCTGAAGGGAAATATACAGACAACCCACTGATATATGGGGACTACTATTTTGTTGAAGGTCTTGCGAGACTTAAAGGATACAAGGAATTGTTCTGGTAGAATGGAAAAGGAACACCTAAGGGACGGAATTCATGGTTGTATTGGAAGTTACACACGACCACCAGAATCGTCCCTATGGCCTTCCCTACCACCATCAAACAACACTTACCTCATCTAAACTCTCCGTTTCTCCTGCATATATTTCATCCATTTCTTCAGTTTATAACTACAAATAACATACCCAGCAAGCGAGACAGCGGCAACTCCAGCGGAAAGCTGCCAGATGAGGTTGTGTGCGGTATAGAGCCCTGCGGCTATGCCTGTCATTCCGAAGAGGGTTAACTGGAATAATTGCTTTTTCGTATTTTCATAGATGGTGAATTGGAATTGTCTTCGTTGTTCGACTTCTTTTAACTGCTCCATTTTTTGCGGTGCATTCAGAAATTCTGTTACGGAATGAAAGATTTTGAAGACTGGCTGTGATTGGAGCCATTGCCAGACAAACAGCCATTTATTATTCCCTTGTTTGTTTAACCATTCCATAAACACAGGTTTCCCTAACTCTAAGATCTCCGCCTTCGGTGCTAAGTTGCGGATGATTCCTTCAATCGTGACGACCGACCGACCTAAAAAAACAAATCTGGTGGGAATCTGAATGGGAAGCGCTTGAATCATATCATTGATTTCCATCTTAAAGGCAAGCAGGTCCATTTCTTTTAATTGGGCCGGCTGGAAGGTGATGAATTCTGCCAATATCCGTTCAATCGTTCTGGATTCAGCTTCTGGAAGCAGCACGCCTAAATGAAATAAGCAATCCACAACTTTCGGATAATTTTTAGCGAGAAAGCTTTCAATTAAACCTTGAAAATAACCAGCATCCTTTTTGGAAAGCTCTCCAACCATTCCGAAGTCTAGTAAAATAATTTTTCCTTCCTTTGAGACCAGAACGTTGCCGGGATGGGGATCGGCATGGAAGGGACCAGGTTCCATCCATTGAGGGAGAAAGACCTTCATCAGCCGTTGAGCTAGTTCCTGGCGACTCACGGGTAATTGGTCGATGGCGTCGTTATTGGTCAGCCGTAATCCTTCGACCCACTCCATGACTAGCACATTTGCGGTACTTAATTCGGCATACACCGAGGGAATATGGACGGTATCCATCTCCTTAAAGCGCTCTTTAAAGCTCAGGATGGTGTTCAGTTCTAGGGAATAATCCAGTTCGCGTACAATCACTTGCCTTACTTCTTTAAAAAGAACTTTAAAATTCATAAAACCCTTTGGAAGAGGGATTAAGTGATCCACAAACCACATCACAATACTTAAAATTCGAAAGTCCGTATCGACAATGGAATCAATATGCGGGCGTTTTACTTTAATCGCGACTTCGTTTCCATCATGGAGCACGCCCTTGTACACTTCGCCAATTGATGCAGATGCAATCGCGGTTTCTTCAATCGATTGGAAGTGTTGATGATACAGGTTTCCCCATTCTTTTTCTAAAATTTCCTGAATCTCGCCCCATTCGGATGGCGGAACTTTATCGGTCATGTCTTCGATTTGACGGATAAAGGCAGGCGGCAGCAAATCGGCCCGCGTGCTGAGGATTTGTCCCAATTTGATGAGCAGGCCTTCTAAATCAAACAGGGTCTGGCGAAACCGTTCTCCGATGGTCCCCCACAGTTTTTCCCACTCCGCTTTCGGCTTTCTGCGAATCTTGTACCAATAAATTTGTAGGAAAATGCTAAAGGTCAGAGAGAGGACCCTCGACATCCGCACTAGCTTATTTTTCGTCTTCATCCGAATCCCCACAATCCATTTCAAGTTTTACTATTTATAACGATTTTGATAGATAGAAAGTTTCAGTCTAGTTGAGGTGAGTCATTTAAATGTGATGTAAATTTCTTCTATTTATATTTTAACATTTTGTAATCATTGTAAAATATTCTTATGACTTTATTTGGAGGCGAATTTATGACTAATAGATTGTACATGTTAACCGATAATAGCCAATTGTGTCCGTCAAGGTTAAAAAAGATGGTAGACGGTAACGAATAGCAGCTAATCGTGCCCATCCAAGGTAAAAAAGATGGTAGACGGTAACGAATAGCAGCTAATTGTGCCCATCGGGTTAAAAAAGAAGGTAAACGGTAACGAATAGGGGGCCGTTATTAAAATAAATGAAATCTACCAATAATGATTGTCCAAATAATTAAGGTTAATAGCGGCAATGAGATGAGAGTGATTAACCAGGATCTCTCAAAGACGTTATAGCCTTTTTTCTCCGCAATCCATTCACATAATAGAATGAGGAGATACAGTGCGATGAACTGTATCGAGAGGGAGAGTAATTTATAGATGACAAAATTTAAGAACCCCTGATTGTCCATGCATGATTAGCCCCTTTCGCTTGTACATGTTTATTCATTCAAATGCGAAAGTATTAATAAAGACAGGAATCGGGTGCCTGACACCCAAATACTCAAATCGATGAACCAACATCCGCTCTTGATCCGAATTTTTTAAGCGGACGTTAAAAGAAGCATAAACATTTGAAGAAACGAATCCCATTCAATGATGGATTCGTTTTTTTATGACTAAATAACTACAGAAAAGCGCTTGCAAAAAAATGGTGGGCGCTTTATAATGAACACATAACTACCATATTAGTATACTAATATGTCAATGAGTCCGAAAAGGAGGTTCATCTTATAATTCTCATTTGATATACTATTTGCAGTATAAAAAAGAGAAGAGGATAACGAATGGTAAACAACACCGTAAATGCAAAGGAATTTGCGTATGAAGAAATAAAAGCGGAAATTTTAAAATTAAAATTAATTCCTGGTACAAAGATCTCTGAAAAGACGATGTCAGACCGTTTGAAAGTTAGTCGGACGCCGATCAGAGAAGCCTTCTTAAAATTAGCCCAGGAAGAATTGTTAACCATCATCCCGCAAAGTGGTACCTTCGTCTCGCTAATTAATTTGGATCTTGCCGAAGAGGCACGATTTGTTCGCGAGGTCATCGAGACAAATATTGTAGGATTATGCTGTGAGAACGTTTCGGAAGAATCCGCTTTTAATTTAGAAGTCAACTTAAAAATGCAAGAGCATCTTGTAAGTAATCATATAGAGAAGCAACAAATCGAAAAATTTATTAATTTGGATGAAGATTTCCATAAGGAGCTATTTATTGCTTGTGGAAAAGAACGCACCTGGCGAATGATTCAAAATATGGCCGGTCATCTAAATCGATTTAGAATGCTAAGAATCATCGATACAAAAGATTTGGACTGGGCATTATTACTGGCCCATCACAAAGAAATTTATCAAGCCATTTCAGAAAAAAATAAAGAAAAAGCAGAAGCACTTATGAATGAACATTTGCGATTGATGCTATCGGAAAAAGACATTTTACTACAAGAATTTCCTGAATATTTTTATTCACAGGAGTAGAGATCATATTTAATTTTTTGAGAAGTGGGAAAGCGCTCACAAGGGAGAGAACAACATGCAAATGACATTTCGTTGGTACGGAGAGGGCAATGACTCGATAACGTTAAAACAAATCCGCCAGATCCCAGGAATCAAAGGAGTGGTATGGGCGCTGCATAATGTGCCTGTCGGAGAGGTTTGGCCGGTTGAAAAGATCGATGAAGTAGTAAAGCAAGCAAATGAGTACGAATTAAATACCGAAGTGGTTGAGAGTGTTAATATTCATGAAGATATTAAACTTGGATTGCCTAACAGAGACCACTATATTCAGACGTATAAACAAACCTTGAAAAATTTAAGCCAATTTGGCGTGAAAGTCGTCTGCTACAATTTTATGCCAGTCTTTGATTGGTTCCGGACCGACTTATTTAAAGAGATGGAGGATGGAAGCACCGCCTTATTCTTCGATGCTCAAAAAGCTCTCGCGTTAACACCAGAACAGGTCGTAAAGAATATGGAAGAAAACGCAAAAGATTTCACCCTTCCAGGTTGGGAGCCTGAAAGATTAACTGATTTACAGCGTCTCTTTGATCTATATAAGGATATTACTGAAGTGGATTTATTAGAGAACTTGACTTACTTCTTGAAGGAAGTATGCCCAGTGGCAGAAGAATGTGGAATTAAGATGGCCATTCATCCAGATGATCCGCCATTTTCTATCTTTGGCTTACCGCGGATTGTAAAAAATAAAGAAGATATTGGGCGGCTGCTAAGTGCAGTAGATAGTCCAGCCAATGGGTTAACGTTCTGCTCTGGTTCGTTAGGCGGAAATCTTGCGAATGATTTGGTGGATATTGTTCAATCCTTCGCCGGTCGGATAGCTTTTGCCCATATTCGCAATGTCAAACATTTTGAAGATGGCAGCTTTATTGAATCTTCCCACCGAGTAGCCGATGGTTCTTTACCGATTACAGGCATCGTAAATGCCCTCTATGAAAATGGATTTGATGGATATATTCGCTCCGACCATGGCAGACATATTTGGGATGAAGTATGCAGACCAGGATATGGCTTATATGATCGTGCATTAGGCGCTATGTATTTACAAGGTGCATGGGATACAAATGTGTTACTGAAAAATGGAGCAGCTCCTAAGAAAACATTGAAAACAGTTTAAGATTAGTGTCGATCACGACAGTTAGGAAGGAATATGACCGATAGTGTTCCTTTTCTTACACTGGCTCATGAAAGCGTTTTACTTGTTTCTATGTTGTATATCTCACAAATAAAGGGAGGCGTTATAATGCCGAGAAAGAATAAGGAAATTTCGCTAAAAACTAGTATTGGCTTCGGTTTAACCGATATGATGGGCGGAGGGGCATTTACCATTATTGGGGCTTGGCTGCTATTCTTCTTTACGACGTTTGCGGGCTTAACACCAGTACAAGGTGCATCCATTATCGCGATTGCACGAATTGTCGATGCCGTCGTCAGTTTATTCATGGGAAGCTTTTCAGATAACTTCTTTAAATTTAAATTAGGAAGAAAATATGGACGGCGCAGGTTTTTCTTACTATTGGGCGCCCCGTTAATGCTTGTGTACGTATTACTTTGGGTAACTGGAATGAACTTTTTCTATTATCTGCTTACGTACTTAGCTTTTGAAATTATCGCGGCAATGGTATTAATTCCATGGGAAACACTGCCATCAGAAATGACAACTGACTTTAATAAGAGAACGAAATTATCAACCGCCCGAATGTTTATTTCGGGTACGGGTACATTTTTGGCCACTTTTATTCCAGGTCAATTATTTGGTGTGTTAGGGCAAGATAGTCCGACGGCATTTTTGATTAACGGTGCCCTTTTCGCTGTCATCTTTGCTATTTGTGTCTTTATCTCTTTCCGCTCGACATGGGAACGAGAAGTATCACCAGAGGCAATGCAGCAATTTGCGCATCAAAAGAAAGAGCAGAAAAGTTTTGCTGAAAATTTAAAAGTGATTACGCAAACACTTGTTGATTTTGCTTCTACTTTTAAAGTAAAAAGTTTCCGTAAGCATTTATTAATTTATATTTGCTCGATGACAGCTAAAGATGCATTTAACGCAGTGTTCGTTTTCTACTGTGTCTATGCTTTGAATAGTACGTCGGAAGTGGCGGCCAATTTTCTTTCCTTTAGTATTATTGGACTTCCTGGTGCTATCATTTATGGATTCCTAATGATCAAAATGGGACCAGCAAATTTAGCGAAAATTTCTTATTCGACGATGATTCTTTGTGTATTTGGATATGGGGCTGTCTATTACTTCCATCCAAATAACTTATTCCTGACGCTAGGAATAATTTCATTCGTGTATCAAATTGGAAGAAGTATGTTAGAATTCGTACCTTGGAACGTATTTCCGTTTATTCCGGATGTAGATGAAATGATTACGAAACAACGTCGCGAAGGGATCTTTGCCTCCGTGATGACCTTCTTTAGAAAATCTTCCGTTGCCCTTGCTACATTTTTAGTTGGTGCGATCTTGGAAGGCGGCGGTTTTGTTCAAAAAGCAACCACCCAGCCAGAAAGTGCGGTTCATACCATTGTAGGCATCATGCTTATTGGAGTGGTTGGACTACTACTTGTGGCGTTAATTGCGGCTTTCACGTTTAAATTAAATAAAGAAACACATGGTATTCTTGTGGATGAAATTAGCCGTTTGAAAAACAATGGACGTAAAGAAGATGTGAATCCAAAAACAAAAGAAGTGGTAGAAGCACTTACAGGATATAAATATGAAAAGCTATGGGGTGGCCGCACACCAGCTGACCATCCTCGTTCAAAGGCGAATTAATAAGAGGGGCGAATCAAATGAAAGCATTTATGGACAAAGATTTCTTGCTTCAATCGGAAACGGCAAAAGCGCTCTATCATGACTTTGCTGCTAAAATGCCAATCTATGATTACCATTGTCACTTAGACCCACGCGAAATTTATGAAAATAAAAGATATAAAAATATCACCGAATTATGGCTAGGCGGCGACCATTATAAATGGCGTGCGATGCGAGCCAATGGAGTAGAAGAATACTACATTACGGGCAATGCTGATGACTACGAAAAATTTGTCAAATGGGCTGAAACCGTCGAAAAATTGATGGGAAACCCGCTCTATCATTGGACACATTTAGAGTTAAAACAATATTTTCATGTGGACACCATCTTAAATGGAGCGACTGCTAAAGAAATTTGGGAGACCTGTAATGAGAAAATCCAGAGCACGAATTTTTCAGCAAGAAGTTTAATCGAGCAATCAAATGTTGCGTTAATCGGGACAACAGACGATCCGATTGATGATTTGCGTTATCACAAGTTATTACAAGAGGACACCGATTTTTCAACCACAGTTTTGCCCGCATTTCGACCGGACATCGTGATGGCGATTCAACAAACGCAGTCATGGGGGGATTATATAGGCAAGCTGGGAAAGTTGACTGGGATTGAAATTACCGATTTTACAAAATTAGTCGATGCCTTAGAGAGTCGAATTGATTATTTTACGGAAATTGGTTGTAAATTATCCGATCACAGTATTGAGACCGTTGTCTATGAAAAAGCAACGGGACAAGAACTCAATGGCATTGTGCAAAAGGCATTGAACCATGAGTCGATCTCATTAAAGGAAAACCATCAGTTTTTAACACAGTTACTTGTCAGCCTTGGTAAGGCCTATCACAAGCGAGGATGGGTTATGCAATACCATATTGGGGCATTGCGAAGTGCCAACACTCGTCTGTTCCGTGCGATTGGGCCGAATATCGGAGTTGATTCGTTTAGAGACGAGCCGATTGCTGTTCCTCTCTCCCTGCTTTTGGATGAACTGGATCAGGAGCAGCAGCTTCCAAAAACGATTCTATATGGCCTGAATCCGAAAGATAATGAAGTGCTGGCAGCCATGGCCGGTAATTTCCAAGAAGGCGGGATCCCGTCTAAAGTACAGTTTGGTTCGGCCTGGTGGTTTAATGATCACATTGACGGTATGACAGCACAAATGAAAATCCTCGGTAATCTTGGTTTATTATCCAGGTTCATTGGCATGCTGACCGATTCGCGCAGCTTTTTATCTTACAGCCGCCACGAGTATTTTAGAAGAATCTTGTGTAATATCGTCGGCAATTGGGTTGAAAATGGAGAATACCCCAATGACTTAGAATGGTTAGGGCAAATTGTCCAGGATATCTCCTATAACAACGCACTGGAATATTTTGATTTTCAACTCAAGTCTGCAAAAGTGCTGTTGGCGTAATGAAGTTAGAAGGAGGAGCCGCATTGCTATTACTAGAAAAAGACCAGCTAAAAACCAATAAAGATAGATTTGAAGAAATCGGGATTAAAACACCAGCATTTAATTTTGAAGAGGTTTGGGAAGAAACGAAAAAGGAGCCGATTTGGTTACATTTCGGGGGCGGAAATTTATTTAGAGCGTTTCATTCTGTTTTACAGCAGCATTTAATTGAGAAGAATGAAACCGATAAAGGGATTATCGTGGCTTCTACCTCCGATGATGCGTTGATTGAAAAAATCTATCAACCCTATGATAATCTAAGCCTCGATGTCGTGATGAAAGCTGATGGTTCATTGGAGATGGAAGTAATTGCAAGTGTGGCCGAAAGTATTGCAACCTATAACGGTCCATCCTCATGGCAGCGTTTAAAAGAAGTGGCAAGTCATCCATCCCTGCAATTCATTTCCCTTTCGATCACCGAAAAAGGGTATGACTTAAAGGATATGAATGGGGAGATTCGAGCGTCGGTACGTGAAGAAATCGAGCAAGGACTGGATCAGCCTAAAAAACATACCATGCTTTTATTGGCAACGCTTTTACATGAAAGATATCAACGTGGAAAGTCTCCTTTAGCACTAGTAAGTACAGATAATTTTTCCCACAATGGAGACAAATTGAAAGAAGCGATTTTTACAGTAGCTTCAATTTGGGAGGAAAATGGTGCGGTGGAGCAAGGATTTATCGACTATTTAAATGATGAAACATTCATTACGTATCCATGGAGTATGATTGACAAAATTACGCCACTTCCTTCTGTAACCGTACAAGCAAAGTTAACAGACATCGGATTTGGCAGTGCCGAACTCATTCCAAAAAGAAAAAATGGGTCGCTCGTTGCACCGTTTGTGAATACCGAGGAATCGGAATACCTGGTCATTGAGGATCGTTTTCCAAATGGAAGACCGCCTTTAGAAAAAGTAGGTGTCTACTTTACCGAACAAAAAGTGGTCGATCTTGTCGAACGAATGAAAGTATGTACTTGTTTAAATCCCCTTCATACCGCTTTAGCGATCTTTGGATGCTTGCTTGATTATACCTCGATTGCGGATGAAATGAAGGATGTAGATTTGAAGGCATTAGTCGAAAAAATCGGATACGACGAAGGTATGAAGGTTGTCACCGATCCTGGAATTATTGACCCAATGGCATTTATAAAAGAAGTCATTGAAGTACGTTTTCCAAATCCTAATAATCCGGATACACCACAGCGAATTGCGTCAGATACGTCGCAGAAACTAGGAATCCGCTTTGGGGAAACGATCAAATTATATCTAGAAAGAGAAGACCTAGATGTAAAGGATCTATCATATATCCCATTAACGATTGCAGCTTGGTGCCGTTATCTGTTGGGCATAAATGATGCAGGAAAAGAAATGAACATTAGTCCGGATCCGCTTTTAGAAGATTTACAGTTACATCTTCAAAAGGTGGAATTTGGTAACGTTGATTCAGTCGGTGGTCATTTACGACCAATTCTCTCCAACCAAAGAATCTTTGGTATAGATTTGTATGAAGTTGGCTTGGGGGAAAAAGTAGAAGAATTCTTCAAGCTTCTGATAAAAGGACCAGGCTCAGTCAGAACGACATTGCATCATCAAATTCAATCATAGTTCTGTAAAGGTTGAATCAGAGAGTCTTAGAAGTAAGTAAAGGTAACACATTTGCAACGGTTAAGGGAACTATGAAAAAAGCTGAATGGAGAGAATCTCCATTCAGCTTTTATTTACTTAATTTCTAGTTCTGACTTTAATTCCTTTTGAACACGTTGGATTTCTTCTTCTGAAACCAATCCATAATAAATGTTATCGATTCTTGTTCCTTCTTCTTCTATCTCCATTTGCTCAATGGATGACCCAACATGCTTATAACCTTTTTGAATAGCGACCATTTGATCAAACGTAAGGTTTGTTTTTACATTTTTGCCGAGGACGGTAAATATATCGGAGAACTTGGTTAAACTTGAGAAACTAGCCCCTTCTTTAATTACCCCTTCAATAATTTGACGTTGTCTTATTTGGCGGCCAAAGTCACCTCGAGGATCTTGTTTTCTCATTCTTGTATAACTTAACGCTTTTTTACCGTTTAGCGTCAATTCTCCTTTTGGAAAATGGTATCCATCTTGGGTAAATTCTAAGTCATTGGTGACCGTTACGCCGCCAACGGCATCGACCATTCCCGTGAAGCCTTTCATGTTAACCTCTATATAATAATCAATTGGTATATCGAGAAAGTTTTCGACGGTATCCAACGCCATGGGAATCCCTCCAAAGGCGTAGGCGTGGTTAATTTTATCCTCCGTCCCTTTTCCAATAATTTCAGTTCGCGTATCGCGAGGAATGCTTAACATTTTAACGGAATTATTGTTAGGGTTAACCGTTAATACAATCATGGTATCCGAGCGGCCCGAGTCTCCTTCTCGCTCGTCGACACCAAGCATTAAAACCGAAAAAGGATCCTTTTCCTTAAGTGAAACAGGTTCTTCGCGTTTTTCAGATTTTTCCCGCTCCATTGGCTGATGCATCGCAGCAACAGCATTTTTGAAAGATTTATAGACAGTGGACCCGTAGACTCCGCCGCCAATTAACAGAATTAGAAGGATTGTGCCGGTCACCTTCACCCATTTTCTAAGTTTTCGTTTCCTTTTTTTTAATCGCATTCATAAACCTCCAAACTATCACAATCAGTTGTTCATATCATACGATAAAAGTGTTTGAAAGTCGTCGATTTTCCATTGCTATTGTCAAAATGTGTCGGAACTCCTATGGAATAAGGTTTGGAAAATGGGACTAAGAACGAATGAAGTCGCTGTATTCTGGTTGATTATTACTAGATTAAGAACTCTTGAATGGATTAGTAGTAACATAAAATCACCCTTATCTACAGCTGTAGGTAAGGGTGATTATTTTCAAAAAAGTTAAAATAAATAAAAAAATCAAAAAAATCACTTGCTTTTTTAAACAAGGAGCATTATATTGAACTTAAGAAATTTAATTTCACGGCGACCAAACCTAAGAAATTTAATTTCTCGTGTATTTGAAACTATTTTTTTATTAGTAATTCTGTAAAAGTTGAAAAAATCCTTTTTTTCAAAAAAAGAATTAAAACAACAGCGGCTCAATCATAAGGGAGGGATTTAGTCCACAACTAGACGAAATAAATTTTCACCAGAATCATAGCTGAAAAACTAAGTCTGCAAACTATTCTACAAAAAGTAAGCGTCTACATTTTTGGGTTTTAAATAAAAAGGAGATGGATTCTTAGATGTTAATTACAATGAAAGAATTACTTACTGTAGCGAAGGAAAATAAATTTGCGGTTGGAGCCTTTAATGTTTGCGATAGCTCATTCCTAAGAGCTGTTGTCGAAGAAGCGGAAAAAGTGAATTCTCCAGCAATCATTGCCATTCACCCATCGGAATTAGAGTTTTTGACAGATGAATTTTTCTCTTATGTAAAGCACCGCATTTATGAAAGCCGAGTCCCATTTGTCCTCCATTTGGATCATGGCGGTTCGATTGAAGAAATCCTGCGCGCAATCCGCTGCGGATTTACTTCGGTGATGATTGATGGCTCCTTGCTTCCATATGAAGAGAATGTTGCATTAACGAAGCGAGCAACCGAAATCGCTCATGCTGTTGGGGTTTCTATTGAAGGAGAGTTAGGAACTATCGGAAGCACAGGAAATTCAGTCGAAGGCGGCGTCACTAAGGTTACATACACAGATCCAGCTCAAGCAGAAGATTTTGTTGCCCGTACAGGTGTGGATACACTAGCCGTAGCGATTGGTACAGCACATGGCATATATCCAAAAGATATCAAACCAGAATTGCAAATGGATATTTTAAAAGAAATCAATGATCTCGTTGATATTCCATTAGTTCTTCACGGTGGTTCTGCTAACCCAGACAATGAAATTTCCCAATCGTTGCAGCTTGGAGTTAGTAAAATCAATATCTCAAGTGATATGAAATATGCTTATTTTGCAAAAGCCCGTGAAATTCTAAGCACAACTGAATACTGGGATCCAAACGTCATTTACCCAGATTGCATAACTGAAGCAAAAAAGGTCATTAATTATAAAATGCATCTCTTTAATTCAGTCGGAAAAGCGGAACTATATCAGCAGCAACCAGCAACAAGAAAACCAGAACCAGTTGCCAGCGGTATTAAATATTAACTTCCAACTAGAGAATTCTTCTATATAAAACCTTCATCATTTGTCCTTCATCATGAACGAAACGATATAAAGGAAAGGAATTTCTTTATATGACTAAACCTCAATTAAAAGACTATAAAACGATTGTTGAAAATATGTTTGCGGAAGCTGGAATTGTGTTGACCCCGGCTGAGAAAGAGTCGATTGAAATTGCTGATTTTGGCTTAGATGATCTGGAAACCAGCGGCTTACAACTTATCACCTACGTAAATAACGAGCGCTATTGTGCAAAGGAAATGGTGTTATTTCCTAATCAAACTTGTCCTGAGCATCGCCATCCAACTCGGACAGATGGAAGTCCTGGAAAATTAGAAACCTTCCGCTGCCGGAGAGGCACTGTTTATTTATATGTAGAAGGAGAGCCTACTGCGGATCGGCTCGCCTCTCCACCTGAATCAGATAAACAATACTATACCGTATTCCATGAGATTGTTCTCCGTGAAGGCGAACAATATACGATACCTGAGAATACTAAACATTGGTTCCAGGCTGCTGAACAAGGCGCGATTATTTCGGAGTTTTCTTCGAATAGTGAAGATGAATCGGATATTTTCACCGATCCGCGCATCATTCGCGTTCAAGCATAATGGCATGAGGGAGAAGAATGGTAGTTTCGTTCCTGTTCTTCTCCCATCACTTTATAAAAAATGGTTGATTAAGAGAGCTGAACTTTCTTTTTATTATTGAAAGCGGATTCACGATTCGTAAATCTACCATTTAGCAAGAAACACCTGGCATTAAGCAGGTAGGTTACAAAACATAAACCCAATTTATATATTCATGGAGGGAAACTATGAGAAAGCTGTTTGTTCTTTTCTTAGTATGTATGATGGTTCTTTTGTCAGCCTGTAGTTCTGATCAGTCATCGACAGGTAGTGATGGTAAAGAGAGTGCTAACGGTGTAACAACGATTAATTTTGCTGCGATTAAAACATTCGGTGTCGATTCCTGGAGCGAACTTATTAAAAAATTTGAAGCGCAAAATCCCAATATTAAAGTGAAATTAACGCAAATGCCAGCTCCTGCAAAAAGTACAGAAATTCATCAATACCTAGTAACGGCTTTCCAATCCGGCCAAAGTGATATTGATGTCTTTACGGGAGACGTTGTTTGGGTACCTGAGTTTGCGGCTGCTGGATGGACAGAGCCGATGGATCAATACGTAAACAAGAGTGATTATTATCCTGGTGTTATTGATGCCCTAACTTATAATGGTAAATTATCGGCTATGCCTTGGTATGTAGATGGCGGGATGCTTTATTACCGTAAAGATTTATTAGAAAAATACAACAAACCTGTTCCAACTACTTGGGATGAACTAATTAAAACGTCTGAAGAAATCAAAAGCCAAGAAAAGAATGATAAGCTTAACCAATTTGTATGGCAAGGGAAGCAAGCAGAAGTTCTTGTCTGTGACTTTGTAGAATTCTTAGGAAGTGCAGGCGGCTCCATCCTTGATAGCAATGGCCAATCAGCAGCAAGCAGCCCAGAATTCTTGAAAACATTAGAGTTTATGAAAAAGACGACTGACGATAAGATTTCTCCGAAGTCCGTGTTGACGTTTGACGAAGAGCCAAGCCGTACTGTTTTCACCGATGGAAATGCGATTTTCCACAGAAACTGGTCCTATGTTTGGAGTGTTGCCCAAGATCCAAAGCAATCGAAAGTAGTAGATAAAATTGGTGTAGCTCCACTTCCATCCTTTGACGGCAAGAGCAGTGCTTCCACAATGGGCGGTTATCAATTTATGGTTTCTAAGAGCTCGAAAAAGAAAGAAGCAGCCGCTAAATTTGCACAGTTCTTATCTAGTGAAGAAAGTCAATTATACTTTGCCAAAGAATTGGCCTTCAGTCCAACAAGACCAAATGTTTTAAAAGACAGCGAATTACAACAGAAGAACCCATTCTTAACTAGTTTAGACAAAGTATTCCAAGGTACAACGGCTCGCCCTGTCAGCCCTGATTATCCGAAATTGTCTTTAGTTCTTCAATCGAATATCTCTGGTGTTCTTTCTGGCAGTATCAAAGCGAAAGACGCAGCGAAACAGATTGATAATGAGTTGAAAAAGATAACGAACCAATAAATTTTTTGAAGGCACAAACTTACGTATTGTTTGTGCCTTCAACGTATAAGAGGTGAATGGAATATGGAAAAAGTAGAAAAGCAGGTCATTGGGAGCACCAATGCCCCTTTATTACTAGCAAAGAAGAAGAATGTCAAAAAGATATTCAGTAAACCCATGATGATCGGTTATATATTTTTACTCCCATCTCTATTGATTCTTTGTATCGTTGGTATTTATCCTTTGATTCAAACCATCTATTTAAGCTTTTTCGATGTTTCCTTTACAAAGCAGGGTTCCAGTTTTGTGGGTCTGGAGAATTACAGGAATTTGTTAAGTGATATTTGGTTTAAAGTGGCTTATAAAAATACCTGGGTTTTTACAGTGTTGTCCGTGTTACTAGAGACCATCTTAGGTCTTTTCATTGCCTTGGTCCTCAATAAGAATTTTAAGGGAAGAGGTTTGGTGCGTGCTTGTGTGTTAATTCCGTGGGCGATTCCAACCGTTGTTTCAGCAAGAATGTGGGAATGGATTTTTAACGCGGAGTATGGGATTTTAAATTTCTTATTAATGAAAGTCGGAATCATTGATGCCAATATTAATTGGCTTGGAGAAACGTCGACAGCGATGTCGGCAGCGATTTTCTCAGACGTTTGGAAAACAACACCATTTATGGCGTTAATTATATTAGCTGGTTTACAAGGAATCTCCTCAAGTTTATATGAAGCGGCCGACATTGATGGTGCGAATAAATGGAAGCAATTCTTTTATCTTACGCTGCCGTTATTAGTTCCTTCTATTATGATAGCTGTTTTATTACGTTCCTTAGACGCGTTCCGAGTATTTGACTTAATCTTTGTGTTAACAGGGGGCGGACCGGCGAATTCGACCGAAGTGCTTTCTTCATACGCCTACAAGACCACCTTTTCTGCAGCACAGGTGAGCTACGGTGCGGCGATGTCATCGTTAATGGCAGTCTCTGTTTTCATTTTAGCCATGGTTCTACTATTCTTTATGAATCAATCATCGAAAAAAATTGAGGGAGGAAAGTAAGATGAAAGGAATGCTCAAGCGATCTACCATTGTCATACTAGCGTCGTTCATCGTTATGTTCCAAGTAGCGCCTTTCTTTTGGCAAATCATTACTTCTTTTAAAATGGATAAAGATTTATCATCTCTCCCGCCCATCTTTCCAAAAGAAGTGACTTGGCTTCATTATCAAAATATTTTTCAAAATACCGATTTTTATAAATATATCTTAAATAGCTCGGTCATTGCCGTGGTGGTTACACTTCTTTGCTTGTTCCTTGGAAGCCTAGCTGCCTACTCACTAGCTAGACTTCCAATTAAAGGGAAGGGCTTAATTTTACTTTTATTTTTATCGACATCGATGTTTCCGCAAATCGCGGTGGTCACTCCACTTTATAATTTAATTAAACAGTTGGGATTATATAACACACATACTGGATTAGTTCTATCATATATGCTGTTTGGACTGCCGTTAAGTGTACTGCTCTTGTACGGATTTTTTAGAAATATTCCTTATGAAATCGAAGAGGCCGCCTATATGGATGGGTGCGGATATTTTCGAACCTATTGGCAGGTGTGTCTGCCGTTGATGGCACCAGGTCTTGTTACGGCGGGCTTGTTAGTGTTTATCTCATCGTGGAATGAATTTTTATTCGCGATTACGTTTACCAATAATATTGATGCACAGACGATCCCTGTTGGTATTGCCATGCTGCCGCAAATGTTCTTTGTCCCTTGGGGAGATACAGCTGCCACGTCCATACTTGTTACTTTGCCGCTTATTCTCCTTGTGTTAATTTTTGAGAAAAAACTTACAAAAGGCATCATGGGAGGAGCGGTGAAAGGATGACAACGATTGCGACAGGATTTACAGCAAATATTGATTTACTAACGAAAGTATCACCGGAGTTTTACGATGAAATCAGGGGATTTGCCGGTGGAGAACCGAAATCCGTTATTAACACTTGGGATGAGTTTTGTACGGTCATTGATTGGAACATTCAGCGTGGTAGTGGTGCTGAGTATATCGTCGCTAATCCCGACATTCTTTCCCGTCTGGAAAAAAAGCTGAATTGGTCAAAGTCAATCGGTGGAACTGGTTTGCAAGCGGCTTGTGCAGCAAGTTGCGCTGGGTATCTGGCACTGGTCAATATTCCGATTCAAACCAATGAGTTGGAAGAGCTGGTTTCGGGGCATAAAGGGCTAGTTCTTTTGTCGGATCGTGAGGGGGACGTGCCTAAGCATTTTATATTAGAATATGAGTATGGGAATTCATCGAACCGAATCATTTTTCGGAAGGAGGATGAATTTCCGGCCGAAATCATTACGAATACGTTCATTGAACGATTGGCCAACCATCAAGATGGTATCAAGTGGTTGTTAATTTCGGGCTATAATGCCTTCGATCGCAGTGAAGATATTGACCTGTTTTTAGAGAATACCGTGAACATCTTAACAGCCCTTGGACATAATAGACCAAAGGTCCATCTTGAGCTCGCTTCCATTTGGTCTTTGGATGAACAGTGGAAGATTATTCGCACGCTGGGAAGCTATGTGGATAGTATCGGTATAAATGAAGATGAATACCAGGAATTACTTGGGGGCAGTGAACCTCTATTAGGCTATGACGATGAAGAGTTATTAGAAAGGGTGAATACCGCCTGTGAATTGCTAGGTGTTGCCCATTTTATTTTGCATACTAAACAATTTTCATTGATTAAATCCGATCAATATGATACATCAGAGTGGAGGGATTCTTTAACAAATGGAAATTTGTTTGCGTTTTCACGGGCCACAAAAGGGAGATTTTGTGATCGAGAGACGATGCAGCAAGTATCGTTACAAGCTACCCTTCACCCAAGAGGAGAAACGTTACGGAATTTAACGAAAGACCGAAAAGATCTCACCATCATTCCAGCCTTTGAAGGAGAAATTGTTAGCACTATTGGTCTTGGAGATACCTTTACAGCTGGATTACTAGTGGAAGCACCGTTCAAATTTCTGCCGCTTGAGTCAACTACGCTTTTAAATAATGATGGTTTGAAAATATGAAACAGATAAAGGATGAATGGTAGGATGACTTCCGTGAATGAAAATAATTTATTAAGTACTGTAAAAACTTTATATCCCACCTTGCATGATGCCGAAAAAAAGGTAGCTGAGTATGTGATTCAAGAGTATTTTAATGTGATTGATATGAATGTGGCCGAACTATCGGAAAAATGTAATGTTAGTGAAGCGACAATCGTGCGCTTTTGCAAACGGATTGGACTGAAGGGCTTTCACCACTTTAAAATTCAATTGGCACGTGAAATTACCAATCCAGAGAATACACCGCATTCTCCGACAATCCATTTGAATAATATAGCCGAATCGATTCGCAATATTTTTGCGTATAAAATTGATGAACTCAAACAAACGGCTTCGTTCCTCAATCCGGATGCGGTGCAAAATTGCCTGGATGTCATTAGTGGCAGCAGTCTCGTTCAGTTTGTGGCAGCCGGAAATTCGCTTCCCGCTGCACTGGATGGTGCCTATAAATTTAATCAAATTGGCATTCGTTCCATTGTAAATAGTACGCCTGAAATGCAAGTGTCCCTTGCCCATTCATTGACGGAAAAAGATGTAGTGATTGGCATCTCTAACTCAGGGGACTCGAAACTATTACTTGATATTTTTGAAATTGCTAAAAAAAGGAAGGCTACTACGATTTGTATCACGAATCATATAAAATCGCCGCTTTCTCAATTAGCGGATATTCAGTTAATCAGTATTACCAATGAGAAATTGTTTTTTAAAGAATTTAGCTTTACCCGTGTGCCTGCCATTTCTGTGCTTGATACGCTTTTTTTACTATTATCGAGAATTAATTATGATAGTTCGTTTCAATCAATCAGTGACCGCGAGCAAGCATTATCAGATTACAAGCATTAATATGATGGAAAGGAGCATAAATCCATGCGATTAAAAGGTAAGAAAGTACTCAGTCTTGTACACCATGATTTTGAAGATTTAGAGCTATGGTACCCGATTCTCAGACTCAAAGAAGAGGGGGCCATCGTCCATCTTGCCGGAGAAAAAGCGAATGAAAAGTATATTGGGAAGTACGGCGTATCGGCTACCTCCGAATTCTCTTATGATGAGGTTCGCGGGGAAGAGTATGATGCCATTTTAGTTCCAGGAGGGTGGGCTCCAGATAAAATCCGGCGCTTCCCGGAAGTCCTCTCGCTGCTGCAGCAAATGAATGCGGATGAAAAGCCAATCGGACAAATCTGCCACGCCGGGTGGGTGCTGATTTCGGCCAAAATTCTTGATGGTAAAAAAGTAACCAGTACCCCGGGGATTAAAGATGATATGGAAAATGCAGGGGCTACGTGGTATGACGAACCTGTGGTTGTTGACGGCCACCTTGTCTCCAGCCGCCGTCCGCCGGATCTTCCAGACTACCTTCGGGAATTTATCCATGTATTAGAACAGAAATAGTAAAGTGTGGAAGCAAGATAGCGAGCGATTGTTCGCTGTCTTTTTTCGTTCGGCAATGGAAAAGCTATTCGTGCATGAAACCTTTCCCCCAGATCATACGTATGTAATCATAAATAAACGAACGAGGGTGACCACATTACATGGAAACACGAGAAGATTTAATGAATGAACTAGCGGTCATTGAGAAGTGGGAAAATGATCAGAGCGATCTGTGGATTTGGGATCGACTAGGCAGACTTCCATTTAAGATTCTTGATAAAATAACCCCCCAATTCATCCATAACAAAGTTGGTAACTTGCTAGAAGAAATCGGCTCCTATATTCAGAATGGCGGCAGCTATTTAATTAAAGAACATCATCTCTTTGAAAAAATTGAAAAAGAAACAGGGAAACCAATCACCCAAGTATCGGATATTGAGGATATCCCGTTAGCTACGATGGATAAGTTAAGTCAGGAACTAACCGGGCAACGGAAGAAGTTTGCGGCCATCCAAGGAGCAAGCACAGGAATCGGCGGGATTTTTACCCTTGCGCTCGATGTTCCGGCATTAATGGGCATTTCCTTAAAAACACTGCAGGAAATCGCCATCCTTCATGGGTATGATCCAAATGAGAAAAGCGAACGCATTTTTATGATTAAATGCCTGCAGTTTTCATCCGCGGATATTGTCGGCAAACGAGCGATTCTTAATGAACTATCCAGCTACTATCAACAAGGAAGCGGGTCCAGTGAAATGATGTCGCAGCTCCAAGGCTGGCGCGAAGTGGTATATACATATAGGGACCAGTTTGGATGGAAAAAGTTGTTTCAGATGGTGCCTATCGCTGGGATGATTTTTGGAGCATTTACCAATCGATCGATGATTAACGACCTTGCGGAGACGGGAATTATGCTTTACCGGAAGAGAAGGATTCTTGAGAGATTGGAACAGAAAGAGTTATAAAAAAGGGGACAGCATTTTTGCTGTCCCTTTTGACTGGATCCATGGGGCCCGGCCACAACCTTAATTCAAACCTATTAGATGCTAACTAGGCTTTCAGTTTTTTCCTCAAAATATTTATGCATAAGTGAATTAAGTTTAATGGAAAGATTGATGTATTCCGAGCTGCTAGGGCCATCTTGCTTATATATTTCGTTCAGTGTCGTTTTAAGATAAATGATTTCCTTTAAAAGTTCCATATTTTCCATTTTAGTTAGTTCGATTGTTTTCATCATACACCTCGTAAATTTTTTTTTTACTGCCTTTGGTTTGGAAGGCATGATGACTTGTCTTGATTCCCATCTTTTTCATCTTCTATTGATAATACAATTCCAATACCATTCTGATAGTAACATAGTGGGTATTTCCTGTGAACACCGAATTTAAAAGTAAAAATATTAGAAAAAAGGTAAATGATATTGGTATATCAATGTATTTAAATAGAGATTTCTAACTGCTTGAAAATCAACGTCTCCTATATTTCGACAAATTATTTCATTATAACATAGAAAATAAAAGTAAAAGTATTTAAAAATTTCAGATAACTTTCTTCTTCAAAAAAAAGAGATCCGGCCCAGTGCCGGATCCAAACAGAATATATTAAAGGGGGTTTTGGAAAAAGAGAAAGGTAAATGCTTGTCCTCTTCATGTACTTATCATATCTCGTAATCATGAACAAACTATGAATAATCCATTTATATTTTATTAATTATTTAGTATGATAGATGTCGAATAAAAGGCGCACTAGTATGACTATGTGCAATTGTAAGAGTAATGGATGAGAAAAATTGCAGGGTTATTGTTATCTGCATTTACACTAGTAGGGATCACAGGTTGTGGTGCTTCTTTGGCTGATAAAGCGATCGAACAGGGAATTCAGCACTAGCCAGTCATAAAGGAAGTCATTAAGGATGATGCCTACAAGGTCATCGTTACTTCTGAGGATAAGAAGGAAACCGTGATTTCATCGAATTAATTTTAGGGGAAAGCTTCTAGTTTAATGGACTAGAGGCTTTTTTTATTGATTTTTAGGCTTAAATTCCGCTTTTAAAATTCCAAATATTGTCTAATTGTACAAAAACACTGGATTTTTGTACAAAACAGCTTGGAAAATGCACAAAAGAATGTTGGATTTGAACAAAACATCTTTGGAATTGAACAAAACCCGCCCGAAAAATAGATACAAAGTAACTTCGAAATAAAATTTCAATAATATTATTAGAAATGTAAAATAAAATAAAATTACAGAGGAGGATTTGATAGTGAAGTATCGACTATTAGCTATGGACCTAGATGGTACATTATTAAACGACCAAAAAGAAATTGATATAGAAACAATCGAGGCGATTCAAGAGTACCGCAAACGAGGTGGCAAGGTTGTCATTTGCAGCGGCCGCTCCCCGCTATCCACGCAATGGATTGCCCGTACGGTTGGGCTTAGCGGTGAGCCAATCATTGCTTACAATGGGGCGATTCTGCTGGATAAGAATGGCGAAATCCGCGAGCAATCAGTTTTTCCATATGAGTCACTGATGAACTTTTGGGAATTATGTGAGGTGGAGGGCATCTATGCCCATTTTTATGAGGGAGATACGCTCCTCGTCCCAGAGGTGACTAAATGGAATGAGAATTGGATTGAAAATAACATCCCCACCCTTGAAAAAACAGGGGGAGAACCTCAACATTGCCAGAGTGTTCGAGAAAAATGCCAGGTAAAGGTGGTAGACGACTTTTATCAGTACCTGAAGGAACAAGAGCCGAGCATTACAAAAATTGCTGTATTTGATGATGGGAATAAACTCCCGGAGTTTACCAAACGGCTTAAGGAACAGGCGGTGGAAATGGAAATTAGCAGCAGTTTTAATTTTATCAATTTAGAAATTACCCCCTGTGGTGTGACAAAAGCATCTGCCCTGATTAAGCTTACCGAGCAGTTGGGAATTCCACTCTCACAAACCGCAGCGATTGGCGATAATTTTAATGATGCCCTGATGCTCTCGGTTGTCGGCCTCGGAATTGCGATGGGGAATGCGCCCGAAAAGGTGAGACAATTAGCAGATCAGGTGACTGAAAATAATAATGAAGCAGGGGTTGCAAAGGCGATTCGCCGTTATTTGCTTAAATAAGGCCCAGCTAATCTCAGATTGAAATAGTGTTTTGAAATAACATTTCAATATTTTTATAAAAATGTTGAAATATAATTTCAAAGAGAATATAATGAATCTACGGTAACCGTTTTCACCTCAGAAAAGACTTACAGGAGGATAACGATCATGACAGAAAATCTTGAATTATTAACGACAGAATCACGAAATGAACAATCCATGCAGATAGATACATCAAGTCCTCTCGAGATTTTACGAATGATGAATGAGCAAGATCAGTTGGTCGCTTTAGCAGTGAACGAAGTGTTAGCAGATGTGGAGGCGGCTGTTCAATTTGTAGTTGAATCCTTTAAGAACAGCGGACGCCTGATTTATGTAGGTGCAGGCACGAGCGGGAGATTAGGGGTTCTAGATGCAGTTGAATGTCCACCCACTTTTAGCACAGACCCTGAAATGGTCCAAGGACTTATCGCAGGAGGAGAACGCGCCTTTTTGAAAGCAGTTGAAGGAGCTGAGGATCAGCCAGATTTCGGTGTGAACGATTTGAAGGAAATCGGGCTGACAAAAGATGACACGGTCATTGGTATTGCAGCTAGCGGCCGCACACCTTATGTCATCGGGGCACTTCGATACGCACGAAGTATTGGAGCGAAAACCGTTGCACTTTCCTGCAATAGAAACGCGGCAATTAGTCAGGAAGCCGACTGTGCAATCGAAGTCATTGTTGGTCCAGAGGTACTAACTGGTTCGACACGATTGAAATCAGGTACGGCACATAAGATGATTTTGAACATGATTTCAACTTCTTCAATGATTCTTTTAGGAAAAGCCTATGAGAATTTAATGGTTGATGTTCATGTAAGTAACCAGAAATTAAAGGAACGGGCGATTGGCATCATTCGTAAGATTACCGGGGTTTCCTATGAACAGGCTTCGGAAACACTAGAGGCATCCAATCTCCAAGTCAAAACGGCCATCGTCATGATTAAGACGAATACGTCGAAACAAAAAGCAGAACAATTATTAATAGAAGCAAATGGGTATGTGAAAAAGGCAATCCAAAATGTAGAAGAGTAATTTTAAAAAGGTGGTCTTTGGTGTGGCAGCAGGCGGATTAAAAATGATTCAAAATATGTTGGAACAGCTTCCAGCTTCCGAGCGGAAAATTGCTGAATTGATTCTTGAAAATCCTCAAGTGATTTTAAACAGTACCGTCCATGACATCGGTTTGCAGGCCCATACAAGTGGAGCGGCTGTGATTAGACTGTGTAAGTCATTGGGTTTAAATGGTTTTCAGGATTTAAAAGTAAGAATTGCAGGCGATCTCGTGAAACCTGTGGAACAAGGGTATCGTGACATTGAGCCTGGTGAATCCTTTTTCTCCATCGCCCAGAAGACAACAAGCAATAGTATCCAAAGCATCCGCGACTCAGAAGAGATCATCAATTATGATGAATTGGAACGTGCTGTTCACACCTTGTCGGCTGCTCAAAATGTTCATTTTTTTGGAATTGGGGCCTCAAGCATTATCGCTAAGGACGCACAGCAAAAGCTCCTTAGGGTTCATAAAAATGCAACCGCTTTTACGGATACACACCTTGTTGCCACGTTGATTGCCAATGCCAATAAGGATGATCTCGTGTTCGGAATCTCGCACTCAGGAGAAACACCAGAGGTCATTAAAGTCATGGCACTTGCAAAAGAACGCGGCGTGAAAACGATTAGTTTAACGAAATATGGGCAATCAACGGTTTCTGCCCTGGCGGATATTAAGCTGTTTACCGCTTATTCTGGAGAGGCTCCATTTCGAAGTGCAGCTACTTCCTCACGCCTTGCGCAGCTATATATCATGGATATTTTGTTTTTATCGATGGCAACGGTCCAATATGAGGATACGATTCAATCCATTGATAAAACCAGAGAAGCGATCCGGTTTATTAAAGATGGGAGATAGTCCTTTTCGGGAGGTGATGTGAACACTTTTCCATTTGAACAAATAGGGAAATAAGTTCACTTTATAAAAAAACAACGGAGAGAAGGGGAACGAGCATGGCTGGAGAGAACAAAATTTTAGCAGAAAAGATTCTTGAACAACTAGGCGGCCCGGCGAATATTAGCAATTACACGCATTGTATGACAAGACTTCGTGTGACACCAAAGGATGACGCACTTGTCAATCAAGCGGCCATTAAAAAAATAGACGGAGTCATGGGAGTGGTAGAAGAAGAAACTCTTCAAATTATCCTTGGCCCTGGAAAAGTAAATAGAGTGACAGAAGAGTTTGGTAAATTAATAGAATCTGCTGGCGGGATCGATTTGAAAGAGAAGGCAGCGAGTAAAAAGGCTGAAATCAACAAAAAGAATGCGACACCGTTTAAGCTGTTTTTACGAAAAATCTCTAGTATTTTCATTCCGTTAATTCCGGCACTTGTTGCATCCGGATTGATTACAGGAATCACCAAAGCGATCGTCCAAGCGGGCTGGCTGGCAGCGGACTCCCAACTGGCGACCATTCTGTCGGTTATTGGAAGCGGTTTATTTGGTTACCTTGGCATTTTAGTTGGTACTAATGCAGCGAAAGAATTCGGTGGTTCACCCGCACTCGGGGCGATTGCTGGTATTTTAATTATTAACCCAGCTGTGGCAGGAATCAAATTATTTGATACCGCCTTACTTCCTGGTCGTGGTGGCTTAATTGGTGTTCTCTTTGCCGCCATCTTTATTGCCCTTGTTGAAAAACGAGTACGTCGTTATGTTCCACAGTCTCTTGACCTATTTATCACACCAACGGTTGCTTTATTGGTTACTGGTATTGTTACTTATCTTGTCTTTATGCCGCTTGGTGGTTTTGTTTCAGATGCGATTACAAAAGGATTAACTTCGCTGCTTGATGTGGGTGGTGTTGTGGCTGGATTTGTCCTTGGGGCCACCTTCCTGCCGCTCGTTGTCACTGGTTTACATCAAGGATTAACACCGATTCACTTGGAGTTAATTAATACACTTGGAAATGACCCGCTTCTGCCAATCTTGGCAATGGGTGGTGCCGCACAGGTTGGAGCAGCATTTGCGATTTATGCTAAGACGAAGAAAACTCGCTTAAAAAGAGCAATTGGCGGGGGACTTCCTGCAGGAATCCTCGGAATCGGCGAACCGCTTATTTTCGGTGTAACCTTACCATTAGGCCGTCCATTCTTAACTGCCTGCTTAGGTGCAGGTGTCGGCGGTGCGTTCCAGGCGGTCTTCCATGTCGCAACCATCGCGGTTGGGGTTTCTGGTTTACCACTTGCTTTCCTTGTTGTTTCTGGGCAAGTCCTGCTTTATTTACTTGGTGTGTTAATCTCTTATGGAGCTGGGTTCTTGTTCACCTATTTATTCGGTTTTAATGATGACATGGCCGGTGAGTTTGATTGATCGGCATTAGTTTTTATTTAAATGACCCTTTAGCAGAAGAGCGGATTAGGTTTGCAGGAAAAATGGGTGTGGAGCGAGCATTTACCTCGCTTCACATCCCTGAAGAGTCTGGGGATTTAGCGGGCCGTGCTCGCGAGTTGCTTCATGCCGCGAAAGAAGCGGGAATAGACGTTTATGCAGATGTATCTTCCCGAACACCTGCCCATTTAGGATTGGATAGTTTATTTTCGTTAAAAGCCTTAGGGGTTATCGGTTTGCGGTTGGATGACTTTTTTACAAATGAAACGATCTTGAATTTGGCTAAGGAATTCAAACTTGCGCTAAATGCGAGCATTTTGTTTGAGGAAGATGTGCGGGTGCTGCTAGAAGGCGGGTTAGAAGCTAGTCAGCTGCTGGCTTGGCATAATTTCTATCCAAGACGTGAAACGGGATTAGCGGATTCGTTTTTTCAAGAGCAAAATGAGCTTTTTAGAAAATATGGTATTCCGGTAAGTGCGTATATTCCAGGTGATGGTGAGAAACGCGGCCCTTTGTATGAAGGGCTGCCAACCTTGGAAAATCATCGCGAAGTTGATCCGTATCGGGCTGCAATGGAGTTGTTCCGCGCGGGGGTAGAGGATGTCTACATCGGCGACCCGGAGGTAAGCGAGGACCTTCTTCAAAGATTGAACGATTTTGATTGTCATCATCGTGTTTCGATACGAGTTGAAGGTTTCCAGGAAGGTGAGTTCCGGCTTCGCCCTGATTTTTCCCGTGATGTGCTAAGGCTTATGGATACGAGAAGCTCTGAATCAGTCGTCGCTCGGAATACAGTGGAGCGGCCGTTGGGGACGATTACTAGGGATAATGACCGCTATGGACGCTATCGCGGAGAGGTACAAATCACGCTTCATGACCTTCCAGCGGATGAGCGGGTCAATGTGGTCGGCAGGATTGTGGAAGAGGATTTGCCGCTCCTGCCCTTATTACAACCGGGTCAACTTGTCAAACTAATTCAGGTTTGATTCCCGTGCTTGTCGGCTTAATAAAAACCAAGGGACCTCCCTTGGTTTTTTTCATATCCGCCTCTATTAGTAACTATTTTTCCATCAGCCACTTCGTAACAATCTCTGATTTTTCTTCATCTAATAGATTTCCAGGCATTTTTTTCGTGCCTTCGTTGACTATTTTCAGAACTTCCGCTTCAGAATACTTACTTTTCATATTGGTTACTCCCGGTCCTACAGCTCCCTGTAATTTATCGCCGTGACAAGCCGCACAGCTTTCTTTATAGATTTCTTCCCCATCCATTGCCGTACTGGATTTAGTTGATGAACAGCCTGTTAATAATATAAGCGCCAACGCTACAGCAGCCCACAGTCGATTCACGATGTCTCCTCCAAACACAATATAATTGTTCCTTATATCTATCTTAATAGAGTTTGAGTGCGAAATTTCACCTCAAATATGAACAAAAATTTAAACTTCGGCGGTATAAAGGACACATGGGGTGTTCATGAGGACAGAAACGCAAAATAAAATGTGAAACTTGTCCACATGGAGTGTTCATGAGGACAGAAAAGCTAAACAAAATGCAAAACTTGTCCACATGGAGTGTTCATGAGGACAGAAACGCAAAATAAAATGTGAAACTTGTCCACATGGAGTGTTCATGAGGACAGAAAAGCTAAACAAAATGCAAAACTTGTCCACATGGAGTGTTCATGAGGACAGAAATCCAAAGGAAAATGGGAAACTTGTCCACATGAAATTAACAGATACTCATTTAAAAGGAAAAAATTTTCCGGTGTCGAAATAATTAGAAGGTAATTTATTGATACTGGGGGGATGGAGGATGGCAGGTAGCAAGGGAATTGTAGCAGACGATTTATATCGATTAAAGTCAGTGGTGAACCCACAGTTATCACCTGATGGACAGTCATTTGTTTATGTACAGACCACGATAGATCAAGAGAATGATGAATATCAATCACAGATCTTTTTTCAAACGCTTGAAAAAAGTGCCGAGTCTGTCCAATGGACATTTGGAAAAGGCAAGAATCATACACCCCGCTGGTCACCTGATGGGACTAAACTTGCATTTGTCTCCAATCGGAGCGGAAAGAATCAAATATATGTGTTGAGTGTAAACGGTGGCGAGGCACAGCAAGTAACCTTTCTACCGAGTGGAGCGAGCAATCCTGTCTGGTCTCCGGATGGATTGAAGCTGGCTTTTAATACTTCCTTAAAATCTACTAAAACAGTTACAGATCCAGAGGAGAAGAAACAAGAGAGACCCGTGGCGCTGGAAGTGACGAAAATGAGATATAAATCCGATGATGAAGGATTTTGGCAGGGGTATTTTAAACAAGTGGCCGTCGTGAATGTTCAAAACGGAGAAGTAACTCAGCTTACCGCGGGTGATTATGATGTGAGTTTATATTGCTGGTCCCCGGATGGGAAGTTTCTTGCGGTAGGTGCAGATGTAACAGAAGATGCTGATTTATCGTTTAAGAATGATGTTTATCTTTTAAATATCGATAGTAAAGAATTATCCCCTGTAACTAATGGAACAGGCTATTTTGGAAACGTTACTTGGTCGCCAGACGAAAAATACCTGGCGATGATTGGGCACGAGCGAGAATATCAAAATGCCACTCTCTCAAAAATCTGGCTTTATCAAACTAATACAGGCACATTTACTTGTTTTACACCTGACTGGGATGTTCCTGTCGGTGATTTTATGGTGGTTGACTTTCAACAAGGTGCATCTTCGCCAGGGTTAATTTGGGAGGGGAACAGCCAAGGTTTTTATTTTATTGCCTCAGAACAGGGAAGTACGAATATTTACTTTGGTGATCTGAAAAATGGAGTGAAATCAGTGCTTGTCGGCAAGCAGCACGTCTATGGATTGACCGTTGATTCAAAATCAGGACAAGTGATTGCAGCGATTAGTACCCCGACAGAGATTGGTGATTTATACTTGTTATCTCTAAACGGAGAGGGAACTCTTGAGAGACTGACCGAGGTGAACGTTATCCAGGACGTGGTTCTCTCTAAACCGGAACCAATTGAATATGAAGGGGCAAATGGCAGGAAGGTTCATGGCTGGCTCATGAAGCCGGTTGGTTTTGAGGCGGGAAAAAAATACCCATTACTACTTGAGATTCATGGCGGTCCGCATGCAATGTATGGGAATACATACATGAATGAGTTTCAAATTTTGGCGGCAGAAGGGTATGCGGTGTTGTACGTAAATCCACGCGGCAGTCACGGATATGGCCAGGATTTTGTTAATGCGGTACGTGGTGATTACGGCGGGGGAGATTATCAGGATATAATGCTTGCTGTGGATTATGTGTTAGCAGAGTATGACTTTATTGATGAAACCCGTCTGGGGGTAACGGGCGGGAGTTACGGTGGTTTCATGACCAACTGGATTGTCGGACATACCAACCGCTTTAAGGCAGCGGTAACGCAGCGTTCCATTTCGAATTGGATTAGTTTTTATGGGGTCAGTGATATTGGCTATTATTTTACGGAATGGCAAATTGACGGTGACTTCCGCGATGTGGATAAACTGTGGAAACATTCTCCGCTTGCGTATGTAGAAAACGTGGAGACACCATTATTAATCCTTCATAGTGAAAAAGATTACCGTTGCCCGATCGAGCAGGCGGAACAATTGTTTATTTCATTAAAGAGATTGGGAAAGAAAACCAAGCTTGTCCGTTTCCCTGAAGAAAATCACGAGCTATCGAGAAGCGGGAGACCAAGTTTGCGCAAAAGCCGGTTAGATTACATTGTGGAGTGGTTCCGAGCGGAAATCTAATATAAGGGTCGACCCCGTTTTGCCGGATCTTACTGAATATATTGTCGGTCTTGGTTTAGGTGACAATGCGGGAATTACTGGCTCACTCATGCTTGCTCATCAAGCATGAGTGAGGAAAATTAAAGATACTTTGAGAGATAATTTTCAAATGTTTTTTTCTAAGGTTTAAGAGCATACAGGTAGCTGCATGCTCTTAAACCTTATCCTAATTATGTCCTGATCCCACTTTATATGACTCGTGCTGTGTGTTATATAGCTTCCAATAGTATCTTTCCCGACTAATTAAATCTTCATGAGATCCCTCTTCTAAGATTCTACCTTTATCGATAAATAAGATTCGGGTTGCACCTTGAATGGTGGAAATTGGGTGAGCGATAATAAAAGATGATCTTCCTACAAGTAATGTCTCCAATCCCTTTTGCAAGGCTATCTCAGTTTCCGTATCAATCGATGAAGTAGCCTCGTCTAAGATTAATATTTTCGGATCTGCTAATAGTGCTCTTGCAAAAGAGATAAGCTGCCTCTGTCCGGTGGAAAGCCTTGTGCCTCTTTCATTCACCTCGGTGTTATATCCATCTTTCAAACGCCTAATAAACTGGTGAGCCTTCACTGCTTTAGCAGCCTCAATCACTTCTTCATCAGTAGCATCCAGTCTGGTATATCGAATATTATCCATAATCGTGCCTGAAAAAATAAACGGGTCTTGAAGCATGACTCCCATTTGTTTTCTAAGGGATGTTATCGTTACCGAATTGAAATCAATACCGTCGATTTTTTTGATTTACAAAGTAGTATTTTTTGAGTATTCAGTTATTTTATTGACACGTGTTATTGAGTAATATAATATATTGCATATATCATTTATATATATGATATGTTTATTTTACTTATTTTGATTAGGGGTACATAAGTTGTTATAACAACGTGATTTATACTTTGGAAGATGCTTTAGCAACTGTTAAATAAAACAACATCTTAAAATAAAAGAAATGGAGGCAAAAACATTGTTAGAAATGATTAAAGTAGGAATTATCGGCAGTGGTGGAATTGCTGCTGCCCATGCACGAGCTTATTTACAAATGCCGGAGGTGGAAATCGTTGCGGTTGCTGATGTCATTCCCGGTAAGGCGGAGCAATTCATTCAAAACTTAAATTTACAAAATGCAAAAGCATTTGACAATCACCTACATCTTTTAGAACTGGATATAGACGGGGTTAGCATATGTACACCAAATGTCGCACATCACCGTACAAGTATTGACTCACTGTTTGCAGATAAGCACGTCCTTGTGGAGAAGCCAATGGCAGTAACACTTGAACAAGCGGTTGAAATGGTTCAAGCGGCCAAGAAAACAGATAAAATCCTGTCCGTTGGTTTTCAACCGAGATATGATCCAAACATGCAAGCCGTTAAGGAAATTGTTCAATCAGGTCAGTTAGGTGATGTGTATTATGTTCAAACCGGCGGTGGAAGAAGAAGAGGGATGCCGGGCGGTACGTTTATCAACAAAAGCTTGTCAGGGGCAGGTGCAATGGCAGATATTGGCTGCTACTCGCTTGATTTGGCGCTTAACACGCTTGGTTACCCGAAACCACTGACTGTTTCGGCATACACGTCGAAATATTTTGGAACAAATCCAAAATATCATGGAGAAGCAGACAAGTTTGATGTGGAAGACTTTGGCGTAGCTTTAGTTCGTTTGGAAGGTGGAAAAGTCCTTAACTTCAATATATCATGGGCGATGCATATGGACTCACTCGGTCCAACGATCTTTCTTGGAACAGACGCTGGCTTGAAAATAACACCTTCTGGAAGCGGGCCATGGAGTGGGGTCTGGGATGGAGGTATCGGTTCCATTACAATGTTCCACGATGTTCTCGGGCATCACACTGACAGCACCATTCCGGTAAAAGCACATCAAATTAATATTTTCTATGAAAAGGTACGTGATTTTATCGTTGCAATAAAACAAGGAAAACCTGCTCCGATTCCAGGAGAACAAATTTTAATCAATCAAGCGATTATTGACGGTGTTTTCCGCTCATCTGAATTAGGTCGTGAAGTCGATATCGAAATTCCGAAAATATAATAAAATACTATTTTGTATTTGGTGTCTAAATTTGTCTAAACGTACAATTTTTCTGAAATGGAATTGAGACCCCTAATATCCTTACCACATGCGAAAGAATTCTAATTTGAATAAGGAGGTTATTCTCTAATGAACGTCGCCTTGTTAAGTAAATGGCATGTACATGCGGATGATTATGCTCGTCAAGCGAAGAACAATGAAAACATAACAATTAAAGTAGTTTGGGATGAAATTGCTGAGCGTGGAAATAAGTGGGCCAAAGAACTTGGAGTCCCTTTTGAAAAAGATTTAGTAAAGGTGTTAGAAGATCCCGAAATAGATGCTGTAATTGTAGATACTCCTACTAATCTTCATAAGGAAATTATTACACTTGCTGCTAAACATAAAAAACATATTTTCACAGAAAAAGTATTAGCGTTTACAGTTTGGGATTGTGAAGAAATTTTTACTGCTATAAAGGAGAACGAAGTGAAGTTAATGGTCTCCTTACCTCGATTAACGGAGAATTATTATTTGTATGCTCAAGATGTACTTGATAAAGGATTGCTTGGAAAACTTTCTTCTATTCGTTGTCGATGTGCACATAATGGAGCTGTGCCTTTTGAAGGAAATCCAAATGGATGGCTGCCGAAACACTTTTTTAATAAAGGAGAGTGTGGCGGCGGTGCATTAATTGACCTCGGAGCACACCCGATTTATTTAACAAATCGTTTAGCGGGATCTGCAAAGGCTGTGACAGCAAGATTACAAAAAACGTTAGGATATGACGTAGATGATAATGCAGTTGTCATTGTTGAATATGAATCAGGTGTTATTGGGACACTTGAAACTAGTTTTCTATCGAATGGCTCTCCTTTTCAACTTGAGTTATATGGAACAGAAGGGACTTTGCTAATTGAGGATCAAAATATTCGCTTGAAAAGCAAACAATTAGGTGAAGGTTGGAATTCTCCTGAGCAATTACCTGAAGCACTAGCAATGCCGCTTAATCAATGGGTATCTGACATTCTTGAAAATGCTAAACCAACCCTTTGTGAAAACGATTTTCTTAACTTAACAATCATAAATCAAGCTGCTAGTTTATCAAATGAACAAGGTCGAAGAATTGAAATAGCTGAATTAACTACAAAGAGTGTAGAGGTTTAATTCGAAATCAGCCCTATAAAGTTTGAGTGGTGATGTTAAACAGGGCCGCTCTTATTCAAAGAGATTAAGGAGGTATATCTATTGAGTATTATTGGCTTGCAATTGTTTTCAGTATGGAAAGATGCCGAAAAGGACTTTTTGGGAACGGTCCAAAAAGTTGCTGACCTTGGATATGGAGCCATTCAATTTGCAGGTTTTTTTCAAACACCTGCTCAAGAAGTGAAACAGTTAATGGACGCAAATGGATTGAAAACTGCTGGTGCGCATGTTGGAATCAATCAACTCTTAGGTGATGAATTATTAAAAACGTTTGACTATCATCACACACTTGATAACAACTTACTTATATGTCCGGCTCTTCCAATAGAAATGAGATCGTCAGAAGATGATTATAAGATGGCAGCTGAAACATTGAACCATATTGGTGAAACGTGCAAAAGATCTGGTTTTCAATTTGGATATCACAACCATGATTTTGAGTTTGAAAGATTTGGAGAAAAGACAGGATTTGATATACTTTTTGAAAATACTAATCCAGAACACGTAAAAGTTGAACTCGATTGCTATTGGGCAGCCTTTGCTAACAAGGATCCTTTTGTCATCATTGAAAAATATAAAGACCGTGTTGTGTCATTGCATATGAAAGATTTAAAAATTGTAAATGGTAATAAGATGGGGACAGAAATTGGCAATGGTCAATTAGATTTTGAAACATTGATTAGAATAGGAAATGAATTTAATATTGATTGGTTTACAGTTGAGCAAGAAGAGTTTGATCGTGATCCATATGAAAGTCTGGCTATTAATGTAAATAAACTAAATGAAATAATAAATAAGAGGGGAATGTAAAATGATATCTACTCCAAGACAAGAATATCCATGACCAAGCTGCTACTCGAAAAAATGGAGGCTAACCATTTAATGAGTTTGTACCAATAAAATTACGGTTTGTAAGCTCGTGTTTCTAAATAAAGAAATCACGAGCTTTTTTAATCGATAGTTCTTTATGACTAGTACAAAAGGATAACTTCTTGTGTTAAATGAATAAAGAAGTTATAGTATATATAATATATATAACAACTAATAAAAAGGTGAAAAATCCAATGAATACTCCATTATACGAAAAAATTTATGACTTTATCATTAATCAGATTCATCAAGGTCTTCTCAAACAAGGCGATCGAGTTCCTTCTGAAAAAGACTTGGCTGAAGAATTCAATGTAAGTAGAATTACGTCAAAAAAGGCGTTAGACTTACTTGCGCAAAACAAAATTATTAAGCGGATAAGGGGAAAGGGTTCTTTCATAGCGGAGCATCAAGCAGAGAAAATTGAAATGTCCATTAACGACTCCAAGCCAATTTTCACAGATAGTAAATTGATCGGATTGATTATACCTGACTTTGATGATGCCTTTGGATTGAATCTCGTCAAAACAATTGAGGAAAAGTGTTTACAAAATAATTGCCACTTGATTATCAGACGAACAGGAAGTCAGATCAAGGAAGAAGAGAACGCAATAAAAAATCTAGTAAACTATGGAGTAGATGGTCTCATAATTTTTCCTGTACATGGGGAACACTACAATGTTGAATTATTAAAATTAGTTTTAACAAATTTCCCTTTAGTTTTAATAGATCGGTACTTAAAAGGTATTCCAGCAAGCTCAGTTTGTACAGATAATCGATCAGCAAGTGAAATGTTAACTAATTATTTGTTTTCTATAGGCCATAAGGATATCGCGTTTTTATCACCTCCTCCTATTGGTACATCAACGATTGAAGAACGAGTTCAAGGGTTTAACCTAGCATATTCAAAAAAGGGAATCAAATTAAATCCGAAATTCCAATTAAGTCTTAAATATAACCTGCCCACAAATTTCTATAGTGAAAAATCATGCGATATTATGAATACCGATTACCAATCTATTAAGCGTTTTATTCATGAAAATCCTGATATTACGGCCTTTATTGTTTGTGAATATACTTTGGCCCTCTTATTAAATAAGGTAATAAATGATTTAGGTAAAAAAGTTCCTGAAGATTATTCGCTTGCATGTTTTGATTATCCAGAGAATCCTTTTGATCAACCCACCTTTACACATATCCGTCAACATGAGCAAGATATGGGAAGCAAGGCTGTTCAATTATTATTGATGCACTTAAAAGGCGAGAAAATCCCAGAGCTAACTATTATAGATTTCACGTTTGTCGAGGGAAAATCGACAAAAGTCAAAATCAATTCGAATACGGTAAAACATCCCACTGTATAGGGATGTTTTTTTATTCGGAAAATTCAAAAAACATATTGACATATATAATATATGTTAGTAATCTATTGATATATCATTTAAAGATACCAATTATAGATGTTATTTTTAATGATATATTAGCTCTAATGTTTATTTTTTTATTCAAAAATGAAAACGCTTTTATTTTTGGGTGCATCGATGAATTTACATAAAAGTTAAGGGAAAGGAGTCTTTTATTAAACAGCATCTTATAAAAAAATAGGGGGATTAAGATGAAGCAAAACAATAAAAGGATTGGATTACTAGTATTTGTTTTCGTTTTAACATTATCTATGTTTCTCACTGGATGCTCATCAAAATCGAGTACTTCAGAAAATGCAAATGGAGATCAAACAACCGTTACATTTTGGCATCCTATGACAGATGTTACTGGGGAAGCGGTTGATGCGGTCATTAAGGCCTTTGAGAAAAAGAATCCCGACATCAAAATAAAGGCTGTTTATACTGCAAATCAAGGTGAAGGAAAAAATGAAAAACTACTAACTGCGGTTTCGGGAGGAAATCCACCAGATGTTGCTTACTTTGACCGATTTGAAATTGGCTCTTGGGCAGCACAAGGTTCATTGGAGGATTTGACAGATTTAGCTGAAGGAAGTGGAGTTAAAAAAGAAACATATTATCCGTTTGCATGGGATGAAGCAAGTTACGAAGGAAAATTATACGGAATGCCAACAACAACTGATTCACGTCTTGTTTACTTCAATATAGACCAGTTCAAAGAAGCAGGCTTGGATCCAGAAAATCCACCAAAAACAATTGCAGAATTAGAAGCTGCATCTAAAAAATTAACAATCAAAGATGGGAAAAAATTCAAGAGGATTGGCTTTATTCCATGGTTCGGTCAGGGCTGGTTTTACGGCTGGGGCTGGGCATTTGGAGGAGATTTCTATAATCCTGAAACAAAAACAGCGACAGCAAATGATCCAAAGAACATAGAGGCTCTACAATGGATGGCAGATTTCGCAAAGAAGTATAATGTCGAGGACATCGCTGGTTTCACTGATTCTCAAGGTGAAGGTGCAATGGATCCTTTCTTAACTGGACAGTTAAGTATGAAAGTAAGTGGACCATGGGAAGTTTCTGCCATTAAAAAATTCAAACCTGATTTGAATTATGGTGTTTTCCCAATGCCAACTCCTACTGGAGAGAATCATACAACATGGTCAGGTGGTTGGTCTACTGTTATGCCTAAGGGTGCGAAAAATAAAGAAGCTGCATGGAAATTTATGGAGTTCTTTAGTGGTGCAGAAGGGCAAAAAATCTTTAGTGGAATTGCTCGAGACTTCTCAGTAATCGATTCTGTAAATGAAGAACTAGGATATAAAAATGATCCGATCTTAAAGGAATTTGTCGATATTTTACCTGTTTCTCATCATAGACCAGTTATGACACAAGGGTCATTGTATTGGAACGAACTAGCAAGTGCTGTTGAAAATGCGACACGAGGAAATGGAACACCGGAGGAATTGCTAGATAAGGTCACTGACAAAGTGAATAAAGAGCTAAAAAAATGACAAATAAGGGAGGAGGTTTTGTTTTCCTCCTCCCTCTATTTTTATCAAGGCGCTTGCTCTTAAATAATAAGGAAGGGGAGGATTAAAGTGAAAGGTAATACGCAACTGGTTGAACGAATCAAGTCTCAAAAAACACCGACTGACAATCAATTAAATATTGTCCCCAAAAAGAAAGTATCTAATTGGGGGAAATACAAATACGGACTATTATTTGCATCTCCATGGATTATCGGATTAATCGTTTTTTATGCAATCCCATTGTTCTCCTCCATTTATTTTAGCTTTACAACATACAGTATTCTTCAGCCAGGAGAATTTATCGGATTAAAAAATTATGCGGAATTAATGAACGATACTTTATTTTGGAAATCTGTGTATAACACGGTTTACTTTGCAGTCTACTATGTACCTTTAAGTATCATCTTTGGTGTTGCACTTGCAATGATGTTAAACATGAAAGTGAAAGGTATGGCAGTTTATAGGACGATTTTTTTCTTACCAACACTTGTTCCACATGTGGCACTTGCCGTTTTGTGGATGTGGCTGCTAAATCCTGGGTTCGGTCTTGTAAACGGCTTTCTAAATACAATTGGAATTGATGGACCAGCGTGGCTCGGAAGTGAAACATGGTCCAAACCATCTCTCATTATGATGTCATTATGGGGAATCGGTCAGGCTGTCGTTATTTATCTGGCAGGTCTTGGTGATATCTCTGAAGACTATTATGACGCTGCAGAAGTGGATGGAGCAAATTGGTTTCAAAAAACCATTCATATTACTCTTCCTCTATTAACACCAGTTATCTTTTTTAATCTTGTAATGGGGATTATCGGTGCTTTCCAGCAATTCACTTTACCATATACGTTAACACAAGGACAGGGGACACCTGCAAATTCTTTAACTTTTTACGTTATGTATTTATACGACAATGGTTTTAAATTCTTTAAAATGGGTTATGCCTCTGCAATAGCTTGGATTTTATTTGTGATTATTATGGCATTAACTGCAATCGTATTTCTTACATCTAAACGTTGGGTCCATTATCAAGAATAATAAGGAGGTAGAAACAATGAATGGGACAATCAAAAAGAAATTTTCCCGTTATTCAGCACATGTCGTCCTAATTGTCGCATCATTTTTCTTTATGATTCCATTTATCTGGATGGTATCAACTTCATTAAAGCCATTGACACAAGTGTTTACATTTCCACCTGAATGGATTCCAAAGCCAGTTAAGTGGAGCAATTACATCGATGCTATGTCCTACATACCTTTTTTCACTTATTTAAAAAATACACTGATCATTACAATTTCAAGTACTGTTGGGGCAGTGGTTTCATGCCCGCTTGTTGCTTATAGCTTCGCAAAACTCAAGTGGCCTGGTAGAAATATTCTTTTTATCATTACGATTGGAGTTATGATGATTCCAGGTCAAGTGACAATGATCCCGTTATTTTTATTGTTTGAAAAATTAGGCATGGTTGGAACACCACTACCATTAGTCATTCCTGCATTTTTCGGTGTTCCTTTTTACATCTTCCTATTAAGACAATTTTTCATGGGATTACCTGATAGTTTAAGAGAAGCTGCAAAGATTGATGGGGCTGGAGAATTTAGAATTTATTGGCAGATTATGCTGCCGTTAGCAAAACCTGCAGTTTTAGCAGTAGGCCTGTTTCAGTTTATGGCAAGCTGGACAGACTTTTTAGGCCCATTACTTTATTTAACAGATTCAATACAGTATACACTTTCAATAGGGTTGCAGCAGTTCCAAAGTCAAAAGGGCTCAGAATGGGGACTCATGATGGCTGTTTCAACAATGATGACAATTCCTGTTATTATCCTATTCTTCTTTTTACAAAAAACATTTATTCGAGGTATTACATTTACTGGAATAAAATAGAATGCTAGGAATGAACTAAAATAGTGGGAGGTTTTTGATTTGAATAAAAAAATAGGTATGAGAATATCACCAAAAATTGGTGCAGGTGGAATAGAGTCTGTTGCAAACTGGGCTTCTAGTATTGGATTAGACGTAATAGACGTACCATATTTTAACCAAGAAGTTAAGATAGCTTTGGATAAGGAAGGACTTGAAGTCGGCTCCATTGATGGCGTGGGTGCGGTTGGTCAAACAAAACTATTAAGTGTGAATGAAAATAGTCGATCAGAGGCCGTAGAAGCTCTTAAAAATCAGATGACCGAAGTCTCTCAGCTTGGTGGTAAAGTGATGTTCATGTGTCTTGTTCCAGATGATATAACAATGTCAAGACAGAATGCATTTGAGATTTGGAAAGAGACGTTTCCTAGTATTGTAAAGCATGCTGAACAACAGAACATCTATATTGCATTAGAAGGATGGCCGGGACCTGCACCATATTATCCAACGTTAGGCTGTACACCGGAAATGCTTAGAGCCATGTTCAATGTTATTCCTTCTAAACATTTTGGGATTAATTATGATCCATCCCATTTAGTTAGACTGGGTATCGACCATTTAAGAGTTTTAAGTGAATTTGGCGAAAGAATCAATTACTGTCATGGGAAAGATACTGAAATTTTACATGATGAGTTATATGAATGCGGTGTCATCCAGGCTACGTTTGGTTCTAAGTATGATTTTTCAGAAGGTTCATGGCGTTACACAATTCCTGGACAAGGTGATGTAGACTGGGGAAAAGTTGCAGTGCGTTTAGAAAAAATTGGATATACTGGTCCAATAAGCATTGAACTAGAAGATCATCGTTATTGGGGTTCTTTAGAGGCAGAACGTCAAGGGATCATAAAAGCAAAAGAACATCTTGAAATTTATTTCAAATAATAAAATGGTATAGGAGGAAAAAATATGTCTAGAAATGTGAAAGTAGCAATTATTGGCTGTGGTGGTATTGCGACTGGGAAACATTTGCCAAGCTTAGCAAAGCTAAAAAACGTTGAATTGGTTGCATTTTGTGATGTGCTTGTTGAAAGAGCTGAAAAAGCAGCAGCTGAGTACGGGGCCCCAAATGCAAAAGTTTATGACGATTATCAAGAGTTACTTCTGGATGAGTCGATCGAGGTGGTGCACGTACTAACTCCGAATGATTTCCACGCTGAAATTTCTGTAGCAGCCCTTGATTCAGGTAAACATGTAATGTGTGAAAAACCAATGGCGAAGTCGTCAGCGGAAGCACGTCTAATGTTGGAGGCTGCTAAACGTTCTGGTAAAAAACTGACGATTGGGTATAACAATCGTTTCCGTCCGGATAGCCAATATTTACATAAGGTATGTGAACGAGGAGATCTTGGAGAAGTTTATTATGCTAAAGCACATGCCATTCGTCGTCGCGCTGTACCTACTTGGGGAGTTTTTCTTGATGAAGAAAAGCAAGGTGGGGGTCCATTAATTGATATTGGTACACATGCACTTGATTTAACATTGTGGATGATGAACAACTATAAGCCAAAATCGGTTATGGGGACAACTTACCATAAATTAAGTCAGAAGAAAGATGCGGCTAATGCATGGGGACCGTGGGATCCTGAAAAGTTTACCGTTGAAGATTCTGCATTTGGTTTTATCACAATGGAGAATGGTGCAACAATCGTTTTAGAATCGAGTTGGGCATTGAACTCTTTAGATGTTGATGAAGCAAAATGTTCACTGAGTGGAACAGAAGGCGGAGCCGATATGAAGGAGGGCCTAAGAATTAATGGGGAAAGCTTCGGTAAACTCTATACGACCAATGTTAATCTTGGTGCTGGTGGGGTAGCATTTTACGATGGAAAATCAGAAACAGATGCTGATCTAGAAGCCCGCCTATGGATTGATAATATCATCAATGATACAGAACCTGTCGTAAAACCAGAACAAGCATTTGTCGTTACGCAAATCTTAGAAGCGATCTATGAATCTGCAAAATCTGGGAAAGCTGTTTATTTTGAAGAAAAATCTAGTCTTGTTTCAAATATGTAAACTACATTTTTACCGACATGTAGTCAGTTTAGGTTAATATCAAATGTTAAATGATTGATATTGAATTAAATAGAGCATCTACCTAGAAATATTTTAATTAGGTAGGTGCTTTTTCGGTATTTAATGATTTCTGGATTAATTCATTCATGTAAATGATTAGGGAGGAAAGAAATGCGGACAGAACAGGAAATGATAAAATTAATTTTAAGAATAGCAGAAAAAGATGAACGAATTCGTGCTGTGGGAATGAATGGTTCCCGAACAAATCCGAATGTTCCAAAAGATATGTTTCAGGATTTTGATATTGTTTATCTCGTAACCGAAATGGATTCCTTTTTACGAAACCACAATTGGATAGAGGTTTTTGGTAAACGAATCATTATGCAAACACCTGAAGCTATGTCAATGTTTTCACCAACATTGGGAGGGCGGTTCTCCTATTTGATGCAGTTTACAGATGGAAATCGTATTGACCTAACGTTAATTCCCTTAATTGAAAAAGACAAGTATTGTATAGAGGATAAGCTGACTATTATTTTAATGGATAAGGATGATTGCCTTCCTGCAATCCCTCCTCCGACCGATAAGGACTATTGGGTAAAACGTCCATCTGCTGAATTCTATGCTGATTGTTGTAATGAGTTTTGGTGGGTCTCCACATATGTAGCAAAGGGTTTGTGGAGAAAGGAAATTCTTTATGCACAAGAACATCTTAATAATTACCTCAGACCGATGCTAATTAAAATGCTAGAATGGCAGGTAGGTATACAAACGGACTTTTCAATTAGTATAGGTAAATGCGGGAAGTATTTGGAGAGATTTCTCTCAGAAAAGAGTTGGCAGGGACTTCTTTCTACTTTTTCCGATGGAAGTTATGAAGGTGTATGGAGAGCGTTATTTACAATGGCTAATTTGTTTCGTAGTACAGCCAAAGATGTTGCAGATCGTTTAAATTATGAATACCCATATGAACATGATAACCGTGTTATGGAGTATCTAAAGCATATTGAAAACTTATCACCAAATGCCAATGAAATCTATTGATCTACTTCAACGGAGTGCTTGAGTTCAATTAAATTAGGCAGATATGACAGCCTTTTTCTTATTAGTCTAAAGGGGCGGTTTTATGTAATAACGAAAAGAAAAATCCGAGAGGTGATGCGAGATTGTTAGATAAATCAATCCCTTATTTCAATGTGATTATGAAAAGAGGCTCAGGTGCTCCAGTCTCTAGTTTTTCTTTGCCAAAAGGGTACTCATTTGTGTGGTTTTCAGAAGGTAAAGAAATGAAATGGGCTGAAATTGAAACCTCAGTTGGTGAGTTTACTAATATAGATGAAGCAATGAAATACTTTCATGAGAATTATTTACCTTTTTTAGATGAACTGAAAAGACGCTTGCTTTTTGTTCAGAATGAAAAGGGAGAGGAAATAGGGACTATTACAAGTTGGTGGAATATGACTGGAACCAAACGAGTACCATCAATACATTGGTTTGCTGTGAAAGAAGAATACCAAGGTTGTGGACTTGGAAAAGCATTGGTTTCTGAGTCTCTAAAAAAACTAATATTTCTTGAAGGTGATAAAGATGTGTTCCTTCATACACAGACATGGAGTTATAAAGCCATTGGGCTTTACCTGAAGTTAGGTTTTGAAATATTAAATAGTGGAAGCTTTTCTCACTATAAAAATGAATATTCTTTAGCAATGCCCCATCTAAGAAAGTTATTAAAGTTTTAGCTTTATTTAACAAACTGGCAATTGTTGAGTAAATAAATGTGTACTTTAGAGGAGAGTGAAGAAATTGAAATCAAAAGAGCTAATTATATTTCTTGACTGTGGTGACACGATTATTGATGAAGGTACGGAGATTCGAGACGAACATGATATTGTTGTCGAAGCAAATATTATACCTGGAGCAGACATAATGGTTAAAACCCTTGCAGAAAGGGGATACACATTAGCTTTAGTAGCAGATGGATTAGCACAGTCATTCAAAAATATTTTAACGCAGAATGGGTTATATGATTATTTCAAAGTAATGATTTACTCAGAAAATTTAAAGGTTCATAAACCAAGTCCACGTATGTTTAAAGCAGCAGTAGGTGCATTGGACCTTGATGAAAAAGACCATCGTCGTATCGTTATGGTAGGAAATAATCTAAGTCGTGATATAAAAGGGGCGAACAATGTAGGAATAACAAGTATCTTTCTAAATTGGACTCCAAGATATTCGAAATCATCAACTGATAAAAGTGAAAAACCCGATTATATAATAAGTGAGCCAATTGAATTAATCGATTTAGTGGAAGAACTTAATTTAAAAGTGTCTGAAAATATGGATATTAAATCTAATACTGCCGTGAAAAAAAACTAAAGATCCATCGGTATACACTTTTTTCTAGACAAGGAGGAAGCAAGTTTACTAGTGGAACAAACAATGAACGAATAACCATTAAACAAACGGTCAACTAGTAACATATCTAGTTGGCTGTTTGTTTAATGGTTAGTTATTCTAAATGTCACACGCGCATTTGATTCGGTTAAACGGGTGATATCATACAAAAGTCATATTTTTTATATTTAAATGTATCGTTAAATATTACTAATTTCTAGATATATTTAAGAGAATATATTCTGAATATTGTTTTCTTTCAGAAATGTATATATAATGAAAGCGTAAACAATCATTAAACCGTTTTAACGATTTTGTCGTCGTTTATCAAGCATGTACCTAATTATTGTATAGTTTTCGGTGGGAAAGAATAGTAAAAAGTGATATTTTACATAAAATTGTTAAACCGCTTTAATTGAAAAATGTCCAAAACAGTAAATATCAAAAAATATGTGTAGTGAGATTCTGTTATTTCTTCTAGGTATGATTATTTTTTTACGATTTTATTAAACCGGTTTAATAATCTCTAGTATGAAGGAGAATACAATGGTAACTATTGCTGATGTGGCAAAAAATGATACCTGCAGAACTTGTTATACGAGATTCCTGAAAAACTCTCATTAAACCGATTGCAGAGTCTATTGGATCATATTTTTCAAGGGGGTGAGACACCAATAGTGAATGGCGCTAGGGCCTGCATTCTATATGAAAAGGAAAGGAGTGGCAGAATATGAGTTTGGAAGCAATTAGTATCAGACTGGGAATGGCAGCAGTTCTAGGAATCATAATTGGCTTGGAAAGGGAGCTGAAACAAAAGCCATTAGGATTAAAGACTTGTGTGGTCATTTCAGTTATAAGCTGCCTAATCACGGTTGTATCAATAGAATCGGCAGATTTATACGCAAAGATGAATTCAAACATAAGAACTGATCCCATGAGGTTAACAGCACAAGTGATTAGTGGTATTGGCTTCCTGGGTGCCGGTGTCATATTAAGGAAACGAAATAATGTGATTTCCGGATTAACAACAGCTGCGATAATCTGGGGGGCATCAGGTGTTGGTATCGCGGTTGGGGCAGGATTTTATTATGAAGCATGTATTAGCATAGGAATCATTTTGTTTTCGCTGAAAGTGCTACCATTGATAGTAAATCTATTCATCCCAAAGACTCTTTCTTCAAAGGAATTGAAAGTGAAATTCCTCATCCTTGATCAGGTGGATATTTCGAAAATAATCGAAAAAGTAAAATGTCAAAATTATAATGTCAATGATATTTATATTAAGGATTTGCAGGAAGGCCAGTATCAGATGGAGTTGGTGCTCAAGGTACCAAAAGAGAAGAATGCTTCAGAAATATTTACTTCAATCAGAAAAATAAGCGATATAAATATTTTAGAGATTGGAAGCAATTAGCAGGTAATGATAGTTCGGAAAGAAGACAAGCTAACCCTAATTTTGTAAGCGTTTGATTCAAGTTGGAATAATCATTTTTTTGTAAGCGTTTGATTACATTTTCGGGAGGTCAGCAATGGATTATCTTTACGAAGTGGAAGGGAAAGTAACTCCATCTTGTGCAAGTAGTCATATCACGTATTCCTTTTTTGCAGCAAAAAAATATAAAACCATGAAGTACCATTTTGAATATTCACCCAAGAATTTAGATAATGAAGAGCAATCTAAACAATTAATCTTGGAATCTCTCAGAAAATATGGTTATGAAGATAGCGGGCACCGCTGTGAGGAGTTCATGCCGTTAAAGAACCATTTAACTCTTTCATTTGACGATCCTGTTCAATTTAGAGGAGCGACCCATCGGCATGATTCAAATTTAGAGCTGGTGCTGTCAGATAGTAACTCCTCTCCAGGCTTAATTTCTTCAGATAACCCGCCGGGAATGTGGAAGGTAACAATCAGTATGCATGCGGTGGTAACGGATGAATGTAAATATAAACTTAAGATTTGGGGGCTTGAAAATGACTAAGTGGCTGCCCTTTGAATTGCATACCCATACACCCCACAGTGATGGCAAACACACATTATTAGAAATGGCTCAAAATGCAAGAAAATTAGGTCTGGTTGGTATAGCGTTGACAGACCATAATACAATGTCCGGACTGGAAGAAAAGGAATTTGTGACTGGGCAGACGGGAATTCATATTATGCAGGGGCTGGAATGGACAACCTTTTATGGCCACATGGTTACGTTGGGCATCCGTGAATACGTTGATTGGAGAAATTTATCGCCGATTGATATTCACAAAGGGATTAAGGAAGTCCATAAACAAAACGGTGTCGCAGGAATTGCACACCCATATAGGATTGGAAGTCCCATTTGTACAGGCTGTTTCTGGGAATATGATATAGCGGATTGGCAGGAGATTGATTATATAGAAGTATGGTCAGGGACATTCCCCTCCATTGTTAAGAGTAATGCCAGAGCCTATCAATTGTGGCTAGACAAATTAAACGAAGGCTTTACCATTTCGGCCACAAGCGGAAGAGATTGGCATAACTCCAATATGAATGATGGTCCAATCTCTGCAACTTATTTAGAAGTGGAAGAGAATGAACCCCTTAATGATCAAACATTAGTAGAGGCAATAAGGGAGGGGAAAATGATCGTTTCCATGGGACCTATTCCAATGATGACGGTAAAGAACCGGGAAGGTAACATTTATTCCGTTGGGGCAAAGATCGAAAAGGCTTCTCTTTTTAATAAAGAATCTATTGAAGTAGGAGTAGATTACTCAGCAAGAAACGGCCATTGGAATCTTGAGGAACAGGAATTAAAGCTAGTCGTAAAAAGTAATGTTGGTATTTTACATGATGTCAAAGCCTCTAAAGAGAATGCAATCCAGGAAATAAAAGTAGATCTTAGAGAGATTAATTGGATTATTACTGAGTTACATGGAACCTTCAATGGTGTCAAAACCATGATTGGTTTTACAAATCCAATCTACTTAATTTAAGGGGGTGATAGCAGGAAAGGTTGGAGTCCCCAATACAGTTTTTGTCTAGAAGAAAGGAGGCAGTAAAAATGTGGTATTTTAAAACGTTAAAAAAGCGGAAAATTATTGATTTTATTATACTGGCTATCTTTTGTATTTTCTTTTTAGGTCCTTTGTTAAATCTATTGCTGCTCGCTTTCGCGGGAGAGTGGCAATATCCGGCAAAACTGCCTACATCCTGGTCACTTGAGTGGTGGAGTTTTGTATTTGAGGACGATGAGATTCTTAATTCTATTATTTTATCCTTTGTTATTGCAATTGTTGTAACTTTATCTTCTATTGTTATTTGTATTCCGGCTGCTTATGCATTTGCAAGGATAAGGTTTCCTTTTAGAAGATTCTTCTTATTTTCGTTTTTATTGACAAACGCTTTTCCTAAAATGGGGCTATATGTTTCAATTGGAGTCTTATTTTACCAGTTTGGCTTAATGAATACCTTTGTTGGTATCGTTTTGATTCATATTCTCAATACGCTGATGTATATGACATGGATCCCATCGGCATCATTTAAAAATGTACATAAAGCACAAGAGGAATCTGCAAGGGATGCGGGTGCATCACCGTTTAAAGTCTTTTGGCATATCACTTTACCAATGGCAGCACCTGGAATCCTAGTTGCTTCGATCTTCACATTTTTATCATCACTAGATGAGGCACAGGGTACTCTACTTGTCGGAGTTCCTGATTTCAAGACAATGCCTGTCATCATGTACTCACTTATTGCTGATTATCCTAGTACGGCAGGAGCTGTTTTCTCAATCATCTTGACACTGCCTACTGTGATTTTATTAGTGGCAGCAAGAAAATTCGTTGCCGGCGATGCACTTGCAGGTGGATTTAAAATGAATTAAAAAATATTCTTCAGGGGGATTACATGACTATTCAACTATCGATTCAAAATTTAACCAAACAATATCCAACTGGTGAAGGAGCAAAGAATATTAGTATTGATGTTCATCAGGGTGAGATGTTAACTTTACTCGGTCCGTCAGGTTGTGGGAAATCTACTATCTTACGTACCGTAGGTGGTTTTGAAGAACCGAGCAGCGGAGATATTCGAATCACCGACCAAAGTGTTCTCCATTTACCACCTGAAAAAAGGCCGACAGCAATGGTTTTTCAAAGTTACAATTTATGGCCGCATATGAAAGTGTATGATAATTTAGCTTTCAGTTTAAAACTCCTTAAAAAGCCTAAGAAAGAAATTGAACAGAAAGTAAAATGGGCTCTTGATCTAGTAAGACTGCCTGATGCAGCAAAAAAATTTCCGACAGAGCTATCGGGAGGACAGCAGCAACGTATTGCCGTTGCTCGGGCATTATTACTCGAACCAAAGGTTTTACTATTGGATGAACCTTTTTCAGCCCTGGACGCTAAATTACGTAACGAATTACGTGAGGAGTTACGTGAGATTCAGGCCCGTGAAAGGTTGACCATGTTGTTTGTTACCCACGACCAGGAAGAAGCACTGGCCATTTCCGACCGAATTGTTGTCATGAATGCTGGAAAGATTGAGCAAATTGCGACACCTAGCGAAATCTATGAAAATCCAGCATCACTATTTGTTGCACAGTTTATCGGAAGAATGAACTTCCTCCCAGGAAAATGTGTTGGACAGTTATTGCAGATTGGATCCCTTCAGTATCCGAATATCGGAAAACATACAGGGGAAGTAACTATTTGTGTGAGACCGGAAGATGTCGTTATAGTTAATAAAAATGAAAATGGCCTGGATGCAAAAGTTAACAAAGTGACCATGTTGGGCCATTATGCGGAGGTTACGCTTTATACAAGCATTGGGAATATCAAGATGTTCGTTGACCGTGAACAGATGGGGAGCCTGGTTTTACAGGATATGGTTAAAATTAAATTACTGAATATTAAAACTTTTAAACAGGAATCATCAAATAATGAAACTAGGGAGGAATTAGTATGTTAGGAAAAAATTTTCGTAAATCAAAATTAATGCTGGTAACAGCAGCTACAGCATTATCATTAGTAGCATGTAACAGCCAAACATCTTCAGATTCTAAATCAAGTTCTAAAGATGAAACAGTGCAAATTTCTTTATACTCCGGGGGATCTTTAAATGTAAAAGACTATTGGGAGACCGTTATTCCTGAATTCGAAAAGGAGAATCCAACTATTGATGTTAAGTTAGTATTCCTGCCGGCAGGTACAGGCGGGCAATCTACAATCGACCGCCTTGTTGCCGCGAAGAAGGCTGGAAAAGATGCCGAGATTGATGTTTATGAAGGAAGCATGGCAGATATTCAGGTGGGAGAGAATGAGGGAGGAATTTTTGCAAAGGTAGATGAGAAAAATATCCCAAATTTATCGACCATCGATGAAAAAAATCTACAAGGAACAAATGGATTAGCAGTACCTTACCGCGCCTCATCAGTAGTCTTAGCTTATAACAGTGAAAAGGTGAAAGATGTCCCTAACACGCCAGATGAGCTATATGAATGGATCCATAAAAATCCAGGGCGTTTTGCGTATAACGACCCAAGCACCGGTGGATCAGGTCAATCATTTGTGCTGACTACTATTTATAATCAGTTACCACCTGAAGCGATGAACAACCAGGATCCAAGTATCATGAAAGAATGGGAAAAAGGATTAAAGATTTTAAAAGAATTAGCACCAGATGTATACCAAAAAGGAGTGTATCCTAAGAAAAACCAAGGATCGCTAGACTTACTAGCAAATGGAGAAATTGATATGACTCCAGCATGGTCTGATATGGCACTTGAGCAAGTAAATAAAAAATTATTACCAGACAAAATTAAGCTAAAACAACTTAACCCAGCATTCACAGGTGGCCCTGCTTATCTAATGCTCCCTGAAAATAAAGATAAAAAACGAAAAGAAGCTGCAGAAGAACTATTAAACTATGTGTTAACACCAAAAGCGCAGGAGATTGTTGCCGACAAAATGTATGGGTATCCTGGTATTGATTGGGATTTATTACCTGAAGAATTGCAAAGGAATTTTGAAAGTGTAAAGGGCGGTTATCGTATCTTTAACGGAGGAAGTCTATCTGAAGAAATTAATAAACGTTGGCAAGAGGAGATTGCTGCACAATGATCAAAAGAGAGAATGAAAGTGTAGTTAGAACAACGGTGGTGCCCTCGTTGTTTCCTAAACTAACTAAGAAGGCAAAAATGAGTATATTTGGCATACTCTTGGTACTTCCATCATTCCTGACTCTACTTGTTTTAGTTATTGTGCCAGTAGGTATTTCGTTTGTGGAAAGTTTCAAGGATAGCAGCGGGCAGCTTAGTTTAGAGAACTATATCTATCTTTTTACAGAACCACTGATGATCAAAAATATTATGCACACACTCACTGTCACGATTATTTCAAGTATTTTTGTACTGTTCATTAGCTACGCATTAGCCATTTATATGCAGTTTAGCAAAGGAAGAATTGTTAATCTTATTCGCAAAGTCTATTACGTACCTATGTTTATTCCGGGTATCATTGCCATTTACGGTTTTATTAATATGTATCGTGATAATGGCTGGATTGCCAGGTTAATAGGAAAAGGCGTTTTACCCCCGATTATATATGATATAAAAGGTGTTATCTTAATGAATATATGGTTTAATATTCCTTTTACTACTATGCTATTAAGCTCAGCTTTAGCAGCTATACCGTTCGCTGTAATTGAAAGCGCTAAAGATGCGGGTGCAGGAAAACTACAGCTGTTTACAAAGTTTATTTTACCTCTTTCAATGAAAACAATGCTTGTTGCCCTTACATTTTTATTCATGGGAATTGCAGGTAGCTTTACTGCACCATTTTTGATTGATAAAAATGCTCCTCAGATGCTGGGAGTATCAATGGCGCAGCATTTTTCAGCTTACAATGAGCTAGGGCAAGCAAGTAGTATGGCCGTGTTTTTATTCTTAATTTGTGCTGGTATGGGATACTTTTACATCCGCAGCATGATGAAAGACGATTCAAAGAGCTACTAATTGATTAATTGAGAAACGAGAAAATGATAAGTTACTATTTTAAAGGGGAGCTAAAACTTTTTTAGGTCCCCTTTTTGATAGATGCAGTTTTCTCATAGATATTTGCATTTAGAGTAACGTCCTTTAAAAAAATTGTAGTAACCAATAAAACTTCGAAAGGAAGTAGTTATATAAATGAAATGGCCTTTGATTACAGCTCATAGTGGCTGCATGAAAACCCCTGAAAATTCCATTCAGTCTGTGCTTGAAGGTTTAAGGGCAGGAGCAGACGTTATTGAAGTAGATGTCAGGGTTACAAAAGATCAGGTTGTTGTCCTGTTGCATGATGAAGATGTTAGTACCCCTTTCGGGAGCAGGTGCCTGCGGGATTTGACCTATGAGGAATTAAAATGTCACGTAAAAAGCGATGTGATTGTCCCACTTGAAGATGTTTTACCGCTAATTAAGGAATATAACCGAATGATTAATCTCGATATAAAAGAGGACATCGCGATTCATCCGATGGTTCAGGCCATCGAAGAATATAAGATGAGAGATTACGTTATATTTAGTGGATGTGAAAAAGAAAGAGCAACCTTTATAAAGAATCATTACCGTCCCTATCAAGTTCTGCTAAATGCAGATACAAATACAGGTTTGCATTCTTTGGAGAGGAATTATCAAGCATTTATTAAAGAAACGTGCCGGGATGCGATATCTGCTGGATGTTGCGGGATTAATATTAACTATCACCTATGTAAAGAAGAATTGCTGGAAATTGCCAGATTGCGCTACTTGCCTGTTTTAGTCTGGACGATTGATGATTTACAAGAGATGGAGAAATTCTTAGACATGGGGGTGCACTCCATTACTTCCAATGAAGTCAAGGAATTGCTGCAACTAAGAGAGCGCAAAATGAATGGGAATATTTAAAGTTATAAAAACAGTCAACTATAGACGAAAGTAGTTGACTGTTTTTTATTTTGTTTTTATAGTGAAACACTATCAATTAAATCGGTTTAATTAAAACAGAACTAAATACCTAGTAATCATTCAAGTTTTATATGACTAAATTACTGAAATATAGAAATTTTCTCAAAATTATTTTCATAATATTGATTTGTTTTGGAATTCTATTTATAATGAAAGCGTGTTCAATAATTAAACCGGTTTTATGAATTCTACTTTTTGTTACAATCGGACTTATAGGATTATTTTTTATGTTAATTTAGTTTAAATTTTTTTAATTTTCAATTAAACCGGTTTAATTAAACGGGGAATTTAGGTGATAATAATGGTGACAATTGCTGATGTTGCAAAACGAGCCGGGGTTTCCAAGGGAACGGTTTCGAGTGTGTTTAGTAAAAAAAGACCCATAAGTATCGAAGTAACAGAAAGGGTATTAAATGTAGCGAAGGAACTTAACTACGTCCCGAATCATGCTGCTAGAAGTCTAGCGATGAAGAAAACGATGATTATTGGACTAAAGATGCCAACGCTGGATACCGAACTAAGCGGCTTTGATATTAAAGTAATAAATGGAGTCGTCAAAAAGTGTACAGAAAACGGCTATAGAGTCCTGCTTGACAGATTGGTTGAGAATGAAGAGACAGCCCTTTTTTCTAGGGATCCTGTGGATGGAGTTATTTTATTAAATCCAAAAGATGATGATCAGAGAATTGTTCAATACAAGCAATTAAATCTTCCATATGTATTAATCGGCAGACCGGACGAAGAAGATGCTGACACCAAATTTGTTGATAACAATAATATTGAGATTGTGAAAGAGGTTGGGGAGTTCCTAATCGAAAATGGTCATCACGAAATTCTCTTTCTCAATGCTTCCTATGGAATGACAGTAGCAGAAGATCGAAAGGAAGGCTTAAAACGAGCCTTTGAAAATTTCAGTTTACCTTTTAAAGAAGAGAATGTGATTTATAACGATCAGGAAAAATATAAGAATGCTTCTGAATATGGATTTTATAGTTTACTAGAAACGATTAATGGAAAAGAATACACAGCCATTATTGCTGATACTGACCGTGTGGCGTTAGGTGTCCTACGTGCTGCAAGGGAATTGAAGATTGATATTCCGAATGAGCTTTCTTTAGTAGCCTTAAGTAATAATGAAACGCTAGCTTTAGAGACAACCCCAAAACTAACATGTATTGAATTATTTCCAGAGAAACTGGGGGAAGAAGCCGCTGAAGTTTTAATTAATGTGTTAAAGGAACAATTAGCTCCAAGACAAAAAATGATACCTGCAAAACTAGTTATCCGGGATTCTTGCAAAAATCTCATGAAAGGATTTAGTAAAGTGTAATCCCAATTAAATTGAGAGGGGTGATTATTAGAACCTAATAAATTGGCTTTTTTTAAACAAAAGATAATTGAGTGTTCTTACAAAGGGAGATGGAAAAATGTATTTTAAAAAAGGTTTCAAGGTTCTAGTACCAATTTTAATGATTTTAAGCTTATTACTAAGTGCTTGTAGTTCAAAAGAAACTTCAACTGATGCGAAGAATAAAAAAGAGCAAAAGACTCTGCATATTCTTACCAATGTAGTTGGCGGGAAAACTCCTGAAGAAAATGAATTGTTCATAAAAGAGATAGAAAAATCAACAGGCATTAAAGTGGAAATGGTTAGGCCGCCAGCTGATTATGACCAAAAATTAATGACTTCGATGTCATCTGGTGAAAAATATGACTTAATCCTTCTTACGAAGCCGTTGATGGATATCTTGGCCAATCAAGGCGTATTAACCGAATTAAATGACAAAATAAAAAAATCAAAGGTATTATCAGATCCATCCGTTATTTCTAAAAAAGATTGGGATTTAATTACGTACGATGACGGTAAAATTTACGGTGTATTCAATAAGTTCGAAGGCGGAACACTGCCAATTGTCAGACAAGACTGGCTGGAAAAGTTAAATCTTCAAGAACCAAAAACACTTGATGATTTCTACAATGTATTCAAAGCGTTTAAAGAGCAAGATCCTGATGGAAATGGCAAAAACGATACATATGGTCTTTCCACAGCAGGACTTAATGACATCCAGGGATTCTTAAGTGCAGCAGGAGTGAAGAATAAGTATGTTATCGATAAAAACGGCAAACGTACGATGCCGATTGCAACTGAAAAGGCTGTTCCAGTTCTTGAGTGGTTTGCAAAGTTATATAAAGAAGGTTTAATCGATCCAAACTTTGCCACAAATGATACAGGTAAAATGCGTGAACTATTCTTAACAGACCGTGTTGGTATGGTTACGTATTGGGATGCCTGGGTTGGCTTATTTAATAATATCAAACAGGTGGAAGATCCTAATACTAAATTCGTGGCAAAAGGAATTCCTGGTGCGGCAGGGCCTGATGGAAAGATAATGCTTCACCGTGGTGACCAAAGTGTTTGGGCCATTCCTGTAAATGCTGAACATCCAAATACTGCAATGGAATTTCTTGAGTTCTGGCATTCAAAAGAAGGAAATGTGTTAGCAACTCTTGGAATTAAAGATAATGACTATACTGTAACAAATGGTAAATATGAGTTAACGGCTACTGGTAAAGAGCACAGTATGGACCATGGAGCTCCTTTCCCGAACAACTCAAAGTGGAAAAATCCATTCGGAATGCTTCCAGGGGTAGAAGATGCGCAGAAGATTGTTCTTAATAACTCTTCATTAGAAGTTTCTACTTCCGACTGGCCAACAGCTGAAAAGATAGTCCAAAACTATGCATTTAAAGCAATGATGGGTCAAATGGATGCCAAAGAAGCGGTTAAAAAAATGCATAAAGAATTATTGGATGCAGGATTAATTGATAAATAAAATTGAAATGTAAAAAAAAGAGGGTGAGAATGCCCTCCCTCTTTTTTTTACTAGTCTCATAGGATCCTGGGTTACAAATAATGGAATGTGGTTTCTCACATTAGGTTCTACAAAACCGAATTACAAGGTGATGATACGATGAATACATTTAAACGGTACGCATGGCTTTATGTAATGATGATCCCCATCTTTTTATATTTTCTTCTTTTTGCCTATTATCCTTTATTAAGGGGAGTTCTAATAAGTTTCCAAGAATTTAGAATCATAGGTGACCGGCCCTTTATTGGTTTTCAAAACTATATGACAGTGTTGAATGATCCAGTCTTTTGGCGTGTTTTAGTGAATACGGTCCTTATTGGCGGAGGAATCTTGATCATCGGGTTCGCTTTTCCGATCATCGTAGCAATTTCCCTTAATGAAGTTATCCGGGTCTCCTTTAAAAAATTCACCCAAATGGTTATTTATGTTCCCCATTTGTTTTCATGGGTAGTTGTTGGTGGAATCTGGATCTACCTCCTTTCGCCAGATGGAGGACTTGTGAATGAATTTATTAAAGCGTTTGGAGGAAAACCGATTCATTTCTTTACTCAGGATGAGTATGCAAGACCGTTAATGGTGCTTTCTTCTATATGGAAGGATATGGGATATACCTGTGTTCTCTATTTGGCAGCGATTGTAGGCATCAGTCCTTCCTTATATGAAGCAGCCAAAATTGACGGAGCATCTCGATGGGATGAAATTAAAAATATTTTGATTCCACAATTATACCCAACAATGAAAGTAGTTTTTCTTTTAAACCTATTAGGTGCATTAAGAATATTTGATCAAATTATCGTAATGGGCAATCCATCGATTACCCGCAAAGTAGATGTACTCATGACGTATACGTATGAAAAAGGGATCCTAGAGTTTAAAATGGGGGTCGCCACTGCAGCATCAATGATAATTATCGTAGCAACATTAATTCTTACCCTAATTGCAAGAAAAGTGCTTCGATATGACGAGGAGGCATAGAAAATGAAGAGTTGGATTCACTGGAGTTGGAAGCGAAAATTCTTTTATGGTCTTAATATCCTATTTTTATTACTGTTAGTCCTTACAATGATTGTCCCGTTACTTAATACACTGACCGTTTCACTTTCTTCGAATATCGAGTCGATGAAACCAGGAATAAAAATCTGGCCGACTGAAATCAACTTTGAAGGGTATGAAACGATTTGGAAAAAGCTTGAACTTTGGAGACCATTTTATAACAACGTTATTGTTACTATTGTGGGAACAGTTCTTCACGTCTTTTTGTCTGCAATGGCCGGTTATGTATTGGTGCAAAAAGAGTTACCTGGTAGAAAATTGATGACGACTATTATTATGGTCACAATGATGATTCCAGGTGAGGCTATTATGATCCCGCTATATGTTGTAAATAAGGACCTTGGATTATTAAATACCCTTTCATCATTAGTAATTAATGGTTTAGTTTCAGGATTTAGTGTCCTTCTAATGCGAAATTACTTTTTGGGTGTTTCGTATGAATTGGCAGAATCAGCAAGAATGGATGGCGCGGGAGATTTAAGAATATTCTTAAAAATTTTTCTGCCGTTGGCTAAGCCCGGACTTGCGACAGTTACCTTATTTGAATTTGTCAGCAGATGGAACCATTTTACCTCTGCTTTGCTCTATATTAACGATGATAAAAAATACACGTTACAGCTTGCCTTACGTTCATTAATTATCACATCGGATTCAACATCAAGCAGTGATTTTATAACAGCCAATGTAAGGATGGCCGGGATTGTCATTGCCCTTATACCATTATTAGTCATTTATCCATTTGTTCAAAAATATTTTGTAAAAGGCCTAATGCTAGGTTCAGGTAAAGAATAGCAGCTATAGGAGGTTAATCAAATGGGATTCATCCAAGCGTGTTCAAAAGCAGAAACTATTTCAAGATTTATCTCACATGATGAAGAAAGCTCATATATCGAGGTTCCATTCAGTGTTCCTGCTGGTACGGAACAAATTAAGGTAAAAATGGAAGTCATACAAACAGGAGTGGCTTCGAGCATTATCGACTTAGGTGTAAAAGATCAAAATAGAGTCCGTGGCTGGAGTGGCGGTGCCCGTACTGAATTTTTTATCCATCAGGCAAAGGCTACTCCTGGTTATTTACATGGTGAAATTGCAGCAGGGGAGTGGGCTGTTATCCTTAATGCTTACAAAGTTGCAGCGAAGGGCTGTACAGTGAAGCTGACGATTGAGCACACGCTTGAGGAACTCCGCTGGTTAAAAGGTGACCTTCACACTCACAGTGTCCATAGTGATGGGACCTTCACATTAAGGGAAAAAGCCGACATTTGTGAAGAAGCGAGTCTGGATTTCTTAGGATTAACCGACCATAACGCTGCTAGTCAAAATGAAGCATTTCCACGTGATGTCAACACTCTGTTTATTCCAGGAATGGAGCTTACCACAAATAGAGGACATCTTAACCTTTTTGGAGTCAAGGATCCGATTCGTGATTTTCGAGTTAATACAAATGAAGAGTTACACCTTCGTTTAAAAGAGGCTCGTGAAAATGGTGCCTATATCTCCTTAAACCATCCATATTGCCATAATACAGGCTGGAGATGGGACTGGGATTTTGACTATGACTGGGTGGAGGTTTGGAATGGACCTTGGCGGGAGGATAACCAGGATGCCCTCAATTGGTGGCAGGAACAGCTGGTCTCAGGTAGAAGGCTTGTGGCCGTTGGTGGCAGTGATGCGCACCGTCCCGATCCGTATGTCATCCATGGAATGCCGACAACTTGGGTCTACAGTAAGTCATTAACAAGTTCTGAGATTTTAAAATCAATTGATAAAGGCCATGTGGTTCTCAGCTATTCACCAAAAGGGCCATTTATTGGCTTAACCTGCGGGACCAGTATGATGGGGGATGTATGTGAAGACATGAATCAACCAGTCCATTTAAACGTGAGGGATGTTCAATATAGCGACGTTGTTAAAGTGATTTCCAATCAGGGAATCGAAAAAGAAATCATGATCGAGGAAGGCCAGGACTCGCTGGACCTATCATGGGGTGCAGAAGACCGCTCCTTCTACAGGGTGGAAGTATGGCGTTATTTCCCTGAAGTGAAATCGCGGCTTTTAGCAGCGTTAAGTAATCCTGTTTATTTTTCAAATTAATGTGACTTAGTAAATGGAAGAAGGCGGAGAAGATAGCGAGTATTTTTGAAAGAAACCAAGTGAGTTTTATTGGGGCACATCGTGGTGCATCCGCTTATTGTCCGGATAATACAATGTCCAGTTTCAGGAAAGCGGTTGAATTAAATGCTGAGATGCTGGAGCTGGATGTTCAATTAACAAAAGATGGCGAGGTTATCGTCTATCATGATTTTTATTTAGATAAGAAGACGAATGGCCAAGGTTTTGTCCATAAACATACGTTAGCCGAAATCCAGCAATTAGACGCTGGTTCATGGTTTTCCGAGAAGTTTTCAGGTGAAAAAATCCCTGCCTTTGAAGAAGTTCTTGCATGGTCGAAAGATAAAATTTGGCTCAATATTGAATTGAAACAAATGGAACATTTACATGAACCGCTTGCGCAAAAGGTTGTTCAGTTAGTGGAAAGCTACCAAATGGAAGAACAGGTTCAAATCATGTCCTTTAATCATGCCTCATTAGTTGAAGTGAGGAAACATAGTAAGGAAATCATTACCAATGTAATTAGTGCATCACGCCTCGTTAATCCAGTGGAGTATTTACGTTCGATGGAAGCTCAGGTACTTAATGCCCCTATTTTTCAGCTTTCTCCTAGTTTAGTAGACGAATTACATCTGCATGGTTTCTATGTGCATGGAAGTATGAGTGATGACCTCCATGTTTGGCAGACCATTCTGGAGTGGGGTATCGATGCAATGGATACGAATATTCCAGATGTGATGATTGAAGAAAGAAATAGATTCTTGAAAAGAGAGGTTCACGATGAACTATTTAACGCTTAAAGGGTTGTCTGACAATAAATCCATTGAAAAAAAGTGTTCACGCTTAATTATGGGAACCGCCGGCTTCTATCAATTTGCTGATAAGGAACAGGCGTTTACGATTATGGGTCAGTATGTTCAAGCAGGGGGGAATATGTTTGACTCCGCCCATCAATATATTAATAGTGAAGAGATATTAGGTGAATGGGCCGAATCAAGAGGCATCCGTAAAGATATTTACATCCTGACAAAAGGAGCCCATCCTGATGATGGCGAACCGGGACCTCGTGTAAACCGTGAGGCGATCAACAAGGATGTTAACGAAAGCTTATCAAGGTTAAGAACCGATTATATCGATTTTTATGCCCTCCACCGCGACGACCTAAGTGTTGAAGTGGGATCGATCATGGAAGTATTAAATGAGCATATTGCGGCAGGCAGAATCCATGCAATTGGTGCTTCGAACTGGACTCATACACGAATCCAAGAAGCGAATGATTATGCGGCAAAACACGGTCTCATCGGTTTTACTTTTAGCAGCCCGAATTTAAGTCTGGCACAATGCAATAAACCCCGATGGACAGGCTGTGTTTCCGTAAATAAGGAAATCTCTAACTGGCATAAGGGAACACAATTGCCATTATTATCATGGAGTTCACAGGCGGGCGGTTTCTTTAGTGGCCGATTCTCACCTGAAAATAGAGAAAATGAAGAAATGGTTGAAGTCTACTACAGTGAGGATAACTGGGAGCGTTATTATCGTGCGCAAAAGCTTGCAGAGGAAAAGGGAGCAAGTACCATTGAAATTGCACTCGCTTATGTGCTGAATCAGCCATATCCGACGGCTGCGATAATTGGTCCTGAAAAAGTAGAGGAGTTATTGTCTTCAATCAAGGGGGCAGAAATTCTGTTAACTTCAGAAGAACTGGACCTGCTCAACTTATGTGAATCGAAAATAGGAGGAGCGAAATAAGATGAGACATAAATTTGCTGCCCAATTATATACTTTACGAAATGAAATAAGCAAAGATTTTCCCTTTGTCTTGCGTGAATTAAAGAAAATGGGCTATGCGGCTGTGCAAATAGATGGACTGTATGATTATCCAGCAGAAGAAATTGCTGAAGTATTAAAAGAAACGGGATTAAAAACAGCTGGAATGCATATCAGCCTTGACCGCATGAACAATGAGTTAGAAACAGTATTAAAGGAAGCGGACTTGTTTGGGACTACCGACTTTTTCTGCCATTACCTTGAGGAAGAAATGCAAAATGTCGAAGGTTATCTGAAAGCAAAGCATGACCTGCTTGAAGTCGCGAATAAGGTAACACCTAGAGGTTATCGTGTTGGGTATCATCACCATGATTTTGAATTCCGGACACAGATAGATGGGGAATTTGCCCTTGATTATATTTTAAAAGAAGAAAATGGTTTATCTCTTTATCCAGAAGTTGATACCTATTGGGTAAAAATGGCAGGAATCGATCCGCTTTCTTATATGAAAAAATTCCCTAATCGAATCCCAATCCTTCATCTAAAAGATATGACCAATGATGAAAGAAAATATTTTGCTGAAGTGGGAACAGGATCGATTGATTTTGAACCGATTTTATTATGGGGTGAACAAAATGGAGTTGAATTCTATGCGGTAGAACAAGACTTCTGTCCCGGCAGTCCCTTGGACAGTTTAGAGCTTAGCCTGACCAATCTCATAAAACTGTCGGAAAAAGTAAACGTATAGAGACCTACAAAAGGTGGTGAGCTAACATCATGAACGATATTGAAATAGTGCATGTCATTTTTAAAACACATCTGGATATTGGGTTTACCGATTTAGCAGAAAACGTGACAGAACAATATATAAAGTCATACATACCAAAGGCAATTGATTTAGCAGAAAGTCTGGAGAAAGATGCTACTTCAGTTGGTTTTGTGTGGACAACAGGCTCGTGGCTGATTCAGGAGTATTTAAAACAAGCAAATACAGAAGAAAAGAAAAAAATGGAAACTGCGATTGAAAGGGGATTTATCGCCTGGCATGGTCTTCCTTTTACGACGCATACGGAATTAATGGATGCTGAGTTATTTCAATACGGGCTATCGATCGCAAAACGATTAGATTCCAAATTTGAAAAACAAACCATTTCAGCAAAAATGACCGACGTTCCAGGGCATACAAAAGCGATGATTCCTTATTTGGCGAGTGACGGTATCCAATATTTACATATTGGCGTAAATCCAGCCTCAAAAGTTCCTTCCGTTCCATCGATCTTTCTATGGAAGGGGAAAGACGGCTCGGAAATCGTTGTGAACTATGCTGATAACTATGGGGACGTTCTTAAACTGGATGGATTAAAAGAAGTGATGGTGTTTGCCCACACAGGTGATAATTGTGGACCGCCGTCGATTGAAGATATTAAAGCTGAGTTTGCGAGTTTACAAGAAAGGTTTCCGAACGCAGTTATCAAAGCATCGACCATGGATGCGTTTGCGGCCAATATACAGGATATTAAACACAACTTGCCTATTGTTTATGAAGAAATCGCTGATTCGTGGATCCATGGAGCGGCTACCGATCCCAAAAAAGTAGCGCAATATCGGGAGTTACTTAGACTGAGAAATCAGTGGGTATCGGAAGGCAGGTTAGACATAAATAGTGATGAGTATACTCAGTTTTCTGACTGTCTGCTGTTAATCCCTGAGCATACATGGGGATTAGATGAAAAAAAACACCTCAATGATTATAAAAACTATGCCAAGCAGGATTTTCACCAGGCAAAGATAAGAAATACGATTGATGAAGATTCAGTGCCAGACAAATACAGCTATATCGGTTCATTTGCCATGGATGAGTATGATCGTTTATCGATGGAAGTTTTTTCAGGAGCACCGAAAAATCGAAATTATCAATTATTCGAAGATTCGTGGAAGGAACAGCGGGGCTATATTCAAAAAGCTGTTCATTCATTATCCGTCGAACGGCAGCAGGAAGTGTTTGAAGCATTCCATGCATTGAACGCTCAAAAGCTGGAACCGGGCAGTGTGAGTATAGAGCTGAACAGGTCTTATTCTCTTGGAGGGCTTACTGTAGCGTTTGCAGAGGACGGCTCCATTTCTAGTTTAGTAGACAGATGCGGGAAAGAGTGGGCAAACAAGCAAAAACGGATTGGTGTATTTGCTTACGAGTCATTTGGCGTTGAAAATTACAATCAATGGTTTGAGGAATATGTGGAGAATATTGGTCAAACGTATCGGTGGTCTGAAGCGGACCAGGGAAAACCGGGATTCGAGCTCATTACTCCGACCCCAAAACATGAAATCTATCAACCCAGGGTCGTTTCACTAACAAAAACAGAAACCACAGCAAGTGATGATGTCATTGTCCATTTATGTTTGCCTCAATATCCAGTGGAGTCATTGGGTGCTCCAAAAGAGGTTATGATTCAATATAAATTTTGTAAGCAGGATGACCAAATTGATATTGAGCTTCATTGGTTCGATAAGGATGCAAATCGCTTACCAGAGGCAATGTGGTTTTCATTTGGGCTAGAAGTGGATAATCCAAACATTTGGAAATTGGATAAGTTGGGTGAACGCATCTCTCCATTAGAAGTGGTGAAAAACGGAAACCGCAACCTCCATTGTGTTGATAAAGGACTGTATTATGCCGGGGCAGATGGTGAAGTGCTGATTGAGACGAAAGATTCACCACTCGTATCACCAGGTGAAAAGAGACTGTTACAGTTTAACAATACCTTTGCTTCATTAGAAGGGGGATTCCACTTTAATCTCTACAACAATATTTGGGGAACCAACTTCCCGATGTGGTATGAAGAAGATGGAAAAAGCAGATTTACATTGAAATTGAAATCCTATTTTTAAATCAGGATAAAGGTCCAAGTAATGGGCCTTTATCCATTTTGGGTAACTCTTCTATTCAAGGGGGAGACATGATGAATTTTTCAAATCTTAATCGAAAAGAGTACATTGATCAACTGACAAAAGATCGATATGATGTTTTGGTCCTTGGAGGTGGAATCACAGGAGCAGGAATTGCCGTTGATGCTGCCGCAAGAGGAATGAAGGTCGCTATTGTCGATATGCAAGATTTTTCTGCGGGAACTTCCAGCCGTTCTACTAAACTCGTCCATGGCGGCTTACGTTATTTGAAGCAATTCGAATTCAAAATGGTTGCTGATGTTGGCAAAGAAAGAGCGGTTGTCTATGAAAATGGACCACATGTAACAACACCGGAGTGGATGCTCCTGCCCCTTTACGAGGGCGGTACTTTTGGAAAAATCAGTACTTCCATCGGCTTAATGGTCTACGACTTTTTAGCAGGTGTAAAAAAGCAGGAAAGAAGAACAATCCTTAATGCTCATGAAACCTTACAACGTGAACCTTTATTAAAAACGAAAGGGTTAAGGGGCAGCGGGGTTTATGTTGAATACCGAACAGATGATGCAAGGTTAACCATTGAAGTCCTAAAGAAGGCGATTGAAAAGGGAGCCGTTGGCCTGAATTATGCCAAGGCTGAAGAACTGTTATATGAGAATGGAAAAGTTTAGGGTGCGAGGATTCACGATCGATTAGGTGGAACAAGCTTTACAGTCCGTGCTAGTGAGGTTGTAAATGCGACTGGGCCATGGGTCGATTTGATCCGTGAAAAAGATCAATCTAAAAGGGGGAAACAATTAAAATTATCAAAAGGTGTTCATCTTGTGATTGACCAATCAAGGTTCCCATTAAAGCAGGCCGTTTATTTTGATACCCAGGATGGAAGAATGGTGTTTGCGATTCCCAGAGCCGGTAAAGCCTATGTAGGCACAACCGACACCTTTTATGATGAAGATGCCGTCCATCCGAAAATGACCAACAGTGACCGCGCCTATATTTTAAATGCGATCAATTATATGTTTCCCAAAGCCCGAGTGACGGAAAAGGACGTCGAATCCAGCTGGGCCGGGGTCAGACCGCTTATTTTTGAAGAAGGGAAAAATCCTTCTGAGATTTCCCGAAAAGATGAAATTTGGGTTTCCGATTCAGGGTTAATTACGATAGCAGGCGGTAAGTTAACGGGATATCGGAAAATGGCTGAAACCTTGGTCGACTTGCTGGTTAATAAACTAGGTCAAGCTTTTAGAAAGTGTGAAACGAGAAATTTGCCGATTTCAGGCGGTGACGTCGAGGGAGCCCAAGGATTTCTGGCATTTTTGAAAAAACAGGTAGCAATTGGAGTGGAATTGGGGTTAAGGGAAGAAGAAGCTTATCATCTAGCTTCCATGTATGGTTCCAATGTTCCGTACCTTTTCCAAATTGTAAAAGAGAGAAGCGGGGATGCCGGAAAGTATACTATTCCGGTCGTGCTATTCAGCAAATTAGTTTATGCGATTGAGAATGAGATAGCAGCTACACCGATTGACTTCTTTTTTAGAAGAACGGGAGATTTATTGTTTCATGTTGATTTAGTCCAAGAATACAAAAATCAAGTAACGGCTTTTATGGCAGATGTTTTTAAGTGGTCCCAGGATGAAAGGGACCAATACAGTAATGACGTGGAGAGAGAATTGAAGAATGCCACTGCCTCAACTGTCAGTAAATCCAAATTTGATTAGGTGATCGATGGACCATAGTCATCCCTGTTTAGAGGGTTAAGCAGTCGCTCGTTGATGAAGGAAATAACATTGATAACACGATCCATGCCGAAATAGCTGACCCACATTTTATTAGAGGAAGTGCTCAACCATCTATGTTTGATCATAAAAAAGGGAGGATTAAGTGATGTTGACTGTAGGAATAATCGGAGCTGGGCGTATTGGGAAAATACATGTTGATAATTTGAGAGGCATTCCACGCCTTAGAGTAAAAAGTGTTTCAGATGTTGCAATCGGACATCTTGAATCATGGGCAAAAGAGAAGCAAATAGAAGTTTTGACAACAAGTTACCTTGACATCCTAAATGATCCGGAAATTAATGCTGTATTCATTTGTTCGCCTACCAATACACATGCAAACATTATTAAAGAAGCTGCAGTAGCAGGAAAACATATTTTTTGTGAAAAACCAGTCAGCTTTACTGTGGAAGAAACGGAAGAAGCACTTGCAGCTGTCGAAAAAGCTGGTGTAAAGCTTCAAGTTGGATTCAATCGCCGATTTGATCCCAACTTCCGTAAAATCCGTGAGCTCGTCCAAGGTGGTAAAGTTGGCCAGCCCCATATTTTACGCATCACATCCCGTGATCCGGAGCCACCAAGTGTTGATTACATAAAGTCGTCAGGCGGATTATTCATGGACATGACGATACATGATTTTGATATGGCCCGTTATATTATGGGCAGTGAGGTTGTGGAGGTTTCTGCGACCGGGGCGGTACTTGTAAATCCAGCTATTGGTGAAGCTGGTGATATTGATACTGCTATTATTACGTTAAAGTTTGCAAACGGCGCTCTTGGCGTTATTGAAAACAGTCGCCGTGCTGCCTATGGATATGACCAGCGCTTAGAAGTGTTTGGTGACAAGGGTGCCGCACAAGCGGATAACAATCGCGCTAACAATGTGGAGCTTTCCACTGCGGAAAATGTTTTAAAAGAGAAACCTCTATACTTTTTCCTAGAACGCTACACACAAGCCTATACCGATGAGGTAACCGAGTTTGTTACTGCTATCCTTGAAAATCAACCAGTCAGCTGCAGCATTTTTGATGGCCTCCAGGCAGAGAGGATTGCCCATGCGGCTAAAAAGTCGCTTGCAATTGGAGCGCCAGTTCAGTTGCAACAGGTTGGTCAATCGGCAACTGTCTAGTATTAGGAAACTAAACGGAAGATTATTAAGAGGGGGAACGAGGATGTTTGAGGGTAATCAAGTTAAGTTGGCGATTGCGCCAATCGGATGGACAAACGATGATATGCCAGAGCTTGGCGGTGATGTGACATTCGAACAATGTATTAGTGAAATGGCGCTTGCAGGATTTTCCGGCAGCGAGGTCGGCAATAAATACCCTCGAAATCCAGAGGTTTTACAAAAAGCATTGTCAATTCGGGGTTTGGAAATCGCAAGTGCTTGGTTTAGCAGCTTTTTAACCTCTAAACCATATGAGGAAACAACAAGGGAATTTATCGAACATCGAGACTTTTTACATGAAATGGGTGCGAAAGTCATTGTCGTTTCTGAACAAGGCAATAGCATTCAAGGTCAAATGGATAAAGCGCTATTTGAGCATAAGCCTGTTTTTACAGAAGGAGAATGGCAGCTTTTAGTCAAAGGGTTACATCTTCTTGGCGACCTCGCAGCTGAAAAAGGGATGAAAATTGTCTATCACCATCACATGGGTACAGGTATTCAAACGACAGATGAAATTGACCGCTTGATGGCGGAAACGGATCCTAATAAAGTATCACTTCTATACGATACGGGTCATCTTGTTTTTTCCGGCGAGGATCATTTACACGTACTAAATAAACATATGAGTCGGATTCATCATGTTCATTTAAAAGACGTACGAATAGATGTGGTTAATAAGATTCGTGAAGGGAAATTGAGCTTTCTACAAGCCGTTAAAGATGGAGTATTTACGGTACCTGGAGACGGAGTCATTGACTTTAAACCAGTTTTTGAAGTATTAGACGCTGCTGGTTATAAAGGCTGGTTTGTTGTAGAGGCTGAACAGGACCCTGCAGTTGCTAACCCATTTGAATATGCATTAAAAGCACGAAAATATATTCGTGAAACAAGTGGACTGTGAGCCAGACGCGAAAATCTGGCTTGAAAAATGAGATTGTAACCACCTTTCAAAAAAATATATCTTCTATCTATAGATATGGGACCTGCCCCCTCTGAAAACCGTGAGATATTTTCTTGCGGTTTTTTTGCACTTATTGTTCATGGATCTATGTGTCCGAACTATCGATGTCCTAAGCATATGGTTAGATGCAAAGTGGAAGGCCAAGTTTGCAAAATTACTGCTTAAAAGATATAAATAGGTAAGTTTAGGTAGGAAGATAAAGCATTTAACTATTCGGAGGATATAAAAATGTTAATAGACAAAATAATAAAATTTGAAAATAATTTTGCAGAGGTTCAATCCCAAGTAATAGAAAAACCTTTTGGCAAAATCTTTTATGATAAAAGTAATCCTTTATCATATGATAGTAATCATGCATTGATTAATGAGGATTCTGACTATGAATTCGCAATAAAAGATATTGTGGATTTTTATCAATCAATAGCTATAACTCCACGAGTCTATACATTCTCAAGAAATAAAAGTAAAATTGGTCAATATTTAGAAAGTAAAGGATTTAAGAAATCATTAGATGAAATTTGTTTCTTTGTCCAAAAAAATAAAATAATAATAGATATTCCTCAGTCCCTACATGTTAAAAAGTTAAATTATATAGATGAAACAATAAATGAATTACTCAGCTCTGATAAAGAACAAGGTGAGTGGGGTTATAAATCTCTGCTAAAGTCGATAGATAACGAAAATTTTTATTTATTTGGGGGATACGATGATGGAGAGTTAGTTTGTATAGCTTCCTTGTATCACAAGAATGATATTTCTAGAGTAAATGATGTATTTACTAAAAAAGATAAAAGAGGCAAGGGGTATGGCAGCCAATTAATTAACTTTATTACTGATTTTAATGAAAGGACACTAAAAACAGTAAGTTATTTATATGCTCACAATCCTAATGCAATAAAAGTATATAAAAAAGCTGGATATGAGGAAATAAGTGCAATTGTGAGAGGCTGTTACTGGTTAGAATAATACCCATGCTAGTCATGCCCATAAGTTTGAATAAAGTGATATTGTAATAATATGTTCTATAGCGGTTTCAAGGTTACCATCAGCATATCACCAGACCCCATTATCTTATCGTATACAATAAAATAATAATCTGAAAATTAAGTATTATTTTAATATTGACAATAATGAAAACATCGGGTAAAATCAAACCAACCCATCAGACAGGTGAGACATGTAAGACGCATAAGACAAGTTAGATACATAGGATAAGTAGAACGAATGGGGTGTTGAGCATGTCGAAAAAAGTCAGTAGTATTGTAACTGAATATATATTGGAAGAAATTAAGAAGGGTACGTTTAAAGTAGGTGATAAACTGCATTCGGAGCGGGAGCTGATGGAAACCTTAAAGGTAGGCAGATCATCTGTGAGGGAAGCCTTAAATAGTCTGGTGGATATGCAGGTCTTGGAGAAGCGAATGGGGATTGGCGTATTTGTCAAAAAAACGGATTTTAGCGACATGGTTCACACGCATGTTGTGTCTGCACTTCTTGATCCGAAAAATTCCCGAGAACTCATGGAGTTTCGTTTGATGCTTGAAGTGGAAATTTGCGGGAAAGCAGCGGAAGTTGCAAAAGAAGAGGACTTTGCTCAAATGGAGCAATCCCTGGAAATGATGAAGAGAGCGATCCAATTGAATTTACCTATTCTGGATGCGGATCAAAAATTTCACCAGGCCATTGTCCATGCAACAAGAAATCAGGTTTTGATGAAAGTCTATGAATCTATTACTGATTTTCTTACCTCCGCCAAAAGAGAGATGCTTTTGATCTCGGATAAGCTTTCCACTATTCAATTCCACGAGAAAATTTATCAGGCGATCAAAGATCATAATGTCGAGTTAGCGAGACAAATGATGAGGGAACATTTGTATGACGTAGCCCTTCGATATGAAAAGCTGCATGAAAAATGGGAGAAAGAAGAACAGCAGCGGGAGAAAACAGAACAACAATAACAACTCAAAGGTAACAATTTTTTTTGGTTAAAAATTTCAGAAAATAAATATTATTCAGATTTAAATAGTGTTCAACAATTAATATTAATTATAAATGGGGGTTGAAAGTATGTTAAGTAAAAAGGCTCGATTTACATTTGCAACAGCTATTATCGGATCGATGATCGCAATGACCGGATGCAGTGGTGGGAATCAATCTGCATCGACTGGAAATTCTGCTCAAAAGCCTGCTGCTTCCACACCTGCTGGCAAAAAAGTGATTAACATCAGTCTTAAAGCGGATCCGCCAAGCTTAGATCCTAGCCAATCCAATGCTCTAGTCGATCGCCAAGTTCAAAACAGCATCTATGATAAACTCTTTGACCTCGACAAGGATGGAAAAATTGTACCTGTTTTAGTCGAATCCTTTGAGGTTTCTCCGGATGGAAAGGTGTATACCTTTAAATTAAAGACTGGAATCAAGTTTCATGACGGTACTGAATTTAATGCAGAAGCTGTAAAGTTCAACATCGAGCGTGATAAAGCAGACAATTCTCGTCGTAAGAATGAAATGAGTTTTGTACAAAAAGTAGATGTTGTAGATCCGCAAACGGTGAAGGTTGAACTATCTGAACCATTCTCTCCGTTTATTTCGATTCTTACCGATCGTTCAGGCATGATGGTATCTCCTGAAGCGGTGAAGAAATATGGTGATGATTTCTTGAATCATCCTGTAGGAACCGGTGCCTATGTTTTCGTGGAACATATTAATGGCGACCATGTTACGTTGAAAAAGAATGAAAACTATTGGAATGGTAAAGTCAACATTGATGAATTGAATTACAAAGTGTTTACGAACGGGACAGCAGCGGTTCAAAACCTAAAATCCGGTCAACTTGATTTCATAGATGAAGTTCCGACTAAGGAAATTAAAGGATTGGATAATAATCCGAATGCAAAAGTGGTTGCTGAAGCCGGAATGGCTTACCAAGGGTTCTACCTGAACACCAAACAAGAGCCATTCACCAATAAGTACCTTCGCCAAGCAGTAAATAAGGCAGTTGACCGTGATGCTTTCATCAAGGTTGTCCTTGACGGCTATGGAGCACCTGCAAACTCTCCTTTCGCACCAGGTAACCTGGCATATGGCGATTCAGATAAAGTGGAAAAGCCAAATAAACAAGAAATTAAGGACTTGCTGGCCAAGGGTGGAAAGCCAGATGGATTCAGCTTTAAATTACAAATCGGCACCTCTCCTGTCAATGAACAGTTCGGGGCTGTTATTCAGAACATGTTAAAGCCTTACGGAATTCAGGTAGAACTAGAAAAGATCGAGTTTGGAACGATGTTGGAAAATGGGGCTAATCATAAATTCCAAGCTCTTCAACTTGGATGGTCAGGACGTCCCGACCCAGATCAAAGTTTCTTCGATTTCGTTGTAACCGGTCAGCCAAACAACTATGCAGCTATATCAAACCCAAACTTGGACAATCTGGCTAAGCAAGCTCGAGTTGAATTGGATCCAGCCAAGCGTAAGGTCATTTATGATCAAGCGATGGAAATTGTCCATGATGAATCTGAATACGTGCACATTTACCATGATTTCAACCGTTTTGGAGTCTCTAAGAAGGTTACTGGCTTTGAATATATACCAGACGGCATCATCCATACACAAAAATTAGACAAGAAATAACATCCTTTTGAAAACACAATGAGGAGGAGAAGGACATGAAATTTCTCGTTAGGCGTTTGCTGTTGACCATTCCGATTCTCTTCCTAGTGTCGGTTCTGACCTTTTCTCTGATCCATTTGATCCCGGGTGATCCAGCCCGGGTCATTCTTGGTCAAGAGGCGACACCAGAAGCCTATCAATCACTTCGGGCAGAATTAGGATTGGATAAGCCTATTGTTGTTCAGTACTTTACCTGGGTCGGGCATGTTTTGACAGGAAATCTGGGAATATCGATCACGGATCGGGTTCCAGTCACCGAACTGATTTCCCAACGATTGCCTGCAACGGTTGAATTAACGATTGGTACCTTTGTGGTCGCATTACTGATTGCTTTTCCTGCCGGTATCCTTGCTGCCGTTAGAAGAGGAACTGCCCTTGACTATACCAGTACATTTGTTGCCTTGGGCGGGATGAGTATCCCCAGCTTTTGGCTGGCGATGATGTTTATTATTTATTTTTCCGTTAAGTTAGGCTGGCTTCCGGCCTCCGGTTATGTTCCGATTTCAGATAATCCAGCACAGAATTTACTGGCGATGATCTTACCTTGTTTGGCCACAGGTCTTCGGGAATCGGCGGTTCTGATGAGAATGCTTCGCTCTTCTTTGCTCGAAGTAGTCAATATGGATTTTGTCCGTACCGCTAAAGCGAAAGGGCTAAATGAAGTGAAGACCATTTTAGGACATGTGCTCCGCAATGCCATGATTCCGGTTGTGACTACCTCCGGATTGATGATTGCCGGACTTCTTGGCGGATTGGTTATTACCGAATCGATTTTCTCCATTCCGGGCTTTGGCCGACTCATCGTAGAATCCGTTTTTAAACGTGATTATGTAACCGTACAGGGAGCTATCTTAGTATCGGCCGTATTGGTTGTCGGTGTAAATCTAGTCGTTGATTTGCTTTATGCCGTGATCGATCCTCGAATCAAAGCGGGCAAGGGGGTTTCATAATGAAGACATTCAAAAAGTTTTTGCGGACAGGATTAGGTGTTTTCGGTGGGGTTATTATTCTATCTTTGATTCTTATGGCTATTTTTGCCCATCAATTGGCCCCTTTTGATCCGAACGCCCAAGACTATAATGCTATTCTTTTGCCGCCAGGCGGGGAACATTTTTTTGGAACGGATGATTTAGGAAGGGATATCTTCTCCCGAGTCGTTTATGGAGCACAAATTTCGATTAAAGCAGCGTTATTATCTGTAGGCATTGCTATCCTCATTGGTGTTCCGATTGGACTTCTTGCCGGATACTTTGGCGGATTTTGGGATGAATGGGTGGTTATGCGTTCCGTTGATGCGATGCAGGCTTTCCCTTTCCTTATCTTGGCACTGGCCATTGCCGCCGTGTTGGGAAATGGATTTGGAAATGCGATGATCGCCATAGGTATTGGGTTTGCCCCCGCTTTTATCCGGATTACACGCGGACAAGTGCTGCAGCTTCGCAATATGGAATATATTCATGCGGCGAAAGCGACAGGCGTCAAAGATCTTCGCATTATTTTCAGTCATATCCTGCCGAATGCCCTTAATCCGATTATCATTCAATCCACTCTGGCTATGGCATCAGGAATTCTAGCAGAAGCCTCCTTATCCTATTTGGGATTAGGCGTGCAGCCGCCGACTCCCTCATGGGGAAGTATGCTGAACCAGGCCCAAACCATCATGACCGAGTCACCCTATGCGACTATTTTTCCTGGTATGGCCATCTTTTTGGTTGTTCTCGGATTTAATCTGCTAGGCGATGGATTACAGCAAACCTTGGACCCAAGAATTCGTAAATAATCGAAAGGAGAGGTGAACATGAGTGCCATCTTGGAGGTCAAGAATCTGAAAACAAAGTTTAAAACAGACATGGGCACCGTTGCGGTTGTCGATGGTGTAGATTTTTCCATAAAGCCGGGTGAAACGCTAGGTGTGGTTGGGGAATCCGGGTGCGGTAAAAGTGTGACTAGCCTTTCGGTTATGCGGCTTCTGCCGTCCAATGCCAGCAATGAAGGGAGCATAACCTTCCAAGGAAAGGAACTGATCTCCCTTCCGGAGAAGCAGATGCAGCAAGTTCGGGGAAATGATATCGCGATGATCTTCCAGGAACCGATGACTTCTCTCAATCCGTTACATACGGTAGGGAAGCAAATTGAAGAAGCTATTATTCTCCATATGAACATTTCCAAGCAAGAGGCCAAAGAACGAGCCATTAAGATGCTAAAGGCGGTTGGGATGCCCAGAGCGGAAGAGATTTATGGGGAACATCCCCATCAGCTGTCAGGTGGAATGCGCCAGCGGGTGATGATTGCCATGGCGATGGCGTGTGATCCCAAATTGATTATTGCCGATGAACCAACCACGGCCCTTGATGTAACGATTCAGGCGCAAATCTTAGACTTAATGCGAGATTTAAAAGAGAAAACAGGAACTTCTATCATGCTCATTACCCACGATTTAGGGGTTGTCGCCGAAATGTGCGATCGCGTGATCGTCATGTACGCAGGCCAAGTCGTTGAGGAGACTGACGTTGAGACTTTGTTTGAAAATCCGAAGCATCCCTATACGATAGGGCTGATGGATTCGATTCCATCCTATGAGGAAGAGAAGGAATATCTGAATACCATTCCCGGATCGGTTCCGCTTCCGTATGAGATGCCGAAAGGGTGCCGGTTTGCTCCCCGTTGCAGCTTTGCGAAGGAGATCTGTCATCAACAGGCACCAAAGCTGAAGGAAATTGAAAGCCAGCATAAATGCCGCTGTTGGCTTGTTACGGAGGAGGATGCGTCATGAAGCCCATTTTGGAAATCAAAGGGTTAAAAAAACACTTTCCAATCAAAACGGGATTTTTCAATAAAGTAACCGGTGATGTACGAGCCGTCGATGGGGTAGATTTTCAAGTAATGCCAGGTGAGACCTTAGGGATTGTCGGGGAATCGGGCTGTGGAAAATCGACAACCGGAAGGACGATTCTGCGGTTATTGGATCCTTCTGCTGGGGAAGTGTTGTTCAATGGCAAGGATCTGGCGAAACTGTCCAAGGAAGAAATGCGCCAGATGCGCAAGGATATTCAAATGGTCTTTCAGGATCCCTATGCGTCTCTCAATCCACGTAAAACGATTAGGCAGATTTTGCTTGAGCCGCTGAAAGTGCATGGGATTGGTTCATCCCGCGGAGAACGGATGAAAAGAGTAGAGGAAATTATCGAAGTGGTAGGGCTTCGGAAAGAGCATTTAGATCGTCATCCACATGATTTTTCGGGTGGCCAGCGCCAGCGGATTGGGATTGCACGCGCCCTCATCCTTAACCCGCAGGTGATTATTGCGGATGAACCGGTTTCTGCTCTTGATGTTTCCATCCAATCGCAAGTCTTAAATCTATTAAAAGATTTGAAGAAGGAGTTTAATCTTACGCTCATCTTCATTTCTCACGATCTATCCGTGGTCAGGCACTTATGTGATCGGATTGCCGTGATGTATTTGGGGCGTGTGGTGGAGATTGCCGATAAAAAGCAGCTTTTCACCAACCCAAGCCATCCCTATACGAGAGCTTTATTATCGGCAGTGCCGATTGCCAATCCGAAAGCGAAGCGGGAGCGGGTCATCCTTAAAGGGGATTTGCCAAGTCCGGCTAATCCGCCGTCAGGATGCACCTTCCATCCTCGTTGTCCGGTCGCGAATGAAAGCTGTAAAACGAACATTCCCATTCTCCGAGACATGGATAGCGGACATCAGGTTTCCTGTCATCTCTTTACGGAGGGGAAGTTAAAAGAAACCAAAGAAGAAATGATAGGTTAAATCAAAATGCTAGAGACTGGGGAGGTAACAAAACATGAATTTTGATGCCATGCATCATCCTTATACAGCACAACGAAATGTAGTATATGCCAAGAATGGAATGGTCGCTACGTCTCAGCCTTTAGCTGCACAAGCAGGGTTAGATATTTTGAAAAAAGGCGGCAATGCGATTGATGCAGCCATTGCAACAGCTGCTTGTTTGACAGTAGTAGAGCCTACCTCGAACGGAATTGGGGGGGACGCTTTTGCGCTTGTTTGGACAAAAGGACAATTACACGGACTAAATTCAAGTGGTCCAGCACCAATGAATATCTCCATCGAGAAGGTAAAAGAAGATGGACACGAAAAGATGCCAAAGTACGGCTGGGTGCCGGTTACGGTCCCAGGTGCTCCGGCAGCTTGGGTAGAATTATCAAAACGTTTTGGCCGCCTGCCGCTGCTAGAAGTGATGAAGCCAGCCATTGACTATGCGGTAAACGGCTTTCCTGTTTCTCCTACTCTCGGCCGCTTTTGGAAAAGGGCATTCGAACAATACAAACAAAATTGTACAGGGGCCGAATTCGAAGCTTGGTTTGAAACCTTTGCACCAAAGGGACGAGCACCTGAAGTCGGAGAAATGTGGTCGTCTCTTGACCACGCTGACACACTAGAACAAATCGCAAGAACAAGCGGAGAAAGTTTTTACAAAGGGGCTATTGCAGAAAAAATCGCCGCAGCTTCTGAAGTTCACGGAGGCTATTTAACCAAAGATGATTTGGCAGCCTTTCAACCTGAGTGGGTTGATCCGATTAAGGTAAACTATCGCGGCTATGATGTTTGGGAAATCCCGCCAAACGGGCAAGGTATCGTTGCTCTTATGGCCCTAAACATCCTAAAAGGATTTGATTTCACAGCAAAAGAAGTAACAGACACATACCACAAACAAATCGAAGCAATGAAGCTGGCTTTTACTTGCGGCAAGCAATACATTACAGACCCTAAGCATATGGGTGTAACGGCAGAAGAGCTATTAAGTACTTCGTATGGCCAGCAGCGTCAAGCGCTGATTGGAAATGAAGCAGGCACGCCAGCTCCAGGTGTACCGCCGCGCGGAGGAACCGTGTACCTGGCAACAGCTGACGGTGAGGGCAACATGGTATCGTTTATCCAAAGTAATTACATGGGCTTTGGTTCTGGGATTGTCGTACCAAGAACAGGAATTGCCATGCAAAACCGAGGACATGATTTCAGTCTTGACCCTACACACTACAACTGCCTTAAAGGTGGTAAGAAAACGTACCATACGATCATTCCAGGATTTTTAACGAAGGATGATCAAGCTGTTGGACCATTCGGTGTCATGGGTGGATACATGCAGCCGCAAGGGCATGTTCAAGTCATTATGAATACGATCGATTTTCACTTACATCCTCAAGCAGCTTTAGATGCCCCAAGATGGCAATGGAAGAATGATAAAACAGTAGAAGTAGAAAAATCATTCCCATTCCACATTGCAGAAGAATTAGTACGAAAAGGACATGACATTAAAGTTATGGTAGACTCAGGTTCATTTGGCCGCGGTCAAATTATATGGCGAAATCCTGAAACAGGTGTACTGATGGGTGGCACAGAATCAAGGACAGATGGGGCCATTGCCAGTTGGTAATCCACAGTAAAGGATTGATTCTATGAAACAACGAGACATTTTTATCGCATTTTTTCGCAGCAGCATGTTTGGATATGGAGGGGGACCTACGACGATTCCTCTCGTTCAAAAAGAGGTAGTAGAACGGTTTAAATGGATGAACAATGAGGAATTTGGCGATGTGTTAGCCATAGCAAATACATTGCCCGGTCCTATCGCAACAAAGATGGCTGGCTATATCGGATTTCGCATTGGTGGCGTACTTGGAATGATAAACGCCATCTTTGCCACCATTTTACCTACTATCATATTAATGATTATATTACTTAGTACATTAGTTGAGTTCAAAGATTTGAAATGGGTTCAAGGCATGACAAAGGCACTTGTACCGGTAGTAGCAGTGATGCTTGGAGTCTTAACTTGGGAATTCGTACAGAGTTCGATTAAAGGATTCAAGTGGTTTTTTACCACCTTGCACATTATTGTCGCCTTAGTCCTAATCGAATTCTTCGGTATTCATCCCGGCTTTGTCATCGGAGCTCTTTTAGTTTTTGCTGTCGTAAAACCTACTAATACATCTGTGAAAAGGAGCAAGCAGAAGGGATTATCCATATGATGATTTATTTGCATATCTTTTGGGCCTTTTTCCTTACGAATATTTTAGGGTATGGCGGAGGCCCAGCAACCATCCCTCTTATTCAAAAAGAAGTGGTAGAGCACTATCATTGGTTAACTACACAAGAATTTAATGAAGCTTTAGCCATGGGAAATGCCTTGCCTGGACCGATTGCCACCAAGATGGCTGGCTACATTGGGTTTCAAGTAAGCGGCTATTTTGGCTCATTGCTGGCCGTATTTGCAACGGTGACTCCGTCGCTAATTCTCATGCTTACTCTAATGGGTCTTCTTTATAAGTTTAGGAAGTCTCCGCAAGTCAAACGGATGACGCTTTATGTCAAACCGACCATTGCAGTGCTTCTAGGAGTGATGACCTTTCAATCATTCTATGAATCTTACTTCCAAATCGGAATAGGGCACATTCTATTCTTAGGAATAGGCAGTTATTTACTATTGGAAAAAGTGAAAGTACACCCCGGATTGATAGTATTTGCTTCACTCATATACGGGGCGATCAATTTGTAAGACCAGGGGGACAGTTCCTCTGGTTTTTTGTTTGTTGTTTGAAGAAAGACCAGGGGGCGGTTCTTGTGGTAGGAACTAACATTCTTCTTTGACCATGAGAACCTTCCCTTTGTTTTTAATTATTATGAGAATTGAAATGCTGCTGTTAAGTCATAATAATCTGTTTGAAATAATTACATCCTCTTTTTGTTCTATAATATGTTCGAGGGTTGCAATAGGTAATGAGAACATGTCCTCAACCCTAAAAACGCAAAGATCATGTGATCTTTAAGTCTCTTTCTAAGAATTATCTAACATGTTAAAACGGTATTAAACTTATCCCTTAAAATAGCTGCAAGCACATAAAAATCATAAAGATTCATAATACTTATATCTATACCCAAAGCTTTTATCCAATTGGACAAAGGATAGTAGATAATACGATGGATCGGGGGTGTGAACAATAGCGACCCTTCATTTAATGGTTGGTCTGCCGTGCAGTGGAAAAACCACCATATCACGGAAACTCGAAAAACAATATTCTGCACTAAGACTAACTCCTGATGAATGGCATATTCGCTTATTTGGACATGATATGGAGAATAAAGACCACGATGCTAGACACGACTTAGTAGAAAGTCTCCTTTGGGATGTGGCAACTAGAGTGTTAGTTCTTGGTGTTGATGTTATTTTAGACTTTGGATTTTGGGGTCGTAGCGAGCGAGATGATTTTCGCTCAAGAGCAGCAGAATTAGGGGTGGGCTTTAAGATCCATTTTTTAGATGTATCTGAAGAGGTTTTGTTAGAACGTTTGACAGGAAGGAATGCTAACCTTCCACCAGGTACCTTTCGGTTATCAGAGAAAGACCTTAAAGAGTACATGCTCCTTTTTGAGCCTCCAGCTCAGGAAGAGCTTGAAACATAAGTTCTTTCTGCTAAAGTAAAGAGTGCGTTTCAACAAAAAGTTGAGAAGTTTTTTTACAAACAGTGCAGTTTAGCAGAAAACAACAAATCGGCCACCGCTTTCGTTTGGAGAGGGGGGCGGGCGATTTTTGTCAAAAATTATTATTTGAATGCTGAAAATGAGAGTTAAAAAGAGATCGTGCAAATTAGAAAGGCTGAAATCAATAAAGGTGAGGTTTATGAATGATTTTTACCTATGCTATTACACAAGATAACCAGTTGATAAAAGATGTAAAGAAGGAAGAATTAAGGTCAGATCGATTCAAATTTTATTGGGTGGATTTTGAGGAACCAACTAATGAGGAAACAAAGTTGTTAAGTGAATTTTTCCACTTTCATCCCTTGGCGATTGATGATTGCCTGCATTTTATCCAGCGCCCCAATATGAATTATTATGATGGCGTCCTTTTCTTTATTTTACATTCATTAAGTAAAACAATAAGGTGCGAGGAGATAGATGTTTTTGTAGGAGAAAACTACGTCGTGTCTTTTCATAAGGAGAAGGATGAGGCGATAGACATGGTTAAGCAAAAATTATTTGCAAGTAAAGAAATGGAAAAAGTGGGACCGTTATATGTTCTTCATAGCATTATTGATGAATTAGTAGATTGCTATTTTCCAATTTTGCATCAAATTGAGGATAAACTTAATGAATATGAAGAGAAAGAAGCAAGCAGCAAAAAAATCATCGAAGAGGTTTATGAGATTCGCAGAGATCTGATTCGTTTGCGGAAAACGATCATTCCGATGAGAGATTTGTTATACCGGATGATAAACTCGAAGCGAATTCAGGACACAAAGCAAATTCACCATTATTTTTCCGATATATATGATCACATGCTGAAGTTAACGGATATGATTTCTAATAATCAAGACGTTACTTCTGATATGAGGGAGAATTACATGTCCATTCAATCCAATCGAATGAACTCCATTATGATGACCCTTACCGTTATAACAACCATTTTTATGCCACTTACATTTATTGTGGGAGTGTACGGAATGAATTTTGATCATATGCCAGAGTTACATTGGAAATACGGCTATTTTTTCACTCTAGGGGTTATGGCGATAATAGTAACTGTAATGATTTTATGGTTTTACAAAAAAGGCTGGTTATTTAAAAAGTAACCAACGACCAATGAAGATTGTTTATGAAGTTGTTAAAAAATATATTTCTACGATGCAAAGAAAATAATCTAGTAAAACTAAACAAACACCCTTGTCAAAGAAGTAGACAAGGGTGTTTGCTTTAAGTGGAAATTAGGTTATTTATTTTTTGGCTGGAACTTTAATTTATTCTTCCCTTTTACCAAATGCCGTTCCAATTTATAGGATTCACCATTTCCTTTGGCAAATGTGGCGTATTCAACAACTGGTTGAAGGGCTAGATTATCTACCAATAACGCTTCACTGCTGTTGGATTTTAGCGTAAGAGTAACCTTATGCTTGTTTGTATCGAGGCTGATTGGCTTAGTTAATTTTACGTGCGTTAAATAATCAGAGTCTGGAGAGTCGGATACTGGGATTGAACGGATCAGTCGATCATCCAAGCGAACTTCCAAATTCATTGCTTCTTGAGAATGTTTTCGCTCTAGAGCTGCGTACAGTAGGTATTCGCCTTTTTTCTTAGGTTCAACTTCTAATTTGATACTATCATTCTTAGATAGTTTAACTACTTTTCCGCTGTAAAGTGCATCACCTGTCCATGGACTAGCGGGAGTGATGATTTCCGGCGTCCCTTCTTGTGCCGTGAAACCTTCAGCTTCATAAACTTCTGTCGTGTGCCTTTCGGTTGTTTTCACATGAAGCATACTCTTCGCTTGTGGAATCACTTGCACAGCCTGGATAGCTAGTAATGCTTCAATCGTTGATTCTGCACCGGAGTTCCTGTTCATTTTTCCAGTCACGCCGTTTAATCCGTCGTAACCTCTTCCAGTTTTTGAATCGTACATCACAAAGTTTGCATCATTGTTACCAGTGAACCAGGAAGCTGTGATACCAGCATACTGGGCATATTTTTTCTGATGGGATGCTTTATACAATTCTGTAAACGTCTGAGTAAGCATATTGACTCCATAAGCAATTTGTTCATCTTTAGCTGCGGTAGGTGCCATTTCTTTGATCATTCCAGACACAAGGAGATGACTAAACCATTGATCCGCTTCTTGTTTAGCAGAATCAATCCATTGTTTTTTCTTCAATACGGCTCCGGCTTTAGCAAGAGCGAAAGATTGGCCGCTGCCCCATGCATGCCAGAGAGTAGGGGAGCCTTCCCAATCTAAATGAGCGCCAAAAGGATACTGATCGGCTGAACCGAATTGATATTCTTCGAGTCCACGTCCGACTTTAAGCATGGAATCCTTGATTACGGGAAGGGGCTTGACGCTATAATATTCTGCTAAACCTAGTAAACTGTTGGACATAGCATCAAATCCACCGATCCAGGCAGGGATTTTGTAGCCATGAATCACAAGGTATTCACCATACTTCGTGTTCACTTTGCGCTGTAGGGCATCATTGGCTAGTAAAAAGCTTTTCTCCAATTCTTTTGCATAAGCAGGGTCTGCTTTCGAGAATACTTTATATCCATGGCCGAGCGCCCACATACCTCGAGCTGCCCACCAGTCAAAAGACTTTTTGCTAGTAGGGCCATCGGTATTGATGGAAAAATCACGATTAATAAAGTTATAAAATTCACCGTCTGCAGCTTGCATATGCATGACAAAGTTTAATGCTTTTTTTGCTTTGTCCAGCGATTCCTTATTGCCAGTTTGTTCATAATGATTTAAATAAACTATCGCTGCCCGGGCAACATCGTCAACGCAGGCAATTCCTTCTCCAGATGCATCCACCCAGTTGTAATCGGGAAATTCCGAATAAATATGGGTTATTAACATCTCCTTACCGTCGATGGTGACTTCTTCATTCAAAAAATCAAGGTGATTAAGATTAACCTCAACCTTTTCGGTTTCCATGGCTTTAGCTCCTGTTGGAACAGCCAAGCTAAATACAAGAAGTAAAGCTAGAATCATTTGAAATAATTTCATAATATCCTCCTTTATGATAATCTTCTGTAAGCGCTATCAAGATGTGGCTTTATTTTATCATCTGTCACGTGATTTTTCAATTTACTTTATCGTTTTGTCAATTAAATGAGTCGAAAGTAATGTTAATAATTCGCATGATTATTAATGCTATTAAGGAATATTAATAAAAACAACTCTACTTGACAATTACTTGACAAAATTTGTACTATATAAAAAAGCGTAACAAAATGGGAGGTTTACAATGAGGAAACCCACGATGCAACGAATTGCTGATCAGCTTGGAATTTCGAAGAACTCTGTGTCTCTGGCATTAACGGGACGGGCAGGTGTAAGTGAAGAATTACGGGAGAAGGTGTTGGACACAGCACTGGAAATTGGGTATCCGCTGGAAAAACTGAAAACGAAAACCTCTATGAAATCTGCTCACATGATCGGATTAATTGCTAGAGAGGAAATATTTGCTGAGAACACCTTTTTTGGTGTGATTAATTTACATATTGAAAAGGAAATCAAAAGCAGAGAAGGTCATTTATTGCTTCATGCAGTAGATAAGGAAAGTGAAGAAAACTTGTTATTGCCTTCCTTTGTAACTGAAAAAAAGGTAGATGGACTCCTGGTACTATCACATCTTCGAAAGGAGTTCATTCAAGCGATTATTCAATCGGGTATACCAGTTGTTTTGGTCGATCACCATGATCCTAATCTGAATGTGGATTCTGTTTTGACGGATAACAGAAAGGGAGCTTATCTAGCCACTAAACAATTGATAACTAAAGGAGCGAGATCGGTTGGCTTTATCGGAGAAATAGCAAAGTCACCGAGCTATCGTGAAAGGTTTGAAGGATTTCTTGATGCGATGGAGGAAGAGGGGCTTTTTGTTGAAAGTCAGTGGATAAACCACCATGTAAATGAGCAGGAGTCTTTGGTGAATGCCTATATCCAGTCATTACACTTGTTGCCAGACGCCTGGTTTTGCGCAAATGACCACATTGGTTTTTTAATTACTCGAAGCTTGGATAAACTTGGGGTTCGCGTACCTGAGCAATGTTCTGTCTGTGGGTTTGACGATTCTATTTATGCAACACTGTCTTTACCTCAGCTTTCGACGATTGCGATAAACAAAGAGCATTTTGCAAATCGCTCGGTGGTACAGCTCTACCGACGAATCGAAAATATGGAAAAACCGTTTGAGAAGATATTGCTTACTACCGAATTGGTTGAAAGGAACACGACTAAACTATAAAACGGATAGTGAAAAATGGATAATGGAATGGGGGGACTTTAAACTTCATTTTTTAGATGTGCCTGGTAACGGAATTTATGGGGATTCACGGTGATCTTGTCTGATTGCCGCGAATCCCCATTTTTGCCTTTTATAAAAAGCAACAACTTTTCAGTAAAGTAACTTCAAATCATAGGCCTTTCTTGTAATCGGCGAGAACTTCATCAATTAGGCGGCGGGCGACACTAGCGAAAACAGGGTTGCTGCTTTGGTAATAAGGAAGGGCAATCAGTCCTACTGACAATGCCCAGCCACGCCCGCGTGCCCAGGTTGCGTCGTCAACTGATTGAGCTACTCGCAACATTTCTCGGTTTTCGACGGAAAGCAAATTCCACGCGAACATCCAGTCTGTTGCGGGATCTCCCACGCCAAGGCCCCCGAAGTCGATGACTGCACTGAGTCGCCCTTGTTCGACAAGCAGGTTCCCGGGAAGGAGATCTCCGTGGATCCAGACGGGCGGACCGTCCCACACGGGTGCCTGGAGTGCTGCCTCCCACGCCAGGGTTGCCGCATCGGTATCAATTGTGTTGTGCAGATTTGCAATTGCTTCGCGGACGCCGGCATCTCGCATGGCAAGTGGCAGGCCGCGTCCGAAGTTGTGATCCCCTGGGGGCGGACCGCCGGCGGGATTGATCCGCTGCAGGGCGGTTACAAAATGAGCCAGCTCGGTCGCCGCTTGGTATGGATTGTCAATGTGCCCCATAATTGCGTTCTCACCCTTGATCCATCGATACACGGACCAGCGCCAAGGGTAACCCTCGGCGGGCAATCCAAACGCGAGAGGTTCAGGGATGGTAAGTGGTAAGTGCGAGGCAAGGAACGGCAGCCACTGCTGCTCCTTCTTTACCTGATTGATGGCCCAATCGCCAAGGGGTAATCGCACGAACATATCTTCACCGAGACGATAGATGGCATTTTCCGTCCCGGAGGAGTGGAACGGCTCAAGGGCAAGGTCTGTCCATTCCGGAAATTGCCCGGAAATCAACCGTTTCACGAGAGATAGGTTGATTTCTGGTGCGTGATTTGAATTGGTCATGAAGAAACCTCCTAGTGAATGCGGCTCTAAAAAACATATATAAAGCATATTTTTATCAGAAAGTGGCGTAAAACGTTTATTTAGAAATATCTAAATCAAAATGAGAAGAATTCATAATATCCTTTAAAACTTCAGCCGGATTTTTATGAGTGGTGTCGTAAAGATGTTTCGTATTTGCTGGTGAATTCTCAAGTTGATTTAGCAAAAATATGGAGCGGTCAATTAAAAATTGATCTCCACGCTTATTTAAACGTTCTATTAACTTGTTCTCATCTGCTCGTAAGACAACATACTTAATCTTTAAATTTAGATATGAAAAATGCCTGCAGAACCACTCTAACTCATCTTCCACAACAATATCGATAATCACATTGTAATCATGTTGAATCAATGTTTGCGTTACCGAAAGTATGTTTTTCCACATGATGACAATATTTTCTTCCCAAGGTGGCACAGAGCCTTCCTCAAACATGGAGAGGAAGTCATCTCCTTTAATAAGGGCACTTTTCTTTACGTTTCGTGTTAGTTCTTTTGCAAGAGATGATTTGCCCACTCCGCAAGGTCCAGAAATAATATAAATGGTTTTCAAATGATACACTCCGATGATTATTGTTTTTTCTTAGCTGTAGACTCTCTTATGATTAATTTGGTTGGTAACAGGATTTCCTGGATCGGTTCTTCTTTGTTTTCCATTCTCCAACAAAGTTGTTCGACTGCCTTTTTACCGTAATAATTTAAATCGATATCCATTGTTGTAATCATAGGGGTTGCAATTTGTGACAATTGCCCATTATCAAAGCTGCATACAGAGGCATCTTCGGGTACTTTGAAACCTCTTTGCTGCAAAATGGATGTAACTAGGAAACCTTTACCGTCATTCACACAAAACCATGCTGAAGGCATGTCTTGAAGGCCGTTAAGAAATAAATGGATATCATGCTGATTTTCCTGTGTGTTTGTTAATATAAAATCTTCATTAGGGCTTATCCCGTATCTTTTTAAAGCTAGCAGGTATCCTTCTAATCTTTCTTGATAGCTAGGAGAAATGTCCACATTACCTACAAACGCTATTTCGCGATGCCCTAATTGAATTAAATGTTCTACAGCAGTGTAGGCTCCGAACCGATTATTTGTCAGGATCGAATCAGCCTCTAGGTACGGTTCATGATGATCAATTAATACAGTAGGGATACCAGTATTTATTATCGTAGAAATATAGTCGGTACTGATATGAGATAGGATTAAAATGCCATCAATTTCGTGATTTGTTAATAAGGAAGGCAGCGTTAAATTATTTTTGGCTTCGCTATCAATCGATTCAATAAACAAATTCATCCCGCGAGCTCTAAGCTCTTTTTCAACACTTAAGTAAATTTCACCAAAAAAGCTTTTAAGTGAAAAAGCATAATCAGAAGCAATTAGAGCGATGTTTTTTAGTGTCTTTTTTTCAACTTGCTTTTGATTCCTACTATTAGAATAGGAATAACCTAATTCATCGGCAGTATTTTGTACAAGCCTTCGGGTATCTTCACTAACTCCCGGCTTTCCAGATAATGCTTGGGAAACCGAGTTTTTCGAGATATTTAACCGATCCGCTATATCCTGCATGGTCACTTTTTTTTCCATTTCTTTGTTCTCCCTTAATCTATATCTTAATAATAAAGTGTCACTGTTTGTAATTATATTGTAACGTTACAAGCGAACAATTACAAGAGTGGTGTAGATGACGAATATGGTGATTGATGTACTTTCGACTTTAGAATTCTAGTAATTAATGATTGACATCATGAAAGTAAGGTGTAATAATTACATTTGTAAGGCAGATAATAACGTTATTAAATAATTATTTATAATTTTGTAATTCTATCATTGCTGTTGAGAAATGAGGGATTTCGGTTAAATAGTCTATTTTTGACTGTGATTACAACTATTATACTTTTTTTTAAAGCTCGATGATAGCGCTGTCAAATTAGGTAAATGCATCATGGGATAAAAGTAAAAAAATAAGTGTGATTTACATGTTGTTTAGGGAATTACTATTTTTATAGCAAGTGTTTGGATTAGATATTAAACAATGGAGGAATATAAGATGAAAATGAAAAAAGTGGCATCGATCTTATTTGCGGCTTCACTCACTGTTTCTGGTCTTGCTGCCTGTTCTACAGGTAACAACAAAGAGCAAGAAACAGGAAAAAAGGATGGAGTAACAACAATTGAATTCTGGGCTGCTCCAAACCCAACACAGCAAGTATATTGGAAGGAAGTCGCAGCAGAGTTTACAAAGGAAAATCCTAAGATCAAAGTTAATGTAAGTCCTATGAAGGAAAGCCCAACATCTGAAGCGAGTATCCAATCTGCGATTGCTGGTAAAAGTGCACCTACCATGTCTGAAAATATTAACCGTGGGTTTGCCGCTCAATTATCTGATAGTAAAGCACTTGTGCCATTAGATGAATTAGATGGATGGGATGAAGTAAAGAAAAACCGTCACATGGAAAATACGATGAAGGGCTGGGAATTTGCTGACGGCCACCAATACGTATTACCAATTTACTCAAATGCGATGTTATTTGGCTGGAGATTAGACATCTTAAAAGAGCTTGGCTACAACGAGCCGCCAAAAACCTATAGCGAAATGCTAGATGTAGCGAAGAAATTAAAAGCGAAATATCCTGATAAATACTTATGGGCAAAAGCAGACCTTGCCGACCCAACAGCTTGGAAAAGATGGTTCGACTTCTTCATGTTGTATGATGCTGCATCAAACGGTAACAAGTTTGTTGAAGGAACGAAATTCACTGCTGATAAAAAAGCTGGCGAACAGGTACTTGGCTTAATGGATGATCTTCGTAAAGCAGATGCCTTATTAACAAGACAGTCAAAAGATCCGTTTGAAAGTGGGTTAGGAATCTTCGTCGATGTTGGTCCTTGGACTATTCCATACTGGGCAGAAAAATTCCCGGATTTGAAATTCAACGAAACGTATACTTTAGCAGCACCACCTGTTCCAGATGGTATGGATACTACTAATGTTAAAACGTTTGCTGATACAAAAGGTCTAGTTGTTTACGCTTCTGCAACAAAAGATGAACAAAAAGCAGCAATGGAATTTATTAAGTGGGTTTATTCAAAACCTGAAAATGATGTGAAATGGCTTGAAAAGACAAGCTTACCACCTGCTCGTGATGATTTAACATCAAACGATGCGTTTAAAGCGTTCTTTGACAAAAACCCAGCATTACAACCATATGCAGCTGCCGTTCCAAATGGTATCCCTCCAATGGATAACGCGAAATACAATGATATTCAAACATTAATTGGTCAACATGCTTTCAATCCAGTGGTAAAAGGTGAGAAAGATCCGAAAACTGCCTGGAAGGACATGCAAGAAGCAATTGAGGGGGCTCTGAAATAATGAGCACAAAGCAAGGAAGGATGGGCTGGCTATTTGCCAGTCCTTATCTTATATATGCGGTCGTTTTCTTTCTGATTCCACTAGTGTGGTCACTGTTTTTATCGGTAACCGATTGGAATTTAATTGCTCCAACTTTTACTTTCGTTGGATTTGAAAATTACATGCAGGCTTTCAAAAGCCCAGGTGTGCAGAGTGCATTTTTTGTATCCTTTAAATTTATGGCCCTATTTGTTCCATTAGTAGTGGCATCTTCGATTATCGTTGCACTAATCGTTCAAGGACTACCTAAATTTAAAGGATTGTTTTTAATTGGTTTTTTCCTCCCTTATTTAGCATCAGGGGTTGTATCGTCATTTATCGTTAAAGGAATTTTATCTTACAACAGTCCGTTGAATGAATTCTTGCGAGGGTCATTTGGATTAGATATTAACTGGCTTGGAACACCTTTTGCTGCACTCTTTGTAGTTGCGATGATTATCGCTTGGAAATTCACTGGCTACTATGCGCTGATTTTAACGTCAGGGTTTGAGAGTATTGATAAGGAAGTGTATGAAGCAGCTAGTATTGATGGGGTAACAGGCTGGCAGCGTTTTTGGAAGATCACCTTTCCGCTTCTGTACCCGGCTTTGTTTACAGTATTAATCCTATCGATTGGTGTTACGTTTGGTATTTTCACAGAGGTGTATCAATTAACAGGTGGAGGACCAAATTTTGCAACCAATACATGGCAAATGGAGATTTTTACAAGAGCGTTCACGAATCTTCAAGCGGGTTATGCTTCAGCGATTGCCATTATTGCGTCTGTAGTAACGTTTATTTCAATATTTATCATTCGAAAACTCTTAGAAATGTGGGGGAAACGAAATGGGTGGAGCTAAGAAAAACGGATTATTGTTTCGTTACCTAATTGCCGTTGTTCTCTTACTGATTATGATCTTTCCGTATATTTATATGGTGTTAAATTCTTTTGCTGTTTGGGATCAAGTAGATAAGAAGCTAATTCCAACAGAGTACAGCTTGAAATCGTATCAATGGTTGCTTGGTGGAGGCGAAGCGGTCATCCCAAGGCCATGGCTTAATGCGTTTTTTAACAGTTTTATCGTTTCAGGTGCATCCACATTTTTAATGATGGTCACAGGTGTTATGGTTGCGTATGCATTAGCGAAAATGCCTTTTAAAGGAAGAGACACTGTTAATAACGTTATTTTATTTCAAATGTTTTTCCCGGCGATTATTTTGTTAATCCCTACGTTCCTTGTGATTCAAAGACTCGGCATGTATGACTCTTATTGGGGAATGATTTTACCAAAAGCCCTCAGCTTATGGGCGGTATTTATGTATACGAACTTCTTTAAGGCGATACCAGATACATTTATTGAAGCGGCAAAATTGGATGGGGCGAGTGAATTGCAAATCATGTTTAAAATCGTCCTGCCAATGTCGAAATCGATTACGACCGTTATCTTCTTATTCTTGTTTATGGAAAGATGGACAGAGTTGTTATGGGATATGTTAGTCGCGAAAAGCGATAATATGCTAACGCTGAACGTCCTTTTATCACAAATGTTCGGTCCTTACGGCGGCTATCCAGGTCCTATGTACGCGGCTGCTGTGTTATTAACAATGCCAATCATTATTATCTTCTTACTATTCGCGAAAAAGTTCCAAGAAGGAATGCAATTTACACTTAAGTAATTAATAGGAGTTCTAACATTATGGTGAAATGGTGGAAACAATCGACTTTTTATGAAATCTATATGCCCAGCTTTAAAGATGGAAATGGTGATGGAATCGGCGACTTTATTGGGATGACCTCTAAACTCGACTATCTTAAAGAATTGGGGATTGACGGATTGTGGCTGACTCCGTTTTATCCATCACCAAAGGTCGATAACGGCTATGACATTTCCGACTATTATGGAATCGATCCGGAATATGGAACGATGGCGGATTTTGAAACGTTTATAAAGGAAGCACATCAACGTGGTATCAAGGTAATTGCCGATTTAGTGCTCAATCACACTTCTTCTGAACATCAATGGTTTCAAGAGTCAAAGTCATCAATGGACCATCCTAAACGTGATTGGTATATCTGGAGAGATGAGCCGAACAACTGGGAGTCTTTCTTTGGCGGCCCGGCTTGGGAATATGACAGGGAGACAGACCAATATTATTACCATGCTTTTGCGAAGGAACAGGTTGATTTGAATTGGGCCAATCCTGAAGTGAAACAGGCCATGTTTGATGTGATGCAATTTTGGCTTGAAAAGGGAATCGATGGTTTCCGGCTGGATGTCATCAACTTCTTAAAGGTTAATGATGCGTTTCAGGACAATCGATATGATTTGAAGAATAAGGAACAAATTCATTTATACGATAAAGACCAAGAAGGAATTATAGCGATTATTGAGGAAATTGCAGAGTTTGTTCATCAATATCCGGAAAAATTTCTTGTTGGTGAGGTAGGTTCCGAGGACTTGGAAGTTCTAAAAAAATATTCGGGCCTTAACAAATTAGATGTGGTGTTTAATTTTAATATCGGGAGTATGGGTGAGTTTGATACGGGTAGGCTCTTTCAGCAATTAGTGGAAACAGAGAAAACCTATGATTCATCTCAAATTCCAACCTTATTTTTTTCTAGTCATGATATGTCCAGACATATTTCAAGATTTGGCGGCAATGAAGATCGTGCCAAACTGGTTGCTACTTTGATGCTGACGGCAAAGGGTGTTCCGTTCATCTATTTTGGCGATGAAATCGGGATGAGAGATTGGATTACAGACGACCTATCGAAAATGAAAGATATTCAAGGAATCATGGGCTATACGCTCGCATTACAAGCGGGTAAGTCACCTGAAGAAGCCCTAGTTGTTGCGAATGAAAAATCTCGCGATAAGTCACGTACTCCGATGCAATGGAATTCACATGACAATGTCGGCTTTTCAGAGGGGCTGCCGTGGATTACGGTGCCAGAAGATGCCTACAAAGTTACTGTTGAAGACCAGATAAATGATCCGGAATCGATGCTTTCTTTTTATAAAAAATTGCTGAAGCTGCGAAAAGAACATTCATCTCTACAGTTCGGAGATTATGAATTTTTACGAAACGAAGATGGAATGATCTATTTCGTCAGAACGGATTCAGTTGAAAAAATATTAGTAGTTTTGAATTTCACTGATCAACCAAAAACGCTTGAAGTAGCAGGCACTATGAAGTTGTTACTTTCAACAAAACGAACAAGGTTGGATCGTGAAAATGTCGTAACAATCTTAGCGAATGAAGCAATGATTCTAAAGGGGGAAATAGGAAATGACCTTGTTAAGGAAAGGTAATGCTCAAACATGTGAACAGCTTTTAGAGGAATATACTTCAAAAACACAACCAACCAATCCTGAAAAAATTGTATTCACAGGTATTGGGGAAAATGATGTTTATAATATTAGCGCACCGTTTGAGGATGAGGGAGAGCTTGTCATTGCCGGACGAGTGGAATCACGTGACAGTGAACACTCCAATGTATACTTCTTTGTCGAAAGAAACGGTGAGTGGGTACCAAGAGAAAATGCGCCAGTCCTGGAATTGCAAGATCCTTTCTTTACTCGAATCGCGGGAGAGCTAGTATTGGGTGGCGTCCAAATTTTCCCTCACCCAACGAATGAAGGACAACTTGGCTGGAGAACAGTTTTTTATAAAGGTCCATCGATTGCAAGCTTACAAGAATTTGCAAAAGGTCCAGACGGGATGAAAGACCTCAGGCTTGTGGAATTAAAAGATGGGAGCATTGGGGTATTAACCAGACCTCAGGGTGAAAAAGGTGGAAGAGGAAAAATTGGCTGGACTAGTATTTCTTCATTAGAAGAATTGACTATTGATGTGGTCAACGAAGCGCCGTTACTAAAAGGGCAGTTCATTGATGAAGAATGGGGCGGGGCCAACGAGCCGCACCTTTTATCAAATGGTCTTGTTGGAGTATTAGGACATGTTGCCTCCTTTGATAGTGAAGGAAACCGCCACTATTACCCAATGGTTTTTGCCCTTAATCCGGAAACAAGTGAATTTTCTGATATGGAGTTAATCGCAACTAGAAGTCAGTTCCTTCCTGGTCCAACGAAGCGTCCAGACTTAGTAGATGTCGTCTTTAGTGGTGGGTTAGTTCGAAAACCCGATGGAACGGCTGATATTTATGCAGGAATTAGTGATGCAGAAGCTCAAAAAATTACCATTGTCGATCCGTTTTTACAATACGAGCGGTAAATCTGATACAACAAAGGAGTCATTAAAATGAATGTATATAGATATGAAGAGAACCCTCTAGTCACTCCAGCAGATGTGAAACCGCATCGAGCTGATTTTGAAGTTATCGGTGCTTTTAATGCAGGTGTTACAACGTATAAGGATGAAATTATCATGCTTCTTCGTGTAGCAGAACGACCAATTAGTGAAGACCCGATTATCGTTAAATCGCCAATTTATAATCCTGAAACAAACGAACTTGAGATTTTAGAGTTTCGATTAGATGATCCTACTTATGATTTCGCTGATCCACGTGTGATTCGAAAAAGCGGGGATATTCATTCATGGGACTATTTAACATCTATAGCATACTTGCGGATTGCAAGAAGCAAAGATGGTGGTCATCATTTCACCATTGATGAGAATCCGTTAGTTTACCCATCTAATGAGTTAGAAACATTTGGGATAGAGGATCCAAGGATTACTAAAATTGAAGATACTTATTATATCTATTTTAGTGCTGTTTCACCTGTTGGTGTGGGAGAATCGATGGTTTCCACAAAAGACTTTGTGTCGATTGAACATCATGGAATGATTTTTGCACCGGAAAATAAAGACGTCTTAATTTTTCCAGAAAAAATTAATGGAAAATACTATGCGATCCACCGTCCTGTACCAAAAAGTGTAGGGATGCCAGAAATGTGGATTGCTGAATCAACTAACCTCCTGCATTGGGGTAATCACAAGCATTTACTAGGTTTACGTGAGGGCATGTGGGATAGCGCTCGTATGGGCGGAGGGGCTGTTCCTTTTAAGACAGAAAAAGGCTGGCTGGAGCTTTATCATGGTGCAACTGAGGATCACCGCTATTGTATGGGTGCCGTTCTCCTAGATTTAGAAAATCCAACAAAGGTTATTGCTCGTTCGAACCAACCGATTCTAGAGCCTGAAGCAGACTATGAAGTAGAAGGGTTCTTTGGAAATGTAGTCTTTTCTTGCGGTGCTGTTGTTGAAGGCAATGTAGTTAAAATGTTTTATGGCGTTGCTGATACATCCATGGCATGTGCGGAATTAAGTTTAAAAGAAATCTTGGATTCATTGACTTATCTATAATTTGAAAAAATAAGTGCCAAAATCGTGAGACTGATTTTGGCCTTTTTACTATGTTTTAAGTTTAAATAGGCTTTACTAGTAAGACTGATATATTGAAAGCATTTTTCAATGGCAGGTGACGAACTATGAAAATAAATGATAACTGGAAAATAAAACATTTTGATGTAGGGGCTGCACGTGATCTTGAGGTCGCTGCACCTGAATATATTGATTACTTCTGGATGACAGCCTCAGTACCAGGTGATGTGCATTCAACGCTGATGGACCGAAACCTGATTGAAGATCCTTTTTACGGACACAATGATTTGAAATGTCAGTGGGTAGAGGAAAAGGTTTGGTGGTATCGCAATACGTTTGAGTTCAATGATGAAATTACGAAAGACCACAAATATGAGCTTATCTTTGAGGGGCTTGATACGTTTGCTACCGTTTATTTAAATGGTGTGGAGCTGGGTTCAACGGAGAATATGTATATTAGTCACAGCTTTGAGGTTGCACGGGAGCTGAAGCAAGGGAAAAATGTATTGGCGGTAAAATTTGATCCAGTCCATGTTCATGTGAAAGACAAGGTTCAATATTATTGGTCTGGATTTAGCAAGAAACGAATTTGGACGAGGAAAGCCCAAAGCCATTATGGCTGGGACTGGGGTCCGCGCTTAGTTGCGGCGGGGATTTGGAAGGAAGTTCATTTAGAGAAGAGAACTTTTGCTAAAATCGACTCTGTATTTGCAAAAACAAAATCTATTTCTCCTGACAAAGCAATTGTCGAGATCGAAGTGGAAATAGCGTCATTTAGAAAAGATAGAGATTATGTGGTAGATATAAACCTTTCTTATGGTGAAGAGAATTATATAACCAAGGTAAAAGAAGACTGTAAAAAGGCACAAGCTGTACTCGAAATAGAAAATCCAAAGCTCTGGTGGACACATGACATTGGCACGCCACACCTTTATCAACTAAAGGTTGAATTGCATGCGGACGGTGTGAAAGTGGATGAAAAACAAGAAGACTTCGGGATTAGAACCATTGAGGTACTGCGTAAGGACGAGGAAGGAAACCGCTGTTTTACCTTTGTTTTAAATGGTGAAAAGCTGTTTGCTAAAGGTGCCAATTGGATTCCAATCGATAGCTTCATCGGAGCCGTCCCAGATTCTCGTTACAAGCACTTAATCAAGATGTCCAAAGATGCGAATATGAATATGCTTCGTGTTTGGGGCGGCGGTATCTATGAAAAAGAGGTTTTCTATGACGAGTGTAATCGGCTTGGCATTTTAGTCTGGCAGGATTTCATGTTTTCCTGTGCTCTCTATCCTGATTACAATAAGAACTTTATGGCCAATGTCAAAGAGGAAATCATTCATGTCATCAAACGCCTGCGTAATCATCCTTGCTTGGCACTTTGGTGTGGAAACAATGAGAATGATTGGCTGTATGAAGCATTATTTTCATCAGGTGAAATCACTCATCCTTTTTACGGTGAAAAAATCTATCATGAATTAATGCCTGAATTACTTGAAGAACTCGACCCAACTCGTTTGTTTTGGCCAAGCTCGCCATTTGGTGGAAATGATCATAACTCAAGGAAAGAGGGAGACACGCATAACTGGCAGGTTTGGCACGGGAATATTGAGCCTAGAACGTTTGGTGAGCCACAAACGGTGAATTACAGTGTTGAAGGGCTGTCATTTAAAAATTTTAAAAATGATATGACACTTTTTGCGAGTGAATTTGGCATGCATGCTTCTTCTAATCGCTATACATTAGAACGAAATATCCCGAAGGATCAATTTTACTGGGGAAGCGAAGAAATGGCCTATCGCAATAAAGATATCCATCATCCAAAAGGAATTTTGCTGATGGAAGGCTATACAGGAGTTCCAAAGGATTTAGATGAGTACATTTCCTATTCGATGTTAACGCAAGCAGAAGGTTTGAAGTATGGAATCGAACATTACAGGCGCAACAAACCACATACAAGCGGTGCGTTATTTTGGCAGTTAAATGACTGCTGGCCGGGTACAAGTTGGTCAGTTATCGACTATTATTTATTGCCCAAAGCTTCCTATCATTATGCTAGAAAGTTCTATAGTCCAGTTCTATTAACGCTTGCTCATGAACCAGGTAAAGATATGGCTATTTGGGTGATAAATGACCGGTTAGAAACCTATGAGGATGAAATTGAACTGGCCGTTTATCAATTTAATGGCGAAAAAGTATTTTCAAAGCAATGGATGGTTTCGGTGCAAGCCAATGTTTCGCAGCAAGTAGACGTTGTTTTAGAGCAGGAAGCCCTTAGTGGTCTGCAGCCAGAAGAGGCCGTTATCGTCATTCGCTCAAAAAGGAATAAAACGGATGAAAACTTCTACTATTTCCGCGATCAAAAGGACTTGAGATTGGAAGAGTCTGAAGTAACTGTTTCGATTGACCGTGAGAAAAATGAGTTAACCGTTTCTACGAATATGCTCGCGCGAATGGTCACCATTGAAATGGAGATGGAGCAGCTTGTAATCGAGGATAATTTCTTTGATTTACTGCCAAATGAGAGCAGAACAATTAAGATCAGACAGGCTGAGGGGAAAGACGTTCCTTGGGAAACCTTGAGAGTGAAGGCCATTAATAGTACAAAAACAGAGGGGATATTCGGATGAAAGCGGCGGTTTTGAAAGGTACAAAGCAAATAGAGATAATGGATTGGAACTATCGTTCACCATCACCCAAAGAGGTCATTGTAAAGGTAAAAAGCTGTGGAATTTGCGGTACGGATCAGCATATTTATCATGGTCATCCCGGTTCAGCTGAAGTCCAGCCGCCAATTGTCCTCGGGCATGAATTGTCAGGTGAAGTAGTGGAAGTCGGTGCAGAAGTATCAACCCTCCAAAAAGGGGATCGTGTTTCGATTGATCCGAACATCTATTGCGGGACATGTGAGTATTGCCGGAGCAACCGGGCTCATTTATGTAATCATCTCCAAGCGGTAGGCGTAACAAGGGATGGCGGTATGGGTGAGTATTGTGTTGTGCCCGATGCCAATTGTTACAAGCTCCCAGACCAGATGACTTTTGAAGAGGCTGCGCTTGTCGAACCTTTAGGCTGTGTATTACATGGTTTTAGGAAGGTTCGATTGTCTCCCTTAAGTAAGGTACTCATTATTGGAGGCGGCTTTATTGGCCAATTGTTTTTGCAATTGGTGAAACAACAAAACGTTGATTCAATCATTGTGAGTGAACCTGCGGAGAACAAACGAGAGCTTCTTTATAAACTGGGTGCTGATGACGTGATCCATCTAATGAATGCGTCTAAGCTAGAGGCAGATGTTGTGATTGAATGTGTGGGCAGAGCGGATAGTATGGAATTGGCAGTTAAATCAGCAGCAAAGGGCGGTCAAGTGCTACTTTTTGGGGTGTCAGCGCCTGATACTGTTATTTCTGTGTCACCATTTGAAATTTTTTCAAAAGAACTTACCATAAAGGGTTCATTCGTAAACCCTTATACCCATGAAGAAGCTATTTCACTTATTGCGAAAAAAGTGGTGGATGTCGAGTCGCTCATTTCTCATCGTTTTACAATAGAAGAGCTGCCAACAGCAATGGCTAACTTTCCTAATCTTAAAGTTTCAAAAGCGATAATTAACCACTAGTTGCAGGAGTTTTCGACCCTGAGGCCGAAAACTCCTGTATAAGGAGATCAAAGAATGCTTCAAATTTTTAAGTCTTTTTCTACGGAATTAAAGTTTTATTTACTGATGAATGCCTTATTTTCCTTTGGCGGCGTTTTGTCTGGTGTTTTTCAAAGTGTTTTCTTATGGAAATTGGATAAAACCTATTCACTGCTAGCTTATTATAGCTTGTATTGGTCCATCGCGATTATCTTTTGTTTTGGCCTTTGCGGTTGGCTGGCTAGGAAAACGAGCCCGATGATTACGATGCGTTTAGGATTTGTATTTTATCTGATTACCTATTTAATTATGCTTATTTTTCATGACACATTAAGTGAGCATATCATGTTGTTAGGATTTTCAAATGGATTAGCGATGAGCCTATATTATGTCGGCATGCATTTGGCTGTATTAGATTTAACAACCAATGATAATCGGGATCAATTTTTATATGTTCAAGGAATTCTATTTACCATTGGAGGTGTGATCGGCCCGGTTCTTTCAGGGATCATCATCTCGCAATTGAAAGGTATGTTGGGTTATTATGTCGTTTTTATTGGAACTTGTATATTCTTTTTTATATCCTTTTTAACCTCTCTAAAAGTGAAGGGACACCCGATTACAACAAAAAGTTATTTTTGGGATGTTATCAAGAATCCGTCAAAGGAATGGAAAAAGATGTACAAGGTAATGTTTGCTGATGGGATTGTATCAGGCGTGTACGGGACCTTTTTGATTACGATGATTACCTTCAAAGTAGCTGGTGGAGAATTAAGTTTAGGAGTTTATAATATGGCTGCAGAGTTGATTGCAATTGCTACATTCTATCTGCTCGCTAAGTTCTCTAATCCGAAATATCGTCTCGCCATTTATGCAATCGGTTCGGTAAGTATATTTTTGAGTTCTGTATTGTTATCCGTCCTTCCTGTCCTCATTTCGTTGATTATTTTTGGAATTATATCGCCATTAGCACAAAATATGGTGATCACTTCGATGAGCGCTATGATTTATGAAGCGATTGAGAAGGACCCTGAGTACAAGGAAAAGCGCTTGGACTATATCATTATCCGAGAAATCCCACTTGGTGTTGGAAGAATTATCGGGGTATTTTTGTTTTTAGCGATGAGAAAATACTTTGATTTTGGCCTGCTTTTACCTGTCTCGTTTAGTCTTTTTCCGATTATCTATGTCATTATGATTCCATCTCTTTATTTTATTTGGAGAAAATCAAAAAAAGGATCTGTGCTTAGTTCTAATAAAATGTAGAAATTCTTTTTGGGAGGTATTTATGTATGTTGGGTGCAATTGAAGCGGGCGGGACAAAGTTTGTGTGTGCTATTGGCGATGAAAATGGTAATATTGTAGACCGTATTCAGATTCCAACCACTGTACCGGCGGAAACGATGCCAAAGGTGGTTGAATTTTTCAATCAATATCCTATACATGCAATTGGTGTGGGTTCGTTCGGTCCCATTGATGTGAATCCGGAAAGTGCTACATACGGTAATATTACTTCTACGCCGAAGCCAGGGTGGAGGGATTATCCGTTTGTACAATCATTAAGAGATGTATTTTCAGTACCCATTGGGTTTAATACAGATGTAAATGCAGCAGCATTGGGAGAGGTTACCTTTGGTGCGGCAAAAGGATTGGATAGCTGCTTGTACATTACAGTTGGTACTGGAATTGGGGCAGGTGCAATTGTTCAAGGGAAGCTTCTTCAAGGACTTTCACACCCTGAAATGGGGCATATTCTTGTAAGACGGCATCCAAATGACGAGTTTCGAGGAAAGTGCCCGTATCACCACGATTGCTTAGAAGGTCTAGCGGCTGGACCTGCCATTGAAGAGCGCTGGGGAGCAAAAGGAGATCAGCTTGTTAATCGAATGGAAGTTTGGGACCTAGAAGGATACTATATTGCCCAAGCCTTGATGCAATATGTATTGATTCTTTCGCCGAAAAAAATCATCCTTGGCGGGGGAGTTATGAATCAAAAACAAGTGTTTATTTCTGTCTATAAGTATTTGAAGGAATTTGTTAATGAGTATGTGGCTTTGCCGGATCTTACTGAATATATTGTCGGTCCAGGTTTAGGTGACAATGCGGGAATTACTGGCTCGCTCATGCTTGCTTATCAAGCATTTCAAGAGGAAAATCAACGATAAACGTATGCCTGGAGGTAATAATTATGCAACCATTGTTTTTAAGACCAGTTTTTAAAGAGCGAATTTGGGGCGGTACCGCTTTACAAACCGAATTTGGGTACAACATTCCAAATGATCAAACAGGGGAATGCTGGGCGATTTCCGCACATCCCAATGGGCCATCTATTGTGGAAAACGGTCCATATGCGGATATGGCATTGGACGATTTATACCGTAAACATCCCGAGCTTTTTGGAAGCCCGAAGGAAGAGGTTTTTCCACTTTTAACGAAAATATTAGATGCGAACATGGATTTATCCGTTCAGGTCCATCCTGAGGATTCTTATGCGAAGGTTCATGAAAATGGGGATCTTGGGAAAACCGAATGCTGGTATATTCTTGATTGTAAAGACGGCGCGGATATGATTTTTGGCCATAATGCGAAAACAAAAGAAGAATTAATTGAGCAAATCAATGATGGGAAATGGAACGAGCTACTGCGTAGAGTCAAAATCAAGCCAGGCGACTTTTTCTATGTTCCAAGCGGAACCATCCATGCTTTATGTGAAGGAACGCTAGTTTTAGAAACGCAGCAAAGCTCTGACACAACCTACCGGGTGTATGATTACGACCGTCGAGATGCGGAAGGGAATTTGCGCGAACTTCATTTAGAAAAGGCTATAGATGTGACAACTGTTCCACATCAAGATGCTAGAATTGCTCCTAAAGTCGAGGAGCTTGAAAATGTAACGATTACTACGTTTGTGAAGTCAGACTTTTTCTCTGTTTACAAATGGGAGGTTAGTGGAAAAGCTGCTTTCTCATTTAATAATCAATATCTGTTGCTTAGCGTCATTAATGGGAATGGAACACTTCTTCATAATGGTCAGCCATATGGATTGGAGAAGGGGGCTCATCTGATCATCCCTGTGGGATTTGGCGAATTTGAAGTAGACGGGAATTGTGAATTGATCGTTTCGCATACTTGATATATCTACATTGGCTAATTAAAAAGCGTAAAGATTCCGTGATAAGGGTATTTACGCTTTTTTTATTACCATGAATAAGGTTTTACCTAAAAAAGTTCTGTGTATCATCCCTCCTACTAGGTTATACCCTGCTAGGATTTCACACGTTCTACAAGTTGGAGAAGCTCGTGGTCTGGTCCATAGAATAAAATCATTCGCCCGCCTTCCAGTGTCGGCTTTGGTTCACCAGATGTGAAATGAATTCCTTTTTCATTGAAATGGTGGATGGCCACGGTTATATCTTCGACAGTAAATGCAAGATGGTTCACGATTCCACACTCTGCATACTCTCCGATAGGATTAATATCACGAATCAGTTCAATTTCCATATCGGGCTGTGACTCAAGATATAAAAATGCTAGCTCCCTATTTGGATTGACTCCCCGAAGGCGAACGCTAAATCCAAGGATTCTTGAATAAAATTCGATCGACCGGTCCATATCCGAAACAATAATGGCCGTATGTTCCATTTTGGAAATCATGTTTTTTCCCCTTTTCAATTGAATAATATGATCCACTTTAATCTTATAGTAAGTGAGTTTAATAGAAAAGAAATGGCCTGCAAGAATTATAAATTAGCACTAAAAGGTCTGAAATATTTGAATTTTCAAACTGGATGATAGATTGTTTATGTTTTATTAATCCCTTAAGATGTGAACATAAGTAAAATATTCAAAAATTTCAGATAGTACTATTTAGGATATAGGGAGGAAAGAATCATGACTGCTGAAATAAAAAGTCAGAACCTGCTCAACTGTGTGTTGACCGAAATCCGCGCCCGACGGAATGAATTTGACGCGAAGCGGCACGTGCCTCGGGACATGGTAGCGCAACTAAAGCAACTGGGCGTCTATCGCGCTCACACGCCGCGTTGCTATGGCGGCGATGCCTGCTCGCCCGCGGAGTTCCTCAGGCTGATCGAGGCCATCTCTGAGGCTGACGGCTCCGCCGGATGGGTGGCGAGCTTCGGTTCTGCTGCGGTCTACCTGGCGGCCCTGCCACGCAATACGCTCGCACGCCTTTACGCAAATGGCCCGGACGTGTCCTTCGCGGGTGGCCTGTTTCCGGTCCAGCCAGCAGAGAAGGTCGAGGGCGGCTGGCGAGTGAACGGTCTTTGGAAGTTCGCGAGCGGCTGCAAGGGCGCCGACATTCTCGGCGTCGGTATTGGCACCGTGGAAGGCGGCAAGCCGCTTACCGCTGTGCTTAGACCTGAGGACGTGGAAATCGTCGAGAACTGGGAAGTGCTAGGGATGCGCGGAACGGGTAGCCATGACCTGCGGGTGAAAGACGTCTTCGTTTCAGACGAATGGACCTTTGTCCGTGGCGGTGTGCCTTCTATTGAAGAGCCGATCTACCAGTATCCATCCATCGCATATGCAGCGCAAGTCCTGGCGGTGGTCAATCTTGGCGTAGCTCGCGCCGCGCTTGATGAAGTTTCTCAGATGGCGGGTGTCCGTTCTGGCATCACCGGTGCACCGAAGATGGCCGATCGCGCTTACCTTCGAATCGCAGTGGCAAAGGCAGAAGCCTCGCTAAGGTCGGCGCGCTCCTTCTTTTACGAGGCCACCGATTCTGCTTGGGACTCGATCCTGAGGGGCGACGGTGTCTCCACTGACCAAACAAGCATGTTGCGTCTGGCAGCTGTACAAGCTTCCCGCGCAGGCGCGAGCGCCGTGCAGTCAGCCTACCTGCTTGCCGGCACCGCAGCAATCTACGACGGGCACCCGCTGCAGCGCTATTTGCGCGACGCGATGGTCGTGACCCAGCACGCGTTCCTCAGCGAAGGCATGTACGACGGCGCCGGCTCGGTATTCCTAGGCGTGCCGCCGATGCCCGGCTACATCTGACCCTGCCAATCAGACTTGATTTCACAAGTAAAGGAGGACATCGCCGATGCACGCACTAGATATGCAGGAATCACCATCCGATTATCAGTTTGAATGGATTGTTCATTTACCAGACAAAGGATTTATCGATTTTTGTTCGAAACAATATTCCGTCAATCGGGGTGTCTTTAACGTCATCGATCATTGGTTTTTTGACTTCGGGCTGGAGAATATTATATTGCGCCGGAAAGCCATCATTCAGTTTTTAACATATCTCCATTCAGAAAATAGTTACAACCATAAGAAAATGTACTTGCAGTTCGGGAAAGGCGGAGTAAAAAAAAGCCTTTATTATTTCGTTGACGAATGTTTAAATAAACAAAAGTCAATATAATGAGGGTGATACCGTGAGTATTAAAGCTAGTGACCTTAATTTAGACCATTTTATGAGTATATCGGAAAAACCGGGCATGAATTTAAAAGAATTACAGTTGTCTCTTACAAGTGCAACGGCCTGGGGAGTGCTCCGAAAAGACTTAATTACGGCACTTGGTGTTCAGCGGGCCAAACGATTTCTACTAAGATATGGTTATCAATGTGGCGTTCACGAAGCACGTATCCTTAAAGAAACGATTAATTGGCAGGATGAACTAGAGTGGCTTATTGCCGGATCCAAAATGCATTATTTGACAGGAAGGGCCTTCTCGTACCCAGAAACATTCAATGTGGACATGAAGAAAGGTTTCTTTGATGTAACTGGTTATTGGATTGACTCGGACGAAGCCAATCAACACCTGCAGCATTTCCCCAAGCATACAGAACCAGTCTGCTTTTATTTAGCTGGATATGCAAGCGGTTACACAAGTGAATGTTTAGGAAAGCGAACCATTTTTAAAGAGGTTAATTGCAAAGGTAAAGGCGATGATCACTGCCGTTATGTAGGTAAAACGGTTGAACATTGGGGCGAAGAAATTGCTGAAGATCTTTTTTTCTTTGAAAACGAAGATATGTCCGGTGAACTTGACCAAATGTATCGGCGAGTGGAGCATCAGAAACAAAGATTTGAATTAGGTTCTTCATTAAGCCGAAATTTGACACAAGCCATGCTTCAGGGAGAAGGTTTCCAGACCTTTGCCAATCTGCTAGGAAAAAGCCTTCATTGCCAGGTTTTAATTGAAAATAAACATTTTGAACTGCTTGCTAAATATGGAGATAATCCAGGAATGGATGAATATATGACAGCACGAAATATCTGGGACAAGTGCAAAGAAGTGATTCATCATAACTCCATTGTTGAAACACCATTTAAGGATAAAACATTTACCATTTTGACGATACCAATCACTAACAGAAATCAGATTTATGGGTTTATCACGATAGATTCAGATCAAAAGAACGATGATTTTCGCAAAGATTTGCTTGAAAGGGTAGCGACAGTTGCCGCCTTACATGTACAGAATGAACGAGTGGCCATCGAAACAGAACAACGGATGAAAGGTGAACTTCTTGAGCAGCTGCTAAACAATAAGGAAGTGGACACAAAGGAAATTAACAGCCGCTTTTCCTACATTGGTTATGATTTATCGGAGCCGCATTTTATCTTGCATATGGAAATTAATGACCGGAAGGTGAAAGAAAAGGGCTCTGTTAATTACGATTATCTGAAAATTAGAAATAAATTAACCAATAAATTCTATCAAAAACAGCATAAATTTGATGCTCCCCTTATTTTAACCAAATTAAATACCATTCAGGCTATTATCTTGAAGAAGTATATCGACTCTGAAGGAACCACGATTAAAGAGTTTGGTGAGCAGCTTCTGAAGCAGATTGGAAACCAGGAACAGCAGATTTATATTGGAATCAGTGATGAAACCCGGCAGCTTTCTGATTTTCATAAAAATGCTGAAGAAGCGAAGAAGGCGGTTGAATTAGCCAAAGTGAGATCCTCAGATTCTCGGGTTATTTTAACAAGTGAATTAGGTCATTTAACCTTATTTTTAAATGCAAGAGAACCGATGGAGCTGGAGCGATTTGCAAATGAAAAATTACATCCCATCCTCGAATATGATCAAAAGAAAAATTCAGAGCTGTTGGTGACACTATTCTATTATTCGCAAAATGAATTTAATTTGCATAAAACAGCACGAGAAATGTCGATTTCGATTAGTGGAATGAGATATCGAATACAAAAAATTGAAGACTTGCTCTCTGTTGATCTATCAAGCTCTAATAGCCGCTTTGAAATTCAGATGTCCCTGCAAATCATGTTAATGCTTGGAAAAATAAAAATGTAAAGAGGTGCTGCATATGATGGCAGCTCATACCAAAGGAGGAGAAAATATGGATTCACTTCAATTTCGAAAAACGCTTGGACATTTTGCTACAGGTGTTACAGTCATTACCACAAAAAGTGAGAGTGGTTTTATTGGTTTAACAGCGAACGCTTTTTCGTCGCTTTCATTGGATCCGCCTTTAATTCTAGTTTGTATCGATAAGAAGGCAGGCAGCGTACATGCGTTTAAAAAAGATCATCCTTTTACCGTTAATATATTACAAGAGAACCAAGAAGAAGATTGCTGGCGCTTCGCAAAAAAATCCGAAGATAAGTTCAAGGGTGCTTCGTACTCTCTATCAGGTGATGGCGTACCAATCTTAACAGGGAATTTGGCAACGATTGAATGCAGTGTAGATGACTTACTTGAAGGTGGTGACCATTATATTGTCACTGGACGTGTGAAGAGTGCCGCATTTGATGAGGAGAAAAAACCGCTTCTGTTTTTCCGTGGAAAAATCGGTCACTTATCAGAACCAGTTGAGATAAAGCAATAATAAATGAACTGAATTCAGGGGGGAAAAAAATGCTATCTAAAGAGGATAATCAGTTATTAACGCAAACAGGCCCTGGGACTCCAATGGGTGATATGTTCCGCCGCTATTGGATTCCTGTTCTGAAGTCTGAGGAATTAGAACGTGATGGGAAGCCTCAGCGGGTAAAATTATTAAGTGAAGACCTCATTGCTTTCCGTGATACGGAAGGGAAAGTGGGATTGATTGACGAACGGTGTCCGCATCGTGGAACCTCCCTTTATTTCGGGATTAATGCAGGGTGCGGTATCCGCTGTATGTATCATGGCTGGAAGTTCGATTCAGAGGGGAAATGCACTGAAATTCCTTCAGAAGAGAAAGATGGAAAATTCAAACAATCCATCAAGTTGAAGAGTTATCCGATAATAGAAACTAATGGAGTTGTTTGGACATATATGGGCCCTGAAGACGAACAGCCGCCATTACCAGATTTTTATTGGATGAGCCTTCCGGATGAGAACATATTAGTCGAACGTGTATGGCAGGAATGTAATTATGCGCAGGTGATGGAAAATGATTTAGATTACGTTCACGCTGCTTTCTTGCATAAAGCTCATCACACCCAAGCAGTAGAAGAAGGGATATTAAGCAGTGATTTAGGGATCGATCCGGATCATCCGCTTGTGAAAAATCCACCAGTAAAACAGGCCGTTGAAGATACGAACTATGGGAAGCGTTGTGTTGCGGTCGGAATTGGAACGGAAAAAGAGAATGCTTTCATGGAGATTCATTATATCTTCCCATTTTACACATATCCACCGAGATTTGGCGGGGAAGATGGAATGTGGCACGCGTTTATTCCAAGAGACGATTATAGTACCTGGTCATGGGATGTACAGTTTGCGCACAACCGGACCATTGATGTCGAGGCGCAGCATCAGCGCCGGGGGTTAAAATTGGATAAGGAATTAAAGAAACAAATCAATCTTGAAAACGAATATGCTCAAGATCGAGAATTACAAAAGACAGGAAACTTCACAGGCATTCGTGGGATTGCCAATCAAGATCATGCTGCCACTGAAACAATGGGACCGATTGTGGACAGGACTATTGAGCATCTTGGGACGAGCGATTTACCGGTTATTCATATGCGCCGGATCTTACTTCAGCAGGTGAAAGCATTCCAAAAAGGAGAAACACCGCTGGTCTTAGATAATCCATCACTTAATTCATTGTATAGTGATGGTCTCTACGATGATAACCAAAAATCATGGAAAGATGCTTTTCCTATGAAAGAGCAATTTCAATTGAAAAAAACGGTTGCTAAACTGTGATTCATGATGAATGTGAAGCAATATGACGGTTATCAATCCTTTAGCTATTTAAAGGCAAATCAAGATTATAAATCATATGAATTATCCTATAATCTTGATCGAGTCCCAGCGTACACGCTTCATTTAACGGAGAATGAAGAAGAGAAGCTGAAAAAAATATTTACAAAATACCCAATCGTTTCATTACGCGACCATGGCTTTATTGTGCCAAAAAAATCTGAACAGATTCTTCCTTATTGCGGTGAGTTTCATACTGCTTTTCATTATGAAGGAATCTCTATGTCGGGAATTGACGTAATATTTGAAAATTTTATGGATGGCATTTCGATCATTGCCTCGAAAAACGGCTTGAAATGGGACGATGTCCTTTACTTACTTGGTATGCGCTACGCTGATATCCAGCGTCAAAAGACGATTTATGTCGCCAGCACATACGATGACTTGTTAAAAGCAAAGCGGAAGAAACAAGTAGCCATCTTGCCGTCACTAGAGGCGGCAAGTATTTTAGAAAATGAACTTGATCGTGTAGATATATTATATGGCTTCGGTATCCGCTGCATGGGAATTACCTATAACGAAGCAAATAGTCTTGGTTCGGGACTTATTGAGAATCGAGATGGCGGACTAACCAATTTCGGACGTCGCGTAATTGAACGAATGAACCGATTAGGGATGATGATAGATATATCTCATTGCGGGGATCAAACGAGTTTAGATGTGATTGAAACAAGTAAGCATCCTGTTTTCATCACACATGCAGGAGCAAGGGCTTTGTGGAACACACCACGAATGAAGCCTGACCATGTTTTACAAGCATGTGCTGAAAAAGGCGGAATCATTGGAGTTTGTGCTGCCCCGAATACGACATTAACGAAAAGCTCACCTAACCATTCGCTGCAATCCGTGATGGAACATTTTGAATATATTAGCAAATTAGTAGGCATTGATCATGTTGGTCTTGGACCCGATACTTTTTTTGGAGACCATGTAGCCTTACAGCATGCCTTTGACGATATGTTAGGCATTTCAGCTTCTCACAGTGGAGAGGATTTTGTGGAATCAACCTATGTAGAAGGGGTGGAAAACCCTGCTGAGGCTATGAAAAATATGATTGGATGGCTGGTGAAACACCATTATTCAACTAAAGCTATTGCCAAGGCAGCAGGAGGGAATGCCATGCGAGTGATAAAAAGTATTTTAATAAACTAAGAGAGGAGTCGATTACTTTTGCAAAGGATGGTAGTAGAACAAGAAGTGGCGATCGTTACGGGTGCAGGGCAGGGTCTCGGTCATGCGATTGCCATAAAGCTCCTTTCAGAAGGAAAAAGGGTTGTTTTTGTTGATGTGAATGAAACTGCCTTAAACGAAGTAAAAGAATCTGATCTTTTGCAGTGTTACCATTCTTCCTATTCGATGTTTTTAACGGTGAATGTATCAGATGTCGATGCTATTAAAAAGAGTGTGGAAACAATCCTGGAAAACTGGGGCCGCATTGATATATTGGTGAATAATGCCGGTGTCCGTAAAGAAACAGTGATTGAGGAAGTAACGGAAGATGAATGGAACCTTATATTATCAGTCAATCTTGGTGGGACCTTTTTCTACTCTCAAGCTGTACTGAACTCAATGAAACAGCAAAAAAAAGGGCGTATTATTAATGTTTCTTCTTTCGGGGGTCAAGCGGGTCCGCTGACATCAGGTGCCCATTATTGTGCTTCTAAAGCAGGGCAGCTGGTTTTAACAAAAGTATTTGCAAGGTCTTTAGCTGATCAGGGGATCACTGTAAATACTGTTGCTCCCGCTGCCATTGAAACACCAGAAATGGAAAAGATGGACCCAGCTGTGTTAGCAAGAATGAAGGAAAGCATTCCAGTAAAGCGCTTTGGTGAAGCGGAAGAAGTGGCAAACATGGTCTCTTACTTAGTTTCAGATGCAGCTGGTTATATTACGGGTTCAACTTTTGACATTAACGGCGGATTGCTCATGCGTTAAGCAGATACTAAAGGAGATGAATGTAATGGGAGAAATTAAACATGGTGCACCTGAAATACCCAATCCATTGAGAGTTTTTATGACGTTTGAGTCGACAGGGTGGTTTGATACTACTCAGGAGCAAAAGGAAAAAGAAATATTACCGCAGCTTCATGAAGTTTTAGTGGCGTGGAAAGAAAATGGATCTGAATTATTAGGCACGTTTGACAGAGATATATTAACAGCCGGGCATGCTGGACCGGTTAATTGGCATGCGTGTTTTTTATATAATGTCCCTGATTTGCAAACGGTTACAAATATGACACACTCATTTCGAGCAACTGGCCTCGATCGCTTCTTCCGTTTAGAAGCGTCAATTGGACGTCCGTTTTTCTTGTTAGAAAACAATCGTTAAACAGTCAAATAAAAGAGATATGTCATTCTGGAGGAGAGGGGGGACCTTCTTGACTTTAGTTGAATATTTACAGGATATCCTGGAACTCGAAGAGGCTGAGATGTTTATGGTAGATCCTGCTTTTACGTTGAACCTTGAAGATTTTGAGAAGGATGTAAAATGAGTGAATTGCTTTTCTCAACGATTGAAACAGCTGGATCATTAATGGCAAGGAAAGAGATTTCACCAGTGGAATTGACTAAATTAACACTGGAACATATTAAATTAAATGAACCCGCCCTTCAAGCATTTATTACGGTGATGGAAGAAGAAGCATTGGGTCAGGCGATGAATTTAGAAGAAGAAATTCAAAATAATCAACTTCGTGGTCCACTGCACGGGATTCCAATTATTGTGAAGGATTTATTGCAAACCAAAGGTGTACGAACAACTGGAGGGTCAAAAGTTTTTAAAGACTGGGTACCTTCAGATGATGCAACATCTATACAAAAGCTGAAGGACGCAGGAGCAGTCATCATTGGTAAAGCAAACTTGCATGAATTTGCGATGGGAGCCACAACTGAAAATCCTCACTATGGAAGTGCGAAGAATCCATGGGATTTAACAAGAATACCAGGCGGGTCGAGTGGTGGCTCAGCTGTGGCCACTGCAACAGGTATGGCCTTTGGTGCTGTTGGAACAGATACAGCAGGTTCTATACGTCTGCCTGCAGCAATGTGTGGCACGGTAGGATTTAAACCGACGTATGGACTTGTTAGTCGTGAGGGCTGCCTGCCATTTAGCTGGTCTTTAGACCATGTAGGTCCAATGGCAAGAACCGTAAACGATACGGCCATTATGTTAGAAGTGATGAGAGGATATGATTCCAAAGACCATTCGACTGTTAAGAGGGATGAGTCTGTCCTTTATCCTGCCCTGCAAACTCTTAAAGGAGTTAAGCTAGGCTTTTATGAACCCTATATGTTTTCAGGAATCGATGAAAAGGTGAAGATTGTAATTCAGCAGGCTTTTCAACGTTTAACCGATTTGGGGGCAGAAATCGTTTCCATCAAGCTGTCAGGGATAGAAAGGGCTCTTGATGCTTTAAAAACAATTGCGCAAGCAGAAGTTGTTTCCTTTCATGAACCGTTGTTAAAGAGATTTGGAGATTTATATGGGGATGATTTGAAATATCGCTTTCAATTTGGACGTAGTATTTCCGCAACCGATTATATAAATGCTCAACGAACCAGAAGACAGTTTATCACCGAAACTCTTAAGCAAATGAAAGAGCTGGATGCTTTAGTCGGCCCTACCAATGTTCAGCCTCCTTTTGAGATCGGCACGATGGTTCCAGAACAGGCGATTAGCAATATGTTTACGCTTGGAAAAACACCACTTGCCAACATTCTCGGATTTCCGGCGCTTTCTGTTGCCTGCGGCTTTACGGCAGGGACTCTGCCAGTCGGTCTCCAGCTGATAGGAAAACCTTTTACAGACAAAAGAGTTCTGCAAATAGGAGATTGCTATGAGAAGTCAGAGAAATGGGTACAAGCCTTGAGAGAAAATCAGCGTTATCTCCATGCAGTTAAATGATATTTTTTAGAGGGATTAGAAGATAAGGAAGCCCTTTAAGATGAGGACTGAATACGTTACTAGCTTGTATACAGAAGACAGTATTCCAAATGACAAGTAGGAGGAAAAGGGAATGGAAATTGCGGTAATTGGTGGAGGAAATGGATCTTATGCAGCAGCAGTCGATTTAACGGAAAACGGTCATCACGTAAGGTTATGGAGAAGAGACAAGGATGCTTTTCAAGCAGTTCTCGATAATCGGACCATCCATGTAAAAGACCATAATGGATCAAGAACTGTTTCTATAAAGCTAGCAAGCACCGATTTGAAGGAGGTGGTTAAAGGAGCCGAATTAATTGTCATTCCATTGCCGGCTGTTTCACAACAATCAATAGCCAAACAACTAGCGCCTGTGCTTGAAGATGGCCAGGTGATATTCTTGCCGCCTGGAACGTTTGGAAGCTATTTAATGTCAAAGGTTCTAGTCGATGAAGGCTGCAAGGCGAGGGTTGCTTTTGCCGAAACAGGTACATTACCTTATTTAGCAAGAAAATATGATGAACAAACGGTTTCTATTTCTGGAAGAGCAACACGGCTTCCGACAGGTGTGTTTCCTAGTGAACGATCTGAGCATGCATTTGAAGTGTTAAGAAAAGCATTTCCATCCATTGAACCCATTCAAGATGCATTGGACGGGGCATTAATGAATGCCGGTCCCATCATTCATCCACCGCTTATTTTAATGAACGCTGGTCCAATTGAGCATTTTGACAAGTGGGATATTCACAATGAAGGAACACAAACTTCTGTCAGAAATGTTCATAAAGAACTGGATCATGAAAGAATTAGGATCCGTGAGGCATTAGGATACACTGCGCCACATTTTCCGCTAGATGATCATTATAATCCTGAAGGGGAAGAATGGATGTATGGGAACGGGGCTCATGAAAAACTAGTGGATGGAGAGGATTGGTTTGAGCCATTAGAGTTAAAAACGCACCGTTACATGAGAGAGGATGTTGCGTGTGGTCTTGCCTTTCTTGTTTCAGTCGGTGAATGGCTGGATGTTCCCGTGCCAACGGCAAAAGGGCTGCTGGCCATCGCTTCCGCTGTAGTTGGTGAAGACCTGCGCGCAACCGGAAGAACGTTGGAGAATCTTCAGCTTGCTTCGAAAACAAAAGCCGAGTTGAAAGAGATGCTGAAGAAAGGATTACTCCAATATGAAATCAGCTAAAAAGACCATTTTCATCGCTGGTGCCGGCCGAATGGGTAGAGGGATCGCTTTAACCTTTGCTTATCAGGGGTTTCCAGTAACACTTATGGATATTAAAAATCGGAAGAGGGAAGAATTCAACCAATTACAATCATCCGCCTTAACTGAAATCAGGAGCCAGCTGGAGATTCTAGCACGGTCTAACGTTTTTCCATTTGAAATGATTAATCATATTGTCGATAGAATAGAAGTTCGTCATATTGATGATCAGGATGACATATGGAAAGATGCAGAAATCGTGTTTGAAGCTGTGCCAGAAATTCTCGCATTAAAAAAAGAAGTGTACAGTCGTATCTGTCCATTTTTACAGAAAGACGTACTGATTGCTTCTACCACCTCTTCCTTTTCTGTAAATGAACTAGCTGAGTTTGTTTTGCACAAAGATAGATTTATGAATACACATTGGCTAAATCCTGCTTATTTGATTCCGTTAGTTGAAGTAAGTCCAGGTAATGAAACGAGCGATATATCGTTAAAGGAAATGTTTAAACTACTTGAGGAAATTGGCAAGGTTCCTATTAAATGTGCACCTTCCCCAGGATTTATTGTTCCAAGGATTCAGGCGCTCGCGATGAACGAAGCATCCAGGCTTGTTGAAGAAGGGGTTGCTTCCATTGAGGATATTGATAAAGCATCAAGGGTTGGCTTTGGACTTCGATTTGCCGTATTAGGTCTATTGGAGTTTATTGACTGGGGAGGAGCAGATACGCTTTTCCATGCAAGTAACTATCTAAAAGAATCATTAAAGTCAGAGCGATTTGCACCGCCGGAAATTGTTGAAGAGAAAATGAGAAGCGGAAATATCGGATTAAAAACCAAAAAAGGTTTTTATCATTTCGATGAAACGAATATAGACCAATATCAATTGGAGACACTTCAAAAATTTATTGATTTATTACAGCATCTAGGGTTTATCACAGCCCCTAAGGAAGATCACTTTGCAATCATGAATGAGGGAAATTATTAAAGTTTTTGATACATGTAGAAAAAAGTCTGAAGGTTTGAAAAATACTTATGAGGAAATCACACTTCAACAGGATGTTGTTAGCGGTATATTCCTGTTCGTTTATGTTTGGACAATTTTTAGGGGAGTGAGTCTATGAAAATTGAAGGTGTAAAACATAAAAAAATGGGAAGAATTGCAGCCGTTGCTGCAACGATAGGTTCAGTGATTGAATGGTATGACTTTTTCTTGTATGCAACTGCCTCAGCTTTAATTTTTCCAAAAGTATTTTTTCCCGCTTCCGATCCTTATATAGCAACGTTGCAATCATTTGGCGCATTGGCAATTGGCTTCTTAGCACGTCCTATTGGAGCAGCTATTTTCGGACATTTTGGGGACCGGGTGGGCCGCAAAACGGCACTGGTTCTTACCATGTTTTTGATGGGAATAAGCAGTCTAGCGATGGGGCTTTTACCAAGCTATGACAACATAGGCATGTGGGCACCTACTTTGCTGATCCTATTACGATTAATTCAAGGTATTGGAGTAGGAGGAGAATGGGGTGGTGCGGTTCTTCTTTCAATGGAGTGGGGGAAAAAGAAGCGGCAAGCCCTTATGGCGAGTTGGCCACAGATGGGTGTAGCAGCAGGTCTCTTGTTATCTTCCTTTGTCATGTCACTGATTATGAATATTTCAGGTAACTCCTTTTATACATGGGGGTGGCGTATACCTTTTCTATTCAGTGTAGTACTGCTGATTGTTGGCTTAATTATTCGATCAAAGATTACGGAAACACCTTCTTTCCAAAATGTTCAAGAGGAAAAACAAGTATCGCGCATGCCTGTGCTAGAGGTGCTCAAAAAGCACCCAAGAGAGATTATTTTAGCAGCTCTGATCAGACTATCTGAAAATGGACCATTTTACGTCTACACTGTTCTTATGATCAATTATGGCATGGAAACATTTAAAATAGACAAGCAATTTTTAGTAAATGGAAACACAATCGGAAGTGTGGTAATGGTATTTTGTATTCCTCTCTTTGGCTATTTGTCAGATCGATTTGGCATTAAGCGTATGTATTTGGTTGGAGTGGCCGCTACCTTCTTATGGGCATTCCCTTACATTGGACTTATTAATACAGGCACTCCGATGATTATTTTACTGGCCACCTCCTTAGCTATGATTCCTCATAGTATGCAGGTGGGTCCACAAGGTGCGCTTCTTGCGAAAAGCTTCCCTGCTAGGTTACGATATAGCGGACTTTCGCTAGGAACACAGCTTGGATCTATCATCGCGGGAGGAATCGCACCGCTTATTTGTACGTTTCTTTTACACAAGTATGGCACGGCCTATGCAGTGAGCGGCTATATTATTTTTACTGCCATAGTTACGTTTACAGCCACATTAATGCTTAAAAGTTATCCTGATTCGGAGGATACTCCTTTAGAAGTCAAAGGAACTTCTTCCGCTACTGTTACCGCTCAATGAAACTAATATAAGGATAGTTAACTAAAAGAAAGCCCTCTTACCCATCTGTGAGAGGGCTTTCTTATTTTTTGGGAAAGAAAAATTTCTAATGACTAGATAGGTTTTTTCTGAAATAAGTAGATAAAATATTGTTCAAAGTGAAAATCCAAACGATTAATACTAAATATTATGAATTTTCAAACCTATTGGTAGATTGTGATAATAATCCGCGCGCTTTATCATTAAGACATAGCTAGATTATAAGAACAGAAAAGTGTAACCGCTGCCAATTAAGAAACTTAGAGGAGGAAAGAAGCATGAAAAATCAAAAGGTTATCGCTGTTTATCAAGGATTAGTAGGTAAGTTTAAAGAATTAATCAGTGAGCACGAGCTTGACCATGACGATTACCAGGCACTGGTTCATTGGATGGATCAAGTAGGAAAATCAGGTGAAATCCCGTTATTTATGGATGTGTTTTTTGAAACGCATGCGTTGCAAGAGATGTATAAGAGTGTAAAGGGAACGGAGCCAACGATTTTAGGACCTTATTATATTGAAAATGCCACTGAAATTCAAAATCCAGGGGTCATTCCACAAAGACAAGAGGAGCCAGGGGAGGTATTATTCTTTAGTGGTTCGGTCAAGGATACCGCTGGAAATCCATTAGTAGACACGAAGATTGATCTATGGCAAGCGGACGCTAATGGAGAATATTCTCACTTTGCTGAAGGTATTCCAGCTGATAACCTTAGAGCGGTTTTGTATACAGATGAAAAGGGTAATTTCGAAATTCAAACGGTTGTTCCAGGAAATTATTCGATTCCAGCCGATGGTCCTACTGGTCATTTCTTAAAGTTAATTGATCATCATTCTTATCGACCTGCACATCTTCACTTACTGTTCAAGCCTGAAAATGGAGATAAATTAGTGACCCAAATTTATTTTGAAGGGGATCCATATTTGGAAAGTGACGTAGCACAAGGGGTAAGAGGAACCTTAATTACCAAACTTGAAAAACAAGAAGACCCTATTGTCCTGATTGAGAAAGGGTTAAATAAACCATTCTATACCGCCCATTTAGAATTTGAATTGAGGCTTCAAGATACGCCTCATCTGAACAAAGCTAGTTTACAAACATTATAGAATCTGTTGGTAAATTGGTTGTAAATACAATAGACATTCTTCCCTAAATAGATAGGATGGTTTAGAAAAGATTGATCAAAACGACGAAACTCGTGAATGGTCAGTCTTTTTTTTACAAAGGATGGTCGGAGGAAGATTACTTCATTATTAAAAAGATAATAAAAATAGCTACATAAAAACAAGGAGTGTCATGGATGCAAATGTATATAAAAGAAGTGAAGCATCATCATTTTCAAATAGCAGATTATCCAGGGGAAAAAGGGACGATTATTGCGATACATGGGTTAACAGGAACACATAAAAATATGCACTATTATGCAGAAGCACTAAAAGGGGAATATCGATTATTAGCGGTTGATTTAAGAGGACGCGGCAATAGTTCTGAAACGGCTGATCATACATCTATCTTTCAGCATGCAGAGGATATCATTGATTTAATCACGGAGCTGAAAATAGAATCTCCTATCTTGATCGGTCATTCTATGGGGGCATTTATCGCCTCCATTGTCGCAAGTAAATTGGATACGGTGAAAGGCTTGGTTTTATTAGACGGGGCGGCGAACATGTCTGATCAGCAGCGTGACATCGTTCAACCATCTTTAGGGAGATTAAGTAAAAAATATGATTCGAAAGAAAGCTATGTAGAAGAAATAAAAGGGATTTATCACCGATTAGGCGTTGAATGGACTCCTATAGTAAACGAGGTAGTGGAGTATGACATTCAAGAAGCCGGAGAAATGTGGGAGCCTAAATCGACAGAATCTAAAATCCTAGCAGACTTTGAGAGTTTTTATTCCTATAACCCTAAAGATGTGTGTTCCAAGATTAGTTGCCCGACTTTATTAGTGTATGCCAAAGGGGAAATTGGTCCATTTCCGCCATTATTTTATGAAGATGCGTATGATGAAACGAAGAAATATACGGCTCATATTCAAACGTTTGTCTCAGATTGTAATCACTATACTATGGTGTTTGAGAATAGACTGGAGATTAATCAAACGATAAAGGCATTTTTAAAGGGACTATAAAGGAAGAAAAACTAGTTTGAGAGGTGTTCACGATATGAGTCAAGGCTTAGCGTATTTTAAAGAAGTGTATGATGTGGTGCCTGGCTGGGTCCAAAAAATGCATGATTATAACAACAATGCACTGGAGCACTACACAAGCTTACGGAGCGAAATCATGAAAGAAGGGGCTTTAACTAGAAAAGAGAAGGATCTTTTATTAGTGGGTATGAATGCAGCTAGGTTGTATGAACGAAGTATGGTGTACCACACCAAAGGGGCCATAGATGGCGGCGCTACTCTGCCAGAGCTTGTGGAATATCTTATTGTTCCCTATTTATATAACGGAGCAAAAGCATTAAAAACTGGAGTAAAGTCTCTAGAATATGCACTTACTTTAAAAGGCATTGAATTTCAGGCACTAAGTGAAAGTGAAAAAAAAACAGAAGAGCTTCTTTTTCAAATGTGTGAATTATTAGGTGAGGAGAATACATCCTTTGTCACTAAGGTGATCATGCTTGTTCAATCAGGAGAGGAAGAATTAATTAAAGAATATATTCTAAGTGATTCCACCGTTTCAAAAACCCTGAAACATATTCTAATGGTTGGGATTTACATTACAGAATTAAAAGGGAAACATGCAGGAGAATGGATGATTGCGGCAAGAGCAAACGGAGCATCAGAAGGACAATTAGCTGATGTAGGATTTATTAGTTTATTAACGGCAGGAATCCCTGCTTGGTTTGAAGCAAGTGATTCATTGCTAGAATTCTAGAATGAGATTGGCGGGTGAAAAACATGACGAAAATACATCAGGATATAGAGACAGCTTTATCTTGTGTAAAAAATGGTCATACGTTAATGGTTGGTGGGTTTGGATTAATCGGTGCCCCCCTTACCTTAATTGAAGGGTTAACAACAAAACAAGTAACTGAACTAACAGTGATCAGCAATAACTTAGGTGAAGCGGGTAAAGGATTAGGTGAACTCCTAAGACAAAAGAAAATCAAAAAAGCGATAGGATCCTATTTTACGAGCAATCGCGAGGTAGGGGACTTTTACCAAAGAGGGGAAATAGAATTAGAGCTATTACCCCAAGGTACCTTATCCGAATCTATTAGAGCGGGCGGTGCCGGCATAGGCGGCTATTATACGAAAACCGGTGTTGGAACAGAACTAGCAAAAGGGAAAGAAGAAAGAGAATTGAATGGAGAAAAATATATATTTGAACCAGCCTTACGAGCAGATGTGGCTTTGATCAGGGCCTGGAAAGCCGATACACTTGGTAATCTATACTATTACAAGACAGCTCGCAATTTCAATCCACTGATGGCAACAGCAGCAGATGTGGTCATTGCAGAAGTTGATGAGATTGTGGAAGTTGGAGAACTGTCTCCAGAAGCGATTGTCACACCTCATTTATTCGTCGATGGCCTGATTATCGCGAAAAAAATCCTGACCAAGGAAGGTGTGATTGATTATGAATGAAAATCATCAAATTCAAGAGATAATCGCAAAACGAGCAGCGAAAGAACTCACAGGCCCATGTATCGTAAATCTAGGGATTGGAATTCCTACGTTAGTGGCGAAATACATTGAAGATGAAAATGTCTATTTTCATACAGAAAATGGCTTGTTAGGTGTTACCGATGTAGCTGAAGCACAAATTGACCCTAACTTAGTAAATGCAGGAAAGCTGCCAGTTGGGGAAACTATCGGTGCCTCGTTCTTTAATAGTGCAGAATCGTTTGCAATGATTCGCGGCGGGCATGTGGACGTTGCAATCCTTGGTGTTTTGCAGGTAGATCAGTCAGGTCTAATTGCCAATTGGGCTGTTCCAGGTAAGAACATTATGGGTGTAGGTGGAGCAATGGATTTGCTAGTGGGGGCAAGGAAAGTCATTGTAACGACGACACATACATCTAAAGACGGAAAAAGTAAGCTATTAAAAAAATGTCATTACCCTATTACATCAACAAGAAGTGTAGACATGATCATTACGGAGTTAGCCGTCTTTGAAGTAGATGGAGAACAATTAAAATTAATCGAATTAATGCCCGGTGTAACCCTTGAAGAAGTAAGAGAAAAGACGGAAGCGGACTTTTTTTACCAAAACAAATAAAGGAGGGAAGGAAATGAAAATACATTCTTTAGATGTGTACATAGTGGACTTACCAACCATCAGGCCTCATCATTTGGCGATGCATACGATTGTCACGCAGACAATTGTGATGGCCTGCATGAAAAGTGAAGATGGGATGGAAGGCTGGGGAGAAGTTGCCACCATTGGCGGCGCCTCTTACTCGGAGGAAAGCCCAGAGGCCATTAAAGTGAATGTTGATAAGTATATAAAGCCTTTAATCCTTGGAAAGAACCCGATAAACTTTGATGCCCTTTCCCACCAGATTGGTATACATGTGAAGGGGAATTACTTTGCAAAAGCATTGGTTGAATCAGCGATGGCGGATTTAGTCGCTAAATCCATGGATATTCCAAGCTATCAATTATTTGGGGGACAGTGTCATTCTTCATTACCGGTTGCTTGGACATTAGCGAGCGGAGACACAGCAAGGGATATTGAAGAGGCGCAAAATTGCCTAGAAACCAAAAGGCATAATATTTTTAAATTGAAAATTGGTAAAGGCGATCCAAAGAAAAACGTAGCACACGTCATCAAAATTAAGGAAGCAGTCGGCGATGCAGCGAGTGTTCGAGTGGATGTCAATCAAGCCTGGGATGAAGTAACGTCACTCTATTGTATTGAAGCATTAGAAAATGGCGGTGTGGACTTAATTGAGCAGCCTTTAGTTCGTTGGAATAATGAAGGGATGTCGAAATTATCCTCGCGCTTTAAAGTACCTATTATGGCCGATGAATCACTTGGAACAATTCAAGAGGCTTTTCAAATTGCAAAGCATAGAGCAGCGGATATATTCGCTCTAAAAGTTCCAAAAGCAGGAGGATTAACGGCAACGAAGAAAGTAGCGGCCATTGCCGAAGCAGCGGGCATTCCGATGTATGGTGGAACAATGATCGAATCATCATTAGGAACGGCTATTTGTGCCCAGCTTTATTCAACGATCCCAGAATTAACATTCGGAACAGAACTATTTGGTCCCCTTCTATTTAAAGACAATGTCACAGTAAACCAAATTGAATATGAGAATTTTGAATTGAAAATTCCAAACGGCCCAGGGTTCGGCATGGAAATTGATAAGGAAAAGCTGAAACATTATTCGAGAGAATTTGTCGGAAGTATTAATTAATTTGTAAAGATATTAAGAAGAAAAAATAAAATTTGAGGGTGTCGAAGAAGTGACTAATGTCGTTATTATTGACTCCGTTCGAACTGCTATTGGGAAAATAGGGGGAGCATTAGAAAATGTTCCTGCTGACTATCTAGCAGCCACTGTTCTTGACGAAGTGGTTAAGCGAGCGGATATTTCAAAAGAAATGATAGATGAAGTAATAATGGGACAAGCAAAACAAAGTTCTGATGCATCCAATTTAGCTAGAATATCTTTACTCCGTGCAGGTTTTCCAGTTGAAATACCAGGTTATACCGTTCATCGTCAATGTGGATCAGGAATTCAAGCAATAAATTCAGCTAGTCAACAAATACAATGTGGTCTAGGGAATATCATTATTGCAGGTGGAGCAGAATCAATGAGTACCGCTCCGTATTATATGAGAAATATTCGTTTTGGATTGAAATCGGGTAATGGACAGTTATTAGACCCCAATACAGAAAGTCAGCCAGGTTCACAGCCAGTTGAAGATTATGGCATGTTAACAATGGGGATGACAGCAGAAAATTTAGCTGAAATGTATTCTATTTCAAGAACCGAACAAGACGAATTTGCCTTACGTAGTCAAGAAAATTCAAAAAGGGCAATTTCGAAGGGAATATTCGAACAAGAAATCGTTCCATATCAAATAAAAACGCGAAAAGGTGTGGCTGAGTTTAAAGTGGATGAGCATCCAAGAGAAACGAGTTTAGAAAAATTGGCTCAGTTAAAACCAGCTTTTAAGGAAAATGGAACTGTAACAGCGGGAAATAGTAGTGGTCGAAATGATGGAGCAGCTGCTCTCGTCCTTATGTCAGAGGTAGAAGCAAAGAGACTAGGTAAAAAACCAAAAGCAAGAGTAATTGCTCAAGCAGCTGCAGGAGTCTTACCAAATATTATGGGAATTGGACCAGTAAATTCAACTTTGAAAGCACTTCAATTAGCTGGTTTAAAATCAGCTGATATTGATTTAATTGAATTAAACGAAGCATTTTCTGCACAAGCTTTAGCTGTAATAAAAGAATTAAAACTTGATCTAAAGAAGGTGAATCCAAACGGTGGTGCCATTGCCATGGGGCATCCAATTGGTGCCACAGGTGCCATTCTAGCAACAAAAGCTATACACGAACTAAAAAGAACAGGAAAAAGATATGGGCTTATTACGTTATGTATTGCAGGTGGGATAGGAATTTCAACCATCATTGAAAACCATCAGATATAAACTAAAAAGATAATTTGCTTTTTTTAGCCCTCTTGATTAGTGGGCTTATTTTTATAAGACTATATTTTCTTCTTCAAGTAATCATTGCGATACCTAGCAGGTGAAACGTTCATCATCGATGTAAATACGCGTGTAAAGTAATGTACGGATCCAAAGCCGGTAACATCAGCAATCTCTTTAATTGGAATACTTGTCATTTCAAGCAGGCGGGCCGCCTCTTTTACTCTTTCCTTGCGAATATAAGTGGAGAAACTTTCACACAGTTCCTTGGAAAAGAGCCTCGATAAATGACGACTGGATATATGAAGATAGTCGGCGACATCTTCTATTTTCAATGGTTCTGATAAATTATCACGAATAAACAACTTTGCTTGATATAAGTGTGTAGGAGAACTATTCGAAAACGACTTTTCTGGACTTCGGCTTCGCTGATTTGCTTCGGAAAACATAGATTGAAAGGACAGTATGAGTGTGTGTGCCATATTAGTAATGAAGTTAAAATCGTTGGCACTGCCGTTTGACGTATAATCTACCAATGCCCTCCATATTAAGGCGGTAGGGGAATCATCCGCTACATTAACACAAATCCTATTGGTTTTCTCCAATTGATTAAACATGCGACTAGCATCTTCCATTGATTTTTCTTGTAAAATCTCAAAAGCGACAAATACAAGAAACAGGCCTGTTTCACTTAAAATCTGGTGATGAATGTTCGGACGGGATAAAAATACTGTCCCTTTCTTTAAGGGATATTGTTCATCCAAATCTTTATAAAGTCCTTCGCCACTTAGTACATAACAAACTTCAAAAAAAGAGTGCCTATGTATGGGGTTGTTGAAATGGTTCGGATTCACTCCCCAATAATTCACCTTAAAGGCAATTTTATCTCCAAGCGGCCCCAGGACATATTGATTTAAAATTCCTTCACTATGTTTACATGATTGGACGACCAAAGATATCCCCCTAATGTCCTCATAAGACAAAAAAACAGCCTAATTTGATAAAGACAGAATTCCTTTATTTTCTTAAAATTATAACAATTATACTTTCAACCTTAAAGGAGGAAATAGAATGATTACTTTAAAGGATGCGGAATTTTACAAAGAAAATGGGTACCTGCTTGTTAAAGGGGTTTTTTCTAAAGAGGAAGTAGAGCAGATGAAAGCGGCGGTAGAACGCATTATTCAACGGGCAACCAATACAAAACATGATCGTAACCATGCCTGGCAAGGGGAGTACATCCCGGCAAACGAGTTAAAGAAATTGGTGTTAAAAGGGTTTCATGATGTTCATTATCATGATGCATCTTTTTCCAGGGCCGTTATCCATCCCAATATGGTGTCGATTTTGCAAAAGCTGATCGGACCGAACGTGCAATTACATCACTCCAAAATGCTGGTTAAGCCACCTGAAAAGGGGGCAGCATTTCCCATGCATCAGGATCATCCCTATTTTCCTCATGAAAGTCATACCATGTTGGCTGCTAGTGTTCATCTTGATGATGCAGACCTGGAAAACGGATGCCTGAGGGTCATCCCAAAATCTCATCAAGAAGGTCCCATCTCTCATGTCGGGCGTCATTACTTAAATCATAAGGAATATCCGATTTCTATAGGGACACCGTGCCCTGCCGAAGCTGGCGACGTTCTTTTTTTTAATTATTTAACGATACACGGGTCGGATAGTAATCGAAGTGATCGGCCGCGTAGGAACGTATTATTCCAATATCGTGATCCAATGGATAAACCGACTGCCGATGTACACGTAAACTGGGGGCAAGGTTTAATGGTTTGTGGAGAAAACCCAACCTTCCGTGATTATCATGCAGATTTTGCCTCAAAAGTAGTGAATTAATGTTAACAGAAAATAACAAAAAAGCGTAAAGACGGCAGTTAATGGTCTTTACGCTTTTTTTGTCGAAATTATGCCACAATCAAGTGACATTTGAAACAGTCAAATTCCGACATTTCCTTTAAGATATACAGTAGACAGATTACAAAAAATGAGTAATTTTGCATAAACCATTGAGAGGAGTCCTTTATGAGAAATCAGGGCCTAAAGTCCGATTTAAGTTTGTTTATTCAAACCTTTAAATCCGTTCTGCTCAATCTGCCTGTGCCTTGCTCTATTCTTGACCTTGAAGGTACGATTGTCTTTTCAAATGATGCAACGATCCTGCTTACTGGGTATCAGCGTGAAAAAGATTTCAATAGGAGTTTTCTCTCACAATTAGATGATGAATATATCGATAAAACAATCGAGCCCTTAAAAACCGTACTAACGGGAGCAAGCCTCCAGTTTCAGATAGAAATTAGGCATCAAAACGGTAAAAACATCCCGGTAACTATCGTCTCGATTCCACTTGAAATCCGTGGATTGGTTCAAGGAATTTGCGGCTTTATTTTAGACGAGTTCGACAAAGGTGCTATGAGTCATCAACTTTATGAACTGAGCAATTGGGATCGTATTTTTAACGAAATTGATATTTGTTTGTGGTCTATTGATGCAAAAACGATGGAGACCCTTCATATATCCTCAGCCTGCCAGCGTATTTTGGGTTATTCCGAGGAGGAATTTATCGAGAATCCTTATTTGTGGATGGAAATCATCCATCCGCATGATAAAGTGGACGTCCTAGCGCAACTGGATTTATTGGAAAAGGGGCAGTCTGTTAAACTTGAATACCGGATTCGCACCTTTCAAGGGATGGAGAAGTGGGTTTTTGATTATATCGTTCCCATTTTTGATGAACAATCCATTGGTCCTGTGAGATTTGATCGTGTTGTGATGGATATTCATCAGCGGAAAAGAAACGAGGCAGAATTAACTTATTTAGCCTTTCATGATTCATTAACAGGGTTGCCTAATCGGAGGAAATTTGATGAACAGCTTTGTACAGCCATAATAGAAGCGAAGCGAAATAATCAGTTTGCAGGGATCTTATTCATCGATATTGATCGGTTCAAGGATATCAATGATTCACTGGGGCACAAAATGGGTGATCGATTGATTAAAATTATCGCGAATCGGTTAAAAAGTCATATTCGTGCGGAAGATGTCATTTCACGTCAGGGTGGGGATGAATTTGTCATTCTATTAAAAAATCTGCCGAATGCACAAGTGATTGATGAAATCGCCGCAAAAATAAGCAAAGTGGTTGCGGAGCCGATCAAGCTGCTTGAACATGAGTACAGGATAAGTGTCAGTATTGGAACAAGTATTTTTCCGGATCATGGAAAAGATGGCGATGTACTCATGATGAGAGCCGATCAGGCGATGTATCTGGCTAAGGAGAATAGGACGGGGATTCAGCAATATCAACTGGGCATGTCAAATAGTCTATCACGAAAAATGCTCCTTGAACAATATCTTCATCAGGCTATTGAAAAAAATGAGTTGTATATAGAATATCAGCCCATTTTTGATGTATATACCAAGAATGCAATCGGTTTGGAAGCACTCCTCCGTTGGGAGCATCCTGTATTGGGAAGTATTTCACCATGTGAATTTATCCAGATTGCTGAGGAATCCGACCTGATTATTAAACTGAGCAACTGTGTTTTGGCAACGGTCTGCAGCCAGCGCCGCTTATGGCTGGATAAGAATTTACCGCCTTTTTATATATCTATTAATGTTCCTGCTCGTCAGATCCATCAGGATGATTTCATAGAAACGATTAAACATTCATTAGAATGGTATGACTTACCGCCTGAATTAATAAAAATTGAAATAACCGAAAGAACGGCGATGACAAATGTCGAGAAAACCTTGAAAACAATTCAGGAATTGCAAGAATATGGGGTTGATATCATTCTTGATGATTTTGGGATTGGTTATTCCTCAATAAGTTATCTTGTTCAATATCCTTTTAATACGATTAAAATTGATAAATCTTTTATCCAGGGTTTGGAACATAAAAACCAAAAGTCCATTTGCCGGGCACTGGTGGCCATGGGCAGGAATCTTGGGATGAATGTGGTCGCTGAAGGTGTCGAGAACATGGAGCAATACCATTACCTATGCAGTATTGGCTGCCATAAAATGCAAGGCTACTATTTTAGCAGACCCACTTCTGTTGAGTTGGTGGAGAAGTTTTTCTAAGAGTGGGAAAATCCCTGTTTTTATCTGTATAAATATGGAACTTTTTTCATAAAGTGTTTTAAAGGGGAGTGATCAGAATGAACTATACGAAATCGATCATTAGCGGACTTGTTGCGCTGGTGATTATCGTGGTTGGCTTTTTTTCTGGTACTACCGTGGATTCTGGATATCGAGGGGTTTTGTTACAATTAGGGGCGGTAAAACCGACGATTTTAACGGAAGGATTTCATTTTAAGATTCCATTTATTCAAACGGTACAGCCGATTGAAGTCCGGGTTCAAAAAGAGGAAAGTTCACAGACAGCGGCCTCAAAGGATCTGCAAATGGTCACCGCGATGGTGGCGGTCAACTATTCTGCTGATCCGGAAGCAGTGAATAAGCTCTATCAAGAAATCGGCTTGGATTATCGTACCCGAATCGTTGACCCGGCCATTGCGGAATCACTCAAGGCGATCACCGCCCAGTACACTGCGGAGGAGTTAATCTCGAAACGTCCGGAAGTATCGGCGAAAGTGAAAGACATGCTTGCAAGTAAATTAACAAAGTACTATATGATACTAGAAGATATTAATATCAAAGAATTCGCGTTCAGTGATGAATTCAATAAAGCGATTGAATCGAAACAAACCGCCGAACAAAATGCGTTACGTGCAAAAAGAGATCTTGAACGAGTCAAAATTGAAGCCGAGCAGAAAGTCGCTCAAGCGGGTGCAGAGGCAGAAGCCTTACGACTGAAAAAACAAGAAGTAACCGAGGAACTGATTCAATTAAAACAAATCGAAGTCCAAGAAAAGGCCTTGGAAAAATGGGATGGGCACCTGCCAAGTGTCACTGGTGGAGCTACGCCGTTTATTGATGTGGAGGGACTTTCTAAAAAATAAGTGGCGACTTGGGATAATGTAAATAAAAAAAGATTGATAGCTACGGCTCTCAATCTTTTTTTATTTACATTAACTTTACAATGAGAGTGCTTGAAACCAATTGAGGGTTGTTTTAATATATAAGCAAATAGTTATCTATTAATTTATCGATTAGAAAATATGAATAATTTTCTTCGATACATCAGAGAATAATAAATGGATTTTGTATAAGTAAATAATTATTTACTTATATTTGGAGGTGTAGATTATTAATGAAATCTCAAGTGGACTTGGAGAAGGCTGTTACCATTTTAAAATTATTAGGAGATAAAACCCGCTTAACCATTGTTGGCATTTTGAAACAACGTGAGTGTTGTGTTTGTGAATTTCAAGAGGTATTTGATATGAGTCAACCTTCCATCAGCCAGCATCTTCGCAAATTAAAAGATGCAGGTATGGTTAAGGAAGAACGAAGAGGTCAGTGGATTTACTATTCCCTGAATCAACAGAGTGAACTATATGGACTTATTCAAGATATTTTGGAACACGTTCCAGCTCAGTCAGAGAAAATCAAAATGATTGAAAAAAGCAATCCTACGCTTCGGTGTGGTTGTTAAGCATTTAATCATCAAGGGGATTATCGCAATGAAAAAAAAGTTAATAAGTGAATTTTTAGGTACCTACTTTCTAGTTTTTGCTGGAACGGGTGCCATAGTAATAGATTCGATTACTAAAAGTTTAACCCATGTGGGTGTAGCCATTACCTTTGGGCTGGTCGTTATGGCATTAATTTTCACTTTTGGCCACCTCTCAGGTGCACACTTTAATCCTGCTGTAACCATTGGATTTTTAATTCATGGGGATATAAATAAGAGGGAAGCACTTAATTATATTATTATTCAAGTCATTGCAGGAATTGCAGCTAGTGCAACGTTATTATGTTTATTTGGAAATGTTGCTTCTTTAGGAACGACCTTACCAAGAGGTTCATGGGGACAATCGTTTATCTTGGAATTTTTACTTACATTTTTCTTAATGCTGGTTATTTTCGGTTCTGCTGTTCATGGAAGAGCAGAAAAACCCTTTGCAGGAATTGCTATTGGCGCAACTGTCGGCTTAGAAGCCATGTTTGCGGGGCCAATCTGTGGTGCATCGATGAATCCAGCACGTTCTATAGGTCCAGCGATTGTATCAGGAACAACTCAACATTTATGGATTTATATTGTTGCAACGATTTTAGGAGCAGGGTGTGCGGCAATTATTTATAAATTACTACACGAAAAATAAAGGAGAATACATCATGTCGAAAAAAACAATTTATTTCTTATGTACCGGTAACTCTTGCCGAAGCCAAATGGCAGAAGGTTGGGCGAAAAAGCATTTAGGTGATGAGTGGGAAGTGAAAAGTGCTGGTCTTGAGGCACATGGATTAAACCCGAACGCAGTGAAAGCGATGAAAGAAGCTGGCATTAATATTTCTAATCAAACATCTGATGTGATCGACCCTGAAATTTTAAATCATGCAGAACTAGTGGTGACGCTGTGCGGCCATGCAGCAGAGCATTGCCCAGTAACTCCACCCCATGTTAAACGTGTTCACTGGGGATTTGATGATCCAGCGAAAGCAGAAGGAACAGACGAAGAGAAATGGGCATTCTTCCAACGTGTCCGTGATGAAATCGGTGATCGCATTAAGCGTTTTGGAGAAACTGGGGAGTAAGAAGAAGTTGCCAAGAGTAGAAATACTCTTGGCTTTAATTTAATCTTTCATAGGTAAATCCTTATATTTAGGTCCCTTAGGAAGTTTTATAAATGAGTAATGTGGAGATTTTTGACCCAGCATTGTGCTATTAGTGAATGAAAGTAATTGTTGTTAGATAGGACAACATCGGTTGCCTTCCTATCATTTTTCTTTTATAATTATCGATATTCAAATAGGCGATGGAGTTCGCCATAAATCGTCTTTGTGACTAATGGCTCCTACCGGTGATTATATGTATTACTGGTAGGAGTCTGTTTTATTTTATAGGGAAAATTTTGTAAGGGGTCGATTGGCATGAATATATTTGCAGTTGGGATAGGTGGCTTTTTTGGTGCAATATTTCGTTATTTGATAGGGAAATTGATTTCTCCAACAGATGGATTTCCATTCGGTACCTTGACCATTAATCTGTTGGGCTGCCTATTTCTTGCGTGGTTCTTAACTATTACATTTAATCGAAGGAATATTCATCCGAATCTAATATTAGCGATTGGAACAGGATTTACAGGTGCCTTTACCACGTTTTCAACCTTTTCCGTTGAAACATTGAATTTGATTAAAAATCATCAAATGATTTTTGCCTTGCTCTATGTACTTTTAAGCGTAGTAGGAGGAATCGCTCTGGCTTTGTTTGGTGCAAAATTGGCTGGAATTCAGTCTGGAAATCAACAAAGAGGAGGGGCGAAATAATGTTATTTGTAGGTATTGGGGGTATATTTGGTGCAATTTTGAGATTTCAGCTTGGGAAATGGATTACGAGCAAGACAACATTCAAATTCCCAATAGCTACTTGTCTCATTAATATTAGTGGATCGTTTGTACTTGGGCTTCTGGCTGTTTTACATCTAGGAAAGGAAATTCCCGATTGGTTCTGGTTACTGAGTGGAACAGGTTTTCTCGGAGCATATACCACCTTTTCCACCTTCGGTTACGAAACTATCCAAATGTTGCAGAAGCGGGAAACTAAACAGGCAGTAATTTATGTTAGTACTTCGGTTCTTTTAGGTATTCTTTTTGCGTGGATAGGAAGTATTATTGGCACCCATGTTTGATGTTTTTACAAGAAATGAAAAACACCAGTAAATCAAGAAACCCTCATTCACTGGTGCTTTTTGTTATTTTTTAATTTGATGAAAGTTCAGATTCCTCCTGTTAATCAAATTATATTGATGTATTAATCAAAAAAAATTGATTAATATTTTAAAAAAATTAGCAACTGGTTGGCTTGAATAAGCAACAAAGTTCATGGGATAACAAGTGATTAAGTTGTTCTTGATTCAGTTCGTAATAGCTCCATGTTCCCCGTGTTTCTTTTGTAATAATGTTGGCATCTAATAAGATCTTTAAATGATAAGATAGCTTTGATTGAGCCATATCCATCATTGGAGCTAAATCGCAAACACACATCGCACCTTTTTGAGTTAAAATATTCATGATTTGAAGTCTCTTTTTATCAGCAATCGCTTTAAATTTTAACTCATATTCTTCAAATACTTTTTCTAAAGATATATCTTGTAGTTGAATTTCTTCTTTCACGTTTTTCACCTGCTTCTTAAATCAAATAATCTTGATACGTTCATAATATATCCAATATTTTCATATGTCAATCGTTTTTATCGAGAAAATTTGATTTAGATAAAAAGCCCACATTTAGAAGAAAAAATCTACTTTAAAATAAAATCAATTTTTTTTGATTTATTAGTTGCAATTAGAAAAAATTGCTAATATACTTAGATTATAAAATCAAAAAAAGTTGATTAATGAAATGTAAATCAAATTTTTTTGATTTACTGTTTTAAAAAAATAAATCTAATGGAGTGGTTATGATGAAGATGCATGTAGGGGTAAATGTTACTGATTTAAATAAGTCACTTGAATTTTATACTAAAGTTTTTAATGTGGAACCAGTCAAAGTAAAGCCAGACTACGCTAAGTTCTTACTTAACGATCCAGGTCTAAATTTCACCTTAAACTTAAAAGAGCATGTATCAGGAAACCAGGTCGGACATTTTGGCTTTCAAGTGGAAAATCTAGAAGAAGTACTGCAGCATAAAGATCGTTTAGAAAAATTAGGCTTTTTTGCAAGGGAAGAGATGGATGTTACCTGTTGTTACGCCACACAAGATAAATTTTGGGTAACTGATCCAGACGGGAACGAATGGGAGTTCTTCTATACAAAAGGTGATGTAGAGACGACGACAGCAGAATCGGAGTGTTGTTCAGTTCAACCTGTTAAGGTAGAAATAAAGACATCATCTTGTTGCGGATAGTTTTTATTAAAAAAACGAGTTTGGAGAAAGTGATATGCTCCAAACTCGTTTTTAATTTAATTAGGTTCAACATGGACATGTACATCATAGACATGATGTTCTTTTATTAATACATTTTCAACCTTTGTTGCAATATCGTGGGCTCCGCGGATATCTAAATCGGAATTCACCAGAATCACAATGTCCACTACCACGTTATTACCGTAATTCCGGGCTTTGATGTCTTTAACACCTTTAACCCCATTACAATCAATGATTGTTTCTTTAAATGTCTCTATTTGTTTTTCGTCAAATCCATCAGTCAAATGATGGGAGGCATCTCTAAAAATCTCCCAACCGGTCTTACAGATGAGTAATCCAACGATTATCGCAGTAATAGGATCGAGCCACGGAAGGTTGAACTGGGCACCAACGATACCAATAAATGTACCGACACTGACCCATGCATCTGAAAGGTTATCCTTTGCCGCTGCCATAACAGATTGGCTATTTATCTCATTAGCTAATTTTTTATTATATCGATAAACCAAATACATAACCAAAGCACAAAAGAGACCTGTCCAAGCAGAAACCAAATCTGGAGTTTCATTTCTTCCATAAAATATACTCGAAATCGCTTCGTATGTTACTTGTATTCCCACAGCGATCATAATAAATGAAGCGACCATTGAGGCAACGGTTTCAGCTTTCCAGTGCCCATAGGGATGGTCATCATCAGCTGGACGCTGCGATAATTTAAGACCAATCAGTACAGCTATTGATGCAATAATATCTGTGACATTATTTAGACCGTCTGCTTTTAAGGCTTCAGAGTTAGCTATAAAACCGACTGCTAATTTTATTGAAGACAAGATTATGTAAGCAATAATACTTATTATCGCGCCTCGTTCTCCTCTTCTTAAATCCAAATATCCCTGTTCGTTCATAATTCTATCCTCCACCATTTCTCCAAATATATTATGGATTACAATTATCTAGTGGGTCTAGAGAAACCTTTTGTCATCCTTCAAACTAAGTAATGGCAGTGAAAAAAAGTTTCACTGGGGAAACTTGCCATGCCTCTTATCCTTTCACCACATCTTTCATAAAAATTACTATATGGCCCTGTCAAAAAAGTTATACTGGGTTTTTTATTTTTGAAATTGTGAATATTTTGTTACATATATTATTTGTCATTGACACTGATAATCATTCTCTATTATAATTGAAATTGTGAATGATAATCATTATCAAATAGACAAAAACAAAACAAAACAAAACCGGGGGAAACAACATGTCGATTAAATTTAAATTGCTAGCAGCCTTGGCAGCCTTTTCATTAATACTAGGGGCTTGCGGAAAAGCAGAAGAAACGGAAAGTAAACCAAAAGTGGAGAACAAGGAAAAAGCTTCTGAGAAGAAAGAGGCTGAGGAAAAAGAAACTGAGGAAAAAGAAGATGTAGCTTATGCTGATGTTTTTACAGAAGCATTAACTGAGCTTGATAAAGCTAAAGAAGGTAAAGAAGTTGATTTTGATAAAGTTACAACGTTATATAATGAAAATTTAAAAGAGTTGGTTAAAAAACGAGACGCAGAATTTGAAGATACAATTGATGATAAAATCACAACAGCACTTACTGCCGGTAAAGACGGAGCTATGGATAAAGTAGTAGTTAGACAAATTTTTGATAAATTAATGCAAAAAGTATTTTATACATCAATTAAACACGATTTTACAGAAGTAACAGAACTATGGGGTAAAACTGATGAAGTTAATGGTGAACTTGAAGAAGCAAAAGAGTACTATGCAATCCTAAAGACAACTGTTGAAAAGCGTGATGCAGCGTATGGAACAAACCTTGTCAGTGTTATTGATGGTGGATTTAACGAAATTGGTGAGGCCGTAAAAAATAATGATCTACTTAGCTTTAACTTAGGAAAACAAGTCGTTGATAAAACGTTAATGAAAACATTCTATCTTGCTACTGGTGCTCTTCCAAACGGATATGCGACAAAAGCGGCAGCAGAAGCAGGAAAAGACGCAGCCCTTGCTAAAGTTGAGCAGGCGGAAGGCTGGGCATTCTTCCAATCTTTATACGGATATTTCAGTAAGAATGCTGCAGATGAAACTGCCTTTATCGATAAATCATTTTCACTTGAATCAGATGTAAAAGCTTTAGATCCAGCTGCTGTAAATAAAGCATTTGTTCGCGGCTTTGCAAAAATTGCGATGGGTGAATATGAGGAAAGTAAAGAACTATTGGGCAAAGATGATAAAGCCGTTGTTACTGGTTTAGAAGGTGCATTATTTATTGACATTATCGGTGAAGATATCAAGACCCTTCTAGGTGAAGATGCTTATAAATCACTCAATGAAAAAGCGCAAAAATATGTTGAAACTGCAAAAGCGAAAGATAAAGCAGCTGGTGAGGCGCAATTGAAAGAACTTATTTCCACTCTGAATACAATCGTAGAAAAAGCGAAATAATGCAGAGGAAAAACCTTGTTCTAGATGTGCAAGGTTTTTCCTTTTTTCTTGTATATGAGAGAATAAGATTTAATGAACTATTTAGAGGTGTTTTTGATTGAAAATAATCGTAACTGGAGGGGCTGGATTTATTGGTTCCCACCTTACAAGAAGATTGATCAAAGAAGGACATGAAGTACTAATCCTTGACGTACTTCACCCATATTATTCGATTGAGAGAAAAAAGCGCCACCTTGAATTTGTTAGTAAGGCAGGGAAGTTTCATTTTTTTCAAGAAAGCCTTATACATAATGAAAATAAAGTCAGAGAAATATTTATTTCTTTTAAACCGGAAATAGTCATTCACTTAGCTGCCATTCCTGGAGTACCTCACTCTATTGCTGCCCCGAATGAGTATGTAGATTACGATATCAAAGCGACGATAAATGCTCTTCGTTTTGCTGGGGAATCCAATGTAAAACAGTTTATTTTCGCATCTTCGTCATCGGTTTACGGTGAACAAAAAAATGTTCCTCTTAAAGAGGAGATGGCAACTGGACGAGTTGTTTCTCCTTATGCAGCGGCCAAGTTTGGTGCGGAATCGTTTTGCCATGCTTATTCTTCCTTATTTGACTATAAAGTCTCAATCCTTCGCTTTTTTACAGTATATGGACCATGGGGAAGACCGGATATGGCGATTACAGGGTTTATCAAAAAGCTGATTAATAAAAAGGAAATTACCCTTTTTGGAAATAGGACGGCTAGGGATTATACCTATATTGATGATTGTATTGCGGGAATCATTAGTGCTTTTAACCAACTGGAAAAAGTGGGCACATTTAATATTGGCTCTGGCAGCCCTATTTTCCTTGAAGAGCTAGTAGATCACCTCAGGGTGTATTTTCCGGATCTAGCAATAAGGCAGGCTGAATTTCGCCAAGGTGATGTTCATTCCACTTGGGCAGATACTTCAAAGGCAAGGGAGCAGCTTGGATTTCAACCATCTGTTTCTTTTTCAGAAGGCCTTTCCAAGACGATAGAATGGGCAAAAAAACATGAGTCAGAAATCAGTTAATCGCCTGCTGATAAGGCTAATGGGGTTCATTCTTGCAGGGATATTTATTGTTCTATCACTGCGCTATTTGCATGTTGAAAAGTTATTTAATGCAATGCAGGAGTTTTTTGTAGGAAACCCTTTTATTATTGTAGCTGTGACGATTTCTTACCTGTTATCTTTTATTCTAAGAGCTGAAGCATGGAGATTATACTTAGGAAAGAGGGTAAGATTCTATAGCTGTCTGCAGGGGGTGCTCCTAAGCCTTTTCGTGAATCATATTACTCCAATTAAGGTGGGAGATGCAGTTAGAATTGGCGTTCTATCCTGGAGGGAAAAAAACATAAGTCCGGAAATTTCAGCCCATTCTGTTATTGTCCTTCGAGCAATAGATATGTTTTTTCTCCTAATGTTTTCATTTATTGGACTCGTTGCCTTTTCAAGGCCATTTGTCTTTCGTTATTCACTAGGTTTGTTGTTTATTTTAGTAATAATGATTTTAATTGGATCCTTTTTCGTCAAAAAACATCGTCCGCGGTTTGTGGAAAAGCATATACAAATAGTAAAAACAAGCTTAGCTGGGAAGAATTTCGTTTTAATTATGCTCTTAATTGCGTTTAGTTGGGCACTTGAAGGTGCCGTTGTCTGGAGTGTAACCGGATCGATAGGTAATGGTCTGCCGCTTTACAAGGCCATTTGGGTTAACTCGATCACTGTAGGGGGACAGATTTTTCAGATTACGCCTGGTGGAATTTCAACCTATGAATCCGTCATGACTGCTGCACTAGCAAGTTTTCATTATCCAATAAAAGATGGGTATATGGTGGCACTGATAAGTCATAGTTATAAATTTATTTTTTCCTATCTAGTTGGATTCCTATTATTAATCCATTCACCGTTAACGAAAATAAGACAAATAAGAGAGATATTATTAAGGAGGGGAAGACCTGAATGAAAAAAGCATCAAAATTTGAAAAATTTGCAGCCAGGTGCTGGAACCTTTTAAACGAGGGAAAGCCATTTACACCGATTTTTACCATTGGAGTCATGCTGATCTATTCCATTGCAAAGCTTGGTAATCCTTCATTTTTAGGAGATCTAGCCCTTGGGTTCCTCGCCATCCTGCCAATGCTGATTATTTACTATTTGTTCGATTACCCATTATTCTTAAGAAATTATTTATGGATTCCATTTACGGTATATCTTATTATCTGGGATCATGTGAATCTCAGTCTGCTTCTTACAGCAATAGGATTATATTTCTTCTTTACCGTATTTTTTTGGGGAACGTTTTATTATCATTTGCGAATTGGTACGTCATGGCTTAATTTTACGCGCTTCTGGAAACTTGTGCTAAAAAATAGTGATTCAACAAGCGGAAATGCCCAAGAGCAATTGCCTAAGTTTCTTTTATTATTGTCTCTTTGGAATTTAGTCACTTCAGAGCCGTCATGGTCTGGCGGTGAAGTTGGAGTACTAATCCTTTTTTATGCCGGCGTCCTCTTATTCTCATGGATTCTCCATAAAAATCTATTTGATTGGAAGCCGAAAATTATTCCAACCTATACGTCCAATATAGAGGAGCGGACATCTGCCATTAATGAAAAAGTGATTGTTATGGTCATAGATGGTATGCGGAAAGAACGCTTTGAAGAAGCCAATACTCCGTTTCTCGACTACTTGAGGAAAAATGGTACAGAGTATACCAATATGGAAACCGTTTATCCTGCAAGAACCGTTGTATGTTTTTCTTCTATGTTTACAGGAACGTATCCCTTCGAACACGGCATAAAGTCGAATATGGTTTGGAAGCTTGGGATTAAAGTCGAAAGTGTTTTTGATAGTCTACGAAAAGTAGGGAAAAAGGGTTCTTTATTAGCTGTAGCGCATCTCGTCGATTCCTTTGGTAAGGATGTTGAGACATTTACTGCTGTTATGAAAAATAATCTAGTGGATCGCGGCATTATTGAACGAGCTAAAAATATCATGGAAGAGCAGGATCCAGACCTACAAATCGTTCAATTAATAAGTACAGACCAAACTGGACACAGCCGTGGTGTTTTATATGATGAATATATTCAAAAGATTCAAGAAGCCGATTCCCTGGTAGAAGAATATTTTCATTGGTTAAAGGATAGAGGAAAGCTTGAAAATTACACGTTTATTGTTTGTGCCGATCATGGTCAGGCAGACGGTATCGGCGGGCATGGGCATTTGGATGAAGGGGAAAGATTTGTTCCCTTTTTCATGTATGGCCCTTCTATCGAGAAAGGAAAGAGTGTGGAGGAGAAGCATAGTTTAGTATCCCTCGCATCTACCATCTCTTACTTACTGGGTGCACCATTCCCTGATAAAGCCCGAGGCCCAGTATTAGTTGATGCAGTAAGGAAGGATGTTATGGATTATGAAGCAACAAAAAGTAATAGTTTTTCTGCCAGCCTATAATGAAGAAGACTCAATTACAGAGGTCATTCGAAAAATACCCAGAAATTTTAATCCCCATGTGTGTGTAGAGGTTCTTGTGGTAAATGACGGTTCTAGTGATCGGACAGAAGAACTATCGTGGGCAGCGGGAGCAAATTATGTTCACACGTTTGTTAAAAATCAAGGTTTAGGGGCAGCAGTGAGAAATGGGCTGGAACTGTGTGTTTTATATGGAGCAGATATTGGTGTTATGATTGATGCCGATAATGAATACCCAGCTGAACAAATTCCAGAATTAATTGAACCCATCCTATTGGGAACTTCTGATTATGTGATGGGATCCCGTTTTCTTGGAACAATAGATGGTATGAAATGGAACAGAAGAATCGGAAATTACTGTTTTACCATGCTACAAGCGCTTCTCCTCCGTAAATGGATCTATGATGGTCAATCTGGTATGAGAGCATTTTCTAGACAGGCCATGGAGGAAGCAGAAATTATCCACGATTACAATTATGCCCAAGTGGTCACATTAAATCTAATTCGAAAAGGGTTTCGTATGAAGGAAATTCCCATTCAATATCAGGTTCGTAAAACGGGTGAATCATTTATTAAATTTCGTTCGTATATGACCTCGGTCTTACCTGCTATATTAAAAGAAATGAGAAGGCCTGTGACAAAAGTAAACACGAAAAAGCAGACCTATAGGACGCAAGGCGGTAGGGTGTTTCCTATCTTAGATAGAAAGCAGGATTAATTTGTCAGATAAGTATGATAAATATGTGACAATCTTCAGTGCCATATTGACAGCGAGGATGATAATCATTATCATTAACCACAGGAGGGAATTTGGATGAAAAAACTCTCAGTTTTATTTTTTATTGTAACAATAATTGTTAACAGCCTTTCCATTAGTTATGCCCATGCTTACTCATATGGTGACCCGAATGAAGAAAAGGTTGCTGAGGTATATAAGGGCATGGTCACTAAACTTGATGAGAATCCACCGAATTTCACATCTGCTAAAAAGCTTTTTGATACCGTTAAAGAAGAAATCGATATGCATATGGGTCCTGAGCCTGCAAAGCTGATTTTAAAAAATATCGAAGCGGAAGATAAAAAAGCCACTTTAGAAAATATGGAAAAACTTCTTGTTTTAAATATTGCCAGACGTTTGGAGAGTATTGAAAATAACTTTAAGGAATATGACACAACGAAGCGACTACTTGCGAAAGGATTTGCTACATACGAAGCTATATCCCCGAGGGTTGAAGCTGAAAACCCTGATAATGATAAAAAAATCCGAACTGATTTTGATCAGGCATTGGTAGCATTGGGGAACCCCGGATTGTTTGGGGTAGGAAAAAAAGAAGCAAATTTAGAGGCCTTTAAGGAAAATAAAGAAGAAATTCTGGAGAGCTTAAAATCAGAATTTAAATTAAAAAGTCTTGAAGTAGGGCATTTTTCTGAAAGTGCCACAGAACAACAAAGCACTGGGAAAAAGGATTGGACGGATATATCAAATATCCGTAATTGGATCCCACTAATTTTAATAGTAGGAGTTATTATAGCTGTTATTATCTTTGTGATTCGCAAAAGAAGAAAGTAAACGAAGGCACCATGGGGGAGGAGAAGGACTGTGGAAATTCAGGCATTGTTAATCACATTCCGGGAAGTGTTAGAGGCCTTATTAATTGTAGGTATCATTACAACCTATCTTAAAAGAGTAGATCATAAGCAGTACACAAAATATGTTTGGATGGGGGCAGGTCTTGCCGTATTGGCAAGTATCGGAGTAGCCCTATTATTCCAAATTGTATTTACAGGTTTTGCAGCCATGGGAAGCGAAATGTATCTAAAAATAGGAATTATGCTTGTATCTGCAGTTTTACTTACCCAAATGGTTTTCTGGATGGCTAGTCACAGTCGTGATATAAAAGGGAATATGGAAGGAAAAATGAATAAGTTTATTTCCACTGGAAATGTTGTGGGTATGGTCGTCCATTCCTTTCTTGTTGTTCTACGAGAAGGTGTGGAAACGGTATTCTTCTTTGCCGCCATTACTGGAGGAAACATCGGTGCCGCGATGGAAGGCTGGGGTGCGATTACAGGTGTAGTCATAGCTGTTATCGTTTCATATTTGTTCTTTAAAGGAACAATGAGGATTCCATTAAGTAGCTTCTTTAAATTAACAGGAGCTTTTATTATTCTTATTTCAGCCGGACTGTTGGTTCAAGCTATATCCATGATGCAGGATATTAACATAATTGGAAGTGTCCTGCCGCATGTGTATGATCTTACCTGGTTTTTGCCAGAGCATCCTATTGATTATACTCATTACCTTCGTGATACTGGGACAGCACCCATCCTTTCAGGAGATATTGGAGTTTTCTTGAAAGCATTATTTGGTTATTCATCCATGCCTTCGATTGAAGAAGTTCTGGCATATATCGGATATTTTGTAGCCATTTATCTGCTAACCTCCTCCAAACCGGCAGCAAGTCAGCGGAAAAAAGAAAATGCTTCACAGAATGGCCACATTCTTAAGACACAAGCGAAATAACCCTTAAACAAAAAGTACAAGGCTTTTGCCTTGTACTTTTTCTCTGAAATGGAGTATGAATGAATGAAATTATCTCATCAGTTAAAAAAAAGCCTGTTAATAGGCTTAAGTATTACAGCTATAATGATTGTTTTTCTATCACAGCTTCTTTATGTCAATCCTTATACTTCCTCATGGGACCAGGTTGATTTTTCTCTTGCTGTTACACGATTTGATTTAATGGCTATGCAGCCGCATTTCCCTGGTTATCCTTTGTTTATTTTAGGAGGCAAATTCATTCATCTATTTGTGAATGATCCATCAGAGGCTCTGACTATGTTTAACATTCTTTTTTATGCCAGTACTGTGGTCCCAATTTATAAATTGTGCAGGAACTTTTTAAGCAGCAGCTATTCATGGCTATCGGCTGCGATTATTTATTCTAGCAGTTTTTGCATCATCATGGTTAACCAACCGATGTCTGAAGGAGCGGCACTTGCTGCTTTTTGGTGGTATTTGTGGAGTTTGTTTTTTGCTTTTAAGAGGACGAATTCAACATTTATTTTGATCCCCTTAGCCATGTTAAGCCTTATGATGGGAATTCGCCTTTCTTATCTGCCATTTTCCATCGGTATTCTTTTTCTTTTTTACCTTAAAGTTAAAAATAAAACGATTTCCAGAGTAGAGTTAATCTATTACTGTCTGTTTGGCATCGCCTTTCAAGCATGCTGGATCGTTGCTCTTATTGTTTCAGAAGGTAGTTTGATTGGTTTTATCAAGCTATCATTAGCCTTTACAACTGGTCATTTTAATGATTGGGGCGGTGCAATAGAAACATCCAAAATAAGTTTTTTTGAGAGGCTGACGAAATTCACATGGGGGAATATTGTCTGGACAGGCATCGCCGGCAAATCTATTATCACTGTAGTTATTTTCGCTTTTTTTCTGGCGGTAATTCTATTTCGAAGCTATAAAAGGCAGGAACCAAAGGCTAATCATCCCTTTATGAATCTACTTTACCTTCTGTTTTCCTGCTATTTTGTTTGGGGATTACTTGGACAAAACATTGAAAAAGCTCGGCACGTACTTCCATTAATCATTCTGTTAGTCTTCATTATTTGTATCATTCTTTTTTCAAAAAGGGTATCATATCTGATACTAGGACTAGCGGTCATCCTCTTAGGACATCAAGTTTGGAAAGATGTTATATTATTAAAGGCCGAAGGAACCGAAAGTCCAGCTATATATAAGATGGATGAGTATCTATCGAAAATGGATCAACCTGTGATTCTTTATACATGGGAAGAAACAAGGGTACTCCAGTATATAAATGCATCTTATACACATAAAAGACTCGAAACGTTTGAGTTTTTCAAGTCAGATTCAAAATATTTCAGTGGAAGAACTATACTTCTAACGGATAAAGTAGTTAAAGGATTCCTCACACAAGGTCATTCATTGGATGGCAAAATAATAAAAGTAGCAAGCTTTCAATCAAATGAACTTTTTGATCCAGTTTATCATGATATTACTTTATATAAATGGATCGGAAATGAAGCAGTTCATTAAGAATTAGAAGAATTCAAAAAGGAAAGGAAAAATGCTTTGAAAAAAATAGCCATTGCTGGTACAGGGTATGTTGGACTTGTCACAGGGGTGTGTTTAGCGGAGATCGGCCATGAGGTCATTTGCGTGGATCGTGACCCTCAAAAAATAAATACTCTTCTTAAAGGCGAAGCAACCTTCTATGAACCGGGATTAGAAGAGTTAATGAAAAACAATCTCGAGGCAGGCAGACTTTCGTTTACAACCAGCCCTATTATCGGTTATCAGGATGCAGATATCATCATGATCACAGTTGGAACACCAAATGATAAAAATGGTTCTCTTGATTTACAATATATTGAACAGATTTCAAAAGAAATTGGCAGAATGATAACTAGAAATAATATTCTAATTGTAACGAAAAGCACGGTACCATTAGGAACAAATGAGAAAATTAAAGAGTGGATTCAGTCTGAATTGCGTTCACCCTATTGTTTTCATATTGCAGCCAATCCAGAATTCCTTAGGCAGGGTGCTGCCGTTTATGATACTTTCCATGGCGACCGTATCATCATCGGATCTGACAGCAAGGAAGCGATCGATACATTGGAAGAGTTATATAAACCACTGCAAATTCCTATTATTAAAACAGATACAAAAAGTGCGGAATTGATTAAAATTGCCTCCAATTCATTTTTATCCTTAAAAATTGGCTATGTAAATGCACTTTCTGGTATTTGTGAACAAATAGGTGGAAATATTGAAGAAGTCACCCTGGGGATGGGGATGGATGCAAGAATTGGAAGCTCGTTTCTAAATGCCGGAGTAGGTTTTGGAGGCTCTTGTCTGCCTAAAGATACGAAGGAGCTTATTCATTTAGCAAATGAAGTTGGAGAACCAATCAGACTTCTAGATGAGGTTCTGGAAATTAATAAAAGGCAAGAATTAAGGCTAATCGACAAAGCATTAGATCGGTTTAAAAGCTTAAAGGGAAAAAAGGTCACACTGTTAGGGCTATCATTCAAGCCTAATACTGACGATGTCCGTGAGTCTGTTTCTATCAAGTTGGCAAAAAGGTTAGTGGTTGAGGAAGCAATCGTCACTGCCTATGATCCTGTTGCAATAATAAATGCAAAAAGAGAAATTGGAGAGCTCATTTCATATTCTGATACATTGGAGCAAGCATTGATGAATGCCGATCTTGCGTTTATTGTAACGGAATGGGAAGAGATTAAAAATATTCCTATAAATATGTTTTCTGAATGGATGACAGAGCCAGTTATTTTTGATGGCAGAAATTGCTTTCAGCTTGATGATATGAAAGGTTTCCCTGTTGAATACCATTCAATAGGCAGACCATGTGTGATTGGGAAAGAACACTAAAAAGCATTCGGTTTCGGCGGTGGATAGAAATAAGGCACGCATTGAAAAATTTAGGATATTACACTACAATGTGTAATGGAAGGGTGGGGATTAAATGACAATAAACAATTTTCGTTTTGACCAAGAAGGACTTAACCGTTTTTTCGGTCCGCTCGAGTCTAAAATAATGGACATTCTTTGGGACGGCAATGAAAAGAGTATAAAGGACGTTCAACAAAAATTAGAAAATGAAAAACCGCTCAACTTCAATACAGTTATGACCGTTATGAACCGTCTTGTCGATAAAAACATCCTCACAAAAAGATTGGAAGGAAGAACCTCTTTCTTTAAACCTGTCAAAACCAAAGAGGATTTTATTAGCGACCAATCCAAAAAACTAACAGATAACCTTTTGGACGAATTTGGCGGCTTAGTGGTTAATCATATGCTGGATTCTTTAAATGAAGTGGATGATCGTTTACTTCAGAAACTGGAACAAAAAATTGAACAATTAAAAAAGGGCAGAAAGTAATATGATCTGGAAACAAAAATCAACTGCTGTTTTCGGATTAGGTCTTTTCTTTGCGATTATTTTGTTAGTTCAAATGGCTATGTTTTTAGTTAATATCTTATTTGGCCCATTAGAGCTATTTAATATCTTCAATTTTTGCATTAGCTTATTTGAAAAAGGCACGTATGCCTACTATGCGATTTTAATAATTGTGAATGCGTATATTTTTTATACAGTTTTCATGATTTGTAAAAAGGTCGTACAGCAAATCCTAGTTTTAAATTCATTTCAAAATAAAATTCAACTACTTATGAATAAAGGTAAATCCCAACAATTGAATCAAATTTTTAACAGAAAAACTGATGATATCGTTGTGATCAATCATAAAGAACCGTTGGCATTTACATTTGGGTTTTCGAACCCAGTAATTGTCCTTTCTACTACACTAATTGAAATGTTAGATTCAAAGGAATTAGAAGCAGTCATTTACCACGAGACTTCCCACCAAAGGTATTATGATGGAATTAAGGTGTTTATTTTACAAGTTATCTCAGAATCTATATGGTATATCCCGCTTACGAGATGGTCCTATCAGAATTATCGGATTATGATTGAACTAGTTGCAGATGAATATGCGATTAATCGAATGGGTTCAGAACTTGGATTAGGCAGCGCTCTTTTAAAGCTAATCAAGAAGCAGCTGAAGGTTAATTCAAATCTAACTCCAGCTATCGTGCATTTTGCGGATAGTACAGTCGATTACAGGCTTCAACAATTAATTAATCCGCAACAATCGATTCCAGTTAAAGTAGAGACACGAACAATCGTCATCTCTTTAAATGTATTTATTTTAATATTATTGCTATTAGTTATTGCATAACATGGATTGGAGGTTAATTCCAATCCTTTATTTAATAGAAGTATTATCACTTGACCGTTTGTAACAAGTTACACTACAATGAGTAGTGTTAAATAGATTTTTTTCGTGTAAAAGGGTGAATTTGTTACTCATTTACACTACGGTTCGTAGTGGAGATTAAACGGAATTTGAGAGGAGAAAGTATATTGAAAAAATTAGAAGTAGGGACACTCATTTTAAGAATATTTTTAGGGTTATCATTTTTTATTCACGGTGTTTCAAAGTTTCAAAATGGTATTGAAAATACTGTAGGTTGGTTTGATAGTATAGGAATTCCGGGGTTTGTGGGGTACATAGTCGGCATTATCGAATTAGTAGGAGGTCTGTTGTTAATCATCGGATTTGGAACACGATATATTGCTGCTCTGTTTGTATTCATCATGATAGGAGCTATTTTAAAAGTAAAATTGGCAGCAGGCTTCATGGGAAAAGGACAAGGTGCTGGGTTTGAATTGGATCTTGCCTTTGCAGTCATGGCAGTATTTCTATTCCTAAATTCGAAATCTGCTCTTTCTCTTGATTCAAAATTATTCTCAAAAAACTCACAATAAAGATTAAATACTAGAGAAATTAGAGGGTGAATTGATGTCTTCAGGGAACAAAAAAACGAAAAAGTCGAATAATCAATCGTCTAAATTTATTTTCTGGGTGATTGGTTTAGTCGCAGTTTGTCTTGTCGGGTTAATTTTTTTATCAAATACAGCTAAAAAAGAAGCAATGGACTATGAGGGACAGCCATTTTTAGGGGAAAAGTCTGCCCCTGTAAAAATCGTTGAATTTGGTGATTATAAATGTCCTTATTGCAAAAATTTTAATGATACACTACTTCCAAATATCGAAAAGGATTTGATCGATACAGGAAAGGCTTCGTTCTATTTTATGAATTATTCGTTTATCAATGTGGATTCTACTCGTTCTGCCAAATTTGCGGAAACCGTCTTTCAGGAACTAGGAAATGAAACGTTCTGGAAGTTTCATGAACTGTTATATGAAAAACAGCCTGATGATACGAAAGCGGAGCAAATGGATATCTATACGGAAGCCTTTCTTAAGAACACTTTACGTGAAATTGCCTCTGAAGCAGAGGTGAAAAGAGTGGTCAATGCCTTTAATAATGACCAATCAAAAGAGGCATGGGAGAAAGATATGAGTGCAGCTAATAAGTTAAGTATTACAAGCACCCCTTCGATTTTTATTAATGGTGTGAAATTTGAAGGGAACACCTATAATGATTTCAAGAAAAGAGTAAAAGAGGCTGCAAATGAAGAGTGATTTTTAGAATGAAATAATTGCCTAAATAGAACTTAACTGTTGAACCATGTCTGAAAATACAAATGAATTCGGGAATACATCAAAAAAGGTGGTACATCGTCTTATCGATGAACCACCTCGTATTATTTTATTTATGTTCCTTATCGTGATCATCATCCATTATACCTTTTGTTGACTGTTTAAATTCTTTAAGAGTAGATCCCAAGGCACGACCTAGCTCAGGCAGTTTTTTCGGCCCAAAAACAATTAATGCAATCACAAATATCAATAAGGCACCACCGATTCCTATGTTTGCCACCTTGACGCCTCCTAATTATTTTACGAAAAAAGCCGTAAAATACATGATTAATAGTCCAAGCGTAAATCCTGTGAAATTCATCCATGATACAACTGGTTCCGTATTCTTTTTTTGTTCTTCGATCAGCATTTTGGAAATAACGAATATTACCTGTAAAATGGCACCCGCACCAATTCCTAAAAATACTGCCCCCCAAATTGGTGAAAAGATAAAACCTCCAAACCATGTTCCCAAAATGGCGGGAGCACCAGCAATTGTTCCTAATAAAACAAAAGAACTAAATTTTGGTTTGCTTTTTAATAATGGAGCAGCAATCCCAATCCCTTCAGTTATATTATGCAAGGTAAAACCGATTACTAAAAAAGTCCCTAATGCAGCTTCTCCGAGGGCAAAGGAAGAACCAATAGCCAACCCTTCTCCAAAATTATGAAGACCAATTCCTGTTGCCATCAATAATGAAATTCCCAGCGGTGAATAACCCGTTCGTTTTTGTCTTTGATGTTGATATTGATCAAATCCAACCAGTAAAAGAAAAGAAAGAACCGTACAAATAATCACAACCATGTTGCCCTGGAACACAGACGGTGCTTCAGCGCCTATTTCAAATCCATCAAATAATGTGCCAAAAAATAAGAATAATAGAAGTCCTACTGTGAGAGCAAGAATGGCATTAATCCAGCTTTTTTTCAAACGTTTCATAAATGGATACCATAGTAATCCTAAAGTAATAGGAACAATCCCTACGTAAAAGCCGATAAATCCGTAATTCAACACATTATCCCATGAAAATTCAGGAGTTAAGGTTGCTGCATCAATAGCAGCTTCTGTTATGATTCCATTTTCAGATATTAATAGAATTGTATGAGGATCACCTTCAACCCATGGATAATTAATCGTTACTTTTCCATCTTCAAACCTGTTCAGCGTGGAATCTGGAGTCATCGAAAAATTCCATACAGAATCATCAACAATCACTTGAGAAATCGTCAGTGTTTCTGGGCCTGTATTACTTACATCTAACTCAAAACCTGATGGTACAATTTTAATTTGTTCAACATTAAGCACTTCGATGGGGGCAGCAGGATCTCGTTCAACTCCAGCTCCATTCTTAAATACCCATCCCAATACAAGTATTAAAAGAACCAGTGGAATAAGACCTGTAATCAGCCATTTTGATTTCATGGTTTTCACTCCTTTCTATTCAACCTCAAAGAATCCCATCCAGCCAAGTTCCGCAAATTCGCTGACATGAGCGTGAAACATATATTTTCCCTTGTATGGGAAACGAACTTCAATAATCCCACGTTCCCCTTGGCACTGCATGATGGTATCAGTAAATTGACTTGGGTTGTCATTTCTACCTGTTGGTATATACGTAAAATAGTTTGCATGTAAATGGAATGAGTTTAATAAGTCAAATTCGGTTAAATTACTTAAATAGATACGGACAAGCTTATCTTTCTTGATTTTAATTGGGTGATTCATAAAGGCAAACGCATAACCATTCACCGTATAAAACTCATTTGCACCATCTAAATCTAAATCAAAGGCATTCATGACCATATTTAATTCAAGTGCAGGTTCCCTTGGTGTTTTTGGATCAATAATAAAATTTCCATATAATCCTTTATGAATATGGCGGCGTAAAGGTAAAACATGGCAATGATAAAGTTGTAATCCGTATGGCTTTGCTTCAAATTCATACGTAAAGGACTGACCTGGAGCGATAGGGTCTAATCCATCCATTTCTGGTGGGTGAATACCATGAAAATGAATCGAGTGTGGATGACTTCCTTGGTTAATAAAATGAAATCGTAGTAGATCCCCCTCAGTACAACGGAATGTTGGTCCTGGAATCGTTCCATTATAGGTCCAGCCAGGGAACTTAATCCCCTTTGCGATTTCTATTTCTTTATCAACTGCAACTATTTGATATTCACGCAGAGTACGACCGTCTAATTGTTTGGTAGTTTTTCCATAATCAAACTCGGTTAAGAGACGTTCCGCCATCATATATCCTTCTGTTTTTGAAGAATCATACATATTGGTGTGATTTGCAGAATGATTATTGTGACTTGTTTTATGATCTTCTGCATGTGCCACACTGGAAAATGGTGCAACTTTATTTAAATAAATACTTCCTGCTATCCCTAATGCTCCGGTCGTTCCCATTTTTAAAATATCTCTTCGAGAAATATTATTTTTCGACATGTTTTTACCTCCTCCTAAAAAGTTTCCTTCAAGCAACTTTATTGTCCTTGTCAATACTTTATGTTACGGACATTCATCTTGTCAATACAGAATTTGAAAAACATTCAAATAATTATTTGACCATTTAAACGTAATTACATATACTGATAATCAAATGGGCGTTTGAATAAGGAGGAATGGAACTTTTGAAGCACGATGATATATGTGAAGTAACCTGCGTGGATGGAGAAAAAGTAAAACGGGTAAAAGAATCGATTTCCCAACAAAATACAATGGCAGTTTCACAAATATTTAAAGCATTATCCGATGACACTAGAATAAAGATTGCTTATTCGTTAAGTGAGGAAGAGGAATTATGCGTATGTGATGTAGCAAATATTGTGGGATGTACCACGGCAACGGCCTCTCACCATTTGCGGCTTCTTCGGAATTTAGGATTAGCAAAATATCGTAAAGAAGGAAAATTAGTGTTTTATTCACTGGATGATGATCATGTAAAACAATTGATTCAAATTGCATTTGAGCATCAAAAGGAGGTGAAATCTCATGAGTAACGCTTTAGAAAAATCAAGTGATAAAACCGTTTACCGTGTACAGGGATTCACCTGAGCAGGCTGTGCCACAAAGTTCGAAAAGAACGTACAACACCTGGATGGTGTTGCTAATGCGAGTGTAAATTTCGGTGCGGCTAAGCTTACGGTTTATGGAGAAACAACAATAGAGGAATTAGAGAAAGCAGGAGCTTTTGAAAATATAAGAGTTATCCCTGAAAAACAGCGATTTGAAGAGAAAAAAGAGCCGTTTTTGAAAAAACATTCATATGTTATTGCCTCATTGGTTTTCTTGCTGATTGGATGGGTATCAGCACAAATAAATGGGGAAGAGAGCATCTCTTCGATTTTAGCTTATGGAGCTTCTATCTTAGTGGGTGGTTATCGCCTTTTCACCACGGGCTTGAAAAACTTATTTCGACTTGAATTTGATATGAGAACCCTCATGACCATAGCTGTTATCGGAGCAGCGATTATCGGTGAGTGGGGAGAAGGTGCAACGGTTGTCATCCTGTTCGCCATCAGTGAGGTTCTAGAGTCTTACTCGATGGATAAAGCGAGACAATCCATTCGTTCCTTAATGGATATTGCTCCGAAAGAGGCCTTAATTCGTAGGGGCGATAAAGAGTTTACAGTAGAAGTGGACGATATTCGAATTGGTGATATTTTAATCGTAAAGCCTGGACAGAAAATCGCTATGGATGGAACGATTGTAAAAGGATTATCGTCTGTGAATCAAGCTGCGATTACTGGGGAATCAGTTCCAGTTTCCAAAACTGTTGATGATGAAGTATTCGCTGGAACTCTTAATGAAGAGGGACTTCTTGAAGTTAAAGTTACCAAACATGTGGACGATACTACGATTGCAAAAATCATTCATTTGGTGGAGGAGGCTCAAGCAGAAAAGGCACCTTCACAAGCATTTGTTGATCGCTTTGCGAAATATTATACTCCTGTCATCATGTTGATTTCGCTTTTAGTAGCCGTACTGCCCCCCTTATTATTTGAAGGGGATTGGAGTAAATGGATCTATCAGGGGCTGGCAGTTTTAGTGGTAGGTTGTCCTTGTGCACTCGTTATTTCCACTCCTGTTTCGATTGTAACAGCTATTGGGAATGCGGCAAGAAATGGTGTCTTGATCAAAGGTGGGATTCATTTAGAGGAAATGGGAGCGATTCAAGCCATTGCCTTTGATAAGACAGGGACTTTAACAGAAGGAATTCCTGTTGTAACGGATTATCTTCCTCAAGAGAATACAAATCCGAATGAACTTCTTTCCATTATCGCTGCATTAGAAAATGGTTCACAACATCCTTTAGCTTCAGCGATCATGAAAAAGGCTGAACAAGAACAATTACCTTATCAAGGCCTTGCTATTGAAGACTTCTCTTCCATTACAGGTAAAGGTATTAAAGGTAGAGTTAAGGATCAAATGTATTATGTGGGAAGCCCTAATTTATTCGATGAACTCTTAACCAATGGAATACCAGCGAATCTTAAGGAGACCATAACTGAACTCCAAAATAAAGGAAAAACAGTTATGGTGGCTGGGACTGATTCAGAAATATTAGCCCTACTAGCAGTTGCCGATGAAGTGAGAGGAAACAGCCAATCAGTTATCCAGAAACTTCACTCATTAGGTATTCAAAAAACGATCATGTTAACGGGCGATAATAAAGGGACGGCCAATGCAATTGGTCAACAGGTAGGAGTTTCTGATATTCAGGCTGACCTTTTACCTCAAGATAAACTTGCCTTTATTAAAGAATTAAGAAATAAATACGACCGTGTGGCCATGGTTGGGGATGGTGTGAATGATGCCCCAGCTCTTGCAGCATCGACTGTTGGTATTGCCATGGGAGGAGCTGGAACGGATACAGCTCTCGAAACAGCCGATATTGCTTTAATGGCTGATGATTTAGGTAAACTGCCATTTACGTTAAAACTAAGCAGAAGAGCATTATCTATCATCAAACAAAACATCACTTTTTCATTAGGAATTAAACTCTTCGCACTATTATTAGTGATCCCGGGCTGGTTAACCCTATGGATTGCGATATTTGCAGACATGGGAGCCACACTTATCGTGACGCTTAATGGTTTGCGACTTCTCAGGGTAAAAGACAAATAAGCTATGGCTTCCCAACAGTTTGGGAAGCCATTTTTTTAATGCTGGAGGGGAAAAAAGCTAACTGTTCATCCCTTATAGTTTGTAAGTTTTTTATTAAGATAACATTAAATAAAACAAGACAAAATGACTACGGAAATTGATAGAATTTGCCGTTGATTGGAAAAAATATAGATTACTCATTTGAATTTTTATCTCTTTTTAGTTCTAAATTCCTGTTATTGATTCACCATCTATCGGCCCCTGTATTATTTTATTATTTACAATCTTCATAATGTATCAATAAACACCATTTATAATCAAAGTCGTGTTTAAGAAATCCTATAATCTGAGGGGGAAGAAATCATGACAAATGAGAGAACTTTGGACGAATTAATTAGGAATTTTACCGAAAGGAATTTGAAAAAGAATGTAGATCGCCGCAGCTTTCTTTATGGTGCTGGCAAAATAGCAGGACTGTCCCTAGGGTTGGCCATTGCTCAGTCAATGGGAGGATTTAAAGTTGATGCGGCTCCGAATTTCAGCGAATATCCTTTTACACTTGGTGTCGCTTCTGGAGATCCGTTATCTGATAGTGTCGTTTTATGGACAAGGTTGGCTCCGGATCCGTTAAACGGCGGAGGGATGCCATCTCATATCGTTCCAGTCAATTGGGAAGTTGCAACAGATGAAAACTTCCGAAACGTAATTAAACGAGGAACAGAACATGCCTCGCCTAACCTCGCGCATTCTGTCCATGTAGAAGTGAGCGGGCTGAAGGCGAACACGGTGTATTTCTACCGATTTAAGACCGGAAATGAACTAAGCCCTGTTGGAAAAACAAAAACCCTTCCGGCAGCAGGTGCCAGTGTAGCAAGCATGACGTTCGCATTCGCTTCCTGCCAGCAATATGAACACGGTTATTATACGGCGTACAAGCATATGGCGAAAGAGGATCTCGACCTTGTGTTCCACGTCGGCGATTACATATATGAATACGGTACGAATGAGTATCTTTCTGCAACGGGCAATGTCCGTGCCCACAAAGGCGATGAAATTATCACGCTTGAAGATTACCGTACTCGTCATGCCCAATATCGTTCAGATGAACACCTAAGGGCTGCACACGCTGCATTCCCGTGGGTGGTTACATGGGATGACCATGAAGTGGAAAACAATTACGCAAATGTCATTCCAGAAAAGGACCAGTCTGTTGAAGCGTTTATCAAGCGCCGTGCCGCTGCTTACCAGGCATATTATGAGCACATGCCGCTCCGCATGACCTCATTGCCTCACGATGGCGGGATGCAATTATACAGGGATTTCACTTATGGAGATTTAGCGAACTTCTATGTTCTTGATACACGCCAGTACCGGGATGACCAGGCGAATGGTGATGGTACGAAAGCTCATACACCGGAATCCTTAGATCCAAAGCGTACACTTCTCGGTGCTGAGCAAGAACAATGGTTGTTTAACAATCTAGGAAAGTCTAAATCTCATTGGAACGTCCTTGCCCAGCAGATTTTCTTTGCGCAGCGCAAATCCGGAACAAGCACGGCACCAAAATTCAGCATGGATTCATGGGACGGCTATCCGGCACAACGCCAGCGTGTCACAGATTTCGTTGCTAGCAATCACATCAACAACCTAATCGTTATTACTGGAGATGTCCATGCAAGCTGGGCTTCTAACCTGACCACTGATTATAACAATCCAGACGCTCCGATTTTTGGAGCAGAGTTTGTGGGAACATCGATTACAACAGGAGGAAATGGATCGGATTGGCGTGCAGATACAGCCAAATCTTTAGCGGATAACCCGCACATCAAATTCTTTAATAATTACCGCGGATACGTTCGATGCCAGGTTACTCCAGAGCAATGGCGTGCAGATTACCGTGTTGTTCCGTTCGTAACCGAGCCTGGAGCTGATATTTCCACAAGAGCATCATTTGTTTATAAGAGAGATCAGGCAGGGATACAGGAAATAGCGGCAACTACAGTGCCTATGGGTGTCAAAATGTCTGAAGAAGTCGAAGAAGACCGGCATAAAGCCCACACACGAGCGCATGAAATCCAAATGGAGAAAAAGAAAAAGCGTGGAGCCGTTACTAATTAATTTAGTTGAAAGGCTTGGTTTAAAGACATTATTGAATCACCCCTACTGACACTTAGAGGAGATGAACTTATATGCTTTCCAATATTGGTATCCCAGGGTTAATTTTAGTACTCGTCATTGCTCTAATCATTTTCGGGCCATCAAAGCTGCCGGAAATCGGTCGGGCATTTGGCCGAACCTTAACCGAATTCAAAGGAGCTGCAAAGGAATTAGTATCTGATGATCACAAAGAGGAAGAGAAAAAACCTGCACTTTCCGCTGTGAGAAAGGAAAACTAATAGAAAAGAGAGCAGGCGGTCTGCCCGTCAGCTCTCTTTCTATGTGTGCGGAGGAAGATTGGAGTAACTTTCACCTAACCGCGTAAGAATAAAAAGGAGGTTTCTAGTATGGACACCAAAGATATGCGTCTGACAGATCATTTAGAGGAGTTTCGCCGGCGTTTGATTATGACGGTACTGGCTTTTGTTACTTTTCTAATTGCCAATTTTATTTTCGTCAAGGACATTTATAAGTGGCTTGTGAAGGATCTGGATGGAAAACTGGCTATCCTTGGTCCGAGTGATATCCTCTGGGTCTACATGATGATCGCAGCAGTATTTGCAGTCGCTGCAACTATTCCAGTAGCTGCCTACCAGACGTGGCGTTTTGTGGCCCCTGCGCTGAATCGTGAAGAAAGTAAGGTGACCTTAAGGTTCATCCCTGGGTTATTCCTGTTATTTATTGGAGGGATTTCATTCGGGTATTTCGTGCTGTTTCCGATTGTGCTCGGATTTTTAACGAGTCTTTCAGCAGGACAATTTGAAACGATGTTCACAGCTGAAAAATATTTTCGGTTCATGATCAACCTAACACTGCCATTTGGCTTTCTGTTTGAAATGCCGCTTGTGGTGATGTTTTTAACAAGATTAGGTATTCTCAATCCAATTAGGCTAGCCAAGGCGAGGAAACTCTCCTATTTTAGTCTAATTGTTGTATCCATTCTGATCACTCCGCCTGATTTTCTTTCAGATTTTCTGGTGATGATTCCATTGCTTCTACTATATGAAGTGAGCGTATCCTTGTCTAAGATAGTTTACAGGAAAAAATTGCTGCTTGAAGCGGCTCTACAGAACGATGGTCTACCGGAAAGCGGATGATTCACAACAGATCATCAGTGAAAAGAATTAATATAAATTGGAAAATACTTAAGGATGATACCGAAATGGTTTCATCCTTTTATTTTTGATGAGTTCAAAGAAATTGAAAATCTGTGGGTTTTGATTCAAAATGATGATGTTATAATGAATGGAATGTGTAAAAAAATATTGGCTATCAAGAAAGGATATACAAAATGAAAAAATTACTTTTTTTACTAGTTGGCATGTTGGTAATGCTTCCTTCCATTGCCAGCGCCCATACTGAATTAACCACATCCAATCCAACTTCTGGACAAGTGGTTAAAGAGGACCTTAAAGAAATCGTTCTTACATATGAAGGAAAGATTGAATCGTTAAGCACAATGACTTTAGTAAAAGATGGTAAGGAAATACCTTTAGTAAGTGTTACCCCAAACGACAATCAACTAATCGGTACCGTATCAACAGCCTTAGAAAATGGTACTTATTCGGTACAGTGGAGTATTGCTGGCGAAGATGGTCACCCTATATCTGGTGAAATTCCATTTACAGTGCAAAAGGTAGTGAAGGAAGAACCGAAAGTTGAAACAAAACAGCCCGTTACTCCAAAAAAGGAAGAACCTAAAAAAGAGAATTCTAACCAGGAAAAAACAAAAAATGATTCGACGGATTCTACATCAAATATGAAGAATATTATTATTAGTGTGGTCGTCCTCATTTTAGTCATTGGAGTATTCCTTTTATTCAGAAGGAAACGTTAATAATGGGGTTGTTAATTCCTATTGCAGAATTCGGTAATTATTTGTTGTATTCGATTCTTGTCGGGCATGTGGCTTTGCAGTTTGTACCTGAAACAAATAAACCAAAAATAAATATTCCAGTACCAGTTTTACTGCTTTCCACACTTGGAATTATTATTTTCTCATTAGGTCCTATTGCCCAGACTGTTTCCTATTTTCAAGGTGGAGTTGGTCTTCCCTTAGCCATAAAATCTGTTTTGTTGGACTTCCAAGTAGGAAAAGCATGGATTTTTATTGGGTTTATGGCTACATTCCTATATCTAGCGATTTTGCTAAAAGGCTCCAAATATGTGCAAACCATCTTGCTGCTATTGATGATATTAGCAGTTGGATATTCCAGCCATTCTGCTTCACTGTCATTTTGGCCAGGATTGCTGTCACATAGCACTCATTTTCTAATTATTACATTATGGACAGGGATACTTATTCATGTTGCTTGGTTCTCTAAAGAGTGGTCAAATTGGTCTGAATTTTTACGGTGGTTTACGCCTTTTGCCGTTTTCTGCATTATCATCATCATTATTAGTGGGATTTATCTAATGTTATTTGTAGTTGAACCTAGAGATTATGTACAAACTTGGGTCTTGCCGTATGGACAAATGCTTCTTTTAAAGCATATTAGTATCGTTCCCGTATTAGTTTTTGCCTTAATAAATGGTGTGCTTTCAAGAAAAGTATTAAAACTCCCTACCTTTAATCCTAAACCCTGGGTAAAAGCAGAAAGCGTTATTTTATTGCTCGTTTTCTACTTTACAGCGGTGATGGGAACGTTATCGCCACCACATGAGGTTGAATTCACTGTGAAGTCGGAAGGTGCATCTAAGTGGGTGGAATGGTTATTGGGGAAAAATATCCTTTCGACCTTACAGTTGGATTTAGTACCGTCCATTCAAACGGGACTACTAATCATTGTTTCTATCCTATTTTTGTTAATGATTATCATTAGTTTTAAAAGGGTAAAGCCTATTCTAGGAGTCCTGTTTGGTGTTGGTTTTATCGTAGCATTGTATTTTGGTTTAATTCTGTCTATTGTCATATAAGTCCAGTCAGATAATACAAACAACACAAAAAGGGCTGAAATTTTCAGTCCCTTTTTATTCTTCTGTGTAGACCCTGCTCATTTTAATGGGATCGTCCTAGATTTTCTCATTAGAGAATATCCTTCTTTGCGTAACTTTGATATGATTGTAGAATAAGTAAATTAATAACAATGAGATGGTGAATTGCTGATGGCAAAAGAAGAAAAGGACAGATATAATGCCAATTCGCTAGTAAGGGGATTGGAGATTTTAAAGTTATTTAGTGAAGAACGTCCGACATTATCCTTAGTAGAAATTGCAAAAGAACTCGATGTGAGTCGAACTGTTCCGTTCCGATTATTGTATACACTTCAAACACTTGGATATCTCGACCAAGATGAACACACGAAACGCTACAGTTTAACTCCGAAAGTGCTAGAATTAGGCTTTGCTTATTTAAGTACATTAAAACTCCCGGAAATTGCGCAGCCTTATTTAGAAAAATTAAGGGATGAGACAGGGGCATCTTGCCATCTATCTATTTTGGATGGTCAAGAAGTCGTTTATGTCGGCAGTGCACCTGTCCGCGGGGTGTCCGCGGTCAATGTGAATATCGGATTAAGACTGCCCGCCCATGCGGTTGCTAATGGAAAGGTGCAGCTGGCTTATCAGCCACAAGAAAAACTAAACCAAATATTATTCGGCTCGAATTTAAAACCCTATACGGAGCGAACGCAAACCGACTATATGGATTTTGGGCAGGAGTTAGCAATAATCAGGCAAAAGGGGTATGCGATTACAAAGGGAGAATTCCACCATGGAATTCAGTCCGTGGCTGCACCTATTTTTGAGCGGACAGGTAAAGTATTGGCCGCGCTTAATTTGGTTGCAACTGAGGCTACGTTCAACCGAGATTTTATTGAAAAAATAGCTGTACCTAAAGTGCTGGAAACTTCCGAAATTCTTTCTGGCTTTATGGGCTATCATGCGAAAATAAATTAGTGAGCTTGCGGACCATCGCAAGCTTTTTTTGTTTGTTTTATATACAAAACGTATTTTATTAAATAAAACAATTTGAATAATTACGGTTGACACAATTTTCCCAAAACTTTAAAATAAACTTAGTAGCAAACTTTGTTTTGTATATAAAACATATTTATCGCTGCTGGAAAATATTAAAGGAGGGATAAAAGTCCGTTTGGGGCATCGAAATATTATATAAAAGATAATAAAATCTTATGGAAGCGTATTCATTGGGATTCAAAACAAAAAGGGGGCACTTTTCTTGCTGAAAACGAATAAACGTTGGATTTATATTGCCATGCCTATTTTCTTTTTTTGGTTTTTTGGACAAATTGATAAATTAGGGATTTCGATTATCCAAACCGATCAAGGTTTCTTAACTGATCTAGGATTAACTGGTGCCGATAAGAACGCAAAAATTGGAATGATTACTTTTATCTTTACGATTTCTTATGCCTTATCCAATATCTTTTGGGGCTTTATCATTGATAAGCTTGGAGCAAGGAAGACAGGCATTATCGGTCTAACTGTTTGGGCAATTACCATGGTGGTTGGCGGGTTATCTACTTCCTACGAGATGTTTATCTTGAGCCGTGTCATTCTTGGTATCGGTGAAGGAATGATGATTCCAATTTGTGGAAAATTTATTTCAAATTGGTTCCACCAGCGCGAACTCGGCCGGGCGCAATCTTCATGGCTGGCAGGAAACTATTTAGGACCGGCATGTGGAGCCGTTATCTTAACACTTGTGATTGCTACTTTCCATTGGCAAGCTGCCTTTTTTGTTTTAGCAGCTTTTAATATTTTAATTGTTCTTCCCATGTTTATCTTCCTTACACGTGATACTCCTGAAGAACATCCACGATTGGATCCAAAGGAATTAGCTTATATTCGTCAAACAGATTCCAAGGTAACAACGAAAAAACAAAACTTTGCTCAAGACTACCGTTATTGGATTGTTTGGTTCGGCATGTTAGTGTCATCGTTCTTATTTTTTGGGATTAGTATTTGGCTTCCTACTTATTTAGTTGGTGCGAAAGGATTCTCAAGAGAGGCTATGACTGGAATCACCTCGTTATCATGGCTCTTTGCCTTGGGATTCGTTCTAATTTGCGGGTATTTGGCGGATAAAACTAAGCGTCCTAGTTTACTTGCGACGATTCTATTTCTTTTGACAGCCACCTTTTTAACAGCAGCGATTCTTTCTCCGCAGCCAGTGATGGCAGGGATCTGCATGGGCTTAGCGATGGGAACACAAGGGGGCGTATTCCATTTAAGTAACTTATTTATGGTTAAATTCTCGACACCTGAAACAGCCGGCCGTGCCGCTGGATTAATGGGTTTCACGAACATTCTAGGCGGGTTTTCTAGCTATATTATGGGCTTTATGGTTGATATCGCAGGCGGGGACTTTGGACCGTCCATTATTATGTTGATTATTGCAGCTGCGCTTGGATTCGTTGCGTATCTGTTTACTTTGAAAAGAGAAGCATCAGAATTAAGGATTGAGAGTGTACCTCCCAACCGGGTGACGATTTAGTATGTTTATCGAAATTAACGTTACGTATATAAAACGTAGTTTTAAATATTAAATTTTCTCAATATTTTTAATTGACAATTAGGGTATTGGGATTTATTATTGGTTTATAAGGAAAACAATGTTTTATATATAAAACAAAAGGAGTGTTTTTGATGTCTGAGGAAAAATTTTCGGTAGAAGCATTTGAGAAAAAATATGTGGCGAGGTTAAAGGATCGTACGCTCGATTGGAATGTGTTGAAGTTCCAGGAAGATATTGATCCAGCTTATCGCCGGGCACAAATGAGATATATCGGCCGCGGTGCCACAGCGAATAATGATTCGAATGTGATTGCAGCTGAACACTTTACTTTAAGCACGATGGTTTTACCAGCAGGGTGTATGGGCCCGCTTCATTTACATGATGATGTCGAAGAAGTTTTCTTTGTGATCAAAGGCAGCGTAACTGCTCTTATTCAAGAAGAGGGCGAAAGTGAAGTCCATGAAATTGTCTTAAATGAAAGGGATTGCATTAGCTCCCCTCCAGGAGTCTACCGCGGCCTCCGCAATGATACCGAGGAAGAGGCATTAATGCTTGTCATGTTAGGAGCAGTAAAGCCGAATTTACCGACCTATCCAAAAGGCAGTGCGTTAGAAGAACTTCGCATCCAGCGTGCTAAGGAAAGAGAAGCAATTATTAACGGAAAGTAATTTTACAATTAGGCAGTTTGTTAAACATGCTCCCTGATTACCTGTGGCAGGGATGGTCCTCTTACATGAACCCAGGATCATCCCTGTTTCCTTTAAAAGTACAAGAATGTGGAGGTGGCGAGATGTTAGGTATTACTCATTTACGGCATATCAGCTTAATTACCCCTGTTCTCCAAGAACAAGCTGATTTTTATGAAAAGATTTGGGGCCTAGATAAAGTGGCTCAAGATGAACAATCGGTTTATTTTCGCGGAGCAGGTCCAGAAAACCATATTTTAAGCTTGCATGCAGGTGAAAAAAGAGGACTGCACCATATCGCGTTTGGAATGGTGGATAAAAATGCGGTCGACCGCGCCGCGGAAATCCTTGCTTCAAAAGGTGTCAAGATTGTTTCTCAGCCAGGATATTTAGATGAAGAAGGAAAAGGATATGGCTTGCGCTTTGTCGATCCAGAAAATCGCTGCATTGAATTATCCGCTTGGGTTGAAATTCATACTTCGATTTGGAACAAGAAAAATGTCGATCCGGTCAAACTGAACCACGTCGTAATGAACACGAAAGACCTGGATATGATTACTGATTTTTATACGAATGTCTTAGGGTTTAAGGTGACTGACTGGAGTGAGCACCAAATGTCCTTCTTGCGCTGTAACCGAAAACACCACTCGATTGCTTTTAATCAGGATGCTCACGCCTCTGTTAACCATATCGCCTATGAAGTCGATACCGTCGATGAGGTCATGAGAGGAATAAGTAATGTAAGAAAAGCAGGCTATCAAGAGATTTGGGGCCCAGGCCGCCATGGTCCTGGAAACAATGTATTCTGTTATTTTCAAGATCCCGGGAAGTTTGTCATGGAGTATACCTGTTACTTAGAAACGATTGAAGATGAGTCAGAATGGCGGGCACGAGTCTGGAAGAGGGTACCGCATCTAATGGACCAATGGGGCATTGCCGGACCGCCAAAACCAGAAACACGAGCCGCGATGGGTGGAGTGCCAGACCCAGGATGGGTCGATGTAAAAACATTGGTATAGCCGAAAAGGGGTGTCATGATGGATTTAGGATTAAAGGGTAAGGTAGCGGTCATTATGGGGGGGACCTCTGGTGTTGGCTTAAAAACAGCAGAGATGTTTCTTCAGGAAGGGGCCAGCGTCGCGGTTTGCGGCAGAAATAGTGAGCGCAAAGACCAAGCTTATGATCACCTCACGAAATTTGGATTAACATCCTCCATTTTTGCCGCAACCTGTGACGTCACCAATAGAGATGAAGTCAATGAATTTATCAGCGGTGCAGCAGACTATTTTGGCGGAATTGATATTCTTGTCAATGCGGCCGGACAAAGTGTGATGGGACATTTCTTTGATGTTACCGACGAACAATGGCAGCAGCAAATTCAATTGAAATACTTTGCAATTATTTATGCGGTGAAGGCAGTTCATCCTTATTTGCTTAAACGAGGCGGCGGCCGCATCGTTAATATTAATGCAACCTTAGCAAAAGAGCCGGAAAGACATATGATTGCCACGGCGGCAACGAGAGCAGGATTATTAAATTTAAGCAAGACATTATCGCAAGAACTTGCGTCCGATAATATTTTAGTCAACTCAGTCAGCTTAGGCTTAATTCGAACCGATCAATGGGAACGGAGAAGATTGAAAAATGCTCCGGATATGAACGCTGAAGACTATTATGCAGACTTAGCGAAAAAGCGGAATATCCCTTTAGGCAGAGTAGGAGAAGCAGAGGAAGTAGCCAGTGTGATCTTATTTTTAGCCTCAAATAAAGCAAGCTATGTATCAGGTTCAACCATTGAAACAGCAGGAGCGCTCGGGAAAGCGCTTTAATTAGATACTATAGTATAACTCATTGTTGATTGGAGCGGAAGGCGCGAGACTCCTGCAGGAGTACGGGGCAGGGGAGACCCCGCAGGAGCGCAGCGACGAGGAGGCTCCCCGTCACGCCTGCGGAAAGCGAAGTGCCTGGAGTGGAAATCAACAATACCATTAACATAGCTAAAATCATAGATAAAGGCAGGAATGAATAATGAGTGAAGTTAAGCAATTAGAATTTACAACAGCTGACGCAGTGGTCCAAGAACTTGTTCGTGCTGGCGTCGAAGTAGCGTTTGGAATTGTGAGTATCCACAATATGCCGATTTATGATGCGATTCTCCGAGAAGGAAGTATTCATTTAGTTTGTTCCCGCGGGGAAAGTGGAGCAGCAAATATGGCAGATGGCTATGCCAGAGCGACAGGAAAATTGGGCGTCGTGATTACGAGTACAGGAACAGGGGCTGGAAATGCAGCCGGTTCGCTAATTGAAGCATGGGCCGCAGGTGTACCGGTTCTTCATCTGACCGGCGAGGTGGCTTCCCCTTACTTAGGAACGGGCAGAGGCTATATTCATGAATGTAAAGACCAGTTATCGATGATGGAAGGCGCTAGTAAAAAGGCCGTTCGGTTAAGAAAACCTGAGCAAGCAGCTGCCGTCGTTAGACAAGCGATCCAAGACGCATTTGCTTATCCAGCAGGACCGGTAACACTTGAAATCCCCATTGATTTTCAATCGGCCATTATTCCAAATCATTCGATTGAGGCATTCAGCGTAATAGCTCCAACCAATCAAACCATTCCAACCTTACCTGAAGAGGTAGTAAGCAAAATTAGTCATGCTCGCCGGCCGGTTATTTGGGCAGGAGGAGGGGTGATTACTTCTGGTGCATCCAAAGAGGTGACAGCCCTTGCCGAAAAGATTGGGGCAGCCGTGATCACCAGCCAATCGGGTAAAGGAAGTATTCCTGAAAATCATCCTCAATGTATTGGCCATTTTGCTGCAAATGAATTAACGAAAAACCTCTTGAAAGATGCCGATTTGTTGATCAGTATTGGCGTGAGATTTAGAGGAAATGAAACTGCGAATTGGAAAGTCCCTGCTCCCAAAGAACATATCGCGATTGATGCAGACTGGCAGGCGATGAATCGAAACTATGAAACTAGCTATGGACTTGTCGGCGATGCCAAACTAATTTTACAAGGATTAAAACAGGCATTAGCTCAAACATCAGTAGTTCCGGATCCTTCCTATCTGGATGAAGTACAGTCTGTTCGGGAAGAATTACGAACCCAACTACGCGCGACACTTGGTCCCTATGAACAAATACTCGATGGAATGCGAAACGTGCTGCCTAAAAACACCATTTTAGTCCGGGATGTCACCGTTCAGGCAAATGTGTGGGGAAGCCGATTATTTGAAATCAATGAGCCTAGAACATCGATTCACGCGTCTGGAGGGGGAATCGGCCAAGGGCTGCCAACAGCAATTGGTGCACAAATGGCCAATAAGGATCAGTCTGTTGTATTGATGGCGGGAGATGGCGGCTTTATGGTTAATGTCGGCGAAATGGCCACCGCTGCCCAAGAGAAACTGCCGTTGATTGTCGTTCTATTTGATGATGCGGGGTACGGAGTGCTCCGAAATATTCAGGATGCGGCATATGGCCGTCAGGTAGCGGTTGATTTAATGAGTCCTGACTTTGTGTTATTAGCGCAATCGATGGGATTTGATGCCGCGCGAATTGGTTCAGCAGCAGAATTTGTCACGGAGCTGGAAAAGGCCGTTACAAGCAAAAAGCCTAGCATGATTGTGGTCGATATGGAAGCAGTCGGACCGATGGCAAAACCATTTGGAGGTCCTCCAGGTGCAGCCGATGCTTTCAAACCGAAAAAGTTGTAGGGAGGAATAAACGTGATTTCAACACATCCATATGTTTCAGGAAAATACTTAATTGGCGGTCAGTGGATCCAAGCCGAAAAAACAGTAAAAGTCATTAATCCAGCACAGACGAGTGAAGTGGTCGGCGAAGTTGCTTTATGTTCAAAAGCGGATGTAGAAGAAGCAGTGGGAACCGCAGCGAAAGTCTATGAAAGCTGGTCGCAAAGTGAGATTGAGGACCGTGCTAACCGGATGAGGCTCGCAGCTGAGGAGATTAAGGCCATCGTGGAAGAGAATGTTAGTTTACTAGTTCGCGAGAATGGCAAGGTACTGGTTGAAGCAAAGAAGGATTTGCTTCGATGTGTCGATATAATGAAGCAGGGAGCAGAAGAATTATTAGAGTGGTGGCAGCCTGAAAGCTTGCCAGGTGGTCAAAAGGTGCAGATCCGCAAGCGTCCGCGCGGGGTGGCAGCGATCATCTCACCGTGGAACTCACCGCTGATTCTTACCTTTAAGCGAGTCATTCCTGCGGTGTTGGCAGGAAATACTGTTGTGGTGAAGCCGGCGACCAGCTGTCCCTTAACGATTATGACGTTTTTAAAAGTGGTTGCATCCTACTTTCCGGATGGAGTCATCAATGTGGTAACGGGTTCCGGCGGTGTGATTGGGGATGCATTATGTTCCGACCCGCGGGTTCGCACGATTGCATTCGTTGGCAGTACCGAAACGGGTAAGGAAATTATGCGTGCCGCTGCTGGGACCGTCAAAAAACTGTATATGGAACTGGGCGGAAATGATGCAGCGATTCTTCTGGCTGATGCTAATTTAGATGACGAGGCTGTGAAACGTCTCAGGTTTGGTGTTCTTCGTGCGGCTGGACAAGTGTGCTCCGCCATTAAAAGGATCTATGTGCACGAATCCCGTTATGAAGAGATCGTTGATAAATTAACGAAGGAATTCAGTCGCATTCGAGTTGGGGATGGGATTCAAACGGATGTGGAGATGGGTCCATTAAATAACAAGTCACAATATGACTATGTAAACGGCTTAATCAAACGAGCTGCTGATGCAGGAGCGAATGTCATTACGGGCGGAATTCAACTCAATCCGGAATCGTGGGAACAAGGTTATTTTATTGCACCGACGATTATTACTGGAGTAGAGCAAACAAGTGAAATTGTGCGTGCTGAACAATTCGGCCCAGTGATTCCGATTTTGCCGTTCTCGGATGTTGATGAAGTCGTACGACTAGCCAATGACAGTGAATTTGGTTTAAGAGCGTCTGTTTGGACAGAGGATGAGGCGTTAGCGGTAAAATTAGCGGACCGATTGGAAGCAGGAGCAGTTTTTCATAATAATCATACGGTTTTCCAAGACCTCCATCTTGATTTCCCTGGATTAAAGGAAAGCGGTCTTTCTCGTGAAACGAGACATTGCGGGCTCGAATATTTCGCAGATTCTTATGGTTTGGCCAATTAAGGGGGAATCTAGATGAGAATAGGGTTAATTGGGGGAGGAAATATTGGCAAGTTCCTCCTTCAACGCATTAATATCGAAGGACTTCTTCCAGGTGGTAAAATTGTCGGCCTCTATACACGGAGCAAACAAACGGCGGAGCAGCTTGCTGCTGAATTTGATACAGAAGACTATCAGGATGTTCAACTGTTAATCGAAGATCCTGCGATTGACGTGGTGATTGAAGCGGCGACCATTGAAGTGGTGAAAGACAATGCGGCTGCGATTCTAGCAAGTGGCAAAGATTTAGTGTTAAGCAGTGTGGGTGCTTTAGCCAATGTGGATTTTTACCGGGAACTTGAAAGGATCTGTCAAGCAAGCGGCACGAGAATCCATTTACCCGCAGGGGCCATCGGTGGATTGGATATCCTGAAGGCAGCTAAATCGATAGGCGAACTAGAATCGGTTTCTATTATTACTAGGAAACCGCCCCAAGCACTTCCTGGAGCGCCTGCTGACCGAGAACAAGTGATGTTCGAAGGCTCAGCAAATGAAGCGATTGAATTATTCCCGAAAAATATTAATGTATCGATTATTTTGTCTTTGGCGGGGCTGGGTCCAGATCAAACAGGTGTGAAAATTATCTCTGATCCAACCGTGAGGAAAAATAGTCACACGATTGAGGCATCCGGTTCTTTCGGAAAACTATCACTTCAAGTGGAAAATGATCCAATGCCAAATAATCCGAAGACGAGTTACTTGGCTGCGCTGAGTGTATTGTCTGTTTTGAAAAATAAGGATTCGGTCGTTATAGTGGGATAATGGTAAAATAATTATATTATAGTAAAAAACAGGGGAACCCCGAAGTGTTGTTATCATTCTCCTGTGAATATGAGGAAAAAATTAGGGGGATAGGCCTATGATTAAAACGAACATCAATCTTGAAGAAATGTCGCAAAAAGAAGCTATTGAATACTTAATCGAATCCGTTCGACCAGAAGAAGGTTCCATTCCTGCCTCGCTTTTAGGTGACCCAAAGATTTATGACATTGAACACAAGAAAGTATTTTTAAAAACTTGGTTGTTTATTGGTCATGTATCTGAAATCCCCAATAAAAATGATTTCATTACGAGAGATGTAGCTGGTTATTCTGTCATTCTTACACGTGGTGCTGATGGTGAAATTCGTGGTCTATATAATATGTGTACCCATCGCGGCATGAAGCTTTGCCGGGCAGATGCCGGTAATAAATCTTCCTTTACCTGCCCATATCATGGCTTTAATTTTAAAAACAATGGCGACTGTGTCGGCGTTCCGCTGCAAAAGGATATTTACGGTGAAGGCTTTGATAAATCGGGTTTAGGGCTTCATAAAGTCAGAATTGAAACCTACAAAGGCCTGATCTTTGGTACATGGAATGACGAAGCAGAATCATTAGAAGATTTTTTAGGTGACTTTAAATGGTACCTTGATATTTTAGTGGGCCGTGCCGAAATGGAAGTCGTAGGGCCGCCGCAACGATTTATTATTCAATCGAATTGGAAAATTGGTGCCGATAATTTTGTTGGCGATTCCTATCATACGATGGTGACGCACGGCTCGATTGTTAAATTAGGAATGGTTCCAAGTGCTACTTATTCCAAAAAAGGGTATCAAATCCATACAAACCATGGACATGGCTTAAATCTTGGCACGCCGAATCCTGATTTTGCTTTTCCTGAAGAACTCAAGGATGAATTTAAGTCCAATTTAACCGAAGAACAATATGACGTCTTGTCTAATATAAAAAATATGATTGGGAATATTTTTCCAAATCTATCCTTCTTGATTTCTCATACAAAGGTAAAAGGCCAGTTGATTTCCAATACTTCGGTTCGTCTCTGGAGACCGGTGGGTGTTGACAAAATGGAGGTTATTACTTGGTTTTTAGTCGAGAAAAATGCTTCACTCGATTGGAAAAAGCGCTCTCGTGAGTCGTTTATTTTAACCTTCAGTCCATCCGGTATTTTTGAACAGGATGATACCGAGGTATTTACGGATATTACTGCGGCCGCCTCTGGTACGATGCCTTTAGTGAAACAGTTGACCTTTAATTATACGATGGGGTTACATCGTCAACCTGTCGAGGATTTTGTAGGTCCTGGGGTGGTTTTTGATGATAAATTTACCGAGGCCAATCAAAGGAACTTTTATCGTTACTGGCTCGATTTAATGACGACGTGATGCGAAAGAGCCTTTTTGAAATATGTGTGAATGATGGGAGGATTCATGATGAGTATAGAGAAAATGCTGGCAACCTATGAATTTGAACAATGGCTGTATGTAGAGGCCAAGTTTCTTGATGATATTGATTTTGATGGCTGGTTCAGCCTCCTTCATCCGGAAATTTCCTATCAAATGCCGGTTCGGGTCAATAAGGAAGGGATTGAGCGACCCGATTATTCCTTAGATATGTTTGCATTTGATGATGATATTGAATTATTGAAAATCCGCGTTGATCGCTTAAAAACGGATTACGCCTGGGCTGAGATACCGCCGTCGCGGACACGGAGGTCGGTCAATAACGTGCGCCTGCTCGAGTACGTTCCGAATGAAAAGGCAGTCGTCCACAGTTATTTAACCATCTACCGCAGCCGCAGTACTGATATCCATCACGATCTAATTTCGGGCGAACGGCAAGATGAATTTAGGTATGTTGATGGGGAATGGAAGCTATCTAAGCGGTTTTTTATTGTGGACCAAACGACATTAAATACAAGGAATTTGGCGATTTTTGTATAATAGCTAAAGTAGAAGGGAACACCATGATGGCTCAACTCACAGGAAAATCAATTTATTTGACCGGAGGTGCCTCCGGAATTGGAAAGGCTGTCACCGAGGCATTTGTGAAAGAAGGTGCTGTGGTCACCATCCTGGATCGGTCTCTAGCCGGGCTAAAAGAGCTCAAACAGCAATTTGGAGAACAGGTTCAATGCGTTGAAGGTGACGTGACTGTTTATGAAGACCATGTGCGAGCAGTGCAAACAGCTGTCGAAACATACGGCAAATTAGACGTGTTTGTGGCTAATGCTGGTGTCTTCGATGGATTCGCCAAATTTGAAAATGTCACTCCGGAAGCGATGTCTGATGCCTATGACCTGCTATTTACTATCAATGTTAAGGGATATTTTAACGGGGCAAAAGCAGTTACTGCGGAACTTAAGAAAACAGCCGGGAATATGATTTTCACGGTTTCTGGGGCCGGGTTTTATCCTGATGGCGGAGGAGTCTGGTATACGGCGAGCAAACATGCCCAAATCGGGTTAATGCGGCAATTGGCGTTTGAATTAGCACCAGATATCCGTGTCAATGCGGTGGCACCTGGAGGAACGTTAACCGAACTTCATGTCATTCCGCCGCTTCAGCCCTTTGTAAAAACAGTCGATAATGAGACAAAAGAGAAGAGTATTAAGAAACGAAATCCACTCCAAATTGCGATGCAATCGGAAGACCATGTGGGAGCTTATCTACTACTTGCTTCCGATCAGGCCCGTGCGATTACCGGTGAAGTGATTTCAAGTGATGGGGGCTTGGCTGTTCGCGGACTGGGTTGATTTTAGCATGAAATAACTGGGGGAATATCAATGACCGAAAAATCATTGACGGAATTAAAGCCGTTAGCTGGAAATAACGTCATTAATCAAATTGCTTTCGTTGTTCGTGATATTGAGCAAGCATCCGAAGCATTTGCGAAACTTCTGGGGATACCGACACCTAAGTGGTTTTTAACAGGCGACCGTGATGTTTCTAAAGTGGTCTTTCGCGGTCAGCCAACTGAGTCCCGTAGTAAACTCGTATTTTTAAATACACCGACTGTGCAATTCGAATTGATTGAACCGAACCAAGAACCTGGCACCATGCGCGAATTTTTGGATTCGGTGGGGGAAGGTATCCATCATATCGCTTTTGATGTGGACTCTATTAAAGAGAAGCTGCCTGTTTTTGAGGAGAATGGATTTCCGTTGCTGCAGAGCGGGGAATTTACATCTAGTGATGGAAGATATGTTTATGTCGATACGTTAAGTAGTCATAAGACACTCATGGAACTACTAGAAAGTGCTGAACCGCGGGATACCACTCCTAAGACAGATACCTTCATTCCCTTACTTGGAACCAATACAGTCGAGCAGCTGGCCATTGTGGTGAGAGATTTGGATGCAGCTGCTGAAGCATATTGTAAGTTATTGGGTGTGGAAAGACCTCCGGTGATTCAGTCAGGTCCAAGTGAGCTTACTCAAGTTATTTTTGAAGGAAAGCCAACGGAGGCTGACTCCAAATATATGTTTATAAATACTCCTTTACTTCAACTTGAGTTAATTGAGCCGGGCGATTCACCGAGCACCTGGAAAAAGCACCTCGAAACATATGGCGAAGGGGTTCACCATATTTCCTTTGTGGTCGAAGATATGGAGGAAAAGGTGAGATTACTGGAGGACATGGGTTATCCGGTAATCCAAAGAGGTAATTTCTGGAATGGTAAGGGCAGATATGCATATATGGACACAACCTCTACATACAAGGTGATCATCGAATTACTTGAAAGATTTTGATTTTATCACCAGGAATATATTCTATTAAAGTGGCAGACTTTTTCGCATTAGGATAAGGTCTGTTTTTTTTAATCAATAAAAACATATTTTTTTGATTTAAGGGAAACTGTGTCAGCTTGCTGTGTAACCCAACCAGTAAAAGTAGAAATCAAAACCTCTTCATCATGTTGTTGATAAGTTTGGAGACCAATCAGATGCCTATGACCCTATTGTCCAATATCATTGTTAGGTGCAGCAAAATAAAAAAATTTTAAATCTACTTAGTTGATTGATTTAATAGGAATGGAAGCGCTTTTTCGTAGAAAATTACTGTTTTCTGATGATTGACAATATAAAAATTGATTAGTAATATCAACCTAACTTAAAAAACGATTATAAACTTATCGAGAGCGACCGAGGGACTAGGCCCTATGACGTCCGGCAACCCCCTTGTAGGGAAGGTGCCAATTCCTGCAGAATGACTTTCATTCTGAAAGATAAGTCGAAATATCCATTTGTATTTCGATGCCCCTTTCAGTTGAGAGGGGCATTTTTTGTTTGGAAGCTATCATTATTTCATAATATAGAATTTGAAAAAAGAGGTAATCATATGATTGAGATTCAGAATCTTTCAAAGGTTTACACAACGAAAAATGGCACGGTGAAAGGTGTTGATGAGGTTTCGCTAACTGTTCAAAGAGGCGAGATTTATGGAATTGTCGGCTATTCTGGTGCCGGAAAAAGTTCATTGCTCCGCTGTATCAATCTGTTAGAGCGCCCCACAAAAGGAAGCATTACCGTTGATGGTATTGATCTTACTTCGTTGAAAGGCGAGAATCTGCGGTTAGCCCGGTTAAAAATTGGCATGATTTTTCAACACTTTTATTTAATCAGTCAAAAAACAGTGTTTGAGAATATTGTGTTTTCCTTGAAAGCTGCCAACTATCCAAAGAGCCAAATAAAAGAACGAGTGGAAGAACTGCTTGAAACCGTAGGACTTGCGGATAAACGAGATGTGTACCCAGCGCAGCTAAGTGGTGGACAAAAACAACGGGTGGGGATTGCACGAGCCCTTGCTAATAATCCGAAGGTGCTATTATGCGATGAAGCAACCTCAGCACTTGATCCGACCACAACCAAATCAATCTTAAATCTATTAAAAAAGATCAACAAAGAGCTGGGCATTACGATTGTATTAATCACCCATGAGATGAATGTGGTCAAGGAAATCTGCCACAGAATGGCAATCATGCAAGAAGGAAAGGTCATTGAAGAGGGAGCGGTATATGATATTTTTGCCAACCCTCGGGCAGAACTCACAAAGGAGTTTATTGATAGTGTTGTTTCTTATGACATTCCGGAGGCGATTTTATCTACTTGTGATGGACCAATCATCAAGGTGCTGTTCAAGGGGAAAGTTGCCGGAGAGGGTGTTATTTCCGATACGCTCAAGCAATTTAACGTAAAAGGTAACTTTCTGCATGGTTCGATTGAATATATTCAAGAATTGCCACTTGGCATTTTTATAATGGAACTGAAAGGACCGAAGGAGGAAGTGAAGACGGCGCTTCAGTATATTGAAGACCGGGCAGCACAAGTGGAGGTGTTACGTAATGGGCTTTGATTTTAATCATCTTATGGAACTTATTCCTGATATTAATACAGCTTTTTTACAAACCATTTATATGATTCTCATCTCATTAGTCATCTCCATTGTGATTGGCTTGCCGGTTGGGATTCTCTTATATGTTACGGACAAGGGATTGTTCTTGCAAAATCGCTGGGTCCAGCTTTCTGTGGGATTTATTGTTAACCTTATCCGGTCTATTCCTTTCATCATTTTATTGGTTGCGTTAATTCCATTAACAAAATTTCTCGTTGATACAACCATAGGGCCGACTGCCGCGAGTGTTTCGCTTTCTGTTGCTGCGATTCCCTTCTTTGCTCGGATTGTCGAGACGGCATTAAGGGAAATCGATAAAGGCGTCATCGAAGCCGCGATTGCTGCTGGTGCTACCCCATGGATGATCATTAAAGATGTCCTGCTCCTTGAGGCAAGGTCGGGGATTATCTCTGGTATCACCTTAACACTCATTAGTTTGGTTGGATTTTCTGCTATGGCCGGTACCGTTGGCGGAGGTGGAATCGGTGATTTAGCGATTCGCTTTGGTTATTATCGCTATGACAACACAATCATGGTTGCCACAGTTGTCATTTTAGTTGTTTTAGTTCAGTTTGTTCAGCTTTTTGGTGATTTCATTGCCAAAGTTGTCGATAAAAGAAAATAAACAGAAAGAGGGAAAAAGTCATGAAAAAGTGGTTTTTAGCAATTAGTTTACTTTTAGTCGTAGCTGCTTTAACAGCGTGCGGCAGTTCAGGTGACAAGGAAAAGGCAAGTGCTAATTCAAAGAATATTAAATTGGGTGCCACTGCGGGTCCGTATAGTGATATGTTGAAGAAAGCGATTGTACCAAGCTTAGAAGAGAAGGGCTATAAAGTAGAGGTTGTTGAATTTAGTGATTATATTCAACCAAACAAAGCGTTAGATAATGGTGATATTCAGGCTAACCTCTTCCAAAACACAATTTATCTTGAAAGTTTTGCGAAGGAAAATAATATGAAATTAACCAAGTTGATTTCTGTTCCAACGGCACCTATGGGGCTTTATTCAAACGCTTATAAATCACTTGATGAGGTGAAGGATGGGGCAACGGTTACTATTCCAAATGACCCGACAACTGCCGCTCGCGCATTGAATACGCTCCGCGATGAAGGCTTCATTAAAATCAATGAAAAAGCAGAACCGATTAGAGTGTCCGAGAAGGATATTACGGAGAATAAGAAAAACTTGAAATTTCAGCCGATTGAAGCAGGTCAGCTGCCTCGTTCTGTCGACAGTGCTGATATAGCTGCAGTCCCTGGAAACTTCGCTCTTGCTGCCAAGATGGACTTGCTTAAAGCACTAGCGCTTGAGAATATGCTTGATCAGTATCGGAATGTGGTTGCTGTCAAAACGGAAAATAAAGATTCTCAGCTGGCGAAGGATATTAAAGCCATAGTCGAATCGGACAAATTCGAGAAAATCATTGATGAACAATTTAAAGGCTTCGGAAAACCGGAATGGATGACTAAGTAACAGGAATTATATCCTACTAATAACCGGGATTCCCACAGTCACTTATAGGAATCATCTCGTTTCACTAATGCTTACGTCCAATGAATGTATCTTTCATTGGATGTAAGCATTTTTAATTTAGTTTTTTATTAAACTTGGTGCCTGACACCAGCGTGAAATCTTATACAACTGGCAGGAACAGAATCCCAATGGATATGACACCATGTATTAACAAAATAAAATAATCAATAACCCCTAATCGTTACCGTTATACCTATTTTTCAAAGGAGCGGGGCACAAATAAGGAAGTTATGAATGGGTAATAATAACAAGGTGAAAGGGGTATGTGTATGGAGTTATCAATTAACTGGAAAGGGAAAATGGCTTTTTCGGGGGTCACCCCCACCGGGCATGAATTTATTATGGATGCGGCACCAGAAGTTGGCGGGGAGAATTCTGGTCCAAGACCGACGGAGCTGCTGCTGCAGGCGGTTGCTGGCTGCACAGGGATTGATATTATCTCGATCTTGCACAAAATGCGCCTTGAGCCTTCCGCATTTCAAATGGATGTAAAAGGCGAACGGGCCGAGGAGCATCCGAAGCGCTTTACTACGATTAATATTCATTATGCGTTAGATGGAGAACTGCCTGAAGATAAGGTGGTCCGGGCGATACAAATGTCGAAAGACAAATACTGTTCCGTCTCCCATTCCTTGAATGCGGAAATCACCGTAAGCTATTCAATCAATGGGGTTAAAGGGGAAAAAGCGATATAACGATTATAAGAAGTAACAGCCAATCGCGTGTTACTTCTTATTTATAGTTGTTGTATTAAATTATTTAATTCACTGAGAAGCACCCAGAGTGCCCGTTCACAGAATTTTAGTATGAGGATTGGAACTGTGAAACATCCAGAGTGCCCGTGAACAGAAATTTGGCATGAGAAAGGGCACTGTAAACCATCCAGAGTGCTCGTTCACAAAATTTTGGTATGAGAAAGGGCGCTGTAAACCATCCAGAGTGCCCGTGAACAGAAATTTTCCATACGAATGGGCACTGGCATCCTTCCATCACGTTTAAATTTATAATCCCAAATTACCGATTATCGGTAATCAACATATACCTCAATACCGCGGCAAGTCCCGCGCCATGCTTGAATTCGCCTTTTTCAATTAAAGTCTTCACTTCGTGCATCGTCAATTTATGTACTTCAATTTGTTCGCTAGTTTCCAGTCGTTGCTCTGTAGCATGAAGGCCGGTGGCTGCGAATAAATAAATTTCCTCGCTTGTAGATCCAGGTGACGGATAAAAACTACCTAAATCGAGCCAATAGTCAGCTGTATTGCCAGTCTCTTCTTCCAATTCTCTTTTTGCCGTTTCGATGGGAGCATCGCTTTCGTTGTCAATCATTCCCGCGGGCAGTTCCCATTCCCAGCTTTTGATCGCATGGCGATATTGTTTTAGACAAATGATTTCCTTATCCGCCGTGATAGGAAGGATACAGACACCCTTTGCAAAATCTAAATAGGAAAAGTTCCTTTCCTCTCCGTTCGGGACAATGACCTTTTCAATCACTACCCCAAAACGATCCACTTGTTCTTTCCTTGAACTACTAATCTTCCAAACCATCTTTCTTCATCCCAACCTTTCATTAACATAAACCTATTGTACACTCTTTTTGGTAATTGGCTAATTCTAGCCGGGTGTGGATATTTATGACATTATTTGTAAACACTAGTTGAGACATATGTTTTTTAAGGGGGAAAGGACAACAAGTGAATCAAATACCTCCGTTTCGCAGGCAAAGGTCTTATCTTTCCCAATTTACAACAGGTCAATTGCATTTGAAAAATCCGTGGATTGCTGCTTTTTTTTCATTTTCCTATCCTGGATTTGGACATATCATGCTTCATCGCTACATAGTTGGGTATATTCTTATTCTTTGGGAGACCTTCATTAACGAAAAAGCGAAAGTGAACCTTGGCATTTTATATACGTTAATAGGTGAATTTGAAAAAGCAAAGGATGTTTTGGATGATCGGTGGTTAATTCTCTATCTGGCGATGTACATGTTTGGAATATGGGATAGCTATCGGACAACCATTGATCTCAATAAGCAATATGTATTGGCCGACCGCGAAGATGCTCCCCTTCTCCACATGAAGATGGGGACATGGGACACCAATTTTTTAGATAAACGAAAACCTGTCAATGCGTTAATCTGGTCCGCTTTATTTCCAGGTCTTGGTCATCTTTATCTCCATCATGTCATTACGGGGTTCTTTATTTTTGTTTATGCCGTGGCAATCACGTATTTGGGGCATATTCCACATGCCATCCATGCCTCGATGACTGGTAATTTTGCTCATGCCAAAGAAATATTAGATATGCAATGGGCTTTGTATTTTCCTTCGATCTACTTTTTCATTATTTATGATTCTTATGCTTATGCCATTGAGCACAACAAATTGTGTGAAAAAGAAATGTCAAAATATCTACGACAAAGATATCAAAGTAAAGACTTTATTTTTCCTCTATAGAAAGTGAGTGTTAATCAGGTGTATGTCATAGCCACTTTCGAGAATTCCTTATTTATTGAGTTAGCTATCTCTGCGATAGAACAAAAGGGGATACCTAAAGAAAAGATTCTAGCTGCCCCGCTCGATAAACGCTCAGAGCCAAGACAATTGTTTGATACGATTCATAGAGCGGATGGTTTTAGCCTATTTGATGGTGCTGCGATGCTGGGAACTTGTTTCATGCTGCTCGGTGCCATTTACGGATATGTTCTAAAATGGGGACCGATTATTTGGGGAATTATTGGTGCGGTCAGCGGGTTACTTTTGGGCTTTTTAATTAAAATGCTCCTTGTCAAAAATAAGCAGCGAGCGGCAAAAAGCATCACAGCGGAAATTGTTTTAATGATTCGCTGTGAAGAACATCAATGGGAAACCATTGAAAAGATTTTATGGGATCATACGGCTCTTGGAATAACTAGAATACACAATGGGATTAGCCCTATACTAACCCAAAGTTAAGGAGCAAAAGCACAGATTTTTTTCTTATTCTTGATTATCTGTAAAGAAAGTGAACGTTTTAGCACAAAGTTACCCAGTATTCGGCATATTCCGAGGGGCGATTCAGGATTAGTTGTCATAAACAACATGATGATAGTTAATAATGTCGATATTTGATGACGAAAACTAGTTACTTGTAGGCGCTTTCAATTGATAAACTTTTAAGTACATAGTTCAAATATTAAGGAGCTCAGTGATGATGACTAACGATGATCTTTTTGTACAAATCGAAAATTTGAGGAATTCAATGATAAGAGTGGGGCTTTCGAAAGGATTAAATTCAGTGGAAACTGTAAAACTAAGCGAAAGACTTGATAAGTTAATTAACTTACAAATGGGGTTATTTACGAAGATTTCTGCTTGAGTATATAAATGTATTTAGCCGATAAACTAGTATGCCACCCACTAATATCCCAGCGTAAAAAAAGCGTACAAGTCCTCTGGAGAGGTCTTGTACGCTTTTTTTACTGAGATCTACTAATACGGGCAGCATCCATAGGAATGCGCTGAATGAATTTAATGTCTGATAAGATTCAATGACTATCTTATTTCTTGCTATAATAATAGGTAAATGATGTAAATGAGGGAGGGGGTTTTTAACGTATGAAAATAAAGGTCATCATCGCGGATGATAACTCATTTATTCGAGAGGGTCTGAAAATTATTTTGTCTACTTACCAGGAATTTATCGTGCTCGACACCGTGAGTAATGGAAAAGAGGCAGTCGATTACTGTCTAGCCCATGAAGTCGATCTTGCCTTGCTCGATGTACGCATGCCCAATATGAACGGGGTGGAAGCAACGAAGCTGATTGCTGAGCAAACAAGCACCAAGCCGATTATTTTGACGACCTTTGATGATGATGAATATATTCTTGAGGCCATCAAAAATGGGGCAAAAGGCTATTTGTTAAAAAATAATGACCCGGAACAAATCCGGGATGCGATGAAGAGTGTGTTCCTCGGAAACAGTATTCTTCAGGATGTGATTTTAGAAAAAATAAAATCCAATTTGTCGCCGGCCAATAATGCAGCTGAAACAAAGATCGACCTCACCCAGTTTACCGAACGAGAACGTGATATCCTGTCATTGATTGCGAAGGGATATTCCAATAAAGCCATCTCTAAGGAATTATTTATCTCAGAAGGGACAGTCGCGAATTACATCACGTCTATTTTAGGAAAGACCGGTCTTGAGCACCGAACCCAAATCGCGATATACTACCTCACCGGGAAAATCAATTAAAATGGAGATTTGGATTATTTTTACGAAGCTGATCTTGCTTGTGTATATCGCGATTCAATGTGCACAGGCAAATGACAGCCATATCTCCTGGGTGGTTCTTGCGTTTTTGGTTTATTTTTGCGCCAATATTACCGTTTATCTTTTAAAAAATGCCTCGATGAAAATGGTCCTCCATGTCCTGTCCATTGGTATTTTGACAGGGGCCTATCTAATCGTAAATCCTTTGTTTTATTTGCTGTTGCCACTTACGATTATCGAGCTTGCGGCCAGTTTTATCGACAAGAAACTTACGGTTTTATTGCTATCCTTGCTTCCCATCCTATATATGAAAGCATGGCTGCAGCCCATATACGGCTTAGCGGCTTGTCTTTCTTTTGTGATTTTTTCAATCACGTCCATTTATGGAGAGAAACTAGTGAAAAATGAAGCGCAAAAGGATGCGATGCGAAAGCGGCTCCAGAAACTAACTAAACATATTCATGAAAATAGCGAATACATACGGCAGTCCGAATACACCTTTAAATTAGAGGAACGCAACCGGATTTCACAGGAAATCCATGATAAAATTGGGCACTCAATGACGGGAGCTCTTTTTCAAATGGAAGCGGCGAAACGGCTGCTGGAGACCGATCAACAAAAAGCAACCGAACTCCTCCAAAATGCTATCAATATTTCGAAAGATGGGATTGAAAACATCCGCCTGACCTTAAAAAATATGAAACCGCCGACAGAACAGGTGGGGATTCATCGCTTGAAGCTGCTGGTAGATGATTTTAATTCCAAACAGCCAATCAAAACCGTCCTTACCCATGAAGGCAATTTAGATATTATCACACCGATTCAATGGAAAATCCTCCATGAAAATGTCACAGAGGCACTGACGAATGCCATGAAATATTCTCTTGCCACGCAAGTGTCTGTCGATCTAAAGGTCCTAAATAAAATGATTCGAGTCGAAGTGAAGGATAATGGAGCGGGAACGGAGATCATCAAAAAAGGTCTAGGCATTATTGGGATGGAAGAGCGGACGGCTGCCGTCAATGGAAAAATCATAGTTGATAGCACGTATGGTTTCTCCGTCACCACGCTCCTTCCGCTAGGCACATGAACATCTCACGCTGAAAATATGAATATTCTCATATGAAAAGAATGAACGATTGCACTTATGCGCGTTCATTCTTTTTCTATATACTGGAAATAGAAAACGACATGAGGGGTGAAACGATGAACGTATTAGAAATTAAAAATTTAACGAAAAAATTCGCTGACTTTATTGCGGTTGATAATATGAGTTTATCTGTGGCTGAAGGTGAAATCTTTGGTTTTCTTGGCGCCAATGGAGCTGGGAAAAGTACGACGATAAATATGATTGCGGGCCTGCTCCGCAGCAATGATGGGACGATTCATATTCTTGGTAAAAATAGTGCCAAATACAGCCGCTTTGCCAAAATGAATATTGGCATGGTCCCGCAGGATTTGGCCATTTATGAGGATATGACCGCTATTGAAAATGTGAAATTCTTTGCGGGACTTTATGGGTTGCGCGGAGCCGAGCTCAATGAGCGAGTCGAGGAGGCCCTCGAATTCGTTGGACTCCAGGATAAGCATAAAAGCTATCCGAAGAGTTTTTCGGGCGGAATGAAACGGCGTCTCAATATCGCATGTGCGATTGCCCACCGTCCGAAGTTGATCATTATGGATGAACCAACGGTAGGGATTGATCCACAGTCCCGAAACTATATCCTTACCTCGGTCCGGAAGTTAAATGAAATGGGCTGTACGATTATTTACACGAGCCACTATATGGAGGAAGTCGAGGAAATCTGCACACGGATTGCGATTATTGATCATGGAAAAATCATTGCCGAAGGAACAAAGGAGCAGCTGAAATCGATAATTACCAATACGAAGGATGTTTGGATTGAGGTCAAATCGACTGAGAAAGTGGACCTAGCGGCGATTAAAAGCATTAATGGTGTCGAAGCTGTTTCCGTTGATGAACACATGATTAAAATCAACTCCGATACCGGGGTCAATAACTTAAATAAAATCATTGAACACTTTATGAGCAGCCAGATTGAAATCCGCTCCTTACAAGAAAAAGCACCGAATCTGGAGACGGTATTTTTAACATTAACGGGCAGAAATTTGCGTGACCAATAAGGGGGATTCACTTTGAATATACTCAATATCGCATGGAAGGGAATTAAAACAGACTTCCGGGACACCCGTACGTTGTTTTTTATGTTGGCTTTTCCGATTGTATTAATGCTCGTCCTCGGAACAGCCTTGTCGAACACATTTACGACCAGTCTCCCTGTCGATGATATCGATGTCTTATATAAAGATACAACGAAGGGTGAGTTTTTTCCTCATTTTATTACCGAGGTCGAAAAATCAGGGGTTCATTTTAAAAAAGCAACCGGTACGACCGATGGTGAAAACGAAGTAAAGCAAGGTTCCTATGATGGCTATGTTGAAGTAACCGATCAGGGAATTCAGCTCTATGTCAATAATGGAACCAGTATTGAAGGGAATATCCTTCAAGGGATGCTCTCCTCCTTTGTCGATCAATACAATATCGCATCCGAAATTATAAAGGTGGCACCGGAAACGCTGGAGAGTGCCTTTACTCGTGAGAAGCCAGCTGATTTTATCAAGGAAACCTCACTGCTTCCCGATAAACAGCCCGGTTCAATGGACTATTATGCAATTGTGATTACGACAATGATTGTTCTGTATGGGGCAATGTCGGCAAGTTCGCTCATCGTAAGTGAACGCGTACGCAAGACGGCTGACCGTCTGATTGCTTCTCCGGTTAGGAAAAGTGAAATTTTTATCGGAAAAGTGCTTGGGAGTTTGGTCAGTAACAGCATCTGTATCGTTCTGGTCATCCTTTTTAGCAAACTCATTTTCAAAGCTAATTGGGGCGATCATTTAGGCTTGGTCTTCCTTGTGCTGCTAACAGAAGTGGTGTTTGCGGTCAGCATGGGGATTGGCGTCAGTTTCTTGACGAAAACAAGTGCGGCCCCGTCAATAATCATCATGCTATTCGTTCAGTTATCATCCTTTTTTGGCGGTGCTTATTTTAAAATTGAAAATCCTGAAGGCATCTTTAAGCTGATTACCGAGCTTTCACCGCTGACTTGGATGAACAAAGCGTTGACGAAGATTATTTATACGAATGATTTCGCGGCGGCCATTCCGGCGCTTACCATCAATCTGGCCGGGGCGCTATTATTCTTGCTTGTGGCGATTATTTCATTGCAACGACGGGAGGGATTATAATGAAGGATATCCTTTGGTTAATTCAGAACACGCTGCGCGTGACATTTAGAAAAAAGAAAAACATAATCATGTATCTGTGTATGCCGTTAGTCGGAATCTTTATTTCCCTGCTCGTTTATGGGGGGGATCAAAAAACGATCCTGCATGTCGGGATTGTTAATGAGGACAAAAGCGAGATTACTGCGGATACCATCGACTTTTTAAAGGGATTGGAGAATGTGGAAATTTCGACAATTTCGAATGGGCAGGTCCAGGATAAAATCTCTTCTGGCGATCTTGACAGTGTGATTACCTTTGAAAAAGGGTATGCAAACAGTGTCTTGGCGGGGAATCCGGGCCATATCGAGCTGACCTCAATCAAGGGGGCGGCCATTACCGCTTACGTAAAATCTTATTTACATCAGTATATCGATAATATTGCGACAATCAGCTATGTTGCGGGTGGGAATCAACAGACGTTTGAGCAGATGTATAGCGATTTTCAGCAAACGAACTATAAGCTCGCGACTCATTCTTTAGATGACACAGCGAAAAATAAGAACATGACCAACCAAACAATAGGCTTCTTGATTATGATTATGTTGATGTCGGCCGGAAATATGGCGGAGATCATTCTGTTGGAAAAAGAAAACCGTACCTATTTCCGATTATTATCGACACCGATTAATGCGCGGAAATACATCTTCTCCAATATTGTGGTCAACATGATTGTGATGACGATCCAGGTGTTTATTACGTTAACCATCATGAAAAGCATCTTTCATATTGGCATCAACATGTCGTTTTGGTCCGCGGCCTTTGTGATGTTACTGTTTTCATTCATTTCAGTCGGGATCTCGTTAGTGATTGTTTCTTTTTCAAACAGCCGCAGTGCCGCGGGAGCTTTACAGAATTTAATTATTACTCCGACCGTGATGCTTTCCGGCTGCTTCTGGCCGGTGGAAGTGATGCCGACATCCTTACAAAAAATCGCCGATTTCCTGCCGCAGCGCTGGACCTTAGATACGCTAACGAAGCTGCAAGAAGGAAATGCGTTTAGCGGCTTATATATGAATTTTATCATTCTATTTGCCTTTGCCGCTGCATTTTTCTTGATTGCTATTTATCGGTTTAGTAGAAATAATACAACACAGAATTTTGTCTAAAATGTTTCAATTAAAAATGACTATCATCTTTTGACCGCTCAAATGAGTGGTTTTTTTTATGTAATTTTCTAATATATGGAATTTCAGTGGCCGAAGTTTAAGAAACTTTGACGAAAACAGAGGTTTTTATTCGACTTTTTCTATAATTATTCTACATAACATTACAAATTCATTACATTTTCCCCAGTTCCATTGTTATTAGTCTCTTGAAAATTTAAACTATAACTATATTAATCGGAAAAATTTTCTTTTAGAAAAGGTGAGAATGGAATGAAACGGAAACTTTTAATATATTCGGTATCGCTAGTTTTATTAACTACGATTTTTCAAGCAACCCCGACTTTTGCAAGTCCAACTATTACCCAAGAACAAATCAATGCGACAAAAGGGAAAATAACGGAAACGCAAAATCAAATTGAAGACATAGAAAATAAGATTCAAGAACTAGACGACCGAATTATCATTGGAATGGAAAAAAGCAAACAACTAAACAATGATATTAAAGTACAACAAGGTCAAATCGTAAAAACGAAAGCAGACATTGAAAAAGCAAAAAAGGACTTAGATACGAACAAAACCTACTATTCTGCAAGACTAAAAACTATGCAGGAGCAAGGTCAGCAGCCGATGATCACTTATGCTGAGTTCATTCTTTCTTCTGAAAGCTTTTCCCAGTTACTAACTCGTTCTACTGCTATAATGCAAATTCTTGATAGTAATACAGATATCATGAAGACTCTAGCTAAAAAAGAGGAAACCTTACTAGGTGCGGAGCAAAAGTTAGAAAACGAATTAGGTCAATTAAAAAAGAGCCAGAGTGACTTAGTTTCTAAACAAAAGCAGATTGAAGCAGATAAGGCCGAAATTAAAACCGTTTTGGCAGAATCAAAAAATACCTTAATACAACAACAAACGCAACTGGCTAATCAAGTAACACTAAAAAGTGCACAAGATAAAGCGCGTCAAGAAGCACAAGAAAGAGCACAGCGAGAAGCGCAAGAAAGGGCTGCAGCTCAGGAAAAAGCAACTCAAGAAGTGCAAGAAAGTGCAGAGCAACAAGCACCAGAAAGTCCAAAACAACAACCGGAACAAGAATCTCCGGCAAAAAAACCGGTCACATCCAATGATACACCGAAAGAAACAGTGACTAATTCAGGAGATGCCGATGCGTTAATCGCCTATGCTAAACAATTTTTAGGTGTTAAATACGTTTGGGGTGGGACAACACCAAACGGGTTTGACTGTTCAGGATTCACTTCATATGTATTCCGTCATATTGGTATTAGCCTTCCGAGAGTATCTCGTGACCAGCAGGATGTTGGAACTAGTATTTCCCCTTATAATGTACAAAAAGGTGATTTGGTATTTAGAGGAAACCCAGCCCACCATGTTGGCATTTATATTGGAGGCGGCAAATATATCCATGCACCTCAAACGGGTGATGTTGTAAAAATTGCTGCGTATAATCCAGCTAAATTTACAACCGCAGCAAGAGTATTGCATTAAGAATATAGATTTGAAGAAAAAGGCTTGGAGGAAAACTCCAAGCTTTTTTTGTATTTTAGGGAAAGATAATCACATAGATTAGAAGAGGTAAGAAGAACATTTTTCTAAGAAGGTGTTTACCATAACCACTATCGAGAAAATTACTGCGATCCTTGCCAGTATCGATCATCCACTGGCCCCATATTGGCTAAATAACGACCTAATCAAAAAGACGATTGCGACTAGTTATGATTATTGGGTTGAAGATACAGAAATCCCGATGTCATTGGACGACTTTGTCGTACAATATCTTGAACATGCCGAATATCTTGGCGGAATTTTTTCAAACATACATGATCCCAGCTGATGGTCAGCTGGGATTTCTTTGGTGTCAGGCACCACTGCCGAGGCACCGCTGCCGTTCAAAAGTTCGCCATAACATTTCAAACAAACTGTGAACTTGTCACTATACCCATGTTGTTTAATGAAAAAAAGGAATATAGTGTAAGCATAAAAGACAAATAAAATTTGAAAGGCGGAATCATTTATGTTTAACAAATTTTTAAGAGAAAATAAAATTGCGGCAGCCATCTTAACTGTCTTACGATTATACCTTGGCTATTCTTGGTTTACAGCAGGTTTTGGAAAATTAACTAGCGGCGGTTTTGATGCTTCTGGATTCTTAACAGGAGCGATTGCCAACCCAGTAAAAGGTCCAGACGGGGCGGTCGTATTTGGCTGGTATGTAGACTTCTTGAAACACTTTGCACTGCCAAACGTGGATGTGTTCAACGTCATCGTTCCTTGGGGCGAAACATTAATCGGTTTAGGCCTGATCTTAGGTTGCTTAACAACAACAGCGATGTTCTTTGGTCTTGTGATGAACTTCAGTTTCTTTTTAGCAGGTACTGTATCTCATAACCCAAGAGACATTTTCCTTGGCTTCATTATTCTAACAGCTGGTTACAATGCTGGTAGAATCGGTTTAGACCGCTGGGTGGTTCCATTCTTCAAAAAGACTAGCAAAAAAGGTACTGGGCATGAAAAAGCAAAGGTAAGTGCATAAAAAATCTGTAAACAAAAGACGATTCGGGCTTCATCCCGAATCGTCTTTTGTTCTAATTTGTATAGAATGACCCGGTTAGTTATCTTGAACGATGGGTTGGTCAAATAGATCGGAATTGATTGAAGTAGTTGTACTTTGGCCGTTAATTGTTGTGATATGAACCCCTGTATTGGTAGAACCTGAGCCGTGTGTACTTTTCGAGGCGGTTTTAGGAGAGATAAATAAGGAACTGCCAAATTGGACAACCCCGCCACTAATTGTATCGATTTTCACCGGAAGTGGAAACTCAGACATAGAAGAACATCCTTTGCACTTTAATATTTTACTATATGTGAATCAGCAATCTTTTGTTCGCAGGATTACCATTTGAAGCTGTTCAAAAGTTCGTCAAAACATTTCAAACAAACTGTGAACTTATCACTATACCCATGTTGTTTAATGATAAAAAGGAATATAGTTTAAGTATAAAGAACAAATAAATTTTGAAAGGCGGAATCATTTATGTTTAACAAATTTTTAAGAGAAAATAAAATTGCGGCAGCTATCTTAACTGTCTTACGTTTATACCTTGGCTATTCTTGGTTTACAGCAGGTTTTGGAAAATTAACTAGCGGCGGCTTTGATGCTTCTGGATTCTTAACAGGAGCGATTGCCAATCCAGTAAAAGGTCCAGACGGCGCGGTCGTATTTGGCTGGTATGTAGACTTCTTAAAATACTTTGCACTGCCAAACGTGGATGTGTTCAACGTTATTGTCCCTTGGGGCGAAACATTAATCGGTTTAGGTTTAATCTTAGGCTGCTTAACAACAACAGCGATGTTCTTCGGTCTTGTGATGAACTTCAGCTTCTTCTTAGCAGGTACTGTATCTCATAACCCAAGAGACATTTTCCTTGGCTTCATCATTCTAACAGCTGGTTACAATGCTGGTCGAATCGGTTTAGACCGATGGGTGGTTCCATTCATTACTAAAATGAGCAAAAAAGGCACTAGTCACACTGGTCATGAAAAAGTAAAAGCTTAACATTAAGAAAAGCAGAAGCAGCTCCAGCGAGGGCTAAACTTCTGCTTTTCTTTTTAGCTAAAATATTCATCTCCAATGAACGTGGAAAATTCGTTTAATATGGTGTCTTTATCGATTACATCTGAATGGATAAATTGAAATGCTTCTTGGATTGCTGCCTCTATTTGTTCCTCAGGCAATCGGTGTACATTAGAGGAAGGTCTAAAGTATAGGTACATGGGAAACCCGCCATCGTTTGTGGGGAGTATATAAGGGATTTTTAGTCTTCTTGCTCCCAATCGTTCGTAAAAATTTATCCGCCGTAACTGTTGTTCTCTCGTGTCTCCATCCTCTTCAGGTATTTCCACTTCTACAAAAATGCCGATAAATCCATCTTGCTTTGATTGAAGAATTTTTTGGAAAAAGAGGCTCCCATAGCCAGCATTCCGGAATTGCTGATCGATTGCTATATAATCAAGCCAGATCGCTGGTAAGTGATCAAATTCATAAATTAAGGCATAGCCAACGATTTCCTCTTGTTGCTTTGCCCAGATGAGTTTGTATTTTTCGTTAGCTAAAAGCAATTGAAAATGTTTGTAATCTTTTAATTCATTTGCTGGAAAGTCCGCTTGTAAGAGTTGATAGACGTTGTGCAGCTCGCTTAGATTGCCTTCCGATATTTCAATTTCATTGTTTTCCATTTCGGTTGCCTGCCTTTATTTTTTTTACATTAAAATTTATTTTTAGATTCTGTTCAAAATTACCTTTTGTTCCATATGCTTTAGGATAAGGGGTGAATGTTATGTCAACTGAACCGTTTGATATCGAGACATTAAAGCACATAAGGAACAAACTTGATTATATTTACTATATCGCAAAAAGCAATTACAACGACAACCCTGAATTAATGGACACGATTGAAAATTTAGCCCAAGTTTCAAAAATGTTTACGAATATAAAAATTCAAGAGCTAAGCAAGCAAGAAGAAACACCTAGCCCTCAGGGATACATTCTCTCCAAACTAGCGAACTCCTACTCTAGAATGAAAGCATATGAAAAACAAAAAGAAGCGGATTTCCCAACTTGGAAGGATTGAAAGGAGAGAGGTGCTTCATGCACTTCTCTTTATTTTTTCACTGGTGCCTGACACCATCCAATGTATTTCCAAAATTATTTAGTAAAACTAATATTTTCTTAGAATCAGGTCGTTGGTCATAGTATAATAGTTTTTATGAGTCTATTCGACATTTAAACTATTATATTAGGAGGAAAAATGAAGAAAGTTGTCATCTCTGTTTTGTCACTGTTAATTTTTGTTTTAGTTCATCCCTCTCTAATGAGAGCAGCGGGTACAACCTATCCCAATGTGAATGATTATATCATTTCTAAGAAACTAGTACCTGCAAAAGTAGAAAACCAGTACAAAAGCATTTTTACAAAATTTACATATCGGAATGGGTATGGTGAGGTTGAGGGTGTTGTAGCCCATGAAACAGCCAACAGCAGCTCGACGATTACAAGTGAAATTGCCTATATGACGAGAAACCATAGAAATGCCTTTGTTCATGCGTTCGCGGATGGTTCGCGCGTCATTGAAATCCATTCACCGAATTATGGGGCTTGGGGTGCAGGTTACTATGCAAACCAACGATTTGTGCATATTGAGTTGGTCAGAGAGAAGTCCTTTGATAAATTTGCACGTTCAATCAATAACTATGGGAATTACATTGCCTCCGTACTCTATGAGTATAATTTACCTTTAATAAGTGCCGAAAAAACAGGCAAGGGTACTCTATGGTCGCATGGTGCAGTCACCAAGTATCTTGGTGCCACGACCCATACGGATCCACATGCTTATTTTAAAAAGTGGGGCTATAGTTGGGATCAATTTGTTCAGTTAGTGACGATGAAATATAAAGCTCTCCCTGATAAAACGGAGAATACGAATCGTTTAGCGCAAATCCCAAGTAGCAAGGTTTTGATTTATAAAGATTATAAAAATACAGCATCCGCCTCTCCAGCAGGCGAAACGTATACGAATCAAACGTTTTATATTAAAGAATTAGCCTTTGTAAGCGGACAAACGTATTATCTGCTAAGCGAGCAGGCTAGTAGTGAAAATGGAGTAATCGGCTGGGCCAAGGCTTCCGATTTGCTTACCTATCCAGAATCGAGTATAAAGTCAACGTCGAAAACATTGTATTTTACGGGTAAAGGCGCCGCTTATAGCAAAGCCTGGGGCATGAAGAAAGATGTCATTTATTCTTCGCTTGCCATATATAAAGACCAAGAATTTAAGGTAAATGCAACAGAAACGGTTGGAAATATGGTTTGGTACCGTGGGAATTTGGACGGAAAAACCGTGTGGATTTATTCAAGCAGAGTGGCACCAAAGGTGGAGCGTACGACCAGCAGGTTAGGCCAGATTAATAATGATGCTGTCATGATTTATAAAACGGTCGGTACTTCTACGGGAGCAATTCCAGCTGGGTCAACCTACACTGGAACCGTCTACTACATTAAAAAACAAGCAACCATCAACGATCAAACCTATTATTTAATTAGTACACAGCCAAGTAGTGTAAACGGAGTTATCGGATGGGTAAAATCCTCTGATTTGGCTAATTATTCTCATACTACCTATGACAAAAATGCAAAAACGATGTATTTCACAGGTAAAGGCATCTTTTATAGCAAGCCATGGGGCAGTACGAAGGATATTGTTTTTAAAGATCTTTCGAAAAATAAGAACCAAGAATTTAAGATCAATTTAGCAGAAAAGGTTGGCAATAACACTTGGTACCGTGGAAGTTTCGCTGGTAAAACGGTATGGATTCAAGACATCTACTTAAACCAAACGCTGGAAAGTTCAACGAGCCGTTTAGGCAATATCAAAAAAACCAGCGTCAAGATTTATAGAAAGTTAGGTTCTAGTTCTTATTATAAGGCAGGATCTACCTATACCAATAAGGTTTACTATATTAAGAGAAAAGGTAAGCTTAACGGTCAAACGTATTACTTAATTAGTAAAAGTTCAACTGGTACAAACGCCATCGGCTGGGTAAATTCCGCCGATATTTCCGATATTAGCTATGCAGTGGTAAGCCAAAAAGCCAAAACCATAAATCTCAAAGGAACAGGCAGTGCCTATAGCAAAGCATGGGGCGGAAAGAAAGACGTTGTTTATAAAACACTTTCTTCCTACAAAAATAAGAAATTCACGGCAGAGCTCACTGCAAAAGTAGGGAGCACAAATTGGTACCGCGGGAAATTAGCGGGTAAGACCGTGTGGTTGATGAAGTAACAGCAATCTTACAAAGGTTAAAGGGGCTTATGATAGCCCCTTTTTTTCTATTATTCTATTCAATTCACCGTTTCTTCTTTGACTACTTGTGGCAGCGGTTTTTGCTTCTGGCTCAGAAAGAAGAACACACCGAGCAGGACGAGCATTCCTCCAATAATTTGCCAGGTGACGAGTTGCTCATTTAAGAGAATCACTGCTAGGATCGTAGCCCCAACGGGTTCACCTAAAATACTCATCGAAATCGTTGTCGCATTGACGTAGTTTAAGAGCCAATTATTAATCACGTGACTAACGGTTGGTACGGTGGCGAGTAATAGGAAGATACCCCATTCTTTCGCTGGATAGCCAGTTAAAGCAACACCTGTTGATACGTTATAGATCGTAAGGACGATCGATGCAGCGAAAAACACACAAAAACTATAGAGCCAATGTGACACTTTTTTAACGATTGATTGGCCAATTAATAAGTAGCCCACCACAGAGATGACACTAAAGAAGGAAAGTAAATCGCCCATAATCGCATCATTACTTACACCGAAATCTCCCCAGCCAATCATCATCGCGCCGATAATGGCAATCCCCATCGTCATCAATGCAGACAAGGTGGTTCGCTCTTTAAATAGGAAAAAGCCCCCGACCAATGAGACAATCGGCTGCAAGGCCAGGATGATGGTCGAACTTGCGACAGTCGTTAATTTCAAAGACCCGAACCAAAGGACAAAATGCAGAGCTAAAAAGACGCCTGAAAAAAATAAGAACAACCAATCTTTTTTTACGATGTTTTTAAATTCATTTCGTTTATTCCAGACGATTGGTACCATTAAGAGACTGGCAAACCACATCCGGTACATACTCAAAATCGAGGCTGGTGCGTCTGACCATTTGACAAAAATTGCCGAAAATGAAATGGCAATGATGGAAATGGTAAGCGGCAGCCCGATACCCCTTGAACCTACTTCTTGTTGTTTCATCATATCCCCCTCTGCCTTTTGACAGGTCTATTTCAATACATAAGAACTCTTTCGCCATCCGAAAGTTGTGCAAATATTGTTTATTATATCACATGGTGTCAGGCACCAGCGCAGTAAATATTTTCATTAACAAAGGTTTGTTGGATTTTGCCTTCATCTACCATTGACGAATGGTGTGGTGTTCTATATGATATGAAGAAGAGATTACCCGTACTTGCGGGAGAGGTTCATAGCTGATACCCTCTATAAAAAACTATGGATACATGACTATTAGGCCATGTCCATATTGGACGTGGCTTTTTTGTTGGGTCCTGTTGGTTGGAGAGTAGAGGTGCTGCGAAAACTCTTTCTTGGAAAAAGTGTGGGGCACATTGCAAGGAGGTTTTTTTTATGTCTGGCAGAAGCCATGAGGAAGGTTTAAAAGATTTAACTTTATTAGGTAATCAAGGGACTACCTATTCATTTGAATATGCGCCGGAGGTATTGGAGGCGGTCGATAATCTTCACCCGGATCGTGATTATTTTGTGAAATTTAATTGCCCGGAGTTCACTAGTTTATGTCCGCTGACGCGCCAGCCGGATTTTGCAACAATGTATATTTCGTATGTTCCTGACAAAAAGATTGTTGAGAGCAAATCGTTGAAGTTATATTTGTTTAGTTTCAGGAATCATGGGGATTTCCATGAGGATTGTGTCAATATTATCATGAATGATTTAATTAAGCTGCTTGACCCAAGGTACATTGAGGTTTGGGGCAAGTTCACTCCACGCGGTGGAATTTCAATTGACCCATGGTGCAATTATGGAAAGCCAGGGACCAAGTATGAAGAGATGGCCCATTTCCGTTTGATGAATCATGACATTTATCCGGAAAAAGTGGATAATCGTTAATCAAGAAGGCCGGGTTTCCGGCCTCTTTTTTTATAATGAAGCGACCTTATGTAGTAAATGGCGCCCTTTCGCCAGTAAGTGGCGTTCATCCGCCAGTAAGTGGCGTTCCCAGTAACTGGACCCCATCCGCCAGTAATGATATAAAGCCACGGAGCCGTCCGTGGCTTTTTGTGTCTGGATTACCATGCGTAATCATCATGTTCTTCTTCTTGAATGTCATCATCATCCGTTAGTCGGTTGACTAGCCACTCGTCGTGGGTTATTCCGGTGAACATCATTTCGTTTTGAACTTCTTCGCTATTCCATTCATCCGCCAGCATATCTCCGCGTAGATTCGGATCTTTTGTCATCATTTTTTCACCTCCTCTACTATCATTGCCAATTTTTTCGTGACTATAATAGAGGGAGATTAAAAAATAGGTGACTCAGCGATTGAATCGAGGGCCGCTCGAGCCTATTCTTTCCACGATTAGAGGAGAGCACTTAACATAAAAGAAAGCCTGGTGTGAACAGTGGATATTGGTGGTTTTGATATAAAGAGGAAGTTGTTTTCCAATGATTTTGGTCTTAGTGTTTTTGAGGTTGTAGAAATTGATACGGGCCGGACGTATATCCTAAGATTGGTTGATTTTTCGAATAAGTCAACGGATTTTAAGAAGGCGCAATGGAACCAACTGCAGAATGACTACCGGACAGTGATCTCCGATTATAGCCACTTGCCGCGTATCGAACAGGTAGCTAAGGTTGATGAAGACCACTTATATTCTCTTTTGGAAGGGGAAGAAGGGGAGGCCTTAAGTGAAATAGGACCACTCGGGATTGATCAAATTAAACAGATCATTGATGCTGTCCGCCATCTTCATAATTATCAGATGGTTCATGGGTCGATTTCACCTAAAAACATCTGGATTACCACTCAAGGAAGAGTGATTTTATATGGAGCTGGGGAGGCAAAGGTCCTTGAAGGGAAGCCCCGCTTGGGAGCCGTGTCCGATATACGGCAATTGATTGCAGTCATCCAGCGTTTTTCGACATTAAACGAGTCAATTTTGGAAAAACTTAACCTTGAAGAGCCGATGACGGTTGAGGATTTAGAACAGATTCTATTTCGGGCGGAAAGAAAAGCAGGCATAAGTGAGGATAATAAACTGGCTGCCTTTTTTGAAAGAAAAAGTATGACTCAAAAAGCGGAAGCTGCTGAACGCGAACGAAGAAAAGCAGAAAAGAGCAAGCATAGAAAAGCAAACAAGATGCTCTTAGCTGGAGTCGTTGCAGCCATACTGATACTTGTTGTTTATTTTCTTTTTTAAAGAAAAAAATGCGGTTCATCCAAGATGAACCGCATTTGTGCGTGGTCGACGAAGGCTCTAAATTCCTGAGGAAATAGGAGGCTCTTAAACAAGTTCATAATCAGTCACGCTGCGGTCGACGACTCTCGCACCTTTGGAAGAGATAAACTTGCCGCTGCTTGTGGTGAAAACTTCAGAAGCAATGATCTGTGCCATTGAGAGCTTGACGACTTCTTCGTCAATTGGATCTTTGGGATTATCAACCGTTAGACGTGCTGTCTTCCCAAGCTCCGTTGCAAATTGTAATTCTAATGTTTTAGCCATATTCGTTCACCTCCTTTCTTAACCTAAAGTTCCTATCCTCTAAGCGATGATTTCAGTACTGTCATTTCGCTCTACTTTGTTTAGCATGTCATTACACAAAACGGAAATGGCTAAAGCTGCTTGAAATATCTGATCTGTTGTCGCATCTTTTTTGACATTGCTAAATGTTTTGGCGCGTAGGATTGGTTCGCCATCCTCGTCCATGCCCCCTTCAAACACTAAGCGAAGCTTCGTTCCTTCTAAAAGTGATTGTGCCATTGTCCCTCACCTCCTTTCACCTTCTATATAGAAAAAAGTCGGTCAAAAGGACATGGTGGGGAAAAATAAATTGGTGCCTGACACCAATGGTTGCTTTTTTAAAAAAATAGGAGAAATTATTTAAAAATCAAAATTATGCCTTATATGATAATGGTATTTAATATCTTTAATCGAGGGCTGATTCAAATCGGTTCTGTTAAGTAATCAAAAAAAGCAGTGATTTTACATCTCTGCTTTTTCCTCAATCTAGATTATTTACATAAAGCAATAATCTTTTCAAAATTAAACATGGTTCTCCATCAAAGATGGGCTTGCTTTGATTGCGATTTTTTAAGGAGACTTCTTGAACCTGATGCTAGTAAAACCCCAATTAGATCGATTCCAATATCAAAAATTCTCCCATCCCGTGTGAAGTATAATTGAAGGAATTCGGTTAAAGAAGCAAAGGAAACAGCCATGAATAGAATCCATGCTTTGGAACGGAATTTGGTTTGCAACAATATGGTCAGGAAGAGAAAAGCAAAGGCGTGGCCGCATTTTTGGAGCAGGAAGTCACGGGTAAGCTCGAGCGGTAATGGTGCTAGAAGTTCAGAAAAGTGGGGATGACTGTCCCATTGAAAATGAACTTGGCCTGATTCCATTAATTCTGAAAAACTGGCGGTACAGGTAAAAGTAAAGATTGCTAGAGCCCAAAATATAATAAAAAATCCACGCATAGAAAGACCTCCTGTTTCCATTCATTGTGGTCCTGTTTTTTCCGTATTATACCGCGAAGCTGGAGGAATTCAACAATCAAACAGAAGAAGACCTCTTCGTTTGATTAGAGGAGGTCTTTCGTAGGGGGAGGTGCCAGACTTGCATCCATATAAGGTGGGGGGGATGAGATGGGTTTTTGGAAAATTCCCACTTTCCATTAGACTGAATGAATCATTTTTTGATAAAGAGCAAGAATGGATTGCCCATAAGTTGTACCTGGAACAGCCCATTTTCCGTTTAAAGCGGTCCATGTTGGAGCAGAACCTCTATCGACAAGATGGAAGCGGGGATCAACTAATGGATATTGATTTGGCAGAGGCTTGGTTGTCGCATACGCGTATAAGTGCTGAAGTTGAGCAAGGACCCCTTCTTCTTCACTTTCAAACCGAGCACCGCGCGTATCTCCTCCAGTTGCTCCAATTCCTGCGAAGTTGTTCTGATCAGGATTGACGACTCCGGTAAACCGAAAATAGTCTGTTTCGTGAATGGCTTGTGCAAAGGCTACATCCCCGCGAATCCCGTAATATCTTCCAAGGGTTTGATAAAATTCACCTAATGCCGGCGCGTTTGGATTGACCTTTTTCACAAATTGGTCCATCTGTTCAGGCGAAAGGAAGGTCGGACCTAAAATAGTAAACTGTCCGGGGTCCGCGATGATGGGGATTTCTTTGGTAGTGTTGTTTGGAGTCGTAGTTGGGTTCGTGCTTGTGCTGCCTTTGGTACTTGTAGTTGGGTTTGTGCTCGTGGCTGGTGATGTGGTTGCTGGTTTATTGGTGCTTGTTGCAGGTTTTGCTGTTGGTGTTGCACTGGTGCTTGGCGCTGGTTTTTTGGTTTCTGTTTTAGTTGTCGTTGTGGTTTCTTTTTCTGTAATAATAAAGGCATCATCATAACCTGCTTTTTCGATTGCTTTTAGGCGTTTTTCTGCATTGGCGTTGGTCGTATAAGAGGCTACTTTCACGCGGTACCAAGTAGCTCCAGATATTTTTGTGGAAACAATCGATGATTGAATGTTCTTTTTCTTTAGTTCAGCGACCCTATCTTGTGCATTTTTTTTTGATTTATAAGAGCCTGCATAAACCGTATAGACTGTTTTTGTAGTAGTTTGAGTGGTTTTTGGTGTGGTTGTTGTTTTAGGTGTCTCCTTCACAGCTTTCCGTTTCAGGCCAAAGGCTTTGGCAATCCCGTTTACGTGGCCTTGGGCCACTTTTTGCTGCCAGTCTGCATTCTTCATCAGTTGTGCATCATGTTTATTACTGATAAAGCCGTTTTCCGTGAGAATGGAAGGCATTTTCGTTTCTCTTATGACGTGAAAATTGGCCTTTTTTTGCCCTCGGTCTTTCAACTGATTCACCTTGATGACCTCGGCATGGATGATATCCTGGTATTTTGCTGCTTTACTAGTATTAGATGCTCCATCATAAATAAAATCCTCATATCCTTGGGCGGAGCTGTCAGCGGAATTGATGTGAATAGCCAGGAAAAAGTCTGCGTCCCATGCGTTGGCGGCGCTTGAGCGCTGGGCTAAGCTTCTGGTAGTATCGCTTGTACGACTCATTTTAACTTGAACATTATCATAATCATTGAGGATGATTTTTCGTATTTTAAGCGCAATAGCTAAGGTAATATCTTTTTCATTCAGCCCATTCCCTTGGGCACCGGGGTCCTCACCGCCATGGCCTGGGTCTAAATATAGCTTCATACTTACTCCTCCATTTCATTTAAAATACGTTCATCTATATGTTATGGCAAATCCAATCTTGTGGACTCAATCTGCCTAACATAAACACAAAAACCATACAAAAGACCTCCATGCTATTTATGATAAGGAGGTCTTTTGTAGGGTATTTATTCTGCAACGAGGAATGCATCGTTTATTCCTGCTTTTTTTACTTCTGTTAAACGATTTTCTGCATTTTCACGGCTGGAAAAGGCTCCAGATTGGACTCGGTACCATGTTTCACCTGAGATTTTTGTGGTATCAACAAAAGATTCAATGCCTTTTGACTTGAGTTGGTCAACTCGCTCGTCCGCATTTTCTTTGGATTTGAATGAACCAGCAATCACTTTGAATAGTGTTCCGTCAGTATCTGGTTTCGGGGGCTCTACTGGTATTAGCTTCAGACCAAAGGCTTTGGCAATTCCGTTGACGTGGCCTTGTGCTACTTTTTGAATCCAAGAGGATTGTTTCATTAATGCGGCGTCATGATCGTTACTGATAAATCCATTTTCCGATAAAAGTGCTGGCATATTTGTCTCACGTAATACATGGAAGTTCGCCTTTTTTTGGCCGCGGTCTTGTAGCTGATTCAATTTTTTAACTTCCGCATGGATGATATCCTGATACTCGGCTGTCTTAGAAGAATTAGACAAGCCACTGTAAATATAGTCCTCATAACCTAGGGCGGAGCTTGGCCCGGAATTGATGTGAACCGCTAAGAAAAAATCAGCCCCCCAAGTGTTGGCCTCACTGGATCGCTGTGCTAAGCTTTTAGTTGTATCGCTGCTTCGGCTCATTTTTACGTCAATGTTTTCATAATCATTTTGTAAAATGGAACGTATTTTGAGCGCTATCGCTAATGTTAAATCCTTTTCATCCAACCCATGACCTTGAGCGCCGGGGTCTTGTCCGCCATGACTTGGATCTAAATAAAGCTTCATTTCATCCTCTCCATTTCCTAAAATTGATTATAATACATGCTATGTAGCATTGGACAAGTATGTGCGCGTGCTTGTCTCGGTATTGGTTAATGGATACCTAAACAGTTGATTATCACTATTTTAACGTAACAAAAAGAACAACCCTTACCTAAAGCCAGGGGTTGTCCTAAGTATTTATATTCGTTCCTTCATACGGTCGGGAAGATTCTGAATCGAGGTGACGACCATATCCAGCTTTGATTCAATGCGGTAAAGCAGATAAAGGGTCACGACGATGGGGAAGCCAACCTCGCTGATGATCGGAATGAGCTGCTCCACTTTTTTCACCTCCTTTGTAAAAAAAGGCCGTCCCTAAGGGGAAGCGGCCTCTCCGTTATTAAACTAGTTCATAATCCGTGACATTTCGGTCAACGACTCGGGCCCCTTTGGCCGCTACAAATTTTCCGCTGGTAGTAGTAAAGACTTCAGATGCAATAATTTGTGCCATGGATTGCTTGACGACTGCTTCATCAATCGGTTCCTTTGGATTTTCAACTGTTAAACTCGCTGTTTTTCCAAGCTCCGTATTAAATTGTAATTCTAAGGTTTTTGCCATATATCTCACCTCCTATGGATTCATAAATTTTCGAGATTATTAGGCAATAATTTCTGAGCTGTCGTTTCGTTCCACTTTGTTAAGTGTGTCCTTGGATAAAACAGTAATCGCTTGTGCAGCCTGAGACAGCTGTTCTACAGTTGCATCCTTTTTCACATTGCTGAACGTTTTTGCGCGGAGAATGGGTGCGCCATCTTCATCCATGCCAATCTCGAAAAGCAACCGAAGTTTCGTTCCTTCTAATAACGCTTGTGCCATGATCAACCACCTCCTTTCACCTTCTATATAGAAAAAAGTCGGCCAAAAGGACATGGTCAGAGAAAATAATTATCGGATGATTTATTTAAATCAAGTTAATTAATGCTATACTTGGGGAACGATTTAGTTCGTGGAAGGGGTTCATCATCTTATGAAGTATTTAAAATCACAAATGCAGCAGCTAATTAAGGATAATAAAGAATTGCATACACGCTTGAAAGAGTTGAAGGTGGAACACGGCCTCGAGAAAAACACGGCCCTAAAGGCTTTGTACCATTCAGAAGTGGCAGACGGAGGGAAATATCAATTAGCCTACCAAGCACTTGATCAGCCGAAAAAGTAAGGAACATAAAAAGGGTGTCAGGCACCACACTGGTGCCTGACACCCTTTTTGTATATTAGTGCTGTAAAAAGGCAAGTTGGATAAAGAAGAGGATAGCGAATACATATAGCAATGGATGAATTTCGCGCCATTTCCCTTTGACTAGTTTCAGAAGCGGATAGCTTATGAAACCGAGGGCAATCCCCGTTGCGATGCTTGATGTTAGCGGCATGCTCAGGACTGTCAAAAAAGCAGGGAAGGCTTCATCCAGCTCATTCCAGCGGATATTCGCGATACTTCCCATCATTAAACTGCCGACAATGATTAACGCAGGCGCGGTAATCGCTGATATCCCGGAAACCGAACTAACCAGCGGCCCGAAAAAGGCTGACAGGATGAATAATATCGCAACCGTTAGAGAAGTTAAACCCGTCCGACCTCCGGCTGCTACTCCTGAAGATGATTCAATGTAGGCGGTTGTTGGGCTCGTCCCAAACATGGCACCGACTGCCGTACCGATTGAATCGGCAAGTAAAGCCTCTCTCGCTCGCGGCAATTTGCCGTCTTTCATTAAACCGGCTTGATTGGCAACACCAATCATCGTACCGGTCGTATCAAAAATAGTCACTAAAATGAAAGAAAAGACAACAGCATATAGGCTGTGGTGAATTACTTCGGTCAATGCTGTCACTGGATTACCGATAATTAGTCCCTCAGGCAGAGTAGGCAGGGACATAAATCCTTGATTGAACTCAAGCTGGCCGGTAAAGAAAGCAATCAGTCCGGTAATGACCATTCCAAAAAAAATTGCACCATTGACCCGGAGTGCCATCAATACAAGTGTAATCGCCAGCCCCACTATGGCTAAAAGAGCAGATGCTGAATGAAGGTCGCCGAGCCCGACAAGGTTAGTAGGATGAGCTGTGATGATTTTGGTAAGGCGTAAGCCGATAAAAGCAATAAACAAGCCAATCCCAGCAGTAATCCCGTGTTTAAGGTTTTCCGGGATGGCATCAATTAATTTTTCCCTAAGGGGAGTTAACGATAAGATGACGAAGATAACGCCTGCTACAAAAACAGCCGCAAAGGCTGTTTGGTAGGTAATCCCCTGATGACCGCCTACAACAGAATAAGCAAAAAAGGCGTTGAGTCCCATTCCTGGTGCAATGGCGATTGGATAATTAGCAAAAAGTGCCATCCATAGTGTTGCTACGACTGCGGCAATGATGGTCGCGGTGAACACTTGCCCGAACGGAACCCCGGCGTCAGCGAGAATGACCGGATTTACAACCACGATATAGACCATCGTAAAAAAGGTTGTAATCCCTGAAAGCAGTTCCGTTTTTGTATTTGTATGATTTTCTTTTAACTTAAACATTGTGGTTCCTCCAAAATACGAACATTTTAATAAGACCTAAACTATAATATTCGTTTTTAGATAAAAATACAAGGGATACCTTCTATTTTGTTCTATTTTTGTAACAGTTATTCTGGTGCCTGACACCAAAAAAAGAACCACCCTGTGCCAAGGGATGGTTCCATTAATCAACTAAATTATTTACTTTTGCATCGCAGAATCGAGGGAGATGTTTTTTCTTTTGTGTACAGCCTTTTCTTTGTACATCTCCTGATCGGCCATTTCAAGAATTTCCTCAGGGGTCATGACAGTCTCCGGTTTATAGTGATAGAAACCGTAGCTTGCAGAGATAGAATAAGGCTTTTGCTGAGTGAAATTAATCTCCTCAAAACCTAGTTTGATCGTTTTCATTAGCTCTCGCACATCATTCATTTGCTTCTGAAAGAACACAATGATAAATTCATCGCCGCCTAGGCGGAATAAAATATCCACATCCGTGATATGGCGGTTGATTGTGTCACAGCAAGTCTTGATGAGGTCATCCCCAATGGAATGGCCGAATCGATCGTTTGTCTTTTTTAAATCGTTAATATCGATATAGCAGATAATAAATTCTTGAGATTCTGGACCAGCAGACAATTGCTGGTTAAGGATCTCCATCCCGCTTCTTCGGTTTAACACACCCGTAAGCATGTCAATCGAAGCATGTTTAAATAGCTCTTCCTCATTTTTTTTCAAGTCTGTGATGTCAGTAACACCGATCAAGATACAAGGTTCATCCAAGTAATCTACCAATTCTAAACTCAACATGACCCATTTTCTTATAGTAGGCGTGATTTGCTGCTCCATACAATAGTTTTTTATGCTTTGCTGCTCGTTAAGACGCTGCAGGATTTCTTGTTTTTCCTCTTGATTTTGGAACAAGAATCTTGCATCGATCCCAGCGGTGTTGTTATTATGCAAATGGTAATATTCGAAGGCATGTTTGTTCATGAGCACAATTTCATCAGTATATAACTTTGTAAGGATGAGTGGGTTGGGATTAAGGTTGAATAGGCGCCTGAAATTTTCCTCATTCTGTCTTAGTTTCAATTTGTTTATAAAATCATTTTTTCGAAATGAATAGAAAGATAAGGCAATCATAAAGGAAATGACAGCGGTCCCTGTCGAGTTAATCATCTTCGATAAAAATGCGAAGTGGTCTGGTTCAAAAAAATAAAGCCCTATGATAAAGAAAATATGTATAACCACAAATAAAATGAATAAGTTTCTTGGCTGAATTGGTAAAAATACGGCTACCCCTAATACGATAATGATATAGGCGTAGATATTCCCGGTAAATAATTGGCTATTAATAGAAGAAACTGCACCAATCAACAAATAAATAAGGATATAACTAGTGACGATGACTCCTTTAGGAGCATTTTTATTTATATGATAAATGAATAGAAATAGAAGGGAGACAACAAGCCCTGTGATGTGAATGGCAGAAAGATTGAATTTGAAAGTCGGGCTGCTCAATTTATTAAACAGGAAAAAGTCTACGATGAAAAAACAGGGATAGGTAAAGACTAACATATAAGAAATGAGTTTAATTCGCTCATATAATTCAACGTAGTTATGATGTATAAACTCTCGATTAGTAATAGAATTCATTATCCTTCTATTAAATAGATCGATTGCAAAGGCTCTCAATTTTGCCACCCCTTTTTTACCATTACCTCGAGTATTTTAGCATAATTTGGGATGACTGTCACAAAAAATGGGTGTCAGGCACTCTCAGAAGGTTGGTGTCAGGCACCAGTGAAAGACACCTCCAATGAAACATCGAAAGAGCCCATTTCTGGCTTATGGAACTGTCAGAATTGGGCTCTTTTTTGGCTAGTAACTAATGGTTTAATTTTACTTCTTCTGTTTGTTTTTCGCCGTAGATTCCTTTTGATTCAAGAAATTGCTGGATTCGTTTTAGGGCTTCTTGCAGCTGCGGCATCGAGGCTGCGTATGAGCAGCGGATGTAGCCTTCGCCGCTTTCACCAAACACATTGCCCGGCACGACGGCTACCCTTTCCTGCATTAGCAGGTCTTCGGCAAATTTTTCGGAGCTGAGGCCAGTTACCTTAATGGAAGGGAAGACATAGAATGCTCCTCCAGGTGTATGACAGTCCAACCCCATTTTATTTAAGGTTTGCACAACGTAGTTCCGTCTCATCCGGTAGCTTCGTTTCATTGCTTCCACTTCCTGGAAGGTATTTTTAAGTGCTTCGAGTGCACCGTATTGAAGCATGGTTGGTGCACACATGGTGGTGTATTGAAAAATTTTCAACATCACCTCGACAAATTCCTTCGGAGCAGCGAGCATCCCTAAGCGCCAGCCGGTCATCGCAAAGCCTTTTGAGAATCCATTGATTAAAATGGTTCGCTCGTACATGCCTTCAAGCGCTGCGAAACTGGTGTAGGTTTCTTCGTAGGTTAACTCTGCGTAAATCTCATCAGAGACGACGATTAAATCATGCTTTTCCACAATGGCGGCAATTTCCATTAGTTCTTCTCGATTTAAGGTGCTACCAGTTGGATTGTTTGGCGAACAAAATAAAATCGCCTTTGTTTTTTCCGTAATCGCCCCTTCGAGCTGTTCGGCTGTTAATTTAAACCCGTTGGCAGGTGAGGTGGAAATTGCGACAGGTGTCCCGCCGGCAATCGCTACCAATGGAGCGTAAGAAACGAACGCTGGTTCTACAATTAGCACTTCATCACCTTGGTTTAAAATGGCTCGAAAGGCGAGGTCAATCGCCTGGCTAGCTCCAACGGTGACGATGATTTGATTTTTGGGATCATAGTTGACAGCGAATCTTGTTCCAAGGTAATTAGAGATTTCCTGTCGTAATTCTAATAAACCTGGGTTTGCGGTATAGGCAGTATAGCCTTGTTCCATCGATAAAATGGCTGCCTCGCGAATGTTCCAAGGCGTTATAAAGTCTGGTTCACCCACGCCTAAGGAGATTACGTCTTTCATACTGGCTGCTAAATCGAAAAACTTCCTAATCCCAGATGGCTGTAATTCTTTAGCGGTGTTAGATATATAGTGGGAATAATCCTTTTTCATGGTGTAATCACCATTCTCCGGTCTTTATCATCACCACTGCCAAAAACCACTCCATCGTGTTTGTATTTCTTTAACATGAAATGCGTTGTGGTCGAGATGACATTTTCAATCGTCGAGAGTTTTTCCGAAACAAACGACGCGATTTGGTTCATCGTTTGGCCTTCAATGGTGATCGACAAATCGTACGCACCACTCATGAGGTAGAGTGAGGTTACTTCCGGAAAACGATAAATTCTTTCTGCGACCTCATCGAATCCTACGCCGCGCTTTGGTGTTACCTTTACATCGATCATCGCGACGATATTTTCCTGACCCTCAACTTTGCTCCAATCGATGAGCGCGGGATAACTGACGATCACTTTTTCTTCTTCTAATTTTTTAAGGGTTTTTCTGACGGATTCCTCGCTGCTCATCACCATTAAGGCAATTGTTTCTTCAGAGATTTTATGGTTTTCTTCGATGAGCTTTAATATTTCTAGTTCTTCATTCGTTAATTTCATAAGGTGCCTCCTGAATTAAATTTCATACTATTGATTTTATAGGAGGATGGCTTCTAACTCAAATGAAAGTGTTGGGATAATTCTCTCTTTTTTGACAGTTACAATAATTACACATGTAGATTCAAGGGTGTCAGGCACCACTTTAATGATTTGGATTATTACGAATTTACTGATTATAGGAAAAATATATTGACGGTGAATCAATTAATGTTATATAGTGTAACAATACAATGTTAGGTTATATAACATGATACGAGGAGCCGATTCTCTTGAAAAAAATAGAAGCAATTATTCGACCGGAACGACTCACAGAGACGATTAAAGGTTTAAAAAATATGGGAATATTAGGTTTTACGGTTTCTCAAGTGGTTGGCAGAGGAAAACAAAAGGATACACAGGGAGTTTATCGTGGTAAAAATTATCAGGTAACCCTGCACCCTAAAGTGAAGCTGGAGATTGTCCTCTCGGATTATTTGGTAGAATCCACGATTCGGACGATTATGGGTGCGGCCCAAACAGGTGAAGATGGGGACGGTAAAATATATGTTTACCCGATTTTGGAGGCCTATAACATTCGGACAGGGACAATAGATTATGATATCGAAGATTTAGCTAATAAGGGGGGATGACTTGTGGAATTAATGTATATAAATACCGTGTGGGTCGTCCTTGCCGCTGCGATGGTATTGTTCATGGAAGGTGGATTTAGTTTACTAGAGGCCGGGTTGGTACGAACGAAAAATGCCGTCAATGTGACAATGAAGATTTTTGTCGACTTGACGGTTGGTGCTTTAGCGTTTTGGCTCATCGGCTTTGGGATTATGTTTGGAAACGATGCGTTTGGATTCGTTGGGACCAATCTATTTGGAAGCCCTGAGAAAATTGCTCTTTCAATTGAACTGCCTAGTGTGGCTTTTGTGCTTTTTCAAATGGGATTTGCAGTGGCATCTGTCTCGATTATTTCAGGCGCTGTCGCAGAACGAATGAACTTTAAAGCCTATGTGGTTACAGCGGCACTCATTTGTATTATTATTTACCCCCTATCTGGTCATTGGATATGGAATAGCGATGGGTGGTTAGCCAAATTAGGAATGAAGGACTTTGCTGGATCTGCCGCGATTCATGCCGTCGGTGGATTCGCTGCTTTTGCAATGGCAAAACTATTGGGTCCGAGAAAAGGAAGATTTAATTCTGATGGAAGCTCCAATGTGTTTGCACCTAGTAACATTCCGTTAGCTTCTGCCGGTGCCTTTATCTTATGGTTCGGGTGGTTTGCGTTTAATGCGGGGAGTACATTGGATGCTTCCAGTTCCGCGTTAGCTCCGATTGCCATCAACACAATGCTGGCGGGAGCAAGCGGGGGAGCGGCGTCACTATTCATAACGATGAAAAAGTTTGGAAAAGCCGATCCAAGTATGACGATAAACGGGGTGTTGGCCGGATTAGTTGCAATCACAGCAGGCTGTGCCTTTGTTTCGGAGTGGAGCGCCGTTCTCATAGGCGCAATAAGCGGTACGCTTGTAATTTATACAACCCTTTTTGTCGATTATTTGAAAGTGGATGATCCGGTCGGTGCCGTTGCAGTTCATGGTTTCAGTGGGGTTTTCGGAACGATTGCGGTTGGATTATTTGATTCATCGCAAGGTTTATTGACCACGGGTCATGTCTCACTATTAGAAGTGCAGCTCTTAGGCGCTATTGTCGTGATCGTATGGGGGCTGATTGGCGGCACTTTTATGGCAAAAGTATGCGAAAAAACAGTCGGTTTCAGAGCATCAGAGCGGGAAGAAGAAGAAGGCTTGGATATGTCCTACCACGGCATTCCGGCTTACAATGAATTAGAGCGGTTTACCGACTTGCCGACTAGTTTGTTTAATTTTGAAGAAACCACAGGAATTACGGTTGCTTCTCCGCCAAGTCGTCAAGAAAAGGTAGTTTGAAGTAACTAGATATGAAGGGATTCTAACTTCATAATACAATAGTCGAAAATAGATTAGTTCTAATTTAGAACCTATCTATTTTCGGCTTTTTATTTTGGTTTCTTATCTAAATCAATGCACCCAAACGGCAAAAAAAGAAAGGACGAAATGGACTATTCAGTTTAAATGTTTCGCTAATAAATTGTGAAAATTGTAAATAATTAGTTAATGGTTGTAAAGAATGAGTGATTCTTCTTCTTTTTCTCGCGAATTTTTATATCATGGGATTGTACCAAATTTTGAAACAATCAAGGAGGAGAAAAAAATGAAGGATTTAAAAAAATGGATGTTAGTGTTAATGGCGTCTTTCATGTTGTTAGGAGTTGCCTCAGGTTGTAGCAATACAAAAACAGATGCGGATACAGAGCAAAATCAAGATAGTGGCAATACAGATTCCCCAGACAGCGGATCTGATCAGGGTACAGACGACTCTGGGGAATAATATAAAAATGTAATCAATTAGAATTGTTATTTAGCTTTATTACTAGAAAGCAAATATCACCGGCCAAAGAGGCTGGTGATATTTCAATAAATGGAGAAACATGATTGTTATAAAAGAATCAACAAAAATTTACAAACATTATCAAATCTTTACAAAACTATACATACGATTAACACGCAGTTAACAAATAAGGATTATTCTTATACCTGTAAAGAACATCAAAATGACTAGGGGGATTTAAAGAAATGAAAAGATTGAAAAACTTAAGCCTACTTACATTGCTAGCTGCGTTAATGGTTTTCATGGCTGCTTGTGGAGGCGCAGCATCTACTGAGAAGACAGAAGGAACTGCGAAGAAAGAAACGCCAAAGACTGAAGAAAAGAAAGAACTTTCCGGCTCATTAACTATTTCTGGCTCTTCTGCGATGCAGCCTCTTGTGGCAGCTGCAGCTGAAGAATTTATGGCTACTAACCCTAAAGTTGATATACAAGTAAACGCGGGTGGATCTGGTACAGGCTTATCACAAGTTGCTGAAGGATCTGTTCAAATTGGTAACTCTGATGTTTTTGCTGAAGAAAAAGAAGGAATTCCAGCTGATCAGATTGTTGACCATAAAGTTGCTGTAGTAGGGATGACTGCTGCCGTTAACCCTAAAGTAGGGATTAAAGATATTAAAAAAGCGGATTTAATTAAAGTTTTCACTGGAAAAATCACAAACTGGAAAGAACTTGGTGGAGCAGACCAAAAAATCGTTCTTGTAAACCGTCCTGATTCTTCTGGAACTCGTGCAATTTTTAATAAATTTGCCCTTGATGGAGCAACACCTGCTGAAGGAATCACAGAAGATTCTTCAAACACAGTTAAAAAGATTATTAATGAAACTGATGGTGCGATTGGTTACCTTGCTTTCTCTTATTTCACGGATGAAACAGTAACTCCTCTTGCCATTGATGGTGTTGAACCAACTGCAGAAAATGTACAATCAGGTAAATTCCCAGTTTGGGCTTACCAACACTCTTATACTAAGGGTGAGGCAACAGATCTTGCAAAAGCATTCCTTGATTATTTAATGTCAGATGATATCCAAAATACGTTATTACAAGAGCAAGGCTACCTTCCTGTAACAAAAATGCAAGTTGAACGTGATGCACAAGGCAATCAAAAAAATCTTTAAGATTAATAGTTAATTAACATGAAAAAGCCTTCATTCCTTAAGTACAGAGGAATGAAGGCTTTTTTGTGATTCTAAGATGTTTTCAATAGTTTCTTCTTGAAAAAATGCTCTATTTCAGAAGCAGGGAGTGGTTTACTGAATAAATATCCTTGCCTATTTTCTTAAGGATAACTTAAGGAACAGACAAGATAATAGGCTCATCAAATAAATCATTTCCCTGCTGGCTGAGGCGTAATGGCAGTGGGGAGTAAAGGAGTCGAGATTGTTGAAGAAAGTGATATGGATACTTGTAAGTGTTGTGGTCATCGGGTTTGTCGGGTTTCAATATTATAAATCGAAAACGGTGAGTACGGAGGCGGCAGCTCAAACTCGAACAGCTGTGGTTCAACAAGGAAAGCTCGAAGTGAAGATAAGCGGTTCAGGTACGGTTGCACCGGTCACTAGTGAGGATATTAAAGCAACAGATGATAATGATGAAATCGATGAAGTGCTAGTTTCAGCTGGTGACAAAGTAAGTGAGGGGGATGAATTAATTACCTTCACGGATGATAGTGATCCGATTACCGCTCTTGCTGACGGGACGATTACATCTGTTTCTGTGCTAGAAGGAGAACGGGTAACGAATGGTCTGGTGGTCGCCCATCTAACCGACTACAAGGATCTACAAACCGTTGTCGCAGTGGATGAGCTAGATATTACAAAAATTAAAAAGAAGCAGACGGTCAGCTTAACTGTAAGTGCGTATCCTGACACTACTTATACTGGAAAGGTAACGGCGATTGCTGCTGAGGGAACTTCTGCGAACGGAACTTCGACTTTTGATGTCACCATTCACATTGATAAACCTACAAATTTAAAAGTCGGGATGAGTACGGAAGCTAGTATTTTAACCCAAAGTAAGGAAAATGCCCTTTATGTTCCTGTCGATGGGGTTTATACAAATAATAATGAGAAATATGTGATTGTGACTGGGGCCACTACGGACACGAGTTCTAATGCATCAGCAGGCACAAGCCAGCAAAAGACGGTAAAAACAGGAATTTCAACGGATGAGTATGTTGAACTAACAGAAGGAGTATCCGCAGGTGAAACGATTCAATTGCCTGAACTTGCAACAAGCACCTCGTCTAACAGCCAGGGCGGTATGATGAGAGGCAACATGGGCGGCATGGGCGCAATGACTGGCGGAGGCATGCCACCGGGTGGAAATGGACAAGGAGCGCAAAGCGGAAAGGGTGGCAATTAATGAGTACACCAATTATTCAAATTAAAAATATGATGAAAACCTATAGGCTTGGCGGTGAAATGGTCCATGCCCTCAATGACGTGTCATTAGAAATCCAAAAGGGTGAATTTTTAGCCATCATTGGTCCATCAGGGTCTGGGAAATCCACCTTAATGAACATGCTAGGCTGCCTTGATCGGCCTAATAAAGGGACTTATCACCTTGATGGCAGAGATATTGGGAAAATGGATGACAACAGTTTAGCGACGATTCGTAATCGGAAGATTGGGTTTATTTTTCAAAACTTTAACTTATTAGGTAAGCTCACTGCACTCGAAAATGTGGAATTGCCCTTGTTATATGCCGGCGTACCAACTCGTGAAAGACGTGAGCGGGCATTAGACGGATTGGATAAGGTCGGCTTGAAGGATCGTGCCGGCCACCTGCCCACCCAGCTTTCCGGAGGGCAGCAGCAACGGGTGGCGATTGCGAGAGCCCTGGTTGGCCAGCCATCGATTCTCCTCGCCGATGAACCAACCGGTGCCCTTGATAGTAAAACAAGCAAAGAGATCCTCCTTTTAATGAAGGAATTGAATGAATTAGGACATACGATTATTTTAATCACACATGATTTGGAAATCGCAAAACAAGCAAAAAGAATGGTCAGTATTCAAGATGGCCAACTCTTTGAGAATGGAGGTGTCCTGCTTGGGAATGTTGCAATCCATTAAAATGGCGCTACGGAGTATCAGAAGCAATAAAATGAGGGCGGTTTTGACGATGCTCGGAATCATCATTGGGGTCTCGTCAGTCATCGTCTTAGTTTCGATTGCCCAAGGGTCAGCGAAAAACGTTACGAGTCAAATCAATCAATTGGGAACCAACCTTTTGACGGTAAATACCTATAGTACCGATATTGAACTAACGGAGGATAAAATTAGTGAGTTAAGTGAGATTGATGGTGTAAAAGCTGTTGCACCGGTTGTTTCGGGCCGGGTCTATGTGAAGAAGGAGCGGACGTCTTCTCAGATAACCCTAACAGGGACAAATGCCGCCTACTCAAGTGTACGTGATACAAAGGTCAGTCAAGGGCGCTTTATTACCGACTTAGATGTCGAGTACCGCCAAAAGATTGCCGTACTCGGATCAGAAACAGCTAGCACCTTTTTCGGCACAGAGAATCCGGTCGGTCAATACATTCAGGTGTCAGGCACCTCATTCAAAGTAGTCGGTGTTTTAGCATCAAAAGGGAGCTCACTCGGGCAGAGCGGGGATAATGTGGTCATTGTCCCGTTGAGCACGGGTCAGCGGTTAGTAGGCAGTACGACGATTAGTACCGTTTATTTGCAGGGCAAAAGTGAGGATCAGATGGATTTCGTGATGAATGAGGTTAAATTGGCACTCGCTAGTATGTATCCTGGGAAAAGCGATAATTATGGTGTAACAAACCAGCAGGATGTTATGGACACGATGAGTTCGGTGTCTGACACCATGACCATGATGCTAGGCGGAATTGCGAGTATCTCCTTACTAGTCGGCGGGATTGGCATCATGAATATCATGCTTGTGTCGGTCTCAGAACGAACGAAGGAAATCGGGATTAGAAAAGCAATTGGTGCCAAACGGCGTGATGTCCTCCTACAGTTTTTAATTGAGGCTGTGGTACTAAGCTCGATGGGTGGCTTGATTGGAATTCTGTTTGGATTAGGGTTAGGAAAAATGGTTTCCTCTCTGATGAGTTTAAGCATTGCCTTCTCACCGACTGTGATTCTATCATCGTTCCTATTCTCGCTCGCCGTCGGTGTGGTCTTCGGAGTATTCCCAGCCAGCAAGGCTTCCAAATTGAACCCGATTCAAGCTCTTCGGTATCAATAGGATTTTGCTTGCCGTTAAGACCGCGAAATTTTGATACGCCAATAAAATTGTTCAATGAGCAAATAAAATAGGAAAATTCGCAAATAAAAGCCAATTTTTTGAAAATAAACTTAATTTATTAATAAAAAAATGAACCATCGCGGCACTTTAACTGTGTTGATCTACCTAAATAAATGAAAATGAGGAGAATCTATATGAAAAAAACGAGAAAAGCCCACTTATGGATCGGTTTAATCTGTTCCATCTTTATCTTAATAGAGTCGGTGACGGGATTATTAATGAATGAGCCATGGTTAATCGGCCAAACACAAATGGAAGGAAATCGTGGAAATTTCCAGCCTGGTCAGTTTAATCCAGGAACAATGCAACAAGGAGCAACAACTGATTCAAACCAAGCGGCAGGGCAAACTCAAGGTCAGGCAGCATCTGGTGTTCAACCGCAAACCCAGACGAACGGTCAAACTCAAGGCCAAAGTGGAGCAAACGCAAACGGTCAAACTGGATCCAATGCAACTAGTCAATTCCCAGGTCGACCTGGAACTAGCGGCCCCGGCGGAGAAGGGGGAACTGGTTCAGTTACAAGTATCATCAGGGGACTTCACGAAGGTAAGATCGGTACAACGAATGTGAAATGGCTCGTTGACCTAGTTGCACTAGCAATGATCTTCTTAACTGGTTCAGGTATTTACTTATCCTTAAAAGTCCTCCGGGCTGATATGATGAGGAAAAAACGAAAAGAAGACGGGAAAGTGGCATAAATTTTTTGTCTAAAAAGAGCTGTTCACCATAAAGAAGATTGTGAATTCTGCCTAATTAGTGAAGATGGGGACGGTAAAATATATATTTACACGAAAAACAATCATAGTATGACAATTAATGGTATATTATCTGGCTTAGTTGCACCATGGTACAAAGGATAGGTGAGGGTTACCGAATGCTTACTATTTTAATTGGAAGAATTATCGGGAATTACAGTTGAAAATACTCCTCAAGAAAAAGCTATTAAGGTTGTTTGATAGAAAAATTTAAGCTGCTTATATACAAGTAACTATTTGATACTTGTATATAAGCAGCTAATTTATTGTGCGAAAATAATCAATTAACAAGTAAAGAAATATCAAAATTTGTTTAAGATATCTCTAAAACTATGGTGTTTTAATTTTGATGTAAGACTAATTAAACCTGCTTTGATTATAGTTTTTTAATAAATCTTATCTTGGTTTAGAGGACTTCCAAAAAATAATCCCTACGATATAGGCATAAGGGTCTAAGTCGCTAAATATATTTGACTCGTATGGTTGCTTAACTAGTTTTATAGTCGAAGGGAGAATGGTATGAGGAAGAAGATGACTGCTTTAATGGTGAGCGTGGGGTTGTTATTCGCTAGCATTCCTGCGCTTGCTACATCCAATGAATCTGGGAACGGTGGCACACAGAATTTCAAAAAGGCCACACAAAAGGTCAATCCCGTCATTCAGATTCAAGAACGGAAGTTACAGAGCGATAAAGCCATGGCTACATTTAAAAGCAGCAATGGTAAAAAATATAAAGAAGGGGAAGTAATCGTAAAGTATAAAAATACTTATAAAACTGAAAGTTTAGGAGTTTTACAGACGAAGTTCAGCTTGAAGACGAAAAAGAATTTAAATAATTCTAATACAAAACTCATCAGCTTCAATGCTAAAATTCCAATGCAGGAAGTACTGAAATCTCTTAATGCCTCTCCGCAAGTAGAGTACGCGGAGCCTAACTATATACTTAAGCCGGATGCTGTATCAGACCCTAAGTTTGGACAGTTATGGGGACTGAAAAATACGGGTCAGCCCATTTTCGGGATTCCTGGAAAAGCTGGAATCGATATTGGTGCGGAAGCCGCATGGGCGGTAACAAAGGGAAGTACGAGCGTTGTCATAGCGGTCATTGATACAGGGGTAGATATCAATCATCCCGATTTGAAGGCCCAGATTTGGAAAAACCCTGGAGAGGTTGCGGGAGACGGCATCGACAATGACAAAAACGGATATGTTGATGATGTAAACGGCTGGGATTTCTATAATATCGACAATACAGTTTTTGACGCGGCAGATGGGGATGAACACGGTACACACGTTTCTGGGACAATTGCAGGAACAGCCAATACATTAGGGGTTATTGGGGTAGCGCCAAATGTAAAGATTATGCCGCTGAAATTCCTCGGTCCTGATGGTGGCTACACGTCTGATGCTATTTTAGCAGTAAATTATGCGAAGGCAAAAGGGGTCAAGGTTACCAACAACTCGTGGGGTGGAGGAGGCTTCAGCCAAGCCTTGTACGATGCGATTCAAAATTCTAACTCCCTTTTTATAGCGGCAGCTGGAAATGATGGAACAGACAATGATGCTTCACCGCATTATCCATCTAACTATAATTTACCGAATGTTTTGTCGGTAGCTGCCATCGATAATACAGGAAACCTAGCATGGTTTTCCAATTTTGGAGCCACAACTGTTGATATCGCAGCGCCTGGCCAGGATATTTTAAGTACAGTACCGGCAACAACTCCTGGAAATTACACCAATGCTTACGATTATTTCAGCGGAACATCAATGGCTACTCCGCACGTCACTGGGACAGCAGCTTTGTTCTTGAGCAGGAATCCAGCCGCTGCTCCTTTAACAATGAAGGATGCTATTTTGAAAAATTCAACAGCTCTATCCTCCTTGAAAGGGGCTGTATTAACGGGAAGTATGTTAAGTGCAAACAAGACAGTCAATTTCCAACCGGATAACGATATTCCGGGCTTACCATTCCCAGGCACAAGTGTAACAAATACTGTAAGTTCAACAAGCGATCTAGATGATGTTTACGCCATCAATATGCTGAAAGGAGAAAAAGTCACGATTACCTTGTCCGGTGCAACTGGTACGGATTTTGACATATATCTATATAACAGTGGCGCTACAACTGTAAAAAGTAGCGCAGGTATTGTGGCTTATTCTGAAAAAACTGGGACATCGAGTGAGACATTTACGTACATTGCTCCAGCAGATGGCAAGTATTACTTAGATGTATACGCTTACAAAGGAACAGGAACCTATACAGCGACCGTGAAGGCTGGCGTAACAGTTGGAACGTATGAGAATACGGCTAAAGAAATTGGATATATCGGTAATTGGAGTACTTTCTCCAATGTTAATACATCCGGTGGATCGTTTGCTGGAACAAATACCATGGGATCAAAGGCACAGTTTGTTTTTAATGGTACAGGAGTTACTGTATCAGGGGTCAAATATGCAACGCAGGGAATTGTGAAGGTAACGGTGGACGGCGTAAGTACTTTTGTAACACTGTATTCCGCTACTTCGCTTTATAAGCAGTTGTATTATTCTAAAACAGGACTCACTGCTGGGCGGCACGTCCTAACCATTGAATGGACAGGAAAAGCTGCGACAGGTGTGAAAAAGAGCGCAACCGGGGTAAATCTCGATACGATTATTGTAAAGTAATTTAGCTATAAAATACGATTGAAGGGGCTGCCCATTTGGGCAGCCCCTTCAATCGTATATCGAAAGTAAGTTTCCTATAATGCTGATGATGATATACCTGGTGTAGCTTTAACAGGTTCGAATATATCTGAAAGCTTGGATCAAGTTAACGACCTTGATGACGTGTACGCAGTTATCTCTTACTACTAAAACCTATTCTAGTGTTAACAGAAGAAACTCGTAGTGTGGACTTAATTTTTAATGGTACAATAATTCAGTATAATGCACTCAAAAATAACCAATAAGAAATTGTTCATATAACTATAGATTTTGTATCTATTGGAGTTAAACTACTGGGACAGTTATTTCCAATTAATCATCATCTTGCTCAGGTTAAGGAAGGAAAAATAACCCTAACAGAAGTGGAAAGAATAGGAACTATTCTCTATCCACTTCTGTTATTTTTCTTTACAATCGTTTCTTCGATTTACATTATTCGACAAAATACTCCCTTTACCGTCATAAAAATTAGTGGTAAACTAATTTAGGCAGTTATTTTCACATTTTTGAATTAGATTTGCTGCTTTAAACATCATGATTACTCATAGTGTGTTATTCTATTTTGACAGTATTTTCAACGAGAATTCTAGTAGTTTAAACAGATAATTATATTTATATCGGAAAAGGATCTGTCCGTCTTCAAGGAAGTATTCAACATGGCTGTTAGAGAAAAACATTAATCCTTAGCCATATGTCGACATAACTATGTTGTGAGGAGGGAACGCCAATAATAAATTATTAATAAATATCTAATGAAAGGATAGGGAGAACAGACTCTTATTTTTCCATTAGATATTTATTTTTTATATATTACTTATTTGTAATAAAATCTTGAGATTTTAAAAAGAAAGTTAAGTCCATATTTTGATTTAAAGAGAGAGTTAGTATCGAACAACTAACGAATAAGTTTTTTGGCTTGGAATTTGAAAAAGTAAATTAATCATTAGTTGGTAATGAAATGTAAATTATATAGGACTGTTTTAACGCGAGTTTATAAGTGTAAAATTATATTGGAAATTAATTGACCCATTGATATAAGTAATGACGAGAAAGATAAAAGGGGAAATGGGATGAAGAGAGTTTTAATTATCACACAGCATTTTTATCCGGAAATCGGAAGTCATGCCAATCGTATCAAAAATCTATATATGTTGTTGCGTAATCATAATTTTGATACATCGGTTCTAACGACAGAACCCTCATATCCGAATAAGAATATGTATAATAATGATGCATTTTGGGATGAGGATTCCTTGAACCAGAATAATGATCACATTATTAGAATAGGAATTAAAAGCAGAAAATATTCCAAAAATATTTTAAATCGCTTGTTTTATTATTTAGAAATAGCTTTTAAGTTTATTTTGCTTATTCTTAAAGATAAACAAAGGTATGACTACATTTTTGTTACTTCACCGCCCATCTTTACTGGATTCGTTGGACTTTTTGCAAAATATAGATATAAAACAAAATTTATTTTAGATATAAGGGACCTATGGCCGGAATCTTTAAAAGGTGTAGGCGTATTTGATAATCCCTTTATCTTGAAATTGTTTGGAGAGTTAGAAAAGATATTGTATAAAAAGTCCGACAAGATTGTTATAAATAGTCTAGGCTTTAAAGAATACATTCAAACGAAAGCTGGCATACTAGACTCAAAAATTATTTTCATCCCAAACAGTGTTGTTAAGGAAGAATTGGCTTTAATTGACAACAAAATAAACAAGGATAAAAAAATTATTTATGCAGGAAACCTCGGACTTGCTCAAGATACAGAAATTATTTATAAACTGGTACCTCTTTTAGCAAAGCAGAACATAAAGCTAACTATCTTAGGATACGGAGTAAATAAACATAAGTTAATAGAATCAATTAAAAATTACCAGAATGTAACTATAATGAATCCAGTGACAAAAAAACAATGCTTTGATATTATTGCGAAGCATGATTTAGGTTTGGTTACATTGAAAGACAAAGAAGTCTTTAAAACAGTTCTTCCGGGTAAGATTATCGATTACCTGACTTGTGGAGTTCCAATTGTTGGTGTGATTGATGGGTATGCAAAAGATTTAATAAATAATGAAGGGGTAGGAATCGCCTTACATGATAATGACCCTGAGCAAATATTGTCACATATCTTAAAACTGTTAGATGACGATTTTGTTAGGGTTGAAATGTCTCAAAAGGGACAGAAGTTGATTCTTAATCAATTTGATTGGGAAACCAATATTACGACTTTAATAGATTATTTGAATGAATCGAATCTACTCCAACAAAGGAAGGATACTAAAGATGTCAAAGAAGGTTTGCATGTTCGTATGGAATCACTTCACAAATGATGCAAGGGTATTGCGTGAGTGCACTGCATTATCTGAAGCAGGTTATGAAGTAGATTTATTATGTATCCATGATCCAAAGGATGCATCATTACCAAAATACGAAGAAAGAAATGAGCATTTTAAAGTATACAGGCTTAAACGATATCCTGTTTTATTAGAATTAATGCAGAAAATTTACAGGTACTCCTTGCAAAATAAATTGTTTGGAGTTTTTTTCTTGCTTATATGGGCATTGTTAATTTATACGGCACCGAGTGTTTTTTCGATACTAACAGTATTAGCAATACTTTTATTGAAAACAAAGTTAAAGGTGGTATGGGTGAGAGGAAGTCTCGTTCTTGGAATGATCATTAAGGGATTTAAAAAGGATTACGATATCTATCATTCCAATGATCTAAATACTCTCCCGCAAGGTTATATTTGTTCAAAATGGCGATTAAAACGCAAAAAGTTAATATATGATTCACATGAGGTCCAAACGAGCCGTACAGGTTATCAAAGTCCTATTTATGGAAAGATGGAAGGATTCTTGATTAAGAGAATTGACGAAATGATGGTAGAGAATCATACACGTGCTGCTTATAACGAAGATTTGTATGGTTTTTATCCTTATGTTGTTCATAACTATCCTTTCAAACAAACCAGTAATAATGATGAAAAAATTGATTTACATGGAATTTTAGGCATTTCAAATGATGAAAAAATCCTGCTTTATCAAGGTGGGATACAAACCGGACGCGGGTTAGATAAATTAATTCAAGCCGCTCCGCTATTCACTGAAGGGGTATTAGTACTTATTGGTGATGGAAGAATTAAAAAGGAATTACAAGAAAAGGTTCAAAAGATGCAACTAGAAGATAAAGTTAGATTTCTTCCAAAGGTGCCTCTTGCTGAACTGCCGAAATATACAAAAAATGCTTATTTAGGATTCCAGGTGTTAAATAATGTGTGCTTCAATCATTACTCGGCTTCCTCAAATAAGTTATTCGAATACATGATGAGCGGAGTGCCTGTGATTGCATGTGATTTTCCTGAAATAAAAAAAGTAGTAGAAGAGGAAAAAACAGGGATTACAGTTGACTCCCATAACTATGAAGAAATAGCTAATGCAGTTAATAATCTACTAGAAAATCCTGCTTTAAGAGAAACCTACAGTCAAAATAGCATAGCTGCTAGGTTTAAATATAACTGGGAAGAAGAGAAACAAGAGTTCCTGACTGTTTATAATAATGTAAAGTATTCTTAATGTGTATTTTACCACCATTTAATAAGTACTTATATAATAAGTTGCTGAGGAATTTTAATAATCAACAATAAATTTTTCACAACAATTAGAGAGGAAATCGTACATGACGAAAAAGCCTTTAGATAGAATCTCAGAAGCTTATAAAGGGGATATGGGAGAGGACTTCAGTAAAAAGACTCGAAATCGGATAAATTGGATTGTTAACCATGTTAAAGGAGATAGGATTTTAGATATAGGCTGTTCGCAGGGAGTAGTACCCATTATTTTAGGTCGTGAAGGAAAAAATGTTGATGCAATTGATATTGCACAGGAATCCATAGACTATGCAAACATGGATTTAAAGAATGAGCACCCTACGGTTCAACAAAAGGTTAGTTTTAGAGTTTCTAACTTTATGACTGAAGAAGAACTAGCAGCATCCTATGAAACGATTTTATTAACAGAGGTTTTAGAACATATATCTGATCCATATAATTTCCTAAAAAAATTATTTGATCACTTAGAACTAAATGGACGATTAGTAGTAACTGTTCCTTTTGGAATCAATGATTACTTTGACCATAAACGCACTTATTACTTTTTAGATTTGTATGACCATTTATCAAAGTATTTTTCTATTGAGACAATTGAATATCTTGGTAGCTGGGTTGGTGTGGTGTGTAAGAAAAGTAATACTAAGGAAAATAATTCACAAGAGACTGTTTTTAACAGAGAAATTATTGAAAAGTTAGAAAAGGCTTTTTACACTGTTGAACGAGAATTAGTTACTAGAATTGAGAACTTCCAACTTACTTTAAGACAAAAGAATGACTACATTAAAAATTTGCAGTCTCAGCATAGTCAATATATTGATGATTTTAAACGACAAGTGGCACAACGTGATAATCAAATTAAAATACTAAATGAGCAGATTATTGAATTGAAAAAATTTGAAAATAAAATGACTAGTGAAACGCAAGAAGAAAAGGAAACAAATCGAAAACTCTTACAACAAATTAAAGAACAGAATATTGAATTTAATTCTTTAATAAATAATGTTGATAATCAACATCGTCGTTATATTGAAAAATTTGAAGAACTGATGTTACAAAAAGAAAGAGAAATTGGCATTCTTCGACAGAAGGAATTACAATACCAAGTTCAACAGAATAATGCCATAGCAGAGTTAAAAGGAGAAAAAGATACAAATAGAAGACTTTTGCAGCAAGTCAAAGACCAAAACTTTGAAATTTGCTCATTAATTGAAAAAGTCGAAAATCAACAACGCAGCTATATTCAACAATTTGATGCACAGATGAAGCAAAAAGAAAGAGAAGTTTCGCTCTTAGAGGAAAATATAGCACAGCTTGATTCTCAATTAAAAAATAGTATTGAAGAAGTAATTCAGCGAAATGCTCAAATTAAAGAATTGAAGGAAAAAATAGAAGAAATCACGTTAACCGGATCCAATAGAATTGAGGAGTTAGAAGAAGAGTTAGAAAATAATAAATTCCTTTTGAATCAAGAGATTGAAAAACAAAAGGACACACAAGAGGAATTAAAAAGAGAATTAGAAAATAATAAACTCCTTTTAAATCAAGAGATTGAAAAACAAAAAGATACACAAGAGGAATTAGAAAATAATAGATTCATATTGAATCAAGAAATAGAAAAACACGCAGTTACCCAACAGGAATTAAAAAGAGAATTACAACAAAAAAGAAAACTCTTAAATCAAGAAAAAGAGAACCATAAGATAATCCAAAATGAGTTAAGAGGTCAAATCCAAGAAAAAGATATGCAGCGAATTAGTGAGATTGCTCAGTTAAACGTGGTTATAAAACAATTAGAAGAGAAGGGTCAGTCCAACTCCAATAATGATAGTGTACACATGTTAGAGGAAATGAAGAAAAAAGATGACTTAATCTCAGAGTTAAACAAACAAGTAGTAATGCTGAAATCTGAACTCCTCAATAGCTTAAATAACGAAGAGAAGGTACTTCAACATAGTTTAAAAGAGAAAGAGCAAATCGACCAAAATCACAACTTAATTACAACATTTGAGAAAAAATTAAATATTTTAGAAAAAAAATATTTAGCTTTAAAAAACTCAAAACTCGGTTCCTTTACTTTAAAGTATTGGCAGTTTAGACGTAATTCATCTAAGAAGCTTTCAAGGGGGTAATGTTTTGAACAAACAAGAAATACTAACAAGATTGGAAGAAATACAGCAGCTTAAGAAAAAAGTAAAATTAATGATTACTCCCACAATAGCTCCAAAGACTAACGGTATGTTACTAAATCGCAAAAAATTTAAAAATGGGATTAGTGTTATTATTCCAACTTATAAAGGTGAGAAAGTAATTATGAAGGTCTTGAATTCCCTTTGTAATCAAACCTTAAAGAAGGAACTTTTCGATGTTATCATAATCATTAATGGAGAGAAGGATTCTACTGAATCTCGGGTTAATGATTTTATTAAGAAAAATCAAATGCAAAATATAATATTACTATATTCTTCAAAAGCTAGTGCTTCTTCATCTAGGAACTTAGGAATCCAACATGCAGAACGAGAGTACACTGTGTTTTTAGATGATGATGATTATGTATCTAATAATTTCTTAGAAGAGATGTTTAATCTTGCGCAAATTGATACAACAGTTGTTACACAAATAGTAAATATTGACGAACAGGGAAATGCTGATCATTCTAACGCCATTAATAAACAAATTATCAATGCCGAGAAAAATCCAGAAAACACCCTTGCTACTTTAAATATGGTGGCTACTATCAATGCATGTAAGCTTGTACCAACAAGATGCTTAAAAGAGATACAATATGATGTAAACCTGCGTAGTGGGGAAGATGTGGTATTTTTCACGGAGCTATTTGTGAAACATGAATTAAAATTTAAAGTGATTCCTATTAACAAACAAGCTATATACTTTAGAGTTTTGCGAAATAATTCGGTGTCGCGTCAAGAAATGACTTTTGATTTCTTTGTATCTCAAAGATTAGCGGTTATTAAATGTTTGGATCAATTATTAGGCCAAACATCGGATGTTAACAAAAAGACATTTATTAAACAAAAAATTAATGCTCAGTCATCCTTTATCAACAGATATCTTAAAGAAAATTACAATGATAGAGAAAAGGCTGTTACGGAAATCAAAAAGCAAAATTTATCTTATATGCCTTACCCAATTGTCAATCGTGGATTGGCCAATAAATTAATCATTGCTTATTGTTTCCCACCTTATGTAGATACGAGCGGAAATGTAATGGCAAAGAGAATCCGCAATATGAATCAAGTGGTGGACGTAGTTTACAATAAAATGGATAAAGTGCGAGAAAAGGATCATAAATTAAATTATTTAATTGATGATTTGATTGAAGAACGGGTAGAAATTCCATCTTATCCAAGCTTCGCAAACTGGAAAGCCATTAACGATTTTTGTACGCTAGGAATGGAGAAAATTAATAAAGACAAAAAATATAAAGAGGTTTATAGCCGAGCAATGTGGCCTGGATCGCATTTTCTTGCTTATCAATATAAGATGGAGAATCCAAAGGTAAAATGGGTTGCCGAATTTTCTGATCCAATCTTACTTGATATACATGGTAAAAAAAGAGAATCCAAGATAGAGGATGCTAGTTTTATTAAAAAGGCTAATAGAATAATAGGAAGAAAACACAAATTGCAGCCTGTGAATGATACTAACTTATTCTTTTGGTGTGAGTATTTACCCTATCTTTTTGCAGATGAGTTAATATTTACAAATGAACATCAGCTAAAATATATGCTTGATAGTTTCCCTATTAAAAGCTTAAGGAAGATTATTAATAGGAAAGCCAAAATTTCGCCTCAGCCAACATTGCCAAAAGAGTTCTATTATTTAAAGGAAAGTAATTATTCTTTAAATCAAGATAAAGCAAATATCGCTTATTTTGGTACTTTTTATCAAACAAGAAATCTTGATGATTTGTTTGCTGGATTAGAGAATGTCAATGATGAGCTAAGAAAACACATTAACCTTCATATTTTTACAGCGAATCCAGCTCCACTTTTAGAAGAATTAAAAGGAAGCAAACTCGAGGAAAATGTAAAGGTAAATCCGTATGCTAGTTACTATGAGTTCCTTAATTTAACTACTTCTTTTGATTGCTTGGTAGTTAATGATGCCAAGACAAAAGATAGTAAACCGATTAATCCTTATTTACCATCAAAATTAAGTGATTACATCGGAAGTGAAACTAGCATTTGGGGAATTTATGAGGAAAATAGTATCCTTAGTCACTACGAGCTTCCATATAAATCGGAGTTAGGAAATATCGCAGAAGCTACTCTTGTCTTTGAACAAATAGTTCATAATAAAAAGAATTTAAAAGTTCTATTTTATTAAATAAATATTAGAATAGAACTTACATTCTAGGAGGAAATATAAAATGAAAATTTGTACAATTGGTTTAGGATATATTGGTTTACCAACATCTATCATGTTCGCAAAACACAACGTTGAAGTTGTGGGAGTTGACGTTAAACAATCGGTTATTGATTCACTAAATAACGGAAGAATTCATATCGAAGAACCAGGTTTACAGGAAGCATTGGAGGAAGTAATTGAAAAGGGGACTTTTAAAGCATCTATTAAGCCGGAAAAAGCGAATGCTTTTATCATTTCGGTTCCAACTCCTAATCATGATGATGAATATAAGTCTTGTGATTTAACTTATGTAGTTAGTGCAGTAAATTCTGTTTTACCATATGTTGAAAAAGGAAATGCTATTATCGTGGAATCAACGATCGGACCTCGTAGTATGGATGATGTAGTGAAGCCGTTAGTTGAAGCAGCAGGCTTTGTGGTTGGTAAGGATATCTTCCTTGTTCACTGTCCGGAAAGAGTATTACCAGGACAAATACTACATGAACTAATTTATAATAATCGTATTGTTGGTGGGATTACTCCTGAATGTACTGAAGCTGGTGCAATGGTTTACAGTACTTTTGTAAAAGGCGAAATTATTAAGACTAATGCGAAAACGGCAGAAATGTCTAAGCTAATGGAAAATACATTTAGAGATGTTAATATCGCTTTAGCCAATGAATTGGCGAAGGTTTGTAATGAACTAGAAATCAACGCATTAGATGTTATTCAAATGGCAAACAAGCACCCACGTGTTAATTTGCATACACCGGGTCCTGGAGTTGGAGGTCATTGTTTAGCTGTTGATCCATATTTTATCGTAGCTAAGGCACCGGAAACAGCTCAATTAATCAATTTATCACGCTCTATTAACACTTCTATGCCTCACTATGTAGTGGAAAATGTTAATAAATTAATGAAAAACGTAGATGGTAAAGTTGTAACAGTTTTTGGTTTAACTTATAAGGGAAATGTCGATGATATTCGTGAGAGCCCAGCAATCGAAATTTATGAAATGCTTAAAGATCAAAACGATTTTGAGGTTAGAGCGTATGATCCTCACGTAGAACTTGACTGGGTAATCTCTGATCTAGAAGAAGCTGTTAAAGGATCTGATTTAATTCTTGTTCTATCTGACCATAGTGAATTTAAAGTACTAGATGGACTAGAGTTTGCAACAATGAATAATAAGCGAATTTTTGATACGAAGAATATCGTGAAGACTGTCTCAACAGATCTTGACTACATGAACTATGGCAACTTATATAAATTTCTTAAAAAGGAAGCAAGCCTTGTATGAACCTAATTTGGCAAGTGGTGAAGGAACAACTTCTTCATTTGAACTTGATTTTTAGATTGAGCTTTTTTGAGGAAAAAAGTAAATACACTATGCATTATCTTGGGGCTCTATGGCAATTGCTGAACCCATTGACTCAAATCGGGATCTATTGGTTTGTCTTTGGTTTTGGGATAAGAGGCGGATCTTCTGTTGGAGAGACCCCATTTTTCCTTTGGCTTATTGCAGGCATAGTGCCATGGCTTTATATTAATCCAGCTTTAAGTCAGGCCTCGAATAGTATCTATTCAAATATAAGCTTAGTTTCAAAAATGAAGTTTCCTGTTAGTGTTTTGCCATCTATTAAGATTATTGGTAATTCCTTTGCTTTCTTTACCATGATAGTAATAGCACTGGGAATTATAAGCATAAAAGGATTTTTTCCAGGGCTTTATTTATTGCAATTACCGTATTACCTACTCTGTCTTTATCTATTACTATTTGGATTAACGCTATTACTCTCAACACTGACAACGATAATTCGTGATATACAGCAAATGGTCCAGTCAGGTATGAGGATTATGATGTATATTCTGCCTATAGTATGGAATGTGCATAGTTTACCTGCTCCCATTTTGAAAACAATGCAGCTTAATCCCTTCTTTTATATTATCGAGGGGTTTAGATATTCACTATTGGGTGGAAAATGGTTTTTTCAAGATCCTGCATATAGCTTTTACTTTTGGTTCGTTACTTTACTCATTTTATTTATGGGTTCGATTGTTCATATGAAATTCCGTCATAAGTTTGTTGACTATATATAATTGGAGGCTTTAAATAATGAGGCCGAAAATCGCTTTTTCAAATGTATCAAAAAGTTTTAATTTATATAAAAAACAATCAGATAAAATAAAGGAGATTATATCCTTTAAGAATAATAAGGGTAATTTTTATGCGCTAAAAAATTTATCGTTTGAAATTTACGAAGGGGAGGCAATAGGAATTGTCGGATTGAATGGATCAGGTAAGTCGACCATATCTAATTTATTGGCCCAAATTATTCCTCCTACTTCTGGAAATATTAAAATTAACGGGGAAACTTCATTAATTGCTATTTCTGCTGGATTAAATAACCAATTAACTGGTTTAGAAAATATAGAACTAAAGTGTTTAATGCACGGTCTAAAAAAGGAAGAAATTAGGAAGTTTAAAGACGAAATTATTGATTTTGCTGATATAGGTAATTTTATTAACCAGCCAGTGAAAAATTATTCAAGTGGAATGAAATCACGCTTAGGATTTGCGATCTCCATTCATACAAATCCGGATATTTTAATAGTTGATGAAGCCCTTTCCGTTGGTGATCAAACATTTTATAAAAAGTGCCTAAACAAAATGAATGAGTTTAAAAGTGAAGGCAAAACGATTATTTTCATCAGTCATTCCATCTCACAAATTAGAGAATTTTGTGATCGGGTTATGTGGATTCACTTTGGAAGATTGGAAAAGTTAGATGAAGCAGACGTCGTGGTTAAAGAGTACAATGAGTTTATTAAGTGGTTCAATGCGTTAACAGAAGTTGAAAAAAAAGAGTATAAGACTAAAATGTTAGATCGGCAATATAACGAAGATAATTTTGAAACTATTCAATCAAAACGGTCAGAACAAAAGAGTAATAAAAAGGTAAAGAAACATACTAATTACCGTTATACAATACACTTCTTCCTGATTTTCTTTGCAATCCTAATTAGTGCTACTATAATGTTCGGATTTAATCCTGTCAAAGGTATTGGGAATTATATCAACACTAATACCAAAGAAAAATCTCCAGCAGATGAACAGCTTAATGTAAAATCTCAGGAGAAAGAAGCTATGAAACAGGAGCTTAATTCGAAGGAATTGAATAAAAATGGATTTGTAGTGGCAGGACAATCCAAAGTCTATAGTGACAATAAATTAAAGGCACCAAGTGGAGAAATCGTTTTTCTCGAAAAGGTTAATGTATTAAAGCAACAAGGTAACGCTTTTAAAATTAAAACCAGTGATAACATCACTGGTTATACCAGTGTGGATAATATAAAATTAGAGGAAAAAGACTTACCAGTCCTTCAAGGGGAGATAGAGGATTTTCTCCCTTTATTCCCACAAAGGTTCGTAAATGCTAATGAGTATTTTCTAACCTTTCTAAATTCAAAGTATGAAGAAGTGAAAACTGCGCTGCGTGGATTATCAGAAGAAAAAACATTAAATAATGGGGAGAAAACCCTAATATATGGATTCTACAATACGCAATACAATATAAATCGTGAGAATATTTCAGAGTCCATTACCCTAAGCAATATCGATATAGATAATGCTCTTTGGGATGAATTAAAGAAACAAGCTACACTTGTTTCAAACGATTCAAATTATTACTATTTTAATACAGGTAAGTATGATATCGTATTCGATTTAATTAATCAGGAAGCGACTATTAAACCTAAAATGTAATCTAAATAAAATAACATACAAAAATTTGGTGGCCATTACATAAAATTTTAGGCAAGTCATTCAGTTTAATATTATTAATAAATGAAGCGGATTAGAAAGAATCTAATCCGCTTCATTTATTTTGTAGAATGTAGTTACATGTACGATTAATGAATTCTTACTTTACTTGAATATTATCAGAAATCAGTTTATAAATGGAATTGTTTAACTTTACAAAAACGATTACAGAATAAGTTCCCGTTATTCCTGTGGTTATGATTGAGGAGTGAGCCTTCCCTTTAATATAAAACTGCTTATCAATACACTCCTTATCTCTATACCAGTAGTAAGCAAATTCTATGATATCAGCTTTATCACAATGAACTTGACAAACTAAATTGCTGTCTGCATCCAGGATTACTTCTATAGATCTAACGTACATAAAAGGATCTCTTTGTAATACTAAAAAGTTAGCTTTTTGTGTCATATAATTTTGAAATAGGGCCAAAGCGTCATGTCCATATCCTTCAATAACCTCATATTTATACTCCACTTTCATCTGTTTTAGTTTGCTGATAAATGGGATCAAATGATTTTGTAGGTGAGTATCCTTACTGCCCACCAATAAATGAATATCTGGATAGGTTCGTTTGCCCTCAAGTAAACGAAACAACGTTTGATTTAAGTATGAGATATCCGCCTTCTCACTATAGTTGGTAATATCTTCGATCATATCAAGAGTGAAACTTTGTAGGAAATTCCCTAAAAATGTTTGGGGAGCGGCAGCAACGACTTTACCAAATGAATACTTAATCCCATAATATAGTGCTGCATAACCACCTTTTGATGAACCCATTGATAGAATGTTTTTTAATGGAATGTTATTAGTACTAGCATAGTTAAGTATCAGGCTAATAACCGAAGTTTCTACAAGCGAGTCACCATTATTTCCAAGATAGTAGCTACCTCGATCCCCATAATCGTCAATGATAAAGAGTTTATGACATTGAATATCGGATAGAGATTTAGAATAGTTATAACGATATTCAAAAACTTTCCCCATTCCTGCAAAAACAACGATTAATTGATTGTTAAGGGAGTGATCCTTTGCCGGCACATAGTGATATCGAATATCACGATGGGAATTCCAAGTTTTTTCAAAGGACCCTGGATAGGTTAGTGTCTTTAAGCGGAACTTATCTTCTTCCGTTTCTCTTTTAACTATAAAGTTTACTTTATTTCCAATTAAATTAATTAAGACATTGGTCGCACTTTCTCCTAAAAGATGTATGCTTTCAAGATCTTTTGAATGAACTTGAAATTCTGCTATTTTTTTTTCATTCAGAAAGTATTCAATCACATCTTTCCTACAGAAAAATCGGCAGTTCTCCTCTGCTTGTAAAAATATTTGTACATAGGAGCGAAATGCTGTTTCTAATTCAAAATCTCCACCAATTTCATTATCTAGTAATTTAAAAACATTATCACGTTCAATATATGAAAAAGAAACACTTTTAAGTTCTTCTTCGTTTATTTTAATTTTTTGTATCAACTTTGAAAATACAGTCATTAGTGCATCTCCTGTCTTACATAATGGTTGATGAAATAAATATTGTCTATTTGATACTTCATTTTAACTAAAGGGCTTATCATGGGCAAGATAGGAAAATGATTTACAAATATTCTTCCATTAATATTTAAATGTTGGCTTACCTAGTTAATTGTGAGTGTAATCTTTAATTAGATTAAAACGCTTACCTGACATTTGCTTATTATTGGACATATATATGTTAGAGTTTGAAGCAACTAGGTAAATTGCAGGATTCAATTGGTCGCCTCCCCAAAAACGATTATTAGTAATAATAAGATTAGTACCATTTGATCCCGAGATTGGAATCACAGTGGCGGAAATAGAATTAGATACAATCTGACTATCCGTGATATTGTTCCAATAAATACCGTTTGTGGTTGCTCTGGTTCCGTTAGAAAGAGATAATCCTCCGCGAATGACATTACTTTTTACCACAATATGGGAGGATTTATCGTTTGAATCTCCGCTCAAACTAATTCCTTGAAAGCTTCTAGCATCCAATGTATTTCCTTCGACCACTATATTATTTGAGTGGATAATGTCAATCAGATTCGAAGCGTTTGGTAACATATTTATGGACAAGGTATTTGAATGAGTGTTGTTTAATACTTTCACATTGGACGCTTGAATTTTTATAGCTCGTCTGCTGCAGTTTTTTATAGTGTTTCCTTGGATAATTCCTTTTGCATCTAGAAATGCTCCCGTTCCACCCTTAAAAAGGAACTGTATGGCATCACCCTCTTCACCTGTGACTCCAATGATTGAGTTGTTTTTGACTATATTCATTGAAGAAGCAGCTTGAGTAGATGATATAAATACGGCGCGGGATGCGCCTATACTATCCCCGAATTTACCATTTGCGGTACTTTGTATATTAAGAATAATATTGTTTTCGATTCGCACTCCACTTGATGTTTCAGACCGGATTCCATATGCGACGTGATTTATTCCATATATATTTTCTATTTTGCTATTTGTGACTTCGCTTCCTGCTCCCTGAATCAAGACGCCTCCTGCTGCCTTGTAATTTCCATTTAATTTGACGGATATTCGATTTTTATTACCCGTTACAGTCAACATAATGATTTCTGTGTTATCTGCCACAATCACAGCTGCATCTGTCTTAATGGTTCGTCCATCCACTGATGAAGTAAGTCCTTCTGTAATCTTAAAAGTTCCATTCTTCAAGACCTTATTCTTCCCAGGAGCATCTAGCCATTTCTGGAGAGCGGCAGTATCATCCGCTATACCATCTCCAACTGCCCCAAAATCCTTAGGATCTATTTTTTCAATTTTTTTCTTCGATTGTGAACCTATGTCGCCATTATGGATCCCTGTTTTTTGAATATATCCAATAGAAGCAGTAATAAAAATTATTATTAAGAAAAACATTATAGTAAGAGAAGTCTTTTTATGAAGGTTAAGTTTAAACATTGAAACTCCTTTCACTTCTGTATTACATTTATTCATTATAACAGTTTCATCCTACTTTTTACTATTGCATCGATCCTGAATGGTTCTAATAAGTAGTTTCTTCATTCTGTTTTATAAAGAGTAGTTGATTGTTCTCGTCACTATGTACTATCATTAGGTGAATATTTCTGAAGAAACATGTAACTTTAAGGCGTATAACTTGTCTTGAAATGGAGGAACCATCAATGAGCCAAAAAATTAAGGTTATGACCGTTTTCGGTACAAGACCAGAAGCCATTAAAATGGCACCACTAGTGAAAGAGCTAGAAAAAAACAATGACACCATTGAATCAATCGTGACTGTGACGGCACAGCATCGTCAAATGTTAGATCAAGTATTGGAGATATTTGATATTACTCCTGACTACGACTTAAACATCATGAAAGATAGACAGACATTAGTGGATGTGACAATCCGAGGATTAGATGGTTTAAATAAGGTACTTCAAGAAGTGAAACCAGATATAGTATTGGTTCATGGAGATACCACAACTACCTTTGTGGCAAGTTTAGCAGCGTTTTACAATTCTATTCCTATTGGTCATGTGGAAGCTGGACTTCGAACATGGAATAAATTTTCTCCATATCCTGAAGAGATGAACCGTCAATTAACTGGAGTAATGGCCGATTTACATTTTGCTCCGACAAGTCAATCAAAAAGGAACCTTGTTCAAGAAAACAAGCTGGAAGAAAGTATATTTATCACGGGTAACACCGCGATTGATGCCTTGAAAACGACAGTTAAATCAGACTATTCCCATCCTGTTTTGGATATGATGGGGAATGATCGGTTAGTACTTATGACCGCGCATAGAAGAGAGAATTTAGGAAAGCCTATGGAAAACATGTTTAGTGCCATTAGAAGGCTAGTGGAAAAACATGAGGATATCCAAGTGGTCTACCCAGTACATATGAATCCGGTTGTAAGACAAACGGCTGACAAAATTCTTGGTGACAATAATCGGATCCATTTAATTGAGCCATTGGATGTTATTGACTTCCACAATTTTGCCTCTAAAGCGTACCTAATACTGACTGACTCTGGCGGCGTTCAGGAAGAGGCTCCATCACTTGGAGTTCCTGTGTTGGTTCTTAGGGATACGACAGAACGTCCAGAAGGGGTGGAAGCGGGGACTTTGAAGTTGGCCGGAACGGAGGAAGAAGTTATTTTTAATTTAGCTGATGAGTTGTTAAACAATAAAGAAGTTCATGATTCGATGTCGAAAGCATCTAATCCATATGGTGATGGTAATGCTTCAAAGAGAATCGTCGATGCTATCTTATATTTTAAAAATATGATTGAGAATAGACCAAGGAACTTGGGAGAGGCCAAGTAATAAGATATTTTTAAATCACTTTTTCCTTAGTAATAAGTATAAGGAAAAGAATAAATGAATTGTCCTTCTGTCCAAAAGCACTATTCCAAAGGCGTAGAAAATTGAAGCCCTTTGACCGACTACTAAATCCATTAAGAAAACAGTTCGGTATATTAACCAAGATATAAAATCTATTGGAGCGTTAGAGGAAATAGAAAAAACAATTAATCACTATATAAAAAAGCGAAAGATTGAATTGGAAAAGGACTAATGGTACTCATTGATGGCGGTAATACAAAAGCTGACGGGTTATTCCTTTCAGTTTTTTGTGCCTTGGTAGTGTTCTTACTTAGGGTGAAAGTCACTAACAGACCGTAGTGTGAAGAAGTGTATAGTTAACATGCACTGCGTGACCGTGAGGTATCGAGCGGAGAGAATGAAAGGAAAACTTGGGACATGCGACTGAAATTATGTTGGCTTTGACTTTAGCTTTTCCTATAAATAGCTCTTGTCCTATCTATTTTAATGACATAAAATGCTATTATATGACGAATTTCTGATAGGATGGATATTTTTTGATAAACGAAAAGATATATAACTCTAACGTACCAATTAAGTATGTATTTAATGAAGGTAATGTTAACAAGGATCATTTAGTAATAATGTTTTCAGGGTTCAGTGAAAACACCGCTAAAGTTAAACATGTTTATAATTATATGAGAACATTAAATGATTTTGACTGTAACAAATTATTCATATTAGACAATTATGGTCCTACTGGTTCCTATTACATTGGAGAAAATATGAGCTATGAAGTAGAAAGCTCCGTATTGTCACTAATTACCTTTATCACGCGGAAATATAGGATTGCTCCTCATAATGTCATTTTAACAGGTTCTTCAAAAGGGGGGACCGCAGCTTTATATTTTGGACTAAAGTATAACTTTGGTCATGTTATAGCAGGAGCTTTCCAAACGAGGATAACTACCTATATAAAAGAACATCGTCCAGAAGCGTATGCTTTTATGGTGGGTGGAGACGCACAAAAAGAAGAACAATTGAATGAAATTGTTTATAAGCAACTAGAGAAAGAAGTACTAACAAATCTATTTCTGATGTCGAGCGAGAATGATTGGCAATACGCAGAACACATTGAACCATTTTTGAATAAGTTGGATGAATTAGAAATTCCTTATAAATATTATGAATGCAAAAATATGAAAGACCACTCAGATGTAGGCAATCATTTCCCTGAGTTTCTTATGAAATATTTACTCTTAATAATTTACTATGTACAGCTTAAAAAAATTGATTGCAAGCTAATAGACAATAAAAAGTTTACAGGGAAAGTTGAAATCTCCGTTCCGTTAAAAGATGTTCAAGTTGGTTTTGTTGTGCAAGAACAAAACCAAATGGTTTATGAATGCGAAAATGAGTTTGAGTACACACCTACTTTACCTGGTTTCTACTCGGTGTTTCTTCAAGTTAAGAAAGATGGACAAAGGTTTTACCAAAAAGAGTTATTGAATGAGTTTGTGGGAGCTGAACGGTATAATTTTTATGGAGCTAATTTCAGGGGTGAGGAATCATTATTAAAATTAGATATTGAAACGGATTCTAGTGAGTTATTATATGCATACTACATTCATAAAAATGGTTCACTCATTGACAAAATCATGTATCAGCCAAACAATTGCATGGAATTTTCACTTGATAATGAAGGCAATGGCATTTATCAAGTTCAGTTTTATATTAAAGATAAGTTTGGAAAAGTTGCCGTCAGTAAAACAAAACCATTAAAAGTAAATTGAATCATGAACGTGAGGGCTTTTGTAGCCCTCTTTATTTTGGCCACTTGTCCTTTTTTAAGGAAAGATGGGGTTATATGAATTGAAAAAAATAAAAAACAAGGGTGTTATTTGTTAAACACCCTTGGGTTGATGATTTTTTACATTGAAATTTTTTCTGTGTCTTTCGTAACTATTTTACCATTAGCATCTTTTAGAAATACACGTACCTTATAAGAACCCGGTGTTGTTATATTATAAGTAAAGAAGGCATCCTGCTTATATAATTGTTTTTCTATAACCTTCTTATCCTTATAGACGTAATACGCATAAGTTAAGTTATTTCCACTTGCCGCAGTTGCTACAACATAGAAATTTTGTGCATCTCCTTTCTTGATCATAACCTTTGCAATTTTTACTTCACTTTCTTTCGATTCTTGCTTTTTATCCGAATTAGTAGCATCTTTGCTACAGCCTGTAATTAGTAGTAATGCGACTAAAAACAGTATAGACAATTTGATTTTCATTTCTTGTTCCTCCTTTTAATAAAAAACTCAAATTATATTATACTCAACAAAAGCTAAAATATAAAAGTTAAAAAGGACATATTTTGACTAAAATCATAAACCAGATGGTAAACATAAGAAAGAAATACCAAAGACGACACAAAATAAAAGAAAAACTTAATTATGCCATGATAAAAAAATAAGTTATGGTAGTGGAATATGTAGCAGAAGATATAAACTTGTCGCTCCAATACATTATAGGAGGCGTCTTTTCCTTTCTCCGGATTTATACGTGGACAATATACTCGTCTACTCCCGAACAGGCTTTATGGGTGTTAAAAACAAAAGGGGCCTCAGGTAAAATAAAAAAGGAGGAGAAATGTAGTATTTTGTCGGTTATTTTTTGTTGTGAAATACTAGTTTACAACTTATTATAGTTTAATATAGGACAAAGGGAGTGGTTTTTTGGAGATTGCTGTAAAAAATGAATTAATGGGATAAAAGGGTGTTTTTTTTTGGGATTAATCATTAAAAGTTACTTTGATTATAGTAAATAAGGAGGGTTTTTTTGAAAAAGAGAATTTTTAGCATAGCTGTAACTTGTATTCTTACGCTTTCACTGGTGATTCCATCAAATGCTTCATATTCTCAAACATTGCCATTAGAAGCGGCACCGAAAATTGAGGGTAGTAAGATTGAATCTATTAATTATAGCGAGACTTTGGGGAACTCAAATTTCATCTCCGGTATTCTAGCAAAAGATGCATCCGCTACACCCGAAAGGCTTGTCTTATCCTTTTTTAACAAAGCAAAAGATACATATGGGTTAAAGAGTGATGCGAAAACGTTATTTGTGAATAAGGGCAATATTAAAGACCCAATCGGTCATCACGTCATTCGCCTTCAGCAAGTTTATAAAGGGATTCCTGTGTTTGGGTATCAGCAAATCGCACACGTTAATAAAAAAGGTGAGCTTCTCACTGTTTCAGGTGACGTACTTCCTGAGAATAACTTTCAACAAATAGCAACAAAATTAAAGAAAGTTAGTCCTAATCAGGCTATCAGTCTTGCGCAAAAAGAACTAAAGTTTACACCAAAATATACAGAAGCCCCTAAGGCAGATGTAGAATATTATTATCATAACAATAAACTTAATTTAGTATATGTTGTTAATTTGCAATTTTTAGACCCCAAACCAGGGAATTGGTTGTTTTTCGTGGATGTTGAATCCGGAAAAATCATTCATCAGTTCAATTCGCTTGATGAATTAGGCACAACGGTTAAGGGGAAAGGTGTTTTAGGAGATTATAAGTTCCTTCAAGCTTCAAAGACCAATAATATGTATTATTTACAGGATTTTACCCACGGTTTAGGAATTAACACTTATAATGCAAAAGCATCTCAAAGTCTGCCAGGAACCCTTTGGAGAGACGCAGACGGCGTTTTAAATGATACCTACGATGCTCCGGCAGTAGATGCTCATTATTATGCGGGCACTACATTTGATTTTTATAAAAAGACGTTTAACCGGGACAGCTACGATGATGCAAATGGACCGATCAAATCAACCGTTCATTATAGTACGAACTACAATAATGCCTTCTGGGATGGTAAGCAAATGGTATACGGAGATGGTGATGGAACAACTTTCCGCTCACTTTCAGGCGGGATTGATGTTGTAGCCCATGAACTAACCCACGCCGTGACTCAGTATTCTGCGGGATTGGTTTATGAAAATGAATCTGGTGCACTAAATGAAGCCATGTCAGATGTTTTTGGTACATTAGTAGAATTTTATAATAATAAATATCCAGATTGGAATATCGGTGAAGATGTTTACACGCCTGCTACTGCTGGGGATGCACTTCGTTCCATGTCAAATCCAACCCTTTATGGCGACCCTGATCACTATTCTAAACGTTATATTGGTGATGAAGACAATGGTGGTGTCCACACAAACAGCGGTATCATTAATAAAGCTGCTTACCTAATCAGCCAAGGTGGTACACAAAATGGTGTAGAGGTCACTGGAATAAGCCGTGATAAACTAGGGAAAATTTTCTACCGTGCCCTAACCCTTTACTTAACACCTTTATCGAACTTCCAACATATGAGATATGCAAGTATCCAAGCGGCGACTGATCTTTACGGCGCAACCAGTCAGGAAGTAAAATCGGTTCAGGCTGCGTTTTCTGCGGTAGGAATCAATGGAGTGCCTTCAACTGTCATCACTTTAAATGTGGGGGCGGCCTACAATGGAACATTTAATCAAGCGGGAGAAATCAAATGGTTTAAAATTGATCCTGCTAAAGCTTTAACAGAATCTTCCCACATTACGTTTGCAACAGGTGATTTTCCTTCCTTAATCACGGTTTATCAGGATTTAACTAGTGCGAACAAAGGAAATGCTTATTTAGAAAATGCGGATAGTACTGTTGATTTCCCACTTTCTTGGACTGGTCCATATTATGTAAAAGTAGAAGCATTGCAAGCAGGTACTTTCTCTCTTACGAATACACCTATATACAAGGAACCATTTGTAGATACAGGCTGTGCAATAGAAGGAGTTGCGCAAGATTCTACTACTGTGTTTGAAAACCTCAATAGCATGAGAAAGATTCGTGATCAACTTTTAAACAAATCAGTTAACGGGGAAAAAATTACTTCTTTATACTATGAATTATCAAAGTCGATCGTAGTGGATATGATCAAAGACAAAAAGCTTCGCTCTAGTCTAAGCAGCGATTTATCGCAACTATCTACAGCTATTAAAGAAACAGAAAAGCTTTCAATGAGTGGAAATTCCTCGTATAAAGTGACAACTAAAGACGTGAATGCTTTAGCACATTTATATGGAACGGTTAGAAATGATGTTCCAAAACAATTGAAAGATCAATTAGACGCAACTTGGAAACAATTTAATGTCAATCAGATGGCTGGTAAAAACTTAGCAACTGTTTTAACTCAAGCAAATCTTTTGAAGGCAGGCAAAGCTTCAAATGAGATTCTCATTAAAGTGAAGAAAAACGTTAATACCGCCGATGTTTCAAAACTGGTTAGCCGTACATTGTCCTCAAAAGGATTAAACGTTGACGTTAAGGTAAATACTTTATCAAATGCACAAGTATCTCTTGATAAAACGTTTAAAGTACAGGTTAATCAAAAAGTTAATGAAGTATTAAAAGAGCTTAAGAAATCAGACCTAATTGAATATGCAGAACCAAATGGATCCGTGAAGGCCTTTACTGCAGATGTTCACTATCAGTATCAATGGTCTCTTGACAATACTGGGCAAAATGACGGTCTAGCTGGAGCCGATATTAATTATGTGGATATGGTAAAACAGCTCTCAGGAAAGTCTCTGCCATCCATGACGGTTGCTGTTGTTGACAGTGGTGTCAATTATAGCTACGCCGATTTCTACGGAAAAGTTCTTACTAGTATGGACTATGATTTTGTGAACAATGATAGCGATGCCCTGGATGACAAATCCCATGGTTCACACGTAGCAGGAATTATTGCTGCAAGAGCTAATAATAAGAATTCGATTGCTGGAATTAACCAGAATACAAACATTTTGCCTGTAAAGGTTCTTGATTCTAAAGGGTCTGGAACATGGGAAAATCTAGCTTTAGGTATTCGATATGCAGTTGATAAAGGAGTGAAAGTAATCAATCTAAGCTTAGGCGGAGACGAATCTAGTAATGTGGTTGAAGATGCATTGAAGTATGCAGCCAAAAAAGGTGTAACCGTAGTTGCTGCAGCTGGTAATGATGGTGACAGTACATTGAGTTATCCAGGTCGTTCAGAATATGTCATCTCAGTTGGATCGACTGATAATATAGATCAGCTTTCCGACTTCTCCAACTATGGTGAAGGCTTAGATGTAGTGGCACCTGGAGATAGAGTGGCTAGCTTCATTGCTAATGGGGAAGTAGAATATATGTCAGGTACATCCATGGCAACTCCTCATGTTGCAGCTGTAGCAGGATTACTATACTCGCTTAAACCAAATATAACTCCTGCACAAGTATCACAAGCTTTACAAGAAACAAGTGAAGATCTTGGGGATATGGGCTATGATGACTATTATGGATGGGGACGTTTAGACGCTAGTGCGGCTATAAAATATATTATCGCAGCTGATAAAGTGGCTCCTAGTAAACCAACTGTTAATGCGGTTGGTGACACTGACAAGGTTGTAACAGGGAAAACCGAACCATATGCTACCGTTTATGTAAAAGTGGGCACAACTACTTTAGGCTATGCTATGGCTTCTTCTACCGGAACTTTTTCAGTAAATATTACACCACAAAAGGTTAAATCAACATTATCAGTAAATGCAAAAGATACTGTTGGAAACATAGGTGCAGCCACTCCTGTAATAGTATACGATAAATAAAATAAGCCCTTGTACTAAACTAATGGTAAAATAAAACAATGGGAAACATGGAAAGGAGTGACGTGTTCACTCCTTTTCCATATTTTATAAGTGAAGGAGGGGCTTTGCTTGAATAGCAAGCAGCTTTTCTGTATATTTCTTTTCATTTTTGTTTTTTCTCTTTTAACCGCATGCGTATTACAAAAAAGTGATACCAATCAAACAAACGATAGTAGTAATTCAAATCCAAGTGGCAATAACAACAAAACAAATGATAGTGAGAATAATAATGGGAATTCTCCTTCCACCGGGATTGCTAATTTTGGGATTGAAGGTTCACTTGAATTAAAAGAGGATCTGTCAGGATTGATATTTGTTTTTACTCTGAAAAACCAAAGTGAGCAGGAAAAAGAACTTGTATTCCCTACGTCACTTAAATATGATTACATTATTCGTGATGAAAATCATGCTATAGTTAAACAACGTTCAAAAGAAATGGTAGGGGCGGATCAAATTATAGTGACCAAGTTAAAACAAGGGGAAGAGCTTGTCTATAAAGAGAATTTTAATAAAGTTACAAAAGACCTGAAAAAAGGAAATTATACGATTGAGTTTATTTCTACTGCCAAGAAACAGGACATAATAGCTAGCCTTTCATTTAAGATTGAATGATGGTGTAGTCTGTCTTATCGAAGATTGCGCAGAAGCCGAAAAGTCCCAAGTGAATCATCTTCACTTGGGACTTTTTTGGTAGTTGTGATTTGGTTATTGAAACTCCACCAAAAGCATATGCGTGATTAACCTTATCTTCTTTCCCTTTTCCAACAATTTCAGTGCGGGTGTCTCGTGGGATGCTGAGCATTTTCAATGAATTATTGGTTGGGTTTACTGTCAATACAATTAATGAGTCAGAGCTTCCTCTGTCACCTTTTCGTTCATCTACACCTAGCAATACCACTGAAAATGGATCCTTTTCTTTGAAAGCCTCTGGTTCTTCACGCTTTTCAGATTTGCGGTCGATTGGCTGATTCATCGTTTCCACGGAGTTCTTAAAAGAGTTATAAACGGTGAAAACATATGCTCCACAAGAAAACAGCAATACTAATAGTATAATTCCTGTGACTTTTAACTACTTGTTTTTCTTTTTCTTAGTGTTCAATCGACATATCCCCCAGGTATTTTAAACTTTTATATCTAGTAATTACTAATTTTTCTTATTTTTTTAACTAATATTCTATTTCATTTAGAGGGCTTTTTGATTTTAGAAAGGAATTATTAATAAACGACATATTTATGGGATAAACGAGAATTTTTGACAAATAAAATATATAACCTGTTTGTAGAAAGTGTAAAAGCTGTATATTTGTCCAATATGTAAAGAAAAGCAAGTTTATGCTTCATGATTCAAATGGAAGAATATTCGGGCAGGATATAAAAGCAGATAGTTATATAAATATAAATAATGAAACAGCCTTTTTTTGAAAAATATTAACCCTAGTATTTCAAAAGAAGCAAAGATTGTTTTTGAACTACCACCTGATGCCACAAGATTGAAATTAGAGGTAACATCAGGGTTTGGCTCTAGCGGCCAGAAATTTCAATTTATTATTATTGGGAGCTTATAATTTACTGTCTACAGAATCATCGAATAAGTATCTAACGGTAGTTTCCACTTCTGAATAAATGGAAACTTAGTAAGTCACCATCCCTTTGATAAGTTGTTTTTTCTCCATTATGATATAATGGTACAAGTAAATGAAATTCTTCCTAAGGGGAAATGAATATGATTCTCGTCGTTGGCGGAGCAGGCTACATTGGTAGCCATCTAGTAAAGGAATTAGTTGAAAAAGAAGAGGTTGTCGTTCTCGATAACTTGTCGACTGGTCATCGTGAAGCAGTTGACAGTCGGGCCGTCTTTGTTGAAGGTGACCTTGGCAATGAAGAAGATTTAGAAATGATCTTCAAAAGTTATCCCATCAAGGCCGTTATGCACTTTGCTGCCTTTAGTTTGGTAGGAGAGTCTGTTGTGGATCCTTTGAAATATTACCAGAATAACGTAGCGTCAACACTTACCCTGCTAAAAGTAATGATGAAATACAATGTAAAAAACTTTATTTTCTCTTCCACGGCAGCTACCTATGGAATCCCTGATGTGGAACTCATCGATGAATCCACACCAACCAGACCGATTAATCCATATGGACATTCCAAACTGATGATCGAACAAATCTTGTCTGATTTCTCAAAATCCTATGGATTGCAATATGTGATTTTACGTTACTTTAATGCTGCCGGTGCCCATGAATCCGCTGTAATTGGCGAAAGTCACGACCCAGAAACACATTTAATCCCGATTGTCCTTCAACAACTGTTAGGACAGCGGGAAAAAGTATCTGTTTTCGGATCTGATTATGATACAGCCGATGGTACGTGTATTCGTGATTATATCCATGTCACCGATTTAGCCAGTGCCCATATCCTCGCACTCGAGGCATTATTAACAGGAAAGAAATCTACTGAGATTTATAATCTTGGCAATGGCCTTGGCTATTCTGTGAAGGAAGTCATAGAGACATGTGAAAAAGTAACCGGCATAGAAGCGAACGTAGAAATGGCGGATCGTCGTGCTGGTGACCCAGCGATGCTCGTAGCTTCCTCCCAAAAGATTCATTCCGAACTTGGCTGGAAGGCGGAACGGAATTTGGAACGAATTATTGCTGATGCTTGGAAATGGCACCGACGGCAACAATATTGATAGTGTCGTACAAACTACAAAAATGGTAACTTTGGTGTTAACCTTCCAAACGGTTCTTATAAAATAGAGGTATTGGTCAGCATTTGAAGGGAAATGGTATGTTTTACAAAAAGAATTTACTGTTTCAGGCACGTACACACTAAATATTGATGTTCATGATGGACCTGCAGTGTAATTACCAAAGGTTACAGGTCGCTAACAAAAGGAAATACCACTTTATAAAATGTGTATTCAGTTTTCACACCACGACTGGTGAAGAAAAATGGTACGATACGGTAACAGATGCAAATGGAAACTTCTGCATTGCAGAATTATCGAACGGAACATACAAGGTAGAAGGTATTTGGCTGGGTACAGAAGGAAAATGGTATGCTTACAAAAGGAATTTACTGTTACTAACAACACTCAATTAAACATTGATGTATTAGCACAATAACTTCTGTTGGTTGTACTTCTAGACTGGGTAGAAATCATTGATTTTCTACCCAGTCTTTTTTATTAGAGTTGAAACTGTTCTTAAGTTGTGTCGGATTTTGTGATATTTCATGTAACGTGCCGTATAATATTCGACATTAAAGGATATTTAAAAAGTTGGTCACCAGTAAGTGAAAAAGGTTTTAATCATTTCTCAACATTTTTATCCTGAAATAGGAACTCATGCAAATCGGATTAAGAATTTATATATATTACTGAAACGGGAAAATTTTGATGTAACAATCTTTACATCTGAACCTTCTTACCCAAATAAAAATATTTATCAAAACGGTGATTTTTGGGGATGAGGAATCCCTAAATTGTGAAAACTATAACATACAGAGGATTAGTATAAAGAATCGAAAGTACTCCAACAGCATCTTGAATCGTTTGTTTTATTATTTGGAAATAGCATTGAAATTAATCTTCCTTATTATAAATGATAAGAACAAGTATGATTATGTTTTTGCCACTTTACCCCCCATATTCACAGGATTTGTTGGTCTGTTTTGCTAAATATAAATATAAAACCGAATTCATTGTAGATATAAGGGATTTGTGGCATGAGTCTTCTAGTGAAAAAGGTCTGTTTTTTAAACAGACCTTTTTTTACTATAAATGATTGTCTTTGACAAAAAAAATTACCCTGCTACTAACAAATTTCATCAAAATATGGACAGATGGTGTGAAATAATTAAGATGTAAATTTGGAAGGGGTTGAATAATTTGGTTTATTTAAAAGATCCTGTATGCATAAAAGAAGCACTTTCTATTGCTTTAGAGTTACTGCCGGATAATAAATATTGCCAATTAAAAGAGTCTGTTGCATTAATCCCTAGCATCGTTGGCTGTACTAATTGGGAGATTCCCGAGGAATTGAAAGAGGATCTAATCCGTTGTATTAAGGAGTTTAAACCGTCTAAAACCTATTTATGGCTAAGGGAAGACTTTAAAAATGAATTATACGATATGGAAATACAACTGAATCGAAAGATTTCATAATAGTATAGATGGAAGTGTAGTGCAGCCATCTAGTAAAAAAAGCATTCACAAGTTGTTGTGAGTGCTTTTTTTCTTGTTTTGATGGCTGGCTTAACGATTATTTTTTCTTCAAACTAACTAACTCTGTGACATTTTTTTCGGTTCCCACCGTTTTAATAAGCCCAATATTTTTCGCATAGTAGTAGATAAACCCGGAATCTTCCTTCACCTCGATACAGTTTTTAAACGTACCAGCAGGGGTTTTCACCGTCTTTTTTAGGGAAGTAATCCGTGCCTGCCCTTCTCCTTCATAGCCAATATCCCATTTTAGGCCGACCTTCGCAGGATATTTGATATCAATATAATATTCGGAGTCAATATATCCGGTATAGAGTCCTTTCCTGTCTTCGCCGACAATGAATTTTTGCTTATCAGAAGGGGTGGCGTAGTACCAAATATCCCATGAATCATATTTTTTTCCTGTCGGGATTAATTGGTAGCTTCCTTCCGTTCCTTTATATGTATAGATCTTGGTTTTGTCGAGCAGGAAGCTATCCCTTTTGGAAATGAACTTCAAATACTTTGTGGAAACATACGCTTTTTTTGATTGGTATTTAATTTGTGACCAGCCTGATTTGGTTTTCGAATAAACCGTTACTGTGGTGCCTTTTTTAAGGACGCCTTTTTTCTTTGAATGCGCAGTAGGCTTTTCACGTACATTTAGAGCTTTCGTATTTACGGTTGCAGAAGATGTAGAGGCTGCGTAGGAAACCGTTTGAAAAGGTATGAGGATCGTTAGGAACAGGGTTAGTGTGATCAATACTTTTGTGAATATTTTCAGAATAATCCCTCCGTTTCTATCTTAATTGTATGGAAAGGGAATCTATTAATAAATGAATATAAATACAAAAAAATAGACAATATCCGTGCTTTTCCGTGTTCGGAATTTGTAGAATTATAGGGGATGTGCCATTTTTGTTGAAATATATTTCGTAAATAAGTTTCAAGGTTTAGACTTATTTGCTCATTTACCTGTACGTCGAACTTGGGTATGCTTTTGATAGGTACATAGAAGGGCTGTGGAAGATTTGAAATTATTCTATAAAAACTATCGATTTACACTTATCCTGCTAACTGCCATTATCGTAGGCGGGGCGGCAGGTTTGATATTTGGACCAAAGGCAGCAATTGTTAAGCCATTTGGGGATTTATTTTTAAATTTAATGTTTATGATGATTGTCCCATTGGTGTTTTTCAGCATCGCGTCGGCGATTGCAAATATGAACGGAATGAAACGTCTTGGAAAAATCATGGGCAGCATTGTGATTGTGTTCTTGGTTACCGCTTCCGTGGCTGCAATCTTGGGCTTAACCGGTGCCTCAATTATCCATCCGATTGAACATGCCGATATCGCCTCGATTAAAGCGGTAATGAGTAATACATCTTTTGAGACTGATACTGAGAAATTGTCGTTTCTTGACCATCTCGTTGCCACATTTACGGTAGGAGATTTCAATTTATTGTTATCAAGAAGTAATATGCTGCAATTGATTGTCTTCTCGCTGCTATTTGGGATTTCAACTGCGATGGTTGGGGAAAAAGCGAAACCTGTAACTAACTTTTTATCGGCTGCCACCGCAGTCATGATGAAGATGGTCAGTATTATTATGTACTATGCACCGATTGGACTTAGCTGTTATTTTGCTACGGTGATTGGTGAACTTGGCCCGCAAATTCTAGAGGGGTATGCCCGCTCCTTTGTGTTATATCTGATTCTTGCCGTGATTTATTATTTCGGATTTTTCACCCTGTATGCCTTTATTTCCGGGGGCAAGGACGGTGTGAAGGTTTTTTGGAAACATGCGATTACACCATCGGTTACAGCGATTGCTACTTGCTCAAGTGCCGCTTGTATTCCGGTCAACTTGGCCACAGTTCGAAAGATGGGGGTGCCTAGGGATATCGCCGAAACGATTATTCCGCTTGGTGCTAATACCCATAAGGATGGATCCGTGTTTGGCGGTGTGCTGAAAATCGTCTTCTTATTTGCGTTGTTCGGGAAGGATTTAACGAGTATCTCTAGTATTTTAAGCATCTTAGCGGTCGCCTTTTTAGTCGGTGCGGTGATGGGGGCGATTCCAGGCGGCGGGATGATTGGTGAGATGTTAATTATCAGCGTGTACGGCTTCCCGCCAGAAACCTTGCCCATTATTGCTGTAATCAGCACGATTATTGATGCGCCAGCGACATTGCTCAACTCCAGTGGAAACACCGTGTGTGCGATGCTAGTCACACGCTTAGTCGAAGGGAAGAACTGGTTGAACAAAGCATTTAAAAGCGAAGAACTTGGTGCCTGACACCATCTAGTTAATTAAAATGCTGTGAGAATGTTTGTATTCTTGCAGTATTTTTTTGTTTTTGGGGGCGCAAATGTTAATTGATGGCTATCAATTCTTAGGGTAAGATTAGGTGATATACGGAGCAACAAAAGGATGGTTTTTATGAAGAGGACGTTAAAGGATATTTTTTATATTTTACTAGGAGCGCTTATTTTTGCGTTAGGGGTCAATTATTTCACGATTCCTAATCATCTTTCAGAAGGCGGCATTTTAGGAATTACGATTATTGCCCACTATTTGTTTGACTGGTCACCAGGTGTCGTAAATTTTGTGTTGAATGTGGCGCTGTTAGCGGTTGGGTATAAATTTTTTGAAAAAAGGACCTTTGTGTATACGCTGATTTCGATTGCTGCCTGCTCGTTGTGCTTGTATTTAACTGAGGATGCTGGACATCGGCTGACCGAGGATACATTTTTGGCATCAATCTTTGCGGGTTTGCTGGTCGGTGTAGGGTTGGGGTTGATTTTCCGGACGGGAGGAACATCGGGTGGATCAACGATTTTAGCAAGACTGACCAATCAATTGTTAGGCTGGAGCATTGGCAAGGGTATGCTGATTATTGATATTTTAGTCGTAGTTGGGTCGATTTTTATCATTGGCTTAGAAAAAGGGATGTACACACTGTTGATTGTGTTTATTGGGGCGAAAGCGATCGATTTCATTGTTGAGGGATTGGATGAAAAGGTAGCAGTGCTGATTATTTCGAATACGCCTGAGCAGGTGTTGACCAATATTACAAGTCAGATGTCGCGTGGGCTGACAGTGCTAGACGGCCGCGGCGGCTACACAGGACAGAACAGAGAAGTTCTTTACATCGTCATCAATAAGCAGGAAATCGTTCAGCTGAAAACTATTATAAAAGCAACAGACCAACACGCCTACGTCACCGTCCACAATGTCCACGAGATGATTGGGCATGGTTATAAGGCGAGTTAAGTTTAAGTTTAAGTTTAAGTTTAAGTTGGTGCCTGACACCTAAGTTGGTGTCAGGCACCTTTTTTATCTTTTTGATACACTTACGCGCCCTGAGAAGAAGGTGGCGCCGCCGCCCATATCGGCGATTCGGTCGGGAGCAAGTGCGTTTACTAGCTGTTTCGAGTCGGCTGAATCGGCCCAAAGACCTTGCGTGACCACGACTCCTGGCAGGACTTGCTCACCCACAGAAACCTTCAGTTCGCATTCACCGCGCTGGTTCCAGATTCGAACCGTATCGCCATCTCCAATTCCCTCTGTTAAAGCATCAAGATGATTCATATAGACTTTCTGCTCTTTTTCCAATGTCATATGTTTTTGATTGTTTGAAAAGGTAGAGTTTAAGAAATTATGATTTGGGCCCGGAACAAATTGGTATCGGTGGTCCCCATCGTCCTCTAAAGGTACGTAAGTTGGCATTGGGGGATACCCATCCTCTTTCATCTTCTCAGAAAATAATTCGATTTTTCCACTAGAGGTTGGCAGGGTGCCAGGAAATATCGGTTTTACCTCGGCTTTCATGAATGTCTGTTCCACTAAAGATTCATAGCTAATCCCGTTTAAATAAGGATTGCGCGGATTATCCAAGGCTTGTGTAATCATCACCGCTTCCGTTTCCTGAAAAAGTGGTTCCGTGAAATCCATCCCCTTGGCAAGCAATCGGAACACCTCAACATTGGATTTTGACTCAGCAAATGGTTCAATGATCGGCTGCTGCAACTGAATGTAATGATGCCAATACGATGTGTACATGTCAGTGTTTTCAAAGGAGGATGTCGCTGGTAACACGATATCCGCATATTTGGCTGTTTCTGTTAAAAATAAATCATGAACCACCGTAAATAAATCTTCGCGCGCTAGACCTCTTCTGACCTTATTTGAATTAGGTGCTACCACGGCAGGATTTGAACCGTACACATAGAGTGACTTTACTGGCGGTTCTAGAGCGAGTAGGGTGTCACCGAGGAGGTTCATATTGATCACACGGGTCTGTTTATTTTCCAATAAATCCGGTCGTTGCAAGTGAGTTGTATTTGGAGCAAGGTAGGCCGAATTTCCTTTGATTGCCCCGCCGCCTTTGACAAGCCATTGGCCTGTAAGGGCGGGAAGGCAGGAAATCGTCCGGACGAACATTCCGCCATTGTCATGATGCTGCGGTCCATTGCCGATTCGGATAAATGCTGGTGATGTTTCACCGTACATTCGGGCCAGTTTGTATATATCATCTACTGGGACACCTGTGATTGCTGAAACGGTGATTGGGTCGTATTGGATGACATGCTCACGCAATTCCTCGTGACCGATCGTATACTTTTCTAAAAAATCTTGGTTGACCAGGTTTTCTGCAAATAGGATGTGCATCATCCCCAAAGCGAGGGCACTGTCCGTGCCAGGTAAAATCGGAATAAACCAATCTGCTAATCTACCAGTTTGATTTTTGAGAACATCAATAACGATGATTTTGGCACCGTTTTGTTTACGGGCTTTTTGAGCAAGGGCGACTTGATGCATGTTGGTGCTGGCCGCATTAATTCCCCAAAAAATGAATAGCTTAGAATCAATTGTGTCTTCCGGGTCGATGCCGATGCTGCCGCCCATGGTATACTTATAGCCTACAGATCCGGCTGCGGAACAGATCGTTTGATCCAAGCGGGAAGCCCCGAGGCGATGGAAGAAGCGGCGGTCCATACCCTCAGCATTAAGCCGGCCCATATTTCCGTAAAAGCTGTAGGGAAGGATGCTTTCCGGTCCGCTAGATTCTATTAAATTGGTCCACCGGGAGGTAATGGTCTCAATCGCTTCCGCCCAGCTAATTCGTTCGAACTTGCCTTCGCCTTTAAGGCCTGTGCGTTTTAGCGGGTATTTCAAGCGGTCTTTATCATAGATTCGTTCCGTCATATTCCGGACTTTGTTGCAAATATGCCCTTTGGTGACCGGGTGCTCTGGGTCTCCTTCCACTTTAATAATCTTCCCATTTTCCTTATGTAGAAGTAAACCACACTGATCCGGGCAATCCAGCGGGCAAACCCCATGAAAAACACCATCTCGTTCCTGAATATAAGAACTCATAGCCCTATCAATCTCCTTTAATGTTTTGTATAGTTTTGTGTATTTTATTTTGGTGTCAATTTAGGTGTCAGGCACCATCCGTGGACAACTGTCCTTGTCAGGCGGACGGTTACAACCTTAAAAGTTTAATGATAATTTCTAATATTGTTACTATCATAACATCAAATTCTTTGGTATGAACAAATATGGTAAGCAATTTTTAGCAGCAATGGAGAGGAGGGAATTTACTAATGAAGAAATGGAGAATGCTAGGAGTGGCGATTTTGTTTTTATCTCTATTAAGCCTATTTAGGAGAATACAAAAAAGGAAGGTGGCCACATCGAGAAATTCCATTCAATGTGACCACCTTCATATATTACTTGAACTGGGGTTTCGAATTAACTGTTACTGACCGAGTTGTTTTATTTGGTCTAGGATACTGCTGATTTCTTGGACGCTTTGAAAAATTTCTGTGTTTTCAAGGATAGATGGGTCGAGTAATCCATTCTGGATATTTTTTAAATACAGATCAATGCCAGCTGTTAATTTGTTGTTTTGGTCAACAAGTTGCTGATGTAAGTCGGCTGCTATTTCTGGTGCTTGGAGTTTATTGAATGTATTGATTTCTTGTTTCATGTCTTGAAGCATCGTTTTCAGTTCTGCTGTGGCCTTTTGGTCGCTTACGGCTTGTTGCGCAATAGATGGAGCATCATTTGCAAAAGCTGTCGCTTTATTTAGATAGTCTGTTGCATCATTCACATACGAGAGAGTATCTTTCGCCTCATTTAGCAAGGAGCAACCACTCAGGAGAAATACAATCGCCGCGGCTAAAACTAATACCTTCTTTGTCATGTAGAAACCTCCGTTTTATCAGATTTTGTGGGGGAGAATCTGCTGATTAAAGACCCGAACGTGATGTTAATTGAATCTAAGTCCATGAAAAATCCTATCATTATCATATGGTTAGAAATTTAATTCGTTGCTGATGCATAAGCAGTTCAGGAAGCTAATATCAATAAAAATAGTAGGAACTTTGTTTAGTTAGAAATTTCACTTACTTCTTGAAGCATCCACTAACCCATTCTTTCTAAAAGTGTAAAATCCTAAACGGTGTCAGGCACCATTGTTGATATTTTCTTATTGTTTTTAGTGAAAAGTACAGAATAGTAAGCACCCGAGAGTCTCGTCTCACGTAGGATATTTTTGAGAGAAAACGGGGAGGTTTTACTATGTATCCGTACACGAATTATTACGATGCTTTATATAGACAAAATAATAAATTGATTAGAGAAGTTGAAAAAGCGATTAATGGTGAGTACAATGCCATCCATTGTTATAGCAAATTAGCAGAATTGGCTTCCAATGAGAAGGAAAAAAGTCGAATCCTTGAAATTCGCCAAGATGAAATAAAGCACCATAAACAGTTTGAACAGATTTATACTCAGCTAACTGGGCGAAAGCCACAACAACCAAAACTCAGCGAGGAATGTCCTGATGTTTACCTAGAGGGATTAGAGTTTGCCTTACAAGATGAGCAAATGACGGTGGATTTTTACCTGGAAGTCGCTGATGGCGCTTCGGATCCTTTCATAAAAGAAGCATTTCGAAGAGCGGCGGCCGATGAGCAAAATCATGCAGTCTGGTTCTTGTACTATTATTCTAAAAATAAGTAAAACTTGTATGGTTAACAGTCAAAAATTCACCCTTGTCTCTAAAGGCAAGGGTGTTTTTACCAATGTTTATCAGAGGTCATTAATCTCTGCCGCTATCTCCACCAGTATCCCCGCCGGAATCCCCGCCGGTATCGGTATCGGTAGTGGTATCGCGATTATCATTCGAGTAGTCTGTACCATTCTGACAATCATTTACATAATCATTGCTATCAGATCCTTTTGTCCCTTTTCCAATACTCGGAAAGATAAAAAAGGCCGCGATTATAGCTAAGGTTCCAAAGAACTCCTGCACTCCAAAAATAAGATAAATCCCATAGACGAAAAGTAATCCACCCAACAGCCATTGAATTATTCTTACCGCTATCAGAGACAACCACCCCCAAATAAAAAGTAAGAAAAATAAAGCCATACAAAATAAATATTACATTCTAGGTCTTTTTATACATCTTTTTGAGAGTCCTAACAGTTAAAGTACTGTTGGAGGAGCTTTTGTTGATATTTATGGTTATGATATCAGGTTGCTATCGGTTTAAGCAAAGTCCCACCGTATAAACCAAAGGAGGCGTATGATGCCCGTTCTGGCAAAAAACAGAGTGAAGGTGAACATTGTGGACCAGTTATATGCGAATCCTTTTCAGTCACTGTGATAACTCCCTCATGAACTGAATCCCGTATTATAGAAAAGGGACGTAGTTTCCACTACATCCCTTGTTCTATAGTTTTTATCTCAGTATATTGTATTGGTGTCAGGCACCAGATTATTCCTCGTCTTTTTTCTGCTTTTTCTGGGCTTCTTGGAGGGCGAGGAGGATGTCTTGAACGTCGATTTTTCCATCGTTATTTAGGTCGGTCAGTGTATTTTCCGGCCCAGCTTTCGGTGGTGTTCCCTGTGTCGGGGTTGGAGCAGTCGGTGCCTGAGCAACAGCTTGATGCTTTGGTCTAAAAGCAAACGTAAACAACAGAAGAATTATAATGAGAACACCAGAAACACCATCCACGATATAGAAGGTTGTAGTGTAATCCGACCAGAGTGTCTTACTGCTGCCCACCTTTTTCTCAGCGTTCGCGATATATTGTTTGATTTCGGAATGATTTGGGTAAATCCGCTGGACCGCCTCGAATTTTTCTAACGCATGCTTATAGTAGCCGCCCCAGTACAGATTAAGTCCTTCTTGGTAAAGCTTATCCGTTTCGCTCTTCGCATTTTTCGCCCCAGCTTGGTTTACAAATTCTTTGACCGTATTAACAGGAACGGCAAAGTTAAAGCCTTGAACTTCCTGGCCATTGACTGTGTCACCCCTAAAGGTGAGCAAGCCAATAATTTCTCCTTTTTCATTGATGACTGGTCCACCGCTATTCCCATGCGTGGCAGCCGCATTAATTTGAATGACCGGGCTTCCTTGGTCTGTCTTTTTGGAAGTAGCTGAAATTTGCCCCGCATTCATTGAAGAAACTAACGATGAATCAGGAGATAATAGATCCGAATCGGCAGCAGCAGGATATCCGCTGACCCAAATATTATCTTGGTTTTGGATATTATCTGAATCTCCAAGCGGTAAAGTCGGTAAGTTTTTGCCTTCAATTTTTAGAACGGCCACGTCTTTTCCTTCATTAATAGGGGCCCCATAGCTTTTCACTTCGCCATCAAGGACATCCCCGCCTGGTAAAATTACTTTTAGAACCTTTTGAATTCCCGAGTATTGTGTGTATTGGACCATGTACCTATAGGCAGTTTCATAGTCTACCTTAAAATAGTCTGCGATGATCGTTACTAGTTGTTCAAAGGCGGCATTAGCAATTTCCTCATCTTCCTGTTGAGTCGCTTCCACCACATGTGCATTAGTAACGATATAGCCGTTCGAGCTGATAATGGCCCCTGAACCCGAGCCCCCCACAACAGATTGGTTATTTAACTGCTCCAATATGGCGATAACCTCAGGGTCATACGGATTATTAAACTGCCATTGTACAACAGCATAATCTACGATACGAACCACTGCCGGCTTCGAGTATTCCGCAAGTTTTTGGGCTTGAGCAATTTTCCCCGCTGCTGGTTTGAGATTTATTAGGAAAATGGAAGCCACCATGACCGCAATAAGCAGCAGGCAGATAGGTAAGGTAAAAAGGGCCCTTTTTTTCAAAATATTTTTCACTCCTAGGTTGGATATTTTTCAGAATTTTCTCTGCAATATATTCGTCCTGACGAGAAAAGTAATATTGTACAAAGAAATTTTTAGAAAATATCAAGGTGACATTGGAAGTGAAAGAATATGATTTTTTCATAAATGAGCAATCTTTGGTATCATGTTAGTGAATGAAATTATATGGATTGAAGGATACTTGGAGGCCGCTATGGAGAATCAATTGAAGGTAATGACTGTATTTGGAACGAGACCGGAAGCGATAAAAATGGCTCCCTTGGTAAAAGAATTAGGGAAATACCCTGATTATATTAAACCGATTGTTACGGTTACCGCGCAGCACCGGGAGATGCTTGATCAGGTATTGCAAATTTTTGAAATTACTCCCGATTATGACTTAAATATAATGAAGGAACGACAAACTTTACTAGAAGTAACAACCCGGAGTTTAGAAGGGCTCAATCAAGTTCTTGCCGACGTCAAGCCAGATATTGTCCTGGTCCATGGTGATACGACAACCACCTTTGTCGCGAGCTTAGCTGCTTTTTATCATTCGATTCCGATCGGACACGTCGAGGCTGGACTCCGGACTCATAATAAATATTCCCCGTACCCGGAGGAAGTGAACCGTCAGTTGACGGGAGTATTGGCAGATCTTCACTTCTCGCCAACATCCCAATCAAAGCAAAACCTTTTGTTGGAAAATAAACGGGAAGACGGGATTTATATTACTGGAAATACGGCCATCGATGCGTTAAAAACCACAGTGAGAGACAATTATACTCACCCTGTTTTAGACAAACTCGGGAATGACCGGTTAATTCTCATGACGGCTCATCGCAGGGAAAACACAGGGAAGCCAATGGAAGACATGTTCCGTGCGATTCGACGATTGGTTGAAAAGCATGTGGATGTTCAGGTGGTGTATCCTGTCCATATGAATCCTGTGGTTCGCGAAATTGCAAATAGTGTGCTGGGTGAACACGAAAGGATTCACCTTATCGAGCCCCTAGATGTGATCGATTTCCACAACTTTGCCTCAAGAGCCTATTTGATTTTAACGGACTCTGGCGGTGTCCAGGAAGAGGCGCCATCTTTGGGTGTACCCGTACTAGTATTGCGTGATACCACTGAACGGCCAGAAGGAATTGAAGCGGGCACGCTAAAACTTGCAGGAACAGACGAGGAAACCATCTTTGATCTTGCAGATGAGCTGCTGTCAGACCCAGCCGCCCATGACAAGATGGCTCACGCCTCCAACCCTTACGGTGATGGGTACGCTTCTGAACGCATCGTCAAAGCTATCCTCCACCACTTTGGAAAAGAAGAACGGCCATCGGACCTAGGAGAGTAGAGTGTTTGAGAATGATTGATTAAGGAGATATGGTTAGATGAAGTTGAATAAGATTCATCATGTGGCGGTAATTTGTTCGGATTATGAAAAATCAAAGGATTTTTATGTACGAATTCTTGGGCTCACTCCGATAAATGAGGTATATCGGGAGGAACGAGATTCCTATAAGCTTGATTTAGCAGTGAATGATCAATATCAAATTGAATTGTTTTCATTCCCGGCCCCAGCTGTACGGCCAAGCTATCCTGAAGCAACTGGATTGAGGCATCTTGCTTTTGAAGTAGATGATATTGAAGAAGCGGTTCAATTTATGTCCAATCATCAAGTGAATGTTGAAGACGTCCGTGTAGACCCAGTAACAAACAAGAAATTTACCTTCTTCGCAGACCCGGATGGGCTGCCGATTGAACTGTATGAGCGGTAGTCTTACCTAATTACGTTTGTTACAACCCAATGAATTGGCAAAAAGAGCAGGACCCGTGGACTTGCTCTTTTTTAGATTTAATGGGGTAGTGCTTGTAGCCAAAACTAAAATCTCCCCATTTCATACCTTGGACTAGGCAGGCCATATTCGCTTGGAGACCATGTGCCATAGCCGCTTAAACTGGGAGTTGGTTGGAACGGCTGTCCGAACATGTTCATATTAGGTCCAACCCCTGGGTAACCCGTGCCGCCGCCAGTCGGATAGCCTAAGCCAATACCCCCGTCATAGCCTCCGCCAGGTCCGGGGCCATACGGATTGAAACCTTGACTAGGTCCTCCAGGGTATCCTCCGAATCCACCATATCCAGGGAGGCTGCCATAACCTCCGCCAAATCCATACCCGCCTGGATTAGATGCATTTGCCAGCCCGGCACCTCCTAAATAGCCTAATCCAAGCCCAAGCAGGCTAGAGCCTAATGATCCAAGATTAAATCCTGAATGTCCCCCATGTCCGCCATGGTTATGGTGCCCGTCATGATTGTGATGCTGTCCACTGTGATGGTGTTGCCCACCGTAATGATGTTGCTTGTCAAAATTGTGATGCATCCCGCCTCCATGATATTGTCTTTGCAGATTCAGCTGATTTTCTACACTATTTTGATACTCTATCGGCATATAATAAGGATTATACATATTTCTTCTCCTCTCTCCTCACAACTTGTATCTATCCTATGCATCTTACGAACTTACTCTTGGGCATAAGCCCATAGAGTGGGATTCGACATCCGCCACTAACTAAAAATACGTCTCAAGTCCTAGAATTCTTTCCGTTTGAGGTCTATGGCAAGGAGGAGTTTTTTCGTGTATTGTGGAAGTAGTAAATGGAAATAATTTTCTTTTTGGCAAATATTTTTGGGGGAAATGAAACATTCCATTGCTTTCATTCGTAGGAATATAAAGATGTCCTAAGTCAGGAGTTGATCAAATATGAACCCGATTTTGTCGTTTCTTATCCGCTCATCTGCAGCTGTCCCAATAACTTTCTTAACGTGGCTAATCAGCTATTTTCCTTTAAACCAAACCTTTTGGGCAGCAACGGGAATCGCTGTAACCGCAGGGATGCTTACCCATTTCATTCTTGGCATTGTGATGAACACTCGTTTTTTAAAAAAGCATCAGATATCAAGAAAAGAATACCGGTACATAAGGAAGAACCTTATGGAAGCCAAACAGAAAATCAACCGCTTGAATAAAAACCTTTTCTCGATTCGCGATATTTCATCTGTCAAACAAAGAATTGATCTCCTTAGAGTTACAAAAAAAATACACAAGATGACAACCAAAGAACCGAAGCGATTTTACCAGGCGGAGCAGTTTTATTTTTCCCATTTGGACTCCATTGTTGAACTTACCGAGAAATACAGTTTCTTATCTTCCCAGCCGAAAAAGAACATGGAGATGGGCCAATCCCTCATCGAAACCCGCCATACTCTTGATGAACTAACAAGGGTAGTGGAAGAGGATTTATACAAAGTGATTTCAGATGATATCGATCACTTGAATTTTGAAATTGACGTCGCAAAGCATGCTCTTAATAAGGAAAAGGACGCTAAATTTCCGGAAGAAAATAGGTGGCTAAAATGAACGAAAACAACCCAATTCAACCAAGTAAAACTGGTAATTTATTAGATGATATCCTTGCTGACCCTTTTGGGGGTCAACTGGAGACGGCTAAAAGTCCAATCCAGCAAACAAGCGAGGCGAAACCTGTCAAATTAATTGATGTGATTCCGGAAGAACATCGGGCGAAGGCCTACCAGATTGCCGAGCAAATCGATCCGACAAACCATCAGTCGATGATTCAATATGGTACCCAAGCCCAAGGAAAGCTGCTGTCATTCTCACATACCATGCTTGAACATGTGCAGAAACAGGATGTGGGTGAAATCGGGCAGATCATTAGTGATTTAATGAAGCGACTGGATGAAGTGAATCCTGATGACTTGAAGGATGGGAAGCCATCCTTATTTGCTCGTATGTTTGGAAAAATTTCAAGCTCCGTTCAAGAAGTACTCTCCAAATATCAAAAAACTGGGGCACAAATTGACCGAATCAGTGTAAAACTGGACCGCAGCAAAAATGTCCTGATGTCCGATATAAAATTGCTCGAACAGCTGTATGAGACGAATAAGGAATACTTCCATGCCCTGAATGTCTATATTGCTGCTGGGGAGATTAAGCTGGAGGAAATGCAGGAAAAGACGATTCCGCAGTTGAAAAAAGCAGCGGAACAGACCAATGATCAAATGAAGTTTCAAGAAGTTAACGATATGATTCAATTTGCCGATCGGTTGGATAAACGTCTGCATGATTTGAAATTAAGCCGAGAAATTACGATTCAAAGCGCACCCCAGATTCGTTTAATTCAAAATACCAATCAGGCGCTTGTGGAAAAAATTCAATCTTCGATCATGACGGCGATTCCATTATGGAAGAATCAAGTGGCAATCGCGTTGACCTTAATTCGCCAGCGTCATGCGGTTGAGGCGCAAAAGCAGGTTTCGAAAACAACCAATGAGCTGCTGTTGAAAAATGCAGAAATGCTAAAAACCAATACCATCGAGACGGCGAAAGAAAACGAGCGTGGAATCGTTGATATTGAAACCTTAAAGAAAACACAGGAAAGTCTGATCACAACACTCGAAGAAACGATGAGGATCCAAGAGGAAGGCCGCCATAAGCGTCGCCAAGCCGAACAGGAACTGGCGTCGATGGAAAACGACCTTCGACTAAAACTATTAGAGATAAAAGGGAAATAAAAAATAGGCCCTCGCTGCAACCAAACAAGTGCAGCGAGGGCCTTTTTCTATAAAAATTCTTTTGGTGTCAGGCACCGTAATCATTCTGTTATTTAGTTATTCACAACTGTTGCGTCCACATATTCCTCAAGAGTGATACTGCGGTCCATGATTTCTTTGGCGATTTGTTTGCCGACGTAGCGCAGATGCCATGGTTCGTATTGATAGCCGGTGATGTCGTCTTTGCCTTTCGGGTAGCGGATGATAAAGCCGTAATCCGCGGCATGATCCTCGAGCCAAACCGCCTCCTCAGTTCCTGCGAAGCAGTCCTCGGCGGCACATTTGCCATCCCCGCCCGTTACATCTATCGCAAGGCCGGTTTCATGTTCGCTCGTTCCTGGAACGGCACTATATTTTCTTGCTGCCTCATATCCATCTTGGTTCACGTAGTAGTTGAACAAAGCTGCTTGGGAAGCATGGGACCTGTAGGCAGACACCCCTAAAAGATTCACACCCTGATGTTTAGCGCCGACAAATAATCTTTCAATCGCTTCACCTGCATCGGCTCTCATTTGCCGCTTTTCTGATTTTTGTTTAAACGTGAAGGGGATATCAGGATAAATTAAATCGCTTGGCTGATATTGATCGGGCAATTTATTGCTTTTATTCACAAGAACAGGTATAACTTCTTGGGAGGAAACCGCTTGGCTGCCAGTATCCTGTTGATGATCTTCAGCACGAGGAGAACTTTTCTTCGTTAAGTTCCCTTCATCCTGCAAAAAATGAAATTTCCCTGTGCAGCCTGCTAATGAGAGTGTAAATACAAGTAGAAATAAACAAACGAATCGTATCTTAAACATATTTAAAATTCACCCCAGTAACATCATGGACAGGAACATGGACTTTAAAACGTCTTTTTCAACTCTGTTCCATAGGGATTGTAAATGGAGTGAATTTTTAGATGCATCAACCAGCCAATCTAGCATTTAGCTGCAAAAAAGAAGGATAAGTTACCAACTATTGATAGATAGTGGGTCCAAAGGCACTTTTATTTTATAAATTAGTTGCTTATATTCTAAATAAACACATAAATCGTACGAAACGGCAAAGCCATTGAAAAGTGGTGACGCAAAACTACAGGGGCTAAGGTTTTAAGAACGATGCTTGCCAGTTACCGAACACGATCACTCCTGCGATTTATGTTAATCACTAGTGAGGGGGATTTTTTGTGTTGAAAATGTTTATAAAGGGCAGATATTACTATCATTTACTTCAGCACCGCCACAATGAACTATTAAAGCAAGACTGTCTTGATGAGGAATTAAGAGCAAAGCTAAAAGTTAGAGCCAGTTATCATAATAGTAAAGCGGTTGAATTTTCGTTAAAAATGTAAGCGGGGCCATATATGTAAGGAAAGCCAGTATTGTGATACCGGCTTTTTTTTACGTTTTAAGGTATAAAATACTTCCATAGGACAACCATTACATGTAGAAACGTTAATGGCTGAGAGGGGATTTTCTAAATGTACAATCTGACAAAATTTAAAATCATGAAACCAGCGAATGAGGTGTTTGAAGCTTTCGTGGACCCTGAGAAAATCAAGAATTTCTGGTTCTCATCAGCTGCAAAATGGGAACAGGGCCAGACCGTTTCACTTAGATATGAGGAATACAATGCCGAAGTAGATATTGAAGTCATCGAGGTCTTGCTCAACAAGAAAATTGTGTACCGCTGGGGCACAGATGGAGAAGGAAATATTGTAACGATATCACTCGAAGAATTGGATTCTTCAAGCACCATCATTGAAATTACTGAAGAAGGATTTAGAGAAGATGATGATGAGTTAATGAGTAATCTGCTCGATAATAAAGAAGGCTGGGTTTTTATGCTGACTTGTTTAAAGGGTTATTTGGAGTTTGGTATTTACCAATTAAGAGGAGCCATCGTTAAATGATGAAGGGAGCATGGAGAAATCCAAGCTCTATTTAGTTAGAGCCAGTCCGTTGATACGCGCATCTTTTACTCAAATCTTTGAACAAAATTACAATGAGAGCAGGCTCGTCCAATCAGTTGCTTAGCAGTTGGACTTTCATAATAGATTTCCTCGAAACCACAAATAGAGCAATCGATAATATGGAAAATTTGTCGTTCCCCCAATATGGCATCTAACAAACATTCAAATACATGAGAACTGCCCTCCAATTGATGATTTTTTTAGAAGATAGCAAATAACCCCACGGAAAAAAGAAGAATCCTGTCAGCCCGGCTAAGATTGTTTTCAACATAATTCTGCCAGAAATAGTTTCCATCAACATCGGACATCCTATTAAAAAAAGGGGGTGCCGCGATGAAACAGAATGAAGATAAAACTAGTGAAGGCTTAAATGAAATTTTTGAAATTATTAATGCAAAAGGCGACACGGGCGAGTTAAAGGAAATTGTGGATCGATATGACCGTGACAATCCGGAAGAAGAATCAAATTGATAATTACAAAAGGCCTAGCTATTCCGCTAGGCCTTTTGTAATGAGGAATGTGGATAATATTCATTGATAATGTGGATATATCAAAGTGAATTGTGGGTAAACTTGTTAATTTTGTGGATAAAACTGTGGGTTTTGTGGGTAATTTCATCCGTTGGCAGATTTTTTAGAATAAACCAAATTTTATACACATAATCTGTGTATAAAGTTTTAATAATTGTGGATATCTCTGTCAGTCATGTGGATATAACTGCTATTAATGTTGATAACGTTGTTATTATCTGCAAACTCCACAGGCTGAATCTAATCTAATGAGGATGAAAAATGGTGTCAGGCACTACAAATGGACAAATCATCTGTTTTATCCGTTTCTAGAGGACACTTAGAGAATTGGAAATTACTCTCGAGTATAAGAAAAGCGATACCGGGGGGTATCGCTTTTCTGGTTTAGTAGTACAGAGTTTATTTTTGACTCTGAAACACCAGCTGCAGTCCTAGACCAATATAGATTGAGCCGACAACTTTCCCCTGCCACCGTGAAAGTTTGCCATTCTTGTTTGCGAAAAGTCTTTCTCCTAACGAACTTGTTAGAAATGCAAGAAGGGTGGTGTACAAGATGCTCATTAACACAAAAGTGAGCCCCAGAGTAAGTAACTGAATGACAACGGGGGTCCCATTGTTGTGAACGAACTGCGGTAAGAAGGCTAAGAAGAAAAGAGCTGTTTTCGGATTGAGTAATTCAATTAATAAGGCCTGACGAAACGAAGTGACAGAAGAGCTCTTTTTCACGACCGGCTGCGCTTGTTTTTTTGACTTTTCAAGGATCGACTTAATCCCTAAAAAAATCAAATAAGCCGCACCTAAATATTTTACGATTTCAAAGGCGAGTGCCGAAGTCATTAAAATGGCTGAAAGTCCGAGCACGGCAGCAACCGTATGAATTAAGTCACCTACAGCAATCCCGATGCCTGTGATGATACCGGTTTTTCTCCCGCCTTGAGCGGTTTGAGAAATGGTAAGTAAAACAGCTGGACCTGGAATGAGAAATAATACGATAACTACTAATATAAAAGAAAGCAATTTTCTGCACCCCTTTAAATGCTTAAAGTTTATCTCATTCTATCATAATATATAAAAGATAATTCACCCCTATAGAAGTAAGTTTAAAATTTGGGAAAAATTTTTGTTGCCTAATTATCTGGCAGGTGATAAGATATGAAAGTTGTCATCGAGACATTGAATAATTCAAGAAAAAAGATGTTGACAACATTGTTTGGAAAATGTTAAAGTATAAAAGTTGTCAGCGAAACTATTAATCTTTTGAAATAAGGCATTAAAAAGTTGTTGACATCACTATTGAAAAATGATAGTATATAAAAGTTGTCTTATCGAAATTGTTCTTTGAAAACTAAACAAACAAAATCGTGCAAACAAACAATAACAATCGTGTTTCTTCTATTATTCTAGTAAGAACACGAGCCAACGTAACAAATGAGCTAATCAACTTTATTGGAGAGTTTGATCCTGGCTCAGGACGAACGCTGGCGGCGTGCCTAATACATGCAAGTCGAGCGAGATTCTTCGGAGTCTAGCGGCGGACGGGTGAGTAACACGTGGGCAACCTGCCTGTAAGACTGGGATAACACCGGGAAACCGGTGCTAATACCGGATAATCCTTTTCCTCTCATGAGGAAAAGCTGAAAGTCGGTTTCGGCTGACACTTACAGATGGGCCCGCGGCGCATTAG
>NZ_JMLP01000010.1 GCF_000686805.1 Bacillus sp. UNC41MFS5 | reverse complement strand
CCTACCTACGTGTCTATAAAAATAAAGGTGCCAGTGGTGTTGATGGAGTTACAGTCGACGAACTTAAGCAACACCTGAAAGAGAACAAAGATGAGTTGCGCCAGCGCATCAGAACAAGAAAATACCAACCACAAGCTGCCTTAAGAGTGGAAATCCCAAAAGAAAACGGAAAGATGCGCAAATTGGGAATACCAACAGTAGTGGACAGAGTCGTTCAACAAGCCATTCATCAAGTTCTCAATCCCATATTTGAAGAACGGTTCAGCGAATTTAGTTACGGTTTCAGACCTAAAAGAAGTTGTGAAATGGCGATTATTAAAAGCCTGGAATTTCTGAACGATAGTCTTGATTGGGTAGTCGACATTGACCTTGAAAGATTCTTCGATACGGTCCATCATGATAAACTCATGCGAATTATATCCAACACAATAAAAGATGGCGATGTCATCTCGTTAATCAGAAAATACTTAGTCAGTGGAGTCATGGTGAATGGAAAATATGAAGACACACCTGTCGGTACTCCGCAAGGAGGAAACCTCAGTCCACTATTAAGTAATATTATGTTAAACGAACTTGATAAGGAACTAGAGAAAAGAGGATTAAGGTTCGTGAGGTACGCTGATGACGCTCTTATCTTTGTGAAAAGTGAAAAAGCAGCGAACCGAGTAATGAATTCAATCGTGAGATTTATAGAAGAGAAATTAGGTCTGATAGTCAACGTAGAGAAGAGCAGAATTTCACGTCCAAAAGAATTAAAATTCTTAGGATTTTGGTATTATTACGACATTAATAACAAGAGATATCAAGTGAAACCTCATCTAAGTTCGGTACAGAAGTTTCAAAGGAAGCTTCGACAACTGACAAAGCGAAACTGGAGTGTTCCATTAGACTACCGAATATTGAAATTGAAACAAGTAATATTAGGATGGGTAAACTACTTCAGAGTGGCAAACATGAAAAAAGTGACTGAACGAATAGACACGAAGCTTCGCTCCAGAATCAGGGTCATTATCTGGAAACAATGGAAAGTAGCGAAGAAACAAATTAGATCGCTTATTCAACTAGGGATTCCGGAGGAAGAAGCGAAAGGATTAACCTATTGTCGAAAAGGTTACCGATTCATAGGATTATCCAAAGTCGTCCAAAGAGCAATCTCAAACAAAAGACTAAAGCAGAGGGGAGTCCCCTCTGCTTTAGAACATTATCTAAAAGTACACACTGTGATATAAATTGAAACGCCGTATACGCGAACCGTACGTACGGTGTTGTGAGAGGGGCGAAAATAATACATTTATTTTCCCTCTACTCGATTACTTTAAAATTGGATTAAGGATTTTAGAAATTTATTTCTTTTCGTTCTCTAATTCCATCAGTTTTTGAATAAGAATATGTTGGGGCATATGCATAAGCTGTTCTATCGGAACATTTAACTTTTCAGAAAGCTTTATGGCAGTTTCAGGTGATAACTGTAAGGGTTTCATTTGTTATTCCTCCTAAATTTAAGTTGGGAAGTGAAGATATGACTCAGATTTTTGCGCACCGTGGTTATTCCGCTTCTTTTGCCGAAAATACACTTACAGCCTTTATAGAAGCAGAAAAAGCCGGAGCTGACGGATTAGAATTGGATGTACAATTAACTAAGGACGGTGAAATAGTTGTCATCCATGATGAAAAAGTTGATCGAACTACGAATGGTAAAGGGTTTGTCAAAGATTTTTTATATAAAGATTTAAGAAAGTTGAATGCGAATAATAAAAACAGCAAAATGGAACCAATTCCCGCATTAACGGAAGTGTTGGAATGGCTATGTACAAATAAATTGTTATGTAATATTGAACTCAAAAATGGACTCATTCCCTATAAAGGAATGGAAGAAAAAGTCATTCAGCTTATTTACAAATATAAGTTAGTGGATAGAATTATCATTTCCTCTTTTAATCATTATAGTATCGTCTATACCTACAGTATAGCACCAGAAATAGAAACAGCCCCTCTATTTCTTGAGGGAATTTACATGCCATGGGTCTATGCCAAAGCGATTCGAGCAAAAGGGATTCATCCCAAACATTCTGCGATATCTGATGAAATTATCATTAAAACCATTGAAAATGGAATTGCCGTACGACCTTATACGGTAAATAAAGAAGTGGATTTGCAGCGTCTTTTTAATATTAATTGTACGGCACTTATTACTGATGATCCAGTTAAGGCATTAAAAATACGAAAGCAATTTGAAAAGAGACCTTAATGGCCTCTTTTTATTTTTTAAATCTCTTTTGAACTTTGCTTCTTTTTCGATCGCGATGGAAAACAAATCCTGCGACGAAGCCTAGTCCTCCGATAAAAAAGATTAATCCAGTTAGAAATTGAAGTAATAAATTAGGAAATGGTGCTTGTACTATTCCGAATAACATATCACGCATTAATTTAATGCCAACAGCAGCTAGGATACCAGGAATTAATACAATCAAGAGGGCAATAATTCGCTTCATAAATAAATCCTTCCAATATCAAATTTTGCAAAGTGAAAAGCCTTATTTTGATTATATCTCAAGAAAATATTATTACATAGATATAATTTGTCAATGATTGTGATTGGAGATAAAATAGATATGAAAAAAGTTGCATGGGTTTCTTAAATATTATGAAAAAATTTTCTTATGAGGGGTATTTAAATGCAGAACGTAATGATTGTTGGTGCAGGAAAAGGTGGTACGGCAATCTTAAAAATTCTAAAAGAATCTGAAGTTTTAAAGGTAAGTGTTGTCATTGATCGGAATATAAATGCACCTGGCGTTTTGTTAGCACGTAAAGAAGGCATTAATACTGGGACAGACTGGCAGCCCTATTTAGTTGATCAGATTGATATTATAATTGAAGTTACTGGAAATGAAGCCGTTTTCCAAGAGTTAAGAAATACAAAAAATAAACAGACCGTTTTGATTCCAGGAAGCGTTGCCTTTCTAGTTGCAAAAATTATGGAAGAAAAGGAAGATCTCATCGAAAAGCACAAAAATGAATCCTACCAGCAAGAACTTATTTTTAATGCAACTAATGACGGAATGGTTGTTATTGATAAATATGGTAAGGTCATCCTATTTAATACACGCGCACAAGAAATAATCGGTGTAACAAAAGAACAGGCAATAGGCAAATATGTAGTTGAAGTAATTCCTACAAGCAGGCTCCCATTCATCCTTGAGTCAAGAAGAATTGAAGAAAACCAAGAAATGGGTTTGAAAAATGATCGAAAAATTATTACTACAAGGATTCCCATTATTGAAGAAAATGGCACCTTGATTGGTGCATTTGCTGTCTTCAAAGATATTACTGAAGTGGTTAATCTAGCAGAGGAACTTACAGATTTACGAGAAATTCAAACGATGCTTCAGGCTATTATTCATTCTAGTGATGATGCCATTTCTGTTGTGGATGAGAATGGCAGGGGAATACTTATTAATCCTGCTTACTCACGGATTACAGGTCTTACCCAGGAACAAGTTATAGGCCAACCTGCCACAGCCGATATATCTGAGGGTGAAAGTATGCACATGAAAGTGCTTCAAACGAGGAGAGCTGTCCGCGGGGTACCAATGAGAGTGGGACCAAGTAAACGAGAAGTTATAGTGAATGTTGCTCCAATTATTGTAAAAGGAAAGTTAAAGGGCAGTGTTGGTGTTATCCACGATATGTCCGAGATGAAATCTTTAAATAGGGAATTAAATCGTGCACGCCAACTCATTCGTAAACTTGAAGCGAAATATACATTTGAGGATATCATTGGTCAATCCGATGAAATGATGCTTGCAATGGAACAAGCAAAATTAGGAGCAAAAACTCCTGCGACCGTCCTCCTGCGAGGTGAATCGGGAACAGGGAAGGAATTGTTTGCTCATGCCATACATAATGCGAGTGACCGGAAATATAACAAATTTATCAGGGTCAATTGTGCTGCTATTTCGGAAACTTTGCTGGAAAGTGAACTATTTGGCTATGAAGAGGGAGCTTTTTCGGGCGCAGTAAGAGGCGGGAAAAGAGGCTTTTTTGAAGAGGCTAATAATGGAAGTATTTTCCTAGATGAAATCGGTGAGCTTCCAGTAAATACACAGGCAAAGCTACTCAGGGTTTTGCAAGAAAAAGAAATCATCCGTGTAGGCGGAACAAAGCCTATTTCCATTAATGTTAGAATTATTGCGGCAACTAATGTCAATTTAGAAAAAGGTATTGCTAAAGGCTCCTTTCGGGAAGACTTATATTATCGATTAAATCGTATGCCAATTCATATTCCGCCATTAAGAAAACGTAAGGAGGAAATCCCTCTTTTAAATGAAAGGCTTATTCAAAAAATTAGTCAGGACTATGGAAGGAATGTAGAAGGAATTACCCCAGCGGCACTGAAGCAATTAATGGAATATGACTGGCCAGGTAACGTAAGAGAATTAGAAAATATACTTGGAAGAGCGATCATTTTTATGAATTATAATGATCAGTTTATAGATGTTCAGCACTTACCAGAATTAAAAAATAAAAAAAACTTATCGGAACCATTTGTAAGCAATTCTTCTGATTCCGTGGTTATGGATCGAACCTTATCAGATATGATGGAAGAATTTGAGGCTAAAATTATTAAGCAAGCACTTCTTCGTTTAAATGGGAATAAAACATTAACAGCAAAAACACTCGGATTGTCTGTAAGGAATTTATATTATAAGATCGAAAAATATAATATTGAAAAAAATAGCATGCAATAAATTTCATATTATGAAAGAAAGTGCACACTTGGGTGAAGTGTAGTAAAGCGTTTTCATTAAAAGTGGTTTGGCACGGAAATTGCATATTTTAGTATGGGAGTTGCAGTAAGAGGAGAAAGGGTTGATGACAACTTGTTGCTTGATTCACTAATTGACAAAGCAGCCCAAGTACGTACAAACACCGTTGCAGTTGCTGCGGCAGAAGATTTAGAAGTCATTGAAGCAGTTATCGCTGCTTTAGAACAAAATCTTGCAAAATTTATTCTTTTCGGTGACGAAGAAAAAATTAAATCCATTATTAAAGAAAAACACCCAAACATTAACGATCTTAATTTAAAAGTTGTCAATGCTGATTCAAATGCTGCAGCGGCAGAATTAGCAGTAAAGGCAGTTTTTAATAAAGAAGCAAATGTCTTAATGAAAGGTAATATTCCCACAAATATTTTTTTAAAGGCAGTTTTGAATAAGGTGTATGGACTTAGGACAGGAAATGTCTTATCACATATTGCTGCATTTGAAGTTCCTGGCTTCAATCGTTTTACGATCATTACAGATGCTGCAATGAATATTGCTCCCGATTTAGAACAGAAAGCACAAATTATTAAAAATGCAGTTTCCATTGCAAGGTCAATTGGAATAGATGTACCGAAAGTGGCACCTGTAGCTGCTGTGGAAGTAGTTAATCCGGCTATGCAAGCCACATTAGATGCAGCTGCATTAACGGTAATGAATAAACGAGGGCAGATTTTGGACTGTATTGTGGATGGTCCTTTAGGTTTAGATAATGCTGTATCAACGCTTGCTGCGGAACATAAAGGGATTCATAGTGAAGTAGCGGGGAGTGCAGATATTTTATTAGTACCAACAATTGAAGTTGGCAATGTATTATATAAATCATTAATTTATTTTGCAAATGCAAAAGTTGGCGCCGTTATTGCCGGAGCAAAAGCACCAATTGTGTTAACATCCAGATCAGATTCTGCTGAAAGTAAGCTTTATTCCCTTGCACTAGCGTTATGCTGTGCTACATCAAAATAGATAGTAAATCATTTGAGGAGGAATTATACATGGAAATTTTCAAATATCTAGAACAATACGATTATGAGCAAGTGGTATTCTGTCAGGATAAACAATCAGGATTAAAAGCAATTATTGCTATTCATGATACAACTTTAGGGCCAGCTTTAGGTGGAACACGGATGTGGACGTATGCATCCGAAGAAGCAGCCATTGAAGATGCACTAAGACTTGCTAAAGGAATGACTTATAAGAATGCGGCTGCTGGATTAAATCTTGGCGGTGGTAAAACTGTTATCATCGGTGATCCAAGAAAAGATAAAAATGAAGAAATGTTCCGTGCATTTGGCCGCTACATTCAAGGATTAAACGGCAGATATATTACCGCAGAAGATGTTGGTACAACAGTGGCTGATATGGATTTAATTCATGAAGAGACAGATTTTGTAACTGGAATTTCTCCAGCGTTTGGTTCATCTGGAAATCCTTCCCCAGTAACAGCTTTTGGTGTATACCGCGGTATGAAAGCAGCTGCGAAAGAGGCGTTTGGAACGGATTCTCTTGAAGGAAAAGTAGTGGCTGTTCAAGGTGTTGGAAATGTTGCTTATACACTTTGCGAATATTTGCATGAAGAAGGAGCACAACTGATTGTAACTGATATAAATCAAGAGGCAGTTAACCGTGCGGTTGAAGCATTTGGTGCTCTCGCTGTTGATCCTGATGAAATTTATGGTGTGGAATGTGATATCTATGCCCCATGCGCACTCGGAGCAACGATTAATGACGAGACCATTCCGCAGTTAAAAGCAAGAGTGATTGCTGGTTCAGCGAACAATCAATTAAAGGATACCCGTCACGGCGATATTATTCATGAAATGGGTATTGTTTATGCCCCGGATTATGTAATCAACGCTGGAGGCGTAATCAATGTGGCAGATGAATTATATGGTTATAACCAAGAGCGCGCAATGAAAAAGGTTGAACAGCTATATACGACAATTGAAAAAGTGATTGAAATTTCAAAACGTGACGGCATTCCAACTTACGTAGCTGCTGACAGGATGGCAGAAGAAAGAATTGCAAGAATTCGTAATTCAAGAAGCCAATTTCTCCAAAACGGTCATCATATTTTAAGTCATAGAATTTCTCGCTAGAACTTATGTTAGCAATATATTTAGGAAAGCGCTGAATTGGATATTCAGCGTCTTTGCCTTTCATAGGGCTATGAATGTTTAATTTAAGTTAAAACTCGACTTCAATCATTAAGAATAATAAAATTGGAGGTCAAATACGTTGCACGATAATGAATATCGGATTCTCGTCATCAACCCAGGCTCGACATCCACGAAAATCGGGGTTTTCGATAATGATATTTCTATATTTGAAAAAACAATTCGTCATGATTCAGAGACAATCAACTCTTTTTCAAATATTATTGATCAATATGAATTTAGAAAAACAACAATTTTGGAAACAATGGATAATGAAGGGATAAATATTTCCAAACTGTCGGCTGTATGTGGACGTGGGGGATTACTACGTCCAATCGAAGGGGGTACCTATGCAGTTAATGATGTGATGTTAACAGATTTACGGTCTGGTTATGCAGGGCAGCACGCATCCAATCTTGGCGGGATCATTGCTTACGAAATTGCTTCTGGTTTAAATATTCCTTCTTTTATCGTTGATCCAGTTGTTGTTGATGAGCTTGAACCAATTGCGAGAATTTCTGGATTTTCCTTAATTGAACGGAAAAGTATCTTTCATGCTTTGAATCAGAAGGCCGTTGCAAGAAGGGTTTCAAAGGAATTAGGGAAAAAATACAGCGACTTAAATTTAATTGTAACCCATATGGGTGGTGGCATTACCGTGGGTGTGCATAAGCAAGGGAAGGTCATTGATGTAAACAATGGTCTTCATGGGGATGGACCCTTCAGCCCAGAACGTTCCGGAACAGTTCCTGTAGGGGATTTAGTAGCCCTATGTTATTCTGGTGAATATTATCGGGAAGAAATTATGAAAATGCTGGTTGGTCAAGGCGGTCTTGTAGGTTATCTCGGCACCAATGATGCGGTAAAGGTAGAGCAGCGAATTACAGCAGGCGATAAAGAAGCAATGCTTATTTATGACGCAATGGCCTATCAAGTGGCTAAGGAAATTGGGGCTGCTAGTGCTGTTCTCTCTGGAAAAGTGGATGCGATTGTTCTAACTGGAGGGCTCGCCTACGGGAAAGGGTTTGTGAAATCAATTACCGATAGGATCAATTGGATTGCTGACGTAATGGTTCAACCGGGTGAAAATGAACTACAAGCACTTGCTGAAGGTGCACTGCGAGTCTTAAGAGGCGAAGAAGAGGAAAAAATTTATCCTGGGAATTTTAAAACAGTTAAAATTTAAGGTTATGGGGAGGAAAAAAGAGTGGCACAAGAATATGATTTGGTAGTTCTTGGCGGGGGTACTGGCGGCTATGTTGCCGCAATTAGGGCCTCTCAGCTTGGCTTAAAAACAGCGATTGTTGAAAAAGGAAAGCTTGGCGGGACATGTCTGCATCAAGGGTGTATACCAAGTAAGGCACTTCTTAGGAGCGCAGAGGTTTTTGCAACAGCAAAACATAGTGAGGATTTCGGTGTTATTACTAGTGATGTATCGATAAATTTTGGTAAAGTACAAGAGAGAAAAAATAAAATTATTGACCAGCTTCATAAAGGTGTACAGCATTTAATGAAACAGGGCAAAATTGATGTCTATGAAGGTATAGGAAGAATCTTAGGACCGTCCATTTTTTCTCCGATGCCGGGAACTATTTCTGTTGAAATGAATAATGGGGAAGAAAACGAAATGCTTCTACCTAAAAATGTGATTATTGCCACAGGTTCAAGACCAAGGACACTTTCAGGTCTTGAGATTGATCGAGAATATGTGATGACATCTGATGAAGCATTGCAATTAGAGTCACTACCTAATTCCATTATTATTGTTGGTGGTGGTGTAATCGGAATAGAATGGGCGTCTATGCTTCATGATTTCGGTGTTGATGTAACAGTTATTGAGTATGCTGACCGCATTATCCCGACAGAAGATAAAGAAATTTCAAAAGAAATGCAGCGTTTGATGAAGAAAAAAGGAGTTAAACTGGTAACAAGTGCAAAAGTCCTCCCCGAAACAATGGTAAGGGACAATGGAGTAGCAATTTCTGCAGAAGTAAAGGGCACAGTGAAAGAATTTAAAGCGGAAAAAATTCTTGTTTCGGTGGGTCGTCAGGCAAATACAGAAGGAATTGGCCTAGAGAATACAGAAATACAAGTAGAGAAGGGTTTTATTGCAACAAATGAATTCTTCCAAACGAAAGAATCACATATTTATGCGATTGGTGATGTGATTGGTGGATTACAACTTGCCCATGTGGCATCACATGAAGGGATCATTGCTGTCGAACATATTGCCGGAAAGGATCCTTCGCCACTGCAGTATCATTTAGTTTCTAGATGTATCTATAGCAATCCAGAGGTTTCCAGTGTGGGAATAACAGAAGACCAAGCTATAGAAAAAGGTTATAAAGTAAAGACAGGGAAGTTTTCTTTCCGTGCGATTGGGAAAGCACTTGTTTTTGGAGAATCTGATGGATTTGTGAAAATTGTTGCGGATGAAGAGACCGATGATATTCTAGGGGTGCATATGATTGGTCCGCATGTAACTGATATGATTACGGAGGCAGGACTTGCGATGGTATTAGATGCAACACCTTGGGAAATCGCGCATACGATTCATCCACACCCAACTCTTTCAGAAGCCATTGGTGAGGCTGCGCTTGCCGTTGATGGGAAAGCGATTCATTCTTAAAAAATCAAAAGTTTAAATCTTTGAAAAAGTGTTAGTGTCTAGCTACAGTGCCTAGGTGCTCGAGACATAAGCCAATCGCTTCGGAAGGCAAAAAGCACGCCTTCTGTCAGCGCTCGTCTTATGCTTGTCGCCCCTGGACAAGGCACTTCCGCTTTTCGAATTTGGGAGGTAAGAAATAAATGACAGAAAAGCGTCATGATGCTTTAGGTTTAAATGACGGAAAAGTATTGGAAATGTACGAAACTATGCTATTGGCCCGCCGGATTGATGAGCGGATGTGGTTATTAAACCGTGCCGGGAAAATTCCCTTCGTTATTTCTTGTCAAGGTCAGGAGGCAGCACAAGTAGGGGCTGCATTTGCGCTTGATCGTGAAAAAGATTATGTTCTTCCGTATTATCGTGATATGGGTGTGGTTTTAACTTTCGGTATGACGCCGAGGGAATTAATGCTTTCAGGTTTTGCAAAAGCAGAAGACCCTAATTCAGGCAGCAGGCAAATGCCAGGCCACTTCGGCCAAAAGAAAAATCGGATTGTCACAGGTTCTTCACCTGTAACAACTCAGGTTCCACACGCTGTTGGAATTGCCCTTGCTGGGAAAATGGAAAGAAAAGATCTCGTAACTTTTGTAACTTTCGGAGAGGGCTCTTCTAACCAAGGGGACTTTCATGAGGGTGCCAACTTTGCAGGTGTACATAAACTTCCTGTTATTTTTATGTGTGAAAATAACAAGTACGCTATCTCCGTTCCAATCGAAAAACAATTGGCGTGTGAAAAAGTTTCCGACCGTGCGATTGGTTATGGTATGCCTGGGTTCACTGTTGATGGGAACGATCCACTAGAGGTTTATAAAGCTGTGAAGGAAGCAGCAGAGCGCGGTCGACGCGGTGAAGGACCTACGTTGATTGAAACCATTTCTTATCGTCTAACACCACACTCTTCTGATGATGACGACCGTTCCTACCGTGCACCAGATGAGGTTGCCAAAGCAAAAACCCAAGATCCAATTATTACCTTTGGAGCATATTTGAAGGAAACAGGTGTCATGGATGATGCATTAGAAAAAGAAATTAATGACCGCGTAATGAAGCTTGTCAATGAGGCGACAGACTATGCAGAAAATGCACCGTACTCTGCACCTGAAGATGCGCTGAAATTTGTTTATGCGGACTTGTAAGGGGGATGAAACATGGCGATAATTTCATATATTGATGCCATTACAATGGCAATGCGAGAAGAAATGGAAAGAGATCCAAAGGTTTTTGTCCTTGGTGAAGATGTTGGATTAAAAGGCGGGGTATTTAAGGCAACCCAAGGATTATATGACCAATTTGGGGAAGAACGAGTCATTGATACACCACTTGCTGAATCAGCAATTGCTGGCGTAGGAATTGGTGCAGCGATGTATGGCATGCGGCCGATTGCCGAAATGCAATTTGCCGACTTTATCATGCCGGCAGTGAATCAAATTATTTCAGAAGCAGCGAAAATCCGCTATCGTTCGAACAATGACTGGAGTTGTCCGATGGTGATTCGTGCTCCTTATGGCGGCGGTGTTCACGGTGCACTTTATCATTCCCAATCTGTTGAGGCAGTATTTGCAAATCAGCCTGGATTAAAAATTGTTATGCCTTCCACACCTTACGATGCAAAAGGGCTGTTAAAGGCAGCTGTCCGTGACAATGATCCAGTATTATTTTTCGAGCATAAGCGGGCGTATCGATTAATTAAAGGTGAGGTACCTACAGATGATTACACCCTTCCAATTGGGAAAGCGGATGTAAAGCGCAAAGGAGAAGATATTACCGTCATTACGTATGGTCTATGTGTTCATTTTGCCCTTCAAGCAGCAGAAAAATTAGCGAAAGATGGTATCTCCGCTCATATTCTTGATTTGAGAACTGTCTATCCTCTGGATAAAGAAGCCATCATTGAGGCGGCATCGAAAACTGGTAAAGTTCTTCTTATTACAGAGGATACAAAAGAAGGCAGTATTATTAGTGAAGTGGCTGCAATCATTGCAGAAAATTGCTTATTCGAATTAGATGCACCAATTATGAGGTTAGCTGGACCAGATGTACCGGCCATGCCGTATTCGCCAACAATGGAAAAATTCTTTATGGTAAATCCAGATAAGGTAGAAAAAGCGATGCGCGAACTAGCTGAGTACTAAAACGAAAAGCCCTGGCATCTTGGGTACAGCGCCAGAGCTGGACAATAGGAGTGTGTATATAGTGGTAATTGAACAAATCAAAATGCCTCAGTTAGGGGAGAGCGTTACCGAAGGTACGATAAGTAAATGGCTTGTATCTGTAGGAGATAAAGTAAATAAATACGACCCCCTGGCAGAAGTTATGACAGATAAGGTAAATGCGGAAATCCCATCCTCCTTTACAGGTGTAATAAAGGAACTAATTGCTGAAGAAGGGGATACCTTAGCAGTTGGGGAGCAAATTTGCACGATAGCGTTGGAGGGTGGAACAATTGAAGAAGTTCCTGAAGCATCTGTTGCAGCAAGCCCGAGCGCACCATCAAGTGCCTCGGAAAATGTGGAACAAGCTGATCAAGGCAACAAAGCACGTTACTCGCCTGCCGTCCTAAAAATCTCTCAAGAACATGGCATTGATTTAACTAGGGTGTCAGGCACCGGTGCAGGTGGACGAATTACGAGGAAAGATCTTTTAAAACTAATCGAATCAGGTAATATTCCTGAATCAGGACAAAATGTAGAAGCTAAAAATGAGCCCGCTGTTACCAAGGCAACAAATCAAGAAGCGGCTCAGCCAGTTGTTGCGCCAACGGCACCTGCTCAAGCTGTGAATATTCCAGTAGCCGTTGGCGACATTGAAATTCCAGTCACAGGTATTCGTAAAGCAATTGCCGCAAATATGCTTAGGAGCAAACACGAAGCACCGCATGCTTGGACAATGATTGAAGTGGACGCCACGAATTTGGTGGAGTACCGTAACTCGATAAAAGATGAGTTTAAGAAAAATGAGGGCTTTAATTTAACTTTCTTTGCATTCTTTGTGAAGGCTGTTGCACAGGCGCTAAAAGAATTCCCGCAAATCAATTCGATGTGGGCAGGAGATAAAATCATTCAAAAGAAAGATATCAATATTTCCATTGCAGTAGCAACAGATGACGCCCTTTATGTTCCTGTCATTAAACAGGCCGATGAAAAAACGATTAAAGGAATTGCGCGTGAAATATCTGAGCTCGCTGTCAAAGTAAGAACAGGGAAACTAAGGTCTGAAGATATGCAAGGCGGAACCTTCACGGTGAACAATACGGGTTCTTTTGGATCTGTTCAATCCATGGGTATCATCAATTACCCACAAGCGGCTATTCTTCAAGTTGAGTCTATCGTCAAACGACCAGTCGTCATGAATAATGGAATGATTGCTGTTCGTGACATCGTAAATTTATGTATGTCACTCGATCACAGAGTATTAGACGGGCTCGTTTGCGGACGTTTCTTACAACGTGTGAAGGAAATACTGGAAAATACATCTAAATCAACGACTTCGATTTATTAAAACATCATCACCGCTGCCAATGATAGCAGCGGTTGTTTGTTTTTAGATTGCTTGAAATGTGTTTGTACCATAAAATAGTAGTAGGTAGAATTATTTGAATTTTAATTCAATTGAGTGGAGAGGGGGATGAGGAGTTTGGAAAATTTAAAGAATCAGTCTTTTTCTTCAATATCAGAACAAGCATGGACAGAAAAAGCAGAGCAATCCTTAAAAGGAAAGTCGGTTGAATCTTTACAAACTACTACATATGAAAATATTATTTTGAAACCGCTTTATACCCGCCAAGATGAGTGTCCGGTACCGGAATATCCAGGAGGTTCGGATTTTAGAAGAGGGATATATCCATTAGGTTACCTGACAAATGATTGGAAGGTTGCCCAACGACTATCCTGCAAATCGGTAGAAGAGCTGCAGGCGAAACTCCATCAATTATTTAAAAAAGGTCAATCAGCCATTTCATTTAATGTCTCGAAAAGTCTGTTAGGTGGGAGTCAAAACCTAGGAAAAATTTTAGCAGATTCATATACTCAATATCCATTTTCAATTGACGCTAAAGAATTACAATCCACTTTTCTCACTGAATTAGAATTAATAGTAGAAGAAGATGCTAGCGAAAAAATCAGTGGATATATTGGTTCAGATCCAGTTGCAATTTTTGCTAAAGAAGGAGTGATTTCAGAAGCAATTTTTAAAGATTGGGTAAATAACATTAGTAACGCTGCTGAAAAGTTTCCTAACTTGCGTACAATTCTAATTGATACTAGTGCCTATCATAATGGTGGTGCAAGTGCAGCTCAAGAACTGGGGATTGCAATAGCTGAAGGGATATTCTATCTTGAACATCTTCAGGATGCAGGCATGGATTTAGATGCGATTTTTACAAAAATGATTTTCCAATTCTCTATTGGCAGCAATTTTTTCATGGAAATCGCAAAGCTTCGAGCTGCACGAGTCCTATGGAGCCGTGTGAGCAGTGTTTATGGAGCTAATGAAGATAAGTCCAGAATGAATATTGCTGCTGAAACTTCTACTATAACAAAAACTTTACATGACCCTTATGTTAACCTCCTCCGGGCTGGAAATGAAGCTTTTGCGGCTGTGGTTGGGGGCATTCAGTACTTACATGTGAGTCCTTTCGATGATCTCACAGGTGTCACTTCGTTTTCGGATAGAATTGCTAGAAATACTCAATTGATTTTGAAGGAAGAAGCACAGCTGCAGAAAGTTATTGATCCTGCTGGAGGTTCTTGGTATGTGGAACATCTAACAAATGAGCTTGCTGAAAAAGCTTGGGGATTTTTTCAACGTATTGATGCACATGGAGGCATTTTAGAAGTACTAAAATCTAAATGGTTGCAGCAAGAGATAGCAGCGGTCTATGAAAAAAAGATTGATGATATTCAAACAAGAAGGAAAAGTATTGTTGGTACAAATGTCTATGCCAATCTGGATGAAATGGTTACATATAAAAGCCTGCCAGAGAAAAATTCATATTTTGCAAATGGGAAAAACTCGTTAATTAATATAGAGGCTATTCCAGACCGTAGATTGGCAGAACCATTCGAAGAATTACGAAAAAAGTCATTTGATTTCGAAGGAAAATTAGGATCTAAGCCCTCTGTAGGGATGATTTGTCTCGGTGGATTAAAGCAGCATAAAGCAAGGCTGGATTTTATGAAGGGATTTCTCGCAGCCGGAGGTTTGAAAGCGGTTAAAAGTAATTCTATTATATCTGTTGAGAATGCCAGACAATTCGTTTTAGAACATCCTGCAAAGCACTATTGCTTATGCGGAACGAATGATCAATATGAAATAATTGGACATGGCATCTTAAATGTCCTTAAAACTGAATTTCCTGAGCGGACTTTTTACTTAGCAGGACTGCCAGAAAAAGAAAAACAGGACCTTTGGATGGATGAAGGTATTAAGCAGTTTATCCATATGAAAAGCAATTGCTATGAAACGCTGTTGTCCATTCTTAGTGAGTTGGAGGTGAGTAAGGTTGAAGAAACAAAAGCCTGATTTTCAAAATATATCCTTATTTGACGAACAGAAATTTATTAACAAAGAAGAGTGGCAGCAAAAAGTCGATCAAGAAATAAATGGTGTGATTGATGATTTACTGTTTGAGACAAATGAACAAATTAGTCTAAAACCGCTCTATACAAGCGAGGATCGTAAAGACCTTCCGCATATTGATGATCTTCCCGGGCTCCCTCCTTATACAAGAGGACCGTATCCAACCATGTATGTCAACCGTCCATGGACAGTTAGACAATATGCAGGTTTTTCAACAGCTGAGGAAAGCAATGCTTTCTATCGTCGAAATCTAGCTATGGGACAAAAGGGATTATCGGTTGCTTTTGATTTAGCCACACATCGTGGCTATGACTCCGACCATCCACGAGTGGTCGGTGATGTCGGTAAAGCAGGGGTAGCGATCGATTCCATCCTTGATATGAAGACATTGTTTGAGGGAATACCGTTAGACCAGATGTCCGTATCAATGACCATGAACGGGGCAGTGCTGCCGATCCTTGCCTTTTTCATCGTGACCGCTGAAGAACAAGGTGTAAGTCAGGAGAAACTGGCTGGTACCATTCAAAATGACATTTTAAAAGAATATATGGTCCGAAACACTTATATTTATCCGCCTGAAATGTCTATGAAAATAATTGCTGATATCTTTGAATATACGTCAAAATACATGCCAAAGTTTAATAGTATTAGTATTTCCGGTTATCATATGCAGGAGGCGGGGGCACCAGCTGATTTAGAATTGGCATACACGCTTGCAGATGGCTTGGAATATGTACGAACAGGTCTGAAGGCTGGTATTGAAATCGATTCATTTGCGCCCAGATTGTCCTTTTTCTGGGCAATTGGGATGAATTACTTCATGGAAGTAGCTAAGATGCGCGCTGCTCGATTGATTTGGGCAAAAATGATGAAATCATTTTCTCCAAAAAACGAAAAATCATTAGCGTTACGGACACATTCGCAAACATCCGGCTGGAGTTTGACCGAGCAAGATCCGTTTAATAATGTCACTCGTACGTTGATAGAAGCCCATGCGGCTGCAATGGGGCATACCCAATCCCTGCATACGAACGCCTTGGATGAAGCAATCGCACTGCCAACCGATTTTTCTGCACGTATTGCCCGTAACACACAATTATTTTTACAAGAGGAAACGGGGATTACCAATGTCATTGATCCATGGGCAGGCTCTTACTACGTTGAAAAATTAACTGATGAGTTGGTTTATAGAGCGTGGACACATATTGAAGAAATAGAAAATCTCGGTGGAATGGCCAAGGCGATTGAAACAGGCCTGCCAAAGATGAGAATTGAAGAAGCTGCAGCCAGAAGACAGGCACAAATTGATTCTGGGAAGGAAACAATTATCGGTGTCAATCGCTATCGACTAGAAAAGGAAGAAGCCATTGATATTTTAGATATTGATAATACAGCAGTTCGGTTAAAACAAATTGAAAAATTAACTGCATTAAAAGCTAATCGCGATGAGAAGAAAGTAAAAGAAACGCTTACAGAATTAACGAAAGCCGCAGAAACTGGTGAACAGAATTTATTAGAATTGGCTGTACAAGCAGCAAGGGCGAGAGCCACACTTGGGGAAATTTCTGATGCAATTGAGCAAGTGGCTAGCAGACATAAGGCAGTAATTCGTTCAATCAGCGGCGTGTATAGTACAGCTTTTAGCAATGAAGAAGAAATTGATGCAGTGAAAAAAATGACGGATGAATTCTTAGAAAATGAAGGCAGAAGACCAAGAATACTGATTGCCAAAATGGGTCAGGATGGCCATGACCGCGGTGCCAAAGTAATTGCTACGGCCTTCGCTGACCTTGGATTTGATGTCGATATTGGCCCTTTATTTCAAACTCCAGAAGAAACAGCGATGCAAGCCGTTGAAAACGATGTTCATGTGATTGGGATAAGTTCGCTTGCTGCAGGTCATAAAACGCTTCTCCCGCAATTGGTGGAGGAATTAGTGAAACTTGGCAGAGACGATATTTTGGTGGTGATTGGCGGTGTCATTCCAGCACAGGATTATCAATTTTTATATGACCACGGTGCTTCAGCTATCTTTGGACCGGGGACAATTATTCCGGTTGCCGCACAAAAGGTCGTCAAGGAGATTTATCACAAACTCGGTTATGAGGAAGTGTCTCAATAATGTCCTCTAATCAAAAACCGGAATGGAGCGATCCGAACCAACCAGATAAATGTTCAAGTGTGATAAGAAAAGGTCAAGAGCATGAGGGTCAAGCAGCATCCATTCAACCAAATATTCGCTTTCAAAAACGAAGAACCTCGGAACCGACGGTGGAAGAGCTTTATGAAGGAGTAATAAGGGGCGATAGGAGTCTTTTAGCTAGGGCGATTACGCTTGTTGAGAGCAATGCAGAACAGCATTTTCAAAAAGCACAACAACTCCTGCAGAAACTCCTGCCTAAAAGTGGTCAAGCTATCCGGATTGGAATTACAGGTGTTCCAGGTGCAGGGAAAAGTACTTTTATTGAGACCTTTGGTACGTACCTTTGCAGCTTAGGACATCGTGTAGCCGTATTAGCCATTGATCCAAGTTCGAGCATAAGCGGCGGCAGTATCCTTGGTGACAAGACAAGGATGGAGCAGTTATCAAGGAACCCTCGCGCCTTTATCCGTCCTTCTCCAACTGCAGGAAAACTAGGCGGGGTGCATCGGAAGACGAGAGAGGCGATGTTAATTTGTGAGGCAGCCGGTTTTGATGTCATCTTAATCGAAACTGTCGGGGTTGGGCAAAGTGAAGTCATTATTAGAGATATGGTAGACTTTTTCATGCTGTTAGTTCTTACAGGTGCTGGCGACGAATTGCAAGGGATGAAAAAAGGGATTATGGAGTTGGCTGATGCCGTCCTTGTTCACAAAGCCGATGGGGAGAACAAACAAATCGCTGAGCAGACGAGAAAAGAGTATAACCGTATCCTTCATTTTCTTCATCCCGCCACCAAGGGATGGGCTACTAAAGCCTATACGTGTTCTTCTTTGACTCAAGAGGGGATAAGCGATATTTGGAATGTCATACAGTCCTTTGAGCAAAATGGTAAAACATCAGGTGTGCTATTTGAAAGAAGAAGAACCCAGGCGAAAGAATGGCTCTATTCGCTGATTACTGACCAACTTCAATTTCATTTTTTTCATCATAATGGCGTGAAAAGTGCCCTATCTACTTTAGAAAATGAAGTAATTGCTGGAGAAAAGACAGTAGCTACGGCAGTTGATGAGTTATTTACTATTTATTTAGGATAGAAAAGTGAAGCGTCCATTAAATTCTTCTAAAGTATTAAGATTCTACATTTGAAAAAAACATATTTTTACTGTTAATATGTAGGTATAGGCATAAATCTAAGGAGTGAATTTAATGAGCATGGATTTTAATTTCTTTATGAATGATGTTGTGAAACAGGCACGTCAAGAAATCGTGTCTGCAGGATATAAAGAATTGACAACACCTGAGGAAGTGGAAGCAGCACTTGACCAAAAAGGGACTACTTTAGTAATGATTAATTCCGTCTGTGGTTGTGCTGGCGGTGTGGCACGTCCCGCAGCAGCACATGCCCTTCATTATGATAAGCGCCCTGATCAATTTGTCACTGTTTTTGCAGGACAGGATAAGGAAGCAACTGAAAAGGCAAGAAGCTATTTCACTGGTTATCCACCATCCTCACCGTCTTTTGCTCTATTAAAGGACGGTAAGATTATTTCAATGGTGGAAAGACATCAAATAGAGGGCTATGACCCTGCAACAGTTGTATCAAAACTTCAAAACGAATTTGATCAACATTGTGAAGAAGTATAATAAATGAATACAGAAAAAGCTAAATCATAAATTGATTTGGCTTTTTTTCTTGTCGAAATGAAATTTTTAATGTATATTTATTAATTATTTCGCAATTTTAGTCATAATATAGAGGAGTTTTTCATCATGAAGAATGTATTAAAAAATTATTTAGAAAAAATTCAAAATAGATTATGGGAGATTAGTGATACACTATACCATCATCCCGAATTAGGGGATCAAGAATTTGAATCTAGTAAACGGTTAATAGAGTTTCTTGAAGAACATAAGTTTGTTGTTGAAAAAGGGATCGTTGGCCGACCTACATCGTTTAAAGCCGTTTATGATAGCAAGAAGGATGGCCCAACAATTGCTTATTTATCTGAATACGACGCGTTACCTGAAGTTGGACATGGGTGCGGCCATAATTTGATAGGGACGATGAGTGCCGGGGCTGGAGTGACTTTAAGTAAAGTGGTAGATGAAATTGGCGGGCGTGTTGTTGTTTTAGGAACACCTGCTGAAGAAACAAACGGTGCCAAAGTTCCGATGGCTGAACAAGGCATTTTTGATGATATCGATGCTGCGATGATTTTACATCCTGCTGATGAATCCTATGAAAGTGGTGAATCTCTAGCAATGGATGCAATTCAGTTTGATTTCCGAGGCAGGACCAGTCATGCGGCGGCTTCCCCAGAGATGGGAATTAATGCATTGGATGCTGTATTACAATTATTTAATGGGATCAATGCACTGCGTCAACATGTAACTTCAGATGTTAGAATTCATGGAATTATTAAAGAAGGTGGAGTAGCAGCGAATATCGTCCCTGATAAAGCTGTAGCTCAGTTTTATGTTCGTGCCAAGGACCGTAGCTATTTAAATGAAGTGGTTCAAAAGGTAATTGGCATTGCAAAAGGGGCATCTTCCATGACAGGGGCAGAGGTTCATATTGAAAACTATGAATTGAGCTATGATAATATGGTGACCAATGAAACCCTCTCGCAGTTATTTACTGACAATCTCTTAAGTACAGGTGTTAAGCAAGTAAAGAAAGCAAAAGATTCATACGGTTCCATTGATATGGGAAATGTCAGTCATGTTGTGCCAGCCATTCACCCTTATATTGGTCTTGATTCGCCTGGATTAATTGCTCACACAAGGGAATTTGCTGACTTAACAATCACTGATAACTCCCACCAGATTCTATCAAGAGGAGCTTTGGCCCTTGCCTTAACTGGATATGATTTAATAACTAACAAAGAAGCATTGAAAAAAATGAAAAATGAATTTAGTCAAACAGTGATAAGTTAACTTTATTTTTAAAAGCATCTCTTCTCACAGAGGTGCTTTTTTATATGTATATTAATATTATTTTAATATAATTGGGTGCAGAATTTTTAGAATATTTTTATATTAGAAAAATATCTTTTCAAAATAAAATCTATGTGTTAATATTCGTTTTGTTGAATAAAAATTCAAATCAGAGAAGGCAGATAATATTTATCATAGGAGGATATATCATGAAAAAAACAGTTTTATTTTTTACGATGATTTTAACATTAGTGGTTTTGGCTGCTTGCGGTCAGAGCAATAAAGACGGCGCAAATGGAGAAAAAACAGCAGATAAGAAAGTATTAACAATGGCTACTTCAGCAGATTTTGCTCCATTTGAATCAAGAGACCCATCAGGTAAGGTCGAGGGCTTTGATATTGATTTAGCTAATGCCATTGCTAAAGAATTAGGTTACACACTAGATATAAAAGACATGAAGTTTGATGGTTTAGTCGGTGCATTACAGGCAAAACGAGTCGATATGGTACTTGCTGGTATGTCAGCAACAGAAAAGCGCAAGCAAAATGTTGATTTCTCAACAGCATATAACCATTCAGGTGAGATGTTTATCACGCTAAAAGATTCTAAGATTAAAACAATTGATGATCTTAAAGGAAAAACAGTTGGTGTACAGTTGGGAACCATTCAAGAAGAGGGTGCAAAAACCCTTCAAAAAAAGGTTGATTTTACACTGAAGCCATTAGATAATGCAACAACTTTAATTCAAGAACTATTATCAAATCGAATCCAGGTTGCTTATATGGATAAATCAGTTGCAACAGGATATATAAAGGAACAAGGTTTAGCCGGATTTGATGATCCTACAACAAGCTCTCCAGGAATGGCTGTCGCTTTTCCTAAAGGTAGTGACTTAACTGAAAAAGTAAATAAAGTTCTTAAAGATATGGAAGAGAATGGAAAGCTCCAAGAATTAAAGGACAAGTGGTTAAAAGACCAGCAATAAGCATAAACTGAATTTCAACAAGACTAGTGCTGCAAAGAAAATTATAAAGTGAGGTGTAAGGCATGAATTTGGATTTTAGCCAAATTGTGCCTTATATTCCTTTTATTTTAGAGGGAATATGGGTTACATTAAAATTTGTTATTATTTCTATTATTGTAGGTTTTATCCTTGGTACAATTTTAGCTTTGTGTAAAATATCACGAATCAAAGCATTAAATTGGTTTGGGGATCTTTATACATCTATTTTTCGAGGGACACCATTAATTTTACAATTGATGTTAATTTATTTTGCCATTCCGCAATTAACAGGTTATGACATTTCACCATTTTTATCATCAATCTTAGCTTTTGGCTTAAATTCATCAGCTTATGTTTCGGAGATTATCAGGGCCGGAATTCAAGCAGTGGATAAAGGTCAAACCGAAGCAGCCCAAGCATTAGGAGTTCCTTATCGACTTATGATGAAGGACTTGATATTACCACAAGCACTAAAAAATATTTTACCTGCACTTATGAATGAATTTATTACCTTAACCAAAGAATCAGCGATTGTCTCGACGATTGGTTATTTAGACTTGATGCGTCGTGCACAGGTTGTTGGAGCGGATACGTATCGAAATTTTGAACCATTAATTTTTGTCGGTCTCATCTATTGGATTTTAGTTATGGTGCTTACTTTGGCAGGTAAACGGTTTGAACGGAGGCTGAAGTACAGTGATTAAAGTGGAAAACCTATATAAACAGTTCGGCAATAACGAAGTATTAAAAAATATTTCTACAAATATTGATAGTGGAGAGGTTGTCTCGATTATTGGACCATCGGGTTCTGGTAAATCTACCTTTCTTCGCTGCTTAAATTTATTAGAGACACCAACAAAAGGGAAAGTTTGGATTAATAATCAAGAGCTTACCGATAGCAAAACGAATATCATGAAAGTGCGTGAACAAATCGGCATGGTTTTTCAACACTTTTATTTATTTCCACATCTGTCGGTTTTGGATAACTTAACTTATGCACCGATGAAAGTAAAGGGCGATTCACGGGAACTTGCTGAGAAAAAAGCCCGGGAATTGCTTGCACGCGTCGGTCTTACTGAGAAAGAAAAAGCCTTTCCGAATAATTTATCAGGTGGACAGAAGCAGCGAGTGGCGATCGCTCGTGCACTTGCGATGGAACCGAAGTTAATGTTATTTGATGAGCCAACATCTGCACTTGACCCAGAGATGGTAAAAGAAGTACTTAATGTTATGAAAGATCTTGCGCAATCAGGAATGACGATGGCCATTGTTACCCATGAAATGGGTTTTGCTCGTGAAGTTTCTGACCGGATTATCTTCCTTGATGAAGGGGTATTATTAGAAGAAGGATCTCCTGATGAATTCTTTAATAACCCTCGGACTGACAGGGCTAAGGACTTTTTAGAAAAAGTATTGTAGAGAATCGGAATCATAAATATGGGGCATTCTTGCAAAAGAATGCTTTAATAGGGATATGCTAAAGATGGTCTTAACGATCATCTTTTTATTTTTTTATAATTTGGAGAGGTAACTATGAAATTTCGGATTGGATACCGGACAATTAAAACAGCTGTTGGGACAGCCATTTCAATTTTACTTGCTCAGCAGTTAGGACTGCAGAACTTTGCTTCTGCAGGAATACTTACCATACTATGTATACAGGTGACAAAGCGGAGGTCGCTCAGTACGGCATGGGCTCGTTTTTTAGCCTGTGTACTAGCGATGCCTTTTTCTGCCGTTTTTTTCGAGGGAATCTCCTATCATCCAATTGTAATTGGGATTATGTTATTTTTCTTTATTCCGACGATAGTCATGCTGAAGGCGCCTGACGGTATTGTGACAAGCAGTGTTATTATTTTACATATTTATATGGCAAAAAAAATAACCTTGGCCATTTTTCTAAATGAGCTTGGGGTAATCACGATTGGAATTGGGGTCGCATTACTTATTAATCTTTATATGCCAAGTGTCGATAAAAAACTAAAGGATTATCAAAGTGAGATCGAGGAGAATTTTAAAATCATCTTTGTTGAAATGGTACGTTATTTACGGACTGGGGATAGTAATTGGGATGGAAAAGAGATTACGATGGGTGCTCGTCTGCTTGATGAAGCAATAGCAATAGCCCTTCAGGATGTTGAAAATCATTTTTTACGAGATGAGAATATATTTTTTCATTATTTTAAAATGAGACAAAAGCAATTTGAAATTATCGAACGTGTTTTACCTATTGTTACCTCCATTACTCGAACGGTAAAGCAGGGGCATATGGTAGCTGAGTTTCTAGAAGAACTTTCTGAAAATGTCCATCCTGGTAATACAGCCTATATTTATCTTGAAAAATTAAGAGAAATGAAAAAGGAATTTGAGGAAATGGAGCTCCCAAAGACAAGAGAAGAATTTGAAACGCGGGCTGCTCTGCTGCAGCTAGTAAATGAAATGAACGAATATCTGATTATTAAAAGTTCATATAAGGGAATAAAAACAACGGCTAAAGTGAATGAACAGAAGAAGATTGAAGCAAACTAGGGAAAAAAAGGCAGGTGGCTGCTTTGATAAAAATTTTATCGCCAATCCTGATTGCTTTTTTCATGTCACCACTTTGGCCATTGGGGCCAAACCCTATGCCAGGCGATCCATTTCTTATTGTGAATAAAAGTAAAAATGAAATGGCTTTTATTAATGAAAACAAAGTACAAACGGTTGTAAGTGTCGGGACGGGAAAAACACAAGAGTTGACGCCTGAAGGTCTTTTTACCATTACGGTAAAGGCCAAAGAACCTTATTTTCGGAAAGGGAATATCCCTGGAGGAGATCCTAAGAATCCACTGGGAGCAAGATGGATTGGCTTTGATGCAAAGGGAACCGATGGCAGAACCTATGGCATCCATGGAACGAATCAGCCAGCTTCAATCGGAAAATATGTCTCTCAAGGCTGTATCCGCACTCAAAATGAAGTGGTTACCTCGTTATTTCCCGTCATTCCATTAGGAACAAAAGTATTAGTGATTTCTTCCAAAAAATCATATGAGACACTTGCAAAAGATCATGGAGCAATTAAATAGGAAAAGGGACTGTTCAAATGGGAACAGTCCCTTTTTTTATATTATGACAGAAATTGACCAATTCCAATGAGTAGTGTTGAGGCAAGCATAGCAAATAACATTAAATAAACAATGATTTTTCTCGTTTTCTTACTTTTCAAAATGGGTACCTCCCTTAGCAGATTGAAACTTTACTTATATTGTACAAGGAAATGCAAAAATGAACAACGGAACAACTAAGTAATTAAGGAAGGATTTATGAACTTTTTAACGAATAAGATTATTGTCGAATAAATTTTAATATTTAGAACAGAGGGGTAAAAAATGATTAAAAAAGTCGACCATATTGGAATTGCGGTGAAGTCTATCGAGAAAGCGCTTCCTTTTTATACTGATGTGTTAAATTTGCCTTTGATTGGAATCGAAGAGGTGGATACTCAAAAGGTAAGAGTTGCCTTTTTACAGGCGGGCAGTACAAAGCTTGAACTACTTGAGCCTACATCTGAAGAAAGTGCCATCGCCAAATTTATCGAAAAACGCGGTGAGGGAATTCACCATGTTGCCCTCGGGGTGGACTCGATTGAAGAAAGAATTCACCAAATGAAGGAACAAGGGATACGTATGATTGACGAGCAGTCAAGACCTGGGGCAGGTGGGGCAAATATCGCTTTCATGCATCCAAAATCGACATCTGGGGTTTTATTCGAACTTTGTGAGAAGAAAGGGATGAAGGGGTAAAATGATAGACATCTATGAAAAAATAAATGAGTTGTATGATAAACGCAGAGAGGTTGAGTTGGGCGGCGGCGATGAGAGAATCGAGAAACAACATCAAAAAGGCAAGCTGACTGCTAGAGAAAGAATTGATCTTTTAGTAGACAAAGGAACATTTTTTGAGTTAAATCCTTTCATTGAGCACCGTACGAATGATTTTGGCCTTGATGAACAAAAGGGTCCAGGGGACGGAGTGGTGACTGGATACGGGAAAGTTAACGGTCGTCCCATTTATCTTTTTTCGCAGGATTTTACTGTTTTTGGCGGGGCATTAGGGGAAATGCATGCTAAGAAGATTGCTAATGTGATGGATTTAGCAGCGAAAAATGGAGCACCGTTTGTCGGTTTAAATGATTCCGGTGGGGCACGCATTCAGGAAGGCGTTGTCTCATTAGATGGGTATGGACATATTTTTTACCGAAATGCGATTTATTCCGGTGTCATTCCGCAAATATCGGTAATTATGGGCCCATGTGCGGGCGGTGCAGTCTATTCACCAGCGATTACTGATTTTGTATTTATGGTGGAAAAAACGAGTCAAATGTTTATTACTGGACCTAAAGTCATCGAAACAGTGACAGGTGAGAAGATTTCAGCAGAGGAATTGGGTGGGGCGAATGTGCATAGCTCCATTAGTGGAAATGCCCATTTTCAGGCGGATTCAGAAGAAGAGGTGTTACTAAACGTCCGCAGGCTGTTAAGCTATCTTCCGCAGAATAATGAGGAGAAGGCCCCTAGGTTTGAGGTACAGGATGACGAAGATTATCGTCCGGATTTAATGGATGTTATTCCATTTGATACGGTCCGTCCGTATGATGTCCGCAATGTCATCGAGCAAGTGGTTGACGAGAATAGTTTCATGGAAGTTCAAAAGGATTTTGCTAGAAATATTGTTGTTGGATTTGCACGAATTAAAGGTGAATCTGTAGGCCTTGTTTGTAATCAGCCAAAGGTGATGGCTGGCGGTTTGGATATCGATTCTTCTGATAAAGCGGCTCGCTTTATCAGAACCTGTGATTCTTTTAATATCCCAATCATCACGTTTGAGGATGTGACAGGCTTCTTCCCTGGAGTCAAGCAGGAACACGGGGGAATCATTCGTCACGGGGCAAAAATCTTATTTGCTTATTCCGAGGCGACCGTTCCGAAGTTAACAGTGATTTTAAGAAAAGCTTATGGCGGTGCCTATGTTGCGTTAAATAGTAAATCAATTGGTGCTGATTTGGTATTTGCCTGGCCGAATGCTGAAATTGCGGTTATGGGACCTCAAGGGGCCGCTAATATTATTTTTGCTAAGGAAATTAACAATAGTGAGAATCCAGAACTGACAAGACAGCAGAAAATTGATGAATACCGTGAAAAGTTTGCCAATCCCTATGTGGCAGCGAGCAGAGGGATGGTCGATGATGTCATTGACCCACGTGAAACTAGAATGAAAATTGTCCAAGGTTTAGAAATGCTTAGAAACAAGAAAGAGTCAAGGCCCTATAAAAAGCACGGAAATATTCCGCTTTAATTAAACTCTTTTTTAACCTTTTTGGATGTGCTCTCTATCATTTGATGATACTTTTATTAAAAGGTATACTAAAATAGGAAAAGCGAAAGCGACCTAGGCGCTGGAGCTGGACAATAGTGAGTACATAATTGGAGGTTCAATATAATGGTTAATCAGGAACGTCTATTGAATGAGTTTTTAGAACTTGTGCAAATTGACTCAGAAACAAAATTTGAGACTGAAATTGCCAAGGTATTAAAACAAAAATTTACAGAACTTGGTCTTGAAGTGTTTGAAGATGATACGACTGCTGTGACAGGGCACGGTGCAGGCAATCTAGTTTGTACGCTAGCGGCAACTAAAGAGGGTGTTGACCCGATTTATTTTACTTGTCATATGGATACTGTTACACCAGCTAAAGGTGTAAAGCCTTCTGTAAAAGACGGCTATGTGGTTACGGATGGCACAACAATCTTAGGTGCCGATGATAAAACTGGAATTTCTGTTATGCTTGAAACCATCCGTCAGTTAAAAGAACAAAACCTCCCACATGGTTTGATTCAATTCGTGATTACCGTTGGGGAAGAGTCCGGTCTTGTCGGTGCAAAAGCACTTGATTCCTCACTGATGAAAGCAAAATTCGGTTACGCATTGGATAGCGATGGCTTAGTTGGTAATGTAGTTGTAGCTGCTCCAACACAAGCAAAGGTAAAAGCCATTATTTATGGTAAAACAGCTCATGCGGGTGTTGCACCTGAAAAAGGTGTTTCTGCGATTACGATTGCAGCAAAATCGATTGCGAAGATGCCGTTAGGAAGAATCGATCACGAAACAACTGCTAACATTGGACGCTTTGAGGGCGGTCAAGCAACCAATATCGTTTGTGACCGTGTGGATATTTTAGCTGAGGCCCGTTCACTGATTCCTGAAAAAATGCAAGCCCAGGTAAGCAAAATGAAGGAAGCATTTGAAACAGTGGCAGCAGAAATGGGCGGGAGAGCCGAAGTTAATGTGGAAGTCATGTATCCAGGCTTTAAATTTGGAGAAGGCGACCATGTTGTCGAAGTGGCTCGAAAGGCTGCTGCAAAAATCGGCCGTAGTTGTGAGCTTCAGCATAGCGGCGGCGGCAGTGATGCCAACGTATTTGCTGGCTTTAATATTCCAACTGTCAATCTAGCTGTTGGCTATGAAGAAATTCATACAACCAACGAACGCATGCCAGTGGAAGAATTGTATAAGCTGGCAGAAATGACACTTGCCATTATCGATGAAGTGGCAAATCAATAATCTAATGGAAAGGAGAACCTAACTGTAGGTTCTCCTTTTTGATATACTAAGAGAAGAAAATGTGTTAAGGAAGTGCCAGCATGAAGGAAATGTACCCGAAAAACGGAAAAGTCATTTTACATGTAGATATGAATAGCTTTTATGCATCCGTCGAAATGGCCTATGATTCTAATCTGAAGGGGAAACCACTTGCAATCGCTGGAAATGTGGAGGAACGAAGAGGGATTATTGTCACCTGCAATTACGAGGCAAGAAAATTTGGTGTCAAAACAACGATGGCGCTTTGGGAAGCGAGAAAGCTTTGTCCCCAGTTAATTGTCATGAAACCGAATTTTGAGCGCTATCGTGCCGTTTCTATTGCTATGTTTGAAATTCTCAGACACTATACAGAAATTGTTGAACCTGTTTCGATTGATGAGGGATACTTAGATATAACAGAAAGCTTTGAAAAGGGGAGTCCGATCGAAATCGCTGAAAGTATTCAAAAAAGGATATTAGAACAACTAGATATTCCTTGCAGTATAGGGATAGCACCTAATAAATTTTTAGCGAAAACCGCATCCGATATGAAAAAGCCAATGGGAATTACTATTCTACGAAAACGTGATATTCCCAAAGTTCTTTGGCCGTTGAACACAAACGAAATGCATGGCGTCGGAAAAAAGACAGCCGAAAAATTACAGACGATTGGGATTCATACCATTGGTGAGTTAGCAAAAGGAAATGAGATTCAACTAAAAACACTACTTGGGATTAATGGAATTCGATTAAAAGAAAGAGCCAATGGGATAGATCATCGACCTGTTGACCCGGAAGCAATTGAGGAATTTAAAAGCATCGGCAATTCAACAACCCTTCCTCGTGACGTTAGCAATCAGCAGGAACTATTTCGTGTGTTAACATCATTAGCGGAAACTGTTTCCGTAAGGCTGAAGCGAAAGAAGGTTTTAGCTGGAACACTTGGAATAACTATTCGCTACAAGGATCGAAGAACGATTACCAGAAGTAAAAAACTTCCCAATCCTATTAATCAAAATGAGGACATTTCTTCCTTTGCACAGCAGATTTTTCTAAAAGCTTGGAATGGAGACGCTGTTAGGCTGTTAGGAATTACAGGCAATGATTTAGTGGATCATGACCATGCCTTTAAACAGCTAGATTTATTTTCCTATGAAAAGGATGCCAAAAAAGAGCCTTTACTTAATACACTGTCCAGTCTTCGTGAAAAGTACGGTAAAAAAATCATCGAAAATGCCGCCGGGCGTCAATCTTCTTCTTCCGATAATATCGGTACGGGGACGAGCTTCAATAAAGATTTTCTTCGCAACTTTCCCAATAAAAATCATGATCCATACTAAAAAGCACCGCTTTGTATCGATAACAAAGTGGTGCTTTCTTGTAGGACCTTATTTACACATATCTACTTCTAAAGCTGTTACCGGCCACCAGAAGAAGCCGTCTTTTTCTAAAAGCTCATCCGCCTCTTTCGGTCCCGTGGTCCCGGATTGATAATTAGGAAAGTTTTCAGCCTTCGTGTTTTCCCAAACTGCCGAAATTTTATCAACAAAACTCCAAGAATAGGCCACTTCATCCCAATGGGTAAAATTCGTGGCATCGCCTCGCATACAATCGTAAAGAAGCTTCTCATAGCCTTCAGGAGTATTCATCGCATGGATGCCGGTATTGGCAAAGCTCATTCTTACTTCCTGAGCATCTAAGTGTCCGCCTGCTTTTTTTGCGTTTAGATGTAATGTAATTCCCTCTTCAGGTTGAATATGAATTACAAGGAGATTTGGGTTTAACATTTTTTCCGTTTGATAATATAAATTCATCGGAATATCTTTAAATTGAACGACAATTTTGGTCGATTTTGTTGACATCCGTTTCCCTGTCCGAATGTAGAATGGAACACCAGCCCAGCGGAAATTATCAATCATGATTTTACCAGCAACAAAGGTTTCTGTATTTGATTCTTTGTCCACCATCGTCTCATCACGATAAGCAGGTACTTGAACATCCTCAACCGTACCCTCACCGTATTGGCCGCGTACAAAATAATCATTTACCTTTTCTCCCTCAACCGACCGAAGTGCACGAAATACACGAACTTTTTCGGAACGAATTTCATCGGTGGAGAGGTTGATTGGTGGTTCCATCGCAAGCAAGGCTACCATTTGCATCATGTGGTTTTGAAGCATATCTCTAAGGGCGCCGCTTGTTTCATAATAACGGCCCCGTTCTTCAACCCCGAGTACTTCACTAGAGGTAATTTGAATATTTGAAATATAACGATTATTCCAAAGCGGTTCAAATATAGCATTGGCGAATCGTATTACTTCTATATTCCGCACCATTTCTTTTCCTAAATAATGATCGATACGATATACTTCTTTTTCTTTAAATGCACTTCTAATTTGTCTATTTAACTCGATGGCAGATTCTAAGTCATGTCCGAATGGTTTCTCAATGACGAGGCGTTTATAACCTTTTACCTCTGTAAGTTTGTCTGATTTTAAGTGCAAAGCAATCGTTCCGAAAAATTCAGGAGCCATGGCAAGGTAAAAGATACGATTGCCTTCTAAATGATAGTTTTGATCAATCTCATCCGCTAAATTTTTTAACAATGCGTAAGAGTTGGAATCACTAACATCATGCGATTGATAGTAAAAATGCGAGATAAAATCATCAATCTTATCTTTATTTCCTAAGGCTGAGATGACCGAATCTTTGACTGAATGCTGAAATTCATCATTGGATAGCGATCTTCTTGCCACCCCAATCACCGCAAATTTAGTTAATTTTCCTTTCTCAAATAACCGGTAAAGGGAAGGAAACAACTTCCGTTTTGCTAAATCACCAGTTGCACCAAAAATCATAATTAATGAAGTCATGTTTCCAGTTTGCTCCAAAGTAAATACCTCTTTTCTTTTTATGTAAAAATGCATAATAACCTTATGTTCATAATGTTTGATTTTATCTCATTCGACTAGACTTCGCAAAAATAATACAACGAAATTAGACAATTTCTTTTATTTTTTACATAATAATTCCTGATATTCACTTTTCACTAGCTGTCCTTGGAGGGGAAAATTATATCTGTTTGTGCTATATTATCAATATTGGAAACAAATGAACGGAATTTGAGAGGAGTTTATTATTGTGGATATCTTTTTCCTAGGAACAGGGGCTGGAATGCCGGCAAAACTCCGCAATGTCACGTCTATTGCACTGAAATTGCTTGAGGAGCGGGGGGCGGTTTGGTTATTTGATGCCGGTGAGGCTACACAGCATCAAATTTTGCATACTTCCATAAAACCACGGCGAATAGAAAAAATCTTTATTACGCACCTTCACGGTGATCATATCTACGGGCTGCCAGGATTATTATCGAGCCGCTCTTTTCAAGGCGGGGAATCAGAAGTAACAGTTTATGGCCCCAAAGGGATAAAAGACTATATTCATGTCAGCCTATCGATAAGCCAGACTTATTTGAAATATCCTTTAGTTGTTATTGAAATCGAAGAGGGAATTATTTTTGAAGATGAGCAGTTTATGGTGGAATCCCGCCGGCTCGATCACGGTATTCCTTCCTATGGGTATCGGATAGTAGAAAAGGACAGGCCTGGAACATTACTTGCTGATAAATTGAAAGAAGCAGGGGTCCAGCCGGGGCCAATCTTTAGAAAAATTAAAAATGGTGAAGCTGTAACCCTCGATGATGGCAGGAAGATTGATCCAACTGAGTTTCTTGGTCCGGAACAGAAGGGGAGAATCGTTACGATTTTAGGTGATACCCGCTACTGTGAAAATGCAATTTCATTGGCTAAGCATGCCGATCTTTTGGTCCATGAAGCGACTTTTTCTGCTAACGAGGACAAGCTGGCCCATGACTATTTTCATTCAACCACACATCAGGCTGCAGATGTTGCAAAGAAGGCCGGTTGTAAGCTGTTATGTCTAACCCACATAAGCTCACGTTATGATCGAAATGCTTGGCAAGAACTAGTGGATGAGGCGAAGGAAGTATTTCCGAATACGGATATTGCTGAGGATTTTAAAGAAATAAACCTGCCACTTAAGTAATATAAAAACGCACTTACCAAAATAGGTAAGTGCGTTTGATTTAAACAGTTCAAATCCAGCCGCGTTCGTATGGCTTAGGTCCTTCGATACTTACATCAAGTTCATTGGCTGCAGTCCGCGGCCAATATGGATCGCGAAGTAATTCACGAGCTAAGAAGACTAAATCCGCTCTTTCATTTTGTAAAATTTCCTCCGCTTGAATCCCTGTAGTAATTAACCCTACGGCGCCTGTGGGAATACTAGCACCATTCTTAATGGTTTCGGAGTATTTTACTTGGTATCCAGGATATGCGTCAATATGGGCAGGGACAACCGCACCAGAACTTACATCGATTAAATCGACACCTTGTTCTTTCATCCATTGACTATAAGTTATGTAATCATTTGGAGTTAACCCTTCTTCGTGGTAATCATGTGCGGAAACCCTCACAAATAATGGACCTTCCCAGACGGTTTTCACTGCATCAATCACTTCACGAAGGAATCTGTAGCGGTTCTCAGCAGAACCACCGTATTCGTCGGCTCTTTTATTGGATAGCGGCGAAAGAAATTCATTGATAAGATACCCATGAGCGCCATGGATTTCAATCACATCGAAACCGGCTTTTCCTGCACGCTCCGCACCTTTTTTAAATGCTTCGACTGTTTCTTCAATATCTGTTTTGGACATTTCCTTTGGTGTTTTCATTTTTTCATTAAAAGCTAGTGCAGAAGGGGCAAGAATTTCACCTTCTAATACGGCTTTCCTGCCGGCATGGGCGAGCTGAATCCCAGTCTTAGCACCATGCTCTTTCATTTGACCAACAAGCTCAGTAAAGCCTTCAACATGCTCATCGCTCCAGATACCTAAATCTCTAGGTGAAATCCTTCCTTGGGGTGTTACTGATGTTGCTTCCACAATGATCAGACCAACCTGACCGACGGCTCTGGTTGTATAGTGAGTGCGATGCCAGTTTTGTATATGGCCATCTTCGTTATGGCTCGAATACATGCACATCGGTGCCATGACAATCCGATTTTTAAGTGTGATTCCCTTTATGGTATAGGGGGAAAATAGTTTTACTGCCATTTTAGAAGCCTCCCGAATTCATTAATAAACATTCCTTTTTTAGTATAGCAAAAGGAATGTTTTATTGAAAAAATCCAGTTTCTACTCTTTTTCCCGGAGTTCGCTTAACCGATAGGTGGTTCCTCTCCAAACAATACCGCCGCGCTTAAAGGTTAGAAGGCTTGCCCGGATAATCGAATAAATAAACAGCATGGCTGTTATTGGCAATACCAAAAACATGAGCGGGGAGAATAAGGTTAATTTTTTTATGACCATTACATAAAGTATTCCGCTCAGCATTATATTTCCGAAGGATAATAGGGCAACCGTCTTGTTACCGGAAAAAATCATCACAAAGGGCAGAACGTTGGTGATAAAAACCCCGAGAATCGCAAAAATCACCATGCTGATTCGGTAGTGTAATCCGGCAAATGTATTCTTTTCTAGGCCGATGAAAGCTTCCTTTAAACTTCCATACCATTCTACTTCGATTAAATGTAATGCAGTCACGATACTTTGTCGATAACCAGCCTTTTTCATCTTCATCCCGAGCTGCAAGTCATCATCCGGGCGCATTTTTATTCTTTCATGTGTTCCAAAAGACTCATAAGCTTCTTTTAAAACAAGATTAAAAGCGCCGATACCTGTTCCAATCTTTGATTTGGGGTTGTTGGCCAACCACGGACGTTTGAAATATGAAAAGCCAAACAGGAAAAAGGCAACAAATGATTTTAACCAAAACCGTTTTGCGCTTAAGTTTGGCGCTGCAGTTAGGTGATCCAAGTTATTCCTGTCAAAATAATGGAGAGCTTTTGCGAATGCTTGTTTTTCAAATTGTATGTCAGCATCGGTAAACAATAGCCATCTACCTGAAGCCTGACATACACCCATGTATAAGGCGTTATTCTTCCCAAGCCAGCCCTTTGGTAATTTCTCAATATGGATGACCTTTACGCGCGGGTCTCTTTTTGTTAATTCCTCCATGATAGTACCTGTGGCATCAGTGGACCGATCATTGACGAGAATCCATTCCACATTTTTGTAGGTTTGCTCTAACTGGCTGAGGATGCTTGCAGCAATCTGCTTTTCCTCATTACGGGCAGCCACCACTACAGACAACAATGATCCTTGCTCTAAGCCTTCTTCTTTTTCTAATGGATCTATTTTTCGCAAACCAATCATTCCGTCAATAAGAAAGATAATCCAGACTAGAATTCCTAATGAAAATAAGATCGTTAGCATGCATGACACTTCCCTAGCCTTTTTTACTAGTTTAATGTAATAAAGGCAAAAATCCAATTTAGGAAGGTTGGTCGGCAGTTTGAAGCTTAGTACTTAATTCAGTTCCCATTTTTTTAGATTGGGCCGTTGCCGCTTTGATACAAGAAATGAAAGCTTCTTGGACCCCATGTTCCTCAAGCACTCGAATCCCAGCTTCTGTTGTTCCGCCAGGGCTTGTTACGTCTTTACGCAGCTGGGTAGAGGATTTACTTGAGTTTTTGACCATTTCTGCTGCACCAAGAAGTGTTTGAACAATCAATTCACTGGCCATATCTTTTTCAAGACCTACTTCAACGGCACTTTTCTCCATTGCTTCAATTAGATAATAAATATAGGCGGGACCACTCCCGGAAAGTCCAGTTACGGCATCTAACTGTTCTTCTTCCACAACGGAAGCCAAGCCGACGGTTCCAAATAAGGTTTTTGTTGTTTCTAACTGCTGCTCGGTAACACGATGGTTCACGGCAACAGCAGTGGCCGATTTTCCAACAGCTGCCGAGGTATTTGGCATGGACCTTACAATCGCAAGTGGGATTCTTGCCAATGTTTCAATGGTATCCATGGATACACCTGCTAAGACAGAGACGACGAGCATATCCTCAGTTAAGTGTTCACGAATCGATTGAATGGCAGTCGCGACGTCCTTTGGTTTCATGGCTAACATCACAATGTCTGTTTGATCGAACAGTTCATTCAAATTATAAGTCGTTCGAATACCATAACGTGTTTCTAAGGTAGCTAATCTTTCTTGATTAGAATTGTTTGTAATCCAAATATTTTTTTTATCAATAAAACCATTTTCAAGAATTCCTGAAATGAATGCTTCAGCCATCGATCCTGCGCCAATAATTGCGATTTTTTTCATGTATATTCCTCCTTTTTATTCTCCTAAATAAAACAAAAAGACCCCTCATCCGTAAAGGACGAAAGGTCTAGCTTCCGTGGTACCACCTTCATTTACCCTTGCTTAAATTTTAAGAAGGGTTCACTCGAATCCGATAACGCCGGATGTGCGTTAGGTTTTCCTAAGTGCTCCTAAGGTAGGTTCAATGATTAAGAGGGCGGTGAAGTCTTTCAGCCGTCGAACTTCACTCTCTTTCGCCATTTCTCATTTACTGGCCTTATTCATCGCTTTAGCGAATCAAATTTTTACTAGATTATGCAAGATAAACAACCCATCTGTCAATAGATAAATTTAGTGAATTTTTTATTTTTTCTAAAAAATTATGCAGAAATAATGACAATTGGTTAAAAAGTCGCTACACTTTAGTATATATAATAAATGTCACATAATGTTCATATCTATATCAATGGATTCTTTATTCGAAAATAATGATAAGGGGATTTAGGAATGACAAAATGGAAAGACGGAATTGCAAAAATTACGGTACCGACTCCTTTTGCGGTCGGGGATGTCAATGTTTATTTGATTAAAGGCGAGCGATTAACACTTGTTGATGCTGGAGTAAAAACGGAACAGTCTTGGGAGTCACTTAAAGTTCAAATGGGGGATTTAGGCTTAAGTCCTGCTGATATCGAGCAGGTGATTCTAACGCATCATCACCCTGATCATGTTGGTATGCTTGATTTTTTTCCGGACTCCTTAGAAGTATATGGTCATCAACTGAATGAACGATGGATTCATCCCACTGAAGTCTTTTTTCAAGAGCAAGAAGAATTTTTCCGTGTGCATTTTCTAGAGTTCGGTCTGCCTGAGGAATATTTTCCTTTGCTTTCAGATTTAAGAAAAACATTGAAATATTCTTGCAACCGCTCATTGACTGGACATCTTGTTGAGGGAATGAGACCTCCTGGGCTACATGAATGGCAGGTCATTGAAACACCGGGTCATGCCCAAAGCCACATTGCCCTCTACCGGGAAAAGGATGGAATTTTAATTGGCGGAGATTTGATTTTAGCACATATTTCTCCCAATCCATTGTTAGAGCCTCCAGCCCCTGGTGAAACAAAAAGACCGAAGCCACTGTTGCAGCATAATGACTCGATGAAGAAGCTGCTTTCATATCCCATTCAATGTGTCTACACTGGTCATGGGGAGGAAGTTTATAAGTTAGCAGAGTTGGTTGATAAACGATTGGTGCGGCAGCACGAGCGGGCCATGACGGTTCATAGCTGGTTAAAAGAAGAAGAGTTGACCGTATTTGAAATTTGTAAACGCTTGTTTCCGACTGTTTACCAGCGTGAACTGATGCTGACCATTTCCGAAACCGTCGCACAACTTGACTATTTATCATCTATTGGGGAGATTAGTAGTAAGGGGACGAATCCTGTTCTTTTTCAGGCTAAAATTTAGCCTTGGAATCAACTCAGATGAGGTGTAGAAATGGTTAGGGAACAATTAAAAGGTAAAAATATCGTGATAACTGGTGCATCAGGAGGGATTGGAGCGGAAATCGCCAAGCTTTGTGCTTCTAGCGGTGCCAATCTTGTGCTATTAGCCCGAAGTATTAGTAAGCTCGAGCAATTGCGAATGGATCTTGAGCAAAAGCATCCCGTTAAAGTAGATGTTTATCAGTTGGATGTGTCGGATACAGCTGAGATAAAGAAGGTTTTTCAACGGATTTTCGATACAATCGGGGATATTGATATCCTTGTTAATAATGCCGGCTTTGGAGTCTTCCGTGAAGCCCACTTGGCGACATTGGATGAAATTAAAGGCATGTTTGATGTCAATGTGGTTGGGCTGATGGCCTGTACAAGCATGGTGCTGCCGAAAATGCGTGAAAGGCGTTTTGGCCATATTATTAATATTGCCTCCCAAGCTGGGAAAATTGCCACACCTAAATCGAGTGTCTATTCAGCCTCAAAGCATGCGGTTCTTGGTTACACAAACTCACTGCGGATGGAATTAGCAGATTTTAATGTACTTGTGACCTCCGTGAATCCTGGCCCAATCGCTACCAATTTTTTTAATATTGCCGACGAAAAAGGCACCTATGTTAAAAATGTCCAGAGATTTATGCTCAAGCCCGAGTATGTCGCCGAGAAGGTCGTGGACAGCATGCTGACGAAAACAAGGGAGATCAATTTGCCGCGTTGGATGAATATGGGGAGCGTTGTGTACGTACTCTTCCCTCGGTTGTTTGAGCGGATTGGCAGACGCGCTTTTAATCAGAAATAGGAATTATGTGAAGCCTCTTTTTCAGGGGCTTTTTTTATTTTGATCATTAGCCTGTTAAAAATTCATACACCGTATCATTGATGACCTCATATAAGTTTGCAGTTGGTTCGTCCTCTTTTAATTGGAAAATTCGCTTCGTGAGCACCTCCAAATCCTTTTCTCCAATAGGCATGGAGTCCGCTTCGTAATACTGTTTAAAACAATTTTTTATCATCTTTACGACTAGTTTTTTATCCATAACAAGCACCTCACACACATTATACTATTTTTTATCCGACTTCCATAAACGAAATAGTGTCAAAAAATTTCCATTGAATACGAACGCATATTCGCTTATGATAGTGAATATACTAAAAAGGAACAAACGTTCGATATTTAAGTTGTGAGGGATTAGTCATGGTGGATTACAGCGTACTGCCGCAAAATAAAATTTTATGTGTGGACATGAAGAGTTTTTATGCCAGTTGTTCGGCTGTCATGCACGGCCTTGACCCAATGGAATGTTATTTAGCTGTTGTCGGTCAAAAAGAGCGGCAGGGAAGTATTGTCCTTGCTGCTTCGCCGCGGATGAAAAAAGAATTTGGCATCAAAACGGGTTCCCGGATGTTCGAGATTCCTAAAGACCCTAGGATTCAAATTGTTGAGCCCAAAATGGCAACGTATTTGCGCATTGCCACAGAAATTTCCCGTGTATTTAACCGCTATGTTCCAAAAGAAGCCATCCATGTCTATAGCGTCGATGAAAGCTTTATTAAAGTGGATGGTGCGATGCAGTTGTGGGGGGATGCCCGCACGATCGCCCAAAAAATAAAGAATGATATCGAACGGGAGTTTCAGTTGCCATGTGCTGTTGGAATTGGCCCGAACATGCTACTGTCGAAGCTATGTCTTGACCTTGATGCCAAGAAAAAAGGAGTGGCCGAGTGGACGTATGAAGATGTCCAAACCAAGCTTTGGAATGTGTCGCCGCTTAGAGAAATGTGGGGGATCGGCAGGCGCGTGGAAAAAACATTAAATGGGATGGGCATTTTTACTGTCGGTCAGCTCGCCCGCTATGATTTAGAAACGTTGGAAAAGAAATTTGGCATCATGGGAAACCAGCTTTATTATCATGCCTGGGGTGTTGATCTCTCTGAATTGGGTGCACCGCTTATTCAAGGGCAGATTAGCTTTGGGAAAAGTCAAATTCTGTTAAGGGACTATAAAGAGGAAGCGGAAATTAAGACGGTCATTTTAGAAATGTGTGAGGAAGTAGCAAGGCGGGCACGGACGCATCGAAAGGCAGGGAGAACGATTAGTCTCGGAGTTGGCTATAGCCAGGACGAATTTGGCGGCGGTTTTCATCGCTCGAGAACGATTGGACAGCCAACAAATGTGACGATGGAGCTTTATCGTGTTTGTCTTGAATTATTTCATGAGCATTATACCGGAAAGACAGTACGGCAGATTTCGATTGCCATCAGCAATATTGTTGATGACCTCGAGCTCCAGCTTGACCTTTTCGACATGGGTGCCTATAAGCGGCGTGAGCTGGGCTATGTGGTAGATACGGTGCGTAGACGCTTTGGCTCAGGTTCCTTATTGCGCGCTGTTTCTTATACCGCTGCCGGAACTGCTAAGCACCGGGCTACACTTGTCGGCGGACATAAAAGATAGGAAAGAAGGAGAGGCGTATGATTCGTGATCGAGGAAGGATCAAATGGACATCGATGATGCTTCCTGAGCACGTGAAACTACTCAGGGATTGGGTGAAGGAAGACCGGTATGAACAGAAACGAGAAATGGATGAACAGCAGCTGGAATTGATGAACGAGATTTTGTCCGAAGCGATTGAATATGATCAATATGTTACCATCACCCATTACCGGAATCGGAACTATGAAATCGTGATTGGCAAAATCCATTACTGGGACGAACTGACCCAACGGCTTCATGTGCTGAACCGCTTTGAAGAAGTGCACCGGATTCCGATGGATACCATTGCTGACATTCGGCTGACAGAATTATAGAAAGAGCGGCTTCGTATTATGAAGCCGCTCTGTTTGTTCTTATTCTTCTTTAGGCAGCCGCACCTGGGATTGAAATTTTCCTTTATGTGAGCCGTCGCAAAATGGTTTGTTATTGGACAAACCACAGCGGCAGAGGGAAAAGGATGGCTTTGTTGTATAGACGTTGCCCTCGCCATCTAATAATTCCACATCACCTGTAATTCTCAGTGACCCGTTATCGTTTACTTTGATTTGTGTTTTTGACATGAAAAGCACCCCTTTATTTTAAATTCCTAATAATTATGAGATTAAATGGAATAGAAGGAAAAATCAACTAAATCCATAAGCAAAGAAGAAACAACTTTACCAAACCTGTGGTACAATCACCATATGCTAAAAAAGAGGGGAGCAATAAACTTGGAGATAACTATAACTACAGCGGCAGCTGAAAAAATAAATGAGAGAATTAATGATCGAGAAGGGTACTTAAAATTAAAATACGATACCGACGGCTGTGGTTGTGCCGTAAATGGGGTAGTGGCTTTGTGGTTTATCCCGGAATTAGAAACTACTGATATCGCGATTGAGACAAATGAGCGACCGATTTATGTAGAAAAATCAAAAACTGTTTTTTTCGATGAGCAAATGAAAATTGATTTTTCCCCTACGGCTAATTGCTTTCAACTAAAAAGCCCGCAGCAAATCCTAAATGGCCATATGAGTTTAATAATCAAAGAAAAAACAGACTGATCCATTTTGGACAGTCTGTTTTAGTTTGGCAACGCATGGTCAACATACTTTTGTAAAAATTCATCAATCACTCGTTCATAATCAGCCCGGTTTTCGTTAAATGACTGGGCATGGCGACCGTTAGCCGCTAAATAGAGCATTTTAGGCCCCTTTTTTTGCTCAAATAAATCCTTTGTCATGGTCGGGAGAATAAAATCATCCTTTTGGCTGTGTATAAACAAAATTGGATGTTTGATATTTTCAATAACCGAAATCGGCGATACATTTCGAATCGAATATTTGTCTCGGAGTCGTAAAAGTGCATCACCGATTGGCAATAAAAGACTAGGGACGAGCTTAAAATCCTTTTTAATTAAATAGGCAAGCTGCTCCTTAAAATCCGAAAATGGACAATCAGCAATATAAAAATCAGCCCCGTCCTCAAGAAGCCCAGCATATAGAAGCATGGTAGCGGCCCCCATCGATTCACCGTGAATACCGAGTTCAAGCTGAGGTCCTTTTTCTTTTTTGAGCCAATCGACGACAGTTTTTAAATCAAATTTTTCATAATGACCAAAGCTTGTGGTTTTGCCGCCGGATTCCCCGTGGCGGCGATGGTCATAAATTAACGTATTAAACCCTCGCGCTAAAAACAGATTCGCGTATTTAATCGAATTAATTTTCGTTTCGGTCACACCATGAGAAATAATAATATAACGATTGGTCTGGTGCGGTTCAACAAGAAGAGCTTTAATCATATAACCAAAAGGGGAAGGAATATCAATCTCCCGCTTCGGCAGGGACTCAAATTCCTCGGGATTATACCTGCCTGCCTCTTTCTCCCGTCGTAAAATTAAATCCTCATCCTTCTTTTTCATATACATGAGACGGTTTGTAAAATACAAACCAAGAGATAACCAGAAAAACAACAAGACGAACAAGGTTCGGAAAGCCTTCTTCATTAATGGCACCTCCCGTAGTATTTATATTAACATATGTAAAATAAGCACCCAGCGCCCATAAATTAACAGTTTTTATTTTAGCATAGAAAAAGCCGCTGACACCAACGAGCGGCTTTTTGAGTTTGGCTGTGCTATTCTCGGATGTTGATTTGCGCTTCAGGCGCGTGCGGTTGGCGGTTACTAACCGCCTCCTCGGTGCATAGCGACTGTGAGGTTTCCACAGTAATCCCGCAGGAGTCTCGCGCTTTTCCTCTCCAATCAACATGGCTAAAATATCAGCAATAACTATTGACACAGCCTTGAGTTTAAAAGTTATGATTGCTCTGAGTTTTGCCTTTTGGTAGGGTGGATGGCTTTTTCGACTTCTTCAGCGGCCATCACCCGCTGTCCTCCACCTGCAGTTTCAGCATAGTTTTTTCCCTTTTGACTGGAACCTTTATCGCGTTTTTGGCTCAAAATAATCAGTCTCCCTTCAAGTTAGTCTCAATTAATAAGATGCATTAGTAGTAGAATGATTATTCACTGAAAGTAAATTTAAACAGTTTGCACATGCAGGCGATAGTATCCGCTTTCAATTTGTCTGGAAAGATGAGGGCGTACGACTTCAATTGCATCAATCAACTTATTCAAATCAACCCCGGTATCAATCCCCATCCGTTCAAGCATATAAACCACGTCCTCTGTTGCTACATTTCCAGAAGCACCAGGTGCAAATGGACAACCGCCAAGCCCGCCGGCAGAGGTATCGAATCGGTCGATTCCTGCCTGGAGAGAGGCAAAAATGTTCGCAAGGGCGAGCTTTCGTGTGTCATGATAATGGGCAGTTAAGAGTGTATGAGGAAAAAGACTTTTCAATTGGGAAAACAAAGCAAAGCACTCATCTGGAGCTGCCATCCCGATAGTATCGGCAACGCTTAATTCATCAACACCTGCGTCAACAAATTCTTGGCAAAGCTTTATCGTATCACTCTCATTGATTTTTCCCTCATAAGGACAATAAAAGGCGGTAGAAATGCAGGCCCGGACAAAATAATTCTTCTCTTTTAATTCAGAAATGATTGGTACAAGTTCCGTCATACTATCCTTTGTTGTTTTATTAATATTTTTAAGATTAAAGCTATTGCTGACGCCAACAAATACAGCAACAGCTTGACAATTGGTAGAGTATACTCTGTCAATCCCTCTACGGTTCGGTGCTAGAACAATATTTCTGGAATCAGCATCAAGGCAGTCGGCTGCTATTTCAGCGGCATCGCTCATTTGAGGCACCCATTTTGGTGATACAAACGACGTGAGTTCCATTTCTTGAATACCAGCTTTCCTTAATTCTTCGATAAATTGTTTTTTTATAACAGTTGGTACAAATAACTTTTCATTCTGCAGTCCATCCCGAGGGCCGACCTCGATGATCGTGACCTTTTTAGGTAAATTTAGCATTCATTTTCCACCTCCGATAATCATACTTTCATTGTAGTGGTGTTAATTTCAAAAAAGCAAGAATAATAGAAATTTTGACAAAATAAAAGGATTTTTTCGTATTTTACTAGAAATAATAAAGGAAAAAAGGATGAAGGAGGGAAAACAGAATGAAGAAAATTTGTACATCCTTCCAGGAGGCAGTTGCCGATATTCATGATGGGGCTACCCTGATGGTTGGTGGATTTGGGTTGTGCGGAATACCGGAAAATCTGATTCTGGCCTTAGCAGAAAAAGGCGTGAAGGATTTAACGGTCATTTCAAATAACTGTGGGATTGATGAGTGGGGGTTAGGATTGCTCCTAAATAATAAACAAATCAAAAAGATGATTGGATCCTATGTAGGTGAAAATAAAGAGTTTGAGAGACAGGTTTTAACTGGTGAACTAGAGGTAGAATTAACGCCTCAGGGCACACTCGCTGAAAAAATTAGGGCAGGTGGGGCTGGGATTCCGGCATTTTATACACCTGCCGGAGTAGGAACTCCAATTGCCGAGGGGAAAGAAACGAAGATTTTTAACGGGAGAGAATACCTGCTAGAAGAGGCACTAACGGCCGATTTTAGTCTTGTGAGGGCGTGGAAGGGTGACAAAATGGGAAATCTTGTTTACCACAAAACGGCACGAAATTTTAATCCGATGATTGCGGCGGCTGGGAAAGTAACGATTGCAGAAGTGGAAGCGCTTTATGAAATTGGTGGATTAGATGCTAATTTTATTCATACTCCAAGTATCTATGTCCAAACAATCATCGAAGGAACACAGGAAAAACGAATTGAGAGATTGACAGTGAGCAAATAGTTTTGGGGAAGGGAGAGAGTACAATGGTGAATGAAAAAGTCTCTGTCAGAGAGAGAATTGCAATCAGGGCAGAGAAGGAAATTGAAAATGGCTTTTATGTAAACCTAGGCATTGGTATGCCAACCTTGGTTGCCAATTATATGTCAGCTAATAAACAAGTGGTATTGCAATCTGAAAATGGACTTCTTGGCATCGGGCCTTATCCAGGTGCGGACGAGGTGGATCCTGATTTAATCAATGCTGGTAAAGAGACTGTTACGGCGATAAGTGGTGCCGCCTATTTCGATAGCGCCGAATCGTTTGCGATGATCCGGGGCGGCCATGTCAATTTGGCGATCCTTGGTGGAATGGAAGTATCCGAAACTGGCGATTTAGCGAATTGGATGATTCCAGGAAAGATGATTAAAGGCATGGGCGGTGCGATGGATCTTGTTCATGGAGCTCAAAAAATAATTGTAATCATGGAGCATGTAAATAAAAAAGGTGAATCAAAAATATTGAAAGAGTGCACGCTGCCTCTTACAGGTAAAGGGGTAGTCAATCGGATTATCACTGAGCGCGCAGTCATGGATGTTACAGATACGGGTCTAAGGCTTGTGGAAGTCGCCAAAGGATTTACGATTGAGGAAGTTGTCAACTCTACGGAAGCCGCATTATCAGTGGACGAAAATGTGAAAATTGAAGCTTATTAAACCATGTAAGGGCAGGCAGAAAAATAAAGCCTGCTTTTTTCTGTGGGCATTTTTGATGACATGATATAATATAAATGAATTTTGACAACGGAGGATTTTGAATGAAAAAGCAAAACAGACAAAAAAATCAATCGAAACCCAAAAAAGATGATTCAGCGGTCACGCTTGGCGATATGATCAATCCCAATTTATTTAAACAATTAAAAGAACAACAGGAACAGCTGAAAGCAGCAGATGAAAAAAGAAAAGAAGAAGAAGAACAAAGAAAGCGGGAAGAAAGAAGATTAAAAGAAAAAAACAAATCCTTTGAAGAACTATTAAATGAAAGCGGCATGAATTGGAAGGAATTTAAATAAAAGACTGTGTTAAAGGTTAATTTTGATTTTGGCACTCTGTTGATTGAAGTGGAAGGCGCGAAGACTCCTGTGGGAGTACGGGGCAGGGGAGACCCCGCAGGCGCTGAAAGCGAAGCGCCTGGAACGGAAATCAACAGACTAGTTTAAAACAGCCAAATAAGAAATGATAAAAAGGAGAGCGGTTGTACGCTCTCCTTTAACGATGTTCTTTATAGATACTTGCTTTCGTTAATTCTTTAATAAGAGAAACTTCTGCAGCAGATAGTGGCTGACTTCTAACTGCTTTCGCATTACTTCTAATTTGCTCTGGACTGCTTGCCCCGGCGACAACAGAAGCAACAACAGGATTTGCGAGATTATACTGAAGGGCAATCTCTGTAAATGAGCGAGAGTCCGCTAGCTTTTCCTTTAACATTGGCAAGACTTCATTCAGTTCGTTTAAGCTATAGTCTTGATAACCCTTATCGGTTACTTTCTCAAGCATTTTATCACTTAAAAGGCCTTTGGCAAGCGGTCCGCGGGTTACAACGCTTACACCATGATCTTGTAGTAATGGAAGTGCTTCTTCCTCAGGACGGCGGTCTAGGATACTATATTGCATCATCACTGAAACGATACTCGACTTTTTCACATATTCCCTAATGACATTCGGACGAATGGATGAAATACCGTAATAGCGAATAAAGCCTTCTGCTTTTAATTCTTCAAATGCTTCAATGGTTTCCTCCATTGGATCATTGATTGTACCGCCATGCAGCTGATAGAGATCGATATAGTCGGTGCCCAGTCGTTTAAGACTTTGTTTGACTTCTTCCTTTATATATGACTTGGACGGGTCCCATGACCATCCTTTCTTATCTTGACTCCAGCGGTTCCCAACCTTGGTGGCAATAATCACATTTTCACGAATATCTTTTAATGCTGCCCCCACAATTCTTTCATTTTCACCAAAATCATATAAATCAGCCGTATCAAAATAATTGATCCCTTCCTCAAGCGATGCTTCAATAATTTTTCTAGCAGACTTCTCCTCGGTTCCAATTGACATACAACCAAGCCCTAATTCTGTTACATACAAATCTGAATTTCCCAGTTTTCTCTTTTTCAAAAAATCACCCGTCCTTTTTCTACAATTTTAATAAAGAAAAGGACAGACTACAATCGAAAGGCATTATTTTTGATTGACCTTTTCAACCCATTCGGAAACAGTGAGATGGTCTTTGTTATATTCTTTTAGTTTCTGCACTATTTCCCACCCTTTTCCAACAAGAATGATTCCCTTTTCGTGTACGTACACCTTCATCACATACCCTCCAATTAAAGTATGGTAAAATGTATGAGCAGATTATAGGAATAGAACAGGAGTGACCCTTATGAGCAATCTTGAAGAAAAAACAATCCAGAGCGAAGAGATTTTCTCCGGAAAAGTCATTAGTCTTCATTTACAGGAGGTCGAACTTCCGAACGGGAAACAATCCAAGCGGGAGATCGTTAAGCATCCGGGTGCTGTCGCTATTTTAGCGCTGACTGATGACAAAAAAGTTGTTATGGTGGAGCAATACAGAAAAGCATTGGAACGGACGATTGTAGAAATTCCCGCTGGAAAGTTAGAAAAGGGTGAAGAACCAGCCCTTTGTGCACGCCGTGAACTGGAAGAAGAGACAGGCTATGAGTGTAAGAGCCTTGAATGGCTCACCTCATTCTACACCTCGCCAGGATTTGCCGATGAACTCGTACATGTCTATGTAGCAACAGGGCTGACTAAAAAAGAAAATGCAGCCGCACTAGATGAAGACGAGTTTGTTAATCTTGAAGAATTAACCCTTGAAGAAGCGGTTCAATATGTGAAAGAACAAAAAATCTATGATGCCAAAACGATTTTCGCTGTGCAGTATTTACAGTTACAAGAGGCGTTGAAAAATAAATGAATCGTTACTATGTAGATTTACATATTCATATTGGCCGTACCTGGACGGGGAAGCCGGTAAAGATTACTGGGGCCAAGTCATTAACGTTTACGAATATCATTGAACACGCACGACATGAGAAAGGGCTTAATATGGTGGGAATCATTGATAGTCATTCACCTGAAGTCATTCTCGAAATGGAAAGTCTTATTGAAAGTGGAGATGTAGTGGAGCATCCAGACGGGGGCCTGGTTTTTGGTGATTTAACGGTTATTCCTGGTTCGGAATTAGAGATTTATGATGAGCAATGCAATGGTCCAATCCATCTACTGAGTTACTTTCCGAATCTTTTCGTCATGAGGGAGTTCTCCACATGGCTGTCAGGTCACTTGAAAAATATTCATCTAAGCTCTCAAAGGATTTATGCCTCTGGCCTCACTTTGCAAAAGAAGGTGAAAGAGTTAGGTGGAATCTTTATTCCTGCTCATGTATTCACGCCTTTTAAGAGTTTATATGGGAAAGGTGTCAATCAGTCATTAACTGAGGTATTGGACCCAGATTTGATTGATGCGGTTGAACTTGGATTAAGTTCCGATACGAATATGGCAGATCAAATCAAGGAGTTGCATGATTATACTTTTGTAACGAATTCTGATGCCCATTCCCTAGCAAAAATTGCCCGAGAATACCAAGTCATGGCGATGAAGGAACCAACATTTTTAGAGTTGCAGAAAGCATTAAAGAAGGAAGATGGACGGAAAATTATCGCAAACTATGGTCTTGATCCATTGCTTGGTAAATATCATAGGACAGTTTGTGCAGAGTGTCTAAATCCTGCAGCAGATGACGATCAACTATGCACCCAATGTGGGAATACCAAGATTATTAAAGGTGTAGCTGACAGAATCCTTGAACTGAAAACGGCTGTTCAAGGGCCAGATGATCGTCCGCCCTATATTCATCAGGTCCCGCTTGAGTTCATCCCTGGCTTAGGACCTCGCTTACTTGAGAAGTTGGTCGATCATTTTGGGAGCGAAATGGCGATTTTACATGATGTTCCATATGATGGTTTGAAAGAAGTCGTCCCCGAAAGAATTGCCAACCTAATCCTGAAAGCTAGAGAGGGGAACGTAAATCTAGCAGCTGGCGGCGGCGGGAAATACGGAAAAATTTCAGATTAAGTAAAACAAACCCCGGTAGCAAAAAGCCATCGGGGTTAATTTCTGAAATCTATTAGATTTTGAGCATAGAAATAATAGACTGGCATACAATGTATTAACTGAATCGAGAATAGTAGGAGGAAACGCAAATGAAAAAACGATTGTACCAGTCCGATGCCGCTAGTTATTTCCGTGAGCATTCCTCAATTTTTTTGTTCATTGTCGTCTTATTTTTAATGGGAGTAATCTTTGGGGCCATTGTTGTAAATAGTATGAGTATTACCCAGAAGGAAGATTTATTCTACTATTTATCCCAATTCTTTGGCCAAGTCTCAAGTGGAAAAGATGCCGAAGACAGTGATTTATTCCTGCAAAGCTTATTCCATAATAGTAAGTTTATTGGGCTCATGTGGATTCTAGGTATTTCAATTATTGGTCTGCCGGTTATTCTCATTCTATTATTTATTAAAGGAATGGTAGTGGGATTTACCGTTGGTTTTCTAGTCAGCCAAATGGGATGGCAGGGGTTTATGCTAGCCTTTGTTTCCATATTACCGCAGAATTTGATTATCATTCCCGTCTTTATAATGATGGCAGCATTATCAGTAATATTCTCAATCCGAATGATAAAAAAACAATTTATGAAAAAATATGCCCAGCCAATCCTTCCTTTTTTTAAGAGATATATTTTTGCTTTGATTGTAGCCGTGATATTTATATCTGCCGCATCTGGAATCGAGGCCTATCTTTCGCCATGGCTAATGAAAACCATTGTAACTTCAACTAGTTTAAAGTAATTACTTTATAATATTAATTATTAATTATTGTTTATTGTTATTTATAATAATTTTATTTTGATTCTCAATTGCCATCTGTTATAATGAGAATTAACAGTGGCGAGGGAGGGACTTCAGGATGGAAACTAGGATTGAGAGAATAAAAAAACAGTTGCATTCCGCAAGTTATAAACTAACACCTCAGCGTGAGGCAACAGTTCGTGTTTTATTAGAAAATGAAGAGGATCATTTAAGTGCAGAAGATGTATACCTCCTCGTAAAAGAAAAATCGCCTGAAATTGGTTTAGCAACTGTTTATCGAACGTTGGAATTATTAACGGAATTAAAAATTGTTGATAAAATAAATTTTGGGGATGGGGTTTCTCGTTATGACCTCAGGCAGGAAGGTGCAGCCCATTTTCATCACCATCTAGTTTGTATTGAATGCGGTGCCGTTGATGAAATTCAAGAGGATTTACTTGAAGATGTTGAAGCAGTTGTGGAACGTAAATGGAATTTTAAAATAAAAGACCATCGTCTTACTTTTCATGGAATCTGTTACCGATGCCAGGATAAAGTGAAAGATGATGAAAAAACTGATTAACCAAAGAAGCTCCTTGAAAAGGGCTTTTTTCTTTTCCCCTTTAATACCAATGACTAGGTATAAAAATTGTCTGTTTTGGCATACATTTTACTAGACGACCTTAAAATTGGGGGAAGTAGAATGGGCCAATTTATTAAAGTAGCACTAAAAACCTTAAAAGTTTTTATTATATTCACAGGATGCACGATTCTTTTCTATTATGGTATCATGTTGGTAAATGAAGAATATCAAAATTATCATCGCTATGATGAACCGGAAGGAGCCTCTCTCAAGGTTTCGAACGCTGTAAATGAGGATAATTCTTCTTTGTTAGATCGGCTGATGTTGTTTTATTTAAATGGGGAGTAAATGCGATGGACGAGCAATTAAAGGATTTTATGCATTACTTAATCGTTGAAAAAGGTTTATCCAATAATACAATTATGGCATATGAACGAGATTTAAAAAGCTATCTTCACTATTTGAAAAATGTGGAATCGGTCATGTCTTTAAATGATGTACAACGTGTCCATATCATTCACTTTTTAAGATTTTTAAAAGAACAAGGAAAATCACAGAAAACCTTAGCAAGACACATCGCTTCCGTTAGGGCATTTCATCAATTCTTATTAAGGGCAAAGGAAACTGAGCAAGATCCTTCCGTTCAAATTGAAACACCAAGGCTTGAAAGGTCCCTTCCAAATGTATTGAGTTTGAAGGAAGTAGAAGTCCTGCTGGAGACACCACAACCACATGATCATTTTGGGATAAGGGACAAGGCGATGCTTGAACTGTTATATGCAACAGGTATCCGGGTTAGTGAACTAATAGGTCTTGAGATTGATAATGTCCAGTTATCGATGGGATTTGTGCGCTGCAATGGGAATAAAGAAAGAATCATTCCGATTGGACGTACAGCCTCAGAGGCAATAAAGCATTATCTAGAAGAAGGAAGACCCCGTTTTGTTTCCACAAAGCATCAGGATCATGCTTTGTTTTTAAATCATCAAGGGAAAAGGTTGACGCGCCAAGGGTTTTGGAAAATTTTAAAAAAGCTTACAAAAGAAGCAGGCATCCATAAGGAACTTACCCCACATACCCTTCGTCATTCGTTTGCAACGCATTTGATAGAAAATGGGGCGGATTTACGTGCTGTTCAAGAAATGTTAGGTCATTCAGATATTTCAACCACTCAAATATATACACAGGTTACGAAAACAAAATTAAAAGACGTATATAGTAAATTTCATCCACGAGCTTAATAGAGTAGTAGGGGAATCTAAAAAAAACATAAAATTGTCAAAAAGCTGCCTTAATTTTGGTGGCTTTTTTCTTGTAATTTCTGATAGATTTAGTAAAATAGAGATGTCAGACTTCTGACGAATAAAATTATATTAGTTTTCATAAACCCATATAATGAGGGCAACATATTTGTATGATTTGAGTATTTGCAAACGTTTTCTAGTAGTAGAAGGAGGAAGAATTAAATGGCTGCAAATAAATATAAACGTATTTTTATTATTGTTATGGATTCAGTAGGGATTGGAGAAGCACCGGATGCTGAAAAATTTGGTGACAAAGGTGCAGATACTTTTGGGCATATTGCTGAAAGAATGAACGGCCTTAACATGCCGAATATGGGCAAGCTGGGTTTAAGCAACATCCGTGAAATAAAAGGAATAGAAAGGGCAGAAAAACCGTTAGCGTTTTACACGAAAATGATGGAGGCCTCTAACGGAAAAGATACCATGACCGGACACTGGGAAATCATGGGTTTAAATATTCAAACACCTTTCCAAGTGTTCCCAGAGGGTTTTCCAGATGAACTTCTTTCGGAATTAGAAAAGCGTACAGGAAGGAAAATTATTGGGAATAAGCCGGCAAGCGGAACAGAAATACTCGATGAGCTGGGCGAAGAGCATATGAAGACAGGGGCATTAATTGTCTATACTTCCGCTGATTCGGTTCTTCAGATTGCTGCACATGAAGAAATTATTCCAATTGAAGAGCAATACAAAATTTGTAAAATTGCTCGTGAATTAACGCTTGATGAAAAGTATATGGTTGGACGTGTCATCGCACGCCCTTTCTTAGGTGAACCAGGGAACTTTAAACGTACCTCGAACCGTCACGATTACGCGCTAAAACCATTTGACCGGACGGTGATGAGTGAATTAAAAGATAGCGGCTTCGATGTCATTGCAATTGGAAAAATATCCGATATCTATGACGGTGAAGGCGTGACTCAATCCCTAAGAACGGTTTCTAATATGGATGGTATGGATAAGCTTGTCGAAACCTTAGAAATGGATTTTACAGGAATTAGTTTTTTAAATCTGGTTGATTTTGATGCTTTATATGGCCATCGTCGGGACCCTGAGGGCTATGGGAAGGCTTTGGAAGAATATGATGAACGTCTCCCAGAAGTGTTTGCGAAATTGAGAGAAGACGATTTATTAATGATTACAGCCGACCACGGAAATGACCCAGTAGCACCAGGTACGGACCATACACGTGAATATGTACCTTTATTAGTTTACTCAAAAGGTATGACTGAAGGTAAGGAACTTCCATTAAGAGAGACATTTGCTGACCTTGGTGCAACTGTTGCAGACAATTTCAAAGTCAAATTACCTAACTACGGAAAAAGCTTTTTAAATGAATTGAAATAAAAAGGGGTATTAAAGATGAATATTGAAAAAATTCAAAATGCTTCAAGCTTTTTAAAACAGAAATATGCAAATACACCTAAGATAGGGCTTATTCTAGGCTCTGGACTAGGGGTACTAGCAGATGAAATTGAGAACCCAGTAAAAATTCCTTACAATGAGATTCCTGACTTCCCTATTTCAACTGTGGAGGGCCATGCAGGTCAACTAGTGTTTGGATTATTAAGTGGTGTAGAAGTTGTCGCCATGCAAGGGCGTTTCCATTTCTATGAAGGTTATAGTATGGAGAAAGTAACCTTCCCTGTTCGCGTCATGAAAGAGTTAGGCGTAGACATGTTAATCGTGACCAATGCTGCAGGCGGAGTTAATGAAAGTTTCTCTGCAGGTGATTTAATGATTATTTCAGATCATATTAATAATATGGGAACAAATCCATTAATCGGACCAAATGATTCTAAGCTAGGTGTTCGTTTCCCTGATATGTCAGAGGCGTATACGAAAGATTTACGGGTTGCGGCAAGAGAAATTGCGAGCCGACTAAATATCAATGTCAAAGAAGGAGTTTATTTCGGTAATCCAGGACCTGTTTATGAAACACCAGCTGAAATTCGGATGGTACGAGCGATGGGCGGAGATGCAGTCGGAATGTCCACTGTCCCTGAGGTAATCGTTGCCCGTCATAGTGGCATGAAGGTACTTGGTATTTCATGTATTTCAAATATGGCGGCGGGTATTCTTGACCAGCCACTTACCCATGATGAGGTGATTGAAACAACTGAAAGAGTTAAAGCTGACTTCCTTCAGTATATAAAAGAGATTGTGAAAACAATTGCTAAGTAAATATTTTTCGTAAAGTGGTGATTTAGATGAGAATGGTTGACTTAATAGAGAAAAAAAGAGATGGACAAGAACTATCCGCAGATGAAATAAAATTTATTATAAAGGGATATACCGACGGATCAATTCCAGATTACCAAGTCAGCGCCTTAACTATGGCTATCTTTTTTAAAGGGATGACTGAACAGGAAAGAGCCGACTTGACCATGGCAATGGTTGAATCAGGTGACCAAATTGATTTATCGCAAATTGAGGGAATTAAAGTGGACAAACATTCTACCGGCGGTGTGGGTGACACAACAACGCTAGTGCTCGGACCACTTGTTGCGGCACTTGATGTGCCTGTTGCCAAAATGTCAGGGCGCGGCTTAGGTCACACCGGAGGTACAATCGATAAATTAGAAGCGGTAACAGGCTTCCATGTTGAAATTGAAAATGAAGAATTTATTGACCTTGTCAATAGAAACAAGATAGCAGTAATTGGGCAAAGTGGAAATTTAACTCCTGCAGATAAAAAACTCTACGCACTGAGAGATGTGACGGCAACAGTCGATAGTATTCCACTAATCGCAAGTTCAATCATGAGTAAAAAAATTGCAGCTGGTGCTGATGCGATTGTTCTTGATGTAAAAACCGGTGCAGGTGCATTTATGAAGACACTAGAAGATTCTCGCGAACTTGCAAGAGCAATGGTGCGAATTGGAAATAATGTCGGCAGAAGAACAATGGCTGTTATTTCTGACATGAGCCAACCGCTAGGTTTTGCGATTGGGAATGCCCTTGAAGTGAAGGAAGCTATTGATACATTAAAAGGTGAAGGTCCTGAAGATTTAACGGAATTATGTTTAACTCTTGGCAGCCATATGGTTTATTTAGCGGAGAAGGCGGACTCATTAGCAGAAGCGCGGACCAAGCTTGAAGGCGTAATTAAAGACGGTTCAGCGCTTGAAAAGTTAAAAGTATTTTTAAGCTCACAAGGCGGGGATGCGTCCATTGTTGATGATCCTTCGAAAATGCCCCAAGCAAAGTTTATCATTGAACTTGAAGCTAAAGAGGATGGCTATGTATCTGAAATCGTGGCAGATGAAGTCGGAACAGCTGCGATGATTCTTGGTGCTGGAAGAGCAACTAAGGAATCTATCATTGATTTAGCTGTGGGTCTAGTTTTAAGAAAGAAAATCGGTGACCAAGTGAAGAAAGGTGAATCCTTAGTAACCATTTACAGCAATTTCGAAAATGTCGAAGAAGTAAAAACAAAACTCTATAACAACATCAAAATTTCAGCAACAAAAATAGACGCACCAATTCTGATTCATGGGGAAATAACCGAATAAATCGACCCTAAAGGGTGTCAGGCACCATGTGAAAAATTCACATGGTGCCTGACACCCTATTTTTATTTTGTTTACAAGGGAATAACTGTATAAAGTTATTAATTTTGGAAAAAATGGATGCTATAAAGAATGGAGGGTTATGCGAATGAAACGATTTGTCTCTTTGATAGTGACAATTTTTTTACTTACAAGTTTATTTAGTACATCAGCGTTTGCTGCTGAAGAAAAAAAGAATGCTGATATCGTCAACAATGTAAAATCCGCTATTTTAATTGAACGTGATACAGGAAAAGTGATTTATGAGAAAAACGGGAATGAAGAGTTACCGCCGGCGAGTATGACCAAAATTATGACCATGCTTTTAATCATGGAAGCCGTTGATAAAGGAAAACTGTCTTGGAATGAAAAAATCCGTGCAAGTGAGTATGCAGCATCGATGGGTGGTTCACAAATTTTTCTTGAACCTGGTGAAGAAATGACCACCAAGGAAATGCTAAGAGGAATTGCAATTGGTTCTGGAAATGATGCATCTGTGGCTATGGCTGAAAGAATTGCTGGCTCAGAAGAAGCGTTTGTTGACATGATGAATAACAAAGTGAAAGAACTTGGTTTAAAACATACTTTCTTTAAAAATACAACGGGACTTCCAGTTAGTGGTCATTTCAGCACTGCAAATGATATGGCTATGATGGCGAAAGAACTATTAAAATATGAGGACATTACGAAATTTACTGGTATGTATGAAGCATACCTTCGTGAGAATACAGACAAAAAATTCTGGCTTGTTAATACTAATAAATTGGTGCGATTTTACCCTGGTGTAGACGGACTTAAAACAGGCTTTACTGCGGAAGCAAAATACTGCTTAACAGCCACAGCTCAAAAGAATGGGATGCGTGTCATTGCGGTTGTGTTCGGAGCACCTACTTCAAAGGAAAGAAATGCCCAAGTAACCAAAATGCTTAATTATGCTTTTAACCAATATCAAACACATCCAATGTATAAACGAAACCAGATAATCGCCAAAGCAAGATTAAGTAAAGGACAGGAGAAGACGATTGAGGCTGTAACAAGTGAGCCGATTTCACTGCTTACAAAAAAAGGTGAAAAAACCGAGGAAGTCAAACAAAAAATAAAGATTAATAAAAATCTCCAAGCTCCCATTAATAAAGGCGATAAGATAGGAACCATTCAATTAATAAAAGACGGAAAAGTCTTTGTAGAAAGTCCTTTATTAGCAAGGGGAACCGTAAAAGAAGCAGGATGGTGGACCCTATATAAACGTTCATTTGGGATGTTCACAAAGGCCGGTAAATAGAAAAGCGAAAGCGCCAAGGCACTAGAGCGATAGTTATCTAAGTTACCTAGGTTGTGTCGAATCTTCCGAATAAATCACTTCTTTTAGCGAATTGCAACTAGTTTTGTATTTACAGAAGGATATTAACAGCCCGAAAGAGAATTGTCTCACTATACCAGATTAAGGAGGACGGGATAGTGAGTCTTAATATTGATATGGAAACAAAGCATGACGTTCTGTGTATTCGTTTAAGCGGTGAATTAGACCATCACACCGCGGATGAACTTCGCGAAAAAGCGATAACTGTGATTGAAAAAAATGAAATTCGTCATATTGTCTTAAATCTGGAACATCTCGCGTTTATGGACAGCTCTGGATTAGGTGTAATCTTAGGCAGATACAAACAAATTAAACAGGTCCACGGTGAAATGGTGGTATGTGCGATTTCCCCAGCGATACAAAGATTATTCGATATGTCAGGTTTATTTAAAATCATCAAAATGGAACCGACAGAAGAATTTGCATTGCAAAGATTGGGGGTGGCCTGAATGAAGAACGAAATGAATCTTCAATTCAGTGCACTAAGTCAAAATGAGTCATTTGCCCGAGTAACCGTTGCCGCATTTATCGCCCAGTTAGACCCTAATATGGATGAGTTGACTGAAATTAAAACAGTTGTATCAGAGGCAGTGACCAATGCGATTATTCACGGATATGAGAATGATCCTAATGGAATTGTTTATATTCAAGTAATCATAGAAGATAGTTTAATTGATCTAACTATTAAAGATGTTGGATTGGGAATTGTAGATGTGGAAGAAGCTCGTCAGCCATTATTTACAACAAAGCCGGATTTAGAGCGATCCGGAATGGGTTTTACTATCATGGAAAATTTCATGGATGAGGTAGAGGTTCATTCACAGCCAGGTCGAGGAACCGAAGTTAGATTACGAAAGCATTTACAAAACCGCAAAATGCTTTGCAATTAAGGAGACTTGCCAATGGATGTGGAGGTTAAGAATGATAAAGGTCAAACATATTTAAAGGATCATGAAGTAAAAGAGCTCATTAAAAAGAGCCAAGATGGAGACCAAGAATCAAGGGATCTAATTGTTGAAAAAAATATGCGTCTTGTTTGGTCTGTTGTCCAACGGTTTCTTAATCGAGGGTATGACCCTGATGACCTGTTCCAGATTGGGTGTATTGGATTATTAAAATCAGTGGATAAATTTGACCTTTCCTATGATGTAAAGTTTTCGACTTATGCGGTCCCTATGATTATTGGTGAGATTCAGCGATTTATCCGTGACGATGGAACGGTTAAGGTTAGCCGATCATTAAAAGAAATGGGAAACAAAATCCGAAAAGCAAAAGACGAATTATCAAAAGTGCTTGGCAGAATACCAACGGTTAACGAGATATCAGCCCATCTTGAACTCACACCAGAGGATGTCATTCTCGCACAAGAAGCCAGCAGAACACCTTCTTCGATTCATGAAACTGTATATGAAAATGATGGAGATCCAATTACTCTACTGGACCAAATTGATGATGGTAATGAAGGAAAATGGTTTGATAAAATTGCGTTGAAGGAAGCTATCCGGGAATTAGATGAGCGCGAAAGACTCATTGTCTATTTGAGGTATTATAAGGACCAAACACAATCTGAGGTCGCTCTTAGGCTTGGAATATCCCAAGTGCAAGTATCACGACTTGAAAAAAAAATATTGCAGCAAATGAAAGGCCGTATGGATCTCTGATTCATACGGTTTTTTTGTGGTGATAACCTGGTATTTTTTGGATTTAATGAAAAAGGTGCTTATTACTCATACTATTTATACAGGAAATCATTGTTTGGGAAGTGAATGTTTTGGAAGAAACAATATATATCCGTATGCGGAATCGTGTTCAGGCTCCGCCCCAAGAAAAGGTATTGTTAAATGATATTGCCCAAGTCATTGCACCAGACGAAGTTCTTTCACGACTACAAACAATGATCATTCATCAATTAACAGTTACAGATCAGAATATCGTCATTATCGATGTCATGAAAGTCATCCACTTAATTAAAAATGAATTTGAAAGAATGGAAGTTCAAACGATTGGACCCGCCCAAACCATCATTGAAGTCATGAATAAGAAAAAGGGAGTTCACTTGCCTTTTTTCCTTTTAATTTGGTTTCTCTTATTTTTCGGCTCAGCCTTGGCAATAATGAATTTTCATGATGATGTAAGTATGAAAAGTGTCCATGAAAAAATATATACGATTATCACTGGAAAAAAAGATTCAAAACCATTACTGTTTCAAATTCCCTATTCAATTGGATTAGGCATGGGAATGATTCTTTTTTTTAATCATGTCTTTAAGAAACGTATAAATGAAGAGCCCAGTCCCCTTGAGGTAGAAATGTTTAATTATCAAATGGATTTAGATAATTACGTAATTATCCACGAAAATAAAGAAAGTATAAAAAAAATCAGTGACGATTAAGATAATAGCCATCCTTTTTTTAGGTGTAGCGAGTGGACTGGCAGTAGGTTCTGGTTTTGTGGCTTTTCTAACGGTATTAGGGGTTATCCCGAGACTGACGCAACTAAGTAAAACAATGAAAATGATTCAGCACTATGAATGGGCAGTTGTGTTAGGCGCACTCGCTGGGGTAGGCGCAAGTTTGAGAGATCCTATTTTACATATTCCTTCTATTTCATTAATTCTTCTCGGAATTACAGGTGGAATATTTTATGGGATGCTCGCTGCAGCCCTCACCGAGGTATTAAACGTTTTGCCTATTCTTGCCAAAAGAATCCGCTTGGATGGTGAGATTGTTATATTAATCATGGCAATCGTATTAGGAAAAATTGCGGGGTCAATTTTTCAATGGGTTTATTTTGTACATCATTAACCCTTTGGGGAAGAGTTTTCAACTTGGGCCAAGAAAGGACATCACACAATGAGCATTCGGAGGCGTGTTATTTTAATTACTGACGGTGATGAATATGCTAAGAAAGCAGTCCAGCATGTTGCCAAAGAAATAGGAGGCAGATGTATTTCTAGTTCCCAAGGGAATCCGTCAACCTTAACCGGCGAGAAAATAGTCCAGTTAATAAAAAAGACCCTTCACGATCCTGTATTAGTGATGTTTGATGATAGTGGCATAGTTGGAGAAGGTGCTGGTGAGAATGCTTTGAAATATGTAGCCGGGCATGAAGACATTGAAGTTCTAGGCATTATTGCGGTAGCCGCGAAATCAAGACATGAAGAATGGTCAAGGGTGGATGTAAGTATCGATCGTGATGGAAATTTAACTCCATATGGAGTAGATAAATTTGGTATACCTGAGCTTGAAATCGGGAGAATAAATGGTGATACAGTATACTGCCTTGATGAATTGGAGGTTCCTGTCATCGTAGGAATTGGTGATATTGGCAAGATGGCTAGACATGACTCCTACAAAAATGGTTCCCCGATAACGAAAAAAGCAGTGGAGCTTATACTTGAAAGGAGTGGCTTCCATGTCAAGAAGTAACGAACAAAAATGGCCAATCCCTGAATCAGTAACTGAAGTTGAAAACTATATGAAACAACGGGTTGGTCTTGGGAAAAGCTTTGATTTTGGTGTGAGGAAATTAAAAATCCTCAAAAAAGACGTACATATCTACTATGTAAATGGCTTATGTGATTCCCGCTTCGTAATTGAATTAATTGAAGAATTAGTTGAAATCAATGACCATGAAAAATTATCATCAGATTTCTTTAAGGTAATTGAAAATAGGCTAATTAATCAATCGGTTGAACAAGCCACCACACTTGATTACATTGTTGATAAGGTTTTGTCCGGATTAGTTGCTGTAGTAATGGAAGGGGAAAATACAGCTTTTGTCGTGGATGTCAGAAGTTATCCAGGAAGGCAGCCTCAAGAACCTGATACAGAAAAGGTGGTTAGAGGGTCCCGAGATGGGTTTGTTGAAAATATTATTTTGAATACTGCCTTAACGAGGCGGAGAATTCGAGATGAACGTCTTCGCTTTGAAATGCTAAAGGTAGGAGAACGGTCAAAGACGGATGTGGCTTTAGGCTATTTAGAGGATGTTGCAGATCCGGATATGGTAAATGTGATCCGTAAAGAAATACAAGGGATTAAAACAGATGGTATTCCTATGGCCGATAAAACGATAGAAGAATTCATCCTGAAACAGGGATGGAATCCATTTCCGCTGGTTAGATATACAGAGCGTGCGGATGTTGCTGCTACACATATTCTTGAAGGGCATGTTGTGATTTATGTCGACACTTCTCCAAGTGTTATTATTACTCCTACAACATATTTTCATCATGTACAGCATGCAGAAGAGTTTCGTGAATCTCCAGCAATGGGAACGTTTGTACGCTGGACACGTTTTTTGGGTATCATAACATCTATTTTACTACTTCCTTTATGGATGTTATTTGTATTAGAACCTTCTTTATTGCCTGAAAAACTTTCATTTATTGGACCGAATGAACAGACAAATATACCCATAATCGTTCAAATATTTTTAGCGGATTTTGGGATTGAATTTTTACGATTAGCGGCAATTCATACACCCACACCGCTTTCAACAGCAATGGGCTTAATCGCATCAATATTGATTGGGCAAATTGCGATTAGTGTAGGTCTATTTGTTCCAGAGGTAATCTTGTATGTCGCCGTTTCGGGGATTGGCACTTTTACAACTCCTAGTTATGAATTAAGCGTAGCAAACAAAATTGGCCGATTAACATTGTTGATTTTTGTTTCGTTATTTCATCTGCCAGGATTTGTCATTGGAGCGACAGTATTTTTTCTCTTCATTGTTAAAATACGTGCCCTTAATACACCATACCTATGGCCTTTCCTACCTTTTGAGCCAAAAGGATTTTTGCAAATTATTGTACGCAGAGCGATACCAGGTTCTATCCTTAGACCAAGTATTGTTCATCCTAGAAACCGTTACCGTCAACCGCCTAAAGCTAACGAGAAATAATTGCACTTTTCTAACAGGTATGCTAAAGTATTTTTAATTAAATAAAGGGATAAAGCATGAAAAATAGGCAGTATCTTTTGTAGATTCTGTCTATTTATTATTATCTTTTATGATTGTCCGCATAAACTATAGTGAGTGATTGGGAGAGAGGGAAGGGTATGTATTTTTACGGGACAACAGGCGTAAACAAAAACGGAAATTTAGAAATAGGCGGGGTCGATTCTATTGAGTTGGCGAAAGAATATGGAACTCCTCTATATGTATATGATGTAGCATTAATGCGTGAAAGGGCCCAATCCTTTAAACGGGCATTTGAAGAACAAGGAATCAAGGCGCAGGTTGCCTATGCTAGTAAAGCCTTTTCAACCATTGCAATGATTCAGCTCGCCGAGGAAGAGGGATTGTCACTAGATGTAGTATCTGGCGGCGAATTGTATACTGCTATCGCTGCAGGGTTCCCTGTCGAGAGAATTCATTTTCACGGCAACAACAAAAGCAGAGAAGAATTAGAAATGGCATTGGAACATGAAATTGGCTGCATCGTTGTGGATAATTTTTCAGAATTGGAGCTTTTGAAAACCATTACTAAAGAGAAAAATGCTCATGTTAGCATCCTGCTGCGAGTGACCCCTGGTATCGAAGCCCATACGCATGATTACATTTTAACTGGGCAGGAAGATTCTAAATTTGGGTTTGATCTTCAAAATGGACAAGCGGAAGAAGCACTAATAATGGCACTAAAAAATGATAACTTTGAAGTCCTTGGTCTCCATTGCCATATTGGATCACAAATTTTTGAAACAACTGGCTTTTTATTAGCAGCTAAAAAGATTGTCGGAAAAATGGAAGCATGGAAAAGAGAGCATTCCTTCGAAGCAAAAGTATTAAATTTGGGCGGGGGCTTTGGAATCCGCTATACAAAAGAAGATGAACCCATTCAACCTTCTCAATACGTGAGTGAAATTATTCGGGAAGTAAAAATATTAACTGATAGCTATTCTTTAAAAATGCCGGAAATCTGGATTGAGCCAGGGCGTTCGCTTGTTGGGGATGCCGGAATTACTCTTTATAAAGTGGGTTCATCCAAAGAGGTTCCTGGTGTTCGAAAGTATTTAGCAGTGGATGGTGGAATGAGTGACAATATTCGACCAGCCCTTTATCAGGCGAAATATGAGGCTGTTCTTGCGAATAAACCATTAACGAAAGCGAAAGAAACTGTATCAATAGCTGGGAAATGCTGTGAATCAGGTGACATGTTGATTTGGGATTTACCGTTACCAGATGTAGGGGAAGAAGATATTCTCGCCGTTTTTTGTACAGGTGCCTACGGCTATTCAATGTCGAATAACTATAACCGCATCCCGCGTCCAGCAGTGGTATTCGTAGAAAACGGAATAGCAACCCTTGTGGTTAAGAGAGAGACATATGAGGATTTAATAAAACACGATTTGCCGCTTAAATAAGAAAAGCGCAAGCGCCCTGGTCAGCGGCGTATGGCCTGGAGCGCTCCAACTGAGATAAAGGAAACACGAAGAGCCGGAGGCGCATTCGTGCTTGACTTATCGTAGGGCGGAGAGCGAAGGACACTAGCCGCTAGGGCGCTGGAGCTAGACAGTAATCTAAGTTCAAAAACTTATACTTTCTTATCATTTAAAAAGCTGCCGCAGAATTTTCTGCGGCAGCTTTTCTATTAAGAGAATATCGACTTAATCGTATCAATCAGCCAGTTGAAAAATTGTTTTAACTTATCTAAAAAACCTTGCCCTTCTTCTGACTTAAGAAAATTAGAAATTTGATCCTTAGCTTTATTTAGTTGGTCGCTAACTTGATTCCAGTCAATGTTTAAATCCTTTAGCTTGTTAAAAAAGTCTATTAACCGCTGCATTTCTTCATCTGTAAGCTTTACATTTAATTCCTTCGCGGCTTGTTCGATAATATTTTGTAATTCTTGTTCATTTTTTGGTTTATTCTTTGCAATTTCTTCTTTAATTTTTGCAATTAATGCGGCCGCATTCTCATCACCAATGGAGTCACCTAGTTTCGCAGTTTCAACCATTTCTTGATTTGCTGCCTGTTTCACTTCTTCCGGAATGGTCTTATCAGCAGATATCTCGTAGGCTTTTATAATCCCTGTTAATGCTGCAGTTCCAGAAACCGTAATCGGGGCCGTTATATAAATTTTTGCATCCTTTACCCCGGCAGTTATTAGGGCATTGATGTACATCTCGTCCGTAACCCAATTAATATTCTTCGTTTCAACCGTGACACCCGCACCTTTCGGTTGGATGGTTATCGCCGATGATGAAATAGCTTTTGTCCCGATAAGCGATTTTGATACATATTTCCCTAAATACTGGTGTTCTTCCTCGTTTGTGACAGTGACAATCTGAACATCATCAGGAGCACCCATTTCTAATAAAAGTGCCTTCTTCTGACTTTCAGTTAAATTTTGACCTAATGTAACAATCATGTCACCTTCTGCTACATCAGCAAAGGTGCGAATTGGATTGAAAATTAAAAAAGCCAACATGAAGTAAATAATCGTTTTTTTCATAGTTTCCTCCTTGGAAGTTACAGGTAATCATGAAAGTGTAGAGACTCTGTTATTATAATATAACCGAATTCAATAATAATAACGAAAATAACAAGCTTGAAGTTTCATAGAAAGTAGAATTTGCTCGGAAAAATGTAGAATATGTAAGTAGAATAGCTTATTTTTGTAAAATAGTGTAGAATGTAGGTCAGTACAACATCTTCAATATTCTTTTGGAGGAAATATTTTAATGAAGAAAAGCAACTGGGTTATATTTTGTATTCTTATTGGTGTGTCGATTTTATGGGGAGTTATCTATTGGATTTTTATCGGACCGAAACACTAATAATAATTTTCATTGATGATTGACCATTTATTATGTATCATGGTGATTGATGAAACATAATAATTTTCAATACATATAATGGATAGTGTTTAATATTCAGTTACTTGGTAAAAATATACTATTGTTAAACCATCAAGTTTATCGGTTTATTTAATATAATGAGGGATCAAAATGTTAATTCGTTATAAGAAAGCTTTCGAAAAAATAGCCATGGGATTATTGTCTTTTATGCCCACCGAAAAGGACTTAAAAAAGCTTCAGCAAACAATGAAGGAATATGAAACCGAAGAGCAATTGCAGCTATTTCTTTGGAAAGAAGAAGATATCATCGGTCTGTTAGGCGTCTTAATTCATAATGATACCAATTCTTTAGAGATTTTACACATCTCCGTTAATCCCTCACATCGGTTTCAGGGAATCGGTAAAAAGATGGTTAAAGCTCTAAACGAAATGTATGCTGAAAAAGAAATTACTGCTAATGAAAATACAGCCGCTTTTATCGAAAAATGTGAATTTTGCTAGTCTTACCTTCAAAAAGGCAGTGAATAATAATTTATTCGCTGCCTTTTCGCGTCTTTAATGACTGCAATCTTTCTTCGATTATGCTGGTTCTGTCGCGTAATTTATGACGGTCAATAATGAATTTATTTGTCATATCACTTTGGTTTCCCCAAATAAACCCTTTTTGTTCACATGTTTTTATTGCTAATTCAGTTAAGGAAGTGTCACAAATCGGGATTGAAATGCTTCGATATGATTCACCATTCTGAAGTGACAATAATTTTTCATGTAATAAATGGATAAGCCCCACGGGGTTTACTCCAAGTTTAGTAATAGAATCTGGCTGTAATTCAAAAATTTTAATTGCTTTAGCTAACGTCCGCTTTGCACCGCTAAAATTTTTTCGGCGATGATGATAAAGAGAAACGGATAATAATATGAAACCAACCCAGATGGAATCTTTGTTTCTCGAATCTGTCTTTTTCCAATAGTCTTCAAGAAGTTCATGGCATTCGAAATAATCACGGTCTCCATGAAAATGGGCTAAAAAATGGATATACTCGCTAGGGTACAAGCAATTTCCCCCTTACACAATAATTATGTATAGTTTATCACAGTTGTATGCTGTCGCGGGTAAATAAAAAAACCCGTCATGGAAGACGGGTCCAGTAGGTCTAACGTTAATGGCTGTCTTAATGAACTGGTTTTGTGGTAGTTCCTTCAGCCTTCCTGTTTAATTAATAAACCCAGGAAGCACCAACGATAATTAACAAGATAAATAGAACTACAATTAAAGCAAATCCGGATCCAAATCCATGTTCAGACATATTCACTACCTCCTAAAAATGATGTTTTGTTCTTTTCCTTGTCATCATATGTAGGATATTTGTCCATTGTTATGGGCAAACATCATGATTTGATAATATTCCCTCGCGGAGTTATTTTTCTATTGGATAACCTCGTTTAATCCTCTATACTATTAATAGTCGAAGTGGATAATCAACAACTTATTTTTAAAGAATTTTGGTGAAGTACAATGCCATACCAGGTGAAAATTGATGCATTTGAAGGACCGTTAGATTTGTTGCTCCATTTAATCAATGGGCTTGAAATTGACATATATGATATTCCAGTTGCCCAAATAACCGAGCAGTACTTAATGTATATTAAGACAATGAATGAACTTAAGTTAGATGTAGCAAGCGAGTTTTTGGTGATGGCAGCGACATTACTTGTAATAAAGAGTAAAATGCTTTTGCCCAAGCATGAGGAAGTTCTTGATCATGAGGATCCTGACATGTTATATGAAGAGGATCCAAGAGACGAACTTGTTGAGCGTTTAATCGAATATCGAAAGTTTAAAGAAGCAGCTCATGACTTAAAATCTATGGAAGTAGAGCGTGGGCTTATGTATACAAAGCCGCCAAGTGATCTCTCCGAGTACACAAAAGAGAGCCAGCCTGAAAAAGCAGAGCTAAATGTTTCATTATATGATATGCTGGCGGCTTTTCAAAAATTAATGCGACGGAAGAAGCTTCAGCGCCCAATGGCTACGAAGATTGCTCGCCAAGAAATATCGATTGATACCAGAATTACAGAAATTATGGCTGAATTAAAGCAGCTAAAGGGTCGGAAAAACTTTAATGATTTATTTCCTTATCGAACTAAAGACCACATTGTAGTTACTTTTTTGGCGATTTTAGAGCTAATAAAAAGAAAAGAAATCGATGCACAGCAACAAGAGAACTTTGGAGATATTTATATTGAAGCGGTAAAGGAAGGGGCAGAAATGATTGGACATCATTAATTGGAACAGCATTCTAGAGAGCCTTTTGTTTGCTGCTGGAGATGAAGGTCTTTCATTAAAACAACTAGTAGAGGTCCTTGAAGTAAGTGAATTAAAAGCAAATGAAATCATCGATGATTTGAAAAAACAATATGACCATGATACTAATAGGGGAATTATGATCGTTCAGCTAGCGGGAACATACCAGCTTGCCACGAAAAAAGAAAATGCTGCCTATTTAAAAAAGCTAGTTGATTCCCCGCATACGTCTACATTGTCACAAGCAGCATTAGAAACGTTAGCAATCATTGCCTATAAACAGCCAATAACTCGGGCTGAAATCGAGGAAATACGTGGTGTCAAAACAGAGAGACCGTTGCATACCCTGATGGCAAAAGCATTGATCAAAGAGGTTGGTCGTGCGGAAGGGACTGGAAGAGCCTATTTATATGGGACGACAAAAGAGTTTCTTGATTACTTTGGTCTAAAGAGTATTGAAGAACTTCCAAAGCTTCCCGAAAAGGGAGAAGAGGAATTTATTCAAGAAGAGGCAGATCTATTTTTTGAGAGATTTCAGGACACGATTAATTCTTAATTTTCAAATACTTATCCGAATTTATGATAAAATGAATCTAAGTAAATTATTCAATTCTTTCTCAGGTGAGTTGAATAGATTTATTTGCCATATTTTCATTGGCCAAGGAGTGAAATTAATTTGATAATTAAAGAGTGTAAAGGGTTTGAATTAGAAAAAGAAAAATCAAATACTTCTGAGGATTTTTTTAACAGAAGCATCGTTACCTTTTATGAAGATGGAGAGGAAAAAACACTTCATGTTCTATACGTAAGGTATTTTGATGAAATTCGTCATGAATTTACACCATACCAGCAAGACCCAATTTTTGTTCAGCAAGATGATGAAATTGCCTTTAAAGATATTGTAGCGCTAGTCTGTCTCGTGAAAAACCCAGGCCTGCGCAGCCGGAAACGACTTTATATTAATTCTAAGCAGGAATTTGCTTCGTATTTTCAAGATATCAATTATAATAAAATACCTGAAATTTTTCTTTCTTTAAATCAAAAGAAAGAATATGAGCTTCGTTCTCCGCTTGAATTCATTATGCAGCAACAATAAGTATAATAAACGAAGTAAAAAACTAGGGGGTACACAATGGGTAATACATTGGTAAAAACACAATTAAATGATGTAAAGATTTTTCTAGGAAAATCCATTTCAACATTAGAGAATTTTTTAAATGAAGCAACTATTTCACAATTAAACTTAGAAAATGAAGAAGATCTTAACTATAATAAATTGATCTTCGCAAATTTACGAAAATTAGTAGTTTATAGCGAGGAAGGGTTAGATGCATGCTCCGTTATTTTGCAGGGCAGCCCTTTTCAAAAAGCTGCAGCGGAAAAGACTCTTTATAAAATTTATCATCAATGTATTGAAGAGTTCTTCTCACCGAAGAATGATGCTTGGTATGAGGACAGCAGGTCAGCTTACACTGGAAGAAATTCCATTAAGTTTTATCGCCCTGTATCAGAAAATATCGTTCAGTTGGTTAAAAGTTTAGAAGGTGACTTTCAACGAATCAGGGAAGAACTTGAGTATTATGAAACAGACTACAGAACAAAAATGATTCAATCAAAATAACCATGATCTCTTAAAGGCTGCCCTTACTAGGGCAGCTTTGTTTTTTGTTCTTATTAAACCGTATCACTCATACCATTTAGGTAGATTACATATTAACAAGTCAGGAATGAGGGATGGTATGGTATGGATAAATTTAGTCAGTATGTAAACGAAATGTTTGAGTGGAATGAGCAAATGAAGCAGTTTCTTCAATCGGAAAAAGAGGGCAGTAGCTCAGAGTTATGGGAACAACTGGATAGTTTTACTGAGTTAATCGAAAGCACAAGAACGCAGTTATCCAATGAAGAACTACTAACATTACAAGCTAAGGCTGAAAATATCCATGAGCAAATGGAACATTACTTTAAAAGAAAACAAGCGAGCGGTGACATTTGGGTGGCAGAGAAAAGAGTTCCTCTAGGTGGGCATATACTGCCCAACCTCCCCTATCCCTACAATGCTTTGGAACCATATATTTCAGAAGAAATTATGAAACTCCATCATGACAAGCATCACCAATCATATGTTGATGGATTAAATAAAGCAGAACTTAATCTTAAAAAAGCAAGGGAAACGAATGACTTTTCATTAATTAAACACTGGTCAAGAGAACTTGCCTTTCACGGCTCAGGGCATTATCTTCATTCGATTTTTTGGAAAAACATGAGCCCGCATGGAGGCGGGAGTCCACAAGGACCGTTGAAAAGTGAAATAGAAAAATACTTTGGCAGTTTTTCGGCATTTAAGAAGCAATTTACTGAAGCGGCTAAACAAGTTGAAGGGGTAGGCTGGGCCATATTGGTTTGGTCACCTCAAGCAAGACATTTGGAGATTTTACAATCTGAACGACATATGCTTTTGACCCAATGGGATACCATTCCACTCTTGGTATTAGATGTTTGGGAGCATGCATATTATCTTCAGTACAAGAACAAAAGACCTGAATATGTAGACAATTGGTGGAACATAGTCAATTGGCATGATGTAGAAATGCGCTTTGAAAAAGCAGCAGACATGAAATGGACAGCAATGTAATTAGGGAAATGATTATTGAGCAGACGGCACATTGTCGTCTGCTTTCGTTTTTATTCAGCAAGTTGTCATAACAAGCCTTGTCCTGCATAAACTTGTACAAGAAAAATGAAAAGCAAAAAGCGCATTGACTCAGGGAGAAGATAACTTTACAAGGGGACGAGGTAAATCTAATGAGAATGATTTGGAAGCTAGTTATGTATTCCCTCATAGTCTTACTATTCATTGCTAACATTCCTCAAAAGGTGGAAGCTTCTGTTTCCGTAAGTGCAGCAAGTGCTGTTTTGATAGAGCAGAAATCAGGGCGAATCCTTTTTGAGAAAGATGCCCACACAAAAAGAAGAATCGCGAGTATTACGAAAATAATGACTGCGAAGCTAGCAATTGAATCGGGGAAAATGAATGAATATGTAAAAGTAAGTGAACAAGCAACTCGTGCGGAAGGATCATCTGTTTATTTAAAACCAGGTGAAAAAATTAAACTTAAAGATTTAGTCTATGGATTGATGCTCAGGTCTGGAAATGACACTGCTGTAGCAATCGCCGAATATGTGGGTGGAAGTGTAGAGGGTTTTGCCTATCTAATGAATCAAAAGGCAAAGCAAATCGGGATGTTAAATACCCATTTTTCCAATCCTCATGGCCTTGATGATCATGAAAATCATTACTCCACAGCCTATGACATGGCTGTGTTAATGCGTTATGCCATGCAGGATAAAACCTTTAAAAAAATCTCTGGAACAAAGGTTTATCGAGCACCAAATCCTACGGAAGATTGGGACCGTGTTTGGAAAAATAAAAACCGTTTGCTAACAAAATATAAATATACCACAGGTGGAAAAACAGGGTACACCAAACGGGCAAAACGAACCTTGGTAACAACGGCAACAAAAGGGGATATGAGTTTAATTGCAGTCACTTTAAACAGTCCAGACGATTGGAATGACCATATTTCTATGTATGAAAGTGGTTTTAAAGGGTTTGATATGGCTGAGGTATTAGCTGAGGGGAAAATTGATGGTATTAAGAATAAGGTTTATAAGAATCACCTTTATGTAAAGAAAACAATTGTCTATCCGGTTACAAGCGAGGAAATGGATTTATTTTCTATAAAATATAAGCTTAATAAACCGACCCAAAAATTTGATGATGATAAGAAGAATGATGTAGTCGTGGGTAAGGCTGCAGTTTACTTAGACGGTCGAGTTGTCCAAGAAACCCCCATTTACTATCAAAGAGTGCCTGAAAAGAAAGAAGGATTGTTTGAATTCGTAAAGAAAATTTTTCTTATCTTCTGTGGTGTGAAGGACAATGGTTAATTATATCTGGGTGTTTATGTTCATTGTTGGTTTTATTTTCGCACTAATCAATGGAACAATGGCTGAAGTGAACAAAGCAATCTTTGATGGGGCGAAAGAAGCGGTGACACTTTGTATCGGACTTATTAGTGTCCTGGTCTTTTGGCTTGGAATGATGCGGATTGCGGAGGAGTCGGGCCTTCTGGAACGTCTATCTAGATTTTTTCGACCGCTTGTTAAACGACTTTTCCCGGAGGTACCAGTTAACCATCCAGCGATGGGATATATATTATCCAATATGATTTCTAACATGTTTGGATTAGGGAATGCCGCCACCCCCTTAGGAATTAAGGCGATGGAAGAATTAAAAAAATTAAATGGAGGAAAGGATTCAGCTAGCAGATCCATGGTCACCTTTTTAGCAATTAATACGGCAAGTATTACGATTATTCCCACTACTGTCATTGCGATTAGAATGAACTATCATTCAGCATCTCCTACGGAGATTGTCATTCCAACAATCATTGCAACTATTATTTCCGCACTAGGTGCGATCCTAATTGATCGTTATTTCTATTATCGCAGAAACAGAAAAGGATGAAGATGCATGGAACTCATTTCGGTAATTTCATTAACATTTATTCCATTACTCATTGGGTTAATTCTATTATATGGTACGATCAAACGAGTCTCTACTTATGAAAGTTTTGTTGAGGGCGGAAAGGAAGGCATTAAAATTGCCGTATCCATTATTCCCTTTCTTGTTGGTATGCTTGTGGCTATTTCCGTCTTCCGAGCATCTGGTGCACTAGAGGCTTTAATGAATTGGATTCGTCCACTCATGAAAACAATGGGAGTACCTGCTGAAATTGTGCCTTTACTCATCATAAGGCCAATTTCTGGGAATGCAGCACTTGGGATGACAAGTGATTTAATTGCTGTTTATGGTCCTGATTCATTTATTGGCCGTCTAGCATCTGTTTTGCAAGGGAGTACTGACACGACTTTTTATGTGTTAACCGTTTATTTTGGAGCCGTTGGTATTAAAAAAATGGGGGATGCTTTAAAAGTAGGACTTCTCGCGGACGTTGTCGGCATTATAGCGGCGATTGCAGTTGTTGCATTAATCTTTGGTAGTACAAAATAAATTTACATGAATGTAGCATGTTCTTTGGACATGCTATTTTATTTTTCTGTAATAATGTCCGTTACTTTGAAAAGTGAAGGAATTGTGTCATAATTCATAAGGATAGGATGCAGTTTGCTGCTGTCAAATCGTTTTATATAGATAAATTCGAGGTGGAATAATGGAAAGATTACAAAAAGTAATTGCTCGGGCGGGCATTGCTTCTAGAAGAAAAGCGGAGGACCTAATAAAAGAAGGGCGCGTAAAGGTTAATGGAAAGGTTGTTACAGAACTTGGCCTGAAAGTTTCTACATCTGATAGGGTAGAAGTAGATGGAATTCAGATTGAGAAAGAAGAACCTGTTTATTTCCTTTTATATAAACCAAGAGGAGTCATCTCAAGTGTTAATGATGATAAGGGCAGAAAAGTAGTCACGGATTTCTTTCCGCATTTAAAAGAAAGAATATATCCCGTTGGCCGTCTTGATTACGATACATCCGGTTTATTAGTGTTAACCAATGACGGGGAGTTTGCTAATTTACTGATGCATCCTAAAAATGAAATTGATAAGGTTTATGTAGCAAAAGTAAAAGGAATTCCCTTAAAGGAGAATTTAAGGAAACTAGAAAGGGGTATCCGTCTAGAAGATGGAAAAACAGCCCCTGCAAGAGTGAAATTGCTCTCGGCAGATAGTAAAAAACAAGCTGCAATCGTTGAAATAACCATCCATGAAGGTAGAAACCGTCAGGTTAGAAGGATGTTCGAAGCGATTGGCCATGAAGTGTTGAAATTAAAGCGTGAACGCTACGGTTTCTTAACATTAAGTGGCTTAAGAACAGGTGACGCTCGAGAACTGACACCACATGAAGTAAAGCAACTTAGAGCAATCGGGATGGGATCAGCCAAAAAAAATTCATAAAACCGTCACAAATTTTGTTCTGTGTAAACACTGTGAATATATTGGAAAATGCTATAATTAGACAAACTGTGTCAAGTGGTTATGGGAGGGTTTTTTTATGAAAAAACGGCGATTAGTTATGAGATCCATCATCTTACTTTTACTAGGTGCTGCCGTTGTTTATACGTTATATGCAAATTTTACAAAAGATACTAAGCAAAAAGTTGCGGTGGGTGCACAGGCTCCTGATTTTGCATTGGTCGATATGCAAGGAAAAAAGCATCAGCTTTCAGATTATCGTGGACAAGGGGTATTCCTGAATTTCTGGGGAACATGGTGCCCGCCATGTAAAAAGGAAATGCCTTATATTAATAATCAGTATCATCAGTATAAAGACAAAGGTGTTCAAGTCTTGACAGTAGATATTCAAGAATCTGAACTCGCAGTTAATCAATTTGCAGAGCGTCTAAAACTGGATTTTCCGATTATGATTGATACGGATAAAGAAGTCATGAGTACTTATGGAATTGATCCGCTTCCAGCTACATTTTTGATTGATAAGAATGGCGAGGTCGTAGAGTATTATACAGGTGAACTTACGGAAGAAAAAGTAAGGGAGTTTATGGAGAAAATTAAACCTTAAGGTTGTAGGGAGTTTTTTCGAATGAATGATGTTAAATGTGAATGTGGGCATGTGAATCCCCATGGAACCGTTTTATGTGAAGCATGTGGAAAAGAGCTGATCATTCAAACTAATACAGATCAGCTTATTGATATGCGCTATGAAGGGAGTGCACGCCGTTCACAAACATACAATAAAACGATTATTGATAAAATATGGAACTTTTTTTCATCAGTAAAAGTTGGAGTTTGGTTGATTATTATTACCTTAATTGCCTCATCTCTTGGTACCATTTTGCCTCAAGAAATGTATATCGATTTACCTGCAGATGTATACTACGAGCAAGAATATGGCTGGTTTGGTAAATTATATTACCAATTGGGATTTAATAACCTATATAGTTCTTGGTGGTACTTAGTCTTGATTGCGATGATTGGAATATCACTAGTCATTTGTAGTCTTGATCGAGTTGTACCATTATATAAGGCCCTGAAGGCCCAAAGAGTAACTCGACATGAAGGCTTTTTAAAACGCCAGCGTGTTTTCGGTGTGAACGAAGTAGCGAGTGAAAGTGATTTTTCGACCGTTAAGAAACATTTACAAGCACGGCGATACCATATTCGTGAAGAAAATGGCGATATTTTAGCGGAAAAGGGTCGGTTTTCTCGCTGGGGTCCATATGTAAACCATGTTGGATTAATTATTTTCTTATTCGGTGGTATGCTGCGCTTTATTCCTGGTATGTATGTAAATGAAGACCTTTGGGTGCGGGAAGGTGAAACAGCTGTTGTTCCAGAGACGGATGGACAGTTCTATCTTCAAAATAACAAGTTCATTCTGGAGCATTACGATAAAAATAAAGATAAGACCTTTGAAAAGGCGATTGATAAGGCCGGGGAAGTTGTAAAAAATTATCAATCTAACGTTGTTCTATATAAACGGGTTGGACAAAATCTCCCTGGTGAGAAACCAACACTTAAGAAGATTGAAGATTATAAGGTACGTGTAAATTTACCACTCACATATGAAGGCTATTCGGTTTTCCAAGCTTCATTCAGGAATGAATTAAATAAAATGTCATTTGGTTTGACAAATAAAAAGACAAATAAATCCATGGGCGAACTTACAATTGACCTAAGAGACCCAAAGATGAAGTATGACCTCGGAAATGGCAATTCGGTGGAAATACTAAACTATTTTCCTGACTTTGAATTTGCAGACAATGGCGAGCCAACCACTAAATCACGTGTACCCAACAACCCTGCTTTTGTCTTTCGAATGGTGACTCCTGATAAGCCAAAAGGAGAAACAAGTTTTGTAGCCATCAAGCAAACAATTGAACCATTTGGTGCTAACCAATATAAGATGTCTTTCAAAGGAATCGAAACAACAAATGTTTCAGGCTTTATTGTTCGTAAAGATTCAACCCTATGGGTAATTATTATAGGCGGAATCATCTTTATGATTGGTGTTATTCAAGGTGCCTATTGGAATCATCGCCGCATTTGGCTTCAAAACAAAAACGGCGAAGTCTGGATTGCTGCGCACACAAATAAAAATTGGTATGGACTAAAACGAGAAATTGAAGGTGTATTGGCAGGTACGAATCTTAAAATGCCAAGCGATCAAGCGCAATTAGAAGAAACGGATAAGGGGGGAGTCTAATTGGCAACATTAAGTAGTAATTTATTATTTATATCTTTTATTCTTTATTTAGTTGCAACCCTATTTTTCGGAGGGTCGATTAAATCAAAGAAGCCAGGTAATGAAAAGGAAGGAACCAATAGATGGGGCAAAATTGCTGTCCTGTTAACGATTGTTGGTTTTATTTCACAACTGGGTTACTTTATTACTAGATGGATTGCTGCGGGACACGCTCCCGTGAGTAATATGTTTGAGTTCACGACATTCTTTGGAATGGCTCTTGTGGGTGCATTTATCGTTATTTATTTTATTTATCGGACCACCTTACTGGGATTATTTACAATGCCAGTAGCTATACTGGTTATTGCTTATGCTAGTATGTTTCCAAAGGATATTACACCATTAATACCGGCTTTACAAAGTTATTGGCTGCATATTCATGTAACTACCGCGGCGATTGGGGAAGCTATTTTATCCATTAGCTTTGCGGCAGGACTTATTTATCTTGTAAAGGCAATTGATCAAACAAAATCCAGCAGACAAACATTTTGGCTTGAAATGGTGATGTTTGCATTAGTGACCGTTCTCGGTTTTGTTGCCGTAGCTTCGATTTTTTCTGGTTTGGGTTTTCATGAGAAATTTAATTGGATCGATAAACATGATAATGTGGCAAATGTTGAATATACGATGCCTGCCCTTTCCGGACCACATGAAGGGGAACTATTAACTAAAGATGGATTCAAACCATTGTTTGAGGTTCCTGCCTTCATTAATGCAAAAAAATTAAATACTGTCATTTGGTCATTGATGGCGGGACTTGTTATTTACGGATTAATTAGATTAATTTTAAGAAAGCGAATTGCTGCAGCCCTGAAACCGATTGTTAAAAACATTAAACTAGACTTTGTTGATGAGATTAGCTACCGGTCTGTATTAATTGGTTTTCCGGTTTTTACTCTTGGCGCACTCATTTTTGCTATGATTTGGGCACAAATGGCTTGGTCTAGATTCTGGGGATGGGACCCAAAAGAAGTATGGGCATTAATTACCTTTTTATTCTATGCAGCATTTTTACATCTCCGTCTTTCAAAAGGGTGGCATGGAGAAAAGTCTGCATGGCTTGCAGTAATTGGCTTCATAATAATAATGTTTAACCTTGTTGCTGTTAATCTTATTATTGCTGGACTTCATTCATATGCTGGTTCTTAATTTAATAATTGATAACTAGAAATTTTATAGCCTTCACTTTTAAAAAAGTGGGGGCCTTTTTAAAACTTTAAATGTTTTTATGGTTTGTCAAAATATTGTCACTTTTTAAACGGGAAATTAGCAGGAAAATATAGCATAAAACAATAGTGTTTTGTAAAATAAACTCCATGGGGGGATTAATAATGGATAAAGACGTAAAAATTTTAGTGGTAGATGATGAGGAAAGAATTCGTCGCTTATTAAAGATGTACTTAGAGCGAGAAGATTATATAATTGATGAAGCAGAAGATGGGAATGAGGCATTAGCGAAAGCATTTGCTAATGATTACGATGCCATTCTCCTCGACCTAATGATGCCCGGCAAGGATGGAATTGAAGTATGTCGAGAATTAAGAGAAAAAAAGGCAACGCCAGTAATCATGCTGACCGCAAAAGGTGAAGAAATCAATCGAGTTCAAGGATTCGAAGTGGGAACAGACGATTATATTGTTAAACCATTCAGTCCTCGAGAAGTTGTCTTACGGGTTAAGGCCTTGTTAAGAAGATCATCACAAACTAGTTACCTGCAAACGGAAACAACAACGAAGGACGTCATTGTATTTCCGCACTTAACAATTGATAATGATGCACACAGAGTAACAGCTGATGGAAAAGAAGTTAGTTTAACTCCAAAAGAATATGAATTACTTTATTTCTTATCGAAAGCACCAGATAAAGTTTTTGACCGTGAACAATTACTTAAAGAAGTCTGGCATTACGAGTTTTTCGGAGATCTACGTACAGTAGATACGCATGTAAAGCGTCTCCGTGAAAAATTAAATAAAGTTTCCGAGCAAGCAGCAAGAATGATTGTTACAGTATGGGGTGTAGGCTATAAATTTGAGGTTATTAATGAATGACCTTTTTAAGAAGTGTTGTAGGAAAGCTATGGTTAACGATCCTTTTATTAGTTTCAGTTGTGCTATTCATCTTAACAATCATGCTTCTCGAATTTTTCCAAAACTACAATACTCTTGGAATGAAAGAGGATTTAACCAACACAGCCGAGAAGATTGCTAACGTTTTAGAAGGACATACTAATGGAGAATTATCACTTGGATTAGAGATATCATGGGAAATTATCGATAAAGTGAATAATGTAGTCATCATCAAAAATGATAATGAAATCTACTACTCTCCAAACACAGAAAAGACGAAAAGATTATCATTGACAGATATTAAGAATGACCCCAATTTATCACAAGTCTTTAAAAGAGACGTTAATGTAGAAAAGGTTTCCACACTTACGTTCAATGAAAATGATGATGATGATAAGGGAACTAAGTTTTCAATTATCGGTGTACCTTTGCATCTTCCTGGGGAAGAGCATAGTGCCGTCTTCATTTATCAATCAACGGAAGTCATGCAGGAAACAACTCATGAAACAACCAAATTTATTCTACTTGTGGCAGGCGTCGCAATTATTCTTACAACCATTTTTGCATTCTTTTTATCTACAAGAATTGCTGCTCCGTTAAGAAAGATGAAGGAAGCAGCATTTGAAGTGGCTAGAGGGAAGTTTGATACCAAAGTTCCCATCCTTACTCATGATGAAATTGGTGAATTAGCAACTGCGTTTAACCAAATGGGCAGACAATTGAAATTCAATATGAGTGCACTGAGCCAAGAAAAAGAACAGCTATCAAGTATCTTAAGTAGTATGGCAGATGGAGTTATTACTTTTAATCGGGACGGTACAATCTTAATTACTAATCCCCCAGCTGACCGTTTTCTACAATATTGGTATTATGAAATGGGTGGATTTAGTTCTGATTCTGAGGCTATCCCAACAGAGGTAATGGATCTTTTTCAACAAGCAGTAGATACTGAGTCAGAACAAGTTGGTGAAATTTCGTTTCAAGGCAGGCATTGGGTCATCCTAGTAAGCCCATTATATAGTAACCGATTTATCCGCGGTGCTGTTGCTGTTTTAAGGGATATGACAGAGGAACGGCAGTTAGATAAAATGAGACAAGACTTTATTGCGAATGTTTCACATGAACTTAGAACTCCTATATCGATGTTACAAGGGTATAGTGAGGCGATTGTAGATGATATTGCTGAATCCCAGGAAGAGAAAAAGGAAATGGCAAAGGTCATTTACGATGAATCATTGCGGATGGGCCGGCTTGTAAATGAGTTGCTGGACCTGGCGCGAATGGAAGCGGGTCATCTCCAATTAACAATGGAAGAAATTAATATTTCTTCATTTATTAATCGTATAATCCATAAGTTTCAGGGATTAGCTAAAGATAATGAAATTCAATTGTATACTGAAATTGAAAATGGAATCACCTCTATTTCTATTGATCCTGATCGAATCGAACAGGTACTCACTAATTTAATTGATAATGCAATCAGACATACACCTAAAGGCGGAGCAGTTAAATTAAGAGTCACATCAGACGAAAAGGGAATCATGATTAGAGTACAGGATTCTGGCTCTGGTATTCCCGAAGAAGACTTGCCGTTCGTTTTTGAACGCTTTTATAAAGCCGATAAAGCCAGAACTAGAGGAAGAGCAGGGACAGGCCTTGGACTAGCCATAGTTAAAAATATTATTGATGCACACCATGGTCATATTTCGGTTCAGAGTAAACTCGGACATGGGACGACATTTTCCTTCTTAGTACCTCGAAAATAGTAAAATGAACAAGTTTTTTGCCGATTGTTCTTGATACACGGGAAACATTTAAAAGCGGAAGCGACCGTTTAGCGCACGACAGGATTGGAACCGCTCCGCATGAGATAAAGGAAACACGAAGAGCGCCAGCGATTCGATGTTGACTTATCGCAAGGAGGAGAGAGCCAATCCACTAGTCGTTGGTCGCTGGAGCTAGATATCATAAAACTCATCCATTAAACTGGATGAGTTTTTTTATCAAACCTTTAGGAAATCAATTCCAAATTATACCTTTCATTTTGTCACAAAAAAGTCTATATTTATAAGGTGAAACTTTTTATACATATAAATCGACTAATATTTTGAACGGGGAGGGGAATGGATGGACTCCGTTTTCGATGATCTTTATCAAAAATACCATCACGACGTTTTTCAATTTCTTTTTTATATGGTTAGAAACAAAGAACAAGCAGAGGATCTTGTCCAAGAGGTTTATATAAGGGTATTTAAATCCTATCGTCGTTTTGAAGGGAAAAGCAGTGAGAAAACATGGCTGTTTTCAATCGCTAGAAATGTAGCTATTGACTTTTTCCGAAAACAAAAAGGATGGAAAGGAAGATTACTGGAAAAATTCGATTGGTCAACTGATCAACTGAAAGACGGATATCCAATTCCAGAAGATATTGCAGTACAAAGGGAAGAAATCAGATGGGTATACAATTGCCTGGAATATTGCACACTGGATCAAAGAGCTGTAATAATTTTACGTTATATACAAGATTTATCTATTGTTGAAACAGCCCAAGCATTAGGATGGACTGAAAGTAAGGTAAAAACTACACAACACCGTTCATTAAAGGTATTGAAGAAGCATATGGAATTTTCTTATGAAAAGGAGGGATTAACTAGTGAAAAAGTCAGAGTGGAGCGATAAGCAGCTCGAAGAATTATTAAGGCAGATGCCTAAAATACAAGATGATCGCAATCCTCGTGACATTTATCAAAATCTTCCAATAAGAAAAACAAAACCAAAACAATGGCTGGTACCTGGTCTTGCTACTGTTGCTGCCTTGCTCATATTCTTTATCTTAATTCCTAAATTAATGGTCGGTCCACAATACTCAGAGGAACATGCTAGTCAAGAAAAATCGTCTGTAGAGCGAGATATACAAACGGCAGATAAAAATTCAGCCATTGCTTTGAAAAAGGATGATACAAGTTCAAAAGCAAGGACATTTACAGGAGCGGATAAAACTCAAACTTTGAAAACGGCTATTTATGATGAAGAAGTGGACGGAGGAAAAGTGTTAACCTACTGGATTCCTGACCCACAAATACAAATACTTGTACCCGTTTCAACCATAATTAATGATTCAAATGAGAAAACATGGCTGGAGTTATTTAATGAAAATATGGTGAATTTAAAGGAGCAGGAATGGGGATTAAGTGAATTCTATCCTCTTAATGCTGCATTGAAACTTGATAATAAAAATAAAGCAATCTTAGTGGATGTGCCATTATACCATCAGTACGGACAAGGTTCTGCGACAGAAACAAATTTTATTAATGTACTGCAAAAAGATTTCTCCTCCAATAGTGATTTAAAAAAGATAAGATTTTCAACCAATGGTGAACCAGGCATTGAATTGGGGAATTATGGTCATCAGGAAAAAATAAGCATACAGCAACAAAAGAATCATGCCTTCTTCTTTTACTATTCCGAGGGTAATGAAATACCCTTCTTAGTCCCATCTATAGAAAAATATAAAGATATTAAGATGGCTGTAGAGGATATGAAAAAGGATCAACCCACATTAGGATTAAAAAGTTCGCTTTTACCTGCACTGCCGATAAATGAGGTGTCTATTCAAGAGAAAACATTAATTGTATCAATGAAGGAAGATACGATCCTTCAAGATGATCAAGCAACAATAAACGCTTATGAGTCACTGTTATTAACTGCAAAAGAATTCGGATTAGATAAAGTCTTTATTACGAACCCGCCAATTAAGAATATTGGTCCATTTGACCTCTCAAAAGAGAACAAAGTACCGTTGGCCCCGAATCAACGGACATTACAATAATTTTATTTAATCAACCGTTAAAGGTTGATTTTTTTATGAATATTATTTACCGTTTCTCCAAATTATAACAAGTATGCCTAATCACTCCACAGATAAGGAATATGTTCTAAAGGTGAAAAAAACTACATATTGTGTGGAGGAGGAAAAGAATTAAGGAGAGTGACTAAAGGAAATGCGAGATTACATAAAAAGGGTTTTAATAGCCCTAATTATGGCGCTATGTGTCAGTTTGTTATTTTTAGGAGGAAAGCATTCCGAAGCTAGTATAAAGGTTGATAAAAAGATTAGGGATGGGTGGATATGGCCTGCGGATGGTATAGTTTCTGATATATATGGAACAAGGATGGGTAAGCATAAGGGGATTGATATCGCTGGAAAAATAAATACACCTGTACTTGCCGTGGCTGACGGACAAGTGGTGAAATCTTATTATTCTAATACATATGGAAATGTAGTGTTTATTAAACACCCAAGTCATTTAGTGACTGTCTACGCACACTTAAACAAGCGAAACGTATTTCAAGGGCAAAAGATTAAGCAAGGTACAGTAATAGGAAAAATGGGGGAAACTGGACAAGCTACCGGGATACATCTCCATTTTGAAACGCATCAGCAAGAATGGAGATATGATAAGAAGTTTGCCTTGGATCCAGAAACGATATTAGGAAAAGCTAAAACCGGGGAGACTGTACGCGGAGGGATTGCGGCAGGTAATGATGATGTATTAGAAGCGAGCTCACATATTAAATTCCATCATGAGGATAAAATCAAGGTGACTAACCAGCAATATATCGTCAAACACGGTGATACACTGTATTCGATTTCGAAGAAAAAAAACATCTCGGTTACCCGGATTAAAGAATTAAACCATCTTTCCACCAATCTGATTAAACCTAAACAAATATTAAATGTAAATTAATTTCGAGCAATAAAACCCGCAGGCTATTGACTGCGGGTTTTATTGCTGAAACCTTTTACTTAACAAAAGATAAGTTCTACAGTATAATTAGAAATGTAATTTAATATCGATCTATCTTCGGGGCAGGGTGAAATTCCCGATCGGCGGTATTTGAGTAAAACTCATAAGCCCGCGAGCCGTTTTATGGCAGGATTTGGTGAGATTCCAAAGCCGACAGTATAGTCTGGATGGGAGAAGATGGAGGTTCTGCAGACGTTCAAAAATAATATTTTAAAGAACGTTTATTAAGCGTGCCTTTGTAAACTCCCTCAAGCAATTATTGCTGAGGGAGTTTTTATTTACATTGGTCTCGTCTGTTTGCTGAACCTCTCTTCCTTAACGCGATGGATCAAAAAAAGGAGAGAGGAAGATGAAGAAAATGCAGAAAAAGAGGAAAATGAATGTTAGGGCTTATGTGTCAATAGGAATGCTGAGTAGTATTGCTTTTCTGCTAATGCTCATACAATTTCCATTGCCGCTATTCCCAAATTTCTTGTTTGTCGATTTCAGTGACATTCCAGCATTAATTGCCACATTGATTTTTGGACCGATTGCAGGAATTTTAGTTGAGTTTTTTAAAAATGTCCTTAATTATATTCAGACTGGTAGCCAAACGGGAATTCCTGTGGGGCAGATAGCCAATTTCGTTGCGGGTATTGTGTTTATTCTGCCAACTTATTTTGTATATAATAGACTTAAGACTAGAAAAGGTATGACGCTAGCATTAATTAGTGGGACGGCAATCATGGCAGTATTGATGAGTATTTTAAACTACTTGGTTATTTTACCTGCTTATACCGTTCTAATGGGCTTTCCAGATATGCGGAATTTAGTATTGCCAGCAATCTTACCATTTAACCTTTTAAAAGGTGTTATGATGTCCGCCATCTTCATGCTTCTGTTCATTCGGATGCAAGCATGGATCAATAAATATACGACTATTAAAAGCGCCTAAGTAGTTGAACAACAGGGGGAATCATTCCTCCTGTTTTTTATTTTGTATACAAAAATAAAAGCCCCTCACCTAAAAAAGAGAGAGGCAGTAGCTTAAACATATTATCCTAAATATTATTCAAATTTAGTCGGATTGCCATCAAAAGCTTCGTCTGCTACTTTAATGGAATCTGTAGGACAGCCTTCGAAAGCATCCATCATGTCATCGATTAATACATCAGGAATTTCAACAATTCCTTCATTATCATCAAGAGTTACGAATGCGATACCTTCATCATCGTAATCATAGATATCTGGTGCTGCTGCGCCGCAAGCTCCACATGCAATGCATGTTTCCTTATCAACAATTGTGTACTTTGCCATGAAAAAAACCTCCCAGTAAATTTAAAAAATAAGACTCATTTCCATTATAAATATGAAAACGGATAACTCATATCTATTGTAAAACTGTATCGTCAACTTTTCAATAGAAAAATGCCTTTATCCCTTTAGTTTATCCAAGTGTTTTTCTAAATCTTCCACATTTTTGGGCATCAAGATCCTTTATTTCATGGTAGAATAAAGAAGGAAAATGCAGTTTTTGGTCGAATATGTGCGAAATAAGTGATGGGAGGTTCGTATGCTCCAAATTGAATCCATCATTCTTTATAGTATAAAACAATTAAATAGGGAACGGACCATTTATTCGGTCTATCACCTTCTTAATGGAAAAAAGTCATCGCAAACTATCCAAGATGCCCATTTATTTTCGTTGAAAAGTTTTTTTGGGATTTACGAACAGTTATCTAGGGAATCTTTTGAAGAGATCATTCAATCGATGAGTGAAAAAAAGTGGATAAAAAATATCGGGGAACAGCGATTTATTTTGACTCCACTTGGAAAAGAACTCCTAGAAAAAAATCAATTGCCAAAGTATATTAATGGCTGGCTCTATCATCAAATGACAACCTTATTTTGGGAAAGATTGTCCTTATTAGTTCAGGTGATATCCAATTTAATGTTCGGAGAAACAAGATATATTCCCATCCAAAAAAACAAAGAGGTTCATAGTTGGTTAAAATCAACTCTAAAAAGTATTAACCTGCCTAGAATGGAAATGGGGACAACCGTTTATTCAGAACTAGAAAATTGTTTTGATGCAGGACATGAATTGGACCCCGCGTTTGTAATATTTCGGTTAACAGGTTTTCAACAAATTGGCTTGACCTCTCTTCAAACAGCCAAACAGTTAAATATAGATTTCCACGATTACCAAATTGGGTTTACAAATACACTGCATTATTTATTACAAAAAATTGAGGAAGATAGTAGTGAGTTTAAAATTTTGCCATTTTTAGTCAAAGGGTTAATGGAAAATGATGAATTAACAATATCAACTAGGAAAACACAGAGATTATTAAATCAAGGATATACACTTGATATGATTGCAAATATAAGGCACTTGAAATTAAGTACAATAGAAGACCATCTGGTTGAATTATCCCTAAATTCAGAAAATTTCTCTATTGATGCTTACGTAGATAGAGAGTTACAAAATAAAATCTTAGTAATTTCACGTCAAATGGCAACCAAACAGTTAAAGTTAATTCGAGAAAAGATAGTAACCGCAACATATTTTCAAATAAGGCTGGTATTGGCGAAATATGGTGATAGATAATGGAACTAGAAAAAGTATTAATAGAACATTTTGGTTATCCAAGTTTTAAGACAGGACAAAAAGAGGTCATCACATCAATCTTATCTGGTCAACATACATTGGCCATGCTCCCGACAGGAACAGGAAAATCATTGTGTTACCAACTGCCAGGGTTACTGTTAAAAGGGCAAATTTTAATAATATCTCCGCTCCTTTCACTGATGCAAGACCAAGTGGAACATTTTAAGAAATTTGGTGAAAAGAGAGTAATTGCATTAAACTCCTTTCTTAGTGCAGATGAAAGGCAAAATGCCCTTCATCAACTTAAACAGTATAAGTATATCTTCATATCACCTGAAATGTTAATGGTTCCTTTTATCCTCCGCAAACTACAAGAACTTACAATTTCATTGTTTGTGGTCGATGAAGCCCATTGTATTTCCCAATGGGGCTTTGACTTTCGACCAGATTATTCAAAACTAGGTGAAATTAGAAAAAAGTTTGGCGATCCGCTCACACTTGCGCTGACTGCAACTGCTACTAGAAAAGTAAGAGAGGACATCATTCGTTCACTTGATTTGGATGAAATTAAAAAAATAGAGTCTACCATTGACAGGCCCAATATCGGTTTTTATGTTAAAAAATTATTAGACTTCCGCGAAAAGCAAGGGGTTGTCCATGAGCTTGTTGCCAGTTTGAAAAAGCCAGGGATCATTTATTTTTCAAGTAAAAAAATGGCGGAACAAATGGCTTCCTTTTTAACAGAAAAAGGAATCTGCCGTGCGATGGCCTATCATAGCGGTTTGGACCAATCCACTAGAATACTGATTCAGCAGCAGTTTCTTTATGGACAATTAGATGTTATATGTGCAACAAGTGCCTTTGGCATGGGAATAAATAAGGAAAATATCCGGTTTATAATCCATTATCATATGCCGATGCAGATAGAATCGTATCTTCAAGAAATTGGAAGGGCGGGTCGAGATGGCAAACCAAGTATTGCCGTCCTTCTTTATACGCCTGGGGATGAACAACTGCCGATTCAGCTTGCTGAGAGTGAATTACCATCTGAGCAGCAAATAGACTGGTTGTTTAATAAGCTGGATGAGAAACGGATGTTAAAAGATGGAAAGATTACTTTAGATATCAAGCTAATGGATCTTGGCGGTTTCTCGGAAATTCAATGGCGGATTGTTGAGGACTTTGTCATAAATACGCCTCTTGAAACAATAAGTCTTAAACAATTACGAATTATTATTAAAGAGTTTATTCAGGAAAGATTAACAATTAAAAAGAATAATATTTATCGAATGAAAAAATGGGCTGAGTCTAGATTATGCAGACGTCAAAATATTTTACAATATTTTGATGAAACACTATTAAACACAGTAAACAAATGCTGTGACATATGCGGACTTCAAATAATTGACTACCAAACAAGTCATTCTAGTGATTTTCCTTTGGTGAAAAAAACGGAACAAAACTGGAAAGAATATCTTGCCAAAATTCTAATCAATAGTGAGTTGAGGGAATGAAAAAGAAGTATTTTGAATTAATAAATGGATTAACGGATAGAGATTTGCTTTTTCATCTGTATATGACACAAATAATTCTCTGTGTCATCTCATTACTATTGGGGTTTATATTTTTTGACCATTTCTCCTATTTAGAAAATATTATTCTGGATGACTCTCACATTTTTACAATTGGGATTCCTGCAGGATTAATAGTTGTGATGTTAGATGTTCTCTTAATGAAATGGCTGCCTTCTTCCTTTTATGATGATGGGGGTTTAAATGAAAGAATCTTTAGAAATAGAAACATTTGTCACATCGTACTGATTGCTTTTTTTGTAGCGTTTAGTGAGGAATTATTGTTTAGAGGAATCATACAAACAAAAGTAGGACTGGTTTTCGCGAGCATTATTTTTGCAATTATTCACTATCGATATCTTTTTAATTGGTTTTTATTTGTAAATATTGTTGTATTAAGCTTTTTGATTGGACTAATTTTTGAATGGACCAATAATTTAGCTATTACAATTGTTATGCATTTTGTTATTGATTTTTTATTAGGTGTTTATATAAAATGTAAAAGTCCAACCAGAGAAAATGAACGGGGAGAAGTGCGGTTATGAATAGCGAAGAGCCTTACAGGGACCAGGCGGAACGTTTAAAACAAAGAATAGAAAAAATTAATGAGAAAGTGGACACCAAAGACGACTTGCCGCCTCGTGAGCATATACATCGGCAAAAGAAGAAAAAAATAAAGTGGAAGTTAAAGTACCCAGTTATACGTTTATTAGTTTTGTTCTTTATCCTCCTGCCAATCATTATTTTTAGTGCAATTTCGTACCGTGATGGTGCTAAAAAAGTTAATGGAGTTCCTAAAACCACTGAGGATTCTGTTGGCTATGAAACCATTAATTTAGAAACGCCAAATGAGGAAGAAGAAACAAAAGCCGAAGATTTGGATCAATCGAAGGAAACGAATCCTGAGGATCATGAAACAGAACAAACTAGCAACGAGGTAAAACAGTCTGAAACTACAGTACCCCCAAAAAAACCAACAAAAAACTCGACAGAATCACAAATTAATTCTACTGTAACGCATACAGTTAAACCAAACGAAAACCTATATAGAATAGCCTTGAAGTACTACCATTCTCCAAAGGGGATGGACATCATTATGAAAGCCAATCATCTTCGGAGCAAACAAGTTAATGCAGGACAGGTTTTGAAAATACCAATAAACAATTAGCCGATCCCTTAGTGATCGGTTTTTTCATGAAAAAAACATAATAGAAAGGACAAGTTCATATGTATATATAGAGAAATGGAGGGTGATAAAATGGATTCTCCAATCCAATTACTTGAAAATACGGATCAAGCAACCAAACAAGCACTTGAAAATGTAAGAAAAAGGAAAGAGAAGTTTGATCGGTTTAAAAAGCGGCATATCCTTTCAATCTGGGCAACAATAATATTGGCCGCGAGTTTTTTTGTCTATTTATATCTAACAGTTGCCAGTATTTATTCCTATTCCTTTGCTGCGATGTTTTCTGCCTTTGTTAATGATTCGAATAATTTAACACTGTTAGTCTTTTGTGTGGGCATGTATGGAACCATGAACTTGTTGAAAGAGAAAAAAGACAAAGCAGAAAAAGAATACCATGAATTACGCTGTGAAATTGTTGACCGCAGTAAAGATTATTGGAAGAAAGAAGAGGAATGGAAAAGCCGCCATATTGTCTTTGAAATGATGAAAACAAAATATGACATTAATCTATATCATGAAAAGAAATAAGAAGCAGACAACAACTGCTTCTTATTTGGTATTAAAAGATTGTTTTTTTGCCACGTTCATCTTTTAATATCTCAACCGCTTCACGGAAGCGTTGCGAATGAATGATTTCCCGTTCACGTAAAAAGCGAAGGCTATCATTGATATCAGGATCATCACTTAAATTAATCAACCACTGGTAAGTGGCACGGGCCTTTTCTTCGGCTGCAATATCTTCATATAAATCTGCAATTGGGTCACCCTTTGCAGTTATATAAGTAGCTGTAAATGGAGCTCCTGCGGCATTATGGTAGTATAATGCGCTATCATGGTCGGCGTAATGTTCTGCCAATCCAGCTGCTTTCATTTGCTCTGGAGTGGCATCTTTCGTTAATTTATAAACCATCGTGGCAATCATTTCCAGGTGGGCAAACTCTTCTGTGCCGATGTCTGTCAATAGCCCAATTACTTTATCAGGAATCGTGTATCTTTGGTTTAAATATCGGAGTGCTGCCGCGAGTTCTCCGTCTGCACCGCCATACTGCTCAATTAAATATTTTGCTAACGTCGGGTTACACGTACTGACTCGAACAGGATATTGTAGTTTCTTTTCATATATCCACATTTACCTCACCCTCCTTTTTAAACTTGCCATGGCCAAGGGGTGTCATCCCAATTCCAAGGATAACTGGAGTAACTATTACCATATTGCAATAATGGACCAAATTGGCTTTCAAATGCCTTTTTTAAATGTTTTCTTTCTTTTACGTAATGATTAAATTGATTGATGGCTTCAAGATCATCATTATGTGTATCAAGGTAAAGGGTTAGTTCAACTAAAACAAAGTCGACAGCTTGGAGCTGTTCCATTAATTGATAATATTCGGCGGGAACCTGTTTCATGTGGGCAGTCCCCCTTTGGCCTTCTCAAATGTGTTAAAGTAAGGATCATAAAAGTCTTTCCATAAAGTGCCGGCTCTCAGTGCCTCAAGTGGTGTAAATTGTTGCAGGTTTGGTGGTTGAAATCCCATATATAAATGTGGTGGGGTAGAGTAAGTTTTTTCAAGGATTGGCTGGCAAGGGTCAAACGGACTCGCATACGGATGAAAGGTTTTGATATGTGTATTCATTTTAGCCCTCCCTTTATTCAACATCATTTAATAATATGAAATGTTCCTTTTTCTATGACATAATCTTAAATGCAAAAGGGTTTTTTCCAAGCCTTATAGAAGTATACTAAATAAAGCATGATTATATTTCGAGGTGATGGGAATTGTTCGTAAAAAATATTATGATTCCAAAGCATGAATGCTTTACTGCCCAGGAAAATACTTCACTGAAAGAGGCTTTAGAAAGCTTGGAAAGACATCAGATTGATGGGCTCCCGGTATTAAGTGGGGAAAAGTATGTGGGCGTAGCAACAAGATATAACATTTATGAGAGTTACTTTCAGTCTAATCATCAAAAGGATGAGTATTTAACTTCAACTTTTGTAAAAGATATTGTTACACATCATGATAAGTTTCTAGAAGGCGGAGAATTATTTGAGAAAACACTTCTTGATTTAAAGGATTTCCCTTTATTAGCGGTTGTTGATGCGAACAAAAACTTCCTTGGAGTAGTGACACGCTCGGATGTAATTAGTTCTTTCGAAAGTGCATTTGGGGTAAATCGTCCTGGTGTGAGGATTGCCTTTACATCAGTTGAAACCGAAGGACGGATTGCACGCCTGTCTGAAATCGCACATCAATTCCACGAGCATATTATTTCTCTGGTAACCTTTGATGAAACAGATAAACTTGTCCGAAGAATCGTTATGAAGATTGAGAAAAAAGACAACATCGATAAATTCACTAAGCGGCTGGAAGACCATGGCTTCAGAATATTGAGTATCCAAGAAGACGATTAACTAGCAGTAGGTAAGTTTTTAAATCCTTCTCATACATTGTATGGGAGGGGTTTTTTATGTTCATTAAAGTGATTAAGTATTTTGTGATTTTTTTATGTGGGTATATACTCATCAAATGGATTTCAATACCACATCCTTTTGTGATATCTGATTTCTTTATAAGTCTTGTCATAAATCCTTTAAAATTTTTTGCAGCAACTTTGGTTTTTTTTATCGGATTTCTCTTAACTGGAAGAGTCCTATCAGAACTTATTGTTGGAACAAAAATAGCTTGGCAAAAACGAAAAGTAATTGGTGTTGACCTTCTCATTGAGTACCTATATCTTCTGATTGTTTTTTGCCTTCTCTTTTATTTAGGCTTGGTACAAACAATTGTATTTTTTAGTTTAAGTCTTTTTTATGGTATGATTTCCATTGAACGTTAGTTAAGAAATGGGGAAAAGAGAAATGGTTATAACATTAGTTTTCTTGTTCATCATGGGCGGATGCCTTCTTATATATATGGTACGAGAAGCTTTTTTGAATAAAATCATAGAACATGAATTCAGCTTTCCTGACTTTCCTAAATCACTTGGCAGTGTTTCGATTTTTTTCATTTCCGATATACATAGGCGAACGATCGCTGATAAAGTGGTAAATCCAGCTATGGGGAAAGCGGATATTGTTGTAATCGGTGGTGATTTAACTGAAAAAGGAGTATCTTTTGAAAAAGTAAAGGCAAACTTAATGAAATTAAAACAAATTGGCCCAGTTTATTTTGTTTGGGGAAATAATGATTATGAAGTGGATTATCATAAATTGGATGCCATACTCCTAGAATTGGGTATAAAAGTATTAGCTAATACAGCAGTTACCTTTGAATCTACTGAAGGAGAAAAATTTTGTTTACTAGGTGTAGATGATTTAAGCCAAGAACGAGATCGCCTTGATTTGGCCATATTAGATGCGGAAGAAAGTGGTTTTAAGATATTAGCCAGTCATTATCCTAATATTACAGATAAGATTCTTCCAGAGCATAAAATACGCTTGGTGTTAAGCGGGCATACACACGGTGGGCAGATCCATATTTTAGGATATAGCCCCCATGAGCGGGGAAAAATAAAAAAGCTGGATAATACAGTCCTTCTTATAAGTAATGGTTATGGTACCACTTCCATTCCACTCCGGTTAGGTGCACCAGCTGAATGTCACCTGATTACACTTAATGGGAATTCTGAAAAGGAAGGATAAATATAGACAATTCACCAACAGAACCCTGGGGCATACACTGAAAACAAGAGTTATGTCACGGCAGGGGGCAAAATCATGCGCTTAGAACGCTTAACAGCCAATAAAATAAAGATTTTTCTAACCTCTGATGATTTATTTGACAGAGGACTCTCCAAAGAAGATATTTGGAAGGACTCCATTAAATGGAATCAGCTTTTCCATGATATGCTGGAAGAGGCAAGTGAGGAATTTGATGTTGATATTCAAGGTTCTGTTGCGGTAGAGGTGTTCTCCCTCCAAGCTCAAGGGATGATATTGATTATTACCGTTGATGATGTGATAGAAGATGATGAAATTTTGTATGATGGTTTTATCGAGATGCAAGTAAGAGTTGAAGGCTATGAGGATCTCTTGTATGAGTTTGATGAATTTGAAGATATTATCGGCCTTGCCAAAAGACTGTCCTCTGTGAATATTTTCGGCGGGAGCCTCTATGTTTGGAACAACCGCTACTATTTAATAATGGATAATCTAGATTCGGAAAAAAATATGAAAGCAGCCTGCGTTTTATCCGAATTTGGCAATGCATCTATTCTTAGTCCATATGTTCTAGCTGAGTACGGTAAACGAATAATCGAACAACAAGCGGTGGAAACCATTCTTCATTTTTTTAAGTAAAATTACTTGATTTTATAGATAAAAAAGGGCGTCCACCGCCCTTAAATGGGAAAATGATATTGAACAATAATATTTAGCCATTGCATTTGTAACTTCTTTATAAATGCTGATGGCAGCGTTTACATAAATGATTTTTTTTATACTTTTCTTCTTGCATAAATGAATGAAAGGTGTATACTTGTGTCTGAAAGATGACAACATTCGCAGCATTTTTTTAGGGAGGATTACAAATGGTAGCCGAAAGAGAAAATGAAAAGACTAATCAAGAGGAAAAGCATGATGTGTTGAAATCGACGCAAACAGTTATACATAAGGCCCTTGAAAAGTTAGGTTATCCTGAAGAGGTTTACGAGCTCTTGAAAGAGCCATTACGTTTAATGACCGTTAAAATTCCAATAAGAATGGATGATGGTTCCATAAAAATTTTTACTGGATACCGTGCACAACATAATGATGCAGTAGGGCCAACAAAGGGTGGGATTCGTTTCCATCCAGGTGTAACAGAAACGGAAGTGAAAGCCCTTTCAATTTGGATGAGCTTGAAATGTGGAATTGTTGACCTGCCGTATGGTGGTGGTAAAGGCGGTATCGTTTGCGACCCTCGAGATATGTCCTTTAGAGAGCTTGAGAGATTAAGCCGAGGTTACGTTAGAGCAATTAGTCAAATTGTAGGACCAACTAAAGATATTCCAGCTCCAGACGTATTTACAAATTCGCAAATCATGGCATGGATGATGGATGAATATAGTCGAATAGATGAATTCAATTCACCTGGTTTTATTACAGGAAAACCGCTTGTTCTGGGTGGGTCGCATGGGCGTGAATCTGCCACTGCAAAAGGTGTGACGATCTGCATCCAAGAGGCTGCCAAGAAGAAAGGCATCCAAATTGAGGATGCGCGAGTAGTTATACAAGGTTTTGGTAATGCGGGAAGCTTTTTAGCTAAATTTATGCATGATGCGGGAGCAAAAGTAATTGGGATTTCTGATGCATATGGTGCCCTTCATGATCCTAATGGCTTAGATATTGATTATCTCCTAGATAGACGGGACAGCTTCGGAACAGTTACAAAGTTATTTAATAACACGATAACTAATAAGGAATTGCTGGAACTTGAGTGTGATATTCTGGTACCAGCCGCGATAGAAAATCAAATTACTGAAGAAAATGCTCATAATATTCGTGCGAGCATCGTTGTTGAAGCAGCAAATGGTCCAACAACACTCGAAGCAACGGAAATTTTAACTGAGCGTGGGATTCTCCTTGTACCAGATGTTTTAGCTTCAGCCGGAGGAGTAACAGTTTCTTATTTTGAGTGGGTTCAAAATAACCAAGGTTACTATTGGTCGGAAGAAGAAGTGGAAGAAAAGCTTGAAAAAGTAATGGTAAAATCCTTTAATAATATTTACGATACTGCCCAGACCCGTCGAGTAGATATGCGTCTTTCTGCATATATGGTTGGGGTTAGAAAAATGGCAGAAGCGAGCCGCTTTAGAGGCTGGATTTAATCACGAGCTGCGGCTAAATATTATAGTTACCCATTGAAACATAGTTTAAAAACTCCTATCATAGACGATAGGAGTTTTTTGTCATCCATGTTACTGTATTAAGGAGTGTACCTATGATGCAAATAGAAGATATCATAATTGTTGGTGGTGGCCCCTGTGGCTTAGCAGCAGCCATCGCCATTCAGGATAAAGGAAAAAATCCATTAATCATTGAAAAGGGAAATGTGGTAAATTCCATTTATCACTATCCAACCCATCAAACATTTTTTAGCACGGCAGAAAAGTTAGAAATTGGTGAAGTGCCATTTATTACTGAGAGTTACAAACCAAAAAGAAATCAAGCTCTTGTCTATTATAGAGAAGTCGCTAAACGAAAACAGCTGCGTATAAACTCTTTCGAACAAGTAAATAAAGTTCTTAAAAAGGATGAGACGTTTCAAGTCTTTACTAATAAGAATACGTATTGTGCACGCCATGTAATCATCGCAACCGGTTATTATGATCATCCAAATTATATGAATGTTCCGGGCGAAAATTTACCAAAGGTATTCCACTATTTTAAAGAGGCCCATCCATATTTCGATAAAGATGTTTGTGTGGTTGGCGGAAAAAACTCAAGTGTTGATGCGGCCCTAGAACTTGTTAAAGCAGGTGCGAGAGTGACCGTTTTATATCGTGGTGATAAATATTCACCAAGTATTAAGCCTTGGATTCTCCCCGAGTTTGAGTCGTTAGTTCGAACAGGAACCATTTTAATGGAATTTAACGCCTGCGTTAAAGAAATAACAGAGAATCAAATTATTTATACAAAAGACGCTGAAGATAAGACGATAAGTAATGATTTTGTATTTGCCATGACCGGATACCATCCAGACCATCAATTTTTAAAAAATATGGGTGTGAACATTGATGAAGAATCAGGAAGGCCATTCTTTAGTCCGGATTCGATGGAGACAAATATAGAGGGAATATATATTGCAGGTGTTATCGCAGCTGGAAATAACGCAAATGAAATATTTATTGAAAATGGCAGATTCCACGGAGAGTCAATCTCTCGCTCGATTATAGAAAAAGATGCAAAAAGGGTGGTTAAATAATGAAAAAGGTAGTTTTATTAACGACAGGTGGGACTATTGCAAGTAAGACAAATAAAGATTCAGGAAAATTAGCTTCAGGAGCGATAACGGGTGAAGAATTGGCAAGTATGTGTAATTTGCCAAAGGACATCGAAGTAGTTGTTGAATCTGTTTTTCAGAAAGCAAGTATTCATATTACCTTCGATGATTTATTATTATTGAAGGATAAAATAGAAAACTATTTTAAGGATGAAGATGTTTCAGGGGTTGTTGTCACACATGGAACAGACACGATGGAAGAAACCTCCTATTTTCTCGATTTAACAATTAATGACTCCAGGACTGTGGTCGTGACAGGGTCACAGCGCTCGCCAGAGGATTTAGGAAGCGATGTATATATTAATTTACGTCATGCCATTTATTGTGCTTGTTCTGATGATTTAAGGAATGCTGGAACAGTTGTTGTTTTTAATGAACGAATATTTGCAGCACGTTATGTGAAAAAAGAACATGCATCTAATATTCAAGGCTTTAACTCATTTGGGTTTGGATACCTTGGCATTATAGATAATGATCAAGTTCATGTTTTCCAAAAACCAATTAAAAGAGAGTATTTTGAGATTAAATCTTCCATCCCTCAAGTTGAAATCATTAAATGCTATATGGGAGCGGATGGGAAATTTATTAAGGCAGCGCGGGAGTCTGGGATTACTGGAATTATCTTAGAGGGAGTGGGACGTGGTCAAGTTGCACCTAAAATGATGACAGAAATCGAAAAAGCCATTGCCCAAGGAATGAAACTGGTTATAACTACGAGCGCGGAAGAAGGTTCAGTTTATACAACCTATGATTATGAAGGAAGTGCCTTTGACCTATTTAATAAAGGCGTAATTCTTGGGAGTGATAATGACTCTAAAAAAGCAAGAATCAAATTGGCAGTTGCCCTTGCAAGTAATTTGAATGAAATTAGATTTTAAGTTTGAACTAACCAAAATATAAATACCTATTAGGAATTGGAATGAATCTTTCATTTTCTTTATTGAGAAACCATGTTACGATTAAGAAAATGGATTTGAAAAGAGGTTCATCATGCTGGGAATATTATCAGCCGGACTTGCCCCCGGACTGGCATTACTAAGTTACTTTTATTTAAAAGATGAATATGAACCAGAGCCAATTTCTTTCGTTTTAAGGACTTTTATGTACGGAGCACTTCTTGTGTTTCCAATTATGTTTATCCAGCATGTCCTTGAAACAGAACATATAGTAAAATCTGAACTATTCCATGCATTTCTTAGCTCAGGCCTGTTTGAAGAGTTCTTTAAATGGTTTATACTCTTTTATGTTGTTTATCAGCATGTAGAGTTTGATGAACCCTTTGATGGAATTGTTTACGGAGTAGCTGTTTCACTTGGTTTTGCTACAGTCGAAAATATCTTTTATTTAATAGCGAATGGAATCGAACACGCCATGACGCGTGCATTGTTACCTGTTTCCAGTCACGCCCTATTTGGTGTAATTATGGGCTTTTATATTGGAAAGGCAAAATTTACAGAAGGAAATAAAGCGAAGTGGGTCATTCTTTCCTTGCTTTTGCCATTTATTCTCCATGGAGCATACGATTATATCTTAATCTCACAAGAAAATTGGCTTTTGATTATTTTTCCGTTTATGATTTTTCTTTGGTGGTTTGGTCTAAGAAAAGTTAAGAAAGCGAAAATCTTAAGTGCCAATCATTTGAAAAAACAATATTCTGTCCAAAAAACCCTTCAATCATAAAGAAGGGTTTTTTATTTATTTAAATGGAATAAAAAACCCATTAAAACAAAAAATAGGTTTACTGCTAAAAAGATTTACAATGGGGGTTAAAATTCCATGAAAAAGAAGAAAATCCTAATTAAGTTATTTATACTAATCCTTCTGATCGTGACATCATCGATTTCTGAAAGCAAGGAGGTGCGTGCTTTCTCTAATCAGGTAATTGAAAAGGGTGCGGTTGGAGATGATGTCATTGAGCTTCAATCGAGGCTCCAGTATTTGGGTTTTTATAACGGTAAGATTGATGGGGTTTTTGGCTGGAGCACATATTGGGCGTTAAGGAATTTTCAATATGAATTTGGCTTACCGATTGATGGATTGGCGGGGTGGCCAACAAAATTGAAATTAGCAAAAGCTAGTGAATACGATGAACAGTTTGTAAAAAAACATATAAACTCTGGCAAAAGGTTTACACATTATGGCGGGGTAGATAAAAGTAAACAGAGCGAGCCTAGTCCTGCAAATAAGGCTCCTGATAACCAAGCACCAGTGAAACAGGCACCAGCAAAATCAGGACAACCAGCAAAGCAAGCACCAGCAAAACAGGCACCTAAACAAGCGGTACCACAGAATAACACAGCACCAAAAAAAGCAGCACCTAAAAAACCAACGGCGGCGAACACACCAAATGGTTTTTCTCAAAATGATATCCAGTTGATGGCTAATGCTGTTTATGGAGAATCCAGGGGAGAGCCTTATACAGGGCAAGTTGCTGTTGCAGCTGTTATTCTCAATAGGGTAAATAGTGCCACATTCCCAAATACAGTTTCAGGAGTGATTTTTGAGCCAGGTGCATTCACAGCCGTGGCAGATGGACAAATATGGCTTACCCCAAATGAAAACGCAAAGAAAGCAGTGTTGGATGCGATTAATGGTTGGGACCCAACTGGAGAAGCGCTTTATTATTTTAACCCAGATACCGCTACAAGCGGGTGGATTTGGGGACGACCACAGATCAAACGAATCGGGAAACATATTTTTTGCAAGTAGAGAGGTGAATGAAATTGATAAGAGGAATATTAATTGGAGTTCTTGCTGTCGGTGTTGCGGGAACAGCCTACTGGGGCTATCAAGAACATCAGGAGAAAAATGCCGTTCTATTAAATGCGGAAAACACGTATCAACGGGCATTTCATGACCTTTCCTATCAAGTAGATTTATTACACGATAAGATTGGTACAACCCTTGCCATGAATTCGAGACAATCATTGTCTCCTTCCTTAATTGAAGTATGGAGGCTTACCTCGGAAGCACATAGTGATGTTGGGCAATTGCCGTTAACATTGCTTCCGTTTAACAAGACTGAGGAATTCTTATCTAAAATTGGGAACTTTAGTTACCGTACTGCTGTTAGAGATTTAGACAAGGAACCACTGACAAAGGATGAATACAACACATTAAAGGTACTGTATAAGCAATCTGGTGATATTCAGAATGATCTCAGAAAAGTCCAGCATATGGTTTTAAAAAATAATCTTCGGTGGATGGATGTTGAACTTGCGTTGGCATCTGGAAAAGAATCAACAGATAATACGATTATCGATGGTTTTAAAGCCGTAGAAAAAACAGTAAGCGGCTACACTGAATCGAATATGGGTCCTACTTTTGCAAACTTGCAACAAAAGGATGAAAATTTTAACAAAATAGAAGGAAAAACTATTTCTAAGCAAGAGGCAATCAAAATTGCAAAGAAATACATCAAGATTGACGGGAATTCAGAGGTAAAGGTTACAGAGAATGGTAAAGGTTCCGACTATGGTTTTTATAGCGTTTCTATCAAAGATAAGAAAACCGGTGAGGAAGGCAGTATGGATATTACGAAAAAAGCCGGCCGTCCGATTTGGTTTATTAATCAACGTGATGTAAAAAAACAAGTTCTTAGTTTAAATGATGCTGATAATAAAGCGGCAGCATTTTTAAAAGAAACTGGCTTTAAGGGCTTAGAAATCTTTGAAAGCACACAATATGACAATATTGGAGTATTCAATTTCGTTTCATCCATTAACGGAGTTAGGATTTATCCCGAATCCATTAAGGTAAAGGTAGCACTGGATAACGGAGATATTATTGGTGTGTCAGCAGAAGAATATTTAAAATCTTATCAGACAAGAACTATTGAAAAACCAGCCATCTCTGTGAAACAAGCTCGAGCAAAAGTAAATCCGAACACTAAAATCATGGAAGACCGTCAGGCAGTTATTATAAATGACCTTAACAAAGAAGTTCTTTGTTATGAATTTCTAGGAACAATCGATGATGATACGTATCGAATTTTTATTAATGCCAAAAGTGGTGTTGAGGAAAAAGTTGAAAAGCTAAAAAATGCTGAGGCTGTTTATGAAGACGTGTTATAAGGAAAAGCATATGCTTTTCCTTATATTTTTTTCAAAAAACTCCAATAATAAGGATATAAATCGGTGGAGTGGATGTTATGAAAAAGGTAGAAAGAGTCTTAATAAAAATTGTCATCGTCCAATTTATTTTTCTATTTCTAACACAACTTTTTTTTCATCAGCTAAATGTACTTCCTCAGGTAAAACAATTGACAAAATACGAAGGAGTAAATGAAAATACATATACTGAAATTCTTGAAACCTTTCAGGGTAAATGAGAAAGCAGGCCAGCCTGCTTTCTTTTGATTGGGCTAATATTAACTAATAAGATCGTTAAAAATTTCATATTTTATCATGGTAAAAAAAGAGGCAATCCAATATCTTGTGGTAAAATAAAAATAGACAACATCTAAGAAACCCATGATGACAAATAGGAGGATTTATGGACAAAAAAATATCAATCGCAATAGACGGCCCTGCTGCAGCCGGTAAAAGTACAGTTGCAAAAATAGTGGCAGAAAAACTTTCATATATTTATATCGATACTGGTGCTATGTACCGAGCTTTAACATATAAGGCAATCGTAAATCAACTGAATTTAGAAGATGAAGATGCATTATTGGAAACATTATTATCAACAGATATTAGATTACAGCCATCTGATAAAGGTCAGTTAGTATACGTAGATGAGCAAAATGTTTCAAATGAAATTCGATTTGCTGAGGTTACCAATTCGACTTCGTATGTTGCTAAACACCAAAAGGTCCGTGAAGAAATGGTTAAAAGACAGCAGGCCTTTGCCACAGAAGGCGGCGTTGTGATGGATGGAAGGGACATCGGCACACATGTATTGCCTAATGCCGAGGTAAAAGTATTTTTACTTGCTAGTGTTGAGGAAAGAGCAGAAAGGCGCCATATGGAAAATATCCAAAAAGGCTTCCCGTCTGACTTAGAAAAATTAAAAGAAGAAATTGCTCGTAGAGATAAAATTGATTCGGAGAGAGAAGTAGCACCATTGAAAAAAGCGGATGATGCAGTGGAAATCGATACAACCTCTTTATCAATTTCAGATGTTGTAGAAAAAATAATGGTGTTGGTGCACGAAAGGATTGGATAAGTGTGACGTTTTATGCGTTTGCAAGATCAGTGGTTTCAGGAGTTTTTAAACCATTGTATCGGGTTGAGGCGATAGGATTAGAGCATTTTCCTAAAGAAGGTGGTGTCCTTCTTTGTGCGAATCATATCCATAATTTTGATCCCATTATTGTTGGAATAATGGCCCCTCGTCCTGTTCATTACATGGCAAAAGAAGAGCTCTTTTCAGTTCCTGTTTTGGGTAATATCGTTAGAAAATGTAATGCTTTTCCAGTGAAAAGGGGATTTAATGATCGTGAAGCGCTAAGAACTGGCTTGAAAATCCTAAAGGATGGTCATGTTTTTGGTCTTTTTCCAGAGGGAACAAGAAGTAAGACTGGCGAACTAGGTAAGGGACTTTCTGGAGCAGGTTTTTTTGCTTTAAGGTCCCAAGCATCGGTTGTCCCTTGCGCCATCATTGGTCCCTATCGAAGTTTCCGAAAATTAAAGGTGGTCTATGGAGAGCCCATTGATTTGGAGGAAATGAGAAAAGAGAAAGCGTCAGCAGAACAAGTTACTGAATTTATAATGTCAAAAATTGATAAACTTAGAAAAGAACATCAATAGGTTCTGCTTGACAAAATAGTCTATTTGTAAGAAGTTAGTGGAAAGAGTTTTTTTTGAAAATTCACTGCTTTTATATTATTTATATGTGTTGTATGCTGCGTGGCATCCACCAGTTCATATATAGAATTTTGAAGTAAATGGATTAAGGAGGAATACATATGTCGGAAGAATTAAATCAAGTAGAAGTGAAAAGCTTTGAAATCGGGGATAAAGTAACTGGACAAGTTACCAAAGTAGAAGAAAAGCAGGTGCTAGTCGATATCCAAGGCAGCAAACTAGATGGAATCATTCCAATCAGTGAACTTTCAAGTCTGCATATTGAAAAGGCATCTGATGCAGTTGCAGAGGGTGATGAATTAGAATTAGAAGTGTTGAAGGTTGAGGAAGAAGCAATCATCCTTTCAAAAAGAAAAGTTGATGCAGAAAAGGCTTGGGATCACTTGGAAAATCAATTCCAAAGCGGAGAAATTATTGAAACTGAAGTAAAGGACGTTGTAAAAGGCGGTCTGGTAGTAGATTTAGGTGTTCGTGGGTTTGTACCTGCATCATTAGTTGAAGCTCATTTTGTTGAAGATTTTAGTGATTATAAAGGTCGTAGTCTTACTTTTAAAATTGTTGAACTTGAAAAGGAAAAGAACCGTTTAATCCTTTCTCATCGAGCAGTGGTAGAACAAGAAAAAGGTAAGCAAAAACAAAATCGACTTAGTGCCGTACAAGTAGGTCAAATTATTGATGGAACCGTTCAAAGAATCACTGATTTTGGCGCTTTTGTTGATATTGGCGGCATTGACGGTCTTGTTCATATTTCTCAATTATCCTATGATCATGTTGATAAACCATCAGATGTGGTTCATGAAGGTCAACAAGTTCAAGTTAAGGTTTTAAGTGTTGACCGTGATAATGAGAGAATTTCTCTATCGATTAAAGAAACACTCCCTGGACCATGGTCAAATCTATCCGAAAAAGCACCTAAAGGCAGCATCTTAAAAGGTAAAGTAAAAAGATTGGTCTCTTATGGTGCGTTTGTCGAGGTATTCCCTGGTGTGGAAGGTCTTGTCCATATTTCTCAAATCGCACATAAGCATATTGGTACTCCACATGAAGTATTAAAAGAAGGACAAGAAGTGGAAGTCAAAGTCCTTGATGCAAATGAGTCTGATCAACGTCTATCTTTAAGCATTAAGGAACTACTTGAAAAAGAGTATGAGGAAAACCAAGACTATGAACTTCCTGAAGAGTCAAAAGGCTTTCAGTTAGGAGAAGTTATTGGTGATAAATTAAAGAATTTAGGAAAATAATGGTGATGTAAGTGTCTAGATCTGAACGAAAATGGGACCATATTCGTTTTGCCCTTGAAAATCGGCAAAATCATTCTTCAGCTTTCGATGATATTAAATTTATTCACCAGGGCTTACCCAATATTGGTGTGTTCGATGTTGGATTAAACCATGAAATAGGCGGACTTTATTTAAGTTCGCCTATTTTTATCAATGCCATGACTGGTGGTGGTGGTGATAAAACATATCGTATTAATAAAGAGCTGGCCATCGTCGCTAAAAATACCGGTTTAACAATGGCCGTTGGGTCACAAATGGCTGCTTTAAAAGATAATGCTCAAAAATACACATATGAAGTTGTCCGTAAGGAGAATCCCTCAGGAGTTATCATTGCAAATTTAGGGAGCGAAGCATCCGCCGAAGATGCTAAAGCCGCGATTGAAATGATAGAAGCAGACGCGCTGCAAATACATTTAAATGTTATTCAAGAACTAACCATGCCCGAAGGAGATCGCGATTTTTCTGGTGCACTTAAAAGGATTGAAACAATTGTAAAAGAGACAAATGTGCCTGTAATTGTAAAGGAAGTTGGTTTCGGGATGGGAGTGGAGACTGTCAGAGAGTTATCATCCGTAGGTGTTAAAGTGGTTGATGTAGGCGGCTCTGGCGGGACAAACTTTGCTGAAATTGAAAATAAACGCCGAGATAGAGCATTTTCATTTTTTAATCATTGGGGGATTCCCACTGGTGTTTCTATTCTTGAAGCATCATCTGTTTCGAAGCATCTTTCAGTTATTGGTTCAGGAGGATTTAAGTCAGGACATGATATTGCAAAAGGATTAGCACTTGGGGCGAATGCAATTGGCATGGCAGGCTATTTCTTGTCAATACTGATTAAGGAAGGGATAGATGTCTTACAACAAGAAATTGAAGCCCTTCATAATGAATTGACCATTATTATGACTGCATTAGGTGCTAAAACGATTTCAGATTTAAAACAAGCACCATTAATTATCTCAGGAGAAACCTATCATTGGTTACATCAACGTGGCATCGATACCAAACCATTTGCCCAGCGTTCCATAAAATAAAAGCTCCCGCAATTTTGCGAGAGCTTTTTTCGTCATCTCTTACCGTCGTTTAATCCCCGTGCTTCCTCAGGTCCAGATAGCTTCGTGGCACCAGGATAATGCAATGCTTGATCGCGATCTGATTCCACTCTTTTACTCGCCTTTAATTTCTTTTCTTGTCTGTCTTTTCCCATTCAAACACACCTCCTCTTAATAAGATGATTCACACAGGAAATATTATTCAAGGAAGTATGAAAGTACATAAAGATTACCAATAATGAAAATAATAGGAGGTGTATGAGTTGGAAGGAGCAATCTTTTATTGGGTCTTTTGGGGTTTTTGGATTTACTTGACCTTTATTCTGGAAAAGCAAAACCCATATCGGTTAAAACTGGCTGCAATAATATTAATAGTACTAATATTAACTAATGTCCGGTTTGCTGCAGGAGAGTTTGATATACAGGCAAGCGGGTTATTTATGTTAGGCATTTGTTATTTTTTTATTAGCCAAGAAAAACGAGGAGCACTCATTTATTTTTTCATTTGTTCATTTACTGTTTCAATTGCCTACGTGACCTTCCATTTATTTGAGATATTTGATCCGATTTGGATTATTTTTAAAAAGGAATGGATGATGGGAATAACGTTGTGGTATTTAGCCTTATTATTGCAGAAAACTTTAAAAGGGAGATTACTCATCATTTTTGCTGGTACCATGCAAGGGGACATTTTATATGCATTTATATTAAATAAATTCGAATTTCCGTATGTAATAGGGACCTTTGCATTCCTGGATGTTTGCTCATTAACAGCGCTACTGCTTACAGGTTGGACCGCGTTAGAAAATCTAGGACCTATCCTCCAAAACCATTTTCATTTTTTTGAAAAAGGGAAGCAAAAATCATCTTAAAAGAGATTCAATAAAATGGATTGCAGGTTTTCAGTAATCCACTTTTAGGTTTTTTCCATTGCGGGAAAGGATTAACATTGTTAAAATAACATAGTTAGGCCCTTCTAGATCACAGAAGGGTTTCTTTACTTCATAAGGACTAAAGGGAATGACCCCGCATTATCTGGGATGATGCCCCCACTGATGTAATTTTCACTCTATGCTAACATACTAATACGTATTTAATTATAAGAAAGAAAGGATGGCGATTGTAATTGGTTAAACCTGTTATTGCCATTGTAGGACGGCCCAACGTAGGAAAATCAACGATTTTTAATCGGATTGTCGGTGAAAGAATTTCTATTGTGGAGGACATTCCTGGAGTTACAAGAGATCGTATCTATAGTTCTGGTGAGTGGTTAACACATGACTTCAACCTTATCGATACAGGTGGAATTGATATCGGTGATGAACCGTTTTTGGAACAAATTCGACAGCAGGCTGAAATAGCCATTGATGAAGCAGATGTAATTATCTTCTTAACAAACGGACGTGAAGGGGTTACAGCAGCTGATGAGGAAGTGGCTAAAATATTATATCGGTCTAAAAAGCCTGTAGTATTAGCTGTTAATAAAATAGATAACCCTGAAATGCGTGATCAAATCTATGATTTTTATTCATTGGGATTCGGTGAGCCGATTCCAATTTCAGGCTCACATGGGCTTGGTTTAGGTGACCTTTTAGATGAGGCTGCAAAACATTTCCCCAAAAATAAGTCAGTTGAGTATGGAGAAGATGTAGTGAAGTTTTCCTTAATTGGACGCCCCAATGTAGGGAAATCATCATTAGTCAATGCTATTTTAGGCGAGGAACGTGTAATCGTCAGTAATATTGCCGGTACCACTCGTGATGCTGTCGATTCTCCATATACATATAATGGGGGAAAATATGTCATAATTGATACAGCGGGAATAAGGAAAAAAGGAAAAGTTTATGAAAGTACAGAAAAATATAGTGTACTTCGTGCTTTAAGGGCAATTGAACGTTCTGACGTTGTTCTTGTTGTAATTAATGCCGAAGAAGGAATCATTGAACAGGACAAAAAGATTGCTGGGTATGCACATGAAGCGGGTAGGGCTGTCGTAATCGTGGTCAATAAGTGGGATGCGATTGAAAAAGACGAAAAAACTATGAAAGAACTCGAACAAAAGATAAGAGAACATTTCTTATTTCTTAGTTATGCTCCAATTGTGTTTTTATCTGCAAAAACAAAAAAACGGGTTCACACGTTGCTCCCAATGATCAATACTGCTAGTGAAAACCATTCAATGAGAGTTGAAACCAGCGTGCTTAATGATGTGATCATGGATGCAGTTGCGATGAATCCAACACCAACAGACAATGGCAGACGCTTAAAAATATATTACACTACACAAGTGGCAGTTAAACCGCCGACCTTCGTTGTATTTGTTAATGAACCTGAATTATTACACTTTTCATATGAACGGTTCTTAGAGAACAGAATCAGAGAGGCTTTTGGATTTGAAGGAACCCCTATCAAAATTTATGCAAGAGAAAGAAAATAAAGATAAGGTGGGTGTGATGTAAAGTGAAGGATATTAAATCAGCAATAGCCGTTATTGGAGCTGGGAGCTGGGGAACCGCTTTGGCAATCGTGCTAGCAGACAATCGACATGAAGTTCGTCTTTGGAGCCATAATGATGAGCAGATCAAAGAAATTAATGAAAAGCATACCAACAAGAAATACCTTCCAGAGATAGACCTTTCAGAATTGATTGTTGGATACTCATCATTAAGTGATGCTTTAGCAGGTGTGGATACACTTATATTAGCCGTTCCGACAAAGGCAATACGTGAAGTAATCGGTAAAATTCGTGCGGTACATGCAGAACCATTGACAATAGCGCATGTTAGCAAAGGGATTGAACCTGATTCATTACTGCGCATCTCTGAAATTATTAAAGAGGAAATGCCAAAAGAGTTATTAAAGGATGTTGTTGTTTTATCCGGTCCAAGTCACGCAGAAGAAGTAAGCCTTCGCCACCCAACAACGGTAGCAGTTACTTCTGAAAATATGGAAGCTGCAGAAAAAGTACAGGATTTATTTATCAACAATAATTTTCGTGTTTATACTAATTCAGATGTCATTGGTGTTGAAATTGGTGGTGCTTTAAAAAATATTATTGCACTTGCTGCGGGTATTACTGATGGCTTGGGTTATGGTGATAATGCTAAAGCAGCATTAATGACACGAGGGTTAGCAGAAATAGCTCGACTTGGTACGAAAATGGGAGCTAACCCATTAACGTTCTCTGGACTTGCAGGCATCGGTGATTTAATTGTGACATGTACAAGCGTCCATTCAAGGAACTGGAGAGCAGGAAACCTATTGGGTAAAGGGAACACCCTAAATGAGGTTTTAGACAATATGGGGATGGTAGTTGAAGGTGTTCGAACTACCAAGGCTGCTTATCAGTTGGCCCAAAAGTATGATGTGAACATGCCGATTACCTTTGCCCTATATGATGTCTTATTTAATGGGAAAAGAGCAGCGGATGCTGTAGATGTTTTAATGGCCCGTGGCAAGACGCATGAAATGGAAGATTTGGTTAATGTCTTAGAGGAACGAAATATTGAAGATTAAAAAATGTAGCAAAGTGGAGAAATAGACGCTTTATGCTTTGAAAAGTTTTTCTTAAAAAATGGGCGTTCGGTGAAACGCTTTGTGTCTAGATTGCATACAATGCAACGAAGCAACCTAGTAGTTATACGCAGGTATGGGTTATTTAGTCGTTAAAGCTGAAGTAAAGAATTCGCCCCTCTTTACTTCAGTTTTTTTCTTTCGTTCAAAATTTTTCTGGAAAAGTTATCGCTTGTGATATAATTAATCTTCGAAAAAGGGGGAGTTAAGGTTGTCGCCAGCTATGTTTAAAATGTGGGTCTCGATTGCAGGAATGGGTTTTATGTTCCTGGCAATTATCACAATTTATCTAAGTAGATATAAGCTAAAAGGAGTATTCAGAATTGTTACTGCAATTATTGCTTACTTATTAATGATTATTGCCGGAATAACGCTTCTAATTGTTTTTTTAACATAATGGGAGTAAATACATAATAAAAGGTGATTGTATGAAATGGAACGTACTCGGTTGTTTTCTAGTATTTACTGTTCTTTTCCTAACAGGCTGCATGTATCCCGAAGAGGAATTAGCAAAAAATCAAATCCCATATAAGGATCAAATTATTGCTGTTCAAACAGCAGTAGATACCTTTAAGGAGGATAATGGCGGGATTCTTCCGATAAAAACAAAAGAGGCAGAAACCCCGATTTATCAAAAATATCCTATTGATTTTAAAAAAATAACACCAAAATATATCGCGGAGCCTCCTGGTAATGCATATGAAAGCGGCGGGATCTTCCAGTATGTCCTTGTGGATGTTGAAACCCAGCCAACTGTAAAATTATTTGATTTAAGAATAACAGAAGCGATCCGTGATATTAAATTAAGAATTAAAACAAAGGGGTACCCTCCCTATAAAGAGCAACTTGCAAAAAATGTTTTTACTCTTGATTATAAACAATTAGGGTACAAAAAAGCCCCTTATGTAACAAGTCCGTTTTCAAATCAAAATTTATCTTTTGTCATTACAGGCAGTGCCGAGGTGTATGTAGATTATCGCCCTGATTTATATCAAGCCATGGAAAAAAAGGATGCGAAGGTAAATCCGGGTGAAGATATTCGCCCAATTTTAGTGAAGGATTCCATGTTTGTGCCTGCATATTCCTTACCATATACCTGGGATTCTAAGACCAAAGAACCAGTTTTTTTAGAAGAATAAATAGTCATAACCCTTTTCCGAAGAAATATATTGTAGGAGAAGGGTTTTTTTTGGCTATTCCCAAAAGAACACATAATTTGAAACCCTCCATAATATCAAATGTTCAGACACTACAGATACAAGAGAAACCTAGTGAATTTTTAATAAGGGGGTAAAAAATTTTTAGAAAAGTGTCATAACATTGTAGGACAACATCATAAACATATATTGTCCAAAAATACCTAAAATGGATGTTTAATCCCACTTTACTCTATGATCGGGAGGGGATCACTTGGAAAAGGTTGATATTTTTAAAGATATTGCCGAGAGAACAGGCGGTGATATTTATTTAGGCGTAGTAGGAGCAGTACGGACTGGGAAATCAACATTTATTAAAAAATTTATGGAGCTTGTTGTTTTACCGAATATAAGCAGTGAAGCTGAGAGGTCACGTGCACTTGATGAGTTACCTCAAAGTGCTGCAGGAAAAACAATTATGACAACTGAGCCGAAATTCGTACCAAATCAAGCAGCAACTGTTCATGTTGATGATGGATTAAATGTCAATATCAGGCTAGTTGATTGTGTAGGTTATACGGTTCCAGGTGCAAAAGGCTATGAGGATGAAAATGGTCCAAGAATGATTACCACCCCTTGGTATGAGGAACCAATTCCATTTCATGAAGCTGCTGAAATTGGCACAAGGAAAGTGATTCAAGAGCATTCAACTATTGGGGTCGTTGTAACGACAGATGGGACGATTGGAGAGATTCCAAGAAGTAACTATATTGAAGCAGAAGAAAGAGTGATTAACGAGCTGAAGGAAGTTGGTAAGCCGTTTATCATGGTGGTTAACAGTGCGCAGCCATACCATCCAAGCACTGAAACACTAAGATCGAGTTTAGCAGACAAATATGACATTCCAGTCCTTGCGATGAGTGTTGAAAGTATGCGTGACAGCGACGTTCACAATGTGCTCCGTGAAGCACTTTACGAATTCCCTGTCCTTGAAGTCAATGTGAATCTGCCGAGTTGGGTAATGGTCCTAAGAGAAAATCACTGGCTACGTGAAAGCTATCAAGATGCTGTCAAGGATACTGTAAAAGATATCAAGAGATTAAGAGATGTTGATCGGGTCGTCCAACACTTTAGCGAGTTTGAATTCATTGAACGAGCTGGTTTAGCTGGAATTGAAATGGGCTCGGGCGTCGCTGAAATCGATTTATATGCACCAGATGAATTATATGATGATATATTAAAAGAAATCGTTGGAGTCGAAATACGCGGAAAAGATCATCTTCTTGAATTAATGCAGGATTTTGCTCATGCAAAAGCAGAGTATGACCACATTGCCGATGCACTAAAAATGGTTAAACAAACGGGTTACGGTATTGCCTCTCCAACCCTTTCAGATATGAGCCTTGAAGAACCAGAAATTATTCGTCAAGGTGCACGATTTGGTGTAAGACTGCGGGCTGTAGCACCGTCCATCCATATGATAAAAGTGGATGTGGAATCGGAATTCGCGCCAATCATTGGTACCGAAAAACAAAGTGAGGAACTAGTGAGATACCTAATGCAGGATTTTGAAGATGATCCGTTATCCATCTGGAATTCAGATATCTTTGGCCGCAGCTTAAGTTCCATTGTTCGAGAAGGTATCCAAGCAAAGCTTTCATTAATGCCAGAAAATGCAAGATATAAATTAAAAGAAACATTAGAGAGAATTATTAACGAAGGTTCAGGTGGCTTAATTGCCATTATACTTTAAGCTATGGACTCCAATTCGGAGTCTTTTTTTATTGAAAAGAGAGACAGAATTAGGGGGCAAACTGCCATTATTTTAAAATATCTACCAAATAGGATCAAATTAAGTAGAATTTTGTTGAAACAAAGAAAAGATTACCATTATTTCTTGAATTCTTCTTGATAAGCTGTTTTGATTATGATAATCTTTTAACTGAATTACATTATAGCGTTTGAACCCTTGTTTTATAAGGGTTTTTCCTGGAAAAATAGATTTGAGTTACCAATTTAGTCATTTATGGGTAAATTGGTAATAAAACCGCGCTATGACGTATAGAAATTAGAAAAATTGTTTAGAAATGTAGATAAGTAATCTTATTTACGAATCTTGATAATTTCTTTGGGAGGAGGTGAATGGCATGAACAAGACAGAACTTATTAATGCAGTTGCTGAAGCTAGCGAACTTTCTAAAAAGGACGCAACTAAAGCAGTTGATGCTGTTTTTGATGCGATTTTAGATGCTTTAAAAAATGGTGATAAAGTACAATTAATTGGTTTTGGAAACTTTGAAGTACGTGAGCGTGCAGCTCGTAAAGGTCGTAACCCTCAAACAGGTGAAGAAATCGATATCGCTGCTAGCAAAGTTCCAGCTTTTAAACCAGGTAAAGCGCTTAAAGACGCAGTAAAATAATTACATAAATTTATTGCTATAAGCGTATGCTTAAGCAAAAAGGTCATGGTGATGTCCATGGCCTTTTTTCTATTTTTTTTGCTTGAACTTTAATGATTGTGCTAATATGTATTTGTCATATATACTTGACTGAACATTAGGAGGAATTTTTATATGTCACAAGTGAATCGTGCCCAAATTGAAGATGCGGTACGTTTAATATTAGAAGCAATCGGGGAAGACCCAAATCGTGAAGGTCTCCTAGACACACCAAAACGAGTGGCAAAAATGTATGAAGAAGTTTTTAGCGGGTTAAACGAGGATCCTAAAAAGCATTTTGAAACAATCTTTAGTGAAGACCATGAAGAGTTGGTATTGGTTAAAGATATACCGTTTTATTCCATGTGTGAACATCATCTTGTACCTTTCTTTGGAAAAGCGCATGTAGCATACATTCCAAAAAATGGTCGGGTGACCGGATTGAGTAAATTAGCAAGGGCAGTAGAAGCAGTAGCAAAGAGACCTCAACTTCAAGAACGGATTACTTCCACGATTGCGGACAGTATGATGGAGAAATTAGAGCCACATGGGGTAATGGTAGTCGTTGAAGCAGAACATATGTGTATGACCATGCGTGGAGTTAAAAAGCCTGGCTCTAAAACAGTAACCACGGCTGTCCGCGGTATTCTATCGGATGATGCGGTTGCACGGTCTGAAGTGCTCTCGTTAATTAAATATTAGTCCTATTCCTAAGAATATTTGAGGTGTATAAATGGAGAAGCGAGAAAACCAAAACAGTGAGTATGTAGTAATTAAGGCAATCGAAGATGGAGTTAATGTTATCGGCTTAACAAGGGGTTCTGATACCAAATTTCATCATTCAGAGAAGCTTGATAAAGGAGAAGTCCTAATTGCTCAATTTACAGAGCATACTTCGGCTATAAAAATTAGGGGAAATGCTAAAATACTTACACACCTTGGTGAAATAGAAAGTGAAATAAAAAAATAATTCTAATCACACTGTTTTCATCTTATTTAATATTAGCTAAAATGATTATTTTGTGAATTCCTGCCTTAAGAATACCTTTTATGTTATAATGGTGTCTGCCTTGTTTTTAGAATCAATGATTAGTTTTTTTCATTATTCAAGGCTAAACGGGGCATGAATTTTACTATGCAAATAGGAAATAAGAATACATAAAGACATTACTAGGGGAAGCAAGGGTGATTTAATTGCTGGACATTCGACAAAAATTCACAAATATTCGAGAGCAGGTCGAACAAAGAGTTTGTGATACATACCTGCTCAAATATATTGAGACTCCAATTATTGATGAGGATAAACTTCTTATCTTAGTCTCAATTATGGAACGCCTCGAATTGTCATTCAGCGATATGCAAAACTACGCCTTATCAACAATGTTAATACAAATCGCCCTTGATACCCATGAACATATTTCAGATGCATCTGTTGACGAAAAAAATCGTCAATTAACTGTTCTTGCTGGGGATTATTTCAGCGGCCTTTATTATAAACTTCTTGCAGAAGCAGAGGATATTTTGATGATTAAGGCACTTTCTAAAGGAATAAAAGATGTAAATGAAAATAAAATTTCTGTTTATCACCATGAATTTGTTTCTGTAGATGAGTTAATGACCAGCATTAAGAGGATAGAAACTTCCTTACTTGCTCGTCTATCTGAGTATTTTAAAGTAGACTTCTGGAACGAATTTCTTGAAAATTTGATGTTGTATAAACGGTTATTGGATGAAAAGAATCAATTTATTAAAACAGAAAGATCTGTTTTATTCGAAGCCTTGACATCAATTGTTTTCCCAATCCATAACTTTAAATTGAAAAAATTATCTAGTGATCAGAAAAGTCATTTGTTTCAATATTGTGACCAGTATCTTGAAAATTCAAAAAAAGTAATTGAAAAAGGATTAGAGCAACTTCCTTACTTAAATGAACTGCTTGAAATTAGAATTATTTCGCTCTTAAACCAATACCAGCCATATGCAAAAACTTTTGTGGAAGAAGGGTAATAAAAACATGCAGGAATCGAAAGAACAGCGGGTTCACAATGTGTTTGAAAAGATTTCCGATAACTATGATAAAATGAATTCTGTTATCAGTTTTCAACAACACATCAAGTGGCGGAAAGACACAATGAAAAGAATGGATGTAAAGCCGGGTTCACGAGCTCTCGATGTTTGCTGCGGCACCGCTGATTGGACCATAGCATTAGCTGAGGCAGTGGGGCAGGCAGGGGCCGTTACAGGTTTGGATTTTAGCCAAAACATGCTTAATGTGGGGATTGAAAAGGTTAAGGACCTAGGATTAAAACAGGTGAAATTAGTACACGGTAATGCAATGGAACTCCCTTTTCCAGATAATAGTTTTGATTATGTAACGATTGGTTTTGGCTTAAGGAATGTCCCTGACTACCTGCAAGTATTAAAAGAGATGCATCGTGTTGTAAAACCTGGCGGTATTGCGGTCTGCTTAGAGACCTCACAACCTACTTTAATCGGCTATAAACAGCTCTATTATTTTTACTTTCGCTATATTATGCCGATGTTTGGTAAATTATTGGCTAAAAGTTATCGTGAATATGCATGGCTGCATGAGTCAGCACGTGAGTTTCCAGGGATGAAGGAACTTGCTAAAATGTTTGAACAAGCCGGCTTTAAAGATGTAAAATATAAACCATATAGCGGCGGCGCAGCAGCTGTTCATATTGGCAGGAAAAATTAATTTATTGTACTTGAAGACAGGATGAAAAGCTGGGTGAATACAAATGAAATTAAAAATGATGTATTCATTTTTGAATTCGGATATTAACTTGATTGAAAAAAAGTTAGAAGAGACCATACATGCCGAGTCCCTTCTGCTTAAACAAGCTTCTATGCATACATTACAAGCCGGAGGAAAAAGAATTCGTCCTGTTTTTGTTTTGCTTGCTGGTAAATTTGGAAATTATGATATACATGTGATGAAAAATGTTGCTGTTGCACTTGAATTAATTCATATGGCATCACTTGTTCATGATGATGTGATTGACGATGCGGATCTTCGTCGAGGGCAGCCAACCGTGAAATCTAAATGGGATAACAAAATCGCTATGTATACTGGTGACTTTGTTTTTGCTCTAGCGATAGAATTAATGACTAACATTGAAAATCCAATTGCTCATAAAATTTTATCTAATACCATTGTTGAAGTGTCACTAGGGGAAATTGAGCAAATAAAAGATAAATATCGCTTTAATCAAAATCTCCGGGATTATCTTCGTAGAATTAAGAGAAAGACTGCCCTATTAATTGCTGTAAGTTGTCAATTAGGTGCAATTGCAGCTGATGTAGAGGAATCAGTTCATAAAAAACTATACCGTTTTGGTTACTACGTTGGTATGTCTTATCAAATTATCGACGATATTTTAGATTTTACTTCTACTGAGAAGGAACTAGGAAAGCCGGCAGGTGGAGACTTGCTGCAAGGAAATATTACTGCACCTGCTCTTTTTGCAATGGAAAAGGCTGAAATACGTGCAGAAATTGAAAAGGTGCATGAATCCATGGCTCCTTCAGAGATTAAGAAGATTATCACCCTTATTAAAAAATCAGACGCCATTGAAAAATCAATCGCTCTTAGTGATCTTTACCTTAAAAAAGCTTTGGCAGAATTAGAAGGGTTACCTGCAAATAGAACAAAAAAAACCCTTCATGACTTAGCAAGATTCATTGGGAAACGAAAATTTTAAATCAACTTGTTAAATTTTCGAAAAAATGATAATATTTTTCATGGATTGTTTTCTAAAAAACATTCAATATACATAATAATTTATTTTTAGGAGTGGAATTCATGGAAAAAACATTTTTAATGGTAAAACCTGATGGTGTACAACGTAACCTAATTGGAGAAATCGTCTCACGTTTTGAAAGAAAGGGCTTTCAATTAGTAGGGGCTAAATTAATGAGTATTCCTAATGAACTAGCTGAAGAACATTATGGTGAACATAAAGAGCGTCCATTCTTCGGAGAATTAGTAGATTTTATTACTTCAGGACCAGTTTTTGCAATGGTTTGGCAAGGAGAGAATGTGATTGCTACTGCTCGCCAAATGATGGGTTCTACCAATCCAAAGGATGCTGCACCTGGAACTATCCGCGGTGATTTTGGATTAACAGTTGGAAAAAATGTTATCCATGGGTCTGATTCACCTGCAAGTGCTGAGCGTGAAATTGGCTTATTCTTTAAAGATTCTGGGGTAGTAGAGTACAATAAACTAGTAAACGAATGGATCTACTAATTGAAATAAAAGAGAGGCATTTGTATAAGAAATTATACAAATGCCTTTTTTGATATGGAAAATTAATTCTCTCTTTTCTGAATAGTTATACTATGTTTATTGCGCAGTATATGGTATATTGATACAAAACTTTAATGAGTTGAAGGGGGAAAGTGATATGGGAATGAGATATTTAACAGCAGGAGAATCCCATGGGCCGCAATTAACAACGATTATAGAAGGCCTCCCTGCAGGTATGCCATTATTATTGGAAGATATAAATGAAGAATTATCTAGGCGTCAGAAAGGTTATGGGCGTGGAAGAAGAATGCAAATTGAAAAGGATACAGCTCAAATTGTTTCAGGTGTCCGTCACGGGTACACTCTCGGCTCACCCGTTGCATTAGTAGTTCAGAACAATGACTGGAAGCATTGGACAAAGATTATGGGAGCAGAACCGCTAGAAGAAGGACAAGAAGATGAGGTAAAACGGAAGGTAACACGTGCTCGTCCGGGTCATGCGGATTTAAACGGTGCCATTAAATATGGACACAGGGATATGAGAAATGTCCTTGAACGTTCTTCTGCACGAGAGACAACCGTGAGAGTTGCCGCAGGTTCCGTAGCCAAAAAGCTTTTATCATTAGTGGGTGTTGAAATAGTGTCCCATGTGGTTGAAATAGGCGGAATTAAAGCTAGTATTGATCGCTCCATTTCTATTAATGAATTGAAGGAAAAGACAGAAATATCGCCTGTACGATGTGCTGATTCTACCGTGGAAAGTGATATGATGGCTGCGATTGATGAAGCAAAGAAAAATGGGGATTCAATAGGCGGAGTTGTAGAAGTAATCGCTACGGGTATGCCAGCAGGTGTAGGAAGTTATGTACATTATGATCGGAAATTGGATGGAAAATTGGCAGCCGCTATTATGAGTATAAATGCCTTTAAAGGAGTAGAAATTGGCATTGGCTTTGAGGCTGCAAGGAAACCTGGAAGTGAAGTTCATGATGAAATTGCATGGGACCAGGAAAAAGGTTATTACCGGAAGTCTAATCGCCTGGGTGGATTTGAAGGTGGTATGACAACAGGAATGCCGGTTGTGGTCAGGGGTGTAATGAAACCCATCCCAACATTATATAAACCTTTAATGAGCGTTGATATTGATACAAAAGAGCCGTTTGCAGCAAGTGTCGAGCGTTCAGACAGTTGTGCAGTGCCTGCTGCAGCTGTTGTTGCAGAACATGCGGTTGCATGGGAACTTGCAAATGCTTTGGTTGAACAATTTTATAGTGACCGTTTTGAGACTTTTGCAGAGGAAATTAAAAGACAGCGGGAATATGCGAGGGAATTTTAATGGAAACCATTCAAATCCATACAGATTCCAAAAACTATGATGTCTATGTTGGAGAAGGGGTAAGGAAAGAAATTGGCCCTTTTTTAGCGAACCATTTTGACGGTCTAACTCGAATATTAATTATAACCGATGAAACGGTAGCTGAGCTTCATCTGGAACATTTATTGTTTGAGTTGAAATCTTTAAATCCTGTAATTTTTACTGCTCCTAGTGGGGAAAAAGCAAAAACATTTGAAGTTTACTATGATGCGCTTTCAACAGCACTTGAAAACAAACTAGACCGGAAGTCTGTCATTCTCTCCTTTGGAGGCGGGGCTGTTGGGGATTTGTCAGGATTTGTTGCGGCATCCTTTATGAGGGGCATTCCATTTATACAAGTGCCAACTACTATATTAGCTCATGACAGTGCAGTTGGCGGCAAGGTAGCCATTAATCATCCACTCGGGAAAAATATGATTGGGGCCTTCCATCAGCCAGAAGCAGTATTTTATGATTTAGACTTCCTTAAAACACTACCAGTTCATGAAATTCGTTCTGGTTTTGCTGAGGTTATTAAACATGCACTTATTGATGATGTCGATTTCTATAATTGGTTAAAAGATAATGTGCAAGACCTACAAAACTTACCAATGGAGATGTTATCTGAATCTTTAATAAAAGGTATAAGGGTAAAAGGTAAAATTGTTGGTCAAGATGAACGGGAAACGGGGATTAGGGCTTACTTGAATTTTGGTCACACACTAGGGCATGCCATTGAATCAGAGATGGGTTATGGGAACTTTACACATGGGGAAGCAGTGATGATAGGAATGATTTATGCCCTAAGGCTAAGTAACCAATTACTAGGTCTTACATTCGATATAGAGGAATTTACAAACTGGATAGAAAGACTAGGTTATGAATCGAAAATTCCGGGAAATCTATCCCATGAAAAATTAATCAACAAAATGAAGCAGGATAAAAAGTCAGTTAGGGATGCAATTCACTTTGTTCTACTTGAACAATTGGGTCAGCCCACAGTTAAGGAAATATCGGAAAAGGTATTATACGAACAATTAATCAGTAATTAAATAAGGGGGGCTTTTCTTGATTAGAGGGGTAAGAGGAGCAATTACGATTGACCAGAATTCCGAGGAGGAAATCATCTCTGCAACAGAAGAACTGTTTGCGAGGTTAATTGAAGAAAATCATATTCAACCAGATCAAGTTGGGTCAATTTTCATTTCAACAACCGATGATGTTAACGCAGCATTCCCGGCAAAGGCACTTCGTAAATTTGAGGGGTGGACTTACGTCCCTGTGATGTGTATGCAGGAAATACCAGTTCCGAATTCTTTAAAGAAGTGTGTCAGGGTCATGATGCATGTTAATACGAACAAACCACAAGAAGAAATTATTCATGTATACTTAAAAGGTGCAACAGTTCTGAGGCCCGACCTCGGCGGCAGCCTAGCAAAATAAGCAAAAACGGTAAAGCTGTAATAGAATAACTTATTACGAACGGAGTGACTAAATATGAGATGGAAAGAGCAGTTATTACAACTGACTCCTTATCAACCAGGGAAATCAATCGAAGCAGTTAAGAGGCAATATAAACTTGACAAGATAGTGAAGCTAGCATCAAATGAAAATCCTTTTGGATGCTCATCTCAAGCCTTGGATGCACTTCAATCAAATCAAACAAGTTTGGCTATATATCCAGATGGCTATGCAACTACATTACGAGAGACACTTTCAGCCTTTTTGCAGATTGATGAAGAAGAATTAATCTTTGGAAATGGCTCCGATAATTTAATTCAAATCATTTCAAGGGCACTGTTACATCCGAATGCCAACACAATTATGGCCACACCTAGCTTTTCACAATATAAGCATAACGCAGTGATTGAAGGGGCGATTTGTAAGGAAATTCCGCTTGTAAACGGAAACCATGATTTAGATGCTATGTTGGCAGCCGTTGATGATCAGACCAATGTCATTTGGCTATGCAGCCCTAATAATCCTACAGGTACATATATACCTGAAGCTAAGTTAAACGCTTTTCTAGAAAAAGTTCCTGCTGATATTCTGGTCGTACTAGATGAAGCTTATTATGAATATGTAGTTGCGGAAGATTACTATGATTCCATTAAATTAGCTCAAAAGTATGAAAATTTAATTGTCCTGAGAACTTTTTCAAAAATATATGGTCTCGCTGCTTTAAGAATTGGCTATGGGGTTGCCAATCCTTCAATTATTAAAGCACTTGAACCTGCTCGGGAGCCATTTAATGTAAGTTCTTTAGGTCAATTAGCGGCATCTGCAGCCATAAAAGATCAGCAATTTATTAACATTTGCAAAGAAAAAAATAGGCAGGGACTAGAACAGTTCTATGAATTCTGTGGGAAGTATGAACTCGACTATTACCCATCACAAACCAATTTTATTTTAATTGATTGTAAAACAGATGGGGACGTGGTGTTCCAAAATCTAATGCAAAGAGGCTATATTGTTCGTTCCGGGAAAGCTCTTGGTTTTCCTACCGGGGTTAGAATTACAGTGGGATCATTTGAACAAAATGAAGGTGTTCTCAATGCATTAGGAGAATTTTTATCACAAAAGTAAAACAGTTCTGCTTTGTTTTTAGGGGGAGTTATCATTGAAAGGCCGTGTTTTTGTTATAGGCTTAGGATTAATTGGCGGTTCTCTAGCCCTATGTATAAAAAAGGAACATGAGGATGCAACGATTGTAGGATTTGATATTAATAGTGAACAGGCAAGACTAGCAAAAATGCTTGGGGTCATTGATGAAATAGCTGAAGATATCCAAAGTGGCGCAATTGATGCTAATTTAATTATTATTTCTGCACCTGTAAATGAAACAGAGGAAATTATCCAGTTCCTTGCGGGTCTCCCTCTTCATCCAGAGGTAATCGTGACAGATACAGGCAGTACAAAAAGCAAGATTGTTGGAAGTGCCAAAAGCCTTAAAGAGCGAGGAATCACGTTTATCGGCGGGCATCCAATGGCGGGATCACATAAAAGTGGTGTTTCTGCTGCCAAAGAAATTCTATTTGAAAATGCATTTTACCTGTTAACGCCAAAGGATCATATAGAAGATTCAAAAGTAAAAATATTAAAATCATGGTTAATGGGAACTAAAGCCAAGTTCTTAACCATCACACCAGAAAATCACGATTATCTTACCGGGATTGTCAGTCATTTTCCTCATATCATTGCTGCCTCAATTGTACGCCAAACTGAAAAGCTAGCTGAAGCAGAGAGTTTAATTCCGCGACTTGCAGCAGGCGGGTTTAGAGATATTACCCGGATTGCCTCAAGCAGTCCGAAGATGTGGAAGGATATTCTCCTCCACAATCGTGAGATATTAATTGAATTGCTCAATCAGTGGCAAGAAGAGATGAATGGTGTCAAAATGCTGCTTGAAGATGAAAACAGTACGGCAATATATGACTATTTTCACCAAGCAAAACAATTCCGCGATGGTCTGCCTCAAAAAGATAAGGGTGCGATTCCGGCATTTTATGATTTATTTGTTGATGTACCGGACTACCCAGGGGTGGTTTCCGAAATTACCGGATATTTAGCGAAGGAAGAAATTAGTATCACAAATATTCGAATTTTAGAAACACGTGAAGATATAAATGGTGTCTTAGTAATTAGTTTTCAAACAGAAGAGGACCGTCAAAAAGCGGAACGATGTATCGGATCCTATTCTAGTTATGCTACATCTATTGGTTCTTAAAATGATAAATAAAAAAGGTGATTTTTCATGACGTCTCTTAAACTGAAGACAAACATAACACACTTAAACGGAGAAATAACGATTCCAGGGGATAAATCAATTTCGCATCGGTCAGTTATGTTTGGTTCGATTGCTCACGGTGAAACCAAAGTATCCAATTTCTTACCTGGGGAAGATTGCTTAAGCACGATTTCGTGCTTTCGAAAACTTGGAGTTACCATAGAAGAATCTGATGGTCAGCTTCGCATTATTGGAAAAGGATTTGAAGGGTTAACCGAACCCAATGAAGTATTAGACGTTGGTAACTCTGGAACAACGATTCGTTTATTAATGGGAATATTGGCAGGTAGACCATTTTTCTCCTCCCTTGTTGGTGATGAGTCAATCGGGAAACGCCCAATGACGAGGGTAACAAACCCATTATCGGAATTAGGTGCAAGAATAGACGGTCGTAACAACGGTTCCTACACACCCATTTCTATTCGTGGCGGTGAATTAAAACCTGTAAATTATCAACTTCCGGTTGCAAGCGCACAGGTTAAATCTGCATTAATTCTTGCAGGACTGCAAGCAGAAGGACAAAGTGTGATTATTGAGCCGGAAGAAACACGTGATCATACAGAAAGAATGATCATTAAATTTGGCGGGGAGATCCACAAGGATAACCAAATGATTATCGTCAATGGTGGTCAAAAACTAACCGGAACGCATGTACACGTTCCTGGGGATATATCGTCTGCAGCCTTCTTTTTAGTTGCAGGTGCCATAATTCCTGAAAGTGAAGTTGTCTTGAAAAATGTCGGGCTGAACCCAACAAGAACGGGAATTATCGAAGTAATGAAAAAAATGGGTGCGGACTTAGAAATTGTTCAAAACGAGGAAACATCATTTGAACCAATGGGGGATCTTATTATTAAGACTTCCAGTCTCAAAGGTACCGTTATTGAAGGAGATTTAATTCCAAAATTAATTGATGAAATCCCAATAATTGCCCTATTAGCCACACAGGCTGAAGGTACAACAATTATCAAGGATGCCGAGGAATTAAAAGTTAAAGAAACAAATCGAATTGATACAGTTGTTCATGAACTTAAAACTTTAGGTGCTAAAATCGAAGCAACTGAAGATGGTATGATTATTCATGGAAAAACCAAATTAGGTGGTGGAACTGTTTCAAGTCATGGCGATCATCGAATTGGAATGATGCTGGCCATAGCTGCACTCCTTTGTGAAGAAAAAGCAGAGCTAGAAAACCCAGAAGCCATTTCTGTTTCATATCCGAACTTCTTTGATCATTTAAATAGTCTTATTAAGTAAAGCTGCAATTTAATGCAGCCAGATTGTCGAGAAAGAGTATTCTTCTCGGCAATTTTTTTATTTTGTCCTAGCCATATAACCGACTTTTATGGAGTTGAAAGTCTTTATGAAAACACTCTGTTGATTGGAGCGGAAGGCACGAAGACTCCTGCGGGAGTACGGGGCAGGGGAGACCCCGCAGAAGCGCAGCGACGAGGAGGCTCCCCGGCACGCCCGCGGAAAGCGAAGTGCCTGGAGCGCAAATCAACAGACATGTTGCAAAGCCTATATATTAATTTTATATATGTTATATTTCCGAAATAGAACGGCATAGTTTTTGGAATTTTCGCATAGCTTGTCTTAAAGGGAAAAGTGAAAGATGAAAATAGGACACAATGAAAAGGGTGGTGGATAATGTATATCATTGAAAATGCCAATCTCCTGAAAGACAAGCAATTAAAAACATGTTCACTATTAATTAGTAACAAACGAATAGAGAAGATTGACTCGCATTTCAATTATTATCGGTTAATAAAAATGAATGCCAATCCATATATTATGGCCCCTACTTATGTTCTATTTAATTCAAATATTCCACAAATAAGGGCCTTTCAAGAATTAAAAAAGTGTTTGATTGAAGATTTTTTGTTGAAAGGTTGCACCACCTTGTTCACAAATGTTAATGTTTCCTACGAAAATGAATTATCCACAAAGATATCTGCGTTGAAAACGGCTCTCTTAAGCAGCCCAATTGACTATCTCATCGGGGTAAGAATACCTGTTCGTTTGATTACTCAATCGTTTATTAGGAAATGTAAGAAGGAAAAAGTACCAGCTATTTTTGTTGACCTTCAATCACATCAAGAATTAGAGCAAATTCCCTGGGGTTGGATTAAAGAAGCAATGTTTCCCTTTAACAGTCCGTTAATCCCAATAATTTCTTCCGTTCACAAGAAGGAAGTGAAGAGTGTTTTGTCGAAATGGAAAGGTATCATGAATAGAGAGAATATCCCCGCTCTTTATGAAGAAATTGAAGAAAATAGCCCATTGGCTGTTTCTGTATTAAATAAAATTGGTGTATATCCGCAAAAAGCTAGTTTAATGTCTGGTACAGAAGTGCGTTATAATTTGTATACAAAAATAAATGAAGGCCAGAATGTTGATGATGTGAATTTATTTCTTTATCATAGTGATAGACTCGTAGTAACCGTCCACAAGGGGGATGTTCTACGAGCAGGTGGTGACGTGATATTTAAACCTGGAAATGGAGAACATGTTAGGGTGCGAATCCCGTCTTATTTTTCTCTGTCAATCTAGGAGAACGAGAGGTAAGTGTCAATGGAACGAGTTAATAAAATTATTACCATGTTAGAAAATGGTCAACATAATGAGGCCTTAACTGAATATAATTATGTATTACAAAATGGCATGCCAGATGAAAAGTTCATTCTTGGCGAAGAAATGTATCAATATGGTTTTTTAGAAGAGGCAAAGTCATTAATAGAAAATTTATTAGAAACCTTCCCTGAGGAAGGTGAGCTTCTTGTTCTGTTAGGTGAAATATTAGTTGAAGCCGGGGAAGACGAAGAAGCCATTCTTGTACTTGAAAAGATATCAGAACATGATGCAAATTTTGGACAATCCTTACTTTTATTAGCGGACCTTTATCAGGTTCAAGGTTTATATGAAGTTTGTGAAAGAAAACTTCTGAAGGCAAAGGAAATGTTGCCAGATGAAATCATCATAGATTTTGCATTAGGTGAACTTTACAGTGACCAAGGTGAAGTGACCAAGGCACTGGAAGCATATGAAAAGGTTTTAAAAGAAGAAAATGAAATAGCCGGTGTAAATATAGATCAACGGATTGCAGATCTCTTAAGTGTATCTGGAATGTTTGAGGAAGCATTGGTTTATTATGAAAAGGCAATTAATGAAAAATTAGAGATTAACACTTTATTCGGCTATGGTTTTACGGCACTTCAGGCAGGATATTACAAGACTGCTATAGCAAAATTCACTGAATTAAAAGAGCTGGATCCAGAATATCATTCGCTATATTTACACCTTGCTTTAGCATATGAAAGGGAGGGGGAACTTGAAAATAGTTTAATTACCATTCAAGAAGGCATAAAACAAGATGAATTTAATAAGGAGTTATTTTTCTTTGGAGGGAAAATAGCCACCCAAATTGGAAAAGTGGAAGAAGGAGAACAGTATTTCCGCGAAGCACTTGCCTTAGACCCAGGATTTATTGAAGCAGCACTCACATTAAATAAACTCTTTTTACTTCAAGAAAGATATGAGGACATCATTGATTTAATTACTGAACTTGATATTAAAGAAGATGAAGAGCCTCAACTTTTATGGGATGCTGCAGTAAGTTATCAGAAGTTAGAAAAATTTTCTTTCGCATTAGACAAATATGAAAGTGCATATACTTTCTTTAAGAAAAATGAAACATTTTTACAGGATTACGGTTATTTTCTAATTGAAGAAGGAAAAAGTGACACCGCCGCCGAAATTTTTAAACAGTTGCTAAATGAAGATCCAACAAACGGGGAGTATATGGATTTACTTGAACGTCTTACAGGGTTGAAAGATTAAAAAAAAGCTGAATTTGCAGAGGAGGGAAACTATCATGGCAACCCCTGTTTCTGTCAACGAGAAGAAGGACTTTATTCGTTGGTTTTTAAATCATTATCAATTAAAGAGAAGAGAATGTGTTTGGATTCTTAACTATCTAATGAGCCACGATCAACTAATGGAGAAAGTCCATTTTGTGGAGCAAGCACAGTATTGTCCGAGAGGTTTAATTATGTCTACACATTGCGTGGATAAGGTACCATTTAGATTCTATAAAGAAAATGTGATGACTACTGATGCTGAAAAGTCCTTTCACGATATTCGCTTAAATCGTGATGAGGATATTTTTATCCAATTAAACTTTCATGCTGCTAATCAGGCACACCAGTATGCTGCGGTTCTCGAAGAAAATTTATACGTTCCCAAACACCTGCAAGTGAATGAGAAGGATGGCATCATTGCAGAACAACTACTGCAGCGGAGTATCGAACACTTTCAACGTGAGAAAATCCTTCAATTAATCGATGAGGCCCTAGATAATCAAGATCGAAAGACATTTCAAATCCTGACACAAAAACTTAATACATTAACAATGACTGAACAAAAAGGAAGCGTGCGATAAGCAGCTTCCTTTTTGTTTGGAATTTTTCTAATTATTGCCCTATATCTTTTATTGTTTCTGTAGAAAATGATATTATAATAATAGTGAAATCAAAAGGTTGGTGCATAGATATGAAATGGACACCTCAAGATATTGAGACGTATTTGAATGCAAAGGAGTATGTAGACACAGCTGTTGTACCGTTACTGGCCGTTTCTGTTGGGGGGGAGATGAAACAGTCTGCGACCGGTGTAGAATTTATCACATTGCTAACAGGCCATTTAGAAAGGCAATTTACAGGAAGATTATTATTATTGCCTCCATATACATATTTGAAGTCCAAAAATGGTGAAAATACTATTAGTGATTTGAAGGATTGGGAGGATAGCCTTAAAAAGGGGGAGTTTAAACACATATTTTACATAACATCCGAAATTGAATGGAGAACACGAGAAGAACTATCTGGAACAGTTATATGGCTTCCATCAATCCCGCTGGAACATATGAATGATTCACAGAAAATGGCAGTTGTCGATAGTCAAGTAAAACAATTATTAGATCTATTTACGCAAAAATGGCATGAAAATGAGTAAAACCATCTTTTAAGCATGTTTTTAAAATAGTATGATATTGACCTAACATGAAGATTGATATATCATTGTTATGTCCTAGTTTTATATGTGTTTAAATTTTGTCCGTTGGACTTAACTTCGTGAATAGAGGGGGGGATATAAGCATGAGTAAGCAACGCGTTTCAAGACGTCAATTTTTAAGCTACACATTAACAGGGGTAGGCGGCTTCATGGCAGCTGGTATGTTAATGCCTATGGTAAGATTTGCAGTTGATCCTGTTTTAAAGGCTGAAGAAGGCGGAGATTTCATCGCAACAAAGCAAAAGATTTCTGAAATAACGGACGAACCGGTTCGGGTTGACTTTACCTTTAAGCAAAAGGATGCATGGTACGAGTCAGAGGTAACAAATACTGCTTGGGTTTATAAGAATGATGCAGGTAAAATTGTAGCCCTTTCACCAACGTGTAAACATTTGGGCTGTACGGTTAACTGGAATACAGACAAGGAACATCCAAACCAGTTCTTCTGTCCATGCCATTATGGCCGTTATACAAAGGATGGAACCAACGTTCCAGGTACACCACCACTTCACCCGCTTGATGTATATCCATTCAAGGAAAAAGACGGTTTTCTTTATTTAGGTAAAGCTGAACCACGGAAGGAGGCGTAACATGTTAAACAAGATTTACGATTGGGTAGATGAACGTTTAGATATTACGCCTTTGTGGCGCGATATCGCAGACCATGAAGTACCTGAGCATGTTAATCCAGCGCATCACTTTTCAGCGTTTGTATACTGCTTTGGAGGTCTTACATTCTTCGTTACAGTCATTCAAATTCTCTCTGGTATGTTTTTAACCATGTACTATGTACCAGATATTAAAAACGCATGGGAATCGGTTTATTATCTTCAAAATGAAGTTGCTTTTGGACAAATTGTCCGTGGTATGCATCACTGGGGCGCAAGTTTAGTACTTGTAATGATGTTCTTACATACACTACGTGTTTTCTTCCAAGGTGCATATAAAAAACCTCGTGAATTAAACTGGGTAGTCGGAGTGCTTATTTTCTTCGTAATGCTTGGCTTAGGCTTTACAGGTTACTTATTACCATGGGATATGAAAGCGTTATTTGCAACAAAGGTAGGTCTGCAGATCGCCGAAGCAACACCATTTATAGGCACACAGGTTAAGGTTTTACTTGCAGGACATGAACATATTGTTGGTGCACAAACATTAACCCGCTTCTTTGCGATTCATGTATTCTTCCTGCCAGGTGCATTGCTTGGATTAATGGGAGCCCACTTCTTAATGATTCGTAAACAAGGTATTTCTGGACCACTATAAAAAAACGGCTTTTTTTTACAATCGATGTTTTTCTACTAACTACGGAAAAAGGAGGGGGATTGCTCGATGCATCGCGGTAAAGGATTAAAGTTCGTTGGTGATTCACGTGTTTTAGCACCTTCTGAACGAAAAAAAATGATTCCGAAAGATTACTCTGAATACCCTGGTAAAACAGAGGCGTTCTGGCCTAACTTCCTTTTGAAAGAATGGATGATAGGAGCCGTATTTCTTGTCGGCTTTTTATGTTTAACTGTTGCCCATCCGGCTCCGCTTGAAAGGATAGCGGACCCTACTGATACTGGGTACATTCCATTGCCAGACTGGTATTTCTTATTTTTGTATCAATTACTAAAATATTCATATGCATCCGGACCGTATACGGTTATCGGGGCAATGATTATGCCAGGACTTGCTTTTGGAGGCTTACTATTAGCTCCGTTCCTGGATAATGGTCCGGAACGACGTCCAATGAAGCGTCCAGTTGCAACTGCAGCTATGCTTTTGGCGTTAGCTGCCACCGTGTATTTAACTTGGGAATCTGTTGCGACACATGACTGGGCACAGGCTGAACGTCAAGGTAAAATTGTTGCAAAGGTTGATATTGATAAGTCAAGTGCCGGCTATAAAATAGCAAGTGCTAATACATGTATTACATGTCACGGTGAAAATCTTTCAGGTGGTGCCGGTGCTCCTGCATTAGTAGGTACTGGCTTGAAACCAGAAGAAATTGCCACAATTGCTAAAGAAGGTAAAGGCGGAAAGATGCCGGCCGGAATCTTCAAAGGTACTGATGAAGAACTTAAAACACTTTCTGAATTTATCTCAGGTCTTGGTAAGTAATAATCGAATTGTTGAAAAGCTGACGAACGATCGTCAGCTTTTTTCTTCATGAAAAAATAGTGAAAGGAGCTTGCTTGTGAGTTGGATTTATCCTCTCTTGGCCAATCGGTCAATTATGAAGTTGTTATTATTTATCAATATAGCAGGAACCGTATATGGATATTACTGGTATGGATGGCAACTAAAAGAAACACCTGCAATTTTCCTGCCATTCGTTCCTGACAGCCCAACTGCTAGTCTATTTTTTGTTTTCGTTCTGATTGCCTTTCTATTACGAAAAAACTGGCCTTTAATAGAGGCTCTGGCGATTGTAACACTTTTTAAATATGGAATTTGGGCAGTGGTAATGAACATTTTAGTCTACTTTGTCCAAGGAGAACTTGATGCAGTTGGCTATATGCTGATATTTTCCCATTTCGCAATGGCTGTCCAAGGTGTTTTATATGCTCCATTTTACCGTTTTAAATGGTGGCATTTAATCATCACAGCTATCTGGACATTACATAATGATGTGATTGATTATGTTTTTTTTATGTTGCCAAGCTATCATATGCTTGACCGCTACACCCCGCAAATTGGCTATTTTACTTTCTGGCTCTCGATTCTTTCCATCGCGCTTGCCTATTATTTTTCCATTCGGCCAAATCGGTATAAACTTGAAATAAAATAATCCAATATGGTCTAACCTTGTCCACCCATACATACATTTTATTAGTAATGAAAGGGGGGACAAGGATTGAAAATCAAATGGTTATTTTTATTTGTAATTATCATGATGCTTACTCCCACAACTATTTATGCAGAACAACAATCGCCAATGGAGAAGCTGGATGATATTTCAGATGAAGCACTCCAAATGGTGAAGTTTCATAGATATGAAGATGCAAAAAGACTCCTTGATTATTTTTCAAATCAGTTCACTAGTATTACTGGTACGGATCCACCATTAACCATGGATGAGGTGAGAATAATTAACACCTCCCATGATGAAGCAATGGAAGCGGCGGTTAGTTCCAACATGAAGTATGAGGAACGAATTAATAAATTAGTCAAATTTCGACTTGTTATTGATGCGATAGCTACAAGTCATCAACCCTTATGGGTTGAAATGGAAGATCAAATTATGACTGCTTTTCATCAAGCAAAAGATGCCGCTAAAAAAGGTGATTCTGGAAACTTTCATACAAACTTCAACTCATTTTTATCTTTGTACAATGTCATCTATCCAAGTATGAAAATTGATGTGTCCGTAGAAAATGTACAAAGATTAGATGCACGGATTGATTTTATAAATGAATACCGTTCCTTAGTAGTAAGTGATACGAAAAGTCAGCAGGAATTAGATAAACTAGATACGGACTTAGTCAAACTCTTTTCCAACATGGAAGAGGATGAGGCAGATCCTAACATTTGGTGGGTTATTATATCCACTGGAAGCATTATTATCATGACATTATCCTACGTGGGCTGGAGAAAATATCAAGGTGACAAGAACCATAAAAAAGACCGATCGAGAGATTTAAAATAAAAAAGCAATGTCCATGGACATTGCTTTTTAATCTACTAACGGCATTTTATTTTCATCTAGGGTAAATCCTTCTCCATGAACATCATGGACTATGGTAATGGAAACAAAGGCATGAGGATCGACCGAGGTGATTACATTTTTTAACCGAACGATTTCATTTTTAGCCACAACACAATATAAGACCTCACGTTCACTTTTTGTATATGATCCATAACCTTTTAAGGCAGTAACTCCTCGGTCCATTTCCTCCATAATTTTTGCGGCAATTTGTTCGTTTTTTTCCGAAATAATCATCGCCCCTCTTGCAGAATACGCACCTTCTAAGATAAAATCGATGACTCTTGCACCGATAAAAACAGCTACAAGTGTATACATTGCCTGTTTATAATTTAAATATGTAACTAGTGATAAGGCGATAACACATGCATCAAATAAGAACATCGTTTTCCCCATATTCCAGCCTGCATATTTTTGGACGAGCCTTGCAATAATATCGACTCCGCCCGTTGTTCCACCATAACGAAAGATTACTCCTAAACCAATGCCTGTTAAAACTCCAGCAAATAATGCAGCTAATGTTAAATCACTTTCAAGTGGCATCTCAATGGCATAGCGTTGAAATATCCATAAAAAAATCGATACTCCTACCGTGCCTATTATGGTATATAAAAATGTATTCCGTCCTAACAATTTCCACCCAATAAAAAAAAGTGGAATATTTAAAAATAAATTTGAATAGGACGGATCCCACTTGAACAAGAAATAAAATAAGAGCGCAATCCCAGTGAAACCACCCTCAGCCAACTTGTTTTGCATATTAAAATTGACAAGTCCAAACGACATGATTGCAGCCCCTAAAAGGATGAACAATATGTTTTTAAATTTAAGTCCTGTTAACATTCATAATCCCCCCTCTGCCATAAATTCTCTTATATGGCGGTTTTTATTATATCGAATTAAAAATGCTAGAGCAATGAGTAGTGAAAAAGACTAAATATAAATGAAAACATTTGTAAAACCCAGATAATTTAGCTAACATAAACAATGAATAAGAAAATGGACATAAGTATCAGTCATAATAACGAGGTGAAGACAAATTGGCCAATGAAAAGACGATGAAAGACCTTCAGCAAGAAGTAGATTTGTACATTAGTCAATTTAAAGAGGGGTATTTCAGTCCACTGGCAATGCTGGCGCGACTTACAGAGGAACTAGGGGAGTTTGCTAGAGAAGTAAATCATTACTATGGGGAGAAACCCAAAAAAACTAGTGAAACTGAAAAAGCGATTGAGGAAGAATTGGGGGATCTTTTATTTGTATTAATTTGCTTTGCTAATTCTTTAAATATTAGCCTCGAAGATGCACATGATTATGTCATGGCAAAATTTAAGACAAGAGACAAAGATCGTTGGACAAGAATAAATGAAGGAAAAATGGAGTGAATGTTATGGAAAAAGTAAAAATTATCATCGCTGGGCCGCGTGGCAAAATGGGGAGCGAAGCAGTTAAGTTGGTCACTAATACCGAACACTTTGAACTAGTTGCAGCTGTGGATCATAAGTATGATGGAATCATGTTAAGCGATTTAGAAGGTTTTCATTCAATACATAATGTGCAAGTTTATTCAAATGTTGAAACATGCCTGCAAAATGTTCAAGCAGATGTGTTAATTGATCTAACCACTCCTGAAGTGGGTATGCACCATGCAAAAACTGCGCTTACTTACAATGTACGCCCAGTTGTAGGTACGACAGGATTTACCACTAGTGATTTAGAGGAATTAGAACGTATTTGTCAGGAAAAGGATCTGGGTTGTATCATCGCACCGAATTTTGCCATTGGTGCTGTGTTAATGATGAAATTTTCCCAAATGGCTGGAAAATATTTTGATGATGTAGAAATTATTGAGTTGCACCACGACCAGAAGTTGGACGCACCGTCTGGAACTGCGGTAAAAACTGCTGAAATGATTTCTACAGTTCGAGAGTCAAAAAATCAAGGCCACCCTAATGAAAAAGAAACAATAGAAGGTGCACGGGGAGCGAATTTTGATGGAATGCATATTCACTCGGTCCGCTTGCCTGGATTGGTCGCGCATCAACAGGTTTTATTCGGCTCAGATGGTCAGACTTTAACAATCAGGCACGATTCCTACAACCGAGAATCGTTTATGTCTGGGGTAAAAGTGGCAGTGGAGTCTGTGATGTCACATAATACCTTTGTTTATGGCCTTGAAAATATTTTAGGGTAGGAGGAATTTTAATGAATATTGCTTTAATTGCTCATGATAATAAGAAAAATGATTTGGTGCAGTTCGCGATAGCTTATCAGAATATTTTTTCGAAGCACTCTTTATTTGCTACTGGGACAACTGGGCAAAGAATTAGTGATGCAACAGGATTGAGTATTACACGGTTCCAATCCGGACCGCTTGGCGGTGACCAGCAAATTGGTGCCATGATTGCCCAAAATGATATGGATGCTGTTTTCTTTTTCCGAGATCCATTAACCGCTCAGCCGCATGAACCAGATGTTACTGCATTAGTAAGGCTATGTGATGTTTACTCCATACCACTTGCAACCAATATGGGAACTGCAGAATTGCTAATAAGAGGTTTAGAACTGGGGCTTATTGAATGGAGAAATATAATTAAAGAGAATGGTGGAATTAATGATTAATCAACACCTTGAAGTCCTTGCATTTGGTGCCCATGCGGATGATGTCGAGATAGGCATGGCGGGGACTATTGCAAAATTTACATCTGAAGGAAAACGTGTGGGTATCTGTGATCTAACAGATGCCGACCTCTCTTCAAATGGGAACGTAGAATTAAGAAAGTTAGAGGCAGCGAAAGCAGCTGAAGTGCTAAAAGTTTCATGTAGAACCTCCTTAGGTTTTCCAGATAGGGGGTTATTTCTTAAAGAAGAAAACATAAGAGAAATTGCAAGGGTCATAAGAAAAAATAAGCCTCAAATTGTGTTTGCGCCTTATTTTGAAGACCGCCATCCAGACCATGGAAATTGTGCTAGTTTAGTGGAGGAGGCAGTTTTTTCTGCTGGAATACGAAAATATGTAACAGAAGGAAATGAACCAGCCCACCGAGTAGAAAGAGTTTATTTTTATATGATTAATGGTTTTCATAAACCAGATTTTGTTATCGATATTTCTCAATACATAGATAAAAAACTCCAAGCATTAAGGGAGTATAAGAGCCAATTCCAGCAAACAGAAGAAACCTACAATACCCCGCTTGTAAATGGGTATATTGAAACAGTAGAGGCAAGGGAAAGAATGTTTGGCAAGCTCGTTGGGGTTACATTTGCTGAAGGGTTCAAAACGAAAGTTCCCATTCTTTTGAATCGAGATTTGATAGGAGAATAACCATGAGGAAACTAAAAATTGGAATTACTTGCTATCCAACAGTAGGCGGTTCAGGGGTGGTAGCAACGGAATTAGGAAAAATGCTGGCTGAAAAAGGTCATGAAATTCATTTCATTTCATCAAGCATCCCTTTTAGGTTGAACAAAATTTACCATAATATCTATTATCATCAAGTTGAAGTGAATCAATATTCCTTATTTCAGTACCCACCTTACGATATTGCTTTAGCAAGTAAAATGGCGGAAGTAGCTAATCGGGAAAAATTAGATCTGCTTCATGTTCACTATGCTATTCCTCACGCGGTTTGTGCTATATTAGCCAAGCAAATGAGTCACCGAGATTTTAAAATCGTCACTACCTTGCACGGAACAGACATAACCGTTTTAGGGTATGATCCTTCGTTGACAGATGCGATTAAATTTGGAATAGAAAAATCTGATGTGGTAACTGCTGTTTCGAAGGCGCTTGTTGATCAAACTTATGACCTCATCAATCCGGATAAAACAATTGAAACAGTCTATAATTTTATTGATGACCGTATCTATAAAAAAACAGATTCACTTGCTTTAAAGTCAGATTTTGAGATAAGGGAAGAAGAGAAAGTGATCATTCATGTTTCCAATTTCCGTCCAGTAAAACGAGTAAAAGATGTAGTGAAATCTTTTGCCAAGATTGCATCAGCAATGCCTGCGAAATTACTGTTGGTCGGTGATGGTCCCGAAATGACCATCGTTTGTAAGCTTGTCAGAGAGTTGGGCTTAGAAGATCAAGTCATTTTTCTAGGAAAACAAGAGAGTTTAGAGGAATTGTACTCGATTAGTGATTTAATGTTGTTATTATCAGAGAAAGAAAGCTTTGGCCTTGTTGCCTTAGAGGCGATGGCATGTGGTGTCCCTTGTATTGGGACGAATGTTGGCGGTGTACCAGAGGTTATAAATCATGGTGCCAATGGATTTATTTGTGAAGTAGGAGATATCGAGGCTATTTCCAGTAGAGCATTGTCAGTTTTAAATGATGCAGCACTTCATCAGCAATTTTCTAAACAGTCCATTTACACAGCAAAAACCAAATTTAAAGCGGATCAAATCGTTGAACAATATGAACAAATATATTTTAATTTACTGAATTAAGGTGAAGGAAATGACAGACCCATTTCAAACTGCAATTCCTGTCTTAGAAAAGTTGGAGGATGCCGGTTATGAAGCCTACTTTGTTGGCGGATCAGTTAGAGATTTTCTTTTAAAAAGAGAGATAAATGACGTGGATATTGCGACTAGTGCAACGCCAGATGAAGTGAAAAAAATTTTTCCGAAAACAGTGGATATTGGAATAGAACATGGCACGGTTCTGGTCTTGGTTAATAATGGGGCATATGAAATTACTACCTTCCGAACAGAATCGGAGTATGAAGATTATCGTAGACCGAAAGAGGTTACCTTTATTCGAAATCTAAAGGATGACTTGCAGCGCAGGGATTTTACAATGAATGCCATTGCAATGGACAGGAATAAAAAACTGATTGATCCATTTAACGGATATTTAGCAATTCAGAATCAAATAATTCAAACCGTCGGAAGTCCAAATGACAGATTCCAAGAAGATGCCTTAAGAATGATGAGAGCCGTACGGTTTGTCAGTCAACTTTCATTTCAAATTGAAGCAGGAACTGTCACCGCATTATCCAGTCTGGTTCATTTACTTGAGAAGATTGCTGTTGAGAGAAAAAGAACAGAGTTTGAAAAACTGTTAATCGGAAAAAATAAGCCAACCGCACTAAATATCCTACTCGATACAAATATTTATTTATATTTGCCTGGTTTAAAAGGAATGAGGCAGTCTTTAGATAAAATGATTGGCTTTGAAAGTAACACTCTTAATATTAATGAAATGTGGTCATTATTAATTTATTGTTTACAGTTAAAAGAAAAAGAGATCGAGGTATTTCTAAAAGACTGGCGGCTAGCAATTAAGGAAATAAGAGAGATTGGACGAACGGTCCATTACTTATATAAAAGACTTGAACAAGAATGGTCTATTTATGACCTCTATTCTGCCGGCCGTGACACGATCCTTTCAACAGAAAGACTCTACCTTGTGATTAACCGAATTAAGGATGTACGATCGATTGAACATTGGGTAAAAATGTATGATTCTCTTCCGATTAAAGAACGTGCAGAAATAAATGTCTCAGGGAATGACTTAATGGATTGGTACAATAAAAGGGGCGGACCATGGCTAAAGGAAACGCTATTAAACATTGAAAACAAAATCTTAACTTGTCAGCTAGAAAATAACAAAGAAAAAATCAAGGAGTGGCTACTGAAGTGCAATCAGAAATAAGAAAAGAATTACTTGATGCCTTTACAAATGCCGGTGATGACTTTTTGTCAGGTCAACGTCTAGCTGAACTCATTGGCTGCTCTAGGACGGCAGTTTGGAAGCACATAGAGGAACTTAGAAAAGAAGGCTTTGAATTAGATGCAGTTAGAAATAAGGGATATCGAATTTTAAAGACCCCAGAAAAAATAACTGCGGATGAAATAAGACTTGGTTTAACAACTCACTTCATGGGAAGAAATATCCATTATGAGGAGACTGTTGAGTCTACTCAGAAGATTGCCCATCGCATGGCTTCTGAAGATGCCCCAGAAGGAACGGTTATTATCGCCGAAGAGCAGTTGTCAGGCAGGGGCAGAATGGCCCGTAAATGGCATTCTCCGAAATATACAGGGATTTGGATGAGCATGATCCTGCGTCCAAATATACCTCTTAGTAATGCGCCACAATTAACATTATTAGCAGCGGTTGCAATTGTTCAAGCTATTGAAGAAATGACAGACTTAATCCCAGATATCAAATGGCCTAATGATGTTCTAATTAGTGGAAAAAAGGTCACTGGAATATTAACTGAGCTGCAGGCTGAAGCCGATCGAATTCATTCGATAATTATTGGAATAGGTATCAATGTGAATCAAAAGGCAGAAGATTTCCCAGCAGAAATTCAAGAAATTGCCACGTCCCTTTTTATTGAGCAAAAAGAAACTGTCTCGAGGGCGGAATTAATTAAAAGTATCCTCAAGAACTTTGAAAATTTGTATACAATGTATTTGGAACAGGGCTTCTTACCAATAAAGCTTTTATGGGAGGGCTATGCCAGCAGTATCGGTAAGTACATTAAAGCGAGAACATTAACGAAGACCATTGAAGGTAGAGCACTCGGAATCACAGATGATGGAGTGTTGAAACTAGAGGATCAGACTGGTTTCATTCACCAAATTTATTCAGCGGATATTGAGTTATAAGGCTTGAACTTTTCGAGAAATTTGCTATAATTCATTCCAATGGGCAGTATCCATGGTGAACTGCACCTTTGTGTAATAAACAACAATTTAAAAGGTTTCTGCCTAGATCCGTTTAACGGACCGGGACAGAGGGATGAAGCATGTAATTGAGTAATAGGGATCCTCTGCCTTCAGAAGGATCTTTTTATTTGCTCTTGGAAATCTTCTAATCCCCTCTCCCAACTAAAAGGAGGGAAAAATGGATGAAACAAGCAACAGATTTTTTGAAAATGAAGGAAAATAACGAAAAAATTGTCATGTTAACTGCGTATGATTACCCCTCTGCTAAACAAGCAGAAGAAGGTGGAGTTGACATTATTTTGGTGGGAGATTCCCTTGGTATGGTTGTCTTAGGGTATGATTCAACCATACCGGTGACGCTTGAAGACATGATCCATCATACGAAAGCAGTAAAACGAGGTGCTAAAGATACATTTATTCTCGCGGACCTGCCATTTTTAACCTATCATTTATCTGTCCGGGATACTCTAATGAATGCAGGCAGACTCATCCAAGAAACAGGCGCTCATGCGGTAAAGCTTGAAGGTGCAGATGATGTATTAGAAAAAATAACTGCTCTTACGAAAGCAGGCATCCCAGTGTGTGCACATTTGGGGTTAACTCCACAATCAGTTGGGGTATTAGGCGGGTATAAAGTACAAGGGAAAGATGCCGAGGCAGCAAGAAAATTAATAGATGATGCGAAGAAATGTGAAGAAGCAGGCGCGTTCGCCATCGTTCTTGAATGTGTCCCAAAACAATTGGCTGAGGAAATTACACAAAGTCTTTCTATACCTATTATTGGTATTGGTGCTGGGATTGAGGTAGACGGTCAAGTGCTTGTCTATCATGATATCCTTGGTTATGGTGTTGAGCGTGTACCGAAGTTCGTGAAACAATACCATTCCGTAAATCCATTTATGGTCGAATCTATTCAAGCATATGCAGCAGATGTTAAAAACAAACGGTTTCCTGAAGATAAGCATTCATTCACAATGAAAGAGCAGGAACTGAAAGGGCTTTATGGAGGTATAAAATGAGGGTAATCACCACAATTAAGGAAATGCAGGAGTTAATGTTGAAAGAAAAGTCCCAAGGAAAATCGATTGGCTTTGTTCCAACGATGGGTTTTCTGCATGAAGGACATTTAACACTGTTAAATAGAGCTAGACAAGAAAATGATACCGTCGTCCTCAGTATATTTGTGAATCCATTACAGTTTGGTCCGAAAGAGGATTATGCGGAATATCCGCGTGACTTTGAGCGTGATCGTGCCTTGGCTGAAAGTGAAATGGTCGATTTTCTGTTTTATCCAAGTGTAGAAGAAATGTATCCAACCGACCTTTCAGTCAAAGTTACCGTACAGGAGCGCACAGATGTTTTATGTGGGAGTTCACGCCCTGGGCATTTTGATGGAGTTGCTACAGTCATTACAAAGTTCTTTAACATCGTTATGCCAACACGTGCTTATTTTGGGAAAAAAGATGCCCAGCAAGTTGCGGTTATTGAAGGGCTAATTTCAGATTTTAATATTCCTGTAAATCTTGTAGCAGTAGATATTGTCCGGGAAAATGATGGACTGGCTAAGAGTTCCCGTAATGTTAATCTTATGCCGGAGGAAAGACAAGAAGCACCTATTCTTTATCAAAGTCTTCAAGCAGCACTTGCCGCTATTGATAAAGGTGAGAGAGATCCTATTAAATTAATTGATATGATTCGTGAAGTGATTGGTAATGAATCATCTGGTGTAATTGATTATGTCCAAATCTACTCCTATCCACAATTAAAGCCATTGGAAAAATTAGAGGGTACCATTATTATTGCACTCGCTGTAAAATTTACAAAGGTTCGTTTAATAGACAATTTCATTACAAAAATAGATTGATAGGACTAAGGGAAATGGAGGAATAGGATATGTTTCGCAACATGATGAACGGAAAGATTCACCGTGCCACTGTTACTGAAGCTAATTTAAATTATGTGGGCAGTATCACAATTGATGAAGATATTTTAGATGCAGTTGGAATGATTGCCAATGAAAAGGTTCAAATTGTTAACAATAATAATGGTGCACGCCTAGAGACTTATATTATTCCAGGTGAAAGAGGCAGTGGAGTCATTTGTTTAAATGGTGCAGCCGCCCGTCTTGTTCAAAAAGGTGATATCGTCATTATCATCTCCTATGCGCTTATTGCTGAAGAAAAAGTAGCAGCACATAAACCAAAAGTGGCTATCATGGATGAAGATAATCGGATTAAAGAAATGATCCATGCTGAACCTGCACTAACGATTATGTAATCCCCGTTCAGGGGATTTTTCTTTTTTAACGAGAGTTTTATATAATATACATATTAATTATAATCGAAAAGTTAGTGGTAGAATCAAAAGCTCCTAGTAGTGTATACTTTTTCTTTTAAAGATTATGTGATACCGTTTTAATGAACGAAGGTTTGGGGTGTTAATAAATGTTAAATAAATTCGTCGTAATCGACTTGGAAACAACGGGAAACATTCCAAAAAAGGGTGATAAAATCATTCAATTTGCAGCTGTGGTCATTGAAAATGGGAAAATCACAGAAAAGTTTTCATCATTAATTAATCCCAAAAAATCCATCCCCATATTTATTGAGGAATTAACTGGTTTAAATAATGATATGGTGAAAGATGCGCCGCTTTTTTCGGAAATCTCAGAAAAAGTCATGACTTTACTGGAAGGGGCCTATTTTGTTGCACATAATGTTTTGTTTGATTTGTCCTTTCTACAGGAAGAATTAATCCAATCAGGCCAAGAAGGGTTCTTCGGTCCTGTCCTAGATACGGTTGAAATGGCGAGAATTCTATATCCTACAGCAGATGGTTATAAGCTATCTGATTTAGCGGAGAGAGAAAAATTGAATCATGATCGCCCCCATCAAGCAGATAGTGATGCACAGGTCACAGCTGAACTTTTACTGATTCTTTTAGAACGATTGGCTTCATTACCAATCACAACATTAAAACAGCTTGCTCATTTATCAGGTGGATTGAAAAGCGACCTTCAACAGTTCCTTGATGAATTACTTGTTAATAAAGAAAAAACGGTCGAAAGCTTATCTGAGACAATTGAGATATTTAGGGAACTTGCTTTAAAAAGAATTCCAGACCATATAAGGCGACTTGAAGAAGATAAAGAATATCATTTCCCTGCATCAGAGGCTGAAAAAATCGGATTGGTCAGTCAGGCATTTGAAGCTTTCGAGAAGAGAACGGGCCAATTTACTATGATGGATACTGTCTACCAGGCTTTTCAAAGTGAAAATCATGCTGTGATTGAGGCTGGTACAGGTGTTGGAAAATCCCTGGGCTATTTGCTGCCAAGTGCTTACTTTTCTAGGAAGAATAGGCTTCCAATCGTTGTAAGTACACATACTATCCATTTGCAAGAACAGATTTTAAAAAATGAAATACCGCTCTTGGCTAAACTTTTGCCCTTTCCTTTAAACACTGTATTGCTAAAGGGGCGAAATCATTATATTAGTTTAGAAAAGTTTCACCGGACGCTAGCAGATGATAACGATAATTACGATACAGGTTTAACAAAAATGCAAATTCTTGTTTGGCTGATTGAAACTGAAACCGGTGACCGGGATGAGTTAAACCTTTCAAGTGGCGGGCAAATTTTTTGGAATAAAATAAAGAATGAACCAGCAATTTTTTTACAGGACGAAGCATGGCAAGAAAGAGATTTTTATTTAAGAGCAAAAAGAAAAGCGGAAGTTGCTGATATTATTATTACAAATCACTCTTTATTATTAAGTGATATTAAAGGTGAAGTAGCTATCCTGCCTGAATTTTCTTATGCTGTTATTGATGAAGGGCATCATTTTGAAAAAGCTGCTTGTCAGTTTTTCGGACATACATTAGATTATTTATCGACCCGTCTCCTATTAGGTCAATTTGGAATGTATGAACAAAAACAGCTCTTTTATGATTTGGAAAAGCTAATTGATTCTGTACAAAGAAAAAATGAAATCAGGCCCACCTCAACTAAATTAAATCAACTTATGGCTGATCTTACGTTTGAAATGGACGAATTTTTTCAATTGATTGCTCTTTTTGCGAGAGCCAAGATGGCGAATAAAAAAGGAGTAAATCGTGCCAAAATTCGCTTTTCACCCAATGACGAAGGAAAAGAAAAAAAGGCACTAGTTCACAGTGCTGAGAGATTTGCCTTTTTACTAAAAGACCTTGATTCAGAAATCAGTGAACGTCTTGAATGGGTTAAAAATGAGAGTAATTCTTTTTCGCGTATAGAAGAAAATAAATTGGAAGAAATTCTTTTATTTCAAATCGAATTAACAGAACTTAGAGATACGGTTATCAATTCCTTTCTTAAAATAACGAATGATGTAAAATGGGTTGAAATAGATATACGCTCACCGCAAAATGTGACTACCTTTATGGTTCAGCCAACTTCCGTTGCAGGGAAGCTAAATGAACAATTCTTTCAATTAAAAAAAGCAGTAGTATTTACTTCGGCAACGTTGACGGTAAATAAATCATTTGATTATTTTATAAAGGAAATGGGTCTGGACCCTGTATCCACAGTACAATTAAATATTCCATCTCCATTTGCATATAATCAACAAGTGCAGCTTTTAATTCCTGAGGACTTACCAGAAATTAATACAGTATCTTTAGATGATTATGTGATTTCAATTACGGAGCATATTATTACAATAGCTGAAGCAACTAAGGGGAGAATGCTGCTTCTATTTACGGCCTATGACATGCTAAAGAAAACCTATGAATTAATCAAAGAAAGTGGTTTTTTACATGACTACGCAATGATTGCACAAGGGATAACCAGTGGAAGCAGAACAAGGCTAACCCGAAACTTTCAACGCTATGATAAGGCTTTATTATTGGGGACAAGCAGTTTCTGGGAAGGGGTTGATATACCTGGTGAGGACTTATCCTGCCTTGTTATTGTCAGACTTCCATTCAGCCCGCCAGATGATCCTTTAACAGAGGCGAAATGCCAGTTAATCGAAAAACGCGGGGGAAATTCCTTTTCAGAATACTCCCTTCCAGAAGCAATTCTCCGTTTTAAACAAGGTTTTGGGCGCCTTATTCGAACAGAAAGTGATCGAGGTATCATAGTGGTGTTTGATAGAAGAATTGTAACCACGAAATATGGGAAGGCCTTTTTGAAATCTATTCCTCCTGTTCCTATTAATCGAGGAAAGATAGATGAATTAGTTGAAATTATCCACTCATGGTTATGATTTGAGAGACATTAATCAATGTTAATCTGGATAAAAATTGGTAAATAAACACATCCTTAATATAGGAGGTGTGTCATGAGAACCTTACTAATTATCTTGTCATTATTTATTCCAACGACACTCATGGTAGAGGCATCAGAGCCTTCATTAAATAATATTGAAAATATAAATTTAAATATTAAGGACCATGAAGTTGCAGTCACTTTTCTGGGTTTGTCGGCAGGGGAAGCAACACTGATCCAAGGCGCAAATAATGAGAATACCTTGATCAATACCGGAGGGAAAGAAACAGCTGCGGAATTAGAAGGGTGGCTTTTCCTTTATGATGTGAAGGAGATTTCTAAATTAATCCTTACACATAACGGAACAGAACTCTCTAAACAACAATTAAATCGTCTAATCTCGAAATATAATATCAAAGAAATTATTTCAACACCTAAATTTTCTGCTCAAATCAAAAAAGAGCTAGATTCATCAAATAAGCCTGCAGTTGTCTCATGGGGGCAGGGGACAAAGAGATCCATCCTGCCTGAGATGACTGCTGAAGTTCAATTTGTGGGAAATGATGCGAATGAAGGTATGGATTTAACACTTGATTTTTTTAATCATCGAATTTTCCTTATGACTTCATTTACACCACGGGCAGAGGAAACGCTCATGGAGAAGAATCTGGAGAATATTAATGTTTTTAAAATACCTAATGGTACGCCGAAAGACTCTTTATCTGAGAAATTAATTCAATATTTAAATCCGCAAATTTCAGTCCTTTCTGCACCAGAAGAAGAGGAGCATGACCCAGATATACTAGTCGATCTTCACGAAACTTGGTCAGAAATTTATTCAACGAAAAAACATGGAACCATAACAATAAAATTCACAGATTCAAATTATGAGATCATAACCATTCCAATTGAAACGGATGAATAAAATTTTATTAGAAAAATCTTAGCTTCTTTGACCCGATTTTTGCTTCCACCTGTTATAATAATGGATAAGATTTATCAAAAAATGTAGATAAATAGGAAAAATATTGGAGGATAACGGATGGAGAGTAAAATAGAAGTTTTATCAACAGTGAAAATCCAACACAGTCCGGATTTGTATAAAATTGTTGACGCCCTTAATCGAACCTTGAAACAGGAAGACCTTATGTTTGGACTTGCACTGGATCAAGAGAATCAAAATACAGCGATTTTTACGATTTATCGTACATAAAGAAGTGAATTAGTAATGAAAAAGTGGATTATTGCTCTATCAATAATAGTAGTAGCCTTTTGTGGGTTATTGATAAAAGTTTATTTATCAGCATTGGATCCTGTGAAAGCAGCAGAGACAAAAGCTGTCTCACGTGCTCAAAAGGAAATCTCATTAAAAGAAGTAGAGGATTTTCATATTTATAATGGTATTGAAACGGTTAATGTCATTGAGGGAAAAAGTAAGAATGGCGACAAAATTATCGTTTGGATGCCTGAGAAAAATAAGGAAATTTTCGTAAGAAAAGCTAAGAATGGGTTAACCAGGGAAGAAGCCATTCAAAAACTTCAACAAGAAAAAAGCCCGAAAAAGATCATATCTGTTCGTCTCGGTATGGAAAAAAATATCCCATTGTGGGAAATTTATTACCGTTCTAATAATAATTTAATAAATTATTACTATGTTCACTTTGATACAGGTGAATGGCTAAAAAAAATTGAAAACCTATAAATATATGGAGAGCGGAGGAATTGAAATGGTAGTGGAATTAGCAAATCGTGTAAAAGCACTTACACCTTCAACGACATTAGCGATTACGGCAAAGGCAAAAGAACTTAAAGAACAAGGGGAAGATGTCATCGGTCTGGGTGCCGGTGAGCCTGACTTTAATACTCCACAACATATTTTAGATGCTGCATTTCAATCCATGAATGAGGGTCATACGAAGTACACGCCTTCAGCTGGCTTGCCAGCTTTAAAAAAGGCAATTATCAAGAAATTTGAAGAGGACCAGGGTTTAGCTTTTAATCCTAATGAAATCATTGTTGGAAATGGTGCGAAACACGTCCTTTATACATTGTTTCAAGTGGTCTTAAATGATGGTGATGAGGTCATAATCCCAACACCATATTGGGTCAGTTACCCAGAACAAGTAAAATTAGCTGGAGGCGTACCAGTTTATATTGAGGGATTTGAGGAAAATCAATTTAAAGTCACACCAGAACAATTAAAAAAGGCAATTACCAAGAATACAAAAGCTGTTATTATTAATTCACCTAGTAACCCTACGGGGGTCCTGTATACAGCTGAAGAACTTTTGGAAATAGGCAAAGTTTGCCTTGAGGAGAACATTCTCGTTGTTTCAGATGAAATATATGAAAAGCTAGTTTATGGTGAAAATAAACATTTTTCAATTGCTCAACTTTCTCCTGAATTAAAAGAGCAAACAATTGTTATTAATGGCGTTTCCAAGTCACATTCGATGACTGGTTGGAGAATAGGGTATGCAGCTGGTAATAAAAAAATTATTGAAGCGATGACAAATCTTGCAAGCCATAGTACATCTAATCCAACAACAACTGCCCAATATGCAGCAATTGCTGCTTACACAGGCTCACAACAGCCAGTTGAAGAAATGAGGAAGGCATTTGAAGAAAGATTAGAAATAATTTTTAATAAACTTGTCGCCATTCCAGGTGTGACATGTGTAAAACCACAAGGAGCTTTTTATCTTTATCCAAATGTAAAGAAAGCAGCAGAAATGACAGGTTACCAGAATGTGGATGCTTTTGTAGAAGCCCTACTTGTGGACGCTAAAGTTGCAGTTATTCCTGGGTCAGGTTTTGGAACGCCTGATAATATTCGCCTTTCCTACGCAACCTCTTTAACCTTGTTAGAAAAGGCAGTTGAGAGAATCCACCAATTTGTTGTTTCAAAATCAAGCATGGTCAATCATTAATTACTGTAAAAAGTCTGCGAATAGCTGCAGGCTTTTTGCTTTTAGTTACCAAAGATGGATGCCGTATACTCTTACTCGGATAGATTGTTCATGATATACTTAACAGGAGGTGTCCTGAATATGAAAACAAACTTATTAGCATGGATTCAAGAAGGGAACATTACTGTTCCTACATTATTATTTTCTGAATATCGCAATTTAAATTTAAATGAATATGAACTTGTTCTATTATTAAATATTCTCACCTATTTAGAAAAAGGACATGAATTCCCTACTCCAGATGAGCTTTCAGCAAGAATGACGATAACTATTTCAGAATGTAATGAAATGCTCAGAAGACTGATTCAAAGAGGCTTCATTCAAATCACAGATGGATATAATAACGAGGGCATTCGGTATGAGAAGTATTCAGTTGAGCCTTTATGGGAAAGACTGATAGAACAGTTCTTAAAAAATAATAAAATGAATAAAGAATCGGATAAGAAAGCTGATGAAGCAGATCTTTATACGTGTTTTGAAAAGGAATTCGGACGTCCACTTTCTCCGTTTGAATGTGAATCACTGGCAATGTGGATGGATGATGACCATCATGACCCAATGATTATCAAAGCAGCTTTACGTGAAGCCGTAATGTCGGGGAAATTGAATTTCCGCTATATTGATAGAATTCTCTTTGAGTGGAAAAAGAATGGTATAAAAACAATTGAGCAGGCCAAAAACCATGGTCTTAAATTTCGTCAAAAGCAAACACAAAAGGGAAATATCAAAGAAGAACCGCATCAACCAACTGTCCCTTTCTACAACTGGTTAGAACAATAAATTCGACGAGCGAGAGATATTTCTCTCGTTTTATTTCATTTAATAAAAGTAGGTGATAGATATGCTAAATAACACCCAAATCCGTTATTGCCTTGATCAAATGGGCGAAATGTTTCCCGATGCCCACTGTGAGCTTAACCATTCGAATCCATTCGAACTAGTCATTGCTGTAGCTCTATCAGCACAATGTACCGATGTGCTTGTTAATAAAGTAACCAAATCATTATTTGAAAAATACAAAACACCCGAGGATTACCTAGCAGTTCCTCTTGAAGAATTGCAAAACGACATTCGTTCAATCGGCCTCTACCGGAATAAAGCCAAGAATATTCAGAGCCTTTGTCGAATTGTATTAGATGAATATAACGGTGAAATCCCAACGGACCGTGATGAGTTAACAAAACTGCCTGGTGTTGGCAGGAAAACAGCAAATGTTGTGGTTTCGGTTGCTTATAATATACCTGCAATTGCAGTAGACACACATGTGGAGAGAGTTAGTAAACGATTAGGTATTTGCAGGTGGAAGGATTCTGTCCTTGAAGTGGAAAAAACATTAATGAGGAAGATTCCAAAAGAAGAGTGGTCACAAACGCACCACAGACTTATTTTTTTTGGACGATACCATTGCAAAGCACAGAATCCACAATGTCCAAGCTGCCCTTTATTAGAGCTCTGCAGGGAAGGTAAAAAGAGAATGAAAGGGCAGGTCCAGGTCAATGGATAAAAAGGAAGTAGAGATTTCCAACCTTCTGACAGAATGGAAAAATGGTAAAGGTCAATTGGAAGTATTATTTCGTGAACGTGAGTATAAAAATGCAAAGGTGTTAATGGAAAAGGGGATTCAGTTGTTTATTCAATTTCTGGCCTGGTCAAATGGTCTACCAGTTCCCTTGAATGAATCGCTTAATTTTAAACAGTTAGAGTATAAGCCTGTTAATGTGGAGGAACGATTGGCCTTCATTACCTCAAGGCCAGCATTATATCATTCTTATCGGCAACTATCAGAGTTGATGATGGAACAAGAAAAATTGTTTGTAAAAAGAAACATACTAAAAAAAGCGTCTAAACCAAATGGTTAGACGCTTTTTACTGTTTTTTGATTGCTAGGTTTAGCCAGGAGTTCCTACAGCAGGCTGCTCTCCTGTCCCATTGTCAACAGGGGTATCCGGCGGCGTGGTTCCTTCACCATTTCCTTGATCCCCGCCGTTGACACCAGTGCCATCACCAGTACCGGTACCAGTACCAGCACCATTGCCGGTACCGTTACCAGTACCAGTACCGTTACCAGTACCAGTACCAGTACCAGTACCAGTACCAGTACCATTGCCGTTACCAGTGCCACTACCGTTACCAGTGCCGGTGCCAGTACCATTACCGTTACCGTTTCCGTTTCCAGGTGGAGTACCTGGCTCAGTGCCTGGCTCAGTACCAGTGCCTGGCTCAGTACCAGTGCCTGGGTTGGTTTCTTGGATTGGAATTTCAAGGGTTGTTGTTACGGGATCACTTTGTCTATCTCCACTAATCGCAATGATGGTGAAGGTATACTTCGCACCCGGTGCAGCAGGAATGGTTAATGACGTTTCTGCTTGAGTATATTGTTTTTGTTCTGTACCACTATCCACTGTAACTGAGAAAGTAACATTGGATTTTTTTGAGTGCTTCCATGTTATTCCAATAGTATTACTTGCTTGATCATAAGTTGCTTTTAGATTTTTTGGAGCAGCCAGTTTGTCATACTTTGTGGAAACTCGATTAGGTGAATGACCCTTCACAGCATACTCTGTAATAATCTGACTTGATGGTGTGTATTCACTTGCTAAAACTGGAGGCATTGAGCCTCTCTCAATCCTTACTCTTTGAACGCTGCTAGGCATTTTAAAGTCAGGTGTATCGATATCCTTTGATACATGTTCCATGACGTTTTTAAAAATTAATTGCGCTAAACGTTGATTATTTCCAACTGCATTAATAGGGGTACTCCGGTTTTTATAACCAGTCCAAATAGATGCGGTGTAATTGGTGGTATAACCGGTAAACCATGCATCAGGAACGGATCTACTACTTGGAATATCCCATTTTTGAATTTCTTCATCTGTATAGTTAGTTGTACCTGTCTTACCGGCAATATCAAGTCCAGGAACATCTGCTCTTGTGCCCGTACCAGGATAATCGAGGACACTTTCCATCATACTTGTAATCATAAAAGCAGTAGAGTCTTTCATTACCACTTTCGGTTCTGGTGCAGTGCTTATCACAGTACCGTCACGGAGTTTGATTTTCCTAATCGCATGTGGTTTTGTATAAATGCCTTTATTACCAAATGCACTGTAGGCACCTGCCATTTGCAGCGGTGATACACCCGTTTTAAAACCACCAATCGCATAGGATTCAAAAATTTCCTTTAAAGGGATACCTAAATCCACAGCAAAGTCTTTTGCTTTATCAAGACCAACTTGTTGCAAGGCTTGAACAGCAGGTGAATTTCGAGATAATTGCAATGCCGTTCTGATGGTCATAGCTCCCTTATAGCTTTGGTCCCAGTTCCCAAACTTTTTCCCAGAAGAATAAGTAATGGGCTTATCTTCAATCATTTCATAGGTTCCCCAGTTTAAATACTCAATTGCAGGTGCATAATCAAGAACGGGTTTAATAGTTGACCCAGGTTGACGCTGGGTATCAATTGCATAGTTAAATCCCCGTTTGACTTTTTGATTTCTGCCGCCCCCAATGGCACGGATTTCACTCGTTTTCGTATCCAGGAGAGCCACTCCGGCTTGGAAATCATCATCCGGATAGTCGATCACATCCTCTTTATTAAGGATGTCCTCTACATAAGATTGTGCATTTGGATCAAGTGTTGTATGAATCGTTAAGCCATCAGTAAAAATATCAAAATCAGACGTTTCGTTCACTTCATCAATTACTGCATCGACAAATGAATCAAAAGGTTTCTCTTTAACCTCTCGCTCTTTTTCATTTAATACAGTATCTTTAACTGACACTTTTTTCGCATCTTCCATCGCTTGTTTAGAAATATATCCATGCTGATGCATTAACGTTAAGACGATGTTTCGTCTTTTTTCAGCTAAATCAGGATGATCGAAAGGGTTATAATTATTTGGACTTTGCGGCATCCCAGCAATTTGGGCCGCTTCTGCAAGAGTTAAGTCCTTTAATTCTTTTCCATAGAAAATTTTTGCAGCCGTAGCAATCCCATGACTATTTTCAGAAACATACACCTTATTTACATACATTTCGAAAATTTGGTGCTTTGTATATTGCTGTTCCAATTGATAGGAAAGCCAGGCTTCTTCAACCTTCCGCTTTAAGGTTTTTTCAGGTGTTAAAAATGAGTTTTTAACCACTTGTTGAGTAATGGTGCTGGCACCCTCAGAACCAAAGCCATGTTGGATATTTGCTAGGATAGCCCCTCCTAATCGAATCGGGTCAATTCCATGGTGCTTGTAAAAACGATAATCTTCTGTTGCTAAGATCGCATTTTCGACTACCTGCGGAATATCTTTATAGTTTACATATTCCCGATTAACAGCGCCCACTTCCGTTACAAGTTTGTCATCTTTATCTAAAATTTTCGAAGGGATTGGATCTTTTAATAATTTCGGGTCAAGTACGGGAGCATCCTTAACTAAGTACGCGAAAGTACCCACACCAGCCAGTATACCAATAATACCAAGGGCTACTAATGTAAGAAAAATTTTCTTTACAAGTCCTCCAGATTTTTTCTTGGCTTTTGGTTCACTTTTGGATTGGAGTTTCTTTCTGCGCTCCTCTCTTGATTGGTATTGTTCAGACATTGTAATATTCCTTCCTTTCGAGCCTTTTCTCAATTGTAAAGCTTATCTATAATTTTAATATAGTCAATTCGGGGTTGAAAACCAAGCGGGATTAGATATCCCTTTTGTTCCACTTCTTCTTTCGTGATTGATTTTCTACCTCCATTTGTCATTCGCTCCCAAAAAGTCAACAAGTGTTTTGCTTCAAGTAAGAAAACTTGTTCAAACTTTGTAAAACGTAGAATGACAAAACATATTCCTCCTTGATTTAGAACTTCTTCCATATGCTGTATTTGGTGTTGATGAAAATTCTTTAATGGAAAAGAGGTAGGATTCTGTGTTTCCTTTGCTTCAAAGTCTATATACCTTCCTTTATAAACACCATTGTAATCCGTTGTTGATGCTAATTTGAAATAAGCCTCTTTAATCACAGCTGCACTCCGATTTGGATAATCAACTTGGACTATTTGCACAGGTGTTGGTTTCTTATGAATAACTGCTACCTTTCTCACCCGGTAATATTCATTTGTATCATTTAAATCTTCTTCTAGCGTCATACCTCTGTTACTATAAGAACCATTTTTCCTTTTTTGACTGGTACTTTCTGTCTCTGTACCATGTTCTTTAGGTATGTACCTTTTTCCATTTGGATAGTTAAAATTCATCCTTTTACACCTCTCAAGCTATTCCTTATCATATCAAATCTTAGCGAGATTGGGGTGTATAAAATACTTTTGCATACACAGGCTAATAACAATTGTATCGTTAATGCCAAATTTATACATGATGAATTTTTCATAAAAGAAACCAAACGCTTAAATAGTACTAATAATCTATTAAAAAACTCAAGGGAAGATGAATATGAATCATCTTACAATACAGGAACAAACAATCATTCGTCAAATACAAGCAGAAACGAATAAGAAAAATGTCGATAATATCTCAAGGACAGAGGCTTATTTATCTTTTTTTAAAAAAAATCCTGATATCATTTGGGCTTTCTTAGCAAGCATGGTTTCAAGAAATGGTGGATGGAATATGTGTGACTTGCAAGGGTCCACCTTTTCTCAATTGATCACAGACTTGACGAGAAAACAGCTTTTTCTAACCTATGAACGGTCGAATTGGCTTATTTTTCATGATGTTTATCCCCAGTTGTTGATCTATCAATATTCGACGAAAATGAATCGACAAATGTTTCATTTACTTCCTTATTTTCATGTTTCATCGTTTATCCAAAAGGAATGGTATCGGTATTGGAAAGAAAACGATAAGAATAGACTAACCACTTGTTTAATTATTAATGAGCAAAATGTCATTCAAACGCCTGTAATTGATCACCCTGTTTATAAAAAAAAAGTTTTCCAAACAAAGCTTTTTTCTTTTCAGGATTGGCTTCATTTCAGCTGCGTTTTGTTTCCAACATGTGGAGGAGAAGTATACGGTGCTAGTGTCAATGGCTTCAAATCACTTTCGAAACGAATTAATTTAGGTAAACGACTTGCCAATATACTTTTCCACCCGAGACTATTTCCTTATTTTTATGAGTTCGCAGAGAAAACGCCACATACTGGTTCAAGATATGATTATGAACAATATTTTAAAATAAAATCAGGTCAAAAAACACCGATTTTACGAGCAACCTTTCCAATTATAGAGCATAATCAACATAAATTTGAAGATTGGAGTTTGCATCGAAGGGTCTCCCCTATGTGGTTGTACCTTCCCGTACGTCATCGTCACCCTATTCATCTGACAGATTGGTATTTTACAAAATCCAACCAACTTCAATTAATGCTAGCACTCCAAAAGACTTTGCAGTTAAAAAAGTGGAAATAGAAAAAGCAAGGGAAGTCTCCCCTTGCTTTTTTTGGGTATTATTCGGCCGGTCGGTTTTCACCGACAAGCTTTTTATCACCGTAGCCTGTCTTTTTTGCTTCATCAGCTGGTCTTGATTGTTGCTTTTTGTTTTGATTATTATTTTTTGGCATTAATAGCACCTCCAATAATAGAATGTGCGCTTTTTAATTTTTCATGCAAGTTAAGTTGGTGTCGAAACCTTAAGGGAAAAATGCCATTTTACCACTACCTTTGGCGAATAGAAACTAGTTTTGTCAAGGTAGAAGGAAGCAAAAAAAAGAAAGAGAATTATACTAAATAGAAAATGCTGGGAGGGGATTGATCGATGAATAAACCATTGTCCGATAAAGAACAGTTGATTTCAATGCTTACGGAAATATATGATCAATTAGAAGACTTGGAAGTGGTGCTAGAAGCATCCTTCTCAGACCTGCGTAAAAGTTTAAATCAGGAAGAACAGGATAAAATAATGGATTCCAAACAAAAACTATTTGGAATACAACAAACAATGGAAAAAGTTAACCCTATTTCAAACATAGAATTAGCCGGTGAACCTTACAACTTGAATTGGGCGTTTAATTGCCGTTAAAATAACAATATCAATTAAAGTAGCATGGAATAAAATTTCATGCTGCTTTTTTATTTTTGGGGAGGAAGGTTTTTTTTGTGATGTCTGAAGAAATTATTGATCTAACAGAAAAACTATTAGCTTTTAATAGCTTATTCATGAAATATTATCAAGAGGGGCGAACAGCAGGGATTAAGCATGATTTTCATGAAGTCATAAAGCCATTTGCAAATGAAGTAAAGGATATAAATGACCGATGGAAACTGGCTATGAAGAAATGGCTTTCAGACTCAAACCATAAACATCTTCATTTAAAGCAAATTGACACCACTTCTGAACATATTGATCAACTTTCAATCCAAGCCTTTTTCCCAGAGACCAGTAAAACAAGGTTTATTAATGCAAATCGCACGGTTGAATATTTCCTTTTAGAAATATTAAAAGAGTTAAAAAAATAGCAAAAGAGATGCTGCTGCATCTCTTTTATCTGAATTAAGAATGTTCGATGAGGGAGTTTTCATTATCCGTTTCAGGTATTACCGCGCCTTGTTTTTCAAGTTCACGGACAAGAAGACGATATTCCTTTATATTAATATCGTTATGAATATACGCTTTCTTAGCAAAATCCATTAATGCATTTACATCATCAGTTGTATAATCCCTGCTTTGAATAAATTTGCTTTTTAATTCGCGAATGTCCATGTCTATTAGCTCCTCCTTCATCCTTTTTTCTATCGTATCACGAAAGTAATGGATTTCTAGTTTTTAAAATATTTAAAATTTAGACAAAATTCTTGTCATTATGACATTGGGAATCTTTCCAGGAGGAATCACCATTCCTTCCTTATCTTCATAAAGTGTAGTAGATAAAATGCGGAGGAGATGTTTGCCCATGTTTGGAAAGAAAAGACCAACCAATTACTTCAATAATGGTTATCCGGGGCAAATGATGCACCAAGGTCCAGTTGGTCAGCATAGAAATCAGCAGCACTTTACTAGTAATCCACCATACTTATATCAAAGTCCACCTCAAAACTTTGATTGGACATTATACCAACAACAAAATCAACAAAACCCATATTATCAGCAAGCCTACCCGCCCTACATGCAAAACTATCAACCTGGTCATGTTTCTCAAGGTTCTTCGTACAATAGCCAGCCATTTTCACAAACGGATTCGCAATTCCTTTTCCAGAATCCATTACAACCGCAAGAAAAGATGGTACAAAAACCACAGTACGCTCCAATGAATGGTTATCCAGCGATGAACCCATATCCTAAACAAAGTGCAATCCCCAAACAGCCGGGAGGGGTCCAGTCCTTTATGAACTCTTTTAAATCCCAGGATGGTTCGGTAGATATTAATAAAATGGTGAACACAGCAGGACAGATGATGAATGCTGTTAATCAGGTGAGCTCGCTTGTCAAAGGATTTGGTGGAATATTTAAAGCGTAAAGAAAAAGACGGCTGCTGGTAAGCCGTCTTTTCATTTGGAGATATATAGTTGTTTACTCCTCAATTTCAATCATTTTCCCTTTTTCCTGTGGAATTCGGACTTTTAATAAACCATCACGATAGGAAGCTTTCACATTTTTTTCGTTAATTGTGTGAGGAAGGGAAATGGTTCTGGTTGATTTTTGTTGTAAGTATTTTCGGCGATAAATCTGGTTATTCTCATCTGCGGCTGTTTCAAGTTCTCTATTTTCCACAGAAATAGTTAAATAATTACCTGAGATATTTAATTGAATCTGCTCCCGTTTAATCCCAGGTAGCTCAGCTGAGATGATATATTCGTTACCTGTTTCAATTGTGTCAACATGGAAGTTTTCCCCTGGCGGAAATGGACTTTTGAAAAAATCATCGATTGACTGTAAAAAGCCCTTAATCGGTTTTTCATGGAAAAATTCGTTCATCGTTTTCATTAAATCACCAAAAGAATCAGTTCTAGGCTTTTTTGAATTCTTATCATTCGGCACCATAGATGACATATGGATTCCCTCGCTTTCCAGTTTTTCACTTGCCAGTATATGCGAATAAAACTGGGTATGTGCCGCCATAAAATACCGATAATTTTTTGAACGATTTATTACAATTGCTTCAGATGTGACATATATCACATTTAAGGTGTGAGTTGATTAGTATAGTAAAGCAGAAAAGAATGGAAAGCGAGGAAATAAAATGTTCTGTTATCAATGTGAACAAACTCCAACTGGCGGCTGTAATGTAATTGGAGTATGTGGAAAAGACGAGACCATTGCTAGTTTACAAGACACAATTATCTTTGCTTTAAAAGGAATTGCAGCATATCGGACACACGCAAATCAATTAGGGTATACAGATTCCTTTGTAGATGCGACCACACATGAAGCTTTATACATGACCCTAACGAATTCCAATTTTAATGTTCAAGAACATATTGACATGGCGATGAAGGTCGGCAAGTCAGCGGTTCGTGTAATGGAGCTGCTAGATGAAGCCCATACAAAACGACTTGGAATTCCTGAACCAATCCGGGTCAGCCAAAACAAGATTGAAGGTAAATGCATAGTCGTTACTGGCCACAACTTATTTGCTTTGGAGGAATTATTAAAGCAGACAGAAGGAATGGAGATCAATATTTATACCCACTCGGAAATGCTGCCTGCTCACGGTTATCCAGCCTTGAAAAAATATGCCCATTTAAAAGGTAACATCGGGAAAGCTTGGTATGATCAGCGTCGGCTGTTTGAAAAATTTCCAGGAGCCATCCTAGCGACAACAAACTGTGTTATGCCCATCAAAGGAAGCTACGCTGACAGAATGTTTACATATGAAGTGGCTGGACTTGAAAATGTAGAGAAGATTATCAATGATGATTTTGCCCCATTAATTAACAGAGCCTTAGAACTTCCTGCTGCTGCCATTGAATCTGATGAAACATTACTTACCGGTTTCCATCATGAAACGGTCCTAGGCTTAGCACCAGAAGTAATCGATGCAGTTAAAGCAGGTCAAATCAAACGTTTCTTTGTCATCGCAGGCTGTGATGCCCCAGGTCCTGGCGGTAATTATTACCGGGAGCTTGCTACATCACTCCCACCGGAGACTGTTATTTTAACAACCTCATGTGGAAAATTCCGCTTCAATGATGTCGACTATGGGGTTGTGCCAGGGACGAATATTCCAAGGTATATCGATTTAGGCCAATGCAATAACTCTGGATCAACAGTAAAAATTGCGCTCTCGCTTGCAGATGCATTTGGATGCGAAGTGAATGAACTTCCAGTCAGCATTGTTTTGTCATGGTTTGAGCAAAAAGCCGTCGCGATTTTACTAGGTCTATTTAGTCTAGGGATTCAGGATATTCGAATTGGTCCAAAACCGCCTGAATTTATATCTGAAGGTGTGTTACAGGTCCTTCAGGATATCTTTAATCTAAAATTGATTGGTACAGCACAAGAAGATATGAAAGATATGCTTCAGTTATCATTAACATAAAGAAAACAAAACCGCAGCATCGATTGGCTGCGGTTTTTTGTTATATTAAGTTGATCTCTTCCATGAGAATTTCAACATCTACAATCATGTCGCCTTCATCATTTACTTCAATTAATTCATCTTTTTTCATTTTTGTCAGCGTTCTGCTAATGGTTTCCCTAGTTGTCCCAATCATATTAGCAAGATCCTTGTTCGTAAATTCCGATTTTAAGAGGATTGTCCCATCTTCTTGTTCTTTTCCATGTTTTTGGGCAAGGCGGATCAGAAGTTTTACAATTTGCTCATACGTATTATTGAGAATTTGCTCTTCTAAACGGTTTTGTAAATCAACAATTTTTTCTCCCAGCACTTTAAACACTTTAATACATAACTCGGGGTTTTCAATTAAAACCGTTTCAAATTTTGAGATTGGAATAGCAATTAGTGTTGATGGCTCAAGTACTTCTGCATAGGCAGGATAATCACCTTTTCTGAAAAAGCCAACATGGGGAAACATCTCGCCTTTTTTTGCAATTGCGACAATTTGTTCTTTGCCATTAATGTCACTTTTGTAGATTTTGATTCTTCCATTATAAATAAAATAGACATTTTCAAGCGGGTCACCTTGGAGAAATACATGGCTCTGTTTTTTCCATTCTCTGGAGATGGCGATATCAGTGATTTTTGTTAGTTCAAAATCATTTAATTCTCGAAAAAGAGTAAAATCAGCGAGAACCTTTTTAATTTCTTCAATTTTCATTCGATTCACCTTCACAGTCATAGTCAGTTATTATCTATTGTAACAAAAATTTTAGAAATAGTTTATGGGAATAGATTAAACATTTTATAGTAGAGGAAAAAGATACCACTGGAATAAAAGCATAAATTAATCATTTTTACTTTTGTTGCGAACGCTCATTCGGTTAGAATAGAAGTAATGAGGTGAGAGGGCATGAAGTTAAGAAAAAACCTACAAGAAATATTAACTGACTTAAAAATAAATGATCAATTTAAGGAAAATATCGTCACTTGGCATACACTCGAAGAAAAGCAGGCTCAGACAGTTCCGCTTCCTAATGACCTTCATCCAGTCTTAAAATCTGCTTTAAGTGGCAGGGGAATAGAACAACTGTATACACACCAAAATGCAGCCTATGAAAAAATTAGGGACAGAGAGAGTATTGTTGCAGTTACTCCGACAGCTTCAGGGAAAACTCTATGCTATAATCTGCCAGTCTTGCAAACCATCCTAGAAAATCCAAGCGCACGCGCCCTTTACATGTTTCCAACTAAGGCACTAGCACAAGATCAAAAGAGTGAAATCAATGAAATTATCCAAGCAGCCGGTGTAGACATCAATAGTTATACGTACGATGGGGATACGCCAGCAAATATTCGTCAAAGAGTGAGACAAGCAGGACACGTGGTGATTACTAACCCAGATATGCTCCATTCAGCGATTCTGCCGCATCATACAAAATGGGTTTCCTTGTTTGAAAATCTTGAATTTGTTGTCATAGATGAACTTCATACGTATCGCGGTGTGTTTGGCAGCCATGTAGCCAATGTAATTAGAAGGCTAAAACGCATTTGTAAATATTATGGGAGTAACCCTGTGTTCATTTGTACATCCGCAACGATTGCGAACCCACTAGAATTAGCCGAAACACTTACAGAAGAAAAAATGCATCTGATTGATAACAATGGGGCCCCGAGTGGTACAAAGCATTTTCTCTTCTATAACCCGCCTATCGTAAACAAGCCGTTAAACATTAGGAGAAGCGCCACGCTAGAGGTGCGGAAAATTGCAGGGGAACTTTTAAAAAATAAAATTCAAACAATTGTCTTTGCGAGAAGCAGAGTAAGAGTCGAAATTATTCTAACCTATTTACAAGAATTAGTGAAAAACCAATTGGGTGCAAAGTCTATTATGGGCTACCGAGGTGGATATCTCCCAACCGAACGAAGGAAGATTGAAAAAGGTCTTCGTTCTGGTGAGATTTACGGTGTAGTCAGCACTAATGCTCTAGAACTAGGGGTGGATATTGGACAGTTGCAAGTTTGTATTATGACCGGCTATCCAGGTACCATTTCCAGTGCTTGGCAGCAAGCGGGAAGAGCCGGCAGAAGGCATAGTGAAGCATTGGTTATTATGGTAGCGAGTTCTAGTCCGCTTGACCAATATATCATCCAGAATCCTGATTACTTTTTTAATAAAAGCCCTGAAACAGCAAGAATAAATCCAGACAATCTTATTATCTTAATTGATCATATGAAATGTGCTGCCTATGAACTTCCGTTTAAAACAGGAGAGCAATTTGGAAGAGTGGAAACAGAGGAATTACTAGAATACTTAACCGAGGAACGTGTTCTTTATCATAATAGTGGAAAGTGGTATTGGATGAATGATTCCTTCCCAGCACATAACATTAGTTTACGATCGGCATCACAGGAAAATGTCATCATTGTTGACCAATCAGATGTGGCCAATGTCAAAGTTATTGGTGAGATGGACCGCTTTTCTGCGATGACGCTTCTCCATGATGAAGCCATTTATTTACATCAAGGTACCCAATTCCAGGTAGAAAAACTCGATTGGGAAGAGAAAAAAGCGTTCGTAAGGGAAGTTGATGTAGACTATTTTACTGATGCAAATTTAGCCGTTCAATTAAAAGTGCTGGAAGTAGACAAACTTCATTCATTAGATGAGGCAGAATTTGGCTATGGGGATGTAAGTGTTAGAGCGATGGCAACCATTTTTAAAAAAATAAAATTTGAAACACACGAAAATATTGGGTCCGGACCAATCCATTTGCCTGAAGAGGAACTGCACACCAATGCTGCTTGGATTTCTTTAAACCAGCCTTTGTCAGAATTGGGTCATGAGCGACTTGAACAGGGGCTTGTTGGGACGGCCCATGCACTAAATCATATTGCCCCCTTATTCGTAATGGCGGATCCACAGGATATTCATGTCATACCACAGGTGAAGGCAGATCATAATGAAAAGCCAACCATTTTCTTTTATGACCGCTACCCAGGTGGGATTGGCTTAAGTGAAAAAATACACACGGGGATGTCAGAAGTATTTGTGGAAACGAAGAAAATGATTACCGGATGTCAGTGTGAATATGGCTGCCCATCCTGTATTGGTACGGATACGGTTAGTGAAGCAGCTAAAACGGATGTCTTAAAAATAATTGAAGCATTTTTAAAATCCTCAATATAGGAGAAGGAAGATTAGCGATGTCGTTAAAAAATAAATTAAATCGTCTAAAACCACATCTTTCTGTTGAGGGATCATCAGATAAAATGAATACTTTTCCTCAAAAAACTAACATTGAGGTTCCCTTCAAGGAAAAATGGGAACAAGCAAATGTGTTCCCATATTTTTTAGACGAGGATTATTGTTTAATCAGAGAAGTGAAATATCCACTCTCACATCAGCATGGGCATTATTGCTTTCGTGATTTCCTCACTGCTGTCGACATTTGGAACAAACAACCCGTCAATCATCCATTATCAGCCGAAGGACATCAAGCGGAGGAATTATTCTTTTTTGATACCGAAACAACGGGGCTTGGTGGTGGAGTAGGTAACACCATTTTCCTTCTCGGCTATGCAAGCGTTTCGGGCGATTCCCTCATCTTAAGACAACATATTTTACCTAATCCGGGATCCGAAATCCCTTTATATCAAAGCTTTCTAGAGAAAGTCAATTATAAAACGCTCGTGACTTACAATGGTAAGTCATTTGATTGGCCGCAGGTAAAGACCAGGCATACCCTTGTTAGAGAACATGTGCCAAAGCTGCCACAGTTTGGTCATTTTGATTTGTTCCATGCGGCGAGGAGACTTTGGAAGCATAAATTAGAGCGTTTGAAGTTAGCTGTCGTTGAGAAAGAGGTACTTGGTGTGGAAAGAGTCGATGATATTCCTGGCTTTTTAGCCCCAATGATTTATTTTGATTTCATTGATAGTAAACAACCAGATGGGATGATGGGTATTCTAAAGCATAATGAAATTGATATTTTATCGCTTGTTACCTTATACACACATATCACGTTTCAGCTTTGCGGAATTGATACAGATCAAACAAGGTCGGAGTCTTTTGAGGTCGGGCGCTGGTTCGCATCTTTAGGAGAAAAAAATCAAGCCGAGAAAGTATTAAGCAAACTTGTAAATGGCAGTGATATGACATCCTTTCAAGCAAAATTTTCTTTGGCTTTTCAACGCAAAAAAGAACAAGATTGGGTAAAAGCGAGGGAGCTCTATTCAGATGTCGCGGATTCTGGTGATAAACGGCTGATGTTGGAAGCCTGCTTAGAACTTGCAAAAATTCATGAACATAGAATAAAAGATTATGAACTTGCAATAGATTACTGTCAGAAAGCGATTTTGCTCGTGTCTCAATGGGAACAAACTCCCGTAATTTCAGGTCAATTCAGCCTAGAACAACTTCAGTTTAGGCTTAAGCGGTTAGAGCGGAAAAGGGCAAAATAACTGTAAAAACGATTGATTTTTATAAAGTTCACTTTTTTGTCAAAAATCTTTGTAATTTGTTTGTAAAACCAGCATTTCCATATTGTTAAACAAAGCTAAAAGTTGTAAAATTTGAAATTGGATTGAAAAAAATGAAATACAAAACATTTGGAGCTGGTACTATGTATAAAGCAATATTATTTTTATTTTTCGTCGTCGTATGTTTGACTGCAGTTATTTTTACAAGTTTAAAAGATAGCTTTTATTCTTTTCTATAAAAAACATATGCCTAGTAAATTTAGTTAAAAGCTAGGCATTTTTACATATCTAAATAGAAATCATGGAAATGGACTGTTCTCAAAGAAAAATAGGTATTTTCATTAGTACAAGAGTAATCCCTTCAACATAGGCTGTAATGTAAACAAAATTCTGAAGGGAGATTATCATATGTATCTTGGAACTAATTTTACGCCGCCTGTTATTCATCCGACTCAACAATTTGTGAACCATACGTTTTCAACAACAGTGGTTCCCCATATTCACCCTGTCCACACAACTACGGTGAATCATCATCTGTTTCAACACAAACATTTTTGCCCGCAAACTGCATCATGTGCTGAAGAGGTATGCAACCAGCAAATTAACTGCTGTAACCCATGTGCACCAATTGCTCCTCTGCCAGCGACTTTGCCTGCTGCAAATGCTTTACCAAATGTTTTGCCAGGAGGTCCAGGATTTGGCCCAGGTGTCGGTCCAGGAGGTCCAGGATTTGGCCCAGGAATCGGAGGCCCAGGAGGTCCAGGATTTGGTCCAGGAATGGGAGGCCCAGGATTTGGTCCAGGAATGGGTGGTCCAGGATTTGGTCCAGGAATGGGTGGTCCAGGAGGCCCGGGATTTGCACCAGGACCATTCATGGGACCTAGACGCTAATAGGGAAACGGCGATTACAGGGGCTTTTTAGCCCTTGTTTTTTATTTATTATTACTACATGATATGCTATTCTTGTCCAAATGTTTGTCCATTTTTAACAAAATTTCTTGATTGAGGAGAACATTTTTAGATGAAAGTTCTAGCCATATCAGGTTATAAACCGTTTGAATTAGGGATTTTTAAGAACGACCACCCATCAGTTCTATTTATTAAGGCTGCCATAAAGAAATCATTAATCCCAATGGTGGAAGAAGGATTAGAGTGGGTGCTGATTAGTGGTCAGTTAGGTGTGGAGCTGTGGGCTGCTGAGGTTGTTTTTGAATTACAAATGGAATTTCCTGATTTAAAACTAGCGGTAATTACTCCATTTCTAGACCAGCAAGCATCATGGAAGGAAAATAACCAGGAATGGTATGAATCGATCCTTGCACAAGCAGATTTCATTGATTCTGTTACCAAAAAGGGATATGAAAAACCATGGCAATTTCGGTTGAAAAATCAATTTTTTATTGAAAAAAGTGAAGGTCTCCTCCTTCTTTACGATCAGGAAAAGGAAGGTAGTCCAAAATATCTTTATGAAATGGCTTTGGAATACCGAAAAAAATATCCATATTCGATTGAACTTATAACATTTTATGATTTACAGATGATTGTGGAAGAAGAACAGATGAAGATGTCAGATTTTTAAGTTTTAGTCATTTTTACAGTTGTTATTCCATATATTGAATTGTTTTAACTTACAATATAAATGAAAATTGACAAAACTACATATTTTTGAAAAAATAATAGGTAGTGATTGGCGAATACCGAGGTGAATAGAATGCTGTCAGATAAAGTGAAATTAACAGCTAAGGATATCTTAGAAAAAGAGTTTAAATCTGGAGTACGCGGCTATAAACAAGAAGATGTTGATAAGTTTTTAGATCTTATCATTAAAGATTATGGAACTTTTCATCAGGAGATTGAAGATCTTCAACAGGAAAATCTACGACTCCGGAAACAGCTTGAGGAAACTTCAAAAAGGCAGCCAGCGGCTCAACCTGCAGGAACAACAAATTTTGATATCTTGAAGCGTTTATCCAATCTTGAAAAACATGTTTTTGGTAACAAGCTTTACGATTAACAAAAAATAGGAAGATTTCCTGTTAATAACCATTGAATTACCAGCGTGAAATACATATAATAAATTGTATTCATTAATAACGTTCGGGTAATCGCTGTAAGATGCATTTGCATTCTTGCAGAGGAAAGTCCATGCTCGCACGAGCTGAGATGCTCGTAGTGTTCGTGCCTAGTGAATTCATAAGCTAGGGCAGTTGGGGCTAGCATCCAACTGACGGCCGGGAAAATACCTAAGTCCTCCTTGGATATGGTATGAATACCTATAAAAGTGCCACAGTGACGTAGCCTTTCCAGAAATGGAAAGGGTGGAACGGGTAAACCCCACGAGCGAGAAACCCAAATAATGGTAGGGGCACTTTCTCTGAGGAATTGAACAAGGAGAAGGACAGGCTCAAATTTGAACCTGTAGATAGATGATTACCACCTAAGTACGAGACACACCCGTGTCGTTTGTAGTACACTGGTACAGAACATGGCTTACAGAACGTTATTAATGGGAATGTATGCTGGATATAAACGGCTCTCCTAATAAGGAGAGCTTTTTATTATGATAGATAAACATAAATTGCATTCAATAACTAGTTTTTGTCCATAATGAAAGCGAAAGAAAGATAATCATATTAAACACAACCATACATACTAATGAAATGAATTAAGGGTGAAAAAATGGGAAAATATCAAATAATTGCTACTGCGGCCATGGGGCTGGAGGCTTTAGTTGCCAAAGAAGTCCGGGCATTGGGATATGACTGTGAAGTTGAAAATAGTAAGGTCACCTACATAGGAGATGAATCTGCAATCGCTCGCAGTAACTTATGGCTGCGAACAGCAGATAGAATAAAGATAAAGGTCGGAGAATTTAAGGCGTACACCTTTGATGAACTATTTGAAAAAACTAAGGCACTTCCATGGGAGAAATTCTTACCTGAGGATGCAGAATTTCCTGTGGTTGGTAAATCTGTTAAGTCAAAGCTATTCAGTGTTTCTGATTGCCAGGCAATTGTTAAAAAAGCTGTTGTGGAACGGATGAAACAGCACTATAAGCGTAGTACATGGTTTGAAGAAAACGGTGCTTATTTTCGCATCGAAGTAGCATTACTAAAAGACGTTGCTACCATTACCATTGACACGAGTGGTCAAGGGCTGCATAAACGCGGCTATCGAGTGGATCAAGGTGAGGCACCACTAAAGGAAACCCTTGCAGCTGCCTTGGTTCTACTCACTAATTGGAAAGCAGACCGTCCCTTTATGGACCCTTTCTGTGGCTCTGGAACAATTCCGATTGAAGCGGCAATGATCGGGCAAAATATTGCTCCAGGCTTTAACAGGGAATTTGTATCGGAGCGTTGGAATTGGATTCCAGCGCAAGTTTGGGATGACGCTAGAAATGAAGCAGAGGACTTAGCGAATTATGATCAGCCCTTAGATATTTTAGGAACAGATATCGACCATAGAATGGTGAAAATTGCCCAAGACAATGCTTTCGAGGCTGGATTTGGGGATTTGATTCAATTTAAACAAATGCAGGTTAGAGACATTTCTACAAATAAGCAATACGGTGTCATTGTTGGGAATCCCCCTTATGGTGAAAGACTTGGGGAGAAAAAAGCAGTTGAACAGATGTATAAAGAAATGGGAGAGGCATTCAACGCACTTGATACATGGTCTAAATATATCTTAACTTCAAACGAGCAGTTCGAACAATTTTATGGTAAACCTGCGACAAAAAAGCGAAAACTCTTTAACGGCTTTATTCGTACGGATCTTTATCAATATTGGGGAAAGAGACCTCCTCGTCAAGATGATTTAAGTCAAGACAAGTAATTCGAATGAATCATTATTTTTGTTGGAACAAATGAAAGTTTCTTAGGGGAGGATACCATGCAAAAACGCATGCCATTTGAGATTGCAAAAACGGAGTCCTTTTATGAAAAATTGGGTGAGTGGATCGGTGACTTATTCTATGATATATTGCCCGAAGCAGGATTCGAATTAAGAGATGAACAGATATATATGGCTTTTCAACTTGAAAATGCCTTCAAAGATAAAAAAGTAATGTTTGCCGAAGCAGGAGTTGGAACGGGGAAAACAATTGTTTACTTGCTTTATGCCATCATGTATGCACGCTATACGAATCGCCCGGCAATCATAGCATGTGCAGATGAGACTTTAATTGAGCAGTTGGTGAAAAAAGAGGGAGATATCGCAAAGTTAGAGAAGGTTCTTGGACTAGATATCGATGTCCGCTTGGCTAAATCTCGAGATCAGTATCTTTGTTTAAAAAAGCTAGATCAAACGAAGAACAATGATTTTTCCGATGAGATTGCAAGTATATATGAGAACCTGCCTGATTTCGTACATTCTGTTGGCTCCATGCAAACCTTTGAAAAATATGGCGACAGAAGAGACTATCCAACTTTATCTGATGAAAAGTGGAGTGAAGTTAGCTGGGATGCTGTCCAGGATTGTTTTTCATGTGAGAAGCGTCACCGTTGTGGGCTGACATTGCATCGAGAGTATTACCGTCACTCTGAGGATTTAATTATCTGTTCCCATGATTTTTATATGGAGCATATTTGGACAAAAGAATCGAGAAAACGTGAAGGACAGCTGCCGTTATTACCCGAACATTCTTCTGTTGTTTTTGATGAAGGGCACCTTCTTGAATATGCGGCACAGAAAGCGTTAAGCTACCGTTTTACTGATTATACCTTAGAAACCCTGCTCACAAGACTAATGGAAAATGAAGTCCGAGAAAAGACGTTATATAAGATAGAAGAGGCTTTATTAGATAATGAAGCATTTTTCGATGGTATTTCACAATTCTCCTCACTTTCACAGGGGTCTGAAAAACAAATGATTACTAAGCATCCATTAGTATTGAAGACATGCAGGAAGCTTCTGTCCACTCTTCAATTCTTAGAAGAGGAATTGGTATTTGAAAGTGAGCTATATGTTATTAATGAATACGATTTGAAAATTGTTGAGGAATACTTGGAACAAATCACTTATTCTTTATCGCTTTTTCTTCAGGAGTTAAATGGAATTACTTGGTTCGAAGAAAAAGGGGGAGAACGGACACTAGTTATTATGCCGAAAATGGTTGAAGAAGTAATGCGGGAAGAAGTGTTCACACAGAAAAAACCGTTTATTTTCTCGTCTGCAACGCTCGCAAATCAAAAATCCTTCGATTATATTTCAGCGAGTCTTGGTGTTGATGAGTACCTCTCGTTTTCAGTGACATCTCCTTTTGATTATGATGATAAGATGGACCTTTACCTGCCAACATTTAAACAGGAAGACCTAGACGGGAAAATGGCCTATATTCTAAAGGAAATTCGTAAATCAGAGGGACGTGCATTAATTCTTCTCAATAATAAAGAGGAGTTAGCGTATCTTAAGAAAAATCTTTCTGGAGAAGTTCCATACCCTATTTATTTTGAAGGCGATGAAGAAATAAGCACACTTGTTTCTAAATTTCAAAATGAAGAACATGCGATTCTTTGTTCAATCCATCTGTGGGAAGGTTTAGATATTCCAGGAAGATCGCTTGAAAATGTGATGATCTTTTCGCTTCCATTTCCACCGAATGATCCGGTCTTTACGGCAAAAAAAGCAGGTGTGGATAACCCGTTTGCTGAGGTTGAACTACCGTATATGCTCCTTCGCTTACGTCAAGGTGTGGGACGCTTGATTCGGAGTGAAAAGGATCAAGGGGCAGTTCATATTTGTGTAAATGAAAATATCGACCCAAATGTATTAGAGAAGGTTAAAGAAGTTTTGCCTACTGAAGCTAAAGTATTATAAAAAACGGAAGCACCGTAAAGGGTGCTTCCGTTTTTTATATATTATCTACCTAATACCTTGAGTCCTTCAGGGGTCATTTTATCCGGAGACCATGCTGGTTCCCAAACCAGATAAACATCTACTTTTTTTGTTTCTTCAATTCCCTCAACACTGTATCGCACCCCGCTTGTTATGCTGTCATGGAGTGGGCAGCCTGGTGTCGTTAACGTCATCGTAATAGTAACATCATTGGATTCTGTAATCTCAATATTATAAATTAAGCCAAGGTCGACTACATTTATGTTTAATTCAGGGTCGTAAACACTTTCTAACGCACTTATAATTTTTTCTTTAATATTCATCATAAACACCTCGCTATTTTTTTAAAACTTGCAGGATACTGAATGAAATAATAATAAATACAATCGACAGGATGGACTGACCGAAATTAAACAATACAGTTATATGAAAAGTTAAGGCACAAAATACTGCCAGAATCGCTACAATAAATATTGAAAATAGGGGGGTAACGATTTTTTCATTCATCATTTCTTTTAATGAAGGGACCTTGCTTTTTCCGATTTCTTTACTATATTTATATGTCCACCAAAGAAATGGAACGATTTTATATAAATAACTAACGATACTTAAGACGATCCAGAGTAATAAATAGGCGTAAACAAGCGCTCCTATAAGGGTAGTGAATTGGTGATTCCATAGCATGATAAATGCTGCCAAATGAATCAAATTCCCTAATCCAATCGCAACTAGTGCGAACGTAAATGGTTTATCTAACGTTTTTTTTAATCGTTTGTTGATAATAAGGCTAATATGCCAGCTAAAAATAGTAAAACCGACTAAGAGTAATAAGAATCCTATTTTCAATAGAAGACTGTTATTGGTTAAGAATGAAATCAGCGATAGTACAAGACCAGAAATATAAAAAGCAAATACATATTTTGCTTGGACCATTGGAAAACCATGGGATAAGGAAAACATCGGCACCATCTTGTAAGAGAATCCGAAAATTAACAGTGTAAACCAGCCTGTAGTGCCCAGTAGTAAATGAGCTTTAAAGATGGATTGATAATATGCCCCTGCAAAACCTGTTTTTAAGCAATAAATTAGGGTAATTCCTAATGAAATCGTTATGAATAAACAAACTAGCGCCGAACCTACAAAAGCAGTAAGAATAGTTGGTTTTTCTTGTGTTCTAAGGGTCATAAACATTTGAAATAAGAACATTAAGATTCCAAGCAGCATGAGGATTCCGGGCAGCATCGCATTTTGCGGCGACCAATATAACATCCCTGAAAATGAAACAATTCCAACGGCTGTTACGAAGAATTGAATAAATCCGAATTTTTCATTCCATATTTTAGTTAGGAAGGCAACTGGTACCAATTGATACATCGATCCCATGGCCGCCATCAATGACCAGCCTAATACTAATAAATGGGCTGAAGACCAGATGACAGGAATTCTAAAAGTCCCTGAAGCCATTAATTGACCATTGATTAATAGTAGAATTTGCGAAAGTACTAATGCAATTAAACTAAACAAAATAAATGAAAATGGAAGTTTAATATTTGTTTCACTTCCCATATTTTGAGGAAGCATGATCATTCACCCCGCTTACCGGAAGATTTCAATTTTAAAACTTCCGTCACTTTGTTGTTCTGTTCGTTGTTGATAACCCAATTCCTCAAGTTGCTCATAGAGAAACATGGGCCTTCTATCATTAATTATTGTTAATGTTTCATTTTCTCCGAGGGTTTCCAAGGAAGCTAAGGTTCTCATCATTGGTTGTGGCGGTTCTAAACCGCGATTATCTAAAATCATACAATTTCCCCTTCTTCCTTAAGCTTTTTTTGTGAATGTTACTTTCCAATGCTTATGATCAATTTCTTCTTCCTCGTGAGTGAAGCCTTTTGCTTTTAATACTGCGAATAGTGGTACGGGTTTAAAAGGGGCATGAAGGATAAAGAGATCATTTCCCTTTAACTCCTTAATAGCCTCCATAATTTTTTGAAAGGGCTCTATTTTATTCTTTAAATCTTCTCGTACATCTAGTTCAATAATTCGCTGTTCCATAGTATTTACGACTCCTTTTTATATAATCGAAATCTATTTATTAATAGAACAATTCCTGTTGAAGTGATTCCCGATCGATTAGGTAATACCCCTCTTCGTCGAGTGTAATAAAGTTTTTCTTTTTCACTTGATTAATCGTCCTGCTTACCGTTTCTCTTGAGGTACCAATCATATTAGCTAATTCACGATTGGTGAACTGTGTGGTGAGTCTATAACGACCATCAACCATCAACCATTTCTCCATTCGATTTACAAAGCCTAACCAGCAGTAAAATAATTTGTTCAAAAGTATTATGGAGTACTTGTGCTTCTAATCTTCCTTGCAAATCTACTATTTTTTCTCCCAATACTTTAAAGAGTTTAATGCAAAGTTCTGGATAGGTAATGAGAATTTCTTCAAACTTATTAATCGGAATGATAATGAGATTAGCATCCTCCATTACTTCAGCATGGGCTGGAAAATTGCCCTTTCTGAAAAATCCTGCATGTGGAAACATTTCACCAGGCTCAAGGACGGAAATTAGTTGTTCTTTACCTGATAGGTCTGTTTTGCAAATCTTAATCTTTCCACTATGAATAAAAAAAACGCGATCAAGTGGATCATCCTGCATAAAAACATACATCTTATGTTTATAAAAACGAGTTTGTGCAATCTTCACGATTGGCTCCAGTTCTTCTGCCGACAATTCTTTAAAGACAGGGACAACGGATAATCTTTTAATTATGTCCTCTTGCTTCATTAACATCACCTTCGTATTAGTAATTATGATTTAGTTAGATTGTAGCAATGTTTTACAAGTAATAATGTGACCTCCGTCATAGGTACCTAGTTTTTATGAAAATTATTCTCAGTCTACCAGGAGTGTGGCAAATATCACAGGAAAAGGATGAAATGCTTCACTTTGTGTCAGACTTGTGAAAGTTACAATACGAAAGGTAATGAAACACGAAAGGATGAGGGGTTATGGAAATACAGCGAGGAACACCACCAAAAAAAGTGGTGAAGACGAATAAAAATGCATTACTTAAATCAGTATTAGTGATCACGATTTTACTCAGCTTCACTGTTTTACTAGTAGGGGGATATTGGATTTTTAAAGAGCAGGCACCAAGACCTGTCGAAGTAACCAATGAAAAAGGTGAAGTTTTATTTACAAAAGATTCCATAATGGGTGGACAGGCCGTTTTTCAGAAGTATGGATTAATGGATTATGGTACTGTTTTAGGTCACGGTTCATATATGGGTCCTGACTATACAGCTGAAGCTTTAAAGCTATATACAGAGGGAATGCAAGACTTTAAGGCAAATGAACAATATAGTAAAGACTTTGCTTCTTTAAATGATGATGAAAAATCAGCAATTAAAAATAAAGTAATCAAAGAAATGCGGAAAAACCGGTATGACTCAAGCAGCGATACCATGAAGTTAACAAATGCACAGGCGTTTGGACTTGAAAGAGTTAGAGAGTACTATAAAGAGGTATTCACTAAAGGTGACGGCTGGGGATTAAAGCCAAACTTAATTAAAGAAGGCGACATGCCTAAAACGGATCGTGCTTATGTTGCAAAAGGCGACCAAATCACTCAAATATCAGATTTCTTCTTTTGGACTGCATGGCTTTCAAGTACAGTCCGTGAAGGTGATAAAATTACTTATACGAATAATTGGCCATATTATGAAGACGCGGGCAACCATTTATCCTTTTCAGCAGTTTGGTGGAGCGGGGCCAGCATTACATTATTTGTATTAATGGTAGGAATTATCCTATTCGTGTTCTACCGTTATAATTTTGGTATGCAGGAAGCGTATAAAGAAGGCAATTTCCCGCAGATTGATCTACGGAAAATGCCAGTGACAAGTTCACAAGTGAAAACAGGGAAATACTTCGTGATTGTTGCTGCTTTATTCTTTGTACAGTGTATGTTTGGGGCTTTACTTGCCCACTATTATATCGAACCAGATAGTTTCTTCGGAATAAAGTGGATTCATGATATTCTTCCATTTAATATTTCAAAAGGTTACCACCTGCAGCTGGCTATCTTCTGGATTGCTACGGCATGGCTCGGAATGGGAATTTACGTTGCACCGCTTGTTGGTGGATATGAACCTAAGAAACAAGGTCTATTAGTAGATATTTTATTCTGGGCACTGGTTGTACTTGTAGCGGGAAGTATGGTTGGAGAATGGCTTGGTGCAAATGGTTATTTAGGAAACAAGTGGTTCTTGTTTGGACATACAGGTTGGGAATATATTGAACTAGGACGTGTTTGGCAGCTCATTCTCATTGTGGGGATGCTTATCTGGCTGTTTATCGTTTATCGTGGAGTCAGGGCAGGTCTTAAGCGAGAAACAGATAAAGGTGGACTGATTCACCTATTATTCTACTCAGCTATTGCTGTACCAGCTTTCTATATTTTTGCCTTATTTATCAACCCGGGTACCAGCTTTACATTTGCGGATTACTGGCGCTGGTGGATTATCCACTTATGGGTAGAAGGTATTTTTGAAGTGTTTGCAGTTGTTGTTATTGGTTTCTTATTAGTTCAACTTGGCTTAGTAACGAAAAAATCTACCGTAAGACAACTTTATTTCCAATTGATCCTGCTCTTGGGTAGTGGGGTAATCGGAATCGGACACCATTATTACTACAATGGTTCTGCAGAAATTTGGCTGGCTCTTGGTGCTGTCTTCTCTGCATTAGAAGTTATTCCGTTAACATTGTTAATCCTTGAAGCATATGAGCAATACAAAATGATGCGTGAGGGTGGAGTAAATTTCCCTTATAAAGGAACATTCTGGTTCTTAATCTCAGTTGCCATTTGGAACTTAGTTGGTGCAGGTGTGCTTGGCTTCTTAATTAACCTACCTGCCGTCAGCTATTTCGAACATGGGCAATTCTTAACCCCAGCACACGGCCATGGTTCGATGATGGGTGTATACGGTATGTTCGCATGTGCAGTACTCCTTTACTCATTAAGAAACATTGTGAAACCAGAAGCATGGAATGATAAATGGATTAAAATTAGCTGTATCCTGTTAAACGTTGGACTCGCAGGAATGGTGTTCCTATCCTTACTTCCAGTTGGATTCATCCAAATTAAAGAAGCCTTTAATCATGGATATGCTGCTTCTCGTTCAGCATCTTTCTTACAAAAGGATATTGTTGAAACACTATTAACTTGGCGCGCGGTGCCTGACACCATTTTCTTAATTGGTGTAGTGATATTGTTAGTATTCTGTATTAAAGCAATCTTTAATTTACGGAAGCCAACCCATAAAGAAGGAGAAAAGCTTCCAGTTAAAGATTTATCAATGGATGAAGATTAATAGGAACAAAAGGCGCAAGCGCCCGTTTAGCGGCGTATGGACTGGAGCGCTCCAACCGAGATAAAGGAAACACGAAGAGCGACAGCGATTCGATGTTGACTTATCGTAGGGCGGAGAGCGAAGTACACTAGCCGCTGGGCGCTGGAGCTGGATTCAGAGAACTATTTCTATTTTTCCACAATTAATTATTTTATAATTTCCTATACTGTAAAAAAATCCGCAAAGGTCAGCTTTGCGGATTTTCTTTGCTCTTTTTCTCAAAACACTCAAAACAATAGATTTCTTTCTCTTCTGTATGGATTCCGTTAAAGAAGCCGTCCAAACAATAGATTTCTTTACTACAGCATGTGCACTTTCCAATGAGTTCCTTCATAGTCATCCCCCCCGTATAAGCAAAATCATGTTTATGGTGTGATACCTCTCACTAAGTTTTCAAACCGGATTCAATATAATATAAGAGAAGTTAACATATTAATAGGAGTGATAATAATGCAAACCTACGCAAAAGTTATCAATGTACCAGACTTCCCGCCACGCGAGAAACATCCTACCATTTTTAACGGCTTTGACGAACTAGCATCAGGTGAAACTATGATGATTGTCAATGATCATGATCCAAGACCATTGTTATATCAATTCATGATGGAAAGAACAGATCAATTTTCTTGGGAGTACCTTGAAGAAGGTCCTGACACATGGAGAGTCGCTATTGCTAAAAAGTAATTTCATTTAAATTAATTCAACTAATCTTGGCTTACTTAATCATCGCTAATTTTTCGATTTATTTATTTTCCAAGATTCACTCTCTTTCCCTATATTTCTATTTTACAACAGAATTTCTTTCTGTTGTTTTTTTATTCGCATAGAAACAGCCGTTTACCTATTTTTCTGAATAATATGTTAAAATTTAAATGGGAATCTAAAGGGGGATTTAGAATGAATAAGGTACTACTAGAAAAAGAGTTTTTGGAATACGTGAAAAAAATGTCAGCATATAATGAAGCTTTAGGATTAATATATTGGGATTTAAGAACAGGGGCTCCGAAACAAGGAGTGGAGCAACGGTCTGAAGTGATTGGAATGCTTTCTTCCGAAGTATTTAAAATGTCAACCTCTGAGGAAATGGCAGCATACATAGCAAATTTAGGAAAACAGTCATTGTCCGAAAGAACTAGAAAAATTCTTGACGAATGCAAAAAAGAATATGAGAGAAATAAAAGAATCCCCGCTGAAGAGTATAAAGAGTTTGTCATTCTCCAATCTAAGGCTGAAAGTGTTTGGGAGGAAGCGAAAGAACAATCAGACTTTTCCCTGTTCAGTCCTTACTTAGAAAAACTGGTTGCTATGACTAAGAAATTCGTTGGCTATTGGGGACATGAACAAAATAAATACGACGTGTTATTAGATATGTATGAGCCAGGCATGACGATGAATGTACTAGACCAAGTATTTGGTGAACTGAGGGCGAAAATTGTGCCTTTAGTCAAACAAATTTCAGAGTCGTCACACAAACCTAAAACTGACTTTCTATTTAAAAAATTTCCTAAGGAAAACCAACGTGAACTGAGTTTAAAAATTCTCGAGAAAATGGGTTATAATTTTAAAGCAGGCCGTCTGGATGAAACAATTCATCCTTTTGCAACAGGATTAAACCCTGGTGATGTACGTGTGACCACGAATTATAATGAAAACGACTTCCGTACCGCCGTTTTTGGGACGATTCATGAAGGCGGTCATGCTTTATATGAACAGAATATTTCCAAATACTTAATTGGTACACCGCTTTGCACGGGAACCTCTATGGGGATTCATGAGTCGCAGTCCCTTTTTTATGAGAATATCCTGGGAAGAAGCTTTTCATTTTGGAAAAATAATTACCAACTGCTAAAGGACTATGCAACTGGACAATTTGATCAGGTGGAAATTGAAGATTTTTATCGTGCTATTAATGAATCTAAACCATCATTCATCAGAATTGAAGCGGACGAACTAACATATCCGCTCCATGTGATCATCCGTTATGAAATTGAAAAAGGGTTATTTAATGATGAAATTGCTGTGAAGGACTTACCAACGATTTGGAATGATAAATACGAAGAATATTTAGGCATTCGTCCGGAAACCGATGCATTGGGTGTGCTGCAGGATGTCCACTGGGCGGGAGGCAGCTTTGGGTACTTTCCTTCCTATGCCTTAGGGTATATGTATGCAGCACAATTTAAGCAGAAAATGGTCGAAGACCTTCCGAATTTTAATCAATTAGTCGAAGAGGGGAACCTTATTCCAATCAAAGAATGGCTGACAGCTAATATCCATCGATACGGTAAAATGAAAAAGCCGCTTGAAATCTTACAGGATGTTACCGGAGAGGGGTTAAATCCCAAATATTTAATTGATTATCTATATGAGAAGTTTGGAAAGGTATATAGATTAAACTAAAGAGAAAAACACAAAACAGGCTTCAATCGAAATGATTGAAGCCTGTTTACTTGATATCTTACCACTTACTCCAGGTCTGGAATCCTTTTGAGCCTGGAGGGGCATTTTGAATAATATCGATAAATGGAATAGTGTAAGCGAAAAGAATTAGGGCTGTGGCAATTCCTAACCATAATTTCCAGTTTTCAAATACCATTGGTGCTTTTTCTTCAAGATTCTCAGCAACCGCTACAGGGAATTCTTCTTCCCCTTTAGGAGCAAAGAATGCAAGATTGATGAAAATGATAATCACAAGAATAATTCCTAGGAATAAAATCGTTCCACCCACTGCTTGTGCAATTTGATAAGGAATCCATTCAGCTGCTTGTTTGGCTCCGCCGTAAGTAGAGAAAGCAGAACGTCTTGGTCCGCCAAGCAGGCCTTGGAAGTGCATGGCACCCGACATGAAGGCCATTCCAATGAACCATACCCAAGCTTGGATGATACCTAATTTATTCATAGCCTTTGTTAATTTCCGGCCAGTTAAATGTGGAACCAGCCAATAAGAAATTCCAAAGAAGGTTAATACAACAGATGTAGCAGCCGTTAAATGGAAGTGACCTGTTACCCAAATGGTATTATGCACCACTTGGTCCATTTGGTTGGAAGCGTTAATGATACCACCAGCACCCGCAGGAATAAATGAAGCCATACCGATAAATGGAACGGTAAATCTGGCATCGCCCCACGGCAGAACTTTAATCCAGCCAAAAAGGCCTGTTGCTCCTTTTGAGCGACCATATCTTTCAAATGTAGCGAATAACGAGAATGCAGTCATTAACGATGGAATAATAACCATGAATGTTAAGATAACCTGTAAGAACTTCCAAGCAGGGTCAATCCCTGGCTCTGTTAATTGGTGGTGAAAACCAACCGGAATCGAGAAGAGCAGGAACAAAATAAATGACAAGCGTGCCAATGAATCGGAGAAAATTTTCCCGCCGATAATTTTTGGGATAATCGCATACCAGCACATGTATGCAGGTAACAACCAGAAATAAACAAGTGGGTGACCAAAATACCAAAATAAAGTCCTGCTTACTAATACATCAACTGTATCCACTAATCCAAGTGACCAAGGGAGTAATTGGAACAATACCGTTGCTGCAACACCTAATGTAGCAATAATCCACATGACAGTATTAATTACAGCCATAAAACTCAATAATGGGCTTGGCTGACCTGGGTTGTTTTTCCGCCATTTTGCATATGTCATGATTTGAGCAGAACCATCAATCCAGCTTCCAATTACTACAAACGTTAAACCTAAGTAAAAAATCCAATGTGCTTTAAGTGGTGCATAAAAAGTGTAAAGTACTGAAGCTTCTTTTAGTAAAACCATGGTTGCTGCCATTAAGGTACCTACTAACATAATCCAAAAACCGATCCAGCCTGTTCGACGGGCAGCAATTGAATGACCGCCAGTGGTTCTACTTACGGCAGCATATTGAAATCCCATAATAAAAAACGTTGTTAAAACCAAGCCCATTAGCACACCATGGACAGTTAAAATTTGGTAATAATCAATGCCCCATGGCAGCTCCCATTTTCCGGAACGGACAAGGGTTTGTAATAGCCCCATTAAACCTCCAAGTGCAAGGGCAGAGAAGGCGACAAAAAAATGCGCCATTGAAAGCTTTGCATCACGCGGGTCTACTTTTACTTTCGTTGTTATGGAGTTGGCCATTATTTTTTCACCTCAATCATCGAACTCATTAGATGGTGTCCAGCACCACAATATTCGTTACAAACAATCAAATATTCGCCGGCCTTATCAAATGTTGTTGTATATTCGCTGACATAGCCAGGCTCTAGCATCATGTTGATATTTGTTCCAGCCACCTCAAAACCGTGGACGACGTCTTTGGTTGTAGCAATAACTTTTACTTTTGCTCCAAGTGGTACTTCCACTTTTACTGGATTATAGGAGAAAGCCGAAGCAACATAGACTAACTCATAATCCCAATCTTTCCCTTCAACCTTATGTAATCCTGGTTTATCAAATGGTTTCGTTTGATCGACCTTATCTACGTTAATCGTCGTTAAACAGCTTGGCGGCTTGTTGCCAAGATAGAACGCGCTTACACCTACAGTTGTTAAGAAAACAACCAAAGCGCCAATTCCAAAAGTAAGCCAAATTTTTTCGAATTTATGCATATGCATAATCTCTTCCCCCTTCAATCATTAAAAACGTTCAACAAATAAGTAATAGACACTTACCCAAGTGACAACAATAAAAGCTCCTAATAAGAAAACGGACGCTAATGTCCCTTTAAGAGAAGAGCTGTCTTCAATTTCTGTTTTATTGGTTGTTTTAAGTTCCGCCTTCGCCATCCCCCGCACTCCCTTCAGAGTAATAAAATAAATGATTAGTTCTCTTTCATAATACAAAACAATTGTGATGAAAAAATAACAAATTTCATAGTTCACAAATTGTTCATTCCTTAGGTATCTACTATGTTAATATTATAAAATTGATGTAACAGTGATTTATATCACAATCACCCAGGGGTATTTGTGAATAAAATGTGAACTATCACACTTCCTCTGTGATATAAGTAATTGAATAATCCTTCACAAACTATAAAAGACATCTTTTTGGAATCAATGTCACACTCTAGAAGTTCGAAAATATGATAGTAATAAATCATATTTTCCTCCAGAAAAGAGTGGATTTTTGTGGAAAAATATTATTGTGAACGATGCCGTCTTTTGTATGATAGTGTTGAAATTTGTAAAATTTGTGGAACGGTAGTAAAAAATAAAATTAAGATTGAAGTTCAAAAACAGCCTGATAAAAAATAGATCGAGAAAAGCATATTTCTTGCTTTTTGTTTAGAAAGTTGAAATTGGAAAACATTAGCTAATGAACGAAATTAGCATCCATTATATAATTTAAGAGCACAGCAACAACCTTCAAAACGTTTGCTCCCTTTAACGAGAAACTTTGGTTTCTCCCCTAAAGGGAGCTTTTTTTATGTGCTGACATTTTGCATAATAATCTTCAGGCTGGAAAAAATACCCTTACATAGCTTGAAGGAGAAAAAACATGCCAACGATTATATCAGTTGCGGAGGTAACGCCGCCATTTGAAGTAGACCAAAATCAAGCCTCGGAGTTTGCTCGCGAGCTGTTCTCCGATTCCTTTAAGGACATTGAAAGACTTTTACGAGCGTTTCAAAATGGTCAAATTGAAAAAAGGCATTTTGTAAAAAATGTTGATTGGTTTAAAGAAGATAAAACGTTTGAAGAAAAAAATACGGCTTATATTGAGTCGGCAGTTGAACTGGGAAGAGAAGCAATCGTGAAGTGTTTACATAACACTGATTTCTTAACAAGGAATATCCCTTATCAGGACATTGACGCCATTTTTTTTATTTCAACCACCGGTATTGCCACACCAAGCATCGAAGCCAGAATTATGAACTTACTCCCTTTCCTGCCTCACACTAAGAGGATTCCAATATGGGGACTTGGTTGTGCAGGTGGTGCTGCAGGGTTATCAAGAGCCTATGAATATTGCCTTGCTTTTCCGAAAGCAAAGGTACTTGTCCTGTCTGTGGAGCTTTGCAGCTTAACCTTTCAGCGCAATGATCTATCGAAAAGTAACTTCATAGGTACATCCTTATTTGCCGATGGTGTTGCCTGTGCGTTAGTTTGCGGTGATGATTCAAATTATTGTGATTATAGGAAGAAGAAGACTTCTCCCTTCATTATTGCAACACAGTCAACACTTATGCCAGATTCGTTAGATGTGATGGGATGGGATATAAAGAGTAACGGGCTCTATGTTGTTTTTTCTCGCGATATTCCTCACATAGTTGAAAATTGGTTGAAGCCGAATGTAACAGATTTTCTAGAAGAAAATCATGTAGACCTTAAAACAATAAACTATTTTATTGCCCATCCAGGTGGAAAAAAGGTAATCGATGCATATGTAAAATCATTAGAAATTCCTTCCTCAATGACAGAGGTTTCACTTGATGTGCTAAAACAGTTTGGAAATATGTCTTCAGCGACAATCCTTTTTGTGCTGAAGCGATTCATGGAGAAAGAAATTCCCGAAGGGGCCTATGGTCTTGGTACCGCTCTTGGGCCAGGGTTTAGTTCAGAACTGCATCTAATGAGGTGGCGGTAAATGGATGGATTTCTTGTATTCGAAATCATCAGTGGCTTCATTGTTCTTCAACGTATGGTTGAACTTAGAATCGCAAAACGCAATGAAAAATGGATGAAGAACCAAGGTGCCATCGAATTTGGTAAAAAACATTATCGATTTATGGTGTTGATGCATGTACTGTTCTTCTTTTGCCTAATTGCTGAAAAAGTTTTTGGGAATAGGGAACTTTCTTATTTTTGGCCGATCCTCTTATCAGTTTTCTTAGTGACGCAAATCATGAGGATTTGGGTGATTATTTCACTTGGAAGGTATTGGAACACGAAGATAATAGTTTTACGAGATGCAAACGTGATTAAAAAAGGTCCTTACCTTTATATCAGACATCCAAATTATTTTGTGGTTGCGATTGAATTAGTTGTGGTACCTCTATTGTTTAACTGCTATATAACGGCGTGTCTCTTTACCATCCTAAATGGCATTATCCTTATGATTCGGATTCCTGAGGAAGAAAAAGCCCTTAAGGAACTGACGGAATATGAAGGGATATTTCAGGATTGTAATCGTTTTCTCCCTAAAGTTGTTAAAAAAATGTGACAATTAAAATTGGACTATTGAAAATGATTATCACCTATGTTAAACTTTGATTAACAATGAAAATCATTCTCAACAACCTTGATAAGGAAGGTGTTACATATGACTTTTGCTTTAGTTGGCGGAACGGTTATTGTTTATGCATTTGTCATGAATCACGTTTTAAAAAACGTTACCCATTAAAAATAAATATCTATTTTTTTGAGCCAAGGTTGTTAACCTTGGTTTTTTGTCGTTTTTGGGAAAAATTTGTTTTAAGCAAAAGAAGTATCAGGATAGGAAAAGTTTGAATTATCGTATAAAATAAAAAATATTACAAAGTTGTTAAGGGGAATAAGTAATGATAAAAATAGCAAACCAAGAAGAAGCCCTCCAGATATTGAAAACGAAAATCGTTTCAATATATGAATATTTAATGAATCAAGAGGATTTTGAACATGCCAAAAAAATTAAACAATTAGCCAAAAAGCTAGGAAACAGAGAGTTTCTGATTGCCTTTTGCGGTCATTTTTCTGCAGGAAAATCGACGATGATTAACCAACTGGTGGGTGAAAAATTACTTCCATCGAGTCCGATTCCCACCAGTGCAAACTTGGTGAAAGTAAAAGCAGGGGAAGAATACGCCAAAGTCTTCTTCAAAAATGAAACACCTCGCATTTATTTAGCGCCTTATGATTATGAACTTGTTAAGAATTATTGTAAGGACGGCGATCAAATTGAAGAAATCGAAATAAGTCACAGCGATACGGGTTTGCCAGATCATACCGTCATTATGGATACACCTGGCATTGATTCAGCTGACGATGCCCATCGAATTGCAACGGAATCGGCAATCCATCTTGCTGATTTGATTCTTTATGTAATGGATTATAACCATGTCCAAGCAGAGTTGAATTTTTTATTTACAAAGGAATTGACTGAAGCAGGAAAAGAAGTTTACCTAGTCATAAACCAAATTGATAAACACAATGATGAAGAACTAAGTTTTCTGGAATTTCAAAACAGCGTGGTAGATTCGTTTGCTTCATGGGGAGTAAAACCGGCAAGGATTTTTTATACCTCATTGAAGCATGAAACCCATCCCTTCAATGAATTTTCTGATCTTCAAGAATTTATTGCAGATAAATTGGCATCTAAGGATCAATTATTAGTTCCGTCCATATTTCAATCTCTGAAGAAAATTACACAGGATCATATCCAGCAAAGGCGTAAATTAGATCAGGAGGAAATGGCACCTATTCTTGCTATTCTAAATGAATTATCTGAAGAAGAAAGAAGTACATTGTCCAATGCTGCCGAAGAAGCGGTTGGTAACCTCAAGACATTAAAAGATGGGGTTGCTGGAACAGAAAAGGAATTTGATCATCAAATTGCTCAAATCCTTAAAAACGCCTATCTGATGCCGTTTCAAACCAGAGAATTGGCTGAAAGTTATTTGGAATCATGTCAGCCAGAATTTAAAATTGGATTTTTGTTTTCTAAGCAAAAGACAGTAGAAGAGAAAAAGGTAAGGCTAGACCGTTTCCAGCATGATATCCTTGATAAAACGAAAGCTCAACTCGAATGGCATGTCCGTGAATTTTTACTGAGTACATTAAAAGAAACAGGGCTTGATGAGGGGGAACTGCAGGGATTGGCGCAGTCTTATTCCATCGATGTTCCGACAAGTCTTTTAACGGAAGCAGTAAAGTCTGGGGCACGAGTATCTGGTGAATATGTATTACATTATACAGAAGATGTGGCCAATGAAATTAAAAGACTGTCACGAATCCAACTCACGACTTTTAAAGAGGAGTTTCTTAAAGCCTTAAAGGAACGAACGACCAGATTAATAGGGAAGTATGAACAAGAACTAAAAAGAACGGATCGATATGTTGAGGCATTAACAGAATTAAAAAAATCTCAGCAGAAAATTACCTTGATGGAAACAAAAATGGAAAAGTTATTAACAACGGATGTTGTGCTACAAGAAGATATTTATCATCTTTTTGAACAGGATGAAGAAGAATTTGAAGTGGTAAGGGCCCAGCCAACAACTAGCACTCGTTTAACTGCCACCACTCCTTCTAAGCCTGAAATCGTTGAAAAATCCATATTAAAGGAACCGGAAGTAAATTCATCGAATGACCATGTAATAAAAACAGTAGAACGTCTCAGTCTGACTTCAACATTAATCAAAGACATTCCAGGATTTCAAAAGCTCTCAACAGAATTAGTGGAAAAAGCAGAAAGACTTGCAAACAAAGGATTTACCGTCGCATTATTTGGAGCTTTCAGTGCAGGCAAATCTTCCTTTGCCAATGCACTTATGGGTGAAAAGGTCCTACCTGTTTCACCAAATCCCACCACTGCTGCGATTAATAAAATTAAACCAGTTACGGAAAATCATCCTCATGGCACTGTGCTTGTTAAATTTAAAGATGCTTCATCCATGCTGGAAGATGTTAATCGTTCTTTAAAAGTATTTGAACTTCAGGTTGCAGATTTAGAAGGTGCATCCAAGAAAATAAATCAGATTATGCTTCAAACAGGGCAAGAAGGCGGTGTTTTAGAAAAGACCCATTATGCCTTCTTGCAGGCATTTATGAAAGGCCATGCATCATATGGGACTTTGTTAGGAACCGTTCTTGAAACGGATGTTACTGAATTTAGCGAGTTCGTCGCAAAAGAAGAAAAATCCTGCTATGTTGAATGGATCGAGCTCTATTATGATTGTGAGTTAACGCGAAAAGGCATCACACTTGTTGATACACCTGGAGCGGATTCTATCAATGCCCGTCATACTGGGGTAGCCTTTGATTATATTAAAAATTCAGATGCGTGTTTTTTTGTTACTTATTACAACCATGCTTTTTCTAAAGCCGACCGTGAATTCTTAATCCAACTTGGGCGTGTGAAGGAATCATTCCAAATGGATAAAATGTTCTTTATTATCAATGCTATCGATCTTGCAGAGAGTGAAGAAGAGAAGGAAACCGTGATTGATTATGTTGAGGATCAACTAAGCAAATATGGGATAAGGAATCCTCATCTTTATCCTGTGTCTAGTTTACTTGCCTTAAAGGAAAAAACGGATCCTAATCCAAAATTTGAATCAGGAATGAATAAATTTGAACAGGCGTTTTATCAATTTATAACCAATGAATTAACAGAAATGGCTATCTCTTCAGCAGAAAAGGAAGTAACTCGTGTCCATGATTTAATCACAAATCTGATTCAGAGTTCACGGGAAGATCAATCGGTTAAAGAGAAAAAACGTGAGAATATTAGAAACCAGCAAGCGCTGATTCAAGATTTATTTACAAACCAAACAGATGGAAATTTACAAAACCGTTTGCATCAAGAAGCAGATGAGCTGGTTTATTACATTAAGAAACGGGTCTTCTTACGCTTCGGGGATTTCTTTAGGGAGTCATTTAATCCAAGCTCCCTTAGGGATGATGGACGTAATTTAAAAAAGGTTTTACAAGGTGCGTTGGATGAATTTCTCGAAAGTCTAGGGTTTGATTTTGCTCAAGAAATGAGAGCAACTACTGTGCGTATTGAGCGCTTTTCTGAAAAACAATTGGCTGATTTCCAATCAGGTCTTATTCGGAATCTACAAGAAATCAATCCAGACCTCTCCTTTTCACCATTTGAAGTAGAGCATAAAGCAACAATCGAATTTCCAAATGCCTTTAAAAATGTTGATAAACAAGTATTTACGAAAGCAATGTCTTATTTTAAAAATCCAAAATCCTTCTTTGAAAAAAATGAAAAGAAACTAATGAGTGATGAACTTAATCAAGTACTAGATTTACCTGCAGAGGAATATTTAGCAGAAGAAGCGAAACGATTAAGTAGTCACTATAGTGATGAAATCACAAACGAATTCAATCGCCTATTAGAACAAATGATCGAACAAGTAAATGATTTTTATTTAAGCCATCTCTCGGCCTTAGACGGCGGCATCTCTATTGAATTTTTAAGGGATATCCAAACAAAATTGGCGGATTAGATTTTAAGTGGGAAATATCAGATTCGAGGAGGATGCTCTAGTGAAATATATTAAAGACCAGGAATGGGTTTTAAAAAGCTTAAATGAGAACCATGTCAGGATTATCGATTGCCGGTTTTCATTAGCTGAACCAGAAAAAGGCAAGCAGGAATACTTACAAGGTCATCTTCCTGGGGCAGTGTTCTTTGATTTAGAAAAAGACCTGTCCAGTCCGAAACAAACCTATGGCGGCAGGCATCCAATGCCTGTGCTAGAAGAATTTATATCCAAACTTGAGAATGCAGGTATTGATGAAAACAAACTTATTGTTGCCTATGACCATGGGGAAGGAGCATTTGCAGCTCGTTTTAGCTGGATGATGCAATACCTTGGCCATGAAAATGTCTATGTGATTGATGGCGGATATAAAGGCTGGGTAGATGCAGGACACCCTGTAACTAAGGAAATTCCTGTCTTTGAAAAAACTGAATTCCATTTTCGGGTTCAGCCAGATTTGCTGGCTACAACGGAAGAAGTAAAAGAAATAGTTGAAAAACAGTTGAATTATAAAACCTTAATCGATTCACGGGAAGAAAAACGCTTTTTAGGTTTAGAAGAACCAATAGATAAAAAAGCTGGCCATATTCCTGGAGCAATCAATAAGCCATGGATGGAAGGATTAAGTGAGAATCGCTATAAACCTTCCGAGATTCAGAAACAAAGGTTCGAAAATCTCGACCCGGCTAAGGAATTGATTGTATACTGCGGTTCAGGGGTGACAGCCGCCCCAAATTACTTGGCTTTGAAAGAAGCAGGTTTTGAGAAAGTAAAGCTCTATATTGGAAGCTTTAGTGATTGGATCTCATATGAGGATAATCAAATAGAATAAAATTTTGGAGCAACTTATGTTATAATGGTAATCGTGTTGTTTTTAAACACCCAACTAAGGAGGTCCAAAATGACGAATCAAAAACCTTCACTGATGCTTGTTGATGGAATGGCTTTGCTATTCCGTGCTTTTTACGCTACTGCAGTTACCGGACAATTTATGATAAATTCAAAAGGAACACCCACGAATGGAATTCATGGCTTTGTGAAGCATTTATTCACGGCTGTAAATTCCTTTAAGCCCACACATCTTGCAGTTTGTTGGGATATGGGAAGTAAGACCTTCCGTACTGAATTGTTTTCTGATTATAAAGGGAATCGGGGGGAAGCTCCGGTCGAGCTTATTCCGCAGTTCGATTTAGTAAAAGAGGTTGTTGCCTCTTTTGATATACCCAACATCGGATTAGCAGGATACGAAGCTGATGATTGCATTGGAACAATTGCCAATCAATCAAAGGAGTACGCACATGTATCGATTTTAACGGGTGATCAGGACATGCTGCAGCTTCTTGATGATAGTATTTCCGTTATTTTATTGAAAAAAGGTTATGGGAATTATTTGGTTCATACGCCAGAAACTTTTTTGGAAGAGAAGGGGATTACTCCTCGGCAAATGATCGATTTAAAAGCTCTAATGGGTGATACTAGTGATAATTATCCTGGAGTAAGAGGAATAGGGGAAAAGACAGCTCTTAAGCTCCTACAGGAGTTCGAACATATCGAGGGTATAATCTCCAATTTAGAACGTTTATCTAAATCCAATAAGACTAAAATTGAACAGGATTTAGAAATGCTCCATTTATCGAGAATACTTGCAGAAATAAAATGTGATGTTCCCGTTAGTTGTGCCTTGGATGAGGCGGGCTTAAGAATTGAAAAAGAAAAAGCATTGAATAAGTTAATGGAATTAGAACTTCGTGGATTGCAGCGTCTACTGCCAATAGACGAAGTGTTTGTTTCATAAAAAAATGAGGTTGTCCATTCGAGACAACCTCATTTTTTATGGATAAACAAGATTTGTTGAAACTGGCTGTCAAAAAATGGGCAGTCAGTTTCATGTTTATCTTCTTATTTTGTATTTTTTTTCTTGGCGGCATTTTCTAATTTGCTTTTCGGTTCTTCGGCAAACTCGGCATCTTGACCATATCCCTGAGGATTAACCCCTGGTGCTTTCACGCCGCGATTTGCTTGACCATTTTTACCCATAAACGTTCACCTCCCACTTTTTTAGTATTTCCAGTTGGAATAATAAAACTCAGGAATTCGAACAATAGTAGCAGGGGTGATTTGATGAACAAAGGTGTTTATTTAGCGCTTTTTAGCATAGGACTAGCACAAGGAATGAAAATTCCGATTCACTTTATAAAAGAGAAAGAATGGCGCCCTGAATTGTTCTTTGGAACCGGCGGGATGCCTAGTTCGCATTCAGCCGGGGTTTCTACCTTAACAACCTACATTGCCATGCAGCGTGGCCTGCCAACCTTTGATTTTGCCCTTTCCCTCATCTACGGATTAATTGTCATGTATGATGCACAAGGGGTTAGAAGGCAAACAGGTGAATTAACCTTAAAGGTAAATTCCATGAATGAGTTAATTGAAAAAATTCATAAAGAGGAAAGTGTTGAATTTAAACAGGACTCTCCAAAAAAGTTAAAAGAGATGTTAGGTCATGAACCGGAAGAGGTTGTTGGCGGAGCCATTCTAGGTGCTTTGGTGGGAGTCATTGGTCACTTATGTACAAAAAAGAATAGAAAATTTTCGAAATTTAAGTTAAGATTTTAAAGGGATGTTCAGAGTTTGTTGGGAGAGGGATGGCAAAGTCAGTGGGAACAGTCGAAGATTATTTGCATCACTTGAAAGGAAAGGGTTTTCAATTCCAAGAGGATGCAATTGGGTTTATTTTCTTTGGGAAACACTATACAAACGCTTCTGATGAAATGATTAATACGGCCATTGAAATGACTCTTAAAGCACAAAGAAGTTTTGATGGAAGTTTTTACGTATCATTATTGGAAACCTTAATTTCAAACAAAATCAACACTAGAAAAGAAGCGATTCAATTTGTTAAAGAAAAGGAACTTTTAGCGATATAAACATGAAAAAACTCCCTTTTTTAAAGGGAGTTTTTTCATGAAATTTTATTTTCAACACTCTTACTTCTTTTAAGTAAAGTAATTTTTGGGGTTGGGAGTTCAGCAAATATCATACCTGCAAATATTAGGAAACAGCCTATTAGAGCACTATAGGATAGTCGTTCATGAGCCCAATAAAACCCTGTAATTGCAGCAAACACCGGCTCCATTGCAAAAATCAAGGCTACTCTTGTTGCTGAAGTATACTTTTGGAAATTGGTCTGAATTAAAAAGGCCAGAGCCGTCGCGAACAAGCTCGTGATGATTAAGGCAATGAGCACCTCTTGTCTAAATAGTATCTCGGGATTAAATGACTTCCTCCAATCTTCAAAAAGGAAAGAGGATACGATCGATAATATAGCTACAGTTGTAATTTGGATAATTGTTAACAGCAGTGTTGGATATTTATTGCTAAATTTACCAGTATAAATAATTTGAAGCGCGAAACTAATCGCACAAATGAAAACAAAGCCATCTCCCTTATTCAATGCAATCACATCAGTCATTGTCAGCAGAAATAAGCCAATCGTCGCTGTTAACACACCGAAAACAGCATTTCTGGTGGGGAACTGCTTTAATAACATCATGGAAAACAATGGAACGAGAACAACGTTTAGCCCTGTTATAAATCCTGCTTTAGAAGAAGTTGTATATAATAGCCCGATGGTTTGCGTAGCATACCCAAGAAATAGCCAAAATCCGATGAAAACACCGGATAAAAGTAATTTTCTATCCAATTTTTTCAACTGCTCTTTATCAAATAGGAGAAGGCAGACAATTAATATTATGGCTGCCGCAAGAAAGCGAATACTATTAAAGGAAAATGGTTTAAGGAAATCAATGGCATTTTGAACCAATACAAAAGTTGTACCCCAAATAATCGTGACAAGGAGCAAACTTAAATCAGCAAATATAGGTTTTTTCATGAGTTTCATTGCTCCTCGGGAAGATTTTTTCGAATCGCCTGCCGTGCTAATTCATCAGCAACTTTATTTTCAGCGCTCGGAATCCATTTCATAAAAAATAAAGGAATTTGTTTGGATAAATGTAATGCATGTTCAAGTAATGGTGTGTAAAGCTTATTTTTTACAAACTCTTTTTCAACTGCCTGATTAACTAATTGGGAATCCGTTCGAAAAGACAAAACGGAATCCTGAATCCCTTTTTCTAAACATAATTCTAATGCTTTAATAAATGCATGATATTCTGCTTCATGATTTGACATGTTTCCAAGAGGAATGGAATATTTTTCAGTAATGCCATTTCCTTTTATAAAAATCCCGGCCCCGCTTGGTCCAGGATTTCCAGCGCTTGCCCCGTCAATATAAACTTCAATCAATTCTGTTTCCTCCATAAGTGTACTAATGAAAGTTTATCATATTTCTTTTAAGGCAGAAAATATTTATTCTTATAACAACTATGAAGAAGTGGGTATGATAAGAATATATCAGAATAGGTTAGGATGAAGTGGTAAAATTGCCGAATAGGAATCGATTATTTTATATACCATTGAATTCTTTAAAGAAAGGTTGAAGACATTGAAATATCGGTTAGAGTGGATGTATAAAACGAAAAGTAATGATAAGGTTCAGTTTTCCTCTGAATTGGTATCAGGTGAAACAGCGATACAAATCGGCGAAGAGCTTGAAAGTACTGGGAAGGTATCGGATTTGTTTTTTTATGATGAGAAAGGAACATCTTGGATTTTAAAGGAAATGAAAAAGTTGATGACAGAAATTGAAGAAGATCCACACGAAATAACCGTTTACTTTGATGGGGGTTTTCAAAAGGAAACAAATCAAGCAGGTCTTGGTGCTGTTATATTTTTTAAACAGGGGAAGAAGAAATACCGTATTCGAGCGAATGAACGGATAGATGAATTGGAGACAAACAATGAAGCAGAATATGCTGCTTTTTATTATGCCTTAAATATTTTAGAAGATTTAGGAGTACATCATCTATCTTGTGAATTTAAGGGTGACTCCCAGGTTGTGTTAAAACAATTAGAAGGGGAGTGGCCATGCTATGAAGATACACTTAACAGCTGGCTTGACCGAATTGAGGAAAAAATTAAAGCCTTAGGTTTAATACCTAAATATACGTCCATTAATAGAAAAGATAATAAAGAGGCTGATAAACTGGCGACACAAGCATTAGAGGGAAAAGAAATATTTGCAAAAACATTAATTCTTTAGGAAATGGGTGTGAAACTCTTGTGAAGGAAATCAACAGAATAGAATTATTGAGTCATGTCGAATCTTTAATGGCTCAATACTGTGAAGGCTGCTTTTTACATCAACATATGAAAAAAGAAGGCGGGCGAAGATCAGCACACCGGTTTTGCATTTCCCAGTGTACAGTAGGAGAACAACTTCAGGAGTTTGGGAAAAAATTAAGTTAATGCATATCATATAGTACCTGCAAAAATAAAAAGGCTGACGATATTCGTCAGCCCTAATTGGTTAATTTAGATTATAGTTTTACAACGTTAGCTGCTTGTGGTCCACGGTTTCCTTCAACGATTTCAAAAGAAACTTCTTGGCCTTCTTCTAAAGATTTGAAGCCTTCGCCAGTGATAGCGCTGAAGTGTACGAATACATCGTCGCCGCCTTCTACTTCAATAAAACCAAAACCTTTTTCATTGTTAAACCATTTAACTTTACCGTTTTGCATTTACTTCTTCCTCCTAAGCCTTTTCAAGCCACCCTTATGGTGCCAAAGATAAATATTATCATGTAGACAATCTGCACTAGTATAAAAATGCATATAGTAGATACATGATGCTTTAAATATACAATACTGAAAATTTACAGTCAAGGAAGGACTTAGGTTTTTTAGTGAATTTATCATAGATTCTATGAAAATATTTGGATAATCGTTTGCAGGCACTAACATAAAACTACTTTTGCATCATATGTTTAAATAACCAATATACATGCAGGAGGCAGATACCATGTACCGATTTTCCATTGAAGGTGCGGAATGGATATTAAGATTTTCACCGCAAGTCTATATTGATTCAGTCGAAAAACAGGCGATATTAATGGCTCTGCTTCATATCGGTGCTGATCTAATTAAATACTCTCATGGAAGTGCCTTTATCATTTTTACGAAAAAAATAGGTGCGATAGTTTTCGAAGTTGAGAGAATTCCATCTTTAATATTAACAGTTTCAAATATTATCCCTGATGACAATTGGTATGATAATCCAGAGATTACCACTTTAAAACAAATAAAGTAATGATAAGTTCATCCAGGATGGCCATAAAATGGCCATCCTTTTATTTATTCTCCAGTGACTCATTTGTCATAATTTCGTCAAGGAAAATACTGGATGCCCAGTATTTTATCTCTTTACTAACTATCGATTTAATGGGTAAAATGGACTTCGGGATGCTTGTAAAAAAGGGAGCAATCATATGAAATTAATTATTGCCGAAAAGCCGGATCAAGGTTCGACTTTAGCATCAATCTTTAAACATAAAAAACAAAATGGTTTTATTGAAATTTTTTCGAATGATATTTTTCCAGAGGGAGCCTATGTAACTTGGGCGATTGGACATATATGCCAATTAGTCTCACCTGAAAAATATCAGCAAGGCTGGAAAAAATGGTCATTAGATCATTTACCAATGATTCCCGAACAGTTTGAATACGAGGTAACAAAGGATAAGGCAAAACAATTTGCCGTCATTAAGACATTGGTCTCTGACCCAAGGGTTACTGAAATTATTCATGCGGGTGATGCGGGGCGGGAAGGTGAGCTGATTATCCGCAATATCCTCAGGCTGACTAAATGTCATAAACCCATGAAGAGGCTTTGGATTTCTTCGTTAACAGCCAACAGTATTCGAGAAGGATTCCAGAAACTTTTGGATGAACAACAGACGCGGAGTTTATATTTTGAAGCCTATACCAGGGCTTGTGCGGACTGGGTGGTTGGTATGAATGCCTCACGGCTCTATAGCCTCTTATTGCAAAAACAAGGGTTTTCCGATGTATTTTCAGTTGGCAGAGTGCAAACCCCTACCTTAGCCCTTATTGTTAAAAGAGAACTAGAAATAGAGAACTTTAAGTCTGAACCCTTTTGGGAGGTTCTAGCACATTTTAATATTGATGGTAAAAAGTACACTGGAAAATGGCAGAATGATGGCGAAACTCGAGTATCCAATAAAGAGTTAGCAGAAAAAGTTGCGGCTTTTTGCAAGGATAAACCCGCTGAGGTTAGTGAGGTTCAATCAGAAAGAAAAGAATTTCTCCCTCCACTCTTATATAATCTATCGGCCCTCCAAGCTGAAGCGAATAAACGGTTTAAGTTTTCTCCGAAGAAAACACTAGATGTTATGCAAAAGCTCTATCAAAAAGGAAATGTCTCATACCCTCGTTCCGATTCACGGTATGTCACGAAAGAAGAAGCCAATACTTTCCCAGATATCTTAAACAAATTAAGTCATATGAAAGATTACGAAAGTTTCTTCCCCTTGCCAATAACATCGATCTCAGAAAACAAACGCTATGTGAATGAAAAGAAGGTCACGGACCACTATGCAATTATTCCAACGGAACAAATCCCAAATGTAGAGCGGCTTACCCCAGATGAAAAGAAAATATATGATTTAGTCGTAACAAGTTTAATAGCTGCACATTACAGTAAGGCGATTGCGGAATATACTACTGTAACTACATTAGTAGATGTCAGGGCGGCATTTATTTCAAAAGGAAAGGTCCAAATTGAAGAAGGCTGGCGAAAGGTACTGAAACCAAAAGATAATGATGATGAGCCTGCACTGCCAAAGTTAACAGAAGGTGAGCAAGGGAAGACAAATAAAGTGGAAGTGAAAGAAAGTAAAACTCAGCCTCCAAAACGTTATACCGAAGGTCAATTGATTACGTTAATGAAAACGGCCGGAAAGCATATAGATGATAAAGAACTTGAAAAAATTCTCACTAAAACCGAGGGTCTTGGCACGGAAGCGACGAGAGCAGGCATCATTACGATGCTAAAGGACCGCTTGTATATTGAGGTTAACAAAAATTTAGTCTATGCCACAGCAAAGGCCAAAATCTTGATTGAAGCCATCGGCAAAGAAATTTTAGCTTCACCAGAAATGACCGCCAAGTGGGAACAGAAATTGAAGGAAATTTCAGAAGGATCCGCAGCACCCAAACATTTCATGGAGCAAACGAAAAAGATGGTTTTTCATTTAATTACGTCTAGTATTGACCAAGCGGCAAATTGGTCGTTTTCAGATGAAATGCGTGAAAACTTTGCACCAGGGAAGCAAAAAGGAAGAAAGCAGTCATATACCAAACTAGGGCCTTGTAAAAAATGTGAGGGTTCGGTAGTGGACAAGGGCAGTTTTTACGGCTGTTCCAATTACCAAAAAAATCATTGTGATTTTACTATATCCAAGAAGATTTTAGGTAAAAATATTACGCAAAAGAATATTAAGCTTCTTTTATCAGAAGGGAAAACAGAGCCGATTGAAGGGTTTGTTAATAAAGATAAAACTTTTAATGCACGGCTTTATTTAGACGAAGCTGAAAAAAAGGTCAAATTTTTATTTGAACAAACGCCTCAATATAAGGAAGTAATTATAGATAAATGATAAAGTGCCTTGTCACTATTTTTTTCTTATAGTACACTTTTAGTTGAGTAATTTTTTTGGAGGGTAAGGGATGCCAACACCAAGTATGGAAGATTATATTGAACAAATATATATATTGATTGAAGAAAAAGGATACGCTCGGGTCTCAGATATTGCCGAAGCGCTGTCTGTACATCCCTCCTCAGTAACGAAAATGGTGCAAAAGCTTGATAAAGATGAGTACTTAGTTTATGAAAAATATAGAGGTCTTGTGTTAACAACAAAAGGTAAAAAGATTGGTAAACGCCTTGTCTTTAGACATGATTTGCTAGAACAATTCCTAAAAATCATCGGTGTAAAAGATGAAAATATTTATAACGATGTCGAAGGGATTGAGCACCATTTAAGTTGGGATTCCATCGATCGAATTGGTGACCTTGTTCAGTTTTTTGAAGAGGATCAAAAGCGAATTGATGCATTAAATGAAATTCAAAAACAGAATGAAAATGAATAATAAGAAAGCACCTAGCTAAAATTACGCTAGGTGCTTTTAATATAAATCTGGGAATTGGTCAAAAGATTGGCTGCTTTCTGGGATTAAAGACATTTTCCCGTGTTCCTCTATCGCCTGGACCCCTTGGATTAGACCGTCTTCGGCCTCTTGTAACGCTTTTCGATACGAGATGATTCGTCCCTCAGAAGTAACGAAGTTAATAATTTCACCATAGTAATTGCGATGAAGTGCGACGATTGATTCCATGAAAACTCTCCCTTTTAGATTTTTTATGAAGCCCTTACTTTTTTTATATTCTTTCTATTTTTACAAAAAATAAACTTAAAAAAGCATCGGAAGTTATTTTCCGATGCTTTCTGCTAACCCCAATAAAAAGGAGTTTCTTGGTATACATAATAATTGAGCCAGTTTGAAAAGAATAAATGGCCGTGTGAACGCCAGCGATTTATTGGCGGTTGGGTGGGATCATTATTTGGGAAGTAGTTTTCGGGTATATGGATTTCAAGACCCTTATTCACATCCCTTTCGTACTCCTGTGCAAGCGAATCTGATTCATATTCTAAATGTCCGGTAATCATCACATGCTTCCTGTCTCGAGATGCAATTAATAAGGCTCCCGCATCATCTGAAGCAGCTAATAATTTTAATGCTGAATTCTTTTTAATTGCTTCAATCGAAACATCTGTATAACGAGAATGCGGAGCGTAAAATTGATCATCAAAACCACGCAGCAAAATATCATTTTGATCGAAAATCCGGTGGGCATAAATGCCGGAGCATTTTCTCTGTAATTCAAATTTACCAATTCCGTAATGGTAATGTAGCGAAGCCTGAGCTCCCCAGCAAATATGTAGTGTCGAAGTGACATTTTCATTTGCCCAATCCATTATTTCTGTTAACTCCGACCAATATTTCACTTGATCAAATTCTAACAGCTCCACCGGAGCACCAGTAATAATCATCCCATCAAATTTCAGGTTCTTCACTTGGGAAAAGGTCGTGTAAAACTGTTCGAGATGCTGTTTACTGGTATGGGTCGATTCATATGAATTCGTTTTTAAAAAATTAACATTTACTTGTAAGGGCGAGTTTCCCAATAATCGTAAAAGTTGTGTTTCTGCTCTTTCTTTTTCAGGCATTAAATTCAGAATGAGTATATTTAGTGGTCTGATGTCCTGAGCAATTGCACGTTCATTGTCCATAATGAAAATATTTTCTGTTTCAAGAATTTCCCTTGCTGGAAGGAGTTTTGGAATGTTAATTGGCAAGTGACCATCCCCTTTTTCTGGTTAATTTCAGGCGTTTTTCTTAATACTACATCCATTAATATAACTACTTCAGACGACAAGAAGTCAATGAATATTTAAAAAATTTAATAATTATATTATAAACATTATTGTAATTTCAGAAAAGATAATAATTTGTTCATAATTAGCAATCGGATTGAAAGCGCTTTTTTGATACAATGAAACCGTAGGTCCAATTCTAATGCGGAATGCGGGGGATAAAGGTGGTATTGAAAACAATAGTGAAATCAGACATTGAAATTGCACAAGATTCAGAGATGAGGCCAATTGTTGAAATCGCCGAAAAAATTGGTCTGGAAGCAGATGATTTAGAGCTCTTTGGTAAATACAAAGCCAAAATTTCAAACGAGACTCTTGCTAAACTGAGAACAAAGGAAAGTGGGAAAATTATCCTTGTCACTTCCATTAATCCAACACCAGCTGGCGAAGGAAAGTCGACCGTGACCGTTGGGCTGGCCGATGCTTTCAATCAGATTGGTAAAAAAACGATGATTGCCATAAGAGAGCCTTCCCTAGGCCCTACAATGGGTATTAAAGGCGGTGCGACTGGTGGTGGGTACTCACAAGTCCTGCCAATGGAAGATATCAATCTACACTTTACTGGAGATCTTCACGCGATAACGACTGCAAACAATGCCCTCGCAGCATTAATCGATAATCATCTCCAACAGGGTAACGAACTTAACATCGATCAACGCAGGATTGTCTGGAAACGGGCGGTAGATTTAAATGACAGAGCCTTAAGAAAAGTAATCATCGGTCTTGGCGGTCCGCTTCAAGGGGTACCGCGGGAGGATGGTTTTGATATTACAGTTGCATCAGAAATTATGGCGGTTCTATGTTTAGCCACAGATTTAAAAAATTTAAAATTACGACTATCACGGATGGTTGTTGCTTATAATTATGATAAGAATCCGGTGACTGTTGGTGACCTAGGGGTGGAAGGTGCATTAACGTTATTGTTAAAAGATGCGGTTAAACCCAACCTTGTACAAACAATTGAACACACGCCAGCACTAATTCATGGCGGTCCATTTGCAAATATCGCCCATGGATGCAACAGTGTAATTGCTACAACCACTGCAGCTAAATTAGCGGATTATGTGATTACAGAAGCAGGATTTGGGGCGGATTTGGGTGCAGAGAAATTTTTACATATTAAATCGAGAAGCGCAGGTATTAAACCGGAAGCTGTTGTCATTGTTGCGACAATTCGTGCCTTGAAAATGCATGGCGGTGTAGTGAAAAGTGAGTTAGCTAATGAAAATATTCCATCATTAACGCTGGGCTTTGCAAATCTAAAGAAACACATTGAGACAATTCAGAGCTTTGGATTACCAGTTGTTGTGGCCGTTAACAAATTCATCACCGATACCAAGCAGGAGGTAGAAACATTACTTGAGTGGTGTCAAAGAGAAAATGTGCCTGTTGCCTTAACTGAAGTGTGGGAAAAAGGTGGAGCAGGCGGCATTGATCTAGCTAATACACTGTTAGCTGTCATGGACAAGGAAGAAATCCATTATAAGCCTCTATATGACTTATCTGATTCAATCGAGAAGAAAGTTCGGACGATTGTTCAAAAAGTTTATGGAGGAAACGAAGTTGAATTTTCATCAAAAGCCAAGAAACAATTAATTGATTTTGAAAAGTTTGGCTGGTCTAATTTGGCGGTTTGTATGGCGAAATCCCAGTATTCTTTATCTGATGATCCATCAAAGTTAGGCAGACCTTCGGATTTTAGTGTAACAGTCAGGGAATTTAAACCATCAATCGGGGCTGGATTTATTGTCGCCTTAACAGGAGATGTCATGACGATGCCGGGATTACCAAAAAAACCGGCAGCCTTGAATATGGATGTCGATGAAAACGGGAATGCAATCGGGCTATTCTAAGAGGAGAGTCGAACGTTTATGTTTGATCCAACTGCATTTGATAACATGAAAGTAGTGATTGAAGGAGCTCTTTATGATCTTGATATTAGTGGAGAGATAGTTATTTCCGATCGAAACGATACCGTTAATATGGCTAAAATGTCACGAACATTTGACATTTCGTTCCGATTACCCGAAAAAAAGGTAATGGCAACAATCGAACTGAAATCAGGACTTGTTAATTTGGCAGCGGAGCTTTTACCATCCTTACAATCAGAGGAGCAGGCAGGAAGTATGTTAAGTCTGCAATTTCGTACAACCAAAGATGAATTGGACATAGACTTTACCACACTAAAAGCCCATTTAATGGATATTTGGGGGCCGACCAGAACAATAACTCAAAGTGTTCTCTATGACCCGTTAAGAATTGATTCAGTCCATGCTCTTATAATAACAATTGAATTTGACCGGCTGATACATGAAGACCAAATAGAGGACTTAGTCGAAATGACAGAGTTTATTATCACAACGCTAAAGAAACTAAACGAGGAAATTAGTTAAAAATCCAAAACCAGCTTTTTTTATTAAAGGCTGGTTTTGTTATTGTTCTTATAATATTTACAATATTCTAATTTTTATGTACGATTAATTTACATACTAGTTCAAGATTATAGAAAGGGGAGATGACGTTGGTCAAAACGGCATGGGTTACAGATAGTACTGCCTATTTAGACGAAGAATTAAGAAATCATCCGGATTTATATACAATACCGTTAACAATTTTACTTGATGGCGAGGAATATTCAGATGGGATTGACTTAACATCTGCTCAATTATTTGATCGACTAAAGCAGCTTAAAAATCCTCCAAAAACATCACAGCCTTCTATTGGGGCATTTCAGGGATTATACGAAAAATTGTCAGCGGATTATGACCAAGTGGTTGCCGTACTTTTGTCGGGAAAATTAAGTGGTACGGTATCCTCAAGTGAGCAGGCAGCAAAATTGGTTGATATTCCGGTTACCACGATTGATTCTAACATTCTTACTTATCCGCTGACGGCCTTGCTTAAAGAGGGAATAGCCTTGCTAGAGGCTGGTGCTAGCCTCGAATCAGTAATCGACCAACTTGAAAGGATAAAGAAAACGAACGAGACTTATGTCCTTGTTGGCAGTTTAGAACAACTTCACCGAAGCGGCAGAATGTCAGGCTTGAAATTCTTTCTCGGCAGTATGCTTAATGTTAAACCAATCATATCCATCGTAGACGGGGCATTGAATGTAAAAGAAAAAGCACGAAGCGAGAAAAAGGCGAAAGAAAAAATATTGGATTATTTACGATCATCCTACGAGCAGCATCACTTTAAAGAAGTATATATTTTATATGGATTGCATGAGGAACAGGCTTCTAATTGGGAAAATGAAATCAGAAAGGAATTTCCTGATTTAGAGATAGTACATTGCCCCTTAGGAGCGGTAATCGGTGTACATGCAGGTGAAAATACGCTCGGGATTAGCTGGCACAATGGGTTGAATAGATAGGCTTAAATAACCTCGGAGATTCGGGGTTATTTTTTATTGTATAGGAAATTATAAAATAATTTATTGTGGATAAATTCAAATGTCTCTCTGAATCCAGCTCCAGCGCCCAGCGGCTAGTGTACTTCGCTCTCCGCCCTACGATAAGTCAAGCACGAATGCGCTCCGCTCTTCGTGTTTCCTTTATCTCGGTTGGAGCTCTCCAGTCCATACGCCGCTAAACGGGCGCTTGCGCTTTTTGTTCTTTGTTTTTCATGATAAAATAGCAGGGGTGAAAGTGGGTGTTCGGGAAAATGAAAAACCAAATGATAGAACTAACAGAAAATTATGTCCGCAACGAATTAGGGGAAGATCCTACTGGCCATGATTGGTTTCATGTGGATCGTGTTCGAAGAAATGCCCTACATATTTGCGAGGAAGAAATGGCAGGAGATTCGTTCATTATTGAAATGGCTGCTCTTCTCCATGACATATCGGATGAAAAGCTCAATGAAAGCAGCAAAAAAGGGGAAGAAAAACTGGAATCTTATTTACAAACCCTTCCGCTGACAGATAATGATAAAAGGCATATAAATCAGATTATCGCCACGATTTCCTTTAAGGGTGGACAAACGACAACTTTGTCAACGATTGAAGCAAAAATTGTTCAGGATGCTGACCGTTTAGATGCGATTGGGGCCATCGGGATTGCGAGGGCGTTTGCCTACGGCGGCAAAAAAGGGCAATCCATCTATGACCCAAGCATTTCTGTTAGAAATGAAATGACACTAGAAGAATATCGAAAAGGGAAATCAACAAGCGTTCATCATTTTTATGAAAAACTGCTTAAATTGAAAGACTTACTAAATACAGATACTGCTCGAAAAATGGCAGAAAGTCGTCAACAAATGATGGTATCATTTCTAGAACAATTTTACCAAGAATGGGATGGACAAGTATGAAAATGCTCACAGTTGAAAATGTTTCAAAAACATATGGGGAAAAACAACTCTTTAACTCTATTTCCTTTACGATTGGAGAAAAAGAACGTGTCGGGTTAATAGGGGTCAATGGGACTGGTAAATCATCACTCTTAAAAATTATTGCTGGACTGGATACGCCGGACGAAGGCAAAATCATCACTAGCAAAGATTATTCAATCACATTTTTAAACCAGCAGCCAGAATTAGATGGGGATAAAACAGTGCTAGAACAGGTTTTCCATGGTGAAGCCCCAATTCTAAAACTAATGCGTTCCTATGAAAAAACATTGTTGGAGCTTACTAGTTCTCCAAATGATACGAAGGTCCAAGAAGACCTTTTTCGTTTGCAAAAGCAGATGGATGCACTAAATGCCTGGGATGCGAGTACAAATGCAAAATCGATATTAACAAAATTAGGGATTGAAGATTTTACAAAAAGAATTGGTGAGATGTCCGGGGGACAGAAAAAAAGGGTCGCATTAGCACAAGTGTTGATATCGGAACCAGATTTACTAATTTTAGATGAACCAACCAACCATCTTGATTTTGATTCGGTGAAATGGTTAGAAGATTATTTAAGCAGATATAGTGGTTCGATTTTGCTTGTCACTCACGACCGTTACTTTCTAGACCGAGTGGCCAATCGGATGTTTGAACTAGATGGCGGGCAAATATATAGCTATAAAGGAAATTATGCAGCCTTTTTAGAAGCAAAAGCGATTCGTGAAGAGAATGAAGCAGCGACATTTGAAAAAAGAAAGAATCTTTTCAGAAGAGAACTTGAGTGGATCAGGCGCGGCGCAAAAGCAAGAACCACAAAACAAAAAGCCAGAATTCAACGATTTGAAGAGCTCGATGAGAAGGTTACTAATGGAAAGCCAGCCTCTGAAAAACTTGATATCACTTTAAATGGCAGCCGCCTTGGAAAACAAGTATTTGAACTGAAGGATGCATCCAAGCGATTTGGATCAAAAACAATCTTACATCACTTTGATTTGCTTGTGAAGCCGGGGGATCGGATTGGTATTATTGGGAAAAATGGGACGGGTAAATCGACTCTGTTAAATATTCTTGCCAAACAAATCCCGCTAGATGAAGGGGAATTCATCATGGGTCAGACCGTGAAAATCGCTTATTATACCCAGGAAAGTGAAGACATGGATGAAAATAAGCGGATGATTGAATACATTAAAGAGACAGCCGAAGTTGTAAACACATCGGATGGGAAAACAATCTCAGCGGCCCAAATGCTCGAACGCTTTTTGTTTCCGCCCTTTACGCACGGAACACCAATCCGCAAGTTATCGGGTGGAGAAAAACGACGTTTATATTTATTGAAAATACTAATGACAGCACCAAATGTGCTTCTTTTGGACGAACCTACCAATGATCTTGATACACAAACACTGACCGTTCTCGAAGATTATTTGGAAGATTTTCCAGGAGTGGTAATCACGGTTTCCCATGACCGCTATTTCTTAGATAAGGTGGCCGAGCAGCTTCTCGTTCTACAAGGGGAAGGGGCAATCGAATCCTTCTATGGAAATTACACAGAGTATCTTGAAAAGGAATCGGCATTAGAGGCACAAAAAACAATCACTGTTACAACTAAGCCTACAAAAACAATTGAAAAAGAAAAAAAGAAAAGAATGACCTATGCAGAGAAAAAAGAATGGGAATCCATTGATGGAGACATTGAGACAACGGAAACCCGTCTGGAAGAAATAGCCTCCGAAATGGCGAAGACAGGCAGTGATTTTACGAAAGCACAGGACTTGATGAATCAAGAGACTGAATTAAACGAAAAACTCGAGCATTTAATCGAGCGCTGGTCCTACTTGGCCGAACTTGCGGAAAAGGAATGAGGTGGTCGTGTTGAAAATTAAGGCGATTGAACCAACGCCAAGTCCAAATACAATGAAAATCATTTTAGATGAAGAACTTCCAATGGGTAAAAGCCATAATTATAAAAAAGAAACTGCTGCTGATGCGCCAGCAATGATTCAAGCCATCCTTCAAATCGATGGCATAAAAGGTGTTTATCATGTGGCAGATTTCCTTGCCATTGAACGAAATGCGAAATATGATTGGAAGGAATTATTACCTCAAGTTCGCCAAGCATTTGGGGAAAAAGCGGAAGAAATTATTCAAACCAATCAGATTAACGAACATTTTGGTGAGATTAATGTTGAAATCCAGATGTTTAAAGATATACCGCTCCAAGTAAAGCTGACGGACGGCACATCAGAAAAACGTTTCGGAATGCCGGAATACTTCTTAAAGGCGAGAGAACGGGCACAACTGCCTGATGATCATTATCTTTTACTTAGAAAGTGGCAAAATCAAGGCGTCCGCTATGGAGAGTTTGAGCAGATTGGTCAGGAAGTGGTGGACGAACTTATTGCCGCCTATCCAGAGGTGCGGCTTGAGGAATTGGTTGCAAAAGCTCAATCCACGGATCCTAAGCCTGAACCAAAATATAGTAAAAAGCGAAAAAAAGTATCAATAGAAGATTTAAATAATCAGGATTGGCAAATTCGCTATCAGGTTCTCGAACAAATGGATGACCCAGAACTAGAGGATTTACCCGTCCTTGAAAAAGCGTTATCAGATGAAAAGGCTTCGATTCGAAGGCTAGCTACCGTGTACCTCGGTATGATCAAGGAAAAGAAAGTGCTGCCGTTACTATATAAGGCACTGAAAGATAAAACGGTGACTGTTCGCAGGACGGCAGGAGATTGTCTATCAGATTTAGGGTTTTCGGAAGCCACAGACGAAATGATTATGGCATTGAAGGATAAGAGCAAGTTAGTCCGCTGGCGGGCAGCTATGTTTTTATATGAAGCAGGCGATGCAATGGCCCTTCCCGCGTTAAAAGCTGCCGAAAATGATTCGGAATTTGAAGTTAGTTTGCAAATCAAAATGGCGATAGAAAGAATTGAAGGCGGCTCAGAAGCAAAAGGTTCTGTTTGGAAGCAAATGACGGAAGCTAGGAAGAGCGTGGAATAAAATTGCAAATAGGCAATAGATTAGGTATTCTAAAATGGATGAACCGAAACGGAGTGATTTTAATTGTCAAATGCATATGAAGAATATATGAAACAAATGGTTTTGCCGATGCGCGAAGAATTAACAAGAGCTGGTTTTGAAGAGCTCTCAACAGCACAAGAGGTAGAAGAATTTATGGAAAATGTAAGTGGAACAACGCTTGTTGTCGTAAATTCTGTATGCGGTTGTGCGGCTGGATTAGCTCGTCCTGCTGCAACACAAGCCGTCCTAAATAGCGAGAAAAAACCGAACCAAATCGTAACCGTGTTTGCTGGACAGGATAAAGAAGCAACCGCAAAAATGCGTGAGTATTTTGAAGGAATTGAACCATCATCTCCTTCAATGGCCTTATTAAAGGATAATAAAGTTGTTCATTTTATTCCAAGACATGATATTGAAGGAATGCCGATGGAATCAGTAATGCATAATTTACTAGGGGCATTCGAAGCCCATTGCTAAAAAGGATGTCAGCCGACATCCTTTTTTTATGTAGTGGTGGACGCAAATTTTTCCAATTGTTCGAAAAAAGAAGTATAATAGTTTCTATAAAAACTAATTTTAGAAATTAATAGAAAAATAGATAAAGAATAAGGTGACTAATAATGAATAATTGGGTTCGTAAAACGTTATTTGTACTAGTATCTGTTTTAACTTTTGGACTTGTTACGCCAACACAATTAATGGACCATATTAACGCTGAAAATCTCACCGATCGTGATGCGTTTGAAGCCCCTTCAACAGAAAGTGCCCTTGGACAATCGAACATGTTTGAGGAAGCAACGGAGTTCGATAAAGACAAATTTATAGAAGCGTTGTTGAAACAGGCAGAAATCCAGTCCTATCAGAAATTTGGTGCCAAAATAAAACCTGTCATCGAAAATGAATTCAAAGACATTATTTTACCGAATATCGAAAAAGCTCTTGAGGATATGGCCATTCAATTTCCTGAAGAAGATTTAAAAAATCTCAACATTACCGAACATCCCGGAGGAGGACATTCGGAGAAAATATTTAATATTAATAATCGAGGAACCGGCAAAGATGTCCTTCGTTTTCATGTGAGACGGGATAATCCGCCCCAAGAAGGCTATTGGTTTAATTTTCATTATCACACCTATCATGATGATTTCCAGACCCACCATGAATTAGGTGCCATTTATTGGGCTAAGAATACACCACCCAAATGGATGAGTTAAAGCGATTTGCTAATAAGCACAAAAAAAATTTATTATAATAATTGAAACCTTTTTATGACAAACTCGTAAATAGACTATTACCTAAATTGGAGGAATGAAAAATGGCAGTAAGTTTATCAAAAGGTCAAAAAGTGGATTTAACAAAAACCAATCCAGGATTAACAAACGTGGTCGTTGGACTTGGTTGGGACACGAACAAATATGATGGCGGTAATGATTTTGATCTTGATTCATCCGTTTTCTTATTGGGGGAAAATGGGAAAGTAACGAATGAAACTGACTTTATTTTCTATAATAATCCTCAAGGGGCAAATGGTGCTGTAGTACATACCGGTGATAATCGCACAGGCGCTGGCGATGGTGATGACGAGGGTGTAAAAGTAAATCTTACAACAATCCCTGCTAATATTCAGCGAATTGCTTTTACAATTACAATTCATGATGCAGATAGCAGAAACCAAAACTTTGGGCAGGTTTCAAATGCCTATGCCCGTATCTATAATGAAGCCAATGGAGAAGAATTAATTCGCTATGATTTAGGTGAGGACTTCTCGATTGAAACAGCCATTGTTGTCGGTGAATTATATCGCCACAATGGTGAATGGAAATTCAGTGCCATTGGCAGCGGTTATCAAGGCGGATTAGCGGCACTTGCCACAGACTTCGGCTTACAAATTGGTTAATTGTAAATTGTAAAAGATCCAGTTTCATACTGGGTCTTTTTAAAAAAACTTTTTAACAACTCGGGAGGAATTTTTGTAAATGTCAGTTATTAATCATATCTTGGACACATATGCACAATTTTTTGATTTAGATATGTGGGGTAAGATATTAGCAGATCCGGTCAGCTGGGGACTTATTGGAACTCTTATTATTTTAGAAGGTTTGCTTTCTGCGGATAACGCGCTTGTTTTGGCCGTAATGGTTAAACACTTGCCGCCTGAAAAGCGGAAAAGAGCTTTATTCTATGGTTTATTAGGTGCATATATATTCCGATTTATCGCAATTGGAATCGGAGTATACTTAATCAAGTTTTGGGTCATTAAAGCCCTTGGTGCCGCATATCTTGCATGGTTAGCGATTAAGTATTTCATCGATAAGCGTAAAGGCATTTCTGGTCATGATGAAGAGGAAGCAGAAGGAATTAATCAAGGCGGCTTGCTAATACGTTTATTTGGTACCTTCTGGGGAACCGTAGCAGCTGTTGAATTAATGGATATTGCTTTCTCGGTCGATAGCGTTCTTGCAGCCTTTGGGGTAAGCAACCAAGTTTGGATTCTGTTTGTAGGTGGTATCCTTGGTGTGTTAATGATGCGTGGTGTCGCTGGTGTATTCCTTACATTAATTGACAGAATTCCAGAACTTGAAACCACTGCTTATATCTTAATCCTGATTATTTCTATTAAGATGGCTCTAACCTTACCGTTATTCAATATTCATATTGAATCATTACATTTCTTTATCATTCTAGCAGTAACATTTGGAGCTACCTTCATTGTTCACTTCATGAATAAGAAGAAGGAAGCCACAAAAGAAAACCAATCATAAACTATTGACTAAAAAGGGGAGCTGACGAGAGTCCGTCTCCTCTATTTTTTAGCTCTAAAAGAGGAGAAATTGGTTATGGAATTTTTTACATACTTTTACCAAGATGAAATCAAACGCTTCTTCTTTCAAAAACCTCAGACATTCACTAAATATTCAAACCGTGAACTCCTATCCTATGGGTTAGGGGCTACTCTTTATATGCCAGCGACACGCCCAAATATCCATCAAGAAATACTCTCTAAAAAGCATGAAGGATTAACCTCTCTTGTCATCGACTTAGAAGATGCTGTAGGGGATCACGAGGTAACTGATGCGGAAGAAATGCTCATTCATGAATTGGTAAAGTTACATGCTGAAATGAATAGGGGATTCCTAAGCTATACGGATCTCCCACTCATGTTTATCCGAATTCGGAATCTTGAGCAGTTAAAACGGGTAACTGCTCAATTAGCTGAGGCCATTCATCTCCTGACGGGAGTGGTGCTTCCTAAATTCAGCGCTGAATCGGGGGAAGAGCTATTATTGGAGGTACGTAGAATACATACGGATCAGCATCCATTTTATGCTATGCCCATTTTGGAGACAGCCAAGGTCATACAAAAAGAAACGAGAATGGAAGAATTAAGAAGCATAAAAACTCTACTTGATCGCTACAAGGATCATATTCTAAATGTCCGAATTGGAGCGACAGATTTTTGTGGATTATATGGAATACGTCGCAGTGCAGAAACAACTGTGTATGATATAGCTGTTTTGAGAGATTGTATTTCTGATATAATCAATGTCTTTCAACGTTTTGAGAGCCCTTACGTTGTTTCTGGTCCTGTATGGGAGTATTTTTCTGCGAAAAAAAGAATGCTCAAGCCACAATTAAGACAAACCCCTTTTCGTGAGCGATACGGTGATGAAGGGCTGAAATGGCGGGCAAAATTAATTGATGATCATATGGATGGATTAATTCAGGAAATCCTCATGGATATCGCAAACGGACTAACAGGAAAAACGATTATCCATCCCACACATATCAAGGTCGTTCAAGCTCTTAATGTGGTTTCCTACGAAGAATTCATTGATGCCAGCAATATCATAGCAGCAGCAACAGGAGAAATTGGAGTAATGAAAAGTAATTTTGCAAATAAAATGAATGAGATTAAACCTCACTATTATTGGGCTAAGAAAACCATCTTAAAATCAAAGTTATACGGGGTGCTGCATGAAGAATTCACAACCATTGACCTTATCAAAAAAGAAGTATACGTATAATATATTAGACTCGATTGAGACTGAGATAGAAGTGACTGATAATCCGTATGAGCTGCCAATCCAAGAGTTATTTACCATGGCGGCAAGAATAAATAAGAAGCGTTCGTTTCTTTTCGTAAGTAAAGTGCTAGGTAAACACTTACCCATAAATCCCCATAAAGGGCTGCTGACTGCTGCTCTCCTAGGTTCGAGATATTTAGAAACCGTTAAGGGAACCAAATATGTAGAAACTGAGAAACTATTATCCTCCTTTAAAAGAGAAGAATTATACCAGAGTAAGGCGTTTATTCCTGAACATGTTAGTCCAGTAGTGATTGGCTTTGCTGAAACGGCCACAGCCCTTGGGCATGCCTTCTTTGATTGCTTTCAATCTGCAGATTTCTTTCACACCACTCGGGAAGAACTCAAGCAGATGAGACCGGAAATTACCTTTGAAGAAGAACATTCTCATGCTACATCCCACCGCTGCTATATTCCGTTAGAGATGATTCAAAATGAACGAGAAATTATCCTTGTTGATGATGAATTGACCACGGGGAAAACGGCCTTAAATATTATCGAATCCATTCATAGCAAATTCCCGAGACGTGTTTATACGATCGTTTCCATTTTGGATTGGCGTTCAGAACAAGATCAAAGAAGATTTCAGCAGGTTCAACAGGAACTTGGTATAAAAATCAATGTTGTAAGTCTGATAACTGGTACTGTCCAGGTGAAGGAGATGCGAGAAATAGCGAACCGCTCGCCAATCATCGAAAGGAAAGAGTATGCTAAGACATCCGTAGAATGGGTTGACCTATCGTGTTATTTTTCAAACACTACCTTATCAGTGGATAACCCAATGAATCAATCAGCATTTATTCAAGAAACAGGTCGATTTGGCCTTAGTAGTTCAGACAACCATTGTCTTCACCAGAAAGCCTCTCTAGCTGCGGCAATATTGAATCAAAAAAGAACGGGGCGTAGGACTCTTTGCTTAGGAACGGGAGAGTTTATGTATCTTCCTATGAAACTCGCTTCTCTAATGGGAAATGGGGTTTTTTATCAATCGACCACCCGCAGCCCTATCTTCATCGAAAACAAAGTGGGTTATGGGGCAAGGTTTGGGGCATCTTTTCCAAATCCGGAAGACTTATCGATTTCCCACTATGTTTACAACATCCCACCAGGATTCTACGATGAACTCTTTATCTTCATGGAAAGAAAAGTGGAACTAGAGAGTCTTCTGCCGATCCTGAAAGAACTGGAAAAATTACAGATAAAGATGATTAAGCTCGCCTATTTTTCTACTAATCGAGGGGAACAAGATGAAAATCACAACCAATAAACCAGCAAGCATCGGAAGTTATAACGCGGAGGACGTTCAATTTCTATTAAAGGATTTAAGTGAGATTTCCTTAGAAGATACCACAGAGAATCGAGAAATGAAGGTTCAATCAGGTGTTCACTACAGTGAATCGTTACCAATCGAGTACCAGCCGCCAAAAGCCTATGTAGATTTATTCTGGTCTACTCTTAAGGAATACAAACAAAAAGTGGCCTTTTGCATTGGAATCGTGGCCGAACGAATTTATCAATCGAAAGGTGATAAGACTGTCCTCGTGTCCCTAGCACGTGCAGGAACACCAGTTGGAATTTTGATAAAAAGATATATACACATGAACTACCAAGTATTAGTGCCTCATTATAGTATTTCTATCATTCGTGACAGGGGAATCGATGAGAATGCTTTGAAGTACATTTTAGGCCAACATCCTAATGCTGAAATTCAGTTTGTTGATGGATGGACGGGTAAAGGGGCCATTTCGATTGAATTGACAAAAGCCTGTCATGAGTATCAAAAAAAATATGGGATACTGCTGGATGATACATTGGCAGTCATTGCCGATCCCGGCTACTGCACTACATTGTTTGGAACAAGGGAAGATTTTTTAATCCCTAGTGCATGTCTTAACTCAACGGTATCTGGGTTGGTAAGCAGAACAGTTTTAAATGATCAATATATCGGTAAGGATGATTTCCATGGAGCGAAGTATTATCAGGAATTGATTCCCATTGATGTTTCCAACGAATATATTGATTTGATTAGTAAGGAATTTGGAAGCATTTCTGAGGAAGCGGCTGAAGTAGCTCGAAATATAATTGCCGATAGCGTAGAAACGGGATTCCTAGGGATGGAGGACGTCAAACGAATTCAAACTGAATTTGGGATTGGTAGCCCCCATTTTATTAAACCAGGAGTTGGCGAAACAACAAGAGTTTTGCTCCGCAGGGTTCCTTGGAAAATTCTGATGCGCGATTCTTCTAGTCCCTTTGTTAAACATATTCTGATGCTTGCAGAAGAAAAGGGTGTTGAAGTCGTACATTATCCAAATTTAAAGTATTTATGCTGCGGCTTAATTAAATCGGTTAAGGGGAGTAATGTATGATTTTTGCTTCTGACCTTGACCGTACATTGGTTTATTCAAAACGGGCGATTGAGGATCTAGGGAATGATGATCAGTTCGTCCTTAAACCAGTTGAAAAAAAAGACGATAAATGGGTTGCCTATATGATCGAATCATCTTATTCAGCATTAAAAGAGTTAGCAAGGACTAGTTTATTTATTCCAGTTACCACAAGGACAACGGAACAATTTAACCGTTTTCACATTTTTAAGGATGACATTCCAATTAAATATGCAATCACATCAAATGGGGCCAATATTATTTATCAGGGTAAGTTGTTGACAGAATGGTCAACACATATTATCAACCGTATGACTAAGGAATCAGTTACCCAAGAGGTTATGCTTTCAAAGCTAAAGAAGGAAGGTTTCATATTCGATGGGCAAATGAAGCAGGCGGAGAATTTATTTTTCTATTTCATTTTAAACAGTCTTCCACCTGCTTCTGATCTCCAAGTGATTCAAGAAGTGGCAGTTCTAAATGGATGGAGAATCTCCTTACAAGGGAGAAAACTCTACTTTATCCCTCGTGCAATTAGCAAAGGGGATGCACTAGAATTTATCTCTAAACGAGAAGGAATGAAAGTAATGGCGGGTGCGGGGGACTCCATACTAGATTGGGACTTTCTAAGAAACTGCCACTATCGTTTTGTCCCGGCCCATGGTGAACTGGCAAGGGTGTCAGGCACCAATGATTATACTCTTACAAAAAATAAGGGTGTTGGTGCAGGGGAAGAGATTATTCAGCAATTTCTACAACTGCTCCGTCTTACAGTTTAATCTTTTTCTCTTTTCGGGTAATAACGAAAAAATAAACACAGGAAAATAAACTATACGTTCCCAAACAGAATAGGACGGACAAGGCTAATGATTGCAATATTGGAGATAGTAGAAACGTAAAGATGAAACTGAACACAAATAAATCTAAATAAACAAAAACATCGGAAACCATTACATCCATAACGGTATTCAATTCCTCTTGTATCTGCTCCATCCGCGGCCGCTTATATAAAAAACGCATTTGAGTCACCTACTTTAGTGTGAGTACTCAATAGTATGTAAGGACAAGGAAAAAGGTGAAAAATGAGGGAAATACCTGTAGTATGAAACATTTTTTAAGGAGTTACGTATAAACAAATGAACCAATTAAATAACTGTGATATGATGTTATGGAAACCTTACATAATTTTCTAAACGCTTGAAAATAAAGCTTTCGCTTCTAGAGGGAAGGGATTATGAATGAATCCATCATATAATCAGTTAAAGGCCCAACCTGTCTCCCTTTCATATGAAAATTGGCAGGCTTTGCTGAAGAAACCGCTGCCAGAGCGGCCAAATTATTCATTAGAAAATGGCACCATTCACATTGGGCAAGTAATTGGGAAGTTCCTTGGAACCCCTATCGACCAAGACCATTATTATAACGAGCTCTTTGAGTATGTGAATAATCCGGAATGGAATCTTCATTTATTAAGTGAAGATTCACTGGATAAGACGATTAATAACCATCACTTTCAATCCATTCAAAAAGTCATTAATATTCATCGAGATCAAAAGCTTTCCATCAACCGATTTACTGCTTTTCTTGAAGGGGAACAGCTATTGTTAAAATCAAGGGTCCCAGTTATTCATCGGAAACTGCGTGAAGCGATGATTGCAACATTAGAGATGTTCGCGAAGATTGAAAAAGATGGTTTAGTAAACCATGATCTAAGGCGGGTCCTAGTTGATCTTGTGAAATGGTCCATCAATCATTTAGAGCCAGTTTTAGAAAAGTGCGATCCACTAACAGAACTGCCTAAATTTTTGTGGTACGGCGACTTTAAGAAAAGTCACCAATATTTTTTATATTATTTAATAAAGCTTGGCTGCGATCTAGTCATTTTTCATCCAGAAGGTAAGGATATCCTAGAAGGGATTATGAATGAGCCGATATTCTCTCATGAATTCCCGAATCGGATGCCTGCAGAACCGTTCCCTAAGGCAAAGCGCACTCGCAAAGCAACGGTTGCTTACCAAGCCTCCAAGGAAATTGAAACCATACTAAACCAAGAGGGGTCTGGCCTTTATAAACCATGGCAATTAAGGGATTACACGCCGTCTTCGATAACGTTAAAAACCACGTATGATGAACTTTTTATCCTTGGCAAAGAAATAGCCATGATTCGGCCTGATTTTGAGGTAGGTAACGGACAAGTTAAAATTCCTTCCATCTTTGCGAAGGTTCAGGGTGTGAGTAAGAATCGTAAAGAGTACTGGGACCGTTTGCAAGCGCTGAGTGAATTAGAACATAGCTTGCTGATTCGTCGTTTGCCGATCACGATGGAAAGCACCAGTGATTTTCGCTTTCATTATCGAAATGCCCACGGTAAGGATGGCTTCATTAACCCTGAAATCATGATGAAGTCCCATTACTGGCCCTACTCATTCCTATCCACAGGCTTACAAAAAGGAATTGCTAACGCGGTCAGAAGAATATGTGATAAACCGGGTTTAAAGCCCCTGCCAACGGAAACGATAGAAGACGTAAAAATGTATTTATTTACGCAGGCCTTGTTTATGCCTAAACCGATTATTCAGTTGATTGAGAAATTTGACTACTCCCAGCATGTACCGAAGTTAATCATTTTCAATAATGAATTAGCCGGTATGCTGTCAAGGTCCGATGCAGCCCTGCTTTTACTTTTAAATCAGTTTGGGATCGATATCATCCTGTATAATCCTCCTGGCCATAATGATATAGAAAATTTTCTTGATGAACGATTATTTGATAAGCATTGGCTCGAAGATGTTGTTTTTGAATTGGAGTTTAAGGAACCATCCATTTTCAAAAAAGGGCTATTCCAAGGAATCTTAAAAAATTTAAGGGGAGATTAATAAGTGAATCTTACGCCTAATCCATCAAGCAGTTTAACGCCAGCAGGTGCAGATGACATCCTCACAGACAGAAAAGTCTCTGACATTAAACTTGCACTTCGGAAAGAACCTGAAATTCAAAATTTGGCCCGGACAATTGATGAACGTGACCAAATTCAAGTGCTAGAGTTTGGGAAGGAACCTGCTGTTCAAATTTCCCGTTTTTCTGACCAGATTTTAAATAATATGCGGACAACGAAAGTAGAGGACTCAGGGGAACTTCTTAAACAACTGGGCCGCATCATGGATAAATTTGATGCCAAGGACTTTCAAAAAACGTCAGGCGGACTTTTCGGGAAGCTCTTTAAGAAGGGTGAAAAGATGGTCGAAAAGCTGTTTGGCAAGTACCAAACCATGGGCTCTGAAATTGACAAGGTTTACATAGAAATATCAAAATATCAACATGAAATGGTTGATTCAACCAATATGCTCGAACAAATGTATGAGCAAAACTATCAATACTATTTGACACTTGAAAAATATATTGTTGCGGGAGAAATAAAAGTAGAGGATTTAAAGAACAATCAACTTCCACAGCTTGAAGCCCGTACAGCAGCCGGTGATCAGATGGCCTCGATGCAATTGGATTCTTTGAAAAATGTCATCGAATTATTGGAACAGCGCATCTATGATTTGGAAATGGCGAAAATGGTTTCTTTGCAAACAGCTCCTCAGATTCGACTTTTACAAAAAGGAAATACGAAACTGATTGGCAAAATTAATTCGGCATTTGTCACAACCATTCCGATATTTAAGAATGGGTTAATTCAAGCGATGGCAGCGAAAAGACAAAAGTTAGTGGCCGATTCGATGAGTGAATTAGACCGCAGGACAAACGAGATGCTTCTTAAGAATGCGCAGAACATTTCGCAGCAAAGCACGGATATTGCGAGACTGGCTGGTGGTCCAAGCATTAAAATTGAGACGATTGAAGAATCTTGGAACATTATAATTAAGGGTATGCAGGAAACCAAGGCCATTGAAGAGGAAAATAAACGGATGCGGGTGGAAGGCACAAAACGTTTAGAACAGCTGCAAGATAACTTTAAAAAGTTGAAACAATCTTAAATTTACTAAATTTCAAATAGGAGTGATTAATTTGGCTATTAATTTACAAAAAGGTCAACGAGTTGATTTAACAAAGAGTAATCCGGGATTATCTAAAATCATGGTCGGTTTAGGATGGGATCCAGTTCAAAGCGGAGGTGGCGGCGGCTTATTCGGTGGTTTATTTGGCGGAGGCGGGGCGGCTAATGTGGACTGTGATGCTTCTGTTATTATGCTTGGTGCAAACGATAAGCTTCAAAACAATAAGGATGTCATTTACTTTGGAAATTTACGAAGCAATGATGGCAGTGTACAACACTCAGGAGATAATCTAACAGGGGATGGTGACGGCGATGACGAGCAGGTAATGATTGATTTAAGCCGTGTTCCAGCCAATATCCAGAAACTTGTTTTCGTTGTAAATATTTATGACTGTGTTAAGAGAAAGCAGCATTTTGGAATGCTTAAAAATGCATTTATTAGGGTCGTAAATCCAGGGAATAATCAAGAGTTACTACACTACAACCTAACAGATAATTACAGCGGTTTAACATGCCTTGTGACAGGAGAAATTTATCGTCACGGCAATGACTGGAAGTTTGCAGCAATCGGCAGCGGCACAAATGCAGCTAGCCTAAGTGAAGTCGTTCGTTCCTTTAGTTAACTATGGTTAAAAATGTTCATATAGAGGTGATTACTTTTGGGTATTAACTTGTCAAAGGGGCAAAGGATTGATTTAACAAAAACCAACCCTGGCTTAACGAAAGTAATTTGTGGCCTGGGTTGGGATACGAATCGGTATCATGGCGGAAATGACTTTGACCTGGATGCTTCCGCGTTTTTAGCTGACGCGAATGGCAGAGTCGTTAACGATTCGGACTTTATTTTTTACAATCAGCTCGTCCATCCTTCAGGTTCGGTTGAACATACTGGGGATAATCGAACGGGTGAAGGTGATGGCGACGATGAGCAAATTAAGATTGACTTCAGTAAAGTCCCATCACATATTCAGCGTATTGCCATTACAGTAACCATTCATGATGCGGAGGCCAGATTTCAGAATTTCGGTCAAGTTTCCAACGCTTTTGTTCGTCTTGTTGATGAAGATACGGATAATGAGGTCTTGCGCTTTGATCTTGGTGAGGACTTTTCCGTAGAAACAGCCGTCGTATTTTGTGAACTCTATCGTCATAATGGTGATTGGAAATTTAACGCAATTGGCAGCGGTTTTGCAGGTGGATTAGCAGCCCTTTGCCGAAATTATGGTTTAGAAGTGTAAATTTGAGAAGCTGCTGTTATCGGCAGCTTCTTCTTTTTTTATACAGAAATTCCTTATAATTTCCAAATCGTGCATTCACGTTCCCATGTTATAATTCAAGTAATCTATGAATGACAAGGGGATGATAGGGTGCGAAAAACTATCGTTACAGTATTATTGACTAGTTTGTTTCTATCCTCAATCACTACTTCGCAAGCATCCTATGATGGTGTTTGGCTTGGAAATTATTCTACGAATACAGTACTCTACCAATCACTTAAGGTTGATCAATCATTATCACTTCTCGATCAAATTATTGTCTTGCCAAAGAATAATTTTGATCAAAAAGAAGCTGCCGAAATGATTAATCGAATTAGCTTGATCCCCGACTCTATATTAGAAAAAATAAAAAACAATGGAATCACTTTAAATCTTTTTACTGGAAAACTTACAGATAATCCGACAGCAAGTCACCTGAAAGGGAAAATCCCAAGGGGATATGCCAATAATGTAACCTGGGATGATGTCCCTGGGATTGGCGGTTCTAAGGTGGTATTGGTTAAAATTGGTGCTAGTGAAAAAGGACAAGGTCACGGCTCGATAAATTTGGAATTACATGAATTGGCGCATTCTATCGATTACTATGTGTTTAATGAAATTAGTGGTTCAAAAGAATTTTTGAATATGTGGGAAACGGAACATGAACAATTGTTTCCGGGAAACAGTTATTTTCAATATCCAGAAGAATATTTTGCAGAGACATTCGCAATGTACTATTTAAATACAGATTCGAAAGAACTATTACGGACGAAAGCACCGAAAACATTTGAATTTATGAAACAGCTATCACTTCCCTAATCGGTCCCTGATTGTTAAAATAAATAAATATGTTCAAATAAGGGAGTGGTCCGGGTTGAAGCAATATTTAGAATTATGTAAGCATGTCCTTGAAAATGGAACCGTAAAGGGCGACCGAACAGGTACGGGAACGATTAGCACCTTCGGATACCAAATGAGATTTAACTTAGCGGAAGGGTTTCCGTTAATGACTACGAAAAAACTGCATTTAAAATCAATTATCTATGAACTGCTTTGGTTTTTAAACGGTGATACCAATGTACGGTATTTACAGGAGCATGGCGTCCGGATTTGGAATGAGTGGGCCGATGAAAACGGAGAATTAGGTCCTGTATATGGTCACCAATGGCGTTCTTGGACGGGGGCCAACGGTAATACCGTTGATCAAATTAGCGAACTTATCGACCAAATCAAAACGAATCCTAATTCCAGAAGACTGCTCGTTAATGCTTGGAATGTGGCGGAAATTGATAACATGGCGCTGCCGCCGTGCCACTGCATGTTCCAATTTTATGTAGCAGACGGAAAATTGTCCTGTCAGCTCTACCAACGGTCAGCTGATGTCTTTCTGGGTGTTCCGTTTAACATTGCATCTTATGCGCTTCTGACGATGATGATCGCTCAGGTATGTAACCTTGAACCAGGCGAATTCATCCATACATTCGGTGATGTTCATATTTATCAGAATCATCTTGAACAAATAGAGTTACAAATGGGGAGAGAACCTCGTGCCTTGCCTGTCCTGAAAATAAATCCGTCCGTAAAAGATATCTACTCCTTTGAGTTTGAAGACTTTACACTTGAAGGCTATGACCCACATCCCCATATTAAAGGAGTGGTTAGTGTATGATTTCCTTTATTGTCGCGATGGACGAAAATAGAGTGATTGGGAAAGAAAATCAACTGCCTTGGCATTTACCCGAGGATTTAAAGTTCTTTAAGCGGGTTACCATGGGCCATCCCATTGCGATGGGAAGAAAAACGCATGAATCCATTGGCCGTGTTCTTCCAGGCAGAGAGAATATTGTAATCACTCGCCAAGATGATTATCGCAGTGAAGATTGTACGGTTTTTACATCTGTTGAGGAGTTTGTCACGTATTGCCAGAAACAAAACGATGAAATCTTTGTGATTGGCGGTGCTGAAATATTCAAAGAGACATTTGCATTCGCGGATCGTCTTTACATTACGCTTATTCATGATGAATTTGCAGGAGACACGTTTTTTCCTGAATTTGATTCAAGCGATTGGGAACTAGTGTCTAATGAAAAAGGCCTAAGAGATAATAAAAATCCGTATGATTATGAGTTTAGAATTTATGATAGAAAGTCAAATGTGTAATTAATAATTTATCATTGACTTCATTACGTTGTAATTGTTAAATTATCAGTAGTAATTTATAATGTGATAAGAAATACTAAATATCACAAAGATGTTATTTTTAATGGATATTGTGAAATTACTATGAACTATTGATGATAAATTACCTAAATTGGAATTTAGGTAATATAATCATAGTAGCAATAATAAACAATTAAAGGGGATGTACATCCATGTTTTCAAATATCGGAGTACCCGGATTGATTTTGATTTTAACACTTGCATTAATTATATTCGGACCTAAGAAACTTCCAGAAATCGGCCGTGCGTTCGGACAAACCTTAAAGGAATTTAAAAAGTCCACACGTGAACTCACAGATGATGTAATGAATGACATTGATGAAGAAAAGAAAAATTTGACTAAATAAGGTGTGAGATTTCTGTCTTACACCTTTCTTCTTTAAATTTACCCTATGAAAAATATTCAACGTTGACTAAGGAATTTTATGGTACATTTCGTATATAATCATAGATGAAGTTGTATTACTCAGAGTACAAGCACGTGCTCTTTTTTAATCTTTTGATAATGGCAGGGGAAGTACATGGATGATAGAGAATTAAATTTAGTGGATCATTTAGAAGAACTGCGCAAACGGATTATTATTTCTGCACTTGCCTTTGTAGTTTTTTTTATTGTAGGTTTTATTTATGTTGATGATATCTATAAATGGTTTGTTGGAAATGAAAAACTACTAGTTCTCGGCCCTAGTGATATTATGTGGATATATTTCATGCTGGCAACCGTTATTGCCGTGGCAGGAACCATTCCTGTCCTCGCCTTACAAATTTGGCTGTTTGTTAGACCAGCATTGAAACCGATTGAAAGAAGAATAACCCTTTCCTACGTTCCGGCCTTATTTTTCTTATTTATTATCGGTCTAGCCTTTGGATATTTTGTCATTTTCCCAATGGTGTTGGACTTTTTAGTGAACATAGGCAAAGATATGTTTGTCACAAATTTCACAGCCGAAAGATATTTTAGCTTTATCTTGAACATGACCCTGCCATTCGGGGTATTGTTTGAACTTCCAGTTGTTGTCATGTTTTTAACTTCGCTGGGAATCATTAATCCGTTTGTTCTTTCAAAAATTCGAAAATATGCCTACTTCGTACTTATTATTATAGCGATTGTTATTACACCACCGGACTTTATGTCTGATTTTGTGGTAACAGTACCACTTTTACTGCTTTACGAAATCAGTATTAACTTATCGAAATTTGTCTACCGTAAACGGTTAAAAAAGCAGCAGGAAGAGGAAACAGAAGAGATGGTCGAAGCGTAAATATGCTGTAATAGCAAAAAAATGAGCCCTCATTCCATTAGGAATGGGGGCATATTTTTAGCCTTTGTTCTGTTCTTTCATCCATGACTGAAAATTTATGTAGTTGCGATACTCATGAAAGTCTCCTTCTTAAAACCATCCTCAATGCCGTTTTTATTGTTGGGTAATAACTATCGACTAGGAAATAATTCATAAATATTTCTTAATCCAAGCAGAATAAGACACAATTCGAACAGTTTTGGGTGTATAATATACACAAACGGGTGAAAAAGAGGATTGATATTTTGTTATTCAAGAGCCTAGAGTTCAAAAATGATATTGGACAGAAGGTTAAAATTATTGAAATTCCTGTATTGGAGGAAGATAGCACTTATAAATTTATGATCCAAGTCCGTTTACAGACGTATGCTACGTCGCTCTATGAGGAAAAAAGCTTGAAAAAATGCTATTCCTTTAAAGATTATTTGAAAAATATCATGAAATGGCCTGATTATGAACGCTTATTTAAAATAGGAGAATTAAAGAATAACGCTTAATGCATTCTGAGCATCGCAGGGTTCCTCCGGCGATGCTCTTTAATTTTAGGCTGTGTTAAGGTTAAATGTTGATTTAGCCACTCTGATGATTGGAGTGGAAGGCGCGAAGACTCCTGCGGGAGTACGGGGCAGGGGAGACCCCGCAGGCGCTAAAAGCGCCGAGGAGGCTCCTCGGCACGCCCGCGGAAAGCGAAGCGCCTGGAACGGAAATCAACAGACAAGTTAAACACAGCCTAATTTTAAAAAGTCATCAAAAGTGATGTATGTTATTCCTTTCCACTGCACTTAACTGTATAATACAAAGCAGTACTGGTAGGGAAGTGACTGTTTTGAGCAAAATTAAAATTGTAACCGATTCAACAATGGACATGCCATTAGATATGACCGAAAAACTTGGTATTGTAGTAGTACCATTGTCCGTAACGATAAATGGAGAATCTTACTTAGATCGAGTGGATATAGATCCTGCTGAATACATAGAAGTGATGAAAAAGTCTGAGGAATTACCGAAAAGTTCGCAACCTTCTGCTGGAACTTTTCTTGAAGTGTATGACCGACTTGGCGAAGAAGGATATGAGGTTTTATCGATTCACATGACAGGCAAAATGAGCGGTACCGTTCGTTCCGCCGAAAGTGCTGCCCAGATGACGAAAACAAAAGTCACCGTTGTTGACTCGATGTTTATTTCGTTGGCTCTCCAGTTCCAGGTCAAGGAAGCAGCGGAAATGGCGAAGCAGGGGAAGAGTATCGAGGAAATCTTAACACGCCTAGACAAGATACGTGAAAATACCAAACTTTATATTATGGTCGATACACTTGAAAACATGGTGAAGGGCGGCCGGATCGGTAAGGGGAAGGCCTTTATAGGTTCGTTACTTAATATCAAGCCCATTGCCTCACTTGAAGGGGCTGAATACAACCCCGTTGCCAAGGTTCGAAGTCATTCCCAAGTAGTTAAATATTTGGCAAAACAATTTGCGGAAGATGTGAATGGGAAAACCATCATGGGTGCTGGCATTGTACACGCTGAAGCTATCGAACTCTCATCGAAATTAAAGGAAGCGATCTCGGATTTAACAAACTATAATGATATATCCATTGATTATACAGGGCCAACAATTAGTACCCACACAGGACCAGGTACAATCGCCTTAATGTATTATTTTGAATAAATTTATCAATAGAAGGGTGTCAGGCACCATGTGAATTTTTCACATGGTGCCTGACACCCTTCTTTTTTTCTTTTGGATAATATTAGATGTTCTGGTAAAGATAAAAAAAATTGAATGGTTAAGGTGTTGCTTATGTTTAAGCGGAAATCAGAAAACAAAAAGTCAGATAGTAAACAATCAGAGGATAAGAAGCCGCATAGTTTAAATGTGGATGATCTTAAATCAGAGTTGGAAACAGAGATAGGCGATTGTTCAGACCTGAATTTTCGCACCCTTAAAAAGAATGGGAAGAAAATTGTCTTTTGTTTTTTAAGTAGCCTCATTGATAAAACTAGCTTTGATGAATTTCTCTTGTCACCTGTCCAGCAAAGTACACAAAATGAATGGACAACGGAAAGTCTTGCACAAATCTTGCCGATTGCAGAACTTTCTGTTGCCAATCAATTAAAAGAAGTTGTTTCCTCATTAATAGAAGGAAAATCGTACATTTATATTGATGGTGAACCTTACGGAATACTTGCCAATGTCGGTTCAACGGTGGAAAGATCGCTTGAAAAGGCAGAAACTGAGTCGCTTGTATATGGGCCGAAGATTTCTTTTACAGAATCTCTTATAGGTAATTTAAATATTATAAGGAGTAATTTAAAAGATCCACAATTGTGTATGGAAGATATCACGATTGGAAAAAGGGTGAAGACCCCTGGAAAACTTGTCTATGTTAAGGATATCGCTGATGAAGAAAATGTGAGTACCTTTCGGCAGAGGATCACGGATTTAGATTATGACTACATACCGGATACAACGGTCTTGGGGCAATTAATCGAAGATAATAGTTGGACGATTTTCCCGCAAATTATGTCAACCGAACTGCCAGACCGGGTCACTCTTTCCTTGATGAGGGGGCGTGTGGCAGTATTAATGGACCGGTCCCCGTCTGCTATTTATGGTCCAACACCTTTTCTTAGCTTCTTTGAATCAACAGAAGATGTTTATATGCGTTGGAATATGGGTTTTTTCTTACGGATGCTGCGGATTATTTCGATTTTTTTATCTGTCTTATTAACCCCTGCCTATGTGGCTGTACTGACCTACCATTATGAGGTTATCCCATCAGCCCTGCTCATTTCACTTGGTCAATCAAGGGCAAATGTTCCGTTTCCACCAGTCCTCGAAGCCTTTCTCTTAGAATTTGTCATCGAACTTTTAAGGGAGGCAGGCGCAAGGTTGCCTACTAAAGTAGGTCAAACAATGGGTATCGTTGGTGGTATCGTCATCGGACAGGCAGCGGTACAAGCAGGATTTACAAGTAATATCTTAATTATCATTATTGCACTCAGTGCCCTTGGGTCTTTTACATCACCTAGCTATTTAATGGGTACTGCCGTTCGGATGGTTCGTTTTCCAATTATTATTTTAGCTGGTATGTGGGGGGGGATTGGGATTATGTTTTCGTTTTGTTTTATTCTGATTCACCTTTTAAGATTAACTACCATTGGGAGGCCCTACCTTACTCCCGTCTATCCCTTTAGGTGGAAAGACTTTGGATACAGTATTTTTAAATTTCCGTCACAATATTTATCCTACAGGCCAGAAACAAATCGTCCTATAGACAAACAGCTTTTTCCTAAGCATAAAGGTGTTGAAAAAAAGGATGTAGATGAATAGGAGTGGTCAGGATGAAAGTAAATGTACAGCCAAAAGAAGGATTATTGGTTAATGCATTCCTGGTCATGTTTTTTATACACTCTACACAAACAGGCGTAGGAATTGTTGGATTACCTAGAATTGTCTATTTAGCAGCAAAACACGATGCGTGGATCTCTGTTTTTCTTGGAGGACTATTTTCGGCTTTTGTCTTAGCCATGATGGTTCTCATGCTTAAAAAATATGAAAGTGCGGATTTATATGGAATTCAGGTAGATGTGTTTGGAAAATGGCTTGGGAATGCGTTGAATGTTTTTTATATGATGTATATGACCATAAGTTTTTTTGTTATCCTGATGAATTATATTGAAATTGTCCAAGTGTGGATTTTTCCCGAAATGCCCACATGGCAAATCTCGCTTGCTCTAATCCTCTTAACTATTTATGGAGTTAATGGCGGCGTTCGTATCATTGTCGGAGTAGCTTTTATGTCAGTCTTAGGGACTATTTGGATGATTTTTATTCTAGTTGTACCTATGCAGTATGCGGATCCTAAAAATTTGTTGCCTCTTTTAAACACAGATCTGAAGCACATTCTCAATGGGGTCTATAAAACCTCTTTATCTCTTATGGGCTTTGAACTACTTATGTTCCTATATCCATATGTAAAAGATAAAAAAAAGATATTTATGTACTCACAAATAGGGAATTTATATACAACGGTATTTTTCACGGCTGTGACAATGGTGTGCATTACTTTCTTCGCTGAAAACGGGTTGGCTCGGACTATTTGGCCTGTTTTATCAATGTTTAAAATTGTTAGGTTACCAAACTTAGAACGGTTTGAATTTATTGCCGTTTCTTTTTGGATGTTAGTCATCTTGCCAAACATGTGCGCCTATTTGTGGGCGGCATCTAAGGGGTTTAATCGAATTATTAATTGGAAACAAAAAAAGGGGATTTGGATCATCGGTATCCTTGTTTGGGGTGGATCGTTTTTTATTAAAGCAAGGTATCAAATGAATGAATTGACGGATTTTGTTGGTCGTCTCGGCTTTTTAACTGCCTTCTGTTATCCTGTCCTCTTATCAATGATTGTTTTGGTGAAGAAATGGTTCCAAAGGAGGAAGAAATCAAGTGCAGAAGCCTCATAAATGCAATCTAATTCTTTGGACAGTATGTTTGATGACGATGATTCTCTGTGCTGGTTGTATACAGCAAAAGCCACTTGAAAAATTAGGATTAATGACAACCTCAGGGTTCGATTTGGAAGGGAAAAATAAAATTAAAGGAACTGCAGTTGTTCAAAAGTTTGACCCGATGACTAAAGCGGCAACGAAAGTAATCACATCCGTAGCAAAAACAAGCAAGGGTTTAAGACAACTAGAAAATCTTCAATCCAATCAGAAGCTCGTTTCAGGACAACTCCGTTCTGTTGTTTATAGTCGAGAGCTTGCAGAAAAAGGGATTATCCAGCTGGTCGACACGTTGAATCGCGATGCTGCGATTGGGAATATGGTCTATTTAACGATTGCGGATCAAACTGCTGCAGAAATCATGCAAATTGAAAATAAGAATAAAGGGAATTTAAACCTTGGGACATATATGTACAATTTAATTAAACAAAATGTAGAGGGAGAGCAAGTTATTTCCCCGACCTTGCATGAGTTCAACCATAATTATTATGATATTGGGAAGGACCCTGTGCTCCCAATCTTAAAAGTTAAGGGGAAAGATGTTATTATCGATGGGGTTGGTCTCTTTCAAGATGATCGTTTAGTGGATGAATTGAAGCAAGGGGACCTTTTTTATTTGAAAATATTAGTGGATAAATATAATGCGGGTACCAAAGAAATGGGGTTTAAGACGGAACAATTAAAAAAAATCATCTTAAAAAATGAAAATTATACGAAGAAACCAATATTCAGCAAAATATATGTCACAATTGATAATATACGAACTAAGACAAAGATAAAATTAGTTAATAAAAAAAACCTCCGATTTAGAGTCGATATTAAACTAGATTCAAGAGTATTAGAGATGACCCAAGCCTTAGATTTAGGTAAACCTGCTTCGGTAAAGTTACTTGAAAACAAACTCAATCAGTCAATGAAAAAGAAAATTGAAGAGTTACTCCTTCATTTTAAGGAATTAGAAATTGACCCAGTCGGATTTGGAAATGAATACGAAGCACATCTAAGAGGAAAAACAATCACAAAGGAAGAGTGGGACAGGGTATATAAGGAGGTAACATTTGATGTGCACGTCAAAAATACAATAGAACGAACCGGTGTGATTGATTAACAAGCCAAATCCTTTCTTCTTTTTCAATTCTTTGTTAAACTATTCACCATATGGAATAGAAAAAGGGTTGCAGGTGATTGTATGAAGGCACGGTATTTATTAGTTATCATGGTTCTAACAACTATGATAGTGACAGCATGTGGTCAAAAAGAAATAGAAAATGCTGTCGATTGGCCTGTTAAGGAGTTTACAGCAACCAATCAAGACAATAAATCCTTTGGTTTAAAGGATTTAAAGGGAAAAGTATGGATTTCAGACTTTATTTTCACCAGTTGTGCAGATGTCTGCCCGCCGATGACAGCCAATTTGACGAAATTACAAAAAATGGTCAAGGATGAAGGGTTGAAAAATATTGAATTTGTTTCATTCAGTGTCGACCCGACGGTAGATACCCCGGAAGTATTGACACGTTACGCGGAGCAATTCCAAGTCGATTTTAAAAATTGGACCTTTCTGACTGGCTACTCACAGGCCTATATTGAAAACTTTGCCTTGAAAAATTACAAAGCACTGGTTAAAAAGCCCCAAGAGGGTAATCAAGTCATCCATGGAACATCCCTTTATTTAGTAGACCAAGAAGGGCATATTCGGAAATCCTACGATGGTTACAAGAATGTTCCTTTTGATGAAATCATTCATGATATGAAAGCATTGCAATAGACCTTTGGACAGGTCTATTTTTTTTGGCAGGAATAGGATATAGTACATATTGTTTTGAATGATTCAAGCCGTGCTATAATAAAAATAATTTAGAAGGAAGGTGAAATGAAGATGAAAAAGCTTTTCCCCCTTCTCATTCTCTCGGTATTATTCCTATGTTCTTGTAATCCAGTTGATCAATTGACACTACATTCTGAAAAGAAAACTGCTGCACAAGCCTTTGCCCAAGTTCCCGCTGACTTTGTCCCACGTAAATTAACAGTCTTATCTGTGGGCGATTCACTAACCCAAGGGGTAGGCGATAGTACAAACAAAGGCGGCTACTTGCCATATTTAGAAACGATGCTTGAAAAAGAAAAGGGAATCAAGGAAGTTGATTTTAATAATTATGGTGTGAAAGGCAATCGGACAACTCAACTGTTAAAAAGATTGAATACATCAGAACTGAAAGGTGCGCTAAAAAAGGCAGATTTGGTCATAGTAACAATTGGCGGTAACGATATAATGAAAGTAGTCAAGGACAATATTGAAAACCTTCAACTATCTACGTTCACAGCTGAAAAAGAATCCTATCAAAAACATTTAACTGAAATTTTTGACCTTATTCAACAGGAAAATCCCCATGCACAGGTTGTATTAGTGGGGTTATACAATCCATTTTCTAAATGGTTTTCAGAAATTAAAGAGTTGGATGAGATTGTAGCTGACTGGAATAAAACCGGACAAACGGTCATTGCCAATTATTCAAATGCCTATTTTGTTCCAATCGAAGATATGTTTTTAAATGCAACAGAAGACCTTTTATTTACTGATAATTTCCATCCAAATGACAAAGGCTATGAGTTGATTGCACAAAGGTTGAACGAGACCTTAGAAGATCAAGTATTACCTGGATTAGATAAGCCGCCATTTATGGTTAATACAGAGGAGAATTAGATGAAAAACAAATGGAAAATAGGATTCCTAATCTTGCTGGGAATCAACCTTTTGTTCGCTATTATTATCTTGTCCCTTATGATGTTCCCATCGGAGGGCCCGGAAACAAGCAAAATGAAGGGGCTGGCGGGTGAACATGTTTCCTTTCATGTTAAATCCAATAAGAATGATTTAAATCAGTTAATTAATCATTATCTTAAAGAAGAGGCTGTGGGTTCTTCGATTGATTATCAAGTCGTTCTGGGGGATGAGGTCGAACTGTATGGTACCCTGCCGTTTTTTAGTGAAGAATTAAATATGAAATTAACCTTTAAACCAAGTGCCCTTGAAAATGGTGATTTGGTATTAAAGCAGAAATCAATGACTATCGGGAGTTTACACCTTCCCATTTCATACGTTCTTAATTTTATTAGCGATAATTATAAAATCCCAAAAGGTGTTGAGATCAGACCAAAAGATAAACTGATTTATATCAATATGCAGCAATTGAGATTAAAAAGTGATATTAAACTAAAGGCGGACAAATTTGACCTGAAAAAGGATGATATTAGGTTTACGATATTAGTTCCAGTGAAATAGGTGCCTCGTTAAATTAGAGGCACCTATTTTTAATCCTTCATTTTGATAAATTGGAATGCTGGTTCATTTTTTGAAAGACCAAAGAAGACAATCGTATAGCTTTCATTTGGCAAAAATTGAACTCTCGGCATCGGTAATAGCACGTTTTTTGTATCGGCCTCCCTAACCTCCAAATCTACTGTCATTGGTGTTAATCCTAAATATTCTGTGGCCAGTTTATACGATACTTTTGGGAAAACCACATCTCTGTCTTTCACTGCAATATCTAAGGGTGGGGAATCTGGTGATAAGTTGATAAAGCGAACTTTTGATTCATTTGCTGGGACTATTGGTTTATTTTGGAAAACTAACAGGCGCATTTTCTTCACAGAGTCAATGGCAGCAAGTGTGTACGATTTTCCAGGTTCAACTGTTATCTTTTTATTTAAAACACTGTCGACCATATTTCCCGTTGGGTAAATATCGATATGATGTTTTCCTGCTTTTAATGATAGGTAATTACTTACATTATTAAATGGTAAGTTCCTTATCACTCGGTGTCCATCAATATATATATCAACGTTAGGGGAATCAGGGGACGTGTGGAGGACGCGAACAGTCGCTTCTCCTTGGACTGCTTGGGGATTTGTTCTCATGAAGTTCATCGCTTTATTCATATATTCGACATGTTTTAGGTAGTAATGCATGTGTAAGTTTGGAAACGAGTATTTATAAAATTGAGCCAGCAAATCATACATAGCCGCCTTTTGGAGATAATCGGGATGAGTTCTTTTCTCGGACATATTATCAACTCCTATCAAATGGATTACACCATAATTTATTCAAGCTTAAATAGGTAGGTGTCTAACTTCTTCTGCACAAATCTGGATTTTTTTCATTTTTTATTTACAAATGGGAATATTACACATATACTTAAAACAAATATATTTGAAAGTGGGTGACGTGCAATGTTAATTGAAACAATGAGAGCAATCAGTCAGTTGAATATTGTTAGTTGCACAGCCCAATGTCTACCTCGTTAGGGTTCCTTTGTACATTTATTCCAATAGCGAATAAACCATGGGCTGTGTGTGCCTATGGTTTTTTATTATGTAAAAAATAATGATTCGCTGGAGGAATACAAATGAATTTAGTAACAATGGGGTTAACTGAAACGGTAAAACAACATTTTTATACTTTAAATACAAATGAAGAAATGATTCTAGGTCGTGTCGCACTTGAACATAAACGAATGTATCGGGTCTGGACGGAGCAGGGGGAATTATTGTGTGAGGTTTCAGGCCGACTTAGTTTTAATGCGCTCAACCGAGAGGACTTCCCAGCTGTTGGAGATTGGGTAGCACTAAAGCCGAGGAGCAACGAAGGAAAAGGGACCATTTTAGCCATCATGCCCAGGAAAAGTAAATTTTCAAGAAAATCAGCAGGGCTTACCTCAGAAGAGCAAATTGTGGCCACCAACGTCGACACGGTGTTTCTCGTCAATTCATTAAACGAGGATTTGAATTTAAGAAGGATTGAACGCTACCTCTTGCTTGCATGGGAAAGTGGGGCAAATCCTGTTATAGTTTTAAGTAAAGCAGACCTTTGTCAGGATCTAGATCGTAAGTCAGCTAAGGTTGAAGCAGTTAGTATGGGGATTCCGATGATTGCTGTAAGTGCAGAAACGGTGAGTGGTTTAGATAAATTAGAACCATTCTTGCAGCCGGGAAAAACGATTGCTTTGCTTGGATCCTCAGGGGTAGGTAAATCAACATTAACGAATCGCCTTTTAGGTAAGGAAAAACAAGAGGTTCAGGATATTCGCACGGGGGATGATAAAGGACGTCATACGACGACGCATCGTGAACTAATCCATCTTCCCAATGGCTGTGTCTTGATTGATACGCCAGGTATGAGGGAACTGCAGCTTTGGGAAAGCACGGACGGTTTATCGGAAACCTTTTCAGACATTGAAGAATTAGCCACCTCATGCCGCTACCGGGATTGTCAACATAAAAATGAGCCTGGCTGTGCAGTGGTGAGGGCGATTGAAGAAGGATTGGTAGCAGCTGAACGGTTAACAAGTTATAATAAACTGCAAAAGGAATTAGCGTTTATCGAACGAAAGGCGGATAAACGGGCCCAAGCTGAAGTCAAAAAACATTGGAAAAATTTGAACAAACAAATCAAACAGCAACGAAAAAGCTATTAAAGGAAAGCTGAACAAGTTAAGTCGATATCGACCATGACTTGCTCAGCTTATTTATGGTTTATGAAATTTTATTTTTACTAATACTTTCTGTATACTTTTAATCAAGAAGATATTGTTAAAGGGGTGGGAACATGGAAAAGCCATTTCAAGTTGCAACATTTGCAGGCGGTTGTTTTTGGTGTATGGTAAAACCATTTGATGAACAGCCAGGAATTAAAAGTGTTCTTTCTGGCTACACAGGGGGAACGGTTGAAAAACCGACGTACCAGCAAGTATGCTCTGAATCAACCGGTCACTATGAAGCCGTACAGATTACATACGATCCAGAGGTTTTTCCTTATCAGAAATTGCTGGAGTTATTCTGGCAGCAAATCGATCCAACCGACCCAGGCGGTCAATTTTATGATCGCGGGCAATCGTATCAAACGGCGATTTTCTACCATGATGAGGAACAAAAAAAGCTAGCAGAAGACTCCAAACAAGCATTACAGGAAAGTGGCCGTTTTAGCAAGCCGATTGTCACACCAATTTTGCCTGCAAAAACCTTTTATCCAGCTGAAGACTATCATCAGCAGTATTATAAGAAAAATCGGGCCCATTATGAGTCCTATCATGTAGGATCAGGCCGTGCTGGCTTTATTCAAAGTCATTGGGGGGAGAAAAAGTGAAAAACAAAGACCAATTAAAAAAGGAATTAACACCAATTCAATATGAAGTCACACAAAATAATGGCACCGAGCCACCGTTTCGAAATGAATATTGGAATGAAACAAGAGAGGGTATTTATGTGGATCTTGTCTCGGGGAAACCATTGTTTAGTTCATTGGATAAATTCGATGCTGGCTGCGGTTGGCCGAGCTTTACCAAACCGATTCTAGATGAAGAAGTGATTGAGAAAGCTGATTTCAGTCATTATATGACGCGGACCGAGGTAAGAAGTAAATCGGCCGATTCCCATTTAGGACATGTATTTAATGACGGACCAGCGCCTACTGGGTTGCGTTATTGTATTAACTCCGCTGCCTTACGGTTTATTCCGAGTGATAAGCTAGAAGAGGAAGGGTACGGGGAGTTCATTAAGCTATTCGAAGCAAAATAAAAAGCCGCGCTATGCGGCTTTTTTCAATTTTAGTGGCGGATGACTGGTCTTTACTGGCGGATAACAGGTTTATACTGGCGCATGAGAAATTTTACTGGCGGATAACTGGTTTATACTGGCGCATGGGAAATTTTAGTGGCGTATAACCGGTCTTTACTGGCTGATGACCTATTTTGCTTTTTGTTTAGAGGTAGATGTCATCCCGCCTGAAAGAATAAATTTCATCGCATCCTCAGCTTTGAGGTCAATAATTTCAACTTGTTCCTTGGGAATTAAAAACGTGAACCCGGCCACTTGGAAGGTTTGTGGAATATATACGGCCACATGGTCTTTTAAGGGAGAATAGAAATCCTCTAATTGTTCAGAGGTAATAAAACCAAGACTCCGCATCTCAGTTCCTGGAATGACGACAAGAGCAACTTTGGAAAAGGACTTCTTCTCACCAAGAAAGGATTGAACAGTGTCTTTAATAACAGAATAGATTGTTTTAACAACAGGAATCTTATCGAGAAGCCAATCAATCAACCTGATAATCTTTCCTGAGATATATTTCGTGGATAGCCAGCCCAATACTGTAATTAAAATAAGGGTCGACAGTAAGCCAATGCCAGGGATGTAATCCTCCTTTAAATATGGCTTCAGCATATTACCCAGTAAACCATCTAAAAATAGAAAAGTTTTGTAAATGACATAGACCACCAGGGTGATAGGGACAATCGTTAAAATACCGTTAATAAAATTTTTCACTATCGATTTCATCGTTTCACCTACAATTTTTATCATTGTCTTTCATAATATAGGCGAATGCACATGCGGGTCAAGTACCCACTACATATTGTATCAGTGTTAAGAAACAATTTCGCGAGGAGTGAATGTGCATGTATTACGGACATGGTGGTTTTGGTGGTTGTGGTGGTTTTAGTGGTTGTGGGTACCCTGCATATCCAGTAGGAGGCTGCGGAATCGGCAGTGGATTTGCGTTAATTGTTGTCCTCTTTATCCTATTGATTATTATTGGAGCAAGCTGGGGCTGTTAATAGTGAATTAAAGGCTGACTCAAAACGAGTCAGCCATTTTCTATATTTTGCGGAGTTTTTTACAAAAAATATAAGGATAAACAAATCCTCCACCCTGTATGTATTACCCAATTGTTACTTTTTCCTTCGGATATTTGATCTTTTCCTTACTGCCTTTGCCTCTCAAAATAAGTAAACAAGTAACAATTCCGACTCTCCCAATAAACATAAGGATAATAATAAGAATTTGTCCAAAGGTAGACAGTCGAGGTGTTAACCCTAGCGATAATCCATTTGTTCCGAAAGCAGATGAAACCTCGAAGATGACCTCAAGAACTGTGCCGTTTTCAGTAATCGATAATACTAAAATGGAAAATAAACATAATAGCGCTCCCGTCATGATGACAATAAAGGATTTCAGCACATCCTCACTTAGCAATTCACGTCTAAAGATCTTGATTGAACTTTTTCCTTGAGCATAAAATACAATGGCTAAAATAATGATCGCAAACGTAGTCGTTCGGATGCCGCCGCTAGCACTACTAGGGGAGCCGCCAATGAACATTAATATGGACAAGAACAGTTGGTTGCTCGGTGTAAAGTCATTAATATTCATGGTTGCTAAGCCCGCACTTTTGGTGGTCACCGAATTAAATAACGAGTAGAAAAAGGATTGATGCCAACTTTTATCCGTAAAAAAGTGTTGACTATCAAAAATATAGATAACTATGGCCCCTATTACGGTAAGAAGGACAAACGTTATGGTTGTTAACTTCGTATATAAAGTGAAATGAAATTTCTTCCTCTTATTAAGATTTAATAAGAATTCATAAACCTCCACCATCACTGGGAAGCCAATCGCCCCCACAATCATCAATACAATGATGACCGACTGTACATAATAATCCCCGCTAAATGGACTGAGTGACTCATCTGTCAAATCAAACCCCGCATTGGTCGTGGCGCTGATCGATGCGAAAAATCCATGTTTAAATGCAGATAATGTTCCTTCGTAATAGTTCAAAAAACGAATCCCTAAAATGATCCCACCCACAAATTCAAACGAGATAAAAATAATTAATATTCGTTTTGCCAATTGGACCAATCCAGAGAGTTTCGATTGATTTTGATCAATCATGATCAATTGTCTTTCTTTTAAGCCTACTTTTTTGCCAAGCATAATCCAAAGGAATGTACTTAGAGACATGACCCCTAATCCACCCAATTGGAGAATTAAGCATAAGAGAAAGATTCCAAAGTTGCTAAAAGTATCTTTAATGGAAATCACACTTAACCCGGTAACACTTATCGCACTAGCCGAGGTAAACATGGCATCAATAAAGCTGAGCGAAACATTCTCGCGGTGGGCCATCGGGATTTTTAATAAAAGTGTCGAGATGACTAAAGCAGATAAATAAAAAATAACGATTAATTGTACGGTCGAGATCTCTTTTGTTTTTAACTTTATTTTTTTGAGTGAACTCATTGGATCCATTCCTTCTGTATTCTAAAAGTAATTTTATATGAATCCTCAAGAAATGTAAAAGAATGCATTAGATTAAATAGTTTGGCTTCCGCTTTTCTTTGTAAATAACACGAAAGAAATATATAAACCATTCATACAATTTCTATAAGGACTGCCTAATTTTAAAAGGAAGTGAATCCCTTTGGATCATTCTTTTCTCATAAAGCCAATGCTCGATGACATATATCCCGTTATTGACTATGGCCAAGGAATTTATTTATTTGATATGGATGGAAAAAAGTACTTAGACGCTGCTTCCGGCGCCGTAACAGCTAATATTGGTCATGGTGTTCCAGAGATCATCGAAGCAATGAATGAACAAGCAAAAAAGGTTTCGTTTGTGTATCGGTCCCAATTTACGAGTGAGGCAGCGGAGAATTTAGCGAAAAAGATGGCAGATATGCTTCCTGGAGATCTGAATTGGTGTTTCTTTGTGAACAGCGGTTCCGAGGCAACTGAAACGGCGATGAAAATGGCGATTCAATATTGGCAAGAAAAGGGGATTCATACGAAATCTAAGGTGCTTTCAAGATGGGTGAGCTACCACGGGATAACGCTAGGAGCACTATCCATGTCAGGGCATACAGCAAGGAGAGCTAGATTTGTTCCACTTTTAGAGGATTTTCCAGTCATTCATCCCCCATATTGCTACCGTTGCCCATATAACCTCGAGTCAACAAGTTGTAACTACTTATGTGCCCACGAATTGGAAACGGCGATTAAGCGGATTGGAGCTGATCAAATCGCTGCCTTTATTGCTGAACCCGTGATTGGCGCTGCAGGAGGAGCCATAACCCCACCCTCTGGGTATTACAAAGTCTTAAAGCAACTTTGTGAGGATCATGACATCCTTTTTATTGCAGATGAAGTCATGACAGGCTGTGGCAGAACTGGATCCATGCTGGCATGTGAACAATGGGGAATCACTCCTGATATTGTTGCCTTAGGAAAAGGGATGGGTGCGGGGTATGCACCGATTGCCGCCGCTATCGCCAGCGACAAAGTCATCGGACCGATATTGGCTGGTACAAAGGCCGTAATGAGCGGTCATACCTTGAGTGCAAATCCGCAGGCATGTGCGGCTGCCTTGGCAGTCCTTCAATATTTAGAAGAAAACAATATTATTCAGGAGGTTGAAAATAAAGGGAATTATTTACGTGGCCAGCTTGAAAATTTAAAGCAATACTACTCATTTATTGGCGATGTCCGCGGCAAAGGGTTATTGCTAGGAATCGAGTTTGTCCAGGATTCCACAACCAAAACACCATTCCCTAGAAACGCGCAGGTAACACAAAGAATGGTTGAACTGGCCAAGGAAAAAGGGCTGATTGTCTATCCTGCTGGTGCAGGAATGGATGGAATTAATGGTGACTCAATCATTATTTCACCACCACTAAACATTACACAAAAAGAGATGGATGAATTAGTCCTGTTACTAATAGAAACATTTAAAGACTTCTCAGTGTAAACGCAATGAATGAAGGAAAGGGGGGAAACTGAAATGGAAAATCCGTTTAGAAAAGTGACTACATTAGAGGCAGTCATGGAATATTTCCATGATGGAATGACATTGATGTTTGGCGGGTTTGGCGGGGTCGGCTCACCTCCTGATATAATTGATGGCATTCTTGAAAAAGGAGTCCGTGATCTTACATTAATAGGGAATGACACAGGATTCCCGCATATTGGCATTGGAAAATTAGTCAGCCAACAAAGAGCATCGAAAGTCATCGCCTCTCATATCGGTTCCAATCCGTTTGCAGGACAGCTGATGCATGAAGGAAAACTAGAGGTCGAATTTTCACCACAGGGAATATTAGCTGAAAGAATCCGTGCCGGCGGTGTCGGACTACCTGCAATTCTTTCTGATATAGGCATGGATAATGAATTAGTTGTGAAAAACAAACCGTATATTTCTTTAGCAGATAAGAGGTATTTGCTTGAAACAGCCCTAACTGCCGAGGTGTCCATTGTTTATGCAAAAAAGGCCGATGAGTATGGGAATTTAATTTATGACAAAAGTGCCCGCAATACCAATCCGCTTGTTGCCATGGCAGGGGATATCACGATTGCGGAAGTAGAAGAAATTGTCCCGCTTGGCAGTCTTGACCCCGACGCAATCATTACACCAGGAGTTTTTGTGGATTATGTAATTTTATCGAAGGGGGTCAATTGGAAATGGGCATGGGAGTAGATGTTCGAAATCAAATGGCCAAACGAGCCGCAGAGGAAATTCATTCTGGTATGGTTGTCAACTTAGGAATTGGGATTCCATCGCTCGTTCCGAACCATCTTTCAAAAGAGACAAAAGTGATGTTTCATGCGGAAAACGGTATTACCGGAATGGGACCTAGCCCTAGTAAGGGTGAAGAAGATGAAAATTTATGTAATGCAGGAGGATTTCCAGTTACTTTGAACCAGGGCGGATCTTATTGTGACAGTGCGATTTCGTTTGGAATGATTCGCCGGGGCAGAGTGGATATTACCATTTTAGGATCGCTTCAGGTTAGTACTAGCGGTGACCTTGCGAACTGGATTGTCCCAGGGAAAAAGGTTCCAGGTATGGGCGGAGCAATGGAACTAGCGCAAAAGGCGAAAAAAGTTATTGTGGTTATGAATCACTGTGACAAACAAGGGAAGCCCAAAATTGTTTCTTCTTGCACATTACCGTTAACTTCATCCGCCTGTGTGGACTTAATCATAACTGAATTAGCTGTATTCATGGTAACGGAAGAGGGTTTGCTTTTAACAGAGTTATTTGCCCCTTACAGTTTAGAAACGGTTGTCAATAAAACTGGCTGCGAATTCAAAATACGGGAAACTGTTCGTATGATTCCATACTAAGCAGAATCATTCTGAAGGAGTGAATCGTTTGAACAATGATGAAATGCGAATCAAACAATGGATAAAAGAGAATCGGGCTCGTGGAGCGAGATTGTTACAAATAATGGTACGAGAAAATAGCACTCGGGGAAATGAAAGTAGTACACAAGCGATTATCATTGAAAAATGCAGACAGTTAGGCTTAACCCTTGATATTTGGGAAATCGGCGGTGATGAGTTAACATCTCACCCAGCTTATTGCTGTGATAGGAAGAGTTTCGAAGGAAACCCAAATCTTGTAGCTGTGTTAAAAGGGACTGGCGGCGGTAAGTCGATGATTTTAAATGGCCATATCGATGTGGTCCCAGTTGGTAATGAAGCAAGTTGGAACCATGACCCGTTCAGCGGGATAATTGAGTGTGGCAAGCTGTATGGGAGAGGTGCGACAGATATGAAGGGCGGCAACGCAGCGTTATTAATGGCGATTGAGTCATTAATTGCGAATGGAATCAAACTGAAGGGTGATGTGATTTTTCAAAGTGTAATAGAAGAAGAAAGCGGCGGGGCTGGTACCCTTGCTGCTGTTGTAAGAGGTTATCATGCGGATGGGGCCATTATTCCTGAACCGACCAATCTGAGAATTTTCCCTAAACAGCAGGGATCCATGTGGTTCAGAATATCCGTCAAAGGCAGGGCAGCACACGGAGGGACAAGGTACAAAGGGATCAGTGCAATCGAAAAAGCACTCTTAGTCATTCAAAGATTACAACAATTAGAGAAAGATAGAAATGCCAGAATGACAGATCCACTCTTTGACAAAATCCCCATCCCAATTCCTATTAATATCGGAAAACTTACGAGCGGCGAATGGCCTTCTTCGGTGCCTGACACCGCAGTGATCGAAGGTAGGATGGGCGTATCTCCGGAGGAAACGATTCAATCTGCACAGCAGGAGATGGAAAAATGCTTGAGTGAATTAGGTGATCATGACGAGTGGCTGCATGAGAATCCACTTAAATTAGAATGGTTTGGCGGAAGATGGCTTCCAGGAAGCCTCGACAATGATCATCCTTTGATGGCTGAATTGACGAAGAATTTTATAGAAGTGAAGGGGGATAGCCCGATAATCGAGGCAAGCCCATGGGGGACAGATGGTGGTATTCTTTCATCGATTGGGGATACTCCCGTCGTAGTATTCGGGCCGGGTATAACTGAAACTGCTCACGATGCTAATGAGCATATTGTTCTCGAGGATATGTTTGTGGCAAGTGAAATTATCGCGTTAACTCTATTAAAATGGTGTGAGGTTGCAGAATAAATAGAAAGATTATTCCTATTAAATTATCATAAAATTGTTATAATTGATATAGAAATGTCTGGCTTTTCTAGGGTCAGACATTTCTTCAGATTGCAAGAAAAATAATCGAAATGAGGTGAACTCGATGAATCAAACAGCATCCACTATTTTTCTAGAAGTGGACCATTATTTCCTCGAGATTTATCTTGATTCATTTAATAAACGTATCCGTGTGGATGATTACCGTGGCAATACAAACTTGTTGATGGAGAAGGTCGAAGCACTCGTCCTAGAACACAAGGCTGAAAAATTAATTGTTAAAGTCCGCCGTGAAGATTACTTCACTTTCTTGGAAAAAGGTCTTCAGCCAGAAGCTGTAGTAGACCGTTATTTTCTTGGCTCGGATGCCCATTTTTTCTCAAAGTTTTATACCCCAGACCGTAAAAAAAATGATCATTGGGTGATTGAGGACGGGATAATCCGTAGTATTTATCAATTAGACACCACTGTTCAAAAGGCATTTCCACCGAAAGAATATGAATTAAGAAAGGCTGATGACAGTTGCGCTGAGGAACTTGCCGCACTGTACAGGCAGGTGTTTCCAATTTATCCAACACCATTGCATGATCCGGAATATATTAAAAAGACCATAAAGGAAGGAACGATTTATTACACTTTTTTCCATTCGGGAAAAATTGTTAGTGCTGCTTCAGCAGAAGTTAATTCTCTTTATAAAAACGCAGAGTTAACGGATTGTGCTACATTGTCAGAACATCGAAAATACGGGTTGATGAAATTAATTCTCCAGGAACTAGAAGGGGAATTGCAAAGGAAAGGAATTTATTGTGTTTATTCCATTGCCAGATCGTTATCCTTTGGGATGAATGCTGTGTTATTTCAGTTGGGCTATTTGTACCGGGGAAGGTTTATGAATAATTGCTATATTTATGACAAACTTGAAAATATGAATATGTGGGTAAAAAATCTGGCAAACTGCTAAAATTTCGGCTTGCTGTGCCAAAATTTTGGCACCTTATTTACAGCAGCGAAGGGTGGTGATTGAATGGTTTTGTTAACCGCTTTAACACAAGAAGTTCTTACCGCCATTCTAAAGGGCATTGATGAAGGGATTCATGTGGTTAATACCGACGGAAAAACAATATTTTATAATGAAGTAGCGGCCAAACACGATGGCATGGACGTGAAGGAAGTCCAGGGAAAGTATTTACTTGACGTATTTCCTTCCCTTACAGAAGAGTCGAGTACCTTGCTAAAAGTAATTACAACCGGAAAGCCTATTTACAATCAAACACAGGTCTATATGAACTTGCATGGGACAAGGATCGATACCATGAACACCACCTTGCCGATTTTTCTCGGGAATGAAATTATTGGTGCGGTTGAAATCGCCAAAGATTATTCTCGGATGAAACTGCTCGCGGAGCGACTATTAGATTTACAAAAAGGATTGAATAAAAGCAGTAAGAAGAAGGCGTTGAAACAAGTTACGTATACATTAAATGATCTATTGACGTTGAATCCAGGGTTTCAAAGGATGAAAGATGAGGCTAAGAAACTGGCCAAATCAGATGCCCCTATTCTTGTCTATGGTGAGTCGGGTACAGGGAAAGAATTATTTGTGCAAGGCATGCATCATGAATCCCATCGTTCCAATGCCCCATTTATTGCCCAAAACTGTGCAGCCATCCCTGAAACACTATTAGAAAGTATCCTTTTTGGCACGGCAAAAGGAAGCTATACCGGTGCCGTAGACCGCAAAGGGTTATTTGAACTGGCAGATGGCGGTACGTTATTCCTGGATGAATTACACACGATGCCGACCGAGCTCCAGGCGAAGCTCTTACGGGTTTTAGAGGATGGGATGGTACGAAGGGTCGGAAGTTCACAAAGTATTTTCGTGAATGTCCGTGTGATTGCCGCCATGAATGTATCCCCAAGTAAGGTCCTCCAAGAGCAAACACTAAGAGCTGACCTTTATTACCGCTTGAATGTCTTTACCTTTTCCCTTAGCCCTTTAAGGGATCGAAAAGAAGATATTCTTTTTTTAACGGAACATTTTATCAATGAATTTAACCAAAAACTCCACAAAAATATCAATGGATATGAGAAGAAACTGGGGCTCTTCCTGACGAATTATCAATGGCCAGGGAATGTGCGGGAATTAAAACATACCATTGAATATATGATGAATGTTTGTGAAGCAGGGCAGTTGCGATATGAAGATCTACCAAGTATATTAAAACATCTTCCGGGGACAGTTACGAGTACCTGCGTCGTACAAGAAAATCTATCATTAAGGAAAAATATCGAAAGATTAGAGAAGGATCTGATTATGAACGCCCTTGAATTATCTGAAGGGAATATTAATCAGGCAGCAAAGCTGTTAGAGATTCCTAGACAAACCTTACAATATAAATTGAAAAAAATTATTGAATAAGGTGCCGAGTTTTCGGCGGTTTTTTTTTTATATAAGAAATTATTACTCTGAATTATGACAACTATCTAGCTACAGCGCCCAACGGCTAGTGTCCTTCGCTCTTTTCCCTACGATAAGTCAACATCGAATCGCTTACGCTCTCCGTGTTTCCTTTATCTCAGTCAAAGCGCTCCAGGCCATACGCCGCTAAACGGGCGCTTCCGCTTTTATCATTGGCACATATCTTGCATATTATTTTAGTGAAGCAAGATGGGAGGAACTGACAATGAAACAATTTTTATATAAACCAAGCAGGCATTGGAAAGATATAGAGTTGTGGAAAGGTGTGACCGAGGAGCAGTGGAACGATTGGCTTTGGCAGTTAACAAATACGATTCGAACGTTAGACGATTTAAAAAAGGTAATCAATTTAACACCTGATGAAGAAGAAGGGGTAAGAATTTCAACGAAAACTATTCCCTTAAATATTACACCCTATTATGCCTCCTTAATGAATCCAGACGACCCGCGCTGTCCAATCAGGATGCAATCGGTCCCAATTTCAAAGGAAATTTACAAAACGAAATATGACTTGGAAGACCCATTATATGAGGATGAAGATTCACCAGTCCCAGGATTAACGCATCGTTATCCGGACCGGGTTCTCTTCTTAGTAACCAATCAATGTTCGATGTATTGCCGTTACTGTACAAGGAGACGTTTCTCAGGTCAAATTGGCATGGGCGTCCCCAAGAAGCAGTTGGATGCGGCCATCTCCTATATTAGAAATACCCCGCAAGTACGTGATGTCTTGATTTCAGGAGGGGATGGCCTGCTGATTAATGATAATATCTTGGAATACATCCTTAAAAACCTGCGAGAAATCGATCATGTTGAAATAATCCGAATCGGAACACGAGCTCCTGTTGTGTTCCCACAGAGAATTACCGAAAACCTTTGTAATATTTTAAAGAAATATCATCCAATTTGGCTCAATACCCATTTTAATACTTCAATTGAAATTACAGAGGATTCCAAAAAAGCTTGTGAAATGCTTGCAAATGCTGGAGTTCCGGTTGGGAATCAGTCTGTTATCCTTGCAGGAATCAATGACAGTGTGCCTATTATGAAGAAACTCATGCATGATCTTGTCAAAATCCGCGTCCGCCCGTATTACATTTATCAATGTGATTTATCAGAGGGGATTGGTCATTTCCGTGCACCTGTCTCCAAAGGACTGGAGATTATTGAAGGTCTCCGCGGCCATACTTCGGGCTATGCAGTTCCAACTTTTGTTGTCGACGCACCTGGCGGCGGAGGTAAAATTGCCCTTCAGCCTAATTACCTGATTTCTCAAAGTCCAGATAAGGTGGTCCTCCGAAACTTTGAAGGGGTAATTACCTCCTACCCTGAACCGGAGAATTATGTCCCCGGGAGGGCAGAAAAATATTTTCAAGAGGTTTATCCGGATATGGAAGAGAAGCGTTCACTAGCAGGAATCGCAGGTATTATGAATGACCAGCACTTTAACCTTGTACCTGAGGGGTTAACGCGGCTAAATCGACGCAAAGATTACAACCAAGACCCTGCCCACACCACATTAAAGGATAAACGCAGCAAACGGGATGAATTAAAGGATAAGAAATTTAAGGCGTTGACGCAGAAAGAAATGGAAAGTCAGAAACCAGCCAATAAAGGCAAATCAGCTGAAACAATGAAGGATTAGGAGGGGTGTAATTGAATACTGAATGTGAGTGGTGTAATAGCACAAATGTGGTGAGATTAACAGATTCTGTGTTTTGGGAATTGCCTGATGGGACGCGAGCAATTGAAATAACAGAAACCCCTACCCATTCCTGCCCTGACTGTAAGATGGTTTATCAAAGTGAACCAATCGTAAAAGAAATCGAAAATCAGTTGTATTTAATTGATTGTAAGCAGCTTGGAAAAGTGGTCAGCTTTGAAGAATTAATGGGGATTCCGAGATTACTAAAGAAAAATTATTTTGATTTTTCGTCATAACGAATCAGTCCCACCCGCAGGTTAGTTTAAACTATTTTCATTCCAAAACGCTGGACGCCTATCATTGAATCCGTTATAGTATTTCTAAGAAATCTGGATGAGAAAGGCGTTTCGGTATGATCAAATCCTTTTACCATTTTTTAATGAAATATAGGCATCCAGCTCCAAAGGATGACATTAGTTTATTTGCGAATCATGCGTATTTAGATCATAGTTTTCCTAAAGTATCGGAGGACTACGATGAAATCAGTTCTTATTTGGAGCTGAACGGTCATTATTTAGAATCCATGTCTGTTTTTGATGAGGCATGGCAGCAATATTTGTTAACTGAACGGAAAGAATAGGAAATTAGAATCGTCTCATGATGAGGCGATTTTTTCATTTTACAAATGCCATGCGCTTTTATTTAAACGGTGCATATACTATTGTAATCAAAACTCACGACTTATTATTGAGAGGATGGGAGGAAATGGCAAATAGAAAAAAACCGAAGTTTAAGATCGGTGATACGGTCGTGATTACCCTTTATGGAACAGTTGGCAAGGTAACAGATGTAAAGTGGCTAGATGGGAAGTATGTATATGAAGTAAATAAAAGTGACGGATTATTCATTGAATCCGCCTTACAGTTACTTTCAGAATTTGAAGGCGTTGTGATGGAGAAAGAACAAATTGACATCGAATATAATTTTTTCTTCGGTGATCTAGTTCAAGTAAGCGGTTATGGCGCAGACTTGTTTAAAGTCGTAGGCTTCCGAACAGAAATTTGGCGCTATAAGGAAGATGCCTGGGAAGATGTCATTTATGAGTTATCACGAGTTAGTGATGGTGAATGGCTTGAAGCAGGTGAAGAAGAATTAACACTTGTAGCCGATGCTGAAAATGCTGATACATTCATTCAAAAACTAGGTCTCCTATACTTAGTGAATAAGCAAGACAAGGTAATCGAAAATCCAAAAGTCCAGAACATGATCAGAAAAGCAGAATTTGAAGAAATTGAAAGAAAAAAAGAAAAGAAGGAACTAATTGATAATTTATTGGACATATTTAATGATTACCGAATTTTATATGAAATGTTTCAGGATCAGGAATATTATCAAGTCATGCGTGTGATTATCAGAAAATTAGAAAGTCTCGTCAGTAACGATGGGAAAAGCCATGTATAATTACCACTTTGAAATTTCAAATAGTAAATAAACAACAAACGGGATACCTGCCCATTTAATGAAGGAAAACATTCCAACTAAAAACTTTTCAATTAATTGGAGAGTGAAACTATCCTCTCTATTCACATCATCTATCCATGCCTCTAATTTTAATTGTAAATTTGACATCCAAATCACTCCTTGGAAAGTTCTTTTCATTCATCCTATGCTTGTCCAATCCAAAAAAGACATCATCTCCTGCTTAATTTTCCAAGTTTATTTTAGATATTTGTTCACAACCAATGGATATTCCGTTTGCTCCATAAAGTAACTAGCATGAAAAAGCCATGTACATCATACATTCTCTAAAAAGGGAGGCGATGCTATGAGAGAAATTGAAGTTTTTATTGATACCGAAGAGATTGCCGAATTTTTCTTTCATGAGCTTGTAAAAAGGGGATACGTTCCTAGCGAAGAAGAGCTAGAAGAAATTGCAGACATCACCTTCGAATATCTAATTGAGAAGAGTATTATCGACGAAGAAGAAGATGAAGAATAAAAAAGAGGAAAAGAAGTTTTCCTTTATCATAGATTAATGCGAAAGACGAGCATTCAATGCTCGCTTTTTGTTGTGTGTGTAGACCTATCTGTGATACTTATTTAAATAAAAGATACAGATCATGAAACCTTTCCGTTGGGGATACGTATAACTATTTACGAAGAAGAGGAGGGGAATGAGTTGTTTAAAAAAATCCTTAAAATGATTTTTGGAAGCAAGTCACATCACAAGTATAGTTCCTCAAGTGATGCCTGGAAGAAAAGGAATCATTATAAGCAAAACAACCTAGGACACAATTATTATAAAAAGAAATATAAAAGTAGTAGTTTTTTTAGCAGCTAAACGTAATCGGTGTTTTATTCATGATGAAGAAAATCGCTTTACTCATATCAAATTTATTAGAAAAACCCTTTCCCAAAGATGAACTAATCGCTGAGCGATACCGGGTGATCACCCATCTCGGAGCAGGTGGTTATGGTCATAGTTATTTAGTGTATGATTTGGAAAGTGGGCAGAAGAAGGTTCTAAAAGCCTTGCGTCTCCATAAAAGATTGACCCCATCTGGGAGAGGAAGTTTTGAATTAGAAAAAGAACTGTTAGATTCGATTAATCATCCAAGTTTTCCAAGGTATTTTGAGGAGGGAAACTATAACAACATTCCCTTCTACACCATGGAATTTATTGCGGGCATGAATTTCGAACAACTCATTTTTTCAGAAGGAAGGAAAATCTCAGAAAAAGAGGCCTTTCAAATTGTCCATGAATTACTTACACCACTAGAATATTTGCACAACCGTAAAATAGTCCATCGAGACATTCGCATTCCCAATGTCATTACCGATGGTTCAAACATAAGGCTGATCGATTTAGGGTTGGGTAGACATTTCCATCAGGAAAATGACGTAGTAAATACAAAGGAAAATCATTTGCGTAAAGAAATAAATTTCCAAGCGGATTTCTATGGACTTGGACATTTCCTTTTGTTTTTGCTGTATTCTAATTTTACTTTTTCAAAAGACATACATGAAAAAAGCTGGGAAGAGGAACTGAAAATCTCGAACCAGGCGAAACACATAATTAGAAGGCTCTTGCAAATCGAACCTGCATATGAGAACTGTGCCCAAATAAGAGCTGAAATAATAAATTTATACTTAATCTAGGAGGAAGAACGATGTCTTTTTTTAACAAAGTATTTGCCAGTGTAGGAATTGGGTCTGCAGCTGTAGACACAAAGCTTGAAAAAGATACGTATATGCCAGGAGAGACAGTTAATGGTGTAGTTGAGATTAAAGGCGGCAAGGTGGAGCAGCAGGTGGATGAGATTTATCTTACTCTAAATACCACTTATTTAAGAGAATCAGATGACAAAAAATATACTGTCACTGCCGCTATTGACAAGTTTAGATTGACTACTCCTTTTGTTATTCGTCCGAATGAGAAAAAAGACATTCCGTTTGCCTTTCAACTTCCGTTTGATACACCACTTTCCATTGGAAGGTCAAAAGTTTGGGTAACAACAGGCCTTGATATTAAAGGCGGTGTCGACCCAAGTGATAAAGATTATCTTAAAGTTGTTCCCAACCCATTGATGTCTGCTGTGTTTACTGCCATTGATCAGTTAGGTTTTAGTATTCGAGAGGCCGATTGTGAAGAAGCACCGCGGCGATTACGAGGGAGATTACCATTTGTTCAAGAATTCGAATTCGTCCCAACTTCAGGATTGTTTCGGGGCAAACTAGATGAATTAGAAGTTGTTTTCTTTCCATCAGGGAATGGAAGCCTCGATATCATGTTTCAAGTAGATAGGCGAGCAAGAGGGTTATCCGGCTTGTTCTCGGAAGCCTTAGGGACAGATGAGACCAATGTGCGCTTGTCAGTATCAAATGCAGATATTCCTTATTTACAACAAAAAATTCAAAGTGTTATTCAACGATATTCATAAAACCGAGGGAAATAGGGCCATATGGTCCTATTTTTTTATTTAATGATAAGTTTTTGAACTTAGATTACGGTCTAGCTCCAGCGCCCTAGCGGCTAGTGTCCTTCGCTCTCCGCCCTACGATAAGTCAAGCACGAATGCGCCTCCGGCTCTTCGTGTTTCCTTTATCTCAGTTGGAGCGCTCCACAAGGAAGGCTTCGGCAGCATAAGCATCGCACGAAGAAAGAGCGTTAGCTCTTTCGAGGAGGCCATACGCCGCTGACCAGGGCGCTTGCGCTTTTCTTATGTTCCAACTTTATTCGCTAAATTTTCACAAGAATCATCCTGTCTGGATAAAAAAAGTGTTATTCGACAAAAAAATTGGGCGTTCTATGGAGGAATCGACAGTCGCTATCGCTAATTATTAGAATAGACATTAAATTCTAATAATTGGAGGTTCATGATGATCAAAGTATTAACTAAACGAGCTAGATTGCAATATGATGTAACGATCTTTCAAACTCCAAGGTATCGTGAACATAAGGGGCATAAAGAGGTTTATCGTACCATGGTTCCAGCATCCACCCGTAAACAATGCTTAGAGGAAACCTTCAGCCGCTTTAATGTGACCGATAGAATTCCTGCAAACTATAAGGGAAGATTTCTCTCCACTGGAGATATTGTTTTAATTGATGAAGGCCGTGGCGGCCAGCATTATTATCAATTAAAACCTGGTGGATGGTTTCCTATAAACAGAATCGTTCTCCTATAACTCTAAAAAAACCTAAGGACAATTCCTTAGGTTTATTTTCCGGCGCTAAACGGATGATAGCGCTTTTCTTAATGTTTTCGTCCGCCTGTTGCATTGTGCTCTTTTGCATGTGCTTCATGTTCAGCTACGATTGCCTCAGCAGGAATATGGTTATTTTTCTTCGGTGAATTAGTACGGCTTCGATGTTTTTTACCCATGGATAATCTCCCTCCAATCTAAAAATAGCTTCCCACAAATTAAAAAATTCATGTCTATTTCATTGCAGAGTTTCTCATTGGAAAATGTTTATGATATATTGTCCTTGACACAGTTTTAATCATTAAAAACTGTTCGCAGTTCTTGATTGGAGGATTTTTAAATGAGTGTACATATCGGTGCAAAAGAAAACGAAATAGCAGAGACAGTATTACTGCCAGGAGATCCGCTTCGGGCAAAATATATTGCTGAAACCTTTTTAGAAGATGCAAAATGTTACAATGAAGTCCGGAATATGTTTGGTTTTACAGGGACCTATAAAGGAAAACGGATTTCTGTTCAAGGAACTGGAATGGGCGTACCCTCCATCTCAATTTATATAAATGAATTGATGCAAAGCTATAATGTCCAAAATCTAATTCGGGTAGGAACATGTGGAGCTATTCAAAAAGATGTAAAGGTTCGTGATGTCATTCTAGCTATGACCAGCTCTACCGATTCAAATATGAATCGACTTACCTTTGGTCATGTCGATTTTGCCCCAACTGCAAACTTTGATTTACTTCGGAAGGCATATGATGCTGGGGTGGCAAAAGGGCTTAACTTGAAAGTAGGAAATATTTTTACAGCAGATTCGTTTTACAATGATAATGCAGAGTTGGAAAAATGGGCTAAGTACCAAATTCTTGCGATTGAAATGGAAACGACTGCACTTTATACTTTGGCCGCTAAATTTGACCGTAAAGCACTCTCAGTTCTAACTGTCAGTGATCACATTCTAACAGGGGAAGAAACCACATCCGAAGAAAGACAACTAACTTTTAACGATATGATTGAAGTTGCATTAGAAGCAGCTATAAAGGAATAATCACCACAAGCCTCTTCCATATAGGATGAGGCTTTAAATTTATTTAGATAACAGGAACTCACCACCAAAATGGAGAATTAATAAAAAATAAACTTCTCTGTGACAAATATCATCGAAAGGCGTTTAGATTAGGCTTAAATTTAAAATAGTATGATTTTGAAATTATTCCTTTGACGAAATATACACTCCGGGGGTATAGTATATAGTAATAGAGGTGATTAAAATGAAAGAGCAGCTCAAATTAGATATTACTGGAATGACATGCGCGGCCTGTTCTACCAGAATTGAAAAGGTCCTAAATAAAATGGACGGTGTACAAGCAAATGTCAATTTGGCCATGGAGACTGCAGCTATTTCTTTTAATACTGAACAAGTTTCAAGTAATGATATCATTGCTAAAATAGAAAAACTTGGCTATGGTGCACGATTTGATGAAGCGGAACAAAAGCAGCAATATAAAGAAGAGGAATTACAGAGGAAAAAACAGAAGTTTCTACTCTCGGTCATTCTATCTATTCCACTTTTATATACGATGCTTGCGCACATTCCAGTGGATCTAGGATTGGCAATGCCACACCTATTGATGAATCCATGGTTTCAATTGCTTTTGGCAACTCCTGTGCAATTTTATATTGGCGGGCAATTTTATGTAGGTACTTTTAAAGCATTAAAAAACAAAAGTGCTAATATGGATGTTCTTGTGACCCTAGGAACTTCTGCGGCCTATTTTTATAGCCTTGCTGAAGGAGTGAAAACAATTGGAAACCGGGCCTATATGCCGCATCTTTATTTTGAAACTAGCGCTGTGCTGATTACTTTAATTCTTTTGGGGAAGTTATTTGAAACGATAGCAAAGGGGAAAACCACGATTGCTATTTCTAAATTGCTAAGTCTCCAAGCAAAGGAAGCAACAGTAATCAGAGATGGAAAGCAATGGCAAATCCCTATAGAAGAAGTGAAGGTTTCCGATCTTTTATTGGTGAAACCAGGTGAAAAAATTCCCGTTGATGGTGAAGTAACCTTAGGACAATCTTCTGTTAATGAGTCCATGATAACCGGTGAATCGATCCCGGTCGAAAAAGCTGTAGGGGATACAGTTATAGGTTCGACCATCAATAAAAATGGAACCTTGACAATAAAAGCAGTGAAAGTGGGTAAAGACACAGCACTTGCTGGAATAATAAAAATTGTCGAAGAAGCGCAAGGCAGCAAAGCGCCCATTCAACGTGTCGCTGATACCATTTCAGGATATTTTGTCCCTATTGTTGTCGCTATTTCGTTGATTACCTTTTTGATTTGGTATTTCTTTGTCCACCCTGGTGAGTTTTCTTCCGCCCTTGAAACAGCAATTGCTGTTCTCGTGATTGCCTGTCCATGTGCTCTCGGCCTTGCAACGCCGACATCAATTATGGTCGGGACAGGGAAAGGAGCTGAAATGGGAATTCTCTTTAAAGGCGGAGAACATTTAGAAACAGCTCATAAAATCAATGCACTCATCCTTGATAAAACGGGCACAATTACAAAAGGACAACCCATGGTTACTGATTTTATTGCATATGAGGAGGAGAAAAAAGTTCTCCAATACCTTGTGTCCGCTGAGAAGTCTTCGGAACATCCATTAGCGGAAGCAATTGTAAAATATGGGATCGAAAAAAGATCGAGTACTCTCCCTGTTAAACGGTTTAAGGCTGTGCCAGGGTATGGAATTGAAGCGAAAATTGGCGAGGATGAAATATTCGTGGGCACCAGAAAGTTAATGAATCTTAAAAATATTGCCAGCTTAACGGGAGAAAAAGATCTGTCTCGTTTAGAAAACGAAGGAAAAACAGCGATGTTTATTGCTATAAATTCTACTATCGTAGGTGTGGTTGCAGTAGCTGATACAGTGAAAGAAACAGCCAAATTAGCCGTGCAGCAATTACTGCATTTAGGTATTGATGTGTTTATGTTAACTGGTGATAATGAGCGGACCGCCAAGGCGATTGCACATCAAGTAGGAATCACAAATGTCATTGCAGAAGTATTGCCAGAGGAAAAGGCTAATCATGTGAAAGAATTACAGTCAAAAGGTCTAAAAGTGGCGATGGTGGGCGATGGCATTAATGATGCCCCAGCTCTTGCTGTTGCTGATATCGGAATTGCAATCGGTACTGGAACAGATGTGGCCATTGAAGCTGCCGATATCACGATTCTTGGCGGCGAATTAACCTTGATTCCAAAAGCGATGGCTTTAAGTAAAACAACGATGCAAAATATTCGTCAAAATTTGTTCTGGGCTCTTGTATACAATACAGGGGGAATACCGATAGCGGCTCTAGGATTGTTAGCCCCATGGGTTGCTGGTGCAGCTATGGCATTTAGTTCAGTATCAGTAGTGTCTAATTCCCTTCGATTGAAGAGAAAGAACATATAAATAAAAAGTGAGGTATTCGATATGGAGAAAACAACATTACAGGTAACAGGAATGACATGCGGACATTGCGAAAAAGCAGTCAAAACAGCACTTCTAGGTGTTGAAGGGGTAAGCGAGGTAAATGTTTCACTAAAGGATGGCAAAGTGGAGGTAGGTCATGATTCAAGCAAAGCCCCAGTAACAAAGCTAAAGGAAGCTGTCGAAGACCAAGGCTATGATGTAGAATAAGTACGAACGGCGCTTACTATTTTGTAGGTGCCGTTTTTTGTGAACATCGGTTTCCTGTGAATATTATTAATTTCATTAACTTTTCTTTGTTAATTTTAAGTAAAAGATGTTATTCTAATCACTAAGAGTTAATTTTTATGGTGAATGAAAGTGGTGAAGGCTTTGGAAGATGAGAAAATTGGACAAGAAAAAGTGAAAGATACCAATATTGAACAAGAGCAGGCAGTCGAAAACAAAACTGGATACATACGATTAAAGAGATTTCATTTTATCATGCTGTTGTTTATGGTGGTGTTTCTTTCTGCGGGGATTACAACATTTGCACTTGCGTTTGGGGATGAAAAGGTAGTCAACGTAGGAACGGAACGACCAGAATTTAATAAACTTTATGAAGCATTTGACACATTAAAGACTGGTTATTACAAAGATATCGATCAAAAAAAGGTCATTAATGGGGCAATAAACGGAATGGTGGAGTCGCTCGATGACCCCTATTCAGATTATATGAGCAATGAAGAAGCCGAAAGCTTTCATGGCAGTATTTCTTCTTCGTTTCAAGGTATAGGAGCCGAAATTCAGGAAAAGGATGGGCATATTGTTATTGTATCTCCAATCAAAGGCTCTCCAGCTGAAAAAGCTGGCTTAAAACCTAATGATATGATTATGTCTGTGAATGGAAAAAGCCTCCAAGGCATGAATTCAACTCAAGCAGTAACCCTGATTCGCGGCAAAAAGGGGACGAAGGTAGAGTTGTCCATTCAAAGGCCTGGAACAGATGCACCAATGACAGTCCCAATTATTAGAGATGAGATTCCGATTGAAACGGTTTATGGTGAAATGGTTGGTGATGGTATTGCAAAGGTTCAAATTACCAGTTTTTCAAGCAATACAGCAAAGGAACTTGTAGAAAAACTCAATGAATTGAATGGTAAAGGCATGAAGGGTCTCGTATTAGACTTGCGCCAAAATCCAGGAGGTCTATTAGACCAGGCCATCTCGATTTCGAGTATGTTCGTTCCAAAAGGAAAACTTATATTAAAAGTAGAAGATCGTAATGGAAAGATTAAAGAGTATCCGTCGCAAAATGAAGGAAATCCAAATCTTCCTTTAGTTGTCTTAATTGATAAAGGCAGTGCCAGTGCATCAGAAATCCTTGCAGGGGCTGTGAAAGAATCAGCAGGTGTAAAACTAGTTGGAGAAAAGTCTTTTGGGAAGGGAACTGTGCAAACGGCTTCTGACTTTAAGGATGGTTCAAATCTTAAATTTACAACCGCAAAATGGTTAACACCAAACGGAAATTGGATTCATAAAAAGGGGATTAATCCAGATGTGGCAGTAGCCTTGCCTGATTATGCGTCCTTAACAATCATTAATCCGGATAAGGAACTAAAACAATCTAGTTCAGGAACAGAAGTACAAACTGCACAGAAAATGTTAAAAGCAGTTGGATATAACCCAGGTCGGACAGACGGATTCTTTGATAAAAAGACAAAAGCTGCCGTCACTGCTTTCCAAAAAGCTCATAAGCTACCAGTTAATGGAATTCTAAAAGGCGATTCTACCTTGAAATTAATGGACTTATTAAGAGACAAAATTAAAAATAATGATACACAAATGCAAGAGGCGATTAAAGTATTAAAGGGAACGATGAAATAAACGATAGCGACCCGACTTCCTTAGAAGTTGGGTCCATTTTTTTAAGAAAACATCACTGAAGAATGGAAGGGATTTGACGATGAAAAAAGCTGAGGTTTATATTTTATCCGGTTTTTTAGGGAGCGGGAAAACCAGCCTTCTCAAACAATTATTAGAGGATGAACATCGAACAGGAAGAAAAACGGCTGTCATGATGAATGAATTAGGTAAGGTCTCCATTGATTCTGATATAGTCGATGAGGAAGATGTTACTTTAAAAGAACTGCTAGGTGGTTGTATTTGCTGTTCCATTCAGGATAAGCTTGAAGCCCAATTGCAAGGTCTATTGGTAGAGGAAGAACCAGAAGTAATCTATATCGAGACAACCGGGGCTGCACACCCTGTGGAGGTTTTAGATGCGATTCTTTCTCCCTTATTTGCAGATAAATTAATCATAAAGGGGATTATCACCACCGTTGATGGGACAAGGTGGTTAGTTCGAAAATCATTAAGTCCACAACTTCAGCAATTGATTCTAGAGCAGGTGAGACATGCGGACTATATTCTTGTTAATAAGTTGAATGAATTAACAGAGAGTGAGCAAGCAAAGATCACTTTTGAAATTCAGTCGATAAATCCGAATGCAAGATGCCTTCTTACTAATTTTTCACAGGTCTCTATCGACCAGTTGAGAAAACTTTCCGTGTCAGTTGATAAGGTGACACAACCTGTACATCTTAATTTAACGACCTTTGTTTACCAATTTGAATCAGCAATCAGCCAAACAGAATTTGAGGATTTTTTGAAAAAGCTGCCTGATACGATTTACCGTATAAAAGGCTATCTTAAGTTTGATTATTCGAAGCTCCCTTTTTTATTTCAATTTTCTTATGGAATGCCATTATACATGAAACAGGATATGAATATGCCATTAAACCTTGTCTTTATCGGTGAGAATATTGATTGGAACGTAATTAAAACACAATTAGAAAATCTTGATAAATAACAAAATTACCGGGATTGAATGAATGATTATTTCCTCTTCAGGTAACTCTTTTAATGTGGCAAAGTTTATTTTTTAAAAGGAGGATGCGATGAAGAGGGTAGTTATTTTTTTTGTATTTATTCATATCCTCCTATTGGGTCAAGAGGTTAAAGCTGCAACAACCATTAGTTATAAAATTGAGATGTTGAACTGGAAAGAAGTTAATCAAATTCTGCCGAAATACACAAAATTTACTGTTTTGGATGTAGAAACGGGTAAAAAGTTTAAAGTGCAAAGACGGGCGGGGAGCCACCATGCGGACGTCCAACCCTTAACCTCCAAGGATACGAAAATCATGAAAAGAATATACGGGGGCGAATGGAGCTGGAAACGCAGGGCCATTATTGTTATTCATAAGGACCAGTGGATTGCAGGTTCCATGCATGGGATGCCCCATGGTGCAGGTGCACTGCAGAATAACTTTCCAGGACACTTTTGTATTCATTTTTATGGCAGTACGACCCATCGTACGAACTCAATGGATTTATCGCATATGCTTATGGTATTGAAAGCTTCAGGGAAATTAAATCAGTATTTAGGTAAAGCAAATCCCTATGAAGTCATAAATGCCTATGTAGCCGGATTTAAGCAGCAGGACAGCCGAATTACATCACTAGCCTCATTGCAAAAAATTAATTGGAAGCCCATTTTAGACGATGTTGAAAATATTAGACTTTCTCGAACCGAACTATTGCCGGCAGAGGATTTAACGGAAGAAATCAGTTTGAACGTACCTGTGGAAATTGACTGGTATATTAAAAATAGAGGCAGACAAACCTTTAGGGGAGACATTCACCTGATTAGATTTTCACCTCTGGACGCTTGGAAAGTGGATTCACAGGATTTTCTAAAGGAAAATGGACTTTAATAAACAAAAACAAAAACATCCTGAAATTGGACACTCCAATTAGGGATGTTTTTGTTTGATGATGAGGCTATAACGGCTGTTCTCCAAATTTGATAAAGGTTCGTTCATCTTCAATTAAACCGCAAGCACCGCATTGTATTCGATAATCGGGGCCATTGTAAGGGAGATGAAAGGGCTCTAAATCGTTTTCAGCATACTCTCTGATAACGGCTCCTGATTGTGGGTCGAGTTTAACAGAATGAGATACTTGTTGGATCACATTAAAACGACTTCGATTGGTCTTGCAATTTGGACATTTATAAGGTGTTGACATAGTAGGATTCTCCTTCCTCAATCTTGTTAAAAGTTATTTTTTGCAATGTGGTTAGTAAATATGTAACAATGCAAGTGAAGACAAAAAGGGGGGATTGTTTTTGTCAATTGAAAAGATATCATTTGATCATTTATTAGAAAAATATCGGCTGATTTGGAATCATCGGTTACTTGAAACGATGGGGAAAAGCAGTAAGGAGACATTGCTAGAAGCAATAAAAAGAGAGCTTCTCGATGAAAATTCACACCCGAGAATCAGAAAAAACAAATATGAGAAATATTTTTCTGCCATTAAAAGAGTGAGTGATTCTACAGTTTCGCTAGAAGCTAAGGTACTGTTAATAAAAATTCACAATAAAGTGATGGAAGAATTAGGATAGGGGAGAGAGACATTGAAAAAGTTTTTCGTTTTTTTAGTGATTGTTATATGTTTAAATATCGTTGTGTCTTGTAATAAAAAAGATCAAGATGATAATCTGCCGCAAATGGTTGAAGTAATCTTATCCATAAAACCAAATCCAGGTGAACTGGGCAAGCCGGTCACATTTGAAGCGAAGGTTACCCAAGGAAAAGATCAGGTGGATGATGCAGAAGTTATCTTTGAGATTTGGCGTGCAAAGAATGACAACCATGAAAAAGTAGAAATAAAACATTCTGAGAATGGAGTCTATCGTCTAGAGAAATCTTTTAATCAAGAAGGTACGTATTATATCATCTCACATGTTACTGCAAGAGATATGCACAACATGCCTAAAAAAGAATTTGTTGTCGGAACCCCAAGTGAACCTGAGGATGCTAACGCAAAGAACTCAATGGATAACATGGATAAGGATAATATGAAGGAATCAAATGATGGGCAATAAAGGAGGGACAGCAGATTTGCTGTCCTTTAAATTAAATGCTTTTGCTTGTTTAAATTTCCGTAACGTCTATTTGTGAATACTGCATATCAATATTTTTAGGGATTTTAACTTCAAGCACGCCATCTTTGAAGGTAGCAGATGCCCCTTTCTTTTTTACAATAGCTGGAAGGGTTATCGTGTGTTTATCTTCATGATGAGGGATATGCTCCACGATGAGTTGATTGGATGTGTAATAAATTCGAAGCTTCTTTATCCATTCCTCCTGTTTTATTGAAATTCTAACATATACATAATTATGGGTCTCAAATGCAGCTGAATTTAATCGATCGCTATTGGATACAGGTGAGGATAATGATGATTGGAATCCCTGGAACATCTCCTCTGGATTTATTCCGGCTTTCATATTTCCAGGCATGATTTTCCCTAATACATCCTGAACATAATTATTAATTTCTTCCGGTTTCATTTTTGCCATCTTATCCTTTATATTTTTATCAAAAGGGAATATATTCCACGGGAACAATGATCTCATCCTTTCCGTGTTACTTAGATATTTGTATCATATGCTATCACTTGCCCATGCGTTATTAAAACCTAAGTCAATTTGAATGTACAAAAATTGCGTATAAACATGTCTAGTTAACATATAGTTAAGAGAGAGATTCTAAACATAGAGAGGTAATGATTTTGAATAAGAAAACAGCTCTGATTACGGGGGGAGCAACTGGTATTGGCAAAAAAACTGCTTTATATCTAGCGGAAAATGGTTATCAGTTAGCCATAAACTATCGTAATAGTGAAACAGAAGCAATTTCTTTAGCAAACCAATTGACTGAATGTTTTGGAACCAAAAACATTACTGTTCAAGGAGATGTGGCAATCGAGAAGGATTGTATCCGAATTGTTAATGAAACACTTGCTGTCTACAAGACTGTGGACGTTTTAGTACATAATGCAGGTCCATACATCCAAGAACGAAAAAAGCTCGCAGACTATTCCTTCGAAGAATGGAATTATGTAGTCCAAGGGAATTTAAGCTCTGTTTTTTATTTGACTAAACTAGTTATCCCTTCCATGCGTAACCAAAAATGGGGGAGAATTATTACATTCGGGTATGATCGCGTTGAAACTTCACCAGGTTGGATATATCGGTCAGCCTTTGCTGCAGCAAAGACAGGTTTGGCCTCACTAACAAGGACTATAGCGATAGAGGAAGCTGAATATGGGATTACGGCAAATATGGTTTGTCCAGGAGATATCATTAACCAATGGAAAGAAAGTAATATTCATGATGCAAGGGGAATGGAAGGAAATACCCCGATTGGCAGGTATGGAACAGGTGAAGATATAGCCAGAGTCATTGCATTCTTGGTTGATGAAAAATCAGATTTTATTACAGGTAGTATCATTCCTATTACCGGGGGATTGGATGTATTAGGGAAGGTACATAAGAATTAGTATAATTTTTTGAACTATTTGATTTTCTGGAATGAAAACGGCTCCTTTTGTGGACAATAGATAACAATCATCTATGAAAGGAGCAAAGAATATGAGTTTTAATATGAACAGAATAAACCCTAATCAAACCCAGGTATTTTTTCATGATGGCCGCTTTGAAACATTAACAAATGAGGAATTAGATGAATTTTTGCTCCAAATGGGTCTTAGTGACGTGAGTGAGACGATTGAACAAAACGTAACGGAATAATATTTTTTGAAAAAAATCCTAAACAAAAAGCAATCGGACAAGACCGATTGCTTTTTTATGCTTCCAACAATTGTGAATCGTCGGATTGAACAGTGCCATTTCGCATTAGGTAGAAAGTGTACTGATCCTTTGGTATTTCATACAAATCATATACGTCACCAATTGCGTTCAATTGTTCATATATAGATTTTCTCGTTTCATTTGCTTTTATTACATAAGGTAGTTTTTCAGCTGCTTTGATTGATCGAATATTAACCTTCCGTATTCTCATAAAGACGGTTTCAATTCCTAATTCATAAAATAGTTCTTGAAAAAAGGCATCTTTAGCCGGACTATTATAACCTTTGCCGTGGTAAGGCTTGCCAAGCCAAGTTCCTAAAAACCCGGCGTTGTCCTCAATATCAAATAGGTTAATGGTACCAATAGGTGCACCCCATTCATCAAAAATGGTTCGCGAAATTAACTCCCCGCGGTCTTCGGCCTCAATGGTTTGTTTTGTCATAAATAAGAATTCTTCATAGGAATCAGCTTTTTGGCGCACAAATGGGAAGACATCAGGATGCGTCATTAATTCGTACAAAGTGTGGCTGTCATGAAGATCACGTTTTTTAAGCATGAATAACCCTCCATTAGGGCATTCCGATCCCCTGTCAAAAGAAACGGTCCGGTCCACCCTCGAAATTTTTTATAAAGTTACTAAAAAATTTCGGGGTGGGAATCGAACCCACTAGAACCAGTAATACTGGTGGCGCACCATTTGCCTTCCCTATATCATTTTTTTGTTAACAAGAATATGTTCGTAAACCTCCAAAGATTTCAGGTTTTAAACGGCTTCACTAAAAGTATGATACAAGAAAAAAGCTAAAAAATAAATAGGTTTTTTGTGGATTTTTCGATAATATTTTTTACCAAATTCCAGCAATATTCTACGCTTCTTGATAGACCATTTCGCCGCCAATCATCGTCCATTTTGGCTTAGCCAAGTATTGGAAAGGATGATGGCTCCAAAGCACTAAATCGGCTTCCTTGCCCTCCTCGATACTTCCAACTTGACTGTCTATTCTTAAGTTCTTGGCCGGCAGAATCGTAATTCCTTCTAGAGCTTTTTGTTCTGGTAAACCTTCCCTGACAGCAAGGCTCGCACAAATATTTAAGTATTGGATGGGTGTATAGGGATGATCGGTGGTAATAGAAACTTCGACACCGTGATTCGTCAGTTCTTGATAGGTTTTCCAGGTTTTATTCTTCAATTCGACTTTGGATCTTCGTGTTAAGGTTGGACCAACTGAAACTTTTAAATTTATCCCTGAAAGTTCACTTGCGATAAGATGTCCCTCAGTACAATGCTCAATTCTTAAATCAAGATTAAATTCTTCTGCGAAGCGAAGAGCCGAAATAATATCATCAGCACGATGTGCGTGGATTCTAACGGGAATTTCTCTTTTTAGGGCCATGATAATCGGTGCGATTCTAGGCAAGTCTGGATTATCCGCATGGATTGCTTGGTAAAAAGCCTCCCTAAGCATCCCCATAATCCCCATCCGTGTAATGGAATCGCTGTTGCCATGGCTATGAATTCTTTTTGGATTTTCCCCTAAGGCAATTTTTAAGCCTGAGATTTCTTGTAAAATCATCTTTTTAATATTTCTGCCGGTAGTTTTGATGACAGAGGTTGTTCCTCCAATGACATTTGCACTCCCAGGCATGACATGAACAGTGGTAATACCGCTTTTAACTGCATCAGAGAATGCTGGGTCCAAAGGATATACCCCATCAATAGCCCGAATATGCGGTGTGAGCGCCTCAGCTGTTTCATTGGCATCATTCCCAGCCCATCCTGTTCCTTCATCATAGAGACCTAAATGGGTATGGACATCAATAAAGCCAGGAAAAAGAAATTGGTTCCCACAATCGATGATTTTTACATTTAAATCAGTTGTAAGATTTTTTCCAACTTTAAGGATCTTCCCTGCATCAATTAATACATCTCCATGTGGGATGGGTTTCGATGTAATGGGATATACCGTTGCATTTTTTAAAAGAATTTTTGTCATAATAAAACCTTTCTTCACATTGATAATAGTTATTTTATCAATTTTAACAATTTAGGTGCCTAGGGAGAAGTTTCAATCCGAAAAAAATTTTTAACAAAGTCGTATTATTTTGTAAAAGAATCAAGTGGGTCTATAATGACAAGGAAGTTTAATGTTAACAATGAAAGGGCGAGGCAACATGGAAAATCAAGTCGGTTTGGTACTAGAAGGTGGAGGAATGCGAGGTGTTTACACTGCCGGAATTCTTGAATACTTTTTAGAATCCCAATTATTTTTTCCTTATGTAATCGGGGTTTCTGCAGGTGCATGTAATGCTGCCTCCTATTTGTCGAAGCAAAAAGGGAGAAATAAAACTGTTACGATTGAATATGCTTCTGACCCAAGATACATTTCATGGAAAAATTATTTTCGAAATCGGCAATTTTTTGGAATGGATTTTATTTTTGACGAAATTCCAAATAAACATGTCCCATTCCATTATGATGTTTTTTATAATAGTCCTTCAGAATTTGTTGTGGGAACAACAGATTGTATGACAGGAGAGCCTGTTTATTTTAAGAAGAAGGATTACGGGAATGACCTTTTAACGGTGATACGAGCATCAAGCTCACTTCCTTTTATTGCCCCTGAAGTCCGTTTTAAAGATAAAATATTACTGGATGGGGGCATTAGTGATCCCATTCCAATCAAGAAAGCACAACAGGATGGGTTTACCAAAAATATCGTCGTTCTTACAAGAAATGAAGGGTATTTGAAAAAGCCCTCGAAGTTTCATTTTCTTGTCGATCGTAAGTACCCCGAATACAAGGGCTTGCAACAGTCCCTTAGGAATCGATATCAAATATACAATGAAACGGTCGAATATATTGAGAAGGAAGAGAAAAAGGGAAATGTTTTGATTATCCGCCCATCCCAGCCATTGAAGGTCGGTAGAATGGAACGGAATCCCCAAAGGCTGGAAGAGCTATACAATCAAGGCTACGAGGATGCCAAAGCATCCATGTCAACGATTATTAACTATATTAAAAATTAAGAGAAGGGACCATTTCGTCTCTTCTTTTTTATTGTAATCGTAATCTCCTATCATTTTTTTTGTTTATAGTAAATAAACTAAGAAAAGAGGAATTGATAAGGAGTTTTCTAGATGAAAATAAATGAATATTACCGGGATACAGCTCATTTGAACTTAAATGGTAGTATTGCTTCTCTATTGCCAGTAATCATAATCATCGCTGGCAACCTTTCTATTTTTAAAACGAAAGAAATCATGTTATTAACGATCCCATTTCTTATCTATAGCTTGGTTAGTTTTCAATTCTATCTTTTTAGAAGGCGGCAGTCGATTTCCATTGACAGACAGTTGAGGAAATCTGAAGTCGGAAGAATGTCTTTATTTGAAGCACGCCATTTACTAGTGTTCTTTCTGAACACTAAATCTTCTAGACTACTATTTTATTTTCCTAATGGGCATCTAGCTGGAATGATGAAGAGATATCGAGGCAAAGGGACCAAGATGCTATCTTTTTCAAAAATTTATGCACTCTATTCTATGGAGAACCAGAACCAAGCAATCGGTTACTATAAGGTTAATAGTGGAAAAACGGTAAAAATAGAGGTATTTAATCATCGAAGGCAATATCTAGGCAGTTTTGAGAGAAGAAAAAAGGATTGGAGAACATCCAAAAAGGAATTAATAGATTCGAAAGGAAGGTTTGTTGGTGCTGTAGAAGGTGCTGCTGTCTTTATGGATGAACAATTAATTAACCCCGACCACTTTCAGGAAGTGCGTCTCCGTCGTGGTTGGATGCCCTTGGAATGGAGTCCCTTGTTTCCAGAGCCGAATACACCGGTACTTTCCATGAGAGAGACTTTATCTGAACAAGATAAGCTCCTCCGGCTGTCATTTCTGATTAATGAGTATTTTATCGAAAGATAGAAGTTTCGACAGTTTCCCTCATGAACATTGTTTGGTATGATAAATTAAATACTGTTATCAAGGTTGTGGGGGATGAACAATGGAAGTCCAATTAATAAAAGGACATGGATCGGGAAATGACTTTCTAATCATTGATGAAATGTCGAATGGATATGCATTTTCGGAACGTGAACGCGCCCAACTTGCGAAATTGCTATGTAATCGTCAGTCTAAATTAGGGGCAGACGGAATTCTCTTCGTAATGAATAGCAAAAATGCGGATGGTCGAATGCGTGTCTTTAACTCAGACGGGTCAGAAGCATCGATGTGTGGAAATGGATTGCGGCTTGTCGCGAGATATGTCTGTGAACATCTTGGCCAAAATAAAGCTGTAATTGAAACAATGAAAGCAAATTTAAAGGTGAGCAAACAAAACGACCTGTTACCAGACATCCACACTTACCAGGTGGAAATTTCTCCGGTGTTGTTTGAATTAAGTGCCCTCCCATTAAATTTAAATAAACCAACCCTTTTCAATGAAAAAATTGAAGAACTATCAGCAGATTTAAGGTTTACAGCACTTGCGGTTCCCAATCCGCATCTAATTGCAATTGTTGAAGCAGCACAGCTTGAAGGTGACATTCAAAAACAGCTTAGTGAAAAAGTTAATGGTCCTAATGATTTGTTTCCGGACGGAGTCAATGTCAGCTTTGTTAAGCATTTACAGCCGGGTTCCATTTATGTAAGAACATTTGAGCGTGGTGTTGGATTTACTAATGCCTGTGGGACTGCGATGTCAGCGTCCACGCTTGTCACTTGTTTGCAGGAAATAAATGAATTGGAAAACGTCGTAAATGTTTATAATAATGGCGGCAAAGTTCAGTGTGTTGCCCATGAAAGCGAAGGAAAATACTCGATTGACTTAATCGGGAATGCCACCTATCTTTATAGTGCTACAGTAAATGTTGACCTAGAGAATCATTCGTTTACAGTTTCAGCTAAAACAGAACATTCTGAACAGGCTTCCTATGAGCAGTTGCAAAATGAAGCGAAAAAATTTGTTGAAACGAATATGAAAGGATAGGGGAACCCCTATCCTTATTTTTTTCCCCCTTTTTTTAATACCTCCAAAACAGGTCCAAACGGTTGAATCGCTTTTGATTGAAAATAATCTGAAAAAGGGTCTCCTTGTTGGCGTATTCGCTTTAATGCATTTTCCATATTAAACGAAACCGGTTTGAGTTTTTCAGTTACTTCCTCCCAATAAAGGGGAGTGGCAACACCTGCATGTTCGTTTCCCCGCATCGAATAGGGGGCGACAATTGTTTTCCCTTCGCTATGCTGAACATAATCAACATAAAGCCTGTTACCGCGGTTTTTCTTCATTCGTTCAATGGTGAAGGAGTCAGGATCCTTTGAAATCAAATATTCAGCAATAAAGCTTGTAAATAACCTCGTATCGTCATAAGTAAATTCAGTTTCCGGCAAAGGCAGGTAGATTTGCAATCCTTTATTTCCAGAGGTTTTAATGAAAGCGATTAAATTTAATTGATCGATAACTTCTTTAATTAACAGTGCAGCTTTTACCGCCAAGTGAAAGTGTTCCTTAGAGGGCGGATCTAAATCAAAAACAATCTCACTTGGGCCCCTGCTTTCGATGGTTTGAAAGGGGATGTGGAACTCAATCGCTAATTGATTGCCAAGCCAAACGAGTGTTTTTAAATTATTGCAAAGGATATAGTCAATCCCATCATCTGTATGTGTTTGCACGAATTCAGGCGCATAGTCTGGACAGTTTTTTTGATAGAACGCTTCACCGAACATCCCGTGCGGATAGCGGATGACGGTTAATAAGCGATTGTTTAAAAAGGGCAGCATATAGGGTGAAATTTCTCGCAAGTAGTGAATATAGTCTGCTTTTTTAATCGCTAATTTTTCCCATAATGGTTTATCAGGGTGGGTTATATCTAGGTCTCCGGGGAGGTTTTTTTGTGCAAAGATAAAACGATCATATGTACACTCAGCGGGTTCTAAGTCAAAGCGAAATCGGTCAAAATGGGGCTCACGAAGTTGGTTTTCATATAGCTCTAAATATTTCACCTCTAAGCATATGGCTGGTTCCACAATCATTAGTTGTCCTTCTTCACGGAGCATATTTTGTTTAATCGTTTGCTGGAGTGCTTGTTTCTCTTCCTGTTTAAATCCAAAAAGGACCTGACCAATAGGATGGATTTTTTGGTCCTTAAAAACACTGACGTAAAAATATCCATTGGTTTTATCATAGGCGTTGATAAAACAACTTACATATTTCCAATTTTTATACTTTAACCACTGTAAGGAGCGTTTTCCTTCCTCCCATAGACTGTTTTTTTGTTTTGCAATAATTCCTTCCCCGTCAGACAATACAACCTTTTCCCAAAGCGGGTCAAATTTTTCATGTGCCTGAACAAGTTGAAGGAGTTGTTCGTTGTAGGGGTCAGCCTCTAGTTCAAAACCGATTGTTTCGAACAATTTGATGAGTTCCTTTTTGCGTTTTTGAAAAACAAGTGAACGTATTGGTTTTCCAGCGCTCATGAGTAGGTCAAACACCATTAGGCGACAAGGAGATTTACTCGCTTGCTCGCGAATCTTTATTTCTGATCTTAATCGCCCGCGAACTTGAATCATCGAGAAATTGGCTTTGTGTGTGTTTTCTAATGAGACCAGTTCCCCGTCTAATTGTAATGGTAGAAACGGTTTAAATTGATTTTCGTGTTTTAATAAAAATTCCTTTATTTCTGGGAATTGGGGGAGAAGAGATTTTTCATTCCGGCTAATTAAATCAATTCCATGAGAACTCCATTCTAAAAGGGCGCGAAATCCATCATATTTTACTTCGTAGAGCCATTCAGGATGAACAGGTAGATCAAATGTAAGGCTGGGCAGCATCGGCTTCATGGATAATTGGTCCCTTCTTTTTCATATATTTTGTTTAAAAATACTTAGATTCATTCTTTTCCAAATGTTTTTAGGAATGTGAATGTCTTGGTAACGCAAAATAATAACAAAAAGAATGGAGAAATACAGATGCATACGATGTGGAAGGGCAGTATCAGTTTTGGACTTGTAAATATACCCATCAAACTCCATACGGCAACAGAAGATAAAGATATCAAGCTTCGAACACTGCATAACAAATGTCATGCTCCCATTAAATATGAGAAAATATGTTCTGTCTGTGAGGAAGAAGTGAAACCAGAAGATATCGTTAAAGCGTATGAGTATACAAAAGGGAAATTTGTCGTCCTAGATAATGAAGAGCTTGAAAAGTTACGTAAAGAAAACGAGGATAAAGCGGTTGAAATTATTGATTTTGTTAAAATGGAGCAAATTGATCCAATTTACTACGATCGCAGTTACTATATGTCTCCAAGTGAGGGTGGAGGCAAGGCCTATTCCTTGCTAAGAAAAGCCTTACTGGAGTCTCAAAAAGTGGGACTTGCCAAAATTATCATTCGTTCCAAAGAGCAATTAGCAGTCATACGTGTGTATGAAAATGTGTTAGTCATGGAAACCATCCACTATCCAGATGAAGTTCGAAAAGCGGGTGATGTACCGAGTGTACCTGCTGAAGATAAGGTAACCGAAAGAGAACTTGATACTGCCATCATGTTGATTGACCAATTAACATCAGATTTTAACCCTGAAAAATATACGGACGATTACAGAACCGCATTGCTTGAATTAATTGAGACGAAACGAAATGGACAAGAAACTGTATCTGCAGCAACGAAGGAAGTGGCTTCAAATGTCACGGACTTAATGGCGGCATTACAAGCTTCCATTGACCGGACGAAACCTCCAAAAACGGCTGCGCCAAGAAAGAAAGCAGCACCAAGAGTCAAAAAACGAGCATAGGGAAGTATTCACAAAACCGATTCGAATCAACGAATCGGTTTTTATATTAGTTCTTTCATTCAATTAAATTGCATATTTTTTAGAAATATAATTTATTGGGGGAGATAGGCATGGCTACTAATGTCCTCATGATTGCTGATCCAGGTATCGATGATTCTTTTGCCATAATGTATGCCTTACTAAATCCAAAAATTAACCTGGTTGGTATTGTCAGTGGTTATGGTAATACCCCTAAAGACAAATCAGTTAAAAATACAGCCTACTTGTTAACATTAGGTGGCAGAGCTGATATTCCAATCATAGCAGGTACCGCAGGACCCCTATTAGGTGAACCGATAACATATTACCCGGAGATACATGGAGAAGAGGGATTAGGACCCATTAAACCTCCTGATACAATACAGAATGTGAAGGTATATGATATTAACAAAATCAGTGAGATAGTAACTCAGTTTGAAGGTAATCTTATTATTGTTTCTGTAGGAAGATTGACCGAGTTAGCCTTAATGTTTATCTTATATGGAAATGGCGCACTTAAAGGAGTCAATGCTTTTTATATTATGGGGGGGGCTTTTTTGGTTCCGGGGAATATTAGTGCTGAAGCCGAAGCGAATTTTTATGTTGACCCAATTGCGGCACATACTGTGATGGAAAAAGCACATAATATCAACTTATACCCATTAAATGTTACCAATAAAGCAATCATCACGCCCGAAATTATTGACTTTCTTAGCCAAAACAGCCCCACACCTTTCCGCCCGCTATTAAAACCAGCCTTTGATTATTACTATAAAGCCTATCAGAAAAATGTCCCGGGTATTAAAGGGGCACCGCTTCATGACGTAGTCCCTCTTATGGCGCTAACGGAGCCCGATCTGGTGAAATATATCCCAAAACGAGTGAGAGTGGAGCAATTTGGGAATGCCAAGGGAAAAAGCATTGCAGACTTTCGACCAAAACCAGATCAGGAACCCACTGAATCACTTGATAACATCGGGATGGAAATTGATGTAACGAAATTTTCTGTCAACTTCGTGGAAATATTTTTACAAGGTGAATTTAATAAAGAATAATGAAACTCGTTTAGAGTTTCATTTTCTGCTAGAACGAGACAAGTTTGGCAAGTTATTATTATACTGAAATATTTTATCTGAATTTCCTAGTTTTTGAAATTCAAATTGACGGTATGGCCAAAATCTGTTAAAATAAAGATACGCTTTTAAGTTAGTTAAATATTTATTGGTTTAGGTAGCCGTAACTGCACGAACATGTGGGTGATGTCTATTACCCTCGTGACAGTACGTCTTTTTTATTTTTTTTAAATGTAAAATAAACTAAAAGTGAACAATTATTTTGGGGGTTATTTTATGAACAACGGTAAAGTTAAATGGTTTAATGCAGAAAAAGGTTTTGGATTTATCGAAGCAGATGGCGGTCAAGACGTATTTGTTCACTTTTCAGCTATTCAATCAGAAGGCTTTAAAACTTTAGAAGAAGGCCAATCAGTGTCTTTCGAAATCGTTGAAGGCGCTCGTGGACCACAAGCATCTAACGTTCAAACAGTTTAATTCTCTTAAAATAAAAAGGTGATGCACCCGATCTAGCATCACCTTTTTATCTATAATATTTATAATTAATGTACTAGTTTCAATGGCAATGGGAAACTGCTAAATGATGTATATTGATATTTTCCATATTATTTAGCTAACAAACAAAATAGTAAAAACAGTCATGCACTAATAACAAGGGGTGATCGTTTTGGCGTTTGGTAGAAAAAATGATGAGGAAATCAAATTAGAAGAAACGAAAATATGGGTTTGTACTTCAGAAAGTTGCAAATGCTGGGTTCGCGACAATTTTAAAAGCACGGAAGTGCCTCTATGTCCGATCTGCAAAAGTGAAATGACTGAAAGTACTAAAGAATTACAAGTAATTCATAATCATAGTAAAAATTTTATGTAAATAAAAAGGAAGCAGGGAGATTTCATTACTCCCTGCTTTTTTATTATTCCTCTTTTGCGTTTTCTTTACAATATGCTATAACCAGTTCTTCTTCATCCTCTTCGAGTTCAAAGTCCAGCACCTTTTCACTCCCGCGCTCATAAAGATAGGAGTTGGTGATTTTGTTACCATTTTCGTCGCTAACGAAAATGGCTCTTAATCCAATTCCTTTATCTGAATAAAGCTCATCTTCGTCATCAACTTCTAGTTCTAGGAAAAACTCATAGCGGTCACCTGATAATAAACCGAATGGATCTTCTAATTTTTCAACTGTGTGTCCAGTAATGTTCAAGTGTATCATCCTCTGCAATATATTCATCCATACTATTATACACATTTTTGTTTCAACAAGAAAAAATTGAATCGCAATTACTATTTTTCACAAGCATTGTCAGTTTTTCCAAATTGATTTCACACCATTTTGAATTTAATGTGAATAATTCGGAAATATAGTTTCCATGCCTTGGTAATAAGGTAAAATTAGATTGTTAAAAAAGTAACTAGTGATTATTTTGAGGAGTAGGTGATTGGTTATAAATACATATGTGAAATATTTCACAAAAAGATGGGAGATAAATGATTACTGTGACCGACCCAATACATATTCAGTTGCAGCCCTTATTATTAGCTAGAAAAAAATATTATCAATTTATTCATTTGTTATTTTTAGAGCCTTCAGGGAGCGAGATATTAGTAAAGATTCGGAATCATGGGAATTTGCAAGAACTAGAAGAAATTCATGAGGGGGGAAAGATTCTTCAAAACGTTTTTGAACAGTTAACGGAGGAGCAAATCAACCGAGAATATGAAGAATTTCATCGATTATTTGTGGGACCTGGACCGCTTGTGGCACCACCTTGGGAGTCATTTTATCGAAGCAGAGAACATTTATTATTTGAGGAATGGACCTATCAAGTCAGAGAACAATACCATCAATTTGGTCTTCAATTTAAAAACGAAAATAATGAACCAGATGATCACCTTTTACTTGAATTGGAATTTATGCTCTCTCTCATAGATTTGAGTTTACAAGAGGCCCGGATAGAGAGGGTTATTGAATTAATTTTAAGCCAAATTCATTTTCTTGAAGAACATTTAACCATTTGGGTGCCAGATTTCTGTAAACGCATCATTGAACATACAGGCAGTCAATTATACTTGGGTGCAGCAATGCTCTTGGAAGACTTATTGAGCTCTGATTTGACGACTTTACTTGAAGTAAGGGAGGCGTTAAACGATGTCGGATAAGAAAAATTTAAAAGATATATTATCAAATAAAATGCAGCGACGGACATTTTTGAAATGGTCCGGAGCGATTGGAATTCCTGTTATTGCTGGTGGAATTGGTACTAAGATGCTTGTTAAACGGGGCGAAGAGCCGAAGACAGCAAATGCTAAAGATACGGAGAAAATTATTTCAACTTGCAGCATTAATAATTGTGGCGGGCGATGTGTCATAAAAGCACATGTAAGGGATGGAATGGTTGTTCGTGTAAGTACTGACACTCAAGAAAGCGGTGATTTTACTACACCGCCGCTAAGAGCATGTATCAGAGGTAGAAATTATCGGAACATGCTATATGACCCTGACCGCTTAAAGTATCCAATGAAACGGATTGGCAAACGGGGTGAGGGAAAATTTAAGAGAATTTCTTGGGAGGAAGCAATTGAAACAATTGCATCTGAAGTGAAACGAATTGGTGATCATTATGGTCCAGAATCGAGATATGTTAATTATGCCTCTGGACAAAGTTGGGGGTTACATGGAGGGAAAAATGCAGCAAGGAAACTATTAGCACTTACAGGCGGCTTTTTAAATTATCGAAATGACTATAGTTCTGGTGCAGGAAATGTGGCCACCCCTTATACGTATGGTACAAATAATTCTGGCAGCAGTTTTGATAGCTTACTGCACTCAAAGTACATAATTTTATGGGGGCAAAATCCATCAGAAATGATTTTTTCAACCCCATACCGAGAATATTTAATGCAAGCAAAACAAAACGGCGCAAAAATCATTGTCATTGACCCGCGTTATACTGATACAGCGATTGCCTTTGCGGATGAGTGGATTCCGATTCTTCCGACAACAGACAACGCGATGATGGATGCAATGGGGTATGTGATTGTTACCGAAAAATTACATGATCAAGCATTTCTTGATAAATATTGTATTGGTTTTGACGGTGACCATATGCCAACGGGTGTAGCTAAAGAAGAGTCGTTAAAAAGCTACCTATTGGGTGAAAAGGATGGGATTGAAAAAACACCTGAATGGGCTGAGAAAATTTGCGGGGTCCCAGCTGCAAAGATACGTGAAATTGCAAGGGACTATGCAAAAACAAAGCCAGCAGCACTTATTCAAGGTTGGGCAGCACAGCGACAAGCGTATGGAGAACAGTACATGCGCGGCGGTGCACAGTTGGCTTGTCTTACAGGTAATGTCGGGAAGCTTGGCGGATGGGCAGCAGGAACCGGTTATTGGAGCCGTTCGGACATTGTTTATCCATTTTCGTATGAAAATCCAGTCAAAGCTTCGATTCCGTGCTTCCTTTGGACCAAGGCTGTTGAAAAAGGAACTGATATGACAGCAGCGGATGGCCTAGATGGTACAGATAAGTTAACAACTAACATAAAATTAATTTTCAACATGGCTGGTAACATGTTGATTAATCAACATGCTGAAATCAATAAAACAAGAAAGCTTCTTGAGGATGAAAGTAAGGTAGAGTTTATAGTGGTCAGTGATATTTTTATGACTCCAAGTGCGAAATATGCTGATATTTTACTGCCAGGAACAACCTTTTTTGAACGGTATGATATTGGTGTGCCATGGTGTTTTGGAGATTACGTCGTTTTTGGTGATAAAACAATTGACCCGCTTTATGAATGTCGTGATGAATACGATGTATTTGCAGAAGTGGCGGACAAGTTTGGGCTGAAGGAAAAATTCACTGGTGGGAAATCAACTCTTGACCTTGTTAAGGAAAGTATAGAGAGAACGCGGAAAGAGTTGAGTCCCGATTTCCCTTCATTTGAAGAATTTCGAAGGAACGGGGTTCATCATTTTAAATATGACTCACCTCTTATTGGTTTTAAAGAGCAAATTGATGATTTTAAAAATCATCCGTTCGAAACGCCATCAGGTAAAATTGAGTTATTTTCGAAGGCATTATGGGACATGAATCAGCCTGATGAAATACCAGCCATTGCAAAATATATATCCTCATGGGAAGGACCACAAGATCCGATAATAAAGAAGTTTCCTCTACAACTTATTAGTTGGCACTATAAACGGAGATGTCATTCAACCTACGATAATCAAGCATGGCTTGAGGAAGCAGCCAAACAAGAGATGTGGATGAACCCTAAGGATGCAGAAAAGCGTGGAATAAAAGAAGGTGATCGTGTTCAGGTATTTAATGAGCGAGGTTTAATATCTATCGATGTCAAGGTAACTCCAAGAATCACTCCAGGAGTAGTGGGTATCCCACAGGGAGCATGGTATACGCCTGATAAAGATGGACATGACCAACGGGGGTCTGTTAATGTCCTGACTTCACAACGGCCAACAGCCCTTGCAAAATCGAATCCGCAACTAACAAACCTGGTTGAAGTGAAAAAAGCATAGGGGGTGAGTAGGTTGGAACAGTTAGGATTTTATATTAATCAAAGTCTCTGTACAGGTTGCAAAGCATGTAGTGTGTCATGCAAGGATAAAAATGATTTACCTACCGGGATTAATTTCCGCAGGGTTTATGCCTATGAGGAAGGCACATTTATCCAACGCCCTACCAAAGGGATGGTCCAAAACATCAAAGCTTTTTACTTTTCGATATCCTGCAATCATTGTACGAATCCAAAATGTCTCCCAAGCTGCCCGACAGGAGCGATTGTAAAAAATAAAGAAACAGGCGTAGTTAAAATCGATCAAGATATATGTCAAGGGGTTCAACGATGTATAAAGGCATGTCCTTATGGAGCCCCACAATATAATCAGAAGATCTTTAAATCGAATAAATGTGATTTTTGTATTGATCTACAGTCAAAGGGGGAAGACCCTGTTTGCGTTTCGACTTGTCCAATGAGGGCGATTGATTTTGGACCCGTCGAAGAGTTAAGAAGAAAGTACGGAAGTGTAAGTCAAATCAAAGGGATGCCAAGCAATGCTATGACCAATCCAAACATTGTGATTAACCCGCATAAAGATGCGAAATTATCAGTTCATGATCCAAAATATTAAAGTTGCGCAGTCCTGCATCTTTTAATAGAAGGTGAGTGTATGTCATTTTTAGTAAAGTGGCTTGAAAACATGCATTTTGATTTGAATATTACCAATAAGTGCTCACGGAAAAGAACTGTATATTCTACGTGCTCCGTTTGTATGGAAGCTTGTTCCCTTGAGGCATTATCTATCAATCAGCAAACAATAGAAATAAATCGAGAAAAATGCTCTTCCTGTGGAGATTGTGTCATTAGCTGTCCCGTGTCAGCAATCGAAGGAATAGCTTTTACGCGGGAATTTGAAAATCAATCCCTCATTTATAATGAATTCTATATACCATCTGTGAAGGAAATGTTGATTTATAAGTGCCGGGGATTGGCATCAGTTAAAATGGATTGCAATCGAATGAATCAACAATGGGAAACGGTTATGAAACAAACGAATAAGATATTAATTGAATTAGGACAGAGACCCATTGAATTAGTACAAAAGAATACAAAAGAAAAATATTCAAGGAGAGCTTTTTTTACCTCTATGCAAACGGAGGGAAAGAAGTTAGCAAAAAGTCTGGCACCAGCTTCTTGGAGAATGTTAGCAAATGAGTGGAATCTAGCAAACTATTTTCCAGAATACCAATTTTACACAGTTGAGTTGGATCATAATAAATGTATCTTATGTAGAGCGTGTTTTTCCTTTTGCCCACAAGAAGTCTTTCATATTAGAGACTCAGTCCTACATATCGAGAGTAATAAATGTGTTAAATGTTGTGATTGTACGGATATTTGCCTAGAGAATGCCATTCAGATCAGACCAGAAATAAAAATAAAAAGTGAGTCTCCACACCCTTTTCATATAAAAGAATGTGGGGATTGTGGTCAGTCCTACTATTCCTTTCAATCAGAAGCAGAGAAATGTCCTATATGTGTGAACAGGAACCCTGAATGGTTAAGTCCCTATCAATAAGCTGACATGTAAAAGCGCCAGAAATCTCTGGCGTTTTTTATATATTGGAAAGGGGATAATATATAAATATTATACTGTAAAAATATGTGTATTTTCAGAAAACATTCAAAAACATTCAAAAAATGATTGTTTTTGAAAGAAAATGATTGAAATGTGCAATCGTTTTCAGTATTATGTAGTTATAGAATAAAAAAATCTAGGTGGTGATGACTTGTTAACACCAGAACGTCATCGAGTGATCCTGCAATTATTAAAAGAGAAAAATGTGGTAAAAATCAATGAAATAATGGAGTTAACCGAGTCCTCGGAGTCAACTATACGACGAGATCTCTCACAATTAGAGGACCAGAAGTTTTTAAAGAGAATTCATGGAGGTGCCTCAAGATTACAAGGGAAACTTCAAGAGCCCAGTATGATTGAGAAATCTTCCAAAAACCTTCAAGCGAAACGAATGATTGCACAATATGCAGCCGGTTTAGTAGATGAAGGTGAAAGCATTTATCTTGATGCGGGGTCAACTGTGATTGAAATGATCGAATTCCTCCCTTTTACAGATATCGTTGTTGTCACGAATGGCTTAATGCATTTAAAACCATTATTAGACAAAGGGATAACCACTTATTTAATTGGCGGCTTGGCGAAGCCTAATACTAATGCTTTCATCGGAAGGGGAGCCTTAGCAGGCCTAGACCTCTACCGATTCGATAAATGTTTCATGGGTGTGAATGGCATTCATCCACAATTTGGGTTTACAACGCCAGACCAAGAGGAAGCAATGGTGAAGCAAAAGGCAATGGCTCTATCTCGTGAAACGTATGTGCTAGCAGATAATACCAAATTTGCTGAAATATCGTTTTCAAAGATTGCCGATATTCACGAAGCAGCCATTATCACGAATGAATTAGATGAAGAGACAGAGATGCAATACTTAAATAGAACTACAATAAAGGTTGTGACAGCATGATTTATACATTAACGTTAAATCCCTCTGTAGACTATATCGTTAAACTAGAAATCTTTCAGCTCGGTGAATTAAACCGGACAGTTGAGGAAGCAAAATTTCCAGGCGGGAAAGGAATCAATGTGTCAACAGTTTTGAACCAATTTGGCACAAGCAGTATAGCACTAGGTTTTGTTGGTGGTTTTACCGGTGCTTACATTGAGCAATATCTTCAAAAGGAACAGATTGAAACAGATTTTGTTCAGGTAGATGAAGATACACGAATCAATGTAAAACTTAAAACGGGACAAGAGTCAGAGATTAATGCAAATGGACCGAAAATCACGGCAGAAAACTTTTTATTACTAAAACAAAAAATTAAGCAATTAGGTGCCAAGGATTTATTGGTACTGGCTGGAAGCATTCCTAGTAGTTTACCGAAAACTACGTATGAGGAACTGGTCAGAATTTGTAGTGAAAGCAGTGCACAATTTGTAGTAGATGCAGAAGGAGATTTATTGAAAAAAGTTCTCCCTTATCAACCATTACTAATTAAACCGAATCATCATGAGCTTGGGGAACTATTTGAAACAACCATTACAAACGTTGAGGAAGTCATCCCATTAGGGAAGAAACTCGTTGAAATGGGCGCAAAAAATGTTATTGTTTCGCTCGCAGGGGCAGGGGCAGTCTTGATTAATAGCGATACCACACTTTTGGCAGAGGTTCCAAAAGGAGAAGTGAAAAATTCAGTAGGTGCAGGTGACTCGATGGTTGCCGGTTTCTTAGCTGCCTATGTGAAAACTAGAAATATTGAGGAAGCTTTTCGCTATAGTGTGGCCTCAGGAAGTGCAACAGCCTTTTCACTTGGTTTATGTACCAAGGAAAAAGTAGAAGAACTTCTACCACAAGTTCATATAAAAGAGATCCGTTAAAGGAGAGATAGATATGAAAATTACTGAATTGTTATCTAAAAATACGATTCTTTTAAATATAGAAGGCAATGAAAAAGAATCAACAATTGATCAGTTGGTCGATGTCCTTTCTAAGGCAGGGAAAATATCTGATCGTGCAGAATTTAAAGCAGCCATCTTAAAGCGTGAAGAGCAAAGTACAACAGGTATTGGGGATGGAATCGCCATCCCACATGCTAAAACAAAAGTAGTAAATGAAGCAGCCATTGTGTTTGGGAAATCAGCGACAGGTGTTAATTATGAATCATTGGATGGAAAACCAGCACATTTGTTTTTTATGATTGCTGCTCCAGATGGTGCCAATAATACACATTTAGAGGCATTAGCACGGCTCTCTGGGTTGTTAATGAAAGCGGAGGTCCGTTACGAGCTATTAAAGGCAACGACTCCTGAAGAAATCCTTGAAACGATTAACCGGTATGATAAAGAAGAAAAACAGGAAACCGTCACTACGACAGAAACAAAGAAAAACTTAATCGTTGCTGTGACGGGATGTCCAACGGGTATTGCACATACCTATATGGCGGCTGATTCTCTAAAAGCAAAAGCAGCTGAAATGGGTGTGGACATTAAGGTTGAGACAAATGGTTCTGGCGGTGCAAAGAATGTCCTGACAAAAGAAGAAATTGAAAATGCAACAGCCGTTATTATTGCCGCAGATATCAATGTTGAGATGGAAAGGTTTAAAGGTAAGCATGTGATTCAGGCAGCAGTAGCTGAAGGAATTCGTCGCCCAGAACAATTAATTACCAAGGCACAAAAACAAGATGCTCCAATTTTTAATGGGAACAGCCAGAGTGAAAAAGCAGCGGATCAAAAAGGATCTCGTAATGGGTTTTACAAGCACCTAATGAATGGTGTTTCAAATATGCTTCCGTTTGTTGTTGGCGGTGGGATATTAATCGCAATTAGCTTTATGTTCGGATATAATTCCGCTAATCCAGATGACCCATCATACAACCCTATAGCAGCAGTTATTAAGGCCATCGGCGGTGATAATGCATTTGCATTAATTGTTCCTGTACTTGCAGGATTTATTGCTCTCAGTATTGCAGACCGTCCAGGTTTCGCTCCAGGTATGGTAGGAGGAATGATGGCGGCACATGGCGGGGCCGGATTCCTTGGTGGTTTGATTGCAGGTTTTCTAGCAGGTTACATTGTTTTATTGTTAAAGAAAGTTTTTGCAGGGCTTCCACGTTCTCTAGAAGGAATAAAAAGTATCTTAATTTATCCTCTATTAGGAATAGCGATTACTGGATTCTTGATGCATTATGTCGTTAATAATCCTGTTTCATGGATAAACAAGGAAATTGCTGAGTGGTTAACAGGTCTTGGAACAGGTAATGCTGTTTTGTTAGGTGTTGTACTAGGACTTATGATGTCCTTTGATATGGGTGGTCCAATTAACAAGGCTGCCTATGTATTTGGAACAGGGTTACTAGCAAGTGGTGTATATGGACCAATGGCTGCAATTATGGCTGCAGGTATGGTTCCACCGTTAGCAATTGCTCTTGCGACGACATTCTTTAAAAATAAATTCAATGAACAAGACAGAGATGCAGGAAAGGCTTGTTATGTCATGGGCTTATCCTTCATTACCGAAGGCGCGATCCCGTTTGCTGCAGCTGATCCATTACGCGTCATTCCTTCTGTTATGGCTGGTTCTGCCATTGCAGGTGCACTATCGATGGCATTTGGAATTGGTCTTCGTGCCCCGCACGGCGGAATATTTGTTGTACCATTGGTTGAAAATAGCGCCTTACTTTATGCGCTTGCCATCTTAGTGGGTTCTGTTGTTTCAGCATTATTAATTGGATTTCTAAAAAAACCAGTGAAATAATATATCAAAAGAAAGAGCTGAGGGTATTCCTCAGCTCTTTTGGTCTTGTGCATTAGGCTTAATAGCTATTAATGCGATAAGGGCGGCTAGAATACTTAGACTGCCAAGGAGTATAAAAATCCAGTGGGTAGCCTGCTTTAATAATAGAGCGATAATCGGAGGACCGGCAGCAACTCCAATAAATCTCATCGAACTGTAAATAGATGTGATGGTACCTCTTTCCTCCTTTTCAACACCCTCAGTTATCAAGGCATCAAGACAAGGAAGCCCTAAACCGATACCTACTCCACTAATAAGAAACATGGTAATCACGTACCAAAGCTTTATCGAAAACCACAGGGCTCCAATCGATAGAGCTGTGGCAATTAAACCGCCAAATGTAATCCATTTCATTAGAACTTTATTTTTCTTAATCACTTTTCCGCTAATAAACGAAGATAAACAAAGGGCACCAAGTGGTAGAGCTAGCAAGAATCCTTTTTTGATATCCTTAATGCCATATTCTTTTTCAAAAAGCTCAGACAGGTAAAACAATATTCCAAATAGGACAAGCATTAAGATTCCACCAATAAAAAAGATGGCATAAAGCCAGCGGCCCTTTTCAGTAAAGGTTTTTTTCACATTGATGAAAAAAGCTTTAAATGGAATAGGTTTCACCGTCGATTTCGGACATTTGACCAGTAACATAATCATTAAAACAGAAATGACACAAAATACTGGAAAGGAAAAAAAGGGCATAAACCAAATGATTCCCGCAAGAAAAGCCCCTAAAATAGGGCTTAATACCTTTCCAAACGTATTCGATGTTTCAATTAAACCCAGACAACAGCTAACATCATCATCATTTTTAAACATATCACCTACCAATGGCATTACGATTGGAGCGGCTCCAGCTGCTCCGACCCCCTGAAGGGCTCGGCCAGCTAAAATAATCCAATAAGCATCATCCATTTTCCATGCAGCAAAACCTGAAATCAACCCGCCAATTCCAGCAATGATAAGGCTGGGGATAATGACCTTTTTTCGACCAATATGGTCTGATAAGTATCCTGCAACAGGTATCAGGAAAATAGCAACAATCGAATAAACAGTAATAACCATACTGGTTTGAAAGGAAGAAATCGATAATTTTTTTTCCATTGAAGGTAGAACTGGTATTAACATCGAATTACCCAACGTCATGACTAGTGGAATGGAAGACAGTGAGATGATTGCCCACTTCTGATTAGCTATCTCATTCGATCGCTTTTGTCCCGCTGCTGATTGTTTCTTTTTCGCAGCTTTTGGATTTTGGCTTAAATGTTCAATATGCTCCATTAATCTTCAATCCCGCCTTCGTTATTTGCTACTATTACTATTCGCTTATTCACTTTTAAAAAAACCTTGTTGGAACATCCTTTAAATGGAATTAATATAAATGCTAGTGATTTAAAACTAGGAGGAGGAAAGTTAATTTTCAAACTAATTTGAAATTTTCCGAATCTTTCCCTTGACTTCAGCTTAAATTTTGCGTAGGATATAAACAAAGTTAAATAATTAACTCGTTGAACAAGAGGAGTACACTAATTTATTTCTTCCAAGAGAGTCGGGGTAGGTGGGAGCCCGATAAGAAAGGATTTGTGGAATGGACTTGTGAGAGGCATCTTGAATCTAAGTAGGGATGCACGGGTCTCCACCGTTAAAAGGATAGGATATCGAACGGATTGTTCCGTATCTGAAGAGGAAGCAGATTTAACAATTGCTTCAAACAGAGGTGGCACCACGACCATAGAATCGTCCTCTATATGCGTAAAATTTTTGCGCATATAGAGGACGATTTTTTTTTATTTAGAAGGGAGTCCTAACATGCAAACTAAAATGGATTATTTCATAAAGGAAATCAAAGGAGACACGCTTACACCAATCTCCATCTTAAAAAAAATAAACGGGAACAAGAAATTCTTATTAGAAAGCTCACATAAGTATAATGATTCTGGTCGATATTCCTTTATTGGTGCAGAACCAGCCTTTGAACTAATTTCGAGGGGGGATCGGAATGAGATACTTAAGCGGAATGGTGAAAAAGAAGTTTTAACGGGTAATCCTCTAGAAGTGTTAAAAAGACTTATCCCGCCAATGGGCTTTGAAGAGTATCCCTTCCCGTTTATTGGTGGCGCGGTCGGATTTGTAGGCTATGACATTATTAGGCAGTATGAGGTGATTGGAGAGGAATTTCCGAACGGTATGGAAATGCCGGATGTTCACTTAATGTTTTATGAAGAAGTAATTGTCTTTGATCATCTACAAGACAAGGTTTTGATTTGTGGTTGTCCTTTAACGAAGGAGAGCGACACCGCTGTAATTGAAAAAAGAATCAATCTCAGAATAGAGGAACTCAAGCAGCCTACTTTTTACCCAGCAGAAGAGCCTTTTGATTTTTCAGGCTTCGACTCTGAAACAACAAAAGAAACCTTTATCAAAAATGTAGAAATTGCGAAGGAGCATATTTTAGCCGGTGATATTTTTCAAGTGGTTCTTTCTAGGAGGATGAAATCAGCCTTTAACGGTGATCCATTATCACTTTATCGCAAACATCGTGCAAATAATCCAACACCCTATATGTTCTATATTGATTTTGACGGGTATACCGTGATTGGCTCTTCTCCTGAAAGCTTAATTAAAACAAGAGCACATACAGTTTTTTCGAATCCTATCGCTGGAACAAAAAGACGCGGCAAAACAAATGAAGAGGATTTGTTGATTGAGCAAGAATTGAAAAATGATGAAAAGGAACTAGCGGAGCATAAGATGCTAGTCGATCTTGGCAGAAATGACCTCGGAAAAATTTGTGAATTTGGATCCGTTCGAGTGGATAAGTATATGGCGGTGGAGAAATACCGACATGTGATGCACCTTGTCTCTGAAGTAAGCGGTCATTTAATTTCTGACAAGACAGCCATCGATGCGCTCGCTGCCTGTCTGCCGGCCGGGACTGTTTCAGGAGCTCCGAAGGTTCGCGCGATGGAGATAATAAACTCGTTAGAAAAGTCCAAACGAGGGTTATATTCAGGAGCTGTTGGATATATATCCGCTGATGGAAATATGGATTTTGCCCTTGCGATTCGAACGATGATTTTAAAAGAGGGTTCCGCTTATATACAAGCCGGTGCTGGTATCGTATATGATTCAAATCCAGAATCCGAGTATCAAGAGACGATAAACAAACTAAACTCTTTCCTGGAGGGTGAGAAATGATTTTACTAATTGATAATTTTGATTCGTTCACATTCAACCTCTATCAATATCTAGGAGAACTAGGGGAACAAATAACAGTTTTTAGGAACAATCAGCTTACCATGGAACAAATCAAGGAATTAAACCCTAAAGCAATCATTCTTTCCCCTGGACCAGGGAAGCCGGAGAATGCCGGAATTTGCATCGAAGTAATTCAAACATTTTTTAATAAAATCCCTATCTTAGGAATTTGCCTCGGTCATCAAGCCATCGGTGCAGCATTCGGTGGTGAGATTAAAAGGGCAGCCCTAATCAAGCATGGTAAAACATCATTCATATCGCATCAGAGCGATGGATTATTTGAAGGCCTGCCAAACCCATTAGAAGTGATGCGGTATCATTCATTAATCATTGAAAAGAGTAGTATTCCTGAAATGCTCGAAAGTATTGCTCACTCGGACGATGATCAGGAAATTATGGCGATTAGGCATCGTGAGTATCCTGTTTTTGGTCTACAGTTTCATCCGGAGTCGATTGGTACTCCTACCGGTAAACAAATCCTAAATAACTTTTTAAAAGAGATAGAGAGGATGAAGAAAAATGAAGAATTATTTACTCCAATTAGCTGAACGTGAATCATTTTCTGAAAACCAAATGAAAGAAGCCGTTAGTTTCATTTTAGGTGAAGAGGTTTCAGAATCTGAAATTGCTGCCTTCTTAATGGGTTTGAAATCAAAAGGAGAAACAGTCGAAGAAATTACCGGAATAGTAAAAGCAATGAAGGCAAATACATTGAAATTTAACGAGAAATTTTCAGGCGTTCTTGATAACTGCGGGACAGGAGGAGATGGTTCTTCCAGTTTTAATGTGAGCACTACATCTGCTTTTGTGATTGCTGGTGCTGGAATTCCTGTTGCCAAGCATGGAAATCGAAGTGTTTCCAGTAAAACAGGCAGTGCCGACGTATTAGAATACTTAGGGATTAATTTAAATCTTTCAGCAGAGAGAACAGAAGAAATTCTGCAGGAAATCGGCTTATCCTTTTTATTTGCACCAAATGTTCATCCCAAATTAAAGAAAGTCATGACCGTTCGAAAACAATTAAAGATTCCAACGATATTTAACTTTATTGGACCACTTACAAACCCGATTGAGTTGGACTATCAATTGTTGGGTGTGTATCGGAGAGATTTATTAAATGTGTTTGCTGAAGTGCTTTTAAAGTTAGGACGCAAGCGGGCCGTTGTTATTAATGGAGCAGGCTTTATGGATGAAGCATCGCTTCAAGGGGAAAATCATTTAACTATTTTAGAGAATGGCGTCATTACAAATCAGTCATTCTTCCCAGAAGAAATCAATCTCCCACAATATGATAACAGTTGTATTAGGGGCGGAGATTCTAAGGAAAATGCTGAAATATTAATCAATGTGTTAAAAGGGGAAAAGGGCGCTTACCGTGACACGGTATTAATTAATTCGGGCCTCGGAATCTTTACAGCTGGAAAAGCAAATTCCATTAAGGAAGGTATTCACGTGGCAAGAGAGATCATTGATTCTGGCGCTGCTTATGAAAAATTAACTACTTTGATTGAAAAATCTAAAGCAGCAGGGCAGAAAGAGGCGATTTAAGTGGCAACCATCTTAGATAAAATTATTGACCAAAAGAGAAAAGAAGTTCAATTCCTGCGTGAAGGGAACCAACGATTCGAAGAAACAAACCAGCCGAGAAAATCTTTTATTCAAAAACTAAAAACAACAGATCAAATATCGATTATCTCAGAGTTTAAGCGGGCATCGCCTTCGAAAGGGATAATTAATAATTCAATTGATCCTGCATTCCAGGCGGGACAATATGAAGCATATGGCGCGTCAGCTATTTCTGTTCTAACGGACCAAACTTTTTTTAAAGGCTCTTTCTCCGATTTAAGAGCAGTTCGGAGTAAAGTAAATCTGCCGATTCTCTGTAAGGACTTTATAATAGATGAACTACAAATAAAGCTTGCTGCTTCGAATGGTGCAGATATCATTTTATTGATAGTAGCTGCCTTAGATGAACAGAAATTGGTTGAACTTTTTCAATATGCGAAGGGTTTAGGCCTTGAAGTATTAGTGGAGGTTCATAATCAGAATGAATTGGAAAGTGCACTTAAAACAGGTGCGAAGTTGATTGGAGTTAATAATCGCGACTTAAAGACGTTTCATGTATCGCTTGAGGTGACTGAGACATTAGCTCCTATTATAAAAAGCACGGGTGCTTTTCTTATTAGTGAGAGCGGTATTCATCATCAGGCCGATGTAGCACGTGTAAGAGATGCAGGAGCTCATGGGATTTTAGTGGGAGAAGCGTTAATGAAAAGTGTTGATGTGAAACAATCCTTTTTGAACTTTCGCTTACCTCTAAATGGGGGCGTTAAAAGATGAAGGTGAAAATTTGTGGAATCACTGATATCGAAACGGGCATCGCGGCGGCTCAATATGGTGCCGATGCAATCGGGTTTGTCTTTGCAGAAAGTAAGCGTAGAATATCCGTTGAGAAGGCGCAAGAGATTATTGCACATTTACCTAATGAGGTGGATAAGGTCGGTGTCTTTGTAAATGAGACAAGTGAAGTAATCGAACACATTGCTTCCACGGTAGGTCTAACCCATATTCAATTACACGGAGACGAACCAGCTTCATTTAGTGCATCACTTTCCTTACCTGTAATAAAATCAATCAGTTTTCAAGGAAATGAAAGCTTAGACGCTTTTGCTAACTTTCCAAGTGATTTTATTTTACTTGATAGTCCCAAAGGAAAATACAGAGGTGGAAATGGGACGGTGTTTAATTGGAATGACGTGAATCCTGAATTGATTTCTAGGCAAAAAGTCATCCTGGCCGGCGGTTTGCATGCAAACAATGTGGAAGAAGCAATTAATATTATTCGACCATATATGGTAGATGTTAGTTCGGGGGTAGAAACCGACGGAAAAAAGGATTTAGAAAAGGTTAAATCATTCATAGAAAAAGCAAAAAGCATACCTGTAGGGAGGTAAAGGGAATGAACACATATACATTGCCAAATGAGAAAGGCCACTTCGGCATTTTCGGGGGAAGATTTGTCCCTGAGACATTGATGAAAGCAGTAATAGAACTTGGTGAAGCGTATGAAAGTGCGAAAAAGGATCCATCCTTTCAAGCGGAAATTCAAGAGTTATTAAAAAACTATGTTGGTAGAGAAACGCCATTGTATTATGCAGATAATCTTACAAGACATGCCGGAGGAGCTAAGATTTTTCTTAAAAGAGAAGATTTAAACCATACAGGTGCCCATAAAATTAATAATGCTATTGGGCAGGCACTATTAGCCGTACGTATGGGAAAGAAAAAAATCGTCGCTGAAACGGGAGCTGGCCAGCATGGTGTAGCAACTGCGACCGTTTGTGCCTTATTAAATCTTGATTGTATCGTGTTCATGGGTGAAGAGGACATCAAAAGGCAGGCCCTTAATGTTTTTAGAATGGAATTGCTGGGAGCAAAGGTCGTTAGTGTTACCTCTGGGAGCGCCACATTGAAAGATGCAGTAAATGAGGCATTAAGATACTGGGTAGAAAATGTTGATGATACTCACTATTTATTGGGATCTGTAATGGGGCCGCATCCATTTCCTCAGATGGTCAGGGATTTCCAAAGTGTGATTGGTAAGGAAACCAAACACCAATTCCAATTAAGCCAAGGGTCGCTTCCTGATGCGGTTGTAGCATGTATTGGCGGCGGAAGCAATGCAATGGGGATGTTCTATTCCTTTATTGAGGATGAAGAAGTTAGTCTCTATGGGGTAGAAGCAGCTGGACAGGGTGTTGATACAAAGTACCATGCAGCCTCTTTAACAAAAGGAAGTCCAGGGGTATTACACGGAGCACTCATGTACCTATTACAAGACCAAGATGGTCAAGTTCAAGAAGCACATTCAATCTCGGCCGGGCTAGATTATCCAGGCATTGGACCGGAGCATAGCTATTTACATGACATTGGTCGTGCAAAATATCAGTCGATTACCGATAAAGAGGCGCTAGATGCATTTCAGCTTTTATCTAGACTGGAAGGAATCATCCCAGCACTTGAGAGCGCGCATGCCATTGCTTTTGCAGTGAAGCTGGCAGCAGAAATGGACGAATCGCAAAAAATTGTAGTGTGCTTATCAGGGCGCGGTGATAAAGATGTTGATACGGTGAAAACACGTTTAAGAGAGGAGAGATAAGAAATGAATCGTTTTGAAAAAACTTTTGCAGAAATGAAAGAGAATAATAGAAAAGCGTTTGTTCCCTACATCATGGCAGGAGATGGCGGGCTGGAATGTTTGGGTGATCGCCTTAAATTATTAGAGAAATTTGGTGCAACTGCCATTGAAGTGGGGGTACCATTTTCAGATCCAGTGGCCGATGGACCAACCATTCAGCAAGCGGGTATTAGAGCGCTTGGAAATGGAACAAAACTAAAGAGTATTATTACTGAGCTAGGTAAGGCACGAAAGGAAATTAATGTTCCAATCCTGCTTATGACTTATTTAAATCCAATTTATCGTTATGGGATTAATGAATTTATCCAAGATATACGGAATGCAGGTGTAGACGGGTGTATTATTCCTGATTTACCGATTGAAGAAGAAGGAATTATTACATCGCTGCTAGAAGAAGCTGAAATAGAATTAATTCGACTTGTCACGCTCACAACACCTATTGAGCGAATCAAAACTATTGCAAATAAGGGCAAGGGATTTTTATACACGGTAACAATTAAGGGGATTACAGGTGTGAGAAATGAATATGATTCGGAATTGAATCAATTCTTACAGAATGTTAAAGCTCTAAGTCCAATCCCTGTCTTGGCGGGCTTCGGCATTTCAAACCAAGAACAGATATTAGACTTAACCAAGTACTGTGATGGAGTTATTGTTGGCAGTAAAATTGTGGATCAATTTCATAACGGAAAACTTGTTGAAATGGAAAAGTTAATGTCTGTTTTTAAACCAATATCCAAAATGGTATAAGCACACAGAATAACTGTCTCTCCTTGAATACAAGGGGTATTTCCTGTATAATAATTACGTAAGAAATCCTAATTGACATGAGTTAACTTTTTTCGAAACTTCCCGTTGTGGAAGTTTTGTTTGTTTTCTAGTAGATATTTGATTTATTCAATAAGAGTATTTTATAAGGAGCGTAGATGTTATATGAAAGAAATGACTGTCGAAGACCTTTTTACGATTAAGAATCCTATAATCATTGACATACGCTCACCAATTGAGTTTAATGATGGTGCAATTCCTGGAGCAATTAATGTTCCCTTATTTACAGATGAAGAACGTCAGATAATTGGTACGATTTATAAACAAGAAGGACCAGCGGATGCTAAATGGAAGGCGATGGAAATTGTTTCTCCTAAAATTCCTGTCCTATTACAAACGATTAAGAAAGTCATTTCCAACGATACCGAGCTGATTATCCATTGCTGGCGAGGCGGAATGAGAAGTAAAGCCGTGGTCACGTTTCTGGAGTTTGCAGGTATTTATGCTAGTCGGCTAGTGGGTGGATATAAAGAGTACCGCCACTATATTCTTGAAAAGTTACCAACAATGCTTCCCGGCAAAGCTGTTGTCCTTCATGGACTAACAGGGGTTGGGAAAACGGAAGTCTTAAAGGTCTTGAAAAAAAGGGGTTATCCAATATTAGACCTTGAAGAGATGGCAGGGCATCGAGGTTCGATATTCGGAACGATTGGCCTTGGGGATGGTCATAATCAAAAAACATTTGACTCATTACTTTTCAAAGGACTTACCGAAATAAAGGGTGCTGAATATTTTCTCGTGGAAGCGGAAAGCAAAAGAATTGGTAAAGCCGTTCAAACAGAGGAACTAATGGATAAAAAAATGGGGGGGATTAATATCAATCTAAATACCCCGATTGAACAAAGGGTAACACAACTTGTAGCGGAATATGTACTTCCTTACCAGAATGAGCCATGGTATTTTGATAAGATTTCTGATGGGATTGAAAAGGTGTTAAGGCGTATTAAAGCTATTGACATCAGAAATTCACTCATCCAAGCGTTATCTGATCGAAATTATCCGGATATGATTCACCTTTTACTTGAACACTATTATGATCCACGCTATGATCATGCGAAACAAGAGTATGAAGGGGAATTCTTTGAGATTGTTGCTGATAATCCAGTAGAGGCAGCTGATCAGATTGCAGAGAAACTTACAGAATTATCCTTTTATCCTAATGGGTTAACAAGTAATGAAATTAAGACGGGATGAAAATGAAAAACCGCTGAATCCTTTCAGCGGTTTTTTTGAGTTAACGATTTTTAAATGGTCTTAGGCCACGGCGTTTGATTTCATCTTTTAAAATTTTAATCCATTCTTTTTCCTTGTCAGACTTTAATGCATCCCGATACGAAACAACTAATTGCTCATTACTCATAATTTTCATACTTATGAATGCCTCCTCGAGAAAATGGATTGAATATTCAGTTTTTATAATTGTAATGGTTTTTTGGTCATTTGAGAACCCAAAATTAATAAAATTTTTAAATAGTTCACAATTCCTTAATATATTGATTTTGTTGCGCACCACCAGCCATTTTGATTATACTAGGAGTGGGACAAAGAACGAAAGGAAGGGTGCAGCAATGATTCATCTATCATGGCGTGATCGGGAAACAATCAAAAAAATAAAATGTGTTCATACGGATGCCAAAAAATATCTTGTCAATAATGCTTTAACTGCTGGGAAAGTCTATGATGTAAAAAACGAGACAGAAGAATTTTATTACATTGTTGATAATACAGGAAAAGTTGGCGGCTTTTACAAGGAATATTTTCAAGATGCATAATAGGAGGACTGTGGAGCATAGCCCGCAGTCTTTTCTTATGGATAAGGGAGAATATATTATGACTAAATTGTGGAACGATTTATTTTCGTTACAAGGGGAAACGGTAAAATTAATTCCTGTCAATATGAACCACTTAGACGGTTTGTGGGAAGCAGCTAAACCCGATGAAATCTGGACATATATGGCGACAAAAATTCGCTCGAGAGAAGAAATGGAACAAATGATAAACGCTGCCATAAAAGCACGTGAAAATGGGACAGATTATACCTTTACGGTTGTAGACAACAAAAATCATATCATAGGGAGTACACGTTTCTTAGATATTCTCCCTAACCATAATAGTGCGGAAATTGGGTCGACGTGGTATCACCCGAATGTATGGCGGACCAAAGTAAATACTGAATGTAAGTTTCTTTTATTAAGCCATGCATTTGATGTTTGGAACCTTACTCGTGTTCAATTAAAAACGGATTCTCGAAATATAAGATCCCAAAAGGCGATTGCTAGAATCGGTGCCATGAAAGAAGGAGTATTACGGAAAGATCGGATAATTTCTGATGGATACGTAAGGGATACGGTATTTTTTAGTATCCTTCGTGATGAATGGGAAGACATAAGCACCCATTTAAAAGACACGTTGCAAAGATAAGAAAAATGTCAGTCTAAATGTAAAAAACTATCCAAAAAAAAGAAGCATCCAAGGAGGCTTCTTTTTTCAATCTGACTATTTTTGTTTGACTGGAACCTTAGGTGTCTTATTTGTTTGATAAAGACTTCTGCTAATCATCGTTTGAATAATCAGGAACGTACCACCAACTACCCAATAAAGGGGAAGGGCTGCTGGTGCGTTAAATGAAAACATAACAATCATTAATGGTGAGAGTAACCCCATATATTTCATTTGGTCTGCCTGTGCACTAGGCATATTCGACTGGGAAACTTTAAACTGGAAGTAGTAAATAACACCGGCAATAATCGTAATAATGATGTCAGGATTTCCAAGACTGAACCATAAAAACTCATGAGTTTTAATCTCTTCTGAACCACGAATCGCATAATAGAAACCAGTTAAAATAGGCATTTGGATGAGCAATGGTAAACAGCCCATATTTAATGGATTTACCCCATGCTTTTTATAAAGCCCCATCATTTCTGCTTGAAGTTCCTGCTTTTTCTTTGGATCCTTTTCAGTTTTCATTTTAGTCTGTATGACATCCATTTCAGGTTTTAAAACATCCATCTTTTCCTTCATGGCCATTTGATTTTTATACTGCCGTAACATAAGCGGCATTAAGGCAAGCCTGATAATAAGCGTAACAAGAATAATTGACAAACCATAGTTGCCATTAAAAAGTTCCGCTAAATAATGGATAAAAGTTGAAAAAGGTTCGACAAAATAGGTATGGAAAAATCCATTATTGTTTCCATTTTGGGATTGAGATGAACATGCAGATAATAATAAAGTCGTTAAAGCTAACATTGTGACAATAATGAATGAAGATCGTTTGTTTTTCATATTTCCTCCTAGAATGGTTTATAAATATTTATTAAGTGAAAGGGAGGAAACAGGTTCTTCAGAATCATCCTGTGAATATTCTTTTCTACGAAAATATATAACAATTCTTTTCAGAATAAAGCTGCCATTTAAACAACTTGTCTTAAGATAAAGTACCAATGGGTGAATAATATTTGTCCTTGCCGGATCAGATAAGGAACCAACAAAAGAATATTCCACACTCCATGCCCATAATAATTTTAAAGCAATTCCTAAAAAGATACTTACATAAAGAGCGTTAAGGGCATTTATATCTGAACTGTCGATAAGCAATTGAAACAAATATTATCACCTCACTTAAATGTCAATGATATGAGTATATAGGAGATAGGGGAAAGAATCAATTTAATACTTGCCAAAATGGCAGATTATGAAGATATTTACTTATTGGCCAATAAAGTATAAGTTTCAAGGCGGCCAAATAATGCCTACTATTTAAAAACACTGATTCAATCGAATCAGTGTTTTTGGATGGGTGCCTTCCAGTGTGCAGTTATCTTCTTATAGGCAAACTCCACGTTTTCTTCTGTGGGTGGCTCAACAGAATGGAGCTGATATTCATGTCCGAGTGCTTCCCATTTATAAACACCGAGTTTGTGGTAGGGAAGAATTTCAATCTTTTGGACGTTTTTAAGTGTTCCAATGAATTCACCAAGATTAGTTAAATCTTCAGGGTCATCTGTTACCGTAGGGACGAGCACATGGCGTACCCAGATAGGAACGTGATGGTCGGATAAGAATGTTGCAAATTCAAGTATATGGTCATTGGCCATTCCTGTTAATTGAATATGCTTTTTCCGGTTAATATGTTTCAAATCCAATAGGATCAAGTCAGTATACTGGAGTAGCTCCTCTATTTGTTCAACAAAAAGCTTTGAATGAGAGAAGCAGCCACCTGAAGAATCAATGGTCGTATGAATCCCTTTCTTTTTACATTCCTTAAACAGTTCTGTTAGGAAGGGGATTTGCAGCAATGGTTCACCACCGCTCACTGTAATTCCTCCGCCAGAAGACTGAATGAAAGGCAGAAAGGACATAAGATCATCCATGATTTCGGAAACGGTCATTTCTTTACCGCTGCCAATTTCCCATGTATCAGCATTATGGCAAAACTGGCACCGCAATAGGCAGCCTTGTGTAAAAATAACATAGCGGATCCCTGGTCCGTCGACTGTACCTAATGTTTCGATTGAATGAATATTTCCGTTCATGTTGATGATCCCCCTTAGTTTTCCAGGAGCCCCAAAAGAAGGGCCCCGGTTGGTTTGATTATAGTGATTCGTGGAATGTACGATTAATAACGTCTAACTGTTGTTCTTTTGTTAATTTAATGAAGTTAACTGCATATCCAGAAACACGGATTGTTAATTGTGGGTAAAGCTCTGGGTGTTCCATTGCATCAATTAATGTTTCGCGATTAAAGACGTTAACATTTAAGTGATGACCAGCTTTGATTGCATATCCATCTAGAATGGATACTAGGTTACGGATTTGGCTTTCTTCTTCTTTACCTAATGCTTTAGGTACGATCGAGAAGGTATTTGAAATTCCATCCATCGCATAGTTGTATGGAAGCTTCGCAACCGAAGATAGAGAAGCTAATGTTCCTTTTGTGTCACGGCCATGCATTGGGTTAGCACCTGGTGCAAATGGTTCTCCCATTCGACGTCCATCAGGTGTATTACCGGTTTTCTTTCCGTATACTACGTTAGATGTAATCGTTAAGATAGATAGTGTGTGAACAGAGTCACGGTAAGTTTGGTGCTTACGAAGCTTTTTCATAAAGGTTTTAAGCACTTCTACTGCAATCGCATCGACACGGTCATCGTTGTTTCCGTATTTAGGGAAGTCACCAGTGGTTTCAAAATCAACGGCCAGACCGTTTTCATCACGGATTACTTTAACTTCACCGTATTTAATAGCGCTTAGTGAATCAGCAACAACGGATAGGCCAGCAATACCAGTAGCCATTGTCCGAAGAATCTTCGAATCATGTAGAGCCATTTCAATTCTTTCATAGCTGTATTTATCATGCATATAGTGAATAACATTTAAGGTGTTAATATACAGACCAGCAAGCCATTCCATCACAAGATCGAATTTTTGCATTACTTCTTCGTAGTTTAATACTTCAGCTGTAATTGGCTGATATTGTGGTCCCACTTGAATTTTTAATTTTTCATCGACACCGCCGTTAATAGCGTAAAGAAGTGCTTTTGCAAGGTTGGCACGGGCACCAAAGAACTGCATTTGCTTACCAATTTCCATTGCTGATACACAGCAGGCAATTCCATAGTCATCGCCATATTCTGGGCGCATAATATCGTCGTTTTCATATTGAATCGAGCTAGTTTTGATAGACATTTTCGCACAATATTTCTTAAAGTTTTCAGGTAACTGTGGTGACCATAAAACTGTTAAGTTTGGTTCTGGTGCAGCACCTAAGTTATCCAATGTATGCAGGAAGCGGAATGAGTTTTTCGTTACAAGGGAACGACCATCATTGGCCATACCGCCGATTGATTCTGTTACCCATGTAGGGTCTCCACTGAATAATTCATTATAATCTGGTGTACGGGCAAATTTTACAAGACGTAGCTTCATAATAAAGTGGTCAACTATTTCTTGTACTTCTTCTTCCGTTACTGTTCTGTTTTGCAAATCTCTTTCTACGTAAATATCTAAGAACGTTGACACGCGGCCAAGGCTCATCGCAGCACCGTTTTGTTCCTTAATTGCTGCTAAGTATCCAAAGTATACGAATTGGAATGCTTCAGCAGCATTTTTTGCTGGTTGACTGATATCAAATCCATAGCTGTTTGCCATTTCCTTTAGTTCTTTTAATGCACGAATTTGTTCAGCAAGTTCTTCGCGATGGCGCATATTATCTTCAGTCATTACTTTACTTGTGTTCTTTTGATCTTTTTGCTTTTCTTGGATTAAGAAATCTACACCGTAGAGAGCAACGCGGCGATAATCCCCAATAATACGGCCACGGCCATAAGCATCAGGAAGACCAGTAATAATCGCAGCTTTACGTGCAAGCATCATTTCATCAGTATAGGCATCGAAAACACCTTGGTTATGAGTTTTACGGAACTCAGTAAAGATTTTTTCAATTTCAGGATTTAATTGGTAACCATAGGCTTCGCAAGCTGCCTTTGCCATACGAATTCCACCAAATGGCTGCATGGAGCGATTAAAAGGTTTATCGGTTTGTACTCCAACAATTTTTTCAAGTTCCTCATTAAGGTACCCTGGTCCATGGGAAGTGATTGAAGATACGGTTTCTGTGTCCATATCCAACACGCCGCCCTTTTCCCGCTCTTGTTTTGTTAATTCCATTACCTGTGCCCAAAGTTTAGTGGTTGCTTCTGTAGCACCAGCTAAAAATGAATCATCTCCTTCGAAAGGAGTAAAATTATTAAGGATAAAATCGCGAACGTTAACTTCTTTTGACCAAGCACCTTTTGTAAATCCAGTCCATTGTTCCATTATTAATCACCTCATATTTTTTATAAAAACTATATAACAGTTTGGTTGTTCTTTCTATAAATCGAGTATAACAGATTTCTTGTGAAAAAAGGCACATATATTAGCAACTAATTGTTAACGTTTTGTGAAGTCTTATTTAAAGGGGATAATTAGCATTATTTTCAGATTGTTTATAAGGGTTTTTAGATTCAGTTTCGAAACTGTACTATAATTATCTGGATGAATTGTAAAACTGTTATATATGAAGAAACTCATGATAACAAGGTGTTAATAGTGAAAAATAATGAAACGGCAGTTCTTATCTCATGAAAAAAACAGGAGAAGGATCTCCTGTTTTAATCGACTACTATATAAGCAATCATTGGACCATTATGTGAGCGATCGGAATGGACTTCACAAATTAACCGGTACGTACCTTCTTTTTCGAATTGTAAAGGAACAACCGTTTCTTCGCCTTTTTTGACTGTCCCATTTATTTTAGTTCCTTCTATATAGAAGGGGTGCTCTTCACCGTTTATCCCACTAATATATAACCTTACTTTTTCACCTTTCTCTAATAATACTGTACCAGGATCCCAGCGATAAGCCTCCATTTCTTTTCCATTTTTCATTTTCGTACTGAATTCAGCAGTAACCATGTGAATTTCGCGGATATCTTTCGAGCTCTGATGATTAAAAACAGTTATATCCCCAGCCTTTAACATGAACCAGGCTGACAGAGAGAAAAGTACAACCCCTATAGCAACAAAGAATAGGAGTGTTTCCTTTTTTAAGACTAAAAATTTCATTTTGTACCCCCTCATAAATTTGTCCTACTTTATACTTATGCTGAGTGGGGGAGAAAACTTGTCTATTTTTTTGCAACATTTTGAGTTGTTTTGTATTGTTAAACGCTTAAACATTCAAACATGGTTGAACATGAATAAAAATGTCTAGAATAAGTAGTAACTCCCTATAGAGTGAGATAATTTTTCTTTGTTTTTCTTTTAGAAAAGTTTATAGTAAAAACAGGAAATGTGTTGCTAAGTAAATTAGATATTGCTTAATGAATTCGCAATTAATTAGGTGGTTAGCTTGTTGGGGATTAGAAAAGAAAGAATATTAAAGACGCTAAAATTTATTTTCCCGTTGTTACTGTTAATCTTTGCAATTATCGAAATCAAAAAATTTACTCAAAACTTAAATATGCACTTACTTAAGGAAGAACTCAGTCAACTTAATGTTGGGCATCTTCTATTTATATTAATCATCACCTTTATAGCCGTCTTACCCATGCTGCTTTATGATGTGGTTTTGGTACGAATATTAAAATTAAAAGTTCCAACCAGAGATTTATTAGAACAATCATTCATTGCTAATTCGTTTTCAAATTTAATTGGCTTTGGTGGAATAATCGGGGCAATGTTAAGGACGTATTTCTTTCATAAGCACGAACCGGACAAACGCAAACTTTTAGGGGTTATTGCATCCGTATCATTATTTTATTTAACTGGTATTTCCGTGCTATCATGGATCGTTATAAACAACTTTCGTAACTTCCCGTTGTTTGTTGACACAAAATGGCTCTATTTTGCTGTGGTGGGTGTTGGATTATATTTACCACTTTTTTTAATTTTACATATAATTAAGTCAAAAAAAGGAAGTCCATCTCTAGTTAGTGCCAATATTACCTTGAAGCTTATTTCGATATCCATAATCGAATGGTTTGCCGTATTTTTAGCCATGTGGATTTTATGCCGGACTTTAGGAATTTCTATCTCTGCAGCAAATCTTTTTCCTGTCTATATTGTAGCTGCATGTGCTGGTATCATTAGTATGATCCCAGGTGGATTGGGCTCTTTTGATTTGGTATTTATTTGGGGGATGCAAGATTTACATATCCCTGAAGAAAAGGTTCTTGTTTTATTACTATTTTACCGGATTGGCTATTACTTTCTTCCTTTTTTAATTAGCCTAGTTTTCTTTGTTAAACTTTATTGGAAGAAGTGGAATGAAACTTGGAATGATCTTCCTAAAGCCGTTGTTCAAGGATTAAGTCATGTCATATTAACCATGCTGGTTTTTCTTTCTGGTTTAATCCTGCTGTTATCAGCTAGTGTGCCTGGAATTATGTCCCGTTTGAAAGTGGCGCAGGAGCTATTGTCGTTCCCAATTATTAATGTGTCGCATCAATTATCTGTTGCAGCAGGATTTTTATTATTAGGTTTATCTCGTGGAATTGAATATAGCGTAAAGAGAGCGTACGAGCTAACGATGTTCGCATTAATTCTGGCCGCACTGTTCTCTATCTTTAAAGGAATTGATTATGAAGAAGCGATTTTTTTAATTATTGTCGCTTTGTTGCTTCGGATGTCAAAAGGTCAATTTTATCGAAAGAGTTATGTGTTGACTTGGGGTAAAACGATTTTTGATATAATGATTATTCTTTTAATCACTTCCATGTATCTCGTGATCGGTTATCTGAATTTGCCGATATCTAAAATAGAAATACCTCCTAAACTTTTGCCCTATGTAATTGTTGATTATCGCGATTTATTTATGAGTGCAACAATTGGGCTTGTTATCGCTTTGTTCATTCTAATGTTTGGATATTTAATCAGTTTGCCGAAAAGTTGGATTTTAGAGCGATCTGCAAACCGTGAAAAAGAAATTGTTAATCATTTATCGAAGTATCAAGGTAAGGTGTTATCGCATTTAATTTTTTTACATGATAAGTTCATATTTTGGAACAGTAAGAAGAATGTATTAATTTCCTTTCAACAATTTGCAGACAAGCTAGTCATTCTTGGCGATCCCATTGGGGAAAAAGACGAAATATCAAATGCAATAGAGGAATTTCAGGAAATTGCTGATTTACATGGCTATACGCCTGTTTTTTATCAAGTAAGTGATGATATGCTTCCATACCTGCATGGACATGGCTTTGCTTTTTTTAAATTAGGTGAAGAGGCATTTGTAGATTTGAAATATTTCTCCTTAACAGGGGCCAAAATGAAGGGGTTACGAGCATTAAGAAATAAATTTGTTCGAGCGGACTATTCTTATGAAATCATCACACCTCCCCATTCCAGAGAACTCTTGGAAGAATTAAGAGAGATATCAAATGATTGGCTGCAAGGAAGAGAGGAAAAAGGTTTTTCGCTAGGATTCTTTTCTGAGGATTATTTAAATAAGGCACCCATTGCGATTGTAAAAGATGAGAACAAGCAGATTCTTGGTTTTATGAGCATTATGCATGTGTATGATGATTATCAAACGATTTCTGTAGATTTAATGAGGTTTAAACCAGAAGCCGTATCAGGTGCAGTTGATTTTCTTTTCTTGTGTTTATTTGATTGGGCAAAAGAACAAGGATATGATCGGTTTAATATGGGAATGGCACCATTGGCAAATGTAGGACTGTCAAGGTTCTCATTTTTAAGCGAGAAAATTGCTGCGCAAATTTTCCTGCATGGCCATTTTTTTTACCACTTCCAAGGTCTGCGAAAATTTAAAGAAAAATATACAAATATTTGGGAACCCAAATACTTAGCCTACCGAAGAAAATCGTCATTACCAATGATCATGGCGCAAATTACTATGCTCATATCAAAAAAAAGAAACTAGTTAAATTTCCGGGTGGTGTGATACCAGCCGGCTTTTCTATTTTTATAAATGACTTCCCAATAGATTTCCTAATTTAATCTATTATTTTGCAATACAATCTGTTAAGATTTAATAGGAAATAATGTAAAAGTTAGGTGTTATTTAATGAAAAAATTTGTATCCGTTATCTTCGTAATCCTCCTCGTTTGTTCGAATCATTTAAGCCCATTAGCTGCTAATAATGGACAACCTAACCTAAAAAGTAAAGGGGCTGTTCTTTTAGATTCTGATACAGGTGCTGTTCTGTATGCAAAAAATGCAGATAAAAAGATGTACCCTGCTAGTCTAACGAAAATAGCAACAGCAATTTATGCGATTGAAAAGGGCAATTTGAATAGCATGGTTACTGTTAGTGCCAATGCTGTGAGGCAAGATGGAACAAGGGTTTATTTAGACGAAGGGGAAAAAATCACTTTAAAGCAATTAATCCAAGGAATGTTAGTTAATTCAGGTAATGATGCAGCTGTAGCGATTGCAGAACACATTGATGGAAGTGTCGAACAGTTTGCAGTGCATTTGAATACCTATTTAAAAACAACAATAGGTGTGAATCACACCCATTTTATCAATCCCAATGGTTTGTTTGATAAGAACCATTATACAACGGCGAGAGATATGGGAATCATAACTAATTATGCTATCAAGAATCCTGTCTTTGCAGAAATCTTCGGGACGAAAGTACTTAAGTGGAAGGGGCAATCATGGAAAACGAACATCCTAACCCACCACCGCATGCTAAAAGGGGAGTTTGAATACCCAGGAGTAACCGGAGGGAAAACAGGATATACCGTTAAAGCAAAACAAACACTGGCTACAACTGCAGCCAATCCGAAAATAAGGCTGACTGCTGTGGTTCTAAATTCTAATCTACCAAGAGAAAAATATGATGATACGGCCAGCTTGTTTGATTATGGATTTAAAAACTTTCAACATGCAACATTATTGCAAAGTGAAATCTATACGTTAAACAATAAAGAATACTTCCCTGAAAAGAATACCTTAATTACAGAATCAACCAAAGGGAGCACGAGGCTGTTAAATAATCAGGGTGTACTTGCGATTAAAAATAATAATGGACAAGTTATTCAGTACGTTCCACTTAAATACAAAGAGCCATCTCCAGTGAAGGTTGAAGTAAAAAGTGAAACATCCTCTAAAAAGAAACAACAAGAAAAGCAGTTATCCAATATTAATCTCATCTATGGTGTCGTAATTATTGCATTAGCAGGGATTATTATTGGTTTAAGAAAAAAATTCACTACGAAATTTTAGAAATGTGAAAAAGCCATGATAAGTGAAATCTTATCATGGCTTATTTTTGTGTAATATTTGTTGCTAATAGCATTAATGCAGAAAGAAAAATCATCGCTATGACTAACAACCAGGCTAAATTCATATTTCCCGATTCCATTGCGATATAAATGGCAGTGGGTGCAGTTTGCGTTTTTCCAGGGATGTTCCCAGCAAACATGAACGTGGCACCAAATTCCCCTAAGGCTCTAGCAAAACATAGAATAAGACCAGTAATGATTGACCGTGTAGATAATGGAAGGGTAACAAGGAAGAATACATTCCATTCGTTTGCACCATCTACTCTTGCTGCTTCTTCAATTCCGTTATCAACAGATTGGAACCCAATTTTCACAGTTTGATACATTAATGGGAAGGCGACAATGCTAGAAGCAATTACAGCAGCCAATGGAGTAAACATGATCGAACTTGTAAAAAGGTGATTTATTAATGAACCTAATGGACTATTGCCGCCAAATAAGAAAATTAGTAAAAAGCCAATCACCGTCGGGGGCAATACGATGGGAAGCAATAGGAAGATTTCTATGAGCATTTTTCCTTTAAATTGTCTTTTTGTTAACAATCTTGCAATAAAGATCCCTGAAACAAAGACTAAGATAACAGAAATAGAGGCCACTTTTAGCGACAATAAAAGTGGTGACCAAAATTCACTTTGCATCAGTAGGATCAATCCAATACTTGAAAACATTATTTTTTAAAAATTCTAAGGGACCTAGGGCTATGTAAGTAATCATAAAATAGTGAAACCTCTTTCTGATGAGCAGATGACTTAATAATACCAGTAGAATAAACCTTCCTTAATCATTATAGCAAATAGGATTAAACATAAAAGATGAAAACAAAAAAAGACTAAAGTGAATCCTTTAGTCTTTGAGATTTGAATTAATTATTGTAGTCTGCTTTCTACTTGTTGACATACTTCGTCAGCTGACAGACCATTTGCGTCAATAACTGAACCTTTTGTAAAGGTATCCTGCATACCCATTACGTTTGAATCTAGTCCTGTAACTACACAACAATCACAATTCTGGGCGTCTGACTCCTGCTTTAATTCAATAACATCATGACCCTTTTCACGTAATGCTTGTTGAACTTGCGCAAGAGATTGTTCTACACCAATTTTTGCCATACAAAACACCTCCTCCTCTAGATTATCATGCCTAACTTTATCTGAATTATTCGGAATAAGTAGCATTAATCCTCCAAAAGCTAATAGGGGAGGTGTGCAAAATGGGCAAACGTAAAAAGGATCCATCGACAATCGGATTGACTTCTCCGCAAGTGGAGGGGCAAGGAACTACAACCACTGAAACAGGATCAAGAACTGAACCATCATCAAGAAGAAAACAGAAGAGAAGTTAATGAAAAGGGGCACCACGTATCTTTTTACGTAGTGCCCACTGTTCTGTAAACTATTTATACATTTCAGCCAATTGTTTTTGTATATCAGCATTTTCTAAGTATTCATCATAGCTCATTTCCTTATCCATTAAGCCATTTGGAGTTAATTCAAAAATACGATTGGCAATCGTTTGAATAAACTGATGGTCATGAGAAGCGAAGAGCAATGAACCTTTAAAATTAATTAATCCGTTATTCAACGCAGTAATCGATTCTAAGTCTAAATGGTTTGTTGGTTCATCTAATAAAAGAACATTCGCACCATTTAACATCATTTTAGAAAGCATGCAGCGCACCTTTTCTCCACCGGAAAGGACACTTGCCTTTTTAAGCACTTCTTCACCAGAGAAAAGCATTCTACCTAAAAATCCACGTAAAAAGCTTTCGCTGTCATCCTTAGGTGAGAACTGACGAAGCCAATCCACTAGGTTTAAATCACTGTTCTCAAAATACTCGGAGTTATCCTTAGGGAAATAAGCTTGAGAAGTGGTAATTCCCCATTTATAGGTGCCACTGTCTGCTTCCATTTCACCCATTAGGATTTTAAAAAGGGTTGTTTTTGCAAGTTCATTTGTTCCTACAAGGGAGATTTTATCACCCTTATTGACGATAAAGTTAATGTTATCTAGGACCTTTACACCGTCAATGGTTTTTGTTAATCCCTCTACACGCAACAAATCATTCCCAATTTCACGATCTGGTGTAAACCCAACAAATGGATAACGACGAGAAGAAGGTCTTATGTCATCAAGAGTAATTTTATCAAGTAATTTCTTCCGAGAAGTGGCCTGTTTTGATTTCGAAGCATTGGCACTAAAGCGTGCAATAAAGGCTTGTAGTTCCTTAATTTTTTCTTCCTTCTTTTTGTTAGCGTCCGAAGTTAATCTTGTAGCTAATTGGCTTGATTCATACCAAAAATCGTAGTTACCCACATAGATTTGAATTTTTCCAAAGTCAAGATCAGCGATATGTGTACATACCTTGTTTAAGAAATGACGATCATGGGAGACAACAATAACAGTATTTTCAAAGTTAATTAAGAAATCCTCTAGCCATTGGATTGCTTTGATGTCCAAATGGTTCGTTGGCTCATCCAGTAGTAGCACGTCTGGTCTGCCGAATAATGCTTGTGCAAGCAACACTTTCACTTTTTCTGAGCCTGTCAATTCTGCCATTGTTTTATAATGAAGGTCTTCACCGATCCCTAGACCTTTTAAAAGAATTGCAGCCTCTGGTTCTGCTTCCCAGCCGTTTAATTCAGCGAATTCGCCTTCTAGTTCAGCAGCTTTCATACCATCTTCATCTGTGAAGTTTTCTTTCATATAGATCGCGTCTTTTTCCTGCATGACTTCATACAGGCGCGTATGACCCATAATTACGGTCTTTAAAACTTCATATTCTTCATATTCGAAATGGTTTTGTTTTAACACAGCCATCCGTTCGTTAGGTCCGAGCTGAACAGTTCCTGATTGTGCTTCAATTTCACCAGATAGAATTTTTAAAAAAGTTGATTTGCCGGCACCATTTGCACCGATTAGTCCGTAGCAGTTACCAGGTGTAAATTTAATGTTTACATCTTCAAATAATTTTCGGTCTCCATATCTTAAACCTACGTTACTTACAGTAATCATATTTAAAACATCCTCCAAAACAAAATATCTACTGATTATACCATTAAAACAGACGAAGAGCGAATTCTTTTCGCCGATAAAAGGTTTATAAGAAAAATTTTCTAAAAAATTTTTCCGATTTCACACTTTATTCATATTTTTGTTGTAAAATTGGGTAAAGAAGCAAGTAAAAGAAGGTGTGAGATGGATGACAAAAAATCAACTAACTGAACTTGTTAACAAGTTAAAAAAGGCTGGTATTAAAGCGAGCTTAACCAAACCAAAATCCAATTACCTCTTGTCACTGCAGAAAATAAAAAATTACCCATCTTCTGTGAATTAAATAACAAACATTAGCTAGGGACAAAATCTAGGAAATAAAAAGCGATTAATCCAAACGGACTAATCGCTTTTTTGTTACTCTAACTCATCCATTACTTGATCGTAGACTTCTTGTTTGTCAAAGTCTTCTCCCATTGGAAACTTGTCAATAAATTTATTGTTCTCATCAACCAAAAAGGTAAAGGTGGAGTGCACGAATTGTCCGTTGCCAGGATCTTTAAACTGAAACTGCATGGCATCGGTCACTTTTTTGATCTCTGCGCGGTCTTTTTTAATGTTTTGTTTATCTCCTGTTAAGAATAACCAATCCTTATTATTTTCAATCTCAAATCCTTGCATATAGTCGGTTAAAATCTCTGGTGTATCTCGATAGGGATCGATGGTAATTGTCAAAAATTCAATATCCTTACCAAAGACACCAACCTTCTCAAAATCTTTCTTCAAGTCGATCATCTTTTGTGTTGTGGTTGGACAAATGTCCGGGCAATGGGTATAGATAAACTCTACAAGTTTTAGTTTAGTTTTATCCTTACCAAAATTATAAGAATCACCATTTTGGTCTATCAATGTAACTTCTGCAGGTATTTTAGCATTTGCATCACGTACGAGAAAGAAAGAAATTCCTGCTGCAATTCCGATAAACACAGCAAGACTGCAAATTAAGTAAATCTTTTTCATATGTATCCCTCCTACTTTTAAGATAAAGAAGTTAGCTGAAAAAAGATATGGATAATTTGTGAACAAAACTTCGTGCAATTAAAATGCAGTTCCGTCATACTGTAATATTATTGATTATATTTTCGGAATATTTAAATATTTACAGAAAAGGAGAGAGGAAAGTGAAAAAAGTATTGATTTTTTCTTGTCAAATTGCCACTTTAATTGTGATTTATCATGCGGGCAGTCTAATGGTACGTTTTTTTCATTTACAGGTTCCTGGAAATGTAATCGGGATTCTTCTCCTCTTAATCTTACTCTGGACCCGTGTTATCAAAGTGGAACAAATAGACTTGGCAGCAACATGGCTATTAAAGCATTTAAGCTTTTTTTTCATACCAATCGCAGTTGGTTTAATGACATTGGGACATATCTTTCTAAATAAGGGCCTCCTCATTTTAATTGTCTTGATTATTAGTGCCTTTATCGGACTCATATCTGCAGGGAAAGCAACACAATCTGTAATAATGAAAAAAGAAAAGGTAAAAGTGAATTATCATGACCACAGTGTATAGTATTTTTCTAACCATTACTGTCTATATATTTTCACGAAAATTTGGCCAAAGATATTCATCGCCCCTTACCAGTCCTGTATTTTTAAGCACATTAATTATTATTGTCCTGTTAGTAGGTTCACATATTACATATCATGAATATACACCTGCTAAAAAGATTATGACTTACCTTCTCGGACCTGCAACAGTTGCGTTAGCTGTCCCGATTTATAAGAATCGGACCTTATTTGCACAATATTTGGCTGCGGCTTGTTTAGGAATATTAATAGGGACGTTTACAACGATTTTATCCGCCCTCATTATTGCTAAATGCTCCTTTCTCTCAAAAATGTTACTACTGCCATTAACGATTAAGTCAGTAACAGTTCCTGTCGCAACGGAGGTTGGAAAGATAATAAAGGGTAATGTTTCTCTCATCGCTGCTTTTGTGATACTTACTGGAATGATTGGCGCCATGTTTGGGCCAGGGCTGTTAAATCTATTTAAAATAGATCACCCGTTTGCACGTGGTTTATCAATTGGTACAATCGCGCATGGCATTGGGACGGCTGAAGCTGTCAAAGAAGGGGAAATCCAGGGAGCTGTTGCTGGGGCCGCCATGGGCATCGCAGCATTGTTAATATCGATTGTCATTCCCTACATCATTCCATTCTTACTATAGAGGAACAATGGATTTTTATTTGCATATTCTATAAATGAAACAAATACTAAATTGACAAGTACTGCCAATTAGTTTATTATTAATAAAAGTTAAATTTTTCTAAAAACTTATGTGTTTAAAGGAGTATGTTTTATGTTAGGTGTCGTTCTTAACTAATCCATCAATTGGATATGTTCATTCCTAGTTCCTCTTTCAATTTTTTCTTGAATGAAGGCTTATTTACGTATGTTTAGGAATGGAGTTAAGAACAATGGGCATCATTAGCATACATCTTTACCAATGTAGCTGTGTACATCCGTGTAGACAGTTTTTATTTTGGGTAAATATTTTGTATGAAAGATGAGTGTATGAGTTTATTTCATGTGGCCGCAATGACATTGTTCATTGCGGCTATTTTTATTTCTGTTTAACTAGTCTGTTGATTTCCGCTCCAGGCGCGAGCGGTTCGCGGGCGTTGCGGTGAGCCTCCTCGGCGCTTTTAGCGCCTGCGGGGTCTCCCCTGCCTCGTACTTCCGCAGGAGTCTTCGCGCCTTCCGCTCCAATCAACATAGTGCCAAATCAACAATCATTAACATAGTCAATTATTTAGGAGGTTAACAAAGTGAATTCACATACTTTTAATACGTTGGAATTTCAGCAAATCAAAAATACTATTGCAAGTTTTGCCTTAACGAAAGAAGGGAAGGAAAAAATTGAGTGCCTGACACCATCGACAAATTTGAAGCAAATTGAAGCATGGCTTGATGAGGTGTCTGAGGCTGTAGAGATTTTAAAAAAGAGTGCTAGTGTTCCTGTTCATGGATTGGATGGGATGGATGCATTGTTAAATAATATGAATAAAGGAGTTGCACTTAGGGCTGACCAGTTGGCTAAGCTTTATGATTTTTTGGACTGCTGTGGAAAGATGCGCAGATATATGAAGGATAAAGTATATTATGCCCCAAGGGTATCTTCCTACGTTGATGGAATTGATGAATTACCGGATTTTGCGGGTGAGATTATCCGCTGTATCCGCAATGGCCGCGTTGATGATTATGCTAGTAAAGAGTTATTAAAATTGAGGAAACAAATAGCGATTCAAGAGGAAAGGCTAAAAGAAAAAACACTTCAGTTGATTCGGTCCAATAAATATAAAAATTATTTACAAGAAAATGTAGTCAGTCAGCGGAATGGACGCTATGTGATACCTATTAAAAAAGAATATCGTAACAAAATAAAGGGAGTTGTCTTAGATACTTCTGCATCAGGTTCAACACTATTTATGGAACCTGAAGAGATTGCTATGTTTCAAGATCAATTAAATTGGTTAATCGGAGATGAAGAAGTCGAAGTTCAAAGGGTTTTAAATTATTTAACGGGATTGGTTGAAGAAAAGGAGCAGCAAATTCGTATGGCGATTGAAACAATGGTTCATTACGATTTTTTATTTGCAAAGGCAAAGTATGGCCGTTCGATTAATGGATCAAAGGTAGGCATAAACGAATCTGGGGAGTTGAATTTAATTTCTGCCAAACACCCGCTTTTAGGGGAAAAAGCTGTCCCTCTTTCCTTTACCTTGAGTAATGAACAGCATGCATTAGTCATTACCGGTCCAAATACAGGCGGGAAAACTGTTACGATTAAAACTGTGGGACTCTTAACCTTAATGGTTCAATGTGGTCTTCATATTCCCGCAGCACCAGAAAGTAGTTTCAATATATTTGAACGAATTTTAGTGGATATTGGGGATGGGCAAAGTATAACTGAAAATTTAAGTACATTTAGCTCACGGATAGTAAATATTATTGAAATTTTAAAAGAAACCCAGCATCGTACCTTGGTTTTATTAGATGAATTAGGTTCGGGCACCGACCCTGGCGAAGGAATGGGGCTCGCTACAGCGATTTTAGAAACCTTGTATGAAAAAGGGGCAACTATTCTGGCAACAACCCATTATAGTGAAATTAAAGTTTTTGCTGAAACACATCCTGGATTTATTAATGGATCAATGGAGTTTGATCTAACCACTTTAAGTCCGACCTACCGCTTACACATCGGAAAAGGAGGGGAGAGTCAGGCCTTTGCCATCGCGTTAAAACTGGGAATGCATCCGAGAATTCTTGAAAGGGCTCATACCATCACTTATAAAGAAGAAAAGCAATATTCCACAGATGTTACAGATGCCTGGAAGCTAAAGGAATTGGAAAAACAGGTGATTATTAATAAATATAAGGACGTAAGGAAAAGAACGAAAATAGAGGTGAAAACTCCTCTCTTCCAACAGGGAGACAATGTAAAAATATCACCTGCCAATGAGTTTGGGATTATCTATACAGGTCCGGACCCACTCGGAAATTTTGTTGTGCAAATAAAAGGGGAAAAGCAAACAATCAACCACAAAAGAATCTCTTTATATATCGCAGCAAAAGAACTATATCCTGATGATTACGATTTCGACATTATTTTTCAATCCAAAGAAAACCGGAAAAAAGATAAACTGCTCTCAAAAGGACATCAGGAAAATATAACAATTGAATATAAAGAAGAAAATCATTGACAAAAATCAAAACCTCATGCCCATTGGCTTGAGGTTTTGTCTTTCTCTATTCCTTTTTATTAGCAAGATATCTTTCCGCAAGTAATCTCTTTACTTCATTATAGCTCAATCCAGATTGGCTGTTTAACCGCTTCACTTCGTCAATGTCCGTTCCCACTTTTGTATATCCTTTTTGGTTAATCATCTTTTTAACAACTCCTAAAGAATTCTGGAAATGAAAACCCACTTTTTTGTGCATACTAATAAAAAAGGAGGCGGTTCCCATTTTTTACGGTAAAAGAGCTAAAGAAGAAGAAATTGAAACGATCCTGGTTAATACTGAAATCTATTCATGCATAGCCGAAGCCTGTATTGGGTGGATGAGAAAGGACTTCGTTGCAGATGATTTACTATGCCCAATGTGTGGCAATGAAATGCTTCAAGAAATGAGAGAACTACCGCAAATTTAAGAAATCACTATTCACTAAAGACTGTCATGAATGATTGACAGTCTTTTCTACTCTCTTTATAGATTTTCATTTTGCTGTTGAATTTCATCACCGCTAATCAAGGTGTTTGCTTCTTCCAGATTTCTAAGTTCATCTACGGAATCCCCTGAAACTGTTTTCGTATTATTGATAACAGTCTCTTTTATAGTGTTTCTATTTCGATAACTCTGGAAATCAGTCCTTTTAGCCATGCATATCAACTCCTTATGTATAGGGTTTGCATCATGAAAAGGGATTATGCCTTCCTAAATCTCACCTAAAAGGTAAAAATTAATTAAATAATCCTCACATGACATTTGAAATAACAAAAAAACTCTCCAAATTGGAGAGTTTTTCGAGCTATTCTTCTTTTTTGGCTAAACATTTTTCACATTCCATAAAATAGCTTTCTGCTTGTTCCTCCATGTGCTGACCACATTCTGAACATTGCTTCTTTGGTAAAGTACGGAAAAACTCAACTGGACTGATTAACATAATAAAACTCCCCCTTTATTAATACAGTTTATTAATATCGTTCTTGTTATAGTACAGTATAGACGAAATAAATTAAAATGTGTAGACTTTTTTTAAAAAAATCAGACTTTTTTAAAAATATAAGTCTTTTATCACATAAATGTTCATTCACCCATTTACTCATTCATGGATTGGTGATGTGAGGTTAAAATAATAGGAAACTGACGTTTCATGTGAATTTTATGCTTCCATAACAATTCTCTTTCCATTACAATCATAGTAGAAAAGCAATAGATATGGGGGGATGCTGGTAAATGAATACAGTTATAGGAACTTTTCAACCGTATTTCATCATAATTGCCATTGGTTTAACCATCATGGCATCATATACAGCATTAGATATGTTTACTTTAATAAAGTCTACAGAAAAAAATAAGCCGCATCTGTTCCTAGGTGGCACATTTTCAATTGGTATCGGGATTTGGATCATGAATTTTATTGGACTTATTTCCATAGATACAAACAGGTTTGCCAGTTATAATATTCCACTTACGATTTTGTCAATAATCATCGGGATAGCATTTACAGGAATGGCCTTCTTATCATTATTAGGAAAACGAATGACGTTTTATCATTTAATCTTAGGAAGTTTATTTCTAACGATGGCCGTATTTGCAATCCATCTAATCGGTTTATATGCCATGAATGTTGTTATAAAATATCACGTAATATTGCTTCTTTTTTCAGGGCTTTTAATCTTTGCTTCATTTTTCTTTTCTTTATGGATTATTTCTTCTTCGAAAAGTTTTACTCGAAATAACCAGGTTTGGTTAAAACCAATTAGTGCGATAATTATGTCCTTAGCCATTATTGAAGGTCATTTTATATTGAGGAGAGCTTTGAACACGTCATTAAGTGATAGTCTGAATGTGTCAAGTGCAGATAGTCCCTTTTTTATTTATTTGGTATTATTCTTAACTATTCTCATTATTGGAGGGCTAATTGTATCTAGTACATTAATTAGTAAACAATTAGTAACATCCGATGCAAACCTGAAGGACATTAAAGCTGCTCTCGATGCCTCGACCATTGTTGCTATAACAGACCCTCAAGGAAATATAATCTTTGTAAATGATAAGTTCGAAGAGATTTCCAAGTATACAAAAGATGAGATTATCGGTCAGAATCACCGGATATTAAATTCTGGTTACCATTCTAAAGAATTCTTCAAGGATTTATGGTCCACGATTCGATCAGGGAAGATTTGGCGCGGTGAAATCCGTAATAAAGCGAAAGATGGGTCTTTTTATTGGGTTGATACTACAATCGTTCCTTTCTTGAATAAAAAAGGAAAGCCTGTCCAATATATTGCGATTCGCTCAGATATTTCGGACAGAAAAAGGGCTGAAGGTCATCTGAAAGAAACGATTAAAGAGAATATTGATATTAAATTTGCTCTTGATCAATCCTCAATTGTTGCATTTACGGATGCAAAAGGAATTATCACCAGTGTCAATGAAAAATTCTGTGAGATTTCTAAATACAAACGGGAAGAAATACTTGGCAGAGATCATAATATTTTAAATTCAGGTTTCCATTCAAAAGAATTTTTCAAAGATCTTTGGAAGACAATTGGTTCTGGAAGAGTATGGAAGGGTGAAATAAGAAATAAAGCAAAGGATGGTACCTATTATTGGGTGGACACAACGATCGTTCCCTTTTCGAATGATCAAGGAAAGCCATACCAATATCTTGCCATCCGAAATGACATAACCGAACGGAAGAAAACAGAGGAAGTCCTGCATCGGCAGGATAAATTGGCTGCAGTTGGTCAATTAGCTGCGGGTGTTGCTCACGAAATTCGTAATCCCCTCACTTCAATGAAAGGGTACGCGGAATTTTTACAGCTAGATGAAAAGGACCCGGAGCGAATCGAGTTTTTGAGCATTATTCTCGATGAAATTGAACGAGTTAATACTATTGTTGAAGACTTTATGGTATTAGCAAAACCAAAAGCAGTTGAATTAGAAGAAAAGAATGTGGTTCCTGTGATAAAGAATGTTGTCTCATTGCTTGAATTTGAAGCAAGAAAGAAAAATGTCCGTTTAACTTTTGATTGCAATCAGGAGATTATTCAAATTGAATGTGATGAAAACCGTTTAAAACAGGTATTTTTAAATTTCATCAAAAATGGAATTGAAGCTATGCCAAACGGAGGAGAACTACATGTTAAAACAATCATCCACGATAATAATGTTCAAATTTCCATTCAAGATACAGGTGTGGGCATTTCCAAGGAGAAATTAAAGAAACTTGGCGAGCCCTTTTACACAACTAAGAAGAACGGAAACGGCTTAGGATTGATGGTGAGCTTCAAAATCATTGAAAGCCATAATGGGAAGGTCTTTGTGGAAAGCGAACTAAATAAAGGTACCACCTTTAATATCTTATTGCCTGCCAAAACTGCTTAAAAACGGGAGAACGATTCTCTCGTTTTTTTATTACTCAATTTTTCAAAAAATAGACACATATATTGTGAAAAAAGAATCTACAATTAAAATAAATAGATTATTATTATTATATAGTTACAAATGTTTTTATAGAGGAGTGAACATGTTGGGAGAATCTAATTTAGTCAAAACGATTTGCGGATATTGTGGAACGGGATGTGGCCTGGTCCTTGAAGTTCAAGATAACCGAATCATGAAAATCCGTGGTGACAAGGCAGCACCTGTCAATAAAGGACAAACATGTGTAAAAGGTGCATTTGCTTATGAATATGTACATGCTAAGAATAGATTAACATCCCCATTAATTCGTAAAGCTGGTAAGTTGGTTGAAACGACGTGGGATGAAGCCTATCAATACATTGCCACTAAATTATCAAGCATCAAATCATCATGGGGACCAAATGCAATTTCTATGTTTGCTTGTGCACGGAGTACAAATGAATCCAATTATATAACACAAAAATTCATGAGAACGGTCATTCACAGTAATAATATTGATGGCTGCAATCGAACCTGACACGCTCCTAGTGTTGCCGGTCTGGCAACTGTTTTTGGAAGCGGTTTCCCAACAAACACTCTGGAAGATTTTGAGCGGGCAGAAGTGCTGCTTCTGATGGGCTCGAATACGACAGAGGCACACCCAATTATCGCTAATCGAATCAAGAAGGCGGCAAAAGCCGGCCTGAAAATAATTGTCATTGATCCAAGAAAAATTGATATGGTGAAAGTTGCTCATCGTCATTTGCAAATAAATGTCGGTTCAGATATTGCACTGATTAATGCTTTCATTCGGATAATTCTGAAAGAAGGGTTATATAACCCTGAGTTTATCAAGCAATTTACGGTTGACTTTGAGAAACTTGAAAAACAAGTTGAACCGTATACTCCTGAATTTGCTGCAACCATTACTGGTTTGCAAGCAGAAGATATTGTCGCTACAGCTAGGGAGTATGCTTCAGCAAGCTGTTCAATGATTGCGTATACACTTGGTATTACGGAGCATCACTGTGGCGTTAATAATGTATTTGATATCGCCAACCTTGCATTATTAACTGGAAATATTGGAAAACCAGGAACAGGAATTATGCCACTAAGGGGACAAAACAATGTCCAAGGTGCAGGGGATATGGGATGCCTGCCTAACCAATTAGCTGGAGCAATGAGTTTAGCAAATGAAAAATTCCGTGCCCGTTATGAAAAGGAATGGAAAGTCGAATTAAACCCGCAGGCAGGCGATACACAAACTCGTACATTTGACCGCTTAGAAATGGGTGAACTAAAGGCTCTTTATATTATTGGTGAAAACCCTCTACTTGCCGATGTGCATATGAACCATACGAAAAAATTGATGGAAAAACTAGATTTGTTAGTTGTTCAAGACATTTTCATGACCGAAACAGCCAGAATGGCCGATGTTGTTTTACCAGCGCGTTCATGGGGAGAGGTAGATGGTACCTACACCAACACAGATCGAAGAATTCAAAGAGTCCGCAAAGCAATTGAGGCACATCCCAATGTGAAAGAGGATTGGGAAATCCTTTGTGAATTATCGACAATAATGGGTTATCCTATGACCTATAACAATAGTGAAGAAATTTGGGATGAAGTGAGGAAACTTGCTTGGGAGATGTATGGCGGCATATCTTACGAGCGGCTCGAAAAAGAGTACTGCATCCACTACCCATGTCCTGACGAAAATCATCCAGGAACTTTTATCATGCATGAGAGGTTCAATCAGCAAGAAGCACCAATGAAAAAATCACCATTTGTTCCGGTAGATTACACAGCTCCGTTAGAGTTACCAGATCATGACTATCCATTTACACTAACAACAGGCCGTCGCTATGAATCTTATAATACCCATTCTCAGACTCGTCATTATGCCTCTGGGGTAAAGGTGAAACAAACAGAAGAGACTCTAGATATCCATCCTGCTGATGCTGCCGTCCTTGGAATTATTGATGGAGAATTGGTCCGGGTTCGTTCACGAAGAGGGGAGCTTGAGGTGAAGGCTAAGGTTACAGAACAGGTGGTACCAGGTTTAGTCTTTATGAGTTTTCACTGGAGTGAAACACCAACGAATGTTTTAACATTAAATGAATACGACCCTATTTCAGGAACGGCGGAATACAAAGCATGTGCAGTGGCAATCGAAAAGGTATAAACAACTAATATTCTTCTTTTGGACGCAGTTTAATGACTGCGTTCTTTTTATTCAAAAGGCTGTGTTAAAGCTTATCGTTTATTTTGGCACCCTGTTGATTGGAGTGGAGGGCACGAAGACTCCTGCGGGAGGACGGGGCAGGGGAGACCCCGCAGGAGCGCAGAGACGAGGAGGCTCGCCGGACCGCCCGAGGAAAGCGAAGTGCCCGGAGCGGAAATCAACAGGCAACTTTAACAGAGCTATTAAAAAAAACAAGCCGGGATTACCCGACCTGCTGTGTAAGTGCTTTTGCTGCAGTTGCTTTTCTTTGATAAAAATACCAGTTAAGCGCAAAGGATATGACATAAAAACCGATAAAGAAGTAAAAGGCAGTAACCGGTGTGCCAGTAGCTTTAACAGACCATCCAAATAACTTTGGAATAAAGAATGAGCCATATGCTGCAAATGCTGCCGAGAATCCGATGACAGGTGCGGCTTCCTTAGGAATAAAAAGGTTTGGAATCATTTGGAATGTTGAACCTGAACCAATACCAGATGCAACGAAAAGAACTAAGAAAGATACTAAGAATCCAGCAAATTGTTTTCCATTTAGGAAGTAAATAACCCCCGCTGCACCAATGCCCATGATGACTAAAACATATGCAGTGACTTTAGCACCGCCAAGTTTGTCAGCCAACCAACCGCCTACAGGTCTTGCTGCCGCTGCCACTAAGGCTCCAAGGAACGCAAGTGAAATATGCTCAGGAAATTGTGATCTTAAAAGGAGCGGGAAGGCCGCTGAATAACCAATGAATGAACCAAAAGTTGCTACATAAAGAGCTGTCATTATCCATGTGTGTTTACGTTTAACGATGACAAATTGATCTGATACGGATTGTTTTGCACCAGGAACATTATCCATTTTAAACATAGCTAGGATTGTTAAAATTACAATTGGAATAACCCAGATAAATGCTGCATTTTGTAACCAAACTTTCTGACCATTTGCTAACACTTGATTGCCGCCAACTAGTGCAAAAGTTCCTGAAGTAACAATTAATGGTGTAACGAATTGAACCACAGATACCCCCATGTTACCTAAACCACCATTAATACCAAGTGCTGTTCCTTTTTCTTTTTTCGGAAAGAAAAAGCTTATATTCGCTGAAGAGGATGAGAAATTACCTCCGCCTAGACCACAAAGAGCTGCTAGAGTTAGCATGATTGAAAAGGGTGTCTCCGGATTCTGAACGGCAAATCCAATTCCAATCGCAGGAATCGCTAAGACTGCTGTGGATATGACGGTCCAGTTCTTACCGCCAATCGAGCCAACTGCGAATGTATAAACAAAACGTAGTGTTGCACCAACCAAGCCAGGAACAGCTGCAAGTGTAAAGAGTTGTTCTTCAGTAAAATGGAAGCCGATGTCGTTAAGTCTAACGGCAACCACGGACCAAATTTGCCAGACAATAAATGCGATCATTAATGATGGTACAGAAATCCATAAATTTCGACGTGCATGTTTTTTTCCTTCTGCTTTCCAGAACTTTTCATCTTCTGGGTTCCAGTAATTAATTCGGGCCATTATTTATTCCCCCTAAAGTGTTTTAAATTTTATTTTCAAAAGAATTTGTTGTTTATGTTATTACTATAAATCAGATGGTAACATGAATTTTGTGACGTACGTCACAAAAATGGTGAACGAACTGTGAACTCAAGGCGGATGACAAAAAGTTGTAATAATTTGATCCATAAGCATAGCAAAAGGAGACCTTCCACGGTGAAAGGTCTCCTTTTGCTGTTATGCTTATCTATGATTTTTCGTTATCCTCATAAAACATTCCTACATAGTTTTTAGTTTCTCCAACGTCATCTTTAATGGCTGTTATGGTTAGCCATTCTCTGTATATCTCATTATTTTTGCGTTTATTCCAAATGTACCCTTCCCAAACGCCATTGGTCTTTAGACTCTCCCACATTTGATTGTAAAATTCATTTCCATGTTCCCCGGATTGAAGTACACTCGGGGTTTTACCTACAACTTCGGCTTGACTATATCCGGTAATTTTCGTAAATGCAGGATTTACACTTTGAATGATTCCATGAACATCGGTTACACAAATGCCATCTAAGGCATGGTTAACAATCTTAGCAGAAATATCTAGTTTATCTTGGTAATACAGCCAAACAACAATAACTAGACTTGCTAATGAAAACTCAGAGAGGGACATAAACCCAATTGCATAATGTCCAGTCCAATTAAAGAGAATGGTAAGAATAACTGGAGGAAAAAAACCACCAAGCCCCCCCATGGCTGACACAATACCATTCACAATACCAGCTTGCTTGGAAAAATATAATGGGACTAGTTTAAATATCGCGCCATTTCCGATACCCGCAAAGAATGCAACCAATAAGCAGCCAAACGAATAGATTGGCAGCGATGGAGTAAACGACAATAGAAATCCTGCGAACGTTAAGCTAAAGAAAACAGCCATTAAAATAAGAAAAGGATTAATTTTATCGCCTAACCATCCCCCGATTGGTCTAAAAATGGTGGCCAAGGCAATAAAACCGGCTGTCCGGAGTCCTGCATCCACTTTATCCAATTCAAAGTGATTGACTAAGAACGATGGTAAATAAATGGTGAAGGCCACGAAGGAACCAAACGTGATAAAATAAAATAAACTTAGAAACCATAGTTTTGGATTTTTATATACCTCTTTGATTTGGTCAAATAAGGATATGTTAACTTTTCGTTCCTTTCTATCCCCAAATATAAAATTAAAGAGAGCAAAGAGAAGTACAACTAGCAGGTAGATTTTTATAGTGTTTCTCCAACCATATGCGGTAGCAAGAACAGGCGCGGAAAAAGAAGTGATTGCTGTTCCAATGTTACCTGCTCCGTATATTCCATTAATAAACCCGTGTTTTGATTTTTCATAATATTTAGGAAGGGAGGTTACACCAACAGAAAAAACAGCACCACCTATCCCAAGTAATAATCCGCCAATGATAAGCGTAAGCAAGGAATCAGCATAGCTTAACAATGCAATAGGAATAAGTAGTATTATGAAACTAATTGTAAATAAAAGACGAGCACCATAGCGATTCGTCCAATAGCCAAGCGGCACACGAAGCAGTGAGCCAAGGATCACAGGGACGGCTGTTGCCCATGCAATTTGTGAAGAAGTAAGTTGAATATCTGCTTTTATAAAAGGCATAAGTGATGATATAAGTACCCAAACCATAAAACCAGCAACAAGGCTTCCAGTTTGTATAAAAAGTTGTTTTGATCCTTGTTTCATAAAAATCCCCCTTTAATTCCCATGCCATTTTATTATTTCCTCAATCTTAAGTTATATATTAAGAAAGAAATGTGTTCAGTAGCATGGAAGATTTTTCTTCTTGTATTATAGAACAACAAGCATTTGACTTTCAGTGAGGTATGACACACATTTGACACAAACAAATTAATTTTTTAATTGAGTAGGAGAGATAGATGATGAATTTTCTTGAAAAACGAACATTGGATGAACGAATCGAACTTATGAGCAGCCTTTCGAAACAATTTAAATTGCGTGCACATCAAATAGACATAGAGGGCGGCTTTCCCTATGCAAATATACTGGACCTTAAAAATTCAGGATACACTACATTAACTGTACCCTCTAGGTATGGCGGTCAGGAAATAACACTTTATGAACTCATTCGACTTCAAGAAACGATAGCCGAGGGTGATGGGGCAACTGCTCTTTCCATCGGATGGCATATGGGTATTATCATGAATCTTAATGAAAAAAACTCATGGAAGGAGCCGGTCTTTAAGGAAATTTGTGAACAGGTGAATAAAGGTGCATTAATAAATAGTGCTCAAAGTGAACCGAAAACAGGTAGTCCTACTCGGGGTGGAAGACCGGAAACAACGGCGGAAAAGTGTAAGCATGGCTGGGTTATAAATGGAAGAAAAACGTTTACGACGATGTCTCCTGTCCTTGATTACTTTATCGTTAGTGCGACCATTAAAGAAACAGGTGAAGTGGCCAATTTTCTAATCCCTCGAACGTCAAAAGGGATAATAATTGAAGAAACATGGGACAGTATTGCTTTAAGAGGGACAGGCAGTCATGACTTAATACTTGAGGATTGTTTGGTCTCAGCTGAAAATCTTGTCGAAGAGTTTAGTTCCGCAGGAAAAAAAGTAAATGGATGGCTCTTACATATTCCAGCTTGCTATCTTGGCATAGCAAAAGCAGCCCAAAGATATGCAATTCAATTTGCAAAGGAGTATTCTCCTAATAGTATCGTAGGACCAATCATTGATTTACCAAATGTACAACAAAAACTGGGTGAAATAGAACTGAAGGTCATGCAATCCGAGTACTTTTTATATGGGGCTGCCAAACAGTGGGATGCATCAAACGATGAGGATAGAGAAAAAATGGGGGCACACTTAGGTGCAGCAAAATTAACAGTGACCAATTTGGCTATTGATATTGTTGACTTAGCCATGCGAATCGTGGGAGCAAAAAGTCTATCATTAAGTAATCCATTGCAACGATATTATCGGGACGTACGCGCAGGTCTTCATAATCCTCCAATGGATGACATGACTTTGCAATTATTAGCTAAGTACAGTATTAACAACAATTAACCAAAAGTTGGATAACTAATATTCCAACTAAATGGATAATTTAACTGTAAGGAGTGAGGAAACATGCCAAAAGGTAAAGAATTAGAACAACTCCCTAAGGCCAATATTGTGCCGGGAGCAGGAAATGATGCCAATAGGAATAACAGAGAGGTACTTGGTGGTATTGTCCAAGGAGAACAACCTCAATCAAGTGATATTGAAAAAGAGAATGAAGATATGGTGTAAGGCAGGAATCTCAATCCTGCCTTTTTATTATGGATAAATCAGAGGTTAGATAATTTCACATAATCCAATGGAATTATTCTTCCACTAATTCGCCAATATTAACATTGGATCGTTCTTCCAATGGCCCGCGTAAATGGACAGTTGCAGTCTGCCCATCTTCATGTAGTTGGTCAATCCATACAGATACACCATTATACTTGACCTCAATATCTGCGGATGACGATAAAATTTGTTTCACTCGATTAACATTCATTCTTTTCACTCCTAGTCATATTTTTTTGGTTTTGTTAAGGGTTTGCAATCGCTTTCTTCTATTATATATTGGGCAATTTTTCATTCCTAAGGGTAATCAATATGTACACCATTGATCGTACCTGGCTCATCAATATCTTCCATGCTATTGAGATAATGATTGAGTTCTACCTGCATTTCCTTCGGTGCACCAGGCTTTAAATGCCAATTTCCCGGTTCATCAACAAAATATGGGCTCTTTGTAAATTCAGGCCTTATTCGGGGCATAAGATTCTCCTTTGAAATTTTCTTCTGTCCTCTGTGTATATACTTTCCAATGTTTACATAGTTCATTCAAGTAAACATGGCTCCATTTTTGTAAAAGATAAGGCTAAATTCATATTGCTCCCACATCCATTCAGGTTTAATATATGTAGAAATGGTGACTTAATGGAACGTATCACGTAGTAAATAAAAATTTGAAACTAAAATAAAACATATTCGTCTTATATAATTGAGGACTCGAAAATAGTCATGTCCAACAAATAAATGACATAGAAATAGAAATGACCAATTTAAAACATGGCTAAAGTGTTAGCAAAGAATGTAGATTTATGTTGATAAGAATTGGAAGATCTAACATGATTTTTGTTTTTATTTTGAAAAGAAATGTGATATAGTAATTGAGGTTCGTTTACCGGAGCTTAATTGGTAAGTGAGGGGAGAAATTTTTAAATGAATAAAATTAGACTACCTGAAACAATAAAAAATAGTCATATTACATTTTTTGCAGCTGCAGTTGTTTTATTTTGGATTAAGACCTATGCAGCATATCAAATTGAATTTAACTTAGGTATTGAAAATAACCTGCAAAAGTTCCTACTTTTGATAAATCCTTTAAGTTCAGCACTATTCTTCTTTGGTATAGCACTGCTTTTTAAGAAGCATTCAAAGTTAATTATGATATTAATTAACTTCCTGTTATCATTCTTATTGTACGCGAATATTGCCTATTATCGCTTCTTTAATGATTTCATTACGGTGCCAGTGTTGATGCAAACCAAGACGAATGCTGGACAACTCGGTGACAGTGCACTTTCGTTAATGTCTCCTTTTGATATTTTTTATTTTACAGATATGTTTATTTTAATTGCATTAGCATTAACAGTCTTCAAAAAAGTAACGGTATCGAACAGAAAAACTTATAAAATTGTTCTATTATTTTCAATCACTACTTTTCTATTTAATCTAGGTTTAGCGGAAAAGGATCGTCCTCAACTGCTGTCACGTTCTTTTGACCGCAATTATTTAGTAAAATACCTTGGTGCGTACAACTTTACTATTTATGATGTTATTCAAAATATTAAGTCATCAAGTCAGCGTGCGTTGGCTGATAGCAGTGATATTACTGATGTTGAGAACTACCGTAAAGCAAATTATTCTGCCCCAAATCCAAAATACTTTGGTAAAGCTAAGGGTATGAACGTAATTTATATTTCAATGGAATCCTTTCAAAGTTTTATGATTAATTATAAAATGCCTAACGGACAAGAAGTAACACCATTTTTAAATTCATTGGCAAATGACAATAATACCTTCTATTTTGATAATTTCTATCATCAAACAGGTCAAGGAAAAACATCGGATGCCGAATTCTTAATGGAAAACTCACTTTATCCAATGGCACAAGGTGCGGTTTTTGTTAACAAAGCCCAAAACACCTATCAAGCAATGCCATCGATTTTAAAAGGACAAGGATATAGTTCCGCAGTCTTACATGGTAACTATAAAACATTCTGGAATCGAAATGTTATTTATAAAGCATTTGGATACGATAAATTCTTTGATGCAGAGTACTATAGCATGTCAGATGAAAATACAAAAAACTATGGAATGAAAGATAAGCCTTTCTTTAAGGAATCTATCCCATTACTTGAAAGCTTAAAGCAGCCGTTCTATACAAAGTTCATTTCATTGTCTAATCATTTCCCATTTGAAATGGATCCAGAGGATACAAATTTTCCTGCTGGTGATTATGGAGATACGGTTGTAAACCAATATTTCCAATCTGCAAACTATATGGATCAGGCGTTCGAGCAATTCTTTAATGATTTAAAAGCAAACGGTATGTATGATAATACCATTATTGTTATGTATGGTGACCATTACGGCATTTCTGAAAACCATAACGATGCAATGGCAAAGGTTATGGGTGTGGACGAAATCACTCCTGCAATCAATGCAAAATTACAACGTGTTCCATTATTTATTCATGTACCTGGTGTAAAAGGCGGTATTCAACATCAAGTTGGCGGGGAAGTCGATGTCCGTCCAACGGTTCTTCATTTATTAGGTATAGATACGAAAGATTATATGGAATTTGGTTCAGATTTACTTTCTAAACAACACCGTAATTGGGCATTATTTAGAAACGGTGATTTTGTAACATCAGATGCCATCCAGATTAATGAGAAATGCTATTCTTCTGCAACAGGTGAATTATTAGAGGATAGTACGACTTGTAAGGATGTAGATAGCAAAGTTAATATGGAACTTAATATGTCGGATGAGATTGTTTACAAAGACTTACTACGTTTCTATAAGCCAGAAGGTTATACACCAATTAACCCTAACGATTATGAATATTTAGGTCCAAAAGGTGACACTGAGACAACAGAAGAATAACACGGTTAAAGAGAGAAGAAGCGAAACCTTCTCTCTTTTTCTTTTGCTACAAAAATTATCGGAAATAACATTAAGGGGAACTTGCAATGAACAAGAGAATTTACCAATTAATCATTTCATTACTCGTCCTTATCCCTATCATTCTCACTGGGTGTACTGATAGCGAAACCTCAAAGGATAAGAATGAACCAAAACCAACCTCTATTATCAAGAATAAAGAAGTGAATACGAATGAAACGAGCGATGCTTCACCATCTCAATCTGAAGTTCCAGAGCAGAAAACTGCTAATAAGAAATTGCTTCCCGCTACTATTGTAAAGAATGTCGATGGGGATACCGTTGAGATTAATCTTAATGGGACGGTCGAAAAGGTCAGAATGCTCTGTGTGGATACACCAGAGACACACCATCCCCGCTTAGGTGTTCAACCATTTGGACCGGAAGCGTCTGAGTACACTAAGAAGATTCTCGCTGTCGGTACAAAAGTTGAAATAGAACCTGGAATTGGCGAAGGACGAGATAAATATGGTCGGTTACTTGCTTATATTTATGTAAATGGAAAAATGTTTAATGAAATGCTGCTTGAGGAAGGACTTGCACGAGTAGCCTATATCTATGCACCCAATACTCAATATGTTGATGAATTTTATGCGATCCAAAAGAAAGCACAAAAAAAGGGTATAGGCATTTGGTCCATTGAAAATTATGCCCTAGAGGATGGGTATAACACGGATAATACCAAGAGCGCAGGTGAAAAAGGGACAAATCCAAACACATCATCTGGAAATAATTATGAAAATAACCCAAATGATGATCAAGAAACTAACTTGGATTGTAAAGGGAAAATTAAAGGGAATGCAAATTCTCATATTTATCATGTACCTGGTGGTAGTTATTACAAATCCACCACAGACAATATCGTCTGGTTCTGTTCAGAAAAAGAAGCACAGGATCAAGGCTATCGGAAGTCGAAGCGTTAAAATAATTTGTTTAAAGGTAGCAGCAGGCATTTAAATGCTTGCTGCTATTTTTTATAAATAAAAAATAGCCATGTACCAATTGTTATCATATAATAAGAAAAATATATTATTTTAAAAAAGTTAGGAGAGGCTTCGCATGAGAGACGTTACCTTATTGAATATATTTGAACATCATATTGCCCAAAAATATTTGAATCGTTCAGGTCTTGCCCATGCGATTGCAGTTGCCTACCATGCCTTTCAATTAGGGAAGGAACATCAACTGGATGTAGACATTGCTGCAAAAGCAGGACTCCTCCATGACATGGGTCATTATACATGGTATAAAAATGGAAAATGGGATTATGACTTATACAAACAAAATGACATTCACCCAATCAAAGGGGCGGAAAGGGCCCATAAGCTCTTGATTCGCCTTGGTGAAAATCCAATCAAAGCAAAGTCAATCGCACTCGCCATTTTATTCCATACCGACTCATTTTTGCCATCTAATGATATTGTCCGGACACCATTACAACAAATTGTTAAATGGGCCGATGAAAAGGATGAAGAAGAAGGCGGTATGCATCATTATCGGACGATTGAATATGAACGAGCCAAACAAAGCATTATCCGCTTAGACGAATGGATCGACAAAGAAAGTATATAAAGTAAAGGCGGTGCAGATGCACCGCCTTGTTTCATTCATTTACTGCCTAGTAAAACCCTCTTCTTGTAAAAACATCTCAGCTTCCTCATAGGTATCAAAGGTTGCATCCAGGTTTAACCCGTAATAGATATTCCAGGATTCATTTTCTTCCACTAGAATTAGGACACTATTTTCACTATCTACCCAACGCTCCTCTTTTGAATCTCCAATAATCGCTTCTTCTGCAGCCGTTTTTTCGACTGGAGATAGGGATTGAATTGATTGTTTTAACAATTTACGGAGTTGGTCTTCGGAGTAATCACGGATATTGACCATTCCTTTTTCATCCGTATCATAATTGTCCAACTGTCCAGCATAAATAAATCCATTCCCGTTTGGGTGTAAGTGATAAACAATGTTTTTCTTATCTGAGACACTGCCTTCGAACTGAAAATTGACTCGTCCTAGTGAAACATTTTTTCTCTCCAATTCAGGAAATGATTCGATAATCGCTAATTTTTCATTATATGTAAGCATAGTTTCCTCCGTCTATTTAAGTAAATCCTCTTACATCATACAGATATTTTACCCAAACGTAAAATCTTTAAGAAAGAGATGCGAAGGATTACGTTTTTTTGAGAATATATTGGAAAATATTCATAAATGGTGTAAAATTACACTATAAAGAAAAATTTGGTATTATTTCCATTTTAGTATGATTGTGGGGAGATTTTATGGATTTGAATATACGAGAAGAGCAGCGGAAAATTTTTAGAAAAGAGTTATACACATTACGAGAGGAGGGGTACCTTTCTAATGCAATGGTCGACACAGTTGCAAGAGCACATCACCAATACCATCTAGATTTAATTGAAATGGAGACAAAAACTTCTGTAAATGAAAAAAGCAGGCAAGTCCATACTCCAGTAGCTAAAAAACCTGCGAAAGTGAAGAAGACACCAACACCAGAAGAGCTTCGTGAAAGGAATATTACGTGGTTATTAAACATCGGAGTAATCTTCTTACTAATCGGTGGCTTGTTTGTTGCAACAAGTAATTGGGAATCTATGACAAATTTCATGAAAAGTGGGTCCATTGCAATTGTTGCTATATTATTTTATGGAATTGCCTTTTTAACGAAAAAAGTATTGAAAATAGAAAAAACAGCTTTTGCCTTTACTGTCCTTGGAAGTTTGTTTTTACCAATATTTATTCTCTCATTGGGATGGTTTGGGCTTTTAGGATCCTATTTATCAATTACTGGGGAAGGGCGTTATTTACTCGGAATGCTGGGTAGCTTGCTTCCAGTCATTGTTTACTATTTATTTGCAAAAAGCTTAGCATCAAGATTATTTGTTTGGTTCGCTTTTGTTTCGGTATCTCTTGGGATGGCCTTTCTTTTAGCTAGTTTTCATCTGGAGATTGATTTCTTCTACTTGGGTATGATGATTTTCAATGCCATCTTTATTTTTGTTTATCATAAGTTAAAGAATAGGGAATCTATCAAACTTTTTACGAAGGAATTTATCCCTTATGTCCAAGTGAATCTTGTTTTGTGTACACTGTTTATGCTTTTTTTATTCGATAACAAGGTCTTATACAGCTTCAATTTGCTGTTAACAGCGATTATATATTTATCAATGATTTATGTAAGCGGCCGAAGGGAATATCATTTCATTTTTAGTATCATGATTGTTTATGGTGCTTATCAGTTAATTGAGCACAGCTTCCTGGATTCTTTTGGAGCGATAATCTATGCTCTGGTCGGATTTGGAATGGTCTTTGTTCCAAGGGCTTTGAATAACCAGTTTTCATTAAATAAAGCATTTCAATATACAAGTGCAATAATATCCGGTATGGCATTTATTTATATAAGTCTCGAAGGAATTCTCCTGCGTGCAGGGAATCCGTCGATTGTGCTTATGCTTGCTTATTTCATCATTGCAGTTAACTTTGTTTATTTGTCCCAGCACAGTTCAAGAAGGTTATATCCGTATTTAAGCGCGGTTTTTGCTGCCTCTAGCATTTATGAAATCATTGCATTAATAAGCCAGCCTTTTGATACAATAAATTTCTCTCTACAATTATTTATCACAGGTTTTATCCTATTTAGTGTGTTAGGTATTGGGCACCTTTCAAAGTATGTAAAGAACATTCAGACTGCCTCCAGAGATGTTGGTATGTCGGTCATGGTGATTGCTATGATGACGGCTATTTCGTTGTTATTATGGTGGGAATTAGGTGTTCTCTTATGCTTATTTATGGTTGCTGCCTATTTAGTTTATAAGAGAGAAGCAAGGATTTTCCTAAAGGAAGCCGCTGTATGGATTACTCCTAGTTTACTTGGTCTTTCCATCGCTGCTTTTGGAGAAGAAATGAATAGTAACTTTTCTTTATATCTTAAAGAATTTGGGTATGGAGCCAATTTTACTATTGCTGCCATCCTTGTATTATTATCAAGTTTTGTGTGGAGAGCAATAGGGGATAAGAGGTTGGAAAAAATCTCTTTGTATACATCCCATGCACATTATACTGTGGCCATTCTCCAAGCATTGTTTAATCAAATTAACCATGTCTGGGTTCAACCGCTTATTCTGTTAGTTGGGATTGGAATGTATTATTATTTGTATAAAAAGATTGGGACGAAGTGGGTTCCTTTTTTAGTAAGTATCGCTGCGCTGATTTCGTATTTTTCAATTATCCAAGCCATTATGCTGAACTTTACTTTAAGTCATACCATGAATTCCTTAATCACTTCTACGAGTGCAGTGATCATGCTGCTGATCGCCTATCTCTGCCGGAAAAATGATTTGAACATATCATTTGCTTTTGGTTGGGTAGGACACAGCATTTATCCACTGACGCTATTATTCACATGGTTCGCATTTCAGACAGACTCCATTTACAGCTTTATCTTTGCGTTGTTTGTCTATGCGATTAGCACAAAGTTGATGACAGTAGAATGGAAAATTAAAGCTTTTCTTTATGGTAGTTTTACTACCTTATTCTTTATAGTTTCAACAGGGTTCGATCAAATAATCAATCAATCTTTTGGAAACTATGATTTTGTGTTTACAAGTGCGCTACTATTCTTGTTTGCTTTCTTCGCAAAAGATGAATATAAAAAACGGACGGCTTATTATTTAGTCCCATTTTCAATAATGGGAATTGTGTTTACGTTGATTACTTATCCGTTTGATCTGCTGCCATATCTTGGTACGCTTGCCTATGCTTTAGGAACAGTGTTTTATTTGCATAAAATCCACTGGGATGTTCTAGGGATTGTTCCTTTATTTTTAGTATTTATTGGTACAATAGAATTCACTTATATGGGTGACGTAGGTGAAGTTGCTAAATTGCTAGTCACTGGAGGGGTAGGAATTGTTCTTTCGATGATAGGACAATTGGTTTACAAACAGCTAGTTGAATATGCACCAAAAATTCAGCAAATAAAAATAGACGGTTTTACGCTGGTTTCATTCATGTTTTTCGGTCTTATGTATTTGTTCGAGGATCCATTTATTTGGAGTCATGCAATGCCGGGCATGCTGATCGCAATTTCATTTTTACTGCAAAGAAAAAGAGTACCTGAAAGGTTATCTGTCCTAATGACCATACTTGGCGGAGCCTATTTATTACAACCATACTATTCAATCATGGCTAAGCTAAATATTCCGCCATTATGGGAGCGGGAAGTAATTGTTCTTCCCTTTATTATTCTGATCATTTTCATTCGCAGTTGTTTGAAGGGGCGATATGCGGAGGTTACGAAAGCTGTTCAATGGGGAGTCCTACTCATCGTTTCATTATTATTAATTCAAGATGGCTTGGCGAGCAACACAATTTATGATGCAATCATTGTCGGGACGCTTTCCATGTTGTCGTTGTTGGCTGGAATGTTCTTACAAATAAAATCATATTTCTTTGTAGGAGCTGGCGTTTTATTATTAAACGTATTCCTGCAAACAAGACCGTACTGGGGGAATATGCCGTGGTGGTTCTATTTATTAATTGCCGGACTCTTCTTAATTACGGTTGCCAGCTTTAATGAATGGAATAAGCAAAAAGTGAATAAAGGAGAAACCACCTTTATTATGGTCCTAAAGGAAAAAGTAATTGGTACAATGAAAAAGTGGCATTAAAGGAAGAATCACGTGTTTCGACTATATTTGATTGAAGGTTAATATAAGTAATGTTATAATAGGATTAATAAAATATCTGTTGTATCTGGAGGAGCCTGTCACCAAGGGACTACTATGTCCCTTAGTTGACGGGCTTTTTTGTATATTCAAAAAGGGTCTGTTAAAACACAGACCCTTTTATTTTTTTTAAAGGAGTAGTGATTGGATGGAATTAATTTTAGAATTAGCCATTATTTTATTTGCCTCAAAGATTGCTGGGGATATTAGTGTTAAATTAGGCCAGCCATCAGTTTTAGGAAAGTTATTAATTGGGGTTATTATCGGACCTGCCGTTTTGGGGCTAATTTCAGAAACGAAAACCTTGGCAGACCTAAGCCAAATTGGTGTGATCTTATTAATGTTTATCGCAGGGCTGGAGACTGATATCCATGAATTTAGACGGACTTGGAAGGCATCAACTTTTGTAGGGATCAGCGGAATCATTGTTCCTTTATTGGCAGGTTTTCTGTCAGGGGTTTTGCTGAATATGACAACCATCGAAGCATTATTTTTAGGATTATTACTTTCCGCAACTAGTGTTAGTATTTCAGTTCAAGCACTGAAAGAGTTAAATAAGATTCAATCTAAAGAAGGGACAACAATTTTAGGTGCAGCGGTCATTGATGATGTTCTTGTGATCATTGCTTTAGCCTTCCTCATGAGTATGGCTGGAGACGAAGTAAATTTAAGCATGATGATTATAAAAAAGGTCCTCTTTTTCTCGGGTGCTATTTTAGTAGCTTGGAAGATTGTTCCATGGCTATTAAAGAAATTTGCCCCATTAAAGGTCACAGAATCGCTTGTTACGGGTGCATTAATTATTTGTTTTCTGTTTGTTTATGCAGCGGAATTAACAGGTGTTGCGGGTATTATTGGTGCCTATATCGCTGGGGTTGCTATTAGTCAGACAAATTATAAAAATGAAATATTTAAGAAAGTGGAGACCATTAGTTATTCTATTTTCGTGCCTGTATTTTTCACTTCGATTGGTTTGTCAGTAAGTTTTGATGGAATCTCTCAACATCTGGGTCTTATGTTGGGCCTTAGTATCCTTGCTATTTTAACCAAGTTAATTGGTGCAGCTGCGGGAGCAAAAATGGCACGCTTTTCTTGGAAGAATTCCCTTGGAATTGGTGCAGCCATGGTTTCACGTGGAGAGGTTGCGTTAATTATTGCCACAATTGGTTTAGAAACTAACTTAATCACCGAGGAACTTTTTGCCGTATTAGTGGTAGTTGTGCTAGTGACAACCATTGTTACACCACCGATGATGAAGTACTTTTTCAACCAAGGTGATAAACGAACAACGTTGGAAAACACCGCATGATATAATTTGAACTTAGTGAAAAATATCATACTTTCACTAGCTATCTACAGTATGTATTAGCCCTTTTTTTATATTTTTTGAGATTAATTGAGAAGGTACCCCCATTATTTGAATGAAATAGTCGAATGATTTATCAAACAATAACAAACTAGCATTCAGGAGGTTAGAAATGGGTACTGTACTAATCGATATCGACAAATTACTAGAAGCAACGTCAAATCTAACATCTGAGAAAAATAATAATATCGTTAAAAAAGTTGAAATTGACCTTTTACTTGAAAATACCCGAGATTGGTAGAATAGTATTATTGAAAAGATAATTCTTAGAATGCCTCCATTTTATATGGAGGCATTCAGTTTGTCGAGAAAGGGGTTTTCTCGGCAGATTTTTATTTTGTCTTAAGCAAAAAACGATTAATATTATAAGTTGCTCATGAAACTGGGCCTGTTGATTTCCGCTCCAATCAACAGGGGCCAAATCAACCCAAAGAATTGCAACACACATTTTTCCAAACTTGCAAATGTGTTGCAATCTTTTTATTCTGTCCTCTTCAATTGCCTTATTAAGTTCTTCAAAGTATTCACGAGTCTCTACTTCAACCACTTCTTTTGTGAACTTATGCATATTATCATTGACCTTTAAGTAAGTATAGTCCGTTAATAATTCCCGACCACCGACCTTTCTGTGATTCTTTCATTGCTTGAAGCACATTCTCATCAAAGATTTCCTGAAAGATATTGGAATCCAAGGGAGAACTTTTTCAAGAAGAAATGAAAATTCATATATTTATCAATCAAACTAAGAAGCTGATCGGCGGAAACTAATTCATCGATAGAAACAAGTTCATATTCACTTTGTCTAGAATCTTTTGGCTTAAATAATCATTTCACCACGTCTTCATAATATTATTAGTTGAGTTAAGGGTCTTTATTGAAAACACTCTGTTGAAAAGATATACAATATAATTATATTAAACAAATTAACGCGGTGAATTGTTAAAGAAATTGAAATAAAAAAGGCTGTCCAAAGTTTTTCGATATCCTGAAAATGCCTCCACTTAAAATGGAGGCATTTTTATTTTTTAGCAGAAAATATAGGTTATTTACCATGGGAATTATGGATTTACAATTATGTTGCTTTAAAGCGAAAAAATATTTTTACGATAACTATTGATTTTCTTTCAAAAAAATACTAGAATAATTTTTAATATATTTAATTTTTTGAAAATTAATATTTTCGTATTTGAGGGGGATTTAGCTAGATGAAGAAAAAAGGAAAAGTATTTTCGATTGCTTTAGCAGGAATGATGCTGCTTGCAGGGTGTGGAAGTAAAGAATCCGCAGGCGGAACTGAAAAAGGTGGAGAAGATAAGGAATTCAAAGTGGGTATTACCCAATTTGCACCACACCCATCTTTAGATGCAGCGACAGAGGGCTTTAAAAAGGCCTTAAAAGATAAAGGAATTAAAGTTAGCTATGATGAACAAAACGCTCAAGCAGACATGAACAACACGCAAACAATTGCGAATAATTTTGTCGGGGATAAAGTCGATTTAATCTTTGCAAATGCTACTCCGAGTGCAACAGCTGCTTTGAATGCCACCAAAGATATTCCGATTATCTTCACATCGGTGACAGACCCAGTGGGTGCTGGATTGGTTGAGGCCTTTGATAAACCTGGTAAGAATATTACCGGAACAACCGATAACCATCCAGAGGCAACGAAAAAGACCATCAGCTTTATTACGGACGAAGTGAAAGCGAAAAATGTTGGGGTCATCTATAACTCTGGTGAACAAAATTCAGTTGTTCAGGTGGAAGAAGTTGAAAAGATTGTCAAAGAGAAGGGTGCTAAACTTGTAAAAGTTTCAGTTTCAACTACTGCAGAAGTAAAGCAAGCTTCGGAATCGTTAGTTGGACGTGTAGATGCAATCTATATTCCTACTGATAATACCGTTGTTACAGCACTTGATTCAGTTATTGCCGTTGCTAACAGCAAGAAAATCCCGTTGTTTGTTGGTGAACTTGATTCCATGAAAAAAGGCGCGGTTGCTGCCAGTGGATTTAGTTATTTCGATCTTGGCTATCAATCTGGTGTTATGGCAGCTGACATTTTAAGCGGCAAAAAGAAAGCATCTGAAATCCCTGTCGAGCTTCCTAACAGCTTAAAGCTTGTTATTAACAAGAAGGCTGCTGAAGCTCAAGGTTTAACAGTCAATGATGCTTGGAGTAGTTTAGGTGAGTTCTACGAAGGTAAATAAATGATATTTTTCAAGGAGGAGCCTTCATTTAGAAGGCTGCCTCTTTGTCACTACATAAAATATTGCATCTAATTCGGATGCTTTATGATAATAGAAAGGATGATCTCAATGTTTACAGCCATATTTGGATCATTTGAAGCAGGTATCATCTACGCGATTATGGCACTGGGCGTCTATCTTTCCTTTCGTATTCTGGATTTTCCAGATTTAACGGTTGATGGGAGTTTTGTCACTGGAGCAGCGATTTCAGCGGTTATGATTGCGAATGGTACCGATCCATTTTTAGCTACAATTATGGCACTATTTGCAGGTTTTGCAGCAGGATGTTTGACGGGACTTCTGCACACATTTGGAAAGATTAATAACTTGCTTTCCGGTATTTTAATGATGATTGCACTTTATTCAATAAATCTGAGAATTATGGGGCGTTCCAATATCCCTTTATTAAATACAGATACAGCTTTTACGAAAATCAGTGGATTTTTTGAAAAGACAGGAATTGATTCTTTCTTCAATAATATTCTTTCCATGGTCGGTCTCGGTGATAGCCTGCCGGAAACATGGGGAATTCTCCTTTTTATGATTATCGTTACATTTGTGATTAAATTCCTGACGGATTTGTTCCTAAGGACGGAAATTGGTCTAGCTGTTAGAGCAACAGGAGATAATAAACGAATGATTCGCAGCCTTTCTGCTAATACCAATCTTCTTGTAGTGTTTGGCTTAGGTTTATCTAATGCATTAGTAGCATTTTCGGGTGCTCTGATTGCCCAGCAAGGTGGATTTGCAGACGTAGGTATGGGAATTGGGATGATTGTCATTGGTCTTGCTTCCGTTATTATCGGTGAAGCCCTATTTGGTACAAAAACAATCGCTCGGACAACTCTTGCTGTGATTGGCGGTTCCATCATTTATCGAATCGTCGTAACGTTAGCCTTACGTGTAGATTTCTTAGACCCAGGTGATATGAAGCTGATTACTGCACTTATTGTTATTATTGCTCTTACTGCTCCCAAAATCATTGAAGGTTCTAAAGAGAAAAAGCGGAAAGCACGACGAAGATCAGAGCGAAGGAATATCATCCAGGCGAATGCGGAAGTGAAGGGGGACAATCATGCTACACTTAAATGAAATTCATAAGATTTTTAATGAAGGGACTCCGGATGAAAAAATCGCTATCGATCATGTGAATCTGATCCTTCAGCCTGGTGATTTTGTCACTGTCATTGGAAGTAACGGTGCAGGAAAATCAACATTAATGAATATCATTTCCGGTGTATTAATCCCAGATGTCGGTGAAGTTCATATTAACGGGAAAAATGTTACCAATATGTCTGAGTACAAGCGGTCAAAAATGATTGGACGTGTCTTTCAGGACCCAATGGCAGGAACGGCTCCAAGTATGACAATTGAGGAAAATCTCGCGATGGCATACTCACGCAACAAAATGAGAACCCTTCGCCAAGGGGTAACAAAAAAGCGGCGTGATTATTTTCGTGAGGTATTGGAATCATTGCATTTAGGACTCGAAAATCGACTTAGTGCAAAGGTGGGGCTATTATCAGGTGGAGAACGCCAAGCATTATCCTTATTAATGGCAACCTTCACAGAGCCATCAATCCTCCTTCTTGATGAGCACACAGCGGCACTTGATCCATCAAGAGCGGAATTAATTACAAATTTGACGAGAGAAATCGTCGACAAATACAAACTGACCACATTAATGGTCACACATAATATGCAGCAAGCGATTGATTTAGGAAATCGTTTAATTATGATGGACAAGGGCCAGATTATTTTAGAGGTCAGTGAGGAAAATAAGAAACAGCTTACAATCGAAAGTTTATTAACGGAGTTTAAACGGATCCGTGGTGAACATATGGCTAGCGATCGGGCGATTCTTTCCTAATCGAAAAAAATTTTTTAAATGTCTATTATTCTAATGAATAATATTTCCAAAATGATTAAAGTAGAAACTTCCCGAAACGGGTAAGTTTCTTTTTGTGTTTTCGGGAAATAACTCAAAAATTATCCTGATTTCTTTAGCACCAAAAAGCGTTATTGCTTTACACCCTATCCTTGAAAGGACAAGATTCTTTGAATTAGAATTAATTCTGAATATTATTATATTTAGTTAATGGGGGTTTCTAAATGAAAGAAAATAGAGTAAGAGCAGACCAATTAGCTAATGACTTCTTTCCGGTTCGAGACGTGGATTATATTGAGATTTACACAGGTAATGCCAAACAGGCATGTCACTTTTTCAGCACAGCATTTGGTTTTGAACCAGTAGCATATTCCGGTTTGGAAACAGGAAATCGTGAAACCGCTTCCTTTTGCCTGCAGCAGCGAAATATTCGTCTTGTGCTTACAGGTTCTTATACTGAGGATAGTTCAGTAGCCCAATTTGTTAAGAAGCATGGAGACGGTGTGAAGGACATAGCACTCTTAGTTGATAATGTCGAGAAAGCATTTGAAGAGGCTGTGAATCGAGGCGCGATTGCTATTACTGCGCCATTTGAAATGAAAGATGCATCAGGAGTGGTTAAAAAAGCCGTTCTAGGTACATATGGGGACACGATCCATACGTTAATAGAACGCAAAAATTATCAGGGTGCATTCTTACCTGGATTCGAACCATATTCGGCGGCATTACCTGTTAAAGATACGGGTTTAATTGGGATTGACCATGTCGTTGGGAACGTCGAGCGGATGGAGGAATGGGTGGAGTATTATGCTAAGGTTATGGGCTTTAAAGAAATGAAACATTTCTCTGACAAGGACATTACGACAGAATACTCTGCACTTATGTCAAAAGTTATGCATAATGGAGGACGGATCAAGTTTCCAATCAATGAACCTGCGGTTGGGAAACGAAAATCACAAATTCAGGAATTTCTAGAATTTTATAATGGACCGGGTGTACAGCATTTAGCAATCCTAACTGAGGATATTGTCTCAACAGTAGCCATATTAAAGCAAAATGGGGTTGAATTCCTTAAAACTCCTGATACCTATTATGAATCCTTAGGTGAACGGATTGGAAAAATTGATGAAGAAATAGAAAAGCTGCGTGAGTTAAATATTTTAGTAGACAGGGATGATGAGGGGTATTTACTGCAGATTTTCTCGAAACCAATTGTTGACCGCCCAACATTATTTGTTGAAATTATTCAACGAAAAGGGGCACGAGGTTTTGGAGAAGGAAACTTTAAAGCTTTATTTGAGTCGATTGAGCGGGAGCAGGAAAGACGTGGAAATTTATAAAGAATAGCGAAAAGAGTTTAATAGTGCTAAAGGGAGAGAGATCTCTTCCTTTTTTAGAGCTCAACTAAGTGAGGTGATAAATGCAATGGAAATCTCCCCGAAAACACTTGAATGGAGAGAGGCGTATAAATTATTAGTTGGGTCAATTCTCCCCCGTCCAATTGCTTTTGTTTCTACAGTGGATGAGAATGGCACTGCTAATGCGGCACCATTTAGTTTTTTTACGGCAATTTGTGCGGACCCTATGCTCATTTGTTTTTCACCAATGAGAAGAGGAACAGATGGAGCTAAAAAAGATACGCTTGTAAACATTGAAAGCACTGGTCAATTTGTTATTAATATTGTTAGTAACAGTATGGCGGAGCAAATGAATGATTGTGCGATTGAATTTAGTCCGGATGTCGACGAAATGGTGGAAGTGGGTTTAACGAAAGAACCTAGTATCAATGTCAAGGTGCCGAGGATTAAAGAATCGCTTGTCCACCTAGAATGTGAACTAGAACAAGTATTGCATTTTGGTGATAAGCCTGGGGCAGGAAGTCTAGTAATTGGAAAAGTAGTTCATTTCCATGTAAACGATGAACTGTTTGATAAGGGACGGATTGATTCTGCGAAACTGATGCCGATTGGAAGAATGGCAGGAAATATCTTTACAGACCCCTTAGCAAAAATGTTTGAAATGAAGAGAAAAACCTAGAAAAGGTGAGTGTTGTGAAATTCGTAACGTTCGAAAAAATGGATGGGACATTCAGGGCAGGATGGTTATTGGATCAAGACCATGCGGTTGATATGCATGAAGCATCAAGTGGAATGCTGCCTAGTAATCTCTTGGATTTTCTAGAAAATAGTGTTGCTAATCTAGAAAATGCCGCCAGTTTCTCATTTACAAAGGAGCATAAAGGAGTGTATCCATTAAGTGAACTCCGTTTAAAGGCGCCGCTGCCATTCCCTAGGAGTTTTCGTGATTTTTATGCATTTGAACAGCATGTGAAACAAGCAAGGGAAAATAGGGGTCTTGGAATGATTCCAGAATGGTACGAAATCCCTGTCTTTTATTTCTCTAATCATCTTGCTATTAAAGGACCAGGAGAAGCCATTGTAAAGCCAAAAGAGTGTAACTGGCTTGATTATGAGCTTGAGATTGCCTGCATCATTGGGAAAGAAGGCAGAAATATATCTGCAGATCAAGCGGATGAGCATATTTTTGGCTACTGTATTTTAAATGATTGGAGCGCAAGAGACCTGCAAAGGAAAGAAATGAAAGTTGGCCTTGGTCCCGCTAAAGGGAAGGATTTCTCCACTTCAATAGGACCATGGATTGTTACAAAAGATGAGTTAGAACCATTAAAAGTAGGAAAAGGTTTTGATCTTACCATGAAAGCTATTGTAAATGGACGCCCTCTTTCCGAAGGAAATATGAAAGACCTATTTTATTCCTTTGGAGAGATGATTGAGAGGGCTTCGGCGGGTGTCACCTTATACCCTGGTGAGATGATTGGTTCAGGAACTGTCGGATCTGGATGTATTCTTGAACTTGGTGATCAAGTGCATCGCTGGTTAAAACCAGGTGATCGAGTTAAGTTAGAGATTGATCATCTTGGCGTGTTACAGAATGAGATAATCGCTGAAGAGAGGTGAAAACATGTATTACCGCCAAATGGGGAAGATACCGCACAAACGGCATACAATGTTTAAAAAAGCAGATGGGAGCCTATTCCGAGAGCAGGTAATGGGGACACGGGGGTTTTCGGGAACCCAATCGATTTTGTATCATCAGTATATGCCAACAGAAGTGGTGAAAGCGGAATTAATAAGAGATTATTTGCCAGAATATGAGGTCCAGCAGCCTCTCAAACACCGTCATTTTTTTACCAGTAAAGTTCCAACAAAAGGTGATGCCCTTCATGCAAGGGAATATATTTTGGGGAATCAGGATTTATTAATTGGAACAGCCCATGTAACAGCACCGATGACAAGCTTTTATCGAAATGGTGATGGCGATGAAATGCTATATGTCCACTATGGGACTGGAAAACTAGAAACGATGTATGGGACCCTATCTTACCAGCCGGGAGATTATTTAATTATTCCGATTGGGACCATATACCGTGTTATACCAAACGAAAATGAAGAGGCAAAAATGCTGTTTGTTGAATCCTTCAGCCAAATCACTACACCAAGACGGTACCGAAATGAATATGGTCAGCTATTAGAGCATAGCCCATTTTGTGAAAGGGACCTTCGTGGCCCGGAGGAACTGACGACATTCGATATAAAGGGTGAATTTGAGGTTTTAACAAAATCAAGAGGGAAGATAACCTCGCATATTTTAGGACATCATCCCCTGGATGTAGTGGGCTGGGATGGATATTTATATCCATGGGCTTTTAATATCGAAGATTTTGAACCAATCACCGGGAGAGTCCATCAGCCGCCGCCAGTCCATCAAACTTTTGAAGGGAATAATTTTGTTGTCTGTTCGTTTGTTCCAAGACTCTATGACTACCATCCAGAGTCCATACCAGCTCCATATTATCATAGCAATGTGAACAGCGACGAACTTCTCTATTATGTGGAAGGTAATTTTATGAGTCGTAAAGGTGTACAGGAAGGTTCCATTACGCTCCATCCAGGCGGTATCCCACATGGCCCACATCCCGGGAAAACAGAAGCGAGTATTGGAAAAAAGGAAACGCTAGAACTAGCCGTTATGATTGACACCTTCCATCCATTAAAAATCGTAAAAACTGCACAAGAAATTGAGGATGTTAATTATATGTATTCATGGTATGAGAAATAGGGATAAAATTTTTTTAGCGAACAATCCAACAAACTAATTGGATTGTTTTTTTATATTCAGGTAAATAGTGGTATTGTAATAGTAAGTTATTTGAAAATGAAGTGAGGTGGAGTCATGGAGCTGGAACCGATCCTATCAAAATTAAAAAACCATACACCAAAGATCCTTGGCAGTGAGAAGTTTTCAAAATATGCTGTTATGGTCCCGCTCATTGAAAAAGAGGACGGGATTCACGTTTTGTTAGAAGTTCGTTCCCTTGAACTTAGAAGGCAGCCTGGAGAAATTTGTTTTCCAGGGGGGAGGATTGATGCCCAGGATACCGACGAAAAAGCAGCCGCTATCCGTGAAACCGTTGAAGAATTATGTGTCAGCAAGGAGTATATATCAAATGTACTCCCATTGGATTTTATGATTTCACCTTATGGAATGATAATCTATCCTTTTGTTGGCTACATTAAAACACCTAATACGATTGTTCCTAACCCTTCAGAAGTCGGTGAGATTTTTACCGTGCCGCTATCATTTTTAATAAAAAATGAACCAGAGATTTATCGCATTGAATTTAAGGCAGAACCCGAGGTGAATTTTCCCTTTGACCTTATTGTTGGGGGAGAAAATTATAATTGGCGGACACGTGGGATTGAGGAGTATTTCTACCGTTATGAAGGAAAAGTGATTTGGGGGCTTACGGCCAAGATTCTTGCCCATTTTATTGATTTACTTCGTTAGTTCTAGTTCGGAAAAAAAGAGTGTATTTCTAGCCGAGATCCACTCTTTTTTTGTAGTTGTCCACTAGGGGTGAACAATTGTCTTTGTGTAAAAGAAAAAACTTGATTATTTTCTGAATATGATTAAAATTAAGATTATATTTTTAGGATTAGGGAGATGTAGGGATGAAGGTCGTAAAGTTTGGTGGGTCCTCACTAGCATCAGGAAAACAAATGGAAAAGGTATTTAAGATTGTGGTTTCAGACCCCGAGAGAAGAGTGGTTGTCGTTTCTGCCCCCGGGAAAAGGTTTGCAGAAGATGATAAGGTAACTGATTTATTGATTGAATGTGGAGAACTTTGTCTACAAAATAAGGACCCAAGGGAACCATTTGAAGCCGTCCTTGAAAGATACTGCTCAATCGCAGAAGAATTATCACTGTCACATGACATTATTATCGAAATTCAGGAAGATTTAGCAAAGCGGCTGAGCGCAGATAAAACAAAACCTGATCGTTTTCTGGATTTGTTAAAAGCAAGTGGTGAGGATAACAACGCGAAATTGGTTGCTGCCTATTTCCGTAAGCAGGGCGTAGAAGCTTCTTACATAGACCCGAAAGAAGCAGGGCTGCTTGTCAGTGATGAGCCTGGTAATGCTCAGGCACTGCCTGAAGCTTATAGTCAATTATATTCTTTGCACGAACGAAAAGGGATCCTAATATTTCCAGGATTCTTTGGTTATAGCAGGCAAGGTGAGGTATTTACCTTTTCACGAAGCGGCTCCGACATTACTGGCTCCATCTTAGCTAATGCCCTTAAAGCTGACCTTTATGAGAATTTTACCGATGTCGATGCAGTGTATTCCGTCAATCCTTTCATCGTAGAAAATCCGAAGGAAATAAAAGAACTGACTTACAGAGAAATGCGTGAACTTTCGTATGCGGGATTCACCGTATTACATGATGAAGCACTTGTTCCCGCGTTCAGAGCAGGAATTCCTGTTCAAATCAAAAATACAAATAATCCAAGTGCACCTGGAACTAAGATCGTCTATGAACGAGACAACACAAATGGACCAGTCATTGGTATTGCCAGTGACCAAGGGTTTTGTAGTATATACGTAAGTAAATACCTAATGAATAGAGAGGTAGGCTTTGGACGGAAGCTGTTAAGTATCTTAGAAGACTTCGGATTATCTTATGAACATACGCCTTCAGGCATTGATGATGTTTCCGTAATCCTTCGTGAAAATCAAATGGATGCGGAAATGGAGAAGGCGATTAAGGAACGGATTGAAACAGAGTTGCATGCCGATCAAGTGAAGATTGAACACAGTCTTGCGCTTATAATGGTAGTTGGCGAGGGAATGCGCCACAATGTTGGGACAATGGCAAGAGCCTCCAAAGCGCTGGCGAAAGCCCGTATTAATATCGAGATGATTAACCAAGGTTCATCAGAAGTAAGCATGATGTTTGGGGTTAAGGAAGTAGAGGAAAAGAGAGCGGTTCAAGCACTTTACGAGGAGTTTTTTGTGGCAGTTACGGTTTAATATCTATATTTTCAAAAAAGGTACGTCAAATAAGACGTACCTTCTCATTGTCTTTTTTTTAACTTTTTCCGAGTACGAATACCAGCTGACACGGCAATAATCAACCCGCCAATTGTATCAGCAATTAAATCTGTCATTGTATCTTTATTTCCTCCTCCTTGTAAGGTCATATTGAAAAATTGATCGGAGCTAAATTCATAAATTTCCCATAATACACCACCGAGTGCAGCAAAGGATAACGTAAATAAAAACACAAACCATGGTGAAATCTTATCTCCCGCATTTCGATGAATCAAACGTTCATATAAAGCAATCCCAGAAAAAGCGAGAATGGCTCCACTGACCAAATGCATAAAGGTATCCCACCAACCGAGACCATACCAGCCTAGGATTGAACCTAGATATTGTGAACCAACTAAGAAAATTAAATAAGAAATAACAATCGGTAAATTGAATTGTAGTTTGGTGAATAATGCCAATAATAACGGAATCGCACCGCAAACAATTCCTCCAATTGCAACCGATCCTTCAAAGGTTGCATCTTTTGAATAGTAGTAAACACATAAAATAGTCATGAATAGCACATAAATGAAACTTAATGTGATGACAAGTTTTCGATTCAACAATATTCACCTCTTTAAACTTTTTGTTTTCGAAAATAAGCGTAAATGGCAATTAAAAGTCCTCCAAAAAAGCCACACAGCAGATCATACATCGTATCTTTATTTCCACCAAGCTGCATGATGTGTGTGAAGTTCAAATCTCCAATAAACTCATAGATCTCCCATAGGACACTTGCTAAGACAGAGAGTGAGAGGATAAAGATCGAGATTATCCATCGAGAAACATCCTTTCTTACTTGTTGAGGGATCATCAATTTATATAATGTTATTCCAACACAAGCCATATATATCCCTTTATAAAAATGGATAGTAGAATCCCACCATTTATATATAAGATAAAAATCTCCAATCGAACCTAAATAGGTGGAGCAAAAGATAAATAAATAGAACCCAAAAATGATTGGAAGATTAAATGGAATGTTTTTCTTAAAAATTAGCAGAACTGGTAATGCACATACGATTATGCCGCCAAGGGCTACTTGCCACTTGGATGGTTCCCCTTTTACAAGAAAAAATATTAATAAGGAGGTCATAAATAATACAAATATACTTCCTAAAATAACCAGCACTTTCCGTTTCAATTTCTCACCTCATTAACAAGATACCTTACAATTATGTCCAAATCATATAAAGGAAATCACTTGATGTCTTTTTTAGAAAGGAAACCAATATTCCCACTCGCAATGCATCCTGCAAACGAGTATATTTGAGTAGTAATAAGATTACAGGGTCAAACTTAGATTAAGATGGCGGCGGAGGATGTTATGCAAAAAGTACAAATTCCAACTTACGAGCGAATTGCGATAGATTTAGCAAATAGAATTTATGATGGGAAATTTAAGGTAGGGGAAAAGATTCATGGGAGATCGACTTTAGCAAGTGAATACAAGGTATCCCCTGAAACTGTCAGAAGAGCCATTAAGATTCTAGAGGATGTCGAGATTGTTCAATCGACAAAAGGTAGTGGCATTGTTATTTCTTCTCGTGAGAATGCTTATAAATATATTCAACGGTTTTCAAACCTCGCAAGCATTAAAGATCTTGAGAAGCAAATGAACTCCCTCATTTCCGAAAGGGACAAGCTCGATGAACAACTCTTTGATACGCTCCGAAAAATTATGGACTACTCAGGAAAGCTTCGTCATACGAACCCATTGGCACCCATCGAAGTAGAGGTATTTTCCGATTGTATTCATATTGGAAAGACCATTTCGGAAGTGAAGTTTTGGCAAAATACCGGGGGAACAGTTATTGGGATGAAACGAAAGGGTGAATTAATTATTTCACCAGGACCCTATGCATCAATACTCGAAGGGGATGTCCTCCTTGTCATAGGTGCTGAAGAAACATATGATAGAGTCCTTCATTTTATGGAGGAGTAAGAAGGGGTGGGAAGATGCAAAAAAGCCGGTTTTTTTAGGACCGGCTTTTTCTTCATATATTATTTTTCTAATAAACCTTCTGTTTCTAAAAATTCCTTTGCGACTTTGGCTGGTGACTGTTTAAGGCTGTCGACCTTATAGTTCAGTTTTCGCATTTTTTCATCAGTTAACTTACCAGCTAAGGAGTTTATCACTTTTTTTAGTTCTGGATGTTCTTTTAACGTTTCTTCTTTTAACATCGGTACCGCATAATAAGGCGGGAAAAAGTTCTTATCATCCTCTAATACCTTCAAGTGGAACGCTTCAAGTAAACCATCAGTTGAAAAAGCATCGATGACATCACTCTTATGGTTGGCTAATGCCGTATAGCGCAATCCGCCGTCAACCGCTTTAACCTCATTAAATTTCAGATTATACATTTTTGAAAGTCCAATTAATCCATCCTCCCGATTTGGAAATTCGATGGTCGGACCAAAGGTTAATCCGCTGCTGACTTTGGCTAAATCAGAGATCGTCTTTAAACCCAATTCTTTAGCGGTATCTTGACGAACAGCTAAGGCGTAAGTGTTATTAAATCCAATTGGTTTTAACAGTTCAAAACCATACTTTTGCTTGAATTCCTTCTGGACAATATTGTAGACTTTGTCCGGATCACTTAGTGGCGGCTGATTTAATATATTTACTAACCCTGTCCCAGTGTATTCTACATACATATCGATGTCACCGTTTTTTAGGGCACCGAAGGCAACCTGACTGCCGCCAAGATTTAGTTTTCTTTCTACCTGTATATCAGTCTTATTTTCTATTAAATCGGCGAGCATATTCCCTAGTATCAATTGTTCACTGAAATTTTTTGAACCTATTACAATTTTATCCTCTGCGTTCACCTTTGAATAAACAGTAAAAGCACCGGCAATGATGATGACAATACTTGCAAAACTAATCATCATTTTTTTAGTGGTTTTCCCCGTTTTTTTTGCTGAAGTTTGTTTACTTGTATAGGAAAGTGAGGATTCGAGTTTTCCTACGATAAAATCAATTACTAGGGCAAGGATACAGGCAGGAATAGCCCCAGCTAAAATCATATAATTATCGACCGTTTGCACACCTGAGAAAACGAGATATCCTAGTCCTCCAGCACCAATGAAAGCAGCAATTGTCATTAATCCAACAGCGGTAACCGCTGAAATTCTGATACCCGCCATAATCATCGGGAAGGCTAGTGGTAACTGAACCTTTCTCATCGTTTGACTCTTGGTCAGACCGATACCTCTGGCGGCTTCCAGAATATCCCCATCAATATTCGTTAAACCTGTATACGTGTTTTTGACGATAGGAAGCAAGGAATAAAGAACGACCATAATAATCGCAGGAGTACTGCCAATTCCAACGAATGGAATAAGAAATCCAAGTAAGGCCAAACTAGGTACTGCTTGAATCACATTGGTTGTTCCAATAATAGGTTTTGCAAGCTTTTGCTCTCTTGAAATTAATATACCAAGCGGGATACCGATAATAATCGCTACTAGGACAGAAATTACGCTTAAGTAAAGATGCTGGCCAAGTAGACTGAAAATCTGCTCATAGTTAGTGGTTAAATAATTCATAAATCCACTCATTAAAAGGCCACCTCCAAATCGATTAACTGGCTGCTTAAGGCAGAAAGAATACTGCTTCTGGTAATAAGTCCAATTAGTTGGTTATGACTGTTCACAACAGGGACATAACCAATTTTATGCTCATTCATTGTTGCTAAAACTGATATCAAATTGGCATCCTGTGAAACCGAAAGGACATTTTGTTCCATTACCTTTTCGATTGAGATTGTTCGATTGAGCAATTGGATGCTCTTTAAGGTCACTAAACCTTTAAGGACATTATTTTTATCTGTAACCATTAGGCTATCGACTTTTTGGTCTTTCATTACTTCAATAGCCTGTAGCACCGTACGCATTGAGGTGATTTTAACAGGATTAGGAATCATAATATCCTCAGCCATTAATAATTCAGGATTGTTCCAAACCCGTCTTTTGCCAATAAAGTCTTCAACAAAGTCATTGGCAGGATTCTTTAAAATATTTTCAGGGGTATCATATTGAAGAATATCCCCGTCTTTTAAAATACAAATCTTATCCGCTATTTTAATAGCTTCGTCCATATCATGGGTTACAAAGATAATCGTCTTGTTTAATTCTTTTTGCATTTGAAAAAGTTCATCTTGTAGGGAGCTTCTTGTGACAGGATCTAATGCACTAAATGGCTCATCCATTAAAATAATATCGGAGTTGGTTGAGAAAGCTCTTGCCACGCCAATCCTTTGCTGCTGTCCGCCGCTTAATTCTTTGGGATACCGATGTAGGTATTCCTTTGGGTCTAAACCGACCAACTCAAGCAGCTCGCCTGTTTTAGTGGCAATTGAAGCAGGATCTTCTCCTTTAAGTTTTGGAATTAACTCTAAATTTTCCTTGATCGACATATGTGGAAATAAACCAGTATTTTGGATGACATAACCAATATTTCTGCGCAGTTCAATCGGATTCATGGTTGAAATATCCGTCCCATTTACAAAAATTTTGCCGGAGGTCGGTTGAATCAATTTGTTAATCATCTTCAGTAAGGTAGTTTTCCCACAACCACTGGGTCCGATGAAAACGACCAGCTGACCAGCCTCAATTTCCAATGAAAAGGGCTTAATAATTGGTTTTGATTTATACTTCTTAACTATGTTTTTAAACTCTATCAATTTCATTCCCCCTTGTAATAAATATGCCTGGTATCAATGCAACAACTTGATGGTAACATAAAAGTTGTTTCTTTGTCTAATCAAAATCGAGTTGCTTCTTTCCAATTAAAGAGCATTTAAGTACAATGAGGTGAGTAAAATAGCGCTATGAGTAAGCAGGTGATGGGATGAAAAAAATTTTAATCGTTGATGATGATGTATATATCCGCAATCTTGTAAAAAGTTTGCTGATGAGAGAAGGATTTAAAACAATTGAAGCGGAAAATGGGGGAACTGCACTTGAACTTTTAAATAAAGAGGATTGTGATTTAGCAATCGTAGATATCATGATGCCAGTCATGAATGGTTACCTTTTAACAACTGAAATCCGAAAAGAGTATGATATTCCGATTATCTTATTAACGGCCAAAAGCCAGATTGAAGATAAGGAAAAGGGATTTGAATCAGGTACGGATGATTACTTAATAAAACCGTTTGAACCCAAAGAATTAATATTTAGGGTCAATGCCCTTTTAAGAAGATATGGAAAATCTGGTGAAGCGAATATTAAGATTGGGACCTTATACATAAACAAAAAAAGCTATGAGGTTAAAATTAATAACAAGACCTTTATGCTCCCGTTAAAGGAATTTGATCTTTTATCTTTTCTTGCTACGCATCCTAATCAAGTGTTTAGCCGTGGCCACTTGATTGAAAAAATATGGGGTCATAATTTTGAAGGGGATGAAAGAACCGTGGATGTCCATATCAAACGGTTACGCGAAAGGTTTGCAAATATTGCAGAGGATTTTACCATCAAAACGATTAGAGGGGTAGGATATTCCCTGGAGGTTCTTTAACTAATGATCATGAAATCTTTGTATAGTAAATTCGCCTTTATTACGATTATGATTATGATTGTCAGCGGAATTATTTCTTTTTTTCTTTCCAATGCTTATTACCAATTCAAATTGAAACAGCAAAATGATGAAAAAATCATGAATTTTGCCTATGAAATAGCTGACTTTGCTAGTAAGCACCCTTTGATTAGTCTACAGGATTATTTTGACCATATTGGTACGATTGGTTACCAAATACTTTTAGTCAATAATGAGGGGAACAAGCATTATTTTGGTTCGTCGTATAGAGAAAAGAACTTACAAGCAGATATTCCAGAAAAAGTTTTAGATGGAGAGGTTTATCATGGGATTCGCAATTTTCCTCATAAAACCTTTGTAACCGGATTTTTTGCAAACGAATTAAAAAACTCAGTCGGTGTCCCCTTTGAGTATAAAGGTGAAGAATATGCCATTTTTATCAGGCCAGATATTAAGCTTATGTTTAACGAAATGCATATTCTTTTTGGCTGGCTGTTATTCATTTCAATTTTATTAAGCGTTATATTGGTTTTAATTAGTACCAAATATTTAGTCAATCCGATCAGAAAGCTTAATAACGCAACGAGAGCAATTGCAGAAGGAAATTTTTCAATCAAGTTGGATATTACCCGAAGCGATGAACTTGGAAATTTAGCAGTCAGTTTTACAAGGATGGCAGAAAAATTAGCAAAAGTAGATTCGTTAAGAAAAGAACTAATTTCTAACATATCCCATGATATCCAATCACCACTAACCAATATAAAAGGGTATTTGAATTTATTGGAAACTAGCGACAAAAGTGAGCAGGAAGAGCAACAATATTTACGCGTGGTTCAATTCGAGGTGGACCGACTCTCCAGGATGACCAAACAGCTATTACTCCTATCCACTATTGAAAGTAAAAAGGATTTAATGGAGGTAAGTACCGTAGATATTGCAGAACAGCTCAAAGCTGTTATTCATCAATACGAATGGAGCACCCTGGAAAAAGGAATAATGATGAGTTACTCACTATCTGATGCCACGGTTAAAGGGGACCCAGCATTGCTATATTCTGTCTGGGAAAATCTGCTGACGAATGCGATTAAGTATAATCGTGAAAACGGTACGATTGATATTGAATTGACTGAAGCGGATAAAGAAGTTGTAGTAGTTATTAAAGATTCTGGCGCGGGATTAAGTCAGAAGGATCTCGACAGAATCTTTGACCGTTTTTACCGGGCTGATGCCTCTAGAGCCCGTTCAGTTGAAGGAACTGGTTTAGGCTTGTCGATTGTCAAATCCATTATTGATTTGCACCATGGAAAAATTGATGTAGAAAGCATAGAGGGAAATGGGACTACTTTTACTGTGGCCCTTTCCAAATTGTAAAGAAACGTTCATCTTCCGTTCATGTTCGAACAGTATTCTGTTTGTGAAATGAAAGGGAAGGTGAATTTTTTATGTACTCATTACCATTTAAGGAAATGACATTTTTTAAAGTGAGATATTTGTTAATCAGCTTTATTCTCTTTTTCGTAGCGATACTTGTTTTTGTCATCAATGGACTTGCAAATGGCTTATCTATGAACAATGCTTCATCGATAATTAACATGCCAGTACATTCTATTTATCTGCAAAAAAGTGCAGAGGGGCGCATTGATCGATCGCACTTTACAGTTGATTTAGAGAAATTGACAGCAAAAAGCGAGGCTCAGCCAATTGGTATTCAAATGGGGGCCATTTCTAAAGTGAATTCTGAGGATAAATTAGATATTACATTTATGGCTGTAAAGCCAGGGAGTTTTTTAGAGCCAGATGGTAAGAGTTTAGAAACAATCGGGGAAAATTCTGTCTTACTAGACCGCTCGCTATCTGGAACAATTAAGATAGGAATGATCGTAAAAGATGCACGAAGCGGAATAAGCTTAAAGGTAGTTGGTTTTCTAGATGATCAAACTTTTAGCCATACACCTGTTGCACTTATTTCCCTTGACACTTGGGAGGAACTCGCTGGCGGCTCAAACAAAAGTGAATATAACGGCATTGCCATAAACAAAAATGATTTAGGTTTGAAAAAATCCATTTCTAGCTTATATAAAAATGGAGAATGGGTAAAAAAGGATCAAGTGGTCAAAGGTATTCCTGGGTATACGGCTGAACAAAATTCGCTTTATATGATGTTATCGTTTTTAATCGTGATTGCTGTTTTTGTTTTAGCCGCATTCTTTTATATTATGACCATACAAAAAACGGCACAGTTTGGTATCTTGAAAGCCATCGGTGCTAAATCGAGTCAATTGGTCAAATCAACCATCCTCCAAGTGATTATGTTAACCATTGTTAGTATTGCTGCAGCTGTGGCCTTTACTAAGGGCTTTATGTTTATACTTCCTGATGATATCCCGTTTATATTCGATTTTGTGCAAATTGCTAAATTCTCAGGGGTATTATTTATTGTGTCGATATTCGGCTCATTATTATCGGTAATAAATATTGTAAAGGCTGATCCAATTCAAGCAATGGGGAGAGTAGAATAATATGATGATGGAACCATTAATTTTAGAACAGGTTGAAAAATCATTTAAAGATGGCGATAAGGAAAATCATATCGTGAAAAACTTATCCTTCCGTTTAAAAACGGGCGAAGTGGTTGCAATTATTGGTCCTTCGGGGTCGGGAAAGTCCACGTTTTTATCGATTGCAGGTGCCTTGCAATCTCCTGATAAAGGAAAAGTCATTGTAAATGGCACAGACATTGCAACCTTTAGCGATATGGATAAAGCAAACATTAGATTAAATCACCTAGGTTATATTTTCCAAACATCGAACTTAGTCCCTTATTTAAAGGTAGAAGAGCAATTGAGCCTTGTTTTAAAAATGGCGAATCAGTGGACCAAGGAAAGTAAAAGAAAGATTAACGAGATGTTAGTTGCAGTTGGGATGGAGCAACGATCTAAATTTTATCCCCACCAGTTATCGGGTGGAGAAAAGCAACGAGTAGCCATTGCTAGAGCGTTTATTAATGATCCAGAAATCATCTTGGCTGATGAACCAACAGCCAGTTTGGATTCAAATCGAAGCATGGCCATAATTGAGTTAATCGCAAAAATCGTTAAGGAGCAAAACAAATCTGCTATCATTGTTACTCATGATGAACAGATTCTCCCGCTATGTGATCGGATTTACGTAATGAAGGATGGACAACTTATTGAGCATGGAAACAGAGTTTAAATGTAAAGAGCTAGTGATCTGAGTGATTGCTAGCTTTTTAGATATAAAGTTGAATTGCGCAAATGAAAAGACAAAAGATGTTAAAATGGAGATATTACTAAATATAAAAGAGGAGAATCTATTATGAGCTTTGTTCGAGACAGATTCAGTGCGAAGTTTTTCCTTTTCCTCGTGTTTGCTTTTCTGTTGATTCATGTTCCGTTCCTAGGAAACTATGTGAAAGTCATCAATACGCTCATCCATGAATCAGGTCATGCTTTAATTGCTCTTTTTGGAGGGAATGTCGAAAGAATATCGTTATTCATGAATTCCGAAGGGGCGACAATTAGTAATCAGTCAACATGGATTGGCAGCTTCTTAACGAGCCTAGGAGGATACACCTTTGCGTCATTTATGGCGTTTCTGTCGTTTTTATTAATTGGTAAGAAAAAGCAGAATTTGTTAATTGACATATTGTTAGGTTTTATTGGCTTGAATCTTATTTTTTGGGTAAGGAATCCTTATGGTTTGTTTTGGCTGTGCTCATTTGCGGTGGCTTTTCTTTACTTACTCATTAAAGGGAGTCAAAATTTTAGAGATAACCTATTACTGTTAATTGCCTCGATTCTTTTAGTTGATTCCGTCCAGAGTGCTTATGAAATCTTGTATATCAGTGTATTACAGCCACAATCTGCAGGGGACGCTGCAAATCTTGCCCGGCTTACAGGGATCATACCAGCGCCACTCTGGGGGATATTCTTCTTTGTTCAAGCACTATGGTTCTGTTATTACGGATTAAAAAGAGGATATTATAAACTTAGAGGTTAAGTTATAGCGGAAATTTTGTCACTTTTAATAAAAAGTTAAGAATTGATGCATATGATATTACGATGAGCAGCTATTACAGAAGGAGGGGAATGAAAATGAATACGATAGATGCGATAAAAACGCGCAGAAACATAAAAAAATTCAAATCCATGGAGATTGACCAAAATTCAATCCTTTCATGGTTAGAGGCTGCCACAATGGCACCGAATCACCGTATGACAGAACCATGGGAAATTTATTTTATTGGAACTGAGACAAGAGAGAAGCTAAACCATAAAACGAATTTTGGGAACGCACCAATTGTGTTAATGATTTTATCAAAGCAAGGTGCGACCTCTGTTGTGACTGAGGAAAATGCAATGGCAACGGCCTGCTTTATCCAAAATTTTAATTTAGCAGCTTGGTCAGAGGGTGTGGGGACATTTTGGTCATCCATTGGCATTACACAAAAAAACAGGGAGATTCTTCGTGTTCCGGATGGTTATGATATTATAGGTGTTTTGGGAGTGGGTTATCCAGAAGTGATTCCGGAGCCAAAACCAAGAACTCCGATTCAGAATAAAATAAGTAATTTACCATAACAGGAAGTGGAAGAGCCAACCGAACAATTCGGTTGGCTCTTTTAAATAGCTAAATTGCTTCATTGTATTCTAATGTAAGCTTGTTGATGATTTGTTGAACAGGGAGAATATCTTGAATTTCACCCACTCGTGCACCTGCAAAAACAAGTCCATTTTCGACATCACCATTCATTGAAACCAATAGAGAATCCATTGTACAAAAGCGGTAGGAACAATTCTTTAAGCAATCAATGCATTTAGCGATTTTTAACTTGTCAGGTCCACTGATTAATTTTGCAAAATGATTATTAATCGCCCTGCCTTGAAGTCCTACGGTCGTTTTAACTAAGACCAAATCCTCTTTCGTTGCTTCAACATATTTTTGCTTAAATGCTAATGGTGCGTCGCATTCCTCGCTGGCAACAAAGCGTGTCCCCATTTGTACACCTGAGGCACCCATGGCAAGGGCCTTTGCAATGTCTCCACCAGTGATAATTCCTCCTGCAGCAATAACGGGAATGGAAACCGCTTCAACCACTTCAGGGAGGATATCGAACATTGGGCGGTCGGTGCCAAGATGTCCACCTGCTTCACAGCCTTCAACGACAACCGCTGCAGCCCCAAGTCTTTCGGAAATCCTTGCTAATTTAGCAGATGAGACAATTGAAATAACTGGAATTCCTGCTTGTTTTCCCCATGCATACATATCTCTAGAAATTCCAGCACCCGAGATAATAAAATCAACTTTCTCTTCAAGGGCAGCTTTCATTTTTTCAGCAAAGTCATTCATCGCGAATAGAACATTCACACCGATGTATCCTGCATCTTTAATCAGACTTTTCGCCTTTCTAATATGCGATCTCATTTCATCGGTTGATATTCCCGTTCCTGAGATAATCCCAATTCCGCCAGCATTTGCGACAGCTGATGCCAATTTACTAAGTGAAATACCTACACCCATACCACCTTGCATAATCGGAACCTTAGGCATCATATGACCAATTTTTAGTTGTGGAAAGTTCAATTTATAACCCCGTTTCATTGTTTTTGTTGAAACTTCTCATGCATAATACCATTTCATTTTAGATATGTCTGTGATTACTATCACCAGGTCATGATGGTAGGTGGTATAATTTTCTAGTATGTTAAAATAAACATTATGTTAATTCATAACAACATACTGTATAAAAAAATTGTTGAAACCAAACGATACGAAATGAAGTTAAAAATGGATGGTGGTAATTGTCATGATTATTTTTACTGATATTGACCTTGATGGGCTTGGATGCGGGCTAATTGCGAAACTTGCTTTTGGAGATAAAGCTAATGTATTTTACTGTTCTTACAGGAATTTAAATCAAAGAGTTGAAGCAGTTATTAAAAACCCTGAGAATAATAATGTAGATATCTATATTACCGATTTGGCGGTAAATGAACAGGTGGAAAAAAAACTCGAGGAGCGGTTTAAACAAGGCAGACCTGTTCAAATGATTGATCACCATGTGACGGCATTGCATTTTAATGAATATAAATGGGGAAACGTTATTCCCGAGTATGAAACGGGCAAGAAGACATGTGCAACCTCATTATTTTATGATCACCTGATTACGAATGGAATTATGGAGAGAAATAAGGCCCTTGAGGAATTTATTGAATTGGTCCGCCAATACGATACGTGGGAATGGGATGAAAACAATAATGTGACGGCGAAACGCCTAAATGATTTATTTTACATACGGAATAGAGAGCAGTTTGAAGAAGAAATGCTGAAAAGGTTAACGGAAAATACCGAATCGTTTATGTTATCTGAAATGGAGAATATGCTTCTAGATATTGAGGAGCAAAAAATTAATCGATATATTTATTCAAAAAGCCGACAAATTGTTCAAACCTTTATTGATGATTATTGTGTTGGGATCGTCCACGCAGAGCAATATTTATCGGAGTTGGGTAATGCGCTAAATAATTTATATCCGCATATGGACATGATTATTCTTTTGAATATGAGTGGAAAGAAAATGGGTTTTCGAACCATTCATGATAAAGTAAATGTAGCAAAATTTGCAAAGAGATACGGTGGAGGTGGACATCCAAAAGCATCTGGGTCCGAAATGACCAGTGATGCGTTTAAGCAGTTTGTGGTGGAAGTGTTTGGAATTCTCCCACTTAAACCGGATGCGGATCGGAATGAATTTAATTTGAAAACTTCTCATTCTGGGACAGCGTTTCAAAATCAAATGGGCGATATTTCATACATCATCCCTAGCAGTGAAAGTGAATATTATATTGTGCACAATAAGAAGAAACTGGATCAAACCTTCACTGCATTTGAGGCTGCTGAGCGTTATCTCAAAAGAAGTTCTTCTTCTTGGCTTCAGTATGACCAAGATTATCTTTATCAGTTATCTGCTGCAATAAAGATGCCAATTGATAAGATAAAGGAAAACCATGCAGAGATTATCAGCAATTACCTAGTGGATATAGTTAAGGAATAAAAGAGAGCTTGGGATTCCCAAGCTCTCTTTGCGTAATAAAAAGGAGATAACTAAAATTAAGATTTCGTTAAGGAGTGAATGGTAGTATAATCGTAGGTATTTGTTGGTGTTATTTCAGTATCGTAATTATCGTGAAACAGAAAGTAATTCCGTTAACATCTTCCTGTAATATTCAAACGGTATAATGGTTTTAAACACTAAAATTTATGGTTTGGGTAAGGGGAATTAATGGAGCAATAAATTAACATTATTTTAAAATACCTTTTTGATTAAAAATAATGGGGTGATAGGATGGCTTCAACTTCAAAAAGGAGTAAGTATTTTGACAATGCAAAATTTATTTTGATTTTTCTGGTCGTCTTTGGACACCTAATAAGTCCATTAAAAGAGCAGGATGGGATTCTCTTTACATTATATACAGTCATTTTTCTCTTTCACATGCCAGCATTTATCTTTATCTCTGGATACTTTGCAAAGGGTTTTAAAAAGAAAGGCTATATATTAAAGGCAATTAAAAAAATATTATTGCCTTATTTCATTTTTCAAATCATTTATTCGGTTTATTATTATTTAAATGGGCAGGAAACTAGTTTAGAGTTCGATTTTTTACATCCACATTGGTCACTTTGGTTTTTGATGAGTTTGTTTTGTTGGAATTTATTACTCTATGTTTTTGCCAGATTTAGATGGGTGGGATTTTGCTTCTCCATCGGTTTGGGAATAGCCATTGGATTTATTGATGATGTGGGTAGTTATTTAAGTTTGTCTAGAACGTTTGTCTTTTTTCCGTATTTTTTATTGGGATTTTTACTAAATGGCGATCAGTTGAAAAAAGCGATTCGTTCAAAATATTCGCGACCAGTTGGATTAGTTATTATTCTCGGAACTCTGTTTTCTTTAGGGTTCAGTTTACCGCATGACGTCGTGCCATGGCTCTTGGGAGATACCTCTTATGCGAATATGGGACAAGAAGAATGGGTGGATGGACTTTATCGTGGCTTCCAATATATGCTGACATTAATGGTCGTCTATGGATTTCTCACGGTTATACCTTCCAACCCACTAAAGGTATCGAAAATAGGTGAAAGAACGTTGTATGTCTATTTGTTCCACGGTTTTATTATCAAATCACTTGAGGTAGCCGTTCTTGACCAAAATTTATTTGATTTTTCAGGACAATATTTTTTACTAATTATCTTATCTTTCGTAATCTGTTTAATTCTTGGCAGCTATGTCACAAAAAAATATACTCGTCCTCTTGTGGAATTAAAGATTTAAGTGATTAAGGGAAATGAAAAGAGCCGAACATATACCTGTTCGGCTCTTTTTAATGTTATAAGAATCCAAATAATGAGCTAACAATATTTTTCTTTTTTCTTTTACCATTACTTGAATCAAATACAATAGGGTCATCTAATTGCGAAGGTATATTCACTTTACCAAGAAGCTTTTGAAATTGTTCAAGTTGCCTAGTTAGTTCGTTTACTTGAGATTGCAAATCTTCTATTTCACGCCGGTGCTGTAAGAGTTGATATGAAACAACAGAATCCGCCTTGGAATGGAGATCGATTTCTAATTTACTAACTTTTGCAGTCAAGTCTTCTAATGCTTGATTGTTTTCTACGCCCTTTGCAGCACCTTTTCTGGGGATTTTTTTCTCTTTGATTGGTGTGATTTCCTGGATTAGTGTTCCATTTTGGAGTTGTTCATGGATTTTTTTTAATACTTCGATATCCTCGTTGTTAAAATAATAATGCCCGCGCTCATTTCTTTCCATTGGTAACTCGAGCTGTTTGACCCAGCGTTGAACAGTACTTGTAGATACGCCTAATAATTTTGCTACTTCACTAGTATTCATTTCGAATCCCTCCAATGAATTTCTTAATGCTTAACCCATCTTAAGACCAGAATTTCCACCATTTCTTGTCTTTTGTTGCTGCTACATCTCGATAACTGTTCAACATTTGTTGAAAGGCAATTTCTCGTTGTGTAATTTCTTGTCGGTATTGATTTCGCTCTTCAATGAAGAATTCGCGTTCTTTGGTCATGGCCTCCGTTAAACTTGAAATTTCGTTGTTTGTCACATCTACATAGTGGGATAATTCCTCTGATGTTTCTGATAACTGCTTGGAGAGTGTATAAATTTCCTGAGAAGTTTCGATTGATGAGTTGGTAATATTGTTAGAAAGGTATTGTAAGGAGTCTGCAGAGAGTTCAGATGCTTTTTCTAGGGTCTTTGATAAATCTTGGATTTCAGCTTGTGTGTTAGCAGACGATTTATAAATAGAGTCAGAGATTGACTTAACGGTTGTATAGGTCCCTTTGTTTATTTCCTTCTTTACTTCTTCCACTACTTCTTTTCGCACAACATTACGAATTTCATTCTTTACTTCGCTTAAGAAATTTTCCTTGTACGTATCCATAGCTTCGAAAAACTGATGCGCATCTATGGCATCCTGTATGGTAATTTGCGCGGATGGTTCTGAAAGGACCTCAAGTGAAACTTCAGTTATCTCTTGTACTAAATCACTTTCAGGATGCAATTTTTTGTGCAACATTTCCCTGATTTCTTCCTTATTTAATTTATTCTCATACATTTTTTTAATTTCAACTAGTTTGTCAATCTCTAATTCTGTATAAATTCTTGCCCCCTGCTTTGATCGGGGAATCTCGAGTAATTCCTCTAAATCTTTTTCCCACTGACGGAGAACGCCTGGTTTAATATTTATTTTTTTGGCCGCTTCTTTTAAGGTATAGGTCTTCATTAAAAAAGTCATTCCTTTCTATTTATCTAGGAAATAATTCATCTTCTGTAAGTTATTCACCATTTGGTATTACTTTTTCCTGCAAGATGACAAAAGCTATCAAAACAAGACGGAAAACATGAAATAACAACATTTTTTTTGCGGAAAACATCTGCTAAAACAAATTTTTGAATTAAAACAATTGAGAGTAATGAAATGGAGGTTTATTATAGTAAGTGAAAAAGATAAAGAGAGAAGGAGCAACATGTGGATAGCAGCGGCCTTTATTACTATGGTTTGCTTTGGGGCAAATAATACTATTTTTAAGTGGAGTACGGGGATGAGAGTATCGAAGGTACATATACAGTTCTTTTTTTATTTTGTTGCCTTCGTATTAACATTAGGATTTGCGATTGTTAATGAAACCGTCCATCTAAACGTAATGACTATTCTGCTGGGAGCCTTGATTGGTATATTAAATGCAAACGGCAATATCCAAATGTCAAAGGCTTTTGAAAAAGGGCCTGCTAGTTTGACCTCGCCATTAATAGGCACGAATACTATATTTCCAATCGTTTGTGCAGCCTTTGTTTTTCATGAACAAATTACACTGATTCAGTGGTTAGGGATTGTATTTATGCTAGGATCTGCCATGGCCATTCAGTATTCAACTGAAAAAAATCGAAGGACCAATTATCTTCCTTGGATGGTTCGTGTGGGCCTGGCTATTGTATCCTTTGGAATATTAGGGATTTTAATGAAAACAACCTCTTATTTGCATCTCAATTCATTGAATATCCTCATTTCTATGTATGGTGGCGGAAGTATCTATTTAATTATTTGTAGTATCCTGACGAAAGAGAAATGGCAAAGATCAGAAGTCAATGTAGGTTCGATTGTGGGTCTAATTAGTATATTGGGTTATAGTTGTTATTTCTACGCGCTTAAAACAGGGACAGCAAGTATCGTCTTTCCAGTAGTAAGTTTAAATTGTCTAGTCGTTGTTCTTGCTGGCTTTCTGCTTTATAAAGAAAAACTAAAAAGGTATCAAGTTATTGGTGTTCTTACTGCCATACTTGGAATCATTTTTACAAAGTTATAAAGAGCTAATTTTAATAGTTCAATAAAAAGTGCAGAACCTTTCAATTTAATTGAAACAGTCTGCACTTATTTTTATCTTGGCCAAACTTTAGTTAATGAGACCAATCATTTTCAATCCATTAAAAATACCAGAATCAGTGACCTCTGTCGTTTTATGTTTGGCATATTGAAAAAGATCGGGATGTCCGTTTCCCATCGCAAAGCCTTCCCCAACATTTTGAAGCATTTCCTTATCGTTCATTCCATCTCCAAAGGCAATCGAACTTTCCTTATCGATTCCTAGTCTCTCTAATACTACTTGAACTCCAAAGCCTTTGTTCACACTGTCTTGTATGACGTCATAACAATGGCGCATCCCGTCGACATTGACTTGTGATAAGTGGATTCCGTCTTCATTTTTCTGATAAAGGGCAGGATCCTCTTTTTTTAGATTCACCAGCGTCATTCCTAAGACAGCACTATTGACTGAAGGGGAATAAGGTTCATTTTTATGTAAGTGAAATTTGTGCATAAAGTCAGTGATAATCTCTGCTTCTATATTGGTAAAAACGTTCTTACTATTTGTATAAAGGACCACTTCATGCTGGTTCTCCTTTGCAATTTCTAAGAAATTTTCAACGGTTGCACTGCTCATTGGTTTCTGGTATAGGTCTTTCCCTTTGTAAATGGCGTAGGCACCGTTATAACCAATGAATGAATGGATATTCAACTCCTTGGCAAGTTCATCTATTTCATGAAGCGGTCGGCCGGTTGCTAAGAAAACCTCCAAGCCATTTGCCTGAACCTGTGAAATGGCTTCTTTTGTAGAATCCTCAATTGTATCATCAGGTCTCACTAAGGTTCCATCAATATCTAAAAATAAAACTTTGTAATTGGTCACGTCCGTAACTCCTTCTTCAAAAATTATTGGTTTTAGTCTACCACTTTTCTATAATGGAAGTCACATTCATTTAATTGTGTTGTTTTCCAAGCTTGGAGGAATAATAGAGGGAATAGACATCAAAATTAAAAAGTGAGGCAAAAAATTATGAAAAAGATGTTCTTGCTATTCCTGTCTCTTCTCATTTTAGGACTTCCAAAAAATGTGGCAGCAAAGCAAAAAGTTCCTATTCTAGTCTATCACTCCATCGATGAATATAGTGGTACCGGGTCGAAGGAGCTATATGTGACACCAGAAAACTTTGAGAAACAAATGACCTATTTAAGAGATCATGGGTATACTTTATTAACATTTGAGCGTTGGCAGGATATTGAATCTGTGCCAAAGCCAATTTTTATTACCTTTGATGACGGGTATAAAAATAATCTCCATGCGTTTTTAATTTTACAAAAGCTGACCAATAGTAGTTTTCGTCCGACTGCCACCTTTTTTGTGATTTCTGATTTTATCGGTAGAGCGAACCGCTTAACAAATTCGGATCTAAGAATGGTAGTAAATTCAGGATTAATCTCTGTTCAGTCACATACATCGACACATCCGGATCTAACCAAAGAGAAAAACCTAAAATACGAACTAAAGGAATCAAAAGAAAAAATTCAGAAAATAACAGGGAAACCCGTAATTGCGATCGCATACCCTTTTGGGAATACCAATGAACATGTGGTGGCAGAAACAAAAAAATATTATCAATTTGGACTCACGACCACGCCAGGTCCATTTTCTCTGACGGGTTATAAAAATGAACTCTACTATTTACCGCGCATTTATATAAAATATTCAACCACACTCGCTGATTTTGAACAAGCGGTGAAGGTAGATTAAGTAGATAATGAAAAGACACTGTAAACTGTCCGAAATCTGAATGTAATCAAACAACGCTATAATAGTAAAAACATAATCTAGACTCTATTAGGGCGGGTGTTTATATGGAAGAGACAATGGTAAAATCCTACTTACAAAAATCACTAGATGAGTGGAAGGATGATATCTCACTAGTTTTAACTGAGATTGCAAATGAGTATGATGAGGTAGCACAGGAATTAAAAGTATATTCCTATAAATATGGAATCACCAAGCAAGTGATTCAATCGACAGTAAACGAAGAAATTATCGAAAAAATCCGCGATATGTACCATAAACCTTTTGAAGAAAGCTACAATCAGCTTAAGGAATACATAAAGGACTTAGAAGAAAAAAGACGTGTATTTCAAATGTTTATCCAAAAGATTGAGGAAGTAACCAAAAAAGAATCAGCGAAAATTACTACTTACTAACAATAACTTCATCCCTCAATCACACAATTAGCAACCTGATCATTTTGATTAGGCTGCTTTTTTATTTGGCTATTGTAAAAGGACCAGTGTTTATGTGTTATGCATATATTGAAGTAAGAGTTTAATTGTGAGGTGTGAAACAAATGATTACCGCTACGATTGGCAGCAAAACCTTTCGAATCCCAGATAACCTTGAGGAATATTTTCAACCGTTTCGCTCACAAGTAATTGGGATAAACCAGGAATTTGAATCCCCTCTGGGAAAAAGGAAAATTGTCTATGCGGATTGGACGGCCAGCGGGCGTCTTTATCGCCCCATCGAACAGAAGATTTCAGAGGTATTTGGCCCATTTATGGCCAATACACATACAGAATCGAATATAACCAGTTTAATGATGACTGGAATATATAATCAATCAAAAAAAATTATTAAGGAGCATGTAAATGCCGACGAGCATGATGCCCTGATCCTCGATGGATTTGGGATGACATCTGTTATGAATAAGTTTCAAAGACTATTGGGAATTAGAGTACATGAACAGTGGAAATCGCGACTGGCCCTTCCCGAGAGTGAGCGACCCATTATTTTTATTACACATATGGAACATCATTCCAACCAAACATCGTGGCTTGAAACAATAGGGGATGTAGTTATTTTACCTCCAGGCAAGGATGGTAGTGTGGACTGTAATCAGTTGGTCCAGATGCTTCACCATTATAAGAATAGAAGAATGAAGATTGGTTCGTTTACAGCATGCTCCAATGTAACAGGGCTTCAAACTCCCTATCATCAATTAGCCAAAATCATGCATCAACATGGCGGGATCTGCTTAGTGGATTTCGCAGCATCAGCTCCGTATGTAACGATTAATATGCACCCAAAGGATCCATTGGAAAAACTTGATGCCATCTTTTTTTCTCCGCATAAATTTCTAGGAGGACCGGGGACTAGTGGGGTTTTGGTTTTTGATACTCGACTATATTTAAATCATGTTCCTGACCATCCAGGGGGTGGAACGGTTACATGGACAAATCCATGGGGAGGGCACCAATATTATTCTGACATCGAGCTGCGGGAAGATGGCGGGACACCCGGAATTCTACAAGCGATTCGGACTGCCCTATGCTTGAATTTGAAAGAACAAATGGGTGTAGACAATATATTGAAACGAGAGAAAGAACAGTTAAGTATTCTACTACCTAAATTAGTTGAAATACCTGGTGTTCATTTATTGGCTGGACATAAAAGCGAACGTATCGGGATTGTTTCGTTTTATATTGAAAATATTCATTACAATTTAATTGTTCGCCTGCTCAATGACCGGTTTGGAATTCAAGTAAGAGGAGGATGCTCTTGTGCAGGGACCTACGGGCATTACCTCCTTCATATTGATAAACAATCCTCTAAGCAAATTTCTGAGAAAATTAACCAGGGGGACTTGTCGCAGAAACCAGGATGGGTCCGGTTCTCAATCCATCCGATTATGACAACTGAAGAAATCATGTTGTTTGTTCATGCGATAAGAGAAATCACCTTAAACATTAATGAATGGAAGAATGATTATCTTTATGATAAGGCAAGTAATGATTACTTTTATGTCGACCACATAAGAGAGGACATGGCTCCGCTATTTCGGTTTGAATAATGAATGAGGTTACCCACAAACTGGTTTGGGCATATGCTGTCAAGAGAAAGGTGGGGTCTCATGATTCATACAGTTAAGCCGGGGGAAACGCTGGGTGTAATCTCCGCTAATTATCGCGTCAGCCTGCAACGCCTTTATGCAGCCAATCCTGGGGTTGGTCATTTACAAGTGGGTCAAAAAATTCAAATTCCAGGTCTGCCAGAGCCTTCTACGATTCCATATTCCATTCAAATCTCTGTTGGTAAACGAAGACTTTCATTATTCAATAACGGCAGACTAGTGAAAATTTTTCCCATCGCCGTAGGGAAGATGTTGACAAATACACCAACTGGGGATTTCGTGATTGTTAATCGGCAATATAATCCCGGGGGACCCTTCGGTGTATTGTGGCTATCCTTATCAAAACAGGGCTATGGTATTCATGGTACCAACAACCCAAGTTCAATTGGGAAAGCGGTCTCTCATGGCTGTGTAAGAATGTATAATCGTGATGTTTTGCAGTTGGCAGATATAGTACCAAATGGCACGAGAGTTACAATTCGTCCCTAAAAAAGTCCCGCCTTCTAGAGTAAGAAGGTGGGACTCATTTAATTACTTATAGATTACGATAGACCCAACAGATTTATCTTTTGATTGTCCATTTACTCGGACTTTTAGTCCGTAGTGCGGGATATCGCGACCAGCATCTGGTACAAATGCATTTTTGTAGGATTTGCTGTCATCAAATGTTGATACAGCCGCTTGACTTGGAACGTTCAATGTTTGAATGCCCGGATAAGTGATATTTAATTCAGAAGTAGGATCTAAACCAAAAGCTGCATCGGCAATTTGGAAACGAGTACTTGCTTTTGCAGTATTCCCATTAACAAGGAGCCATGTTAATTCCTTGTCAAGGTGAGAGTCCACAACACCTAAGAAGCCATTTCCAGGGTGAGTACCTGTCCAGTTATCTGTGTAGCTATCATCTACATACCATACAACCAATCCGCCGTCATAGCTCATTAAAGAACTTCCACGTTTAATGTGAGCTAAACCTTGGTCTACTCCTTGATGGTTACGCCATTCCAGTAAATAATAATGATCAGCGTACACATTTCCATCAAACTTGTTAAAGCCGTTATGTGTGATAGTTGATGTTGCGCCTTCACCGTCTTCAGTTAAAATACTAGAACCGTCAGCCGTAACCTTTACATTATCAACAAAGAAACCAGTGTCGTTGTATCCCCAGTCAGTAATGTAACGGAACTTCAATTGAATTTTCTTGCCCGCATAGGCCGATAAATCAAAAGATTGTTTTGTCCAGCCATTTGAGTCTCCGGTGAAACCTGGAAGATTCGCAGGGATTGTAGGGTAAACACCTGATACTACACGAGAAGTCGTGTTCGCATTTGAAAGTGACGTCCAAGTTGTTCCATTGTCTTCAGAAACTTGTACGAAAGCGTAGTCCCATTCATCTTCAATTTTATAGTAAGCATCGAAATCCAATGTAGCAGAATTCTTACCAGTTAAATCTACTGACGTTACCATGTTGTTGTCAGACTCATCGCCAGTGCCACCCCAGAAAGAGAATTTGCCTGCAAACGGATTTAATACGTGCTTTACTTTTTGTGGAAGATTTACTCGAATTGCTTGGTTATTCTTTCCAAGCGGAGAATTTGCTTGGTCTAGTAAGAACTGTGTTCCTTTTGAAGTAACATCCTCTAGATTGACAACTGTTGGATTAGTCCATTTTCCTCCAAGTGTTGCTTGGAAGTACTGCTTGGCATAAGGGGAGAATCCTGTTGGTTCTGCTCCAGGAACCTTTCCAGCCCATGATCCGCTTGACATAATGGACCAATATTGGTTTGGCTCGTCAGCTCCAGAGTAGTTTGTATCATATTCATCAGGAAGGCCTAAGTCATGACCATATTCGTGAGCGAATACGCCAGTAGCACCGTCTTCTGGCATCACCGTATAGTCGTAGAATCCTGGTAAGCCATTACCAATTCCATCTGGGTCATATTGTACTGCAGAGCGATGCGACCAAATCGCGTTATTACCAAGGGAACCGCCACCAGCTTCTTGTCCCATACCGGCGTGGATGATTTGGAGGTGGTCAACTAATCCATCTGGCTCCCAGAAATTACTGTCTCCATCTAAATCATGCGGGTCCTCCAAATCATAGTCTTGGAGAGGAATATTAGCAGCTTTTGCGGCTTCGTAAACGTCCCTAACTAATTGTGCTGCACCACCTGGTTTCACATTATCATGTCCTGATTTACCATCAGCACCGTAGAACGCCGCTGTGCCAGGTACTTTTAACCATCCGTATGCCTTACCATTAATCGTGTAGGTGCCACCGGATTGCTGCTCATAGTATTGCTTTTGAGAAATGAAGTTTTCTCCTTTTGGACCTGTTACTCCGTTAGCACCAAAAATCATATCTTCAAAGTGTTTAATTGTATAATCCTCGTAATAATTATCTGTTTCATTTGGTTTAAGTTGGTTGTGATTAAAATCAGAATACTCTACTACAAGCGTTAAAAGTTTACCTTGTTTGACGACTCCAGGAGATTTTCCTTCTTTTACGTCTTGCCCATATTTGTTACCGTTTCCTTTCATCATCCCATTATTGTATTCTTTAAACTTTTTTTGCTTTTTCGCGTCACCAGCTTTTACTTTTGCAGCGATTGGGTCATTCGTTTTTACGGTATCCTCTTTACCTTTTTGTACTAGGTAATTATGTAGTGCTTTTTGTTTCTCGGCTTGAGTTGCATCCTTCGAGATAACACCATCTCTAATTAGTAACTCTATCAATTTCTCTTCATTTACTACCGATAAGTCTAGTGACCCATAAGAATGCGAAGCAGTAGTCGGACTTTTTGGTAGAGATCCACCTGATGTACTAGCATAGTTGCCTGGGAATCCGGCAAACAATGTTCCAGCCATTATTGCGGTGGATAGACCTGTTTTTAATAGTTTCTTCATAAAACTCCTCCTAATTTTTATAGCTTGCTAGTAAATAATATTTCGAAAATTGAAACAAAACAATAGAAAATTCTCTACGTTTTTCTATTTATTCTGACAATTAAAATGATAGTTTGCATAAATGTCGACGGCAAATCTATTGTTTTTGTAAAATTTTATCAAATCCTAAGGAAAAATTATTCGGAAACCGAATTTCTACTTCACAAATAGTTAATCGAATTCTAAAATTATAGAATATGAAACTTTATTAGATGATAGATTTTTTGCAAATTAAGCGCACAAAGTTAATAGAATATAATCAGTACGAGGGGGTCTTTTTTTTGAAAAAAGTATATATCATCCATGAAAATAGCGACTGGACCATTCATCTAACAAAGCGGTTAGACGAACTAGGTGTGCCCTATGAAGAATGGCATCTGGACAGAGGTCGTCTCGACCTTTCAAAAGAACCTCCAGAAGGGGTTTTTTATAACCGAATGAGTGCGTCCTCACATACAAGGGGTCATCGGTTTGCTCCCGAATTTGCTGGACAAGTCCTCTCCTGGCTTGAAGCGCACGGCAGAAAAGTTATTAACGGTTCCCGAGCCCTTCAGCTGGAAGTTAGCAAGGTTATTCAATACTTAGAACTAAATAAATACGGAATCCAAACCCCTCGAACCATTGCAGCCGTAGGGAAGGAGCAAATCCTTGAGGCGGCAGTTGAATTTATGGGTAAACCTTTTATCACAAAACATAACCGAGCAGGGAAAGGGTTGGGTGTTCAGCTTTTTCAATCCTTAGAGGGATTAAAAAACTATGTAGAGGGACCTTCTTTCGAAGAACCAGTGGACGGGGTAACATTAATTCAAGATTACATTCAAGCACCGGAGAGTTTTATTACCCGCTGCGAATTCATCGGTGGGAAATTCGTTTATGCAGTTAAGGTAGATACGACGGAAGGATTTCAATTATGCCCAGCAGATGCTTGCCAGATGGGTGATTTATTTTGTCCAGTCGGTGAAGAGAAGGAAGAGAAACCAAAATTTGAAATCATTGCTGGTTTTTCTGATTCGATTATTAAAAAGTATGAGCGGGTACTTGATGCTAACCAGATTCAGGTGGCCGGTATTGAATTTATTCGTAATGGAGCAGGCGAAATTTATACCTATGACATCAATACAAATACCAATTATAATTCTGAGGCGGAATCAAAGGCTGGAAAATTTGGAATGTTAGAGCTTGCTAAGTTTTTGAAAGAAGAGCTAGATCGATTGATAGTATAGCTTATTTAAAAAGTACGATGTTTTAATAAAGAAAAGGCGTGAATTTCTTTACGCCTTTTCTTTATGTGACCAACTGGGATTATTCTGCTTTTGCTGCTTGAATTTGAAGGTTGATTTTTACTTTATCAGCTACTAAGACGCCGCCAGTTTCAAGAGCAGCATTCCAAACGAGGCCATATTCAGAACGATTAATCGTGCCTTCTGCACTGAAACCAGCCTTTTCATTTCCCCATGGATCTTTTCCTTGACCTTCAAAAGTAACCGCAAATGTTTCTGGTTTTGTTACACCGCGAAGTGTTAAATCACCAGTAACATTGTATTCACCATCATCTGTTTTTTCAATTTTTGTTGAACGGAATGTCATTGCTGGATGGTTTGCTGCATCAAAGAAATCTGCAGAAACCAGGTGACCATCACGGTCTTGATTACGTGTGTCTACACTAGCTGTATCAACGGAAAATTCAATATTTGCTGTTGTTAAATCTGTTGGATCTGCTTCGATTGTCGCATCAAATTTGTTGAAAGTACCTTTCACGTTTGCAATCATCATATGGCGAACAGAAAAATCTACACTACTGTGTGATGCATCAAGAGCCCATTTTGTTTTAGTCATTTTTAAATTCCTCCAGTATATTTGTTTTTATTTTTTATCTTGAAATCGAAATAACTTAATTCAAGATAAATTATATGTTGCTGACAAACATATTGTCAATTATATTTTATTAATTTTTTTTAAGCTTTTTCCAATACTATCTTTATAAGTTAAAAATGGCAGATTGAATTTTCTATAAGGGAAAGGTTGTAGGTTACTGAGTGCGGTATAAGGAAAATAGACAATAAAAAAACGCCCAAAAGGCGTTTTTGATTCGTAGTAATAATCTTCTTGAAAATGTAGAGGGAGCATGATAAAATGACAGTTGGCATAAATTATTTATTATGAGGTTGATTAGAAATTACCTATTATAACATTAACACAATTCGATTCAATTGTCAACAATTGACCAAAACTTACCTGGAGAGTGGTTGGATGAGCGATTTACTAAACAAAGACTGGCAAATGGAACAAACAAGAGTCACTTCAGTGGTAAATGAAATCGATAAAAAAATAAATAAATTAAATTCAAATGCAGGAAAAGTAGGTGCTGATGTCCTTGAAATTCGAAAGGAATTTTGGGAAGATGTTACCGTCAATTTAGATGAACCTGATGATGTAATTGAAACAGCGGCCAGTATTAAACAGCAGGTTGAGCTTCTCTCTGAACGTGAGCGGACACATAAACAGTTGGATAATCAGCTTAACACACTGTCAAGATTAAAGTATTCCCCATACTTTGGCCGGATCGATTTTTTAGAAAAAGGGGAAACAGCCATGGACCAGGTATACCTTGGAATTGCGTCCTTGATGGATGAACATGATGAAAATTTCTTAATTTATGATTGGCGTGCACCCATATCGAGCCTTTATTATGACTACTCACCAGGCCCAGCTCAATATAAAATCCCAGAAGGAACGATTGAAGGGGATATGAGCTTAAAACGTCAATTTATTATTAAAGCCTCAGAGATTAAAGGGATGTTTGATACAGGGGTAACGATTGGAGATGAAATGCTTCAGGAGGTCCTTGGAAACAATGCGAGCACTCAAATGAAAAGCATTGTTGCTACTATTCAACGGGAGCAAAATGAAATTATTCGCAATGAACGTTCAAAAGTACTGATTGTTCAAGGGGTTGCAGGGAGTGGTAAAACGTCAGCAGCCCTGCAACGGGTTGCCTACCTGCTCTATCGTTATCGTGGGACCTTAAATTCAGAAAATATTATGTTATTTTCTCCTAACCCTCTATTTAATAGCTATGTTGCCACAGTTTTACCGGAGCTTGGGGAAGAAAATATGCAGCAATCCACCTTTCAGGAATACCTAAATTCTCGATTAGGGAGAGAATTTGATGTGGAAGACCCTTTTACCCAAATGGAGTATTTGCTAAGTGGGAAAGATGAAAAGGATTATCATGAAAGAGTTGAGGGGATTCGCTTTAAAGCAAGTTTGGACTTTAAAAATATCATCGATCAGTACGCAAAAGGATTATCGCAAAAGGGACTAATTTTTAGGGATTTAAAATTTAGAGGAGATGTATTAATTTCTAAAAAGGAGATTCACGATTATTTTTATTCTTTAGAGGAGCACATTACTATTCCTAATCGAATGAAGCTTGTTAAAGAATGGTTGTTAAGAGATTTAAAGCGAAAAGTTAGGCAAGAGCGTTCAAGGAGTTGGGTGGAGGATGAAATCCAATACCTCGAAAAAGAAGATTTTATGGAGGCTTTCAAAAAGCTTCAGGAAAAGCATCAATTTTCCGATAATTCATTTGATGATTTTGAGCAAGAGCAAAAGTTTCTTGCGGAAATGGTCGTAAAAGAGAAGTTCAAGCCATTATTTACACGAGTAAAGAGTTTACGGTTTGTTGATGCTCCACGCGTTTATTGCCAGTTATTTAAGCAAGTTGAATATATGGATAAAAGCCTGCCGGTTGAATGGAAGAAAATTTGCAGACAGACGGTGGATAAATTAAATGAGAAAATCATTCCATATGAAGATGCCACACCATATGTGTATCTCCAGGATTTAATTGAAGGTCGTAAGTCTAATACGGCGATACGGCATATTTTTATTGATGAAGCACAAGATTATTCACCATTTCAGTTTGCTTTTATTCAAACTCTATTTCCTTATAGCAAAATGACCTTGCTCGGGGATTTTAATCAAGCAATATTTTCTGGTGCTACGGGTGCCGAAACTGTTCTATCCAACCAAGTCAAATCAGGAGATGAGGTCGAATCGTTTGTCCTTACTAAAACCTATCGATCGACAAAAGAAATAGTCGACTTTACCAGTACGTTGATTGAGGGTGGGGAAAATATTGAACCCTTTAACCGCAGGGGCAGGAAGCCGTTAGTTTCTGTCATTGATGAGGAAGGCATTACAGGATTAATTGTAAGAAAAATAAAGGATTTTCAAAATGAAGGACATCGTACTATTGCAGTCATTTGCAGGACATCTGATGAAAGCATAAGGGCCTATCGTGCGCTTAAGAACGAGATTTCATTGCATCTAATTGAGAAGGGAACAATTTCCTATGAAAAAGGGATTCTTGTTATTCCTTCTTACCTGGCGAAAGGAATCGAATTCGACGCAGTAATTTTGTATGATTGTTCTGGGTACAAGGAAGAAAGTGAAAGGAAATTATTTTATACCGTCTGCACAAGGGCCATGCATGAACTGCATCTGCTTACCACTTCAGGGATTAGTCCTTTAATGGAGAAAACACCTCATGATACGTACACAATTGAGCAATTAAGTAAAATCTAATAAAAAATAATAAAACCAGCAGAATCAATCTGCTGGTTTTTATTATTTCTTCCATTGTTTTTGAACTTGTTCTAATGCAAGTTGGAATATTTCATCTTCTGATGTTTCACGATTGGCGATGACATTTGTTAAATAGCTTTTTCCTTCTAAAGTTACTGTTACTTCTACTTGTACCATAAATAAAATCTCCTTTTCTATAATTAAAATTAATTGGTTTAATATGTAATGAAAAATTACACAACGATTAAACCTATTTTGCAATTTGAAAAATTATGACATGAATTGTTCTACTAACGTTTCTAAACTATGCAGTTTTGATATAATCATTTTAGAAAACTATAAAATGGAGGTACCTAATTTCAATGTATTTAGAAGAGGTTAAAAAAGAAACGTTATATATAGCACTCGAAATGATTAATTCGAATCCCGAATATAATATGTTTGAAAATGGTAAAGAGGCCAGAACACTTGCTGACATGGAAGAAGAATTCTTAAATCCTAATTCATTTAGTGCATTTATTAAGCTTGATGACACGTATATTGGAATAATTGATTACTTATTAGAAAATCCGAAGGACCATTTTCCGTGGTTAGGTCTATTACTGCTGCATGGTGATTATCAGGGATATGGGTTCGGTGCACAGGCATTTGCAGTTTACGAAAATGAAATGCTGAAACGAGGTAAGAAAGTCGTTAGAATTGGTGTATTAAAAGAGAACATCCGAGCACAACACTTTTGGGAATCATTAGGATTTGTATATTATAATTCAGCAACCATGAAAAATGGAAGTGGTATTTTTTGTTATGAAAAACAAATCGGACAATAACTCCCAATCTGAAAGGTTACACTTCTAAATACATAAATTGCTCGGCAAAGAGCTGAACTTGATCTTTGTCGATTTGATTTTTTTTCAGTAGTGATTCTGCGATGATTACATGTGCCTGAATAGACGCATCTCTTTTTAAATCTCGTATGGGCACATCTCCGTTTAATAAAAGGATTGCATTTTCTCTAATGTCTTGATTCTTAGATGATTTGTATAATAGGTAGGCAATACATGTTACCTTATCCACAAATAACACTCCTCTATAATCAAAAATAACATTTTTTTACTATTTCGACGAGAAGCAACGTTTTTCCTGCTAATATTCTGAAAACTTATAAAATACTTTAAATATTTTGTTTTTATATAAGAATGTTGTATGAACATGGTCTATTAATCAGAAAATTCAAATAAATTATAATAAAGAATCTTCGCGGGGGCGGTTGTTAATGTTTGAATTTAAGGAAGAAAAACTTTCTGGTTTTGAGATAGTTAAAACAATTACCAAAGATGGTTATCATATTAATGACGTAAAATATGAAAGCCCTTTCAAAGGGGAGGTTTCTGCCTACCTATTCATGCCTGATAAACTTGGCCCTCTTCCTGCAGTCATTTATATGCACCCAAGTCAAGGAGATAGAAAAACATTTTTCTGTGAGGCCCAATTGCTAGCAACCAAGGGCTATGTTACCCTGCTCATTGAAGCCCAATACTTAAGAGGGAATGGACAACTAAAGTTGAAAGGAAAGAATGAGTTTACAAAAACGATTGAAGAAATGGCAGATATTCAAAAGTACATTCAAACAGTAATGGATATAAAAAGGGGAGTCACATTGCTTAGTGAGCTAGGTAAGGTGGATGAATCCAAAATCGCTTTTGTCGGCCACGGTATAGGGGCAGCATGGGGTGGCATTCTTTCAGGTATCGATAATCGCATAAAAACTTTTATTCTGATCTCAGGATATGGGCAGGTGTCAGAGATGCAAATGACAAGTGAGCATCCATTAGCCATGCTAATTCGTGGATTCCTACCTCCTGAACGATTCGAATATTTTATTTCGAGTCTTAAGAAATTGGATGCGATACATTATGTTAAAAATGCTTCGCCAGCATCGATCTTTTTCCAATTTGCCGAAAATGATGAATACATCGGTCAAAACCAAGCTAACTCTTTTTATTCAATTGCTAGCTCTCCTAAAAAAATCAGTTGGTATGATACGAATCATTTATTTTCTAACTGTGAAGATGCCCTCTATGACCGGGTAGAATGGCTGAATGTGCAAATTACTGGACAGAAATCCAAGTTTTCAAAAGAATCGACGACGAACTAAAAAAATTACTTTTAAAACGGAAATCTTGTTGAATATTGCTAATTTGATATGATTTTTATATAATATTGAAGGGATAAAAGAAAAACGATGATAGTATTATGGAATATTACCTTTCGTCCCAATTGGGATGGAAGGTTTTTTTACCTTTTTACATAAGATTTAGGAGGAAAACCAATGAAACAGGCCTTAATCAAGGACTTATACAGAAATACCGAAAACTATATTGATCAAAAAGTAGAATTATCTGGCTGGATTCGTACCATTCGTGATTCCAAAACTTTTGGGTTCATTGAATTAAATGATGGCAGCTTTTTTAAAGGTGTTCAGATTGTATTTGATGAACAGTTAGCGAACTTTAAAGAAATTGCCAAACTTCCAATCAGTTCATCTATAAAAGTTAAAGGGGATTTTATTCATACTCCTCAAGCAAAGCAGCCTTTTGAAATTAAAGCGACTGACATTGTGATTGAAGGTACGTCAAATGTGGATTATCCATTGCAAAAGAAGAAGCATTCGTTTGAATACTTACGAACAATTGCCCATTTACGACCAAGGACTAATACATTTTCAGCCGTTTTTCGTGTAAGATCGCTTGCATCCTATGCGCTTCATAAATTTTTCCAAGATAAAGGGTTTGTGTATGTTCATTCGCCAATTATTACCGGCAGTGATACAGAAGGTGCGGGGGAAATGTTCCGAGTAACTGCCTTAGATATGGATAATCTTCCGAAAAATGAAGAGGGCAAAACGGATCTTAGCAAGGATTTCTTTAACAAAGAAACCAATTTGACTGTAAGTGGGCAGCTGTCGGCTGAGGCGTTTGCGTTGGCATTTCGGAATGTCTATACCTTTGGCCCAACATTTAGAGCGGAAAACTCTAACACTGCGAGACATGCAGCAGAATTTTGGATGGTTGAGCCTGAAGTTGCCTTTGCTGAACTGCCGGATATCATGGATTTAGCAGAAGAAATGGTGAAATATGTAATTGGCTATGTATTAGAACAGGCTCCTGAAGAAATGAATTTCTTTAACAGCTTTATTGAAAAAGGTTTACTAGACCGTTTAAATAATGCCTATACGGCAGACTTTGGCCGTGTGACCTATACGGAAGCGATTGATATTTTACGGGAGTCCGGTGAAACGTTTGCGTATCCAGTAGAATGGGGACTTGATCTGCAAACCGAGCATGAACGCTATTTAAGCGAAAAAGTGTTCAAACGACCTGTATTTGTTACTGATTATCCAAAAGAAATCAAAGCTTTCTATATGAGACTAAATGAAGACAACAAAACAGTTGCTGCAACAGATTTATTAGTACCGGGAATTGGTGAATTGATTGGCGGCAGTCAGCGTGAAGAACGTGAAGAAATCTTAGCAGGTAAAATAAATGAACTTGGCATGACTGAGGAAGATTACTGGTGGTACCTGGAATTAAGGAAGTATGGCGGTACGAAACATTCAGGTTACGGTATTGGTTTTGAACGATTAATTATGTATCTAACAGGAATGACTAATATTAGAGACGTAATTCCGTTCCCAAGAACAACAGGGAATGCTGAGTTTTAATATAAAAAGAGAAGACCAGTTTTCGAATTGGTCTTCTCTTTTTTGATTTTATTGATTCTTTAATTCCTCTTCGAAAAAGAATGTTTCCGGGTGTTCCTTAACGATATAAGAATATCTTTTCATGTTTTTTACATATTGTGATTTTAGAATGGTGACTACTTCGCCAGTTTCAATAATATTTACTGATTGTCCGTTTTTGTATAGATTGTTTGAGCTTTTCACTTTAACACCCCTTTACCTATTCCTTATTTAGTATATCATAAAATCCCTAAACTCATTGCTATCTTAGTGGATATTTAAGCCCCGATTAAAAGGTTAAGGCGCTCTTCCTTTCAAAACAAAACGGAATGTGTTATACTTTAAAAAAAGTGAGGTGTCATTTTGGCAAATTATAAGGCAAAAAAAAGTAACCTCAAAGAATTACTATCCAAAAACGGTATGGACTTGGAAAGTTTGGAAAGGAATACAAATATTCCTCAAACTCAACTCAATGACTACTTGTCAAAGAAAGTAATGAACTTAAATACTGCGATGACCATTTCCAAAGAATTGAATTGCCGGATTGAAGATTTATATGTTTGGTCTTCAGAGGAGAAGGAAGCGTAGCAGCATATAAAACAGACTCGAAAAATAGAGTCTGTTTTTTGTATGAAAAAAAATAGTACGCATTTTTGCGTACTATTTCTATTGGAATTAATGGTTTAAGTCACATTCCTTTAAAGGAATTACTTTTGTTTTCTTAGTGAATTTATATCCTAGCCATACAAATAAGAATAATGGCAGGCCGATGTAGGAGACTAATACTCCATTCCAATCGATTTGATCACCCATAAATGCTGAATAGTTTTGTCCTAAGACAACAAATCCACATACAAGAAAAGCGAAGATTGGACCAAATGGGAAAAGTTTTGATTTATATGGTAATAAGCTTAAATCTTTACCTTGGGCAATAAATGCCTTTCGGAAACGATAATGACATACAGCAATCCCTAGCCATGCGATAAAGCCAGACATCCCTGAAGCGTTTAACAACCAGACATATACTGTTCCGTCACCAAAGAATGATGCAAGGAAAGCAAGTGTCCCCACTAAAGTTGTTGCAATTAAGGCATTAACTGGAACACCTCTTTTGTTTAACTTTCCAAGGAATTTAGGAGCTTTACCTTGTCGGGCCAAATCCCAAAGCATACGGGTTGATGCATACATTCCTGAATTTCCTGCAGATAAAACTGCGGTTAAGATTACTGCATTCATGATTGATGCAGCGAAAGCAATTCCTGCCTTTTGAAAAACCAAAGTAAATGGGCTAACAGTAACATCGCCATTTGCTAAATTGTCATTTGTATAAGGAATAAGAAGCCCGATGACTAGAATCGCCAAAATATAAAATAATAAAATACGCCAGAACACTTGTTTTACTGCCTGTGGGATGGCTTTCTTGGGATCCTCTGTTTCACCAGCTGCCACACCTAAAAGTTCTGTTCCTTGAAAGGAAAAGCCTGCAGCCATAAAGATGCCTAGCATCGACAAAAATCCACCGTGGAATGGTGCATCACCAATCGTGAAGTTTTTGAAGCCAGGTGCTTCGTTACCCATGATACCGAAAATCATTAACGTACCAGTAACAACAAAGATAATAACTGTTACCACTTTGATTAAGGAAAACCAATATTCTGCCTCTCCAAATCCTTTGACAGAAAGGTAGTTTAAGAGAAACATAATCACTAAAAAGATACCGCTCCAAATAAATGACGGTGTATCTGGAAACCAAAATTTCATGATCATCGTTACAGCAGCTAATTCTGCGGCAATTGTTATCGCCCAGTTATACCAATAGTTCCAGCCAAGTGCAAAGCCAAGGGATGGATCGACAAATTTGGTTGCATAGGTACTAAAGCTTCCTGCAACGGGCATATAGGCACCCATTTCTGCTAATCCTTGCATTAAAAAGAAAACCATGACACCAATAACAAGATAGGATAGGATGGCTCCGCCGGGTCCTGCGCTATGGATTGCGCCGCCGCTAGCAAGAAAAAGTCCCGTTCCAATCGTTCCGCCAAGGGAAATCATAGTGAGATGACGAGATTTTAACCCTCTTTTTAATTCCGATGGAGCTTTTTGTAATGTTAAATCGCTTGTATATTCAGACTCTTTTAATACTCTAGCTGTTTGCATAGTCTTGACTCCTCTTTTCTTCTTTTTTTCGTGAAGGAGTTTGGAATACAAAAATGCCATCGAGGAATAATCGATGGCATTGTCAATACCCCGCATCATACCTTCCGAAAGATAGCTCAACACGATTAGCTGGTAGAAATAATCGTGACAGTTCTGTTCCTATTTGAAGACAGACCCAGCATGCTTTTTGAAGAGTAAAAGCACACTTCGGCAGTTTTTCCTTTTAAGTAGAGTCATGAATGTCTCTCACATCTCGTCCACTTTACTAATAAAAACCGCGACCTCTACCTCATCGGTTTGATGAGGATTTATCATATGAAATTAAATATATTAATATAGTAAATGAGTTTTTATAGAATTGTCAATAGGTAATTTTCTAATCAGCATTTAACAGATAATTTGTTTTTTTAAAATTTATTTTTTTATTTTACTTTAAGTGAGAGTATCGGTATTATTTTGAATTAGAATTGATGCCTGTTCGTATTAGGAGGATTTTTACCATGCAGATTGTTGGAATGATGTTGGGATCTCTAATTATTGTGGTTGCCTTTAACCTTTTCTTAATCCCACATGAAGTATTGAGCAGTGGATTAAGTGGAATTTCAATGATATTAGGGATGATCTCACCGGTGAATACAGGGGTGGCAAATTTCCTGCTAAATTTCCCTTTGTTAATTATTGGATATAAAATGTTAGGAAAAAGATTTATCGTAAATTCGATCTTTTCGGTTATTGTTATCTCGATAGGACTGTATGTAATTCCCGTATTTGCTATCGCAGATGATAGAATTCTTTCATCTATTTTTGGTGGTGCGTTAACCGGCTTAGGTGTCGGAATTGTTTTCCGCTGCTCTGGGTCAACAGGGGGATTTGACATTATTGGCATGATCGTAGCCAGAAAAAGGGATTTTCCAATTGGTACTTTACTTTCAGGCATGAATGCGGTAGTTATTCTGATTAGTGGATTTTTGTTCGATTGGGATTCTGCACTGTTTACTTTAGTATCCATTTTTGTGACAGGTAAAGTCGTTGATGCAATCTATACGGATCATGCAAAATTAACATTAATGATCATTACAGATAAAGGCGAAGAGATGAGGAATCATTTACTAAAAAATTTGTATCGAGGCTTAACTGTTTTGGACGGTGTTGGCGGATACTCAAATAACCAGCGGAATGTATTGATAACGGTCATTTCCAGATACGAACTTAATGAAGTGAAAAACTTAATCACGGAAGTCGATTCATGTGCCTTTGTTAATATAACTGAAACGATTGAAGTAATGGGCTTGTTTCATCGTCCCAGTCCATAAAAAAGGCTTGCATCTATTAAATAGATGCAAGCCTTTTTTGTTTCATTGGTATTTTCCTCGGTTTTTTATCCAATTCAATAACACATGGATAACCTCTTCCAGTTCTTTCCCCGCTGGGGTTAAGTTATATTCCACTTTTTTAGGTGATGTGGCAATCACCCTTTTAATAATCAATCCTTCATTCTCTAAATCACGCAAGCGTTCGGTTAACAATCGATCAGAGATTCCAGGAATGGAAGTAACTATTTCATGGTATCGCTTCGGGCCATCCAGAAGTGAAAAAATAACGGAGCCCATCCAACGTTTACCAATAAATTCAATGGCATTATGAAAATTGGTACATATATGCTTAATTTCCTCTTCAGAAGGAGTCATACACTTTTGGTTGTTAGATTCATTCATATAATATCCCTCTTTTTTACTTTTCTAACGATATCATACCATAGTTTATTTTCTTGACGAAAGGTACTTACTAATAGTAAGATGGTTTTGCACTTACTATTAGTAAGTTAAATTTATTAGGGGGAAAGCTCTTATGCAAACTACCTTAACGAAAAGTTTATCTGAAGTAATCAAAGAACGTCACTCCGTTAGAAAATATGATTCAACATATAAAATTTCACAAGAAGAAATAAAAGAAATGTTAAAAGAAGCAACACAAGCACCATCCTCAAGTAATCTCCAACCTTGGCGTTTTATTGTAATTCAAGACCAGGAGCTAAAAAAGGAACTTAGAGCAGTAGCCAATAATCAAGAACAAGTCGAAACAGCTTCTGCTGTTATTGCTGTCTTAGGTGATAAGGAAATGTATAAAAGCATGGAAAAAGTATACCGAAGTGCCTTTGAAGCGGGTTTAATGGATGAGGCTAATATGAATCGATTAATTGAAGGTACCAATAAAACTTACCCATTTGCTTCAGAAGAAGTCTTAAAAAATATTGCTTCATTTGATGCTGGTTTAGTGTCGATGCAATTGATGTTGATTGCAAAAGATCGAGGATATGACACCGTTCCAATGGGTGGATTTGATAAAGAAAAATTTGTGAAAATGTTTAATGTTGATGATCGATTATTTCCAATTGTGTTGATTTCAGTAGGGAAGGCGGCAGCACCTGCTTTTAATACCACTCGTTTGCCGTTGGAAGATGTTTTATTAGAATATAAATAAAAGAGGAGGCGCATGAAAGAATTTCATGCGCTTGCTTGTTTTTATATGATAAGAAAGTATAAGTTTTGAACTTAGATTACTGCCTAGCTCCAGCGCCCTAGCGGCTAGTGTCCTTCGCTCTCCGTCCTACGATAAGTCAAGCACGAATGCGCCTCCGGCTCTTCGTGTTTCCTTTATCTCAGTTGGAGCGCTCCACAAGGAAGGCTTCGGCAGCATAAGCATCGCACGAAGAAAGAGCGTTAGCTCTTTCGAGGAGGCCATACGCCGCTGACCAGGGCGCTTGCGCTTTTCTTAGTTGTTAATATACTTTTCAAATACATAGCCAAAATCTTTGACTTTATATTGTTTTTGGCTGTCTTCTAACCATTGAAAAGCCGCTTGATTAAGCATTTTGAATTGTACAACCAAGTTACTGTCTGCACTTGTCACACGACCTAAAGTAGTGGAGGCAACATCTATGCTTTGTTTAGCAAACTGAAGGGAAATTTCATTTTCATGAGAGATTTCTGAAATTTTAATTAGGGCTATATAAATCTTTAATTTCCTCAATATGTTTTTTATGTACATCAATGGAGAAAGGCACTGAACCGATTTTAAATTTAATTTCGACGTCAAGGTCAACCGTTCCTGCGGTTTCGAGATATACGTCTGAGATTCGGTTTGTAGCATAACTATAACGATGGAGCATCCGCTTTTTGCTGGTTGCACTTGTGCCATCTAAATGGATAAGGGCATTGTTGGTAAAGCAATATTCATCTGATTTTGATTTGATAAGGAAATAAATTTTTTCATTGTCTTCATGCATGACATAATCGTCTGCATCTACCTTGTCATAATTCTCTGGTTTAATAACAGCACCCACATCGCTTAAGCCTAAAATATCGGCAGCTACTTTTCCGAACATGGATATCACCCTCACTTTTTTAATTATTCCATTCTTTTTACGAATGGGGGATAAGAAAGTTTCATCTGTATCCAAAAAACTTTATGCGTTAAAATGTGTTAGTATTCACATGAAGAGAAAAAATTTACAACTTGATAGTTTCTCTTTTTTAATAGAAAATACACTATATACATATTAATAATGTAATAGAAGGAGTAGAGGTCATTGCGGCCGATTATTTTAGGTATCTTAGCGGCTTTCTTTTTTGCATTTACATTTATCCTCAACAGATCAATGGATCAAGCAGGGGGCAGCTGGATTTGGAGTGCATCATTAAGGTATTTCTTTATGGTCCCTTTTCTAGTCATAATTGTCATGGGTAGAAAAAATCTTAAACCATTGCTTTGGGATATGAAAAAAAATCCAGGTAGTTGGCTATTATGGAGTTCGGTTGGTTTTGGCTTATTTTATGGCCCTATTTGTTTTTCTGCCGCATATGCCCCAGGCTGGCTTATTGCAGCTACCTGGCAGGTAACGATTATCTCAGGGTCATTGCTGGCACCATTTTTTTATGAAAGGGTTATGACTGAAAAAGGTCCAATCCAGCAAAAGGGAAAAATTCCATTTAAGGGCTTGGGTATGTCTGTAATTATCCTATTAGGGATTATCTTGATGCAATTAGAACAGGCCAATCATATTTCAATTGGAGCAATCTCTCTAGGCATCCTTCCTGTGCTGATTGCTTCATTTGCTTATCCATTAGGGAACAGAAAAATGATGGATATTTGCGGAGGACGGCTGGATGTCTTTCAACGTGTATTAGGGATGACCCTAGCTAGTCTGCCATTTTGGATTGTTTTATCTCTTTATGGCTTATTTACGGTGGGCACACCAGGCAAAGGGCAAATAATTCAATCCGGTCTTGTTGCTGTTACCTCAGGAGTCATTGCCACCATTTTGTTTTTTAAAGCAACGGATCTTGTAAGAGGTAATATGCAGAAACTTGCGGCCGTTGAGGCTACACAATCTGTGGAGGTCTTATTTGCAGTTATTGGAGAATTGTTGCTACTAAACAGCACCTTCCCGACACAACTATCCTGGTGGGGGATGGTATTGGTCATGGTTGGTATGATCCTGCACAGCTTTTTCTCACATAAAAGTAACCAGAAAATTATCCCGAATGAACGTTCACTAAAAATGAATAGTTAAAAATGATTAATCCTTATCAAATAAGCTTGATAAGGATTTTATATTGCTGTTTTTCAGAATAATTAACCATTTAAATAAGGACTTAATATATCAATTGTTTCTTGAATCTTCTTTGCATTTCGTTTATACATTGCTTTTGATTTTTCACAATCGGTCTCAAGCGAAAAGATCTCCAAATCAGCCTGAATTTTTTTTAGGGTAGCCAGTAGTAGTGGACGTTGTGCAGGTGCTGGAACTTGAATTTTATCATCATATAGATCTACCGTGAGTTCTCCGTATGAATCCACTTGTCCTAGGAATACATTATCAAGTGTTACGTCTAGTTTATCTAACTCTGTATATAACCAGCCTCTGCCTTGACCTGCACATCTTAACGATTCATCAACAATATTTCCATCCATGATGACCGTTTGTGGTTCTTTCTCATTCGGCTTTTTCATTTGTAAATCTTTAGGTGTAAGGGGACGGTTTTCACTTTTTAATAAAACACTTAAATTACCTCGCGGCTCTAACACTGCAAATTCTACATCAGCAAACTTAAAAATATCCTTTTGCCTGAGAAGAGCGAATAATTCGTCAATAGTATATTTTTCTTTTTTTAAGTTTTCTTCTAATATTTTTCCTTCCTTAATAACGACGGTACTTTTCCCTTCAGCGAAATCACTAAATTTTTTACTTTTTATTGCTAAGAAATTAACTAAAAATGTAACAAATCCAAAAACGATGAGTGCCAATGCACCATGGAACATATTACCTTCCAGTCCAGTTACAACTTCACCGGCAATACTTCCAATGGTAATACCTGCAACATACTCAAAGAAAGAGAGTTCAGAGATTTGTTTCTTTCCGAGTATTTTGGTGGTAATAAATAAGAGTACCAAGAAGACTATCGAACGGACTATTATAAAAAACCAATCTGGCATCATTGCTCACCTCAAGATTTATGACCCTTTGTATTGGGGTTCATGTCTTTCAAGTTCTAATACGCGGTATTGGATATCCTTCTTTACTTCTCCAACCGTTAACATGGCTTGATTAAAAGTAGCTTGTGCTTCACTATCTAAAGAATTCAGCGCGAAGGAAGCGAGTTGTGCTTCGATGCCTTTCATAGTAGAGAGACATTGCTTAACATTTGATGCGATGGTCACAAGTAAACTTCCTTTCATAAGGGATTCTATATATCAAAAAGGGGTTGGCAAAAATGCCAACCTAAAACTTACATTTTATTGATTGTATTGAGGTTCTTCATTGAGAATTTCTTGAAGACGCGGTTCAAGGCTATCAAGAACAGATTGAGTCTGTTGCGCCGCTTGTTGATAAAGTTGCTTTGCATTTTGGTTATCAGTGGCTAGTGCAAAGGTTTCAAAACTTGCCTGAGCACTTTTTAGTCCGGCTAATGCTTGTTTTACTTGTGTTCCAACTGTCATAAGTAATCCTTCTTTCGTAAAATAATTGAAATACAAAAATAGTATGTGAATAATTCCGTTGCTTATGTATTAATAAATCGGTTAAAATTACCATTTAGTAAAAAATTCTGATAAGGAAAATTCTGATAATTTTAAAGATCCAATAGTAGATTAACAAAAAAGTCTTCCTTCATCCTCGAAGGAAGACTTTTTTTCATATAAGTACATGTTCTAAAACAAGTGGTTGCAATGCTTTTGTTTGATCAAAGAAAATAAAACTATCATACCGCTGACCCATGTTCGATGGAACATAATTACCGAAATGTTCGTATTCTGGCCGATAAACCACTCCTATTGCACGATGACCAATGGTTGTCGAAAACTCATCACGGTTCTCATCGGTAAATAGTAAATATTTATTAGCCGAACTGGTTTTATGCATTAGTGATTCCCAACTGCCAAATTGAGCAGGAGGTACCTGCATGATTTGAACGTCTTTACCCCATTCAGTCGATGCAACCACCGTACCGCTATAGGTTCCGAACCCGACGATAAATACATTTTCCGCTCCATTTTGTTCCCTAATAATCTGACCAACATTTACCATTCCTTCTTCTTTCATGTCGGTTGCCCTGGCATCACCGACATGAGTATTATGCTCCCAGATGATTGCTTTTGCATGATCTCCATAAAAGTTCATCACCGAGTTGAGCGCTTCTACCATGTGGTGGTCCCGGACATTCCATGATTTAGAGTCACTTTTGACCATTGTCCTGTAATATTCCTCAGCATTTGCGGTTACAAGGGCGTTTACCTCCATATTCAAGCTGCTTTCCTGATTGTCTTCAAATTTCCATTTGTTTTTCTGGATGGAGGCGAGAAGCTCAAGAGCTTCTTTCGTACAGTCATCAGAGAGATATCCTGCCGAAACTGCATATGATTCATGATTGCGATTGAAGGGTTCAAAACACGAAAAAGCTTTTTTCGCTGCTTGAAGGCTCCGGGAATTTGTTTTTGCTAAATAGCGAATAATTTCATCCATACTTTCCCAAAGACTATATACATCTAGACCATAAAAACCGACTTTTTGAGAAAGATTAATTTGTTGATTATAATCCTTCAGCCACTCAATAAGTCCGATTATTTCTTGGTTTGCCCACATCCAGGTTGGCCATCGATTAAAACTTTCCAGTACTCTCCGTACGTCGTTAGTTGATTGGTTAAAGCCCTTAATGTATTGATTGATACTTTGGCAAGAGGGCCAATCACCCTCAACTGCAATAAAGGAGAAGCCTTTTTCTTTTATTAATCTCTTGGAGAGCTCTGCTCGGAACGAATAAAACTCGGAGGTTCCGTGAGAAGATTCCCCGAGGAGCACATAATTTGCATCTCCAATCGCATTGATTAGTGGGTCGAGATCATCAGCTGTGTCAAAGGGTTTCGCGTATTTATTAATGGCTTTAAGCATAAGATGTTAAACATCCTTTCCATCAAACTTAAAGATAATTTACCCGTCGCATCAAACGCTTAAATATCCAATAATTCACATATTTGACACATGTAGTCCGTAATTTCGAAAAATTCCGTGTTATAATTTAAGTGTAAAAGATAGAATAAACATTAAAATCTTAGGAGGCTCAACCATACGTGTTCGTTCCGTTTGTGAACGAGTAGTAAGGTTAATCCTTAACAATCATTTGGCAAGTGGAGCGATTGTTTTCCCGCTATGGAAAGGCGAAATCGAAAAACAAAATCCTTTCATAATTGGTATCTATGTATTCCATAGAAAACCATATCAAAGGAAAATGTTTACGATTTATCAATGTGAAATTTTATTGAACCCCTCCAAAAAGGATAATTGCCAAGAAGCTGAAAACCCAAATGATGAAGTAATGAGTCTCTATCGGTATTACCGAAAATTTGTTTCTTTTGGGAATTTGAATTCCATTAATTCCATGTGAATTAATTCCTTCAACGGAACAAGCACACATTAGCTGATTGATCATTGGATCATGATAGACTAATGTCATGGTTGGGTCTCCTAAGATGTTAATAAAATTAAGGAGTTACTTCATACATTGAGGTAGCTCCTTTTTCATTTTGTAAGGAAATAATAAGCATTTGATTATAATTAACAGGATGTATTCGATATAATGTAATTAGGAAATTATTTTTGAAAGGGGCCAGATAATGTCAGGAACACAAGAATTGACTTTAATCGAACAGCAGGAAGCAATCATGGCAACAATTCAGCATCGAAGATTAACAAAGAGTAAGATCTTTCAAAGAATTCTATTAATAACACTTGGTGCTGCCTTAATGGCTGTAGGACTAGAAATATTTCTTGTCCCTAATAATGTCATTGATGGTGGTATCACGGGAATCTCCATTATGCTATCGTATGTAACTGGTTGGAAATTAGGGATGTTCCTCTTTATTCTGAATATACCTTTTTTCTTTATTGGTTATAAACAAATAGGGAAAACCTTCGCCTTATCCACTCTTTATGGAATCATCATTCTTTCGATTGGAACCACTTTACTGCATCCCGTGCCAGCTTTTACACAAGATATCCTACTTGCTACGGTATTTGGGGGGATTGTTCTTGGTATTGGAGTCGGTTTAGTAATTCGGTATGGTGGCTCATTGGATGGTACTGAAATATTAGCCATTCTTTTTAATAAAAAGCTCCCTTTTTCTGTTGGGGAAATTATTATGTTTTTTAACCTTTTTATTTTAGCATGTGCCGGTTTTGTGTTTACGTGGGACCGCGCGATGTATTCGCTAATTGCCTATTTTGTAGCTTACAAAACGATTGATATTACCATTACCGGGCTTGATGAATCCAAATCGGTGTGGATCATTAGTGACAATGCAAAGCAAATTGGAGACGCCATTATGAACCGTTTGGGACGAGGAGTCACCTATATCAATGGAGAGGGCGCATATTCAGGTGATGATAAAAAAGTTATTTTTTGCGTAATCAATCGTCTTGAGGAAGCAAAATTAAAGGAAATTGTGACTGAAAATGATAACAGTGCCTTTTTAGCAGTAGCGGATATTGCGGAGGTCCGTGGTGGAAGATTTAAGAAAAAAGATATCCATTAGATGCTGGAAACGAGGAACTTCTTTAGAGAAATCTGATGGAAATAAAGGATAAAGAAGTAATTTGTCGTTATAGGAACTAATTTTCGAAAATGCCGTGTAGTATCTCATGGTTTCATGTCGGTTAATGCAGAATCAATGGGGTGTTTATATGGTATTTTGTCGTACCGTGCGCTTACCTAGGAAATAAAATTACAAAATATGAATTATTTCCAGAAAAGATGGCAGAATATCCTGCCATCTTTTAGTATAGAAAGCGTTTTCTTTCCTTGTTTTAGAATAAAAGCTCGAAAACTTCGTTCAATTCCTTCGCTCTTTTTTCATCCTGCTCCTCTTTAGCATAATTAATTTCTTTCGGAAGTATTTTATTTAGAAAATTGACTTCTTTTTGGTTTAAATCTCGAACAAAGGACCCTTCAGAGGTATATTGGCCTTCCGATAATTTACGATAAATATGACCGCCTTCCGAATGATCATCTGTATAATTTGACAAGATTTCTCGTAAGTAACCCAACGTCTTATCCATTGTTTCACCATTCCTTTCACCTCATATTTTTGGGGCGAAACTTTATTTATATTCATCAGAAAAGAAAAATATTATAACCGCATTTCTCAAATAAAAAGCCACTTCACCAATAGAGGAGAGAGGCTTCTCAACGATTATAGTTTTGAGCAGGTTATTATTCGGTGGCTTAAAATATCTTGATATTTTAAGACAATATTCCCATGTTCATTTAAAATTTGAAATAACTCAGGTTCAAAATTTTTCGAGAAATGAAATTCAGTGGAATTATTACCATGATTTATATTTGTTTTCTCTGTTTTAATAACAATATCTTGGAATCCGGCCTGATTAAATAAATTTCGCCAATCATCTTCCAGCAATAAAGAATCTAAGGCATAAAACTTCATTATTTCGGATTCTTCGATAGGACTAAGTTTTGAGTTAATTGTCATTTCATTGGCAATCAGACGCCCGCCTTTTTTTAAGACTCGAAAAAATTCACTAATCGCAACGGGTTTGTTAACAAAGGCTAATACAGATTCAGACAAAATAAAATCAAAAGTATCATCGTTAAAGGGCAGTTTTTCAACAGAGCCTTGAATCAACTTGATTGGTAAGTTCAATGACTGAAATCGCTGTTTTGCTTTTTCAATCATGATTGGATTAATCTCTACGCCGACTACCTTTGCAAAATAATGCTGATATAGATATGCCGCTGTTTGGCCGGTGCCGCAGCCGGCATCTAGAATACGTGACTTATTTGTAATATCTTCATTCGACAAAATGTTTTTTGTTAATGGAATTCCACCGGGATGTGCTCCACCCACACCAAATTTGGCTAAGAAGTCAAAATAAGTTAAACCTCCCATAAATAAAGACACCACCTCATTTATCTTGTAGCAGTGTATGTGAAATATAGGTGAGAGGTTCTTTCGAATTAGTCTTGATTATGGCAGGAGTAAATAAATATATTATGTAAACTGTAGAGAATCAACATACCAGTAAATAACTAATTAAGTTCTTATTTCTTGCTATATTCTTTTTCAAACAAGCACAAATTAAAGAAATGGAAGGGCAGAATCCTTTCCATTTCAATTTGAAGGAGTGCTTTTAATGAAAAAAATTAAAACTCACCCGTTTCTCAAAATGTTTGCAAGAAAACGTAAGAGTAGAGGAGCCATGTGGGCGTCTCTATTAGGCATCGGATTAAGTGCTGCTGTTTTTGGAGTGACAAAGGGAAAACGTAGGGACATTGCACTTCCTATTCAAAATATGGTAAAAAATTTTACACCTAAAACAAATCTTAATCTAATGGATAATGCTGCATTAACAGAGTTTTCAGAAGAACTATTAATGAGTGCTCTAAATAATAACAAACAATAAGAAAAAAGTCCGCACATTGGCTGCGGACTTTTTAATATGGTGGAGATGGGACTTTTTTCGGTATGTAATTAATATTTTCAGAAGAGTAAACACTTATAATTAACAAATGGCCTAGTGTCCTTGCTCTAATTAATACAGGTTGATTATAGGTATTCTTAAACTCAAAATCAGGTCCATACCAACTAACCGTTGCGTCTCGTCCAGGCGGAATATAAGGAACCTTTCTTGAATGAGAAAACCGCTCTACAATCTTGATGCCAGCATTGTCAACGGCATTATAAAGGGTTGAAGATACTTGGCAAATTCCACCGCCTATGTCTTCTGAGAATTCCCCTCTTACGATGACCTTGGCACGTAAGTACCCCTTCGCAGCTGTTCGTTTGCCGACTACTCTGTTAAAGGAGAATGTTTCACCAGGAAAAACCACCTGATTGTTAATAGCTTTTGTTGCCAGTTCTATATTGGTTGATCTTTTTTTATTACTGGGATTAAAAGACGTAACATACCGTCCGATTCTCATACTGCGAATATCACTTAGCAATTCACTATCCACCTTTGGATAAACTGTAAGGAAAGGTAATTCCATGACCTTTGCTTGTCTGGTACTAAAAATATTAGCATAGAAATGCTCTGTAAATGCTTGACGATGGATTTGGGACCCTGCCTTTTCTGGAATAATACCACCATACTGATCCAAGTGAGCATTTTCAGATGCAATGGAAAATTGTTTATCTAAGTTGTCCAAAAATTTATAGTACTTTTTAGCATTTAATAATGGCAGGCCCGTTTGGGAAATGGTAAAGTCATCACGATTAATGGTGGCTACTGTGTGGCCATCCTTTGTAATAGTTAAACGATCTGGCACTGCAGTAACCGGTTGGGTTAACAGGAAATATCCCATTAACAAAGATAAAATCATATTCAACAACCCCCTCACTATAATATTGGTAGTAGTAGGCTAATTCATGTAACCTCAAAACAGATTCATACATTTTTGAAAAATATAAAAATAATTCCCAGATTTTTTCTTTACAATAATCAAAGAATATAATATTCTCATTACTGAGAATGATAATAAAAAATAGGAGCTAATTTTATATGATAAATGAATCAACTGTGGATGTTATTTTGCATCCCGTTCGAATGAGAATCATACAGTATTTAATTAACCAACAACTTACAGCGCAGCAATTAAAAGAATTTCTACCAGATATCCCACAAGCTTCATTGTATCGCAACTTAAAAAAATTAGTTGAAGCAGAAGTCATTCATATTGTTGATGAAATTCCAATCAGAGGAACAGTTGAAAAAGTCTATTCCATCCATAATCCAAACAAGGTATCCATTGGTCCTGAAGACTTAAATAATCTTTCAAGGGATGAACATATGAGCCTATTTATTAAATTTATGGCCAATTTAATGGGCGAATATGATCGATACTTGGACCAGGATAGCATTGATCTAGTTTCCGATGGTGTCACGTTCCGGCAGACATCCATCCACTTAAATGAAGAGGAGTATGCCTCATTTTTGAACGAACTTGCTGCTGTTTATAAAAAAGTTATTAAAAACGAACCAAAAGAGGGGAGGAGGAGAAGGACAGTTGCAACAATCGTGATTCCAGAGAAAAAGAAAAGTTTGGAAAAATGATCAACAGGTACAAGTTGATCTTAGGCAATCACACTGTTGATTGGAGTGGAAGGTGGCGAAGACTCCTGCGGGAGTACGGGACAGGGGAGACCCCGCAGGCGCTGAAAGCGCCGAGGAGGCTCCCCGAACCGCCCGCGGAAAGCGAAGGCACCTGGAACGGAAATCAACAGACTAGTTTAATGTACCCAAAAAAAAATGACTGTCGATATTAAACCCGAAATCATTCGGATTTGTCGACAGTCTGAAATGGTCGTCATTTTGATGACTTTTTTTTGATTCTACTGAAAAATTTGTTGAAATATAGTATATTGATAGATGATAACAGTAAGATAGAAAAGTGATAGCAGATTGCTAATGAATACATAGGAGTGAATAACATGTCTGAAAACGAAAGAATTCAATTAAATGTAAGAATTACAAAAGAAACTTCGCAGTTGCTAGATGAAATTGTCGAATATTACCAACAAGGATTGAAGCTTGGTCGAATTTATAAAGGAGATGTACTAACAGATATCATTGAAAAGTCGTATGAAGTAATGAACAAGCAAAAGAGATCATTTACAAAAAGGTTTTAACTGCTATGGCCAGGAATTGTTAATTAACAGCATGATGAAAACGAATGAATCTTTCTGGCCTGCTCCTCTCATCTATGATTCCACCTATTTTTTGAATCCTTACATGGAACTAATTAAAAGAATATTTAGAATTTAATTTGAATATTTAATATTTATAGGTATAATTAGCAGGAGAACATACCAACTGGTTAGTATGAGAAAGGGCGTGGAAATATTGGATTTTTCATATTCTCAAAGAGTGAAAGAGTTGCAGGAAAAATTAACTGCCTTTATGGAAGCAAATGTTTATCCTAATGAGCGTATTTACGAGCAACAATTAAACGAACAAGACAGCCGTTGGAGTGCCGTTCCACCCATTATGGAGGAACTCAAAGAAAAGGCAAAAGCAGAAGGTCTTTGGAATTTATTTTTACCAGAAAGTGAATATGGGGCCGGATTAACTAATCAAGAATATGCCCCATTATGTGAAATTATGGGTCAGTCGTTAATAGGACCAGAGGTATTTAACTGTAGTGCTCCTGATACCGGTAATATGGAAGTTATCGTCCGCTATGGGACAGAAAGACATAAAGAACAGTGGTTAAAGCCCCTATTGGCAGGTGAAATTCGTTCGTGCTTTTCGATGACAGAACCAGCTGTTGCTTCTGCCGATGCAACCAATATTGAAGCCAGTATCGAAAGAGATGGGGACGAATACATCATTAATGGTCGGAAGTGGTGGTCATCAGGTGCAGGGGATCCTCGTTGTAAGATAGCGATTGTCATGGGAAAAACAGATTCTGCGGCGAACCGTCATGAACAGCAATCGATGATTCTCGTTCCACTAGATTCTCCAGGTGTGAAAATTGAACGAATGCTCCCGGTTTTTGGATATGATCATGCCCCGCATGGACATGGAGAAGTTACGTATGAAAATGTACGCGTACCTGCTGAAAACATTCTTTGGGGAGAAGGTAAAGGGTTCGCAATCGCCCAAGGCAGATTAGGCCCAGGACGAATACATCATTGTATGAGATTGATAGGTGCTGCAGAACGAGCTTTAGAAGAATTATGTAAGCGCGTTCAGAGTCGGACCGCATTTGGAAAAACTTTAGCGAGCCAAGGAGTCATACAAGAATGGATTGCTGATTCCAGAATCGAAATTGAGCAAGCAAGACTACTCACCTTAAAGGCTGCCTATATGATGGATACCGTCGGAAATAAGGAAGCAAAGACAGAGATAGCGATGATTAAGGTCGTTGCCCCTTCAATGGCATTACGTGTTATTGACCGTGCGATTCAAGCTTTTGGGGCGGCTGGAGTATCTAACGATTTCACACTCGCGGCACAATGGGCCAATGCAAGAACATTACGATTAGCAGATGGACCTGATGAAGTTCACCGTGCTCAGTTAGCTAAACTTGAATTGAGGAAATATCAATAGAATAGAAGGGCTGGGGAACTATGAAATTAGTAGGAAAAACAGCGGTCATTACCGGAGGTGCGGGTGGTATTGTTATTTAGATGGTCGAAATCCTCGTTAGTGCTTAAGGGGCATTATTGAATATGATATAATTCTCATTAGACATATTAGAGAATGCGAGGACATAATGTGAAGGGAAAAATTACAGCACAAAGCATCAGTCTATTTGAAAAAAAAGGTTTTACTGAAACGTCCATTCAAGACGTCGTTGATTCACTTGGTGTAACAAAGGGTACATTCTACTATTACTTTTCGAGTAAGGAAGAATTACTAATGGATATCCACCTTGGTTATATCGATGGTTTACTTTATAACCAGGAGCATATATTAAATGACACTTCAAAATCATTCAAGGAAAAATTATCTGCGAATGTTTATATGCTAATTACGAATATAACAACCCAAGGTGCAGCAGCTAAAATTTTCTTTCGGGAAATGAATAATTTAAGTACCGAGCATCTTAAATTAATTGAACAAAAAAGAGACCAATTCCGACTAAACATTGAAGGACTCATTCGTGCCGGAATGGAAAAAGGGGAATTTCGGCCTGATTTAAATGCCCCAATCATTACGATGGGGATTCTTGGTATTACCAATTGGAGTTACCAATGGTTTAATCCTGATGGAAAATGCACGGACGAGGAAGTTGCGGAGATTTTTGTCGAAATGATCTTAAAGGGAATTAAAGACAATTGAAGAAAAAAGGTATAGAGGGGGATTTGGATGATTACTTCCTCCCTTTATTAAGTGAATACTAACCGGTTAGTATGGTTTCGGATTTTTCAAGTTTGAGAGGAGGAATACGGTGCCCCATCAAATGAGTAAAGATACCATCCCTGTCCGTAAAGGAGAGGAATTAAATCTGTCTGTCCTTGATACGTTTTTACAAGAAACCATCGAAAACCTGCCCGTTGGACCACTTGAAATTTTACAGTTTTCCGCCGGTCATTCTAATCTGACGTATCAAATCAAAAAAGAGAAGTGGGAAGCTGTATTACGACGTCCGCCTCTAGGTCCTGTAGCTCCAAAAGCGCACGATATGGAGAGGGAATATAAAATTCTTTCTGAATTGCACCCGATTTTTCCCGTTGCTCCAAAGCCCTATTTGTTTTCCAATAATGAAAAAATTGTTGGCGGTCCCTTTTTCCTAATGGAAAGAAAAAATGGAATCGTAATCGATACTTCTTTTCCTAAGGAGATTTCAATATCGGATGATCTCTGTCGACGGTTATCGGAAGTAATGGTCGAGCAGCTTGTCGAATTACATGCAATTGACTACAAACAGACAGGTCTGGCTGCTATAGCTAAGCCGGATGGGTTTATGGAAAGGCAGGTCCATGGCTGGATTGGGCGCTATGAACGGGCAAAAACGGATGAAATCGATTGTCTTGAACCTTTGAAGAAATGGCTGCTGGATCATACTCCCAAAATCCATGAGTCTACAATTATTCATTACGATTATAAATTCAACAATGCCATGTTTAATCAAAGTTTCACGGAAATGGTCGGTTTGTTTGATTGGGAAATGACCACTGTCGGCGATCCGCTTGCAGACCTTGGTGTAGCGATGGGGTATTGGAATCAAAGCAATGATTCGAAACTGTTGATTAATGGGTTAGGGAAGGCACCGGTTACGGCCGTCCATGAAGGGTTTTTGACAAGGAAAGAATTCATCGAACTCTATGCAAAAAAGAGCGGCAGGGATGTTACTAATTTCAATTTTTACCTAACGTTTGCTTATTTTAAACTAGCAGTTATAGGTCAACAAATCTATTACCGCTATAAGAAAGGTCAAACATCAGATACTCGTTTTGCCGATTTTAATTATTTCGTGAAAAATTTAATTCAACATGCTGCTAATGTTGCAGATGAGAGGTTTTAAAAGGGAGCTGGGTGGGAATGACGAAGATTCACCTTCTCATGAAGAAAGAGGACATCCGCGAAGAGAAAATGGCGGATGGGAATAAAATAGCGGTGGTCTTAGATATTCTACTGGCTACTACGACAATTGTTTCGGCTTTAAAAGATGGCGCAAAGGAAGTGATTCCAGTCTTGCACAGCAATGAAGCCATCGAACAGGCAAAACTGTACCAACAAGATGAATATATTCTGGCTGGGGAACTGGACGCCAAACCTATGGGGCTGGTCACTTAATTGATTGCTTAGTGAAAAATTGTGATTATGAATTAACAGATGCGGCGAAATCGGCCTTATATTTCTATCGGGGCCAAACGGATGCATATGAAATTTTACTAGATTCCTATGTTGGCAAACTGCTTGCTAAATATGACCAACAGCAGGACTTAAGGATAGCTGCTTCTAAGGGCATAACAGCGATTGTCCCGATTTTACAGGAAGGAAAAGTCGTGGTCGAAACCATTTCTGTATAAATCGATTATGGAAGTAAAGATGAAAGGAAGATGAAAGGAAGATGAATATGAGCCAAGGACATTTGTTAGTTGAAAAATTAGGTCCGGTCTTGTCTTTGACATTAAACCGTCCAGAAAGTCTTAATGCGTTTAGCCCTGAGATGATTTTAGGATTAAAGGATGCGCTTATTAACGCCCAAACTGATGAAGATATTCAAGTGATTGTGTTATCAGGAGCGGGCCGTTCCTTTAGTGCGGGCGGTGACGTGAAAACCATGGGTCAAGCAGATTCTGGTCAAGTTTACGACCATATCGGAAAACTGAATGAACTCATCTTGTTAATGAAAGACATAGAAAAGCCGATTATTGCCGCTGTCCACGGGTTTGCAGCAGGGGCAGGTTTTAATTTAGTCCTAGCTTGTGACTTAATCGTTGCTGCTGAGGATAGCAAGTTTGCACTCAGCTTTTCCCAAGTAGGTTTAATCTCCGATGGCGGTGGCTCTTATTTACTACCAAGATTAATTGGCCCGCATTTAGCAAAACAATTCTTCTTTACGGCAGAGCCGATTCCTGCAGAGCGACTCTATCAACTCGGAGTACTGAATTATTTAGTACCATTAGAAAAACTTCAGGAAGAAACAACGAAGTTTGCGTTAAAATTGGCTCATGGGCCTGGAAAAGCTTACGGAAAACAAAAGAAATTAATTGACCAATCGTTTACCTCAACACTTGAGGATATTCTGGAGCAAGAGCGGTTGATTCAGACATTAATGGTGCAAACGGCTGATCACAAAGAAGGTATTACGGCTTTTAAGAAAAAGAGAAAACCAGTATTTAAAGGAAAATAGGAGATGACAATCATGAAAGCAATCCGATTAACAGAATATGGCGGACCCGAAGTATTACATGTAGTCGAAATGGAAAAGCCAGTCCCAACCGGTCATGAAGTCTTAATTGAAATCAAAGCGATTGGGGTCAACTATGCGGACACAGCAAGGAGAGAAGGGCAGTATGTTGTCAAAACACCGCTGCCTTTCATTCCAGGTGCCGAAATTGCAGGAATTGTTGCTGCCGTAGGTGAACAAGTAACGAAAGTGAAACCCGGGGCAAGAATTGTGACCTTAATAGAATCAGGAGGATATGCTGATTATGCATTAGCCGATGAGCGTGTACTGATTCCACTGCCAGAACAATTAGATTTCAAGACGGCTGCTGCCCTGCCGCTTCAAGGCTTAAGTGCTTACCATATTTTAAAAACAATGGGCCGGTTAGAAAAGGGCGAAAGCGTGCTGGTGCATGCAGCTGCTGGCGGAGTAGGAACAATTGCTGTCCAACTCGCCAAGTTGTTCGGAGCAGGCAAGGTTATTGCAACAGCCAGTTCAGATGAAAAATTAGCATTGGCACGGGAAATGGGTGCAGATGTCCTAATTAACTATACAGAGACAGACTGGGAACAGGAGGTTCTTGAAGCAACAGGCGGCAAAGGGGTAAATGTTGCCCTTGAAATGGTAGGTGGTGATATTTTCCATAAGACGGTCAAATGCTTGGCTACGTTTGGACGTCTTGTTGTGTTTGGAGCAGCAAGCGGAGAACAAAGCAGATTTTATCCGTCGTCTTTGATGGCTAGAAATCAATCAGTGATCGGCTTTTTCTTGCCACAGATTATGAGAAAGCCCGAATTACTTCAGCCAAGTTTGGTCGAGTTGTTTACATACCTCGGTACTGGAAAATTAAAACTCACTATTGGCGGGGTATTCCCATTAGAGGAAGCTGCAAAGGTCCATACCCTCCTGCAATCTAGGAAAACACAAGGGAAGTTAATTCTAGAACCGTAAAGTTAATTAGCATTTAAAGAGGTCTTGAAGTGATTCAAGCCTCTTTTTTGTGGAGAAACATTAATAAACTATGAACAAACTATTAATTAGTGAAGAAGAATTGTATTTATTGTTGATATGCTTAAATTTTGAGATAAACTAATAAAAAGAACACTTTAGGTATCAGTAGGAGTTGAATTATTTTGAGAATATTAGTGATCGAAGATAATAAAAGTGTCTGTTCCATGATTGAAATGTTTTTTGCCAAAGAAGGGATAAATGGGGAGTTTGTGAATGACGGACTCGAAGGCTACAACCGCATTAAAGAAGGGACATGGGATGCGGCTATTATCGATTGGATGCTCCCAGGTATGGACGGAGTAACCATCTGCCGTAAAATTCGCCAAGAAAATTATACGGTTCCAATTATCATGTTAACAGCCAAAGACAGTGAGTCCGACCAGGTGCTTGGTCTTGAAATGGGAGCGGATGATTATGTGACCAAGCCATTCAGTCCGCTGACATTGATGGCAAGAATTAAGGCAGTAACACGTCGGTTCCAAACCCAAGTACCTAAGGATAGTGACGATTTCCTTCAGACAGAACATTTTAAAATTAGCAAAAATACACGTGAAGTGATCGTTGACGGTACCCCGGTCACAAACTTAACACCGAAAGAGTTTGATTTACTTTACTATATGGTTGAACATCCCCGCCAAGTATTCTCAAGGGAGCAACTACTGGAACGAGTGTGGGGCTATCAGTTTTATGGGGACGAACGAACGGTGGATGTCCATATTAAACGACTTCGAAAAAAAGTTGAAACAACCGCGCAGCCATTCTTCCATACGGTATGGGGGGTAGGGTATAAGTTTGATGAGTCAATCAAAACGGATGAAGTTTAGATACATTTACCAACAATTTTTCAGTCATATCAGTATTATTATTGTTGCTTTCTTAGTATTAAGTTTGTTGTTTAGCAATTATGTTGAAAATTTGGTCTATGAAAATAAAGCAAATGAGTTGATTTCTTACGGAAAGGCTATACTCTCCGAGATTGATGAAACTCCGCAAGCGGCGGACCAAATTATTAATCGCTATAGTTCGGTGTTAACAACAAGAAAAATGAGCTTTAGTATATTTGATCAATATGGAAAATTATACGCGGTTGGAAAACAGGGTCCAGCTATTAGAGGTTTGTCTGACAAGGATTGGGATCGGATTTCTAAAGGTCGAACTCTTGTGGTAAATAGTGATTTTAAAAGGTTCGGTCAAGAAGGAGTTACCTTTGTTGTTTTACCGTATCTTAATAACGGAACGTTTATAGGTGGAATTCTTTTAACCTCACCGATTAGCGGATCAAGTGCCATGGTTCATCGCGTCAATCAGTATATTATGTACGCCATTCTTATTGCTCTTGTTGTTTCCTTTCTGCTTAGTTGGTTTCTATCGAGGATTCATGTGCACAGGATTAAACGTCTTCGTGAAGCAACCTCACTTGTCTCAGCGGGAAATTATCATGTCCACGTTGCATCTTCTAATTTTGATGAGATTGGTGAATTAGCAAACGATTTTAATCACATGGTCGATAAAATTAATACCTCGATGGAGGAAATTGAAAGTCTAGAAAATAGACGAAGACAATTTTTATCGGATGTTTCCCATGAAATGCGGACGCCATTAACGACAATAAGCGGAGTTATCGAAGGCTTGAAAAATGATATGATTCCTGAGGAAGATAAAGAACGAGGAATCAATCTTGTAAGTCAAGAAGCAAAAAGACTTATTCGCCTTGTCAATGAAAACTTGGATTATGACAAAATACGCTCCAATCAAATTCAGTTATACAGAGAAGATATACAGCTCCTCGAGGCACTTGAGATTATTCAAGATCAATTAATGCTGCAGGCAGAGGAAAAAAATAATCAGATTTTGATTGAGGCAGAACCAGATGTTATGGTTAATGCTGACTATGACCGACTGATTCAAATATTAATAAATATTACCAAAAATAGCATTCAATTTACCACGAACGGGACGATTTGGCTTAGAGGAAAAACAGAGGGCCAGTCGACGATTATAGAAGTGGAGGACACAGGGATTGGTATCGATCCGAGTGAGATAGAAAACATCTGGCGCCGATTCTATAAGGCTGATATTTCCAGGACCAGTAACCCATATGGTGAATTTGGGTTAGGGTTATCGATTGTTAAGCAATTAGTCCTCCTTCATCATGGGGAAATTAATGTTTTCAGTGAAGCGGGAAAAGGAACAAAATTCGTCATTAAACTATAAAAATTGCGAGAAGCTGCGGGCTGGTGCCTGCAGCTTTTTTGTTCAATAACGATAAAAATTCGTAGATATTTCTAAAAGCCGTTATAGTTTGTTAATAATTTCTTAAGATTTGCGAGGTAAAGTAAAGACAAGATAAAACATGCTTAAAGGAGATTGAATGAAATGGATTATAAAAATGATAATGAATTCGATAAAAATCAACCAAATACATCTGACTTAACAGAAATTACAAAAGCAGAAGAACAATCAGAGGAATCAATTAAAATCAACCATTCTAAAGAAAATTCCTATGCAGTCGATGCAACCTTCACAGTGGAAACAAACGATTTTGGGAATCGTGAGGAACAAGAAAAACAACCTGAATTCGAACCTACAACGAAAGCAACAGTAACACCAGGAATGGAACAAACGCGTACCAACAATCAGGGGGATCAACTGAATAAGAAAAAACGAAACGTAAAAGGATTTGCCTCCACACTTGCAGCAGGGGTAATTGGGTCTGTCTTGACATTAGCGATTTTACCACATACAGACTACATAAAAGATCATTTCCCGAAAGTGGAGTCTCAAGAAGCAATTAGTTCTCAACAAGGAACTGCGGTCAAACCTGTAGTGGCGCAGCCAACGGCTGCATCTTCTAATTCAATTGCGGATACGGTGGAAAAGGTATCGAAGGCGATTGTAGGAATCGTGAATTATCAGCAACAACAAAATAATTTTTATGGTAATTCCAACTCTTCGCAAAATGTGGAAAGCGGTTCGGGATCGGGGGTTATTTTTCAAAAAAACAATGGTACTGCCTATATTGTTACCAATAACCACGTGGTAGAAGGGGCAACGAAACTTGAAGTATCTTTGTATGACGGTGAAAAAGCAACGGCTGAAGTGGTTGGCACTGATGCTTTAACGGATCTCGCTGTTTTAAAAATTGACGCTAAATACGTAACGGCAACGGCAGATTTTGGTGATTCGTCGACACTTCGTCCAGGAGACCAGGTTTATGCTATCGGAAACCCGCTTGGACTAGATCTTTCAAGGACGGTTACACAAGGAATTGTCAGTGCAACCAATCGAAGCATTGCCATTACAACCTCTGCAGGAAATTGGGATACCAATGTTATTCAAACCGATGCAGCAATCAATCCTGGGAACAGCGGGGGTGCCTTAATTAACCCACAAGGACAAGTGATTGGAATCAATAGTTTAAAAATTTCTGAAAGTGGTGTCGAAGGGTTAGGCTTTGCGATTCCAAGTAATGACCTAATTCCCATTGTAAATGAATTAATTAAGAATGGAAAAATCGACCGTCCATATCTTGGAGTAGGACTTGCCGATCTTGATCAAGTGGCACAAATGTATTGGCAAAACCTGCCGAGCACAACAAAAGGTGTCATGCTCACAAATATTGAAGCCAATTCTACGGCTGCGAACGCTGGACTGCAAGTAAAGGATATTATTGTTTCTATGAATGGAACAGAAATTACCAGTTCCTCAGATTTACGTAAATATTTATATACCAAAGTAAGCAAGGGTGATGAAATAAAATTTGGAGTTTACCGCGATGGAAAACAAATCACTGTAAATGTGAAACTTGCGGATTAATTGGAGGGAGTATCAAGAAAAATGTCGTTATTAAAACAAAATAAAATAATGGTAATAATCCTATCAGTACTTATTGTATCGTCGGTAATTTTACTAAGCTTCATTCTTAAAAAGGAGGATACGGTCGCAACGTTTAATGGTAAGACAATTAGTAAAGACGAGTTATATAGCGAAATGGTCAAACAATACGGTTCTGCTACTATGGACAAAATGATTAGCGAAAAAATTGTGGCTGCAGAAGCTAAAAAACAAAAAGTTAGCGTTAAAGATAGTGAACTGAATCAAGAAATCGAAACTTTAAAAGCATCTTATGGTGGAGAAGAAGCCTTTAATCAAGCACTTGAAACCAACAATACTTCTTTAGCATACCTAAAACAAGATTTAAAAAATTATTTGACGATTAAAAAATTACTGGAGCCGGAAATTAGTATTACCGATGAGGAAATGAAGACTTATTTTGATGAAAACAAAGATACATTTGCCCAAGCCGAGCAAATTAAAGCAAGTCATATTCTAGTTGCTGATGAGAAAACTGCGAATGAGGTCATAGAAAAGTTAAACGATGGCGGTGATTTTGCAAAGTTAGCGAAAGAATATTCAACGGATGAGAGTACGAAGGATTCCGGTGGCGACCTTGGATATTTTGCAAAAGGAACCATGGTCACAGAATTTGATGATGCAGCATTTGGTCTCGCCGTTGGAGAAATTAGTAAGCCAGTAAAGACAGAGTATGGGTACCATATTATTAAAGTAGAGGCTAAAAAGAAGGCAAAAGCAGCAAATTATAATGACAGTAAGACTAAAATAAAAGAAACATTACTAAATCAGAAAATTGATTCTGAGTATACAACATGGCTAGAGAAAAAGAAGAAGAGTTATGATATTGAGAATACCTTAGAAGAAGTCTAACCTAAGGGTCATGAGGTGAATAACAAGATGAATCGGGTCGGGAAATTTGCAGCGAATGATAAAGTAGATGATATTGAACTAATGCATATGGTTTTTGAACTTCCTGAAAAGGATAAAATGATTATGTGGTCAGAAGGCTATATTGATCTTGTGATTGAGAAATTGCCTGAGTATGCCCGAGATGTATTGGAGAATCGCAAGGAAAAATGGGAAGATACGAAAGCCTATTATGAAAAGAAGATTGAAGATATTATTAACCAGGAAGAGTTTAAATTGATGCAAAAGGGCGAACGGAAGGAGTTCGCCCTTTTCGTCATGGAACGGTATCCAGAGTATCAATCATTATTATTTTTGATCTACGATGGTAATCTAAAGGAAGATGACTTTAGAAAGTTTGTTTACCGCAGGAGACTGGGATCTCGTAAAAAGTACCTTCATTAAAAGGGGTTGGCGAATTCCCAAACTTTAGATTAGTCAGAAAAAATAGGCTTGCAATCGGTATCAGAACTATTTACAATGAAAATAACTAATTTGAAACGGAGGTGGAGAAGAGATGAAACGTTCTATTTTTGCACGGTTACTTTGGCTGGAAGCACTCAATATTTATCGTGCAATTTTTCATGGTGTAATTTTCAAAGGGGGTAGTCTGCCCTTTTTTCAAAATTACAAAATGAATATGGAACGATAACACATCTCTTTACCCACTAAAAATAGGCTTTGAAGAGAGTGCGCCAATTTGCACTCTTTTTTCATGCCCAATTTTAACAGCCGCGGGTCGTAAAAGATGCCTGCGGTTTTTTTTATATAAAAAGAGAGTGTTCATCATAATTTTTTATTAATAAGGAGAATGAACATGATCATTTGCAGTGTAAACCATATTACCAAATCATTTGGCGGAAATATAATTTTTAAAGATCTATCCTTCGAAGTACAGGAAGGAAACCGGGTTGGCCTTGTCGGCCGTAATGGCGGCGGTAAAACAACGCTATTAAAGCTTTTAGCAAATCAAGAAACGGTCGATGAAGGGGTTATTCATAAGAAAAAAGGTCTAAAAATTGGCTATTTGGCTCAGATTCCTGATTTTAAAGAGTTGACAGGTAAAGAAGTATTAAAAACAGCCTTTGAGCAATTAATCGCAACTGAAACGAAACTTCAGCAATTAGAGGTTGAAATGGGACAGGAAATTGCTCCAGGTGACTTACAAAGATTAATGGATCAATATGGAAAGCTTCAAGATGAATTTATCTTAAATGGCGGCTATGAAATGGATGCCCAATTGGACCGGATTGCAAACGGGTTAAATATTACCGACCTGCTTGATAAAACCTTTTCATCATTAAGCGGCGGGGAGAAAACAAAAGTTGGATTGGGATTGAGTTTATTGAAAAACCCCGAACTTTTGTTGCTCGACGAACCGACCAACCATTTAGATATGAAGGCGATTGAATGGCTGGGTGCCTTTCTTAAGGATTATTCAGGAACGATTATTCTCATCTCACATGACCGTTACTTTTTAGATGAAGTGGTCACGAAAGTGCTGGAAATGGAAGATGGAGAAATTGATCTGTACCATACGAATTTCAGTGGGTATGTAAAAGAGAAGGAAGAGCGGCTCTTAAGAGAATTTCAGGAATATCAAGAACAACAGAAGAAAATGAAAAAAATGAAAGAGGCAATTAAGCGCCTCCGCGACTGGGCAAACCGCTCCAATCCACCAAGTGCTGCTCTTCATAAACGGGCTACCAATATGCAGAGGGCATTGGATCGAATTGAAAAACTGGATCGCCCAAAGATAGATGTCAAAAAAATGGCGATTGATTTTGAAGCCCATGATCGAAGCGGTAAAGATGTGATCGTCATGGAGGACGTTGCAAAAAGTTTTGGAAGCAAGATCTTGTTTGACCAGGTAAACATGCTCGTACAATATAAGGACCGCACCGCAATTGTCGGGGAAAATGGTACCGGTAAATCCACACTTTTAAAAATGATTCTGAAGGAAATGGAGCCAGATAAAGGTGTTGTCAAGGTTGGCAGCAATGTGAAGGTCGGATACCTGTCACAGCAAGTCTTTACGAATATTGGTGATCAACAGCTGATTGACGTCTTTCGGTCTGAGATAGTTGTCAATGAAGGAGAGGCTCGACATATTTTAGCTCGGTTTTTATTTTACGGACCAGCCGTTTTTCGGAAGGTAAGTCAATTGAGCGGCGGGGAGAGAATGAGACTCAGACTTGCCCAGTTGATGTACCAGGATATTAATCTTTTGATTCTGGATGAACCGACCAATCATCTCGATATTGATTCTTGTGAGGTGTTAGAGGAAGCGCTAGAACAGTTTAATGGCACCATTTTAGCTGTGTCCCATGACCGCTATTTTCTCAATAAACTGTTTAATAAAATATACTGGCTCCAGAATGGGACTGTTTACTATTTCGATGGGAATTATGATTGGGCAAAGGGCAAATTGGAAGAAACAATCGAGATAATACAGCCGGAAAGGCCAGCGTTGACTAAAATTTCCCCACCGAAAGCATCAAAGGTGGAAGAAGTTGGGGCAACATTGATTGAGGAAAAAATTGAACAAATTGAAGCGGAAATTCAGCTTTTAAAACAAAAACTGGGTGATGAAAGTGAACTTGAATTGCTGCAAAAAATTTATCTTGAATTAGAGGAGAGGGAAAATAACCGTGACCGTCTCTATCAAGAGCTAGAAGAGATCATCTAAAAAGAAATAGCTCCCCTTCAGCCATTGGGGAACTACAAGGGAGTCGCATGTTTGCGGCTTCTTTTTTTAGTGGTAGAAATTGCTTTTCGTAAGGGGTACTTTTCCTTATAATTAGAGATGTTTCTTCAACAAAGGATGGGTTATATGGATATTAATTTTTCTTTAAAGCAAGTATCGCTCCTTTTAATCGTTACCTTGACAGGGGTGGTTTGGTCAGTCATCTTTCATTACCCGCTTGTCATAGGATTTTTCCCTGGCTACCTTGTATTAGCATGGTTGGCTACGAGAAAAAAATTACGTTTAAAACAGATTCTACATATCAGTATTTTGGGTGTGAACAAAACTAGAATCGTCATCCTAATCCTATTCTTAGTGAGTTTTTTACTGCCGTCTTGGTATTTAGCAGGGACTATTCAGCAGATGGTGGAAATTGCTCTGCATTTTATTGTTCCAAATCATTTTTTTGTCTTATCCTTTCTCTGTGCCATGGTTTTCTCCATGCTGCTTGGAACAACGGTCGGGACATTAAGCGCAATTGGGATACCAATTATTGGGACGGCCATCGTCCTCGAACTTCCCGTCGAAATGGTGGCGGGCGCCTTGGTTTCAGGTGCATTTGTAGGAGACAGAACTTCGCCATTTTCAAGCGCCCATCAACTTCTGTCACATACGGTTGAATTGCCAGTAAAAAGACAATGGAAAGCGATGCTTTTTACTACGTTAATGGCTATTTTTCTATGCTTTTGCTTTTATGGAGTGGCGGACTATCTGGTCTCAGGAACGGCTGGTACTAAACAGCAACTCGTAAGTTGGAATGATCTTTCAGTCATTAAATTTATCCCGCCACTTATTTTAATTACCTTTGTCCTATTAAGAATTAGTATCGTTTATGCATTTTTAACTAGTATTCTATCAGCCTCAGCTATCGCCCTTTTCAGTGGAACTTCATGGCCAAAACTCGTTTTCTCCTTGTGGCATGGAATTGAGGGTCTAGGCGGCGGGTTCCTTCATATGTATGAATTACTCTTATTTCTAGCCTTAGCAGGTGCATATAATGGACTTTTGGAAGAAATGAATGTCATTCAGCCCTATTTAGATAGATGGTTACAATCATCTCGCACTCTAACGGGCGACACTCTAAAAACACTGCTGGCGACATTTTTGATCACCTTAATCGCAGCAAATCAAACGCTGCCGATTATTCTCACCGGCAGATCCTTCCTGCCGCATTGGTCTAATACTTATGGAAAAGAAGAGTTAGCTCGAGTTATGGGGGATTCAACCATGTTGTTTCCTGGGTTAGTACCGTGGAGTGTTCTTGCCATCATGTGCAGTACCATCGTCGGGATACCAATAATGGCATATCTGCCGTTTGCGCTTTTTTTATGGATTTTACCTATTTTAACGATTCTAGTATCTCTAGTAAAACAAGCACGAAAATCAAAAGAAAATCGAACAGCAATAGCCTAAAATGGAGTCCGATGGGGCTCCTTTTTTGCAATCTGATGTGAATCGCTCCGAATGAAGTCCTTAATTCTTTCATATATGTGGTAATAAAGAATTTGGACAAGGGATGATCAGATGCTGAAAAAATTGGCGATAATAGGATTCGGGAGCACGATGATAGGGATTGGGATTAATGGGTTTATTCTTCCTTTGCATATCATTAATGGAGGATTTTTAGGCATCAGCTTGCTGCTAAAATATATTTTGGGTTTTAAAGTAGGAATGACTTTTATATTACTAAATATTCCTGTTTACATGTTTGCCTTTAAATCAGATCCCGTGTATTTTTTTAACGGTGTGATGGGAGCGATCTGTTCTGGTATTATGATTGAATTGCTAGTGCCATTGAATGGAATGTTTCATATGTCCATCCTTAGCAGTGTGATTATTGGAGCTGTAATCATTGGGAGTGGGGTTGGGGTGATGCTCCGTAATCATATAAGTCCAGGGGGAATGGACCTGCTGGCATTGCTCATCGCAAAATGGTCTAGAGTGAATGTTGGGTTGATTATGTTTGTGATGGATGCTGTCATAATTATTACCGGTTTGTTCCTGCTACAAGATGTGAAACTTTTTTATTCGCTTGTTATCGTTGCAATAGTGGGACTATTGGCAAGTCTGATTACCACTAGGAATATTGAGCAGAATGTAATAAAGTAAATTTTACATATTAGGGGGAAGATGAGTAAGTATAAAAAGGCTAGTAAATAAGGAGATATACGATGGAACCTCTCAGAGATCTGCTCAAGGAAAATTTAAAGGTTTTATTTGTTGGTTTTAATCCAAGCATTCGCTCTAGTGAACTTGGGCATCATTATGCAAGTCCAAACAATCGTTTTTGGAAGATATTGTACGAATCAGGGTTAACACCACGGAAATATGAAGCAATGGAAGATGCGAAGCTATTAGATTTAGGATTTGGATCTACTAATATTGTTGAAAGGCCGACAAAGGCAGCGGATGAAATTACCAAAGGAGAGTATACGAAGGGAAGTGAGATCTTAAAGATGAAGATCGAACAGTTTAAACCAAAGGTAGTCTGCTTTGTTGGAAAAGGAGTCTATCAGCAATATAGTGGGTTAAAAGTAATTCAGTGGGGAAGGCAAACCACTGGCATTGTTCCTGGGGTTGTTGATTTCGTTGCACCATCTTCAAGTGGTCTGGTTCGAATGAAGATGGAAGAAATTATCGAAATCTATAAAGGGCTAGTCCCTCTCGTATCAGAATAAAACATCGTCGGGTAATGCTGCTCCCCGGCGATGTTTTTTTATGCTTCGAATTTATTCTTAAAGTGGGACAAGGCGATAAGAGGAAAAAGATAGCGATAGCTGTGATAGTGAATGTAAAAACCTCCGGCCATTCCTTGCCCCTTCGGGTAAGCAGTAGTCCAATCTTCTTTTTCAAGCGAAGTTAATAAATAAGTGATTCCGTTTCTGATTTGTGAGGTGGGTTCTTCTGAAGCAGTGATCAATGCATCGAGTGCCCAGGCAGTGTGCGTTAAGGTGCTAGCTCCTAATGGCACATAGGATTTTTCACTATCACTACGGCATGACTCACCCCAGCCGCCATCCGTATTTTGGACAGAATGTAACCACTTCACGGACCTTTGGACAGCTGAATGATTATAAGGAATCCCGGTGGCTAATAACCCTGTAATTGCCCCCCATGTTCCATAAAGATAACAAATCCCCCATCTCCCATACCAAGAACCATCCTTCAATTGATTACTTAAAAGCCATTCCACCCCTTTATGGATTGCTTTATGGTCACTAGATAGATTCGTGTAATTCCCCAAAAACTCTAGCGTTCGCCCCGTAATGTCAGCACAAGATGGATCTGTTAGCAAAAATTCACCTTTTTCAATAGGGAGGAATTCGAATAACTTTGTATCGGTATTTCTTTCAAACGCCCCCCAGCCGCCGTCGTCATTTTGCATCGATAAAAGCCAGTTAAGGCCTCGGTCCCAGGCCTGTCTTTCAAGAGGATTCATTCTTGAAATAGACCGGAGTGAAGCTGTTGTATCGTCCACATCTGGATTCATTGTATTGACATCGGAAAATCCCCATCCTCCGGGCATAGTCTTTGGATTATGAATGACCCAATCACCAAATTTATGATGCTGCCGGTTTAATAGATATTGATTTGCCTTGATCACCATTGGATCATCTGTGGCAATCCCAGCCCACTGCAGAGCATAACCAATCAAAGAGGTATTCCAGACATTCGCTGTTGTGTACTGCATATGGGGATGGCCGTTGATATCGCATTTCATGGCAAGTAATCCGTGCACAGCCTTTGTGATTACGGGATCAGTTTTCTTATACCCATGGGACAGCAGGGCAAATATCATTAAAAAGGTGCAACTGAAATAACTATAAAAAGTTCCGTCGGGTTCGAGATGCTCCAGCATGTACCTCTTAGCCCGCTCGACCGCTAACTGATGGAGCTGTTCAGGTAAGCCCATTAATCTTTTAACTCCATCCTTAATTAAAGAAAGCAGGGAACGATATTCTGAGGAGCGAAACCAGAGATTTTCCTGCTGCCGGTGTAAATATAGTTCCGAAAGATTAGGGCTCATTGATGTCTTGATAAAAAACTTTTTATCGGCAAGAAGAATAATTGGCGTTAGATTGGCTCGCCCAAAGACAGAAAAGGAATAAAAATTAATTGGAAAATAATGTGGTAGGAGTATAAATTCAATGGGAAGAGGAGAAAAATCTGGCCAAATATATTGACCTGTTAAAGAAAGCATCACTTTGGTAAAGATACTTATTTCTTCTAAGCCGCCTTTGGATAAGATAAATTTTTTCGCTGCCCGCAAACGCTTGTCATCCTTCTTGGCATATCCTGAATACAACAATGCGTAATAAGCTTCCACGGTGGCAGACAAGTTGCCATCGCCCTCATCATAGAAAAGTTTCCAAGCCCCATTCTTCTCTTGTTTACTAAAAATCCTCGCCACCAAGCCTCGAATTAATTCTTCATCATTTAATTCCAATGTCCGCAATAAAATGATCATATAAGCATCTGTTGACAATCCTGTTTCAAAGGGGTAATTCCATGATCCATCGGGAGATTGGTCTGCTCGAAGCCTATTAATAAGCCAATCGATACCCTTGCTAGTATTGATCATAAGTATTTCTCATCCCTCTCCCAGTAAAATATTCTCATTCATACATATTCCATTGGTGGAAGGAGAATTCGTAAAGGAGGTCATGTGCCATATTTTTTACGAGAAATCGCGAAAGAACTACATTGGATTTGATCCGAGCAGAACTAAATAATAAGATCAAACAAGCAAGTTTGCCGCCAAAACTAACAAAAGCAGAAGGAACGCTTTTAGAGCAAATAAGGATAAAGACTGCAGAACATAACATAAATAATGTCACAAGAACAAAGGCCTACTTAGAATTTTATATTCTTCATCCTGAAATCCATTGGGCATTCCTTGGACATATGGTCTCTCGCAATGGCGGTTGGAATATGACCGACTTAAAAGGAGAATTTCTTACGCGTTTGTTACTAAAAAAAGATAGAGAATCGTTTTTTGCCTTTTTAGAGCGAGGAAATTGGCTGATTTTCCAAGATGCATACCCGCAATTTTTGCTGTATCAGGAAAGCGTAAGGCATGGTAAGCCATTATTCTATTTAGGTTCTTATCTCAACATTTCTACCTTTATGGAAACGATTTGGAACCAATTTTGGCTCACGCAAGAAACCTATATACTTGCCATAGCCCTAGTTATCAATGAACAAAGTTATTTGGAGAAAAGAGTGGTTCAAAATCCGCTTTACCAAAAGGAGGTGTTAAATAAATTTGAATATATCCTCCAAGATCTGCTTTCGTTTAACCATATTCTTTTTCCCTATGGAAAAAGGAACCTTGCTGGGCAAACACTGCATCAGTTTGAATCATTACATGAGCGTATTCTACTAGGAAAAAGATTATATACAATCCTTTTTAAAAACAAGGAGCGGTTAAAACATGTATTAGATTGGGCAAAAACCCATCCCCATACAGGGTCAAGGAAGGATTACTGGCCGCATATTTTTAATAACGTTAACGAAGGAATCCCAGGCTTTGCCTATCAAACACGTTTAAAAGCCTGTCAGCTTAGGCCGCGGGCAAGAAAAATATATAGTCCAGCCCTTGAGTACGCTTGGAAGAATGTCAGTCAAACGGAGGCTGAAAAAGGGGACTGGTTTAAAGAAGTTGGTGTGGTGGATTATTTAATAGAGGACCATGAAAAAATGGACGGGGAGATAATAAATGAATACTGTAAAACACTTGAACGACTCGAACTCGCAGCCATCGCGAAGAAAGCCCTATCGATTTTGGACTAACCCATCATTTGCAGCGGTGTTTTTAGCAACCTTGCTTGCGACATATTTAGATCTATATTTCGTGGGTAAACATATTTATAAGTTTCCAATGCGGCCAGTCCCAAACGTTTTCTCTATTAATATTGGGTTTACACTTGTGGTGTTGCCAGTGTTGATGTTCGTTTTCCTTCGGGTTATGGACCAATTGAATAAATGGGGGAAGGCAGGCTTGATCTTGTTCATCAGTCTTTTAGTGCCCATATTTGAAAGATTAGCGGAAGTGGTGGGATGGTTTGAACACGCAGAGAACTGGAAACACCTTTATTCGTTTTTTGGGTACCTGCTATTTTTATCCTTTATTTATTCATTTTACAGCTGGATGGCGAAACGAAAAGGTTAACATACAAAAAGCCGAGATTTTCATCTCGGCTTTTGCGATGTAACCATTAGTTACACCTTGCCCCTTCCGTCCGTACAGTGGTTAAGTGTCCCGCAACAAGCGAATGTTCGGAAGGGGTACTATTATAGTATCACGAACGTGGCAGAAATATACCAATCGAAGAAAATTGGAGTGGCAAACTTTCTTTTCTTCTTTGAAAAGTGTATGATAAAAATGATTTTTACATAAAGGAGTGTTTTTCTAATGGCTAAAAAAGGATACATAGTAATGGAAAATGGAGAAAAGCTGGAGCTTGAATTTTACCCTAATGAAGCTCCTGGTACAGTAGCGAATTTTGAAAAATTAGCGAATGAAGGTTTTTACAATGGCGTGGTTTTCCATCGTGTCATCCCTGGCTTTGTAAGCCAAGGAGGGGATCCTACGGGAACTGGGATGGGTGGCCCAGGCTACACAATTAATTGTGAAACAGAAGGAAACCCTCACAAGCATGTTCCAGGTTCCTTATCAATGGCGCATGCGGGTAGAAATACAGGCGGCAGCCAGTTCTTCATCGTTCATGAATCACAACCACATTTAAATGGTGTTCACACCGTTTTTGGTCAAGTGACATCAGGACTTGAGACTGCTCTTAAAATGAAAAATGGTGACAAAATGAAAGAGGTAAAAGTTTTTGATGAGGAGTAATCCTTAGAAGGGAGAGCAGCTTTGCTCTCTTTTTTTTTTGTCTAATTTATGATTGGATAGGGCAAATTAACCTCAAATATCAATTTGGGGGTCATTTATGAAAAAAATCGTTTTCATACTTATTCCATTCCTGTTTTTTTCATTACAACTAAAGGCTAATGCCGAAAAGACGGAAGCCAAAAATTTGAAGGCAGCAATTGTCATTGATGATTTTGGCGGCGGGACAGGCGGGGTACGGGACTTCCTTGAAGGGGATATACCGATTACTGCTGCAGTCATGCCATTTACCGAACACTCGAAAGAACATGCTAAATGGGCACATAAATTCGGAATCGAAGTGATGATTCATTTATCGATGGAACCGAAAAGAGGAAAAAGATCCTGGCTTGGGCCAAGACCGATTACGAATGATCTTTCACCTGCAGAAGTAAAACAAATTGTCGAGGATGCAATAAAGGATGTTCCGTATGCAGTAGGGATCAATAACCATATGGGTTCTCTTGCCGTTGAAAATGAATCCATTGTTCGCGCAATCGTTGAGGTGGCTAAGAAAAATAGATTATATATCATCGATAGTGCTACGAGTCCAAATACAAAATTCCCGAAAATAGCTAAAGAGCTAGGTGTTCCACTCCTTAAAAGAGATGTATTTTTAGACGACATATCCTCCTCTTCACATGTGTACAAACAAATGATGAGACTAGCGAAGGTTACTGAAATTAAAGGTACAGGAATTGCGATTGGACATGTGGGTATAACCGGAAAAGTATGTTCAATAGGAGTCATTCAATCGATGGACGAATTCGAAAAACGAAATATAAAAATTGTCCCAGCTTCTAACTTGTTTTCCGGCAAAGCAGCAGAAAAATACTTTATACCATTAAAAAAGGGCAGTTAACCACTGCCTTTTCTTTCGCATTCATTCTACTTTCACTATTGCACCATTACTGATAAAATGTCTCCTATCAAAAAGAAAAAAATAATTAGTAAGCAAGGGAGAAGGAATAGTTAAAAATGAAATTAGTATCATGGAATGTCAATGGGCTTAGAGCGTGTGTTAAAAAAGGGTTTTTGGAATATTTTCAGGAAGTAAATGCAGATATCTTTTGTGTGCAGGAAACGAAACTGCAAGAAGGGCAAATTAATCTGGAGTTGGATGGTTATCACCAATATTGGAACTATGCGATCAAAAAAGGATACTCCGGCACTGCTGTTTTTACAAAAAACAAGCCGTTTTCTGTTCGGTATGGAGTCGGGACAGATGATTCTGAAGACGAAGGAAGAATACTTACCTTAGAATTTGATGATTTTTTCTTAGTCAATGTTTATACCCCAAATTCACAAAGAGATTTAGCTCGAATTAACTTTCGGTTGGATTGGGAGGATCGGATTCTTCTCCATTTGAAGGAATTAGATCAACTGAAACCAGTGGTCCTATGCGGCGACTTGAATGTTGCTCATCAGGAAATTGATTTGCGCAATCCTAAATCAAATCTAGGCAATTCTGGCTTTACGGAAGAAGAACGTGGAAAAATGACTTCTTTACTTGCTGAGGGATTTATTGACAGCTACCGTCATTTTCATCCCAATCAAGAGGGTTCTTATACTTGGTGGTCTTATATGGCTAAAGTTCGGGAAAGAAATATTGGCTGGAGAATTGACTATTTTATCGTATCTGAAAAGTTACGAGAGCGACTTAAGAATGTGGACATCCATTGTAATGTAATGGGAAGCGACCACTGTCCAATCTTATTGGAAATCAATTGATTCAAAACGATTAGTTTTTCTTATTGTAAATCATAAAACACCTGTCATTTTCTTTATGAAGTAGCTGCATTATAGTTAGATATAGATAAGTTACGGAGAGGGGAATTGACATGGACAGTAAAAAAGATGTAAAACAACAGTTTGGAAAAAGTGCAGATTCCTATGTAAGTAGTCCAATCCATAAAGATGGGAATGACTTAAAAAAACTTGTGCAATTGGCGACAATTACTGGCGATGAAGAATTACTTGATATTGCCACTGGCGGAGGACATACAGCTAATGCGTTTGCTCCTTTGCTAAAGAAAGTCACTGCATTAGATTTAACACCTGAAATGTTAAAAGCAGCAGAAAAATTCATTCGGGGTAATGGTCATCTAAATGTCGATTTTAAAATAGGAGATGCAGAAAATCTTCCTTTTTCGGATGGTATATTTGATATTGTCACCTGTCGGATTGCTCCGCACCATTTCCCAGATGCCAATAAATTTGTGGAGGAAGTACAGCGGGTTTTAAAGCCATCTGGTCAGTTTTTACTTGATGATAATGTCGTTCCAGAAGAAGATGACTATGACTTATTTTATAATTCGGTCGAAAAATGGCGGGACTACAGTCATTTTCGCGCTTGGAAAAAGAGTGAATGGCTCCGGATGCTAGAGATAAATGGATTTGAAGTTTATGAAATGCATCGTTTTGAAAAAACATTCCAATATGAGTCTTGGTGTAATCGAATGAATTTACCTGAGAGCGAAAAAGATAAATTATCCGCATACATTAGAAACGCCTCTCAAAAAGTAAAAGAGAAGTTCAAGGTGTCAATTCAGAATGATCAAGTAATCTCTTTTCAAGGTGAAGCAGTAATTATGAAGGCAATAAAAAGGTGAAAAACCCTTTGCAGAAAGAGTGGATTTCTCTTTTTGCAAAGGGTTTTTGCCATTTAAACATCGTTCAGAGCTGTTCCAATTACATCAAATTCCGGCATTTTCTCATCCAAAACCGATTGATTTAATTGCTCTTGTTCGCTAGGAGCAACGAATCCATTTTCATCCTCTTTTTTCATGAAGTCCATACTCACTTTAATGTCATCTCCTTTTGCAAAACACAAGTACAAAAGTATTTTTTCCTATAAAAAGTAATCTAAACCTAATTATTTATCTTTTCTATAGGTATGTTATTAATAATGATAATTGCAAGTCCAGTAATTTCTTCGGAACCATGTAATTTATTTAAAAAAAATTGAAAGGAAGTGGTTGACGAATGTTTAATAGGATAGTATGATATTCATTGTCGCTGAAACGAAATAACTAAGTTAAACCTTAAAAATTATTTCGAAATGAAGTTGACGATGATTGGTTATTATGTTAGAATAATAAATGTCGCTAATCACTCGATTGGTTGACGAAAGATTAATAGACTTGTTCTTTGAAAACTAAACAAACAAAATCGTGCAAACAAACAATAAATTTTAGTTTC
>NZ_KK366020.1:148968-409706 GCF_000686805.1 Bacillus sp. UNC41MFS5 | reverse complement strand
GCTCGTGTTCTTACTATATTAATAGAAGAAACACGATTAATATTGTTTGTTTGCACGATTTTGTTTGTTTAGTTTTCAAAGAACAATCTTGTTTGTCAGAAGAGACATTTGTTATTATATCGAATCTCTATCATTATGTCAATATAATAATTTAACTTATTTCACTATCGCTTTTAACTAATAGGACTGCCGTTAAAAGCAACTTCCTCATATTAACACCTTCAGTTTCACTACAAAAACGGCTTCAAATGTGAATTTTAGTCGTTCGATTCGGGCTGCCAAAACCGCTATTGTGAAGGTGCTGGAATTGTTGATTTGACGATTGGAAAGCACAAATTAAGCGGTAGAGGGTGTTAGGAAATGGCGGGTTTAAAATCAGGCAATATTGAAGGATTCGAGCAGTTTTCAAAATTTAGGTCACTTAAGGAATTGAATATACATATCGAGAAGTGGTTAGCGGTCCACAAGCATGATTTTTCAAAAGGAGAATTAGTTGGATTTAAGCGGCTGGTTCGTTTTTCTGCAAAAATACCTGGCGTATGTAATGCCAAAATTGGAACGGTCTTAAAAGCGATTCATGAAGAATACCACCTTAATGGAATCTCGCGCTCTACCTTTAAACGAATGATTCTAAAGGCAAAAGAATTGGGAATTCTAACAGTTTATGAAACAGAAAGAAAAAATGGTTCGCAATCTAATAACATATATATCATCAATCGTTTTCCTTCAAATGAACTACCTAAAGAGGAAATCTTGAACCACCCTAAAGAAACTAATAATCTTTTAAAAACTGAAAAAGATCAAAAGATAAAAGAACGTAAAGAAGAATCGTCCGAATTAGATCATACCTATGTGAGCGACCGAGTTCCACAACCTTTTGTCCAGCTAGTAAAATGCTTTTTTCCTGAACCAAAGACCATCGAAGAGTATTGGAGAACGGTGAATTTAGCTGCAGCCAGCTACAGTTGGGAACTTGATTCAAATCAAATCCAAGATGTTGCCATCCAATCCTTTAAGCAGCTCATAAGGAAGTTAAAGTTCAGCAGAAATATCAAAAATCCATTCGCCTATTTTTATGGAATTGCAGAGAATAAGTTTTGCGTACTTTTTCACGATGTACTTGCGGATAAGTATGATTTATCTGATGCGGAAATGGTGTTTAGTCTGGGTTTGGGAGTGTGCCCCAGCGACGATTCTGATTGTTATTAAAATTAGGTCGGCCACATGATCTTCATGGTCCACTCTGTCACTTAATTGTCACGAAAATAGTCAAATTTTGTAGAATCTACATACTATAGTACGTGGTATAAAATACCTATTTATTATTTAATTAATACGAGGGACAAATACGATTTCTACCCCATCAATGAATCTCAATTAAGCAAATATAGAAAAGAATCTTACATGCTAAGTGAGCAATTTACCCGCACGCTGCCAAGGTAGTCAGGGATATTCCATACATATAGATGAACGCACAGTCTTCCTTTCCGACGGGCAGTACATGACAGTTATTGTAGTAGGTAAGCTTTTTTCAAATCCATTAGATTTAAAGGAGAGGAAGACTATTTTTATTCAAAAGAACTATTTTATTGAAAAGAAAATGATCTTACTAACAGGAGAATATGATGGTTATGGCAAGCTATGTGCACGAGTCATGGCAGGAGGTGTGTCTTTTCTGGTGGGCCGCTCACCCTTACAACTATTAGATGACACCTTAACCTACATAGGGTTTGACCTAAGAGGGGCCTTTGGAAGTGCAAAACTTATTCTTGGAGAGCGGTCTAGATGTCCAATTATCGTCAATCCTTACCAGGGAATTTGCCTGTTTCCAAACAAATCACCAAATAATGTCGATTGTATTTGGTTCAACCCCGATCATATTGTTAGAACAAGAGCGAGGGGAAGAAATCAGACAGAGGTCGAATTAAGTAACGGTCACTCCATTATCGTTGATTCAAGATTAACCTTTTTTAATAATAAGATTCACAAAGCCAAGCAATTGTTGGAGATATCCTTGAAAAGAGGCAACCAACCTGGACCGATTCTTTTCTACCTCGATTCCCCAAAAGGGCATCAATTAACCAAAGAGAAAACAGGAAAATATAATTTTGCTAACTTAGAAGAGGATAACCAAAAATAAAAAATACAATCTATTCAAGTGATTGGTAGAAAGGGAGTAACTCTTTGGAAAATTTATGCTTTGGAATCGTACTAAAGAAATTAAGAAATGCACAGAAACTTTCTCAAGAGGTGTTGGCCGACCGGAGCGATCGACATCCGTCCTATATCAGCCTGCTGGAAAGAAATCAGAAAAACCCGAGCTTAGATACTATTGTTGCTCTTGCACTCGGATTGGATATGACAGCTTCTGAAATGTTAAAGGAAATAGAACAACATCCTGAGAACCGTTGGTTAATCAGAACTAAGAAGAAATGATGAATAATAAGAGGTCGGGTACTTTGCAAAGAACTCTCTTATTAGCCAATATGCACCAACAAGAATGCCGGTGTTGGTAACGGGTATCACATTAAACTACATACTTTACTGATATCGCTGTATTAAATATTTCCATCCGTTTTACCTTTTTAAAAAAAAATATCCGTTTCGAGGGCTTTTATCGGCTATAGCCCGTGGAGCGATTTTGTTTCTAATTATGTAATGGTCTTAAAAAGGAGAATTTCCTTGAAAAAAGAAAAGGCCATTTACATAGGAGAACCAATAAAACAATTACGGAATGCAACAGGTATGTTTCAAGAAGAATTTGCTTATTGCTGCAAATTAGACCGATCATATATGAGTGATCTGGAAACAAACAAAAAGAGTCCATCCTTAATGACCATCAATAAACTTGCTGGGGGATTAGGTATGAAGGCTGAAGACTTGGTAGCGGAACTTGGCAAAACCATTGATTTTGCACGTATCTTTGAAGAAGAGCCATACAAGAATTAAGAATGGTATTGTCGACTATTACGGAAACAAGAATTGTCCTCTGGTCTTCAATAAATATTCAAAAACTTATGATTATGATTCTATGATTTCAATTTTCTTCAGGGAGGAGAGAATTAGTGGATGAGGGTTGTAACTAAAGTAATAAGCGATGAATTAGAAAAGATCAAATTCTATATAAACAATAGTTTGACATATACAGTAGAAGTTTTCACCGTTCCTGAAGGCTACAAAAGCTTCGCATATAATTCCTATCTTCACCACACTGATTTAGAAGGAACTGGATTTCATGAAGGTAAAGACAAAAGTGTAGAACTAGCCCTCCAAGATTTGCGTGAAATGATGGATGCGTTTCAGGGATACTACCCGGAGACATTAAGACCATGCTGGAAAACTAGCATGGTTTTTTTCTGAAACCCTTCGTCCATTTGAACAATCCTTACCTATTTTTCAGTAAATTTCGAGGCGTGACAGTGCACTAGAATTCAGTGGGGGGCTGATTTTTTTCCCTTCTCAGCAGGAATATTTTTATGTATAATGGTTATACAATAAAAAAAGAGAAGTGCTGCTAACACTTCTCCTTGCAACCTTTACCGTCAGGGTGATAGTTGTTATAGTAGCTTATTTTTGAGAACCACCCTTTTGCTTGCGACGGCGTAGGGTGGTTTTCTTGTTTTCTAGAACGTTTTTCCGAAAGGCATAAGCGCTCCATTCACGCATAACTCCCTTCAGAACTTCTCGTAGAATTTCAAGAAATGTTTCCATGATCATCACCTCCTTTCCGAAACGAAAAGAAGCGTAACAACCAACCACCCCAACAATATTCAGCTGCAACTTCATTCTATCATTTTATTTGTATCTAACAGCCTATCAATCTTCGACAAATATCGGGTCGTGACAGGCACCGGAATTAAATATCCTTTACCATAAACAAAAACACGATTCTTTTTTGAAGAATCGCGTCCTTTCATTGAATAAATGAATATTAACTACATATTTTAATGACTACACTTTGACAACATTCACTTTCCAGCTATTTTGAAGTTTTCGAATAAAGATGATTTGACCAATGTGATATGCGTTATGAGTTGATACATTTCCAAGTATCTCCCACCACTTCGCATGTACAGGGAGACCATTTACTTCACTCTCAACTTTTTCTTCCGTTAATAAATCTTGCCATTGTAACAGCACCTCTAAAAGTCGTTCTTTTAAGTCACCAAAACTTTTATTTTCCGGAATTATAAAACTTTTATTATTATCACCTATAGAAGGTACAGCATTAACATGTGATTTTTGGTACCTAATTTGCCATGTTTCATTCCAATAAAGTAAGTGCTGCACAATCTCAGCAATACTATTACAATTTTCGTTAGGCTTCCAAAACGCTTCTTCCTCTGACAAATTTTCGACCGAGTCAGAAAATGGAAGGTACCAGCTAGGATCATTAGCATTAGCTAATAACTGATCTAATAAGACGTCTTTTGCATGAAACACGCTCTCCACACTCCTAATAAATTTTTTCTGATTTATTCAAGTGAAAATCAAAGTAGTGGTAAAACTCCGGCCACAAATGTCATAAATCGACTACCTCGTTCTATTAATTCTCTTATATAAAGTTAATCCCCTTCATTATTTTTTCATAAGTAAAGCGTTTCTCCTTTTTAAAGAAACGCTTCCTCAAATAATACTAGCGTTATAGAAATCCGCCAGATTGTTGAATAGCCATCGATTTATTAATGAAATTACTTCCGACCATCAGAACCTTCCCCATGGTCTGTGACAATCTTCGCTTATTCCCAACAAGTTTCCTTTCTAATCAAACGTTTGATTAATATCATTGCAGCCCTTGATAAATCTGGGTTAGTCCCTCCCTATCCATAAATAAATTGTTGAAAGATGAACAAAAAACTGGAGAAAAACAGCATTTTAACCTCAACCGTCACTAACCGACACTCTTTCGACTAAATACCATATAGGCTATACTATTCAAACGTTTGATTGAAATAGTTACAAGTATTGATTTTTAAGTATTCCCCCTGTAAAGTCAGCACGAAGAATGTCGAGGAGCATTTATAAATTCCGCAGGAAATAACCCATCTTTCTACAAAATAAGATGGGTTTCTCTCAAACTTCCATTATTCTATTCAATCCCCGCCTTTTCGAAACTACACAAACGTTTAATTAATAGTTGCCTCAACTCGCAACATTCCTAGATCTCCCACTCTAAATACATGTGAATCATGTACAAACTTCCTTTAGCATAAACACCCACCTAGCATACTCAACTAAGTTGCGGAACCACCAACTCCTATCAAATCTCCTGTTTTTTTACAGGTTTCTCATGAGTTCCGATAAGCAAAAACCGCTCATTAACCTTTCCAACTTCAGCCCCTGCATCATTCTTAATAATGGATGGTTTTAAATTTCTTAAACTAGTAATCGTTTCTTTATTTTTGTAGCCAATTTGTTCAAGAATAGCGGCTACAATTGTAGGCCAAACATCTTCTGAACCATTTAACACTTTTAAGGCAAATCCAAGTCTTTCATTTCTCAAGCCAAAACAATATACCCCTTGTGCGCCGCCTTTTGCCACGATATTTTGATCCTGAAGCAATACGGAACAAATAAATTGCTCTGAAGCAATCATAATGGGATGCTCATTCATAATGCTAGTCATTTCTGTAACTGCTTTTTGCAATAATGGGTCCTTAATTAAATCTGGACAGGCTAATTTTAGATAAGTCATGGCCATATTCTTTAATGGAATCGCAAAAACAGGGACTCCGCAACCGTCTCTTCCAATTTTTATCTCGGAAATGGGTACTTCAGATAATGTCGCGAGAATATTCAATAGTTGTTGTTGGAGTGGATGATCTACTTCCCAGTATCCTTCGACTGGATATCCAAGTTCACGGCAAACCGTGATAAAACCCATATGTTTCCCAGAACAGTTATGATAAAGCCTTCTTTTTTCCTTGTTTTTTCTTATCATTTCCTCTCTTGGCTTCACATTTAGAGGATAAGAACAAGGACAAAATAATTCGGTTTCATTGACAGGTAATTTTTTTAACATGGATTCAAGAGCGGCAATATGATAGGTTTCTCCCCTATGAGAAGCTGTAAACAGAGAAGCCTCTTCCCTCGTTAAACCGTATTTAGTTACAACATTTGATAAAAATACAGGAATAGCTTGTATTGGCTTTGCTGCAGACCGATAGAACGTGTAATGCTCCTGATCCCCAACATGGTAAGTGGATTCCAGCTTATCATTTACACCACTAATCATCCCGATATGAACATTTTCAAGCAATCCAGCTCTCGTTTCTTCCACTAACGTATCCGTATTCATCTTATACTCCTATCATTAGCAAAAATTGCTACTCCAAATCCAACAGGGTATTTTGCGCCTGAATCGCTGCACCAAGCACAACCCCTTGATCACCTAATTGCGAATATACAATTTTCACTCTCTTTTTTAATGGTTCCCAAATATATAACTCAGATTTTTGTTCAATGGGTCCTTTTATTTCAGGAAGATTTTCGATGGTATTTCCGCTTAGAATAATGACCTCTGGATTGTACAGGCATAATATATTGCTAATTGCAAGAGCTATATAAGTCGTTGTTCGATCCATAATATTGATGGCCCACGATTCTCTATTGCGGTAGGAATCGAATACTTCATCGATTGAATCAATCTCCTTTACTTTCCTGCTATCAGCGATAAGAGCCCCTTCGGATATATAGGTTGCAAGGCAGCCGATTTTTCCGCAATTGCAGACATTTCCAGTCGGATTAATAACCGTATGACCAATTTCCCCTGCATTATTGGATTCTCCTCGATAGATTTCTCCATTAAGAATGATAGCGGCACCGATACCTGATCCAATTCCAACTAGAACTGCATTTTGGTAATCCTTTGCCATTCCCTTAAAATTCTCTGCCTCTATTTTCATTTTTAATTCATTATCAATAATGACAGCTAAATGGGAAAGTTGATGAAGGTCTTCCGCCAGGTTTACGTTCTTCCATTTTAATTGATCCGAAACCGTAACGACTCCATTTTGATAATCTATGGATCCAGGTAATCCTACTCCAATAGCAATAATCCTTTCAGTAGGGATCTGATTTTTATCAATCAAGTCCTTCACATTCCTATTTACTTTTTCCAGTGTTTCATAGTAGCTTTCAGTTACTTCTCTAGGTATACTCTGCCATGCTACAATTTCTCCGACATAATTGACGATGCCTATTTTGATCATTAATGTATCTATTTCAACTCCGATTGTATATAGAACATCACCACATACATCAAGTAATGCTGCCTTTCTTCCTACTCCTGAAGTGACTAATTCCGTTTCTCTCACAAATCCTTGTAATTGTAATTCATTAACAATCCTTGTAATGGAAGTTGGGCTCATTCCAGTCACTTTCGCAATTTCCATTCTTGAAATAGGAGAGTGATTTTTGACAATGTCGAGGACTAAATTTTTATTTTGTTTTTTCATTAAGAGTTGATCTTGTTTTTCCATTTATTTACATCTCATTTCTGAAAAATTCCTTTAAAAAATCATGGTAATTCACTATTTAGAAAGAACTAACATCATTTTTCAAAAACAACATCCCTGAGAGAATCAGATTCTCTCATAAGATTTGCTAGCAGGTGCATTTCTTCCTATTTGAATGTTTTAATATATTCAATCGCCTCAGAGATATCTTTTACTGGGTTCGTGTTAACTTCTCGCTCAATCGTTAAATAACCACTATATCGGATTTCTTGTAAGGCCGCAAAGTACTGGGGAAAATCTACCGCTCCCTTGCCTAGCGGTAATTCTCTAAAATACTCACCGGAGGCAACCATTTTGGATATTTTTTCATGATCCGTACCACTTCCATAGCCAAGGGACCCATATACATCACGAGGGTCTACTGATTGTAACCGGATCCCATCCTTCACATGGGTGTGGACGATATAATCTCTAAGAAGCTTCACACCCTCCACGGGATCATCACCCGTCACCATCACCATATTGGCCGGGTCAAAATTCACGGAAACTCCATTGGTCGTTAAGCTATCCAAAAAGGATTTTAATCTGCCAGCAGTTTCCGGACCTGTTTCAATCGCAAAGTAGGAATTCATACTTTTGGCATAAGCCCCCAGTTCCTCACAAGACATTTGCATGGCTTCATAAATAGGACTGTCCTTTTCTTCAGGGATTATACCGATATGTGTCGTTACGATACTGGCCCCTAGTTCTACCGCAAGGTCCAAAATCCGTTTTGATTTTTCAATTTTCGCCCGATTTTGCTGGCGGTCTTGGAACCCATGACCACCTAAATCACCACAAAGTGCCGAGATTTCTAATCCTAATGAATCGATATACCTTTTTAAATCGTTACGTGAAGGGGAGCTTAAATTTTCCGGCGCCATTTCACCTTCAACAGCATAAATTTGAACTCCATCTGCTCCCATTTCTTTGGCTGCCTTTAATCCCTCCCGTAGCGGCAAGTGAAGACTATCAACAATCACACCAATTTTGTTGGTTACTCTTACATGATTCATGGGTTAAAATGTCACCTCGCATTTCTTTTCGGAGGCTTCATAGATACCAGCTAAAATTTTCATGATTTCAACACCATCTTCAACAGGTGCAACTGGTTTTGTATCGAATAAGCAGCATGTCACAAATGAATCAATTTCATTTTGAAACGCATTTGAGAAATCAAAAGTGAGATGATCAATCTGGGGGTGAATATTCACAATGGTGTTATTTTCCTCACTAATTAAAACTAACTCTGGTTCTAATTCAGCTCCACCTTTTGTCCCAAATAATTTTACCTGAATTTCATCTTTCTGTGCGTGTAAAGTATAAGAAACATCTACAAACAAGGAAGCACCGTTCTCAAATGTAATGAGGGCGTTTGCCAAATCTTCCACAGTATTTTTTCCTTTATCATAGTCCGCTGCTTTATAAAAACGTAAATTCTCTACATTTCCACGATTTCCAAGTTGACGATAGGTGTTCCCAGAGATGGATTTCACTTTGGGGCGCCCCATTAAATACCAACAAATATCAATGATATGAACACCAAGATCTAGTAAAGGTCCGCCTCCAGAGCGCTCTTTATCAGCAAACCATCCGCCTGGATTCCCTAAACGGCGTAAACACGTGGCTTTGGCATAATAAATTTCTCCTAATTTCCCCTGGTCAATAAAGGATTTCAATACTCTTGTATTCGTTGCGAATCTCCTCACAAAACCAACCTGTAAGGTTTTATTATATTTACGAGCCGCTTCCTCTACCTTTAATGCTTCTTCTACCGTCACGGAGAGGGGCTTCTCTACTAAAACGTGTTTCCCGCTTTTTAAGGCATTAATGGAAATTTCGGCATGGCTATTATTCCAGGTGCAAATACTGACAGCATCTATATGAGGATCGTGATATACTTCCTCTAAAGAGTCATATACAATTCCAATTCCATACTTCTTTGCCGTTTCTTCCGCTCTCTCCTTTGAATAATCATATACACCATATAAAACGGCATTTTGATTGTTCGCATAAGAGGCTAAATGCATATCAGAAATCGAACCAGTCCCGATCACACAAACCTGTAAAAGCTCCAAATGTATCCATCCCTTCTATCGATTACTGAACTTCATTCCATAATCTTCTTACATTATCCATCCCTATTTTCGAACCAATTTTACAATCTTCCATCCCCTCAAACTCTACCGTTAAATAGCCATCATATCCTGAGTTTTTAACAAGTTTCATAATTTCACGAATGTTTAAATCTCCATGACCGACAATAGCTCCCCGCAAATAGTTTTCATTGACCGTTCGAAACCAAACTCCATCGCCAGGGTTTTCATAATAAGGTCGAATATAGAAATCTTTAAAATGAACAGTGGCTGCATCGTTAATATTTTTCTTCACCCCTACAAGCGGATCTTCATCCATACAAAGGAAATTCCCAACATCAAGTGTTGTTTTAAAATTCTCACGGTTCACGGCATGAATTACTCGTTGGACACGATCGCTCGTTTGGACATTAAACCCATGATTTTCAATAGTGGTGGTAATGCCGAACTGGGCTGCATAATCAGCCACCAGTTGACTGCCTTTTACGAATTTAGAAAAATGCTTTTCAAAGTAATGAATCGTCATTTCTTCGGGCTGTAAAGTAAAGGCCGTTACATCATGACGCATGATCTTTATCCCTAAACGATTGACAATGTCCACATGTGTTTTTAGACGTTCCACTTCTTCATGAAAAGCTTCTTCTGTCTCTTGGACAAAGTTTGCAGGCAATGAATAGGCCGACAGATCAATCCCTAAGGATGCCGCTTTTTCCTTAATTTGATCGGCCAATTCAGGATTGTCAACAACCGAGAAACCATAAGGGACAATTTCCATATGTTCGCCGCCATGATCAGCAATCCATTGAATAACATCTAATACCGTCATCGTTTCTTCCCTTAGCTCTCGAACTAAACTATACGTACTTAAACCTACCTTCATTTATCTTCACTCCTATTTTTTTAAAAATCTACTATTCTACTAAATGGCATGCCACGAAATGATCAGAGGTTTCCCCTTCTCTAACGGAAGGTTCCCTTACCTTACAAATATCCATAGCAGCAGGACAACGGGTGTGAAATCTGCAACCTGTTGGCGGATCAACTGGGCTCGGCAAATCACCCTGCAGGATTATTCTTTCTCTCCGCAATCGCGGGTCAGGAATCGGGATTGACGACAATAATGCTTTTGTATAAGGGTGCTGCGGATTAGAGAAGATAACCTCTTTTGGTCCTGACTCCACAATGGTTCCTAAGTACATGACCCCGATATGATCACTTATGTGCTCCACAACACTTAAATCATGTGAAATAAATAAATAGGTTAAATGGAATTCAGCTTGTAAATCCTTCAATAGGTTCAGGATTTGGGATTGGATCGACACATCTAAGGCCGATACGGGTTCATCCGCAATAATCAACTTGGGTTTCATAATGAGTGCCCTTGCGATTCCAATCCGCTGCCGCTGGCCTCCACTGAACTCATGTGCATATCGATGGGAATGGTATTCACTTAAACCGACGATTTCTAAAATTTCAGAAACCCGTTTATACCGTTCTGCCTTAGATAGATTGGTATGAATCGCAAGCGGTTCTGCTACAATATCCCTAACTTTCATTCTAGGATTGAGCGACGCATATGGATCCTGGAAAATCATTTGTACTTTTTTTCTCATTGCTTTTAATTGAGATTCTTTTCTTTGAGAAATTTCTTCCCCATCAATCCAGATTTCTCCCGCACTCGGTTCAATTAGCCGGGAAATCAGTCTCCCTGTCGTGGATTTCCCACAGCCGCTTTCACCAACAAGACTGAACGTCTTCCCCTCCGGAACCATAAACGACACATCGTGGACAGCTTTTAACGTATTCTTTTTTCCAAACATACCGGCAGGAATAGAAAATGACTTTTTAAGCCCGGTTACTTTTAAAAGAGTATTAGACACCGATTTCCCTCCTCTCCTTTTTGTATAACCAACAGCTGCAGGACCTGCCATTTTCCAATTTCATTTCTGGAGGCTCTTCGCTATAACAGAGAGGCATCACATCATCGCATCTTGGGGCGAATTTACATCCCTTTGGCAAATTACTTGGATCCGGGACATTTCCTTTAATAGAATCCAGTTTTTCCTTTTTCTGCCCTAGCTTAGGTATCGAGCCTATGAGTCCTTTCGTGTAAGGATGTTTTGGACTTTCAAATAGTTCGAATACATCTGCCTCTTCAACCACTCTTCCCGCATACATAACAACAACGCGGTCGCACATCTCTGCTACAACACCTAAATCATGGGTAATCAATAAAACAGACATTTTTTCTTTCTCTTGCAGCTGTTTCATTAAATCAAGTATTTGAGCTTGGATGGTAACGTCAAGTGCGGTTGTCGGCTCATCAGCAATTAATAGCTGAGGATGACAAGAAATCGCCATCGCAATCATGATTCTTTGCCGCATACCGCCAGATAATTGATGCGGAAACTCATTCATGATGTCTTCCGCACTCGGGATGCCTACCTTTTTTAAATTAGAAACCGCATGTTCCCTCGCCTTTTTCTCTCCTAATCCTAAATGAACGCGAATGGGCTCCAGCAGCTGTTCCCCAATTTTCATCACAGGATTTAATGAAGTCATTGGTTCTTGAAAAATCATCGCGATTTGCTTTCCGCGAATCTTCCTCATTTCACTCTCTGATTTATTCGTTATATCCTGATCATTAAATTGAATTCTGCCGCTCGTTATTTCTCCACTCGTCCCTGTAAATAGTTTCATGACTGAAAGTGATGTTAAGCTTTTTCCACTCCCGGATTCACCGACAAGACCGAGAACCTCCCCCTTATGAATGTCGAAGTTAACACCGTGTAAAATTTTGATTTTTTGCTTATCCTTGGTGAACTCGGTTTCAAGATTTTCAACTTGCAGAAGCTTCTCCATCCTCTTCAAACTCCTTATTCATTCTTTGTTTTAGGGTCCAGCACATCACGCAAACCATCTCCAACTAAGTTGAAAGCCAAAACAGTTAAAAAGATGGCAATACCGGGCATCATAACTACATGTGTGGAGGTACCTAAATAATCACGCCCAAGACTCAGCATTGCTCCCCAATCCGGTGTCTCCGGGCTTGCACCTAAGCCAAGGAAGCTTAAACTAGATGCAGCCAAAATCGCTGTACCGATTCTCATCGAAATAAATACGATTAAACTACCAAGGGTTTCAGGAAGAATATGCTGAAACATGATCCTAAAATGGGAGGCTCCCATTGATTTGGCTGCCTCTACAAAGACCGTTTCTTTTGCCTCAAGCGTTGTTCCTCTTACAAGTCTTGCAAAGGATGGGATACTAAAAACGGCTACCGCTATCACCACATTGTTTAAGCCAGGCCCTAGGATGGCAACAATGGCAATAGCTAATAAGATATCTGGAAAAGCAAACATGACATCACTTGATCTCATGATAAGGCGATCTAACCAGCCACCAAAATATCCACTGATAAGTCCTAAAAGAGTTCCTCCGATGGCTCCCAAGAATACAGAAAGAAAACTAACCGTCAGCGAAATTCTTGCACCTGCCAGCAATCGGCTAAAAATATCCCGGCCATATTCATCCGTTCCAGCTATGTGTGCCTTGCTGGGGCCTTGCAGCATAACATTATAGTCAGGTTTATAAGGATCATAGGGTGCCATGTAAGGTCCAATAGCAGCTATGATCATTAACAAGAGAATAAATAGGCTTGCCCAGAACGCGGTCTTTTGTCTTTTCCAATTCTTCCAAAAATCTTTAAGAGGTGAATACTTTTTTTCTATGATTCTAGTATTAGTCTGATTGACTGCTTTCGATATTTCCATGACTGCCCTCCTTTAAGCTGCGTATCGAATCTTAGGATTGAGATAACTGTATAAAATATCAACAATTAAATTGACGAGAATAAATTCAACAGAGAATAATAATAATTCTGCCTGAATGACGGGATAATCCCTAAAGGCAATAGAATCAATTAATAAGCGACCCATTCCTGGAAAACTAAAAACCGTTTCTACCACTACAGATCCACCTAATAAAAATCCAAACTGCAGCCCTGCAATGGTAACAACCGGAATTAACGAGTTCCTTAGCGCATGTTTAGGAATCACAACAGACTCCTTTAACCCCTTCGCACGTCCTGTTCGGATAAAATCAGCTTTGAGCGTTTCAAGCAATGAGGACCTCGTAAAACGAGCAAGCATCGACATAATCCCTGCCCCTAGCGTTAATGAAGGTAAAATATAGCTTTTCCATCCTTCTGCACCACCTGTTGGAAACCATCCCAGCTGTACGGAGAAAATTTGAATGAGGATTAATCCTAACCAAAAACCTGGTAACGAGATTCCAGAAACCGCCGCAACCATCCCTAGATAATCCGGCCATTTATTTTTAAAAACAGCTGATAACGTTCCAATCAATAAACCGATTACTAAAGCCCATACCATGCTCGCTAATGTTAAAAAAACAGACGGCATAAAACGGTCGACAAACATATCCGATACGGGTAGTTTTGTATTTAGGGATGTTCCTAAATTACCTTGAAATAAATGACTCATATAGGTAACATATTGCTCCCATATGGGTTGATTGAGTCCAAGTTCTGCTTGAATCTTGGTTACCTCTTCTAACGTGGCATCTTTACCTGCAACTAAACGTGCAGGGTCTCCCGGAATTAAGTGGGTAAAAAGGAAGATTAATATCGAAACGATAAATAGGATAGGAATCATTTCAAGAATTCTTTTAACAATATATTGGAGCATACTTGATTACCCCTTTCTAACAAAATCCAATAGTCAAATCTCCCTGCCGGAGAAGGCTTTTCTTCTGAAGGTTATTTGTTCTTAATAGCCCTAAAAAAGAAGGAAAGAAGCTTCGGAAAACATCCCTCCGCCCCTTCAATTACGAGAAATTTCTACTTAATATTTGCATTAGTAACGTCAATTCCACCATCCGGCGTAATGTTCACACCTTCAACATTTGCTCTCTTACCATCTAGAATTTCATCCACACCTAGGAAAATCCATGGAGCATCTTTATAGATGGTCGATTGAATATTACTATAGATTTCTGCCAATTTCGTGGTATCTCCCGTTTTATTCACTTCCTCAATCCATTTGTCTACTTGGTCATTTTTATAATAAGCAGTATTCGCACCATCCGGAGGGAAGGAGCCGCCATAAAATAGCGGTTTCGTGGCATTAGTGGTATCGGATGGGTAAGCTGACCAACTTACATACCACATCTGTAGCTTTGCATCCTCAGGTTTTTGTGCTCTGAAAATTTCGTCTGATAGGGTACCTTCTTCCATTGATTTAATTTGTAAATCTACACCAATCGCTTTTAATTGCTGCTGGATAAACTGCATCCCTTTCATCGTATCGGAATTGGTATTCCCCCAAATTTCTGCTTTAAAGCCCTTTTTATACCCTGCATCTTTTAACAACTGTTTTGCTTTTTCAATATTTTGCTTATATTCTTCCTGTTTTGTGTAATAAAGTGTTTTACTAGGAATAATCGAGTCTAACGGCAATCCCAATCCTGCGTTTACTACATTGATAAATGCATCCTTATCTACCGCATAGTTTAATGCTTGACGAACGCGAGGATCATTAAACGGTTTTTTCATGGTATTAATCGATACATAACGAGCAATGGTAGAAGGGATTTTTTCGACTTTAACATCAGCATTGCTCTCTAATTCTTTTAAGTTTTGACTTGGTAACGGATAGATTACTTGAGCTTCCCCTGTTTTTAACATGGCTACCCGTGAACCGTTTTCCGGAACCGGTTTATAAGTGATTTTCTCGACACGGTCGGCTTTATCCCAATAACCATCAAATCGTTCTACTGTTAAATGGTCTCCCTGAACCCATTCCACAAACTTAAAAGGTCCTGTACCGACTGGATTTTTACCGATTTTATCTTTTCCCTCAGCCAGCAGCTTAGGGCTAAGAAGTTTTGCGGATACAAATCGTGTTAACATCCCAGCATAAGGTTCTTTTAGAGTAATTTTTATTTCATATTCATTGATTGTCTGGATGTTTGTGATAAGGTTAAACCCACGGCTATTTAAACGCAGGCTATCGTCCTTCATGATTCGTTCATAGTTCGCTTTTACTGCTGCTGCATTAAACTGTTCCCCATCGTGGAACTTTACACCTTGTCGCAATTTAAACGTGTATTCCAACGCATTGTCACTGACACTATACGCTTCAGCTAATTTTGGGATAATTTTTCCTTCTGCATCAAATCCTAAAAGACCTTCGAGCATAGCTGATTGTACGGAGTTAGAATTGGTATCTCCTGTATTATGCGGATCCATTGAAATGAAATTTTCATTTACAGCGATCACCATTTCTTTGTCTTCTTTTTTGCTGCCTTCTTTCTTTTCCCCGCTACTTTCTTTACTAGAACATCCAACAACCAACACTGCCGAGATTACAACTACCAGCAGCATTTTCCAAAAATGTGCCTTTCTCAATTGATTTCCCCCTTTGATTATTTTTCCAGGTATTTCGGTCTTGTTGTGATATTCTCAGCTATACCCTTGATAGAATATGATTTTGATTCCTTCTATCTTCTTCTTGGTATTACAGAACAATGGATAGAATTAATCTTAAATCCGAGTGAATAATTTTTTTCACGATGTTTGTAATTAGCATAAAATTTACTGCTAATTTTGCGTTATTTACCTATTTTTATAATTAATTTCTCCAGTGGTGAAATTAATATGATAAAAAATTTTGAACCTATTAAATTTCCTTTTATGTAACGTTTTTACTAAAAAGATATTTTAAAGCTTCACTGCTAGTTTGAAATTATTATATCTTTCGTAAGAAACATTTTCAATACATTTTCACAAAAATTAAAATTTTAAAAATGTTCTAACATTTAATACGCTCATTAAATCATGATAGATAAGGTGGTATTACATTGAATTCAGAAGAAGTGTTATATGAGGGAAAGATAAAACCAGCTATTATCTTGCCATGATATTAGCTGGTTTTTTGCATTATTATTATGATGATTATGATTTAGAAATATCAATAAATCCTTCTCCAAACACATCTCGAACATCATGGATAGCGATGAAAGCAGTCGGATCTGTAGCTTGAACAATACGTTTCAGCTTTATTACTTCTTGCTTACTTATAACAATATAAAGAATTTCCTTTGGGGTTTTTGTGTAATAACCATGACCCGAGTATACAGTCACCCCTCTATCCATTGATGTTGTCACCTGTTTGGCAATATCATTCGGTTTATCAGAAATAATCGTAATGGCCTTCTTCGGATTTAAGCCTTCTATAACAAATTCCATCACTTTCGTTCCTACATAAAGCATAATAATGGTTAACATCAGCTTTTCTGCACCAATTATAAAATAAGATGAGAAGGCAACAATTAGATCAAAAAACAATAGGCCATAACTAATGCTCCATCCTAAATACTTTTGGGTAATCCTTGCCAAAATAGTAGTACCTGCTGTTGTTCCGCCCACTCGAATGATTAAACCAATTCCAACACCTACAAATACTCCGCCAAAAATTGCATTCACCATCAATTCATTAGAAGCAATACTCCAGCTTTCTGTTAGATGTAGAAAAAGCGAATTAAGGACTACAGCAATAATCGTATAAACCGTTGTGATCTTATTCAAAAATTTATAACCAACTATTAACAAAAAGGCGTTCAAAATTAAGCTGACTAAACCTGGGGACCACCCGAATAAATAGTATGCAATAATTGTAATACCAGTTACTCCGCCTTCCCCAAGCTCATTCGGAATAACAAATAAATTAACACCTAACGCAAAAAGAAATGCACCAATAATGATAAAAATAATGTCGGTGGTTGTATTTTTCAGATTTAAATTATCCATTACGCTCTGTACCTTTTCCCTCTCCTATTGTATCAAGTAAATTTGTATTTTCTTATTTTATCAAGAATCATTATCATTAATAAAGGCTCTGTTTCCTCCAAAAAAACAAGCGCATTTCCCTTTTTGAGAAATACGCCCTTTCAATTAGTCATTTAAACGACATCATAACACAGTCCCTTTTGAATAATCAACCAACACCAAACATTTTGTATTGTGCTTTTACTAGTTTCAAAGTAAACTCCTTGTTTGGAGGAGGCTCCCCCCGCGGAAAGCGAAGCTTCTTTCGCTCCATTCAACAGCCAAGTTTAACACAGCCAATAATAAAAAATGCGTAAGCAGCTACACTTACGCATTTTGATACTACAAGGAGGAGAGTTTTTAGCTCTACTCCCATTTTTTCAACAGTCGTTTTTATCTCTTATATACTAATATCTCTCTTCTGGAAAAACACGAAAGTCAGGATCATAAAAATCGCATAATACACAGCCAAGATAACCAGTGAAATCGGGAGTGTAATGTCCCCCAAAATCTTATCCTGCAATGCATAAATAGTTAAATCGAGATGCGGGAAAATTAAATATTTTGCCCACTCGTATTTTTCTGCAAGAAGCACAATTAATCCGCCCAAGGTGGAAGACATAAACAGGACAAAGATACCAATTCCCACCGCCAATGCCTGACTTTTAAATAAAGTGGAGAGCATAAAGGCAATGGCGGTTATAACCAACAAACTTGGAAGGTAGTAGGCAATCTTAAGGAAGAACTGTGGACCGACTTCTGCCACCTTCTGCCCGTCTATTGCCATCTCAAAGATTTTCGCCGTAAAGTCCCCATTACCAAATATAATGATACCAACAAGATATCCAGCAGTAATAAGTGTCGCTACAAGAATAAGCGAATAGATAATTAATGATAGATATTTGGAAAGGAGGATGGCCCATCTCTGATGCGGTCTGATTAACAGCTGCTTAATCGTTCCATCTGCAAATTCAGAGGACACACTGGCACTGCATACAATCACCGCCAGCAACGTCACCAAAGTCGTCACGCCAAATACAACATTATTCATAAAATGCCAATTACTGACGGAATTTGGGTTAACGTTTTCATCCAGATATTTCTGCTTTTGTTCAATTTCATCAGTAATAAACTGTTTTTCATCATCTGGTGCCGTTTTTGCATTCTGCTGCAACTCAGCAATCTCAGCCTTCATACCCGCTTGCCAATTCGGATCGGGTTCACCTGATACTTTATTGTAGATAATTCCCCCCACAATGACTGCGAGTACTAGGATGATTAGATAAATCCAGCTCGATTTTCTTTGAAACAATTTCATAAGTTCATTACGAATTAAGGCAATCATTGCATGACACCTCCAATCTCTCTAACTTCTTTGTTTGTTATTTCTAAGAATCGGTCTTCCAGTGAAATGGTTACCCTGCTAATGCCATAGACATCAATATCCTTTGAGATTAACAGCTTATTAATGGTACTAATAGTAGCTTTTTCTACATGGACTGAGAATTGGTCGTCTGCAAGAATCTTGATATCGGTATCAGCTACTTCTTCTTTCAGCACATCTATTGCTTTTTTGCTGCTGCTTACCTCAAAAATGACTTCTGTCTTTTCGTCTTCTTCCATCGTTTCTTTCATGGAAGAAATATGTATTAGTTTACCCTTTTCAATAATGGCAAAACGATCACACATCAGTTGCATTTCAGCTAAAAGATGGGAGGATACCAGAACTGAAATTCCCTCGTTTGCAAGAGTGTGTAAGTAATCTCTAAATTCTCTAATTCCTTGAGGATCTAATCCATTTGTAGGCTCATCTAGAATAAGCAGTGACGGGTTATGTAATAACGCTTGGGCCACTCCTAGCCTTTGTCTCATTCCAAGAGAATAGGTCTTAACCTTTTGGTTAATAGCATCTTCTAATTTTACTAACCTAGCAACTTCCATAATTCGCTCATCTGACACTTCTTTAATGGCCATATTTGCATAATGCTTTAAATTCTTGTACCCACTCATATACTTGTAAAATTCAGGATTTTCAACAATCGCCCCAATTTCACTCATTGTCTTTTTAAATTGTCCATCGAGGTTATGGCCATTTACACGAACCTCTCCATCTGTCCGTTTGATCAAGCTGACAATCATACGGATAATGGTTGTTTTACCTGCTCCATTTGGACCCAAAAGACCAAAGATTTCCCCTTTTTTTATACTGAAGCTAACATCATCTACAATCTTCTTCTTGCCTATTAGCTTCGTCAACGATCGTACTTCTAAAGAATTTACCCCCATACGTTCCTCCTCTTTCTTGTAAAAATAAAACCTTCTTTATAGCCATTATAAAAAATGGCCTAACATTAGTACGATATAAAAACCAAAAAGTTCCATATTTACATAAATTTAAATTCCTATTTTCCATTCCTATACCAATTTAAAGAATACAGGAATATTAAATTATCATGCAATCACTGAACTTAATTTACACGAAGCATTTAGAATTCTACATCCATATGCAAAAGTTACCTATAAAAAAGGCATTCTTTGCGGTTTATGTGCATTTGAATTAGAACGCAACACTATGACAAAGCTACGATAATGAACTGATTTTCTGCTATAAAAAAATATAGTAACTATCAATCTTCAATAATTATCAGGCCGTGACAGGTACCGGAACTTTCCACAGTTGGAATCCTCAACAGACTCTGTGAAATCAATTAAAAAATCGCCCAAAATGCAAAAATCGCCTTCAAATATCATTTTTGATGCCTTTTTTTGACGTTTTGCTCTAAAAATGCCCGCGAAAAGTGAAATAGTGGAATTCGATTGACTCCGCCAAACCCTATATCTTAGAAGTGCCGTGATAAAGCGGGCTTCAGATACGCGATGAAAGGGTGTCATAAAATGGCGGGTATCAAATCGGGCAATATGGAAGGATTTGGGGGTTTCTCGCAATTCAGTTCCCTTGAGGAATTTAATCATCATATGGAGATGTGGTTAGTGGAACACAAGCATGATTTTTCTAAAGGGGAATTGGTCGGGTTAAAAAGGCTGGTTCGGTTTGCTACCAAAATCCCTGGAGTATGCAATGCGAAAATCGGGACTATCCTAAAGTCGATTCATGAACAATACCATGATAATGGCATTTCACGGTCTACCTTTAAACGAATGATTTTGAAGGCAATGGGATTGGGGATCATCACATTAATCTACGACAAAATCCGGGGCGTGACAGGCACCGGGATTCGGAGTTGTAACTCTATTCACATATCAATGAATATAGTAAAATTCTCATTAACTGGAGTTTTAAAGGAGCAATAGAGATGAATACTACCTTCGACTATTTTTTGACTAAAGCTAGACAAAATAACGGGTTCCCCATCGTTGATAAAATTGACCCTTGGTATGTGCAGTTATCGGATGGAGTACTATTCGACATTTTCCAAAAGGTGTTTATGGAGCAAACAAATAATAATGAACTGTTAGCCAATTCCATGAGCCACCAAATCATTACCCGGGGGTATTTAACGGGGCAGGTAACGGAAAATACGAGACTCATCGACCTTGATGCATATCATCCCTTCATAGATGAGCATAACGGGATTGTCCTTGCCAAACTTGATACCCTTGTTGAGGCGTCGATTGATTTGCTGGGTAAAAGAAAATCAATTCCTCTACGGATGGGGATCTCTAAGGTATTTAAGCACTTTATCCCTGATATTGAAATACAAGACACTTTTGAACAAGATGAGTGTTTTTGTGGCTCTGGGAAGGGTTATGACAGCTGCTGCAAGGAATACATTGAGTTATCCAGGATACATGATGGAGTTCCGGCTAACAGTTTTTTCGGAGGCTTTTACTCTATGATTGCTGACGGTGAGCAGGATGACTCAAGAATTGCAGCCCAATATCTTTATGACATCTATGGTTATTTGGCCGCATTACACAGCCTAAAGGGGTATCCGCTAAACAGGCTATCGTTCATTAACGAGATGGCTTATGAAGCAATTCTTTTTATTCCAACTACGTTTTCTTATGAAAAATTGCGGACGGATGTCCTCCCGGTGTTCCTTAAGTCGCTGGAGTATGCAGGCGATTTGAAACATAGTTACCGGAAGATGAATAGAAATTGGGAAGAAACAATCAGCCAGTGCAGATCCATGCTCGAACAGGAAGCCGATCCTTTTTACTCAAAGGCCTTTTCCGGGCTGGAGGAAAAGACAATTGAACGGCTCCAGAGCCTGCAGGTATCCTACAAGGCTCTCAATGACTCTGGCCTTACGGATTACTCATTGTTGACACTAGGGATGGTAACAGTCCTGGAAAAAGAACTCAATGAAGTAAGGGCGTTGATTAGCAATGATTCAACCATAAAGCCGCTTATGCTTGGCGATATCCTAAGCTATTTTAAGAGAGTAAAAGATGAAGAAGTAAAAGAGAAGATATTACCCCTGATTTACGCTTTGCGCCAGATAAGGGAAAAAGAGTTTGACGAGTTTATCCGAAAAACCCGTAACGAAATTGCCCATGGCAATGTATCCGATAACTCTCATCGAGAATATGAAACCATCGTTAAGCTCTGCACCGGATCCATAGGCCTCTTTAAAGCAATTTCAGTCGCCAAGATGAGTCTCCGTAACCAGGTCGTCCTGGATAAGGACCAAATTCTATTTAACTTTTTCGTTCTTTAAGTGCCTGTGCGTTGCGATCTTTAAAGTAGACAATATAAATTCAGATTTAGCCATTGAATTTCCCAACTAGAGTAAGGGAAATTCTCTTTATTTCACTGTATTTTCCATTGAGATGTCTATCTTTCCTCTTTGATACAGAAGCTAATTCGGAGTTTACGTTAAGTTGGTCGGATACATTTACTTGAAGTTTAAAAGATTTTAAACCATCATTGATTCTACCATTTGCAATGTTCCTCCATTGGTGTTCATGGCCAAACCAATACACGTCCTCTGGAACAAATGGCGGCTTATCGGCAGGCACATATGTTGCACTATATAAAAGAACGTAAAGAGGAACCGTCCGAATTAGATCACACCTATGTGAGTGATCGAGTACCACAGCCGTTTGTTCACCTGGTAAAATGCTTCTTTTCTGAAGCAAGGACAATCGAAGAGTATTGGCGAACAGTTCAAATGGCTGCATCTAGCTACCATTGTGAACTAGAGCCTGAACACATCCAAGATGTTGCCATCCAATCCTTTAAACAGCTGATGCGAAAACTAAAGTTCAACAGAAACGTCAAAAATCCTTTCGCCTATTTTTATGGCATCGCAGAAAATAAATTTTGCGTACTTTTTCATGAAATACTCCAGGAGAAGTATGATACAAATGATGAGGAAATTGTGTTTACTCTAGATCTGAACAGGAATTATTAACTGTTTAGTATCAGATTCTACTATTTGGTAAAGAAAGTAAGTTTTGTGGTTTCATTAAAGCTACTGGCCGCGACAGGTACTTTCAATTTGTCACTGGATTGTCACGAAAAAGGGCGAATTTTGTAGAATACACACACTTTAGTCTGTAGTTATAAAGTCCTGTTTATTATTTAATTAATACAAGAGGCAATGATTAACCTATTTACAATACAATCTCGACGGATCCATTAGATTACACAATTTACCTGCTAAGTAAGTAATATACCCGCAAGCCCCAAGATCGTTAGGGACTTCTTTACATAATTTGAAAGCACAGCCTTCCTTTTCAACGGGCAGTCATGACAGAAATAGTAGTAGGTAAGCCTTTTTCAAATCATTCGGATTTTAAGGAGAGGAAGACCATTATTATTCAAAAGAACTATCTTATCGAAAAGAAAATGATCTTAATGATGGGAGAATATGACGGTTATGGCAAGTTGTGTGCACGAGCTATGGCAGGAAGCTCGTCTTTTCTGGTCGATCGAACACCCTTACAAATTTTAGACGACACATTAATGTATATTGGATTTGATTTAAGAGGGGCAATGGCAAGCGCCAAACTCATTCTTGACGAGCGATCGAGATGTCCAATTATCGTCAATCCTTATCTGGGGATTTGCCTGTTTCCAATCCATTCACCACTAAACCCTAATTGTATTTGGTTCAACCCCGAACATATTGTTAGAACAAAGGCAGCAGGAAACAAGACGGAGGTTGAACTAAGTAATGGCCATTCAATTATAGTCGATTCCAAATTAACCTCCTTTAACAATAGGATTCATAAAGCTCAACAATTAATGCAGATTTCCATTAAAAGAGGAAATCAACCAGGTCCGGTCACCTTTTATCTCGAACCCCAAAAAGGGCATCAGTTAACCAAAGAGACAACAGGAAAATACAATTTTAGCAGCTTAGAAGATGATCATAAATAAAAGATTCAATCTGGACAATTTACATGGAAAAGGGGTAATTCTTTGGATCACTTTGGAAAAGTATTAAAAAAACTGAGGAATGCGCGGAAACTTTCACAAGAAGTGTTGGCAGACCGCTGTAGTCGACATCCATCCTTTATTAGTTTAATGGAAAGAGATGTTAAAAAACCCACTCTGGATACCATCTCAGCTCTTGCATTTGGTTTGGGTATGAAAGCATCTGAAATGTTACAGGAAGTAGAACAACATTCTGAGAATAGTGATTAATGAAAACTCCACAGGGCCGGAGAATATGTGCTATTTCATTGAGATTTTCTGTTAAACTAGACAGATTTAAATAAGATTTAAAAGGAGTAATTTCCTTGAAAAATGAAAAGGCCCGTTACATAGGTGACGCATTAAAACCATTTCGGCTAGCCACAGGTATGTCTCAAGAAGAATTAGCTTATCGTAGCAAATTAGATCGCTCATATATGAGCGACCTTGAAACAAACAAAAAAAGTCCATCCTTTGCGACCTTTATTAAACTTGCTTTTGGATTGGGGATGAAGACAGAAGACCTGGTTCACGAACTTGGCAAAACTATTGATTTCGCACGTTTCTTCGAAGAAGAGCCTGAAAGATAAGAAAAGGATGAGCGCTATTTAACTTTTACCTAACTAACATAGAGTGCATATAGCCGAGGTGGACTATTTGGTGCTGCCTCATTAAAAGGTTGAAGGTAAAATCAACTACCAGAGAATAGATTACATTTTGATTAGACTGGTGACAACTTTTTCGAAAAATTTCATTAATTATTCAATTCCTAAGCGGCAGAGGGCATTATTTTAGCGTATAACTAGTTTATATAGCGTCATGAATTATGAATTCCTATGCTTTCTAAGCGGAGAGGATGATTGTATGAGAATTGTATCAAAAGTAAAAATGCCCGAACTAGAGATCATAAAAATCTTCATAGGGAAGGGTTTTGTAATTACTGTAGAAACCTTCACAGTTCTTGAAGGCTACAAAAGCTTTGCAAATAAATTCCTTCCATCACCACTATGAATTATTAGGATCTGGCGTTCATAAAAATAAAAAAGAGAGTGTAAAACTCGCGGTCAAACATTTACGTGATTTGATGGCGGGGTTCCAAGGATAACACGCAGAAAATACTATTTCAACCATGCTGGAAAATGAACTGCACCCCAATTGTTAGACGCACATTCTAACAATACGGGGTGCAGTTACTTTTATATAATTTTGAAATTATTACATATACAATTGTCCAATACCGAGTTCCTGAAATATGCCGCCTAACGAGATAACCTGTCTAACTTTATGGGGTCACTTCAGTATCGACATTTACTTGGTAATCAACGGTACAGGCTATTAGTTTCAACGTTTATGAGCGGTTCTATATTTAATTTTCAGACCCTATCTTTGTGTTAGGAAATTTTTCCTAAAAAGGGATTTGAATAAGAGCTGTATATCTTTGTCTTTATGACCGTTTTATAAGCCCGGATCTTATAATAATACACTTTCCCTTTTACAATGCCCTTATTTATATAAGAAGTCCCTGTCGTCGTTGCAACTTTCGTATACGTTCCTTTTAAAGAAGTGCTCCGGTACAGTTCATAACCAGTCGCTTCGCTTCCCTTTGTCCATGAGATTTTAAAAGAGGAGGACGTATACTTTACCACTTTCAAGCCTGTTGGTACGGCAAGAACCGGTTTTCCATATCCAACCCCTGTGAAGCTGCTGTATACTTTTACTCCATTCACAACTTGGAACGCTAGAATCTTGTAATAGTAAGTAGTATTGGTTTTTAGACTTCCGTTTACGTAAAAAACGGTGCTTCCGTTAAGAGATGCCACCTTACTATAGGTACCGGTTTTGGATGTTGATCGGTATACTTCATATCCGGCTACACCGGATACCTTGCTCCAGATCACCTTAAGTTTTGTATATCCGGCAGATGTAACTTTCGGTGCCCCAGGGACGGCTGGTTTTTTTGCGTATTTTGCTTGCAGCACGAGCGGACTTGTAATGCCTGTTTGTAAGTTAAACGATGTGGTGTCTGTCAGGTTTTTCACCCAGCCTACAAAAGTATATCCGCTTTTATGCGGTACGTACGGTGCCTTTGCTTTCGAGCCATAGGAAACAGCCTGGGTGCTTGCGGTTTTCCCGTCTATATTAAAGACCACCTGATATTGGTTAATCTTAAACTCCGCATACAAGGCTATGCTGCCTGTCACGTATTGATAATCCCCCCCTCTCCATCCGGACAGGGTATACCCTGTCTTTTTGATAACTGGAGGAGTGGCAGACTGTCCGTATGGAACCATCTGGCTTTCTATAAAGCTTCCATTTTCATTATAAAAGGAAACTTGATACTGCTTCGCTTCAAATATGGCATTCGTGGTAATGTCGGACCTTACATTGGTCAAATCCCGGTCCCAGCCCTTAAATATATACCCGTACTTGGAAGGATTCAGGTACCTTACATCAGGTGAACCGCCATAATTCACTACTCTTGTCGCATACACTTCCCCGTTAGACAAAAACGTGACCGTATATTTCTTTAATTGATACTGCGGGAAAATGGTCAAATCTCTTGTTACATAATCAAACGGAAAATTCCAGCGGACAAATTCATACGCTTCTAACACAGGTGGGTCCGGTGGAGTGGCCGGTTTTCCGTATTCCACCACTTCTGTTTTCAGAACGCCGCCCATGTCATCCATAAACGTCACTTTATAGGTATTGATCTCATACTGAGCTGTCACGATTAGATCTTCTGTGATGTTTGTGAATGGCTGATCCCATCCGGTAAACGTGTATCCGGTTCTGGATGGATGGGAAGGTTCTTCGGCATCCGATGAATAGTTTACTACTTTTGTATCCAGGACACGCCCGTCATAATCCTGGAAGGTTATTTTATACGTATTGATGCTGTATTGGGCGGTCGCCGTCACGTCAGAAGTTAAATGTTGTAAATCCTGATCCCATCCCTTAAAGGTATATCCTGTCCGTGATGGTTCTTTAGGAGGTGTTACTTCCGTTGCATACGGAACGTCTTCCGTTTTCAATACAGTGCCATCATGGTCTTTGAAGGTAACCGTGAAGCTTTCTTTCACAGTCACACGAAACGTGGCTGTCCAATTTTCATAATGAACCATCACCGTTTGAACGCCTGTTGTGCCAGGCTGATACTCTGTAATCATATCTTCTGTAACCGGTACGATTTCAGAGGTACCTTCCGTTGTTTTCACTAGGAGAGACGCACCTTTTAAATCAATAGGTTCTCCTTTTCGGTAAAGAGTCCTTTCTGGGAGAGAGGTCAGGGTAAGGGAATAAATCCCTGAATCCGAATCATTGACTTGAGGCGTATCCTGAAGTTCAGGGTAAGTATAATCAGGGCTGGCTCCCATTGTCCAGACGCTGTCAAAATTCAAATTTGAAACATTCTCTTGTTTTTCAAAATCTGTCAAACTGGCAAATTGGGTAATTCCATCTGTGCTTCCCGTATAAACGCTTCTTGTACCGTTCATGTAATGGTACGTATTTTTGATGACCCCGGAATTGTAGCCGACAATTCCTCCTTTTGTTCCATTCCCCACGAGATTCCCGATGTTGTAGCAGCCAGATATCAAACTGCTCATGTTCCTCGCCGTAAGCCCGCCTGAACTTGGGGAGCTTGAATAGGGCACCGTTATGGTTCCTGTATTGTAGGAATTGGAAAGGGAAGCGGAACTGATTAATATACCGGAGATCCCTCCTGCCATATTGTTCGAGTTTACACTTCCTGAATTGTAAGACCGGTTGATAACCCCTCCGTAGTTGCCACCGGAAATTCCTCCTGCGAAACCGAATGTTCTACCAGAGCTTTGGATTTGTCCTGTATTGTAAACTCCTGTTTGAGTACCTCCTATGAAGCTGCCCAATATCCCTCCGGCATACCCGCTACCGCCACTGGAAGTCAGAATTTTCCCTCTATTGAACGAATTTGATACGTCCGATTCATACGCGTGTCCGATCATTCCACCCGTATAGGTGTAATCGGATACAGAGTTAGTGGTTATAGAACCTGTATTATAACTGTTTTTTATGGTAGATTTATAGCTGTACCCAGCCATCCCTCCGGCCTCTGCATCTCCTGTTTCTGTTTTCACCGCCAAATTTCCTGTATTGTAACTGTCTGAAATGGAATCATTTTTAAGCATCCCCACAAGCCCGCCGGCATGTGCCCTGTATACGGATTGGGCAGATATACTTCCTGTGTGGAAATTGTGATCCATCTTTAGCCCACCATTTGAATATCCAACAAGGCTTCCTGCGTAGACAAGAGATGAATCGGTATCGACCGATGTATTTTCTATGTCAATAACGTCCCCTGTCATTCCTACGTTTTGGATGACCGCCCCTTTGGCGTATCCAAATAAACCTGCATAGATGATTTGGTCGGATGTGATACGGATCTTCATTCCATTAATGGTATGTCCGTTTCCATTAAATGTCCCCTTAAATGGAGCGGCCGGAGACCCAATCGGCTCCCATCCTTTCCCCTCGTGGTAAAATACTCCACCAGACGATACGTCATCCGTTAAATCGAGATTATTCATGAGAATGTACTGACCAGACAGATTCTCCCTCATTTGGTCCAAGTCTTCTTCGTCATAGACGGGAATAAACCCATCGGGTACATTTGAATCGGCCAGAGTGGTATGAGGCAATTTCAGACCAAACAGCAGAACCATTCCTAACAAAATCCTGAAAAGATTCTTTCTCATGTTTCTCCTCCCATTTTCCTATTTCTTCTATTATAGTTATTATTATAACATCATAGGAAGTCTTTGAGCCTACTAGAAAAGCTGGACATAAATAAGCTTAGAAAGAGTATATATTTTCTTTCTAATCCAAATATCAATTCCCCGTAATTGTTGAACCTCAGTAATTAATGAAAAATACTGGAGCCAACTACGTTTTGACTCATAAAGGTAACATCGAGCACAACGCCTTTTTTACTTTTAAAGATTACTTCTTACTGAGATCCACCAAATACAATATCTTTATCGGGGCATGACACCTGAAGTTATGGGTCAGGGGGCAATCCTTTTACTATCTTTATTTACTCAAATCTCCGCGTGGAACATTTCTGTGTAACAAGATTTATCGGGCGGTGACACCGAAGTTTTTTGAGAAATGATTCATAATGATTAATAAACATACTACCCAAACATACTTCAATTAAATGCCTGAAACAGGGGGAGATTGGGCTGGTCAAACGGCTTTTCTTAAAGAAAAGATTAGTGGTGAAGCCATTCCTGATTTTGTCTTTGTAGCTACCTATATTGAATCTCTGATTCTACAACTCTTGACATATATCGGGCGGTGACAGGCACGGGAATTATATTTATTTATCTTTTCTGTTAACTCCCAATAATGTAAAATAAATTAGGTTAAAATCAAGGAAATAAACTCTTAATTTACTTTCAAAAAAGGAGGGAATTATTAAAATACCTGTTTATTTTTACAGAAAATAAGATCATAAGAGAATTTTTGAACAAAAAAAGTAATTCATTATATTTGGAAGAATGGAGATTGTTAATTGGAACTGCAAAAACATTTAAACAAAATGAGAAAAATAGGTTCAATAGTAACCTTAAGTACTATTACACTTATTTTTATCCTATTGCTTATTTCGAAATTAATATTTCATATAATAACCATGATAGATTTCTTTATTATACTTTCTGGCTCTACTTGTATCCTTTTCTTTCTATATCTAATAATTGAATTTTGTTACTATCTTTATAAACAAAAGAAGACTAATCCTCTAATAATAATTACAATTAGTATATTTATTTTTATGGCTTTTGGAATGGATGTTAGAGATAAAGCCGCAATGTTTTCATTTGCAATGTTGTCTCTAGGTCTATCGTTAAGTCAGCTATTAAAGAATGGGGAAGGCGAAGGTAGTGAGAAACTTAGAAAATATTCTTGGGTACCTTTTGCTGTCGGTATTGTTTTTGTTATTTTTACATTCTTTATTCCTCATTACTTTCTCCGAAGCACAAGTTACTATTTATTAACAAAAGCATTTTTAGACAATTTTTATGACCATGTATCAACAGATATGATCACAATCCTTACTATAGCTTTTTCATTTGCTACATTAGGATTAGGTAAAATTAATAACACTAATTCGAAGGATATTATGGAGTTAATAGAGGATTACAATAAATTAACAGAAAATCAGAAAAAGGGAATTAAAAAGATAATAAGGCATAGACAAAAAAAATAAAAAAATACTGGAACTGAACTTTCCTCGCGAAATTATATAAAAACACCGCATTTGGCTGCTCAAACCATTCCAAATTCTTTTGGAGTGAGGTAGCTGTAAGCATCAAGTACATTTGAACAATATTGCTTATAAATATTGAACACTTTCTTATTTAAAATTATTTCTCGATGTTTCAACAATAACTTGAATCATTAAAGTGAACAATTTCCGACCGATGTAAAGGACCACAGGGACGGTTCTCATGGCTCAAATGAAGTAAGTATACAGACCAACGGAACCGTCCTTATGGTCTTTCTATGGTCTTACCAAGAACAGTACCCAAAGCTTGAAAGGAAGCAAAGGGAAGGTTCTTATGCTTCACTAATAATTAAACGAAGCAAGAGAACCGCCCCCTTGTCACGCGTTAATTCAAATTCAATCCATTTGCCTTGGTCCCAAGTTTCTCTTTATACTTTTTCTCGAACTGTAATACCTCATTTTTGGTTAGTGTCTTAGCTAGGGTATGGAGAATTGTATATTGAAAATTATGTACATATCTTGGATTTCCTTCTAGAAGTGCCAATAGGGTTTTATTGCCTCCGTGACCCGTTTTGGCGTAGTCCTTCCAGCGGCCGTATATCCCTTCCTTACCACTGGCTGAACCAATATACTGCATCCCTGTCTTTTTATCGACGATTAAATAAATACCTGCCACAGTAGATAACATCCTTTTCCAGACTTGATTGGAATCGGGATATTCATAGAGTTTAGTCAGCTGAGAATAATCCAGTACAAATTCAAGGTAACCCGGAAATTCCTCCACATGCCCCTTCGGTAATACTTGTACCACTTCTTTGTCCCCTGTATGAAGCCATTGATGCCAAACAATCGCTAGGTCCCCCCATTCAACAATCACTCGGTCAATCAGATTTTCAAACCTAGGCATAGGCACTAAATCATAATGATATTTACAGTTAGTCTTAGCTACACCTCGGTATGGGACATCAATTCCCTCTGGAAACCCCTTTACTTTATTGGAAGATTTGACTTCATAAACTCCCACCAACAAAGCTTTGGTATTATCTAATCCTATTAATGAGACGATGTAATCACACTTCCTGAATACATCAAGCTCCTGATAACTTTGATACAATGCCAGTTGTCCTGATTGGTGTAGCTGTTGAATATCGACACCCCTTCCATCTTTATGTCGGACAATCTTGATTTTTTTCGTTATATCTAATCCACAATCCTTCAATAATTGGCTGATATACATTTCAGGAAGTCCCCCATTATCTCAAATTTGCAATCTGTTTTACTACTTTGCCTTCAATATTACCAAAAGAGCCATTCTAAAGTTTGCTGCCTTCTACTAAATCGAGGGCAGCAATACTAAATTTAATTAGTGTAAATGGTCGGGTTCAATCGTCACCTCGACGTGATCATCAAAAGGCTCTTTATAGGTGCTGACTTTGTTTAATTCCTGAGTAGAAACTCCTACTGTCACACCGGAATATCATCTAGTTCTATTTAACGCCTCTTCTAAACAATCTATTTCCTCCATTAACTCAGCATTAATCTCATCTTAAATTTATTATCTTTTATCCTTTCAATCTTTGACAAAGTCCGAGTCATGTCATGCACCAGATTTAATGTGGCTCCTAGTGGAGACGTGACCCCACAGGAACGGTTCTAACTTCTGAAGCATTAACAGCATTAAAAACGTACGTCTTTTTTTATTTTTTTCCCTACATACTGTATATATTCATTTATTGGGAAGGACATAATTTTTTCAGGCTGATCAAACTTAATTCCATTATCTTTTATTTTCTGTAGTAATTGAGGTACTGATATTTTATTAAAATAAATGTCCATGAAAGAATCTAAAACTATTTCCTTCCATTTTCTTGAGTTACCAGTAAAATATGCTTCTCCATTTACATAGTGATTTAATATTTCCTCAACTTTCCAACCTGGAAGTTTGGAAGCCACGTCAATAACTGTTTCTTGAGTATTTCTTAAGATTCTATTAGGACCAACGACTACTTTTTTGGATGATGTTTCGTCTATTGTTGCCTGAGCATGCTCTTCAGCTTCACTATCTATACCGTAAAATTTTGACATATGCTTTACTACTTGTTTATACCAATATGGTTCCAATGGTGAATTTTTCCTTTGTAAATATTCGGCATCCCTTTCTATGTCGGCATCCATTTGCAGCTGACTACGACCTGAAAAAGGAACACCTTTAGATTCATAATATTCCCTTGTTCTTTGAGCTTCTTTTTGCTTTTGAGCTTCACGGGCCCTAGCGAATTCTCTAAGTTTACGTTCCTCTTCTGCTTTTCTGACACTTTCAATTTCTTGTTGCTCCCTAAGATCTTCTTGTTCTTGATATATTGTTATAAGTTGCCTTTTAAGTTCTTCTCTGTATTCATCTTCATTGTCTCTTGTATAAGTGAAATCCGATTGCTCATGGTTGATCAATAATGCTTGGTCTAGTGGGATTTTTATTGGCTTATATACTGTCCTGGTCTTCTTGGGGTTGTGAGTTTCTTGTAAGAATCGGATGATATTTATTTCACGTTCATAAGGGGAAACATAAGCCATACTTTTTACTTGAAGACTATAGGGACGATTATTGAGTAGAGTATTTTGCAGATTGAGGCCCAATCCTTTTATAAAATCGGTCCATAAATCATCTTGTGTTGTTTCCCTAACACACAATAATTCTCCGTCTACTAAAGATACATGATTAATTTCAGACTCATATGCTAACCAATAACTGTCTATTAAAAAAATCGGGGTGAATTGATGCTGAATGTATGTATTTCTGCGCTTAATTAAGCCATTTGCATATTTTATATCACTTTTTAACCCTGTTATATAATCTATCGCCCAAATATGGCCATTCGGAAACTCTAAAATAAAGTCCGGAACAAAAGAAAGAGTACTCTTACAATGATATCCGTCAGACAATCGGATTCCATGAGTTTTACAGGTTCCTTCAAGGTAAGTTCGTAGTATTGCTTTACCTGCTCGATGTCTAGGAACATCTTCTAAGTTTTCCTTTTGCCGTGTATAAGTTCTGTGATTTTCACTATAAGAACAGTGCTCCTTGTCAAAATGCCTGAAATGAAAAATTTTATCAAGGGCTAATACCATTTCCACCCGCTCATCACAACAAATACATCGAAAATCACCTTTTTGGGAGAATCTTCGAAAGCGTTCATTTAACTGTTCCTTCACTTCTTTTCGTTCATAGCCCTGCTCTTCTAATTCAATACTTAAACTCTCAATGTCTATCTTATAATCATTTAATAATGCAACATTCATTTTTCTCCCCCATTGTACTTGTCATTGATAATGTAAATTCAAAGTTGAGTAAAAGTGAAACTTGGCTTTCAAACTACCTCTCATTTATCTGTCCCAACCAGTAGTTGAAAAAGCAAAGTCACACCAACTAAAATATGTAAATTATATTATTAGTATAATTCAATCTATTATTATATGGAACAACTAATTCGCAACAAATGACCTACTTCTACAATGATAATAGGTACATCAAACTAAACTCTATTTAGGTCAAACTAACCAAAGGTTTAGTTGAAACATCTGCAAGTACTGAATGATATGCAATTCCCCACCAAAAGAAGAAAGAAGATTGTCGAACCGCTTTTAAAAACTCCTCATAAAATATCCTACTTCCCTAAAAAATGAACTAAATTACTATCGAACTACCCTTATTCTATTAAAATCTCTCTTTTTAGGTACCAAACCACTCAACTAGTTCTAGCAAGTATCGAAGATACAGCCACCCCCGGTCTAGTGCCAACCACAAAAACCCACCCAATGGCCATGAGCCACCAAAACCGTCCCCCCGTTCTCCAAATGTGAATTTTGGTCGTTCGATTTACACTGCTAGACCCGATATAGTTGAGGTGCGGAAGTGTTAACTTAACGTTTGAAAGGCACGTATCAGAGCGGTGGAAGGGTGTTATGAAATTGCAGGGTTAAAATTAGGCAAGATTGAAGGATTTGAGCAGTCTTCGCAATTTTCTTCGCTTAAGGAATTGATTCCACATATTAAGATATGGTTAGCGGTCCACAAGCATGATTTTTCAAAAGGAGGAATGAAGTGGCTCAATTTTTAGTAATCGCTCTAGCTCAAATGAATATTGACAAATACAAACGTGTTCCTTCCAATAATTTATATTGAATCCAATATCCAAAAACAGTAAAATATTTTCATGACTATAAACCTAGTTAATTTAGAGGAAACTCTCTACCAATATCGGAGGAAATATGAAAAAAAAAGGTAAAAATAAATGGAAAATCGTAGGCCTTAGCTTTTTGGGTATCCTTTTACTCGTTATCGCAGGCGTAGGGTACGGATATTATCAATTACAACCAGGTAATCATTTTACATCAGTTCCGGTTGTAAGTTCTGGGAACAATGAACAGCAGGTAAATAAAAGTGTTGATATAAAAGAACCTGTATTTAACTTGTTATTAATTGGTTCCGATGAAAGAAAAGGTCAAAATATAGGGCATTCTGATTCAATGATGCTTGTCCATGTTGATTTAACTAAGCATGAATATGATGCAATAAGCATTCCACGTGATACCCGTGTTCATTTAGATAGCTATGGATATACTAAAATTACGAGTGTCCAATATATTATGCAGGCAACAAAAGGGGCCAAAAAAGGGGTAGAAGCTGCTGTCAAAGCAGTTGGAGAATTAACCGGTGTTCCGATCAATTATTACGTAGAAACCAATTATGGCGGCTTTCAAGCGATGGTTGATGCCGTTGGTGGGATTGATATGAATGTCCCATTTGATGTTAAATTAACCCATCCTTGGTATAGTGAAAATAAAAATAAAGTAATAAGTACAGGTACACATGCTTTAGATGGAAAAATGGTCGCTGAGGTTGTCCACGAACGCTACTCTCTAAAAAACGGAGAATACGGTCGTCAAAAACTCCAAGAGGAAGCATTAAAAGGGATTGCTAAGAAGGCTCTTAGTCCAAGTAATATCAATAATTTGCCGTCACTTGTAAAATCCATTCCTGATTTTGTGATAGCAAGCAATATGTCAAATTCCGATATGTTAAGTCTTGGACTCGCAGCAAAAAACTTTGAACCGAATACTCAATTGGAATATCATCAGATTCCTGGTGTTGGAAAAAGAATGTATGATGACATCTTAAAGGCTAATAACTATCAACTGGTTATTGATCAGGATAAAATAAAAGATCTAATATCCACTCATTTTTAATATACTATTTAAAAATTTTACAAAAGCTATAAAGGAAAAAACGAAGGAGAACTGATATCAGTTCTCCTTCGTTTTTTCCTTTTAATTTAATGTGTAATAGTTCAGTATTTAGAAGCTGTTATTGTAACAAAATTATAACTTTAACTGACCGACATATGTTAATACATCTAAATTAGAGATTTCGCTACCCTAAGTTGAGGTTGTTTGGTAAACGCTTTCAATTATTGTTGTGATTCAAGGAGTCGGTCTCCCCTTTTAGCTGCAACCATAAGACTCATTACTGTAAGCATAGAGAAAGATCCAACAAATAAGCCTGCAATAAAGATAACCATAGTGTAACCTCCCAGAGTATATTCATAATCCGTAGTAAGGTGATCATATTCGGCAACTGGCTGGCATAGTTTTGAGAACCTTAGCCCCTGTAGTTTTGCGCCTCCATTTTTCAATGGGTTTGCCCTTTCGTACGAACTATGTGCTTATATTGATAGTATACCAATTGTTTCTAGTAATAAATAGCTCTATTAACCCATTTATATGTTAATAATGTGGCAATAGCAACCCTGTTAATTAATGATTCTGTTCGACATTACCAAGATAATTTGTAACTATTCATCGAACGATTTAATGATAACAGTTCATCCATACATGGTTAAATAGTGATAAGCAACCTGTTTTGGAAGTGGAGTGATCAATATGGCAGAAAAAGAAGATGGGAGAAATTTCGGTAGGGGCTGCCTTTGGGGGATCCTTTTATCAATTCCTTTATGGGTAATCATCTATTTAATATTACGTAAAATTTTCCACTGAGGAGAGGCAATTTCGTTCTTAATGAAAAATATTAAATAATAGATTGGACCCTCCCTTTGGTATAAAAAGTCTAATAAGTAAATTTGTCGAAATTTTTCGTATATTATTCACATTTTTCTACTTTATTCTCCATCCTTATTTGGGTATTATATAAAAAAGAAACTGAAAGCGTTTACATATACTAAAAAACAGAACCGTGCATTACCAGATTTATCTACAACTAACAATAGGAGTGGATTTCATGGACAAGCAAGGGAATCTTTTATTAGGATTATTGTGGGGGACGTCTTTAAGTGTTCCATTATGGTTTGCGTTTTTCGGTTGGATTAAATTAGTTATTCAAATGATTCATTAGTATTGTAAATATCAATAGAATAGGATAATGAACAGTTTACGCCTGATAAATTTGAACACTAGATTTCAAATCTAGACTCCCAACTTATGATGGATTTTCGAATATCTATCATAAGTCGGAGGATTTAGATTTCATATTAGGTATGAGAAACGATGATCTCACATTCCCCGTCTAATTCAAACTCTTCAAAACCAACAGGAATAATCAGATGAGTCCCCTTCTTCAATCCATATTGCTCTCCATTATGAACTAATGATCCTTCTCCATTAATCACACTAAGAAGCAAATATTGATCACTCAAAGAAAAGAAACCTTTCCCATGAACATCCCATTTATAAACCGAGAAAAACTCTGATTCCACAAAGGTAGTAATTCTTACATTCCCCTTCTCTTCCACAGAAGACTCACTTACTGAATCATGATACGGAACAGTGGTAACTTCGATCGCTTTTTCTAAATGAAGTTCCCGCAAATTCCCATCTGCATCCCTGCGGTCATAATCGTACACACGGTAGGTGGTGTCAGAGCTTTGCTGGGTCTCCAATACTAAGGTGCCTTCACATAAAGCGTGAATCGTTCCGCTCGGTACATAGAAAAAGTCACCTGGCTTAATCTTCACTCGACGCAATAAATTGTTCCATTCACCTTTATTGATTTGCTCGATTAATTCTTGCTCTGATGTAGCATTATGTCCAAAGATCATGTCCGCATCTTCTTTGCAATCAATGATATACCAGCATTCTGTTTTTCCCAGTTCGCCATTTTCATGAACCATAGCATAAGAATCATTTGGATGTACTTGGACCGATAGATCAATGTTGGCATCAAGTATTTTTGTTAAAAGTGGAAATACCTTCTCTTTCGGGTGGCCGAAAAGTTCAGGATGCTCTCTCCAGAGATTGTCCAAGGTTAGCCCTTTATATGGACCATTTTCAATAATAGAAGGACCATTGGGATGTGCAGAGATAGCCCAACACTCACCTGTATTCACTGTTGGAATATCATATCCAAATTCCTTCTGCAGCGTGGTACCACCCCAAATTCTCTCTTTAAAAACAGGTTTTAAAAATAACGGTTGCAAAATCAATTCCTCCAGTATTACTCGTACTAATCGTTAATCTAAGTTGTATGAATTAGCTTTCTCTTTCTATTGATAAAAAACATTAATGTTAACCCAAGTAATGCCCCAAAGGAATCAAACAAGACATCCTTAAAAGATGAAACTCTCCCTGGCATAAACGATTGATGATATTCATCTGTAATGGCGTAGAGAAAGGTAATGAACCATGCGATAGGATAGGCATATCGATACCTTTTTAAGAATTGGAATAAAAGTACGGCAAGGAACCCGAATACCATAACGTGCGTTGCTTTTCTTACAATCAGATTTAACACATTGATATCAACACTATCAGCATTTGGTGTATTAATGGCATTATGTTCTGTTACTACTACTTTTTGGATCGCATCTGAGGTGTTTTTCCCCGTAAAGTAAGGTAGTTGTGTAAAGCAAAAGATAGAGACCATCCAAACGATCAAAGCTAGTGTCCACCATTTCCTCTTATTCAAAAGTGTCATCCCTTTTTATATTAATAAAATTTAAAAATCACACCCTTGCCTGCCTATTTAAGAAGGCAAGGGTGTAGTCGTTAATTAAGCTATAATCCTTTTAACTCTATTATTTACGAGAATTGGATATTTCCAGAATCTAATATATATGACTAGGATTATTTCAATATTTTCAGTATGTCATTTGCTATCTTATCTGCTTCATTATTATTAGAAGGGCTACTCTCTCTCAACTCTCTATTCACACCCTTAATGGTTGAATTGTCAACCATATAGGTTTTAAAATCATCCCATTCAATCGTATGACACAGATGATGTTTATTTAGATAATTGATAGTATTTTGATCCTCTTTCATGGATGCTCGATTTAGGATTAATAGCGGCACATTCGCACTCATTGCCTCCCCAATCATTCCCCATCCTGCTTTGGAAATCACTAGGTCTGATGCAGCAATATAGTTTTGGGATTCCAAATAATCACTTGGAATTTGAAAGACATTCGGACGATTGACTTGAACATTTGAGGAGACTAAAAATACGCAGTTCGGGCTGTCCCAAATCGGAAGTTGCTCAAGTGAACCCACGTCGATTTTCATTCCAAGTCCTAAAAAAATGACATTCTGGGTCTCATTTGGATTAATTAAATGTCTAATTCTTTGAACCTCTAATAAATCTACTTCTCTAGAAAAAAATCCATAATGATTGGTTGGGACATTCCAATTTTCATTGCTTCCTGCCAAAGAATAGAGGTGCGTCATATTTTGATAAGCTAATTTATATGGTTTTAATTCTCCATCATCTATTAAATCATGGTAGGCCGTATACCAAGTAAAGTTAGAAAGACCAATAGAAGGAACATATAATCTTTGAGCTGCTTCAAATGCAAGTGGAGAAATATCTGAAATAACTAAGTCAATATAATTTAACTCTAGAAACTCTTGCTCCTGCACAACCTTGAAATCCCAGTCTGCTACGAAGTTTTTAAATTCCTTAAATAATCGCACTTTATCAGGATGTATCGAATCCTTTTCCAGAAAGTAACCCACATCTGTCTTTATAGTTCTAAAACTCACACGATTAGATTGAAGGGACTCTTTTAAAAAAGATAGAGCAAAGGAATGGCAAACAATAATTTTCACTTCTTGGTCTTTTAGAAGTTTTCGTATCACCGCAATACTTCTTGAAGCATGTCCATACCCGTAATCAGAAATATAATAGGCAATGGTTTTCAATATGATTCACCTCGACAATAAAAAAGAAGGGAAAGGGCAAAGGCCCTCTCCCTAATAATTATAAGATTACTTTTGCCTTTGATTTTTGGAAATGGTTAATGACATCCTCCCATTCAAAATACAAACGAGTAAAGTCTTCGTCACTTATACCAATCCCTGTTTGAACTTCAACAAATTCAAGTTCGGTGAACGCTTTTATTCCATGCTTCTTTCCTGCCGGAAGGTGGATGATATCCCCTGCCTTAACACGAGTAATATAATCATCCAACGCTAATTCACCTTCACCGCGGACAATGGTCCAAACTTCGTCTCGTAGGTTATGGTAGTGATAGCTTGAATTCTTTTTTGCGTGGATACAAATTCGTTTGGTGACCATTTCGTTTCCATCTTCATACTTAGCATAATCTAGGACACGCGACCATCCCCAAATGCGTTCTTCATACATTGGCGGCTGTTCAAATCCACTAATTAGTTCCTTAATTTTTGGACTTGATGCTTTGTCTGAAACTAAAATTCCATCAGGACTTGCAGCTACGACTACATCATTTAACCCAATAATGGTAACAGGGATATCAAGTTCATTGATTAAGTGAGTATTTACTGAATCATTACTTAATACGCCTTTACCAATTTGCGATGTAGCCATTTCTTCCGTTAAGGTATTCCATGTCCCAAGATCCTTCCAATACCCATCATAAGGAAGCGCGACAATATGATTTGCCTTCTCGACTACTTCATAATCAAAACTAATCTTTGGAAGATCCTTATACTGAAGTGATAGTTTATCATAATGAAGAGGTAAGCCCTTTTTTACTAATATATCAATAATATATTTTAGTTTAAAAGCAAATACTCCACAGTTCCATAAAGCATTCATATCGATAAGAGTCTGAGCCTTTTCTTCACTTGGTTTTTCCGTAAAATGATTGACAGTAAAATGTCCGTCACCATCGACTGCTTCTTTTGGAACAATATAGCCATATTTAGATGAAGGATAAGTAGGTTTAACACCTACTAGAGCCAAATCAGCATTTGAATCTAGTAAAACATTCTCTAATTCTTTTACCTTCTCAAAAAAGCTATCATCTACGTATGGATCAACCGGCAATACTACAACCACTTCATCTTCAGAAACATTTTGTATAGAAAATAGATAAGAAGCAGCTAAAGCAATCGCTGGGAATGTATCACGACGTTCAGGCTCTATTATAAGAGGTACTTCCATCCCAATTTGGCTATGAATCATATCTCTTTGCATTTTAGAAGTAGCAATGACAGATGAATCCTCAAGACCAACTGTTTTCAACTGCCCCCAGACACGCTGTACCATTGATTGCTTTTCTTCATTACTACATTCTAATACTTTTAAAAATTGTTTTGATCTTGTATCGTTTGATAATGGCCATAGGCGCTTTCCTGATCCGCCTGAAAGTAATACGAGCTTCATAATTTCCCTCCGCACAAAAAATGATCCCCTGGGACCTGATCTGATTTATATGAAAACTACTGCTGCTTGAAGATTTTTAACTATTTTTCTGCCATTTGATTGGTACTCAAATTAACACAGAGAAAAAGACAGACCCTAACCGAAGTGATAAAGAATCTGTCTCCTATTTAAGATAATTAAACTAGCGAAACTTCCAAACTATTTATGGTTTCTCTTCCAATTGAATCATAAATGATATTAGCTTTTCTCGCACTTGTCAAATCATAGCAGTTTCTTCCATCAAGCACGATTGGGCTTTTCATTAGTTTACTATATTTTGATAGATCAAAGTCTCTAACTTCATCCCATTCGGTAAAGATAAAACATACATCCGCATCCTTAATGGTGTCTTCAATGGTATTACAAAAAGTAATTGCATCGGGGTACTTTTTCTTGAAATTCTCTACTCCAACAGGATCCCATGCTTTTACGTTTGCTCCATCTTCCAGCATAATGGGGATATTCACAAGAGTAGGAGCTTCTCTTAAATCATCTGTCCCTGGCTTGAAGGTTAACCCTAGTACAGCTACATTCAACCCATTGAAACTATCAAAATACTTGCGAGATTTCTTTATTAATTTTAGCTTTTGATTTTCGTTCACATCAATAGCTGCTTTAACCGTCTTTAACTCGTTGTCATGGAAATTTGCCAGCCAGTGCAGCGCTTTTGTATCCTTAGGAAAACAAGAGCCGCCGTAACCAATTCCTGCATTTAAGAAGCGATCTCCAATCCGTTTATCAAATCCCATACCGAGAGTGACATCTTCTATATCTGCTCCAATAATTTCACAAAGGTTTGCTATTTCATTAATAAAAGAGATTTTCAGTGCAAGAAAATCATTGGATGCATACTTGATCATCTCGGCACTTTTTCTATTTGTAACCACAATCGGTGCATCAAAATCCTTATAAACCTCTTTTAAAACATCACCTGCATAGGGTTCTTCGACACCTATTACAATCCTTGAAGAATGAAGTGTATCCCTTACTGCAGTCCCTTGTGCCAAAAACTCAGGATTAGAAGCTACATATACATTTACATCATGTGCCAAATTGGATTTAATCAATTCTTCTATCTTATCATTTGTACCTATCGGTACGGTTGATTTAACTACTACTACACAATCTTTCTCAATACTTCTAGCAATTTGTTCAGCTACTCCATATACATAACTTAAATTAGCCGAACCATCATGTTTTTCTGGAGTTCCAACACCTATGAAAATAACATCTGCATCTTTATATGCTTCTTTATACTCGGTTGTAAAATTCAATCGATCCATATTATTAATCAGTAATTCTTCAAGGCCAGGTTCATAAATAGGGGAAATCCCCGACTTCATTAGGGCTACTTTTTTATCATCTATATCTACACAAGTAACAGAATGATTATGTTCCGCAAGACAGACCCCGGTTACTAAGCCAACATACCCAGTTCCAGCTACTGCAATTTTCATTTTTGTCCCACCTTCAATATATTTACAAATTCTTAATTAATATATCTTGATACATAATGAGCATGTTAATCACAATATCATTAATTATACCAGTTTTTTACATTACTAATAATCCCAATATGACATGCAAAACCGGGTAACTCTCTTCTCTCTATACACAGCTTCATGCCTTTCCCTAACATACATCTTATTATTCTAAAATTATCGATAAAAACCGGGTTGTGACAGGCACCCGTGGTTTTTTAATTTAACTTATATAAAACTTTTATCATTTCATTCATTTTCTTTAGGATATTAAATAATGGTTTAGGTAGAATAACTTTAAATGATTTCTTGAAAACGTTAATTAGAGTTTTATCAACTTGTTTAAAGTTCCTCCACTCTGTGAATGAAAGATAATAATAATATTCATTTTTAAAAGGATGTTCATCATTATAAAACCATGGTTTAGACGATGTTGTAAAATGAATAATACTTGGTTCCTTTAACACTCTATTTATCGTGGTAATATCAAAGATTTGTTCTTGGGGCAATAAATAGAGTATATTCCTTTGGAAGTTCCATTTTGGATGCAGTGGTTTCCAATTATTATATAAGATAACATTTAGAGCATCCTGGTCTGGCCACAAAAGCTTAGTTGTATTTTTATCTATATAATCTATAATCTTTTCCCCTATATTATTTTCCCGCCAAAATTCCAAATTCAAAACCATTACTCCCGAATTAAAATAAATGGAATCCTCTGGTAGATTCAAATCAGCAAATCTAAGTTTACCTTCGTTATCTGCAACAGCTGCCATTGGGTAATCTTTTATGTCTACATTCCAAAGGTTATTAATATCATCTTTTATAACTAAGTCACAATCAAGATAAATTACCTTTTTAATAGAGCTATCAAGCAGTTGAGGTATCAGAAGTCTATAGTAAATAGCAGTAGGCCAATAATCTGTTGTAGGGTATTTTTCAAATATCTTTTTATCCACCTTAAGGAATTTCACTTTAGCTCCATATTTATTGAAAAGTGAAACTAATTTTTTTTTATTAGTATCCGAAATACCACCATCAATTACACTGTACACAATATTTTGTGGATGGTTAGAATTCTCCAAAAGAGATGCGATAGTAACACCCAGATGTTGGGCAAAACTATTATCACTGGCAGATAAAATATGAATATTGGAACTTCTAGGCATTTTCCTACTCCTTACTAATTTTTTTATTAACTCCGTTTAATTTTCCCTTTTTTTAATCTAACTAGATATTTAAAAGTGTATACAAAGATTTCTTTTTCAAATAGAGAGGAGACTGTAAAAAAGATCAGAAGAATTATTACAGTAAACATTGCTGCCCAACTAACAACGCTTATATATGATGTCAAGTTAATATTAATATGGTCAGTGGTAAATACTATTACTAAAATAATTCCAAAATTAATAATCCATCTTTTAATAGTTATCCAAGAGCTTCTTTTCAATATTCTTTTGTTAGCATAGATTATTATATCAACAGAACGATATAATAATGCCATAATTGTTCCTAGTAACACTCCATAAATACCAAAAAATTGTACAAAAATAATTGATGAAACTAAATTTATTAGGGATTCTATTATTGAACGATATTTTGTCTTACTAAAGTGACCAGCTATTTCTATTAAACTATTAGAAGATGCTCTGGCATTACTTAACAGCTTAAGGAGTACGAAAAGTATTGGGAGCCAAAAATCAATATAATTTATGTCTTCTATACCAGATGTATATATTTTCATAAAGGGCAAAATAAATATATATGCAATAGTAAATAATGAAAAAACAAGTGCCATAAAGTAGACTTCATAAGCATCATACAATTTTATAAAAATATCTCTACTTTGATGGAAAGTTCTTCCAAGAGCAAATATTATACTATTATTTACTGTATTTATGATGTTATCAATTACACTAAAAAGTAAATTATAAAGTACATAAACACTCACAATTTTCAAATTTGTAAAAATTGTCAATACAAGAACATCTGTATTTCTAAAAATCATTCCAGAAATTTGATGAACTATAACTGAATTTTTTTGTGCGATTGACTCGAAATTAGGGTTTACTTTCAAATCAATCCATTTATAGTTTTTATTAATATATACTTTATAAATAAAAATCTGAATAATTGACATAAAAAAATAAGATCCCTGGATAATAATTATATTGAACCCTTTTAAAATTAATATAATCTTTATACTACTTACTAAAATATTTATAATAGTTGTTATTGAGGTATTTATATATCCTTTTCCTTCAGCAATTAAAAAAATTGTATATGTCCCTTGAAAGTAATAATTTAATGCTCCTCCCAATCCAGTGAATAAAACTACAATTATTATTGTGGTTTTATCTAGAGTAGAATCAACAATAAAAGGATATATAATAGAAAGTAATATTACACTAATAAGATAGTACATTCCTGTTTTTTTATAAAAGTTGGAGGTCGCTGCCAAAATTGAGTTGATATTTTGTTGATCCACTTTTGCTACATGTTTGTATAATGCTTGTAAAGTAGCTGCACCGACTCCTGCCTCTAATAAGGACATATAAACAATAATTTGTCCAATTGATGAAATAAAACCGTATACCTCTGAACCATAATGAACTAAAAAAATGCGAGGTATAAGTAGTCCAAGTGAAATAGTAATAAGTTGACCTACCATTCCAAAGGTTAAATTGTAAAAACTTCGTTTCGCTAACAAATTAAGCTCCTCCATAATTTAATGCATATTTTAGAAATAACATATGTTATTCCATTATTAAAATATCAATATTTTCATATCACCATAGCTTTTATATCGATATAAAGGTCTCCCGCGTGAAGGGGTAATGGTTATCAAAGCCAAACATTAATAATCTGTTGCGATTTTGTATGAAGTGATTCCCTAAAAATTATTTGTAAAATCCATATTAATATTTTAAATTCACTTATTATTTACAATACTGTCATATATACCTATCTTTATCAAAATTCTTTTTATTATCCTTTTCGTTTGATAATATTTTCTCCTAATTGATGCCTTGGTATCTATTACTTTTTTTACTAAATATATTTCATTCTTTAACGCCCCGCTAATATCATGTATCTGTTCGTAAAAAATTTCGTTTTTCTTTTCATTAAGATAATTTATAGGACGTTTGGACAAGCCGTTTATTGAAAAGCGATAAGCTGTTCCGTATTCAAACGTACAATAAAACTCTACTTGTCGAGATAATTTTAGCAAGAGCTCCCAATCCTCGTATAAATTACGCTCGATATTGTATCCACCAACATTTCGCAATACTTGAGTAGAAATACAATAATCTCTCATGATTGTTTTAAAATTCCTCCCTTTAAGCAAATCTATTCTAACATTCCCTTGTAAATATGCTTTCTGATCTGAAGGAGGATAAAAAAACTGGGATAAATCATTTTGTACATTTATGACAGGTGAGTATGACAAAATATCTTTCCCAAACTGTTCTTTATATTTAATAATAAGTTGCATTTCATTATTTAATTTGTCTTTATTAAAATAATAATCATCAGGATCAATAAAAGTCACATACTTTGTTTGCACACAACTTAACCCCATATTTCTGGCATTACTAACACCCGCATTTTCCTTCAATGCTACCAGACTGATTCTCGGATAAATTTTTATCAATTCTTCTATTACTTGGATTGAGTTATCAGTTGAACAATCATCCACTATGATTACTTGAAAAACTCCTGAATATGACTGTTCAAATATACTTTCAATACATTTTTTAATATATTTTGCATTATTATAATTTGGTATTACCACACTTAGCAAAAATTCACTTGACTTCTTCATAGTCTATTACCTCTCAGGATTAATACTATAGTTTTCGGTTTCGCTTCATATGACATTCAATAGAATCTTCTCTGCAAAATTCAGAAACATTCACGTTAAATAAAAGCACTAGATTTCACGTTTGCAAAGGCTCCGAGTAAAGTGACAAGTTGCAACACCGGCTGATTAGTGGAACTCATATTGTTATTGGCTCTTCCCATTTCACCTTGGTTCTGAATATTGACTGGGTTTATTGGCTATTACATAGATTATGTCATGTACATCTGAGTTACTTTATCCATTTCCTTGTTTTATGCTACATGGATATCTTTTTTTCACTTATAAAATATTGAAACTCCAAAAACATTACACCTTAAATAAAAAAGAGCCTCCTCAGGGCTCGATGTTACTACTAAGTGACGAAATAAAGAGATATACCTGATTTGCCAATACTAAGTTCGTTTAAAAGCCTTCTTAAAATACTGCTTTACAATTTTTTTAGAGAAATCCAAAATAACATTAAAAAGTCCACAAGTATCTATTGCGAATTTCAATTGACTAATATTATCACTAGAATACCTTTTATATATCTTTACTAACTCATGACAATCTTTATTTAGAATATATGGTAAGTTAAAAGAATGCATTGTTTGTCCATGAATTTTTGACATAAATTTAAAACAAAATACATTTGAATAATCTTTTACAAGATTAAACTGATAGATATCAGCTTCACTCTCTATTGGAATAAAATAAAAAATAGGTATATTACTATTTTTTATTTTATTTGTAAGGTCATAGTATTTATTTTTAGATTTATCATCCAAATATTTAAATATCAAAGGATTATCTTCAAACTCTCCATTTTCAATATAATAATTCAAAGAAAATTGAGGAGAAAATGCTAGTATATATGAAGCTTTTAACATTTCTCCAAATAAAATAGCTGCGTATCCACCAGCTGAACTTCCCACAGTTATTATTTCATAACCTCTGGTTTGTTCTTTTAAAAAATCTAATAACTTTTCAGTATTATCATATTTACTACTTATTCCTTCTATATACCATTGTTTATATACATCTCTTATAAATATGTGTTTTTTAGCCTTATTTATTTTAGTACTATACCATTCAAACCTATCTTTTTTTATAATAACATTAGAAAATTCTTCTTCTGTATTAGGGTAATATATTGCGTTACTTGAAAAATAAATTGCACATATATTACTTTTACAATTTGTATATTGTATTAAATAATTATCTTTATTGTTATAAATGTGACTAACTAATTTATTGTTAGCTGGTATTAACGATGTCATTATAAACCCTCATTATTTTTAGTCGATTAGAACAAATTTATACTAAGTAACTTTCAGTTATTAATCCTTTAATACCTTACGTAATAAATCAAGGGAGTTAAAAAACTTGGAATTTTCACTAATCCAATTAATACTTTTATTCCACCATTGAAGTTTATTTAAAAATTCAATTTCAGAATTTCCGAACCTATATCTAATTATCTTGGCAGGTACTCCTCCTACTATTGCAAAAGGTGGAACATCTTTTGTCACAACAGCTCCTGCTGCAATAATTGCTCCATTTTCTACCTTTACGCCATTCATTATACTAACATTATCTCCAATCCAAACATCATTTGCTATCTCACAAATATAACCATTGTCAGTATATTTAAACTCATCGAAAAGATTTCTATCCACAAAAGTAAAGCCCGCTTGACAGCGGATTGAAAAAAACGAGGGATGAGTTGATACGAAACTCTCAACAGGATGATTCCCAACAATTACTGAAAAGTTTTGCCCAATTGAACAAAACCTACCTATTTTTGTTTGAAATATTTTTGCATAAGGTTGGACATATGTGCCGTACCCAATCGCCGAATTTCTAATATCCGAATGCTGACCTATTGTATTTCTACCTTCTAATTTTGCATTAACTATACGTGCATGTTTTCGTATATTACAGTTTCGATATTTTATTTTATAATGAATACTCGCAAAAAAAGCCTTAATAAAATTCATCCTTAACCCCTTAACCTTACTTTATTATTATCTCGATATTTCCGTAGTAATAACTCAATAGTGATAAACACTAATACACTAGAAAATGAATAAAAGCTATAAAAAAACACAATATTTGTAACTAAAGTTGCCAATCCTAATACAATGGAGACTATTAAAGCACTATCCTTATACTTAAAAAACAGAATTGCTGAATATTTTATTTGTACTATCGAACTGTAAAAAAACCAAACAACTCCTAAAAACCCATAGCAAAAAACAAAACCATAAATACCATTATCCGCAAGCAAATAGCCTAAATCATTACCCGTTGCCGCCATTGAATTTGGTATAGTGGAATTAGGATAACCGTACCCAAATGCCCAAGCTCCCGCTGTTGAAGATAATTTAGACAAATAGAATTGTTGGCTAAAAATCCTTACATTAAAGGTGGGATCATCAGCGTTTTGGAAAATAATTGATATTAGTTCTTGAACCGTTTGTGCTTGTAAAAAAATATAAAATCCTAAAAGGAACATAATAACCATTATACAAATTTTGTAAATCAGTTTCGACTTGCTCAAAACTATAATTAGAACAAAAGTAAGAAGGAAAAATATGCTTGCACCTCTGCCCTTAATGACAATAAAAATGTATGCCAATATAGCTGCTATGAAAAAAGCGTTCTTAAGTATTTTTTCTTTATTCATAAACTTTACTGTTGCAAGTGACAGTAATAAAGACATATATGCAGTATCAGTATAAAGTCTGATTGATCCATACCTATAATTGTATAATACGTGAAGGAACATATAGGATTCTCCAACATAAAACTGAACGAAATACAAGAACAGTTCTATAAAAACAATAGTGTATAAAATTGATAGAAACGATTCAATATTTAGCTTGCCATTACGCACCAATGCCATTAATGGAAAATACAAAAACATGGTTATTAGCCAAGCTCTCTGAGTCAATATGCCAGAAAGAATACCCTGTCCATAATTAATAGATGCCATAAAACTTGATAAAATAATTAAAATCGGAATGGAAAGTATCACTTTAGCAAAGTACCCTCCAAAATATCCTTTTGGAAACATTTTAAAATAAAACAGGAATAAAAATAGACAATATAAAAATAAAAAGTCAGGATAACTAATAATCCCCAATATTTTTGAATTTGAATTTACCAAGTAAAAACAATTGTGCATGAAAAAAAATAGCATTGTAAGAAGAATAGTATTATAATTTATTTTAATTTTGGTGATTGATCTAGGTAAATTCATAACTTCCTCCTGCAGAAACACTATTGATTTCCTTTTTGCATATAATTATATATATATTTCAGCTACCTGTAGACTTCTTTCTTTATCATTTCTAAATATTCCGGATAGTTTAATATCAAATTTTCAAGTTGCTCTTGATTCTTATTCTTCCCAACATTAACTTTCGTCAATCCAAATTGTGCAGTTCCAAATATCTCAAGAAAAATAATTGATTTGTTAAATGGTACACCTTCAACAACTTTTCTCCCATTTAATGTAACCATAGCGTTTAACCATAAATCGTCTGCTAAAGGACACACTTTTTTTATCATGCCCTTATTAAAAGCTAACTCCCTTTTAAGGGAGTTGGGAGGATACAAAACTCCATCAACCCCAACTTGAACAAAATGATTATTTAGGGGACCGTTAATGACGGCATGTTTTCTCCATTCGCTACAAGGATATAATTCACTATTTTCTTTAAATGCCATTGGCCACGCTCTATTTGCAATTATACAATTTGGGTTTTCATAGTGTTTCTTTAGTAGATTCTGAAGGAGATTTTCTGGATAAAATGTATCATCGTCCACAGTAATTATCATATCATCGATATACTCTTTCATGACATAATAATATTTTTTATGAGAACGCATATCATCTGTTGTAAAGCGGATATCCAAACCTCTCTTTTTCAATTGTAGTAATTGTTTCGGTAGGTCTTTTTCCTCATTTGGAAATTGTGGCTTTGCCAACCAAAGTATAATCATATCTGGCTTTTTACTTTGTCGCAGTAATGACTCCAAACAAATCCATACTTTTCCTATTCGATTAGGAAAGGAAGTTAAAGAAATAATAATTCTTTCTTTTCTTACTTCATTCGTATTAATTCCCAATCCCTTATTAATTCCAGAAATCTTATAATATAGAGGGTAAAATACATTTAAAAAAATCTTAAAAATTTTAGTGAAAATTTTTTCCAAAAATATAGATTTACTATGGAAAAGCCCAAGTATTTTATAAATATAACTAATCATAAAAATTTCTCCACCTCTGTAACCTACACTAACTTTCGCTTACTCATGATCTCATAAGCTAGGCTCTTAAAAATAGTAAATATCATCTTCTTTTTACTAATTATGCCGTAATGATACCTTATATTTGCATCTTCTCTTACTCCAATTTGCCCACTTGACATACCACCCATTCTAAAATTCGCCATAATTTGATGAATGGGTGTAAAATGTACTTTCCCAGACTTGACCATACGAATCATAAGTTCATAATCGGCTGATGATTTGTAAGACAAATCAAAACACCCTAAATCTGAATAGGTGCTTTTAGTTACAAAACATGTTGGATGAGTTAACATTTGTGTATCAATAAATTCATGGCTCTTTATAAACACAATTTTTTCTTTTTCATTTTCCCAGTTTTTCTGCATCCCATAAAGAATTTCATATTTTGCACCAGTATAGTTTTGATTAATTAGTTCTAATGTATTTAACTCATACCAATCGTCACTATTAATAATACCAACAATACTGCCTTTTGCCTTTGATATACCTTTGTTCATTGCATCATAGATACCATCATCTGGTTCGGAAAAAATCCGAAGTTTTTCTCCAAATAGAATCTTATATTCATTTATTATGTTTAACGTATCATCAGTAGATGCACCATCAATAATAATATATTCAAAATTTTGGTAGGATTGATTTAGCACACTTTCTAACGTCTGTCTAATAGTATTCTCACTATTAAAACATGGTGTAATTATTGAAATTAAATTCATTACAATTCTCTCCTTATTTCATACATCTGAAAATTTTCATTCAGTTATATGCAATACATTATAATTTAAGCCACTTTCCCCATTCTTCATTAAGATTTGCTGGAGTTAATCTCATCATTCCACCAGTTGGTACAAATGTTAATTCGGAAAAATATATAGTTCCATTAACATTATATAAATCCACCCTTACAAATGGGAAATCTCGGGAGAGTATTCTCGCTAAATTACACATTTCTTCATAACCTTTAGGCTTTTGGGGATGAACTGCAGCATTCTCATGCGGCCACAACTTGACTGGAATCCAATTCCAATCAGGATCAAAATAATCCATATATTTCTCCTTTTCCCCATTTTCACCATTTAAAGATACATATGCTACTCTAATTTGGCCATTAAAACAATAAAATTTATAAGTCAATATATTAGGATCAAGAAGTTCTTCAATAATAATTTTTTTTTGAACATTTTTATATTGTGTTTCCCCATAAATTTTCCAAAAGTCTGTTCTCATCCATTTACTTAAAGATTCTTTAGCCTTTTCGATGTCTAAAGTATCTTTGTCGTTACATATGATATTCATACCACTTCCGTGATTGCACTTAATAACAAATCCCTTGGGGAGCTTGTTCCAATCTATTTCATCAGGTGTATCATACACACCATATAATTCCGGACATAGTATTTCTAAATTATATTTCTTAAGATATTCTCTTACTCGGTACTTATCAACACACTGTGTAATTATCGGATTATCAGTATACATTTTCAATTTTAGATACTGTAACTTTTCATTAAGCAAATTTGGATTTTTTAAGTTCAATGATTTCTTGAAATTCTTATAATAAAGTATTCTAGTGAGAAACTCCGGTGATATACTACAAACAAGCGACTTTAAAAGATTACCCTTAAATTTCACTTCCATTTTCTTCCCCCGTTATTATTTATCATTTATTATATCTACTGCTTAATTCAAAGTACTGAGTAAACTATCTCTGCGGTTTTTTCCCATGTAAAACATTCAACAATTCTCTTATGAGAAGCCAATGGGTGGATAGTATGCCGTTTATAAATTGCATCTATCATTTCCTTCTCATTTGAAACCAAATAACCTGAAACACCATCTTCAATAATATAACTAGGTCCAGGCGATTTAACTGCCACCACTGTACAACCTTGGTACATCGCTTCAAGTATACTCATTCCAAAAATTTCTTTATTATTCAAATTAATAAAATAATCGCTTGCTTTGTAATATTCATGAATTTCTTTATTTGGTACAGCTTCGATATATCTAATTTTTTTGTCTAATTCTAATGTCGTTATTTTTGATAGCATATCTTCCTTTAATGTTCCCTTACCAATAAGCAACAAATAGTGATCATTATCTAATTCGTTAATCAAATCTATTGCCTCGAGTGGCTTTTTGTATTCCTCAAGTCTTCCTACAAATATTAAAACTTTTTTATCCTGAGGAATACCCAATTTTTTTCGTAACTTATTTTTCGGTTCCTCTATTTGAGGAATTATTTCAGTATCCAACCCTACAGGAGCAATTTTAACGTTTCTGACACCTGCATCTATTAATTGCTTTTGCACATTTGGTGTTTTTGCAAAGACTAAACCATTTTTATAGCATTTTATATTCCATTTTGAAAATATACTCATAATTAAACTCTTTAGTAAATTATTACTATCACTAAACAATGTACCCACATAGTTGTAGCAATTAATTCCATTCTTATAACAATAACGCATTACGTATGGGGCAAAAATTTGATTATCGCTTTGTAAATGAACTACATCTATTTCCAAATCTGATAGGATAGAACAGTTGAAATATCCATGATTAGCCATACCTCTTGCTGGGACAGTTAATAAAATTACTCCAGATTCATCTTTTTCTTGTATTACTTTTTTGACTTTTTTTGATAGAGTAATAATATATACATCAATGTCCATCTTATTTAAAGCTTTAGCTAATCCTAATTCTTGCAAATTGTAAAAGCCTTTTTGTCCTGACTCTCCACAATAAAGTCTTACCATTGCTAATTTCATCTTTTACCTTCCTTTAATAAATTGTTGAGTGGTTGTCAATTTTTATAATATGGAAGATTACTTAATTTATCACATTTTTGTAAATTGCAGACAATATCATATAGTTCCTTTTTTCAGAAAGATAATTTCTATAATAATTTGTAGAGCTACTTGTCATATCAACGAGCTGATTTACTGCATTTTTTAACTCACTTGACGAATCAAACTTAAATTTAAAACCTGTAACACCAGTTTCTATTAGACTTCCAACGTTACCAATATTACTACCGATAATCGGAGTCCCACTAGACAAGCTCTCCACAATACTCATTGGAAATCCTTCATACCATTGTGTTGGAAGAATTAGTGCTTTAGATTCACCTATGATTTTTTTTACATCCTCATTTCGAACATATCCTAGCATCTTTACATTTACCATTTTGTTTTCCTCAATATATTTTTTACACCAATCTTCTTCAGGACCTGTCCCACAAATTATCAATTCATAATCCTTGATATCTTTCCAAGTTTCTAATAAAATTCTAATGCCCTTCAACTTGTCGATGCGTCCAGCAAAAACAAATTGATTTTTACGTTGTTCATAAGGAATACAATCAGTTTCTGAGTCAACAAAATTCGGCTTAATATGAACATTATTTGGATCAATAATTTGTTTTTTTCCCTTATTCAGCTGTAACAGCTTCTCTTTGTTAAACTCTGTTAAACAGATATAATTTAACTTCTTGTAAGTTCCCAAGTAACGATGTACTTTAAGTGTAAAAACAGATGCCATCGTCTGTAACTTGCTTCCTCTATAACAAGAATACTTAATCGCACACTTCAGACCTTTGCTGGTGCAATCCTCACAGATTTTACCGTTTCGATAAAAGGTTGCTGCTGGACATAGGAATCTAAAATTATGAATGGTCTGAACAACCGGAACATTACAAGAGAAAGCTGCATAGTACACTGACGGTGAAATCAGATTTAAAGTGTTATGGACATGAACGATATCTATGCTGTGCTGTTTTATTTTTTTTTTGATTTCCTTGTATGTTCTCAGAGAGAAGACAGTTGTAAAAGGTAAACATAGTTTTTGAAAATTACTCATTTTTTTTAGTTCAGAATTGTTACGGCTATAAAGAACTACCTCATGCCCTTGATTTTCAAGTAATCTCTTTTCGTTTGCCACAACAGTATCCTCTCCACCAGGGATTTGATAATAATTGTGGACAATTAAAATTTTGGGTTTTGAAAATGTTTTCGCCATTCTCATTTCCCCCCCACCATAACCAACCAGATGAACTTAGTGTTAGTGTGCAAGTATCTCTTAAATAGTCTCTTGGGCTCTTGAATCAAACGATAAACCCACTCTAAGTTACTCTTCTGCATCCACTCTGGAGCTCTATTAATATTGCCAGCAAAGTAATCAAATCCAGCACCTACACCGATCATCACGCCATCCACTTTTCCTTGGTGTTCTGCCATCCATACTTCCTGCTTGGGTGCACCCAAACCGACCCACACAATATCAGGCTTGGTTTGGGTGATTTTTTTTACAAATTCCTCATCTTCATGAGCATCTAACGGACGGAATGGGGGACTATACATTCCAGCAATTTGAATACCCGGATATTCAACAATTAACTTGTTATAAAGTTTCTCAAGCGTTTCTTCTGTGGACCCATAAAAATAATGACGATAGCCATTATTATCAGAATCATTAAATAACTCTCTCATCAAATTAGGACCTGTGGTTCTACTCATGTTTTTATTTCCACGCCTGCGTCCGACTGTACTAAGAGGCCCACCATCTGGAATAGCCATAAGTCCACCATTCTGAATGTCACAGTATACCTTATCTTCATAAGAAGTTACAGTTGTATGAACATTCGAAACACAAATGTAATCACCGGCCAAAAGATTGCCATTTTTACTTTTAACATTTGCTCTTAGAAAATTCAGTAACCAATCCATATTTATTGCAGCTATTTCCACACCGAGGATATTACAAGTAGGAATTTTTGATTTGTCTACTTTACGTTTGAAAGACTTTAATTTATCGGGATCATTACTATAAGTTTTTATTTTTTCTTCCATTATGTCTTTTATCCTCCAGCATAAATTCATTTAACTATATATATCATTTATGCAACTCTTCACTAATTACAAGCAACAAAAAAGGAAAGAGGAACTCTTTCCAGTCTCATCATATAGATAAAAAATTAATCAAACATCTTCTTAATTTTAACTTCTTTTTCAACCTTTTTCATGTCAGTTGTAACCATAATACGAACTAATTCTTCGAACGATGTTTTAGTAGGATTCCAACCTAATAATTCTCTTGATTTTGTTGGGTCCCCTAGTAATTGATCTACTTCAGCTGGACGGAAGAACTTAGGATCTACTTCAACTATTACTTCTCCAGTTGCTTTATTAACACCTTTCTCTTCTACTCCATGACCAGTCCATTCGATTTCCACACCCACATGTTTAAAAGATAACTCTACGAATTCACGCACAGTATGCATTTCTCCAGTTGCAATTACGAAATCTTCTGGCTTATCGTGTTGAAGGATTAACCACATACACTCAACATAATCCTTGGCATAACCCCAGTCTCGTAAAGAATCCAAGTTACCCAATGTTAATTTCTTTTGTTTACCTTGAGCGATACGAGCAGCTGCTAATGAAATTTTACGAGTTACGAATGTTTCACCACGACGTTCAGATTCATGGTTAAATAATATCCCATTAACAGCAAACATGTTGTATGATTCACGATAGTTCTTTGTAATCCAGAAACCATAAATTTTTGCCACACCGTATGGAGAACGTGGATAAAAAGGCGTAGTTTCCTTTTGTGGAACCTCTTGAACTTTACCAAATAACTCAGATGTTGATGCTTGGTATACACGAGTTTTCTCTGTTAATCCTAAAATTCGTACTGCCTCAAGGATGTTTAATGTACCTTTAGCATCTACATCTAATGTATAACCAGGCATATCAAACGAAACTCGAACATGTGATTGTGCAGCTAGATTGTAAATTTCGTCTGGTTTAATTTCACCAATGATACGTGTTACATTCAATGCATCAGTAACATCTCCATAATGAAGCTGAAAGTTTGTATTATTTAATAATGCGTTTGCTTCTTCTTCTGTTAAAAGATCTTCTAAGCGTTCTTGGTTATAAGAAGAGCTGCGTCGAATCATACCGTGCACTTCATATCCCTTTTCTAATAAAAACTCTGCTAAATAGGAACCATCTTGTCCTGTTACACCTGTAATTAATGCTTTTTTCATGTTGACCTCCGAATATTCGTTAGTTTACTTTTGTTAGTTGATTATCTAAAAACCATTGGTAAGCTTTCTTTAATCCTTCTTCTAATGAAGTAGTGGCTTTCCATCCCAAAGAATTAAGCTTAGTTACATCCACTAATTTTCTTGGTGTTCCGTCTGGTTTTGATGTATCAAATTGAATCTCACCAGTGAAACCAACAGTTTCTTTAATCATTTCTGCCAATTCTTTAATTGGTAGGTCATCACCTACACCAATATTCACAATTTCATTACCAGAATAATTGTTCATTAGAAAGATGCTTGCATCAGCAAGATCATCGGAATACAAGAATTCTCGTTTTGGTGTTCCTGTTCCCCATACTTCTACGAATGAAGCATTGCTTTCCTTTGCTTCATGAAACTTACGAATCAACGCAGGAAGAACATGAGAAGTATGCAAGTCAAAGTTATCATTTTCACCATATAAATTGGTTGGCATAACTGAAATGTATTGTGTACCGTATTGGCGATTATAGGATTCACACATTTTAATTCCGGCAATTTTTGCAATCGCATATGGTTCATTTGTTGGCTCAAGCACACCGGTTAAGAGGTACTCTTCTTTTAATGGTTGTGGCGCCATCTTTGGATATATACAAGTACTTCCAAGGAATAAAAGCTTCTCTACATTGTTGCGATAGGCCGCATCAATGATATTTGTTTGAATTAACAGGTTGTCACGAATAAAATCAGCAGGGTATTCGTTGTTGGCCACGATTCCACCAACTTTAGCAGCTGCTAGGAAAACAAATTCCGGTTTTTCTTCAACAAAAAAGTTGTCGACTGCATTTTTATCTCGTAAATCTAGTTCCTTACTATTTCGATATACTAAATTAATGTAACCTTTTTCCTCAAGTTTTCTTACGATTGCTGAACCCACAAGGCCACGATGTCCAGCTACATATATTTTAGATTCATTATTCATCATCTTTTCATTACCTCTTTTCTAGAATGCATCTTTCGATCCAAATAATACTAGGACCGTTTTTAAAATGATCTTTATATCATATAAGAAGGAACGTTCTCGGATATATTGAAGATCCAATTCCACCATTTCTTCAAACCCTACACTGTTTCTCCCACTTACTTGCCAGAGTCCTGTACAGCCTGGTGTGACTAATAAACGTTGCTTGTCATACTCAGAATAAACAGCCACTTCTCTAGGAAGCGGTGGACGGGGACCAACCAAACTCATATCCCCTTTTAAAACATTAAATAGTTGGGGCAATTCATCAATACTCGTTTTCCTGATAAACTTACCAATTTTAGTGATCCTTGGGTCATCCTTCATTTTAAACATGGCACCAGATACCTCATTATGCTTTAACAGCTCTTGTAACTTTTCCTCCGCATTGGATATCATCGAACGGAATTTATACATTTTAAACTCTTTTCCATTCAGTCCAACTCTTTTCTGTGAAAACAGAATTGCTCCCTTTGGATCTTCGATTTTAATTAAAATAGCAATAATAATAAAAAGGAAACCTAAAAGAATAATCCCAAATGAAGAACCAATAATATCTATTAATCTTTTGATGAATACGTATGCTTTTCCGTCATTAACAAGTGATTTCTGGTTTTCTAAATAAGATACTTCTTGATTTGCAAGATTAGACAACCGTGACCCCTTCCTTCTCTCTATAACATTACTTTTTCTTTATCTAATGAAGAAACTAGATTTTTTAGGTAATCCAGCATATCGTCATGGAGGTCATCATGCTGCAAAGCAAATTCAATCGTAGTCTTAACAAAGCCGAATTTTTCACCGACGTCATAGCGTTTGCCTTCAAAGTCATAAGCAAATACTCGTTGGATTTCATTTAAGCGTTGAATCGCATCTGTAAGTTGAATCTCTCCACCCGCACCTTTTTCCTGACGGTCAAGGAACATAAAGATTTCTGGGGTTAGGATATAGCGACCCATGATAGCTAAATTAGAAGGTGCTGTACCTAGTTTTGGTTTTTCAACAAAGTTATTAACTTGATATCGTCTTCCATTCTGAGTGGAAGGATCAATTATTCCATAGCGGTTAGTTTCATTTTCAGGTACTTTCTGCACTCCAATTACTGAAGAAAAAGTTTCTTCATATTGATTTATTAACTGTTTTAGGCAAGGAGTCTCGCTTTGAACAATATCGTCTCCTAAAAGGACCGCGAATGGTTCATTCCCAATAAAGTTTCGCGCAGACCAAACCGCATGTCCAAGACCCTTTGGCTCTTTTTGGCGAATGTAATGGATATCCGCTAGATTTGTAGCATACTGAACTCGTTCCAAAATATCATACTTTTCTTTCTCTATTAAATTCTGTTCCAACTCCACAGCATTGTCGAAATGATCTTCAATCGCTCGTTTTCCTTTACCAGTTACAATGATAATATCTTCAATACCAGATGCCACAGCCTCTTCTACTATGTACTGAATGGTCGGCTTATCGACAATTGGAAGCATTTCTTTCGGCATTGCTTTTGTTGCTGGCAAAAATCTTGTCCCCAGCCCTGCAGCTGGAATAATGGCTTTTCTTACTCTTTTCACTGTTAATTCCCCCACTATTATTCTTTTGTTTATCTACTGAACTCTTTCCTTTACTAAAGCAAAGGGGCAAAAAAATAAATATCTAATGGAATTGCAAGTGCTTTCACACTTATTCTTTCATTAGATATTTATTGTTTTATTAATAATTGGGCATTTAACCCAGCCTCACATCATGCTCTTGACGACATGCGTCTAAGGTCCCTCCGTAAAAGTACCCACAGCACAATCGAGTGCCCCCATCGATAACGGATAGGAGGCGTCGCCGATCAGGCGACTTAGCCTGATAAAGGTGTAAATTGATAATCTGCTAACACTTATCGGCTTAGTCGGTTAAAAGATGTTAAAAAACCTCTTCTTTTTAATCCGTTCAGGCACTTCTTTATAAACATGACTGCCCTCAATCACTAATTCAGCATTCTCTTGGAATAAATAAACCATGTCAATCCCGTACTTAACTTGTACAATATCGAAAGCTTCTCCCATTTTAAACGTCCGGTTGCTCGTATTATGTGCATCCGAGGCAATGAAATGAGTAAGGTTTGCATCGATTAATTGGAGGGAAAAACTTTTAATCTTTTTTCCAAAGTCCCCGCAGATACTTGCAGCAGTAACTTGTGTTAATGCTCCCTTTTCCACAAGGCGATATAGGATTTCTGGGCGCTCGATAATTTCTTGATTCCGTTCCGGATGAACAATCACCGGAATGAGTCCCTTTGTCTGCAAATCATAAAACAACTTCTCCGTGTATCTTGGGACATGGCCAGACGAAAATTCTACCAATACATATTGTGTATGATCGATTGGTAGAATTTCACCTACCTCATATCCCTCAACCATTTCACCATAGATCCGTGTTTCTTGACCTGGCAGAACCTTTAAATCTATCTTTTCTTCTAGTAAGGCCTTGTTCAATTCTCTAACTCTATCAATAATGGTTTGTTTGGGGTTTTCGTAACGATTGTTCAAATGATGCGGTGTGGCGACAATCGTATGAATTCCTTGTTCGACAGCCATCTTGGCCATATTAACACTATCCGACAAATTTCTTGCCCCATCATCTACGCCAGGTAATATATGACTATGCAAATCAACCATTGGTCACACACGCTTTCCAATTAACTGTTATTTTTCAACGACAATTATCATAGTAACACGTATCGGGGTTAGGATTTGTCGAAATTTGTCACCTAGAACCATAATAATAATAATAATCTCCATTTTGGACTTCTTTATGGTTCAAGACGACACCAAGTAATTTACTTTGAGCATGTTCAAGTAATTCTTTACCTTTTTTCGCTTGGTCGATCTCTGTTTTCTCACTAAATACCACCATAATTGAAGCATCCACCTGATTTGCAAGAATTTGCGGGTCAGCTACCGCTAACAATGGGGGAGTATCAAAGATAATATATTCAAACTGAGACTTTGCGTCTTCAATAAATTGTTCCATAGATTTCGAGCTTAATAGCTCAGCAGGATTCGGTGGAATCGGTCCACTCGTTAGGATATATAAATCCTGTTCATTAGTTTCTAGTACTGTTTTTTCAAGTTCTCTTTGCTTTGTTAATACCGTCGTAAATCCAAATAAGTTATTCATCCCAAATGTATGATGAACGGTTGGTTTACGTAAGTCAGCGTCGACTAATAATACCTTTTTACCTAACTGTGCGAATGAAACAGCAAGGTTCGACGCTGTTGTCGACTTACCTTCTGCAGGTCCTGAAGAAGTAACCATGATTGCTTTCAACTCTTCATCTACAGAAGAATATTGGATATTTGTTCGAATTGTCCGGTATTGCTCAGAAATCGGTGACTTCGGATCGAGTGCTGTGACCAACTTACGGCTTGCGTCTTTACTGTTCAGTTTCTTCTTCTTAAGCGCCAATATCCTCACCTCTTCCCTTAGATTTCTTTGCTGCACGGCGTGCTGCTGCATCTTCCATCTTTTGATCATCAATCGTTGCAATGACACCTAGGATTGGAAGACCTAAGATTTTATCTACATCTTGTTCGTTTTTAATTGTGTTATTAAAGTACTCAAGTAAGAAGGCAAGACCGACACCGGCCATTAAACCAACAACAAGTGCGATAGCCACGTTTAATAATGGTCTTGGTTTGATTGGTGATGGATTTTCAGCCACAGCGGCTTCTGATAGGATTGTGACATTATTGACATTCATTATGCTGCTAATCTCTTTACTAAACACTTGCGCAGTTTTATTCGCAATTTGTGCCGCTACTGTCGCATCAGGATCTTGAACTGATAAGTTAACAACTTGAGAATCCTTTTCGCTTCCCACAGTAATCTTTCCCTTTAACTGAGCAGCTGTCATATTTAAATTAAGTTGTTTAGAAACAATATCTAATATTCTTGGACTAGTAATGATTACGTTATAGGTATTAATTAATTGAAGGTTGGTTTGAACTTCATTCGTTTGATACAAGGATTGTTCACTTTTCTTTTGGTTCACAAGAATTTGGGTAGAAGCCTGGTAAATCGGGGTTAAGAAATAATAACTCACCACTCCACTAATGATGGCGGCAATTACTGTTATCGACACGATTAGTACTAATCGTTTTTTCAATGTCTCGAGCAGCTCTTTTAAACTAATAGTCTCTTCCATTTCGTCCTCCTATAATTTCGATACAAAACATTGTCTATTATATCATAATTTGTAACATCTTTATATTATTTGTAAAAATTTTGTCATAATATTAATGTTTACAACAAAAACAATTATACATTATTTGTGAAGTTTTGATCATAAAGATTTTGTAAAAAATTATCTAATAAACAATTTTTTGCAAGAAATCCAAATGGAAGATTACTTCCAATTTTTCAAGGAAGTTATTGTATTGTATATCTCCCTTATTCGTTGTAAATATTTGTAACAATATTTATTAAACCATAATACGCAGAAAGTCACCACTTACCGTTTAGTGATTGTTTTCTGACAGGATTGTCAGAATTATATCGTCATAAAACATTTAAAATGGTGTATATAAAGATTTTCACCTTGTAAAAGTGCAAAAACTTGCAATAAAAATGTAGGTGTTTTGTTATATAGTCTCAAAAAGGGATGACTAATGTATTTGTATATAGGTAGCAACAAATCAGTATACGGGAACTTTAATATTTTTCGCTTCATTGTAGAAAATTATTAGAGAGGTGGAGAATATGCGATTATTAATTTTGGATGACGATACTGAGATTGGGTCTTTTTTGCAGGAGATGTTACAAGAAGCATCCTTTGAGGTGGATTACTTTGATAATGCTAAAGACACATACAATGCCGCACTAAAGAACGAATATGACTTAATGCTTTTAGATATAACGCTGGATACTCATGCCCAACATGGCTTATTGTGCTCTGGTTTTGACATAGCCAGAATGGTAAATGAAAAAAAGACTATTCCATATATGTACGTAACTGCTAGAGCGGATCCTACAGATATTACACAAGGGCTGTATTCGGGGGCGGAAGATTACATTACAAAGCCTTATAATATACCTGTATTGATTGCAAAAATTCAAACAGTGATACGAAGATTACAAAAATCTTCTAAGCCTGATATCGGCTTATTGCCTTACAAAGACCTGTCAATATCCTTAATCAGTCGTAGAGTAACGGTAGGGAAACAATTGGTTCATCTAAGCCCTATGCTGTATGACATCCTTGTATATTTACTTAAAAACAAAAACCATACGGTTTCACGCGAGGAATTAGCAAAAGAAGTATGGGGATACAATGATGAAATATCCGATTCTGACAAAAATAAAATTGATGTAGCGATTAAGCGATTACGTGAGACGATACCATCTGATTATATACAAACGATACGCGGGGTAGGATACATCATTGAAGACTAAAAAAATTCCAACTTTAAAAGTCACTATCCGGATCCTTACACTTGTTTCTGTTCTACTTTCTATCACAATTTGTGTTATCGCCCCTATTGTACTAATGTACGGATTGCATACCTACATTATTATCGAGGGTGAAAGAAACTTGCAGCGAACGAAAAAAATCGTTAGGACATTGAACATACCTGAACCAGTAATATCTAATGAAGGGAAAAACATATACCTTTCTAAATTAGCATTAAAAAACTCTGTTGTTTATCTTCATAACTTTGAAACTGATAAGGTACGTGCCTTTAACCCGCTCATAAAAAAAGATGAGGCTCATACTCCTGAAGTAGCATTCCTTAGAGTAAACGAAATTAAAGTGAATCGGATTTATCGAACCGCTATTAACCGCGTTATGGCTGCGAATATCTATTTAGTAAAGAAAGGAATTATTACACTGCCTGATTATATACTTGTTAAGAAAATCGGGTCCGATTATTATGTTTTTACACTCCAAGATACTGTCGCCGATCCCTATGACTTTAGAGGACAAGCAGGATATTATACAAATATCCCACATGGATTTCAAGATCTATTTCACTATACCTTGGGAGCATTTTCTGTATCTTTAATAGTTTTTTATATTGTTTTATTCGTAGCTGCTTTTTATGCGATGAGGGGTGTGTTTGTTCCTTTGGACCGTGCATTAAAGAAGCTGATTGATGTAAACAAAGGAATGTTGAGTGAGCGAATTCCAATAGCGGGTGGCAAAAATGATTATGTTGCAGACATAAGTCAGCAAATAAATATCATTTTAGAACGAGCGGAGAAAGCCGTCTTGTCACAGCAGCAAAGTGCTCGTGAAATCACCCATCAAATACGAACACCACTAACATCTATTTTGCATTCCGTTGATTATTTTCGCATGTTCGGATTTAAAAATGAAAAAAAAGTAGAAGAACGGCTCGATATTATCGCATCACAGGTTGAACGCATTTCTTCTATGACAGATAAGATTATTACGTTGTCAAACTTACAAGAAATAGAAACTGAAAATGGGAATCAATATAATTTGTCACGTCATATCAATCATTATCTTGCTAGGAAAAAGACGGATGTCGATAAAATCACCTATGAGCGGAACATACAAGAGGGTATCTTCACATTTATTCCGTATGAGCACATCCTGCAAATATTGGATTCCCTAATGGAAAATGCGGTGAAATATTCGTTTGAACCAAAAAAGATTTATACTGGATTGTCTGCAGATGAAACAAGTATTCAAATTACTGTAAGAAATAGAGGTGTGGAAATACCAGAGGATGAAATGGAAAAGATCTTTGAACATTCTTATCGAGCAAAAGCTGTACAAAAAGATTATGTTGGCACGGGATTGGGCTTAGCTGTTGTCAAGAGATTCGTGGAGTTGCATAAGGGGCGGACTCATGTTACCAGTGCAAATAATATGACTACATTTGTCGTTACATTACCTAACAAAATAAAGGGTAAAGAATGACTCAAGAAAAAATCCTAGGCCGGTGCTTTAACAGAAGAGCAGAGTGACATAAATAAGGGAACTTCATACGAAGTTCCCTATTTTTTTGATTTTGATAAGGATGCTATTGGTGTATGATATCGCACACTCAAACGCAATACCATAATTTTTTAATCCATGTCCTTTAAGATCCCCCTGTAAAACCACACACTAAACCTGCGGGTCACCATAAAGGTCAAAAACAGAGAAATCCATGTACAATACCATGTCCAGTGGTGATACTCAATTAAGCCTGTATATTTTTCGATAAATATTTCGGGAACAGTCAGGGCGGTACAGTAGGCAGCATAGTACAGGAACTTTATGAACTTGCTTTGGGTGTACGGATAAAATACATTAAAGATGCCAGCAACAGCTGGATAGACAAAAAACTCATAGGTAAAACTAGCACGGTTGACATCAGCAAATAACCTGACAGGATAGGTAATCAGCCCATATTCAACGACTATTAAACCAAGAATCCAGGTGATGGCCTGAGTGAATAAAAAGGCGGTTACGGCTAAACGGATTTTATTTTTTGGAATGATTAACAGCAGCCCCAAAGTCAATACCCAAACGGCAAGTAAAATCCACCATTCTAGTTTCATTTAGCAGCCTCCTGATCCTGGCGAAAATACTCCTTGTCTTTAAAAAACCATTGATAAATCACGTTGGTCGCGGCATAGATACAAAAGAAATCCAGCCAGGTAAAATACCAGGCATAGTGGACGTATTCGACCAAGTTTGTATAATTCACCAACATTTGATCATAAATGGCGATAACCGAACTCCAAACGGACAAGTAGATCAGACGAATCAAATAAGAACTTCTTTTTGGCTCATAGGCGATATATAACCCAGAAAGGAGCGGATAAAAGAAATACTCCGTCGTGATTAGTAGGTCTGTTGCTTTCGGAAATTCACGAACCGGAAAGGCAAGCAGATTGAATTCTACATGGAACAGTGAATTCACCCATAAAAGCGCCTGACAGATCAGGAGGGTAACCAACACTTTTCTGTACCGTTTTTTCGGAGTAAAGAAAATATAGGCGATTATACCAATGACCCACATAAGAATAATAATGACGTAATCGACTGACATCCCTTATGACCTCTCTTTTCGTAGTTGCAGCTTGTTCAATTCTTCAATGGGAGCTGGCTATTACTTAATGGAAATGTGAAAGTAACGTAGCAGAAACACAATCACGACAATCGAGAGACCGTACGTTAGGAACGGTCGTGAGTAATGAAGGCGAATCATCGAGTACATGATCATATAAAAAAACGGCTCCATCCAATACTCATAGCCATTATTGAGAATCAGCCGATTCATTTTATAAAGAGGATATTCGACGATGAGTGAGCCAACTATCCAGTAGAGAATATAACGAACTTGCTTACCTTTTGGCTTTGAAAATGGATAATGGCTTAAGAATAGCAGGGTGATTGCCGGGAGGTTGATAAAGGTATATATTAAATCAACAAGCGTATGTGATTTCAGAAGTAGATCCGGGTTCTGTTTCCAAAGCATATGATCCTTGCACAACACATTGTATAGCAGGTTACAAATGATTACGTAATAAATGGTGCGAATGTATTTCTGCCAATGGCGCCAATCACCCTTCCAAAACGCCAGACCAATTAGAATTACCGTTAACAGTACGTGCATAGCTCCCCTCCAATGAATTGGTGAGATGATCAATGAATTGGTGAGATGATCAATGGATTGCTTATTGAAGTGCCGATTATATCTTCCCCTATGGAGAGGAAAATAACCCAGTCGAATCCTGTTTAAAATATTGATATATAGGCTAATTAGTGGAATTTGGTTTGTCAGTTGAAAACGTTAACAATATTTTGGCATATATAATAGAAGAAACTCGGTTATTCGTGGTGCCAGGGGGACGATTCTGGTGGTCACTCTGCCGTCTCGCCCGGTATTTTTTTATCTGATTTTCTTTTAAATTGTGGCGGTAAAACTCATTCTCCAAATACTTCTGTTTAAAGCAAATCCTCTGAAGCTTTTTGTCATAATATCACCTTTAAAGTGCATAAAAAATACACCGACTCATTTGAGTGGTGTTTCTGGATTTTGGATAAAAAAAAGGGTCAATCTCATTTGAAGGGAGAATGGCCGAAATAAAGAAAAAAGCTAATAAACAATACGAAAGGTTCTTTGCATTTTTTGTCCGTATGTTACAAATAATTTTCAAATTTTTTTAACATACGGTCTTAAAGACCAGGGAGACGGTTTTGGTGGCACACCGCTGAGGATGGATTTCGCCAAATTAGACTGGGATTTCGCTAAAATGTGGCGTTTGTCGCCAACTTCAGGAGTTATTTTATTGCCTGGATGGATAGAAAGATACATACAGCAGCGGAAATAAAATGATAGAAGTTACACGATTCCTCCTCAACTTAATACCGTAAGCATTAAAAAAATAGCCGCAGCTAATTTGGAACCGCTTTGAAAATAAGCATGATTGGAGAAATATGAACTGCTAAAAAGAATTGATATAAGCAGAGTTGTAGAGATTAGTAGTTTAAACCACAAAGGCTCAGTTAGGAATTGTTTGATCATGAATTTTATCCAATGCATGAGAGGTGTAACTCCCTTCAAGATTTTTCATCCTAATTAAGCATATGGTGTGTGATTTGTTTAAATACGTTTTAATCCTTCGGGAGTATAAAAGAATACACCAGCCAACTTATGATACATACCTTTGTACAACCAAATCCAAAAGGACCAAGCCAGAGTCTCACCACAAGGGTTTTTCGTGATTGATCTCCTTCCTCTCTAATTGTTTGTTAAGCAATTTGAGAAAATATAACTGAGCTTTTGGACTATTCATTAATCTCTTTACCCGAAACGGACTATCTAAATATCGTCGTGTTCTATAGTTCATCACGAACAATTTTCGATACTTTTCATCCTGGTATAATTCTTGAAACCACGGCTGTTTATTCAATTGATGGATATGGGAATCAATTCTTCTTGTATCAATACTTCTCCATTCATACAATGGGCTTGTAATCGCTATGATAACATCAAGAATATAAGATACCTTCATTTTGCTTACCTCCTAGGGAAGACCATGGGGGCCATTCTGGTGGCTCAGAATTTACCTTTATAAAGACTAATATACCCATCCCTTTGGAAATTGATATATTGGACAAACTACTGAACAACTAATTTTCCTATAAAATCATATCTAAAAAAAATTGTTCCCGTCATACGAAAAAAGCGTTCCTTCTTATTAAAGAAAGGCACCATATAGTTTAAGTATCTTGATTCACAATTTTTGTCTTTATTTCAATTTGATCAATTAGCTACACTAGCCTTCACTTCGTTTGAAGAATCACTTGCTTGCTTCTTCCAGAACAATGTAATAACTATTCCCAGAAATAGTATCACAGTCGCAAAGTAGTAAGGGTAGTTAATATCAATATCAAATAATATACCCCCTAGAATTGGTCCACTAATGTTCGCTAAACTTGTAAACATAGAGTTCATTCCACCAACGAAACCTTGTTCGTTCCCGGCGATATTTGAAAGGTATGAAGTAACTGCCGGTCGGAATATATCGAATCCTACAAAAACAATAAATGTAACAAGTAAAATAGAAAAATAGGAATGAACAACAGTCATTAAAAAGACAAGTACAGCTGATAAGAGTAAGCTATATCGAATCAGTCTAATTTCACCCCAAATTTTTGTAAGCCGATCAAATAATATGACTTGTGAAACTGCACCAAAAATGGCACCACCTGTGATAACAATGGCAATATCGGATGGTTTAAATTGAAATTTATGGTCCACAAATAGACTAAAGAACGATTCAAAAGCTGCTAAACCAAATGAGGCAATAAAAATTAAAATAAACGCAAGGAAATATTTTGGGGCAATAATACGTTTGAAACCAATCTTACCATCGGAGACTTGTTCATGATTATCTTCTCTACGATTCGGCTCAGATAATAAAATAATAGAAAGTATAGCCGCAATGGTACCAAGTGCTCCAGCAAAGAAGAATGGTATACGTGTTCCAAATTCCGCTAAGAATCCACCAATACCTGGACCAATAATAAATCCTGTACTAATAGCAGCTGACATATACCCGAGTGCTTTCGGGCGAGTATCCAAATCTGTAATATCAGCTATAAAAGCTGTTACTGCTGGCATAATGAACGCAGCACTAATTCCACCTAAAACGCGGGAAAGAAATAGCATTTCGATACCTTTTCCGATCCCAAATAATAATTCCGAAAGGCCAAAAATAAATAAGCCAATAACAATCATAATTTTCCTGCCGAATTGATCTGCCGCTTTCCCTGCAAATGGTGAAACAATCAATTGAGCAATGGCAAAAGCTGCCGTTAAATACCCCACTGTTTTCCCGGTTATCCCCAATTCATTCATCAGCGTAGGTAAGACTGGAATGACAAGACCAATTCCCAAAAAGGCTATAAATAAATTCATTAATAATAATCCTAAGGTGACTTTTTGAGTCTTCATCTTTTACATTCTCCTTAACAAAACAAATTACTTAAACTAATTTGTATATTTTTCAATTGTTTACAATTTCCATCCTAGTGTATATAGTAACTATATAGTCAAGGGTGGTGCTGTAAAAAATGGATAAAAAAAATGGCAAGTATTTAACTACTGGGGAATTTGCGAAGCTTTGTAAGGTAAACAAACAGACACTCTTTTATTATGATCAAATTGGACTTTTGTCTCCCCTATGGAAAAATGAAAAAGGTTATCGTTATTATTCAATTCACCAAATAGAGCTATTCTTTGTTATTGATTTATTAAAGGATCTTGGTATGTCGCTGAACGATATTCAAGAATATACACAAAATAAATCACCTGAAAGTTTTTTATCATTAATGCATCAAAAAAAAGAAGAGATTGTGAAAAAGCGTAAGGAGATGGAAATGAAGGAAAGAATGATTGATGCAAAAATAGCCTTAATGGAAGAAGCATCACACCTTGATTTTCAACAAATTACGATTAAACCATTACCGGAAGCAACACTTTATTTAAGTAGAAACATTGAAAATATAACGGATGAAGAATTTGTAGAGGTTATTTCAGATTTCATTAATGAGTTGAACATATCTCATCTGGATTCAGGATATCCAATAGGTAGTATTACGAAACGGGAGCACGTAATGAAGGGAGAATTCTCTAATTATAGCTTTTTATATATTGAGCAGCCACATCCAAAGGTGGGATATCCGTATTTTCAGGCTGTGAAAGGTGATTTTCTCATTGGATATCATATTGGGGATGAGAAAACATTACATAAAACATATAAGCGACTTTTTTCAGAGATGGAACGTTTAAATTTAGCCTTAGGTGATTATGTTTTTGAAGAGTATGTCTATGATACAGTTGTAATGAATCATAAGGAACATTACGTCACCAAAATTATGATACAAGTGATCAAAGAGGAGTTAGCTACTACTCCATATTTTACCATATAATGTACATCTCCACGCCGCCCCTGGAGGCTTTCCCTCCCATGTCTCAACGGGTCGATTGCCCTCTCATTCCTTCATATTACAAATAATCCCTCTTAACCTTTGGTTAAGAGGGAAATGTAAAAATAGAGGTAACTATATGATAACTGGCGATTAAGTCGAGCTAATTAAATCTGCTATTAAAATATAGCGCTGCGGTGCGTTACCAATGTATGAAAATGGATAACACGTCGTAACCGTCAGAGTAGCCCTCGGTTTAGGGACAATCACGGTCCGGTCATCGGCATCAACAATCCGTGTTCTTCTTACTTTATAAGTAAACTTGCCCGCAGATGTCCTCACAATTAATAAATCACCTTTTCCGACTTTTCCAAGTTGCCTAAACACTGTATCCCTGTGTCCTGAGAGAACTGAATTATCCTTTTCGCCAGGCAGCACGCTACCTGCAAAGTGGCCGACTCCTTTTTCCAGTTCATCTTCATTTGCCCCATGAAAAATCGGCAAGGTCTTAGAAAGCTTCGGAATGTCCAGCTCTCCCATCCGTTCTCCTATTTTGAAACGGACTGGATAAAGAGACTTCGAACCAATTTTTTCTTTTGCTGCTTTGGGTGCCATTTTTTCCTGTTTATTTTGGAATTGATCCGCATTTGATTGTTGAAAAATAGGTTTGATGTTTGATACCACAATCCATAATCCTGCAAGAACTAGGAAAATGCTAATCCACCTTCGAGCTGGGATTTTCCTCTTCATTAGGCTTGCTCTTTCCTCTTGCGGTTAAAAATGATACCTGCAAGAATCAAAAATGCTCCAACCAGTACCCACTCCATATAATGGCCTGCTGTATTTGGAAGTTTGCCACCTTTAATAGTATGCGGCTGCTTATCCTTTGTCCTTTTTACAGCAGTTTCAATTTTCTTTACAGTCTTTTCAACCTTTTTCATATCATTAACTGTTTCGTCAATTAATTCGGAGTTTAGCATGTCTGCAGGGAATAAAGCATCTGCGAGAAGCTCACCCTTTTTATTATAAAGCTCGATTAACAAGCCATAACCTTGAGCATCTTTCATCTTGACAAGCTCATTCATGGTAACAGGTTTCTTTTTACCGCCCTTTACCAGATAAAACTTCGGCTCTAATTCAACTATGTTAAAGATTTCTTCCGCAATACTGACCAACTCGGCAGCTTGTCCAGTTGTAAGCTCGCTTGTATCTTCTAAATAAATGAATGGTTCAAGGCGTTTTTCAATCGATGTCATTTTTTCTTGAACCGTAGCTTCATCTAGATTAAGGCTTTCAAAATGGGACATCATTGCCATGATTTCGCTTTCTGTAATGCCTATTTCGGAAACAATATCCTCTATTTCATTTCCGCCAATATACAAGGCTACTGCCATATCTAGATCTTCAATAGTTTCATAATTGTCCAGTGAATCGTCATTTTTTTTCAATAAATCCTTCAATTCTTGTAATGTCATATCATAATCTTCAAGTAGTTCGTTGAGGTTTTCATCTGTAATCGGATTGCCGCCTTCTTCTGTATAAAAAGAAATAGTAGAATCAAGGGCATTCATATATCGAAAGGCATCCGAAATATTGTCACCTTCTTCCATTTCTCCGTTTTCAATTAGGAAAGCAACAAGGTCTTCTTCATTTTCAAACTCGTAATCTTCTATTAATTTCTGTAGGTTTTCTTCAGTAATAGGCTCACCAAGTGTCTCTTTTAGTTCATCAATACTAGAAAAATCTTTCAAACTCAAATCATAGAAATATTCCAGATAGGAGTCTAGATCTTCTTCTGTCCAATTATTTTCGTTTAAAAATGCAGTTAGCTCACTTTGTGTCATTGCATTGCCAACAGCCGGAAAACATCCAAACAGAAGGACGACTGCCAATAAAATCTTTTGAAATTTCTTCACTTTTTTATTTCCCCCTTTATCTTTTAAAAAAACAGAAAAAAAGCGTTCCAACTATCTATTTTAGAGGAAAAATGAAGGAAAAAATAGAGTCTTAAGTACGGGAATATAAACCATGGGGACGGTTCTGGTGGTCACTATATGGGAGATCCCGCAAAAGATATCGGACAAAAATGTTCTAACCTATAAATTTCTATCAATCTGCAAATTGAAGATGCAAATCCTCAAATAGAAGACGCAAATCCTCAAATAAAATCCAAATTTGCGCAAATAAACTCCCTCTCTCAACGAATATCAGAGCCTAAGGGTGCTTTAAGCTTTGTTATTAGTTCAACCGAGCAACTTATCAGCGATAAATCGAAGGATATCAGCGAATTGGACCATTTTATCAGCGGAAATACACTTTTATCAGCGAAACTAGCATTATATCAGCGGAAGACCACCAGGAGACCTTCGGACGGTTCATGTGGTCACACTTTCATCTCAAAAAAAGACATGAGAACCGTCCCTATGGTTCTTAAGAAAAAGTTAAGAGTCGTTGGGCATAATCATTCTTGTAAACAAGAAAACAACAAAAATCAAATAAATTACATTTTAGGAGGAATTTTAGAATGAAGAAAAAATGGTTATTTTGGCTTCCAGTTGGAGCAGCTACAATTTGGGCCGGTTCACATCTACTTCCGGGGTTTGGGCACTTTGGCCACTTCGGCGGTCATGACATGATGCAGGCAGGTTCTGGCCAAGGGATGATGCAAGGCGGTCGAGGTCCTGGCATGATGGGACATGGAGGCAGGCCTGGATTTGACTTTGGTTGGACAAGAGCCCTTGTCGGTGCCGGGATTGCACTCTTTGGTGTCTCCCTTCGCAAACATGCAGAAGATAAGGTTTGGAAAAAGTGGGCTGGTTACGGATTAATCGGTGTTGGTCTTGTCACAGCTTTAAAGGCAGCCCTTCCGGTTCTAGCCATTGGTGCGGGCGCTTACTGGTTGTTTAAGAAAGTGGGCTCCTCTAAATCAAAAGAGTTCAGCCCCATCGGCTACACGACACCAGTGGTAAACAACAACTCACACATTTTGGATACATGGGAAAAGAATCTTTCTAAGGAGGAAATGTAAAATGGGTATTTTTAATCGAGTAAAAACAATGGTGATGGCAGATATACATGAAGTTCTGGATAAGGTGGAAGATCCAATCAGTTTAATGAATCAATATATGCGTGAATTGGACGAGCAGGTGGATAAGGCAAAGGATGCATTAGGGCAGCAGCTGTACTTAGAAAAACGTCAGGGGCTGCTGGTGGCAGAGGCACAAGTTTTGGTTGCGAAACGAACTCGCCAAGCAGAGCTTGCTGTCGCAAACGGTGAGGACACCCTCGCAAGGATTGCTCTTCAAGAAAAATTGAAAGAGGAAGCCAAGCTGAAGCTCTATGCAGAGCAGTATGCGGCAATAAAACAACAGACGTCGGCACTCCGTGATCAAATTGATGTATTACTTGAAAAATACAACGAATTAGCAAACAGGCGCCTAGTGCTCCTCTCACGTGCACATGCCGCAAAAGCGCAAGAGCAGTTGCAAGCAGCGATCGCTTCCTTCAATACGGACAATGCCTTGAAAGGGTTCAATCGAGTGGAAGATTATGTTCAACAACTAGAGGCACAGGCGTTGGCCGCTTCCTACTTTACCCCATCTGCCCCTCCTGTAAACTTGGAAATACAGGAAGCGGTAGAACGTGAATTGGCACAGCTAAAGGAAAGTAAGTAGGCTTATGAAGGAATCGAAAAAGCAGAGGAAAGGTTGGCGCTGGCTGCTCGGAGCTTTTGTTTTAAGCGTTGTTGTATTATTTCTTGGCCAGCAATATGCCAAGCCAGGTGGAGTAACCCAAACCTTTATTCAAGGCATAATCAACCAAGGCACAGATTTCATGAAAAACTTGGGGACCAATCTGAAAACAACCATAATAGAGCTGGGACAAGCCTACGTACCAAGCAGTGTAGAGACAATGGTTTCACCTTTGAGCGCAACATTAGGGATAAGTGCTGATGAGTTCATTTTATTCAATATTTTATTTTTCGCTATAACTTTCGCTGCTTTACTAACAGGCTGGTACCTACGCAAGTTTGGCAAGAATAAATGGTTAGGCTATATTCTTAGCTTCATTGGCTTTCTTCCCCTCTTACCTGTGATGATTGCTGGATCGATTGTTTATTGGATGGGGAAAAAATACTGGATGGGTGGTAGAGTCCATTCGAACAAGGAATCAGCTGTGCCACGAGATCATTCAACACCCGATAAAGGGTCCAGTCCTGTTGATGATTGGGAACAAGCATTTAACAGAATGGAGAAATTACAAGCATAGTGAATCGCCGAAAGACTGCTATATAGCAGTCTTCAGGCTATCGGAAAAATTCGATAGCCTTTTTTATTTTTCGTATTATAAAAATTTAAGACATTTACTGGAGATTAATTTGAAATCACCTCAAGCTAGAGATATTTATAACATATTTTAAGAGATTTATGACATAATTCAGGGTTTTAAATTAAAGTCATTCCCATCAAAGCTTCTTTTCTGTGTAAATCTACCTCTTAAACACTAAATCCCATTATTTTTTTAACAACCTAACCAGTCTATGGGCGAATTATGGTGCTTAACGAGCGAATTTTCGGATTCTATCAGCGAATTTCTTAGCCAAATCAGCGAATTTCTTAGCTCAATCAGCGAATTTTTGAGTTTAATCAGCGAATCTAAGAAAGCAACAATCCATTAGAGAAAGCCAAATACCTGAGGCTAACTTTATTTATTGAACAGAAAGTAAAGTCATTTGTTGACCCCGTTTCCCTTCAAGGGTTAGGGATACTTTTTGCCCAATATGTTCTACTAATTCCTTTATCAACTCTCCTGATGCTTTGGCAGCATACGTGTTTCCATTAGCCGTAATAAAACGAAACGTTCCATTAGGGTCTACGGCTTGAAGTTGCGCTGATACTTTTATTTGATTAGTAGTGACAGTTGCTATATTGGCAGGGATGTTAATTTTTTGCCCAATTTTCAACTTTACTGGGTCAACGGTTGGATTTAGTTCTTGAATGGATGTGACTGAGATATTTAAGGCTTTACTGATTTTTACAAACGTATCACCAGGCTTAATCACATACATAGATGAACTTGGTTTTGTTGTTGCTGGTTTGTTCATAGTTAAGTAGGTTTCACTGACAAACGCCGTTTTACCGTTGAAATCAATTTGAGCCCACCCTTTATTAGAGGATCTCACCGACACACGATCGTTTAACTTTAACATACCTATTACCGTACCACTCGTAGAGGTAGCTTCTCTCACTCTTAATGTTGTCGCATTTACATACATCGTTTTGGCTTGAGTTATAGCTGGCTTAGTCGTTTCCCCTGGTGTAGTAAGATAATTAGCATTCACAAAACAAACTCTTCCTTTGATCAGAATGCGTGCCCAACCGTTTTCTACGAATGAAACCTTCACAACTTCCCCTTTTTTATAGGTTCCTATGATACTGCTTTCTGTCGTCGGATGTGTCCGAACATTTAGCGTTGTGGCATTCACCGTTCGATTATGTACTTTTGGTAAAAGGATTTTTTTCCCGTTGATGGAAGTCAGCCCATTGGCCTCTAAAATTTCTTGTGGGGTTACCCCATGTGCCGCCGCAATCGCTTCGATTTTTTCACCACTTTTTACCTGATAGGTATATTCCTCAATAAAGGCCGCATTGGCTGTGCTTGCAAAAAAGCTAAGGACAATAGTAAATATCCCAGTCACGACTAGATTTTTTACAGGGCTTTTTTGAATCATTTGGTTAACCTGTGACACATATGAATTCCAATTGGCACGAATATCTTTTAGGATTCCTTTGATATCTAATACATTACGAATATCAAAATAATTGAATCTTTGATCATATTGGCGTTTTTCCATCCTCGAAGTGAACTCTGGTGCACTTTTTGTTTGCTTGCTTTTTCCATGAGTTTCTTTTCTGATAATAGCTAATTCACCATTCACAAATAATTTGTTCGTCATATTCACTACTTCTCCTATTCCCTCTGTCGATGTCTTAACGGGATGATCATGAATGACACTGAATGTGACCTATGACCTTTTACCCCCCTCTGTAAGATTCGACAATATCCATCATTTTCTGTCCATAATTTAGTGATATATGAAAATTTTGGACTAAAAAATAAAAAAACCGACAATTCTTTCTTAAATCCATTCTTTATATAAAACATCGAAAATGTAATATAAAGTGGCTATCAATTTGAATATGAATTTGAAGGGCATATTATTAGTTTTCTTAGAATTTTTGATCTATGGATAGTTAGGATCTATAATGATTGAATTTTGTCTATTTTTGTAATGTTTTGATATCTTTTGTAGAAACTATTTTTATTTTTCTAAATATAATCCATAATATTTTTGGTAAGATTCCAATCTTTTATGGAAATGGGAAAATTGAAAAGTTAAAAAAATATAATCTAAAGTGGTCCCAATGAAGGAATGACTAATCTTGCAAGAATCATTTTTTTTACACAAAACGGGACATTTTATGTCTATGTAGGACAAATTATGTCCCAATCTATTTTTTTCAATATATTCAAAATATATTAAAAAATTCAAGGAGGATTTATTATGCCAACAAACGTATTATCCTTAACAGCTTATCCTTTCTATATAAATGGGGAATGGAGAGAAAGTAAGTCTGGTGAAACAATTAAAATCACGTCACCTTATCTTTATGAAGTGCTTGGAGAAGTACAGGCGATTACAACTGAAGAGGTAGATGAGGCAATTTATTATGCTAATATAGCCCAAAAAAATTGGGCAGATACTTCACTTCAAGAACGGGCAAAATTTTTGTATCAATGGGCAGATGAATTAGAAAACATGCAAGAGGAAATTGCTGAAATCATTATGAAAGAAGTTGGGAAAAGTTTTAATGATGCAAAGAGTGAAGTCGTACGTACTGCCGGTTTCATTCGATACACGGTAGAAGAAGCGATGCATATGAAAGGAGAGAGTTTAAAGGGAGATAGCTTCCCGGGCGGTTCTAAGTCTAAGATTGCGATTGTTGATCGTGTTCCACTTGGAATAGTCCTAGCCATTCCTCCATTTAACTATCCGGTCAATTTAGCTGCTGCTAAACTGGCACCTGCACTTATTTCCGGGAATGCAGTCATCTTTAAACCTGCTACACAAGGCGCGATCAGCGGGATAAAAATGATTGAGGCTCTTCACAAAGCAAACTTTCCAAAAGGTCTTGTCAATATCGTGACAGGTCGTGGTTCAGTTATTGGTGATTACTTGGTGGAGCATAAAGGAATTAATATGATTTCCTTTACAGGCGGAACAAATACCGGAACTCGCTTAGCGAAAAAGGCGGGCATGATTCCACTTGTACTTGAGCTTGGTGGGAAAGATCCTGGTATTGTGCGGGAAGATGCTGATTTAAATGAAGCGGCGAAACATATTATCAGCGGTGCATTTTCTTATTCCGGTCAGCGTTGCACAGCGATTAAACGCGTATTAGTTCATGACAGTGTTGCGGACGAGCTTGCTTCGATTTTAAAAGAAGAAATTGAAAAACTGGTGGTAGGTTCCCCGGAAGACGGCAGCACGGTTGTCCCGTTAATTGATAATCAGTCTGCTGACTTTGTTCAAGGATTAATTGAGGATGCCATTGAAAAAGGCGCAACCCTTGTAACAGGAAATAAGCGTGAACACAATTTAATTTACCCTACTCTTCTTGATCATGTGACAGAAGACATGACCGTAGCTTGGGAGGAACCGTTCGGACCTGTGCTTCCAATAATCCGTGTATCCTCTGATGAAGAAGCGATCAATATTGCGAATGAATCTGAATTTGGCTTACAGGCAAGTGTCTTTACCAAAGATATTAATAAAGCATTTGCGATTGCGAATAAAATTGAAACAGGCTCAGTTCAAATAAACGGACGTACCGAACGCGGCCCGGATCATTTCCCATTTATCGGTGTAAAAGGATCTGGAATGGGTGCGCAAGGTATCCGCAAGAGCATTGAATCGATGACGCGTGAAAAAGTAACTGTATTAAATCTTACTTATTAATCTAAAGTTGTAAAATTGTAACTTTAATTCCTAATAGAGGGGGCCTTGTTGGCCCTTCTTTGTTAATTTCCCTTGGAAGCTTTAAAAGCAATATACGTTGCATTGGCATCAGAAATTCCAGGGGTTCCACCAAATAAAAGGAGTTGGAAGATTTATGAAGAATACTAATAGCCTTACTATAGAGGAATTAGAAAGACGAATTGCTCATTTTGAGGATCGTCTTAAGGATTTTATTATTACCGAGGAACAAATTGAGTTTATCAAAGAAAGGTTAAGGGAACTAAAAAACGCAAAAGAGTGTTTATCATCGGAATGGGGTCGGTACCTGCCAGTCAAGTAGCGTTACAGAAAGCAGGGCTTAGTATTCAGAAAATTGATTTACCCCTTAAAGTACTTTATTCATTGATCTTAAAAGGAATAAGCCGGTAATTGATTATATAGATGAAAATGGTTAGACATCTCAATATTTTGTATAACAAATTTAATCCGCTCCTAAAAAACATTTTAAAGCGGGGACATGCATTATCAATCTTTCTGGCTCGATTTTTTGTAAATCAATAAGAGGTGAGTAGATTGAAGACAAGACAAGAGATACTTGGAGAGTTGAAAACAGAATTGCTACGGATTGGTTCAACTAACCAAAGGGATTATGATTTGTTGAAGAGGAAAGGACAAGTTTATAGTACAACCATTTGTCGCAGGTTAAAGTTAAGCTGGCCTGAAGTCGTCAAGCAAACTGGATTAAAGTTTTTTTCTACATAGAAACGGGTGAGTTAGTTCAATAACAATTAATTAAGGAACGCACATATTATACAAATCTAATTTGTGCCTTCCTTTTTTTATGTGTTTACGTTATTTACCCTAAATATAATAATACTAAAGAATATTATAATATTATGCATTTGTATCTACTTCATTACTTTTCAAAATCATTTCTTTATATGAAGTAATTTTATGTTCTAACATTTTATTCGTTTCTTTCAGTGTCTTTAACTGGTTTTCTATGGAACTTTTATGATCTTCTAATAGTTTTAATCGATTAATTGCTGTATGTTCTCCTTGAGTATACAAGAAGGCATACTCTTTGATTTTTGTGATCGGCATTTGCGTCTCTTTTAATTTTAAAACAAATTTTAGCCATTGAAGATGCGATTCAGTATATTTTCTTTCTCCATGTTCATTACGATCTGGAAGAATGATATTCTCTTTTTCATAGTAACGTAATGTATGTGTGCTAACTCCTACTAGTTGTGCCACTTCGCCAATTGTATACATAAAACCCTCCATTTTTAACCAATGCTAATCAAGTGTAAAAAATAGGTTTGACTTAGAGTTTACTCTAACCACTATAATAAATCCGTAAAAGTTAACAATCAATTTTTGTTAGTATAACAAAATATTAGGAGGCAATAACATGAAAAAATATACAGTTATTACAGGTGCAAGTTCTGGTATTGGATATGAAACAGCTCTTGCTTTTGCTGCTCGTGGTAAAAATTTAGTCATTGTGGCACGTAGAACTGAGGAGCTTGAAAAACTAAAATCAGAGATCGTGAAAGTAAATGCAGAATTAGATGTCGTTATAAAAACAGTTGATTTATCAAATATGAAAAATGCTTATACATTATATGAAGATTTAAAGGAATATGAAATTGAAACGTGGATTAATAACGCAGGATTTGGTAATTTTGCATCAGTTGGAGATCAAGATTTAACTAAAATTGAGAGAATGCTTAATTTAAATATCGAGGCTTTAACTATTTTAACTTCTCTTTATGTGCGTGACTATTCAACAGTCGAAGGAACACAATTAATTAACGTTTCATCAGGTGGGGGTTATACGATTATTGGAAATGCAATCACATACTGTGCTTCTAAATTCTATGTAAGTGCCTTTACTGAAGGGCTTGCACATGAATTAAAAGAAAAAGGTGCAAGCATGCAAGCAAAAGTATTAGCTCCTGCTGCAACTGAAACTGAATTTGCAAAAGTATCGAATGATTTAGAAGAAAATGTTAAGTTTGAAGGACTTCTTCCTAAATACCATACAGCCAAAGAAATGGCAGGATTTATGCTTGATCTTTACGATAGCGAAAAAATAGTTGGAATTGTAGATGGTCTTACTTATGAATTTCAATTAAAAGATCCAATTTATCCTTATGCAGTAAGAATGAGAAGCTAATAAGGTTGATTTATCAGCGGTATTCAAAAATTTCTGGATTATTATCTTTATAATTTTACGTATATAAAAAGTTCTTTACTAATTGTATTATCCTTTCAAAAAGAGGTTCTTCCATTAGGAGAACCTTTCATATATTTGTTCAACAAACGGGGGCAAGAGTTGAAGATCCAGCTGCTATTTTTTAACTATGCCTTCACGACGCCAAATGATCTGGATTAATTCCAATTACCCGTCATTCTATTTATAAGGGTTATGAAATCCTGCGAATAAGTGAGCATTCAAGAGATATTCGTATCAAACTGAGGGAATTGAAGAAGAAATGCATAAATATTTAAATACGAGTGATTTTCAAATATTAATTTATGGGTGTGCGAATTAAGAGGGACTTAATTAATTTAGGGGAGATAATACAGGAGGATAGAACTGCAATATTTTTTCTACATAAACAAAATTAAACCAAACAACATATACTAACAATATGTGGTACACCATAAAGAAGACCATGGCTCAAAAGACACGGTCTAACAAAAAACTTTAGTAGTGATTGAGTAATCCATCCTCGTCGGCAAACACAGATGGATTATTCTTTTTGTTTATTTTGTTTGCTCAAGTGACCTCACCTACATATTTATTTTGGTTAAAATAAGTTTATTAAGTTTCTAGTACATAAGGTATTTACGGTAATTGTATTGTTTTGATATGCTCTAAATTCCGACAAACCGTTTCCCCTTCAGCTGTTATAAGAATCAATTTGTTATTACGAACCTTTTGGAGTAAGCCTATTTTTTCAGTATCTTCTCCACCATCTATAATAACTAGTTGATTTTCTAATCTTTTCAACTGTTCATCAAAAGATCTAGCTAAAGGAGTCGATATAGGCACCAGGGGTAGATTCTCCTTGTTTAAGGAATACGGTATAGTATTAGGGGGATACGGAATTAGCCATTTAACATGATTCATCGAAATAAACATTGTTTTGTACACAGGGGAGTGAAAAACAAAATAGTCGTTCATAATGCTGATTATATAACCATGAATGGATTTATTCCCTGTGACATAAATCTTGACAAACAAACCTTTAGCAATAGTTAATGATTTACGAAACGATATGACATCCGATTCAATTGGTTTTTCTGAAGGAGGGTTATAAGAGGTATATTCTTCTTCTAAACTGGTTTCTTTCAATCTTTGAACATGAACAAATGGAATGTAGAGGTATGAATCGGTCCTGCCATCGTATAAAACAATGATGTCCAACCCAGCATCTATTAGGATTCCCTTGTGAATCACGTCTCCTGAAATTTCAACCTCAATAAATATTCCTATTGAATCTACAAAATCAATAAGCATCTCAATTCTCCTTTTTTCTCAAATTATCGTTGAAGTGTTCCACTAAAGAGCCAAGAAACCCAATAATACAAGACAACTAAGGTAAACAATGTCGCAGGGGGAATAACGACAACTGTGATTTTAATATATTGCCACCAACTGATCATTACTTTCCCTTTCCTTACGATATGCATCCACATCAGCGTAGCAAGGGTTCCCATTGGAAGTAATAATGATCCCATGTCACTGCCAATTACGTTTGCTAAATAGGCAATTTTCAATTCGAGTAAACTTAGATTCATATGCGTTAACGTGAGTGTTCCAACCATGAGTGCTGGGTGATTATTAAAAAGATTGGAGAGAACAGATAGAAGTACACCCATCATGACACTCGCATGCAGCAGGCTTCCAGAAACGATTGGTTTCATGAATCCAATCAACCAGTCCGTTAAACCAATGTTATTGAGACCGTAAATGATGGTATACATACAAAAGGCGAAAACGATAATATACCACGGCGTTTTTTTGAACATATCGGCAGGGGATATTTTTAAATAAGCCCATCTCCACCCTAAAAGGACAAGCGAGCCGATAACAGCCATAAGAGAGACTGGAATATTCACAAACGAAGCAACAAAGAGGCTGACACGGACCGCAAATACGAATAGCAGGACATTCCTCATAAACCTTGAACGAGCTTTTTCCGAAGCATGCTGCATTCCTATATTTGATTTAAGTGGGTGGTAAGAAGAACTTGTCAGACCCGAAACATTAGTAGGAACGGTTTTCGGCAAGATTCTTCTAAATCGTAGGAACAAGAGAACAACTAGCAAAAGTAAACCAAGAGTTGCTGGAACAAACATCATCGCCGTATGCAAATACAAACTCATATGCACAATTTTTAGAGCAATCAAATTTACAATGTTACTTACACCAATTGGAGCACTCGAAGCAGTCGCAATTAAGGCTCCAGACAGTAAATACGGAATTTTTTGATGGTTTTTTAAGCCCATGTTGTTTAATAACATGACTAGAATTGGGGTTGTGATTAAGATACTTCCATCGTTATTGAAAAAGAGTGTCATGAGAAAACATAAAAGATTGACGTACCAGAATAAACGAATTCCTGACCCCTTTGCCATGGCAGCCAGTTTTTCTGCCATCCAGTTAAAGAACCCAAAACTCTCTAAGACAATCGCCATGACAATCGTTGCCATAATAGTAATGGCTGCACCACTTATGGTGTTTGTAATTATACCTAGGTCTGTTAATGAAACACTTCCACTAAGTACGACAATGACCGCACCTATTGCAGCAGGTATGGCTTCATTAATGTTTCTAGGTCTCCAAAGAATAAATCCGAGGGTAACCAAAAAAGTGATGATGGTTATCCAAACGGTTAAATGACTCATATTTTTTCTCCTTTCATCTAGCTAGTTTTTCATGATGTTTCCATGAGACGACCTAACCCCTCATTAAGTTAGTCCACTCTTGTCCCCCCCTTCCATCTATCCCTCTTGTGAGTTTGTACTGTATTTATATGTATCAAGAATAAGACAGGCTTTGGGTTTGTACCCGTTTTTCCAAAAAATCAACTAGAGTCTAAAAAACAATGATTCAAGAAATTACACATGTCAAGATAGAAGAACATACCTAATTACAAGAATTAACCCTTATTATTAAATTGAAGTAGTTTCTAATGGCAAAAATAAAAAGCGATGCTAAGTAAGCGTCGCCCGTTATGGTTTATCCTTATTTTTAACTTTCTGCTTATGGGTTTAAGTAGGCATGGAATTTTCTTAGTTGGAATAACGATGCAGATTGTGAAGAATTTTACTTAAAGTAACGGGGGCGTTAGTTCAAGACGCTATCGGAAGGAATGGCTCAGTTTAGCGAACTGAGCCATTTTATTTTGATTACAAAAACAGATACAAACAGCGGTACAAAATTTATTATATTTTTAATTGCATTTTCGGGTTTTGCAATAGGAAACGGAACCCGTTATTCTATGGTTCTTCTATTTTTTTATAATTCCGACTTGACCTATTGGAATAATCGTATTATAGTATTTTTTAAATATACATAATAGTTATAGGGGGATTAAAGATGGATACTATTTTGATTATTATTAATATTGCCGTTTTCCTACTGCTTGTCCTTGGATTGTTCGCGATGCAGAAAAAGCATGTGTCTTTTTCTAAGCGTGTTTTTACTGCATTGGGGTTGGGTATTGTTTTTGGATTTATCATTCATTTGATTTATGGGACAACGTCCAACATTACGGTAAAGTCCATCGATTGGTTTGCAATCGTTGGAACGGGGTATGTAAAACTATTGCAAATGGTTGTCATGCCGCTTGTGTTTATTTCGATCGTTGGAGCGTTTACGAAATTAAAGTTGACTAAAAATATCGGGAAAATTAGTTTCCTTGTAATTGCCATTCTTCTTGGAACGACCGCTATTTCTGCAGCGATTGGAATTGGTTCAGCGTTAGGATTTGGCCTGGACGGAATTCAATTAAATCAAGGTGATGCTGAGGCAACTCGAAATGCTGAATTGGAACAAAAAGTGGTTGGCGTTCAAGACATGACGATTCCGCAGCAAATCATCGAATTGTTTCCAAGTAATCCATTTGCGGATCTAACGGGGGCCCGCCCAACCTCTACCATCGCCGTCGTTATTTTTGCCGCGATTGTGGGTATGGCTTACCTTGGAGTAAAGAAAAAAGATCCAGAACACGGAGAATTTTTCGCTAAAATCATTGATACGTTTTATGCGATTATCATGCGGGTCGTCACACTTATTCTTCGTCTTACTCCATATGGGGTACTTGCGTTAATTACGAAAGTGATGGCGATGAGTGATTATGCAGCGATCGCGAAATTAGGGAAGTTTGTGATTGCATCTTATGTGGCATTAATTGCGATGTTTATCGTACATTTGCTGCTCCTATTACTTGCAAAATTAAGTCCTGTAAACTATGTGCAAAAAGCATTGCCTGCCCTAACGTTTGCCTTTACTTCTCGTACGAGTGCGGGAACATTACCTTTAAATATCAAAACACAAACAAAAGACTTTGGTGTATCGGAAGGGATTGCTAACTTTGCCGCATCGTTCGGACTTTCCATCGGCCAAAACGGATGTGCTGGTATTTACCCAGCGATGCTAGCCGTCATGGTTGCGCCGTCCGCAGGCATCAATCCGTTAAGCCCATCGTTTATCATTACGCTTATTCTAGTAGTGGCAATTAGTTCATTTGGGGTTGCAGGTGTTGGCGGCGGAGCCACATTTGCCGCATTAATCGTTCTATCCGTATTAAACCTGCCAATCGCCATTGTTGGACTGCTCATCTCAGTTGAGCCTTTAATCGATATGGGCCGTACCGCCTTGAATGTCAGCGGAAGCATGACCGCCGGCGTGTTAACTGGTAAAATCACGGGCGAATTAGAAAAAGAAGTCTACCAACAGCCTAGAGCAATCGAAGCTTAATCAAATGTACTGGATAGCCTTAACAGGGCTATCCTTTTTTTGTTTTTTTGAAAGAATAGTCACTGTGGTATTTTGAGCTTTTTTGGCCAAAGACCTACTAAACTATTAATTTTTTAAGGATTTGCGAATAAATAGTAAAGATTCGCAAATAAACTTTCTCATTTTACGAATATGCAGGCTAAAATCGAGGATAACTTGGTCACCTCAGCAGTCTATCAGCGAATAATTGAAGTTTATCAGCGAATATGGCCATTTTATCAGCGAATAACGCACTTTTATCAGCGAATCTAGCATTCTATCAGCGAATCCTTCATACCACGATAATTGAACAATTTCGATACTAAAAAGAGCCCTTTGGCTTTAATTTTTCCCCTAGCAGTAAACGGTGGGAACCCTCCCTTATATAATTTCTAAGTTTATTCCTGCTTAGACTAGGAATAATGGTAAGGAGGGTTTTAAGGAGGCTAATATTGAAAAGTGACGTTCTTAAATGATTATTTATGGACACCTTTTATGGTGTTTTCTTTAGGGTTTTTATTGGTTAAGTTTGCTGGAAAGAGATCAGTCGCGCAAATGACGGCCTTCGACTTGATGTTTATACAGATTATGGGAACGGCCATAACTGAACCCATTGTTTCAAAAAACAACTGGTCAGCTGCTTGGTATTCTTTTGCAATTGCTCTTTTATATATCATTTTATCGAGACTGGCATTGGTCAACAAGTTGAAGTATTGGATCTCTCACAGCCCTACTTGTTTAATTCGGGGAGGGGACATCGACGAAAAAGGGTTAGCAAGAGTTCGCTTAACGGTTGAAGAACTTCAAGGTATCCTGCGAACAAAGGGATATACAAATATATTAGATGTGGAAATGGCGGTTATGGAGGAGTCTGGGCAGGTAAGTATCATCCCCAAATCTGATAAAAGACCATTACAACCCAGCGACCTAAATCTTCAACCTAGTCCTACCTTTATTTCCATCCCCTTAATTATGGACGGGGATATCGTCCAGCAAAATTTAAAGTTCGTTCATAAAAATTTGGATTGGCTGTATTCCCAAATGATGAATCATCAACTCAAGGAAGAAGATCTACATAAAATCACATTAGCTACCTATAATCAAAAAGGTGACGTTGAGTTTGATATTAAAACAGACCATGATGAGAGTATTACTACTTATAAACCAGGGAACGAAAACTAACATTGCTCTACTATTAAAAGACAATCATCATCTGCAATAGAAACAGCGACAAGGTTTATTTCCCTTGTCGCTGTTTATTCTGTTAACCATTGATAAATTTCTAAAGTGGTTTTCTCGATATTATTTTGCCCGCTTAAATAAAACAGTGGTGTTTCCTTTTTACTCAATTCCTTCATAATTTTTTTGTAAAATGAATGGGCAAATATCGTTGTATTAATAAAAACTGCATCGACTCTTTTAATCTTTGAAATATCTCTGTTCTTTTCATCAACTTCAAAAAATTCAATGGTTGGGAAAGTCTCTTTTAATTTCTGCTGCCAATTGAGGGAGCCGCCAATAATAATTATTTTCCTAGAACGTATATACTCATTCAAGGTTTATTTTCGCGTTCACATAGGTACCAGAGAATAATATTTTGGTAAATTAACTCTATTTCCTTTATAACTTTGCTCTTATGCCTTTTTGCATAACTTCTCGTAAAATGTTCAAAATCGATTTGTTGATGCTGTTGTAAATATTGATAGACAAATTTATAGCCTTTTTTAATAAGGTAATCAATCTGAGAAAACTCTTGGTTTATACGGCTCCACTCTATGATACCGGCTACTTGCCTGATTTTCTCCTCGTTTCTTGTACAGTACATGGAGAAAAGTGGTTCTTCTTTCAATCCACTACTTTGATACGCTTCATAATAATCCCATTCCTTTTTTCGATAGCAGTCATCTATGTAAGGATGTAAATATGAATTTCCACCTAAAGCGATACTTAAATATAGTTGCAAAACACGCTGTTCCTGTATTTCCACATTAATCGACATGTTTTCTCACGCCTCATTCGTTGATTTACATTTTAGAAAGGATCACCCAAATTAATCATGTATTGAAAAAAATTGTAATCTATGATGTTGTAAACCACAATGACTTTTGTTAAGTTTCATTAAGTTTTGTTAAATCTTGTTGAGTTTTGTTTGGTTTCGTTAAGTTTTGTTGATATTTATCTGTATATGGAAGGTTTTGGAGGTTAAATCATGCCCAATTGACTGTTTTTATCAAAAATTATCAGAATATTTATATAATTAATTGTTGTTTTCATATTTTCATAGTGTTATCATTTTCGATGGAAACACTTCCCAGTCCATTCACTAATGGAAAGAAAAACTAATATTTTAGGAGGAATTATATGACTCAATTAACAGTCGCTCTAAAAGAAAAGGTAGAAAAGTTCCTGCGTGGGAAGAAAAAATTATTTATTAATGGTGAATTTGTTGAGAGCAAATCGCAAAAAACCTTCGATACATATAACCCGGCAACCGGTGAGGTATTAGCATGTGTTTATGAAGCAGGTGTAGAAGATATTGACCTTGCTGTTAAAGCTGCACGTAAAGCATTTGATGAAGGTCCATGGTCGAAAATGAGTGCTTCTAATCGAAGCCGGCTTATGTACAAGCTTGCCGATTTGATGGAGGAAAACAGTGAGGAACTAGCGCAGTTAGAGACCTTGGATAACGGCAAGCCCATTCGAGAAACAACTAATGCAGATATTCCTTTGGCAGTCGAGCATATGCGATATTATGCAGGCTGGTCTACGAAGATTGTTGGACAAACCATTCCTGTTAATGGACCATTCTTAAACTATACACGTCATGAGGCTGTGGGCGTAGTTGGGCAAATTATTCCTTGGAATTTCCCTCTCTTAATGGCCATGTGGAAGCTCGGGGCTGCTCTTGCAACTGGCTGTACCATTGTTCTAAAGCCAGCTGAGCAAACGCCGCTATCAGCGCTCTATTTGGCTGAATTAATTCAAGAAGCCGGGTTCCCAGCAGGTGTGGTCAACATCGTTCCTGGTTTTGGAGAAACTGCAGGTCAACCGCTTGTTGACCATCCTTTAGTTGATAAAATTGCTTTCACCGGTTCCACTGAAGTCGGAAAAATGATCATGTCAAATGCCTCTAAAACATTGAAGCGAGTGACACTTGAGCTTGGAGGAAAATCGCCAAACATCATCCTTCCAGATGCTGATTTATCCAAGGCAATTCCAGGTGCTCTTAATGGTGTTATGTTCAACCAAGGTCAGGTTTGCTGTGCAGGTTCCCGCGTGTTCATTCAAAAGAAACACTTTGATAATGTGGTTGCTGATATGGCTTCACATGCGAAAACGATTAGACAAGGTGCCGGAATCCATGCTGATACAGAAATTGGACCTCTTGTTTCAGTCGAGCAGCAAAACCGTGTACTAAGTTATATTGAGAAGGGACTAAACGAAGGCGCACAGCTTGTAGTGGGCGGTGACCGTCCTCAGGAGCAGGGTTACTTTGTCTCCCCTACTATTTTTGCCGATGTACGCGATGAAATGACGATTGCCAAGGAGGAAATCTTTGGACCTGTTATTTCTGCCATGCCTTATGACGATTTGGATGAATTAATTAATCGTGCGAACAATAGCGAATATGGACTGGCTGCTGGCGTGTGGACACGCGATGTTGCTAATGCACATTATATCGCAAACAAGCTCCGTGCTGGAACTGTTTGGGTAAACTGCTACAATGCATTTGATGCTGCATCACCATTTGGCGGATATAAGCAATCTGGTATTGGACGTGAAATGGGATCCTATGCCCTTAATAACTATACAGAAGTTAAGAGTGTCTGGATTTCAATGCAGTAATTAGTCACACAAAAAGAAGGTGCTGAATTCAGCAACCTTCTTTTTTTACTATATATATCTTCAGGATTTCATATTGTGCACGAATAGCAACATTAAAAATGAAATACCGATCATACTCGATACCCATAACCAAGCCAATTCCATATTGCCGGAATCAATAGCTACATAAATAGCAGTTGGAATGGTTTGGGTTTTTCCTGGGATGTTTCCAGCAAACATTAAAGTCGCTCCAAACTCCCCCAACGCTCTCGCAAAACTCAATATTGCACCCGAAATGATCGCTTTACGTGCAAGTGGCATGGAAATAAACATAAATAATTTGAACTCATTTGCCCCGTCCACACGAGCTGCATGCTCAATTTCTCCATCAATAGCTTCAAACCCTGTCTTAGCAGATTGATACATAAGAGGGAAAGCGACAACAGAAGAAGCAATTACAGCTGCCCACCACGTAAACATAACAGGTTGTTTAAACAATTCTTCTAACATTTGTCCGATGGGACTATTCCTTCCAAATATAACAATTAACAAGAAACCTACGACAGAAGGCGGCAATACCAGCGGTAAAAGGAAAACTGTTTCAACTAAGGTCTTCCCTTTAAATTTCGTATTAGCCATCACCTTCCCAAAAAATAATCCTAAAATTAAAACCCATACACCAGAGACTGCTGCTATCTCGATGGATAGTCTGACTGGTGACCAAAACTCAGTTGTCATTGTCTATTAGTTTATTCCTTTAAAACCATACTTCTCAAACGTTTTCATTGATGTTTCATTTTGAAGATAATCATAGAATAGTTGGGCTTCTTTAGGATGGCTGCTTTTCTTAATCACACCTAATGGATAAATAATAGGGGCGTGCGTATCTTCTGCTGCTGTAGCAACAACTTTTGCTTTTTGAGAAACCATAGCATCTGTTTTATATACAATTCCTGCGTCCACATTGTTCGTCTCTACATATGTAAGCACCTGTCTAACATCCTTTGCATAAACCACTTTTCCTTCAATTGCTTTCCAAACATTTAATTTTTCTAATGTTTCCTTCGCATATTGTCCTGCAGGCACTGCTTCTGGGGTACCAATGGAAATTTTATCGGTTTTGGAAAGGTCCTCGAATCCTTTAATCTCTTTCTTTGAATCGTTTGGTACGACTAATACTAGTTCATTTCCAACTAGATCTATACCTTTTGACTTGTCGATTAGTCCGTCTTGCACCAGTTTATCGAATTTATCCTCCGCGGCTGAGAAGAAAAGATCGACAGGTGCTCCTTGAGAAATTTGTTGTTGAAGCGCTCCTGAAGCTCCAAAGTTATAGTTTACTTTCACATTAGAATGTTCCTTCTCAAAGGTTGTTTTAATCTCATTTAAGGCTTCTTGTAAACTAGCAGCTGCTGAAATCGTCAACTCCACTTTCTTTTCAGAAACTTTTTGATTCTGTTCCTCAGGCTTTTTCGTTTGTTCATTAGCTGAACACCCACATAAAACCAGTAATAATAGCATCATTGAGTAAATTAAAAGATTTCGTTTTTTCATTATCCCACTCTCCCCTACTAACTAATTATAACTAGTTATAACTTATTGTAATTAGTTATAACTAAAATGAATAGAAGAAAAATCACATTTCTCATTTTTTTATCTGGAATATACTTTTTAACAGCTATTAAGTAAAATAAAAGTTGGAGGGATGTAAATGTCAAAGGAACTTTCCTATACGATCGAAGAGGTGTCGCAGCTATTAAAGGTATCGAAATTAACCCTTTATGACCTTGTTAAAAAAGGGCAACTACCTGTATTCCGTGTAGGTAGACAAATGAGAATTGATTCAAAAGACTTGGACAATTATATAAAAAATCATAAAACGAATCAGAATACTACATTCCCACCCTCTGTTGCCGATTCTCACAGGAACGAAACAAAGGAATCCCTTAACATTGTCATTAGCGGACAGGACCTAGTTTTAGATATATTAGGTAAACACATCGAGAAAAACTCAGCCTATAAACCATTAAGATCTTTTACGGGAAGTTTAAACAGCCTAATCTCCATGTACAATGGAGATGGTGACATCGTTAGCTTACATCTGTTTGATGGGGATACAGGCGAGTATAATCTACCCTATATAAAAAAAATATTAGTGGGATTTCCTTTTATTTTAATCAACCTCCTCTCGAGAAAAGCAGGTTTTTACGTTAAAAAGGGCAACCCATTAAACCTCACCTCTTGGACTGATTTAAAACGAGAAGATGTGAAAATTATTAATCGAGAAAAAGGATCAGGAGCACGAATCCTTCTTGATGAACAACTCAGAATCAACGAGATTCCTTCTAGGAACATAAAGGGTTATGACCACGAAGAGAGCAACCATTTAAGTGTGGCTTCCCCTGTCTCGACTGGAATAGCTGATATAGGTGTGGGAATTGAAAAAGCCGCGAAAATAGTGGGAGTTGATTTTGTTCCATTAATAACAGAACAGTATGACCTGGTTATTATAAAAACCCACAAAACGGAACGACTAATAAACACCGTCAAGGAAATTTTATCATCGAGCCATTTTCAGTCTGAAGTTAACTCTTTAGGCGACTATGATACATCCCAGACAGGGAAAGTGATTTATGAAACATATTAATAAGGGGACTGCTGATTCCCGCATCCGCACTTATCGGTTGGGGGATCAGGTTAAGCACCCAAGCTGATACATAGACGGAGAAATTCCGCCTATTGACTCGAAAAATTCGAAAATGGGAGATTTTGCTTTGCATAAACGGAAAATCTCCCCTTATTTATCCCGAAACGAGCTCCATTCTGCATTTAACCGAAAAATCTCCGCTTAATTTACTTTTGCTTGTTACTCGATTAAGGACAAGACACTTTTTTAAAAAGGAGTGAGTTCCAAGAGAACCTCATTTTGATGCATTACGAGGATTTGCATCTTATTATTTTCCTGTGTAAAGGAAGGAAAAAGCTAAATACCACAAAATACAACGGTATTGAAATGAAGAAACTCCAGCCATGAGGCTTTATATACCCCACTTTCCTCATTCCCCATTCAATTAGTGTAGCAATGATGGTAAAAATAATAACTAGAGTCCATTTATTTGTTTTCTTAAAATAGTTTAAATACATAACAGACAGCGCCGAAGGAATGATACTGTAACTTAAAAACTCACCTATTCCCGTAACATTCGGGTGGCCAAAATCAACTAGATCAAACATTCTTCCAATCAAGGAATCACCAATCCAGGCAAAATAACCAATCACTCCAAATGTAATATACCACTCTCTCCAACCGATTTCTTTTTTGGGCATAAAAAGGGCAATTAAAAGCAAAAGCAACGATACACTGATCGGCAGCCAATTCCCTTGCGCATGTAAATCAAAATTCTTTATCACCGAACTCACACAAATCACCTCATATTTACTATCTCCAAATTTATGGTGATTATTTCCAAGTATTGTCCTGAATCCTTTTGGTTATAGAAAAAGACCGCCGCGGCGATCCTATCTGATGAAAATCATTCATATTTCCATACATCCTGAATAAACCAAGTCCCACAAAAGCAAAAAAGATAATATGCCTTACTATAAATTAATACGATCGTTGTTATACTTTTCTAATTGTTCTTGTAAGATTAATATGTAATTCGTCATTGCCATTCTTACTATAGAAGGATAGTAACGATTGTTCAGTTCTTGTTCACACTCCTCTAAATCCATCTTTTTTACAGCAATAATTTTATTTAATTCCTCTTTGCTCATCGATAACCACCCCTACAAACTAGTTTTATAGTTTAAGGATAGACAATAATTTCATAGTTTATACCAAAGGTTCATCCCCGAAAATTGTTCTTCTCTTTTCCCTTATTGGGTATCAGTGGCTTTTGGACTAGTTACCATTGAAGCCATTTTTTCACCTTCACGGGCATTAGTCGCTTGGACTAGTTACCGCTGAAGTCTTTTTTTGGCCTTCACGGGCATTAGTCGCTTGGACTAGTTACTGTTGAAGCCATTTTTTTGCCTTCACGGGCATTAGTCGCTTCCTATGGTTACCATTCAATCAAATTTCTTAACTCTTCAGGCATCATACACGCCGACAATTCCCTAAAACACACAAATAGCCACCGAGATAACCTCGGTGGCCTATATCAATCTTATATTTATATATATATTTAACCGACCATTAAGTTTTTCAAATCTGCTTTTAGGTCTGCGATTAGTTTTTCTAGGGTGATTTCATGCTCGTTAACGCCCGTTTCGTAAGCTTTTCTCACGATTTCTGAGAAATTATCTACTTTGGAGCTTTCTTCTATCGACCGATCCACCTTTCTTTTCCTCCTTTAGTTTACTAATTGACAATTTTACTAGATTACAAGAAAGATGTAAATGTATTTCCATAGAATTTTGTTGTAATTTAGTGAATTTTGTAAGAATTTGTTCTGGTTAGTGAGGAAACGATTTCCACATGTTCTTTTGACAGGGTTTGCACCTAAATTATTTTGATAATTCAGCAAATAAACCCTTTTTTACTAACAATTCAGGAAATATTTACATCTTTTTCTCCGAAACACTAGCAAACTATGGTAAAATTAATAAAACTGTGAAAAAAAAGAGGTGATTTGCTAGTGAAGAAGACTATTGTTCGTGCCTTATCGACAGCTGCCCTGCTTTCGACCGTATTTACAGGCACGGCCCTGGCCGATACATACAAGGTTCAAAAAGGCGATACCTTATCGAAAATCGCGAGTAAATATCATACCAGTATCAAAGAAATCAAAACAGCAAATGGGTTGAAGTCCGATTTTATCTCAGTTAACCAAATGCTCAAGATCACGGTAGCGAGCAAAATGGCCCAAGCATCACAGCCCACCACTTACACCGTTGTAAAAGGTGATGCCTTGATTAAGATTGCCAACCGGTATCATGTGACCCTGGCTGAACTAAAACAGTGGAACAAACTGAGTAATACGATTATCCATGTCGGACAGGTGTTAAAGGTTTCAGCACCGAAACAAACCACGACGACAATAACCACACCGGTAACGACGACGTCAGCCAAGCCGCAGACGACAACGACAGCGACAGCAACTAGTGTGTATACTGTCCAAAAAGGCGATTATCTTGGCAAGATTGCCGGGAAACATTCAACCTCTGTGACGAACTTGAAGGCACTGAACAAACTTAAATCCGATATGATTTATGCTGGCCAAAAGCTTAAGGTTCCGGCCCAAAAAGCGACTACGACTCCAGCGAAGCCAGTGACAACAAAACCAGTGACAACCACACCGCCGAAAACACCAACGACTCCTGCTGTTAAGGAAACCACGGATTACATTGTTCATAGTGGCGACACCCTTGGAAAAATCGCGAGCAAATATAAGCTGACAATTAGCGAATTGAAGGCACTTAATACATTAGCTTCCGATAGGATCTTTGTCGGCCAAAAGCTAAAGGTTCCTGGGACAAAGACAGAACCTACCGTTAATACTGCTCTTGCCACAAAGATGATCGAAAGTGCCAAGAAACTTATGGGTACTCCTTATGTCTGGGGCGGCAGTACGCCTTCTGGCTTTGACTGCAGCGGGTTCGTCTATTATGTGGCCAATCAAGCTGGAATGGAAATTGGCCGTTATTCAGCGGAAGGTTTCTATGACCGCACCTATTATGTTGACACACCGAAAGTCGGCGACATCGTCTTTTTCGAAAATACATATAAAAAAGGAATTTCCCATCTGGGAATATACCTCGGCAACAACCAATTCATCCACGCCAACGATGATGGAGTAATGATTTCCAATCTACAAAGCCCGTATTATATAGACCATTTTGAGAGCTTTAAACGATTTTACTAATAAGATATGGACAGATCCTAAACAACGTTCTAGACAGAAAAACTAAACCGCCTTATAATGGGCGGTTTTTGTTTTGCGGCAGGACAGTGGACCATGGGGACGGTTCTGGTGGCCACAATTAACGACGGAAAAAAGCCATGAGAACCGTCCCCATGGCGTTTACTTATTGGTTCCAATTACAACAGTAGCGTCTAGTTCTACGTCTCTAACTACTTTAGCGGCCAATCCGGTATTAGTAAAAATCTCATAAGTTTGTGGTGCCTGTATTCCGCTCGTCTCTATTAATAGGTGTCCTCCGGGAGCAAGCCAATAAGGAGCCTCTTTTACCAATTTTCGTAAAATATTTAGGCCATCCTCTCCTCCGTCCAGAGCCAAATTTGGTTCATAAAGACGAGCTTCCAGCGGAAGCAGTTCGATTGCTTTAGTGGGAACGTAAGGTACGTTAGCGACAAGTATATTTATATGACCTTTCATCCATTGTGGTAAAGCTTTATACAAGTCACCTTCAAAAATTCGACCACCGAATTTAGTGACGTTTCTTCTTGCACATCGTATGGCAATAGGGTCGATGTCAGAGCCATACAACATAATATCTCCCATAGCAGCTGCCAGCGCCGCACCTATAGCCCCTGAACCACAACAGAGGTCAACGACGATATCGCCAGAACAAGCAAGTTCTTTTGCCTGCCCTACAAGAAATTTTGTACGCTGCCGAGGAACAAAAACTCCTCGTTCCACTTCAATCCGAAGACCACAGAACTGTGCCCATCCAATTACGTATTCAATTGGTAAACCATCGGCTCGCATTTCCACCTTATTTATGAGGTCTTCTAAAGATTGTGCCTCTGAAACAAGTAACTGCGTCTCATCTTCAGCAAAAACACAACCTGCGCTCCGAAGCTTATGGACAATAGATGTTACCGTATCGTTGTCTACTATTTTTTCTATTCCTATCACCCTTTTATTTTGGTTTATCAATAATTCGATAAAATAGAAGAATATCCTTCTTCCATTCCCTGCACTGGAATTAGTCCAGTCTTTCTTGAATATATGTAGGTTAAAAGTGGAAATGAGGAGATTATTATGTCTTTTGTTGCGATTTATACCGTTGGCAGGCTAAAACATCCGTATGAACATCCTGCTTCTCGTGAGTTTTTTGAAGTGGGATACGAAGTCATGCGACAGGCTTCTAGATCAGGGCAACTTATAGAGGAGTTTTCTTCTCATGGAGTGCCATTCCCTGAGGAAACGATTAAAGGAGATGGTTTACCTATTCTTACACTAACCGTCTGGAAAAGCCTTCAATCTTTATATCGTTTTACCTATTCAGGGCGACATAAGCAAGCCTTACGAGACAGGAACAAGTGGATTGAATCTCAACAAGAGAAGCAACCTACATATGTGGTCTGGTGGACGGAGAAGATGAAGGATGTATCCTGGGAAGAGGCTTTCAAGAGGTACAACTATTATCTTCAGCATGGACCAACTCCTTTTGCGTTTGACTTTAAGCACGCATTTGATGAAGGGGGAGGACACTTGGACCTTGGATTGGACCACAGGGACGGTCCTAGTAGCCTTAAGTAACTCCGTAAATAAAGCCCAAAAACCGTCCCTGTGAATTTCCCCCTATTGTTTACTTTCTCGCGCTGCTTTTTTCCTTGCTTTTTTACTTTGTGTCAACTCTGCGCCAAATTCTGTATCAGCGGCCTTACTACCTCCAGTGTGGGGCTGTTTTCGGTTGTCATTACGGTTTGTCATGAAATTTCCTCCTTTGTGATTTGCAGGTTCAAAATTAATATGATGGCTGGTTACTTACTAAAAAAGCTTAAATTTTAGCAGCCAATTTTAGAGTTCTTTTTTACTAATGAAATTATTCTCTAATAACAAAAAACTAGGCTGATTTCAGAATGAACATAAATTGGAATATATTAGTATATGTATATATATTGAATATGTAAACGTTTTATTGTATAATTATACTGGGTTGGATGGTAATAGTGGACATCATCGTATTTAGCGTAGGTGGGGCGGATACGGACTAAAGTAAGAGCTATTAAGCTCTTTTTTTATTGGGTAAATTATTAATGATATATTCACTTTTCCCTATTTTTCGATACAAGTAAAACCAAGGTAACCTATCGAGGAAACTAATAATAAAGTAGACAAAATTAAAATTCCATAATATCTAATCAATCATTTTTTACTCCCTTTCAATACATAGTAATTAAATCTCTGGGTAAGCCTATAAATACCTAAACTATTTAAACTAGGTTCGATTTCCTCCAATTTGAAAGGAGGTTCTAATCATGACTTCTATATATGAATCACTAAAAGACTTCTTACAAATGAGCCTAGATGGTGAACCGAAAAATCCACTTCACGTAGGTGAAGTTATGGCTTGCTGGACATATCAAACCATTATGGACGAGTCTAGTGTTTTTCTCCAAATTGGATTAAACACTTCTAAAGATGATGATGTCGTCAGGTGCTTAAATGAAAGTTTAAAACAATGCCAAACACAAGGTCAGAGGTTTAAGAAATTTATGATGAAAGAAGGCATTCACTTACCGCCAACGAGTGAAGAGCGGCCTTTATCCAATCCAGACGGCGTTCCTTTAGGAACAAAACTAACCGACGATGAAATCATGAATAGGTTAAGTATTAAAACCGTTGCCGCTATTGTCCATTGTGCTACAAGTGCAGCACAATCGATAAGAAATGATGTAGCTTCAATGTTTACTCACGCTATGTTAGAGCAAATGAAGTTTGGTGCCTCTTTAAAGGATTTAATGAGAAAAAGAGGTTGGATCAAAGTCCCACCTTATTACTATCCTCCTGGGGCACCCATATCTGGTGCCCTCTTTTCTGATTAATACGGAGTTGAATTTCATAGATACTTCTCCATACGAATATCCGTCCACATTTTCCCTTGCCAATAGGTGAAATTGTCGATCCGGCCGATTTCTGTGTAACCCAGTTTTTGATAGAGTTTCTGTGCCTGTTCGTTAAATTCAAACACGCCTAATTCAATTCGCTTCAGCCCCTGTTTTTTAACCTGTTTCTCCAAATATTCAATGGCTGCGTATCCAATCCCTTTGCCCCTCCCTGCGGATTCACCAATCGTGATACCCAGCCAGGCAGTACCCGGCTCTTTTTTGAACATATACGGCGGATCAACCACATAATTCATTTCTCCGATCAACTCGTCATCCAGGTAGATTAGATAGATGTGGTGGTCTTCCATCCGTTTGGTTAAGTCCTCGAGGGTCATATTTTCACGACGATCCAATTCGGATTGGTTCTGGTTCGGGCGTGTTAACGGAATTAATGCTGGGTCGTTTTCCCAGCGATTAAACACCTCGACAATGCTTGAGGTGGGTTCTTTTAATTTTATAAAAGTTGTTGTCATCATGCTCTCCCCTTTATGATAATGGTTTCATCGGTCGAGCTTTAAGAAGAACTGACCCAATACCAATTTTTAGCATACTTTTTTATTTCCAAAAAGTCCTCTTCAAGATCCTTTTCTATCGCTTTTTTGCCGTTGGGGGAGTATACAAATCCTGAGAAATTATCTAAAAGCCCTCGAAAAGTAAAGAAAAGAATGGTGAAGTGCTCACCGGTTCGAACCGCAATCACCTCTCCACCTCCCTTAGAAAGATGGTCGTATTGTTTCGGCAGGCGAATGAGTGAAGGACTGTCCGGGACATTATACTTTATCTCCCCACTTTCCACCATGTTCACTACTTCTTCTCTATCCGCTTTGTGCATTTTAAAATCTAAATCTAACATCGTTTCTGTAAAAGGAAAGTAGAACAAAAATAGGATCGTGAATATCTGGATAGCTAGTGGCTGCCAATTTTTATATTTGAACAATTGAACAATGGCTAGCACTGTCACAACAATAAAAAATCCGAACAACACTAGCCACAATGGTAACATTAAAAATGGGGTTATTATGTCCACGATATTCCATTGAAAAAAGCCATTTAAAATGACTAAAACGCTGCTTATTATTGACAAAAGTAATAATTTCTTTTGCGGTTGCAATGGTTATTCACTTCCTATGTTAATTGTTTTTACTCCATTATTAATACCCCGAGTTATTCCTCTTAAGTTACCTTTTTTTATAAAAACCTTGTCATCTTGTGTAGGCTGAAAATTTTTAATCTGCCACTTGCTTTTTCACCCTCAATCCTCTAACAAGCACCCCATAACAAAAAAGATGTACCAAATAGTACATCTTTAAAAATTATCCGGTTCCGTCTATTCACCTTTAAAGTTTACTTTTACCTTTGAACTTTCGAGCATACCGTCACTTTTTACTGTTAAGTATACATATCCCTTTTTTACCCCAATCTGCTTTATACGAATTGAAACGGATGAGGATGCTGCTTTCTTTGAAGCGATTTTTTCTTTTTTGAATTGTAAACGTAAATCAGATCATTTTTCTTTAAGTTAGTAACGGTAATTACATCACTCTTTTTCTTGTGATTGGTAATTTTCACTTTCTTGCTGTTTAAAGCCTGTGTCACTTCACCCTTATATGAAATAGCCGTTTTTTTACTTTCTAGCATACCGTTTTTAGTGATCGTTACGTACATAAAACTAGCCTTAGTACCTAACTGCCTTAAGCTAAGCGAGATAGATTTGCCGCTCATTACTTTTTTAGAAGCTAGTAATTGGTTGGTTCGAGAATATATTTTAATTACGTCAGAAACAGCAATATTACTAACAGAAACAATATCACTCTTTCCTCTATTATTTGTCGTTTTCACTTGCTTTGAAGAGATGGTATCAGATTGTTCACCTAAGTAACTAATGGCTACACGATCACTCTCTTTTAATCCAGGGTTTGTTACGGTAACATATAAACTTCCATTTACTTTTCCTAATTGAGAAAAAACAAGTTCTGCCGACGTAGTGGTTAATTTTAGTGAACGAACTGGTAATCCGCCTGTTTTTGTCGTATAGGCCTTTATTGTTGCTCCTGCTGGCATGTTTTTAAATTTGACTATGTCTGCTTTTCCTTTATTATTTACAATTACAACGTTTGATTTTGACGGTGCAGGTGTTAACACTTTTTTCACTGTCATGGTTGGCATCGTCACGTTTTCACTATTCTTTTTGAAAGTTAAAGAGACTTTTGAACCTGAAGCAAGTCTTCCGGTTTTCAAAGAAAAATCTCTTCCTTCCGTAATGGGATATGGGCCATAGATCTTAGATTTTGACGCTGATGCATTTAATGATAACTGTTGAATGGATGGTGGAGTAACCTCGACAGTTACACTAGTACCAAATGAACTATTGCCTGTGATCATTTCGGATGCATCATTAATATCATTAATGTAAACCTTCTGGACATCTGTTTTACGAGAAATTGATTTGCCTGTTTCATTTGAATAAGCTTTTACAGAAATAAAATCATCTGCAACTAAATTGCTTACTGCTAATTTATAGAACCCAAAATCATCTGTAGTCGTTACCCCTAATTGTTCATTCGTGTCTATATTAGTTATCTCAATACCTTGATTCGGGGTTGCTCGGCCACTAATCTCTGTTGAAAGATTGGTTATTGGATTAATTTGCAATGCTGGCAAATATTCGGGTTCTCCCTTTCCAATAAAATTGTCAAAAATCGGATCAAATACACACACATAAAAATAAGGAACAACTCCACCCGCTCCTTTATCTTTACTAAAATCCCCATTTTCGTCAGCATAGAATTCTATTAATCTATTTTGTTCATATGCAGATCCTAAATCATCAACATAATAAAGCAAATGGGCATTAGGAATGGATACAGTCCCTTTTGTTCTTTCAGAGGAATCAGACATCGGATAAATAAAGATATCCTTATTAGAGAGAGAAACGATCTTTTTGATGGTCACAATATCGCCTGTTGATAAATGAAAATTAAAAGTAAGAAACTCTCCAGGATTCAATTTGGGAGCTTTCATAGTCCGCTGTGAGGAAGTTGCTAAAACTTTGTCATTAGCAACTAAATCAACTCTCGAAAAACCATTCCCAGAAAATGTAATACTTTCAGTGTCGGAGCTGACAGGTGAAACTTGAAAGGGCCTTTCGCTCCGCATTGTCACTATTTCAGTATCAACTAGAGTTCCTTTTTCATCATATACTCCAAGCTTTATATCACTTCCTACACTACGATAATAAGATTTATAAACCAGCTTAAAATCTCCATCTTCGTTTGTTTTCGCTCCGAAAATGAAAGGAAATCCACTATCAGACATAACCTTAATTCTCGCATTTTTAATATATGTGTGGCCAGAAATATATTCATCTCCGATATAAAACTTTTCTGTTGTTGTTAAATCCGTTTCGGCCTTTACATGTAAGTAAGGATTAAAGAATGGCATGATCATACAGATAACTAAAAGATATATAAAACTCTTATTCCCCTTCATATCAAACTCCTTATTTCATTAGACATATTTTTCATTTTACAATTATTAGGTATAAGCGTCTATGCTATTTGAACCGTTTATAAAAATTTTCAAAACGATAATTTGACATGATATAGTGTGATGTAGATATTCATTTTTTATGAAATGAGGTGTGTTTTATTGAAGGTGATGGAAACGGATCAGTTAATCCTTCGTTGGTTAACACCAGATGATACCGCGTTTATTCTCGAATTGCTGAATGACCCTTCATGGGTGCGTTTCATCGGTGATCGCGGGGTGCGGACGTTAGATGACGCTCGAAACTATATTGTAACGGGACCAATGGAGATGTACTCCCGACTGGGCTTTGGTCTATTTTTGACGGAATTAAAGGATGAAAGCAGGACCCCGATTGGGATTTGCGGATTGATTAAACGAGATGGTTTAGATGATGTTGATCTTGGCTTTGCTTTTTTAACCAGGTTTCAAGGAAAGGGGTATGGCTTTGAGGCGGCTGCGGCCACGCTAGCGTACGCAAGAGATGGACTGGGTCTGAAGCGGATTGTAGCAATCACCTCTGAGGACAATGTTGGGTCCGCTCGTGTTCTTGAGAAGATTGGGATGACGTTTGAAGGAATGATTAAGCTGCCGCATGATGCGGAGGAGTTGAGGTTGTTTGGGGTTGGGTTGTAATCGAGCCCCTTTCCAACCTCCACAAACTAAAAATCCAGGCGGTTGAGCCTGGATTAGGTCATTGAAATTTTTTCTCTTTTCACCTTTTTCTTATGATGAAATAGAAGGAACTCATAATAAATTAAAAATAGAGAAATGACCAGCAAATAGGTAGGAAACGAATAGATCAATTTCCAACCACGGTAAGTAAAGACATTCAATTTTACTAGAACAAACTCAGTACAGATAGCAAAGAGGGCCCAGCTAAGAATATAAAATACAATCTTCAGTTTCTTCGGTCTAAGCCATTCATAAAAATACACACAAAGATACCCAAATGGAATATACACGCCGCTTAATAGAACATCAAATACTTCATACTTCTCCGAATCATTGATTTGATATGCATCAAAAGGGGATATGGCAGCAATGCTATGGTCGATGATATTAGGAATGGCGAGACTTAATAGGACGATTAGGTAAGAAACTTCAGTAGGCATTTTTTTTGGCAACCTCACCAAGAAAATACTCAAAACCAGGGCAATGATTATGAACCATTCATTTTCATCAAAGTGTTTTGGTAAATATAAAAACATGATACCTAAACTCCTCTTAAAAAAATTTCCTTCTAAATCTCATCCATAAAAAATAAGAAACAAGAAGAATGAAGGCCTTTTCAATAAAAGAATAGACAATATTCCACTTCACATTATGAAGAACCCCCACTTGAATCAAAACGTATTCATCTATCATTAAAATAAAAATCGCCACGGTTAGAGTGATGCATTTTGCTGCTTTTCGATTGAACCTCAATGAAACCTCAAAAAAGATTACTATCAGAAGCGGAATAAGAATCAATCGATCACAAGCATACGTCCAAAAATCCACTAATTTCTTCGATACTGTTATCCATTTTAAATTAACATATATAATCCAAGATAACGGGTGTATGAGAAGCCAGGCAAGCAGCCAATTAAAAATGATTTCAAATATGTGCATTTTTTTGGGTGTAACACAAAAAGAAATGAGAATTAATAAAGTGATGGATGATATGATGGATATACTCATAAACTCCCCTTATTTCAACAAGTTATGGGATAAATTAAACATATTCCACAAAATAATGAGCCACGTAATGGAAAATGCCCAAGCCAACAGTGGTTTATTATGATGAATCCAAAAGATAACAAACATAACGATATCAAAAATTAACGACCACCACATATTCCATCCATGGTAATGATTGATCACATCATAGTGAAGATTAATGGACTCTATGGTTATATAAATGAACACCCAAAATAAAATCCAGAAGATTCGCTTTCCCTTTTCAAGTGGCATCCTCCCAAGATAAATCAAGATTGTAGAGGGATAAATGACCGCCATGACAAGGAGATTGATGACTAAATGGCCGTAAAATATCTCTTCTAAAAATAGTGTTTCTTGATATTTCCACATACGATGGTCATGGAGTATCGTGTTCTTCAAAAGGTCGCCACCGATAAAAAATAGAATGGTAGGGTAATACCTCTTCCAATTTCTCCAATCTCCCCATCTTATAGCTGCAAGTAAAAAAAGGATTGCAAGGATGCAGAGATTTCCAAAAAAATAGCCCTCCAGACTGTTCGAAAACAATCCACGAGGGCATCAAGTAATATATCAAAGGGGGTCTTTCTTGAAAAAGATTGTCTTAATCATAGTTCATTATTCTTAATTAATTCTTAACATTCCACGACAATAAATTAAACATTTTATTTGCTGCTCGTTTCGCCACTACTTTTTAAATACGTCAGTAATTTTACTAAAGAAAGGAGCCATTCCTTTAAATAATGGTTTATATTGTTCGGTTGTTGTTACAATGGTGTCATAGGTATCAAATAACAATTCTATATCCACATTGTTCATGATGTTTTCCACTTTATCCTGAATAGACTGTTCCTGTTCCTGCTGCTTGTGTTCATCCTGCTTTTTTCTGCGCCCAAAAAACCAATCATCATTACGATTTGTTTTGGGTTCCGAGCTGTCTTTAGAATGGGATTTGTCTCTTTGCTGACGATTGCCAAACATTACTCTTGAAAAATGGTCCATTTCTCTTTTCGACTTTCGCTGATGTTCCTTATCCTCCAATAATTTCCCTCCTCTCTTACACTACCTTAGATAAGCTATGATACGTTATGAATCGAAGTGTGGATACTTGTCCGATGGTTTATAAATAGTAATTCATGACAATCAGCTCACCTTTTGGCCCCATTCGCCGTTCCCCCTCGTCTATAAACCCGCACTTTTCATATAATGCTTGTGCTGCTTCGTTTCCCACGTTAACCGCTAAGACCATTTCATTGATTTCACGATAATTTTCTTTTACAAAAGCAGGTAACTGCGTTAATGTCTTTTTCGCAAAGCCCTTGCCTTGGTGACGGAAATCGGTTGAAAAAGCTCTTAACAAAATGGCTTGTTCATTGTCCGAATAGGGTTTGACCCCCTCATTAATATGTAAAACGAAAAAAGTGACGAGTTCATCGTTTTCCATGGCTAAGATGGAAGAACGCTCGGAATCTTCGTTTGATAGTTTAATACAATCCTTGGGCTCGCCAGTAAAGCGAAGTTGTTCCTCGTCTAATTGATACTGGTCGATTGCATCTTTGAAGCTCTCATTATAAAAATAAAATTGCAATGTAGATTCCCCCTTTTAATAAGAACGCCCTCTTTTGATAGTATTATAATACTTGAATTTACTTTTTTACCAATAAATAACTGTCCATTATCCCATAGCCCCATATCTTCTGTTCACCAGGTTTTACCCTGACCGCATTTTACAAAAAGGCTCAAAAAATCCAATTTTTTGTAAAAATTATGTATTTTATATCATAATCAAGTAGGTAATTCATACTACAATAAAAGCTTAAAAAAACGTATTCCCAGGCAAGCTGTTGACAAGGATTTGTCAACAGCCTCAAGAGGGAGTCTTTTTTATTTGTGGCACGATTAGCTTTATTTAGATAAAACTACCTGATCCAGGCACTCAGGCCTGGATCAGGTAGAAAATACCTACACCGCAAATGTAGGTATTCCCTTCTCTTCGCTACTACTTTTTAAATTTACCAGTGATTTTACTAAAGAATGGGGCCATTCCTTTAATTAAAGGTTTATATTGTTCTGTTGTTGTTTTGATGGTGTCATAGGTTTCAAAAAGCAATTCTATATCCAGATTGTTCATAAAGTTTTCCACTTTATTCTGAGTGGTTTGAGTCTGATGGTCTTTTTTACTTGTTACGGCTTCTTTTCTTCTACGCCCCAACCAATCAAGGTTATGCTTTGCTCTGGTATCCGAGCTTTCTTGTGAATGATCTATGTCTTTAGATTGACGTTTTCCAAACATTACTCTTGAAAAAAGGTCGATTTCTTTATTCTGCTTTCGGCGATGATCATTATCCTCCAATAACTTTCCTCCTCTCTTATACTCCCTTAAATAAGCTATGATGCGATATGTATCAAAGTGTGGATACCTGTCCCCTAGTTAATAAATAGTAACTCAAGACAATCAGCTAGCATTTTGGAAAAATCCAAGTTCTACTTGCTGACCCCCAGCTAAGAAAAATTCAGTACGTTTGCTTTTTTTTGTAAAAAACGAGATCTTGTCCAATCATTTTCTTTTGTAAAAAATATACTAAGGGATGGTTATTACCGCCCCAAAAATTAATAGGTGGTGAAAAGATATGGGCTGTGGATACGATGGTGGTTACGGCGGCGGCATGAGTTTTGGCGGCGGCAGCACTTTTGTATTAATCGTAGTATTATTCATTCTATTAATTATCGTCCTTGCAGTAACTTAGTCTTGTAACCTTTAAGTTTTAAAGAGTACCTTTCAAAATGGGGTGAGAAACATGAGCTCAATGGCGTTAGTCATTGTACTTTTCGTATTGCTTATCATTGTTGGCACTTCTTTCATGACTGGCTACTAGATTAGAAAAGTGACATGTCATTTTTTTGAAGGAGCTAAGGACAGGTTGGGATAATCTGTCCTTTTTCTTAGCATAAGCTTGTATTCTGAGCCACCTGCTTGAGAAAGAACATAATGAAAGGAAGTTCCTATTATGGGTTCTTACTTCTTTATGTTTATTCTGTGAAAGGCACATAAATGATTTAGTTGTTTCATAAATTGTAGGAGCGATTAATAAAGGGGGACAACACATGGAAATTCCGATTACTGGGTTTATCATTCATTCAACCGATTCAAATAGTTCTGAGCATTCTCACCACTTATATCTGACGTCTTGGAACGGCGCACCCATTCATAGACATCATTTTTCGGGAGTGACTTCTATTATTAACGGACATGACCATAGGTATGCAGGGACAACGGAACCTGCTCCTACTGGAGTACAACATTCCCATAAATACTTTACAGTTACTTCGATGGAAGATGGACATAAACATGAAATTCGAGGCGTGACGGGTCCTGCTATTTCCTTGCCTGGAGGTGGACATTATCATAAATTTCAAGGAGTAACGACTGTTAACGGGGATCATCCTCATTCACATAAATATAGTGGCACAACTAGCCGTAGTGACTAGGGTAGATATTTTTTTGACAACCTGAATATCCGAGTTTAAAGCATCCTTCCAGGGTGTTTTTTTATTTAAATATAACTACAAAAAAAGCAGTCAAATGACTCCAGAATTTGGATTAGGAATATTCATTTCCAAAAAATATTAATCCTTTCTCCACGCTTGTCCAGTCCTCTTTTTTCTTTTTGCAAGATTATAAGTGAGAGACAGGAATCTCTCTGTAGCCGCCAAGCACAGACATTATACACCTCTGGAAGAAGCGAATGTTTTCATACATTCGCTTCTTCTTGTTTTTCACCAGTTAAGAAAAAATAGAGTACAACTGCGGATTTTTTCGAACAACGGGAACATGTCCAATCACCTTCTTTTGTAAAAAATATACTAATGGTGAGGATGGAAAAAACCTCCTTAAATACGATTTAGGTGGTGAAAAGATATGGGTTGTGGATACGATGGTGGCTACGGCGGTGGCTACGGCGGTGGCTTTGGCGGAGGCAGCACTTTTGTATTAATCGTAGTATTGTTCATTCTATTAATTATTGTCCTTGCTGTAACTTAGTTTTGTTACCTTTGAGTTTTAAAGAGTAATTTTCAAATTGGGGGTGAGATACATGAGTGATGGACATAGAAGCTCAATGGCTTTAGTCATTGTACTTTTCGTATTGCTTATCATTGTAGGCACTTCTTTTATTATGGGAGGAGGCTACTAATTAGAAAAGTGACATATCACTTTTTTGAAGGAGCGAGGGACAGGTCGGAGTTACCTGTCCTTTTTCCAAACGTAAATAATTAGAATACCTCTTATTCTGAGCACAAGCTGCTTAAAGAAAGGAGGAAAAAAATTGAATTCCCTTATGAGATTCATGGGCCAGCCTATTGAAGTTAGAGATCATTTTGGTAGAGTTCACCGCGGATTCATGGATGGGTTTGACCCTCCAAGAAGAGGCGTGTTTATTCGGGATGGCTTTAGAAGAAGAAGATTTATCCCCTTCTTTTTAATCTTTGCTATCTTCTCCAGAAGACGTCGCATTTTCTAAAAAAACGACTGATATATGAATAAACATCATGAAAGGAAGAGCCTATTTTGGGCTCTTTCTTTCATGATGTTTATTCTGCGAAAAGCATATATTCCAAAAAAAAGACGTCGCATTTTCTAAAAAAACGACTGATATATGAATAAACATCATGAAAGGAAGAGCCTATTTTGGGCTCTTTCTTTCATGATGTTTATTCTGCGAAAAGCATATATTCCAAAAAATATTAATCCTTTCTCCACGCTTGTCCAGTCCTCTTTATTCTTTTTGCATAGATTATAAGTGAGAGACAGGAATCTCTCTGTAGCCGCCAAGCACAGACATTATACACCTCTGGAAGAAGCGAATGTATTCATGCATACGCTTCTTCTTGTTTTTCATCAGATAAGAAAAAATAGGGTACGATTGCGGATTTTTCGAACAAATGTTAACTCGTCCAATCACGTTCTTTTTTAAGAAATATATTAATTGTGAGGATGGTAATGATCATCTTCCAATATTTATTAGGGGGTGAAGAGATATGAGTTGTGGATACGATGGTGGTTACGGCGGCGGCATGAGTTTTGGCGGCGGCAGCACTTTTGTATTAATCGTAGTATTGTTCATTCTATTAATTATCGTCCTTGCGGTAACTTAGTTTTGGTTCATATGAGATTTAAAGAATAATTTTAAAATGGGGTGAGAAACATGAGTGGTGGACATAGAAGCTCAATGGCTTTAGTCATTGTACTTTTCGTATTGCTTATCATTGTAGGCACTTCTTTCATGACTGGCTACTAAATTAGAAAAGTGCCATGTCCCTTTTTTAAAGGGGCGAGGGACAGGTTGGAATTACCTGTCCTTTTTCCAAACATAAAAGCACATACTGCTTAAAGAAAGGAGGAAAAAAATTGAATTCCCTTATGAGATTCAGGGGTCAGCCTATTGAAATTAGAGATCGTTTTGGTAGAGTTCACCGCGGATTCATGGATGGGTTTGACCCTCCCGGAAGAGGCGTGTTTATTCGGGATGGCTTTAGAAGAAGACGATTTATCCCCTTCTTTTTAATCTTTGCTATCTTCTCCAGAAGACGTCGCATTTTCTAAAAAAACGACTGATATATGAATAAACATCATGAAAGGAAGAGCCTATTTTGTGCTCTTTCTTTCATGATGTTTATTCTGCAAAAAGCACATGTTCCAAAAAAATTTAATCCTTTCTCCACGCTTGTCCAGTCCTCTTTATTCTTTTTGAATAGATTATAAGTGAGAGACAGGAATCTCTCTGCAGCCGCCAAGCACAGACATACACCTCCAGAAGAAGCGAATGTATGATTACATTCGCTTCTTTTTGTTTTCATCCGTTTAGAAAAAATAGGGTACAATTGTGGATTTCTTCGAACAAGGGGAACATGTCCAATCACCTCCTCTTGTAAAAAATATAATAATCTTGTGGATGGTAAATAACATCCTCAAATACTAAATAGGTGGTGAAGAGATATGAGTTGTGGATACGATGGTGGTTACGGCGGCGGCATGGGTTATGGCGGTGGTTTTGGCGGCGGCAGCACTTTTGTATTAATCGTAGTATTGTTCATTCTATTAATTATCGTTCTTGCTGTAACTTAATTTTGTTCCCTTTGAGTTTTAAAGAGTAATTTTCAATATAGGAGCTTCCATTATAGGAAGCTGCTAGTCAAAAAGGTGAAATGTCACTTTTTTGAAGGAAGGAAGAGCCTATAAAAGGTTCTTCTTTTTATTATGGGTCATCTAAGGCAGAGTTCAAATGCCAGTGCGCATTTGCCGTAAGTTTAGGTAAGAAAGACGTAATGTGTAGCGGAAAACACTTTGTTGTTCAACAAGGAAAAACGTATCAATTTTCAAATCCCGTTGCTAAGCTTTTATGGCAGGTTCTTCCTGGTCGTAGGCAAAAAGCGGAAGCAAATTGGTCTACTAGATAAAGTTTTAATTACAAACTACCCGTAAAAGGAGATTCCATTACGGGTTTTGTTTTTAATAATATTTCAAATGTAGGCATTTTCAAGAAGGGTTCCTATTTTTACATTTCCTGCTTAATTTACTTATAATCAGCACTTGTCCCATTCATCTTTATTCTGAGTGCATATATTATTACTACCACCGCCAGCAACATCCAGCATATATGAATACCTCCGAAGAAGCGTTTGCATGTATTGCAGTCGCTTCTTTTCATTTTTAGAAATTTTTTAAGCAAATTGCTAATTTTGTCCTAACACGATGTTGTTTGTCCAATCAATCCTTGTCTTAAGAAAATATATATACATAGTAGGAATGTTTTTCCTATGAATAATCCAATAGGTGGTGAAAAATATGTGGGGATTATGTGGATACGGCGGTGGCTACGACAGCGGTTATGGATACAGCGGTGGTTATGGCGGCGGCAGCACTTTTGTATTAATCGTAGTATTGTTCATTCTATTAATTATCGTACTTTCAGTATGCTAATCAACCATTCAGTATGATTTTGTTCTTTGAGTAAAGTCTTTTTTAATAAGCCTTGTTGGAGGTGTTCTACGTGGATGGTTCAAGACACGTTCTGCGTTAGTCGTGGTATATTCGTTCTACTGATCATTGTCGGAACATCTTTTATGGGCGGCTTCTAAATTGTATGAAAAAAGGGCAGGTTGAGTGCAATCTGTCCCTTTGTCATATTATTTAGCATACCGTTTTTTAACCACAGAATTCAAGGTTTAACAGTTAATCTCTATTAAAGCCTTGAAAAGAGCAGGAAATGTATGACGTGAATCGTTCAAATACAACATCTGAACAGTCGAAAACCTAGTATACCCTTATATACTTTTGTGAAGTACAAGTGCTTTTCAAGAATTTCAAAGAATTTATCATCAATATTCTCCGAAAGTGAAAAATCAGGAACATTTAGCACATCATTTTCATCAAACTCAAGTTTAAACTTCTCTACGCTAACTTGTTTAAAACTGGCTCTTTTGAAAAAGTCATACCATTCATTTTCAGTTAGTAATTGAGAAACACCATAAAAATCAACGATAGGTTTCCGTTCATCTTCAGAAAGTGATTTTTCAAGTACCATTTCAATTGCAAGCAAAACACCATTTGGCTTTAATACTCTTTTAAATTCAGGAATTGTTAAGGAGACATCTGTAAAGGCTATGACTGATTCTGAGAGAACAATATCAAATAAACCCTCATCGAAAGGAAGATTTTCAGTGCTCCCTTGCTTAACACCAATAGGCAAATGTAAAGATGAAAATCTTTTTCTAGCCTTTTCCAACATGATTTTATTACAATCTAAGGAAGTAACATGACATTGGTACTGTTCTGCAATAAATGCAGAGGTTTGCCCTGTTCCACACCCAGCATCAAGAATCGACTTTGTTTCATCAATTTTTTCCCTTGATAAGAGCTCTTTTGTTAGTTGAAGACCTCCAGGATGGGCACCTCCAACTCCAAATATTGCTAAACAATCAAGATACGTGTAATTCAAATTCAATCCCATCCTTTTTTGAAATTGTACATTATTTTATGATAATGGGATAAATTTGTTCACGATACTCTTTTAAACACTAATGACCTATTATAGACGTCAGGAAGGTAAGGAAATAGGTTTCGGAACGATTATTTGATACGTGCATAATGTATTTTATACTAAATGTGTAGTTAGGAGGGCTGATATGGGCGTGATTAGAACGGATAAGTGGTTGCACGATTCATATCATAAACCAATTGAAATATGTGAAAGGTTAACAGGTCACTTTGAGGGTGCTCTAGCTTCCGAAATCTATGATTACTTAAATCTACATGGAATGTATCATCCTATTGGGAACGGAAACGAGGTAGTGGAAAAATTACAAAAAAATAAAGTATGGGAAATTGTACAAGAGGAAAGTCTACGACTTCAAAAAGTGTGGGAAGGACCAAATATCCCTATCTTTATTTTTCCATCAGATAAGAACAACCGAAAGTTACAACAGGACTTTAACGGAAAATCAGGTTTGGCCTTCAAGGATAAACTACTTTTATTTATTTCAGAAGATAACATAGAAAAGGAAATAAGGGCATTGTTTACACATGAGTATAACCATGTTTGTCGGTTATCCAAGTTTCAAAAAAACGAAGAGGATTATGTATTGCTGGACACAATCATTTTAGAAGGATTAGCTGAAAATTCAGTACGTGAAAGATTGGGTGAAGAATTCTTAGCCACTTGGACATCGTATTATACCAATGAAGAGCTAAAGAAAATGTGGGAAAACTTAGTGCTCCCTAATAAAGATGTTCCAAAGAGTGACCTTAAACATCAAAACATATTATATGGATCACGTTTCTATCCGAAAATGTTAGGCTACTGTGTTGGGCATTACCTGGTTATGAATTATATTGATGCAACTAACAAAACAAGTAAGGATCTACTAACTATCAAAACAGATCATTTTGCTCAAATAAAGTGAAAGTATGATAAAACTGGAAAAAAACAGACGAAAAAAGTTCTCGTCCGTTTTTTATTGCGGAAGTATCGATCAAATAATCCTTTGTTGATCACATGGAATTTTAGTATATCGGAATCTAATTTAATGAACTACCAAAAGAATAGAGAAATTACAGCTAATGAAGCAATAAAACCTAGCGCAATTCCAGCGCCCCAACCCCAACCCCAACCTCCATAACCAAAACCGCCTAGGTTTCTAGGTCGTCCAATTGGCTGAAGAAAAACTCTGTCGTTGGAAACTCGATGAATGATTCCCCTATGAATTCTCCCGTCATGGGTTCTGATTTCAACAGCTCTACCCATATGTCTGTTACACAGTCCATGAAAATGTTCAATTGACATTTTTTCACCCCCATTTACTTATGGCCATACGCCATTATATGTATTGACATAAATTTCGTAATGGACAAGTGTAATGGGGGATTAGTGGAAACTTCAAAATTTCGGAATTAATTTCCGACATGGCCAAAGCCCAAATAATAAGGCTACCATTCACTATATTTAAGTTACTGAAGAGCTAAGGCATTTTAGTTGGATTTGAATTTTTTACTAAAACGTGAAAAAAAGAGAATTTAATGAATGGTTTTAATTGTTTAGATGTATTAACTCAGGTACCGTAGGTTTCCATAAGCTGTTCAAAATCTAAGTAATCATAATATGTTACGCTCTTCAGCTTTGTAGCACAACAAGAAAAGGGATTGCCGAGGCATCCCCATTTTTACCTTTTTCTCTTATTAGTTAAAGCTCTTTTCATAAACTTTGTTTCTTCTGTTATGGTGGTGGTAGCGGTTATGGCGGCGGCAGCACCTTTGTTTTAATCGTTGTACTTTTCATCTTGTTGATCATTGTAGGAGCTATTTTTATGTGCTAATCTAACATGCCACTTGATTGAAGGATAGAAGGACAGATTGGAGTAATCTGTCCTTCTTTTCTTACATAAAACTGTATTCTCAGCACACCTTCAGATGGTTGGAATCCAACCTTTTACAAGGGGTTACATCTCTATTTCTTCCCCATAAGCATACCATTTCCACTATCTAGTAGACTTTTAGCTTTCTGATAATCATCGAAGTCCGCTTTTATATCTGCCTGTAATTTCTCTTTAAAATGGCGGTATGATACCTCCCACTCCACTAAACTTTCAAAAAGTTTTGAAAAACTCGGTTTCATACTTTCCCAATTGGAATAAATGTGATTACACCTTTCCAACAAATCTTCACGATAGTATAGCTGTTCCTCCAACTCCAACCCTTTAGTTTTTTCAAGCCCAAATACCTCTTGAGAAGCATTCGTTGCCAATAATTCATCATGGATTTGTGGTTGCTCCTCCAATACCAAACGGTGGTCAGAACCAGCTACAAGCTCTTCTTGAGTAGCATCCGATTCCCATAGTTCATTGTGGATTTCCGTTTGCTCCCCTATTTCCATGCGATGGTCAGAAACGACTTCAAGCTCTTCTTGAGTAGCGTCCAAGTCAAATAATACTTCGTGGATTTGTGTGTCCTCTTCCAGTTCCAAACGATACTCGGAATCCACCTCCATCACTTCTGGATGGGCATCCGTACCTTTAACTAGTTGTTCCCACTGTTCATAAAGACCTTTGGCCGTCAGATAGTCCTCGAATTCCACGGTTTCATCTGCCTCTAATTTCTCTTGTAATTGAAGGCAAGCCCCTTCCCACGCCTCTAAACTCTCCGTATCCAAGCGGTTTGAAACTTCTGGCTTCATACTATTCCAATAAGAATTAAGGTTATTACACCATTCCAACAATTCATCACGGTATTGTTTTCGATCTTCCATTTCGGCACTTACCCCTCACATCAGTTATTCATATTTTTCTATCTTGATTTTTCATGACTACAAATTTATCCTATGTTCCACGACTGTCCTAGGATTAGACATTTACCCATATGTAGAAAACAACATGAATAAACATGAAATTAAAGATCACTTTCCTCCAATCAAGGAAGTTGTTAGACCAACGGTGGTAATAGCCACGCATGAATAAATGACTGAGTCTAAAGGGAGTAAAGTCAAACTTGCCAAAACAATGAGACCATCAATGGCTATAATGACAATGGCTATATTTACGGTAAAAGTTCTAGAAATGATTTTCGCAAGTAAGTCCGTCCCTCCAGTGCTTGTCTGATATCGGAGCATTAAACCAACCCCCGTTCCAATGATTGCTCCTCCTATTAGTGCACTTAAAAGGTGGGAAAGGTAAATTTGAGATCGAAGTGGAGCAAGCAAATCAATGAACAAAGAAGAAACCAACAATCCTTGTAAACTACTAAAAAAATACCCCCTTTTATTCATTGACGCGTATATACAGATTGGGAGGCTCAAAGCGACCATTGTAATCCCTGTCTGAAAATCAAAAAAGTAATGTAGGATTAATGCAATTCCAAGGATTCCACCGTCAATTAAATGATTAGGCACCAAAAACCCATTTACCCCAATTCCTAAGAGCAAGCTGCCAATAATAGTAGCCATTAATCTCTGAAAAATAACCATCACCTTGTCCTGTCTTTTTAATTTATAAGTATGTCGCTATCTAAAAATTAAGAATGATGAACAAATTTTTTAATTGGCGTGGCAGAAATGAATGGGATCTTTAATCAAGGCTCTTTTCGTAAACTTTGTTGCTTTTGGAGCTTAATAAGGGTCATTTACTTAGTTTCAAGGCAATTTTCGCAAACGTTCTTACGAAAAGATGCCACGAAGCTTCTAGTTACACGGGTTGATGAAATTATACGAAAAACAACAATTTATGCGAAAATAGCCTTAATCAAAAACGAACCCGTAAACGGATATTCCATTTACGGGTTTTGTATTTAATAATATTTCAATAAAAATACGAATCGTTTAATTCCATGGCGGGGGCGAAGAGGAAGAACGTAAGAGGTTTGTGGAAGAGTATGAATCAATGAAGCAAGGTTTTAGCGGAACCTTTGATCAACTAGACGATTAAATCTTAACACTTGAACGCCCGATAAAAAGATAAATCATTTACAGAGTGGAATAGTTACTTTTCCACTCTGTATTTTTGGGCTGTGAATAAGCTTCACATACTGACGGTGTAACATACACATACCTTAGGTGCTTATTTTAGTAAATAAGGAGGGATCTTTTAAATGAATAATCAGCCGCCGTACTTTCCATATATCAATTATAATCTGCAACCTTATAATCATTTACAAAATTCTGGTTATGGATCTATTGATGAAACAAGAGATGTTGATGAAGAAGTGTATCGACCTGACGATGCTGAGGATGCTCCAACCACACCACCACCTGTACAAATGCCAACAGTACCAGCAACGTTTTCTGGAACTGCACAAACTGGTCAAATGAGATCCTGGATGTGTCAATGTTTAGGTAAATGGGGATTAATCGGGCTAAGAATGCCAGGTCCTTTTGGAAGAGATTTTTGGTTTTATCCAACGGAGATTAGAAAAAATGGAGTATCCGGATATACCTGGAGATTAGGACGACGCCACAAAGTAAGTTACAGATATTCACAGATAAGAAACTTTATGTGTTTCGCTTAAGTTTACCCCAGTATTTTGATGAAAGAGGAAGGGAATCCTTCTTCTTTTTATATTCCAGATTTCCCCTCCCCTTCTTCCACAAACCTGTCCCCTTCGTGCAATAACTCCCAAAAGGAATATAAAATTAGCCCTGTTCAATTCCTGTTGCTTAGAAATACTTAGAAAAATAATGTTGAAAAAAATATTCAATTTGATCGCCAATGGGAATTGGGTTCCAATCTATGGGCACGTTTTTTTTGCAAGCCATCAGGGTCGGAAAAAAGATGGCAGCATGGATTTGCCTCATCATCATGACAAGAACATCCTGATCTTTCTCTCCCGTAATTTCTTGTAACGTAGCAATAATTTTGGTGAATCCCATTGTTTGCATATAATCTTTGTATTCAAATTGCGACTCAAATGAAATATTGCCCTTCCCGAGAATTTCCCGGACGAGTTCAGGATACTTTATAATTGAATTTGCAAATTGAACCATGAAGGTTTTTAATCTTTCCTTTGGAAGAATAGAATGATCATCTAAAATGAGAAAAGCTTCTCGAAAGGAAGCCAGTAACACTTTCAAAGCTTCATTAATCAATTTATCCTTTGACCCAAAATAATAATTTATTAGAGCAAGATTAACTTCCGCTGCTGCTGCGATTTTGCGCAGGGTTACATATTCAAGACCTTCTGTCTTAATTAGTTCCAGTGTTGAATTCAGTATATTTTCCTTTGTAGTCCTATCTTTTTCGGAGCTTTTGGTCATCTTATAACTCCCCTAATACACTTGTTTTGGAAATTTATTTGTTAAAAACGTAAATTTAAACTTTGTTTAATTTTACACTAATACTCATGGTCTTTCTGTGTCAAGGTTCCATTTTATTATTTTACCATTTGGACCTCCCATGAATAAATTTTTTCTTGACAGATCGGTGGAAAAGAGATAAATTTTTGTTTAAACATTGTTTAAAACGCTGTTTAATTAATAGCTTAGATTGAAGATTACGTTTTTAGAAAAGGAGATGAATTTCGTATGTCAACAAAAATAGAAAATAATAATGAGGCCTTTTCTATTAAAACCATCATAGGACCAATGCTAGCTGTCATTGTGGGTATGATAATGGTTATTCTTGATAGTACGGCGATGAATGTTGCGCTTCCTGGAATAGTAAAAGATTTTAAATCTGATGTTTCGACCATGCAATGGTCCATAACAGGTTATACCCTTGCATTATCAGCTGTCATTCCTTTAGCTGGCTGGATGACAGACCGATTTGGGGCAAAAAAGATATTTTTAATTACGATTGCCTTGTTTACGCTCGGTTCCGTACTATGTTCTATAGCCCAAACCCCTGAACAGCTAATCCTCTATCGGGTGATTCAAGGTCTGGGTGGAGGAATGGTTGCCCCAATAGGAATGGCCATGATTTTCCGACTAGCTCCTCCAGAAAAAATGGGGGCCGTCATGGGAACACTTGGGATTCCGATGCTATTAGCACCGGCACTAGGACCTGTTTTAGCAGGATATCTTGTAGAATACGTTACTTGGCACTGGATTTTCCTTATAAACTTGCCAATCGGTATTATTGCCATTCTGGTTGGAATAAAATTTTTACCGAATGTTGAGCGTAAGACAGTTCCAACACTTGATTTTTTAGGAATCCTTTTAGCACCTATTGCCTTCTCCATGCTTGCCTATGGAGTAAGTGAAGGGGGTAAGAGTTGGACTTCATCGGAAACTCTGACTGGATTAATTGTAGGTGGAGCGGCTCTCCTCATTTTCATCTTCGTCGAACTTCGTCAAAAGCAGCCTTTATTAGAGCTGAGAGTTTTTGGATCACCTGACTTTAGAAAAGGTATTGTGATCACATGGATTTCCCAAATTGCATTATTTGGGGTTATGATTATTGTCCCGTTATTTTTGCAAACCGTTAGAGGTTACGGTGCTTTAGATACTGGATTAATTCTACTTCCACAAGCTCTTGCATCAGGTGTTATGATGCCAATCGGAGGGCGTTTATATGATAAAATCGGTGCTCGTCCTTTAGCCATAACAGGCTTGTCTATTATTACTGCAGCGCTATTTATGCTTTCACGAATTTCTATGGATACCACTACTGGATTTATCATTACATGTTTAGTGATGATGGGAGCAGGTATGGGACTATCCATGATGGCGATTAATACCCATGTTCTTCAATCCGCTCCAAGACATCTTGTTGGTCGTGTCACACCATTAACGACAGCAGCTCAACAAGTCATGGTTTCATTTGCAGTAGCAGGTATGACTGGGTTCCTAACATCAAGAATTACTGATCATATGACAGCAACAACTAGCCCCATTGAAGCAGCTGTTGCTGCCTATGGTGACACGTTCCTTCTAGCTGCAGGGATTGCGTTAGCTGGTGCACTTTTAGGAACCATCCTTAGTAGACCAAAACAACAGCCGGACCCTGCATCAGATGATGATTCAAATGATGCGAAAGTCGCCATGATGGCAGGGCATTAATAAGAAAAAGGGATGACCTTTTCTCGATAACGGGAAAAGGTCATTTTTCATTTATATCTAAACTTGTACTTCAACTATCTTGCCTTTCAGTCGAAAAGAAGCAGTTTTATAGAGGAAGTTTCCTCCGAATGAGATCCTGGATGTGTCATTGTTTAGGTAAATGGAGATTAATCGGACTAAAAACGACAGGTCCTATTGGAAAAAATAGGTACCAAACTAATCCATACAATATGTTAAGACAAATATATTTAATAAAGTAGTAACGCATCTACATCCTTCTCACACGACTACAGTCAACAAGCAAATGATTAATCATCAACACTATTTTCCACATACCGAATCAGTTGTAAATGAATGCTGTGAAACACATACGATGTGCGGTATGCCACATAATCCTTGTTGTCCTCCAGGGCCATTTGGATTCTAGTCGCATTTAACCTCCCCTTTAGGGGGGATTTTTTCTTATCCGAAAAACAACCATTAATGCGAAAACTGTTGGCCTTCCTGTTTGTTTGGCTTTTATGAAGTAGCGATTCCGCCGATTTGGACATGAATTCCGCCAAACTGTGGAGTGATTCCGCCCAATTTGATGCGGATTCCGCCAATCTGGGATGTAATTGTGCCAACTTTACCTGCTTTTCCGCCAGACCCCTTTTAAGTTACACCATCTCTTCTAAAGCTAGAACTATCCAATAAAAAAAGCCTCACACTGGAGGCTATTTTTTTTGGTACGATTTATTAAAGGGAAAGTAATGTCATTTGTTGACCCCCGTGATCCCGTTCGCTTCTAATATTTCTTGTGCTGTTATTCAATGTTCTGAGGCGATATTTTCAATTTTTTCGCCACTTTTCACCTGATATGTATATTCCTGAATAAATGCAGTATTGGTGGAGCTGGCAAAAAAGCTGAGTACGACGGTAAAAATGCCCGTCACGACAAGTTTTTTTACTGCGCTATGTTGAATCCATTGGTTAACTTGTGACACATATGTATTCCAATTAGTCCGAATGTCTTTTAGGAATCCTTTGACATCTAATACATGCCGAATATCAAAATAATTGACGCCTTGATAATATCCGCATTTTTCTGTCGCAACTTTACTGTTTTTTCAGAAATAACTTATTGAAAATCCATTCGGCAATCTTTATTGTCGAGCAACTATAGGACGTAAGCCGTTACAAGTTGTCCAATTGCTGCATTTAATATAGTAATTGCATTTGAAATCGCTTTGTCAAAGGGTTTTATAACTATTAATTGGATAATTCGGGGTGGTAAATTGATGGCAAAAAAGAAAGACAGGTTCTTTAAATATTTACTTAGAATGTCTTTAAATTTAAAAGCAAGTGCGCACTACTTTGCTGACTATAAATTAAAAACTGTTAGTGATCTTGTCATTTTTTCTGAGAAGATGAAAGAATTTGAGATTTACGGAGATACCATGGTACATGATCTCATCAGCGAACTGAATAATGCTTTCATCACTCCCATTGAGCGTGAAGATATTTTGGCTCTTTCCATAACCATGGATGATATTTTGGACGGTTTATACCATACAGCTGCTCTATTTGAAATGTACTCTATGGTAGAAATGGACGATTATATGCTTACATTTGTGGATTCGATCAAAAATTGTGTAACCGAAATTGATGCAGCTATTGAACTCCTATCAGCAAAGAAAATGCTACATTTAAGAGAACACACCATTAAAATTAAAGAAATGGAGTCTGATTGCGACCACATTTTGCGGGATGCCATTAGACATTTGTTTACCTCCGAGAAAGACCCTATCCGAATTATTAAACACAACCAAATCTATGAAGGTCTAGAGGAAATTGCTAACAGCTGTAAAGCGGTCGCTAATTCGTTGGAAACCATTATTATGAAGAATGCTTAACACAGATAATCGATTCCAAAAAAAAGACCCCAGATTGGGGTTCATAAACCAAAGCTTTTCAACTTCGACTTGTCGATCGGTTTTTCCTGTTTCATTCCCTTTTCATGTTCTTTACGAATGATTCCAACACCTTGTTCCATATCTCGTTGGATCAGGCGTTTGATATATGTGGCAAACTGAATATACTGGTTACAATGTTCGAGAAGCTCTCTTTCATAGGGGTCATCCAGGTTGAAAGGGACCGACTTGACCTTACGATTCAGTTCATTCATCGGCAAAGACCGCTTTCCCCATAGAATAATATCCGAAAGCGTTGGCATATTGGGGACTGTATACTCTGGGTCCGCTCGCCCGGTAGAGCACGGGTTTGATTAGCTGGATATTTTTAAAATGCCTTTTAATATATGGATAAAGATATTCAGCAATTCCCCCGCAAAGATATGTCGGGTCGACCAAGTCCCATTTGCCTCGAAGCTCCGCCAGGATAGCCTCTGCCATTTGTTTTTCTGTTATGTCTATGTGCGTTTCAGCCCCGAAAGCAAGGGTCCCGCTTTTCCTGTCAATAAAATAGCCATCTTCCACTCTTAAATAGTTGAAGGTACTACTTCCAGCGTCGATGATGTTCGCAATGTCATCCGGCCTATCCTCCATGCTGAAGTATGCACCCGACCCTTCAGGTGCGACCTTCACGTCATCGATGGTAAATGTTTTCTTTATATTATTTACCGTGATTGTGTGTGACCCTTTCAGCATCTTCTCAATCATTTCCCTGTCTTTATCCACCATGCCTCGGATTGGCTGCCCAATCACTACACAATTCCCTCTTATTTTGCCATACTGATGAACGGCCACTAGTACTCTGATCTTTGTTTCTTCATGCGCTTTCGAAATATCTCGCGGCTCTCTTATTGCATGGCATTCCCGCCAGGCAATATTCCCCAAGAACAGCTTCTCGTCTTCATACTCGACGATGAAGTCCCCGGCTTCCATTTGGTCGCCTTCAGCATTCACCAAATGAAGATGGCGGTAAGGTCCAATGGTTGACCTAAACTTAAACACCTGGTCCCTCGTTCTTCCTTTCACCTCGTAGGCGCCTGCATCGATCGCTAAAATCCATTTGAGATCCATTTTCCCTACCCCTTTGAACAATATTGTGATTATACCTATATGTCACATCTAACCTAATTTCAAACCTAGTATATGAGCGGAGTACCACATGTGACACACACGTGTCATACAAATTGTTAGTGTTACGCTTTTTTCTACGTGGGTTAGGCCATTTCTACCGAATTTGATATATTCTCAAAATCTGCGTCATAAAGTACTGTGATGACAACCTGATCAATCGAAGGGAGTGTATCATTTGAAAAATCTCTCTAAATTTATAGATGAACTCCCGATTCCTCCTATTTTAAGACCCCGATGGAAAGACCAATCTTATACTTATTATGAAGTGAAGATGACGGAATTTAAGCAATCACTCCATCGTGAGTTGAATGATACAACCGTTTGGGGCTACGAAGGCAGTTATCCGGGGCCGACGATTGAGGTGGAAAGCGGCGAAAATGTGTATATCAAATGGATCAACGATCTTCCAGATAAGCATCTCTTGCCGATCGACTATACGGTTCACGGCGCCCATAAGGATGTGCCGGATGTCCGGACAGTTGTGCACGTTCACGGAGCTTGTGTGGAATGGGAAAGCGATGGCTACCCGGAAGCTTGGTTTACGAGGGGATTCGAAAAAGTGGGGCCTTATTTTAAAAAGCAAGTCTATCACTATACTAATTGTGATCATGCCAGCACTCTTTGGTATCACGACCATGCCCTCGGGATTACGAGGCTTAATGTGTATGCTGGATTGGCGGGATTCTACCTGGTCAGGAGCCAACGGGAGCGGTCTTTGAATTTACCAAGCATGCCATATGATGTTCCGCTTGTTATTCAGGACAAAACTTTCCATCAAGATGGTTCTCTTTTTTACCCGAAGCAGCCGGAAAAACCTGTCCCGGGATTAGACACATCGGTCGTTCCTGAATTTTTTGGCGATACCCTTTTGGTGAATGGCAAAGTATCTCCCTTTTTAAAAGTAGAACCGCGTAAATATCGCTTTCGGCTCCTCAACGCCTCTAACAGCCGCTTCTTTCGGATGAAGCTGGATTCGGGCCAGCAGATGTATCTGATTGCAACCGAACGAGGTTTGATGCAGCAGCCGATGGGGGTCAAAGAACTCCTGTTATCACCGGCCGAACGGGCTGAGGTGATTATTGATTTTACCAACCTGGAGGGTAGGAAGATTATCCTGACTAACGATGCGCCTGCCCCCTTTCCAAGTGGAAATCCAGTGGATGAGCAAACGGGGAGCGTGATGCAGTTTCAAGTGACACTCCCTTTGTCCAGTGTTGATACGAGTATGATTCCGGCTTATATGGTGCCTTATCGGTTGATGAATGAGCAGTCCGCTTCCAAGTCACGATACTTAACTTTAAATGACAGTATGGATAAGTACGGTCGTCCATTGATGTTATTGGATAATAAACAGTGGGATGACCCGATTTCCGAAAATCCAAAGTTGGGCTCCACCGAAATCTGGTATCTGATTAACTTATCTCCGGATTCCCACCCGATTCACATTCATTTAATTGAGTTTCAGGTCCTAGATCGGCGGGGGGTTGATGTAGATTGGTTTAACAAGAATAAAACAATCCATTATACGGGTCCAGAGATTCCGCCCGAACCCCATGAACGAGGCTGGAAGGATACTGTTCGCGCCGACCCGAAACAGGTCACGCGGATTATGATGAAGTTTGGTCCTTTTACAGGATTATATGTCTGGCATTGTCATATGCTGGAGCATGAGGATTATGAAATGATGCGGCCGTTTATTGTGATCAGGTAAGCTGAGGCAGTGTGTGTTTCCCATACTGCTTTTTTTGCATGCTTGCAAGCAAAAATGGTGATTTTTTAAAGGCATTCCCCCATTTATTTGCATATGGATATAGTGAATGGAGTGAAATACAGTGAATGCTCAAACAGAAAAGACAAAGGCAGCCAAGGAAAATAATCATTCTCAAACAGAAAATTCAAAGGCAGCCAAGGAAAATAGTCCTTCTGAAAATGAAGAATTGATTGCACAGCTTGAAAAGCAAGTGACCGTTGCCGTCTGGATTCAATTTATTGGTCAAATCATGGAGGCATATTATTTATCTAAGATTATGTTGGTTAGCGAGGAAATCAGAGAGGATGCCAATGAGAGACAAATATTACTGGGAGCATGGATTCAAACCGCGGGGCAATTTTTAGAAGGTATTGGTACGACTCAACAAACTTTATCGGACGAAGAAAGTTTGACGTTGGAAGCCCAACGAATCACCAATATCGGGGATTGGCTGCAATCTCTAGGGACTACTTTGGAAGCAAACGCAGGTACACAAATTATTCTTGAGGAAAAAAAGAAAAAAGAAGTGGAAGAGGAAGAGTTTATCCCCTAAAGAGATTTAGCTTTAAACTACATTGAAAAAGGAAATGGTTATAAATGGATCAATCGTTATTCAAAGAAAATGATGTAAGACGGATATTTTTACGGCCTCATGTTTTTGGTTACCATCATTTCCACTTTGGGGGACCCTTTTTCGGTGCCCCTTACTTAGGGGGATGGTATGGCAGCCCCTATTCATATGGTTATGGTTACCCTTATTATGGTTATGGTTATCCTTACTATTAGTGGTGGACTCTAAAAATCCAGGTGATCCAGCCTGGGTTTTTAGAGAATCCTACTGAAAAACTGAATCATTTTTTTAAAAGTTTATTTAAAAATCTTTTCGCTAGTAGGAAAACCCAAGAAATTGCTGCGAACGCTATGAAAAATACTACGTATCCCCACAATCCCACAATCGCATCTTGAAATTCCATGTGCCCTCTATTCGTGATCGCTTGTTGTATCTCTATCGCAAAAACTAAAACTACCATAAATGTAAAAGTATACAGGAATGATAGGATTGTGATTCCATAAGGCATTTTAGAGACAATTTTAGAAAAAATAAGGACAACCACAAAGACAAAAATGCCGATAATACCCATAATCCAAAAATGTAAGTCTTTATCGTTTAAACCAAGATTTAAATAATCATTTGTATATAGTTGAATAAAATCATGGATATTATTTAAAAGCTCCGTAAGCATGAGAATGATGTCTTTCAATGTAACCACTCCTTCATTACATTGTAGAATACTATTGATAGCAATGCCAACCCAAATTTCACCATTGTCATTTTCTGTATTTTTACAGGTATAAGAGAATGATAGTTTGGCCATAATGATGATAGTTTCAAAATCGAGGGGGTAACGAGGATGAAGGAGAATACATTGTTATTGTCTGAGTATGTGAATGAAGAAGGTTTTGAGCTTAACAGCTATTTAACGCACTTATTTGAATATTTTTCTAGTCTATCAAAAACTGAAGCTGCAAAGATCGAGCCAACCCCGTGATTGATTGAGGGGCTGGCTCTTTTTTGTTCTTGTTTAACTCGGAGATGCCTAAGCCGGTGAATGTTATTAATAGTAGATCAATTTAATGACTACTTTTCCTTTCTTATCAACAAAGCCCGCTTTTCCGTTTTTCTTCACGTAAACCAGACCCTCTTTGAAATTCCCTACTTCCTGATACTGAGGAGTGATAACGACTTTCCCCTTATCATTGATAAATCCATATTTGCCTTTATAGGAAACTAGAACTAAGTAATAACCGCTTTTGTAAAAAGGCTCCATTTCGCTGTATTTTGGCTTGACTAGGACTTTACCTGAAGAAGTCAGGATGCCATATTTAAATGCTTGCTTCACTCGAATCAAACCTTTGTGTTCCAATGGATCTAAGCGATCATACTTCGGCTTCACGATGACTTTTCCTGTGCTATTCAGCGCGCCCTCTTTGTTATTTTCTTTAAAAATAATAAAATCACCCGTAAACTCACCATCACGATAAGTTGCGAGTCTCATAGAGTCATAGGTTGGCTTGACAATAACCTTGCCCTTATCATTAATAAAACCATACTTATTCTCTTGCCTAATAATCGCTAAGCCTTTTTTATTAAACAAACTAATCGAGTCATAGTTGAAATCGAGAATGACTTGACCCGTTTTATTAATGACGCCATATTTCCCGTTTTTCACGACCACGGCTGCATTCTGCCAAAATTCATAGAGCGAACTTCCATCACCATCGTAGGCTTCCTCATACTGTTGTGGAATGATCATTTTTCCATTTGTATCGAGATAGCCCAACTTCCCATCTGTTATTACCGGTGCCAGACCCCTTCTAAACACACTAACCGAATCATAAACCGGTTCAGCAATCATTTTCCCCTTTCTGCTAATGAAGCCCCATTTTCCATTTAATCTGGTTTGAGCAAACCCATTAAAAATTTCAGATATTCCATCATATTTAGGTGTAACGATGATTTGACCACTTGTGTTAATGATCCCAGATTTCCCATTACTTTTAACTTTAAATAACCCATTTGTAAAAGGATTTATGGATGAATAAGCTGGTGTTACGATGATTTTTCCCTGCTTATTGATTAAGCCTAACTTATTCTCTTGGGAGAAGGTAAATACGCCATTGGTGTTATCTGTAATCTCATCGTATGTTGGCGATAAGACAACCTTTCCTTTGGTGTCGATGATTCCATATTTACCATTGCTTTTGTAATAGGCAACCCCATTGTCAAAATCGCCAATGCTTTCATATTTGGGTTTCACAATGGTCTTACCGCTAGTTGAGATCAATCCATATTTACTATTCTTTTTAACTATGATTGGATTGGTTGCGCCACTTTCCGCATACTCATACTGCGGTTTGACAATCACTTTTCCCTTTTGATTAATAAACCCGTATTTCGTCCCCTTTTTCACGCGCAACAAATTGGTCCGCTTGGTTTGATTGATCTGGTCATATAGCGGTTTAATCGCTATCTTCCCTTTTTTATTCAACATTCCATATTTACCATTTTGCTTAAATAAGACGAGACCATTGATAAATTCAGTGCCCAGAACCTTCTTACTGCTTGCAGCATATGTAGGTGATTGTGCTGTACCCATGAGCAAGCTAAATAGAATCATAGCAACGAGCCAAACTTTTAAATGACTTTTCATATGCATCCTCCTTTTCATCCAAATTATAGCATTTTATTTCTAAATTTATCCATCTCTATTTTTTGAGTTCTTTTGGTGTCAGGCACCATGTGAATTCTTCACATGGTGCCTGACACCGATTTTTTGGGTATAATAGTGGAATATGGTTTTTTATTTAAAATTGACTGGATTTGGTAAAGGGGGTTGTGGCTTTGGAGTCGACACCTGCAAGTGAGAAGATTGAGCTTTTTGGGGATCAGGTACGGGAATTGCTGCACCCAACGGTGACGGAGGATGCTCGGCTGGTTCAGAAAGGTTTGATGCTGTACCGGCAAGGGCTGGTGAAGCAGTTACAGATATGGGATAAGCAGATTACGGCGACGGTTCAGGATGTGACGCCGTGTTATGTGAAGTTGAATTTTGAGTTTTTGTCGCAGAGTGAGTGTTCGTGTCCAGCGGAGGGCTTTTGCCGGCATCAGATGGCGGTGTTTTTTGGTGCGTATGCTCGGGCCGGTAGTGTGACTGATTGGGCAGCCGAGTGGCGCGAGCCGATGCAGGAGTCGAAGTCAATTTCGAGCTGGGGTTTGCAGACGGCGAAGGATTTGATTAAGGCGAATGGGTCGTCAAAGCCAGATTATGGGCGCTGGGTTCATTCGTTTGAGGTCAGTTTTGACACGTTGCTGGCGACGAAGAAGTACACGAGTGCGTATGTGATTCCGGAGTTGTTTGGAATTTATGAGCGCCGGATTCATGCGAGTGCGCCGGTGGAGCAGGAATGGCGCTTGCTATATGAGTTGGTCGGGATTGTCGTATCGTTTCGGAAGTTGGCTCGGCTGAGTGATCAGCTGGGTCATGATGATGATACGGTGAGGCGGGCTTATTTGCATTTGTTCCATAATTTGATGGATGATGCCGAGGAGCTATCGATTAAGATTGGCACGCAGTCGCTGCCGTTTGATTTTGATGAATTTGTTGATAAGTTGCGCGCGGACACGTTTGAGCTGCTGACCTGTACACAGGGCTTAGAGTATGAGCGGATTTTCTTGTACCGGCTGTTGTGGATTCATTTTTTCAAAAAGAAGGCGTGGCGTGAAGAAGAGTTGGTGAAGATTCAGACACGGGTGAAGGAGCTCCAGGATTGGGAAAGTCCGGCACCATTGATGCTTGCTGGGATTCATTTGAATTTCTTGCTTGGGGATGATGAGGCGGCCCTGAAGTTGGTCCGGCCATTTAGTGATGCCGAGATTGCGCCATATCTGGTGTTTTGGATTGAGTATTTATCGGGGCTGAAGGCGTGGAAGCGTGTCGGTGCGGTGGTTGAGTTATTTTTGCAAAAAGTGAAGGGTTATTTGGAGTGGCTCGGCGGTTATCATAGTTGCGCGACGTTTGTGCGAAATGCGCTGCGAGCGGTGGCGCCTTATTGTGCCGAAAGTGATAGGGTCGATTTGTATGAGCGAGCCATGCTGGCAATGCTCCCGTACAGTTTTGGCGATTATGAATTGGTGTTGTTTGAGCGGAAGCAGTATGACCGCTGGGGTGAGCTGCAGGCGTTTATTGGTTTGGATTATTATGAGTTGCCGAAGGACCGGTTGAAACTGATTGAGAAGGAGCAGCCTGAGGTGCTGCTGGGGATGCTGCATCAGACGGCGCAGAAGGAGATTGATCAGAAGAACCGGGCCAGTTACCGCTTGGCGGTTCGGCACTTGAAGAAACTGCGGACGCTTTATAAGAAGTTGAAACGGGTCGATGATTGGGAGTATTTCTTGGAAACGTTACTGGAGCGGACGAAGCGGCTGCGGGCGTTTCATGAGGAGTGTAAACGGAGTAAGTTGATTGAGGGTTAGCAGTAAGAAGGTGCCGATTCCTGCTGGCACCTTTTGTTTTTGGCTTTTTGCTTAGTCCTAGCGGGTTCGCATGATTTGAAAAACCAACCGATATATCATGAAAAAGGAGACATTTTACAATGGCCACTTCCGAAAAAAGTTTAAGGACTTGCGATCAAGGACACAAATTTTATAAAAGCAGCGACTGTCCGACCTGTCCAACATGTGAGAAAGAACGCAAACCTGCCGATGGATTTCTTTCCGTACTCTCAGCACCAGCAAGACGGGCATTAGAAAACAATGGGATAACGACTTTGCAGCAATTATCAACGTTTACTGAAAAAGAGGTTTTGCAATTTCACGGTATGGGACCTGCTTCTTTACCTAAACTTAGATTAGCTTTGAAGGAAAATGGGTTATCATTCAGGGGCTAAAATTACAACCGGTACTGGATTTGTAAAGTCGCCATACCTTGATGCATATATGAAGCTCGCCAATGTGCTGCGGGCTTTTTTTCGTTTTTATTTGCTGGAGCTGGTTCATTGGTGCCATTTTGACTATTTTTATACTTTAAATAGGGTTCGGTATCACTTTAAAGTGATCTATTTTAATCCTGGACATCCCGCTTGCAAGATAATTCAGGCATCGCCCTCCTCTAACCACACATTTTTGGGTATAATAAAGGAATATGGATTTTTCTGTGAAAATTATTGGTGACCCTTGGTGTCATTTTTGGTGTCATTTTTGGTGTCATTTTTGGTGTCAGGCACCGCCCGTGGACACTTTTTGAAATTCTGTCCATTTGTCACGGACATTTTCTTGTTTTGTATGGATTTTATTTAGGTATATGGATATTGATTTATATATTATTTTTGTTTTGTGCAATTTCCGTTGGATTTAGTGCAATTTTATTATGGTTTTGTACGAAATTTAGGAGCTTTTGTGCAATTTTTTATATGTTTTGTACGATTTTCAAGGGGTTTTGTACAATTAGACATTATTTGGAAACCAACAGCTAGTAAAATAGCCTATTATGATGTTCTCTCCCCCACTAAAAGGAGTTTTGTATTGATGCTTAAAACAAGGTTTATGAAATTGCTGACAACTAAAATCGGGGAAGGTCGTTTTCTTCTTACTGCTGAAGATGAACAAGGGCGTGTGATGAGCCCGTTTAGGTGGAAGAATCTCGTTTTCAGCAATCATGAGGAAAGCTTCTTTGGAACGCTCCTTGAGTCGGAGACCATGGACGGTGTCGAAGGTATTGTTGTGAGCAGTTGGCATTTGGTCTCGCTTTTTGCCAAAGAGTCATTTAATCGATTTATCGAATGGGATTGGAATGAGCAATCCGAGATTTGTCTTGCGGCTGGCCTTGCGCTTTATGAAGGAATCCTCGAAAAAGATTGGCTGCCGGACTTTTCGGTCTGGGAGCATGGCGATTTCCGCTGGAAACTTCCTGAGCGCGTCAAGGATGAGTTCGACCCATCGTTTTGGGAGCAAATGATTGAAGAACCCGGTATCGATGATGATTCGACGGACCTCAACCTTGGGATCGCCGGTTCCCCTCTTGGAACAACGAAAAACTACATTTCCGACTTGTACAATGACGCCCTTGATGGCTACTTGACGCGGAATGCCGCGATGAAGGAGCTATTTGGACCAAAGCTTGATTTACTCCGGAAGCAAAATATTTCCGGCAGCGAACTCGCTCGTTATTTTGATGAAGAAAGCTGGCTGGAATGGGTCGGGATTAAGGAAAGCGACACGCCGTTTACAATTGGGCTTCGCCTTGATGAGCCGCTGGATGGTGAAGGCGCGTGGAGCCTGGATTTATTTTTACGAGGAAAGAAAAATGTCGATGATGTTTATGACGTTGAGGGTTCCGCGAAGATCCCGGCGAAGTGGCGGCCATTTTTGGAAAAAGTCGACCGTGAGCGGGAACGCTGGGTCCGTTTGATTCCGTGGTTAGGCGAAGACGGCTTTTTCAAAACGCATCTGAGTGAGGAAGAAGCGTGGATGTTTTTGACTGAGGCGAGTGAGACGTTGGTAGCCTTGGATGTTGAAATTCTCCTCCCTTCTTGGTGGCAGGCGATGAAAAATGCTAACTTGAAGGTGAAAGCATCGCTGAAAGGTACCTCGAGCCACCGGCCATCCTTTGTTGGGCTCCAAGCCATGCTTGATTTTAACTGGCGCTTTTCGATGAATGGTGTCGACTTGTCCGAAGATGAGTTTGGGAAACTTGTCGAGGAAAAAAGACGGCTTGTCTTTATTCGCGGCCGCTGGGTCAAGCTGGACCCGCAGTTTATTCGACAAATTCAGGATATGATGAAACGGGCCGAAAAAGAAGGCTTGCATGTCCGCGATTTGCTGGAGCAGGAATTGATGGAGTCAGAAGCAACCGAAGATGAGCTCGAAAATCCAAAGGCATTTGCCAAAATTCAAATTGAGTTGAACCGCCAATGGAAGCAGATGATCAAACAGCTGGCGGAAGTGAACGAAATTCCAATGGAGGAGGTACCGTCTGGATTGCAGGGGGAACTACGTCCGTACCAGCAGCTCGGCATGAGCTGGCTCTGGTTCCTGCGCCAATATGGATTCGGCGCCACCCTTGCAGACGACATGGGACTCGGGAAAACCGTCCAGCTCCTCTCCTACTTATTGAAGGTGAAAGAAGTGGTCGGGGATGAGTTGACTTTGGTGCCTGACACCGTAAAAGAGGTGAAAAAGCGCCGCAAGAAGGATGAAGATGCGGCCGCCGAGCCTGCTGCGGCGAAGGTTCCTACCAAGGCTGCGCTGATTATTTGCCCAACTTCTGTGCTTGGAAACTGGCAGAAGGAAATTGAGCGGTTTGCGCCGGAGATGAAGGTGTATCTGCATTACGGGTCGAATCGTCTGAAAGAGGAAGCTTTTGTCGAGAAGGCGAAAGATGCGGATATCGTTTTGACTTCCTACGGGCTTAGTCATATCGATTTGGTGGAGTTTGAATCGCTGATATGGAGCACGATTTCAATCGATGAAGCACAGAACATTAAGAATGCCCAGACCAAGCAGTCGAAGGCAGTACGCAGGCTGCGCGGACGCCATCACATTGCCCTGACTGGGACACCGATGGAAAACCGTTTATCCGAACTGTGGTCGATCTTTGATTTTACCAATCATGGCTACCTTGGCAGTTTGGGGCAGTTTCAGAAAAAGTTCGTGATTCCGATTGAAAAAGATGAGAAGAAGGAAAAGGTGCAGCAGCTGCAATCGTTGATACGGCCGTTCTTACTGCGCCGCACCAAAAAGGATGAGGAAGTTGCGTTGAATCTCCCTGACAAGCTGGAGCAAAAGGAATATTGTCCGCTTACGGCTGAACAGGCGTCGTTATACGAGCAGCTCATCCATGATACGTTCGCAGAAATTGAAAAACTGTCTGGCTTTGAGCGTAAAGGGTTAATTTTACAAATGCTAAGTCGGTTGAAGCAGTTGTGCAACCACCCTGCCCTCTATCTGAAGGAAAAGTCAGCTGGGCGCGAACTTCTTGAGCGTTCGAATAAGTTGGAGAAGCTTGTCGAACTGATTGATGCGGTTTTAGAACAGGGCGAAAGCTGTCTGATTTTCACCCAATATATCGAAATGGGTGAAATGATTCGAAGTACATTGAAGAAGAAATTTGGCATCGAAGTGCCGTTTTTGAACGGAAGTGTGCCGAAAGTAAAGCGTGACGAGATGATTGAGCAGTTCCAGAACCAGGAGTTCCCGGTGTTCTTACTGTCACTGAAAGCAGGCGGAACCGGGCTGAATTTGACGGCGGCCAATCACGTCATCCACTATGATCGCTGGTGGAATCCGGCAGTTGAGAATCAAGCTACAGACCGCGCCTACCGTATCGGGCAATCTCGTTTCGTCCACGTGCATAAGATGATTTGCACCGGAACACTTGAGGAAAAGATCGACGCAATGCTGGAGAAAAAGCAATTCCTGAATGACCAGATCATCCAAAGCGAAAACTGGATCACCGAGTTATCGACAGATGAACTTAAGGACTTGGTGTATCTGGGGTGATGTTCATGGTGTGGTGTCAATGGTGTGGTGTCAGGCACCGCAATGTTATAAAGAGGATAAAACCGCAATGGTTTTATCCTTTTTTTGTTGGTATTTAAGCTTGTAATGGTGGTAAGATATTTGCCTTAACTCTCTCATTTTTCTGTATAATTTTGCTATTCCGCGTATTTTGTAACCGCTTTTATGTGAACGGATACACAAGTATAATAAGGATATAAGAATCCATTAACCCACTATAAGGAGGAATTTGTGATGCTTACAGACTTTTTGTTTGAACTTAAAAACTGGTGGTTTGGCGAGTCATTTGATGAAGTCGAGGAATTTGAACGACTTGAGTCAAAACATACCAGGGTTCATCATGATGAAAATATTTACGAGATTATCCGTGTCCATTAATTCACTTTACGATTACAGGCCTTCTAAATATAGAGGGCTTTTTTTTAATGAAAAAATACTAATCTTTATAATTGCTCAAGGGCAAAGTTGGAAATAAGCGTTAGTACAAAACAAGAGATTGGATGCTCCAATCTCTTGTTTGTTTATCTAATCTTTGATTTTAGTACTTGAAAGAATTTCTGTGGTTCATCAAGACGGAGATGGGCTTTGGTTACTTTTTTCTTAAATCCATAAATGAACCTCGCTTCGACAGGATGAAAGAACTCTACTTCAAACTGGGGTTTTTCTTTGAAAAAATCAGCCAGGACTGCGTCGAAAATTTGTTTTGACTCCTCTTTTGTTACTGTTTCAGGTCCATCATAAGGATAAATATCTTTAATTTCCTGTAGCGGTACGATTAACTGTTTTATGATTCCAACCTGCAGATACAGATGCCGGTCCGTAATCATGATTGGGCAATGCCGAATCGCTTGGATTTCTGCTAGAAAAAATAACAAGGTATACACATTTAATACGAGCGCGATGATGGCAACCAAGGGACTCCACGAATGAAGGAGAAAATGAAAACCGACAGATTCCAAGACCAGTGCATGGATCAGCATAACGTATAGCGTGATTGTGCCGGTTTTTTTATGGTAGGTGTACATGCGTTCATCGAGTATGGTTGGTTTTCTACGCCAAGAAAATAAGCTGTAATAATACATCTTCACATCAGAGAAAAAGATCTCTTGGACCCTAGATGATTTAAGGTGCTGATCCCATGCTTGTTCCATTCGATACGAAAAAGTGGGAATTTCGATTTCAGACTTACGGTAACTTTTGACGATTGCAGGTATTTTTGCCAGCAATTGAATGACGACGTAAAGCTCGAGCAGGAAAAAGGCTGCCTCGACTGCTAGTAAGATATATTTTACAAAGGAATAGGATGATAGGAGGTGATGCGGAATCACTAGGACCGCAACGCCGTATCCGGCAATCATCACTGGGAGTATATATTTTAGGGAGTAGTGTTTTCTGATGATGAAGAAGTACACGAGTAACGGTATGGTGATGATGAAATCAAGTAAGGAACCTATGGCCATTCCTGTTGGGAGAGGTCCTAAACTTTCAAGACGGTAGATTAATAGATTTGAGCCGATTACTAAGGAGAGGATGACAGTGAACCAAAGCCACTTATTTTTCGAAAGAGATATCATTGCTACCTCCTGAATAATTACGTTGATACTGTAATTTTAACATAAATATCCAATTATTGAGATTGTAATGTTTCTAAAATAGTGAAAAATAATCAAAAATAACTTCTATAATGAAATAACATTGCTCCAAGGTTAATAATGGTATAAACCAAGGAGGTGAGGAAAGCAAAATTGGGTGAAAACTCATACTTTTGCTGATCAACTTTAATCCCAGTGGTTCCTTGAACTGACACATCTAAATTTCTTGAAGTGTAACCCCCTTTTGAAGTAAAGAACCAGATAATTACCGTGACTGCTAATCCAATAAAGAATGAATAATCAATGAATTTTGAATGGGTATAATACGTTATGCCATAACTCAAACCTGTTAAAACTAATAAGGTAATAAAGATTGTAATTAATTTTTTCATTATTTCTTATCTCCCCCTTTTTAAACTAGTTTTCTGTACATACGTATTTTCCACGAAAAGGTTCCAATTTATGTTTTTTCTTCCTATTAGTTCCTTCCTTCTCTTTAACATAATCGTTGCAGCCGAGGTCGAGACCCTTATAACCAGACTTACCACAAAAAAGGATCAATATGGTCCCTCTGCTCACTCTTTTAGTCCTAGCACACGAATCCGCTTATAATCCGCGATCCATGTACCGTTCTGGTATAAGACATCTCTTAAATTTTTGGTGGATTCTGATATGATGCTCTCTTTGGATTCGGGTGCGAGGCCATCCAGCATACTCGCGGCGAACATCTCAATCCAGTTACGCAATCCATTTTCTCCGTTTAGTGGAGTTGGCCGGTCGAAATGTTGGGCGTGAGTGACCCGAAATCCTACTTGCTCCATTAGGGAGGTGTATTCACCGATGCTAGGGTAATACCAAGGAAATTGCTCCGTTTGAAAGCTGGTTCCTAATTGATGAATAAGTTCGTCGGTGATTTTTTGGACGTTGCCTTTCCCGCCGAATTCTGCGACAAATCGGCCGCCAGGTTTTAGGGCCTGGTAAATGGATTGCAGGGCCTGTTTCGGCGTTTTCACCCAATGTAGTGTGGCATTAGAAAAAACGGCATCGAATTCGTTCCTGTCATTCATGGTAGTGGCGTCCTGGACCCTAAAGGTTAGACCTGGATACTTTTTTTGTGCCTGCTGGACCATGTTTTCTGATTTATCTATCCCAATTATAGAAACGCCCAGTTGATTCATTTGGTTGGCCAAATCCCCTGTTCCGCAGCCAAGGTCGAGAACTTTTTCACCCGGCTGCGGTGCAAGCCATTGGAGCAAAGCCCCGCCAAAACCTGAGACAAACGAATGCTCCTGATCATATAAACTAGCATTCCAGTTATCTTTCGTTACTCTATTGGACAACCTTCCCCACCCCTTACTTTCACTATTTTACTTATTATAGCAAAGTTATGGGAAAAATGACCAATTCCACGTCTCTGCGTGGCGGACAAGTGTCCACGAGTGGTGCCTGACACCCAGGCTGTGCTGTGAACAGTAACTGAAGGAATAAAAAAAGACCAATCTTCGCATGAAAATTGGTCGAATGGTAGTAATCCACTTTAATTAAAAATCAAAGTTGTCGGGGTCTGGGCCGACGCGGTGGTTTTGGTTTAGTTCGTTTATTTGGTGCATGTCCTCTTGCGTGAGTTCAAAGTCGAATACTTGTGAGTTTTCGATGATTCGATGTTCTTTTGTTGATTTTGGGATGGTGATGACGCCGTTTTGCAGATCCCAACGCAAGATGATTTGGGCCACTGATTTATTGTATTTAGAAGCAAGTTCCACCAATACTTCATTGTCTAATAATTGACCTTGCATTAATGGTGACCAGGCTTCCATCTGGATCCCGTTCTCGCGGCAGAATGCTTGGACTTCATTTTGGGTTAAGCGTGGATGATATTCAACTTGGTTGATCATTGGCTTAATCTCAGCATCCTTCAATAGGTCTTCCAGGTGGTGAACTTGGAAATTGCTGACTCCAATCGCTCGCACCCGTCCTTCTTTGTAAAGGGTCTCCAATGCTCTCCACGCTTCCTTGTATTTGCCAGCTACCGGCCAGTGAATGAGGTAGAGATCTAAGTAATCTACACCTAGTTTATCTAGACTTGTTTGATACGCTGCTAAGGTCGATTCGTAGCCAAGGTCAGCATTCCAGACCTTTGATGTGACGAATAAATCCTCTCTAGCGATGCCCGATTCCTTAATCCCTTGTCCTACTCCCTCTTCGTTTCCATAGATGGCTGCCGTGTCAATGCTCCGGTAACCATGTTGAATTGCCGTTTTCACCGCGTTCACTAACTCCGGTCCTTCCTCTACCTTAAAGACACCCAAGCCAAACCATGGCATTTTTACCCCGTTATTTAATGTTGTTGTACTTTGTAAATTGTTTATCATTTTTAATACCTCCAATTGTATTTAGTAAAATCACTCCAACTGTCCTCCTCACGGGGACAGTTGTGCTTTTGTGGTGCCTGACACCATTGACTCCATTGATTCCAAGTCTTTCTTTTCTAATGCTCGGCTCACCCCTGTTAGGATGGCCGCTGCGAGTACCATTAATGCTCCGATCCATGTGGTGTGGATGAGTCCGATTGAGTCAGTGATGGTGCCGCCTAGGTAGGAGCCGATGGCGATTCCTGCGTTGAAGGCGGCGATGTTGATAGCAGATGCTACATCAACGGCGCTTGGGACGTATCGTTCTGCGAGGATGACCACGTATACTTGCAGACCCGGTACGTTCATAAAGGCAAGCAATCCCATAAAAATAATTGTGATTAATCCCGCGATTTTGAACGGCGCGGTGAACATTAGGACAAACAGGACAACAGCTTGAACAATAAACATATAGAATAGAGAGCCAATTGGATTGCGGTTCGAGAGCTTGCCGCCCATCATGTTGCCAATGGCGATTGCCAATCCGTACGCCAGTAAAATAATCGCAATCGAACTCTCCTTAAATCCGGTTATTTCCTGTAGTAATGGTGACAAATAAGTAAAGACAACAAATGTGCCGCCATACCCAAGTGCCGTGATGACGAATAAAAGTAGGAGGCGGCCATTGGTTAGGAGCTTAACCTGGTCCCGAACGCTGGTCTGTGTTCCTTTTTTTAAAAAAGAAGGTATGAGAATCCAGTTGGCGATGAAGCCAATGATACCAACGATGACGATAAGGATGAAGGCAAGCCTCCAGCCGTATTGTTGGCCGATAAATGTTCCGAATGGCACGCCGGTGACGGTTGCGACGGTGAGGCCGGAGAACATGATTGAAATGGCGCTCGCGCGGCGGTTGGCCGGGACGAGGTCGGCGGCGATGGTGGAGCCAATCGACATGAAGACGCCATGTGATAAAGCTGAAATCACGCGCGCTGCCAGCAAGACGCTGATGGTTGTCGCGCTCGCGGCAATTCCGTTACCGATGATGAAGACGATCATAATCCATAGTAAAAGGGTTTTCCGTGACATGCGCGATGTCATGGATGTCAGCACTGGCGCTCCGAATGTGACCCCAAGAGCGTATAGCGAGACGGTCAGCCCCGCGGTGGTGACGGGTATGTGCAAATCTTGAGCGATAAGCGGCAGCAGCCCGACGCTGATAAATTCGGTGGTACCAATCGCGAAGGCGCTGACGGCTAAGGCCAGTAGTGCGAATGTGCTTTGCTGTTTATTTAAAGGCATAAATTTTCCTCCTCGTTTGTGTAGGTTTATATAAAAAGGTATGATTGTTTTCATCCGGCAAATGTTATTATGGAGGATATGTAAGTTTATCGGAAGTACGCACTTTAAAGTGATATAGGTACCCAGCAGTGCCATAGGTACTTTTTGGTACCTGCCTACCTGTCTGTTCGATTGTCAGTGAAATGAGGAGGAAGATGAAGATGGAGAAGAAGAAATATAATATATCGGTTGAGGCGACGCTTGAGGTAATCGGTGGGAAGTGGAAGTGTGTGATTCTCTGCCATTTGACGCATGGGAAAAAACGGACGAGTGAATTGAAGCGACTGATGCCGAGTATTACGCAGAAAATGTTGACGCAGCAATTGCGGGAGCTGGAGGACGATGGCGTCATTAATCGGATTATTTATAATCAGATTCCCCCGAAGGTTGAGTATGAGTTGAGTGAGTACGGTCAGAGTCTAGAGGGGATTCTGAATTCGCTCTGTACATGGGGTGAAAATCATATTGAGAGGGTTTATGGGGATAAGTTTTCTGTATTAGAGGAAAATGTTTTGAATGATCATCTTAAATAGATGGTGGCAATAGTGTTTTTGGTGTCAGGCACCATTAACTATTGACCACAGCACTCATATGCACGCCAAAGGCCGCAATTTTGCGGCCTTTGGCGTATTTTTTATGCTTGTATATATGGTCGATCTTTTAGATGGTCGGTGTGCTCCAGCATGTGCATGTAAAAGATTTCGTAACGGACCCAGCGGAGCGGGAATGAAATCGCGACTTCGTTTTTCTTGTTATAGATGAGAACGCGTTTTTTGTTATGCTCTACTTTTTTGATTTCATGCAAGCCGATGGTGTGCTGCTTCGACCCGTTTTCCATCACAAGCTGCTGACCAACGACCTGGATTTTTCTTTTTTTATTTTTGGTAAGTTCATAAAGACACATCGCACCGCTGATAACGGTTAGTGCAACTAAGAAAGGAATCCCATCTTTCGGAAACCCTGTTACCGCCTCTTTAATCCAGTGAACCACCGCAAGGCTGAGGAAGAACCAAGCACCTCGACTTAGCCGCGGCGAGCTTTCAAAGTAAATACTGGACTCATGTTCTTCCTTTTCCTCTGCTCTCTTTTTGAAAAAAGCGGCTTTATGTTCTTCGATGCTGGCCGAATCCCATTCGACAAAATCAGTATAGCTGCCGTCCCATAATTCGGCCGTATCGTCTCCGTCCTCAAGCGCATAGCCGCCTGCCCAACCCACGTATCGGGTCCCGATATGCACGAAACTCAGCAAATAATAGCGTATCGGCTGGCGATATGTGTTTTCGGTTTCGACTTTATCGATGATTTGAATGTCCTCCGGAAAGCGGATGACTCCCTCTTCTTCCTCTGGCAGGTTGATAATCGTCGAAAAGAGTCTCGTCTTCGCCAAATGTGGCTGCTTTCCTTCCGCAATGGGATACAGATGCTCTAGATTCTTTTCCTTTAACTCCCAATAAACCATTTCTGCACTCTCAATATGCTCAGCTGCTTCTACGAGCGTGTTCTGTTGATACGAAAGGTTTTTGCCCACACATACCAACAGCGCCTGCGTTTTTATCAACGGATCGCGGAAGGTCATCGCCTGCTCCAGCTCAGCACCGATGTCAGCTGAAAAATAATATTCCATTAAGCTAATAAATAATTTCATTTTTGTTCGAACGGCAAAATAGCTATCCTTCCAAGCCGTATAAACGTATTTGCTTGAAAAATCGGAGTCAAATTTCAGATACTCCTGTTTCTCTACGTGATAATCGTTGAGCAATGACGGGAGGATGACGTCCTTCCTATAGCCTTTTTCTAAACTGGAGTCGTTCAGCGATAATACTAAACTATAAAGCAACAATTTATAATGCTCTGTATTGAGCTTGGCGAGCGTTTTATCAAGGATTCCCTTAATCAGCATCGGATAAGGGTCCAGTTCATTGACTGGAATATGAAATTCTTCAGTCTCGATTAACTCGACGATTTTTTCCTCGAGCACAAAAAAAATATCCTCGTCTTCTGTCGTGAGCAGCATTTCAATTGCCCGCTCTTTTGCCTGCAAGTCAAGACCATCAAAATGCTTGAGGAGTCCTTCCACCACTTCCGGCATCGGAAAATCACAGACAAAGTCAATAAGATAAAAGGAGGGGTTGTCCCAACGGTCGACAGGCTCTGGGAATCTGGATGCCGCCGTTTTGATCATATCCTTTAACACATCGATTTGAATCTCGAGTCCTTCTTCCAGCTTATATTGAAAAAGCTGGTCAAGCGCTTCAAATCTCTTTTGTGGGTTCTCACTTTTTACCTGCTTTAAAATCGAACGCAGTTTTAACTCAATCACTAAACTGATCCCTCTCTCATACTACCAATTTGTTAAAATATGAATTTATTTTATTTCATAATAACAAAATCAGCAACGTGTCAGGGGTAGAAATTTGGGTGTCAGGCACCATTTGCTGTATGAGACCTGTGGCTATAGTGCTTTCGGTGTCAGGCACCAAATCCTCTCCTCTATAAGTCCATTGGCAATATTGCTTTGGCCTCACCCTACCGCACCGATAAAAAAAGACCTAACAGTTTCCTGTTAGGTATTAATGTTAGTCTAGTACGATGATTTTTACGGTTTTTCTGCCCCATTGGATGCATTGGGATGTGGTTGGCAGTAATACGTCAATTTTATGACCTTTAATTGCGCCGCCTGTGTCGCCAGCAACAGCAATGCCATAGCCTTCAACCCAGACTTTTTTTCCAAGTGGAATGACTCTTGGGTCGACGGCAATCAATTTCATATTTGGATGTTTCCTAATGTTGTAGCCAGCTGCCGTAATGTGGAAGGATTCTTCCGGGCTGTATGCAGTCGCACTCACATACATTTCCTTCCCATTTATAGCCGCAGTTGTTTTGTTGTTTGAAGATGGCGCCGGTTTGGCTTTTGAAACCGGACGTGTCTTCGCCTCTTCTTGTTCACTTTTGATTTTGGCTTGAATATCATTCAATTGTGATTCAATGCCTGCCTTTTCCTGCTCAGCAAGCGCCATTTGTTTAAGGATTTGACTATATTTTTGTTGCATTACGGTTAAGGTTTGTTGACTTTTTTGTCTGTTTTGATCAAGTGTTTGCTGCTGCTTCGCAAGTTCATTTTGATCTTCTAGTAAAAATTGTTCTTGTCTATCAATCTCTTTTTTGTCTTCTTCAATCTGCAGCAGGTCTTCCTTCTGGGAACCCAAGATATCTTTATCCGCATCCATCAAGGTCGAAACGGCGCTCGCACGTTGGATAAAGTCTGTGATACTATCAGATTCGAAGAATAAGTTGATAATGACATTGATATTATCTGTTTGTTGAAGTGAGACAGCCCTCTGCTTCATAATCCCTGTGCGGGCAAGGATTTTGTCCTCGAGGACGACGATTTCTTGTTTCTTTTTTTCAATGAGTTGGGCTGTTGCATCTATTTTTTGTTGCGTTTTGGCCATTTCTTCTTTGTTTTTTGTAATATCACTGTACAGGGCGTTTAATTCTTGCTGAATTTTTACGATTTCTTGATTAACAGTCTGCTTTTCTTGCGCTTTTTGCTCTACTATTCTTTGTTTTTCCGCTAGCTCTTCTTTAGCATTATGTAGGGCTTCCGTGCTTGTTTGTGCATATGTAACCATAGACCCTGATATTGATAATATGATTGTAAGTAACATGAGAATGATACGCTTTCTTGTCGTTTGCATACACTTTCTCCTTTCCTTAGTACTCTAGTTATACCAGAAGAATGTACCAGTAATGTTACAAAAAGATTAAAAGTACATCACTTTTTGTCATATTACACATATTAGTGTCATTTCTGTGTCATAACAGTGTTAACATTTTTGGGGTTGAGCGTCACATTTCTCCTCCATTTTCCTACTTTCCGCCAGTTTACCTCTTGGCTTGGACTTCGCTCGTCTTTTTTTGCCATTCGGAAAGTCCGCTAAAAAGGACACCCTGTTCCCTTCTTTAATGGCAAAGTGGGTGAGGAACCCAAAGACTTCTTTTTCGGTTAAATCATTGTTTTCTTTATAGATTTGTAAGGAATGCTGATCGTACGTAATATGAATGCCGGAATTAAAGCTATGGATGGGAATAATTGCTCTTTTATTAAATGGAATTGATTGATAAGGAGTATCCACATTTGTTAGGGGCGACCGAGTTGAGAGTTGTATTGCATCAAAAAAGCTTGGTTTGCTGTTGATTTTCTTTTTCCTCCTGCTTGAAGGATTGACAATGAATATTATTGAGTTTTTCTCCACAAAGATACCTACTTCCATAAAATACAATAATTTACATCACCTAACATTATTCGACGATAACTTACAAATTCCTCTTAGGTGATTTTATCTCATCTCATATTTTTCTGGAACGTTCACGATTTTTACATAAATGATAGGAGTATTCGGCAGATAGGCTCAATCACGAGGAGTCAGGCTTCATCACGAGGGATTTCTTTTTGCTTTAAATCAAAGAAGCCGCTGATGAGTTCAGCGGCTTCTTTTTAAAAAAACAGGGGGGGTTTTTCAATTAGTTTACCCCGTTGGAATATTTTTATACGTGTCAATCATAAAAAAAATTCCGGCAAGTAACTGCCGGATAAATGGAGATCATGTCGGAGATGGCATTGATTTTTTATCAAAAAGTCAGTTGCGGGGATAATTATTGAAAATCCTATAAACGAAATGGAATAGTTGATGAAGGTTCGTGCGGATGGGAGGAGTAAATTCTGATGAGGTTGTCTCTTTCCTTGATTTCATGCTGTTGTTCCTTAATGATCCATTCCAGCTGGCTGACGCGTTTTTGGAGGCTGTCGAAATTTTTATTTGAATTACCAACCATTTTGATTAAACTTTCCAGTAATTGTTCGAGGTTTCTGGTCATTTCATCGTTAGACACCAACCGTCACTTCCTCCTTTTTGGGCGGAGCTTCCACTTCATGTGGCTGCGGCTTGGCGCTTAGGAACTGGACCGTTTCCGCGACTACTTCTGTGACATACACCCTTTTTCCCTCTTTGTTATCATAGTTCCGAGTCTGCAAACGCCCCGTAATTCCGATTACTGCACCTTTCCGGCAATATTGACACGTATTTTCGGCTGCTTTCCGCCAAAGGGTACATTGGATAAAATCGGCCTCAATTTCGCCGTTTTGGTTGCGAAAGTGACGCGACACCGCCAGGGTGACTTGGGCCACGGCCGTCCCTTCTGTCGTCTGTTTTAATTCCGGGTCCCGTGTCAATCTGCCAACAAGTGTGACTTGATTGATCATACCTTCATCTCCTTCTTTGTTTGACGGTACTAGCATAGCCTTTTGGTGTCCTTGTTGTAAAACAGGGAAAAGACCATTATTCGTCCGTTTTTTAGGAGATAAACGGTTTTTCAAAGGGGTTTTTGTCAAAAAAGACGAGTAGATTTTCGAAAAAAACTTATCTTCTAAATTTCGACAAAAACTTTTCGACATTTGCTTTAAGTGAACATATGTTATAATTTTGGAAAAGGCAATCAGGAGGTTATGATGAAATCTTTTAAGTTGTACTCATTAGATGTAGTGGAAGATGATGCTTCGATTGAAGTTCCGTTAGTAGATGGCTTAATTCTCAATAAGGAAGACGAGCGCTCCACATGGCTGCTTGAGGCGTATACAGATTTGTCCCTCTATGATTATTTCCAAAAAATTTCTGAGCAAAATCGCGACATTATTGTTGAGGCTGTGATTACCAAGAAGGAAAACGCGCCTGCTTATTTTCAAACAAAAATTGTCTCGTTAACTAAATTTGAAAAGCATATTAGCGTTTTGTTCGAGGGAAAAATCCGCCGTAATAAAAGCGACTATTCTGAGCTATTGCTCGAAAGTCTTCTTCAAAAAGGGTTGGAAGGCCCCGCGCTGCTCAACGAATTTAGAGAAAAAATAAAAAGCAAACCAAAGTTAAAAGTGAAGTCGAATAAATAAATCATGAGTGAAGGGACAGGCTGAGCGCCGGTCCCCTTTTTTATTGCTGTGAATTACTCGTCTTTATTGTCCGCGTCTCTTCTGTCAATATCATCCTCAATGATCTCTTCTTTTTTGGTGTTGCTATCCTTTATTGGGTCTTTGTCGGTATCAGTATTTTTGTCCTCTGTGTTTGGATAATGATTGTTTCGGTTGTCTAAATCAAGGTTGTCATCATCATACTTGATAGGAGTATTTAAATTGTTACGGTTTAGATTGTTACGGTTGAAATTGTTGTCATTTAAATCGTTGTCATTTAAATTGTTATCGACGGCTGGTGGCGGCGGATTTTGGTCATCGTTATCATTATTACACGCTGTTAGCATTCCGACTGATAAAATCGAACCTGCGAGCAAAAGAAATAACTTTTTCTTCAAGATCATAAACCCCTTCCAAAACAAGTTTTGACCTACCTATGGGTCTAATTTTAGGTTGTCCAATGTCTATCGAATGATTGCTAGCATTTTTTTACATAAAAAAATCGACCAGAAATTTCTTTCCGGCCGATTCGTTTGGTTTATTCTTTTTTCTCCCCTAAGGCAAAAGTGATTTCGGCTTCACAGGCCACTTCGCCGTCAACGGTTGCCACAGCTTTTCCTTTGCCGATTGGTCCGCGCAGACGGATGATTTCTACTTCCAGACGAAGCTGGTCACCTGGTTTGACTTGCTTTTTAAAACGGCAGCCATCAATTCCAGCAAAAAAGGCTAAGCGGCCGCGATTTTCTTCTTTTTTCAACATAGCGACAGCCCCAACCTGTGCAAGGGCTTCGACGATTAATACACCAGGCATGACTGGGTAATCAGGAAAATGTCCATTAAAGAACTCTTCATTGGCACTAACGTTTTTAATCCCGACTGCGCTCTTTCCATCCTCTACTTCTAAAATTCGATCCACCAAAAGGAAGGGGTAGCGATGTGGGATGATTTCTTTGATTTGTTCGATATCTAACATAGGTTAGTACCTCCTACTAGTAACAAGTATTTATTTCCTATTCTACTACTTAAGGTATACAAAAAGGAAGGGATTTACCTCCCTTCCTCCACTTTTCTTTTTCCTTTTTCAACTAAATCCACAATATGCGTCCATGTGGATTCCTTGAATACATCTTTTACATTCCCGCCGCCAAGGACTCCGTATCCAACCATAGCACCCAATGATATGCTTACGAAACCAAAGACCACTAAAAGAATCAATCGCAGCCAAATTGGAATGAGGCGAATTCTGACTCGTTTATGTTTATCAGAGACATTCTTTTCTTTGTCTCTCGTGAAGGCATCTTTCGACTTTTTCGCCTCACGGCTTTGTTTCCTCGCTTTTGATGTCTCCCGTTTTTTTTCCTCTTTTTCACGTCTCTCGGCTTTCGATTGTTTCGCAGCATCCCTCGTGCCTTGTACGGCTGCTTTTGCCGGTTTCGCTGCGGTCTTCGTGACTGCTGACACCGCTTTTACCGCACCCTTTGCGATTGATACCGCAGGTTTTGCCGCGTTTTTTGTTACTCGAACAACTTCCTTGGCTTGTATCGCAGGAGTATCCTTTGTTTGTCGTACCTCTCCGTTGGCACCTTTCACTGCGTTCTGTGCTCTGTGAACCTCGTCCCTGGATTGGTTCGCTGCGTCCTGTGCTTTGTGAGCTTCGTTCTGGGATTGGTCCGCTGCGTCCTTGGATTGTTTCTGTGCTTCGGCCTTGGCCCGTTTATATTCTTCTCTAGTTCTATATTCTTGGTTTGGATTATTTACAGACATTTGTTAATTCCCCTTTAACTGACGTCCGTCCATTTATGTTTATCTGCATGGTAGACCCCGGACTCAGTGAATTATACATATTATATCCAATTTTTCTGTTCAACTCTTGTAACTGGATATTTGGATTTATTTTTACAATACGTCATTCATTATTCTATTATAAAAAATAAATTCAAAATACTCATCAATTTTAACAGGAAATAGTCTATAAAGGTAGAATTTACTATATTCTGTGGTTTTTTAGGAAAATTCTATCGAAGTCCAAAGAAAAAAGCCCAATGACTGAGGCTTGTCCTGCCTGCTTCATTAGACTTTTTGTATCCTGCTCTTTTGAAGTATGATGTCTTACAACACCAGACCTAAAAGGGCTGCTAAAGATCATTGTCAACTTAATTCCACTTGCAGGGACAATTTTTCAGAAAGGATCATCCAAACTTCCGACTTGGAATCTTGTCGATATTGTCAAGCATAATTCCTGTTCCAATCGCGACACAATCCATTGGATTTTCGGCCACAAGGACAGGAACTTTTAATTCGTCCGCGAGCAGCATGTCGATACCGTGCAGCAATGCACCGCCGCCTGTTAAAATAACGCCGCGGTCGATGATGTCAGCTGATAGTTCTGGCGGAGTGCGTTCCAGCACGCTTTTTGCAGCCTGTACGATTACAGCAACCGATTCACGTAATGAACCTTCGATTTCTTCGGAACGAACTGAGATGGTACGCGGCAGACCGCTTACCATGTCACGTCCACGGATTTCCATTTCTTCCGAGCGTGAACCTGGGAATACAGTCCCGATGTTGATTTTAATATTTTCAGCTGTGCGTTCACCGATCAAGAGCTTGTATTCGCGCTTAATGTAGTTGAGAATTTCCATGTCGAACTTGTCACCGGCCATTTTGATGGAGGAAGAAGTCACGATATCGCCCATTGAAAGAACAGCTACATCCGTCGTTCCTCCTCCGATGTCCACTACCATGTTTCCGCTCGGTTGGAAAATGTCCATTCCCGCACCAATCGCGGCAACCTTTGGTTCTTCTTCTAAGTAAATCTTTTTCCCGCCGCTCTTTTCAGCAGCTTCTTTGATTGCCTTCTGCTCCACACTTGTAATATTCGTTGGGCAGCAAATCAGAATGCGCGGCTTCGATAAAAAGCCTTTAACGTTTAACTTATTAATAAAATGCTTTAACATTGCTTCGGTTACATCAAAGTCAGCGATCACGCCATCTTTTAGCGGGCGGATCGCGACGATGTTCCCAGGTGTCCGACCAACCATGCGGCGAGCTTCTTCACCAACAGCAAGTACGCGATTTGTATTTTTGTCAATTGCAACTACGGACGGCTCATTTAATACGATTCCACGGCCTTTTACGTGAATTAGCACGTTAGCCGTTCCTAGGTCTATCCCAATATCTCTTGCAAACATTCTCTTTTCTTTCCTCCTTAAAACGGAATCCACATACTTTTCCTAATTGTATATTGTACCACACTCATTAAGATTTCCATACTTTTAGCATAGAAAAGTTGTAAAATCTTGCAGATGGATGTCGAATTGGAGGATTCCTAGAGAATGCCTTAAAACCTATTCTTTTTTCAGCCAAGTCATGACGATTTATTTTACAGCTTCACCTTCCTTTTCCTCTTTCTGATATTTCATTTTTGTTGCCTCTCCCCCTCGGAGATGACGGATTGATTTATGATAGTCTAAAATACCTTTAACCTCGTTTGCTAGCTCTGGATTAATCTCAGGAAGTCTCTCTGTAAGATCCTTATGGACTGTACTTTTGGATACGCCAAACTCCTTCGCAATCACGCGAACCGTTTTCCTCGTCTCCACGATATACTTTCCAATCTTGATAGTTCTCTCTTTGATGTAATCGTGCACACTCTCGCCCTCCCTAAATTGGATGTGAGAAGTGTGAAATGAGACCCGCTTATCACTTCGACGAATTCTGCTTCCGTTTTGGTGTCTGCTTGGTGTCAGGCACCACTAAAAGACATTTGTCCATTAGTGGAGGACACTTTTCTTGATGGTGTCAGGCACCAAACGGCAGAAAGTAAGTTACCTTCTGTCTATACGATGAATAATCATGTCCCCGACTGAATGTCCGCTAACTTCAAACGACTCTTCACCTCAAACACTCTCTTTGTAAAGGTTTGTAACCATTTTATTAGCTTGGATACGGGAATATGCTATAAATACTCAATCGGGACAAGGTGTTATTCAAAGTTTTTTGATAATTGGACTTCTTACTTATTTTCGACAATCATTCGAAGCGGTCCAGAATCGCTTCGTTGCGCGGTTTTGGATTGGAAATATCCGTAGCTTAGTTTTATTTCCCAAGAAATTTGTCGATAAAAAAATTATTCAAAAATGGCGATTATGATTGGAATGGAGGGTAAAAAATGGTTTGGAGGCCAGTACTTTGCATAATTTGAGGCAGTTTTTTCTAAAAGTATTGTTAAAATTATTATATCTTTGATACCTTTTTGGTATGTGTTTTTTGAAAGGAAGGTACCTATGACACCTTTTACTGAAAATGTGGTGGAAATTATTCGCAGCATCCCCGAAGGCAAGGTGGCGACGTATGGTCAAATCGCTCGGCTCGCTGGAAGCCCGCGTGCTGCCCGCCAAGTCGTCCGCGCCCTACACTCCATGAGCAAGAAGTATCGCCTTCCCTGGCACCGCGTCATCAATGCTAAGGGGCAAATCGCCCTCCAGGATGACGAGTCCTATAATGAGCAACGGTTGTCGTTGGAGGCGGAAGGCGTCGAGATCGGCTTGAATGGGGTTATTGATTTGGAGAGGTATCAGTGGAAGTCTTCCCTCAACCTGAACCTGAAGTAAAACACAAAAAAGAAAGGGGCGATCAGCCCCTTTCCCACTTTCCTACCATAAAGTTTGACTATTTTAAAGCTTATTGTTGTTTATGACACCCTGTTGATCTACGTTCCAGGCGGCCAGCGACGAGGACGCTCACCGGACAGCCCGAGCTTAGAGAGGAAATCAACAGGCAAGGTTAACAGGCCCAAAGTTTAATAAACTTTTACCGTTCTGGCGGCACTGATGAATCCTTTAGCATCCGTTGCCGTTACAGATATCTTCATTCCACGTTTTTGCCTCGGGATGCTTACTTTATAGCTCCCATAACTATTTGCCTTTGTCGAATAGGTTCTCGTACCAATCTTCACCTTCACGACAGCCAGCTTTTCTGTTTTTCCAGTTACTGAGGTTGCCGTATACCTGACTGTATTCACAACAGGCAGATTAGGGGCCACACGTGCGACCGTGAGTGATTTTGGATTGCTAATCTTCCCATTTGCATCTTTTGCTGTAATCTTGAGCGATGTCCCGCTGTTTTGAATCGGTATCGTCACCTTGAAATTACCAAGGCTATCGGCTTTCCCAATATAGTACTTACTTCCAATTTGAACAGTAATAACCGCATACTTTTCAGACTTGCCTGTTACCAACGCTGATTTGTTGTTAACGGCGTTGACCACTGGGATGTTAGGGGCCATTCTCGTCACCTGTATTGTCTTTGGTACGCTCGTTCCCCCTGCATCCGTCGCAGTCACGCTTAAGAGCGTGCCGCTGTTTTGGGTGGGAATAGTCACCGTAAACTTTCCATTGGCATCGGCATTGCCTTTATAGTAGGATGCACCTGCTTTTACCGTAACCACAGCGGATTTTACCGTTACACCAGTCACGGTAGTGGCTTTATTGGTAACAGGGTTCACCGTCGGACTATCGGGCGGCACTTTTCCGACCACGAACTTTTGTAAACTTCGATTTGACGCGCCATCCACTATCGTCACGTAAAAAGTGGAACCAGGTGTTGGTGGTGTAATCTGAAAGGAAAATTTCCCGGCAGAATCCGCATAACCGAAATAAGTATGGCCAACCATGGCAATCATCACAGAGGCGCCGGCTTCGGTTACACCAATAATTTGGGTTGTTCGATTCGTCACTGTATTTATCTTAATTGGCGGCGGGGTTTTGTCAATGAATTGAACATCTACAGGTGTGCTGACATTTTTCGCAGCATCCGCAGCGATCACGCGCAGGTAAGTGCCTGACACTTGCTTGCCTATCGGAATCGTAAATTGACCATCCACTGAGTTGGCATCGCCCTCGGCAATCAAGACGCTCCCATTAAAAATCGAAATATGAGCACCAGCTTCTGCCACGCCGGTTAATTCCTCCGTTGTCACCTGATTTGGCGTGTCCAACGAAAGTTTCAGCGATGGAGGAGTTACATCTTTTACAGTAAAGAAAGTCGATTCACCTTGATTCTTGGAAGCATCTTCTATCCTAACTTCGATTTCCGTTCCTGCAGTTTGCCTCTCAAAAATAATCCAAAAATAATCGGAAGACACATAGCATGAACCGAGGATTGTTTGTCCTGCCATCACGCGAATGAGCGCCCCTTTTTCTGCGTATCCACTAATGGAATCCATCTGGTCTGTAATCGAATCTTGATTTAACTGCGGTGCGGCGGGTGCTGTTGTGTCCGCCACTATGACTGTCGCATCTGGACTGATGTTTCCCACTACATCCGTGGCGGTGATCTGAATCACCGTGCCTGCAGTCTGTTTTTCAATCTCGATCGAAAAATGGCCCTGTTCATCTGCCGCGATTTTTCCGAGGGAAACGGCTGCTTTGGCCTCAACCGTGGAAAATGGTTCGGCAATACCGGTGATAACTTCAGAATGCTCGGTCACTGCATCGACAACAGGCTCTTCAGGCGGGGTTTCATCCACAACCGTGACAACGGTCTCTGGACTTATCCGGCTGTAGCTATCCGTCGCCTTGATTGTCAGCTCCACTCCACTTTTTTGCGGAGGAATTGGAATCTGAAATCTTCCTGCTTCGCTCGATGTGCCTTCACCAATTTTCTCGGCTCCCCGGTATACCTCCACCTGACTATCCCGGTCGGTGATCCCACTCACCAATGTATCCCGGTCACTTATTTTTTCAACCAACGGCTTTTCTAGCGTTCCAAGTGGATAACCGTTTTCAAACGGTTTATAAGCAACTGTGACAATGTCTAACTTTCCCCAAGAGTTACTATAATCGTTCCCGTCCGTAATTCCACGCTCGATTCGAAGGGGGTCGGTTACGCCCCAATAATTATCATTCGCATCAAAGGGCAAACGATTATATCCTGAGACCTGCACAATCACTTTCGTGTGTGGCCATCCAAAGAAATTATTCTGGTTAATGTGGATATTGGGAATCCCGCCGTCCCCATAGTCACCTCTTACAGTCAGATCATTATAAGAGTCGATTGGATTTATAAAGGTATTATTTTTAACAAAAATTTCCCCTGGGCCATTCGCAACACTTAAGTCCGCTTTTTCGCTAAAAAAGTTATGTTCAATAGATGAGTTCAACTTCGATGAAGAGATAGAAATCGAGCCATTTTTGTATTGGTTATGGCGGAGGATTGCATTTTTGCCAATCGTCGTCACAAGAAACCCGCCATTGTACTTTGGTTGACGATAATGGTCCGCATATTCAATTTGAATCAAACTTCCATTAAACGTAGTTCCCTGTACGTACACATCCTGCAAACGGATGCGTTCTTGCTCGGTCCCAACCGCCTTCAATTGGCCGCGCACAGTAATCCATGATCCATTTTGCCCAATCAACTCTACCCCTGGTTCAATCGTAAGGGTGACTCCTGAATTGATTTCTATCATACCCGATTGATAATAGGGCGAGCCTTCTTTAGTTAACACCCTATCTTCACTAATTACGCCGGATATCGTGCTACCGCTTGTAGTAGTTTCCGCGTGGTTCTCCATGGGAAATAGGGTAAGTAATAAAAGGGTGGAAAGAAAGATTTGCAGAAATTTCTTGTAAAATATCATCCGATTGTTCTCCATTAATAGTTTTATAATATTCATTATCATGGGTGGTATCCGATATTACAATATCCTTTTTCCACTTTCTTCATGGTAAAACCAACAAACCCGGGAGCAGGACAGTAAAAGAATGAAAGTGGGCAGTAAATCCCCCGATCCCGACAGTAAATAGCCAAAACTGGATCGTAAAACCCTAACCCAACAATAAATAGGAATTCCCCCATCATCCCAATTAAAAAAGGACCACAAAACAAAGAAAAAACACCTAGCCCCTAGGTGTTTCATCTCCAATCGTATTAGCTAACGTCCCATTGTGGTGCCTGACACCACACAGTACCAGTACCCATCTACCGTACCAATTCAAAGACCTTCTTCACTTTCTTCACCGGTATCTGTGAGCCGCCCCGCTTCTGGACATTCTCGACCATCATCCCGACCATCAAATTTGGTGAATTTGTGTTATATCCAATGAACCAGCCATTTTCCGTACCCGTTTCACCTTGCTTCTGTTTTATCTCTGCTGTCCCTGTCTTGCCGGCCAGCGGATAACCCTTCATATCGGCCGCATGTGCTGTTCCGGCGGCATCGCCAACCACCTTCCGCAAATCTGCCGCAATTACCCCGGCATGTTCCGCTGAGACCACGGCCTCCTTCCACACTTGGCCCTGCTGCTCATCCGCCAAAAGAATCGGCTTAATCATATTTCCATTATTGATAAATGGTGTATACGCCGACAACAGATGAACGATACTCATTTGAATCTGCCCTTGCCCATAGCCCGAATCGGCAAGCGATATATCTCGGTCCAGCGCGCCAATCGTTGATTTCTCGAGCGGGAATGGGAACGCCAGCTCTTCCTCAAAGCCAAATTTCTTCAGCCCATCCGCGAACGCAGCTTTACCCATTTTTAACGCCGCTTGGGCAAAATAAATATTATCACTAAATACAAACGCCTTTTCCAGATTAACCGGAGCTGATCCAGCGTGGACCCGCGTTACAAAATAGCCGCCCCAAGACTTATCCTTTTGCCACTTCTTCCCTAATATCGGTACCGCTTGCTCCGGCGTGATCGCTCCGTTCTCCAATGCCACACCAGCCGTAATGGCCTTCATGACAGACCCCGGCGCGAAGGTCTGTCTAAAGCGCGTAGCGAGCGGCTGTTGCTTGTTTTCCTGCAGTGCCTTCCATTCAGCCGCCGAGAAGCCAAGCATCGCTTGATTCGGGTCAAATGAAGGCGTGCTGACAAGCGCCAGCGTTTCCCCCGTTACTGGGTTCATAGCGGCTCCCGTGCCCGCTTCCTTGCCAAGTTGGTCATAGATTGCTGTCTGAACATCCACATCAATCGTCAGCTTCACCGCTTTTCCATCCTCAACCGGCTTTTCAGCGAGCACCTCCTTGCCGCCATTCTTCTTGTTAATGGTAATCGTCACCCCAGGCTTGCCCCTTAACTGCTCGTCGTACACTTGCTCAAGCCCTCTTTTTCCAATCATATCACTGCTTGTGTAGCCTTTCTCTTTGAGTTTCTCCAACTCATCCGCCGTGATTGCTCCAACATATCCAATAAGTTGTGCCGCCGCTTTGCCATACGGATAGATTCGTGCTTCCACCTTTCGCGTTTGCACCGGCTCGAGCGCAATCAGCTGGGCAATCCGTGCCTCATCCTGCATCGACACCCGCTTCAATGGCACAAACAGTTCCGGCTTCACCCAACTAGCACTAATCGCCTTCTTAATCTGCTCAGGACTCATTTTTAACAGCGAGGACAGTGGCTCTAGCACCTGGTCCGTCACCTTCCCTGCCACCACACCGACCTCATACACTTGGCCATTTACAGCCAGCCCGATTTCATTGCGGTCGAGGATTTCTCCTCTTTTTGGCGCAGTCGTATTAATGCCAATCTTATCCCCTTCTTGCAATTTCGGAAAAATGAACCCTGTATTCCAGTTTACATACCAATTCTTCTTGTCAGCTCGCTCTTCTTTTTTCAATTGAGCTTTTCGGGTGAATTGAATCGGTCCCGCCACGCTATTCATGCTTGCGGAAAACGAATATTGGACTTGTTCTTTTTCTGCCTGTTTATCTTCTTTTGGTTTTTTAAAGGCAACCTTGAGGTCTGTTATCTGAAGATCTTTGTAGATTTTTTGATAGCGGTTTGTAAATTCCTCTTTGGTGATTTTCTTCTTCGCATCATTAGAAAGATAATCATACATCTGATCAAACTTCTGCCCATTCCATAACGCTATGTACTTCGCAAAACGATCCTGCGGCGTCGGCTCCTTACTACAGCCAGCCAGAACCGCCATCATCAGCAGCACCACCAGCATGGCCCCTACAAACTTCCTCAACAAAATCCCTCCCTTAAAAAGTAATTTTCGGTGTTCGGTGTCAGGCACCACAAAAAGACACTTTCTCCATTTTGTGCACCAGCGGCAGACACTTTTATCTACTCCTGGTGTCAGGCACCCATAATTATTATTATACCGTGAATATACAAAAAATGGTGTTTTGTCCATTTATTATGAGTAAGATAAAGTGTGAAATTGTGGGGAAGAGTGTGAAATAAGTGCAAAAAAAAGAGGAAAGAATTCCCCTTCCCCTTTGTTACGTTATGATTATGAGTTTGTTTTTTCTGTTGAGTTAGTAGAATTGTCGTCCACGTTTTTATCTTGGTCAGAAGAGTTTTCTTGGTCAAGAGAATTGTCTGGATCCTCAATCATTTGCTCTTTTTCCTTCATTTGTGGAGTTTCTACTGATTCGCTTGCATTTTCATTCGAAAGTTTTGCTTCCTGTAAAGTGCTTAGCGATTTTTCAAAATAGTCACTTGGATTTACAGCAATTCCATCTTTACGAATTTCAAAATGTACATGTGTTCCAGCTTTTTCATTGAACAAGCTTTGTCCAGCCTTGGCAATCACTTGTCCCTGTTTTACTTCTTCGCCAACCTTGATCTTTATGTCTTTAACGGATTGATATTGTGTTACAATACCTTTGTCGTGTTCTAGTTCAATGACATTCCCAAGGACTGCATCTTCTTCAACACGTGTGACAGTACCACTTAGTGATGCAACAACATCAAACGATTCGCCGTCTTTCACGGTTACATCGATACCAGTATTTGGTTGGTAGGTATTATTATAGAATACCAAAGCCGCTTCCTGGTCTTCCGTTTTTCCGTTGAAATCATAGAATTTCGTTTTTACGACAGCCGCATCCGCATTTTCCACAGGCATTTTGAAGTCTTCAAATGTCTTGCTAACTTCAACAGCTGGCTCTTGATTCTTTTTACCAGCAATATCCGTGGATTTGTAATCGTATTTGTCTGACGCGTTGTTGCTTGTTTGATACCATAGTACCGCGGTCAAAATGATTGCTGCACTTGCAATATAGATGGCTGGAAATACCCAACGCTTTTTGAAAAAGCGTTTTACGCTGGAACTTTGAGAAGATCGTTTGTTTTCTTCCTCTCTCATTTTCATCACCTCAGCAATCATTCTGAACAGATAAGTAGAATTATATACACTAGTGAAAAAAATTTTTTTGAACTTATTTTTCGACAGTGATTAAATTTTTATGCATGAAGTTAGAAAAATTATTTTTCGAGGAGAATGTACCATTATAGGAGGAAATTTTATGAAAATCTTTAAGTGGGTATTGCGGGTGCTCCCGTTTGCCTATATGGCGGCCATTTTTATTATTTCGAGCCTGCCAGCCGACCATTTCGTTAAGCTGCCGGATTCCCAAGTCGACCACACCATTAAGGAATCATTGCATTTAATAGAGTTCGCGATTTTGTACGTTTTGCTAGTGTTAGCGATGTTAACCCGCCGAGGAGCGTTCACGCCGGCCTTAAACATAGCCTGCGCTGTAATCGCTGGCCTCTATGGAATCAGCGACGAAATCCACCAATCCTTCTACGCCTACCGCTCCGCGTCTTGGTTCGACCTAGTCAAAGACTTCACCGGCATCTTGGTTTGTTTTTATTTTATTAGAGGGGCATTGTTTAAAGGGAAATTTAAGGGGTTTGGTAAAGCACTAAGCCGTGTGTAGTTTTAGGAAAATAAATTCTGCCCTTTAATTTAAGGTCCCTGTAAAGGCTAAGTTCATAGATTTAAGGATTTTATTAGCACTTTTAGGAGAGTCAATATGCAGATAACATCTCAATTCAGAGTTTGTAATCGAGGTTTTAATTAAAAGAAAGTAATCGTTGATAGCTTGGATATGATCTGTTTTAGATTTGCACTTGCAATTCGGGCAGATCCATTTTTCCCACCACACAAAAAAAGCCAGGCATCTTCCCACCCCAGCCTGGCTCACCAAACAAATCTATTTCTTCGCAGTAACCGTATCAAGCATATGATCCGCTGCTGTAATCTCCACGCCCTTGTAGTAATGCTTCACGATCTCCTGATAGTTCTTGCCTTCCTTAGCCATCCCGTTTGCCCCGTATTGGCTCATCCCGACGCCATGGCCAAATCCCTTCGTCGTGATCACAATATTGTCGCCCTTGCGCTTCCACGAGAAGTCAGACGAGCGTAGCTCCAGTTTTTCGCGGATTTCTATCCCTGATAGGACTTTCCCATTGAAATCGACCTTACCCACACGTTTGCCCGCCGTCCGGTCCACAATCTTGCCAATTGTTGATCCAGAACCAAGGTTCACACCAAGCCGTGTTTCAAACTCATGAACGGACATCACCTTTTGACTGTTATATTTTGGGGACTTTATATCCCATGGACTGGATACACTTCTCAAATAAGGGAATTTCCCTTCCCAAACGTCTTCTGAGTTTTCCGTATAGCCATTGCCTGTCGAGAAAAACAAGGCATCGATTGGCTTGCCGTCATAGGTCAAAATTTGTCCGGCTGTTGAGCGTACAGCATCTACGATCTTCTTCTTTTTCCAATCATAATTTGCGCCCCAATCCCTCCTCTGTTCCGCATCATTCATATAAACCTGGTGGATCACGGTGTCAGTCACCTGAGCACCTTTTGGAACGCCCAGCGTATCTTTATTAATTAATCGGTTAACGATATACGTTCTCGCTGTTAATGCCTGGGCCTTGAGAGCTTCATCTTTGAAATCTACGGGCATTTCAGCTGCCACTACGCCAACGAGGTAATCTTCTAATTGGACACTTTCAATGGTTGATTTTGCAGTCCGGAATACGGCGACATCAACGGCAGGGTCGGAAGAAGCCGGCACTGCTTTTGCTTCTTTTGCGGGGGTCTTAGTTAAATCCTCCCCTAACTTTCCGCTCGCGTGATGTTCATCAGAAAATGGTAAAACAAGGACTGCGGGAATAATCAGTGTCAAGGCAATAAGGACTGCTGCTACTACGACGAATGGTTTGATTTTTATCATGAGAGTGCCTCCAGTTTGCAAATTCACAACCACACCAAAACATACCAAAGGCGGGATGCGTCTCAATTAATACATATGGAGGCGGACAAGCATTTATTACGGATTTTTTCATAAAACTGAACATGGTGTCAAAACGTGGTGTCAGGCACCGCTCGTGGACAACTCGTGGACAAATGTCTTTTTGTGGTGCCTGACACCATCCAAGCTAAACACAAAAAAGGCCCGATTCTACATCAGGGCCCGTTGTTTTGCGATTGCTTGTTGTTACTGGATTTCAGGCTTACCTAATCCTCTTACAGATTAGATTAGATCCGAAACCACTTACGCATTCATATCCGATACAAGGTTTTGGACTTCTGTGAACGTTTCGTTTGCTTCGTTGATCCGTTCGATGTCGGCGCCTAGTCTTGCTAGTTTACCGTGGAAGTCAACATAACCGCGGTCTAAGTGTTTCAACTCAGTCACGCGTGTCATGCCTTCAGATACTAAACCAGTTAAAATCAATGCAGCAGCGGCACGAAGATCTGTCGCTGATACTTCTGCACCTTGTAAATTTGAAGAACCATTTAAAATAACGGAACGGCCTTCAATCTTGATGTCTGCGTTCATACGGCGGAATTCCTCGACATGCATAAAACGGTTTTCGAATACCGTTTCGGTAATCATCGAAGTTCCATTAGCACGAAGCAGCAATGCCATCATTTGTGATTGCATATCTGTAGGGAAACCAGGATGCGGCATCGTCTTGATGTCGACAGCCTTCAGACGATCGGTTCCGATGACACGGACGCCATCTTCTTCCTCACGAATCGTGATGCCCATTTCTACCATTTTTGCAATCAAAGATGATAAATGTTCAGGAACAGCGCCTTTTACCAATACATTACCGCCCGTAATCGCTGCAGCCACCATGAAGGTACCAGCTTCGATTCGGTCAGGAATAATATTGTGGTCTGCACCAAATAACACGTTTACCCCTTCAATACGAAGAGTTCCAGTGCCGGCACCGCGAACTTTAGCGCCCATTTTGTTCAAGAAGTTGGCAAGGTCGACGATTTCTGGTTCTTTTGCCACGTTCTCAATAATTGTTGTACCAACCGCAAGAGTGGCAGCCATCATAATATTTTCAGTGGCCCCAACACTTGGGAAGTCTAAATAAATCTTCGCACCTTGTAAGCGGCCTTTAACTTCCGCTTCAATAAAACCGTTTCCTACCTTGACTGTAGCTCCCATGGCTTCAAAGCCTTTGAGATGCTGATCGATAGGACGGGATCCAATAGCACAGCCACCCGGTAAAGCCACACGTGCACGGCCATTACGAGCGAGTAATGATCCCATGACAAGCACAGATGCGCGCATTTTTCGAACGTATTCGAATGGCGCCTCATCTTTTAACGCTGTGGATGCATCTACTACGACTGTATTGTTTTCAAACGACACTTCAGCATTTAGATTGCGTAAAACTTCATTAATTGTGTATACATCGGAGAGTGTAGGTACATCACGTAATACACTTTTTCCGTCACTTGCTAATAATGTTGCAGCGAGTACAGGCAGAACGGCATTTTTTGCGCCTTCAACTTTAACCGTTCCATCAAGCCTTTTTCCGCCGCGGACGATAATCTTTTCCAAGAGTATTCCCCTCCGCGTCCATTTTCTCTATATTAATATTCAATCGTAATGATTGGTGTGCCAACTACGATGGTAGTCTTACCGCCCAATCCTTCGGAGCGTATGCCAACTTGTAAATTCATGTTCTCTCGTTGATTCTCTATGGAGCCTGTAAACATCGGCGAATTGGCCGAAACAGACATGAAAGTCTCCTCTTTTAACGCTTCGATTTCTTTTGCTTTAAATCTTGACATCATTTGATTCATAGTCTTAGGTAAAGACTTATCCATCTTATCACCGACTGTACCTTTCATACAAGAGAAAACTGTTGGTTTTCCTCGAAATATGTCAGTTAGCCTAGTTTTAAATTGATTAGTGGTGAAAAAGGCCTTTGTCGCCGAATTCCACTCCTTACCAGAGATACTATATACTATATACGCATTAACAGGTTGTTTTGTGTGGGTTGCCATAATTTGAAGCATTTCGTTGTGGTGTTTAGATGTTGGAGATACTGCTGTTACTTCCCATTTTTGGCTGGTATTTTTAACAGACCATTCCCAATCAGGAAACTTAGCTTGAAGCTCTTTAGCGTAGTCCTTCACTTCCTGCTCACTTTTCATGCCATCCAAATGCTCTCTTGCATAAAAAGTCCATTCATCGAGCAAAATATTTTCGGATTGTAACATCGAGCCAATTTTTATTAAGTCCATTTCTTTTTCAAAAAAAGAACTAGCTCCGCCGCCATTTGCTTCACTTGTTTGGTTCCCAATTACAACCAAGATTACACTAATTATGATAACTACGCTCAAAAGGATTTGACTCTTTCTCTTCATCTCTACTCCCCCTTACTACCATTGTTACCAGGTAGAGGAGTAGCATACTTGGGAAATGTCGTCACTTTTAGACAAAGTTCCATGATCTATTGATGTTATTTTTCCACACAAAGACGATTGTACTCAATTTCTGAACAAATAGAAACATGTATGAAGACCTAAATTTTTTCCAATTAGCTATTTTGCATGATCAAAGGCAGCTGTCTCGACCATTGGAGATAATCAAGGAAAAAGTTACTAACAGATGAACCAATGATGATGGCTAATAATATGTAAAGTAACCGCGCCTGAAATACATGGCCCGCTTTCAGCAATTGATCCAAACGAATCGCTTGCAGGGCCCACCAGGAAATCGCTATAAAAATTAAATGTGACACAATACTTAACAATGCCATTTGTCCAAAATCATTTATCACCCTACAACCTCCTTTTTTCACACAATGTTTATTCTATCACAAACTTCGCCTTAATAGTTTCCTTTTCTATCCATTTTTTAAAAAATTCCTTTTTAATAAAAAATTCGCCCTCCACTACATTCTTAGAAGGCGAATTTATCGTACATTTGGGTCTGCTGACACGACCCCGTGATTTAATTCCACGCGGAGATTCAATTTACCTGATTCCAAACCCTGCCAAGATTTAATGGAACATATACTTTCTCACCGTTTATTTGCTTGTGAATGATTGGGTTTTGAAAGTTAGCATCTTGACAATGTTCCCTTCGCATTTTACGTCGTGCTCGAACGTTTCCTCCAAAAAAATCAGCCAAGTTCACTTTTGAAATTTTCATCACCTTTACCCCTTTCTTTGTGTTAGGGAACAAAAGGAAACCCTCTTGTTCCCCGCTTGAATTTTATTTTGCTGCCACAACCATGACTCTTCCTCGATCCAATTCCTTCTCAAAGTGTTGTGCCTCTGTATCCGTTATTCCTAAAGATTCCATTTTTGACCGCAGCTCGTCCCCGCGGGAACGAAAAACATTTGCGATGGAATCAAAGAATCCTTGTTCGTTTACTCCTATCTCATTGGTATCCAGCGACTCCGTCAAATCCTCTGAACGTTCTTTGCCGTGGGCCAATAAGTAAACCTCATCTTTGGTGAACCCTTGATTTAATAATTGTTCAATTTCTTGTTTGGCTTGAAGACCATTTTCCACTAGTTTGACCTGTCTCATTTAAACTACCTCCTAAATTTTTTGATTTCGTTAGTAAGTTGAAATGCTACGTGGTGTTAATTAGGTGTATAACCCTTTTAAAAAAATTGAAACCTTTATGTTGAAAAAATGATTTTTTTATCAAAAAATGTTTGGCCATTGAAGGACCGGGTATTACATGACTAAGTTCCACATTACTTATAGAAAGGGATGAATTTTCATGGGATTTATTTGGTCTTTAATAATCGGAGGAATCATCGGGTGGTTAGGAGGTCTCGTCATTGGACGTGATATTCCAGGAGGTGTCATTGGAAATATCATTGCCGGATTTATTGGTGCCTTTCTCGGATCAGTGATATTAGGCGATTGGGGTCCTGAAGTCGGAGGATTTTATCTAATCCCAGCCATCATAGGTGCGATTCTTCTCACATTAATCGTCGGCTTCCTTATGAAAAGTATGAGGCGGGAAGCTTAATTAATATGTTCACTCAGGAGACTGCCCATCACGCAGTCTCTTTTTATGTTTTTCACATAGAAAAAACACCTCGATAAACAAGGTGCTTCTGGTTTGACTCTATTTTAAAATAGCTATTCTTCAGGTTGTGCCCACACTGACACACTGCCGCTGTTAACAAGGAAAGTGGCAAATCCATCTTCTTCAATTTGAATCTGCTCGTCGCGTGTTCCTGTAAGGTCCACCCATATTTCTCCTGCCCGGTCTTCACCGACGAACATTCTTTTTTCACCATCGTCCTGATTAGAAATGAGGACAGCACAGCCTGAACGCTCCAGTTCCTCCAAGCCACGACGGACCCAGCCAATCAAATGAGGATCATCGAAATAATCTTCCTGTTCACCATAGGCTTTTTTATCACGAGCAAACAGGAGCGGATCAATTGCTCCCCTCTTTCCTTCAATTGGATCTTCTCCTCCAATGCCAAAATAATCTCCATAAAATATACTTGGATAACCATCCTTGCGAAGCAGAATAAGCGCATAAGCAGGCTGCTTAAACCAATCCTCCACCCATGATTCAAGGGCTTCGTTTGGCTGGGTGTCATGATTATCCACAAAAGTGACCGCATGTTCGGGATTTGTTTGAACCAAAGTATCATCGAAAATGGTTGTCAGATCAAAATCGGACCCGGCCATTGCTGCTTCGTGGAATTTATAATGAAGGGGAACGTCGAATAACTGGAGCTTGTACTCCACATTCTCCAAAAACGATTGGCATGCAGAAAGCTCTGGGACCCAAAATTCACCTAGAAAATAAAAGTCTTTTCCTCGCTGCTTCCTGACTTCATCTACAAATTTTTTAATAAAATTAAAATCAATATGTTTAATCGCGTCTAAGCGGTAACCGCTGCATTGTAATGTATCAGCAAGCCAGTTTCCCCACTGAATCATTTCCTCTTGTACATCTGGATGATGGTAGTCAATATTTGCAAACATTAAATAGTCGTAATTACCAAATTCATCATCAACATGGTCATTCCACTTTTTATCATCGCCGACCATCCGAAAAATTCCGGTTTTCTCTGTTTTTGCGTCGTAGTCGATACCATTAAAATGTTCAACTCCCCATTTGAACGCTGAGTACTTATCCTTTCGATTCGGGAAGGTGAATTTCGTATACCCCTCTATTTCAAACGGCTCAGAAATCTCATCTGTTCGGTCGTCCTGGCTCACTTCAATGACTTGAAATCGCTCGGTTTCATCTGCCCCACCTTTATGATTCATGACCACATCTACATAGACATGAATTCCATGAGTAGACAATGCGGCAATCGCGTCTAGTAATTCTTGCTTCGTTCCATATTTCGTGCGGACCGTCCCTTTTTGATTGAATTCACCCAAATCATAAAGATCGTATACTCCATAGCCCGTATCTTCTGCCGATTGACCTTTCGTTACGGGTGGAATCCACACCGAATTGATTCCTTTCAGTTTCAGTTCCGGCGCGATCTCTTGCAGTCGGTTCCAATGGGTACCATCTGCTTCAATATGCCACTCAAAAAATTGCATCATCGTATGGTTTCGTTTCATCGTTATTTCCCCTTTTTCTTGGCAATTTTTATAAAACGCCCGAAAATAGACGAGCAAAGGATTCCTTTACCTTTTCAGTAAACCGTCTTTTGTAAAATTCCACTGGGCGGATTCTCAAGCAATCCTCCAAGTCTTCCTCATAATGAGCCACAAGGTCTTGGATGGATTCAGTCCCTATTAAAAATAAATTCACCTCAAAGTTGAGACGAAAGCTGCGCATATCCATATTTGCTGTGCCAATCGTGGCGAGATCCCCATCCACAATCATCACTTTCTTATGAAGGAACCCCTTTTGGTACGAATAAATTTCGACTCCGGCACGCAACAATTCCGGTAAATAGGAACGCGTCGCATATTGGGTGAGAAAACCGTCATTGGTGTCAGGCACCATGATTCGAATTTGAATCCCTTTATGTGCGGCAATCCGTAGTGCCGTTCGAATGGCTGGATTGGGGACGAAGTACGGCGACGCTATCCAAATTGATTTTGTTGCACAGGAGATCATCGCATAATAATGGTCACTCATCCGTTTGGTTTCCGGGCCGGTGGCGACGACATGCACGAGACCGTCGCCGAGAGCAGGTTTTGGTTTCATATAGCGTTCATCCGTCACCAGCATTTCCCCGCTCACATACCGCCAATCTAATAAAAACACGGCATGCAGGGTTTGGACCGCTTCCCCTTCAAGAAAGACATGGGTATCACACCAGAATCCAAAATTCTCATCTTCCCCAAGATATTCGACCCCAATATTCAGTCCACCGACAAATCCTACCTTCCCGTCAATGACAATAATTTTACGATGATTCCGAAAGTTAAACTTTTGATTAATCAGGCCGCTTTTTATTGGTAAAAAAGGCTGGACCCTGATTCCTGCATCCTTCATTCTTTTAATCGCAGTGCTTGAAAGGGTGATACTTCCTACCGCATCGTACATCAAACGTACTTCTACCCCTTCTTGCACCCTATCGATTAAGATGTCGATGATTTCATTCCCTAACCGGTCATCTCGGAAGATGTAATATTCCAGATGGATAAAGTCCTTAGCATCGTGGAGTGCTTTTTTGATTTCTCTGAACGTTTCCTCGCCATTTTTTAAAATTTTGGTGTGAGTATTGGAATTCGTAGGTGTGGAAGTTGCCCGGTCTAAATAGTGAGTAAAATGGTGCTGATGATAATTTAACTGGGAAAAATCGACCTTCTCCGTTTTTTGGCTCATTCTATCAAACACTTCACGGTCCTTGATGCGCTTACTTTTAAAAAGATAGCCCTTTAATAATAATTGGCCTGAATAGACATAAATGATATAGCCAAGGATGGGCAAGAACACTAAAATATAAATCCATAAAAGCGTGTTTTGTGCGGTCCGATTTTCCAGCATTAACGAAAATACCGTGATGAAGATCATTCCCCCATAGATCGCGATGGAAATCACTTTCGACAGGAACGGAACGTCGGTAAAAAACACTAAATAGGCTAGCGCAACCATTAAAATGATAAAAACAAATTCCATCCTCCGTTTTTTCATCACATCGTTCTCCCCCAAAATTTATCTAGATACCCTTATGGGGTAATACCCGATTTATCCGGATATTAATCATACTGATAATGATAAAAAAAGGTGCCTGACACCCAATGTGGGCGTCGGCACCTACGCTTTTCTGTATATTCGTTCATGTGGATTAAATTCCACGTATTGCTTACCCTTTGGCATAAACAGGATCGATTCTTTACTGCCGAGGCCGATGAATCCACCTTCAGCAAGACTGTCGTAAAATAGGCCATGGACTTTCTGCTGCAAGTCGTTATCAAAATAGATCATGACATTTCGGCATAAAATCACATGAAACTCATTAAACGAACTGTCGGCCACCAGATTATGCTGAGCAAAGGTAAGGTTCTCTTCCAATTTAGGAGAAAAATAAGCAAACTGATGGTCAGTTGTATAGTACTCGGAAAAAGCCTTTTTTCCCCCTGACTTTAAATAGTTTTTCGTATATTGCTGCATTTTCTTTAGAGGAAATGCTCCTTTTTGAGCAGCGGCAAGGGCTTTTTCATTTATATCGGTTGCATAGATGGTGGTCTTTTTCGCCAGACCTTCCTCCAGCATCAAAATGGCCATCGAATAGACCTCTTCCCCCGTTGCGCAGCCAGCATGCCAAATCCGAATCTCAGGAAGCTCGCGCAATAACGGTACGACCTGGTTACGAAAGGCGGCGAAGAAACTAGGATCTCTGTACATTTCCGTCATCCGAATCGAGAGATCATTCAATAATCGCTCCAAATACGCTTGGTCGTGAAGTACTTTTTCCAATAAAGCCGTGATCGACGGAAGCCGCTCCGCCTTCATGCGATTCAATACCCTTCTAGTTAAGGATGCACGGACATATCCCCTGAAGTCATATCCGTACATTTGATAAAGACCCTCAAGCAGCAAATTGATTTCGATATTCTGCAACTCAGTAGGCACTATTGTTTCTGTGAATACATTGGAATCTGCCGGGGTTACCGGGGTTACCGGTTTTACCGGGTTGGTCAGGTTCACTGGGTTTACTGGGTTTACTGGGTTTACTGGGTTTACTGGGTTTACTGGGTTTACTGGGTTTACTGGGTTTACTGGGTTTACTGGGTTTACTGGGTTTACTGGGTTTACTGGGTTTACTGGGTTTGTCAGGTTCACCGGGTTTTTCATGTTCGTCAATCTTGATTCACCTGCTCTGTCAGCCACACCCGCATCAATGAGAATAGTTGGTCGATTTTTAATGGCTTCATAATATAATCAGACGCACCTGCCTCCATACACTTATCACGTTCTCCTTTCATGGCTTTAGCGGTCAGCGCAATAATGGGCAGACTTTCCATCTGCAGGTCGTGACGTATCACCTTCATTGCCTCATAGCCTCCCATCACCGGCATCATGATATCCATGAAAACCAGGTCAAAGTCGGCTTGTTCTTGTAAAATTCCGATGGCCCGCTTCCCGTTCTCAGCCACTTGAACCACCACTCCTTTTTTCTCAAGTGCCGTCACAAGCGCATATACATTCCGTCCATCATCCTCAACAAGAAGCACTTTCTTTCCTTTAAACAACCGTTCATCTGAAGTTTCAGCCTCCGTTCGATCAACGGACGGCGATTCTGTTTCTTCTATATATTCCTGTTCCTCGGTCATCTCACTAGCACTTGCCGCCACTTCCTCCAGCGCCAAGACTTCGAACAAATCATGGCTGACAGGCGCAAGCCGGCTCGGTATATATAAGGTGAACGTACTTCCCTTATCTTGCTCACTTTCGACTTCAAGCAGCCCGCCAAGCAAACGCGTAAATTCCCGGCAAATCGATAACCCAAGTCCCGTCCCGCCATATTGCCTGTTCGTGGTACCGTCGACCTGTTGGAAGGCATTGAAAATAATTTGCTGCTTATCAAGTGGAATGCCGATTCCAGTATCGGTGATAGCGATTGCCAGCACGACGGCTTCCTCTTGCAGGTCAGGCAATTCCTCGACTTTTTCAAGCGGAGCAAATTCAATTCGTACCGTGACGCCGCCCTGCTCCGTAAATTTGAAGGCATTGGATAATAAATTTTTCAAAATTTGCTGCAATCTTTGTCCATCCGTTGAAATGACAGGGGGAACATCTGGATGTGTGACCACGTCAAAGGTCAAATTCTTTTTTCGCGCAACGGGGTCGAACAGATTCCTGAGCGTCTGTGGAATTTCTGTTACGTTCACTTCGTCCGTCAAAATTTCAATTTTTCCTGCTTCAATTTTCGATAAATCGAGAATATCATCAATCAGCCTCAGCAAATCTCCGCCGGCCGTATGAACAACACCCGCGTATTCTTCTACTTCTGACATGCTTAACTCATTATTATTCTCCATCAGCATTTGCGACAGAATAAGAATACTATTCAATGGCGTGCGCAGCTCATGCGACATATTGGCAAGAAAATCCGTCTTGTATTGTGAACTCATCTGGAGTTTTCGTGAATAGTCTTCCAATTCATCCTTCGCTTTTTTGAGTTCCAGGGCTCGTTGGATGGCATATTGCTTCTCCTGCTCCAAATATCCATTGGCCATTTGCAGTTGATCTTGCTGCATTTGCAATTCTTCCGATTGTGCTTGGAGTTCTTCGGATTGCGCCTGGAGTTCTTCTGTTAAAACTTGGGATTCCCCTAGCAACCTTTCCACTTCCATTCTTCCCGTTACATTGGTAATCGCCGAACCGAATTTGTCTTGTAGCATATCAACTAAGGTAAGGTGCTGTGAGAGAAACGGCTGAAGCGCAGCAAGCTCAATCACGGCCTCTACCTTACCATCTACTAAAATTGGAGCAATTAATAGATTTCTTGGTGAGGAAGCCCCTAAGCCAGAGGTTACTTTGATATGTTCCTCCGGCAGCTGGTCAATCAGAAAGATTCGTTTATCGACGGCAGCTTGGCCAATCAGTCCTTCTCCCAATCGGAAACTCGCCGCTGCTGCTTCCTCATCTGCAACCGCATAGCCTGCCGCTTTGACATAATAGACTTCGCCCCCTTCATTTTTGCGAAGATATACCACACCAAAAGAAGCTTGAAGTAATGGAGCCAGTCTTGAAATAAACGACTGCGTCAAGTCCCTAATATCCGTAATCCCTTGATACAATGTTGAAATGTCCGCCATACTTTTCTGAATCCAATTATGTTTCTCCAGATTGCTGAGCAGATTGTTCATGGCCTCTGCAAGCTCCTGGGTTTCGTCATGAGTATTCACTTTCAACCGTGTCGTCAGGTCGATATCTGAATCGGAATCGGTGATCCCTTTAATCGTTTTTACCACCTGATTGATGGTTCGAACAATTGAATTAGACTGTAATATTGCCGCCGCGATGGTGATGAGTGTTACCAAACCAATCAGCGTATACAACGTCACTTTTAAATTTTGATTGTTTTGTTTGAGTTGACTGATTCGTCCTGCCATCACTTTCTTTTCACTGGCCAGAAACGAATCAAACTGCGTGCGGAGCTGGTCGGTCATTCTTTTTCCTGTATTTTTCTTAAAATGCTGGTCCAAGGCCGTTTGATTATTGGCTTTTTTAGCATTGATGACATATTCCCCAGAATTAGTCATCCAGCTCATAATCAGCGGTTTAATTTCCTCTAAACTACGCTGCTGCCTGCTGTTATCCTCTAACAAGGAATGAAGTTTATTGTAGTTATTCAGCCAGTTCCGACTCCCAAGATTATACGGCTCCAGATACTCCTCATTTCCAGTGATCGCATACCCTCTCATCCCGGTTTCCATGTCGAGAACATTTTTTTGAATCTGGTTCGTCAAATCGTGTACCTCTATATCGTGTCCGGATATGAAGTCCACCTCTTTCTGTAAATCTGCCATTCTATCAATCACGATGAGCAAGGATATCACCAAACAAATTAAGATGGTAAAGTACCCGGTAATGATTTTCGCACGAATGTTGTAGTTGAAGCCTTTTATTGTAACCGCCTCCTTGTAAAAGGGTCTATTAAAATATCCTTATTCTACCATACCTCTATATCCGTATCACCCAATTTAAAATTGGGAATTACCACCTAAACATTTCTTATTACCCGAATCTATTATTCTTGAAACCTCCTAGGAAAAAATTTTTTTCAAGGTTTCAACTGATGACGTCCAGGGTAAGGAATAGATATCAACACTATTCCAACAAACGGAGGTAATGAACATGGCAAAAGTAAAAGAAAAGAACAACTTAGTAACAGAGACTCTTAACACACAGGTCGCAAATTTTTCCGTGCTTTATATGAAGCTGCACCACTACCACTGGTATGTTAAAGGAGAAAATTTCTTTACACTGCACCCAAAATTTGAAGAATTGTATAAGGAAGCGGCGCTGCATCTTGATACCATCGCTGAACGAATGCTGTCGCTAGGAGCTTTGCCAACGGCGACCTTAAAGGAACAATTACAAATCTCTTCCATCAAGGAAGGCGAGGGCGACGAAAATGCTGAGGGAATGATCAAGAGCCTCGCTGATGATTTTAATACTGTCTGCACCGAACTGACAGAGGGAATCAGCCTAGCCGAGGACAACGAGGATCAACCGACAGCGGATCTGTTCATAGCCGTTCGCACATCCTTGGAAAAACACAGATGGATGCTTGAGGCCTATTTGGCCGAGTAGAATTAGAACTGGTTGGCGGGGAATTGTTCCCGGCTCCTCCAAAAAAGCAGGTGAGCGGGCACAATTAGCACCTATTTGTTCCCGGCTCCTCCAAAAAGCAGGCGGGCAGGCACAATTAATCCCCCCTCCGCAACCACCAGTTTTTCCAGCAACCCCTACCAATTAGTAAACAGGGTGTCAGCTTTCCCGCTGACACCCTTGTATTTTTTAAGCATTCGTCGAAATCATGACCAAGCAAAGGTCGTCCTTTGGGGCATTGTGCGGCTCCAGACTTGGCTGCAGCTGATGAAGGAACGAATCAGGATTGTCTATGTCTTTCGCTTGTATGGTGCTGATGAGCTTAGCTATCGCATCCTCATAATCCTCCTCCAGCCATTCTGACAGCCCATCGGTAAAAAGCAGCGTCCGCGCTCCCTGCTTGTAAGGAATAACGCCTTTGGTTACATCGATATCTTCAAAAAATCCAAGAGCACAGCACCCTTCCGTCAGAAGCTTCACTTCATCATCGACGATGGCGATTCCCGCTGGATGACCAGCATTGACATACTCGATGGTTTGCTTTTCTGTATCGAGCACCAGGTAAATTGCGGTGAAATAATAGTTAATCAAATGATCGGGCATCTTCAGCTGATACATGCGCCGATTCAGTTCTCTCATGACCCGCTCCGGATCACACATCCCTGTAATCGTATCCTTCAATGCCGAATATATGTACATACATACGAGTGAGGATGAAATTCCATGCCCCATCATATCAAGCAAAATCACGCCATACCGATGTTCGCTGATTGGATACCAGGCATACAAGTCTCCAGCCAGCTCAAAGGAAGGCTTATAGATAGCCGAAATCGAAACATCCTCTTCTTCAATCGGATCACTAAGGATGCTTCCTTGCACCTGCTTAGCTAGGTCCAACTCATATTGCAGCCGTATATCTCTTTCCTTCCGTAAGTCCTTCTCTTGCTTTAATCGAAGGATGGAACGCATCCGCGCCAGCAGCTCCACTTTATTAATGGGTTTGAGGACATAATCGAGGGCCCCTGCATCCATCGCCTCGGCCATTTTATTGGAATCTCCCATGGCTGTAACGAAGATGATGGGCAGGTCCGAATACCTCTCATCCGCAAGAACCGTTCTACACGCTTCCATTCCGTCAATTTCCGGCATCATCAGGTCCATTAGGATTAAATCGAACGGAACTTCCTCGCCATTTACCGAATCTAGTTGCAAACATTGATATAATTCCTTGGCAGATGTCAGCAGAACCAGCCTATTATAGCCAGCCTTACGCAGAATTTTCTCGATAATCATTAGATTGGTCCGATTATCGTCAACCACCGCAATTTTCATGGCCATAGCGTTCCCCCCTTTCCTAAGCGTATTTCCGTTTAAATGGTGCCTGACACCAGTTATCTACATTCCAGTGTCAGGCACCTTTTATCCATTCAAGCATCGTTGACCCCTTGATAAGCATCATAAGCGAGTGCCTTTCGTAACTTCTCAATCGCCTTTTTTTGAAGACGGGACACATGCATCTGCGAAATCCCCAAAAGCTCTCCGGTTTCCCTTTGACTTTTATTTTCGACAAACGTGAAGTGGATGATTTCCTTTTCTCGTTCTGATAGAACATGCATTGCACTCTCGAGCAGGAGCTTTTGGTCGACTTTTTCGAAGCCCTCATCGTCGGATCCGACAATGTCTAAGGTCGTCGACGTGCTCCCATCCGAACCTGTTTCAATCGTTTGATCCACAGACGCTGTTTGATAACTTTTTCCCATTTCCATCGCTTCTAATACTTCTTCTTCGGAGATCTCTAAATAATCCGCGATTTCCTTGACTTTCGGTGAGCGCTGATATTGATTGGTCAGCTCGTCCACCACCGTTTTAATCTTTGGCCATAAATCTTTAATCCGTCTCGGTACATGGACGCTCCATGTTTTATCCCTGAGGAACCGTTTAATTTCCCCAATAACAGTTGGAATTAAATACGACTCGAATGGATTTCCAATGCCTGTGTCAAATCTTCTTATGGCAGCCAATAACCCAATCATCCCTACTTGTACAATGTCCTCATGAAACGGTTTCCCTTTTGAGTATTTTCGCGCAAGACTTGCGACCAGGGCGGTGTAATGTTCGACTAAGATGGTTTGTGCAAGTGGGCTCTCGTTCTGCTGAAACTCTATGATTAGGGCATCAATCTCTTCCCTAGTTCGTTTCTTGGGTTGAGATGGTTGTGTCATGATTTTCACGCTCCCCACTTAGATACTTCACCATGAAGACCGTTACCCCAGAATGATTCGCAACACTCACTTCATCCATAAGCGTTTCAATTAAATATAGCCCTAACCCTCCCTCTGCCAGTTGCTCCACTGTACTATCTTCAGTGTAGGGGCCTAATTCATTTTTCTTCTGGGTAAAATTAAAGCTCTTTCCACTATCAGATACCATCGTTTCTAACTTGTCCTCATAAATTCCAAACCCGACAATTACCTCTCCGACTTCGTCGTTGGGATAGGCGTGATGGACAGCGTTTGTACAAGCTTCACTTACCGCGATTTTAATATCCTCAATTTCCTCATATGTAAAACCCATCCGGCTGGCAATTCCCGATAATGTCAATCGAATCACGCCCACATACTCCGGCTTGGCTGGAATCTTCATTTCGATATAATCCATCACTTGGCTCATCGTCTCCCCTCCTCAGTCGTTGAAGAAATGTTCATGACATTACTTAAACCGGTAATTTCAAACAGCCGTTTTATTCGATCCGATAATTGAATCAGCTTTAATTCGCCGCCCTTTTCCTTTAGCTGTTTGAACAATCCTACAAACACACCAAGACCGGTACTATCTAAATAGGACACATCCTGTAGATTGACGGTAATTGACTTATTTCCCGCTTCTGCCAGCGACAATAATTCCTCTCTAAGCTTTGGTGCCGTGTACGCATCAATTTCCCCCGCCACAAGCACCATGATTTCCTCATCTCGTTGTTTTTTATCTATGGTTATATTCATTCTCATCATCACCCCTGAAAGATTTATAGTGTATGTACCCCTATTTTCAAAGTCTAAACCTTTCTTTTAAAAAAAATTCAATTGTGTTGTGTTGTGGTGTGGTGTCAGGCACCATGTGAATTATTCACATGGTGCCTGACACCACTTCTAGTCCCATAATTATACCAAAATATTCAAAAATTTATCGAGCCTACCTATCTACCTGTTAGGTTTCATTAAAAAAAAACGGGGTATGACAAGATTACAAAGGAGAGGTGTTCAAATGGATACTAAAAAAAGAGAGTTACATGAGAAGGTAAAGAGAGAAAACAATAGTTCGATGGCACAGAATCTAGAGGAAATAAAGAAGCTGGGCAAGGAAATGGAAGAGGAGAAAACCGGTCCCGAGCTGAAGAAGGAAGAAAAGCAAACACCCGATCCACAGCAATAGCAGCCTAACCAACATAACGGCCCTTCCACAGGGTCGTTATTCTTATGAAAAGAACCGGCCGCCCTTGGGCAAGCCGAATCATTAGTTAAAATAGGAATCTTTCTTTTTTCCTTTTAAGAGATCGCCTGTCCAGCCCTTAAATTTTAAATAGCCATAGAGCAGGAGTGTCGAGATCACGATAAAAATAGCCGAAAGAAGATAGCCGTACCGCCATTCGAGTTCAGGCATCTGCTTGAAATTCATTCCCCATAAGGCCCCAAATGCCATAATCGGGGTAAAAAGAATCGTGATTACCGTTAAGGTTTTCATAATTTCGTTGCCGCGGTGGGAGGAAATGACCTCTTCTAAATTAATAATCGAATCCAACTCATGCTCATACTCGTTGAGCAGTACGGTCATTCGTTCAATCCGTTTAACAAGAAGCATAAAAATCTCCTCCCTGCCGACTTCATTCAGTTTCACTTCCTCAATCCCCATGATTAACTCGTTAATCGGAATCAATAGACTCTTCCAGACCAAAAGCTCATGCCTGCGCATATAAATTTCTTCAAGAATACTCGTTCCATTCCTCTTTCGGATACTCCAGATCAGTGTTTTCAGCGCCTCTTCAAATTGATCGATTTCATATAACATTTCATTCATCAGTTCTCCAAGGAGCATAAAAAATCCATCAACTGCGTTTTCGGCTTTCTTTATTTGCTTAAGAAGCGGTTCGGGTTGGATATGTTTTAAGTTGGAAAAATTAAGATCGACGGTAATCAGTTGATCCTCCGTTACATAATAATGAAAAATTTTGTAGTCCCCTTCCTCTTCAAAATTTTGCTTATAAATAAGCGAACCCGTCACCACTTTTTCCCCTGAATCAAGAAGCTTTATCCTTAAGGAATTGGTTTTATTTTTTCGCACTTGATTCAGCCATTCGTTGCATCCGGTCCGATTTTGTTCGAAAATTGGTTGGATACGCTCATCCTCATCTTTCTTAACCTGGTACCACTTCCAATTGTTAGTTTTCTCCATCGTATCTCCTTTCGCCATGTTTTTTATTTCTATATCCCCTAATCTTGAATCAATGAAACTTCAAGAATAAGGTTTGAGTGAAGCGGAAGCGGGTATTACTACTAGAAATAGAACTTTTTTTAAAAAAGTCCTATTTTAAGAGAATCTAATAGGAGGTTTTAATATGAAACGAATGGTACCTGTTACATCGATTATTGTCGCTGCTGGTATGGGAGCTTCGGCGGCGATGTGGCTCTCATCTAAACCGAACCGACTAAAAGCGGAAAGTGTACTGAGAGACTGGAAACGTAAGATTAAACCTACTCCTTTCCATAAAAGTGAAGAACTCCCGATTGAAAAAGGGGGAAACCCGCATCCTCGTGATCTAGAAGATAATAATATGGTTAGTGAAGGGGCGATGTACTCTGTTCAGTTTTTTAATGAGAAGATGCAGTGATAAAACAGTTGGGGTAGGTGACTACCCCAACTAATTTTTTGAGGTGGCTGGTAAGATGAATTTAATTTTTTTACTCGTTTATTTCATCATCATTACAGCGGTTATCGAAATTTATGTCGTTTTATTTCGTTTAACAGGACTCAATTTAAAGGTGTCAAGATTTCAGGTCATTTCGTTGATGACCGGAACAGGCTTTACGACGGAGGAGTCTGAGCTTATTTTAGGTCATCCGATTCGCCGGAAACTCGCTACATTCCTTATCCTATTTGGGGCCTTCTCCCTTGCGGTCATTATTTCAACGATCAGTAATTTCCTTTCGGACGACCTAAGGATGATTCATATTTTTTACATTGCAGGAGGCGTCCTGCTTATCTTTGGGGTATTAAAACTTGCCAGCATTCAGACCCTATTATCGAAATTATTTCATAGAGAGATGAAGCAGCATGTTGAACTCGGCGATTTGCCCATTCGAGACGTGTTTTTAACGGAAAAGAAAGATTATCTGCTCAATCTGCATATCTATACCCACTCTTCGCTTGTCTATAAAACAATGAACCAACTGTTTAATGATCATGAGCGGCTAGAGTTTGTTGTGCTTTTTATCAAAAGGGGTCAATTGAAGATAAGGGGAAATATCTACACCGAAAAAATACAGGAAGGGGATCAGCTGCTTTTATATGGAGATAAAGAGATCATAACTACGCTCTTTCAACATGATATTAAGATTATGGAGAAAAAATTGAAGAATCAGCATCGGACTGCGGTTACTGGCGGGTAGCCGCCATTTAGTGGCGCATGGCACCCAGTTACTGGCGCATGGCACCCGGTTACTGATGCATAAGCACTTTTTACTGGCGGATAGCCAAGAATCGCCCAAAAAAGCCTCGATTTTCGACGCCTTTTCTCGTTTAAATCTTTCTCACTTCCACATTCAAAATATGATAACCCTTACTAGCAATGGCCTGGAACACGTACCCTTCCGATTCCACTTTACTGCCTATTGGCGCATCAGAGTTTTGCGTCAGATACCAGCCGCCGATGGTATCAATACCTGGGTCGGCTATGTTTATCCCTAGTAAATCGTTCACGTCCTCAAGTAATAACTTTCCATCGACAACATAATGGTTCTCCTTGATCATTTGAATCTCGGCCACTTCATCGGCATCGAATTCATCTCTCACTTCGCCAACGATTTCCTCAATAATATCTTCCACCGTAACCAAACCCGAAGTCCCGCCGTATTCATCAATGAGAATGGCCATATGTGTCCGTTCGATTTGCATTTTCACTAATAAATCATGAATGGGCGTGGTTTCCATCACATGAATCACGGGTTTGATAAAGGAACTTACCTGCAAATCCTCCCTATTGTGCTTATTCATTATGACAGCCGTTAAAAGTGCCTTCACGTTAATAATGCCGACCATGTTATCTTTATCCCCGTCCATGACTGGATAGCGGGTATAATTTTCATCATTCACCCTTTTTAAGACCTCATTCACCGTCGCATCCATTGGTATGCTGCTTATCTCGGGCCGTGGCACCATGATTTCCTTTGCCACTCTCTCATCAAATTCAAAAATATTGTTTACATAACGCAATTCATTCTGATTAATCTCACCACTTTTATAGCTTTCTGACAAGAGAATTCGCAGCTCTTCTTCAGAATGAGCTCCATCGTGTTTAGATGAATGCTTTAAGCCGAAAAGACCAGTTAGCATCCGCGCAGAACCATTTAAGAGCCAAATAAAGGGAAACATGATTTTGTTAAACCAAATAATAGGTACAGCGAAGAAAAGCGTGATCGCCTCTGCTTTTTGAATCGCTACCGTTTTCGGTGCTAATTCCCCTGCTACTACATGGAAAAAGGTGACTAACGCAAAGGCCAAACTAACCGATAAAATATGTGTCACGGATTGATTGAGGTCTAGTGCGGTTAAGAATGGGTGCAATAGTTTTTCTACGGTCGGTTCCCCCAACCACCCCAATCCTAGCGCGGTCACGGTTATCCCTAGTTGACAGGCCGATAGATATTCATCCAGATGGGTGACGACCCTTTTTGCTGAAACAGCCCCCTTCTTCCCTTCCGCAATTAACTGATCTATCCTCGATGGACGTACTTTTACCATCGCAAATTCGACCGCGACAAAAAATCCGGTTAGTGCGATTAATGCTGCAATTAACAGTAAATTTATTATAGTCAAGAGAAGCTTCACTCCCTCTCCTTTTAAAAAAATAACAATCCGAAGTCATGTGAGTTTCGGATTGTTATCCTTCTGTTATTCGATTATTTTCTTTTCTATCTTATTATCTAGCTTATCTAGATATTGGGTAGCGAATTCCCTTCCTCCTAGGCCGAATGCCAGTCCAAATGCTAGCGCTACTCCGCCTAAGACGAGAATAAAGGCAGCATTTACGATCGAATGTGCAACTCCAAGCTGGTCTAATGCCATAAAAACTGTAATCGCGAAGATTGCATATTTCCCTACAGCGGCGAGTGTCCGGGAATAACTATTCCTTAAAACGTTTTGTAAAATACGCTCAACTAAATGACCTAAATATAAGCCAATTCCTAAGATCACTAGTGCAGCCAGTAACATCGGTAAATAGGCAAGCACGCCCGTTGCTAGAGTGACTAAGAACTCTAAGTGAACAATTTGTAATGCTTCCACTGTAAATAATAAGACAATCACAATTTTTGCAATCAACCCAACGATTTGCGAAAGATTATATTTGGATTGCTCTGGATTTAACGAACCAATCCCCATATGGTGAAAGATATTGTTAAATCGTAAACGCCACAGCATTTGCGAAACCATTTTTTCAACCCATTTTCCAAGCCATAAGCCCGCTAAGATTAAGATGACCGCGACAGCGATGTTTGGAATGAGCGAAAGCACACGATGAAGCATCGTAATGGCCGGGTCAGAAATTCCTTTTAGATCAAGCTTTTCTAGTGCTGTTATAATCGTAGGAATTAAGATTAAGATAAACGCAATATTTCCGATCATACCTGAAAGACTGGTTCCATCTCCTGAAGGGTTTAGACCGAAACGTTGACCAAGCCTCTCCGTACCGACGCTGCTTAAAAAGTTTGTTAGAATATCGCGGACTATTTTTGCAATCAGCCAGCCGACAAAAACAATCAGTGCAGCAGCAAATAACTTAGGGATAAAAGCTAGCAATGTTGACAGGGTGTTGGCGAAAGGTTCTGATACGCCTTCCATTTGCAATGCATCCAATACCCCTGGTAAAAATAGCAAGAAAACAAAGTAGAAAAGAACCTTACCAATACTGTCAACCTTTCTTACTGCCTCCGCTTCATTATTTGCCATCTTCCATTTTACTAAAAGACGTTCTCCATGAATCATGGCTGTACCCTTTTTAAATACGATGCGCAGCAGCGAGGCAACTCCCCATGCTAGCAACAAAATAAGTGCAGCTTTTAAAACGTTAGGAACGGCCGCTGTAATCGTTGATAACATTCCAACAAGCGGTGTGGCAATGAAGCTTAAGTTAAGCATATTGAAAAAGATAATCCACACAAACACTAGTAAAATATAATAAACTATTTTTCCAATAATCACTTCAGATGAGTATTTCCTTTTTCCTAGATTGGAAAACAGCCGGTCATCAAAGCTCGTTTTCTTTAAAAGTGCTTCTACACCTTTTCCAATAAACTTAGCGATTAGCCAGCCAACCAATAATACCAATAGAGCAAACAGCAAGGTTGGAAGCTGCTGAAAATATGAGTACCATCCAGTCATCATTCGATCCATCTCCATCCTATCAAACTCCTTTTCCTGATATTCTGTTTCAACTTATTTACGTAAGTAAGTTTTCTATAGGATATATAACCTGTATTTTTGAATCAAAACCTATTTTTTATCAATTATATTTTTTCAAAAAAGGCCATTTAATAGAAGGAATATCATTCGGAACCCAGTGGAAGGCCCTCTTAGGAAAAAATGAGGTTTCAAGTCCTTATCAGCGGGAATATAACCAATATGCAAGGCAGACTTGCACTTCTAAAAGATATTCCATTAGAAGGAGGAGGTACCAATGAATATCGGTAGGAAGAAACTGTTATTAGTCGGCGGATTGGCTGTGTCCCTCACATTCGGTGGATTAGCTGGATGTGGAGATGGAGTCGACCAGGATAACGGGATTAGTGATGGACAACAAAAAGATGCAGTAGACAATGATACAAAAAAGGAAGCTAACGCAACAATGGACGATGCGAAGCAGAACATGGAAGAGGCAGTGAATAATGTGGAGAAAAAATTAAAAGAGGACGGTGTTGGTGATGGAGTAGATCAAGATAATGGTGTGAGCGATGGCGAAAAAAAAGACGAATTAGATAACTAATACTAGGAGGCTAAACAATATGAATAAAGATAAATTGTCAGGAAATGTTGATCAGGTGAAAGGTGAAGCGAAAGAGCAATGGGGTCGCTTAACAGATGATGACTCAAAGGTAGTGGAAGGAAAAATGGATAAAGCCAAAGGTAAAGTAAAAGAAGGCGTAGGCGAAGTGAAGGATAAACTATCAAAATAGCATTTTTTAATCCACAAATATTTGAGGAGGAGAAAAAATGGACAAGCACGGGAAAAACATTGTAGGTGTGTATCAATCGGAACAAGAGGCGATTGCCGCTATTGAAGATCTGATAAAATGGGGATACGATAAATCAGAAATTAGTGTAATCGGTAAGGATCATAATCATTTGGATACCATCACAGAAGAAACAGGCACTGCCGTTGAAGACACCGCTGCCACTGGTGCACTTACAGGTGGAGCCATTGGTGGTGCAACCGGATTATTAGCAGGACTTGGCGCTCTTGCCATCCCAGGTATAGGCGCGGTTGTCGCCGCAGGTCCCGTCGCGGCAAGCATAGTGGGTGCTTTGACAGGTGTAGGTGTAGGCGGATTAGCCGGTGCACTGATCGGACTTGGAATTCCAGACGATGACGCCAAATATTATCAAGAGTCCGTTGAGGAGGGTAAGATTCTCGTCCTAGTCAATAAAAGAGACCACTCTGATAAGGATATGGGGCAAGAGGCTCCGATAGACGTGGAACCAACCCCTGATAACGTAGAAGACCGTTACCAGACCATTAGAGATCGAAATCCAGCCTTGAATACCAAATTCTAATAAAAGATGTAAAAAAGCTGCAGCAACGGTTACGTTGTTGTAGCTTTTTGGTCTAGGGCCCATCAATACACTTTCACAACGCAAAAAAGAAGAGGCTCCCCAACCTCTCCTTCTTCCTGTATGAATACCCCTTTAATTTGACAGGCTGCTTCCCCCAAAGCATCCTAATTCTCCAACCTAACCTAACTGAAAAAGTCCGATAGGTTGTTCAGGTTATTTTGCATAAAATCTAACGCGAAGTTCGGCATCACGCCGAACAGTATCGAACCGACGACCGTCACAACCAACACAATCAAAATGCCAGCTGGAATCTTGAACTTGCTGTCGTCACATGCCGGGCGGAAGAACATTTGTGTCATCACACCAAAGTAATAGAAGTATGAAACCACCGTCGTCGCAATCATTAATGAAGCGAGCACATAATGTGGTGTCGGACCAGAAAATGTGCCGATAAAAATGTTTAATTTTCCAATGAACCCGGCTGTGCCCGGGAAACCTGCCAGTGACACAAGCAAGATGCCCATAACGACCGCAAGCACAGGTGAACGGCGATACAAGCCAGCAAAATCAGCAATCTTCGCTGAACCTGATTTTTCAGTAACGACCTGAATGATGGCGAACGCACCCATGTTCATGAGCAAGTACGCCAACAGGTAGAACCAAATCGAGTAAAAGATGTTTGAATTCAGCGCTGTCAACGCTACGAGGATATACCCCGCATGAGCGATACTGGAATAAGCAAACATCCGTTTAATGTTCGACTGCTTCAACGCTACCACGTTCCCGATAATCATCGTTACTCCGGCGATAAATGCCAGGTAATCCTGCATTTGGAGCAGGATTGGCTTTTGTGGATCATCGACCGAAGTAGCTGCCAGAAAGACCGTTAACAAAATTCGAAGCACAATCACAAAACCCGCTGTTTTCGAAACGACACTTAGAAAAGCAGTAACCGGAGTTGGCGCGCCTTGGTAGACGTCAGGTGCCCACATATGGAATGGAGCTGCCCCCAATTTAAATGCTAACCCCACAAATACCATTAAAAATGCCAATGTTAACAGGTAAGCCTGTTGGCCATCTGCCACCTGTGTCAAGGTAGTCGCAATCTTCACTAAGTTGGTTGAGCCGGTTAATCCATAGATATAGCTCATCCCAAACAACGTGATCGCTGTGGAAATTCCGCCATTGATGACGTATTTCATTGCAGATTCGTTCGACTCTAAATGATACTTGCGGATTCCCGCTAAAATATAGGAAGAAACAGTTAACAATTCCAAGCCGATGAACAGCGTAATTAAATCGCCGCTCGATGTCATAATCATGCCGCCGAGCAAGGCAGATAAGAACAAATAATAAAACTCGCCGCGATATTCCTCTAAACCATCCTTCGCTGGGTAGCTGACGGCCAAAAGCATAACCAGACCAGCCCCTACTAACAGCAATAATTTAAAGCCCATCGCAAAACTATCTAAGCGGAACGAATCGTCCAAAATCGATCTCACAGGTCCGCCTACTAAACTAAGTACGGACACGGTTGCAGCGATAATCGCGACAATTCCAATCCAGCCGAGAATTCTTCGATCTTGATTTTTCGGCATAAATAAATCTAAAAGTGTAAGAAGTGCGGATACACCAAGGATGATGAACTCTGGTGTCATGGCACTCCAATGAAATTGCTGCAAGGTATCAAGACTCATCCTTCATCACCCTCCTATCCCTAGCATGATGGTTTCAAGTGTAGTTTTTAATGGCGCGCTTAGGACACTTGGGTAAACACCAATTAATACGATTAACAGCATAAGTACGAGCACAGGCACGAATTCAGCGCCCTTTAAATCAAGGATGCCCGTAAATTCACGATGCGCCTTGCCGTACGTGATTCCTAAAACCGCACGAAGCAAGTAAGCCGCCGTCATAATAATACCGAGCGTACCTACCGCAGCGATGACTGGCATTTCTTTGAAAAGTCCAAGGAAGGCCATAAACTCACTGACAAATCCAGACATCCCTGGCAAGCCAAGCGATGCCATCCCGCCAGCCAACAAGAAACCAGCTGCAATCGGCATGCCCTTCGCCATTCCGCCGAGATTCTCGATGAGTGATGTATCGGTGCGTTCGTACAGGACGCCGACCAAGAAGAACAACAGCGCGGAAATCAATCCGTGCGAAATCACTTGGAAAATCGCCCCTTGAATCCCAGCCTCATTCATAGCAGCCAGTCCGATTAACACAATTCCCATATGAGAAATCGATGAATAAGCTAAAACCATTTTAAAATCTGTTTGAATGAACGCTAGATACGCCCCGTAGAGGAGGTTAATCACTCCAAGGACAGCAATCAGCGTCGCAAGAGTCCCGAATTGCTCGGGAAAAATGCCCATTCCAAAACGAATTAATCCGTACGCACCTATTTTCAGAAGAATCCCTGAGTGGATCATAACAACCGATGGCGGTGCTTGAACGTGGACTTTTAACATCCAGCTGTGTAATGGGAAAATCGGTAGTTTCACACCAAACGCTAGCAAAAAGCCAATGAATAAGCCCATTTTCAAATCGCTAGAAAGCGGTGCCTTTGGATTCGCCATCAATTCTGTTAAATAGTTAATATTGGTCGATCCTGTTTTTGCAAAAAGAATCATAATAACAATTAATAGAATCGCAGAACCTAGTCCGTTATAAATTAAGAAACTGTAGGCTGCTTTTTCTTTTTCAAAATAACCCCATTTTCCGATTAAGAAGAAGGTCGGAATAAGCGTGATTTCAAAGAAGATGAAGAACAGAATTAAGTTTTCCGCCGTAAACACGCCGAGCATTCCTAACTCTAAGAGCAGAAACAGCATGAAATAGCCTTTCCACTCTTTTTTCACAAACTTTGCTGCGGCAATTGCCGATAGCGTCGCAACTACCGCTGTCAGGACAACGAGCAGAAGCTGAAATCCGCTTAAGCCAAGTTCATAGTAAACTGAAAAATATGGTTCAGGAGCGTTGATCCCATGGAATTGAATCCACTTGGCTGAGACCGTAAAATCGGCTAGATCCTTACCAAATTGAAAATGAAGGTAAGCAGCCAGGGCCAGCAGCAAGGCCGGCAAGGTCGCTAGAAAGCCGACCGTTTTGATTGATTTTTCCGCCGTTTTCGGCATAAATGCTAAAAGGACGATACCTAGTAAAGGGGAGAATACTAGGAGTGAAAGAACGGATGTTAAATTCATCGTAAGTACCCCCCTGTTAATGCAAAAATGACGACGAGAACCGCGAGTCCGATAAAGGCCACCGCACCGTACGTTTGAACCTGTCCGGATTGCAGTTTCGACCCTGCGGCCCCAAGTCCATGAACGATTCCGACCACGCCTTTGACGAGTCCTTCGACAAGGAACACATCAATGAATCGTAAGAAATAGCTGACCCCTTTTGTGAAGGCTACAACCGTCAATTGATAAAACTCGTCAACGTAATATTTGTTCAATAATATCGTGTGCAGCGTATCGCCTGTACCGCTTAACCAGTTGCGTGCGATGGAACGCTTGTTATACATCAAGTAGGCAAGGAAAATTCCTGCTAAGGAAACGATCGTTGCCGCGATCATGATCCAAGCCGGTCCTTCAACATGGCCTTGGTGTGCCAACGCTTCGTTGCCATCGACGAGCCAATCGCCAAGGAACGTACCGAACCACGGTGTATTAACATAACCAGCAATGACAGCGAGAACGCCAAGGACGACCATTGGTAATGTCATATTGGATGGCGATTCATGGACATGCTTTTGGTTGCCGCGCGCCTCACCGGTAAAGACCAGGAAGAACAAACGGAACATATAGAATGCTGTCATGAAGGCAGCCGCAAGGGCTAAGAAAAAGAGAACAGGATGTCCGCCTTCCCATGCCGCTACTAAAATTTCATCTTTTGAAAAGAATCCGGATAGTCCTGGGACACCGCTGATTGCGAGTGTACCGATTAAGAATAACGGTCCGGTAAGCTTGAGCTTTTTCCAAAGTCCGCCCATTTCTTCGATGTTTTGTGTATGTACCGCGTGAATAACGGACCCCGCTGCCAAGAACAGAAGCGCCTTGAAGAATGCGTGTGTCATTAGGTGGAATACCCCCGCCACATAGCCTGCAGACCCTAAGGCCAGCATCATGTAGCCAAGCTGTGAAACAGTCGAATACGCGAGTACGCGTTTGATATCCGTTTGCACAATACCAATGCTTGCGGCGAAAATCGCCGTAAATGCGCCAATCACAGCGATCGTAAGGAGCGCCGTATGGCTCGCCTCAAACAATGGAAATAGTGCCGCAACCAAGTAAACCCCGGCCGCAACCATCGTCGCCGCGTGGATTAACGCCGATACAGGCGTCGGACCTTCCATCGCATCCGGAAGCCACGTGTGGAGTGGGAACTGACCCGACTTACCAACCGCTCCGATGAAAATCAGGATCGCGGTCAAGGTGATCATGGTGCCTGACACCGCGCCGGCGTCAACCGCCGCGAAAATTTCACTATATTCAAAGCTTTTGGTTTCCCAGAATAGCAGAATCATGCCGATAAATAAGCCTACATCCCCGATACGGGTCATGATGAATGCTTTTTTAGCAGCAGCTTTTGCTTCGTCTTTGTAAAAATAAAAACCGATTAATAGGAAGGAACCGACACCGACAAGTTCCCAGAAAATATAGGTTTGCAGCAAGTTTGGCGAAATGACCAGCCCGAGCATCGCAAACGTAAATAATCCTAAATAGGCATAGAATACCGGAAACCGCTCGTCTCCTTGCATATAACCTTTGGAGTAGGTATGTACTAAGAAACTTACGAGCGATACGATAAACAGCATTAATGCATTTAATTGATTCACTTCAAATCCCGCTGTTAGATGCATATCTCCTATCGTGAGCCAGTCAAATTTCGTGACATAGGTCGGCTCTTTGAAGCGCTCGAATAAAACCAAAATCGAGTAGACAAGTGATGCCAGCGTGAGGAGAATCCCCACATAGGCACTTGCTTCCTTCAGTCGCTTCCCGAAAAGAAGAAGGATCAAAAACGATAATAGCGGGAAAAGCGGTATGAGCCATGCATTCTCCATCATTATCACTATCCCCTTTCGAATGATACAAACATCACCATTCGAATTTTGTTGAAAGTCAAAAATATAAAATCTGTTTTTCTAGTTTTTCATCGTATCCATTTCGTCGATGTTGACGGTTTTTCTTGCGCGGTAGAGCGAAATTAAGATCGCTAAACCAACGGCTGCTTCAGCTGCTGCCACGCTGATTGCGAACAGAGCGAAGATTTGACCTGTAATAGACGGCGCCATTCCATATTTGCTGAAGGTGACGAGATTAATATTCACGGCGTTCAGCATCAATTCAATCGAGATCAGGACGATTACGGTATTTCTTTTTGTCAGTGCACCGTATAAACCGATGCAAAACAAGATGAGTGCAAGTGCCAGGAAGGCTGAAGCGGGAACGGAACTCATTTATCATCCGCCTCCTTCTTCTCGTTTTTCGCCAGGATAATCGAACCAACAAGGGCAACTAATAGTAAAACAGAAGTTAACTCAAATGGAATGATGTATTTTGAGTAAAGTGCTTTACCAATTTGCATCGTGTTATTCTCATGCAAGGTGGTCGGTACCTGTTCGATATTGAAATCGTAAATCCCAAGATACACGGCAAATGCAAAGCCGACAATTCCTAGGAAGACAAGGATTTTTCGCCATTTGCCTGTTTTCGGTTCATGTTCATCATTATGCTTCGTTAACATGATTCCAAATAGCATAATGATTGTAATGGCACCGGAATAAATTAAGATTTGCACTGCGGCCACAAATTCGGCGGACAGCACTACGTAAATACCAGCGATTGCTACAAAGGTGAAGATCAGTGAAACGACCATATGAACAACCTTGGTAAGGTTTAAAAGCAGCACACCGCCGATAATGGCGACGAGTGCGAGCCCCATAAATGCGAGGAATTCCCCCGAAAAGGTCATGGTTTATTCACCTGCCGTATGTTTTCGTCGTTTTCATCTAACCATTCTAGGTTTTTAAATAACATGTCACGGCTGTATTCAGCGAGCTCGAAGTTATTGGTCATGATGATTGCTTCTGTCGGGCATACCTCCGTACATAGGTCACAAAGGATGCAAATTTCAAAGTTGATATCATAGGTATCAATGATTTTCCCTTTTTTCGCAGGGTCCGGATGCTTTTTACCCGTTAAATTAATACAATCCGTCGGGCAGATGTTCATGCACTGATTACATACAATACACTTCTCTGGATAAAACTTTTGAATCCCGCGGAACCGGTCTGGAAGTGGGAGCGGCTTATTCGGATAATCATAAGTAACCTTTTCGCGAGTCAAGTTCTTAAGGGTATATTTCAAGCCTTTTGCTAATCCAAGCACGTTTTTCACCCCTTTTACATTTTAAAGATTGTTATTGGTGTCAGGCACCATTTCTACTGTCTACACCTTGCTTGGTGTCAGGCACCGTTAAAGGCACCATTAAAAGAATAGTGACTTAATTAATGCCGTTAAGAATATGTTCGCTAGTGCGATTGGCAGGAGGACTTTCCAACCAAATTCCATGAGTTTGTCGGCGCGGAAACGCGGTAAGGTTGCCCGCAGCCAGATATAAACAAAGACAACAACGCTAAATTTAACCGCGAACCAGACCGCACCTGGGATAAAGCTTAGGAAGCTGATTGGTGCCAGCCATCCGCCAAGGAAAACAACGGTTATTAGGGCGGACATTGCGAATAAATACACATATTCTGCGAGCATAAAGAAGGCCCAGCGGAATCCAGTATATTCAACGTGGTATCCAGCAACTAGCTCGTTTTCCGATTCCGGCAAGTCAAATGGTGTCCGGTTTAATTCGGCAATCGATGCTATGAAAAAGATAATAAAGCCGATTGGCTGTAAGAGTATGAACCAGCCATGCTTTTGTGCTTCGACCATATCATTTAGATTTAAGCTTCCTGTTAAAAGAATGACACCTAGTACCGACATAACTAACGGGATTTCGTAGGAAATCATCTGGGCTGATGCACGCATACCTCCTAAGAGGGCGTACTTGTTATTCGATGCCCAGCCGCCAAGCAGCATGCCGAAGGTGGTTAATCCGCTCACCGCGATGTAGTAAAGTAATCCAACACCGATATCAGCGAACTGAAAGGCATCCGTGAACGGCATGGTTGCCAACACCATAAACGACGGTGCGAAGGCAATGACTGGTGCAATGATAAATAATGGTTTATCAGCTGCTTTTGGAATGATGTCCTCTTTTAGTAACAGCTTGAGAACGTCAGCGACGGTTTGCAATAGTCCCCATTTACCGCCGACCTGGTTTGGACCATGACGAAGCTGCATGTAACCTAAGACTTTCCGCTCTGCTAAAATTCCGTAGGTAACGAATCCTAATACAATTAAAAGCAAGACAGCGCCGAGTAAAAAGAAAATTCCAAAGTTAGCCCAACTCGGACTTGACTGGAGCAATTCTTCTATCATTAGCCGTCAACCTCCCCAAGGACAATATCCACTGCCCCTAAAATAGCGATCATGTTTGCAATATTTTCACCCTTTAAAAGTTTCGGGAGAATTTGCAGGTTATAGAAGGACGGTCTTCTAAACTTTAAGCGGTACGGTTCTTTTTTGCCGTCGCTATAAATATAGCAGCCAATCTCTCCGCGCGGTGATTCAATTCGAACAAAGGCCTCTCCCTTAGGTGCCTTTATAATCTTCGGCACTTTCGCTAAAATCGGGCCTTCGGCTGGGAATTGTTCCACGGCTTGTTCAAGGATATTCAAGGATTGTTCAATCTCAGCCAGGCGCAAATGGTAGCGGGCCAAGCAATCGCCTTCTTCTGAAGTTGGCACATCAAATTCAAAACGATTATAGACAGAATATGGTTCATCTTTACGGAGATCCCATTTCACGCCGGTACTACGAAGATTCGGGCCGCTAAGTGAATACTGGATCGCCTCTTCTTTCGTATACTTCCCAATGCCTTTTACCCGGTCAAGGAAGATTTCATTTCCGGAAACCAAATCGTGATAGCCTTTCAGCTGGCCGCGCAAGTAAGGAACAAAGCTGCCTACTTTTTCAATCCAGCCTTCAGGTGCATCCCACTTCACACCGCCAACGCGCATATAATTGAAGGTCAAGCGTGCCCCTGATAATTCGTTCAGCATATTGATAATCATTTCCCGGTCACGGAAGGCATAAATGAACGGACTGGTTGCACCAAGGTCAAGGATATAGGTACCCCATGCGACCAAGTGGCTGGCAATCCGGTTTAATTCCATCGCAATCACGCGTAAGAAATCAGCTCGTTCAGGCACTTCAATCCCCATCATCGTTTCAACGGCATGGCAAATGACATAGTTATTGGTCATGGAGGACAAATAGTCCATCCGGTCTGTGTATGGAATAATCTGCGTATATTGCAGGTCTTCGGCTAATTTTTCTGTCCCACGGTGTAAGTAACCGATGACAGGCGTTGCTTCGGTAATTATTTCCCCATCAATTTTAACGACGAGACGGAACACTCCGTGCGTACTTGGATGCTGAGGACCGACGTTTAATATCATTTCTTCTGTTCTGATCATTGGTTACACCTCCACGTCGTACGGCTCATAATCTTTGCGCAGTGGATGGCCAACCCAATCTTCGCCAAGCAGGATACGTCGTAAGTCCGGATGTCCTGGAAACTTGATTCCCAGTAAATCATATGCTTCGCACTCAGGCCATTCTGCCCCTGCCCAAAGCGGTTGCAAGGACTCGATTGTTGGTTCGCTGCGGTCAATCTTCACTTTAAAAGCAACCGATTGACGGTTTTTGTATGAGTATAAGTGAACATATACTTCCATATGTGTCACAAAGTCTGTCCCATGAAGTTCGGATAAATAATCAAACCCTAACAGCTCATTGTATTTTAAAAATTGAGCTACTTTGAAATATGTATCAGGCTTCACCACAAGGGTTGGAACATCCTTAGAAAGTTTATTAATATAAGATTCTTCTAAAACATCTGCCCCTAGATGCTCGGTTATGACCTTCACATATTTGTCTAGGTATGGCTGATTTGGTGATGGCATTTCTGCTGGTGCTGCCGTGTCATCTGCTTTTCCGGCTGCTGCGGCTTTTGCTTTGGCTGCTGCCGCTGCTTTCGCCTTCGCTTTTGCGGCCGCAATCGCTTTTGCTTTCTCGTCATCGCCAACCGCTGCATCTGCTCCGGCTCCGCCTGCTTTGGCTTTTGCCGCTGCTGCTGCCTTTGCTTTGGCTGCCGCCGCTGCCTTCGCCTTAGCCGCTGCAGCTGCTTTTGCCTTCGCATCGTCCCCGGCTGTAGCGTCCTCCGCTGGGGCTTCTCCGCCTGCGAGTTCCATTGCTTTCTTCTTTGCTGCTGCTGCGGCTTTCGCTTTCGCTACCGCTGCTGCTTTTTTCTTCGCGAGATCGTCTTCGACGTCTGCTGCTGGTTCCGCTGACGCCGTTTCTTCGGCTGGGGCTTCTCCGCCCGCAAGCTCCATCGCTTTACGCTTCGCTGCGGCTGCTGCTTTTGCTTTCGCCACCGCCGCCGCCTTTTTCTTCGCGAGATCGTCGCTGTCGTCTGCTGGGGCAGACGGTTCTTCAGGCGCGGTATCTTCCGCTGGAACTGATGTGCCGCCTTGTTCCATCGCTTTACGTTTCGCTGCGGCTGCCGCCTTTGCCTTCGCGACTGCCTCGGCCTTTCTTTTCGCTAGATCATCTGCGTCATTTGCTGGCGCAGGTGCTGATGCTTCGGCTTTAACTGGCTCGGCCGGCGTTTCTTCCTGAATCGAAGTTGGTGCCGCTTCCCCTGCAGCCTTCGCCGCTCGTTTCGCCGCCGCCGCAGCCTTTGCTTTCGCAACCGCTTCCTTCTTTAACTGTTCAAGATCTTTTTCCCCACTCATCGGTTAGATCACCTTCTTCCCAGTCTTCGCTTCATAGCGAATCTTTTCCTTTAATTTATTGATTCCATAAATTAAAGCGGCTGGGTTGGGAGGGCATCCAGGTATGTATACATCGACAGGAACGATTTGATCGACTCCCTTAACGACTGAATAAGATTTCACATACGGCCCACCTGCTGTCGCACAAGAACCCATCGCAATGACCCATTTCGGCTCAGGCATCTGGTCATATAATCTTCGTAAAATTGGTGCCATTTTCTTCGTCACGGTTCCAGACACAATCATACAGTCCGACTGACGCGGCGACGTCCGGAAAAACGAACCCGAACGGTCCAAATCATAATTCGCTCCGCCCACACCCATCATTTCAATCGCACAACAAGCCAGACCAAATGTCACTGGGTAGATCGAACTGCTTCGGGCCCAAGCTTTAATTTGCTCTAGCGTAGTCATAAATACATTTCGCTGTAACTCTGCCATTTCTTGTTGTGAAAGGCCATCTAGTTTTAATTCCATCGTAGCACCTTCTTTTTCCAGGCATACACAAGGCCAATTAATAACATAATAACAAAAATCAACATCTCGATTAGCGCAAAAATCCCTAATTTATCATAGGCCACCGCCCATGGATATAAAAACACAGTTTCTACATCAAAAATAACAAACATTAGGGCAAAAATATAATAGCGTACATTGAACTGTACACGGGAATCGTGAAATGGCTCAATACCGCTCTCGTATGTGGTATACTTCGCTTCACTCGGTTTATGCGGACGCAGAAGCTTACCTAAAAATAACGCTACCACAGGCAGCAGCACCCCAAGACATAGAAACGCAAAAACAATCAGATAATTATTCTGATATACATTTAGAAGTTCCATGCCCATCCCCTCCAATGTTGTAAATTTTCAAACTAATGAATATTGTAACCGAATTCATTATAGCATTGTTACAAACCCATGTCGACAAGCCTACTTCATAAAAATTGGAATTCTATCTGCCGCGAAATTCCCGGTTGAAAGGCTCTTGAGAGCTCGCTCTCAGAAGAGACTTTCAACCGGGAATTTTGCCAGCTTCAGCGAAAGCTGAAGCGCAGGATGCGTTAGCATCCGGCGGGTAGAATTTCAATTTACACCCGAACTCGTCTTGTCGACACGGGTCCCACCCCCTGAGCGTTTGCGTGATCTCACTGATTAAGTATCCTTGAATAACATCAGAGATGACGCAAGAGCGAACCTGACAAACTCTATTATGTGGGAGGCTTTTGATGCACGTGATCTGGAGCGTAGCGGAAGATGACGTGCCCTAGATGAGGTTCGCAAGAACCGCCAAACACCCAATAAATTCGACAACAACCCCTATTTAACAACAAAATGTAAACAATGTCAGTGAGTTTTGTCATTAAAAGTTCATCAAATATCTATTTTTCAAATCAACCTTATATTCTTCTAAAAAAGTAATTCACCTAGCCCTATATCACATTATTTCAACATGTCCCTCTACAATCATATTCACATAAGTATAATTCATGCAAAATTCCGAGATTCAAAGCAAACAACAGCTAACAAGCCAGTCGCAAGACTGGCCAAGTAATTGTTTTTCCCATTATTTAAATAGATCCATCTAGGCGATGCCACAAAAATCATTCAATTAATTACTTTCCATTTTATAAAATCAACCCCAAAAACAGCCAAAAAGCCAGGCTTCGTGCCTGGCTGAAATTAGTATCTTTTACACCAATAAGAAAGGTCTATTAATTCCGATTAAAAATAACCAGTTTCTTTTCCATCATTTCTTCAATGGCATACTTCACGCCTTCCCGGCCCATTCCGCTTTCTTTTACGCCGCCATACGGCATATTATCGACACGGAAGGTCGGGATATCATTAATTAATACGCCGCCAACATGAAGGTTTTCTGCCGCATCCAAAGCAGTATGGATACTCTCCGTATAAATGCCTGCTTGTAATCCATAGCGGGAATCATTGACGAATTGGATGGCCTCATTCACATCCTGCACTTTAGTAATCAGCACAATTGGCGCAAATACTTCCTGGCAAGACACCTTTTGCGAGGAATCAACCTCTAATAGAACAGTAGGCAGCAAGACATTGCCTTCGGCTGTGCCCCCCACCGCGATTTTCGCCCCATGTTGTTTGGCTTCTTCGATCCAGGAAAGGGTTCGTTCTACATCCCTTGGGCTGATTAAGGCAGATATATCAGTGGAAGGATCCAACGGACTGCCAATCTTCAACCTCTTCGTGCTTTCCACAAATTTTTCCGCAAATGCTTCATAAAGCTCCTCGACCACATAAATACGTTGCAAGGAAATACACACCTGCCCTTGGAAAGAAAAGGCGCCCATTACACATCGAGCAATAATTTTATCGAGATTCACGCCTTTGTCGATAATGACTGCGGCGTTAGACCCTAACTCTAATGTAACTCGCTTTAGCCCTGCTTTGTTGCGAATGCCAATCCCTACTGCCGGGCTTCCCGTAAAAGAAACTTTACTGACTCGGTCATCTTTTACAATCATTTCACCGATCAAGGAACCACTGCCCGTTACCACATTAAGAGCACCTGCAGGCAATCCGGCTTCCGTGAAAATTTGAGCGATAAAAAAGGCTGACAGCGGCGTTTGATTGGCCGGCTTCAGGACAACAGTATTTCCGGCGGCAAGCGCAGGTCCCACTTTATGTGCGACCAGATTCATCGGAAAGTTGAACGGGGTAATCGCTCCAATCACACCGATTGGCTCTTGGACCGTATAAGCCACACGGCCTTCCCCGCCTGGCGCGGCATCGAGCGGCAGCGTCTCACCATGAATCCGTTTCGCTTCTTCAGCGGCAAACTTATATGTCTGAACGGTCCGCTGCACTTCCCCCATCGCAATGGTGACCGGCTTAGCCGCTTCTAATGCAATCAACTCTGCCGCTTCCTTAGCCCGTTCATCCAGCAGTCTGGCCGCCTTTTCTAAAATCAAAGCCCGCTGATGGCTCGGCATTTTCGCCATCGTTCTTCTTGCTTGATAAGCTGCTTCGATGGCCAGATTGGTCTCATCTTCCTCTGCTGCCGCCACACATGCAATTTCTTCGCCGCTATAGGGCGACAGAAGTGACGTATATTTTTTTGCTTCTACCCAATTCCCATTAATATATAAATCCTTTTTCATTTCCTTATCCCCTACTTTATACCGTTATATTTTGAGCGTTTTCTACCGCCGAAAAGGACTCTGACAAAATGTTCATCATTTGTCTTATTTCTTCTTGGTTGATGATCAATGGCGGAGCAAAAACGATTGTATCCTGTCCATCAAAAACAACGGCCCGGACAACCACTCCTCTTTTCGCCGCTTCGGAAACAATCAATGGTGCCAATGGAGTGGAGAAGCGTTCATTCGTCTTCTGATCCTTCACCACTTCAATCGCCCCCATCAGACCAAGGGCTCTTACTTCCCCGATGATCCCATGTTTGCTTTGCAGCTGTTTAAACCCTCCTAACATTTCCGCTCCCATTTGTTTGGCATTTTCAATTAGATTTTCCCGCTCGATGATTTCAAGATTTTTCAAAGCGACACGGCAAGCCATCGCATGGCCGCTGTACGTGTAACCATGTAATAAGGTTCCCGTTGACAGCTCTTTATAATCCTGATGCATTTTTTCCGATATCATGACACCGCCAAGCTGGGCATACCCGCTTGTCACGCCTTTTGCAAAGCACATCATATCAGGCACAACGCCATAATGCTCAATCCCAAAATAAGTACCTGTGCGCCCAAAACCTGTAATGACCTCATCGGTAATAAACAGAATTTGATGCTCGTCGCAAATTTCCCGGATGTCTTTGAAATAATTCTCAGGCGCGATATGGACGCCGCCGGCCCCTTGGACTGGTTCGGCTACAAACGCGGCAATATTTTCAGCCCCTTCTTTTTCGACTAACTCCCGTAAAGCGGATGACGAAAAATGATCGACGTAGTCAAAGTCAGGAGCTAAAGAATTGGTAAAATCACGAAACGGCTTTAATCCTGTTGCGCTTGTTGCCCCCATCGCCACGCCATGGTAGGATTTTGTCCTTGTGATGATTTTCTTCTTGCTTGGCTTTCCTTTCAATATCCAGTAATGCCTTGCGAGCTTATATGCCGTATCATTCGACTCCGAACCTCCGGAAGTAAAAAACACAGCGGATAAATGCCCGGGTGCAATTTCAGCGAGTTTTGCCGCCAAACGGATAGCCGGTTCATTGCTATAAGTGGAAAAACAAGAATTAAAGGCTAATTGGGACATTTGTTCCATCGCCACTTTTCCGATTTCCTCACGGCCATGGCCGATGTTCACATTCCATAAAGACGACATTCCATCTATTACCCGGTTTCCTTTAATGTCCTCCAAAAATACTCCTTCACCCTTTGTAAAAATAAAGCCAGGCCCATCTGCCTGTTGCTGCTGGATCGGTGAAGTCGGGTGTAGAAAATGCTTTTTATCTAATTCTTCTAGCTCGCGAATGTAATTTTCCATTTTATTAACTTCCTTTCAAAAATACGTTCTTTACCATTATTAATGCAAAAAACATGCCAACTTTTTCAGCCAGAAGCATCAACGTTTTCCAGTGGATTTAATTTAATTTTTAATCATTTTTAATTTAATTCTTGATTAATCTCCGAATTTAATTGAAAATTTAATCAACAATGATGGAAGGTGGGCTTTGATTGGACGATACGTTCCTGCTTGAACTTGATAAAATCATTGAAACCTCAAACAACAACATTACTGTCACAGATGAAAATGGCATCATTTTGCGGTCCAATCCAGATCATTGGGTCATGTATGGGTTAGATCCCGGCACGTATATTGGAAGGTCCGTCTTTGATTTGGAAAAAGAAGGAGTTCTCTCCCCTTCTATTAATGCGCTCGTCATAAAAGAGAAAAAAATTGTCCGCATTATGCAGCATACCAAATCAGGAAAGGTGGTCATGTCGACCGGTTATCCTGTTTTTAATAGGGAAGGACGGTTGATCCGTGTTATCAGCTACAGCCAGGACCAAACAGAGATAGTGAAATTGCAGGAGCAATACACTCAGCTGCAGGCAAAAATTGCCGGGTTCCAAACAGAAGTAGAGGAGCTGCGCGAAAAAGAGGCGAACGACCACCCTATTCTCTTCAGAAGCACAAGCATGCAGCAAATTTTTAAGACGCTTCAACGGGTAGCGCCAACCGATGCCACGATTTTATTCTTAGGGGAATCCGGTGTGGGGAAAAGTACACTTACCCGATTTATTCATGATCACAGCGAGCGTCATAAGGAGCCTTTCATCGAGGTAAACTGCAGCACGATACCCGAAACGCTTTTTGAATCCGAGATGTTCGGATATGAGCCAGGTGCGTTTACTGGGGCTCAAAAAAGCGGAAAACAAGGATTAATTGAACAAGCTGACCAAGGGACACTATTTTTAGACGAAATCGGCGAACTCCCTCTGTCCATGCAGGTAAAATTGCTAAAGGTCATTCAAGAACGAAAGCTGATGCGAATAGGTGGAAAAAAAGAGCGTCATGTCAATTTCAGGCTTATTACCGCCACGAACCAAGACTTGAAACGAATGGTGGATGAAGGAAAGTTCAGGCTGGACCTATATTATCGATTAAATGTCATTCCGATTCACATTCCTTCCTTACAAGAAAGGAAAGATGACATCACGATCCTATTAAAGCATTACCTGCAATTGCTGAATGCCAAATACCATGAATCGAAAAAATTGCATGCCTCTACCTATGATCTATTAATAGACTATGAGTGGCCGGGAAATGTCCGGGAAATGGAAAATTTGTTGGAACGGTTGATCTTGACCATTGAGGATGAAATGATTTTGCCCGGGCATCTTCCTTTTGAAGTAAAGAAAAATAGGAAGGATTCCTCGTGGGGCCTTGTGATGGAAAATATCAGGAAGACAAATTTAAAAGAAGTGCTGGAAGATGTAGAGATCCAGCTATTATCAAGAGCATATAAGGATTGCAAAACAACGTACGATATGGCTGAATATTTAGGAATCAGCCAGCCTACTATTATCTATAAATTGAAGAAGTATAAGGATAGACTTTCTTGTTGATTTCCGATCCAGGCGTTCGCTTTCCGCGGGCGGCCCGGGAGCCTGTCCAGCTCCAATCAAACATCTTTAATTTAAAAAGCCGAGGTTCCCATTAAGAGAATCCTCGGCTTTTTTATCGAAACGCTTTCATCGTTTCTTTCTAAATAGCTATTTCTTCAAGATAAATTTATAACTATCACCTAGAATATACTGTTTTCCTCTATGCACGGGCCGGTCGTTTTCATCAATGACCGTAGTTTCCATGTACCAGAGAGGTTCCCCGCTTGAGGTATTAAGCAGCTGCATTTCTTCATCTCCGGCCCTGACTATCTCCAAAGATAGCTCACTTGAACCAGCTGGTTTCACACCCAGTTTTTCCTCTAATATTTTATAGAGAGACCCATCTAAATTTTCATTTAATAAAGAATGATAATCTTTATAGGAAAAATAGTTGTTCTCCAGCATAATCGGCGAATCACCGGCAAATCTTACTCTCTGAATGTATAACAGCGCATCCCCATCGTCGAGCTGAAGCATCTTTTTATCCACGGATGTAGGCTGAATAATTTCCTTTTTAATCACTTTACTGCTCGCTGTCAGGCCATTCGCCTTACAGGCATCACTAAAGCTTATAAAATGGACAATTTTTCTTTCAATTTTCCTTTTGTTGACAAACGTGCCCTTCCCCTGCCTTTTAACAAGGTAGCCTTCTTCCACCAATTCAAGGATGGCTTTTCTTACTGTGATTCTGCTAATTTTATATTCTTCACTCAACTCTAATTCAGTCGGTATCTTGTCTCCGAATTTTAAATGACCGTTTGTGATCGAACTTCGTATTGACTCTTTTAATTGGATATACAAAGGAATTTGGTCATCCTGCTTTAACATCTGACTCACCTGCCTTTTTTAACGGATTATAGGTTTCCGAATTTCATAGCTGAACTTCTATTCATAGATACTATTAAGTATATAGATTTCCATTCTTGCTATCAAATTTGTTTCGTTTTACTAAGGTATTTTTTTAATTATAACATTATATTACGTTATGAATCAACGTGATATAACTATTAAGGAATTAATAAATTTAATGTTCAAAAAAGATTGACAATTCAACGAAAGGAAGATAATATAATGTTATATAATGTATTATCATCTTTTAAACAACTGATTTTAAGGAGGAACAAGAAATGGTTAATTCACAAGTAGTTGTCGATCAACAGGTTCAAAATGTATTAGATGCTCTGAAAGGCCGCACCATCAATCACGTTTATTTTGTTGCATGCGGAGGCTCTTCTGCTATTATGTATCCAAATAAGTACATAATGGACCGTGAAGCTATCAATCTTACTTCCGATGTTTACAGCTCTAATGAGTTCATTCACCGCAACCCTCGTAAACTTGGAGAAAATTCTCTAGTTGTCCTATGCTCCATGTCTGGTACAACACCTGAAACAGTGAAGGCAGCAACATTTGCCCGCGAAAAAGGTGCCTTAACGGTTGGTTTTACTAATGAGCCGACTTCTCCTCTTGCACAGGAAAGCGAATTTGTCGTGAAATACGAGTGGGGCACTGATTCCATTGCTTTCAATACGAACTTAGGCCTTCTTTATCAGTTAACAGCTGGTGTTTTAAACGTAGTTGAAGGAAATGATAAGTTTGACAAAATGATCAATAGCTTAAACAACCTTCAAGCTGTGTTTGAAAAAGCAGCTCAGCAATATACGAGCCAAGCACAACAATTCGGCCAACAATACAAGGATGAAAAAGTCATTTATACAATGGCAAGCGGCGCCAACTATGGTATTGCTTATTCCTATGCGATTTGTATCCTAATGGAAATGCAATGGATCCACTCCAATGCTGTTCACTCAGGTGAATACTTCCACGGTCCATTCGAGATTATCGATAAAGATGTACCATTCATCATCTTGCTTGGCTTGGATGAGACTCGTCCTTTAGATGAAAGAGCACTTGATTTCTCTAAGAAATACGGAGAAAAATTAGTTGTTCTAGATGCTAAGGATCTAGATTTAACTGGCATTGATGAAGAACTTAAAGGATATATCGCACCACTTGTCCTAAATCATGTTCTTCGCCGCTATGCTGAACAATTGGCAGAAGCCCGCAACCACCCACTATCAAAAAGACGTTATATGTGGCAAGTGGAATACTAATATTAAGAAGCTCCTCGAGAATGGCTCGAGGGGTTTTTATTTTACCGGAATCTTACAAGGAAGATTTTCCCTCGAATTAGCCCTTTTTTCAACGCTCTGTAAACTTGCCTGTTGATTTCCGCTCCAGGCGCTTCGCTTTCCGCGGGCGGTCCGGGGAGCCTCCTCGTCGCTGCGCTCCTGCGGGGTCTCCCCTGCCCCGTCCTCCCGCAGGAGTCTTCGCGCCTTCCACTCCAATCAACAGGGTGCCAAAATCAACAATATGCTTTAACACTGCCTTTTTCAAAAGAGTAACCTGTTCTTTAACAGAACAGGTTACTTCAGGAATATAGGACTTACCCAATCACAATCTTCTTCTCTCGCTTCTTGCCATGGCCGAATGCCCCGAAGCGCTGGCAGGTTTCCGCTGCAGCCGCAGCACCCTTCTCCATCGCTTCCCTGGCATTGGAATGCTGAACATATTCCTTTAAGAACACAGCCACGAACGTATCGCCTGCACCCAGTGTATCAACCACCTCGGTATCGACGATTCCATGCTCATAAACCTGCTGTGAATCAGAGAATAACGATCCTTCCGAACCCCTGGTTACGATTACATTCGGTGTTCCAGCCGTATGGACCTTCACCATCAACGCTTCACATTCGGCTTCCGTTAAGTCTCCGCCCGAGAAAATCGCATATTTCACATAAGGACAAACCAGTTCTAAATAGTCATCATCATACTTTGTTGAAAAATCGAAAGAAATATCAATGTGTTTGCTTAATAGAGGCAGTTCTGTTTCCAAATGACTGTACACACTTGTATGCAGCAACTCAAATGAGCTGATATACGCCAGTTCTTCTTCGGTAAAATTCAATTTCACCTGCTTTTGAACTCCACCCTTGTTCGACCCTACAAACTTACGGTCCCCATGTTCGTCCAAAGTGACAACTGCCTCACCAGATGGTCCAAATACTTTGCGAACCCTTGAGACATCAATGTTTTCCTCCTTTATCGAATGGACGATATGCTCTCCTTCTTCATCATTCCCGACAATTCCGATATAGGCAACCTCTTCTGCCCCATAACGTTTCCAAAATACCGCTACATTCACCGCATTTCCGCCTGGGAACATTTCTTGGCGATCATCATAAAAGTCTACTACATTATCTCCTACTGCTATTAATCTCATATATAAGCCTCCCACTAGTTGATATAAGCAAAGGCGTCTGACCCCACACTAAGTGAGATCAGACACCGTATAAATTCTATTAATATGTCACTGTACGATAATATCTTCTGATTTCTAAGGAATGGTTGCGTTTGTCTTCTAAATGTACACTTAGTCTTTGAAGTTGTGTAGACGTCACAATCGGTGTTAGATATTTTCTAAACTCTTCACTGATCCCGTCTAACTCGAAATCCTTTGTATCAAGAATGGTTAATTTCTTTGTATATTTTTCCGCAAAACGCTCAACACGTTCCATCAGCGGGCGTGTTTCATCTTCACCTGTTAGAAGAATCATGCTTGTATCTTCATCGACCAGCTCCAATGTGCCATGGAAGAATTCGGCGGCATGGATGGATTTTGTTTTGATCCATTGCATTTCCTCCAATACACACATTGCATAGGAGTAGGCACGGCCCCAAGTAGTTCCGGAACCAACCACCATATGATATTTCTCATCCTTATAAGCATTCGCAAACGCCTCTGCCTTTGCTTCAAACTGTTCTTTTACCTCGATCAGCTTTTCAGGAAGAACTTCCAACTGTGCCGCAAAGGCTTCATAGTTAGGGAAATCTCCATTTTTATTCATTAGTTTGAAAATCAACAAATAGAGAATTAACTGGTTTGAATCACTGGCGAAATCATTTTCCGCAAAGTTAACTAAAGGAAAATCTACCGTTTCGGCAAGCGGCTTATTGTACTCTCCTGTGAGCCCAATCAGAGTGGCTCCACGATCTTTACAGTATTTAGCTGCAGCTACTGTCTCCTCTGTTGTACCGGATAAAGAAGATAGAATCACAAGTGATTCTTCTGTAAATTGTTTATGATTCTGCAGCACAAACTCCGCTGCGATTTCCGCATAAGCAGGAATCGTCGATGTTGAATTGATCATATATTCGAATGGATAAAAAGTTGCAACTGCCCCGCCTGAACCAATTAAGAAAATATTTTTGAAGCCTTTCTCATAAACCTTATCGACAACCTTCTCGATTTCTTCTCTGAGCCCCACAGCACCGCCGGTTACCTGCAAATACTTTTCCTTGCTAAAATTCAACATCGCTTCCACTCCCTTTTCTTTCATCTCATATATTATAAGATGTTATAATACGTTATATTAATTATAGGATATTTATCCCTAATTCGTCAATAACAGGAAATCTAAAAGGGGGAACAATTCCCCCAATACTGATTCAACACGGTTACCCCTTTACGCTTCCATCAGCCAGACCTCGGACAAAATATTTCTGCATGAAAATAAAGATGATAATAAGCGGAAGGGCAGAAATAACCAAACCGGCCATTAACACACCCCAGTTCGTATTTAACGCATCTTTAAACACTAAGAGACCTGAAGTAATCGGCTTTAACTCTTCGGTTTGAATGAAGAGGATGGAAAATAAAAACTCATTCCACGCATAATAAGCGGTTAAAATGATACCTGTGAATAAAATGGGTTTACTCATCGGCAAGAATATTCTTCCAAATACATCTAAGCTTGTTGCCCCGTCCAGAAAGGCCGATTCTTCCAGCTCTTTCGGAATGGATAAGAAGAAGGAGCGAATCAACAGGACAGTCAATGGAATGCGGTAAGCCGTAAATGTTAAAATCAGAGCCCAATACGTGTCGAAAAGTCCCATGTTTTGGACTAATTCATAAAGTGGAATAAGACTGCTTTGAGGGGAAAACATCAGACCCGCCGAGACAAACAGGAGCAGGAATTTTCCGCCTTTGACCTGAAAGCGCGTCAAACCATAAGCACATAAAGCACTAATCAATACCGTCAACAAACACGTACCCGCCGTGATGATCAAGCTATTGACGAAGTAGCTTGAAACCCCTTGCTCCCATGCTGTTGTGTAGTTGGAAAACAGCCATTCTTTCGGAAGTCCCCAGCTATCATTAAAAATTTGTACCGTATTTTTAAACGAATTGACAACCATCCAAAACAAAGGATAGGCAATCGCAACAAAGTAAAGGAGTAAGAAAAGAAAGATTAATCCAACAGTGATTGATACGCCTGGCTTTTCACTTCTGAAATTCAAACCTATCTTTGAAGACTTGGCGATTTTTTTGTTCGGACTCACCATTCCTGAATCTCCCTGTGATTCAATCGGCTTCATTTTTACTCCTCCCCTGTTTTTAAGAACTTATTTTGCAAGAAATAAAAAATTAGCGTTATGCCCAGAATTACGTTTGCAATCGAAGAGGCAAATCCTGGTTCATTGTCAACAAACGCCTTCTGGTATAAGTACGTACTAAAGACTTGTGATGAGTTGCTTGGACCGCCGCCTGTTAATACGTAAACTTCGCTAAACACCAAGAAGGAACCTGTAACCGTATAGATTAATAGAACAAACGTCATTTCTTTTACCTGAGGAACGGTAATGCTGAAGAATGTCCGGATTTTCCCTGCTCCATCGATCGTAGCAGCCTCATATAATTCCCCAGGTACTTTTTGAACAGCAAGCACATATAGCATGACGGTATAACCAATACTTTGCCATTGGGAAACCATAATGGTTGCATAGATGGCGGTATTAGGATCACCCAGCCAGCCTCTTGTCCATTCCTCCAAACCGATTAGTCTTAAAAAGCTATTTAATAAGCCTACCTCTGGATTGTAAATAAAACTAAAGAGGATCCCAACTACAGTCATGGAAATGAGTACAGGGATAAAAAAGGTGGTCCGGAAGAAAGTGGAAAATCTCCTGAATATCTTATCTTCTAAAATCGCTGCAATCACTAATCCAAGCCCAACCTGGAGGATAACGGAGATAACGGCGTAAAGGAGATTATTCTTCAGTACCGTGAAGAATATAGGATCTTTAAATAGGCGTGTATAATTTTCAATCGATACAAAGCTTTTTTCCATAGTAAACGGATTCCATTCATAAAATCCATTAATAACATTCCGTACTAAAGGATAGTACACGAATAGGGCTAGCATTATTAAGGCAGGTGCCATGTACATAATCGGGACTATTCTTGTTCTACGCATCTATACCCCTCCCATCACCATCTATAAAATGCCGGTTTAATAGGTTGCTTGATTTCCTACAAACCGGCACTTTCATAGATTTCATCTTACATTATTTTTTCACTTGTTTTGCTGCTTCTTGAACATCCTTAATAATTTGTTCAGGTGTTTTGTTACCGCCTAGCATAGCTTGTACTCCATCGCCATAAGGCTTGAAGATGCGCGTGTCTAACGCACTGTCTGTCCAAATCAGCATGCTTGGCTGCTCTTTAATTAAATCCATCTGCTTTACTTCTTGCTCAGACGCGGTATTTGCATTCATCGCACCATCAACAGTACTTGGCATGCCAGTATCTTTAATCAGCTTTTCTCCATTGGCTTTTGAAGTCAAGAATTTCAAGAACGCTACTGCTTCTTTCGGGTGAGCTGATTTGCTGTGGACCATGAAGCCTTCTGGAGCACCGATTAGACCGCCCTGGTCCCCTTTAACGCCATCAATAGTCGGTACTTTGAACGTATCCCATTTGAATGTAGCATCTTTCATAAACGTAGTTTCCATTGTTTCAAGGAACATGATCGCTGCTTTTCCGCCAAGGAATAAGTTTCTTCCTTCATCATGCGCAGTCGCATTTGGATTTTCGTTAAAGAAAGGTCTTAATTCATCAAGCTTCTTCAATGCCTCCACATAACTAGGATCTGTGAACTCTGCTCCATTGAAGCTCAAATCTTTAGCCAACACATCAGCAGGCACAATTCTCTGATTCAACGCTGTCACATAGTGAGCAGCTGCCCATGGTGCTTTATTTCCTAGCATGATAGGAGTTGTTCCACTCTTTTTAATCTCATTTAGAACAGTTATAAACTCATCCCATGTAGTTGGAGCTTTTAAACCCAATTTGTCGAACAAATCTTTGTTGTAGAAAAACAACTTACTGTCAGTAAATAATGGAACACCATAGGTTTTGTCATCCTTTTGGAAAAACTTCACCTGTGAACCGATTAGCTGGCCAGACCACTCACTGTCTTCTTCATAATACTTGTTAAGGTCCAAAGCCACTCCATCTCTTATAAACTTCTGACCATATTCCCCAGCCCAAGTGAAGAAAATATCTGGTGGATTTTTGCTTCCAAGAAGGACATTCGCCTTTTGTTTGTAATCTTCGTTTAATGCTGTAACCTGTTCCACTTTCACGTTAGGATTTTGCTTTTCAAACTCTTTTATAACACTATTAAAATAAGATTTATATGGCTCATTTGGCCAACGGTAGAAAAATGTGATGGTCGTTTTTCCATCTTTGGACTTAGAAGTAGTGCTGCTCTTTGAGGAACATCCAATTAATAATGAGATCACCATGAATATACTGAGTGCTACAGTAAACCAACGTTTCACATACATACCCCCAAATATTTTTTTCTAATACAGCCAAATTAAAACGCTTTCAAATTCAATAACCTAATCGAACCTACCTTGGAACAATTCCCCCCTCTCGATACATTAACGATATATTGTATTATAAGATTATACTACATAATATAACGTTTGAAGTCAATATCGAAATAAGGGGAATTTTCTAATAATTATTGTTTATTTGCACCACTCAGAATTTGATATATTACAAAAGTTTATATAACAGTTAAAATACCATAAAATCAATAAACTTAATAGTTGAAATATTATACTTTTTTTAGTGTATCATTCGGCATGGACTAAGATATTTTTTGAAACTAAAAAAACCCGCGAGACGCATATCTCACGGGTTTTCATTATCTTATCTTCTTTCCGATACGGCGAGGCGATTGATGGCACGCTGTAAAGCAAGCTCCGCACGTCTGAAATCGGTATGCTCAGCCTGATGATCTCTCATACGCTGTTCTGCACGTTCCTTCGCTTTTACGGCACGTTCCACATCAATTTCAGAAGCAAGTTCCGCTGATTGAGCTAAAATCGTCACTTGATCAGGACGGACCTCTAAAAATCCACCACTGACCGCAACATAATCCGTTTTACCGCCTTTTTTAAGACGAACAGAAGTAATCTCCAGCGGGGCAACCAAAGGCATGTGACCAGGGGAAATCCCTAAATCACCACTTGTTGCCTTGGTACTTACCATTTCTACATCTGATTCATACACCGGGCCATCGGGAGTAACAATACTGACTTTAATCGTCTTCATTTTTTACCCTCCAGGCTCAGTTTAGACCTCAACGCCCATGCGTTTTGCATTCTCAAGCACATCTTCAATACGTCCAACCAAACGGAACGCATCTTCTGGAAGGTGGTCATACTTACCTTCAAGAATCTCTTTGAAACCACGAACCGTTTCTTTTACAGGTACATAAGAACCCGGCTGGCCAGTAAACTGCTCAGCAACGTGGAAGTTTTGAGATAAGAATACTTGGATACGACGCGCACGTTGTACCGTTAACTTATCATCATCACTAAGTTCATCCATACCAAGGATCGCGATGATATCTTGTAACTCTTTATAACGTTGTAATGTTGATTGAACTTGGCGAGCTACATTGTAGTGCTCTTCGCCAACAATATCAGGTGACAAGGCACGAGATGTTGAAGCCAAAGGATCCACCGCTGGGTAAATACCCATCTCAGAAAGCTTACGCTCAAGGTTTGTTGTTGCATCTAAGTGAGCGAATGTTGTAGCCGGAGCCGGATCCGTATAGTCATCGGCTGGTACATAAATCGCTTGGATCGATGTAACTGATCCTAAGTTTGTAGACGTAATACGTTCTTGTAATTTACCCATCTCAGTTGCAAGAGTTGGCTGGTAACCTACCGCTGATGGCATACGGCCAAGTAGCGCGGAAACCTCAGAACCTGCTTGCGTGAAACGGAAGATGTTATCCATGAAGAACAACACGTCTTGTCCTTGCTCATCACGGAAATACTCAGACATTGTCAAACCAGTTAAAGCTACACGCATACGTGCGCCAGGCGGCTCATTCATTTGTCCGAATACCATCGCTGTTTTCTTGATAACGCCAGAATCCGTCATTTCGTGGTAAAGGTCATTACCTTCACGTGTACGCTCACCAACACCAGCGAATACGGAAATACCACCGTGCTCTTGTGCGATGTTGTTGATTAATTCCTGGATTAATACCGTTTTACCTACACCAGCACCACCGAATAGACCGATCTTACCACCCTTAATATAAGGAGCAAGTAAGTCTACTACTTTAATACCAGTTTCAAGAATTTCTACCTGAGTAGAAAGGTTTTCAAATGTTGGTGCTTCGCGGTGAATGGAATCACGGCGCTCACTTGCTGGAATTGCAGCATCAAGGTCAATTGTTTCTCCTAATACGTTAAATACACGGCCAAGAGTAACATCACCAACTGGTACAGAAATTGGTGCACCAGTATCTTCAACTTCTATTCCACGAGTTAAACCATCAGTCGTTGACATCGCAATCGTACGAACTGTATCATCACCTAAATGAAGAGCTACTTCAAGGGTAATGTTGATATCAACTTCGGAAGCATTACTCGCTTTACTTGAAATTCTCAACGCATTATAAATCGCAGGCAGATGACCGCTTTCGAACTTAACGTCAACTACCGGACCCATAATCTGAAGAACGCGTCCTTTGCTCATCGTTTTCCCTCCTAACTTACTCTTTCGCGAAAAACCACCCACAAGCATTTTCGAAAAAATGAACTCAGTGTGGCCCTCGCGCATTGTTCTATGCTGAACAAAATGAGTCGGGAACGGTATAATCGTTCCCTGCTCGAATCTAAATGGTTATACTGGTGTCAGGCACCAGATTAGAATCATTCTAAAGCAGTCACTTTTCCTACTCTAACGCGGCCGCACCGCCGACGATTTCTGTGATTTCTTGGGTAATCGATGCTTGACGGGCACGGTTGTAGACTAGTGTATAGTGATTGATTAGTTCTTTCGCATTATCGGTTGCATTTCTCATTGCAGTCATCCGAGCGGCATGCTCACTCGCTTTGCTGTCTAGTAGAGCGCCAAAAATCAAACTCTCAGCATATTGAGGCAGGAGAACTTCTAATATTTCTTCTGCAGACGGCTCAAATGTATAGGAAATCGTCTTTTGAGTAGTCGTTAAATCCGTTAGTGGAAGGAGCTTCTTCTCAAGGACTTCCTGTGAAATAGCACTTAGATAATGGCTGTAATAGATATATAGTTCATCGAATGTGCCATCGGCAAACATTCCAACGGTTGCCCGCGTAATGTCTTGAATGTCAGCAAAGTTAGGCTGAGCTGGGATTCCGGTCGTTTCAAGGACTACATTCATGCCACGCTTGACAAAAAAGTCACGTGCCACACGTCCGATAGCAATGATCGCGAATTCATCATTCGATTTATGACGGTCTTTGATTGTTTGACTGACGCGACGCAACACGTTGCTGTTAAATGCACCAGCAAGTCCGCTGTCGGAGGTCATCACAACATAACCGGTTTTCTTAACAGGTCGAGATGTAAGCATGGGATGATTTACTCCGCCTGAGCCAATTGCAATCGATGCCGTTACTTCCTGGATTTTTTCCATATAAGGAACAAATGCTTTTGCATTCACGACAGCACGATTCCACTTTGCAGCAGAGGTCATTTCCATTGCTTTCGTTATTTGACTCGTCTTTTTTGTTGAATTAATACGAGTTTTTATCTCACGTAATGAAGCCATAGGTTCTCACCACCCTTTTTCAAAGAATGTCTGGTATGGTGTGTCAGGCACCATGTGAAGTTTTCACACAGTGCCGCTCACCTCACCGTTCTAAATGTCAGACCCTATTGTTCGGAAACTGCAAACGTCTTTTTGAAGGCGTTGATTGCAGAAGCCATATCGTCATCAGAAGGAAGGTCCTTCGTTTTTGTAATATGGTCTAACAACTCTTTGCGGTTGTGGTCTAACCAATTAAGGTATTCTGATTCAAAGCGACGTACGTCCTCTAATGGAATATCATCAAGGAAGCCGCGTGTTAATGCATAAAGGATTGCAACTTGCTTTTCAACTGAAAGCGGCTTGTGCAGGTCTTGTTTAAGAACTTCAACCGTACGCGCCCCACGATTCAATTTCGCTTGCGTTGCTTTATCTAAGTCTGATCCAAACTGAGCAAATGCTTCTAATTCGCGGTATGATGCAAGGTCAAGACGTAAAGTACCAGATACCTTTTTCATCGCCTTGATTTGTGCAGATCCACCTACACGTGATACGGATAAACCAGCGTTGATTGCCGGACGTACACCGGAGAAGAATAAGTCAGATTGTAAGAAAATTTGTCCATCAGTGATTGAAATAACGTTTGTTGGGATATAAGCTGAAACGTCACCCGCTTGTGTTTCAATGAACGGAAGCGCAGTGATTGAACCAGCACCAAGTGTATCGTTAATTTTCGCAGCACGCTCTAATAAGCGGCTGTGCAAGTAGAATACATCCCCTGGATATGCTTCACGACCTGGAGGACGACGAAGCAGCAAGGAAAGCTCACGGTATGCAGCTGCTTGTTTAGAAAGATCATCATATACGATCAATACGTGTTTGCCAGCATACATAAACTCTTCAGCCATTGAAACTCCTGTATATGGAGCTAAATAAAGCAATGGAGCAGGTTGTGATGCAGATGCAGTAACAACGATTGAGTATTCTAATGCGCCGTATTTACGTAGTGTTTCAACGGCGTTACGAACTGTAGATTCTTTCTGACCGATCGCAACATAGATACAGATCATGTTTTGACCTTTTTGGTTCAAGATTGTATCGATAGCAACAGATGTTTTACCTGTTTGACGGTCACCGATGACTAACTCACGTTGACCACGTCCGATTGGCACAAGAGCGTCAATCGCTTTGATACCTGTTTGTAATGGCTCATGAACGGATTTACGAGCCATAACGCCTGGAGCTACTGCTTCCACTGGGCGTGTTTTTGTAGTGTTGATTGGACCCATACCATCAACTGGTTGTCCAAGGGAGTTAACAACGCGTCCAATAAGTTCCTCACCAACCGGAACCTCCATGATGCGTCCTGTACGGCGAACCTCGTCACCTTCTTTGATTTCAGTGAAAGGTCCGAGAATGATAATACCAACGTTATTAGCTTCTAGGTTTTGTGCCATACCCATAACGCCGTTTGAAAATTCAACAAGTTCTCCAGCCATGACATTGTCAAGACCATGAACACGTGCGATACCGTCACCGATTGAGATAACTGTACCAACATCAGTCACTTGAATTTCCGCCTGATAATTTTCAATTTGCTTTTTTATCAGGGAACTAATTTCTTCAGCTTTGATGCTCATGAGTTTCACCCCTAATCTTTCGAATCTAGCTTAACAATTTACGTTCTAAACGATCGAGTTTACCTCTTAATGACCCGTCATATATACGATTTCCAATGCGAAGGCGGATGCCTCCAAGCAGGTTGGAATCAACGATATTTTCGATTTTTAGTGACTTTTTGCCAATTTTAGCAGCAAAAACTGATGAAATGGCTTCGCGTTCTGCATCCGTTAACGCACGTGTGCTGTAAACTTCAGCTTCGGCAACGCCCATCTCTTCGTTTGCTAGCTCTAAAAATTCATTTGCCAAATCAATGATTTGGTCTTCACGGTGGCGGTCGATTAAGATCAACAATGTATTGAGTACATTTACATTAACTGATGCGAAAGCAGTCTTAATAATCTCTTTTTTCTTTGCAAGTGAAAGCTTAGAAGAATTTAAGATGGCTTTTAATTCAGGATTGTATTGTACAACTTCCTTCACTACACGAAGTTCTTCTTCAATAACTCCGAGCGAATTCGTCTCTTTTGCAATATTTAGAAGAGCCAACGCGTAGCGCTTAGCTACCATAGAGTTGCTCATCGCTCTTCTCCTGCCTCTTTAATATATTCGTTAATCAGTTGGTCCTGATCTGCTGCAGTGATTTCTTTCTCAATAACTTTAGAAGCAATCAATACAGACAGGGACGCAACTTGCTCACGAATCGCGGCAACTGCTTTTTCTTTTTGCTGCTCAATTTCAAGCTTAGCACTTTCTTTCAAGCGGTCAGCTTCAGTGCGAGCCGCTGCGATAATTTCTTCACGCTGAATATCGCCTTGCTTTTTCGCACCTTCAATTAGGTTTTGAGCATCATTACGCGCTTCTTTTAAAAGATCGCGTTGTTCTTGTAAAATCTTTTGTGCTTCTAAACGGCTGTTTTCTGCCGCGCTAATTTCATTACCAATATGCTCTTCACGTTGTTTCATGATGCCCATTAATGGACCCCATGCAAACTTCTTGAGCAAGGCTAACAAAACAATAAAAACGATGAGCTGGAAGAAGATATCTCCAGTATTAATGTGGCCGCCGCCTTCAGCAGCAGTCGCTAAAACAAAACTGTTTGTTAACACCCTGGGTTCACTCCTTTCAAGAGTTGCTTAACGATAGAAAAAACACATAAATGAATGGCGAGGATTTGTTGATCATCGCCAATGTGAATTGCCTAAAATTATTTGTTTAATACCATGAACGCGATAACTACACCGATAATCGGTAATGCTTCTACTAACGCAACCCCGATAAACATTGTTGTTTGTAGTAAACCACGATGTTCTGGTTGACGAGCGATACCTTCTACTGTACGTCCTACGATAAGACCGTTACCAATACCTGCTCCTACTGCTGCTAAACCGATTGCGATTGCTGCTGCTAAAACACCAATTGATCCTGTCATTACTTTTTTTCCTCCTTAAATGTATGAAACATCTATAATTTTTTTATATTGTTCATAAAAATGAACGGTGTATTATTAATGGTCGTGACTCACTTTATGAGCCAAGTAAACCATTGTTAACATGGTGAAAATATAAGCTTGGATGGTACCAACGAAAATAGAGAACCCTTGCCATACCATTGTCAGCGGAATCGCTGCGATCGTACCGGCAATACCTTGATGTGCTAATCCTGCTGCTAATAGGGATAAAAGCAACTCACCAGCGTAAATGTTACCATATAGACGCAGACCAAGAGTCAGCGTATTGGCAAATTCCTCAATAATTTTCAAAGGGAATAAGAATTTCATCGGAGCGAAGAATCCTTCTCCATATCCCTTTGCACCTTTTAACTTGACGCCATAATAGTGGGATAGTCCCAACACCATAACTGCAAGTGTTAAAGTAATGATTGGGTCGGCTGTTGGTGATTTCCACCAAAGCTTTTCATCAATCACGATTGCAAATGGAAGACCTAACATATTGGATACAAAAATATACATAATTAATGTAATTCCAAGGATGTGGAATCTTCCGCCTTCTTTCCAGTCCATTGTACTGTTGATGATCCCTTTCACAAAGTCCATCACCCATTCAAAGAAGTTTTGCATCCCTGTAGGTTTCATTGCCAACTTCCGTGTTGAAAGGACCGCTATTAGGAAAACGATTAAACTAGCAACCGAAATCATCAGCATATTTGCGCCATTAAACCAAAGACCCATAAATTCAAATTCTGGAGCCTCATGATGCATGTAAACTCACCTCGCTTCCGCTTCATTTATGTACATGCAAAGCATGGTAAAAATAATCTATCATAATGACAATATAGGATGTCATCAATCCTACCACTAAGGAAATCATATTGAATTGCTCTGGATATCTTAAGGCGATTAACGCGGCAATTCCAGCCATCGCCATTCTCGATAGCGACCCTAAGGATTTAGGCTTTTTGCCCTCTGTTACTTTTTTATCAAAACTCTCCGTCTTTCTAACCAAAATCCATAGGTTCAGATAACTGAAGCAAGTCCCAAGAATCAGTCCTAAAAATATGGTTTGAAAAGAAGTGAAGCCCCAGCCTAGAACATAAATGGACAACAAGTAAAAAATCCATTTGCGCTGCCTGTTGTACATAACTCTGAAATCTGGCATAGTTATTTTTCTCCTGAATAGAAATGGCGGATTGAAAGAAGCATGGAATAGGTGCCCGCTGCAAGACCGATGAGCAGTCCGATTATTAAGAAAATTGGCTCGGTGCCCCAATGACGATCCAGCCATCTGCCTGAGAAAATACCTATTAGAATGGAACCAACTAATTGGGAGACAATTGCGGACATTAAAGCCATAGCTTGTAATGGGTTGCGGTTGTTTTTACGCATATAAACACATCCTCACTCTGAGAGAATGCCAAGCGGGCAATGGTAAAAATTCATAGCCAAATACTATCTTCAGATAGATATTTTTACATGAAAACCCTATCATTTACACCCTTTGTTAGCATACAATAGCGCCCTGTCAATGTCAATGAATTTACGTGAATTATACCACAATGTATTCGCCGAATTTTTTTCCATTTCAGAACTTTATCCAACATCCCTATTGTATTGTAAAATGTGAATGAAATTTGCCCATTTTGTGTCTATTTTGTGAACGTTTAGAATTATACTAAAGGTACAATTTTATGAACTTTTATTCTGGTTTATAAATTTAGTGAACCATGCCCAAAAAGGGCATGGCTGTTAGTCTTGTATTTTCTCAATTGTAATCATCCGTTCGAGAAAATCTTCTTTATTCGCTTTTTTAGCAAAAACCTTCACTAGATAGGATCCGTCCCGTGGAAGTTGTTCCTTCGGAATATCCCTGCGAATTAGTCCTTTTTTCACATTGGTAATCGTATCTAAAAAGCCGACAAAACGGTAATCCTCTGGATTAAACAACGCAATTCCAAATTCCTCTGCCCCACCCGGCAAATAAACCTCATAACGGTACTGCCCTGGTTTGTCGCCATTCGTAAAATCAAAGCCCATCACGCGCGGGTAGTTCGGCTCCTCCAACACATAGAGATAAGGAATTCGAACGGATGCCGCACCTGCCCGGAGCTTGAGATAGCCGTCATGAATTTTCCCTTTAAACACGTTCGGGTCAACCGTTAACTCCACGGTGATGTCTTTCGTTTGTTTCGGTTCGAGCGTAAACGATAACGGCAGCCGCCAGTGGAGCCCATCGACGTGCGGCGGGATATCGAAGGAATAGCGCTGGGCGCGTGAACCCGTATTTTCCACAGAGAGGTAGACTTTCTGGGCATCACTCTGCTCGGTAAATTTTCCAAAGCGGATACTGCTCGGCGATACGAGTGTGCCCGCTTTGATTGCCTCATCCACTTGAATACGGCCGGCGCCCTGTTCAAAGGTGCGGTAATAGCTCTGCCCGGGATTAGCTGCTGTGCTCGATTTAGCCAGTGGTATCGCCGTATTCATCAGAGCCGCTTTAATCTGCTCCGGGGTCCAATCCGGGTGGGCCTGCTTGATTAATGCACAGGCCCCCGCGACATGCGGTGCGGCCATACTCGTCCCCTGCAACGACAGGTATCCGCCCGGAATCGTTGAATTAATTGCCACCCCGGGCGCAACAATATCCGGCTTGATTTCCCATGTTCCTGTCACAGGGCCGCGCGAGCTGAAGTCGGCGAGCTGATCCCGTTCTTCGCTAACCACGACTCTTGCAGCGGTCAATTGTTTTTTTATTGCTCTTTGTAAAATAACTCCGTCACCCTTCGCAAGTGCTCCGACAGGGATGGTCAGCTGAGAGTCCAGGTTTCCCCTGAAGCGGCCCCCGCTGATATTATTGTAGATCAGCACCGCTTTTGCCCCCGCTTTTTGGGCATTTTCCGCTTTTTGTGTAAAAGTTAGGATGCCCCGTTGGATGAGGGCAATTTTCCCTTGGACCTGTTTCAGTTCGTTAGGTCGGCCGAGACCTCCATCTGCTAAGTCTATGGAACGGTCGAGGTTCCACGTGGCCGAGCCTTCCATCGGCTCAATTTGGAATTGTTCCCGACTTCCTACTATAGATATATATGGAGTCTCGAGGGTAGGCGTCGATGCCCCCACCGAGATTGCTTTCGAGGCCGTCCCTGGTGAACCGACGCTCCACACATTTGGCCCGGAATTCCCGGAGGCCGCCACCGCCACGATGCCGCGGTCGACCGCACGGTTAAGAGCAAGGCTGATTGGCAGGTCAGGCCCGTTGATATCATTTCCTAGGGAAAGATTGACAATGTCAACTTTATCCTTGATCGCCTGGTCAATCGCGGCCAGTACCTGTTCAGTCGTTCCGCCCCCGCCCGGTCCGAGCGCCCGGTACGCCACAATTTTTGCCTCCGGGGCGACGCCTTTTATTTTTCCATTAGCCGCAATGATGCCTGCGACATGGGTTCCGTGGATGGTCGCCTTACCGAGGGCAAGCGTCTCCATCGGATCGCGGTCATTGTCGACCAGATCACGGCCACCGGCATAGTTGCGCTTGAGGTCCGGATGCGTATAGTCAACGCCGGTATCAATCACACCAACCGTGACCCCTTTACCGGTAAGTCGTTGATTTTTTTTATCGAAAAGGCTGCGGACTTTCTCCCCGCCGATAATTTCCACACTCTCCTCGGTTTCAGCCTGGTACTGAATGACCGGTGAGACATTGGTGATTTGTTTCTGGCTGGTCGCTGCGAGTTTGGTGAGTGAGGCGGCGCTGCCTTGGACAGAGAAACCATCCAGTGCCTCGCGGAAAATTCGGCGCAGCTTTATATCTTTGTATGGTTGTAGGAGCTGTTGGATTTCCTGGTCGGTGTACGGTTTGTCCAGAATAATAATCGCGGTGGTTTCCTGCGTGCTTTTAGTAATGGAAGGATGAATGAGTATTTTAGGAGTTTGAAAAGCTAGCAGTAATGCAAGTAGAAGTTTCATCAGCAGATTTCCCCTTTCTCCATATCGTTTTCATTGAGAGGGGAAAGTATGCGTGTCATTTTGTTGGAATCGTATATTCATTGATTCCCTTTTCATCCAGCGGGCACAAGAGTTGATTTTTCGGAAGGGTGTATTTTGCCCCTCTTTTTGATCCGGACGATGGGAGGTTGAGTGACCGCAGTTGATGCCCTGCACTGAAGGGGGAGTCAATCCGCAAAAATTCAGCGAACTGTTTCCTGGTAATCGTCGGTCCTAACAAGAGGAAATAATCATCGACCGTCTGAAAAAAGGCAGTTTTAGAGGAATGGCCGCAATTGGGGCAATGCCACTTTGCTGAGTAAAATGCCATCGTTCCTGTTGGGCACTTAGGGCATAACACCCCTGTAATAATATCATCTTTGGATAATCTGTAGGTTTGGAGAATATCAGTAATAGGAGTTTGATGGTGGGCTAAAAGGAGGTGGACTAACTGCGTGAGTTTCCTTTTACTAAAGGCAGGTTTTTGGTGCTTGCATTCCATTTCTTCGATTTTATCCAAGAGTGATTCCGCGTAAATTAACTCATTAAAAATTTGTTGATTGTCTGGCGTTGTTTCGATTTTAGTGGTTGACTTACTGATAATGACCACTCTTTCGATTGGCAGCCCGAGCATCTGCATTTTTCTCAGCCAATTGACGAACTGAATTTGCTGCCTTTTGACCTGAAGGATTGGATTCGAAATGCCCTCCTCTTCATTATTGAATTCTTTTATGACATGATTGGACTCCTTGTGAAAAATTAACTTCTTCGATAGATTTTTCACTTCACCCATAAAGATAAACCGCGATGAAAGGATCACTAAATCGATTTGGAAGGGTTTCTTATCGATTAACCGCAGGCCATGAAAAATGTAATATTGATTTTCAGGCAGAAACGAAAGATAGTAGCTGCATTCCTTCTCGCCGTAGTATCCCTTCAGCCAAGATTTTAAATCGCGTTCGATTGTCGGCCTAATTGGATGATTTTTCTGTATCCTGCGCAGCAGCGCCATACATTGGTAAGCTTGAATTGGTAATTGTAACTCTAATACGACCATGTATTTCACCTCAAATTTTAGTTTCAATGGTAATTTCTCTTAACTGTTATGATTTCCTGCTTAAAAAATAAGAACATATTTTGAATTTTGAGTTTTATTGTTCATTATTAAATATGTTTTTGCTCTTGTTAAAGTTTTGTGCAAAAAACTAATGGTTATGTGCCATTTTGGATAGGTTTTGTACAAATATCAAAAGTTTGGTACAAATTTTAAGAGGTTTAGTGCAATTTTTAAGGTATTATGTACAATTAGACATTTTCTACCAGAAAACAACCTAATTTTTGAAAAATAAACCAGGTTCCAAAAACCTCTTAATTACTTTTTATAATAAAACCCCAACAAAAAAAGCCGAGTAATTTCTCGACTTTTTTCAGGAAGAATCTTATTTCGTACCAAACAACCGATCTCCAGCGTCACCTAAACCTGGGACGATGTAGCCGTGGTCGTTTAATTTCTCATCTAATGCCGCGATATAAATATCCACATCAGGGTGGGCTTCCTTGACTGCCTCTACGCCTTCTGGTGCCGCAATTAGACACATAAATTTAATATGTTTTGCGCCGCGCTTTTTCAAGGAGCGAATTGCTTCAACAGCTGAACCGCCTGTTGCCAGCATTGGATCGACCACGATGAAATCGCGCTCTTCCACATCGCTTGGCAGCTTAATGTAATATTCGACCGGCATCAATGTTTCTGGATCGCGGTATAGACCGATATGACCCACTTTTGCAGCTGGGATTAATTTTAAAATACCATCAACCATTCCGATTCCTGCACGTAAAATCGGCACGATACCCATTTTTTTACCCGATAATACCTTTGATTTCGCTGGACAGACAGGTGTTTCGATATCAATATCCTCAAGCGACATATCTCTTGTGATTTCAAATGCCATTAGCGTGGCAACTTCGTCCACAAGTTCACGGAATTCCTTTGTTCCTGTGTTTTTATCACGTATGTAAGTTAGCTTATGCTGAATTAATGGATGGTCGAAAACGAAAACCTTGGCCACAATTATCGCCCCTTTTTTTAAATTAAACAAACACTTCGTCTCATTTTACAGAAAAACTATCCAATGAGCAAATTAGAATTATTAGTTAGATTTTTCAAAAAAAATCGGCCTACTAGAGGCCGATTCTTAGATGTTTAATATTCTGGATAAAGGGTAAATTTGCTTGTTAAAGCTTCCACACGTCCTGCCGCTTCCTCAAGCTTCGCTTCATCTTCATGATTTTTCAAAGTAAATGCGATAATTGAAGCGATCTCGTCCATATCTGCTTCAGCAAAACCACGGCTAGTGACAGCTGCTGTACCGATACGGATACCGCTTGTCACAAACGGGCTTTGTTGATCAAATGGAATCGTGTTTTTATTAACTGTGATTCCCACTTCATCAAGGACTTTTTCAGCAACCTTGCCAGTTAATCCAAGCGTCGTAACATCCACTAACAAGAGGTGGTTGTCCGTACCGCCGGATACTAACTGCAAGCCTTCCTTTTGAAGACTATCAGCTAGGCGCTGGGCATTGGCTATGATTTGACCTGCATATTCTTTAAAGCTGCCCTGCAATGCTTCGCCAAAAGCAACAGCTTTAGCAGCGATAACATGCATCAGTGGACCGCCTTGAATCCCAGGGAAGATAGATTTATCAATTTTCTTGCCAAATTCCTCTTTGCAAAGAATCATTCCGCCGCGTGGGCCGCGCAATGTTTTATGCGTTGTTGTAGTCACGAAATCTGCATATGGAACTGGGTTTTGGTGCAAACCAGCCGCAACAAGACCGGCGATGTGCGCCATATCAACCATTAAGTACGCGCCGACTTCATCAGCAATCTCGCGGAACTTTGCAAAGTCGATCGCACGTGGGTAAGCACTAGCCCCAGCAACAATCATCTTTGGCTTGTGCTCAAGTGCTTTGGCACGGACATCGTCATAGTTGATGCGGTGAGTCGTTTCGTCTACACCATACTCGACAAAGTTATATTGAACACCACTGAAGTTAACCGGACTGCCGTGTGTTAAGTGGCCGCCGTGGGATAAGTTCATCCCAAGCACCGTGTCGCCTTGCTCAAGAACCGTGAAGTATACTGCCATATTGGCTTGTGCACCTGAATGCGGCTGCACGTTCACATATTCCGCACCGAAAATTTCCTTCGCGCGGTTGCGGGCTAAGTCTTCGACGATATCAACATATTCACAGCCGCCATAATAGCGTCGGTTTGGATAACCTTCTGCATATTTGTTCGTTAAAACAGAACCTTGTGCTTCCATGACTGCTTCGCTAACAAAGTTTTCTGAGGCAATTAATTCAATCTTAGAGCGCTGACGACCTAATTCTTTTTGAATCGCTTGAAAAACCTGTTCATCCGCTTGAGGCAAATGCTTCATGACAAAAAATCCCCCTTGTATATAAGTGACTACTATTAACAATTTCGAAAATTCTTTTTTATTTTAGCATGAAACACTCTTAAATTGAAAGAGAAACATTTTTCGGATTTTAATTATTTTTTCCACTTAAAGCGAGCGTTTTCATGTGTCTTAACTTTATTTTCCGAATGAAAATATTTAAAATAACAATAATGTTCGTGTTTTCACCAAGACATCAATTGTTTTATCATAATTTACCATCTTATATAAAACTTTAATGATGGTGCCTGACACCCATGTCTTTTAAGAGCAGCTCGAGTTTTCTTGATTCCGCTCATAGACAGCCCGCGCCCCGCCAATCAGTTTCGGACGTACTTTGGCGAGCGTTACGTGGGCTTGTCCGATTTTTTTTTGGGTCACGCGGACAGGGACGGCAACATGTTTTAGGTGCATGCCAATCAAGGTATTTCCAATGTCGATTCCGGCATCTGCCTTAACGAACTCCACCACGACCGCATCCTCCAGCGCCCCAAAGGCATAGGTTGCCATTGCCCCTCCTGCCTTTCGGACAGGGACAACCGAAACCTCGTCGAAGCGCTTTTCATCTGTCACCGCACGTTCGATGACCAAGGCTCGATTTAAATGCTCACAGCATTGGAACGCCAGATCAATACCGGTGTCAGATTGAAGTTTTTTTAAGCCGCGAAAAATCATTTCGGCTACTTCGACTGTCCCAGAGGTTCCGATTCGCTCCCCAATCACTTCACTGGTGCTGCAGCCGACCACGAGCAGCTGTCCCGGTCTCAAATCGGCCTGTTCTTTGAATTCTGTTAAAATTGCTTCCAGCTCTTTTTCACTTTCTTGAATCATAAGCCTTACCCTCCCCTAACAGATTTCGCGTTCGACTCTTGATCTTAATGAATTAAAGGTGCTTTTCTTCGTATTCGCCAATTTTACCAACCCGGCCTGCATGGCGGCCGCCTTCGAATTCACCCGTCAGCCAGACCTGGGCAATATCACGGGCCAAGCCAGGGCCAATGACGCGTTCGCCCATCGCTAAGATATTGGAATCATTATGGGCGCGCGTTGCTTTGGCACTAAATGTATCATGAACCAATGCACAGCGGATCCCTTTCACCTTGTTGGCCGCAATGCTCATGCCAATGCCCGTCCCACAAATCAGAATGCCGCGGTCAAATTCGCCCTTCGCCACTTTTTCAGCGACCGGCAGTGCGTAATCTGGATAATCGACCGAGGTTTCGCACTCACAGCCAAAATCTTGGTATTCTATGCCAAGCTCTACGAGTAGGTTGGCGATTTCTTTGCGAAGATTAACCCCGCCATGATCTGATGCTAAAGCTACTTTCATGATAAAATCCCTCCTGTTTTTCATTTTGCTACTATGTATGCCCTAGCGCAGCGCCCACAACAAATGGACACATCCGCTCTCCTGATTTATTTTGACATACCCTCGCCGAAATAGAAAGTTCCTGTTCAAAAATAAAAGCCCCCTTCTAAAGAAAGAGAGCATTCCATCAAGTATTACTTTAGTTTTCCAATCGCCTTGTTAATTAATTCATCTAGTTCACGAAAGGTTTGATCATACATCGCCAGAGAGCCGCCATAAGGATCGACTACATCTGGATTGAAGCTTTCCCCGCTGTATTCCTTTAAGGTAAAGACCTTAGTACCCGCTCCTGGGTATTGTTGGAGAATCGCCATCTTGTGTGAAGACGTCATGGTGAGGATGAGGTCGGCCCAATCGACCTCGACACGGGTTAACAAGGTGGAACGGTGATTATGCGCAATCCCATTGTCCTCGAGCACCTTTTTCGCATGTGTGGATGCCTCACTACCGTTCGCTGCATAGATTCCTGCGGACCTCACTTCGGTCTCAGCGACCGCTTTATTTTTCAAAATTGCTTCAGCCATCGGACTTCTGCAGGTATTTCCTGTGCATACAAATAAAATGCGCTGCAATGTGTGTGCCTCCTTTTTGCTAGATTCTTATGTAAATGATTTTACCATAGGTAGGCCGAGGATTTCTTCCTTACAAGAACGGGGCGAGCAGCTTTAACCCAAACGCAAGGAGAATCGCGCCTCCAAGCGCTTCACTATACGCCCCTACCCAGCCCTGCATCTTTCGGCCAAGCAGTAATCCTAACCACGTTTGCACGGTTGCCATGAAACCAAAACAGAAAATAACCATGATTGTTTTTGCACCATAAATGCCTAAGGTAAGTCCAACAGAAAAACTATCCAGGCTTACGCTCAAGGCAAAGATCAACAAGCCAAATCCAACCGGGGAAATAACCTTCTCGTCCCCTTTTTTAAGGGTCGACCAGACCATTTGTATACCGAGCAAAATCAGCAGAAAACCGCCGATAAAAGTTGCAAACGCACCAAACTTATCCGATAAAAATTTCCCTGCAAGCAAACCCAAAAGCGGCATCCAGACGTGGAATAGGCCGATTGTTATGCCGATATTGAATATTTTCTTAAGCCGAAGTTTGTACATTCCCATGCCAAGCCCGACTGAAAATGCATCCATCCCTAGCGCAAACGCCATTAACATCAAAGTTATTAATTCACTAATCATTTCAGACATCCGGACTCCGCCCCCTTGGACTAACTAACCTAAGCATATGCACGTCCAAACTATTTTAGAAGTCATGTTGGAGAACCGGAATCTACATCGGTTACATCTATTATAGGCGCCTTTACCATTGGTGCCTGACACCCTTTCCATCGTCTCCGTATGATTATTGGTGCCTGACACCACAAAAAAACACCAGTCCCCCCTCTTTTTTAAGGGAGAACCTGGTGGCTGTGTTATTCAGTAATTAATTTATTTCCCGCAGCCTTCTGAAGGCGGTTCATGATGGCATGCCCGACACCTGTATTCGGAAAGACTTCACTATAAATGACATCGACCATTTCCAGATTAAATCTTCGTAACGTGTCATAGAGCGCGGCTGCCACCGTCTCAAGTTCTGCCCGTTTCCCGCACGTAAGCACCACATCGGCCTCGAACAACTGGGCATTCTCTTCCGTCGTCAGCACTCCGACCCGCAACCCTTCCCGCCGCTTCTCTTCTACCAATCCTTGAAGAAATTTTGTGGTGCCTGACACCATAAAAAGCGGGGCATTCGGGGCGTAGTGGCGGTATTTCATGCCCGGGGCTTTCGGCCGCGCCGCCTCATCAGTTAACGCGGAATCCATATGAACCTCTCCCACAACGGATTCGAGCTGTTCTTTCGTTACCCCGCCAGGCCGCAAAATCACCGGTATTGCCTCCGTGCAATCAACCACCGTTGATTCCACGCCAATTCCTGTCGCACCGCCGTCAATCACACCCGCAATTTTTCCATTTAAGTCATCCAAGACATGATTGGCAGTCGTTGGACTCGGTTTGCCCGAACTGTTCGCACTCGGCGCCGCAATCGGCAATCCACAACTTTTCAACAGCGCCAGCGCAACAGGGTGGTCCGGCATCCTGACCGCAACCGTCGCTAAGCCTGCTGTTGCTGTTTCTGAGAGAACCCCTTCTTTCCTTTTAAAAATAATCGTCAGCGGGCCCGGCCAAAAAGCTTCTATTAATCGTTCCGCTTTCTCCGGAACATCAGCCACAAATGCATTCAACTGATTTTTTTCCGCAATGTGGATAATCAGTGGATTATCACTCGGCCTGCCTTTCGCGGCAAAGATTTTTTCCACAGCCACATCACTTTTCGCATTCCCACCCAGGCCATAAACTGTCTCCGTCGGCAAGGCAACCACTTCGTTATCCCGTAATAAGTTCGCTGCATCCACAACTTGTGGATTATTTTCAAGTTTATCCACATACTTATCCACTTTCCAGACTTTCGTATTCATAGTTATCCACCTTTATCTCAAATGAGTCTACTAGCGAAATTTGGCGAATTTAGTCACCTAGACTCATATTTTTCACTTAATACGTTTGAAAGTATAAAAGAAGGTGTGCATAAATACAAGTCTTATCCACAAATTGTGCACAACTTCCGTGAAATAGTGGATAACTTTGTGGATATATCCACAATTATAATGAAAATTTTAAAAATAATGAGTTATCCACATTTAAAACGTGTCGAATATGTTCTGAGTGATAAAATTCGCTGGGTAATTCCTCCCGTTCAACTCTCTGAAAGCCCATTAACTCAAAAAACGGTAAGGCCACGCTCTTATTTGTTGCCAAAAACAAACCTTTCATCCCTTTTTCTTTCGCCAATTGCACCATTTGATCAAATAGGACGAAGATTTCCTTCTCAGCTTGTCCAGGTGAAACCACGAGGGAACGTAATAGCCCAAAATTCGTGAACGCCTCCATCCCCAGCGAGCCCTTCAATGTCCCGTCTCCATTTTCTAACAACAAAAAATAGTCAATCGAGTCCTCATTTAATCCATCCGTCCCCAGCCCCGCCCTCGATAAAAACGCTCGTAAACTGTCCAAGTCCTCTTTTTTAGCCCTGCGAATCAATGCCTGCATCCTATCATCCACCTCTTTTTCAGATTCTACTCTATGAATATGGATGAAATAGGACAAATAGAACCGCTAGATTCAGGAATCTAGTAAAATTATTCATTACACGAAAAAACCAGCCCCTCGATTGGAACTGGTCTAGTTAAACATCTTCTCCCACATCTCTACCACGAAAAACTTCACTTCTACCGGCTTTTCATCTTCGGAAGTATACACAGGCGCTTCCTTCTTAGCCACTTCTACTGACACTCCCTCGTCCTCGATCATAATCTCATTGAACACAGGCTTCTCTTTTTCAATCAGCCTTTCCGGCTTTTTCACGACTCGATCTTTTTTCTCAACAACTCTTTCTTTCTTCGCTGCAACGGGTTCGTGCTTCACAGCCACGTTTTCTTCCTTCACCACGGTTTCCTCGTTCACCCTTGCCACTTTACTCTCAGACTCATCCTTAACCTTGACTTCTTTTTCTTCATCACTCGTCTCGTTTGCCTCTTCTTTTTTCTTTTCCACCTTTGCCTGCGGCTTTTCCGCTTTCACTGTTTTTGCTTTTAGTGTTTTTGCTTTCGCTTTCTTTTCTTCAAACCCATCACTTACAGCCACTCCATTTGAAAAATCAAGGAAGCATAATGGCGGATAAAGCACACACCACCAGTTCGCGCCTTCACCTTCACCTAATGTAATTAAAATCGCTTGATATTCTCCTGCTGGGTATAAAAATTGACCATATAATTTCGTTGGAAACTGAACCTTGCCAAATTCGACCTTTACCGATTGTGTCGACCCTTGATCACGAACCACCTTTTCCGAAATTGCTTGAATCTCAGGAAGCTTCGCATTGATGACCTTTCTTGCCTCTTCCATCGACGTTAAATCCTGGACCCACAGTGTAATCTGCGCATTAACCGCATCGCGCACCTTCCGTTTAATCGCTTGATCCTTTTCAAAATCACTATTGGCAAGAATCCTGAGCCGTATCGCTTCCCCAGGAATCACAATCGATTCCTTCTGTGCTGCTTCCGTCTTCGGCATATATAAATTCAACATCGTCCCTAATGATAAAACGATAAGATATCCCCAAACAATCATTTTACTTTTCAATTCTAGCACCGTCCCTTCGATATCTTCATTTTGGACAAAATGCCAGAATCTTAAACTATTAAATTTTGATATATTTCAGAGATTCATGTTGGCAATATTCACGGCGGCAATTTACATGGTGACCTAAAAAAAAAGGCCTCGGGACCTAGTCTCCGAAGCCGATTTCAGCAAACACCATCCGGTCCCTGCCATTAATATCATTCACAATCTCCACTTTGGAGCCTTCAAAAGCCTTTCGCAAAAGCTCCGCTACCGCTTCGCCCTGACCAGCCCCAATCTCGAATCCAACCAGCGCGCGCGTCTCTAACACCTGCGGCAGCTCAACCATAAAACGGCGGTAGAAATCCAAGCCGTCTGTACCCGCAAACAACGCCCTGTGCGGCTCATGCTCCGTCACAACCTCCGACATCGTCGTGATATCCCCGAGTGGAATATAAGGCGGATTTGAGAGAATCACATCAAACCGAGCCCCGCTCTCCAAAAACGGTCCCAGCAAATCCCCCTGCAAAAACTCCACCTCAGCTTCAAGCCGCGCCGCATTCTCCCGCGCCACAGCCAAAGACGCCTCAGCAATATCGGTGCCTGACACCATTAACACTGGCTTCATAGGAGAATTGGTGCCTGACACCATCCTAAGTTCCGCTTCTTCCAGCTTCATGGTGATGGCGATGGCGCCGCTGCCGGTTCCGATATCCGCCAGCTTGATGACTTGTTTCGTGCCACCAAATAGCCGCTTGATCCGTTGGAGGGCGCCGTAGACGAGTTCTTCCGTTTCCGGTCTCGGAATCAACACCTCTTCATTGACGAGAAACGGCCGCCCGTAAAACTCCTCCGAACCAATAATATACTGCACAGGTACACCCTTCACATGGTCAAAGACTGCTTGTTCAAAGTCCTCCCACACACCTGGAGCTAACTCATCGCGCATATTCGCAAACAACTGCGCCCGGCTCATCCCGGTAAAATGGCGCAGCAAAAGCTCACCCGCATTGGCATCACGATTGGCTGGACCTAAAAAAGAAGAAGCCCATTGAAGAGCTTCGAAAACTTTTTTACTCATTTGAGGCATCTTCCAGCCTGCGCGCTTGATCATCCATAATCAGCGCATCGATGATATCATCGAGCTTGCCTTCCAAAATTTGATCAAGCTTTTGAATCGTTAAGCCGATACGGTGGTCCGTCACCCGGTTTTGCGGGAAGTTATACGTACGAATCCGTTCCGAACGGTCCCCGGTACCAACCGCCGATTTTCGTACAGAATCATACTCCGCCTGTGCTTCCTGCTGGTACTTATCATAAATGCGGGCACGCAATACCTTCATCGCTTTATCTTTGTTCTTATGCTGCGATTTCTCATCCTGAATCGAAACGACAATCCCCGTGGGAATATGCGTTAAACGAACCGCTGACATCGTCGTATTAACGGACTGCCCGCCGGCGCCGCTGGATGCAAACGCATCAAAACGGATATCTTTATCGTTGATTTCTACGTCTAATTCTTCTGCTTCCGGCAAACACACAACCGTCGCCGTCGACGTATGAATCCGGCCGCTTGATTCCGTCTCCGGAACACGCTGCACACGGTGTGCTCCGTTTTCAAACTTCAATTTCGAATAAGCACCCTGACCGTTAATCATAAAGCTGATTTCCTTGTACCCGCCAAGACCAGTCGGGCTCGCATCTAGAACATCAATCTTCCAGCCTTGCGCTTCCGCAAAACGGCTGTACATGCGGTACAGATTCCCCGCAAACAAGGCCGCTTCATCTCCACCCGCTGCCCCGCGGATTTCAAAGATAACGTTCTTATCATCGTTCGGATCCTTCGGAATCAAGAGAATCTTCATCTTTGCTTCTAATTCCACGATTTGCGCTTCCAGTTCGTTAACTTCTTCCTTCACCATTTCACGCATCTCAGCATCCAGTTTCTCATCTAACATCACTTTCGCATCCTGAAGCTGCGCGCGCGCCTCTTTATACTCACGATACGTTTGTACTGTTTCTTGTATATCAGATTGTTCTTTTGAATAATCACGTAGTTTTTTTGTATCATTAATAATCTCTGGGTCGCTCAAAAGTTCATTCAACTTATCATAGCGATCTTCCACCGATTGAAGACGATCAAACACAGTCTATTCACCTCAATTTTTTGTCCATAACATTCTAATTATAGTATAGGTGAAAACAACCGTCAAAACCAAATTCTAGGGGGATATTTTTTCGTAACTGATTTTTCACTTTAAACATAAAGGGCTGGCTTACCGTCATCACGATAAGCCAGCCTAAAAAATCAATATTTATTGAATAGCTGCAGGCTTCATTTGTTTGTTTCCTTGCTGGTCTAACTGTCTAACCACTACTTCACTTGTATCCACACGTTTAACGAATAATGCTAATACAAGTGCGACAATATTAATGGCAAGTGTAACATAAAATGAATATTGAATACCTGCTAATAAAGCTTGCTTGGTTAATAGAGCAGTAGAAGCTTCTGTCAGCGTTGTCGGATCGACCCCGGCCATTAGGCTTGTAGCTTCTGTTTTTGTCACAGAATTCATGATCGTAATCAGAATAGCGGTACCAATCGAACCAGACACTTGCTGCGCTGTATTGTTGATAGCTGTACCGTGTGGATTTAAGCGCGTTGGTAATTGATTTAGCCCGTTTGTCATGATTGGCATCATCACCATTGACATCCCAAACATCCTTAATGTGTAAACAAGAACAATATAGGTGTAACTAGAATCGATTTGTAAGTTTGCAAGCATGTAAGTTGAAATCGCTGTAACCACAAGTCCGACCACCGCTAGAATACGAGGACCAAACTTATCAAATAATTTTCCGGTAATCGGCATCATAATCCCCATCACAATCGCACCAGGCAGCATCATTAACCCTGAATCAAGTGGTGAAATCCCCCGTACATTCTGAACATAAGCTGGCGTTAAAATCATACCGGAGAACATGGCAACTGCATTCACAATTGCAATAATTGATCCAAGCGCAAACATTGGGTACTTGTAAACACGTAAGTCCAATAAAGGTTCTTTCATTTTTAATTGACGAACAATGAAGGCAATGAGCGCGATTCCACCCACGATTAATGTTGTTAAGACGATTGTATCTGTCCATCCATCTGCACTCGCCGAACTAAAGCCGTATAGCAATCCACCAAAGCCAATACTAGATAATACAACAGAAAAATAATCAAGTTTTGCACTTTTGTTTTGTTCCATTACATTTTCAAGTTTCCAAACAGCTAATAATAAACTAATAACCGCTAACGGTAAAATCATTTCGAAAAGTACGCGCCAGTCATAGTACTCTACAATGTAACCTGATAATGTAGGGCCAATTGCTGGGGCTGTAATCATAACTAATCCAAAAATACCCATTGCCGTCCCACGTTGTTCACGAGGAAAACTTACTAACATAATATTCATTAATAAAGGACCCATGACCGAAGAACCGGCTGCTTGAATCATTCGCCCTGTGAGTAAGAGTCCAAAGTTTGGAGCAAAGGCCGCAACGGCAGTCCCTAAGGTAAAAATCGCCATCGATGTAATAAATAAGTGTCGATTTGAAAAGCGTGTTAATAAAAAGGCTGATGCGGGAATTAATATCCCACTGACCAGCATATAGCCTGTCGATAACCACTGAACCGTTGAATAATCTTTTATATTTAAGTCAATCATAATCGATGGCAGCGCTACATTTAAAAGCGAGTTATTGAGAAAAGAAACCATTGCCCCGATAAATAAAATCGCGATCATTAAATATGGTGGTTTTCTTTGTTGTAATGTTGAATCCATCTATCCTATCCCCTTATCCTTTATTTAGATTCTTCTTTATAAAATCCTCTTTTTAGCAAGTCGATTTGCACTCTATAATTCATAAGCGCTTCCTCATCCGTCCAATCCTTTACAATCATTTGGATCAAATTCTGAAAGGTTACAGCACCCATCATTTTTAAAATATGGTGCAATTCTTGATCACTTTGAATGTTTAAATTTACTCTATCTATGAGGCTAATCGTATTTAAAAACTGAGCTTTTTGATTTTGCTCATAAACATGATTGGCGAATGTTTTCTCTACTTTATAATTCATATTTAAAAAAGCATGTTTAAAAAAGTTTTGGTGCTCATGATTTCTGTGGAACGTTATCAAATATTGAAATGACTCAATAAATGTCTCAAATAAATCCCCATTCTTTTCTTTAAGAAGACCAATAAATCGTTCATTATTTTTTTGCGCAAGTTGATTTAACAAGAAATAATAGATATCCTCTTTATCCTCAAAATATTGATAAAAGCTCCCCCTTGGAATTTCCGCACTTTTAATAATATTTGCAATGGATGCTTCATGTAATGGGACTCTCGAAAATTCCCTTTTAGCAGCTTCAATTAATTTGTCCTGCTTATCTTTTGGTAAGTGAAAATAGGTTTGTTTTGGCATTATTTCTCTCCTATCCACATGTGACATCTTGTCATAAATTAATTATATATGACACCGTGTCATACGTCAATAAAAAAGTGACAGTGCGTCATATCACTAAAAAACATGCCCTGAAATTCAGAGCATGCTACCTACGATCTTCTTTTACGCGTACCTCCATTTTATAGCGCGGCAAAGCCTGAATTAGTTTGCGGTGAAGCCGGGCTTCCGCCTTAACTTTGCCCTGCTCAGACTGCATGCCTTTTTTATAAACAGATACCCACATCCGGTCACCATTTATCCAGACCGAATCGACTGTAAATTCATTTGTATCAGCAATCACTTGTTTTGCCTTGTTGATATCTTCGCCTGTGTCTTTTCCGCCGCCCGTTTCAGAGCCGCTTCCCGTCCTACTCAGGTTGAGAAAATTAGGATTTTGGTTGGTAATATCATCTTCAACCATCCGCTGCTTATTTTCACCGCGATTGGACATATAATTCGGTGCCGAACGGTCATTCTTAAGATCATAAGCCTGTTCATTCCCATGATTCCCACCTTCATTCCCATTACAGCCGCTGACTAAAAACATCATACATAATGAGAGAAACAGCATAAACTTTTGCATCTTACACCTCCCATTACTATCATGCCCGGAGTCTGCAAGAACAGAGCGAGTGAAATCTTTCCAACCAAACAAAAAAACTGCCCGAGAATCCCCTTCTCAGACAGTTGTAGTTAATCATAGTGTTAAACTCATTTACGGTGTCAGGCACTAATTATGTAAACTGACGACACCTTGATATTAGTTTGTTGCTTCTTGCTCGATGCTTGTCCGGGAGACGACAGTTTTTGGGACTTCGTGGTGGTGGCGGCAGCGTGGCTCGTACGCTTCGGAGGCACCTACTAAGATGACTGGGTCATGGTAGGAGGCTGGATGGCCGTCAATCAAGCGCTGCGTCCGGCTTGATGGTGAACCGCACACCGAACAGACCGCCTGCAGCTTCGTCACCGATTCAGCAATCGCCATCAATGCTGGCATCTGACCAAACGGCTCGCCGCGGAAATCCATATCCAGACCCGCACAAACCACACGATGGCCGCTGTCAGCCAGCTGCTGCACAATCCGAACAATTCCTTCATCAAAAAACTGAACCTCATCAATCGCAATAATATCGATATCTGCTTCCACATGGTGGAGAATCTCCATCGAATGAGCAATCGGCTTCGCATGAAAAGAAGAACCATTATGGGACACAACCTGTTGATCGTGATAGCGATTATCAATTTTCGGCTTAAACACAGCAATCTTTTGTTTAGCGAACTGAGCCCGTCTCACACGGCGAATCAATTCCTCTGATTTTCCAGAAAACATACTGCCACAGATAACCTCAACCCATCCGCTTTGCTTCATTAAATACATAAAAACGGCGTCTCCTTCCTAGCAAATCCATAAAATCTATTTCAAAAAGTGAATTTATTTAAATAAAAAACAGGCAAGTAAGTGTTGCTTCTTGCCTGTACTTTTTTACAATTATTGTTGCTGTTGAGTTTTAATGCCATATTTCTTGTTGAAACGGTCAACACGTCCGCCAGCTTCAGCGAATTTTTGACGACCAGTGTAGAATGGATGACATTCTGAACATGTTTCAACACGAATTTCATTTTTAACAGAACCAGTTTCAAATGTATTACCACATGCACATGACACCGTTACTGTTTTATAATTTGGATGAATTCCTGCTTTCATTCTTTTCATCTCCTTCCGCCCTGAATCTTTCGAAACAGAGTTATATAAAGCACCTGTCCAAAAACAAGCACTGAAATACTAAAAACACACTGCACCCATTATAACAAGGGCAACCTATTTTTGCAAGTTGGGATTTGTTGGTTCTTTTTTTAAAAAGGAACCCATCCAAGCCCCTCTACCAGGCTTGTCCCGTACTAATTTAACCAGGTCCGGCTTGTTTCCAGCTCTACCTCAAGTAGGCTACGACCGTCTTGTTTTCAGCTCTTCCCCTAATTGGGCAAAGAACTCCTCATTCGACTTGGTCTGGCGTAATTTTTTCAAGAAACGCTCTGCAAAATCGGGTGAATCGGACATCGATTTTCGGATCGCCCATAATTTATCCAAATGATCCTTCGGAATCAATAATTCTTCCTTACGTGTTCCTGAACGACGGATATCAAGCGCAGGGAAAATACGGCGCTCTGCAAGCGAACGATCGAGATGCAGTTCCATATTACCTGTCCCTTTAAATTCCTCATAAATCACGTCATCCATCCGTGAGCCAGTATCAACAAGCGCGGTCGCCAGAATCGTTAAGCTGCCGCCCTCTTCGATATTACGAGCTGCCCCAAAGAAACGCTTTGGACGGTGGAAAGCTGCGGGGTCGATCCCCCCAGAAAGTGTCCGGCCGCTTGGCGGAATCACTAAGTTATAGGCACGCGCAAGACGCGTAATACTATCCATCAGAATAACCACATCACGCTTATGTTCGACTAAACGCATCGCGCGGTCGAGCACAAGTTCTGCCACTTTAATATGGTTTTCCGGCACTTCATCAAACGTCGAACTAACCACGTCACCTGCAACCGAACGCTCAATGTCGGTTACTTCCTCCGGACGTTCGTCAATCAACAGCATAATTAATTCCACTTCCGGATGGTTCGTGGTAATGCTGTTGGCGATTTCTTTTAATAGCATCGTTTTACCAGCCTTAGGAGGGGCAACAATCAACCCACGCTGCCCAAAACCAACCGGTGCGATGACATCCATAATCCTTGTCGAAAGATATTTTGGAGTGGTCTCCAATTTCATCTGGCGGTTAGGATAAAGCGGTGTCAGGCCTGGGAAATATACCCGTTCCTTCGCCGATTCCGGATCTTCCCCGTTAACCGCTTCTACGTGCAATAGTCCATAATAACGCTCATTTTCTTTAGGAGGTCGTACCTTACCGGAAACTTTATCCCCATTACGAAGGTCGAAGCGGCGGATTTGCGAAGCAGAAATGTAGATATCTTCTGAGCTTGGCGAGTAATTGATTGGTCGTAGGAATCCAAATCCTTCTGACTGGATAATTTCTAAGACGCCTTCCATGAAAAAGTATCCTTGCTGTTCCGCTCGGGATTTCAGGATGGCAAAAATTAATTCTTTTTTCGTTAATTTGCTGTAGTAGGTCACTTTATATTCGCGTGCCAGCTCATAAAGTTCCTTCAGCTTCATATTTTCTAAACTTGAAATTGTTAATTCCATTTGTGCACCACACTTTTATTTTTTTCAATCAGATGTTATTAAGAGAGTTGAGGAATAATGATAGAAGTAGAAATGAAATGAATAGAATTGCAGATATAATGCATAATAAAACAATTACTATTTTACCCTCTATGCAAAAAATTAATCAACTTATTTTTCTATTTTCGTTCATTGGGAATTTCTTCTTGTAGGATAATCCCTAATGGAGTGTAATAGGAGTCATTTAATTAAAAGATGATGCCATGAAGGGTGCCTGACACCAAATTGGTGTCAGGCACCCTTCATTCGTCACCGTTTATTTAATCACTAGGTTTGGTTTTTTCTTTAGGCTGTGACGGCCTTCGACGAAGCGGACGGTGCCTGATTTGGCACGCATGACGATTGAGTGTGTTGAGCCGTATGAGCCTTTGAATTGAACACCGCGCAGTAATTCGCCGTCTGTGACCCCGGTTGCTGCAAAAATGGCGTCATCACCTTTTACCAGGTCTTCCATCCGGAGAACACGATTAACATCGAGTCCCATTTTGATGCAGCGCTCTAGTTCCGCATCACTTTGCGGCAGCAATTTCCCGATGATTTCGCCGCCAAGGCATTTTAACGCCACCGCTGAAAGAACGCCTTCAGGGGCACCGCCAGAACCAAAGAGAATATCGACGCCGGTATTGTCAAAGGCGGTATTAATCGCACCTGCGACGTCACCATCATTAATCAATTTGATCCGTGCGCCAGCCTCACGAAGCTGGGCAATAATATGTTCGTGACGTGGACGATTTAGGACCGTCGCCACAACATCCTCGATATCTTTATTTTTCGCTTTGGCAACAGCTTTTAAGTTATCAAGAACAGACGCATTGATATCAATATGGCCGACTGCTTCGGGGCCAACTGCGATTTTTTCCATATACATATCGGGAGCATGGAGAAGATTTCCATGGTCGGCAACCGCCAGAACCGCTAAGGCATTCCAGCCGCCTGATGCTAAAATATTGGTGCCTTCAAGAGGGTCAACCGCAACGTCAACGCGCGGACCATAGCCTGTCCCCAGTTTTTCGCCAATATAAAGCATCGGTGCTTCATCCATTTCTCCTTCACCGATTACTACAGTTCCCTTCATTGGCACGGTGTCAAACACGTCACGCATTGCCGAGGTAGCTGCACCGTCTGCCTCATCTTTTTTCCCACGGCCCATCCAGCGGGCTGAAGCAAGTGCGGCGGCTTCTGTGACACGGACAAGCTCCATCGTTAAACTTCTTTCCATCGTCTCCATCTCCCTTAAGTCTCTTTAGCTGTCTCTTCAACTTCAGTAGCTTATGGTCAACGCCAAAGCTTTATCTATATGATAAAAATCAATTATTTTTCATCTGTTCGACTTCTTCCTTCGTTAACGCTTCCCGCCAAACCGTGGCACCGAGTCCGTTCAGTTTTCCGACGAGGTCGCTGTAGCCGCGGTCAATGTGCTCGAGCCCGGTTACTTCGGTAATTCCTTCTGCCATCAGGCCGGCGATGAAGAGTGCGGCTCCTGCCCTGAGGTCACTCGCCTTCACTTTCGCCCCCTGTAATTGCACTGGACCATTGATGATGGCGGAACGACCTTCGACTTTAATGTTGGCGTTCATTCTTCGCAGTTCATCAATATGTTTAAAACGGGCACCGTAAATCGTGTCTGTTACGACACTTGAGCCGGTCGCTCTAGTCAAAAGGGTGGTAAATGGCTGCTGGAGGTCTGTCGGAAATCCTGGATAGACGAGCGTCTTGATATCGACGGCCTTCAACTTTGACGACCCATCAACAAACACTTGGTCATCGCCAGATTCAACACGGACACCCATTTCACGCAATTTAGCAATCAATGATTCTAAATGCTGCGGGATGACGTTGTCGATTAACACGCCTTCGCCAACAGCGGCACCTAAGATCATATATGTGCCAGCTTCAATCCGGTCTGGAATAATCGTGTGGCGGCAGCCATGAAGCGCTTCCACTCCATCGATCCGAATGACATCCGTTCCAGCCCCTTTAATCTTCGCACCCATACTCGTTAACAATGTCGCTACATCAATGATTTCCGGCTCTTTCGCCGCATTTTCAATGACCGTCCGCCCTTTAGCGCGAACCGCTGCCAGCATGATATTAATCGTTGCACCCACACTGACCACATCAAGGTAAATTCGGGCACCTCGAAGCTCGTCCGCCCGTAAATAAATAGCACCTTGTTCATTGGTAATTTGTGCCCCAAGCGCTTCGAAGCCTTTTATATGCTGATCAATCGGTCTTGGACCTAAATAGCATCCGCCAGGAAGGCCAATGACCGCCTTTTTAAAACGGCCTAGCATAGCACCCATTAAGTAATAAGAAGCACGGAGCTTTTTTACTTTCCCGTTTGGCAGGGGCATGGAAATCATGGTCGATGGGTCAACCGTCATCTCGTTATCAGAAAGCTGAACGTTACCGCCGATTTCTTCAAGGAGGTCCTTCAAGATTTCAACGTCTGAAATGTCCGGCAATCCCTCAATTGTCACTGGTGATTCCGCTAAAATGGTTGCAGGAATTAACGCAACGGCACTATTTTTCGCCCCGCTGATTCGAACCGTTCCCTTTAACGGATAGCCACCCGCAATTTTAAGTTTTTCCATATTCGACTCCCTTCTAAGCCCTGTAAGTCAATCGGTACAATCCGCTTATTACGAAATGAGGCTCTAGGTATATTTTTCCATCATCAAAAGTCAAAATCCGACAACTTGTCTATCCTTTAGTTTACACCAAATTTTTATTTTCATGTATGGCAATTAAAATTTTTTACACAAAATGGGAATATTTATGCTTATGTACGGGAATTCCAATCTTTTAAGAAGCCTTCAATCCCTTTATCTGTTAATGGATGATGGAATAATCCCATTAATACTTTGTATGGAATGGTTGCAATATGAGCGCCTCGTAACGCTGCTTCTGTGACGTGAATTGGATTACGAATGGATGCTGCAATGATTTCTGATTCAATGCCATGCACGTTGAAGATGTCTGAAATCGTTGAAATTAGGTCTAAACCGTTTTGACCGATATCATCTAATCTGCCCAGGAATGGAGAAACATAGGTCGCGCCAGCTCTTGCCGCAAGTAAGGCTTGGTTCGCACTAAAAATGAGGGTTACATTGGTTTTGATTCCATCTTTCGCAAAAGCATGAGTCGCTTTTAACCCATCTGGAGTCATCGGAACTTTTACGGTAATATTTGGAGCGATCGCTGCAAGCTCTCTACCTTCTCTAATCATGCCTTCTGCATCAAGAGCAATAACTTCTGCACTAACAGAACCAGGGACAAGCGCAGTAATTTCTCTTAAGCGGTCGTGAAAAGAAACACCTTTTTCTCTAGCAACTAATGATGGATTAGTAGTTACACCTGCTAGTAATCCAAGTTCATGGGCTTCGCGGATTTCATCTAAATTTGCTGTATCAATAAAAAATTTCATAATTAATCTCCTCCATTTTTTCGACTAAATATTCAAATTTCTTTTTACAGACTAAAACCGTCCTAAAAGTACGAGGACGGTTTCCATTTTATCATATTTCAGAACAAATATGAAATGTGGTTAGACATTTGCCATTGTTCGATTAAGCTTTACCTGAAGAACCAAATTCACGAATTTTGCCAATAACGGTTGTTTTGATCGCTTCGCGTGCTGGTCCTAAATATTTACGTGGATCGTATTCTTCCGTTAATGCAGCTAATGTTTCACGAACCGCTTTAGCAGAAGCAATTTGGTTTTCTGTATTCACGTTGATTTTCGCTGTTCCAAGGGAAACAGATCTTTGGATATCCTTTAATGGGATACCAGTTCCGCCGTGAAGGACTAATGGAAGGCCTGTAATGTTGCCGATTTCTTCCATTTCAGCAAAACCAAGGTTTGGTTCACCTTTGTAAGGACCATGAACAGAACCTAAAGCAGGTGCAAGACAGTCGATACCTGTGCGTTTTACTAACTCTTCACATTCTTTAGGATCTGCGTAGATAACGCCATCAGCAACAACGTCGTCTTCCTGGCCGCCAACAGTTCCTAATTCCGCTTCAACAGACACATTTTTTGAATGTGCATAATCAACTACTTTTGAAGTAATTTCAATATTTTCTTCAAATGGGTGGTGGGAAGCATCGATCATAACAGATGTGAAACCTGCATCAATCGCTTCTTTACACTTATCAAAGCTTGAACCGTGGTCAAGGTGAATTGCTACAGGAACGGTAATTTTCAAATCTTCCATTAAGCCTTCAACCATTTTTACAACTGTTTTGAAGCCGGACATATAACGAGCTGCCCCTTCAGAAACACCAAGAATTACAGGTGAATTCTCCGCTTGTGCTGCTTGAAGAATCGCTTGTGTAAATTCTAAGTTATTTAAGTTAAATTGCCCAACCGCATAGCCTTCAGCTTTGGCTTTAATGAGCATTTCTTTCATGGAAACTAATGGCATTTCTATTCCTCCTTAAATTAGGCAGATATCTTTTCAAGTTTGGTCTTCCATATTAAGGTTTTCCCTCAATTTTACGGATTATGTATTCTTGAAAAAGATAACCAACCAGTAAAAAGTTCATATGTATCATATCAAACCAGGGGTCGAAATGCCATTAAATAAACGCAGTTTTCTAAACTGTCATAATGAAAGCGCGCCCATTTTCACTGTAAGCACTTTCTTTATATTTTAAAGCCAAAAAACGAAATTTAATTCATTTTTTGGGGAATGTGTTTCCTGACAGCAGCTCGAATATCATCAATATCAAACGGCTTGGCAAAATGAGTAATGGCACCAAGATCCTTGGCTTCTTGAATCATATCCAGTTCACCATAAGCTGTCATAATAATGACGCGGATATCTGGGTCAATTACCTTCATTCTTTTTAGAATTTCAATTCCATCCATTCCAGGGATTTTCATATCCAATAGGACAAGGTCGGGGTCATGTTTGGTCACAATTTCAAGGGCCTGAATGCCATTGGCTGCCTGATATGTTTGATACCCCTCTTTTTGAAACACTTCATTTAGTAAAATTCTAATGCCAAACTGATCATCAACGATTAAAATTTTCTCTTTCATAACTCCACCTCTTCCTTGTTTACTCGATGCTTTTTTATTATCCCACTACCTATCACTTGTTATATTTCTCTATTAGGAAAATAATCTCCTGCAAATTTTCTCGGATTTTGTTAATATTTTTGCAATATCGAAAAAACGCTTATAATAAAAGGGTGAAAAGGAGGGTTTTTATGTTAAAAATGTTTACTACCCAATTAACCGGCTTGTTTAAGCGGCTTGAGGAAAAAGAAGAATATTCGTTTGAAGACGGAGCACGCTTGCTTGCCCAGGCACCAGTTGGTGATGGGTCTATATATATTTTTACTACGAAGGAAATGAAAGCGGTCGAGTTCGAGGCTTTAGATGGGGCAGAACCGTTTAAGAGTGCCAAGATTTTTGACAGCGTTGAGGAATTAACGGATTCCGATCGTGTGTTGATGTTCACGCGTTATTCCAATGATGGCGCGGCGCTTGAAGTGGCCGAACAGCTTCGCGAAAAAGGAATTCCATTTGTCGCGGTGGCAACGGCTGTTCCGGATGGTGAACACTTGCAGGAATTAGCGGATCTCCTGATTGATTTGCGGCTGACCAAAGCGTTGCTCCCGGATGATGAAGGAAACCGGTATGGATATCCCTCTTCGATGGCAGCATTGTTCGTTTATTATGGCTTGAAATTTACTATTGAAGAGATTTTGGCAGAATATGAGGAGTAAAAGCGGGTTTGGGACCCGTTTTTTTTATTGCCCTCGATTATTTCCCGGGGGGTAAACTTGGGTTTGTTTGACTTTTAAGGATTTTTGTGCCACTCGGGGACCCTTTTGTGGATTTTTCGCAGGGTTATGTACAAATATTAAATACTTATGTTCATTTTTCGAGTGGTTTAGTACAATTATACAATTTATGGAAAATACGAGTGCCTGACACCAATAAAAAAATCAGGACCAGATACTGGTCCTGATCGAAAAACTTATTTTTGCAAAGATGCTTTAATAAAGTCACGGAACAATGGCTGTGGACGATTTGGTCTTGAGACAAACTCCGGATGGAACTGTGATGCCACGAACCACGGATGGTCCTTCAACTCAACAATTTCCACTAAGCGGCCGTCTGGGCTCGTACCTGAGAAAACAAAGCCTGCTGCTTCCATGTCTTTACGGAAGTGATTGTTAAATTCATAGCGATGACGATGACGCTCATAAACCACTTCATCCTCATATGCTTCGAACGCCTTCGTACCCTCAACAATACGAGCTGGATATAGACCTAGACGCAATGTTCCGCCTAAATCCTCAACATCCTTCTGCTCAGGGAGTAAATCAATGATTGGATACGCTGTTTCCGGTACAAACTCAGCGGAATGCGCCCCTTCCAATCCAAGCACATTACGGGCAAACTCAATCGTTGCCAGCTGCATTCCTAAACAAATACCAAGGAACGGCTTCTTCTGCTCACGAGCATAACGAGTCGCTTCAATTTTCCCTTCAATCCCGCGGTCACCAAAGCCGCCTGGAACAAGAACTCCATCCACATCATCCAAAAGTTCCGCTACATTTTCACGGGTCACATCTTCTGAATTAATCCATTTGATTTCCACATCGGCATCAAACGCATAGCCTGCATGTTTCATTGCCTCAACCACAGAAATATAGGCATCTTGAAGTTCCACATATTTTCCGACAAGACCAATGCGTGTCTTGCTGGAAAGATGGGTTACGCGGTCTACGAGTGCTTTCCACTCGGTCATATCCGCTTCTTTTGCCGATAATTTCAAATGGTCACACACGATTTGATCCATGTTTTGCTCTTGAAGGGCAAGTGGAATCGAATAAAGTGTATCTGCGTCCATACATTCAATAACCGCTTTTGAGTCAATGTCACAGAACAAGGCAATTTTATCCTTCATGTCCTGTGAAACCGGCATTTCCGTACGTACAACAATAATATTTGGCTGAATACCAAGACTGCGCAGTTCTTTGACGCTGTGCTGAGTCGGCTTTGTTTTCATTTCGCCCGCTGCCTTGATGTACGGAATTAACGTACAGTGAATGTACATCACATTTTCGGAGCCGATATCGCTCTTGATTTGGCGAATCGCTTCAAGGAATGGGAGGGATTCAATGTCCCCTACCGTTCCGCCGATTTCCGTGATTACGACATCAGCATTTGTTTCTTTCCCGGCACGGAAGCAGCGTTCCTTAATTTCATTAGTGATATGTGGAATAACCTGAACCGTTGCCCCCAAATAATCACCGCGGCGCTCTTTACGTAAAACCGTTGAATAAATTTTTCCGGTTGTTACGTTTGAATACTTGTTTAAGTTGATGTCGATAAAACGCTCATAGTGGCCTAAGTCCAAATCCGTTTCAGCGCCATCTCCTGTTACGAACACTTCACCGTGCTGGTAAGGACTCATCGTTCCCGGGTCGACGTTAATGTATGGGTCGAACTTTTGAATGGTCACGCTTATGCCCCGATTTTTCAATAAACGGCCTAATGAAGCTGCCGTAATTCCTTTTCCTAGTGATGAAACTACACCACCAGTTACAAAAATATATTTTGTCATCAATATTTCCCCCTCTTATACAGTTTGTACATTATTCAGTTTGTTTAAGGGTTTTTGTAAAAAAATATTTTCCTTACGCCCGAAAAAAATGAAAAAACTCCGTGAAACATGAGTTTTTTGAACAATAAAAAACGCTCGCCTACTTGTGGTAGGGAGCGTATTATAAGTAACTAATGTATCGTCCTCTTTTTAAGGAGCCCAAAAAAGATAATACAAGGGCATGGAAAAAAAGTCAAGTGGATTAATCTTTTTCGACTTCTTCCTCATCATCAAATTCTTCTTCTTCATCCTCAAGTTCATCGTCAAGTTCGTCTTCTTCATCCAATTCAATGTCGAGATCATCTTCAATGGCATCGTCATCATCGTCAAGATCAAGATCCTCATCTTCATCAATATCAAGATCGTCTTCATCATCAAGAAGATCATCTTCATCGTCAAAGTCATCAAAGTCATCTTCAATCTCATCAACTTCATCGAAATCTTCGAGATCGTCTTCATCGACAACCTTCTTCGCCTTCTTCTTCTTCGGTTTCACGACTGCAACCACTTCTTCTTCAGCTGTATCGACTGGATACCAGACACGAAGTCCCCAGCGGTTACTTCCTAATGAAAGGAAACGGCCATCCACGTTGATGTCGGTGTAAAATTGAGCAAGTCGGGAACGAACTTCATCATCAGAAATCCCTGATGCTTGTTTAATTTCTTCTACTAGTTCATTAAAGGCAATCGGCTGTTTACTATTTTTCAAGTATTCATAAGCCATTTCCATAAGGGAAAATTCTTGTAATTCCTCTTTTGAGTATTGTGCTAAACTCAATATCGGCACTTCCTTTCTCTATTTAACACTCTTAAATGAGTGAATAACGGACTATCAATAAATTGATATGAACTGTCTAATCTAGCTTCTGCCCAAAATAAGCATATTCTTCATTATAAACAAATTCTTCCGGTTTATGCTAGTGCTAGTGAGTTGTTTCACCTGAATTTTTACGGACGAGGTTTTTTCCCATCATTTTTCTTTGCTTGCTTCTGCTTTTTCATCTCTTTCAGCGATATCACTAGAAAGAAGATTGCTAGCAAAAAGAACGAGACTGCGCCCAACTGACGTTGATAGAGATAATTTAGCGGCCAGGCAAACACAACTAAAATGATAAAAATATAACTAAACCTCATTTGCTCCACCTGCCCAAATCCTCCGAAGTATGTACGCTAAATCATTATATAAGATAACCGCAAATAATAATATCTCATAAATGAAGTTTTTTTACAAAAATTGGTGTCAGGCACCATGTGAATACTTCACATGGTGCCTGACACCCTATAAGATACAACTTTGAAAATGTCCAGCTCCAGTGCCCTAGCGGCTAGTGTCCTTCGCTCTCCGCCCTACGATAAGTCAACATCGAATCGCCTCCGGCTCTTCGTGTTTCCTTTATCTCGGTTGGAGCGCTCCAGGCCATACGCCGCTGAACAGGGCACTTGCGCATTTCTTACATATTTCGTCGATATTGCCCGCCTACTTCGTAGAGGGCTCGGGTGATTTGGCCGAGGCTGGCGACTTGGACGGTTTCCATCAACTCGGCAAAGATGTTGCCATTTTTGACGGCAGCTTCTTTCAAACGTTGCAATGCTTCTCCCGCCACCGCTGCATGGCTTTCCTGGAAGGCACGCAGATTTTGAATCTGCAATTCTTTCTCTTCGTAGGATGCCCGCGCTAATTCCATATTATTGACGTCTTCTTCTGACGGAGGATTTGGATTCAAATACGTATTCACACCAATAATCGGTAATTCACCAGTGTGCTTTTTCATTTCATAATACATCGATTCATCCTGAATTTTGCCACGCTGGTACTGGGTTTCCATCGACCCAAGCACACCGCCGCGGTCATTCAAGCGTTCAAACTCTTGCAAGACCGCTTCCTCAACTAGATCCGTTAACTCCTCCACAATAAATGATCCTTGGAGTGGATTTTCATTTTTGGATAAGCCATGCTCTTTCGTAATAATCATCTGAATCGCCATCGCGCGGCGCACCGACTCCTCAGTTGGCGTCGTAATCGCCTCATCATAAGCATTCGTATGAAGGGAATTACAGTTATCCTGCAAGGCCATTAACGCCTGCAGTGTCGTCCGGATATCATTAAAGTCAATTTCCTGCGCATGCAGCGAGCGACCCGACGTCTGAACATGGTATTTCAATTTTTGGCTCCGTTCGTTGGCACCATATTTATCACGCATCACCGTCGACCAAATGCGGCGGGCCACACGGCCAATCACGGTATACTCCGGATCCAATCCATTCGAGAAGAAGAAGGACAAGTTCGGCGCAAAGTCATCAATCTTCATGCCGCGGCTCAAATAATACTCAACATAGGTAAAACCATTCGACAAGGTAAAGGCTAACTGCGAAATCGGATTGGCACCTGCTTCGGCAATATGATAGCCCGAAATGGAGACCGAATAGTAGTTGCGCACTTGATGATCAATGAAATATTGCTGAATATCGCCCATCATCCGCAGCGCAAACTCCGTTGAAAAAATACATGTATTTTGACCTTGGTCTTCTTTTAAAATATCAGCCTGCACCGTACCGCGCACCGTACGCAGTGTATAGGCACGAACCTCCGCGAATTCCTCCACCGTTAACACCCTGCCAAGCTCTGCTTCCTTCCGCTGCACCTGCTGATCAACCGCTGTATTCATAAACATCGCTAGAATAATCGGAGCTGGACCGTTAATCGTCATGGATACCGATGTTGACGGATGACATAAATCAAAGCCGTTATACAACTTTTTCATATCATCTAATGTACAAACACTGACGCCGCTTTCGCCGACCTTCCCGAAAATATCCGGGCGGTGATCCGGGTCTTCACCATACAGCGTCACCGAGTCAAACGCCGTACTTAAACGCTTCGCATCATCATCCTTCGATAAATAGTGGAAGCGGCGGTTCGTGCGTTCCGGCGTCCCTTCCCCTGCAAACTGGCGTTTCGGATCCTCGCCTTCGCGTTTGAACGGAAATACCCCAGCCGTATACGGGAACGCACCTGGAACGTTTTCCTGGTAAACCCAGCGCAGGATTTCCCCGTAATCCTTATACTTCGGCAGTACCACTTTCGGAATATCGATCCCTGATAAGCTTTTCGATTTTAACACCGTGATAATCTCTTTATCACGGATTCTCGTCACAAACTTGTCGCCGGAATATGCTTCCCGTGTTTTTGCCCAGCCCTCAAGAATTTTCCGGGATTCAGGTGTCAGCTTCGCTTCCGTCTCTTGCTTGACCGCTTCTAACGCTGCAATCACTGCCGCATCGCTGACCGCTTCCATCGCCCCTTCTAACTGGAATAACTTCCGGGCAATCCCAGCCTGTTCTTCCGCTTTCCGGTGATAACCGCGCACCGTTTCGGAAATTTCCCGTAAATAATAACGGCGGTCGGTTGGGATAATCACATTCTGTTTTTCAACCAGGGCATCTTTAGTAAAAGAAGTGACCCAGCCTGTGCCCATTTTGTCGTTCATTTTTTCAATCAACGCCGCAAACAATCCATTTGTACCTGGGTCATTAAACTGGCTCGCAATCGTTCCATATACCGGCATATCATCAATGTCTTTTTCAAAAAGCATATGGCTGCGCTGGTACTGCTTTTGCACCTGGCGCTTCGCATCCTCCGAGCCCTTGCGCTCAAACTTATTAATGACAATCAGGTCAGCAAAATCAATCATATCAATCTTCTCGAGCTGTGACGGCGCCCCAAACTCACTCGTCATCACATACAAAGAAACATCGCAAATCTCCGTGATTCCCGCATCTCCCTGGCCAATTCCGCTCGTCTCAACGATGACGAGATCAAAGCCAGCAGCCTTCGTAACGGCAACCGCATCCTTAATCGCCAGAGAAAGTTCACTTTTTGAACTCCTTGTGGCCAGCGAGCGCATATACACATTTGGTGAAAAAATTGCATTCATGCGGATTCGGTCCCCGAGCAAGGCACCGCCCGTCTTTTGCTTTGTCGGGTCAACCGACAGAATCGCTACCTTTTTATCCGGCAGTTCATTAATAAAGCGGCGAATCAATTCATCGGTCAATGAACTTTTTCCAGCACCGCCCGTCCCCGTGATCCCAACGACCGGAATCTCTTTCTCGAGTGACTTCACTTGATCGAGCACTCGCTCAGCCGTTGCCGCCGCTTCATTCGTCCCATCCACATGGAGCTCCGCAATCGTGATCAGCTTTGCCACCGCATTGACATCTCCGCTTGGCAGCTTCTCGATTTGATTGGCTACATCTTGCGGGACCGTCGCAAAATCGCACTCCTCGATCATCCGGTCAATCATGCCCTGCAGCCCCATCCTGCGGCCATCCTCAGGGGAGAAAATCCACGAAATCCCGTACTCGTGGAGCTCATCGATTTCGCGCGGGATAATCACACCGCCCCCGCCGCCAAAAATACGAATATTCGGCGCACCCTTTTCTTTCAACAAATCGTACATATATTTGAAATACTCGACATGCCCGCCTTGATACGAAGAAATCGCAATTCCCTGCACATCCTCCTGAATCGCCGCGTTCACAACCTCCTCAACCGAGCGATTATGGCCGAGATGGATGACCTCCGCCCCGCTCGCCTGCAGAATCCGCCTCATAATATTGATAGAAGCATCATGCCCGTCAAACAAACTCGAAGCTGTGACAAAGCGAATATGATGCTTCGGCTGATAATTCCCCATCGTTCTCCCCCTTTTTTTATAGAAATGAACCTAATGCATTGTTCGTATTCAGACCCTTTTGTAAAAATGAACTCCATTCACGGCTCGCCACCTGTTCAGCATTACGTCCTAGCTTGTGTTGACGAATGAATCCCATGAAATAATTGCTCCGTTTGCAGTTCAATATATTCATCTAGTGTATATAATTTTTGCAGCGCCCAGCGCCGGAACGCCCACATTTGTCCCTCAACAATAATGTTATGGGAAATCAGTTCAATCTGTTTTTCCGATAACTGCAGTTCGCCGTTTTCGACACAGCGGACAATCAGGCTCTCAAACATTGCCGCCATTTCAATTTCTTTTTTCAGCACATAGGGAAGGGCATCCTTTGTCAGCGATTTGGCTTCTTGATACATGACCAGCACTTCATCCTGCATCTCATCCATAACCCGGAAATAATGCCCAACCCCTAGCTTCAGACTTGAAAGGGTGCCTTTTTTCTGCTCAAGGTCCTGCTCGAGGCGCTCGCTCACATGTTCATAAATGCTGTCACAGACGAGATACAGGACATCTTCCTTTGAGCGGATGTATTCGTAAAGGGTCCCAATACTGAATCCTGCAGCTTTGGCGATTTCCCTCGTCGTCGTCCGGTGAAAGCCCTTTTCCTTAAAAAGGCTGACGGCCCCTTTAATCATTTGGTCCCGCCGTTTCTGAACAAGACGTTCATCCTTTACAGAAGCCAGTACTTCCCGTTTTTTCATCATGTTCTAACCCGCCTTACTTCGTGATCATCCGCGAGATCACAAGTCGTTGAATTTCTTGTGTGCCTTCATAGATTTGGGTAATTTTCGCATCACGCATGAAGCGCTCAACTGGGTAATCCTTTGTATAGCCATAGCCGCCAAAAATCTGAACAGCCTCAGTTGTAACTTTCATCGCCGTATCGCCAGCAAATAACTTCGACATCGCCGACTCCTTGCCGTACGGCAGACCTTGCGACTCGAGCCATGCCGCTTGATACGTTAATAGTCGAGAGGCCTCAATCCCTGTGGCCATATCTGCAAGTTTAAAGGCAATCCCTTGATTTGCGACGATTGGTTTACCGAATTGATGACGTTCCTTGGCATAGTCCGCTGCTGCATCAAGCGCACCTTGAGCAATCCCCACAGCTTGAGCGGCAATACCGTTGCGGCCGCCATCGAGAGTCATCATGGCAATTTTAAAGCCTTCGCCTTCTTCTCCGAGTCTGTTAGCAACCGGTACCATACAATCTTCAAAAATAATTTCAGTGGTCGGTGAGGAACGAATCCCGAGTTTCTTTTCTTTTTTCCCAACCGAGAAGCCTGGGAAGTCACTCTCGATAATAAATGCGGTTGTTCCACGTTGTTTATTCGAAGGATCGGTTAAAGCAAACACGACATAGATGTCCGCTACTCCGCCATTCGTAATGAAAATCTTCGAGCCATTAAGGACATAATGATCGCCTTCGCGACGGGCAGTCGTTCTCATTCCGCCAGCATCTGAACCGCTGCCAGGCTCTGTTAAGCCGTATGCGCCAATTTTCGTCCCTTCTGCCATTGGGCGCAGGTAGGTTTGCTTTTGCTCCTCACTGCCAAATTTATAAATCGGCCAGCCCGCTAAAGAAGTATGGGCTGAGAGCATCACGCCTGTAGATGCGTCAACGCGGGAAAGCTCTTCCACTGCAATACAATAAGCCAGATAATCACTGCCAATGCCGCCGTACTCTTCCGGCCACGGAATCCCGGTTAAACCTAGCTCCGCCATTTTGTCAAAAATCTCGCGGTCAAAGCGTTCTTCCTCATCGCGCTCCGCTGCCGTCGGGGCCACTTCATTCCGGGCAAAATCACGAACCATTTTCCGAATCATTTCATGTTCTTCAGAGAGTTTAAAGTTCATTTCGAGTCCTCCTAGTGGATATGTTTAAGGCTGTTTTCACATAAAGAGCCATAATTACAGATGCTTACTAATCACAATTCGTTGTATTTCGCTCGTGCCTTCATAGATTTCGGTAATTTTTGCATCACGGAAATAGCGCTCGACCGGATAATCTTCGGTGTAGCCGTAGCCGCCGAATACTTGAATGGCCTCGGTAGTGACTTCAACTGCTGTTTTGGTCGCGAACAATTTCGCCATTGACGCTTCCAACGTACATTTTTTGCCGTGGGTCCGTAAATACGCCGCGCGATAGACTAATAGTTTCGCTGCTTCCACACTGGTCGCCATGTCAGCTAACTTAAAGCCAATCCCTTGTTGAGCGGCAATCGGCTTGCCGAATTGGTGGCGGTCCCCAGCATAGGTGGTTGCGGCTGACAGTGCGGCCTCAGCAATCCCAAGTGCCTGGGTCGCAATCCCGATGCGGCCGACATCCAGGTTGGCCATCGCAATCTTAAAGCCTTCGCCCTCGGCACCAAGCAGATTTTCAGCTGGAACATGCATATCTTCGAACGTGAGTTGGACCGTCCTCGAGCCATGCAATCCCATTTTCTTCTCATCTTTGCCGACGATAAAGCCAGGAGTATTTTTTTCAACAATAAACGCCGAAATCCCTTTGCTGCCTAGTTCCGGATTTGTTTTCGCAAAAACGATATAAACATCGGCCTCGCCGCCGTTCGTAATGAACACCTTCGAGCCGTTGATGACGTAATGATCGCCCTTCTTGACGGCACGGGACTTTAAGCTAGCGGCATCCGAACCAGAACTTGGCTCCGTTAAGCAAAATGCACCGAGGTACTCCCCTGAAGCCAGCTTCGGCACGTATTTCTCTTTCTGTTGCTCCGTTCCAAAATAAAGGATCGGGTTTGTGCAGACCGAGGTATGGACAGAAAGAATCACCCCAATGGTAGCGCTTACTTTGGAAAGTTCATGGATTGCTAGGATATAGGAGGTGAAGTCCATCGCCGCACCGCCGTATTTCTCAGGGACAGGAATCCCCATTAAGCCTAGGGCTCCCATTTTTCGGAGGATTTCGCGCGGAAATTCCCCTCTTTCCATCTTTTCAATAAATGGAACAATTTCGCTGTTCGCAAAATCACGTACCATTTTTCGCATCATTTCTTGTTCTTCGGTGAATGTAAGATTCATGGTGGTCTCCCCTTTGGAAGAATGTACTATCGTGGTACTCATCATTATCACGACCCCTTTTTCGAAGAAATGCTGTGTTTATTCGTACGTATAAAAACCGCGCCCTGATTTCTTGCCAAGCCAGCCTGCTTTCACATATTTGCGAAGGAGCGGACAAGGACGGTATTTGTCATCGCCAAAGCCTTGGTGGAGCGTTTCCATAATATACAGGCACGTATCCAAGCCGATAAAATCAGCCAAGGTTAACGGTCCCATCGGGTGGTTCATGCCAAGTTTCATGACTTCATCAATGGCTTCTTTTGTAGCCACACCCTCATAAAGCGTATAAATCGCTTCGTTAATCATTGGCATCAGAATGCGATTGGAAACAAACCCTGGGAAGTCGTTCACTTCAACCGGCACCTTGCTCAAGGTCTTTGTCATATCTTCAATCACTTGGTAGACTTCATCGGATGTTGCAAGGCCGCGAATGATTTCAACGAGCTTCATGACCGGAACCGGGTTCATGAAGTGCATTCCGATCACTTTTTCCGGACGCTTGGTAGCCGCAGCAATTTCCGTGATAGGCAAGGATGAGGTATTACTCGCAAGGATTGCGTGTGCTGGGGTAATTTCATCAAGTTGGGCAAAGATGTTGGTTTTGATGTTCATATTTTCAACGGCGGCTTCGATGACGAGGTCGACGTCACGGGCATCGTTTAAATCGGTGGACACGGTAATGTTGCCGAGAATTTCTTGTTTTTGCTCTTCAGTGAGGCGTCCTTTGTCAACGTTCCGTGTAAGTATTTTATTGATTCCGGCTAGGCCGCGTTCCACAAACTCCTGTTTTAAATCATTAAGTACGACCGTGTACCCCGCCTGAGCGCAAACTTGAGCAATCCCGGAGCCCATTTGTCCTGCACCAATGACCATAAGCTTTGAAATCTTCATTCGATCCCCTCCAAGAAGGCCGGAACTGGTCCGACCTAGTTTTTTTATTTGTTATTTTAAAAAACTCTTGGGTAAAAATAACTTTTGTGCAATTTCCAAGCTGTTTTGTGCAAATTTACCCTGTTTTGTTCATTTTCCTATGGGTTTTGTTCATTTTTCAGCCGGTTTTGTGCAAAAATCAACGTCTTTTGTACAATTAGACAAAATATGGAAATTAGATCCATTTCTATAAAACTACTACCCGCGCGGAACCTCAATCATCACCGCATCGCCCTGGCCGCCTCCACTGCAAATCGCGGCAATTCCAATTCCGCCGCCGCGGCGCTTTAATTCATGCATTAATGTGAGAATAATCCGTGCCCCGCTCGCCCCAATCGGGTGACCATAGGCGACCGCACCGCCATTGACATTGACCTTTTCTGGATCCAAGCCGGCGATTTTTCCGCTGACTAATGCCACTGCCGCAAAAGCTTCATTAATTTCAAATAAATCGACTTCGTCCACCGTTTTGCCAGTTTTTCGTAATAGCTCATTAATGACAATTCCAGGAGTTTTCGGGAAATCCTTTGCTTCTACAGCAACCGCTGCATGACCAACAATCACTGCTTCAGCAACACGGCCTTCGCGAGCCGCACGTTCTTCACTCATTAACACGAGGGCTGCCGCACCGTCATTAACTCCTGGTGCATTCCCAGCAGTAATCGTTCCTGTTGAATTAAATACTGGTGCTAACTTAGCCAAACGCTCTAACGACGTATCTTTTCGCGGTGCTTCATCTGTCGCCACAACGACCGGAGCTCCTTTGCGCTGTGGAACCTCTACCGCGACAATTTCTTCCGCCAACTTCCCGCTCTCAATCGCTTCAATCGCGCGCACATGACTCCTTAATGCCCACTCATCCTGTGCCTCGCGGCTGATTTCCATATCCCTAGCCGCTTCATTTCCGTAAGTCCCCATGTGAACGCCAGTGAAACTGCAAGTTAAACCGTCATGAATCATTAAATCCTTCACCTGTGCGTCTCCCATGCGGAAGCCCCAGCGTGCTTTTGGAAGTACATATGGTGCGTTGCTCATCGATTCCATCCCGCCTGCAACAATCACTTCCTCATCGCCGGCGCGGATGATTTGATCAGCCAACGTGACACTCCGCATCCCTGACGCACATACTTTATTAATCGTTTCTGTTTTCACTTCCCATGGCAGTCCCGCATGCTGCGCCGCCTGGCGTGATGGAATCTGCCCCTGTCCGCCCTGTAATACCGTTCCAAGAATGACTTCCTCTACCTCTTCTGGCTTCACGCCCGCACGAACTAATGCCTCTTTTACCGCGATTCCGCCTAACTGTGAAGCAGTAAAGCTGCTTAAACCTCCTCCTAATTTTCCAAAAGGCGTTCTAACTCCGCTTAAAATAACTGTTTTTCCCATCTCGCACACACTCTCCTATTCAACATATTCAGATAAACTTTCATAAAAAATAGATACGGTGACTGAACGCTCGCTCGGACACAAACCAAAAAAGAAACGCAGTCTTCTGCTTTTTAAAATGATAATGTAAGCGTTTTATATATAATTATATTTTACATAAAAAAGCGTAGAAGTTGAAATGTTTTACACAAAATTTTAAAAATTTTACGAATTAAATAAACAAATCAACTTCTACACTCCATCAAAATCTAAGCGACTTCTCCACAAACCGCCTTTTCAAGCAGTTCAGCTACATCGTATGTTGATACCTTTTCTTCGACCTCTTTCGCCTTCGTTCCGTCCGAGAGCATTGTTAAACAGTACGGACAGCCGGAACTGATAACCGACGGATTCACAGCAAGTGCCTGCTCGGTTCGAGCCACGTTAATGCGGTGTCCAGTTTCTTCTTCCATCCACATCAAGCCGCCGCCTGCACCACAGCACATCGCTTTCTCTCTGTTCCGCTCTATTTCAAGAAGTTTCACGCCTGGAATCGATTTTAGAATCTCGCGCGGTGCATCATAGACATCATTGTAGCGCCCTAAATAACAGGAATCATGGAAAGTAATCGTCTCATTTACCGCATGTTTCGGTACGAGCTTCCCATCACGAACCAGCTCATAAAGGACCTCGGTATGATGGAACACCTCGACATCCGTTAAGCCGAAATCAGGGTATTCATTTTTGAAAATATTATAAGCATGTGGGTCAATCGTGACGATTTTCTTGACTTCCGCTTTTTCAAATTCCTCGATATTTTTCGTTGCCAGCTCTTGGAATAAGAATTCATTCCCGAGGCGGCGCGGTGTATCGCCAGAGTTCTTTTCTTTATTTCCCAGGATGGCAAATTTAATGCCAGCTTCATTGAGCAGTTTCGCAAATGATAAGGCAATCTTTTGGCTGCGGTTATCATAAGAACCCATCGCCCCTACCCAGAAGAGGTATTCAAATTCCTCGCCTGCTTTTTTCATTTCTTTCACGGTTGGTACATGAACATCCTCACGGGCTTCACGCCAGGTTTCACGTTCTTTTCTGTTCAAGCCCCACGGATTGCCTTGGCGCTCTATGTTGGTCATCGCACGCTGCGCATCGGCGTCTAGTTTCCCTTCGGTTAACACTAAATAACGGCGCAAATCAATAATTTTATCAACATGCTCGTTCATGACTGGGCATTGATCCTCACAATTTCGGCAGGTCGTACAAGCCCAAATTTCTTCTTCCGTAATCACATCGCCAATCAAGCTCGGACTGTAGACTGCAGTGGCCGCGGATTCTTGTGCACCTTGGCCTGCTGACGCAAGGGCCAGCTGATTCCCCGTCGTATTCCCAAATGCAAAGGTTGGCACCCATGGCTGTTTCGAGGTAACAACGGCGCCATGATTGGTTAAATGATCACGCAGTTTAACGATCAAGTCCATTGGTGACAGCATTTTCCCTGTTCCCGTAGCCGGACACATATTCGTACAGCGTCCGCATTCCACGCAGGCATAAAAATCAATCATTTGGTGCTGCGTGAAATCTTCTAATTTTCCAACCCCAAACGACTCCTGGGTTTCATCTTCAAAATCAACCTTTTTCAATTTTCCTGGTTTATCTAAACGGTTAAAGTACACATTCGCAGGTCCCGCAATTAAGTGGGCATGCTTGGATTGCGGTACGTACACTAAGAAGGTTAACAAGAATAATAAGTGCGCCCACCAGGCAATGTAGAAAATCACAATAGAGGCGGTTTCACCAATCCCTGAAAAAATAACTGAAATCAGCGAAGCGACAGGTTCAGTCCATGAGGTCTCTTCACCATGCCAGATGATGCTCATTCCATTGCCTAGTAACACAGAAAGCATCAAGCCGCCGATGAAAATAAGAACCAGACCTGATTTAAAGTTGCGCTTCAAGCGGACTAATTTTTCGACATACCGGCGGTAAAAAGCCCAGATGACTGCCACTAAAATCATCAGTGTGACGAGCTCTTGGAAAAAAGTAAACCCTGTATAAAGCGGTCCAAGCGGAAGATGTGCCCCCGGTTTAATCCCTTTAATAATAAAATCGATGGCGCCAAATTGGACGAGGATAAAGCCATAGAAGAACATGACGTGCATGATCCCGCTTTTTTTGTCCTTGAGCAATTTCTTTTGGCCGAACACATTGACCCAAATTTTGTGAAGTCGCTCTTTGACATTGTCATCGAACTCAACCTTTTTCCCAAGTTTAATAAATTCGATCCGGGTCTTGACCACATACACGAATAGGCTGATTGCGTAAGCGGTTACAAGAAGAAATGCAATCAAGTTAACCCAAAGTAATCCATTCATAGTTATGCCCCTTTCCTTGTTATCCACTAAAACAACTTCGAAAATAATCAATTTTCAGAATCTATACTTAACTCTATTATATTATGAATGAGCATTCAGTCAAATGAATTTTTGAAAAGTTGAGTTTACTTATATTTAAGGGTACTTAAGGAAAAACTAACAAAACTGATTGGAGGAAAGAACCCTGATGAATGTGGCACTCATGTTGAGCGTACTCCTTTTTCTCATCATTATATGGCTCGTTTTGGATTTTCATTTAGGTAGAAAGAAGCATCTTTCCATTGTCAGTAGAAGGGAAACAGCCATTATTCATGGTGATTTGGATATTTTCACACACGGAAAGAAGCTGTTCGCAGACTATTTTCATGAACTACGGAACGCGAAAAAGCATATTCATGTGCTCTTTTATATTGTCAAAGACGATGCGATCAGTCAGGAATTTTTCTCTATTTTAAAAGAAAAAGCCCGTGCCGGGGTGGAAGTTCGGCTGCTCATCGACCGGCTCGGCAGCTGGAAGGTGAAGAAAATGGTGATTCAGTCGCTCCGGGAGGCGGGTGTTCGCTTTGCTTTTAGCAATCATATTAAGCTTCCCTTTCTGTTTTATTCTTCTCAGGTAAGGAATCACCGCAAGATTACGATTATAGACGGGAAAATTGGCTATCTTGGCGGCTTTAATATCGGCAAGGAATATATCGATGAAGAGCCTTCCTTGGGGATTTGGCGTGATTACCATTTGAAAATAACCGGCCGGAGCGTTAATTTTTTGCAAACGGAGTTTTTGATCGATTGGCATGAATACGCCGGCGAGGATATCATGGGTCATTCGGCCTATTTCCCAGTCATGACTGATGGTCAGGTCCGGCACCGATTTGTTCCGACAGAGGCTCAGCAGTTAGAACAGAATTATCTTACGCTCATTCACCAAGCCGACAACTCCATCATTATTGGTTCGCCCTATTTTATCCCCTGTCAAAAAATCTTAGCGGCGTTACTAGCTGCCTTAAAACGGGGGGTTCATCTCTCGGTGATCGTCCCTTATGCAGCAGACCATCCACTGGTCCAAGAGGGCTCGTTCCGCTATTTGCGTAAACTGATTCGAGCAGGTGCGGATGTTTTTCAATATAAAAAAGGTTTTTACCATGCAAAGACACTCGTGATAGATGACAAAATTTGCGATATCGGCACGGCTAATTTTGATAAAAGAAGTATGTATTTAAACAAGGAAATCAATTGTTATATTTATGACCCGGCCTTTATTCAACGTTTGATGGAGATTTTAAAAATGGATATTGAGGACTCTGTGCCGCTGACATTAGCTGTCCTTAACAAACCGAACCCAATCCGTACCTTCAAAGAAGGCATCGCAGCACTCGTTTCTTATTTTCTATAAATCGCTTAAACATGCATGTTGATTTCCGCTTCAGGCACTTCGCTTTCCGCGGGCATCGCAGCTGCAATCTCCTATTTTTTATAAACCAGCATTGTCCACCGTATTCGGACTAGTGTGCACGAATGGTGTCATGCACCGTCAAAGGCACCATCAACATGGTGCCGAAATTAACTTTTACAAAGCCTTTTATTAAAGGAGTTATTTTTATGAAGATTCGGTTTGGTTATGTTTCTCATGCGATTAGTTTGTGGGATGCTTCCCCAGCGAAGACGCTGACGTTTACTCGGTATCAGCAGTTAAGCCCTGAAGAGCGCATGGAAAAGCTGCTTGAGGTGACGAAGCAGAATTTGAATCATACCCTGCGCATGCTCTACTACAATCTTGCTCATGAGCTTGAACTGTATAGGATGTCTAGTTCGATTGTCCCGCTTGCGACCCATCCGGACGTGAACTGGGACTTTGTGACTCCTTTTCGCACAGAATGGCTAGAGATTGGCGAACTGGTTAAAAAAAAGAAATTAAGGGTCAGTTTCCATCCGAATCAGTTCACCTTGTTCACCTCACCGCAAACGAAGATTACCGAAAACGCGGTGGTCGATATGCGTTACCATTATCGTATGTTTGAAGCGATGGGCCTTGAGCAGGACGGGCTGATTAATATCCATATTGGTGGTGCCTATGGTGATAAACAAAAAACTCTACCGCGCTTTCATCAAAATTTAACGACACTGCCCGCGCCCATTAAACAGGTGATGACATTAGAAAATGACGATAAAACGTACAACGCCGATGAAACGTTAGCAGCCTGTGAAAAGGAATCCATCCGGTTTGTGTTTGACTATCACCACCATATGGCCAACTTGTCCGAGACTGCACTCGAGGAACTGCTGCCGCGGATTTTCCGAACTTGGGAACATGAGCATGGGCCGCATCGCATCCCGAAGGTTCATATTTCCTCTCCAAAAAACGAGAAGGAGTTCCGTTCCCATGCTGATTTCGTGGATCCGGAATTTATCATGCCTTTTTTGAAAATGGTGCGCGAATTTGGGGCTGATGTTGATTTCATGATTGAGGCCAAAGCAAAGGATCAAGCGGCGCTGAAATTAATTGAAGATCTAAGCAAGCTACGCGGGTTTAAGCGGATAAGCGGCGGTGCGGTGGAGGTCAAATAAAAAGGCTATATAGAAAGAGTCTTCGAACACGCTCGAAGACTCTTTTTTATTCCTCAATTAAGTTCAAAACAGGAACGTCACGCTCATTGTCCGGGTCATTCCTTGAATAAATTCTCGCAACTTTTGACGCCTCATCCACATGTTGAATAATTACTGGCGTCCCCTCGTAGGTTACATGAATCATATCGGCAGATTCGACAATTTCCTTGGCTCGTCCCACATTCATTGGTTTCATCCACTCCTAGCTTTAATGTCCCTACTAGTATTTGCCATCAATTAGTTACTATTCATTTTTATGGACAATCCCATAAAAAAATAGCCCCCTTACCGAAGTAAGAGAGCCATCAACCATTACATTTTTTCCGGAGCTGAAACCCCAATCAACGCCAGCGCATTGCGGAGTGTAATTTGCACCGCCCGCACCAACGCGAGGCGCGCCTTAGTGCGCTCGATATTATCAAGGTCAAGCACCTTTTCTGCATTATAAAAACTGTGGAACGTCGACGCCAATTCTACGATATAATTCGTAATCCGGTGTGGGACGCGCTTTATTGCGGCCTCTCCTACAGCTGCCGGGAACTCTCCAACCTTCTTCAATAGATCCATTTCCTTCTCCGACGTTACCAACGAAATATCCGCATCCGCCGTCACTTGAACACCCTGCTCCTCACCAGAACGAAGGATACTAGAAATCCGCGCATGAGCATAGTGAGCATAATACACCGGATTTTCATTTGATTCCGACACCGCTAAATCCAAATCAAAATCCATATGCGTATCTGAACTGCGCATCGCAAAGAAATAACGCGTCGCATCGAGGCCGACCTCATCGACCAAATCACGCATTGTCACCGCTTTACCGGTCCGCTTACTCATCTTCATCTTCTCGCCATTTTTATAAAGGTGAACCAACTGAATAATCTCCACCTCTAGCGCCTCGCGGTCATAGCCAAGTGCCTGCATCGCCGCCTTCATACGCGGAATATAACCGTGGTGGTCCGCTCCCCAAATATTAATCAACTTCTCAAAGCCGCGGCCGAACTTGTCCTTATGATAAGCAATATCCGGCGTCAAATACGTATACGAACCATCCTGCTTAATCAGCACCCGGTTCTTATCATCACCGAAGTCCGTTGAGCGCAGCCACGTCGCACCGTCTTCCTCATACACATAACCGCTCGCACGCAGCGCCGCCAAAGCCTCATCAATTTTTCCATTCTTATAAAGCGAAGTCTCCGAATACCAAACATCAAATCCAACACGGAAATCCTCAAGATCCTGCTTCAGCTTCGCCATTTCATACTTCAAACCGTACTCACGGAAAAACTCTTGGCGCTCGTCTTCAGAAATATGTACATACTTGTCGCCAAACTCCTCAGCTAACTTTTTACCAATGCCAATAATATCAGCACCATGGTAGCCGCCCTCCGGCATTTCTTTTTCCAAACCAAGTGCCTGGAAATAACGTGCCTCCACCGATAAAGCGAGATTATTAATCTGGTTACCCGCATCATTAATATAGTACTCACGCGAAACATCATAGCCTGCTTTCGCTAGAATGTTACAAAGCGAGTCACCCACCGCCGCACCGCGCGCATGTCCAAGGTGCAAGTCACCCGTCGGATTCGCCGATACAAACTCGACTTGAATCTTCTGGCCGCCGCCAACTGTGGTCTCCCCGTACTTCTCCCCAGCATTCAGCACCGTCGGAATCAGCTCGGTTAAATAACTATTATTCATATAAAAATTAATAAATCCTGGACCAGCAATCTCAATTTTTTCAATCGAAGCCTTCGAACGGTCGATGTTCGCAAGCAGGGCCTCCGCAATCACACGCGGCGCCTTCTTCGCAACGCGAGCCAGCTGCATCGCCATATTCGTCGAATAGTCGCCGTGCGCCTTCTCCTTCGGTGTTTCCAGAATCACAGCCGGAATCTGTTCCTCCGTCGCCAGTTCCGCCTTCAGCACTGCTGCCCGAATCTCTTCTTTCAACTTACTTTGCACTTGTTCAACTATGTTCATTGTTATCCTCCTGAAAGGTAATTTCCAAATGGTATGTACCAGCAGGCTTACCCTGCATCGAAAAATCATAAAGAATGTCAATCAGACCATCAGCATGCTCGATCCGTTTGGCTAGAGTAATCGTCTCAAAGGACCCAAACGGCATTTCATAACTGCCGCGCAGCTTCTTGTGCAACCGAAACGGCAAGCGCATCTTCACCGCACCACCGCGCAAAATCAGCGCCTCTTCACCAGCCACTTTGACAATCGTTCGAACGGTGCCCTCATCCTGCACCTCTTCATACTTAAGAAACGAGGCACCATCTTTTTCAAGATAGCGGCCAAACACCGCCAGCTCATACACTTCCTTGCCGCCAAGCTGATGAATCGTCGTTTTCACATTAATTTTCATCGGAATTTCAATCGTAGACAAACCTAATGGCACTTCCCTTTTTTCTTTGATAAGAAAGTATAAGTTTTTGAACTTGATTACTGTCTAGCTCCAGCGCCCTAGCGGCTAGTGTCCTTCGCTCTCCGCCCTACGATAAGTCAACATCGAATCGCTATCGCTCTTCGTGTTTCCTTTATCTCGGTTGGAGCGCTCCAGGCCATACGCCGCTGACCAGGGCGCTTGCGCTTTTCTTAAAAAGGAACTCAGTTTCATTCTTTGGAATGATTCTAGTCCTAGTAATTGACGTATCTGCTCTAATGCATACTTTTTCTATTATAAACATTGTAACCGTACAAATCAAAAAGATGCCCGCCCCTCTATCGGGACAGGCACCACCTCTTAAATGGTGTCAGGCACCAATTTCCTATTTCACCCAGCCAAGCAGCATTTCACGGATTAACTTACTTGCAGTATTCGCTGTTTGCTCTGATGGATCATAAATCGGTGCCACCTCGACTAGGTCACCGCCGACCACGTTCACCTCGGAACGGGCAATCGCATGAATAGAAGCAAGCAGTTCTTTCGAAGTGATGCCGCCGCAATCCACCGTACCTGTGCCTGGCGCATGCGCTGGATCAAGAACATCGATATCGATTGTCACATAGACCGGACGGCCAGCAAGAGTCGGCAGGATTTCTTTTAACGGCTCGAGCACTTCAAACTTGGAAATATGCATCCCGTTTTCCTTCGCCCACACGAACTCTTCCTTCATCCCGGAACGAATCCCAAAAGAATAGACGTTGCTCGGTCCAATGTGTTCCGCAATCTTACGGATTGGGGTCGAGTGCGATAACGGTTCGCCTTCATAGTGCTCACGCAGATCCGTATGAGCATCAAAATGGATAATTGCTAAATCCGGATACTTTTTATACATAGCTTTCATCACTGGCCATGAAACAAGATGCTCACCGCCCATGCCCAGCGGGAACTTGCCGGCAGCAAGGACTTGGTCGACAAAGTCTTCAATCATGTCAATGCTCTTTTGCGGGTTTCCGAATGGAAGCGGAATATCGCCGGCATCATAGTATTTTACCTCTTCCAGCTCGCGGTCAAGATAGGCACTGTACTCCTCTAAACCGATTGATACCTCGCGGATGCGGGCCGGACCAAACCGTGAACCCGGGCGGTAACTAACCGTCCAATCCATCGGCATCCCGTATAATACAACCTGACTCTCCTCAAAATTCGGATGACTCTTAATAAACACATTCCCTGAATACGCCTCATCAAAACGCATCTATGTATCCCTCACTCTCTATGTAACAACTCTTTGGGTATTGAAAGGCTTTCTATGTGACCGAAAGCTTTCTTTTTCATCAGTTTCGGGCACGTAGAACCTCTCTACGTGACCTGAAGGCCTCTTTTCCATCGACTTCGCGCACGTAGAACCTCTCTACGTGACCCGGGAAGCCTATTTTCATCGATTTCGGGCATGTAGAACCTCTCTACGTGACCTGGGGGCCTCTTTTTTCTCAAGTTCGGTCGTCAAGACCACCTATTACTTCACCAAATCCCCAACAAACTTCGGCAACACGAATGCGGCTTTGTGCAGTTCTTTGGTATAGTACTTGGTTTCGATCTCATGGAAGCGGTCTTCAGCCACTTCTAATGGATCATATTTCTTTGAACCGATCGTGAATGCCCACAAGCCGCTTGGGTACGTTGGGATATTTGCGACATACAAACGTGTAATCGGGAAGATTTCGCGAACATCGCGTTGAACGTTACGGATCAAATCCGCTTTGAACCATGGATTATCCGACTGTGCCACAAAGATACCGTCTTCCTTCAACGCCTTCGAGATCCCTGCATAGAAACCTTTAGTAAATAGGTTCACAGCTGGACCGACTGGCTCGGTAGAATCCACCATAATCACATCATACTGATTATCGCTGTTCGCAATGTGCATAAAACCGTCGTCCACTTGGACATCGACACGCGGGTCATCGAGCATACCGGCAATCTCCGGCAAAAATTTCTTTGAGTACTCAATGACTTTGCCATCAATATCAACAAGCGTCGCTTTTTTCACGCTTGGGTGCTTTAACACTTCACGAATGACACCGCCGTCACCGCCGCCGACAACCAGGACATTCTCCGGATTCGGGTGCGTAAATAACGGAACGTGCGCCACCATTTCATGGTATACAAACTCATCGCGGACCGATGTCATCACCATATCATCTAAAAGAAGCATGTTGCCCCACTCTTCTGTTTCAATCATATCCAGCTTTTGAAACTCAGTTTGTTCTGTATGTAAGGTTTTATTTACTCTCATCGTGATTCCAAAATGTTCGGTTTGCTTTTCTGTAAACCAAATTGACATGCTTACCGCTTCCTTTCAATGGATCTCAGTTTTATACATACCAAGTAATCATTCAATTTTATAGTACCCAAACCATTGAATTACAAACACAAGAAAAAGTCTAGCAAAATTTAAATAAATAAACCAATAAATGTTTAAAAAGACTCTATTTTTTCAATACTATTACTATCTATTTTTTTAAAAAGGGGTGGTGAACATCATGGAAATCATGACGGATCAAGGGTTTCGAAAGACAATTAAATATTTGCGCGCAGTTATTATCATCAGTTTGATAGGCATGGTTTGTATGCTTATTCTCTTCCTCGGGATTCTTGCCTATGCAAAAATTTTAGGGGCACCACCGCTCGCCGTTCCGCAATCAACCTTACTCTTTGCAGATGACGGGACATTGATTGGCGAGAGTAACAGCGGTCAAAAACGGTATTGGACCAATTTAAAGGATATTTCACCGGATTTGGTTGATGCGACCATCTCCATTGAAGATAAAAATTTCTACGAGCACCATGGCTTTGATTTTAAGCGTATCGCAGGTGCGGTGTTAGCCGATGTGCAAGCCTTCGCAAAGGTACAGGGCGCAAGCACGATCACCCAGCAGTACGCGCGAAATCTATTTCTCGAACACGACAAAACATGGACGCGGAAGCTGCACGAGGCTTTTTATACCATCCGCATCGAGATGAATTATTCCAAAAAAGAAATTCTTGAAGGCTATTTAAATACGATTTACTATGGCAACGGTGCCTATGGGGTGGAGGCAGCCAGCCAATATTATTTTGGAAAAAAAGCAGCTGACTTAACGCTTGCCGAAGCAAGTATGCTGGCGGGAATTCCAAAGGGCCCGGGCATCTACTCTCCGCTGGCCTCGATGGAACATGCGAAAAGCCGCCAAGCCATTATTTTAAAAAGCATGGTGACCAATCATTACATCAATAAAAAGGATGCCATCAATGCGGCTAAGCAGCCTGTGACCATCGAGGGTACTCACAATACGCAAAAAGTGAAAGTCGCCCCTTATTTTCAGGATGCCGTCAGAAATGCCTTGAAAAATCAATTGCATTTAGATGACCGCACGATCGCCCTGGGCGGGTTAAAGGTCTATACCACGCTTAACCGCAAGCAGCAGGAAGCCGCGGAAAGTCAAGTTCATAAATATGTAGCGAATCTATCAGAAATTCAAGTCGGTCTCGTTGCAATGGATCCTAAAAACGGCTATGTCAAAGCGATGGTCGGCGGCAGGGACTATGAAAAAAGTTCCTTTAACCGTGCCGTTCAGGCCATCAGGCAACCTGGTTCAACGATTAAACCGCTTTTATACTACGCGGCCCTTGAGCAAGGCTTTACGCCATCTTCGACGATGCGCAGTGAGTTTACGACCTTCCATTTTGATGATGGCCAGCCTGACTATACACCGCACAACTTTAACAATAAATATGCTAACGGGGAAATCACCCTTGCCCAGGCGCTTGCTGTCTCCGATAATATTTTTGCCGTCAAAACGCATTTATTTTTGGGAGAAGAGACCTTAATCGACACGGCGAAAAAATTCGGCCTTTCTTCAAAAATGGCGCATGTACCGTCCCTGGCATTGGGGACTTCAGGTGTCCGCGTCATCGAAATGGCGAATGCCTATAGTTTGTTTGCTAATGGTGGAAAAAAGGTTAATCCAACCCTGATTACGAGAGTGGAAGACTATAATGGCAACGTGATTTATGAAAAAGAAGAGGAAACAGAAAAGGTGTTAGACCCCGCTAAGGCGTATGTGATGACGCAAATGTTGACGGGGATTTTCGATCCAAAGCTGAACGGATATGCGAAGGTCACCGGCAGCACGGTCATCAATGATATTACCCGTCCTTATGCAGGAAAATCGGGCTCAACTGAAACCGACAGCTGGATGATTGGCTACTCTCCGCAGCTCGTGACGGCCGTCTGGGCTGGCTATGATATGGGAAAACCGATTGAGCTGGTTGCTGAAAAGACGTATGCGAAAAATATTTGGGCTAATTTTATGGAAGAAGCCTTAAAAGGCAAGCCCGTCAAGGCATTTAAGGCACCGAAGGAAGGTGTCATAGGGGTCTATGTCAACCCCGAGAATGGCAAATTGGCGACCAAGGATTGCCCGGTGCGCCGCTTCACCTATTTCGTTAGCGGCACCGAACCAACGGAATATTGCACCGAACATCTAGACAACCATGAGCCAATGCCTGAGAAACATAAGAGCACGAAGAAAGTTCCTTGGTATAAGAGAATTATGCCGTGGACTTAACTGAAATAGAAAAGCTCCGGAAAATTCCGGAGCTTTTCTTGTCCTAGTATTACATTGTTTTTACACTCAATATGATACTATAATTTTCAAAAAAATTACAAGCATTAATTTCCTATTCTGCCAATAAACCCTGTTTGAGTTCATCCGTTGAGTTGTTCCATAAAACTTCATTATGATTACGTAAGAATTCCGCTAATACCTTTTTCGAATTCGCATCCATATCGTCGACAATGATATGACGCTTCAGCGACTTATCCATGCGGTTTACGTGCTCAGGCAAGGATTTGTAGCCGCGGCGGATTTCGCGGTCAACGGTCATGAAGCAGGCCGTCACACCCGCGTAGTATGGGCCTTCTAGGTTGCGGTCAATCGTTACCCACACAAGCCAATACGGTTTTCCGTTCGGAACTTCTTCTTGATTTTTCAAAAATTTAATGCCCTTTTCCACAACGCTGCGGGCATGCATGGCGCCGACATCAATCTCCGCTTCGCCAGCGTCAACATCAATGATGACAGGTGACACATTATCAAGGCTCAAAGCACCTTTTCCATAACCTTTATGACCATCGGTCGGATCACTCTTGATGATATTAAAACCAAGTTTCTTTTTATTATCTTCCATTAAAACTCAAAACCTCCTAAAAAAACAACATACTGAAGAATTGACTTAAACCATCCCATACCCACGGAATGATGACCGCGAAAATGGGTTCAATCGTATAACGATCGAGCGGGGTGAACACTAAAATTAGAAAAATTAATCCGCCATACTGTTCATACTGCGTCATTTTTGCGCGCACATGGTTGGGCGCTAAGTCTTCAATAATCCGGTATCCATCGAGCGGCGGGAATGGCAGCAGATTAAAGATAAAGAGAACAATATTAAGTCGGATAAAGATTTCCAGAAAATCATAAATACTTTCAGGCGGAGCTGCACCGAAACGGTTTAACCCGAACGCGACAACAAAGCCGAGTGAAGCTAAGACCAGATTGCTGAGCGGCCCGGCAACAGAAACTAGAATTCCGGCTAAACGAGGCTTTTTAAAGAAAAAGCGATTAACCGGTACCGGACGGGCCCAGCCGAAGCCGGCGATAAATATTAAAATCGTGCCGATTGGATCAAGGTGTTTGAGCGGATTTAACGTCAATCGGCCTTGTTTTTGTGCGGTCATGTCACCGAATTTATAGGCAACAAACGCATGGGCAAATTCATGAAACGTAAAGGCAATCATCAGGGTAATTGCCAAATAGGGAATCATGCTTAACGGATAGGCAAGAAAATTAAAATTTTCCAACACCATATCTCCTTCCATCTCAAACGGATGTCACGCTTACGTGCGCAAACTCCATTTTCTATCTATCTATATTCCTTTTAGTATACATGAAACCGTTTAGAAAAAGAAAATCAAAAGTGTCATCGATTATTGCACTTTTCGTCGAATTATGGAACACTAACATAGAAAGGCTGTAGCAATCGTTTAGCGGCTTAAGGACTAAACATACATATAACGGAGGAGGAAAAAAACATGCCATATGTGACAGTAAAAATGCTTGAGGGACGTACCGACGATCAAAAGCGTGCCCTCGTTACAAAAGTAACCGATGCAGTCAGCGAAACAACAGGCGCACCAAAAGAAGCCATCCACGTAATGATCGAAGAAATGAGCAAAAGCAACCTTGGAATCGCCGGAGTAAGAAAAAGCGACCAATAAAAATTCGGTGTCAGGCACCATGTGAAAATTTCACATGGTGCCTGACACCCTTTTTTTAGTTACAAAAACTTAATCTCGTCTTTTGGGCTTCCGATCTTTAGTTTCTCGAGTTCTAGTTTCATTTTTTCAGTTTCGGCTAAATAATTTATGTGTTTGAGTTTTTCGAGCTCGAGTTCATCCTTCAGCATACCTGCTTTGATTTTCGACTGTTTCTGAAAATGGGTAGTAATAATGGCTGTAATCGGAATGCCAAATACCATAATGACTGCAATCGTTCCTGTCATAGCGGACGCCCCCCTCAAATGATATGATTTTTACCTTAATATCCAAATCATAACAAATCTGCATTCATAAGAGTATTAATTTATCAGAAAATCTGGTTACAACATGACTTACCATTAAAAGGAGAAGTTCATATGGAACTAAGTAATACATCTTTTTGGACAGGTGCCAATGGACAAAATCACACATGACCATAGAGAAACGTCCTTCGGTTCTCCCCCGATGGACAAAACCACACATGCCACCAGAAAAAATGTCTTTCGGTTCTCCCCCGATGGACATAACCACACATGCCACCAGAAAAAATGTCTTTCGGTTCTCCTCCGATGGACA
>NZ_KK366020.1:0-148633 GCF_000686805.1 Bacillus sp. UNC41MFS5 | reverse complement strand
ACATGCCATCAGAAAAAATGTCTTTCGGTTCTCCTCCTTAAAAGAACACAAAAAAACACCACCTAAACCTTCGTGCGCGCAGCTGGTTCAAGCAGTGTTTACCCTACATTATTGAATTTTCGCCTTTAACGATTCGATATACTGATAGGCCTCATCAACTTCCGCCTCTGTGTAGCGCTGGCTTACTTTTAATGTAAACACCTTTCCCGCCACTTCTTCTTTTGAAAGATTATCAAAATATAAAACCGTTGAAACCAATTCCAAGAATCTAGCATTCTGCTCATTCATATCAACGAGACAATCCTGCAAAAACGGCATGTCTACCTCATTCAAACTTAAAAACTCTTTCCCCGGCTCCGTCAATGTATAGCGATATTGAAAATAGCCGCCCTTTTTCTCCTTCACCTCATTGAGAAAGCCCATATTGCAAAGCTCCTCAACCCGTAACGTCAACTCCTCTGAGTAGGGGCCATAAAAATGAAACTGGAATCGCTCTTGAAAGGGAAATGCCACCTTTTTCGCAATATATATCATCTTTTGCAGCTTCTTACGGCCGATAATCTCACCGGAAACCATAACCGCCTGCATCAGTTTCGCATGATCATTTAACAACGTTCGTCATCTCCTACTCCATTTGGGTGTCAGGCACCATTACCAATCACCAATCGTTCTATAACTCTAAAAGGGCACGGATTTGCTTTTTGACATTCTTTTTAGTCGAATCATCAAGAATAAAATCAGCCGGGTAATAGAGTTTGTGGTCGGTCCTTCTTTTCCCCGAAATCGCATCAACAATCTCTGATTCGCGAGAAAGCTCCTTCAATTCCCCACTTTGCATCAACAAATGAATCGGGAGCCGCTCCTCCTCCTCACCGGGACGATAGAAATCATACGGCAAATCCGACGAGGAATCGACCACCAAATAATACTCAGGGTCCAACCCTGCCTTTTTGAATAATGAACCTAGTTCAGAGAGCTTTTTGTATTCCTTCGCTGGGTCAAATTCAGCAAACTTAAATAGATTGCGATTGACAAACCGCCGGCAGAGGTCGCTTAAAACAGGATCTGACTCTTCCTGCCAAATTTGAAAATAATATAAAATCACCGATTCATCTAATTTTAAATAGTCTTCTAAGGTTACTTTTTCATTGAAAATCGATGTAAAATGGATGGGTTCGTATTTAAAAGAATAGTTTTCTTCAAACAATTGCTTGGCGCGGTGGAGAATTTTAGTCAAAATAACCTCCGCACTGCGTGATACAGGATGAAAATAGACCTGCCAATACATCTGGTAGCGGCTCATAATATAATCTTCGACTGCGTGCATGCCGCTCTTTTTAATGACCACCTGATCTTCGCGCGGCCGCATTACCCTCAAAATACGTTCCATATCAAATTGACCATAGCTGACGCCGGTAAAATAGGCATCCCGCTGCAAATAATCCATCCGGTCGGCATCAATTTGACTGGAAATCATACTTACCACCAGCTTTTTCTCTGATGTTTTCGCGATCACTTCAGCTACTTTCGCAGGAAAATCATGACCTACCCGCAAAAGAACCTTATTTACCTCTGTGTTTCCCAAAATAATCTTTCGGGTGAACTCCTCATGGTCAAAATCAAATACTTTTTCAAACGAATGGGAGAACGGGCCATGGCCGAGGTCGTGAAGCAACGCTGCACATAGGGTCAACAGTCTGTCATCATCATTCCATTCCGGTCTTCCCGCAAACACATCATCAATAATGCGGCGGACAATTTCATAGACACCTAGAGAATGGTTGAAGCGGCTGTGCTCTGCGCCATGAAAGGTTAAAAATGTTGTTCCGAGCTGTTTGATGCGCCGTAAGCGCTGAAACTCCTTCGTTCCGATTAAATCCCAGATGGCCAGGTCACGTACGTGGACGTAGCGATGGACGGGGTCTTTAAAGACTTTTTCTTCACTAAGTTTTTCCGCCGAATAGGCCATAGACTTCCCTCTCCCTCGTAAACTTGCTCCTGGCGTTTAAGAGCTTCTTGCCCTTTGCTTTAATATTTTCTATTATATCCCAAAAATCACCCTGTTTTCAGCAAAATTCTACACGATTTTTCGACATGGATGGGGGAAAAAAATCACCAAAGGTTATAGGACCAAGGTGACTTATTTTATCTTCTTATTTACTCTCTCCATTAATTCCTCTTCCGTTAATGCGGCAACGGGGCGGTTATTGACGAAGGCGAAGGTCTTTTTCCGGCCAGGCCCGCAGTAGGATTGGCAGCCAATTTTGACTTCAGCCTCCGGATCCAGTTCTTTTAACCGAGGGATTAATGTCTTTAAATTCACGGCCTGACAATCGTCGCATACGCGAAATTCATTGGACATGTAAGACAACCCTTTCTTAATAACTGTCTAGCGCAAGCGGCCCTAGCGGCTGACCAGGGCGCTTGCGCTTTTCTAAGTCACAATCTATATCTATAGTTTATCCAGCTTGGATAGCTTAAAACAACCGATTAACTCCTTTGGTATTTTACATTTTCTTGTATTCGAATGCAAGTTGCAATCTTTACTAAACTCGTTAAAAAAATCTACTATCCTTTCAACCATTTTGGTATAAAGGTTCAAAAACTTGTCCATCCTAAGACTAGAACTTTTAAAAACTCGTCAAGAAGCATGGGCGGGTTCATCCAAAACTATAAAAGGGAGTTGAACATATGAAAGTTCGTCAAGACGCATGGACAGATGAGAATGATTTGCTTTTAGCTGAAACTGTCCTTAGGCATGTAAGAGAAGGAAGTACACAGCTAAACGCTTTTGAAGAGGTAGGCGATAAACTGAATCGTACGTCTGCCGCGTGTGGATTCAGATGGAATGCCGTCGTTCGTCACCGCTATGAAAAAGCACTACAATTAGCGAAAAAGCAACGAAAACAAAGACAAAGAGTATTAGGTAAAGAGCAAGGCGGCAAGAAAAAGCTGTTATATAGCCCGCCGCTCACTGGAGCACCAGAGTTTGATACGATCCCAGCTCAAGTTGAGATGCCGCTGGAAACTAGCTTTGACATGCCGGATATGACGGCAGAAATGGCAGAGGAAACTTATGTAAACCCTGCAGCTTCGGTACCATCACAGGCGCCCGTTTATGCACAAACACAGGTTCAAACACCAGTTCCAACCTATCGTCAGGCAAATAACACAGGGCTTTCGCTTGATTCCGTTATTACTTACTTGCAAAACTTTCATCATTCCAATCTGCAAAATGAAGCATTAAAAAGTGAGAATGAAAGATTAAAAAGAGAGCTAGCCGAAGTAAGACGCCAAAATGAAGAAATGAACGCTAAAATCGAGGGTCTTGAGCAAAATACAGAAACGATTCAAGAAGATTACGAGACCTTAATGAAGATCATGAACCGTGCCCGCAAGCTTGTGTTATTTGAAGAAGAAGAAAGACCAGCTACCAAATTTAAAATGGACCGTAATGGGAACTTAGAGAAGGTAGCGGAATAATAAGAAAAGCGGAAGCGCCTTGTACAGGGAAAAAAGTAGTTCATTTTTTCCTAGGGGCGACAGGCATAAGACGAGCCGGCGTGAAGGTTGCTCTTTAACCTTCATGACGGATTGGCTGTAGACCTTCGAGCCCCTAGGCGCTGGAGCTAGACAATAAAGTACTGGGAGAAGAGCAATAGCGCAACATCTCTTTGAAAAAAAGCCGTAAATCCGCTCAAGTGGGATTTACGGCTTTTTACATGGCGTTGATTTTTTCATTTCGGTCAATGACCCGTTGATAATAGCCAGGAAATAACTCCAGTTCATACTCGTTTAATGGACCCGCATACAATAGCCCGCTATGATCCTTTAACTGGTTTAATAGACGGAGCATCACGTCGGAAATGGTAAGATTGGTTCCGAGCAATTCCGTAAGCGAAGCCATGACCTCTGGGACAATTTCAGGATATGCAAATTTCGTTTCTTCATCCTGTTTTGCTAGTTTATAAAATTTCCTTACTAGCTCAGCTCGCTTAGCGCCGCTGCCATTCACACAGAGATAAATCTGGACAGCGACCCCCTTTTTAAGACGGCGCTGCGAGATGCCGGCAAACTTTTTCCCCGCAATGCTCAAATCGTAACTTCCCGGGCAATAAGAACCGACAATTTCCCGAGCCTCAATCTGATGCGGGAAATCGGCAAACATGTTTTGAATGAGCTGCCACATCGCATCATAGCCACGATTAATATCAATCCCTTTTTCCGCCTCTGGAAAAATTAACGAGATATTGAGGACGCCTTCATCGAGGACAACCGCGAGGCCGCCGGAGTTTCGGACAATCGCATGATAGCCTTGCTCCTGCAAAAGCTGAATACCCTCTTGTAAAAATGGCAATTTAGTATCCTGAATGCCGAGGACTATTGTATTGTGGTGGACCCATGTCCTAGCTGTGGCTGGTGCCTGCCCCGATCCAACAGAGGCACACAGGGTATCATCGGTTCCAAATGATTGCAATGCTTGAAAATGAATGCCCGCCGCTGATTGATCGATAATCCGCCATTGCGGCTGGCGCAGTAATCCTTCCATTTCGGTGGCTCCTTGACTTGAAATAATAGTTTTTTAATAGGATTTATACAAAATTCGATAGTTATTATACAAAGTATTATACTTTATTTACGAAAATCATGATAATTTTACAAAACCACAGAACATTTTCACAAAAATCGGTAAATTAACCCAAAAAGGCCAATCCACGATAACAATGGACCAGCCTCTTTTGAAAAACAAACTTTTATAACCCTTGTGCTGCCGTAATTAATGCCAGCTTGTAGACATCTTCTTCATTACATCCGCGTGATAAATCGTTTACCGGCGCGTTTAAGCCTTGCAGAATCGGTCCAACTGCTTCAAAGCCGCCTAAGCGCTGCGCAATTTTGTAGCCGATGTTTCCTGCTTCAAGACTAGGGAAGATGAACACATTCGCATCCCCTTGCAGCGGAGAATCTGGTGCCTTGCTTTTTGCCACAGATGGAACAAAAGCCGCATCAAACTGGAATTCCCCGTCTAACACAAGCGATGGGTCACGACGCTTCGCTTCTGCCACTGCGCCTGCCACTCTTTCCGTTTCAGGCGATTTCGCTGAGCCCTTCGTTGAAAAGCTGAGCATCGCAATGCGCGGCTCCATATCAAACATATGAGCGGTCTTCGCACTTTCAATTGCAATTTCTGCTAAATCATTGCTGTCTGGGGCAATATTAATCGCACAATCAGCGAACACATACTTTTCATCCTCACGAACCATGATAAATACGCCGGACGTTTTCTTGACGCCCTCTTTTGTCTTAATGATCTGTAATGCCGGGCGCACCGTATCTGCCGTAGAGTGAGCCGCACCGCTGACAAGGCCGTGTGCTTTATTTAAATAAACAAGCATGGTGCCAAAATAGTTTCCATCAAGCAAAATTTTACGTGCATCCTCTTCGCTTGCTTTCCCTTTGCGGCGGTCAACAAAGGCTGAAACTAGCTCGTCCATGCCCGCATAGCTTGCCGGATCATAAATTTCTGCCTCATCTAAAGAAACACCAAGCTCTGCTGCTTTGGCTTGAACCTTCTCGATATTGCCAATTAAAATCGGTGTGATTAGTTTTTCCTCCGCTAAACGGCTTGCCGCTCTGACAATCCGCTCATCTAATCCTTCTGGAAAAACAATTCTCAAATCACGTCCAGAAATTTTTTGCTTTAATCCTTCAAATAAATCACTCACTACTATATCCTCCCTTAATCAACCTACATAAATAGCATACGTTACCATTTTTAAATTTCAATGATAAGACTCACTAATACCGCTTTCATACAAAAAGTTTTTGTTTTCAAAAAATTACACTCTAGTTTTTATGATTTACTTTTTCCAAGAAAAATATCCATTGGTTTGGTTCAATAGGTTTATTCGCGCGCCACTGGGTCAAACTATGTTATAGTATAGATTGTTAATAAGAAGAATGATTATTTAGGAGTGATTATAATGAGTGAAGCAGCAGTAACGCTTGATGGCTGGTATTGCCTCCATGATTTCCGTACCGTTGATTGGACTACTTGGAAAATGCTCCCCAGTGATGAGCGCCAAGCCGCCATCCACGAGTTTTTAAGTCTAGTTGAAAAGTGGAATGCCACACAAGAACTTAAAGAAGGCAGCCATGCTTTATATACAATTGTTGGTCAAAAAGCGGATTTTATGATGATGATTCTTCGTCCAACGATGGAAGAACTAAACCAAATTGAAACCGAATTCAATAAAACAAGATTGGCTGAATTTACGATTCCTGCCCATTCTTATGTTTCGGTTGTCGAGCTCAGTAACTATTTGCCTGCTGGGGAGGATCCATACCAAAATCCACAAATCTTAGCGCGGCTTTACCCAGCGCTTCCTAAAACAAACCATGTCTGCTTCTATCCAATGGATAAGAAACGTGAAGGTAACGATAACTGGTACATGCTGCCGATGGAAGAGCGTAAAAGTTTAATGCGCAGCCACGGAATGATTGGTCGTACATACGCTGGAAAAGTAAAGCAAATCATCACCGGTTCCGTTGGTTTTGACGATTATGAGTGGGGCGTAACCTTGTTTGCGGATGACGTCCTTCAGTTTAAAAAGCTTGTCTACGAAATGCGTTTTGATGAAGTAAGTGCTCGATATGGAGAATTTGGCTCTTTCTTTGTAGGTAACATCTTAGAGGAAGAACGTGTAGCTAATTTCTTACATGTTTAATTTTTTAAAAGTTCTCAGCTGCGGCTGGGGACTTTTTTTTGCTGTTCCTCCCCTGTTAGCTAGTCATATTTCGCCCCTTGTGCTCATACTATTTAAACAGCGAGTCTTAGAAAGAACTCCATTAATCTCAGGGCTATTATTTTCCTATTTGTAACCAATTTGGGATAAAAGGAGTATTAATAGGATGTTGTGCCACTCGTTTTATTCACTTTTTAGGAGGGGAAAAGGATGAATCAATACTATAATCCACAGGGCTTTCAGCCTTATACTGGAGACGCAGGGCAACAGCAGCGAGCCCAAGGGATGCCTGGGGCCGGGCAAAGTTTTTATCCAGCACCTGGTGCACAAGGATTCCCACAATTTCCACCAGCCGGTGCCGGCGCACCATCAGCGCCATCAGCACCTGCAGCGCAAGCACCAGGCATGCTGCCAATGGAACAGTCATACATCGAAAATATCTTACGCTTAAATAAAGGCAAATTGGTCAGTGTTTTTGCTACTTTCGAAGGCAATAATCAATGGAATGCGAAGGAATTTAAAGGGATTATTGAAGCGGCAGGAAGAGACCATGTCATCCTGAGTGACCCACAAGTCGGGACTCGTTACCTGATTCCAATGGTCGCCGTTGATTATATTCAGTTCTCTGAAGAAATTGAGTATGAATATCCATATGGCAGTGCGCCGCCTATGGCTACTTACCCGCCAAGATAAATCCTATGAAGCCAACACCAATTGACCATCAATTGGTGTTTATTTTTTTGAGGTACAAAAAAGGCATTGGATCTCGTATTCCAATGCCTTCCTTTTCATTAAAGATGTTTCACTGCTCCAACAACCATTAGGATCCAGGCGGCTAAGAAACATACTCCGCCAATTGGGGTGATGGCTCCTAGGATGCCGATCTTTGTTAAGCTCAGCACATACAAACTTCCGCTGAAAAAAATAATTCCCGCCAGCATTAACCATCCCGACCAAGTAAATTGCTGGCTGGCAGCAGCTATTTTACCAATTAACAGACCTACAATTAAAATCCCGATCGCGTGGAACATTTGATACGTGACCCCTGTTTTCCAAATCTCCAAATAATGTGCATCGAGTTTATCCTTCAAGCCATGGGCTCCAAAGGCGCCGAGCGCAACTGCGATAAAGGCATTGATGGCACCAACTATGATAAAAGCTTTCATGTTACATTTCCCCCTTTTTAAAAATCAAATAAAGAATCTCCATTTGCTTCGTCTTCCATTTCAAGTTTTTTGGGCTGCTGTATTGTTGGTGCTTGTTGAATGATGGGTTGATTCATCATAGGCTGTTGGAAGGCTTGGAACGAGATTGCGGGCTGAACCACTTGAACTGGAGCGGCCGGTGCCTCGCTTTTCCGTGTTGGCTTTTCATCTAGCACTAACTCACATAATGTTTTAATTGAGTAGACTTTTTCCCGCAAGCTTTCTTCCTTTGTACTGCTCTTCGCTAGTTTCAATTCCTCTTCTATTTTCGCTAATAGTTTTTGGACAGATATATTCACTTGTCTAGCACCTCTAATTTCAGTCTCGTATCTATTCTACATGAGTATCGGCTTTTTTTCGAAAAATTAGCCCGCAAGATGAGTATACACTTCGACATACTCTTCAATGTTTCACGTGAAACAAGTCGAATGCTGCAAAAATAACCCGCACCAATGACGGTACGGGTTCAAACTATCCTAAAATCCGCTGGTAAACTGATTTGGCATGGGTCAAATCCTTAGTCCCGTGAATAAGGGCACGGCCGTCTTGAAAAATAACCATCCTCTCTTCGCCCATTTCAACCGAAACCAAATAAGGGTTGCCCTTCACCACATATCCTAGTGAACTAAGCTGCCCTGTGAGTTGTTCTAACGAGATTTCACCTACCGACGATGGACGGATTTGCACGGTATCACGGCCGCACAGTACCGTCGTCTTCGTCATATTTTCCTGATCAAGATAGGGATAGGTTCGCTCCTCGCCACATGATAAGCAGCCGGTAAACTTCGCTTTCGACATTTTCAAGCTCGTGTACTGATTTCTCCATAAATCAAAGCTGACAAAGGAAGTCCGGACCGCGTCCCAATCCTCCACCAACATCTTCAGCGCTTCCGCGGTCTGATGGGCAATGACCATTTGAACAGCTGGAGAGATTATTCCTCCTGTATCACAGGTCATCCCCTGGAGTGGAATCGAGCGCAACAGACAATTCAAACACGGAGTTTTCCCAGGAATCATCGAAAACGACATCCCAAAACTGCCGACACAGGCCCCGTAAATCCACGGAACCTTGTATTTTTGCGAGACATCATTCATCGCCATCCGCGTTTCGAAATTATCAGTCGCATCCATCATCACATCAACGTCCACAACAAGCTCTTCCAATAATTGAGGAGTGGCATCACCAATAATCGAGACCACTTCCACATCTGAGTTAATCGCACGCAGGCGTTTTTCCGCTGCGGCTGCCTTGGGAAGTTTCTCAGCGACATCTTCTTCCGTATAAAGTTGTTGGCGCTGCAGGTTACTGGCTTCTACATAATCTCGGTCAATAATTGTAATCTTGCCAACACCGGCCCGCGTCAGCACCTCTGCACTTCCTGACCCTAAGGCTCCTGCACCAATAATCAGCACATGCTTGCTGCGAATCTTTGCTTGTCCTTCTTTGCCGATCCCTGAAAAGAGGACCTGCCGTGAATACCGTTCATCCATGACAATCAGCCCCCGCTTACTGGCGGAATAAAGGCGATTTCATCCCCATCTTGAATCACTTCATCGTTCGTAGCAAACTCTTCATTGACGGCCGTCATCACCGTGTCCATCTTTGGCAGATCATACTTAGCTGCTAACTCTGTTTTTAACTGTGCCACCGTTTTTCCACCGGCATCGACAGTAAGAAACTCTGCACCGCCGACCGCGTCACGTAAATGAGCAAAAAACAATACCTTATTCATTTAAGTCACTCTCCTCTGGCTTACCACTCGGATAGGCAACTGTTTCGAGCTGATTTCCCATCCACGCTTCGCCTTCCTCCCAGTGTTCTTTCTTCCAGATTGGGACGATTTCTTTTATCCGTTCAATCGCATAGCGATTGGCATCATAGGCATCGGCGCGGTGCGGCGTCGAGACTGCAATGACCACAGCCACATCGGTGATATCTAAGCGGCCGACGCGGTGGGTGATAGCCACGCACGCCCCCTCCCAGCGCTGTTCAATTTCTTCGCCGATTTGCGCCAACTTCTTTACCGCCATCGCTTCGTACGCTTCATAAATTAAAAATAATGTTTTTTTACCCTTGGTTAATTCCCGAACCGTGCCGATAAACGTGGTAATCGCACCGGCATTTCGCTGGACAACCTTATCTATGACAGCTTGAATATCGATTGGTTCTTTTGAGATTTCGTACATCATTCTGATTACACCTCTAACCCTAAGCACTTAGGCTCTGCATTTTCGACCACTTGGTACCCGCCAATTTTTTCAACCTGCTCTTTAAAGACGGCTGATTGGATCATCGCAATTAGCAGCTGGCCGCTTTCACTTTCATAAAAGCTTCTTGTCATCAGTAAATCATATTCCTCATCAGCAACAGGCAAAAAGTCCAGGTCCATCGCCTTTGCGGCCGGATAAATCCCAAGACCAGCTCCGTGGGCATCCCCGTTCACTTCCGCTGCCACCGCCAAATGCGAAAACATTTCCCGCTCATACCCGGTAATATCTTCTGGTGTCAGGCACCCTTCCTCCAATAATAAATCAAATAGGATCCGCGTTCCCGCACCTTTTTGGCGGTTGACGAAGTTCGCCTTCGTACGTGCTAGGTCGGCGGCTGACTCAATTCCTAGCGGGTTGCCTTTAGGCAGGATCCAGCCTTGTTTTCTTTTTAAAAATGGATAAAGAATCACATCTTGATTGGCTAATAGTTTGCTTACATAGGAGATATTGTATTCCTTTGTACTAGGGTCAAGCAAATGAATCCCCGCTACATGGGCCTCTCCTTTTCGAATCGCCATAATGCCGGCCATACTGCCGACATGGGAGGAGACAATTTTCATGTCTGTCCGCGCCCGTTTTAACTGTGACGATAACAAGTCAATCGTCAGATCGTGGCTGCCGCAGAACACGATGGCATGTTTAATTTCCTCAAGCGGCCGCATCAATTCAACCTCGGCGAGATCGCCTTGTTCATAACCAATAATGTTAGGCGGAACGATTAACAAGCCGTCTGCCCTGACATAAGACATCGTAACGCCAGCCGCACGGGTAAGCGGATTGGCCACGAATTGTCCACTCACATAGCCGATATTCATTCGCACGAAGTCTTCCGCACCCATGGAAGAAACAATCCGGCGTCCTAACTTAACGGTCACGGTCTGTCTTTTCGGCTCAGGAATTTGCAGGTATTGACAGATAAGCGGTCTGACAAACCACTCCAGCGCTAAATAGGCTGAGACCGGATAGCCCGGAACACCGACAACGATCTTGCCATTTATTTTACCTAAAATCACAGGTTTTCCTGGCCGTGCGGCGACCCCATGGGTAAAGACTTCGCCGATTTCACCAATAATGTGAACCGTGTAGTCCTTTGAACCCGCAGACGAGCCCGCATTAATGACAATGATATCAGAGTTTTCTGCTGCATCTAAAAGAACGGCTTTAATGTTTTCCGGTTCATCCTTCACAATTGGATGGAGGTTCGGTTCTCCGCCCCAATCCTTAATGAAGCCTGCAAACACGGTGCCATTGAATTCAATAATTTTTCCAGGGGCTAGCTCTGAATTGGCTTCCACCAGTTCATTCCCTGTTGGAATAATTGTCACGACTGGTTTTTTGGCGACTGGAATGACCGATTGCTGCCCAGCTAACAGCACACCTAAATCCGCTGGCCGTAAGATATGACCTTGTGGAAAAAGCATTTCTTCTTGAACCACATCTTCGCCGATTGGACGAATATGCTGCCAAGGGGTGGCAGGTTCTATGATTTCAATCGTTTCCTCATCAATGACATCCACATGTTCAATCATAATCACTGCGTTAAACGGTGCCGGAATGGCATTCCCTGTATCAAGATAACAAAATTGACTTCCTAACGTGAGACGAAGAGGATTTTGTTCATGGGCTTGATAAGTGTTTTCTGCGACGACGGCAATTCCGTCCATGGCACTGGCATGGTAATGCGGCATCGAAACCCGTGCAAAAATGGGTTCAGCTGTCACACGCCCTAATGCGTCCATTGTTAAGATTTCTTCCTTTTCAGGGGTTATGTTTTGAGCCGCAAGAATTTCTTCTCTAGCTTTTGCTCGGGGTTTATCTTCTAAATATATTTTTCTCTTAAAGTGTGTATAATCCATTCCTAGGCCCCCCTTATCGTGATGCAATCACAGGTACAGAATCCCCCTGTGAAATTCCTTCCTTTTCTGAACTAATCTCAACAAGTCCATCACTTTTGACTAGAGTTGTGATTAAACCGGATTTACCAATAATCGGCTCAGCCCACCATTCCCCCTCTTTTTCAAACAAGCGAACGCGGATATAATCGGACCGCCCCATGGAGGAAGGAATATTTTTGGTGATTTTAGCAAAAATACGCTCTGGTTTCCGTTCAATCACCTCGCCCTTTAGCTTACGTAAAATCCGTTCGCCAAACAGCTTAAAAATGATCATCGCAGAGGCGGGATGACCTGGCAGTCCCATGACAGGTTTCCCATTTGCCATTGCTAGAATCGTAGGTTTCCCCGGCTTAATCGAGATCCCATGGACAAAAACGCCGGGGTCTCCTAATGACTGGATAACTTCCGTTGTATAATCCTTTGCGCCGACCGAGCTTCCGCCGGAAAGGATTAAACAGTCCACTTGTTCATACAGTTCTCGTGCTTGTTGTTGAAATTCTTGATAATCATCGCGGACAATTCCGCCATAGATGACGTCGACATTCCATTCACTGGCTAAACCGGCAATCGTCAAGTAATTGATGTCGCGAATTTGCCCCTCGACTAAGGTTTCCGTTTGATAAGGGACAATTTCATCACCAGAAGAAAGATAACCGACCCTCAATTTTCGATAGACGGTTGCTGCAGCGACACCTAAAGAAGCGAGTGCCCCTAACTCCTGCGGACGAAGTTTCGTTCCTGCTGTTAAAAGTGTTTCACCTTCTTTAATATCTTCGCCGGCGCGTATCACATTTTCTCCGGGAGCGACCTGCTTGTACGTATTTAAAAGTTGATCAACATCTTCACAATGCTCAATCATGATAACGCTGTCACTACCAAGCGGAAGCATCCCGCCCGTTGGCACATAAACCGCGTTACCTGGGCCAACTTTTGCAGTAGGAACCTCACCCATTTTCACTTCCCCCGTCACTGTCAGGAAGCCTGGCATGGATTCAGAAGAACCATACGTATCCTTCGCACGGACGGCATATCCATCCACAGTTGAACGATCAAAGCTTGGCACATTTTCCTTTGCGATCATTGGCTCAGCGAGGATATAGTGGAGCGCCTCTTCCAGTCCCCGCACCTCCGTTTGTCGGATGGCCGGAATCTTCTCCTCGATTAAGGCAAATGTCTCTTCAACTGTTTTCACTTTGAAAAATTGCATGGTTCCCTTTTTCCCCCTTATCTATCTTCCGCCCACTTTTTAGCGTCTTCATACTCATTTGGGTGATTCATATTAAAAAAGACTCGTTCTAAATCGATGCTGCTGTATGCCTGAAGGTCTTTTTCTGTTACATACAGGACATTTAAGCGATCAAGCAAATGTTTCATCCGAAGTTGTCCCGCTTCAATACTTTGTGCTGCCACGTCCGATACTCTTTTTTGGAAGACAGCAAACAATGGGTGCTGGACTCCATGAATGACAGGGATGACGGCATCATAACCCCCGCTTTTTTTGACAAGCATTTCGGCAAGTTCCGCGGAAACAAATGGCATATCACAAGCTACGACAAAGTTCGTCTCATACGACGAAGACAGCAGGCCTGCATGTACTCCTGCCAGCGGCCCCTGACCAGGGTAATGATCTGAAACCATCTTCTTTTCTAAAAATTGGTAGTCTTCAGGATGATTGGTTACAAGAATTATATCATTAAACGACAGGTTTAGCGCATCTGCAATTCTCTCAATGTTCGTTTTCTCGTTTATTTTTAGAAGGGCTTTATTGGTGCCCATCCTGCTTGATTTTCCACCTGATAAAATAATAGCCCCAGCCTTCATCAACCCTGCACCCTCTTAATTTATATCTTTTTCCTCGCCCGCTGCTTGATAGCCATTGTCCTGTGCCACATAATCTAAATGGATCGAGTTCAAATCCAGTAAGGCAGCCGAGGGCTTTTCAATATATTGGCGTGTATCAATAATTTTAATATAGCCCTTACAGACTTCGCAAACTTGCATTTGTGATACGGCATCGCCTTCAATGGTTAGGAACTTCATTGTTTTATGGTCTTCATTACCGCAATGAGTGCATTCTAAGCGTTTCGCATTCCAATGAACAAGGCAGCGCGGACAATGAATCATTTTTTTGCCATCCTCTTCAATTGTAGCTAAACGGGCAGGTTCTCCACAAATAGGACAGCCAGCGCCTGAGATGGCATGGGTAATCTCAGGTTGAATTATTTCGGCTGCTTTTTGTAAATAGGGACGGAGGGCTGTTTCTGCAAGAAAATGGGGAATCCATTCTTCAAACCCGTTTTCTTCAGCAAAATCGATAAAATATTGATGGTTGAATGACAAAGCCTCTTCAATCCAACGGATCATCGTATCTTCTGTTAGCAGACCGCTAATGCCTGCAAGCTTTGTTTCAAGTTCAGGATCATAGTTTAATAATATTGTATTTATTTCCTCCACACACTGTATGAATAGGGGAATTTCAAAATCAATAGTCGCTAATGCGGCAGCAGGCACACCTGCTTCCATTGCAGCTTTATCAAAGGTTGGTTTAATTGTTTCCGAGCCAATCTGTTGCTTCCATTTATCTTGAAGTAAAACTATTTCCTTTTGAAGATCCTGATATTCATTTGAAACAACGGACTTTATCATAGATGGTGCACCTCTTTCAGTTAGTAAAGAATGGCTGCCTAAAGTACGACAGCCATTCCATTTTTTATCAAAATTAGGCGGATTAAGCGCCCTTGTTTTTCTTATGCTTTGGATCGTCTAGGTTAGGGAAGTTGCCTTTTTTGACTTCTTCATCATACCAGTCTGGATAGTGCTCTTTTGCCCACCAAGCTGGAACTTCACCGGAGACGACACCAGAATAGCCGGGACGTGAGTTTTTGTGAACGACACTCAGGTATACGTGTCCGATAATCACCGCAATCGCTAAACCAAAGCCGACATTATGCAGGAAGTATCCCCATTGGACGACAGCCCGCGGGAAGAACTGCGGGAACCACATAAGGAAACCGGAACCGATAATCAAGATTGCTGTGAAGATTTGAATCAGCGAGTTGATTTTTTCACCAGCGTTAAAGAATGATTGTCTAATATGTTTAAAATTAAAGCCAAATAGCTCTTTCACAAATTCAGTAAAGAATTGCAGGTCGCGTTTTTTCCACGTCACGAGCTCTTTCGTCCAAAGTGTAAAGCCTTTGAAGTCAAAGATAACCCAGATAAATGTTGGAGTCATAAAGGTTACCGCAAAGATGCGATGAAGCAAACGGGCATTGGCCGGACCGCCCAAGATCGGGTAGAGCCAGTCAAAGAACTCCGTGTACATCGGTAGTGCAGTAATATACAGCGCAAAGAAGGAAATAGCGTTAACACCATGTGCCCAAACAAATGCTTTCGAAAAACGACGTACTTTTACATTAGCTTTCGGATGCTTTTTACTCATGGCTGCCACCTCCATCTTCTTCATGTTTTCGTTTACTAAGCATACTATTGGTGATAAAGGCTCCGACAACCGCCATCGTGGTCGCCCCAATCATTGCTTTTCCAATTGGCTGTGCATAGTCTTTCCAAAGTACAGCAGAAGTTGGTACCTTAGGTGCTTCTGGAAGTCCATAGACACTTGGCTTTTCAGCCAGCACATAAATCGTGTGCGTACCGCCTACACCTTGTGGATTATAAATATTAGCATTTGGGAAACGCTCTTTAATTTGAGCTAACCGTTTTTGTGCTTTTACAAGCATTTCGTCTTTTTTGCCAAATTGCATCGCATCTGTGTGACAGGTTGTTACGCAGGCAGGCTGTAAGCCCTCTTCCAGACGGTCAGTACACATCGTGCATTTTTGTGACTTTCTGTATTCTTTGCCGTTTTTATCTTTGTACGTTTTTAAAGAAATGACTTCAAACGGGCAGTTTTCGACGCAATAGCCGCAGCCTACGCACTTATCCTGATCAATGATAACAGAGCCAAATTTAGAATAACTGATAGCATTTTCCGGGCAAACCTTTTCACATGCTGCTTCCTTACAATGCATACATGATGAATGGCGGAAAAGGTATTCTAAATCTCCCTTGCCATTTTCATGTTCAATATACTGAAGCACATTCCATGTATCGGCACTTGTTTTCGGGTGTGACTGCACACTTCCTTGGAATTTCGTTTCTTCAGCAGGAAGGTCATTCCAGTTTTTACAAGCCACCATACACGCCTTACAGCCGTCACATTTGGTTACGTCAACATATTTTACAAATTCAGCCATTAGTCAGCCCTCCTTATATCGCAAAGGAATGCTTTATATTCTGGAATCATTGTGTTGGCATCCCCAATATGTGGAGTCAGGCGGTTGGCAATATCTCCTTTGGCATATCCTTTAAATCCAAAATTCCAAGGCATCCCTAGTTGATGCACTTTTTTGCCTCTAACGGTAAATGGTTTATAGCGTTTCGTCACCATGGCATAGGCTGTGATTTCGCCGCGAGCAGAAGTAACAATGACTTTGTCTTTATTATTAATGCCTTTTTCTTTGGCCAGTTCTTCACTTATTTCAACAAACATATAGCGAGCAATTTCGGAAAGCCACTCTTGGTTACGAGTCATCGATCCTGACTGCCAGTGTGCTTCGACACGGTACGTGGTCGCGACAATCGGGAAGTCAACCTTGAAGCCTTTTTTGTTAAAATCGCCGTCATTAATGACAACCGCAGGGTTCAATTCTACTGATGAGAATTTATTCTTAGCTGGGCTTTCAAATGGCTCATAGTGTTCAGGGAATGGACCGTCCTTCATTGTTGGTGCGAACAATAAGCCGACACCATCTTTATTCATCATGAATGCGCCCGTACCGCCTGGTTCGCTTGGTGAAAGAACCGCTTTAAAGTCAGGAACATCGTTACCAACCCAAGACTTCGCTGCTGCATCCCACCAGATAACCGCTTTTTCTTGGCTCCATGGCTTACCACTTGGATCAGCAGAAGCGCGGTTGTAAAGAATACGACGGTTTGCCGGCCAAGCAAATGACCAGTTAAGGAAGTTCGCATTACCTGTATCTTTATTATCACGGCGTTTGGAAAGGTTTTTACCCTCTTCAGGATAGAAGCCTGCATAAATCCAGTTTCCGCTTGCTGTTGTTCCGTCATCTAAGATGGCCAGAATGCCTGGTAGTAGTTTACCAGTTTTTAAGTCATATCCATTGATTTCTTTTGCGACAAGATCAAGATCTGGTGCCGCGCCTGTTCCATAGTTCCAAGTAAGAGCTAAGAATGGCTTATCTGCAGCTTTCGGACTATTCGCATAGAGCTTTTTAAGTTTAAGTGCTAGTTCATGGACAATGTCAAGGTCTGGTCTTGCTTCGCCCCTTGAATCGATTGCTTTCCAGCGGTATTGCATCCAGCGTGAGCTGTTTGAAACACTTCCTTCTTTTTCAAACGAAGCTGATGCAGGAAGGAGGAATACTTCTGTATTAATCTTTGATGGATCACTGCCCGCTTCTTTTTTCCAGAAGGCGGACGTTTCTGTTTCCCAAAGGTCAACAGCAACCATCCATTTCAGATTGCCTAATGCTTCTTTTTCTTTACCAGCATTTGGACCACCGACAACTGGGTTTGTTCCCCAAAGGAAAGCACCCTCTAGTTCCTTGTTGTACATTGCTTTAAATAAGTTAATATGCGAGTAGTTTTTGTTGCCTTTTGGTAGGAACTGATAACCGAACTCGTTTTTCTTTGTTGCATTATCGCCATACCAAGCTTTCAATAAGCTGACAACAAATTTTGGTTTGTTGCTCCAGAATCCTGTTGGCGGTGTTTCTTTTTTCAAATAACCTTCAAGTGTTGCGTGTTCAGGAACGCTTGCTTTTGGAACCCCAAGGTAACCTGTAAGGTTATCCCATAGTAAACCAAAGTCTGTTGAACCTTGTACGTTTGATTCACCGCGCATTGCGTTGATTCCGCCGCCCGGTAAGCCCATGTTACCTAAAAGCATTTGGATGATTGCGAAGGCACGAACGTTTTGTGAACCAACTGTATGCTGAGTTGTACCCATTGCATAAAGAATCGTTCCTGCTTTACCAACTTGACCTGTTGCACAGAACGTCTTATAAACATTTAATAAATCTTTCTTAGGTGTACCTGTTACTTCTGATACTGTATCCATATCATAACGAGAATAGTGCTGCTTCATTAATTGGAAAACAGTACGCGGGTTCTGTAATGATGGATCCTTTTTCGGAGTTCCATCTTCATTTGTTGCAATTGTCCATTTTGTATTGTCATACACGCGTGTAGCTTCGTCATAACCTGAGAAAAGGCCATCATTAAAGCTAAATGTGTCTGCTACGATAAACGAAGCATTTGTATAATTAACAACATAATCCTTGTGGAAAAGATTGTTGTCGATTGCATATTTAACCATACCGCCCAAGAAGGCAATATCTGTTCCAGAACGAAGCGGTGCATAAACATCAGATACTGCAGAAGTACGAGTATAACGCGGGTCCACGCTGATAATTTTTCCGCCGTTTTCTTTCGCTTTTGTTAACCATCTAAAGCTAATTGGATGGTTTTCCGCAGGATTTGCTCCCATGATAAGTGCACAATCCGTATGTTGTAAGTCGTTCCAATGGTTTGTCATTGCGCCACGACCAAATGAAGGTGCCAGACCGGCAACCGTAGAACTGTGTCATATTCGTGCCTGGTGTTCTAAATACGTAATCCCAAGCCCTCTCATTAATTTTGACACTAAATACGTTTCTTCGTTATCAAGTACCGCACCGCCAAGGCTAGCGATTTTTTCTGTTTTATTTACAGTAATTCCATTTTCAGTTACAACAAAAGAAGAATCTCTTGTTTCTTTTGTACGCTGGGCAATTGTGTCAATCATCCATTCCCAACTTTTTTCTTCCCACTTACTGCTGCCCGGGGCACGATAAAGTGGTTTGGTCATCCGTTTTTCAGAGGTGTAAAGCTGTCTTAATGTTGTCCCTTTGCTGCAAAGCTTTCCTTCGTTAATCGGGTTATCCGGATCCCCCTCCGTATAAACCACGGTGTTGTTTTTGGTGTGAACGAGGATTCCGCATCCTACACCGCAAAAGCAGCAAATGGTTGGTGTTACAGTAGCTTTGGCAATTTTAAAGTCCTTTGATTTCGCATAGGCTTTTTGCTCATTAAAGCCTAATTCAACAACCGCTAATGTGGCAGCAGTCGCGCCTGACAGCTTTAAAAATTGCCGACGATTCAGGTTCAATTCAACCATCATCATTCTCCTTCCCAAGATTGTTTAGAATATCTCTATTTCTCTCTCTATTGTTTACTTGTCATTGAATGGTGTTGTTAATTCCCCCCTTCAATGCTTCTCATATCATCAAACTCGCTTGTGAGATCGTTAGTGACTCTGCCTGCTGTGGTATAAATCGTCGCCATCTTTCCTCGTAAATAGCCAACCACCTCAAGATTTAAGTATTTAGCCAGCTGCACGGCCTGCTTTGTTGCCGCCGTGCGCGAACCAATCACAGGAAAGCCAAACTTTGCGGCTTTGGAGAGCATTTCATAGGAAACCCTGCCGGTTGTTAGTAACATTAACCGCTCGGGCTGCAGGTGATTTTTGATAGCGTATCCAATTATTTTATCCACGGCATTGTGCCTGCCAATATCCTCGCGAATGGTCATCCTGCCGTCTTCATCGACAATACAAGCACCATGCATGCCGCCGGTTTCAAGATATAATTCCGATCTTTGAGCGAATTCACTTCGTTTTTTTAACAGATAGCTTAATTGATAGCTAACTTTTGAAGTTATTTTCATAAAATTCTTCACATCTGTCATCGAAAAAAACGTGACCCCTCGGCCGCAGCCTGCGGTGTAATGCTTCTTTTTCGAAAAGAACTGCTCCTGGTCAAAATCTATACGGAGCGTCACGTTAATCGTGCTTAATTCCTCATTGATCACAATCGAATCAATTTCATTTGCATCCTGAATGAATCCCTCAGAAAACAAATATCCATATGTCCAATCGTCCAGGTTGTATTTGGTTAGTTGAAAAATAGCGATTTCGTAACCGTTAATCAGCAAGGAGATAGGATATTCATCAGGGCAACCTTTACGGTTCATTGCTTTCCCTCCTCACAGGAATACTGCATATTCTTGGGGTTTCCTTACATTTTTACTATAATCGTACTTCCGCCTCCGTTTTTCGAAAGTAACAATTGTCACTAGAAATGAGTGCAAATAGGACTATAGACGTATTTGTCATTGGATTGTCAACTATTGACTCAAACTGACCATATGCATCGATTATTTAGTGACCCTGTTAAATTTAAAAAAATGTTCTATAATAATTAAGAGCAGAAAATTAAAGGAGGAGTACATACATATGACTATCAAAAAAGTAATGACAATAGCTGGTTCTGATACAAGCGGCGGCGCAGGCTTGCAGGCAGATTTAAAGACTTTTCAGGAACTAGGCGTTTATGGAATGACGGCAGTGACATCTATCGTGACTATGGACCCAAAGAACCATTGGCACCATAACGTTTTCCCTGTTGCTGTTGATACGCTAGAGACTCAGCTTGAAACCATTCTTTCAGTTGGAATCGATGCGATGAAAACAGGCATGCTTGGGACAGTGGAAATTATCGAATTAGCGGCTCGAAAAATTGATGAAAACAAGCTGGAGCGTGTGGTGATTGACCCAGTTATGGTTTGTAAAGGCGAAGATGAAGTCTTAAATCCGGAAACCACTGATGCGATGCGTGAGTTTCTATTACCACGTGCTTTAGTTGTGACTCCTAATTTATTTGAAGCAGGACAGTTGGCGGGCATGAAAACACCGCGTACCGTGGCGGAAATGAAGGAAGCGGCTGAAAAAATCCACGAACAAGGAGCAAAATTCGTATTGATCAAAGGCGGCAGCAAGCTCGAATCTGAAGAAAAAGCCGTCGATCTGCTTTATGATGGAAAAGAATTTATGCTTTATGAGTCGGATAAATTTGAAACGACCTACACTCATGGGGCGGGCTGCACCTACTCATCAGCGATAACAGCGGAATTAGCAAAAGGAAAATCCGTTTATGATGCGGTCGATGTCGCAAAAGAATTTATCACAGCAGCCATCCAGCAAGGTTTCCGTCTAAACGAATACGTCGGACCAACCTGGCATGGGGCTTACCGCAGTGGAGAGAAAGCTGTTACCGAGTACTGCGAGGATTGTGTGGAATAAGAAAAGCGAAGAAGAGCCGATCAGTTGATCGACTCTTCTTTAATTTGGTGTCATTTTTGAGGTCATTCATGGTGTCAGGCACCAGTTTCGCATTTTTTACCTGATTTTAGTATGATAGTTACATTATTAACTAAAATAGACATTAGACATAATCTCAAAATTAATGATGGAAAGGAGGCTGCATTTTGGAACTTATTGATGTAAAAGGTGCACAAGATGCCATTAACAGCTTTGCTAATAAAGATGTCTACATACACCTTGAAACGACCAACGGTGCCTACGCTTCACATAACGATCAATCCTTCTTTTCGGCAGGTGCATTCATTCGCAATGCCCATGTCCGTTATGAATTAGGGAAAATAACAGGGAATGGCCCGTTTCGGGTTGGGTTGAAGATTCAGCTTGGCTGGATTTACGCAGAAGGGATTACTCATTACGAAATCGATGAGGACAATCATCTCTTATTAGCCGGTCACGACCATGATGGAAAACTAGCGGTTGCCTTGGAGATTTCCAGCACCCCTTTTGAATAAGAATGCAAGGCCCGAAAGGAGAAGAATTTATGGAAAAAGAACGCCAAGTATTGGTTGTTTTCCCTCACCCTGATGATGAGGCATTTGGGGTGTCAGGCACCATTGCGACTCATGTGCAGAACGGAACCCCTGTCACCTATGCCTGTTTAACGTTAGGTGAAATGGGACGCAACATGGGAAATCCCCCGTTTACCAATCGTGAAAATCTGCCGAAGATTAGAAGAGAAGAATTGAAGGAAGCGGCGCGGGTACTGGGCATTCAAGACCTGCGTATGCTCGGATTCCGTGACAAAACGATTGAATTTGAAGATGAAGAGAAACTCGCCAACCAAATGTTAGCCTTGATTGAGGAAGTTAATCCTTCTCTTGTTATTACGTTTTATCCGGGCTATTCGGTCCACCCTGATCATGATGCCACTGGTGCGGCGGTCATTCGTGCCGTTGAAAAAATGAGCCCAGCCGCACGGCCAACCTTACACTGTGTCGCATTCTCGAACAATTGTGTTGATGAGCTTGGGGAACCAGATATTCTTAATGACATTAGCCCTGTGGCCAAAACAAAAATGGCCGCCATCCAGGCCCACCGTTCGCAAACCGAGCAAATGTTTATGGGGATGGAAGAGAAGTTAAAAAATCAAGACCCGCAAGTGATGAAGTGGATTAATAATGAACGGTTTTGGACCTATAAATTTGATAAATAAACGAAAAGCCCTTCATAGCGAAGGGCTTTTTCCATGTCAATATTCCCGATGCAGCAACGTGCACAGCGTACACCAATCCCGAATAATAATCTTCCGTGATTTCATTTCGATGATGCCATCTTTTTTTAACTTCGAGAAAACGCGGCTGACACTTTCCCGCGTTGTTCCGACCACGGTGGCAAATTCCTGAATGGTCAAGGGAATCTCTATATCCCATCTGTTCAGGCCATTATTAAATTTATTTCCGAGGCGCTCTAGCGTCTTAACTGTCTTCGCATACACGTCGAGCAGAGCAACGTCTCGTAATTGTGAGGTCATTTCCCGGAGCGCATCACTCATATAACTGATCATTTGAATCGATAGTTCAGGATGGTTGAACAAATCCCGCTCAATTTCCAATTTATCTAAAAATAAAATCTTCCCGTCCTGGAGCATGGTCGCAGTTGCCGGGTAGTATTCTGTCCTTTTTGTAAACAAACAAGCCTCTGCAAACAAATCCCCTTGTTGCTTCACACAGACAATAATTTCATTGCCCTGTTCATCCTGCTTTGTTAGTTTCACCGCACCGGTATGAACAAAATAAACCCCCTTGGCCACTTCCGCTTCAGAAATGATCCTTTCCCCTTTTTTCAACTCCAGCATATGAATCCTTTTTTCAATAATTGCTAGAGACTTCTCCGATAGATCCTTAAAAATGACAATTTTACGAAGTAAATCTGTTTGGACAACCTGTTGATAGACTGCTAGATTCGGATCTTTTAAACAATCGACTTGAATCATCCTTTTCACCACCCTTTATAAAAATCCCCTTTTGATGAACACTTACCTTTTATTGTAAAGAACACCGTCACTTGATATAGTGACAAATTTCACAAAACGTTCATTTTTTCAAATCGCTTGATACAAAGCCCTTTCACAAAACGTTCAAAAACTACAAAAAAGGTGTGCGGCAGGTCACATTTTTCTCAAATGGAAGCGTTTAGGATGAAGATGTTCATTTGAGAAAAAGGAGGGAAAATGATGAATAAAGCCATTATTAGTTTTGTTATTTGTACATTACTCGGCTTTGGATTAGGCTACTTAGTGTTTGGCGTGATCATGGGGGATTCCGAAAAACAGCCTCAAGTGGCACAAACAGAAACGAAAGAAACGACAGAAACAACTGCTGCTAAAGAAGAAACAACGACCGATTCAAAAGAAGCAACAACGGTTTCTGCCAATGAGGATAACATCCTTAACAAGAAAGGCTGCCTTGGCTGCCACAGTGTTGAAGCTCTAAATATTACAGGTGGAGCAGTAGGCCCAGACCTTTCCCAAGCGTTTGTAAACGTAGAAGGTAAGCATGGCAAGCCAATTGAAGAATTCTTAAAAGCACCTACTTCTGCAGTCATGTCAGGCGTGATTGGCAAAAATCCGTTATCCGATGAAGAACGTAAGCAAGTATTAGACCTACTTAAACAAGCTTCTGAAAAATAAAAAAGGTGGTGTATATAATGAAAAAATGGATTCCGATTGCATCGGGACTCTTAGCCGGGTTTGTTGCAGCAACAATCTCGTTTGCAGATTTCTCAGCTAAGACGAATACCGAAGCAGCTTCAAGTACAAAGAGTGATGCCGAAAAGGTATATGTCCCATTCGGCCAAAAAGATGATTATTATCTATTTGCTTCCGGCGGCCACTCCGGTCAAATGTTCATTTATGGAGTTCCATCGATGCGGAAAATCAGAACAATTCCAGTATTTTCGCAAGATTCAGCAACAGGCTACGGTTTCGATGAACATTCCAAGAAAATGATGGGTGGCTATACATGGGGAGATCTTCACCATCCAGCCTTCTCGGAAACAAAAGGCGACTATGACGGTAAATATATGTTTGCCACAGATGTCGGAAACAGCCGCGCCGCTGTAGTTGACCTTAAAACATTTACGACAAAAGACATCATTTCGGTTCCAAATACGGCTGGTCCACACTGTGCGGCTTTCGTTACTGAAAATACAGAGTACATGTTCTTACCAACTCGATTCGCTGTTCCTGTTGGCCAGAAGTATGAATCACTCGAAAACTATAGTAAAGAGTACCGCGGCGTAATGTCAGCTGTAACCTTTGATGAAAAAAATCAAAAGTTAGGTATTGCTTATCAAGTTGCTCTTCCGCCATGGTCGTATGACCTTTCAGATGCAGGTAAGAAGAGTTCAGCTGATTGGGCTGTTATGACAACTTATAATACTGAGGAAGCTACAACAAACCAAGAAATTAATGCATCACAAGCAGACCGTGACTATATTGTTCTTTTTAACTGGAAAGAGCTCGCGAAAATGGTAAAGGAAGGCAAGTACGAAAATGTAGGCGGACAAAAAATGATTTATCCTGAAAAGCAAAAAGGCGGCATTTACTTAATTCCTGTTGCAAAATCACCACATGGTGTCGATGTAACACCTGACGGTAAGCAATTTATCGCTTCTGGAAAATTAGCACCGACGATGACTGTATTCTCATTTGAAAAAGCATTTAAAGCGGTAGCAAACAAAGACTTCGCAGGGGAACGTAACGGGATTCCTGTCCTAAATTACAAATCAGTCATGGAACGAGAAGTAAACCCTGAAAACGCCTTAGGACCACTACACACGCAATTTGATGACAAAGGCATGGCCTACACAACAATGTTCATTTCCTCTGAGGTTGTGAAATGGAATCCAAAAACAGGTGAAACATTAGATCGTGTCCCTGTTCAATATTCTCCAGGACACTCTGTTGCTGCAGAAGGTGACACAGTGGCACCGGATGGAAAATGGCTCATTGCTCTAAATAAAATTGCCAAAGACAGTTACTTATCAGTTGGGCCATCCCACCCTGAATCGATGCAGTTAATTGATATCAGCGGCAAAATGAAAGTAATCCAATCTTCACCAGTAGACCCTGAACCACACTATGCACAAATGATTAAAGCAGATAAGATTAAAACGATTAACGTCTATCCAAAGGATACAAAAAATAAAGAAGCAGTTTACAAGCAAAGTGATACGAAAATCGTCCGCAATGGCAACAAAGTCGATGTATATGGTATCGCGATGCGTTCGAAATTCATCTTTGATGCAAAAGCAAAACGTCCTGATGTGATTGAAGTAAATGAAGGAGATCATGTTACGATTCATCTGACAAATATTGATTTTGATGAGGATATTACACACGGATTTGCCATCAACAGCTATAACTTAAACATGGAAGTTCAGCCTGGACAAACAAACACAATGGAATTTGTCGCCAATAAAGCTGGAACCTACCCACTTTATTGTACAAATTTCTGTTCAGCACTACACCAAGAAATGAACGGGTACTTCCTTGTAAAACCTAAGAAATAATATGTTGGTGATGGGTATCAATGAAAAAGATTGATACCCTTCTCCGTTTAGCGAAGATATCATAAAAAAGGCGATGTTAACATGAAAGGTAAAGCAAAAAAATTATCAGTGGTTTCTTCATTATTGCTTGTTACTTCAACAATTTTAATTGTCATCTCATTATTTTTCCCATGGTGGAAAATGGTCTTTGTTGCTCCCCAATATCCAGAAGGGTTAAATATCATTGTGTATCCGAATAAGCTTGCAGGGGAAATTGATATTGTTAATGGGCTTAACCACTATATTGGTATGGCGAACTTCAGTGAAAAAAACTTCCCTGAATTATCGTATTTACCTTATCTAGTAGGAGGATTAGCCGCTCTTACTCTTTTAACCGCCCTGCTCCGAAAAAAATCAGTTCTATACGGATTGATTGGCATATTTGTGATTGGCGGCGGACTGGGTGTTTATGACCTTCAACATGCATTGAAAAAGTTTGGTACCAATCTAAGTCCCGAGGCTCCGATAAAAATGGATCCCTTTGTTCCACCTGTTTTAGGTCATAATACAGTGGCGAACTTCCATACCAACAGTCTGCTTGGCCTTGGAGCATACTTGGTGATCGCTGCGTTTATCCTCTTACTCATTCCGTTATGGAAGGATCGAAAGTAAATGAAAAAACTTGCGCTCTTATCTTTCATTTTTTCTCTATTGCTAGTCATGAGCCCTGAGAAAAAGCTGGCAGCCGAACCATTACAAGCAACCATCGACAGCCTGAAAGAAGGGGCGGTGTTGAGGCTTGAAAATAAAACGTACCAGGGCGATATTGTCATCAACAAACCGATAACGATTATTGGCTCAACAAAGACCGTAATCAAAGGAGACGGAACCGGGAATGTCATTTCCATTAAGGCCCCTAATGTAAAACTGAGCCACCTAACTGTCATGCATGGAGGTATGAACCGGAACTCAGCTGAGGAATACGCGGCCATTAAGATTTACACAAACAACAATGTCGTTGAACATATGATCATCCGCGACTCCTTTCACGGCATTTATTTAAGCCAGGCGCACCATAATACCATTCGTTCCAATCAGATTAAGGGCCTGGGAAAAGGCGAAATTGCGTCCCAGGGAAATGGGATTCACGTTTATTATGCCAATGATAATCTGCTAGAAAAAAATACGATTGAAGGCACCCGGGACGGGATGTTCTTTGAATATGCCAACAACAATAAAAGCTATGAAAATAATATTAGCCACACAAGATATGGTTTGCATTACATGTATTCCGACGAGAACATTTTCAAGAAAAATATATTCACGATGAATACCGGTGGCGCAGCGATTATGAACTCGAACCATTTGAAGCTCGAGGATAACCAATTTGTCGTGAACTATGGCAACCAATCCTTTGGATTATTGCTTCTCCAAGCCAATGACAATGATATTGCCGATAATACCTTTTATATGAACCAACGCGGTATGTACATTGATCAAGCGACCAGAAACGAATTTCGCCACAACAAAATCGTTCAAAACCAAATCGGAATTGAACTGTGGTCAAGTTCCAATGATCAAGTTTTCACCTTAAACCAAATTACCGAAAATACGATTCCTGCAGTAACTCTTGGCGGAAATAGTGAGAATAATTCCTGGAGCAAGGATGGCAAAGGGAATGACTGGGGCAGCACGTTCCCCATCACCGATTTAGACCAAGACCACATTGGGGATTTTCCAATAACCTATCGTTCTTCTTTATATCAACTAATGGAAGATCAAGAATTATCCTATTTATTTTTAAAAAGTCCCGCATTGAAGATTTATGAAAAAATGAACGCGGTGCTGACAAAGGAATCTATCATGTTTCATGACCCACACCCAATAACAACGTCAAAAGGAATCCATTCGAAAGCAATTTTCCTTATTGCCACCTTGCTAATTGTGGGGATTTTACTAAAGGGGAGACACCTACTATGCATTACATTTGGAAGGAATGGAAGGAAAATATAAGAGGAAAAGGACTTTGGCTAAGTTTAAGTATTATTGTTCTGATTTCGATTGCGATTTTATTTCGTTCCTCAGCCCTTTCATTTGATAAAGGCTTTTATGTGCTCTTAATTAACCTGTTTGATACGATTATCTATTTTATTCCGATTCTATGCTTATTTATCGGGGCGTTTTCGATTTTTCAAGAAAAGGAACAAAAGACATTGATTATGCTGCTGACAAAGACAGACCATTACGGAAGCTTCCTACTCAAAAAAAGCCTGGGACTCTATACAGTAGTCCTTGTCCCGCTGATTACTTGGTTTTTCGTCTATTTGTTACTATTAAAATTTAACTTTCAACTAGATATGAAAAGTTATTTCATCTTTGTGGCAGCGATTGTTTGTATGAGCCTCGTCTTCTTGCAAATGGGCGCCGCAATCGGCAGCATCAGCCGCTCGAGGATGCAGATATTAGGATTTACAATCTTTGTCTGGTTCTATTTTTTCTTTTTACATGATTTTATCTTGCTATCGTTCTTACCTGATGTAACACATGAAAATGTGAAACTATTTTCTTCAGTCTACTTTTTAAATCCGCTTCAGGCTGTTCGAATGTTTTTAGAAACAGGCACGGGGGTATATTCCTTCGGCCATATGTCGAGACTCTTACAAGCGTTTATGTGGACAAAGCCAGTATTCTTCTTGCTCGGAAATCTATTGTTCTGGCTCATCGCTTCATTTTTCACAGCGATTGTATTCAATCGTAAGGAGGGTTACGAATGATCAACGTAAAGAATTTAAACCAATCATTCGGAAAAAAAACGGTCCTAGATTCAATCAATCTAGACATTAACCGGAATGAAATCTGTGCCCTGGTTGGCCGCAATGGTGCCGGAAAATCGACATTCATCAATAGTTTGCTTGGATTGCTTCCGGTCAAACAAGGGGAAATTTTGATAAATGGGATTGCCGTGAACAAGAAAAATAAGGAGTGGAAAAAAGCAATAGCCTATCTGCCGGAAAAATTTATGCTCTATCCAATGCTGACAGGATTGGAAAATATGACGTTCTTTGCAGAGGCGGTAACGAAGACTGCCAACCAGGAACGAATCGAGCAGGTGCTTCGCTCGGTCAGCTTGTGGGATGACCGCAATGAACAAGTCAAGAAGTACTCGAAAGGGATGCTGCAGCGCCTTGGTCTAGCGATCACCCTTTATCAAGATTCAAGCCTGCTTATTCTTGATGAACCGACGAGTGGTATTGACCCGCTTGGAAGAAAAGAAATTTTAGATGTACTAAGTTCCCTTCAGGATAAGACGATTCTGCTGTCCTCGCACCATCTGGACGAAATCAAGCAGATATGTACCCATGTGGCTTATTTGAATCATGGGAAAATGGAGAAATATAAAGTAGAAGAGTTTTTACAAACTCATAATTTAGGAGGAATCAGCTCATGAAGATACGGGTAATATTCTCCATCCTTCTTCTAATTGCCGTGATGACAGGATGCAGTTCAGACCCTGACTATAAAGTGGATGTCACGAAGGATCTTTATTTCGTTAAGGATACAGCCATGCCTTTTGAAGTAAAAGTAACCGAAAACAAGAAGGCGGGAAAAGGGCTGGATGTATCTGCCCACTTAGCGATGACGGAAATGGATCATGGAAGTTTTGATGTCAAGCTTAAGGAAGGGAAAAATGGCACCTATACCGGCAAAGTGAATTTGCCAATGGGCGGTAAATATGAGGCCGTGTTTACACTTAAAAAGGACGGGAAAAAGACAGAGAAAGTCATTGAACTGAACGTGACCAAGCCAAAAGGGGTTGCCAAGGTGAATGGCGAGTGGATCACTGACGAGGATGTCAGCTTTTATAAGTTTATTAACCAATTGCAGCTGGCAATCAACCGTGAGAGTGCACAGAAACAATATAAGGGTGAGCAGTTAGAGGAAGAACTCGCTTATTTAGATACACAGGAAAAAACACTTGAAGACAAAAATCAGTTATTAACACAAATCATCCGCCTCCGTGCGATGGCGTTACTGGCGGATGAAAAGGGACATAAAGCAACGGAGACGGAAGTAGATGCAGCCCTCAATAAAGCGCGCGAACAATATTATCAATTTGAGTCAGCTAAAAAGCTGATCAATGAGTACGGCGAAGAGAAGTTCTGGGCAACAGAAAAGCAGCAATATCAAATGATAGTCATGTCCCAGAAGGTCCAAAAGGACTTAGTTGACAAAGTTAAAAAGGAAAACCCTAAAGTCGGCGAACAAGAGGTCTACTACCAAGCTCAAAAAGAATACGAAGAACTGCTGGTTTCACAGGTGAATTCTTTAAAGATTGAGATTCTGTAAGAAAAGGCAAAAAAAAAGAGATTGGAAGCTCCAATCTCTTTTTCTTATTTACAGTTGTTCGCCGTTGGTTGCGATGACGTTTTTGTACCAATCAAATGATTTTTTCTTCTTTCTTTCTAATGTACCGCTACCATAATCATCTTGGTCAACATAAATGAATCCGTAGCGTTTAGACATTTCTGAGGTACTTGCGCTGATTAAATCAATACAGCCCCAGCTGGTGTAGCCCATTACTTCTACTCCATCTTTGATGGCTTCTCCCATTTGGTCAACATGGGCGCGTAAGTAATCAATCCGATAATCATCGTTGATTGAACCATCTTCCTCTACCTTATCATAAGCACCTAATCCATTTTCAACGATGAATAAAGGTACTTGATAGCGGTCATACATTTTCTTCAATGTAATGCGCAGGCCTTTAGGGTCGATTTGCCAGCCCCAATCAGATGCTTCTAAATAAGGGTTCTTAATTCCACTGAAAAAGTTTCCTTTTTCTTTTAAGCGATCAGGGTCGCCACTCGTCACCATTGTCATATAGTAGCTGAAGGATAAGAAGTCCACTGGATGTTGTAACAGGATTTCTTCATCACCTGGCAGCATGTCAATTTGGATATTATTTTTTTCAAAATAGCTTAACATATAGCTTGGATAATAGCCGCGGACTTGAACGTCTGTGAAAAATAAATTCTTTTGATCTTCTTCTAACGCCGCTAACACATCATCTGGACTGCATGTTTCTGGATATACTTCCATACGTGCCAGCATACAGCCGATCATCGCATCTGGAATGATTTCATGACATGCTTTGACAGCCCGTGCACTTGCTACAAATTGATGGTGAAGAGCTTGATAAACCGCTTGTTCCTTATGCTCGACACGATCCACAAGAATCCCGCTGCCGATATACGGTGAAATGGTGGATACATTGATTTCATTAAATGTTAGCCAGTATTTTACTTTCCCTTTATAACGATTAAATACCGTTTCCGCATAATGAACAAAGTATTCGACTAAGCGGCGGTCAGCCCAGCCATTATATTTTTGCACCAAGTGAAGCGGCATTTCATAGTGAGATAAAGTCACCAAAGGCTCAATGCCATATTTTAATAGTTCATCAAAAACTTGGTCGTAAAATGCTAGACCCTCTTCATTAGGTACTAACTCATCCCCATTTGGGAAAATACGCGGCCAAGAAATCGACATCCGAAATGTTTTAAAGCCCATTTCAGCGAACAGCGCAATGTCCTCTTTATAGCGGTGATAAAAGTCAATTCCACGACGTTTAGGGAAGTTGTCCCCTTCATTGCCTGCTAATAACGCTTCTAATTCTTCTTCACTTCTGACATCCATTTCAATGTCGTGTTTACGTTCTTCTTTAGGGATAAAGGTAACCATATCAAAAATCGATAGTCCTTTACCGCCTGCATTATAGGCACCTTCTAATTGATTAGCAGCGGTTGCTCCGCCCCATAAAAATCCTTCTGGAAATCGTGTTTGTTTTGACATAATAATTCCTCCTCCAATTTTAGTGACTCCGACTGTTAACAATCGGAATCTCTTTTTTTAAAAATTAACCACAAATCGTTAATAATGTTTCTTTCTGATTAATTGCTGTTTTTGCTGTTGGATTAATTTCTGCATAATCGCCGCTATTGGTGATAATGATAGGTGTTGTCACTTCACAACCCGCCGCTTTAATTTTATCGATATCAAATTCTACTAACAAATCTCCCATTTTCACTTGATCGCCTTGGTTAATATGCGAAGTAAAATATTCCCCTTCTAATTTAACCGTATCCATTCCCACATGAATGAGGATTTCTACGCCATTATCTGATGTAAGTCCAATAGCATGGTTGGTTTTGAAAAGCATGGTTACGACACCGTTGACTGGAGAAACGACTTTTCCTTCTGTTGGTTCAATCGCAATTCCTTTTCCTAAAGCTTCGCTTGAAAATGCAGCGTCTTCCACTTCAGTTAATGGAATCACATTCCCCTTAATAGGACTTACAACCTCTTGCATACGGTTTTTATCAAAAACTTTTTCTTTCTTTGGTTCATTTGTTGTTGCTTTTTCTTTATTGGCTGGATCTTTGAAACCAAATAGGTATGTTAAAACAAATGCTACGGCAAAACCTGCAACTAATGCAATGATAGCTCCGTAGACAGCCATACCTAGTGCTGAGCCAGGTTTGATAAATGTTGGGATAACGAAAATACCCATGCCGCCAAACATCCATAATTTACCTGCAGTTGCAGCAATAATACCACCGCCGACTGCACCACCAATACAGCTCATAATAAATGGTTTTTTAAGTGGTAATGTTACACCGTAAATCGCTGGTTCTGTTACACCGAAAATACCTGAAATGAAAGCTGGAAAACTTAGTGTCTTCAATCCTTTGTTTTTTGTCTTTAACATAACCGCTAAAACGGCACCAACTTGTGCGAAACATACCATAACTGTTGTTGCTAGAACTGGGTCGTAATGTAATGTTGTTAAGTTGTTAATGGCGATCGGAACAAGTCCCCAGTGAAGTCCAAAGATAACAAATATTTGCCAAAACCCACCGAGAATTAAACCAGCTACAACAGGGCTTAACTTATAAACCCATAATGTTGCTGCACCAAGAAGAGTACCTGCCCATGTAGCAACGGGACCAATCACTAAGAAAGTTAATGGAACCATAATGATGATCGTTAAAAATGGAACAACGAAAGTTTTTACAACATCTGGAATGATTTTTTTGAACCCTTTTTCTATTTTTGTTGCAAAGAATGCTGAAAGAAGAATTGGAATAACGGATGATGCGTAACTCATCATGATAACTGGAATACCTAAGAATGTAATGCGAATATCAGACTGGAATAACGAACCTTTAAATAGTGTATAAAGTGGATCGCCTGCTGTTAACGTTGTCAATGTTGGATGCACCAAAGCTGCAGCGATGGCCATTCCGATAAACGGTGTTCCACCGAATTTTTTCATGGCTGTGTAACCTAAGAAGATGGGTAAGAAATTGAATAAACCGTCTCCTGCAATATTCAGTAAGTTATAAGTGCCTGATGTCGCTGTCACCCAGCCTAAAGCAAGGATTAAGGCAGCGAGACCTTTAATCATACCTGTTGCGGCTAAAACGCCGAGGATTGGAGTAAAAACTCCTGAAATCATATCTATAAATCTAGCACCTAAGCCTGCTTTGTTTGTTTCTTCTGAATCACTTTCAGCGGCTCCGTTAATATTGGCTACTTGTAAGAATGTCGCATAGACATCAGGTACATGGTTTCCAATAACCACCTGATATTGCCCACCGCTCTGCATTACGGTTACAACGCCCTCTAAATTTTTAATCTCTTCTGTTTTGGCGAGTTTCTCATCTTTTAATTTAAAACGTAGTCTTGTCACACAATGAAAGACACTGTTGATATTTTCTTTTCCACCGACTAACTCTAGAATGTTGCTTGTTAATCCTGTGTAATCTTTTTTAGCCATTAAAAACACCTCCAAATTTTATAAAACCAAATTTGTATCCGCTTCCAGTCCCAAGAAAACAAAAAACCTAAATTAACCAACCATAAGGAACTAATCCTCACGTGTTGAGTAATTTAGGTTTTGCCTGCCGAACCAGTAACAATCCTGTAAAATATTATTAAGTTTTTAATGAAATACACCGTTACAGGTAGGCAGCCACCCCGAGTCCCTTTTTCCGGATCAAAGTGTCTCAAGAATATAAAAAAACCTAAATTGCACGCCTCAAACAAATGTTATGAGACGACAATTTAGGTTTTGCCTGCACGACCAGTAACAACCCTAAAGGATAGGGTGTATTTAATTTATACATTGATAATATCACGATGAAATAAACATGTCAACGCTTTCATTTATTTTTTTCTAAAGCTTCTGTTATAACTGAATGTTACTTTCACTTTGTTTAAAAATAAACGAAAAAATTCCGTTTAAATTGGGAAATGCCCATATTTCCTTGAAAATAAAGGAAGATTTTCCGCTTATATTATCCAAATCTTTGGATTTTGTCTTATTTAGAACAATTAACCGGAATATCTCCGCTTAAATCTGCTTCTTAAGCGTCCTCTATATACATTAACCGGAAATTCTCCGCCTATGAATTTTCATACCTTCACAAAAATCGACAAAGAAGGGTGTCAGGCACCATGTGAAGTATTCACATGGTGCCTGACACCCTTTCACTTATAAATCCCTTAATAACACACGATATAGTTTATCATCGTTCTCGTCCGGGTTTCCGCGGCCGTCGGTGTTGTTGCTTACGAAGTAGAGGTAGTCACCATCGATATATAGGTCTCGGATTCTCCCCAGACCAATAACCACCGAGCGAGTCTGTTTCTGGCTCAATCCAAATTCACGAACGGCGTTGCCTCTTAATGTTGCGGCATACAGCTTCCCATCGACTGCGGCCAGTCCGGACGGAGCCCATGTTTCATCACCGGACTGATATATTGGTGTTACCATCCCAGTCTTCTGCTCGGTCCCTTGAATAACTGGCCATCCATAATTAGCCCTTGGGGAAATCCGATTGATCTCATCATGAGCCGATTGCCCATGCTCACTTGCATATAAGGTGTTCCCCACCCACACCAATCCCTGCGGATTACGATGCCCATAACTGTAGACATACGAGTTCGGGAATGGATTGTCGGATGGAATCTTGCCATCCAATGTCATTCGCAAAATCTTCCCATTGATACTATTCACCTTCTGTGCGGTTTCCGGAGTGGTCGCGTCACCCGTCGTGATATAGAGCATTCCATCCGGACCAATTTTCAGCCTGCCGCCATGATGGTAAGTTGCACTCGGAATCCGGTCGATCAGGATTCTCTCTTCGGTCCAGACCGAACCATTCGTCCTTAGAACAACGAGTCGGTTAAACTGCCCCTGTCCATCTTCACTATAAGTATAATAGGCATACGCCTTTTGGTTCTCAAGAAACTGAGGGTCTAGAACAAAGCCCAGCAGCCCTGCTTCGGCCGCTTTTGCTAGCGGCTGTGCTAAACGGACTGATTGACGTTCTGTTTTACCGTTTTCAATCTTCACGATACTTCCGGTTCGCTCACTGATGTAAAATGCTTGATTCACATTATCAATTGACCAAGGGACTTGCAGCTTTTGAGCCATCACTTCGACATTAGTCTGCTGCGTAACAACGGCTTCGTCTCCTTCAATTCCTTCGTCCTTTTTTTCAAACAGAGAACAGCCCGACAACATCACTACCATCACAAGTAAAATAGAACAAACCTTATTCATTGACTCCTGCCTTTCTTTAGATCACTTCGAGAATCGCTTTCGCCACTCCGCTTTCAACGTTTGTGTCTGTAATCACATCACAAAGAGACTTGATCTCATAATTTGCATTCCCCATCGCCACTGATCTGCCGGCTTTCTCAAACATCGACACATCATTATAATTATCACCAATCGCCATCGTTTCCGCTAAGTCAATTCCTCTTTCTTTCACAAAAGACTCGAGTGCAATTCCTTTTTGAGCCTCACGGTGGGTGATTTCGATGTTTTCATGACCAGAAGATGCGATAGCTAGTTCTTCTAAGTCTGCTAATGCTTGATTTGCCGCTTCTAATTTTTCCCCATCAAACGAGAAGACAAGAAATTTATAGATTTGATACTGATCATTCGCAAACAGCCGTTCATAATCTTCAATTGTTTGGATTAAGCCATCTCGGATTCTTGCCCCTGCAGCTTCAATAATCTCAGCCTGATTGGCTTCTGGGTTCGCACTCATTACAATATCAACAAGAATGGAAACGGCCTTGTCCGGGTCGAGCGTAAAGGCCCCCTGATTTGTGTAAACTTCAAAATACACGTCCTTTTCCGTAAGCCTTGCAGCAACCTCTCGAGCTAATGGTTTCCCAATTGGAGTCGCTGAAAGGACGTCCCCCTCTTTGGAACGTACTTCCGCACCATTCACACAAATAACCGGGCAGGTTAAACCCGCCTCAGTAAGTACGTAAGTAGCCTCTTGATACGACCGACCTGTTGCAACCACCACTTCAACGCCTTGTGACTGCGCTTTTAAAATAGCTTCCTTATTCGCTAAGCTGATTTGTTGAACTGAATTCAATAGTGTTCCATCCATATCTGTTGCAATACATTTTATCATGCTGTCCACCCTCTATCCCATTTCATTATTGCCATTTTAACAGATTATCAAAAACATTATCTCCCAGATGCTCAAGCTAAATACTTACTTCCTTCCCGAACACTTAACGGTGCTAGCTTGGTTGCTTCGATAAATTTTTTCACGGATGCCGGATTGGTCTTCGAATATTCCCGTAACGCCCAGCCAATGGCCTTTTGGATAAAAAATTCCTTACTGTCTGCATTCAGGCGTATGTATTGATAAAGCAGTTCTTCATTTGTGTTCTCTTTATACTTTAATTGAAAAAGAAGTGCTGCCCTGCGGAGCCAGAGGTAATCATGGGTGGCCCAGCAATCAATTGTCTCCGCCACGACGTCAGGAAACCCTTTGGCAATTTCCCCAACCGGTTTGGGAGCAATTGCATCCACCGTATCCCACCACGATTTCGTTTGAATCAATTCCTCCATGAAAGATAAATCACTTTTCACAAGTTTTTTCAGCGACTTTTCCATGTAAACCAATCCTGTATATTGGTATTCACGTTCATCCTTCGCCCAAAGTTCACGAATAAATTCCTGGTTAAACGGCTCCTTTAGCAGCCCTGTTTCTTGAAAAAACTGCTTCTCCAGCACACTTCGATCAGGCTTCTTGATGCCAAGGAAGGGGAAGTGGTCTTTCATATATTTCTCCATCGGTCCTGCATTTGCTTCATTTCGATTTTCTTCAAATAGTTTTGTTAACAAGTCTATCTTTGACTGCATCCAATCACCCTTTCAAAAAATTCCCGTCAGCTATCTAATCATTCAAATATTACCTTTATTTTACCTGAATAAACAACTTACTCGAATGCAAACTAAACCATAGTAGAAAAGGAGGGATCAATGATGACGAAGAAATACAACAAAGGCAGTAAGAATCAAAACTCACCGCAAGCAGGACAGTCGGAAGCTGAATTTTCCAGCGAGTTTGTCAGCGGTGATAACAGCAAAGGTAATAAGCGCAACACCAAAGGGCAGAAAAGCAAAACAAATCCAAACTCTTAAAAAAAAGAAAGAACTGCCCAATTTAGGACAGTTCTTTCTAATTAGTGGCAACTAAATGAACGGATTCTGCTTAAGTCCGTTCCATAATATATCCAGTGGTTTCCACTCCAGCGGTACCCACCGATGGAGTTTCTGCCCACGTAGGTTGGATAATACCAGAAGCTACTTCCGTTTCTCAACCAAATATAGGTATAACGGTACAGACAGTGCCTAATTCCTCCTGGGTCAACCGCATATAAGCCAGCTGATTCATGCGGAATATAGGTGGGAGGCGGTCCAGCCGGAGGACCATCATAATGGGAGCCTCCTCCATATGGCGGATGATAGCCTCCCCCATGCGGCGGCGGTTGATAGCCTCCTCCATGTGATGGCGGATGATGACCTCCCCCATGCGGCGGCGGTTGATGACCTCCCCCATGCGGCGGCGGTTGATGACCTCCCCCGTGCGGCGGCGGTTGATGACCTCCTCCATGCGGCGGCGGTTGATGGCCTCCTCCGTGCGATGGTGGTTGATGACCTCCTCCATGCGGCGGCGGTTGATGGCCTCCTCCGTGCGATGGTGGTTGATAGCCTCCTCCATGCGGCGGCGGTTGTGTTTGTGTCTGCCGGAGGTTGTTTTCATAAGGAAAATTAGGCATTTTACCATGACCCTGAGGGTAATTGAAATGATCCAAGGTTAAGTCCCCTTTTATTTAATTTTCCCTTTAACGTATGCGCCCTGCCTAATTTGGTGAAAGGTAATATTTTAGTCCTATTTGAAAGTATTTTTACTCTACTTTACTCGCCGCTAACTCCCTGATTTCCTCGGCTATTTTGTTCTGGATTCCTTCAACAACGGAAAAGTCCATCGCTGCAATATATATTTCCTCTAGCTCATCATGAAGTTCCTTCGCCCGAGCTAAATAGGAGATTGCCTCGTTCATCTTATTTTTATAATTGGTTGAAATTTTAGTGATGATATCTTCAAAGATTTCATCTGTCCCTGGAGCGATTAGTAATTCATACATATCAATGATTTCATCGCCATCTCTGCTTGGGAAATATTCATGAGGGGCAGTACTATCAAAGATCGCAATTCCTAGTTCCCTGAAAATGACCATATCGAGGCTGTGCGGGTCAAAGCCACAATGGTAAACCTCTACATCCACCCCTCTGACTTCAGCCGCCGCCGCAAGCTTCTTCAGCATGGTTGATTTACCAGAGCCCGGGCGCCCTTTAATGAAATAACGTTTTGGAATCTCTTCCGTTAGATTCGGAACATAATCGACCGCTCCTTTTGGCGTTGCTGCTCCTAAAAAGCGGTGACGGATATCTGATTTTTTACTTAGCTTCATTTTTCCAAAGATGGTATCAATTAATTTGTTCGTTAATTGGTCCGCTTTCTTAAAATCCATGCTGTTGATATAGATTTTTTCCCAATCATCATGAATATCCAATGCTTCTTTAAACGTATCATAGGCCTTATGAAAGGACTGGCTGATTTGATTAGTTAACTTCATGATTGTACTTTTATGGATGGCTAAGGCACGAGCATTCCAAGCCTCGCCGAGGTTAATATACTCATCCACCGCACCTGGTGCTTTTGGTTCAATCACATGCGGGGCAGTTCCATCGACAATTCCCACCTTTAACGCCGGGATCAAAACACCATCTATGGAATTATTATCAGAAGAACAATGTAAGAATTCAACATCAAAGCCCTTTTCAAGCCACTCATTGCCGATTTTTTTCATGAGTGAAGATTTACCTGTTCCTGGACCGCCTTTTAAAATAAATAACCGGTCGAGATCTTGAAGATTGGAATCATATAAATTATGAAAACCTCTAGCTGTATTACCGCCAGCAAAATAATTTTTAATTTTTCCTGCCACTGATCAACACTCCCTTTTATCGTGACACTCGTAAGATAATTTCACCCTATCTTATGCGATTGCCACCTATAGGTGAGTGCCTAGTAAAAAAATCTTACTTAATGATTGGGACAATGTCAGCTTTTGTGACCTCTTGCAATTGGGCAGGGGCTAAAACGATTTGGACACCAATTTTCCCGGCGCTGACAATGATAGTATCCAGCTCATTGGCGTGCTCATCAATAATCGTCTTATACTCCTTTTTCATACCAATAGGCGAGCAGCCGCCGCGGATATATCCTGTCCATTTCTGAATATCCTTGACGGGAAGCATCTCCACATTCTTTTCACCAGCTGCTTTTGCTGCCTTTTTTAAATCCAATTCCTCAGCAACGGGAATAACAAAGACATAGGCATTCTTGCTGGCCCCCTGTGCAACGAGCGTCTTATAGACCTCCTTAGGGTCTCTGCCTATTTTTTCGGCAACAGAAACACCGTCAATTTTTCCGTCTTTATTATCATAGGTAAGCATTTCATAGCTGACCTTTTTTGCATCTAAAATGCGCATCGCATTTGTTTTAGATTGTGCCACGTTATAATTCCTCCCTGACTTTGAAGACTCTAAACTAGTTTCTAGCATACTGGATTAGCAGAATTTACACAAAATCACCCAATATCTGTCACCCATTTGTCACTCTAATAAACAATTATTATAGTACACTAAACTTAACAACAATAAATTACTTTCATTTCCAAAAAAGATAATATTTTCATTATTCCTATTGAAAAATAGTTTATGTTCCATACTTCACAAAAAATATTTTAACCCTATAGAAAGACGCTGTTCTTTATACTATTTTCCATGAGGTGAAATAAATGAAATACGATTTAGTCCTTTTGCATGCTCCAAGCGTCTATGATTTTCGAAAAAACTCCCTGCTTGCCGGCCCCATCAGTGATGTAGTTCCCTCATCACCCGTATTTGAGATGTATCCGATTGGCATTACCAGTATCGCGGAATACCTGGAAAGGTACGGTCTTCGAGTGAAAATCATTAATATCGCCAATCGAATGCTCATGAGTGACAAATTTGATGTCGAAGCAAAGTTAAAGAACATCCAAACAAAGGCTTTCGGAATTGACCTTCACTGGCTTCCACACGCTCATGGCAGTATCGAGTTAGCTAGAGTAGTTAAAAAACTTCATCCCGATATCCCGGTGATTTTTGGCGGCCTGTCTTCGACCTATTATCATAAGGAACTGATTGAATATCCTTGTATCGATTTTGTGATGCGCGGCGATTCCACTGAAAAACTGATGCTTCTATTGATGAATAAAATCGAACAAGGAAATACCCACTATGCTGACATCCCCAATTTAACGTGGAAGAAGGGAAGTGATGTTGGCTACAATCCGCTTACCTATGTACCTAAGGATTTAGATGATCTGGATGTTCCAGGATATCGCTATGCGATACGCTCTGTCTTTAAATATCGGAACTTCCTTGACCCGCTGCCATACAATGGCTGGCTGCAGTACCCGAATACCGCCTTACTGACGGCGCGAGGCTGCTCGCAAAACTGCCTGATTTGCGGCGGTTCTAAGGATGCTTATGATCAAAACTGTAACCGTAGTTCGCTCGCCTTACGGTCACCCGAAAAGCTCGTCGAAGATATTAAATTCATTTCCCGCTTTAGCCAGGCACCCATTTTTATCCTCCATGATTTGCGCCAGGGTGGACGTGAATATGTCAAAGAGTTTTTTAGCCGGCTGAAAGAACTCAATCTTAAAAATGAAGTCGTTTTTGAATTATTCCAGTATGCAGATGAAGAGTTCTTTCAACAAATGAATGAAAGTGTTCCCAAATATAGTATTGAAATCACGCTTGAAACCCATGATGAAAAGATTAGACGTTATAATGGAAAATTTAATTGTACCAACTCAAAAGTCATTGATACGCTCAATTTTGCCTTAAAGCATGGCTGTAAAAAAATCGATTTATTCTTCATGGTTGGAATTCCAGGACAAACATATGACAGCGCCTTAGAAAACATTGATTTCTGTGAAAAGATTCATCTTGCTTGTCAGCAAGATAAACGAATATACTATTTTGTCGCACCGCTTGCACCGTTCCTTGACCCTGCAAGCCCAGCTTTTGAAAATCCAGAGCTGCACGGCTATAAAAAGTTCTGCCATACCCTTGAGGACCACCGCAAGGCGATTACCCAGCCATCTTGGAAGCATATGCTCAGCTATGAAACTAAAGATATGACCCGTGATGATATTGTGAATTCAACCTATGAATCTGCTAAACTACTAAATGAATTTAAATTAAAATACGAGCTGATTGATGAAGAAGGATATCAAGAAATTAATTGGAAGATTGAGAAATCGATTAATTACATCGTAAAAATAGATTATGTTCTCTCGCTTCCTGAAGAGCAGCAAGGAGTTGAATTAGCGAAGATTCAGGAGGAAATAGAAGAGCTAAATAAATATAGTATTTGTGGAAAGAACGAGTTAAAGTGGGAAGTCCAAAAGAATTATGCTAACTTCTTTTCACTAACATTTGTAGGATTGGAACAGTTGTATGAAGATTATGCAAACAAAATTAGACATCTAATGCAACCGAAGCGCCGCCAGCAATTCCGGCTAGATCCTGAACAACGGAAAATGAAAAGATAATGTTAAAATTAAAAGGAGTTGGGGGTCCCAACTCCTTTTTGATATCTAGCTCTAGTGCCTAGGCGCTAGAGCTTTTCGGTTTTAATGCCCGCCAAGATAAGCATTTCTAATTTGGTCGCTTGAGTTAAGCTCTGCAGCTGTTCCAGAAGCGACAATTTTTCCTGTTTCAATAACATAAGCACGGTCGGCAATCGAGAGGGCCATATTGGCGTTTTGCTCTACTAATAGAATCGTTGTGCCCGTTTTATTGATTTCCTCGATAATCTTGAAAATCGTTTTTACTAATAGCGGTGCAAGACCCATGGACGGCTCGTCTAACAGTAAGAGACGCGGCCTAGCCATTAATGCTCGTCCCATCGCAAGCATTTGCTGCTCTCCACCAGAAAGGGTCCCAGATTGCTGCTTTTTACGCTCTAACAACCGTGGGAACAGCTGATAAACTTTTTCAAAATCTTCTTGAATTCCCTTTTTATCTTTCCTTAAGTACGCACCTAATTCAAGATTTTCTTCCACAGACATGTTCGAGAACACACGGCGGCCTTCCGGTACTTGTGAAATTCCCCGTTTCACAATTAATTGCGGAACCTTCCCGGCTACATGCTCGCCTTCAAACAATACTTCACCATTTTTCGGCTTCAATAGTCCTGATATGGTTTGTAAAAGCGTACTTTTCCCCGCACCATTGGCACCAATCAACGTAACAATTTCTCCTTGATTGATCTCGAGGGAAACCCCCTTCAACGCGTGGATATTACCATAATAAACATTTATATCATTCACTTTTAGCATTAGGAGACCTCCTCTCCAAGATAGGCTTCGATGACTTTTGGATTATTTCTGATTTGTTCTGGTGTCCCATCCGCAATTAATTGACCATGGTCAAGCACATAGATGCGCTCACACACACCCATAACAAGGCCCATATCATGTTCAATTAAGAGGATTGTTAATGAAAATTTCTCACGGATTAACGCAATTAAGTTCATTAGTTCTTCTGTTTCCTGTGGATTCATTCCGGCGGCTGGCTCATCGAGCAGCAATAATTTTGGGCCGGCTGCCAATGCCCGGGCAATTTCGAGGCGACGCTGCTGTCCATACGGTAAGTTCTTCGCCTTTTCATGCATCACATTTTCCAACTTAAAGATTTTCAAGAAGTCAATTGCCTTTTCTTCCATTTCCTTTTCACCAGCAAAGTGAGTTGGAAGGCGGAAGATAGAGCTTACCATCGAATGCTTTGCCAGTGAATGATAAGCGACCTTTACATTATCGAGAACAGACAGATCACTAAACAAGCGAATGTTTTGAAATGTCCGGCTGATTCCTTTTTTAGTGATTTTATAAGGTGCTAAGCCATTAAGTTTATCACCTGTTAACGAAATGGTTCCCTCCGTTGGAACATAGACACCTGTTAGCAAGTTAAAAAATGTGGTTTTACCTGCACCATTGGGGCCAATTAAACCGACAAGTTCACCCTGATTTAATTCCACATTTACATCTGATACAGCTTTTAAACCGCCGAAACGAATCCCGACATTTTCTACTTTAAGCAATTGGGTTTTTGTTGTCATGCTTTACTCCTCCTTTAGCCGCTTTACCAACTTTAAAGAATGAGGTAATTTCTTTTGTGCCGAGCAGACCTTGCGGACGGAAAAGCATCATCACAATTAGGACAAGGCTGTAAATAACCATCCGAACCTCTGGATAGCTAGATAGATAGGTCGAAATGATTGTTAACAGGATTGCAGCAATCACCGCTCCTGACATACTTCCTAACCCGCCTAGAACGACAAAGATTAAAATATCAAATGATTTCAAAAAGCCAAAGTTTGTTGGTTGGATAATATAAAAGTTATGAGCATATAATGCACCGGCAATTCCAGCAAAAAATGCACCGATTGCAAAAGCTGTTACCTTATAATAGGTTGTATTAATCCCCATCGCATCGGCAGCAATTTCATTTTCTCTGATCGAAATACATGCTCGCCCATGAGTCGAATTTGTAAAGTTCGCAATCACTACAATTGTTAAAATAACACAACCGATCAACCAAGGCCATGTGGTAAAGTGGGAGACAGTCATTCCGCTTGCTCCGCCGACGTAATCAATATTTAAGAAGACAATTCTCACAATCTCTCCGAATCCAAGTGTGGCAATCGCTAGATAATCACCTTTTAATCGAAGGGACGGAATCCCAATAATGAGACCTGCTACTGCTGCAGCTACACCGCCAACAAGAAGGGCCACTGGAAACGGGAGGCTAAGTTTCATTGTCATAATGGCTGAGGCATAGGCGCCAACAGCAAGGAACCCGGCATGTCCAATCGAAAACTGACCGGTAATACCAATAATTAAATGAAGACTTACCGCAAGAATAATATTAATACCAATAAAAAATAGCGTATTTACATAAAACTGATTCAATGAACCACCATTAATTAAAAATTGCATGACGACCGAAAATATAACGGCTAACACGATCGAGGTCCAGAAAAATTTTGCTTGTTTTAACATTGTCATTGCTTAAAGACCTCCTTACACCTTTTCCCTGATATTTTTACCAAATAAACCAGCTGGACGGAAAATCAAAATTAAGATAAGCACAACAAACGCTACACCGTCTCGCCATAGAGAGTAACCTGCAGCACTAACAAGTGACTCAATGACACCTAATAATAAACCGCCGGTCATCGCGCCAGGAATAATTCCAATTCCGCCTAAAACAGCTGCGACAAACGCTTTAAGCCCTGGGATAATTCCCATTAACGGCTCGATTTTTGTATAGTATACCCCAAAGACCACGCCCGCTGCTCCTGCTAGGGCAGATCCGATTGCAAAAGTTGCTGAAATCGTGTTATTTACATTGATACCCATTAATCTTGCAGCATCCATGTCATGTGATACAGCACGCATGGCTTTACCAATTTTTGTTTTATGAACGATAAATTGAAGTAAAATCATTAAGATGACGGATGTTCCTAAAATAAGGATGGACTGACCGCTGATTTTCACCCCAAAAATCTCAAGGGTTTTTAGTGGAACGATTCCATCTGGATAAGCTTCCGGCTGAGCACCGCGAATATAAATGGTTCCATACTCGATAAACAATGAGACTCCAATCGCTGTAATAAGGGCAGCGATTCTTGTTGCATTCCGGAGAGGTTTATAGGCAATCCTCTCGATTAATACACCGAAGATTGCACAGGCAACCATTGAAATAAGTAATGCTGGGAAAAATCCTAAATCAAGAATAGTAATGGAATAAAAACCTATAAAGGCACCGACCATGAAGACATCCCCATGGGCAAAGTTAATTAGTTTTACAATACCGTATACCATTGTGTATCCTAGGGCGATTAGTGCATAAATACTGCCCAAGGAAATTCCATTGACAAGCTGCTGAATTAATTCCATATGTCTTACACTCCTTTGGACCGACTTCTACGAATCTTTTTTTAAATACAATTAAACAACGTTTGCATGTTGGGAAACTTGCATTTCTTTTAGAAAGTGGAATAGGGAGACATTACGCTCCCTATCCCTTTGGCAAACTATGAAAATTTGTCTAGCAGATACTATTGAGCTCAATCCAGCGCTTAGGCGCTTCCGCTTTTCTATTTGTCTAGCTACAGCGCCTAGGGGCTCGGGGTCATAAGCCAATCCGTCAAGAAGGTTAAAGTGCAACCTTCTCGCCGGCTCGTCTTATGCCTGTCGCCCCTGGGCAAGGCGCTTCCGCTTTTCTATTAAGGGTTGATCTTTGTCTTAAATTGTTGTTCACCGTTTTTGTACTCAAGGATAACAGCGGCTTTGATTGGATCATGGTTTTTATCAAGCTTCACTTTTCCTGAAACAAGTTCTAATCCATCAGTTTCTGCAAGAGCCTTTTGAATTTTACTAGAATCACTGCTTCCAGCACGCTTAATTGCATCTGCAAGGAAATATACAGTGTCATAACCTAGAGCTGTAAAGGCATCCGGAGATTTACCATCGTATTTCGCTTTGAATGCTGTAACGAAGTCTTGAACCTTCTTATCGCTATCACCTGATGAGTAGTGGTTTGTAATAAATGTGTTATTAAGTGTTTGAGCGCCTGCGATTTCTACTAGTTTAGGAGAATCCCAACCATCACCACCCATGATTGGTACATTTAAGCCAAGTTCACGAGCTTGTTTGATAATTAACCCTACTTCTTCATAGAAACCAGGAACAAAGATATATTCTGGATTTGCTGCTTTAATATTTGTTAAAGTAGCACGGAAATCTGTATCCTTTGCCACATATGCTTCTTCTTTAACAATTTTCCCGCCATTAGCTTCAAAATTCTTTTTGAAAGAAGCAGCAAGACCTTTAGAGTAGTCGCTTGAGCTATCAATTAAAACAGCTGCGCTTTTAACCTTTAAATCATTGGTTGCAAAGTTCGCTGCAACTGTACCTTGGAATGGGTCAATAAAGCATGTACGGAAGACAAAGTCATTTAGCTTTCCGTCTTTATTTGTAATCGTAGCGTTTGTTGCAGTTGGTGTGATTAATGGAATTTTATTATCTTGAGCAATCTGTACTTGAGCTAGTGTGTTTGTACTAGTTGCTGCACCGATCATTGCCACAACTTTATCTTGGGTGGCAAGTTTTAGTGCACCATTCGTTGCCTCAGCTGCATCCGACTTATTGTCGACTGTCACTAATTTTAATTTTTTGCCATTAATACCTTTTTTGTTGATTTCTTCGATGGCTAATTCAATACCTTCTTTTGCCGACTGACCATAAGAAGCTACTCCGCCAGATAGTTCGAGGTTAGCACCAATTTTAATATCGCCGCCTTTTTCCCCGTCACCACTAGCACTTGAGTTACATCCTGCCAACACCCCTGCTGCTACCATAAAAGACATAAATACTCCAGCTAATTTTCTCTTCCTCATGACTTACCCCCTAATTTTTTGAAAAATTTTCCCAACTCTTTTGTCTAACTGTTTTAAAAAAAGATAATATTCTGAAAACATTGTACATAATATTTAGGGGTTCGTCTAGTGGTATTATACATTATTTTAAAATAATTTGCAATATATTAAAAATACTGTTTTATTAAGACAGAAGCTTTATTCCACTAAAGTTGAAAAGGATTTACTTTTATTAGGTGGATACCTACTGTTTTTCAAATATTTTGGTTAAATATGTTTCCCTGTTTACAATAAAAGAAAGAGACTCCAAAATAAGGAATCTCTACACCCAAAATTATTATACTAATTCTTTTCTTTTCGTTTCTTTTCCCAAAAAGAGGACTGAAAGAGCACCAACAAGGACGGCGATACAGAAAATCGTGAAGATTGTTGAAATCGGCACGTTTTTTGTAACAAGCGACCCTACCAATAATGGCCCAAGAACCCCGCCAATCCGTCCAAACGAAGCTGCCATCCCAGTCCCCGTTCCACGGATGATCGTTGGGTACTGTTCTGGTGAATAGGCATAAAGACCGCCCCAAGCTCCAAGATTAAAGAAAGATAACAGAATTCCTGCGGTCAGCAATTGGGCGGTAGAATCTGCTGTTCCAAAGAAATAGGCACTGACTGCTGTTCCGAGTAAATAAACGACTAAGACAAATTTCCGCCCAAATTTTTCGATAAACCATGCGGCCGTGAAGTAACCTGGTAACTGTGCTAAGGTCATAATTAACACATATTCAAAGCTTTTTATTAAGCTAAAGCCCTTCATACCCATGACACTTGGAAGCCATAGGAACATCCCATAATAGGAAAAGACGACGCAAAACCAGACAATCCACAGCATCGCAGTTTGACGGCGGTATTCCTTCGACCATAATTTTGCAAAGCTTTGGAAAGCAGAGATTCTTTCCGTCTTCTTTAATGCTGTAAAGCGCGGTGAGTCAGGTAAACCAATTCGTAAATATAAGGCATACAAAGCAGGAATAGCACTAATAATTAAGGCAATCTGCCAGCCATATTTTGGGATGATAAAGTAGGAAATAAGGGCGGATACCAACCATCCGCCTGCCCAAAAACTCTCCAGCAGGACAACTACTCTGCCGCGTTTTTCAGCAGGGACACTTTCTGATACAAGGGTCGAGGCAACCGGTAGTTCCCCTCCAAGACCTGCACCAATGAAAAATCTTAGCGCTAAAAAAGCGCCTAGTGTTGTTGCAAGCGCGGAAAGACCGCTCCCGATAGAAAATAATAATAAGGTGATGATAAATACATTTTTGCGGCCAATTTTATCTGCCATTAGGCCAAAAATAAGTGCCCCAACGGCCATACCGATTGAATTGATACTCCCAATCCAGCCCATCTGTCCAGGAGTTAGATTCCATTCTACTTTTAAGGCTGCGATGATGAATGAAAGCATGCCCACGTCCATAGCATCGAACATCCAGCCCATCCCGGCGATGCCTAGCAATCTCCGGCCTGATATTTCCTTTTTGTTGTTCATGTCGATCCCCCTATGTTCGCAGCTATTTTTTTACATTATTCCCTAAATTTCTAAAGTTTAGGTACAGAATAATTCTATTAATCATTAGTATTCTACCAAGTGTCTTTACACTTGTCATTATTTAGTGTCATTTTTTGATATAGAGATTTGTGATTTTATAGGAAACGACATGAAATGGAGGGCATTTACCGTTTTAGAAAAAATGCGTCTCCGCGAGCATTGAGAACTGTATTGAGCACAAAAAAAGGAGACTGGCTTCCCAGTCTCCACATCATTCTAAACCCGCTTCCACGTTTTTGAATTGATTATAAAACATACTATAGTATTTACCTTCTAGGCTCATTAACTTCTCGTGATTACCGCTCTCGATGATTTCCCCGTGGTCGATGACCATGATGGTATCAGCCCCCTGAATCGTGTTGAGGCGGTGGGCAATGATGAAACTGGTCCGGTTCTCCATCAAGGATAGCAAGGCCTCTTGAATATGAAGCTCTGTTCGGGTGTCAATGCTGCTCGTCGCTTCATCCAAGATGAGCAAAGCAGGCTTCGCCAGAATCACTCTCGCTATCGCTAAAAGCTGCCGCTGTCCTTGACTTAAATTGCCGCCATTTTCGGTTAAGACGGTTTCATATTGGTTAGGCAGCCGCTTAATAAACGTGTCGGCATTGGCCATCTTCGCCGCACGCTCGACCTCGTCGTCAGTTGCCTGTGCATTTCCATACTTGATGTTTTCCTTGATCGTTCCTGAGAATAAATACGTATCCTGGAGGACAAATCCAAAGCATCTCCGCAGACTGTCACGTGTGTACTCACGAATATCATGACCATCAAGGAGAATGCGGCCGCTGGTCACATCATAAAATCTTGTCAGCAGGTTTACGATCGTTGTTTTTCCCGCACCAGTTGGACCAACGAGGGCAGTACTGCTGCCGATATCAGCTTCAAAGCTCACATTTTTTAAAATGGGAACATCAGGCCGATATCCAAAACTAACATTTTCAAAAACGACATGTCCTCTCGGATTTTCCAAACTTATTGCCTGAGGATGGTCGAGCGGTTCCTCTTGTTCATCAATGATTTCAAAGACACGCTCTGCCCCGGCAACACCGGACTGAAGGATGTTGAAAATATTCGCCAAATCATTTAGCGGCCGGACGAATTGCCTCGAGTAGGTAATAAAGCTGGCAATCGCCCCAATCGTAATGATGCTTTTTACCGCAAGGATTCCGCCAACCACAGCGACAACGGCAAAGCCTAAGTTATTGATCACGTTCATGATTGGCATTAAAAACCCAGACCAGATTTGCGCCTTAAGGCCGACCTCACGCAGTCTCGTATTGACCACATCAAACTCTTCGATGACTTTTTCCTCATGGTTAAAGGCTTTAACAATTTCAATACCAGAGATGGTTTCCTCAATATGTCCATTTAATTTTCCAAGCTCGACTTGTTGGTCTTTAAAAAAAACACTGGTCCGCTTCGCAATCGTCCTCGTTAATAAAAAGACAAGTGGTACGGTGATTAAACTGGCTAGCGTTAATAACGGGCTTATTAGGAGCATCAATATTAATGACCCGGTAATGATGACCACCCCGGACATTAATTGCGTCGTGGATTGAGAGATGGTGTTACTCACGTTATCAACATCGTTTGAAAGCCTGCTCATTAACTCCCCGTGTGAACGAGCGTCGAAAAACGATACCGGCAATCTTTGTAATTTTTTAAAAAGGGCATCTCGTAAGCGTTTGACAATCCGCTGCGATACACCTGCCATCAGCCAGCCTTGTAAAAAAGTAAGCAGACTGTCGGTCACATAGGCAGCTACCAAAATGACAATCATCACCTCAAGAAAGCCAAAATCGACTTTGCCGCCCTTACTGCTCATCGCATCAATCGCTTTCCCAATCAGGAAGGGGGCGAGCAGCACGAGCGCTGAATCGATCACGATAAAAATAAAAATGACCGAAAGCATTTTTCGTTCTTTGCCAAAGTATTCCCATAGCCTTTTTAGTGTTCCTTTAAAGTTCTTCGGCTTCACAACAGGTCCGGGTCCGCGGCGATGGGCACCGCCAAAACCGCCTGGCCTCATCGGCGGCGGGGTAGCGGGGGTGGAGGTAGTCTGTACGTTTTCCTTTGACATTAATGCGACACCTCCTTGCCGACTTGTGATTGATAAATTTCCTGATAGACGCGGCAATCCTTTAATAGATCCTGATGGGTTCCCACCCCAACTAGCTCGCCGTGGTCGAGGACGACAATTTTATCGGCATCGATAATCGAGGTGATTCGCTGCGCAATCAACAAACAAGTAAGCCCCTTCGCATATTTTTTTAGGGCCTCCTTGATTTTTGCTTCTGTGGCGACGTCCACGGCACTTGTACTATCATCTAATATCAAAATTTCTGGTTTTTTCACCAACGCCCGGGCAATCGAAATCCGCTGCTTTTGTCCGCCTGAAAAATTAACGCCGCCCTGACCGATTCTCGTTTGGTAACCTTCCGGAGATCTCTCGATAAAATCATGGGCCCCCGCGATAGTTGCGGCTGCTACCACCTCCGCATCGGTTGCTTCTTCCTTCCCCCAGCGAATATTTTCTGCGACACTACCTGTGAATAAAATATTCATCTGCGGCACCATCGCAATTTTCTCCCGTAAAATCTTCGGGTCTACCAGTTTACTATCAACACCATCGACCTTTATCGTTCCGCTCACACTATCATAAAAGCGGGGGATTAGTCCGACGAGTGTACTTTTCCCTGATCCGGTTGAACCGATGATTCCAACCGTTTCTCCGGGCAGAATAGTGAGATTAATTTTTTTTAAGACGGGATCGCCCACACCGCCTTCATATGAAAAAGAAACATCTTCAAATTCGATTCGTCCTGTTTCTGTAAAAGATTCGTCCTGCCGTTCATTCCAAGTAGGGGGATCCTCTTGTAAAAATACTTCATTGATTCTCCCAGCCGAGGCTTTGGCTCTGACAAACATGTTAAAGACCATCGAAATCATCATCAGTGAAAATAATATTTGCGTCATATAGTTGATAAAGGCAATAATATGTCCTACTTGAATGTCACCGGTATCCACGCCGTTTCCGCCAATCCAAAGGACAGCGACAATGCCAAGATTTACAGTCAACATAATTAGGGGGCTAAAGGTGGCCATAAGACGGTTCGCTGCGATTGATTGCTGTTTATAGTCGTCATTCACCGCTTTAAACTTGCCAACCTCGACATCAAACCGATTGAAGGCTTTAACCACCCTGACACCGGATAAGTACTCTCGCATCACACTGTTCACCCGGTCCAGTGCTTTTTGGACACGAGAAAAGCGTGGGAAGCCTAATCGTAGGTTAAAAATAATCAACAATGCCACAATCGGGACCACCACAGCCAGAACAACCGAGAGCTGCAAGTTTAACCGCGTCGCCATAATTAACCCGCCGATTGCGAGTAACGGAGCTTTAACGAAAATTCGCATTAACCCGTTGACAAAAACCTGAACCTGAGTAACGTCATTCGTCAGCCTTGTCACCAACGAGGCGCGGTCAAATTTATCAATGTTTTTAAACGAAAGCATTTGAATTTTTTTAAATAAGTCCGATCTTAACTCTGTCCCAAAGTTTTGAGAAACAATACTAGCAACCACGCTTCTAGTTGAAGCAGCAACAGCACCGCCGGCCGTGATGAGCAGCATCAGTCCGCCCATTTTCAACACATAGTGAATATCCTTGTTGGCGACGCCTTCATCAATAATTTTCGCCATAATGGTTGGCTGAAGTAAGTCACTTAGGGCCTCAAAGGTAAGAAATAGAACCGCTATGCTAAAAGATTTCCAGTATTTCTTTATGTATTTTGATAAAAATCTCATCCTATCACCCCAGCCGTCGGAAATCTTCCTCTAGGCTTATTATAATTTTTTCCAGTGATTTAACCAAATAATTAACTTCCAGTTTGGAGTATTTGTCCATAAAAAAAGCGGCCCATTGATGAATGGACCACGTGTCTGATATACCTATTTTTGAACTGGGCTAAACTCATGAACCCAAACTCGCATTTGCGGCAGCCAAGGCATTCCAGGATGATAGCTTAGAATCGACTGTTTATACTCTTCTACCGTCTCAAAGCCCTCACGGCGGGCATCGTCATCTGTTAGTTCACCTAATGCTTGGGAATAGACGCGATCGACCACAAAATCACGGCCTTCTAATGTCATGATTTCACCAGGGTCTGCATAACGGCCATTACGGCGTGTCGCTGTTTTTTCACCCGCAAGGACTTTTTTTACATCGGCTTCCATCGTTACTAAGCGATCTACCGAGCAAGTTTTTGGTGGCAGGGTATTGTTATCGTTTACAGTTGTCATTTTTTCTCCTCCTATTTCCAATTCATTTATATATATTAACACTATCAAGATGGTTAAATCCAATTTTCAAGCAGATGTAATAAGGGCATGATGATTTCCGCTCCAGGTGCGTGCGGTTCGCGGGCGTGCCGGGGAGCCTCCTCGGCGCTTAAGCGCCTGTGGGGTCCCCCCTGCCCCGTACTCCCGCAAGAGTCTCGCACCTTCCGCTCCAATCAACATGGTGCCAAAATAAACGTATCTTCTTCAAACGAATTTAAACCACTTGCCCGCCTTTATCCCGGTATTTAAGAATGCCTTCGGCCGCACGGTAGGCTAAGGCACCGACTGTATCGGTTGGATTATAACCGGAGTTGTGTGGAAACGCAGTTGCCCCCACGACAAATAAGTTATCATAATCCCACATTTGCAAATACTTATTTACTGCCGAGGTTGCCGGATCAGCCCCCATGATGACACCACCAGTATTATGGGTGGATTGGTAGGTAGTGATATCATATGGGCCTAAATCCTTCATCGTATCAATATGATTGGCGCCCATTTCTTTTAGGACATCTGCACATTTAGAGGCAAGGAACTTGGCCATATTCCGGTCTTGATCTTCAAAATCAAAGGTAATTCGAATTAACGGGTCTCCGTATGCATCTTTATAAGTTGGGTCAAGGTCTAGATAATGGTGCTGAAAAGGCATGGAGGAGCCTTGAGAACCTACAGATAAAAAGCGGTTCGCATATTTGACTGACTTTTCCTTGAATTCTTTTCCCCAGGTTGGTTTGCCGCCCGGAACCGGGTTATTTTGAATCGGCCTCATGCCCGTTTGACTAAGCGACACCATTCCGCCATGGATAAAATTGACCTTAGAGTGGTCAAAATTATCACCATTATAATCATCGCAAACCATGCCTAGCGATCCCGCACCGGCAAAGGTATTGAACTCTTTATCATCAAAAAAGCCAACTGCATTTCCTTTGATGACTTGATACGCATAATTTTTCCCAATGACGCCTTTACCTGATTGCGGATCATAAGCTTTACCTACGTCCGACATTAATAATAGACGGATATTATTAAACACATAGCTGGTCATGACAACAATATCAGCCGGCTGCTCAATTTCCTCACCGGTTGTCACATCTGTGTACAAAACCCCCGTTACTTTATCGCCCTTTTTTAATATTCTTCTTACATTTGAATGGGTTCTTATTTCAAAATTGCCTGTTTTGTTGGCGACAGGAATAACGGTCACCACGGGGTCCGCCTTTGCTCCATATTCGCATCCAAAGCGCTCGCAGTAACCGCAATATTGACAGGCTGCCCGAGAGACTCCATCTGGATTTTTGTAGGATTCTGAAAGATTCGCAGACGGCATCATATACGGGTGCAATTTCAACTTTTTCGCCGCTTCTTCAAACATCTTGAGCGGCGGTGACTTTTTCATTGGCGGCGTAGGATACTTATCCGACCGTTTACCGGCAAGAGGATTTTCTTCCCCGGAAATACCTGTCAGTTTTTCAAATTTATCATAATAGGGTTCCAGTTCATCATAGGTAATGCCCCAATCCTGGATGGTCATCCCGGCTGGAATTTTATTTTTTCCATACCTTTCAACGGTTTTGCTATAGATTTCAAAATCGTAGGGCAAGAAGCGGAAAGTCTGTCCGTTCCAGTGGACACCCGAACCTCCTAAACCATCGCCAAGCAAAAACGAGCCATACTGCCGCATCGGCAAGGCACGAATTCTTTCATTTCCCCGGAAAGTAATCGTTTCTTTCGATAGATCTTGCATCAATCCATACCGTAATGCATAACGAAGCTCGTCATGAACCATAAAGTAATCTTCCGTTTTACGTTCCTTGCCCCTCTCCAAACCAACGACTTTCAGTCCCTTTTTTGTCAGTTCAGAGGCAATGATTCCACCTGCCCAACCTACACCAACAATCACTACATCGACTTTCGGTAATTTCCTTGCCATCGCTGCCACCTGCCTCATCGTAGTTAGAAATGAATCATTGAAATTTAATCACTGTCTAGCTCCAGCGCCCAGCGGCTAGTGTCCTTCGCTCTCCGCCCTACGATAAGTCAACATCGAATCACCTCCGGCTCTTCGTGTTTCCTTTATCTCGGTTGGAGCGCTCCAGGCCATACGCCGCTAAACGGGCGCTTCCACTTTTCTTAGTGATTCAAATGGTTTTTTAAGCTTTGCGGATTTATTTTCTTAAAGTCTTTTTCAATAACATCTGTGTATGCCATTTGACTGCCTGGATAGTTTCGCATTTTCCAGCCGTCCATATTTCGATTTCCTCCATAGAGTGGATCACTATAGGCTCCTTCTAGCGTAGCGCTTCTCAGCATCAGGAAAAATCCACTTGGGGAGATAGTCGTTAAATTCACCTTATCCTGCTCAAAATCACCCAAAATGGCATCCTGTTCTTCACCTTTTAGTTCGGTGAATTTCTTCTTATGTACCGCCATACTGTGATTTTGAAGTTCCCTTAAGCCAATATCAAAGATATCCCTGCGCCTTAAGCGGCCTTGGTATCCTTGGACTTTTTCTCCTTTATAAAAAGGAGCCTGCATATATTCCCGAGCATTAAAGCCCCAATCGCCAGCTAACTGGTGGTCAATGAAGAAAGCTACCCCAAGTGCTTTTGCACCTGGTCCAGACTCATCTTCTGGGAAAATTCGTTCAGTTGCAGCCTCAGTTAACTGGAACTGTTCAGGTGTAAAATACATCAACGCCTGATTAAAATTTTCTGTCTTGGTCGTAGTTGTTGTTTTTTCTTCAGTATTATTCTTTCGAGGGATGAGACTGCCCAAGACACCACCAACAGCTAGACCGCCAACAGTGAAGCCTGTATTGCGTAAAAACTTTCTTCTTGATAAGGTTTCAGAATTCTGTTTTTGTTCTTCAGCCATTTTTAAACCTCCATGATTTTTCGACATTATTCTCAATCAACTAATTTTAATATGTTCCCAAAATAATCCACTCATACTTAGAAATAGCAGCGGAGAAAATAATTTTAAAAAAAGGAGGCATTTTTATGTTGAAAAGAAAATGGAAAATCTGGGGCATCCCATTCTTTGGTGCGGTGTTGATGCTAACGGCTTGTGCAAGTCAAAACGGAATAAAGGAAAATGAAGTAGGGGCTGCAGAAAATATCAACTATCATGACCAGTCGGTGAACAACAAAGGAAATGGGCATGTCCACAATCAAAATAGTGTCAATGTAATCCCAAGCGTAGATAGATCAAAGAAAAGTACAACCAATCGCAACAGCCAAACAACCGAAGGAGTAGGCACTAATGTATATAGTTTGATTGGCAGCTCCAGCCTTCATGACGGTGGAATATCCTCCCATTTGGAATCTCGCCTTTCTGGAGAGGGCATCCCTGGGATTAAAGTATTTGTCCTAGATGACACCGTTATTTTGGCACGTGCCAAACAAGAAGTGACCTCGACTCGTTATGATGAGCTTCAAAATAAGGTGCTAAAAAGCACCTCTGGCTTGTCAGGCAAGGGGAATCTTGACGGGGTTGACCCCGACAAGTTGAATAATGATGATAATTTGGATCGAGCGAAGGAAGTAATCGATAAAGCCTTTAACGGCAATGTTCAGGTCTTAACGATTACAAGCCCTAAAGCATTGCCGCTGATTGATGGAATCAAAGCCAATATAAAGGCCAAAAATCCTTCCTATGGCAAGCTTTCAAGCGATATCAATACCCTCATTAAAATGACACGGGAAAAATAATCATTGAAATGAAAAGGCCTGATAAAAATCAGGCCTCTGTTTATGCATTCAAATCTCTCTTTTGATAAATAGTGAAGGTAACCGCTAATAATAGGACAGTTACGATTACTGATATAACAATATATATTGGTTCAAGTCCACTGCCTAACATTAGATTCTTAGCCTCGAAATATTTAAAGGGGGTTAAATATTTCAAGCCTTCCATGTTCTCATTCAAATCAATCACAATCGATAACATATATGTTAACAGCAGGATACCCGTTGCTAGCGATGGAGCTGTTTTCGGTCTCTTTTTTACAGCAGCCAGCGCACTGCCGATGACTAAGAACAAGACTTGTAAAATAAACATGCCCACCTGGGTGAGGACAATTTCACCATTAACTGCCTCACCAGCGTTGTTGTATTTTTCAATAAGAGTTATTGATGAAATCAAGGTAACAAGATTAAAAATAACGATATTCGTGAACGCAGCAAACAGTTTTGCTGTAATAATCTTCGTTCTGGAAACTGGCTTGACGAATAAAAACTCCGCTGTTTTGTCACGCTCTTCTTTCGCAATAATCGATGCACCCAGCATCGCCGCATGAATCGTCGCCATTAATAACAAATATATATACAATAATGAATAATAACCGCTAATCTTCGATAAATCGACCACTCCAACCCCCATGACCGCCTTTAGCGATTTAGGCAAATCAGCCATCAAATCATTGATGGATTGACCCGATGAGGAATACGCAGCATATTTAGCCATTCCTGATGCTACCATAAGGAAAACACCGATGCTCCAAAAAATCAGCGACTTCCGATACGATTTCAGTTCTTTTACAAATATATTCATAACCTAACCTCCTTCGCTATACAGCATGGATATCCTTTTTTAGATAAACAAAATAACTTGTCGTAATTGCTAGAATGATAATAACGGCCCCAGCAACTAGAAAGGACGCTTCATAGCCAGAATGATTGATGATATAGGCAGTGTCAAAATATTTAAATGGCGAAATATAGCGTTTTGCTTCTTCCCCAGTCGTGCTGCTAAACATCCCCAAAAAGTAGAATGCAAATACGGTTGTTAGTGAAACGGAAAGGACAGATTTAATCTTAGGAACAATGACTGAAATCATGATTCCGACTGCAAGGAAAATCAACTGAATAAAAAACAAGGTAAGCGTAAGCAACAGTAATATTTTCACGCTAAAATCATCTGTCTTGACTTGATAAACCATGATCATTGTAACAACTAGATAAATAATATTGGTAATGACGATTGAGACTAAAGCCGCCACCAGTTTCGATGTAAGCACCGCTGTCCTCGTAACTGGTTTTGTTAACAGAAAATCTGCTGTTTTCTCGCGGACTTCCTTGCTGACAATGCTTGTGCCAAGGTTCATCGCCTGAATCGCCCCGCACAATGTAATGAACGATAACGGAAAGCAATAGAAGCCTAGAATCGTAAAGAAATTGCCGAGGTTAAAACCAATCGCATTTCTAATCGCCTCAGGATATCCTTCCATAATTTTTTGAAAGCCCTCTGCATCCTTTGCAAAAGCAGGATAAAACGACATAAACAGAGCAATAATCAGCACTAACGAACAAGACCAGATGATTGTGGATTTCCGATACGCCCTCAACTCATGAAAAAATATATTCATAGTTTTCTAGGCCTCCTTTTCATAATAGTGCATAAAGATCTCCTCGAGGTCTGGCTCTTCTATCCATAAATTCACTAGCTCAATATCGGCAAGTTTTTTCATGATGGCATTAATATTCCCTTTAAATAAAAAGCTGGTAATGTTGTCTTTAACTTCTAAATTGTTAACCCCGCTGATGTTGAAATAGTTTGGATCCAGCGGCGCTGTCGTTTCCATTTTGAACTTCTTATAGTTGTTTTCTTGTAAAGTACTAATCTTTTCAACCGTAACAATCTTACCTTCTTTAATGATAGCCACCCGGTTACATAGTCGCTGCACTTCACTGAGGATATGTGATGAAAAGAGAATCGTTGCGCCTTTTTTATTCTCTTCTTCTAAAAGCTCAAAAAATTTCTGCTGCATCAGCGGGTCAAGACCACTTGTTGGTTCATCGAGAATAATTAACTTTGGTTCATGGAGCAGCCCTTGAACAATCCCAACCTTCTTTTTATTTCCTAAGGAAAGGTCATCAATTTTTTTATTGAGATCTAAGTCCATAATCGCAGCCAATTCTTTGATTCTCTTACTGCAATCTTTTTTATAAAAACTAGCTGAATATTTTAATAGGTCCTTAACCTTCATATTGTCATAGTAAAAAACTTCAGAAGGCAAATAACCAATTTCCTTTTTAATTTCTGGTGCAAATTGAACAGAGTCTTTGCCAAAAATAGTGGCACTGCCGCTTGTTGGGTAAATCAGCGACAAAAGGGTCCGAATCGTTGTTGATTTACCCGCGCCGTTTGGACCAATGAACCCAAAGATCTCACCTTCTTCGACATGAAAGCTAATGTCAGTGATCCCTCTTGATTTCCCATAGGTCTTGGTAAGATGGTTAATTTCAATTACATTCATCGTGACACCCTCCTAATGTTCGTTGGTATTTAACCTCAAATGTTTATTTATAAAAACACTTAATCATGACTTCAAAATACGCCTCTGCTTCGGCTTGGATTGTTTGATAATCAATCTCGTGGCCCGGGGACAACTTTGCTTTTTCTATCGCCTCATCACTCATTTTTTCAAACGTCCAGCTAATCATTTTTATGATTTTCGTGAGATCAACATCCTCCCGAAACTTCGAAAAATCAATTCCCTCATATGCCTTTTCGATATTGATATGTGTCAGTTCTGCTTTCTTTTTATCAAATTCCAACTTTATTTCAGCCGAGTCCTCCATAAATACCTCTTGGATGAACTTAAAGATATCTGGATAAGTTGAGAGCATTTCCATTTTGACGATGATCGCTTGACGCATTCGTTTAAAGAAATCTGTCTCTTGAAGATTAATTTTTTTGTAAAATTCATCGACTATGAGTTCGTAGCAGTAATCAAAGACGAATAAGAACAATTGCTTCTTGTTTTGAAAATAATGAAACAGCAATCCCTTCGAAATACCCGCTTCTTTGACAATTTCATTGGTCGATGCCCGGTCATATCCTTTCTCGGCAAATTCCTTAATGGCAGCATTTATTATTCGATCTTGTTTTTCTTTATCTAGGTTGAGAAACTTCGAAAACATGGTTGCGGCCCTCCTTTTTTCATTGTTGACCACATCAGTCAACCACATTGTACTCCCGTTGACTCATCTGGTCAATAGCAGTCAAGCTATATTTTTTACAAAAATATGAAATGATTATTTGATGTATAGTATGGCCTATGGGGATGTGCTACGATGCAGGTTGAAGGTACTATTTTACAGAGGTGATGGACGATTTTAATAAAATCCAGAGATGTATCATTGACGTTGGAAGGATTAATTGCCGCGCAGCAGCGGTTATCCGTTAGCCATTCGCTCCAGCCAGTCTTGGCGGCAAAACGAGGGTCCGTCGAGGCGGGGATTGGCGGAGAGGAGAGGGTTGCTGAAGTCTTCCAGAAGCACCCGTTTTCTGAGGAACACCATATTTTCCATGATTTATCTCCTGCATGGCGTGAACAGTTTCAAATGGATTCATTTGTGCTTACTCCTTGGTTTGGTACGGTATTAGAGGTGAAGAATATTGGCTGTGTTCTGGAATTCAAGGATAATCCACCTCAACTGATCCGCACAAAGGAGGATGGACACCAGGATGGGTATGAGAGCCCGGTTGTCCAATTAGAGCGTAATCGCGAACTAATTTGCGATTGGCTATGGGGTCGAAATATTGATATCCCGATATTCGGCGCCGTTGTATTGGCGTATCCTAAACAAATTGTGGCTGTTCCCCCTAAGAACACAAAAATTTTATTCCCCAGTTTGATTCCCTCATTTTTGAATAGCATCCCACAACATGGAAATAAGTTGGACCAAGCGACCTTTAATTGGCTGTCTGCTGAACTTTTGAAAAGTCATCAACCTTTTATTCCTAAACCAATATGTGAATCATACTCAATTCCTTTCAGTGATTTCCGACCTGGAGTAAGGTGCAACACATGCGGGAAGTTTGGCATGATTAAGCACCCCCGGACATGGTGCTGCCAACATTGCGGTGTGGTCGATCACATTGCCCACCAAAGGACATTACGCGAATGGTCTTTGATATTTAAACGGCAAATCACAAATCGGGAGTGCCGGGAGTTTTTGGGAGTTGATGATATTCATACAGCCAAGCGTATTTTGCTGAGTATGGATTTGCAAAGTGAGGGAACTTATCGAGATCGGTGCTATTTTATGGACTTAAGATCTAATAGCCGGGAGACAATTTTTATTCCATAGTGTCGCCAGTAAATGATTTCTATGCGCCAGTAACAGGAACTTATCCGCCAGTATTCGTTGCTTATCCGCCAGTTATTTTCGCTCTCGCCAGTAATGCGGGCTTATCCGCCAGTAAATAGAGCTCAATCGCCAGTAAGTTACCGCTATCCGCCAGTAAAGTCCGGGCATCCGCCACTAACCCCATCCACTAAACACCACCTCATCTATAAAACGTGTAACCGCTCTCTCATAGTGATATGATATTCATGAATTCAACTCAATTAAGAGGAGTGTAGTGGAATTGAAAAACGAATTGATTGAAAGGTTTACTTCCTATGTTAAAGTGGACACCCAGTCCAATGAAAACAACGAAACTTGTCCATCCACTGAGGGGCAGTGGACGTTAGCCCGGATGCTTGTCGAAGAATTGCAAGCGATCGGAATGCAAGAAGTCACCATCGACGAGAATGCATACGTGATGGCGACCTTACCGTCAAACACAGACAAGGAAGTCCCAACGATTGGCTTTCTTGCCCATGTCGACACAGCCACAGATTTTACCGGGAAAAACGTGAACCCGCAAATCGTTGAAAACTATGATGGGAGCGAAATCGTCTTAAACGAGGCACTTAAAGTAGTGATGTCACCGAAGGATTTCCCAAGCCTTCCTGACTATAAAGGCCACACCCTGATCACAACAGACGGCACAACGTTGCTAGGGGCAGACAACAAAGCCGGTATCACCGAAATCATGACTGCCATGGCCTATCTGCTGAACCATCCAGAAATAAAGCACGGTAAGGTCCGCGTTGCGTTCACTCCAGATGAAGAAATCGGCCGAGGACCACATAAGTTTGACGTTGCGGCCTTCAATGCAAAGCATGCATATACCGTTGATGGCGGTCCGCTTGGAGAATTAGAATACGAGAGTTTCAACGCAGCTGCAGCGAAAGTCACAATCAAAGGAAATAATATTCACCCAGGCTCCGCTAAAGACAAAATGGTCAACTCGATGAAAATTGCGATGGAATTACATAGCAAACTCCCAGCACAGGAAGTACCAGAACATACCGAAGGATACGAAGGCTTCTTCCATCTGTTAGCATTCAATGGTGATGTAGAACTAACCAAGCTCCACTACATTATCAGAGACCATGACATGGACAACTTCAAAGCACGTAAAACGTTGATTGAAGGTATCGTCAATGAACTAAAGTCCAAATACGGCAGCGACTCTATTCAACTCGAACTCAATGATCAATATTACAACATGGGTGAGAAAATTATACCGGTGATGGAAATTGTTGATATTGCTCATGAAGCGATGGTGAGCCTTGGCATTACGCCAATTGTTAAACCCATCCGCGGCGGCACCGATGGATCACAGCTTTCCTATATGGGTCTGCCAACACCGAATATTTTCACCGGCGGGGAAAATTTCCACGGTAAATATGAATTCATTTCCGTGGATAATATGATCAAAGCCACTAACACTGTTATCGAAGTCATCAAATTAACTGAACAAAAAGCATAACTAAAAAAGCTCGCTTTGACTAACTCAAAGTGAGCTTTTTTCATACAAGCATTGCTGCTGCACATTGATGAAGACTCGACACCGTTTCTTCAAACTGAGCATTTAACTGCTCAACAGACCATTTTCCGCCATTTCCCTTTAAATCCTTCTGTATCAATAACAGCATCCAAATCGAAAACACAGTTGCCACTAAATAATACTCCGTAAAAAAATAAGCACTGTCATGCTCATATGTAACCTGATCAAGATAAGTTCTCAAGATTCTCTCCCGCAATGGACTTGTTACTTTTTTCGGAAAAAGAGGATGGGACATATCAATTAGATGGTATAGGTCCCAGTGTGGAGAATTAAGATGGGCGTGCTCCCAGTCTAAGATCTTCAACTTGGTTCCGGCAACCGCAAAATTTCCGGCATGTAAATCACCGTGGGTCAACACTTGAAGCTTTGAAAGCTGCCAATCGTTAAGTTTCTCAAAAATAGCATCAACGAATTCTCGCTCCATGTTCAAAGAAGACAATAAACGATATACTTCATCCTTCTTAACAAAAACCTCGGATTCAATCTCCTCAATTCTCGGCTTTAATCCCTTAAGAGGTACATTTCCCAATTGTTCAACTGGGAGGGAATGCCACCATGCTGCCCACTTTATGACATCTAATACAACATCCTCATTAAAGTCATGTGAGAGCTGACCAAGGTCCTCAAGAATCATCCAGTTAAGTTCGGAACATTCATTTATGGAGTAAGAAATAATATTTGGAAAAATGGCAGGAAAATGGGGAAGAATATGTTCATAAACCCAGACCTCTTTGCCTAATTGACCATTATTTGTTAGCGGCTTAAAAATATAGCTCGTTTCAGGGGTCAGATAAAATCTTTCGACAAATCTTCCATTCATCCCTTTATAGAGAATTTCCTTTTTCAAAATTAACTGCTCATTCAATACACCGTTGGCCTGAACAATATTGTTAGGCAGCTCCATTAACACACCACCAAATCTAGTAATAGTTTCATAGATTTATTTTTACATAGAATATAATGGTAATCTTTATGCAAAACAAGAGAAAAGCATTACTGAATATTTTCAAACAGCTTGGTCAAAATAACAGTGGTTCGATTTTTCAAGGAGGTTAGGTAGAATGGATAACCGTAGCACGCATGAGTTTGTAGAACAGCTGCATGAAAAGCAGGCAAAAGATCAAAAAAATAAACAACGTCAAGCAACTGGTCAAAAAAGCCAAAGAATGCCGAATAAACAGCATTAATAAGAAAAGCGCAAGCGCCCTGGTCAGCGGCGTATGGCCTGGAGCGCTCCAACTGAGATAAAGGAAACACGAAGAGCCGGAGGCGCATTCGTGCTTGACTTATCGTAGGGTGGAGAGCGAAGGACACTAGCCGCTAGGGCGCTGGAGCTAGACAGTAATCTAAGTTCAAAAACTTATACTTTCTCATTTAAAAAAGGGCCAACCTCACGATACTGTGAGGTTGGCCCTTTTTAATTACTTATTCATGTTTGCAAGAAAACCACCAAGTAAGTCGTCAATATCCGGCTCCACTTCGTTTTCCTCTTCTTCCATCAACGGCTGCTTTTCTTTTGCATCTTCCCAGTCAAACTCACTGAGGTCATCATCCATATCACTTAAGTCGATAGGGGCTGGTGGATCCTCCTTACCAGCAGCAATCTGCAGATAACTGTCATCTTTCTGAAGTTTCTCGGGAAATACTTCTTCCTGAAGATACAAAGCTTCATCGATATCAATTGAATGACTGTTTAATGATGCTAGCAGCGCAGTTGAACGAACTGGGTCAGAAATCAGCTGATAAAGAATACTTCCCAGCAAGGCTTCTGAATGCTCATGCTTCAACCAATTTCGCTGGGCTTTCGTTAACTTGTGGGGAAGGGGGATCGTAATGGTCTCCTTTTCCCGCGAAACTGAACTACTCACACCTTGCATCACAAACTCGGCAATTTTACTGGAGAAATTCCTTCTCTCTGTATCCTTCAACTTTTGTAAATGCTTTAAGATATGGTCAGGTGTATCAGAGGGGATGCGAAAGGATAATGCTTGACCCCGCTGAACCTCGTTTGAGGCTGGTTTTTTCATATATAATCACCTTATTTAGCTTTTACAGGTTCAACTCTAGGCGCTGTTTGTTTTTCTGTCTTTCGAACAAAGTCCATTATGAGTTTATAATAAGCGTTGGCCATCATCCAAATACTTTCTTTCCCATCTTCAAAGAAATCAATATTATAACCATCTAAATTGTTATTCAACGTTTTAAGATATTCCTTTAAGACGTTGGCACCGCCACCAACAAAGTAGCAAATTTCCGTTTGAGAGTTTCTCTGCCAAACATTACGTAATAAACGATATTGCTTTTTAGCTAAATCAAGCAGGATTCGGTCGGTAATATCATGAACACTTGTCCGGCTTCCTTTCACCATAATATGGTTGCGGTCACTTTTCTTCGTGATAATCTCAACCACATCACGGCGGCTATCCAGTTCAACGCCATGCTTTGTTCTAATCTCTTCGCGAATAGCTTCTAATGATTCTGAAACCCCTAGATTAAACCCTTGGGCTTTATCATCATCAACATTACGATTTTTGATGACTGCGATATCTGTTGATAATCCACCGATATCTTGAATTAAGATACGCTTATCAATAAGATCCTTATTGATAATTTTTCCGCTGTTATCCAAAACAAGATTGATAAATGCAGCGAAACCTTCAGGATATACTTTTACTTCATCAAATTTAATATTTACTTTCAATCCTTGGTACTTTGGAGTGACAAGGAATTCAACTTGATGGACTGAACCAACTAATTTAGAGCGGTAGCCAGCATCCTTGCCTTCTTTTACTTCACGAAGGGGAAGACCTGTTCCTAAAGTATAATTAGCATCAATTATATTTTTGGTGCGTGGAAAAGCATTTGAGTTATTTTCCTTTACTGCATCCAAAGCTAATGTTGCAAAAAGCATAATTAATGTTTGATCTTCCTCTGACTTGCTGCTGCCAGGGTCTAGCTCAGTGGCATTAATACTTTTAGTAGCTAAGTTACCAATACGGAAAATTCCGTTGTTCTCTTTTAAAGCAGGGGAGTGGACTTTAATGTGAATGCCATCTAATGGATTTTTATTATCAAGCTCTTCAATCCCAATTACAGGTCGATCTTCAGTATCCCTAGCAATAATGTTAGGAATATTTAATTCATATTCTAATTCTCCGAAAATGGCCTTAATAGAGTCATTCCCAACATCAATAGCTGCAACTCTGGATTTAGTCATAAATATCATTCCTTTTCAATTTATAGATTTATTATTTTTTATAGTGAGTATGTAATTCTAGTTCCTTCTCTTAGATTATAGAAGATTAATAGATTCTTCAAGATTTCTCAGCAAAAAAAATATAACTGTAATGATGTAAACAATATGTAAACTTTAGTGTGTTGTATACATTTTTGTAAACATTGACGACAAATCTGTATACACGGCTCTACTTTGGTCTGTATACAGATTTGTTTACACGTAAACGTCATTGTAAACATTAAGTATACAAATTGTAAACAAGTATACTAATAATGTAAACATGTTTACAAAGATGTATATTTGCAATTTAATTCACTATTTTACTCATTATATTTCTTGGCAAAAAAACACACCATCAAAGGTGAGCTTTAACTATTCAGTATCATGAGGAAGGAAAAGAACATAGTACACTGACCTAAACTCATTAAGCTGGCAAACTATACTATTCCTTACAAGTATAGACTGTATTAAACTTAGAAGTGGATTTCCGCTCCAACCAACATCGTTACCCGGCCAAAAAATATAAGTATTACCATTACTTTATTTATTTTAACCACAACGTCATCATTTGGTATTTACTATAAGTTTGTAGTTTTACTCAAATAAATTTGACTTATTTGAATCATTAGCTTCATCTTTATCGAGATGATTCCCACTGATTATTGGCGAGGAGAGCCTGAGTGTTCTTTCTGCCCTCATTATCATGAAGAAAGTACCATCTTACCATCTGTCTTCAGAGCTGCCCTGAGAGTTTTCATGACACAAGTGATCCAAAGAATAACATTCCTCTAACCTCGCAATCCATCCTGATTTCACACAAAGACGTTATTCCAGCTTTTGTATTCAATGATAACAGACCTATATACATGACGTTGTTATACTGTGTATACAAGTTTGTCTACATGAAAACGGTTTTGTAAACATGAAGTATACAAAACGTAAACAGGTGTACAAATTCGTAGACATGTCTACGAAAAATGTATACAAGCTCCATAATTTCTTTCGTAACCACAAACCTATAATCTTTAATCATTCACGCAAACACACACACCATCGAAGTTGAACATAATCATCAAAGGATGGAGAAGGGGATAGTCCCCTACCCATCATTCATAGAGCCGGCAACCATATCTTCACTAACATAGAGGTAATACCATTTCCCATTGTAATTCAATCAGCCTGTCACGACTGACTCATGAATGTTCAATTTGTACTTTACTTCTTTTGAGATAAGTACCATCTGATTCTATGTCTTTATTTTTGTCTAGATATCCCAAATGCCTATTGTTAAGAGCTGCCTCGTAATTTCCATAACACCTTCAATAATTAGGAAGTATCATCTCCCTCAGGGTTAACCCCACCCACTGGTTTTCATCACGATTGTGTTATCAAATAGTCCCGATCTTTACATCGTAAACTACCGATTTTTCATCGTACCGCTGTTATCAGGATTTTTGTAAACAATGATTACAAACCTGTATACATAGCGCCATCACTTGATGTGTACCAGTTTGTCTACATGTTTACGCTTTTGTAAACACGAAGCGTACATAATGTAAACATGTAGACAAAAATGTAAACTCGCGATTTTGTCTTTCTTTTTTGCTCACCCCATTTAATTGTTGTCTTGTATGCTGATGAAAATTAGGATAACAAATAGACAGGAATCCAAGTTTTAATCTTCAAATAACCTAACATCAAACCTACCCTCAGAGGCTTCTGAAGGTAGGTTTTTGCTTACTTAGGTCTGTTTGAATACCAGAAATACCAGGGATTCATTACAAAAAAAAGCACCTCTTAGAGGCGCTTTAAGAGGTCTATTAATCTATAAGACGTTTTATCCAACCTACATTATTTACCCTTCACTCATCGCACTGGCAACCATTTCCTCGCTAACGTAGAGATAATACCATTTCTCCTTGTAATTCAACCAGCCGGTCACGACTGAATCATGACTGTTTAATTTGTACTTTTCGGCTAATACATTTGACCAGTCCGATTCGGTGTCTTCATTTTTATCGAGATAATCCCACTGACTATTGTTAACGAGTTCCTGTGTATTTTTCATAACACCCTGATCATTCAGGAAATACCATCTGCCTTCTGAGTTGATCCAACCCGTTGTCATCACGCCTGAATCATCAAGATAGTACCATTCCCCCCTATCCGCCAGCCAGCCTGTTTTCACTGCTCCATTGTTGTCTAGATAATATCGATTCGTATCGACTGATAACCAGCCGGTTTGCAACACCCCTTTATTGTCTAGATAATATTTCTTTCCGCTGTCAGCAATCCAGCCTTTTCTCAACACACCCGTTTGGTCGAGATAGTACTTCTTACCGCCTTTTTCGAGCCAGCCTGTCGCCATGACGCCTTTTTTATTGAGATAATATTTTTGTCCATTCTGGGTTAGCCATCCAGTCTGCATGATCCCTTCGTCATTAAAGAAATAACTTTTTCCATTGATCGATTGCCAGCCTGTTTTTACATCACCATCAACATAATAATACTTGTTCCCGCTTAGTTCGACCCAGCCGTTGCCATAACCATTTGCTTTTGCAATAGAATCAAAGCTGCTATCTGAATGGGTGATAATTACTAATGTATATTTATCAACGTGACTATAAAGCCAGCGTACTTCTGAATTATGCATCCGAACGCATCCTGAACTTGCATAGGTGCCAATTGAATTTTCATTGGCATTCCCATGTATCGCATAGGTTGTGCCGTAAGTGCCTCTTGCTTCTAATCCCATCCAGCGGTTACCTAAAGGGTTCCGCGGATCTCCTCCTGGAATTTTCAATTTATAATAGGGCCGATTAACGATTTTCGTAACAATTCTAAATGTGCCTTCCGGAGTAAGTGACCTGGTTCGACCTGTAGCCACTCTAAATGTTTTAACTAGTTTTCCACTATCATAAAAGGCAAGTGTGTTGGTCTTCTTATTAATAATAATTAGCTGTGAACCGCCACTTGCATCCGCTTGGCTAGTAAATAGAAATATACTAAACAGCAAAACAAAAATAATAGATAGTTTTTTCATCGTAATCTCCCCAATTTATGTAATTATTACTATAAAAGTAACATACGTAATCGGAATATTTTGTCAAAAAACCAAAGGAAAAGTAAGCCTACTTTCCTGTTTTTTAAGAAAATTAATTTGAAAATCTCACTCTTTTCGACAATTTTCTCTCCACGTTAAAATATAAAAATCTCCTATACCTGGTGTCAGGCACCAGAAGGGCTTGAAAAAACGATGGCAGTTGGGTATGGTAAAAATACAATTCTCCATTTAGGGTGTGTATCATGCGTATTAATAAGTTTATTAGCGAGTCTGGGAAGGCATCTAGAAGAGGAGCAGATAAGTTAGTTAGTGAAGGAAAAGTTACGATTAATGGGCAAGTAGCGGTAATGGGCAGTCAGGTGGAACCGGGAGATGATGTTCGAATCAACGGGAGCCAGATTAGAGTTGCCCATAACTATGTCTATATCGCCTTAAATAAACCTGTTGGTATTACGAGTACAACGGAAAGACATATAAAAGGAAATATCATTGATTTAGTCAATCACCCCTTACGAATCTTCCATATTGGACGATTGGATAAGGATTCTGACGGCCTCATCCTTCTAACGAACGATGGGGATATTGTTAATGAAATCTTACGTGCCGAAAATAAGCATGAAAAGGAATATATCGTTACCGTTGACAAACCGATTACTCCTGAATTTTTAAAGAAGATGGCAGCAGGAGTTGAAATTCTCGATACAAAAACACTTCCATGTAAAGTAACCCAGTTGTCAAAATATGTATTTCAAATCATCTTAACACAAGGGTTAAACCGCCAAATCCGCCGGATGTGCTCGGCGCTTGGATACGGTGTTGTCCGCCTGCAGCGGACTAGAATTATGAACATTCATCTAGGAAATCTACCGATTGGACAATGGCGCGACTTGTCGAAAAAAGAAAAGAATCAATTATTTGAAGACTTAAACTATCAACCTAAAGAATGGTAAGCAAGAATAATCGAATCACCAGAGGTGAGTCATTTGGAAATAGGAGCAAAAATTCGTGCGATACGAAATCGAAAGAAAATCACCATTGCTCAAATGTGTGAAGGGACAGGGCTGTCCAAAGGATTTATTAGCAATGTCGAAAACAATAACACCTCCCCTTCGATTAGCACGCTACAAACAATCGCAACCTTTCTTGGGGTTCCTTTACCCTATTTATTATTAGAAAAAAAGGAGCATATGCGCGTTGTTAGAAAGAATGAGCGGACTCATTCTACTTTTAACCACTTAAAAATAGAGCATTTAACCTCAAAAGGTGGCTTAAGAATGATGCTTGCCGAATTTCCGGTAGGTGCTTCTATGGGTGAATTAAATGCTCATGAAGGGGAAGAGTGCCATTTGGTGTTAGAGGGAAAAGTACTAGCAGAACAAGGCGAAGACTCGATGATCATTGAAGAAGGCGATTCCTTCAGCTGGAACGCAAGTGTACCGCATTTTGTTAAAAATATCGGTGTGGGAAAAGCAGTTGTCCTCATTTCGATTTATTCGGATAGTGAACTAAGAGACATTTTTTAATGTAACCCACTCCTTATTCAAAAAAGGCTGACAAAGTGGAACAAGCAGCTTCCATAAATGTTAGCCTTTCATTTATGTTCCTACTTTATTTTCAAATCATAGATGACATCTCGTGCAGCTTTCTCTCCAGTCTCGACCGCACCATTTAAATATCCCGGATGCTTGATCGATGTGTGCTCGCCGGCAAAAAAGATATTACCTTCCCGTTCTCCTAAAATGCCAGCGAATTTCGTATACTGTCCTACCTTCCAATACGAATAGGCTCCTTTGCTCCATTGATTACTCAGCCAATGGTCGATGGCAGCTAACCCGTTCCAATTATTAACGCTGCCTGGCAGTACAGGTTCCAGTTTGTCCAAAAAGTTAATCGTCTTCTCTTTTAACTTTTCGTCTGTGATGGCTAATTGCTGGGCCGCGGTTTCACCTCCTGTATAATTAACAATCACTCCCGATTGGCCTGGTTGTGCCCGTGATGATTCAAACGTTTGCTGATAGCCTGTATCCGCAAATGTTTCTCCATTATTTCCATGTTCATTCCAAAATCGCTTGATAAATTGAACATGATGCTTTGTATTTATGCCCATTCCCAGCTCTTCAATCGCCTCCGCTTTTAACGGGCAAAATCTTGCATTCTTATAATCTATCGTTCTTAAAATACTAAATGGGAGCGCAAGAATCACTTTATCCGCCAAAACTTCCCATTCCTTTTCTTTATTTTTAAAAACAAGCTTTATATTATGATGATTGTGTTGGTCTATTTTTATCAGTTCAGCATTAAAATTTATTTGTTCTTGAAGATTTTTTGCCAATAAAGCAGGAATTTGATCATTGCCGCCGCTAATATGAAAACATTCGTCTGAATCACCGTATATTCGAAAGTTCGCTTTTTCTACAGACCCCAACATATAAAGGAGATTTAGTGCACTCTGGACATGGGCGTCTGCTCCATATTCAACGGTATAGGCAACAGCTAAAAGCTTGCCAAATCTAGAACTGACGCCTCCAGGTACCGTTTCATTGATATAGTCAACAATCGACATATGATCAAGCTCATATCCCCGCTCCGTATAACAATTATAAAGAGTCATTTCACCTGCTTCTTCCAGATCCTTTTGTAGTTTGGGGAGGATTTTGATAAAATCATCAGTTACCTCCTGAAAAGAATACGGGCGTTGATCAAAAAAATAAAATGGCTTGGTATCGAAGGCTTCTGACATGATTAAATGGTCTAATTTTAAGCCCAGTTCTTTTGCAAGCTCCTGAATCTCCCTATGGCAAGTATCAATTAATTCCCCGCCGCGCTCGACCATTTGATCGTCTTTGAAATAATCCCTTCTTGTCCAACAACGGCCACCAACCCGTTCAGATGCTTCGTAAATTGTTGCTTTTATTCCCGCCTGTTTAAGACGATAAGCACAGGTAAGTCCCGCCAAACCTGCTCCCACAATGACAATCCTTGGATTCAATTGCACACCGTTATGCACCTTATCGTGTGTAAGAAAAGTATCTTGTGAATGATTATGTTCTAGTGTAAAAGCTTGTCCAGTACCCGATTGTTTCTCCATTTCAGTACCTGCCAACGCAAATGATTTCTGCAGTATACTTGCTAATGGTGTTCGTGCCAAGAAAAACCAGCCCCTTTTGCAAAAATAAAACCATGCTAAATGATTGATTAACTATCGCCGGATAGTACTTATCAATAAAATATGCACAGCGTTCTAATCTGCCTGAGACAAGTAGCCGGTACCTTTATAATTTTCTTCTCTAAATAGCCTCCTTTAATATGGAAATAGCTTCTGTTAGATACGAAAAGGCGGCTGTTTCTTCAGAAATCGATACACATGTTGTGTTATAAATTGCTAGACATTCATCGTATGTGTCAAAATAAGAAGGGAATGGTCTGGTAATGTTGTCGCAAGCAAAACTGAACGTTTCTTTTACATATCGACATCATTCACCAAGTTTCACAAAATGGAGGGAAATAGATGATGAGAACCATGAAACTCGGAAGCAGTTCTTTAGAAGTGCCAGTTGCAGCTGTTGGTTGTATGCGTATTAACTCGCTGGAGCAGAAAGAGGCGGAGCGCTTTGTTCAATCCGCTTTAGAAGAAGGGGCAAACTTCTTTGACCATGCCGACATTTATGGCGGCGGCACATGTGAGGAAATTTTCGCTGATGCGATCCACATGAATGCAGATATTCGCGAAAAAATTATTCTGCAATCGAAATGCGGGATTCGTAAGGGAATGTTTGATTTTTCTAAAGAACATATTTTGGAATCTGTCGACGGGATATTAAAACGGTTGAAAACTGAATATCTCGACGTACTGCTCCTGCACCGCCCGGATGCACTTGTCGAGCCTGAGGAAGTGGCTGAGGCCTTTGATATCCTTGAAAATTCAGGTAAGGTTCGTCATTTTGGCGTTTCCAACCAAAATCCGATGCAGATTCAACTGCTAAAGAAATTTGTGAAGCAGCCACTTGTAGCAAACCAGCTGCAATTAAGTATCACGAATGCCACGATGATCTCAAATGGATTCAATGTCAACATGGAGAATGATTCTGCAATTAATCGGGATGGAAGCATCCTTGATTATTGCCGCTTGAACGATATCACGATCCAACCATGGTCCCCATTCCAATACGGGTTCTTTGAAGGGGTATTCCTTGGAAGCGAAAAGTTTCCGGAATTGAATCAGCAGATTGATGAAATTGCTGCTACATATGGAGTCAGCAATACAACCATCGCGATTGCCTGGCTGCTACGTCATCCAGCCCATATGCAACCAGTAATCGGGACAATGAATATCGACAGATTAAAGGATTGCTGCAAGGCGTCTGATATACAACTGACACGTGAGGAATGGTATCGTATTTATCGCGCTGCCGGCAATATTCTTCCATAAAAGAAACACTTAAAAAACAAGGTGCAGCGAATGTTGTGCCTTGTTTTGATTTTATAAGCAAAAAGTAATGGTAAGATAGGAAAACTTTTACATAATTATAAGGACAAATTCTTAGTATGTAACACTATTGTAACAAATAGATATTTAGCTCAGTAGTTGCCACTACTGGGCTTTTCACTTTTAATGGTAGTAGAAAAGTATTATTTTCAAACTATTATGAAAACAATGAAATGCTATCGTAATATAATTGCCACAGATGTAAAGTTTTTAACATTCCCCTGTTATTTGTTTCAAAAAAATCCATGTTACGATAAGGAAAAATTAGCAGCTAAAAAGAACAGGGAGGGTAAAACAATGCTAAAAAAACTTAAAACATTGATAGCAGTTGCTGTACTCTCAGTAACTGTCAGTGCTAATGTACAAGCCGCAACAATTACTGTAAAACAAGACGATACCCGATGGGATCAATATAATCAAACCTTAGAAAATCTCCAAAAGGATGCAGATTTGCTTGAAACAGATATACCTGTGAATCCAGCGGTACCAGTCGTTTCTGAACCATTCCCAGTATCTGCAAAGCCAGTTATTGCACAGTCTAAAAAGAAAAAGAAAAAGAAGAGTGCACCGGTCATAAAAACAACAAGCAGTAAAAGGGCAAAGGAAATTACCGTGAAAGCTACCGCCTATACAGCTTCATGTGAAGGATGTTCAGGTATTACAAAAACCGGAATTAATATCAAAAAAAACCCAGATAAAAAGGTCATCGCTGTTGACCCATCTGTGATTCCTCTGGGCAGTAAGGTTTATGTAGAAGGTTTTGGTGAAGCAATTGCCGCAGATACAGGCAGCGCAATCAAAGGAAATCGAATTGATGTGTTTATTCCATCTAAACAGGATGCAATCGATTTTGGTGTAAAAAAATTAAAGGTGACCATCTTAAATTAAGATGAAGAGACAACTATCCCAATATCCAGACTAAACACTGCAAACACTACTTATTTCTAATGTGTTGCAGTGTTTTTTATTTGTCCATAGAAATATTATTGCAATATTAATGCCACGGATGTAAACGATTTAACATCTCTTTGTTCTTTGTTTCAGAAAATTCTATGTTACTATTTAGAAAACTTAGCAACCAAAGAACATGGAGGGTAAAAGAATGCTTAAAAGAATACTATCAATTATAGCAGTTGCTGTACTCTCAGTAACTGTAAGTGCTAATGTACAAGCTGCAACGATTACAGTAGAAAAAGGGGATACCCTTTGGGATCTATCACGCGAAAATAACATATCTTTAGAAAATATCCAAAAGGTGAATAATCTAACTACGGACCTAATTTACCCTGGCGATCAATTAACGATTGCTCCAGAAAAACATTATAGTGTTAAAAAAGGTGACGCATTATGGGACATCGCCATGGATTATCATGTAACTGTTCCGCAACTTAAAGAATGGAACAAATTAACTACCGATCTCATCCATCCTGGATTAAATCTATTAATCTATGAAGGTTTAAATACTACTAATATTACTACTACTTCAACTACAACTACTACAGTTGTAACAGAAAAAACAGTCAAACAGACAGTACATAAAGAAGCTGTCAAGCAAGCTGCACAAGCACCAAAGGAAAGTGAACCTAAGGTGGAAGCTGCATCAACGAAAAATGAAAGTTCAAAGAAAATAACGGTGAGAGCCACAGCTTACACAGCTTCATGTGAGGGATGTTCTGGCACTACGGCTACTGGAATTAACCTAAAGGCAAACCCAGATAAGAAAGTAATTGCCGTTGACCCATCCGTTATACCGCTTGGAAGTAAGGTATATGTAGAAGGCTATGGTGAAGCTGTCGCTGGAGATACTGGCGGTGCAATCAAAGGAAACAGAATTGATGTCTTTATCCCTTCAGAACAAGATGCCGTTGAGTTTGGGGTAAAACAATTGGAAGTAACCATCATAGACTAATATTTCTAAAAAATGCCACCCCTTTATTTATAGAGGGGTGGCATTTTTTAATTGTAGCATTCTAATAAACATTCCTGTTTTTATAATGTTTACCTTTATGTTCAGCTTCCCTTGAAAAAAATAAAAAAGTTGAACCTAAGCGAAACGGTTCAACTTTTTCATGTTCAAATTTTTGAGGCATGGCCCCATAGTTTTAAACTAATCTATTCTTCCTTTTTTCTATAATCAGGATACTCTTTTAAAACCTTTTGGCGAACATAATCAAGGTGTAAATACATTTGATGAAATGCCTCAAAAGGAGCTCTTTTTTCCAATGCCCGATAAATAGCCTGGTGATGTTGAATGGTCCGCTCTGGTTCGCGAATTTTTATTTCACTATTGATTCTGGAAAGGGTAACGATTAATGTATCAATCATCCCTTCGACAATTGGATTATTAGCACTTAAGGCAATAATCCGGTGAAATTCAATGTCTGCTTCACCATAGTTATTTTCTTTATTGTTGGCGATGGCATCAATCGTTTGTTTTAATCTTTTAAGCTCGTCGTCGCTGATTTTTTCAGCAGCAATCGTAATTAAGCCCAATTCTAAGGCCATTCGGGCTTCTACCATTGCCTGCAGATTATCGTGCGCTAGGGATAGCATGATGGAAAAGGGATGACTGCTAATTTTATTATTAAAAAAAGTACCTTCCCGCGTTTTTCGATGAATAACACCCAATGATTCGAGAGAACTAAGTGCCTCACGTAATACAGGACGGCTGACATTAAGTATGTCCATTAATTCCATTTCTGTAGGAAGTTTCTCTCCCGGCTTCATCTGACCACTAACCAATAGCTGGATAATACTTTCGGTTACCTGCTTAGATAAAGTATTACGGTTTACTGAATCAACTTTTATTTTTTTAGGAGTTTCGTCCATTTTTAGGCTCCTTGTTTTACCATTTTGTATGCCTATTATAATATATTAACGTTCCTTTTTCACATGATGTAAAAAAAAACGCTGCATTCTATTGGCAGCGTTCGGTTTTATCCTATAGTTTCAATACACGGCATACATTTTCAGCCGCAAAAGCTAAGTTTTCTTCCCCGCATTCAAGGGCTTCCTCTAACGTGGTAACTCCTTTTAAGATCCCAATAATGGCAGTAAATCCATTATCGTACAAGGACTCTACTCCGTTGCCAATTCTACCGGCAAAAGCGATTACCGGGACAGAGTAATTCTCAGCGATTGCAGCAACGCCATAAGGTGTTTTACCAAACAAGGTCTGGCCATCAATGCTGCCTTCTCCTGTAAAAACGTAGTCTGCCCCCTTAACTTGCTCCTCGAGGCCGGTATACTCAATGACTAGATCAATTCCTTTTTTTAGCTGGGCATTTAAAAAAGCCAATAGCCCCGCACCAAGTCCGCCTGCAGCTCCAGCGCCATCCAGATGGGCAATATCTTCACCTAATTGTTGTTTAATCACCTCAGCAAAATGTGCTAAATTTTGGTCAAGATTACTCACCATTTCAGGTGTTGCTCCCTTTTGGGGGCCAAAAATAGCTGAGGCGCCATTGTCGCCAATTAGTGGATTGGTGACATCACAGGCAACATCCATTTGAACGGTTTTAATCCGTTCATCTAATCCGCTCATGTCAATAGAATGTAGTCGATGTAACGCTCCACCGCCAAACGGAAGCTCATTTCCATCTTGATCCTTAAATGATACTCCCAGTGCCTGCAGCATTCCTGCTCCGCCATCATTGGTAGCACTTCCGCCAATTCCAATCAAGAAGCGCCTTACGCCTTTGTCTAATGCGTGTTTGATTAATTGACCTGTTCCATAGGTTGTTGTCAGTAAAGGGTTTCTTTCTTTTGGTTTAATTAATTCAAGACCACTTGCACTGGCCATCTCAATCACGGCCGTTTGTCCTTCGCCTAAGAGGCCATATTCCGCAATTACTTTTTCTCCTAATGGACCAATGACTTCTGTTTTTATGATCTCTCCGTTTGTCATACTTACTAGGGACTCAACTGTTCCTTCTCCACCGTCAGCCATGGGAACAATGACACATTCTGCGTTAGGAAAAACAGCTTTCACCCCTTTTTCCATTGCAAGGGCAGCCTTCTTCGCCGTCATACTTTCTTTAAATGAATCAGGCGCTAACACAAACTTCATAATAATCTGTCCTTTACATTTAGTGAGTTCTATTTTGGGGCTCTGTTAAACTAGCCTGTTGATTTCCGCTCCAGGCACTTCGCTTTCCGCGGGCGGTCCGGGGAGCCTCCTCGTCCTCCCGCAGGAGTCTTCGTGCCTTCCACTCCAATCACCAGGGTGCCAAAATCAATATTAAGCTTTAACATAGCCCTTCCTTTATAAGAGGAGGGTGACCTTTTTAGCCACCCTTAAATTTTTTTAACGGACAAGGCACGGACGCTTGTTATCAAATTTCCAGCCAGGGATATAGAACTGCATACCGACTGAGTCGTCACGAGAGTTAAGTCCCATATTATTGTATAATTCATGCGCCTTCAAGACTTGATCCATATCAACTTCCACACCTAAACCTGGCTTATCTGGGATCGCTAAGTGTCCATCCACGATTTGGAACGGATCCTTTGTTAAACGCTCGATTCCTTCCTGCCAAATCCAGTGTGTATCAATTGCTGTAATTTCACCAGGTGCTGCCGCAGCCACATGGGTAAACATCGCAAGTGAGATATCAAAGTGGTTATTGGAGTGAGATCCCCAAGTTAGTCCCCAATCATTACACATCTGCGCTACACGCACAGAACCTTGCATCGTCCAGAAGTGCGGGTCAGCAAGCGGGATATCAACAGATTGTAATGAAATCGTGTGTCCCATTTGACGCCAGTCCGTCGCAATCATATTCGTTGCTGTAGGAAGACCTGTTTGTCTTCTGAACTCAGCCATGACTTCACGGCCTGAGTAACCATTTTCCGCACCGCATGGATCCTCTGCATAGGTTAGAATTCCATGCATATCCTTACAAAGCTCAACCGCTTCTTTTAGTGACCAAGCACCGTTTGGATCAAGGGTAATCCTGGCATCAGGGAATCTTTCTTTTAGTGCTTTAATCGCTTTGATTTCTTCTTTCCCTTCTAAAACGCCGCCTTTTAGCTTAAAGTCTTTAAAGCCATAAAGCGCTTGTGATGCTTCGGCAAGACGAACAACTGCTTCAGGGGTTAACGCTTCTTCATGGCGGATTCGGTACCATTCCACTTCAGAATCTGGATTGCCGTAATAAGGTAAATCCGTCCGATTACGGTCGCCAACATAGAACAAGTAACCAAGTGTTTTTACTTTATCACACTGTTGACCTTCACCTAGAAGAGCAGCAACAGGAACATTTAAGTGCTTTCCTAATAGATCAAGCAGGGCAGCTTCAATCGCAGTAACAGCATGAATGGTGATTCGTAAGTCGAATGTTTGTAAACCGCGGCCAGCTGAATCACGGCCGGCAAATTCTTTTCTTACTTTATTTAAGATATTGTTATAATTACCGATGGATGAGCCGACTACAATCACTCTTGCATCTTCTAGCGTTTTGCGAATCCCTTCGCCGCCAGGTACTTCACCAACACCCACATTACCATTGCTGTCCTTTAATATTATAATATTTCTAGTAAAATATGCACCGTGTGCACCGCTAAGATTTAGTAACATACTATCATGGCCCGCAACTGGGTATACTTCCATATCTGTCACAACTGGAGTAGCACTAATTACTTTCTCAACTGTATTCATGGGGATATCTCCAATCAAAATGGTTTAGTTTTTGGCTGTGTTAAACTTAACCGTTGATTACAGCGAAAATCAACAAATAAATTTAACACAGCCTAGTTTTTAAAAAGAGAGAACGTAGAATTCGACCATGCCACGTTCTCTATAGTATTTTTTCAATATGAATTATCGTGAAATTTCAACATTCGCTAATTTTTCATAGTATTTTAATAGACTGCTGTGATCATCGAATTCATGACCGTCTACTTTCAATTGATACATCATTTCAAGAACAGCTGCGGTTAATGGAGCTGGAGCGCCGAACTCATGGCTAGTTTCCATCGCATTTGTTAAGTCTTTAATGTGTAAGTTGATACGGAAACCTGGGTTGAAGTTGCGGTCTAACATCATTGGTGCTTTTGCATCTAATACAGTACTTCCAGCTAACCCGCCGCGGATGGCTTGATAGACAGCTTCTGGATTTACACCAGCCTTTTGAGCTAAGACAAATGCTTCAGAGACAGCTGCAATGTTTAAGGCAACGATAACTTGATTTGCAAGCTTTGTTACGTTACCTGCACCGATTTCACCGACGTGAACCACTGATCCAGCCATGGCTGCTAAAACCTCTTGCACTTCTTCAAATACTTCTTTCTTACCGCCAACCATAACAGAAATCGTGCCATCAATTGCCTTTGGCTCTCCGCCACTGACAGGAGCATCTAACATTTCAACTCCCTTTTCGATTAATGCTCGATATACTTCTTGAGAAGCAGCCGGTGCGATGGAACTCATGTCAATATAGATTAATCCTTCACGTGCCCCTTCGATTAGTCCGTTTTCACCTAAAGCAACTGCTTTTACGTTTGGAGAGTTTGGAAGCATGGTGATTACGATATCTGCTTTTTCCGCAATGGCTTTTGGTGTTGTTTCTACTTCTGCACCTAATTGTTCAAGTTCTTTTACGGCATCTTTATTAAAATCACTAACGATTAACTGGTAACCAGCTTTGATCAAGTTTTTGCTCATAGGCTTACCCATAATTCCTAGTCCAATAAATCCAATTTTCTTCATTATTACTTCACTCCTACAAATTTAATTTTTTATTAAGAGAATGGTACTGGTTGGTACCTTTCTTAGTTAGATAGATGTCCAGCTCCAGCGCCTAGGCGCTTTCGCTTTTCTATTTGAAACCATGGCGGGCAGCAAATCCCAACTAAATGGGGAGGGGATTATCATTTACTGCCCGGTTGATTCAAAAGAAAGTAATTATCAAAAAAACATATTGAGTATTAATACACCGATTAAACCAAGGATGGAAAGTGCGGTTGTATATGTTGTTCTTATTTTTATTGCTTCAGGTACCGATAAATTGAGGTATTCCTTAAACATCCAGAATCCTGGATCAGTTACGTGAGAGAAAGCGATACTTCCGCATGTAACGGCAAGTGTCATTAATTCCATGCTTACTCCGGATGCTTGAGCGATAGGTAGTACCACCCCAGCAGCAGTCATAACGGCTACCGTTGCTGAACCAAGAGCAATACGTAAGAGAGCTGCAATGATCCAAGCGAGTACGATTGGAGACAGGTTCCAATCAGCTGTAATATCTTTGATGTAATCGGCAATTCCACCATCAACAAGGACTTGCTTAAATGCACCACCCGCACCAATAACCAAGATGATCATTGCCATTGGCTTAACTGCATTGGAACAAGACTGCATAACATCTTTTAGAGGACGGCCGATTCTTGTCCCTAGAAGCCACATAGCGATTAACAGAGCAATTAATAAAGCCATTTCTGAGGAACCGATGAAATCCATTACATGCCTAAAACCGTTTCCTTCTGGTAAAAATACAGTTGAGATAGCATCAACGGCCATAAGAACGACTGGAATTAGAGCAATGAAAATACTTGATGCAAAGGATGGCATTTCTTCTTCTTTAAACGTTCTGTTCGTTATAAGCCCATCAGGAATAATTGGATTAATCTTTTTAACAAATGGAAGTCTAGGCCAAGTAAGTGCGATAAGAGTAGCTACAGGTATAGCAATAATTAAACCGTATAAAAGAGTTAATCCCATGTCGGCCTTGAAAATGCCAACAACGGCTGCTGGCCCCGGGTGAGGCGGGAGAAAACTGTGACAAGTTGATAACCCGATCGACATTGGCAACGCAACCCATAAAAGATTTAACTTTGTTTGACGAACAATGACAAATACAAGTGGAATTATTAACACAAAAGCTACTTCATAAAACATCGTAATGCCAAGTACAAAGGCAGCGATTAACATAGCAAGCTGAACTCGTTTAATTCCCATTTTATCTACTAAACTAGTAGCAATACGTTGTGCGGCTCCGGCATCAGCCATAACGGTTCCAAGCATAGCTCCGATACCAACAATAAGGGCCGTTCCACCGAGTTGGCCTCCAAGACCATCACCAATGGTTTCCCAAATTTGATCAATTGGCATTCCCACGAGGAGACCGACAAATATAGAAGACAAGAGAAGTGCGATGAACCCGTTCATTTTCAGTGGAATCATTAAAACTAGTAAAAGGACAACTGCTAAAGCAACATACAATAATGGCATGTTATTTCTTCCTTCCCTTTAGGAAATTAATAAATTTGATAAAGTTCTAGATCCTTTAAAACATTTTCTAAGATTTTCTTACTTTCTGGATTCATCTCTGCTGCAGGCGCAAATGCATAACCCACATCAATTCCTACCATTCTTAAACCTTCTTTTAACACAACAGGGAATGTTGCTTTGTCCACAGCTAAGCGTAATGGAGCAAGTTTTAGCTGCAATTCTAGTGATTTTTGATAGTCGCCAGCCACAAATGTATTGTAAATATCTGCTACTAATTTAGGAGCAATATTTCCTGTGCTTGCGATTGCGCCTGTGGCCCCATGACATAAACCTGCATAAATGAGAGTGTCGCGTCCGAGTAATACGGAAAAAGATTCTCGAGGAGTTACTCGTAAGTACTCAGCTGTTTTTGTCATATCTCCACTTGAGTCTTTAATCCCAATAATGTTGTCAACCTTACTAAGTTCCTCGCAAGTCTTCACATCAATTTTCACTTGGGTACGGGCTTCATTCCCATAAAGAATCACTGGCAGATTTGTTGACTTGGCGATTGTCTTAAAGTGCTCAGCTAACTCTGTTTGGGTTGGTGACATAAAGTACGGAGTTAAGACAGATAGCGCTGACACACCGCCAATTTCTTCAACCATTTGAGCTGTTTGAATACAGTCTCTCGTTGTAATCTCGCTGGCTCCACAATATACTGGGACTCTTCCAGCCGTATGGTCTACGGTGACTTCTACAACCCGGCGCTTTTGTTCTGGAGTCAACCCATAAATTTCACCGCTGCTCCCTAGAATGAATAATCCATGAACACCACCTGCAATCGTGTAATCAATTACTTTTCTTAAAGCATCTTCCATTAAGTTACCATTTCTATCTAAAGGTGTGACTAATGCAGGAATAACCCCATTTGCTTTAAACATTGTTTAACTCCTCCTTACTTATCATTTGTACAAATTTCTTAAAACTCCATTAATTATGTCTATATTGTGAACCACTTCACATATTCTTATTTTATAAAAGATTATTATTTCGATTAGCACTATTTCTAACTTAGTAATCTAATAATAACCTCTTGATGTGAAAAATTATGCGAAAGTTGTGATAGATAATAGACATGTGATAATGGAGTACATTTAAAGATTAACTGACGATTTGTTTGTTTGTGAATTTCTTCACATGTCTATTGTAAACGGCTTCGTTGTAAATATCTTCATTCAGTTTGCTAAAGTATACCTATATTTATTTAGGCAAACGAACAAGAGAATTATGGTTTTATAAAAGTTTAAAATAGTCAAGATAGCTCATGTGACCGTTTTATTACAATAAATCAAACTTTTTTTAAACTTTTTATTATCTGTAGTAACCGTTTACATTTTTATTGTATAATTGTCTTACAAATAAATCAAGCATTCAAATTACTAAGAATCTTTAAAATTTTTTAGGCAAACAAACAAATCATTCAAGTACTACTAGGAAGTCCTTATTCTTAAAAGGAGGAACAGCCAATGAAAATAAATAGAGTTCTAGCTCAGGAGATTGCGGATAAAGTAATGATGGTTATTCCTTATAATGTAAACATCATGGATGAAGTGGGGATGATTATTGGAAGTGGGAACGCCGATCGAATCGGCACTTTTCATCAAGGGGCCATCTCAGCGGTCGAACATGGAAAGATTGTTTCCATTTATGATTCAGAAGGCTCTTCAAAGCCAGGTGTAAATATCCCATTTCATTTCAAGCAGGAAATAATTGGGGTAATCGGAATAAGCGGGGAACCTACGATTGTTGAACCTTTTGCTGAGTTAGTCCGTGTTACGGCGGAATTATTAATTAACCAGGAATTTTTGTTTAGAGAACGCAGGATAAAAGAGCAAATGAAGGAGGAGTTTTTATATCAGTGGGTATTTCGACTAGATGAATATGATGCAGCCTTTATCAATAATGGGGAGGCTATTGGCATCAATCTAAAAATGGAAAGAAAGGCCATTATCGTGAAGGGAGAAACGATAAAAGAACCTTATTTACAAGAGCAGGAGTATACATTCAAACTGAATAAATCTAATGTTTTATTCATTGTGCCATCTGATAGTGATCTCTTAAAGCGATTAGAACCGATGATTACCCAGCAGAGTACTAAAATTGGAATCAGTGATAGCAGTACGCATGTAGCAAAATCCGTGCACGAAGCAAAACGAGCAATCGATATCGCAGAAAAACTAGGAATGCCTTCCACTTGCTGCTATTATCAAGAGCTAAAGTTTATTGATTATTTAACCAATAAAGATCAGTCATTTAGCGAAATTAGTCATTTCTTTCAGGAACTTGAAATCACTCCTAAAGGCCAAGAGCTTGTTGACACACTTCTTTGCTATATAAAAAACAGTGGGGATATGAATGCTATTTCAAGTGAACTTCATATCCATCGGAACAGTTTAGCCTATCGTTTACAAAGAATTGAAATTTTAACCAACAAAAATCCCAAAAAATTCACAGATTTATTTCAACTCTATACTGGGTATGTCATTTATAAAATGCAAGATTCAGAGTAAAAGATATTTGTTTATAAAAAATCAGCCTTCACATGTTCAAATGTGAAGGCTGATTTTTTTTGAATCTATATTTCAACCAATATATGAAATGATGACAATCCCTATAAGAGCAAAGATTGATAGATGGAGTCCATTCGCACGCAGTCCCGTTTGGACACCTGAAATTCCGGAAAAACGACTGACCATTAAGTTCAAACCTGAGAATGGACTTAACGCAGTTGAAATCGACCAGACAAGTAAAAGAAGTAACGCAAGTCCTATATTACTCATCCCTAACTCGGCCGGATTTAATTGCATGGCTAAGGCGCCCACTGCAGCAATCTGGTGAATTCCAATATAAGTGATACATAAGACAATCAGCATAACAGCCAAAGCAAATAAGAGAAATGATTGGTGTGCCAATTGGCTGAGGAAGGAACTAACTCGATTGGCAGCACTGGTTCCTTTCAAAGCAAAGGCTAACATACCGGCACTCATAAATAACATAATTTCATTATTCAACATGGGTACGGTTCGGTCTCGAAAATCGACAATTGGTGGGATCAGCCGTTTCCACCCTTTGGTCATCATCCCAAATAAGACGGGGATAAGGATAGAAACCAGGCATACAACAACAATCATCGACCAATGAGTCAATATCTCAATGATCAAACAAGATCCCATCAGGATTACCACAAATAATACTAACTTAATCAACTGAATCCGATGTGATTTTTCCAATGGTACCACCGGCGCCAACTCATCCGCAAGAGGATGTGCTTTCTCCCAGAAAGCAAACAAAATATTCCCTACTACTAAAGACAGTAACGATAAGCCGATTCCATAAGCGATATAGTCTTTAAACGAAATATTTAGATAAAGAAGGACAAGTGACACAGACCCAAAATACGGTGACCACAAGATTGCCGTGGTAAATCCAACATGATAGCTTTTCGCAGACATGAGGGAAGGAAGCTTTATTTCTTCCAAAAATTCATGAATGATTCGAACAGAACCTAAGTTTAAGATTGGAGCTAATAAAAAAAGAGTACTAGTTATTCCCGCATACAGCCTTTTTGGCTGATGCAATAAATTACGCAATAGAACAGCGATGGACTCAAAGTAACCTCCTAATCTTAATGGAATCGATAATAACGGTGCCAAGGTCAGCAGGCAAAGCAATGGCAGAATTAAAAAGATCCCATCACTTATTCCTTCTACTCCGGTACCCTTATTCCATTCAATCACTAATCCGGCCGTCATCATGAAAATACCTAGCCAGCGTGGAAAGCGGTTTGCCTTAAAGGCACTGCTCAAAAAGGCGGCTAAAGAAAGTCCGACTACCACAAATTGAAGCCATTCAAGTCCTGCGAAATACTGAATTAGAAATAATACACACATCCCCAAAATGAGATAACTCCGCATTAAAACCTCTCCCTGACTGAATATGGGGAATAAATCTCCTATTCGTTTTTTTTCATTTTCATATGAATCCTATTAAGAAGTCAATTTAATTTTCTGTGACTACCCGTGTAATTTAGCCTTTTTTTACCCAAAATAAATGAAAAGAGGTGATGAATAATGGAAAAAGAGCATTCAAATGAAAGAAAGAATGACGAAGGGGAAAGTACAACAATATATGAAGAAGTGAAAAGAAAAAATTTAATGGACTGGGGCATAATCGAAACTGCGGAAAGTGTTCTACAAGAAAAAACTCGGAAAAATTAATCCGAGTTTTTTATGTTCACAAAGTGGAACAATTCTTTTACTTAAATAATTATTCCATACCAGAGTTTACAATATCCGCCTCAATCCTGCTCATGAACTCTTCAGCTGCGCTGTATCCTTGCTGCTTCAAATACCAGTTATTTGCTGCTGCTTCAATTAACCCGGCCACATCACGTCCAGGCTGGAGCTGGATTTCCATTGATGGAATCTTAACACCCATATAGTCTGTATAGTGGAACTCTTGATCTAAATCATTATACAAGGCATCCTTTTCCCATTTAGTTAAATGAATATCAAGAGCAATACGTGTTTCATCTTGAAAAGCCTTGCGGCCATATAAGCGAACCACATTCAATAAACCGATACTACGAAGCGCCAAAAATTCCTTGGTTTTCCCATCATGAGTTCCCAGAATGGTTTGCGGACTAAGCTTCTTTAGGACAATAATATCATCCGCGACCAGCCGGTGTCCCCGGCGGATTAATGTGTGCGCCGTCTCACTTTTTCCTACCCCTGAATTCCCGCGAAGTAAGATCCCAATACCAGACACATTCATACAAACTCCATGCACAGCGATTTCCGGTGCTAATTCCTTTACTAAAAATGCATCCAATTTGGTAATAAATTCTGATGTTATCTCAGGTTTATTCGTCACTAACAAGGGAATACCCTGTTCAACACAATGGTGGGTTAAATAGGTAAGTCCTTCTTCGCCAGCTGTAACGATAAAACATGGAGGATGATAATGAACAATATTTCCAATTCGTATTCTACGTTCCTCTTTACTTAACTTATGTAAATAAGTAATTTCCTTTTTCCCTAAAATTTGAACTCGTTCTGTTGGAAAAAAATCAAAATGGCCAACAAATTCCAGGCCTGGGCGATGAACCCGTGATTGCGTAATCATTTTCTGCAGTTGATCTTCACCGGCCAGTACTTTCAATGAAAACTTCCGAACCAAGTTTTCAACTGTTATTTTTTTCACCCTATACTCACCGTCCTAATAGTCTTCCTATAGTTGAATTATACTGAATAATACTGGAACAGTCATCCCATCTATTTACCAAAGTCAGAATTAATCATGTGTTTACAATTCTTTACACTCCCTTAATTAACATAGTCATGGTAGTAACCTATAATCATAGGTGGAAAGGACAATCCACTAAGCACTTTACAGCCAACAAAGGAAAACATATAAGAGGAGGAAATGTTAAATGTTACAAAATATCGGAATTCCTGGTTTGATTCTTATTCTTGTAATCGCCTTAATCATTTTTGGCCCTTCAAAATTACCGGAATTAGGACGAGCAGTTGGATCAACATTGAAGGAGTTTAAAAAATCAACAAGAGATTTAGTTTCCGATGAAGAACCCGTAAAAACACAGCACAAAAAAGAGGAAAAGGCAATTTAATCCAAATCATATTTTGGGAGGATGTAAGGAGGCTTGCATCTTCTTTTTCATAAGGAGGCCCCAATGAAAAACCACGATATGGCTCTTATTGGTCATTTTGAAGAATTACGTAAACGTCTCATATTTGTACTAGGTACTTTTATCCTGTTCTTCATTGTATCTTTTATCTATGTAAAGGACATATATCACTGGCTAGTGAAGGATCTGGAAGTGAAACTGGCCATATTAGGACCGAGCGACATTTTATGGGTCTATATGATCCTATCAAGTGTCGCTGCCATTGCAGGAACCATTCCTATGGCCGCCTATCAGATCTGGCTGTTTGTCCGCCCTGCATTGAAAGAATCGGAACGTAAAGTAACGCTGGCATATATTCCAGCTCTATTCCTTCTATTTATTTTGGGAATTTGCTTCGGCTATTTTGTCATTTTTCCTACGGTATTTCAATTCCTCCTCTCGATGTCAGAGGAAATGTTTATGACCTTCTTTACAACAGAAAAGTACTTTATGTTTTTAATTCATATGACGCTGCCATTTGGGTTTTTATTCGAACTGCCAGTGATTATTATGTTCTTAACAAGTGTCGGAGTGCTGAACCCCTATCGATTGCAAAAGATTCGAAAATACGCCTATTTTGTCCTAATTTTAATCGCAATCTTCGTTACCCCGCCGGATTTTCTATCAGACATTTTGGTAGTCATCCCCTTGATTTTCCTCTATGAATGCAGCGTCCTATTATCAAGGGTTGTTTATCGGCGAAAACAACAATTGAATCTAGCCGCGTAAAATTATCAAAAGGTCTTAGACAATGTGCTAAGACCTCTTTTTTATGAAATCGTCCCTCATCTTTACCTATGTAAATATCAATATAAGTCAAAAAGAAAAGATGTAAACTAGACACGAGGCTTGTTTACATCTTTTTATAGATTCATATAAAGTTTAAATCTTCAGTCCGTGGCGCTCAAATGCTGCGGCTTCCAGAATCGACATTCCATTATGCTCAGCAAACGCAACCAGCTTGTCAGAAACTTGTGGTGCAAATTGCTTTGAAGGAGTAGCATAGGACATTTCCCTTGCACGTGCCGCGTTATGACGTTGGAAAGGACCCCAGATGGCAAAGGTTTTTCCTGGGCTTTGAATATTGACAAAAAGCGTGTTTCCGTCAGGCGAGAAGGTTGGACCTGTCATTTCAGATCCATTAAGACGGTTATGTGCAAAAGGATAGATTTTGCCTTCAGGTGTAATCCCCCTAAGTCGATCGTCACCTGCTCCATCTTCCACGAACCAAAGGTCGCCCCATGGAGTCATGGCAATATTATCTGGAGATTCCATGTCTTTTGCATCTGTTGCTTCATAGAAAAGCTCCAAGGTATTAGTGTGTGGAATATAGCGGTAAATGCGTCCAAGACTTTTTTCGCCGGCAGAGCTGTCATCAAACCAAAAGACACCCGCTTGGAAGAATGCTCCCTCTAATTTTTTGAATTCAATACAGCCTTGTGCCTTGGCATCCTCACGGCATAAATGAGGATCTAGTTCCTTCCAGACAATCTTAAATGTTTGTCCTGTTTTAAAGGTACTTGCTGATGGGCCAGCCACCTCTTCAATCGCCGCCGCATAAAGCTTGCCGCCTTTTTGCAGGGCACCCGGCTGTTGAGTGGTGTCATTTGGGATAAAACGATAGAAATAACTTGGGGATGCATCCTCAGTCAAGTAAACATATCCTGTCGCCGGATCAATCGCACAGGCTTCATGAGAAAAGCGTCCCATATCCTTAATTGGGGTTCTGGACATTTCATTCTCCGGCTGCTGCGGGTCCACTTCGAATACATATCCGTGTGTCGCAGTACGTGTTTCTTCACAAGTCAGCCAGGTACCCCAAGGTGTTGCTCCTCCTGCACAATTTCGTATTGTACCGGAAGAGGTTACATATTCTTTGATAACGTTTCGATTTGGACCTACAACTAGAGCGGTTGTCCCCCCTGCAGATGCGGCATCATATGGCTTAGTGCCAATCACCGGATTTGCTGCACCATTGCTTAATTCATGATTACGCACAAGAATGGTCGTATTGTTAGGTCCTTCAAAAGCTGCCATTCCGTCAAAGGCACCCGGGATTTTACCGCCGTTTGTCAGCTGACCGCCCTCTTCAGAGATAATTTTGTAATGGAAACCTTTTGGAAGATCGAGAATTCCATTCGGATCCGAAATCAAAGGACCATAACCGCCAAAACCGCTCGTTGGATTATTGGTGGTATCCGCAAATGCTTTTGAACCCAATGCTAACACTCCCGTTGATCCAAGGGTAAGGGCGAGCGTGCTCATTCCACCCACTTTTAAGAAATTGCGTCGATCCATGCCATTATTAGATACTTGATTTTCCATAAAATCAATATTCCTCCTCATTAATGCTTTAACTAACTATTTATAGTTTAGCTAGCTATCTTTAAGGAATAATGGAAATTATGTAAGAATTAAGTAAATAAGATTAAAGAAATGTAAAAATACTCCGGAGGATTAAATAAAACTGACTTTAATAAATAGTGCTAGATTGTTGATTTCCTGTACTAATGCGTCCCACTGACATCCAATGTAGTGTTTGTTACATTCTTTTTCATAAATGTGGAATGCTTGATTTTTTCTTGCAATTTTTCATAATATAGGTCTGGGTCGATTGGCAATACTACCGTTTCGTTCAACCATGTGGATAAATAGATGGCATTTGATATTTCGAGTGCTTTCACACCCTCTTCACCTGGTGAAAGTAGGGGTGAATCCTTAACAATGGCATCAATCCAGTTTTGAATAATGATTGCATGATTGGCATTATCACTTTTTACAGGAATTTCGATTCTTTGGGATTCAGGCTGGCCGAATCCACCTTTATAAGAAGAATTAAATTCGCGCTCAGATTGTGTTAATTGGTAAAAAGTAAGTTCCTCATTTTCAACGACGATTTTCCCGCGGTCTCCAACAATCTCATAGCGATTTGTACCTGGTGCCTCTCCTGTCGAAGCTATAATCACACCTGTCGCTCCATTTTCATATTCCAAAAATGCAGTTACATCATCCTCCACTTCAATATCATGATACTTTCCAGAACTGCTCATTGAACGAATGCACTTTGGCATATACCCCGTTGTCCACTGCAAAACATCTATTTTGTGAAGTGCCTGATTTAATAAAACACCTCCGCCTTCTCCGTTCCATGTGGCTCTCCATTTGCTCGAATCATAATAGCTTTGTGGGCGGTACGTATTTGTAATAATCCAATTCATCCTTTTTAATTCCCCTAGTTGGCCTGATTGAATAAGGTCCCGAACTTTTTGATAAAGCGGATTTGCCCTTTGATTATACATAATGCCAAACTTTTTCCCAGAAGTTTTCGCTGCAGCATTCATTTCTAGTACATTTTTGGAATAGACGCCAGCCGGTTTTTCGATAAGGACATGTTTCCCCTTTGCAAAGGCCTTTTTGGCTAATTCCGGATGACTGTAATGCGGTGTTGCAATTAGTACAGCATCAATTCCTGATTCATTGAAAAAAGCTTCTTCCTCCTTAAAAATTTTCACCTCTTCATTTGTATTGCCTTTAACCCATGCTATTCGACCTTCATTACTGCTGCAAACCGCCGTTAACACAGCTCCTTTAATTTGTCCTTTACTCAACATTTGAACATGTAAACTACCCATATTTCCTATCCCGATAACACCAACCTTAACTAAACTCATCTAAATCCCTCATCGATTTTTGACGTTTGTTTAACAGTTTATATAAAGAAATCATTTGGAAACTTTCATTAGTTTTGCGAATCGTAAGTTCACTGTTTGACCACATTGTGATACACTTGTATCGCATAACGGTTAATACCATAATAATGAATGTTAAAAGCATTTGTCAATGGATAGCTACACTTTTGAAACTTTCAGCTGTTATTATAAAATGGAGATATTGAGGGAGGAGTATAGACCTATGAACAACGACAGACAGGAACAAACTAAAACATCTAATGTTCAGGTAATCTCTCGAGCGGCTAACATATTGAGGGCTCTTAGGGTTCACCGAAAAGGATTGAGCTTATCGCAAATTGCCAAAGAGGTTGGCATGGCCCGGTCTACAGTTCAAAGAATTGTTACAACACTAGAACAGGAGCGGTTTGTGGCGGCATCTTCTATTAATGGCGGTTACCGTCTTGGACCTGAAATTGCCATGCTTGCTTCTGCTGTTCACAGTGATTTAAGAGAAGAAATCAGGCCATTTTTAGTAAAACTATCGCAGCAAGTCAATGAAACGGTAGATTTATCCGTTTTGGATAACGGTAAGGTGCTATTTGTCGATCAAATTATCGCTCCGCATCCGTTACAGGCAACTTCCCAACCCGGTGCATCCTTCCCCTTACATTGCACGGCAAACGGAAAAGCCATTCTCACCTCCATGCCTAGAGATGAAGTGGCGAAAATGTTACCTGAGCACCTGCTGCATTATACTGCTAATACCATTACGAGTCGGGATGAATTATTAAAGGAGTTGGAAGTGGTTCATAAAAAAGGAGTTGCATTTGCAAAGGAAGAGCATATTGATGGGATTTGTGCCGTAGGTGCGTCTATTAAGGACGGTATGGGAAATTTAAGTGCTGTCTCCATTCCGCTCCCATCTACTCGCTTTTATGGAAACGAAGAAAAGCTAGCGGCTGCCCTTCTCGAAACTTGTAAGACTATCAATCAGCACTTTAAAAACAAAGAGTGAATCGAGATAAGCCCTAAATGGGCTTTTTTATTTTGAGGTCACCTTTTATTAACGTTTAGTTTTTATTTTTTTCAGTTTGTTACTGTAATAAATGTTAATTTAGATAGTAAAACTAATGCTTAGGAGGGGAATAAATGCCATCTTTAAGTGATATTCAGCTACGTATACAGAATATTGAATATTCATCCACAACTATTTACTCCGGTCTTGAAATTCTCCTTGTATTAGATGGTGAACTAGTTGTTGAAACAGATCGATCCATGCACCAGTTACATGTCGATCATTTATTTGTCATTAATCGTAACCAACCTTATGAAATTCGCGCTATCAAAAAAAATACTGTACTGAAAATGAGTATTCCAGATTCATTTCTATCCCACTTTTATCCTGAATATCGCTTCTATACCTTCAATTTATTTTCTCCTGAAATTGATAGAGGAAAAGAAAATACGATTACAGAATTACGAAAGCTTCTAGCTGAAATAATGGTCATCTATTTTCGAAAAGAAGAAGGGTATAAACTAGAGATGAGTGAACGGATTTCTAAAATTTTACTTATCTTGATTCGGCGATTTAAAGCAGATGAAACAATCGATGTTGATGTAGATGTGGAGGATGAGCGATTAAAAGGAATTATAGCATTCATTGAACAGCATTATGATGAGCCGCTTACATTAGAAGAAGTCGCAAATAAGTTTTATTTATCATTCAGTTACTTTTCACGTTATTTCAAAAAGCAATTAGGGATTGGGTTTACCCGATATATGATGAATATTCGCTTAAAACACAGCTTAAAGGATTTATTATACACAAACGATTCCATTACTTATATCGCATTGAAGCATGGGTTTCCTAACGCAAAAGCCTTTACCAATTTATTTAAAGAGGTCTATGGGGAAACGCCTTTTTCATATCGTGAAAAAAATGCGAAAGAACACGTGAAAATCGTCCAAAATTATCATATTGAAGATAAAGAAACTCTTCTAAGTTCACCTGAAATTTTAATAAAGCTCAGACTTTTAATTGCAAAAGGTGAAGATACAAAAACGATTAGTGATATTGAAACAAATTTTGAATCCATAACGATTGATATCCAGTCTCCCCCTAAACGGAAATTACATCATCCAGACAATCTTTTAATGATTGGTGAACTTAGGGAGCTGCAGAAAGAAAGCGTACGAAATCAAGTATTATTAGCAAAAGAGGATTTACAAATAAAATATATTGGGATACATAAACTGCTAACGGGAAGAACCATTGCCCCTGATGTAGAAACGGATGAATTAATTCCAACTACATCACCTTATTATAATTCAGATGCGGCGATTGAATTTTTAAAAGCCAATCATTTATCTTTATATGTTCATGTTAGATATAACCCGATTGCTGCTGAACAAGAGGCCTATTTGGAAAAATTACAGAGATTCTTTAAACATTGTGTAACAGTGTTTGGATACAGTTATGTAGAATCGTGGTGCATCATGATTAATGACGCTTTAGATTTCCATCCAAATCAGAAGGAACTAGAACTTTTTTATTTTAAAATACATGGATTACTAAAATCCATGATGCCTAACCTTAGACTAGGCGTTTTTTTACCCTTCTCATTTAAACAAGCAGCTATAAACAGTCATTATCATTGGGTCCTCCATCAAAGTGAATATCTTGATTTTATTGCATTTCAAGCAAATACACATGAAATCATTGATTATCAAGAACTAAATGACACGAGCTTTGATTTAGCAAAAGATTTCATTAAAGAAAAGACGGAGAAATTAAAACGATATTTAAAACATCATTCTATCGAAAAACCTCTTCATTTAATTACTTGGAACACGATTTCGGGTAATACCCGTTATACTAATGGTACTTTTTTTCGCGGGGCTTTAGTTTTTAACGATGCGATTAGTATTTCAGATACGATTGAAACGCTCGGTTTCTGGATCAACACGGAGACACATGAAAAGAGCTTGGATATGAATAGTATTCCATTAGAAGGAATGGAAATGTTCCATTATTTTAACGGTAAACGGCCGGTATTTTTCGCTATGTCATTTTTCAACAGATTACGCGGGAATATCATAGCTAGAGGACCATTATTTATAATGACAGAAAACGAATTAGGTTATCAGCTTGTTCTAATGAACTCAACTATTATCAACCCTTTTTTATCCATTGAAGATTCGTTTCTTCAGAAATTAATGAAAGAAATGAGAGTAACGATTAACGGTATTCCTAGCGGGAAATATCAAATTCGGAAATTTATTTTTGATAAAAACCATGGTGCATTATATAAGCTGTGGTGGGAAAACAACAGTGAATTTGGGATTGATCGGGAAATTATTGACTATATTACACGTTCAAGTCACCCATCATTAGAAGTATTTGATGAAACAATTGACGGGGTATGGACCATGTATTCATACTTAACTGTCAATGCCATTCACTTTTTTGAAATACGAAAGGTATTCTTCTAGTTTTAGTGGACTCGGGACACTCTAAGGTAAAAAAAATACCGTACATTTTTATCGCCTATTTCCATGTGTTAAGAATTTCATGTAGGAATGGATAATATACAACAAACAAAGCCTCCTTATAAAAGGGGGCTTTGTTTTATAATAATCAACGAAAAGAACAAACACCGGTAGTTTCCTAATCTTTTCATGTTCTAACATCTACTCTTATTTGGAATTATAAAATAACCTATATGTTCTACTCAGGAGGTAGGAAACATGGAAAACAGCTATAAAGGAACAAATAAATTAATCACAGGGATTGTCTTTGGTGTTATTACATTTTGGCTATTTGCTCAATCTTTAGTCAATGTAGTCCCTGCAGTACAAGAAGATTTAGGAATTTCCCTTGGGACTTTAAATATAGGTATAAGTTTAACAGCATTATTCTCAGGTATCTTTATTGTAGCAATGGGTGGTTTAGCTGACAAAATAGGTCGAAAGAAGATTACCAATATTGGGCTAATTTTAAGTATCATTGGTTCTCTTTGTTTAGTAATTGCTAATGGTGCAACTCTTCTCATTATTGGTCGTATTATTCAAGGTTTCTCAGCCGCATGTATTATGCCTGCAACGATTGCTTTAGTAAAAACTTATTACGAAGGTGCAGATCGTCAACGTGCACTCAGTTACTGGTCTATCGGTTCTTGGGGTGGGTCTGGTGTATGTTCATTTGCTGGTGGTTTAATTGCTACCTACTTAGGTTGGAGATGGATTTTCATTTTCTCTATTGTTTTTGCCATTCTCGGTATGTTTTTAATTAAAGATACTCCAGAGAGCAAAGCAGAAACTACAGGAAAATTCAAATTCGATTTTGTTGGGTTAGGTATCTTTATTATTGTAATGCTTGTATTAAACATTTTAATCAACTACGGATCTGATTTAGGTTGGACAAGCCCAATTTCCCTTATTTTGGCTGTAGTGATGATTGTTGGGGCAATTATCTTTATAAAAGTAGAAAAAAGTAAAAAAGTTGTACTTATCGATTTCTCTTTATTTAAAAATAAGCCATATGCTGGTGCAACATTTTCAAACTTCTTGCTAAATGCCATTGCAGGTACAATGGTTGTTGCCAATACGTATGTACAAGTTGGTCGAGGATTTAGTGCTTTTCAATCTGGAATGTTATCACTTGGTTACTTAGTGGCCGTTTTAGCTATGATTCGTGTCGGAGAGAAGATTTTGCAAAGAATTGGTGCTAAAAAACCGATGATATGGGGAACAATGATTACGACAATTGGTGTCGCAATCATGGGCTTAACTTTCTTACCAGATTTACCATATACAGTTGTTGTATTTATTGGATACGCCTTATTCGGTCTCGGACTAGGGGTTTATGCGACACCATCTACTGATACTTCCGTATCAAATGCTCCATCAAATAAAGTCGGTGAAGCAGCTGGTATTTATAAAATGGCAAGTTCACTAGGCAGCGCTTTTGGAGTAGCGATTTCTGCCACTATTTATGGCATCATGTCAGCCAATAGCCTAGAGCTGGGTGCAACTTGGGGGATTATTACCAATGTTATCTTTGGTGTATTAGCACTTCTATCAATTATCTTTATGGTTCCTAAAAATGCAGGTAAAGAAGGTCATGAAACAATAGAAGATCATGCCGCATAATTTTAAATGGGGGAAATTACAATGAAAAATCAATTAATGCAAATGCTTGAAGAACGCAAAGAAGAAATCATTCAGATACGCCGTCATTTGCATGAACATCCTGAGCTTTCTTTCCAAGAAGAAAAAACCAGCCAATACATTGAGGATTTTTATAAAGGCAAAGATGTTCATATGGATACAAAAGTAGGCGGAGGCCATGGATTGATAGTCACCATTAAAGGTGGGAAACCAGGGAAAACCATTGGGCTGAGAGCAGATTTTGACGCACTTCCAATAGAAGAAGAAACAGATGTACCGTTTAGATCGAAAAATCCAGGTGTTATGCATGCCTGCGGCCATGATGGGCATACAGCATACCTGTTAGTTTTGGCAGATTGTTTGATTCAATTAAAGGATGAACTAGCTGGTACAATCAAAATTATTCACCAACCCGCCGAGGAAGTACCACCAGGTGGTGCCATCGGCATGATTGAATCTGGTTTATTAGATGATTTAGACAATATCTTCGGTATTCATTTATTACCACTTGGACCCTCTGGTTTAGTAGGGTATAACAGCGGGTACGTATTCCCGGGCCGGGCTTACTTTAAATTAAAAGTTCAAGGTGTTGGCGGACATGGTTCTTCACCGCACTTGGCAAATGACTCCATCGTTGCAGGTGCTCACTTTGTTACAGCGATTCAAACAGTTGTTAGCCGCCGATTAAATCCATTTGATATGGGTGTAGTAACAATTGGTTCATTTGATGGAAAAGGAACATTTAATGTCATTAAAGATAGCGTTGAAATCGAAGGCGACGTCCGCGCGATGACTGAAGAAACGAGGGAAACGATCGAACAAGAAATTCGCCGTATTGCAAAAGGAATTGAAGAAGAATTCAATGTTACCTGCGACTTAACCTATGCACCGGACTATCCACCACTTTACAATAATCCTGAAGTGACTGAAATGGTTGCTTCTTACTTAAAAAATGCAAATGATAAAGACATTAGGGAGGTTCAAGAATTCGCACCAATGGCTCCCTCAGAGGACTTTGCCCATTATGCAAAAAAATTCCCTGCTTGCTTCTTCTACATTTGCTGCACACCAAAAGGGATTGAAAAACCATACTTCAACCACCATCCTAAATTTGATATAGATGAAGACGCTCTTTTAGTAGCAGCAAAAGCAGTTGGAACAGTCGTTTGTGGTTATTACAATATTGATTAACGTTTAATAACAGTATAAAAAAGCCACAAATTGTGGCTTTTTTTCAATGTTTTACTCTTGCTTATATGCTAAATGCCCCCCAAATGGTTACACATTTTCTCGCTACAAAACATATAGTAATCTAGCGAAAATGCCCATGGAGGTTAATTATGATTATACATGTTGTTAGCGCCGGCGAGACGCTCTGGCAGATTGCCAATCGTTATGCTGTAAATATGAATTCCATTGTTAAACTAAATGAATTGCCAAACGCCAATCAGTTAGTGGTTGGCCAGGCTTTAGTGATTCCAAAGTCGGTTACGACTCATGTTGTTAAATATGGGGAAACATTATGGTCTATCGCCCAAAAATACGGTGTTACGATTCCGGCGATTATTCAGGCAAGCCAATTAACGAATCCGAATCTTATATATCCAGGGACCACTCTCTACATCCCCTTAATCACTCATACTGTCCAATCCGGTGAGGCTTTATGGCAAATTGCCAGCCGCTACGGAACCACGGTTCAGGCAATCATTACTGAAAACCAAATTGTAAATCCAAATTTAATTTCTCCCGGTCAGCAACTGGTCATTCCGAGAGCAAAACGAACCATTGAAGTCAATGCGTACTCGTATCAACCGAGTGAAGGAGTAGTTCAAACCCTTACTGAAATAGGAAATTTGCTCACTTATTTTAGTCCATTTGCCTATCTCATTGCGGAAGATGGAACCTTAAATCCCGTAAAAAATGATGAAGTCATGGTTAAAGCGTCATTGTCCAATAATGTCGTACCCATGATGTCTGTTACCAACTTCACTTCAACCCACGCCGGATCAAATGTCGCGCATACTATTTTGGCTACTCCAGAAATAAGAGAAAAGGTCCTCACCAATATTCTTCAAGTCATGGATAGCAAAGGATATAAAGGAGTAAACATTGATTTTGAGAATGTATTGCCAGCAGACCGCGAGCTATATAACCAGTTCTTACAGCAGACAGTAGATCGTCTCCATCCAAAAGGATATTTTGTATCAACGGCGCTGGCACCTAAAGTGGGTGCCACTCAAGCGGGTCTATTATATGAAGCGCACGATTACGAGGCACATGGAAGAATTGCCGATTTCGTCGTGCTGATGACGTATGAGTGGGGATACCGGCTAGGGCCGCCGCAGGCGATATCTCCTATTAATGAAATGAGAAAAGTAGTAGAATATGCGCTGACGGTTATGCCGGCAGAAAAAATTTTTTTAGGCTTCCAAATTTATGCCCGGGATTGGAAACTTCCACATGTTCAAGGTCAAGAAGCGGAAACCTTCAGCCCGCAGGAAGCCCTAAAACGTGCCATAAAATATGGAGCCTCCATCCAATATGACACAACGGCCCAATCTCCATTCTTCCGCTATGTGGATGAAAAAGGTCAAGGACATGAGGTTTGGTTCGAAGACGCCCGAAGTGCTCAAGCAAAATTCAATATGGTAAAAGACTACAACTTGCGAGGCGTCAGTTACTGGGCATTGGGTTATCCTTATCCAGAGAACTGGGCATTATTAAGGGACAATTTTACGATTAAAAAACTGTTGTAATGAAAAGTGCCTGTCACTCCCCGAATAATGTCGATGTAATTGACAAAATACGGGTGGTGACAGGCACTTTTTTAATTTACTTTACAACGTTGAACGTTGTGCTTGCACTGCTTGAATTGTAACTTGCTATTGTAGTAGTTGCGGTAACATTAAATGTTCCACGTAAATTTTTGGCTATGAAGTAACTATAGGAATACGTACCATTAGCATCCGTTTTACCAGAAACCGATGTAACGCTGCCTCTTGGATTTTTCACGGTCAATGCTACCGTTGCACCACTCAAAGGGTTACCGCTGCCGTCTTTCACTGTCGTGGTTAGTTTTGCATAATTGCCCGTGTTAAATTGGCTGCTGCTGGCCACCACATTGGTCACAGTTTGTGCAGTAGTCTGTGTTGTCAGGTTCCCCCGCAAAGCGTCGATCGACACTGGACCATAATCTAAATCTACATATCCCGTTATTCCTGGAACTTTACCTTGGTCACTATACTACCAAGCCGTCCACTCGGTCCACCCGCCAACTGCCGGTGGTTGAGTATTGCCATAGCGTGTCCATGCGGCAATCCAAACGGGAAGATCTGAAAGCTGACCTCCAAAATCGTTGTACTGCTCTGCAAACCAATCACCTGAGTAGACCATTACCTGCCGATTCGTCAGTGACTTCACCGTATCGACAAAGACTCTGGCCCAACTGGCTATTTCATCGGAGGTTAGTGTTCCAGTTGCGGCAGGTTCTTCTAAATCAAGAACAGGCATGATATCCCCAAAATCGCCCATTCCTCCATTCTGCATCACGCTAACAAAATATTGCGCTTCAGCTTTTGCTTGGTCAGGGTTATATGGTGCACTCGGAGTTGCATAGTGGTATGCACCGATTGGCAGTGATGCTGCCCTTGCTCCCTGAACATTAGCAGAAAACATTTCGTCGGTAACTGTTGTACCTTTGGAGGCCTTTGCATACACGAAGGCTATTCCAGAGTTTTTAACCTGATTCCAGTCAATGGTTCCTTGCCAATGTGATACATCAATTCCTTTTAAATTTGCGCTTGTCGCTGGCTGCATTAGTCCATACGCCCAAGCCGTCGAATGGCCCGTTGCAAGAACGCTCATCAGAACAACAACAGAAAAAAACGATCGAATCCACAACTACTAGTTTATGTTTCTATCATAATTAGGGATAGATTAGGAGTAAGTATAAAGTAATTGGTAATAATGAACAGTGTCTGTCACGCCCCGAATAATATCGATAAATTTGACAAAATGCGGGTGGCGACAGGCACTTTATTACCTAAATTTTACCATATTAGTTTTTTTTATTTGTAATTATAATTTTATAGCATTTTATTTTTTTCCATTATTGAATTATCATAGGTATGAGCAAATGAATAATTACCTTTTTAAATCCATCATGCTAAATCATCCTTGAGGTTATATATCTTTAGCCAAGTTTTAGACGTCTGTCTGTAGGACAGAAATGAATTTTAAAATAGGAGGAATTTTTATGTGGATTATCACTCGTTATTTAGATTCAAATATTTCCATGTTTGAATATGAAACTGAAGATGCAGCAAGAGAGGCTCTCAAACATATGAAGGGTAGTAAAATTCTATCTGAAGTTGTATACTTCAATGATCCTTGCTTCCAGCAGGAAGCAGCTTAAAATATTTAAAATAGGACAAGTCGTTAGTTGCCAATTGACATTCTAACGACTTGTCCTTTTTTAATTAACCAGCGAAAGTAAAATAAGCGGACATTTTCCGGTTAGATTCAGAATGGAGCTCGTTTCGGGGGAAATAAGGGAATTTTTTCCGGCTATGCAGTGCAAAATCCCCCATTTTCAAGTTTTTCTAGTAAATAGGCGGAATTTCTCCTTCTATTTAGGCTATTTTTAATGATAATTACTAAGTAAGCGAAATTTTTCCGTCTATTTATCAGATCGGGTGCTGAACCTGATTCCCCAATCGATAAGAGCGGACCCTCGGATTTCCTTCCATTGTCTTCGAGAGTTTTCTTGTAATAATTTGAGAGTCAATTTCATCCATACCCATTCCTCCTCAAGAGAAAAAGGTTACATCAATTAGTTGAAGCCCCTTTATAAGGGTGTTTCTTTTCAATAAAGTTCGAAAGCCAAATGTTAGCGGCAAATACAATTAAATAAGTGAAAAAGGATAAATACAATTTCCAGCCCGTATATGTAAAAACATGAAATTTCAATGAAATCCATTCAAGAGCAATCGCTACCCCTGCACAAAAAATAATATAAAATAGAAGCTTTAAACCCTTGGGTTTATTATGTTGATAGAAGTTTACTACAAAGTAAGGAATAGTAGGGTAAGTTACAAAGTGCAATAATACATCAAATAGTTCATGTGTCTTATGATCGATTGTATAGTAAAAGTCATTTGGTTCTACACCAATGGTAATATCGGCCAACAAGGCAAGAAAGACATTAAATGTCCAAATAATAGTGATGGTTACGGCAGATAAGTGTCTAGGTAATTTAAACATGAGGACCCAAGATAAAACTGTGGAAATAATAATAAATATTTCATTTGCATCAAATTGCTTAGGTAGAGGTAAAATCATCTAGTCTTCACCTCTTTGTCTCTATTAATAAGTTTTTCTAAATAAAAGGAGTAAATAGCCAATAATAAAATAATTAGACTGTATCTCAAATATCCATAAAATACATTCCAATTTACCCATTCCAAATATCCAATTTGAACGAAATATATTTCAATAGAAATAAGTGCCGTTAAGAATATGAAAAGATGGATAAATTTACTAAAAAAGGTTCTCTTAGAGAACAAAATATAAATTAACCATAAAAGTAAGGCTGGCTTGAGTGATAACTCAGGAATTTTTTGTGTCCAAAAAATTAACTGACTTGTTGGATCTTGCTTTGTGAATTTTAAATTTAAATTAATAATTACACCTGTATTTGTAATTAGAATATTGGATAAAAAATAACAGCCCAGGACGTTCGTGACGTTCATTTTCTTCATCAAAATGTACAAGGAAATAAAGGATACCATTGCTAAAATAAAGAAAAGCAACACTGTTTTCATATTAGACACCATCTTTAAGTATATGCACATTATTTTATACATAACGTGCAAATATATACGATATCTAAAAACAACCATAGCTGGTCTTTAAAGGTTGTAGATAATAAACGACTGGTAAAAAGTATGAGCTTTCCTAGTAAAAATGTTTTATGGTATGATGATTAAATTGTTTACTACCTTGTTTCACATTTACATTCATCTAGGAAAAGAGGTATTTATGTACTCTACTAAATTATCCAAGCGACATTGGTTGCTCATCTTTACACTTTCTTTATTAACATTTGTTCTCGGAACAAGCGAATTTGTTATCGTCGGGATTTTAACCGATATTTCCTCCGGTCTCCATATAGCAAATGAAAAAGCAGGCACACTCGTTTCTGCGTTTGCCATTACATTTGCCATTGCCACACCACTCGTGATGAGCGCAACAAGTCATTTTCCTAAGCGTAAATGGATGTTGTTTTTGATAGGATCGTTCATCATCCTGAATGCTTTCTGTGTGATTTCGACGAGCTACATCATGCTTCTTGTACTTCGGATGATGACGGCGATTGTAACAGGAGTTTTAATCTCCCTTGCCATGATTGTTGCAAGTGAAACCATTCCAAGCGCCAAACGAGGACTTGCCATATCATTTGTTTTCGGTGGTTTTACTCTTGCAAACGTGGTTGGAGTACCAATTGGCACTGCCATCGCTGAATGGTATAACTGGAATGCAACCTTTCTGTTAACAACCTTTCTGGGGGGAATTGCGTTTTTGGCATCTTTCTTCGTTTTGCCTAAGAAGCTCAGTCAATATCGAAGTTCCATGCGTGATCAATTTTCTTTGTTGACACACCCGCGAATCTTAATGGCATTTTTCATTCCATCTTTAGGATTTGGAGCGACGTATGCCGTTTATACGTACCTTGTACCGATCCTGAATGGAATGGAAGCACCGAGTAATTCAATCAGTTTGATATTGTTTGGCTACGGATTTATTTCGATTTTCAGCAACATACTTGCTGGTAAAATCGCCAGCTTCAATGCGATTGGGCGCCTTCGCATTGTTTTTCTTGTCCAAGCCATTGTTCTGGTCAGTTTATATTGGACGACAAATAATTTGCTCTTTGGATTGATTAACATTGGCTTGATGTCATTAATGGCCATCCTTCTAACAACATCTACCCAGCTTTATTTGATTGACCTTGCAGGCATTTATCAACCAAAAGCGACAGGCCTCGCTGCTTCTCTGATGCCAGTCGCAAGCAATGTCGGTATTGCCTTGGGTTCCGCAGTGGGTGGACTGGTTTACCATCAAGGGAATTTGATGAGTGTAACATGGGTCGGCGGGTTGATTGCTATCTTTGCAAGTCTGCTAACTTTTCTAAGCCATCACTTAGACCAAAAACAAACAAAACCCGCATAAGTTTCAAGCGGGTTTTTTGGGGTAACTTTCAAATAAAATAAACACACTCTAATAAAGAAGAAAGGCTATTTATGATAAGGTTCACCCCTATTAATCCGAAACGCTCGATAAATCTGCTCAACGAGGATGAGTCTCATCAGTTGGTGGGGGAAGGTCATCCGTGAAAAGGAAAGCTGCTCATTCGATCGTTTGATAACTTCCTCACTCAACCCCAGCGATCCGCCAATTACAAAAGCTATTTTACTTTTTCCATAGGTCGCAAGTTTATCTAGTGAATCCGCTAGTTCTTCGGATGATCCTAATTTTCCTTGAATCGCTAAGGCAATAACATATGTATCTTGGCTAATCTTTGCTAAAATTCGTTCGCCTTCTTTTTGCTTTACTTGCACCATTTCCAACTCACTTAATATTTCTGGTGCTTTTTCATCAGGAACTTCAATCACGTCGACCTTTGCATAAGCCGTCAGCCGTTTTAAATATTCCTCAATACCCTGCTTTAAATATTTCTCTTTTAATTTGCCAACCGTAATAATGGAGATATTCACAATCCACAGCCCTTTTCAACTTTATTACAAACAGTTTACAAACAAGATATCCACAGAAGTTATCCACATATTCACATTTTTTATCCACATCTTGTATGGAATCACTTGTTCGCCACAACATATGTAGCTTGATTTTGACAATATTCACAGTGTGTTGATAAGTTATCCCCATCTATTTTCGATAAAACCGGAAATGTCTCGAATTCATCCACAATATCATCTAAAGCAATATCCACATGTTCCTCACAGCTATAAATCATTTTCATCCGTCAACCTTTCTAACACTTATTATTTAATATTATTGTTTGCACGATAATCGACTGTCATACAAGATCCCTCAATAACTTATACATAATACCACAAATAAAAACAGGAAAGTGACTTGTTCACCTTCCTGTTTTTTATCGAATATTATTGGGTTGTATCCCCTGATAATGTTAAAGTCGTTTGCTTCAACTTTCCATCACGGTAATATTTAATCTTCAATTGCTCGCCAATTTTCTTTTTCTGGTACAAATGCTTCCGAAGATCAATGACATCATTCATTTTTACCCCATCCATCTCGACAATAACATCTAACTCTTGCAAACCGGCTTGCGCTGCTGGCGAATTCGGTACAACTTGTCTTAAGGCAACGCCGTAATTGATATCTCGAGGTAATTTCAATGCTTCTTCTTGGTAGTAGGCAGGAATTTCAGAGACTGATTTTAAATCAACTCCCATGTAAGGACGCTTAACCGTTCCAAACTTTTCAAGGTCATCAATGATCGGCCGTGCCGAGTTAATAGGAATCGATAAACCAATTCCTTCTACAGCATTTTGGGCAATCTTCATGGAGTTAATTCCAACAAGCTGTCCTGCAATATTAATCAATGCCCCGCCGCTGTTACCAGGATTGATTGCGGCATCTGTTTGCAGTACCTCTGCATTCCAGTCAATTAAGCCATCTTGATTAATATCAACGGGAATCGTCCGCTTTAGACCAGAGACGATTCCTTGGGTAACCGATCCAGAAAAAGTCGCACCAAGCGGATTTCCGATGGCGATGACCGGTTCGCCCATTTTTAAACTATCCGAATCACCAAACTCAGCCACCTTTTTAATCTTGGCCGCATCAACCTCAAGCACCGCTAAATCCGTCCAAACATCACTGCCGAGCAGTTTAGCTGGAATCTTTGTCCCATCACTAAAGCTTACCTCTAGCTTTGTTGCTCCTTCAACCACATGGTGATTCGTGACAACGTAAGCCTTTCCGCCTGCTTTCTTATAGACCACGCCAGAGCCAGTTCCGGCTGCTTCTTCTTCTGAAGCCGCTTCATCGTCGGACCAAAAGTTTGATGACTGGATATTATTAATTCCGACAACGGCATCCGCAGCCTTATCAACTGCTTTCGTTGTGTTTGTGTTCACATCATAGGAAATCTGTTTTTGAGTGAAATTCTGATTCTGATTATTATTATTGGTAGTTGATTCTACAGCATTGTTTTGATTTGTTTCAATTTGATAGGGAAGAATGCCACGATTTGATAGGGCAGGAATAGAAATTATAACTAGAATGGCTCCAAGGATGGCCCCAACGATACTGGCAAGGAAAACCCCGCCTCGATTTCCTTTCTGTTCCCTGAAGCGGTTTTGTGATTGATCATCATAATAACCCACTATACACCATTCCTCACTTTCCGAAAGATTGCTACCGTTTATTTTGGCTTATAATTACAATTATACTCGCTCATCTTTAAATTACTAATGTATTACCATGTATTAATAAAAACTTACGACTTTGTTCATAGATTTTTAACAAGAAGCGCGCTTTCTTTGCACGGCATGTGAATTGGGATGTTTAAGACGGCTCAAAAACACATTCTTATTAACCTCTTTAATGATTTATTAGCACCGTCAGGCTTTATGAGCCGTCCTTATTAACCTCTTCTGCGATCTAATAGCGCAAACAGGCTTTATGAAATAGGAATCAAAAAGCCCGGCAGCCACTGTTTTTGGCATTAGACTAATCCTTAGCATAGCTAAAAAAAAGAATGAGATGCCTATAAGAAGGCTCCTCATTCTTTTTAAAATGCTACACAGCAGTTAATGCTGTTGGTATTTTCGGGTCTGTATCGTAGAGTCCGAATTGTTCGCCGACAATTAGACCACGCTCCTGAAGGGTTTGGGAAACTGCCATTTTGGCTAAGTCTTTCATGTTATTATCCATGCTTAAATGGGCAAGGTAAATTCGCTTGGTTTGATCGCCAATGACATCACTCATTGCCAAAGCTGCATCCTCATTGGAAACATGGCCGACATCACTTAAAATCCTACGCTTAATATTCCAAGGGTATCTACCCATCCGCAGCATCTGCACATCATGGTTAGATTCAAAAATATAAACATCGGCATTCGAAATAGTACCCTTCATTCGGTCACTAACATAGCCCGTGTCCGTGATAAGGACGAGTTTTTTCCCAGAATGGTGGAATACGTAAAACATGGGCTCCGCCGCATCATGGGATACCCCGAATGACTCAATATCAACAGAACCAAAACTCTTCACTGTTTCCATATTAAAAACAAATTTTTGTTCCGTTGGAATAGCACCGACTGAACTTTCCATGGCCCGCCATGTTTTTTCATTCGCATACACAGGCAAATGGTATTTACGAGCAAGAATACCAATCCCTTTAATATGGTCACTGTGCTCATGCGTCACAAATATTCCGGAAAGCTTACTAATATCACGATCAATTTGTCCAAAAAGTGCCTCCATTTGCTTGCCGCTAAACCCCGCATCCACAAGAAACGAATGCTCATCAGACTCTACATATAGAGCGTTTCCTGTACTCCCGCTTGCAAGAATGCTATAACTTAAAGACATACGATTTCACTCCACTTTACTTTTTTCATCGCTGTTAAATTGAATAATCTGCCCTTCAAATGCGTTCACAAATAGGCTCTCCTTGCCATCGACCTCAAAGCGCCATGTGGGCGCTAATACTTGGGAAGCTGCCAACTGAATGAGTGTGGAATAACCAAGTTCAATCGTGGTGATATTGCTCTTCGACTTCAACATCCCCTTTTGATGTAAGGTTTCAATCGCCTTTAACGGCGCCAAAATTTCTTCCTTGGCCGTTAACTTTTCCATCTCCACCAGGTAGGTCTGATCATAGGAGACAATTTGGTTCTTATCACCGATTTTAAATGTAATCATCCCATTTATATTTTTAAATAAAGGGACATTCTCTGAGGTCTGAAAGTAAGTGATTGAATAATCCTTGTCACTTTTCTCCCCAAATTGATAATTCTCACCAAAAAGGACATTGTCTTTCATAAAAGTAGACAACTCGGCCGGTTCAAACTTTGCCGTAATCTTAACTGGCTTTTCTAGTGTGACATGGAGCGTTGTCGTTCCCGTACCCCTTATGTCCTCAGATTTCCCTTTCAGCTTATCCGTATCAACCTGAGTAAACACCTTGGGCTTGGCACTAAGATACTGTGCTTTAATCGGATCCTTAGGAAAGTTTTTATACGTGATTTCATCTGCTTTTAACTTTTCTTCAAACGAGGCCTCAGAAATGACCTCATATTTATTAGCATCACGGATTTTCATGAATTGATATAAGAGATACACATCTAAGATTAAGAAGGTGATAATAAAAATCGTTTTTATCTTACTCCAATCCATGCTGTGATCCTCCTAGATCTTCCATCGTAATCTGTCCCCATGAATTATCATAGCGATAGAACCAGGCAGGTTCTAAGACGATTAGTTTATTCTCCTTTGAATCCCGTTCCATCCGATAGCCCAAGATCATATCCTCAAGTAGGCCCGGCTTAAAATTCTTTTTATTTTGTAAGAATTTCAAAGCATCGTGACCTGAAGGACGAGTCACCTTTACCATCTCTGTGGTTAATGGGAGTTCTAAGGCTATGTTTGGACGAATATACTTATTGATCTCATCGCGGCCCCAAACCTCACTAATTTCAGTCATGCCATTTCCATTAAAGACAGGGTAGCCGTCCATACTATATAAACGGAAGGTGACGGTATGGGTATACTCATTTTTATCAACATAGCGATATGGGTCTGTCCAACCGCCATGTTGATTGACAAAATCAATGCTTCGTTTCACTAAATCATAAGAAGTGTCGATAAAATTCTCTTCTACAGTCGGATTGACGTATCTGAGGAGATTACTTTCAAAATTCACCGTCATTTTACTAGAATCGTTTGTGTACTCCTCACCTGATGGGACAAAGCTCTTTTGGACAAAACTAGGGTCGCTAAAAAGGGCTTCTTTGAATTCTTCAGAATCAAGGGTAACAGGCAAATATTTATAGGTAGTCATCTCTGTGGCCGCCTCCGGCAGGAAAATGGTCCGTTTTTCAGATGCTTGATAAGCAAAATAACGCGAATATTTTGCTGCCTTCGAATAAAAATTGCGGTTAAACTCATTTAAATTTGCAGAAGAGATGTGACTAATATAAACTTGTTGGCTCTCGGTGGAAACAAAATAAACAATCCCATTTTCCTTTGCGGAATTCTCTGTATTAATAATGATTCGATTGAAGTTGAAGGCAGGTATTTTTTTTCCTTCAATATTTAATACACTGCGATATAACTCAATCGGGACATCACCCGGAAAAATAATTTCCGTATTGCCGCTGCCATGGATTAATTCCTTGATGCTTTTGACTTCGTTCGTATACTTTTTCACATCAAAAAAGGTCCAACGGCTGAGTTCCTTAATCACCTTTTCCATTTCATCTGTGTTATTGGTCCCGTAATGCTGACCTTTGACATGGTAAAGCAGCTGGTCAGGTCTGACAATTTTTTGAACCTCTTGTTTTTCACTTAACGAGACCTCTTTTACATAGTCGTTGCTTTTCATCGTTTCATAATTCGGTTGGTACGTCCAAAGGTTCCAAGTTAGCAAGATACTGACCGAAACTAGTACGATTAGAATTCCTGATTTAATATTCTCGTATCTCATGACCATTCATCCTCTTCAGAACGTTCATATGGGAGTGAAAAGGAGATTCTTGTTCCCTTTCCTTCCTCACTTGTTGCCCAGATTGCCCCGCCATGAGCATTAACCATTTCCTTTGCAATCGCCAAACCTAGGCCTGTACCGCCTAATTTCCGCGTTCTCGCTTTATCCACACGATAAAAACGGTCAAAAATATTTTTAATATTCTCTTTTGGAATTCCGACCCCTTGGTCTGAAATGCTCACAATAATTTTATCGTCCATTTCTTTCATCGAAAAAGTGACTTGGCCGCCTTCTGGTGAGTACTTTAAGGCATTAGAAATAATATTGTATAAAACCTGTGTCATTTTATCTTCATCCACTTCAACAAAGATAGCATGCTTTGGAAGCTTTCGCTTAAAGGTAACGTTTTGCTCCTTAGACATTTCAAACCTATCAATAATGCGGTCAAAGAAATCAACAAAGTTAACCCACTCAATCGTCAGTCGATAATCCGTACTATCCATTTTTGAAAGCTGGAGCAGGTCATTCACTAGACGAATCATTCGTTCTGTTTCAGTCCGCGTCACTTCTAAAAAGTTCGGAGCAATCTCCTCATCCCGCCAGGCACCATCTGCGAGGGCCTCTAAGTAACTCCTCATCGTTGTCAGCGGTGTCCGCAGTTCATGGGATACATTGGCGACAAACTCTCTCCGTTCCGCATCAATTTTTTCTTGGTCGGTAATATCATGCAGAACGGCAATTAAACCATTGACAAAGCCTGTCTCTTTTTGAATCACGGAGAAATTGGCACGCAGAAAATAGCGTTCCTTTTTAGTACTATAATCTAAAATAATTGAATCCTTTTCTTCCAATAAGTCTTCAAAGGAATTGGTATCATCTAAATCAAGTAACGAAACGATAGGCTGTGTCAGCACTGTTTCACGTGAAACATTCAGCATTTCAGCCGCCGGTTCATTGATCAAAATGACTCGGCCTTTTCGGTCGGTGGCGATTACACCATCGGTCATATAAGACAAAACAGAGGAAAGTTTTCTTCGTTCCCCTTCGGTCATAGCCTGTGCTTCCTGCAGTTTCTTCGTTAAATTGTTAAAAGTAATCGCCAGTGTCCCAATTTCATCATTGCCATAGACCTTAACTTTTCTTGAAAAGTTCCCCTTGGTCATCGCTATCGCCTGCTTCTTCATATCAGCAATCGGCCTGGTGATAGTTTGGGCTAACAAAATACCCAACAGAGCGGTAATGGATAAAGCAATCGCTGTACCAGTAGCAAAAATCTTATTGACTGTTTTCATTTGTTCAAAGACATTCTCAATTTTAGCTACCAAATAAATGGAACCGATAACCTTTTTCCCCGACTTAATTGGTTTAGAGAGGACCCAAATCCGATGTCCGGTTTGTTTATCGATATTAATGGAACTTTGGTTCTCTTCTAATACCATCGATTGCTTCACTTGAAGTTTGGTGGTTCGTTGACCAACCACTCCTTGGTTACTAGGATGGGAGGTACCAAGAATTTTCAGGGAGTTGTTTTCAACTACCTGAACTTCTGAAATATCACCTGCATCAAAGTCCCTAAGGATTTTTTTGATATCTTCTTCGAGTGTTGGATCTTCAGGCGTTCTCTCCTTCTCCATTTCCTCGACAATATTATAGGCAAGCAAATCAACCCGCTGTTTTAACGATGTTTGGAAGTTGGACAGTAATGTTTCCTCCAACTGTTTGACAAAATAAACACCGATAATTTGCATGGCCACTAATATAAGGAGGACATAGATGATAACGAACTTTACGTGTATAGAGCTAAAGAAACCAACCTTCTTCATTCCTTTTACTCCTGTTCAGGATTGCGCAAATAGTATCCTACCCCGCGCCGTGTCACAATCCACGTTGGATGGCTAGGGCTGTCCTCAATTTTTTCCCGCAATCTTCTCACTGTTACATCGACTGTCCTGACGTCACCATAGTAATCGTAACCCCAAACGGTTTGTAAGAGATGTTCCCTTGTCATCACTTGGCCGATATGTTTTGCTAAATAGAATAGCAATTCAAATTCACGGTGGGTCAACTCAATCGTTTCACCGCGTTTTGAAACGATATAGGCATCTGGATGAATGGTCAGTGATCCTATCTCAATTTCATTCGTTTCAGATTCAGCATCTGCCGGTGTCAGAATTTGTTGATGACGACGTAAATTAGCCTTGACGCGGGCAATTAGTTCTCTAGTGCTAAACGGTTTCGTCACATAATCATCGGCACCCAACTCAAGTCCTAAGACCTTATCAATTTCAGAGTCCTTTGCTGTCAGCATGATAATCGGCATTTCATATTTCTTTCGTACTTCTCGGCATACTTCCATTCCATCACGTAAGGGAAGCATAATATCTAAAAGGATTAAATCTGGCTGTATTTCTTCAACCAATTCAATTGCTTCATTCCCGTCATAAGCGCAATAGACAACGTATCCTTCTTTTTTTAAGTTAAACTGGAGAATATCAGCAATTGGTTTTTCATCATCAACAACAAGAATTTTCTTTTCCATACCATTGCTCCTTTTCAATTTTTCATTTTCATCTATTTAATAAAATAGGACTAGAAGTCATAACTATACTATTTTACTGTATCATGTTATTCACATAAATTCACCTATAACCAATTGGTAAGGCTGGAAGAATAAAAAGCCTCTAGCTTTAAGCTAGAGACTCATCTTTTATCTTAAATAAGAAAGTGGGTTTACCAAGCTGCCGTTTTTATAGACTTCAAAATGCAAGTGAACACCTGTAGCATCTCCTGTAGCCCCCATAATTCCAATGGCGGAACCCTTGGAAACCTTCTGACCTACTCTAACCTTAAGCGAAGACATATGGCCATATAGAGTACGGTAACCATTTCCATGGTCAATTACAATTTTATTACCATAACCGCCTCCCCAGCCTGCAGAAACAACTACGCCATTATCAGCTGCCTTGATGGTTCTGTTGCTTGGTCTAGCAATATCAATCCCTTTGTGCATTCTTCCCCATCTAGGACCTTGCTTACTTGAAATATAACCACCAACGGTTGGCCAGGCAAAAGTACCGTCGCCGCGTGATGGGATTACCTTTGTTCCTTTGATGACAATCTCATTAACAGGCTGTTCAAGAATCGTTTCATTTACCTCATCCTTGTTTACAGTGACACCATTTTGTTCGGAAATTTTGTAGGTTACGGAGCGAGCACCGCTTTTTCCTTCTTGTTTGACCTTTGTTTTTCCTTTTAACAGAGTTTTATCCTTAATCACATTCTTTTTATAAGGAATTTCTTCCTTTTTGTTTACTTCTTTATCCACAATCACTTCAATAAACGGTTTTGGAACAGTCATATTAATGTTCTTGCCGATCTTTAGGAGTTTATCTTCAGCCAGTCCAGGATTCACCGCTAAGATGTCCGCCAGCTTCATACGGTGATCATGGGCAATGATTTCAAGTACATCGCCTTTTTGGATTGTATATTTCGTTTCTGTTAGCGTCCCTTTTTGTAAAAAGGTAACTGCTTCTTCGACTGACATGATTTTTTCTGGAACTGTATTTTCATTTGAAAATGAAACATTTTTAGAAAGTCGTACGTCTAATAAGCGAGACTCATTTTCTTTTAATGCTGGTAAGTTCGTATTGTCTGAAGCTTTTCGTTCCTTAAGTTCAGCTAATTGATCCTCAGGCACATAGTGTTGAATCAGTTTCTTCATAACTTCTTCCGCTGTCTTTTGATTCTCTACATAAGCAACTGGTTTCCCGTCAATCACAATGGCAGACGCCTCTGTTTGAAGCTGGAAGATATTTCGGATGGTCTGAACTGTTTCTGTCTCCGTTTCAGCCGTTGGAAATACTTGATATGGAACGTCTTGAATTTGCTGCATAAGATCGGTATCAGTGGCTTTTTCAGCAATGATTTTATTCACCACATTCTTATCCGTAACATTACCTATATATGTACCTTCAAGATAGACATGATAATCCTTCGATGATTCTGATGTATCAGCAAATGCAACCGGACCGTTACTAAAGGCAATCAGTGATGATGCCATGGTAGTCACAATGGTCGTTTTGAGTAATAACTTTTTTGTTTGAGATATTTTATCTAAAAATAACATTTTTCCTCCCTAAACCACGGTTAAACCCTCTTAATCTATTGTTTTTACAATTAAAGAATTCCCCAGAATTTTAGACCTTCTCCACTTTACCATACCTTTTTGTAAATAGATTAATAGTCTTTATACTGTAACAAAACTGTATAATTGCTGACATTTTTAGCAGGGAGGAATTGTTCTTTTTGGTAAAAATAAGGTATATACATAAAAAAAAGAAAGCCTGCATCTGCAAGCTTTCTTTTTTTATGGCTCAGGACGGAATCGAACCGCCGACACAAGGATTTTCAGTCCTTTGCTCTACCGACTGAGCTACTGAGCCACTTATATGGCGGTCTGGACGGGACTCGAACCCGCGACCTCCTGCGTGACAGGCAGGCATTCTAACCAACTGAACTACCAGACCAATATTAAATTGATTGTCAGCAAGGAGACCGTCCTTGCCAGCCATTTGCTGACAATCAAAAGCCATGACCCCTACGGGATTCGAACCCGTGTTACCTCCGTGAAAGGGAGGTGTCTTAACCACTTGACCAAGGGGCCATATATTGAAAGTTATTCTGCTAAGGCAAAAAACTATGGTGAGCCATGAAGGACTCGAACCTTCGACCCTCTGATTAAAAGTCAGATGCTCTACCAACTGAGCTAATGGCTCGTACTTGTTGTCGTATCGTGACGACGCTTTTTATAATAGCACGGACTTGGGACTAAACGCAATACTTTTTAAAAAAAACTTTTAAAAAAGTTTGAAGCCCTCAAAAATGAGGGCTTCATTTGGTAAGTTCAAAGTTATATTTGTCTCCACGGGCTGCGGACGACATTTGTTTGATTACGATCTGGTCCTACAGAGAACGTCGTTAATGGAATTCCAGTTAGCTGGGTCACGCGTTCTACATAATGGCGGGCATTTACAGGCAACTCGTCTAAAGTTTTAACCCCCGTAATATCCTCTGTCCAGCCTGGAAGCTCTTCATAAACAGGTTCACACTGTGCTAATACCTTCAAGCTTGCTGGGTATTCCGTAATAAGCTCACCTTTGTAGCTATACGCAGTACAGATCTTTAATGTTTCAATCCCTGTTAAAACATCAATTGAATTAAGCGACAAGTCGGTTAATCCGCTCACACGACGTGCATGGCGAACAACGACACTGTCAAACCAACCAACTCGACGAGGACGGCCAGTTGTAGTGCCATATTCACGTCCAACTTCACGGATCTGATGGCCAATTTCATCATTTAATTCTGTCGGGAATGGCCCGTCACCCACACGAGAGGTGTAAGCTTTACACACTCCAACTACATGGGTAATCTTAGATGGACCAACTCCTGAGCCAATTGTAACACCGCCAGCTACTGGATTAGATGAGGTTACAAATGGGTAAGTACCTTGGTCAATATCAAGCATAACCCCTTGAGCCCCTTCAAAAAGAACTCGTTTGCCTTCATCCAAGGCATCATTCAAGACCACGGATGTATCACAAACATACTGTTTTACTTGTTGACCATATTCATAATACTCGTCAAGGATTTCTTCTTTCGTAAATCCTGTTGTTTCATAAATACGTTCAAACAAACGGTTTTTCTCTTCCAAATTACGTTCAAGCTTCTCTTCAAACACATCGCGTTCAAGCAAGTCAGCAATTCGAATTCCTACGCGTGCTGCTTTATCCATGTAGGCTGGTCCAATTCCTTTTTTGGTTGTACCGATTTTATTCGCACCCTTACTTTCTTCTTCAACCGCATCAAGTTTTAGGTGGTATGGAAGAATGACATGGGCACGATTACTAATGCGAAGATTATCGGTTGTAATACCTTTTTCATGTAAATAAGCAAGTTCTGCAACAAGTGCTTTGGGATCAACAACCATTCCATTTCCGATGACACAAACCTTTTCTTTATAAAAAATTCCAGATGGAATTAGGTGCAATTTGTACGTTTCTCCGTTGAACTTTATGGTGTGGCCTGCATTATTTCCTCCCTGATAACGGGCGATTGCTTCGGCATTTTCAGAAAGGAAATCTGTGATTTTCCCCTTACCCTCATCTCCCCATTGAGTTCCAACAACTACTACTGATGACATATAAGGCACCTCCAAATTAAATACGCTTTACTATTTTCCACACATCATTTTACCAATTTTTATAACTAAAAGCAAACTAAACACGAACATTTCTATTAAAATGTTATATTATGTTCGTAAAGTATTAATTTATGAAACTACCTTGTAAGATTTAAATTTTTTCCATAAAATAGAATTATAGTTTTATCAAAATAATGAATAGGATGTGGAATATGCTATTTAAATCTCGCGTGGAACTATTGGAAATTACTCTGTTGCGATCATTAAATGCTCGAATGCATTTATCCGATAAGGATGTTAGTAACTATACAAGGCTCAGAAAGGGATTTGAAGGTGAGCAAAAGAGTGATCTATGGTTGGAAGGGCTCTCAGAGGATTGGCTGATCATCCATGATTTATTACTTGAATATAACAATTCTAAATTCCAAATTGATACGTTACTTATATCCCACGATAAAATTTACCCTTTGGATATAAAAAATTTTGAAGGCGACTACTTTATTGAGGATGAAAAATGGTATACGAGTACTAAAAAAGATATGAAGAATCCTGTACACCAACAGGATCGTTGTGTCATCTTACTTCGTTCATTACTCCGTAATCTTGGCTCCCATTATCCGCTTGAACCCTATCTCATCTTCATTAACTCCGAATTTCATTTATATATAACTACGATTAATCCATCTCTTGTTTTCCACTCACAATTGAACCGTTTTTTGAAAAAACTCAATACAAGACCCGTAAAACTGAATAAAGGACACTACAAATTAGCTGAACAATTAGTTGCTCTTCATATAGTAGAATCACCTTATCCACACTTACCAGCCTACCATTATGAAGATCTGAAAAGAGGAATTCTTTGTCCAAAGTGTTACTCCCTTTTTTCTAAAATTCACGGTTCTATTTTGATGTGTGGCCAATGCGGCTGTTCAGAGGGGGTGGAGTCAGCGGTGTTAAGGAGCGTCACTGAATTGGTGCTTCTATTTCCTAATCAAAAAATTACTGTAAAGATTGTTCGTGATTGGTGTGAGATTATTCAATCTGAGAAGACTATTAGGAGGATACTGGGGAAGCACTATAAACGAGTTGGGTCTAGTGTATCTTCACATTATGTCCCTTGGAATGATTAGACTGGTAACAACTCTCAAATATTATCTCTTGTTCCACTTCACAACAATAGTTGTTTTGACTAGTTACCGTTGACTTCTTTTTTTACCCTCAACAGGCATTAGTCGCCCTGACTAGTTACCGTTGAACCCTTTTTTTACTCAACGGGCATTAGTCGCCCTGACTAGTTACCGTTGAACCCTTTTTTCACCCTCAGCGGGCATTAGTCGCCCTGACTAGTTACCGTTGAACCCTTTTTTCACCCTCAACAGGCATTAGTCGCTTCCACTAGTTACCGTTGACCTCATTTTTCACCCTCAACAGGCATTAGTCGCTTCCACTAGTTACCGTTGACCTCATTTTTCACCCTCAACAGGCATTAGTCGCTTCCACTAGTTACCGCTAAACTCTTTTTTCTGCCTTCACGAGGTACCAGCAAAAAAGGCTAGCCAAATAAATTTGGCTAGCCACTACGCACCTGGAGCATCTTCATACCTTGTCTCGAGGTTGACGAACTTATTGTATTCTTTTACAAAGGCCAACGATACCGTTCCCGTTGGACCATTACGCTGCTTAGCTATAATGATTTCAATGATGTTCTTATTCTCTGATTCCTTATCATAGTAGTCATCACGATACAAGAACGCTACGATATCGGCATCCTGCTCGATACTCCCTGATTCACGAATATCGGACATCATCGGACGCTTATCTTGACGCTGTTCCACACCACGGGATAGCTGAGAAAGGGCAATAACCGGTACTTTCAGTTCACGGGCTAACTGCTTTAAGGAACGAGAGATCTCGGAAACTTCCTGCTGACGGTTCTCACCTGAACGGCCGCTTCCTAAAATTAGCTGCAAGTAATCGATTAGGATCATCCCTAAACCATGCTCTTGCTGCAAGCGACGGCATTTCGAACGAATATCACTGATGCGAACCCCTGGCGTATCATCAATAAAAATCCCTGAATTCGAAAGACTTCCCATCGCCATCGTCAACTTGCCCCAATCTTCATCAGTAAGGGAACCGGTACGAAGCCGCTGGGCATCGATGTTTCCTTCCGAACAGAGCATACGCATAACCAGCTGTTCGGCACCCATCTCAAGACTAAAAATCGCTACATTTTCACCCGTTTTTGTCGCTACATTGGCTGCGATGTTTAAGGCGAAGGCCGTTTTACCCACGGAAGGACGGGCTCCAACAATGATTAAATCATTTCGCTGGAATCCAGCTGTCATTCGGTCTAGTTCAGCGAATCCGGTGGAAATCCCCGTAATGTCTCCGACGCGGTTGTGCATTTCCTCAATATTGTCATACGTCCGAACAAGTACATCTTTAATATTATGGAAAGCACCGGCATTCTTTCGCTGCGCCACGGCCATAATATTTTTCTCTGCTTCACTTAAAAGCGCCTCAACCTCATCCTCACGGGAATATCCATCAGATGCAATATTTGTAGCCGTGCGAATTAATCTTCTAAGTAAGGATTTCTCTTCTACTATTCTCGCATAATATTCAATATTAGCAGCCGTCGGAACAGAGGCGGCCAATTCCCCTAAATAACTAACTCCGCCTGTATCTTCAATCAGTTTGGCAGCTGAAAGTTCCTCTGTTACCGTTACAAGGTCAACTGCTTTCCCTTGATCATTAAGAGTAAGCATCACGTTAAATATTTTTTGGTGGGCCGCACGATAAAAATCCTCAGGGATTAAAATTTCAGAAGCTAGTACGAGAGAGGAAGGCTCTAAAAAAATAGCCCCTAAAACGGCCTGCTCGGCCTCAATATTTTGTGGTGGCATGCGATCTGCATATAAGTCATTCATATATCAAAAACCTCCTATCATGAAGAGGATGATTTATTATTATCAAAAACTATCATTTCCCTAAAAACAAAAGAAAAAAGTGACCAGTTAAAACCGATCACATCGCGTTGATTACTTTCCTATTCTATCATGTTCCTGAACCATTTCACATTGGAAAATTTTTATTTTACTTCAGTCACAGAAACAGTTAATGTCGCAACCACATCGTGATGCAGTTTCACTGGAACCTTTGTATGGCCAAGCGTACGAATTGCATCTGCTAATTCCATCTTACGTTTATCGATTTTGATCCCATGTTTCTTTTGTAATTCTTCTGCAATTTGCTTTGTTGTAATAGAGCCAAATAAGCGGCCGCCTTCACCTGCTTTAGCAGTTAATTGAACCGTGATTTGATCCAATACTTCTTTTAATTTTTGGGCTTCCGCTAATTCTTCCTCTGCTTGCTTTGCTTCCTTCTTCTTTTGAGCATCAAGCGTACTGATATTGGCATTATTCGCTTCTTTCGCTAAACCTTGTTTAAGAAGGAAATTATGAGCATAACCGTCTGCTACATTCTTAACTTCACCTTTTTTCCCTTTACCTTTTACGTCTTTTAAGAAAATTACTTTCATTCCTTTTTCACTCCTTCAAAATATTCATCTATTGCTAGCTTTAATTGGTTTTCTGTTTCTGCAATTGATAAACCAGTCAGTTGTGTGGCTGCGTTCGTCAGATGTCCGCCGCCTTTTAGACTTTCCATGATGACTTGGACATTGATGTTTCCAAGCGATCTTGCACTAATGCCAATCACGCCTTCACTGCGTGCTGAAATAACAAAGGAGGCAATCACACCATCCATTGTTAATAAGGTGTCTGCTGCTTGGGCAATAATCACTTGATCATTGAACTCATTTTCTGTGCCTTTCGCAATGGCAACCCCTTCGCGGTAAAAGATGACAGACTCAATTAACTTGGACCTCTTAATATATGTATCCACATCTTCCTTCAAAAACTTTTGAACGAGGATGGTATCTGCTCCGTGTGCTCGTAGATAGGAGGCCGCATCAAACGTCCTTGAGCCTGTTCTGAGGGTAAAGCTTTTGGTATCCACGATGATTCCTGCTAAGAGGGCCGTCGCTTCAATCATTTCAATTTTACCTCGTTTTGGCTGATATTCAAGGAACTCTGTCACTAGTTCTGATGTCGAAGAGGCATAAGGCTCCATATAAACAAGGAGGGGATTGGCAATAAAATCTTCACCGCGGCGATGATGATCAATGACAACCTTATTGTCAATTTTATTGAGAAGCCGTTCTTCAATGACCATGGACGGTTTATGCGTATCAACGACAACAAGTAAGGTCTTATCCATAGCAATTTCCAGCGCCTCTTCTGATCCAATAAAGTGGGCAAACAACTGCTCTTGCTGTCGTATTTCTGCCATTAACCGTTTAACTCCATTTTCCATGTCCTGCGTGTTGACAACGATATAGGCATCTTTCTGATTCATTTGTGCAACTTTAAAGATACCAATGCTGGCACCAATCGAATCCATGTCCGGATTTTTATGACCCATGATAATCACTTTATCACTGGCGATAATTAAATCCCTTAAGGCATGTGAAATCACTCGTGCTCTGACTCTCGTGCGCTTTTCAATTGGATTGGTTTTGCCGCCATAAAACTTCACCTTACCGCTTTGCAATTTAATCGCTACTTGGTCTCCGCCTCTGCCTAAGGCCAAGTCCAAGCTTGATTGGGCTAACCCACCTAATTCTGGCAGGGAAGTTACTCCAGTTCCGACACCAATACTTAAGGTAAATGATACATTTTGCTTAGAAGTCATTTCTCTGACTTCATCAAGAATAGTAAATTTCCCTTTTTCTAGCTTTTGGAGAATTCCTTCACTGAACACAGCAATAAACCGCTCGGAGGAAATTCTTTTTAAAAATATCCCATTATCTTGGGCCCATTTATTAAGGATAGACGTCACCAAATTATTGATGCTGCCACGCATTTGGTCATCCATTCCCTGGGTAAGGTCATCATAATTATCTAAAAAGATAATTGAAATAACCGTCCTGTCATTGTGATACATTTTCTCGATTTCTTTTTGTTCTGTCACATCAAAAAAGTATAAGAGCCGTTCCTCACGTCTATGGATGACGCGGAATTTCCGTTCATGAAGGGTAATAATCTCTGTTTCTACTTCCTGTTTAATTAGCGGTATCAGGGTATCGGCGACATCATACAGTGATCTTCCCACCAAGGTATCCTGATCAAAACAAGAGGCCAGGAATGGATTGGTCCACTCAATATAATACTCATCATTAATGAGCATAATCCCGATTGGCATTTCCATCAGCGCCTCTTCACCAACTCGTTTTACGCGGTAGGAAAGAGTTGAGATATACTCTTCCATTTCTTTTCGTTGGCGCCGATCGACCATAAACATATAGTAAATAGGGAAAAACATTAATAATAGCCCTGCTACACTTAATATCCTGTTATATAAATACAGGACAATGAGCAGTACCACTGTGACAGCAATTAACCCATAAAAAGGGTAACGAATGGACCGCTTTTCTAAAAATGCAGGCAAAATTTTCAGCTCCTAGTCGTGAATCTTACTCTTTCTTTTCAAATTGCTTCCGAAAGTTAAAGCCTAAATCAGTAATGCCTAATAACATTATTATATAACGGACCAACGGAATCATGAAAGTAAGAATTACTACAAACACGCCAAGTCCCTTCGCAATGGACTTTTGGTGGAAAAGAAAAAATAAAAGCGCAACTCCCTGCAAGAGGATAAACGTCTCTAATACCGATCTGGCATTGACTAAAGCAGAATATATGTAAGTTCCCTCCTGTGGCTGAAATAAGAGCATTGCTCCCAAGGAAATTAAATAGTACCACAAAAGACTTTTAGGGAGGTCAAGATTTCGAAAATGGCCCCATGGCTGCACATTCACTCCAAATCTCTTGGCAATCGGAAAACAAACCCATTGGATCATAAAAGTTAGCAACACAGATGCAAAAATAAGCGCACTTGGAGCTAGCGTTGTGATTTGTTTTAGCATGAGGGCATTTTGCTCTTTTATACGTTCAAGTTGGTCTTCTCTACCCATTGCCTTCAGCATTTCCTCAGAGGCTTTAACTGATTCATTTAAGGCCACTGTTAGTTCATGGATAATATCTATTTTCATAAAAGCAACGACGACACCATACATAATGACTAGACCAACCAGAAGCGTGAGCGAATTAGCGATCAGTATGAACGTCCGACTCTTGCCTTTTTGGAGCAAATAACCTATCAGCACACCAGCCAACCCATAAATAAGCATAAAACCTAACCCCATCAACGAACCGGCAATAAACGAAATAAAAATGGCTGCTACCACGAAAGCGGCAATCAGTTTCAGACTATTTTTAAAAGCAAAGATAATAAATGGAAGCGGCAATACCAGGTTTACAATCGCCCCAACAACGGGAACGTAAATGCTTATTAATAGCAGCGCAGCAAAAGCCGCCAAAAGGATAGCACCCTCCGTTAACTTGCGTACATCTTTCACACTTTCACCCCTAAACATTTACAACACTAATCTTTATTTTACCCGAGATATTCATTTCGACACAAGTTTACGAGTATAAGAAAAAGGCAGCAGGGAGAACCCTTACTGCCTTTTTCATCTATTTATTATTCACCTGCAACAAATGGAAGTAATGCCATTTGACGTGAACGTTTGATTGCAACTGTTAATTTACGTTGGTATTTAGCGCTAGTACCAGTTACACGACGTGGTAAAATCTTTCCACGCTCAGAGATAAATTTCTTAAGTAGATCTACATCTTTATAGTCGATTTTAGAGATACCATTTGAAGTGAAATAGCACACTTTACGACGTTTTGCGCGACCGCCTTTACGTCCTCCTGCCATGAAAATTCCCTCCTTTTTCAATATTGATATTATCGTTCAATTAAGGTTGGTTAGAATGGAAGGTCGTCATCGGAAATATCAATTTGACCATTACCAGCAAACGGATCCTCGTCCATTCTTGTGTAACCTTTATTCGTGTTTTGATTTTGACGTTGATTCTGATTGCCACCGCCATAAGAATTACCTTGTGGTTCCCTTGGTGGAGCACCGAATTGGTCGTAATCGCTTCTTCCACCGCCGCCAGATGCGTTTCTAGGTTCTAAGAACTGAACACTTTCTGCTTGAACCTCTGTAACATAGACACGTTTACCATCTTGTCCTTCATAGTTGCGGGTTTGAATTCGGCCATCGACACCTGCGAGGCTTCCTTTTTTCAAGAAGTTCGCGACATTTTCAGCTGGTTTACGCCAAATCACACAGTTTATAAAGTCTGCTTCACGTTCACCTTGCTGATTAGAAAATGTACGGTTAACTGCTAAAGTAAAGGTAGCAACAGGGACCCCATTTGGTGTATAACGCAAATCAGGATCTTTTGTTAAACGGCCAACAAGTACGACACGATTCATCATCAGAATCAACTCCTTTTTATTTGGAAAAATGTTCCACGTGAAACATTTCTACCAAGATCTATATTAAGCGTCTTCTCTAATTACTAAGTGGCGAATGATATCTTCGCTGATTTTTGCAAGACGAGAAAATTCTTGTACTGCAGCAGCTGAAGATGTTGTTTTAGTGATTTCGTAGTATCCGTCGCGGAAATCGTTGATTTCATATGCTAAACGACGCTTACCCCAATCCTTTGTTTCAGCAGTTTCCGCACCGTTTTCAAGAAGAATTGTATTAAAACGCTCTACAAGAGCCTTTTTAGCTTCATCTTCAATATTTGGGCGGATGATGTACATGATTTCGTACTTATTCATCACAGTCACCTCCTTTTGGTCTAAACGGCCCGTTTGGGCAAGGAGCAATTATTAATTACTCACAAGTTGAAATTATAGCATACAAATAAAATAATTGCAATGTCATTCACAGAAATGAGATTTTTCCAGTTTTGTGCTGGTATACTTGCATGGTTCTTTTTACTAATAATAAAAGCTCTGCAAAGTGTGCAGAGCTTGAACTATTATACGTTAAAACGGAAGTGGATGACGTCGCCGTCTTTTACTTCGTATTCTTTTCCTTCGAGGCGGACTTTCCCCGCTTCTTTGGCGGCTGTGTGACTGCCGGCAGCTAGTAGGTCATCATAGGAAACTGTTTCGGCACGGATGAAGCCTCGCTCGAAATCAGAGTGAATAACTCCAGCACATTGCGGAGCTTTCATTCCTTTTCTGAATGTCCAGGCGCGAACTTCTTGAACACCTGCAGTAAAATAAGTAGCTAAGCCTAATAAATGATAGGCAGCACGGATTAACTGATCAAGACCAGATTCTTCAATCCCTAGCTCTGAAAGGAACATTTTCTTTTCTTCACCTTCGAGTTCAGCAATTTCCTCTTCAATTTTTGCACAAACAACGATAACTTCGGCATTATCGGCAGCCGCAAATTCGCGTACCCGTTGAACATATTCATTATCAGATGGATCAGCAATATCATCTTCACTTACGTTAGCCACATAAAGTACAGGCTTAATCGTTAAGAGGTGAAGTCCTTTGACAAGTTTCATTTGCTCTTCAGTAAAATCAACAGTACGTGCTGGTTTCTCTGCTTCAAAGGCATCACGCAGCATCGCAAGCACTTCGAATTCAGCTGCTGCTTCCTTATCCTTTTGCTTAGCTAATTTTTCGACGCGGCTAATCCGCTTTTCTACTGATTCCATGTCGGCAAGAATTAACTCTAAGTTGATGACCTCAATATCATCGATTGGATCCACTTTTCCTGATACATGGGTAATGTTTTCATCAGCAAAGCAACGAACTACTTGGCAAATTGCGTCAACCTGGCGGATATGTGAGAGGAATTTATTCCCTAAACCTTCCCCTTTGCTTGCTCCTTTAACAATCCCAGCAATGTCAGTAAATTCAAAAGCGGTTGGAACGGTCTTTTTTGGTTGGACCAGTTCCGTTAATTTTTGGAGACGGTGGTCAGGTACCTCAACGATACCGACGTTTGGGTCAATCGTACAGAAAGGGTAATTGGCTGATTCTGCCCCTGCTTGGGTAATTGCGTTAAATAAAGTAGACTTACCAACGTTCGGCAATCCTACGATACCAGCTGTTAATGCCATTTATTTCACTCCTCAAAAAATAAGATCTATTTTAAATAAAATTAGTTCCAATAATAAAAAGACAAGTCTTTCACAATTATAGAGATTTATATAAAAAAAGACAACTGCCGCATGATTGCGGCAGTTAGTTTATTTTTTCGATATTAACGAGACAATCATATAACGTGCTTCCCATTCCATTATCGGATTCACTGCTTGATGTCAGGTGATTCACCGAACCGCCAAACTTCTTCCATATGCCTTCATCGATATTAATCGTATTCGGATGGCAGGATGGCAGGATGGAAAGATAGCCTGTAACGAAGCCGCGATCATTCCAAACTCTTACCATGTCATCTTTTTGCAAACCGAGATCATCCGCAATATTTTGAGCCACTTCGACTTTCAACCTCAAATTTCCACCTAACAGATGATAGTTCTGCGAGTGATTGGAACGCATCGGATGAATCGTCAGCAAATTATAAGGGTACTTTTCAGCCAACTGTGGATTCCTCCACCTAGACTCCTCCGGTACAGCTAAGGTTAACCGTTCATGACCAGTCCGTGCTGTAAATTCATACTTGCCGCTAGGAGTAGTAAACTTTCGGTCCTGCCATGGGACTGCTGTGACCGGCAACTCTAGCGTATGATGTTCCATTAACGTATCCAGTGAAACACCCTTTCTATCCAATGCCTGAAAGCCCATCTGAAGGAATTGTTTTCGTGTAAAATCAAAATCAGCCCCAAAACCAAGCCGTTTCGCTAATTCTGTCCAAATCCATAAGTCGGGTTTGGCTTCACCTGGTGCGGATACCAACTTCGGTCCATAATTCACATAATGATGGTACATCGAAGAATAATAAATATCCTCTTCTTCAAAAGCTGTAGTTGTTGGTAACACATAATCAGCAAGCTGAGCAGTATCTGTCATGAATTGATCAATTACCACTAATGTTCCTACAGATGAGAAGGCTTCTTCAACCACTTTGGTGTCAGGCACCTGCGTGACTGGATTCCCGCATGTGACAACAATCATTTGTATTTCTGGATTTGTTGCTTTCAGCACTTCTTCGGCCTGTTTCATAATGGAAAACTGGCGCTGATTTTGCCTGCGATGAGGGAGGGTTAACTCCTCAAACACAAAACTCTGGCCCACTTGAAGGTTCGCATAATTGGCGCCTCCGCCCGCAATACCAATATTTCCGCTGCATGCGACAAGGGCATCTATCAGCCGAATCGTATTGCCTCCATTTTGATAACGTTGCAAGCCAAGGCCCATGAACGTTGCAGTGGGTTTGTCCGCATAGACATGCGCTAAGTGGGTCATCACTTCACAAGGCACTTCAGTCATTTCACTTATTTCTTCTAAAGTAACACTGCCCAGGAGTTGATGCACATTCTCAAAGCCAACGGTCGATTCCTCAATAAACTTCCGATCCTCTACCCTTAAGCGAAGCAACTCTTTGATAATTCCTGCTGCTAATAACCCATCCATTCCAGGTTTAATCGAGATATATTCATCAGCAATTTTTGCTGTGGCATTAAAAATGGGATCAATTACAAACAGTTTTGCACCGCGTTTTTTCGCCTTTAGCAGCTTTTCGTAAAAGTGCATATTCGTACGGGCAACATTGCGTCCCCAGACGATAATATTTTTACTATTGTAAACATCATCAGGTCCATGGCTATAAGCATTCCCGAAATCCCATTGCTGCGCTTCAATGCCTGCCCCCCAGCAAAGTGAACCGTAAAGCTCAGTAACACCGCCGTAGCAATTGAAGAAACGCTGGTCGAGGTTTTTTAATAATCCATTATTTGCATAGTCATGGCTGTGTAAAACGGCCGTTGATCCGTGTGTTTCTTTTATGTCCCTGAGTTTATCCGCTATCTCATTCAGTGCCTGCTCCCAAGAGATTTGCTCGAATTGGCCGTTGATTTTTTTTAATGGATGCAGCAACCGCTGCCCGGAATTTGTCCTTGTTTCAAGCATCCGTCCCCGCCCACAAATTTTTCCTTGGGTGATTGGATGAGAGGGATCTCCTTCGACTTTTGTGACGCGATTATTTTCGACTGTTACATGAAATCCGCAGCTATCCCAGCAATTTAATGGACATGCTGCTTGACGTATTTGTGCCACTATTCCCACCCCCTATATGCAAAAACTCTATTTCTACTTTTCTTTGAAATTTGAATACTGTCTGGCTCCAGTACCCAGCAGCTAGTGTACTTCGCTAGACGGGCACTTCCGCTTTTCATAAAAAAAGCATGAACTACTCTTCATGCTTCACCAAAATTTTCTTCATTTTCCTTGAAAATTCTCGCCTCGGAATGAGGACACTATGACCGCATCCTTCACATTTAATGCGAACGTCCATCCCCATGCGGATGACTTTCCAGCGATTTGTTCCACAAGGGTGCTGTTTCTTCATCTCAACAACATCATTTAAAGCAAATTCCTTTTCTTCCATGCCACATCCACCCCTTATTTAGGTTGTCCAGAGCCATACATGACCACTTTGGGATCTGGAGCCTTAATGCCATTTTCGTCTAATTGAAGCTTAATATCCCTGCGAATCATGCGGGAAACGCCAGCCTGCTTCATTGGCTGCGTTTCGGCGACAACGCGTAAGACAATCTCTGTTGCGCCCATTGTTTGAATTCCTAATAACTCAGGAGGCTTAACTAACTCCTCATATTGAGCTTGCATATACTGAATTGCTTCCTCAATTACCTTTTCTGCCTTAGCAATGTCCTCCCCATAGGCGATAGCAATATCTACAACGGCGATACTGTTATTAATGGAGAAGTTGGTTACTTCAATAATACTGCCATTTGGTAAAATATGCAGTTCCCCGGTCCAACTTTTAATTTTTGTCGTTCTTAACCCTATTGCTTCGACATTTCCTTCAAATTGACCGATGCGAACATGGTCACCTACGGAAAATTGATCCTCAAAAATAATAAAAAAACCGCTGATAACATCTTTGACTAAACTTTGCGCTCCAAAACCTACGGCTAAACCAACCACTCCAGCCCCGGCAATTAGTGCTTTTACATCAATTCCTAACACAGAAAGAATCATCATAAAAGCAATAAAATAAACGACATAAGAAAGGACATTATCAAGCAGCCGGGAGAGTGTTTCTTCTCGCCGTTCAGAAGTACTAAGCGGGGAGAGGTTTCTAATTTTAAAAATATTATGGATCATTAATTTTCCAATACGAATCAAGATATTGGTAATTATTAAAATCGCAATAATTTTTAACAGCCCTTCGCCTAGAGCCAGCCATGTATCTTCATTTTGAAATTTATCAAGTAATTTTTGCATTCCCTTTTGTGTAAGAGTCATTTAGACACCATCCTCTAAAACCTTTTTGCCATTTCTATTTTAGCAATTATTTTATGCAGTTAATAGCATTATGAATTTTCCTTTTTTACCCGCTTTATGTATAGATTTACTGAAAATTCCGTATAATAGTAAGACTTATTACGGTTAGGGAGTGACTTAATGAATCTAAAGACCAGTTTTTTTGACAGAAGGACAAAGACAAGAATCAGCCATGATGATTTACATGCGGCTGAAAATCTCGCTGAGGAATTACTTGCTACTATTCCTACTGTGACAAGCCGCCCAATTGTCTTTGTTTGTATTGGTACCGACCGTTCCACGGGAGATTCATTAGGGCCGCTTGTTGGAACACTTCTAGAAGAAAAGGACCTGCGAGCATTCTATGTGTACGGGACATTAGATGAACCGATTCACGCCGTAAATCTGGCTGATAAATTAAAAGAAATCCAAGCAAAACATGATGACCCCTACATCATTGGTATTGATGCTTGTTTGGGAAGGGTTAAAAATGTCGGCGTGATTCAAGTAGGGAATGGTCCTGTCAAACCAGGGGCAGGAGTAAACAAGGAACTGCCAGCGGTCGGTGATATACATATCACAGGCATCGTCAATGTCAGCGGCTTTATGGAGTTTTTTGTCTTACAAAACACCCGCTTAAATCTTGTGATGAAAATGGCAAAAACCATCGCCAATGGCATCTATCAAGCAAGTCTGCTCTACTCTAAGCAAAATTGGACAGAATTAAACTTAAATTGGCTCGAAGAAGAGAAGACAAATTAAAAGAGCAAACCGGATCAGACCGAATGCTCTTTTTTTGCTTCATTTATTGAACATACAAATGATAATTATAAAGAACTGATACAATCAGCCCCGTGACGACAATTCCAGGCAGGAGATTGGCTACTCTAATTTTCACCATGCCCGTTAAATTTAAGCCAATCGCAAAAATCATGATACCGCCTGTTGCTGTCATCTCAACAATAAACTGATCCATTAATGCCTGCGGGACAAATCGGTCAATCTGGGTCGCAAATAGGGCAATGCCCCCTTCATAGAGGACAACCGGAATCGCTGAAAAAATAACCCCAATTCCCAATGTTGTCGTTAAAATTAACGCCGTAAATCCATCGATTAACGATTTGGTGTACAACACATCATGATCACCGCGGATGCCGCTATCAAGCGCGCCAATAATCGCCATTGCCCCAATCACAAAGATTAATGTCGCTGTAACAAATCCTTCTGAGATACTGCCTTTACCATTAGAAGGGCCGACTTTCTTTTCCAGCCATAATCCTAAATCATTTAATTTATCCTCCAGTTTTAACGCTTCACCAGCCACCGCTCCAACAACGAGGCTAATAATAACAATGAGGAAATTTTCACTCTTTAAACCCATTTGTAAGCCTAACACCATGACAGATAAGCCGATGGCATACATGACAGTGACTTTCATTCCTTCTGGAATCCGGTTTAACAACTTTCCAAGAAGTGTGCCTACAACTATTAAAAGCCCATTGACCAGTGTTCCTAATAAAAACATCTTACATCCACCTTTTTTCGACCTTCGAAATATATTTCTTTTAAACTATCATATAAGTAAAAAAAAATAAACCACCGTTCGATGGTTTATAATAAAGGATCCTCCTGATGGAGCATCTCTAAAATTCGTTCTAAATCCTCTTTAGAGAAGAACTCAATTTCAATTTTACCTTTATTCTTGTTCTGTTTAATATTAACCGTCGTCCCAAACCGTTCCCGCAAGACATGTTCCCGTTCCTTGATAAACACATCTTTCTTCGGTTCTGGCTTTTTCGTTTCACGTGGAACATTTTCATTTATTTGTTGAATCAGTTTTTCTAACTGACGGACATTCAATGCTTCTTTGGTTACTTTTTCGACTAGGCTTGGCAGTTTCTCTTTTTGGCGAAGTCCTAATAAGGCACGTCCATGGCCCATCGATATTTTCCCGCCTGAGATTAATTCTTGAATCTTTTGAGGGAGGGATAGGAGACGGATATGGTTGGCGATATGCGGTCGGCTTTTCCCTAGGCGCTTCGCTACCTCTTCTTGTGTCAACTTTAACTTTTCCATTAACAATTGATAGGCTAGTCCTTCTTCAATCGGATTTAAATCTTCCCTTTGCAGGTTTTCGAGGACGGCCAATTCCATCATTTGCTGTTCCGAAAGTGTCCGGACTACAGCGGGGACAGTTTCAAGTTTTGCCTCTTTCGCTGCACGGAAACGCCGCTCACCTACTACTATTTCGTAGCCACGAATACTTTTTCTAACCACGAGTGGCTGCAGGATTCCATGCTCGATGATCGACTCTTTTAATTCATCGATTGTCTCTTGTTGGAAGGTTTTACGAGGCTGATATGGATTGGGACGCAATTCGCTCAGTTTGATTTCTAGAACGACTTCCTCTGTACTAGCATCCGCAAAAAATGCATTAAGGCCTTTTCCTAAACCTTTAGCCATTCGAGACCACTTCCTTTGCTAAATCTAAATACACCTCAGCACCACGGGATTTGGCATCATAGGTAATAATCGGTTCACCATGACTTGGAGCTTCGCTTAGACGTACATTTCTTGGAATTATGGTTTTATACACTTTATCTTGAAAATATTTTTTCACTTCTTCAATGACTTGAATGCCTAGATTGGTCCGTGCATCAAGCATGGTTAATAAAACGCCTTCAATTTTTAAATCCTGATTCAGATGCTTTTGAACAAGTCTTACCGTACTTAATAATTGACTTAAGCCTTCCAACGCATAATACTCACATTGAACTGGAATTAAGACGGAATCAGAAGCTGTTAAGGCATTAAGGGTCAATAAACCTAACGATGGCGGACAATCAATAATAATATAATCAAATTGGTCTCTCACTTCTTCTAGTGCACGCTTCAAACGAACTTCTCTTGAAATGGTCGGTACCAATTCAATTTCTGCTCCTGCCAGCTGAATGGTGGCTGGGATTGCATACAAATTTTCGACTGATGTAGATTTAATGACATCATTTGCTACTACATCATCTACTAAAACATCATATATGCATTGGTCAACTTCTGCCTTTTCAATACCAATCCCGCTTGTTGCGTTTCCCTGCGGGTCCGTGTCTACTAGCAGGACACGTTTTCCAATATATGCTAAGCAGGCACCTAGGTTGACAGAGGTAGTCGTTTTTCCGACTCCGCCTTTTTGATTCGCGATTGCAAGAATTTTGCCCACGATGTCACCTACCCTTTTATTCTCTCAAAGTTTTATTCTGCTATTCTCTTAAATTTTATAAAAATATTGTTCATTTGGCTAATTTAACCTTGATTGCAAAAGTAAAATTCCATTCCTTTATTTTAGCATGAAACAGTTAGGTTGTTGGATTTTTTCTTAAATTATTCAAATGTCTACTTGTTGGCAGGTCGCTAGATTGGCGGGTAGAGGACACCTCATATCCAAACATTACCACTAATAGGGAAACTTCCTCAAATAAAAAGAACCAAACATTCGGAATGCTTGGTTCTTGTATCTATTTATCTATTATTTTTTCTTTGGAATACGGATTGTAAATTGGTAGAATTCGTCAAATTCTTCTTCCTCAGCATCGAGGTTAATTCCGCTGTCCGTTACCATTGATAAGGATTGGCGAATTGTATTGACAGCAATTCTCATATCTTTACTGAAAGCCTTCCGTTTCGGTTTTGGCTTTTCATTTTTTTGTTCCAGCAGTTTAACGACACGTTCCTCGGTTTGCTTAACATTAAAGTTCTTTTCGATAATTTCTGCTAACAATGCAACTTGTTTTTCAGGATCCTTTAGAGGGATTAAGGCACGGGCATGCCGCTCTGTAATTACCTTCGATAATAATGCCTCTTGAATCGGCTGCGGTAATTTAAGAAGACGGAGCTTGTTAGCCACCGTTGACTGCCCTTTCCCAAGACGTTGTGCTAAGGCCTCCTGGGTCAAGTTGTGTAATTCCAGCAATTTTCCATAGGCCATCGCTTCTTCAATGGGGGATAGCTCTTCTCGCTGCAGGTTCTCGATTAATGCAACAGAGGCTGTTTCTGTATCCGATAAATTTTTGATAATCGCCGGGGCTTCGGTCCAACCGAGCTTTTTCATCGCCCGAAAACGGCGTTCTCCAGCAATAATTTCATATTGCCCAATGGCAAATTCTCTCACAACAATCGGTTGAATAATACCATGAATGTGAATGGTTCGCGCTAATTCTTCAATTTTCTCTTCATCAAAAACCGTCCGAGGCTGAAAGCGGTTTGGAACTATATGGTCAATTGGTATTTTATTTATTTCCTCGTTTTTTTCCGTAATCAGCTCTTTTTCAAGTTCTTGTTCAACCTCTGGTTGTCCCTTATCGCCGAGGCCAAAAAAGCGTGTAAATGATTGTTTCATCCCCAACACCACCTTTACGAAACTCCCTATTACTAATTCTCTACCTAGTTCAATTCTTCCTGCCTAGAATAACATGTTTGCTCTAAAAATTGTTAGTTTTCCAAAATTGTTTTTCTTACTCAATCGGTGTCTTTCCTGGTGTCCCTGGCTTACGCGGATATTTCTTTGGTGTTTGTTTCTCCTTTTTTATGATGAGAATATTCCGTTCACTTTCTTCCATTGGCAGCGTAAAAGTAAACATTTCCTCTAATCTTCCGCCAAGCGTGGTGATTGCCTTTTGGCCCATTCCTAATTCATCCTTGGCATGGGCAGCTTTCATGGCAATAAAATGACCGCCTACTTTGACGAGGGGTAAACAAAACTCACTCAACACAGACATTCTTGCTACCGCTCTTGCCGTTACCACCTCAAAATTTTCACGGAACTCCGGATTGACCCCGAAGGTTTCCGCACGATCATGAATAAAATGAACGTTTTCTAAATTTAATTCTTTAGCTAGATGATTTAAAAAAGAAATACGTTTGTTTAATGAATCTACAATCGTCACCTCAATATGAGGGTAAACAATTTTTAATGGAATACTCGGGAACCCTGCACCTGCTCCAACATCACAAAGATGGAACGGCCTTGTAAAATCAAAATAGAAAGAAGCGGTAATGGAATCATAAAAATGCTTTAAATACACTTCCGCTTTATCGGTAATCGCTGTAAGGTTCATTTTTTCATTCCATTCAACCAATGTTTCAAAATACTTCTCAAATTGGTCGAGCTGCACACTTGTAAGGGTAATCCCCTTTTCCTGTAAATTTGCTGCAAATTGTTCGATGATCATTCAGTTATCTTCCTCACATAATTATTCATTCGAAACCCTTGCGATCTTGCCTTGTTCTAGGTAGACAAGCAAGATGGAAATATCGGCCGGATTTACACCGGCAATCCGGGATGCCTGGGCAATGGATAGCGGTTTGACTAACTTTAATTTCTGCCTAGCTTCCGTCGCAAGTCCGGAGACGGCATCATAATCAATATTCTCGGGAATTTTCTTATCTTCCATTTTCTTTAATCGTTCAACCTGCTGCAAGGACTTGGTAATATATCCATCATATTTTAGTTGAATTTCCACCTGTTCCTTTACATCTTCATCTAACGCAACTTCACTAGGGAAAATGGTTTCAAGTTGATGATAGGACATCTCTGGTCTTTTTAATAAATCAGAGGCCCGGATTCCATCCTTTAATTCACTGCCGCCAATGCTTCGGATCATTTCTTGAACCTCTGGAGTTGGCTTTAGGAACGTCGACTCTAGGCGCTGCTTTTCCGTCTCAATGGCCTCTCTTTTAGCCAAGAATCTTTCGTAACGGTCGTCACGAATCAGTCCAATTTGATGGCCGATTTCAGTTAACCGTAAATCCGCATTATCATGGCGCAAAAGCAGGCGGTACTCCGCGCGTGATGTTAACAAACGATAAGGTTCATTTGTCCCTTTTGTAATTAAATCATCAATTAACACCCCAATATACGCATCGGAACGACTTAATACTAACTGGTCACGGCCAAGTGCATTTAAGCCCGCATTAATCCCGGCCATTAAGCCTTGACCTGCCGCTTCTTCATAGCCAGATGTCCCATTAATTTGACCGGCGGTATATAAATTTTTAACGACCTTTGTTTCAAGTGTTGGCCACAACTGTGTAGGAACAATCGCATCATATTCAATCGCATAACCGGAACGCATCATTTGCACATTTTCTAGTCCGGAAATTGATTTTAGAATTTGCTGCTGAACATCCTCCGGTAAGCTTGTTGACAACCCCTGCACGTATACTTCCTGCGTATTCCTTCCTTCAGGCTCAAGGAAAATTTGATGGCGCGGCTTATCATTAAAGCGGACCACTTTATCCTCAATCGACGGACAGTAACGCGGACCTGTTCCCTTAATCATTCCAGAAAACATTGGTGAGCGATGGAGGTTCTGATCAATAATTTGATGCGTTTCTTCGTTTGTATAGGTTAACCAGCATGGCAGTTGGTCCGTAATATATTTCGTTGTTTCATAAGAAAATGCTCTAGGTTGATCATCACCCGGTTGGATTTCTGTTTTGCTGTAATCAATGGTATTACTATTGACGCGCGGCGGCGTTCCCGTTTTAAAGCGGACCAGGTCAAATCCTAGTGCTTCTAGATGCTCAGATAATTTGATTGATGGCTGTTGATTATTCGGACCACTCGAATACTTCAAGTCACCAATAATAATTTCACCACGTAAGAATGTGCCGGTTGTAATAACGACTGTTTTAGAACGGTATACAGCTCCCGTTTTAGTAATAACGCCGGTACAAACGCCATCCTCAACGATTAATTCTTCAACCATCCCTTGGATGAGGGTCATGTTTTCTTCTTCTTCAATGGTTTTTTTCATTTCATGCTGATAAGCAAATTTATCCGCTTGGGCCCGTAATGCTCGTACGGCCGGCCCTTTACCTGTGTTCAGCATTCTCATTTGGATATAGGTTTTATCAATATTTCTACCCATTTCTCCGCCAAGCGCATCAATTTCACGAACAACGATTCCCTTAGCAGGGCCTCCAACTGATGGGTTACATGGCATAAAGGCTACCATATCGAGATTAATGGTGATCATCAATGTTTTTGCGCCAACTCGAGCGGCAGCTAGGCCCGCTTCACAACCGGCATGTCCTGCCCCGATGACAATGACTTCAAAATTTCCTGCTTCGTATTGCATGTTGTCACTCCTCTTTCTATTTACCTAGACAGAACTGCGAGAATAGTTGGTCGATCAGGCTTTCATGAACACTTTCACCAATGATTTCGCCAAGTAATTCCCATGTTCTCGTTAAATCAATTTGAACAATATCTATCGGTGTCCCCATTTCTACTCCTTCAATCGCCTCTTCGATTGACTGTAAGCTTTGGCTTAATAAGCCGATATGGCGGCTATTGGAAACATAGGTCATATCACCAGCTTCAATCGATCCTGCAAAAAATAATGAAGCAATGGCTTCCTCTAACTCATCGACACCACGATCTTCAAGTAAGGAAGTGGTAACAACCTTGTGTTCTTTCGCTAAAGCGTATACCTTCTCAAACTCGATTTTTTGCTCCAAGTCTGTTTTATTAACAATAACGATGACATCCATTCCTTTGACTACTTCAAAAAGCTTTTCATCTTCTGCACTCAGTTGCTCCGCATAATTTAACACTAGCAAAATCAAATCTGCTTCTTGTAAAACCTGACGGGAGCGCTCAACTCCAATTCGTTCGACAATATCCTCTGTTTCTCTTATCCCTGCAGTGTCTAAAAGCCGAAGGGGGACGCCGCGAACATTCACGTATTCTTCAATGACATCCCTTGTTGTTCCAGGAATATCCGTTACAATCGCTTTATTTTCATGAACAAGGCTGTTTAAGAGCGAAGACTTTCCTACATTTGGGCGGCCAACAATCGCCGTTGACAATCCTTCTCGTAAAATTTTCCCTTGTTCCGATGTTTGTAACAGTTTTTTGATTTCCTCCCTGACAAAATGTGCTTTTTCTGACAGCATTTTATGGGTCATTTCTTCCACATCGTCGTATTCCGGATAATCAATATTAACCTCAACATGAGCCAGGATTTCTAAAATCTCCTGTCTGAGTCTCTGAATCAACTTCGATAAGCGGCCTTCCATTTGTCCTAGCGCTACATTCATCGCCCGATCTGTTTTTGCTCTGATTAAATCCATGACTGCTTCCGCTTGCGATAAATCAATTCGTCCATTCAAAAAAGCCCTCTTTGTAAATTCGCCTGGTTCAGCAAGTCTCGCTCCATTCGTTAACACTAACTGAAGGACTCTATTCACAGAAACAATTCCGCCATGGCAGTTTATTTCCACTACATCCTCTTTTGTAAAAGTTTTCGGACCCTTCATCACAGAAACCATAACCTCTTCGACCACTTGTTTCGATTTTGGTTCGATCAGATGTCCATAGTGAATCGTATGGGTGGCTGCTTCAGTCAGCTTCTTCCCACCGATACTTCTAAATAGCTTGTCTGCAATTTCAAACGCATCATCCCCACTCAAGCGGACAATGGCAATCGCTCCTTCCCCCATCGGAGTGGAGATGGCCGCAATCGTATCATATTCCATTTCCTTCACCTCACACTAAAAACTGTTATCTATATAAAAAATGATTTTTTTCGCCAAAACACTAGAATACCACATCATTATCTGTTGAAAAAGTAAACCTTCTCGACCTTAAACTATCCACAATTCACTTTTATCCCATTATTATTTTAACTTATCCACATGTGAATAACAATAAAACGAAAAACGAGAGAAGATTTAAGTTATCAACAACTTCTTTTTTCGGCATCTTTTACAGCAGCAAAAAAACACCCTATCATTCGATAGGATGTTTAGATGACTTATCATATTACCTTTTCGCTGGAGAAATCACAATAAAGCGATGTGGTTCCGATCCATCAGAAAATGTTTTCACACGTTTGTTATCTGATAATGCAGCATGAATAACTTTCCGCTCATAAGAAGGCATTGGTTCTAAAGTTACATCTTTTCCCGACTTAAGAGCCTTCCCGGCTAGTCGATGAGCTAATTGAACAAGTGTTTCATTTCTTCTTTTCCGGTAATCTTCCGCATCCAGAATCACGGTTAAATAATGATTTGAAAAACGATTGAGGACTAATTGTGTCAAATATTGAAGCGAATTTAACGTTTGCCCTCTCTTTCCAATCAATAAGGCGATCTTTTCTCCCGTCATGATCAAATGAACATGTTTCCCCTCACGTTTGATTTCTATTTCCGCAGGGGCCCCCATTTGTTCACTTACTTGAGTAAGAAAATTCTTTGCTTCCTCAATGGGGTCAATGATGACAGTTACTTTTACCACAGCCGGACGTGAACCGAAAATACCGAAAATCCCTTTTTTACCTTGATCAATAATATCAATATCTGTGCGGTCTTTGCTGGTTTGTAATTGAGCTAAAGCTGATTTTACTGCTTCTTCGACAGTCTGTCCTGTAGCAGTTACCTGTTTCACTTTTTTGCTCCTCCCGCATTACCGGATGCTTTCGCCGTTTTCAGATCCGGTCCTTTAATAAAATAAGTTTGCACAATCATAAAAATATTTCCGACTACCCAGTATAAGGAAAGTGCAGCAGGGAAATTAAAGGCAAAAACAACAATCATAATCGGCATCATCCAAAGCATCATCGCCATTTGTGGGTTATGCTCTTGGCCAGCCATCATCAATTTTTGCTGAATAAAAGTGGTGATACCTGCAACAATTGGCAAAATATAGTATGGATCTTTATCTCCTAGGTCAAACCAGAGGAAATTATCTGAAGCAATTTCTCTTGTTCGTGAGATTGCATGGTAAAAACCAATTAAAATTGGCATTTGCACGACTAATGGAAAACAGCCAGCCATTGGATTGACACCATGTTTTGAAAATAGGGCCATCGTTTCCTGTTGTAATTTTTGCTGCGTTTTTTGATCTTTAGAGCTATATTTTTCACGAAGTGCTTTCATTTCTGGCTGCAAGGCTTGCATCGCTTTCGAACTTCTTGTCTGCTTGATCATAAGCGGCAAGATGGCAAGGCGGATGACAATCGTTACAACAATAATCGATAACCCAAAGCTTCCCCCAAGAATAAGTGCCCCTTCTTTAATCAACCAGGATAATGGATACACAATGTACTCATTCCAAAAGCCTGTACTCTCCGAAGTAATCGGCTGCTTTATTTCACTACATCCTGTCAGCAGGATAAAGACAGAAAGTAAGCCAATCACTAGTAATATTCGTCTTTTCAACCAAAATTTCCTCCTTACAATAAAGATAGTAAAACCACTCTATGTATTATTTTTTTGTAAGATTTCAAAGGTATTTTATCACTTACGCAAAGGAATTGTCTTCATTAATGATGCAAATTTTCAGGCGAATTCCTTCGCATTTATGTCCTTACCGTCACTTTTTCAAAACCTTCCCGACTTTAAGAACATGGGTTAAACTTTTTTTCACCTCAAAAAAATCCATTTCAGCTGCAGGTTTCCTGGCAATAATGACATAATCATTTCCTGTCGCCAACTGCTCATTCAACTCAAAGATAGATTGTCTTACATACCGTTTGATCCGATTCCTTGTTACAGCATTTCCAATCTTCTTACTTACAGACAGACCGATTCGAAAATGATCTTGTCCCTCTTTTGTTAAGGAGTAGACAACAAACTGCCGATTGGCAAAAGAGTAACCCTTTTGGAATGCTGCTTGGAATTCTTTATTTTTTTTAATACGTAGCTCTTTTTTCATAAAAAACACCCTCAGTCGGATTAGAAAAAAGACCACTGACTTTTCAGTGGTCTATGCTGATAATACTTTTCTTCCTTTAAGACGACGACGTGCTAGAACCTTACGGCCATTAGCAGAGCTCATGCGACTACGGAAGCCATGAACTTTACTATGTTTACGGCTATTTGGTTGATATGTTCTTTTCATTATATGACACCTCCCTGAGGAATAGCTATCAAGTTTAAATGACAGTCCTACTTATTATAAAGACGTCACCATAAAATTGTCAACTACTCTTCACTATTGTTTCCATTTCCAAATTTTATTGAACATGAAATTGCTAATTTCCAGAAATTCTATACCTATAAGAAATGGTCTGATCCATGAAAGAGAAATTCTAAAGTTTTGACTCTGATAATTTATCCAGCCCTGCCCCAGAAGGGTACCGATATCTTGTGGATAATTTTTCGACATTTTTTTCACTCTCCACACAAGATATTGACAGGTTTTGCACAAAATATCTATTTGTGGACAATTTCTGTGCACATATTGTTAGAGTTGTGGATAAACTACGAAAAGGCATTGCGCCTTAGGCAATTATTTGATATTATATTTGTGTTTTCACTCTGAATAACTTTATCCACACTAATACGTTATCCACAAATTGTGGATATCATGTGGATAGTTTATCCGACGGTACTTAAAAAAGTTGTCCACAAGAAGTGGATATTGTCGAAACTCCATTTTACTTCCTTATTATTTATTATCCACATTCAATAATTCGTATATTTATAAATTAATAGGTTGTACTGCAGGTATAAACCGTATTTTACCCGGACGATAAGTCGATGAGTTTCCCGATTACGATGAGAATACTCCGTCATAAAAGATATTTATTGGAGTTAGACAGTAATGCCGAAAGTGCCAGTTTTGATAAATTTAAAAAAAAGCAACAAAGGAGGGATATTATTTGGAAAATATTGCGGATCTTTGGCATGCTGCATTAGCCAATATAGAGAAAAAGATTAGCAAACCAAGCTTTGACACCTGGCTTAAGTCCACCAAGGCCCATTCCCTTCAAGGTGATTTGCTGATCATAACTGCTCCCAATGAGTTTGCTCGTGATTGGCTGGAAGAGCGATATTCGCAGCTGATCTCTGGAATTCTCTATGAAATTACCGGCGAAGAGCTTTCTGTTAAGTTTATAATTCCGCAAAATCAAAAAGATGCAGATAATGATGTGCAATTACCTCCCAAAAAGGTAAAAAAGGACGATGACCATGGGGAATTTCCTCAAGGTATTTTAAATCAAAAATATACCTTCGATACATTTGTAATTGGCTCAGGCAACCGGTTTGCCCATGCCGCATCACTCGCCGTAGCTGAAGCACCTGCAAAAGCATACAATCCCCTCTTTATCTATGGAGGAGTGGGATTAGGAAAAACGCACTTAATGCATGCAATTGGCCATTATGTTTTAGATCATAACCCTGCAGCAAAAGTCGTTTATTTATCATCCGAAAAATTTACTAACGAGTTTATTAACTCGATTCGAGACAATAAAGCGGAGAATTTTCGCAATAAATATCGAAATGTTGACATTTTACTTATAGATGATATTCAATTCTTAGCTGGAAAAGAATCAACCCAGGAAGAATTTTTTCATACGTTTAATGCACTCCATGAGGAAAGTAAACAAATTATTATCTCAAGCGACCGGCCGCCAAGAGAAATTCCAACATTAGAGGACAGGCTCAGGTCCCGATTTGAATGGGGTTTGATAACTGATATTACGCCGCCTGATTTAGAAACCAGGATTGCCATCCTTAGAAAAAAGGCAAAGGCAGAAGGTCTGGATATTCCGAACGAAGTCATGCTATATATTGCTAATCAAATTGACTCCAACATTCGTGAACTTGAGGGTGCGCTAATCCGCGTGGTTGCCTACTCTTCCTTAATCAATAAGGATATCAATGCGGATCTTGCAGCAGAAGCTTTAAAGGACATCATTCCTAGTTCTAAGCCTAAAGTGATCACAATCTTGGATATTCAGAAGACGGTTGGGGAACTATTTAGTATTAAACTGGAAGATTTCAAAGCAAAAAAACGGACAAAGTCTCTCGCGTTTCCTAGACAAATTGCGATGTACTTATCTCGTGAATTAACGGATTATTCTTTACCGAAAATAGGAGAAGAGTTTGGCGGGCGCGATCATACTACAGTTATTCATGCGCACGAAAAGATTTCTAAGCTTCTCCAATCTGATGCCCAACTGCAAAGACAAATGAAAGAACTTCATGAACTTTTGAAGGTCTAAAACACGACTGAATTATGTGCATAACTTCTTAGTATTTACACACAGTCTGTCCACATGTGGATAGGCTGTGTTTCCGTTGAAATAATGAGTTATCCACATACTAACAGGCCCTACTAGTACTTCTACTCTTTTTTTTAAAAAATATATTATGTTTTTAATAACAAAAATATGCTTAAAACGGAGGATTAAAGGCGATGAAATTTATCATCCAAAGAGATCGATTAGTCCAGAGTGTTCAAGATGTGATGAAGGCTGTTACATCAAGAACCACCATCCCAATCTTAACGGGGATTAAAATTACAGCGACAACTGAAGGTGTTACCCTTACAGGAAGTGATTCAGATATTTCGATTGAATCGTTTATTCCTAAAGAGGATGCTGGTAATGAAATTATTGAAGTCAAACAAGCAGGTTCGATTGTACTTCAAGCGAAAGTCTTTAGTGAAATCGTCAAAAAACTACCGACTGATTCAGTAGAAATTGAAGTACTAGGCTCTCTTCAAACGGTCATTCGCTCAGGGAAATCTGAATTTAACTTAATCGGTCTTGATGCAGAAGAATATCCTCACCTGCCACAAATAGAAGAAAATAATAAATTTCATATTGCCACCGATTTATTAAAAGCGATGATCAGACAAACACATTTCGCAGTGTCCACCTCAGAAACACGCCCCATCTTGACAGGTGTAAACTGGCGCGTTGAAAATGGGGAGTTAAACTGTATTGCAACAGATAGCCACCGTCTTGCCCTAAGGAAGGCGAAGATTGAAACGCCTACTAACGAAAATTATAATGTCGTAATTCCAGGAAAAAGCTTAAATGAGCTTAGTAAAATTATTGATGATAGCAATGAACTAATTGATATTGTTATCACTGAAAATCAAATTTTATTTAAAGCGAAGCACTTGTTATTTTTCTCAAGATTGTTAGAAGGAAATTATCCAGATACGTCGAGACTGATCCCAAGTGAAAGTAAAACGGATGTGACTGTTAATACAAAGGAATTTTTACATGCAATCGATCGTGCGTCTCTATTAGCAAGGGAAGGAAGAAATAATGTTGTCAAACTTTCGACAATTGAAGGTGGACTCATTGAAATTTCTTCAAACACTCCAGAGGTTGGGAAAGTTGTCGAAGAGATTCAAAGTGAAGCAATTGAAGGAGAGGAATTAAAGATTTCCTTTAGTGCAAAATATATGATGGATGCCTTAAAAGCACTTGAAGGGCAAGATGTTAGGGTGAGCTTTACTGGTGCTATGCGTCCTTTCGTTATTCGCCCGCTTCATGACGAAACGATTTTACAATTAATCTTACCAGTCCGAACATACTAATTTTATATACTTAATACTCCATGCCACCAAACTATGGTGGCTTTCTTTTAGTTTTCTTTGTAACTCTGTCAATTTTTTAGTAAAATAAAGTATTGAGACCATTTTAGAAACGAGGGTGACGATTTGCCTGAAAAAATTAAGCTTGATACAGAATTTATTACCTTAGGTCAATTCTTAAAACTGGCTGATGTAATACAAACTGGCGGCATGGCAAAATGGTTTTTAAGCGAACATGAAATATTTATTAACGGTGAACAAGATCAAAGAAGAGGAAGAAAGCTGCGCTCCGGTGACAAAATCAAGATTCCTGGCTTTGGAGAGTTTGTCATTACCGAGTAAATTAAGAAGTAATTTATTGAGTAAATTACAAAGTAATTTATTGAATAGCTCAGCTAAAGGATGTTTTCCTATGTATATTGAAAAATTAGCGCTCACCAATTATCGAAATTATGAAGAGTTGTTCGTAGAATTTGAAAACAAAGTAAATGTGATTCTGGGTGAAAATGCCCAAGGAAAAACCAATGTGATGGAATCCATTTATGTTTTAGCGATGGCCAAATCACATCGTACTTCCAATGATAAAGAACTTATTCGCTGGGACCAAGATTATGCTAAAATAGAGGGTAGGGTTCAAAAACAACACGGTTCATTACCTTTGCAATTAATTATTTCCAAAAAAGGAAAAAAAGCGAAATCCAACCATATTGAGCAGCGGAAATTAAGTCAATATGTAGGTAATATGAATGTGGTTATGTTTGCTCCAGAGGACCTTAACTTAGTAAAAGGCAGCCCGCAAGTCCGCAGGCGTTTTATTGATATGGAAATTGGACAAGTTTCGCCGATTTATTTACATGATATGAGTCAGTATCAAAAAATACTTCAGCAGCGCAATCATTATCTAAAAATGCTGCAGATAAAAAAACAGACAGATCAAACGATGCTGGAAATCTTAACGGAACAATTTATAGGGATGGCTGTGAAGATTGTCACAAAAAGGTTTGAATTCCTCCGTCTCTTACAAAATTGGGCCAAACCTATTCATCAAGGAATATCAAGAGGTCTGGAAACACTCGAAATTACCTATAAACCGTCTGTAGAGGTATTAGAAGAGCAAGATTTGTCGAAGATGATAGCATGCTTTGAAGAAAAATTCAGCAAGGTTAGAACGAGGGAAATTGAACGAGGAACAAGCCTGTTTGGTCCCCATCGGGATGACCTTATTTTTACTGTCAACGGTAGAGATGTGCAAACCTTTGGTTCACAAGGTCAGCAGCGTACCACGGCATTATCCTTGAAACTTGCTGAAATTGAATTAATATATGCTGAGATTGGAGAATATCCAATTTTACTTTTAGACGATGTTTTATCAGAGTTAGACGATTTCCGGCAATCTCATTTGCTTAACACGATCCAAGGGAAGGTACAGACATTTGTGACAACCACAAGTGTCGAGGGAATAGATCATCAAACATTAAAGGAGGCCTCAACATTTATCGTTGAAGCCGGAAGGATGAAGAAAGTTAATTGAGGTGAACCATGTATATCCATATCGGGGAAGATATTAATATTAGAGCAAGGGATATTATTTCTATCTTGGATAAAGAGAGTGTTAACAACTCGCCGCTCGTTGAAGAATTCCTCAAGTCTCGAAAGGAAAAGGTAATTAATCTATCTAAAAACCCCTTTAAATCAGTCATTGTCACAAATGACAATGTTTACTTATCCCCGATTTCTTCTGGTACTTTAAAGAAACGTTCAAATCAAATGACTATAAATGAATTTTGAAGTTTATTACATGTTTTATAATGATTATATAGATATATTTTTGTCAGAAGGTGCAGGTGAACAAGCATGACTTTGGAACAAAAGGCTGTGGAACAAGCATATGGTGCGGATCAAATACAGGTTCTTGAAGGACTTGAAGCTGTTCGAAAAAGACCAGGGATGTATATTGGTTCAACAAGCGGTAAAGGGCTTCATCATCTTGTTTGGGAAATTGTAGATAATAGTATTGACGAGGCATTAGCAGGTTTCTGTGATGAAATCAATGTCATCATTGAGGACGATAATAGCATTACAGTTAAAGATAATGGCCGTGGGATTCCGGTTGATATTCAAGAAAAGATGGGCAGACCTGCAGTTGAAGTTATTATGACTGTTCTTCATGCAGGAGGTAAATTTGGCGGCGGAGGCTATAAAGTTTCTGGAGGACTGCATGGGGTAGGTGCATCCGTGGTTAATGCCCTGTCTACGGAACTGGAGGTTTTTGTCCACCGTGATGAGAAAATCCATCGTATTAAATTTGAACGAGGCGCGGTTGTTTCTGAATTAGAGGTAATTGGGACTACTGATAAAACGGGTACGATTACTCACTTTAAACCAGATGGTGAGATATTTACGGAGACCTTGGTCTATGAATATGACATTCTTGCTACTCGTCTTCGTGAACTTGCATTCCTTAACAGGGGAATAAAAATAACAATTGAAGATATGCGTGTTGAAAATAAACGGAATGAATACTACTATGAAGGCGGTATTAAATCATATGTAGAGCATTTAAACCGTACAAAAGAAGTAATCCATGAAGAACCGATTTACATGGAGGGAGAACGCGATGGAATTAGTGTTGAAGTCGCACTCCAATATAATGAAGGCTATACAGAGAATATTTATTCCTTCGCCAATAACATTCATACGTACGAAGGCGGAACGCACGAATCTGGTTTTAAAACGGCTTTAACAAGAGTGATCAATGATTATGCGCGTAAAAACAGCTTAATTAAAGACAATGATACCAATCTTTCTGGGGAAGATGTTCGTGAAGGAATTACGGCGATCGTTTCCATTAAACATCCTGATCCACAATTTGAAGGGCAAACCAAGACAAAGTTAGGGAATTCTGAGGTAAGAGCCATCACTGATGCCGTCTTTGCTAGTACCTTTGATAAATTCATGTTGGAAAATCCAGCAGTGGCCAAAAAAATCGTCGAAAAAGGTCTAATGGCTGCGCGTGCAAGGCTTGCGGCAAAGAAAGCTAGGGAACTGACCCGCCGAAAAAGCGCATTAGAGGTTTCTAGTTTACCTGGAAAATTAGCTGACTGTTCTTCAAAAGACCCTGCCGAAAGTGAAGTGTATATCGTTGAGGGTGATTCCGCTGGCGGGTCGGCAAAACAAGGCCGTGATCGCCACTTTCAAGCAATTTTGCCACTTCGGGGGAAAATTCTTAATGTGGAGAAAGCCCGTCTGGATAGAATCCTATCTAACAATGAAGTTAGAGCGATGATTACAGCAATTGGAACAGGAATCGGTGAAGATTTTGATATTTCGAAAGCACGATACCACAAAGTTGTTATTATGACTGATGCTGATGTGGATGGTGCCCATATTCGGACGCTCCTTCTAACGTTCTTTTACCGTTTTATGAGAAAAATATTAGAGGCTGGTTATGTTTATATTGCCCAGCCGCCGCTATATAAAGTTCAGCAAGGTAAACGAATTGAGTATGCCTATAATGATAAAGAACTCGAACAAATCTTTGCGATGCTGCCAGCTTCACCAAAGCCCAATATTCAACGATATAAAGGTTTAGGTGAGATGAATCCTGAACAATTATGGGAAACAACGATGGATCCTGCTAGAAGAAGTATGCTGCAGGTCAGCCTTGAAGATGCGATTGAAGCGGACGAAACCTTTGATATGTTAATGGGCGAAAAAGTAGAACCACGTCGTAATTTCATTGAGGCAAATGCCCAATACGTGAAGAATTTAGATATATAAAGCAAAGGTGAAAGGAGGTAACAAGTATGGCTGACACACCAAATTCTCAAGTAACAGAGATTAATATCAGTAAGGAAATGAAAGCTTCCTTTCTTGACTATGCGATGAGCGTTATCGTTTCTCGTGCCCTTCCAGATGTTCGGGATGGATTGAAACCAGTTCATCGCCGTATTCTATATGCTATGCACGATCTTGGAATGCATTCAGACAAGCCCTATAAAAAATCAGCTCGTATCGTTGGGGATGTAATCGGTAAATATCATCCACATGGTGACTCTGCTGTTTATGAAACAATGGTTCGGATGGCACAAGACTTTAACTATCGTTATATGCTTGTCGATGGACATGGAAACTTCGGTTCTGTCGATGGTGACTCTGCTGCTGCCATGCGTTATACAGAATCAAGAATGTCGAAAATCTCGATGGAGTTATTACGAGATATAAACAAGGATACAATTGATTATCAAGATAACTATGATGGAGAGGAAAGAGAGCCAGTTGTTCTACCAGCCAGGTTCCCTAACCTTTTAGTTAACGGAACAACAGGAATCGCTGTTGGAATGGCAACCAATATCCCGCCGCACCAACTTGGAGAAGTAATCGATGGAGTGTTAGCGATTAGTCGTGACCCTGAAATTACTACACAAGAGCTCATGGAAATTATTCCTGGTCCAGACTTTCCTACCGGAGGTATTATCATAGGCCGAAGCGGTATTCGTAAAGCCTATGAAACAGGCAGAGGGTCCATTACAGTTCGTGCTAAGGTAGTCATTGAACAAAAAGCAAATGGTAAAGAAGTTATCATTGTTAATGAATTACCATATCAAGTAAATAAAGCGAGATTAGTTGAAAAAATAGCTGAATTAGCCCGCGATAAAAAAATCGAAGGCATTACTGATTTGCGAGATGAATCCGACCGTAATGGTATGCGGATTGTTATTGAAGTTCGTAAAGATGCGAATGCCAACGTTCTTTTAAATAATTTATATAAACATACAGCATTACAAACTAGTTTCGGAATTAACACACTTGCCCTAGTTAATGGACATCCAAAAGTGTTGACACTTAAACAATGCTTAGTCCATTACCTAGACCATCAAAATGTGGTTATCCGCCGGAGAACTGAATTTGAACTACGTAAAGCGGAAGCACGTGCTCATATCTTAGAGGGTTTAAGGATTGCGTTAGATCACTTGGATGAAGTAATTAATTTGATTCGTAGTTCACAAACGACTGAAATCGCTCGAGAAGGCTTGATGACTACCTTTAATCTTTCTGAAAAGCAAGCTCAAGCTATCCTTGATATGCGCTTACAGCGTTTAACAGGTTTAGAGAGAGAAAAGATTGAAGAAGAATATCAAAACCTGGTGAAGTTGATTGCTGAATTAAAAGCTATATTAGCTGATGATGAAAAAGTTCTTGAAATTATCCGCGAAGAATTGTTGGAAATCAAAGAGCGCTTCAATGATAAACGCCGGACAGAAATTGTTTCAGGTGGAATTGAAAACATTGAGGATGAGGATTTAATCCCACAAGAAAATATCGTCATTTCCTTGACTCATAATGGTTATATTAAGAGACTTCCAGTTTCCACTTATCGTGCCCAACGACGCGGCGGTCGTGGAATCCAAGGAATGGGAACCAATGAGGATGATTTTGTTGAACACTTAATGACAACTTCAACACATGATACCATCCTATTCTTTACTAACAAAGGTAAAGTATATCGTTCAAAAGGATATGAAATACCGGAATTCAGCCGTACAGCTAAAGGAATTCCGATTATTAATCTTCTTGGGATTGAAAAAGGAGAATGGGTCAATGCCATCATTCCAGTGGAGGAATTTGTGGATGACTGGTCCTTATTCTTTACAACCAAAGAAGGAATCTCAAAACGCTCCCCATTAACATCGTTTGCCCATATCCGTAACAATGGCTTAATTGCTTTAAGTCTGCGCGAAGGAGATGAATTAATCTCTGTTCGCTTAACGGATGGCAGTAAGGATATTATTATTGGTACCAAAAAGGGAATGCTTATTCGTTTCCCTGAAACAGATGTCCGGTCGATGGGTAGAACTGCTACAGGCGTGAAAGGTATTTCATTAGCTAGTGATGATGAAGTGGTTGGCATGGAAGTTTTAGAGGAAACCAATGATGTCCTTATTGTTACCAAAAATGGTTATGGAAAACGGACAACTGCATCTGAATACCGTATCCAAGGCAGAGGCGGAAAAGGGATCAAAACCTGCCACGTGACCGAAAAAAATGGTGATCTTGTTTCGATGCGTGCGGTTACTGGTGAAGAGGATCTCATGCTGATTACCACTGGCGGTGTGCTTATCCGGATGGATGTTGGTGGAATTTCTAAGATGGGCCGAAACACTCAAGGTGTGAAGCTTATAAGCATGAAGGAAAGTGAAGATGAATTTGTAGCTACAGTGGCTAAGGTAGAAAAAGAAGAGGAAGAAGAAAACCTTGAACATGATTCTACCGATACTGTGGAAGAACATTCCGATGTGATAACTACAGAGGATGAAGAATAAGTTTGGATGGGGGACACACTAGGTGTGTTCCCTTTTTTATATTCTCTGGTCGGTGGAAATAATGTTATCGGAATAAAATATTTAAAAGATACTTATAGTAAAAAAAGAATAGAAAAATCGTTGACTTTTATTTTTACGGATGGTATATTTATTAAGTCGCTTACGGGCGATGGAGAAATTGTTCTTTGAAAACTAAACAAACAAAATCGTGCAAACAAACAATAAATTTTAGTTTCTTTTAAGAAGCTAAGCCAACGTAACAAATGAGCTAATCAACTTTCTTGGAGAGTTTGATCCTGGCTCAGGACGAACGCTGGCGGCGTGCCTAATACATGCAAGTCGAGCGAGACTCTTCGGAGTCTAGCGGCGGACGGGTGAGTAACACGTGGGCAACCTGCCTGTAAGACTGGGATAACACCGGGAAACCGGTGCTAATACCGGATAATCCTTTTCCTCTCATGAGGAAAAGCTGAAAGTCGGTTTCGGCTGACACTTACAGATGGGCCCGCGGCGCATTAGCTAG
>NZ_KK366019.1:120469-431664 GCF_000686805.1 Bacillus sp. UNC41MFS5 | reverse complement strand
CCTCTCAGGTCGGCTACGCATCGTCGCCTTGGTGAGCCGTTACCTCACCAACTAGCTAATGCGCCGCGGGCCCATCTGTAAGTGTCAGCCGAAACCGACTTTCAGCTTTTCCTCATGAGAGGAAAAGGATTATCCGGTATTAGCACCGGTTTCCCGGTGTTATCCCAGTCTTACAGGCAGGTTGCCCACGTGTTACTCACCCGTCCGCCGCTAACCAACAGGAGCAAGCTCCTATTGATTCGCTCGACTTGCATGTATTAGGCACGCCGCCAGCGTTCGTCCTGAGCCAGGATCAAACTCTCCAAGAAAGTTGATTAGCTCATTTGTTACGTTGGCATAGTTTCATAATTGAAACTAAAATTTATTGTTTGTTTGCACGATATTGTTTGTTTAGTTTTCAAAGAACAATGTTCAACAAGCGAACAAATCGCTTAGATTTCAATCAACCGCTCGAAAGCGACCTCATTAATTTAACACATCTCATTTCGTGATGTCAACAACTTTTTTGATTTCTTTTTTCAATTGTTGAACCGCTCGATGAGGACGAGATTTAATATAACATGATAAATAAATGTTTGCAATATAATTTTAGATTTTTTTCGAAACTGCTTTCTAATAGGTAAAGCAAACAACATTTAGTTGCTTCTTCCATTATACACTCGTTTATGTGTAGAATTAAAGAAAGGTATTCTAATCGGTATTTTTTCAAAAATCAAATTTTCAGTCAACGACTGTATAAATGGACGTGAATTGAGATGAGTAGTGTCGATATCCAAATTTTAATTAAACTTGGTGTTTCTGCTGTTTTTGGACTTATTATTGGTCTTGAACGTGAATTAAAAAGGAAACCAGTGGGTCTTAAAACAAGCCTAGTTATTTCTGTTGTAAGTTGCCTGTTGACGATTGTATCAATTCAATCAGCGTACATGTTTCCTGATTCAGATGATGTCAAAATTACTATGGATCCACTTCGCTTAGCTGCACAAATTGTTTCAGGTATTGGTTTCTTAGGTGCGGGTGTAATCTTAAGACGGGGAAATGATAGTATATCTGGTTTAACTACTGCTGCAATGATTTGGGGTGCTGCAGGAATTGGCATTGCTGTTGGAGCTGGTTTTTTCATAGAGGCTTTCGTTGGGGTTGCACTCCTTATGCTTAGTGTTGAATTTGTCCCATTTTTAATGAAAATCATTGGCCCGAAACAATTAAGGGAAAAAGAAGTTATGCTCCAACTATTTATTAGGGATCAAAATCAAATCGAAAAAGCTATTTCTTTCTTATTAGATAAAAATTATATTGTTCGGAGACTTAAGATTAAGGATTTAGACAATGGGGACCATCTCGTTCAAATATTGGTTGCCGTAGATTATCGTGAAAAGACAACAGATGTGTATGCCTCTGTTTCAAATTTAGAAGGTGTACAAAAAGTAGAAATCGAAAGTATTAGTTAAAATATTTATTCTTATTTAAATTTTCTCTTGCAAGAATTTAATAATACAGATATAATTTTACTTGTACCAAATATCGGGGGATTAGCTCAGCTGGGAGAGCGCTTGCATGGCATGCAAGAGGTCAGGGGTTCGAGCCCCCTATTCTCCATTATTAGAAAACCTTTGCCCTGCAGAGGTTTTCTTTTTTTTCTCAGAAATCTAATGTAACCCCTATCCTCATAGTAATAAATTCCTCCGGTGGGCATTTTTACCTTATTTTGAAATTTTCTATTGCATTGCACCTTATCACTATAATAAAATCATAAATGTAATTTAAAAATTTAGAAAAATCTGTATATAAGGAGGCGGAGGAATTCTGTAATTAAATTCATCCACATGCTTCGATCTATCGTTTCCTCAACAACGTCCTATCAGCATTGTCTTTATTTACCTCAGTTTGAACAAAGGGTTTTATATGAGAGGGGGAGCTTCCATGGAGGCCAAAAAAACTAAGACTTTTTCTGAAAGCGATTACACCTCAATTGTACAGTCATCATCTTTTCAAACATTACTCTCCGAAAAGAAAAAATTCATCATCCCTGTCACCATATTCTTTTTTTGTTTTTACTTTGCTTTACCAGTACTAACTTCTTATTCTACTGTGTTAAATCACAAGTTTATCGGCAGTATTACGTGGGCATGGGTTTTTGCTTTCTTACAATTCGTCATGACTTGGGCTTTATGTATGATTTATTCGAAAAAAGCAGCAAAGTTCGACGAATTGGCTAATGAAGTCATTCAAGAAAGAGGGGCTAACTAATGAATACTGCTGCTTTTACGATGTTTCTTTGTATCGTTTTTGTAACGTTAGTTATTACATACTACGCTTCTAAACGAACGAAAAATGCTAGTGAGTTCTACACTGCTGGCGGTGGGCTAACCGGCTGGCAAAATGGACTTGCCATTGCTGGGGATTATATGTCTGCTGCTTCGTTCCTTGGAATTGCAGGTGCAGTTGCCTTAACGGGCTTTGATGGTTTCTTTTATAGTATTGGTTTCCTTGTGGCCTATCTTGTTGTTCTTTATTTAGTTGCTGAACCACTAAGAAACCTTGGAAAATATACATTTGCTGATATGATTGCTGCTCGTTTTGATGCTAAAAAAGTCCGTGGCTTCGCGGCCATGAACACGGTTACGATTTCGATTTTTTATATGATTGCACAGCTTGTTGGTGCAGGTGCACTTATTAAATTATTATTAGGCTTAGAATATACCACTTCCGTATTAATCGTTGGGGTTCTAATGACCGTATACGTTATTTTTGGAGGTATGCATGCAACAAGTTGGGTACAAATTATAAAAGCAGTTCTATTAATGGGGGGTACCTTAGTAATTTCAATTATTGTTTTTGCCAAATTTAACTGGAGTATTACCGATATGTTTGCGCAAATGAGAACTGCCACTCCATTAAAGGAAACCTTCTTAAATCCTGGTGTAAAATACAAAATTGGCCTTGATACCATCTCGCTAAATATGGGATTAGTTCTTGGAACAGCTGGTCTTCCACATATTCTTGTTCGTTTCTTTACGGTAAAGGATGCCAAAACTGCTCGTTCTTCGGTAGTTTATGCCACATGGATCATTGGAATTTTTTACGTTATGACTATTTTCCTCGGCTTCGGCGCCGCAGCCTTTGTTGGTAATAGTGCAATTGTAGCTGCCAATCCGGCAGGAAATATGGCTGCTCCACTTTTAGCACAAGCTCTTGGTGGAAATATGCTGTTTGCTTTCATTTCAGCCGTAGCTTTTGCAACGATATTAGCTGTTGTGGCTGGCCTAGTATTGACAGCCGCCTCTGCATTTGCTCATGATTTCTATAATGTAATCCTGAAAAAAGGAAAAGCAACAGAAAAGCAGCAAGTTGGTATGGCTCGCTGGGCAGCGGTTGGCGTTTCGATTATTTCTATTATTCTAGCTCTAGGGGCACAAACCCTAAATGTTGCCTTCCTAGTCTCACTCGCCTTCGCAGTCGCAGCCAGCGCTAATCTTCCGGTAATTCTCTATACTATTTACTGGAAACGTTTCAATACAACTGGTGCCATTTGGGCTATGGTAGTTGGGCTTATTTCAGCCATCGGTTTGGTGATTGTCAGCCCGAATGTGTTCAGCCCTGAAGTTGGAAAAGCCATTTTTGTTGGCGAACCGTGGTTCCCATATACAACTCCTGGAATTGTTTCGATTCCACTCGGATTTATTGCGGGTTACCTTGGAACTATCTTCTCCAGTCAAAAAGCCGATGTGAAAAGATATGAGGAAGTTTTAGTTAAGTCTAATACTGGTATTAACATTGGTGGCTAATTAAATTAGGAATGGGACTGAAATGCTTCAGTCCCATTTTCATTGTCATTATGAACTTTTCCTAAGAAATATATTTTTATCTTTTTCTCCCAGCACCACTTTTCGAACTGTTTCTCCCAGACTTACTGGTATGGGACCTTTTTTCAGATGCCCCACTTCGTCCTGATCTATTCTCTCTTCTTCCTGATTCGTTTCGATTTCGTGGTGTACTTGGTTTTGTTTTTCTAATTCCGCTTTTCTCTGTTTGAGGACTGTGCTCTTTATGAACGTTTAATGTGTTCGCATTGTCCTCTTTGGTATTCCCCATATTTTGTTTTGCAATCGTGATATTTAGCTCAGCTTCTATTGTTTCAAGCATAGGTCTATCTGTAGAAGTATAAAAGGTAATTGCCAGCCCAGTCATCCCAGCTCTTCCTGTTCTGCCAATGCGATGGACATAACTGTCAGTATCCTCAGGGATATCGTAATTAAAGACATGTGTGACACCTTCAACATCAAGCCCTCTCGCAGCTACATCTGTAGCAATTAACAATTGCACTTCAGCATCCCTAAACCGTTTCATCACCCGCTCTCGCTTTGCCTGGGACAAATCCCCATGCAATTCATCGCATGAAAATCCGTTCGCTTTCAGCACATCAAACAGTTTACTTACTCGGCGCTTTGTCCGGCAGAAAATAACCGCTAGAAAAGGACGATACGTTTCTACTAGGTGAAAAAGCGTGGCTTGTTTCGCACGATCAGTCGTATGAATCGCAATCTGTTTAACGGTTTCAGCAGGTCCTTGTGTTTTTTCAATTTGAATATATTCAGGATCATTCATATGCTTTTTTGCTAATTTACGAATTTCAGGCGGCATCGTTGCTGAAAAAAGCATGGTTTGCCTGCTTGCCGGTGTTTCTCTTATAATGTCTTCCACTTCATTAAGAAACCCAATATGGAGCATTTGGTCTGCTTCATCTAAAACAAGGTAATCTATTTCTGATAAACGAATGGTTTCCCTTCTAATATGATCCAAGAGTCGCCCGGGTGTTCCTACGACTATCTGCATTCCCCTTTTTAATTTTTTCAGTTGTTTATCAACATCCTGGCCGCCATATACGGCTAGAACATCAACACCTGTTAGATCAGAAATTAGTTTTTCAATTTCCTCTGTTATCTGTAAGGCTAATTCTCTCGTTGGCGTTACGATCAATGCTTGAACATAATCTGCTCCAGGATTAATCTTTTCTACTATTGGCAGGATGAATGCAAACGTTTTTCCCGTTCCTGTTTGCGCCTGTGCTATGATATCGATACCATTGATTACTGATGGAATGGCTTGTTGTTGAATCGGTGTTGGTTTAGCAATACCGTGACCACGTAATTTTTCCACAAGTGGTTCTGAAATTCCTAATGATAAAAAATCTGACAAAAATACCCCTACTTTCTATTTATCCAATCAATTTATTTTGATTGTTTATCGATACAATTGCAAATATACTTTTCAGTCGTTTATCCAAAAAATTAATAAATATTGAGACATTGATTGCCTTTTTCGTTTAAAACAACTATAATTTCAATAAAACCAACTTATTTCATCGGAATAGTAAAAATTAAAATTAAGGTGGGGATGAAATGAACCAACACAGTTTTGTTATCATTCATGGATTAGGCGGTAGTGGACCTGATCATTGGCAATCTTGGCTGGCACAAGAATTAACCAGAAAGAATTATCATGTACAATATCCAACCTTTACAAACTTTGACTCGCCAAATAAGAGCGTTTGGCTGGAGGAATTGTCTGCCACCCTTCGGATGGTCCCAGAGGAAAATAATTTAACGGTCATTACACACAGTTTAGGCTGCTTATTATGGCTTCATTATGCTTCTACTCTAAATAAACCAATTGCCAACCAAGTGATTTTAGTCGCACCGCCTTCTCCAAACCACATTCTCACTGAAGCAAAATCATTCTACCCTGTCCCTTTGGATGGAAACAATCTAAAGAAAGCATCTGAAAATACATTATTTATTCATTCATCAAATGATCCATATTGCGGCTTGGTGGATGTAAACAGCTATTCAAATCTTAGCTTCCCTTCCATCACCATCCCTAATGCAGGTCACATAAATACTCAGTCGGGACATGGAAAATGGCCATGGATATTAGATTTATGCCTGGCGGAGGAAAAACATTCTCTATATGTATAAGGTTAAAGAAGGAGTGATGAAAATTGCACTCCTTCTTTTTATTTGATTGCTAAAATCACTTCATCCACTGTAAATGATATAATGATTTCAAGTTATTTATCTATTTTACCAATGTGAATTAATCGATTTTATATATAAGGAGATGATCAAGATGGATTTGCATCAGTTGTATGTTTTTACAAAGGTGGTCGATCACAAAAGCTTTTCTAAGGCAGCAGATGAAATATTTTTAAGCCAATCAACGGTTAGTTCTCACATTCAGGCGTTAGAGAAAATGCTTAATATAAAGCTATTTGATCGAGTGGGAAGAGAGAGTATTCTTACGCCACAGGGGGAACGTTTGTATCAATGGGCCCTTAAACTCTTATTAATTAAAGACCAAGCATTGCTCGATATAAAAGAGGGGATGACAGACCTGAGGGGGATGATTCGGATTGCAGCCAGCTCTGTTCCAGGGCAATTTATGATACCACGCATGGTCAAACAATTTAGAGAACAATATCCTGAAGTAACATTCCATATCAACCAATCCTCATCAAAAATTGTTGCTGAAAAGGTGTTAAACGGCTCTGTTGATGTCGGTATCTTGGGTGATAAATATGAAAATGATAAACTTCGTTTTATTCCGCTATTAAAAGAAAGATTAGTCCTAATTACATCGAATCAAAACGAAATGGTTGGTCCAGTAAATATTCGCGATATTTTAAACTATCCGTTTGTGATGCGTAATTCAAGCTCAGGAACAAATGCCCTTTTGGAGCGGGTTCTTAAAAAAAATAACATTCATAAGGAGAAATTAAATATCATTGCCTATACGGAAAGCGGACAAAGCTTGATGCAGTTTGTCATCCAAGACATTGGTATTTCAATAATTTCCGAAATTGCAGCTAGAGAATATTCCTCCAACAACATGCTTAAGATGCATTCAATAAATGGATTTGACGACGAAAGATATTTTTATTTAGTCTATAACATTAATAAAACACAATCCCTACTATCAAAACTATTTATTGATAGTGCCGTGCATTTAGTCGGAAGCAATCTGAACAAACTGGGCTGAGAATGTTCGGTCTGGAGCCCAGTTCGTTTGTTCTATTCCTCGTAAATCATCTTTCTCGTCATTCCCCCATCCACTACTAAATTAATCCCTGTTACAAAATTATTTTCACGATGGGTTAGATAAAAACATGCACGAGCAATATCATTGGGTTCACCAACACGTTTTGAGAAATGCTGTTCATGGTCGAGTTCTGTTAATTGTGATTTATCCCCGTTATGTATCCATCCAGGCGAAATAGCATTGACCGTAATTTGATATTCACTTAAGGACGCAGCCAAAGCATGGGTTATCGCAACAATTCCTCCTTTTGAAGCAGCGTAAGCTTCCGAGTTAGGTTCTGACATAAGTGCCCGTGTCGAGGCGATATTGACAATTGATCCACCAGATTCATTCTCCCGCATATATTTTGCCACTTCTCGCGAACAGAGGAATACACTTCTTAAATTCGTTTGTATCACATCATCCCATTCTTCAATTGTTAATTCTAGGGGAGACTTAAACACCCCTTTACCTGCATTATTAATTAGAACATCAATTTTTCCATACTTGTGTTTTGTTACGTCTACTAACCGAATAATATCTTCTGCTCTTCTAGCATCCGTCTTTACAAATAAAACATCCCCTCCTAGACTTCGAATTTCTTCCGTCGTTAAATTACCTATTTCTTCATCAACATCTGCAAGGATGACTTTAGCACCAGCGTTGGCATAGGCAGTTGCAACACCTCGCCCAATCCCATTGGCAGCGCCTGTTACAATGACCACTTTATTTAAAAATTCCATCTTCTCTCACCTTTCCTTCTTTTATTTGCATTTATTCATATATTACGTGCCAAACTAAGTTAAAACATACGTGGAGATTTTTTCTATGCAATAAAAAGAATTTTTGGAAAAAACTATCGTAATACGACAAATTAAAGGAGGATTCCGATGCCTGAAAAATGTTTTTATTGTACCAATGATATTGAAGAAAGACAGTTGCACTATGTATCCTTCATCTCTTCAAACCAAGAAAGAGATGAATCATTGTGTGAGGAATGTTATCAAGAATGGCTCGAAGGTCAAAAAGGTTAAAGGTCTTTGGGGTGGATTCTTATCAAAACAGTTGTGACTCATCCCTGTAATATCCTATGGGTCACAGCTATACCTGAGGTGTTGTGTCATTGTCCATCAAAAAAAAGATGCCACTGATTTTTTGCTTGTTAGTTTTTTTAATTTTAGTTTCTAATAATACGATTCATTTTCTTCGTTCAAAAAATCAGCTGCTTTCAAATAACGAAAGAGAAATTGATATGATCACTAAAGAAGTGTCGTTTCAAGTTGAAAATATTAGAGAGGGCTCATTGTATGTTGAAGATATTCTTGGCAGAGACTTAAGGATGGCTTCGTTAGCGATTAAGCATGCACTGCCGCCAAACTATCAGGATATTACAAATGAACAATTAAAAAAACTGGCCCAGGAAGTAAGGGTATCACATATAACCCTGCTAGCGAAAACAGCAGATGATATTATTGGAGTAAAATCCTCCGACCCTAAAGAAATTAATATGTCTACAAAGGGTTGGGGCTATTGGTATGATGCCTTCCAGCAGCTATTTAATCTAACTCCTGTTTCTGTTGAAAAAGGTTTAATCCTGCCTCATTTTTGGTCTGGTCCGATTGAAGTTGCTTCTTCCAATCCAGATCATACCGATAAATGGGGCTACTTTTTTGACGGGACGACGAACTATATTATTAATCCATACTTTCGTGACAATGAAGTATTAGAATATGAGAAACAATTTGGTCCAGGACAGGTAATTAAAGGTTTTACAAAAGAACGCGGGGTTTTAGAAATCACTGTTTTCAATCCCAAAAACTTTGGTAAAAAGAAAGAAATTGTTCATTTAAACGGAAATAGTTATATTCGGATATCCGCCCAACAAATATGGTATGGCTCATATAAGTACCGTAACGAAAAAGTAGATGCATCCTATATCAAACGGGCGATAAATTCAAAACATGTACAATCCTACAAGGATGATGATATTCAGGGCAAAAATTTGATGAAAACCTTCGTTCCTGTTTATTCCACACCAGAACCATTTGTAATTGGGCTTGCCTATGATTATGGACTCATCAAGAGGGAACTCACACATGAACTAATGGTCCATGTTCTGCTCTCCTTTATCGTTATGATGATTGTCTTTATTATCAGTTTGATTTTCTCCCGTTCCATTACTCAGCCAATTGGGTATATTGTTGAGCAGGTTAATGATATTGCACAAGGGAACTTTGGAAATATATTGCATCTAAATAGAAAAGATGAATTAGGTCTGCTTACGGAAAATGTGAACGCCTTATCGAAAGACCTGCAGAGTTACGTAAATGATTTAAACAAGAGTAAAGAGCTTATTGAATATCAGGCATATCACGACCCATTAACTGGTTTGCTTAACCGGAGATATTTGCAAGAAAAGTTACACTCATTTATCCAGCAGGCAAATCAAACAAGTGACACCCTATCAGTTTTTTTCATCGATATGGACCGTTTTAAACAAGTGAATGACTCTTTTGGACATAACAAAGGAGATGAAATACTGAAAATCATTGCTGAGCGGATTATCGCAAGTTTACCCAGTGAAAATGCGATTATTACCAGGCAAGGCGGCGATGAATTTATTATTTTGTTATTAAGTCATAGTCTAATGGAAACGAAGGCCGCAGCAGAAAAAATCGTCAATAATCTTAAAAAAATATATCTTTTAGATGGCAACGAAATTTATCTCAGTGCAAGCTGCGGCATTAGTTTGTTTCCGGAACATACCGACAATATGGACACACTAATTGTTTATGCAGACCTTGCGATGTACTCAGCTAAAAAGCTGGGGGGAAACAAAGCCATCGTTTATTCGGAAAAATTAATTCAATCGAATATCGAAAGACCAAGACTAGAAGCACGGTTACGGAAGGCAATCGAAAGTGGAAGTGTGGAAGTTTACTATCAACCGAAGGTTAATGTTGAATTAGGGGTGATTTTTGGAGCAGAGGCCCTCATAAGATGGAAAGATGAAGAATTAGGATACGTCTCACCTGATTTGTTTATTCCGATTGCTGAAGACATTGGATTAATCCATCAATTATGGGAATATGTAATGAAGGAAGCGTGTCAAAAGGTTAGTAAATGGAATCGAACACGTTCCCTCCCCCTATCTGTTTCAGTTAATTTTTCAGCTCGGCAATTTCAAGAACCTCGCAATATGGTAAATCAGGTCAAAGAAATTCTAGCTGCGAGTCAATTGGGGCCAAGCAATTTTGAAATAGAAATTACGGAAAGTATTCTCTTAAATAATTCTTCTGAAATTGTCGAATCATTAAAAACCCTTCAGAATATGGGGATTAAGATTTCCATTGATGATTTTGGAACAGGTTATTCTTCCTTGAACTATTTAAAGAATTTACCGATTGATATCTTAAAAATTGATAAATCTTTCATTCAAGATATTCATGAGGATTATGCAAATTCAGAGATTCCTGAAGCGATTATTAATCTTGCACGTAGTCTCCATCTTCATGTAATCGCTGAAGGGGTAGAAGAAGAGTATCAAAAAGAATTCTTACTATCGAAAAACTGCGTACAAATGCAGGGATACTTATTCAGTAAGCCTTTAAATAAGGAAGAATTTGAGCATTTTCTTCAAAGAAATTCAAAATAAAAGTGGAGAGATTATTTCACAAATCTCTCCACTGGGTTAACACTGCTCCCAATATAATCAATCGTAAGGATTTTTGTAGACATCGTTGAAAATTCACTTCTCAAGCCACGTTCGACAAACTTCCCCTTCCCTTTCTCTGTAAAACAAAGAACAGTTGGTCCTGCACCACTTAGTGCTACTCCAAACGCACCCAGTTCTTTAGCCCTTTCCTCTATTTCCTGATAGGCGCGAATGAGAGGTTTGCGGTATGGATGGTGAAAAAGGTCTTGGCCCATCATTTTCCCTGCTAACCCCCAGTTTTGAGTTAAGAGGGCTGCGACCAACAGATTAGCCGTTGAAGAGGCTTGGATCGCACATTCACGAGAAAATTCTTCTGGGAGAACCCCGCGAGAATCCTTCGTTAAGAGAATTTCATCTGGAATGACGGCCACCATCTCAAAAGAAATATTAGAGATGCTGAGCATGTCTACTTCGTTATCCTGATAAGAGCCAATGAATAATCCGCCGAACAGAGAGGCACCCACATTATCGGGATGACCTTCCACTTCTGTCGCGATAAGCAATTTTTCTTCCTGTGTTAAACCGATATTTCCTACTGAATCAGCAAGCTCAATCCCTGCAACTATGGCTGCCGCACTTGAACCTAGACCACGAGCCAAAGGAATGTCACTGGCAACTTTGATTTGGCATGGGTGTAAATTGATTCCGTATTTACTAGCAGTTTTGATGGCAATTTGCAGAATAAAATTGGTCTTATCCGTTGGGAAGTCCTTCAATTCATCACTTACAGATTGAATGTTCCACTTATCACTTTTCTCGACTTCTAATGTTAAATACAAATCGACAGCAAGGCCCATTGAATCGAAACCTGGACCTAGATTAGCTGTACTAGCTGGTACTTTAATAATAAAACGATCATTTAGGGTCACCCTTGGACAACTCCTTGAATATGTTGTGTGACTGCTTTTAGACTAATAATTCTGGCCCTCTTATAACGATTTTCTCACCACTCGATAGGCACTTTTTATTTCCTTAACCGCATGGAGATCATTCAATTCTAGTAATATTTTATCATAATTGGATAACGATGCTTTGTGAGTGACTAGCACAATTTCTGATGTTTCATTTTTCTTAACAGGAAGCTGTAAGATTTTTTCAAAACTGACGCCATATTTTGCAAAAATGGTGGTGATGTCAGCGAAAACACCCACTTCATCTTGCACATGAATTCTTAAAAAATATTTAGAGTATTTTTCATCATTATCTTTCAATTGCTTTGGATATTGTGGAGTCACCGCACTTCTTCCATTTACCCCTAGCCTTAGATTTTTTATTACCGCAACTAAGTCTGAAACGATAGCAGTGGCCGTTGGCAGACTTCCAGCCCCAGGTCCATAAAACATGGTCTCTCCTACAGATTCACCGTAGACATAAACGGCATTATACTCATTTTGAACAGATGCTAGCGGATGATTATTGGATAGGAAAGTTGGTGCGACACTAACCTCAACTTTCTCCCCTTCACGATGAGCATAACCTATTAGTTTCATGGTATATCCCAATTGTTTTCCATAGCGTAAATCTTCATCGGTAACCTTGGAAATCCCTGAAACTTGGACATCTTCTAAATCAATATGCATAGAAAAGCCCAATGTAGCTAGGATCGTCATTTTACGAGCAGCGTCTAGTCCTTCTACATCTGAGGTCGGATCAGATTCAGCAAAGCCAAGCTCTTGTGCTTCCTTAAGGACCTCTTCATAGGTACGGCCTTCTTCACTCATTTTAGTTAGTATATAATTGGTTGTTCCATTTACAATTCCCATTAGTTGTTTAATTCGGTCAGAGGCAAGTCCATCGACTAATCCTCTTAGAATTGGAATTCCCCCTGCCACACTGGCTTCATAAAACAAATCACAGCCGTGTTCAGAAGCAACTGTTAACAGTTCAGAGCCATGTAAAGCCATTAAATCCTTATTAGCAGTGACAACATGCTTGCCTTGTCTTAGTGCAGTAATTAAGTAATCTTTTGTATCCTGGAGCCCGCCCATTACCTCGATCACTACATCTATTTCTTCATCATAAAGGATTTCGTCTGCATTCGAGGTTAGAAGCTTTGTATCTACTTCTACGGGTCTGTTTTTATGTAAATCCTTAACAAGGACCTTTTTAATAACAACCGGGCACCCCACTTGGTGGATTAATTTATCTTGATTTTTTTTGATAATTTTCACTACACCACAACCAACAGTACCTAAACCTAATAACCCAATCGTGATTGCCTTCATGTTTTACCCTCCTACAAATGTCCTTGTGTGACGCACATTTGTTTTTCTATTGTAGACATTATATTATTCTCTGAATTTTTTTACAATAGATATGTTTCTAGCGTTCTACTTTGTAAACGCTTACCCCCGCGCCATAAAAGGATAACATTTTTTGAACAAAATTTTTTATCATAAATTTTATTAATTTTTTCTTCTTTCCCTTTACAATCCTTAAAGTTTAGTTGTAGAATAATCCCTATATTTAGTTTATTTTTGAATATTCAATCAATTATATGTTTCTATACATGACAAGTGATGACGAATAAGACATTAAGAATATGACTCAGCAAACGAGGGTGGCACCACGCATCTATACACGTCCCTCATAACAAGACAAATCAGTCTGTTATGAGGGGCGTTTTTTATTAGGTGGCTGTGTTAAAGGTTAATGTTGATTTTGGCACTCTGTTGATTGGAGTGGAAGGCACGAAGACTCCTGCGGGAGTACGGGGCAGGGGAGACCCCGCAGGAGCAAAGCGACGAGGAGGCTCCCCGGCACGCCCGCGGAAAGCGAAGTGCCTGGAACGGAAATCAACAGACAAGTTTTACACAGCCTAAGAAAATTAAAGGAGGATTACGAGCATGTATAAGGTACTTGTAACCGATGGAATTAGCAGCACAGGATTGAAATGTTTAATTGAACACCCTAATTTTACCCTAGATCGCCAGCCAACACTACCGACAAAGGAATTAAAAAATATAATTGGAGAATACGACGCCCTAATTGTCCGGAGTCAAACAAAAGTAAGTGAAGAGCTACTCAAAGCAGCCGGCCGTCTCCGTGTGATTGCTAGAGCAGGTGTCGGTGTCGATAATATTGATGTGAATGCGGCAACGAAAAAAGGGATCATTGTCATCAATGCCCCGGGCGCCAATACCATTGCAGCAACAGAGCATACCTTAGCGATGATGCTATCATTGGCGCGGAAAATTCCTCAAGCCCACCATAAGACAGTATCAGGGCAATGGGACCGTAACTCTTTTAAGGGTGTGGAATTATACAAAAAAACTCTTGGCGTGATTGGCATGGGTAAAATCGGAACAGAAGTAGCGAAACGGGCAAAAAGCTTTGGAATGAACATTTTAGGATTTGATCCATACCTGACCGAAGAACGAGCAAAAAAACTTGGAATGACGAAAGCAAGCCTCGATGTAATTGCACAAGAATCAGATTTTATTACCATTCATACACCTCTTACCAATGACACAAGAGGACTGATTAATGATGCGTATTTACGAAAAACAAAAAAAGGCGTCCGATTTGTCAATTGTGCACGCGGTGGTGTGATCGACGAAAAGTCATTAGTTAGAGCCATTCAGTCCGGCCATGTTGCAGGTGCTGCACTTGACGTATTTGAAAAAGAGCCTGTTTCCGACCCAGAATTATTGCAGAATCCAAATATCATTGTAACACCACATCTCGGGGCTTCTACGATAGAAGCACAGGAAAAAGTAGCCCAAGAGGTCAGCGCGGAAATCATTGAGATTTTTGAATCTCAGTCGATTCAAAACGCTGTTAATATGCCGCAAATGTCAGGCGAAACCCAAGCAAAACTGCAGCCGTACCTACTACTTGGGGACCAAATGGGGCAGCTCGTCATTCAATTATTAAATAAGCAGGCTCCTGCTAAAATAGAAATCAATTATTATGGCGATTTAATTGATGAAGATACGGAATTGTTGACTCGTACCATGTTAAAAGGTGTCTTGTCCTATCATTTAAGCGATTCTGTTAATCTAATTAATGCTTTGCACTTACTGAAAGAGCAAGGAGTTTCGTATAATGTCGTTAAAAATGCTACGAATAAAGGATTTGCTAATTATATGGAATTAAGTGTCTCCAATGATATTGAAACAGCAAAAATTGGGGCAACCGTCTTAAACGGGTATGGAGCGAGAATTCTAAAAATTAATCAATACCGAATTGATGTTAAACCAGAAAAGTTCCTATTATATATCAAACATCGAGATGTTCCAGGTATGATTGGCAAGGTAGGTTCACTCTTGGGAGACCATCAAATCAATATTGGCACGATGCAGGTTGGTCGTACGGAAGTAGGCGGTGAGGCAATCATGGTATTAACTGTGGATAAAACATTAAATGCCGACGTCATTCATGTCTTAAAATTAATTGATGGACTTGAAGAAGCACAAGTTCTGGAGTTATCGAACGTGGTTACATTTGAACCCGGCCGTGTGGAATTAGAGAAGATAGAAAATATCTAGGGAAGAAATGAGGGATTGCGCTGAGGCAATCCCTTTTCTATATTTTTCATAATATCCCTTTCAAATCGAGCACTGTATCAAGAATATAGTCTGCTTTATGTTTTTCAAAGTCACATCTCGCATCTTTTCCTGAAAGGCCAGTTAGAACGGCTGCAAACTGACAGCCAAGTTTTCTTGCTGCTAATAAATCCGCCAAAGAGTCTCCTACAACTAAAACTGTTTCAGCATTTTCAAGCGGTAATCTCGTATTTAAACCCTCTTGAATTGGTGTCTCCTTCCCGAGCAGTCCCATAATATATGTAAATGGGTGCGGCTTCGATAGTGACATTCGTTCTGGAAGCTCCAATTCCGCCTTTAGCACATCATCAGCAGTTACGATCCGATTTTCATTAAAATGTTTCAACCAATCTAAATGCTGAAATGGCTGAATAGTTTCAAGTTCAGGCCTGCCTGTCCCGATACCAATCATGTATCCTGATGAATTCAGGAATTGGAATAACTCGTTAATTTCCTGCCTAGGGGCTAATGTTGTTTCATTGGCCAAGAAGCCCTTTTTCCCATGTTGAACAGATGGCCTTCCAGTCGAAGCGAGGACATGTTCATCCCCCACATACCACTCTTGGGAAACATGCTCACAAACGGACCAAAGCTCCCCCTTGTTAAAAATAGAAGTTTCTACCCCAATTTTCTCTGAGGTTAGTTCATTCAAATAACTAAACAACTCCTGCTTCGTTGCCTCTGAGCGTGCAAACTCCTGCACAAACAAACTGAAATCTAGTTTCACATGGTAATTACATAACACCTTGCCCATCTCAACTAGGGTTTCACGATTGATTGGTGCCTGACACCAGTTATTAATTTTCTCGAATTCAATATCTTTGATTTGCGAGAGCAGGTGGATTAGCTGGTGGCTGAAGGATAGATAGATCATGTCCCAGTTGGCGTTTAGACCGCGTGATTTCATTAACTTTAGAACTTTATCGTTTTCAAATACTAATTCTCTTATTTCCTGGATTTCCTCATCATTATAGTCCGTTTTAAACTGCATAGGTTCGAGCCCCAAGTAATTAGGGCTAATCAGCATTTCCCAAACGGTTAAAGCAGAAGCATCAAAATAATGCTCTTCGCTTAATAGGACCCCATCAACGTCAAACAAAATGGTTTTAATCAAATTCTACACCCTCATTTCCTCTTCACTTTATTACGTTATCGTAACACAGTAGAACAAACAATATGAAGTAAATTATTTAATAATACAATAATAGTAAAAGAACAAGCCGTGTACCAGTTTTCCAACTGCACGGCTTGTTCTTTTTATTATAAATTTACCCTTTTATCAAACTTTCTTCAAACGGCCAGGCTGGAAGCACTTTCCTTAGTAGCTTGTCCTCACGATAGCCGAGGGCATACTCTCCCTGCATGATGGTGTGGATTTCTCTTGTTCCTTCATAAATTACAGGAGCCTTAGCATTTCGTAAATAACGCTCTACTGGGAATTCATTGGAGAAGCCATACGCCCCGTGAATTTGGACCGCATCGTTGGCAGCTTCAAAGGCGGCATCGCAGGAAATCCATTTGGCTAATGACGTTTCTTGGGTATTCCGTTTGCCCTTATTTTTTAGCCAGCCAGCCTTAAAAACAAGCAAACGTGAAATCTCTAGATTAGCGGACATTTTTGCAATCATTTGCTGGACAAGTTGGTGCTTGCCAATTTCTTTGCCAAAGGTCTTCCTCTCCTCACAATATTTGACGCTAGCTTCCAGCGAAGCCATAATCGTACCACATGCACCTGCGGCTACTGTAAAGCGGCCATTGTCGAGGGCGGACATAGCAATTTTAAAGCCTTCTCCTTCATAGCCTAACAAATTCTCTGCTGGAACCCTGACATGATCTAAGAATATCTCCCCCGTATTTCCTGCCCGAATTCCCAGTTTTCCTTTTATGGCTTTAGTAGAAAGCCCTGCAAATGTCCGTTCTACAATAAAACAAGAGATTCCATAGTGACCAGCTTTCGTGTCTGTTTTTGCAAAAATTAAAAAGTGATCAGCCACATCACATAGTGAGATCCATGTTTTTGACCCATTTAAAATATAGTAATCTCCATCTTTGACTGCTGTCGTTTCCATTGCAGCCACATCGGAGCCAGCATTCGGTTCTGTTAATCCAAAGGCACCTATCTTTTTACCACTCGCCTGTGGAAGAAGGTATTTTTGTTTCTGCTCCTCTGTACCCCACTGCAATAATGTCATACTGTTCAAACCAGTATGTACTGATACCGCGGTCCGGAAAGCCGTGTCACCTCGCTCCAGTTCTTCACAAACAATTGCGAGGGTATTATAGTCCATTCCCACTCCGCCATATTCCTCGGGAATACATACTCCCATTAACTGTAATTCTGCTAATCGTTTTAAAATATTAATCTCAAAATGACCTTTTTCATCCCACTCCTTGATATAGGGCAGAATTTCTCGGTCTACAAATGATCGAACCACCTTTCTAACACTTTTTTGCTCTTCAGATAAAGAAAAATTCATTATAAGTTCCTCCCCTAGATAATATGATCTTGTTTCATTTTTACGATTTCAAGATTGGAATAACCCAGTTTAAGCAGAACTTCATCTGTATGCTCACTGTACAATGGCGGATGCATATCGATTTTTACTGGCGATTTTGAAAACTTTAATGGTGAACCCACAAGCATTAAGTCAGAAATCGTTGGATGCTCTATCTTCACAACCATGTCCCTTGCGATCGCTTGTTCTGAATCCAAAGCCTCCTTCACATTGTTAATCGGTGCATTGGGAATTCCTGCTTCATCAAGTAACACTTTCCACTCCGCCCTTGACTTCGTCTTTAATTTTGAGGCAATGATTTTTTCCAGGTCATCCTTTTTTTGCAGGCGACCTGAATTTTTTTTATATTGGTCGCTTAAAAGGACTTCATCTTCAAGCAGGATTGCTAGTTTCTGATATTGTCGGTCATTTCCAACGGCAAGGATAAAGTCGCCATCATTTGCGGCAAACACTTGATATGGAACTATATTGGGGTGCGCATTACCGAGCCGTTCAGGGATTATCCCAGAGCATAAAAAATTACTAGCAACATTCACTAATGCAGCCAACTGGGAATCAAATAATGAAATATCTATTTCCTGCCCCTCTCCAGTCCAATTGCGGTGCTGGATGGCTCCTAAAATACCGATACAGGTAAAAAGACCAGTAAGTACATCTGCAATGGCAACACCGACCTTTGCAGGCTGTCCATCCTTTTCACCTGTTATGCTCATCAAACCTGACATGGCTTGAATCATATAGTCATAGCCAGGAAGATGGGAATTAGGGCCGGTAGTGCCAAAGCCACTGATTGAGGCTAAAATAATTCCTTCATTAACCTTCTTCATTTCCTTATATCCGAACCCTAATCTGTCGAGGGTCCCTGGCTTAAAATTTTGGACAACAATATCAGCATCACAAACGAGCTTTTTTAAGATTTCAATGCCCTTAGGTGTTTTTAAGTTTAAAGTGATCCCTTGTTTGTTTCGATTAGCACACAGATAATAGGCACTCTCTCCTTCTAGAAAGGGTGGTCCCCAGCCCCGTGTTTCATCCCCAAAATCGACACTTTCAATTTTGATTACCTCAGCCCCCATATCGCCTAAGATCATCGTGCAATAAGGACCTGCTAGCACGCGCGATAAGTCTACAATTTTTAATCGGTGGAGCGGCCCCGCCATTTTTCTGCCTCCTTTCTTTCAAATTAGTAAATTAATAAATTGATTTGATTCTATTTAAAGACAAAAGGAAGCAAATCTATCATCTGGACTTTTCCAAAGTAAAAGCCAGCGAAACAATCAATCAATAGAAAAAAACTCTGATCGTCTCGCTGGCAATTTTTTAAAACGCTATTATAAATCCAAACCTATCGATATATATTTTACTTCTAAAAACTCTTCAATGCCGTAGTGTCCACCTTCACGTCCTAGACCGCTCTCCTTAAAGCCCCCGAATGGTGCTTGAACGACTGAGGGCAGGGCGTCATTCAGGCCAATGATTCCATACTCCAGTTGTTCGGTGATTCTAAAGGAACGGCTTAAATTTTCAGTATACACATAGGCAGCTAAACCGTAACAAGAATTGTTGGCCCGTTCAATAACTTCTTCTTCGGTTTTAAAAGTGGAAATCGGAGCGAGTGGGCCAAAGATTTCATCTTTCATACATTCCATCTCATCATTAATATTGGTCAGAATTGTGGGTGCATAGAAATATCCGTTATTTTCAGCTGGGGCAAGCCCGCTATAAATGACTTTTCCACCTTTCTCAACTGCGTCCTTAACCAGCCCATCTACTTTTTTAAAAGCGGCATGATCAATTAATGGACCAATATCCGTTCCCGCTTCCAGTCCGTTGCCGACTTTTAGCTTTTCTAATTCTGCTTGGAAAAGCTTAGTAAATTCATCTGCAATCCCTTCTTGCACATAAACACGGTTCGTACAAATGCAGGTTTGACCAGCATTTCGAAATTTCGATTGTACAAGTCCTTCAGCGGCTTTCGCTAAATTAGCATCATCCATCACGATAAATGGGGCATTTCCACCAAGCTCTAATGATACCTTTTTAACCGTTTCTGCGGCACCACGCATCAATGTTTTCCCAACTTCAGTTGACCCTGTAAAGGTAATCTTTGTCACGCGTGGATCCTTCAACCACACTTCACCAATTTCTGACGACCTTCCAGTAATCACGTTCAGCACCCCTGCAGGAATGCCTGCTTCATGGGCTAGCTCAGCCATTTTTAATGCTGTAAGCGGCGTTTGGTTTGCAGGCTTCACAACAGCCGTACAACCTGCTGCCAGGGCAGGTGCTACTTTTCTCGTAATCATGGCAGCCGGGAAGTTCCACGGAGTAATCGCTGCAATCACACCAACCGGTTCTTTTCTAACTAGTATTCTTTTATGTGGATGTGTTGCTGGAATCGTCTCACCATATACCCGTTTCCCTTCTTCGGCATACCAAGAGATAAAGCCATTTGCATACTGAACTTCCCCAAGCGCTTCTTTAAGCGGTTTACCTTGTTCAATTGTCATGATTCGAGCAATTTCATGCTTGTTTTCCTCAATTAAGTAAAACCATTTCATCAAGAGTTGATACCGCTCATCCGCAGTTTTTTTCGACCAGATTTTAAAGGCTTTATGGGCAGCATTCACCGCTTGTTCTGCTTCATAAGCACCACCTGTTGGCACAGCACCAATTACTTCTTTTGTAGCTGGATTATTAATTTCAGTTAAAACCTCATAATCATTGCCAACCCATTCCCCATTAATATACATGGGATAGATTTGATAATTTTTATTTACAATATCCATTTTTTATTCCCCTCCAACCGATAAGGCAGGATCATTTGTATATACTGCTTCTATTGCTTCTTCCATAATTTGCAAACCTTCTTCCAGTTGATCGTCTGTGATGGTAATTGGCATGAGAAGGCGAATCACATTGCTATAAATCCCAGCACTAAGTAACATCAGTCCACGTTCCCCAGCAGCTTTTACAATTTTTCCAGTCGCTTCTTTATCCGGTGTTTTGGATTGTCGGTCCTTTACCATTTCCATCGCACACATCGCACCTAGACCACGGACATCACCAATCCCCTCGAACCGCTCTGAAAGAAGGTGCATTTTTTCAAGCACGCGATTACCTATTTTTCTTGCCCGGTCATTAAGTTGTTCATTTTCAATAATATCTAATACTGTCAGTGCTGCCCTACATCCAAGCGGACTTCCCGCGTAGGTTCCACCAATTTCACCAACCTCGGCAGTATTCATAATTTCCGCCCTGCCAATCACGCCGCTGATAGGAACGCCAGCACCCATTGATTTTGAAATCGTAATTAAATCAGGTACCACTCCAAAATGATCAATTGCAAAGTACTTACCTGTCCGTGCAAACCCAGTTTGGATTTCATCTGCAATAAACAAGATTCCATATTGTGTACATATTTCCCTAACCCGCTTAACAAAAGCGGTGTCAGGCACTATAAACCCGCCTTCTCCTTGCACAGGTTCCATCACGACTGCAGCAATCGTTTCAGGTGCAGCTTCTGCCAGTAAAAATTGTTCAAATTGTTCGATCATCATGGCACTATATTGCTGTTCATCCATTCCTTCAGGGCGGTGGTACGCATATGGGTATGGCGCCTTGTAAACCTCTGGAGCGAACGGTCCAAAGCCGAACTTATACGGCTTCACTTTACTTGTCATCGTCATGGTCATTAACGTCCGGCCATGGAACCCCCTTGTGAACGAAACAATTCCTTGGCGCTTTGTATATTTCCTAGCAATCTTTACGGCGTTCTCAACCGCTTCTGCACCACTGTTAAAAAAAGCTGCCTGCTTGTCAAATTCCCCTGGTGCAAGCTGGCTAAGCCGTTCGGCTAAGGTGATATACGATTCATACATCATGACATTAAAACCGGTGTGGATAAATTGACTTGCTTGTTCCTGAAGGGCTCTAACTACTCTAGGATGAGAGTGGCCAACGTTTATCGTTCCAATAGCACCAGCAAAATCAATAAAACAATTACCGTCCACATCTTCTACCAGGGCTCCTTTTGCCTTTTTAACAAAGGAATGGCAGTTATTGCTGATTCCTTTTGGGACATATTTATTTCTTCGCTCCAAAATTTCCCTCGATTTCGGTCCAGGTATCTCTGTTTGGAGCTTGACATATTTCTTTTCCACTTCTGTGCTCCCCCTTTTAAAAAAATCGTTAAGCATCTAAATGTTCTAAGACCGTTTTGAAGGTGCTAACCACTTTATTAACCTCTTTATAGCTTATGGTCAATGCCGGTTCGATACGAATGGTTTTTGAATTAATTAATGTCCCAGCTACAAGGATTCCTCTGTCAAACATTCCTTTTGAGACCTCGTAGCCTATTTCATCCTGATGGAATTCGATGCCAATCATTAAGCCTTGTCCACGAATCTCCTGAACCTTGCCTTCATGGCCTTTTGCTGCCTTTTTCAATTCTTCAAGGAAATAGGCTCCCACTTCCGCTGCTCTCTCTGGTAACTTATCTTCAATTAAAACCCCAATTGTCGCAATCGCTGCCGCACATGCTAACGGATTGCCGCCGAAGGTGGTTGTATGCATAAACGGATTATTAAACCAGCTCTTGAAAACTTTTTCAGTAGCTACAACGGCACCAGCGGGCATCACGCCGCCGCCAAATGCTTTTGCTAGACAGATAATATCTGGAACAACTTCATATAATTCTGCGGCGAACATTTTCCCCGTCCGGCCCATTCCTGTTTGCACTTCATCAAATATGAGCAACGAGCCGTATTGATCACAAAGCTCACGGACTTGCTTTAAATAGTTTTCCGGTGGAAGAATAATTCCGCCTTCACCCTGAATCGGCTCTAAAAGAACAGCAGCGACATCTTCGCCAACTGAAGCACAGACCTCAAAGGTTTTTCTCATCATATCAATATCGCCAAATGGCACATGACGGAAGCCTGGGATTAATGGCAGGAATGGTTTACGGAACATCCCTTTCGCGGTACCCGACAACGAGCCTAAACTTTTCCCATGGAACGCACGAGTGGTAGAGATAAAAGTTGTCCGCTCGCTGTACATTTTCGCAAGTTTCAGGGATGCTTCAACGCTTTCCGTCCCGCTGTTTGTAAAGAAGGCATACTTTAAATCCCCTGGAGTGATATCGGCTAAAATTTTTGCTAACATCGCACGAAGTGGATCCAGCAAATCCTGACTATGGAGCGCTTGACGTTTTAATTGATCAGTTACCGCTTTAACTACCTTCGGATTACGATGACCTACATTATAGATGCCAAATCCGCCAAGGCAATCGATATATTCTTTGCCATTGACATCCTTAAAACAAGATCCATTATCAGACCATTCCACTGCTGCAAATTGGCCGCCTTCAGTAACGGTTTTGCGGTATTCTAGGAATCCCGGATTTACGTGTTCACGGAAGCCTTCAACTGTTTCTTTGGTAATCCAAGCCGCTTCCACTTCATTAATTTCCTCTTTTTCTATTAAGCTTAAAACCTTATTAATATATTCACTTACGTTTTGATTTTGCTCACTTTTTAATTCATGTTTTATATCAATACTCATATTTTTATTCCTCCTATTAAATGATTAATTAGAAAACCAGCCAATTGGTTCAACCTGCAAATTAATATTTATCTGTTTTATTTCTTGAAATTCTTCAAGTCCAAACGTACCTAGACTGCGTCCAATACCACTTTGCTTATAGCCGCCCCACGGTGCTTCGTTATAAGTAGGATGGTAGGAATTTACCCATGTAATCCCTGCACGCAGCTTTTTAATGACCCTTAGTGCCTTTGCACCATTATTAGAAAACACACCACCGGCTAACCCATAAACAGTGCCATTTGCTAGTTTAATAGCTTCTGCTTCGTCCTTGAACTTCTGGATGACTACAACAGGACCGAAGATTTCCTCCTGAACAATTCTCATCTCTTGGGCGACATCGACAAAAACCGTCGGTTCCACAAAATAACCATTTCCTAATCCGTTAGCGACCATCCGCTTTCCACCGCAAGCTACTGTCGCACCTTCCTTTTTACCTAGTTCAATGTAGGAAAGAACTTTTTCTAAGTGTTCCTGACTGACAAGGGGACCCATTTCTGTGGCAGGTTTATCACCAGGTCCTACTTGAATTTTCTTTGCCCGCTCAACAAAACGCTGGACGAATTGATCATAGATGCTTTCTTCCACGAGGATCCTTGAACCAGCGGAACATACTTGACCAGAACCTGCGTAGATTCCAAATAACGCATAATCCACTGCTATTTCAAAGTCAGCATCAGCAAAAATGATATTCGGCGATTTACCGCCTAGTTCTAAAGAAACTTTCTTCATCGTGTCGGCTGCTGTTTTCATAATGTGCTTGCCAGTTTTCGTTCCACCTGTAAATGAGATCATATCGACCTCAGGGTGGGAAGCGATTTCATTTCCAACAACCGCTCCAGCTCCCATTACCAGATTGGCAACCCCTTTTGGCAAAGCGACTTCTTCAAGAATTTCGAAAAGCTTTTTAGGTGTAACTGGTGTCACTTCGGACGGTTTAAAGACAATTGTATTTCCTGCCGCTAGGGCTGGGGCAATTTTCCACACACTCATTAACAGTGGATAATTCCAAGGAACAATCAATCCGCATACCCCAACCGGTTCACGGACAACCATAGCCTGCATTGGATCAGCGACATGATACGTCTGCCCATCAGGCTTTGTAATCAGTCCTGCATAATAGCGAAAACAGGCGGCTGCATCACCGACATCAAAGCCCGCTTCTCTCAATGGCTTCCCATTATCCATCGTTTCCAGATAGGTCAATTCATCGGCATATTCATCAATTTTGTCAGCAATTTTTAATAAATAGGAGGATCGTTCCTGAGCAGAAATCCCAGACCAAACGCCATCATCGAAAGCTTTTCGTGCTGCATAAATTGCCGCACGCGCATCAGCGACTGTTCCTTCAGGCGCATATGATATAACCTCACCATTTGCAGGATTAATTACTGGGCGTGTTTCTTGATTTTCGGCATCTTTCCATTCACCATTAATAAACATCTTCAGGTTTACCACTCGTTTATTTACCTCAACCATTTAAATTCCTCCTTTATTCACCCTCACTAACAATATATGCAAGAAGCGTGCCAACGAATAAAACCTACCAAAATAATGATCTTTCAAAAAATCCGAATGAATACTATTCAAATCTGCATAACCCTATGATTGATTGAATAGGGGAACCTATTACGCCTAAATTTAGCAGTTAATAAAAAAAAGCTGCTTCAGATCATTAGACCTGAAGCAGCTCAATTAAAAGGGTGATAGGTTTTCCATTTTTATATTTTTCTCAGTTACTATTTTTTGATACTTTCTACTAACAGATGACTGGCTGATACCTAGGGCTTTTGCTGCTTTTGTTGTCGTTTTGTATTGGTTCATTGCCATCACAATTAACTGCTCCTCGACATGGTCGATAGCCTCCTGTAATGGAATGACCCTTGTAATGACTGGCTTCATTTTTTTATGTTCAAAGCCCGTGGATAAAAATTGGCTGACGAACTCCGCATCAATCGACGGATGTTCGGCCGTGACTACTAATCTTTCAATAATATTTTGAAGTTCCCTGACATTCCCCGGCCACGGATAAAACTCTAGTACATTAATAGCATCAGGGGTTAGATGATAATTTCGCTCATATTTCTCATTCAATTGCTGGAGGAAATGAAAGGCAAGCAGCGAAATATCCTCTGTCCTCTCCCTTAAGGGCGGGATGTGTATCGGTATGACATTCAAGCGATAAAATAAATCCTCGCGGAATGTCCCTTCCTCAACCATTTTTTCTAATTTTTTATTCGTAGCCGCAATAATCTGCACATTCACCTTAATAGGGGTAGTACTCCCAATCGGAATAACTTCCTGCTCCTGTAGAACTCGTAATAGTTTCACCTGTAAATGGATTGGCATCTCACCGATTTCGTCTAGAAATAAAATACCACCATCTGCTTGTTTAAAGTAGCCTTCTTTTCCATTTTTATCAGCACCGGTAAAAGATCCCTTCGCATAACCAAATAGTTCACTTTCGAGTAAATTTTCCGGAATTGCCCCGCAATTTAATTTAAGAAAGGGCTTCGCCTGGCGTCTGCCTAATTGGTGGATTGCTTGAGCAATTACCTCTTTTCCGACCCCAGATTCTCCGTTCAAAAGTACTGTGGAGGAAAAATCAGCAATTTTCTTGGCCTGATTAATAACCTTCTCCATTTTAGGACTACAATAAATGAGTTTTTTCAAAAAGCGGTCCTTACTTTTAAAATCATCCAATTCCTTCTTATATTGTTCTGATATCTTTTTCATTTCCTGCAATTCACTTTTTAGTCGTGTGGTTTCGGTAATATCGCGTGATGCAATGATAATCCGGTCAAGTTCATTTTGATCATTAAAGACGGGATTTCCGACGGCAAGAATTTTTCTCCCAGCTTTGGTTTCTTGAACAACAGAGACTTTTTTTCCTTTCTCCAATACAAGTCTTGTGACCGAAGGTGTAAACAGCCCCTGGTCCTCAAGTTCAAGAATATTCTTTCCAATCAGCTCTTTTAAATCAACTTTCCAGAAATCTTGGATAATGTTTTCACTAAACCTGATTAGCTCTCCTTTATTATTCACCACGAGAATTTCATCATAGATACTAGACAAAATCGCATGCAGGTCCATATTTAAATCTTTAATATATTCTATTTCCATAGCCATTTCTTCGACCATTGGCAAATCCTGGGCAACAATGATGATTCCATCTACTTCATTCTCATAGTTCAAGATAGGGCTATAATCGACGAGAATCCCAATTTCATTCTTGATGACCAAGTGATTAAGAAGCGTCTTACCGGTGGAAAATACCTGTTCAAGATGGGTGCTGCTAAAAATTTCTCCTGCTGGAAGATTCAAAACCTTTTCTGCGGTCGATCGAATCATTTTTAAACCAGCTTCATTATAATTAATAATTCGCTTTTCTTTATCCAATACAAAAATGCCCATCGGAATCGAGGTTAGAATAATTTTAAGTAGGTCAACACTTTTATTTTCCTGTTTAAAAAGCTCAGCAAGAACATCTTCTCTGCTAATGTAACCAGCGGGGGTACCATCCGCATCTCTAATAATCGCAAAAGGTTCGCCAATAATTTGGAACAACGCAGGCAAAGAGATTTGTTCACTAAGATGGCAGATACTATCTAAAGATTTCGCTTGTTCAAGTAATGATTCCATCGAGACATGCTCTTTATTATTGTTTTCAAGCATGACATACGCAAATAAATGATTTTGTCTTTTTAAAAACAAAAAGGGTTCTTTAAGGTTATTAAAGGTTGATCGAAAAACTACTTCACTTTCATCCACGTCCACTGAAATAATTGGTTTCACTTTTTCTTTGGCAACAGAAAACATCGTTTACTTCCCCCTTAACACCTTATCTATCTAATACTATCATTTTATTTGCAATATTTTAAATTAAATATTACACAAAAAAGAAGATGAGCGACCCATCTTCTTTTACTTGCCATTAATCACTACCGGTAACAAATAAATCTTCCTTTATATAAGCGAGTACCATCCCGGGAATAACATAATCTCCTTCCTGTACTTCGAGCGATTCTACTTCACCACTTAAACATGTCTGAACCGTTTCCTCTTTTCCTGCTTCGGAAGTAATGATAAATAGGGTTTCCCACTCATAAATTCTCGACTCACTTTTAATCGAAATCCTTTCCACCTTGCCATAACATGGGCTAAGTACAATACCATAATACATGGAATTCCTCTCCTTTTTCGTTTAATACTGCTCGTGAAAAGGTCGTGTCAGTAATACTTGACTAAAAAATTCTTGAAATTCAGGAATATCCTCCGCTTCGATTCCCAATCTTTCTGCCCAATGATCATCTGATAAAGTGTCTTCTTGACAAAGTAAGACCATGTTCCCTGACTGAATCGAAGTGACCATCGCTTTCCCAAAAAATTGCTCTGAATAGCCAATCATTAAATCGTAGCGGTGGTTATGTGAAATTAAACAAAAATAATGTAACAGCTGCTGTTCTTTTTGTTCGGCTAATATATCCAGTTTCATTAAAACCTTCCTCCTTTTTTCTGTTTCATTTTTAATATTTCAACCAGCCACGAAGCCTAGAAGCCTCTGCTAGTTTTTGAATTCCTTCAATATAAGCAGCAATTTTCATATTAACACCAAATTTTTTAGAGGTATGGTAAACCTTTAAAAAGCTTTCTGTCATTTTCTCCTTGAGACGTTCATCAACTATCTCCTCGGTCCAGTAATAGCCTTGATTGTTCTGACACCATTCAAAATAAGAGACAATGACACCGCCGGAATTGGCGAGGATATCAGGGACAACAAGAATCTGCTGATCATCTAGAATTTTTAAGGCTTCTTTTGTGGTAGGCCCATTGGCAGCTTCAATAATAATGCTACAGTTAAGTTTACTGGCATTATACTTATTGATCACTCCTGAGATTGCAGCAGGGATAAGGATATCACATTCTTTTTCTAATAACTCCTGGTTAGAAATAGAGCTATTAAAGCGATTAGAAACAATACCAAAGGAATCTCTATTTTCCAGAAGATATGGTATATCTAATCCGTTCTCATCATATACACCGCCAAGCATGTCACCGATACCAATTACTTTTGCTCCAATCTCATCTAGATACTGGGCAAGATAACTGCCGACATTACCGAACCCTTGTATGATGACACGTGTATCTTTTAACTGCATTTTCTTTAATTCACAGACCATTTGCAGCGTATATAAAACACCTTTTGATGTTGCTGTTTCCCTTCCTTTTGATCCACCGAGTGCAAGTGGCTTTCCGGTGATAAAACCGGGGGAGTCGAATTCACGTATATGGTCGAATTCATCGAGCATCCATGCCATAATTTGCGAGTTTGTATACATATCAGGTGCAGGAATATCCTTTGTGGGACCGACGAGTTGACTAACTGCCCTAACGTAGCCACGACTCAACCTTTCCAATTCATCTAAACTCATTTTACGAGGATCGCAGATGATGCCTCCTTTAGCACCGCCATAGGGAAGGTCGGTTATACCACATTTTAAGCTCATCCATCCGGCCAATGCCTTTACCTCATCAGGCGTGACGTCTGGATGAAACCGGATACCTCCTTTGGTTGGACCTGAGGCATCATTATGCTGGGCACGGTACCCTTGGAATATTTCTGTCTGCCCATTGTCCATTCGAACAGGGATGCTAACTTCTAAGAATCTCATTGGCTTCTTTAGAAATTCGAATACTTGGGGTGGGTAATTCAGGATGTTCACTGCTTCTTTTAATGTTTCTTGAAACTCAACAAGGGAATTATCTTGTTCTATTCCTTTCATATTCTTCATATCTAGAGATTCGACTGCCATTCTAACACCTCATTTTTAATTGTTACTTAAGGTTAAAGCAAGTTTCGTGCCAACTTAGAACTAGCGATTTTAATAGGTAATCAAGTAAAAAAGTAGAATTCCTATGAAGAAATGAGTCAATTATTCATTTCTGCATACCACCCCTTTTAAACAGTCAAAAAGCCAAGCGATAGCGCCTGGCTTTGGTAATTTCTATAGTGCAGAGGTTTTCTCCGCATCATCGATATTTAAATCGGCTATTTTGATTCGGAAAAATTTTGTTTGGTAAAGCATATACACTATACCAATAACAATCCATACAATCCCGCCAATGAGAGCATCAAATTGTAAGTTCGCCCACAAAATTCCTGTTAATCCTGCTCCAATGATTGGCATAACGAGATAAGAGAAAATATCTTTTGCTGTTTTATATCTCTTTTGGCGAAAAATGAAATGAGCGATGACCGATAAGTTGACAAATGTAAAAGCAATTAATGCGCCGAAATTTATAAATGAAGAAATGAGCTCTAAACTGGGAGCAATCGCTAGTAAAGAGACGAACCCAACCAAGATGACATTAAAAACCGGTGTCCGGAATTTGGGATGTACATACCCAAACGCCTTTTTAGGCAAAACCCCGTTTCGTCCCATAACGTACAAAAGCCTTGATACACTTGCATGGGAGGCAAGCCCGGAAGCTACAGTGGCTGCAAAAGCACCAGAAAGGAAAACCAGTTTAAAAATGGTTCCACCCACGAACAAACCGATTTCAGGTAGTGTATCATCGGTTACCTTGAAGCCCGAAACATCTGGAAATAGAGCTTGGGCGAAATAACTACAGCTGAAGAAAATGGCTCCACCAATAAAGACCGTTAACATAATCGCTCTCGGCATCGTTTTTTGATCGATAGCTTCTTCTGCATACATGGTTACTGCATCAAAACCAATGAAGGAGAAACAAACTACCGTAGCTCCTGTCAAAATGGCTCCAAAGTGAATATCAGAATGGAAGAGGGGGGCTGTGGTGAAAATGGTTCCTTGTCCCATTCCTTTGGAGAGCTGGACAAAGGCAAGAACTATGAATGCCGCAATTAAAACCACTTCAAAAATGACAAGCAGGGAATTTAAGCTCGATGTTTTCCCCATACTCCAAGCATTAATCGCCGTGACGATAGCAACATATGCAACAACCCATATCCATGCTGGCACCCCTGGAAATACTGAAACCATATAAATACGAATAATCAATGCATTAACCATCGGAAGCAATATATAATCAAGCAATGCTGCCCAGCCGACTAAAAAGCCAAGTTGTGGACTTATAGTCTCTCGTGTATACGTATAAGCCGACCCCGCACTTGGGAAAACCCGGACCATTTTTCCATAACTAATAGCGGTAAAAGCCATAACCACTAATGCTGCGAGGTACGCTAGAGGGACAACCCCATTCGTTTCTTCAGAAACTATTCCAAATGTATCAAACACGATCGTTGGTGTCATATAGCCCAATCCGAGCATAACGATTGCCCATAGCCCAAGTGAGCGCTTAAGAGTAGTATTCTCCAATTTAACCATCTCTCCTTTTATATTCGGATATTTGTTTATTAGCAAGAATTTGTAAGCACTTTCATTTCGTTCTAGCAATGAAGAACTTAAATCTTAAAAAAACACCCCAATAATTGTAGATGAGCTCCTCCTTCCATTCTACCTACTAATCTAACTATTTAAAATAGTTGCAATTTTCATACCAATCATCTTTCCTTTTAAATGTTATCTTTTATCAAAATTTTTTATGAAAAAATGCATAACCTACTCAGGTTTGAATAAATGGAGGACGATAGAACAAAAAAAGCAGTAGATTCTTATCACAGAATCAACTGCTTTCATAAAAAATTATTCGTTTATGCTTCCTCCGCTTTATATTGGGGTGGAGCTATTCGGAATGCCTTTGTTAGAAAAAGTAAGTAAGTAAATCCAACACTGAACCAAAGAATTCCCATAATCAAGGAACTAACCTCTAAATTGATCCAAAGGATCCCAACCGCCCCCGCACCAATTAAAGGCATTATAACGTAATCAAAAAAACCTCTAGGTGTCCTGTGCATCTTTTGACGAACGGCAAAGTGACTAACAACAGAAAGATTGACAAACGTAAAAGCCATTAACGCACCGAAATTAATTAACGAAGTCGCCGTAACTAGATCGAAGAACCAGGCCGACAAGGAGATGACACCCACAAATAAAACATTAATTGCAGGTGTACGCCATTTTGGATGAACGTATCCAAACCATTTATCGGGGAATACCTTGTCACGTCCCATAACATACAAGAGTCGGGAAACACTTGCATGTGATGCAAGTCCGGAGGCTAGTGTATTAACAAAGGTTGTACACAAGAAAATCGATTGGAACAGCTTTCCACCTACATATAAAGCAATTTCTGGAAGTGCAGCATCAGGTTCTTTGAATCTAGATATATCCGGAAAAAAGGATTGAATAAAAAACGATGTGGTAATAAAAATAACCCCTCCCCATAAAGCTGTAAGCAATATTGCTTTTGGGATCGTCTTTTGCGGATTGGGAGTTTCTTCAGACAATGTCGTAACAGCATCAAAACCCAAGAAAGAAAAGCAAAGAATCGTTGCACCGGTAATAAGGACTGGCAGGTTCATACCTTCAACAAAAAATGGATTTAAGCTAAAAACAGTTCCTGTTCCCTCTCCCGAATGTAAACCTTTAATAACCAGGATAATAAAGACGACCATGATTAGTATTTGAACAAGAACAAATAATGTATTGAAATTTGCCAGGGCATTTACGCTTCGCAAGTTTAAGAAGGTAACAATTCCTACAAACACTAAGACCCAAATAAAATCTGGCACAGATGGAAACAATGCATTTAGGTACAGTTTTGTTAACAAAGCGTTGACCATTGGCAAAAACAAATAATCAAGCAGCGAAGACCACCCAACTAGAAAACCCAGATGCCTGTTCATCGCTTTTTGGGTATACGTGTAGGCTGAGCCTGCTTGAGGGAAAACCCTCACAAGCTTCCCATAACTTGATGCTGTAAAAAGCATCCCAATCAATGCAATAATATAGGCTGTTGGTACATGCCCCTCAGTTACACCAGAAACAATTCCAAATGTGTCAAATACCACCATGGGAGTCATATAAGCTAACCCCATGATTACGACCTGCCACAGCTTTAACGATCTTTTCAGCTTTACGCCATTTTCCACATATCATACCTCCCCTTTAATTAAAACGCTTTCATAAAGAAATAACCCCTTTGTCTTCTGAAAATTTTTTATTCCCCCTCACTTATTTGAAAATTCAAATATATCATTGCAAATTTTGTGCCAAACTATAATTTTTAAAAATAATCTCTAATGAGGGGCTTGAATAGTCAGTTTAAGTCATTTTAATTATTCATCTACGCATACAATATTCCCAATTAAATAGTTTCTCGTCCTATTCACAACGATTCCTCTCATTATTTCATCTGGCACAATTCTTGCAATTTACAATTTATGAAAATAAAAAATGGGGGAATCTTATATGCACTATCCATTATCACCAGATGTTAAACCAGAATTTTGTACCACCGGGACCTTTATGAGGTTACCCTCTCACAGGGAAAATGCTAAATTAGCCATTGTTGGTGTCCCGTTTGATACTGCAGCCTCCTTTCGTGTTGGTGCTCGGTTCGCACCTCAGGCTATTCGTCAGTCGTCAATGACCCTATTCCCATATCATCCGATTCACAAGGTTTATCCTTTTGACGAATGTAATGCCATTGACATCGGTGATGTGTCTGTCATTCCGCATAACATCCATCGCAGTTATGAGGTAATTGAAAAAGCAATGATGGACCTGATGGAAAAAGGAATTATTCCAATTGGACTAGGGGGAGATCATTCTGTAACATTAGCCCATCTTCGAGCCGCAGTAAAAGTGCACGGTCCTGTTGCCTTAATTCATTTTGATTCTCATACAGATACTTGGGACACATATTATGAGGAAAAATATTGGCATGGTTCACCATTCATCCGAGCATACGAAGAGAATCTCCTCATTCCTGATAAGGTTTTCCAAGTAGGAATTCGAGGAACCCTGAATCATCCAGGTGATATTGACGCCAGCACGGATTTAGGCTATCACGTGATTACAACCCCTGAGCTAAAGCAACGAGGAATCGAAAATGTTATAAATGAAATGAAAGCAAAAATTGGTGATACACCTTGTTTCTTAAGCTTTGATATTGATTTTGTTGATCCTTCATGCGCACCAGGAACGGGAACACTAGAAGTTGGTGGTTTAAATAGCTTTGAAACGTTGCAAATCATCCGCTCTCTAACTGATTTTCACTTTATTGGTTTTGACTTAGTCGAGGTCTTGCCACCATATGATCCGACTCAGATTACATCATTACTTGCTGCCACCATTATCCATGAATTTGCTAGTCTCGTTGCTCTAAAAATTAAACAAGGTTAATAATTCAATATAAAAAAACAGTGATTCCATTTTCAGGGAATCACTGTTTTTTTGTTTAGTTTGCAATTTTTTTGAAATACTACCTTATAATAGCTTTTATTTCGCGAATCGGTGGTTACCAATGGTTACCGTTACTGGACGAGAATAGATCCACTTACTTACGGCTGTTTTTGGATTATAGAAAAATAATGAACCGTTCCCCTGCCCTCTAAAAGCAAGTGCTTCATTCACAGCTCTTTTTGAAGCAGCATCAGCTGGTTGGTTTATGGTACCATTTTTTACAGGCGTGAAGGCATAGTATCCATTCGACTTTTCATAAATAACACCTTTAACGGTATTAGGGAAATCTGGGCTGGAAACACGGTTAAGAATAACAGTTGCAACAGCCACTTTCCCTGCATACGGCTCACCCACTGCCTCAGCACGAACTAGTCGGGCCATCAAATCTTTTTCTGCTGCAGTAATGGAAGAATTCGGGATTACTAGATTAGATCCCGCATAAAGAAGATTACTAGTTTTGTTGTTTGCTTTTTTTAGATTATTAACTGTCACACCATATTTCGCGGCAATTTTCCAATAAGTTTCACCTGATTGTACTTTATGTGTCGTTGTTGCCGCTTCAGTTGTTCCATTTAACGTAAAAGCTGACATGGATAGGATAAGTCCGGTCGCAATTAGTAATTTTTTAAATTTATTCATAGTTTAATACCCCCAATATTTGTCCCTGGCTTGTCATACTAATAAGGCTAACAGTTGTTACAATCGGTTTCATTACCCAAAAAGTGGTAAGGACAAATGGGGTAAGATCGCGCCCAGTATGAAAGGATTTATCTATCAAATAGAATTATCTTCCATAAATAATTAACTTCCATAAGGTGGTAGGCATGGAAAATATAGGTCAAATTATTACAGATTGTTTCATTCTTGTAACATTAAAAAAGTACGGAATACATTTTAAGCCAATGATTCTTCACTAAATTGACAACAAATTCCTTAAATTCATACAGGATTCTACCTCAATCTTTGGTAATAATATAAGTGAACTTAAAAAAGGAGGCTATTTAATATGGAAAATCAATTAGTAAGCGTACTTAACAAACAGATTGCAAACTGGTCTGTCTTGTATACGAAGTTACATAACTATCATTGGTATGTGAAGGGTGGACAATTTTTCACCTTACATGTCAAATTTGAAGAGTTTTATAATGAAGCTGGCCTTCATGTCGATGAGCTAGCAGAACGCTTGCTAGCCATCGGTGGAAAACCCGCTGCTACGATGAAGGAATACCTTGAAATCACTTCGATTAAAGAAGCGTCAGGTTCCGAATCCGCGGATGAAATGGTTGAATCGATTATTAACGACTTCTCAATTATTATTGGCGAACTGAAAGAAGGCATGAGCTTCGCCGATGAGAATCATGATGAAACAACAGGTGATATGCTGCTTGCGATCCATTCTGGTCTTGAGAAACATGTTTGGATGCTAACAGCTTTCTTAGGCAAATCCATATAGAATCACACTATCAGTCCAACCATTGGTTGGACTGATTTTTTATTTATAATAATTATTAAAAAGTATTGACTTCTATTTAATATTTATATTATTATAAAATCAATCAAATATAACAAAAAATGGAGGTTGGCAAAATTGTCTAAACCTGAAGTAATCGTTTATAGCAGTACCGGCTGTCCCTATTGTGAAAAAGTAAAATCATTCCTAAAAGATCGTAACATTGATTTCGAAGAACGGAATGCTTCTATACATAAAGAATATTTTGAGCAATTAAAGGAACGGAAAATTTATGGAACACCAGCAACACTTATTAATGGAAAACTGGTCCTTGGCTTTCAAGAGAAAAAATTAAACAAATTGCTTGGACTATCAGAAGACCAAGTCTCCGTGGTGAGTTCTGCAAAGATTGAAACTAGTGATGCAAATGCCGATTCTATCTTTCAATCAGTCAATGAAAAAGTGCTTGAAGAAGTCTATGATTTTGTTACGATCGGCGGCGGTCCCGCTGGAGCATCTGCTGCTGTATATGCGGCTCGAGGCAAATTAAAGACTCTTGTCATTGATAAAGCACCAAAAGCAGGCACGCTCGCTATCACTCATAAAATCGCGAACTACCCAGGCGTACGCGAAGAAGTTACGGGGCTTGAACTGTTAACAAGAATGCAGGCACAAGCGAAGGATTTTGGAGCAGAATTCGTTCGATCAAATGTCCTATCCGTTAATTTTTCAGATGAAATAAAAATGATAGAATTAGCTGAAGGAACCATAAAGGCTAAAAGTGTCTTTATTGCAGTAGGAGCAAAAGCGCCTTCCGGTAAGATTAAAGGGGAAGAAGAATACACAGGGCGTGGTGTAAGCTATTGTTCAACTTGTGATGCCGCGTTTTATCAGGACAGAGTGGTCGCTGTTGTTGGTGATAATGATGAAGCTATACACGAGGCAGAAACATTGGCCAAGTATTGTAAAACAGTGAAGCTGTTAATTCCAACTGAATTAAAGGGCGATGTAGATCTTTCTGTTTTGGAAAATAACTCAAATGTAGAAATTTATAAACGTCATCGTGTAAGAGAAATTATTGGGACAGATAGTGTAGAGCAAATTGTTGTACTTACGGATAAAAAGGAAGAGCAGGTATGGGATGTGGATGGAATTTTCTTATACCTCGGTGGAATGATGCCAGGAACAGACTTCTTAAAAGGAGCAGTTATCCGCGATGAAGAAGGCTATGTTATGGTAGATGAGTACCTTCGCACAAATGTTGATGGTGTCTTTGCAGGCGGTGACGCTAGAAGAACACCGATTAAACAAGCGGTTATTTCAGCAGCTGACGGGGCAATTGCAGCTTTAAGTGCCGAGCAGCATGTTAATAAACGCACTAAACTACGCCCACAATATAGTTAATCTAAAAAAAGACGGCAGCTGCCGTCTTTTTATTGCCAATCATTTGTTTTAAACGAGGATTGTTTCCTTAACCCCATTAACCACATTCGACGGTGCTTCACCGTTTAACATTTTAACAATGTTTCCCGCAGCAATAATCGCCATTGTCTCGCGTGCTTCATAAGTAGCATTCCCGATATGTGGAGTTAAAACAACGTTTTTCAGCTTTTTTAAACCTTCACTAATTTCAGGTTCGAATTCAAATACGTCAATTCCTGCTCCCTCAATCTGTTTCTTCGCTAAGGCCTGGATCAGTGCCGCCTCGTCAACGATTGGTCCACGGGCACAGTTAATTAAATATGAAGTGGATTTCATCATTTCAAACTGCTTCGTGCTGAACATGTGTTTCAGCGTTGGATTATAAGAACAATTTATCGTAATAAAATCTGATTCTGCCACTAACTCATCAAACGATACATAGGTCGCGTTTAGGGCCTGTTCAACTTCTTGGCTTTTTCGATTCGGGCCCGTATATAGAACCTTCATATCAAAGGCAGCCGCTCTTTTCGCAACCGCTTGGCCAATTTGACCAAATCCAATTATACCGATGGTTTTTCCTGTTACTTCTCGGCCTCGAAAATAAAGCGGGGCCCACCCATTAAAACCAACCGTCCGACAGACTTCATCCCCTTCAGCTACTCTCCTTGCTGAGGCAAGTAAAAGGGCAATAGTCAAGTCTGCCGTTGAAGCTGTTGACGCTATAGGTGTATTGGTAACTGGGATTTCTTTGGATGCCGCATATTCAAAGTCAATATTATTAAATCCAGCTCCATAGTTTGCTATGATTTTTAGATTAGAGGCTTGGTCAATTACTTCTTTTGTTACTGGGGTAGATAATAAACTGAGAAGAGCATCCTTATCTTTGATTCGCTCTTTTAATTCTGTATCAGATATCAATTTCTCACCTGAAAATACTTCAACCTCGTGATGTTCTAACAACATCTCTAACCCCTTTTGTGGGATCTCACCTGCTACAAAAATTCTTGCCATTGCCTAACACCTCTCCTGGAAAAAAATGACTGCCTTTCCCATAAACCAAATACTGTATATTATTATACTACAATAAAAAGTTCTATTAAATTATTTATTTATTAAAATTCTGCAACCGGTCTTTCCATATTAAATTCACCTGATATTTCTCCTATTAATCAACGTTTGTCCATTTCATCTCAACCCCTTCAAGCATATATTGTAATAATTAAGCGAGGTGGTGATTAGTTTATGTCCGATCATCATCGCAGTAACAGCAGCTTCGCATTAATCGTTGTGTTGTTTATTTTATTGATCATTGTTGGAGCATCCTTTATGTTTTAATTGAGGCTTAGCTGTCAACAGAAAAGAGCGGCAAACCTATTGGTTTCACCGCTCTTTTTTTATGGAACTATAATTTATTTTTTGTTACGAGAGACTATGATTAAGCAGACAGTAATAATCGTAAATGCAATGAAAGCTAACAACGGAATGGTAACAAAACCAAGCCAGTTAATGTAATCCTTTGAGCAAGGGACTCCGCTTGTACACATTTCAAACTGCTGTAAATACGGTATTTTCTGTAATAAAGTATGGTATCCTGCGATGAGCAGACCAATGATAGACAACGGCAATGCGTATTTATAGATGCCTTGGTCGTTTCTGTAAACTGCCACTCCGAGGATGATCGCTAGTGGGTACATAAATATCCTTTGATACCAACAAAGGGTACAAGGAATAAAGTGCATCACCTCACTAAAATAGAGACTGCCTAGTGTGGCAATGATGGCAGCTATCCAGGCGAGAAGTAAGGACTTATTCATGCTTATTCACCCTTTGCAGCTTTTTCAACCATGTCTTTTAAGTCATCAATGGTTTGTCCATCAAACTTTTCCCCATTAACGTAAATGGTTGGGGTTCCTGTAACACCTAGTTTTTCAGCGTAATCCATATCTTTTTGCCAAGCATCATTGGATTTCTTAGCATCGAAATTCTTTACGACCTTGTCAACATCTTCATCGCTAGCCACTTCTTTTAAGGTATTAGTCAAAAAGTCTTCCGTAAAAACGTCCATTTTCTCATATTTCGTATCTTCGGGCTGTTTTTCGTAAAGGAGCTCATGGAATTTCCAAAAAGTATCATTACCAAGTTCCGCGAATACAGATTCTGCAAATTTAGCTGATCGTTCGGAGTCAACGTTAATAAACGAATCATTCATAAAATAAAACTTTGCTTTGCCGGTATCAACTAGTTCCTTCTGAATAATGGGTACAACATCCTTGCCAAAGTTTTTGCAATTAGGACATTTATAATCACCGAATTCAATGATCGAAACAGGTGCTGACTCCTTCCCTTTGAATGGCTGATTGCTATAATCAATTTTTGTTGTTGTTGTTTTATCCTGTTGTTTGGAGTGATTGCCTAAAAAGATGAAACCTAAAATAAAAACGGCAACCAATCCAATCATCCAAAAAGTAAAAGCAGATGATGATTTTGCTTCTTTTTTCTTATTGTTATTATTTTTTGCCATGATAGTCTCCTTTTAATGAATTAATGCTAATCAAAAAATTAAGTTAATGATTTGAATACTATAAATATGAGATATTCTCCTTGATATATTAAATTTTACCTAACTTATTCCGGAATGCAAATAGAAAGTCTTTATTGATTGCAAATTGCAAATGGAAAAAGAAATGTGTTCTCTTCCCCATTTTCTCTAGAGATATTTACATAGCCGTTTCCCACAATCTGGTGAATATCATGAAGTACGAGTCCATCAAATGTTTATGAATAAAAATGGCTGGCCAATAGTGGCTCCATACCGATATGTAGGTGAAACTATTGATAAAGTGAATAGACAAGACCTTATAGATGAATATTAATTGATTAACCATGGAAAAGAATATTCAGCAGCTATTCATAAATCGGTTTTCATTCGTTTAAACAAAGATAATACGATCTCCGGTGATGTGTCAGGTACATGGAAAAAAACAAGCCAAATCAAGCAGGATAACAATAGATGGTAATACTTATTATGGAGTATTCGTCAAGCAATGGGACCCAACATCAGAACTTTATGTGATCACATTTACTGCTTTATCTAGTGAAGGTGTATCCGTTTGGAGTAGTAAACTTGTAGATAAAACAGATAAAGAACTTGTGCCCTAACACCGGCGCAAGTTCTTGTTCAACTCACATCTAAGGAGTGGTGCTGAGAGTGATGCAGCTTCCAATAGTAATGCTTTCTCCTTATTAATACATCATGCGTTCCAGCCTCGATGATTTGGCCTTTATCAATCACCAGGATACGAGTTGCATTTTGAATCGTAGAAAGTCGATGGGCAATAATAAACGATGTTCTTCCCGCCAGTAAGGCTTCAAGTACTTTTTGCAAGTCAAGCTCCGTTTCTGTATCAATCGATGATGTTGCTTCCATCGGGAATCTTCCATAGCGATTACCGGGTCATGCGCCCATAAATCCCCGTTCAAATTCCAATCTATATCGTAAAAATTGACTCCGCCAAAGTGTTCTGCCCTAGCCATAAGTAGTTATTCCCCTTCCTAGCGATTCATTAATATATTAATTATATAATTAATAATAATATTAATAAATTAACTAAATAATTATGAAGAGTTTATGACTAATCTACTTAAAAATTTCTATATCAAACAACTTAAAATTACCTCCCTTTTCTAATTAGATTTTATTTTCTATTGAATCAAAATAAGAGAATATACCCATGAGGAATTTATTTATTTACAGTACTATTAATTCATTAATATTTATATTAATACTAATGATATTTGTAAGCGGTTAAACAAGTTATCAATCTACTAAATGGTGGTGATTGCCAGAAGCAATTTTGGGCCGTATTTCTTTTATCGTACATAAAGAAGGGAGAAATTTTAATGAGGAAACGCATGCTTCAAATATTTACCTTTATGTTCTTAACGCTTTTATTAATCATCCCAAGTGCTGTATTTGGGGAAACAACTGCGCAATCTACTGCCCAGCCAAGTGAAAATAGCAATAAGCCAAACCTTGACTATTCAGGTGAGGATCCAAATTTTCAAAATGTATCTGTACATGACCCTTCCATTGTAAAAGATGGTGATACCTTTTATGTCTTCGGCTCCCACATTGAGGCAGCTAAATCAACCGATTTGATTCATTGGCAAACCTTTACGAATGGGTATACAACACCTAATAATGCGTTATATGGTGATTTATCAAAGAATCTAGCTGGTTCTTTTAAATGGGCCGGTGAAAACGATTCTGACAGTAAAGGCGGCTTTGCGGTCTGGGCTCCAGATGTTTTCTATAACAAAAACTATGTTAATGAGGACGGAACAAAGGGTGCCTATATGATTTATTATAGTGCTTCCTCTACTTATATCCGTTCTGCGATTGGTTTTGCCGTATCACAGAATATTGAAGGTCCTTATAAATACGTGGACACCATCGTATATTCTGGTTTTACGAAAAATGATGCGAAGGATGCCAGCAGTAATGTTAATAAAAAATGGACCAATACAAACATTGGCCAGCTTGTAAACAATGGTACCTTAGAAGGACCAAGAGATGATTGGTTTACTACGAATGGGTCTTACAATAATTATAATTATCCAAATGCGATTGATTCCACTGTGTTTTATGACAAGGATGGGAAACTATGGATGACTTACGGATCTTGGTCTGGCGGAATTTATGTCCTTCAGATTGATGAAAAAACTGGTAAGGCAATTTACCCTGGAAAAGATGGAAAAACCGCTGACGGGCGTCTAGTTGACCGTTATTTTGGAACAAAAATAGCTGGTGGCTATTATAAATCCGGTGAAGGTCCTTATGTTGTCTATGATAAGAACACTGACTATTATTATTTATATGTAACGTACGGCTGGTTAGGGGCTGACGGCGGCTATAACATGAGACAGTTCCGTTCTAAGAGCCCAGATGGTCCTTATGTAGATGCCTCCGGACAAAATGCCGTTTTACCAAGTGATGTCGCAAATACCCCTTATGGAAATAAAATCATGGGGAACTTCTTATTTGAACGAAAAGTTGGCGACCCTGGAACAGGAATCGGTGTAGGTTATCTTTCTCCTGGACACAACTCTGTTTACTTAGATCCGAAAACTGGACAGCAGTTCTTGGTTTTCCACAGCCGCTTCCCACAATCAGGAGAGTATCATGAAGTCCGTGTTCACCAGATGTTTATGAATAAAGACGGCTGGCCAGTGGTTGCGCCGTATCGCTACAAAGGTGAAACGTTAGACAAGGTGAATAGACAAGACCTAATTGGCGACTATCAATTTATTAACCAAGGAAAAGATTATTCAGCTGCGATTAATAAATCTGTTTACACTCGATTAAATGAGGATGGTACAATTACTGGTGATGTAACTGGTACATGGAAGAAAACCAGCCATAACCAAGCGGAATTAACTATCGATGGGCATACCTATAACGGAGTGTTCGTCAGAGAGTGGAATCCTGTTTCAAAGAGTAATGTGATGACATTTACTGCCCTTTCAAACGAAGGAATTTCTGTTTGGGGAAGTAGACTAGCATATAAAACTGATCAGGAAGTTGTAACAGCAGTGGTTAAGGACCTGGATCTTGGTGATACAGAAAATGTAATTTCGAATTTATCACTATCAACTGAAGGTACTCGCCACATAACGATCTCTTGGGAAACTACAAATGCAAATGTTGTAACGAATACAGGGGTTATTACTCGTCCAGAAGCAGGTTCAGAACCTGGTACAGCTACACTTACGGCAACGATTTCCAAAGGGGATGTAACCGACAAAAAAGTCTTTACGATTAAGGTACTGCCATATCAAGAGGCTGGCTTAGCAGCTCAATATTCCTTTGAAAATAACCTGAATGAGAAAACGGGTACATTTGGGCCAGGAAGCATTACTGGTAATCGAATTGATAATACGGGCGGGACTATTTCTTACGCTTCTGGTAAAAGCGGCGAAGCGGCCGTCTTTAATGGTGCCTCTGGTATTCGCTTACCAAACGGATTAATCTCAAGCAACCAATATTCTGTATCACTATGGTTAAAGCCTGAACAATTAACCATGTATACAACCACCTTCTTTGGTGCTACAGACCCTAATAGCTGGGTCAGCCTTGTTCCAAATGGTCCAGCTGGCGGGAACACGATGGTCTGGTCTGGAAGTGCCAAATGGTACGATGCTTCTTCAGGGTTAACGATTAAGACCGGTGAATGGACACATTTAGCATTTACTGTTGATAACGGAACGATTAAGGTGTACGTGAACGGTGTTGAAAAGTTTACAGGTACAAACTTCTCGAATATTTATACGACAAACAATGCCAGCTTCAGCCTAGGAGTCAACTGGTGGGATACCCCCTTCAAAGGCTTAATGGATGAATTGAAGGTTTATAATGGGGCCCTTACTCCTGCACAGGTGACAAAATTAGCTCAATAGTTTTTCAAAAAAAATCGTATGGATATCCAGTATCCATACGATTTTTTTATTGGTATGAAAGTTTTTCTGTCTCTTCTTTGGTTAATTCACTATCATTGTAATAGAGGCGGAAACGCATATCTTGATTATAATTGCCAAAGCCTGTTCCAAATAGAGTAACCCCGCCGACATTTTGGCTCTCTTCAAGGACGGCAATCCGAAACGTCCATTGCTTCTCACGAATGCTAACATCATCAAGACTAACATCTGATATCTTTAACCCATCAATAAAGGTACCGTCTGATGTTATGCGGAGCCGTTTAAGCAATCCATATTGATTGACTTCACTCGGCCACCAGTCAGGTGTGAATTTCCCCCTGCTATCGCCGAAATCTCCGGGACTAGTCCATTTCCCCAATACCACATTATTTAGGTAAAAATGGATATCCGACGGCCAATTACTGTTCGTAAATGGAGCTTCAGATGATAGCTCTAAAGATATTTCAAGTTCGCTTGGGTCTTGATTGCCCAGCAGAAAACTTGGCAGCTTATATTCCACATACCCTTTCCCAAACCACAAAATCTTGGCATTCATTCTTTCAGTTTGGAGAAAATATCTTGGATCATCAAATTCTCCAATAATCGTGTCAGTGGTTGCAATTCCACAGGTTGGTTCGATGGAAAAATCAGTATAGTGACCAACTGACACTTCTGTTTCATGAAATTTCTTTAGTTCACGTTCCTTTGAAGGAAATAATACTTCCATTTTTTCAGTCACAAGATAGCACTTTTTTTGTAATCCGCCTTTACCAGAGACTAATTCAGACTGGATGATTCCCGCTTTCTCTAATTTCTTTACATGCATGGTCATGATAGCGCTGGTGAGCTCTAAGCTTTGCGCGAGTTCCTTTACATTTCGAGGCTGTTCCGCCAAAAGGTGAATAATTTTCATTCTTACCTTACTGGCAAGCGCTTCAAAAACGGGAAGTGATTGTTCAGATATATCTAAATTCATGTAGTGATTCCACCTTAATAATCATTAATAAATTTATTAATAATTATTACATTACTACTAATTTCCTATATTTTCAATATAGGACGGGAAATTTATTTAGTTAATCTAAAGAGAAAAAGCATGCAAATATCTGCATGCCCTTTTATGAAAATTATTTATGATAAATAAATCTTTCACCTGGAACCATCATGTGGAATTTTTGGTTAGGGTAGTGATGAAACAAGTAATCCACAAAATAAGCAGGATTCTCTCGATTATTCGGAAACATATCGTAATGAATCGGAACAATCAGGTCTACCCCAACGGCTGCCGAAAAGTCGGCTGCTTCTCTGAAACTCATATTTCCAATAATTCCTCGTGAAGTGCGGAAATAGTCTCCGCCATTTATTGGCAAGAAAGCAACATGTGGTCTAAACTCTTTTACTTTTTCAATCAGTTCAGGTGTAACTACTGTATCTCCGCTGTGAAACAGGCGAATTTCATTTACCTCTATGAAATACCCTAAAAATGCATGATTTCCTAACGAATCCGTTTCATATTCTGTATGGGCCGCAGGAATAGGTGTGATTTTAAATCCTTTAATAGTAAAGGATTCGCCATCTTTAGCGGCGTGTATATATTTATTTTCCACATGTTCTTGTACTAACGAGATGAGCGGTGCAGGGATTGCAAACTTGGAGTCTGAGACTCTTGCAATCTCTTTAATGCTTAAAAGATCTAAGTGATCATCGTGTCCATGTGTAACTAAAACACCATCTAAGTCTCGAAGCATTCCCGGGGAAACAACCGGTGGAAAAGCTCTCTTAAATTCAGTCTTCGGGTCCTGTTCTTCAATACTTCTGCTTAAATAAGGATCGATACAAAGGAGCCCATCCTCTTCTGATCCCTTTAGGAGGATACCGGCTTGACCTAAATTCCAAAAGGAAACAGATTCTCCGTAAATCTTTGTCTTCCTTACTTCATTCATTAATTCTTCTCCACTTTTATAAATAGCTGCCATAGATTCCACCTGTTTTCTATTAAAATAGTTTAATACAATGTCATCTACCTTAAAGGAGCAAAATCTTTTACCTTTTCAAGTATGTTTTCGATCCCGCCCAATACATCCTGAGTTAACACTAAATCAACCGCTTTTACATTCTCCTCCACTTGCTTTGGACGGCTTGCCCCAATAATAGCTGAACTAATACTAGGATGACGAAGTATCCAGGCGAGTGCCAGCTGGCTCAATGTTACACCTAACTCTACAGCCACACCATTTAATTGCTGAACACATTCTAGAACATCATTCCTGAAATAACTATTAATGACCCAGTTAGTCGAATCATTCGCTGCCCGGCTGTCTTCAGGCTTTTCTGTATTAGGTTTATACTTTCCTGTTAAAACCCCTTGTGCTAACGGTGAAAAGACAATTTGTCCAATACCTTTTTCCGTACAAACCGGTATTACTTCCTTTTCTATATATCTCTCAAACATGTTATAGATTGGCTGATTTGAGATAATCGGCCGTAAGTGATTGGCCTTACCGATTCCCACCGCGTTTTCAATTTGGGCAGCACTCCATTCACTTACTCCCGCATATAATATTTTCCCTTGCCTGATTAAATCATCTAAAGCATATAGTGTTTCCTCAACTGGTACCTCTGGATCAAAGCGATGACATTGGTACAAATCAATATACTCCAGTCCGAGCCGCTTGAGACTGGCGTCACATTGTTCAACAATATGCTTTCTTGATAGTCCGCGCTCATTTGGTCGATCCCCCATTGGGAAGAATAGTTTTGTGGCGACTACATAACTGCTCCTTGGATAAACTTTTAGTGCTTCACCATGGACCTCTTCTGCCTTCCCGCCTTCGTAGGCATTCGCTGTATCAAAGAAATTAATACCTAGTTCATATGCTTTATGGATGCAGTCATGTGCCGTATTGTCAGTAACAGCCTTTCCATATGTTAACCAGCTTCCTAAACCAATTTCACTGACCTTTAATCCGCTGTTTCCAAGTCTGCGATATTTCATTATTTAAATCCCCTTCACTTTCATTGATATTAACGGGCTGTTGCCGTTTTCGAATTAACAACCAATACTTTTTTCTCCCATGCCCGGCTTCTCCATCTGAAATACATGACAATTCCTCTTTCCCATTCATCGACGATAAAGGCAATCCAAATTCCAGCCAAGCCTAATCCCAAATGAATCCCTAAGAAATAAGAAATGGGTACCGCAATCCCCCACATGGACAATAGACCAATTTTGACTGAAAAAGCGGCATCACCTGTTGCGCGGAGTGAGTTGACGACCAAGATGTTAAAGGTCCGGCCCGGTTCGAGTATCAAACACAATAGCAATAACTTACCACCCGTATGGATGATTTCTTTATCATTCGTAAAGATGCGCATAATATCTTCTCTAAAAACAGCAACTAAAATCGAGATGAAAATGGTAATAACAAAGCTATATTTTAAACTTTTCAGTAATTGACGATAGGCACCTTCAAAATCTCCTGCACCTACTCTATATCCAATGAGAATTTGCGTTCCCTGACCCATCGCTAACCCAAATAACATGATAAACGACATGATATTCCAGGTATACACTCGAGTGGAAAGAGCGGCCGCTCCAATAATCGCGGTAATAGCAGTCATCGCCATCTGGCTCGTATTATAGCTAATTTGTTCACTAGCAGCGGGTATGCCAATTTTTAAGATTTTTTTAATTTGCGATATTTGTAAGTTAAAATAATCTTCTTTTTTTATAGCTATTGGCAGCCTTCTATACATAAGGATAAATGCAATAAGTAAAGCAGCAGCGCGGCTTACTGCAGTTGAAATAGCAACACCCTTAACTCCCAGCACCGGGAATCCAAATAATCCAAAAATAACAATACTATTGCCCGCTAAGTGAATCACATTCATCATCACAGAGACAAACATGGCTTCTCTAGTAAAGCCGTGTGCTCTTAAGATAGAGGAAACTGTAACAAGGACAGCTTGCAAAAACAGGGTCCCGCCCACAATTGATAAATATTCATAACCTATTTCGGCAATATCCGGTTTAAGATTGAACAATGCTAAAAGCGGCCCCTTAAATATGACCATTAACAAGCTGACAACTAATCCGATGACTAGATTAATAGATATGGATATAGCTGATGCTTGCTTTGCGTCTTTTCTCATTCCCGCACCTAAATATTGTGAAACAAGAACCGCCGTCCCTGTTGCAGTAAAACTGAAGATGAGTATCGTAAAAAAGACAAGCTGATTGGCAACACCAACAGCTGCTACCACTTGATCAGAAATGTGCGAGAGCATAATGGTGTCGGTACTGCCCATGATCGTTTGCAAGAATAACTCTATGAAAATAGGCCATGTGATAGTTCTTAAGCTCATGTTTCTTTGATCCATTGAAGTTGCCATTTTCCTGTCCACCTTATAAAATTTCACATCATAAATGCTCTACGCGAAGACCAGCCGGCCTCTTCATAAAGATTGCTTTTTTTACAGAAAAAGATTCATATCAAGAAAAGATATGAACCTATTCTGCTAATTATTATTAGATTTAGCTAGGAAAACCTAGGTTTGGAGTACCGTCCGGATTCCAGGTAAACTCTTTCGCGCAAGTGTGGCGATTTGGATCATATAGTGGATCTCCAACAATTTCTGTATAGTTTCTTACGTGATAGACAAGAATATCCTTGCTTCCATCTTCAGAAACTGTGAAACTGTTATGTCCTGGACCATATTGGCCTGCTTCATAATTGGTTTTAAATACCGGTACTTCCGATTTGCTCCATGAATTTGGGTCCATCACATCACTTGATTCATCCGCAGTCAAAAGGCCCATGCAATAATTCTCATCCGTTGCACTTCCGGAATAGGAAATAAAGATTTTACCATTTCTCTTAAGTACAGCTGGCCCTTCATTTACCCAGAATCCAATCGTTTCCCAATCATATTCCGGTTTGGCAATCATCACTTGCGGCCCTTTAATCGTCCAAGGGTTTACTAATGGAGCAATATATAGATTAGAATTACCGCGGATGTTAGAATCCTTTTGAGCCCAGACAAGATATTGCAGTCCTTTAAGCCCGAATGTTGTCGCATCTAATGCAAATGATTCCCAATCAGTTTTAATTTGTCCCTTTTCTTCCCACACACCTTCTAAAGGATTAGCGGATTTATTTTCAATCACAAACATGCGATGTTGAAAAAGTCCATCGATGATTTCCTTTGATGGTGCAGCAGCGTAGTAAATGTACCAGCTGCCGTTAATATAATGAATTTCTGGTGCCCAAATCAGAGCACTCAATGGTCCTGTTTCATGCTTTTTCCAGGCGGTAAAAGGTTCTGCATCAGCTATACCCTGGATGGTTTTTGAACGTCTAACCTCGATACGGTCATATTCAGGAACAGATGCGGTAAAGTAATAATATCCATCCGTATGTTTATAGACCCATGGATCTGCTCTCTGCTCGATAATCAGATCCTGTGCTGTTTTTGCCTCTTCGATTGTTACTTTTACCATCGTCATCTTCCTTCCAAAAATGTGAGCTATTCAGTATTATTTTTCATCGGTGACTGGGACACCAAAATTCGGTGTTCCATCTTCATTCCAAGTAAACACTTGAGCCCGAGTATGACGGTTTGGATCCCATAACGGGTCGCCCTCAATATCCCGATAGTTACGAGCATGATAGATCAAAATATCTTGGCTTCCGTCTTCTGATACTGTGAAACTGTTATGCCCCGTTCCATATTGACTGTTTTCTACATTGGTTTGAAATACAGGTGTTTCTGTTTTTTTCCAAGATGCAGGGTCTAATAAATCACTATTTTCATCTGCAGAAAGGAGACCCATACAATAATTGTAATCTGTGGCACTTGCAGAATAGGAAATGAAGATCTTTCCGTTTCTCTTTAAGACTGCCGCACCTTCGTTTACTAAGAAGCCAATGGTTTCCCAATCATACTCGGGCTTTGTGATCATCACTTGAGGTCCTTCAATCGTCCATGGATTGACCATTTTTGCGATGTAAAGGTTGGAGTTGCCAACAATTTCAGGGTCTCTTTGTGCCCATACATAATATCTTTGCCCCTTATGCTCAAATGTCGTAGCATCAAGAGAGAAAGACTCCCAGTCCGTTTTTACTTGACCCTTTTCTATCCAAGTTCCTTCAAGAGGGTTCTCGGAATCATTTTCAATAACATACATCCGATGGTCAAAAATCTCATCTGCCCTTGCAGCCGCGAAATAGATATACCATTTACCATCAATGTAATGAATTTCAGGTGCCCAAATATTTGCGCTCATTGGGCCTTCTTCATGTTTTCTCCAGGCAACGATAGGTTCTGATTCACCCAACTCCTGTATGGTTGCAGCCCTTCTGACTTCAATCCGGTCATATTCCGGTACAGACGCTGTGAAATAGTAGTAACCATCTGTATGTTTATATACCCATGGATCCGCACGCTGCTCGACAATAGGATTATTTAATGTTTCAATCTTAGGCATATTTGATCACCTTTCTCTTTCATTTATCTCACTTCTTCATGGTGATTGACTTTGATTACCTCATTTAGAAACTTTAACGCTGTAAAACGATCTCTTAAATGGTGGGCTTCTGTTAAACTTCTCATGACAATATCTCCGTCAATCCCCAATTGGCTCGGCAATATATCTCCGCCAACTTTTTCGATAAGTTCACGCAGTTGAGAAGCTTTTGGGATAGCTGCGTATACCGCTTTAATTTCTTCAATGTTTTCATTAATTTTTCTAACAATACTATAGTCTTCAAGCGTTTTAATCGTATCATCAAATTTCCTTAGTACAGAGATGGATGGGATAAATTCCCTTTCATATACATCTGCCAGGAGCGCAACCGCCACCCCCACCTTGGCCCCATGAAGGACTTGTGGGCGGTTTTGTCGTAAGAATTCCATCTCCCAATAGTGTGAGAGGTGATGCTCCCCTCCTGAAGCAGGATGGGATTGGCCAAATAGTAACATCGCTAATCCAGATTGAATAAGGGCTTCGATTAAAATGCGGATACCTTCTTCATCAGCGGCAGCAATTTTATCCGCTTTTTCAACGCATAAATGCAGAGCCTCTCTCGTAATGTTCGCAACAAGGGGACAATATGGTTCACCATAAGCAAGATGCCCAAATTTCCAATCCGCAAGAGATGTATATTTGGCCAACATATCCCCAAATCCTGCTGCGATCATTTTCTTAGGTGCATTCCGTAGTATGCCTAAATCGGCAAATACCGCAATAGGCGCCATCATTTGAAAGGTTTTCTTCATCCCTCTCACAATTATTGGTGCTCCCATAGATGTAAATCCATCAACAGAAGGAGCAGTAGGAACAGAAATGAACGGAATTTTCATTTTAGTACTTGTAAAGCGAGCAATATCGTGGATCGTTCCGGATCCTACCGCTAATATGACATCAGTATCTTGTGACGTTTCCAACAATGCTTGTACTAAAGACTTTTCGTCTGCTACTACATCATTATTCTCGTCAGGCTGCAGCAAACAGGTAGAATAGCCAACCTTTGTTGCTGATAAATGCTTGGTTAGTTCTTCCCCAGCAGCACGAAAAGTCTGCTCGTCTGCAATGATAACTGCTTTTTTAAATGATTTCTTTTCCAAATAAGCAGCGGCTTCCCCTAATACATTGTTTCCTACTAAAATGGTCTCAATCGGAATCTGATTATGATGATTGCCGCAGTCACAACTATCGGCTAGACTCATAATTTCAGTTATTATTTTTTCCATTATCGTTCCTCCTTCTCCTTCAACTTTTTAAACCTATTTATTTAGCTGCAACTCCGAATTTATACTTTGTCACAGATGTGTACTCTTGGTCTTTTTCTAAGACCCAGGTAGGAAAGTTAGGGTGGTGAATGGCATCTGGCAGTCCCTGAGTTTCTAAACAAATGCCAAGGTATTTACGGGACGGAACACCATAAATTTCACCATCTACTTTCATTTGGTTTCCAGAGTAAACGACAACTCCTGGCTCATCGGTTTCAATAGTCAAGGTACGGCCACTCTCGGAATCTGTAAGAATAATTTCTTGGTCATGGTTGGATGATAGTAAAAAGGGATGATCATATCCTTGGCCTGCTAATTGATTTTGCGGATGATTGGATTCAGCACCCGATTGAATCAATCGTTCACTAGTAAAATCAAATGGTGTCCCAAGAACGTCCAGCATCTCTCCAGTTGGAAGCAATTCATCATTTAACTCTAGGAACTTATCACTTTTAATCGATAGTGAATGATTGAGAATATCCCTTTTAATATTTCCACTTAGGTTAAAATAGGAATGATTGGTCATATTTAATAATGTCTTTTCATCCGAAATTCCTGAGTAGCGGATGGTTAGTTCATTCTGATTATTAAGTGTATAAGTTACCTTTAGGTTTACATTTCCTGGGTAACCCTCTTCACCATCAGGGCTCAGGTAAGAAAATTGAACACTCACTTCTTCGTCATTCTCTTTTATAGAAGCACTCCAAATCACTTTATCGAACCCTTTATTCCCCCCATGGAGATGGTTGTTGTTTTCATTTTTTGCGAGTGTAAAGATTTTTCCGTCAAGTTCAAACGATCCGCCCTTTATGCGGCCGGCTACACGTCCGACAACTGTACCAAAGAAATAGCTCCCCTTCACATATTCTTCTAATCTGTCATATCCCAAGACAATATTTTCATAGTTTCCGTCTTTGTCAGACGTGATTATTTTCGTAATTATACAACCATAATTAATACAAGTAATCTCCATACCATGGTCGTTAACGAGTGTATATGAATTAACCGTTAGATTGTTTAATTCACCAAACTTTTCTTGGATAACCTTCATATTAATCCTGCCCTTCATTCCTGTGTTATCGCTTAAGCGCATATCATTCAAATAAAAAATAGTCCATATCCTCTTAGTCTAGTTGACTAAAAGGATATGGAATACAAAGCATTACTTTCGTTTCGCTAAACGGATTACATTCCAAGAAAGCTTCGGAATTACAGCCGTAACGCCGCCATTCTCGGTCTTAGCATTTCCGTTTGAATGAGGAGCCACAGGAGTTCCCTTAGCTGAATTCGTTTGCTTTATATCGTCATTTTCTAGGACTATATGCTCGACTACTTCGTAGCCCTCAAAATTACGGATATCCACTTCTAGGTCTAAGCCTTCTTGAAGGTGACGGTTTACGGCAAAGATCGTTAATGTTTCTTCCTCTTCATCGTAAACAGCCGTTGACTCTAAATATGGAACATCTGTGAAATCCTTACTATCATATTTAGGACTTGAGATGATAGGATTTAGCGAAACTCCACGGCCGAATACAGATGTATGCATGTATGGATAGAAAATCGTTTGCTTCCAAGCAGGTCCGTTATCCTCAGTCATAATTGGTGCAATAACATTCACCAATTGTGCAAGGCAGGCAATTTTCACGCGGTCCGCATGCTTTAGCAATGTAATCAGCATACAGCCTACTAATAGAGCATCTTCAAAGTTATAAATATCTTCTAATTGTGGTGGTGCAATGCTCCATGGTTCAATTCTTTTATCCTGCTCATTGCTGTGATACCAAACGTTCCACTCGTCAAAGGATAGATTGATATTCTTTTTGCCGCGTTTTTTCGCTTTAATGTAGTCAGCAATAGAAATGACAGATTTAATAAAATCATCCATTTCTAATGAAAGGGCTAAATAGTTTGAAATTTCATTATCACGGTTGCCGTAATATTGATGAAGTGAAATAAATTCCACATGATCATAAGTGTGATCGAGTACAGTTGCTTCCCAATCTGCAAATGTCGGCATATTTCTGTTGGAGCTTCCACATGCAACGAGCTCGATTGTCGGATCAACCCATTTCATTACTTTCGCTGCTTCTTGAGCAAGTCGACCATACTCAGCAGCAGTCTTGTGACCAATCTGCCAAGGACCATCCATTTCGTTCCCTAAACACCATGTCTTAATGTTATAAGGATCTTTTACTCCATGGGAAATTCGTAAATCACTATAGTAAGAACCGCCAGGATGGTTACAGTACTCAACCAAGTTCCGAGCAGCATCAATACCGCGTGTTCCAAGATTAACGGCCATGTTTACATCCGCGTTTACAAGCTGGGCCCATTTCATGAACTCATTCGTGCCCATTTCGTTTGTTTCCGTTGTACGCCATGCTAATTCTAATCGACGCGGGCGGCTTTCAACAGGGCCCACGCCATCTTCCCAATTGTATCCGGATACAAAGTTTCCGCCTGGATAACGAACAAGCGGTACTTGCAGTTCTTTTACCATTTCAATCACATCTTGACGGAAGCCATTTTCATCTGCTTGAGGATGACCTGGTTCATAAATACCGCCATAAACGGCACGTCCTAAATGTTCGATAAAAGAACCATAAATACGATTATCGATCTCAGATACTTTAAAATCCTTTTCTAATATCATTTTTGCCTTTTGGTTGGTCATGTTCATTCTTCCTCCCCAGTCATCTTAATAGTCTTAAACTTCGTTAAATATTAGTTAACCGACTTTATCCCATTTTGGTTTACCTGCAAATGGACAGCTTTTGTTTTTAAACTTTGCCCTGTAGCGGACGATACATCCGCTATGTGCACAAGTGGTACCATATTGCAGGGAAGGACAGCTCTCACAAGTCTTTAGCCTTGCTAGATAGACCTCGTCAGAAACAATAACAGTTGGGTTCTCTTCAGCTTCTTTTACTAATTCTTGAATGATCTCTTCCGTTACAATGACACTTTCTACGCAGCCCTTGCACAGACTTTTCTGATTCACTGTCATTCCCCGCCTTCATCTTTTACTCAATAACTAATGTCACAACAGACATCGCTGGAAGCTTGATGGCCAATTTATTATTTTCAACGGTCACACCAGTGAATTCAACTGGCTTGACGACCTCAGGCTGTTCAAATGTATTATGAGCATTCATCGTGTCAGCAGTGATAATGGTGCCTGACACCTTTGTATTTGCTGCAGTAATGCCGCGTAGGTCTAAATCTAATTCAGCCTCATTTTGGTGGTCGATATTACATAAGCTTACATGGATTTTGCCTTCCGCATTTTTCGATGCAGATACTGTTACCTGCGGTAATGTTTCACCATTATACTCGTAAGTGCCGAATGAAGAGTCGACAGCTAAAACTTCTGCATCCTGGTGAACCTTGTACATATCAAATACATGATATGTTGGAGTAAGGATCATCTTCTCGCCTTCAGTCAGAATCATGGCTTGTAATACGTTAACGGTTTGAGCAATGTTTGTCATTTGTACACGATCTGAGTGGTTGTGGAAGATGTTGAAGTGTAATCCTGCCACTAAGGCATCACGAATCGAATTTTGCTGGTATAAAAATCCTGGGTTTGTACCGGGCTCTACATCAAACCATGTACCCCACTCATCAATGATCATGCCAATGCGTTTTTGTGGATCGTACTTATCCATAATCGTGCTATGTTTAGTAATTAACTCATCCATATGAAGAGCTTTTTTCATGGTAATGAACCATTCATCTTCAGGGAAATCAACGGCAGAGCCTTTTCCTAACCAGAAATCTCCTGGAATGGTGTAATAATGAAGGCTAAGGCCATCCATTAACCAGTGGGCATTTTTCATTAACACTTCTGTCCAGTTATAGTCATCGACATTCGCGCCGCCGGCAATTTTATAAACTTTGTTATTTCCATAGTTTCTTACATAGGTTTGGTATCTGCGATATAGATCTGCATAATATTCAGGACGCATGTTTCCACCGCAGCCCCAGTTTTCGTTACCTACTCCGAAATATTTTAATTTCCACGGCTCATCATGGCCATTCTCACGGCGCCAGTTAGCCATTGGTGATTCGCCTTCAAAGGTCATGTATTCAATCCACTCAGACATTTCTTGAACCGTTCCGCTTCCAACGTTTCCGCAAATATATGGCTCACACTCTAGTAATTCACATAGAAGCATAAATTCGTGAGTACCAAAATGGTTGTTTTCTACGACACCACCCCAGTGAGTATTAACCATTCGTTTGCGGTTTTCTTTAGGACCAATGCCGTCTTTCCAGTGATATTCATCGGCAAAACAGCCGCCCGGCCAGCGAAGGACTGGAACCTTAATGTTTTTTAATGCTGCTAATACGTCATTCCGAATTCCTTTTGTATTTGGGATTGAAGAATCCTCACCAACCCAGATTCCTTCATAAATACATCTTCCAAGGTGCTCTGCAAAATGACCATAGATATTTTTATTGATTTTCCCTTTTTGGATATCTGCGTTGATTATTACATTATTCCCCATCAATAAACGCCTCCATTTTTTGAATGTTAGAAACCAAAATACAAGAAATCTTATAGACGATCGTTAATCTTATTAATAGGGCTATTATGTCATAATAGCCCAGATCATTTTTATGAATGGTAATCCATGGTATCTTCCGTCATCTATTAACGAAAGATAACGTCATTCCAACGGATTTCGTTATTGAAAGCGTGAGTGTTTGTATCATTATTTATTACTAGGAACTCAATTCCAGCTAGTTCTGCAAAGTCTCTAAGCTGTTCAACTGTTACCTTATAGGAGAAGCCTGTATGGTGCGCTCCGCCAGCCTGGATCCAGTTTTCAACCGCTTGGCTTAAAGATGGCTGAGTCTTCCATAATACGCGTGCAACAGGAAGCTTTGGCATATCCTTTTCTAGCTTTACTGCATCCACTTCATTCACAAGTAGACGGAAACGATGTCCAAGGTCCACGATAGTTGCATTCAATGCAGAGCAGCCGCCTTTTCCATCAAATACAATTCGTGCAGGGTCTTCTTTACCGCCGATTCCAAGTGGATGAACCTCGATTTTAGGACGAGTGGCAGAGATGGTTGGGCAAACTTCAAGCATGTGAGATCCAAGAACCATTTCATTCCCTGGCTCAAAATGATACGTATAATCTTCCATGAAGGAGGTTCCTTCGTTGCCTGAAATAATTTTCATAAGTCTTACAAGAGCAGCCGTTTTCCAGTCACCTTCACCGGCAAAACCATAGCCTTGTTCCATTAAACGCTGCACCGCTAAACCAGGAAGCTGACGGATGCCATGTAAATCCTCAAAAGTAGTCGTGAATGCTGTGTAGCCGCCTTCCGTTAAGAATGCCTTCATACCAAGTTCGATTCTCGCTTGATAACGGATGGAATCGCGAACCTGACCGTCAGTAAGTCCTTCAGGAGTAATATCGTATTGCTGTTCATATTCAGACATTAACTCATCAATTTCTTGTTCGGTTACATCATTCATACGTTGAACAAGGTCACCGACTCCGTAACCATTTACTGTCCAGCCAAACTTGATTTGTGCTTCTACCTTATCACCCTCTGTTACCGCTACTTGGCGCATATTGTCACCAAATCTTGCAACTTTAAGGTTTTTACTTTCTTCAAACGCAGCCGCTGTTCTCATCCAGCCGCCAACACGCTCTCTTACTTCTTGGTTTTCCCAATGACCAACAACAACTTTACGCTTTACATTCATACGTGCTGCGATGAAACCATGCTCACGGTCACCGTGGGCTGCTTGGTTTAAGTTCATGAAATCCATATCGATTGAATCCCAAGGGATATCACGGTTAAATTGTGTAGCTAAATGTAGATAAGGCTTTTGAAGAGAAGAAAGGCCTGCAATCCACATTTTTGATGGTGAAAATGTGTGCATCCACGTAATGATACCTGCACAATTTTCATCCGCATTAGCTTCTAGGATCAATTTGCGGATAGAATCTGAATCCTTTACGACTGATTTAAAAATTATTTTATAAGGTACAGCAGATTCTAATCCATTAACAATCGTTTTTGAGTTTTCTTCAACCTGACGAAGAACATCTTCTCCGTATAATAATTGACTTCCTGTTACAAACCAGAATTCATATGCTTTTGTAGTTAACACTGTAATTCCTCCTAAGTATAGATATTATTTTAGTAATCTATTAAATTTGTACTCTGTAGCCAGTCGTCCGTACAAGTTATCTGAGATTTTGGGATTTAGTATTCTATTAGACTACTTCTGTCCGTAATATGCGTTAGCACCATGTTTTCGAAGATAATGTTTATCAAGCAAGAATTGGTCGATCGGCTTAATTTGCGGGTTAAGCGTAAATGTATTTAACGCCATCTTGGCTACTTCTTCTAAAACAACCGCATTATGAACCGCTTGGTTGGCGTTTTTCCCCCAGCTGAATGGAGCATGACCTGATAATAAAATTCCAGGCATTGCAACAGGGTCAAGTCCTTCTTTTTCAAAGGTTTCAATTATCACATTGCCTGTTTCAAGCTCATATCCACGATCCATTTCCTCTTGGGAAAGGGTACGTGTACAAGGAATTTCTCCGTAAAAATAATCCGCATGTGTCGTTCCAAGTGCCGGAATTGGACGTCCTGCTTGAGCCCAGCTTGTTGCTCCTGGGGAGTGAGTATGAACAATTCCACCAATTTGCGGGAATGTCCGATATAATGCAAGGTGTGTTGGTGTATCTGAAGAAGGTCTTAAGCTCCCTTCCACGATGTTTCCATCTAAATCTAATACAACAAGATCATCGATTTGCAGCTCATCGTACGGTACACCACTTGGTTTAATCACAACCAGGCCTGTTTCACGGTCAATTCCGCTCACATTTCCCCAAGTAAAGGTAACCAATCCATGCTCTGGAAGAGCTAAGTTAGCTTCCAGAACCTCTCTTTTCAAACGCTCTAACATACTGTTTCTTCCTCCTTCTTCCCTAAGGAGCTATCTTTTTTAATCTTTTTCAAGGTTTTCATCACATTGTTTTCGCCGCGGCCAAAGTAGTCGTATAGGCGTGCATATTCAGTAAAGAGTTGATCGTACACCTGTGCTTGATCGTTAATTGGCTGATAAACATAATCCTTTACTCTGCCCATATCCTTGGCTGCATCTGTAATGCTGTCATATCCACCGCGCTCTTTTCCTGCTGCAACAGCACCAAACATCGCTGAGCCTAGGGCTGGAGTTTGTGAAGAAGCTGAGATTTTAATATCCATATTTAATACATCAGCATATATTTGCATCATCATCGTATTTTTCTCAGCAATACCACCTGCTGCATATACTTCATTTACTGGTACACCATATTTACGGAACGTCTCTACAATCATTCGAGTACCATATGCAGTGGCTTCAATCAATGCGCGATAAATTTCTTCCGGCTTGGTTAATAGAGTTGCACCAAGAAGGACACCAGTAAGGTCGGCATCGACAAGGGTTGAACGGTTACCATTCCACCAATCTAATGCAAGGAGACCGCTTTCACCAACTTGTAACTGACTTGCTTTTTCTGTTAATAATTGGTGAATGTTGATTCCTCTTTCTTTTGCTTCTTCATGGTAGCTTACAGGCACACAGTTTTCTGTAAACCATTCGAAATGGTCACCAACACAGGATTGACCGGCTTCATAGCCCATAAATCCTGGGATTACGCCATCCTCAACAACACCACACATACCTGGAACAATCTTTTCTTCTTCTCCCAAAAGAATGTGGCAAGTAGAGGTTCCCATAATCATCAACAATTTACCTGGTTCAGTAATACCAACAGCTGGAACAGCAACGTGAGCATCTACGTTTGCAACAGCTACGGCAGTACCAGGTTTTAGACCTGTAAGTTTAGCTGCTTTTTCAGTAATTTCACCTGCTTTTGACCCAATTGGAACAATTTTAGTAGAAAGTTTATCTTCGACTACATTTTCCAAACGAGGGTCTAGCGCTTTGAAGAATTCATTGGACGGGTATCCGTCTTGCTTATGCCAAATCGCTTTGTATCCAGCGGTACAACTGTTGCGATTGATTTCTCCTGTTAATTCTGAAATCACCCAGTCAGTTGCCTCTAATATTTGATCTGCTGCTTCATAAATTTCAGGAGCCTCATTTAGAATTTGCCAAACTTTCGGAAACAGCCATTCTGAAGAAATTTTCCCGCCATAACGCTGTAAAAACTTTTCGCCGCGTGCTTCGGCTATTTCGTTTAAGCGATTGGCTTCATCTTGTGCGGCATGGTGTTTCCAAAGCTTCACATAGCTATGCGGGTGATTAATAAATTCATCTTTAAAGCATAATGGTGTTCCATGTTTGTCAATCGGCAGGACCGTACAAGCTGTAAAGTCAATTCCTAAGCCGATCACATCGTCTGCTGAAACTTGTGCGTTTTTTAATACTTCAGGTATGGTTACCTGTAATACTTCAAGATAATCTGCAGGATGCTGCAGGGCCCAGTCATGCTCTAATTTGGTCGTTCCATTAGGGAGGAATTCATCCATTACCCCATGTGTGTATGGTTTTACAGCCGAGGCCACTTCACGGCCTGTTCCTATTTCAACAAGTACCGCTCTTCCTGATTGTGTACCGTAATCTACGCCAATCGAATATTTAACCATATAAATATCACCTTTCACTTAAGAATTCGCACTCATGCTGACAAGTATCTGCAAAACCGAACTTGTACGTATAATCATGATTATGATTCTAGCACTATTCTAATTGATTTCCAATAACTAATTAATAAAAAAATTCCAGTATTCTTATTGAATGACGTGTACTTTACCAATCTAAATACTAGTTAACATATTTCATTTCAATCTGTACTAACAATTTGCGTAAAAACAGAAACGAAAGCATTGAAAATAACGGGAATCCCCAGAATATAGCAAAATTACCGAAGTGTTTATAAAATTGGTAAAGTGCTAGAAGCAAGAATATGATGATTAATGATTTTAATGGCCGATTGACTAATAAAAACAAGGAAAATCTTATAATATCCTTTATTTCCATCACAAATTTGCTATAGAGAATTAGGGAATACACGTAACTTATCATTGATAAGATGAGTATTAGTAATAAAAGAGGTATTAATATGGTTCCCTTACCGTTTAAAGATACAAAATAGAGATCTGCACACAAAATGATCATTATGAAATAATAAGGCAGCCATAACAACATGGAGGACTTAAAACCACTCAAATAATAATGAAAATAAGTTTGAATAACCTTACTGTCTGTTTCATTTAATGTTTGAAAGACGGTCTGAAAAATTGCCCCCATAGTTGGTCCAACTAGTAACAAACCAATTAAATAAAACACAAGAGTTATAGCATTTAATTTCACACTTAGGATAAGAAAAACAAGTAAACTACTCGTTACCAAAGCGCAAAGGCCGATTACAAATAATGTCCAAATCATATTAGTAGCTTTAACGAATAAGTTTTTGTTATTCATGTATTAACACCTCTTCTAATACTAAAATTAACCTTTTACCCCGCCGATTGTCATACCAGAGATAAATGACCTTTGATTGAATAAGAAAAGAAGAATGATTGGAATAATTGACATCATAGACCCGGAGAACACAATATCGTAATTGTTTCCGTATGGCGTCATGGATGTCAGCAATCCAGCAGGTATAACTAGATTTTCATCTGATCTCATGACAATTAATGGCCAAAGGAAACTATTCCATGCTCCCATTGATGTCATTATCGTCATAGCCCCAAAAGCAGGTTTCATCATTGGAGCATAAATTTGGAAAAAAATCCGAAACTCGCCTGCTCCATCGATTCTAGCAGCCTCTGCAAAGTCATGAGGGATCCCAATCGCATATTGTCTAAAAAAGAAAACGGTAGCCGGCGGGATGATACCAGGTAAGATAACCCCAGCAAAAGTGTCCATTAAACCTAAATTGGTCATTAGTTTGTACATCGGAATTAACAAAATATCTCCAGGTACCATTAACATGATCAAGACAAGCATAAAAATGAAATTTCTACCTTTAAAGCGATATTGAGCCAACCCATATCCAACCATTGAACAAAACGCCAGTACGGCCACTGTCTGAACAATTGTGATTAATGCACTATTTTTAAACCACGTTAAAAAGATTCCGTCGTTGTTTGTAAAAAGCTTTCCATAATTACTAAAGCTCATCTTTGAAAAATCCAAATGAATATTCAAACCTTGTCCAAATATATCGGCAGAGTTTTTAAATGAAGAAATCAATAAAAACCAAAAAGGGATTAGGATAAGAAATCCAACAATAGCTAGCACTACTGTTGTGATAATAGAAGAGATTCTTTTTCTGGTTTTCATATTAATCCTCCTTAAATAAGCCTCTAACTGAAACTTGAATCAAATTGATTACAACCACAATAACAAACATGGCGACACCCAGCGTACATGCATAACCCAAGTCTCCATCACTAAATGCTGATTTATAAATGTAGGTTAAAAACGTTGTACCAATGTTATCTGGCGAAGCAGCACCCCAGTAAACATAAGTTTCATTAAAGAGAGAGAATCCGCCTAGAATTGAGATTGTTAAAACGTAAGTTGTGATCGGTTTCACCATTGGCAGTGTGATATGTTTAAATTTAACCCATGTAGTTGCACCATCAATTTCAGCACATTCATAAAGATCCTTGGGTATACTTTGAAGCCCGGATAGGAAGTAGATCATATTAACACCCATCCAACGCCATACACAAACAAGTACTAGAGCAAACATACCAGTGCCTGAACCATTTAACCAATCAATAGGTCCAATGTTGAAGTGACCAAGCCAGCTGTTGAATACACCAGTAGCCTCTTTACTGAATGCAAATTTAAATACTAATCCGACAATAACTGTTGAAGTTAAAACTGGCAGGAAAAATACCGACCTAAACAGAGATTTAAATTTTGTGTTTTCATGATTCATAACTATCGCAAGAATCAGAGGTAATGGAATTAAGATAAGAATGGTCCAAAATGTATATATTGCAACATTCCATAATGCCTTGTAGAATACCGGGTCAGTAATCAGACGTTGATAGTTTTGTAAACCTATAAATGTAGTCTCATTAATGCCTTCAATTCTTTGAAAACTCATAATGATAGAATTGATAAATGGATATAAAGAAAAAAGGGCAAAGACAATAATGAACGGTGAGACAAAAATATATGGAGCAACTTTTTGCATATTAATTTTTTTCTTTGTTTCTGTTGAAATCTGCGGTTTTTTTTCAATTTGTACCATACTCGAGGACATACTAATTCACTCCTTAAAAGTTCAATTGACGCATGTCTAATTTGTGTCTTATTAATGTTACGGAAGAAGGAGGGAAAGCCTCCCTCCTCCTTCCGATTAATAATGATTATTATTTTCCTGCAGCAATCCGTTTATCTGCTGCTGCATCAAGTGCTTTTAGAGTATCCTCTACATTAGCCTGTTTTTTCATAATTTTAGGCAAACCGTTTGTTAGGAATTCATCGTTAATAATAGGGTAACTATTGTTAGTAACGCTCAATCCACCAACTTCATCTTTGAATGCAGCCATTTGCTTGAAAATATCTGTTCCAAAGTAATCAGTAAATTTATTTGGTGCAGCTAATTCATCACTTGTCCAAACATCTGAACGAATTGGGTCAAAACCAAGAATTGTCCAAGTTTTAATAGAACCTTCTTTTCCTGCTTTTGACTCTACAACGAATTTTTTAGCTAACGCAGTGTCATGAGCTTGATTTGTTACAACAGTTGCGGTTCCACCTAGTCCAGCAGAGCGTAAATCACCCTCTTTAAAGATTGGAAGACCAGTTATATGAATTTTTCCTTTAAGCTTAGGCATGAAACCAACCATACGGCTCATGTACCATGCTGGCATTACAACAGATGCATATTCACCTTTGTTGAAGGCAGCATAGTATTCTTCATTATCTTGGTGTCCACCCTCAGCCGTTTTCGCAATTCCAGTTTTAAGCATACTTTGAATTGTTTGAAGGGCCTTTACATTTTCTGGTGCACTAAGGTTAGATTTACCATCCTTCACCAAATCAGATTTTTGTTGAGCTACCATGGATGTAAAAACAAATCCAGCACTTGTTTCAGCTGAAGTCATATACTTTCCAGTTTTTTCTTTCACAACTTTTCCAGCGTTAATATAATCATCCCATGTTTTTATTGTTGCAGGATCAATACCAGCTTTATTCATAATATCCATATTGTAATAAACAAGAGTAGTTCCTACATGGTAATCTAAACCATAGATTTTACCATCAACAGTGTAGTTATCAGTACGTGATTTCACTAGGTTCGGTACGAAAGGTTCAACTTCTTTCGTCATGTCTTTAAAAGGAGGGTTGTTAGATTTTGTATACTTAGCGAATTGACCAATTTCAACATCGGCAATATCTGGACCGCCATTGCCTGAGCTCAATGCCACTTGTAACTTTTGGTTCATTTGATCGAAAGGTAAAACGTTGATTTTTAATTCAATTTGTTGTTTAGGGTGATTTTTGTTCCAAGTTTCTGCTGCATCTTTCCAATAATCAGCATGTACCTGTACAAAGGTCCACATGGTATATTTTGTTTTTCCATCTTTTGTTTTAGTCTCGGCAGATGAATTCTTCGAACTACAACCTGCGAGAGCTAAAGATGAAACAAGGAAAAATATTAATAGTGCAGAAAGTAATTTACGAGGACTAGCAAACTCTTTTTTCATTGTATACACCTCAAGTTAAATTAATTTTAATCTCAGGACTTACATGTTCTAAAAGCAAAATCGTTTTAAATTGGAAAATACGAATTACAGATAAAAAGAATTCTTAGTTGTCTCAAATTTGTACGTATATGATGCTACTTATCTACCAATTTCCTCCTTATCTTATTATATTTGTGTTCAGAAAGAAAAATGAAAGCGTATTCCTTGCCTTTATAATAATTCGCTCGTGCGTACATGTCAATAAAATTTTTAGAATAAACTGACGATTTTTGACCGAATAATTAATATCATAAAGTTGATTTTCCAAATTTATAAAAAAATATTGATATTTTTCTAATTTTATCAATGGTAAATTGATTGTTTTTTTGATAATATTATTCTCACAAGATACTTGTAAGGATAAGTATGTAATTGTTCGTACAGGACAAGGAGGTGGCATTAGTTGGCGCAAAAAACAAAATATAATATGGTTAAAGAAAAAATCATTGAATGGATCACAAGTGGTCAAGTAATGCCCGGCGAGAAGATATATTCTGAAAATGAGCTTGTCAAAAAGTTTGTTGTAAGCAGACATACCGTTAGACAAGCCATTGGTGACTTGGTTCATGAGGGATGGTTATATAGAGAGCAAGGTGCCGGGACCTTTTGTTCGAGTCAAAAATCGCATCAAAAACTCCCCGAAAATAAAATCCAAAATACTAATAGTAAAAATATCGGTGTAATTACCACCTACATTTCCGATTATATTTTCCCCTCTATCATTAAAGGAATTGAATCGTATTTAACTGAACAAGGGTACTCATTAACCTTTGCTTGTACAGATAATGATATTGAGAAAGAAAAACAATGTTTGCAAAGCATGCTTAGCAGAAATATAGACGGGCTTATTGTAGAACCTACTAAAAGCGGAAGCTTCAATCCTAATATTAATTTTTTCTTGGAGCTGGAACAAAATAACATACCATACTTAATGATTAACCAATTTTATCCTCAATTGGTCCCGCCTCATATCATTGTTAACGATCAAAAGGGCGGATTTTTAGCTGCAGAACATTTAATTAAACTCGGTCATCAAAAAATTATTGGCATTTTTAAAGCAGATGATCTGCAGGGAGTTTATCGTATGCAGGGGTTTATTGAGGCTCATAGAGAAAATAACATTCCATTATCACCCGAGTTGATGATTAATTATTTTACAGAGGAACAGCATGAAACTTTATTTGATAAAGTTAAACAACTGTTATTGACTTCTGATATAATGCCTACTGGAATCATTTGTTATAATGATCAAATAGCATTTTCCGTGTTAAATTGTCTTAGAGAGTTAGACCTAAATGTACCTGAAGACATATCAATTATAGGATTTGATGATTCGTTTTTAGCTGAAGCAACAGAGCTTACAAGTGTTACCCATCCAAAAATTGAGTTGGGTATTCAGGCTGCTAAATGGATTGTTTCAGCTGTTGAAAATAAAAACTATGATGGTAACCATCTACAGTCCATCGTTTATGAACCTGAATTGGTGGTAAGAGATTCTACTTCTTCTATAAAAAATGAATGTATTGTTTCATGACTTTTTAAGGATTTACGAATAACTTTAAAACCTCCATTCATGAATGGAGGTTTTAAAGTTAACTTTTAAGATTCATAGATCCAAACACGCATTTTCCCTGTTTCGCGGTTGCACCAAGCATAGTAAGGAACAGCAACTCTCCCGCTGCTATTCTAAAATTTTCTATCGCATGACTTGGATCCGTATTTGGAAGTTCATCATTTAATGCTTTCCATTGATAAGGGGATAACCTCATTTGCAACAATCTGTTTATACTTTTTCCAGAAATGATCTTCTACTAAAACGTGCTTGACTGGTGTTGTTCCCCTCATCGCTACATTCACTAGTCCCTCATCCTTTCTTTTAAAAACAGTTTTTACAAATTTCCAAAGATACTTTCCTTTCTTGCATAAAAGTAATATCATAAAAAAACAAGCTTATTCCTTCATTTATTAAGCTTTATAACGTGATTTTAGCATGCAAAAACTTACTGATAAATATCAAAATCGAACCTAAATTTATAATATTTCATACACTAAGGAAGAGATTGTTTATGACTGTAATGAAACGACCTATATGACAGGTTAAATTAACATTCTAAACCAGAGAAGTAATTTAAGGATCATCTTTAATTATCTAGTGAACATTAGATTTTATATACTTTTTACTGTAATGATGTATAATTGAAATGAATTTGTACGCATAAGTTATTAATTGTTGAAAGCGTGGTAGGTTATGCAAAAGAAAACTAAGCAGCTTTTACTGAAAGACACGATAAAGGAATGGATCACGAACGGAGAAATCAAACCAGGGGAAAAAATATATTCGGAAAATGAACTGGTAAAAATGTTCAGTGTTAGTCGACATACGGTCCGCCAAGCTGTAGGGGATTTGGTACATGAAGGATGGTTATATAGAGAACAGGGCGCAGGTACATTTTGCTCTAATCGAATGATCGATACCCAAGACCCAAGCCCAAAACTAAGCAGAGCTGCGAATAGTAAAAACATTGGTGTTATTACAACCTATATTTCTGATTATATTTTTCCATCCATTATTAAAGGAATAGAATCCTATTTAGCAGAAAAAGGTTATTCCTTAACCTTTTCATGTACAGATAATAACCTTGAAAAAGAGAAACAATGTTTGCAAAGTATGCTAAGCAGAAATGTTGATGGTCTTATCATTGAACCTACAAGAAGCAGCAGCTTTAATCCTAATATTAATTATTATTTGGAATTAGAACAGTTAAAAATCCCCTATTTAATGATTAACCAATTTTATCCACAGTTAAATCCTCCACATCTAATGGTTAATGATGATAAGGGAGGGTTTATTGCAACTGAGCATCTAATCAAACTTGGACATAAAAAAATATTAGGTATCTTTAAATCGGACGACCTACAGGGAGTACACAGAATGCAAGGCTATATTCAGGCACATAGGGAGAATAATCTCTCCTTGTCACCTGATTTGATTCTTACTTTTTCCACTGGAGAACTGGATTACTTGCGAAGAAAACTGGAAGACTTATTAACTTCAAATGACTCAAGGCCAACGGGAATCATTTGCTATAATGACCAGGTTGCATTATTTATATTAAACATATTAAGAGACTTAAATTTAAAGGTTCCTGAAGACATTTCAATTGTAGGTTACGATGATTCTTATCTAGTGGAGGCAACGGAAACAAAGCTGACTTCCGTATCCCACCCTAAAATGCAAATGGGAATTGAAGCAGCAAAATGGATCGTCGCTGCTGTAGAAAGCCAAAATACAAAGCATTCCACGGTTTACGAACCTGAATTGGTGATAAGAAATTCAACAGGACCAGTAAATAATGAAAAAATAGAGGATTTGTAATTGTTTGTATGTACTTTCATAAGATGTGCCTTTTTAAATAATTTACACTTTAAACCCCTAATTAATGGATTTGTACCAAATTAGGGGTCTTTATTAGCTTACTAATTATTAATAGAGTCTTAAGAGAATAGAACCATGAGGAGGTATTATTTGTCTATATTCATGATTAAATCTACCTTTATCTATCCCTGACCAAATATCTTTCACTCTTTTTTCTGACTGCAGCCCCAATTGACTCCATGTAAAACCTACTTCAAGCTCGCTTTCACCTATGTTAAATTTTGGAAATTATAATCAGGACATTATCGCAAGAATAATATATGATGTAAGAGCTGAATAAAAATGGTCCACATATTTGTGGACTTTTCCTCTATATTAAACGAAAGAATGAAATTGAAAGACCTCGAAGGTAAAGTACCCTCAAGGTCTATATCCTAAAGTGTTTCTTTTTCGTTAACCCACACTTGCATCTCACCTAATCCACGATTAGCCCAAGCAAAATACGGAATAAACTTTATAGATACTGATTCTGCTTCTACATTTACGTTACGTCTATACAAAGCTTGACCCCAATTTTCTGTTTTCCGTTTAATTGCCTCTCCTGTAATCACCTTCATTCCGCCAAGCAGGTTTTCTTCCTCTACTTCAAGCCTTCCATCTGAAGGTAATAACAGTTGATATAGATTTGAACCATTGTCTGCCTCTTCTAAGCAATATACTAGTGGACCTCTTTGAAGGGCAACTTTTCCTGCCGTTTGACGTACTAGTGGATGTCCTTTCATACGTATAATCGGCATAGAAAGAACCAAATTGATTTGGTCACCTGTTTTCCAGGTACCCTTTACCATTGCATACCCATCGATCATAAGACCACATACTGACCGCAGTTCACCATTTATGGAGATTTCTGCGTTCTCACACCAATCCGGGATACGCAGCGCAAGAGTAAGTTCAGATTCTTGATCCGCCCTAATGGTAAATTGAATATTGCCGCTCCACGGATAATTTGTTTCTTGTTCCAATATTAAACGCCGATTACCTTCCAGTTCAATTTCTGCCTGACCACTTATATATAAATGGGTATAGACTGTATTTTCACGAACAGAATAAACATATTGTCCTAAAGAAGCAAGCAGCCTCGCTACGTTCGGCGGGCAGCAGGCACAGCCAAACCATCCTTGACGAGTAGGTTTCACATGGTGGTAAATATGATTGGATTCACAGGCATGTGGCTCAACTTCAAGTGGATTCACATAGAAAAAGCTTTTTCCATCGTGCCCCATACCTGCTAGTACGGTATTATATAAAGCTCTTTCCATTACATCAGCATACTGACTATTTGGTTCTACCTGCAGCATTCGTTGTGCAAAGAAAATTAACCCAATAGAAGCACAAGTCTCCGCATAAACCGTATCATTTGGAAGGTCATAATCAGTTGAAAAGGCTTCTCCATGACTTTGGGAACCAATTCCTCCAGTGATATACATATTCTTTGAAACCATATTGTTCCAAAGCCTTTTACTAGCCTCATACATGTCACGATTACCGGTTTCAGCAGCCAGATGGGCCATTCCAGTACACATATAAACGAATCTGACTGCGTGGCCTACAGCCTTATTTTGTTCATTAACAGGCTTATGGGCTTGGCTGTACTCCTTATTTCGGATCATCCAAGAATCTGGCCAATGATGAGTACCACCTCTTTTTTCGAATTCCTCATCATAGAAATGTGGCTTTCTCCCTCTTTCCTCTAAGAAATATTGGCTTAATCGTAAATATTTTTCGTTTGAGGTCACTTCGTATAGTTTTATCAGCGCCAATTCAATTTCTTGATGTCCATCATAACCACGAAGCTTTCCAGGTTCTGTGCCAAAAACATCATCTATATGATCAGAAAATTTAATCACCACATCTAGTATTTTTCTTTTTCCCGTTGCTTGATAATAAGCAACAGCAGCTTCAATCATATGACCGGCACAATACAATTCATGACATTCACTAAGGTCTGTCCACCGTTTACCAGGCTCTTTTAGTGTATAATAGGTGTTTAAATATCCATCCTCTAATTGGGCTTTTGCAATAATATCAATTATTCCATCGGCAATTTTTTCAAGTTCTTCGTCTCGTTCTACTGAAAGCAAGTACCCAACCGCTTCAAGCCATTTAGCCACATCACTATCTTGGAAGACCATCCCATGGAATTCTCCCACTTCTTCACCAGCTGCGATTTTAAAATTTTTTATCGCGCAGCTTGGTTCTGCATCCGCAATTCGGTCATTAAGGGCGTCCCATTGATAGGGAACAACAACATCCCTGACTAAGTTAATGTAATAAGACCAGAATGGATCATTAATTTTAACCTTGTTTAGTGGCAGAGTTTTAGTTTTTAATACAGTTTTTTCCACTTCTCCATTCCTCCTGGTATCAAGAATATACTATGATTATTTTTTCCCTTTAATATATTAAGAGATTAATAAGTTAATAACAGTCTAAATTGATGGTATTTGCACTGTTTCCTGCTTAAATAATTCGCTAAAATAGTTAAGACTAAATTGTAGATGGTCAGAAATTCTTACTAAACTTACATCCTCGGACAAATGATTACGGATCCATCGTTTTGCACAACATCCAAATGAATGATGGATCTCATATAAATTAATATCTCTCTTATATTATTAAGCTTGATAAAAATTACGAACCCAACGATGGGATTTTAATTTTTCAACAGCTTCTATAGAAAGCCCCTTTCCGTCTCGAACCTTACAGTTTCTTTCCACATTTCTTATGGAACGCATTCCAGGAATTACTGTTGATACAGCACTATGGCTTAGAATATATCTTAATGCTGTTTCAGCCATTTCATCGACCGAAATATTCAAATCTGTGACGATACTTTGGACACGGTTGTAGACCTCTAGTTTCCTTTCATTCTTAAAATAATTATTTCTAAAGTCCCCCTCTTCAAATTGGCTTTCTGGGGTAATTCTACCGGTGAGACCGCCTTCATCTAAAGGTACACGAACTATAACTCCAACTTTATGTTTCTCACAAGCTGGCAATAGGGCATCTTCTGGGCCTTGGTCAAAAATGTTATAGATTACTTGAACCGTGTCAACAAGACCTGTCTCAATGAGCTTGATCGCATTTTCAGGCTGATGGTCATTAATTGAAACGCCAAAATATTTGATTTTCCCTTGTTTCTTTAGCTGTTCTATTGCTTCAAGCCAATCTCCTTGATTTACCCAATCATCTGACCAAACATGAAACTGTTGAACATCTATCGTTTCTATTCCAAGATTTCGTAAACTTTCCTCTGTACAAGTAATAATATATTCCTTAGGGAATGCTTCGGCTGAAATAACACCTGGCTGAGCAGGCCAAATTCTATTTTTAGGTGGTATTTTGGTAGATACATAGATAGTTTCTTGACATTCTCTCATTACTTGTCCCACTAAACGCTCGCTGTGACCGTTTCCATAACCTAATGCGGTATCAATAAAATTTAGACCTAAGTCAATTGATTTGTGCAACGCCTTTAAGGACTCATCATCTTTTGCACCAAGCCATCCTGTGTTCCCAATCCCCCAAGCTCCATATCCTATTTCAGAAACTTTTAAGCCTGTTTTTCCAAGTAATCGATAATTCATTAGTATCCCTCCACAACTGTAAGTAAAAAATATACTGACATTGATCCAATGTATTAATTTGTCTTGACGACTCCTTGATTAATTAACCACATGACTGATTCACGAACAGCTTCTAAGGAACTGTAACGAGGCTGATAATTCAAAAGACGCTTCGCCTTTTCAATACTACAGTTTGGACTATGAGCGATGTGATCCCATGTCGCATTTGCCTCATTCTCCTCTACAGTAAGACGCCATTCATTCCAAGGTAAATAATTTAGGTTTGCTGATTGACCAAACCAGGATGCTGCTTCTTCTGCGTATCCTCGTAATGTTAATGCAGCTGGCGAGACGACATGAAAGTTTTCTCCAATCGAAGCATTCCAATTTTCAACTGTTTTTGCGAAAGCCTGTGCTACATCGTCGGCGTGCACATGGTGAACCGTTTCCAAGCCGAAATTAGGTAAACAAACCTCTTCCCTATTCGCTAATTTGACAAACACTTGTGGATTAAAGTGTCCAGCCGGATTTAACGGCACCCAGCCAGGGCCCACGATATGGCCTGGATGAAGGACAGTAGCTGGAAAACCATCTTGCCTTGCTTTTTCCAGTAAATAGGATTCAATTTCAGCCTTCTGTATCCCATAGTCACCAAATGGACTACGTGATTGATCTTCTGTTACAGGTACTTCCTTGCTATGGCCATGAACCCATATTGTTCCACAACTAATAAAGTGCTTGATTTTCCCTTCAAGTGATTCTACTATTTGTTTCGCACTTTCAAGAGAAAAACAAATTAAATCGATGACAACATCGGGATAGAGCTCAAGGACCTTTTTGCCAAACTGGCCGCTCTTTTCTTCCTCACTTCGATTTAAAACCACTTGTTGTACACCATTCCATACTTGACTGGAATGATATGGAGAACTCTTTCCCCGGCTAATGTTTATTACTTCGTGTCCTGCGCTTACAAGCCTTGGAATAAGATAAGTCCCAATGTGACCGCTTCCACCAATAATGACAATCCGCAAAGCTTTCTCCTCCTATCGACTAATTTCAAAGGATTTATCAGTTTCCTAATTTTGTAATAAAAAAAGTTGTACGGCCCACTTCCACAATAACACGTTTTCATTTAAAATTAAATAATAGAAAAGAAGAAACAGATTAATTTATTTATTCCAAGTTTTCCTTATAAAATTGCTAGGTTAATATGAATTCTTTTATAGAAAATCTATGATTGACTTATCCTACTACCAAAAAATATGGGAAATTGGTGAAAATTATGATGAGATATGACGGTAAGTTCTTTCGCGTTCTTGAAGTGAGATCCACTCTGTCAAGCCGTCTTAACACTTGTATGGACAAGCATACAAAGAACCTACAACCATACCGTTGGAGGTTCTTTGTTATCCTACTTCGTTAATCAAATTTAGCTCGGACAATTGGATTCACTCCAAATAGAAAGGTATTAACAAGGGAAACCGATTCAATCGAGAGTGGCCGATACGAATCCAATTGTACTTGCTGCTTTTTGTAATCAGTTCCCTGATGCTATCCGTTTTACAGATGTGGAAGAAATGCTCAACTCTGAAGCTGCAAAAGAAGATGATATCGTAATCTACACATGATAAAAAGGATGAGCAAACCGCTCATCCTTTTTTCCTTAGTGCTTAACAATTAAGAATATCCTCAATCCGTGCTAATTCTTGATCAGAAAACTCAAGGTTATTCAATACTGCAACATTTTCCTCAATTTGACTCACTCTGCTTGCACCTATTAGGACAGAAGTAACCCTTTCTCCGCGTAAAACCCAGGCAAGCGCCATTTGAGAGAGACTTTGACCACGCTCTGTTGCAATTTCATTTAATTTTTGAACACGACCCAATACTTCAGCAGTTACGTGCTCCTCATGTAAGAACCCTGTGGAGCTTGCCGCACGTGAATCGGCTGGAATCCCTGTTAGGTATTTATTGGTCAGTAAACCTTGTGCTAAGGGACTAAAGGCAATTGAACCTACCCCGTTTTCCTGAAGCACATCCTGTAAGCCTTCCTCTATCCAGCGGTTAAACATCGAATACTTTGGTTGATGGATTAACAAAGGTGTTCCCAACTGGTTTAAGATTTTGATTGCTTCTGCCGTTTGTTCGGCACTGTAGTTAGAAATTCCAACATATAAGGCTTTACCCTGACGAACAATAGAATCTAATGCTCCCATGGTTTCCTCAAGTGGTGTATTTGGATCTGGCCGGTGCGAATAAAAAATATCCACATAATCAAGGCCCATTCGTTTTAGACTTTGATCTAGACTAGATATCAAGTATTTTCTTGAACCCCAATCCCCATATGGACCCGGCCACATCGTATAGCCCGCTTTTGAAGATATAATCATTTCATCACGGTATGGAGCAAAATCAGTTTTTAAGATTCTACCGAACATTTCTTCAGCAGATCCCGGTGGCGGACCATAATTGTTGGCCAAATCAAAATGGGTAATCCCTAAATCAAACGCTCTTCTCAGCATTGCCCTCCCATTTTCATATGTATCGACACCGCCAAAGTTATGCCAAAGTCCGAGCGAAACGGCCGGTAGCATTAAGCCTGAACGTCCGCTTCGATTAAATTTCATGGATTCATAACGATTTTCTGCCGCTTGGTAGACCATGTTGGTTTCCCTCATTTCTATAAATTTATAAATACGTTAACATCCAAACTATACCATATGTTATAAATTTTCAGTCACCTCAGATGCTATATTTGAGTAATTAATTAAAATTCTGATAAAATAAACAGACTACATTTTACGAGGAGCCAAAAAAATGACAAACAACCAAACATTTATCGGTTATATTGGAACATACACCAAGGGTGGCAGTAAAGGAATCTACTCCTTTAAACTAAATACGGAGGAGAAAAGAATCGAAGATATTAACGTTGCTGCACAGATAGAAAATCCTACATACGTGACTACAAGCAAGGACAACCGATTCCTCTACTCTGTGGCTAAAGAAGGGGACAATGGAGGCGTTGTTGCATTTTCCATAAACAGGGAAGGCAGTTTAACCGAACTGAATCGTCAGTTGCTTCCGGGCTCATCACCATGTCATGTGAGTGTTGATAGTAAAAGTCGTTATGCATTCAGTGCCAATTACCATAAAGGATCCGTAGAATCATATCTAATTAACCAGGAAGATGGAACGGTTCAACCAGCTGCATCAGTTATAAAACATGAAGGTTCTGGACCAGATCCAAGACAAGAGAAACCACATACCCATTATGCTGGCATCACCCCTGATGAGAAATATCTAGCGGTTGTTGAATTGGGTATTGATGCATTAATCACATATGCAGTTAACAGTGATGGCACACTTTCAAAAGCACATGTTCTTCCATTAAAAGCTGGAAGCGGACCAAGACATTTAGTTTTCCATCCAAATCAAAAATTTGCTTATATCATGACAGAGTTTAGTTCGGAAGTGATTGTTTTATCCTATCACCCGGAAAATGGTCATTTTACAGAAAAACAATATATTTCTACGCTTCCTGAAGATTTCAACGAGAATAATCAAGGCAGCGCCATTCATATTTCATCTGATGGACAGTTTGTTTACGCGGGTAATCGTGGCCATAACAGTATTGCTGTTTTCCGTGTAGACCAAGAAACGGGAGAGCTTAGCTTTGTTGATCGTACCTCCACTGAAGGTGATTGGCCGAGAGATTTTATGTTAGACCCAACGGAGAAATTCGTTGTTGCTTCCAATCAAGAGTCCAGTAACCTGGTGCTATATTCACGAGATGAAAACACAGGAAAACTTACATTAATTAAGGCTGATATCGAAGTTCCGTATCCCGTTTGTATCAAATTCTTACATGTATAATATCAAGACAGGATAAGTGACGAACTTATCCTGTTTTTTTAATAAATCAAGGGAATGTCAGTCAATACTAAGTGGGATGCTTTTTTTGTAAAGGATGTGTCCCTTTGGATTTTTTTCATAGCCAAGAAACACTTAGTGCCTTCGAATGGATTGTCAGGGCTGTTATGGCCTTTTTCTTTTTGCTGATTGTTGCAAAAATCATGGGTCAACGCGCCATTTCACAGTTACGGTTATTAGATTTTGTTATCGCTTTAGTCTTAGGAAATATTATTGCGCATCCCTTATCAGATGAACACCTTGGTATGAAAGGTTCCATGATTACAACCGTTGTCTTGGTGGTTTTGTACACCGGAGGATTAATACTTACCCTAAAATCAAACCGCATTGAAAAGTTTCTAGACCCGGCCCCTTTCACACTTATTAAGAATGGGGAAATCAATTATAAGGGCTTAAAGAAAGCGAGAATTTCTATTGATCATTTATTAGCGGAGTTACGAAAAGAAAAAGTAGAGGATGTAAAAAAAGTAGCTTTGGCATTGTGGGAATCTGATGGGAGAATCTCGATTTTTTTGGACCCAAAATATGCAGCACTGACACCGGCAAATTACCAAATGACATTAGAGCCCTTTGACCCCCCGCAAACGATTATTAAGGAGGGCAAAATAGATTATTCTGTACTGGAAGATTTAAACATAACGGAAGACTGGCTTTTAAACACTCTTAAGAGCCTTCATCAGGTAGAGTTAAGTAATGTATTACTGGGAACAATCAATAGCCAAAATAAAATCCAGCTTTTTTTATTTAAATGAGAATTGTATTAACAAAGAGCTGAATTTTAAGCGAGGTACAATATATTTCTACGCTGACAGATGAATTTAAAGAAAATAATCAAGGCAGTACGATCCATATTTCTTCGGATGGACGTTATGTTTATACAGGTATCGAAGGCATAACAGTATCGTGGTTTTCAGTTTAGATTCAGGTTCTGGGGAGCTAGCTTTTGGGGAGCATACTTCTACCGAGGGAGATTGGCCAATGGATTTTGAGATTGAGCATAGTAGGAAGTTTGTGGTTGCTGCGAATCAGGAGTCAGGCAATGCCGTTTTGTATTCAAGGGATGAGTTTTCGGGGAGATTGACGTTGATTACATCTGATATTACGGTGCCTTATGGGGTTTGTGTGAAGTTTTTAAATTATTAATTTAAACTAAAAATAACAGCTTATCGAATTGGGTTAACAATTTGGTAAGCTGTTATTTTTAGTTTAATTGTTTTATAATCATATGCAGTTCTCTCAAAATAGAATATTCCGAAAATTAGATACATAATAGTCGTTATGGCGAACTAATTGATTTAGCTTCGTCCTCTACTATTTATACTCTAAGGGTGTGGTTTCACGAGAAATAAAAGGCTTCTCTAGGAAATATTTTATTTCTTCAAGAGAAAGTCCTAATTCTTTGGCTTCAATTATCAGATCTAACCAATCTTTATCAGTTTCTTCAGCAGTTAATACAGCCACACTCTTACCCTCCTAAAATTGTATTACTATTTTAGGTAACTCAGCTATCGTAGTTAAAAACTTTAGACCTGTAGCTTTGCGTCCCTATCTTTCGAAAGGTTTGCCCTTGTCTTTTATAGTATTAAAGTATGGAAGAACTAATCTAATAGTACTATAGTTTGCATGGTACCTAAATGTAAATATTTCCAAAAATATCGACATGTTTTCGACAAAAACCAATATATGTAAACTACTTATTCTTACTTAAGAAATTTTAGAACACATTTTTCACAAGTTACTTTACCCAATTCAATAAATCTAATTTTTCTAAGGGTTTTCCTTTTTATAATTCTATCCTTATTAAAGGCTATACCGCATGCACAATGATAGGAATCTTTCACAATGTAAATCTTGTTTCTTTCTTTTATTAGTGGATATATCATAATTTTCCTTCTTTTCTAATGAATAGTTCTTAAAAAAGAACATTTAAGTTCATTATAAGAAAGATGTGAAATTTTGTAAATGAATTTTAGTTAATTTTCCCCATAGAAATATCATCACCTTTTAATACGAAAGTTGTACCTTATTGGATTATTTTAGTGTGAATATCCCGCCATTGTTCTTTAAAGGGAACAATGATAAAATTAATAATATAATTTAATTAAGAAATACTAGAAAGTTAGGGGCAAGGATTTTGGATTCTCAACCGATACATGGTAGTGAAATACGTAAGACACAGAAACGATTTCTTTTTATAAAAGTCCTACTGATAATTTTATGGGGCCTATTTTTGTTGGTAAATACCTGGACTGAGAGTATAGAGCGACTAATATATTTACATTCTTTTAGTTTAAAGTGGGTGTCAAATCCGGATTTTGTGTCTTTTTTTTATTTTAATGATTTAACGTTGATTCATCCTGAATTTATTAAAATTAAATTAGGACATTTTGTTGGTTTTGCGATCATGGATTTTCTTCTCTTCAATCTATTAAGAAGTCATAAATACTCTATGGGGATATCCATTATTTTTGCATTTCTAACAGAATTCCTACAACTATTTTTCGGTAGAGATGGACGGTTTTATGACCTTGCTATTGATTCATTTGGCGTTGTATCAGTATATTTCCTATTAAAGTGCATAAATTTTAGGAAGGGGCATATCAAAGGCTTATAAACCAAGGCAAGGAGTTCTAATTACACATTACAAAGAAACAGAAAACCGATTTTTGTTCATCCTGTTGCTTTGATGTTTTTAATAATTAAGTGCGTAAAATAGAAAATCCGTGACAATCTAAGGAGGACGTATATAGGCAAAGGATGTGTCTTTCTTGAATTTCTTTCATAGCCAGGAAACGCTTAATTCAATGGAGTGGATTCTTAGAGCAATTATTGCTTTTTTCTTTATACTAATTGTTGCAAAAGTTATGGGCCAACGTGCCATAGCCCAATTAAGATTGCTGGATTTCGTTATCGCTTTGGTCTTAGGAAATATCATTGCCCATCCATTATCAGATGAACACCTTGGGATGAAAGGATCGATGATTACAACAGTAGTTTTGGTGGTTTTGTATACTGGAGGGTTACTAGTCAGCTTAAAATCGACCCGTATCGAAAAATTCCTTGATCCCTCACCATTCCCTCTTATTAAAGAGGGTGAAATCATTTATAAGGGCTTAAAAAAAGCCAGAATATCTATTGATCATTTATTGACGGAGTTAAGGAAAGAAAAGATAGAGGATGTCAAAAAAGTAGCTCTAGCGTTGTGGGAGTCCGACGGTTTAATGGGCATTTACTTCCATGGATACTGTTTTTGCTTTTGCTACCTTCTTTTCATTTTTTCCAAAACATAGATAAACATAACATCCACTTAGGTCCCTATAAAACTTGGCGATACTTCGTAGAGCTGCTTATTCAATAATATAGTTCCATCTGGATTCACTTTCCTTGTTCACGTTTTAAAAAGATTGTTTCCAGAATCGATGGTTCCTCCAAAAACCTCACATCATCTATTTGAGAGTGAAAGACTCGTGAGGTGTTTTCCCCTCAAAGGATGCATGGATTCTTCTATGATAATCTTCCTCTAACCAACGCCAAAATCTTTCATTTTACTCCTCCAAGAATGGACAGGGTTGGCTAGTAAAAATGGATAAAACCTTGTCTGAATGGTTTTGATCCGCCTTTCTATTTTATCCTTCTTCTGAAAAGCGTTGCATATAAAGGGAAAGGTTGAAAGATTTAACAGAGTTGTAGATCTTTCTCAAGTGATGACAGTACTAAACAATATTAAATATTCTGTTTTCCTTTTTTGGTACTCACGTTCAATTATGGTTTTTAGGAACGCACTCACATTTCGTTTATTTCCATTAGGTAACTTTGTAATATATTCGATTGCCGTACAGGGAAGAAAAGAAAGGTTAGGAAGTTAATTTGCATGTCATCGTATAGGGCAAATAAAAGAAATATCAGAGGATTTAATTAGTGGAGGGGTAAACAGGTTACTATTTAGAAAATTAAGGGTAACTTTACACCATAACTATTTTGATGGTGTAGAAGAACGTCAGCTAAGAGTACGGTTCGGTCAAGTGCATACCTAAAACAACTACCATAGGGGTGCGGATAGGTTGTATTCCATTGGTGTAGGTGTGGAAGCGAAAATCTACTCCGAACGCAACTACTTCGAAAATATTCCTGCTACCTATTATTTAGACAATACTTCTGCGGTAGGCTTCGCAAAAGATACAGGAAGTTATTATGTAGGTACGAGAAGTTCTACAGCTTGGCGATCTAACGGAATGACATGGAATCCGTGTAGTTCTTATGCTTATTCGCTAAATGATGCGGTTAATGTAAAGACCGTTGTTATGAATGGAGTGGGAATCATATAAGAGATACCACCATCCAATCCGTTTATCATTGGAAGTGAATTTTTTATTACGGATCAGAATGAAGTGCTAAGAAAAATACCTAATTTAAAAAAGAGTTGGTTAGCGTTCCATCATCAAGTACAACTTCAGAGTAAAAAAAGTGATTTCGCTACTGATGCGAATTAAAATTTAGCTCATAGGGGGAAGCGGGAACAGGTTACAGGCTTCCCCCTTTTTCTTCGGTCTCTATTTCCAGCAGATTAGGGACAATTAATACCGTCGATTTCTTTCCATTAAAAGGTATCAGTAACAATATTATTAAATTTATACTTTAGTTTATTTAAGTTATTAAAAGTTATAGTTAAAAGTTTATAAATAAAAGGAGGAGTTTATTACAGCTTCCTAATCACAATTTTTTTGTTAAAAATTCTTTTTTATTTTACTTTTTCTTTCCAGCAATTTTAATATCACTTGAGCCTAAAAACTTTAGACCATCAAAAAATTGCCCACTAAGATATCCAACTGTATCAGATTTATCAAATTTTGTTTCCTGGAAAGGAAAATGATAAACCTTGTCTAGGTATCCATCACCGTTTACATCCGATACACTATAGTGAGTTGGTGCAGCACCTCCTTCTTCTGTGTTTCCAAAGCGAACAGTATCATCATTAACCTTTGTTACATCAACCGATGACGAACCAAATAAAGCAACGGGAATTTTCCCATTGGAGTTAATACCAAAACTACTTGGATCACTTCCAGGTTTGATGTCAATTTTCACATCAACCCTACAAATGTATTGAAGATCTAATTTAGCATAGTCAATTGCAAAACTATTTTTTTTGATACCAGCATTTTTAACCTCTAATTTTGCAGATCCGTCAGATAATTTTTCAAATAGAGCTGGATCCAAATTAAAAACAGTTGTAGATGTAAGCGAAGTAGAAGTATTAATATTATCAAAGGCATTCGGAACTTCAACACCATCAACAAAAAGTTTTAAATCATTACCTTCATTATTACCATCCTTAACATAGTAAGCCTTAATAGTTAAACTAGCATTTACAATTCTTTCTTTCGGTACTGAAGTAAACGTGTGTGTCCATGACTTATCATTTTTATTCAATAAATCAAAATCACCATCATCAGCTTCATGTGTTATTACTCCACACCCACATACAATACCAAAATTATCATCGTCTCCTACAGTACTTGAACAAGAACAAATATTAGACGATTCTTCTGCATAACCAATTGTTGTAGGTACTACAAGAAATAAGGATGTTGCTAGAGTTGCTATTGTGGTTAATTTTTTTAACATACTTTACTACCCCTCTTCTCTTTAGTAAATTTTCATGAGCCAAACAAGTTGATTAAAATTCATATTTATCAATTCTTTAAGAAACACCACCTTTTAAAGAGTTAAGTTTATAAATAGTTCTCGATAAAGAACGAATGCATATAAATATTTCTATATAAAGTTCTTTTTTACCTTCTTTTTTATATATAAAAATTTTTTAAAAATTCCATTTACATATGGATTAAAATTAATGTCTTTGAATACTCACTTTTTAAATTTCAACCAGTTCTCTTAATCCTTTTTATGTTATATATTTTTGCTTCATTTCTTTAGATATATTTAGCCATTCCCCGTATTCTATTAAAGACTCATTCTTTCCAAAAGAGTACGATATTTCAATATTATAGTAGTTTGAAAAATTTCTAATAATTCAATTGTCGGCTTCTCAACTTTTGAAAGTCATCCCGTGTTGAATTCGTAAATTCTTGATTCAAGCTCCATTTAAGAAAATGGATATGGCATACTTGACTTAAAAAGTAAAATTTTCGAACCTTTTACAACAGGGAAGCAACATGGACTGGTCTAGGGTTATCCATTTGTAAAATATCATGAGGAAAAATGTAGGAGATCTCTATTTTAGTTCTCGATATGGAATCGTCACTCGCATTTGAAAAGGAAATGTTTTGAATGATCACGTTTTCCACCTTACTAAGATACAAGCCACCATTTGTAATTTGAGCATTGTTCCCAAGACCCAAAATGGTTTTATTCGAAGCAATTTGATGCATACCTTTCGGTAATACAATCTCCCTGACACTTTAATGACTAGTGGCTTACTCACCTTAACATATTTAAGAAAGTCTGTTGCATTTGAAACAGTGACCGTTTGACCGCTTTCTCCTCCAGTAACCTTTCCATTAACAGAAGCAAACCCGACTAAACCTCTTGTGTCTACAATTCCTGCTGCACTAGAATCACTAGCTTGCGGCATAAATAATATAGTAAGCAATGTAGCTATGGAAATGATTTGAAACATTTTTTTCTTATGAAATTCCTCCTTTTTGAATTGTCAATCGGACTAGCACGAGTCTCTCTATGTTTGCTTCACATAATAGTATATGTATCAAACGAGCATAGCGAGGTCGGGTCCCTATAGCTTTTCGACCTTAGTTTTAACAAAGCTTTCCGTAACAATTCGGCTATTTGAAAAAGCACGATGGAAGAATTTACTTAAAGGAATAATTCATTCAATAGTAAATAGGTAATAAAAATACTATATTGATATAATTTTAAACGAATAAAAAAATAGTAATGTAACTTTAGTTACATTACTACAGAGACGTTTTATCATTTTCAGTCTTTGGTTCCGGCTTCTTGTTAAGGTTCCTTTTTTAAGGAATGGAAATAACTTCGTCCAGTTTTCCAACACCTGCTCCGTTCATTACAATCTCTTTCACATCTCCTGCTGGGTCTAACTTATAAGAGTAAAAAGAAGACGGACTCCATTTTATACCTTCAGGTTCAAACTTAGACGTAACACTGCTTGCAAAATAACTGCCAGAATCCTTAATATATCCCTTCATAGAAGGGGTGTCCAAATAAGAAGTAGGATTTTGTGTTTCAAAATAGTTATTTTCAGAAACCACTTTCGCTTCAACACCTACACCAATCCCATATTCTGTGACACCTGCATAATAATTGTTAAAGACATGAACTTCACCAAACCTTACCCTAGGCTGACGTTGAGCGGTGCCATCGAACCAATTGTGATGGTAAGTTACTTTTAATTTTCCTCTGTCTGCTGTATTGCTGTCATCATGACCTACTAGCGATGTTAAATCATGGTCATGAAAATGATTCCAAGAAACGGTGATATAATTAGATTCACGTATAATATCTAAAAGCCCATCATTCGCATCCGAAAAATCGTTATGATCGATTAAAATATGATGACTACCTTGGTCAATAGTAATCGAATCGTCACTTGCTTTTGAAAAGGAAATGTTTTGAATAATAACATTTTCCACTCTTATAAGGTATAAGCCGCCGTTTGTAATTTCTGCATTATCCCCAAGACCAATAATTGTTTTATTCGATGCAACCTGATGCATACCTGCTGGCAATTCAATTTTCCCTGAAACTTGAATAACTAGAGGCCTATTTCCTTTAACAAATTTAAGAAATTCTGTTGCATTTGAAACAGTAATCGTTTCACCTTTTTCTCCTCCGGTAACCCTACCGTTAACAGTAGCAAACCCGACAAAATCATCATTTTTAATTATATTTGCTACATAATCAATAGCCTGTTGACATAATCCTTCAATTCTTTGTGAATTTACTAAGATGAGGGTGAGTAATACAACGAAAATTAATTTTTTCATCCATTTTTCCTCCAAAAAACTAACTGTAATTTAATTGAATTTTATGCAAACACTGATTGATTCAAAGCAAAAACGGGAGGCGATGGAAAAAGCTAATGTGGAAGTTTTGCCTAATGAGGAACCAGAGTAGCGGAAAAACGAGGATTTATGGCAGCTGGTAAATCCTTCTGAAATAAAGAGAAAAAAAAAGCACATTATTTCAGATAAAATCCCAGATAAATTTGAAATCCAGGGTCTGAAATGATGTGCTCGTTTAGAAAGTACTACCAAAATTTCCTTACAAGAAGGTATTTCCACATTCTAAAAATCTCTTGCAAAATAGAAAACCAATAGGAAAAATTGGATAAAGTTTTGAAAAGAAATTTTTTATTGGTTGTTCCTTTATGCTAATCTTTTCCTTCTCTAAATGTTCCTTAAAAAATTTCACAACCATTTCAACGTTGGGCCTCTTTAAAAAACTGTTATGTTTGGAATCTACTTTATAGACGTGAATCCTGCCATGCTCAACCGTTTCCCAGCCAAGGTTTCCTCCGTATACGTGATAGTTTTCTCCGTAAACAAGTAAGATCTTCCCTGGATAAGGCTTGGGATGATACACCCTTATGGCTTTCGTGATGGTCGATTTATTAACCTCAACTCCATTTTCGGTCGTATTTGAAACTGGGGTAGAGTTGCTAAAGACTTTTTGGATGGTATCTTTTACAAATAAAGCACGCTGCTTTACGGGCATTTTAGATAGAATCTTTATTTTATTGATAATCTTTTTGTTTAAGGGCATTTCCAAAGGAACAGTCTTGGGGTTCCCAAAATTAAGAAGGGTCAGCAAAGCAACTTCTTCCCCATCTTCAATCAGTTTTTGTGCCATTTCATAAGCAATGGCAGCTCCAAAACAGAAACCTAAGAGAGAATATGGTCCGGTTGGTTGTATCTCTTTTATATCGTTAACATATTTTTCAGCCAGAGATTCAACACTAATATTATTGCTATTTTCACTATTGGAATATCTAAGTCCATATACAGGTTGGTCATTTCCTAATTCAACCGCCAAATCCCGATATAGCAATACTTCTCCTCCACCACCATGAATACAAAAGACAGGGGCTTTTGACCCGTGAGCTTGAATGGCTACTACCGAAGAGGATGGTTGCTTATGTTGATTTTTGGAAGACAATAACCTTGCAAGATTTTCTATTGTTTCTTCCTCAAAAATAATTGATACAGGCAATCTTTTATTAAACGTTTTTTCTATATCAGAAAACAATCGCATTGCTAATAAAGAATTGCCACCTAAATCAAAAAAGTTATCTCTTATTCCTATAGGACTGATATCTAATAAAGTTTCCCATAGTTGTACAAGTTTTTTTTCAATTGGTTTTCGAGGTAAGGTAATTTGATCTCTTTTAGGTCCCATAGTTGGGATAGGCAGTTTTTTACGATCTATTTTCCCTACTGGTGTAACAGGAACTTCCTCTAGTTCAACGAAAAACGTAGGAATCATAAATTCAGGCAATTTTTCACGAGCAAAAGAACGATGCTCTTGCTGATTAAAATTAACATCTTTGTTCATTACTACATATGCAACCAGTTCTTTTGTACCATCCTTAGCTTTTATTGTACCTGCTACAGCTTGTCGGATGCCAGGAAACGAACTTACAATTTTCTCTACTTCACCAAGCTCAATCCTTACTCCTCTAATTTTAACCTGATCGTCAGCTCTGCCCAAAAACTCTATCATTCCATCTGGTAGATATCGAGCCAAATCACCAGTTTTATATAGTTTTTGATCTGGATCATCACTAAAAGGATTAAGGGGAAATCTCTCACTTGTTAATTCTGGTTTCTTAAAATATTCTCTTGCAATTCCTACTCCCGATAAATACAATTCTCCAATTACTCCAATAGGTACAGGCTGCATATATTTATCTAAGATATAAACACTATCATCTGATATCGGGCGTCCGATGGGAATGGATGAAAAGGTGGGTAAGACTTCTTTTACATGATAACTCGTTGTGTAAACTGAATTCTCTGTAGGGCCATATGCATTAATTAATATACATTCTTTTAGCTTTGATACACATTTTTGGGCAAGCCACACAGGCAGGGCTTCTCCGGCAGCTAATATTTGTCGTAAGCTTCCCAATTCGTTACTATAATCCTCAATTAGCAAATTCAGCCGATCCGGAGTAACACATAGGGAGGTAACACGATTTTGCCTTATTGTTCTCGCTATTTCGTCAAATGGGGGCTTATGGGAATTCATTAGTACAAGTTTTCCCCCATTTAATAGCGATCCGTAAATTTCAAAAACAGATACATCAAAAGCTACAGGTGTAAGGTTGATAAAAGTTTCCTTGGGTCCTATCCTAGCATAGTCAATATTTTTTATGAGTCGAACAATTCCACGATGTTCAATCGCGACTCCTTTTGGTTTCCCGGTTGATCCCGACGTATACATGACATAAGCCAAGCTTTTAGGACTGCTGCTATTTACACATTTTTCAAGCTGAGCCAAAAGAGCCTCTTCTTCTTTATCAAGGCATACTATTGTTGCATCGATACGAGGAAGCAACTTAGCCATATCTTCCGTGGTAATTACAATTGAAACACCGGAATCCTCTAACATATATGCAATTCTATCTTGAGGATAAGTAGGATCAATAGGTACGTATGCTCCTCCAGCCTTAAGGACACCCAAAAAGCTCGCAATCATGTCTGGTGAACGGTTGAGACAAACAGCAACTAATTGTTCTTGATTAATTCCTTTATTTCGTAAATAATTCGCTATCTTACTTGCTCTAATATCCAATTCACGATATGTGATCTCAATATTTTCAAAAATCAATGCTATACTATTAGGATTTAACTTCACTTGTTCTTCAAATAGTTGAGGTATATTTAACTCAGGATAATTTACCTTTCCTTTATTCCATTCAACAAGAAGCTGATGTTTTTCAGCGTCGTTAATTAATGGAAGTATTGAGATTTGAGTTTTTGGTTCTGAAATAACACCTTCTATAAGAATATTAAAATGTTTCTTTATACGTATTATAGTTTCTTCTCTAAAAAGATTTTTATTGTATATTATTGAACATTTTAGGTCTCCCTGAACTTCTGTGAAATTAAAATTAAGGTCAACAAAGTCTGTGTTTTTTTCAATATCAATAGCTTTATTTATCTCTAATTCTTCTATTTCATTATTTGACATATGGATATGATTCAAATTTATTTTTACTTGATAGAAAGGATTTCTATTTTCATTTTTTTTATGGGTAATCTCAGAAACAATCTTGCTGTAAGGAACGCTTTGATGTTTATATGCTTCAAGGATAACTTCCTTAACTTTTTGAAGAGCATCCAGAAATGACATATGCTCCTGGATTTGAGTTCGTAAAACTAGGGTATTTAAAAATAAATTGGTGGACGTACCTTTAGCCATTAAATTTCCAGAAGAAATATTAGTCCCGACAATTATATCCTCTTCACCACTATAACGATGTAATAGAACTTTAATCATTGCCATCATTACCATAAAAGGGGTTGCATTCTCTTGTTTAGAAAGTGATTTAATGTCCTCGAATATAAATTTGGGAAAGGTATAGTTATAAGTTTCGTATTCAAAAATAGACTTTTTTATTCTAGGATTGTCATTTGGAAGGTTCAACTCAGGAAAATCACCATCAAGCTGCCTTTTCCAATAATTTAAATCCCGATTAAATATTTCTTCTGGAAAAGAACTGTCTACTTCCTCACTTTTCAATAGTGTATTATCCATATTTTCGCCTCCAAATTTTTTATGAAATAACATTTGACAGGGCTCCTACACAACTTAAATCAAAATGAATGAATTTACTTTTTCAGATTATTAATTAACTTAAAAAACGGAAATAACGGATTTTAGAAATCTCATTATTGACTGCTAATGCACCTTGATAATTTTCCCCAATGGAAAATGAAAATAGAGGGTAATTCCTTTTCATATAATCATTTTCTATCCCTTTTATGTTTTCTAGATCACTTAATCCTGTTCCTAGAGCTTTTAAAAGTGCTTCTTTGCGGGTCCATAAAGTAAAAAATAATTTTATTCGTTCTTTTCTTGGCAATACTTGCAAATCGGTTACTTCTTTTGGTGAAAAATACAATTCTGCTATACTATCCCAATCAAAATCATACTTGATTTTTTCGATATCAATACCTACATCATTACTCTTAGATATGATAAAACAAACAATATCTTCAGAATGTGTCATATTGAATCGAATAGAAATTTCAAAATTATAGGAAGATATCCAAGGCTTCCCGTACTTTGTTCTTTCAAATTTCAAAGAAGAAGGATCACTTTGGATATACGCTCCAAGAATACAGCGAAGTATTCCATGGGATGTAATAAAACGTTGTTTGTCTCGCTGATTTCTAAACCTTCCTGCTTTTAGCTTTTCTTCAATTGAAAGATAGTTATAAAAATCCGCAATACAATCCAAAGAAGCTTGCCAAACATGAACCTCTTTATCCGAAATGAAATTATTTCTAGAAGCTATTTCGTTAATATCATAAATATCTTCCCAAAAAGGAATTAATTGCTGACCATTTTTTACTAATACCCGTCTTTTCTTCTTCATCATTTTCTGATCCAACCAATTTCATAGATTTTCATTATAACGCAAAAAAACATTCCTAATAAAGAACAGATGACCAGAAATATTGAACTATTTAAAAAATAATAAGCAATGTTTATTTAAGATATATTAACTTTCTTGAGGATAGTAAATTTTATTTTGAAACGTGGAAATGACTTTACTATTCGGTAAAACACTTTCAGTTAGCCACACATTCCCGCCAATTATGGAGTCCTTTCCTACAACTGTATCACCGCCAAGAATTGTTGCACCTGCATAAATAGTTACATTATCTTCGATTGTTGGGTGTCTCCTCAATCCTTTAAAAATGTTTCCACTCTCATCTCGATGAAAAGAAAATGCACCAAGGGTTACATTTTGATAAATTGTTACATTGTTACCTATCATCGTAGTTTCTCCAATAACAATTCCAGTACCATGATCTATGAAAAAACTTTCTTCAATAGTTGCCCCAGGGTGTATATCTATTCCAGTCTTACCGTGAGAATATTCAGACAATAACCGAGAAAAAAAGAAATACCCCAAATTATATAATTCATGAGAAATTCTATGAACCATTATCGCAAATAATCCTGGATAGGTTATCGCTACTTCTTCATAACTTTTTGCTGCAGGATCCTTTTTAAAGGCTGCTTTAATATCATTTAAAAGCATAGTTCTAATTGTTGGGATTTTCCCCAGAATAATCATTGTATCTTCATCAGATAAATCATTATTATATTTAGTTAATTTAAGAATATTCTGGAGTATTTTCTTGAAATTGTTTAATAAATGTATTGTAACTTCTTTATCGTTAAAATATTCTGGCAACAATATTTTTTTGAAATTATCTAAAAAAACTTCTATATTCTCATTTAAAATTTTCCCTTGAAAAATATTTGAAGTTTTATTTACATCATAACTTTTTAATAGTTGATTATAAATTTCTTTAAAACATTGTTGTTCCATTTTTATCCCCCACTGTATTTTTTTACAATGCATTTTGTCATTTATAACGAACAAATTTCACAAAAATAATCCTTCAGGATTTATTACAATAGCTTAACACTCTCATTTTTTATTCTCCATTCCATAATATGAAGTTAAATTAATTCGTTCTTTATAAAGCACCATCTTAAATATAACATAAATATACTTAAAGTAACAATAATGTTTTTATATCGTGACGTTTAAAATAAAAGAGCCTTTGATGGTTTGGAATATATTTATTTATCCTTTAACCCCTTTATCAATAACTCCCGATGAGATTCACATTCAATATAGTTTTGTACTTTTAATAACTGATCCTTTTTATATAGCCTTTTTAAAAGGTTTCCTTTAAATATTCTACGGTCAATTCTAGACGCCCATTTTCCCAAACCTGAAAAGGTTCTAAGATAATCTTCTAATTTTTGATTAGCAAATTTTAGATATTCACCTTCTACAAAACCTTCTAGACAAATCTCTTTTGACCTCCTAAAAAATTCATTCAAAATATGATCTGAATTTTCTCCAAGAGCTAACCTCACCAAATTATCTTTTTTAACAATTGGAATATAATCAACAGTTAATTTATCAGTTATTTCTACTTTCACTAGCAAACCTGTCCTCCAAAATTCACTATCAAAATAATCAAAAATAAAGTTACCTTGCCCATAAATAATGGTGGCATCATGGTAATTTTCATAACATCCTACACAATGACTATGTTGACATACTACTATATCAGCGCCTTTTTCAACCATTTTTCTACATACTTTTTGAAGGTAAGGGGATGGATAGCGATAATGCTCCTTTCCGCTATGGAATAAAACAATGAGGTAGTCGCATTTTGCTTTTAAACTTTTTATTTGGTCAAGACTTTCCAAAGGATCAAACGGGTTTGCTCCATGATTCTGTTGAGTTGCAATTGAAAATTCATGATCTGCACAAGCATAGATTCCAATAGAAACACCATCTTTTTCTACAATATAAGGTTTGGAAGCTTCACCTATATTACGGCCAGCCCCTATAAAAGGTATTTTATGTTGATTTAATAGATTTTGAGTAGAATCAAGTCCTTGTACTCCATGATCCAATATATGATTATTTGCCAAAGTAACTAATGTTGGATTTAGATTCTTTATTCCATGAATAGTACTTGTTGAAGCTTTGAGATTAGGACCGTTTTTTATAATTGGGGTTTCTTGATCAGTAAGCGGCACCTCTAGATTTACTAGGCGCATATCAGCAGATTGCCAAATTTCAACTAATTTATTTCCAATTAAAGTTTCAATTTGTCCGCTATTAAATAGAGATTCATTAGATTTTGTAGGGACAAGGTCACCAGCTATTAATAACTGCATCATTCAATTCTCCTTACTTATGTTTATAATAAGTTTCATAATTCAATTTAGTTACAACACTGACATTTTTCATTATTGTTTATATGATATAGAGCTATATCATATAAACAATAATAAATGACATCAAATCTTCTTTGTTTTGCCAGGGGATTCTGAAAGTTTATTAACTTTATATTTCTTGGCCCACAAAAAACCCAAAATTGCTAGAATGATACCGAAAAGATCGAATGTAAAAACATCAATAAGCTGGCCGGTTCGACCTGCAATAAAGCGTTGATGCCATTCATCAAACAAAGCAATGATAAAAGAAAGGATAAAACTGAGGCTTAATACAGTAAAAAGCCGAGCTTTTATAAAAGATAAAGTCTTTATCAAAATTAATGTTAAAATGGAATATTGAACTACATGACCAGCCTTTCGGAGTACAAATTCCAAAAACTCATAGGGACGATACCCACTTATCACTCTATCATTGTAAAAAAATGTAATTGGTATTTTCTTTAACTCAATCATCTCTTCCAGAAATGGTTTAATATCCTGTTGTTTGTAAGGGGTATTAGATTGAATAAAAATAACAGACATAAAGATTATTGTAATCATTATCCATAGCGATATTTTAATCTTATTGATATTCAATTCGTATCACTACCATTCTTATCTACTTATCCAAAAGTGCTGACTAAAGGATATAATGCGCCATGAAAACATGGAGATAATTCCTGCATTTGTCCCTTAGGCTAGTTAGAGGTTGAAATTCCGATGAAGGAATTTTCACCTTCAGCAAAAAAGGAAATGAAGGAATATCTCCAGTGATTAATAAATTCAATTTTCCTATCATTCTTGACAGACAAATGTTTACAAAATCACCTTTGATTTAGATTGCTGGAAATGTTGAATTACTTCATCCCAAGTCATAAATAATCTGATAAAGTCTTCATCTGTGATCCCTGAACCTGTTTGAACTTCGATAAACTCTAAATCACTAATCGCAAAAATTCCATGTTTTTTTTCTGCCGGAAGGTGAATGATATCCCCTGCTTTTACACGACTAATTGCACCATCTAAAGCTATTTCTCCCTCACCTTTAACGATCGTCCACACTTCATTACGTAAATGATGATAATGATAGCTTGAATTTTTGCCTTTATGAATACAAATTCGCTTCGTAACCATTTCCTGTCCATTCTCAAATTTTGCATAATCTAATACACGAGACCATCCCCATATCCGTTCTTCATACATTTGCGGCTGAATAAATGAACCAATTAGGTCTTTTATTTTTGGACTAGATGCTTTATCCGTAACAAGAATCCCATCTGGACTTGCAGCCACCACTACATCTTTGACTCCGTGAACAGTTATCGGAATATCTAATTCATTCACTAAATGGGTATTAAAAGTATCGTCACTAATAATACCTTTTCCGATTTGAGTGGTAACCATCTCCTCTGTTAACGTATTCCATGTTCCAAGATCTTTCCAATATCCATCATAAGGAAGTACGATAAGATGATTTGCTTTTTCAACCACTTCATAATCAAAGCTTATTTTAGGGAGATACTGATATTGTCGTTCTAGTTCATCAAAATGAAGCGGAAAGCCTTTTTCATAAAGTAAATCAATGAGATATTTCAATTTAAATGCGAACACACCACAATTCCATAATGCGTTTTTTTCTATAAGTGTTTGTGCCTCTTCTTCACTTGGTTTTTCGGTAAAATGGTTTACAGTTAAATATTCTACTTCTTTTTCCGTATGTTCAATTGGAACAATATATCCATATTTGGAAGATGGATATGTCGGCTTCACTCCAATTAAAGCAAGATCAGCTTCTGATTGGGCTAATGCCTTCTCTAATTCTTTTACCTTTTCAAAAAAGTGACCTTCTATATATGGATCTACTGGCAAAACGGCAATGACCTCATTTTCCGGCACACTTTCAAGCGAGTATAAATAAGAGGCAGCCAATGCGATCGCTGGAAACGTATCCCGTCTTTCAGGCTCAATAATTAACGGAACATCCATACCAATTTGGCTGTATATCATGTCTCTTTGCATTTTTGAAGTTGAGATAAATGAACATTCTGTAAGTCCCGCTCTTTTTAACTGTCCCCATACCCTTTGCACCATCGACTGTTTTTCTCCATTTTCCCCTTCAAGCACTTTCAAGAATTGTTTTGAACGTGTATCATTTGACAACGGCCATAACCGTTTTCCTGAACCGCCAGATAAAAGTACTAATCTCATGATTTTCCTCCATAAAAAAGACAGACCGGGAGTTGGTCTGCCTTTTCTTTTTAAAATTGTTTTATTAAGAGATTGCATCTTCAGTACATTACAGCTATATCTTGATTCAAAATAAAAAAATCACTTATAAAAGTGACATTTCTAAACTGTTTATCGTTTCTCTTCCGATTGAGTCATAAATGATTTTTGCATTTTTTACGCTTACCAAATCATAGCAGTTTCTTCCATCAATTACGATTGGATTTCTCATCAACTTACTAAAGTTCTCTAGATTATAGTTTTTAACTTCGTCCCATTCGGTACAAATAAAACAAACATCTGCATCCTTAATGGTTTCATCTATGGAATAGCAGTACGTGATTCCGTGTGGATATAACTTTTTAAAGTTACTGACCCCCACTTGATCCCACGCTTTCACATTTGCTCCGTCATCCATCATAATGGGAATATTCACAAGCGAAGGCGCTTCTCTTAAATCATCTGTTCCCGGCTTAAAGGTTAACCCTAGAACAGCTACATTCAATCCTTTTAAGCTGTCAAAATATTTGCGGGATTTTTTGAACAATTTAAGTTTTTGATTTTCATTTACATCAATCGCGGCTTTTACTGTCTTTAACTCATAGTCGTGGAAATTGGCTAACCAATGCAATGCTTTTGTGTCTTTAGGGAAACAAGACCCTCCATATCCTATACCTGCATTTAAGAATCGGTTTCCGATTCGGGCATCATACCCCATGCCATGTGCAACATCTTCAATATCAGCTCCAATAATTTCGCAAAGGTTTGCAATTTCATTAATAAATGAAATTTTCAGGGCTAGAAAATCATTGGAAGCATACTTTATCATCTCAGCACTTTTTCTATTTGTAACCACCATTGGAGCATCAAAATTCTTATAAATCTCTTTTAATCCCTTTCTCGCAAATTCATCTTCTACCCCAATAACAATCCTTGATGCATGTAATGTATCCTTGACCGCTGTACCTTGTGACAAAAATTCCGGATTGGAAACAACATAAACATTTACATCATTTGCTAAATTGGACTTAATCAAATCTTCAATTTTGTCATTTGTACCAATAGGGACTGTTGATTTAACAACAACTACACAATCCTTCTCAATACTGCCGGCAATTTGTTCCGCTACTTCATAAACATAACTTAAATTAGCTGAACCATCCTTCTTTTCTGGAGTTCCAACACCAATGAAAATGATATCTGCAAATTTATAAGCTTCTTTGTACTGTGTTGTAAAATCCAATCGATCCATATTCTTTCCCATTAACTCTTCAAGGCCTGGTTCATAAATTGGAGATATTCCGGCCTTCATTAAGGCAACTTTATTTTCATCAATATCTACACACGTAACAAAATGACCGTGTTCTGCCAGACAGACTCCTGTGACTAACCCTACATACCCAGTTCCAGCTACTGCTATTTTCATATTTGTACCGCCTTCACTTTGTTTACTAAATAATATTCCTTATACCACTGGGCAAATCGACTAAGACCTTGTTCAAGACTAGTGCTGGGTTTGAAACCAAAGTCTTTCACAAGTTCATCTACATCTGCATAGGTCTGGTAAACATCACCAGGCTGCATAGGCAGAAGTTCTTTCTCAGCAGGTTTATCTATAATCCCCTCTCTCATCAGGCACTTCTCAAGGGTCTCCACAAAGTTCAACAGGCTTTCTGGCTGATTGTTACCAATGTTGTATACCTTATACTTCACACCATCTTCATTTGCCTCTGGAGTTTTTTGCATGACATTCATAACGCCGGTCACAATATCATCCACATAGGTGAAATCTCGCATCATATCACCATAATTAAAAATTTGGATTTTTTCTCCTTTAACAAGTTTGTTGGTAAATCCGAAGTATGCCATATCTGGTCTGCCCATTGGACCGTAAACGGTAAAGAAACGTAAGCCTGTAGAAGGAATGCCATATAAATTAGAATACGAATGTGCTAGCAATTCATTAGACTTCTTTGTGGCTGCATACAATGAAACAGGATTATCTACCTTGTCATCAGTAGAATACGGTACCTTTTTATTGGATCCATACACAGAGGAAGAGGATGCATACACAAGATGCTCAACCCCTTTTGCTCCATTCACATAGGAATGACGGCAAGCCTCAAGAATATGAAAGAATCCAATTAAGTTAGATTCGATATAGGATGCCGGGTTCGCAATGCTATAACGAACACCTGCCTGTGCAGCAAGGTTTACCACGATATTCGGCCGGTACTGTTCAAAAATAGAATCTATGAGAGCTTTGTCTGTCAGGCAGCCTTTAATAAAAGTGAAGGTGCCTTTAGCTTCGTCCGCTGCTAGTTCCTGCAGCAAGCTCAATCTGGTTTCCTTTAGCCTAACATCGTAATAGTCATTCATATTATCAAGGCCAATAATCGACACCACGTGATCATTGGTCTCTAAAATCTGTTTAGCTAGGTAATAGCCGATAAAACCCGCTGCCCCCGTAATAAGAATCGTTTTATCACTGAAACTTGTATTCATCATTAGGTTCACCCTTTCACTACTTGATGATTTTGTAGTTGAAGCCGCTTGCCAATATACTCATCATTCTTTTCGGGTTTGATGGGAATAAATCCACTTGTAGGGAAAAACGTTAATTCAGAAAAATAAACCTTCCCATTAATTTCGTATAAATCAACACGCAAAAAAGTATGTCCTTGCGATAACTGTTCTGCAAAAGATTTCATCAGTTCAAAATGGATCGGCTTAGCTGGAATTTTCTCAATCGGGAAAAAGTCATTTCTTACAAACGGCTCACGTTCCCATTCCAACGTTAAAAAAGCCATCGAAGCCGTACGTTGATTCTCCATCCCTTCGGATAATTGTACGAATTCTGGCTTTCCATTAAAGCAATAAAACTTATAATCTTTTAAAACGACAGATGAAGCATCCTTCATATACTTCTCGGCGATGATTCTTGGTTTTACATCTTTATAGACCCACTCACGGGTATGATAAAAATAGTTTCGTTTCAGGCATTTATTGATTTTCTCGCGAGCCTTCTCAATATCAAAGGTACTTTTATCGCGGCAAATAACTAACCCTCCGCAATCGTGTGTGCACTTTAGGACAAACTGGTTGGGTAACTGATCAAAATCAATTTGCTCAAAGGAATCCCACACCCCATAAGTCGGAATGATATATTCTGATCCGATCTGGCTTGCCACATATTGCTTCGCCTCATACTTATCTACCATTTTATTATATTTAGGATGTCGGTCATGTATTTTAAGCCATTGAAGTTTCTCATTAAACGTTTTTGGATTTTTCCAGTCTAACTTCTTTTTCATTCTAATACGAAACAACATTTTAAGATAAACTTTATCTGGCAGCCAATTCAACCATCCTAGATGACATGCCCATAAAATAGGTAACATCGGTTTCTTAATTACTCTGTTAATTCGCTTTAGCATTCGCTTTCCCATCCTTTACTTTTTGAAGTTGTAAGATATTTTTATTCCTTACTTTCTTCATGATCATGTCACTCACATACTTAAAACTATCAAGCTTAAAAATATAGGAAGCCCCAACATAGATGATCCCTCCGCTTACAATTTGCAAGACTAACGTTGGACCAACTGGAAGCGGCAGCCAAGACAAGGTATAGATCATCCCGCCCATCGTAATCGATAACAATAACGGCGGGGCAATGTCACGAAATTGCTCCAACATGCTGTACTCGATCAGCTTTTTATTGGGAATCATGTTGATCAACATTGAAATACCCGCAAAAATGGCATTGGACATGGCAATGGCATATACACTGATATTCATGCTGATTAATAGAAGCGTTACGCCAATTACTTTTTTTACGATTTCTAGATTCATTAAAAGGTCACTCCGGCCTAATGCCTTAATTGCTTGCCAATTGGCGGTTTGCATCGGCTGAAATAACCAATAAACACAGCAAATCTGCAAAAACGGAACAGCAAATAACCACTTTTCAGTTAGTAAAACGAGAATAAGAGAATGTGCCACACTCATAAGACCAATCATTAGCGGAAAGGTTAAATAGGCGGTCAATTTCATCGCTCGTCTCGTTACGCTCTTTAAGCGGGCAGGGTCATCATTTACCGTTGCCATCGCCGGAAAGATCACCTTTGAAATCGTGGTATTGATATTGCTGATAATCAGACTGGGAAACTGATTCCCGCGATTGTAATAAGCTAGATCTGCCATGGTGTAATTTTTACCAATAACAAGGCTTCTTAACTCGCTATAGACCGTATTAATCAGATTTGCGGTGATCAGCTTCCAGCCAAAGCTGATCAAATCCTTAGCAGCCGTAATGGAAAATAACCATTTGGGCCTCCATCGTATCGTGAAAAACAGCACGATGGTCCCTACCACAGAGCTTGTTAAGAATTGAGCGACTAATGACCAGACGCCAAACCCGTTATAGGCCATCATAATCCCGATACATCCAGAAAGAATTGCGCTGCAAAAGTTTGACAGAAAGAATTTCTTAAACATCATCTTTTTCGAAACATATGCTTGCTGGATCGTATTAAAGGAAGAAATCGGTAAAATCAAAGCAAGGATTCGCAAGACCCATATTAATTCTGAATGGTTATAGAATGCCACTATATACGGAGCTGAAAAAAAGAGAATCGTATAGAGAAAAAGGGATAGGACAAAGCTGCAATAAAACATCGTAGAAAAATCTGACTCAGTCGTATCCTTTTTTTGAATTAATGATTCTCCTAGTCCAGTTGAAACGAAAACATTTGCGATATTAATAAACACCAGAATTAAAGCCACAACACCATACTCACTCGGCATCAGCAAGCGTGCTAAAATAATCGATAAAGCGAATGAAATTCCCTGTGTAAGGATTCGCTCCCCAAATGTCCAAAACAACCCATTAACCACTTTATTCTTTAGAGTTTTCTCCCCCATATTGACCTCAACCTTCTATCTCACGTCCTGCAGACTTCCGTGTATTTTTTCGGCCGATCATACCACACCCTCTACTCTGCATTTTTCGATAAATTCACCGATTTTTTCTGACCAAACACCATAGTAAAATTTTTCTTCGGCCGTTTTCCTTGCCTGTATTCTCATTTCTATCCGCTTTTCTTTAGAGATCATCATCGCCCGCCTTATCGCTTTCACTCCGTCCGCAGGCGTACACCCATCAAAGATTAAGCTGTCTTTTCCATCGGTCAAATAAAGGTCGGTATAATCTCCCACACGAGAGACTAATGGGATCACACCGTAGCACATCATTTCCGGCACTTTGCTTGGAAAATTAGCAAGCGTCGTTTGTTTAATCTCTCTCGCGATAAAGAGATAATCCATCCTCTTCACCAATGCAACCAATTCGTGATATTCCAGCCACGGATGGATCGTCAAGACGGATTCTAATTCTTCTAAGATCTTTTTCTCTTCACCTAAATACTCCACCAGTTTTTCATATTTCACTCCGGTTAGATGGAACCGCACCTTATTCCTTTCTTCGTCCGTCAGCAGCAAAAAGGACTTCAGCATCGTATCGAAGGAATCTTTGGCGAAATCTCTCCCAGAATAAATAAAATTTACTAGATGGCTTCTTTTTTCAGGATCAAAGGTGTATTCATACGGATTGGCCATACACGGAAGCAGCAGGGTACGGCACCCTTGTTCTTGAAAGTACTTTTCTAAATGACGGCTGATCGGAATAACACTTTTTGTTCTGGAAATCGAGTACTTAAACGAATACTTCGACCGCCAGGATAACCATATATTCTTATAATGATGATCTTCTCGATGTTCAGTGACGGCCATGGAAGCCATAGTTCCCTGCTGCTTTGCATAACGGATCACAGGCTCGATCGTAAAGCAGTTTCTGGTATAAAAAATGATGTAATCCCTCGAAGATAGTTGTAGTTTTTTAAGCAAACCAACAATCATCTTGCCGTTATAAAAATTGGCATCGATAAATCGCTTGAATTTATATCGGGATACCTTTGTTTGTGGTGGATAATTATAATAATAGATTCCGTTATACTTGTAAGTATCCCCAGATAAATCTTCTTCGGAATTCTTCCCCTGCCCAATGACAACTGGCTGATAGCCGCCCTCAATCAAGGACAATGCAAGATATTCAATATAATTGGAAGCGGCTCCGCCTCTGGGAAAGGAAACCTCCGAACAAATAAACACCCTCTTCAACTTGATTCCCTCACCCTCATCACGTTCTGAATATTTTCTTCCCAAAGCTCGTAAATATTTTGTTCGGAATATCTTTCAGCTAGTTTTTGGGCTTCTGTTCCAATTTGCTCACGTAAGTCACGATCCTGAGATAATTGGACCACCTTTTCGATGAAGGCTTCCTGATTATTCATTTCTACTAAAAAACCATTTTCACCATTTGTCACAATCTCGTTTAATCCTTCATGACATTGGAACGCCACAACCGGCAGTCCGACTGCCATCGCTTCACACAAGGAATTCGGAAATCCCTCCTGAAGCGAGGGCATTACATACACATCGGCCTGGGCCATTTTCTCATGCACATTCGTGGTATAACCGGCTAACGTGACAGAAGATTCTAGCCCGAGTGTCCCAATCATCTGTTTTAAATCCCGCTCTTTTTCACCACGTCCGTAAATGGTAAGATGCGCTTCCGGTACACGCTTGACAATCTTGGCAAAGGTGTTGATTAACCATTCAAAATTTTTCCCATAGGCTAATCGCCCGGCTGAAACCAAATGAAATTGCTGGTCGCTTTTCACGACATGTCTCGCCTTCGGATTCACAATCGGATTCGGAATCACGTTCGTCTTATTTTTAAAATAACCATTATAAAAATCGGCAAAGATCGAGCATTGAACAATTACCTTATTGGCTCTCCGATAAGCAATTTTTCTCAATACATCCCAAGGAAACGAAAGTTTATTCGTAATCGTATTGGTTCTTTCGGAAACGATGATGGGAATATCAGAGTTCCAAGCAGCAAAACAAGTTAACGTGTTGATATTATCTAAAAACGAAACAATGATATCTGGTTTATCTTTCTTTAAATAAGCCTTCACACTCTTAATCCGATGAACGACCCGTGTATACGAGTTGAAGGAACGTTCTGGCAATAATTTCGGCAGCTCGATGATCTTAACCCCAGAGAGGTCATACCGAGATGAAACATCCATCCCATCAAACAGCAGCAAATCGACCTGATTTCCTTTTCGTTGAAAGTGCGTGGCAAGTAATTGGATCACATTGCTGGCACCGCCACTAATACCATTTACGACGAACAATATTTTCATCTCTTATACCTCTCCAATGACACTAGTCCTTTTTATCATTCTTGGCTGTACCTCTCGTCTTCTCAAAATATTTTCCTTATGGAGATGCCCAAGCAGCATCATGACAATAAGATTGGACAGATCCATACTGATATTGAAATAGACAGATAATCCTAACAAGGCGGCCAGCCACATCAACAGCAGATATTTTTCATTTTTCTTTTTCTTCCATCCGATCACAATCCCTCTTAGGTTCATCATTAAGAAGACGGCCATCGGTACGATCCCATACCGAAAGCACACAAATAAGAGCTGATTGTCAATAAAGCCATAGGCTCTGCCATTCCAATAATATCGGGCACTCACTCCCTGTCCAAACAGCATTTGGCTAATGGTAACCTGTGAAAAAAAGTCAGATAGCTGATTACTTCTCGTATCCGCAGAAAGCCGATTCACAAGATTCGTATAAGCGGTGAGAAAATAATCCTTCAGCCAATTGACGCCGATCAGGATCACCACCACGACTAACACGCGGCTGACAATAATAGCGATTTTATTTTTCTTTTGGTTAGACAGAATCGTGTACAAGAATAAAAACGAGGATTGTAATAACCATCCACGGCTGTTGGTGACCAATGCAACGATGACCAAAATAAACACAAGGAATAATTTGGCCAAGCTGCTTTTCATCGTTTCTTTGTCTTTGCCTGCCGTGAAAATCCAAAAGGCAGTCGCCCATAACCCGGTCATGAAATACGTCAATAAAGAGGATTCCGCCATTCTCGCTCCAGTAAACTGGCTGTTAAACTCAATAGCCGTCACTAAACTCAGCAGCGTAAAGGCTATCCCGATAAAGGGTACTAATTTTTTCACGACCTCCCAGCAGCGATCATCCGTCCCCAGTAAAAATCCGATGATCACATACCACAGAATCACCGGCGGGGTATTGACGTTAACAAGAATGGTCAAAATACCATAATACTGCAGGCTTTCGACTAACCAGATGGTACTGATCGCAAACATACAAAATAAGGAAAAAAACATTCCTTGGGAACATTTGATTCCTTGCTTTAAAACTGAAAAGAAAAAAGTCAAAAATAACATTAAAAGTCCTGCAATCTTCAGCATGCGTGAAAGGGGTGTAACGGCGATCGCTTGTGTATAGACATTTTCAGAAGGGATTGGTTCCCATTGGGCATGCTGATAACTCATCACTAAATATCCTAGATAAAAAATAATACTCAAAAAAAACAGACAATCTTGTATGGTTACTTTCTTTAATCCTCTGACCGATATTTGCATGTCCTCTCTCTCATTTCCATTTGCTATTTTTTAGGAAACCTAAAATAATTGTTCATACGCTTTTAGGCAGGAATGATAGGAAAACGAGGCAGCTCTTTCTTGAGCTTTAACTCCCAGCTTTTTTCTTAATAGCTCATTGCCTAATACCTCACAAATGGTTTCGGCCATGATTTCCTGTTCCCTATCAAACTGGTTTTCTTCCCAATTCTCCCTCTCAGAAAAAACCGGAACCAATATTCCATATTCACAAAGCTCTGCCCGATCGGCTTTTTTTGTGAGCTGTTCTTTCCCCTGCAAAATCTCCCTTGGACCACTTGGGCAATCCGTGCTAATAATCGGCTTTCCGCAGCACATGGCCTCTGTTAACGCATTGGGAAACCCTTCAAACAAGGAAGTCATCACATAGAGGTCGGATCTTCCGATATAAGCATAAGGATTGGATTGATATCCGACTAACTTGACATGTTCTTTTAACCCTAATGCGTGGCTCAGTTTTTCCAGCTTTGAGAGTTGACTGCCCTCACCGACGATTGTCAAGCCGCAATCCACACCTTTTTCTCTCACCAGGTATAAGACTTTGACTAAATTCCAAAAGCCTTTTTGGTACTCCGGTCTGGCAACCGAAACCAAATTAAACCGAGGACGATCAAAAAAGGTTTGATGATTCTCTTCTATCTTTTCTTCCATCTTTTTTGAAATTTGTAGTTGGTCATACGCATTATAAATGGTATGAACCTTATGAACGGGAACGTTGAAGTTTTCGATCAGATCTAACCGGCAAAGCTCCGCGACAGCTACGACGGCATCTGCATTCTTAAAACAGTATTGCAATAGCTTTTTTTTCAGTTTATTTCCTGTTTCTTTACTCATAAAATTTCGTTGGGAAACAATGCACCTTGCACTTGATTTTGCAAGGGTATTGACAAAGGTTGCGGCAGCCATAAAACTAATCACAACCTCTAGGTTATACTGGTCTTTAATATTTTTAACAGCCTTTACTCTTCTCCATAAAACTCTCATTTTATCTATCGGTGTTCCGCCATCTGGTAACTGTAAATCTACTAATTGTCCTGAAAAGGAATAATATTTCTTTGATGCATCAAACACAATCAGGTAGACCTCATAACCCGCCGCTGCAAATATATCGGATAAGCGGCATATCGCGCGTTCCGCTCCGCCATGGAACAAAGATGGAATCATTAACCCTACTTTCATGAACCTGCTCCTTCTTCTTTCATTCTGGTGCTTCTCCTTACACCTTTACGACCTCTTCATATAAATCGACATAAAGCGAAGTCACACGTTCCTGCAGGTAATAGGTTTTTACTTTTTCAATATTCCATCTGCCCATTTTCTGTCGTAATTCCTCCGAACCAGCTAATACTTGAATCGCGTTGCAGAGCTTGTTGATATCGTTCACCGGTACCACAAACCCGCCGTTCGTTTCAATCATGTCTTTATTAGCTGCCCAATCAGAGACAACACAAGGAAGACCTGCGACCATCGCTTCTGCCAAAGCATTCGAAAATCCTTCGCCATAATATTTACTCATAAATAAAAACAGATCAGCCTGCGCGAGTTCCTTTTGGACACCCTGCCGATCCACCTCGCCGCAAAGAGTCACATTTTCAGGAATTTCAGCCTGATGGATCTCAGGTGCTACGGAACCAACCAATCTAAATTCAATTTTTCGCAATTTTTTTGCCGCTTCGATCAGCTCGAGACATCCTTTTTCCTCCGTCACTCCACCCACATAGACGGCGGTTAGCTTGCGGCCCACCGGTTTCGCATCAGAAAGGGCCGAATTCATCTCGGTTAGAGAAACAAAATTTGGAATCAAATAGGCCGGCTTCTTGCTATATTTCCGCACAAATGTTTCAGATGGAGTGTTCAGAACAATGCTGGCATCACTTATATCGGTTAAGATTTTAAAAACAAGCTTATTTTTCTTCCCTTTGACCATATTGGGAATGGTACAGCGGTAGTGAATGATAAATTTTCTTCCTCTTCCTTTACTAATAAGGGCACAAACGATTTCACGAAGCATTCCCGTCCAGCCTGCCGGAATATTGGAATGGACCACCTTCACTTCCCTGTCATCCAAGGTCCTCCATAAATCCCGCCAGATTTTCAAGCAGCGTTCGATTTCTGTCGAAAGATGTTTGCGCGTATTCGCTCCAAAAATGTCACGGCCGCCTATTACCTTTTCATCCACAATGATCACCTTCCAATCATTCTTCAACTGGACGGTTTGCATTCGTTTTGCCCATGATGCAATTCCACCCGAGGGTGGCGGCAGCGGAGCTAACAGGACTGCTTTCATATAATCCTCCCCAAAATCGTATACTTTTTTTAAAAATTCGAAATCTGATAAGCGGAACCTGCTTTTTCTCCGAAATCTAATCTTTTAATAACTCTAGCTGGATTGCCTGCAATAACACAGTTATCCTCGAATCTACCGCTGACAATGGCTCCTGCCCCTACGACACAGCCATCCCCAAGGACCGTTCCCTTTAAGATCAAGCTATTACAGCCAATAAAGCAGTTCTTGCCGATCACTACTGGTCTTGAGCTGATTTTTTCTTTGATATCTTGATTTCTTGCTTCAATCTCAAGAGGGTGAAAATCATTATCGAGAATCTTCGTGTTCCCGCCAATATGCGTGTACTCGCCAATGGTGATAGAATTTCTGGCATAAATCGTTGCACCAGAAATACCAACATGATTTCCGATATGGATTTCGGCATCTGGTGTTCGAGTGATAATGATCGTCCGCTGATACAATCCCACCAGATTCGATAGGAACGAAGAATTAATCGTCACATGATCACCGATCGTGAGTTTGGCCCCAGTTTGATTGAAAATAACGGGTACCCCCTTTAACAGCAGGTTCTTTCCGTATTTCACTTTTGTTACTTTCATCAATAACTTAAACCAGTTGCTATTCATCTGCTCCCCCCATTTCAACAAGACCCTTTTTTCGCCTCCAATTAAAAACGATATCCACCCAACAGATATCGTTTTTATAAATCTCTCAATATTTTTCGATATTTATGAATGGAGACTTCCTTTGTTAAATGATTCTCTAAATAGACTCTTCCGTTGACTCCCATTTCCTCGCGCTTTCCTTTTTCCAGTTGATAAAACCTCATGATCCCGTCATAAATCCCCTTGTAATCCTGGGGTTCTACCACCAACCCACAACGACTATTCGATATTAGCTGCTGACCTTCACTGCCTTGTTCCAGTACACCCATTATCGGTTTCCCTGCTGCCATGACCCCGTAAATTTTACTTGGGACCGAAACCCCTTTAATCCCCTTTTGATTGACGACCAAATGAACATCTGCCGCATTCAAGGAATATTTTAAAAATTCCTTTGGTTGATATGGCAGGAAAAGTACATTGTTTAATTGATGATCATGAACATACATTTCCATTTTCCTTTTTATCGCCCCTTCGCCTATATAGACAAAGACAATATCAGGGTTATCATTCATTTTTTTCGCAACAGCAATGATATTTTCTAAATCATAAAAAAGTCCTAGATTGCCAGAATACATGACAACAAATTTTCCCATCAGCTGATGATCTTCCCGAAACCTTTTTACCTCAGCTGTATCCTCAGCTAATGGGACGATGTCCTTTTCATTCGTCCAGTTATTAATCACCGAGCTTTTGGGGACAGGTTTATTTTTAAACCGCTCGACTAGTGTTTCCTGCATATCATTTCCAACGACAATCACCTCATCTGCAAATTTGCAATTGAGCATGTCTACGTACCTGGCAAACTGATAAACCAGCTTACTGCCTGAATAATGGATGGCCGCTGCTTGTTCTGGATTAAAATCCTGTACATTATAAATGTGTTTACATCTTTTAAAAAACTTCCCAATCGTTCCGATTAAACCGCCTAAAATCGGTGGCTGTGAAATCGAATAAATAATATCTACCTTTCTTTCAAATAGGGTGGCCATGAGTGCCAAGAGAAAGTAGGATAGAATATATCGTATTCTACTAACCTTCGATAATTTATTGACGATCGGTAATTTCAGCCTTCTGACCTTCACATTTCCATATTTACCGGTTCCTATCATTTTTTTATCCTTACTCTGTTCAGCGGCATATCCTGGTTGAGCGGCAACTACAGTTATGTCGAACTCATCTTGCAAATCACTAACGAGATCCGTCATTAGTTGAGCAATCGATGCAACGTCTGGATAAAAGTAGTTAATGACAAATACTATCCTTTTTTTAGACATAGCTACCTTCCTAACAAGGGGTTATCCTTAATTCTTGATGAAAGAGATCGGTTCCTTCATCAAACCTCCATCAAACATCCGCTTAGCACGATCTTCTTTTGCAACCTTTTCCATATCTGCTTTTACCATAATACGAACTAAATCATTAAATGACGTTTTGGTTGGATTCCAGCCTAACAAGGTTTTGGATTTTGTTGGGTCTCCTAATAATTGATCAACCTCTGCAGGGCGGAAATAGTGAGGATCCACTTCTACAATGACCTCACCGGTATTCTTATTGATTCCTTTTTCTTCTATGCCCTTTCCTATCCATTCAATCTCAATTCCTACATGATGGAATGCTAGTTCTACAAATTCTCTTACAGAGTGCATTTCACCAGTTGCAATGACAAAATCCTCCGGTATCTCGTGCTGTAGAATTAACCACATACATTCAACATAATCCTTTGCATAACCCCAATCACGTAAGGAATTTAAGTTTCCTAACTTTAGCTTCTCTTGTTTCCCTTGAGCAATTCGCGCAGCAGCAAGTGAAATCTTCCGGGTTACAAATGTTTCACCTCTGCGTTCTGATTCATGATTGAATAAGATTCCATTTACGGCAAACATATTGTAAGATTCCCGATAGTTCTTTGTGACCCAATACCCATATATTTTTGCCACACCATATGGTGATCGTGGATAAAACGGGGTCGTTTCACTTTGCGGTACCTCTTGTACTTTCCCATATAATTCAGATGTGGAAGCTTGGTATATCCTTGTTTTTTCAGTTAAACCTGCGATTCGCACCGCTTCAAGAATATTTAATGTACCCTTTGCATCTACATCTAATGTATATCCTGGCATATCAAAAGAAACACGAACATGAGATTGTGCTGCTAGATTATAGAATTCATCCGGTTTAATCTCAGTTATAAGTCTAGTAACATTTAATGCATCTGTAACATCCCCATAATGAAGATGAAAATTAGAGTTATTTAATAATGCATTTGCTTCCTCTTCTGTAACAAGATCTTCTAAGCGCTCCTGATTATAAGAAGAGCTTCGTCGGATTAATCCGTGTACTTCATAGCCTTTTTCCAATAAAAACTCTGCTAAATAGGAACCATCTTGCCCTGTAACACCTGTAATGAATGCTTTTTCCATTTCGTCCTCCGATAAAATGTTAGTTTACTTTAGTCAGTGAGTTTTCTAAAAACCATTGGTATGCTTTCTTAAGACCTTCATCTAATGAAATGGATGCCTTCCAGCCCAATGCGTTTATCTTCGTTACATCAACTAATTTTCTTGGTGTTCCGTCAGGCTTAGATGGATCAAACTTAATTTCTCCTGTATACCCAACTACTTCCTTAACTTTTTCTGCTAATTCTTTAATTGAAATATCTTCCCCAACTCCGATATTAACAATTTCATTACCGGAATAACTGTTCATTAAAAAGATACATGCATCAGCAAGATCATCTGCATATAAAAATTCCCGCTTTGGTTTGCCTGTTCCCCATACTTCAACAAAGGCAGCATTTGTTTCTTTTGCTTCATGGAATTTTCGAATGAAAGCAGGTAATACGTGTGAAGTATGCAAATCAAAATTGTCATTTTCACCATATAAATTGGTTGGCATCACTGAAATAAATTGTGTACCGTATTGACGATTATATGATTCACACATTTTGATCCCGGCAATTTTGGCAATCGCATAGGGTTCGTTTGTTGGTTCAAGTAGACCAGTTAATAAATACTCTTCTTTTAATGGCTGCGGAGCAATTTTAGGATAGATACATGTGCTACCCAAGAATAAAAGTTTTTCTACATTATTTCGATAAGCAGCATCGATGACATTTGTTTGGATTAATAGATTATCGCGTATAAAATCAGCTGGGTATTCATTGTTTGCTACAATCCCACCAACTTTAGCAGCAGCAAGAAAAACAAATTCCGGCTTTTCATCTGCAAAAAATCGATCAACCGCAAATTTGTCTCTTAAATCTAATTCCTTGCTAGTCCGCTTTACAATATTTTCAAATCCTTTTTTATTTAGTATTCTTACAATAGCAGAACCTACAAGTCCATGATGTCCAGCAACATAAACTTTTGAAGTCTTTTCCATTAGTACGCTCCTTTTCTTGCTAAAACTTGAATAACCGTTTTAAATATGATCTTTATATCTAAAAGTAAGCATTTATGATAAACATAATATAATTCGATTTCCACTCGCTCTGGGTAACCGACATTACTTCTTCCACATACTTGCCAATAACCAGTGATACCAGGTTTTACAGATAAAAAATCAGACTTTCTATCTTCATATTCGTTTAATTCATCGAGAACAACTGGTCTTGGCCCAACTAGACTCATATTACCTTTAAGAACATTAATGAACTGTGGCAGTTCGTCCAAACTTGTCTTTCGAATGAAAGCGCCAAATCTAGTAATTCTTGGATCCTCATGTTGATCAAGCTTGAAATTATTATTTAAATATTTTTGATATAATTCTTGATCTTCTTTTAATTTTTTTTCTGCATCTACTACCATGGATCTGAATTTATAAATATGAAATAATTGTCCATTTAATCCGATTCGTTGCTGTTTAAAAAAAAGGGGACCCCTAGGGTCCTGAATTTTGATAAGAATGGTAACAGCCAAAATAAAAGGTGATAATAAGAGGATTCCAACCAAAGCTCCAACAATATCTAGGACACGTTTCGTAACTAGGTACTCCAAATTTTGATTAATGAACTTTTTTTGATTAAGATCACTAATCATGTTCTCTTGTTCTTTTATTTTAGTAAGAGCCAACGGTCTCTCCCCCTACTAATTGGATACTTTTTCAACTTCAAGATATTTTTCTATTGCTTGTAACACATCTTCTCTCAACTCTTCATTTTTGATTGCAAAATCAATGGTTGTTAGGATAAAGCCAAGCTTTTCACCAACGTCATATCTAGTTCCTTCAAAATCATAGGCATAGACCTCCTGCAATTGATTTAATTGTTGAATTGCATCCGTTAATTGAATTTCTCCCCCAGCACCAATCGTTGGGTTTTCTAAGAATGTAAATATCTCAGGTGTTAATACATATCTCCCCATGATTGCTAAATTTGACGGTGGATTTTCTTTTGGTTTTTCAACAAAATTGTATACTTTATATCGTCTTCCTTCTTGTTTAAGGGGATCAATAATTCCATAGCGGCTCGTTTGATTGTCAGGAACAGGTTGTACTCCAATAACAGATGAACCGGTTTGTTCGTATTGTTCAATCAACTGCTTCAATCCAGGTTTTTGAGAGACAACAATGTCATCTCCTAGAAGAACAGCAAATGGCTCATCACCAATGAATTTTCGTGCGCACCATACAGCATGCCCTAATCCTTTCGGTTCTTTTTGTCGAATATAATGGATATTCACAAGTTTTGAGGAATGTTGCACTTTTTCTAACAAATCGTATTTTCCTTTTTCCATTAAGGTTTGTTCCAATTCAAATGCATGATCAAAATGATCTTCAATCGCCCTTTTTCCTTTTCCAGTCACGATGATGATATCTTCAATGCCAGATTCGATTGCTTCCTCTACGATATACTGAATAGTAGGTTTATCAATAATGGGGAGCATTTCCTTTGGCATTGCTTTTGTTGCAGGGAGAAATCTCGTCCCTAGGCCTGCTGCAGGTATAATTACTTTTCTAACTTTTTTCAAATATATCCCTCCCTGGTTATTAAAAAATATGAAAATAACTTAGAAGCCTTTACGTATAAAGTCCACTTCTGAGACTTTATACGTAAAAGCTTGAAATTTATAATAATTGGGCATCAAACCCGCCCTCACATTACACTTTCGACGACTTGCGCTAAGGTATTTTTCAACCCACAGCATAACCGAGTGCCTCCATTGATAACGGTAAGGAGACATCACCATATTTTCGCAATTATATTTGTTCTTTATAAAGAAACACTTGAGAAAAAAAATAAATTACGCATATAACTTAATCGATTTTCTTTCATTACATCTTTGTCATCGGCTTAATTGTGTCCTTAATAAAGAACTATCAAGCATACTTTTTATTATTTAACACAACACCTAAAAGCTTTGCTTTTGCAGATTTTAGTGATTCCAGCGCTTTTATGCCCGTTTCCTTTTTTGTTTTGCCACTATTTACAACTAAGACAACACCATCACCTAAATTAGATAGTATTTGCGCATCGGCAAGTGCATTAACAGGCGGGGAATCAAATAGAATGACATGATACTCTTCTAAGGCCTGCTCCATAAGCTCCTTCATTGCATCTGAACTTAGAAGTTCCGCTGGAATTGGAGGAATAGGTCCTCTTGGCAAAATATCTAAATTTTCAATCCCCGTTTTTCGGATAGCTTCTTGTAAAGAAGTTTGTTGTATAAGAACATTGGTTAATCCCTTTGTATTTTGAGTATTAAAAATAATATGCATCATTGGGTTGCGAAGGTCGGCATCGACAATCAGAATCTTTTTTCCTTGTTGAGCCATCACGACACCTAAGTTTGCCGTTGTCGTTGTCTTTCCTTCTCCAAATCCCGGGGACGTAATGATTAATGTTCGATAGGTCTTTTCAATGGATGAAAATTGAATATTCGTTCGAATTGTCCGATATTGTTCTGAAACCATTGAAGTCGTATTGATGTAAGAAATCAAGCTTGTATCTCTTCGAAGTTTTTCCTTTTTACTTCGTTTAAGCATCAATTGCCTCACCTCTAATTGGTAATTTAACTTGTTTATTATTTTTCATTTGTTTGCCTTTTATCTCCGACACGCCCCCTAATACCGGGAGACCAAATATCCGTTCCACATCACGTTCTGTTTTAATCGAATCATCCAGGCGCTCCAGCAAAAAGCAAAGTCCTAAACTTGTCAGTAGTCCGAATATAAAACCAGCGGCTAAAATTAATTTCGGATTCAGATTGGTTGGTGATGGATTTACTTCTGCCTTTGATAAAATATTCTCGTTGTCGACATTCATTAATGTTGGGATTTGTTCATTAAATGTCTCAGCAATCGCGTTTGCAATGTTAGCTGCAGTCTCAGGATCTTTATCTTGCACTGTTACAGTAAGTACTTGTGATTTCTCTCCACTGCTTATTTCAATCTGATTAATTAACGCTTTTCCAGGTCGATCTAATTCCAATTTTGTACTAACTATATCGAGTATCATTGGACTCTTGATAATATCACTATAGGTCTGTATTAATTGCAGGTTGGATTGAATTTGGTTATAATCAATTCTTTGTCCATTTTCTCGTGTCTGATTTACAAGAATCTGTGTAGAAGATTGATATACGGGAGTGATAAAATAAAAACTATAAATGCCACTTGCTATTGTAGCGAGTAATGTGATCAACACAACCATCCATAAACGTCTCTTAATAGCATTAAATATATCTTTCAATGTAATAAAATCATTTTCTTCCATGCTTTTTCCCCCAATAAAAATAAATATTTTTGCATATTTTTAGTTCTTGTATTGATCAATCCTACATTATATGTTCTTAATCAAGTACATCAATACCACACAATACCCTTTATAAAATAAATTGGATGGAATTATCATTTTTTTCTCAATAAACTCATTTTATGTTCCTTATAAAGAACGTGTCAAGTTAAAAATATCCTTCTTATTTCCATTTTACAAATGTATAAAATAATAATGCCCGTAAAATCATTTTTTTAATTTAGGGAGTATTTTAACCAATTCCCTTAATTCTTCTAATGTAATATTTTTTTGTTGTATATCTTCGGAAAATTTAACCCATTCTTCGAACTTTTTTAAGAACCTTTCATTCTTTTCGAAAAAGTATGATATTTCAATATTAAAATAGCTTGAAAGAATTTCTAATAATTCAATTGACGGCTTACGAATTCCTCGTTCAACTTTTGAAAGATTACTATAGTTATAATCTATTGCTTCCCCTAATTCCTTTAAAGTCATCCCGTGTTGAATACGTAAATCCTTTATTCGATCTCCTACATGCTGACGATTCATCTTGTTAATACCACCTCCAATTATTATAAATTATAATGCACTCCGTTCTTTAAAAAGAACCTCTCCAGAAAATATAACATATATTTTCCTATTTGAACAATACTAAAAATTTTAAATTTTAAAATTTTAATGCTTGTAAGTTGTCATTTTGTTCTTTATAATGAATACGTGTGATATCTCTTATTATACTTCCAAATATAATATTTAGGAGATGTTCACACTTTTTTGCACCGCTTTGTTCGTTTTAACAGATTTATTTTAATAAAACGATATATTGTAAATTATTACTTTAAAGGAGATAAAAATGGTTGGAGATCGTATTAAAAAATTAAGAGTACGAAAGGGGTATTCTATAACAGAATTAGCAGTACATGCAGGTGTATCAAAATCATACTTAAGTTATATTGAACGCAATCTACAAAATAACCCTTCACTCCAGTTTTTATCAAAAATTGCTACATCATTGGATACCACGGTTCCATTTTTATTAGGTACTGATGATAAAGAATCGCAACCTTTTATTGAACAACTACTGGATGAAGAATGGAGGACATTAATTCAAAAGGCTATTGATGAAGGAATGAGTAAAGAGGATTTCAAGAGTTATCGAGATTATATACTTTTTATAAATTGGAAAAATCATAAAAAGGAGTTTGGTGAATAGTCATTACATCAACTATTATGAAACAAGATTCTAATATACATTTGTGTCTTTACACTCTACGAATGATAACCAACCATTCTGAATTCTGAAGTAACCTTAGACCCCTGTTACTATTTAGGAGTCGACCACCCCAGTTTACTGCTCACTTAACACTGTCTCCACCCCAATCAGGGTTATGGGTTAGAATTTCAATACCGTCAGTGCAGTATCCCAACGAAGCTGGAGCTCCTGCTTCTACAGCTCCTATTTCTCATACTTGATAGAACGTACTTAAATAAGATAATATTTTAATAGAATTTTAAACGTATAGCTAACTTATTTCTGGAATTAAGTGTTGACCACAGATTTTAGTGCAGAGACTAAATTAAAAACAAATTGACATACCACGAAGTTTGTAGTAAATTTTATAAATAATCTAAATATTAATTTTCTTATCAAGAGAGGTTGAGGGAATGGCCCGGAGACACCTCAGCAACCATCAATGGCTTTTTTCATTGAAAAGGTGCTAAGTCCTGCAAATTAGCTGCTAATTTGCAAGATAAGAAGAATGACACTTTGGTCGTACTTACAAAAGTCTTCTTCTTATAGAAGACTTTTTTTTATTTCATATAAAACAAGGAGAGTGCATTATGTACAAAATTGATACGAAACTTGCCCAAATAGGAAACCGAAGTGAAACAACTACTGGAACGGTTAATCCACCTGTATACTTTTCAACAGCCTTCCGCCATGAGGGAATTGGCCAATCAACTGGCTTTGACTATACGCGAACAGGAAATCCAACACGCCAGCTCCTTGAGAAAACAATTGCTGATTTAGAGAATGCTGGTCAGGGATTTGCATGCAGTTCTGGTATGGCTGCCATTCAACTTATCCTTGCACTATTTGAATCTGGTGACGAATGGATTGTCAGTGAAGATTTATATGGAGGTACCTACCGCCTATTAGAAAAGGGATATAAAAAATGGGGCTTAACTACTCAATATGTGAATACCTGTTGTCCGGAAGAGATTGAAAAGAAAATCACCCCGCAAACAAAAGCTATTTTCTTAGAAACACCAACCAATCCGCTCATGCAGGAATCTGATATTGCGGCAGTTTCAAAAATTGCAAAGCAGCACGGATTATTATTAATCGTAGATAACACTTTCTATACTCCACTCCTGCAGCAGCCGATTACCCTTGGCGCGGATATTGTCATCCACAGTGCAACGAAATATTTAGGAGGACATAATGACGTCCTTGCCGGTCTTGTTGTTGCAACAGGGAAAGAACTTTGTGAAGCATTGGCCTTCCACCATAACGGTGCTGGAGCGGTGTTAAGTCCCTTTGATTCGTGGTTATTAATGCGCGGAATGAAAACATTGTCACTTCGGATGGAACGACATGAAAAAAATGCAAAAAACATCGTCGAATTTCTTTCGGAGCATGATGCGGTGACTGATGTCCTCTACCCCGGCCAAGGCGGAATGGTTTCCTTTAGGATCAAAGACGAAACTTGGGTTAATCCATTTTTACAAGGTTTAAAGCTAATTAGTTTTGCGGAAAGTTTAGGTGGTACAGAAAGTTTTATTACCTATCCGGCAACTCAAACACATGCGGATATTCCAGAAGAAGTTCGAATTCAAGCAGGCGTTTGTAATCGGTTATTACGTTTTTCGGTAGGACTTGAGGATTCACAAGATATAATAGAAGATTTGGAAAAAGCGTTTGTCCATGTTCAAGAAGGAGTGATTGCCTAATGTCACACAATCAATATACTTTTGAAACCAGACTCCTTCATAATAAGCATAAAATTGATCCGGTAACTGGAGCAGTTAGTGTACCCATCCAGCATGCATCTACCTTCCACCAATCGGACTTCGATCAGTTTGGCAAGTATGATTATGGCCGGAGCTTAAATCCGACGAGAGAAGCACTTGAAGACGTGATTGCTGAACTTGAAGGCGGAATAAAAGGATTTGCCTTTTCATCTGGTATGGCGGCCATTTCGACAGCATTCCTCTTGCTTTCTGCCGGTGACCATATTGTTATTACTGAGGATGTGTATGGTGGTACGTTTCGGATGGTCACGCAAGTCCTTACCCGACTCGGAATTGACCATACCTTTGTTGATATGACTAATTTAGAGGAAGTAAAAGATGCCATTCAGCCGAATACAAAAGCGTTTTATGTGGAAACTCCATCGAATCCATTAATGAAAGTGACTGACATACAAGCAATAAGCAATATTGCAAAGGAGACAGGCGCATTAACATTCGTTGATAACACGTTTCTTACCCCTTCTCATCAAAAACCATTAGAGCTGGGAGCAGATGTTGTCCTGCACAGCGCGACGAAATTTTTATCCGGTCATAGTGATGTAGTTGCCGGACTTGCCGTTGTCAATGACGAAGACCTAGCGAATAAATTAGGCTTTTTGCAGAATGGATTTGGGGCCATCTTAGGTGTCCAAGATGCATGGCTTGTTTTAAGAGGAATCAAGACATTGCACGTGCGTTTGGAACAATCTCAAAATTCAGCTATCAAACTAGCAGAGTTTTTAGATGCCCACCCGCTTGTTGATAAAGTGCATTATCCGGGACTTGAAAGTCACCCGCAATATCAAATTCAGAAGAATCAAGCTGCCGGACCTGGAGCAGTTCTATCCTTTGAATTGGCGAATGAAGATGCACTACGAACCTTTCTAGCAAACGTGGAAATACCTGTTTTTGCTGTCAGCCTTGGAGCGGTAGAATCTATTCTTTCTTACCCGGCAAAAATGTCCCATGCTGCGATGCCTCAAGAAGAGCGAGAAAAGCGCGGGATTACTAATAGTCTTGTTCGCTTATCGGTTGGACTAGAGAATCCTGATGATTTGATTAAGGATTTTTCGCAGGCTCTAGAACATGTTCGTAAGAATCATTTGCTACTACAACAAGGAGAATCATCATGAGCTTTTTAGAAAAATTAAAAAATCAAATCTTAATCGCGGATGGCGCCATGGGAACCCTATTGTATTCCTACGGTAAGGATAGCTGTTTGGAGGAATTGAATCTTTCCCAGCCGGACCACATCCAATCCATCCATAAAGCCTATATTGATGCTGGAGCTGATGTGATTCAAACCAATACCTATGCAGCAAACTACCTTAAGCTGCAAAGGTATGGTTTAGAGGATTCCGTCAAGGAAATTAACACTGCTGCTGTCCAATTGGCTAAACAAGCTGCTTCCGGGTCCAATACGTACGTCCTTGGAACCATTGGCGGCAATCGCGGAATTAAACCAGATTCTATCTCGATTGAAGAATTAAAACGCAGTTTCCGTGAACAATTGTATTGTCTCCTTCTAGAGGGAGTAGATGGCCTATTGCTCGAAACCTTTTATAATCTGGAAGAGCTTGAGACAATCCTAACGATTGCTAGAAAGGAAACAAAACTGCCAATCATTGCTCAGGTTTCGCATCAGGAGCCAGGTTTTTTACAGGATCGTACGCCTGTCAATGACGCTTTACAACGACTAGAAGCGCTTGGGGCAGATGTAGTTGGACTTAATTGCCGGCTTGGTCCCCATCATATGTTGTTAGCCTTGGAGCAGGTTGAATTACCTAAACATGCCTTCCTATCTGCATACCCAAACGCTAGTCTCCCTGCCTATACGGATGGTAAATTTCATTACGAGGGAGATGCCGATTATTTTCGAAATTCAGCACGGTCTTTCCGCAGCCAAGGCGTTCGATTACTTGGGGGCTGCTGCGGTACAACACCGGAACATATTAAAGCCTTTGCAGCTGAATTAAAGAATAGTGTCCCGATTACTGAAAAAATAGTAAAATTAAAACCAAAGAGAATTATCGTTGATCAACTTTCTCCACAAAGGGAGTTCACTCCCCTTCATGAAATCGTGAAAGAAAGACCATCGGTGATCGTAGAATTAGATCCTCCTAGAAAACTAGATACAACAAAGTTCTTCGAAGGAGCCAAAGCCCTAAAAGAAGCAGGAATTGATTCGATTACTTTAGCGGATAATTCTCTTGCAACGGTTCGTATCTCAAACGAATCTCTAGGATATTTGGTGAAAGAAAAATTAGGAATGCGTCCGCTGATTCATATTGCTTGCCGTGACCGCAATATTATTGGCTTGCAATCCCATTTAATGGGGCTTCATACACTTGGAATGAATGATGTTTTAGCGATAACAGGTGACCCAGCTAGAGTAGGAGATTTCCCTGGTGCCTCTTCTGTTTATGATGTTTCTTCTTTTGAGTTGATCCAGATGATTAAGCAATTAAATGAAGGCTTATCTTTTTCTGGTAAGGATTTGGGGCAAAAAACGTCTTTTAGTATTGCCGCGGCCTTTAACCCAAATGTTCGCTCTGTTGAAAAAGCTGTAAAGAGGTTAGAGAAGAAAATACAGTACGGTGCTGATTACTTTATCTCCCAGCCAGTTTTTTCGGAGGAAAAATTAATCGAAGTCTATGAGCAGACCAAACATCTTGATGCACCTATTTATATAGGCCTTATGCCGCTGACAAGCAGTAAAAATGCCGAATTCCTTCATAATGAAGTGCCGGGAATCAAAATTGCTGATTCAATCCGGAACCGAATGGCAATGTTCAACGATAACCCTGATCAGGCAGCGCGTGAAGGGATTGAAATTACTAAATCATTAATAGATACTGCACTCGATTTATTTAACGGAATTTATTTGATTACCCCATTTTTACGCTATGAATTAACTGCTGAATTAGCCTTATATGCTCGTCAGCGTGCAAGTGAATTGAGGAGGAGCAACTATGCCGAAAACACCATTTACTGAACAACTCAAAAAACGAATCCTCGTCATGGACGGGGCAATGGGAACGATGATCCAGGAAGCAAATCTATCAGCAGAAGATTTCGGCGGCGAGCAGTATGAGGGCTGTAACGAGAACCTGGTTTTAACTGCACCCTCTGTTATTGCTAATATTCACCGAGAATACTTAGAAGCTGGTGCAGACATCATTGAAACAAATACGTTCGGGGCGACAAGCTTGGTCCTCGATGAATATGAACTTGGTTTTAAAGCTTATGAGATCAATAAAATCGCTGCTTTCCTAGCAGTGAAAGAAGCTTACAAGATCTCGACAGATGAGTGGCCCCGATATGTGGCCGGATCGATGGGTCCGACAACAAAAACCTTAAGTGTAACAGGCGGAACTACCTTTGATGCCCTAGCCGCTTCTTATGAAGAACAAGCGATTGGCTTAATTGATGGCGGAGTTGATTTACTGCTTCTAGAAACAAGTCAAGATATGTTGAATGTAAAAGCAGGTTATGTTGGGATTGAGCGTGCGTTCGAAAAGACTGGTAAAACACTGCCCTTGTTTATTTCCGGAACAATCGAGCCAATGGGAACAACCCTTGCCGGACAATCGATTGAATCGTTTTTTATCTCGGTTGAGCATATGAACCCCGTCGCCGTCGGACTTAACTGTGCGACAGGGCCTGAATTCATGCAGGATCATGTTCGCTCTTTAGCAAACTTGGCATCGACCGCAGTTAGCTGTTATCCAAATGCTGGTTTGCCTGACGAAGAAGGACATTACCATGAAACACCTGAGACGTTGGCGAAAAAGCTGTCCGATTTCGCAGCCCATGGCTGGCTTAATATTGTTGGTGGCTGTTGTGGGACGACTCCTGCCCATATTAGGGCTATTGCTGAGGCAATGCAGGAATACCAACCAAGAGAATTTAAGCCAAACGCTGTTCATATGGTTTCCGGTATTGAACCATTCATCTATGACGACCCTACGCTACGCCCGATTATGGTCGGCGAACGAACAAATGTAATTGGCTCCCGCAAATTCAAACGTTTGATCACTGAGGGGAAATTTGAAGAAGCGTCCGAGATCGCACGAGCCCAGGTAAAAGGTGGAGCACATGTGATTGACCTCTGCCTTGCCGACCCTGACCGTGAAGAAATGGTTGATATGGAAAACTTTATTAAAGAAGTGGTAAAGAAAGTAAAGGCTCCCCTTGTCATCGATTCTACTGATGAAAAGGTTATTGAGCGGGCGCTTAAATATTCGCAAGGTAAAGCCATTATCAATTCCATTAATCTCGAAGATGGCGAAGAACGCTTTGAAGCGGTGGTCCCATTAATCCATCGCTACGGTGCTGCTGTTGTTGTCGGGACCATTGATGAGGAAGGAATGGGAGTTACCGCGGAGCAAAAACTAAAGATTGCCAAACGGTCCTATGATCTGCTTGTCAATAAATATCGTCTAAAACCACAGGATCTCATTTTTGATCCGCTCGTGTTTCCTGTTGGGACCGGGGATGAACAATACCTCGGTTCCGCCAAGGCTACGGTTGAGGGGATTAGGTTAATTAAGGAGCATTTACCAGAGGTACAAACAATCCTCGGTATTAGTAATGTTTCCTTCGGGCTTCCTCCTGTCGGAAGAGAAGTTCTGAATTCTGTATTCCTATACCACTGCACCCAAGCAGGGCTAGATTATGCAATTGTTAATACGGAAAAACTAGAGCGGTTTGCTTCCATTTCTAAGGAAGAAGTTCAATTAGCTGAGGCGCTTCTTTTTGACACAACCGATGAGACGCTGGCTACCTTTACGGAATTTTATCGCGGCAAAAAGAAAGAATCGAAATCCACTGTTCCAAATATGACTCTAGACGAGCGGCTCGCCTATTATGTAGTGGAGGGAACAAAAGAGGGATTACTGCCAGATTTAGACCTAGCTCTTGAAACCTACCCTGCCCCGCTGGATATTATTAATGGACCATTAATGGAAGGGATGAAGGAAGTCGGCCGTCTCTTTAACGACAACCAACTCATCGTTGCCGAGGTTCTTCAAAGTGCAGAAGTCATGAAAGCAGCTGTCGCGCATTTAGAACCACACATGGAAAAAGGTGATGTTTCCGCTACAAAAGGAAAAATCATTTTAGCCACAGTGAAAGGCGATGTTCATGATATTGGGAAGAACCTTGTCGATATTATCCTTAGTAATAATGGCTATGAAGTAATCGACCTTGGGATTAAGGTCAACCCAACGGATTTAGTCCAGGCGATTCAGCGTGAAAAACCAGACATGGTTGGCTTATCAGGTTTACTGGTAAAATCCGCACAGCAAATGGTATTAACGGCTCAGGATATGAAAGAATCAGGTATTGCTGTACCTATCCTCGTTGGCGGGGCGGCACTTTCTCGGAAATTCACCGATACGAAGATTGCCAAGGAGTATGATGGACTTGTCCTTTATGCAAAAGATGCGATGACCGGCCTTTCGATTGCAAATCAATTGAATTCGGAAGAGGAAGTTCAGAAATTAATGCTTGAGAAAAATGAAAAATTAGCTTCTTTAGCTGTTCCTAGGGAGTTTGAGCGCCCCTCATCTGTTTCGGTTGCTGTAAAACCGAAGCCAGCGGTGTCGACCCAGGTTCCTGTCTATACGCCAATGGATACAAGGAGGCATATCCTTAAATCATATTCCCTTTCTCATATTGAACCATATATCAATATGCAAATGTTGATTGGTCACCATCTGGGTGTGAAAGGGAAAATCGCAAGGTTATTAGCCGAAAAAGATGAAAAAGCGGTTAAGGTGAAAGAAGTAGTTGACCAATTATTGACTGATGCTCGTGTAAACGGCTGGATATCTCCAGCTGCTGCTTATCAATTTTTCCCAGCACAAGCGCATGGCAATAAAGTGCTTATATTCAACCCGGAAAATCCAGACGAGGTCATTGAAACATTTGACTTTCCGCGTCAGGAATCGGCACCACATCTTTGTTTAGCTGATTTTCTTAAGTCAGTGGACAGTGGTGAGAAAGATTATGTCGGCTTCTTTACGGTTACAGCTGGCAGAGGGATCCGCGAAAAAGCGGAGCAATTTAAGCAAGATGGGCGCTTTTTAGAGTCACATGCCTTACAATCGCTGGCATTAGAGACCGCAGAAGGTTTTGCCGAATTAATTCACCGTCAAATGCGTGACCGTTGGGGCTTCCCAGATCCACTTGATTTCAGCATGCAGGACCGATTTACGGCTAAATATCAAGGTCAGCGTTTTTCGTTTGGCTACCCTGCTTGTCCAGAATTGGAAGATCAAAAGAAGCTATTTAAGTTGATTCAACCGGAGGAAATCGGCATTCAGTTAACAGATGGTTGTATGATGGAGCCAGAAGCTTCTGTTTCAGCAATCGTATTTGCCCATCCGGAAGCACGGTATTTTAATGTATTAAGATAAAATTTTTACTGAATTCCGCCGAGTTTTAAAGACTCTGCGGAATTTTTTTGTCTGTGAACCTTCCTTGACATTTTTTGATAAATGCACTATAGTTACCTAGGTAACTAATTTTAAAAAGAAGTTTGAGGTGTGCTACATAAATGAATAGCCACGAATTATTCCATACACTGCATCAGCTTTCACGTCACCTGACCAATACACTCAATGAAGCACTAAAACCTTTAGGTTTATATGGGTCACAATGGTCCGTCATTTTTGTTTTACAAACCAAAGGCTCATTAACCCAAAAAGAACTTTGTGATTATTTATTCGTTGAAGCTCCACCGATGACACGCACCATTCAACGGCTTGTCAAACAAGGATACGTACGTCAGGTTCTAGGAAAAGACAAGCGCGAGAAATTGATTCAATTAACAGATGTGGCATTGACGTTGTACCCAGAATGGGAAAAAACTGTCATGGAAAATAATCAATCATTATTGAAGCATCTTCCAGAACATTCACAGGAGGAGCTATTTCATTTACAAAAAAGCTGGTTACAAAAGCTTTTGTAAAAAGGAGAGAATCATATGAATAAACCTAAATTATGGACGAAAAATTTTATTAGTATTTCTTTAAGTAACTTTTTTCTATTTTTAACCTTTTATGTTTTACTCGTTACACTTCCAATTTATGCGATACAGGAGTTTCACAGCAATGCCTCTCAAGCAGGTTTAATGACAACCGTGTTTCTGATATCGGCGATTATCTCCCGTCCGCTTGCTGGTCAATGGCTTGAAAAAGCAGGTCATAGAAAGGTACTGCTTACCGCACTAATTATCTTCTCAGGTGCCTCTCTTTTATACTTTTTTCCAAAAACGATTGTTGGATTTTTGGCCATTCGATTGTTACATGGTGTTGGTTTTGGGATGGCGACAACCGCTGCAGGAGCAATCGTGGCAGACCTTATTCCGATTTCGCGCCGCGGGGAAGGAATGGGCTATTTTATTATGTCGACGAATATGGCGATGGTGTTAGGACCGTTTGTCGGCTTAACTGCCATTCAACAGTGGGGCCCGGAAGCCCTGTTCATTATTAGTGTCATTGTTGCGGTCGGTGCCCTGGTTACTGGGTTAAGTGTAAAAGTTAAAGAAACAGAGGAAACAGTCCATCCGGCTGTACAGTCTGCCTTTTCAATCAAAAGCTTAATTGAGCCTTCGGCCGTTCCAATCGCAATTGTTGGCTGCTTTCTTGCCATCGTTTATTCAGCACTTCTTTCTTTCGTATCTGTTTTTGCAACGGAAATACACCTTGCAGCGGTTTCCTCCCTTTTCTTTGTGGTGTATGCGATTGTTTTATTAATATCAAGACCTTTTACTGGGAAATGGTTAGACCTGTATGGTCCCAATGTGATTGTCTTTCCATGCATCGTACTGTTTGCGATTGGAATGTTTGTCTTAAGCCAAAGCGGCAGTGTGGTAAGTTTTCTCCTTTCTGCAGGGATGATTGGTTTAGGCTGGGGAACGCTGTTTCCAACCTTCCAAACAATCGCAATCCAAGACGCTGCTCCACGAAAAAGAGGATTAGCTACTGCAACTTTCCTATCCATCTATGATATCGGGATTGCCTTGGGCTCGTTTGTGGTCGGATTAGCAGCGGCAAAAATGGATTATAGCTCTCTTTATTTCTTTTGTTCTTTCTATATTTTATTGGGTATTGTTCTCTATTATTTCCTTCATACCCGGAAACATGCTTCGTTTAAAGAACGAAGCCATACAGAGGTAAATAACCTTAACTCGTAATAACTGATACCTCAATAAAGACCATCTATACCAATTCAAACACAAGAATCATCAATCCCTAGGAGGAAATGATGGTTCTTTTTAGTTTGGAGATAGCGATATAAAATTTGTTTATTTGAAAAATTCAAATATTTTTTCAGAAAGATAGGCAGTTGATTTTACATATGTTTCTATTTACGCTAATCTTATTTTGAAATCAATTTTCAATATATTGGAGGTAAATGATATGTTTGATGTATTAATTGTTGGTGCTGGACCTACTGGCGCAAGTGCTGCTCTTTTCACTGCGAAAGCTGGAAAGAAAACAGTGGTTATTGATAATGACAAGAGTGTAACAAAGAGAGCATGGATTGAAAACCATTATGGGGTTGCAGAAATTACTGGCCCAGATCTTGTTGAAATTGGGAAAAAACAAGCTAGCAAATTTGGCGCTGAAATTGTCCAAGCTACTGTCTCCAATATCAGCAAAGCAGAAGCTGGATTTAAAGTAGAAACTGATCAAGGTGAATATGAAGCAAAACATGTTATCCTTGCTACAGGAATGTCTGTTGATCTTGCGGAATCTGCTGGATTAACAACAAAGCCAGGAACTGAGCCAAGAATCAAAGCAATTTTTGATGTTGATGCTTCAGGTAAAACAAACATTGACGGTATTTGGGCAGCTGGAACGGTTGCGGGTGTGAGCATGCACACCATCATTACTGCTGGTGATGGAGCCAAAGTAGCGATTAATGTTATCAGTGAAATTAATGGTGAACGCTATGTTGACCATGATGTTTTAAAAGCATAACAAGTACATAAAAGGGGGAAGGCCAAATGGCAGTTAGGAAAATGGACCATGTCGGAGTAATGGTAAGCGACCTTGATGCCTCACTTCTTTTTTATCAAAAAGTGGTTGGGCTGGAATTAAAAGACCAATTTACGATTGCAAACGGTGCAAGAACGTTAGCCTTCCTTGGATTCAATGGATCTGATGAAACAGAATTGGAATTAGTGTATGGCGGTAATCCAGATCTTCCGGCTGAAGGAAAAGTCAATCATATCGCCTTCTTGGTCGATAATATTGAAGAGGAATTCGACCGTTTAAAAGGATTAAACGTAGTCTTTATTAGTGATGAAATCGTGACTCTTCCAAATGGGTATCGTAATTTCTTTGTGCAAGGCCCCGATGATGAAAAAGTCGAGTTTTTCCTAAGGTAAATTTAATAAAGAAAGGGGCTCAGCTGACTGAGTCCCTTTTCTTTCATTGCGAAATCAAGATGCATTAAATTGACAGTCTAGACCCTTCCTTTTAAAATTGGTTTAGCTTGATTATCGATTTAATAAAACGGAGCGTATTTATTACTTTTATTTTTAATATTAAGGGGAAATTGTATGATCAAAAAAGACACAAATCTTAAGCCCGTTGTCGCGGGTTTACTGCTGGCAATTTTAATGGCAGCAATGGATAATACCATCGTGGCAACGGCGATGGCGACCATTGTAGCAGACCTCGGTGGTTTTGATAAATTTATTTGGGTCACCTCTGCCTATATGGTAGCCGTAATGGCAGGGATGCCTATTTTCGGTAAGCTTTCCGATATGTATGGACGGAAACGCTTTTTTATTTTTGGACTCATTGTCTTTCTGATTGGATCGGCTTTGTGTGGTGTCGCCCAGAATATCATTCAGCTTAGTATTTATCGAGCCATTCAGGGAATCGGCGGCGGGGCTCTAATGCCAATTGCTTTTACCATTGTTTTTGATATCTTCCCACCCGAAAACCGTGGGAAAATGACTGGTTTGCTGGGGGCTGTTTTTGGAGCATCGAGTGTATTAGGACCGTTACTTGGTGCGTACATTACCGATTATATTAGTTGGCATTGGGTATTTTACGTGAATGTACCTATTGGCATTGTATCGATTTTCTTAATTGTGCGTTATTATCATGAATCATTGCAGCATTCCAAGCTAAAGGTTGATTGGCTTGGCGCGATTACTCTGGTTATTTCTGTGGTTAGCTTAATGTTCGCGCTTGAACTTGGCGGAAAAGAATACGCTTGGGATTCTACTCCTATCATCGGTTTGTTTGCAAGCTTCTTCGTCTTTTTTGTAGCCTTCTTCATTGCAGAGACAAAGGCTGCTGAACCGATTTTACCGCTTTGGCTGTTCAAAAGACGCTTATTTGCCACCTCGCAAATCTTATCGTTTTTATATGGCGGAACGTTTATTATCTTAACGGTATTTATCCCAATCTTCGTTCAAGCGGTCTACGGCGGGTCAGCTAAAAATGCAGGATTGATTTTGACGCCAATGATGCTCGGCTCTGTTGCGGGGAGCTCTGCCGGGGGGATTTTCTTAACGAAAACGTCTTACCGTAATTTGATGATTGTTTCAATTATTTCCTATGCTCTTGGCATGTATTTCCTTGGAACGTTGACGGTTGATACAGCTCGATGGCTGCTGACCATCTATATGATTTTGGTTGGCTTTGGGGTTGGTTTTTCATTCTCCTTACTGCCGACTGCATCTATGCACAATTTGGAACCGCAAAATCGCGGCACGGCCAACTCTACGAACTCATTTTTGCGGTCATTTGGAATGACACTTGGTGTAACGGTTTATGGCACCCTGCAGAACAACTTGTTTGCAGATAAATTAAAAGAAGCCTTCAAAGGTATGCAAGGGGCGGGAGATTTTAAAATGGGCGATCCGCGCCAAATCTTCCAAGCGAGTGAACGCTCGAAAATTCCTGATTTTATCTTGGATAAAATTATTCATGCCATGTCCGCTTCGATTACACATACCTTTTTACTAACACTGATTCCAATTGGGATTGCGGCAATTACAATCTTTTTCATGGGCAATGCCCGAGTTGAAGTTAGTAAGAAGCCTGCCAAAGAATAATAGAAAAGCACTTGGGCGTTCGATTCTTGTCCCAAGTGCTTATTTTTGTCATTCAGCAAACTTACCGGCCATGTAGTCACGGTACGCTTGGCGAATTTCTTCCTCTGTGTTCATGACGAAAGGACCCCTGGCAACGATTGGCTCATGAAGTGGTTTTCCTGCATATAACAGTACGCGAAGGGGTTCTTGGGCAGAAATAGACACTTCACTGTTATCTCCGGGGTCACCTTTTTCGAGTAGCAGCACATGACCTTTTTCGGCTTCCTTCTTACTTTTTCCAAACTGGCCTTTCCCTTCTAATACATACATGAAGCCATGATAATCCCCCGGGAGGTCTTGGGTAACTGAAGCTCCTGGTTGTAAGTTAATTTCAACCATTGTCACCGGAACATAATTTTTGGTTGTGGATGGAATCCCGCCTGATGAGCCGGAGAAAATTCTGATTAATGCTCCTTCTTCTTCGCGCACGGGCATGTCTCTGGCACGGAGATTTTGATAGCGCGGTTCGGCCATTTTGTGCTCACGCGGCAGATTGACCCACAGCTGCAAGGAATGAACAGTTTCCCCTTCAGCCGGGTCTTCGATATGGATCACACCTTTTCCAGCGGTCATCCACTGGACATCACCCGGTTCTAATTCGCCGCGGCCCGCTTTATTATCTTGATGCTCTAGTTTGCCGGCAATGACATAGGTCACCGTTTCAATCCCGCGATGTGGATGAAAATCAAACGTTCCTTTTTTAAAAAAATCCTCTGCCAGAAAAAGAAAAGGATCAGACTCTTTCATTTTATTCGGATCTAAGACCATTCCAGCTGTATGGATCGGGCTATGTTGGTGATGCTGAACGGTCCAAACGCGCTCAATATCTCTTTGAAAAATAACGCTCATTTTCTGTAACCTCCCTAGTCAAATCAAGTTAATGGTATCGTGATTGGGAAGCTTTATCAAATTAGAAACTTCGGCGATTGTCGGAAATGTGGATTCGCTCATTGATATCTCAGCGAGTTTTAAGATTCGCCGATAGATTGGAGAAATTCGCTGATTGGACAGGTAAATTCGCTGATAGAAAGCCCAAATTCGCTGATAGACTATAAAAATTCGCTGATAGAATTTTATTTAGAAAATATTTTACAAAATTCGATAATATTCTGCAGGAATTTCAATCTTTATATTAGAATTTTATTCTTAAAACGAGAGGAGTGATGATTTTGGTAATAAAAGAAAGGACAAAACCATTAATTTTGCTTATTTTAGAAGCTTTACTGCGACGTCTTCCCCACAGCCACCCAAAGTACCAACAGATTTTAGATGAGCATGGAAGAAGACAAGCAGGCTACATAGGTGAGAAATCGCTCGATTACTATTACCGTGAACTTCCGCATCAGAAATACATGATTCTCCACGATTTAAACCTTCCTGATGGCGACTACAACTGCCAAATAGATACCCTTCTTCTCACATCTGAATTTGCCATTGCGATTGATGTCAAAAATATGGCTGGAAAGTTAATTTTTGATACGGAAAATGAACAGTTTATTCAAATTAATAATGGAATTGAAAAAGGATACCCCTATCCGATTGCTCAAGCAGAAAGACATCAAAAGTACTTACAGAAACTTCTTGCTGCCCATCATTTCCCTTCGGTTCCAGTTGAATATTTGGTGGTCATTAGTAATGGGTATACTACATATTCTGTTACAGGAAAAAACGCACACAAAGTCAAATCTCGCGTATGTAAGGCCGATGTCTTTTTAAACAAAATTCCCCCTTTAGAAAAACAATATTCGAAACCGCTGCTGACCTCCAAGGAACTCAAGAAGCTTTGCCGCCTCCTAGTGAAGATGAACACCCTTCCGACAAGCTATGTATTAAATAAATACGGTATTCAGAAATCAGACTTGTTAACAGGTGTCCACTGTCCTACCAACTCTAATCATTCCCTCATTCGTAAAAAACAGAATTGGTACTGCCCTTCCTGCGATGCTTTTTCAAAAGACGCACATATTAACGCACTGAAGGATTATTTTCTGCTGTTTGGTCCGACGATAACAAATAAGCAGTTTCGGGAATTTGCTCATTTGAAATCTCAAGATACAGCAAAAAGACTACTCCAATCCTGTAACCTTCAATTTTCTGGAAATAAAAGATACCGTTATTACTTTCCAAAGACGATCCCATGGTATTAATTTTCAGATGAATATCAATGGAATATATCATTCGCCGATAGAATAGCAAAATTCGCTGATTGAACACAAATATTCGCTGATTGAAAGCCAAAATTCGCTGATAGACTATAAAAATTCGCTGATAAAACACATATACTCATCTCCAGCGCCGAAAATTAGCGGTCAAAAACGAATAAAGGACACCTAAAATAGGTGTCCTCAATCAATAACTCCGCTTTTTAAACCTCAATGTCCTTGCCTTCTTCGACGACATGGAACAATAGATGGGCTAAATGATGAATCGGGCCATATTCTTCTTGATCTTCATCGTCTGGTTCTTCGTTAAATTCCATATCATTTAAGAACAACGCCATGAATTCATAAAAGTCCTTCAATTGGAAGGAGTAGCAGCCGACTGGGTCTTCATTGTCTTCTTCATATTGCAATACCATGTATGAGAGGTCCCCATCCACATCTTCTGCATCAAAAAACACAAATAGGCCAATGTTTGTGTCGAGCTCGAATAAATGCCTTGTCCCACCTTCTGTTGCTTTCGTAAAATCGTCCTGGCTTAGTTTCTGAATTTGCATGCTATCTACATTATCTTCTTGATGGAATCCGACAACAAATGATTTCATGATTTCCTCCTTCATGTACTCCAAAATAAAAAACACATGTCATTAGCATGCCCTAATAAAATAAAAAAATCCCTGATAGGTTCAGGGATTTACAATCAGCCAATTGGCGGTTGAATGGGATGGTTTAACACATTATCTTCTGTTGAAATGGCCACATCATATGAAGTTGACACTTTCACATCCTTTGTGGTAGCGAAAAGTGCAATCAGTGAGATTGAGAACAATAGGACAACAAACTTTTTCATTAAAATTGCCTCCTAAACTTAAATTATTTTATTTAAATATTTCACTGCAGCGATCACCACACCCTTTTGAGAGTAATAGTCGGCAAGCATTTTATAAAAATGTGTTAAGTCATCACTATGTTCATTTTCCTCTTCTAGATAGGGAATGACTTTCCCTTCCAAATATTTAAATGCTTTTACAGGTGAGGTTAGAAGAAGGAGATAAAAGTCAGCTAAGATACGATATTTTTTGGCAGACAATTCTTTTGAGAGAAGGTTCACTTCTTGGAAACAAAGCTTTGCTTTCTCTAATGATTTCAGAGAATGGTGAAGCTCTCCAATTGCATATAACGTCACTAGGTAATGATGGTTTTTGGTTGGCTGAAGCGCCAAACTTTTTTCATAATAGTTTAGTGCTTTCTTTGCATTTTTCATTTTAAATTGCAAATGGCCCATATTATGATAGATTTGGGGAAGTAATTTATCTTTTCTTAGTATTTCTGCATTGCGGATTAAATGTTGAAAACACTCTTGTGCTTCTTCGTAAATATTGGAATGGGTATAATTAATACCTAACAGCATAAGTGTGTGGAGTATTCTGATGAAGTTGTGCTGATTCATGAATATTTGCAGTGCCATTTTTCCAAAATGGATGGCATGTCCTGAAAGCTCTAGTGAACTTTTTACAAGGGATCGATGGTACAGAAATTCGCCACTGGTTGTTTCTTTATTGTTTTCTGAATGTAAGGCATCAAGGATTTCATCTGCCGTTTGAAATTGACCCTTCCACATTAAGAATATCGCATTAAAATAGCGAAATAAATAGTCTTCATGTTGGGAAAAATTTTTCTTTTGCTTATATAAAAGCGCTCGTTGACCATCCGCTTCATCCACTTGGCCTTTAAAAATTAAATAGCGGAACTTATATAGTTCGTAGATATAAATATATTGAGAGAATGGGATTAGGTGTTCAATATCCATAAGTTTTTGATAATATTCTTCTATTTCATTTCTAAGATAAAAGTTAATCTTCTCGTCAAGTCCTTTTAATAAGGATTTGATTTCTTCTTCCTGCTCCTCCATCTCTTCGAGTCCGATATTTAGACGCTTTAGTAATAGAGCGATCGTCCCTTTATTTGCCTCTTTTGAGTTGTTTTCAATTTTACTTAAATGCGGGACAGAGCAAATTCCCTTAGAAAGCTCTGCCTGTGTTATTCCTCTTTGCGTTCGATAGAATTTAATCAGGGCTCCATATTCCATATTGCCACCAGACTAACCTTTCTTTTTCTTTAATTTTACATCAAACAGAGTACTCCCGATAGTGTTTTTCATATTATTTCAAAAATTTTGACTTTATGATAAAGGGCCATCAGGTACAACGCCCTGATGACCCTTTTCAAGGATTTACTTGACCCTCGGAAAGCCAAAGCCTGATGCGTAATCATCACCTGTTGCTGATCCGCTCCCGCCCAAAATATCATTACTCCTTGCACGATTTTGAAGCTCTGATCGAAGCTGGCTATTTGTCAGGGAAAGGTTAGCAGACCAAATCTTTGCTGCAAGCCCAGATACATGCGGCGTTGCCATCGATGTTCCACTAATGGTGTTGTAACTTCCATCTTTCCAAGTAGACTCAATTGCCCTTCCTGGTGCAGAAACCTCCACATCCCGCTCTTGAATTACAAAGTCACCATCTGTATTTTGATTTCCACGCGATGAAAAGTCTGCCACACGATAGGTGCCATTTTCCTGAACGTTTTCCAGGGCGGCAACTGCAACCACATTTACTAGTGCCCCAGGATAGCCAATCGTGTTGGTGCCAGGACCGTCATTTCCTGCAGCAGCAATAATTAATACACCTTTTCCATAGGCATAATCAACTGCACTCGAGATGAGGGAATCCTTTGTGCTTGACCCGAGCGACATCGAAATAATGACTTTTGATCCATTGCTGGTCGCTTCGTCCGCTACCTTGCGAATGGCTGCAGCAATATCATCGGAATAGCCACTGCCACGGTTGTTTAACACTTTATAGGACCAAAGTTTCGCCTCTGGTGCTACCCCGTAAATTCCCTGACCAGTTCCGCCGTTGGCCAAAACCGTTCCGGAGACATGTGTTCCATGTCCATTTCCATCCGAACAACTTCCCTCAACCAACGAGACTTTATTTTGGGAAAAATCCTTACATTGTTCAACATTGCTCTTTAAATCCACATGATTTACATTGACACCCGTATCAAGGACCGCTACCTTAATTCCGTTTCCACCTGAAGTTCTCGCAATCGCTTGATCATTATAAATGGCTTGAATTCCCCATGGCGTTTGATCACTAGGTCCTGAAGTTGTTGTCCCGCCTGGCTTTGCCGCTAATTCAGTCTTAGATATGAACTGTAATTCTGGTAATCTCTCAATGGTTAAATTCTTGTTGTTTAAAAGGGCTTGATATTGATGTGCATTAACGGTTGTTGTAAATCCCTTACTTTCAAAATCCCAGCGGGCTCCATAGCTCGCCTTTGCTTTTGCCTTTTCAGAGGCGGGGCCTTGAATTAATACACGATAAGTTTCCTGACCGTTTGTTTGTTGCCCGAATGTAGCGGTCGCAAACATTGAAATTCCCATGATGAAACTAAGTAGTACAGAGCCTACTATTCTACTTTTCTTCAATAAGAAACTCCCCCCAACAATAGTAGCAGCACTTGCTAATATTTAAATCCTATTCAAAATATCTCGATTATATATCAAACGAGCCGAACTAATAAGTTGGGAAAATTTTTATTTTTTTATTAAAAAACCAGCCCATATAAGGACTGGTTTCTAAAAATATTTCTTTTTCCAAAAAATAAAAGCTGTTAAACTCGTTAAAAATGCCGAGATTACTAGTGGTATGGCATACGAATGGGTAGCGTGCTGCAGGGGGATATCAACATTCATCCCATAAAAGCTCGCCACCATTGTTGGAAAGGATAAGATAATGGTAATCGAAGTTAAGAACTTCATGACGATGTTTAGGTTATTTGAAATAATGGATGCGAAGGCATTCATCATTCCAGTTAAAATGGAACGATAGGTTTCGGCCATCTCAATCGCCTGTGTTTTTTCAATAATCACGTCTTCTAATAAGTCCTTGTCTTCTTCGTACATTTTTAGATAATTAAATCGCAAGATCTTATCGAGGACAACCTTATTTGACTTTAGGGAAGTCGTAAAGTAAACCAAACTTTTCTCTAATGCAAGAAAGGCAAACAACTCTTTATTTTTTAATGACTGATGAACGACATGTTCAATTTCATTGGTTTTCTTGTTAATTTGTTTTAAGTAACGTAAATAATACGAAGAAATAACGAACAATATTTGCAAAGCAAAACGTGTCTTTTTAAAAGTAAAAAACTCTTTTACTCTGTTTTTCCGAAATTCTTCTAAAATGGGGGTATCTTTTAAGGAAACCGTAATGATACAGTCATCGGTTAGAATAATGCCGATCGGGATGGTTTCATATCCAGCAAAGCCATTTTCATCATGAACGATATAGGGAAAATCGACAATGATATACACGCGGCCATCGTCTCGTTCAATCCTCGGACGTTCCTCATCATCGAGAGCATCTTTAATGATATCTACATCGACTTGGGCTTCCATTGACACCTTATTGATTTCTTCTTGGGTTGGGGAATACATATTAACCCAGCACCCTTTTGATATTACATCAACCGTTTCTAAAACTTTTGTCTCTGTACTTTTAAAAATTTCCAGCATGACTTAACCTCCTCACTCACTTTGTTCGAGGAAGCCAACAACCTTTTCTAGAGTTGATATTCTTGCTATTCATTTCAATCCATTCAAAGATCACATTGACTTCCCCACACCTACTACTTGGGTCCGGGTCTACGGAATAACTCAAAAATATCAACTCCCTCTAACTTTTTATATTTCCTATCCTATCATAAACCCTAATCACTTAAAGTACAAAGGAGTTTTTCCTAAATTTATTCATCTTCTTCAAAAAAGGGATTTAAATGGATCAAAACTTCCTGAATGTTATCGTTCTTATCCATCAGTTTTTGTTTAATTGCTTTTGCCAGGTCGTGCCCCTGCTTAATGGTTTTATCATGATCAATCGCAATCCGTAAATCCACCAATACATAATGACCCAGTTCTCTCGCTCTAATGCGGTCAATTCGTTTTACTTCATTGAATTCCTTCACAACTGCAACGTATTCCTGCAGTGTCTCTGTATCAATGTTCCGCTCCAGTAAGATATCAAATGCTTCGGTTAACATTTCCTTAGCAATTTTAAAAATTAAATAAGCGACAAAAATACTAGCGGCCTTATCCCCGTATAATAAAAAGTGAATATCGAAACGGCTGCCGGCAATCGAAAGGAGCACCCCGATTGCAGCAGCTATTGATGCCACAATATCTGCTTTGTGATCAAATGCAATGGCCTCGACCGCTTTACTCTTATTTTCTTTTGCCACTTTTAACGAACTTCGATACAAAATAACCTTAGTCACATATGAAAAGAGGGCCACCCACATCGCCAGAAAACTCGGTGATTCCACTTCATGAAAGAAACCGCTAATCCCTTCGTAAACCACATAAATGGCAACAAGAAAGAGCAATATCCCGATAATCCCAGAAACTATGACTTCTGCCTTTCCATGTCCATATGGATGTTCATCATCGGCTGGCTTATTTGCAATTTTTATGACTAACAAGACAATCACTGATGCAAACACATCTGCAGCTGAATGAATCCCATCTGCGAAAACTGCGTCACTATTTCCAACCAATCCAATGATTATTTTTCCTAATGTAAGAATAATGTTACTAATTACACTAATCCACGCCACTTTTTTAGCCAAGGTTTCTCTCATTTCCATAAATACGTAAACCACCTTTAAAAATACCTCTAGAAATCATAGCAAATGCAGCCATGATGGGTCTAGAGAAAAAGTCTTGCCTGCTTCAAGCTATGTTGCTGTCAGGCAAATTATGTAAGTAACTATCCTTCCTGGCCTTCTATTTCTTCTTTCACCATTTCCACTTCTTCAACAACAGATATTTTGTTAATTTGATCATGGAGAAAATGAAACGCCTCGTCTAATTCTTCACGTGATGGAAACTCATTTTTTTTGTTCATTACGGTACCTCCATTGCAGATTTATTTTTTATTAGGAGTAATCCTGTTAAAAAAAGAAAAAAATACCCTTGTATCAAACATTGAAAGGGAGGAATTCAGGATGGAAAATAAGAATCAGAAAGCAAATCCAAAGAAAGAAGTCGCAGGCAGTTTCTATCATCCAAGTTATTATCAAGAAACAGATGATCTTTCTGCCGGGATAGCGACTACGCATGAGCAAGCAAGTGACACCTATACTGAAGGTGAAATTGGTGCGGTAATTGATGATGTCAACGGTAAGGATATACCAATCCCACAAAAAGGCTATGATAAATAATTAGAAAACTCGCCGACTGACGAGCCCCTAAGGGCGAAGACAGATGCGTAGTTGCACTTATGCCTGATTGGAGAGTTTACTTTCCTATCGGCGAAAATCAGAGAAAACAGCTCTCGCTAAGGAAGCTGTTTTCTCTTTTTGTGTCCCCATTATTTATTATCATCAACGTAAGGGTCGTGTTCAAAGGCAGGTAAATCGCCAAAACTGGTCATGATTCCTTCCTCATCAAGGGCATCTTCGTAACTTTCATGCTGAGGATTTGGATAAACTTTGATATTATTTCCATACATGTCATTTCCAACAAAATTTTCATAGTCCTCCACATAGCTAATGTTTTCGTCTGCTTCAGTATAGATATCACTATAACTATCCTGTGGGAAGGCTAAATCGGAAGGAGTCTCGGATGTGCCCCACGCTGCAACAGTCTGCCAAGAATCTTCTGCATCAAAAGCAACGTTCTCATCTTTTTCATCCATATCGAATTTACCAAATGGAGGCATTAGCACCCCTTCTTCTACAGGTCGCTTGTGGGAAGTAACCTGATCGGGGCTGTGCTCGATACAATAGGTTGTATTTGGTAATGCCTGTAAACGCTCTAGTGGAATTTCTTTTCCGCACACCTCACAATTTCCATACGTGCCATTTTCCATTGCTTCTAATGCGTGATCTATATTCCTAATTTCAAATTGATAATGTTCATTTAAAGCAATATCTTTCTCCCGCTCAAATAATTCTGTTCCATCATCTGCTGGATGGTTATCATAGCTGGATAACTCCCCCATTGACTCATGACCGAAGCCTCTTTCTAAACCAAAATGGTCATTTTGTTCTATATGTTCTTTTACCTCACTCTTTTCTTTTAACAATTGTAACCGTAACTCAGCTAACTGCTGTGTTGATAACATGTGATAAACCCCTTTCAATGAAAAGCGCTAAGATTTATTGCTCCATCTATTTCACCATTATATTTTTTGTTATTATCGTTCTCTTCTATTTTCATTTTTTTCGTGGTTGATTATGTAATGAAAATTTAATTCCATCAAAAACCTAACGACAGTAATAATTATTAACTGAATAAGAAATGGACAGGCGTGTATCTTAAGAAATATCAAAACTAGGTGAAAAGAGGGGATTATGTGGTTAATGAAAACTTTGACAAATTCAGACAAGAGCAAAAGGAGCATCGTTCAGCCTATTTAGGTGGAAACAGAAATCAAAAACCCGGGCTAAATGATGCAGAATATAATAATCAAGATAATACCGATAAATCGCCAGGCGCAACCGGTAGAGATATATAGAGAAAAAGGTGAATTTCGATGAGTAAATCAAATTCCGGCGGGGACGAGAAGAATAACATGAAATGGTGGCAGCTTTCTTTATTTGGCGTGGGCTGTACGATTGGAACAGGTTTCTTCCTTGGCTCAGGCTTAGCGATTAATATGACAGGTCCATCGATTTTAGTTGCGTTTATGATTGCGGCCCTTGGGACGTATTTTGTGTATGATGCCCTTTCAAAAATGACATCCCAAGAACCATTACAAGGCGGATTTCGGTCGTATGCCAAGAAAGCCTATGGCAGGTGGGCCGGATTCAGCAGTGGTTGGGTTTACTGGTCATCAGAAGTGTTAATCATGGGAAGCCAAATGACGGCACTTTCGATTTTTTCCCAATTCTGGCTTCCAAAAATCCCCTTATGGATATTCGCTACTATTTACGCAGTTTTAGGACTAGTAGTGATATTAATTGGAGTAAAGGTTTTAAACAAGCTCGAAAATATTCTCGCGGTCTTAAAAATCTCAGCAATATTAATGTTTATTGTGATTGCATTTCTGGCCATCTTTGGGATCATCGATGGTGATCGTCCTATTCAGTACCCGAATAACCAAAAAGAAATGATGCCCCATGGCCTGAAAGGCTTATGGTCAGCAGTCATTTTTGCTTTTTATGCCTTCGGTGGCATTGAAATCCTTGGATTAATGGCTACCAATTTAAAGGATCCGAAGGAAGCTCCAAAAGCAGGAAAAGTCATGTTGTTTACACTCATGGTCATCTATGTTGTCTCGATTGGCCTTGCTGTCATGATTGTTCCCTGGAATCAATTTAACACAAAGGAAAGTACTTTTGTTGTCGCCTTAAATGCATACAATCTCTCCTTTGTTCCTCATTTTTTTAATGCAACATTAATTATTGCAGGATTTTCAACAATGACTGCTTCTCTTTATGGCGTAACAAGCGTGCTTGTTACGCTTGGAGAAGAGGGGGATGCACCAGCCAGCTTTGCAAAGCAAGGGAAATTAAAGGTTCCCCTTGCCGCACTGATGATTACTTTGCTTGGAATGACGGCTTCGGTTGTATCGGCATTGGTGCTGCCTAATAAAATCTACGAGTGGGTTACCACAGGTGCCGCCTTAATGCTCCTTTATAACTGGCTCTTTATTCTGGCGTCCTCTCGAAAAATCTTAGAATTAAAGCTGAAGGAAAAAATCATGTATTCCATTGGCGCCCTATTTATTTTAATTGCCGTCAGCGGTACCCTATTTCATGAAACGAGCAGACCTGGCTTTTTTATCAGCTTGGCCTTTCTTGGAATCATTGGCGTGATCACTTTAATCATGCAGCTAAAATGGAAAAAGTCGAAGAAAAAAGTGCTTAGCCCATGGCCAACTGCATAGAAAAAACCAGCGAATTTCGCTGGTTTTTTTGTTAAGCGAACAACACATTGAAGGCTTGCATTCCAAAATAAATCCCAAAACCTATTAAGGAAAGACCAGATATGCATGAAATAGCTACAAGCAATTGCGGTGTTAAGAATTTACGAGAACTGCTTGATACACTCGCCATGGCAATATCCCAAATCAGCAGCCCAATAAAAATTGCACAGCTGTAAAGGACTAATTGAGTCGGATTTGAGGATGCAGCTGTTTTCGCAAGGACGGACCCATAAATCCCTAACCAAAATAGAATCGTTAAGGGATTAGAGATCGACATAAGAAATCCGGAGAAGAATGATTTTATCAGTGGTTCCTTCCCTCTGGATTGCTCTAAATTAATTTTTCCTGCGTTCATGAAGGTTTCTATACCTGTATACATAAGGACAAAACAGCCAAAAAACCAAAGAAACGTTTGCATAAATGCGGTTTCAAGAAACTGGACAACTCCTATATAAACAACAAGCATATATACGCCATCTGCAATAACAGCCCCGACTCCAATAAGCCACGAATTCATAAATCCGTTCCTTATGCCCCTGTCAATCTGCGCTGCATTAATCGGACCAATCGGAGCAGCCAGCGATAATCCTAAAAGTATATAGCTCAAAAATACATTCATCTATATCTCTCCCTAATAAATAAATAGAAGCCTGTCTATAATTTTTATTCAGAGAAATAGGTTTGTACCACTAAAAAATAGGCTAGGTTAGGAAATACTGTTGATCTTGGCCCCCTGTTGACTGGAACGGAAATCACTAGGCCAGTTTAACAGAGCAAAAAATAAAAAGAGCCTCCTTAAACATCAAGGAAAACTCTCGCACTGATTTTATATAAATCAACAAAGTTTACGTAAGGAGCTATTCTTAAAAACAATATACTTTTGTCCAAGATAATTGGCTATTGTATACAAAGTACTGCCTAATAGAACGGAAGCACTTTCCTCACTAGAGGTGCTAAGCAGATAATATTGACTCGTTAATTCGACTAATTTCTTACTACAGAAATAAGCTAAAAAATAACAAATAAGAATAAGCACGAAAAACCTAGGCACACCTTTATGAAAGGAAACATTACTTTTAAACGTAAAGGTCCTATTTAATAAAAAGCTTACAGATGCCCCTATCGCATTTCCTGTTAACGTGGATGTCCAGTAGGATAATCCCATAATGTTAAGAAGAAAGAACATACAACCTAAACCAATAAATGTGTTCGCAATGCCCACAAGGAGAAAACGAACAAGTGAGCTAGTGGTTGGTTTCAGATATTTGTCTAAGGTCAAGATGATAAAATTCATCCTCTACTGTTTGATTAAGTACTTGATTCCTAGGTTTTGGCAGACTAAAGGAATCAATATCAACAATATATTTTGGACGCCGCTTTGATTCTTTGTAAATTTTTCCAATATATTCACCAATCAAGCCAATCGCAATTAACTGTAAGCCCCCAATAAGCCAAATCGAAGTAATCAGAGACGTCCAGCCCGTCTCAGTATCCCCAAAAAACTTTAGCGTTAAAAAATAGACTCCAAAGAATAGGCTCAAGAAAAATGAAACCAATCCCAATAGTAATACAATGCGAATCGGTGAAACAGAAAAGGAGGTAATTCCGTCAAAAGCGAAGGCAAGCATCTTTGTTAAAGGATATTTCGTTTCCCCCGCATGCCTCTCAAGTCTGTCATAATAAACTACATCCGAACGAAAGCCGAGAAGCGGAACAATTCCGCGTAAAAATAAATTGACTTCGCTAAATCGTTCTAACTCTTGTACTGCTCTTTTACTCATTAATCGGAAATCAGCATGATTAAAAACGAGGTCAACCCCCATCTTGTCCATGATTTTATAAAATCCCAAGGCAGTAGTTCGTTTGAAGAGAGTATCCGTATCACGTCTCTTCCGCACACCGTAAACAATTTCATACCCTTCATGAAACTTCAGTAAAAACTCACGAATTACTTTGATGTCATCCTGTAAATCGGCATCAATGGAAACAATGCAATCAGAATGATCCTTTGCTGTAAATAAACCTGCAAGTAATGCATTTTGGTGACCTACATTTTTGGACAACTTTAAGCCCCGAACAAATTCATTTCTTAATCCTTCTTTATATATCAATTCCCATGTATGGTCCTGACTTCCGTCATCGACGAACAAGATTTTGCTTTGTTTCGAAACAAACCCATCGGTAATAAGTTCCTTCAACAAATTTTGAATCTGGAAGATGGTTACAGGTAAAACCTCCTCCTCGTTATAGCAAGGAATTACAATTGTAAGAACTGGTTCCATCATAAATTTAAAACCCCCGCTGTCTACAATGTCTTATATAAAAAAATTTTCCATGCTGATGTTTTCGATTCGAATACTTTAACAAACACTAATTGATTTTCCTTTGGATTATCGATAGGGAGAGCTGAAAAAATATAGCGGCCGCCCATTTTTTTAAAGACACCCGTATTCAATTCTAAATTCTTCAAATGCTGTTTAGAATCTTTTTTGATCATATAATGTTTTCCAAGTTGAGCGGTAAAAATGTAACAACGACCGCCCCATTTATCAAAATAATTGCGGACCCTTTTATTTTTCGCCAATTCCTTTTCAATTATTTTCCTAAACTGATGTTTATAGGCTAATGGATAAAAATTATTATAGGTATCTAACGTGTAAAACCCGTTATATTGAGAAATAGCGGGGTGTATTCCAATACTGGCCACACGATATTCTTCCTTTGGAAGTTCGATATACTCCTCTATTTCCCGAAACAATTCCACAGCAAAAAATTCTTTGACAGTGGGCTTTTTTCGATAAATGACTTCATCATTAAACAGCCCCAATAAGAGAATCTGCAGGACGAGATACCACTTAGCCGTTCTTGCCCAATCCTTTCCTTGAAGCGAAAGGACTTTTAATGCAAGAGCAAAGCCTGCATAGATCACCATCGGTCGTAAAAAGTGATACCGGGCGAAATTAAATGTACCCAGAAAATGGAACCGCCTCACCAAAGGCATCCATCCTTCATAAAACCAAAAGGCATACCCAATCGATAACAAAATATTTAAAATGAATAAAAATACAAAAAGCTTTTCCTGCTTCCAAAGCTTTTTCAAGTAGACAAGAAAAAGCGCAATAAAGGTTGGGGGTAAAACAAATAGAGTATGAACCGTCATCACATGGGTGTGGCCAAGCAGATAATTTTTTAAAACAAGTCTTAACGATCTCCAAAAAGGCAGGTCTGCATAAATATTTTCATCCCGACTATTCGGTTCATCAATTACTAGAAATGAAAAAATGAGCCGATATTCAACCAACATAAAAATCACTGTCATATAAACTATTGCGATGAAAAAGAGCGGGTTCCATCCTTTCCCTCTAAAACAATCCGTTAACCATAAGATCCCCATAGCCGTTAAGAAAAAGAAAAATCCTAAAACAATACTTGCATAAAAAGGTAATAGGGCGAGCACCAAATATTCCTTCCAAACCCCCTCACCGTTGCGAATGTTAAGGAATGCCCAAAGTGCAAGCGGCATCCCCATTGTACTCAGCATCCCTGACGGCCAAAACGGAGTAAGAGCAAAGGAGAGCGCGGTTGTAATTTGTAAAAACAGCCACTTTTCACCAGGTAAAAAGTGTTTTTTTAAGAGCCAATACATTCCAAAAAAAGCTACTATTCTTGTCAGGGCTTGGCTTAATCCATACGCGATCATCGTTGGGAAAAGGGCGTAGAGCCAGACAATGATACTGTATTCGGTTCCAAAGGCATTTCTTGATAATCGCCCATTTATTATTTGAGGAATGGTCGCATTAACTGTGCCGAACATTTCTCCACTTCTCGCTAAAACCTTATACCAAGCAAGGTTCGAATCCAGATTATCATGGACTCTTATATGCGCATTTTCCTGTAGAAGAAAAAGTGGAGAAAGATAGACCGCTATAACAAGCAAAGCAAAGAGGATGAATCTTTGCTCTTTTTTAGTTTTAATTAGCACTTTCTTCACCTCTTAGATCAAGACTTAAAAATGGGCAATTCCGTTATAAATTTTGCATTTACAGGAAATATATTCTCTCATTTATTTTTTAATAGAGGTTTTTAGAATGGCTAATTATCACTCTTGACCATTGGTATCTAAAGATTTTGTATCGTCAAAAATAGACAATTTCCATTATTTACATTATTGAAACCCTCTGTTAAAATTAATTTAATCATTAAAATTATTTTTAACGATAAAATTAATTTTTAGGAGGTCGATACCCATGTTTAAGATTCTTCGTAACCGTGACTTTTTCCACTTTTGGTTAGGGCAAGTCATCTCCCATCTAGGTGATGGGTTCACACGTATTGCGATTGTTTACTTGGTTGCTACTTTAACAAAGGATCCCCTAACGATTGGTTTAGTCATATTTGCTCAACTTCTTCCAACTGCCTTTTTCGGGATTTTTTTTGGCCCGCTTGCCGATAAATATAATCGAAAATGGTTAATGGTCGGAGCTGATTTTTACCGAATGTTCATAGTCGGCTTGATGATTCCCTTCCATCATTCCGCTACTGCCTTAATTATTTTAATTACCTTTCAAGGCCTAGGTTCTGCCCTTTTCGACCCGGCCCGCTCATCCTCGATACCAGACCTTGTTGGTGAAGACAATATCCAGCCTGCCATTTCCCTCTCGCAATCTACTAGAGCCGCAATGGATATCATCGCTCCTTCTGTCGGTGCTTTATTAATGATGGCGAATAATTATAAGGTCATTTTTGCCATTGATGCTGTGACCTTTGCCTTCTCTGCATTTTTCATCCTCTCGCTGCGGAACCTCGGTAAAATTAAGGTTGCAAAAGATGTTTCTACCGAATCCTATTTCAATTCCATTCAATCAGGTGTAAAAGAAGTCATTGGAATGCCAGCATTACGATTTTTATTAATTCTCCTGGTTCCAATTACTCTAGTTTGCGGGATCCTCAACACAAATCTTATCGCCGTTTTAACCAATGAATTTAAAGTTTCAGCCTTTCACTTTGGCTTTATTGAAGCTGCAACGGCAATTGGTATGATTGTCGGGGCTAGTTTAGCCGCACCTTTTGCTATGAAGAAGGTTAAGCCAAGTACGATATTCCTCACAGGGACTGCAGCGATTGGACTTTGGATGATCCTAATCATCCCTTTGTATAGTTTTCATATTCTTTATGGCATCCTACCTGTCTATATTTGGAGTATAATGGTAGGAATCCTAAACGCCTTCTTAAATGTTCCGCTAAACAGTTTATTTTTAAAAGTAACGCCTGCAGCCTTTAGGGGGAGAGGCTCCTCATTATTAGGAATTACAGCTAGCGCTGCTTCTATGATTGGAATATTAGTTGGAGGCTGGTTATCAAAAGAAATTGGTGTTTTATATGGGACTGCCATTTCTGGAACTCTACTTACCATCGTTGCCCTATTAATGCCATTGCTGAAGGGTTATCGGAGTCTATCAGACCACAACAGCACGAAACTTGAAAATGAATCAAAGCAGCCTGTAGCAGCTAATTAACTCTGGAGGAACGTATTGTGAAAAAGATTGATGATATTGAAATTGCTAAAATGATGCTCGATGTAAGAAAGCGTAGTATTTTAGACATTGCCAAAGAACCTGTTACCGTAGGCAAAATGGCAGAAGAACTGAATGAAAAACAATCGCGTCTGTATTACCATGTGAAAAAACTAGAAGAAGCTGGACTTTTAGAGTTGGTGGAAACGCGCCAGCATGGAAATTTAATCGAAAAATACTATAAACGGACTGAAACTGCCGGGCTTCGGTTTGAGTTAGCTGAATCCTTGCTCAAAGAACATCACGGGACCGTCATGGAAGAAATCATGAAACTACTTCAACCTGGTTTAAAATTGCTTGAATCGGAGCTAAAAAAAGGCAAGCCGGACTTTGAAAAGCAAGTAAATTTAATGATTAGTTTACCGACGTTGACCGGAAAAGAGTGGGAAACATCTCATGGACGAATGATGAAGGCAATTCGGGAAGAAACGGATCAAGAGGAAAGTTTCAAGGATTCCAGTCTTCCAAATCTTACGGAAGAAGAACTCTATAAAAAATCAAAATATGCCTATATCATGTTAAGCTATCGCATAGAAGATTCACAATAAAAGTGTTAGTTCCCATCTTAGAGGAATATGGACAAAAAAACCTTCCGGATTATCGGAAGGTTTTTTTGTGTAGCCTTTCGTTAATAATAAAAATAACTGGTTCAGCACCTACTCAAAGTGGGGGAGCTAAAGACACAAGAAAGAGGTGACGATCATGCCGAACAGAGTGTATATCAGTTTCTTACGTTTGCCGCTCCTCGTGCGAATTCTATTAATGGCACTGCTTGTGTTTCTCTCATTTGGAATATCTATTCACTTTTTAGAACCAACCACTTTCCCCACTATTTTTGATGGCATCTGGTGGGCCATTATTACTGCATCAACGGTAGGGTATGGCGATTATGTCCCACACTCCTTCTTAGGCAGACTAACCGCATTAATCCTAATCCTATTCGGTGTTGCCTTTGTTTCTTCCTATTTTGGAACATTGGCCGCAGCTGCCGTCACAAAACAAGATGCCCTGTCTGAAGGGAGAATTCCTTATAAAGGTGAGGGACATATCATCATTATTGGCTGGAATGAACGATCGAAAGAGTTAATTAGTAAGCTTACCACCGCAAAATATCAACAAATGATAGTATTAATTGACGAAACGCTTGAAGCAAACCCAGTAAAATCAAGATTTGTGCACTTTATTCAAGGGAAAGGTCATGTAGATGAAACTATCGTCAAAAGTGATATCAAGAATGCGGAGAAGGTGTTAATTACTGCAGATCGAGGAAATGATGAACTGCAAGCGGATATGAATAGCATTCTTACCCTGCTTACTATTAAAGGAATATGTGCACAAGTTAAATGTATCGTTGAAATTTTAACGAGAGAGCAAGTAATTAATGCCTATCGAGCCGGTGCTGATGAAGTCATTCAATCAAATAAATTGACAAGCGTCTTTATGGTAAATAGTCTGCACTCGAATGGGGATGGACTGTTGTCAAACGTTGTCCATGAGTTACAGGAAAGCAGATTGTCTTCATACCCAGTTGAAGAACCTGAAATTGGTAAGCCCTTTAGCGATGTATGTCTTTTATTATTGAAAAAGGGATTTCTCCTGATTGGCATTCAAAGAGGGGAGGAAACATTACTGAATCCATCCCACTCCTTGCCTATTGAAGAAAATGACCAATTATTAATTTTCAAATAGGTTAATCCTGAAGGAGAAGCATTTCCAATTCCTGTACCAATGCTGTTCCAGAATCTCTATACTTCTCTGGAATGCTCGCATCCTTATCGACAGGTTCTTGAAATTGATTTAAGGTACCTGAGAAGGTTCCTGTGCTCCCTTCGTCATCAAGCCCTGCTTCATATTTATGGGACAAGAGGAATGGTCTTCCAAGCCTAACTGTACAATTGTTATCATCTAGTTGCCCATCAACGGCTTGAAATGGCAGTCGCACGAATTGATAGCCATCCTCATCATCGAGCTTATAGTCAAAAGCACCATGGTCATAATCCCAGTTTCCGCCAATCGAATAGCCGATTGGTTTTAATTTTTGTTCTAGTTCATATAAGTCAAACTGTTTTCCTTCCACCTTTGATGGTAACTCAATCATCAACATTTACCCCCTAATTTTCGATACAATTAGTTTCTCCAAATCAAATCATTTTAATAAATGGCTGTGTTAAACTTGTCTGTTGATTTCCGTTCCAGGCACTTCGCTTTCCGCGGGCGTGCCGGCGAGCCTCCTCGTCGCTGCGCTCCTGCGGGGTCTCCCCTGCCCCGTACTCCCGCAGGAGTCTTCGTGCCTTCCATTCCAATCAACAGAGTGCCAAAAACAAATTAACCTTTAACACAGCCTAAAAAAAAGAGAACTGAATGTATTTATCAGTTCTCTTTTCTATAATTTATAAACGTTTTTCTAATTCTGCTTTTTTCTCTTCGTATCCTGGTTTACCTAAAAGGGCAAACATATTTACTTTGTAAGCTTCAACACCTGGCTGATCGAAAGGATTTACTCCAAGTAAGTAGCCGCTCATGGCACAAGCTTTTTCAAAGAAATAGACAAGGTACCCTAATGTATACTCATCCATGGCTGGAATTGTCACAATTAAGTTCGGCACGCCGCCATCGGTATGGGCAAGCATCGTGCCTTGAAATGCCTTATTATTGACAAAGTCTACTGTTTGACCAGCAAGGTAATTCAAGCCATCTAAATCATTTTCTTCCGCTTCAATTTTCAGCTCGTGACGAGGTGTTTCCACTTTAATGATTGTTTCAAACAAATCACGACGCCCTTCTTGAACATATTGTCCAAGTGAGTGGAGATCGGTTGAAAAATTGGCTGAGGAAGGATAAATCCCTTTTTGATCTTTTCCTTCACTTTCACCAAATAACTGTTTCCACCACTCTGAAAAATATTGCAAGCCTGGCTCATAATTGATCAGCATTTCAATGGTTTTGCCTTTATTGTACAGCACATTTCTAACGGCAGCATATTGGTAAGCGGCATTATCTTCGAGTTCGGAATGACCGAAGTCTGTTTGTGCCACTGCAGCACCTTCCATGATTTTCTCGATGTTTGCCCCGCTTACTGCGATTGGAAGCAAACCAACGGCTGTTAGAACAGAATAACGTCCGCCAATGTCATCAGCGATTACGAACGTTTCATAACCTTCTTCTGTTGCTAAGGTCTTTAGAGCTCCTCTTGCTTTATCCGTTGTGGCATAAATCCGTTTGCGCGCCTCATCTTGACCGTATTTTTCCTCGAGAAGCTTACGGAAAATGCGGAAAGCAATCGCTGGTTCAGTTGTAGTTCCTGATTTGGAAATGACATTAATAGAGAAATCTTTTCCGTCAAGGAGATCCATCAAATCTCTCATATAAGTGGAGCTGATATTATTTCCAACAAAAATCACTTGAGGTGTTTTTCGCTTATCTTTTGGAAGGACGTTATAGAAGCTATGCTGGAGCATTTCAATCGCTGCTCTTGCCCCAAGATAAGATCCTCCAATTCCAATAACAAGGAGAACATCAGAATCAGCTTTGATTTTCTCAGCTGATTTTTGAATGCGTGAAAACTCTTCTTTATCATAGTTGGTCGGGAGGTCAATCCACCCTAGAAAGTCATTACCTGCACCGGTTTGCTCATGTAGTGAATGATGAGCAACTTTTACGGCATCACGTAAATATGTAAGTTCATGTTCTCCAAAAAAGGTTAAAGCTTTTGAGTAATCAAAACGAACGTGTGTCATGCATGATCCTCCATAATTTTATTTACATAATCACTTTAACGAATGATGCGATGATTATCAAGGCAGGTCCCTTTTTGAAAGCGCACCCAATTTCGACAAATTTCTTACCAATCGTTATTTTATAGTGATGCACGATAAATAGCTAAAACATCCTCACGGTTTAACTTTTTAAAATTCCCAAACTCACCGTTTTCCATTGCTCTGTCTGCCATTAAGTCTAGTTTGGAATCATCAATATCATAATCAACTAACCTTGATGGTGCTTCAATACTATTCCAGAACTCACGTAATTTTTGAATTCCTTCGAGTCCTATTTGTTCTGCACTCTTGTCTGCTTCATTTACCCCAAACACCCGAACGGCAAGTTGCTTAAAGCGTTCAGGCTTCACCGCTAGATTATGCCTCATCCAATGTGGGAACAGGATCGCCAGACCGCCGCCATGCGGAATGTCATATACGGCCGATACAGCGTGCTCTAGATTATGTGTAGCCCAATCACCGCGATAGCCCATATTTAAAATTCCATTGAGAGCCATCGTGCCACTGTAAAGAATGGTTGCCCTGTGCTGGTAATTTTCTAGGTCCGCAAGCAACTTAGGCGCCGTTTCCATCACAGTAATCAATAAAGATTCACACATGCGGTCTTGAAAATCTGTATTTTCTTCTAAATGAAAATAATGTTCAAGCACATGTGACATCATATCAACTATGCCATAAATGGTTTGATTCCTTGGCACCGTAAACGTGTTAACGGGGTCTAAGATCGAGAATTTTGGATAGGTAACTGCACTTCCCCAGCCATACTTTTCATTTGTTTCCCAATTTGTAATGACCGAACCTGAATTCATTTCTGAGCCCGTTGCTGCGAGCGTTAACACCGTCCCAAATGGAAGTGCATCTTGTGCAATTGCCTTTTTAATGACAAGATCCCAAGCATCCCCCTCATATTTCGCACCGGCAGCAATAAGTTTGGAACAATCAATGACACTTCCGCCCCCGACCGCCAGCAAGAATTCAATTCCCTCTTGTTTACAAATTTCTACCCCTTTTCGAGCGGTGGTAATCCGTGGGTTTGGTTCCACTCCAGGGAGTTCAAAAACCTCCACTCCGATTTCTGTTAATAAATTTATCACATTTTCATACAAGCCGCTCTGTTTAATACTGCCCCCACCATAGACGAGCAAAACCTTTTTACCGTAACGAGGTACTTCTGTTCTTAATTGCTCCAATTCACCTTTTCCAAAAATCAATTTCGTTGGATTTAAAAAAGTAAAATTTTCCATCATCATACACCTTCCTTTTCCTTTTTCATTATTAGTTATTATGATTCTTTTTGCAAAAAAAACTTCCTCGCACCATCCATGATGCAAGGAAGTTTTTTATACCCATCCCCTATACAAGGAGGCATCTGCCATTTTTCTTACGCCGATCATATACGCCGCCAAGCGCATATCCACATTGCTTGTTTGGGCAAGTTGATAAATATCCTCGAACGATTTGACCAGTTTATGGCGTAATTTCTCTTCTACTTCCTCTTCACTCCAATAAAAACCTTGCTTATTTTGAACCCATTCAAAATAGGAGACGGTAACACCACCTGCTCCAGCCAAAACATCTGGTACAAGCAATATTCCACGTTCAGTAAGAATATTGGTTGCTTCAAGCGAGGTCGGCCCGTTTGCAGCTTCTACGACAATTTTAGCCTTGATGTTGTATGCATTTTCAGCGGTAATCTGATTAGATATTGCTGCTGGTACTAATACATCACATTCCTTCTCTAGCAGTTCTTTATTGGTGATGGTCCATTCGAAAAGAGTACTAATTGTACCAAAGCTGTCCCGACGATCCAACAAGTAATTAATATTCAATCCATCAGGATTATAAAGTGCTCCATAAACATCAGAAATCCCAACTACAATCGCTCCTGCTTCATGCATAAACTTTGCCACATAACTGCCTGCATTCCCAAACCCTTGAACAATGACACGGGATCCCTTAATGCGAATACCGCGTTTCTTGGCTGCCTCCTCAATACAAATGGTTACGCCCTTTGCTCCTGCCTTTTCCCGGCCCTCAGAGCCTCCAAGTACAAGGGGTTTGCCGGTAATAAAACCAGAAGAATCAAATTGGCGAAGACGACTGTATTCATCCATCATCCATGCCATAATCTGAGAATTAGTGTACATATCGGGTGCGGGGATATCCTTCGTTGGACCAACAATTTGGCTGATTGCACGAACGTATCCACGGCTTAATCGTTCAAGTTCACCGAAGGACATCGTCCGCGGGTTACAAAGAATCGCTCCTTTTCCCCCGCCAAATGGTAAGTCAGCGATTCCACACTTCAAACTCATCCACATTGATAATGCCTTCACTTCATTTGCTGTGACCTTAGGGTGAAAGCGAATCCCACCCATGGTCGGTCCAATTGCATCATTATGCTGGGCCCTAAACCCGTTAAATATTTTGGTAGAACCATCGTCCATCCGAACGGGAATTCTAACATCTGACATTCTTAATGGTTCTTTCAATAATTCGAACATTTCCTCGTTGTAGCCCATCTTTTTTAATGCATCATGAATAACAATCTGTGTTGATGTGAGCAGGTCTAATGTCTCTATATCCTTATCACCGCCACTATTTGTTACATCATATATCCCCATTTTTGCACCCCTAGTATTTTTTACCTTTTATCCAAGTACGTTGTTAATCCTCTCCAAAGCCCAATTCAATTCATCTTTACTAATGATCAGCGGCGGTGCAAAGCGAATCACCGTGTCATGGGTTTCCTTACACAATAGTCCTTGCTCTTTTAATTGCTCACAATATTTGCGTGCCGGCTGAGATAGTTCTACACCGATAAATAAGCCACGGCCGCGAATATCTTTTATGATTGGATTTTTTATTTCTTTTAATTTGTTAAGAAAATACTCGCCAAGTTCTAACGATTTTTCAGCAAGTTTTTCATCCACAAGCACATCCAGAGCCGCAATTGATACCGCACATGCCATGGGATTTCCCCCGAAGGTAGAGCCGTGTGATCCCGGGTTAAATACCCCTAAAATATCTTTGTCAGCGACAACACATGAAATTGGGAACACACCGCCGCCCAGTGCTTTACCAAGAATATACATATCAGGTTCGATCCCTTCCCACTCACAGGCAAACATTTTACCTGTCCGGGCCAAACCAGCTTGAATTTCATCAGCAATAAACAAAATATTGTTTTCGTTACATAAATCATAGGCAGCCTTCATAAAGCCTTCAGGCGGAATGACAATCCCAGCCTCTCCCTGAATCGGTTCAATTAAGAATGCCGCTGTATTAGGCGTAATCGCAGCTTTTAATGCCTCTAAGTCACCATAAGGGATTAGCTTGATCCCTGGGAGCATGGGTCCAAACCCGCGTTTATACTCGTCATCGGATGAGAGGGAAACAGCCGTCATGGTTCTGCCGTGAAAATTCCCTATACAAGCAATAATTTCCGCTTGGTTCTCAGCCACACCTTTTACATCATAGCTCCAGCGTCGTGCCGTTTTTACAGCTGTCTCCACTGCTTCCGCCCCGGTATTCATGGGCAGCACCATCTCTTTTTTGGTTAATTGACATACTTTTTCATACCAAGGACCAAGTTGGTCATTGTGAAATGCACGGGAAGTTAATGTAACCTTATCGGCCTGATCCTTTAACGCTTGAATAATTTTTGGGTGACGATGCCCTTGGTTCACAGCTGAATAGGCACTAAGCATATCCATATATTTATTGCCTTCTGGGTCCTCTACCCAAACACCTTCTGCCTTTGTAATGACAATTGGGAGCGGATGATAGTTATTAGCTCCATATTTCACTGTTTTAGCAATTAATTCATTCGTATTTACATTTGCTGTCATAATAAACCCCCGTTTCATTGTAATATTATGTACATATAGTACTATTGTAGCCGAGCATGAAAAAAGAATGAACACCCCATTAAAACTTTATCAATGAAAAAGCTCTTTTTATGTAAAAAAAGCCTAGCACCATGCTAATCATAGCATTGGGTCTAGGCTTTTCTTGAATTTATTTTTTTATTAAATCTTCACGTTGTGACTGGTCAATCCAATCTTGCAGTTTATCTTTTAATGTGTTAAATCCTTGCTGGCCTTCCACTTCTGGAATAATCGCAGCAACTGGACGTTTACGAGGTTTCTTTGCTTTTGGAGCAGCCTGTTCAACAGGAGCTTCTTCCGTAGCACGGATAGAAAGACCAATTTTGCCTGCGCCTTCATCCACTGATAATACTTTCACCTTAATTTCGTCCCCTACTTTAAGGTGGTCATTAATATCTTTCACGTAACCATGTGTAATTTCAGAAATATGGACAAGGCCTTGAGTATTATCGTCAAGCGCAACAAACGCTCCATATGGTTGAATTCCTGTTACTTTACCTGTTAAAATACTTCCAGTTTCGATCTTTTCTGACATGAAAACACTCCTAAGTAATTAATTATTTTATCCTATATATACGCATTATAATATTATACCACAAAGAACGCCTTAAATCAAAAAAGATTGAAAAATAAACTGCAATTAAAGCTTACCTTATTGGGATTGTCGAAAATTCTTAACATAATGTTCAAGGATGCGGAAAGAAATATTTACCAAACGTGATAAACTAATAGTGAGGAAATCTATTATTAAAGGGAAGGTGAACCAGTTTGAATACCATCGGTCAAACCATTAAAAATGCCCGCGAAATGCTCCATATGTCTCAGGAAGAGCTGGCACAAAAAGTAAGAGTTGGAATTCACACAATTGAGAAATACGAATCTGGGGAACAAATTCCAAGCACACAAACCTTATTAAAGTTATCAACTGTTTTAGATCTTCCTGCTACAGAATTAATAAAACAATAATATGAATAACAGCAAAGTTTTTTCTTTCGCAAATGTATAAAAAAGGGAATACTGGATAACCTTATATCATAAGGCTTTCTAGTATTCCCCCCTTTTTGAAGTGGACATCCATCATGGTATGTCCTTTTTTTTTGCCTTGAAGCCTTAAATGGAACAAGCATCCTTTGCTTTAATGACTAATAATTCTTTGGATATTTTCAAGCACTCTTCCAACGGAATCATTTTTTCAAAGGAAAAATCATAAATGCTTTGTATTCTTTTGGCCAACTCAATACAATCATCTAGTTCATGGATGGCCTGGATGGTATCAGCGATTTCTGTGTCATATCCTCCATTATTTAAGTTGAAGGGATTCCACTCATTTAATAGATCCACATATTGTAAATTTGTTTGCAGTTCTTTTCTCATTGTTTTTAACTCCCAAATTTTAGCTTAACTTGAGCACTTGTATTTTGCCCTAGTGTGACTCCAGTATACTTCTTAAAGAGTGCGGTGTAAAAATATTGAAGCCGACCATTTAACCAACCAACTATCCTTTTATTTCCAAAATATACTGAAGCATTTGCTCTCCCGAGATTTTCGCCTCGCCACCACCCTGAGCAAACGAATCATTCCCTCCACCCTTTCCGTCAATTAGCGGGAGGGCATTAGCGATTACTTTTTTCATACTTTCCGTTCTAGCTTGTCCACGTGCACAAACTACCTGCAATCGCTTATCATTTTCCGATACAAAGTAAACAATAGCTGTTTCTTCTTCAGTAGTTATGATTCGTGCTAAATTCTGCAATTCTTGAATGGAGCGATTTTGAAATACTTCACTGACGAAGAGCTTCTCACTATGACTTCTTTTTCCAAGTAAGTCCTTCGCCTCAAAATGGAGGAGACTTCCCTGAGTTTGTTCAAGCTCTTTTTCTAATGTTTTGTTCGTTTCAAGGAGACGAAGAACTGCCTGTTCCATCTCCTTTTCAGGGGCATTGAGGATTTTAGTTAATTCTAGGAGCACCCTTTGTTTTTGTCCAAGCTGGGTAACTAATCGGTTCCCACAAACAAATTGGACCCGCACCTTCTTCTTTTGTCGTTCCCAATCCAATACTTTTACCGCTCGAACCTCACCAGTCGCTCTTGGATGTGTCCCACCGCACCCGTTATCATCAAAATCAGGAATAATAACCAGGCGGATATCCTCTTTCACTTTGGTCTCTTTTCGCAGATTATATTGAGACAATTCTTCTTCTGTAACCCATTTCGTCTCAATCGGTCTGTTTTCTAGTATGACCTGATTTGCAAGCGCCTCAGCTTCCTGTACTTGGTGCTGGCTAAGATGCTCCGTCTCTAAATCGATGGTGAGTATTTCTGCACCTAAATGAAACCCGATTGTTTTGTATCCAAATAAGTGATCAAATGCCGCAGATAATAGATGCTGCCCGGCATGTTGCTGCATATAATCCAAGCGTCTTTCCCAATCGATATTCCCCTTGACTTCCTTTCCTATCTCATCTAATGGCCCATCCATGTAATGACGAATTTCTCCATCGATTTCTTCCACGTTTAATATCTTTTTATCAGCAAGTGTTCCAAGGTCGTGCGGCTGCCCACCGCCGGTTGGATAAAAGGCCGTTTGATTTAATACAAGATACCAGCTGCCTGTTGGGTCTTGTTCTTGTTTTACCACTTTTGCTTTGAAAGTTCGTATGTATGAATCTTGATAATACAGTTTGTTCTCCATGTTTGTGGTCACTCCAATATATATTGATAAACTCATTGTCTGAAAAAAAGGAAAATAAAGCAAGAAAACAGAAAACTGCTCCTCCTTAATTGAGGAACAGTTTATTTCTAACTTTAGGGTAATTAATTACTTCTTTTCTTTACGCTGTCCAAAAGAAGTAGGTTTAGTTGGCGGTTTTTGTCCAGTTTGCTGTTGTCCACCCATCATTTGCGGGAATCCACTCATGCCTTGAGGAAATCCTGTTTGCTGGCCGCCCATCATTTGTGGAAAACCTCCCATGCCTTGAGGAAATCCTGTTTGCTGGCCGCCCATCATTTGCGGAAAACCTCCCATGCCTTGAGGAATTCCTGTTTGCTGGCCGCCCATTTGTGGGTGACCTCCCATTTGCGGGTGACCTCCCATTTGCGGGTAGCCTCCCATTTGCGGGTGACCTCCCATTTGCGGATAGCCTCCCATTTGCGGGTAACCTCCCATTTGCGGATAGCCTCCCATTTGCGGATAGCCTCCCATTTGCGGATAGCCTCCCATTTGCGGATAGCCCCCCATTTGCGGGTAACCCATTTGTTGGGATCCAGGTTGTCCCGGAAATCCGCCAAAGAATTGTCTTTTTTCCAATATAATCGCCTCCTAAACAGTCTCCATGCTAGTGTATGTCCACTTTTAGGAAAAGCTTTAGATTTCTACCTATTTACAAGAAAAAATTCAATGTTAAAGGCTATCACACTTAACTGATAGCCCTCCAAATAATATTATTTCTCATTCTGTCCTTCTATTGACCCGCTTTTTTATCTTTTGTAATTTCACCACAGGCAATCCGTTTTCCAGAATCTCCTGAAGGTTGTGTCATACCATCATCTTTTCCTTCATCAATGACGATTGTAGTACCATCTTTTGTAAACAACGATTTCTTTCCATCTTTTAAGGTGACATTGGGTGCATTTAAATCTACTTTTACAGACCCATCATCTCCAACGATTAAATTAGGCAGATCGCCTGCATGTGCACCTTTTGGATGAAGAAGTCCATGTTCCTTTTTATCGGGATTAAAATGGTTTCCTGCTGATTTAAAATCTGGAGCTTTGCACTTTCCCTTGTCATGGATATGAATCGCATGCTCCCCTGCTGGCAGGCCTTTTAAATCTACTGATAATTTTACGCCGCTAGCTTGCTCGGCTACCTTTACTTTGCCAAGGGAATCCCCGACTGCATTATACATCTCCACATCAATCTTTCTGATATTCTTTTCCGTACATCCTGTTAGAATGAGCAGTGGAATGATCATCCAGCTTTTCTTCATATGTATACCCCCACACTAGACAATTTGCCTTTAGTATGAACAATCCCCCGTTCCTTTATCCAATCAAAAAGGAACAGTATTGGGTTAACTGTTCCTTGGAGAGTGCTCTTGATTTTTCAATTGTTCTTCTAATTCTTTTGCCTTTTTAGCCTCGCGTTTGGAGACCAAAATGATGACGCGCATCGTTAGAAAGGCTCCAATTATGAAAATCACTAAGGTGATCGCAGCAGGTATATATTCCGATTTATCTTCCGGAAAGTATAAAAACAATGAAAGTACCGATGGATGAAACATTTTTCTTCTCCCTTTCTCTAAAGGAACTGCTCTAATAATTTATTATAGCAACAAAAAACATTTCATACCACTTTCTCAATCTACGATTAATCGCTACTCTTCTAACACCTGGATTTTCTTAATGATCACATCTTTTTCAGGTTTATCCTGAGCACCAACAGGCGTGTTAGCAATTTTATCCACGATATCCATTCCCTCAACCACTTGGCCAAAAACCGTATGACGATGATCAAGCCATGGTGTACCACCGTTTTTATCATATGCTTCAATAATTTCTTTCGGATAGCCTGCTTTTTCCATTTGTTCTTTCATGGCTGGATCCAATGACGAGCTTTGCACAATAAAAAACTGACTTCCGTTTGTGTTGCTGCCTGAATTAGCCATTGATAAAGCACCGCGGAGATTATAAAGGTTTTTTGAGAATTCATCTTCAAAAGGCTGTCCGTAAATGCTCTCCCCACCTGTACCGTTACCATTCGGGTCACCGCCCTGGATCATGAAATCTTTAATAACCCTATGAAAAATTAGTCCATCATAGTAACCTTCTTTACCATGTTTTACAAAGTTTTCAACTGCTTTCGGAGCATACTTAGGAAACAATTTAATTTTTATGTTTCCCATGGACGTCTCCATTTCAATGAGTTGTTCATTATCGAGCACCTCTGTTGAAAGCTGAGGATAGACGGCATTTGACACAGTTTTGTCCCCTTCCTTCTGTTCCGTTGTTGGCGTGGTCTTTTGGGTTGTTGCCTCTTCTTTCTTTGTGCTTGTCCCACATGCTGCCAAAACTAGAACAATTGTAAATAATGTTAGTAAGAAATGCAGATTCTTCCTCATATATCATTCCTCCAATTTTTTCACTTTAACCGAAATAAAATTATTCTACACATTGTTTTTAATTTACTATGTTTCATATTAAAATAAAAGAGGAAAAGTGAAGGGGGTGTTTTTTGTGTCGGAATTACAAATTGGTAAGATTGTAACAGCCATTTATAAAACAGGGAAATATATCGGAGAAATAACAGAGGTACGCCCGCAGCATTATTTAGTACGAGTTCTTGCTGTGCTTAAACATCCTATGCAAGGAGATTTACATAGCCCTAAAGACGCAGATGTACTTTTTTTTCATGAGAGAAAAGCACTCAGCTATCGAGAGCAAGCGAATATTCCCCTCAAAATGGTTAAGCCCTTTGAGAATGAGGTTCCAGATTATAAGGAGTCGTTAAAAGAGGCGTTAGCCAAAATGAAACAGGAATTAGCAGAAAAACCATCAGAATGGGCTGAAATGAGTCTTAGAGCATTGGAATCTCTCGAAAAGGATTATTAAATATAAAAATGCTAAAGGCCAAATCAGTTTGAATGATTTGGCCTTTTATGCGAATTCATTTAATAACTTTGAGAAATCAATCCGATCCCCAATTGTCGTTGGTTCTGGTTTTTCTAGATATCGTTTATCCTTTTCAACGAGTTTGAATATATTAAAGGTAGTCATCGCATCATCGAGTGCACGATGATGTTTGCCTGTCCCTTCTTTCCCGTATTCCTGAACCGCCTTCCAAAGTCCCGTTTGATTTTGATCACCAAAGAATCGTTTATATTCCATGGAAAGATCCAGTTCCGCAGCTTTTAGTGGAAAAGCAACCCCTGCCTTTAAACAATTATGACGAAGTACCTTCATATCCATATTTCCCCAAGTAACAATGGTTGTTTCATAATTATGCTTATTGAACTCCTCCAATTTTTTAACAAGTTCAAAAATAGATAAACCCTTGTCTACCTGCTGCTGAGAAATATGTAAAAAGGATTTACAGCGTTCAGTTAGTTTTGGGAATTTAAGTGGAGTAACAAAGGATGAAAACTGTTCTGTTACTTGTTCATCAACGACTGCAACAATTCCAACTTCGATAATTTCCGCATAAAAATCCTTCATGCGAACATTCCGTTCAGGCATTGTAAACTCAAAATCGATAAATAAATGTTGCCGCCTTGCCCGCATCAATTTCACCACCTTTACGTTTACTCTTACTACATTATATAAAGAAACATGTACAAAAAATTGTGCTTTTTTTCTATTTTTTAATTTATTATAACACGAAACTAAAGTTAATTTTTTAAATTTTTAATCAATAATACTGTTAAAAAGAATGCCCAGATTTCCATTCTACTTTAAACATATATTTTCACGATTATTTTTTTAACTTAATGACAGCCATCGTACATCTTGACACGCAAATCATGCGGTCTTGCTCGTCGATAATTTTAATATCCCATACTTGTGTTGATTTCCCTTGATATAGGACAGTTGCAATTGCTGTTACCTCACCGTCTGTTTTTGGCCGAACATGATTGGCATTAATCTCTAGACCCGCGACAGCCTCCGTTTCTTTATCTACCAATTCATATGCTCCTACACTGGCAACCGTTTCAGCCAAAGCAACAGATGCACCACCGTGCAGTAATCCAAATGGCTGGCGAGTCCGCTCATCTACAGGCATTGTTGCAATGACCTTTCCTTCTTCTAAAAGGGTAATTTCAATTCCCAGAGATTTCAATAACGTGTTTTCAATCATATTTATTCCTCCAATATGTAGTGATGTCTATTTAATCTATTCGCTTTATTTACTAATTTTCCTTTTTTGCAATTAATTCTTTTATAGAAAAAACAGCCCCCACTAGAGCTGTTTCTCATTCATTAATAGTAATACGGGGCTCCGAAACCTGGTGCTCCAAAACCGGGGGCTCCGAAACCGGGAGGTCCGAAACCGGGAGGTCCAAATGCAGGATATCCAGGGTAACCGAATCCTCCGTAAAATGGACGTGTTGCAAATGAAGCACCTAGTCCGCCTCCAATTAAACCTCCTAAAAAGCTAAGCCCTCCTATTGCCAACGGCAATCCAAAACCTATAAACCTTTGATCTTGTACTGGGTAGGGACTTCGATAAGGGTACATATAACCATACCTCCTTTTGTTCTATACTTGCCTACACTATTTCATATGCGAATGGAAGGAGTTTTGAGTGGGCAAAAACAAAAGGCGGAAGCGCCCGGTTAGCGGCGTATGGACTGATGCGCTCCAATACCACAAAAAATCCTCCGAATATCTCGAAGGATTTTTCAAATCACTATTTCTCGATGGGTTCAAACCGTTCTACAAATAAGGCAAGTGTCCGGGTCATCACTCCGGTTGCACCTGCAGGTCCTAAATCATGGGATTTTGCGGTGGTGGCTGTCCCGGCGATATCTAAGTGCACCCATGGTGTACCTTCGGCAAATTCACCGATAAAAGCCCCAGCAACCAACGCATGACCTTCACTGCCGGGGGAATTATTTAAATCGGCGACTTTACTGTTTCTTACCCGTTCAATCTCCGTTTCAAACAATGGCAGCTGCCACATTTGCTCGCCAGCTTCCAGGGAAGCTTCCAAGACTTGATTATATAATGGACCATGATTAGTCATTGCCCCCGTCGTATGGAGACCAAGTGCTGTTATTACTCCACCTGTTAAAGTTGCGACATCTACAAGATAGCCTGCACCATGCTGTTTTGCATAGGTTACCGCATCTGCTAGAACAAGCCGTCCTTCGGCATCAGTATTTAAAACCTCGATGGTCTTACCGCTCATCGATGTAATCACGTCATCAGGCTTGAAGGCATTGCCGCTAATCATATTATCCGTAGAAGGAATAACAGCGACCACGTTTTGCTCGGGCTGAATCTCACCGATGATTTCCATTGCACCAAGGACTGCTGCTGCTCCGCCCATGTCAGTTTTCATCCCAACGATCCCTGATTTCGTTTTAATGGAGTACCCGCCCGTATCAAAGGTTATGCCTTTTCCAACTAAGCCGATAACATCTTTCCACTCATCTTTTCCTTGATATTTTAGGACAATCATTTTAGGAGGCTCTGTTGAACCCTGGTTCACGGCAAGGAACGCTCCCATTCCAAGCTTCTCTATTTCAGCTTTATCCAGGATTTCCAACTCGAAAGCATATTTACTTGCAAGTTCCTGTGCATAATTAGCCATATCTGTTGCTGTTAGCATATTGCCAGGGATGTTAACGAGTGTTCGTGCTGAATTCGTTCCTTTACCAAACGCATGTCCTACCGTTAACGAGGCTTGGACTTCTTCTTCATCAATGCTGTCACAATAAATCGTTAGATGATCCAGCTTTTTCTCCGGTTCGTTCGATTTATGCTTGTACCCTTCAAATTGATAAGTTGAGAGGGCAAATGCTTCGCTCAGTGCATGGGCAGCGTCTAAACCATCAACTTGTTCAGTCGTAAAGGAATCTAAATAAACGGCTGCTTCTTCAAGTCTATTTGCCTTCACTTCCTTAAAGATCCTTCCAAACGCAGATTTTAGTTTATCAAAGGTAAATTCCTTTTCCTTCCCCAGGCCAACAAACCAAATTCGTTTTGAGCCGATTTTCCCTAAACTATGTACTTTATTAATACTTTTAAACTTTGCTGAAATGTCACTTGATTTTACAAGCTCTCTTAATTGGCCATTGAATGCATCATCGAGCAATGCTAAGACTCCTGAGAATTTTTCTGGTTTATCAAAGAGGCCAATTACTAAACCTTCGTGCACTGTTGATAGTTCAAGTTCTTTTTTTACATAAAACAAATTACTTCACCTCCACATTATTCGTTTTTAATTATAGCGAATAACCTTATTTATTTCGAGCAACTAATTATTTTAAAAAGTAAAAAACAGGCCATCAGCCTGCCTTTATCTCTTCTCAGAACTAATATACTGTCCGCGGAAGACTTGCATCGATTTATCTTCATTTAATGACTTAAGTGTTTGCTCTGTTAGTTTCCCATTACCTTTTTGTACCACATAAATATCGAGTTTCTTTTTCCCCCACTTATTATAAACATCCTCAACTGTTTCATAATAAAGGTCTAGTTCATTCCCTTTGATAGCCCCGCCTTTATCGGCAACTACACCATATCCATAGCCAGGGATAAAGAGAATGGTTCCAATGGGAAATACGTTTAGGTCTGCTGCAATCGTAGAAAACAAATCACGTTTTACTTTTACACCGGAGTAAGTTATCCCATATTCAGGGTGGCCTACACTTTTTCCTGTTGATTCTACTCCTGCTGTATACCCAGTGGCGGTAACTGTTTGTTTAGGATATTTTGACCAATCAATTTCGTTTTCCAAGGACCTTTGGGTTCCTGAAACGGGTTCAGTCGACGCAAGAATAGACGCAAATTGGTTTAAAAACATTTGTGCATTTACTCCAGAGATTGATTGGAAGGTCGCAAAGACTGCCATTAAGAAGAGACAAACCATGGCTAAACGCCTACTCCAATGTATCATTTTATTCATCAAAATTTTCACTCCTCCCAAAATATTCATTCCCAAGCTGAAGGAAAATATTCAAAAAAGGAAAAGGGAAATTTTGCATGTATTATAGAAATCATAAAAAAAGACTCTTACCAAGGGGGAAAAGTTCGTCTTTTCCCCTTGGTAAGAGTCTTAAAACATTTGGTATCCATTTTTTCGTAATAGTTTGATCGTGAAACCAGCCGCAATCGCACCAGCAAGTCCACTAATTAAAATGAGAATATCAGCAGTGGCTAATGAAGTAAACCTGTGGCCCAATTCACTAAATGCCATTTTACTATTTGTAAAATACTCACTAAAACTCACTTTATCTACAATAAAAATGGCCACAATAGGATAAACTACAGCCATAACCCATGACATGCGAAGCAGCATATTGAGAATAAACCCAATTCCAAAAAATAAAACAAAGAAAAGTAAAATCGATATGATTAAGACAACAATGCTCATTTGCATCCGAGATTCCCCCTTATACATCAACATTTAGTGTACTGAATGTCGAAAAAGGAGTCAATAAAAATACAAGAAAAAAGCCCTTCGAAAAAGATTCGAAGAAGCATATTAATCGATACGATAAATTTTATTCTTTTTTCTTGCCAGTTCCTTCGCAGCAGCTACAAGTTTCCGATCCCCCTAGAACTAATTGAAAATAGCCTTTCCCTGAACAATAATCACACGTTTTTGAATCCACGATCTTTACTGTCATTCTAAGTCATCTCCTTAATAATTAACTTAATTTTCTGATAATATATCAAGGATTTCCTAAAAAAGAAAGGACGGAAATCTGGCAAATTTAATCGAGAAAGCGGATACATGTCAAGTTTTCTTACAATTACTTGTTGTAACTTAAATTATCTAAAAATTACAAAAATAATTTATAAGCTGTATATCCAAACTGGTCTCCTGGGTTTAAATCATCAATAGCTTGTTTCGAGAAGGTAATATCATTTCTAATTAAATATTGGAGTATGATGGATGCATCTTTTTCGTGAAGTAGTTCTTCTGGTGCCATAAATCTCGCCTCAAATAGTTCGTTATCCTGATGACTCACTACCTGTTCATTTACCGGTTCAAGTAGAAAATGGAGTAAATTATCGCTTATTTCCCCTTTTATCACACCAGTTCTTAGGCCAATAAGTCCCTTCACCCGACACCGGATACCAGTTTCTTCTAATACTTCCCTAATAACAGCTTCATCCGCTGTTTCTCCCATTTCAACAAAGCCTGCAGGCAGCGACCATTGGCCCTTCAAGCCGCCATATCGTTTCTTTACAACGAGCCATTTCCCCTCATTTGACCTTACAACCCCTGCAACAGCTAACCATACCTTCCCCCGTTTTTCACGATTACTCACCAAACTCCCCCTCAAACGATTCATTATTTTAATCATATCAAAAAGGGACAGATTTCTCTGTCCCTTTGGAAACAATTTTTTAGAATACGTTAAATTTTCCTTTTTTCAATACAAGTCCGGCGCCGCCAATCATGTAAAGTGAGCGATTATCGACTACTTTTTTCATGAATGATGCTTTTGCACCAGTTAGTTTTTTACCAAAAACCATACCGATCGCATCATCTTCGCCTAGGGAGCAAACGGTCCCTTTATTATCGAACGTGAAGGTTTCTAGCTCCGATTTATTACGAACTAAAGCCGCGATATTACGGGCACAAACTTCCCCTTGCTGCATGGCAATCTGTGCAGTCGGTGGATATGGACGGTTGATTTCTTCATTAATCATCAATGAACTGTCACCGATCATGAAAGTATCATCGAAACCTGGAACGCGAAGATCTGGCTGAACTTTGACCCGGCCTCTCATTGCTTCAAAGCCTGATTTTTCAACAATAGAATTCCCGCGAATTCCTGCGGCCCACACTACAGTACCCGCCTTGATTTCACGTGGTTCCTCTTCACCTTTAGCGACAAAGATGCCTTCTTCCGTACATTCCTTAATCGCTGTTCCGATTAAGAATTCAACACCTTTTCGTTCTAATTGTGCCACTGCATAATTCACTAGTTCAGGGTCAAAACCTGGAAGTACTGTTGGAGCAGCCTCGACACAAATAATTTTTACTTTATGTGAATCCACATCATACTCATGACATAATTCCGGAATTCTATTTGTTAATTCCCCAAGGAATTCAATTCCCGTAAAGCCAGCACCACCGACAACAATAGTCAAACGATTGTCGTTTTTCACTTCTTCCATATTGTATGTCGCAAATTGGTATTCAATATGTTCACGCAATTGACGAGAGGAGTTTACATTTGAGATTCCAAAAGCATATTCTTTTAATCCTTTGATCCCAAATGTTTCTGGTTCACCACCAAGGGCAATAACGAGGTAGTCATAGTTGACTTCCCCTTTTTCCAAAATAACCTTCTTGTCATCTTTATTAATTTCTACGACAGTATCTTGAACAAAATCCACTTTACTGCGGTCAATTACATCACGGATATCATAACGTACACGGTCATGATGCAATGTGCCTGCAGAAGCCTCATGCAGCCATGTGGTTTCATAATGATAGTCATTTTTATTTACTAAAACAATGTCAGCTTCATTCACGCCGATTAACTTCTGTAAGCGAACTGTTGTCATTAGTCCACCGTAACCAGCACCGAGAATAACAATTTTAGGCTTTCTCAAAGTGATCACTTCCACCCTTTAATTTTTTTAAATATCCGTTTTTTCTTAGTTTCCACTGCTTCGACCATTTTTATTTTATATAATAAAAAAATGTATGTGATATAATTCACGAATAAGGCCAAAAAAAACGAGTTTCCTGGTATCCATATAGGTCAAGCAAGGTAATTACTAAGAATGCTATATTTTACTACTTGACATAAAATCGTGCTTTTTATGTCACAAAAAATTAACAATCTATCCTCAATACATCTTATGCTACTTTCACACGATTATCAAGTGATTTTCATAAATTTTTATCTAAGTTTTGGAGATAATTGAATGGGATTGATTAGACTAATAAACAATATTTTAAAAATTGCCTAAGTTGTGAATATTGCCCATAATTATGGGAGAATTTTTTAATTTATGATATTATAAGGAGTGGAGTCTGTTACTACAGGGTTGGGGGGATGCGGAGTGCAAGAGAAGCAAGAAGTTTATGACATTACCATCATTGGCGGGGGTCCTACCGGTTTATTTACTGCTTTTTATGGAGGCATGAGACAAGCTTCAGTGAAAATTATAGAGAGCTTGCCACAACTAGGAGGCCAACTGTCAGCACTTTATCCGGAAAAGTATATTTATGATGTTGCTGGTTTTCCAAAAATCCGTGCACAAGAATTAATAAATAATCTTAAAGAACAAATGGGCAAATTCAATCCTACGGTTGCACTAGAGCAATCGGTTGAAAAGTTAGAGAAACAAGAAGATGGAACGTTTAAATTAACAACGAACAAAGATATCCATTATTCTAAAACGATTATTATTACAGCCGGAAATGGTGCCTTCCAACCACGTCGTTTAGAACTCGAAAGTGCTGCTCAATATGAGCGTAAAAATCTTTACTACTTCATAGAGGATTTAAATCAGTTTGCAGATCAAAAAGTAGTTGTTTTTGGCGGCGGCGATTCTGCAGTTGACTGGGCCTTAATGCTTGAGCCTATTGCTGAGCAAGTTTCGATTGTCCACCGCAGAGATAAGTTCCGTGCCCACGAGCATAGCGTAGAAAACTTATATAATTCAAAAGTAGATGTGAAAACACCATATGTTCCTGCTGAATTAGTTGGTGATGAAAGTGGAATTAAACAGATTGTTCTTGAAACCGTTAATGGTGAAGAGAAAGTTGCAGTAGATGTCGACGCAGTCATTTGTAACTATGGATTTGTTTCTTCACTTGGACCAATTAAGGAATGGGGATTAGACATCGAGAAGAATTCGATTGTCGTCAATTCGAAAATGGAAACCAACATTCCTGGAATTTATGCCGCTGGAGACATTTGTACCTATGAAGGAAAAGTGAAATTAATTGCCTGTGGTTTTGGTGAAGCACCCACTGCTGTAAACAACGCAAAAGCCTTCATTGATCCAAAGGCAAAAATCCAGCCATTACACAGTTCTTCCATGTTTAATAAATAAGAAAAAGCGTCCCTTTGATAGGACGCTCTTTCTTATTTATTTTAGCATTCTTCCGGAGTACCAGTAGCAGTAGCCGTTCTAAACGATGACCCACATCCGCATGATGCGATCGCATTCGGATTGTCAATGGTAAATTATTCGTCCTAGTTTACGGTCGATTAAACGCACTAATATCAACGTTTCTTCAATTATATATGGGTTGTTTTTCGCGAATAGGATTGTGTTGTACGACGTACCCTAGCGGTGGATGTCGTTAACTACATAGTACCCTAACTTTCGACATTATTCAACCACGTACCTAATATTATGAAACGAAAAAAAAGACCGGCTATTGCTCGAGCGTCTCTTCATCGACTAATTTATTGCCTTTCTTTATAGCTATTACTCCTCCGATAATCAATAAAACGTCAGCGATAAAGTAAGCCCACACGGTAAAATACGTACCAGCAATCGCAGAAAGTATCATCAGAGCACCGCCAGTATGCTCATTCTTTTTACACATCACTGCGCCAACTATTCCGACAGCCCCCGCATAAAATGCCGACCATCCCCTTCCAAGCAATCGATGGATCAACAAAACCGATGAATACAAAAACTACCATTCCGCCTAATAATCCGAAAATGCCGCCAATAAGTCCGAGAATACCTTCCGTTTTCATCCCCTATCGCATCCTAGTACTATTCTACTGCAATTTACAGCGGAATAGTTTGATTTGGAAAAATATTCTAGCGTGTATATTTCGTCAGTTTGCGTCAATAATCGAAAAAAAAGACCGGCCCACGAAGGACCGGCCAATCGTTGAGTAATGCGCATTATCATCCAAGAATGACATTACCATGAGTTGAATCTTTAGGTATGCGAATCCAAAGATTAGTGTCGTAGCAAACATAAAAGTAATTCGCATCAGCAGCGAAATCACCTTTTTACCTGAAGCAGTACTTGATGATGGAACGCTAATCAACTTTTTATTTAATTCAGATATTTCTCTTAGCACTCCATTCTGACCCGTAAAGTAAAAATCACTTCCAAAGATAAACGGTTTGGATGGTGGTATCTATTAAATAATACCTGCTTTGCTCATAACGATTGATTTTACATCAATTGCATTATCCAAAGAATATGTGTAATGATTGCTCGGATTCCATGTTACTCCACTAGGTTTCCAAGTCGTTGAACTTCCCGTACCTACAAAGTAACTTCCTGTATCTTTCGCATAACCCGGTTGGGAAGCATTGTCTAGGTAGTAGGTAGCAGGGATGTTTTCAAAATAGTTGTTTTCCGAATAGATTTTTGCTTCAACACCTATACCTAACGCATACAGACTGTTATTCCCTCTATAGTAGTTGTTATATACGTGTACCTCTCCATATCGAACCCTTGGTTGTCGTTGATCTACCCTATCAAACCAATTATGATGATAAGTAACTTTTAACTTACCTCTATCCGATGTTTGAGTATCGGAATGCCCAACCAGTGTTGTTAGATCATGGCTGCTAAATCTATTCCAGCATACAGTGATATTGTTAGACCCTAGATTGATGTCTAATAATCCATCTCCTGCATTTGAAAAATCGTTATTCATGATTAAGAAATTAATACTGTTAGAAAGAGCGATACAGTCGTCATTTACTCCTGTGAATGTAATATTCTTGATGATAACGTTTGTCTTTCCGTTAAAGTACAATCCACCGCCTGTGATTTTAGCAGTTTTTCCAACACCGATGATGGTCTTGTTCGATTGTAAACTATGCATTCCGGCTGCTAGTGTAATTGTTCCGCTTACCTTAATGACATAATGGCTTGTACTTTTTGCGTAATTAAGAAAGTCTGTTGCATTAGTCACTAGAACCGTTCTTCCACCTTCACCGCCTGTAACACCAAAAACATCAGCCCATCCATAAGTCGTTACCATTTATTAATCCCTTCCTTATAATCTAATTGCTCCAAATTTCTTAAATACCGCCCTCGATTCAACATAATCTGCAGCTTGCATTGTGGGGAAATCTTTTGGAACTACGATTATTTAATGCATGTCCATCGCATTTTGAAAGGTACAAATGTTTAGAAAAAAAAAAGAGTGGCTTTTTGTACCACTCACCTTACCCTTTTTCCAGGACAAATCACCAATAACCTAATTCTTTGCCCTTTTTATATACAAGATTGGCTACGATATTATATCCGGCATCAGTAAAATGAACTTCATCTACTTGTGTCACACTTGGTTCCAAGTGCGATGTTATAGCAGATTCATTTTACTCGCAATCATGTCACCTATTTTTGCATAACCTAAATCACTTAAATGTAGTTGATCCGCATTGTTCGGAAATGGTGTACCGGTTGCCGGTGTCCCTCTTGTTGCTGTAGGGCTGGCAGTATAAATCGACCAAGTGAATTTGCCAATCCCTGAATCCTGCCACAAGTCTACTACAGAAATGTTATTATATTGAGCAATAGCCTTAATTGTATCACTCAACTTTTCTAATGATTGTCCGGATGATGTAGGATATTCCCCATACCCATCCACATCAATATACTCATACTTGCCTGCACAATGAGGTGTGACAAACAAAATCTTGCACTTAAGGTTGTTCGCTTGGGTTAACAAATCATACAGTTTGTTAACCACATACTGAACCTTCCCCAAATCGTAGTTTGTGCAGGATATAAATCGCCTTTAACCCCATAAGCTGAATTACGTTCATTCATCCCACCATATATAACAATGAAATCCTTACTTGTCACCTGTGCTACTGTTAATGCAGCTATTGTTCCGACACTTGTAGTTCCGCCATCCACCATAGAGATAAATCCAACACCATTTAAAGCATGTGTATCAATCGTGAATTGATGTGTGGTCTTAACAGTTTCTTGCCATTTCAAAACGGAAGTCAAACTATCCCCTATTGCTAACCCCGCTTTTCCTTTAAACTTACTTGAAGAACCGAAACCAACAGGAGGGGGATTAGAGATCCACCAGCCATCGCCATATGCATCGGGATTGAAACTTACATTTGTTGTAACATCAATCACCATCAAATCCTTCACGCTGACCTTGAAGAATTCTGTATTCGTCTCATACGCACCGAAACGGATATTGTCGTATCCGGATTCGATGGTCTGGGTCATCGTGAGTCTCGTGTACTGTCCTTCCGGAATGTCACCGTTGACCCGTTTCTCGCGTTTACCTGTGTGCTTCCGTTGTACAAATACATTCTTCCTTTTAAGGAATCATTTCCTCCAGTTTTCGCTGTCGACACCCGTAATGTGAACATCAAAGTTTTACCTACATAATTCTGAACGTTATTGAAGCGAAAACCAACTTCCCCGTAATTAAAGTTCGGAGTACAAGTGATGACACCATTAACCATTGCTGCGGTATCAGATAACCCGTTTGACCACAAACTCCAATTTACATTCGTTCCAACACGGTAATCTCCGAGCAAATTATTAAAGCCCTCTCCCTCCGCCTTCTTGCCGGCATAACTAAATCTAGCGCCTGCTCTAACGTTAAATTCGGATATTCCTTCTTATATTTGCCAGTTCGCGCACTGGCTTGCGTCTAGCGCGCTTCTGTAACGCCATAATAAAAAGCCTCCCTAACGATGATTGATTAGACATCCCACCGCTAAGAAGGCCGTTATTTACAACCCTGATTCGTTACTTTTAGGGTTAAGTTTGTTCAATTCTGGGGTTGTATTTGTTCCGATTTTCGACGTTATCCGCAACCCTGCGCCCTAGTTTCCGATTCGATTACCGGACTAATATCCCGGACCTCAAAACGGCTCAAAACGTTGATATGACGCCTAGCATTCTTCCGGAGTACCAGTAGCAGTAGCCGTTCTAAACGATGATCCACATCCGCATGATGCGATCGCATTCGGATTTTCAATGGTAAAGCCGCCGCCCATCATTGATTCTTTATAATCAATCTTGGTTCCTTGTAAAATCGCTGCACTCTCTTTATCGACTAAGATTTGAATTCCAAATTGTTCTAGTCTCAAATCATCTTCATTTACTGTACGTTCAAAGCCCATCCCATAGGATAAACCGCTGCATCCACCGCCTTTTACGCTGACACGTAACAATGCACCTTCTTCTTCGTTATGCTTCATCATTTCTTTAATATGCAGCGACGCCGCTTCTGTTAAAATAACCACATTATCACTCATTGTGATACCCTCCCTATATGAGGCTTTTAAATTTATTATATACACGTATTGTTAACTACTCAAATAATACGGTTCCTTCGTATTATCATATGAAATATATATAAATAAGGGAGCGGCAGCGCTCCCTATTTTAAAACATTGGATTATCTTCCAAGTATTGATAAATGTTATCGACCAATTCGTCAGGTGTTTTTCCTGTGACTACTTCTCCATTAACGAGAGCATATAACGTAGTCGCACATTTACCGCAATATCCAAGACATCCATATTCAATAATATCCAAATTAGGATCTTTTTCTAATTTCTCAAGTGCCTTTTGTGCACCATTTGCAAGATTGCTTATACAAAATTCGATGATGGGTTGAATCATTGCTTTTCACCTCTCCACAACTAATTATCCTACTCCATTTCGTTCACTCCGTCAATTACCATGTATACTATATCGATGTCAAGAAAATCATGAAAATTGTTGTTATTTTGACATAATTCCGCTATACTCGTATGTGTTAAAGGAACGGAATTATTTTACTACTTTTTTTTATGACATTTTAGGCAACTTTAAATATGAAATGGGATATTCAAAGGGGAAATAAAAATGAAAAACCTTGTAATTCTTGGTGGCGGCTACGGCGGGATGAAAATTCTAAATGAAATTCTCCCTAACCATTTACCAGAGGACATGACGATTACACTAGTGGACCGTGTACCTTACCACTGCTTAAAGACGGAGTACTATGCATTAGCAGCAGGAACGATTTCTGACAAAGAAGTAAGAGTTGATTTTCCGGAGCACCCACGATTAAAAGTAGTGTATGGTGAGGTAATCGGGATTCAAACAACTGAAAAAAAGGTCACACTAAAGGATGCGGAGCCTCTCGACTATGATGAGGTAATCATTGGTCTAGGCTGTGAGGACAAGTATCATGATGTTCCTGGAGCCAATCAGTTTACCTACAGTATCCAGTCTATTGAAAAATCTCGACTTACCTACTCTGTCTTAAATAATCTGGGACCTGGCTCAGTTGTTGGTATCGTGGGCGCTGGTCTTAGCGGTGTGGAGCTAGCAAGTGAATTGAGTGAAAGTCGCGAAGATATAAACATCAAATTATTTGATCGGGGAAAACATATTCTCTCTGCATTCCCGGAACGTTTAAGCAAATATGTAGAAAATTGGTTTGTAAAAAACAATGTCGAAATTATTAACAACTCGAATATTACCAAAGTGGAAGAAAATTTATTATACAATCACGACGAGCCGATCCATTGTGATGTCATTGTTTGGACAGCAGGAATTCAAGCCAATGAAATTGTCCGTAATATGGACGGAGAAAAAGATGGAATGGGAAGACTTGTTATTACCCCGCTCCACCATCTACCGCATGATGAACATGTCTTTATTCTCGGTGATTGCGCAAGTCTTCCCCATGCTCCTAGTGCTCAATTAGCCGAAGGTCAGGCGGAACAAATTGTTGAAGTATTAAAGAGACGTTGGAAGGGTGAAGAGCCTCCAACATCATTCCCACAAATAAAATTAAAGGGGATCCTTGGTTCTCTTGGGAAAAAGCACGGGTTTGGGATGATGGCAGACCGCGCCATTACAGGACGTGTCGCCCGTTTGCTTAAATCTGGTATTCTGTGGATGTATAAATTTCATAATGGTTAATATTAAAATGCTCCAGCGCCTTGAACAGGCGCTGGAGCTAGATTAAAACAAAGAAGCATTCCAATCTGGAATGCTTCTTCATTTTTAAATAGCATTATATCCATATTTTTCTAGTTCTGTGAAAATGGTTTTTAAACGTGGGTTCCCTTCGCCAACGATTTTGTCTTTGATGACAACCACTGGATAAAACATATCTTCTTCGACCACTTTTTCTGCAAACGTAATTTTTTCATTCTCCCCAATTGGCTGATAGATATCCACATAGGTCATTTTAAACGGTTGGTTTGGAAATTTTCTCGCAATCGCTGCTTCCAGCCATTCAAACGTTTCTTTGGAAGATGGTAAATTGACACAACTCGGGCACAATTGTTCCGCACCATAAACAACAATTTCTACTTCAGAGCTATTCATTTATTCATTCCCGCCTTTTTATTTCAGGTTACCTCATTTTTACGATAAAAACCACGATAATGTCTATAAATGTGTGTTTTCCTAATTTCTGATAATGGATTTTTCACGATGATGACATTATAATATAAGTATAGGAAGGGAGTCGATTAATTTGGCAGAACAAGAAATTTTTGAACAAGTTCAAGAAGTATTAGATAAATTACGTCCATTTCTTCTTCGCGACGGCGGAGATTGTGAATTAGTAGATGTTGAAGAAGGCATTGTCAAGCTTCGCCTGTTAGGTGCATGCGGCAGCTGCCCAAGTTCAACCATCACACTTAAAGCTGGTATCGAAAGAGCACTTTTAGAAGAAGTACCAGGAATTGTTGAAGTAGAGCAAGTTTTCTAATAATGAAGTATAGCAAAAAAGCGATTGCCAATAGCGGCAGTCGCTTTTTTGTCATCATAATACGATTAGTAAAGCCATTCTAACAAAGGTAGCTTTAAAGTCTTAATTGGAGCATCCGTAAGTTGATAAAAACCCGCCAAAAATTGTTCATATTCACCGGACTGACGTAAAATTCTCATTAACTTTTCTTCTAATACCTTTTTGTCCTGTTCTGATGTGGTAATATAATAACTTTCTATACATTCAAAGTAATGGAGCGGGAAAATTAACCGTGAATACAATAATCGCCAGGAAAATGGCGACAAAGGGGCAATACTTTGATACTCTTCAAAAAAGCGCTTTAATTCCACATCATAGGTTTGGGAATTATGAAGATATCTTTCCCTTGTCCATTCACCTATGTCCCGGCTGCGATGGTCAAATACCCAGTCAAACGGATTTTTAATCATATAATTATTGAGCGGCCCCCAAGTCTTTTGCGTAAAACGTTCATGACAAACCGTGCCGCTATCCGTTTCAAGTGGTTCATCATCAATTTCGGTATCCACTAGATATTGAATAGCGTTTTCCGTTAAACCCAGATAATAGGGGAAGGAATCAATAAACATCCGCTGAAATTCATCTTCAGGTGTTTGAAAAAGAAGACCATTCCACACCTTTTCCATCTGCTCGAGCCGTTTTTCCCATAAGGACTTCCATTGTCCAATCCTGCTAGACCTCTCTATTTGAAAGGGAACTCTCCTGCCGCGCTCATGAAATTTTGCCAATTTCCTGCCCAATTTAACTTTTTTCTGTTCTTCTAGTTGCCGATTTGCAAGGACACAATATTTATTTCTTTCCCATTCCGTAATTAAATGCCCTTCTTTAGAAGGCAAAATGGCGGGAACATTATGATCACCATAATTTCGTAAATGCTCCGCGATTTTCTCAAGTTCGGCAATATCTTCTTCTTCCTTGCCCGCTGGTTTAGAGATTAAATAGAGCCAGCCATTTCCTCTTAATGCATCAAACCTATCCAGTTTTACATATTCATCGACCGTAATGCCATATTGATTTTCCAGCATTTTTTGAAGCATTTTTAGTCCACCTCATTTCTTTCCCTTCTCTTACATCATATATATGTTTTAGCTTAAGAAAACTTGTTCCTGAATAGCTTAGAAAAATGAAGGAGAATATAAGGTTTTAACCATGATCTTTTTTAGGATTCTTTTGCATAAGTTAGAATAATACAGTATATATATAGTGAAAATCCATAGAAAAGGTGATCAAAGGAATGGCAGAAGACAAAAACGTAAATCTAACCGAAGTAACTGCACGCAGATGGCTGAATGAAAGAGGCGTCAAAGTACAGGATATCGCTGATTTAGTTTTCTTTTTGCAGGAAAAATATCATGAGAACTTGAAAATGGAAGACTGTTTAGCAAACGTGGAACGCGTTCTCTCCAAACGTGAGGTTCAGAACGCAATTTTAACAGGAATACAGTTGGATGTACTTGCTGAAAAAGGAATGCTTGAGGAGCCGCTCCAATCAATTATCGGAACAGATGAAAGTCTTTACGGAGTCGATGAAATTCTAGCCTTTTCGATTGTAAATGTATATGGTTCGATCGGTTTTACCAATTACGGGTATATCGATAAATTAAAACCTGGAATATTAGCGCATTTAAATGATAAATCAACTGGAGAGTGCCATACTTTTTTAGATGATATCGTTGGGGCGATTGCAGCTGCCGCATCAAGCCGACTCGCACACCGGGCTGCTAGAGCTGAGAGTGAAAAGAAATAAGCAGAAAAAGGATGGGTTTCCCCCATCCTTTTTAAGTTAAAGGAAAGTATAATTTTCTTAACTTAGATTACTGTCTAGCTCCAGCACCCAACGGCTAGTGTCCTTCGCTCTTTTCCCTGCGATAAGTCAAGCACGAATGCGCTATCGCTCTCCGTGTTTCCTTTATCTCAGTCAAAGTGCTCCAGGCCATACGCCGCTAAACGGGCGCTTCCGCTTTTAAATTTTCCATTGATCTAAGGAATCAACAGTGTAGGTTGGCATCCGGTCATATCCGGAAAGCAATTCTTTCGTCGTTACCCCTGTATGTACTAATAATGTATCCATCCCCGCATTCATGCCCGCTAAAATATCGGTATCATAATAATCTCCGACCATCAATGTCTCTTCTTTCGGTGTTCCAAGTACCTTTAATGCCTGTTCCATGATGATTGCTTCCGGTTTGCCAATAAAAATCGGGTTAGTTTGTGTAGAAACAGTAATGACGGATGTTAAGGAGCCATTCCCTGGAACCAATCCTCTTTCTGTAGGGATTGCGATATCTCCATTTGTAGAAATGAACGTCGCACCATTACGAACGGCCAAACAAGCTACCGTCAATTTCTCATAGCTGATGTCCCGGTCAATTCCTACCACCACAAATTCAGCATCTTCCCCGGCAAATTTTAACCCTTTTTCTTCTATTGCTGTTCGAATTCCCTCTTCCCCAATCACATAAATGCGCGCATCCTTCTTTCGTTCATAGATGTAATTGGCTGTTGCTTGGCTGGTAGTGAATACCTGCTTTTCTTCCGCTGGGATGTCAAACTGGGTCAGCTTATCAGCAACCTGTGCAGGTGTCCTTGAGGAATTGTTTGTAACAAAAAGATATGGTATTTGTTGGTCCCGGAGTTTCTTCACAAAGTCAGATGCGGCTTCAATCCGATCTGAACCTTTATACATTGTTCCATCTAAATCAATTAAATAACCTTTGTAATTTTTCATATGTCTCACTCCCAAAAGTTTTTTTCCATATATAACAAAAAAGACCGCGCTTATCGGTCTTAATATTTTATTATTTTTTAAACGCAGAAACAGGTCCTAACTCGTTGGCAAGATATTCGCGAACATTGGACGCAAAATTCACCAACTCATGTAAATGCTTTGTAAATGTCTCTTGAAGTTCTTGATGATTGACATCTGTATAAGATTGGACAAGCATTTTCCGATATTGAATCAGAACTTTCAAACTATTTCCCGTTTCAGACGAGATAACTCTTTCATCCATTAAAATATCAATGATGTCATCGTAACTGCCTGGGTCACGCATAATAAACCCATCAATCATTGCATTTCCGACGTCCAAAACAGACTCAATCATCATATGGTTTACACGCTCTAGCGCTGCCTTTTCAAGTGGATCGGACCACTCTTTTTTACTTAAGAACAGTTGAATTTGCATTTCTAAAAATTTCAATATCTCTTCAATTTTTTCTCGATCAACAAAATACATATGAGCACCTTCTCCATTTCTCTATGATGGTATATCTTTGCAAGTGCATACGGTCAGGCATAGAACTTTCGAGATTTCACCTTTATTGTAACATAATTTGACAACCTTCGCGTTTTTCGATGGATAAAAACTTTGAAAATTGTGTAAAAATCTTTACTCCCCTTGATTGGTTTTATTTGTTACTATATAGAAGATGTCTAAAAATATCTATTTTTATTAAAGGAGACCTTTAAATGAAAGAACGCTTTTTCTTATACGATGATACAGAAGATACAAAAACAAGATTTGTCAGCTTCGTTGGTGAAAATCAGCGCTTTGATTTAGCGATTGTTCAAAGTGACCGACATTATGGAAAGCAACTTGTTCTTGATATGCAAGGAAGCCGGTTTGCCATTATCGGCTTAGATGATTTGCAAGAGGAAGGATATTTAGAGTACGCTTTTCAGTTAAATGAGGAAGATGCGGAGGAATTAAGATCCTTTTTAATGGAATTAGTGTAATGGTTAGTCATGAATTACACCCCATTTGAAAATACTAGTGCTTAAGGGGGCGTACGCATGACAGAAAATGAGAATGAAAATTACACCGATTTCTCCAATGTGGATAAACAAAGAAACTTTCTTACAGCTGAAGAGTTTCCAGAAGGTCCTTTTGGTTCTTCCATTCGTCAAGACGAACCTGTTGAGAACAAAAGCACACCATGGGAAGAAGGGCAACGGCCGTACAGTGCCTTTAATTATGAAAATAAAACCCTTCATCAAAATCTTCCTCGGCAAATGGACGGGGCCCATCCAACCCATGATGACCTCGAAGAAGATCAGCAGCCGCCATATAGTGAATCAACATAAAGAAGGGCCAGCAAGCTTGGCCCTTCTTTTATTTTTTCACTTTTTTCAACACAAAATAGGCACAGCCAAAATTACAGTATTCATACAGATATTCACTTAGTGTGCTAATTTTTGTATCGAATGTAGCTTTTTGGTTTTGGTCATCGAAAAAACCCTTTAATCGGAGTTGTCCATAACCCCAATCACCCACTACATAATCATATCTTGTTAAAATATCACTAAATCTCGCTTTAAGGGCTTCTTCATTAAATCCATTTCGATGTTCTTGGACGATTTCATAAACGGTGTTGTTCATTATTATCAAGATATTTCACCTCATTTGCCAGCTAATTCCTACTACCCATTATAACCGATTCCCCATCAATTACTAAGAAAAAAAATCACCTTATTGGCCATTCTAAGAAAAGGAGGTGTTTACATTGAAAAAATTAGTCATCATCTTGGGATTATGCACGGTAACGGCTCTAACAGGCTGTACTAAGGATATGAGCAACCGAGATGTCTATGAAGAAAGCGGTAATACCATTAATGTCAACAATAAAAGGCATGACCTCTACAATGAAGGAGCGAGCCGTGGAAACCGTAATGTTAGTAACAACTACGGCTTCGTTCGTCATCAAAAAAGTCCGCTAATGAACGATAATACGGCTAATGACCATTATTCTGCATTAGACCGTGAACAGGCGGCCAATATTATTAGTAAATTAAGTGCAGATATTCCCAATGTAAATGATGTATCCACACTTGTTACTGACCAAGAAGTGTTAATTGCTTATAATACTGATTCAAAAGATCGCAATTTGACTGCTGATCAAGTGAAAAAAACAGCGATGTCCGTCGTTCCAAGGTATTACCATGTCTACGTCACTGACAATAAAGTGTTAAGGAGAGACGTAGAAAATTTGGCAAACCTTGATTCAACCAGCCGAAATGCCCGTAATTTGGTCAATGGGCTTATCACACAGATGAAAAAATCACCACAAGGGCAGCGAATAAATGCCAGTGAAGATGAAAATGGACGAACTGCGGATGATAATATCGGCAGAAACAATCAATAAAAGAAGAGTTCAGTCAACTTGACTGAACTCTTTGTTTTAGGCTTCTTGTGCTTTTTCTTCCCCAAGCATTTGCTTGTGTTTCGCTGCTGCGTTCACTTGCTCGTCAGCATGATAGGAGGACCGGACTAGCGGGCCTGCTTCACAATGACTAAAGCCTTTACTTAAGGCAATTTGCTGTAATTCTTTAAATTCATCTGGGCTATAATATTTTTCAACCTTGAGATGACTTTTTGTTGGCTGTAGGTATTGACCTATGGTCATAATATCAACGTGATTTGCTCTTAAATCATCCATCACTTCAAGTATTTCTTCCTTTGTCTCTCCTAGTCCAACCATAAGGCTCGACTTTGTTGGAATATTCGGCTGCATTTCTTTAGCACGACGGAGGAATTCAAGGGACCGATCGTATTTCGCCCTAGCCCTTACTCTAGGGGTCATCCGTTTAACCGTCTCGATATTGTGATTTAAGATATCAGGTTTTGCATCCATTAACTGACGTAAATTTTCTTCTTTCCCTCCCATATCAGACGGAAGAACTTCAATGCTTGTAAATGGATTTTTGCGGCGAATCGCGCGGACTGTTTCAGCAAAAACAGCTGCCCCGCCATCCCTAAGATCATCACGGGCTACTGCGGTGACCACGACGTGTTTTAAGTTCATCAATTGAACGGAGTCTGCCACTCTTTCAGGTTCTTGCCAATCCAACTCGGTTGGTAATCCGGTTTTAACCGCACAGAAACGGCATGCACGTGTACAGGTATCACCAAGAATCATGAAGGTAGCCGTACGTCTTTCTGCCCAGCATTCATGAATATTAGGGCAGCGTGCTTCTTCACAAACCGTGTGAAGATTTTTTTCCCGCATCATTTTCTTCAAGCCTGTATAGGACTCATTTGTGTTTAGTTTTATTTTTAACCAATCCGGTTTTCGTAAAATATCTTCTTTCTTACTCATTAAACGCTACACCCCTTGAAGCTAGAAATGGATTCTCATTGTCACTTTAACATACTGAAAAAATAACGACAAGCATATCGGGCTATATTATCGAAATGAACCGTTTCCATCAGCCAAAAATATAGTTTACCATTTATTAACCATAATGAAATGGTTTAGAAAACATAAACTAACCTTGTACATTAATTGGAAGGAGGATTCTTGTGCGGGCTGTTCTATTATTAGGAACCTTTCTTTTATTCTTTAGCACTTCATTGGCTGTTACGGATGTTCATGCCGCGGCAAATGAACCGAATCCATACCAAGAACGAATGAAGCTGTATAAGAAGGTGGAAACCGTTACACAAATTCCTTGGTACTATTTAGCGGCCATTGATCAATACGAAAGAAGCATCCGCCAGGTCCGCAGAGACTTACCTAAACCAGAAAGTGTGATTGGCATCTATTTTCGTCCAGAAGAATGGTCTGGATTAACCAATCCAAATCCTTTGGAAGAAAACCCAGCCACGATTCAATTTTTTGATGGAAAAGGTGTAGATGGGGATGGGGATGGGAAGGCAAGTGCTAAAAAGGATGAGGATGTCCTTTATGCGTTTGCAAATTATCTCCTATCATACGGTGTCGATCATGATAATATAAAAATCGGCTTATGGAATTACTATCATCGCGATAAAACGGTTAGTATCATTGCTGGAAAAGCAAAAATATATCGGCATTTCGGCCGGATTGATTTGGATAATCAAGTATTCCCTGTCCCAATCCGCAGCAATCACAGTTACCGGAGTACGTGGGGGTCAGCCCGTGGCTGGGGCGGCCGCAGGATACACGAAGGCACCGATATCTTTGCTGATTACGGTGTTCCAGTTCGGGCAACAAACTATGGCATTATTGAAATGAAAGGCTGGAATAAGTTTGGCGGCTGGAGAATCGGTATTCGCGATATTAATAATACGTATCATTATTTCGCCCATTTAAGCGGTTTTGCTAAGGATTTAAAAATCGGTCAAGTGGTTGAGCCGGGCATGCTAATTGGCGGTGTAGGAAGTTCCGGTTACGGACCGCCGGGAACCTCAGGAAAATTCCCTCCTCATTTACATTATGGGATGTATAAAGACAACGGTGTCACCGAATGGTCTTTTGATCCTTACCCACATTTAGCGAAATGGAAGCGGATGGAGCGGATGAATGCACGCAAAAAATAGGACTTTCCACCGCGGATCGTCCTATTTTTTCGTATCTGATTTCTTCGTGTCTGCTTGTTTATCAGGAAGTTGAATCGATGGGGTAATACCACCGCTGCCATTATAGAATTGCGGAACATCCCCTTGGATGAGCGATCCATCAACAGGGATACTTTGCGTCAGCTTTGTGATCTTAGTAGCAAAGGGAGTAATGATTTGGACTGAGACTTCGATATGTATCGAAACATCAACCCAGGTATTGTTAATCCCTACCTCTTTCGTTTCAATTTTTACATCTGGTTCCACTTCTCCAATAGCATGAAACTTGACTGGAATTTTCGGTCCTATATTTCCTAATAATGAAATATTGGTTGCTTGGCCGAGCGGGACGTACCAAATAATTCCGTCTTCCTTATTCGAATTTTGCGTTTCTATTTCTACATCGGTTAATTGCTCAAGTGAGGAGAGATCACCTTTTTTGGCTGCTTTCAGGTTCTTTTGAATTTGTGCGGTTGTTTCCGCTAAGACTCGGTTTATATAAACTGTATTGAGCTTCACATTTGAGGCCTTACCATTCTCACTAGGCAGAATCACAATGACCTCATTGTCATCCCCCGTATCAGTTGTCCGTTTCGTAATCGCCTTATTGATGACTAATGAAGCAATATTTCGGGTTTCCGAGGTAGCAATTCGCATTAAGGTAGGTTCAATCCCCTTATTTACAAGCCATAATCCAGTTGCTGTAGAGAATAGAAAAAAGACAAACGTCAATAGCATGACATAACGGAAAGGCAACGGTCCCTTTTTAGGTCGCCGTCTGCGAAACTTCGCCAAGAAAATCACCCCTTCAAGCTATATGTATGCTTTAAAAAGAGGAACTAGCCTAAAAATGTGGTTAAAAATATTCATAATGAATATTGGGTCATGGGCATCCGCATTCATAGAAAAAAGCTTGCTGTCTTTAGCAAGCTTTTTAGATCATTTTTAATAATGCGTCTCTGCCAATCATTCCAGGGTGAATGCCTAGTTCCTCTGCCTCCGCAGTAACCGACTCTAACGGAGCATTCAGAAGCTGTTCGATGGTCCTTACTCCGACGGCACGGCCGGCAATTATTTTGCGGTCCTTAAGCTTTTCGTTTAACAACCCCACGTCTAAAGCACCGCACATGATATACCCTTTATCATTCGAGACCGATAGCAAGGTTGTTTTCGGAAGTAAGACTGAAACAGCTATAAACGTATGTCCATTTATATTAATGGGTAAAAGATCAACCACAGATTCCCCACACTCCTTTCCTCTCTATCACATTATGATTAGAGAGGAAAAAGCGTGTTTAGGAGCTATGATTGCTTTTGTAATTTCCACCTTAAGATATCGCGAAGAAATTCCGGTAAGAAATAATTCTTTTCTTTGTGTGGCAGTACCTCTTTGAAAAAGTGACCAAACGTAAACATATCCGGAAGAGCCAAACTGTATTTGCGTTCATAATCCAAATGCATCCCATTTACGAGGATGTTTTCATCCTGGAAGCTAATTTGGTCGTAGACAAATACCCCTAATAAGGTCCCCCTGAATCCAAGACCTTTTATCTCTCTATGGAATAACGCTTCGTTTTTAGTTTCCCGCAATACCTTTTCTAATTCAATACCGGTCAGTTCTACTACACAGGGATTGATAGGATGCGGGCAGATTTTTAGCAAATCGTATACCGTTACATCATCCTCTAAAGAGCCTAAGAGGAGTCCCGCATTAATCATCGCACAATCGGTTTGACACCATTCCCTTAACGCGCTGCAAAGCATTCGAGAAAACTCCGTTTCCTGAAACAGGTCGGTTTTTAGGGGGGGTTTTAAAGTGGTTACTTTTTGATTCAATAAGGATTTTCCTTTTGAAAAATATCCATCTATTAGATCCTGCTCATTGTGAACCATAGGTAGTTCTTTCGTGTCATAAAGAAGAGCTTCCTTATTTATAATCGTTTTTTGTTCGTTCAGGTTGAGTGTAACTTGCCCGACATAATGTCCATACTTCCCTGCAGCACCAAGGATTGTATTACCTACAAACTTTCCTTTTTCAAGAAAGTGATGGGTGTGTGAGCCTAAGATGACATCAATATCAGGAAATTCAGCTGCAATTGATTCATCCTCAGGTAGACCGAGATGGGAAAGTAAAATGATTATATCCGATTCGGCTTTTAATGTTTCCAGCCATTTCTTTAGTTCGTTGATTGGTTCAGTTACCTTCCAGCCTAATAATCCATATAGATGGGTAAAGTGTGCGGTAAGACCGATGACACCTACCCTAGTTCCCTTTTTCGTTTGATATATCTTATATGGCTTTAACCAGGTAGGATATCCATCATTTATCTGATAAAGGTTAGCTAATAATACATCAAACTGTGCATGTTCATAAAGCGTATTTAAGTCGTCATAGGGAAGGTTAACACCTTCATTGTTGCCGATGGTTACCGCTGTATAATGACTTTCATTTAAAAGGTCGATGTTTCCCTTTCCTTTGGTAGCCTCTGTGAAGGGGTGCCAGCGGTCAATAAAATCACCTATGTCAAAGAGAAACACATCCTCATCCTTTTTCTGATGGTCTTCATGTTTATTAGATAAGAATTGCTTAATTCGCGGCCAATTTTCTATGTGACTGTGGACATCATTTGTATGATAAATATGTATTGTTTCCATTCTGTACCTACCCAAGAATTCCTTGATAAATTAAACGAATCCCGACAATGATGAGAATCGTTCGTAAAATTAAGACAATCGTTTTACTCTTAAGCTTAGTGTTTAAATAAACCCCTATTTGGGCTCCAATCCATGCCCCTGGAACTAATGCCAGTGCGTATATCCAGTCAACATTTCCTAAGGTAATGTGCGTAATCGAGCTCAGTAATGAAGTTGGTAAAATCATAAACATCGATGTAGCCGTAGCCACATGGGGTGGAAAAAAGAAAATCAAAATCATTGTTGGAACCAGTAAGGAGCCGCCGCCCACCCCAAAAATCCCCGATATAAAACCCACAACAAAGGCAATCAGAATGGCCATAACTGGATTATATCCATATTCTGAGATATTCCCTCGATTATCGGTAAACGTGCGGACGATTCCCCGGTCCTTCTTATATGGCAGTGGCTTTAATTTGTCCTTTAGTAATAATATAATTGAAACAAAAATAATAAATAGCCCGAAAAAGATATTGAAGGTCTTCATATGTAAGCCTTCTGTTACCCATGCCCCCAAGATACTTCCGGGACCGCTGCCAATCAGAAAAATCAAGCCGCTCTTATAATCAATGGTCTTATGTTTCATATACGCTAAGGTGGAGGAAAGTCCTGTAAAAATCATCGTAAAAAGGGAGGTTCCCACCGCCACCTGAGGTGTTATATGCCCAAAGGCTGACAGTGTTGATAAATAAAGTAATGAGGGAACAATAACAATCCCGCCTCCTAAACCAATGAGCGAGCCTAAAGAGCTTCCGAGTATACCAATAAATACGATTAAAATCCATTCCATGTTATTTCTTCTCCTAACTTTTTATAGTAGATCCAACTGGCGTGGAGCAAGCCCCTTGTATTCGAGATGCAAAAGATCAATCATTTCCTTTGCATTATCAGCAGCATCTCCGCCAGAATTGTTGTTAAAAAGGAGATAGATATCTTTCGAGCCTTTAACTAATTCTTGAATCGAGTTTGCCCATTCTTCTAACTCTTGATGGTTATAGCGGTAAAGATAACGAACCTCGCGCCAATCGACTCCGACTCGTTTTTGCCAGCCATGGAAATTACGGCCATGAAAACGGACGAGGACCTTCTCAGGCGTGGTAGAGTGCAATACCGTTGGGATGGACCCTTCTCCTGATTGTGGTTCATCGCAAATACTATGAATCCATTTTCCTTCCGTCATAAACTCAATGGTTTTTTGACGATACAAGGGTGCAAACCAGGATTGGTGTCTGAATTCTAATGCAGATGGAATATCCCCCATTTCCTGCTTGCACCATCTTAAGTATTGGACATTTTCTCTCGTACAGGTAAACCAAGGTGGAAATTGAAAGAGTGTCATTGCCAATTTATTTGTTTCTATGTATGGCTCGAGCGATTCTTTGAAAGCTCTAAACATCGCTTGTTTATTTTCAAACGGAATTTCTCCGCGCATATGTCCGGTCATTCCTTGGTAGGCTTTGACGATAAACTGGAAGCCAGTCGGTGTTTCATTAACCCACTTTTCAGCATTTCTTTTCGGCTGAATCGCATAAAAGGCCGAATCTACTTCAACGATTGGAAAATGGCCTGAATAGGCTTTTAACTTATCCCGTGAGGATATCTGACCTGGATACAAGCTGTCATGATCGCCCCAGCCTGTTACGCCGATATAGATCAAAAAACTCACCTCCAACTATTAATAATAGCATAACCATTTTTGGATAGTGGTAATTTTTGAATGGAGGAAAAGGGAGTTGGGGGTTGGGGTGGCGGCGCCAGTAATTTGGCGTTATCCGCCAGTTTTGTGGCGCATCCGCCAGTTTTGTGGCGCCATCCGCCAGTAAAGTAGCTGTCGAGAGTAAATTCACCTTATCCGAGAGTATTATGCATCCCCAACCGAGAGTATTCCGGAGTTATCCATGAGTAATCCGATGCTATCCGATAGTTACACCCTTTTCTACAAAAAAAACGCCTGCCATCCAAGGCAAGCGGGTAATTTTTTCAAAACTATTAACCGTTCCGATGGAGTCTTCCATACATAGGTTAATAAGAAAACAATACATTCTTTTCTTTAAGTGTTTTTTCAAGTCTTTTCAATTTTTTTATCGATTCTTCTGATGATCTTTTACCAAGTTCAATTACCAATGCGTCTATCAATGCTATAATAGGTACAACTGAAAATTGTTCTTTACTAACTTCTACTTTCAACGTTACGGACGCATATGAAATAATTGGACATGAGATATAGTCCGTTATCAGTATAATGCTATTGCCTAGTTCATACGCCAGCTTAACTGCTTCGATAACTCGATTAGTGTAAGGCTCGAATGCAAAAACCACTAAAATTTCATCCTTTTCAAATTGTAAAATCCTATCAAAAATCACTTCCGTATCATGGCCTAGTTGCCTTATCCTAGAGTAGAATTCTCCAAGCAACTGTTCAAAATATAATGCAGTTGCTTTGTACGGCCGAGTACCCAAAACATTGATAAAACTTGATTTTTCAATGAAATCAATAGCAATTTCGAAATTTTTCATCAAATCGGAATCTAAAGATTTGTCTAATAAATCAACTGATTCTTTCCAAACTTGTACCAAAGTTGAAACGCTCGCTTCTTCGTTATTAGTATCTGTAATAGACTTCTTTAATGCCCACCTTGATTCGGAAGGAAACGATTCATCGTAGATATCTTTTCGTAAGTCATTAAAATTTTCATACCCTAAGGCATTTATCGTACGCATCACAGTTGAAATTCCAACTTCGGCATTATTGGCAAGCTCTTTAATTGTTATCAATCCTATTGACTGATAATTCTTTAGAATATAATCGCATAACTTTCTTTGTTTTTTGGGAAAAGAATCTTTAATATCAACTATTTTTTTAATTATTGTTTTTGGATTTTCTAAACTCATATATATCCCTCTTTTTACCTTCAATTTATAAATATCAATCAACAATATTCACCTTGAGTCCATTATATCTCATATTCGAGAAAAGGCTCAATTCAAAAAGGACGCCTTCTGAATGGCGCCCGTTCGGATTATAAGGATATTATTGAAACAGAATTATTGATTAAATCAAGGTATCTTCTAAAGTCTTGAACTGAAAGGTTTACTGTTGCTGTGTTTACATTGGGATGAAAGTTAATTGTGTCTTTATCAAGTAAATCACTATCTAATACAACCTGTACATCGTTATTCGTGTCATTTATCAATCCGAAAGCGCCGACTGCTCCAGGATATACTTTTAAATATTTATTCAGTCTTTCCGGTGAACCAAAACTCAACGGAGTACTATCAATAAGCTTAGATAAACTCTTCAAATCTACATCCTTATCTTCTGATACAATCACTAAAAAATGTTTATCCCCTTTTCGATTTCTTAAAAATAAATTTTTAGTATGTCCCCCGGGAATTGTGATATCCAAATTACGAATTTCTTCAACTGTGAAAACAGGTACATGTTCATACCTTTTAAAGGAAATGTTTAGTTGCTCTAAAACGTCATATACACTTTTTTCCTGCTCTAGTAGTATCATATTGTGCTTTCCTCCTCTCGCTTTTCTTAGCCTTAGACCTTCCATCTGCGACAAGAATGGCGGAATATAAAACCAATCCGATTCCTAACACCTGCCATCCCCGTAGATGTTCCCCTAGAAAAAGTACTCCAGTTACTACTGCAATGATAGGTTCAATCGTTGCTAAAATGGAGGCCTTACTAGCTTCTAAATGCTTTAGTCCTGAAGTGTACAAAACAAAAGCTGCAACTGTTCCTACTAACGCTAACAGCACCGCTGACATCCAAACATCGGCATATTGAAATTGATCCGTCTTTTTTATTATGTCACTTGTCAATAACATGAATAAACTCGTATAAAGAAATGTGTACGTTGTAATTGTCAAAGCAGAATACCTTTGGGTTACAGGTTTACTAAAAATACTATACAACGCATAACAAAATCCTGATAGAATCCCCATTAGCAAAGTTTTCATATTTATTCCTGCTTGGCCGAGCGGCAGCAGGCCAACAACAAATGCACAACCTGTAATAGCAAGAGCCAGTGCCCAGCCTTTACGAATAGTCAAGGGCTCTTTAAAAAAGAGGCGGGACAGGATGGTTACAAACAGTGGACCTGTATATAAAAGTGTTACTGCAAGGGATAAACTCGATTGAGAAAAAACTTCAAAATAAAAAAAATTAAATAAAGCGATACTAAAAATTCCCGCACAAGCGAAAAAAATATGATCTTTTAATCTGGTACGCAGCTGATCTCGATAAAATACTGTCATTATCAGAAGTAAGATAACAAAGGTAAAAATCCCCCGAATAGCAACTACGTCCCAAGCCGTGAAGCCGCGGGCATACAACGGAGCAATAAATAAACCAATAAGCCCCCAACATACCGCACCAGCAATTGTAATGATGTAAACTCTTAAGCTCGCCAGTTTTTCCATTTTATGCACCTCATATTTCCATAAAGGGAATAACCCGATTAATCACTTTGCCGCTAATCGGGTCATTCCTTCCCCAGAAACTTAATTGTTTCTGCTGTTCCATAAACCCTAACTCTTTCTATTTAACCGTTTTTCCTCATTACGAGACTTTCCGTATAGAGCTCGATTCCGTTAAACTCATATTCTTTGTTTCCGGAGCCATGAATAAACAGAGTAGGAATCCAATGAAAAACAGCCCCCCACAAATATACAATGTTACTGCCAAACCATAGTTCGCCATAATGGTTGGGAAGAGAAACGTGCTAGTGGCGGAGGCGGCACGGGTTATTGCTGTGGCAAATCCCACTGCCGTACCCCGAATATGGGTTGGGAAAAGCTCATTCGGATAGATCCATTCATGCATTCCCATCGCATTATTAAAAATTCCATAGATAACAAAAAGAGCTAAGACAAAAACAAATGACATTTTTAATCCAGAGGTTGCTCCCAGTATGAATAAAGAGATGGAAGATATAAAAAACGGCCAAATAATTGTCGGTCTTCTTCCCCATTTTTCAACCTAATAAAGAAAAGGAATCAAGCCAACAAGATAGATTATATTAAGGATCGCTGACCCAAGATATTCCACCTTTCCATTAGCAAAACCTAATTGTGCAAGGATCTCTGGGATATAGGTTCCTATTCCAAAAGTAGGTATAAGTTGAAGCGACCAGAAAACCGATACGAAAATGGTCCATTTCCCATTACCATTTCGAAATATATCAAGAAAGCTGGTTTTCACTTTAGACAATGGTGCAGCCGATATGACCACATTATCCCCGAATATTTTCTGAATAATAGCGTTAGCTTCTTTTTCCCTGCCTTTAGTAGCCAGCCATTGAGGGGATTCTGGCATATTTAAACGTGCAATAAGCAAAAGAAATACTGGGACCGCACTGCTTGCAAGCATCCATCTCCAGCTCGTATCACCGATAGACAGCATAAAGTATCCGACCAAAAAGGAACTAGCATATCCGACATACCAGAGTGAATTAATCCCTCCAAGTAAGCCACCACGATTTTTTTTCGGTGAAAATTCCGCCATTAAAGCTCCTGCAATGGGGTAATCTGCCCCTACTGCAATACCTAAAATAATTCGCAAAATGACCAACTGTATAGGATCATTGGCAAAAAATTGAAGGACTGACACAACAAGCATGACAATCATATCGATGAGAAACATCTTCTTCCGGCCAATAATGTCTGTAAGATACCCTCCTATTAATCCACCAAAAAACATACCCACAAGAGTGGCCGTTCCAAGCAGTCCCATCATGGTTAAAGACATATCGAATTGAGTCTTTATGATAGAAAGGGCTACCCCAATAATTCCTATAATATACCCATCGAGGAATGCACTCCCAGCGGAATAGGTAAACATTTTAAAATGAAATCGACTTAAGGGCATTTCTTCCATTGTACGGACTTTATTCATGATTTCCCTCCTGTTATTGAAATAATTTTTTTATTTCAAGTGATCCCTTCCGAAAAGTGTAAAGTAAACGTTTGCATTTTCGTCATTGATGGAATTTCTTCTCTCCTGTATTATGTTCACTTAAGTTGCAGAAAGGTAATAGATTAAATAATGTAAGACTGTATTTTAGATAGACTGAGGAGTTTTCGTATTCTATCATCTAAAAGGTTTTGGGATTTCCCTCATAAACCCACATCATTGATTGTAAATAACTAGGTTTAATGAGGGCTTTTCAATCTATAAAAGATTAGTATAATTTCACAATGAGTTTAACTAGTTCTCTCAATAAAATCTTGGTAATTAATCACCAGACACAGCCTTAAATTTCTTCTCTTTTTGAGATTCATGAACTCTGAATTCCAGGAAGCTATTAATATTTTGTGCTGCAGTGAGTCCCGTCTGAATGGCTGTTTCAGTATATTTGGAGCCTAAATAATCACCTGCTAAGAACAATCGACCAGCAGATTTTGTTAAAATTGGCTGTAGTTCTGCACGACCTGGGAAAATATAAGCTGATCCAAATGGAAATTTCATTACGTGAGCTTCCACTACATGATCACTAAAACCAGGAAATATTTCATTTAAATCCTTCAATTTCATTCGAATAATTTCATCATCAGATTTATCAATTAGCCGTCGCCCGCTTTCCCCAGGTGAAAATGTCATAAAACTACTTCCTTGTTTCCTCTCAGTTTCCCAAGAACGGACTAGATTTGATTGATGAAGAATAATGTCAAATGACCTTTTAGGCGTAGCAAAAGAATATACATCATCCCAAACTTGAGGACCTGTTTCATTTGTTAAAAATGCTGCACTAACATGTGGACCATATTTAATCTGACCAAGAGCGTCTGCGATTTCTGGGTCAATGTTTTTCGCTATATTTTTTGTAATTGTGGCAGGAGTCGCGAGTACTGCATAACGTGCTTCCACCACATGCTTCACGCCATCTTGAATATAGTGTACGACAACACGGTCTTCTTTCTGAAGAACTTCTAAAACGTTTGCATTTAGTTGAACCCGGTCACCTAATGTTGTTGCAATCGTGTTCGTAAGCGTTGATGGCCCCCCAACAATGTTATTCCCTAACCCATCATCTTTGTTCCATACAGTGTGGAAATATCCTACACCAGATCCCGCAGTCATGGTCTCAGGACTGCCAGTCGAACGGCTAACGGTAGGTCTAAAAATGGCATCTGCATCTGGTGGTAATTTACCAGTAAATTCGGCAAAAGTTCGATCATCCATAAATTCTAAAATTCGTTGTTGCTGAACTCTATAGTCCTCACCCGGACGTTTTTTTGCCATTTTGCCATATTTGATAACAGCTGCACGCACTTTAGCACCTGCACGTATCATAGCAAATCTAGCTTTCCATGACATAGGGGCCCTAAATGGATACAGTTCAACCGGACCATCTTTAAGCAACTTCCCATTCAAAGACATTGCAGCTAAAATTCCAGGTACAGGTGCTGCAGTTATTCCTACAGATTTAAATAATTCATCTGTAGCCGAACCAGGTCCAGCATATAGATGTCCGCCCCAATTTAACCAATAATCTCCTCGACGTTCAGATCGTACACGCCCGCCTATACGATCATCGGATTCTAAAAGTAAAGTATCATGGTGTTTAAGCTGCCAGGCAGCAGACAAACCTGCAAGTCCACCACCTATAATAATTACATCTTTCATTGGATTTTCTCCCATCCCTTTTTTATTGATAATTTTCCAAATTCAATTACAGTTGTTTTACTCTTAGTTCCCCTAGTTCAATTAATACTGTTTCAATCTTTGATTTGAACTTTTTCGGATGCAGGCACTAGTGGTAATCTGCTTGGTCCTCCTGATAATCCTAGTGCTTCCAAGCCGCCTGCCTTTACTGTTCCCGATGTAGTTTCTTCATCAATAGCATTATATAGGCAGCAGACAAACCGACAAGTCCACCGCTTAGTATAATTGCATCCATCATTGGATCTCTTCCCAACCCTTATTTATGATTTTCCAAATTCAATTAAAGTTGTTTCACTTTTAATTCCCCTAATTCATTTAATATCGCTTCAATCTTTGATTTGAACTTTTCTGAAGCAGGTACTAGCGGTAATCTACTTGGTCCACCTGATAATCCTAGTACTTCCAAGCCTGCCTTTAATGTTCCTGGAATTGTTTCTTCTTCAATAGCATTATATAAATCTAGCAATTCCTGATTTAATTTAGTCGCTTCTTTTAAGTTGTTTTCATTTACGATTAAATCATATAATTTCGCTATTTTTTTCGGAACCAAGTTGTGGACTAATCCAACAGCACCATGTCCCCCTATTGCTAATGTAGGTACGATTAAATGTTCAAATCCAGTAAGTACCGCGAAGTTTGGATTGTCTTTTGTTAATGCAATGAGTTTAGAAGTATGAATCCCATCAGCAGTATTTTTAATACCAACAATTCCATCTATTTGACTTATTTCATTAATTAGTTCCGGATCAAGTTCAACACCTGTAGCATCTGGATAATGATAGATGACAATTCCAATGTTAGCGCTTTCTGCCACTGCCTTATAATGATCAATAATTCCTTGTCTGCTAGTTGTCATATAATACGGGGTAATGACCAAAGCACAATCTGCACCAACTTCAGCTGCGTAGCCCGTAAGGGCAATTGTATCTTCTGTCCGATGACATCCTGTACCCGCCATTACAGGTAATCTACCGTTTGATGTTTCACACACAAATTTAATAACTGCTTTTCGTTCTTCCATGCTCATAAGTGAGTATTCTCCAGTACTTCCTCCCACTAGAAGGCAGTGCATTCCTCCATCTATCAAATGTTCTATTACTTGTTCAAGCCCCTTATAGTCAATACTGTTATCCTCCTTCATAGGTGTAGGTAAAGCTGCGATCATTCCAAATGGTTTATACATATTTATCCTCCTCATAAATGGTTATTAAAATAGAATGCCTACAAATAACTTCGAAAAATATAACGGAAGGCTCCACATTTTCCGGAATTTTTAATTAGATAATATTCTGAATTATCCGTTAAGCAGATAATATCAGAAAAATGAATATAAGTAAATCATTTTTATAAAAAGGGAATATTTATTTTCATTTATTCGCTATTCCTATCGAATAAAACCGTTTAGTTCTTCTCTCAAAATCGCAAAAAAGATACTACTTCCAACCGTAGTATCTTCTCTTAAAGCTCTTTAAAAAATATTCATTTCACCAAAATAAAAACGCCTTGTAAATACTTAAAGCATGATAATACTCGTATGTGAATTATCATGCTTTTTTAGTTTTTATTTCATATGCTTAGGTCCACCTGTTTGTCTTGATATTACTGAAAAAATAAAAGAAGACGAACTTCAAAAGTTCGCCTCCTACACTAAAAGATAAAATCAAATCGAGATTATTTATTTGTTACCCAATAGAGCCTTCCATCTCGAACTTGATTAAATCTGCTCAAAATGGCACGAAATTATTTATAAAAAAGCTAGTCAAACCCTTGATATAAAGCCATTTTTAAAAATGGCGTAAAATGGGTTATAATTTCAACTTGGCACGAATTTGGCACGGTGTTGGCATAGGCTGAAGCAGCATAAAATCAGGGTTTTGCTCATAAATATTAAACCCATGCCAAGATTAATAAATGGTCAAGAAGCCAAACCAAGCAGCAGCTTGTATGATGAGAAGAAACAATTGAACAAACACCGATTCAATGTAAGATTAGCTTCAGCTTTTCAGTTTTGCAAATGGAAGCAGCCTTTTTTGGCTGCTTTTTTAATTACTCTATTACCTTTTCTAAAATAATTCGTTCATTAAATCCGCCTCGTTTTTCTAACTTATCAGCTTTTACCTTTAATACCTTGTCCATATCTAAGTTAAAGGCGTGTACGATACCGTCAATTACTTCTAATATATCCGCTAGCTCTTCTTCGTTAGGTGTAGCCTTAAATTCTTCCAATTCTTCTATTATTTTTTTATTTCTTACTCATTTCTTTACAAAAATATTTCGACAAAACTTTTGTCGAATGCCTGCTCGTTGACTGCCCATTGTGTATAAGGTTATATCGAAATAACTGCATAATAACGGGCAAAAACCTCTTGTCGAACTGTTCACAAATTGCAATATTATACACGCCCAGAGCACATATTTTCAAGATTTGGTTTCCGTGCTAATATTCATTTATCTTTTAAAAGAGGAGGAGAAAACCGCATGGCTATAAAAGCCCAATGCACGTGTATTTACACTTAAAGATACATTTTAAAATGCAATGGCTTGGCTTAGGACATGGATTTAGAGATTTATTTTTTGAAGTGCATGATCTAGAAAATGACTTACAGGAAACATGGGAAATGCAGCATTTATATTATGATGGTAGAAGTAATTATAATGAGGTGAACAAAATGAGTGAGGTAAAGGAATTGGACACACTTTATCATTTATATAGATATGTTTCCGAAAGAAAGATTGACGATGAAGAACGATTGAAACGATTGGAATTTGCAGAAAAAAAACGCAAAGAATTCTTTGAAATCGAAAAGAAAATGGAGAACAAAAATGTGTATTGGCATTTAATTCTTCTGATTTCGGAACTCAACTATTATTATGTGAAATACTCAATGCATGAAAAAATAAGCGGCAAGGAAATCATCGAATACATTAACCGTGGCGATTATACGTTCGGAAGATCGGATGAACCGTTAATCGCAACGATTCTCGTGAGCATGTTTCAAACGGGAAAATCAGATGAAGCCATCTCTGTGTTACAGAAATTGACTCCTGTCTTTCTTGATTATTTGAAAGTAGACGACAGTTATTTTACTCCGTCATATCCAGTGGAAGAATTCGTAAAATTTCTCTTGGAAGCCATCCCATCATTGGACGAAGCTCAAAAATGGGACTTTTTCGATTCCCTCGTTTCTTTGATCGCCAATAATATCGGTTGTTTTTTTCTGCTAGAACCAGAATCCCAAGTAATTAAACGTGCGGGTGATTACTTAGATCAAATGTTGGAGATGGTGGACTCGGACAGCCTTCGCTATCAATTTATCCAGAGCATTAAGAACGAATATTTTGAACTGGTAGGAACTGAAAAAGATGAAGTGCAGGATTCTCAATGTTCATTAAAAAAAATCATGCAAAAAATGAATTTGGCAGGTTTCGAGGAAAACAAGGATACCATACTATTTTTTATCAATTTGTATAGGGACAATTTCTTAGAAAGTTTCCTTGTTTCTTCATATGAAATGAAATCCAGCAGTTCCACGACGAAATGGAAAATAGATCTTTTGAAAGGAATTGCCTTTGAATCAGAGAAATATTGGGATACATTCAGGAACATGCATTCCTGTAGTCTTTCTTACCCCCGTGACAAATGGGCACCCGAATACTTAGAGAAAAATAAAAAACGGATTCTCGATGAATTATCGAAAAAGGATTGGTCCAAATATTCTTTTTTCCGTATTGCTACCTCGTTGTATCTGTCTGAGAGGAAATATCAGCAAGCAGCCGATTTCCTTTTTGAAATCGAGGAAAAGGATGAAGAGGTATACAGGCTAATTGCTGATGTATATAAAGCGGTGAAACAATATGAGGATATCCTTATTATCCTCCAAGATGCAAAAGAAGACGGCATTGAAGTAGACGATTTAATTAATGAAATCAGTGAAGTGAAGGTAATAGAGGACGAAAAGAATAAAAAAGCTGCTGCGGAAGGGTCAGCGAAGCTGAAAAACGCCTATTTTGGCCTCGACAAACTGACAAGGAAAATCTTAATTATCATCTATGAACTGCTCAAGAATGACGATAAAGTCCGTCCAGAACAGATAATGAATGTCCTTCGCTGGAAAGAAAATCAGAACCGCTTCCTTATGCAGCATGTCAACAAACTGATTCAACACGGCATGGTACATTCTGACGGAAATACATTGTTCTCAATGGATCCGATGATCGCAGAACTAGTTGAGAAAGTAGCTGATCCGAAACTTGAGGCACAGGTCATAAAAGCGAGTAGTAACAAATTATACAAGCAAGTCTTTTTTCATGGGTCGGAACTGGATTTATATCGAGTGCTCTGCGACCTCTTTCCGCAAAGCTATGTGTTCCCGAATATGAGTTTACAGACCATCATCGATTATGAAAAACTAAAACCTTTGGTGAATAATGAAACATTCCAGTATTATCTCATGACACATGTTGATTTCGCCATCGTCAACAGCTTCAGCTATTTCCCGATGATTGTCATCGAAAAAGACAGCGATTACCATAACCATCCTGACGTGGTACGCAAGGATAATATGAAAAATCTCATATTCCAACTATCTGGCATACCACTCATACGTATTCGTTACACTAGCGCCATGAGTGCTGAACAACTGCGCCGTGACATCATTTCAGCTACGAAGCCTTTCATCTTGGAACATTTGGATAAAGAAGACCATTTCTCAAAAACCCTTATTCAATCCGTCGATTTATCCAAATTCGAGGTGGCGGAAGAGGTCGATTTAAAAAAGGTTTCAGCCATCGTGGCTTCAATAGTTGGTCCTTCAATCAAGGACCGCATTACGGTCCTTGGTATGGAAGATGAGCGACTTGTCATCGAGATCCCGCAGGATCTGTTTGTTTTAACACATAGCAAACCGCATATTGAAAAAGAATTGAAAAGAGAATTTTCTGCAATTAAGGAAGTCGATTTTCGATGGATATAAAAAGCTGCTTTGAAGGCAGTGAGAAAATTACAAGAAACAAGCCAACTTTTCAGTTGGCTTTTTGTAATAATAATCATCTTCGTACATCCATTTAAATTGATAGGCAGTTTTTCTTCTTCCTTTACAGCGTCGATGATGCCTGTTTGAGTTTATAACATAAGGTCCGCTATCGCTTCTCTTATTCGCTTTAATTGTTCCACCAGTTTGGATATAACCTCCACCATTCTTCTGCTTCCTCCAAAGAATTAAAGATTATTTGAAAAACTTCTTCAGTAATTATCCTTATTAAAGTTGAATTTGTAATCAGTTTCTTTTCCAATATCTGTTCTATTTAAGCAGCTATTCGTTCATAAAGTTGTCGAAAGGAACAAATAGAAACTTGTCGAAATCCCTCTATTAAGGAGGTGAATTTATGGGAACAAAACTGATTACTGTTCCAAGAGCGGAAGCAGAAATAAAGCGGCTGCAACAATACATAACTTTGGTAGAGGAATATCAAGCAGATACCCTGGAAAAATGGATTATCAAGGAGTATGCTTACACAAACAGCATTACAGAAGTTGTTAAAAGGGCAAATGCCAAAGGAATGACTCTTGACCAAGCTTATGCAAAATCTGTTTTAAAAGGAAAAGCAGGTGACGATCTTCATAAAATGTTAAGGTCTGCCTATCTCGCACGATTGAAACCTAAAAAAGAGAGACTTTACTGACCTTGTATAAAATTCATGTCATTCTAGGCAAAGGGGTTGCTCTTTGCTTTTTTTATGACTAAAAAAGACCACTCCTCGTGGTCTAAAATTTTTTTCTGTTCTATTAAAGCACCCGTTACTTGAAGAAGAAAAAAGCTTTACTCCTATTTATGAAGTAAAACCCCCTGTTCATTCAATAATTTGAATTATATTACACGGTTAGTTGCATACCCCGTTTCAGGTACTTATTTAATCTCCAATATTTCCTTCATATACTTTTTAAATGCATCATTTTTCCAGAATCCCAACCGAATCCCGTCAATTCCTCTAGTCATCAGAATATAGTATATATTCAATACAAATAAGGTAAACTCTTGTGCATTTTTAGGGCTTTCATCGTCTTTTGAGAACTTGCCGTTTACATTATGAAAATTCTCTGGATTGCCGAATAACCTACCCTTTGAGTCGACTTGCAGATCATTGCCGATTAAAACACCGACTTTATTCAAATCGATTCCCTGAACTGCGAAGACAGAGCCAATCTGATCTTCAGCATCGGCATCCTCTGAAAAAATCCAATTTTCTTGAGTGGAATTCCATCTTCGTTTGATATCCCCTTCATGCCAATGAGTGATTAACGGGTTTTTACCATCAGCCTGCTTCCAAGGTTCAACTAATCCACCTAGCACTCGGTTTATATGTTCAGGGTGGAAGTTTCTGTCTTCTTCTACCCAATCAATCAAATTCTTTAAAGGTTCTGCTTCAAAATATCCAAAATAAGCATCCGCATCATTATCATGAAAAACCGCTCTGTTAAAATTCGGGTTAAAATTCGTTTCTTCTTGTTCTAATAGACCTGTATCCTTATACAAAAGGTATTTTATCCCATTTACGAAATCCTCTGATGTATAGTTCTTGCCTTTTGGAGCTTGAATTCTAAATTGCGTTGTTAAGTATCTCTTTTCAAAATCTGTGGTTGCTTCCTTAAATTGCGCACGTGTCATATTGGCAGGGCGAATAGCTTGCAATACATCATACATTAACACAATTTGACGACCTAATTTTTTTAAACACTCTAAGTGGTCCTCATACTGTGCAAATCTTCCTTTATACACACTATTAAAAGATGCCATTTGCTTTGAAAATTTTCTGGAAAGCTTATGAGATTCGTCAACAATTACAACATCATAATTTTTATCGTCATTAATCAACTTTGTCGAAGTAGCAAGTGTCAGGTTACTGTTGTTCATTCCATATACTCTAAAGATTTGCTTTGCCGTTTTAATCCAGTTAGGCTGCAAAACGACTGCTATTCTATGATTAGGTTTATCATTCAACAGCTTAGCGACCAAATGAGTCAGCAGCACGGTTTTGCCAGTACCTGCATCGCCATTAATCACAAAGCTTATATCAGGATTTGATTCAATCTCATCAAGAATGTCCATTTGCTGTTCTGTTATTACTTTAATTGGGCTATATTTGACCAGTGCTTCATTGCGCAACTTCTTTAAAGTCGGTGTGCTTACCCATCCATTAGGGTATAATTCTTTTTCCCAAAAAGGCAAAATGACTTCTGTAGCAACCCTTTCTTGGTCTCGGTAGGCATTGACGCTGATACCCTTATTTCCATTAGTAATGTCATCATTGTCATAATGAACCAGTTGCTTTCTAGAGTTTGAATTCTCTGCCATAAAGTAGGTTATTAGCTGGCTTTCGACATCATATAAGGCTGCACCACCATCTAAATAGACTGAACAAAGAATCATTACTTGGTCAAAATCTGCATTATTAAATCTTTCATCTTTACCATTGTAGTGTTGCTTATTCCGCACAGTAAATTGTTTCGTTTGTCCAATGTAAATCTTTTTCGACTTCGACCCTTTATAGATATAAACGACATTGCCATTTTTAAGAATATTTTGTTCAGGCTGGCGAAGTCTATCGAAACCATCCAATTCTCCATTTTTCACTTTCAATGTTATACATTTGTACTTAGCCATTGCTTAATCCACCTCATCCAGTTCATTATATTTCTTTTTTTGACCAAAGCTTTTAGGAACTGGATATTTTCGGGCATTTTTAATTAATTTTTCGGCGATGATTTCATCAATATCAAATCCTAGATTATCAGCCATCATATAAGAGTAAATCAGCACATCTGCCAGTTCTTCTTTAAGTCGCTCAGGATTTCTCTTGGATTCCTCTGGTGTTTTCCATTGAAATAATTCCAATAATTCATTTGCTTCTAAAGAAATGGAAATGGCCAGATCTTTTTCATTATGAAATTGCCGCCAGTTGCGCTCATCTCTAAATTGATTAATCCGCTGCATTGTTTCACCCATATTAATTTCCTTTCATACCATACCTTCTGTCTCTTGATTATTGAACCAGATGTAGGTTTCTTTTCTAGCAATCCTTCCAAATTTATGTACATATTTAGTTTATGTTACGAACCTTTCTTCTTCAACTATCCTCTCCAGTTAGTTGAAGAAGAAGTGAACTATGGCTCAATATCTCTGTCCTGATATATTTTTGAAAGATCACTGAGGCTGTTACCATTTGCAATAGGAAAAACATCTATCATTTTAGGAGTGATAGAAGCGGTATTAATTTTCCAGCCATCTTCAAATTGTTCAATTGGAATGGTTATTTCAGGATTGCTTCCTATTCTGAAAATATGGGGGTGAAAAAATTCTATATATTTAGTTCCTGCTTGGTTGTGGAAAATAGAAGGAACAGGAGCTATCAAATTAATATCAAGATAAAAAACTAATCGTTTTTCCCGTTTGTTTACTGGTTGCTTATATATCTCAACAAAGGACAACTGTGTTTCATCATCGGTTCTAAAAGCTGCTTGAGATTTATCACGCATTGCTACCGCAAACAAATCACTTTCATATTTGAGTTCAGGTAGGTCAGTAAAATATGTAAAACGGGTTTTCTTTAACTCTCTCGTACTCCCTTGAAGGTCATAAGGTGATGACCATATGGATTTACTATTTATTATCCCTTCATAACCAAAAACCGAAGTATGGTGAAACAGTCTTAGATAACGATTGTCTAGGATACTTACATTTGGCACTTCGATTTGATTAAGTGGCTTCGAAACGGAAATAGTACAATCAGCAAAATGAAATTTATTTTTTTCAATATTATTTTTGGTTCGAACTTTGATTATAGCTCCCGTTTGGTAGTCAAGGTTGCAACGCACATTCCATTGACAGATTTCTTCAGTTTGAAATTCGGAAACGAAATCTAAAGTTTTAGGTCTAAAAAAACGCCCATTTACTTCAATGCCGTATATATAGAAGTTCTGGAAAGCATTCCATTCTCTTCTTGAAGTCGATAACAAAGCAAAATATACTTTACCAGAGTATTGATCTTGATACCAATTATCTACAGAAAATTCGCTTTGCCGTACAGAGGGTTTTATCCTCCTGGTTGATGAAAGAAAGGAACCACAGCAATCAGTAGGATTTAATCCGCTCCCGCATATACATTTTAAGGAAGAATCCTTCGATAATTCAAATATCCCACTTGTATTTAAATGACACTTTTTATATTTTTTCCCGCTCCCACAGGGGCACAATTCATTTCTCCCAATCCCAGACATTTTTTTCTCCTTAATGTTTTTAATCCATCATAACCCATTTGTAGTTTAAAACACATCGAATTCTTCTACCGCTTTGTTTAAGGTCCCCTTTTAGAGTTGTTAATTCTTCTTTAATAAACCTGCCTGTTAGTTGAATGAGAAAAAACAATAACGCCAACCCACCAAGGTCTGACGCTATATTTTATGGTTGCCTAATTCGCAATCTTCACTGCGACCACACTATCAAATCCTACTCGTTCAAACTTCCCATCCTTTACTTCAATACGCAGTTCATGCGTAATAGGATCGACGTAATGAACACGGCCTGTAATGTTGTGAGTAAATCCCTCATCCCATACGGTAAGCACTACCGCATGGTTGTATTCTGTGGCGTATGCTAGACGCAGGTCGAACTCCTCCGATTGGTGTTCGTCTAATATTGGCTTAGCCGTTCGAGATTGATCCTTGAACATTTCGCTGGTCATTTCGAATGCTAGCGGTATGAAAGAAGCCGACTGCCATTTCATTTTACCACGGTCACGTATTGTCATTTTGAATCATCTCCTTTGATACCATTATATACGAACTAACGTTCTGCATGTGAATAAATTTAAAGACCACCTTTACAGCGGTCTTTATCATACCAATTCCCTTATATACTTCATTAAGTAATCATCCACTTAAAGAGTTCCTCGAAGAGCTCTTGTCTCTTAAATGCTTCAGATTCTCCCTCTTCAAAAGCTTCTTCATCCCATCCTTGAAATACACAAGATTGTGATTTACTAGCTATAGCGATCAAGAATACTGGGTGCTGATTTAGACCTCCCTCAATACCAGAAAAATTAAAATATTCTAGACCAATATTCTTATGATATGTATACAGTTCTGTATGTGGACCGTCAACATTAAGGGATAATTTATTCATTTCAGAAAGTATTTCTTCGTTTAAAACTAATTTATCAGGAAGATTATTAATAGCAAGGATTTTGTTTATATCTAGTCCATCTTCACTAGAGAGGTCGTTAATATCTAAACCTGATTCTACTATATTCTCTAGTAGAGCAAGAAAAATAAAAGTTGGATTTAGATGAATTGTATTTTTTATTAAACGGTTTACCAGTCCATTAAATAAAGTACCTTTTGTCTTTTTTATTTGTTGATAGTATCGAAACGGTAAATTCAAGCTAATGCTAGAAAGTGCCTTACTTAAGTGAAATGCCCTTGGTATATCACCTAATTTAGTAAAAGAAGAAATTAGGTGAGCTGCTACTGAATATACAAATAGCCTAGGGTCATAAAGATATTGTTCGTATTTTTTTTGCATATCATTAGCTTCCACTGCCCTCGCACCTTCTTCTATGGTACGAACTAAATTGAATTGATAGATTATCTCTGCCCACATTGCATTTGTTTCCCATAGTGATTCTATCGTAAAAGGAACTCTTGCATAAGGTGTGCCATGATGCTTAAAGGTAACAGTTAAAAGCTCTTCACCATTTGGCTTATTGAAAATATCTAAATCTCCAGTAGTCTCAAAAGAGTATGACCAATTGCTAAAGTCAGTAGTATGACAACCATTGTTCAGTTCAATTGCAAACTTGCTATGACTCCAGTTTTTTAAGGTATTTAAAAAATTAATAATATTATGTGCTTCAGGTTTTGCTTCATTTTTAATTAGTGCTTCATTTATAATTTCATATTCATTTAATGCATTATAAATTTTAACTAGCATTTCCTGTCCAGAAAGAGTGACCAGATGATCAAAATAATGCGATGCTTCATGAACAATTAATTTAGCACTTTTAACAGAAGAAATATCAAAATTTAAAGCCTTTATTTGCTCCATAAGAACATTTAAATGGCGTTGGGTTAAATCTCTAAAATCCATAGTTTGACTCATTATTCTATATGAAGCTGCTATTGATACATTAGCAAATGAAATGATATTAATTACCCCCTAACTAAACTATACCTTCTTAACAAATGTCCACCTCGGATATATCAATAGCACCAACTTTACTACCTAATTCAGCAAATTCATCTGGCACTCCCACTAAATCTCCATTATTAAATATCGTCTCTGCTATGATTTGTACATAGATAAATTTTACAAAATATACACTAATAATGCTACTTTTAGCCCAATAAGAATAACTATTAACTAATACCGCCACGTTAATTCAATGAAAAGAGCAGCTACATTATATAGTAGCTGCTAAAAGATTGGAGGGTTTGTTTGCAATTAAAAATAGCAAAAAGCACTTGAAATAAAACAACAGATTTTTAAGCCTGACCTTTTAACTTTTGCAACCGTTTTTGCAAGATACCTTTCTTTTTCTCAAAGCCCTTTAATTGTAATTCTCGTTGATCCAGATATTCGGCTGAACGATGTACTCGATATGAAACCATTTTGTACACCTCCTTCACTGAAGATTACATAGTGCCTCTTCCAATTTGCTTAATTTCTTATTTTCATTCTTCATATCATCAGTGATCTTTTTAAACCCAGCAGGAGTTAACCCCAGGCAATTTGAATAAGTCAAAATGTCCTTTCGTAGGGTTTCTAAGACACCTATGAGAGGACTTTTTTTCATGCTGTCATTGTTCCTTGTTGTTGGTTCAATCACTTTAAATTTCAATTTTTTTAGTTCTCTTAAGAGGTCATTATATTGCTCGATTAAGCCCGAATAAATTTGAATGGTCTGGTCAAATTCTGGTCTGTAGATGCCCAGTCGTTGCATATTTGCTTTGGTCTGGTTTGCAATCTTGCACAAAATTTCACCTCCAACTTCTTTTGAGAAGTGCTACGTATTTAGAAATGGTTCCCTTTGCGCCGATTGTCCCATGAACTTAATTTTATTAAAGACCTAGGGGGGTTATTTTAAACGGTTGCTAGCCATTCCATTGCATCCTGTTGGACCGCTGCCATCAAATCACGATCACTAAGACGTCCATATTTCTTATAAAGCTTTTCTCGAATCTCTGGCTGCACAAATGTTCTAAAAGAAAGGACTCGGTTGTCATGCCTGATTTTATTTTGGCGTTCACGTTCTGCGATAGCATCAAGCATTAATTTTTGATCAAGGCTATAAAGGATACCCCGAACATAATCAGCTACATCATGTCCTTCTTCAGCAGCTTCTTTTATTACTTCTTTCCTTAAACCTTTTTCAAGCCACACAGTGCCTTTATTAACATGCCTGCCCGTCTTTGACAATGTCAATTCTTTAAGGATGTGCCTTTCTTCTATTGCTCGTTTAATCGTGTCTTCATGAGTAACCAGATTCCAGCGGCTTCTTAATCTGCCTAAAGCCTGGACATCTTCAGCTCCTAAAAATAATGGAAGCAAGTTTTCTTCTGGTGGAATAGTGTATCGAGTTTTACGTTGTTCTGCAACATTTAGATTATTTATTTTCACTTGCTTTATCTCCTTTGGATTTTAATTGTTCCAAGCCCCGTTTAAGAAAAAAGTTGTCCTGGTACTTCCGAGCCTTTGCCTTGTTTTCTGGTTTCTCCCTATATCGGCGATAATATGCCCGCCTGCCTTGGTCAATGAGTCCTTGAATCTCGAGATCTTTTTTCACTTTTTTCACCGCACTTCTTGTCATTTTTGTTTATTTTATTTTGCATAATTTTTGTGATTTTTATGCATACTATATACTTTTGTATGCATTTAAAGTAGAATGACGTTTATTGAAATAATTTGTATATAAAGAACTTAATACAAAATGCCTTAATAAACGTCATTTGTTACTTCAATTTTGATACTTTTCAATTCCCCATTTTTCGAAAATAGCTTGTAATAAAATTTTTTGTTGGTGCCCGTTCCGTTGCCATACATATTTAAGTACACTATTTTTCACAGCAGTTTCACTAAGACCATGTATATTAGCAACAATTTTTACGGTTAATGGTTTTATTTGTGTAAATCGTGCTTTTGCAGACCTGGGATGATATTCGTGAAACAACTCTAACCCTGCTTTTACATCACTAGCTTGTACATTCAACGTTTTACGCAGTTTGTTTTGAATAATATCTTTAAATTCATTAGACGAATATTTTTCATTCGTCATTTTCAACAACTCCTTAAACACCTTTTTCGTAACAGTAGTTCCCTTAATAAAATCTAAAGCCGCAATATTTGCTAATCCTTTGATATGATTATAATATTTGTTGGTATCTGCTTTTCTCTTGATTTTCTCTCCAACCGTTTTACATGTTTCATAATCTGCAATGGTCACATTTCTTCTAGTAGCTGCAAACTGTTCAGGATGGACTTGTTTTTTGAAAACTTCCAACATTTCTTCCTCATCATTCAAGAAGGACTTATATACGGACTTATCAAAGTACCTACTGAAGGCTTCTCTAAGCTCGGCATTTTCCTTTTTTTCTTGCTCCTGTTGGGCTTCCATATTCTGAAGCAATCCAGTTAAATCAAATCCGTTCTTTTCGACTTCCAAATTTACATTGATAACTCCAGTACAATTAACGCCTAATTGCTTACCGACTTCTTCTATATACGCATTTCGGAACAATCCATAATACTTCTCTTTCCTCTTCATGGATTGATGCCTGACGAACAGAGGATTGAATTCAATGATCGCCTGTTGATCCTGACTCCTATAAAAAATCCCATTATCCCTTTCAACATTGAAAGGGATGAATTCCTTGTATCCATCTTCTTTAAATTCCTCATTTAATTCCTCTACATAACCGCTTACAATCCTTTTTCTATACTGGAAATCACTCTCTATGTTAAACCGATTTGTTTCAATAAAGTGCGGATTGGGCTGCATCATATACAATCCAAAACATCGATATTGCCCCCTAAAACGATTGGATATTTGCTTTACAGTGGAAGGATTAAAGAACTGTGATGCTTTATCACAAACCACTAAGCAACTCCAATTAGGATCATTTTTGATACTAATCCCATCAGCTAATACCGATGTAGCAATTACAACGTTTACATCCTCGGCAATCGTTCCATTCTCAACAATATTCAAGTAAGTTGGGCTTTGCTTATTGTCGCTAGAGACGATTTGCGTTTTTATCCCTTCCTTACGTAGTAAGTCCCTTATCCTCTTAATCCGATCTTTATTGTTGATGAATAACAAGACCCTTGTTTCCTGCAACAACCCTCGGATTACTGGTATAAGCATGATGTCTGCATCTTTCATTTTTTCGTACGTGAAAACTCGGTAATCCGTACAAGGACTGCTATCATTCCCTGTATCAATCTTGATAAGCTTGTCAAAATCGTCTTTGAGTATATCTTCTGGTGTTCCAGACAACCCAATGAAAGATGCTGCATTATCTGCAAGACCTTTTATCTTGTCTATGACTTTATAACGATAATTGTAAGCATCGGTAAATTTGTGAATTTCATCAACAACAAGCGTAAAGTGGGGTTTTCTACCTTCATAATCAATCCCTTCAATCAAATGCCTGACAAGTTCCGCTGCTTTATCATAAGTGGCTACAAACACACGGCAACCGAATACAGCTTTACCAGTCATTTTATTTTCAAGCCATTTCATCCCACCTTTAGTACATGGAAGATTATGATCTTTTGCAACCTGTTCCGTTAACGGAATAGTAGGACAACAAAATACATAATAATGCCAATCTGGACAACGTGAATTTTGATTACTCAAATTTTGGTTTTCTTCATACGCTCCATAGGCTAATTCCTTACAAGCATTAATAGAACAAGTGGTTTTCCAACTCCCCGTGGGACTATGTAATATAAGGGATTCTTTCCTTCCTATTAGCTCTTTTAGAATATCCACAGACAAATGCCCATCTACCTTTATAACCTCAGTAGGAATGGCTTCAAAGGTCTCTTGCAAGGCATAATTGTATGCATGTTTACGTTTATATCCTGCAGCTTCAGCATGTTTGATGATACTACCAACCGTTGCCCCTTCGTCCTTGGGATTATCTTTACCACGGGGTTTCATACTTTTCCATTGTCGTTCGCTTGCTTCCTTGCCACTTACAATACAAAATAGTTCATACCCCTGTTCATCGGTCAAATTCCCTAATGTCACTTCATATTTCAAGGCATAGACAATTTGAAGCCATTTTTCTTTAGTTCCACCGCTCGGTATGTATCCAATCGCTTTGCACATTTCTTTCAATTCTTCGTAGGTTATAGGTTTAAACAATCTATCCTTGAATTTTTCTGCTTTGGCTTTTCGTTCTCTTTCTCTTTTTGCTTTTTGTAATTTCGCCTCTACTTTTGCTTCTGGGAGCCATTCCTTAACTGGCAGCATAACGGAAAAATCATTTACCTCATATCCTAAAATTCCAGGTCTTATAATCTGAGTCGGATATTTTAACGCTCCCGATTCATCAATCGGTAAATCTCTTTGTTTCAAATACTCCATCACATATTCGACCAACGCCATATAATCCTCTAAGTTTGTAATCGGTTGATCAAGCTGGAAAAATAATCGGTAACGATTGCCCTTGCCCTTTTTACCATGACTAAACGTGTAAAATAACCCCATACAAATGTCTTTTAGGTAAAGCATATTTAAAATTTCCTTGGGATTTGTTACTTTTTCTTCATCGTCTACATCAATCGCAAAAGCGGTGGTAGAGATAAAACGGAAATTGTTTTGATTGTCTATCTCAAAATTGGATAGCATAACACAGCGTCCATTGCCTAAAGCATGTAATAATTCTTGTGGAGTGTATCTTTTAGTGCATCCAGTTTCTTTAAAATTGTTTGTGATAATTGCCATATCTTTTTCTTTAGGCTGTACATAGCACTTTTTATGATGAATAGCCGCATAGTGTTGAAAATTTGATGTTTTTATATTTTCTTGTTCGATAGGTTCCAAAACAAAAAGCTCCTTTGCTTCAATCAATTCTTCTTCCCATCGGAAAAGAAATTACAAGTAAAGGAGTTTTCATCATGTCTATTTTTGATATAATATTGACAGAATTGTATACGACCTCCTTTATTGTATCTATTTAACACCTTGGCAATAGGTTAGTTGGTGACAAAAAGGGAGTTAGACAGCAGTCTGGGAAACTGCTTTCGAAAAAAACTCACAGTGGGGAATCTGTGGGTTTTTCTTTTGTCCAACTATGGATTAATATTGTGTAGGCAGCTTAAATTCATATATCTTAGCGCCTTTATGCTTGCAAGAACCACAATAAAGTAATCCATTTTTTTGAACCCATGCTATTTCCCGTTCCACTGCTGATACTCGTAATGCCATTTCAATTAATTCATCAATCGAATAATATTCGTGGTCGTCAAGGTTAAGTGAATATTCATCATTGCAAAAATGACATTTAAAAGTGTACATTGGTATTCCTCCTTCGCCCCCTTGCTGCCTGAACTTACTATTTTGTAATTCATGTTGATTTTCCTTTCTGTCTTTGCTTATCTATCTGCTTTATTTTAAACATGAAAAGTCTATCATTAATGAAACAAACGATTCTTGTTTTCAAATCCATTGCAATTTCACCCCCTTTCAAACTGTCAAGAAATGAATTTCCTTTAATTTCGACAACCGAATAGCTTTTCGTCAAGCATTGCTGTCATAATAAAAGTTCTCCTTTTCTTTTTTTCAGATTTAATCACACTCTACATTACCGCCTTTTTTTCTAACATCGATTGACCAACGTTTGATATATTCCTCTACTTCTTTACGAGGAAATAGCCACTTCTTACCCACTCGCATAGAAGGAAAATCCTGATTGTAAATAAATAATTTTTCTACCGTTGGTCTGCTTAACGAAAGCATTTTACAAAGCTCCTTGGTATCAATGAGCATCATTTGTTCCCCAATTTCATCCACACGTTTACGGACTTCTTCTAAATATAATTTTTTTAATTCGTTTTCGTCTAAAGAAATGTTAAGCATTTACTTATTCCTCCTTGGTGAATTTTTTAAAAACATTTCATAAAACCCTTTATAAACTGTCAGTTTATATAAAATATTATAAACACAAACCAACAGTTTTATACAAACTGACAGTTTGCAAATTGAACTTTTTAGCTTATATTCTTATTAAAGAGGAGGAGTTATTAATGAGTTTTGGAAAATATCTTAAAGTGAAAAGAGAAGAAAAAAATCTTTCAATGAATAAACTTGGGGAATTGGTAGGAATTACTGCAATGTATATTTCACAGCTTGAAAGTGGGAAACGAAATAATCCCTCAATTGAGGTATTACACAAGCTTTCAAAAAGCTTAGAAGTGCCAAACGAGGAATTAATGGAAGCAGCAGGATATATAGGATCTAGAACTATGGAAGTAGAGGATTTTATAGAAGAATTGCGAGAAACGATTTCACAAGAACGTGAAAATATTGAAACTCAGTCAGTGCCACAAGAAGAACAAGAACAATTTAAACTTGATTCTTTATTAGATTCCAATCATCAGATATTTTTTCAGGACAGGCTACTGACTAAAGAAGAAAAAACAAAAATAAGAAGCGTTATCGAAATCGTTTTAAAGGATTGAAGGGAGTAAAGAAAAGATGGCAAACTTCAGAAAGTTAGCTAGTGGAAAATGGCAGGCCCGTGTTCACAAGGATGGAAAATTAGTCAGCCTTGGCACATTCAGAACAAAAAAGGAAGCAGAAATTGAAGCAGCAAAAGTTGAAGAAAGAAAATATTATGGGCAAACAATAAACGATAGAAATATGTTATTTGAAGATGTTGTGAAAGATTGGCTTGAACATAAAAAAGCTAATGTAAAGGAATCAACTTTTACACAAATTGAAGTAATTATAAGGAATCATATTTTGCCTACTTTTGCGCATAAAAAAATCATGACAATTCATAGACCTGAAATAAAAAGATGGATTGCTACATTCGGTGAACTAGATGAAAATGGAAAAGAAAAATATTCATTTGGTTCAAGATTAAAATATCTTTCAGTTTTGAAAAGCATATTACATTATGCGGTTCATGAACTTGAAGTGCTTGAAAAAAATCCTGCTGATAAATTAAGAGTACCTGTTCAAGATTCTGTTGCTATAAAGAAGGAAAAAGTGAAATATTTCAGCCTTGAAGAGTTAAACAAGCTATTGGATTTTATGAAAACATATAAGCATCAGCGATTCCCTGATTATCAGCTGTACTATGTACTTATATACTTTTTAAGCAAAACAGGTTTAAGGATATCTGAAGCATTAGCTTTAAGATGGGAAGATATTGATGGAGATAAAGTAACCATAGATAAACAAACAAGCCGTGATGATAATAATAATGTAAAATTGACAACATTAAAAAATTCTTCTTCCTATCGTACTATCAAAATAGACCCTGATTTAGTCCGTGAATTAAAGAAGTTCAAATTGAAGCAAAATGAATTAATTTTAGGAAATGAAAGATTTCACAAAAATGAAGATGGTATCATTTTTCAAAATTGTCACGGTCATTATTTAACACCTTCGACTATTCGTGATACCATGCAGGGCTACTGCAAAAAATCTGGTGTTGATTATAAAGGCACCCACGGCTTTAGACATACTCATGCGGTTCTGCTGCTTGAATCAGGCGCAAGCCTTAAATATGTCTCAAATCGCTTGGGGCATAAAACCATCAAAACAACGGCTGATACATATCTTGATATCACCGAAAAAATAGAAGAAGACGAACTTCAAAAGTTCGCCTCCTACACTAAAAGATAATTTCAACTTGGCACGAATTTGGCACGACACCAATTTGGCACGGTATGAAATCCTCTCAAACCCTTGATATTAAAGGTTTTTTATTTTTTATCCAATAGAACCTTCCATTTCGAACTTGATTAATCGGTTCATTTCAACGGCGTATTCCATTGGCAATTCTTTCGTAAACGGCTCGATAAAGCCCATAACGATCATTTCAGTTGCTTCCTGTTCAGAAATACCACGGCTCATCAAGTAGAAGAGCTGCTCTTCAGAAACCTTAGATACCTTCGCTTCATGCTCAAGTGAGATGTTATCGTTTAAAATCTCATTGTATGGAATCGTATCTGATGTTGACTTGTTATCCATGATTAAAGTATCACATTCGATATTAGAACGGGCACCGTCTGCCTTACGACCGAAGTGAACGATTCCGCGGTAGGTTACTTTCCCGCCATGCTTAGAAATGGATTTAGAAACGATCGTTGATGATGTATTTGGTGCTAAATGAATCATTTTCGCACCCGCATCTTGGTGCTGACCTTTACCAGCAATTGCAATCGATAAAGTCATTCCACGTGCGCCTTCGCCTTTTAAAATAACGGCTGGGTACTTCATCGTTAATTTCGAACCGATGTTGCCATCAATCCATTCCATTGTCGCGTTAGCTTCACATACAGCACGCTTAGTAACAAGGTTGAAGACGTTGTTCGCCCAGTTTTGAATCGTTGTATAACGGCAGTAAGCATCCTTTTTAATCACAATCTCAACTACGGCACTGTGCAGGGAGTTGGTTGTATAGACTGGTGCAGTACAACCCTCAACGTAATGCACATGAGCGCCTTCATCAACAATGATTAACGTACGTTCAAATTGACCCATATTTTCAGAGTTAATTCGGAAATAAGCCTGTAACGGCGTATCCACTTTCACACCTGGTGGTACATAGATGAACGAGCCGCCAGACCAAACAGCCGAGTTAAGGGCTGAAAACTTGTTATCTGTTGGCGGGATAACCTTTGCCCAGTGTTCGCGGAAAATATCTTCATTTTCCCTTAAGGCTGAATCCGTATCTTTAAAGACGATACCTAGATCTTCAAGTTCTTCCTTCATATTGTGATAAACTACTTCAGATTCATACTGAGCAGATACCCCAGCAAGGTACTTTTGCTCCGCTTCAGGAATCCCTAGTTTATCGAAAGTAGCCTTGATTTCTTCAGGTACTTCATCCCAGGACTTCTCAGATTTCTCAGATGGTTTTACATAGTAAGTAATTTCATCAAAGTTTAATGCATTTAAATCGCCGCCCCATTGTGGCATTGGCATTTTGTAAAAATGCTCAAGCGACTTCAAACGGAAGTCTAACATCCATTGTGGTTCATTCTTCAATTTAGAAATTTCTTCAACTATTTCAGATGTTAAACCACGCTTAGATCGGAATATGGAAACGTCTTTATCGGCAAAACCATATTTATAATCACCGATTTCCGGCATTTTTTTCGCCATCGTCGTGTTCCTCCATTTCTTAAACGAATAAGGCCTAAAAACGCCCTATTTCATCCTATTCTTTTTCCTCTTCTTTCAATCCCTTTTCCATGGCTTTCCAAGCTAATGTCGCACATTTGATGCGGGCCGGGAATTTGGCAACCCCTTGAAGTGCCTCGATATCACCTAAATCGATATCTTCGTCATACTCTTTGCCTTGCATCATGTCAGAAAAGATTGTTGATAGCTTTAACGCTTCTTCAATCGTTTTCCCCTTAATCGCCTGAGTCATCATTGAAGCGGATGACATGGAAATAGAACAGCCTTCGCCTTCTTGCTTTGCGTCAACCACGATTCCATCAACCACTTTAAGGGTCAATTGAATCCGGTCCCCACATGTAGGGTTATTCATATTAATCGTCAGACTGCCATCATCTAAAACGCCACGATTACGTGGATTTTTATAATGGTCCATTATCACCCGACGGTAAAGATTATCTAAATTAGAAGACATCGCTGAAATACTCCTTTGTTTTAACAAGTCCTTCAACAAGTTTATCTATATCATCTTCTGTATTATACAGGTAAAAACTGGCACGAGCAGTTGCAGAGGCTTTTAGCCATCTCATTAGCGGCTGGGCGCAATGATGTCCAGCACGAACCGCAATTCCTTCTGCATCTAGAACAGTTGCCACATCATGAGGATGAACATCACTGATATTAAAGGTGACTAGTCCTGCCCGCTTCGCTGGGTCAAGTGGACCATAAATGGTCATTCCCTCAACTGTTGCCATTTTTTCTAAAGCATAAGCCGCAAGTTTATGTTCATGCTCGGCAATCTGGTCTAAGCCCACTTCATTTAAAAAGTCGATGGCTGCACCAAGACCAATGGCCCCAGCAATGATTGGTGTACCGCCTTCGAACTTCCACGGCAGTTCTTTCCATGTTGATTCGTACAATTGCACGAAATCAATCATTTCGCCGCCGAATTCGATGGGTTCCATGTTTTCGAGCAGATGTTTTTTTCCATAAAGTACACCAATGCCGGTAGGACCGCACATTTTATGTCCTGAAAAAGCAAGAAAATCACAATCTAAATCTTGAACATCAATCTTCATATGCGGCGCGCTTTGCGCCCCGTCGACTACCATAATTGCTCCGTTTTCATGGGCAATTTGCGCAATCTCTTTCACAGGATTAATGACGCCAAGGACGTTGGATACTTGCATAACAGAAACGACTTTCGTGTTTGTAGTAATCGTTGCACGAACGTCATCAAGTGAAATGGTTCCATCTTCTTGTAATGGAATGTATTTCAACTGAGCACCGGTCCGTCTCGCCACTTGCTGCCACGGAATGATATTACTGTGGTGCTCCATATACGTAATGACGATTTCATCGCCTGCTTTTAAATTCGCCCCCGCATAACTTGCAGCTACGGTATTAAGAGAGGTTGTTGTTCCTCTTGTAAAAATCACTTCTTGAATAGACTTGGCATTGATAAACTTACGAACCTTTTCCCTGGCACCTTCGTAAGCATCAGTTGCTCTTGTTCCTAGTGTATGCACACCACGATGGACATTGGAATTGATTTCACGATAATATTTTTCAATCGCCTCGATTACTTGGATGGGTTTTTGAGATGTGGCAGAACTATCCAAGTATACTAATGGCTTCCCATTGACTTCTTGATTTAAGATTGGAAATTGTGCGCGAATATCCCCGATATTCATTAGCGTACTTTCCTTTCAATTACTTCAGTTAATTGTTTCTTTACTCCTTCAACTGGAAGCTGATTGACAACTGGTGCCAAGAATCCATGAATGACTAAGCGCTCTGCTTCTTCTTTACGAATTCCGCGGCTCATCATGTAGTACAGTTGAAGTGGGTCTACACGGCCTACGGATGCTGCGTGACCAGCCACGACATCATCTTCATCAATTAAAAGAATTGGGTTGGCGTCGCCACGTGCTTTTTCGCTTAACATAAGCACACGTGATGTTTGTTCTGCATCCGATTTAGATGCACCATGCTCAATTTTGCCGATTCCATTAAAAATCGTTGTAGCACTTTCCTTCACAACACCATGATTTAAGATATTTCCTACGGTATGTTTTCCGAAGTGAACTACCTTTGTGGTAAAGTTCTGCGTTTGATCACCACGTCCGACAACCACCGTTTTTGTATCGCCAGTCGAACCATCGCCTAGAAGGTTTGTTGTATTTTCTGAAATGGTATTCCCTTCATTCATTAAACCAAGGGCCCATTCAATTTTAGAATCTCTGCCAGCAACGCCGCGACGATTTACATACGTAGTAATACCCTTAGCCAAAGTATCAACAGCACCGTAACGTACGCTTGCGTTAACATTCGCAATTACTTCAGTCAAAATATTAACTAATGCATTAGATGTTTCCACTGTGGAAATGTAGTTTTCAACATATGTCACCGCACTATTATCCTCAGCAACAACAATTACATGGTTAAACAAATTCGCCTCGGCATCATCCTGAACAAACACTGCTTGAATGGGTTCAGAGACTACTACATTTTTCGGAATGTATACGAAAACTCCTCCATTAACTAGGGCCGCATTTAGGGCTGTTAAGCGATGTTCATCGGCATTGATTGCCTGAGTAAGATAATACTTTTTCAGGACGTCACCATGTTCTTTAGCAGCGGTAAAAATATCTGTAAAAATAACACCTTGGCTTTTTAGTTCTTCAGATAAAGATAAAAAAGCCGGAGTTTGATTTCGTTGAATATATAAATTTTTATTTTCGGCTTCCATGTCAATTAATGCTTTTACTTCTTCTGGTAATTCAGCAAGAGAAGTGATGGGAGCACTTGATACTGTATGTTGAGTGAACTGAGTGAAGTTCCATTTATCAATCTTTGTTTTATCAGGTCTTGGCATTGGAAGCTGCTCAAAATCAGCTAATGCCTTAAGACGGAGCTCCTCGAACCAAGCAGGCTCGCTTGTTTCTTTTGAAAAAGAGCGAACATTTTCCTGATCAAATGATAATTTGATTTCTGTTGTCATTGTAATCCTCCTAACCCTCTCTTACGCTTCTTGCCCAACTGTTTCATCTTCAATTCCAAGTTCTTGTTTGATCCAGTCATATCCTTCAGCTTCTAAGCGTTGTGCTAGTTCAGGTCCGCCTGATTTTACAACACGGCCCTGCATCATTACATGCACATGGTCTGGAGTGATATAGTTTAAAAGACGTTGATAGTGTGTAATCACTAAGCAGCCGAAATCTTCGCCGCGCATTTCATTGATTCCTTTTGATACTACTTTTAGGGCATCGATATCAAGTCCGGAGTCAATTTCATCTAGGATTGCAATTTTTGGTTCTAACATCATTAATTGCAAAATCTCGTTACGTTTTTTCTCACCGCCGGAGAAACCTTCGTTTAAATAACGTTGCGCCATATCAAGGTCCATTTCAAGGAATTCCATTTGCTTATCCATTTTACGGATAAACTTCATCAATGAAATTTCATTTCCTTCACCAAGGCGGCTATTCAGTGCTGAACGTAAAAAATCGGCATTAGTCACGCCGTTGATTTCACTTGGATATTGCATAGCAAGGAATAGTCCAGCTCGTGCGCGCTCATCTACTTCCATTTCAAGAACATTTTGTCCATCTAGAGTGATAGATCCGCTTGTTACTTCATATTTTGGATGGCCCATAATGGCAGAAGATAAAGTAGATTTACCCGTTCCATTTGGACCCATGATAGCGTGAATTTCTCCACCCTTTATTTCAAGGTTCACACCTTTTAAAATTTCTTTCCCATCAATTGCTACATGTAAATCTTTGATCGTTAACGTTGATCCAGCCATATCTATACCTCCAAAGAGAAAGTGTTGTATCATGTAATTGGGTAATTTGATAACCCTATTCTCATTTTATTCTCATTCCAATCTTATAACAAATGAAATGTATTAGCAACTCTAAAACAGTAAAAACATAGCATCTATTTTCATTAAGCTAGTACCAAATGAGAATGAAAAGGTGTTTTTAATGAAAATTCTGATTAATCCTATATAAGGAAAATAGACTCGAGTAAAATCATACCTCATTTTTTTACTTTTTGCCAATGGAATTCGGTTCTAATGGTCTTTCTATTTTTACCCAATGAAACCGTATAAATGTATAACGCTTTAGACAACGGCATAGAAAAAGCCAGTGTTTCCACACTGACTTTCTTCCTAATTATAAATTACTCAGAAACCGGTACAACGGCACCTTTGTATTGTTCAAGAATGAAGTCTTGAATTTCTTTTGAATGCAGAACTTCAACTAATGCTTTAATTGATTCTTTATTTTCATCACCTTTACGGACAGCAATCACGTTTACATATGGTGATTCTTTGTCTTCAATGGCAATGGAATCTTTAACAGGGTTTAAGCCAGCATCAATCGCATAGTTAGAATTGATAAGTACAGCATCGCCTTCGCCATTGTTATAGATTTTTGGCAGTAAAGCTGCTTCATAATTTGTATCAAACTTTATGTTTTTAGGATTTTCAACAACATCTTTCAATTCTGCTTTTGTTTTATCAATGCCTTCTTTTAATTTGATAACTCCTTCTTTTTCAAGTAAAGAAAGAAGACGGCCGTGGTCAGCTACAGAGTTACTCATGATTAAGTGTGCACCTTTTGGAAGATCACTTAGCTTTTTGTATTTTTTAGAATAAACACCAATTGGCTCGATATGGATACCGCCAGCATTAACAAAGCCATAACCATTTTCTTTATTTTGAGATTCTAGGTATGGAATGTGTTGGAAATAGTTTGCATCAAGTTCTTTTGACGCTAATGCTTTGTTTGGTAATACATAATCTTGGAATGTTTTGATTTCTAAGTCAATGCCTTTTTCTTTTAAAAGTGGTTTTGCTTTTTCAAGGATTTCAGCATGGGGAACGTTAGATGCTCCAACTACTAATTTTGTAGTTTCTGCTTCTTTACCAGTTGTTGTACCTTCTGATTTTTCCTCTGACTTGCCACAAGCTGCGACAACAAACATGATTGATAAGGCTAATAATAAACTTAATAATTTTTTCATTTTGACCTCTCCTTTATCTTTTATCTAATTTTGAAGTGATAAAATCACCGATAAACTGAATGATAAACACAATAATTAAAATGATGATGGTTGCGACTAAGGTTACATCGTTCTGGTTGCGTTGAAATCCTTGGAGGTAGGCAAGATTTCCTAATCCTCCTGCTCCAATTACACCTGCCATTGCTGTGTAACCAACAAGAGCAATCGCGGTTACGGTTATTCCAGAGACCAGCGCTGGCATCGATTCTGGTAAAAGAACCTTCCAAATGATCGTACCAGTTGTGGCACCCATTGACTTTGCTGCCTCAATAACGCCTTTATCAATTTCCCGGAGGCCAATTTCCACCATCCTTGCATAAAATGGTGCGGCACCAATAATCAATGCTGGCAATGCGGCATTTTCGCCAATCATGGTTCGAAAAAGTATCGTTGTAAACGGGATTAATAATACAATTAAAATAATAAATGGAATGGAACGGAATATATTCACCACGCCGCTAATGACGACATTAATGGGTTTATTACTCCACAGGCTTCCTTTTGAAGTAAGGAATAACAACAATCCTAGCAGGATACCCAGAATAAATGTGGCAACAACGGAAATCCCTGTCATATAAAGAGTTTGTCTAGTTGCTTCCCACATCGCCGGCCAATCAAAATCTTCGAAATACGGTTTACTATTCACTTGTAACCACCTCCACTCCTACTTGCTGTGAACGAATAAAGTCGACTGCTTGATTGACCTCTGCTTCGTCCCCATCAATATGAATGAATAGGGTTCCATAGGATCCGCTTTGGGTTTGGGAAATCTTACCTTGCAAGATATTAACGGTCACGTTATGATGGCGAATTACATTTGTAATGATCGGCTGTTCAACTGATTCCCCGATAAAAGTTAATTGAACAATTTGACCGGAACGATAACGTTCAATTAAATGTTCTGCTGTCTCTTTCGTTTCTTCTGGTTCGGTCACCTGCTGGACAAATCGTTTCGTAATCGACTGCTGTGGATTTTTGAATACATCTAATACTTGTCCAAGTTCGACGACCCTTCCACTTTCCATGACGGCAACCCGGTGACAAATCTTGCGGATTACATGCATTTCATGGGTAATGAGAACAATGGTCAGACCGAGCCTTTTATTAATATCAACTAACAACTCCAAAATAGAATCTGTAGTTTGTGGGTCGAGGGCAGAAGTAGCTTCATCACAAAGAAGTACTTTCGGATTATTGGCAAGCGCCCTGGCAATCCCAACACGTTGCTTTTGCCCGCCGCTTAACTGGGAAGGATAAGCATTTTCTCTTCCTTCCAGACCGACTAATTTAATTAGTTCACTTACTCTTTTTTGGCGCTCAGGGCCTTTGATCCCTGCAATTTCTAAGGGGAAAGCAATATTTTCACTTACGGTTCTTGACCACAGTAGATTAAAGTGCTGAAAAATCATACTGATCTCTTGCCGAGCTTTTCGAAGTTCAGCACCTTTGATTTTTGAAACCACTCGGCCAGCAACTGTTACAGTTCCACTAGTTGGCAGTTCCAACCCATTTAACATTCTGATCAATGTACTTTTACCAGCGCCGCTGTATCCAATTACCCCGAAAATTTCACCCTCTTGAATTTCAAGGTTTACATCATCAACGGCTCGTAGCTGCCCTTGTTTAGAAGGAAAAATTTTCTGAACACTTTTAATAGAAATCATTGTATCACCTGCTTTTTATCCAATTTATCTTAAAATTCTGAAAGATTTTTCTTGTAATATACCATTTATTCAAATATAGGGTTTGACTTTTTTAACGAAAAGATTCTATTTTATCAAAATAAAAAGCCTTTCTGCGCAGGCAGAAAGGCATCATAAATAATAATCCTTTCTCCCATCTTCCAAAGCAAACGCTTTGTGTGAATTGGCACCGTTTCAATAATAAATATTGACGGTTGCCGGGCTTCATCGGGCACATCCCTCCACCTCTCTTGATAAGAGTATCAATTCCTATATTCAATTAAAACGTTAATTTATTTAAGTAACTATATTACAAAAGTTATCGTATCACGGATAAAAAGGGGTGTCAATGAAAATAACTTCATATCGGAAAAATAAGTTTTAGGCATTAACGTTTAATGAAGTTAAACCAGTTGCCGAAACAATCCCAGATTCTAGGTCTTCAATAAGATCTTCTACATTCTCGATCCCGATGGATAGGCGTATTAAATCCTCCGTTACACCAGCAGCTATTAGGCCATCGGCATCTAATTGCTGGTGAGTGGTGCTAGCCGGATGAATAATTAAACTTTTGGCATCACCTACATTGGCCACATGCGCCCAAAGTGTGATGGAATCAATTAATTTAGCCCCTGCTTCTTTCCCGCCTTTAATTCCGAATACCACCATCGAGCCCGCACCTTTTGGTAAATACTTTTTAGCGAGTTCATGATCGGGATGGGATGGATGGCCAGGATAGGAAACCCATTCTACGGCAGGGTGGTTGGACAAGTATTCTACCACTTCTTTAGTATTCGCGACATGCTCTTTCATGCGGACATGCAGTGTTTCAAGACCAAGGACAAACTGGAAGGAATTTTGCGGACTTAATGCCGGTCCTAGGTCACGCAGCAATTGGACACGAGCTTTAATAATATAAGCGACTGCGCCTAATGCTTCTGCATAGACCAGATGATGGTAGCTTGCATCTGGTGTTGTAAATCCTGGAAATCTTGGAGAATTCCAATCAAATTTACCGCCATCAACAATAATACCCCCCGTCGTCGTTCCGTTCCCTAATAACCACTTCGTAGCAGAATGAATGACAATATCGGCCCCATGTTCAATTGGCCGGCAAAGGTATGGAGTGGCAAAGGTATTGTCAACGATTAGTGGAACACCTGATTCATGGGCAATTTCAGCTACTTTTTCAATATCGAGGATGCGCAGGCTTGGATTACCAATCGTTTCTGCAAAAACGGCTTTTGTTTTGGCAGTGATCGCTTTGCGGAAGTTTTCTGGATTTTCTGGATCAACAAATTTCACGTTAATTCCATATTTCGGAAGGGTCACTGCAAATAAATTATAGGTGCCGCCATAGAGATTGGAAGCCGAAACAATTTCATCACCAGCCTCAGCAATATTTAAAATGGCAAGAGTAATAGCGGCCATTCCGCTCGCAACTGCTAGGGCACCAACACCGCCTTCTAATAATGCGACTCTTTCTTCAAATACAGTGGTCGTTGGGTTGTGTATTCGAGTGTATATGTATCCAGTTTCAGCTAAGCTAAAGAGGTTTGCAGCATGCTCAGTATTCTTAAATTGATAAGCATTGTTTTGGTAAATCGGAACAGCGCGAGCCCCTGTTACCGGATCTGGAGTTAAGCCACCATGGACACTTAATGTTTCAAAACGATATTTCTTTTGATTTTCACTCATCTTGCTTCCTCCTTTTTTTACAACTCACCATACAAAAACCCCCACTTCAGAGAAGAGGGGGTTCACTCTTCTCATCTTCCAGAGCTGACTGCTCTGCTGGATTTAGCACCGTGTTATTATGTAGTAAACCGGTTGCTGGGCATCAAAGGGCCAGTCCCTCCGCCACTCTCGATAAGAATGTATAGATTATTTTGTGTTAATTGGATAAATATTCTAATAACAATGTAACTAAATTTTAATTCCGAGTCAATAGGTTTGATTAAAAATTTGTAATTTTCGCATAATCGTCTTGAGCTTTTGTCAAATAGAAGATAGATTCTAGCAATAATGTAGTGCGTACTGGGGCAGATATTCTAAGTTGGCCGTTACGTTCAAGAGCTCGTAACCTTTCCTTCCCTGTAAGTAGCTGCTTCATGGCATGAAGGTTCCCATGAATCTCAGGTATTGTTTGAGTCTCATTGCTATCATGGAGGATGAAAATTTCCCTATCCTTCATGAAGATTTGATAGGTATTTTGTTCACAAATTAAATTCACTCTTGTATGAATATGCTCAAGTAACGGCAGTAAATGCCCTTGCTGCTTGATTGCTAATTGAAAGGTTTTCAATTCCTCTATCATTTCCACCACTCCGGTCTTCGCTCTTATATTTACTATACAGGACATAGCCTTGAAATCCTCTTTAAATTGGTCGACAATTATCTACTCTGGAAGAGCAGGGTTAAGAAATTTCCTGAGAAATATGTCGGATGGAGGGTGTTTTTTGGAAAGTGTTGGAATTTAGTCATAACTGGTTGCTATTGAAGGGGGAGGAATTCTGTAAAATTAATTTATTCTAGATAAAAAGGATGTGTGTGTTATGAGTTTTAAACCTCGGATTGAATCGGATGAAATAAAAATTTTAAGATCTTTAAATTTGCGAATGAAATTAACAAGTAAAGAGAAACAGCGCTATCATAATCTTGTGAAGGGGTATGAGGGTGAGGTTATGTTTGATGCATTGACTGAGAAGCTTCAGTGTCCAAGTTTTATTCTAAACGATCTGTTACTCGAAGCTAACAATAGTAAATTCCAATTAGATTCTACGATTATTTTCCAAGAAAAGATTAACCTATTTGAAGTAAAAAATTTCGAAGGAGATTTTTACTTTGAAGGTGACCGATTCTACGCACTACCCAAAAAGGAATACAAAAATCCCCTCCTCCAATTACAACGAAGTGAATCCTTACTCCGCCAGCTGTTAGAAAACCTTGGGCACCGCATTCCTATTGAGTCCTATGTAGTCTTTATCAATCCCCAATTTACGAGTTATCAAGCCCCCCTTAATGAACCCATTATTTATCCAAATCAACTCAATCGCTTAATGAAAAACCTGAACATGCTTTCCTCAAACCTCAATAATCGGCATATGAAGCTAGCCGAAAAATTGGCTTCATTGCATCAAATTGAATTACCCTATGATAGGGTGCCACCTTATACATATGGGCAGCTTAGAAAGGGACTTTCATGTAAAAGATGTTATTCGTTTTTGTTGTATGTTAAAGGTTATAAGGTTATTTGTAAGGAGTGTGGGTGCGAGGAGTTGGTCGATTTCGCTGTTTTAAGAGGTGTGCAAGAAATTAAACTGCTGTTTCCTGATCTGAAAATTACCACCATTTTAGTTCAAGAATGGTGTAGTGTAGTTGATTCTAAAAAAACAATTAGAAGGATTTTAAAACAAAATTATAGTGTTGAGGGTAAGAAGGAATTTGCTTTTATTTGTTTGGAGGATTAGGGACTACATCTTTAACAATAGTGCCACTCTTCACAGTGCCTGTTGCTGCTCTTTTTTCACCTTGATGGGCACTCTGAATGCTCCACAGGCCCATTGCTGCTCTTTTTTCACCTCGACGGGCACTCTGGACTCTTCACAGTGCCCATTGATGCTCTTTTTTCACCTCGACGGGCACTCTGCACTCTTCACAGTGCCTGTTGCTGCTCTTTTTTCACCTTGACAGGCACTCTGCACTCTTCACAGTGCCCATTGCTGCTCTTTTTTCGCCTCGACGGGCACTCTGGACTCTTCACAGTGCCCATTGCTACTCTTTTTTCACCTCGACGGGCACTCTGCACTCTTCACAGTGACCATTGATGCTCTTTTTTCACCTCGACGGGCACTCTGCACTCTTCACAGTGCCCATTGCTACTCTTTTTTCACCTCGACGGGCACTCTGCACTCTTCACAGTGACCATTGATGCTCTTTTTTCACCTCGACGGGCACTCTGCACTCTTCACAGTGCCCATTGCTACTCTTTTTTCACCTCGACGGGCACTCTGGACTCTTCACAGTGCCCATTGCTACTCTTTTTTCACCTCGACGGGCACTCTGCACTCTTCACAGTGCCCATTGCTGCTCTTTTTTCGCCTCGACGGGCACTCTGCACTCTTCACAGTGCCCATTGCTGCTCTTTTTTCACCTCGACGGGCACTCTGGACTCTTCACAGTGACCGTTCATAATTTCAAAACACTTAAAAACAGATGCACACGTGCATCTGCTCTTATAGTAAATACTGTTTTATTTTATCAAGTAAAAAAGGTACGGAGTGGAAGGCGTAGAGTGTTTCTTTTACCTCTCCAGCCTCGACCAATAACAGGCAAGGAACACTTTCAATTTCATATTCCCTAGCAAGGTCCGGATAGAAGTTTAGGTTCATTTTACCCATATCTACCTCTACTAGTGCCTCGATGACCTGGAGCATTTTTGAAGCTACCTGACAGGTCCCGCACATTGGTGTATAGAAATACACTAATCCATTTGCCTCCCTTTCAAGAAAGGCAGTTAATTCGCTTCGATTCCATTCGTTCATTTATCGTTTAACCCATTTCTAAAAATTCAGTATGCACATCAATATTTGCACCTAATAGTACGGTGGCTAAGTGGTGAACTGGTGCGGTCGCTACCTCTCGATACATCCGGTCAATATATAAATGTTCGGCTTGCGGCAACTCGCGCTTTAATTGCTTGCGAAGTTTCTCACCAGAGAAGTCAGCATCGACAAGAATATAGACATCCTTATCTTCAAGGAAATCAATCAACTCATCTAATTTTGTAATACTGATGGTCCCATTTGTACATATGATTTCAACGGGTTCCTTCACGATTTTTTTTACCTTATTTTTATCCGACTTTCCTTCGACAATAAGAACTTTGTCAACATACGAATCATTCATCATCCATCACCTGTATTAGAAGTTGTTTTATGTTAACATATTCTAAAATATTGATTACGTGTGCCTTCTTCTGACTATGTTAACCTTATCATTATTGTCTTTTGAAAAAATAGGCCTGTGACTATAGGCTCAAGTTACTCAGCTAGCACCAGCCGCCCTCATCACAATCCGTATACTTAGCATCCAAGCCTTCAGTTGTCGTCACATGTTGATAGATCTTCTGCTGTTCCACTTCAAAATGATGCTCTAATTCCACTTGCATGTGATCTGTCAGTTTCATTTTTCCAATTGGCGTATTATCAAGAAACAATTCCATTTCTCCATTTTTCATTTTGCCAATGACCCGATCGGTTACGTCTATTCTCTGCTGCTTTAATGTCACGCTCCCACCCTCTTCAATATATTTATTATAAGTTTCCCAAAAATAGTAGAAGAAAAAGTGGGAATTTAAGAGAAAAAGCACCTTGACAAGGTGCCTTTCCCTAGTAATTAGTCTTCTTTGATCATTTCTTCATATTGTTCAGCAGTCATAAGCTTATCAAGTTCGCTGCTGTCAGATAGTTCAATCACAATCATCCATGCTTTTTCATATGGTGATTCGTTAACAAATTCAGGGCTGTCGCTTAAATCTTCATTCACTTCCACGACTTTACCGCTAACAGGTGCATAAAGCTCAGAAACAGTTTTTACAGATTCTACACTACCAAATGGTTCATCGGCAGTTACTTCATCGCCCACTTCTGGAAGCTCAACAAAAACGATATCTCCTAGTTCATGCTGTGCAAAAGCAGTAATCCCAACGCGGACTTTTTCTCCTTCAACCTTTACCCATTCATGTTCTTCTGAATAACGTAATTCTTTTGGTGTACTCATCGCTAAATCCCTCCATTGTTTTTTCTAAAAAATCTATCATCGAAATAAATCGATTTCCATTGTGATGAAGAGCCGGCTTATCGCCACATTTTTTCAAACTCTTCTTCTTTAAAGCCTACGGTGACACGCTCGCCATCCGTTAAAATTGGGCGTTTGATTAACATGCCATCGGAAGCAAGTAATCCGAGCAGTTCTTCCTCTGTTGCAGACTTCATTTTATCCTTTATACCTAATTCACGGTATTTCATACCACTTGTATTAAAGAATTTCTTTAATTCCAGTCCGCTTTTTTGATAAAGATCCTGCAACACCTCACGACTTGGAGGATGTTCCACAATATGTACTTCTTCATAGGAAAGATGATGGGCATCCAGCCATTTCTTCGCGTTTCGACAGGTGCCGCATTTCGGATACCAATAAAAAGTCAGTGACATTCATTTCACCGCCCTTTCCCGTAAAAATCTTTGACTTTTCTAAACGTCACTTGAATATTATCATAACGTTTTTCAAAATCCTAATGCAAAAAATATGTTCCACTTAAAAAAATTCGACTAATTTTTCAAAATTCCTTCCTATTTTACTATAAAAATTTAGGCTCCCTTTCTAATCGAAAGGGAGCCCATTTTCATTATACGATATAGCGCTCTGCTTCGATGATAACATCGGCTGCTTCACGTTTTTTCGCTATCACATTAATCGGGGTATGACGTGTAAATTTACGAAGTGACGATAACATCATCCGAAGAGTATCGCCCTGTTCAACTGCGACTAATGTTTCTTTTGCAATCGCTTCAAGTTGATTGAAAGCTTCTTGGCAATAGATTTGTGTATACAGAAGTTTTTGCTTGTTCTTATCTAAACCAGTTTTCGCAATCGCTTTCTCAGTTCGTAACACAACAGATTCCATTGCATACACGTTTGAAATAAGGTCCGCGATATTGGCTAACACTTCTTGCTCTTTTTCTAGTGCTTTGCCATATTTTTGGGCCGCTAGTCCAGCAGCTAATAGAGCGATTTTCTTCGCATTTCTCACAAGATATTTTTCTTGTGCAAGCGGCTCGTCACCAGGCTCTTCTGGCATTAACATCATTAATTCCTCTTGCAGGGCCAGCGCTTTTTGGAATAATGGAAGCTCACCCTTAAAGGCTTTTTTCAATAAGGTGCCGGGCACCAGCAAACGGTTAATTTCATTGGTTCCTTCAAAAATACGTTGGATCCGTGCGTCACGATACGCTCTTTCAATTGGATACTCCTGCATGAAGCCGTATCCACCATGAATTTGAACGCCTTCATCTGTTACATGGGCTAATACTTCACTGGCGAAGAATTTATTAAGAGAACATTCAATCGCATATTCGGCAATCGAATTCGCGACTAGTTTAATGTCCTTTTCTTGCTCAGTTGTCAGTTTTCCTTGATTATCTTCGTAGAGACCAATCGTACGGTAAACCGAGCTTTCAGCCGCATAAATTTCAGAGGCTAGCGTACCGAATTTTTCTTTTGTTAAATTGAATTGCGAAATCGGTGTTTTGAATTGCTGACGGCCATTTGCATATTTAACGGTTAGTTCGAATGCTTTTTTAGAACCACCGACACTTCCAACCGCCAACTTATAACGACCAATATTTAAGATATTAAAGGCAATTACATGACCCTTACCAATTTCTCCTAGTAAGTTTTCAACAGGAACAGGAACATCTTCTAAAATAAGCGTCCGAGTGGAAGAACTCTTAATGCCCATTTTCTTTTCTTCTGCCCCAGTAGAAACGCCTGGGAGATCTTTATCAACGATGAACGCAGTAAATTGCTCGCCATTGATTTTGGCATACACAACGAATACATCAGCAAAGCCAGCATTGGTAATCCACTGTTTTTCCCCGTTTAGGATATAATGAGTACCTGCTGTATTTAATTTCGCTGTTGTTCTGGCGCCAAGTGCATCCGAACCTGATCCTGGTTCTGTTAAGGCATACGCAGCAAGTTTTTCACCTGAGGCAAGAGCAGGTAAGTATCTGCGCTTTTGGTCCTCGTTTCCGAATAACACGATTGGCAAGGATCCGATTCCGACGTGTGCTCCGTGTGAAAGGGAGAAGCCGCCGCCTCCAGCCATTTTCTCGGTCAGAAGAGAGGAGGTAACTTTATCTAAGGCTAAGCCTTCATATTCCTCAGGTACATCTACCGCTAAAAGGCCAAGCTCTCCTGCTTTTTTAAGGAGTTTTACCGTACGATCAAACTCATGATTTTCTAAATGTTCCAGTTGCGGCACCACTTCTTTTTCTACAAAATCTTCTGCCGTTTTCGCAATCATCAAATGCTCTTCAGTAAAATCCTCGGGTGTAAATAGTCGCTCATATGAAATATCTTCTATTAGAAAGCTTCCGCCTTTAATGACTTTTTCTGTTTGGTTTGTCATTACCTATTCCTCCTAATCATTTATTAGAAAGGGGCAGCATAGCAGACCCTTTCTAAAATTTATATGCATGGGACAATTACAGTAATTCAAATACTCCAGCCGCACCCATTCCGCCGCCAATACACATTGTTACCACACCAAATTGTTGGTTGCGTCGTTTTAATTCGTGAATCAATGTGAGTGTTAATTTTGCACCTGTACATCCAAGTGGATGTCCTAGGGCAATCGCACCGCCATTGACGTTGACAATTTCTTCGTTTAGACCTAGTTCACGAATGACTTGCAGTGATTGCGATGCAAAGGCTTCATTCAATTCGAACAAATTAATATCTGATAATTCTAGACCTGCTAACTTGACAGCCTTTGGAATCGCTACAACGGGACCGACACCCATGATTTCAGGCGGAACACCTCCAACCGCAAACGATCTGAATTTTGCTAAAGGCTTAAGACCAAGAGCCTCTGCTTTTTCACGATCCATCACCATCAGTGCGGCCGCCCCGTCACTCGTCTGTGAGGCATTACCAGCCGTTACGGTGCCTGACACCGAGAAGGCTGGGCGGAGTTTACCTAAGGTTTCTAGATTGGTATCAGGACGAACACCTTCATCTATTGAAAATTGAATCGTTTTTTCAACGATTTTGTTGTCATTGCCAACGGTCCGGATTGTCACGTCAACTGGGACGATTTCATCGACGAATTTTCCTTCAGCAATTGCTTTCGCGGCTTTTTGATGGCTTCTTACTGCAAAAGCGTCTTGATCCTCACGGGAAATGCCATATTTCATCGCTACTTGCTCGGCCGTGTGACCCATGCCCATATAATATTGCGGCGCTGACTCTGCTAGTTTAATATTAGGACGGACGACATGACCCATCATTGGAATCATACTCATCGATTCCGCACCGCCAGCGATGGCCGTATCGGTATGGCCAAGCATGATTCCTTGTGCGGCATAAGCGATTGCTTGTAGTCCTGAAGAACAGAAACGGTTAACTGTGATTGCAGGAACGGTGTATGGAAGTCCAGCTAAGGCTCCGATATTGCGGGCCATATTGTTGCCTTGCTCAGCCTCAGGCATGGCACAGCCAATGATTAAATCATCAATAATTCCTTCATAGTTTCCTGCACGCTTTAATGTTTCCTTTACCACCAATGCCCCTAAATCATCGGGGCGAACATGGGCAAGCGACCCTTTCTTTGCTTTTCCGACTGGGGTCCTTGCTCCGGCAACGATTACCGCTTCTCTCATGTAAGTTCCCTCACTTTCTTTCAAAATATGAATCTATTTTTTCGAGCGGGGCTCAAGACGGTTGAGCCCTGGATCATTAGTTTCTTAACGGTTTACCCTTCACAAGCATATGCTGCATGCGCTGCTGTGATTTTGGCTCCGCGATGAGGCTTAAGAATGCTTGCCGTTCGAGATCCAATAAATATTGCTCATCTACCTCTGTACCAAACGGTACCCTGCCGCCAGCAATGACATAGGCAATTTTCTTAGCAATTTTTAAATCATGCTCTGAAACATAACCAGATAGGCGCATCGCTTCAGCACCAAGTAACAAGGTCGCATAGCCTGTTTCACCAACAACTGGAACTTTATGGCGAACCTTTGGCTTATATCCTTTGTCATGTAACGCTAGAACAGCCTGCTTCGCATCATAGAGCAGATGGTCACTATTGAAGCTGATTCCATCCGACTTACTTAAGAAATTATTTTCACGAGCTTCTTCCGCAGATGTAGAAACTTTTGCAGTGGCAATCGTTTCAAACACTTTATTGGCGATCGTTTGCAGATCGAACGGCACCCCGTTTGGCAGGTTTTCTAAGTGCTTCATATAAAGCTCTTTGTTTCCTCCGCCGCCTGGGAGTAAGCCGACACCAACTTCAACCAGACCCATATACGTTTCGGCTGAAGCTTGAATATGTGCAGCTGGCAGGCAAACCTCTGCCCCGCCTCCAAGCGTCATGCCAAATGGTGCAGCGACTACTGGCTTCGAGCTGTATTTAACTTTCAGCAGGGCACTGTGGAGATGACGGACAATCATATCGAGTTCATAAATATTGTCATCCTGTACTTCCATGAGCATCATCGCCAAATTGGCACCGACACAGAAGTTCTTTCCTTGGTTCCCGATGACAAGGCCCTTATAATTCTTCTCCACTTCTTCAACGGCATAGTTAATCATTTGGACGATATCAAGTCCAATCGCATTGTTAGGCGAATGGAATTCTAACAGCGCAACACCATCACCGATATCAATCAGACTTGCTCCGCTGTTCTTTTTAATGACACCTTTTTGGTTCTTGATTTTTTTAAGGTCGAGTGCCTTCTGATTAAATTCGACCAGACGATATTGACCGTTATCATAGAAGAACAATTCGCCGTTCTCTTCTAGATAGAAAGATGAATGTCCTTTTCCCAGCATTTCTGTGACCCATACTGGGACTTCAATGCCGGCTTCCTTCATTTTCGCAACTGACTTTTCAACTCCGATCGCATCCCATGTTTCAAACGGACCCGTTTCCCAGCCAAAGCCCCATTTCATCGCTCGGTCGATGGAAACAATATCTTCAGCAATCTCGCCTAATAGCTGGGCAGAGTATACAAGTGACTGTGCCAACGTATTCCATAAGAATTGTCCTGCACGGTCATTGGCGTATACAAGCGCTTTCAATTTATTGGCCGTCCCTTTTTCCTGCTTTGCCAACTCAACCGCAGGGGTGGACAGCTTTTTACGCGGACCATATTCTAATGTATTTGGATCAAGCTCAAGAATTTCTTTGCCTTTTTTCAAAAAGAAGCCTTGACCGGATTTGCTGCCAAGCCAGCCTTTTTCCACCATCGCTTTCAAAAAGGCTGGGATTTCGAATACTTCCTTTTCTTTGCCTTCGACCTTTTCATAAACGTTATTAGCGACATGATAGAAAGTATCTAAGCCTACTACATCAAGTGTGCGGAAGGTGGCACTTTTTGCGCGGCCAATCAGTGGTCCAGTGATCGAATCGACTTCGCCGACACTTAGGCCCGCCTTTAGCATTTCCTGAACAGTTACGAGAAGTCCGTAAGTTCCAATCCGGTTCGCAATAAAGTTTGGTGTATCCTTTGCAACCACCACACCTTTTCCTAAAACATCCTCACCGAAAGTTTTCATGAATGAAAGGACTTCTGGAGACGTATATTGAGTAGGAATCACTTCAAGCAATTTCAAATAGCGTGGCGGGTTAAAAAAATGCGTACCAAGGAAATGCTTTTGGAAATCTTCAGAACGGCCTTCGACCATCGCTTCTACTGAAATTCCTGATGTATTGGAGCTAATAATACTGCCCGGTTTCCGATATTGGTCAACCTTTTCAAATACTTGTTTCTTGACGCTAAGGTTTTCAACGACCACTTCAATGACCCAGTCAACATCCTTCAGTTTGAATAGATCATCCTCAAGATTGCCTGCTTCAATTAAAGCTAAATTCTTTTTCACTGCGAGTGGAGCAGGCTTTTGCTTCAATAATTTTTGGATGGAAGTTGCACTAATACGATTGCGCACTTGTTTATCTTTTAGTGTCAGCCCTTTTGCTTCTTCTTCCTTGGTAAGTTCACTTGGCACGATATCTAATAATAGTGTCGGGATGCCGATATTTGCGAGATGGGCAGCAATTCCAGACCCCATCACTCCAGATCCTAGGACAGCTGCTTTTTTAATTACTTGGTTCAACATTGTCTCCCCCTTCAAACTTTGAATGAATACTCATTCATTTTTTAGTCAAAAAAAATTCACATTTGAATGAGTCTTGTTACTACTTACTATAGAATATTTTGAAAATTTGTGCAATCATTAAACGCGGAATTTTGGATTTTTTTTGAAAAATAAATTTTTAAATATTTTCACCTAAAAGGGCATCCTATTATCTGAGGTGATAACGATGGCGAAAATGAAAAAGGAACCTTCTAAAGCAGGGGTAAGTGCGGCAAGTGTGAAGGGCAATGGCGGGCCAGGCAATGAAGAGGCTCATCTTGATAAAAAAAACAGCCAGAATAATCAATATAAGCGCTAAGGAATGCAGGCTGATTGTTTCAGCCTGTTTCTCTTTTTGCATAAAAGTGCCTGTTTGAGAGACCATATAGTCGTAAAGATTACATGAATTAGGAGGGTTATTATGCAGCAACAAAATATGAATATGCCCAATATGAATATGCAAAATCAACAAGCAACCATGCAACAGCCTCCCGGAGTCGTGTCAACAAAGGATGCTCTTTATTTAACAGATATGATGTCTTGGAACCTGCTTTCTGCGAAGAAAGCGCACTTTTTTGCCGGGCAATGCCAGGACCCTGAAATAAAAGCAGAAGCCGAAAAAGTGGCTCAAATGCATCAGCGCCACTATCAACAAATTCTAGGTCACTTAGGTCAACACGCCAGCCAGCAGCAGCCGCTTAATAATATGCAATAACCAAAAGACAAAAAAGGAGGATGCTTATCAATGAACCAACAGCAGAAGATACAAAACCCTGAAACACAAGTACCTAAGACCCCGCAAATGAATGACCGTGATTTTATTAATGATTTACTATCAACAGAAAAATATATGACCAGTTCGTACAGCATGGCCCTGCATGAAGCAAGCCACGCAGGCTTGTATCAGGACATTATGAAAATCTTCTCCGAAACACAAAACTGTCAGCGCGACCTTTATGATTTGATGTTTAAAAAAGGCTGGTACGCGATTGAAGCAGCTGATCAGCAAAAGCTGCAGCAATCCTATCAGCAGTTTCAAGGGTATACGAACCAATTGCCATCTGGCGGTACCCTTCAATAATAGCAAAAACCGGAGGCATCGGCTGCTTCCGGTTTTTGTATGTATTTATTTTTGAGAAGAGGAACGATGCTGTTCATTCATGACTTTAATCTCATTAATAATCTGCTTCATTTCTTCTTTCGCATCCGGATAAAGCCCATTCCAATGCTTAGCCAATGCTGGCATCGACTTGGCAATATGGGTGTACAATGCCCACATTTTTACCTTCTCCTTTGTTTCCTCGGTGGATTCCCCCACCATTAGTTCACTATACTTTTCAAGCAAAGCTTCGAACTGCTTCACAAATGTTTTCTCCATCATGACACCTTCTGTCCTTAGCAATATGGGTACATGGGCAGGTTTTGCAGCGCTTACCTGCAGGCAGTTGGTAGGTAAAACAACAGGTCTTTCTTACTCTTACCTCTGTACTCCATTCTTCCAAATACGTCTTTTCAGCAAAGTACTTTTGCAAAGGATTTTTGTTATAGCGGCCAAACAATTTCCCTTCCGCTTCTAAAATTAAGTAGCGGAAATCCTCTGCAACTAGATTTTGATCTTTTAGTTCGGTTTCATAGAGCCAAAATAGGTAGACCGCAATATTTTCCCACAGGATTAACTTCGAAATTCCGACGGTTTTTTCCATTTGAGAGATGAGCGGATAAATGTTATTCGCAAACAGATCTTTTAACACGCTCTCACGCCATTTCGAGCGGTTGTTACCATCCCACTCCTGTAGGGTCGCATCCTTTAGAGAAATCCCCGGCAGCCAATCTTTCCCCTGTACTGCTGATTCCATTTTTATATTATCCAACGATACATTGAGCTTTTTATTCAAAGCCGTCATCGTATAGAGCGACATCACGGCCAAAAAGGCATAGCGTTTGATAAAAATGGAAGCAGCTATTTTTTCCGAAGGGGCTCCAATTGCAGCGGATAAATTTTTCAAAAAATCCTTGAGATACGTTTCATCCAAGAGATCAGCCACATTGAAAGAGTCCTCTAAGCTTAGATGGAACCTATATTTTTCCAGTTGATTGTCCACGAATAATTTATCCATTGACCGCTACCGCCTTCTCAAGAATACATCTGCCCTTTCCATAAGGAATGCAAAGCGGAGTCCCAAATAGTGGATCCATCGTTACCTCACAGTCCATGCCAAACACATTTTTAACAAGGCTGCGGTTGATGACGTATTCTGGTTTCCCTTGGTCATATACCTTCTGATCTTTAATAGCAACGACATTATGAGCATAACGGCAAGCTAGATTAAGATCGTGAAGCACCATGACAACCGTCCGTTTTTTCGTTTCATTTAGTTCAAACAACAAATCGAGGATTTCGATTTGGTGAGTCATATCCAGGTAAGTCGTTGGTTCGTCAAGGAGGATAATATCCGTATCTTGAGCTAGCGTCATCGCGATCCAAGCACGCTGTCTTTGCCCGCCTGAAAGCGAATCAACGGTTCTTTCTTTTAAATCCTCTAATCGTGTAGCCTTTAGCGCGTCATGAACCTTTTTCTCATCTTCCTCTGACCATTGTTTTAACCAGGTTTGGTGTGGATAGCGCCCTTGTTTAACGAGTTGAAGGACTGTTAATCCTTCCGGTGCTGTAGGCGACTGTGGTAAAATCGCCATTTTTTTAGCAATGTCCTTCGTGGATAGCTTGGCAATCGCTTTCCCTTCAAGCAAAACAGCACCAGATTTGGGCTTCAAGAGACGAGCGATTGAACGAAGCAGCGTTGATTTTCCGCAGCCATTTCCGCCAATAAACACGGTGATTTCACCCTTTGGAATCTTCAAATCTAATTCATCAATAATGAGTGTATCCCCATAGGAAAGTGATAAATTCTTCGTTTCAATCGCATTCATCATCTGACAGCTCCTTTTATGAATTTCTCGTTTTAAAAAGCAGGTAAATAAAGTACGGTGCTCCGATCCCAGCGGTGAACACGCCTGCTGGCACTTCTAATGGTGAAAATAGGGTTCTGCCAATTAAATCGGCGACCATGACTAGAATGCCACCAATTAATGCACTCGCAGGAAGCAATGCTCCAAACGAGGAACCGACTAACCTTCTCGCCATATGCGGGGCCATTAAGCCCACAAAGCCGATTCCGCCGGCAAAGGCAACCGAACCACCAATCAAGGCGGTACTAATCATTAATAAGAGAAAACGTTGTTTTTGAACCTTGCCGCCTAAACCTGTCGCCACCTCATCACCGAGCTCTTGAATATTTATGGTTTGGGCCAATGCCAAAGCAATAATCACGAAGATAACCGTCCAAGGAACCAGAATCGCAACATTTTTCCAATTAGAGCCGTACACGGTTCCGGTAATCCAGATATTCGCTTGACTCGCTTGATAAATCGGACCCATGACCATTGTTAAGGTGGTAATTGCTTGCATTAAAGCGGAAATCCCAATCCCAATCAACACGAGCCTGATCGGTGACACCCCATTTTTCCACGCAAGGAAATAAACTAAAAACCCTACCACTGTTGCACCGATAAAAGCAGCTAAGGGCAGCCAGGCGATGCTGACAGTTAAGGAATGATTCTTATCACTAAACATCGCTAAAAAACTAACAACGGCAGCTGCTGCTCCACCGGTAATCCCTAAGACATCTGGAGAAGCAAGTGGATTGCGAATCATCCCTTGTAAAATACCGCCTGCAACCGCTAAAGAGATGCCTACCATTAAAGCGACAATAATTCTAGGGAGGCGAAAGGATGTAATAATGAGCTTTTCCATCTCAGGACCGCCGCCGAATAATACACTTACAACAGTAAGCGGGTTAATTTTCATTTCACCGCTTCCCGTGCTAACGACAAAAACAAGGAAAGCAACGATGAGAAGAATCGTGAAAGTTACGGTTGCTTTTCGATCCATTAAAAAGGACAGTCTGCCATTAAAAAGGCGGAAATTTTTATATTTACTCATCGTCCGTTGAACCCCTTTCTTGCGATATAAATAAAGAATGGAGTTCCAATGATGGCTGTCATAACTCCAACAGGCACCTCAGACGGCATGAACATGTATCTTGCAGCAATATCAGCAGCGATTAAGAGAATCGCTCCTAACACACCTGAAAATGGGATGACCCAACGATGATCGATTCCTACGATCGATCGGGTAATGTGTGGGACAACAATTCCAACAAAACCAATTGGACCGGCGACAGCGACGGACCCGCCTGCTAATAAAATAACAATGACTCCAATCGCGATTTTGAGAAGTCCGGTGTTTAAACCAAGCCCCTTGGCCACATCTTCCCCCATGGACAGGATATTCATTTTTCCCGCAATTAACACGGCACCGATCCAACCTATTCCAATATAAGGTAAAACAGATACAAGCGTCTCTAATTTTCTCCCCTGGACAGAGCCCGCCAGCCAAAATAATACCTGATCAAGCATGACTTCATCTAACACTAGTAAGCCTTGTGTAAAAGAGGCAAACATCGCTGACATCGCAGCGCCAGCTAATGTTAGTTTCATAGGTGTTAACCCCTCACGACCAAATGAACCGAATGCATAAACACTTATGGCTGCAACAGCAGCACCGATAAAAGCAAGAACACTAAATGCTTGTAAACTATTCACGGAAAACACAGTCATCGCAACGACAACCGCAAACCCGCCGCCGGCATTGATCCCAAATGTACCAGGGGATGCAAGTGGATTCTTGGTTAAAGTTTGCATCAGGACACCGGCAATGGCTAAGCTAGCCCCGACGGCGGAAGCGATTAACGATCTCGGTAGCCTTACGGTTTGAATAATGATATGTTCATTGGATCCGTTATTGTTGGTAAATGCATCAACTGCTGTTTCCCAACTGGTATCGGTGTACCCTAATATGATGCTGGCACACATGGCTAACACCATTATCATTACAGCAATTAGTAATCCTATCCATTTTAATGCAGTACTTTTTAAGAGCATTTCATGGTAACCTTTCTACCTTATTATTTAATTTAAGTCTATCTCCAATTGATAATGATTGTCAATGACTTTGAAAATCATTTTCATTTAAAAGATCTTAGTGTTCACAAAAAAGTTAGTGATTTTGAAAATCATTTTCAATTAAAGCGTTGACATAGGGGTACTTCTCATTTTATGATTAAGTTGTCATTGAAAATGATTATCATTAACAATTAGCTAAGGGGGCTACATAAACAATGAAGGCAATCAAGACAATACTTACTCTTTTCTCTATCATGACCCTTTTCTTATTAGCGGCGTGCGGCAGCAATGAAGAAAAAACGAGTGATAAAACGAAAACTACTGCAGAAAAATCTTATACAGTAGAGCATGCGATGGGATCGACTACCATTAAAGGGACACCGAAAAAAGTCGTTATTCTTACAAACGAAGGAACGGAAGCACTACTTGCTTTAGGTGTGAAGCCCGTGGGTGCTGTTCAGTCTTGGCTTGGAGACCCATGGTACGATCATATTAAAAACGAAATGGACGGCGTTGAGGTTGTTGGGGTTGAAGGTGAAGTCAATGTAGAGAAAATTGCTTCGTTAAAACCTGATTTGATCATTGGAAACAAACTACGTCAAGAACAAGTGTATGACCAACTAAGTGCTATTGCACCGACCGTATTTTCTGAAACACTAAGAGGAGATTGGCAGGAAAACTTTAAGTTATATGCAAAAGCCTTGAACCTTGAAGAAAAGGGCAACCAAGTTTTAAGTGACTTTGATAAACACATTGCAGATTTAAAAGGTAAACTCGGTGATCAAGTTAATCAACAGGTTTCAGTTGTTCGCTTTATGGCAGGTAAATCCCGTATTTACTACACAGATTCTTTTTCAGGTGTGATTTTTGATAAATTAGGCTTTAAACGTGCTGCCCAGCAGGAAGCACTATTTACTCCAGATAATAAGCTAGGTTTACTGGCTGTAGAAGTTGGCAAGGAAGTTATTCCTAAAATGGATGGAGACCTTCTCTTCTACTTCACTTATGCTCCACAAGGGGATCAAGCTGCTTTAGATACAGCAAAAGAATGGACAAATGATCCGCTTTGGAAAAATTTAAATGCGGTGAAAAGCGGTCATGCGTATGAAGTCAGCGATGCAACATGGAACACTGCCGGCGGCGTTCTCGCAGCCAATATCATGCTCGATGACCTTGAAAAAATCTTACTTAAGAAATAAGTACTTTTTATAAAAAACCTCCCAGTTTTTTTATAGTAGAAAAGAGCGCGGCTTGCCATGGCCTCGCTCTTTTTGTTTAGTTTTTTAGACTTTCATGCATAAAAAAAGAACGACTCATTCGCCGCTCTTTTTCCAAATCTTTATGCTGATGTCGAGAACATGTATTTTTTATAATGATAACGGATGGAAAAGATTAAGCCGAGCCCGAACATGTTCCCCATCAACGCACTACCACCGTAGCTGATAAACGGTAATGGAATACCTGTAATCGGCAGTACGCCAATGGTCATCCCGATATTCTGGAAGACGTGGAAGGTAATCATGCTGATGACCCCGACACAAATATACGTATAAAAATTATTCTTTGTTTCCATTCCAACCTTGGTTATATGATAAACCAATAAAAAGAACAAACTGATTAAAACACTTGCGCCAATAAAACCATATTCTTCGCCTACGACACTAAAAATAAAGTCGGTCTGGCTTTCTGGTAAATAGACTTCGCGGTTTCCAAAACCTTTACCACCTGTCTGTCCTGAGCCGATTGCTAGCAGGGATTTGGTCAACTGATAGGCATCAGAGCCTTGGTAGCTATAGGGATCAAGCCATGAGTAAATCCTTCGAAGTTGGTATTCGCCTACCCCAAGGTATTTTTCAAGTAAATCCGGTTTCCATAGAACAAAATAAAAAATCGTCCCGACAAGTGCAATCCCAGCTGAAAATAGTGGAGCAAGCAGCTTCCACGAGATCCCTGAAATAAAAATCATTCCAAGCATAATAGCAAGAAACACAAGCGCTGTCCCTAAGTCCTGCTTGATAATAAGTCCTAATGGGATCATGGTGACAATCCCTATCTTCACTAAAAGCCAGAAATCCGTTTGCATCGTTTTCATCTGGTTCTTTTGGTGATGATCTTCGATTACGCGTGCAAGTCCCAGAATAATGAAGATTTTTACAAACTCGGAAGGCTGGATTGTTCCCACTCCAGGTATTTTAAACCAGTTTTTCGCCCCATTAATGACAGGCGCAATACTCTCCGGCGCTACAATTAAAAATCCAAGCATAAGAAGTCCAAATCCATAAGCATACCAGGTTAGCTTTCGTAATTGGTCCGAATCAAGGGTCATAACACCAGTGATAATCCCACTGCCCACCGCATACCAAAAAATCTGCTTTATTAAGAAATTCTCCTTGTACTGCCCACTCGCCTGGGCACTATAAATCGCTAAACAGCTGGCTAGAAAAAGCAATATTAATATAAAAACAAGATTATAATCAAGTTTTGAAGTTTTATTCGTATTTGAAGTCATATAGGTTCCACCTTACTAAGAAATACTACATTCCTTCATTATATTTTTAATAACAACAAATCACAACTTCTAAACCGTGAATGGATTAAATTACATAAGAAAGTCCTATTCTTTAAAATAAATCCGCTGCAGCTCTCCTGCCATCCATTCAAGATTACTTGGCACCTGTGGAATTCCGTAGCCAATATAGAGCGGGGTGGTTACAAATCGTGACACCACCTTGGCATAGATTTTATTTTCAATATGATGAAAAAACAGATTGTAACTCGTTGCTTTGAATGGAAAGTTGTTCAAAATATAATGTACAGCCATTTGCAGGTAATCGGAAAACCGTTTCTGGTAGCTGGAATCATCCATTTCAATGTTGAATTCATAAAAGCCAACGCGCGGCTTAGTCGACAAGGTCAACCGAACCCCGTCCTCCTCGGCGATTACAATCCCTTCAAACATTTCATGGGTTACCTTTTCTTTATAATCAATTTCATCCAGTCCGATGATTTGCATATGCGGATGGGAGAGCGTTCCTCCGGACAATGGTCCATGGTTTTTGAAAAAGATTACCGATTGATAGCGGCCTGTTTCCTCCATGGCTAACCAATGTTTGATTCCGAACCTCATTAATTTATGTAAATGCTCTTTTGAGTAGGTGGATAATTCACCATGACAATCATCCGTTTCAATTAATACCGTTTGAAAGGTATGTTCTAAAACGGGATATTTATTCTTCAAAAGAATAATCGGTTCGTCTACAGCGATGAAGTTGGTCAGTTGATCTCTTTCGCAAAATGGACAGGCCTGGTCTTTATTTCGTATATTCTCAGGTTTTTGAACACCGATCGACGTATTAAAATGTAGATGTGAATTTTCCAAATGCGTTTCTCCTCTCGAACGAGTATACTTCTATTTTATGGGAGAACGCCTTCCAATTGCACTTATTTTGATTAATCCATCGATATTTTCATTGACCTAATTGGTAATTGAATCCTAAAATAGAGGTGAATTTCATTAAATAGATAATTTTAGCATATCTATAAAAGGTACAGGCTTATCATTTCTTTAGATTGTGAGGGTATTTATGTTAACAAAATTAGAAGCATTCATTCTTGGGATTATTCAAGGGTTAACGGAATTCTTACCGATTAGCAGTACAGGCCATCTTTATTTAGGAAGAAATTTATTCGGACTTCAGGAAGCCGGGCTTATGCTTGATACCATGCTTCATGTTGGAACATTGCTGGCTGTTTTTGTTTTTTACAAGGAAGAATTTATTAAAATCATTAAAAATCCGTTTAGCAAGTTAACCTTTTTGTTGATCGTCGGGACAATCCCAGCGGTAATCTTTGGACTTGCGTTTAAAGATTACATCGATGAAATTTCGAAAACCGGGGTGACTATTGGCTGGGAGTTTTTAATTACGGGTATTTTCTTGTGGCTTGCTGATTCCGTGAAAAATGGATATAAAAAAATGGATGATATTAGTTATAAGGATGCCCTCATCATTGGTACTTTTCAGGCCGTCGCAATTATGCCAGCAATCTCTCGTTCAGGGATGACGATTGTTGCGGCACTTTGGCGAAAATTAGACCGTGAAACGGCTGCATATTTTTCCTTCTTATTATCCACGCCTGCGATTGTAGGTGCGATTGTCTTGCAAACGAAGGATTTACTTGAGGGTCACGGGGAAGAAATATCCCTATCGGCATTGCTCGTCGGAATTGCCGCCTCTGCCGTGTTCGGATATGTTGCAATTAAATGGATGATCGGGTACTTAAAGAATCACTCATTAAAACCATTTGCTATTTATGTTTGGGCATTAGGGGTACTTGTACTATTTTTCCAATTTACAGGTAAATTTTAAAAAAAGCGGCTCGATCCACTCGAGTCGCTCTTTTTTATAATGAAACAGGCAATTTTGCCATTTCTCTGGCCGCAACTGCTGCTTGTTCTTTCGCTTTTTCCATAATTTCAGGAATTTGTTTTGGAAAATGATCCATTCCTTCTGCAAATATCGTTTCCATTAAATCAAAACCCAGGAATTCAAGGGCTTTGCTCAAATAACGATCGCCCATTTCAAAATCGGCCATTTTACCAATCGAATAAATGCCTCCGCGCGTTTGAATGTGAATCGCCTTTCTACCAGTAAGGAGGCCTTCTGCCCCATGTTCCGAGTAAGTAAATGTTTTCCCGGCAATAAATAAACAATCCATGAAGGATTTCAAAATAGCCGGTGCACCAAGGTTCCAGATTGGGGTGACGAACACATAGTAATCCGCATCTATAAATCGGTCAGCAAGGGCATGCATTTTTTCAAGTTTGGTCCGCTCATCTTCGGAAAGTTGCTCTTTTGTATAGCCCATAAATGATAATTTTGCACGAGCATATAATAAATCCATATCTATCTCTGGGATATCCATGCTGTATAGGTGCATATGTTCAATTTCCACATCTGGCTGTTCCTTTTTGAACTCCTCCAAAAATACTTCCCCGATTTGCATCCCTTTTGAAAGTTTTATATCATTCTTTGGATTTGCCGTAATATATAGAAGCTTCGACATATAGATCCCCTTTCCTTACCTCACAATATTTTCTTCTATTTCTATAGTACAATAAACTTCCTTGCTCACGAATGAACAATCCGTGAAATTTATGAATTTAATGTGAAAACTGCATGCTTAATTGAACAATTCATGACAATCCCAAACAAAACTTAACGAAACTTAACAATACTCAACAAAAGTCACATCCGGTATGCTATTCTTATTTTAATATAAAAACTGGAAAAAGGAGGGTGACTTATGGAAGAAAAAGCTTATACTCCCGATGAGGTGGCCCAACTCTTTCAAATCTCAAAACATACGGTTTATGAGCTAATAAAAAGAGGTGAACTCCAGGCATTCAAGATCGGCAACAAAATGAGAATTGAACACGCAGAGCTGGAAAGATTTAAAAACAATACAAAAACTCCTGCCAAAAAAGGGCCAACAGAACCAACAGGGACCACGGATAATCCTGTCCATTTCATTCAATTATCGGGCAGTCACGACTTTCTTGTCGAACATTTTGTGAAACAAGCAACTACTGCCTTAAACTTGCAAATTCAGCCATCATACATAGGCAGCCTAGAAGGGTTAATAATGTTATACCGGGGTCAATGTGATATTGCTGCTATTCATCTTTTGGATCCAAACTCACAAGAATATAACTTACCTTTTATCCATCAACTGTTTGTTTATGAATCGATTCTGGTGCTTAGATTGGCAGCAAGACAGCAAGGCTTTATTGTCGCGAAGGACAATCCGAAAAACATTCAGGATTTTTCGGATCTAACGAGAAGTGATGTTCAATTTGTAAATCGCCAAAAAGGGGCAGGAACACGTTTCTTACTAGACTCTAAGCTTTCTAATTATGGAATTGAACCGAGTAAAATAAATGGCTATAACACGATAGAATGGAATCATTTATCAGCAGCTTCCTATCTTAGCAGAGGAATGGCAGATGTAGCCTTTGGAATTCAGTCTGCTGCGAGCCATTTAGGACTTGATTTCATCCCCGTCGCTAAAGAAAATTTTGATTTGGTTTTCCGCTTTACCGCTGAAAATAAACAAAGCTTAACAAACCTTATTCAGTATTTACAATCTGCTAGTTTCAAAGACAGTTTAACGGATCTAGAAGGATACGATATTTCTGAATTAGGCAAAATCACCTATCAAACTAGTCAAACGGAGGAAACAACCACATGTTAAAAAATCGTTATCTTGCCTTCCTATTCGCGATGATGCTAATAGTTTTAGCAGCCTGCGGAAATGCTGACTCAAAAGATTCCGCAGAAAAAGCTAAAAAAGAAGAACCTAAAGCAGCACCAACGGAAATGATTCTTGCAACAACTACAAGCACACAGGACAGCGGCTTACTTGACGAAATAATTCCTATGTTCGAAAAAAAAAATAACGTAAAAGTTAAAACGATTGCAGTGGGTACAGGGCAGGCATTAGAAATGGGGACAAAAGGGGAAGCAGATGCCCTTCTAGTTCATGCTCCAGCAGCGGAAAAAGCAGTAGTCGATGCAGGCGATGCGATTAACTATAAACGTGTCATGTACAATGATTTTATTTTAGTAGGACCAAAGGAAAATCCAGCTGTCGTTAGCGGGAACGACATTATGGCTGCTTTCAAAAAATTAGCAGATTCAAAAGCCACTTTCGTTTCACGCGGTGACGATTCTGGTACACATAAAAAGGAACTTGGTATCTGGGAAATGGACAACATTAAACCAGCTGGAGATTGGTATGTCTCTACAGGACAAGGTATGGGTCAAACCTTACAAGTGGCCGCAGAGAAAAAAGGCTACGTCTTAACAGACCGCGCTACATGGCTGGCACAAGAGAAAAATTTAAACACTCTTCAAATCGTCGTTGAAGGCGGCAAAGATTTAATGAACATCTATCATGTTATGCAAGTAAATCCTGAAAAACATGATAATATTAATAGTAAAGATGCTGAAAAGTTTGTAGAATTTATGGTAGATTCAAAAATACAAGATGTGATTGAAGAATTCGGTAAGAAAGAATTTGGCCAATCCTTATTCAAAAAATATACTGAATAGTTGACATGGAGGCCCTTTTTTAAGGGTCCTTCTGTTTATTCAGCTAAAGCAACTCCTGGAGGCACTTGAGATGGAATTACTCATTGATGGACTTAAAAAAGCGATAGACATGATCCTTTCTGGTGATCCCGAAGTATTGGCTATTACATGGCTCACACTGAAAGTTTGTCTTATTTCCATTCTGATTAGTACCTTGATCGGATTGCCGCTAGGTATTTTCCTTGGATTAACTAGATTCAGAGGGCGCAAAGTTCTATTGTTGTTCATCAATATTGGTTTAGGGCTGCCACCTGTGGTTGCCGGCCTTTGGATTACAATGCTGTTGTGGCGATCAGGTCCATTAGGCAACCTCACCCTGCTCTATTCACCCACAGCGATTGTTATGGCTCAAATACTGGTTAGCTTGCCAATCGTCACAAGTTTGACCTGTTCCGCCTTTCAACAAATCAGTGAAAAAATGCTACTCCAGATTAAAGCACTGGGCGCTACAAAACTGCAAACCCTAATGATTCTCATCAAACAATTAAAAATCGCGATATTGGCAGCGGTTATGGCTGGCTTTGGCCGGGTCATTGCTGAGGTTGGTGCCGCGATGATGGTCGGTGGGAATATCCAAGGTGACACGCGCATTTTAACGACAACAATTGTGATGGAGGTCTCAAAAGGGAACTTTGATATCGCCTTAGCACTATCGTTTATTTTATTATCGGTTGCCCTATTGATTACGGCCGTATTAACCTACTTACAGCAAAGGAAGCGAATATCATGAGTCCGATACTCGAGTTGAAAAATCTCACCTATCAAGCGCAAAATAAAACGATTCTTGATATTCCTAACTTCCAAATTGGAACGGGAGAATTCCTTGGCATTATGGGACCAAATGGGGCTGGTAAAAGTACATTGCTAAAGATGCTGGCCTTTCTTGAACAACAAACGAGTGGCGACCTTCTTTACCGCGGGCAAGCCGTTCCGAAGGGAAATGCTCCGCTTGAGTTACGGAGAAAATTTTCGATTGCTCTTCAGCAATCCTTACTACTAGACGGAACGGTTTTTCATAACATTGCGATTGGTTTAACCCTACGGAAGGTCCCTAAATCTATCATTAAAGAAAAAGTGGAACAATGGATGGACTTGTTTGGAGTTAGTCATCTTGCAAAAAAAAATGCCCTCTATTTATCAGGCGGCGAGGCACAACGGGTCAACTTAGCAAGGGCGATGATTGTAGAACCAGAAATTCTGTTTCTAGATGAACCTTTTTCTGCATTAGACTTTCCGACGAAAATTAAATTGATGGAGGATTTTAAGGGGATTATCGAAGCTGCTCAAACCACCGCCGTGTTTGTCAGCCATGATTTGATGGAGATTAACTATCTTACCAATCGGCTGGCGATCATCGTTAATGGTGAAGTGAAACAAGTAGGAGCGACTCCGCGCGTTCTTGAACAACCGAATTCCTCCACTGCTCCCTTCCTAAACGAATGGAAAAAGTTTTACCCTGTTGCCCGTTAACTAATCATTTCTACTTTTTTAGTTGGAATTCCACAAAAGGCCGCTGCACGATGCAGTGGCCTAATAATTTTGAGCTAATCTTCCTGCGGAAACCACAAAGTAACACTCGTTCCTTTATTCAGCCTGCTTTTTACTTTAATGATACCTTTATGCGCATCCATTAAAGCTTTGACGATCGAGAGACCAATCCCTACCCCGCCTGTTTTACGATCCCTCGATTTATCCCCGCGATAGAAACGTTCAAAGATATGCGGAATATCATCTTCTGCCATTCCCGAGCCTTCATCTTGGATCCTGAAGCCGACATAGCCGTCCATTTCCGTTTTTACTGAAAGGGTAACATTTTTTCCTTCCGGAGTATATTTTAGAGCATTATTGAGGATGTTAGATAAGATTTGCATTAAGCGATCCTTGTCTGCTTCAAATAATTCTTCCTCGGCAGGTTCGATTATCAGAAGATCGACACCCTTTTCTTTAAACAAGGGCAAGAACATCTCATATAATGCCGCCAGCACACTTCCTGCATCTAATTCAATTTTCTCCAGTCTCATCTGCGGATTTTCGGCTGCAAGCAGTTTTTCTAATTCATTCACCAGCCTAACTAAGCGCATCAACTCTTCATGTGTGGTCTGCAAACGCTGCGGAGTCGGCTCCCAAATCCCGTCCTGAAAGGCTTCGATTTGACTTCTCAAGGTCGCAAGCGGAGTACGAAGTTCATGGGCCAAATCACCGGTAAAATGCTTTCGCAGGTTTTCTTCTTTTGCTAAAGATATCGCCAGATTATTAAAGGAGATCGCAATATCCTTTACCTCGGTTGGCAATCCCGATAATGGAATCCGAATCTCAAGATTATGATTCTGCAGTTCATTCGCTGCAAACGATAACTTTTGTAACCCTGAGGTGAGCTTTTTTGAAAACAGCATACTAAAAATAATCGCTAGTACAATCGTCAAACAAACGGCTGCATAAATGTATAATTGAATCGTTTGGATAAACGTATTTTCATCATCAATTAAACCCTTTGGATAGATGGCGACAAGTTTTCCAATGACCTGATTATCTACCCTCAGTGTATAGGTCTTGGAATGCCACTCTTCCCCATTTGGAGCAGGTTCGGTTAACCCGAAGCTGTTGAGCATGCCTCGGATGTTGGATGAATCCATTTGCAATTGGCCTAACCGGTCATACAGTTGAAAATACAATTGTTCTGTCATAGCATGTTCGTGCAAGAGGCCAAATACCGGATCGCTCGTAAAGTGGCCATTTTTTTTATAATCCTTTTCAACTTCCGTAATAATTCGATCAATCTTTTTTTCCCGATTTCGATCCAAGTAGCTGTTAAAACTCTCCTCAAATCCATACTGGATAAAAAAGCTCACAATGATGATCGCAATCATCGAGATGAGTAGCAAATAAAAAAGTATCTTAGACCGGAGCGTTTGCAGCATCTAATACCCCTCCAAATTTGTAGCCCATACCGAAAACCGTTACGATAAAATCTGGCTGTCGTGAATCCCGTTCGATTTTCTTCCGGAGGTTTTTGATATGGGTATCGACACTGCGTTCATAGCCTTCATAATACATGCCCTCATCCTGAATTTTTTCGAGTAAGTCCATCCGGCTATATACCCGGCCTGGATTTACCGCCATATTGGTTAAAAGTTTGTATTCGATTGGTGTTAAGGTAATGGAGTCTCCGTTTGCGGTAACATCTTTTTTGATTAAGTCGATGACCAGCTTTTTGCCATTGAATTCAAGTCGTTCCACTTTCTCTGTCTTTTTTACACGTCTTAAAATCGCTTGCACGCGTACGACGACTTCGCGCGGACTAAACGGTTTGGTTAAATAATCATCGGCCCCCATCACAATTCCGTTGATCCGGTCATCCTCTGCTGATTTGGCTGTCAACATGAGAATGGGCACATCTGACTCTTTGCGCACGAGACGGCAGACTTCTTCACCAGAAATATCCGGCAACATTAAATCTAATATAATTAAGTCGGGGGTTACTGTTTTTACTTTTTTCAACGCATCTATTCCATTATCGGCGCTATGAATTTCATAACCTTCTCTTACTAAATAGGCTTCAAGAACTTCTATAATTCTACGTTCATCGTCTACTAATAATATTTTCACTTTTATCACTCCCCACATATTAAATATATCATTTCAGGTCTGTGATGTTTGTAACTTCACAAATTCACCACAAGTTCTTCATAACATCTTCAATCTTTCCGGGTAAGATGGGGGTGTAGTAAGGAAGAGGTGTTCACTAGAAGGACTCCCAAGTTTGTAGTGGTCACCTCTTTGATGAAGTATATGGTCCAAAGCCATCTTACTCATCCCAAATTTAACCTCTCTTTTTTATATAGTTCGGGCGTCCCAACGGTGGGACGCCCCCTTTTTTTATTCGGTATGTTAATTATCATGGTAGATTTCATTTTTCAATTGGGAGCTCATATTCTTATCGACCCGTGCAGTGATTTATAAATGCGAAACGGGCTTTATAAACCGCTCTTATTGACCCCTCCATTGATTTTTTAGCGCAAATGGGCTTTATAATCCGCTTTTATTGACTTCTCCATTGATTTTTTAGTGGAAACCGGCTTTATAACAAAATACATTTTAAGAAATTAGAAACAATATGGTGCTCTTATCCGGCGAACGATATAGTATGCTTAGGAGTGAGGTGTCGTTTTTATGAATAAAATATCAATTAAGATTGGCGTTCTTTTTTTTCTAGCGATTTTTATATTAGAAGGCATTTCGATGGTTTTTTTGCATAATAATATCATTCATTCCCGGGTGCATGAGGAGTTAACTTCTCTTCAGACACGTGGAAATAATCACCGGGAAATCCTTGAGGCTTCTTTTCAGGATGAAACGATCCGGCACATTGCCATGATGGAGGCGCGGACGGATACACAGGTGATTTTAACCAAACCGGATGGATCCATTTATATGTCTTCCAATCGAGTAACAGATGCTATGAAAAAGATTATGAGTACTAAGCAAAAACAAGTTCCGCACGCGGGGTTAATTCTAGAAGATGATTGGAAACATGCAGCCTATATCGCCTCAATCAGTCCAGTCATGGTTGACAATACGATTACCGGATATGTCTATATGTTTCAAAACACCCAAAAAATCAAAGAATTAATTTCCGGACTAAACCAGCATTTCCTGATTGCTGGTCTACTTTCTCTAATGTTCATGATTATTATCATTTTCACTTTAACAAGATACGTCACCCACCCTCTGATTCAAATGAGTGAAGCCACCAAACGAATCAGCAAAGGCGATTTTTCCGTGTCTTTACCGAAGATTGGCAAGGACGAAATCGGTGAACTTGGGGAATCAATTAAAGTGTTAGCAAGCGATTTAGAAATTTTAAAAAATGACCGAAATGAATTTCTCGCCAGCATCTCGCACGAACTCCGCACGCCGCTAACCTATATTAAGGGATATGCGGACATTGCCCGCCGGCCAGAAACGATTAATGAGGACAGAGATAAGTATTTAGGAATTATTGTTGAGGAAACTGGCAAGCTATCGAAATTAGTGAAGGAGTTATTCAATCTCGCAAAAATGGATGAAAATTCTTTTTCGATTGAGAAGGAAGAGGTTCTTTTACGTCCTTATCTTCAAAGCATCCTTGAAAAAGTAACTCCTGCTCTTAAAGAACATCATATGGAACTTGTGCTTGAATGCTCAGATTCCCTTTATCTGTCCCTTGATCCCATACGATTCGAGCAGGTCATTCTCAATCTCGTTGATAATGCCCGAAAGTATTCTGAACCGCATACCACTATCCGGGTTGAAGTTAGCAACAGCAGCGGAAAGGTTTATATTAAGATTCAAGATGAAGGAAGGGGAATCCCTGAAGAGGATTTACCGCGAATTTTTGATCGCTTTTATCGCGTAGATAAATCTAGGACACGTGCTCTTGGCGGAACAGGACTGGGACTGGCGATTGTTAAACAACTAGTTGAGGCACATGGAGGTACGATAAAGGTAACGAGCAACCCGAATATGGGGACTTCATTTGAGATTACTTTATAACAGATAAAAGACACCAGGCAGGCCCGGTGTCTTTTATCTGTTTTACTTATGAATCCATACTGCACCAGCAGAGTTGTCGTTTGCTTCGCCAATGACTTGGAACTTGATTGGGTACTGTGCTGGAACTTTAACACCAGCATCAGGAATTGCAGTGTTCATGTAAGTTTTTGTGGAATCAAAAGTTGTTACGCCTGAAAGGCCTTTATAATCATAGATTCCACGAGTTGGTGAATCAGCATACCATGCAGGTGACTTGTCTAATGAGAACGCTGCATCTGCTACTTGGTAGCGAGTTGTTTGAGCGATAGAGTCAACACCATTTAGTTTAAAAACAAGCGCTTCAGGATGAGAGTCAACTACACTTAGGAAACCTTCACCAGGGTGCTCACCGCCCCAGTTATCTGTAAATGTATCGTCACCATACCAAACTACTAAACCAGTATTATATTTTGATCCGCGCGAGAATTGTAGAGCAGTATCAGATCCTGCATAGTTTCTCCACTCTAGGTAGTAGTAATGGGGTTTGTTAATCCAGCCGTCAGATACTTCGAAACCGTTTAATGATACACCTGAAGTTCCTTCTGCATCATCAGAGAATGCAACTTGTCCATCAACCGTTAATTGTAAGTTGTCAAGTGCGAAACCGTCTGGTGCAAGTCCGCCATCTGTTACATAATTAAATACTAGTTTTACTTTCTTGCCAGCAAATTGGCTTAAGTCAAGGGATTTATCTTCCCAGTTGCCTTGAGAAGTCTCGTAACCGCCTTCAGTATTTTGATCACCAATAGTATCTAGTTTTACACTCTGGCCATCCTCAGTAACAGCCGTTACATATAGGTAGTCATAGCCAGCTTCAACTTTATAAAATTGTTTGTAATCAAATTTAGCAGATGAAGCTTTTGTTAAGTCAAAGACAGGAGTTTCTAGTACAGTATCAAGGTCATCGCCTTTTGTACTATAGTAGTATTTTGCACCAAACTCAGGAGCAATACCTGGAACCTTTTTCTTAGGAAGGTTTACTTTTACAATACCAGGGTTCTTAGATTTTGTAACGCTCTGGTCAATGACCGCAGCAAGACCATTTTTATCGATATCTTCATAGTTTACTTCCGTAATATTTGCCCAGTTCCCGCCGATTGTTTTTTGGTAGAATTCCTTCACTTGTGGTGAGAAGCTTGGTGGCTGTGTACCAGCAATATGACCGCTCCAGCTTCCGCCGCTCATGACCGACCATTGTGCTATCGAATCACCATTGCCTGTGTATTGAGTGTCATACTCATCCGGAGCACCTAAGTCATGACCAAATTCGTGTGCGAATACGCCAACTGCGCCGTCTTCAGGCTCAATAGTATAGTCATAAGCAGCCATTTTTCCGCCCCAGTAATTTACCGCAGCTGTCGTATTAGCTACTGGATACACACCATTTAATGTCCAGCGGTGTGACCAAATAGCATCATCTCCAACAACTCCGCCGCCAGCTTCTTGGCCAGCTCCAGCATGAAGAACCATTAAGTGGTCAACCAAGCCGTCTGGCTCATTTTGATCGCCGTCGCCATCAAAATCGTAAAGATCAAATTTGTCATAATCAGCTAAATTGATTCCCTTAGCAACCGCTGCATTTAATGCATCTTTAACAAGACCGCGCGCACCTTTTGTTCCTGGAGCATTATCATGACCACTTTCACTGTCACTGCCGTACTCAGCAGCTTTTCCTGGCACTTTCAACCAATCAGTTACAGTACCGTCAACAGTGTAACTGCCGCCAGATTGCTCTTCATAAAATTGTTTAAATGTTTTGATCTTTTCGCCGTTGAAGAGAGTGAAATCTTCATCTCCAAACAACATCTTCTCATAATGCTCTTTATTGAAGTCATCAGCATACATATAGCCTTCTTCTTGTTCTACTTTATTGTGTTCTAAGTCAGCATACTCTACTAAAAGTACAAGTACTTTATCTTCACGAACTTCGCCATCATAGGATGCTTGTTTCGCAGAGTCTACTTTTACTGCACCCGTTGGTTTACCTTTTTTAAAGTTTTCGTGACCTTTGTCCAACTGCTGGGTAAGCTTGTCCTTTTGCTTTGTAACAAAATCTTTTGCTTTTTGGTCAAAAGCTTGCTGCTCTTTTGTTAGAGCTTTGTCAGTTTTACCTGGCTTTTCACCCTGCTTTTTCTTTATGTAGGCTTTTGCTGCTTTTGTAATCTCTGCTTTAGATGCATTCTTCGCAATAAGTCCTCTTTTTTGCAACGCTGCACCTAGTCGATCGATATCAACAATATTCAAATCGATTGGAGCTGATGCGACTGTTGTTGCTGCCGATACCGGTTTTGGTGCGATCGTGCTTCCAGCAAATGCGCCTGCGAACATGGTAGTAGCTACCATTGTACTAGCAGCAAGGCTGGATAAGACCTTTAAAGTGGTTTTCTTCTTCAAATCTTAAACCCCCTATTTTATATAGTTACATCGTTCTCCTTAAGAGCGATGCTTTGCTAGTTTATCAGATTAGCGCGAAAATTGTAAATAGTCACAATTTAGTAAAAAATACTTATATCAAGCACATCATTGTACCTAATAAATGTAAAAATAGAATTTTTAACAGGAATATAAACCCATAAAAATAGTTATAATATATGCCTTTCGACCTTTTTTTCGTGTTGTCGGAAAAATTCTTCAGAAAACGAAAGTTTCGGAATTCGAAATTTAAGTAAATAGACCTAGCGGATTCTAGTAATATATTTAATCAATTATATGAACAAATCATCAAAAAAACCTTATCATCATTTTGATAAGGTTTTTTGAAATAATTATTCAGCTTTTTTCTTAAATTCATCAGTTAATTCTTCAATGCTCTTCCTTACATTTCCTTTTCCTGAATAGTTTTCAATCAATTCTTTCACGTCGATCCCGCTCGAGGCTTTAAGTGACTCCTGAAGACTCGCCATCAAATTGGTTGCATAGCCAGTAATTTTGTTTGCTCCGCCATTTTCACCAGATCCGCCCGTATCGACAACCGTAATTTTATCAATATTGGACAGCGGGCTTGCCACTTGCTTTGCATATTCTGGCAGCATTTTAATAATCATGTCTAGGATAGCCGCTTGACCGAATTGTTCGAAAGCTTCGGCAATTTTTTCTTTCGCCTCGGCTTCAGCTAAACCTTTGAGGCGAATAATTTCTGCTTCGGTCGCCCCTTGTGCTTTTTCCGCTTCTGCTTTGGCTAAACCATCCAAACGAATCCGTTCGGCTTCTGCTTTTGCCATTGCTTCGATTCGATATTTATTGGCCTCAGCTGCGGCTATTTCCTTGGCTTTATTTGCAGCGGCCGACTGTTCGACGGAGTAACGGTCAGCGTCTGCCTTTTTCTTCACTTCCGAATCATATTGCCGTTCGCGACGTTGAATTTCTTTTTCTTCTAATTCAATTTGTTTTTGTCTTTCAATAATTTTAATTTGCATTTCTTGTTCCATAACATCTTGTTTGGACCTAGCTGTTTCCAGATCGTAGGCTTGGTCAGCACGTGCTCTGGCAATATCTTGTTCACGTCTAAACTCAGCCACTTTTAATTGATTGACTTTTTCCGCCTCGGCAATTTCGGTGGCTCGCTCTAATTCATTCCGTTTTGCTTCTTTCGCTGCCTCTGCTTTTTTAATACGTGTTTCTTTTTCTGCTTCCGCTGTTGCGATATCTGCGTCTCTTTTCACTTGGGCAATTCGCGGTTTACCGAGTGAATCGAGGTAACCATTTTTATCTCGGACGTCTTTAATCGTAAATGACACAATGACCAAGCCCATTTTGGCGAGATCCTGTGAGGCAACCCTTTGGACCTCTTGGGAGAATTTATCACGGTTTTTATAGATTTCTTCTACGGTCATCGAACCTAAAATCGAGCGGAGATGTCCTTCTAGTACTTCCCTTGCTTCATTTTCACGGTCTTCTTTTGGTTTTCCTAAGAACTGTTCCGCTGCTGTGGCAATTTCACTAATCGACCCGCCGATTTTAATAATCGCAACTCCATCAGCCATAACAGGTACACCTTGCTCGGTATACACCTCTGGAGTCGTTACTTCTAGTTTACTAGATAGTAAGCTAAGCGGCTTTGCCTGTTGGAAAACTGGCAAAATAAACGTACCGCCGCCGCGGATGATTTTCACTTTATTCCCGGACTCGTCAACATGGACATTTCCATTGCCAAGGAAACTGCCTGTCACGATCAAGGCCTCATCCGGTCCTGCCGTTCTGTATTTTGTGATGAAAACGCCGATTAAAGCTAAGATAATAACCACAACAATTCCAATGATTATCCAAATAAAATTGAATTCCATCTCTTAAAACCTCCCTATAAAAAACTTTCTAGTTGATGATGAACCGTCACTTGCAGGACGCCCTTTTCTACCTGCACAATCAGCACTTTTGACCCACTCTCGATGAGGTCTCCATCAAAACTCGATGCTGGCTTGGCAATCCTCCCGCTTGTACTGTCAATCATCACTTCCCCAAAACCGTCAGCAGGAATAGTCGTGATGACCGTCCCAACTCGGCCTCGCAAGTCTGATTCTTTATAGACTAGTGATTCCTCGGCAGACGAAAGCGGGATGAGCACAAAGACATTTAATAACGTCACAACAATGAAGGCAATCACGGCAGATATGCCTAAAATAAGTAAATAGTGAAAAGATGAGAGCCGTTCAAACAGATAACCGCTTGCTGACAGAATGGTTACAAATGCAAAGATTAGGACGGGATTAAAAAAATGAAGTCCATCTCCAGCCCCCTGAAAATGAAAAACATCGGCAAACAAAACATATAAAACTGTGACTACTCCCGAGATTATTAACCCATATAAATAAATCGTTTCTAAAGGAATGCTGAAAGGTTCCATGCGCACCCATCCTTCATATTCAAATAAAATTCTTATTTTACGTAACACCACTCCTCATCCATATGCATCCATCCCTTCCTATGTATCTACCTAAAATACGGTTGGATAATGAAAAAGTTTCATTTTTTACTAAAATTTACCTATTTTATTAATTATTTCGATAGCACTTGTCGAAATTCCTGCTAAGCTAAAAAGATCATTGTCCTCAAAATAAAAAAGTGCCATAGCATTTAGCTACAACACCTTATTGAATCATATTCAAGAACTTCCTCGTTCGTTCTTCTTTCGGTTTAGTAAAGATTTCTTCTGGCTTGTTCCTCTCGACAATCACACCTTGATCCATAAAAATAACTTCATCAGCCGCTTCACGGGCAAAGCGCATTTCATGGGTCACCACAATCATTGTCATGCCTTCCCTAGCCAGGTCTTTCATGACTTTTAACACCTCACCGACAAGTTCGGGGTCAAGTGCAGAAGTAGGCTCATCAAAGAGCATCACTTCCGGTTCCATGGCAAGTGCCCGGGCAATACCCACACGTTGCTGCTGACCGCCTGAAAGCTGAGCGGGAAAGTAATCCTGCTTATCACCTAGTCCAACTTTTTCAAGGAGTGCCTGGGCTTTTTTCCGTGCTTCCTCCTTACTCTCCCCTTTGACAATGATCGGCCCTTCCATAACGTTTTGAAGAGCAGTTTTATGCGGGAATAGATTATAGCTTTGAAAAACCATTCCGGTTAAGCGCCGGAACGAAGAGATTTGTTTTTTCGGTACATTTTTCGAGAAGTCCAAGTTTTGTCCCTCAATGGAAATGACTCCTTGATTCGGCGTTTCGAGTACATTTAAACAACGCAACATCGTGGTCTTACCTGAACCGGATGGACCGATGACAACAACCACTTTTCCTTTTTCAACGAGAAGGTCAATTCCTTTTAAGACCTCTAATTGACCAAATTGCTTATATAATCCTTTAATTGAAATCATCGTATAACTCCCTCATTAAGACGTATACCGGTCCATTCTCTTTTCCAAATATCCTTGCAAGATCGAAAGAAAAAAGCAAATAACCCAATAAAATAGCGCTGCTTCTACATATATCAATAAAAATTCATAGGTAGTTGAAGCAATTTCTTGAGCCCGGCGAAACATCTCTGTTACAAGGACAACGGATGCAAGAGAAGTGTCTTTTACAAGACTAATAAATGAATTCGATAATGGCGGTATAGATACTCTTGTTGCCTGCGGCAGGATGATTCTTTTCAATGCCTGGTTGTAGGTCATACCAATTGAATACGCTGCTTCCCATTGTCCCTTAGGAATGGAGATAATCGCTGCCCGAATGATTTCTGAAGCATATGCCCCAACGCTTAGGGAAAAACCAATGACTGCGGATATAAATGGATTCAAGGTAACTCCTATATTAGGAAGTCCATAAAAAATAATGAATAACTGAACAAGTAATGGTGTGCCGCGAATGGCTGAAACATATACCCTGGCAATTCCTTGAAATAGTTTTACGTGAGAAATTCGGGCAAGTGCGGTTAACACAGCCAAAATAATCCCAATAATAAATGAAATAATGGTTAATGGAATGGTATTCATAACAGCACCCTCCAGCAGCGGCTGGAGGGAAGTCTTTGCAATCTCAATTAACCTGTCCATTCTTTCTGGGTCAGCAAAAATACTATTTAAGTACATCTTCACCAAACCATTTCTCAGAGATTTTTTTGTAGGTGCCATCGTCAATTATTTCTTTTAGCGCCTTATTTACCTCGTCAACGAGTGTGTCGCTTTTCTTTCTAAACATGAACCCGCTTGAAGAGGCATCATTAGCAGTTGCCACAACCTTGATTGGTGCATCTGGCTTTTGTTTTTTATAGTCTAAAAATGAAAGCTTATCGTTAATTGTCACATCCACACGTTTTTGGGCAAGGAGCTCCACTGCTTGCTGGAAACCATCCACTCCTACTAGTTTAGCCCCATATTTTTTAGCCATATCACCGTAGTTACTTGTCAACGATTGAGCTGCATTTAATCCTTTAATATCTTCAAATGATTTCACTTTATCGTTATCCTTATGAGCAATCAAGACCCCTGCAGACGTAATATATGGATCAGAGAAATCATACTTTTCCTGACGGTCTGGACGAATCCCAACTTCGTTAGCAATCATGTCAAAACGCTTGGCATCTAATCCTGCAAACATCGCATCCCACTGTGTTTCTTTAAATTCAGGTTTTACCCCAATACGTTTAGCTACCTCTGTTGCAAGTTCCACGTCAAATCCGGTTAGATTGCCACTTGTATCATGGAAAGTGAATGGTGGATATGTACCTTCTGTACCTATTAATATTGTTCCGTCATCTTTTACCTTTTTCAATAAATCATTATCTGCTTTTTCAGAAGTCTTGTTGTCAGTTTTGTTCGTATCTTTATCGGCATTATCCTTGCCGCAAGCTGACAGTACAAACATAAAGCTCAATAAAATTGCAAAAATGATGGTAAGTTTTTTCACTGATATAACCCCCTAATTTTGATTGTTCTTATCGAAATTATCATTATTTTACCCTTAATTTACAAAATAAAACCTATCAGAGGCGTTCTGATAGGTTAAATAAATATTATGCTGATAAAGCTTTTTTGCGTTCGGCCATTACTTCCTTTTTTCTTCTAAACAGTGGACCATAAAAGAGGATGCCGCTCGCCAGTAAAATCATTCCATAGGTAAATGTTTTAATATCTGCTGTTCCAGCGATAATCACCCATACAGAATAAATAGTGGAAAGTAAGGCAATTATTCCGTCTGTAATTCTTGAACGATCCCCTTTATAGGTCTCCCCGGTTACAACTAGTTTCAACTGATAGACGGAGGAGATAAAGTAAGGTACCAAGTAAGATAATGTTGCAATGATAATGACAAATCCAAAGGCATCTGAAATGGATTTGGAAACCGTTGAAAAGATAAACAGTTGACCTAAACCATTAGAGACAACCATTGAAAACAATGGCAGACCTTTTTTGTTTTCTTTTTTAAATGCAGGAATGAATAATCCCTGCTTTGCCGCTTGATAAGGGACTTCCGCACTTAGCATTAACCATCCAATTGTTGAACCAAATAAGCTAATCAACCCAATCCCTGCTAAAACTTTCCCGGCAATTGGCCCTAAAAAGGATGAAATCGCATCAATTAGCGGCTTATCAGAATGGATAAGCGTGTTTTGATCTAACATTCCCATCGTCAAGGTGCTAATACCAATGTAAATGCCAAGGGCAATAAATAATCCAAGGATGGTCGCGCGTTTCACATCGGTTTGCTTTCGAACACGAGAAGCAAACACAACGGCAGATTCCACCCCAATAAATGCCCATAATGTATTTACTGCAGCACTGTTCACTTGACTCATCATTCCTACCGAGTGGCCGGCCTCGTCCATTCTAACAGCCATTAACGGAAGAATATTGCTTTTTTCAAACGCAAATAACCCGACAAGAATAAACAGAATAAATCCGGCAACTTTAGCGGCTGTTGCCACAAAATTCATCTTTCCGGCACTTTCCATTCCTCGCAGGATGATGAAGTGAGTTCCCCAAAGCAGTAGGGAACAGACAAGAAAAGTTAATCCATTACCGACCTTAAGTGTAAAGCCGCCAATTGTAAACCAGTCTGCTTGACTTGTTAGAATTGGGAAAAAGGTTGATAAATAACCAGCAAAGGTTGTAATCATCGCAACATTCCCTGCGAGATTACCAATCCAGTAACCCCAAGATGACATAAAACCAGATAAAGTTGAAGCATGTGATCCTGGTTTAAACAGTTCCTTAGCATAAATTTGTGGACCGCCAGTTATATTTGGTTTTCTTATCGCAAGGTTACCAAATACAAGAGCGGTCATTAATACACCAAGTCCTGTTACAAGCCATGCTGAAATGACACCAGCAGGACTCGCTGCTTCAGAAAGCGAGCTTGGCAGCATAAATATCCCTGACCCGACCATGTTTCCGACAACAAGAGCGGTTAATACCCAAAATCCTAATTTATTAGCGTTCCCCATGGTGTAATCCCTCTCTCCAATCCATGTTATTTATTTTAAAATAATGTTTTTAGTATTTTGTTGAATAAATAATAATTTGCTTTATAAATATAGAACCGGTACAGGATTGTGTCAATGGAAATTTTATTCTAATAAAGTATTAAAGTGGTGAATTAGTCGGACATCTCATAAATTTTTCGAATATAAAAAGAGACTGCTGATTTAGCAGTCTCCTGTCTTTAAATTATTTCCACCACTCATCGAACATCGTTGTGGGAAGTTGGCGTTTATGTTCTGTCATTAGGTAGCGCTTTTCTATTTTTTCAGCGACCTCTTTTGAAACGGATTTCCCTTCCAAATAATCATCGAGTTCATCATAAGTAATTCCTAACTCTGTTTCATCAGCCTGACCAGGCTTTTGATCCAGTAGGTCTGCAGTAGGTGTTTTTAAATATAATCGTTCATCGGCACCAAGTTCTTTTAATAGGACTTTCCCCTGCCGCTTTGATAAGCCGCTCAGCGGAAGAATATCCGCCCCGCCATCACCGTATTTCGTATAGAAACCTGTTACTGCTTCCGCTGCATGGTCTGTTCCTATCACAAGCAGACCTTCCATGCCGCCGATTGCATATTGAGCTATCATTCTCATTCTCGCCTTGACATTTCCTTTTTGATAATCGCTTAACTGTGCCCCTTGGTAGCTGGTGTCATATTCTTTTTGGACTTCATCTACTGCTGATTTAACGTTAAAGACCGTCTCACGGTCGGCGCGAATAAAGGCTAATGAGCGTTTAGCGTCTTCCTCATCCTGCTGGACGCCATATGGGAGACGAACAGCGATAAACAAAGCATCGGACCCTTCATTACGCAGCTCTTCCACCGCTAGTTGGGCGAGTCGGCCAGCAAGGGTAGAGTCCTGTCCCCCGCTTATTCCTAGTACATAGCCCTTAGCCTTTGTTTTTAGCAGGTAATTTTTTAAGAAATCAATCCGTTTCCTAATTTCCTCTTGCGGTTGAATGGTCGGACTCACGTTTAAATCCTTCATAATCTGTGCTTGTAAACTCATTACTTTACCTCCTGACAAACGATGGATATATTAACTAATGTACCACAAATCTTTAGTTTTCACTAAAACGGTGAGAAAATAGTAAAATGGGTAAATTAACATAGACAATTCAGGAGGGATTAGGATGGAAGCAAAAACATGTAATGAGTCTCGAGTGGTAAGAACGAGCAGGATTTTTCCTAATGATGTAAATAACCATAATACCTTGTTTGGTGGGAAGTTAATCAGTGATATCGATATGATCGCCTCCATTTCTGCGGTCAGACATTCACGAGCGGAGTGTGTGACGGCTTCAATTGATTCGGTCGATTTTCTTAGTCCGATAACACCGAAGGATTCTGTTTGCATTGAAACGTATGTTTCTTCGACAGGAACCTCATCGATGGAGATTTTCGTTAAAGTGATTGCGGAGAATCTCATGTCAGGCGATAGAAAAATTGCCGCCACCGCCTTTTTAACCTTTGTCGCATTAGATGACAACGGCAAGCCAACAAAGGTGCCAATTATCATCCCCGAAACGGAAGAAGAAAAAAAGCTGTTTGAAACAGGAAAAGAAAGAGCAGCCAAGCGGAAAGAACACAGATTAAGCAGTAAAGAGCTCGCAAACGTACTGACAGTACATAAACCATGGGAATAAGAAAAGCGAAAGCGCCCGTTTAGCAGCGTATGGGCTGGAGCGCTTTGACTGAGATAAAGGAAACACGAAGAGCGAAGCGATTCGATGTTGACTTATCGTAGGGAAAAGAGCGAAGTCCACTAGCTGCTGGGTGCTGGAGCTAGACAATCCAAAAAGGTTCGCGGTATTCGCGAACCTTATAATTTTTGGAGATTCCTTCGACTTGGCGCATGCGGTGGCTGCTGGGCCCAGCCTCGATCAACCATAAGATCAAAACCTTTAGCCGAATAAACCATAATTTCTATAATGTACTTTTGATAATAGGAAGCCAAATCTGTTCTCATTGACAATGACAATGCATGCCCAATAAGGGTAATGTCTATAGCGTTCAATGAATGGAAAAGTGTGACCACAAGCCTATCTGAAAATGGAGAAACCGTAGAATCCGTCACTTCCAAACTTGTTGACACGTTCCCCAGTAGTTCCTCTCTCATAAGAATATCATTGAAGGTTTTTATTTGCTTTTCAGATATTTTCTTACCTTCCTCAATATAATTATGAATTTCCTTGTCTGATACCACTTGAAGTAACCCCATACATAGGAGGATTGAAAAATAATTCCGTTCCGTATTAAAAAAAATTTCTGTAATTTCAGCCACGTTTAACGGTCTTTTTTTCCCGATTCCACTTAAATAAGACAGTTTTTCAATGTATTCCACATCACTCGGATAGGGTATCATCGGCGGACGGTCATAGATTCCCTTAGAAAGCATAAGAGTTGTCGATTCCTGATATAACAAAGAAGTTTGCTGGACCATCGTAACAAAGAATTCCATCACATCTTTTCTAGCTATATTTGCCGTAATAAACCCGGTGTTAATCATACTCATGCGGCTCATCGAATAAACGAAACTGAGGCCAAACATATCATAAAATAATGGCGGGGCAGATAAATTAAGATCCTTTTCGGAAAATCCATCAGGAATTGGAATGCCTTCAACATTCAAAATGGTCGTGATTTTCTGAATATGACCTTCAGATATTTCATATGCCTGTTGGAGAATTTTTTTAATCTCTTCATCTTGATTGTGATGAAGAAAATAGATAAGCAAGCAAACAGACATATTCTCCTGAATATATGTAGCCCATAATCCTCCGATTTCCGCACTAGATAACCGTATTTTGTGTTCCACCCTTTGTGCCCCCCTAAATTAGCCCTTCAGAATAGAATTCCACCTAAAAACTGCTTTATTCGTTCTGTTAAGGCACGAGAAGGTTCAATTATGATTTAACTACAAGGCATTCTCTAATTTGCGGCTCCACTGCGTTCCTTCCAAGTCATGACTTCATCTTCCTCATCAAACTCGATTGTCACATCGACGACACCTTTTTCCGCCATGATTTTTTCCTCTAACCGATCTTTAATATCATCAGCCGCAGCTACTGTTAATTTTGGATCTACTTCGATTTCTATTTCCACATGCAGGTCCTCACCCTCTTTAATGACGGTGATTCCTTGGATATCCTTAACATCAGGATCCTCCATCACAAGCGTGCCAATTTTATTTTCCATTTCTTCATCTGCTTGACCAAGGACCCCTGCTGCATTATCCAAAAAGACCTTTCCGACTACAAAAAACATCATTGCTCCAATAAGCATGGAGGCAAGTCCTTCAATTTGGTGGAATGCTGTATAATGAGAAATAACGACCGCTATTATCGCTAATAAACCACCCAAGGTTGCAACTAGGTCTTCCATAAAAACAAGTTTTGTTGCAGGTTTAGCTTTTCCTAAATTGGCAAAGCTTTTTGTAAACACTTGAAGTCCACTTGCTTCAACCTCAATTTCATGTAAAATCTCTTTCATTGCTTTAAATAAAACAAAGGTTTCAAGAAGGGTGGCAACAGCTAAAACGACCAGGTTAATGACGAAACCGCCAGACTCTGTCGGATGGACGACATGGTGGTACCCTTCTTTTATCGTTTCAAACGCCATAATTCCGACGATTAATACGGCACCCAAAAGAACAAGGTTGACTAAGCGGCCAAATCCATTGGGATATTTTTCGGTCGGAGCCTTCTTACTTAAGGCAGAGCCAATAAACACAAAAAACTGATTTGCAGCATCACCAAGGCTGTGCATCGTTTCTGCAAACATCGCAACATTGCCTGTAAACATAAAGGCAATCCCTTTAATAATGGAAATAATCGTATTAATGATAGCTGCCAATAAGGCAGATTTATTTCCGCGTTTTAATAATTGTAGAAGTTCGCTCATTATATCCTCTTTTCCTAAATAAACTTTGATTTTATTAATATTTTCAAAAATAACCTATTTCATTATAACTAACTTTTTACAACAAGGAAGGGAAATTGTTCCAAACTGATGATAAAATAATATAATAACCAACCCATTGGAGGATGAGTAATGACATTAGATGAAATCATGTGGAAGCTTGCTGAACTGGGGACCGAACAGACAAAAAAAACATTTATCAATCACGGCGCACAGGAGGGCACCCTCTTTGGGGTGAAGATCGGTGATTTAAAAAAGCTTGTTAAGTTTGTAAAAAAAGATCATCAGTTAGCTTTGGACTTATACAACACGGGTAACTTTGATGCCATGTATTTAGCAGGACTTTCTGTGAATCCAAAGTTGATGGAAAAAGAAACACTCCAAAATTGGGTTAAGAAAGCAAATTGGTATATGCTTGCTGAATATACGGTAGCGGGAGTTGCCGCTGAAAGTCCATATGCCCTAGAACTAGCAAGAGAATGGATGAAATCCGATGAAGAAATGATTACCGTCTGCGGGTGGAATACATATGCCAATTATTTATCAATTACCTCAGATGAAAAACTAGACATAGAGGAAATTCGCAGCCTACTCCAACAAGTGGAACGAACAATTCATGAAGAAAAGAACCGGGTCCGTTATGTAATGAATGGATTTGTCATTAGTACAGGGGCCTATGTGACAGCTTTGTATGACGAGGCAGTCACGGTGGCTGAAAAAATCGGAAAGGTTCATGTAAATGTCGGTCAAACCGCTTGTAAAGTCCCGATCGCCACTGACTATATAAAAAAAATCGAAGACCGTAATAAAATTGGTATCAAAAGAAAAACGTGTATTTGTTAAATAATCAGGGCCCTATTATTCGATAGGGCCCTCAATGATTACAGATTCTTCAGCACCAAAAACAACCGGTTGTTTCTGTTTTCTTGTTCTTCTTTTGTAACTAAATCGTATTTCTTAAGCAAATGAAATACCTCATTTAAGAGGTCCTGTGAATGTTCTTTTTCAAAGAACTGATTAAATAATGGCTTCATCTCTTCCGGAAGAAAGGACGCTTGTGATTCGTACTTACTTTTTACATCTTCATGGCTATGGTTAAGTTTACATTCGCTCATGTGTTTTCCCCCTTACCCTTAATACTTCTAGTATAATCAAAAAAAGCCCTAAACATGGGCTTTTTTATTTAACCTTCTTACTCTCAGTTACTTCTAAAACATCCAATAGGAACACAAAGACGGGAATCCCAACGATCAAGCCCCACACACCAAAAAAGTGCTCGGAGAAGATCAATACAAGGAATGTGTAGAAAACTGGGAGATTTGTTTTTGAACTCATTAAATTTGGATTTAAAATATAGGCTTCGATGCCATGAATAATCATAATCGCAATGCCAACGTAAAGAACAGTGGCCATACCGCCAATACTATAGGCAATGATTGTAAGTGGAATCAATGAAATAATGACACCTGCAACTGGGATCAGTCCCAAAACAAAAATCATAATGGATAGTCCGCCAAGCTGCGGGAAGTCCAATATCCATAAGGAGATGGTGGTTAAAATACAGTTCACAACAGCAATGATCAGTTGGGCTTCAATGACTTTACCAAATGTTCCCACAAACTTTCGAGCAAAAAATTCTACTTCAGAGTAGATAGAGGCAATTTTACTAGTTCTAAATTTCTTTGTAAATGTAATTAAGCGCGGTTTTTCTAATAAGAAGAACAAACTCATTAACAGAGCTAATAAAATTTGCAAACCAATTTTACTAATATCCGTAAAGTACTTAAATACAAAGGTAACGCCTTGCTCTAAGTAACTTGAGATTTTAATTTCTTCCATGCGACTGACAATATAATTCAGCACCAAGTTATCGTGTTTTGCTGTATAAAAAGCAGTCAACTGCTTGATTAATGCTGTGATTTCACCTGCAATCATTGGCAGGTACATGACCAAGCCATAAGAAAGCAAACCAACAATACTTGCATACGAAATGACCACTATCAACTTTCGGTTAATCGGTATTTTTCCTTCTATAAAATGCACTAACCGATCCATTAAAAAGGTAAAAATGAACGTAAGCAAGATTAAGTTAATCATTGACTTCATGGCATAAATTAAGATGGCAATTAAGACAAAAATAGATATTCTCTTGAAACCTGTACTCTGCAATAATTTATTGATCATAGGCTATTATCGATCCCCATTATATTCACTATAATTACATGAAAATTTTTATAACAATATATTGATTATACCAAATTTACAGATATATTGTCTGTTTTAAAATTGGATTGGCGCAGTTGTTTTTTCAATTGGTTTTCCTTCATACCCATGTTCCTTTAAATAGTCTAGAAGCTTAGGCAAATGGGCAAGTGTTTCCTTTCGCTCATGTAAAAGGATGACAAGCGGTCCATTATGGTGTTTCATCTGTTTAATTTGTTCAATAACACTATTTACATAGCGCTTATCCTTATAATACCAATCCTTACTATCAATATTCCAATCCCACATAATATACCCTTTTTCCTTCACAGCCTTTTTATACTCGTTTGTCATGTTTGGGGCACTGCCATAAGGGGTTCTCATGATAAAAGAATTGACACCTGATACCTCCATTAAGGTGTTACGGTTTTGGTTTAGTTCACCCAGCACTGTATTTTTAGATTTATAAAATTTCTTTTGATTGTGAGATACACTATGTAATCCAACCGTTTCGCCTGATTTGACCATTAATTTGACCGCTTCAGGATATCTCTTAATATTCCCATCAATCATAAAGAATGTAGCTTTAAATTGATACTTCTCCAGTTGTTTGATGATTTGGTCGGAAAAGGGTGCAGGACCATCATCAAATGTTAAATAAACTATTTTCTTTCCACTGTTTCTTAGTTGTGTAATGTTTGATTTATTTGGAGCTGCATTAGATTTCTTTGACGGTGGTTGAGAAGAAGTTTTATCTTTTGTGGTGGATTGTGCCTCCGTAACAGGAGTACGTTTATTAGGCACCTTACTAATCTCACGTTCTTGTTCGTTTCTCTGGTGCAAAGCTTCCTCTTGCTGTTTTTGCATTCTTTCTTTTTCCAACTTTAAGTCGTTCGTATTTCGGACAATTGTTTTTGGGCTTACATATTTTTTCACAGGCAGATTAGTATCTTTATTTTTTTGAAGATTATTAGATTCATTGCTTGCTGCTTTTGCTTGAAAATAATTACTAACGAATATCCCCGCAAATAAAAAAGTAACAACAACGACGGCAATTATCGTTCCCTTCGACCAATTGCTTTTCAGATTCCCCATTGATCAATCCCTCTTCGATGTTTTTTATTTACTACCTCCATTATAGACGATGTTTTGACCAAAGTGTTACCAAACTATGAAAATATTACAATTTCAATTGCAAGATAATATTCTTATATTTGTAAACTCAGAGTTCAGTTGTTTTGTTCAAACAACCTCCACAATTTGGTGCCTGACACCCATTGACAATGATTCTCATTATCTTTAATATAAACTTATAGAGATTAAATTGGAGGGGGATTCAACATGTTTAACATGCTATATGGGTTGAAGGATATTCACACGGTTATTTCTAATCAACGGAAAATCGGCGGTGCGGCTGAAGCTGATTCGATTCGGTTATCATCGGGTGAAACCTATCTAAACCCCGTGTTTACGAATGTTGATCTCTCAAAAGGTCATTATGTATCTGTAGGTTTCATTGACCAAGATGGTGCCAATGTGATTACTCATGTTGATCAGATTGCTGTGATCAAAGGTTTACAGCATAAATTAATTTGCCAGCTAAATAATACTTATATTAAACAGTATTTGCTGCATGATACTTTGAAGTATTTACAGAAACTATGTGAAGTGAATAACGGTTTTGTCACTACCTCTTTCAAAAAAGAAGCATTGAAACTTGTGCGTGATATTAGTGTGAAAGAATTAAAAAACCATAATATCTCGCTTCCATTCCCAGTTGAAGATAAATTAGTGCAATTATATGCCTAATAAAAACGAGGTCCCACTTCAAAAGTGGACCTCGTTTTTTTGTTTATTGGATGACCGCTTGGCAGGCTAATCGATATCCGTTGATTACTTCATTGCCAAGCTTTTTATGTTCTTGTTCATTCGGTTTAGATAAACCTGGACCTTGAAGGACCTTTACCGTACATTGACCACAGGTACCTTTTTGGCATTTATATTTGATGGCCTTGCCTTGGTTAAGTGCTACATCGAGTAGTTTCCCTTTAGCAGGTGAAACTTCGAATTTATTCCCATCCTGCACGACAATTATTTTTTCAGGAGTAGAAACTTCCTTAATTGCAGTGTATTGCTCTTTTGGTCCTTCTTTTTCAAATAATGTTCTTTCGACTATATCGGGAGAATTCGGTACTGGCGCCATTTTTCCTTGAATAAGAGTGCCCACCGTAAAAGTTCGATTGTTCACCAGTTAATCCCCTATTGCTTCTAGTGTGCAAATAGCCCCAGGTCGCTTAATCCTTAATACCGCTGTTTCATATACACGGAACGGGTGATTCATCCCTTCCACGCCCAAGTAGGCTGTATCAAAATCCTCGGAAACCGCAAGGTCTAAGTTGTTTCGTCCAGTGTTAAGTATAACACCTGTTTTCCCTTTTAAAACGGGTGATTGGAACACACCATCAGTCACTAGCTCTCGGATATGTTCAATTTCTAACACATTGGTGTCTTTATGGACTCGATGGATTAGGGAATAGAGTTCTGGTGATAGGACAAGCGCAAAAGGACCATGATGATTCATTTCGAGAAGTTTATTTCTAGCGTCGACTATATCCTGAAAAGCTGCTCCGGATTCATACCATTCCCCAATCAAGTGCGTCAGCCGGCCTTGGACGTTCATTAATCCCGGGATATCAAACTCTCTTGCACCATGAAATATCATCTGATCCTCCAGGTTAGCTACGTCTCTGGCAGCATTAGCAGCCGCTGAAAAATCAATCGGAATATCGAGCGTCTTGGTCTGTTCGATATCACGCCAATAGAGTACGAAATCCTTATAAAGTAAGGGAATCGTGTGATTTACACGTTTGCTGGATTCAACAATCGTCTCAAAGGAGCCCTGAAAATCCATTTTTGCTTCCATATTTTCAAAAAAGATATCATTTGGGATACTCTGCATGCCTCGTCCAAGCGGACCATATAGTTCGATAAAGCGCCGGCCGACTAACTGTCTGCGTGCTGACTCAATGACGGTTTGATCTAATTGGCTGAATTCTAGTTCATTTAACGGTGAATCTGGATATAAGTGCAATTTATTCATTAGTCTTTCCTCTCTTGATTAAGTAGTTATTTTTTCGAATAGGGTTTGGTAGGTGGAGTCTGATGATTCCGCCAAATTTGGTTGTTATTCCGCCGATTTCAGCTTGGATTTCGCGAAGTCTGGGAATTATTTCGCCAAACTTAAAAGGGATTTCGCCAAATTCACCATTTATTTCGCCAAACACCAAATTCGAATAAATCTTTATGTAAAAAATACCTAAATTAAGCTCCCCACCGTAAACCCCTTTTTATATTTAGCTGATGTTACAATTGGGGCAGCTGTAGATGTGTTAACTGACCGGAATAAGTGATCATGGTCGTGATCATGATGGGCATGCGGGTCGATGTAGTCATTATCAAACCTCTTATTGATGTCGATTAACATCGCTTTGACTTGCTGATAATCCTTATAGGATACCTCCCGCAATTGATTCAGCAAGGTGCTTCGTTCCTCGTCAGTAAAGCGAAATAGCGCCAAATCCAGATGCTCTACAAAATTATGTAAACCGAACTTTTCAAGATTCAGCTCTTGAAGAAGCCGATTAAACTCATTATTGGTCGGTGCAAAATCCTTCTCATCCTTTTCGTTTTCAAACTTACTAATAAGAGGAATGAGCTCGACTAAACGAGAAAGCCTCTGCTCCTCTTCTTCAAAAATATGATGATAATAAAGCCGTTCATGGTCATCGGTGGCATTCTGAATAACCGGGTCGAGCATATTCATAAATTTTTCAATGGCATCTTTGGTTGTTGTAAAAACTTGATAAAAAATCTTTAATTCCTCTTTCATCTTAAGCACCCCTAGTTCCTTAACTACTGTCATTATTGACGCGAAAAAGAGCTTTTAATACATGATTATTAATAATAAGTTTATTAATTGGAACAATCCTCTCACCACTCATTTACAGTATTTACGAGCATAACTCTTCTTCCTTGAAACATAATAAATATGGTTATGCCAATACCTTTAGGAGGAGATCCATAATGATGCAAAACCAACAGGAGCCCATGCACCAAAATATGCACACAGGAAATGTACCTCAACAATTAAATCACGGCGGTCATGAAGTATTTGATGTGCATGAAGTACTTTCAGGAACCATTGGGGCATTGGACCAATACTTGTTACTACGCCAACATGTAAAAGACCCAGAATTACTCGATATTCTGGATCGCCAATATCAATTTATGCAGGATGAATATAACATTACGGTAGAATGTTTCAAATCAGGACAGAATCCTTCTAAACCAACACAAAGCTATAAAATGAACCAAGGAAATGATTTTGTTTATGGGTTAAAACCATCCCAGCCGAAAAGGCCGGCGCAATCCGTTTCTGATCTTACGGATGCGTGCGTTTCCAGCATGATGCTTGGCTGTGTAAAATCAGGGGCATCGATGAAGACAATGGCCGCATTAGAAGTAACCAACCCAGTAGTACGTCGTGTACTAGCAGACTCGGTCCCGAATTGCATTGAAATGGCTTATGAGATTTCGATTTATCAAAACAAACATCACTACTATCAGGTTCCACAGCTGGCCCAGCAGGATATGAACCAACTGCTAAATGCCTTCGCCCCTGCCCAAGGAATGCCTCAGATGAACAATATGAATATGAACAACATCAATCATTAGTATGAAGTCCAATTAAAACAAAAAGCTATCCTTTCAATCATTTTGAATGAAAGGATAGCTTTTTCCAGATATAAAAAAAGACCAGCATCTCTGCTGATCTTTTCTTTCCACTATGTAGTGGAGACGGTGGGAATCGAACCCACGTCCAAAGATATCGCCACTTAAGCTTCTACGAGTGTAGTCGATATATTGGTGTTTCGCTGAGCCTTTTGCCTATCGACCGGCGTCCGGTCAGCTAGTCTGGTTGTTCTCTTCCTTCATCCTCAGACGGTGGAATCCGGCGTAGCCCACTTAGAGTGAGTCCCTTACCCTACCACATGGGCAATGGAGGGAGGAACCGCTATGCAGTATTAAGCTGCGAAAGCGAGGTTGTTGTTAGTTTTGCCAGTTATGGCTTTGACGTTTTAACGAGGCCGATCCCCTCGACTCGCGACCTAAGCTCAAACTACCCCTGTCGAATCCGTAGCGTCCCCATAATAAAAGGAGCTGCAATCTTCATGAAAGATTAAAGCTGTAGACGTTAGGATGCTCAGACAAATGTCCTTGAGCAAAGTATCTCATCGCTAACTTAGCGACAAACTTATTATAACATACTTGATGTATTTTTCAATTGTAAGTATCTGTAAAATAATTTCCAGTTCACACTAAACAACAAATTACATCTTTTGACGATCACGGAAGGCTCGTTCGATTTCACGCTTCGCCTCTTTTTGCTTTAAGGATTCACGCTTATCGTAATTCTTCTTACCTTTGGCAAGCCCAATTAACACTTTGCAAAAACCATTTTTCAAATAAAGCTTTAATGGAACAAGTGCGTAACCAGCTTCTTTTGTTTCACCTATTAGTTTATTAATTTCGCGCTTATGGAGTAATAGCTTTCGTGTTCGTAATGGGTCATGATTAAAAATGTTGCCTTGTTCATACGGACTGACATGCATCCCGAAAAGTATGGCTTCGCCATTTTGAATCCGTGCATATGCATCCTTAAGATTCACTTTCCCCCCACGAATTGACTTAATTTCGGTCCCCTGCAGTACAATTCCTGCTTCGTAGGTTTCCTCGATAAAATAGTCATGGTAAGCCTTTTTGTTTTGCGCAACAACTTTCCCTTCACCTTTTGGCATAAGATTCACCTCTTCTTATGGAATTAATTGTAGCAGAAATCATTTTCCATAACAATTATACTATGTGAAAATTTCTCAAAGATTAAAACCAAAAGAAAAGTGTAATACCTAAAAAAAATCACGCGCAAATCGGTCACTTTAATAAATTCTTCATCATGTCGGAAAATGGTTTATAAAGGACTGTTAACCAATCTAGTGGATTAGGAATACTAATATCCAGGGCTTGTGCAATACTTAACATGGTTCCAAATAGCAGGAGAATGGAAAATATCCATAGCTCTTTTACTAATTTTTTTCTCAACAAAGGAGGTACATCTATCACAATAATTACAGCGGAAATGACTAAGATTCCTGCAACAGCAACTATGTCCGTCTACTCCTTTCTCCATTATATATCTTTTAAAAACAGTGTATATTACCGAGAAGCCAAATGTTATATTTTATTCTGCGGGGGTTTCGGGGCAGAATTTTTTTCGCGGCTAATGTTGTTTTGACTGATAAGCCGCGGGCGGGAAAACATCCCCCACCATGGTACCCGGACAATCGTATCCTTTAAATCTTGAGGGATTAAAGGTCCAAAAGGACTCATATATGGAACCCCAAAAGAACGCAAACTGCACATATGAAGGATAAGTGAAATTAAACCGACTATTATACCGAATAAACCAAATGAAGCAGCAAGCCCCATCATTGGAAAACGAAGCATTCTGAGCGACATGGACATGGCTACTGAAGGAAGGACAAAGCTGGAAATTGCGGTGATCGCTACAACGATTACCATAGCAGGCGAAACGATTCCAGCCTCAACTGCTGCGGTACCAATTACTAAGGTTCCAACGATTGATATTGCTGAGCCTATAGCCCTAGGCATTCGTAATCCCGCTTCCCGTAAAATTTCAAATGCTACCTCCATCATTAAAGCTTCAATAAAGGCTGGAAAGGGAACACCTTCCCGTTGGGCAGCAAGATTGATTAACAGTTCAGTGGGTATCATTTCCTGATGATAGGTAGTAATGGCAATGTAAAGTGAGGGTGCCAAAAGTGCAATGATAATGCTAAAAAAACGAAGCATACGAATGAGAGTACTAATATCTGCACGCTGATAATAGTCTTCTGCAACATGTAAAAATGAAACGAACAGTGCCGGTACAATTAAAACATTTGGTGAACCATCGACTAATATGGCAACTTTTCCTTCTAGAAGCTCAGCTGATATCACATCAGGCCTCTCTGAGTAATAGATAGTTGGAAACGGACTGTAGGTTGTATCTTGAATCAATTCCTCAATATAACCACTTTCCAATATTCCATCAATGTCAATCCGATCTAGCCGCTCGTGAACTTCTTGGACAACTTTATCATTGGCAATTCCATTGATATACATGATTGCTACATCAGTTTTGGTCATTTCACCTATGTTTTTTGTTTCCATCCATAGATGCGGGGATTTTATTTTTCGGCGAATTAATGCCGTATTAGTACGTATGGACTCAGTGAAACCTTCCTTAGGTCCCCGAACGACCGTTTCAGAGGTAGATTCACTTACACCCCGGTCTTTCCAGCCACGCATACTGATGATGAACCCTTGAGAATGTCCATCCAACAAGAGAATGACATCGCCTGATAATAATGAATCGAAAAGAGGGCTGAATTCCGTAACATCCTGTATGGAGCCGACAGTAAGAAATTGATCTTTTAAAATTTTTAATATATTTTTGGCAGAAGAAATGGTTCGATCTTCATCGTAATGAACATTTAACATTAACGGTTCTAGGATAAAGTTTTGAATGGAATTCGTCTCTACTAGTCCATCCGCATAGAAAATGCCTGCTTTAACTGATTTACCGATTTGTATTTCTCTAAAAACGATGTCCCGGCTATTTCCCAGCATTCGCAGTACATAAAATTTGTTTTCATCAAGGCTAAGTTTTAAGAAATTGCTGCCTTCGTTAACATCCGGATCATCTATCTCTAATTTGAACTGGTTAATTTTGTTTTGGCGTCTCCGTTTCTTAAAAAAACTCATCAATTGATCCCCCCTCAGTATCGACATGATTTAGATACTGGTACATTTGATAAAATCAAGGCGCATAAAAAAATTAGTGAATCCTTAGAAAAACTTTCTAATGATTTAATTTATTTTTTCGAGAAATGAATTACTAACTGTTCCGATACCACTGATTTTTCCATCTATCGTAATATTGACCTTCAAGTCCTGAAATTTTTTATCCCAATCTTTTTTTAGTTTTTCCCATGCTTTAGGGTCCGCCCGATGAATCGCCTCGCCAAAACCAAAAATGTCAACTTTATTATTTTCCTGCACTTGTTTGATTGCCTGTTGAATCATTTTTTTCGTTTCTTTTTCATAGATTTTCTCCAACTTAACTATTGATTTTGAACTTTTCAAATTGATATCGCATTCTACATCTGCTACCTTACCCTCCACCTTAATAGCAACATCAATTTCAGGATTTCCATGGCGTATCTTTCCCTTTACCTTTGTTTCTGAATTCGTTATTTGATAAACGAATTTTCCGTGCTTTGGACATGAAACATTCCCAACAGAACCAAATTCATTATTTGTCACAATCGTATAAGTTTTACTTTGTAGTTCATTTAACCAGCCAATTAATTTATCTCCATCAAAAACCGCTAATTCTTGAAAATACAACCTAGCGGGTGGATTGCTCGCTTCTATATTTTGTTTGCTGAAGGAAGTTTCTTTATCGCCTTCTAACTTTACATGGATACCGGTTAACACAGGTTCTTTCCCTTCACTTACCATATTTGCAATCAGTTCATCTAACGTCACATATCTAGTTGCTGCCCATGCTTTTGCTGATACTTCAAGTGTGTTGAACAATTGATTGGCAGGTATTTTTTCTAAAGAGGTTTGCACCTTTAGTATGTCTTCTGCCTTCCTTCCCTTAGCTACAGCAATATAGAAATCTGACCTCACTTCCCAATCTCTTGACAGTACATCTAATGGTTTCCCGATTCCCTCTTTTGCCAATGCCTCTCCAATCACCAGGATTCGGAGATGTGAAGGATAAATTTTCCTAGGAGCCTCTTTGGTCATTTTTCGTATTGCCTCAAGGACGGTAGCCCCCTTTGCCTGAAAGATGATTACTGATGAACTCCCTCTTGCTTTTTCGGTTATTTCCCCTGGAATTACCACTTGAGCCGTTACAAGATATTTACCATCTATAGTACGATCGATTCCCATGGCCAGAGTTATGGCAAGTTCATTTAATTCACGACGATTCCAGCAACCTGCTGTAAGTAATAGAATTGCAATCAATAAAATAAAAATTGGAAATCTCTGTGTCATGGAATACGCCCCTTTCCATTTAATTAAATACATAGCTATACTGGAATAGAACATTCTATTGGACGATTTTCTCAACAGCTTCCTATTTTTTCTATCAAAGAATAATATCTCCATAACTCGAAGAAAATATAGATTGACAGTTGGCATATTTTAAACAGAATAAATTTCTCTGGTAAATAGATTAAATAAATGAAAAGGAAAATAACTATGCTGAAGGACGGTAAAATATCAGTAGCTCAATTTACAATATTAGTAATATTATTAACAGTCGGTAGTACTATCTTAAATGCACCTGCGGGTCTAATTTCATACGCAAAACAAGATGCGTGGATTTCTGTAATTCTTGGAATTATGATTGGATTATTGATTATGTGGTTGTATAACACCCTTGGAATTCGTTTTCCCAATATGACGCTGGTCGAAATAAATGAAAAACTGTTAGGAAAATGGTTAGGCAAAATCATTTCTTTCATTTTTTGTTGTTGCTTGTTCCTTGCTGCAGCAACTCTGCTATTTTTTTTAGGAGATTTTTTGACCACACAATTCATTCCCGAAACACCTATTGAAGTGATTCATATTCTCTTTATCTTAATTATCATTCAAGGGGTACGGCTCGGAATAGAAACAATAGCACGAACTGGAGAAATACTATTTCCATGGTTTATGATGTTTTTTATTATTTTTATCCTTTTTCTTTCTCCTAAAATTGAAGTTCAAAATATGCAGCCTGTCATGGAGACGGGGATAAAACCAATAATATTGACTGCCCTCTTGTATTTACAATTTTCTTCTCTGTCGCTAATCTGTCTGCTAATGGTTTTTCCTGCCTATATTAATCAGCCTAAACGGGCTTTTAAAGGTTTTATTTTTGGGAATTTAATTGGAGGGATTTTGCTATTATCCTTTACCATTTTAAGTATTCTAGTTCTTGGGGTCGATAATTCAGTAAGGCAATTGTATCCAAGTTATTCATTAGCTAGAAAAATTAATGTAGGGGGATTTGTACAACGTTTAGAAGCAATGCTGGCAATAATTTGGTTCATTTCACTTTATTTCAAAATGATCATTTATTTTTTTGGATCTGCAGTTGGATTTGCACAAATATTAAATTTAAAAGATTACAGGCCGTTGACATTACCTTTAGGTATGATTTTAGTTGTCCTTTCTTTAGTCATATACCCAAATATTACATATTCACGGTCAGCAAGTCTCGATGTTTGGACTCCACTTATGATAACAATCGGGTTTTTATTCCCATTATCCTTATTGTTCATAGATTTAATTCGAAAAAGAATCCTCAGTAAAATAACAGCAAAAAATTAAAAAAACATAGAAACCTGTTCGAGAAGAGGCTTTTTTTAAGGCCCCCAAGAACAGGTTATTTTAAAAAATGGTTTATCTAATAGTGGATTCAAATAAAAAGAAAAACACACGAGATTTGATATGCTCCCCTTTAGGTAGACAGATTAAAAAATAAAAATCTGTTTGCTTGAAGGGGAGCATTTTTAATGTCTAAAAGAGCTTATTCAGCGGAAGATAAATTTAAGATATTAAAAGCGTGGGAGGATGGTACGCATTCAATAAGCGAACTTGAATCCATTTTCAAGGTAAACCACACCACCATTTATGAATGGAAATACAAATTCGAGAATTATGGAACGGAAGGTCTAAAAGAGTCCTCCACTTGGAAGGGATATTCCAAGGAATTAAAGCTGGCTGCCATAAAGGATTATCTCTCCGGGGAATACTCCCTTCGGGAGATTACAAGAAAGTATGAAATCTCGGATAATTCTATCCTTCGCAAGTGGATTAAAAAGTATAATAGTCATAGCGAATTAGATGATACGCCTAAAGGAAGGTCAAGTGCTATGACTAAAGGAAGAACAACCACATTAGATGAAAAGAAACAAATTGTGCACTATTGCCTGGAGAACGATAAAGATTATCAGAAGGCAGCGGTGGATTTTAAAGTCTCGTACCAACAAGTATATCAGTGGGTTAAAAAGTATGAAGATGGCGGAGACGAAGCGCTTAAGGATAAGCGAGGAAAAAATAAAGTAGAAGCAGAGCTTTCTCCAGAAGAGAAAGTTAAACTCGAGATGCAAAAGCTTGAAAAAGAAAATGAACGTTTACGTGCAGAGAACGCATTCTTAAAAAAGTTAGAGGAGATCGAAAGGAGGCGAAGATAAGTCAAATTCGATTTGAAGATAAGTATATCGCAATCCAAGAGCTACATCAGGAAGAAGGTCTTACCATCATCTTACTTTGTGAGATTGCAGGGATTGCACGATCTGCTTATTATAAGTGGCTGAATCGCACACCTTCTGTTCGTGAACTTCGAAATGAAGAAATTATAAAGGAAATGAAGGCTCTTCATGAGAAAGTTGATGGAATCTATGGATACCGTCAAATGACTTTAAATATGAACCGGAAATTCGAAGAGGACCTCAATCATAAGCGAATTTATAGACTAATGAAGATATCTGGCCTAGAAAGCGTCATTCGGAAAAAGAAGAAACGGTATAAGCCCTCAACTCCGCAACACGTTGCAGAAAATGTGCTCAATCGTGAGTTCATAGCGGAAAAACCGAATGAAAAATGGGTTACGGATGTCACTGAACTTAAGTATGGCCAATCTAAAAAGGCTTATTTAAGTGCGATTCGTGATCTATATGATGGGTCGATTGTAAGCTATGTTTTAGGACATTCAAATAATAATAACCTTGTCTTTAAGACGCTAGACCAAGCAATAACCCATTTAGATGGAGACAAGCCACTCATTCATAGTGATCGAGGGTACCAATACACCTCTCATGGATTTAAGCGAAAGTTAGATGCCGCTGAGATGATGCAGAGTATGTCCCGGGTGGGTAGATGTATTGATAACGGACCAATGGAATCTTTTTGGGGAACACTTAAATGTGAAAAGTATTATTTACATAAGTATGAGACATTCGAGGAACTTTCTATTGCGATAGATGATTACATTAAATTTTATAATTATGAAAGATATCAAAAACGACTAAACGGCCTCAGCCCTATGGAATATAGAGCTAAAGCCGCTTAGTGAATTTTTATTATTTCCACTGTCTACTTGACGGGGTGCAGTTCAATTTAGTGTGTTTTTCTTTTTCGTATCAACAACAAGTCAAAACGTAATAATTTATCGGTTTTTTCGTTTAGTGCTTTTATTTTTAGGGACATTATCGTAAAATTTTCTTTTCTTTTTCGCTTTGTTACCCTGACCGCCACCCGTTTCAGACTTTTGATTGCGGTCTTGAGTACGGTCGCCTTGCTGTTTATTGCGGCGCGGCTTTTTGGTATCGCTGCCTGTCTGGAAAACCTTTGCCGTCTCGACACGTTCCCGGCGCGTTCCTTTCATGCCGACAATTTCAAAATCGATGGAGCGTTCGTCTTTATTCACCTTAACTACCCGGACGGTAATCTCGTCGCCAATTCGGAAGACATTCCCTGTCCGCTCACCAATCATCGCAAAATGACGCTCATCAAAACGATAGTAATCATCGGTCATATAGCTGACATGAACGAGGCCTTCAATCGTATTTGGCAGCTCCACAAACATTCCAAAATTCGTTACAGAGCTAATAATCCCGTCATATTCAACGCCAATTTTGTCCTCCATGTACTCCGCTTTCTTCAATTCATCGGTTTCCCGCTCAGCATCTACTGCGCGGCGCTCCATTTTTGAAGAATGATCGGCAATCTCTGGCAAGCGTACATTCCATTTTTCCTGTGTTGTCGAATCCAGCTTTCCTTCGATTAAATAGGTACGAATTAACCGATGCACGATCGTATCCGGATACCGGCGAATCGGTGAAGTGAAATGAGTGTAGAACTCGGTTGACAATCCGAAATGCCCAAGGCTTTCCGGATCATACTTTGCCTGTTGCATCGACCGCAGCATGACAGTTGAAATCACCATTTCCTCCGGCTTCCCTTGAACTTCTTCAATAATTTCTTGAAGGGCTCTTGGATGCACATCATTTGCGGTACCTTTTACAATATATCCGAAATTCGTAATGAACTCGAAAAATCTCCGTAATTTATCTTCCTTAGGATCCTCGTGGATTCGGTAAATAAACGGAACTTCCATCCAGTGAAAATGCTCTGCTACCGTTTCATTCGCTGCAAGCATAAACTCTTCAATTAATCTTTCGGCTACAGACCGCTCTCGAAGAACGACATCGATTGGCTTGCTTTCCTCATCTACTAGCACCTTCGATTCCTTAAAATCAAAGTCAATCGCACCACGCTTCATCCGCTTGTTTCGTAGGATGGCAGCCAACTCTTCCATCATTTCAAACATCGGCACAAGCGGCTCATACCGGGCACGTGTTTCTTCATCATTTTCAGCCAAAATGAGGTTCACATCATGATAGGTCATCCGCTCCGTTGTTTTAATCACAGATTGAAAAATTTCATGTGAAACAACGGCACCCTCGGAGGTAATTTCCATTTCGCAGGATAAAACGAGACGGTCCACTTTGGGATTTAACGAGCAGATTCCATTTGATAAACGATGCGGAATCATCGGGATCACCCGGTCAACTAAATAGACACTCGTTGCTCGTTCCTCCGCCTCAAGATCAATTGGAGTTCCCTCTTTGACATAATAGCTTACATCAGCGATATGGACCCCGAGCTTATAGTTACCGTTTTCAAGCCTAGTTACAGTGACTGCATCATCCAAGTCTTTGGCGTCAGCCCCGTCAATCGTCACAATCGTTTCATTCCTTAGGTCGCGTCGATTGGCCAATTCACTTTCATCAATGGTGTCAGGCACCTCATTTGCCTGTTTTAACACCTCATCAGGAAAAGACATGGGCAGGCCGTGTTTATGTATGACTGAAAGGATGTCCACGCCCGGGTCGTTTTTGTGGCCAAGGATGGTAATGACTTCACCCTCTGCGCTTTTCCGCCCTTCTGGATAGGTGGTCAGTTTTACAACAACTTTATGACCTTCAACTGCTCCTTTAGAAGCTGCTTTTGGGATAAAAATATCACTAGCAAACTTCTTATCATCTGGAATCACAAAACCAAAGCTTTTGCTTTCCACATACGTTCCGACGATTTGCTGGACTCCGCGTTCAATGATGCGGATAATACTTCCTTCCCGGCGCTGCCCACTACTTTCCGAAGATACACGTGCTAAAACGATATCTCCATGCATCGCGGTGTTTGTTTCATTTGGTGGAATGAAAATATCATCCATTCCCGGCTCATCTGGTGCGACAAAGGCAAACCCCTTTGCATGACCGATCAGCTTTCCGCGTATTAAGTTCATTTTCTCCGGAAGTCCGTAGCGGTTACTGCGCGTTCTGACTACTAGACCCTTTTCTTCCATTTGGACGAGTGCTTTTACAAATTCCTTAAAGTCACTTGAGTCCTGGATACCAAAGGCAGTTTCCAGTTCTTGAACAGTTAATGGCTTGTAGGCCTCATCCTTCATGTATTGTAAGACCTTGTCTATATGCTTTTGAATATTATCTTCCAAACTAATCCTCCTTTGTAGGTACTTTGTTAATCGCGCCAGTCTAGCTTTTCTAAAAAGGTATACACATCCTCATGTAATTGCTCCCGCTCCTTGTCGAGTGTGATGACATGACCGGATTCTTCGTACCATTTTAATTCCTTCACGACTGATTCGATTTCGTTATAAATAATGTTCGCACTTTCGGTGTTAATCATTTTGTCATGACGTGCCTGCACAACAAATGTGGGTGCATAAATCATATCCACATTTTCACGCACATCTGCGATCAATGCCTGTAAGGCTTTTAATGTTTTCATTGGTGTTTTATTAAACTCATTCATTTCCATTTCGATTTGCTCGTTTGATTTTCCTTCACGATTTTTAAATTCACGAGCATATTCAAGAATTCCTTCGTACATGACCTCTTCGCTTTTTATATGCATCGGTGCACACATCGGTATAATCGCTTTTATAGGTACAGTGTATCCCAATTTCAACGAAAATACGCCACCAAGGGATAATCCTGCCACGGCGATTTCTGAGTGACCTTTATTTTTCAAAAATTCATAGCCATTAATGACATCCTGCCACCAATCTTCTGGACCCGTATGAACGAGCTCTTCGGGCGGTACTCCGTGGCCTTTGTAGTGCGGGGCATGACAGGTATAACCCTTTTTTTCTAAAAAACGCCCCAGCATCCGGACATCAGCTGAGCTTCCGGTAAAGCCATGTAAAAGAAGGACAGCCCTTTTTCCTCCCTCAAAAGTAAATGGTTTCGGTAAAACAACTTTCATCATAAAAACTCCCTTATTTTCAATTCATTTAGTTTAGTTTTAGCAAAGCCATGGCGAACATTCCAGAAATAGGCTCACGGCTCATTATTTTAATTTTTTCAACAAACAAAAAACCTGACCACTTGGACCAGGTTTGTGTGTGAATGATTAAATTTTAAAGTAAGTCACTGCAATAGCAAGCAAGATAAACAAGATTGCTAAGACAACTGTAATACGATGTAGAATCAAATCAAGTCCGCGTGCTTTCTGCTTACCAAATAAAGATTCTGCACCACCAGAAATGGCACCAGATAGTCCAGCACTTTTACCAGATTGAAGTAAAACAACACCAATAAGTCCAATACTTACGATCACTAATAAGATTACTAAAAATGTATGCATAAAGGCCACCTCCTGTTAGTCGCACAATTCACAGTATATTAAACTTATCATATTTTGTCGCTTAAGACAATAGTCCTTATTGTGACATTCACGCCTAATAAAAGAAAAAAGGGCACATCCAAAAATGTGCGCCTTCTTTTATCATCAAAATTATTTGCTTAAGTTGTAGAATGTTTTCTTGCCTAGGTATTGAGATGTTTCACCTAATTGATCTTCGATGCGAAGCAATTGGTTGTATTTTGCGACACGGTCGGTACGAGAAGGAGCACCAGTTTTGATTTGACCAGCGTTAGTTGCTACAGCGATATCAGCAATAGTGTTGTCTTCTGTTTCACCAGAGCGGTGAGAGATAACTGCTGTGTAACCAGCGCGTTTTGCCATTTCAATGGCATCAAATGTTTCAGTAAGCGTACCGATTTGGTTCACTTTGATAAGGATGGAGTTACCAATTCCTTTTTCAATACCTTCAGCAAGTTTGCGAGTATTAGTAACGAATAAATCATCACCAACTAATTGAACTTTTTTGCCAAGGCGTTCTGTTAAAAGCTTGTGGCCTTCCCAGTCATTTTCATCTAAACCGTCTTCAATTGACACGATTGGGTATTTAGAAGAAAGTTCTTCGTACCAGTCAACCATTTCTGCAGATGTCTTCACAACACCTTCGCCAGCAAGATGGTATTTACCATCTTCTTTGTTGTAGAACTCAGAAGATGCAGCATCCATAGCAAGCATTACTTCTTCGCCTGGCTTGTAACCAGCTTTTTCGATTGCTTCAACAATGGTTTGAAGAGCTTCTTCGTTTGATCCTAAGTTTGGAGCAAAACCGCCTTCGTCACCAACTGCAGTGTTAAGGCCTTTGCCTTTAAGAACAGATTTTAATGTATGGAAAATTTCTGCACCCATACGAAGCGCTTCTTTGAAGTTTGGAGCGCCAACAGGCATAATCATGAATTCTTGAATATCAACGTTGTTATCCGCATGTTCCCCGCCATTAACGATGTTCATCATTGGTACAGGAAGTTGCTTAGAGTTGAAACCGCCAAGGTATTGATATAAAGGAATATCTAAATAGTTCGCTGCTGCATGAGCAACGGCCATTGATACACCTAGGATTGCGTTAGCACCTAATTTTCCTTTGTTATCTGTGCCATCAAGCTCGATTAAAGCTTGGTCAATAGATACTTGATCTAAAACGCTAAATTCTTCTCCAACAAGATGTGGAGCAATAATTTCGTTTACGTTATCTACCGCTTTAATAACACCTTTTCCAAGGTAACGTTCTTTGTCTCCGTCACGTAGTTCCACTGCTTCATACTCACCAGTGGAAGCACCACTTGGAACCATAGCGCGGCCAAAGGCACCTGATTCAGTAAATACTTCAACTTCAACTGTAGGGTTACCGCGGGAATCTAATACTTCACGAGCGTATACGTCTGCAATAAATGGCATGTAAAAATCTCTCCTTAATAATTAAGTTATTTTAATAATGATGTACCAGTCATTTCAGCTGGCTTTTCAACACCCAATAAGTCTAACATAGTTGGCGCTAAATCCCCAAGGATTCCTCCCTCACGGAGTTGAATTCCTTGTTTTGTCACAATTACCGGCACTGGGTTCGTTGTATGTGCTGTCATTGGTTCGCCTTCTAGTGTAATTACTTCATCGGCATTTCCATGGTCAGCGGTAATAATAGCAGAACCGCCTTTTTCTAAAATTAAATCAACTATTTTTCCTAAGCATTCATCGACTGTCTCAATCGCTTTAATGGTAGGCTCAAGCATACCTGAATGCCCGACCATGTCAGGGTTCGCGAAATTCAGTAAAATCGCATCAAATTTATCTGCTTGAATTTCTTTTAAGAGTGCATCCGTTACTTCGTAAGCACTCATTTCAGGCTGAAGATCATAGGTTGCCACTTTCGGCGAGTTGATTAAAATCCGCTCTTCGCCAGGGAACTTTTCTTCACGGCCGCCGCTCATAAAGAATGTAACATGTGGATATTTTTCTGTTTCAGCAATTCTTAATTGCTTCAAGTTGTTTTGTGCTAATACTTCACCAATGGTGTTATCTAAATTGGTTGGTTTGAAAGCAACATATCCATCGACCGATTCACTGAAGTGAGTTAAGCACACGAAGAACAAATCCTTCGGATGCTTTGGCCCACGGTCAAAGGAACGGAAATCATCGTTCGTAAATGTATTCGAAATCTGAATGGCACGGTCTGGACGGAAGTTATAAAAAATAACTGCATCATTGTCTTGAATCGTGGCAACAGGCTGCCCATCTTCTTTTGTAATAACAGATGGAATCACGAATTCGTCAAAGATTCCATGAGAATAAGAATCTTCCACAACATCTAAAGGATTTGTGTAGGTTGGGCCATCGCCATAGACCATCGAACGGTACGATTTTTCGACACGCTCCCAACGCTTATCACGGTCCATAGAGTAGTATCTCCCTGAAACCGTTGCGAATTCACCTACACCGTATTCTTTCATTTTATCCAATGTTTGTTGGATATATTTCGTCGCTGTTTTCGGACCAACATCACGGCCGTCAAGGAAAGCATGTACATAAACCTTTTCCACGCCTTCTTCTTTTGCCAGCTTTAGTAAGGCAAACATATGTTGAATATGGCTGTGGACACCGCCGTCTGACAATAAACCGAATAAATGAAGAGCTGTGCCATTTTTCTTGGCGTGCTCCATCGCACCTGTGAAGGTTTCATTTTTTTCAAATTCACCTTCACGAATCGCAATGTTTACACGAGTTAAACTCTGGTACACAATACGTCCTGCACCAATGTTTAAGTGTCCAACCTCAGAGTTACCCATTTGTCCTTCAGGAAGACCCACAGCCTCCCCAGACGCTGTTAAATGAGAATGTGGATACTCGCTCCAAAAACGGTCAAAATTAGGTTTTTTTGACTGAGCAACCGCATTCCCTTTTGTTTCGCCCCTGCATCCAAAACCATCAAGGATGATCAGAGCAACGGGAGATTTACTCATAGCTGCCTGCCTCCAATAATTGTAAGAAGGATTGTGCTTCAAGGCTTGCTCCGCCTACTAATGCACCATCAATATCTGGTTGTGCCATGTATTCTTTAATATTTTCTGGTTTCACACTGCCGCCATACTGAATTCTTACCGCATCAGCAACGTCTTGCGAGAATTGTTGTGCAACAACCTGACGGATATGTGCACATACTTCGTTCGCATCGGCTGAAGTAGAAGATTTACCTGTACCAATCGCCCAAATTGGCTCATAAGCGATGACGGTTTGTTTTACTTGTTCAGCTGATAGGCCTTGAAGGGCTTTCGCCACTTGATCGCCAACTAATTGATTGGTTTCACCATTTTCACGCTGCTCTAATGTTTCACCGCAGCATACGATTGGAGTTAAGTTGTATTTAAACGCAGCAAGTGCTTTCTTGTTAACTGTTTCATCGGTTTCATTGAACATTTCACGGCGTTCTGAGTGTCCGATGATTACATATTGAACGGCAAGGTCAGCAAGTGCTTTCGGGCTGATTTCACCTGTAAATGCTCCGCTTTCTTCAAAGTGCATGTTTTGAGCACCAATTTTCACATTCGTTCCTTCTGTTACTTCCACTAGACTTTGTAAAAATAATGCTGGTGCGCAGATTACAGAGTCCATTTTTTCTGGGGCAGGTACTAGTCCTTTTACTTCTTCTGCAAAGCTTTTTGCTTCAGATAGTGTTTTGTTCATTTTCCAGTTTCCTGCAATAATTGGTTTACGCATACTGGCACATCCTTTCATAGTTCATGCTATTAAACTTGTCTGTTGATTTCCGCTCCAGGCACATCGCTTTCCGCGGGCGTGCCGGGGAGCCTCCTCGGCGCTTATAGCGCCTGTGGGGTCTCCCCTGCCCCGTACTCCCGCAGGAGTCTTCGTGCCTTCCGCTCCAACCAACAGAGTGGCAAAATCTTGTTTAACACACTATCTAATAAAATTATTTATCGTTCAATGCAACTACACCTGGGAGTGCTTTGCCTTCCATGAATTCTAGGGAAGCGCCGCCTCCTGTGGAGATGTGGCTCATTTTATCTGCTAAATTGAATTTTTCAACGGCTGCTGCAGAGTCTCCGCCGCCAATGACTGAATATGTACCTTCTGCTTCAGCAAGTGCTTCTGCTACTGCTTTTGTTCCGCCGGCAAATTTATCAATTTCAAATACACCCATTGGTCCATTCCAAATTACTAGTTTTGATTTTTGAATAACGTCACGGTAGATTTCAGCTGTTTTTGGTCCAATATCAAGTGCTTCCCAATCAGAAGGAATTTCTTCAATTGCAACTACCTTTGTATTTGCATTAGCAGAGAAATCATCAGCAACCACAGCGTCTACAGGCATATAGAAATTAACACCCTTTGCCTTTGCTTTTTCAATAAATGATTTTGCTAAATCAATTTTGTCAGCCTCAAGCAATGATTTTCCAACTTCGTGGCCTTGTGCTTTCACGAAAGTATAAGCAAGTCCGCCGCCAATAATTAAGTTATCGACTAATTCTAATAGATTTTCAATAACACCAATCTTGTCCTTTACCTTTGCTCCACCGATAATCGCTGTAAATGGGCGTTCTGGATTAGAAAGTGCTTTACCAAGTACATCTAATTCTTTTTCCATTAATAATCCGGAAACCGCTGGTAAAATATGCGCAATCCCTTCGGTTGATGCATGGGCACGGTGCGCTGCACCAAAGGCATCATTTACATAAACATCTGCTAATTCAGCAAAAGATTTTGCCAACTCTGGATCATTCTTTTCCTCACCTGGATAGAAACGGACATTTTCAAGCAGCAGGACATCGCCTTCGGTCATCGTTTCAATCAATGCTTTCACAGAATCACCATACGCTTCATCTGCCTTCTTCACGTCTTTACCAAGCAGTTCAGATAGTCTAACACCGACTGGAGTTAAGCGCATTTCTTCAACGACTTGACCTTTTGGACGGCCGAAGTGACTCGCTAGAATAACTTTAGCGCCTTGATCAACTAAATACTGAATCGTTGGAAGTGCAGCACGAATCCGCGTTTCATCGGTAATTTTTCCATCCTGCATGGGAACATTAAAATCAACTCGGCAAAATACACGTTTCCCTTTTACATCAACATCTTTGAGCGTTTTCTTATTCATAAAGGACCTCCTAAAGTATTGAAAATTCAGCATAAACTCAGTAAAAAGGGGAGGGGGGCATATACTCCCCGCTCCCCTTTGGAAAACCTTTGTATGATTAACTTCTTATGATTGGAATCCAATCATCGTCCGTTCGAATATATTAAAGTCCTTTTTGTGCAAGGTAGTCACAAAGGTCAACAACGCGGTTAGAGTAACCAACTTCGTTATCGTACCAAGATAATACCTTAACCATGTTGCCTTCAAGAACCATTGTTGATAATGCATCGATTGTTGAAGATACAGTAGCACCATTGTAGTCAGTAGAAACTAAAGGAAGATCGCTGTATGCTAAAATGCCTTTTAATGGGCCTTCAGCAGCAGTTTTTAATGCTGCATTAACTTCATCAGCTGTTACATCTCTTTCTAATTCTGCTACCAAGTCAACAACAGATACGTTTGGAGTCGGAACACGCATAGCCATACCGTTTAATTTACCTTTAAGTTCAGGTAATACAAGGGCAACTGCCTTTGCAGCACCAGTTGAAGTAGGGATCATGTTTTCAGCAGCTGCACGCGCACGACGGTAGTCCTTATGTGGCAAGTCAAGGATTTGTTGGTCATTAGTGTAAGAGTGAACAGTTGTCATCATACCGCGTTTGATACCAAATGTATCATTCAATACTTTTGCAAACGGAGCAAGACAGTTAGTAGTACATGAAGCATTAGAAATAACATGGTGGTTGTTAGCATCATATTTGTCTTCGTTAACACCCATAACGATTGTGATATCTTCGTTATCTGCTGGTGCAGAGATGATTACTTTTTTAGCGCCTGCCTCAAGATGTTTCGCAGCATCTTCACGCTTTGTGAATCGGCCTGTAGATTCAACTACTACGTCAACACCTAGATCGCCCCAGCCTAATTGTGCAGGATCACGCTCAGCAATAACTTTCACTTTGTGTCCGCCAACTACTAAGTATTCACCATCAACAGTTACGTCTTCTGCAAGAGTTCCGTGAACAGTGTCATATTTTAAAAGATGTGCAAGCATGTTTGCATCTGTTAAATCATTAATCGCAACGATTTCTACATTGCTATTGTTTAATGCCGCACGAAAAACGTTACGACCGATACGTCCAAATCCGTTAATACCAACTTTTACTGACATAATAAATTTCCTCCTTTAATTGGGTAAGGATGTTTTTTATTTTAAAAAGGATTTACCCTTTTAATAACGTTCTTGCTGCACCCTCATCAGTGATTAAAATGGTTGATTCCGGTGCTTGTTTTAAGTATGCTTTGATGGCTTTTGCCTTCGAGCCCCCGCCGGCAACAGCGATGACATTTGGAATGTGAACTAGATCTTCTAATTGCAGGCCAATCGTTGACACCTTGTGGACGATTTCGCCTTGTTCGTTAAAATAATAGCCAAATGCTTCACCCACAGCTTGTTGATTTTCTAGCATACGCAAAACTTCAGAGTTCGTTTTGCGCCGCTCAGCCATTGTGATAGCATCCCCAATCCCATGAAGAACCATGCTTGCTGATTTAATTAGTTTTAAAACCTCATGAATGTCAGGTTCTTTGATGAGTGATTCATAAATTTCGGTACTAACCTGGTCAGGTACATAAAACACTCGATGTTTCGTATGGGTGTTTTTCGACATGATCGAGCAAATCGTATTTGCTTGATTGTGTACATCCTCGCCTACTCCGCCTCTTGCTGGGACAAATAGTAGTTCTTTCTGGTTATGCTCGGGTGAAAGCCTTTCTGCGACAGCAGCCATCGTTGAACCGCCAGTAACAGCAATGATATTTTTTCCGCCGAGTAACTTTTTCATGCACACCGCACATGCCTTGCCAAGTTCACCTTTTACCATCGGCGATTCATCACTATCGCCTGGCACAATGATGACTTTTTTAATACCGAGTCGGTGCTTTAATTCCAACTCCATCACATCAATACCTTTTAATTCACGCATAAAGCCTTCTAAGTCTTCGAGCAAATTTTTCCCTTCAGGCGTTAAACTCATTCCCACATTATTTGTGTAAATTAGATTTTGCTCCCTTAGGAATTCTACTTCGCCTCGAAGGACTCTTTCCGTATATCCCAAGCTAACCGCTAAACTCCTTCTTCCTACCGGTTGCATAAAACCTATATATCTTAGGATAGAATATCTCTTCTGAAGGACTTGAAGGAGATCGGGTAATAGTCTTTTCTGGATATCGATTAATGACTGCATGAATCTCATGCTCCTTTATTATATGTAGTTGGTCTCAAAATGTCCACCATAGACATATTATGTCCCGCTACATCCAAAAAAAATAACCCCTGCTACATTTTTTATTGTAACAGGAGTGAAAACCTATTTCAACTGTTAAGATTGGCTTTTTTTTCATGCAAACGGTTACTTATGTCAAATTTGTTAATAACACCAAAACCTGCTTCTACTCCGTCAATATGAACGACGGGAATCATTAAACCGTATTGTTCGGTTAATTCATCACTGGATTCAATATCAATTTCTTCTAAATCGAAATCCCAATCTTTGCTAAGTTCTTGCAGTGTGGACTTTGCTTTCTCACAAAGCGGGCAGCTTTTCCTTGTGTAAAACGTGACTATTGTTTGCTCCATCATTTGGCTTCCTTTCAATCAAACCTTTTTCTTTTCGCAGAGGAGGGAATTCCCAATTGATCCCGGTACTTAGCGACGGTTCTTCGTGAAACCACCATTCCTTCCACTGTTTTTAATTGTTCCACGATATCTTGGTCCGAAAGAGGTTTCTGTTTATTCTCGTTTTCTATTAACGTTGAGATCTTCTTTTTTACTTGTGTGGATGAGGTATTTTCATCGTCTGAAACGGTTTGAATCGTACTTGTAAAAAATGATTTTAGCGGGAAGGTCCCGTAAGGTGTTTGAACATATTTTTCTCTAACCGCTCGGCTTACGGTTGATTCATGAATATTCAGTTCTCCGGCAATTTCCTTCATCGTCATCGGTACTAAGTTGTTTGATCCTTTTTGAAAAAATGTTTCCTGCTTTTCAATAATTTTTGCAATTACCTTAGTTAGTGTCTCTTTCCGCTGCTCAATACTTTTTTGAATCCAATTATAATCCTGCAGTTTATCCTGCAGGAAGCGGCTTACCTGTTGGTCCTGGTCTTTGAATTTATGAAAATACTGCTCATTTAGGCTAATCCTTGGCAGTGATTCATCAGACATCCTTACCGTAAGTCCCTCGCTTGAGTGCTCGATGATTGCATCCGGAATAATGTATGTGGTTGTTTCCTTCCCTAAAATAGTTCCCGGCTTTGGATTCAATGATTGAATTTGGTCAAAAATATCCTGGATCTCTTTTAGGGTTACTTTTAGTTCTTTTGCAATTGGCTTCCACTTTTTTTCGGCAAACGGTAAGAAATATTCAGAGATAATTTTTTGAGCCAGTTCATTATTAGGATTCTGATAATAGATCTGCATCAAAAGGCACTCTTGCAGGTTTCTTGCACCAATCCCCGCTGGCTCCAGTGTTTGGATGATGGCCAAGCATTCTTCCACGACCTCTTCCATTACTCTTAACTTTTGGGCGATTTCGTTAAGGTCGCCAGTAAAGTAACCGTTTTCATCGAGATTCTGAATTAGATGGCGAATAACAGTTAACTGTTCTGCTGATAAGTTCGTTATTTTCAATTGTGATAATAGATACTCTTCAAGCGAAAAGGGTTTATCGGCAATTTGCTCAATCCAGTCCTTTTCCACCTTTTGGTTTTTCCGGCGATTGCGGTCAATAAGTGGATTCATCGGCTTTATATTGCTATGTTCAACCTGCAATAGGGGATTTTCAAGTGCCTTATCGTCTAAAAAAGCAGTTAACTCTTGGGCAGAGTACTGCAACAATGCAATGGCCTGAGATAACTCCTGTGTCATTGCCAATTTTAATGTCTGCTGTTGCCACAAACCAGCCTTTAAGTTCATTCTTATCCCCCCTGCATTCTATTTTACACGATGGACGGAAATTCGGGAATGGAAAATGATAAACTAGGAGATTAGGTGACCGTTTGGGCGGGTATGATACAGATGGATTTTTTGTTTTGTGCAAATTATAGGTGGTTTTGTTCAAATTCCAAGTGGTTTTGTATATTTCTATCAAGGTTTTGTTCAATTCTGAAGGATTTTTGTTCATTTTTCAAAGGGTTTTGTACAATTAGACATTTAATGGAAAAAATCCGAATGATTTTTTCCATTAAAAAAGCCTCCTGTAATAAAACAGAAGACTTTGATGATGCGCTCGGCAGGAATCGAACCTGCATTTCAAGCTTCGGAGGCTTGCGTGCTATCCGTTGCACCACGAGCGCTAAATTGTAGCGACTTACATATTATATGCCAGTTTCTCTAACATTGCAAGCAAAGATTTGGTTTAAAATAGTCAGAATTGGTTATGATGGATTAGGGAAAGTTGTCGAACATTTTTATAGTCAAATTGTTTGACCTTTATTGACCATCAGTGTATGATAACATTACATATTACTATTACCTTTACAATCAAAGGAGGAAGAAAAATGAATTTGATCCCTACAGTTATTGAACAAACAAACCGGGGCGAGCGTGCGTATGACATTTACTCCCGTCTGTTAAAAGACCGGATTATTATGCTCGGAAGTGCCATTGATGACCATGTAGCTAACAGCATTGTAGCACAATTATTATTCCTTGAAGCGGATAATCCTGAAAAAGATATTTCTTTATATATCAACAGCCCAGGCGGCAGCATCACAGCTGGAATGGCAATTTATGATACGATGCAATTCATCAAACCTAAAGTTCAAACAATCTGTATTGGTATGGCTGCATCCATGGGTGCATTCTTACTTGCAGCTGGTGAACCAGGCAAGCGTTATGCCCTTCCAAATGCGGAGGTTATGATTCACCAACCACTAGGCGGTGCTCAAGGACAAGCAACTGAAATCGAAATTGCTGCAAAGCGTATCCTATTCCTTCGTGAAAAATTAAATGGAATTTTATCAGAACGGACTGGCCAGCCTCTTGAAGTAATCGCCAAAGATACAGATCGCGACAACTTCATGACTGCGGATCGTGCAAAAGAATATGGTTTAATCGACCACATTATCACTCGTAATTTAATTGATGATGAGAAGAAAAATAAATAAGTAACGCGAAAGCAATCGGCATCGACCGGTTGCTTTTTTTATTCTTCTAGAAATAATAAAACGACCGGTTCCAAATGGAGCCGGCCGCAAATATATTACTGTTCTTTTTGAATAAAATCAGCCAATGCTTCAATCGCGGATGCTTCATCGTCTCCATCTGCCACGATGTCAATCATGACACCAGAGCCAACCGCAAGGCTCATTAAGCCCATAATGCTTTTCGCATTAACTTTCTTTCCATCTTTCTCAAGAAAAATATCCGCTGAGAACCGATTTGCTTCTTGGACAAAAAGGGCTGCGGGACGTGCTTGAAGACCTGTTTTTAATTTCACTTCTACTTGTTTCACTAACATTATACAATTCCTCCTCATGTTTTATCTTCTATATTTCTTAGAGCTTGTTCACAAAATTTACTACGAGAACATGTTATGGCTTTCACATGATTACCTATTAAAGAATTTTCTATTCTTAGACCATCATATCCCCTGTACGAAGCCTTTCAGCGATTGCATCAATTTTTCTCAAGCGATGATTTATTCCAGATTTACTGATTGCACCACCAGAAACCATTTCTCCCAATTCCTTAAGGGTCACATCGGTATAATTTAAGCGGAGTTCTGCAATTTCTCTTAATTTCTCAGGTAAAATTTGCAGACCAACCGTTTGATTGATGTAGCGGATATTCTCGACCTGCCGAATCGAAGCCCCAATCGTTTTATTAAGATTGGCGGTTTCGCAGTTTACAAGTCGATTGACTGAATTGCGCATATCACGAACGATTCGAACATCTTCGAAGCGAAGAAGAGCATTATGTGCACCAACAATATTTAAAAACTCGGTAATTTTCTCTGCTTCTTTTAAGTAGGTAATATAACCTTTCTTGCGTTCAAGTGTTTTGCTATTTAGCCCAAATGTATTCATCAATTCGCATAAAGAATCATTATGTTCTTTATAGAGCGAAGCAATTTCCAAATGATAGGAAGATGTTTCTGGATTATTGACGGATCCACCTGCTAGAAATGCACCGCGAAGATAAGAACGCTTACAACATTTCTTCTTTACCAGTTCTGGTGAAATATCGTGAATGATCGTAAAACCCTCACCGATAATTTTTGTATCCTCGAGAATTTCCTTTGCTTGTTGGGATAAACGGACGATATAGACATTGTTTTTTTTCAAACGCATCTTTTTCCGAACAAGCAATTCTACTTGGACATCATAACTCTTTTTTATTAACGTATAAATTCTTCTGGCAATCGCAGCATTTTCGGTTTGAATATCAACAACTAACTTACGATTTGAGAATGAAAGGGAACCATTCATTCGAATAAGAGCCGAAAGCTCTGCTTGAATGCAGCACGTTTTCACTTCTAAGTTAGTTAATTCTTTTTTCGTTTCCGAAGCGAAAGACATCCCTTTCCCCTCCCTTACAAAAAACACATTGGATTCATGAATTTTTTTAATAAGTACTATTATTACGTTTCATAACGCTTTTTGGTTTCAACTAAAAGCAAATTATATAATATTTTTGCCACTTTTTTCGGGTCATGACGCAATGCACCATTTTCTTGGTAAGCAATATCCGCATGAACCACTTCGAGCCCTAATTCAAACAGTCGCGGCAAATCGTAGACAACAGGATCGGCCAACTCTTCATTATAACGAAGCTGGATGTCCTGTGGAATTTCTTCATTGTTCACAAGGATGGTATTGATAAATGCACAGCTCATATGATCATATAAGGCCTTTACATGATCGCTTGCTGAAAAACCATGTGTTTCCCCAGCCTGGGTCATCAAATTACAGATATAGACCTTTTTGGCGTGGGAACGGCACAACTCATCCCCGATTTTTGGAACTAACAAATTAGGCAGAATGCTTGTATATAAACTCCCTGGCCCGATGATAATTAAATCGGCTTGACGAATCGCCTGAATAGTCTCTGGTAAAGGACGAATATTTTCCGGCGTCATAAATACTTTTTTAATTCTTTTCCCAGAGTAGGGAATTTTCGATTCCCCTGAGACAATCGTCCCGTCTTCCATTTCCGCATGGAGAACAACACTTTGATTGGCTGCAGGCAAAACTTTGCCGTGAACATTTAAAATCTTGCTCATTTCCTGAATGGCGTGAACAAAATTACCCGTAATCGAGGTCATCGCCGCCAAGATTAAATTACCAAGCGAATGTCCGGAAAGTTCATTCGATGTTTTAAATCGATGCTGAAACATTTCCTCAACGAGCGGTTCCACATCCGATAATGATGCTAACACATTGCGGATGTCACCAGGAGGAGGAATATGCAAGTCCTCACGCAAACGTCCTGAGCTGCCGCCGTCATCCGCGACTGTCACTATGGCGGTAATATCGACAGGATACTGTTTTAATCCACGCAATAAAACTGGTAATCCTGTTCCCCCGCCAATGACGACAATTCGTGGCTGTCCGTAAATGCTCATGTAGTTTTTTCCTTTCTCCTCTCAATGTCACGATGAGAAATACATGTCTTGTAGTCCTTTTCGAAAAATTTACCAAGATACTCCGCCAGCGTTACCGAACGATGCTGTCCACCTGTACAGCCAATCGCAATGACTAGCTGCGCTTTCCCCTCTCGCTTATAATGCGGAAGCATGAAGGAAAGCAGGTCGGTTACTTTTTCTAAGAACTTATGCGTTTCATTCCATTTTAATACATATCCGGAGACATCTTCATCTAACCCTGTTTTAGGTCTCATATGCTCGATATAATGGGGATTAGGCAAGAAGCGCACATCAAACACTAAATCCGCATCAATGGGAATTCCATACTTAAAGCCGAATGACATGACATTGACCGTGAAGATTGATTGTTTATTCGCGGTAAATTCCGTTAATATTTTCTCACGAAGTTCCCTCGGTTTCATCTGGGAAGTATTGTAAATCACCTGAGCCCTGCCTTTTAGTTCTTCAAGAAGCTCGCGCTCAAGCGTTATTCCTTCTAACGGCAGACCTGTCTGTGCGAGTGGATGTGACCGCCTTGTTTCCTTATATCTGCGCACTAATGTAGAATCATCTGCATCTAAAAATAAGATTCTCGGGGCTACCCAAGATGTTTCTGCCAACTCATCTAATGCCTTAAAGAGATGATCAAAGAATTCTCTGCCCCGCAGGTCCATCACGAGAGCAACTTTATTCATCTTATTCCCGGATTCCTTCATAAGTTCAAGGAATTTTGGAAGCAGGGTTGGAGGCAGATTATCAACACAGAAGAACCCTAAATCTTCAAAACTTTGAATAGCTACAGTTTTTCCTGCACCAGACATTCCTGTAATAATGACCATTTGTATGTCATTTACCGCACCGGTACTCATGATTTATTCCCCCTATAAATTAGCTTGGATCTAATCGGTAACTGATTAGTTGAAAGTCTTTTGTATAAGTAAAAGTACCGTAAATGATTCCTTTTCCATGAATCATATAATCTAGAATATGATAATCGCCAGCGGCCATTGGCAAATTCTTCAATTGGTCAATCATTTGCCACTCCAACTTACCTTCCTCGGATTCGTCTAAATCGACTCCATCCGAATCAGTAGCCACAAATGTAAACATCATCCATTCCGAAAGCAATTGGTCATTTTCTTTCATAATCATTGTAAAAATCCCTTTTAATTGTGGATTTTTCAGATAGATTCCTGTTTCCTCACGGTATTCCCTGATGCAGGAATCCCGAACAGATTCGCCCGGCTCCATTTTCCCGCCAGGAGCCACCCACCAGCCGCGGCGTGGCTTTTGCAGAAGCAATATCTTTCCGTCTCTAATCAATACACAATTGGTGACTCGTTGCACAGCATTCACCCTCTTTTACACAGCATCTGCATTTTAACAGTTCTCACTAGAGGCTTGGTCTTTTTCTATACAAACTCTCCCTGAGGCATGGCTAAATTTCCTACTATAACTTTGAATTCATTCTTATTATTATACTATTTTTAGGATACAGTCACAATGAATACAAATTTGATATTTATGTTAATTTTAACAGTGGCTAGCATAATCTCGTAAAACAATGGGGATATGCAGCAAAAACCCAAAAAAATAGCACAGGCTACGGGCCTGTGCATGAAAGAAATATATTTTTAAAGGGGGTCAATTACTGTTTCTATCATACCGTAATTTTATTGCACTATTGTTACAGAAGAATTAAAACCGTTTTACGTTTTTGTAAATCCCCACCGCTATATTTCTTTTTTAAGCTTTCGGCTGTGTTAGACTTGTCTGTTGATTTACGTTCCAGGTGCTTCGCTTTCCGCGGGCGTTGCGGGGAGCCTCCTCGGCGCTTTTAGCGCCTGTGGGGTCTCCCCTGCCCCGTACTCCCGCAGGAGTCTTCGCGCCTTCCACTCCAATCAACAGAGTGCTAAACTCAACATTAACCTTTAACACAGCCTAACTTTTTTGTTTCATACCCTCTTTAATTTCCTCAATATAATGCTGGGCACTTTGGGCCGCAATACTGCCATCTCCAGTCGCTGTTACAATCTGGCGCAGTGTTTTTTCACGAATATCTCCTGCAGCATAAATTCCCGGTACCTTTGTCTCCATCCGGTCATTCGTTTCAATATACCCATTTTCATTGGTAATTCCAAGGTTCGTAAATGGTTTCGATAGCGGCACCATTCCGATGTAAATGAAGACACCGTCAGCCGGTAATACTTGCTCTTCTCCATTTTCGGTTGAAACGAGTGTGACACTGCCTACTTTGCCGTCTTTGTCATTAATGGACTTGATCGTGTGATTCCAAATAAAATCCACTTTCTCATTGGCAAAAGCACGATCTTGAAGAATTTTTTGAGCACGCAATTCATTACGGCGATGGACGATGGTTACCTTAGAAGCAAAGCGGGTTAAGTACACACCCTCTTCAACAGCCGAGTCTCCTCCGCCAATGACAAATAATTCTTTTCCTTTAAAGAAGGCTCCATCACAAACCGCACAGTAGGATACACCGCGGCCGCCCAGTTCTTTTTCCCCTGGAACGCCAATTTTCTTGTATTCTGCACCCGTTGTAATGATGACAGCATAAGCTTTATACTGCTTGGAGCCTGCGACAACGATTTTATAGTCGCCATGGTCTTGGATTTCTTTGATATCGCCATACGCGTATTCAGCGCCAAATTTTTTCGCATGCTCGAACATCTTCGTTGATAAATCCGGTCCTAAAATACTTTCAAAACCTGGATAGTTTTCAACGTCCTCCGTATTGGCCATTTGTCCGCCCGGCATCCCGCGCTCAATCATTAATGTCGATAGGTTTGCTCGTGATGTATAAACAGCCGCTGTCATCCCCGCAGGGCCAGCACCGGCAATAATAACGTCATAAATTTTTTCATCTGACATGATTAAAACACTCCTTAATAAAAAAAATACGATTAAGTAAGATTATTGTTCCCTTACTTAATCGTATATAACAAATGTTTTATCGTCCACCAATATGCTTAATTCAAATAGTTATTCACTATTTTTACATATTTACCAATGGTTGCGGATGAAATTCCATAACGATCGGCTACCTCTTGCTGAGAAACCTTTTCACTGCGCAGTTTGTGCCAAATATACTCGACGGCACCCGCCCAGGCACGTTTATTTTTCAATTGGAGGCTGTCTTTGGAAACCTCGACAAACACAGAAAACCACATCAAGTATAAACCGGACTCAATGGTGCCAATTGGTTGAAAGGTCTCATAAAAGAGTTCGGCCACTTCCTGTGCATCGGCCGTCATCGAAGGTTTTCCCGAACGAATCAACGAGATATATTCCTTTTCCAAGGACGTAAATTTCTGATTTTGAAACAGCCGCTTGGAGGTGATGATTTCTTCCTTTTTACTCGATACAGTCGTGAGGAAAAGGGCAAATAAGCGCTCCTCCACATAGTCGCTGTCCAGTTTTTGAAAAATAGAACCGGAAAGGTTTTCAAAACCGTTAGAAGGTGCATTTTCCTTGTTCCATGGTTCCGAGCCTTCCTTATCAGGATTAAGTTCCATCACTTTTTTCCAGATATTTTTTGCAAACGTTTCATTGCCTGTGAAATAGGCAGAATGGGAAAGCCAATAGTAAAATGGACTATCACCATCAAAGCCGTGCTTATATAGTTTTTTCAGCCATAAATAGGCTAGGTCATATTCTCCTACTAAAGCAAATGAGGCCCCAAGTTTGAATTGCTGTTCACTTAGAAGTGGTTGAATTTTCTTTAAGATGTCAATCATCCCGGCAACATCTCTCTCCTGCCCCTGATAATAGGCAAAAACAAGCCTGTTACATAGGGCATGAAGATTACCTGGATTTCGCTCTAATACATCGGCTAAAATGGATTCCGCCTTTTTTGTCTTCCCTAAATAAAAATAGGCGAGCGCTAAGTTGTTGTACGCAGACCAATACTCCGGATAATCCTTGACGACATCTTTTAGCAGTTCTATCGCTTTTGGAAAGTATCCTGACTCAAGCAGGTCACGAGCCTGTTCTTGTTTAACAATAAGGTCATCCTGCTGATACAGATCATCCTCAAGATCTTCTGATTCCAATGTAAGTACATCTAGTAAATCCTCAGTATCCTCGCTAAAGTCACCATCTGGGTCTAGCTGTAAATACAGTTTGGCGTGGTGATACGCATCTTTAAAAAATCCCATATGGGCATAATTATTGGCCAAAAAGTAATGGCATTCCACCATTTCTTGATCTAGTTCTTCAAGGATGAGGTGCAAGAGCCGGTTGGAATGTTCAAACTCGCCAAGTTCTGTTGACACAATCGCCAACTGGCATATAATCATCGGTTCACCCGGTTCAAGCTGCATCGCTCTCCCAAGATATTTTTTTGCTTTGATAAAATCACGACGATGGAATGCCTTTAAACCCTTCGTGAAATAATATTCCCCCGTAGGAACAAATGTAAGTAATTTTCCCATATGCTTTCTTGCTTTCGCGTCTTTACCCATGAAGTCCTCCACATTTTTAACATAACTAAGGTAGTATACCACACTAGGGAGTTGTTCGAGAAGGGCTAGTATTGGAGGGGAATTTCGGTTTGGTTTAGGGAGATATGATAAAATGGAAGGATTTTTACAATTTTTGTTGAATTAATCTTACTTTTGTAAAATTATTGGTTCGTTTTGTAAAATAAGTTCTCAGTTTTGTATAAATGCAGCCTGTTTTGTAAAATTAGCCCTCAATTTTGTATAATTTTCATTTTTTTAATGTAGAACTAAATTAAAAAAACCAGTCGAATTACGACCGGTCCTTGTGTCTTTCTTCTAACGTTTTTAAAACTTCCTTGAATGGAAGGCCTTGTTCGACGAGTAATACCTGCAAGTGATAAAGTAAATCGGCTGCTTCCCATCGTAGTTCCTCAGCGTCACGGTTTTTCGCTGCAATAATTACTTCGGCCGCTTCTTCCCCAACTTTTTTCAAAATCTTATCGACGCCTTTTTCAAACAGATAGGTGGTGTAAGCCCCTTCTGGACGCTCTCGTTCGCGGTCAACGATGACTTTTTCAAGCGATTGTAAGATCTGATAGTCTGCCAGACTTGATGTCCCCGTATAGCCCCTTTCTGAAAAACAACTAACAGCTCCGGTATGGCAAGCAGGACCCTTCGGATATACAAGGACTAATAACGCATCTTGGTCGCAGTCGTAATTCATGCTGACAACGGTCTGTGTATTACCGCTTGTTGCACCTTTATGCCATAATTCCTTGCGAGAACGGCTATAAAACCATGTTTCGCCCGTTTCAATGGTTTTGGCGAGCGATTCCTCATTCATATAAGCGAGTGTTAATACTTCTTTTGTTCCAGCATCTTGGATAATCGCAGGAACTAATCCTTTTTCATCAAATCGTACATTCATCGAACCGTCACTCCTTTTTCCCGTAAATAGCTTTTTACTTCATGAACGGATGTCTCTTTATAGTGAAAGATGGACGCAGCTAGAGCCGCATCTGCTTTACCGGCTAAGAACGCTTCCTCGAAATGTTCCGAATTCCCGGCCCCGCCCGAAGCAATGACAGGAATGGTTACCGCTTCGCTTACTGCCTTCGTGAGCTCCAGGTCGAACCCATTCTTCTCACCATCACTATCCATACTCGTTAGCAAAATTTCACCCGCACCCAAACGGGCAGCTTCTATAGCCCACTCAACAACTAATTTGTCTGTCGGCGTTCTGCCACCGTGCGTGAATACGCGCCACGTTCCAACTTCTTCATCATATTTCGCATCGATTGCGACAACGATGCATTGCGATCCAAAGTAGCTGGCACCTTCCTTAATCAGTTCCGGGTTAAGGACCGCCGCCGTGTTCAGCGACACTTTATCCGCGCCAGCGCGCAGGATTCTTTTCATATCTTCCAATGCATTAATGCCACCGCCTACCGTAAACGGAATTGCCAACTCAGAGGCGACGGCCTTTACAACTTCAACCATTGTTTTTCGGCCTTCAACAGATGCAGAGATATCTAGAAAAACAAGCTCATCCGCTCCCTGCTCATCGTAAAAGCGTGCTAGTTCAACAGGATCGCCGGCATCGCGCAGTTGCACAAATTGGATCCCTTTGACCACTCGACCATCTTTTACATCCAGGCATGGGATGATTCTTTTTGTTAGAGTCATCGGGACCCACCCACTTTCAGGGCCTCTTTTAACGTGAAGCGGTTTTCATAAAGGGCTTTGCCGACGATTGCACCTTGAATCCCTTGGGATGCAATGGCTTGTAAGTCTGCTAGACTGCTCACCCCGCCAGAGGCAATCACATTTTTCCCCGTCACTTCAGCCATTTCACAAACAGCAGCAATATTAGGACCGGCTAGTGTTCCATCCGTAGCGATATCAGTAAAAATAAACGTCTCCGCCCCCGCTTCTGCAAAGCGCTTGCCGAGGTCAACTGCCCTTAGTTCTGAAGTATCCAGCCAACCGTGTGTCGCGACATAGCCATTTTTAGCATCAATCCCGACCGCAATCTTCCCACCGTATTTTTTGATCATATCGATGGCAAAATCGGGGTTAGAAACTGCAATACTTCCTATGATGACGCGGTTTACACCATTCTCAAGATAGTGGAGAATATCCTCTTCCGAACGGATGCCGCCGCCAATTTGAATATTTACATTTAACTTTTGCGCGGCTTCAATCACAAACCGGTCATTGACCCGTTTGCCATCTTTTGCTCCGTCAAGGTCCACCATGTGAATCCACTCGGAACGATCAGCGGCAAAACTTTTGGCCATATCAAATGGCGAGTCACCATAAATGGTTTCTTGGTCGTAGTCCCCTTGGAGAAGTCGGACGCACTTGCCGCCACGCATATCAATTGCTGGATAAATCGTTAAACTCATCGGACTGCCTTCCTTTCCTCCACCATTTGTAGAAAATTAGCGAGCAGAGCCATGCCCAGCTTGCTGCTTTTTTCCGGATGAAATTGCATCCCATATATATTATCTCTGCCCACAATTGCAGATACTTGCTCGTTATAATTGGCTTTTGCCAGTAACACGTCGGAGTTTTCCGCATCCACATAATAGGAATGAACGAAATAAACGTAATCCTCTTCTAAGTTTTTTAATAAAGGAGATTCTTGCACAAATTCAAGCCGATTCCAGCCCATGTGTGGAACTTTGTAGGTTTGTCCTTCCGGGGTTTTCCCTGGAAAACGGCGAACACTGCCTGGCAACAATCCTAACCCTTCCGTCGGTCCATTTTCTTCACTTCGTTCAAACAGCAATTGCATCCCTAGGCATATGCCAAGGAGCGGTTTACCTGAAGCGGCAAATTCCTTAATCGTCTCAACCGGCAAACGCTCCATCGCATCCCGAAAGGAGCCCACACCTGGAAGAAGTAAGGCATCCGCAGCCAACAACTCACCCTTATCAGCCGAAATAAAATACTCAGCACCGAGCCGCTCCAATGCCTTGCTAACACTAAACAGATTTCCCATTCCATAGTCAACAATGCCAATCATCTATAACATCCTTTCACGGTGCCTTTCATGGTGCCTGACACCTTAGTTATGTTTTTCACATGGTGCCTGACACCATTTCACTACACTAATTTCATCTAGAGCATTCCTTTGGTCGATGGGACGCCTTTGATGCGCGGGTCGATGGTTGTGGCTTCGTCAAGGGCACGGCCTAGCGCTTTAAAGACGGCTTCGATCATATGGTGTGTATTTTTTCCGTAATGGACGATGACATGAAGATTCATCCGGGCCTCGAGTGCAAGTTTCCATAAAAATTCATGAACCAGCTCGGTGTCAAATGTGCCTACTTTTTGTCCTGGGAACTCGGCACGCATTTCTAGATGCGGACGATTACTGAGGTCAACGACAACCTGCGCCAACGCTTCATCCATCGGTACAAAGGCATTCCCGTAACGCTTAATACCGCGTTTGTCACCTAATGCTTCACGTAACGCCTGTCCAAGACAAATACCAATGTCTTCTGTTGTATGGTGGTCGTCGATTTCTGTGTCCCCATTGGCATTCACTGTCAGGTTGAATTGTCCATGTTTTGTGAATAAATCAAGCATATGGGTCATGAACGGTACGCCCGTTTCTAAATTAGACTGACCTTCACCATCCACATCTAATGTTAATTGAATTTGTGTTTCATTCGTGTTCCGTTCAATACTTGCGATTCTTTCCATGAAAGGGACCCCCTATATATTGTCAGTACGATAATCTTATAAATTCCCGTCGTTTTTCAATCGAAATTCAACAGCACGTGCGTGGGCCTCAAGCCCTTCCTTCCGAGCAAACTCAGCAATTTTAGCTCCATTCTCTACCATCGCCTTTTGGCTGTAGATAATCACGCTTGATTTCTTCTGGAAATCGTCCACATTCAATGGACTAGAAAAGCGTGCTGTCCCGTTGGTAGGAAGAACATGATTAGGACCAGCAAAGTAGTCACCAACCGGCTCCGAGCTATAGCGGCCGATAAAAATGGCGCCTGCGTGTCGGATTTTCCCAAGCAGTTCAATCGCATTTTCCGTAATGATTTCTAGATGTTCAGGTGCTAATTGATTAACAGTTTCGATGGCCTCTTCGATTGTATCCGTTATGTAGATGGCACCATAATCCGCAATCGAGCGAGAGGCGATGTCTTTTCGTGGCAGCAGCTCAAGTTGCTTTTCCACTTCCATGCTGACTGCTTCGGCCAGTACACTCGAAGGGGTGACCAAGACACTGCAGGCCCGCGGATCATGCTCTGCCTGTGACAACAGGTCTGCTGCCACCTCGTCCGCTCTTGCCGTTTCATCTGCTAAAATGGCAATCTCGCTTGGGCCAGCAATCATATCAATGTCAACATCTCCGAAAACCTCCCGTTTTGCCAAGGCAACATAGATATTTCCGGGACCGGTAATTTTATCAACCGAGGAAATCGATTCGGTTCCATAGGCAAGTGCCGCAATCGCTTGGGCCCCGCCCACTTTATAGATTTCCTCGACGCCTGCTTCCTTGGCCGCAACAAGTACGGTTGCCGGTAATTGTCCTTGGTCGTCTGGCGGCGACACCATTACAATCCGTTTCACACCAGCCACTTTTGCCGGAAGAACGTTCATGAGGACGGAGGAAGGATAAGCTGCTGTTCCGCCTGGCACATATACCCCGACGGAATCGAGGGGTGTGATTTTTTGACCTAGAACGGTTCCATTTTCCTCTGTCGTCATCCATGAAGGATGCAGCTGCTTTTCATGGAACGAGCGAATATTTTCCGCTGCTTCCCGGACAATCGATAGAAAACGCTCATCTACTTGCTCGTAGGCAGCCTCTATTTCTTTTTCGGTGACAGTAAAAGAAGATAAGTGCACACGATCGAATTTCTCAGTATATTCCCTTAATGCTTCATCGCCGCGCGTGCGAATCGCTGAAATAATTTCTTTGACTACGTTTACCTGCTCGGAGGTACCTGACTCGATTGATCGCTTTAACGAAACGAGGTCATTTACTTTTACTATTTTCATTTAATTTTCCTCCAAAGAGACAACTTTACTAAGCCGTGTTACCAGTTCGTCAATCTTTGTATCCTTGATGCGGTAACTGACGGGATTCACGATCAGGCGGGATGTGACATCCACAATCCTCTCATACTCAACGAGACCATTTTCCCTCATCGTCCGGCCAGTAGAAACAATATCAACAATCCGGTCTGATAAACCAATGATTGGAGCCAGTTCGATGGAACCGTTTAATTTGATAATTTCCACCTGTTCTCCCTGCTCACGAAAATAGGCTTCAGCCACATTCGGGTATTTCGTTGCTACCCTTGGCGCCACATCATTCATTTTTGTCCCGGGAAGACCGGCCACTGCTAAATAGCAAGCACTAATCCGTAAATCGAGGAGTTCATAAACATCGCGTTCTTCCTCCAGCATAACATCCTTGCCGGCAATACCAATATCGGCGACCCCATGCTCTACATAGGTTGGAACATCGGTCGGTTTCGCTAGGATAAAGCGCAGACCCTCATTTTCAACCTCAATGATTAATTTACGTGAATCATCAAATTCGGGCGGAAGCTGATAACCAGCTTTCCGAAGCAATTCAACCGCTTCTTCAAAAATCCGCCCCTTTGGCATAGCAATCGTTAGTATATTATTCATCGGCACGTCCTCCGAGTAAGTAGGTGGTATCGGCAAATTTCTTTGTATAGGCATCAAGGTTTTTGACGCCATTAATATCCTGGAGCACGGTTCGTTTACCTTCTTCATGCATCTGTTCAGCTAATTGAAAGGCTTCCTTCCGGCGTTCCTGACTGAAAAAGATGCAGGTAACCACATTTTCGAGATTGATGTCGCCAAGGGCCTCTAGAAGCCGGTCAAGGTGCACCGCAAACCCGGTGGCACTTGCATTTTTTCCAAACTTCTCTATTAAGCTGTATCGGCCGCCATTACCGATGGGAAAGCCGACATTGCCTGCGTAGACTTCAAATAATATCCCAGAATAGTAGCTCATATGGCTGACAATGGTAAAATCAAATTTCACTTGATCTTCTACCCCGTAGTCGTTCAGACAATCCCATAGTTCTTTTAACTGCAAAAGTGCCAGCTTGCCTTGTTCATTTTCAATTAAATCGAAGGCCTTGCCGATTACTTCAATTCCTCCCCTTAAGTCGAGAAATTGAAGAAGTCTTTGTTTATCAATTGATGATAGGGATAACGAATTTACATGCTCACGGTATCCTACATAATTTTTTTCATATAACAATCTTCTTAACGAATTAGCCCGCTCATCGGTCCCAAGGATTTGTAAAAACAATTCCTGAGCAAAACCAATATGACCAATCGATACTTGAAACTGTGATAATCCTGCCTTTTTTAATGAAGAAATAAGCAAGGCAATAACTTCGCCATCGCACGAAACGGTTTCGTCATTTAGGAATTCCACGCCGATTTGTTCAAATTCAGCGGGACGGCCTCCTTCACGCTGCTGCGCACGAAACACGTTAGCGGAGTAGGCTAACCGAAGCGGCATATCGTCCTGCAATAGTTTTGATGCGGCTACGCGGGCGATAGGCGCTGTCATATCAGGTCTTAAAACCAGTGTATGCCCTTGTTTGTCGAGCAATCGGAACAACTGGGCATCTTGAATGGCCGATGCCGATCCAACTGTTTCATAGTATTCCAATGTAGGTGTTTCAATAAATTGGCAGCCCCATAGTTTGATGGTGTCTTCCATTAAGGTGCGAACGCGGTGTTTTTTTTCATACAACTCTGGCAGCGTATCTCTCATGCCTAAAGGCTTTTCAAACATAAACAAGCGACTCATCCTGCTCATCCTTTATTTTAGATTACGTTAATTTAAAATTTTCTAAATGCTTTAGTCTGCTAATGTGATAATGAATTAAAGTAGTTTTAGTTTACCCTTAGAAAAACTATTCGTCAATGAAAATATCTGAAACTTTTGAGGAGGGATTCCGCTGAACTAGGATGGGATTCCGCCAATCTGTTGTAGGATTCCGCCGAACCTCGACCTATATCCTCCAACCTAGTAAGGAATTCCGCCAAGTTTCTGAATTTTTCCGCGAAACGACAATTTTTATTGTAAGTTTACTACAAAAAAAGCCTGGTTGCGAAAACCAGACTTAAAAAAATTGCACTATTTTAATTTTTCCGTCCATAAATCGAATCCTCGGCCCAGCGCTCGGCCAATTCTTCTTTTGAATAAATGACCCGCATTGGATTGCCGCCGACAAACGCCCCTGGAGGAACATCCTTATGGACAAGGGTCCCAGCTGAGACAATGGCACCATCCCCGATTGTAATCCCTGGAAGGATGGTGGAGTTCGCACCAATCATCACTTCACTCCCAATCACCACAGGACCGAGCCGGTATTCTTTAATTAAATATTCATGAGCAAGGATGGTCGTGTTATATCCAATCACCGTATTGCGACCGACACTGATTTTTTCGGGAAACATCACATCGAGCATGACCATTAATGCAAAGGATGTTTGCTCGCCCACCTCAAGCCCAAGGAACACCCGATACAGCCAATTTTTCATCCCCAAGAATGGCGTGTAGCGGGCTAATTGAATCACGATAAAATTCTTGACAACTTTCCAAAAAGGCACGGTCTTATAGACGTGCCATAAAGAATTCGCTCCTTCAACAGGGTAGCGGGTCGTATTCCTCATCTTACTCACTCTCCGAGGATAGGTAATAGGTCAGCCATGTTCTCTAGAATATAATCGGGTTCATATTTTGCAATATACTCTCTGCCTTTAATCGACCAGGCACAGCCAGCCGTTACCGTTCCAGCATTTTTTCCTGCTAAAATATCATGGTAATTATCCCCGACCATCATCGTCTCTTCAGGTGTAGAATCCAGCTGTTCCAGTGCCTTAAAAATAGGCTCAGGATCTGGTTTTGTCTTGCTGACATGATCGTAGGCAACAATAACTTCGAAAAAGGCATCAAGGTTCATAAGGTGAAGTCCCTTCATCGTCACATCATGACGTTTGGTCGTGACGATCCCCAGCTTGTAGCCCTTTTCTTTTAAGGTTCGCACAGTATCCAAGACCCCGGTAAATTCCCGCACCAAGTTATCATGGTTACTAATGTTAAAGGCACGATATTCTAAAATCATCTCTTCCACCCGATCTGGATCGATGGTACCAAACGCTTCGTGGAGCGTCGGCCCCATAAATGGCAAAACATCCTCACGCGTGTACTTGTTTGGATAATATTTTTCCAATGTATGAAGGTACGATGTAATAATTAATTCATTCGTATCAATTAATGTCCCATCTAAATCAAAAAGAACGGTCGTAATTTTGTTAGTCATTGGTCGATTCCTTTCTTTCATGCAGTTAACTATTTTCTTGATCTAAATATCGCTTTTCTGTCAATTGTTTAGTGCGGCGATAGATAAGAATGGCCAGCGCTCCAACCACTAATGCAATCGAAATCGTTTGTGCCATCCGGAGGCTGCCAAGCATTAAGCTATCGGTTCGTAAGCCCTCAATGAAGAAGCGGCCAACTGAATACCAAATCACATACGTAAGGAACATTTCTCCGCGGCGGAAATTCACCCGGCGCAGCAATAGTAATAGGAAAAAGCCCGCAAAGTCCCATAGCGATTCATAAAGGAATGTTGGGTGATAATACGTTCCATTAATATACATTTGATTAATAATAAATTCCGGTAAATGCAAGTTTTCAAGGAATGCTCTGGTTACTTCCCCGCCATGCGCTTCCTGGTTCATGAAATTTCCCCAACGGCCAATCGCTTGTCCAAGAATAATACTTGGTGCGGCAATGTCGGCGATTTTCCAAAAGGAAATCCCGCGTTTTTTGGCAAACACATATGTGGTCAGTACGGAGCCAATCAGGGCACCATGGATAGCGATCCCGCCATTCCAAATTTGCGGGATATCCGCCGGATGATTGACATAATACTTCCATTCAAAAATGACATAATAGATACGTGCAGAAATAATTGCAATGGGGATGGCCCATAACATTAAGTCTGCAAATGTGTCTTTCTCTAATCCTCTGCGATTTCCTTCCCTGATGGCAAGGTACAAAGCAAGGGCCAAACCTGAGCCAATAATAATCCCATACCAATGCACTGAAATCGGTCCAAGTGAAAAGGCAATCGGATTTAGCGGTTGAATAGTTTCGTTCATCTCTCTATCTCCTCTTCCCCTTAAATCTCGTCATGATCCCCGTCTTCAATCACATCGGACAGACGCTCAGTAAATTGCTGCGCTGCATTCACACCCATTCTTTTTAGACGGAAATTCATCGCTGCCACTTCGATAATAACAGCAAGGTTTCGCCCTGGACGAACAGGGATTGTCAGCTTTGGTACATCCGTGTCAATGATTCTCATTTTTTCTTCATCTAAACCAAGGCGGTCATATTGCTTTTTTGAGTCCCAAATTTCTAGATTCATAACGAGGGTAATCCGTTTATTACTGCGAACGGCACCAGCTCCAAATAGAGTCATCACATTGATTATCCCTAAGCCGCGGATTTCTAGTAAATGCTCGATTAAATCGGGGGAAGATCCGACTAATGTATCTTGGTCTTCCTGACGAATTTCAACGCAATCATCCGCAACCAGCCTGTGGCCGCGCTTGACCAATTCTAAGGCCGTTTCACTTTTTCCTACGCCACTTTTTCCGGTAATTAATACCCCGATTCCGTACACATCAACCAATACGCCATGGACAGCTGTAGTTGGTGCCAGCTTACTTTCTAAGTAATTCGTCAGGCGGCTGGAGAATCGTGTTGTCTTCATGCCCACTCGTAAAACTGGAACAGATTCACGTTCGGACGCTTCAATCAGCTCTATTGGTACCTCGATATCTCGGGTGACAATAATCGCAGGAGTAATATCGGTGCATAAACGTTCCATTCTTGTAGCACGTTCAGCGTCAGACAACATTCCAAAAAAGGAAAGTTCGGTTTTACCTAATAGCTGAATTCGTTCTGCTGGATAAAATTCAAAATATCCGGCCATTTCAATTCCTGGACGTGAGATGTCACTCATGGTGATAGGGCGGTTAATTCCCTCTTCACCGCTAATTAATTCAAGTTTAAACTTCTCGACTATATCTTTGGTACGTACTTTTGGCAAGGAAACATCCTCCTCAAACGGATTAAGTTTATTCTAAAAATTCCATTTCCACTTATTTTAGCATTTTTTATTAAATTACCATACTTTCATGTCTAAAAAATTAGAATGCTTCCACTTGGGCATTTCTACCATATAAACAGGGTGCCCACTTTTTAAAGCGAGCACCCTGATATTCAAAGATTAATCCTTGGATTTCCTTGCTGGCTGGAGCAGTGTTTTTTGAATAATCAAGTTTACAAGCGACATCAGGATGGCAAAGAAGATGGCCATCCCAAAACCAGAAATTTCAAAGGCATCGCCCATCAAGTAATCTGTCAACTCCAACGTAATGGCATTGATGACTAATAGGAACAACCCCAACGTTACAATTGTTACTGGCAATGTAAACAGAATTAGGATCGGTCGTACCAAAATATTTAAGATGGACAATAAAATGCTTGCCTGAAGTGCGGCCATAAATCCTGTTAATTGAAAGCTTTCGTGAAAATAACCCGCTAGTGCCATAAACAACACCGCATTAATCAAACACCCAATCAGCCATCTCATTTTACGGCATCTCCTAGTAATTATTCTTGTGATTTGTGAATTGTGATGGAACCCGTTTTTGTGTCTGCATAGATTTTCATCATTTTATCAGGATGATTAATGGATTTAAAGCGAAGCGACTTTTGAATCATTTCACTATTCTCTTCCAGTACTTGAACACCGATGAGTTCCACATTAAATCCGCCAATATTCGTCTTCAATTCCCCATTTACCGGCAGATTATCTGGGATGTAAAGGTCAATTCCACCAGTTGTCGCTTTTACTTGAATCAACTCGGTGCGACTTCCGCTGATATTGCAGCTGATATTCCCGTGAAAGGACTGCGTTCCCACCCTTTTAAAATCACCATCGAGTTTGATTGCCCCGTTTATGGTCTCCGCTTCGAGATCATCGAACAAACTGCTGATAATTTTAATTTTTCCGATGGCCGTTTCAACCTCTGCTTTATTACCATGAACTCGACCAAGGTTTATTTTTCCATTAGCGGTTTTCACCCTTAGGTCAGCGACATGCATATCTTCTCCATTGACCGCACCATTAAAGATTCTGATGCGCATACGGTCATACTGAGCTTTTGGTACAAAAATGGTTGAGTCTACCTTCATCCATTTTTGTTGCGTCATAAAACGTAATTTTTGATTCTCAACTGAAAAAATAGTATCTCTTAAAAAGTTCTGCCTTGCTTGGTCTGAGTTTTCAACCCTAAATACCTTCGCTTGACATTCAATTCTCACATCCGGTTGGTCCCAGGCTGCAATTTTAACAGAACCATTCGCCACGTCAATATCGACTTCTTTCAGGTCAGCATCACCCTGGTGAAAAATATGGGAGATTTCAACGGATTGACCAAAATTCAAATCAAAATCAAAATCTTTGATTTTTTTTAGGGCAGAATCGACAAAATCAAAAATCTTCACCTTAGTCGATTGGAACTTCGCCTGGAAAGGATCTTCCTTCTTGGCCTCCTCGAAATTTACAACTGTGGAAAGCTCATTCACTATTTCCTCTTGCTTCTGCTCCATCGTTTGTTGTGCTTTTTCTAATTCATCCAGTAAGGTGACAGCTTCTTCGACGGTCAATTTTCCTTCTTCAACCATTTTTAAAATCCGCACTTTTTCCTCTTTCATTATTACCCACCTCAGTATCAAAAATTTGTGTCACTTTATGCTTATTCAGAAATGATTATTATTATCCTTTATCTATTATTTACGAAAAAGGAAGCTGATTAGTTTCGTACTTTTTTCATTAAGAACAAGCAGAACTATTTTGAAACAGAGTGTCGGCCTATTCCACAAAAAAAGAGCCTAATTCGGCTCTTTTCCCCACTTATGCTTTTATGGCACTCTTATCTTCAATTTGCTGTTTCATCCGACGGCTGTCACGCTCAAGGATTGGCTTTAAGTATTTACCAGTATATGATTCAGGGACTTCTGCGACTTTTTCTGGTGTTCCGGTGGCAACGATTGTTCCGCCTTTATCTCCGCCTTCTGGCCCTAGATCGACAAGGTAATCGGCTGCCTTAATGACATCGAGGTTATGCTCAATCACAAGAACCGTGTCGCCATTTTCAACTAAGCGCTGCAACACAACGAGCAAACGGGAAATATCATCGACATGAAGACCCGTTGTCGGTTCATCGAGAATATAGAAGGATTTGCCCGATGACCGGCGGTGCAGTTCTGATGCCAATTTGACACGCTGTGCTTCCCCTCCGGATAGAGTTGTTGCCGGCTGACCAAGTTTAATGTAGCCAAGACCTACATCCAAGATAGTTTGCAGTTTACGGCTGATTTTTGGAATGTTTTCAAAAAATTCAACGGCCGCTTCCACGGTCATATCGAGTATGTCAGAAATGTTCTTCCCTTTGTACTTTACTTCAAGGGTTTCACGGTTATAACGTTTGCCATGGCAGATTTCGCATGGTACATACACATCTGGCAAGAAGTGCATTTCAATTTTGATGATACCATCACCGCGGCAGGCCTCACAACGGCCGCCCTTTACATTAAAGCTGAAGCGGCCTTTTTTATAACCGCGGACCTTCGCCTCGTTTGTGTTCGCAAACACATCACGAACATCATCAAAAACACCCGTATACGTTGCTGGATTCGAGCGAGGTGTTCGGCCAATTGGCGACTGATCAATATCGATTACTTTCTCTAAATAATCAATGCCTTTAATACACTTATGTTCACCAGGCTTTGTTTTTGCATGATGAAGCTTTTGGGCCAATGATTTATGTAAGATCTCGTTAATAAGGGTACTCTTCCCAGAACCTGACACACCTGTAATTGCAATAAACATCCCAAGCGGCAGCTTCACATTGACATTTTTTAAATTGTTTTCCGATGCGCCCTTGATTTCAATAAAGCGGCCATCCGGCTTGCGGCGTTCTAAGGGCAGCGGGATAAACTTCTTCCCGGATAAGTATTGGCCCGTCAATGAATTAGGATCTGCCATAACTTCGGCTGGTGTTCCAGCAGAAACGATTTCCCCGCCATGAACCCCGGCACCAGGTCCGATATCAATAAGGTAATCGGCCGCAATCATCGTGTCCTCATCGTGCTCAACCACAATCAAGGTGTTGCCGATATCTCGCATATTTTGCAGCGTTCCAATTAAGCGGTCATTATCCCGTTGATGAAGCCCAATCGACGGTTCATCCAAGATATACAAGACACCGGTTAAACGCGAACCGATTTGTGTGGCTAAGCGAATTCGCTGAGCCTCCCCGCCTGATAGCGTACCTGCTGTCCGACTCAAAGTTAAATAATCGAGACCGACATTAATTAAGAAGCCAAGCCGCTCACTGATTTCATTGAAAATCAGTTTGGCAATTTGCATTTCTTTATCAGAAAGTCTTAATCCTGCAAAAAATTGATTCGCCTCTTCAATTGACAGGTCGGTGATCTGGGCAATATGGTGGCCATTAATAAGGACGGCCAAGGTTTCTTTTTTCAAACGATAGCCCTTACAGGTTGGACATGGCTTTTGGCCCATATATTTTTCCATTTGCTCCCGAATATAATCGGAGCTAGTTTCTTTATAACGACGCTCCACATTTCGGATGACGCCCTCAAATTCAATATTCCCCTCACGGACTTGGCCAAAATCATTTTCATAGCGGAAATAGATTTTTTCACGACCGCCGCCATAAAGGACTTTTTCCAAGAGGTGTTCCGGGATATCCTTGACTGGGATATTCATATCCACTCCGAAATGATCACAAACTGCCTCAAGAAGCTGTGGATAGTACTGTGAGCTGGTTGGTTCCCACGGGGCAATCGCATGCTCCTTCAGTGTCAGGTCACGATTGGGGATGACAAGTTCCACATCGACTTCGAGCTTAGAACCGAGCCCGTCACATTCAGGGCAGGCACCAAACGGACTGTTGAAAGAAAACATCCGTGGTTCTAGTTCTCCAATCGAAAAGCCACAGTGTGGACAGGCATGATTTTCACTAAACAACAGTTCTTCCTGACCAATCACATCGACGATGACTTTTCCTTCGCCTAGTTTCAGGGCTGTCTCGAGAGAATCAGCAATCCGCGCTGAAACCCCTTCCTTGACGACAATCCGGTCAATAATGACTTCAATCGAATGCTTTTTATTTTTCTCTAGCTCTATCTCATCACCAAGGTCGAGCATTTCCCCATCGACACGGACGCGGACAAACCCTTGTTTTTTAATATCTTCAAGCACCTTCACGTGCGTTCCCTTCCGGCCTGTTACGACCGGGGCTAGGATTTGCATTTTGGTCCGCTCCGGGTATTCTAAAATACGGTCAACCATCTGCTCAATCGTTTGTGAAGAGATTTCAATCCCATGGATTGGACACGTTGGATGCCCGACCCTTGCAAATAATAACCGCAAATAATCATAGATTTCTGTCACCGTACCAACCGTTGAACGGGGGTTACGGCTTGTTGTTTTTTGATCGATGGAAATTGCCGGGGAGAGACCCTCAATCGCATCAACATCCGGTTTATCCATCTGGCCAAGAAATTGCCGTGCGTAGGCAGAAAGGGATTCGACATAGCGTCTTTGCCCCTCGGCATAAATCGTATCAAAGGCGAGCGAAGACTTCCCAGACCCGGAAAGTCCCGTTAAGACAACAAGCTTATCTCTCGGAATGGTGACATCGATATTTTTCAAATTGTGGGCTCTAGCGCCTTTCACAATCAGTTTTTCCATTGCCATTTTTACGTCATCCTTCCGCTTTCAATTCCAAAATTAAATCACGAAGCTCAGCAGCACGTTCGAAATTAAGCGCTTTGGCTTCGACCTTCATTTCTTTTTCCATTGTCGCAATTAATTTTTCTCTTTCTTTCTTGTTCATCTTACTAAATGATGCAGCTGGTTTGTACTCTTCCTGCGCTTCCGCAGCGTGTGTGGCACGGATGACGTCGCGAATATCTTTTTGAATCGTCATTGGGACGATTCCGTTCTTTTGGTTGTACTCTTCTTGGATGGCACGGCGGCGCCTTGTTTCAGTTATCGCTAATTCCATGGAATTTGTGATCTTGTCTGCGTACATGATGACATGTCCGTGGGCATTCCGGGCGGCACGGCCAATCGTTTGGATTAACGAACGTTCTGAACGAAGGAAGCCTTCTTTGTCGGCATCAAGGATTGCTATTAGAGATACCTCTGGGATGTCCAAACCTTCTCTGAGTAAGTTTATCCCGATGAGAACATCGTATTTACCGAGACGCAGTTCCCGAATGATTTCAATCCGTTCGAGCGTCTTTACCTCCGAATGCAGATATTGTACTTTAATGCCGATTTCCTTCAAGTAATCTGTTAGATCTTCGGACATTTTTTTCGTCAAAGTGGTTACAAGGACACGTTCATTTCTCCGTACCCGTTCGTGAATTTCACCAATCAAGTCATCAATCTGCCCTTCAATTGGACGAACCTCAAGGGTAGGGTCTAAGAGTCCTGTCGGGCGGATAATTTGTGAAACCATTTCCGGTGTATGTTCCAGCTCGTACGGTCCAGGTGTGGCCGAAACATAAATGATATTGTGGATATGCTTTTCAAACTCATCAAACATTAACGGCCGGTTATCAAGGGCAGATGGCAGACGAAAGCCGTGATCCACAAGCACCTGTTTCCGCGCTTTATCTCCATTAAACATACCTCTCACTTGTGGCAAAGTAACATGCGACTCGTCAATCACCATCAAAAAGTCCTTTGGAAAATAGTCAAGCAGGGTATAAGGAGTCGATCCCGCTTCTCTTAAAGTTAAATGGCGTGAATAATTCTCAATCCCTGAGCAAAAGCCCATTTCCCGCATCATTTCCAGGTCATAACGTGTCCTTTGTTCAAGACGCTGGGCTTCGAGCAATTTATTGTCCTCGCGAAGTTCTACAAGGCGTACTTCTAGTTCTTTTTCAATATTTTCAATCGCAATTCTCAGCTTTTCTTCCCTTGTAACGAAGTGGGAGGCTGGGAAAATGGCGACATGCTCCCGTTCACCCATAATCTCTCCTGTGAGCGCATCGACCTCTCTAATCCGATCGATTTCATCACCAAAAAACTCGACACGAAGGCAATGCTCGTCACGAGATGCGGGAAATATCTCGACAACATCGCCACGGACACGGAAGGTTCCCCGCTTGAAATCGATATCATTCCGGTCATATTGGATATCGACTAAACGACGTAACAGCTGATTGCGCTCTATTTCCATTCCTGTTCGAAGCGATAACACCATTTCTCGATATTCTTCCGGAGAACCCAAACCATAAATACAAGAAACCGAGGCAATTACAATCACATCTTTCCGTTCGAAGAGGGAAGATGTCGCTGAGTGCCGTAATTTATCAATTTCATCATTGATACTGGCATCTTTTTCAATGAATGTATCCGTCTGTGGAACGTAAGCTTCTGGCTGAAAGTAGTCATAGTAACTGACAAAATATTCAACCGCATTGTTTGGAAAAAATTCTTTGAACTCACTGTAGAGCTGTCCAGCGAGGGTTTTGTTATGTGCAATGACAAGTGTTGGTTTGTTTACTTCTTTAATCACATTTGAAATCGTAAATGTTTTTCCCGTTCCTGTCGCACCAAGCAGTGTCTGTTGTTTTTTATTGTTATGAATCCCATCAACTAATTGTCTGATCGCCTCTGGCTGATCCCCTTGTGGCGAGTATTTTGACACTAATTCAAATTGATCTTTCACGAATCTTCCCTCCCGTAAAATCAATCACTTTTCAGCATATGTACCTTGTTATGGACCGGGATGGATGCTTTCAAGTGTATCCTCTCAAATTCATATCTACATTTTACCACATTCCCCTAAAAACAAACCAATAATATGCGAACGAATATTCGATTTCATTAAAAAAAGCCTGCCATTTTACTGACAGACTTTGATTGTTTCAATTCTTAGGTCTTCTTCAATGCCCTTTGCCTCATTTTATCAGCCAACCAAAAACCGGCAGTTAATGAGAAAGCATCCACCACGATCAGCATAAACGTGTTGGTATAACCTTTATATACTGAAGTCGCAATTAGAGCCACGGTCAAGATGAGCCCAATCACTCGGTTGTAAGTGACCCGTGTAAAAAGCAAGACGAGCAGCCCTGGAAGAATAAGCGCTGAGAAATATCGAATAACCGTTTCCAATGAGTACACCTCATTCAATTAATACTATTCATTTATTCTAAAAATTAATTCACAAAATTGCAACATAAATGATAGTTGGAACTGCTCTCCCAAAGACCCTTTACTTATTTTTCCATACTCACATGCATTTTCCCTTCTTTTGGCTGAGTAAAAAGGCTAGTTACTACAAAGCCAAATAGAGAAAGTAGAATCGGGAAGACCACTGTGTGAAACCCAAATGGATTCGGATAAAATTGATCTAATAAAATATAGGACCCCATCCCTAAAATCATCGAAGTGATGGCTCCGTATTTATTGCCCTTACTCCAATATAGTCCTAAAACCACTGGCCAAATAAAGACCGACTCAAGCCCTCCAAAAGAAAACAGATTCAACCAAACGATCAAATCTGGTGGACTTAAGGAGAACAATATGACAATAATGCCAATAATCGCTGTTACGCTAAAACTAACCTTTTTCACAAGATCATTCCCTGCGTCCGGCTTGATGTAATTTAAATAGACATCTTTTACTAAAGCAGAGCTAACCAGAATCAATAAAGCGTCCACAGTTGACATAATGGCAGCCATGGGAGCAGCAAGAACAATGCCTGCTGCATATGGCGGCAGTACTTTCATCGATAACATCGGCATAACCGTATCCCCAATTTTTACACCTGGCAGAACGGGTCTGGCAAACACGCCAATGAGATGCATTCCAAGCATGATAAAACCCACCACAATGGTTCCAATAACAATCGCACTATGCATCGCCTTTGAATTTTTATATGACATCGCTCGAACAGCAATTTGCGGCAAGCCAACAACACCAATCCCTACTAGAATCCAAAAGGAGGAGACAAAGGTAGGCGTCAAGCTCCGCTCTGCCCCAAAGGGACTGATTAAATTTGGATTTTCCGCGGCTAGGTCGGAGATGATCCTTGGGATTCCTCCCCCTGCTTTAATCGTTGCGATTAAAAGGATTAACGTTCCCCCAAACATAACCACACCTTGGATGGTATCTGTAATGGCAACCGCTCGAAAGCCCCCGACAATAACAAAGACGAGAACCGAAAAGGCAAAGATTAGTAGAGCGGTCGTGTAGGGTAAGCCTGTTAAACTTTCTACCAAACGTGCTCCGCCAATCCATTGTGCGGTCATCGATGAAAATAGAAAGATGATGATACTAGCAGCTGACATCAATACAACTGCTTTACTTTTGTACCTCTCTTTTAAAAAGTCAATCAAGGTGATTGCCTTGTACTGACGAGAAATAATCGCAAACTTCTTGCCCAGGACCATTAATGTAAAATATCCAGTGGCTAATTGAGCCATGGCTAGGAGAACCCAGCCTAATCCCTGCGTATAGGCGATACCTGGACCACCGATGAAACTGCTGGCACTGCCATATGTTGCCACCATCGTCATCGCCAGTATGAAACCGCCCATTTGACGTTCCCCTAGAAAGTACTCCTCTAAGAAGGAATGAGATTTAATGACAAATTTGTTTGACCACATGCCAACGGCAAAGATAATGAATAAGAAAATTAAAAGCGGAGTAATGACGGCCCAATTCATTTGATTTCCCCCTCTTCCTCTTCAAAGGGAACATCCTTGAATAATACCTTTACCGTAAAAATAACGAGAATAACCATCACAATAAACCCTAATATACAACTGTAGAAAAACCATGCAGGCAAGCCCCATATGTACGTGTAACTTTCTACTTTGGCAGAGCCCAGCCCATAAGCAAAACCGTACCACCAAATAAAATTAATCAAAACAAGAATAATTCCAATCAAGGCTTCCCTGTGAGCAATTTTGAAACGCTTGTCTCGCGGATAACCACTTTTCTTCATTGTCTTCCTCCTAGCTGAAAACTCACTCCAACCTATTCATGTTATTTTTAACCAATAAAGAAAAAATAACCAACCTAATCCTAGCGGAAAATGAGAAAACGCGCAAAGAAAAAAACCTATCCTCTTGTGTACAGTTTCTCACAGTACAAAAAGTGCAAGCGTTAGTTTATCGACGTATAGGATGGAGGGCTCAAAAAACTTTGAAGGACAAAACTCAGTCAGGAAGCAAGTAAAATGTCCTTCGG
>NZ_KK366019.1:0-120279 GCF_000686805.1 Bacillus sp. UNC41MFS5 | reverse complement strand
GATGGACAAAACTCGGTCGGGAAGCAAGTAGAATGTCCTTCGGTAGTGTTCCGATGGACAAAACTCAGTCGGGAAGCAAGTAAAATGTCCTTCGGAAGTGTTCCGATGGACAAAACTCAGTCGGGAAGCAAGTAAAATGTCCTTCGGTAGAGTTCCGATGGACAAATCTCGGTCGGGAAGCAAGTAAAATGTCCTTCGGAAGTGTTCCGATGGACAAAACTCTGTCGGGAGACAAGTAAATGTCCTTCGGTAGAGTTCCGATGGACAGAACTCTGTTTGTAAGCAAGTAAAATGTCCTTCGGTAGGGCGCCGAAGGACAAAAAACGATAGCGCAACACTAATGATTGGTATCGGGCATTCTTAATTACATGTCCCATGCGGGCTAGGGCAGCCGTTTGCTTCTTTCTCTACTTGGATCGTGCTGTGTTCGATGTGAAATTGGTCGTGAAGAATCTTTTGGGATTGTGAGAGGATTTCATCATGAACACCGTTATCTAATATGGAAATATGGCAGCTCAAGACGGGATAACCAGAGGTAATGGTCCAAATGTGCAAATCATGTACTTCCTTAACTAATGGGATCTTTTTAAGTTCCTCTTTTACATGACTAATATCAATCTGTGATGGCGCACCCTCCATTAAGATATGAAACGAGTCCTTCATAACCCTGTACCCACTTAGGAGAATCAAGACAGCAACAATGACACTTGCGATTGGGTCTGCAATCCCCCAGCCGAAAAACATAATCAATAATGCAGCAACAATCGCGCCCACCGATCCCAGCATATCTCCGAGGACATGCAAGAAAGCACTTCTGACATTCAGGTTTTCTTCCTTGTCACCCTTCATTAATATCCAAGCAGCGATAATGTTTACGATCAGCCCTGTCACAGATATCATCAGCATTCCAGTACTTTGCACCTCTGGAGGATTGAAGAAGCGTTGAAAAGCCTCAAAAAAGATATAGATGGAAATAACCATAAGTGTTAAGCCATTCAGGGCTGCAGCGATAATTTCAAAACGTTTATAGCCATACGTCTTTTCCGGCGATACCTGTTTCTCACCGAGCTTGATGGCAAAAAAGCTTAACCCAAGTGCGGCCGCGTCACTCAGCATATGCCCTGCATCTGACAAAAGCGCCAAACTGTTTGTTACCAGACCTCCAATTACTTCAACTATCATAAAGGCAGCAATTAATAGGAAGGAACTCAACAATGCTTTTTTATTACTCGTATGTGAATGTCCGTGTGAATGACCATGCGAATGGCCATGATGGTGATGACCCATGTTTATCCCCCCAAAGCTCTCTGATTAGAGTGGCTCATGATATTTATCTATTTCTAAACCGAAAATATTACGATTAAGGCTAGTGTTTTCTAATCTTAATATTTCGATACCTGCCTCTAAAACAGCAGGTATGACAGCCCTAAGAGGCCGTCTTCATTCAAAAGTTCGTTTGATTATATGATATTCAAATGGAGGTTTGATTGTCAATCTTTTTCCACATTATTCATTCAAAAAGAAAACGTTCGTTCATTCAATAAAAATTTTTAATTTTCCTACTATTAGTAGAGCTATTGTATTCGATAATGTTATAGCGTTATAATATGTTAGAGTAATAATACGGTAACGTACTAAAGTAAATTAATAATAGATAAGGTGGTAGTATGAATATGAAACGTATATCAACGATTGTTTTAGTCATAGCAGCATTATTCTCCATCCTTACGGGTTGTTCATCTAAATCATCTGAAGCAAAGGATAACACGTTAGTCATTGGAATCGATGATAAATTTGCTCCAATGGGGTTCCGAGATGAAGATAACAAGATTGTTGGTTTTGATATTGATTATGCCAACGCAGCCGCAGAAAAAATGGGGAAAAAGGTAAAGTTCCAACCGATTGATTGGAGTACAAAAGAAGCGGAACTTAGCAGTGGAAGAATTGACCTTATTTGGAACGGATACACTATTACAGATGAACGTAAAAAGAAAGTTCTTTTCACGAAGCCATATTTAAAAAATGCCCAAGTGGTTGTGACCATGGCTGATTCAAAGCTAACTAAATTAAACGATTTAGCGGGTAAAGTAGTCGGCTTGCAAACACTATCTTCAGCATCTGATGCTTTAGATGCTTCACCAATCAAAGCAAAAATAAAGACCGTAACCGAGTTTTCAGATAACGTCCAGGCTTTAACCGATTTAAAGAGCGGCCGGTTAGATGCGGTAGTTATTGATGAAGTTGTCATTGATTATTATATGTCGAAAGAAAAAGAAGCCTTCAAGATTCTTGATGAATCACTAGCTCCTGAAGAATATGGAATTGGCGTGAAAAAAGGTAATGATGACTTACTGAAAAACTTACAAAAAGCACTCGACGAGATGAATGAAGATGGCACAGCCGCCCAAATTTCGAAAAAGTGGTTTGGCGAAAATAAAGTATTAAACTAATACCGAATATAGAGCAAACAGGATTTCCATTGGGAACCCTGTTTTGCTTTTGGAGGAACATAAAATGTCTGTTGATTATCTTATTTCCATACTAAAACCTATGCTCGAAGGCGCTCAGATGACCATCCTCTTATTTTTGATTGCCATTGTCGTGTCCATTCCCCTCGGGTTTGTTTTAACTCTAGCTGTCGGCAGCCGTTTTAAACCACTCTCCTTGCTTGCAGAGGGCTATATATATGTAATGCGTGGAACACCGCTTCTACTCCAGTTGTTATTTATCTGTTTTGGGCTGCCGATGATTCCAGTGGTTGGTGAATATTTAGTTTTGGATCGTTTTGTGGCTGCCTGTATCGGTTTCATCTTGAACTATGCCGCATATTTTGCAGAAATCTTCCGCGGCGGGCTGCTTGCGATTGATAAAGGTCAATATGAAGCATCACAAGTCCTTGGCTTAAATAAATGGCAGACCTTAACGAGGGTCATTCTGCCGCAAATGTTCAGGATTGCCCTTCCATCTGTTGCGAACGAATCCGTGACGTTAGTGAAGGATACCGCCCTTCTCTATGCGGTTGCTGTTCCGGAATTGCTGCATTTTGCGCAAACAGCGGTCAATCGTGACTTTACCATTGTCCCGTTCTTCGTCGCTGGAATTATTTATTTGATCATGACGCTTCTGTTAACCATGGTCTTTAAAGGGCTCGAAAAACGGTTCAAGTTTGAATAAGAAGGAGCGGTGAAGATGCCTGTTATTGAAATATCTAACCTAAAAAAATCATATGGCAACCTTGATGTTTTAAAAAATATTACATTTGATGTTCATAAAAATGATGTAGTTGCGGTTATCGGTCCATCTGGTTCAGGAAAAAGTACGATGCTCCGCAGTTTGGCCCATCTTGAAAAAATTGATGCCGGCAGCATTGTTGTTTCTGGAAAGCATTTAGCTAAAGATGGCCTCTACGCAAATCCGCAAGAATTAAAAGAGATTAATGCAAAAATGGGGATGGTCTTTCAGCATTTCAACCTCTTTCCACATCTTACCGTTAAAGAGAATTTGGAACTTGCCCCCAAAATGCTGAAGAAGGAATCGGCTGCTGCAATTCAAAAGAGAAGCAGTGAACTCCTTGATAAAATTGGTCTTGCTGACCGGGCCAATGCCTATCCTGCAAAATTATCAGGCGGACAGAAACAACGAGTAGCCATCGCCCGGGCGCTCATGTTAAATCCAGAAATTCTGCTCTTTGATGAGCCGACTTCTGCCTTAGACCCTGAATTGACGGGTGAGGTGTTGAAAGTAATGAAGGATTTGGCGGAAGAACATATGACGATGATTGTCGTAACACATGAAATGGGCTTCGCCAAGGAAGTGGCAAATAGAGTTATTTTTATGGATAACGGGGAGATTGTTGAATCTGGTTCACCTGTTGAACTGTTTACAAACCCTAAGAATGAACGAACAAAGGCTTTTTTACAACGTAGTTTAAAGTGATTTTAGAGCGCAAAAAACGGCTGATTTCTCAGCCGTTTTCTTATTTTTCCACTGAATCATCCTTTAGTGCCACCCAAAATGCCACGCCAATCGATGCAAACATGACCAGAAACGGGGCATAAAACAGCAAAAAATCATCCATCATATTCCCCCCTTAAGCATGTTCATCATTCCGATTCCCTTGGACATATTCTTTATTGAATAAAAACAATTTTAACAACAGGTACAAAGACGGGAGAAGTAATCCCAGTCCTGCAATAAAGGCAACAATCAGGGCAATCGCCATTGATTGATTGGTAAAGCTGTCGTACAGAGTGAGATACGGATACAGTAAGTACGGATAATGGGAAGTGCCGTAGGCCAAAAAGGCAAAGGCAAATTGCCCGACTAGCAGCCAGAAGGCAAGGCCATAGGAACGACGCTTCCAAATGAAATAAACGGTCCCCGCAAAGAATAAGACTGACAACCCGAACAACCACCAAAGATCGAGTAAGCGTTGATAATGTTCTGGATTGTGCGTTCTCATCTCAAAAATAATTCCTGCAGCGGTGATTATTGCTGGTCCGGCCCAGCTAAGCGCATATTTCCGCAATAGGTTCGTTGCTGCCTCATCTTTGGCATGATGGGCATACCAAGTCAAAAATACTGCGGATATATATAACACCGCCGTTAGACTAAGGACGACAATGCTCCATGATAATGGACTGGTAAATAATGCCCAATAATCCAGGACCGGTGCCGAATTTTCAATTTTTACGAAGCCGCCTTCCGAAATGGTCAAGACACTCGACAACGACGCAGGAATGAATAATCCTGTTAACCCGTACAAAATAGTGTACCGTTTATGTTTGAGCCCTCCGTACGTGGTAAACGCATAATACGCCCCTCGAATCGCCAGGAGAATAAGCGCGATACTTGCTGGTACTAGCAGGGTGGTCCCAAAGTAATAAGCCGTTTTTGGAAAAAAACCAACCATCCCTACGAAGAAAAACACTAAAAACACATTAGTGACTTCCCAGACAGGTGATAAATAGCGTTGAATAATCTTCGTCAATATGTGCTGTTTCCCAGTTAAAGTACTGAATGCGTTAAAAAAGCCTGCCCCAAAGTCAATCGAAGCAATGATGATATATCCAAATAGAAACAGACCTAATGCGCTAATTCCGATGATTTCAAGTGTCAAAATATATCACCCGCTTTCTCTGAAGCACGGTCGGCCAGTTCCTGTTCCACCGTATTCTTCCGGAACATCCGCCATAGGACAATCACACTGCCCACACCAAGGACAAGATAAAGCCCAGCAAATAATATCAACATTAGATCGACTTGGCCGCTTGTTGTCGCAGCTTGGTTTGTCCGTAAAATCCCTCGTAAAATCCACGGCTGACGGCCGACCTCATCCAGCCACCAGCCTGCTTCAATGGCTAAAGTAGAAAGAGGACCACCAAGTACAATCAGCCAGCGAAACCACCGGGATAAAACAAATCGCCATTGCCGCCATACACCTATGACATACAGAAATGATAGCAGGGTCATCCACATACCGATGGTTACCATCGTATCAAATAGATAGTGAATATAGAGCGGCGGCACTTCATCCTTCGGAAATTGATCAAGCCCAACCACTTCTGCACTTGGGACTTCATGGGCCAGGATGCTGAGTGCAAAGGGAATTTTCAGCGCATATTTCACTTCCCCATCATCAAGAACACCATAAAGAATAAGCGGCACACCTTTCCCTGTTTCAAAATGCCACTCGGCCGCAGCTAATTTTTCCGGCTGGTATTCGGCTAAATACTTTCCAGAGAAATCTCCTAAAAGGGCGGTGGCTACTGAAAAGACGAATCCAAGTTTCATGGTTAAAAACAACGCCTTTTTATGGTACGTAGAGTTGGAACCTTTCAGTAACCGGAAAGCACCAATCGCAGCAAGGACAAAGGCGGAAGTCATATAAGCGGTGACAACCACATGTGCAACTTTTGTTGGCATAGCCGGGTTAAACATTGCCAGAATGGGACTCACATCCACGAGCTGTCCATTAACTACATCAAATCCCCGCGGAGCATTCATGAATGCATTCACAATCGTAATAAAGACAGCTGAAAATGAGGCTCCTAAGGCCACCGGGATTAGCAGGAGCAAATGTTTTTTCTGATTTTCAAACCGATCCCATGTGTATATGTATATACCTAAAAAAATGGCTTCAAAAAAGAATGCAAAGGTCTCCATAAATAACGGCAAGGCGATGACATTTCCAGCTAACTGCATAAAGTTGGGCCATAGAAGTGAAAGCTGTAAACCAATTGCCGTCCCAGTTACAACACCAACAGCTACGGTAATCACAAATCCCCTTGTCCATCTTCGTGCTAATAAAATATAGTGTTCGTCCTGCTTCTTGATCCCGACCCATTGAGCAATCATAATCATCAGCGGAATACCGACGCCGATGGTTGCGTATATGATGTGAAAGGACAAGGTTAATTCTGTCAGCACACGGCTAAAAAATACGGCCTCTTCATTTCCCATTCACTTACCACCTTTCTTATCCTGAAAACAGCCTTCCAATGATCGATAGTCCCATAATGGAGGCCACAATAAAGGCCAGCCAAACGAGCTTCCTTTCTTGTTTTTTATAAATAAAAATCCCCCCATTCTTTTTGGCAATTTCCAGCTAGAATGAATTCTCTCCTTACATACCATTCCCAAAATTATCGCGGAATATATTGAACACCTTTGGAAAGTATCATCACTTTATCCACAGTAAATAGAGGCTATGGAGTTCAGTCCATAACCCCCACCACAGCCCCGCTTTTCGTTTTTTTGCCAAGTCGAACGGTCAGGATTACTCCAAATTTATGCATTCCTAACATAAGGACTCCCGCAAACATTTGATCAAGTCTTGTGTTAAATGACGTAGGTAGAATATCAAGTGAGCTTAATTGGCTTAGTTGGGAAGGTGAGATACAGAGATTTGCGGTGAGTTCAGAAAGAAGAGGATTATTCATTCCACCTATGAAGGCAGTGATAATAAATAGCAAACAGGCAGGCATAATGACTAGACCGCTAAGAAAAAGATAACGTTTTTTCTGCTCTTGTGAATGATGCTTCTTCGGGTCAGGGACAGTTATTGGCTGCCACATCCGAAAAGATAGGAGCAGCAGTACAAATAAATATCCATTATGAACAAAGGCGGTTTGAGCCAGGGATGTTAACACGATTGGGAAATGGTACATTAGGAACATGGCCCCAAACGCATACAATGCTGCTTTCGGTGGTAATGCGAACTTGCTGACTCGTTTTGTTAGGGAATGTTCTCGAATGGACTGGATTAATGCATCAGGAATACCTAATACAAATAAGGGTGAGATAATAAAATATAAAATACTCATTTGAAGCATGTGCAAGCTAAACGACAGATGACTAATGGTTTCAAATGGACTGCCAAAGGTTAAGTACATGATGCCTAAACTGAGGAAATATAGCAGGGGCTGCTTTTGATAAAATTTGATATTTGTATAAGAAGCTACTACATATACATATAGGGCGGCTAGGCAAATTAGGCAGGCTAATAATGGCATATTCCACAACAATTGACCTTCCAGCCACATCGCATAGAACATGAAATCCCCTCCCTACATTATTTAAAGCGAACAGATAACTTTAGATTTTATGATTTCTTTCCTGATTTATGACAAAAAGAAGAACCATGTGGCTCTTCCTTTCTATCGTTTTCTTGCAAGGTTTGTCTTTATTAAAAAATTGCTTTCAATTTTCTCATAGAATTCAATTAACCAAATGATAACCTTGTTTAATTCCTTGAATCGAATTAGTAAGAAATGGATGGCAAATGCCACACCTGCACCTATCAACATTCCTGCTACCACATCTAATGGATAATGTACTCCTGTCCAAACACGGGACAAAGCAATTCCTGCAGCTAAAACTAACCACATCCAGCCGTCACGTTTTTTCCAAATCCAAATGGCTGTTGCAATCACGAATGCTGCTGTCGCGTGGTCACTAGGAAACGAGGCATTTTTCACATGAGGAATTAACCAGTTTACATGATGTGTGACAAAAGGACGATTCCGGTAGAAGAAGTGACCGATTTCTCCATTTATACTTAGTGAAACACAAGCGGCCAAAATGGCTTCAACGACCATTTCCCGATTATGTGATTTACGATAAAACCAATAAAAAATGATTCCTGCGAAAAATAAATACTCTGCTTTTTCTGCTAAAAATATCATCAATGGATTTAAAAATCGCTCACTGATTGCAAGGTGATTGATGATTTGAAAGATACCATAGTCTAAATTAGACAACTTAACTTAACCTCCTTATTCCTATTTTCCAACAATCTTAAATGCGTAACGGAGAAGAATAATTAACGAATCCCAACTGCCTGACACTCTTCTTTTGGTCTAGGATGTTTGCTAACAACTCCACGATTTTTTCCGGCTTGTCTAGCTTTATTCCCTGCTGGTAAGAATCAATCGCATCCTCCCAGTGACTCATTCTATTCTGATCCTTTAACACACTTAGCAATTGCTTTTCCAATGAAGATTGATGGTCAAGCTCAAATACGAGCTTTTTACGCTTTAAATATTGAAGATTTATTTTCTCTTGTCCTGGAAGTGCGGAATGTACAAAGATCGGCAGTCTTTTTCGGATTGCTTCACTTATGGTGACTCCACCTGGTTTTGATACAATCGCATCAACTTCTTCATAAAGTAAATTCATCTCTAATCTGGAAGAAAGATAGGTTAATGGTTTGATATGATCTAAATCCCATGAAAGGATTTCATTATAAAGCTTCTTGTTTTTCCCACACAGAACCAAGAAATCTAAGTTTGAGGAGCATTTTAACTCCTCAGCCAGCTTTAACAGCCCGCCTAAACCACTATTCCCGCCAGATAATAAGATTTTGAAACGACCATCCTTGTGTTGTTTCCGCTGAACGGTTTTCGAAATTTCTTCATGGACTGGAATACCCGTGACAATCATCTGTTGGTCTGGAATTTGAAATTTTGTGCCGAGTCTTTCTTTGATTTCTTGACTAGGGAGGAAGTGGAGGTCGATTCCCTCTTTTCCCCAAACACTATTAATAAAGAAATCTGTATAGACATTAATAATCGGAATGTCGCATTTCCCCTTCATTTTTAACTTACTTAGAAGATAGGACGGGAACCCATGTGTACAAACAAGTAAATCTGGTTTTTCCTCTGCTATTAATTGCTCCATTTTCTTCAAAAAGAGCGGTTCATACCATTTAAAGGAATGTTTTTTTGTTGGCGGTACGTAAAAAAAGCTCTTATAGGCGAGATTATAGGTGTCCGGCGCGTATCGAATCCAATTAAGATAGCCCTTTGTAATCACTTTTTCTAACGATTTATTCGTATAACTTAATAAGTCAATTTTTTTCAAAGTAAGGTCGTCTGTATGATTTTTTAAAAGGTCCATTAATGCCTCAGCGACTTGATGATGGCCCGACTGCATTTGTAAGAGTGGTAAAAACAAAATCTTCTTCACTTATTCCATCTCCTGTTCTACTAGAAATCATTCCTTAAAAAATAATAATTTCTAAATTACCCTTTCAATGTATCACTCATTTCTAGAAAAACCGGATTTTTAATGGATTTTTAATCTTCTCTTCAGCTTTTTTTTAGTTTGGTTGTTAAATATTAAAAAACCCGAAAAGATGTCTTTTCAGGTTTTTTTAGTGTGCCTATTTAGGTAATTCCTTCTTTTCCCTTTTATATACTTAAAGATAATATATAGCGAAAAAAGAAAGAAAAATGCAATTCCTACATATGGAACATAGTCTGGATTTATATGGAATACTTTCCCTGCAAAATAGCCTCCAACAATAAAAGGAATGGTCCAGAGGAAAGTGCCTATCATGGAAAAAACCAAAAACCTCCGAAATGGAATGTTATTAATCCCGGCAAAATATGGACTTATTTGCCGGATACCTGGAAGATAAAAACCTATCAGGATGGTTTTACGAACATTTTTCGTGTATTTACCACTTACCTTTTCCCAACGGCCATCGGTAATCCCGACATACTTGCCGTATTTTTTAATAAATGGGGACCCTACAAATTTTCCGACTGAATAAGCAGTCATCATTCCAGTAAACGCCCCAAGAATGGAACACAGCATGGCTAGCTCCAATGAGAGCTGATGATGAAAACTCAGCACTCCGATTAAAAAGAGCAGCGATTCTTCCGGAGCAGGAATACCAACAATCCCAAAGAATAAAAAAAGAAAAATGACAAAGTAACCATATATATTAATATAATTTATTATTGTCTCTACATTCATATCAGCCTCTAAAAGTTAACTTCTTCTAATGCGATAAATTTTGTTCCCTTTTTAACGTTTTCCTGTAAGTAAATATCTAAACACTTTAGCATATAATACGGCGCTAGCTTATCCGCACCCCATGTTTCCCCACAATCATGAAGCAATAACACGGAACCCACTTCAGTCGCTTGGAGCAATTGATTAAGCAGACCGTTTTTGCCTTTCGCTGCCTTCCAATCACCGAAGATATGTGACCACATAATCACTTTAAATCGCTTACTCAAAAATAAGCTAAAAAGATTAAAACTCCCCCACGGTGGTCGATAATAGGTTACTTTTTCATTAGTGAGTTGATGGATGGCCTGTTCTGTCATTTGTAGTTGTTTCTTTAAATGAAAGGGCGTGAGAATCCAGCTCGAAATATGGTTATAATGATGAATGCCAATCGTATGCCCCTCCTGGCTCATCCGTTTGATTATGTCTGGGTAGGCTTTCACTTTGCTGCCCACCACAAAAAAGGAGGCCTTTACACCATACTTTTTCAATAGATCTAGCAATTGTGGTGTGTATTCAGGATTGGGACCATCATCAAACGTTAAGGCGATAGCCGGGACCTGTATCCTTTTAACGATTCCCCGTCCGCTCATACGAATGAGTATGGTTGGTAATATCGCATAGATAAGGAACAAAATGAATAAAAGCATAAAACTCACAATCAATATTTTAATCACTCAAAAACATTTCCTTTCCATCTTTCCTTAGGTAGGAACAACTCCACTTCTGTCCCCACTCCCTCCGTACTTTTTACGATAATTTCGCCTTGGTGCTGTTTCATGATATTTTTTGCAATCGACAACCCTAGACCTGTCCCGCCTGTTTCCCTGCTTCGGGCCTTGTCCACTCGGTAAAAACGTTCAAAAACATTTTCTATTTCACACTCAGGTATGCCGATTCCGTAATCCTTTACCGTAATGATTGTCCATTGTTCCTTTTCCTTTAAATACACATCGATTTTATCTTTACTGTATTTGATGGCATTATCGATCAAGATAATAATTGCTTGTTTTAATTTAACTTCATCGGCTACAACAGAGATGTCGGGTTCTTGATAATGGAGGTTGATTTCTCTTTTATAGGCACTTTTAAGCTGCTTAAAAATAAGCTCACACATGGTTACTACGTTAATTGATTTTGCTTCTAAACGATTTCCTGATTCTGTATCAGCTAAATCCAGAAACCGTTCTGTCATCTTTTGAATTCTTGTTGCTTCTAAATGAATCGATTCAATCGCATCATGGGCAACCTCTTCATTTTGTAATCCACGTCTAATCAGGAGGTCAGCATAGCTTTTGATTACCGTGAGTGGAGTTTTTAATTCATGTGATGCGTCAGAGATAAATTGTCTCTGTTTTTCGAGATTTGCCTCTAATCTGCCAATCATCCGATTAAACGTAACCGCCAATTTTTGCAATTCATCCTTTGTCTCATGTTGGATGATGATTTTTTTCGGAATCCCACTTTTTTCAATATCCTCCATGGTGTTAATCATATTAGAAATGGGCCTCATAATTAGATTCGACAGCCATCTGCCCCCGAGCAGTGATAATACCGCTCCTAAAATGGTACAAAACGCAAGAATGGAAAGGACTAAATCTTTTCCAGTTTCTAATCCTACTAATTTCTCCCCGAACTCCAGTGTTCCAACAACCTGTCCATTGGATTGAATCGGCACCCTGACAATCGCAAATTGTTCTTCTTGATGATTAAGTCGAATGGTACGCCTTTGAGTCCCTTTTTCATCGGTGAATTCCGGTTTAATTTTAGCAGCCAGTTGCTGATCATTTGTTACTTGATTAACAATTTTCTCATCAGGTTGAACGATTCTTATAAATGATTGATTCGTTAGGTACGGGGTTAATTTTTCTTTAATAACAGACTGGGAATCTTCCTTGTTTATTTCATTTATCAAGTAATCCGCCTTTTGAAATAGTTCACCATCTTCCATATTGACAGTAATCTTCATAAATGAAAAAAAGATCACCGCATTCACAGCCAGTAACACACAGATTATCCAAGCGGTTGTAATTAAATTTATTTTTGTGGTAATCTTCATAGCTTTAATTCTCCCTTATGGTATAACCGATGCCCCTTACCGTATGAATAATCGTTGGGTCAGAAAAACCTTCTTCAATTTTCTTACGTAAATGTCTGATAAATACATCAATGACATTCGTTTCCCCTTCATATTCATAGCCCCATACTTGAAGAAGGATGCTTTCCCGCGTGACAATTCTATTTTTTTGCGATAACAAATATACGAGTAAATCGAATTCCTTGGGAGTTAACGTGATAGACGTCTCCCCCCTAATGACCTCTCTGGTATCAAGATTAACACTTAGATCCCTTATTTCTAATAAGGAATCATCGGTATGTGAAGCATTTACTGCAATGGAACTTTGACGAAGACATGAGCGAATTCTTGCTAATAATTCCTCAATCTCAAATGGCTTTGTAATGTAATCATTGGCCCCTTGATCGAGTCCTGCTACCTTATCGATTGTCATATTACGGGCTGTTAATAAAATAACAGGTATGAGGTTATTCTCTTTTCGTATTCTTCTTAATACCTCAATACCATTGATTTCGGGTAACATAACATCCAATAAAATTAAATCTAATTTTTCACTTAAGGCTGCCTGCAAACCTGATTTCCCGTCATAAGCCACCATTACTTCATATCCCTCATAGTCGAGTTCAATCTTTAATATCTTGGCTATCTGTTTTTCATCCTCTACAACCAAAATCCGTTGTTTCATCATCATCCCTCCTTTTTCATTCATTAGCCTTGTAGTAGCAAATTGAAATTTTTATATCACGAACTATATCTCTCTAAGATCTAACTCATTCAATTTAGCACTTTTTTTGCTTAGTTTTCTTTTTTTCATTGAATTTTAATCTTTCGTTCTAACTTTAAGATCATGAAAGTTTACCAGGCAACAGCAAAAACTCCTTCTTTTTTAGTGGAAGGAGTTTTATAAGATTTTGGTGTCAGGCACCTATTGAAGTTGATTATTTGCTTTTTCTGGCATTAGTTCTTGCAACGAATGTTTGCGAATGGCTAAAACTAGATCGGCTAGGAAATACAATCCTATCGCTGACCAGAACCATGCCCAAAATGGTTCCACGGCCCCGTAGGTTGAGACAATGGCAGGATGAATCCATTTAATACATAGCAACGACAGCACCATCCAGGATAAAGAAAAGGGCACGCAAATATGACCATGAAGCTGCAGGGGGGTGTCAGTGTAATCCCACCATTTCCGGTTAAAAAGCTTTTGCAGAAGCGCTCCTGTTAAATATTCCACAAAGGTTGGGATGAAGAAACAAAGAAGAATGACTACTCCCCCATTTGTTTCTGGTGAAATCAAATAGACCAAGAGCACAGGGGTAATGCCGTACATCGGTTTAAATGGCCCAAATAGAAAATTCGGCTTAAAAAATTCCCTTTTCGTCAATAAGTTATAGCTGTTTTCAAGGAGCCAGCCTAAAAACGAATAAACGGTGAAATAAAAAATCAGCGCGGCTGCTTCTTTAAGATTAAAAAAATCTGGATTTTGAAACTCAATTCCATTCAGCAAGTTAATAATCAAGGCTGAACCACCTTCCATGGATAAGAATTTCCCACTTTAGGTTTAACAGCCAGGCTTCCAAATATACAAAAAAATTCCTGTTTTGTGCTTTTCAAACGTGTGAAAGTGCTCATTTACATAGCAGTAGATTTTTCCTCTTGTTTTGACCGGAATTTTCCCACCGAGGCAAATATCACGACCATGCTTCCGGCCGCAATCCACGTTAAAACTGATGTTGAATGATTCCAGCTTAAATTTTTGCCAAAATAGAACAAGTCTCTGAGTCCTTCGACTAAAAACCGAATCGGCAGCCAAGGAAAGATCCATTCCCGGTAAAACGCTGGCATAAACTCAGGTGCCATCGCTAGTAGGGGCGCGCCAAAGAATAGCATGATCACAAAAATGGGAACCCCCTTGATTCCAGTCCAGGAAAGAACAGCTGAAATCATTAAGAAAAAGCTGTAACACGCCAGGGATAAGAACAGTGCCGTATCTCCAAATTGAGAAATATGAACTCCGATTGCATCGGCCATCCAGGTTAATCCAAATCCTGCTACAAGGGCAATCACTGCTCCCATTAATACTTGAGCTACTAATGAACTGAATTTTTCTTTTCGATTCGTGAACGATAGTTTAGATAGCGTTAAAAAGATAATCACTGCTCCTGCAATACTTGCCATCCAAAGCGGTTGGAATAAGGAAACCGGAGCATTTCCATTCATGCTATTTTCACCAGTTTCATTGACATTTGTTACTTTTTTCGTGATTGGTGACACAATGGCTGCTGCCTGTTTTGTCGTCACCGTCCCCCCTTGAGTATTAAATTCAGCTAGTAATTGTGTACGGACTTTTTGATTCATTTGGTCGACTATTCCATTAAGGACTGTACCTGCCATCGTGGAACCAGCCGTATTTATTCCTTGATTCACTACTATTTCGATTTCAGGGGATATAGGTTTAGGCCCGCGGAGCGAGGCTTGCTTCCTAGAGAAATCCTTTGGAATAACCAATGCTGCATAATAATCACGATGATCTAACCCCTTCTTCGCTTCCTGATAACTTGAGACGGAGATAAATTTAATAGCAGGTTCTTCACCTGAAGTAGATTGGGCTGTTTTCTGTATCATGCCTGCAATTGTTTTCCCCATATTCACTTTTCCCTGCTTAGGAATATCCACCCCTTGGTCTTCATTAACAAACACAATCGGTAAATTCTTTGGAGTAGGTTGTACGGATGGAATAAGCGTTAATCCAAAAACAAACACCACAACTAAGACAATGATCGGTGATAAAAAAGCTAATTTACTATTGAATAGTTCATGGAAATCCTCCTCTTATTTTCCTAATATAATTAAACACAATGTTGATTAATGTTCATGGTGTATATTATAATTCGTTTAATAACAAAGGCAATCAACAATAACAAGCTATCTGTCTATTACTCAACACAAATGGATGATACGTTAATTTTTTTTAATAAAAATTTTTTTGGAGGAATAAGCATGCCAGAAAAATCAACCGACAGACGAATTATTAGAACCAAGCGATTGATTCGTGATGCTCTTACAGAGTTAATGGAGGAAAAAGGGTTTGAAGGTATTACGGTCCGAGATTTAACACAAAAAGCAGAGATTAATCGTGGAACATTTTATCTACATTACCATGATAAATACGATTTATTGGAGCAGAGCGAAGCGGAGATATTAACCGAAATTCAAAAAATCGCGGAAGAAATTAACCCACTTGATTTCATGAACTTTAACAGGGAAGATGAGCCCTTTCCTTTCATTATTAACTTATTTGAATTTTTCCAAGAAAATTCAAGCTTTATGAAAGTGATACTGGGTCCAAACGGGGACGCATCATTCCAAGGAAAATTGAAAGATTTCATTAAACAGACCTTTTATCAAAATATCATGTCAAAAATAAATAGCGTTAATTTGCTTGTCCCAGTGGACTATCTTTTTGCTTATGTCAGTTCCGCCCACCTCGGTGTAATTCAGCATTGGTTAGAAAGCGGGATGGAAAAGTCTCCACGCGAAATAGCGATGATCCTATCGCGAATCACATTTTTAGGACCTAGGAATTCTCTTGGTTATAAACCAAATTAGACTGCCTTATTAACTTTTTTTGAAAGTAAATGAACACTTTGGTCAGCGGTGAATGTTAATCAACACATTGTTGTTTTTTGTTTATTGCTTATATCCAACTACGTTGTAAAATGAAATCATAATAGCCATCCTAGGAGGCATGATTGATGAATTCAACCATTAATGTAGAAGATGTCAGTAAAAGTTTTGGAAAAAAAACCGTCTTAAATGAGGTCAACTTAACGATCGAAAAAGGGCAGTTATTCGGATTGATTGGCCCTTCTGGTGCCGGAAAAACCACCCTTGTCAAAATGATTGTTGGTATGGAAAAGGCGGATAAAGGTTCCATTCATGTATTAAATAAAAAAATGCCAAACCTTTCCTTACTTCAAGAAATTGGCTATATGGCCCAAGCTGACGCTTTGTACGGAGAGTTAACGGGCGAAGAGAATCTAAAGTTTTTCGCTTCCCTCTTTGGATTGAATAAAGACGTTCAGAAAAGTCGGTTAACGTACGTCGCGAATTTAGTTAACCTCACCGATGACCTGAAAAAACGGGTCGCTGCCTATTCAGGTGGGATGAAACGGCGCTTATCCTTAGCAATCGCACTAATTCAAGACCCACAAATCTTAATCCTTGATGAGCCAACTGTCGGCATTGACCCCGAATTAAAATTGTCGATTTGGAAAGAATTCCTGCGCTTGAAAAATGAAGAGCAAAAAACAATCATAGTCACTACCCATGTCATGGATGAAGCAGTGAAATGCGATTACGTCGCCATGGTTCGCGATGGACGAATTTTAACAAGTGGCACGCCAAATGAATTAAAGGCGTTATACGGGACCGACGATTTTGATGAGGTATTCTTGAAGGCAGGGGTGAAACAATCATGAGAGTTTTCGCGTTAGTTAAACGAATCTTCCGGCAGATGTTTCGGGATAAACGTACCTTAGCCTTGCTGTTTGTGGCACCACTGCTAATCCTGACCCTGATGTATTTTTTATTCAACGGCAACACCGTCGATCCTAAATTAGGTGTCACTGGTGTGGATGATAATCTTGTGAGCGTATTGAAAAAGGCAGACATTCAAGTGAAACAGTACGAAAAAGTCAATTCTCAAACGGTGGTAGATAACCACCTTGATGGATTATTAGAACAAGAGAATGGACGTTTGAAATTAACATTGCAAAATAACGACCCATCAAAAGCAAAGGGCTTGCAAATGAAAGTCAGCCAAGCAATCGCGGCCCAAAGTCAAGCTAAGTTAATTCAGCAAAATCCGGCAGTGGCAGGTATGGTCCAGCAAAGCGTCGATATTGATTATGTGTATGGAGATGCTGACACCGTCTTTTTTGATGTATTAAGCCCGATATTAGTTGGTTTCTTCGTTTTCTTTTTCGTCTTTATTATTTCAGGAATTGGATTATTGCGTGAACGGACAACAGGAACACTGGAAAGGTTGATGTCGACGCCGATACGGAGATGGGAAATCGTTACCGCGTACTTGGTGGGCTATGGGATTTTTGCAGTCATCCAAACAATGATCGTGGTATTCTATTCTATTAATGTATTAGATATCGTTCTGGTCGGGTCGATTGGGAATGTGCTTCTCATCAATTTACTTCTAGCGTTGGTGGCTCTCTCACTTGGAATTCTATTATCGACCTTCGCTGCTTCTGAGTTTCAAATGATCCAATTTATCCCAATCGCAGTTATCCCACAAATATTTTTCGCAGGAATCTTTCCGCTGGAAGGGATGGCCGATTGGTTACAGGCAGTTGCAAAGGTTATACCGATGTACTATGCAGGGGATGCTCTAAAAGGTGTGATGTATAAAGGGTTAGGTTTTAGTGAGATTAGCGGTGACCTCTTGGCCTTACTTATCTTCGCAGCGATTTTCATTGTATTGAATATCTTCTCATTGAAAAAGTATCGCAAGTTGTAAATACAAAAATAAGGGGAGAGATGATTAAATGAATCATCTCTCCCCTGTTTATTCTTATCGGATTGTTTTTAATGCTCCGCTCCATTGGTTAACTTCATCAAGCATAGCATTTACATTTGTAAGATGTAATTCAGCTGGTTTGAAAACACTGCCGTTTTCAAAGTCTGTGAATAATGATAAGGTTGGATGTGTACGAACATCCGCTACTTTTAACTCACCTAGAATTCCACGTAAATGTTCAGCGGCACGTGCTCCACCTGTTGAACCATAGCTGACAATCCCTGCAGCTTTGTTATTCCATGCTTCACGTGCAAAATCAAGCGCATTTTTTAATGCACCAGTGATGCTGTGATTGTATTCTTGCACGATGAAAACAAAGCCATCTAAGCTCGCAAGTTTAGTATTCCATTCTGCGATTCCTGGTTCTGAACCGTCTGTTGTACCTAAGAATGGTAAATTAAAGTCTGCAATATCAACGATTTCATAGTTTGCATCACCGCGCTTGTCAGCAATTCCTTTTACCCATTCCCCAACTTGTGGGCTTACACGTCCTTGACGTGTGCTACCTAAAATAATCCCAATGTTTAATTTTGTCATTGTTTTTTCCTCCTTTGTTGATTCACCAAATAGTCTACCTAATAAACCCAACTTCAACACCACCTATAAAAATTTTTTTATATTAAAATTACGTAGTGTTCATGAATAAACAAAACGCTTGTTTGCAGGATTTTTTCCTACAAACATACTCACCAAGATATTCTCAATTAAGATATTAAAAAATCAAATATTTTCAATTAATATATCTCTAATTCAAAGTAATTTTATAATATTTATGTTTTCTTGTCAATCGATTTAACTTTAGATTTTACAAAGATATTTTAAGTTATTCTAAAAGAACATAAAAAAACCACTTAGTACGATGGCTAAGTGGTTTTTGGTGTCAGGCACCAACATCATATTTACGATCGTCCTGTACAAAGAGGATGCCTAGTTCGTGGTGATCGCCTTCGTATAGAGCACGTTGGACGAAACGGATTTCTCCATTTGTGTCGAGGACCTCTAGTTTGCAGTGGGCGCGATTTTTTTGTAGTGCTTCGTAAAACACCTTTTCATCACGAACCAAGACGCCATTCGCTTTCGTGATCACTTCACCCACCTGTAAATCCATTTTACTTGCGGGTGACTCAGGAATAACCCCGATAATCATCAGGCCCTGATTCTTTTTCGAAAAATAAAACGGGAGATTATCATCCTTCATGCCAGCGAGTAAAATAATAAACTCACGGCCGAGAACAGCCAGAGCTGCGGTGACAATCGAACTAAGCGGGAACCAATAGCCTAGAACGGAAAGAAGTGTAACAAACACTCCAAGGAGGATTACCCGGCGGCCATGAAGCTCAATCGCAATCTTAGGCAGCATTCCTTTGACTTGCTGATGAAATCCAATCGCAAATGGAACAAAAATCAGCGAGTACTCCTTCGCTCCCAAATGGAAAACGGGCCACCAGTCGAACGGAAGCTGCAAAGCATTGCCTGGTATAAGCAAGAAAATCGGCAGCATCCAAAGACGCTTTCCTTCGTGCAATCCTACATTTTGACCGCGTTTGCTTTTAGCAAGTTTAGGGGATGTCCCATAACTGCCATTTTTAAGGATGAGCATCCCTTCTGCGATTAGCATCAACCCCAGCAAAACGACAATAGAAGGATATATCTTGTCACTCAATGCCTGGAACGACTTCGAAAAGGGCGGGATTGTCCAATTATTTTCCGCTATCAATATGATTGAGAAAAAGGCTGCCCCCATTGTATAGGCAGGCGAGATCCAGCGAACATTTGTCGTTAGTGACCACAAAAATGTAAATCCAGCAATAAGCAGGATGGTTGCGAATGGAACCGTGATTCCTACCGCAATAACAATTACCGAAAGCACAAGACCGATTAGTATGCCCGGCGGAAATAACTGTCGAAGTTCGAAATAGGCATCATGTGCCCGAATATGGAAATTTTTCCGCTCACGTTTCACCCTCATTACGCCTAAAATCCCTGCAAGGAAAACGAGATAGTATAAAACAGGATGAAGAAATAACTTGCCTGTCCCTTTAAGAAGTTCTACAAGCCATATTTGCACCAATTCCTGTCACCTGCCTCTATTAAAAATTTCTAGTAGTCTATTATGGAAAAGTCTCCTAAAGAGTATTTTACCAAATCGCCGCCATAAAACATATTGCTAGTTTTTAGAAAATGGTAAAAATATTGTACCAATAAAGACCACAAGAAAAACAGAGGCTTTTAGCCCCTGCTTTATTCTTTAGTAATTAATCTTAATGCCGTTTGCAATTGCAGATCGTTTTTCTCTTTTTTCATTTCCACAATCGCTGCTTCTTCAAGTTTGGCTGCTGTCTCTGGACCAATTTTTCCAGTTGGCTCCAGGTTTGCTTGGAGCTGGAATCCTTTAACTGCCATGGTCGTTTCCTTACTAAAATAACCATCCGTCCTGCCTGGGGCAAATCCTAAGCCAGCTAACACCTCTTGGGCATTCTTCACTTGCTCATTGTTCATATCCTCTTCCAATATCTCTTCGACTTGAATCGGGTGGGTGGCGAAGATCGCTGGTTGTTTAATGGCTACATCTGGCTCGATTCCTTTTTTATGAATCCAATTTCCATCTGGGGTCAGCCATTTAAATAACGTCAGTTTGATGTTGCTTCCATCCCCCATCGGCACAGCCTGCTGAACGGTGCCTTTTCCGAAGGTAGTTTCTCCAACAAGTTGGTAACCATCCGCTTCTTGTAGTGAACCGGCAAGAATTTCGGATGCGGAGGCACTGCCTTTGTTAACAAGGACAACCACGGGATAATCCTTTTTCTCCGAAAGATTGGAGAAGTATCGTTTTTTATCACCATTCCGCTGTTCGATTTGGACATATGGCTTATTCTCTGGGACAAATTCCTTTAATATCTCACCAACACTGTCGAGTAGGCCGCCAGGATTGCCACGCACATCAATAATTAACCCTTTAATATGATCGTTTTCTAAGGCGGTTAATTCTTTTTCAAAATCAGCAGCTGTGTCCTCTGAAAAAGAAGTTAGTTCGATATAGCCGATTTTTTTGCCATCATGTTCCTTAATTGATGCATGGACCGTTTCAAGAGGGATTTCATCGCGGGTGACGTCAATCGCCAGCGGATCTTTTAACCCTTTTCTCGCAATTAATAATTGAACCTTCGTCCCTTTTTTACCGCGAATCTTAAGTGTTGCCTTATTCAAGTCCAGCCCTTCCACACTTTTCCCATCAACCTTTAGAATTTGATCATTTGGTTTAATGCCTGCTTCTTCAGCAGGAGAACCTTTAAACGGAGAGACGATTACAATTTTCCCATCGACCATGCCGACTTCGGCTCCAATCCCTTCGAATGAGGATTCCAACGTTTGTGTAAATTGTTTGGCGGTTTCCTTGTCCATATAGACAGAGTACGGATCTTTTAGAACAGATAACATCCCTTGAATCGCGCCTTCTACCAACTTTTCCTGATCTACTTTTTCAACATACCTGCTTAAGATCAAATCATAGGCACTCTCTACTTTTTCAAGGTCTGATCCACTTTCGCTCGTACTCATTCCATTATCATTCGATTGAATGAGTTCCAGTTTTTTACTACCATCTTTATGATCTAATAACTGCATACCTGCATATGTGCCCCCTGCGCCTGTCAGGAGCGAACCCGTCATCAACAGGGCAATCCATCTACGATTCATCTATGGTCCTCCTCAAGTTAAAAATGCCTGTCCTATCTATTTTTCTAAAAAGGCACCAAATTCCTGCCCGATTATTAACATATATGTAGATAGTGGACGAGTTATGATGATTGATAGAACAAAAAGCGCAAGCGCCCGTTTAGCGGCGTATGGACTGGAGCGCTCCAACCGAGATAAAGGAAACACGAAGAGCGTTAGCGCATTCGTGCTTGACTTATCGTAGGGCGGAGAGCGAAGTACACTAGCCGCTGGGCGCTGGAGCTGGATTCAGAGATCTATTTCAATTTTGCTACAATTATTTATTTTATAATTTCCTATACAATAAAAAAAAGAAGAAGCACGCGGCTTCTTCTTTTTTATGGTAATGGAACAATGCCGACTGGATTGATGGCATAACGCTTATCCTGTGTCCATGGACCTTTATGAAGTTCAAAATGCAAATGCTGTCCTCTTGAGGCACCAGTATTCCCCATCAGACCAATCTTTTGACCTTTTTTCACGCTTGCCCCGCTGCCAACATAACGTTGGGTCATATGAGCATAAACGGTTGTATACACTTGTCCATTAATCGAGTGTGAAACAAAAATACAATTTCCGTACGTGCTAGAATAATAGGATCTAATGACAACGCCATTTGCTGCAGCAACGATTGGTACCTTTGTTCCGTTGGCTATATCGACACCATAGTGATTCCCATCACCACGACCGCCAAAACCAGAACTACGATATCCCGTAGCCGGCTGGGTCCAAGATCCGCTCGTAACATTAGGTGTGGTATCAGATTTAGGACCACTGTCATTTCCATTGTTTGAGTTTGTGGTTCTGCTTCTTTTCGCTTCTTCCGCTGCTCTAGCTTGTGCTTCTTTTTCCATTTGAATGGCCTTTTGAATCGCCGCCTCTTGAGCAGCAAGAAGTTGCTCCTCTTCTTTCAATTCCATCATACCTTCATGGACTTCTTCTTCCTGGTCTTTAAGGCTTGCTAACATTTTATCTTTTTCTTTCTTTTGTACATTTAATTGCTGATTCATAGTTTTTAAGTCTGCTAGCATCTTCTCAAGACTAGAAAGATCTTTTTCTACTTTTGCTTGTTTCTGTGCAAGCTCCTGTTTATCGGCCTCATGCTGCTTAATAATATCTTGGTCCGCTTGCATGATTGTGGTAACCGCATTGGCCCTATCAATAAAATCACTAAAGCTCGTTGATCCCATTATCACATCTAAATAATTGACCATGCCGCCATTTTCCTGATAACTGCGGGCCCTGTCCTTCAAAAGGACATTTCGCTTGTTAATTCGCTCTTTGATCACCTTTGTTTCAGCTTGAAGTTTCGTAACCTCTGCTTTTGTATCTTTTATCTTTTTGGATTTATCGTCTATTTTTGTTGTTGTATCTTCAATCGCAAAGTCCAGACGTTTCATTTCACTCTTTACGTCTGCCTGCTGATTTTGTAATGTGTTGATTTTATCATTTGCTTGATTGATATTCGATTGTAAATTAGAACGTTTGTCGTGGATCTTATTTTGTTCACCTTTTAGACTAGAAAGGGATGCAGCTTCTGTTTTAACAGAAACTCCGCCAAATATTGTTCCCAGCCCAACCGTTAATGCAACGGTAATGGTGATTACTGATTTCTTCATTTCCAATTTCTCCTCCTATCTCTCTATGTACAGGTAAATCCAGGTTTACCTTTTTTTGACGAATGCTGTTGTACGTAACATTCTGTAGGACTCACGCGTCTATTCTAGTAATAGGTCGGATAACAGTAAATCAGGAAGGACACGGGTGTCATCCTTCCTGATCTATATTATACTTTTAAGAATTTTCGAACGGACATTAAGCTTCCCCAAATTCCTATCAGAGCACCCATTAGAATAAGAATGCCGGAAACCTGATACATGAATGGATCAAATGGAAGCACTTTAATGAAAGTTCCTTCAAGCCGTGGACCGATATAATCATAGGCACGATAGTAGGCAATGGAAATTAGGATAATTGGTAAAATTGATCCGATTATGCCTAGCCATAGTCCTTCTAAGAAGAACGGCCAACGGATGAACGTATTCGTGGCACCTACTAACCTCATAATCTTAATTTCTCTACGTCTCGCAATAATCGTAATTTTGATTGTATTCGAGATTAAGAAAATAGCCGTGAAGAATAAGCCGATAATTAATACAATACCGACGTTGCGGCTTGCTTTAATAAACTTGAATAATTTTTCCACCTTGCCCTGACCATATTTGACCTTGGCAACATAAGTAGATTTTTGAATTTGTTTAGCTACTTGCATCGTATCTGTCGGTTTTTTCGTCTTTACGATATAAACATCGTTTAAAGGATTATCCTGTTCAAAAAGTTTAAAGGACTTTCCTTCTTCCCCAAGACTATTTACTAAATTGTCTAGTTCCTGCTGTTTCGAGGAGAATGTGACACTTTTTACTTCAGGTATACTTTCAATCACAGTTTTAAGTTTTTGCTGATCTTGAGCGTTTGCAGCTACATCAATATGAACGCGAATTGACACATCGTCTTCAATTGTTTCTGCTACTCTATTAAGATTCATCATAATAACGAAAAAGACACCAACTAAAATCAAGGTAACGGTAACAGCACTTACCGATGCAAAAGTCATCCAGCCATTTCTGCTGATATTCTTTAAGCTATCTCGGGAGTGACGGCCAATGGTTCTAATTTTCATAACCGTATTCACCTCTTTCATCATCACGCACGATTTTACCGCCTTCAATGGCAATCACTCGATGCTGTAATGTATTAACAATCTCTCGGTTATGGGTTGCCATAACAATCGTTGTTCCTCTTGAATTAATCTCTTCAAATATTTTCATAATTTCCCAAGATGTTTCAGGATCAAGGTTTCCGGTAGGCTCATCCGCAATTACGACTTTCGGCGAATTGACAATTGAACGAGCTATCGAAACACGCTGCTGCTCCCCGCCTGAAAGCTCGGACGGCAGCATTTTTATTTTATGCTTTAAGTTAACAAGATCAAGAACTTCCATCACTCGTTTTTTAATTACTTTCGGCTGGGCTTCGATAACCTCTAAGGCAAAGGCAACATTTTCATAAACAGTTAATCTCGGAAGCAGCTTAAAATCCTGAAAAACAACGCCAAGATTCCGTCTGAAAATAGGGACCTTTTTCATTTTTAATTTAGCTAAGTTAACACCATTCATTGTGATGGTCCCAGAAGTCGGAACTTCCTCACGATACATCATTTTAATAAATGTCGATTTTCCGGCACCACTTGGTCCGACGACATAGACAAATTCGCCCTGGTTGATCCGGACGTCTATCCCATTAATGGCTGAAACTCCATTCGGGTACTTTTTATAAACATCTTGTAGTTCTATCATTTTTTATCACCTTTATTTAAAGACATTTCGAATTTTATTCGACAATTATCTTTTTTTATTTGCAAAATGGACTAGGATAACAAAAAAAACATGTGCATAATTTCGCATAATCCTATTATAACATCATAAATCGTTAAAAAAAGCGGTAAAAATATTACAGTTTCTTTTCAAACAATTACAAAACTCGACATTTTTTTTATTTAGAGAAATAAAAAACGCCCTGTTTTTTCAAACAGAACGCTTCTCGAGTCTTTTATTTTTTGGCAGCAAGCCACTCAGCAACTTGGTTTGCATCATCGCCAGTTATTACGTTTGCAGGCATTTGCCCTTTACCATTTTTAAGGATATTCAAGATTTCATCCTTAGAGTACTTAGAGCCAACCTTGGTAAGATTTGGGCCCATACCACCTGTTAGATCGCCGCCATGACAGCTCGAGCATTTTTGATCAAAAATCTTCGCTGCTGCATCACTGCTTGCTGTTTCCGTTCCTTTGTCAGTTCCTGTGTCTTTACTTGTGTCTTTATCCCCGCCTCCGCAGGCAGCCAGACCCATTACTAATGCAGTTCCCATCAGAAATGTAACCCACTTCTTTTTCATGTTATTACCCCCTTCGGAAAATATTACCATCAATGCCCTATTATACCAATCCTATGCCCGCTTGAAACCCTCGCCTAACACTTCAGCTGCATCCATAACAACAACAAATGCAGATGGGTCAAGGGCTTTAACCAATTGTTTCAATTTTGTGAACTCCGATTGATCTACCACGCACATAAGAACTGGCCGTTCATGGTCAGTAAATCCACCATATGCTGATAGTTTTGTCACACCACGGTCTATTTTATTCAAAATTCCGGCACGAACTTCTTCTTGTTTACCAGTAATAATCATTGCCATTTTTGATCGGCCGAAACCAACCTGAATCAGGTCAATTGTTTTACTTGTTACATAAAGGGCAATCAACGCATACAAACCCTTTTCGATATCAAATACAATCGCAGCAGCTAGCACTATTAAACCATCGATAATGACAACGCATCGTCCTAGAGAAAAACCTGTATATTTATGAATAATTTGCGCTGCCAGGTCAGTCCCGCCCGTCGATGCTCTTCCCCTAAAGACTATGCCCAATCCAAGTCCTACACCAATTCCCCCAAACAGAGCTCCAAGAAGTGCGTCATTTGTCCAAGGATCTAAATTCCTTGTAAAAAAAACTACTAATGGTAAAAAAATCGTTCCCGCAAGGGTTTTCACACCAAACTGCTTTCCTAATAAAACCACACCGGCTACAAATAATGGAATATTAAACGCCCACTGAACATAGGCAGGCTCCCACCCGAGTACTGTCTTTAGAATCGTACTAATACCACTTACTCCGCCTGAGGCCACTTGGTTCGGAAGTAAGAAAACATTAAAAGTTAAACCAATGATTGCCGCACCAATTAATACAAAAAGATAATCGATTGCTATTCTCGTTTTAGGATAGGTAAGTGTTAAATTACTTAAGATATTCATAAAGCTATTCTCCTCAAAATTTTAAATACTTTCTATTAACCGAAAGTGAGTATAGCATGGGTAAATATTGGTGTAAATGGCAGTAAGTTGACGTGGTAAAGGATTAAATTTTTCTCTTAGCATTTGCTAGTAAAGCGGTTTTTATAAGGAAGGTTCTCTTGGAGAGATTATCGATTGTTTTGCTAAAAAAATATCAATGAATGTTATAATATGTTGAATAGGAGGTGAACATAATGGAGCAGTTGTTAAAGCAAATGATGGAACAAATGAATCAACAGTTCGAAAAGATTGATAAGCGGTTTGAACAAATTGATCAGCGGTTTGATAAAATCGAATCTAGACTTGATACCATGGATCAGCGGATTGATAAGATTGAAACTAGACTTGATGCTATGGATCAGCGGTTTGATGCTATGGATCAGCGGTTTGATGCTATGGATCAACGGTTCAATGCTATGGATCAGCGGTTCAATGCTATGGATGAACAATTTACTGGTGTAAATCAACGATTAGATAAAGTGGAGGAAAGTATTCACTCACTTGAGCAAACAGTTAAAAATAATGCAACGGAATTTAGAAGTTATTTTAGACACATCGATAACAAATTGGAAAATCATGATAAGATGTTTGAAATGCTCTCTGCGGAAGTGTAACTTCAAAATGTAGAGTAATCTACTTATCCTCAACGTAACGATCACACACTCCTCATCTAGATCGGCAAATAGTTCCCAAAAAATAAGCCTTTGCCGAATTAGTCGGCAAAGGCTATAAATATGTCCAATTTATGAAATTCTCGATCTGAGATATGCATTAATAAACTGGTCCAAATCTCCGTCCATAACAGCCTGAACGTTCCCGCTTTCTGTGCTAGTCCTGTGATCTTTCACCATCGAATAAGGATGGAATACGTATGATCGAATTTGACTTCCCCAGCCGATTTCTTTTTGTTCGCCTCGTATTTCCAAAAGCTCTTGCTCTTGTTTCTCAATTTCCAATTGATACAGCTTGGCTTTTAGCATTTTCAGCGCTGCCTCGCGGTTTTTAATTTGTGAACGTTCCGCTTGACACGTGACAACTACACCAGTTGGCAGGTGGGTAATCCGGATGGCCGAATCGGTAGTGTTAATATGCTGTCCGCCCGCACCTGTCGCACGATAGGTATCAATTTTTAAATCTTCTGTCCGGACTTCTATTTGAATGTCATCATTGAGTTCAGGCATGACTTCACAGGAAACGAAAGACGTATGACGACGGCCTGAGGAATCGAATGGAGAAATCCTTACCAGACGGTGGACCCCTTTTTCCGCCTTTAAGTAGCCGTACGCATTATGCCCCTTAATCGCGAGCGTTACACTCTTAATCCCCGCTTCATCTCCGGGCAAGTAATCAAGGGTCTCAACCTTAAAGCCCTTTTTCTCAGCCCAGCGAGTATACATCCGCAGCAGCATCGATCCCCAGTCCTGTGATTCCGTTCCACCCGCACCCGGGTGAAGTTCTAGAATGGCATTATTTTTATCGTACTCCTCACTAAGAAGAAGCTGTAGTTCAAATTGACTCAAACGAGCTGTTAACTGCCCGAGTTCCTCTTCCAACTCCGCACGTAATTCTTCATCATTTTCTTCTTTGACAAGTTCGTAGGTTAATTCCAAATTTTCAAAGCTGTTATTCAGATCATAAAATTCATTGACCTGGTCCTTTAATCCATTTGCTTCACTAATGACGGTCTGTGCAGCCTGCTGATCGTTCCAGAAATCAGGATGAAGCATCTCATCGTCTAATTCAGCAATTCTTGCTTCTTTATTTTCAAGGTCAAAGAGACCCCCTAAAGTCCGCTAATTTCTTAGCTGTTTTTTCAAGTTCATTACGAATTTCTGCTAATTCCATTATCTTCACCTCTATAAAAATTACCTATATCGCATTTTATTCCGAAATCATTGTTCAGTTCCTTAACCATTATAGCGTGATAAGCGCCTAAATTTCAAAGTTTGGTCGTTAAAAAGTTTATGCCTTCCCTTATAGAGATTGTTCCTTTCATTTCAATTTAATCACTCCAATCAAATTTGTTAAAAAGGACATAATTCGTACTTCTATATCTTTAGCATCAATTTCAATAGCGGAGATGTACATCAAGTTAATAAACCAAATACCAGGAACAAAAAAATCAAGAGGAGAACTCCTCTCGATTTTAGTTTTATTGTGTGGGTATTACCCCTTTTTTAGGAGCGTGGGAAGCACTTAAAGCTTTTTCGACATCTGTCTCCCCTCTTCCATGACAGTAAGAGCATGTCTTATCCGGATAATCCTTATGTTCATAAAGGGTTTCGTCATATTTTTGTCCTGTAACCCCATAAATGGCTGTTGTTCCATTATGACAAGAGAGACAGAATACCCGTTCCTTGGCATCTGTTAATATAGTAAACTCGCGCTCATTGGAACCAATTTGCACTTTCACAATTTTACGATCTGTTTCTCCAGCATTAAAGGACTGTACATCCTCGTGCCCTAAAGATTCTTTAAGATTTTTTATATTATCAGACCCATGGGTATCATGACACTCTGCACATGGAATGTGCCCGGCAAGAGGGCTTCCATCCTGTGCCTTTATAATATGTCTGGAAAATTGGTTCTCAGCCAAGGAAATCTCCCTTTTAGAGTAGGAAAAGCCAGGATTGCTTGTTTCGTATTCTTCCATAGTTTCTTCCGTCAAATTATTGTAAAAGCTCGCAATATCAGCAATTCCCTTATACTTATTTTTGGTATTCAAATTATGACATCGGAGACAGAGTTCATAATTTTCATAGATCCCTATTGCATTAATATTTTTTTTATATTGGAAGACTCGATACTCTACGTCATGTTGCGCAATTTTCCCACCACTATCTGCTTCATGACAGGACTCACATAGTTGTTCTTTGCTGCTTATTTTTCCAACAGGCTTGTTGTCCTTTTGAATATCAGGAGCATGCGTATAAACAATATGATCCTGTGCTAAATTAGGATTACCCTCTGACCGCTCTAAATGTGGATTGTGACAACTTGCACAGGAACTGCCGCTCGGTTTCCCGGAAATGTCAATTGCCGAAGAATGCTTGTGCGTGGCTTGGCTATTTTCAGGCATAGGTGCAACTGTCCCGTCATGACAGGCCATGCAATAGTTATCGACAGATAGGTTAGTATTAGCATTTCCACTATTTTTTTTCTGATCCAATAGGTTTGGATTAGTTGCTTCATGAGTACTATGGCAATTGACACATACATTCACATTATTTGCATAAACGGCATGCGGACTTTCCCGGTGAACATTTTCTCCGTTTAATGCTATTCCATAAAGTTGCTGTCCACTCTCTTCATCCTTAATTGGTGGAGCACTTTCCGTCGTAAATGACCAAAACCTAGGAAAAGCACTATTTCCAGCAGAATCAATAACTCCCAAGGGGCTAATAAAAACATTATATTTTGTGCTTAATGATAAGGGTCTTACGGATGGTATAAATGAAATTTCTTTTGTGGTCTTGTCATAATGTACATCACCTGGAACATCTTTACCATTACTTGTAACTCTGATACTTTTGTCAATTTCTGTTTCCTTTAATGCATTGGCATCGGAAACCCTGAATTTTATTTCCGTACTTATTGAAACTTGAGTCATATCCTCTGTGTAAGTTGGAACAATACTTTTCATTAAAATATTGGGACGTAATGTATCTAATGTAAAAGTAATAGGTTTTGGTGCTCCCTCATTCCCTGCACGGTCTATCGCTCTTGCAGAAACGGTTTGAGCGCCTTCTTCCATCTGCGGATTAGTGTAAATCCATTTCCCATTACTATCTTTTGGGACATTTATCCATGTTCCAGTACCATCGCAGTTCCCCATACAAATTTGCACAGCTGAATCTGTTTCGGTAGCTAGCTCAATCGAACCAGATTTGGAAAAAGCACCTTCAACTAAGTTCACAAATGTAATAGCGGGTTGTGTAAGATCAATCGTTAGATTATTAATAGTCGTGGAGGCAACAGTTATTCCTTCAGCATCTACAAGATTAGCAATAATATTATGTGTTCCTTCTGGTAAAAGAACATCTGGTATACTCCAACTATTCCCAGTTACTTCATATGGCGTTCCAATTGGCTCAGATCCATTAAACAGGTTGACTTTCATTCCTGGGGTATAATTTTCAACTGTACCCGAAATGGTTATACTACCTATGTTTAAGAATTCACCTGTTTCAAGAGATGTTATTGTTACTATTGGGTCTGTTCCAATCCCTTCAGCATTTACAAGGGATATTTTCGATATTTGATAGGATCCAAATATTTGAATACATAAAACAAGTATAACTAGTACAAGCAACTTTGTTTTATGCAGGAGTCCTCTTTTCCTCATTTAGCACCCCTCGTTTCTACTATTTATGTAGTGGCAAAATGTTGTACTTCATATTTATTTTATTCCTATTGATGGGAAGGAACTAGAGGAAGGGGATAATATTCAATAAAAATTCATATATAAATTGTAAAATGTGGACTAGAATTATTTGAAGTATTTTTTTTAAGTTTTTACACTTAAAAGAAAAGAATGACAATTTAGTGACTTAAATGTTACTATATTAGTAATTAAATAAGGTGTTATGCCAAAGCATAACACCTTATAATCTGAATATTTCATTTTGAGCTAATAATTAGTTGCTGCTAATTGTTAGCTTATTTTATTAATAGCCTGTTGGCATTCCATTTGGATGGTCTGCAGAACGCTCAGTGTTCTTGATTGATTCAGCGTGAGAGCTGTTGTGGCAAGCCCAACATACTGACATATTTGTGAACTTCTTAAGAGCAGAAGAAGCATTGTTATCTTGCATGTAACCTAGAGCTCCTGCTTCATCACCTGCGAACTGTCCACCAGTTGCAGTTAAGTCTTTAATTGTACGTCCAAGAGAATCTTTCATGATGTAAGCATCAGTACCGTGACCATAGTGACAGCGTACGCAAGTGTAAGAGTCGCTGGTTGTGCTGTGACGGTATGCTGCATTTTCAGCTTCGAAGTGAGTTGATTTAGTTCCAGAAGCAGTTAGATAATCAGTGTGACAAGCTGCACAGAATTTGGACATTGCTACACCAATACCTGTTACGGTGCCATCAGCTTTTACATTGTAGCCAAGATCTTTCAATTTTTGTTCAGATACGCCCATTTTAGCTACAGTTGATCCGCCGAAGTATGCAGCCTGATTGATTGAGTGTGTAACTTCATCTTTTTCCATTTTAACTACTACAGGACGAGCTAAGAAACCTTTTGTTGCTTTACCCAATGCAGTTGCACCGGCAGGAGAAGTTGAATATGCTTGTGCATGTTCGTAATCGAAGTATACGCCAGCTGTTGAACCGTAGGCAGCAACAGTAGTATCAGTTTCCATCAAACGAGACCAGTAAGTTTTTCCGTCTGTACGGTTGTCATAGCCATATAACCATGGAGCTTCAGATTTTGTATAGCTAGAAGTACCTTTGTTGTATTGAGCAACAGTTACTACACCGTTAGCATCTGTAGAACGGAGTAAAACTACAGCTGCAGTTTGTGCATCTAAAGTATCAACTACAGGAACGTTTTCTAGTTGCATACCACCTTGAGAAGCTGGCATTGAAGCAATACCGTTCGGATTGTACGCAAGTAAACGGTCAGAGTAAGATCCGTGTGGTGCGTGACAGCTTGCACAGTTGAAGTTTTCGCCCCATCCAGTTCCACTAGTTTTAGAACCTTCAGTGTGATTTCCACCTGGTGCAGCACTGATTTTTACTGTATCGTTAGCTTGGTGCTGAGATGCGCCGTGAGTACCACCGAAAGTACCAGCTCCAGTCATTTTAGCAGTTTCGCCGCTAGAGAATACGTTAGCAAATCCTAAAGTACCATCATGACATGCAGTACAAGTGTTATATACACTATCTGAAAATAGTAATGAGTCGCCTTTTGCAGTGTGTGTTTGGTGACAGCTTGCACAAGAGTTGGTGTTGTTTTGGTAAGAAGTGTGCATTTTTTGGCCAGTTAAAGCTTTGATAACAGTACCAGCTGTAGTACCGTCATTTGTGTCAACACCCTCAGCTGTTTTGTTTGCATTGGTAATAGATGTACCTTTTTGACCAGGAGTCATAGTTGTGCCTGCAGCAGATGCTCCTGCAGCAAACATGCCTACTAACATGATCGCAAAAAGTAAGCTAAAGCTAAACTTTCTCATTCTTGAAACCTCCCAAATAAATCTCTCTTTTTCTCTTTTTTTTGTTTTTATATTCTATGAAAAAAACAGATACTGCTTCTCTTTTCTATACCACCCCCTTTAATGCCAAGGAATAGACTATTAAATTAGTCATTACTGTTCTGGCAGTGTTGGAACTGTTATTTAAAGATTTGAACCCTGATGTTTAGTGTATCCGTAATATAAACATTGTCATTTTTGTCGATGAATAAGCCGTTTGGCAGAGAGAACTGTCCGTTGTTTTCACCCATGCCGCCAAATTCAAATACTCTCTTACCATCCTTGTCAAAGCCATAAACAAGGTGGGTCAAGTTGCTGACAACATACATGATGCCACGGCTGTCGATGCCAATCCCCCTTGGGTTGACAAATATGGATTCGCCCTTGCCATTAGTGGATCCATTGATAATCTTTTTATACTTACCTGTTTTATCAAAAATCTGTACGCGCTGGTTTGCAGTATCCACGACATAAATAGTGCCTTCTTCATCGGCGGTGATGCCATTTGGAGCGTTAAATTCGCCATCTTTAGTGCCTGGCTTGCCGACTTCAAGAAGCAGCTTTCCGTTTAAGTCAAATACATAAGCTTTATTTGTTTTAATATCGGTAATGTACACTTTTTTATCAATAATTCTCAATGCAGCTGGTGCTGCAATTTTTTTACTAGTCATTACCTTTTTGGCAAAATAATCAATGAATTTTCCTTTTTCATTGAATATTGAAATATTTCCATTATATAAATCGGCAACAAATACTCTTCCATTTTCGTCTGTAGAGATTCCATAAGGAAATTTAAATTGCCCCTTGCCGGTTCCATCCTCGCCAAATGCGAACAACAGGTTGCCGCCGACATCAAATGCCAGTACACGTTTATTATTCGTATCTGATACATAAGTAAACGAACTATTGGCGGTTACATCCATAGGCTTATCAAAAGGCTTATTAAAGTCACCCGTAAGCGCTTGACTGTAGTTTGGTGCCCCATTTGGATTAATAACTTTTAACAATCCTGTATCAACTGCTTTTGTTTGATTAAGGAAAAGGAAGGTAAAAACTGCTGCCGTAGCTATAGCAATGAGTGCCATGCCGATATACACATTACGTCTTTTCATCGTTATTCACCTTCAGCCTTTGTGTCTTTATCTTTTAATCTATCTAATGCATCGATTGCATCTTTAAACAATGGATCATACTGGAGTGAATCCTTATAAATAGAGATCGCATCTGCATATTTTCCTTGAGCTTCTGCTACCATCCCAATTTGATAAATGATGTCGGAATTGGTTGGAGCCAGCTTATTGGCTTGTTCAAGTGACTTGGTAGCATTATCGTACTCTTTTAACCCACGATAGGCGATTCCCATTTGCACATGGCCCTTATAGTCTTTAGGAGCGATTTTGACAGCTTTTTCAAATTCAATAAGCGCTTCATTATATCGTTCTTCAGACAGATAGACTAAACCCATGTTGTAACGCGCATCATAATAATTTTTATCTTGCTCAAGGACAAAATCAAACTGTTTAATCGCTTCATCATGCTCACCTTTTAAATAATAGGTATAACCAAGTACGATACGGTTTTCTAGATTAGCAGGATCTTTTTTTACCTCTTGTTTATAGTAATCTAACTGCTCATTTACTCGTTTCATATCAATGCTATTCCAAAAATAAAAGTGACCGAGAGCATATCCAGTACCAACAGTAATAATTAATGTCAGTAATAATAATAGGATCCCAGTTTTCTTCCTAAACTTCTTGGGTTGTTTCTTGGCTGCTCTTTCCTCTACTTCCTGAGGTACTTTTTCTGCTTCCATGGTAAATCCCCTCTCGGAATCTATTCGTTTACTTTATGGTTTATATTTGACTTATGGCATTTTGAACACGTTTTTTCAACGTGACATTTTAAACATGATTTTTCGTATTTTTGATTTACTGCTAAGTGGAACGGGTGTTTCTCCTTAAATCTGTCCCCGTGTGAACTCGGATGACAGGAAGCACATTGAACCGTTGTTACCGGTGAATCACTTGTAATCCGGTTAGCGTGGCAAACAAAGCATTTTTGTGTATCCTTTGATATACTGCCATGTTTCGTCTCAAAAGAAGCAATTTGATGGCTTTCTGGACTTTTTCCGTGGCATTCTTTACAAAATGTGTTTGTTTTTGCATATTGTGAAACTGTAACTTTATTAGTATTAGCAGCTGTAGTTTCATTATTTAAAAATTTAGTATAGCTTGGGTCTTCCTTAAATAAGTCGTACTTTTCACTGGACATATAGGAATGGCATTGCTCACATTTTTTCAATTCAGATGGTTGTATTTTCCCATGTCCGACTGTTTTAAAAGTTTGTGTTTTATGAGTTTTAGGAACCATTGATGTTTCATGACAAGCACTACATTCCAATGTTGCTTTCCTTGCTTCATGACATTCCATACATGTGTCCATTTGCGGACTAGTAAACTTCTTATCACTCATTAGCACGGTGCCTAGTTTTTCATCCCATTTTCCATAATCACTCTTATAAGTTACCTTTCGATCAGATATTTCCCCGTGAGCAGTACCGCTATGACACTGTACGCATTTAATCCCTTCCGTCTTATGTTTGCTGTGAGGTATTATGATATCGCCAGAAGGAGTGACTTCTCGGTTTTTCATGTTGTGACAGGTTTCGCAAGCTTGGTCAGGTATAAGATTCGGCATCTTAATTGGTGCCAGATAGGTATCAGTTTGCGTTTTATATAATTCCTTAATTCCGCTACCTTTTGCTTTTACGTAATTCTCTGCTCCCGATCCAATATGACAGCTTTCACAGTCTACCTCACTATGAGATGAAGCTTTCCATGTATAGAACTGAGGTTTCATCTCATGACAGGATGCGCAAAATTCTGAGCTGGATGTTGTTTCTAGCCCCACAAAGCTTAGACCGAAGAAGATAGCTAGGAACAACACAGTTAGAGTTAGATATTTGAATAACTTATAGCGAAATTCGTTTCCTTTAAAGCGAAAACGGGGAGGGGCCGACCGCGTTTCTTGTTCTTCTTCCATAAAGCGACCCTCCTGAACAAAAATCGATTATTTTTTCTTATCTGATTTAAAGCCTGTTCTGTGACAGTATTGGCAATAAACATCTGTTGGTGCTTTAACTTCTGATGATCCTGGTTTTGGCTTTTCACGGTCGTGACAAATGAAGCATTCAGACTTTTGATCAGCGGTTTTCGCTTTAGACGCGTGGTCTGTTAACCATTGGTCGCTGTCTACGTGTCCTGCTGGACGGTTACTATGGCATGCGCTACAGAATTTATTGATTCGTGATTGATCTTTAACGATTGTAATGTTAGGTGTATATTTTGTTTTGGTTTCTTTCATCTTAAGGATTGAAATAATATCTTCTTTCGGTATTGCTCTGAACCATTTCGAATCCTGGTGGCAGTTTACGCACTTATCTAACTCTTGAACAGCTGTGCCGCCATGATTACCGTTCCAGCCTACGACCTTATGGCTCTTTGGAACTTTTACTTTCTTATGGCAAGTTTCACAGGCCATTGATAGCTTCACGTCTTTTTGTTGTTTTCCAATTGCTTGCAAAATGATATCTTGCGTTTTTTGATCGTGTTCGGCTAGTGCTTCAGCATCTGTGGTTTCGCCCTGTGTTCCCTCAGTTGCTGCTTCAGCTGACACTTGTGTAGCTTCCGTTGAGCCAGCTATTTTATTTTCTTCTTGTTTCTTCTCAAGCTCTTCCGGATTTGGCGGAACGCTGTAAGAAGCTTCTTTCCAAGGTTTGACGCCGTTGTTAACTTGATCGTGACAATCAATACATGTTCCCATGTTTGGCCTGAGGTATTTCTTTTCCATTAATTTCTCAGCACTCTCAGTAGTCCACTTGCCGCGAACTTCTTCGACGTTGATTCCACGAGATGCCATCTTCGCATGCACGACCCCTGCATGGCAGGTAATACAAGGAATATCTTGTTCAATATGTCCTTTATGGTTTACTTTTAAATCCCCAGATGCAGTTACGAGTCGGTTCTTTGAATGACATTGCAAGCAGTTTTCATTTGAAACTGCTTCTTCCTCGGTTTGAACAATTTGCTCAGGTACACCAGTTACATGGTAGTAAACTTCTTTCACTGATTTCATTTTGTGGGTAATCATGTTGGTGAAACCTGGCTTAATATGACACTGTACACAAGAAATCTGATTGTGGGCACTTGCAGTAAACGTTGAATATTCAGGTGCCATTTCATGACAGCTTGCACAGAATGTCGGTGAGTTGGTCATGGTTAGAACTCCATACCCTCCACCAAATACAACGATACAGCCAACAAGTGAAACAAACAGTAATTTCCACATGTTAACCGGATTCTTCCAGTCAATTCCTCGAAACTTTTGCCATAATCCTCGAATCAGGCCAGCTTTTTTTCTATCTTCTCTACTTTCGGGATCTATTTCTTTAGTTTTTTTCCCCCAAATGGCCACTTAACCCACCCTTCCCATTTTGGATTCTTTCTCTCTCTTTATTTTCCATATTAACCTCTCTAAAGGTAGTATCTAACATTGTAAGAGTATATTCCAATGTACAATTTGTGAATAATTTTTCAAACAAACAATATGGGTATTTTCTACTAATAACAATACATAAATGTTGTTATCACAATGATATTTAATACTACGGTAATGTTGTTTACTTTGCATACGCTTGAATATTTATTCTTTTTTATGGCTTTTTATACAATTTTCATGTTTTTTTAGAATTTGAATTTCTAGTTGAAACACATTCTCAAAATCACGTCATAAGTCTGTCATATTTGACGAAAAATCGAACTTATCGAAGAAGTCCAAGCTGAAGTGATTGACTTGGAAGGAAATATAATAGATGATTGTACGAATCTTGCTTCCTTCTATCATTGTTGTCACTGTATTGTGGAAATGGTAAGATTAAAAAGGAAAATAGCGAATATTCTTGAATGGATTTTTTTAAATAGTGTATTAGTCTCGATAAAAAGGAGCGTTCATCAGATATGGGGATTTTAGATAAAGTGTTTGATTTGAACAAGCGTGAGCTGAAGCGGTTAGACAAGCTTGCGGTGAAAATTGACGCACTGGCTGCGGAAACAGAGAGGTTGACCGATGACCAGCTGCGCGAGAAAACGGAAGAGTTCAAGTCCCGCTATCAAAACGGGGAATCATTAGATGATCTACTGGTTGAAGCGTTTGCCGTTGTCCGTGAAGGTGCCAAGCGTGTGCTCGGTTTATATCCGTACCATGTTCAGTTAATGGGGGGAATTTCTCTTCATGAAGGGAACATTTCGGAGATGAAAACAGGGGAAGGTAAAACGTTAACTGCGACCATGCCAGTTTATTTGAACGCACTTTCTGGTCGAGGTGTTCACGTTGTTACGGTCAATGAATACTTAGCAAGTCGTGACGCCACCGAAATGGGTGAATTATATCAATTCCTCGGTTTAACGGTTGGCTTAAATTTAAATAGTATGGATAAGGAAGAAAAACAAGCATCCTATGCCGCTGATATTACGTATGGTACGAATAACGAATTTGGCTTCGATTACTTGCGTGATAACATGGTCCTATATAAGGAACAAAAAGTACAGCGACCACTTTTCTTCGGAGTCATTGACGAAGTTGACTCGATTTTAATTGATGAAGCGCGTACACCGTTAATTATCTCAGGGTCGGCACAAAAATCGGCTGTCCTCTATATTCAGGCGAATGGCTTTGTTAAGATGCTTTCAAAAGAAACAGATTATACGTACGATGAAAAAACGAAGGGCGTTATGTTGACAGAGGAAGGAATTAGTAAAGCTGAAAAAGCTTTCGGCATTGATAACCTTTTCGACATGTCCCACGTAACCTTAAACCATCATATTAACCAGGCCTTAAAAGCAAATGTCAGCATGCATCTTGACGTTGACTATGTGGTCCAAGACGGCGAAATTGTTATCGTTGATCAGTTCACCGGCCGTTTAATGAAAGGCCGCCGATACAGCGAAGGCTTGCACCAGGCAATTGAGGCTAAAGAAGGACTCGAAGTTCAAAACGAAAGTATGACCATGGCTACGATTACGTTCCAAAACTACTTCCGGATGTATGAAAAATTGGCAGGGATGACTGGAACCGCAAAAACGGAAGAAGAAGAATTCCGTAACATTTATAACATGAATGTTATTGTTATTCCTACGAACCGCCCTATTGCCCGTGATGACCGTCCTGATTTAATTTACTCTTCTATGAACGGTAAATTCCGTGCCGTTGTCGAGGATATCGCGGAGCGCAACCAGCAAGGACAGCCTGTACTTGTGGGTACGGTTGCGATTGAAACATCTGAGCTAATCTCCAATTATTTAGTGAAAAAAGGGATTCGCCATAATGTGTTGAACGCGAAAAACCATGAACGTGAAGCGGAGATTATTGCCGAAGCTGGACACAAAGGTGCCGTCACCATCGCAACGAACATGGCTGGCCGTGGTACGGACATTAAGCTCGGTGAAGGGGTATTAGAATTAGGCGGACTTGCTGTCATCGGAACAGAGCGACATGAAAGCCGACGGATTGATAATCAGCTTCGTGGACGTTCTGGTCGTCAAGGGGACCCGGGTATTACTCAGTTCTATTTATCCATGGAAGATGAACTGATGCGCCGCTTTGGATCAGATAATATGAAAGCCATGATGGAACGACTTGGCATGGATGATACACAGCCAATTCAGAGTAAGATGGTATCTAGAGCAGTTGAATCAGCGCAAAAACGTGTGGAGGGCAACAACTTTGATGCTCGTAAACAACTCTTGCAATATGATGATGTTCTTCGTCAGCAACGTGAAATTATCTACAACCAGCGTGATGAAGTACTAGAGTCTGAAAATCTCCGTGACATCGTTCAAAAGATGATTTTAAACTCCATCGAGCGAAATGTTGATGCTCATGCATCACGTCATGAGGATGAAGAAGAATGGAATCTTGAAGCCATCATCGATTTTGTGAATGCCTCTCTTCTCCATGAAGGGGACATTACAGTAGATGACTTGAAAGGAAAAGAACCGGACGAAATCCGCGATACGATTTTTGCAAAAGTGAAGGAACGTTACGATGAAAAAGAAGAGATTCTCTTCGATGAGCAAATGCGCGAATTTGAAAAGGTTGTAACGCTGCGTGCGGTTGATTCCAAGTGGATTGATCATATTGATGCAATGGATCAGCTACGCCAAGGGATTCATTTACGTGCCTATGGTCAAATTGATCCGCTTCGAGAATACCAGCATGAAGGATTTGCGATGTTTGAAGCGATGGTTCAATCGATTGAGGACGAAGCGGCCATGTACATCATGAAGGCTGAAATCCGCAATAATCTTGAGCGCCAAGAAGTAGCAAAAGGTCAAGCAGTGAATCCAAAAGAAGACGGTGAAGCCGTTAAGAAAAAGCCAAAAGTAAAGCAAATTGATGTAGGCCGTAATGATCCATGTATTTGTGGAAGCGGCAAGAAATACAAGAACTGCTGCGGTGCAGGAAAATAAAATTTTGTTTTGATAGGCCGGCGATCATGTATCGCTGGCTTTTTTGTTTTTGTTTGTAGGAATTGTAGGCAAGTTGGTGGATTTGTAGATAAGTGGCGGGGAATTGTAGATATCTTCTGAAAATTGTGGATATCATTCACGGAATTGTGAGTAAATTTCAATAATTCTCGGTTATCCACATGGGGATAACTTTCAGAAGGGACTTTTTAAAGAAAAAACAAGTTAGCACCAAATTTCCTATACAACAAAAAAACGCCGCTCCGTTTAAGAGCAGCGTTCTACTTTATATATGTTTAGTGTGCTTCGATTAAACCATATCGGCCGTCACGGCGCTTATAAACAACGTTTGTACGGTGTGTGTCTGCATTTGTGAACACATAAAAGCTATGACCCAGCATGTTCATTTGCAGGATGGCTTCTTCACTGTCCATTGGCTTAAGGTCGAAGCGCTTGGTACGAACTAATTCTAATTCATCCTCATCTAAATCATGTACTTCTGTGTTTTCAGTTGTTGCAAATGTAATTGGAAAATCGCCTTTTTCGCGGAATTTGCGGTTAACCTTTGTTTTGTGCTTGCGAATTTGACGCTCTAATTTGTCAGTTATCAAGTCAATCCCAGCATACATATCAAGATTTGTTTCTTCAGCACGAAGAACAAGGTGTGGCAGCGGGATCGTTACCTCTACTTTAGAAGTTTTATCTTGATTGAATCTTAGATTCACGTTTACCTTTGCATCAGGTGCTTCAGTAAAATAGCGTTCCAATTTTGCGATTTTCTTTTCTACATACTCTCTAATTGCTGGAGTTACCTCAATGTTTTCACCACGAACGTTATAATTCATTTGTGGATTCCTCCTTTAGTTAAGGCTATGTAATAACATTTCTATTTTACCCTATGATTATCCTGCTAAATCAGAACAAAAATTTTGTCGATTTATTGACAAAAACAAGGGGAATATAGTGACAAGGTTCTGCACATCCTTTGACACCCACTGGTTATTATTACTAAAATGAATGGTTATTCAATATTATTGTAAACTTTATTGGGACAACTATCCAGTGAGAAGCTCACAACAGCGTAAAATGAACAATCCATCCGATTTGACGGATTAACTATCGAGCAAGTGTTAGCGATTGGATGCTGGCTGCACCTGCCTCCTTCAATAGTTTGGCAGCATGCCTTAGTGTGGAGCCAGTTGTGTAAATATCATCGATTAGGACCACTTTTTTCCCTGTTACACTGACATCCGAATGCACCTGAAAGACTTGCGGAAGATGGATTCTCTCCGACCGAGATTTTTTCGATTGCTTTTCAGAGTGGACACGACTGAGAAGACGTACAGGCGAAAAGCCTGCTTCTATGAGAAGTGCCTCTGCTTGATTAAATCCCCTCTCATATTGCCGTTCGTCACTTAATGGGATTGGCACCAGCAGGTCTGGGGATAATTCGCCAATTTCCCCCTTGAAAAGTTCCGAAAATAGCTTTGCTAATACATAATCACCGCGAAATTTAAATGTTGCAATAACTTCTTTTAAAAAATCATTATAGAGGAAAAAGGAATGGTTATTCTCAAGGCTTCCTTGCCATTTCGGATCTTCCTCCCATCTAAAGCAATCATGGCACACATCCTCATTGCGAAATTGATCATTTACTTGGGAAAAGGGCCGGCTGCATATTCGGCATTGGTCGCCGTGAATTTGTTCTAATTTCCCTTCACAGACAGGGCAGATGAGATGTTCCTTTTCAATGGAGAAAATAGCTTGCCAGCCGATGCTTGGCACAATCACTTCATGGCAGATTAGACAGCGTTTTTGTTGGAATAAATTCATTATTAAAATTCCCTTTACTTGTCGAGTAATTCCCTTTTGATCCCTTCCCGGTTCATCGAGACAATTTGCTTTCTTGCCCTAACCATCTCTTCGGTTTTTCCATAATGAAAATAGGTCACTACCCCCTTTGGATAATCCTTGCTTCTCCCCGCTCTTCCAGCAATTTGGACGAGGGCACTTTCTGAAAAAACAGCATCTTCAGCCCCTACCACGGCGACATCAATGTTTGGGAAGGTTACCCCCCGTTCAAGAATCGTCGTCGTCAAAAGCAACGGGATTTCTTTGGAACGCATTCTTAGCACCTTTTCTTTGCGGTCAGGGTCTTCGGCATGGACCGCTTCTACGGATGTAGCCAATTGGCGTAAGATAAGGAGAGCTTTTTCCATTAAAGGGATATGTGGAAAAAACACTAAGGCTTGCTTGTTTGCATGAATCCGCTCGGTAATCCAGCGGAGGACGTTGGGCGGGAGCTTATTTTTTTGCAGCTGTTTTTGCCAATTACCGCACCATTCAAACTCGGGAACTGGGAGCGGATGGCGATGGAAACGTGCTGGAATCGTAGTAAATGCTCGTTTTCCTGTACGGCATTCCCTTTGCCATTTTTGATTGGGAGTGGCAGTCAGGTAAATCATGGCGGAGGACGGTTTTCGGGCCTGGATGGCGGCATACTGAAGCGATTCCTCGACTGTATACGGAAAAGCATCGACCTCATCTAATATAATGGCATCAAAGGCATGGTAAAAGTGGAGTAACTGGTGTGTGGTTGCAATGGTGAGGGGAGCATAGACATGGCGGTCCTTACTTCCACCGTAAAGGGAAGCGATTTTTATTTCAGGAAAGGCGGACTTCAGTCTGGGTGTGAGTTCTAAGACGACATCAGTCCGTGGCGTTGCAATGCAGATTCTCTTTTTAGCAGCAAGTGCCGCTTCAATTCCCGAGAAAAGGACCTCGGTTTTCCCTGCCCCACATACGGCCCAAACTAAGTGTTCTTGATTGTGCTGAATAGCGGTGGTTACATGGTCCGATGCAACCTGTTGCCCCTTAGAGAGTGTCCCCTGCCAGTGTTTGATGGTTGCTGGAATTTGGGTGTCAGGCACCGGGCCATTCCAGCCGATGAGCGCAGTGCATGCACTGATCCTTCCCATCATTATGCAATGGCGGCAATAGAGACAGGTTTCTCCACATCTTGAGCATGGGTAGGCAGCAAACCAGTGAGGCTCCTTGTTGCCGCAACGGGCACAAACTGGCTTTTTCCCTTCATAGTAGATTCCTCTCCGGTAGGTGATATAGCCATTTTCGTAATGGGTCTGGATTTCTTCGAATGGAAATGGGATATCCTCAGGGAGGAGCTGTTTGCCGGTGAGAAGCTGCTGCAGGTCAGGATTGTTGGAGAATGCTGGATGGAGCGGCGGCTGAGGGATGCTGGGCAATTTCGAAATTGGGAGTGAGCCTTCTTGTGTGTTGGTTGGTATTAGTAGGTTATTTTTTATGATAAAGCGCACTGGGTCACCTTCTCTGGAATGAGATAATAAATTCGATTTTTTGTTTTTCCTGTTGTTTTCAGGTCTAGTTTTTGAAGTTGTTTTTGTGTGGTATGAATGGTTGGGAGATGCAGGAATACTCTTGCCTCTTGGTTGGTGATCGTTGGCTTGTAGAGGTAGAAATAGTGACTGAGGTTTTTTAGAATGACATCATTCGAGATAGTATGACAAGTGGGGCAGCTCCAAACCCCTCTTTTGTAATTCATCGGAATATAATTGCATTTTTTATTCGGGCAGCAAACACCACTGCGTATATCTTTTTCTGTTAGATTGTATTCTTTTAGAATGTCGATTGGTTTTGGGCTGTGTTGGCTTAGGAGTAGGTTGCCGATTTGGGACATGGTCTCAATCTCGATTCTTTCATGCTTATAGCGTTGTTCCATGCCATCAATCTTATTAAAGAGGTCTCTTCCTTTGCATATTTTGGAAAAATCCGTTTTGTCTCCGGAATTAGTTTTCAAAATGGTACTTGTACTTTTGAAAAAAATTAGAGTATCAACAGGGAGTATATTGCAATGGTTTTTGATCAGCCAATTACGAAAGAGGGATTGAAGTCGTTGACACTGGACGCGCGGGTCCTCAAAGGATTCTTCTGTTCCATTTTCATGTGTTCGGATAAGTTGCTTGAAGCTATTATCAAATGTTAACGTACCCAGAATGTTTTTGGCTTCGATGATAAGGATGTAGTTTTGAGAGAGTAGAAATGTGTCTATTTGGAAGTGGATACCATTGTATTGGAGTTGAAGGTCATGGAAGATGAGGTATTTATCCTGTGGAAGTTCTTTAACGTAGTTTGCTAAGGCAATTTCTCCCCAGTATCCAGCCCGCCGTTTCGCTAGGTCTTTTTCAATTTCTTGATATTTTCTATGGCCAATGATGAGACGTAATTTTAGGATTTCTGTTAAAAATAGTCTTTGGGGTGGGGTTAAGCCTTTCATGATCAAGTTAATCGTCAGCTCCTTTATCTTTTTTGAAAAATTTCTACAAAGTTTATATGATTTCCTGCTTATTTGAGGATTTATTATGGATATGTGTCAGTTTGATGTCTTTGATATTGTGGTTAGACGGATTTCGCCGACCCGGACCTGGATTTCGCCGTCTATTGGCGTTATTTCGCTAAACTGGGGATAGATTTCGCTGACCTCCGAAATTATTTCGCCGAATTCCCAAATGATTTCGCCAAACCCCTTTTAATTACCCATTTTAGAGATTTCGAATCATATTCTTGGACTCGTTTTTAGACTAGCTCTCGTGCCGGTGGATTTCGCCGACTCAGAGCTGGATTTCGCCGACTATTGGAGTTATTTCGCCAAACTGGGGATAGATTTCGCTGACCTCCGAAATTATTTCGCCCAATCCTCAAATGATTTCGCCAAACCCCAATTCTTCCACCACCCCCAAAAATTAAAAACCATTCCGGCCCAAAGGACGGAATGGTAACTAACTTCCTAACTTGCTTACTTATCTAATTTTTTCATCCAGCCCAGACCCATGGCTCCTTCGCCGAGATGGGTACCGATGACGGCGCCGAAGTAACTGATTGTAAAATCAACGTTAGGATACTTGACTGCCAGCTCGTCGCGCCACTCCCTGGCTTCTCCCTCACGATTGGCGTGGATTATAACAGCTTGATAGCTGATGCCACTAGAGGCATCCTCATCAAGAAGGTCAACGATTCGTTTCATCGCTCTCTTACGGGTGCGAATTTTTTCAAATGGAACAATGACTTTGTTTTCAAAATGAAGCAATGGTTTCACTTGAAGAAGACTGCCGATAAAGGCTTGGGCACTCGAGAGGCGTCCCCCTCTTTGCAGGTGAGCTAAATCGTCCACCATGAAATAGGCACGGGCGGTCATTTTTAATGCTTCTAAATGAGCCACAATCGTTTCAGAATCCTCGCCCTTAGATGCCAACTTGGCTGCTTCAATTGCATAAAACCCCTGCACCATGCAACTGATTTCGGAATCAAAGGGGTGCACCCTAATGCCTTCAACCATCGTACTGGCCGCGACCGCACCTTGAAAGGTACCGCTGATTCCACTGGAAAGATGGATGCTAATGACTTCATCATATTCCTTCGCAAGACTCTCAAAAAGCTCAATAAATTGGCCGATGGGTGGCTGGGAAGTGGTTGGCAACTCTTTCGTCTTAACCTCTTCGTAAAACTGCTTCCATGAAATATCCACTTCTTCGTGGTAAACCTCGTTTCCAAAGATTACATGTAACGGGATCATATGTATATTACATTTATCGCGCAGATCCTTTGGGATGTACGCAGTACTATCCGTCACGACGGCTGTCCTCATAAAAAAAATACCATCCTTATCTTTTTAACTCTATATGGTATTTTATATGAAATGTGGAGAAATTGCATTAATTCCTCAAACAAAAAAGGACATGCTCATCAGCATGCCCCAAACTAACTCTACTTACTTAACCTCGACCCAACCATTTTTAATGGCGACAACAACAGCTTGGGTGCGGTCATTAACGTTCATTTTTTGTAAAATATTGGAGACGTGATTTTTAACTGTTTTTTCGCTGATGAATAAAGCTTCGCCAATACCACGGTTGCTTTTTCCATCGGCAAGCATTTGAAGAACTTCGCATTCGCGGCGTGTCAATAAATGCAACGGACGGCGAATTTCCATTGTTTGCAGGTAAGCCCCGCCACTGCGAGCGACGCCCGCTGCCAGCTTGCGGTACTCATTTACTAAATTATGAGTAACCTTTGGATGTAAATACGATCCGCCTTCAGCGACAACTTTGACCGCTTCTATTAAGGCATCTGCATCCATTTCTTTTAATAAGTAACCAATGGCACCAGTTTGTAATGCATGGGTCACATAGTTTTCGTCATCGTGAATGGATAAGATAATAATCTTCGTATCAGGGTATTTGTCGACCAATTCACGCGTAGCCTCGACACCATTTACTTGTGGCATATTGATATCCATAATCACCACATCAGGATGGAATTCTTCTACTAAACTTAATGCCTCGCATCCATCATTACCTTCAGCAACAACTTGGAACGATTTTTCAAACTCTAGTATTCTTTTAACGCCTTCTCTAAATAGTTGGTGATCGTCTATAATGACAATTTTCGTAGTCAATTTTAACGCCTCCTATGCCTTCTAATTTCGAAATTTTCTCCATTGACGGTAGGTTCATAGTTTATCTAGTTAATTAGTGGGACTCGAATCAGTACAGCGGTCCCCTTGCCTATTTTTGAATCAAAGGTAAGTTCACCTTCAAGCAGTTCAACCCGCTCACGCATTCCGATCATGCCAAATGACTCAGGTTTCTTTTGTGTGATATCAAAACCGATACCATTGTCCTTAATTAAGACGGTAACTGATGCATTGGTTATTTCTAACCGTACTTTGATTTCACAGGCATTTGCATGTTTTAATGCATTTTGCACTGATTCCTGTATCATCCGAAAGAGCGCGACTTCATACTTAGTCGGAAGCCGGCGTTCTAGTCCGATATTCACAAAATCAATCTTTGATTGGTTATGATATTCTTCGATGGTTCGCAAGTATTTTCTGAGGGTAGGGACGAGACCTAAATCATCTAATGCCATCGGACGAAGGTCATAGATAATCCGCCGGACTTCATAAAGTGCCGAACGGACCATTTTTTTAAAGCTGCTGACCTCAGAAAAAGCCTCATCCGCGCCCTTTTCCCTATAGACACGTTCGATTAAATCCGAACGCATAATGACATTGGCAAGCATTTGGGCGGGGCCATCGTGAATATCCCTTGAAAGCCGTTTGCGTTCCTCTTCTTGTGCTTCAATAATCTTTAATCCAAAATCTTGTTTGGCTTTTGCATGTTCAAGTACCTTGCCAACCTGCTTTAGATCACTGGTTAAGTAATTCATTACAACTGAAATTTGCGATATCAACTGGTCGGCACGATCAATCGTTTCATCTAACCCTACCAGGCGATTTTCAAGGTCGGCTCTTTTATCCAAAAGCTGCTTTTTGTATTGCCAATTAATGGATAAATCCATTTGAAGTTGATGGGCTTTTTCATAGGCATCACGGACCTCTTCTTCAGAGTAATTTTTAAAATTCATACTGACTTCTGACAGCATGCTCCGCGCTTCAAGGACTTGTTTTTCAAGTACCTCGCCTTCATTTGTGAGTTTTACCATCATTTGTTTAATATTTTCTAATTCATTGATCATATTTTCATAATCTTGACGGCATTGCTCACCTATCTGGAAGATGTCACTTTTGCTGCACGTAACAGTTTCAATCATTTCTTCACGAATTTCATCAATTGATTTCACATTGATCTGCTTAATCTTCATACACATTCCTCCGATAAGAAAAGCAATAAGCGTTTGAGCGCTATGGCTAAACAATATTCTAATTTCAAACAAATCATTTCATTATCTTTGGATTTTACCTACATGTCTTGTAACATATTTTACATTGGATTGAATCAATTTGCTAATCTGAACATAGATGTTACCATTATTTACATACAAAATAGTAGTATAATAGAAGTACCACTATCTGCCCATAAAATAGGTTTCCACTACTTTTATCTGTTTTATTATAACATGGATATTTTACTGCCATATTAAAGTTATATTACACCATTATGAAATTTAGGAAGGAGCACTCTGAATGTTGCCTCGATATCATACAGTCAAACAAGCTGGTGAACATGAAATTATTATTCAAAAATCACGATTTATTGCCCATGTCCAAAGAACGGAAACTGAATTGGAAGCACAGGAATTTATCCAAGCCCTGAAAAAAAAATATTGGGATGCCACCCATAATTGTTCTGCCTATCTCATTGGCGAGAATGATCAAATTCAAAAAGCCAATGATGATGGAGAACCAAGTGGTACAGCTGGCGTGCCGATCCTTGAGGTTTTGAAAAAAAGAAAACTAAAGGATACCGCCGTGGTCGTTACCCGTTATTTTGGAGGAATTAAATTAGGGGCCGGCGGTCTAATCCGCGCTTATGGGAAATCTACATCGGAAGGACTAGATGCTGTAGGAATCGTCGAAAGAAAGTTGATGCAGGTCTTCCATATTACAATTGATTATTCTTGGCTAGGAAAGATTGAAAACGAATTAAGATCATCCATTTATATTCTTAAGAATATTCAGTACCAAGAAAATGTCGAATTTGAAGTATTTGTGGAAGAACAGCAGCAGCAGGCATTCACAGAATGGATGATTGAATTGACAAATGGACAGGCCGAGATGACAAAAGGAGAAATGACCTATCTAGAAACTGATATTTAGGCATTTCTCTGCTTTCACTTTGTCCAAATGCAGGAAATTTAAATTTACAAAAAATTTCATTTTACCAATCTCTATAAATATTATAAAATAGAGTAGATTTTCAACAAAAGTTGACATTTTTCTACTTTATACTAGGAGGCAATCTATGTCTATCAATAGACAGGTTTATAAAAATAAGAAAAAAGGTAAGAGAAAGCGAAAACGAATTCTGCTATGGATCATCATGCCGATTCTATTATTGATTATTGGAGCAACAGCGTACGGAGGATTTTTATATAACAAAGCTGAATCTGTCATGAATAAATCCTACAAGCCGATTGAACGCGATACAAAGACTGCAAATGTAAAACTTGAAAATACATCCATCTTGTTTATCGGTGTGGATGATAGTACTAAACGGAAGGCTAGCGGCAGTTCTCGTTCCGATGCTCTAATGCTTGCTACATTTAATAAAGAAGAAAAATCTATTAAACTATTAAGTATTCCACGTGATTCCTATGTTCATATACCAGAGAAGGATATTTATACAAAAATTACACACGCTCACGCGTACGGCGGTGTGAAACTTACGCTTGAAACTGTAGAAGAATTACTTGATGTTCCTATCGATTATTATGTAAAAATGAACTTTAACGCATTTATTGATGTCATTGATGCCCTTGATGGTGTCCAAGTAGACGTCCCGTTCACCTTTTCTGAACAAGACTCCGAGGACCATGCTAAAGCCATTACCTTGAAAAAAGGCTTACAACAACTAGATGGTGAAGAAGCTCTTGCATTTGCACGGACCAGAAAAATTGATAGTGATATTCAAAGAGGTCTGCGCCAGCAGCAAATCTTTAAGGCAATTCTCGCAAAAGGCTCTTCAGTTAAGTCCATTACCAATTACACCGATGTAATGGAAGCAGTCGGGAAAAACATGTCAACCGACTTAACGTTTGACCAAATGAAATCATTTATTAGCTATGTCCAGGCTGGATCTGGAATCGATGTTGAATCGATGTCATTAAAAGGATCTGACTCGTATATAGACAATATTTATTATTATCAACTTGACGAAGCTGCTTTAGAAGAAACTAAGTCAAAACTGAAGGAGCATCTTAACAGAACAACAACAGCTAGTTCGACAGAAACAGAATAAACCAAAGAACCCGGATTTTAAAGAATCCGGGTTCTATTTTTTGCATAAATTTCGAGTAAAAGAAAACAATAAAAGGGTAATCCACAGTTGAGATTTACCCTCTTTAACTATTCTATTAGATTTATCTGTTTTTGTTCAGTAACCCCATAATACGGAGGAGCGGCCGATAATTTTTATTAATTAATCCAATCGTTTCAACAAATAGTTCAATCGCTAGCACAATAATGGTCATGATTAAGATGGAACCCCAAACGGTTGTGATGGTAAAAATAAAGGCTGCAAGGCCAAACATGGCGCTCATTGCATATATTAACAGAACCGTTTCGCGATGTGTAAAACCTAGTTCTAGTAAGCAATGGTGTAAATGGGATTTGTCTGGAGCTGCTAATGATTTCTTATTGTAAATTCGGCGGATGATAGCAAAGAATGTATCAGAAATGGGAACACCTAAAATAATAATCGGAACAACAAATGAGATTAACGTTACATTTTTAAAACCGAGTAAGGATAGGACCGAGATCATATAACCAAGAAAAAGCGCACCGGAATCACCCATAAAAATTTTAGCTGGATGAAAATTAAAGATTAAAAACCCTAACGTGCTAGCAAGAAGGATTGTCCCCATCGCGACTACATATCCATTCCCCATCACAATCGCCATTCCGGAAATAGTGATGAAGGCGATTGAGGAAACACCAGCAGCTAAGCCATCCAAACCATCAATCAAATTGATAGCATTCGTAACACCAACAATCCAAATGACAGTAATCGGGATACTGAAGATCCCAAATTCTAAGTAGCCGTTAAACGGTAAGTTAATAAATTCAACTTCCACGCCGCCCCACATAACAACAATCAGAGCCGCAATGATTTGTAATGCAAATTTTACTTTGGCCGATAATTCATAGATATCATCTAACATACCAGTAGCTAATATAATGACTCCCCCAGCAATAATGGCTGCATGGTAGGGACTATTTGGTTGCAGAATTAGTAAACCCAAAAGGAAACTAATATAAATAGCTAACCCGCCTAAACGAGGCATAATCTTAGAATGTACTTTGCGCTGATTAGGACTGTCCGTTGCTCCTAATTTAAAAGCCAATTTTTTGACAATTGGAGTAATTAAAATGGAGCATAAAAAACATAATATTAAGGTCAGATATAACATGAAGACCCTCCCTATTAGTATAATGCCCCATTAATAAATTTTAGAAACAGGCACATATTTCTAAGTAGACTACAACGAACATATTATAGCACACCAAATTTTACTTTGGTATAAGTTTAATAATTATCGGAAAATTGAAACTATAATTAAATTAACGGCAATATCTTTTCATATAACGTAAGACGTATGGCTGTTACAAAAAGTTACATGTTTTTATACTCGTCTGTTCAATTCCTCGTTAGTTTTACTTTGAAAATTTGGAATAAAAATTTAGGGATGGCAAGCATTCTTCTCCACCTTGAAGGCTGAGTAATCAAACGATAAAACCATTCGAGGTTTATTTTTTGCCAGATTTGCGGGGCACGTTGAACCTCGCCCGCGAGCACGTCGATGCTGCCCCCCACCCCTATAAATAACCCCTTTGAAAAATGTGGAAGATTTTCTGCAATCCATTTTTCTTGTTTTGGGAAACCCAAGGCAACAAAGATAATATCTGGACCTTTGGCTATAATCTCAGAGGTTATTGTGTTTTTCTGCCAATCAAAAAACCCATGATGATTGCCTGCAATTTGTACCTGGTTAAATTGCCTTTGGATATTAGCTGCAGCTTTTTGATTTGTTTCTTCCTTACCTCCTAAAAGGTATATGCTCCATTTATTCTTATTCGCCTCCTCTAAAAGTCGAATAGTTAAGTCATATCCCGTAACGCGCTCGTAAATAGGTTCATTCAATATTTTCGAGGCAATAATGATTCCAGTACCATCAGGAACAACCATATCAGCAGATCGAACAATCGTTTGATAGTCTGGATGGTCCTTTGCATACATAACAATTTCGGGATTTGCCGTTACGATGAAGGACTTACCTTGATCGCGAATCGATTTTTTGAGTATTTCCACTACTTCATTAAATCTTTTATTTAAAAAGTTAATCCCTAATATATTAACCAAATTAGTTTTCATATTTAGAATCCTCTTAACATTATTCCTCTAATTTATTTATGTAAAGAAAACTCGCCCACTGGCGAGTTATTTAGATTGTGGCTAAGCCTCTTTGTTTTTGCATTACTTCTTCACGGAATTTTTTCTGTTCCACATCGGTCATTGATTTATATTTCTTTAAGAAGGTTTCGTATTTTGGAATAACCTCTTTAACCGGACCAAATTCTTTGATTTCTCCATACTCAAGCCAAACTGCCTTTTCACAAAATTCCTTTATCTGTCTCATGGAGTGACTAACAAAGAAAATCGTTTTTCCTTTTTCTTTAAACTCAAACATCTTTTTCTTGGATTTTTCTGCAAAAACCTGATCTCCTACTGACAAAGCTTCATCAACGATGAGAATATCAGGGTTAACAGTAACAGAGATGGCAAACCCAAGCCGGGATTTCATCCCGCTTGAGTACTTCTTAACTGGCTGGTCAATAAATTTTCCGATATCGGCAAAATCAATGATTTCCTGTTCCATCTCTATAATCTCTTTCTTTTTAAAACCAAGCATTAAACACTTTAATTCTATATTTTCCCTGCCTGTTAATTGATTATCAAGACCCGATGAAATGGCAATTATTGAAGTAGTCCCCCTTGTGATGACCTCGCCGGAACTGGGAGGAATCACCCCTGCAATAATATTAGACAAAGTCGATTTCCCGGAACCATTCACCCCAACAAGACCAATTACATCACCACGATTGGCGGTAAAGGAGATATCCTGAAGTGCAAAAAAATCTTCTCCATACCCCCCCGGTAAAATAACATCGAGAAGTTTTTCTTTTGGTGATCTATGCATTTTATACTTTTTAAAAACATTTTTGACATTTACTGTTTCATTCATTTGGATTCACCACCTATTTATAAGTAATCCACAAAGCGATTTCTAAATTTCAAATGCAGGGCAGATCCAATCATGAACAATATGATGATGGTTATCCAAAAATATAAAGTATACTCTGGGTATTCAAGCGGATACCATGTTGTGCCTAGTAAAGCTGCCCTATAGCCCTCTACAATATAGTATAGCGGATTAATTTTTAATAAAAAGACATAATCTACTCCCTTTATCATTAAATGATCTACATGCCATAAAAAAGGAGTAACGTATAACAACATTTTTAATATTGACTGAACTACCTGCTGTACATCCCTAACAATTGTTGAGAGAGTAGACGTTACGAGTGCAAGCGCTAATAAAAAAAGTAAGGTCGCCAGCATAAAATATGGTAATTGAACAAAATAAAAAGTTAATTTATAGTCAGTAAATTGTAAAAAAATAGTGACAACAGCTACCAACATTAAATGCGTATAAAAATTCGCCATTATCACAAATGAGGGAATGACACTCATTGGGAAATTCATTTTCGAGATCAATTGAATTCTGGAATAGATAGACCTAGAAGAAGCAGAAATTGCTGGATTAACAAAAAACCAGACAATCATGCCCGTTACCATCCAAATAAAAAATGGAACCTGTATGCCATTATCCATTGGAACCTCTCTGCCTTTTCGAATTCCAGCACCGAAAACAAACCAATAAATAGTCAATTGAATCATTGGATTCAGTATTTCCCAAAATCTGCCGAGATAATTATTCGTATTTGCACTTTTCAATTCAAAGGCAGATAACCTCAGGATAAGGTAAAAGGAACTGATTTGTTCCTTTACAATAGTAATCATCGATTTCATGAAAATTGTCCTTCCTATCGCTAATAATAACCTTGTTCATTATACATTAATTTCTCCAAAGGGACATAATAAAAAACAAAGCTTCGACATAAGCATATCGAAGCTTGTCATATTTTATTAATTAATACCCTTTACTCTTGGCTTTAAACCTCTCCTCAGTAAAAATGGTTTGCACAAGTTTTTGACTTGAAATACCCTTAGAGTATTGATTCCATTTTTCTGCATAAAGTTCGACAAGGCTAAGGTCAAAGCGGTTGCTTTTAATTAATTCAATAATCGAATCTGTGTCCTTGACCATCGGGCCTGGCAGATTTTCTTCAAATCCTGCCATGACTCCGCGGTCCTGTTTATATTTTTCTAAATCATAGGTAAAAAAAATCATCGGTTTTCGTAAAAGAGAAAACTCATATGGAATCGAAGAATAGTCCGTAATTAAATAATCAGCCGCAACAAGCAAATCATTAATTTCATATTGATTTGAAGAGAGGTCAACAACAAAATCAGGAAATTGTGTTGAATAATCAACATTATGATTTATTGCAGGGTGTAATCGCAACATTAAAATATAATCAATTCCAAGTTCCTGTGCCATTTTTCCAACATCAAGTACTAGTTCAAAATGACCCAATTCATTGTCACGATACGTCGGAGCATATAAAATAATTTTTTTATTCTTTAATACTGGATGTTTACAGATTAACGAATTGACTGCCTCTTGTTTCGCATGAGGATTAAAATAAAAATCAGTTCTTGGAATTCCGGTCTGTAAGATATTCTCCTTTTTAAGATGAAAGGATTTTATAAAAATTTCCGCCATGATATCCGAACCGACGACAACTTGATCAAATTTACTGTATACCTGTAGAAATCGCTGTTTTGCTTCATCGGTGCGAGTTTTTATCGATTCATCTTCAAGTCCAAACTTTTTCATGGCTCCTGATGCGTGCCATAACTGAATGCATTGGACCTTGTCTTTAAATGTTGCCGCAGCTAAAAAGCCGAAATAATTATCTACGAAAATATGGCGGGATGTGGCTAAGTGGAACACCGCTCTTATCCAGTTCCTTACAACAAAAGGCAACGCAGTTCCTTCATTATAATTTATAAACTTATGTAACACCTTTTTTTCACAAAGAAAGATTACTTCGGTTTGAATACTTTGCCGACGAAGTTCTTCAAACACATACTGGCTATTATCGCCAAAACTGACAACAAAAGTGGTTTTGTTTCGAAGTGGCAATAAATTAAAAAGAGTAAACAAGAATTTAAAGACAAATAAATAAAAACAAATGGCTAGTTCCCTAACCATTTGTGACAGCATTTAAATCTTCTTTTATTTGTGAAGTAGAGATCCCAATCGTTCTTGGCAGGTATACCACTTCGCAATATTCTTTTAGAAAGTCAAATTTGCCTTTCCAATCATCACCCATCACAAAAACATCAATATCATGTTTGATCACATCTTGAATTTTTTGGTCCCAAGTATTTTCTGGAATCACTTCATCCACAAAACGAATGGATTCTAAAATTAACTTTCTGTTTTCAAAGCTGTGGTAGGCTTGTTTGTTTTTCCCTTTATTGAATTCATCTGTGGAAAGACCAACAACTAAATAATCTCCTAAGTCTTTGGCACGGCTAAGTAAATTTATATGTCCAAAATGTAATAAATCAAATGTTCCATATGTTAACACCTTTTTCATAAGAGTAACTCCTCCTGCTATTAGTATTCGGAAAATGCTGCAATATTTATTCAATATCAGAAATTATTTTTCATTTTCAAAGTAGTTGACTTCACCAAATCATTATAAGACTATCAAACTTAAAATTCAAATAAGAACTGAATAATTTCCAACAAAATACCATCAAAAAGACAAACGTCTTTTGAAAAAGCTGACTTGATGAACAAGTCAGCCCCAAACACTATAACATATCCAGTTTTTCCTTGGTAGGTAACTTGATACCAGTCATCATTTTGTTTTCCCTTCGAGACCACAGTAGTTCCTTTTGGAATCACAGCTAAAACTTTTGTGCCTTCACCCGCCTGCCGAAAATTCACATCCCCTGTAATGAGATAGGTGGTTCCTGCCGTTGTTATTACGGAAGGTTTTTTAGTACTTGTTACGGGTGAAGATTTACTGACATCCCCGCTAGATATGTACACTGATTTTCCTTTATAGGTTACCCTGTACCAAGTTTGACCGATACTGTTGATTACCTTTTGGGTCGAGTACAATCGGTTTGCACTTGCAAGGCTGGCAGTCGCTTTTTTCTTCGTATTTGGACTGGTATAAAGCTTGGCTGTTTTGTTGGTAAAATAATAGGTCCCGCTTATTTTCGTATTTAAATTGTATTCTTTACATAGCTGCCGCTAATCCACCCAACTTTAGTAGTATTTTTACCATTAGATTTGTACGTATAGGAAACTTTGTAATAACTCCCATTTTTCTCGGTGGCATACACAACTTTTCCTTTAGGAATTGTGAGAATGGATTTGTATTTAGTGCTGGCCCCTGTACGCAATCTTAGATTGGCTGTTGTTAGAAACGATGTTTTACTAATTCGAACAAGACTGGCAGCATCCGCATGCTCCATACTAAGGGGTGTGAGCGGGATGGTCCCCCCGCTGCTTAAACCAGCGATTAATAAACCGGTGGATAACACCATGACTTTCCCCATGTTCTTCAATGCCCAGAAACCTTCTCTCTCTCCATTTTGCTATTAATCTTCTCTTTTATAAAAATAGCAAAATCTCTATTTTAAATCCTTCGTATAAATGTAATTCGCACTAACCCAGCCTTTGCTTCCATTAACCGTTTTCACCTGATACCATGATTTCGTTGAATCCATCGTTACTGTACCATCTGCTTTCATGACAAGGGAAACATACTCATTTAACGGCAACTTTCCTATCGAGGAATTGGATGTTGAAGGACCCGTTCGGATATTTAACTCTGAAACTGTCACTCTCCCTAGATTTTGAACAGATATGTAGTTTTTATAGTTGCTAAAGTCTACATCATTGGTCCAATATTCTTTATTGTCCACCTTCACCCTCAGCCAAAAGTCATTGGTTTTTTCCAGGACAGTAAAGGAGGTTCCTTTTTTCATCGTTTTTACTGCATCATGTACGCCCTTTTTACTATTAAGAACGATTTGTTTATCTGCCGGGATGGTGGCAATGGCCACGATATCGGCCGGAAACATATCTCCGCCAGCAGGAATTGACGGCCTCGCTGGGACATTGGTATCGGCGTCGGCCTTTGAATAATAGCCTTGATCATAGGAAAGGATCTTTTCCATATGCTGGCTAATTGCTTTTCCCCAATTCGGATCACTAGCATAAAAGAAGTTCATGCCCGCACTACTAGCATCAATTCTTGCATTCGTTAATGATTTGGTACTGAAACCCAGATATGCCCCTTGAAACTTCCAATTGGCAGGATTTAAGTACGTAGATTTCATTTCACGAGCAATAAAGTCAATACACAACTCTACACTTGCAAACCGATAGGCAGCTACAAATGGCGCTGCATCATAGGCACCAAAGCCAAATAAGTTGTTTTTGGTAACCGATATGGTGGAGGTCCCATACGCACTTTCATGAATGGCATGGGCCGCCAAGTAAAGTGGATTGACCCCATACTTTTCCCCAGCATCAATAAATACCTGTCCTTTATTCGTCAAAATACTCGACTTCCCCGTATTTTTAACATAGCCAGCAATATAATTATTAATCTGACCCGCACTAACTGGGGATGGTGTCCTTAAATCAATAAACTGGTAGGTATCTCTGCTTCCCATTGGATCACCGGTTATTACCTGTTGCAAGTACGTGCCAAATAAATAGCCGCTTTTCCCTGCATAGCTGACTTTATACCAGCCATTAGACGTTTTGCTGGTTGGAATTATGATTGACCCTCTAGGAATCACGGTTAAAACAGCACCTGTTGTCGCTGCAGCTTGTCTTAAATTTAATTGATCCGTAACCGCATAGGTCGTCTTAGCTACGGCTTGCTCGGTAATCGTATCGGTTGGAGGATTTTTGATCTCACCGTTGTCTGTTCCTCCCGTGCCGGGCGTCTCGGCAGGCTTAGAATATTTCGTAAAATCGCCGCTGTAGACAAAGACGGATTTCCCGTTATAGGTGACTTTATACCAATCTCCGATTCTTTGCTTAGAAGAAATGATCGTTTGTTTTGGAATTTTTACTAGTTTTGTATAGGCTTTTCCATAGGATGCGTACAAATAGGTATCTAGTTTGGCTTGATAGTCCGCTGCCGCAAAGGAAGTCAACGTAGCTTTGCTTACATCTCCGCTATAAACATAAAGTGTTTTTCCATTGTAAGATACCCTATACCAGACCTGCCCGAGGCTATTCACTGCTTGATAGGCAGAATAAAGTCCATTGCCGCTTGCGAGGCTGTAAACAGCACTTTTCTTTGTATCAGGAGTAGAGTAAAGTTTTACTGTCTTTTTTGGAAAATAATAGCCTCCGGCAACCGCACTATATTTATAGTATTCCTTTAAAAAGGTACCCTTCACCCATCCCGTGGTTGTTGCATTTTTCCCTTTGATAGAATACGTATAGGTCACCTTATACCAATCCGTTACTTTCTCCGCGCTTATGATTGTCTTGCCCTTTGGAATTGTATGTAATGATTTATATTTTGTACTGGATCCTGAGCGGATGTTGACATTATCGGTGGTTTGGTACGTTGTTTTTGCAAATATAACCGTTTTTGGTGCTGTAGAAATTTTCTTGATATAGGTGGCACTAACCCAACCTGTTTTGACGACTCTTTTCCCTTTCAGGGTGTATCGGTAGGAAACCTTTACCCAGGTGCCTTTTTGTTCCGTGGCTGTGATTGTTTTTGATTTTGGGACCAGAAAGATTGCTTTATATTTTGTTGAAGGACCCGTTCGCAAATTAACATTGTTAGTCGTTTGGTAGCTAATATTAGCCAATTTTATGGTGCTGGCGGCATATGCCAGCTGCACTTTTGATGGAATAACTGGGGTGACAACTTCTCCCACTAATAAACTAGTAGATAAGAGAAGAACTTTCCCGATATTTCTCATTGACACACCTTCCTGTCGGATTTCGTATGCTGCACTTATGCATTCTTCTACAAATATAAAAAAACCTCAAATTTTGACGAATGTTCCATTTTCCATTAAAACTGGGAAAATATAACGTTATCAATTCCTATTATCGCTGAAAACCTCTTGTTTTTAAATAGATTCCAATAAATACTTGTTGCAATCCGAAAAAATAGGTATATTTCCTTAGATAGACTAGGGGGATTCTTCGGAGAATTTGTCATCAATCGCTGACCCAAATGAGGTAAAATGACAAAAACACCCAAATTCCAACTTTGGGTGTTTTCGATTCGTTTATTTTCAATTCTTTAAAATGACTTCATTGACCACTCTTTCGGCCGCATTCCCATCTTCTAGGTAACAAAACTGTTGATAAAAATCATTCATCCGTTCATTTGAAACAGTTGTATTCACTAGGTCTTTAATAGCAGCTATCACTTCTTCTGTTGTTTCGACGAGCGGTCCTGGGGCTTTTTCTTCAAAATTAAAGTAAAAACCCCTAATATCGTCCTTATATTCTGCAAGATCGTAGGTAAAGAATATCATTGGCCGTTTTAGATTCGCATAATCAAAAAATACAGACGAATAATCCGTAATCAGTAAATCACTAATCAAGTATAATTCTTGGATGTCCTCATGCTTGGAAAAATCCCAAGCGAAACCTTTATAGGACTCCAAGTCAAAGTTCTCAGCGACTAGATAGTGCATACGGAGAATGATAATATAATCATCCCCGAGTTCTTGCTTAAGTTTTTCCAAATCCAACTGCAAATCAAGCTTATATTTACCTTCTTGATGAAATTGATTGTCGCGCCACGTTGGCGCATAAAGAATCACTCTTTTATCTTCAGGCAGTTGATGTTTCTTTTTGAATACCTTGGCGATTTCTTCATGACCCTGTTTATAAAAGATATCATTTCTCGGATAACCTGATTCAATCATTTCTTTATCGAATTTAAAGGCACGCTTAAAGATTTCTGTTGAATAGCGATTAGGAGAAATTAAATAATCCCAGTTCCGTGATTCAAGATAAAATTCTTGCTTATACTGCTCCGTTGTTGTCCCAGCCATGAGCACTTCTTTCATATCATGGGCCAGCTTTTTCAAGGGGGTCCCATGCCAAGTTTGCAAGTAAATGGTCCGCTTGGGCTTCGGGATCCACAGGGGCATCCTGCTATTAGTAACCCAAAACCTCGCCCTCGCCATCAAAAACAGCCATTTTACCGAAAACCGTCGGGCATACGGAATTCCTTTTTCAATAAAGCCTTTTTCAAACCGAGGATCGACACTCCAAATAAGTTCATATTCAGGATGATACTTATGAAGGTATTCGTAAATCGACCGAGGATTACAACTGTATTGCTTGCCAAGAAAGCTTTCAAACATAATTAATTTTTTCTGAGGCGGGAAAAGTGAAACCAACTGAAATAACCATTTGTATCCTGCTATTACTAACTTTTTTACGGATGATACCAATAAAACCGCGCTCCTAACCGTTGTAGAAGAAACACTGAAAGGGCTGCATCAATACAAAGCAGCCTCGTGTTTACTCAAAAACCTATTTATTCATTTTCACTTCTTGATTAACCAGCTTTACTAAGTACTCAAGCAATTGCTCCCTTAGTTCCTCTCTACTTAAAGCCATTTCGATGGTTGTCTTAATGAAACCAAATTTCTCACCCACGTCATAGCGGATTCCTTCAAAGTCATAGGCAAATACATCTTGAAAGCCATTCAAGCGTTGAATCGCATCTGTAAGTTGGATTTCGCCGCCTGATCCCGTTTCTTGATTTTCAAGGAGATCAAAAATCTCAGGTGTTAAAATATATCTTCCCAAAATGGCAAGATTCGATGGTGCTAACTCGACAGGGGGCTTTTCAACAAAGTTTCTCACCTCATACATGCGTCCATCTTGCCGACTCGGATCAATAATCCCGTAGCGGTTTGTTTCTTCCATTGGAACTGGCTGCACCCCAATAACGGAAGAACCTACTTTATCATACATGTTCATTAACTGCTTCAAAGAAGGCACTTTTGCTTGGACAATATCATCCCCTAATAACACAGCAAATGGCTCATTGCCAATGAACTTTCTCGCACACCAAATCGCATGCCCTAACCCTCTAGGTTCTTTTTGTCTTATGTAATGAATATCAACATTACCAGGCTTACGAACTTCTTCGAGGAGCTCGAACTTCTCTTTACGAGCTAAATTTTCTTCCAGTTCAAATGCGCTGTCAAAGTGATCTTCGATTGCTCTCTTCCCTTTACCTGTTACGATGATAATATCTTCAATTCCTGATTCGATTGCTTCTTCGACAATATATTGAATCGTTGGTTTATCAACGATTGGCAGCATTTCCTTTGGCATTGCTTTCGTAGCAGGTAAAAACCTTGTGCCCAATCCCGCTGCTGGAATAATCGCCTTTTTGACTTTACTCATTTTTATGTCTCCTTATTTCGTATTCTAATTACATTTGCAGCATACTAATCATTTAGATTTAGAACGTTCCTGCATCACTCTAATACTTGATAAAACGATGCCATTGCCTTTTTATTGTATTCTTCTGGAATAAATTCATCAAGTTTAATATCCAGCTCATTTCCCGCCAATTGAGTGAGACCTTTTTCAAGCCCTTCAATGCTATTTTCAACTAATAAACCATACCGTCCATTTTCCAATACATTTCGATTCGCAACAATATCAGTCGCAATGATTTTCATCCCATGGGTCATCGCCTCTAATAACACCATTGGCTGGCCCTCATAATGGGAGGAAAGAACAAAACAATCACATTTCTTCATTAATATAAATGGATTCTCTAATTGGCCCATCAAGTACACAGAATCTGATAGCTCCAATTCCGCAATCAAATTCTCCAAGTCTTTCCTTAACGGACCCTCCCCCAGAATATACAACTTTGAATTTGAGAAGTTCTGCTGAAATTGACGAAATGCCTTAATTAAATTATCCTGACCTTTTTCTGGTGACAATCGTCCCATCGTAATGAAATTATAATTTTCTGCAACCGGCTGGGGGATCACCGTTTCTTCAATCGTTTCCTGTTTTTCTTCCATTTTACTTGAAACAACTATTTTGTATTTTTTCGAATGAAACATTTTATACACCGAAGGATGGATCTTGGAATGAAGTTGTTTCCTTCCATCATATTCTCGAACAATCGTCAATGCAGACGAATCAATCCAGCCAATCATTGTTCCTTTGATAGAAAGCCGGCTATAAATCCCTTGGTGTGTTCTTGCTTCCTCATCTACATCAACCAATCGACCTTTATAATCCTTGCCAGAAGCTACTTTCTCTGTTCCTTCTAGATTATACGGCATACTCCAAATGTCATGTCCATTTCCATGAGAAATAATAGCTAATTTCTGCACTGGTGTATGTACTAAGACACGATCTGGAAGCAGTTCAAAACAGCCTTGGTCAAGCCAGCCTACGATCCGGTCATCGATACTAAATTTATAATAATTCGTGGACTCTGTTTGTACCTCGCGTAAAATTGAGACTTCCTCGTTTATATATTTCGTGGCTGGTGCCATTTCAGCTGCTCCGTTTACGACAGGTGGTCTGTTCCAGATTACCTCGTTTTTCGGGTTCGTGATCATTGCCCTTGCTTTAAAGACCGTATTAGTAATGATTTGGTCTTCAGCGATCGCCTCTTTGATTAACGATTTCGTTATACTCTCTGTCGATTCTTTATTCCCTAATCTTAATATTTTTTCCGGATTAATCGAGTTCATGACGAAATCAAATTTAAATTCCTCGGCAAATTCCGCTAAACTACTTCTGTTTAACTCCATTGTTGCTGGAGACACACTTACAAGTTTGTCAAACCGATCATAGACGGAAAAGAGGCCTCTTAAATTAATTCGATGAGGACGACGCCCATTAATGACCTTTTCACTATCCGAACGGATGTCATTATGCATATAACAGATTTTTTTCTTTGCATCGGAAGCAAGCAAATATTTTGCCCAATACAGACTGTAACCACTAAAATCGATGGCATAATCAAATTGTGCCCGACCGGATAATCTGTTGTATTCCCGCTTGTAGGCGTTCTCCGGGTATAGTTTTTTGGTCACTTTACTATGTGCTCCTCGATTATGAACAAATTTATCCCGATACACTTCGAAAAGACTATGTACTTCTAATCCATTTCGAAACAAGAACCTAGCATTCTTATTTACCTTTGCGATATTATTTAAGGCTTCTTTCGATTTTGGTGATTTCATGAAGATACTAACATCAAACTTACTATAGTCTATATTGTCGACCAGATTGATAAAGGATGATGTAATACCATTGTTATGCAACCCGCCCGGATAAATAAGGATTTTCTTTTTTTCCCGGTCTAATTGATTAATGATATTGACTTGAGCCTTTTCCTGATTAAAGACGTATTGGACGATCCTAGCAGTTACCTTTCCATCGTCATGTGTTGTGAATTTATTTTTTGCGGCCTGATAGACAAGTCGATAGCTATCACTTATTTTCTTGATATCTTGAACAGCGCCAGCCACTTCTTCAATAGTAAAGAGCGTAGGTCCTGGTAGTTCATCCTCAGATAAATACATACCTCTTTCTTCTCGATAGTCATCATAATCCCAAATATAGAATAAAATTGGTTTATCTGTTACAAGGTAATCAAAAAAGATACTCGAGTAATCGGTGATTAAAAGATCTACAACACTTAACAGCTCGTTGGTATCTACAAAATCCGGAATTAAGATATCTTTAATCTCACTAAATTTCTTCGCTTGATTATACAAAAAGGGATGAACTTTGATCAAAAGGTTATACTCGTTTCCTACCTTTTTCCTCAAATATGACATTTCACTAATGATTTGAAACATATCATTTTTCGCCTTTGATACACTAGTCCCTTTCCATGTAGGTGCATACAGAATCGTCTGTTTATTTTTATCGATTTCTAGCCCTAATCGAGTTAGGAAGGAATAGAACCTATCGGAATCGGTATGAAAGGTTAGATCAATTCTCGGATAGCCTTCTTGAATAATCTCTCCATTATATAGTCCGTTAAGTTTATAGCTATTTAGAAACATTTTGGTTGTATGGTCATTCGGACTTAAGAGATAATCCGCACTCAGAAAATTCCTGACTACATTCTGCGAATGGGCTGGATTACCAGGGATATCGAATCCCATTCTTTTTAGCGGGGTCCCATGCCAGGTATTAATATAAACTTGCTCTTTTTTGGGAATAAAAAAAGGCTGAAAGGTAGAATTATTAATCAGGTACTTGCTCGTGGCTAACCATTTAAGATATTCCTTTGAATTACGTTTGACAAATTTCACATTTTTAAAGTCTTTATAATTTACAATCACGCTTTCTAACTCATTCTCATGATTGATTGACCAAATATGTTTGAAATGCTGAAATTCGGGGTGATGTAAGAGGTATTTAAAAATGGCATATGGACTATCGGTTACACTTTTTCCGTCCCTGCTCTCATAAAATATAGTATGGTCCATCACGTTTGATTTTTCATAATAACTTCTATACTGAAAATTTCTGCGATGATTGGCCTTTCTAAAATAATTATAGAGGGGTCCGATAATAAATTTAATTCTTCTTTTTAAAACCTTTTTATTCATGAAAATCTACAGCTCCCTTACCAGTTCACTTTCTTATGATTTTTTATTAGTTATTCTTACCATCTTTGAGGCTTTATATGTACGGAGCAGACAATCTACTTTTCCTAAACCACAAAAAAAGCAAATGGATGTCAAGATTTCCTTGTCATCCATTTGCTTTATAAAGAACTTCCTATCATTTTTACTCCAATACCTTATAAAACATTTCCATTGCATTTTGATTATATTCCTCGCGCCTAAATTCGTCAGGTGTATGTTCAAGTTTATGAACATTGTACTAATCCAGCCACTTTACTATAATGGATACAAGATGTACAACAAATACAGTTAAGGGGCAGTTACAACATGCTTTTTTCGATGATCATTCCTGTCTATAATGCAGAAAAATATTTACAAGAGGCGCTTGAAAGCCTTATCCATCAAACAGTTGACTTTAAACAAAATGTCGAAATAATTCTTGTTGATGACGGCAGTACCGATCAGTCAAAAGATATTTGTCAAAACTATGTCAACCAATACCCTAGCAATATTAAATATATCTATCGTGAAAATGCTGGTCCTGGCAGTGCAAGGAATACCGGTTTTAATCATGTATCACCACATTCAGATTATATTGGTTTCCTAGATGCCGATGACCTTCTGTCTGAGGATACACTTGAAAAAGTAAGTTCCTTTTTTTCGCGGCATTCAGAAATACAACTAGCTGTGATTCCCCTCTACCATTTTGAACGAATCGATACTCCGCACAGATTGAACTATCGCTTTGAGCAAGGAGACCGCGTTATCCATATTCTCGAGGAGTATACGGGGATTCATTTTCATATTGGCGGATGCTTTTTTAAAGCGAAACATTTTCTAACTAATCCTGATTTGCGATTTCAAACCGACATCAAATTTTGGGAGGATGCCCTCCTTATCAATACCTTTTTATTAGAGCACAAGCAATATGGTGTAGTCTCGGAAGCAAAATATCATTACCGCCGACGTGTCGATGAGGATTCACTCGTAAGTAACGCTTGGTATCAAAAATCAAGATACACGGAAATGATTAGACGCTGCTATTTAACGTTGATTAACGAATCAAAGAGCCGTTATAACGAGATCCTCCCTTATGTGCAGTTTTTAATCACGTACCATATTCGGTTGTATCTTTTTCCAAAAAACAACCCAGTTATTTATGAAGTATTAACCAAAGAAGAACAAGATGAGTTTTTCGAGGAATTTGCGAAGTTAATTCAACTGTTTGATCAGAAATACATCAAGGAACAGGACATGCCTTTTTATTATAAAACCTATTTGTTAAACCTAAACGAAAACGGCTGGCCATACAAGGAGAAATTCAGTCCTAAAAAGATTGAAAAACAAATGGTAGTGATAACAGAATGTAGTTACAAAGGATTAAAGTGGCTAATAAAAGGTCATTTCATGAATAAAGTATATTTCATGAAAGCAAATGATCGTCTGTTTATCAAGGCGAAAGATAAGGTCACGTATTTACCGAAAGCCGAACTTCCCGGAAAACTGCGGATTATCTGGGGAACCGTCGTCCGTAACTACGAACATACTGGTTTTGAAACAACCTTACCCTTCTACCGAAGTAAATTCCAATTTGGATTAGAAACCGAATCAGGCAAAAAATACTTGTTGAATGAAGTAAACTTGAAAGAAGTATAGCTGGATTAAAACAAAAGGGGCCGATCCAATTGGATCAACCCCTTTTTCATTATTGATAAACAGGAATATCGTATAGCAGTGTAAATTGTGTTAGCGTACTTAACATCTGTGACATTCTCGTCGTTTGTTTTACAGCCCAGCCAATATCAGTTGCATATTGATGGGATGCAGAACCATAGGTATCCATCGCTTCCGGATTCCAGCGCATTTTATAGAGGGTGTCTTGCCCAGCATGAATATACTTTTCAGCAGCAAACTTGGCACCGCCAATGATCGCTTTCTCGACAGTTGTCCACCCTTGTTCATAAGCAAACTTGGAACCATAGTAATCAGGGTTGCTATCATAGGCACCGACGCCGTATACATTATAGACCGTTACACCATTCACTTTTATCCCAGTGGCAAGCTTGCTTGTTCCATTACCAGTTTCTAAAAGCGAATGACTGATGAGGTATATTTCATTAATGCGGTAGGTTTGTGCAGCTTTGATATACGAACTTCCCTTACCAGCTAAAACCCCTTTACCATAAAGAATGCGGTTATTCAACTCAGTTGCATTGGTCCCTGCCGGATTGGAAAGAATTAAGAATTGCAAATACGTATCAGAACTTGCACGGAAATTCAAGGGATCTAAATAGTACTCAATCTGTAAGGACGTAGCACCCTCCCATGATGAATCTGTATCGGTTACTGGCGAAGCTTTCATTTGCATATTTACGGCTTGATCTAATGTCAAATCATAAACGGTGATTCTTTGTTCACCAATATCTTCCTTTTTAATATAACATATCGTAACTTTTCCATTCACTGTAGCATAGGATTTATACCAGTTTTCACTATAGTTATAAAATTTTAGAATCATATTCTTCGAATAATCTCTCAGAATCTTCGAATCTCTCGAAGGCAGAGAATAAACATGGGTAGACGATCTTAATGTCAGCCCCTGTAAAGTAGTATTTGAGAAGTTAACTTGCTCGAGATCGTCTTTATGAAGATACACCGTCTGAACTTTCCCATTCACCGTTACATATGACTTTTTCCAATGAGCTGTATACGAATAATATTTCAAAATGGTACCTGGTGAATAGCTTTTCAATACTTTCGCATCCCTTGTTGGAGAAGCGTATAATTTGGTCGGATTTACGAGCGCAATTCCTTCCTCTTTTTCCGTTTGATCAACTAGCTGGTCCACATCATCCTTTGCTAGGTAGACAACAGTTGAAACCCCATTATAAGTCACAGTCGACTTATACCAATTGGATGAATAGGTATAATACAATAACCTTGCTCCCGAACTATAGGTTTTTAAAACCTTTGAACCTTTTATTGGTGCAGAGTACATGTTCGTTGGATTTGCTACCGCAATCCCGGATTGTTTGACCGGATTGTTTGTTGGTTTTTCAATATCATCTTTATTGATATAAATTGTGCGAAGTTGACCATTCACAGATACAACTGATTTAAACCATTCAGAAGTATAGGTATAAAAAGATAAATAGGAATCAATGGCGAACGTTCGTAACACTTGCGCATTTCTAGATGGTGAGGCAAACATATTAGTCGGGTTCTTTGTGGTAAAACCTTGTTGTTTAACTGGATTAGAGGTGACTTGCTCCACATCATCCTTGTTAATGTAGACGGCTTGTTGCACACCATTAACATTTACACTGGTTTTATACCAACCCGATGTATAAGTATAATACTTTAGTAGTGAGCCTTCGCTATAAATCTTTACTACTTTTGAACTTCTCATTGGTGAGGCGTACAAATTAGTTTCTGCCTTGATCGCAATTCCCTCTTGTTTTTCAGGATTACTTTCAGCTTGTTCAATATCATCCTTATGGATATAAACGGTTTGATATTTACCATTGATATTCACACTCGTCCTATACCATTGTGATGTATAAGAATAATAGAGTAAGAAGGAACCCTGGCGGTAGGATTTTACCGTATCAGACGTTTTTGTTGGTGAGGCGTATAAGTTGGTCGGATCCTTTAACGCAATCCCTTCATATTTTACCGGGGTGGATGTAACTAAATCAATCGCACTTTTTGGAATGTAACCTGATTTCTCGGTTCCATCGACATTGACCGTAGTAACATACCAATCAGCTGAAAAATCATACACTTTTATTAAAGTACCTTCTGTATATGTCTGAAGGCTGGTTGAGTCCGTAGAAGTTTCGGCAAAGACATTAGTCACTGGCAGGATCGTTATCCCTGTAAGTTCGACCTCTACATTCGCAATTTTTTGCACCGTCACATTTTCTTTTTCCACCGTTGTGGTTTTTTTAACTTCTGTTACTTGATTCTTCTCTTCTGTTACTTGATCCTTCTCAACTGGAGCAGCTGTTGCTTCAGTTACAGATTCCTCTTCAACCGCAGCTGTTGTATCCTCCATTACTTGATTCTGGTTAATCGTAGCTGTAGTATCCTGTTCTTTCTCGACAGCAGTTATTGCTGCCTCCGTCGCACTCCCCTCTGCAAACGCAGGTAAAGGGCTCATTGTTGTGAGCAATAAGCCAGCAATAGCGGCATGCCCAACAATTTTTCTAACCTTCTCCATAATACCTCCAAAAATGGTAAATAATTTCCAAGAGACCAATTGTCCCCTCAGTCCTCTACAAAGTTTGACCTTGAAATGAGAATCATCGTGTTCTCTATAAATCTAGCAAAATCTAACTGTAAAACTTCAAGACCATATTTCAGTAGACGAACTAACTTCTATTGTAACAATATAGTTATAGAATTTTAATCTATTTTTACAAATTACGACAAATTACTTATACCAAAAACGACAATTTATGAGGCTTTTATATCATAATCTCAAAAAATAAAGAGCTATTCCCAAATTGGAAAATAGCTCTTTTGAATCTTGTATTAGGTTATTTTTTCAGATTATTTGGTTGATTTATTTGGCGAATCGCATCATAAACCCGTTTACAGTTATCTTGATCCGTAAAGGAATAAAATTGATTCACTCGTTCCTGGAACGTTGCTTCCATTTGGCAATTTTGATTCATATATTGAATAATTCTGTCTGCCACCTGCTCACTTTCGGTCAAGACATCACCAAACCCCATCGTTTGATAATCAAAATAACCTTCTGCCAAATGGTTCATACCAAATTGATAATAAACCACCGGTTTCTTTAAATAAGCAAAATCAAAGGCAACTGAAGAAAAATCCGTGACCAGTAAACTGGATTGATTAAAATTATCACGATAACTGCTATTCATGTCCGCCACTTCAATCGAATCATCAATCTGATAATCCTTTAACTGCTGCCTGATATTAGGATGCGGGAAAAAGACAAGCTTATAGCCTTTTTCTTTTGCCACTTTTAATAATTTTTCATTGTTCAGCAAATCATTGAAGGCTTTAAAGTATTCTGACTCCTTAAAGACAGGATTATATTCGCGCGTTCCCGTGATTGGATTTAGCTTTGCTACCAAGTCGCTGCGCCATGTCGGCATGATGAGAATCCGCTTCTTATCATCATTTTGCAACTTATCAAAACGCGGAAACCCTGATAATAGGACCTCATTTTCGGTGTAATCATAATGGCCATTTACAATCGAATCGTATTCTTTATTGGCCGCCGTGATAAATAAACGAATATTCTTTTTATATTTATTTAACCAACTCGAAATATCGTCCTTAGTGATGCCATGTTGCAGGAAAACAAAATCATACGTAAATAAATCCTTTAGATACTTTTTCATTTTCCCAAATGGATTGACAATAAACTCATCAGCATGAGAAGAAATTAACTTGTCGGCAAGTAATAAATAACGTTTATGCTGGCGCGATCCATACGGTATGACATTCCCAATTTTTTGAAGTCGTTTAAAATCTTCACTATCTTGATTAATAACGAAGTATTTCTGAATTCCGTCTTGCTGCTTTGTCGCATATTCAAACAGGACTTCCGCATTGTCATCGGCTTTGTTTACCCGGTCCATAAATAACCAGATGGGCTTCTTTTGAAAGAAATGCTTTTGGAGAAAATGATCTAATCTGACCAATAACGCCTTTCTGGATCCTGGTTTATTCATTTTGTATAAAGTTTTAAGAACAGCAATTTCTTTCCCTCGGATTAATTTAAATTCGCTTTTTCTAATCAAAAATTGCTTCTTCTTTTTTTGGTAAATAACCACGTAGCCATTCTTATCAAAATAAGAATAACTATTATCTTTTAGGTGGCTTTGCCCGCTAAATAGCACATCTAACTTTACTTGACTCTCTTGAACGATCGCATAAAAAGTAACTCTTAGAGATTTACTCTGTTTTCCTATTTTAGCTAATGGAAGGTTGAATTTAATCCCTAGGGCCTTTTTAATGTTTTTCCCAAAGACATTAATATCTTTATAAAAACGGTCGACGATTTGAGCCTCAATCATTTCACCATTAACGGCAGCAACAATTTTTGTATCACTATTTTCAAAAAGGGAAGTAAAATGACCTTCAATAAAAAGTTGCTCATTTTCAATATTGATTAACTCTACTGCGAATTGATGCTGGTCTAATGCATCCATGACCTGATTGCCATGTAATAAGATGGCGTTATTAGGTGAATGGAACGGTTGGTAAAAATCAGCATTATTCTGGCCGGACTTAATTCGTAACAAATAATTTTTCCGATACATATTTAAATGCTTCTGTTCCAAAATGATATTATCATCGATATAACCTAGCAGGTCTCTCAGCTTTTTGAGGAAATTTTCCGTTTCTTCCGCTGTCATGAGTACATTTAAATCATTATTATTAAGACGCCACTGCAAATCATACATAATCATATATTGGAAATATTTTGGGACAAATCCTAAAATCTCCAGGGACATATTAATAAACGTAAACGAAAAGTTCTTCAAACTGTGTAAATAATAATCCTTATCCTGTAAGGCCTGCTGGGTCGCAGAAGTATTGGTGCTTCGTTTACGGTAATGGTATTTAGCCTTTTTTACAACACCATATTCACACTTTTTTAAAATAATCCGATTTAACCATTCTGCATCTTCCCCATATTTTAGGGTTTCTTTAAATCTTTGCTCGCCAATTGCCGTCCTTCGAACAAACGAACTTGATGCAGACATTTGAATAAAGCGATGGTCCTTTAGAATATTGATGATTTTATTGGATGCGTATTTATAGTTAAGTAGATGCTCACCTTTAGCTTGGTCAAACCAAAAGATGGGTATGGAAACAACATCGATGTCTTTGCCTTGCTTTTCAAAAAAGTTATAGACCTTTTCTAAGGCATTTAATGATAATTTATCATCTGGATCGAGGAAGTTAACATATTTCCCCTTTGCCGCCTCTAACCCAGCATTACGCGCACTACTTACCCCTTGGTTTTCTTGATCAATAAAAACGATATTATTAGGATACTTTTTTTGAAACTTTTTACATAGGTTCCCGCTTTCATCTATGCTTCCATCGTTAATCAAAATCAATTGAATATGCTTGTCGAAGCCTAACGTCTGGTTAATAATACTTTCGACAGCTTCTTTTAAATAATCTTCAACATTATACACCGCCATAATGATCGAAAAATAAAAATCATTATAAGACCAATTTTCTGGCTCCAAATTTACTACCTCCGAAAGAATAGATTAGAAAAAGGGCAAACATCAATTTACTGATTTTCACCCTGCCCTGGATGGTTAAAGTTCGTTAATGCAGGGGTTACAAATATTGAGTTGATATTATATAGCAAGATGATTTGGTCAATATTGTTTTTCTCCACATATTTTTCGATGGGCATTTTGTTGTAATGACGTAGATCTAATACATGCGTCTCTTTATAGTGTGGAACAAGAAATTGAATAAATGCATTGGCATAAGAATCCTTGATCACTAATACCTTTTTTCCGTTTGCTTTATTAGGATTGCTAATTAACAATTGGGCATAATCGCCGCCTAAATATGCTTGATAACGGTTGGTGTACGGATCTTCCATCGTTAAAAAATCCATATTATATAATCCGCTTCTTGTACGATTTCCCCATTTCATCGTAAACGGCTGATGTTTTTCTTTCAGCTGAGCCACTAAAATTGTATCAGTCTTCTTAGCATTGGCGCTTGTTGTTTTCCGCGCATCGGAACCATAAAACGGTTTTCCAGATAGGTTCCATGTGTAATCGTTAAATTGATAAACCTTATTATCGATTTTCTCATTTGCATTAATTTTAGACATGACATTTTGATAGGCATAAAAGGCAGCCTTTGCTTGCCAATGATGGTCTGAATAGAAAAACATATAGTCTTCATTCATATGCTTATTCAGTGCGGACCGGGAGTCAATCGGATGGGACGCTTTTCCAAGCTCCTTATAGAGAAGGTTCATATTTTTTTGACCATAGCTTGGAAAATAAGCAGGAAATTTATTCTCCATTAAGGTTGATTTATTGGGCATTAATGCGGTATACACACTGATGTTCTTTTTCGCAAGGTGTGTCGCAAGGTCATTAATTCTGCCCGCTGTTTGTTTCGCATCGGCAGGAGTAACTTCAGCAATTTGTGATAACAAATAGCCATCATCCGCCACATAGACATCCTCAATAATATTTTGTCGGAAGAAATTCTTATTAATTAAAGCGTTCGTTTCAATAAATGAATCACGCATCGGAAATTGATCATTGTAATATTGTTCAAACCGCTTGGAGTACTCCCCTGTAAGTAAATTATCCTTTTTTAAATCCGGCCTTTGCGCAAGCTTTCGATTTTCTAGTAACGACATGGACTTCGACGGGGTGATGAAGGTAAAGATTAAGAAGCCAAAGATTGTTAACAGAAAAATAGCTATGACAGCAAGGCCTTGTACATTAGCTTTTTTCATAAATTCCTCCATATTCATTAAAACCGGAAATAGATAAATGGATTGAAGGTGGACGATACCACGCTAACAAGCGTTAAAAAGAAAATAACGGCATAACTTGCTGTGACCACGAAATCTCTGCCGCTTGTGATTCCCGTTATTCCCGGTTTAAAGGCTCTTTCTTTAAGAACTTGGAATACAGGCGTGGCAGCAATGATGGCAATCAAAATGACGATGCCATACTGGGAAAGGTAAAAGCTTGCCTGTTGATCCCAAACTGGGTTTCCATTAGCAAAAAACATCACTTTCAAATAGTTAAATCCATACGTAAATGTTTCGGCACGGAAGAATACCCAGCCTATCAGCACGGCAATAAGGGCATAAAGATGTTGGAATACCTTTGGAATACTTTTGATCCATTTCAGTAAGAAGGCTTTTTCTAACATAATTAACACTCCGTAATAAACACCCCAGGCAATGAACGTCCAAGCGGCACCGTGCCAAATCCCGGTCGCGAGCCAGACAATGAACAAATTACGGTAGGTTTTATACGTTCCACCACGGTTCCCGCCTAATGGTATATATAAATAATCCTTAAACCAGGTACTTAAAGAAATATGCCACCTTCTCCAAAATTCCGTTGCGGAACGAGATATATACGGGTAATTAAAGTTTTCAAGGAAATCAAAGCCAAACATTCTTCCTAAACCGATTGCCATATCGGAGTATCCTGAAAAGTCAAAGTAGATCTGTAATGAATAAGCAATGATCCCAATCCATGCCATGCCCACGGACATTTCACCTGCCGGCATAGAAAAAACTTGGTCGGCGACCCAGCCACAATTATTGGCTAGAATCATTTTCTTGGCAAGGCCAATGATAAATCGTTTCGTCCCATATGCAAATTTCGATAACGATTCTTTTCGTTCATCGATTTGGTGTGCCACTGTGACATAGCGGACAATCGGTCCGGCAATCAATTGTGGAAACAATGCCTTATACATTGCCATGTTAATGAGATTTTTTTGCGCTTTCGCATCTTTTCTGTACACATCAATCACATAGCTTAGTCCTTGAAAGGTAAAAAAGGAGATTCCTAACGGGAAAGGAATATTACCTAATTCGATCGTAGTTCCAAACAGTTCATTAATGTTATCGACAATAAAATTGGCGTATTTGAAAACAATCAAAATGGAAAGGTTCGCAAAAATAGTCACCCCCATTACCCACTTAACCAAGACGTGTTTTTCCCTATTTTGATCAACTAACAGGGCAAAAACATAATTGAGAAGAATGGAAAGAAACAAAAATAACACAAACTTTGGTTCGCCCCATGCGTAAAAAAATAAACTAGCCAAAAGTAAAATGGTGTTCCTTAACTTTCGGGGGGCTAAAAAATATAAAGTTAGTGTGAGCGGCAAAAATAAAAATAAAAATACGGTTGAACTAAATAGCACGATTTTTTATCCTCCGTAATTCTCTGATTGTTTTTGAAGGGATGGATCCTCACCCAGCAGTACTCTTTTAACTACCTTCTCCGTGGATTTCCCATCATGCCAGCTGCAGAATCTTTCATAGAATGCATCATATCTATCTTCATATTGCTTCTTTACCTCTTCAATATTGGCTATCGCATCAATGACGGCATCGCTTGTCCGCAACAACGGTCCTGGGCCCTCATTTTCAAAATCGAGATAAAAGCCCCTTAATTGGTCGCGATACTTATCGAGGTCATACGTAAAGAATAAAATCGGCCGTTTTAGGTTGGCGTAATCAAAAAATACAGAAGAATAATCAGTGATGAGAATATCCGAAATCAGGTATAATTCTGCAATATCATCATACTTTGAAAGATTGTACGCAAAGCCATCCAAGCCTTCCACATTAATATCATCCGCAATAAAATAGTGCATCCTTAGTACGACCACATAGTCATCCCCAAGGGTTTCCTTCATTTTATGTAAATCCAACTGCAGTTGAAATTTATATTTGCCAGGCTCATAAAAGTCATCGTCCCGCCAAGTTGGTGCGTATAGTACTACCTTTTTGTTGTCAGGTATTCCAATGTTTTTCTTTACTCTTGCCACAATTTCTTCTTTTTGCGGTGAGTAAAGAATATCATTTCTTGGGTAGCCGAACTCCAGCATTTCGTTATCAAACTTAAAGGCGCTTCGAAAAATTTCCGAAGAATAGCTGTTCGGCGATAATAAATAATCCCAGGCACGTGACTGCATATAGAAATCCCGCTTATATCTTGGATTGGCCGAATAGACATCCTTCATATCAAAAACCAATTTTTTAAGCGGGGTACCATGCCAGGTTTCTAAAAAGACATTTCCCTCGCGTTTTACAAGATGCAGCGGCTGCCGCATATTATTAATCCAGTATTTCGATACCGCAAAATAGTAGTAATAGGCAAGGCTGAATCGTTTCACAATTTTTGCATTCCCAGGGATTTGACGATGTTTATCATTAAATACCCAGATACATTTATAATCAAGATTGTTTTCATTGATATATTCGTAAATATTACGGGGACTATCCGAATAGTTTTTTCCTAAGAAACTTTCAAAAATAATGTAATTATCCTTCATCGGGAATCTTAAGAAAAATTTATTATAGATGTACCTTTTAAGCCTAGTAAACCCTTTTATCGCATTTTTAAAATCCCTTGCTTCTACATGGAATCTATATCCTTTGATGAATTTATTTTTATTTCCAGCCCGTAACTGGTTGACTTCCCTTTTAATATGACCAGGCTGCGAAGCAATGCTAGCTGGGTTGAGAATTCTCATTGCTGACGATAATAAGTCAAAGAACTCATCCAAGTGTTTTTGATCGTTAAAAATATTAATAACCTGTCGTCGGTAAAACCTGAGAAGCAGGCCGTCCAAATATTCCTTAACTGATTGAGACGTTCCATACTGTAGATTCATTTCAATATAGACTTTGATAAAATCACGAGTTCTCTCTTGGATAGAACGTTGGACCAGACTTGGATTGGAAATGGGGTCATTACGAACCCGTTGAAAATATGTACGGATATTTAAGCTGGGTAAACTCTTTACGTATAAGAGAAACGGGATGATCCCAGATATATCTGTGGCGCCTTCCGTTCCCTCATAGAAGCGAACCATATGTTCCTTGATGAAACTACTCCGAATCAATACATTTAAAATACTTCCGCTATGGAATATTTTTTGACTTGGATTAGGGGTCACGATGACTTCTGGAGGCTGTGGAGCCTCTAAATCAGTTGGCCTTAATAATCGTTTAGTTCTCCCTGCAATCGCGGGTGCATCTTCAATATATGCTAGAAGAATTTCAATCGCTTTTTCTGCTAAGATGTCTTCACTATCTAGAAAAAACACAAACTCTCCAGTTGCGGAACTCAAGCCTTTATTCCGTGAGTAGGCTACTCCCTTTTTTGATTCATTTTTTAAATAGACCATTCTTTTGTCGTGTTGCAACGTTTCAATGTATCCTGTATTTTCAGCATCCGAACCATCATTTATGATAATAATCTCCAGATTAGTGTAGGTTTGTGATAATACGGAATTTAAACAGTCTCCGATGAATTCCATGGAGTTATAATATGGGATTATGATTGATACCGTCGCTTTTTGTTTAGTATTCATGCTTTTTCTGTCACACTCCCTGAAATTTCGACAATATTCCTATTAGATTTTAACAATTAATCATTCTTATGTATAGAATTTGTTAATTTATACAATTTTATCTGTTTATTAGACGATTTGTGTTAATGAAAATCAAATAAAATGATTGGGGACATATATAGATAGACAAGCATACACCATAAGGAGAAGGATTGAACAGATGAGAAAGTATTATTTAGATTGACTTCGTGTTTATGCCATTATTGCGGTTGTCTTGATTCATTTTATACAAAGTTTCGGAGGAATCCTATGAATTTTCAGTGCCGCAATTTTTTTGTTATTCAGTAACCGATCAAATTAACTACCATTTATGGTGTATGTATGTGATTTTAGGGCTATATTTGATTACTCCAATTCTTGTGATTTTCATCAAAAATCACCATCAGCACACTTGTGGTTAATATCATTATAAAGCTTCCAGTTCTAAATAAACTTATACCCCAACCACAACAAAAAGGGCTGCCTCTCTTGCAGCCCTTTTTGTGTTTTATTATTGTAAGTAAATCTTAATAGTATCGCGGTCAAACACATTTTAAACTTTATTAAATGGTATGATTAAAATCGCTTATCATTCCAAAAATTCTTTACAATATGTTTTTGCGGGTTATAGACCTCTAGTGTATAGCCCTTTTTGCGCAGGTAATCAATAATAATTGGAAGCTGCTGTGCTGTTCCTTTTGAATCATGGAATAGGATCACGATTGGTCCTTTTTTACCTTTGAGCCCTGATTTAACCCTTGATGTAATCGTCTTCGGACTTGTTCGATTATATTTCCAATCAAGTGTATCAATGTCCCAATCCCACATCTTAAAGCCCTTTTTCGCTAGCGCATCCCTTAATGGTTTCTTCATATAGGGTTTGCTTCCATACGGCGCACGGGTTAACAGACTATTAAAATTTGAAACTCTTAATAATGTTTGCCGTGTCTTTTCCATTTCAACAGCAACGTTTTTAGAGCTGCCACGATATAATTTTCTAACACTGTGGGAAACACTATGTAATGCTGGATAATTGCCTTCTTTAATCATTCTCTTAACGGTTTTCGGATTCCGTTTAATATTACCTTCAATCATAAAAAAGGTCGCATGCGCTTGTTTCTTTTTCAAAATATCAAGTATTTTGGGCGTGTATTGATTGGGACCATCATCAAAGGTCAGATAAACAACCTGACTAGCTTTTAAATCGTTCGCATAGGTTTTATTTGTTGAAAAAAAGAAGGTGCTAAGCAGGAGCGACATCGCTAGAATGACTGTGGTTATTTTTTTATACATATCTTTTTCCCCCTCTAAAATAAAAAACTCTAAATCTTCTATTCTAAGATATGCAATGGACGCTTTTCCTTAAGTCTCGTGCAAAAGAAAAACCTTCTGTGATGAATAATCCTGCATGATTCCAAACAACCTATGGATAAAATCAGATTGTTTTCCTGAGGTGAATGATATATGGAAGGTAAACCATTTATTTTTTCTAGAGATATGACCGCGATTTCAAAGGGACTTGCCATCGTCTTAATGGTTTATCACCATTTATTTGCTTTTCCCAACCGTATTGCTGCTGTCGATTACAAGCCGATTATGATGGTTGATAACTTGCCTTTAGACCAGCTCATTGGTCAGTTTGGTAAACTATGTGTGGCTATTTTCCTGTTCTTAAGCGGGTTGGGTCTTTATAAAAGCTTCGAATCGAAACATAAATTCACTTTTCGTCAAGGGCTCATTAGAGCAATCAACTTTTTTACAATTTATTGGCTTGTCTTTTTCATTTTTATTCCGATTGGCCTCAAATATTTTGATGATACGGTAAGGTATGCGTGGAACCCTAAACTTTTTATTTATAATTTATTTGCCCTGATTCATACCTATAATGGCGAATGGTGGTTCATCTCTGTTTATATTGAATTGTTATTGCTATTCCCGCTAATCATAAAATTGATTGAAAAATGGCCTGTACTGACAAGTTACCTCTCCTTTATTTGCCTGTTTCTTGCGGCTTTCTTTCAACATGTGGATGATTTTTTTCCTACACTGGAACTAGTCCAAATTGCTATTAACCATCTAAGTACTTTATTCACCTGGCAAATCATGTTCATTACCGGAATCTACTTTTCCAAATACTCCATATTTGTAAAAATGAATGCTTTTTTTTCGAAAATTCACTTAAATAATAAGATTGTGTTTTTACTACTACTTGTCCTCTGCTTTTATTTACGACAATACACGTACCCATTTATTATTAAAACCAGAGGTCCTGAAATAACTGGAATCTATAACTTCGCAGATTTTATACTTGCGCCCATCGTGATTTTTTCATTTGTTAAGCTCGTTCAAAATATCACCATTTTAGAGAGGTTATTCCTACTATTAGGGAAACACTCAACGGTTATTTGGCTGACACATACATTTTTTATTTATTACTTTTTTCAAGAAATGAGCTTTGCTCCATACTATTCCACACTAATCGTGATTTGGGTGTTTATCCTAACCATCTTGGTTTCGTTTGGAATTAACTTCCTAATCCGTCTGGCTCATATTCCATTTTTCAGAAAAACGAGGATGGGAACGTCTTAATAATAGGCTGGGTTAAAAAGCATTTGTTGATTTTGCCACTCTGTTGATTGGATTGGAAGGCGCGAAGACTCCTGCGGGAGGACGGTGCAGGGGAGACCCCGCAGGAGCGCAGCGACGAGGAGGCTCCCCGGACCGCCCGCGGAAAGCGAAGCGCCTGGAGAGGAAATCAACAGACTAGTTTAACATAGCCTAATAATAACTAATCGCCTGGCTTCCAAATTGTTTCCAACCTTCAACAAATGATTTAATTGGACGCTTTTTATTCTTCGTTCCATCTAATGGATCATTGAAATAGACATATTTGGAATCATAACCAGTAATCACAACCGAATGTTCTTTATAGGTAATCCGAACAGTACCATGTGAGGTATACCATGTCTGCCAATAAGAATTGGGAACTTGGCTGAACCAGCTCGTATTAATAATCCAGACCGGGTGGCCGGCACTTACGTAACTTAAAATGGTTTCAAACGGTTTTCCGGTCAAATTTTTAATTCGATTCGGTTTATATTTTTCAGCCAAGGCTTCAATGGGTTTGTTAAATACACCAAATCCCGGTTTATTGAAGGTATACATATTGCCGACAAACCCGTAATTAGGATGCCCGAAATAGATTTTGCCGTTTTTTCGTTTCATTGTTGCTGGGTCCTTCTTCACTTGTTTGGCGAGTGTCATTTTATTTGCTTTTGTACCTGAATAATTCAACATCATCGCTAAACTCGTCACTTCACACCCACGCGGCAGCTCCGGCATTTGGCGAATGACAGACACATTTAGTTTCTGCTTTTTTAGCTTGGGTTGAGACTTAACAATCACTTTTCTCACTAGACTTTTATTTTTGGCCTGATCGACGGCATAAACCTCGATGACAGTTTGTTTTTTTTGCTGCGGAATCGGAAAAGAATAATTCCCGTTTTGGTCTGCAGCTTTCTTCAAGTAATATTTTGAGTTCCTTTTTACATAGACGATTGAATTTGCCTCAGCCTTACCATTAATCGTAAAGGATTTATTGGTCAAATTATTCACCGTCGGCATTTTCGGCGGAGTTTTATCAATCACTCCGGTGGCTGCCTCTGCCTTACCTGAGTTTGATGCAAATAGCAGCAAAATAAGCAACGATACGATCCATTTTATTTTCTTCATCTCTCGTCAACCCTCCATAGAATGATTAAAAAAAGCTAGGGGTGGATGCTCCCTAGCTAAGACGGAAAATTTACATGCTTACACTAAGATCGGTAATATATTTACTAGCGACATATCCAACCCTTCCACCTAAATCAACAACATAGTAATCTTTTTCCCTTTTGAAAAAATAGTAATCTTGGTCTTTATTAATATAGGCAATGACCTTACCTGAAATAGTATTGTCAACCACAGGTGTTTTCGCCTTCATTTTAATGATGCCGATTTGGGGAAGATTTGCAGCCCAGCCGCTACCCGTTGCTTTCTTTAAGGCAACCACCGATTTCTTTTCGATATATCCGGTTCCTTTCCCAAATTTAACTCCAAACCAAGTACCCTTACTTGAGATGATTTTTAGAGTTTGGTATTTTTCCAAAGTTCCAATCGCGGCTGATTTGCTGTTATTTTGATAGATGGTTACATCTGCTTTACTCTTAAAATATGGAGCTGACTCTTTCGCTTTGTGATGCTTATTAACAATAGCTGCTAACCCAGCAATAACCTTTTGTGACTTCCCATAGGAAATACCTCTTGTCATGATTGCTAATACGTAAGGGTTTTTGTCATACACAATCGCTGCATCGTTATAGATTCGGTCATTTGGAATCATCCCAACCTTGTGGGCGACGGATGTCCCCTTAATCCCGCGTGGTATGGTCGTATTATAAACGGTCTTTTTCAAATAGCCGACTAGTTCTTTGCCTAGCGGGCTTTTATTTGAAAATTGATAGAGCCTTTTCGCATAGATCGTTAAATCTTTTGCAGAAGTTAAATTTTTCCCATTCGGATAAGCATACTGACCGCCAACGCTTTTCATATATTTAATAAAATTTTGTTGTCCTACTCGTTCCTTTAACATGATAAAGGCAATATTATCACTATAAATCATTGCTTTTTTGACCAAATCTCGAATCGTGTAGTACGTCCCAACCTTATCTTTTTGAATGACGCCACTGCCGGCATAATAATGATAGCTTTTGAATTTTAGTTTCTGATTGAGATTGATTTTTCCTTTATCAGCCTGCTCCATAATATAGAGGGCAAGCGGCAGTTTAATTGTACTTGCCGCACGGCTTGAGGTCTTCCCTTTGATTTGAAAGGTTTCACCTGTTACCAAATCCTGATACTGGAGAGTAACCAGACCGCCAGATTTCTTTATGTACTTGTTTAGTTCAACAGACACCTTCTTTGTAAAATTCTGATGCGCTGTTAATTCTGCTGCACTTGCCTTTTGGCTCGGTATAATCATGGAAAATACTAAAATAGCACTAATTATTCCTAGTAAAAAACGTCCAACCTTCAACTCTTTCTCCATCCTTCATATATTTTATCTTTCTTAAATTTTAACAAAAATAGTAAAATATTAATATATGTTTCTCCTTTATTAAGCATCAAAAAAAGTATCACATGTTGATTGGTGCGGAAATTAACCAACAAATTAACAAAGACATAAAAAAAACTGCCGGCAAATCCAATTTTTTCGGATTTGTCGACAGTCTAAGGTGGAAAGAGTGATGTCCCTACTCTTTCCACCTTTTTAATTTAGTGAAATATTTAATTTTTCGCTTTTCCTGCAGCTACATCAAAGGTTAATTCCGTTCGCGCTTCATAATAATATGAAGATAATCCGGAATTATATTTGTCTTTTGCTTCTATAAAAATAGTATAGGTGCCTGTATTTTTTGCTGTCCATGTCAAAGTATTGCCGACTCCATAATCTTGTAATACGATTACGACTCCCTTTTTATCTAGGATATAGAAGCGATATTCAGGGCTCCTGCTTCCTTCTGAAGTAGCAGTAAACTGAATTGAATCTTTAAAGACCTGTGTACCAGGCTTGTCTGTTGCGACACTCACAGTAGTAACTTTTTCGTCTTGGACTGTTTTTTCAGTCTTTAAGCTTACATTTCCCGCTTTGTCAGTAGCTGTTACAACAATTTTCACGCCTGCTACTTGTTTAGCTATGGTCATTGTAAATTTACCTTCATCAGTAGCTGTTGCTGTGCCAATCTCTTGATCGTTTACGTGAGCACTAACGGTTGCTCCCACCTCTGCTGTACCTTTGATAACTAAATCGTTATCTTTCACATCACCGCTTACTACAGGTGCTGCTGGTGCAGTTACGTCACTTACAGTTATTTCAGCCGCTTCACTTACATTACCCGCTTCATCAGTAGCTGTTACAGCAATCTTTACGCCTGCTACTTGTTTAGCTATGGTCATTGTAAGTTCACCTTCAGCATTAACGGTTGCTGTACCTATTTCTTTGCCTTCTACTTTTGCGACAACTTTAGAGCCCGCTTCTGCTGTTCCATTGATTACTTCATCAGCATCAGTCACAGCATTTACAAACGGTTTTTCTGGCGCAGTTGTATCTGCTGTTCCAATTAATTCTTTCGTGTCTCTTACACGGATACGTGTACCCTGTGCAAAAGCACCAGATAAACCAACTGCTTCTAATGTGTCACCCGTTTTAAGAACTGGTACCTGAACATTGCTTTGGTTCACAATGTATCCATCCGTGAACACTAACACATCACCAGAACCATCATTGATTACATAAGAATTTTCGTCAAACTTAGATACGACTTGCCCTCTAACCTTTACTAGGAATCCTTGGTTGGCAAGAGAAGTTGCTTCACCAGTTGGTACTAGTTTCGGTTGGACAGGTTCACCTGATCCAAGCTTAATAACATCTTTTGCAAAGCTAGTAAACTCTAATTCAATATTATTATCAAATCTCTTAATGTGTCCATAAACACGTACTTTGTCGCCTGGTTTTATCGAACCATCTGGAACTTCAAGGTAAGCCATGATACCGCCAGTCTCATCTTGTAAGTTGAATGCATCAAAGAAGACGCCTGCTCCAGTTGTAACGGTTCCTTCTACTACTACATCAGTATCATCAGCCAGTTTACGTACATCTGCAATATTTTGCACTTTCATTTCACGATGTGCCAACCAATTGACTGAGTTAAAAATTAATTCGTCGTTGCCCTTTGGTTCATAAGATTCATCCATCTGCTTATCATTAAAGATGTTCATCCCTGAAACAATGATTCGCCCATTTTCGCCGATTTCTTCAGAGGCGATTAATGGAATGGCTGATCCGCCTGTTGCATCAGAAACGGCATCATATGTGAATCCGCCTAAAACTTTTCCTTGGTACGTTGTTTCATTTCCTTTTGCAAGGATGGTTACTTTATCTGATTCGGTTAATGCCTTATTATCCGCCCCAGATAAACTTGTTCCGCTGTAATAATCAACAAATGATACGCGGTCAGTTATATGGTTGGATACTAATCCTGGATGTACTCTAACTGCAAATGGGCTAACAGCTGGATCACTCCAGAAGTTTCCACTCTTACTATCATCAAATACACCATCATTACCCATTCGAATGCTTGAACCAATTTCACTTAGAACTCCGTTATTAATGGTAGGGTCTGTACTGTTATTGCTCTTACCAGCCATTAATAAGGAACCGCCACCTTTTACAAACTTACCTACAGCTGCTATTTCATCCGCTGTTAAAGCTTTTCCGTGTGTAAGCACTAATACTTTTGTTGTGCTTAACACTTCGTCTGTTAAGGTTGTTTTATTTTCAGTAACTGTATATCCTTCTTTTTGAAGCATAAGCGTAAAGGCTTTTAAGTTATCCTTATACGTACCGCCATCTGTACTTGTGTTTTCGTTGTTGTGGTTCGCATCAATTAATACTTTTATTCCAAGCGGCTCTTTGATTTTTACAGGTAATGTGTATTGAACATCACCAAGATCAAGTCCGTCTAAGGATGTTACCACAGCAATGATCTTATGGTCGCCTTTAATTGGGCTTGCCCATGTAGCTGTTGCTGTAGCGGACGCTTTAGATAAAATAGATGAGATATTATTTGTGCCGATAAAATTATCAGTTTTTACTTCATCATAATAGAAATCTACTTTTAGATTTTTAACAGTTTCAGTACCATTGTTCGCAACTGCTGCTTTTAATGTTGCAGGGTTTCCGCCAACGATAACTCCGCCGTCAATATCAATGCTGTTTACTTTTACATCAACCGATTCTTCTTTTGACCAGATTGGAGAAGAATAAATACGTTCGCCGTCCATTTGAGTAACTTTAACAACAAACCATTGCTGGCCACCTGTTACCGTATATTCTGGTGTCCAAGTAAAGTCTTTTTCCATTGGTGTAATAGAGTCGACTACTTTATTGCCGTTTGAGATTAATTCAACTTTAGCAATTCTATCATCTGACTTATAAGATGCTGGAAGATAATCATAGTCAGTTGTATTTTTTGCTTCTGCAACTGTGTCACTACCAGAAATGGTAAAGTTTAATTTCTTGCTATCAACAGTTGATCCCATATAGTATCCATTAGCAGAAACATCTAATGTGAAGTTTGGATCTTCTTCCATGTACACGCGCATATTACGCATCGAGTTCATTAAAGAATCCTGAGAAAGATCGTCTGCAACGATAACTGTACGGGCATTGATTTGACCCCATGTTCCTTCATGATTATCTTCACCATAAGTAGGAGCAAGGTGCCAGCCCAAATCTAGTGTTGAGAAATATTTTGCTTCGGCATTGGCATAGCCGTAGTGACCGGAACCATTACCTACTTCTAGCATGGTAAATAATTTATCGACATCACTATTGTAAGGCTTAAAGTTGTTAAAGGCATTGGCTGACATATCAGGGTGGTTAAATTGACCAACGATATTGTCGTATGTTAATACCCATGCATAATACTGATTTAAGTCTTGGTATTGCTTACCATTAATGTTACGGTCAATAAAATTCTCTGTACCAAAGATATTGGAATGTCCCCATGTTGTCGAGGTCATTTCAAATGCTGGGAAGACGACGTATTCACCGTTCTTTGTATATTGTTTTGCAAGATCTTTCGTTGTTTGCCACTGTGTTCCACCGGAACGTTCCTGCATGACAGTTGTACCATCTTTTGCTTTACGCTCAACTGTATCTGTTCCTAATTTTTCAGGGTCAATATCGTGCGAGTGATCAGAGAAAGCAAACCAGTCGTAATTATATTTTTGACCAGCTTTTAATGCATCTTCTAGTGTACCAGCACCATCATGTGAAATGTTAGTGTGGTTGTGCGTCGTACCACGATAGTGATTACCACCATCAAAACGAGGAACAACTTCAAATGTCCACTCTTTTGTATTTGTATTTCCTTTTACGTCTGCTGCAGATACTTTAACTGTATGAACACCAATCGCAAGATCTTCGGTTGGAGTATACTTTACCTGCATTCGTGTAATGGTAGCTTCTGGAGCCTTCAGTTCTTTGCCATCTAGCCACATTTGAACAGATGCTTCATCCACACCACTTGGGTCATTAATTAATGCTGAAATTTCTGGATGTGGTGTTTCCATTTTAGCATCTTTTTGAGGGGTCTCGCCGCTGAAGGCTGGACCTACATTGTCCTCAATTAAAGAGACTGAATGTGGAGCTGCACTAGTTCCAGAAGATTGTACCTTTGTACCAGCTTTTGCTTCGATATAGTATTCAAAGCCGTTTGCTGGAACATTCGCTGCATCCAATGTTGCTGTATAACGGCCACTGTCATCAGTCCCCATTAGTAATGGAGTATACTCAGTTGCCCCTGTTGCTCGGTAGTAAACCGTTACTGCTTCTGCACCATCAGCATTGGCTGCGAATTCAACATTTGTATCTTTATATACTTCTGTTAATGCAGTGTGTGAGATTCCTAAAATGGACGCAATATCTTTCACGTCACGCGGGAATACTTGGTATCCATTCACGTGGGTAGCATTGGTTGTATATTGACCAACAATACCTGTAATCGTATAGCTTTTACCAATTACTAGATCCGTATCTGGTTTGATTCCAGTATTCCCCATAACACGGATGGTGGTTGCTTTCGTATTTTCATCCACTAAAGTTACGTTGTAATTTGTTCCTGTTGCAGTTACTGCAGAAACTTTTCCAGTTACGGAAACAAGGCTTCCTTCGAGTGGTTCAGCAGTGGTAAATGTATTTAAATCAAGAATCGTAATATCTTTGGTCGTTGGAAGGGCAAGGCCTTCATCAAGTCGTTGAATTGCTGTTGGTTCAAACTCAGTCATACCGTTATAAACAATGACCTTACCTGTCACTCTCAATTTGTCACCGCGTTGTACGGTAAGACCAGAATCATAGCTGCCAAAAACATTAATACCGCCTGTTACATCTTGGATGTAGAAATTATTTTTCTGTGTACCAAGAATGCCATTTTGAATGGTTACTACACCATCCACTGTGAAGAACCCGTTTAGGTTCGTTAAGATCCCTTTTGAATCTGTTGCTTTCACTACGTTAAGCGGTGTAATGGTATCTAATACTGCCTTTTCAATGGCTACAGGAGCACTTGGAAGCTTGATGCCTTTAGTTGTTGTTGTTTGTTGTGTTACGTACACTTTATCAGGTGCATTGGTGGCAATTTTAACGTTAAAGTCCCCTGTTGTACCTGCTGTTGCTGATGCAAGTAATTCAGATGCACTTGCTGTTTCATTTGGATACACATTGATGATGGAATCCTTAACAGCTGCACCCGCATTACCGATTAATGTTCCTGAACCACCTGTTACCATATAGCTTAATTTCTCGACATTAATGTTTGTTGATGCTGTTGCTTTATCTATTTGGATGGCTGTACTTTCATCCATGTCGCCTTGCTTGGCCGACACGTAAACAGCTGGAAGTGCTGTAGCAGCGGTGAAACTGATTTCAAACGAACCGTCAGCTGCTGCTGTAGCTGTGCCAAGGGCTGTTCCCTTTGCAGCTGTTTCATATACCTTCACCGTTGAGCCAGGTTCTGCCGCTTCGGCACCACCTTTAACTGTTACTGAATTATCCTGTTGTTGTAAAAACTGAATCGTATTTCCTTTTGGCTGCAAGCTTGTTACTGGAACCATTGGGGTTTCAGGTGTGCTTGTTGTGTTTCTTGGAGTTACTGCACCAGTATTGAAGTCCGCAGCGTTGTCATCTGTGTCCCATGCATTTCCTTTGCCAGGAGCAGGGTCCACGTTCGCATATGGACGGCGTTGAACGCTTGTTGTGTTTGATGGAGCTTTAGTTGGACCTGATCCTTCAAAAGCAGTTGCACTCCCGAAGCCAACAAAGTCAATTGCTTCTGTTGGTTTGGCACCTGAAGCAGCTGTGGTTTTGTCTTTAAATAACGCAACCTTACCAGCGGTACCGGACATGGAAATAGCACCTGAAGCCTCCGGAGTTGGAAGATTTACTCCTGCTGCACCGCCACCTTCGGAAATAAGGTAATACCCATGAGCTGGAATTGTTCCAGTCAATGGAGTTGGTGTCCAACCCGTTCCCCCTGAAGAGGCATATTGAACAGACCATCCTGTTAGATCAACTGATTGATCAGTAGGATTGTATAATTCAATAAAGTCTTTATTGTATGGAGCTGCATTAGTTCCAGTTCCATTTCCTCCCCCACCAAAAACTTGAGAGATAACAATATGATCAGCTTGTTCTGCATGTGCTCTAGTACTTAGACCACTTGGCAAAAAGGTACTGATCAAGAGGAGTGATGCCATGGACGTGCTTGTCCAGCGTTTAAACTTCCTATGTCCTACTTTCATCCATCTACCACCCTTTGTAGTAATTTCATTTACCCTAGTAAAAAACGCTTACATCGCTATCATACCAAGGTATTATATTACTCTATAATTCTACAAAATTTTCAATACTTTGGAAATAGAAATATTTATACAATTATTTCTAAATAGCCAAAATAATTTTTCATTACTGTATACAAATTCAGATAAAATGTGATTATATTTAAGGAGGCTTTGCCCTTATTAAAAATTTTTGTAAATTTCGTAAACTATTTTAAACGTTTTCAGGAGGTTCGTTTGTGCATTCATTTTTATACAAATTACGACGATCTGTGAGTTTTTTCGATAGAAGTCGATATTACGGTAGTTTTCTTTCCATCCTTCTTATTACTTTCATCTCTTTCCCTACGCTTGCTGATGCCCATGCATATAGTGCAAGTTATACAAAAATAACGATGGATGAAAAGAAGACTGAATTGGTATTCACTCTAGATACTTTATCCCTTATTGAACTATTACCCGATATTGACCTAAATAAAAACTGGGTCCTTGAAAAATCTGAAATAAAAAAAGAGCAGCATCATATTGAAGAGTTAATTACTGAAGGCTTGACGTTGGACAAGAACAACAAAGAAGTAACTCCTACAGTCGAAACAATGAAGCTGGTTAAAAAGGAAAATAAAGAGTTTCTTTCCACGACGATGACCTTTCCGGCCTTTTCGGCAGGAGACACGATTGTTTATAATGACGGCTTTTATTTTAATGATACAGGAACGAACTATGTTGATTTGATTTCGGCATCCTATATGGGCCAGTCAAGTGAGGCGATAATACAGGGGAAGGAACGGACTTGGACGATTCTTTTAACAGAGGTGCAACAAGAGCAAGGTCAGGATCAAACCACCCAGCCTGATACGGAACAACCACAACCAAAGACGGCTCAACCAGTGGAGCAATCATCGACCTCTTCTTGGTTTTCATTTTTCAAATTAGGGATGCTTCATATAATTACGGGCTATGATCACCTATTATTTCTCTTTGCCTTGTTGTTAAGAAAACAAACTATTAAACAGTACATTTCGATAGTCACGTCCTTTACACTGGCACACAGCATCACCCTTACCCTTGCTGTGTTAGGTTGGATCACACTGCCTTCTCGTTTTGTTGAAGCCACCATCGCCTTTAGTATTTGTTACGTCGCGTTAGAGAATATTTTACGGAAGGAGATTAAACACCGCTGGAGTATCACCTTTCTATTCGGTTTAATACATGGTCTTGGATTTGCTAGTATCTTAAAGGAAATGGAGATTGCTAAGAGTCATCTTGCTGTTGCATTAATTAATTTCAATCTGGGAATTGAATCTGTGCAGTTAGCTATCGTTCTTTTACTATTGCCATTACTTACTTTTTTGTTTAAATTAAAGATTTCTCGTAGAATCGTCCAAATTGGTTCTCTGATCATATTTTTTTTAGGAGCGATTTGGCTGTTGGAACGAATCTTTTCATAGTTTTTATATCAAAGAAAAAAATCCCTGAAAACTTCATCAGGGATTTTTTTCTTGTTAATCTATTACTTTTACTTTTTCCTTTTTACTTACATTGCCAGCTTTGTCGATTGCAACAACTTCAACCATTTTGCCAGCTTTTTGCTCTTTGATTGAGACGGAGAACCTGCCAAATATATCAGCAGTATTAGAACCAATCACTTGGCCGCTCACTTTCACTACAACTGTTGAATAGGCTTCTGCATTACCAGTTACTTTAGTGGTGTTCACAGTTATTTTATCAACAGATGGTGTACTTGGAGCAATTTGATCAAGAACTGTAACAGTTGTTGATGCACTCTTATTACCAGCCGCGTCTGACACAATTACAGTTAAACCAGTACCTGCTGCTTGAACAGCTGATAAGGTAACAGAGAATTTACCGTTCATACCAGTAGTGGCAGTGCCGAGCTCACCTTTGCTGCTAGATACTGTGACAGTTGAACCAGCTTCAGCTGTTCCAGTTACTACTTTATCTATGTTACTTACTGCATTAACCATTGGCGCTGCAGGTGCAGTTCCATCAGTTACTGTAACGGTTGATACGGCGCTTACGTTACCAGATGCATCAGTTGCTGTTACTGCAAGTACAGTACCCTTGGTTTGTACTGGGATTGTAACAGTGAACTTGCCATCTGTTCCTGCTGTCGCAGTACCGATAACAGCTTCACTATTTTTCACTTCTACTTTAGCTCCAGCTTCAGCTGTACCTGTTACAAATCTGGATTGGTCATTTACTTTATTAACTACGGGAGCTAATGGTGCTGTGACATCTAATACTTTCACTCTTGCATCATAACTTACATTTAGAGCAGTATCCATTGCAGTCACGATTAGTTCTGTTCCTGCCTTTTGAACTGGAATGTCTATTGTAAAGCTTCCATCTTCTGCAGCAGTTCCTTTACCTAAAACAGTCCCATTTGCTTTTACCTTAACTTGTGTTCCAGCCAAAGCTGTACCTGTTACTTTTGTAGATTGGTCAGTTACAGAAGCAACTGTAGGTGCTGCCAATGTCACCTCTTCTTGCTTGATTCTTCCTTCAATTTCAGCAGTAATTGGACCTTCAATCGTTTTAACAAAATCAACTAAAGCGTCTAAGTCAGAAGTCCAAGTTGTACGTTCTTTACCCTGTTTAAGGATGGTGAATCCGTCGCCGCCATCAGCCATAAAGTTATTTACCGACACACTATACTCTGCCGTAGGGTCAATTTTTGAACCGTCTGGAAGGTAGATGTCGACAACTTTTTGTCCTAAAGGTAACTTATCCGACCAGGTATAGCTTAAACCTGAAATTTGCATAATCCGGTATCTGTCAGCTTGGAATTGCTGATTGATTAATGTTCTTACTTGATCTCCTGTAATCTTTAAGCTAACAACATCATTACCGAATGGTTGGATGGCGAATAAATCACCCCAAGTAACATTTCCTGCTTGTTTGATTTCATCACGAACGCCGCCAATATTCATGAATGCAAACTGTGTACCAGTTTTAGCTCGCATGCTATCGGCAATAAGGTTACCCATTGGGGCTTCCCCAGATTTATTTTGTGCACGAGAAATTGGTGCAGTTGTAACCCCAACAACTTGGTTTGTTTGTGGAGCAATATACTCCTTATACGCATCAAGCTCAGCCTTAATTTTTGCATCTGGAGTAATACCGTCTTTAAAGGTCGAGGCAACTTCAGCTGTTTTTGTGACGATATCTTTTGTAACTGGGTCAATTGTTAGGTCAACATCAGAGAATGCTGTACCATATGAATAAGATTGAACGAGTAATTTACCGTCAACTGTTGAGTTCAAGTATTTATGATCGTGTGCACCGTAAATAACGTCTACTTCATCATCTATTGCTTTGGCCATGTCGACAACTTTACCTGTTGGATTGTCTCCATTAGATGCTGATGTACCAGGATCATGGGCAAGAACTACGATAGATTCTACACCTTGTTCTTTTAACTCAGCAGCATATTTGTTGATTGCTTCCACTTCATCTGTGAATTTAACACCTGCCACACCGCTTGCGGTAACGATAGTTGGTGTTTCAGTTGTTACGACACCGATGAAACCAATCTTGACGCCATCAACTTCTTTTATTGCATATGGAGGTAAAATTAATTCGCCCGTTTTTTCATCCTCAACGTTAGCCACAACGTATTGGAAATCTGCTCCTTCAAATTCACCATACTTTTCAACGGTTTTTGGATGGGAACCACCATTGATTAAACGTTTCATTTCTGCAACGCCTTCATCAAATTCATGGTTACCGATTGTGCCAATGTCCATACCGATTTCATTCATGAAACGGATGGTTGGTTCGTCTTGTAAAAGGGCCGAAACCGGACGGCTTGCACCTACTAAGTCGCCAGCCTGTACCATTAAAGTGTTAGCAGGGTTAGTTGCCTCTCTTTGTTTTAGGTAAGCAGCTAAGTACTCAATTCCACCAACATCACGGTTAGAAACCTTTGTAGAGTAATCTAATTGACCGTGGAAGTCATTGATTCCTAATAATTGAACGTGTACGTTTTGGTCTAATTCAAATAGGTCATATCCTTGTTTAGTTGTTGATGCACCAAGATCTTTAACATCTGGCTGTTGATCAATGTATGCCTTAGCATCCGGAGCAGAATGGAATACAACCTTTGCTACGCCGCCAATCGGAGCGATTTTCCAGTTGTTATCTGCGACAGGATTGATATTACCTTGCGCACTGATATAATCCATAAGGATTTGCCGGTTTTCGAATGGAGAATCTACAACAGGTTTTAAATTCTTCAATTCAGCTAGACCGCCGCTTCCTCCAGCACGATAGTTATTTGTGGCAATGATGAATTTTTGGTCCATCTTTACAGGAGTTCCATCCATCATTCTAAGGTTCACAACACGCTCACCTTTAGGCTTTGTCACATCAATTTCGTATTTCACACCATCAATGACATCATAATTGTAAGGGCGGAAATCGTAATCAAGTAAATCTTGCTGTTCTGCATTATTCGGGTCAATCGTATTAAATTGTTTCGCTGATTCTTCAATCCATCGCTTCACTTGATCGCCTGTAACTTCAAGAGCCTTTAATGTGTTATCGAACAAGTATAAATCCGCTGCACTCTTAATGGTTACATCGCCTTTAGCAATGTTTGTATAATCGGCTACGCCGCCGCGGCCGCCTTTAAATGGAGCTGCTGCAGCAAGGACTGGATAATCCTTATATTCTGTGTTTGCAATCGCCTTTTTCACATAATCCATCTGCGCTGCGTTAACAATTTGTGTGGAAGCGTCATCCATGACACGTGTGAAGAAGCTGTGCATTGGAATCTCTGTCGTACCGAGTTTTCCATTAACATATGCCCTTGTTTGGTCGTGAATAGCTTTTGCATCACTTACGATTTGTGCGTCTGAAACTGTATTTGCGTCCACAGGACGGTTAACTGATTTAGAATTTGATTTATCAACGGTCCATTTGCCGTTTGTATCCTGAACAAGAGCTAAGTCAAGCACACCAAGGTTATTTCCCCAGAAGCCTGCTTCAACAGCTTGAACACCATTGATTTTACCATTAGTATTATCGATTCCAGTCTTCCCTGTAAATGATGCATCACCAGGGAAGTTAACATGTGCATGTCCGAAAAGCATGGCATCTATGCCCGCCACTTTTGTTAAATCATAAACAGCATTTTCCGCTGCTTCTTGTCCTTCGGCAGCAATATCACAGCCAGAGTGAGCAATTGCAACAATTACATCTGCTCCCTCTGCCTTCATTTGTGGGATAAATTTATTAGCTTGGGAAACAATATCCTTAGTAATGACATTACCTGTTAGGTTATCTTTATCCCATTGCATAATTTGAGGTGGAGCAAAGCCGATGACCCCAACCTTAATCACATGTTCATTGCCGGCAGCATCCTTAATCGTTTTGTCTACAATTTTATATGGCGTGAAATAGTTAACATCATTGGTGGAGTCGGAGTCGTGGTCGTCTTTATAAATGTTAGCGTTCACAATTGGAAATTGGACTTCTTCCTGAACATCTTTTAAGTAGTCTAATCCATAGTTAAATTCATGGTTACCAACAATACCTGCATCATATTTCAAATAGTTCATTGCTTTGTAAATAGGATGAGTATCAGTCGGTCCTAATTTATTTACTTTTGCTACATAACTAGCAAGTGGATTTCCTTGGATCGTATCACCAGCATCAAATAGCATAGAGTTGTCAGCTTCAGACCTAGCTTGTTTAATTAATGTAGCTGTTTTTGCTAATCCATAATTTGTTACTGGTGCATCTTTGAAATAATCATACGGAAGAACATTAGAATGCAGGTCCGTAGTTTCCAAGATACGTAGTGTAGCAGTATTCCCTGTTCCTTCAGCCTTTGCAGCATATGGGAAAATATTCAACGGAACGGTTGTAAGCGCTAACACTGTTGCTAGAGAAGTATTAAGCATACGTCTTTTCATGCTTCTTTTTATCTGTCTCTTCACACTTTTTCCACCCTTCGACAATAATATTAGTATTGCAAGATTATTCTACTAATTATTGGGATAGAATCATAGACCCTTGTTGAAAAATTTGTCATATAATACAAAAAATTATTTCCATTTCGGGAAATTTTTTAAATGAAGTCCTAGAAAAAATATTTTCCAGAAAATCCAGATAAAAATATGTAAGTTTTTCAAATAAATGTATTAAATTTCGATAAAATCTGCTAATCTATTATATGGTTTTAAATTTCGTTTTGGAGGCAAAATAGATGAGAGCTGAGAAGAAAACAAAGAAAAAGAATAAATGGCTCCGCGTTACTGGAATAATTTTATTAGTTCTATTAATTGGAATTGGGGCTTATGCCTATTCAGTATATAGATCATTAACGAATGCTGTAGAAACCATGCATCATCCAATTGATCGAGTTAAATCCGACAAACGTGTCGAAGAGGTATCATTACAAAACAAACAACCGTTTTCCGTTCTACTCTTGGGCGTGGACCAGCGTAAAGGCGATAAAGGCCGTTCTGACACAATGATTATACTTTCTGTCAACCCTAAACTGAATTCTGTTAAAATGCTGAGTATCCCACGTGATACACGCACTGAAATCGTAGGTAAAGGAACTGTGGATAAAATTAACCATGCATATGCTTTTGGTAATGAGGAAATGGCGATGAACACAGTGGAAAACTTTTTGGACATCCCAATAGATTATTTCGTAAAGGTCAACATGGAAGGTTTTAAAGATATTGTTGATGCTGTTGGCGGTATAACCGTTGACAATGATTTAGATTTTTCTCAAGGTGGTTACCATTTTCCAAAGGGTCAGGTGACTTTGGATGGCAAAAAGGCATTAGCCTTTACTCGTATGCGGCATGAGGATCCTCGTGGCGATTTTGGGAGACAATTACGTCAACGTGAAATTATTCAAGGTGTATTAAGTGAGGGTGCAAGTCTCTCTTCACTTACCAAATATCAGGATATTTTTGCAGCACTCGGCAATAACGTTAGAACGAACCTAACTTTTGATCAAATGATGGACATTCAGAAGAATTATAGAAGTGCGGCAGGTAACGTCGATCAAATGACCATAAAAGGTAAAGGGACAAAAATCAACGGAATCTATTATTACGTTGTTCCAGATGACGAAAAACAACGAATTCAAACAGAATTGAAAACACAATTGGAAACTAATTAAGTTAAAAACCCTCGGTCTGAGATTTTAGACCGAGGGTTTTTTAGGTTATTTAGTAATTTAACTCATTTATTTCATACCAATATTCATTTCCTAATGAATCACGATATTCGATCAAATAGTAATACCTGGTATATTTTGAAGGTTTGGTATAGACAAGCGTATTGGAACCTGACTTCACCGTATATTGCTTTTGGACAATTTGCGAACTGCCCTCATAGTTATAAACATGAACGATAGCCGTAATCTGCTGTGTTGTGTTAATTTTCATCTGTAATTGATCGTTATAAATTTGATCGGAAGCTAAGTGAAAGCTAAGACTATGTGAAACTAACCACGCTGGGTTACCTGTTGAAGTCATTTTCCCCTTAACAGACATTTGTCCGTAGGCATTCTTAGCGGTGATGACGTAATAATAAGTGTCACCCTTTTCATCGCCACTAAGCCATGTAAAATATTGACTTCCCGCATTTACTGCTTTATCTTGTGCTATCGTTTTAATTTTTTGATTCGCTTGATTCAAAATTTCTATCGTCACATTCGCTGACCGTGAAAGTTTGTAATGTACCTCACTGCCCTCACCTGGATAGAACATGACAACAGCAGGATAACTTATTTCGATTTTATTAAGATCGACATGGACATTCCCTGAGTAGATTTGAGTGACATTATACTTATCCACGACTTTAATTTTAAACTGATATTGACCATCGTTAAGCTGGTTGTTGGCATCATCCGTCACATTCCAAGTAAAGGAGTGCTGCCCTGCTAATTCGGAAGCAGCTATTTTAATAGTAGATACGCGTTCCCCGCTTTGATAAATTCCAATTGTCACCTTTCCAGGCTTGTTTAAGGTATAGCCGATGGTCATGGTCCCTTTTGTTTTTAAATAATATTCTTTCCCCGAGGCAATAGCAGGAACACGCCAGTCCTGCAGGATGATCGGAGTGCTGTTCATCTTAGTTATATTCCCAGCCATATCCTTTAACTGAACGAAATATCGGTACGTTCCTTCAGGAACTAATTTATTTTTATCATTTTTTCCATTCCAGATAGCGGTGATTGTACCAGGGTTGGCTTTTTTGTTAATCAATTTCTTAATGATTGTCCCTTTTTCATTGACAACATAGACGATTACATATGAGGTTTCTTTTAAAGCCACTTTCATGGTGTTCGTGCTTTTAGTGTCCATTTTAAACAGTGTTGATGATAGTGTTATTTTCCCTGTTGGCCGTACGCTGTCCACTGTTAGTTGAACCCTTTTGGTTTTCCCTTTTTTATTGTGGCTATCTGTAAATGACCAAACGATCTGATATGTCCCATCCTTCACTAGTCGCCCTTTGGTTGTTTTCCCATCCCATACTATTGAATGCTTACCGGCTGAGATTGTTTTTTTAGAGAGAATTTTCTTTACCGTTTTACTGGTCTTATCCGTCACAACAGCAGTTACCTTCACTTTTTGTGTTAACTCATATGGAATCGTAACCTTTCCGCTTACATTCGGAGAATAGGAGTAGGTGCCTGACACCAAAATGGCGGCTTTCGTATGATTCACAACCTTAATTATCGTGCTTTTATAGAAGCTGTCGGACCCTTTTGTGATTTTTACTTCTACTTTATAGCTACCTGTCGATACAAACTTTTTACTTGTTGATTTTCCATCCCAAGAAGCGGAGATTTTTGCTCCCGTTGAGGTTTTATTAGATAGTATTTTCCTAATCGTTTTTCCGTGTGTATCCTTAATCGATAAAGAAACCTTGGTTTTACTTGTTGTTTTAAATGAAAATGCAGCTTTGTTTTTCCCTGTCATGGTATAGGCTTTCGGAGCCGTAATGGTTGAAATCGGTGCATGTGTATTCGAAACTGCCTTATACGCATCAATTCTTCCATACCCGAAATCTTCATCCCATCCCCTGCTGCCGAGATCAACCGTTGATTTTTTTAGAATGGTTTCTACCTGACTTGGACTTAAAAATGGGTTCTTCGTCCGGACGAGTGCAGCAATTCCTGAAACCATTGGCGCGGCCATGGATGTGCCGTCATATGAAGCATACGTACTTCCAGCTATGGATGAATAAATATCCACCCCTGGAGCAGCAAGGTCTATATAATGTCCATAGTTTGAAAAGCTGGCAATTCTATCGTTTCGATCGGTTGCACTAACACCTAACACACCCTCGGATGCAGCAGGATACATCGGCATGTATGTGCTAGAATTACCGGCCGCAGCCACAAGGACAACACCTTTTGATCTGGCATATTTTGTTGCAGACTCTAGTAAATCACTATAACTATCATCACCAAGGCTCATATTAATGACATCAGCGTGGTGGGCCACAGCGTAATAAATGGCTCGGATGACTGTATCGCTACTTGCCTGATCCCCTTGAAAAACGTTAATTGGCATGATTTTTACATTCGGAGCAATCCCAGCAATCCCAAACTTATTAATACTTCCTGCGATAATGCCAGCTACATGTGTAGCATGTTCATCGGGATAATAACTGGAAGAACCGTTTACGGCATTATAAGGGCTGACGATTTTCCCTTTTAAGTCTGGGTGGTCCTTCTGAACTCCTCCATCGATGACTGCGACAGTAATTTTCGAAGACCCCTTTGTTTTGTCCCATGCTTTTGGCAGTTGGAGTTTAGTAAGGTACCATTGCCGGCTATAGCTCGGCTCTTTTGGCAGATATGCTTTTTTGTACTTATAATTTGGTTCGACTAAAGCAACTTGCTTACTCATTAATAACTGTTTCGCAATCGTGGTTAAATTCGCACCGGGCCTGACTTTAACTAAGGAGAAATCCTCGTCACCTAATGGAGTTTCTTCCTCTACATCCACTTGTTTAAGCAGGTCCTCCCGTTCCGTTTGTGTCGTATCTGGCGCAAACTTGACTATTAGTTCTTCGGCAATATATTCTGTTTTCTCCTTAAACAACACATCTGGATCGATTTTCTTTGGATGGGCATTGATCCCATCAGCACTGGCGTCCAAAGACATAAAAAGTAAGCTGAGCATCATCAAGCTCAGAGACCACATGTACTTCACTAGTTATCCCCCATTATGGTTATTTCACGTAATATGTCATTCTATTTATTTACATTTTATCACGTGGTTGATAGATTAGGTGAATTGAAAGAAATATTATTTCGTTACTCTATAACTTGAAAAGAGGAAACCGACAATGTGGCCGATTTCCCCTTTTTACAAGACATTTATTAAGATTTGAATGGCTATTTAATAGTTATTGTCCCATCTTCATCCGTACTGTAGTAGGCATTCATCCCAGCTTTTGTTCCGAGTTGAATTTCAACTTTACCCTTTGACATATCTACGTAGCGAACGTAATATTTTCCTGCTTTGTATGTATGCCATGCGACGGGTTTACCAAAATATTTTTTCATTTGGCTAGCTGTAACTTTTGTTGAAACCATTTTAGTTATTATTACAACTTTTTGTCCTGATGAGAATTTGGTGTCTGAATTTCCATAAAAGAAGCCGTAATAAGCATTTTTCGTACTATAGTAAATATATGATTCAGATTGCCCTACTCTACCTTTTTGCTTCTTTTTCAAGGTCTTATATGTCATGTTTACATTTCCATATACCCCTTTTAATTTTCCTTTCTTTGCAAACGCAGCAAAATCTTTATTGACATACGTGCTTGCGGATGTTGCTTCTGGCTTCACTGTTGCAAAAATAAGAACAAAAGCAATTAGGATAAAAGTAATCCTCATCAACTTCTTCATAACCTAATTACCTCCAAAAATACCATTTTTTAATATTATACTATATTCAGGTATTGATTAAATACCCGGAAACCTTCAAACCTTATATTAAAAACTAGCAAACTTACCCTTTAGGTTTTGTAAAATAATTCCAAACAATACAATTGTTCACCTCACACGGACAAAATAGTGATTTTGTCCACGAGTGCTGCCTGACACCAAATTAATTACTTATTATTACTTAATGACACCTTAATATAACGGATTTGTCATGAAACTAGTAAGCTATTGAAATATTTGTGTAATATTATTGTGGTAACTTTTATATAACAGTAGAAAGGGGTTTTAATTATGAAGAAATTCCTCGTCATGTTTGGTTTGGCAGGTATGATATTATTTGGAAGTAGTAACGGCGCATTCGCAGCATCCAATACATATAAAGTTAAGAGTGGCGATTCACTTTATCGTATTGCAAAAACATATAAAGTCTCGGTAAATACATTAAAAAAATGGAATAACCTTAAATCAAATACAATTCATCCGAATCAGAAGTTAAAAGTAAGTAGTACAACAACTACTACTACAACGGCTAAGAAAGCCAAAACTACTACAACGAGCTCAAAGAAGCAAAAAGTAGTAAAAACAATCACTGTTAGCGCTACTGCCTATACAGCAAATTGTAAAAATTGTTCTGGTATCACTGCTTTAGGTCTTAATCTTAAGAAAAATCCAAAACTTAAAGTAATCTCTGTTGACCCTAAAGTCATCAAACTTGGCACAAAGGTCTATGTTGAAGGGTATGGCTACGCAATCGCCGGTGACACAGGCGGTGCCATTAAAGGGAAAAAGATTGATATCTTCGTTCCTTCTTATAAGAAAGCTATTCAATGGGGAAGAAAAACAGTGAAAGTTCAAATATTAAAATAATCAAGTCTAAGTCCTAAGTGAGTTCATTCACTTGGGACTTTTTATATTAATCTACAATAAAAGAACAGCACTCTAATCACGAATGATTGAGTGCTGTCTTCCTTTCCTGCGCCATTTATTTCTCGGCAATTAAAATATTAAACTGGCATTGGCGCCACTTTTTTAATAGTAAATTCCACAATCGTCTTGTTTCCAGCAGCATCTGTTACTACTAAAGTGTGTTGTCCATCTGTAGTGACAGGAGTTCCTGATGTATAGGAGTTCCCATCTAATGTCGCAGTTCCTTCATTAAAGCTGATTGTAACATCCTTATCATATTCTACTTTATCGCTTACCCCACTTACCACTGGTACTGTTTTATCAATCGTAAACACGACTGTCCGCTTATTGCCAACCGCATCTTTTACCACTACTGTATGTTTTCCTTCTGACTTAACAATATATTTAGACTTAATTGCTTTTCCATTTAATGTCGCGGTTCCTTCAGTAAAGGAGATAGTAACATCTTTGTTATAGAAAGCCTTATTGCTGACTCCACTTACCACTGGAGCTGTTTTATCAATAGTAAACACAACAGTTGTTTTATTACCAGCCACATCTTTTACCACTAAAGTACGTTTTCCTTCTGCTTTAGCTACATATTTTGATTTAATTGCTTTCCCATTTAATGTAGCCTTTCCTTCATTGAAGGTAATCTTAACATCTTTATTGTAAGTCTTATTGTTGCTTACTCCACTTACCACTGGTGCTGTTTTGTCTTTTACAACAACTGTTTTCGTTTTACTAATGTTTCCAGATTTATCCTTAGCTGATAAATATAGTTTTTTGCCGGCTTTTTGTTTCGGGATGGTTACCTTAAATTTCCCCTTCGAATCTGCTTTTTTTGTATATTTTTTTGAGCCGATTTTAACGGTAACCGTTGCACTCTTTTCTGTTACGCCCGACACTTCTTTTGATTTATCTGACACTGTTGTTACTGATGGAAACGTTGGAGCCTTGTAATCAATATTTTTGTAGTATGGTGCTGCTAGTTGATTAAAGGTCTTGCTTGATCTAGTAATGACCACTTTCGCCCCGATTTTTACCTTGCTGAATAGTTCAATTACCTCTTTATTATGCATTCGGATACATCCACCCGAGATATACTTCCCAATCGAACTTTCATCACTATTCCCGTGAATTGCATACGGATAGCCGCCATTTTCTTGTTTACTTATCCCCAACCAGCGTTTTCCAAGTGGATTGCGAGGATCGCCACCAGGAATATTATGTTTATAATAAGGTCTATTTTTAATCTTTTCCCTTATGTAAAAAGTTCCTTCTGGTGTCAGTTTAGATGTTCTGCCTGTTGCAACATTGTATGTTTTTACTAATTTACCATTCTCATAAAATGCTAGTTTATTGATCTTTTTGTTAACAATAATCAGTTGCTTCTTTGATACGGTGCTAGCCTCAGCTTGTTGAGCATGAGGAAAAACAGAAAAACCTAAAAATAAAATAATAAATCCAATCAAAATACGCCTTAACACAAGTGAACCCCCCTGTAATTTCCATTTATTACTACAATATTACAATATTACAACAATACCATAATTAATGTTTTAATAGAAACAGATAAACCTTATATTTATTTCGGCAATTTTCTACAAACTTTTCATAATCACCATAGATTAATATAAACTATTAATATAGTTCTTGCATTAAAAAATTATGGTGCCTGACACCATTGCATAAATATCGCCATTTCTCGGGAAATACTCTTCAAAATTAAGAATAATTGGAGAAAATATGGATTTTTTGTCACTTGGTGTAGTAGGATAGTAATAGTTTCCAAACACACTATCCTAGGAAAATTGGAGGGCAGCAAAATGCTCACAACCGCCCAACAAAAAGTAAAGCAAGAACTTGAAGAATTGCAGATTTACGCCCTTACCCAACATTACAATAAACCAGTGCTTTCCCGCAAAAGACGCTCGAATAAAAAATGGATGAGAACAATAACTTCTATCATTCTGTTGATGGTGACTTGTACTCTATTATTAAAAGTGTATTGGACTCAAAAGGAAATAAGCGTAACCTCCTACTTAACTAATGTTCATGATTACAACAAACTAAGTGAACGGATACTAACCGACTTCCTCACACGTAATAGTGGAAATATAGAGCAAAGTAAAGCACAACAAGAAGATCTATTAATAAAAGTAACAAACCTAAAGTCGGCAGAGAACTTTCATGAACACCAACAGGATATCATCACTGTTTTCAAACATCGTCTTGCCATGATGACCTCCTTTAAGGACCCCGACCATTCCGACCAGGTGCAATTAAATAAATCATTAATCGAGCTAAGTGTGAAGGAGGAATTAGCTGCTGATAGTTTAATCAAAGGTTTTGAGCAGGAAAAAATTAAGTTTAAACAAAAAGAAAATGGAACTGTTCAATACTGGATAAACTCCAAATCCTATTCTCTAAAAAATTAAAAGAAAAGAGGCCGCCCAATTTTCCGGGAGCCTCTTTCCTTTTATTCTACCTTTTGCGACAACCCATCTAACTGATCTTCCTGAACCGTCACAATCTGTTGCAAAGTTGGTTTTTGATCTATTTTTTCAAAAAGAACAAGACACAAATGAACAATTAATACACCTAACGTAAAATATTCCACAGCATAATCGATATAGGACCATGAGAGTGTGGCCGTTATGTCATATACAGCATGGACAATAACCGTCAACCAAAGGTTCCGCGTCCATAAAAGAATCAGCCCAAACAAAAATCCCATATTGGCGAAGGTTACGATCGCCCCAATGCGAATCGTCCATGGCTGTTCGGTATCGAGCGTATGGTCAATCCCGAATAGAATAGAAGTGATAAACAATGCAGCCATAAGGAATACATCCCTTGATCCCCTCTCCCAGCGCCGTGGAAAAACCTTTTTAAAAACGAGAAGCAGTAGAATCATATAAGCTAGCCGCCAAACTTCTTCCAGGCCAGCTAATAAATCTTTATAAATATCCGTTCCAATCGAATCTATTTTTTCAAAGAAGTCCCCAATCGTTTGCTCTTGAAAGGCAGGGACTTCCGGTTCATTCCCTTCAACGACTTGCGAATCCGTGTAATCTTGAACATATTGATCATAATCATCGTTAAAATCTTCAAAGGTGAGACTAGAATAGACATTAACAAACGAGCTTCCCAGGAAAAAAATCAAAAAGGCTCCAGTGAATTGAAGCATATGCTGGCGCGGACTTTTTAGATGGGCCATCTTACCTCCAAGTCTACCATAAAGCTTCCAGCCGATAAAAAACGAGGATACCATGACAGCATCATATAATGTACTGGCCAAATAGCTGTAACGAGTGAGATAGAGGAGAATCTCCGCACCAAATGTGACAATAAGCATCGCAAATAGTAATTTTTTTGAAATCGGTTTGGTTAAATTTGTTGTCATCCCCATCATTCCCTACCTGAAAAATTTCGTGGAGAAATCCTGTTTCCCCCTTACCTGCCTAAAATCTTTACTGCAATGATTCCAAACGCATTCATAAAAAGCAGGAATAAGAAACAGAAAAACATCCACTTCCCTTTTCTCGTCACGGAATAATCCCCTCATTTTCACAAAAGATGTTAGTAATAATTTAGCATATTAATAGTTAATAATCATCCATATTCTTTTTCCAAGTTATCAGAATGTTTTTGTGATTTTCCATGTCGTGAAGACATATGATTGTACAAGCAGTCATGTTTTAGTCAGTATTTTGTTTTCCATATTAATCTTTTAAAAAGTTAGGAGTCTTGCTGAATGAAACGTATTGTTCCTATCATTATTTTAATCGCGGTTATCTATGTTTTATCAACAACAAATCCTAAACGTTCTGCCTATATCGACTGGGTTAATCACAAAACCATGGATAAATCTTCGAGCTTGATTGAAAAAGGAGTTTTATCTCTAGCAGGGAAATCCATTTTCGATGCCGGAACTACACAGAAGGATTATTTTATTTTCACCATCTACAAAACTGACTTTTCCGAAGTAGGCTTTGGATCTGTTACGTCGATTGGCATCTTCAATAAGTTCATTACAATTTCCAATAAAAAATAATTGTTTTTCAAAAGCTTGTCTCAGTTGAGGCTCGCTTATTTTTTTATTAAAAAGACCAAACAATAGCGTTTGGTCTTCTCGTGGTTATTCAACTTTTTCTACCTGGAAAACAGGGACACGAACCGTTTCGCCATTTTCATCCACAATATCCGAATAACTGTCAAAAACACCACTTATTGTATAAGTTGTATTCGTCGTAAATTCGGAGTATCCCTTTAATAACAAATACGTTTTTTCCCATGTTTCTGTTTCTTCATTAAAATTTACCGATAAGGTTACCAGCATTCCGTCATCCTGCTGTGTCTCAGTGTGGGCGCTGAATCGGACTTTTTTCCCATAGTAATTCGCTAGATCTTCTACGTTGATTTCTACATAGGTTTCCTTTGTTTTCGAAAATTGATATTTCCCATTATCATCAGGTTCGAAATAGGCGAGTTCACCTTCCCCCTGTCCAACAGGATTATCAACAACTAAAACTTGGTCCAATTCAATGGTCAAGCCATCAGCTTCCACATCAAGAATGTTCACCATCGAATTACCGCTGACTTCATAGGCCAAGTAATGATGCTTTCGTTCTGATGACTTCGCATCAATATAAAGGACTGGATGATCAGATGAACTTAAACCGCTTTGAAAAACCAGCTGATTGATGGCCGGCGCCCCTTCCATGGTGTCCTCAGTTACCATCATTGGTTCTTCACCCGTGAGTCGTCCAAAATATAAGCCACCGTCGGTTGAAATGGCAGCAACCACGCTATCTGCACCAAATTTCTTGCTAGCCTTCACGACTTTCGAAAATTCTTTCCCAGGATACAAGCGTTCTAAGACACGAATGGGTTCATATTTATCCCATGCAAGATTGGTGCTGGCAACTAATTTCGTCGTATCGTCTAATGGTTTTAGCTCCTCATAGATTTTGAGTGCGTCCTCATACTTATGGGCAGCCGTCAATTGCTCCGCGCGGTCAAGGCTTTCCACTGTTGCGGATTCAATATAAGAAAAAACTTCAGCATTCTTCATATTTCCTTCTAGCCTCTTAATCGTAATAGCTGCTTCTGCAAACGCGGCGTAATCCTTTTTATTTATCGAAGCTGTAACAATTTCTAACAAATGCGAATCTAGTGTTTCCACCAGCCAGTTAGAATCAAGCGACAATACTGTTAGCGCAGTAAATTGTCGAATCCCCTCATCAACAATCGATGAAGCCAAACCTGTTTCAATTTCCTTATTGATTTTTGTGGAGTAATATTTAATAAACGCAGTTTCAATTTCCTTTGTCTTAGCTGACGAGCTTTTTCCATAATATTCGGCTGGAATCTTATGAAGGACGTTGAAAATATCTTCCTCTTCCGATATCACATTCGCACTGTCAATCTCTAATTTTCCAAAACTCTCTTTTTTAAAGGAAGTAAAATACCCCTTCATTTCACTATCCAATTTAGTCAGTGCCACCATCTCTTCATACATTTCCTTTTGTACACTGGTGCCTGACACCCAATTTTTCTTACTACCCTGCCAGTTTTCGTAGGTTTCCACGAGTTTGTTTAGATCCTGATCCCTATAGTAATTGGCTGCTTTTTCATCGAATTCCTCGATACCTTTTCGAATTGGTGAGAGGATCGAGAGTTTTTGGTTAATATCTTTGTTATGGTCTGTAACGAAAATATTTAGTTTGGCTGCCTGGAACTTTTCTTCTGCAGCCGCTAATTTCCCCGCCTTATATAGTTTTATTGCTTCTTTATAGGTGCTAAGTTTTTCATGCGCCATAATCATTTTCCCGCACACAGCAACAAGTAAAACAAATAGTATGAGCAAGGAAACATTGCGGGACCATCTTACTTTTTTATAGACGGTTAGTTTAAACATGTTTTTGAATCCTTTCTACGAAACAAACCGCTTAAAATCTGGATCATAATGATACTTTATTTCAACTAAACGCTTCGCTTTTACCGCAAGACTTCCCCAATCCTCATCAGGGTTTGACTGGATAATATTACACAGTCTTAAAAAACGGTCCTTTGGAAAATATTCAAGGAATTCCTCAATGAACGCTGAGAATTCCAGAATGTACAGTTTCATTCGCAGCGTGGTCCCAGCGACGGCAATAAGCGAATCCATCCCAAAATCCCTAACAATGGTATCGCGATATTTAATAAAGTAGATAATACACTTTTTAGTAATAAGGGTCCGATTGATTTTTAAAACCTCCAAGGCATATTTCACAAAATCCTTATCATAGGATGAAGGAATAAGAGGTTCCAATTCAAGCTCCATATCTCTTCTTAGCAAGATATTATTTAAGACCATGACACGGCGTATTTTCACCTGATCACTATAAATAAAATCCCCAATCTCACGTAGTTTTTCATCGGCCGCGGCCAGCCTTTCCTCTCTTACATCCTCTTTGGCCAGCTCGCTGTCGAACCGGATACCGGCCTGAATCTTTCGAAAATCTGAACGTAAAAGCTTTTTCAGCACGATAAAATATTCACTTTTCATAAAGATTAATGTGAGCATGATATAACTAATCACAAAAATGATCCCCGTGATTAGTGATAGATAGAGCGTTTTTACCGTTGGGGCAGCGACAATCCCTATACAAACTAGAATCAATATTCGAATAGCTTCTGTATATAATCGATTTTTAAAAATGGAATGAACCAACCCCTCAATACCAATAAACTTCGAACCGCATTCTGAGCATTCTTCATCCTTTAAAACCGAATACCGATTGCACTTTTTACACATTTTCAACTTTTGGAAACGATATTTCGTCCTTTTTTTCTTGGATAGCTGGATAGCGTGTTTAGTTATTAGAATCACCTTCATTCAACATGATCACTAACTCATCGTCGATATCATCGAAGTTCCCGCCGTTCCGCTTGTTTTTAACTAATTTATAGGTTTTCCAGCCAAGAAGCATAACTAGTATACTCGTAAATACAATATTGTACATTCTGTCTCCTTTCTTTGAACAGTTCTATCAATATCGTTCATTTTCCAAAAAATACATTAAGGCTATTATAAGATTTATATTTTAATATTTAAAGGCGGGATATGTTTGTGAATATTTTGGAAGCGATGGTAAAATAGAATTATACTGCAAAAAAATGTAAGTAATGCTCAAAAAAAGGAAACTGTTGTTGGAGGTTGCACACAAATGATAAAAAAATGGATAAGTAGTTTGATAGTAATCTCGTGTCTTTTCTGCAGCATGAACTATTATAGTGTACGTGCTGCAAGTCCAATAAATTCCACTTCCCGAATTGAAGGGATGCTGGTGGTGGATGTTAGTAATTCAATGAAAAGCAGCGACCCAAAGAATATTAGCAATGAAGCAATGAAGATGTTTATCGATATGGCTTCCTTTAATGGTGATAAGATTGGCGCCATCGCCTATGCAGATGCGGTCATGCGTGAAAAAGCATTAGTTAAAATCCGCTCGAATCAAGATAAGAAGGATCTGAAGGATTTCATCGATTCACTTGAGAAATATACGTATACAGATTTATCAACCGGGGTGAAAGAGGCGGTAAATGTACTCGATTCCAGCCATGAACAGAATTACGCCCCGCTGATAGTCCTTCTTGCTGATGGAAATAATGAGTTGAATCCTAAAAAGGCTAGGACTGTTAAAGAAGCGAATAGCGATTTGGAAAAAGCTATCGCTGCCGCAAAGGCAAAGGGATATCCGATCTATACGATTGGTTTGAACGCCAACGGCACGCTGAACAAGGATGTTCTTACTGATGTCGCCAATCGGACAAACGGTAAATTCTTCGAAGCAAGTTCAGCCGATCAGCTGCCTGGCATCCTTAGTGAAATCTTTGCCAACCACCTTAAGTTGAAAATTGTTCCGGTCGATCAAATTGTCGGGAACGGTCAATTTCAGGATATCAGCCTGCATGTTCCGAATGAAAATGTTTTAGAAGCCAACATCTCGTTGATTTCTAGCAAACCTGTTGAGGTAAAACTTGTTAATCCTGCCGGTCAAGAACTCGCCATCCCTTCAGACCAAGTCCTTTTCTCCAAATCAAGGACCTACTCAATGGTAAAACTGTTGAAGCCCGAACAAGGTGATTGGACGCTGAGAGTTAAAGGCGTTGATAAGGATAAGATCGATGTTAATCTCGTTTTTAACTATGATTTACAGCTTAAACTCCAACCACTTGCCAAGCAGAGCTACAAAGCAGTTGATACCGTCAAGATTGGTGCCTTTTTTGAAGATAATGGAACGGCCATTTCTGAAAAAGAAATCTATCAATCAATGAAAGCAACACTTTTTGTAAAAGACCTCGATAAAGGAAAAATTAAGGAAGTTGCTCTAAATTCAAATAGTCAGGGTTTTACAGGAGAATTCAAGCTAGGGAATGCCTCAAGTTATGAGGTGATGGTCAAAGCGGAAGACAATAGCTTTTTCCGGGAAACCGCTCCTCAAAAGATTACTGTTCAGACAACAGCCAAATCTCCTGCAGCCGTTAAACCAGCAAATACAGAAGATGAGAAGACTTTTCCATGGCTGTATGTCATAGCTGCTGTCGTTGGTGCCCTCCTGCTTGCTGCCATTGTTTCTTTTCTTTTAACCAAAAAGAAGCAAGCGAGTCGCGGCTTTAGCGGGCAGATGGTTGTGGAAATTAAAGATGAAGATACAGGTGAACGCACCAACCCGCAATACAAAAAATTAAAAGGCTTTAAAGGGAAATTTCGCATGCATCAGCTTCTGGCACTGGCACCTGAGTTTGCCGAAACCGAGCAAATCATTTTCAAACCAACTGCCGGTGATAAGCTTCTGCTCATCAATAACTCTGAAAGTACCGTCGAAAAAGGCGGACGCGCCATTGATGCCAAAAAAGGCTTCGAAATAAAGAAAAATGACCGTCTGCGTATCGTTCTAAAAAGGGTTAATAAGTCCATATTTATAGAGTATATAAGCTAATGAAAAAGACAGGGTGTCAGGCACCTTTTATTGAGCTTGGCACCCTAAATTGAATCCTAGTTACGATCGTTTTCGTCATATAGTTGTGAGAGTTTGTATTTTTACAGCCAAGGAGGAATTTTTGCATGAGAGCAAGTGTGAGAGAGCATATTCAGCAGTTAGATGTTTCCTTAGGCGGAGGGATTATTTCAGAGAAAATCCGCGTTGATACCATAGATAATCCAATGCTGGTCATTGGCCTTGGCGGCACAGGCATCGATGCCCTATTACGCTTGAAATATCAAGTCAATCGCCGTTTCAAGCTCCCGCAAGACCCTTTATCCAAAAAGAAAAAGGATAAGCCCAATAATATTGAGTTCTTAGCCTTTGAAACCAATGAGTATGACAAAAATAAAAAGTACAAAGGCATCGGCCTTGATTCAAATAAAGAATTTGTCCTCCTTTCCAACCCGGAAATCGGCGGCCTGCTCCAAAATCGCAGTACGATTGAGCCGTATATAAAAGAATGGCTCTCACCAGAACTCCTCATTACGGATGGAATCAGCGGAGCATCGGGTGTTCGTCAAGCTGGCAGATTACTTCTATTCACTAAAATCAACCAGGTCGTCCAAACGATTGAACGTAAAATTGAAGCGGTCCTAGAAGGGACCAATAAACGGTTATATGTCTTCATCCTAACCGGCCTGTCCGGCGGTACTGGCAGTGGCTGCTATCTTGATATTTCCTATATTACCCGCGGGATTATGGAGCGTAAATTTGGCCCGACCGGCGTGGATAAGGTCAGTATTCTGGGCTACCTATTCACACCAGATGTGAATTTATCCAAACGCGGCCTTAGCTCACACACTGTTGAATACATTGAGAAAAATGGCTATGCTGCCTTAAAAGAACTCGATTACTGGATGAATGCCGATGAACGAAATGAACGATTCAAACAGAGGTACGGCAGCCTCTTGGAGGTTAACTCTCCCATGCCGCCGTTTAATCTCTGTCATTTAATTTCCGGGACGAACCTAGAAGGAAAATGGCTCGAGAACGCATATGATTACTGCATGAATGTCACCGCTGAAAATATTACCAACTTCATGGCTAACGAAGAAAAGAAATCGGGTGAAGAGTTCGCGATTCACGATTATATCAGTAACATCCGGACCAATATTGCCCAAATGCCAAAGCCATATGCCGCCAATTATCAATACAACATTATCGGTGCCTCGATGGCAGAAATTCCGCTCGAGGAAATGACCACCTATATCGGCTATAAGTTGTTTGAAAAAATGAACAGCATGTTTGAAGCAGGTCCTGACCAAACAGAGGTCGAGCAATTTTTAGAAAAACTGCGGATAGATCCAGATTCTGTCCATCACCGCTTTAATGAACGAGTTCCAGAGCCGTTATCCGGTTTTGAAAATAGTGACCGCTTTTCTTACAACAACGTGATTAAAACTTCTGTTATTAATATTGATGACGAATTAGATCGTGAATTCTTACTTAAAGCCCAAGAACAGTATCGTAAATGTAAGAAACAGCTCCCTGGAGAGATTATGGAAGAGTTCCGCCGCCAAATTGAGCGCCTGTTCCTCCACCCGAAAAAAGGACCGATTTATGCATCCCGTTTAATCTATTCAAATGATGGATTCTGCTTGTTAAAAACCCTGCAGGCTTATATGGAAGGACTTCGCGACCGCCTAGAGCGCTTACCAAGAGCGATTCAGTCTGAACAGGAATATGCCTTAAATAAACTTGAAGATGCCAGAAGTGCCTTTATCTCAAAGGATCGCAAAAAGAATGCCTATATTGAGGCCAAGCTGAATGAATATGATGCCCGCGCTGAAAAGGTCCGAATTGAAGAAATGATTGAATTCTATGAGGACTTATATCAGCTTCTCAATAGTCAAAACAATAAAATCTATGAAGTGTATAAAGAAATCCTTGAAACGTTAAAGGGAATCTTTGAAAAGAATGCGGATATCCTGGTTGATGGTGAGGAAGTCAAACACGATAACGATGTCACCTATTATTGGCATTTGGTCAGTGTACCGGATGTAGCCCGAGAAATCCAGCGGATGTTTGATTCTAAGGACGGCGAATTATTGGTTCAGCAGTGGTCTGAAATGCTTTTGGAGAAATCAACCTATTGGGTCAAGGAATCAGATGTGGATGTCGTTAGCACGGTATCTGAATTCTTAACCGACCAATTCGGAGAATTGATAACCAAATCAATGGAAGACTTTTTACGAATGAAATACGGTGAGGATCAGCCGATTGACAAAATTATTGAAGATAAGATTGCCGCACGGCTTGATCGGGATGCACTGCCTGTGTTCCATCTTGCCAACAGTAACGGACAGCTGCACTTCCCGCAGTGGGGCTTTGTCTCTGTACCAGTAAAGGCGCCGAATATTTTCAATGGTATTAAAAATTTCGAGAAGCATTCCTTGAGTCATTCCCGCTTCACGATTAAAGAAAGCGAATTGAAGAACCGGATATTCTGGTTGAACACGAAAAATGGGATTCCTTTATTTGCTTATTCGCCACTAACTATCTACGAAACTTCCTATGAAAAGACCATCTTAGAAAAAGAAGGCGTCGGCCGCCATCTCGTCCAAACGGATAAAGAAAACTGGGCCTACCTCCCATCACCGATTCCGGAAAAGTCCTGGGGGGATACGTACCAAAATGAGCGCATCAAGCAATACAATGCTAGTGTTCGCACCCTATTTGATGAGGCTTCCGGATTCAAATGTATCTCAGAAAAAAATGCGGATCATAATACAAGCGCACGGTTCCAATGCCATTTTACAAAAGAGATTAGTCTGCCAGATTTATATGCACAGTATGAAGTTGACCCGAATCAGATTGAAAAGGCAAGCCTCGGTAATCTAAAACAAGTGCTTACGAAGCTCAAAGACATGTCCTCAGGCGGGCTGGAATCAGATGGTGTAAGTGATATTTTCGGAAGCACCAATTTGGAATTAGCCAAAGAAAACTTCATTCGCTCACCAAAACTGATTGAAAAGGTGAAGTTAGAAGTCCGAAAATATCGCCTTATTCAAGAGAAAATAGCAGAGATTGAGCAATTTATTGACTTACAAAAAGATAGAGAGGTCTCCCTGAATCAGTTTATCCAGGCGGTTTATACAAAGACGATTCGAAAAAGGGGTGCTCTTTACGTTTTCGATAAAGAGATTGAGGAGGATGCTTGGGAACCATTCGTGAACTTGATGAAGACGACAAAATTTGTAGATTTTGAGATTTATCAAGCGTTCAAAAAGTTGAATCCTAAACAAATGGCCCAGCTCGAGAAAAAGTCGGAACGCAGGAGCAATGACTTGGTTAGCCAGGATCAGGCAATTGAGCTGATTTCTGCCTTAGAGGAAATGGCTGCCACCTATCAAAAGGAAAAAGAAGCTCTTGACTATGACTACAAGGATTTTGTGAACGGTGAAGAATTGTACACCTTCTATAAAAACATGATGATTAAAGTTCAGGAAATGCTCCGTCAGTTAAAATCATAATGAAAGATTGATAGGATGCAGAATTGATGTGGCCACATGCAGGATATGCTTGTGGCCCGCCTATTATAAAAGCGCAAGCGCTTGGGTGCTAGACAATTTTCAAAGTAGAATACTACTATTGTTTTTCTGATGAGGGGGGAAACAACTTGAGAGACCTTTTACAAACTTATGCACACACCTTTTCCAACCAACTAGAAAAAATGACACTTGAAGTAAATGAACAGCGGAGTGTGAACCATCCAATAGTTTTCTTATTTATCGGGGACCTCGTCTTGGATGCCCTAAAATCAATTATGACTATTAATGAAGAAAAATGGCATAACAGTTCAGGTGTGCTATATTTTCACGCCTGTCAAACAGAGACAATTACGAATCCAAACGTGCTTTCTATTCAACTGCCAGACCATAACATTGATCGTAAAACTCAGCGAAAGGATATCTATGAAGCTTTTTATCAAGATGAAGATAAATTGATTGAACTAAATAAAGCCTATCGTCTGCTTTCTTCAAAAATAGCAGAGTATGGAAGGATGTATTCCTCTCTTCAAAAAGTAAACCTGTGCGTAGTCACGGCAATTGATGACCCGGCGAATATTCTTATTCAAGAATTCACCTTACTGCTAAAAAGTATTCTTCAAGAATCATTCCGATTGGTCGAAGTTGACCTCTATGGATTAATGAAGGAAAAACAGGACGGCACTAACTTTGCTCTCTCTACCTCGCTTGGGATTAGTTTTTTCAAAGAATTAGATCGTTATCAACGCGATGAATACACCTTTCTGCAAGATCTCCAGTTGACAGAAGATCACCTTCGGCTGCCGGTGAGTCACACACCCTCCCCACTCTTCGACATGGTGTATTTACTAAGCGATAAAAATGAAGATGGCTTACTATCAAGTGAAGCCGTGCTGCAAAACTATGCAATCATCAGTAATCTTAATCTTTTAAAAAACCGTAAGATGATCAAGGACTATCACGAAAAGATGGACAGCTATAATCATGCAGCCTTTCGTAAGGGAATTCGTGGAAATTCAAACGAACCAGTCTATGCCTCAGCTGGCTTTGCCAAGGTAAATCGTCCCAACAAGGCGATTGCTCTTTATGCGGCAAGCTATTTTTATAATGAACTGATGGAAGCATTGAAAGCGCCGATTTCCAAGCCCAGGGAAAAAGTGCTTAACTTATTTGCCCTTTCAGATTCTTCTTTTCAAACGTATTATCATAAATGTCTGCCTTCCATTGACAAGCTTGCAGATATGAACGCATTAATTGGTACCACAAATTCATATCAAACGGTAAAACGAATGTCGGTCAGAGATGCGGAGGATTACTTGTTCGAAGGAGGTACGGAACAATTCTTTGCTGCCAATTTCAAAGAACCTGTCCGTGAGCGACTTACACAGCTAAATTTGAAAGTACAAATCCAACGCTGCCTTGATGAGCAGGTGATTCATCATGAACAATACGGTTTATATTGTGCCTACATCTGGACCGCTAGTTCAAATAGTTCGGAGATGAGTGTCATCAATGAAATCCACAAAATGCTCCAAGACACAAAAAATGAACAAGTTGAAAAACAAGCATGGCTCGAGCAGTACTATCAGCAACTGGTCGATAGCTGTGATTTTAAAAAGAGTTATCTTCCTTTTTCCGAAAGAAAGAATCTGCACAATTTTTTACACTACTTATTTGAAGCGGTGTATGGCACCAAGTATGAAATCATTAAGCTTGACGTAAAGCGGGAAATTCTGAAGCAGTACTTAGAGGTACTTGAAGAAAACCACCTGAAATTACGAACCAAAATGGAACATCTGAACGAAGTGGGTTCCTATCTGAAACAGATGGCAGTGGAAAGTCTTTATGAGGCAGATGATTATTTAGATAAAAATATCCCTGAATATTATGAAGAAATCTTGAAAAGGATTACCGCAAAATTAAAGGAGAAACGGGGGGCTCACTTCTTTACTGACGATCGCTTTTTTGGCAGCCTCACATTGTTGCTTGAAAAAGGAACCAAGTCACTGTTGGAACGGGTCCTGCATGTTTGCAGTCGTGAGGTGCTCACCCAAGAGGAGTTCCATCGCAGCTTTGAGGATGAACTGTTAGACCGGGCCAATGTCATGACCTATTATGAAAACCAGGAAGTTCTGTCAAAAAGTGAATTATTTAAGCAGTTATATAACCGCCTTGATGATCAATCGCCTATACAGATAGAAGTATTTAATTACACACAGGAACACCGCTATGAAGAAAAATACTTTTTCGGTGATTTTTACAGTAAGTTCATGGAGTACGCCTTAGAAAAAGAACATGAAACAAGACAATACAAAGTCGGATGTGCCCATGAAAAGAAGGCAAGCGGGATTGAAAAGCTCACCCTCATGGGCGGATTTCACTTAACGGACCTAATGTACTATCGTAATGGTGAAAAATACTACAAAGCCTATTGTAATGAGGGATTTGAATTCCACTCCAAAGCGGAGGCGTCCGTTTAGCAGACAACTCTTTCAATTCTTGTACTCTCTTAATTTTTCAAACATAAAACCGCCTGATGATATTGCGAACGAATTAACGAATGTTTTTGAAAAGATTTACCTTGAAAATCAAGCTCGAGTCCATGGCAAATGTATTCTATTAGAAATTGGGTGATTGTTGGTGAATTGGGAAACCATTTCTTCTCCTGATCATGAAATTAAGGATATTAAAAAGACAATACGAGATTCCGATGCTCATTTAACATGGTTTTGGCCAAAGTCAGTTGACTTTGTCTATATTTATAAAACTTCTACTGAAAATATGAAGCCTCTCCACGCGCTCAAGTTACAGGACCTAAAGCTTTACACACGGGAGGAATATAAGGCAAATCAAGGCTATCTTGGCAGGATTGATGGGATTGGCCGCACGGCATATCGCATTCTTCCCTGCCAAAAGCGGGAGGGTAAACTGATTGTTTTCAACCAGGAAAATGATCATAATCTCATTTATATTTCAGGTTCGAAAGCAAGAATTTATTATTCCATTTCCTATAAAAATAAGCTTTTCCAGGCACGCAAAAAAGTACAGATGTCCATTATGACCGAACTGCCACTCGAAAAAGATCTGTTAGTGTATGTGAAAAAAAACGGAGGAGTTCCCGTTTCGGTTGAAGATGGAACCGTCTACCCATTTGTGCGCGAGTTCCCCTCCGGGAAAACTGTGCCGCCAGAGATAGAAATTGATAAAAATGAGTTTATTCGCATCTTTTTTAGCGATGGAAAGAAATCAGCGCAAAGCTATGAGTTAATTCCACAATAAGGGAGACTATCCGTATGTTCGCACTGCTTAAACGAATGTTTGAAAAAAAACAACCGGCCAAGGAAAGGCTGCCATTTTATGATATTGTTTGTCCTTATTGCTTTTCGAAATTTCAGCATGAAGAGGTTGTTTTTCGTGCCGCCCATCACCGCGACGATGATGAAACATTAGCGCTACAAGAAGATGAATTGTTAAACAAATACAGGGAAAAATTTGGGCTTGCCCCCATCGATGAGCTCGAGGCGATTATCGATCCCTCAATGATTCCCGATGAAAACAAAATTTATTCCAACCGTGTTCTTATGGGCGTATCTGATAAATATTCCATTGTGACGAGATATCGCCTTTGCCCTTCCTGCCATAATGATCTTCCCGTCACTGCGGGGAAATATCCAAGTAACATCGTTTCCATTGTCGGCGCAACATCGGTGGGTAAATCTGTTTATATGACATCGCTGATTCATACCCTTCAGCATGTGACGGCCAACAATTTCGATGCAGCATGTATTCCGCTTGATAACGAGATTAGTAAACGATTTCGAGTGAACTATGAAATTCCACTCTTTGAAAATGGCAGTCTATTACAATCAACCGAGAAATCGAACCGCCAGGAGCCGTTTATTTTTCAATTCATCTTTAAGGATGATGACAAAGCCCCATTAACGCTCGTCTTTTTCGATGTAGCAGGCGAAGGAATGACAGACATGGACTATATCAAGCTTCATGCCGCACATATCAAAAACTCTTCAGGGATTTTATTCTTGGTGGATCCAATGCAAATCCGCGCCATCCGTGAAAAGCTAATCCATCAAATGGGTGAAAATCCTGGGAAAATTGTTGGTCAAGGCGATGAGCCGCGCGAGGTGGTCATTTCCCTGTTTGGAGATTTTATTGCCCATCTCGAAAACAGCAAAACGGATATTCCAACGGCAGTTGTTTTGACAAAGAGCGATCTCTTAAATTCCTTAAAACATGATGATGGAGACTATATCCGGACAAATAGTAATGTGTTTCGCCATGTGATTCACCGGGGTTTCTTAAATTTAGATGAGTACGAGAATATTAACGGGGAGATTAGAAGATTCCTAACAAAAGTTGATACCCCATTTGTGAATGCCCTTGATGTTTACTTTCGGGATACCTCCTATTTTGCCGTATCGGCCCTCGGCAGTAATCCTGTCGATCAACAGGTCAGTGGGATTATTAGTCCGATTCGTGTCGATGAACCATTAATTTGGCTGCTTTATAAGTTGGGCTATATAGAAGGGAGAAATGAGAAGTGACCGGCAAGTTGATAGCACAGCAAATTTATACACGCGAACGGGGCGGCGTTTTTCATGCTACTGACGGATATGATACCATTGCCATTTCCGAGAGCCTTGATAAAGACTTTGTAAAAAAATACTTACATCCCTTTTGTATGTATCACGCACCAAAGACCTTAACGGAACGCGGCGAAAAAGATCCCTCATACTATCCAGAGGCCGTGACCCTTTTTCAGCCTGAAACCGGTGATCTTGTCATCGGTCAGGCAGTCTTTGTTCCCGCGGATTTTACGGGGAGCCGCAGCACGTATTTTATGCATAACTATATTATTCCTCCGGGTCTGAAGGATGAGTGGGTCAAACAGCCGGAAAGATTATTTCAATGGAACGAGTTTCACACCTCTTATGATATCGAATCTGGGATGGTCCTGCCTGACGTAGAGGCAGTTGAATATAACACGACCGATATTCTCGCAGTAAAAGATGAATTGTTAGTCCGCTTAGCGATTAGCGAGGATCAATTCAAGCAGCTTTTATTTGCTGTGATGACCTCCATAGCAGGCAAGAAAAAGGTTTTTATTTCACTGGATGTGCCGCTGCAAGACTATACGAACTACGCCCTATTACTTTTAGAGCTAATTTCGGTATATTTACCCTATGCTTATCGCCGAAAACTTGGAGCGATTACCTTTACTAGTGCACCGGAGAGCAAGAATTATATCCATGTTACATTTTTTGAGCCGGGAACATTAAATACAGCCGATCGAAGCATCGAAAAACAGTTTATTTTTGACTTTGCCGCTGAGCGAATCTCCGGTGTAGATATTGGCGGTCAGACGCATGAGTATTTGGATTATGTACTCGAACATTTTTCAAGATTAGATCGAATCGATTCATTCCTTGAGTTTGCTGACCATTCATTAGCCGGTTTACCTGAAGTACAAAAGCTGGAACTCTCAAGCTACTATCAGCTGACTGACTTGTTTTTAACTTTATCACGGCAAGATACTTCATACTATGAAAAAAATAAACTTGGTTTTTTACATAGTTTACAAAAGTTCTTGCAGGTAAATTGTGCAGAGAAAGCCGATTTGGTGGATCTCTTTTTGAAGCTGCTTCATCAGGAAAAAATGGCCGCAGATCCGAAAACAGCTCTCGACTACATCCAATCCGTTGTTTCTTTGAATTCAATTCTAAGATTTGATGAGGCCACTCTCTTCATACTCGAGACATTGAACCATCATCAAAGAGATCCGCTTTTCCATAAGTTATGGAAGGAAATTGAACAGGACCAAGAGACTTATCAATCCATCGTCTTGTTTATGAATAACCATCCTGATTATAATGGGCTCCTTGAAGTCTATGTGATGGAACGACTTAAACCAGCCGCTGGAGTCGACGAAATTCTTTCCGAGTTACAACAAATGTTGGAATTACACACTCTTTTAGAAAATGAAACATTTAAAGCTGTTTCCATAAAAAAGCTGTCTTCGGCGATTACCTATCTTTCATTTAAGGATATCTTGGCCATTAAGAACTTTTCCATCGAGCGGGAAAGCACTGAATTTAAACACTTTAAAATGGAATTGCTCGCAAATGGAATAATCGTCTTATTGCGTTCTATTCGTCTAGAGGAACTGACAGTAACCGAAATCATGTCCTTTGGCCAGCTTTTTACAAAGGGACTAAATGTTAGAGATATAAAGGATCCAAAGGTGAAGGAAAATTATCTGATTATCAAGGCCCTTTATGAGGTAGTCAGCAATCCCGCACATTCAGATACGTATAATTTCGGAGCCTTGAACGGTGCAACTCGCGGGAAAATGAGAAGCACACTTAAACAAGTCCTGCGCAGCCAGTCTAATCCTGAGTATTTTCCGCTATTATTCATGGCTTTTGAAACGGAGGGCAGCGGGGTAGACTATCAAGGTTTATTGGAATACCTGATAAAAAACTGTGACGACCAAACAATTGTCGCCTTTATTCGTGGTAATACAAGACTAATTGACCTGTACCCATTTTTTAAAGCATCGTTGAAAAAGTATTTAGTCAGCCACCCTGAATCAATTTGGAAAAATAAATCTCTTCGAAAAGAACTAAAATTAATTAAAAACTACAGCCTTAAAAATTTTTTAAAAGAAGTAGAAACCGAAAAGGCCCCACCTCTAGTGAAATTTTTAAAACAGTATGGCCTGAAACTCTTGGTAATGTTTGTACTGTTTGGCGGTGTTGGTGGTGGAGCCTGGTACGGGATAAATAAGTTTTTCAGTAAAGACAAAACGCCTGGACCTGTCGTAAAAACAACGGGGACGGCAAAGGGCGCAGCATCGAAGGATAGGAATGAGGAAACGGCTGAATCGATTGTGACCTTAGATTCCTTCAAACCTACCTATTTAGGAGCGGCCGGACAGACTTTCTCAATAAATATGGAGGGAAAAAGAGCTAAAACCATTTATGGACAAGTTCAGAACGGTAAGCAAAGTATCATATTAACTGATAATCAGGATGGAAAATACCTGTTAGACCTGACAGCCCCATCTGAAGCAAGCCCCTTTGATGAGAACATGATTTTGAAAGAGGGTTACTCCCTCTCGAGTACGGAACATGATTTTACAGGAGATGGGGAACCTGAGGTCGTCCTCGCTGCGAGTGACAATCTTGCAGAATCCTATATTTGGATTTATGCTTTAGATGGAACAGAAAATGTGGGGGAACTGCTCACACCTCTACTTGTCCAAAAGGGAAAGGCTGATGTGCAGTTGGCGGGGCATCAACTAATATTATCCAAAGCGGAACCTGAGCTTATGTACGAGTATTCAAAGGAAGTGCAAAAGTTTGTGGAAGTAATAAATCAATAAATGTTGTCCGGTAGAGCATTCTTAAGGAATGCTCTTTTTGACTAGAAAATAGTTAGGAAAAAACAACAAAAAAGACAACCTGTATTCAGATTGTCCTTTTCGTGCCTGGCAACGTCCTACTCTCACAGGGACGCGTGTCCCAACTACCATCGGCGCTGAGAAGCTTAACTTCCGTGTTCGGTATGGGAACGGGTGTGAC
>NZ_JMLP01000005.1:58306-522509 GCF_000686805.1 Bacillus sp. UNC41MFS5 | reverse complement strand
CAAGATTTTATTCCACGCTTCCTCCAGCCCTTACCTCACGGTAAGTACCTTGCGCTTCCTTAGTGGTTGGTCGATGTGTACCCCCACAGTGGACTTTCACCACCTAGATAGTTGCCATGCCTGGCACACTAAGAAAAGCCTTCATTTTTTTGATGAAGGCTTTCATTCATTGTTATTTTATTCAAGACGCCTTATGCTCTAGACGAAGCTTGTCAGCAACCATTGCAATGAACTCGGAATTTGTTGGCTTTGCTTTAGACATACTGACCGTATAACCGAACAATGAAGAAATGGAGTCAATATTTCCTCTACTCCAAGCCACTTCAATCGCATGACGGATGGCTCGTTCCACACGGCTTGCAGTCGTGTTATATTTTTTTGCGATATCTGGATACAACACTTTCGTAATAGAACCTAAAAGTTCGATATCATTATAAACCATTGAGATGGCTTCACGTAAATACAAGTACCCTTTAATATGGGCTGGGACACCAATTTCATGGATGATACTTGTAATACTGGCATCTAAATTTTTAGGTTTTTGTTCAGTTTGAGTACGGTATGTGGTGGATGTTGATTTTCGGGTAAACGAGTTAGTATTTCCACTAACTTGTCTAATATGGCTGCCTAGATTCTCCATATCAAATGGTTTCAAAATAAAGTAGGATGCACCAAGTTCAACCGCTTTTTTCGTAACATCTTCCTGACCAAATGCTGTTAACATAATCACATTGGGCAGAACTCCTTTTTTAATTTCACGGAGGCGCTCTAGTACAGCTAACCCATCTAGGTGGGGCATAATAATATCCAAAACTAAAACATCAGGATCAGTTTGCGATAACATTTCTAAACATTCCTGACCATTGTGAGCAATTCCTGCAACTTCCATATCATCCTGGGACGAAATAAAGTCCTCTAATAATCCTACTAGTTCCCTATTGTCATCAACGACACATACTTTAATTTTCTTCACTTCCAGTTCCTCCTCAGGGTTCAAATCATAACCTCTATTTCAACTTACGTTCCTAATCAGTTGTATTCTCTTAATTATATTCTAAATTAGAAATTCGACAATGCAACAAAAATTCCTCTCATTTTTTTAATATTTCTTAAAATAGTGATAAAATCTTATCTTTTCTTTGTTTTTCTCATCTTTTCGACGTAAAACGCGTATATTCTAATATTTGGGTTATTTTTGTCGAAATTTTTTATGTAAAGGCTGTGTTAAACTTGGCTGTTGATTTCCGTTCCAGGCACTTCGCTTTCCGCGGGCGTGCCGGTGAGCCTCCTCGTCGCTTTGCTCCTGCGGGGTCTCCCCTGCCCCGTACTCCCGCAGGAGTCTTCGTGCCTTCCACTTCAATCAACAGAGTACAAAAATCAAAATTAACCTGTAACACAACCTATGTAAAAAAAAGCAAAATAGGGATTTTTCCTATTTTGCTCCCAATGTTAACTTGCTTTATTTTTTGGCATTTCATATATGTTAATTCCAGCTTCATCTAACATCCATTCGATGTGTACCCCGTATCCTGAGGTTGGATCATTAACAAAAACATGTGTAACAGCGCCAATTAGTTTTCCATCTTGAATAATTGGGCTTCCGCTCATCCCTTGAACAATTCCTCCTGTTTTTTTAAGGAGTTTAGGGTCGGTTACTTTGATTACCATGCCTTTGGTTGCTGGAAACTTTTGCGGGATTGTGCTTACGATTTCAATATCAAATTCTTCAACTCGGTCATTATTTACAACCGTTAAAATTTTGGCAGGTCCTTCTTTTACCTGATGCGATAAGGCAATCGGCAGTGGTTTATCCATTACACCATTTTTTAATTCTTTGACCATTTCACCAAAAATTCCAAATGGGCTATTCTTTTGGATATTCCCAACAATTTCACGGTCCGAAGAAAAGCGTGCGAGCTTTTCACCTGGGTCTCCGTTACTCCCTTTTTCAATAGAAGTTACTGTTGAACGAACAATTTGTCCATCCTCAACAACGATTGGTTGTTTTGTATCCATATCAGATATTACATGCCCTAGGGCACCATATTTTTTTGATTGTGGGTGAATAAATGTCATTGTTCCAATTCCTGCTGCAGAATCTCTAATATATAAACCAAGCTTATAGATGTTTTCCCCTTTGTCTTTTAATGGGGTTAGTTTTGTAGTAAATTTTCCACTTTCTCGACTAATAACCATATTGAGCGCTTTTCCATCTTGTCCTGCAGTTTGCACAAATGGTGCGACATCCGTCATTTTTTCTATTTTATTGCCATTTATTTCTGTAATGATATCCCCAACTTTAATTCCTGCAATTTCACCTGGAGACTTCTTTCCCGATATGGTATTGATTAAATGGTGGCCCACTACCAATACACCTACGGTATTTAACTTCACTCCAATCGACTGTCCACCTGGTATAACCCGAAAATCTTTTAATACACGTACATCCACCTTTTTTATCGGAATCCCCGCATACTCTAACAGCATTTCATTTTTACCATTTTTAGATGCTGTCATTGAAACCGAGTGTTTTCCTTCATCCAAAGTGAAATTTGAATTTTGAGAAACCAAAGAGGCTGATACCGGTACAGCCTTTTGAAAAGTATAGTCTTGTCCTTCGAAAACCGTAATAGTCTTGGGTATCGCGAGATATTGCTGTATAGGCTGAAAAAAAATAAGGCTAATTAATGAAACAAGGAGAATTCCACCAATAATCTTTCTAATTAGTTCTAACTTCAAATTTTTTCACTCTCCTCGCTTCTTTTCATTACACTTAAATGGCTACATCTTTAATTTTGCCTCCTTGACAATCATTTATAACTTGGTTCAACATAAAAAAGCTACCCAAAATGGATAGCATTACAATTTTTATTAAAAATATAGTAATTATAGCTTTTCTGAATGGAAAAATGTCTAAAACTAACGATTAAGTCGTATCAGCGCTCCACTGCCACTTTTCTTACTCTCTGCGGCTAAATATAATAATTCTTCAGCATGTTTTTTAGTGAGGTCGGTTATTTCGGATCCAGATATCATTCGGCCGATTTCATTAATTTTATCTTCAACCTGCAATGGAGTAACAGAAGTCTTTGTTCTTCCGCCTTTTATAATTTTGCTAATAAACAAGTGGGTATCAGCCATCGCAGCAACCTGAGGCAAATGCGAAATACATAACACCTGGGATTGGCTTGCCACCTTATAGATTTTCTCGGCAATTGATTGAGCAACCCTGCCGCTGACACCAGTATCAACTTCATCGAAAATAATCGAAGTTACGCCTTGATGCTGAGAGAAAATACTTTTTAGAGCCAGCATAATTCGTGATAATTCTCCTCCTGAAGCAACTTTTGATAAAGGCTTTAATGGCTCACCAGGATTTGTTGATATGTAAAATTCGACATGATCCACACCATTTTTGGTAAACTGCATTGTATTAGACTCAAAGCGAATTTCAAAAACGGTTTTCGCCATATACAATTCTTTAAGCTCTTTATGTATTAACTTTGTAAGTTTGTCTGCCCATTTCAGACGAATTTCCGTTAACTGTTTCGCTTCTAGCATTAAGTCTTTTTTTATCGATGCTAATTCTTTTTCTAATCCGCTTATATGTGTTTCTTTATTTTGTAATGTTTCAATTTCTTCTTCAATTTTTCCGGCGTATTCTAATATTTCATCAATTGTTTTACCGTATTTCCGTTTTAGTCGATTAATTTCATTTAGACGATCTTCAATTTCATGCAATCGCTGCGGATCAAACTCTAATGCGTCTAATTCCGTTCTTAAGGATCGTGCAGCATCCTCCAATTGGTAGTAGCTGTTTGAAACAGCTTCATACATGTCCTTATATACGCTATCAATGGAAGCAGCATCCTCCAGATGCCCCATAACCATACTAATCCAATCAAGCCCCTTCTGTTCCCCTTGTAGGGCGGTATGACTCGATTGAAGAGCCTCAAACACTCGTTCAAAGTTATTTAGTTTTCTTTTTTCTTCAAAAAGTTCTTCATCTTCATTAATCTTTAAATTTGCATTTTGGATTTCATCCAATTGAAACGAAATGAGATCGAGCCGGTGAGCAGTCTGTTGGTCATTTTCACTTAATGCCTTTAACCTTTGCACTGTTTGCTCATAACGCCGAAAAACTTGCTGGTATTCCCCTTGAGAAGGGCAAATATCATCGGCACCAAATTGATCAAGCAATGTTAAGTGTCTCGACTCATCCATTAATTCTTGATGCTCATGCTGGCCATGAATATCAACAAGTGTTGACCCAATTTCCCTAAGAGTGGCAATCGTCACTAACTTCCCATTCACCCGGCAAATACTTTTACCCGACTGGGAAATATCTCGTCGTAATATAACCATTCCTTCATCAATGTCGATTCCAAATTCAAGAGCTTTAGCAATGACAGGATGTTTACTATCATCTAGCTGGAAAAGTCCTTCAATTTCGGCACGCTCCTCGCCATGTCGAACAAATTCTGCAGACCCTCTGCCGCCAACTAATAAGTGAATAGCATCAATAATGATCGATTTTCCTGCCCCAGTCTCTCCCGTTAAAACCGTTAACCCCTTTGAAAAAGTTACAGACAAGGTTTCGATAATAGCGAAGTTTTTAATAGATAATTCTGCTAACAAGGAACATTCCCCCAATTAAAGCATATCTAGGAACCGATTTGTGATAACTTCAGTATCCTCTGGAGTTCGGCAAATAATTAACATCGTATCATCTCCGCAGATGGTTCCTAATATTTCTTCCCAATCCAGATTATCAATTAATGCGCCAATGGCCATTGCATTACCTGGTAAGCACTTCATGACAAGCAAATGACCTGCTGAATCGATCCGCACGAACGCATCAATTAATGATCTTTTTAATTTTTGTAACGGATTAAATCTTTGGTCGGCAGGCAGGCTGTATTTATACCTTCCATCGCTTAAGGGAACTTTAACAAGATGTAATTCCTTAATATCCCTTGAAACCGTAGCTTGGGTTATATTGTAGCCCGCATTCTTCAGTTCATCGACTAAATCATCTTGTGTCTCTATGTCATTACTTGCAATAATTTCTCTTATTTTAATATGACGTTGGCCTTTATTCATTGTCTCACCCCATAATCATTAAAAACATTTATCTATGTATTATGTACTAAAACATGCTTCTACCCATATGTTAGCCGATTTTTATAAACTTGTACATTTTTTCTTTTAAAAATGGCTGTGTTAAATGTGGCTGTTGATTAAGGGCCTTGAATACGAAGAAAAGGATAAGCATCTGCCTATCCTTCTGAATTTTGTTTTGTTTTAAATTCCAAATGGGAGTCCTTTACAATTTCAACAGGTGTGACAGGTAATTGATTGTCGCCGGTTTCCCGTTCGCCTTCCCATTTTAAGTGGAGCAAGTATTCAATATTCCCATCACCACCAGTAATTGGTGAAAAGGATAAGTTTTTAATTGTATAACCTTGTTCCAGCGCAAAATGAATGATTTTATCAATTACTTGAAGATGCACTTTCTCATCACGAACAATCCCCTTTTTCCCAACCTGTTCACGACCAGCTTCAAATTGAGGTTTAACCAGAGCCACTACATCACTTTCAGTAACTAAAAGTGTTTTTAAAACTGGCAAAATTAAAGTTAACGAGATAAAGGACACATCAATTGTGGCGAAATTCGGCATTTCTCCAATTAAATCAGCAGGTGTAACATAACGGAAATTGGTCCTTTCCATCACTACAACTCGTTCATCCTGTCTAAGTTTCCAGGCGAGTTGATTATAACCTACATCCAAAGCATAGGACATCTTTGCTCCATTTTGCAGTGCACAATCTGTAAAGCCTCCCGTAGAAGATCCAATGTCTAAGAGCACTTTATTTGCAACACTGACATCGAAAACTTTTAAGGCCTTCTCAAGCTTTAATCCCCCACGGCTAACATATGGAAGCATTTTTCCTTTTATAGAAAGCGGGATATCAATTTTGACTTTCTCTCCAGGTTTATCCAACCGTTCTTCATTCGAATAAACAAGCCCTGCCATAATTGAGCGCTTGGCCTTTTCCCTTGTTTCGATTAAGCCTCTTTCCACTAGTAATATATCTAAGCGTTCTTTATTTTTCATTTCTTAAGCCCTTTGTTGTTTTTTTCTAGCTAGAATGGACATTCTTTTGACTACCTCTTCGGTTGTTAAACCAATCTCTTCAAGAAGGGAGTCAACATTCCCATGTTCGATAAATTTGTCTGGAATTCCGATTCTATCAATGTGTGAATGATAAAAGCCATGGTTTTGCGCAAACTCAAGAATTGCACTCCCGAAACCGCCTTGTAAAGCAGCCTCCTCAATGGTGAGAATCGGCATATGTTTTGAAAGGAGATTAGTAAGCATTTTTTCATCCAATGGCTTAATAAAACGGGCATTTACAACCTTGACAGATATCCCTTTCTTTTTAAGGATCTCAGCAGCTTTTAACGCCATCGGTATAGTTGTTCCAAAGGTTAAGATTGCTGCATCATCGCCTTCTTTAAGAACTTCCCATGTACCAATTGGAATATTATGATATTCCTGATCCATTGGAACCCCAAGTCCATTTCCACGTGGGAATCTCATGGCAATCGGGCCGTCATCATAATTTAGTGCGGTGTAAACCATATGTTGGCCTTCATTTTCATCCTTCGGCATCATTAATACCATATTGGGAATATGTCTTAAAAAAGCAATATCAAATACACCTTGATGGGTTTCCCCGTCTGCACCAACCAAACCGGCACGGTCAATTCCCATAAAGACATTTAAATTTTGCCTGCAAATATCATGAACAACCTGGTCATAGGCTCGTTGTAAAAAGGTTGAATATATAGCAAGAAAAGGTTTCATATTTTGTGTAGCTAAACCAGCTGCTACTGTCGCAGCATGCTGCTCAGCAATCCCAACATCATACATTCGCTCAGGGAATTCACTCGCAAAGCCTTCAAGTTTAGAACCAACAGGCATCGCAGGTGTAATCGCAACAATTCGGTCATTAGTTCGAGCAAGCTTACGAACAGTTTCACTCACAAGACTGCTCCAGGCTGGCGGTGGAGTTTTTGCGGGCTTAACGAAGGCGCCTGTATCCATTTTATATGGTCCAGTTCCATGCCATGTTCCTGTTTTGTCACTTTCCGCTGGATGGTACCCTTTTCCTTTTTTAGTAATTACATGAAGAAGGATTGGGCCTTCTGTCTTTTTGGCATAACTGAAGTTTTCAAATAACGCTTCAAAGTTATGGCCATCAATTGGACCAAGATAAGTAAATCCTAATTCCTCAAAAAACATTCCTGAAACAAATAAATATTTAAGGCTGTCTTTCACTCTCTCAGCAGTTGCTGCTAATTTCCCACCCACTGCAGGTACTTTTTTCAGCAGTACTTCTAATTCATCTTTTACCCATTGATACTTTCCAGCTGTACGTAATTGGCCAAGAATATTATGAACGGCACCGACATTAGGTGCGATTGACATCTCGTTATCATTTAAGATAACAATCATGTCTTTCTTCTCGTGACCTATATGATTTAAGGCTTCCAACGCCATTCCACCAGTTAAGGCACCATCACCGATCACCGGAATGACAAAAGATTTTTCCTTTTTTAAATCTCTAGCTATGGCCATTCCCATCGCCGCTGAAAGAGATGTGGAACTATGACCAGTTTCCCATACATCATGCTCACTTTCAGTTCGTTTCGGGAATCCGCATAAGCCTTTATATTGGCGCAATGTATCAAACTCACATGCCCTGCCGGTTAAAATTTTATGAACATATGACTGATGTCCCACATCCCAGATAATCTTATCTGTAGGACTGTTAAAACATTTATGTAGAGCAATAGTTAATTCAACAACACCCAAATTTGGTCCAATATGGCCTCCAGTAACAGACAGCTTTTCAATCAAAAATTTTCGGATATCTTGACTTAAAGCCTCCAATTCGGTATTCGACATGCCTTTTAAAAAGGCCGGGTCTTTTATTGATAATAGATCCATTTTTGGACCACTCACTTTCATACGTTTATGCATTCTCTGTTTAGTTGCTGTGTAAAAAGGACACATTCAGAAAATTTAACTTTGATTAAAAAATAGCCGCTAACACTTGAGTGATAACGGCATTGACAACGTTTTCTACAATGAAAATAATTATAACACACTTATTTCAATGCCTCAAATTCCGTTTATTAATGGTCTCTTGAAGCAACTAAATCAGTTATTTCCAAAAGTAGGTTTGTATTCAACCCCGTCATGCCTAAATATTTCTTTGACAGGTTAATTTGTTTATGCAATGCTGCAGCTGCCCCTTCAAGTGTTAACAATTGCGGATAAGTACTTTTATGATTATTGGTATCACTTCCAACAGGCTTCCCAATTATTTGTTGATTCCCAACTAAATCAAGAATATCATCCTGAATTTGAAAAGCGATACCTAAATGATGTGCGAATGCTGAAAGGTTTTCTAATTGGTTTTGACTTGCACCTGCCATAATCGCCCCCGCAAGAACACTGAACTTAAGCAACTTTCCTGTTTTATGGATGTGTATATACTCAAGTTCTTCTAAAGTTAAGGATTTTCCTTCTCCTTCCATATCAGCCACTTGGCCGCCAACCATTCCTTCTGTTCCTGCAGCCTTTGCTAATTCAAGCACTAATCTTAGTTTCGTTGCATCTGATGCAATCTCAGGCGGTATTTTCCCTATTACCTCAAAACTATAAGTTAATAATGCATCTCCAGCTAATATAGCTATTGCATCACCAAAAACTTTATGATTTGTCGGCTTTCCTCTCCTTAGATCATCATTATCCATGCTTGGCAAATCGTCATGTATGAGGGAATATGTATGGATCATCTCAATAGCCGAAGCAGCAAGAAGCCCTTTTTGCGGCTCTACTCCAAATGCGTCTAAAGTAGCGAATAGTAATAGCGGGCGTATACGTTTGCCACCTGCTTCAAGGGAATAAATCATCGATTCCTTAATGATAGGAGGGGCATCAAGCTTATTAACCAGAATCCGAAGCTCCGAATCAAGCAGAAGTTTATGTTCGTGTGCAAATACATCTAGTAACCCGGTTCCCAAGTCTTATACCTCCTCGTCAATGGTAAAACTCTCTGTTCGACCGTCCTCCGTAATAATCTGTGTTAATTGGTCTTCAACACTTTTCAATTTATCGTGGCAAAGTTTAGACAACTCCATCCCTTCTTTATAGAAGCTAATTGCTTCTTCTAAAGGTACATCACCTTCTTCAAGCTTATCCACAATTTGCTCTAATTTAGTCATTGCATCTTCAAAGGATAGTTTATTTTCAGTCTTCACGTTTTTCGCTCTCCTTAATATTCTCAACTTTACAATATAGACTGCCATCTGTTAATTGAATCTGAACTTGCTCGTTCATATTCACTTGATGAATACTTTTTATCAGTCTGTTCTCTTCCGAATATGCTAAACTATAGCCACGTTCCATAATTTTTAAAGGGCTTAATGCCCCTAAGGTGGAAAGAATTCGTTCAAATTCAGTTTGTTTTTTTGAAAATACTTGGAGCATGGCACGTTTCATTTCTTTATTGGTAAGTTCTAATCGCTTATTTGCTTCCTGTAAAGATTGGCTAGGATGGTTTCTCTGTAAGCGTTTATGAAGAATTTCGTGTTGCCCTTTTTTAATTTGGGACAACCTAGACGCCCCGCGGACAAGCATTTCCGTTAGTTTATCAACCTGTTCTAGTTTTTGTTCATATAGTCGATGCGGATAACGAAAGGCATATGATTTCTGAACACGTGTTAACCGTTCTTTTTCTAACTGAAATTTTCCTTTCATTGTACGTAGAAGGCGAGTTTGCCGTTGCAAGACTCTTTCCATTAGCTCATCAATATGCGGAACAGCAAGTTCAGCTGCACCCGTTGGAGTCGGTGCACGTAAATCTGCGACAAAGTCAGCAATGGTAAAATCAGTTTCATGCCCAACGGCTGAAATGATAGGAATGTCTGAAGAAAAAATTGTACGTGCAACGAGTTCTTCATTAAAGGCCCACAATTCCTCGATGGAACCTCCACCCCGTCCAACAATTAACACATCTATTCCAGTCATGCTATTTGCTTTAGAGATAGCCTTAGCAATCGATGGTGCGGCATTTTCACCTTGTACGAGGGCAGGAAAGACAAGGATATTTGCAATGGGATATCGCCTTTTAATTGTTGTAATGACATCTCTAATAGCAGCCCCTGTGGGCGAAGTAATCACACCAATTGTTTTTGGATACAATGGTATCGTCTTTTTTGCTTCAAGTGCAAATAATCCTTCTGATTCAAGTTTTTGTTTAAGCTGTTCAAAAGCTAAAAACAATTCCCCAATTCCATCTGGAAGCATTTCTTTTATATAGATCTGATATTGACCACTTGGTTCATATACCGAAATTTCACCTTTTACGATAACTTTCATGCCGTTTTCTGGCGTGAATTTCATGGTCCGAGAGTGACTCGAAAACATAACGGCAAGAATACGGGCTTTTTCATCCTTTAAGGTAAAATACATATGTCCGCTCGAATGCTGTTTAAAATTTGAAATTTCACCTCTTACATGCACATCACGTAAATGCGGGTCTGCATCAAATTTTCTTTTTATGTACTTGGTTAGAGCATTCACAGTTAAATATCTTTGTTCCTGCATATGTAACTCCTTTTTTACCCAATATTAAAGAACACTTCGATTAGCGAAAAACAGTCCTTATCTAAAATAACAGATAAGGACAATTCCTACCTCTAATTGCGGTCAAGGCTTTCTGCAGCTGATTTTAGGGTATTATACATAAGCATCGTAATTGTCATCGGACCCACACCTTTAGGAACAGGTGTAATGTATCCGGCTTTTTCGGACACTTCAGCAAAATCAACATCACCACAAAGCTTTCCGGCTTCATTACGGTTAATACCTACATCAATGACGACAGCACCATCTTTTACATGCTCAGCTTTAATAAAGTTTGCTATCCCAACAGCAGCAATCAGGATATCCGCTTGATTCGTATGGAACTTTAAATCTTTTGTTTTCGAATGACAGTATGTAACAGTCGCATGCTGATTAAGGAATAATTGTCCAACCGGCTTGCCGACAATATTACTTCTCCCAACCACAACAACATGCTTCCCTGCTATTGAAATACCTGTCTCTTCTAGGAGGACCATAATTCCGTAGGGAGTACATGGAAGGAAGGCATTCTGCCCTGTCATCATTCTTCCAATATTTATTGGGTGAAATCCATCAACATCTTTAAATGGAGAAATCGATTCAATCACTTTTTTCTCATCAATATGTTTAGGAATAGGTAACTGCACTAAGATTCCGTGAATATTATTATCGTTATTTAACTCATCAATTTTTGACAGTAATTCCTCTTCGGAAATCTCCTCTGGCAATTCAATTAAAACAGAATTCATTCCAAGTTCTTTACAGGCTTTTTCTTTATTTGTTACATATGTCCTAGAAGCGTGGTTATTTCCGACTAGGATAACAGCAAGTCCAGGAGTTACCCCAAGTTTTTTTATCCTGCTAACTTCTTCAGCTATTTCCATTCTTTTCTTTTCTGCAATTTCTTTTCCATTAATAATTATTGCGGTCATTTTCTCTTCACCCTTTACTCTCCTAAATTCTCAATCCATTAATCGTTTAAAAGCTTATGTTTCACCTTTGAAAGCACACCATTAATAAACTTACTTGATTGGTCATCTCCATATATTTTTGCTATTTCGATGGCTTCATCTAAAATGACATTTTCCGGAACTTCCGTTCGGAAGAATTTCATTTCATAGGCAGCTATTCTTAATAAATTTCGATCAACTGTTGCCAAGCGGTCCATCGACCATTTTTCTAAATTATCACTGATTAAATTGTCAATTTCGGCTTTTTGCTCGATTACCCCTAGAACAAGTCTAGTTAGATATTCGTCACCCGCCTCTCCTTCCAATACATGTTCAATTGCGTCTGAAGGCTCAGTATTACTTATATCAATTTGAAAAAGTGCCTGCAGTGCCTTTTCCCTTGCTGTTCTTCTTTTCATTATACATTTAACTCCTTTAGAGAAATTAATTAAATTTTGTCTATTTTTCATACACATTAATAGTAATAATTCATGGAATAGGTTTCACATTAACGATAATAGCATAACTAAAAATGATTCGCACTCTAACCTTGTTATTTTTCCAATATGTAAGCACTTTTATTTATAACAATATTCCAGAAATAGAAAAACCAAAGGAATAAACTCCTTTGGTTTCCAAATTTTAGACTTCCGTGTCAATTATTTCTGGTTCAATCTTTTGGTTTTCAAATTGTATGCCTACCACATGAATGTTTACTTCCTCAGCATCTAGAGCAGTCATATTCAGCAATGCTTGCCGAATATTATCCTGAACTTTACTTGCCACAAATGGAATCGAGATTCCAAACTTCATCATACAATAAACATCAACTTTTATTCCTGACTCGGTGAGTTCTACTTTTACGCCTTTACCATGGTTTTTTTTCCCTAAGCGTTCAACTACACCTGTTGCGAAATTCCCACGCATCGCAGCAACACCTTCTACTTCAGAAGCAGCAATTCCTGCAATAACTTCAATCACTTCAGGAGCAATTTCAACTTTTCCGTGTCCGTTATTGCCTTGTTCCATTTCCAAGACACTAAACTCACTCATTCATTACACCTCCAAATTTTAATGGGACTTCATCACATCGTGCAATTCCAAGAATTTTGTATTAAAGCCGCCTTCTACAAATTTTTCATGATCGAGCAGTTTTAAATGGAATGGAATGGTTGTATGAATACCTTCTACAACAAATTCACTTAAAGCACGTTTCATTCTTGAAATTGCCTCTTCCCTGCTTGCGCCATATGCAATGACTTTCGCAATCATGGAATCGTAATATGGCGGAATCGTATACCCTGGATAAGCTGCTGAGTCAATTCGTACACCAAATCCACCTGGTGGAAGATACATGTTGATTTTTCCAGCGGACGGGAGAAAATTCTTTTCCGGGTTTTCGGCATTAATCCGACACTCGATTGCCCATCCAGTGAAAGTTACATCCTTCTGATTTAACTTTAATTTCTCTCCAGAAGCCACTCGGATTTGTTCTTTAATGAGATCTATCCCGGTGACCATTTCTGTTACAGGATGTTCCACCTGGATTCGGGTGTTCATTTCCATAAAATAAAATTTTCGATTGCGGTAGTCATATATAAATTCTACCGTGCCGGCACCTGAATAATCAACAGCTTTTGCAGCTTTTACAGCTGCATTTCCCATTTCTTCTCTTATTTCTCCATCTAATGCTGGTGATGGTGTTTCTTCAAGAAGCTTTTGGAGTCTCCGTTGAATCGAACAGTCTCTTTCTCCTAAATGAATGGTGTTACCATAGGAGTCAGCAAGGACTTGGATTTCAACATGACGAAAATCCTCAATATATTTTTCAATGTAGACACCAGGATTTCCAAAGGCTGTCATCGCTTCTTGCTGTGTGATACTTATGCCTTTTACTAATTCCTGTTCGTTCTTGGCAACGCGAATTCCTTTGCCGCCTCCGCCCGCTGTTGCTTTGATAATTACTGGATATTGGATTTTTTTTACAAGTTCAAGTGCCTCATCGATGTCGTTAATAATCCCAGTTGACCCTGGGACAATTGGAACACCGGCTTCCCGCATGGTTTCTCTTGCAATATCCTTTGTACCCATCTTTGTAATCGCTTCTGGGCTTGGACCGACGAATGTAATATTGCATTCCCGGCAAAGCTCTGCGAAATCAGCGTTTTCAGCTAAAAACCCATAACCTGGGTGGATAGCGTCACAAGCTGTTAACCTCGCTACACTAATAATATTTGTTACATTTAAATAACTGTCTTTTGATGAAGTTGGTCCTATGCAGTAGGCCTCGTCTGCCAGCTGAACATGTAATGCTTCTCGGTCTGCTTCAGAGAAAACAGCTACCGATTCAATTCCCATTTCACGGCATGCACGAATAATTCTAACTGCAATTTCCCCTCTGTTTGCAATTAACAGTTTTTTTATCATCCTGTTATCGCTCCTAACTTAAGGTTTTACTAAAAATAAAGGCTGTCCGTATTCTACTAATTGACCATTTTTAACAAGGATTTCAACAATTTCTCCGTCAATTTCTGCCTCAATCTCATTGAATAATTTCATTGCTTCAACAATGCATACAATGGAATCTTTTGTTACGTTCGATCCCTGTTTCACATAATTATCAGCGTCAGGAGTTGGTGAGGCATAGAAAGTCCCTACCATAGGCGATACAATTTTGTGAAGATTTGTTGTATCGGCTTGCTTTACTGTTTCTTGCTTTTGAACTTCCTGGCCTACTTCCTGAACGGCAACGGATGGTGTTGCAGTTTGAACGATTGGTGCTAATGGAGTTGGTACAGCTTCAATTACAGATGGAGCAGCACTAACTTGTGAAACATATGTAGCCGAAACATTTTTTTTCATTTTAATTTTTGAACCTTCGTTTTCATATACAAACTCATCAATACTAGATTGGTCCACCAATTTTATTAATTCGCGAATTTCTTGAACTTTTAACATTGAGTTACACCCCTCATACAACAAAATTATGACTAACTACTATAACTATACGATAATATCTAGTGAAAGTTCAATGATGTATATTATCACCATAGAAAATCCCACCCTCTGCCTTATACCTCTATCTTAATATTTTTATGAACAAAAGGGAATTTTGGACAGTGGATGTCTCACAACATATTATTTTACCCTATTTGAGGGTCCACAATCAAAAAAAAGGAAAGTCAGTGACTTTCCTTTTTGGTCGTAACTTATTTTGTTGGCTGGAATTCTACTGCTACATAATTGGTTTCACCAATTTCTTTTTTCACTTGTAAGATGATTTTATTTGCCTCAGTTGCGGAAGGCTTATTCTTAGATTTAACGGTAACTCTTACTTCCTCACCATCAGCTCTGACCAATGCATCTTCATAACCCATTGTTTTAATTAGGGTTTCAAGTATTTCTTCTTTTTGTGCTGTTTGATTCAATTTATCCATTTGGTCTTTTACCTTGCTGCGTTCGACAGCTGGAAGATCAGTTGAGGCAAGCTCAGTCGTTAAATCCTCTTGCTGTTGACTCCTTAGGTCATCTAACTTCATTCGAAGTTCTTCAAACTCTTGATCACCAGCAACGGTTGATACAATTGTTTTATCATCCTTAGCCTCTGTTTTGGTTGTTGTTGTTTTTGTTGTTGTTTTTCCTTTATTTTGTTCCTTGGCATCTTGCTGTATAGCTGCAAGATCATTACTCTTCTGCTCTGGTGAAGTAATGTAATATACAGATAATACTACAACTAAACTTAACATCGTTAATAACCAAACTGTTTGTTTTTTCAATAACATCTAAAAACACCCCTTTTATTTTTTAGGCATTACTGCTACGCGATGGCTTGGTACATCTAAGGCGCGTGTAACGGCTTCTACAATCCACTTTTTTACTTGAATATTGTCTGCGCCTTTCGCAACGACGAGAACACCTCGAATTTCAGGCTTTTTCGTTTCAACCACAATAGGAACCTCTTTTTCACCATCACGGATGATGACTAGTTGCTCATCTGTTGAGGCCTCTTGAACTTTACGTTCCCCGCCTTCTCGATCTGTTTCTTCTGTCGTTTGTGATTTGGAAACCCTATTTTTTTCTAGAACCTTTTTATCAGTTGAATCGATATTGACGACAACTGTAACATCCCTTACCCCTAACATTTGCTGGAGGGCTTTTTTAAGTTGATTTTCATATTTTTCCTCATATTCGGACACAGCCTTATTGCCTGAACTCTTGCTTTGACCAAAGGCAGGTACATCTTCGGCATTGACCTTATCACTGGCCGTAACCGGGATATCTGCTGAACTCTGGTTTTTTTTGAAAACAATATTGCCAACAAGCATAAAGGCTGCACCAATGCATAAAACAACAATCATATATTGGTATTTACCTGGCTTCTTTTCAGAATTCCCTTCGAATTTCAGCACCTTTTTAAGCCATGAAAATGGCCCCTGGTTTTTATTATCCATTTTTGTTATTACTCCCCCCTTCAATCGAAACTTCAACTGTTTTTTCGGTCACATTCCATTTTTGCGAAAGAAAAGCGGCTATTTTTTCAGTTTCTTCTGTTGAGCTTTTAGATGGAAGAGGTGTTTCTGTGTTAATTTCAACTTGTTTAATTGCTTCGACTGTCTTCACTTCATTTTCTGGTTGTTTCAGAAGAACCATAACCTTTTGGAGGTTTTCAGGGAATGCTTGGTCGCTTTCTTCATTTGTGGCAAGATCAATTTTCGCGATCTCCAATCCGTATTGTTCCATCAACTCCTCTTTCACGTCCTTTTCCAGTTGGACAGCCATTTCTTCTAAAATATATGCATGTTGTATGGCTTGTATTTCTTTTTTCTTCAAATCTATTGAATTTTTCATATTTTTTTCTCCAGGGGCTTGATATGAAGGGATAGATCCAAGTGCAGTTTCAAAATCCTTGGAGATCAATTTAAAGATTGGGGTTAGAATAATGGCAATTAAGAGGAGCCCCGTAACCATTTTCGTATATTTTTGCATACTTGAATTTGGGAGGAGCATATCAATTACCGTTGCTAATAAGATAAAGAGAATAATATTCGTTACCCACTCTATTAAAAAATCCATTTTTATCCCCCCTATCTTATCATCATCGTCAGATTTCCAGCTGCTACAATAACTGTTACACATAAAAAGAACATGAGTGACACAATACCCAGTGCAGCGAAAACATATATGACACTTTTACTAATAATATCTAGACAGGTAATGATTGGACCGCCGCCTAACGGCTGTAAAATTGCAGCAGCAAATTTATAAATAAAGGCAATCATTAATATTTTAATAGCCGGAAAGGCTACGATAATAAGTAAGATTCCTACCCCAGCAATACCTACCGTATTTTTTAATAGGACCGATGCACTAACGATCGTATCTGTAGCATCTGTAAACATCCTGCCGATTACAGGAATAAAATTTCCTGTTACAAACTTCGCTGTCCTGATTGTTATCCCATCAGAAACCGCAGCTGAAGCCCCTTGTACTGAGATAACACCAAGGAACACCGTTAAAAAGAGTCCCATTAGCCCAATACTCCAATTTCTTAGCAGCGCAGCTAATTGTGACACTTTATATTGCTCGGACATCGTACTCACAATACTCAAAAGTGTAGCTAGAAAAAGGAGAGGCAGAATGATGTACTGCATAAATAATCCGCTCATATTCATAAGAAATAAGACCACCGGATGAAAGAAGGCTGCTGAAATCAGGCCTCCTGATGCTGCAATTAATGCAAGTAAAAGTGGGACAAGAGCAAGCACAAACGAGACCATCGAACCGATTGCCTCATTTGTATAACTGATTGCGATATGGAAGCTATTTAGAGCAATAATGACTAACACCATATAAACAATCGAATAGGCAACTTTGCTAATGGCGCTTTTCTCGAAAGCATTTTGCATCGACTGAAGGAACATACTAAAAATGGTTAACATAATCAATGAACCTAGTAATTTACCGTTTGCAACAAATTCTTGAAAGGCAAATTTTACGATTCCCAATCCCCATTGCTTTAAAGAAAATTTTTTCTCACCACTAATGAAGTCATACAAACTGCCTTTTTGACTTTCTGGAAGGAATCCCCCATATTTATACTTGATGTCCTCCCAAAATTGTTTAAGTTCTGTGATATCGAGCGATTTGAGCTGTTCATCAACCAACTCCTGGGGGGAAAGCGGATTGGTTTGGTCTTTTCCCTCTTCAGCAGCTTGTACACTTGGAATCAATAAAAAAAAGAATACGAGAATGATAATAGGAATAAACTGCCATCGCTGCTTCAATTTCTTTAACACCTCTTTTTCAGGTATGTCATTAACTTGGAATAAGCTTGATGATTGTTTCTATTAAAACAGTTAAAATCGGAATAGCCATCGCAAGAATAATAATTTTTCCAGCTATTTCAATTTTGGAGGAGAGTGCTCCCTGACCTGCATCCTTGGTAATCTGGGCAGCAAATTCAGCTATATACGCAATTCCAATGATTTTAAGGATCGTTTCAATATAAACCATATTCACATTTGCATTCACTGCCAGTTTTTCAAGCATATGAATAATTTCATATATTTTATCTATTAAAAATAGAAATATGACACAGCCTACAAAGACGACTAAGAGAAAAGCAAAATTAGGCTTTTGTTCCTTTACAATTAATGCGAGAAAGGTTGCTACGAGTGATATGCCGACGATTTTTATGATTTCAATCTTAGGGCCCCTCCTTTCATTGAAATAGAAATACGGATTTAATTTTTTGAAAGAGATCATCCACAATGGAAGCTACCTGAAATAATATATAAATAAACCCAAACAGCGTGACCCACTGAGCGTATTCTTTTTTTCCCACTTGGTCCAAAACGGTATGCAAAAAGGCAACCACGATTCCCACACCGGCAATTTTAAATATGATATCCACTTCTAACCCCATTGCTTTTCCCCCTAAAATAATAAAATAATCAGTAATAATCCTGACAAAAATCCCAGGCTCTTTACCATTTTTTCGTATGTTGCTTGTGCTTGAATCGCTTCTGCCTCTTCTCTTTCTAGATGTGTCAGTGTCAGCATTATGTGTTTTTGCTGGGAGATACGATCATGCCGACCTAGGGTTTCCCCGAATTGCTTCATAATTTCAAATTCTCCCTGCTTTAATGCTGTGGAACTCCATATATCTCTTAAACTCGTTTCCCAGGCTTCTTTAACCGTTGTCTCAGTGTCTGTTAATTTCTTGGAAAAGGCTTCAAAAAAGGGCGAAAGTGGTTTGGATAATTGGTCGGCTAACCTTCGGGCCGCTTCATGTAACGGTGTATGACCGTACATGATTTCTGCTTCAAGTGATTGAAGTGCAGACCTTAATGCCCTGAGCTGTCTTGGTCGTTCACTAAAGCGTCTGGAAATCTCAAACCCAATCCAGGTTGTCGCGACAATTATGAAAACAGCACCTATAAGCTTAATCATTTATGTCACTCTCACTTTTTGATTCATTTCATTACCATTCGCATCTAAAATATGTGTAATTGTCCCCGGGCCCGATGACCTATCTAAGACAATAAAGCGTTGAAAAATTCTTTGTTCGAGAATATATCGTAGAGATGGTCTGTTCTTTACTTCTTCCATGCTCGTCCCATGTGTGGTCATCATCAAAGTGATTCCTGCATGAACAGCCTCTTGGATCGCCTCACTATCTTCTTTCCGTCCGATTTCATCAACTACCAATATATCTGGACTCATAGAACGGATCATCATCATCATTCCTTCAGCTTTCGGACAGGCATCTAATACATCCAAGCGGTCACCAAAGGTCAATTGCGGGATTCCATTAACACAACCAGCAATTTCACTTCGTTCATCTACAATTCCGACCTTACTTGACTCTATTCCCCTTACTCCGAATCCCGAGGAAGCAATTCTTGCAATATCACGTAGTAATGTTGTTTTACCTGTTTGGGGCGGTCCAATCACCATCGTATGCATCCATCTGGCTTGAAAGATGTATGGTATAAGCGGTTCTGCTATCCCTACCTTCTCTCTGGCAATCCGGATATTAAAAGAGGAAATATCTCTAATCGCCTTCACCTTACCACCCTCAAGAATTACCTTGCCTGCGAGTCCAATCCGATGTCCTCCAGAAACAGTTATAAAACCCTGCTTAAGCTCTTCTTCAAGTGTATAGATGGAGAAATGACTTATTTTATTCATTAGATGAATAGCATCTTCCGGTTGGATAATATAGGATAAAAATCTGGGTTTCCCTCTCATTGTTATTTCAATTGGTCGATTGATGCGAATACGAATTTCTTCTAATTCTTCTTTTAGGTTAGGAGGGATTTTGCTGATTAGGTCTGCTATTTTTTTAGGTAAAAAGTTTAGGATTTTTTCCACTAGTGCAACCTCCTCTTAATTGCATTTATCATTATTTAAAATGTATGCCTGCTTGGTCACATTATGACTTTCAAATCTGTCATTTCTTCTCAAATTCAATCCATATGGCTAGAAGTAAACTTTATATGTAAAAAGGGGAATTAATTTTCGGAATGTTTCTTAAAATGGGTCGTATTTTATAGGAAGGAAAAACCACGAAGGAGGAATTTAAAAGTGGACAATTACAATTACCCTCCCCATAATCGAAATGGACACTCTCAAAAGGGTCACTTCATTAAAGTATCAGGTGAGGGGGAAATAGCCGTACAGCCTGACTCGGCTTCAGTAAACCTAGGGATTATTACTGAAGGTAAGCAATTAATCACGGCGCAGCAACAGAATTCCGTTGAAGTGACAAAGGTAATCGACTCTCTCATTGCACTGGGCATAACTAAAAATCATATTCAAACCTTCGATTATCGAATTGAATCCGATTATGATTATGATCAAGGGAAACAAATATTTCGAGGCTATAAAATAACTCATATTTTGAAGGTAATAATTGATGACTTATCAATCATCGGAAAGGTTGTAGACACAGCTGTTCAGAACGGGGTAAACTACATCTCTAATGTTCAATTTACTGCAAAAAACAAGGAATTATTTTATCAGCAGGCTTTAGTTCTTGCAGTAAATAATGCCACTGAAAAAGCCAAAACGATTGCAAGCACACTAAATGTATCGTTAAATCCTACACCCATTCTAGTTGTCGAGGGAGGAAGTTCGGTTCAGCCTGTATTTACTCAGTCTGCCACTTTCATGAAAACTTCCACACCACTAGAACCCGGACAAATCATAGTCAAAGCAGAAGTAATCGTAGAATTTAAATTTAAGCCTTTAAATTAAAAAAGGATGGAGCCGATTTGTTGGTTCCATCCTTTTTTGTAGTTTAGTTATCATATTTCTTTGCCCAATTATATAATTGCATTTCTGTCACTGGTCCATTAAAATGCTCTCTTATTACCCCTTGTTTATCAATTACAAAGGTTTCAGGCTGGCCTGTCACATTATACATTTTCGAAACTTTAGCATTATAATCGAATAAATAATTCATTCCAGCTTTATTTTTCTCTGTTACTTTATTAATCTTATCCATGGTCTCCCCGCGATTAATCATAAGGAAGTTGTATTGATTCCCATATTCTTTTTGGAACGATTCTAGTTCCGGTAGCTCTTCCTTACACGGAGCACACCATGAGGCAAAATAATTCAATATTACAACTTCTCCCTTAAAATCACTGAGTTTGGTTGTACTTCCATCTAAATTTGGCAGTGAAAAATTATACGCTTTATCCCCTACATCTGTATGTTTGCCTTTTGTTACTAAACTATAACCAAAGAAACCGAACATACCTACAATAAGAATCAATACGAATAATTTAATGACCCGCTTGTTCATCGTATTTCCTCCTGACACCTCTAAGGTTCTATGCAAAAGGCCTGTTAATTCAACACAGGCCCTAAATTACATATTAATTATTTTTCTAGTTGTTTTAAGAATTCAATTTCTTTCTTCAGTTTTGTATGTCTCTTACCAAGTATTAGCATATATGAGAATATAACAACCCACGCCACTGAATACGCACCATACATAAATTCAAATCCCATGATTAATTCCTCCTATTTTTCCAAGTCTTCTCGTAATTTTTCTTTATACCGCTCAACTCTAAGTTTCATTTTTTCAAAGGAAACACCTTTATGAAGAAGGTAAGAATAAAGAATGGTAAATGCTGCAAGTGAAACAAACAGGGCTACTAACATGGTACCTTCAATACCTCCGCCTTTTTGGGAAGGTCCCTCACCAAATACTATTGGGTGGAATTTTGTTTGCCACCAGCGAATCGCGAAGAATACAATCGGAACATCAGCAAACCCGATAATTCCAAATACAGCAGCCAGCCTGGCTTTTTTATCCCAAACTCCATCCATCTGTCGTATCATAATGTAGGCTATATAGATGAAAAATAGAATCAACGTTGTAATTAACCGCGGTTCCCATACCCACCAAGTATTCCACGAAGATTTTGCCCAAATCGGACCTGTCGTTAAAACGATGATTGTAAACACCACACCAATTTCTGCAGAAATATAGGCATAGGTGTCAAATATTCTTTTTCGCTTGATTAAAAACAAAATACTAAATACAAATGTTACAAAGAATGCCATGAATGCAAGCCATGCAGAACTTACATGAAAATAAAAGATTTTTTGGGCCGCTCCCATCGTTACTTCTTCAGCCGCAAAGATAAAGATAAAATACAGGGCAACCAGCATAGATATAACTGTCGCACCAAATAAAATCTTTGACAGATCCAGGCTCTTTTTAACATTTATTTGAGTTCCAGGAAGTACTGCTTTCTCCCGTTCGAGATTCATACTCATCACTTAAACCTCCAGCACATAATCTATTAATAAGAAACAAACAACAAAGAAGATAACATCGTACGCTGTAACCAACTGGATCCAAGCCACGGCACTTGAAAATTTCTCCATGTTGGTTAGGATGATTCTTGTTGCTTGAACAACACCGATTAAGATGGGTGTCGTTATCGGAAACAGCAATAGCGGAAGCAGCATTTCGCTGCTTTTAGAATTGGCTGCTAATGCAGCAAGGAATGTACCAATGGCGATAAATCCAAAACTTCCCAAGAAAACTACTAAGATAAAATAAGGAATACTTCCATAGAATTTGAAATCAAACAATAGGAACAAAAATGGGATCGAAACAAGTTCTACGATCAGCATCATGGTAAAATTGGCTAAGAACTTTCCTAAATAAATGCTGGCTGCCTCCATTGGTGCCACCAATAATCCTTGCATCGTGTCATTCCGCTGCTCTGAAATAAACGACCGGTTTAGACCTAATATTCCTGCAAAAACGATAATAACCCAAATAACCCCAGGAATAACTGCTTTGGTTGTATTATTAGCAGGGTCAAAGGCAAAGCTGAAAACCACAATCACTAGACCAGCAAATATAATTTGTGTGACCATTATTTGCTTCGTTTTTAGCTCGGAATATAGATCCTTTTTAGCTAGTAAGAGGGCTGTTCGAAAAAGGTTCATGATACGCCCTCCACTAATTGCTCATATTTCTCAGAAACATATCCTAAGTTTTGATTTTCAATCCTAAAATCATCGACAATCTTTCCATTTTTAACAATAATAATCCTGTCGCAGATTTCAGCTGCTTGTTTAAAATCATGTGTTACCATCAAAGTAGTCGTCCCTTTTGCTTTCATAGAAAGGATCACATTGTTCAATATCCCAATAGCTCCTTGGTCCAACCCTGTGTGCGGCTCGTCCAATAAGAGTATTTCTGGTTCATGAACAATTGCCCGTGCGATAGCAATCCTTTGATTCATCCCGCGTGAGAAGTTCTTTACAGGTTCATTCAAAAAGAATGATAAGCCTACCTCTTTTACAAGCTCCGTTGCTCGTTGTTCAACATTTTTAACACCATATATATTTCCGAAGAAGACAATATTTTCTAACGGTGTGTAATGATCATAAAGCAAACTGGAATGGGGTAAATAACCCATTATTTTTTTTATTTTTATATGGTTTTTTTTCAAATCCATACCATTAACCTTGATCAGTCCTGATGTAGGTTTTATTAAGGTTGCCAGCACTTTAAGAAGTGTACTTTTCCCTGCTCCATTGGGTCCGAGTATGGCAACTGTTTCTCCTTTATTTATTAAGAGGTCTACACCACGCAAGATAAGTTTATTATCGGCTTGCTTCGTTAGCTTTTTTATTTCTATCATTTGCAGTCTCTCCCATCCCAGCTGCTACTCTACATAGTTACGCAGATTTAATTTTACTTGGACAAGATGTTGTTTATAAGCTTCAAGCTTTGCGTGGTATTCATCCTCTGAAAGCTTCCCATCACCGAAGGATTCTTCCAATTCTATGATCTTATCCATAATTGCTTTTTGCTTGGTCATTAATAGTTTAAATGCTTTCTCTTCCTTATCTGCTCCAAGACGTTCGTCTAGTATTCTTGCTTTCCTCCTAAAATAGATATAATAAGAGATTCCTGCAATGACAATCGCCACTAAAATAATCAAGAACACATGCGGGTTAAAGCGATGTAATGGGGATTGTGCCCAGATTCTTAAATGACCAGGATTATGGAAAGCAGGCGCTGTGTGTGTGACCGAACTATTATTTTCACTTTCACTAGTTGCTTCCGCCTTCTTGGTCTCATCTGCAGGTGGCTGAACATCTTTGTTATAAACCAGAGTAAACGCCTGGTTAGCCTTAAGTCCTTCAATACTATAGCCAAAGTAATTTTGGTCATCAAATTTGAAGCTGCCTTGACTTGTCGCTTCAGCGCCCTTTACTTCAATACTTCCTCTTCCTTCTGGAACGAGAATCTGCATCATTTGTACGGGATAGTCCGATTTTAAACTTATTACTTTCCCCTTTGCCATTCTATAGCTGTATGGCAATACCATCGTTTGATTGGCTGGAATTGGTGATGTTGTAATGAACCCCTTATCCATCTCTTTAAAAGCAATTTGATTATCTAAAAAGTTAAGATCTTCTGCACCTTCAGGAAGGGTTACATTTAAGACTGCTTCACTTTTTCCGTCACCTTTAAATTCTTGTCCAGCGGTATTTGTATAGTTAACCATATTCATCATATTCGTCCCACCGTCTTCTGTAGGACTAATCACGATATAATGCATATCAATTGAAACCTTTGAATCTGATGCCGCTAAACCATGAAATGGGATTAACAGCATCATCCCGAGGAAGAAAACGGTGATTTTTTTGATCACTTTCCTTCCCCCTTTTTGTTCTTATAGGTCTTCATCTGAGCTTCAATTTCTTTTTCCACTTCATCCATTAAATCTCTGTCGATATTCGTTTGCATTAATTCTTCTTCTTCCTTCATAATACTAGCAACTTCTGTCTCATATTGTTTCTTTAAATGCTTATAATCAGCGTGTGAGATTTTATCCATCTTGAACTCAAATTCTATTTCATTTAGAGTGGTCAAAAGTGCTTCTTTGGTAGCATTGATATCTTTCCCTTTGGAAGAAACCTGTATATACGTATCCCACTTAAATAAAGGTGATAAGATTAGAAATAGACAAGCAAGCGCTAAAATGGTTGTAAAAATCATCGAAATGACGGTGATATCTTGCATATTGTTCACATCCTAAAGATACTTTTTGCGTTCTTCATCAATGATGGAGGAAAGGATTTCTCCTTCTACTTCATCCTCGGGACTCTCGTATTCCGCCACATCTTCTTCTGTTCCTTTTTTCTTCACCCATTTACGGATGATAAAAAACACAGCAATTCCAGCAGCGCCTATTACAACAAACGGCAGGACCCAAGCGGTTAGACTAAAACCACTTTTCTCCGGTGAAGTTAATATCTCTTCCCCGTAAATATTGATGTAGTATTCACGTATTTTATCCTTATCCCATCCCTTATTCATCATCTCAACTAAGTCTGCTTTAAACTCAGTTGTTAGATTACATGTATTGGGATCACATTCATAATGATTCTGACCGCAGCCACATGTACAAGCGAATTGCTGAGCAACTGCTTTGAATTCGGCAGATTTATAGTCAATCTGTTTTGCAGCTTCCACGCGTAGGAATGATCCTTGAAAGATGGCCAAGAAAATGAGAAGCCCAATATAAATTTTATTTTTCATATTATGACACCTCTTTACGAACTCCTGTGTACCTCGGAGTTACATTTCCATATTTTCCATTCCAAACGGCAAACAGTGCACCAATAACAATCATGAAAGATCCAATCCACAACCAATTCATCATTGGATTAACCTTTACAACAAATGTAGCTTTTCCATCGTCTTCCCATGCGCTTAATACGATGTATAAGTCTTCCTTAAGCGAGGAAATAATGGCAACCTCAGAAGATGGCTGTTCCCAGTTCCCATAAAACACCTTTTCAGGCTGGTATGTGCCCAGCTTTTTACCATTTCTAAACACGGTTACATCGGCATAAACGATGTCATTAATTCCTTCTTTTTTCTGATCTAACCGGTCATAATTGATTCGATAATCTTGTAATTCAATTGACTTTCCTAAATCGACTGTTTTCATTGTTTGTAAATCATAGTTCTGTGAACCAATAATCCCCATTGTAATAAAGGCAATTCCAAGGTGTACGATATATCCTCCATATCTGCGTCGATTTCGTATCATTAAACGATAAAGGGCAACTAATGGAGATTCCTTGGTCATCTTCCTTCTTGCTTTCACACCTCTATAAAACTCTAAGAAATGAGTAATTAATAACAGACTGATAACTCCATAACCAATGACTGCCCAGGCCTTTTGAATTCCTAAAACTACCATTAAAATCATCGCTAGGATCGCTAGGATTGCCGGAATCATAAAGTTTTTCCTAAGATTTTTTACGGTAGATTTCTGCCAAGCAAGCAATGGACAAACCGCCATGATAAACATCATTGATAATAAAATCGGTGCTTCAACCTTATTAAAGAATGGAAGTCCAACCGTAACTTTTGTACCCCGGACTGCTTCCGATACTAACGGGAAAATGGTTCCCCAAAATACAGCAAATGCAGCCCCAACAAGTAATAAATTATTAACTAAGAAGCTGCTTTCTTTAGAGACAAAGGAGTTAAACTCACCTGCACTCCTTTTTAGCAGGTTGTAGCGGCTCATCAATACATAAAGCGCTCCAATCACCGCCACGCCCATAAAGATTAAGAAGTATAATCCTAGGTTTGAATTGGCGAAGGCATGGACAGATGTCAGTACCCCGCTTCGTACAAGGAAGGTACCAAATAAAGTAAGTGCATAGGAAACAATGATTAAGCTAATATTCCATATCTTTAACATGTTTTTTCGTTCTTGAATCATGACGGAGTGCAAGAATGCAGTAGCCGTTAACCACGGCATAAAGGAAGCATTTTCAACTGGATCCCATGCCCAGTATCCGCCCCATCCCAGTTCAACATAAGCCCATTGCCCGCCAAAGATATTACCCAGACTTAAAAATAACCAAGCAATAATCGTCCACCGTCTTGTCATTTTAATCCAGAAATCATCAACATTTTTTAAGATCAGTGCAGCCATCGCAAAGGCAAATGGTATGGCAAGACCAACATATCCTAAATAAAGTGTGACTGGATGTATAATCATACCAGGGTTTTGAAGCATTGGATTTAAACCCTTACCTTCGATTGGAATCTCATCTAATAGAATGAAAGGTTTTGCTACAAAGCCTAGAATAAAGAAGAAGAAAACCGCATTTGCTAGTAAGATGGCAGAAATATATGGGACCATTGGGTTCCCCTTCAACTTCCGTGAGAAAGCAATCATACAGGTATATAGAGTTAAGAAAAACGTCCACAATAACAACGAACCGGCATTACCCGCCCATAGTGCGGTCAGCTTATAGATGATAGGGAGTTCACTGCTTGTATAATCATGAACATATTCATATTGAAATTGAGACGTTGCTAAAAGGTAGAACAATGATAGCATTGCAAGTGAGGAACAAACTAATAATGCAATTAATCCGCCTTTACCACTGTTAACGTATTTTTGATTTTTCTTGCTAATCCCCAACGTGATAATAAGAAGAGAATAAATCGCAATGGCTAAGCCTATATAAATTGTTGCATTGGCAAATAAATACATTTCGTCACCTTCTTAAGTTAGCCTGTTATTTTTCTTTCGGTGTTTTATTTAACTTATCTTTATGTGTCTCAGGGTCGTATTCCTTGATGTCTTTTCCTTCATATTTTGACGGACATCTTGTTTTTACTGTTTCTGCAACGAATGTGTTCTTTTTGGTTGGTGCTCCTTGGAGGATTGTTATGACACCTTCTGAGAAATTATCCGGCTTAGTTCCATTGTGAATGACGTGCATTACATTACCATCGTTATCTTTTACATCAAATTTTAATTCAATTTTGTTTGCATCCCATTTAATCGAGTCTTCAATTAATAAACCCTCAACTGTAACAAAATCATCTTTATGTTGTTCTTGAGTAGCCAATAGTTCTTTCATTGTTAGTTCGACTCCACTTGACCCAGGAGTTGCTGCCATCAATAGGAAAACAATGGCACCCGCAATAATAAACCCACCAAGCATGACAATCGTATTTTTTTTCATTCTATTCACCTCATTAGATTAATTTTTTCATTTCCTCTTCGTACATTTCTTGATCAATCTTTCCTGTTAACAGCTTTTTGCGTAATTCTTTCTTTTCCTCAGAATTTGCGATTTTGTTGTCCTTTTTTGCCGTTTGAGTTTGTTTCTTTGGTTGTGTTTTAGTTTGTTTGGTAACCTTAGACGCTGATCGAGAATTTCCTTTTAAGCCCAGGAATACAAAGAGCCCTGCTATAACAATCGCTATTCCAATGATTGCTGCACCACCAAGTCCGATAATTGGACGGTTGGAAGTACTGGTAGTTCCACCATTTTTAACCACTTGATCAGTTGCAGTTACTCCACTATGGTTTTCATCGTTTGGCGGCTGCTGTTTGTTTATTGCTTCCATCGTAGATTCCGTACCATCTTTTTTATATGAGAAGGAGTATTTTAAGCCTGCATCAGCTTTTACATTTTTGTATTGGTAGTAATAAAGCTCTTCTCCATATTCATTTTTCGAATTGTTCTCGGCCTTTGGCTCAATTTTTATTTCTTTAGCATCCATGGGAGCATAAAAAATTACATCTAAAAGATCGATATTAGCTTTATTTTTAAGCTCATATGTAAAAGTCTTGTTGTCCTTAACATTTATCGATTTTGTATAGTACTCAATAACAAATTCGTAAGTTTCATTATTCTTAATCGCCTTAGCTGGCTTCCAAGTAATAAGTCCTTTTTCTTTATCAACATCATACGGACGCTGAACTTCAGGCTTATCTTTTTCAGGAAATTCTGCTACCAAGAAGGCTTCAAAGCCTTTATCCATTGCTGGAACGGCAATCTCAATCTTCCCATCATAATCTTGACCACTTTTATTGGTAATGGTTCCGTATTGACCAACTAATAAGGACGGAATATCACGTGACCAACCTTCAGGATAATCAAACTCTGGCATTACTTGAATCTGCATTTCCTTAAAAGGAAATTTTTCTGCCTGAAAGGCTGTTTCAGCACCAGCCTTCGGGGTGATGAAATTCGTTAGAAATGATGTGATTACAAATAATGCCAGCCACTTTTTCTTTAGCATCTTAATCCTCCTTGACTTGAAGAAAATACTATTTTTTACTATAGTCCTCTTTGAAATAAATATAATCTTTATCCGAACTTATTTGTTGAATCACTCTTGAACATTTTGTTAAAGGATATAAATCGTTGCGTTTTCGTCAAAAAACCACCACAAAATGTTCACATTTGGTCCATCATGCAAAAAAGACCTGAATCCACTTGATAGATTCAGGTCTTACAACTATATTCCATTTATTACTTCTCTAACGATCGGATATAAGTAACAATATCGCTAATATCCTTTTCTTTCAGTTGGCGGGCACCTTCTAAACCCTTTAATGATGGGCCCATCCGTGTTTCTTCACGACCATATGCAGCATCAATCCATATTTGTTTATCAGTAGTGTATTTCAAATATTGTGGATTAGAAAGCGCCGTTCCCATTTTCTCCTTACCAATACCAGCTTCACCATGGCAGTTAAGGCAATATAAGTTAAATTGCGCCCTCCCACGCTCTGGATCACCAGATATTGTTTTTGGGACATCATATTCAATTTCCTTTGTTTGCCAGTCTCTTATAAAAGCAACAAGATTCTTTAAGTCCTTGTCTGATAATCTTGGGCCGTAGGCAGGCATAACTGTGCCTTCTCTTCCATGCTTCATATAATTATATAGGTCTTTATCGGATACATTGCTTAAAAAATTCTGGCTATTTAAGGCCGTTCCAGTTTTTGAGCCTTCTCCTTTTCCTGTCTCACCGTGACAAGAGATACAATTTTTATTGTATATTTTCTCACCTGCAGCAATAGCCTCTGACTTCTTGCTATCAAAAATGCCACTATTACTAATACAGACAATAATGCCAATAATAATCAAAATATAAAATCCGATTAATATTTTCTTCATGGGTTACCCTTACTTAGGTTCGGGCGTTGGGGTTGGCTCCCCAATATCTTCATATTTACCTGTAATTAATTGATAAATTTTATTAGGACTCTTTCCACTAAGATGCATCTCAACTGCATCTCTGGCTATATCGATGCAAGTGTCGCAAGATATTCCGTGAGAATCCCACTCTGTCACTATATTATTTCCACCAACCTGTTTTACAAAGCAATCTAAATTGCTCTTATGTCCTTCAACAACGCACCCACAATAGCAAGGAACCGAAGCTACGACTTCTGGATAAGTTGCAGCCATAACATAAGTTTCATTAATCTTTTCAGATGTATTCAGAACAAAATCAGGTAATGGCGAATGTTTTTTATCAAGTTTCCAAGTTTCATCACTTAGTTTGGAACTGCAGCCAGCTGCAACAATGGCAAACAAAATCCCAAGGAACAAGAGAGATGTAATTCGTTTCAATATCTGTTGCCCCCCTTCCTTATAGTTTTAAATACTCTTTTAGTTTAGCAAAAAGAAATTAGTCAAAAAGTAACTAAATCTTACTATTTCGTGAAGTTTTTTAAGTAGTTTAAGTTATTAACTTTTTCCTCATCACTTATTCATCCTTTATTACATATTCATCATATCGTGACTAGAAGTTGAACCGGTACCAAGCGATGGGTCAATCATCCCAAATATCATTGCGATGTGAGCAACTACTAAAAAAATACTTACAAAGATGGCATGAATTTTCAGCTTATCTTCCTCCGATTTATTTCTATAAATAATTCCTAAATCAAGCAGTGCCATGCCAAGGAATGGAATAATTCCTAGTAAATAAAAAGTAACAGCTACAACGTCAATCCAACCTTTCCACTCCCCATTTACAGTTAATGGAATGTAAGCTGTTTTCATAAGGTAAATAAATATTCCTGTAAAATAAAAGCCTGCAAAGATTCCTGTTACTTTATTCAATTTTTTTAGTGCGCCATCTAATTTTCTTGTAAACAATATCGCTATTTCCGAAATCGCAAGGATTTCTGCACAAATGACTGGAACCGCCATAAAAATTAATAAATTCCAAGGTTGATTGTCTGCTAATAATCCCATATAATGCGTCATATTCATATTCATCTTCTCCTTTAATTTTTCTACATCCTTAATGTAGTGAAAAAGTGTGCAGAAACTTAGGAGAAATTATGGAGAAATTGTTAAAAAAAAGCCTTAATCCGACAATTTTCGGATTAAGGCTTTTATAATAATTATGCACGAGAAACGTATGAACCATCAGAAGTGTTAATAATTAATTTATCACCTTGATTGATAAAGAATGGCACTTGAACATTAAGTCCTGTTTCAAGGGTAGCATTTTTAGTACCTCCAGAAGATGTGTCTCCCTTAATTCCAGGTTCAGTTTCAGCTACTTCTAAAGTAACGTTATTTGGTAATTCGACCCCTAGGGTTTCATAGTTAAACATCATAATGTGTACTTCCATGTTTTCTTTTAAGAACTTTAATTCATATTCAATGTTTGCTGCTGGTAATTCTACCTGCTCATAAGATTCCATATCCATAAACACGTGATTATCGCCGCTTGCATATAGGTATTGCATTTTACGATTATCAATTTGTGCTTTCTCTACTTTTTCACCTGCACGAAACGTTTTTTCTTGAATGGCACCATTACGTAGGTTACGAAGTTTGGAACGAACAAACGCCGCACCCTTACCTGGCTTTACGTGTTGGAAATCGAGAACACGCCATAGGCCTCCATCGACTTCAATCGTTAATCCTGTTTTAAAATCATTTACAGATATCATGTTAAAATCCTCCTAAAATCGTTACAGTATTATTAGTTCTTTTGTAGAATGTGTAAGTGCTTCGTTATGGTCCTTTGTAATCAACGTATCATCTTCAATTCGTACACCGCCGAGACCTGGGATATAAATGCCTGGTTCACATGTTACCACCATTCCAGGTTCTAGAACGACATCTGATTTCATCGACAATCCAGGACCCTCATGAATCTCAAGTCCAATCCCGTGTCCAGTTGAATGGCCAAAGTATTCACCATAACCTTTTTCTGTTATGTAATCTCGTGTGATTGCATCTGCTTCCTTACCGGTCAATCCTGGTCTGATTCCCGCCATCCCACGTAATTGGGCTTCAAGAACAATTTCATAAATCTCTTTAAGCTTGGCATCTGGCTCGCCAACTGCCACAGTTCTTGTAATATCAGATACATAACCATTGTAATAACATCCATAATCCATTGTTACAATATCTCCAGCCTCAATAACTTTGTCACTTGCCACACCATGAGGAAGTGCAGAGCGATGACCTGAAGCAACAATCGTATCAAATGAAGAAGATGTAGCACCAGCTCTTCTCATAAAAAACTCTAACTCATTCGATACTTCTAATTCCGTTTTTCCTGGACTAATGAAGTCTAAAATGTGTTTAAATGCAGCATCAGCAATATCAGCTGCCACCTTTAATATCTTAAGCTCTGAATCCGTCTTTATCAAGCGTAACTTTTCAATTACTCCGGAAATCGGAACAAGTTCAGCTTCCATTTCCTTATCATATAATTTAAAAGAGGAAAACGTTAGAAAATCGGCTTCAAATCCAAGCTTTTGAATGCCAAGTTTCTTTACTTGCACCGCTACCTCCTCAGGGATAGATCCTGTAGTCTTTATAATCTCAAATCCTTGACATTGTTTTGTTGCTTGTTCAATATAGCGGAAATCTGTAAGAAATTGCGCTTTATCTGCACTAATTAAAACAACACCTGCGGTACCAGTAAAGTTAGATATATACCTTCGATTAAATGGACTTGTGATCAAGATTCCATCTATTCCATTTGTTGAAAAATTAGATCTCAATTTTTCTATTTTTTCCATGATATTCTCCACTCTCCTTTTCAAATCAAATGAGGACAAAAATATTTTATCATAACCTACCAAATCCGACTAATCGAAACTTAGGCTGATTCCTCTTTCTCTTGAACTTTATTATTTTGATACTCATAATTTATGGAATATCCAATAAAAATTCCATATACGATATATATACAAATGGAAGTAATGATTGTATCTCGGTTTAAATCAAAGAAAGGCTTTATTCCTGGAAATAGTGGATTGAGTAAGAAAAATACCACTGCAAACAATACAAGGCCATACCCAAGACCAAACCAAAAACCTTTGAACTTTTTCAAGGCAGCATAATAAATAAACGCAGCAACCACTGAACAAATTCCAATTAAAATGATGGAAATGAGTGTACCAAGCCATTCATGCTTCCAATCGCCTAGCGCCCAGGGCTCCAGTATGACAGTGGGACGAATTTCTGTAAAACTTAAATAGGAAGCTATCCAGCCAATTGTTCCCCAAAACAAGCCTCCAAATAACCCTGTCCAAAAGACCATTACCGGAAAGGACATGGGTTTAGGATAATTACCTATTTTTTGTTCATTTGCCATTATAACAACCTCCATTAACTTTCTGCTTCTTCGCTGCCTTAATTGCCGTCCATCATTCTTGTAATACTGTCCCTAAAACAATACAGGGTCAACAAAAGGCCATAATAAATTCCATTTTTTATTATGTCCTTAGGTATACAATCCCTTGCATAAAAAAAAACTTTTTAATTGGAAATATTATGTCATTCCTAGAGGTTTTTTTGTTTTTCTAGTAGAATAGAATTAAGTACATACAGATTTTTTCTACTTCTGCTGTTGTGCAACTTTTGATTAGGTTGGTGTTATGTATATGTCTAGTTCTCAAAAACCTGTTTATGGCGGCCAAGCGGTTGTCGAAGGTGTTATGTTTGGCGGTAAGCATCATTATGTTACTGCGGTTCGCAGAAAGGATCAATCTGTAGAATATTTTCATTTGCCACGTAAAGCAAATCCTTATTTTACAATGTTAAAAAAAATCCCTTTTCTACGTGGGATTATTGCCATTATTGAGTCGAGTGCAAATGGATCTAAACATTTAAACTTCTCAACGGAAAGATTTGATGTTGACCCAAAAGAAGATGAAATCATAAAAGAAAAAGAAGTCTCTAAATTAACCATGTATCTTGGAGTAGCAGCAATTGGTGTCATCTCATTTTTATTTGGTAAATTCGCTTTTACATTAATTCCAGTATTCCTTGCCGTTTTAACAAAACCAATATTCCCTTCTGATTTTGCTCAAGTGCTAGTGGAAGGCTTTTTTAAACTGATCTTGCTAATTTCTTATATTTATTTTGTCTCACTTACTCCATTGATAAAAAGAGTGTTTCAATATCACGGAGCTGAACATAAAGTAATTAATACATTTGAAGCCGGTGTAGAGTTAACTGTTGAAAATGTGCAGGCTCATTCCCGTCTCCATTACCGCTGTGGCAGTAGTTTCATCTTATTTACCGTAATTGTAGGTGTTTTCGTTTACATGTTTGTACCGACAACTCCGCTTTGGTTACGAGTTGTCGACCGGCTCCTTTTAATCCCGGTTGTATTAGGAATCGCCTTTGAAATCCTGCAATTAACGAATAAACTCAGAGATGTTCCAGTATTAAAGTATCTAGGGTTACCTGGTCTTTGGCTTCAACTAATAACAACGAAGGAACCACAAGATGATCAAGTGGAAGTGGCGATCCTTTCTTTTAACAGATTATTAAAAATGGAGAAGGAATCTGAGTTCTCAATAGAAAGTGAAGAAATTGTCTAAATCTTTGTTTGATCGTGTTTAAAAGATCATAAAAATGCTTAAGATGCTCTTAGGGAGGTGGCTTTCTTGAAAAATCGGACATTTGTTAATGTGGTTATTGGGGGACTTATCATTCTTGCATTACTTGGTGTTATTGGTACATTTACAGCTAATCCAGCCGGTTTCATTCAAAGTATAGCTGTCATGGCACTGGTTGTTTTAGTCGTTTATTTCCTAGTTCGAAAGTTTACCAGCTCAAGCCCTCAGAAAAAAGAGCAGCGGGCATTTCTAAAAGCAGCAAAAAAATCAAAAAAACGATTACAACAAAAGAGTGGGGAAGGTACTGTTAAGACATCCTCTCTCGGGACCTTAGCATCATTGAAGAAAAACAATAAGTTAAAAAAGAAATCCCCTGCTCATTTGACCGTTATCGACGGCAAAAAGGGGAAAAAGAAAAATCGAGCGTCACTATAGGCGCTCGATTTTTTATATTTTTATGCACGGGCATAAGACAAATCTTAATTAATACCCCCATGTTTTCAAAAATTGTTTCGCTTTTTCTTTTCCTAAATTAAATAATTCGAGTTTCTTTTCCTCAGTTAAAGAAAATTCAGTAGATAAAACACCCTCCGTTGGGATAAAGATTATATTCTTTACATGTTTTTTGGAAATATATCTGGAATCGTGGGCATCTTTCATCGTTTCAAATAAAGCAGCAAATAATTGTACCGCATTTTTGATTTTATGTTTTTCATGCCCATACTCACTAGAGTTTAATTTAATTCCGAGCACTGGTCTTACTTTTTGTACATTTTCCCTATCAAAAAGCCACATTGGAAAATTGCTCAGAACTCCTCCGTCAACTAATACATTCATTCCGTCCATTGAACGCATTTTAACCGGCTCAAAGAAATAAGGGATACTGCAGCTGATTCTTATCGCTTTAGCAATGGGGAATGAGCCCGGTGAAATGCCATATTTCGGTAAATCATCAGGTAAAACAATCATTTGCCCATTTGAAAGGTCTGAAGCGATGACCCTAAGTGCCTGAGGGGGTAAATCTGCGAATGTTTTTAACCCTTTTGCCTCAAGTTTTTCACAAAGCCATTTTTCAAGCACGTTTCCTTTATAAAGTCCTAGCCTCCAATAGACAAGCAGCCATTTTGCAAATGGGAATGGAATGATTGTTTTGCGGGCATCCAATAATTTTGAAAGATCTAATTCGTCGACCAGTTGGAAAATTTCTTTACTGGTATAACCGGCGGCTATTAATGCGGCAACGATGGATCCTGCACTTGTTCCTGCCAACCTTACAAATCGTAAACCTTTATCTTCTATTTCTGCACAGGCTCCAATTAGGGCAAACCCTTTTATTCCTCCTCCGGAAAAAACGCCGTCTATAAACATGGCAGTCACTCCTAAAGATGAAGTTATTTTTACATCTTTAAGCAGTTGCATTAATAAATAGTACGGTAGACAAGCAGAAAATTTATAAATAAAAAAGAACATCGTCTTTGCACGATGTTCTTGGTTTATTAATAATTTTGAAAACGCTTAACTATTCATTAAAATCTTTTTGCTCCAATAAATCTTGGCTTCCAATAGCTGTTGCTTGTATATGCGATTGAAACGCCCTTTGAAGATGATGATTGAATCATTTTTCCGCCACCTATGTATATTGCCACATGACTAGGTTTGCTAGCCTTATTTTGGGAGAAGAACATTAAATCTCCAGCCTTTAAGGATGTAACACGGTATCCTTTTTTGTAAAACATTTCAGCTGCCGTTCTTGGCAATACTTTTCCAGCCTTACCATAAGAATATTTAACCAAACCTGAGCAGTCAAATCCTCTTGGTGACAACCCGCCCCATCGATATGGAACTCCGAGATTTGCTTTTGCAACATTGATTGCTTTTGTATGATAATAGGCCGCTTCCGCTTTATCACCCATAGTGGTAAACAATGAACTAAGAATAATTGTCATAGCTACGGCTGCAATGAATTTTTTCAACATCTTGTTTAATCCCCCTGTGTGCTTCGATACTATTAATATACAAAAAAAGAATAACACCGAAGTAACAGCTAGATTACAGTTAAATTACAAATTTCGACTTTATTCTAAAAATTCCAGTAAATATATTCATGTATTTTGTAGTATTTTAAAATACTTATCAGTTTTATCGACATTTATTACACAAAAAAAATGGGGGAAGTTCTTCCCCCATTAATTACAAATTATAAACCACATTTTAATTGGGCTCCGCAGTTTGTACATGTGTTACAGCCGCCCATTTCTTTTACTTTACCAGTACGGCACACCGGGCATGTGTTCCCGACTTCAGATCCGATTGTAACACTTGTTGAACGAAGTTCGCTGATTGTATCAACAAGGACTACATGCTGTTTTGGTTTTTCATTAAAAATGGATAATTGTTCATTTGTGTTTTCTTCTGCTTTCAGTGTTAGTACCTGTGAATCGCGTGAGCCATCAACATAAACAGTTCCGCCTTTAGCTCCGCCACGGTATAAACGCTGGTATACTTTTTCAACCTGTTCTACGCTATACCCTTTGGGTGCATTGACCGTTTTACTGATGGAGCTGTCGATCCAGCGTTGAATGACACATTGAACATCTGCATGTGCTTCCGTCGTAAGTTCCATCGCAGTAACAAACCAGTGTGGCAGATTGTTTTCATCTGCATCAGGGTGCTTATCTAGGTATTCTTTGACGATATCCGCTTTTACTTCAATAAATTTACCAAGACGTCCGCTCCGGAAGTAAGAGAATGAGAAATAAGGCTCAAGCCCGGTGGAAACTCCAACCATTGTCCCAGTAGATCCCGTGGGAGCAACAGTTAATAAATGAGAGTTTCTAATTCCACTGTCTAAAATAGATTGGCGGATATCATCTGGCATTTTCTTCATATATCCTGTATCGATGAAAGCTTGTCGTAATCGATTGGTTTCATTTGGTGTTTCCCCAGTTAAGAATGGGAAGCTTCCTTTTTCTTTCGCCAATTCAATTGAAGTTCTGTATGCAGTAGTTGCAATTACTTCAAAAACTTGATCGACTAGTTCGTTTCCTTCTGGTGATCCATACTTCGTTTCACAATAAATTAGCATGTCATGTAAGCCCATTACTCCAAGTCCCACACGTCGCTCACCAAGTGCCTGCTTTTTATTTTCTTCAAGGAAGTATGGTGTTGCGTTGATTACATTATCCTGCATCCGCACACCCACGGCTACCGTTTTCTTAAGTTTTTCAAAATCAACAGTTTTTGTTTCTTTATCAGCCATTTCCGCCAAGTTGACTGCTGCGAGGTTACAGACGGAAAATGGTGCAAGTGGTTGTTCTCCACATGGGTTTGTTGCAACTACCTGTTGGCCATATGCTTTTGCATTGGTCATGTCGTTTGCGTTGTCGATAAAAAATATTCCAGGTTCTGCTGAGTAGGTCGCGCAAATATTGATTAGGTTCCATAGTTCTTTTGCTTTGAACTTTTTATACACCCTTACTTTATGTCCAAGTTTTTCCCACTCGCGGACGTCACCAACTCTATGCCATTCTTCATTATAAATCTTCATTTCTTCTTGATCATAGTGTTCAACATATGGGAAGCGTAGTTCGTATTCACTATCGTTTTCAACAGCTTCCATAAATTCCTTTGTTAAACACACAGAAATGTTTGCCCCTGTAAGGAATTCAGAATTATGAACAGTATAATTACCACCCGTTAATAATTTCTCTTCTGCATCAGCAATGATGTTTTCATCAAATCCACCGAAGCCTTGAATGTTTTTATAATTTACAATTCCTTGGTACATTGCAGTTTCTCTAGGAGTTAAAGGTGTAAACTTTAACTTATCTTTAGCAAGCTTTTTAATGGTTTCATCATTTGTATTTTCAATTAAGAATCGTAGAATTCTAGGATTTTGCATCTTAGAAATAATAAATTCAATAATGTCTGGATGCCAGTCAGCTAGCATGATCATCTGAGCTCCGCGTCTTGATCCACCTTGCTCAACCAAATGCGTTAATTTCGCAATATCATCCAACCATGAAACCGAACCAGATGATTTACCATTCACGCCTCTAGCTAGTGTATTACGCGGTCTCAATGTTGAGCCATTTGTTCCAACACCGCCGCCGCGGCTCATAATCTCCATTACCTGCTTCCGATGGTCAGAGATCCCTTCACGTGAGTCTGGGACGAAAGGCATAACATAGCAATTGAAGTAAGTGACATCGGTATCTGCCCCAGCACCGTAAAGGACGCGGCCTGCAGGAATGAAGTTCATGTTGACAAGTTCTTGATAAAACCGTTCCGTCCATTCTCTTCGCTTCTCTTCCGTTTCTTCTACAGAAGCAAGACCCGTAGCATTACGCTTCGCAATTTGCTCGTAGAAAAGCTCTAACGGCTTTTCAATCACATCTAAAGACCTAATAATCACTCCTGTGCTAGCTTCTTCAGGATCATCGAGTACTCCTCTAAATTCCTCTTCCACTAAAACTTTTGCTTTTTTCTTTTCCCAGTCGATTTCCTGGATATAGCCAAGGCCGCGAGCTGGAAATTTTGGATCCTCTTTAATAGTTAAAACAACGAAGTCGCCGTTTGTGAGAGTTATTTTTGCAGTGTCTTTAAAGGTATAGCGGTCCAACATTACCAAACGAGAAACACCTTTGTGAGTTATTTTCATATCTGGGGTAACTGGATGCACCTGGGGGAATAAGCGGATATCCTCATTCAACCTTTCAAAATCAATATTCATTGTTTGTCTAAAAACTACAGACATGAGAACAACTCCTTCATGTAAATATCTACCTATTGTGCTAAATCTAGCTGTATTACGCTATATCTAGTTGGCTTGTATTTTTAGGTTATCATAGGCACCCAGAATAAATCAACTAAATATCAACATATAGTACCGAAAATATTTTCGACACCACTATATATTGTGAATCAAACAAACAAGATTCATTTTGTCAAACTCAAAAAATAATATAATTAATAGTAATCAATAGCATTAATACGATTTTCGTCATAAATCAGGAAAATTCAACAAAATTCGCAGGTTGCTTATTTGCTAAAATAACAAAAAAGCGACGAGTCGCCGCTTCCAATTATCTCTTATAATTCCATTCATCACTCTCATAGCGCTCTTTTGCAATCTTTTCAACGTAGGCTAGTTCTTCTTCATTTAATTGATAAGGCTCTAGCTCAATATTTAGACCTTCCGCAAAGCCCTTATAAAAAGCTTCCTTTGCTTCCTCAAGAGAAATTCTCCTCGGACTAATCGCGTTGATGGCAACCGCTTTATCCTTAAAGGCTTTCCTCATTCGTTCCTTTACTCTTTCACTAGGGTATTTAAATAAACTAAATAATTTATCCTCATCTAAATCCAACAATATGGATCCATGCTGTAATATGACTCCCTTTTGCCTTGTTTGTGCACTGCCCGCTACCTTTCTGCCTTCGACCACAAGCTCATACCAACTTGGAGCATCAAAGCAAACAGCAGAGCGAGGGTTTTTCAATGCATCTCTTTCTTCCGCTGTTTTTGGGACTGCAAAGTATGCCTCAAGTCCTAAATGGTGAAATCCTTTTAAAATACCTTCAGAAATCACACGATAGGCTTCCGTCACTGAATTTGGCATTTCTGGATAGTCTTCAGAAACGATTACACTGTAGGTTAGCTCGTGCTCATGAAGCACTCCACGACCGCCTGTAGGTCTCCTGACAAAACCTAATTGGTGAGCTTTGACTGCTTCCATATCAATTTCCTTTTCCACTTTTTGAAAATATCCTACTGACAGGGTTGCCGGGTTCCAGCCATAGAATCGAATCACCGGAGGTATTTTCCCCTCACTATGCCAATCAAGTAATGCTTCATCTAAAGCCATATTAAAAGATGGTGAACTATTTCCGGTATCAATAAAACGCCAAACTTCTTTTTTCATTTAAAAACCTCATTTTTTATATTATTTCGAGTTTAAGTCTACCAAAATCTGATATAGATTCAAAATAAGATGTTTCTGCTATAATTAATTTAGGCAGTTTTGAAAAGATTTTTTAGCATTCATCTTTATCTTTATGAGATTGGCTTATATAATAAACTAGTGCAGGAAAGCTTGAAAGGAGCAAAAAGAAATTGAGTTCACTTTATCCCTTATTAATTATCATTGCAGCAATTATTATCTATTCCGTTTTCACCTTTTTCTATCAGAAAAGGATTGTTAAAACGGTAACAGAAGAAGAATTCCGTGCGGGATACAGAAAGGCACAACTAATAGATGTTCGTGAAGCAAACGAATTCGAAGGCGGCCATATTTTAGGATCACGTAATATCCCAATGTCACAAATGAAAATGCGCATGAAAGAAATTCGTCCTGATATGCCGGTATATTTATACTGCCAAAGCGGGATGCGCAGTGCCCGTGCAGCACAATTCTTACACCGAAAAGGCTACAGAGACCTAACCCAACTTCAAGGCGGGTTCAAAAAATGGTCTGGTAAAGTTAAAACGAAAAAATAAGAACATAATCTTGGTTCCGGTTATCTATCGGAACCTTTTTTAGTGTAATAAATTAAAAGGTCAGATTCCATAATCGAATCTGACCTTCTTTTTATTAAGCTTGTTGATATTTTAAGACTGGTTTACGAGCAGCTTTTGTTTCATCCATGCGGCCGACCACAGTTGTATGTGGTGCTTCTTGAACGATTTCTGGATTTTCTTCTACCTCTTTAGCTATTTGGATCATAATATCGATAAACGAATCCAATGTCTCTTTTGATTCCGTTTCTGTAGGTTCAATCATGATACATTCTTCTACATTCAACGGGAAGTAAATGGTTGGCGGATGGTAACCAAAATCGAGCAGGCGCTTCGCAATATCCAATGTACGGACACCTAGCTTCTTCTGGCGTCTGCCGCTTAGGACAAATTCATGCTTACAATGACGATCAAATGGTAGATCATAATATTCAGCAAGTCTTCTCATCATGTAGTTCGCGTTTAATACAGCATACTCTGTTACTGCTTTTAAGCCATCCGGACCCATTGAACGAATATATGTGTAAGCACGAACATTAATGCCAAAGTTTCCATAATATGGCTTCACTCGACCAATAGACAGTGGACGATCATAATCAAGAACAAACTCTTCGCCTTGTTTTGTGATAATTGGTTTTGGCAGGAACGGAATCAAATCTGCTTTGACGCCAACTGGTCCAGAACCAGGACCGCCACCACCGTGTGGGCCAGTGAACGTTTTATGAAGATTTAAGTGAACAACATCAAATCCCATATCTCCAGGTCTAGCTTTTGAAAGAACCGCATTTAAATTAGCTCCATCATAATAAAGCTTTCCACCTGCTTCATGAACAATTTCAGCTAATTCAAGAATGTTTTCTTCAAATAAACCAAGCGTATTCGGATTAGTAAGCATTAGTGCTGCTGTATCTTCACCAACCACTCTTCTTAAATCTTCAAGATCAACTAGACCATGTTCATTGGATTTAACGGTAATGGTTTCGAGACCTGCAATTGTTGCTGATGCAGGATTAGTCCCGTGTGCGGAATCAGGAACAATGACTTTTGTACGTTTCATATCACCGTTGGCTTCATGGTAAGCGCGGATCATCATTAATCCGGTCCATTCCCCATGCGCACCAGCTGCTGGCTGTAGGGTCACTTCGTCCATCCCGGTAATTTCAATTAAATGCTCCTGCAAATCGTATAAAAGTTCAAGAGCACCTTGTACAGAACTTTCATCTTGCAGCGGATGGACATGTGCAAAGCCGTTAAAGCGGGCTACATTTTCATTAATTTTCGGATTATATTTCATCGTACAAGAGCCAAGTGGATAAAATCCTGAATCGACACCATGATTTCTTCTTGAAAGTGCCGTGTAGTGGCGCATGATGTCAAGTTCCGAAACCTCAGGAAGTTCTGGTTCTTCAGTGCGAATATAACCATCAGGAAGAAGGCCATTGAGATCTAGTTCTGGTACATCCATTTCTGGCAGACTATAGCCGATGCGGCCTGGTGTGCTAAGTTCAAAAATGAGTGCCTGGTCTTGATTATGCATGGAAATCCCCCAATTCTTTCACTAGAGTATCAATTTCTTCCTTCGAGCGTTGTTCTGTTACAGCAATCAGCATATGGTTAACTAGTTCTGGATAATCACGACCTAAATCATATCCGCCAATAATTTCTTTTTGTAAAAGCTGTTGATTAATTTCCTTGACAGGTTTATTTAATTTTACAACGAATTCGTTGAATGAATGACCTTCATAAACCACTTCAAAGCCGGCTTCCTTAAATGCATTTTTTGCATAATGAGCCTTTTGTAAGTTGGCTGCTGCTATCTCACGGACACCCTTTTTACCAAGAGCCGTCATCGCTACAGATGCTGCAAGGGCATTTAATGCTTGGTTGGAACAAATATTTGAAGTCGCTTTATCACGACGGATATGCTGTTCACGAGCTTGCAAGGTTAATACAAACCCACGGCGGCCTTGGTCATCTGTCGTTTGTCCAACAAGACGTCCAGGAACTTTTCTCATTAACTTAGAAGTAACTGCAAAATAACCGCAGTGTGGCCCGCCAAAAGCGGTTGGAATTCCAAACGGCTGGGCATCACCAATCACAATGTCGGCACCAAATTTACCTGGAGGTGTTAGCACCCCAAGGGATAATGGATTACTTGATACAACAAACATAGACTTGTTGTCATGGATAATTTCTTCAAGTTCTTTTAACGGCTCGATTCGGCCAAAGAAGTTTGGATATTGGACAATCACAGCTGCAACATCCTCATTAACCAGCTCTTTTAATGAAGCTATATCCGTAACCCCATCTTTCACAGGTACTTCGACCACATTTAGGTACTGTCCCTTTGCATAGGTTTTAAGAACATCGCGCGCTTCTGGATGTACTGCACTAGAGACTACAATTGTTTTTCTTTTTGTATGGCCTGCACTTAGCATCGCTGCTTCAGCAAGTGCGGTTCCACCATCATACATAGAGGAATTGGCCACATCCATGCCAGTTAATTCACAAATCATCGTTTGAAATTCAAAGATTGCTTGAAGTTCACCTTGAGATATTTCTGGTTGATATGGTGTATAAGCTGTATAAAATTCTGATCTTGAAATAACATGGTCGACAATAACAGGCATGTAATGGTCATATACACCTGCACCTATAAAAGAAACATTTCTTTTTAGGTCAGCGTTCCGGCTAGCCATCTTAAACAGTTCTTTCATTAAGTCTGTTTCAGACTTGGCTGCTTTGATATTGTATTCACCCTTAAATCTTACTTTTTCAGGGATATCGCTAAACAGTTCATCAATAGAGGAAACACCAATTGCCTCGAGCATAGCCTTCTTATCTTGTTCAGTCATAGGTAAATAGCGATGTTTCATAAACCTAACTCCCTTCTGTTATTTCTTTTCTCTTTTATAAAATGGTGTTGGAACGACAGTAGCCTTTAAGCGTTTGCCGCGAATCTCCACTTCAACAACGGATTCAAGGCCTGTAAATTCCGAATTAATTAGAGCAAGACCAATATTTTTCTTTAACGTTGGTGATTGAGTGCCTGTTGTAACCTCACCAATTAACTGGTCATCACTATAAACAGGGTATCCATGGCGAGGAATCCCACGATCAATCATTTCAATTCCTACCAATTTTCTAGTTAAGCCCTGTTCTTTTTGCTGGATTAACGCTTCTTTCCCGATGAAATCAGCTTCCTTTGATAATTTCACGGCGAAGCCAATCCCTGCTTCTAGTGGTGAAATTTCTGCAGAAAGTTCTTGGCCATAAAGTGCTAAAACTGCTTCAAAACGCAATGTATCGCGGGCACCTAACCCAACAGGGATTACTCCGTCTTCCTTACCTGCGGCTAAAATATCTCCCCAAAGGTCAACTGCATCCTCTGCATCACAATATACTTCAAATCCATCTTCACCGGTATAACCTGTTCTTGAAACTAAAGCTTTTTTTCCATTAAGGATTACCTCTTGCTGGAATTTGAAAAAGCCAATCCCGCTCAAATCTGTATTCCCAGCGAGCTTTTGCAATACTTTTTCTGCAAGTGGTCCCTGAAGGGCGAGTTGTGCTGTTTTATCTGATAAGTTTTCTAAGCATACATCGCCAGTTAGATGGTCTTCCAGCCACTTATAATCTTTTTCAATATTTGATGCGTTAACTACTAAAAGGTAATGATTGTCCTCAATTTTATAAACCAGCAGGTCATCGACAGTACCGCCATTTTCATAACACATGGCAGTGTACTGGGCACCTCCATTTTTAATTTTTGAAATGTCATTCGTCATCATTTTTTGTAAAAAATCCAAGCTATTAGTGCCTTTTACTTCCACTTCACCCATATGGGAAACATCAAATAATCCTGCACGTGTGCGAACAGCTTCATGCTCATCTTTAATGCTGGAAAATTGGACTGGCAGCTCCCAACCTCCGAAATCAATGGTTTTTCCTCCCCATTCCTTATACACATCAAAAAGCGGAGTTCGTTTTAATTCAGACATTCTTAATCCCCCTTCAATCTTTGGCACATAATATTCTTAGGATAACCATAAAAAAGGACAGAAACCTCCCATGTAACGTAAGAAGGTCTCTGTCCTTGCACCTGAAAGTTTACCTCTAAAGGCTTTCCCCTTTGGTGGCTGAAAAATCTAATCAGCACTCTCCAGAGCTGCGTCAAACAAGAGTTCTTTTGCCTGAGAGATTCACATTTCTGCTTGCTCCTTCGGCGCTACAAAGGTAGTCTCTCCCCTTGTTATCATTCGCATTATAATATTATCCAAAATGGTCATACTAATTATACTTATAAAATAAATTACTTTATTAAAATATTTAAAACATTCAAGACTATTATCATCCTACCATTAAAATTATACATTGGGCAATAACTTTATTAGAAAAGAATATAGCTGGAAATTGTAAAAAAGGAGTTGACACCATGTCGATCGAAATTGAATTTGATTCCTCTTGGAAGGATGATTTTCTACATAGAATCGATAACGATGGTCCATGGGGGAATTGGGACCTTTTTAAACTTGCAATTGGAGTAGAGAAACATCTCGTTGTTCCTGATTTCAACGGTTTATTAGCACCAAGTCATTTATCTAATTTAACCCCGCTTCCACACCAACTCGAAACAGCGAAACAAGTGATTGAAAATATGAACGGAAAAGCTATCCTTGCTGATGAAGTTGGGCTTGGAAAAACGATTGAAGCTGGATTAATTCTAAAAGAATATATGATACGCGGATTGGTGAAAAAGGTATTAATTCTTGTCCCTGCTTCCTTAGTTACACAATGGTCGATCGAGCTAAATAGCAAATTTTTCATCCCTGCCATATCACAAAGAAAAAGCTATGTGTGGGAACAGTGTGATGTCGTCGTTTCGTCAATTGATACAGCTAAACGTAATCCACATCGTGACATTATCTACAAACAGGACTATGATCTCATCATCATTGATGAAGCACATAAACTAAAAAATAACAAAACAAAAAACTACGAATTTGTTCAAAATCTGAAAAAGAAATTTTGTTTATTGTTGACGGCAACTCCGATTCAGAACCGAATCGAGGAAATTTTTAATCTAGTTTCGTTATTAAAACCAGGACATTTAGGGAGCGAAACGGCATTCTATGAAAAATACAAGCGTGATGCACGATCCTTAAATGATGATGAACATTTAAAAGAATTAGTAAACAAGGTCATGATTCGGAACAGGCGGGCAGAAACAGGAATCGAATGGACAAAACGGCATGTCGAAACGATTCCAATAGAATGTACCCCTGAGGAGAAAGGTCTTTACGAGTCAATTACTGACTTAAAATGCGAAGGGAATTGGGTACAAACTAGTTCATTCTCAGTCATGACGTTGCAGCGTGAGGCATGCAGCAGCAGAGAGGCCGTTTTTTATACATTAAAGAATATGCTGCAAAAAAAGGAAAACCCAACTCCAGCTTTCGAAGAACAAATTCAGTATTTAATGAAAAAGGTCGAAGCTGTTCAGAAAAATTCCAAAGCGGAAAAAGCTTTAGAGTTAATTCAAAAGGTAAATGATAAAGTGATTATTTTCACAGAATATCGTGCCACCCAAATGTACTTACAATGGTATTTAAAACAGCATGGAATAACATCTGTCCCTTTTCGCGGCGGGTTTAAACGCGGGAAAAAGGACTGGATGAGAGAATTATTTCAAAAGCATGCACAAGTTCTAATTGCGACAGAAGCAGGCGGAGAAGGAATCAACCTTCAATTTTGCAACCACATAATTAATTTTGATTTGCCATGGAATCCAATGAGGCTCGAGCAGCGGATTGGTCGTATTCATCGTCTCGGGCAGGAAAAAGATGTCATGATTTATAACTTTGCAATTAAAAACACTGTCGAGGAGCATATCTTAAAGCTACTTTATGAAAAGATCCATTTATTTGAAAAAGTAATCGGCGAACTTGACGATATTTTAACAAAGTTGGAATTTGGCAATATTGAAGACCACTTAATAGATATATTCGGACAATCCTCTACTGAAGGAGAAATGCGCATTAAAATGGAAAATTTATCATCAATGATTGAATTTGCAGAATCGATGAAGAAAGGAGATTCCCATGCAGCAGCAGGAAATTCATAATTTTCTATTGACCTATTTTCAGGCCAATGATTGTGAAATTGTGGAGAATGGCCCTGGATATTTAATGGTTCAGTTAACAGTGGAACTTGACAAGGAATTAATGAACCGGCCTTTTTACTGGCACTACTTAGAAAAAACAGGCGGAATTCCAAATCCGATGAGGCTAACCTTTATCACGAATCAAGATGCCGCTCCTGAAAACATCAAAGGGGAAATCATTCATTTTGGTTCTCCTCGTCTACATCAAATTTTTGCTTCGACAAAGAAACTAGCCAGCTATATGCGGCTTTACGAAAATCATCGCCATCAGAACAGGCAGACTCCCTTGCTGCCATGGCTATGTATGAATGTTAAAATCTCTTATCAATGTGATCGTAAGCGTGATATTTTTAAGTCAATCGGTTTACAACTTATAAACGGAACAATGGTTGAAGATTTCCATAACAGGCTTCTGCAAATTCCGTTAACACCAAAAATTCCGGATTATTCCTTTACCTTATCACCATTAGTGAGGCCGCAGAGTGGGATGTCAAGGATAGAAACGTATCTATCTTCCGAGATTGAGAAAGATGACCACTCCTGGGCTGAAGACGCAAGAAAACGCTGGGAGCAGGATTTACGACTCTTAAATCATTTTTATGAAGATGTCGAAGAAGAAAATGAAAACTTTGAAACGGAAAAACTAGCCCTAAAAGAACAATACGAACCAAAAATCACCATCTCCTTCATCAACGGAGGCCTCTTCTATCTAACTGACAAAGCTATATAACGGAAAGGGTGTCAGGCACCATGTGAAAATTTCACATGGTGCCTGACACCCAAAAATATTTTGCCGAAAAAATAAAAATATTTTTTGAAAATAAAAAAGGATTAGCAGGAACTCTGTCGAATATTATCAAATGAAAAATAATAAAGGCGGTGGTACCTATTGTTAGCGCGATAGAAATCTTAGCAAATCGAATTATTGCAGATGCGGCACGGAACCAGGCAACAGATATTCACATTATACCAAGGAAGAATGACACACTCATTCAACTACGATTAACCAACAAACTCATTCCCCGACTATCCCTTCCAAAAGACGAATGCGACAGATTAATTTCACATTTTAAATTCACAGCCAATATGGATATCGGCGAAAGAAGACGGCCTCAAAGTGGAGCATTTTTTTGTGAAGTTGACGGACAACTAATGGGCTTAAGACTATCCACACTTCCTTCTAATAACAGAGAGAGCCTTGTCATCCGGCTGCTGCCACAGCAAGAACAAATCCCTTTTCACCAACTCTCACTATTCCCATCAATGACACGAAAACTACTCGCCCTTCTCAAACATGCTCATGGTCTTATCATTTTCACCGGGCCAACTGGCAGCGGCAAAACAACTACACTTTATTCCCTTTTAAATGAAACAGCCCACCTATTTCACCGCAATGTCATCACGCTCGAGGATCCCATCGAAAAAAACTATGACTCCGTCCTGCAAATACAAGTCAATGAAAAAGCAGGTGTAACATATGCAGCTGGTCTAAAGGCTATTCTACGTCATGACCCAGACATTATTATGGTCGGTGAAATTCGCGATGCTGAGACGGCGAAAATTGCAGTAAGAGCTGCCTTAACAGGCCATCTTGTCCTCTCCACGATGCATACTCGCGATGCGAAGGGGGCGGTCTATCGCCTGCGAGAGTTCGGAGTGAATTGGTTAGAAGTTGAACAGACGCTGATTGCGATAACAGCACAAAGATTAGTTGAACTCTCCTGCCCTTTTTGTGAGGGGGAATGCACCCCTATTTGTTATTCCTATGGCAGATGGAAACGTGCGAGTGTATTTGAGCTATTATCAGGAAGAAATTTACACGGTGTAATGAAGGCAGCCCAAGGCGATAAAATAAATCCGCGTTACCGCACCTTAAAAGATGTAATAAACAAAGGTATTGCCCTTGGTTATATTCAAGAATCTGAATACGAGCGATTGGTGTATGATGATGAATCGTCATAAATGGACAGTGAATGAACAAGCAAATTTCTTGAGAAGAACTGGTGAACTTTTGGCAAGGGGATATCCAATTGCACTTGCAATTGAATCCATAGCATTACAATTACCCTCTAAACGAAAGGAGGAACTTAATGATTGTTTAGAAGAATTGAAAAAAGGTTTACCATTTCATGTTGCCTTAAATAATCTTGGCTTCCAAAAAGACTTAGTCGGTTATGTCTATTTTGCCGAACAACATGGCTGCTTTGCGGATGCTCTGCTGGAGGGAAGTGAACTTGCATTACTTAAAGACAAAGATTTACGCAAGCTTCTAAAACTGCTTCAGTATCCTGCTTTGCTTATCGTCATTACAGGTTTTCTATTTATTTTCGTCGAAAATACATTACTGCCAAGGTTCACAAGTCTTTTTTCGTCCCTTGGTCTAGAAGCAAATTTTTTCATGAATGTCATTTACACTTTTGATCGTTATTTTCCAATTGTTATCAGCATCTTGCTTTTTATTCTAACTTTGGGGGCAATTTATTACTTGCTTATATTTCGAAAACTCTCAGTCCTAAAACAAAGGGCACATCTAGTTCGCATCCCAATTGTTGGCAGGATCCTCAAATTACTGTTTACTCACTACTTTTCCATTCAACTAAGCTTCTTACTTTCCGGTGGATTATCGGTTTCTGAAGCACTCCTACTCTTTGAACAGAATCTCAGACATCCTTTTTACAGTCACTTAGCTACTGCAATGAAAAGCAAGCTTATTACCGGAGAAAGATTAGAGTCAATTTTGGCAACCATGTCATACTTCGAAAAAGAATTTCCGATGATTGTAAAACATGGACAAGAAAATGGAAAGTTGGAGCAGGAACTGCTATTTTTCAGCAAGCACTGTATCACAAACATGGAAGAAATGATTCAAAAACGCTTATCAACCATTCAGCCTATTCTTTACATTATTATTGGATTCCTTGTGGTATCGATGTATTTGGCCATCCTATTACCCATGTTTCACCTACTTGATGGTATTTAAAAAAATTGGAGGTTAGTTAGAATGATGAAAAATGAAAAAGGTTTTACATTAATAGAAATGATGATTGTTATGCTAGTAATCTCAGTACTGTTAATTATTACAATTCCTAACGTTGCTAAACATAATTCAAATATCAACAATAAAGGCTGTGAGGCCTACGTGAAAATGGTCCAGGCACAAGTACAAGCATATGAAATGGATAAGAACAAAATCCCCACAATTGCGGAACTAAAAACAGAAGGATATTTAAAGGAAGACGCTAAAGGTTGTCCGAATGGAAAGACAGTTGCAATAGACGTTGATGGTAATGTAACTGCAACAGAAAGTAACTAATCCCTAATGAAAAACAATCAAAACGGCTTCACTTTAATTGAGTCCCTGTTAGTTCTCTCCATCTTCATGATTATCTCCTCAATTACAATTTTCTCCTTAAAACCGCAGCACTCAGTCCTGGAGGATGAGGCCTTTTTAACCCAATTAAAAGCAGACCTATATTATTCACAACAATATGCTATATCTCATCAACATGAAGTATCCGTTGTGATTCTTCCAACGCAGTATAAGTATTACATGCTATTGAGAACCGACCTGCCGCCAATCCTCATGCGAAATTATTCAAGAAATATTTATCTTGCGGAAGGTTCCATACCCTTATATTTCAAATTCCTAAACGATGGAAATGTGAACCAGTTTGGTACCTTTCTCATCCAAACCAAAAATAAAACCTATCAAATGACCGTGTTAATCGGAAAGGGACGGTTTTATGTTAAGGAGTTCTAAAGGCTATTTTCTGCTTGAGCTTCTGCTTTCCCTATCAGCATTGTTTATAATTAGTTTGTTTTTACTGCCATTATTGACCGAACTAAGAGAACAATCCCGACAATTGGAATTAGAAAATAAGGCCCGACAGTTGATGTACGAAGAATTACAAGCGAATTTAGTCAGTAATCGGGGAACATCAAATTCCACTTCTATTCAAAATGGAATTGAATATCAAATCATATGGAAAGACAGTGAGTTGGCTGGACAAAAGGAGGTGTGTGTGAGAGTTGAAAAAAATTCGTTCCTTCCTGAAGTCGAAGTTTGCGGGTTGCTTGAATGACGATGCATTTACACTTATTGAAGTGCTTATTTCTTTTTCTATTTTCACAACAATTATTTTTTTTATGACACCATTATTCCAAATAATTCTTAATAATAAGGATACGGAGGCATCTTTACAAGCAATGGAGTGGGATGTTTTTTCGAGCCAAATAAAAAAGGAGATTCGGCTTTCCAGTCGTGCAGAGGTAATCTCGAATCGGTTAATTCTAACAAAAGAAGCGGAAACCATCCAGTATGAAAAGTACGGAACAAACCTTAGGCGCCGTGTGAATTCAACTGGTCACGAAATACTCCTCCAAAATGTTTCACAGTATTCGTTCACTCTCATAAATAATGCCGTCAAAATCGATGTAACTGACCTAAGGGGAAGAAAATATTCAGTTACTGCTTTCTTAATGGGAAATTGGCTGAATGTCCCATGAAAAATAATGAGAGAGGCTTTACTTACCCACTTACCTTGTGCCTTCTAATCATTTTTTTATTATTTCTTTCGGGCCGAATTGAAGTTTTGTTATCCGAAAGAAAAATGGCTCACGAAACGAATACAATCATGCTCGAGGAGTATTATTTCCTCTCGTCAGTAAAAAAAGTTGAAGCGATGTATCAAAAAACTAGCACATTGCCTGCTAAAGGGACGATTACGTATGTAAAGGGAAACATGGATTACCAAACTGAAACACCCATTGGGTATATTCAAAAAGTCAATTTTACATTGCACCTCAATACTGATGATATAACAGTTAACGGAAGGGGATATTTTGATTCACGGACCAAACGATTATCCAAATGGCTTGAATTGAAATAGTTAAATATGGGCATACTTGTTCATGAAAATTAAAGGCAGGTGTGTGTCCATGAAAACCAATGACTATGTAAAATTCATGACCCAAACGATTGTAAAATATGCAGATCAACCGAAGGATGAAAGGAAGCGTCTTCGTACCGAGCGAAAAGAAACAAAAGCTTCTTTCTGGTATCGTTGGTTCGGTATACTTCCTTACATCCTCTATTTTGAAGTTAAAAAGAGGCGAAGAATGTAACTTCTCAATAAGCTTTATTTTTCCAAAATAACGATATTTTTACTGTTGACAACTGATTTCATTACCGTAACTTGCTGTCTTTTTAACATATTGTTACAATATTAAGTCGCTAATTGTGAACATTTTCTAAACATACTGTGTTAACATTGTTAACCTCATTCCCATGTTAGAAGGGCTGTATTATAATGGAATAAATTATGGGGGTCCGAGGTGAACAATGATGGAACAAACATTAAAGATAACAAACGTTTTATCAGATCCAACACGGTACTATATTTATCAATACATTACCAAACGGCATCAAGAAGTAACAGTACAAGAAGTGGCAGAAAACTTTAATATTCATCCAAATGTTGCACGATTGCATTTATCAAAGCTTGAAGATGTGAATATGTTATTGTCTGAAACGAAGAAAACTGGTAAAGGCGGCAGACCGAGTAGATTATATCGTCTATCAGATGATGTAATACAGTTGCATTTCCCATTTCGTGACTACATGCTCTTATCTAAAGTCGCAATCCAAACCATGATTTCACTTGGAGAGGCTGGAAAAAAAGCACTTTTCCTTACTGGAAAGCGTTTCGGTGCAGAGCTAATTGAACAAGAAAAGGCAAAAAGGGCGTTTGGAGAGGAATTAGAATTTGACCAAAAGCTAACAATATTAAAAAGTGCTGCAACTCTTGCTGGCTTTTATCCTGAATTTGAAGCAAATGGTGATAAAACAAAAATCTATTTCCAAATTTTCAATTGTCCATTCAAAGAAGTGGCCGAAAATCATTCGGAAACGGTTTGTAGTATGCACCATGAATTCTTGAAGGGAATGTTTGGGGCACTTTTTGAATCAGTTGAGTTAATTGAAAAGGATAACATTATTTCTGGATGTGAAACTTGTTCTTATCAAGCGCTTGTAACAAACTAATTCGAAACCATTATTTACATTGTACCTCCTTTTACTTTATAATATTGTAATGATGGGATCGCAGGGTAAAAGGAGGGATACATATGGATCGCATGTTCAGAGTTTGTGGTTTCTGGACGGGCATTTTTACAGTAATGTTTTATCTTGGTGATTTGGATAAGACGGCAATGTTATTCTTAGCCCAGACAGGTTTTTTCGTTCTGCTTAGCTATCTAAAACTATCCGAGCGCATGTATTTGTGGGTATTCGGAGCTTATTTAACCGTTTTCTTCGCAGGCTTCACTTATTGGACAACGTTCATGATGACGCCTGGTGCAGGACATTAAGTAACCAATAGAAAAAAACGCCGGAAAACTCCGGCGTTTTTTCTTTATTCGATGAAGATATCACTCAATTTTAATTTAAGCCCTTTTTGCTGGATAACTACATGAAAGTAGGAACTAATCCCTGAGGGCATAATTAAACTGCGAATCGCTCGATTCCGTTTACTTACCTCTGAAAAGGGATTGGGATCATAATGGTTTGCTAATTCTTTCAGAATACCTGCCTGTAATAAAAACTCATCCTGCCTTAGCTTTGAAATAATTTCTAAGTTTTCCTGTTCACCTTTTCGAATAAGATAATCAAAATGGATATGAGTTGTGATATCCATTTCACCAGGGTTTTGCAAGATGTCATCAATCATCTGGTGCTGATAATAACCTCTTAAACTCCCCTTTACCCTTCTAGGGTCCATCCACTCCTCATTTGTATAACCATAATCAGCTGTTACTACAATCCCTTTTAACAATGCACGGGAGATTTCCTTTATCATCTCCACCATGGCTAACGGGACCTCCAACCGCTGCTTTTCCTTTAATTCAATCTGGCTTTCCTTTAAAAACAATTTGATATCTGAATTGGTTAAAGGTACCTTTTGTTCATACAGTTTATTATTTCGAATTCCTATCATAACTTCATGAAGTTCATCCTTTTCTTTTTCAATGACATGAACTGGTAATGCATCAAAGAGTTCGTTAGAAAAAATCATTCCTTCAAATGCGGTAACTTCGTTAATGTTCTCCACTTGGACAATTGGAAAATCGGCCATTAACAGTTCCCGTTGCAGTTTCCGATGAAAAGGGCTGCTTTCAACAATAATATATGTTAAAGGGGTTTGAATCCTTTCTTTCCATTCCTGTAAAAACGCTTTGGCGAAACGTCCATTTCCAGCACCTATTTCACAAAATACAGGGTCAAGTTGTGCCCTCTTACATACTTGAGAAAACCATGTTGCCATCAATCTTCCATATATATCAGAAATATTACTTGTTGTTATGAAATCACCTTGCCGCCCAATTTTTGGTTTATCCTTCATATAATAGCCAAATTCAGGATGATACAATGCTGAACCAATGTATTTTTCATAGGTGATTAACTCATTGGGAGAAGTTGAAAATAATGTTCTAAAAAATGTGTTCATATATGCTCCTTTTCAAATAAACACTATTGACACAGTGAAAACTTTATAATATTGTAAGGTTAGTAGCTTAAACTTTATCCCCTCCCATATTAGAATAGAATATCCCCCAGAAAAACCCTTCTCATTTCGGAGAAGGGTTTTTCTAAATTGTCTCCCCTAGTTGCTAAAATCCATTCAAAAACGGATTACTGTCCATTTCCTCACCAATAGTTGTCACAGGTCCATGACCAGATAATACAAACGTTTCCTCAGGTAATACAAGCAGCTTATCGTGTATACTTTTTAATAACTGTGATGCGTTCCCTTCCGTTAGGTCTGTACGGCCAATACTGCCCTGAAAAAGGGCATCTCCAGAGATAACAAATCCTTGCTCTTCAAAATAACAAGAGATACTTCCTGGTGAATGACCAGGGGTATGAAAAATGCTAAATTCAAATTCACCTATTTTCATAACGCCTTCATTTTTAATAATCTGATCAGCCGGATTGACTCTTATTGAATCCTGAATCATAAAAAATTGTGAACCATTTCGTGCAGGGTCACCAAGCCAGTTTTCTTCCTTTTTGTGAAGATATACTGGAATTTTATAAAAGTCCCTTACTTCATCGACACCTCCGATATGATCAAAATGTGCATGAGTTAGAATAATGGCAAGTGGTTTCAGTTTTCTATTATTCAACAAATGAATGAGCTTTTTCCCTTCACTGCCGGGATCAAAAATTAAACATGATCGGTCGGAATTTTCTACGATGTAACAGTTAGTTTGAAGTGCCCCCAATGGAATTTGTTGCCATTTCATATTTTCGTACCTCCAATTGAATTTGCGATATCATTATTTTACACTAAGTATTAAGCAGAGAGAAAGAATACAAATTCACTCGAGTTCTTTTTTGCTCTCGACAAACGAAAGAAAAAAATATAAAATAAGAATCGAATGTAAATAATATAGGTACATAATTTTCTTTAATTTGTTTGATGTATGCCTGCTTATAATAATAAAAGGGGGATTTTTCATGGGTTTAGTAATTATCTTTGCTATCGTAACAATCCTTGCGGCTTACGGTGGATTTTCAGCACTAAAGAAAAAAAATTTCTTAGCTGCATTTTGGGGTGTAGCTTCATTTGTGGTTTTCGGCTGGTTTACAGTTATGACCATCATTAATTCTGGATTTCCAACAGGAACTCACTAAGAATTTTAAAAGACTGCCAAACGGCAGTCTTTTTATTTTACATGGAGTGAAATTGTCCACAACTCACATATAACTTCTTTGTAATCCCTTTGCGTTTAGACCTCATTTAAAAGGCTAGTAACCCGGTCTACTTTATATTCCATACTTCGCTTGACATCTCTTCTGTCATCAATACGAATCGTTGTAGCCACCCGCTGGATTCCTTCAGAGAAGGGTACCTCGTGCATTTCTTGAATAACTTCAAATAGGATGGAAAGTTCACCTTCGATAATGGTATTCATGGGTGTTAATTGAAAACGTATTTTCCCTTCCTCTTGATATTTTCTCAAAACCTTTTGAACACTTGCTACATATTTACTAACACTAGGAGTTTCTGTTCCAATTGGAATAACAGTTACATCTACAATAGCCATGACTGAATACCTGCCTCTTTAAGTTTTTGATTCAACGTGATTTTATCATAACAGAAGCTAAAATAAAAAAATGACGCTGTCCATACTAGTGTCATTCTCTTATCAAGTCATATATTTTCTTATTATTAAGGTCAATAATTTTTTCAAACCGATTCCCATACAAAACAGCCTCACCTGAAGGTGACAGTATCAATGGCTCATTTTCTAATCCTTCCATTATTAGATCGCTGCGGCCATTCTTAAGATTATAATTTACAAGTTGGAAACCCTCTGAATAAGCATCTGATTCTCCACCTGATAGGGGTCTTAGGGTAGTAAATTGGCTTTTTTCTTCATTATAGCCATAAAAAGGAACTAACCAATCTGAATACTTTGTTAACTGCGGCATTGAAAAAGTAGATAGTTTACGTAGTTCTTTATCATAAAATGAATAACTGGACATGGATTGGTTTTGTTCATTTATGGTGATTGTCATGGTTAAGTCAGGAAACGCAGAAAAATGAATAACTGAAGAAAACAACTTCTTCTCAATCCCAGTTTCTAAATTTCTAGCATTAAGTGGTGCAAATAAGGATGGCTGATCTTCATTCCAATTAATCCAAGCTATCTGATTTCTAGCTATCCACTTCATAAAAGGCTGAGGCACATCAAGTTCGGTTGTGGTTGATTGTTCCAAGTCCAGTAATAACACTTGAAAACTCCAATCCTCAGCAAATTTTGTTACTAAGACCTGAGAATCATTATACGGATTCCATTCAAATGCTAATTCATAGGATGGAAAATCCTTTTGAAGGATTACTCTTCCTTTTGTATTAATTATTGTAACTAATCCTTCGGCTGCTGATTGCGAAGTATGGATAAGAATATTTTTTCGGGAAGGACTAATTTGTACATTGATGATGGGATATTCACTTTTATAAATTAATTCACTGTTACCTGCAAAGAGATCGTAGCGGTATATACTTGAAGATTGTTCTAGATTCGTAATATAGAGGACTTGTTTCTCAGAAAGCCAGCCGGCAAGTTTGGAAAATTCACCTTCAGGGATAGAAATTGGTAATTTCCACTTATCTCCAGAAGCAGTGGTAACCGGAGATTTAGGCTTTACGTTTTTAGCAGGAACTTTTAGTTTTACTTGCTCGTTTTGAGCGCATGCACCTAAGATGAGAATCAAAAATAATAAATAGAGGACCGGAAACTTTGGAATTATACTATTTCTCCTGCTCAATTTAATCAATACTTCCTCCTCTCTTATTCTCTCTCAAAAATAAGTACGTTTTTTGAACTAAAATGTTTCAATATTATAACAAATTTTTCAAAATAGAAAAAAAGCCATACATGTCTATTACAAGTAAAGTAATAAAGGAAAAACCGCACCACTGCGGAATTCCCTTTATTTTCTACTGATTCAAGTTACTTTTAATAAGCCATGCAGCACCAAGTACACCTGCATCATTTCCGAGTGTAGCCAATGCTAGTTTTGTTGAGTCACCAACTGCTGAAAAAGCAAACTTCTCAAAATTACTTTTTACTGGATTTAATAAAATATCGCCTGCTTTAGAAACACCGCCTCCAAGAACGATTTTTTCCGGATTAAGTGTATTGGCAATACTAGCTAATGCAAAGCCTAAGTGAAATGAAACCTCATTCAATACGGTCTGAGCCAACCGATCATTATTGCGTGCCGCATCAAAGACGTCTTTAGCAGTAATCGTGTTATTCTCAGTCATTTTTGCAGTTAATTCACTTTGTATCCCCTTAGCAAGTTCCATTCGGGCTAAGCGTACAATTCCTGTTGCAGAAGCCACGGTTTCAAGACAACCCGTTTTCCCACAGTTACATTGTGCTCCATCAAATGGAATGGCAGTAATATGGCCGATTTCACCAGCTGCACCATTAATACCTTGAACAACTTTTCCACCAGTAATAACACCTCCCCCGACACCTGTTCCAAGGGTAACGCAAACAAGATCCTTCGCACCATTGCCTGCACCCATCCACATTTCACCCAACGCTGCACAATTCGCGTCATTCTCAATCGCAGCTGGGAGTGAAGTTGCGTTCTCAAGAATTTTCTTTAAAGGATAGTTATTTGGCCAGCCTAAGTTTACAACATTTAAAAGTATGCCCTTTTCATAGTTAACCGGACCGGGTGACCCCATACCAATTCCTATTAAATGATCTTTTGTTTGACCAAGTTCCGTTAGTTTTTCATCAATTGCAATTGCGATATTATTGGTTATGTTTTTTCCTTCATTCGTATTATCCGTTGGAATTTCCCATTTACGAACGATCTCGCCATCCATTGTTATAAAAGCTAGTTTAGTTGTTGTACCACCAAGGTCAACACCGACAATCCATTGTTTCGACAATAAAATCACCTATCTTATTTTTTTTCTTTTTGAAATTGTATTTCATGCCTCAAAATTAATAATGCGGTTTGGAATTCTCTTGGTTCTATTAGTTGTGATTGATATAGTTCCTTTAATTCCATTTCCATTAATTCAAGGTCAGCAACCCGATCACCAATATAAATTATTGTTCCAAATCTCTTTAAAAATTGTTGAATATCATAAATTGTTTTCATCCTATATCTCCTAGTTATTTAATGGAGAAAAAAATATTATCCAAGAAAAAGTATAACCTACCGCGGCATCTATCCTCAAGAAAATATAATCTTAGTTTTAGAGAAACTTCAATTCTACTCCCCATTATTGGAAGTTTGGAGTTGGCGATTAATCTCTTGTAGTAAATCAGCATAATCCTGTTGATTCGGATTAAGCTTCATAGCCTGCTGTATATTTTCCTTAGCTTCTTCCAATTCTTTTTGTTCCAGGTTAATAAGCGCTAAATTAAAGAAAGCCTCATCAAAACTTGGGTCTAGTTTTATTGCCTTTTCTAAATGTGTCTTGGCTTCTGTGAGCATTTCCTTCTTAATTTCTACGAAGGACAAGAGAAAATAAGTTTTCTCTGATACATTCACTGCATTTTTTTCAGATTCCTTTAATACGTTATATGCCTTATCATAATTGTTTTGTTTTATATATTCCTGTGCCATTAACAAACTGGAGTTTTCATCATGAGATTTTCCAGATGCACTATAACCGTATAATAGAGAACCCCACAACAGTGCTGCGGATGCAATTAAAAATAACATTTGCAGCAGTATTTTTTTCTTCTTAGGCAAGTAGACAACACCAGCGGCAAGGAATCCCCCAACCAATCCACCTAGATGTCCAGCATTATCTATTCCAGATGCAGAGAACCCAATCATCAAATTTATTCCGAGCACAACAAGCAAATTTACTCCCATTGTTCGGAAAAATAATTTCGGGTAAATAACTCCGAAATAAAGTAACGCACCAAAACAGCCAAAAATTGCACCACTTGCCCCTGCTGATAAGTTAGCACTAAAGATAAAACTAGCAATAAAGCCTGTAACTCCGGCAAATAAGTAAATCACTAAAAAGCGAAGGCTTCCATAAATTCTTTCTACTTCTATACCAAGAAAGTATAAAGCTAATGTATTCATCGCTAGATGGACGAAACCAATATGAAGAAAAACCGGAGTAATAAATCTCCACCATTCCCCATCAACAATCAATTGATTGACTTTTGCTCCATATTTAATCAAAGTGGAAGTATTGGTGCTCCCGCCATTAACTTGAAGCCAGAAAAAAACAGCAATCTGGATTGCGATAAATACATAAGTAAAGAATGGTTTACCACTTAATAGAATCGCTCGTTCCGTCTTTACTTTTTTTATTGCATAATCTAAGGCTGCTTTCTTCATTAATTCAACATCTTCTTCTGAATAGTTTTCATTTATAGAAAAAGAAATATCAAGCGATAGCCTCTCGGATAAATGTCTGAAACCTTCCTCGTATTGTCCCTGCGCAAATAGGACCGAGGTAACCATGGTCTTATTTCCATCTGAATGAACAAAAGGCTTTGCGAGACGAAATTCGTATTCATCAACAGGTGGAAATTGACTGACGTAGATGTTAACGACCTTCAACTCATGACGACCAATTTGTTTTCGGACTTTTTCTCCATTGGCAGCAGTAAACTCAATATCCCGCTGCATGGCATTACTCCAGTCCAAATTGTGATGCAGCATGCGAATGATAGGTGCTTTTTTATTTTCGAGCTTTTCGAGCCATAATTCTTTTTGATTTTCAAATAATTGAATAATACGATAACCATGATCAGATATCAATGAATAGGCCAAATTCCAAAAAATGAATCCTTCTCTATTACTCATTTCCCCCCAACTTCCTATGTAAGAATAAGCTTCAGGCAAACCTGCTTTCATTTTATTCGTCTTTAACTTTCATTATAAACGAAATCGTTCGTTACAATAATCAAACAAGTTGATTATTTTTTGCAGCCAACTTAATAAATTAAAACAAAAAAACCATCTGTGGTTTTCACCATTCAGATGGTCTTCCAAACATCGATTGCATCATTTTTTGCTTTAAACCTGGGAAACTCATGATTGAGCCTACAGCAATTCTGCGCATCCAACTAGATCCTAGAAGGACATTAATAAGTCGGAATTTGTACTTATAAACCAAATACCCTATTGAACCAATCATTAATATGGATGTTAATATGCGAGACATCATCATCCCTCCTTCTTCTATTTTGTGATGAAGAAGAATAAATTATCCAATAAAAATGATTGAATTCTTATTAATAGTTCTTAAAGACAGGTTCCATTGTTTTCTTTAATACATTCACGGAATTCTCGAATTTTGCTTGCTCTTCTTGATTTAAATTCAGTTCAACCACTTGTCTAACTCCCTCACGATTAACTACGGCTGGAACACCAATAAAAATATCGTTTTGTCCGTATTCTCCATCTAGATAAGAGGAGACAGTGAGGACAGAATTTTCATCACGGAGAATTGCTTTGGTCAATCTGACAAGACCCATAGCAATTCCATAATAGGTTGCACCTTTTCGTTCAATGATATGGTAAGCAGCATCCCGAACATTTAGAAAGATTTGATCAAGGTCCGTTTGGTTAAAACCACTTTTGATTTTTGACCAATCATTAATGGAAGTTCCAGCAATATCAGCATTGCTCCACACAGGCAATTCTGTATCGCCATGTTCTCCAATGATATAGGCATGCACGTTTCGGGTGTCCACATCAAAATAATCACCCAACAAAAACCGAAAACGAGCTGTATCTAAAATCGTCCCTGAACCAATTACCCGTTCTTTCGGTAAACCTGAAAATTTCCAAACCGCATATGTTAAAATATCCACTGGATTTGTGGCCACAAGGAAAATACCGTCGAAACCACTTGCCATAATTTCGTCCACAATTCCTTTGAAAATTCTTGTATTCTTTTCTACCAAGTCAAGCCGTGTCTCTCCTGGCTTTTGATTAGCACCTGCTGTGATCACGACAAGATCAGCCTGACCACAATCCTGGTAACTACCATACCATATCTTTGTTCGCGATGGAGAGAATGGTAAGCCATGATTTAGATCCATCGCGTCTCCTTCTGCTTTTTCCTTATTTAAATCAATTAAGACTAGTTCTTCCGTAATGCCTTGATTTAATAGTGCAAAAGCATAGCTTGAGCCAACAAATCCGGTTCCTATGAGAGCAACTCTATTTACGCGTCGATTTACCATGACCATTCCTCCATTTGAAAGTATAATAATACTGTTACAAGTTCAGTTGATAGGATGGGTTACTTATTTAAGTACGTGATTATGATTGCAAGCAAAGCAGCAATAAATCCTGAAAGAAAATTCACCATATCATTATCTACAAAGCCCCACCCTTTTATTCTAGTGGTCTGCATCTGACAATGACTCTTCTTCTCAGTTTCAATACCACATTGCCCACATACATATACCTGTTGGTAATAGGCTCCAATCAACGTATCAATGACATTCCCGAGATAACCAAATAAAAATACCAAACAAGTTAAAAAAAGATCTAAATCAAAAAGCCAAAATCCGATAATTGAAATGAGGAAAGAGCCTGCAAATGATGCCGCACTTCCTAAAAAACTAATCGCTCCAGATGTCCCTTTTTCGACTCGTTTAAAGGTGCGTATGTATAAGGGGTCTTGTTTACTTAAACTGCCAATTTCAGAAGCCCATGTATCAGAATTTGCACTTGCAAGACAAACTAAAAAGCCAATTAACCAAATCATATCATGATTAAAATAATGAATGATACTGAAAAGTCCCGCAGCTCCTCCATTCGCAGCAACTTGACCCCAATCTCTTGTAGCGCCTTTTGCCAACTTTTCTTCTATTATGTACTTTGAACTACTCTTATATTTTGACCAAAAACTTGATGAAGTATAAAAAGCACCAAGCAGGCAAATACCGTTCACACCGAATCCTAAATAAACCGCTAGTCCAACAATACTTGCTGCAAAAGCACCCGATTGGGTCAAAGATTTAAAGTGATAACCTGAAGCGGCTGCTAAAAGGATAAAAATGAAGATAATAATGGTTTCAATCATCTTATCTTGATAACCTCAACGTTTGTAATAATTTTTGAAACAGGAATATCATGATCCTCCACAAGAAATTGTGGCACCAGCTGCTCGGCAAAGGCAAGTGAGAGGGTTTTACCAGAGTATTTTTGTAAATAACGATCATAATAACCTCCTCCAAAGCCCAAACGGTAACCTTCTCGTGTATAGGCCAAACCTGGAACAATGAGTAAATCAATCCTATCAGCCCTCATTGGATTGGTTATTTCCTCAATTGGCTCTAGTAAACCATAAAATACTGTCTCGAGTTGCGAAAAATCGGTGATTGTTCTAAAAGTCATCTTCTTTTCCTTGGGGTCACATTTTGGGACAACTACTTGTTTCCCTAATTCCCATGCTCTCTCAATAATTGGATATGTATCAACTTCTGGCTTTTTTGATATGGTTAATCCTATCACTTGTGCTTGTTTCCAATCTTGATCCTCATAAAGTTTGGACGCTATTTTATTTGAATAATCTTCGTATAAAGGTTTTGTAAGACTCGAAAGTTTCTCTTTCATATCATTGCGAATAGACACTTTATTATTCATCACAGGAAACCTCACCTCTAATTTTTAGGCAACAAAAAAAGCAGCAGGAAGCCCTACTGCTTATTTTGTTTCACGGTGTGCTGTTGTACGTTTTTCTCTTGGGCAATATTTCTTAAGCTCAAGACGATCTGGATTATTACGTTTATTTTTTGTTGAAATATAGTTACGATCTCCACACTCAGTGCAAGCCAATGTAATATTCACGCGCATGTTTATTTCCCTCCAAACAATTAAGCATTTCATTCATACGACTTATCCATAATATCATTTTTTAAAAGGAAATGCTAGTATGTTTTTTTTAGATAATTATTGTATTCATTCCGTTTGCTTTAAAAGGGCTTGCTCCATTGAGAGTAATTCGTTTTTATTGGACCCTGTAATCGTCCATGTGCTCATTTTTCCAATATCATGCGGACCTAACGACATTTTTATTGAAAAAATACTAGAGGCAGGCGTTTTTGCCATTGGCAGGTAATTTAGGTTCCCTTTCTGAAGAGAATTCCATATTTGATCAGTAAAAACCTTCCATTGTGGCATGGCCGTGTATTCCTTCATTCCAACTCCATTATGTTCTCCATTAACCAGATAATTATTATTATTTGCATGATGAAAGATTCTTTTATCTGTCGGTGATACAAAGGCAAGATTGTCTTGAGTAACAATTGGATAGTAATGCATGGCCAAAACTTTCATCTCTTTCGTTTCCTTGCTGTGATTACTAATATAGACGCTTGAATATCGAATTTTGGAGTGGGGTTGCTCCTCTTTCACTTTGATAACTATTTCTTCGTTATGTAAAACCTTTTCCTTGCAATCTTGGAGCCAAAAGTACTTTCCGTTAACCCATAAACCGGGAATAAACTGAAGTGTTTCCTGTGGAAGGTGGGGGCTAGGTTTCTTTTGTTGTAGCTGTTTAATTTTATTCATCGAATTACACCTTTTTATTCATTATTTAGTGTTTCATTTACTTCATTAGAATGTTCACGTTTGTTTAAATGATACATACTACTATAATCCATCCTTTTTTGCGGATGCTCTTCATATTGCTTAATTTGAATTAGATCATAATTGATGTCAGTTCGATTCGGTATTTCCATCATCGGAGTCTGAATGATATTGGAGCGAAACAGCGGAAAAAATTCTTTATCTGAAACATTAATCCCTAATTCTGCAACATAATCTCGATTTGCAAACAACCCTTTTATGAACCAATGTCCATTTTGATAGGGAATCTTGATTTCAAAAAAATGGTGAGCGTTTTTACCAGTAAAATCCAAATCGGTAACATCATAAATTCGAACAACTGGCTTCAGTCGATAAAAATTTAGATGAAAATATCGTTCCATAATTGTTTGGGGTATGTTAGAAACTTCCCAGAAGAGAAGCATTTTACGGGGAGTAACTAGCTTAGCAATCATTTGACTCTTAAGCGGAAGATAGTCTGTAGATGGATGGTTAGTTATATTTCTGCCATCTCCTTTTAAATTAGTAGTTTCATAAACCATTTTGTCCTCCATTTCTGCAACTGATTAATATATGCGCGAATTTTCGAATTATTCTTAATAGATGATAATTTAATCGTACCACCAGTTGCTACCGCACACAATAAACGCAAATTGTCGTTTCTTGGAAACTTTGAGATCCAATACTTTCCGTATTACTAAAAAAAGATAAGGCAGAAAACGCCTTATCTTTTACAACTCTATGATCCTTTAGGCATTTAAATTAACTCGGTTTCCTGTTACAAGGTAAATGACATGTTCTGCAATATTCGTTGAATGGTCTGCGATTCTTTCGATATATCTACAAACAAATGCCAATTGAATAATTTGGTTGGTCGCATGTGGGTTTTGTGGAATATGGCCTAACAATTCTTGTATTAAAATTCCAAACATTTTATCCACTTCATCATCTTTTTCTGCACATTTTTTTGCAACCTTAATATCCTCTGAATAAAAGGCCTTTATGGAATCTGAAACCATCTCCAAGGCCATTTCCATCATTTTTGGGATATCAATTATTTCTTTAAAATGCTTTTCATTACCAATATGCAATGCTGATTTAGCAATATTTACTGCAATATCTGCAAATCGCTCAACCTCAGATGATACTTTTAAAGCTACATTTATTTTCCTAAGATCAGTCGCAACTGGTGATTGTCTTGCAATTAATAATAATGCTTTATCATTTATTTCATATTCTAAATCATCGATTTCATTATCACCATCGATAACTTGCTTAGCCTTTTCCATATCCTGATTAATAAGAGCAATCATCGCTTCCTTGATTGCATGCTCCGATTTTTCAGCCATTGTTAAAAGCAAATCTTTCAACTCTTTTAAATTATTATCAAAAATTGCCCTTGTACTCATAGTAGACACCTCATCATCCGAATCTTCCTGTAATGTATCCTTCAGTCCGTTCGTCTCTTGGATTTGAAAAAATTGTCGATGTTGAATCTAATTCGATTAATTCACCCATTAAAAAGAATGCAGTCTTATCTGAAACCCTTGATGCCTGCTGCATGTTGTGGGTTACAATAACAATCGTATATTTTTCTTTTAATTCTAAAATCATTTCTTCGATCTTTAGCGTAGAAATTGGGTCTAACGCAGATGTTGGTTCATCCATTAATAACACTTCTGGTTTGGTTGCCAGTGCTCTTGCAATACATAACCTTTGCTGTTGTCCCCCTGATAGTCCCAATGCAGGAGCATGTAAACGATCCTTGACTTCCTCCCATAGCGCCACATCCATTAGTGATTTAATGACAATTTCATCAAGATGCTTCTTTTTTGTGATCCCATGGACTCTTGGTCCATAGGCAACATTATCAAAAATAGATTGCGGAAACGGATTTCCCTTCTGGAAAACCATTCCCACATGTTTGCGTAAATCGACGAGATCCACTTTCTTATCTAATATATTTTGGCCATTAATATTAATTTCGCCCGTCATTTTTACATTTGGGACCATATTAATCATCAAGTTTAGCGTTTTAATAAATGTAGATTTACCACATCCCGAGGGGCCGATGATAGCGGTAACCTCTTTCTTGTTTATCGGAAAATTGATGTTTTTTAATGCATGATGCTCACCATACCATAAATTCAGATCTTTTATATCAAAAACCTGTCTGGTTAATGTTGAAGTTTCCACAACTTTTCCCCCTTATCCAAACCTTCCAGAGATATATTCCTCTGTCTTTTTAACAGATGGATTGGTAAAAATCTTTTCAGTATAATCATATTCAATGATATCACCGCTCAAAAAGAAAGCTGTTTTATCGGAAATACGGGATGCCTGCTGCATATTATGTGTAACGATGATTATCGAATATTCCTTTTTTAAATCAACGATTAAATCCTCCACTTTTGCATTGGATATCGGATCTAGCGCCGATGATGGCTCATCAAGAAGCATGACCGTAGGTTTCATTGCAATCGTCCTAGCAATGCAAAGACGCTGCTGCTGCCCGCCTGAAAGGGATAGTGCAGATTTATGAAGCCTGTCCTTTACCTCTTCCCATAATGCAGCTTTTTTCAAACTCTCTTCGACAATTTCATCCAGTTTGCTTTTCTTCTTGATTCCAGCAAACTTAAGGGCATGCGTAATATTTTCATAGATTGATTTTGGAAAAGGGTTGGGTTTTTGAAAAACCATCCCTATTTCCTTACGGAGAGCAACAACATCTATTTGCTCCGACAAGATATTAAGATCTTCATAAATGATTTCTCCCACTGCTCTTGCACCTGGAATGAGATCATTCATTCGATTGATACTTCTTAAAAAAGTCGACTTACCACAACCGGACGGACCGATTAGGGCAGTAACGGAATTTTTTTCTATATCCATTGAAATTCCATTTACTGCTCGTTTTTCACCATAGAATATTTCTAAATTATTTACCTCTAATATTAGATCATTTTGTAATTGGCTGTTTGATCGAACAGCTTGGTTTACCATTTCCTTTTCCTCAAAAGCATTAACCATTCTATCTCCCCGCCTTTTATTTAGATGCAGTAACTTTCTTATGAATCATACTTCCAATCCACCTTGCAAGTAAGTTAAATACTAATACCGATAATACTAAAACAGCAGCTGACCCATTGGAAACTTCTTCAACATCAGGTATTAACCCTTGTGTGTTTACGGACCAAATGTGAACAGCAAGCGTTTCAGCCGGACGAAAGATATTTAATGGTGATTGAGCGGAAAATGGATTCCAGTTTGCGTAATCAAGTCTTGGTGTTGAAAGTCCAGCAGTAAATAATAGTGCAGCTGCTTCCCCAAATACACGCCCTGCAGCAAGAATCGCTCCCGTTAAAATAGACGGAAAAGCACTAGGTAATAAAACAGTTTTTATCGTATGCCACTTGGTAATCCCTAACGCAAGACTTGCCTCTTTCAAATCTCTTGGGACTGCACGAATTGCATCCTCACTGACACGAACAATTACCGGTAAGTTGAAAACAGTTAATGCTAAGGCTCCTCCCAAAATGGTGTATCCCCAGCCTGTTAAATTAACGAACATTAATAAACCAAACATCCCAATAACAATAGATGGCAGCGAGGCTAAAACTTCTATACAAGAACGGATTATGTCGGTAATCCTTCCTGGCTTTGCATATTCCGCCATATAGATTCCACCGCCTATACCTAACGGAAGAGCGATTAACATCGTAATAAATAATATATAAAACGAATTGAACAACTGGTCGCGAATGCCCCCACCGGCACGTACATTGCTTGATGGAGTGGTTAAAAATTCAAGAGAAATATGTTTAAGTCCATTAACCAAAATATAATAAAATAAACCAGCTAAAATAGAAATGATTATGATTGCAATGGTAATAAATACGCCTGTAGCAATTCGATCTGCAGTTTTACTGTTCATTACATTTTCCTCCTTGACGATAGGTAGCGAATGAGGAGAATAAACGCGAACGACATGATTAATAAAATTAAGCCCATTGACCAAAGCGTATTATTTTCTACGCTACCATAGGTTGTATGACCCATGTTTAGAGTAATAATGGTTGTTAAGGTTGCTGAAGCATCTAATAAACTTGTTGGCAGATCTCTTACGTTACCAATAACCATCTGTACCGCAAGTGCCTCTCCAAATGCTCTTGCCATACCAAGAACAATAGCAGTTAAGAGGGTAGGTAATGCTGCAGGTATTAATACTTTTCGTATCGTCTGCCAGCGAGTAGCGCCGAGTGCATACGAACCTTCACGAAGATTTTTAGGCAGTGAACTCATCGCATCTGTTGCAATCGTTGTTACAGTCGGCAAAATCATAATTGATAAAACAATGGTACCTGATAGCAAGCTAAAACCAAGTCCTCCCACATGCTCCCTAATAAATGGGACTAACACTGTAAGCCCAATGAAGCCATAAACAACAGATGGAATTCCAACCAAAAGTTCTATGACTGGCTGCAAAATCTTTCTACCCCATGAAGGTGCAATTTCTGTCATAAAAATGGCTCCGCCAATACCTAATGGTGCTGCAACAATGGCTGATAGAAAGGTTACCGCAAATGAGCCAAAAATAAACGGTAACGCTCCATATTCAGGTTTCGCTTGATTTGTAGGGTTCCAATGAGTACTGGTTATGAATTCAATAAGACTTACACCATTTTTAATAAAGGATTGTAAACCCTTTGAGCCCAAGAAAATGGTGATCGAGATTGTTGCTGATATCATTATGACAGCACACAAGATAACGAGAATTTTCCCGCGTAATTCCCCATCCAGCCAATTTTTCTTAGACTTTAACAATCTGTCTTTTGCAGGTACTAACTTTTCCATAATGCACCAAACACCCCTAAAATACGTCATAATAGGGTAAATGCCTACTAGCATTTACCCTTTCATTATTCAACCCGATTTCTAAAGATCTTTTTGATTCCCTTTAGCATCGCGTTCTACTTTCATTTTTGTGACAGGAAGATATCCTTGTTCTTTTAATAGAGTGTTTTGGATATCGTCAGACATTAAATAGTCAAGGAACGCTTTAGCAAGATCTTTTGCTTCACCTTTTGTATAAGAGTGTTGGTAAGCCCAAACTGGGAATTTACCAGATTGTACATTTTCTTCTGTTGGTTCTACACCATCGATTGCAAGTGGTGTGACAGATTCGTCAGTGAAGTATGAGAATGCAAGGTAACCAACAGCACCATCCGTTTCATTAATAATCTTTTTAACTGTGTTTGATGAATCTTCGGTAATTCCTTCCGCAGGTGTAGCACCATCAAGAGCGAACTTATTGAATACTGCACGTGTTCCTGAAGAGTCTGGACGATTCACAAGAACGATTTTTTGATCAGCACCGCCAAGTTCTTTCCAGTTCGTAATTTTTCCAGTGAAAACTTTAATTAAATCTGCTTTTTTAATATCTTTAATACCAACTTTAGGATTAACAGCAGCAGTCATACCTACAACAGCTACTTTATGGTCAACAAGTTGATCAGCCGGGATGCCTTCTTTTTCTTCTGCAAATACATCGGAGTTACCAATCTGTACAGATCCTTCAGCAACTTGTGATAAGCCTGTACCAGATCCACCAGCATTAACTTGAACATCGACTTTTGGATTTTCAGCCATAAATTCTTCTGCAGCAGCGGCAACTAATGGTTGCATCGCAGAGGAACCAGAAACGCTTAAGGTGCCAGAGAGTTCAGTGGTTTTAGTATCTTTATTTTCAGTTCCTTCATTTTTATCAGTAGAAGCTCCGCCACATGCAGCTGCAAATACCATTAATGCGGCAAGAGTAAGTAATAGGCCGAATTTTTTTAAGCTTTTCATTTGTTTAATTCCCCCTGTGAATTTAGATTTGTTTTTATTTGTTCTGCCTTACATGTATAAGAATAAAGCTAAACTGTTAACTGAGTTTTAATCTTATGTAAAGGTTTTGTAAATGAATGTTGAGTTTTTGTAAATTATGAATAAAAAACACCTGTCTCCGACTTGAGAGACAGGTGTTTGGGTTGTTGAGTTTACTCGTTGTTACTTGTGGTTTCTTCCTATTGTTCAGATGTTGATTTTTTTTCTTTTTCTTGACGTTCTTTCTTTAAATCAAAATAAGCATCCAAGACTCTTCGCCCTATTAGGTTATTAATACTTGGACCACTGTTTCCTTGATATGCCCACGGTACGACAACAGCCATAGCTACCTCGGGATTATCAGATGGTGCAAAGCTGACGAGGCTTAGGTTCATTACTTCTGTGCCACGCTTTGATTTATCAGATCCATCATAAAACGCCTGTGCCGTTCCTGTTTTTCCTGCAGGGGAATAATCTGCACTCTTAAAGTAACTTACAGCAGTACCGTCACCCACCTGCATGACCATTCGAAATCCTTCTTGAACCCGTTTTATCCATGATTCTTTCATATCTAACCGGTTTAATACTTTAGGTTGGATTTCCTCGACAATCGGACCTAATTCATTATTTTCCATGACAGGTTCGCGAATTTCCTTAACGAGATGTGGCTGGATACGATTACCACCATTCGCTATTGTAGAGACGTACTGCGCTAGTTGGATTGGTGTATACGTATCATACTGACCAATCGATAGGAACAGGAGTAAACCAGGAGTTCTTTCAGGACCTGGAAAGCCGCTCATTTCATTAGGCAGGTCAATCCCCGTACGCGTACCTAAACCAAACTGACTGAATGACTGCCGCATCGTATCAAAGGCTGAATAATCGAGCGGTAATGGTTGATTAGCACGATACTGTCCACCTGCCATCGCGATAACGGTTTTCCACATATAGACGTTGGAAGAAACCTGTAGTGCCCTTAAATCATTTATCCGGCCAAATGTTCTCCATGAAGACATAACAGGTGAGCTAGCAATTCTCAAAGGTTCGTCTAGTTGGGTCGAACCAGGTTGAATTGCCCCCGTTTTATAACCAGTTAAAATCGTTGCTCCTTTTACTGCAGACCCAACGTTATAGGAAGTCGTAATATTTCCTCCAGCAAAGTCATTCATGACTGTTTTACCTTTTTTATCTTTACTAATTTGTTTTCCAGCCAGTGATAAGACTTCACCGGTATGGGGATCCATTAGAACGACGAAAGCACGATCGAGTAGAGCAGTATTTGGTTTTTGCTTTGCACTCCACATTTCTTCTTCGATGATATTTTCTACCTTCTTCTGAAGATCCATATCAATCGTTAAAACAAGATCTTTACCCCTCTTGCCTTCAGAAACTACTTCTGTGGAAAGGATTTTCCCCGTCTTATCGGTTACATTTTTCACTTTTGCCTTTTGACCATGCAGGACATCTTCGTATTTTAATTCAAGATAACTTTTTCCGACTCGGTCATTACGGCTGTAGTCACGGGCCATATATTTTTCTAACTGCTCTTTGGGAATCCCTGCTTCAGAGGTAGTAACATCTCCTAATATTGACTTTAGTGTCTTCCCAAAAACATACTTTCGTGTCCAATCAGTTGTTGTATCAACACCAGGTAAATTTTCTAGGTTTTCACTGACAACCGCGAATTCTTCAGGTGTAACGTCTTTATTTTTAACAATTTGTGGTGTTAAGGCATAACCACTGTTAAAGACTCTATAGATCGCAAGAGTTTCAAGCTCTTCACCAACAATACTTTTCACTTCTTTATCAGTTATTCGATCAATCTGAAGTTTATAAATTTGCTTATCATCTAACTTCTCTTGTTTATAGAGGTCCCATTCTTTTTCAGTAATTTTTGCTTTTGCTTCTTCGGGATGTTTTATAATCCAATAATCCTTTCTATCCCGAATAGGAACTTTTTTTGCATCTTCAGTTTTGTCAATGATTTTTGCCAATTTTGCTGCGCTTTCTAACATTTCCTCTTGGGTAGTTTGTTGATATTTTGTGTATGTAATCGCGTTTAATGGCGTATTATCAACAATAATTTTCCCATTACGGTCAAACATTTTCCCCCTAGGAACAGGGTTATTTACTGTAACATCTTCTGTCCGTTCAATTTCACGTTTAAAATCATCCCCAAAAACGATTTGTAATTCGCCAAGTCTTAGAATGAGGACAGAAAATAGCATGAATACCACAAAGAATAACATGTTTAAACGAAATGGCACATGTTCCTTCTTTTTTTTCTTTTTATTATTCAAGGGATAAAAACACTTCCTTTTTCACGGCTTAAGCTTAACTTTCTCTATTTTATAGGATTAGTCTGCTTTTTTCTATGAAAAACCCTTACCAATTTCTCTGGAAAAAATGCCAAAGAAAAAAATGCGCTGAGTAAAAAATCTACTCAACGCATTTCGGGGCTGGTAAGTGTACCCTTTTAAGAAAAAAATAGATGCATGTATGCCCAGCACCTAAAATGAGAAGGAGAATGGGAATACTGTTTTCAGCTTTAAACCAAGTGATAGCTGCTAAAAAGGATACTATAGAAACGATTCTGCCCAGATTCAAGTATATTTCTCGAACAACAATATATTCAATCCTCATTTCAGCAGCCTTCCATCCAGTTCCAATAACATCGTATGTAGTTGACATATACGGCACGAGTAAAAGCGGATAAGCGATTGCAATCATCCCTCCATAGATTAGCAATTTAACAAAATTAACGTCCCAAACAATTAATAGAACAGATGCATATAAAATAATCCCACCAATAAGGATGGCTTTTTTTCGATTTTTTTGTTTTATTAATCGTGAAGCAAAATAATACGCTACAAATGATACGCCTGAATTAAGAAGACCGAATGTACCTAGAGACAATTCACTTCCCGTCGACAGGTAAACAAAAACAGAGATAACAAATGCAAAGGTACCTTCCCTCAAGCCCTGAAAAAAGTTAGCATTCGTAATTAAACGCCAATTTTCATTTTGTTTTCTTTCATTTAGAATTTGCATGAAGCAATAGCTGCCCGATGATGGCCGTGGTTTCAACGAAAAACTCATAAAAACCGCCAGCGCGAATAAAGCAAGTGATAGCCCAAAAACAATCGTGTAGCCTGTATATTTTTCAAATCGTGTAATGATGAACCCAGCAGCGATGGGGCCAATCATTCCGCCAGCAGATGATAATATCCCTAAAAAACCATTAAAAAAATCTCTGGTATCTGGTTCGGTAATTTCAAACGTTAACACATTGTAGGCAAGCCAATAAAAACCATACCCTACTCCTAAAAAGCTACCTAAAAGAAGTAAATAGGTTGAAGCATTTGTTCCAAATACTAAAACCATTACATAAAATAGAGCTAAAAAAATTACACCAATTCTAAGCACAATTACCCTGTCAATTTTTTTCGCCCATCGTCCTGCTAAGATAAATGTAAGCAATTGTAGAATAACGGTCGATAGGTTATAGAAGGCGATATCTGAGTATTTTCCCGTCTGTTTCCAAAGATAAATATTCACAAAGGTGTTAGACAAAGCAATGCTTAATGAGTATAGCCCTCCAATAATCAGCAATAGTGATAAATCTTTTGTAAGTTTAACATCACCCAGTATCTTAAATTTTTTTGCCATTAAAAACTCCCCTTTATCTTATGGGTAGTCTTTATCAAGCCAGTTTTTCTTATTCACATAAAAAAAGACAACCAAAGGGCTGCCTTTTTTCATTAATATTATTTTGCTTGGCTGTAGCGTTTTGACACTTCATCCCAATTTACTACATTCCAGAAAGCGGAAATATAGTCAGGGCGCTTGTTTTGATAGTTTAAGTAGTAAGCATGCTCCCATACATCAAGACCAAGGATTGGAGTTTTGCCTTCCATTAATGGAGAATCTTGGTTTGGTGTACTAGAAACTTCTAACTCACCATTGTTTACAGATAACCATGCCCAACCAGATCCGAAACGAGTAGTTGCTGCTTTAGCAAACTCTTCTTTAAAGCTTTCGAAGCTGCCAAATTTGCTGCTGATTGCGTCAGCTAATTCACCTGTTGGTGCACCGCCGCCATTTGGAGAAAGGATTTGCCAGAATAAAGAATGGTTAGCATGTCCGCCGCCATTGTTACGAACGGCTGTACGAGCAGCCTCTGGAACCGCATCCAAATTAGCAATAACTTCTTCAACTGATTTAGAAAGTAATTCTTCATTACCAGCTAAAGCGTTATTTAAATTTGTTACATATGTGTTATGGTGTCTTGTGTGGTGAATATTCATAGTTTCTTTGTCAATATGTGGTTCAAGTGCGTTTTCTGCATAAGGTAATTGTGGTAATTCAAATGCCATTTTAATTCCTCCTATGTATAAATGATTTTATCGGCCTTAGAATTTCGAATATTTCTAAAGCTTTCCTCCTTAAGATACCAAAGTTGGTTATTTGTATCAAATAAAATGCTTAGGTACTTAACATAGATACCATTCCCTTTATGTAGGATATTATTCAAAAATATAGTATTGAGCCATCCATTCGTAATTTTTCGAAAAATTGTCACCTTTTACCTAAAGGGCAATCTGTCAACGATTTTTGTCATATCCGACTTTTGTCACTTCCAAATCATGTATTAGCCATATTGACACGTAATAAATTATTTATTTAAATCAAAGGGAAGTGGTACATAAGGAGTGATTTTCTATGCAATTAAACCGTTCTTCTATATATAAGTTATTAACTGCATTTTTTCAAAAAAAAGAACCCATTCAAAAAATTAAAGCCGGTTCAATTCTTTTTCAAGAAAAGGATGCTGTAGAGTATGTTTACTTATTACTTACAGGGAGTATTTCACTTGGAAGAGTTCATTTACGCGGTAAGGATTTTATTTTAAAAATCTTAAATGATCAAGAATTAATTGTAGAATACCAACTTTTTAAAGATATTCCTCATTATCAGTTTTATGCAAAAGCACTGACTGATTGTGAAATGATTCTAATAAGAAAAGAGCAATTTGAAGATTTCATTTTAACAGACCCTGAGGCAATGAATGCTTTTGTTACATGGTTAAGTACAGGTTATTTAAAAGCTCAGATGAAATGCCAGGACCTCATTATGAATGGAAAAAAAGGCGGTTTATATTCGATCCTCATTCGCTTATGCAATTCATATGGGATAAAAACAGAAGAAGGTATTCTAATTGACCTGCCCTTAACACATCAGGAACTGGCTAATTTAACATTCGGAACACGTGAAGTAATTCAACGCTCTTTAAAAGATCTGCGCGAAAAGAATATTATCTCCTATGATAATCAGAAGTTTACGATAAAAAAACTGAATTACCTAAAAGAAGAAGTCGACTGCCAAAACTGCTCCTTTGAAATTTGTGGATTGAATTAATTGAAAAAAGCCACCTAGGTGGCTTTTTTAAAGTACAACGATGAAAAAATAGATAATCATTATTATTTGAATAATGGTTTTTGTGACAACACTACTTATGAAGCCAATCACTGACCCAAATCCAACTTTTATGCTCTCCATGAAACTTCTTTTGTTAAAAATTAATTCCGCTGCAATGGCCCCGATAAACGGCCCAATGAGAATTCCTAAAAAAGGAATAACAAAAGGGCCAACCAAAATACCAATCGTACTCCCCCAGACACCCGCCTTAGACCCGCCATATTTTTTAATTCCAATCATATTGGCAATGTAGTCAGCAATAAAAAGAAGGACAATAAACAAACCTTGTATCAACCAAAAATACCATCGAAAGGGTTCAAAGCTAAAAAAGACCCCATATAATAAAAACCCAGCTAATAAAAACAATACACTTGGAATAATCGGATAAACAAGACCTACAAACGCGACGATAAATAACAATATGACGATACTCCAATATACTATTTCCATTCTACTCATCCCTCATAACTTGTTGTTATTATTAAATGTATACATTCCTTCATACGATTAATCTTATGAACGGTTTCAAATTTTTTATAAATGGTATCATTCTTGTGTATAACCCTTACTAAAGATACAATAGATGCTGAAGCATTTATTTGTATTTATGTGTAAAGGTGGTCATTATGAATATTTTTAAACAACTTTATAAAAGTATCTATTCCCCAAAGGATATTGCCTTGTTTCGGTTTCAAGGAATCGGAAAGACAATCCTATATGTCTTTTTCTTAACTTTCATTTCGATTCTCCCGTCTGTTATTTATTTAAGCACAGCTCTTACCTCTGGACTGGACAGTGCAGAGACAATTATCAATGATAAATTACCTGATTTTTCTATTGAAGATGGACATTTAACCGCGGATACCAAGGTTCCAATTACGATAAATAAGGATGACTTTACAATCATTCTCGACCCAACAGGTGCTATTTCTGATACTGATGTCGAGGATGAAGGTAATGCTTTTGCATTATTGGAGGATCAATTTGTATTTGCAGCAGGGGGCAGAGTTGAAACATACCCCTATTCGATGTTAGAAGGATTAGCCATCACAAAGGGTGACTTTGTCGATTTTATTAACGGAATTGGCGGTATGAAATGGATCATCATCCCTGTAGGAGCATTATTCATTTATTTATTTGCAAGTGCTGGCAGTTTTATTGAAGTCACAGTATTGGCTTTGATAGGATTGTTACTTAAAAATCTTATTGGAAGAAATTTAAATTACCGGCAGTTGTGGAGAATGGCCGCATACAGCGAAACATTGCCCACCCTGTTTTTCACCATCATGGCTGCCATTAAAACAACGGTGCCTAGCAGCTTTATGATAAATTGGTTTGTCGTAATCATCGTATTATCTTTAGCGATAAAGGAAATACCGAAACCCAAAAAAGTGAACTAAGTTGCGCCCCTAGCGGGCGTTTTTTTTTATAAACTCGTTCTTTTTATCATTGGACAAGCATACCAATGTACAAACTGTCCTATTTGGAGGCTTGTCCGATGAAAAAATTATTTGGTTTCTTACTAGCCGTTTTAATTATATATGTCATCTATATTGACTTAACTGTTGGTACTCTCCCTTCTTCACTAACACAGCAGGTCGATGCTAAAATCGAAGCACCCAAACTGCAAGTGAAATCAGACCTGCCTTCCTTTGAAGCAAAGGTGGAACCTGGAGCAACCGTGATATCAATTGTAGAACATCAATTGGATAAACCACTTCCAGTCTCGATTACCGACTTAATTCAGGACTTCCGAAAACTAAACCCTGGGGAAACACCAGAAAAAATTCAAATTGGGTCCACATATCATTTCCCTGATTACTCAAAATAAAGAAGATAATGCTTATTCTTGTCAAAAATAGTGAAAGGCTGATAAAATAAAAGGCGGATTGTTTTTATATACCATATTCGAATCCCATTTTGAAGGAGCGAATTACACGTGAGTGAAATAATACATCGCACAAAGACCCGGCCAATTAAAGTAGGTAACTTAACAATTGGCGGGAGTAACGAATTATTTATCCAAAGTATGACTACAACAAAAACACATGATGTCGAAGCAACTGTTGCTGAAATAAAACGTCTTGAAGAAGCGGGCTGCCAGATTGTGCGGGTGGCTTGTCCTGATGAACGCGCGGCAAATGCTATATCTGAAATAAAGAAAAGAATTAACATTCCACTTGTCGTTGATATTCATTTTGACTATAAATTGGCTCTTAAAGCCATTGAAGGCGGAGCAGATAAAATTAGAATCAACCCAGGAAATATTGGCAAACGCGAAAAGGTGGAAGCTGTCGTAAAGGCTGCAAAAGAACGTGGTATTCCAATCCGGATTGGTGTCAATGCAGGTTCGCTTGAGAAAAGAATTTTAGAGAAATATGGTTATCCGACAGCCGACGGCATGGTTGAGAGTGCTCTCCACCACATTAAAATTCTTGAGGACTTGGATTTTCATGATATTATTGTTTCCATGAAAGCATCTGATGTTAATCTTGCGATTGAAGCTTATGAAAAGGCATCTAGAGCATTTGATTACCCACTCCATCTTGGGATTACGGAATCAGGGACTCTTTTTGCTGGCAGCATAAAAAGTGCCGCTGGTTTAGGTACTATTTTACACAAAGGAATCGGGAACACACTTCGCGTTTCCTTAAGCGCGGATCCTGTTCAAGAAGTAAAGGTTGCCAGAGAACTATTAAAAGTGTTCGGTCTTTCTTCTAACGCTGCCACATTGATCTCCTGCCCGACTTGTGGTCGGATTGAAATTGATTTAATCAGTATTGCAAATGAAGTAGAAGAATACATTGAAAAAATTAAAGCACCGATTAAAGTAGCGGTATTAGGCTGTGCTGTTAACGGTCCTGGAGAAGCTCGTGAAGCTGATATTGGAATCGCCGGTGCTCGTGGTGAAGGGCTATTATTCAGGAAGGGTGAGATTGTCCGCAAAGTTCCTGAAGCGCAATTAGTAGAGGAATTGAAAAAGGAAATCGACCAAATTGCTGAGGAGTACTTTCAAAAAAAGGCAGAAGAAGAAAAAGTCATTCAATAACATGAAGAAACCCGGTATAATCACCGGGTTTCTTTTTGCTCCTATGCAGGTTTACGTTAAAAGAACGGGAGAATAAAGATACCGATTACAATCGAAATTGCACCGATACCAATTGCCCAAGCACCTAAACCATTGGCCCCTCTTCTTCTGGCAACGAAGCCTAACACAATCCCTGCAGCACCAAAAAGTATAGGCATAACAAATAGTGATAAAATCGAAAGCACTAACGCAAGCGTCCCAATACCAGTACCACCAGCAGCTTTTTCCCTTACCTCATCGTGTTCCCTTCTGCGTATAAGAGGAACAGGTGCAGCAATCTCTGCAGCTGTCTCTTCCCTATATTCAGAAGAATGTATCGGAACCGAAGCACCAATCCTTGGTGTAGACTCTTCTTTTTTCAAAGTGTAGTGAGCCTTAATAGGTTCAGTAAATTCTGATGCGGTTTCCTCCCTAAATGAAGTAGGAGAATTGGGTATATCTTGACCAATTGTTGAGCTTTGAAGAGCCTCTTGCACTTTCGTGTCTCTTTCGTCTGCCATCCTAATCCCTCACTTTCAGTAATAGGAGCATTAATTATTGTTTGCTTAAGAATATATTTTAGTATGTCAATGTTTGCCTAAAATAGTTTTTTATTTCTATTCTCAAAAAATTAATTGTAAATAGTTACTTTATTGAACCCAATACTTTGGTAAAATATAAAGAGATACGGAAAAGAAATAAGAAAGTGAGTCTACACATGAAAAAAAGATTTGGCATCGATATCGATGGAACTGTAACGTGCCCAAAATCATCCATCCTACCTTTTATTAATAAAGCATTTGAACTGAACATTTCGTATGAGGACGTTACCCAATATGAATATACTCCATACGTAAATGTCTCTGAAAAAGTGTTTGCTGAATGGTTCACAGAAAACGAACCGATTATTTATGCCAATTCCCCTCTTGCGAATGGAGCAGAACATGTCCTTAAAAAATGGGAAAATCAGCATGAATTGTTTTTTATCAGTGCTCGTAGTTCTCATTTGCTTGATATTACCATTAAATGGTTTATTGATAATGGCTTAACCTTTGATCACATCGAATTAATTGGCTCACATGACAAAGTCGCATCTGTTAAAAAGCATAGCTTGGATATCTTTTTTGAGGATAAGCATGATAATGCGGTTATGATACATGAAGAGTGTAAGATCCCAGTCATTTTATTTGATACGCCATATAATCAAGACCCCATTCCAAATGGGGTAATTCGTGTAAATAACTGGAGTGAAGCAAACAAGTGGGTAGAACATTGGATGAAGGAAAGTCGCCCCTTGGTACAAACGTTCTAACAACTACCTATAAAAAACAGCTTGTGTGTTCACAAGCTGTTTTTTAATGACATTCAGGACAAAGACCGTAAATCTCGAATTTATGACCGGAAATATCGTATCCTTTTAAATTTTCACTCAGATTTTTCATTGGGCAGGTATCAATTTCTTTTGTTTTTCCACAAGTCAAACAGATGAAATGATGATGATGGTGTTGCCTTGAACATGAAAAACGGAAATGCTTTTCACCTGATAATTCAGTCATCTCTAGAATTCCCATATTAACAAATAAAGAGAGATTCCGATAAATCGTATCAAAGCTCAGACCAGGGTAATCATCTTTCAGGTGATCCAATACGTCCTTAGCCGTTAAATATTTATCACTATCTGCAAATAATTGCAGCATATCTTCTCTTTTACCTGTTTGTTTAAATCCTTTTTCTTTTAAATATTGTATCGCTTCATCAACGTTCATCAGGCTGCCCCCCCTTATGAATTAATAATTTTTTATAAAAGATGGAGATAATTAAGATGAGAACGGAAATCATCACAATCGTGCCTCCGGGAGCCAAATCTAGGTAGTAAGCTGTAAACAAGCCACCAAGAACTGAAACTTCACCAAACAAAACAGATAAGAAGATGGTTTGCTTAAATCCTCTGGCTATCCGAATACTGGCAGCAACAGGTAATGTCATTAGTGATGACACCAATAAAATCCCAACAATTCTCATCGATGCCGCTATCACCAAGGCCACCATGACAATAAATATGAAATGAATACTTTTCGCTGCAATGCCGGATGCTTTTGCATGTTCCTCATCAAAAGATAGTAAAAACAGTTCTTTATATAATAAAATAATCACCAGAATCACTAAAATACCAATTATAAACACGACCCATAAATCTGTTCTGCTTACAGCGGAGACACTTCCGAACAAATAACTGAACAAGTCTGTATTAAAGCCATTGGCGAGTGAAATAAATATGACTCCTAAGCCAATCCCGCTCGAAAGGATAATTGGAATCGCAAGTTCTTGGTAGTGCTTATAGACACTTCTAAGTTTCTCGATGAATAATGATCCTCCAACTGAAAAAACCATTCCTAAGTATAGTGGATTTAAACCTGCCATCATGGCCACATTTCTTTCTAGAAGCAAACTTGCTGCTATCCCGGCTAATGTTACATGGCTTAGGGCATCTGCTATTAATGATAACCTTCTGACAACAACAAACACTCCTAATAACGGGGCAATAATCCCGATCATCATCCCGGTTAAAAAGGCATTTTGTAAAAATTCATAATGGAAAATTCCTTGAATCATCTTATAACGCCTCCGTGCTCGTGATGATGGGCTAGCAGGTGAACATCGTGCCCATAGGCTATAGACATATCATCCGCTCGGAGTTGTTCAAATTCCTTTGTTTCTCCATGAAAATGCAAATGTTTATTTAAGCAGGCCACATGTGAAACTTTATCCGAAATCGTTCCAATATCATGTGTAACCAATAGAAGCGTAATTTCACGATTTTTATTTAATTCCCCAAGCATTTGATAAAAATTACTTACATTCTCCGCATCTACACCAACGGTTGGTTCATCGAGAATGAGGAGGCTCGGTTCACTAACTAGGGCACGGGCAATAAAAACTCTTTGTTGTTGACCTCCAGAGAGTTCGCCAATATTTCTGTTACTGAACTTAGTCATCCCAACTGCATCCAAGGCATCGAGGACTTTTTGAGCATGTTCCTTTTTAAAAAACTTAAACATTCCTAGCTTTTTCGTCAAACCACTCTCGACCACTTCAGATACAGTTGCCGGAAAACCAGTGTTGAAAGAATTAGCCTTTTGAGAAACATAGCCAATTTTTTGCCAATCCTTAAATTTATTTATTTCCTGACCAAATAAATAAATTTCTCCTTTTTGCGGCTTTAATAATCCTAAGATCAACTTCAAAAGAGTTGATTTCCCAGAACCATTAGGTCCGACAATCGCCAAGAAAGAACCATGAGGAACAGTAATATTGATATCCTCCAGAACCGCATCTTTTTCATAACGATAAAAAAGCTTTTTTATTTCAATAATTGATTGCATAATCTGCACATCACCTTTTAATTATAAGAATCATTCCGATTTACCTCAAGTAGTATACAATAGGTCTGATGGATTGTAAAGCCAACGACACTACAGTTAGTTTGTTGTTTCAAAAAATCTGTAATCACACTCTGGGAACTTCAACATACATTAGGGTGAGGAGTGGTGAGTGTGACAATTTTTCAGAGCATCATTAATCATAAAATCAATACGATAACCGCTGAAGAACTGCTAAAATACGCTGAACAGTTTAATATCTCAGTGACTAGGCAGCAAGCAGGGAAAATTGCGGAATACTTAAGAGGGAAAAATGTTAATATTTTTGATGATTCACAGCGGGCACAATTAGTAAAAGAAATTGCCAAAACTGCTGGTCCAACAACTGCACGAGAAGTGAATAAATTATTTATGCAACTGGCCAAAAAGTAAAAAGCTGTGACTTTCACAGCTTTTTTACTTATGACTCCATGATTAAATTCAGCAAATTCTCATCAAACTTTTGCTCACGAAGCATATTGATTTCAAACTTATAGGGTGCTTTTTTATTATTCTTATCTTCACCTACAAATGGAGTTTCTAAAATTTTAGGAACATCTGAAAGTTGTGGATGGTGGACGATATAATTAAGTGCCTTGAAGCCGATATGTCCAAAACCGATATTTTCATGTCTGTCTTTTCTCATCCCGACAGCATTTTTACTATCATTAATATGCAAGACCTTCAGTTTGTCCAAGCCAATAATTTTATCAAATTCATTTAATACTCCATCGAAATCCTCGACAATATTATAACCCGCATCATGGGTATGACAGGTATCAAAGCAAACGGATAGCTTATCACTATAGTTAACACCGTCCATAATCATGGCTATTTCCTCGAACGATTTACCACATTCAGAGCCCTTCCCTGCCATCGTTTCCAAGGCAATTTGCACTTGCTCTTTCCCTGTTAAAACTTCGTTTAATCCTTCGATAATTTTTTTAATGCCCGCTTCCGTTCCAGCACTAACATGTGCTCCTGGATGAAGGACAATTTGCTTTGCTCCGATTGCCTCGGTTCGTTCAATTTCTGTTCGAAGAAACCTGACACCCAATTCAAATGTATCTGGATTAGTTGTATTCCCAATATTGATGATATAAGGAGCATGGACAATAATTTCAGAAATACCGTTTTGCTCCATATGTCTGCGTCCGGCTTCAATATTTAGGTCCTCTATTTTTTTTCTTCTTGTATTTTGCGGAGCTCCCGTATAAACCATAAACGTATTTGCACCATAGGAAACTGCTTCTTCACTTGCTGCAAGAAGCATGCCTTTTCCACTCATTGATACATGTGATCCTAATTTCAGCATGCCTTTTCTCTCCCTGCTTCCATTATTTTTTTCTTTGTTCGATTCTTCGTTCTCGTTTTTTTATTTTATCCATTTCCCACTGCATTTTCTTTTTATACCCAGGCTTAACCTTAGTTGGTTTTTTTACCATTGATTTGGCTTTTTGATCGGCTTTATCCTCTTGTCTTACACGAGTCTTCCGCTTATTTCGCTCATCAATTTTCACAAATTCGTTATTTTTAAGATCAACGTAATTAAATTGAATCCCCATTTTTTCTAATCGATTTAACGCATCCTCATCTGATGCTTCATAGATTGTCAGTGCAATCCCAGAATATCCGGCACGAGCAGTTCGCCCGACGCGATGGATATAAAAATCTAAGTCTGTAGGAAGTTCATAGTTGATGATATGGCTGACCCCTTCAATATCAATTCCTCGTGAAGCAAGGTCCGTGGCAACTATATATTGGTACTCTAAATCCTGAATTTGCTTCATCATTTGTTTTCGTTCACGTGGGTTTAAATCACCATGAACTCGTCCAACTTTTAACCCTTTTTCATTTAAAAAGTAGGCCACTTCTTCAGCCATTTTTTTAGTATTCGTAAACACGATCGCTAAATAGGGATTGTACGCAACAAGTGCATCATGAACTAGCTGCTTCTTACTCCGATGTCTTGAAGGCAGGAGGTAGTGTTCTAAATTTTCTGCTGACCTTCTTTTTGGTTCAATTTGAATGGTTTTCGGATTTTCCATATACTTTTTCAGGAATGGTTTTAATTTTTCAGGGATAGTTGCTGAAAAAACAAGCATTTGCAGATTTTCAGGCATTTTTCCAGCTACTCTGTCCAGATCCTCAATAAATCCCATGTCTAACATCATATCTGCCTCATCGACGACCAATATTTCCGCAGTATGAACAAATAATGCCTTATCACTCATCAGGTCCTTGATTCTTCCAGGAGTTCCGACAACTATATGTGGTTGGACTTTTAATTTTTCAATCGTCCGCTGCTTGTCCGTTCCCCCAATGTAGCATCTAGTCATTATCGCTTGCTCTGGGTTGCAGTGTTCCGTTATTTTTAGAATTTGATGGTAAATTTGCGAGGCTAGTTCTCTGGTAGGTGCAGTTATGACAGCCTGTACTTCCGAGCGTTTCGGGTCAATTTTTTCGAGAATAGGAAGAACAAAAGCGAGGGTTTTCCCTGTTCCTGTTTGGGATTGGCCGATAGCACTTTCTCCCTTTAATACAATTGGAATCATACGTTCTTGAATTTCAGTCGGTTCGGTAAATCCGAATCCTTTAATAGCTTCTATAATAAATGGTTGAAACGTAAAACGAGCAAAACGGTTTTCTTTCATATTGTTTCTCCTTATATTAAAACTTTGGATTAGTTTTTCTTATTTCAGCATGATTAACACTTTTTATCCATCATGCAATTATAGTCAATATTCCTTCAAAACTCCAGTTATCTTTCGTTTTAATATCATTTTCTACCTTCTGCCAACTTTTAAACAACTAATTTTAGTCTTTGTCCTGTGTATAATACCTAAACCAAATTAGGATAGGTGCATAATTTAAAGCATGAGGCAATTTGAAAGGAGGCTAAGATATGCAACCAAGATCTAGAATGCCTATGCAAGGGGGAATGGGACCCGGGCACTTTGGGCGGAATAATCAGATGATGAATCCCGGATTTAACCCTTTTGGCAGCAGGAACCCCATGATGGGGCCCTCATCCAACCAATTTGGAGGAGGGTTTAACCCGATGATGGGGCAAATGATGGGAAGACCTAATCAGATGAATACAAGGGGCGGTGGAATCCTTTCGAAATTATTCGGAAGAGGTAACCAAGCAGGCGGCTTTATGGGGCTGCAATCAGCTGGCAAAGCTGCATCCGGAGGTGGAGGCCTGCTTCAATCGTTAAGTAACCCCGGCGGATTAACAAGTATGTTAAATAATACCCAGCAGGTACTAAAAACAGCCCAGTCCCTCGGTCCGATGGTCCAACAATATGGCCCGATGATAAAAAATATCCCTGCGATGTGGAAGATTTATAAAGGATTTAAAAATGCCACAAAGAATACGGATGAGGCCCAAGATGAAAATAGCCAACAAACCGAAGCAGCCTCAGATGAATCATCTTCTCATGAAGTATCTGAAAATAAAAGTACAAAAAAGAAAGTACAACGCAAGAATAATCAAGAGCCAGTTTCTTCAAAAAGGAAAACTCCCCAAAAGGGTTCTTCCATTCCTAAAATGTATATCTAAAGGAAGAATGCTGGCAACAGCATTCTTTTTTTCCTAAAACTGTTAAGGAAAAATGTATCTTTGTATTATATCTATTAGTTTTATATAATAAATACATAAAACTATGAATCAATGTCTTTTTTAGGGGGACTTTTAATATGCAAATCATCAAAATTTCGCCACGAGGCTATTGCTACGGTGTTGTTGATGCAATGGTTATTGCTCGAAATGCGGCTTTAGATAAAACATTACCTCGCCCTATCTACATATTAGGGATGATCGTTCATAATAAACATGTGACAGATGCTTTCGAGGAAGAAGGCATTATTACCCTAGATGGAAAAAATCGCATGGATATTCTCGATAAAGTAGACACAGGAACCGTTATATTTACTGCTCATGGAATATCGCCAGAAGTAAGAGAATTAGCTAAAAAGAAAGGACTAGTAACGATAGACGCTACCTGTCCAGATGTAACTAGAACCCACGATTTAATTGAAGAAAAAACAAAACAAGGATATCAAGTCATCTATATAGGTAAAAAAGGCCATCCAGAGCCTGAGGGAGCCGTTGGTGTCGCACCTGAAATGGTGCACTTGGTTGAAACTCCACAAGATGTAGAGGCATTAACAATTGACAGTAACAAATTGTTGGTCACTAATCAAACAACGATGAGTCAATGGGATGTATCCGATACGATGAAAAAAGTTCAGGAAAAATATCCACATGTTGAAGTCTATAATGAAATTTGCCATGCCACACAAATTCGCCAAGAAGCAGTTGCTGAACAAGCAACAGAAGCAGAAGTAACTATTGTTGTCGGTGATCCGAAGAGTAATAATTCCAATCGCCTTGCTCAAGTTTCAGAGGAAATTGCCGGCACGAAAGCATATCGCATTGCTGATATAACCGAGTTAGAAATTGCTTGGATTAAAGACGCGAAAAACGTTGCCGTCACATCTGGAGCTTCCACTCCAACACCAATAACAAAAGAAGTTATTACATTCCTAGAGCAATTTGATCCAAATAATGAAGCTACATGGGACCGCCGCAAAAAAGTTCAGTTAAACAGAATCCTGCCAAAAGTAAAAAAATAGCATCCAAAAATACGAAAAGAACCGTGTCAACTTGACCGGTTCTTTTTATATTTGGCTGTGTTAAAGGTTAATGTTTATTTTGGCACTCTGTTGATTGGAGTGGAAGGTGCGAAGACTCCTGCGGGAGTACGGGGCAGGGGAGACCCCGTAGGCGCTAAAAGCTCCGAGGAGGCTCCCCGCAACGCCCGCGGAAAGCGAAGCACCTGGAACGGAAATCAACAGACATGTTTAACACAGCCTTATATTATAAAAATTTGAATGGATCGGTATTTTCATCAGATGGAAATATTTCTACAGCAAACCCGGAATCTTGGCACATCTTTTGTAAGGTTGCAGATAATCCTTTTTTCATTACTTTTTCAACATTATGACCGGGATCAATCATATTCAAGCCCTGCATCATTGCATCATGTGCGGTGTGATAATAAATATCCCCCGTAACATACACATCTACCCCTTGATACTTGGCATTCATGAAGTATTTATTCCCATCTCCGCCCAACACTGCTACCTTTTTAATCTTTGCAGACAAATCGCCGACCACTCGGACATTGGAAACTTCTAGTGATTTCTTCACTTTTTCCGCAAATTCTTCTAATGTCATTTCTGGAACTTTCCCGATACGGCCTAGACCGAGCACTTCCCCTTTGTTTTCAAGTGGATAGACATCATAGGCCACTTCTTCATATGGATGGGCTTTGATCATAGCAGTGATTGTCTTTTTGAGAATCGATTCTGGGACAATTGTCTCAAGCCTCACTTCCTCCACTTCTTCTAATCGGCCTTCTTTACCAACAAATGGATTCGTATTTTCTCCTGGAATGAATCGACCTGTACCACTGCCTGAAAATGAACAATGGCTGTAGTTCCCAATAAATCCTGCACCTGCATTACCAAGGATTCTCCTGATCTCCTCTGCATGGCTGATGGGAACAAAAACAACTAATTTCTTTAGCTTAGTTTCAAATGTAGGGACTAGAACCTCTGTATCTTCCAGTTCTAGTGCTTCTGCAAGAAGGTCATTTACCCCGCCTGTTGCTACGTCGAGATTCGTATGCGCTGCGTAAACAGCAATATCATGTTTCAATAATTTTTCAATGATTTTCCCCTGAACGGAATCCGTTAACAAATTCTTAAGGGGGCGATAAATAATCGGATGATGAGCTATAATGAGTTGGACATCCTTTGCAATGGCCTCATCGATTACATTTTCGAGGACATCGAGTGCAATCATGATTCGTTCAACTTTTTTATTTAAACGACCGATTTGTAATCCAATTTTATCGCCTTCCATCGCCAAACCTTTGGGCGAAAACTGTTCAAACAATTGAATGACTTCGTGTCCATTAGGAATCTTCATTCGTTAAAGCCCCCTTTACAAGCTTAATTTTGCCGATGATTTCTTGTTTTTTATCTACCGTTTCAGGAGATTGGGCTGCATTCTCTAGTGCCTCATATATCCGTTCCCAATTATTCATTTCTGCTGTCCATTTCTTCTTAAAAGTCTCATCCTGTCCTTGAACAAGGAATGGTCCTACTAATAGCCCTAAATCTTGATTTTTATTATACGGCTTATACGGGTCGCCCTTTTCTCCGATTAATATTTCGTATATTTTCCCATCTTCTTCGAGTATTTCTTCAGCAATAAGTTCCCAATTATTTTCTATAAACCATTTCCTAATGGAGATGGCACTAATATTTGGCTGCAAGACAAGGCGCTTGACTGTGGTTAACTTTTCTTTACCATTCTCTAAAATACTTGCAATCAAAGCCCCGCCCATACCAGCGATAGTTATACAATCGACTTCTCCATCTTCTATAACCTCTAGACCATCACCCATTCGCACCGAAATGATATCAGTCAATCCTTCTGCTAATACATTTCTTTCTGCTAATTGAAATGGACCTACTGCAACTTCACCTGCTATCCCAAAAGACAATCCTTCGTTTTTAGCTAAGAAACAAGGTAAATATGCATGGTCTGAACCAATATCGGCAAGCCTTGCCCTATTTGGGACATATTTGGCAACCGCTGCTAACCTAGCTGATAATTTATCTGTATTCAATCATACCACCACTTTTATATGTAATTTATATAGTATAAAAAAAGTCCTTCACAGATGCAAAGGACCTTTTCTAATTATTTAATTGTTGCTAACCAATCAGCCATTGCAGCTGCTTGTTCTTCTTTAACAAGTCCTGCTGGCATGCCTGTACCCTTACCTTTTGTTACAAAGGTCATAATTTCTTCTTTAGAATACTTGCTGCCTACACCTTTAAGTGATGGTCCTACAACCCCTTGGTACTGATCGCCATGACAGCCAATACAAGATTGCTTGTAAATGTCTTCTGGCTTTGATGCGGCAACCTCAGTTTTCTCAGTGCCTTCTCCTTTATCCTTCGCAATTTCTTTACTATCACCAAGGCCTTTGAAAGACAAAATTAGCATCAGCACAATTCCAAAAGCCATGATGAGAACGTAAGGAATAACCGGATTTCGCTTCATGATATAACCTCCCTTATGTACGAACGTCAGTAAATATATAGTCTACAAACAACTACTATTTTACTCGAAAAAGAACCGAAGGAAAAGCCCTAAACTTATTTTATCACTATAATCTTAATAAAAAAAAGAAAACAGGCTAAATTAGTCAATTATCTAACTTAGCCCGTTCTTATTTTTCACTATTTTATTTTTTTAACACCCAATTAACCTTGAAATGACCATTCTTTGGACTTCAGAAGTACCTTCGCCAATTTCAAGCAACTTTGCATCCCTCATCATTCGCTCCACATGATATTCTTTCATATAACCATAACCGCCATGTATTTGAACAGCTTGATCAGTCACTTCCATGCAAATTTCTGATGCATAGAGTTTACACATCGCCGACTCCTTTGAAAATGGTCTTCCCTGATCCTTTAACCACGCTGCCTTATACACCATATTCCGGGCCAATTCAATTTTCATTGCCATGTCAGCAAGTTTAAACTGGATAGCTTGGAAAGAGGAAATAGACTTCCCAAACTGTCTTCTTTCCTTTGCATAGGCTAAGGCTTTTTCATAGGCCCCCTGAGCAATCCCTACAGCCATCGCACCAATCCCTATACGTCCGCCGTCTAACGTCATTAAAAACTGTTTAAAACCCTCTCCACGCTTCCCTAAAAGGTTCTCAACTGGTACTCGTACATCCTCTAACACTAATTCCGTTGTATTTGATGAATGAAGACCCATTTTTTCATAGTTATCAATTATAGAGAACCCATCAGTACTAGTCGGAACAATAATTGCACTTATTTCTTTTTTTCCGTCCTTCTCTCCAGTTATAGCAGTCAATGACAGGTGCTTGGCGTAACTAGCATTGGTGATAAAACATTTATTTCCATTTATGACAAACATATCATCTTCTTCTCGTGCAGATGTTCTAGTCCCGCCTGCATCTGATCCGGCATTTGGCTCAGTAAGGCCAAACGCTCCAAATGATTCTCCAGTACAAATCGGCGTTAAATACTTTAACTTTTGCTCCTTGGTGCCAAATAAATTCAGGGGTGCCCCTCCTAGAGATATATGAGCAGAATAGGTGATTCCTGTGGAACCGCATGCTCGGCTTAATTCTTCGGTTACAATCGCAAAGCTAACCGTATCTGCTCCTCCTCCGCCATATTCCTCAGGAAAAGGCAGCCCCATAATACCCATCTCGGACAACTTTTTAAATATTTCCACTGGGAATTGTTTTGTGCGGTCCCGCTCGATCGCACTTGGTGCGACCTCCTCGTCTGCAAATTGACGCATGGTTCTTTTTATCATTTCTTGCTCAGAAGTTAAGTCAAAATTCATGTCCATCCCCCTTATCCGAAACCTTTTGAATGCGCTTTCTTTATTATTATAAGAGGAATTATCTTTATTTCACAATACTTAAAAATTTTTAAAAATTTTTAAAAATATTCTATTATATGGATATAGAAAAAATTCAATTAATTCATTCCTACAACTAAAATCTTCCACTATCCTGATAATGGAGAACAAACTTTATCCCTTTTTTACAAAAATAAAAGATGAAAAACCATGTCAGGAAATTTTCATGTCTATTTGCAAAATGAGAGACAATTCAGTAAAATGGATTCAAATACAGAAAGTGCTTACATTTCCATCACGGTATTACCTAATTTCTTAAGCTGGGAACAAAAAAAATAGCCTACTTCAAATGATGAAGTAAACTATTTATTAATGAATTTTATTCTAAGAAATCTTTTAATCGTTTACTGCGGCTAGGATGGCGTAATTTCCTTAATGCCTTAGCTTCAATTTGACGGATACGTTCCCGTGTAACACCGAAGACTTTACCAACCTCTTCAAGTGTACGAGTCCGCCCATCATCCAGTCCAAAACGCAGGCGGAGGACATTTTCTTCCCTGTCAGTAAGTGTATCTAGGACATCTTCAAGCTGCTCTTTTAATAACTCATAAGCAGCATGTTCTGAAGGTGAGGTTGCGTCCTGGTCTTCAATAAAATCACCGAGGTGGGAATCATCTTCTTCACCAATTGGTGTTTCAAGTGATACAGGCTCTTGGGCAATTTTCAAAATCTCCCTAACCTTATCAGGTGTTAAATCCATATCTTCACCAATTTCTTCTGGCGTTGGTTCACGGCCAAGATCCTGAAGTAATTGACGCTGAACACGAATTAATTTATTTATGGTTTCAACCATATGCACTGGAATACGGATAGTTCTAGCTTGGTCAGCAATTGCACGTGTAATGGCTTGGCGAATCCACCAGGTTGCGTACGTACTGAACTTAAAACCTTTTTGATAATCAAATTTTTCAACGGCCTTAATTAATCCCATATTTCCTTCTTGGATAAGATCAAGGAATAACATTCCGCGGCCCACATAGCGCTTGGCAATACTTACTACCAGCCTTAGGTTTGCCTCTGCAAGGCGTCGCTTGGCTTCTTCATCGCCTTGTTCAATACGAAGCGCCAATTTTTTTTCTTCATCAGCGGAAAGCAGGTCAACCCGGCCGATTTCTTTTAGATACATACGAACCGGATCATTTATCTTAACTCCAGGAGGAACGCTAAGATCGTTTAAATCAAATTCATCATCATCACCTTTTGCTAATTGCTTAGGATTTGGATCTTCCTCTTCACTATCGCCAACTAGTTCAATACCTTGGTCACCGAGGAACTCAAAAAATTCTTCCATTTGGTGAGAATCTAATTCATAGTTAGCCAATTTCTCAGCAATATCATCATAGGCAAGGACGCCGGTTTTTTTCCCCAGTGCCGTTAACTGGTCTTTCACTTGTTCAAAAGTGAATTCATTTTCCACTTCTTTTGAACGGGCTGATTTTTCAGCAGCCATATGTCCCACTCCTTCCAGAATCAAAGACAGTAAAAATGGAATCTATAGAGATTTACGCAATTGAAGGATTTCCATTGCAATTGCTGCAGCTTTACTAAAATCACTTTGTCGCTCAGCTTCTTTTTGTTCCACTTCTTTTTCTTTTATCTTTAACAATTTTTGATAATTCAACACCTGTTTGATATAATCACTTAATTCATGATTTGTTAACTCATCGTTAATGGGCATCATTTCAATGTTTGCAACCATTCTTCTGAGATTATCATCTTGTATATAGGACAAAAACGCACTTGAATCAGACTGGAAATGTTCTTCATAAAAAGCTAACAGATAGGTTATTATTGCCTGATGTTCATCAATATTAAACGTATTACCCTGTAATAAATCCTGTACCTTATAAGCCACATCTCGATCCTTTAACATGTGCGCAATTAATCGTCTTTCTGCTGTATAATGCTTTGGCTTAAGTTTACTATCTTGCTTTGGGACTAAAATAGGCTTATTTACAGGTTGCTTACTTCCAGTTGATTTTCTTTTTTCTGCGAAGAATATCTCCTTTTGCTGCTGTTTTAAAGCATCTAGTGAGAGTGAAAATTCAGCCGCAAGTTGCCTTAAATAGTGATCCCTTTCAACTGCTTTATTCAAAGTGCTGATTTCCTTAATTAACACTTCGATATATGCAAGTCTATCTCCTTCAAGTTGCAGATTTTTCCCCCTGCGAAAGTAAAGAAATTTGAACGCCATCCACGTTAAACTTGCACCAATAACCTCACTTCGGAATTTTTCGGGACCATTCTTTTTAATATATTCATCTGGGTCCATTCCATCTGGCATCATCGCAACCTTTACTTGAAATCCACCATTGCTAAGGTGGTTTCCAGCACGATATGCTGCCTCAATGCCGGGTTTATCAGAATCGTAGCAAATAGTTACGGATTGGACATTTTGCCGTAAGAGGGCTATATGTTCATCTGTCAAGGAAGTCCCCATCGTAGCGATACCATTTTCCACACCAGCGCGATCTGCAGAAATGACATCAGCAAATCCCTCGAATAAAACAGCAAATTGCGATTTTTTTAAATTTGGCTTCGCATGATGGTAATTGTATAAAATTTTACTTTTATTAAAGATTGGCGTTTCAGGACTATTTAAATATTTGGGCTCGTCGGCCCCAAGCGTTCTTCCTGAAAAAGCAATCGTATTGCCGTTTCGGTCAAAAATCGGAAACATTATTCGATCCCTAAATCGATCGAAATATGTCCCATCTCTTTCACGTTTGATAATTAATCCGGCTTTCTCCATCCATTCAGGCGGAAAATCTCTTTTTGAAAGAAATTTAAAAACATAATCCCATGAATTTAAAGAATACCCAATTTGAAACTTATCTATTGCTTCTCGAGTGAATCCCCTCTGCAGCAAATATTCCAAAGCATGTTGACCTTCCTTTGTATTTACTAGCAAATGATGGTAAAATTTCTGTAATAGCTCATGAGCACTTAGAAATGCTTGATGCTCTTCCGAAAACTTTTTCTTACCATGTTCGCCAGACAAATTGATTTCAAGGTCAATATTAGCCTTTGCAGCTAGTTTAATGGCTGATTCTTGGAAGGAGATACCTTCCAGCTCCATTAGAAATGAAAAAACATTCCCACCAGCGCCACAACCAAAGCAATGGAAAATTTGTTTATCAATAGATACTGAAAATGATGGGGTGCTTTCTCCATGGAATGGACATAATCCGAAGTAATTTCGCCCCTGTTTTTTCAGTTGAACATAATCGCTGATTACTTCGACAATATCAACAGACTGACGAATTTGATTAATCTTTTCTTCGGCAATACGCTCTGCCATGTAAAACAACTCCATTTGGTCTATCAGGTATTCGGCAGGCACTCTTTTAATTCCTGCAAAATTCGACAAAATCTTTGTTAATTCTGTCTTAAATTTTTCACGTTCTTTAGTTTGAAAAGGTTTTGTTTCCTTTCCATATATCCCCCTTTTTCTTGCCTATGCGAATCAACATATTTCCAGTCTGTATATGTAGAATTTTCTTCCTTCATATGATGAACGTAGAAAGCAACAAAAAGAACACGGGGGGCTAAACTCCAACACTCTTTCGACAATCTCCGCTTTATCCGGGCATGAATCTACATCGGCATAAATAGTCGGATTGCCTTTTACATAAGTATTAATTCTACATTACTCCGCATATTCCTTCTTTAACAAATAACTTTTGTAAAAGGAGTTATGTCGAATTCTTTTTAGGGGGTCCCCTTGACATCTAACAATAAATAGTTTATTCGTTCATAAGCAAGTCTAAACCTAAAAAGATATATTTTTATCACAATTTTTTATTATAGTACAATTATTATCATTTTACCATAACTTTTTATTATTATTATTCCACTTTCTATCAGTAGAAAACACATAATCAAATGATTATGTGCTAAACTCGCCCTTTATGAAAATAATTTAAGATAACATTTGCCGTTTCTTCTACCGCTTTATTGGTAACATCAATAACAGGGCAATTTATTTTCTGTACTACTTTTTCAAAAAAGATTAATTCCGCTTTGATCCTGTCGAGAGTAGCATAACTTGCCTTATCATTTAAACCTAAAGAAATTAACCGTTCCCGTCTGATATTGTTTAACTTTTCAGGACTTATTTTCAGACCAAAACATTTCTCACTTGGAACTCTATAGAGTTCTTCTGGCGGATCCACTTCTGGTACAAGCGGGACATTAGCTACCTTTAATCGTTTATGAGCTAAGTACTGTGAAAGTGGAGTCTTTGAAGTTCTTGAAACCCCTATTAATACAATATCTGCTTTTAATATTCCTCTTGGGTCACGACCATCATCATATTTTACAGCAAATTCGATTGCTTCCACTTTTTTAAAATAATCTTCGTCTAATTTTCGAACAAGTCCTGGTTCACATAAAGGTGTTTTTCCACTAAACTGTTGAATCTGATCCATAATTGGACCAATTAGATCGACAGCTAGAATCCCTTCCTGTTCAGTTCTATTCTTAATATATGTACGCATTTCAGGTTTGACCAGCGTAAATGCAACCATTGCTTTATCTAATAAAACAAGTGAAAGAACTTCATCAATATGTTCCTTATCTTCCACATATGGGAATCTTTTTAATGTCATTCCTGAGCCATTGAATTGGCTTATTGCTGCTTTTGTAACTAATTCAGCGGTTTCCCCCACTGAATCGGATACTACATAAATAATTGGCGATCTCATTCTCCCTCAACAACCCCTCAATATGTTATCTTGTTACTCATCACCCAATGCAACGAACGCTTTGGTAATATTTGTTTTGGTTATTCTTCCGATAACCTCAAATCCATTTTCTGTTTTCCGGACCACTGGAAGTGCATCGATTTGTTTTTCAATTAATTTCTTAGCGATATCAATTAATAAATCTTCCCGTTCACACATGGTGATATTAGGCATTCTTGTCATAATAATATTAACAGGTATAGTAGTCAGTTCTTGCTTACCTATACTAGCCCGGAGCAGATCCTTCCTGGATAATACTCCAACCAGAATGGTGTTTTGATCTACTACAAATAATGTTCCCACATCTTCTAGGAACATCGTACAGATTGCATCATAAACGGAAATATTTTCATTTACCACAACAGGGATGGACTGATAATCTTTCACGTATATTTTTTGCAAATTTTCGGTTAAAAGCTGTGTCCCAGATTTACCAGTATAAAAATAACCTACACGGGGCCTCGCATCTAAATAACCTGCCATCGTCAGAATGGCAAGATCCGGTCTAAGAGTCGCCCTGGTCAAGCTTAATTGCTCTGCAATATGTTCTCCCGTGATAGGCCCATTTTCTTTTACAATTTGCAAAATATGTTCTTGCCGTTTGGTCAGTTCGATTGTTCACACCACCTTTGTTTCACATTTAGAAAGGGTTTTATCTCAAAAAGCTTACTTTATTAGGAATATTATATACTATTGAATCTATTAAGAAAACTCGCCAATCGGCGAGTTTTTCCTTAAAACATCATCTTTTCTTGCAAGAAGCTAACTAGTTCATGTATCGAGATACGCTTTTGCTCCATTGTATCACGGTCGCGAACTGTAACCATATTATCTTCTTTAGAGTCGAAGTCATAGGTAATACAAAACGGAGTACCAATTTCATCATGACGACGATAGCGTTTTCCAATCGATCCTGATTCATCATAGTCTACTGAAAAATGTTTAGCCAGAGTGGCGAAAACTTCACGTGCTTCTTCTGACAATTTCTTTGATAGTGGAAGAACCGCTGCTTTAAATGGAGCTAATGCAGGGTGGAAATGCATGACCGTTCTAGATGTACCATCTTCAAGCTGTTCTTCATCATAAGCATCAATTAAGAATGCTAACGTAACGCGGTCTGCCCCTAGAGATGGTTCAATACAATAAGGTACATACTTTTCATTTGTTTCCGGGTCAAGATAATGGAAGTCCTCGCCAGAATACTCCATATGCTGCTTCAAATCATAATCTGTTCTTGAAGCAACCCCCCAAAGTTCACCCCAGCCAAACGGAAACTTAAATTCGAAATCAGTTGTTGCATTACTGTAATGAGATAATTCATCCTCTGAGTGGTCGCGAAGTCTTAAATTTTCCTTTGTAAGGCCTAATGACATTAACCATTGTTCTGCAAATTGCTTCCAATAATCAAACCATTTCAACTCCTCACCAGGCTTACAGAAAAATTCAAGTTCCATTTGTTCGAACTCTCTTGTTCGGAACGTGAAGTTACCCGGAGTAATTTCATTTCTGAAACTCTTTCCAATTTGAGCAATACCAAATGGCATTTTCTTTCTCATCGTCCGCTGGACATTTTTAAAATTAACGAAGATACCCTGGGCTGTTTCAGGACGAAGAAAAATTTCATTTGTACTAGATTCTGTTACTCCTTGGAAGGTTTTAAACATTAAGTTGAACTGGCGAATTCCAGTAAAGTCATGACTGCCGCAATCTGGACAAGCGATATTGTGTTCTTTCACTAACTCTTCCATTTTTTCAAATGGTAAGCCATCGACGACCATTTCAATGCCTTTTTCATCGAGAGCATTTTCAATTAATTTATCGGCACGGTGACGTGCTTTACAATTTTTACAATCGATCATCGGATCATTGAAGTTCCCAATATGGCCAGATGCTTCCCAAGTACGCGGGTTCATTAAAATACTCGCATCTAATCCAACATTATACGGCGACTCTTGGACGAATTTTTTCCACCATGCCTGCTTAATATTATTTTTAAATTCAACGCCTAACGGGCCGTAATCCCAAGTATTTGCAAGGCCTCCGTAAATCTCTGAACCAGGAAAAATAAATCCTCTGTGTTTTGCATGTGAAACGATTTGTTCCATTGTTACTTTCATTGAAATTGCTCCTTTAAGTATAAATTTTATTCAAACAAAAAAACTCCCGTTCCTATGCTAGACTAGCATAGGGACGAGAGTTACCCGCGGTTCCACCCTAATTGCTGCTAAGAAGCAGCCTCTTTTATTGTGTTACTAAACACAAAGATTGCTCAGGAACGCCTTCGTTAGTTCTCTATACCCTAGCTTACACTACCCTAGGTTCGCTTTTATAGAGGATGACTAAGTACTCTTCTCCGTCACTGCAATTATTTTATTAATGAAAATAATAGCGAAAACTCCAAACATTGTCAACTGGGCGATTATAAGAGATTGCGAAATTTATCCATGGAATTTAGAAACTTTTTGGATTTAAGGTGCAAACCAGAATACTCCTCATAGTAGGCAGTAATCACCGTCTTAAGTTCAGCTTTCGTTTCTTCTTTAACAGAAATATTTCCTAACCTTGAAAGATCAAAATAATAAAATACCCTTAATAATTTAACCGCAGCAGCTGATAGTTTAAGATGGTACGGATCTTTATCTAGACATCGATGACAGATAAACCCGCCTTCACGAATCGAAAAAGAAAAATGTCCGTCTGTACTGCCGCAAACGGAACATTGATTTAAAATTGGGTTCAATCCCATCACATTTAACATTTTCATCTCATAAATATTCATGAGGATATCTGGGTCATAACCTTCATTTAAGTAATTTAATGTTTGAAAAAGCAACTCAAAATGAAAAGGATTTGGTTTCTTTTCATCCGTGCATTTATCCGTTAATTCGACAATATAACTAGCATACGCAGTTAAAAAAATATCTTCACCAATCGACCTTAATGATGTAGCTGTTTCTCCTTGCTGCAGGCTGCCTAAACCAGTTCCTCTTGCAATTAGATAATAACCATGTGTAAAAAGCTGTGTGATGGAGGAAAGGCGGCTGTTTGGCTTTTTTGCACCACGAGCCATGACTCCAACCTTTCCCCATTCCCTAGTATATATTGTTACAATTTTATTTGTTTCACCATAATCAGTTGTTCTAATAACGATGCCTTCACACTTCTGAAGCATTATTGTCACCTTCTAAAGTAGCACGAAGACAAACTTATGAAACGGGAAAATCGATTTGTGCTAGCTCATCATTCAGATTTCCGGGTATTTCCTGGTTTTCCTTCTCTAGTTCTTTAATGAGAAGATATGTGTCAATATTACCTGTTTGGAGGAATACTTTCCACGTAAAATCCATCATCGAAAACCCCACCTTTCATATTTAGACTAGCTATCATTCGGTCCCAAACCTTACAATTATCATAGCCTGCCAGCGCAAAAATCATAAGACGAAATATTTGTTAATGTTGTCCATGCATAATTTAAAATAAACGGTAATATTTTAGTTAGGGCTTATTTATTAATATTCATCTTCGTTAAAACCATAATCTCGAAGCTGGGACATCTTATTACGCCAGTCTTTTTGAACTTTTACCCATAACTCTAAATACACCTTAGACCCTAAAAGATTTTCTATATCAGCCCGTGCACGCTTACCAATTTCTTTTAACATACTTCCTTGCTTTCCAATAATGATTCCTTTTTGGGAATCACGTTCAACAATTACAGTTGCCATGACATCAATCATGTCTTTACCCTCTCGTCGTTCCATTTTGTCGAGAACAACAGCGAGTGAGTGTGGAATTTCTTCTCTTGTTAAGTGAAGGGCTTTCTCTCTGATTAGCTCTGTTATAATAAAGCGTTCCGGGTGATCTGTCACTTGGTCTGCTGGATAGTATTGTGGCCCCTCAGGCAAGAAAGACTTAATCTGTTCGAGCAATCGTTCCACATTATTACCTTCAAGCGCTGAGATGGGTACAATTTCTTTAAATGGATATTTTTCTTGATATGATTCAATAATTGGCAATAATTTATCAGGATGAACTTGATCAATTTTATTAATGACAAGGAAGATTGGCGTATTAACGGTTTGAAATTTTTCAAGGATAAATTCTTCGCCACGTCCAAACCCTTCTTCGGCATTCACCATAAACAAAATCAAATCTACTTCTTTAAGCGTATTCACTGCTACCTTCATCATAAAATCGCCTAATTTATGCTTTGGTTTATGAATTCCTGGCGTATCAATAAATATCATCTGTGCATCATTTACTGTTAATACACCTTGGATTTTGTTACGAGTGGTTTGCGCTTTATCACTCATGATAGCAATTTTTTGGCCAATCACGCGATTTAGAAATGTGGATTTCCCGACATTGGGCCGGCCTATTATAGAAATAAAACCTGACTTATAACCTTTGCTGGAGTTCTCATTATTTAACATGTAAATCCTCCGATGTAACAGTTACACATACTATTGCTTCTTCAATTAGGTGTTCGATATTCACTCGTGTTCTTCCCTTCCAGCAGATATCTGCTGTTCCTTTATTTTACCTCAAAATCCATTGAAAATCATTACTTATAGTTGAAAAAATTTAAAAAATTAGAATTTTCTCATAAATCAGCAAGTCTACTTTTTTTGCTGTTAAGTCATTTTACCGAATTCATTATTCGATTTCAAATTATGTCAAATCCCTATTCTAACTGTCTAAAATAACGCTAAAATATAAGGTAAAAAGATCACAATCCCAATGACAACGGATAGAATGGCATATACAAAGACGGCGCCAGCCGCCAAATCTTTAGCCTGTTTTGCCAAGGAATGATATTCTCCAGTTACGAGATCTACTACTCGTTCAATCGCTGTATTCACCATTTCGAGCGCAAACATTCCTCCTATTGCCACAAGGATAAATAACCATTCAGTTTTAGTAATTGAAAAATAAAACGAAATAAGTAAAACAACAATCGAACTAAAAAAATGGAAGCGCATATTCCTCTCGCCCCTCAAGGCAGTTGCAATTCCTGCGAATGCATACGAAAATGACCTTAGAAACCCAAACTGTGCCGGTTTAGCGTTTGAGTCCATATTCGTCTAAAATATCCTTCTGCAATGTAAACATTTCTTTCTCTTCTTCTGCCGTCATATGATCATAACCCAGGAGATGCAAGAATCCATGCACAGCTAGAAAACCAAGTTCACGTAAGAAAGAATGTCCATATTCTTCTGCCTGTTCTATTGCTTTAGGAACAGAGATAATGATATCACCCAAAACCCGAGGCATATCGGCTCCTACAAGTTCCATTTCACCTTCCCCTAGTTCTTCCATCGCAAACGAGATAACATCGGTTGGCTTGTCTTTATCGCGGTATTCTCGATTAATTTCCTGAATTCTTTCATTTGAAACAAATGTGACAGAAACCTCACTATGCTCTTCCACATCCTGTTTTTTTGCGGCAAAGTTAATTACCCGTTCGATTTCAAGCATTTGTTCTTCTGTAAGTGTTTCTGTTTCATCGATACAATCAATTAGTAATGTCATGCTTGCTTCACCTTCTTTATCAATTCTGGATACTCAATTCTAGAGTGAAAAATCCCTTTTAAAGTTTCACATAACGCTTCAGAAACCGTTTCAATTTCTTTCATTGTGAGATCACATTCGTTTAATTGTCCATCTTGAAGACGATCTGCAACAATTTTCCTAACTAGTGATTCAATTAATTCAGGCGTAGGCTGGGATAAAGAGCGAACAGCCGCTTCCACACTATCAGCAATTCCAACTACTGCAGACTCTTTTGTTTGTGCCTTAGGTCCAGGATATCGATAATCTTCTTCCTTAACCTCAGTATCAGCTTGGACTGCTTTGTGGTAAAAGAATTTTAGTAAGGTAGTTCCATGATGCTGCTCCGCAATATCAATAATTTCCTTGGGCAAATTGTATTTTTTCAAAATAGAAGATCCATCTGTTACATGTGCAATAATAATATTCGCACTTTTATCTGGCGGGAGGCGATCATGTGGATTCTCAAGATGCATCTGGTTTTCAATATAAAAATTAGGGCGCTTTGTTTTTCCAATATCATGATAATAACTTCCTACTCTTGCTAAAAGGCCATTCGCTCCAATTGCTTCACAAGCAGATTCCGCTAAATTAGCGACCATCACACTATGATGATATGTACCTGGTGCTTCCATTAAAATTTTTCTAAGCAATGGATGGTTGGGATTAGAAAGTTCGATTAGCCTCATCGTTGATAAGATTCCGAAACTCGCCTCAAAAAAAGGAAGGAGTCCAATCGTTAGTACTGCTGAACCTATCCCTGAAACAAGGGCTGTAATGAGATAATATCCATACTCAGTTCCAGTAAATTGTCCATTCGGTAAATACATTAACGCTAAGATTGTCAACAGGTTTACGAGTGCCGCAAAGGAGCCTGCCTGAAAGATTTTCGACCGTTGATTAAGTTTACTTAAAAATAGGATACCCGCTAAGGAACTGAATAGGATATAGATACCCTCTGAAAAATTTAAAGTCCCTGTAACCCCTTCATTAAATAAAATACTGCCGCAAACCGCCATGATAATCGACATTAGTGTGGCTAACTTTTCATCAATTAATATTTTAATTAACATCCCTCCTAGAGCAGCAGGGAATAAATAGCCAATTCCAGCAAAATTAAAAATTTGCAGCATGCTGATGATTTTCATAATAAGTATCGAAAGGATGAATATTATCCCAAATAATAACAAGTCCGTCTGCCTTTTTCCTGGTATAGACTTTATTTGAGAAAAATAAAAATAGAGAGCTGATAGTATAATCGTTATAAGAACGATTAAGCCGATAAAAGGTTTGAACGATCGTTCATTATCAAGGAGACCGACTAACTTTAATTGCCGATAAATATCCTGGTTAATTAACTCTCCTTCTTCAACAATAATTTGCCCCTGAAGAATTTTGGCAGGTTCCACACTTTCTACTGCTTGCTGTCTCAGTTCCTCGGTCGCATTAGGGTCATAAAACTCATTTTGAATAATAGCATACCTGCCTAATTCGATGACACCACTTCTTAAATTATCATTTAAGGTGGTGTATTTTAATTCTTCCTCTACCCTTTTCTTGGCATTCTCAACATCATCTGCAGAAATCCTTTGGGCCATTACATTATTAATCGCTGTAACAGTTAAATCCTTAGCAATCGATAATTCATCATGACTGGCTTGGACTAAAGCAACAAAGACTTGATCAGAAAGTCCCTTGGAGACATTTGGTGTTAATTTAGCTTTTAACCGGTCCATTTTTTCTGAATCACTTGGTTCAGCTTTTTCAGGTTTTTCTTCTGTTGCTAACTCAGCATGCTTGTTAATTTCTTCTTTTATTTCGTCATTCATTTCAACTGTGGCTTGAAAAATGGAGCTAATTAAATCCACTCGATTTTGTGTATATTCTTTTTTTAAGGTATAGACATCCTGCACCTGATCTATTGCGTCTTTACGCTTATTTTCTGTACTTTTTCTATCTTCCACTGTTCCTGGCGAACGAATTGTTTTTTCCGCAACTGAAAATAGGCTTAAATCTAATTTCTCAGGTTTTACATTACTATACATTGCTGCTAATAACACGGTACCTAACATTATAAAGAATAGTACTAGAAAGAAAGTTATATCCAGCAGCTTACGTATCCGTATGAAGTATTGCTGAAGTTTACCCAACTATATCCCTCCAACCACTGCCCTTGAAAACAGATTCACTTTGTTCATAAATCAATTCTCAATAATTGTCATATTTTCACTGTTTTTGCTTCATGTAAAATGATAACAGTTTTTCGTACAAGTTTCACCTTCTTTAGAAGAAGATTTGTTTTTACTACATTTTTCAGAAAAAAAGAGGCAAACCTTTATAGGTCTACCCCCCTTGTTATTGTTGAATTGCTTTCTTCTCGTATGCTTCTATAATTCTTCCAACGAGCGGATGACGAACGACATCCGTTTGTTCTAAAAAGATAAAAGATATTCCGTTGACATTTTTTAAGATTGCTTCTGCTGCAACTAAGCCGGATTTTGCCCCTTTTGGCAAATCAACTTGTGTTTGATCCCCAGTGATAACCATTTTGGACCCAAAGCCAAGTCTTGTTAAAAACATTTTCATTTGTGCATGTGTTGTATTTTGGGCTTCATCTAAGATGACAAATGCATCATCCAATGTACGCCCCCTCATATAGGCAAGCGGGGCAATCTCAATTGTCCCTCTTTCCATTAACCTTTGTGTATGCTCTGCCCCCAACACATCGTGAAGTGCATCGTATAAAGGTCTTAAATATGGATCCACTTTTTCCTTTAAGTCTCCAGGTAAAAAGCCAAGACTTTCCCCTGCCTCAACCGCTGGCCTTGTTAGGATTATTTTATTTACCTGTCCATTTTTAAGGGCGTTAACAGCCATGACAACAGCTAAATAAGTTTTACCCGTTCCAGCAGGCCCAATCCCAAATACAAGGTCATTTTTTTTGATGGCCATCACATATTGTCTTTGACCAAGTGTTTTAATTCGAATAGTTTTACCTTTTACATTTTTGCCAATTTCTTCTTCATATAAATTCACAAAATATTCTAATGTCCCTGCATTCGCCATTTGCACCGCATATAGGACATCTCTTTGACTAATATTTATCCCTTTACGGATCACAATCATTAATTTATTAAGAATCTGCCCTGCCAGAATAACCTTTTCTTCGTCCCCTGACAAACTAACTGCTTCACCACGAGTAATGACTGTGACTCCAAGTTCCTGTTCAATGATTTTTAAATTGGAATCAGAATTCCCTAGCAAACTTATTGCTTCTGCAGGATTTTCAAGCTGTACACTTATGGTAGTTAACTTTTCTGTCATTCACTAGTCTCCTTGGAAATCGGTTGTCCGACCGCAATATTTTCTATCACCTTAAAATGAATATCCAGTATAACTTTACCATTTTTATTTGCTTTGTGTAAAATTTTTTCATCCTTTATGATAGCATCCTCATCTAACTGCCCTTTTATTTGTTTTTTTGCCAGTTCAATTGCTATTTGTTGTGCCTCCTTATTAGTATAGGAACGCTGCACCTCTTCTCGCTCGCGAAGTGTCTTATTGAGATAAGAAACTGGCAATTCCCACTTCAAGAAATGAATTTTATGAACATTCTCTTCTGTTTCATAATTACTGAATTCTGGCTTACCAAACCCCCAAACTGGGAGTTCAAAATTGCCAAGTAAAATAAAATGTTTTTCCTTTTCTTTACCGTTATAGACTTTAAAGTTGGTTTCTAACGGGAGTTCAACGTGACTTTTATACCAAGTTTCGCCCCAAACTTCACCCTTAGCAGCAACCAATTCCGGATTTTCTTCTTGACCAAATGCACCGGATACTAGGAGTTGTCCCCTCTCTACGTGATCATTAATATCCACCATTTTTTGGCCATTTTCAATGTACATATTAACAATTACTGCTTTCTTTTTCGCAATCAGATTCCTCGGTGATAATTTTTCCGGTTTTTTTGGTTCATTTTTTTCGACTACCTGGAGGTGGAAGGTTGTCCCTTTTAACTCCACACCAACCCATGTTAATTCTCCAACATTATTAGTCAGTTTCCTTTGAATACCTTCCACATTATCTACAAAAAATTGCAACTTGCCAATTTTCACACCCATCTTGTCCAATTCTTTACGGATTTGGTACTCTGTTGCTGGTTTTGCGCCTTTAATTTCTATTCCCCAGATAACATTAGACAGAACCAATAATAGTAACAAGAAAATTCCTGCACCTGCTATAAAGCCGCTATTTTTCAGCATTCTGCGAAATAAAAAAGGAACCCCGTTCCTTCGTAAGAAGGATATGGAGCAATCACTTTTCCTAGCATATTGTCTAATATTCTTGGCATCTTTAAGCCTCATATTAAACGTTATTGTCTCAGTTCCATGTCTTTTGATATTCCAGATTGGAAAATCATTTCTTGTCAGGACATTTATAAATCGTTCAGTGCCCTTGCCTGATACTTTAACAGTAACCCTGCCATTAAAAAATTCGATCCACTGGTTATTCATTTTGTTCCTCCCGGATTTTCATTTATATAAATGACCTGATCAATTTTCCCTTCAAGCAAAATTTCTTCAGGTAAAATTGTTTTAATTACAAAAGATTTACCCTTTATTAATAACTGCCCTTGCTTTAACAGCAAGCGGAGTTCTTTATCAGTAAATACCAACAACCCCCGATGATTCTCAATATAGACATGAATTTGCCCAATCATCGTAATACGGGGTAAATCCATCATGACATCTTGAGGAAGATCCATTTTTTTAGCCATCCAGTTACGAACCCGCCCGGCCCAGTTTTTTGCCATAAAAAAAGAACCCCCTTTCATCTCATATTTATGAAATGAAAGGATGTTCTAGCACACCTTTTTCGTATTAACTAAGTTGATTTACCACTAACTGTTTCTCGGACGGTATGGCTTTTTAGACCGTGGTTCCCCAAGAATCTCAGCCCAGACAATACTGTTAATAAGCGTTTTTTCATCAGGATTAAGGGAGATGTCGCTTCCATCTTCCTGTCTAGGAGTTACTTCTACTTTATCAGTCTTTTGTTGGGCAACGGACATTCCGATCCGTTTGACCTCAGTCCCTTGTTTTAGTTGAAGGTATTTATTTTCAAGATTATCTTTTGGAATATCTGGAATATTCTTTGATTTTAATGGGCCATTTGTTCGGGATTCTTCAAAATCCAGTTGTTTTTTTACCAAAGTTCGAATTTCCTCAAAAGTTTCCTTTGAAAATGTTTTGTTTCTAGATGCTCCTTTCTTCCCTTTGGCATTACGGAAAACGATAGAAACAATACCGATGATAATCATAAATAGTATGCTTTCCAATAATCTCCACCCCTTTCATATCCCAAAGTGGATTATTGTCCGTCTTTTTTGTCTCCAGTCATCTTACCGATAGAACCTCTCATATCAGTGTCTGCTGAAATATTTTTATAGTTCATATAATCCATTACACCTATATTGCCCGATTTAAGTGCTTGAGCCATTGCCAGAGGAACCTCTGCCTCAGATTCTACAACCTTAGCCCTCATCTCTTGAACCTTTGCTTTCATTTCTTGTTCGAGAGCCACAGCCATCGCCCTGCGCTCTTCTGCTTTCGCTTGAGCAATTTTCTTATCTGCTTCTGCTTGCTCTGTTTGTAATTCAGCCCCAATATTTTTACCGATATCTACATCCGCAATATCGATGGAGAGGATTTCAAAGGCCGTTCCAGCATCTAGGCCTTTGGAAAGGACAGTTTGGGAAATTAAATCTGGATTCTCAAGAACCTTGCTATGACTATCTGAGGAACCAATGGTAGAGACAACACCTTCCCCGACACGAGCAACAACTGTTTCTTCCCCCGCACCACCAACAAGTCGTTCGATGTTAGCTCGAACAGTAATTCTTGCTTTCGCCTTTACTTCAATTCCATTCATTGCCACACCAGCGATAAATGGCGTCTCAATGACCTTCGGGTTAACACTCATCTGAACCGCTTCTAAAACATCACGACCAGCTAGATCAATAGCAGCACAACGTTCAAAGGATAATTCAATATTTGCCCGGTGTGCCGCAATTAGAGCATTTACAACTCTGTCAACATTACCGCCGGCTAGGTAATGGCTCTCCAGTTGATTAGTGGTAACGTTTAAACCCGCTTTATGGGCCTTTATAAGGGGATTAACCACCCTGCTTGGCGTTACCCTCCTAAGCCTCATTCCAACTAATGTAAAGATACTGATACGCACACCTGCTGCCAGAGCAGAAATCCACAACATGACCGGTACAAATGATAATAAAATCCCAAATAATATTAAGGCGACTACTACAACCGCAATAATAAAAATCGTTCCGTTACTAGCTAACATATTTAAACCCCCTTCTTAATTTAACTCTCTTACAACAATACGTGCCCCTTCGACTTTTATCACTTTAACGAGAGCGTTCTGCTCGATAAATCCTCCTTCACTAACTACATCGACTCGTTCATTATCAATAATAACCGTTCCAGCGGGCCTCAATATCGTTAGGGCGAAACCTTCCTTCCCCAACAAATCAGTCCTGTTAATATTGGAGACATATCCGTCTTCTTTCCTAGCTGAATCAAATAGGACCATTTTATTAAATAGAACAAGTTTTTTATTAAAAATCTTAATCATCATAAAGAAAACTAATACGGATAAGAAAATAGCTATTAAGATAGATACGCTAATTTGGATTGTATCTTCTCCTGCTAAAAAAAGACTTAATATTAATGCAGCGACCCCTAGTGTACCTGCAATAGCTCCAGGTAAAAAGAACTCGAGGAATATAAGGATTAAACCAGCCACAAATAATAGTAAGGTGCCATAGCCTGCAAGACCTGCTTGGAAATGGCCATAAAAGAATAAAGTGAGCGCTAACACACCGATAAATCCTGCCACACCAAACTTTGTTGAAAATAGCTCCAGTACAATTCCGATTCCCGCAATCGACAGAAGGATGGTTACAACAATCGGGTCAGTAAGAAATTGCGTCATTCGAGAGCCCCCTTTCTTTCTTAAGTCTCGACTATACTTATTACGTATGTAGATAAATTAAGTTTCATTATTAAAATTAAAAAGACTGCAGGCCAGAGACCTGCAGTCTTTATGTCAGAATACTATGAAAGGTGTTGTTGTACAAGTTTATTTACAAGTGCCCCATCTGCTTTACCCTTTACTTTAGGCATAATTGCAGACATCACTTTTCCCATTTCTGCTTTTGATTTTGCGCCGACTTCAGAAATCGTTTCTTTAACGACCTCTGCCAGTTCCTCTTCAGAAAGCTGTTTTGGCATATATAATTCAACAATAGCCAACTCCGTGCGCAACTTATCAACTAGGTCTTCACGACCAGCTTTACCAAATTCATGGAGGGAGTCTTTGCGTTGTTTTACTTCGCGAGAAAGGACCGTTAACTCAACATCTTCGGCAAGCTCTTTCGTACCGAGCTTAATAGCTTCATTTTGCAATGAAGCTTTAACCATCCGAATGACTGAGAGTTTGTCTTTTTCCTTATTTTTCATCGCTTGCTTCATATCATTATTTAAACGCTCGAGAAGACTCATTACATACACCCTCTCTTAGAACTTACGTTTTCTAGCAGCCTCAGACTTCTTCTTGCGTTTTACACTAGGCTTTTCATAGAATTCGCGCTTTCTAGCTTCTTGTATAGTACCAGATTTAGATACCGTACGTTTGAAGCGACGAAGAGCATCTTCAAGCGATTCGTTTTTACGAACAACAGTTTTAGACATTCTCTTTCCCTCCCTCCGAACACAACACACTTACATTCAATCCATGTACCTTGCAATTATAATATAACCTTGATACAAGGTCAACTGAAATTCGCACTGATAAAACAAGCTTTTTTTTTTTTATTCAAATAAACGAAAGCTAGTCTAAATATCCCCTTAAAAAGTGGCATGTCCCTCTTGGTACTACCATACAATGAAGCGAGGGGGGCCAATATAATGCTATACATATTATTATTTGTTCTTTGCATTTTATTATTTATCTTTGGGATGACCATTATTAGATTTGCACTGTTTAATTTATCTGCAAATAAATTAAAGGGTTGGCTGATAAAACTGACTAGTACTCCCTTAAAAGGAATGCTGACAGGGACATTTATTACTGCACTTTTACAAAGCAGTACCGCCGTAATGGTAATTACAATTGGGTTAATTTCAGCAAGAATAATGACCTTCCCTCAGTCAATTGGGATTATTCTCGGCACAAATATTGGAACTACCTTTAAAACAGAATTAATTACATTTAATATTGATAAAGTCCTCGTTCCTCTCGCCATTTGTGGCGCATTGCTTATTTTATTTAAAAATAAAAAAGCGAGAAGTATCGGGATGCTGCTATTTGGTATCTCTTCTGTTTTTGCATCTATGAAAGGTTTCGAGATGCTTGCTGTACCATTAACATCAATGAATTTTATCAATAATTTTATCCTTTCAATTAATGATCATATTCTTTTAAGCCTGTTAACTGGTACAATTATTACAGCTATTATTCAATCAAGTACAGCGATGACAGGAATTGCAATGAGTTTTTTATTAACTGGTCTTTTGCAGCTTGATGCAGGTATAGCTATTGTCCTTGGTGCGAATATTGGTACATGCATCACCGCTCTTATTGCTTCGATTGGAGGCGGCAAGGAATCGAGATTAGCTGCATTTGCGCATGTTTGGCTCAATGTATTTGGGGTTTTGCTTTTTATCCCACTAATCCCAACACTTACTGAAAATGCTTCACTTCTTGCAGATACAAAAAATGTACAATTAGCACATATCAGTGTCATTTTTAATGTAGTGACATCGATAATTGTCTTACCTTTTGCAACGAGATTTGGAAAGATGATTTTATTCTTACATGATAAACCACCCAAAAGACCATTAACATGATAATGAGGGTAGGAATGAAGGATTATGTACTTTTAATAGTTCCCATTCTAGACCTTTTTCTAGCTCAATGGGAACTGTGGACTTCTCACAGTGGACTTCTCACAGTGGACTTCTCACAGTGGACTTCTCACAGTGCCCGCTCTATGCTTTTTTTCTTATTACCGGGCACTGTGGACTTCTCACAGTGCCCGCTCTATGTATTTTTTCTTATTCACGGGCACTGTGAACTTCTCATAGTGCCCGCTCTATGTATTTTTTCTTATTCACGGGCACTGTGAACTTCTCATAGTGCCCGCTCTATGTATTTTTTCTTATTACCGGGCACTGTGGACTTCTCACAGTGCCCGCTCTATGCTTTTTTTCTCATTCACTCGCAATATTTAATAATTTGATGTGACTGTAAGACCATTAACGATCGCGATACTAGAACTTGCCCCGATTCTAGTTGCGCCGGCCTCAATCATTTTTTGGACATCTTCTGTACTTCTAACTCCACCGGATGCTTTTACACCCATGTCCGGACCGACTGTTTTCCTCATTAAGGCAATGTCCTCAGGTGTGGCTCCACCTGTAGAGAATCCTGTGGAAGTTTTAACAAAATCTGCACCAGCCTTCAAGGCTAGCTCACAGGCACGAATTTTTTCTTCTTTGGATAACAGACTATTTTCAATAATCACCTTTGTATGTGCCTTACCCTTTGCAGCCTCAACAACTGCTCGGATATCATTTTCCACTAATTCATCGTTATGATCTTTTAGGGCTCCAATATTAATGACCATATCCACTTCTTCTGCACCATGCTCAATAGCGTTCTTAGTTTCAAATGCTTTTGTTTCAGAAGTAGTCGCCCCTAATGGAAATCCAATTACGGTACAAACCATCACTCCACTGCCTTGCAACAATTCCTTTGCGGTACTTACCCATGTTGGGTTTACGCAAACCGAAGCAAATTTATATTCCTTTGCCTCGTGGCAGAGGGCTTCAATTTGCTGTTTTGTCGCTTCGGGCTTAAGTAGGGTATGATCAATCATTGCAGCAATATTTGTAGTAGACATGAACATACTCCCTTCGATTTTCCATTCGTATTTTCAAAAAAGAACTGAGTGAATCTGAAAGTAATTTGCTGCTGTCAATAGTTTAACCTAAACACCATAAAAAAAAAGGACCTAAATGGTCCTTAAATGGCAGCTTCTTCTTCAATAAACAATTCTGTCTTGGATATAGAATCCTCAACAACCTTAACAAATTGCCCACGATTGTATGGGTATCCGGCTTGGTTAATTTTGACTTTAACAATTTTACCAATCATATCCTCTGGTGCCGAGAAAATAACTTTCATGTAATTATCAGTGTATCCGATTAGATAACCCGAATTGGCTTCTTCTGCTGATACCTCTTCAGGAATCACTTCTAGGACTTCACCCTCAAATCTTGAAGCATATTCTTTTGCCAATTGATCGGAAAGCGTGATGAGACGATGAACTCGTTCATTTTTAATTTCTTCATCTACTTGGTCTTCCATCCGCGCAGCGGGTGTTCCTGTCCGTTTAGAATAAGGGAACACATGAAGCTCAGAAAACTTATGTTCGTTAATAAAATTATACGTTTCCATAAACTCTCCCTCAGTTTCACCTGGGAAACCGACAATGACGTCCGACGTGACAGCAAGGCCTGGAAGAACTTCTTTTAGTCGGTCTAATCTTTCTCCAAAGAACTCCATTGTATATTTACGGCGCATTCTTTTTAAGACAGAATTCGACCCTGATTGTAACGGAATATGCAAATGTCGGACCACAATAGGAGAATGTTTAATCACTTCAATAACTTCATCAGTAATCTGACTTGCTTCTATGGATGATATGCGCAGGCGCTTTAGTCCTTTTACTGCTTCCAAATCACGAAGTAATTGGGCAAGATTGTAATCCTTCATGTCTTCCCCATATCCGCCTGTGTGAATACCTGTAAGAACAATTTCCTGATAACCTGCATCAACTAATTGCTGAGCTTGCCGAATTACTTCCTTCGGATCACGTGATCTCATTAAGCCACGGGCCCAAGGAATAATACAGAACGTACAGAAATTGTTACAGCCTTCTTGGATTTTTAAAGAAGCGCGAGTCCTGTCTGTAAAGGAGGGAACATCTAGTTCTTCATAGACGCGGCTTTTCATGATATTGCCAACCCCATTAATTGGCTGACGCTCAAGCTTATATTGCTCAATATATTCAAGCATTTTTATCCGGTCCTGTGTTCCCACAACAACATCAACACCTGGAATAGCCATAATTTCTGCAGGGGATGTTTGCGCGTAACATCCTGTTACACAAATAACCGCATCAGGATTTTTCCTAACGGCACGACGAATGACTTGACGGCTTTTTTTGTCGCCTGTATTTGTTACTGTACATGTATTGATAATATAGACGTCCGAAATTGATTCAAAATCAACCCGTTCGTAACCTTCTTGTTTGAATAACTGCCAAATAGCTTCAGTTTCATAATGATTTACTTTACAACCTAAAGTATGAAACGCAACTGTTGCCATTATTTTTCACCTCATTAATTCAAAATGATAGGAAATTGCTGATAGTGCATATAAAGGGGCTGTTTCGGTACGTAATATTCTCGGACCTAACCCACAAACTGCAAATTCATGATCCTTTAATTGCTTAACTTCTTCATCAGTTAAGCCGCCTTCTGGGCCAAAAACGATAAGGAGTGTTTCGCCCTTATTGATTTTTTTAAGCGTATCAGCAAAAACGGAAGTTTCCCCATTTCTACTCTCTTCCTCAAAGGCAACTAATTTATAATGAAAATCTTTGCTTTTTAATAGCAAATCTTTAAAGCTAATTGCACTCATGACATCTGGTAAAAAGGCACGATGGGATTGCTCCGCAGCTTCTTTTGCAATCTTTTGCCATCTGTCTACTTTTTTCGCTGCTTTTTTTTCATCCCATTTAACGACTGAACGAGCTGCTGAAAATGGAAGGAATTGATGCGCACCTAGTTCTGTTCCTTTTTGGATAATCCATTCCAACTTGTCCCCTTTAGGCAGCCCACTTGCAATCGTAATTGTAATGGGCAGTTCGGAAACCTCATCTATCCATTGTACAACGTCTGCAACAACACTTGTATCGGTAATTTCTGCAAGAGCACATACTGCTTGCTTCCCTTCTAGATTAACGCAAATAATTTGGTCACCAATTTGCATGCGCATAACTTTTACGATATGATGGCGGTCTTCATCATCAATCAAAAAGCTCCTGTCATTTGCTCGTTGTTTAACAAAGTATCGTTGCACACTTTTGCACCCTCTCTAAACCATTTACACTTAATTTTACTAAAGAAAAGTCTGTTCTAAAAGCATGGCACGAAAAAAAGGGGTATGTTACCCCTCTTATTCAACCATTATATCCGTTTGGCAACAATAGCAACCCAATCTTCCATCAAAATTGTTTCGGATATCTCAAAGCCAACAGCAACTAACGCATCTTTGACTTGATCTTTTTTCTGCTGGATGATTCCAGAGGCAATGAATGATCCGCCAGGTTTGACAACTCTTGCAGCATCATCAGTAAACCGTAAAATAACCTCGGCCAAAATATTAGCTACAACAACATCAGCAGAATTTTCCTCTACACCATCTAGTAGATTATTTTGGGCAGTAACTGCTCGATCACTTACTTTATTAAGTTTAATATTCACTCTTGCTGTTGTTACTGCTACTTCATCAAGATCAAATGCACGAACATCTTCGGCACCTAGCATAGCTGCTGCAATGCTTAATACCCCCGAACCTGTTCCAACATCGATAACCCGGTCACCAGGACGAACAGTTCTTTCAAGAGCCTGAATACACAAGACAGTAGTCGGGTGTGTTCCAGTTCCAAACGCCATTCCTGGATCTAATTCAATTATTAATTCATCACTGCTGACCGGAGTATAAATCTCCCAAGTCGGTACTATTGTAAATTTTTCAGAAATTTTCACAGGATGATAATATTTTTTCCATGCTGTTGCCCATTCTTCTTCATTTACTTCACTTATTGTCACTTTATTTTTACCGATATCGATATTATGAATAATCAAATTATTAATGGATTCTTTAATTGCATCCACCGTTTCACCTAAAAAGCTATTAACCGGAAGGTACGCCTTTAAAATCACACCTTCATCTGGATAATCATCGGGATTGAGTTGATAGATTTCTCCAAATTGATCTTGTCTTTCTTTCGTCAGTTCAAATGGATCTTCAATGACTACGCCACTCGCCCCAGCTTCGTGCAAAATATGAGAAATAGGTTCAATCGCCTCATTTGTTGTGTGAATACTGATTTCAGACCATTTCACATCTACCAACTCCAATCCTTACTCGCTTTTAAAGGCACGTTTTACTTTTGAGAAAAAACTTTCTTCGTGTTCACCAATTGGAGAAGAGCCACTAAGCTCTGCGAATTCCTTTAAAAGCTGCTTCTGTTTATCCGATAACTTTGTTGGGGTAATAATCCGAACAATAATATATTGATCGCCAACACCGTATCCTCGAACGTTAGGAACACCTTTTCCTTTTAAACGGAATTTTTTCCCCGTTTGTGTACCTGCAGGAATTTTCAGTTTCACTTTCCCGTGTAAGGTAGGTACTTCAATCTCATCACCTAATGATGCTTGAACGAAAGTGATCGGCATTTCACAATAAATATCATCGCCATCTCTTTCAAAAAACTCATGTTGCCTTACATGGAATACAACATAAAGATCTCCTGGAGGTCCACCGTTAATTCCTGCTTCTCCCTGTCCTGTCATGCGGAGTTGTTGACCATCATCAATGCCCGCAGGGATTTTAACATGAATTTTCTTGCGTTTTTGTACTTTTCCTTTTCCATCGCAAGTAGAACATTTATGTTTAATTTCTTTCCCAGTCCCATTACAGTGATTGCAGGTACGTCGATTGACGATTCTTCCAAATGGAGTATTTTGCTCTACATTTAACTGACCTGTTCCATGACAGTGCTGGCATGTTTCTGGTTTCGTTCCAGGTTTTGCACCAGAACCACTGCATGTTCCACAAGTTTCTTCGCGCGGAATTTCAATATCTGTTTCTTTCCCAAAGGCTGCTTCTTCAAAAGAAACCGTCATCGTGTATTGAAGATCTGCTCCTTGTCTTGGTGCGTTTGGATCACGTCTTCTTCCGCCTCCACCGCCGCCAAAGAAAGTATTAAAGATATCTTCAAATCCTCCAAAGCCGCCGCCAAAATCGCTACCGCCAAAGCCTTGGTTTGGATCTGTATGGCCGAATTGATCATAATGGGCCTTTTTCTGATCATCGCTTAATACTTCATATGCTTCTGTTATTTCTTTAAATTTATCTGCCGCATCTGCTGCTTTATTTATATCTGGATGATATTGTTTTGATAGCTTTCGATAGGCTTTTTTTATTTCATCCTTTGAAGCACTTTTACTAAGCCCTAGTACTTCATAGTAATCCCGTTTACTCATGATTACCCACTCCCGAATCTGTCACATAAAGGTTATTGTATCATTCATCACAATGTTAATGCAATAAAAAAGCCAAAGCCCATAGTTCTGACTTTGACTTTTTTCTGAGCTGTAAAAACTCTTATAAATGTCTAGCTCCAGCGCCTAGGGGCTCGGGGTCATAAGCCAATCTGTCAAGAAGGTAAAAAGCAACCTTCTCGCCAGCTCGTCTTATGCCTGTCGCCCCTGAACAAGGCGCTTCCGCTTTTCTACTTATCTTCTTTTACTTCTTCAAATTCTGCGTCAACAACATCATCTTTAGGACCTGCAGTATTTCCAGCTTCAGGGCCACCCTGTTGGGCTTGCTGAGCAGCTGCCGCTTGTTCATAAAGTTTAACTGTTAGAGCTTGAACGATTTCTTGTAATGCATCCTTTTTCGCACGGATTTCTTCAAGGTCGTTTTTCTCAATCGCAGCTTTTAACGCATCCTTAGCTTCATTAGCTTGAGCTACTTCACCAGCATCAACCTTACCTTCAAGATCCTTTAAGGTCTTTTCGGTTGTAAAGACAAGTTGATCTGCTTCGTTACGAAGTTCCACTTCTTCTTTACGCAGTCTATCTGCTTCTGCGTTTTCTTCAGCTTCTCTAACCATGTTTTGAATTTCTTCATCTGATAGTCCAGTTGAAGACTTAATTGTGATTTGTTGTTCTTTATTTGTGCCAAGGTCTTTTGCACGAACATTTACGATACCGTTCTTATCGATGTCAAAGTTCACTTCAATTTGCGGAATTCCACGTGGTGCCGGTGGAATATCAGATAATTGGAAGCGTCCTAATGTCTTGTTATTAGCAGCCATTGGACGTTCCCCTTGAAGAACATGGATATCAACAGCAGTCTGATTATCAGCAGCAGTTGAGAACACTTGTGATTTAGATGTAGGGATTGTTGTATTACGATCGATTAGCTTCGTAAATACACCACCCATTGTTTCAATACCAAGGGAAAGTGGTGTAACGTCAAGCAATACAACGTCTTTTACATCCCCAGTAATAACTCCACCTTGAATCGCAGCACCCATTGCTACCACTTCATCTGGGTTAACCCCACGATGCGGCTCTTGTCCTGTCGCTTTTTTAATTGCTTCTTGAACAGCCGGAATACGTGTTGAACCACCAACTAGGATTACTTTATCAATTTCTGAAGGCGTTAAACCAGCATCGCTTAATGCTTGGCGAGTTGGACCCATTGTACGCTCTACAAGATGAGCAGATAATTCGTCAAACTTTGCTCTAGTCATGGTTACTTCAAGGTGAAGCGGACCAGCGGCACCAGCAGTGATAAATGGTAATGAAATTTGCGTAGAAGTTACACCTGATAAGTCCTTTTTCGCCTTTTCAGCCGCATCCTTTAAGCGTTGTAGTGCCATTTTATCTTGTGAGAGGTCAATTCCATTTTCTTTTTTGAATTGGTCTACAAGGTAATCAATAACGACTTGGTCAAAATCATCTCCGCCAAGGCGATTATCACCAGCAGTTGATTTAACTTGGAAAACTCCATCGCCTAATTCTAGGATTGAAACGTCAAATGTACCACCGCCAAGGTCATAAACAAGTATTGTTTGATCTTCGTCGGTTTTGTCTAATCCATATGCAAGTGCAGCTGCAGTTGGCTCGTTGATAATACGTTCTACTTCAAGACCAGCAATTTTCCCTGCATCTTTTGTTGCTTGACGTTCTGCATCATTAAAGTACGCTGGTACTGTAATTACTGCCTTTGTAACTGGCTCGCCTAGATAATCTTCTGCATAAGACTTTAAGTATTGAAGAATAATCGCAGATAATTCTTGTGGTGTATACTCTTTACCTTCAATTTCCACTTTATAATTTGTGCCCATATGACGTTTGATGGACATGATAGTGTTTGGATTTGTAATTGCTTGACGTTTAGCCACTTCACCAACTTGGCGTTCCCCATTTTTAAAGGCGATTACGGAAGGAGCCGTACGATTCCCTTCTGGATTTGGAATAACCTTTGGTTCGCCACCTTCAAGGACAGCAACACAAGAGTTGGTTGTACCAAGGTCGATACCGATAATTTTACTCATTTCCTTTTCCTCCTAGAAAAAATATGTAGTTTTATTGATTTACTTTCACCATTGCAGGTCGGATAACACGGTCTTTTAATAAATAACCTTTTTGAAATTCATCAGTGACAATGTTTGAGCCATAGTTCTCATCCTCACCCTGCATGACAGCTTGGTGCTGATGCGGATCAAACTCTTTACCTACAGATTCAATTGGTTCAACACCTTCAATTTTCAGGGCATCAAGCAAACTGCGGTAAACCATGTCCATTCCTTGTAAAAGTGTCTTAGTTTGTTCATTATCTGCTTCAATTTTCATTGCTCTTTCAAAGTTGTCAATTGCAGGCAATAAATCTGTAATAAGTTTTTGTGCTCTATATTTTTGGCCCGCTTCTAGATCTAATCTAGAACGTCTCCGGAAATTATCAAAGTCTGCTTGCAAGCGTAGATATCGATTATCTGCTTCCTCTAACTTTTCTTTCAGCAATTGAATTTCTTGGTCCTTTTCATCAACCACTGAATCCTCTGCTTGTTCTGCTGCTGCACCTTCGTCAAAAACAGTCTCAACCGTTTTTTCTTCGGTAAGTTCAACATTATCAGTACTTTCAACTTCCATTTCTTCATTTAACGTTTTGTTATTCTCATTTGTCAACTTACTCACCTCCCTTAAAGCATTTGCTGTCATTTATAGGATAATTCATCTTCATAGTAAAGGGGGGTGAAACAGGTATTTCACCCATATTCAATATTACCCGAGCTATTTATTTTGATACAATTTCGTCCATACAGCCGTTAAATCCTTACTTAAAAATTGTAATAAGCTAATGACTCGGGAATACTCCATCCTTGTAGGGCCTAGAATGGCGATCGTCCCTAAATTTTCAACACCAGCCGAGTAGGTAGCTGTGATTAAGCTGCAATTATCCATGACACTATTATTATTTTCCGTACCAATTTTCACCTGAATTCCAGCCGAATCATTTCTGATTAAATTATAAATCCACTCTTCCTGGTCAATCATCGTTAATAGGCTGCGGAGTTTTGTTACATCATGAAACTCTGGCTGGCTTAACATATTGGTCTTTCCAGCGAAGAAAAGTTTTTCATTAACTGGCATTTTTAATGAATCTGCGATAGTATGCAGCATGAAGTCATAACCATGGATATGCTGCCTTAAAAGCATTGCTACTTCTTTATAAATCTTATCATTTAGGTCTTCAAGAGGAACGCCTGATAAACGATCGTTCAAAATATTTACTGTTTTTTCTAAATCACTGGCATCTACTGATGCTGGTAAAGAAAAGGTCCTATTTTCTACATGGCCCGTATCAGTAACAAAAATAGCTACGGCTGTTTCTTTGTTTAACGGGATAATTTGAATTTTTTTCAACTTATTAATACTAACAGCCGGACCTAGAACAATTGATGTGTAGTTCGTTAAGTCCGATAATATTTTTGCGGACCTTTGGATAATTTTTTCAAATTCAAAAATTTTCTCTGCAAAAATCGACTGAATGATAGATGTATCATGTTGATTTAATACCTGCGGAGACAATAGATGATCCACATAATAGCGATATCCTTTTTCCGACGGGACACGACCTGAAGAGGTATGTGTCTTTTCAATATACCCCAACTCTTCAAGGTCGGACATTTCATTTCGAATGGTTGCCGAACTGAAAGAAATCTCTTTCTTTTTTGACAAACTTCTTGAGCCGACTGGTTGGGCAGATCGAATAAAGTCATCAACAATAACCTGAAGAATTAACAATTGACGATCTGTTAGCAACATTCATCACCTCTGTTAGCACTCTTAGTTAACGAGTGCTAATTATATTAATAAATTATCAAATGAAGGGGGATGGTGTCAATCAAAAAGAACAGTAAACCTCTTTTATCAAGACAATAATTATTATCTTGCTTACCTTAAAAATGCCTGGAATACCTCATTTCCTAGCAGTCTCCCCTTTTTCGTTAAAAATATATGATTTTTTCCCACATCTAACCACTGTTTTGCCGTTAATTCACTAATCTCTTTTTCGAATAATTGAAGGGGGTCTTTCGCAAATTTTTCAATAAAATGAGGAATGAAAACACCGGCAGTTTTTCGCAGCCCCAAAAACATTTCTTCTTCCATTTGCTCAATTTTTGAAGTTTGATGTTCTTCCATTACCGGCAGGATCCCATTGTTTATTTGCTCCATATACCTTTTTAAGGGACCAATATTCGAACGTCTTATCCCATTTAAATAGCTATGTGCACCTGCCCCAAACCCATAATAGGAATCGTTATTCCAATAGGTAAGGTTATGTCTGCTCTCATACCCTGGTTTAGAAAAATTACTAATTTCATATTGGTTGAAGCCATGCTTTTCCATTTCTTCCATTAGCAATTCGTACATCGCAGCTTCCACATCCTCACCAGGAGTTGGCAGTTTTCCTTTTTTCAGTAAATTATAAAAAACTGTTTTTGGTTCAATGATTAAGGAATAGCCAGAATAGTGTGTGATATCAAGCGAAAAAGCCTCTTTTAATGTTTCTTTAAAATCTGAGAGAGTTTGAGAAGGTAAACTAAAGATAAGATCAATACTGATATTTTCAAATCCTAAAGATTTTGCGTTATCAATTGTTTGGTATACATCTTTCGCTTTGTGGACACGGCCGATTTTTTGCAGTAGTTCCTCATTAAACGTTTGAACTCCAAGGCTAATCCGGTTAACCCCAGCCTCTTTTAATATTTCTAATTTCCCTGCCGTTAAGTCACCAGGATTCGCCTCGAAGGTAAATTCTATAGTCTCATGCTTTGGTAAATTTCTGTTAATACTTTCACAAAATTGATAAAGTTGCTTCTCATTTAACGATGTCGGTGTACCCCCACCAACAAATATCGTTTCAAGAGCAGTTGTTGGAAATTGGGCTAAAGTCAGTTTCATTTCTTGTTCAAGTGCTTTTAAGTAGTCATCAACCGGCTGCCCCTTTAGATATACTTTATTAAAATCACAATAATGGCAAATATGCTCACAAAAAGGGATATGGAGATAGGCTGATTTAATCATTTCGTTCACTTCCTCATTCTTCAACAAAAAGAGGCTAGAATTCGCCTGAAAAAATGGCTTGTCCTAACCCCCAGCTAGTTTATTTTTTTGTGTTGCTATCGTCCATTTTTAAGACAGCCATAAATGCTTCTTGTGGTACTTCAACGGATCCTACTTGCTTCATCCGCTTTTTACCTTCTTTTTGCTTTTCTAATAATTTTCGTTTACGGGAAATATCTCCGCCATAACATTTGGCTAAAACGTTTTTACGCATAGCCTTAATTGTAGAACGTGCAATAATTTTCTGACCTACTGCTGCCTGTATAGGAACTTCAAACTGCTGCCTTGGAATTAGCTCCTTCAGTTTTTCAACAATAATCTTCCCTCGTTCATAGGCGAAGTCTTTATGGACAATAAAGCTTAATGCATCCACTTTTTCAGCATTTAACAATATGTCCATTTTAACAAGGCTGGACGGTTTATAACCAATGAGCTCGTAATCAAAGGATGCGTAACCTCTAGTGCTTGATTTCAATTGATCAAAGAAATCATAAACAATTTCTGCTAATGGCATCTCATAGATAATACTTACCCTATTTTCTGCCAGGTATTCCATTGTCACAAAAATACCACGTTTTTGTTGGCAAAGTTCCATAATGGTCCCTACATAATCATTTGGAGCCATCATAGTAGCTTTAACATAAGGCTCTTCGACACGGTCAATTTTTTGTGGATCCGGTAAATCTGATGGATTGTCGACCCTTATTTCAGAGCCATCTGTCATATGAACATGATAGATAACACTCGGTGCTGTCGTAATTAAATCAATTTTAAATTCGCGTTCAATCCGTTCTTGAATAATCTCCATATGAAGCAATCCTAAGAATCCACAACGGAAACCGAATCCAAGTGCTTGTGAAGTTTCTGGTTCAAATTGAAGGGAAGAATCATTTAACTGAAGCTTTTCAAGTGCTTCACGCAGATCATTAAACTTCGCTGTATCAATTGGGTAAAGTCCACAGTAAACCATTGGGTTTAGTTTCCGGTAACCTGGAAGTGGCTCTGTTGCCCCATTTTTTGCATTTGTAATCGTATCCCCCACACGAGTGTCGCCGACATTTTTTATTGATGCTGATAAAAAGCCAACATCACCAATGGTTAACTCATCACGCATGGTTGCTTTTGGTGTAAATACGCCTACCTCATTTACTTCAAATTCTTTCCCGGTAGCCATCATTCTTACTTTATCGCCCACCTTAACTGTTCCTTCGACCACACGAATGTACGCGACAACACCACGGTAGGCGTCATAAAGAGAATCGAAAATAAGGGCCTTTAATGGTGCTTCTGGGTCTCCCTGTGGTGCAGGGACTTTTTGAACGACTTGTTCAAGGATTTCTTCAATCCCAATCCCAGCCTTTGCTGAAGCTAACACGGCTTCCGAAGCGTCCAAACCGATGACATCCTCAATTTCTCCTCGAACACGCTCTGGATCTGCACTAGGTAAGTCAATTTTGTTAATGACTGGTAAAATTTCAAGGTCGTTATCAAGGGCTAGATAAACGTTGGCTAGTGTCTGTGCTTCAATTCCTTGTGCAGCGTCAACGACTAAAACAGCCCCTTCACATGCTGCAAGGCTCCTTGATACCTCATACGTAAAATCGACATGTCCCGGTGTATCAATTAAATGGAAAATATATTCTTCTCCATCTTTTGCTTTGTATGTTAACTGGACGGCATTTAATTTAATGGTAATTCCACGTTCTCTTTCAAGGTCCATCGAATCAAGGAGCTGATCTTTCATTTCCCGAGAGGTCAATGCATTGGTTTTCTCCAAGATTCGGTCAGCTAATGTTGATTTCCCATGATCGATATGGGCAATAATTGAGAAATTTCTAATCTTTGATTGTCGTTTGAGTCTTTCATTATTGTTCACGGTCTTTCACTCCTACTATACTCGCACATATACACTATTTTGAATTATATCAATAGGATTAACAAGATTCAATCAAAATCGAAAAGCGGCACCCAACTGGTGCCACTTCGATTATTTTAATCAGCAATAAGATGAACTAATTTTTCAGAAACCCCTGATATCCCCTCAGACATCTTCTTCCCCATAGAAGAGAAAAAATTATATGCACTTATTTGTTCGAGTTTCTTTTGCTTAGCCTCAAGATCATGACTTGAGATTTCGTTTCCCAAGAAGGTAGCTTGAAAGTTATTGTCTGTCCCATTTAAACGAACAGCATTTTGAAAGTTTGGATCATCATAGCCTTTCATTTTATGAATACCATCATTAGCCAATTGCATACCTACTAAAACAGAGATTAACATGAGAGCAGCCAAGCATAAGCTTTTTAACATGAACATCTTCATAAAAAATGCTCCCTTACATCTATTGTTCTTTTGTTGATTGTTCAACATCCTGGTTAACTTTTTCAGCCTCCCAGTAAAAATCACTAAACACATCGGCAAGGGCATCAGCCGAACGATTTAATTCTTCAAACGTATTATCAACACCGCCAAATTCAATCAAGATTACATTATTTGATAGGTTTTGATTATAAACAGCATTCCCACTATATTTCACGAAAACACCTCTGCTTAAACCTTTATACTTTTTTTCTAAACTTTTATGCAGTTCGGTTGCTAATTTCTCGTTCTTCTCATGATTTGGATTTTTACCGCCGATGATAAAGGCGAGCTTTGCATATGACTTTCCGTTAATTGTAATGGTTGATTTATCTTTGCGGTTAGAATCCCTATGAATATCGATAAAGTAATGTAAATCACGATCCGATGCCATTGCCGTTTGAACAACTGAGCGGGATTCCTGGTAAGAACTAGGATATTTCAAACCTTTTTTATTGAGGTTTGCCTGAACATCCGTTTTATCTAAAAAGGTTCCAATTCCTCTATCTTCCAAACTTGTCTTTAAGTGATCACCAATTTTTGTTACGTTGATTTTTGAATGAAAGGCTAAATTCGGATTGGTAACACCCTTTAAATAGGGCAAATAAGATTCCCTGTTATGTGTAAAGTATAGATAGACAACCTTACGTGAGCCTGTTGTCTGACTAGGTGCAGGAAGTGAATTTTCATCCTCAGGCTTTTCTAAACCCTCTAAATTTTGTAACGATGCCTCTCGCTCTGCTTTCATTATTTCAATGGGCGGGGCAGATTCAATTGGCATATTTGTGTAGTTTGTCCCTTCACCAGCCACTAGAATTTTACCATCAAATTGATAAAATCCTGGCAGCTCTCTACCAAGGAGACTGCGGGGATCATTTAAGTTAATATTGCTTGATAACTTAAATACCAAGTTCGTTAAAGTAGGAGTTGAAGTCCAATCTTGTTCAACCGACAAGAAATGATGATTTTCCCAACCCATTAATTGATAGAGCAATTCCCCATTCACATTTGTTGCTGCCTGATTAACCGAAGACGACATAAGTCGATATTGTGGCTTTAACGAGGTTAATAATCCACTAATAGAGAAAATCAATAGTATAAATAGTAACAATAATCCAGCGGCTTTAAGTAGACTTGTCCCTTGCACCATAACAAAAGTTCCTGAATTTCTAGCTTTCATGGTTCCACCTCGCAAAACGTATTCTAGTAAATGATATGAAGCTACTAGAATTGGTAGAACCCGAATTTTAACTTAAGAGGCATCCTTTCAAATAAATAGATTTGAAAGATGCCTCTCGTCGTTCCTTTATTTTGTATAGTAGCCAGCATTCCCTTGGTCAACAGCACCATGAAGTGAAGAATTTAAACCGTTGGCAATAAGATTGGCCATATCTTCAATAAAAACATCAACTTCCTTAGGAGTAACCATTAAATTATGACCAATTGGAGATAAAACTTCATAAATTAATTTTCTTTTCTCCTCATCTTCTAAGGTCCCAATCATTCCAAGAAAGGTTTTCCTGTGCTTTTCTTCCGGTAAGTCCTCTTCAGTCAACTTTCGCTTTTCACCGAAACTCATGCCTGCTGGTGCAAGTGATCTTGAAGGACGATTGCCCTCCTTAAGCTCTTTTCCAAAGTGCTTAAGTATAAAATCGATGGTGTCACTTGTAATGGACACAGCATCTACCACGGTCGGAACCCCAATTGCAATAACAGGTATCCCTAAGGTTTCTTTACTCAATTCTTTTCTTTTATTACCAACCCCCGAACCAGGATGTATACCTGTATCGGAAATTTGGATGGTTGAATTAACCCGTTCAATCGAACGAGATGCAAGGGCGTCAATAGCAATAACAAAATCAGGTCTTGTTTTTTCCACTACACCAAAAATAATATCGCTTGTTTCAATCCCCGTTAATCCCATAACACCTGGTGAAAGGGCACTAACGGACCTGAAGCCTTCCTCTACATTTTCCGGCTGCAACTGAAACAGATGGCGGGTAACCAGCAAATTTTCACACACCATCGGTCCTAGGGCATCCGGGGTCACATTCCAATTACCTAGACCCACCACAAGACATGAATCTGTTTTTTTTATTCCAGACCCCTCCAAAAAGTAGGAGAACTCTCTAGCAAAAATTTCCTCCACCTTTTGCTGTACCTCTGTATTTTGCTGGCGAATCCCTTGTACTTCAACAGTTAAATACCTGCCTGCTTTTTTTCCCAGATGCTGTTCGCCTTGTTTTGTCACTTCGACTAAAGAAATCTTTATGTCATCCACATCTTTTTCCTTAATAATCACGCCTTCAATTTGCGAAAGATCTTTCTCTTGCCCGACTGACCCTTTTTGCTGTGTAAGGACCATCTCTCTAGCTTCAATCGCCAAATCCGTTCGAACAGAATATTGACTTAAGTCAATTGACTTATCCATTAATATTCACTCCCATCAAATCTTTCAAAAGTCTAGCAACTATTTCCTATTTTTGCCCTTACCATCTTAAATCATGCAAATGATATTCTTCTGTGAAAACAGTATTGCATTATAGCCTTCCATTTGATAAAATATTTCATGTTCTGAATTATTTTTAGGAATGTTAAGTCGAGTTCATATAGTCTCGATTCTTTGTAGGAGGTGAAAGTAATGCCTAATATTAAATCTGCTATTAAGCGTGTAAAAACAAGTGAAGCTCGTAACGCTCAAAATACAACTGCGAAATCTGCAATGCGTACTGCTGTTAAGAAAGTAGAAGCTGCAATTTCTACTAACGACGGTGCTGCTGCTAAAGAAGTATTTGCTGCTGCTGCTAGTAAATTAGACAAGGCTGCTGCAAAAGGTCTTATCCACAAAAATGCTGCTGCTCGTAAAAAATCTCGTCTAATGAAAAAGACTAACTCTCTTTAATTTAGTAAAAAAAAACGATTCCCTTTCAAAGGAATCGTTTTTTTTATTTCTTCAAATGAAAGAGAAACATTTCAATTAATAAAGATTTATTCATGCCCCCGGTTTTCATTTGGTAATCTGCTTCTGCGAGGAGATCCATTAAATGGGCTAATTCTTCATCAGTAAATTTATTCGCTTGTCCGAGTGCCAGCTTAACACGGAAAGGATGCGTTCTTAAGTAACCAGCAATTTGCTGCTGCCCATACCCTCTCCTCGACAGTTCCTTTACTTGGTATATTAACCTAAATTGCCCTGCAAGTAAGGCCAAAATCTTTATCGGTTCTTCATTTTGTTTTAACAAATCGTAATAAATCCTTAACGCTTCATCAAGTTTTCGCTGGACTACTTTTTCAATTAGTGTAAAGATATTCTGCTCAAGGGATCGTGCCACTAATTTCTCTACTAAACCTATGTCTATTCTTTTTTCACCGGCTGCATATAATGCCAATTTATCTACTTCACTGGTAATCATAAACATATTTGTTCCAACTAATGCCAATAATTGGTCGATCGCATCTGGTTCGAATTCAATCCCACTGTTCTTTGCCCTGCCCTTAACCCAGTTCTTTAAGTCATGTTCATTTAACTTTTTAGCTTCAACAACTTCAGCATGTCTTTTTAATTCCTTCGTTATTTTCTTCCGTTCATCCAACTTTTCATATGGCGCCGAAATGACTAACACCGAATAAGGTGAGGGCTCTTTCAAATACATTTCGAACCTGGATAAGTTGTGGACCGCCTTATCCTTGGATTTTTCTGCTGTTAAAAAAACAGGATTATGTAAAAAGATAACTTTTTTTTCTCCTAAAAAAGGAAAGGTTTCAGCATCTTCGATGGCAACCTCGATTGATGTTTCCTCTAAATCATAACTAGCAAAATTAAAATCCTTCTCTTCTTCGGTCAAAATATGATTGAGTAGTAATTGCTTTGTTTCATTAATTAAAAAAGACTCAGTTCCAAATAATAAATAAATAGGAGCAAATTCCTTTTTTTTGATTTTTTTCCAACTATCCATTACCATGTTTCAGCGCTCCCCTTCTTTCCATTCATACCTATGGTAAAGAAGCTTGGCCATTTTGACAAGCATTTTAAAGGGAATTAACACCTATTTGAAAAGTGCTAATTCCCTATCTATAATGAACGCCTGCAATAGAAGCCCTAGGATATTCTATTGTCTGGCGGAGTTCCTTAAGTAACTATAGTTTAGCCGTTTATCAGTCTCAGTATTTTGACAACTCTTGTCAGTTGTGGAAAGCAATTTGAAGTATGCTGGATTTTTTTTCGAGAATGACTTATACTATAATGTGAAATAGGAGGGGTAGACTGTGAATGAATTTGAAAAAGATGTGCAAAGTAAACGAAACGACGCGATCGATTCTGGGGTAGGATTTGGGGTTTCTTTTGGTTTTTTTGCCATAATGTTTATTGTTGCAACAGTCATTAAGGTAATCGGTTCGTAATGATTGGCTACATATGTGTTAGGCAGAAGACTGCATTGCTGCAGTCTTTTTTTATTAGTAAGATGCTTTATCCTATGGTAAATAAGGTAAAAAGGTTCCTTTCTGATGATAAAATTTATAGGTGATTGCGCCTTGCTGATCGGTTCGAAAAATAATCGTATTTGTTGTTTCTAAGCGCTCAAGCACCTCTTGATGGGGATGACCAAAGCGGTTATTTTCCCCTGCTGAAATGAGGGCAACTTTGGGTTTTATTTGATTAATAAAAGAAACTGCACTTGAAGTTTTACTGCCATGGTGACCAGCTTTTAATACATCAATATGTAAATGGGGATATTGATGTATGATTTTCTCTTCCCCTGCTTGATTTAGATCCCCTCCGAAAAACCAACTTACGCCTCCTAATTGAGCAATAAAAGCAATGGATCCACCGTTCCTTTCTCCCGTATAATTCTTTTCTGGTGAAACAATATAAAAGCCATTTTCTTCATTTGTCCACTGATCGCCTGCCGAAACTTTTATGACAGGAATATTTAATTTTTTGGCCTCCTTAATAATATCAAGTTCAGTACTCGATGGTTCAACCACAGCAGGCATTAAGATTTGTTTAACTTTAAGCTCTTTAATAATCGAAATTGTCCCCCCAATATGATCCATATCCCCGTGTGTTAAAATTAGTTTATCAATTTGCGTTATTCCCTTTCCTTTTAAAAATGGAACAACTACATCCCTTCCCACTTCAAAGGCTTTTGCACGTTCTCGCCATTTTTCTTCAGCAAAGTGCATGGTTCCACCTGTATCGATGAGATAGGTCCCTTTTGAATGTGGTAAATGGATTAAGATACTATCCCCTTGACCAACATCAATCATTGTTACCTCCCCATATGGAGATAACCAGTTCCAACTTTTTTGTGAAATTACCAACAGGATACTTAAAAAAATCAGGAAAGCCTTTCTTTTGGGATACGTTTTTGACTCCCAAAGATAAAAAATAGCAAGCAGCAGTAAAATATAAGTGATGAGGAAAATCAAATTTGGTCTCCCGGGGATAAAATGGAAGAAAGTAAAATCGGCGAGATATTCAATAAGGTGATTAGCGACAGTAATAATGGCTAAAAAGAATTTATTAAGTAGTAGTGGAGTTTTTCCGAAAATAAACTGAATAAAAAACAAAAGATATAATCCCGGAAGATATAGGAATGAAAAAAGCGGAATATAGACCATATTGGCAATGATGCCGATTAATGAAACCTCAAAATAATGATATAGCAAGAAAGGCAGTGCCCCTAATTGAGCAATCAATGAGGTCGCAAGCATTCGCGTTAAATTATTTGCATAATCTGTAAGAATACTATTGGCAGATAAAATGATGACCAGACTCACTGCAAAAGATAGTTGAAAGCCAGCATCAAAAACCACCATTGGACTAACTATCAAATAAGCAATAAAAGCCAAACTAATGGCATCATGCGGGAATAGCTTTAGGCGGGTGCGCCACTTCACAGTAAGTAAGACAAGAAAAATCATTAGCCCTGAGCGAATAACAGAGGGCGAACTACCAGTCAATATCACATAGATTGGAAGAAGAATTAGAAGGAAATTATTCATGAACTGTCTCGTAAGGCCGAAGCGGATTCCTAGATAAAAAACCATCGCAATTAATAAGGAGACATGAAGACCAGATATCGCAAGCAAATGGACAATACCGGTTTTTTGGTAAGCAGATAATACATCTGGGTCAAATAAATTTCTGTCACCAAAAATTAAAGCGGCTGAAAGGGAAGCGATTTCCTGTGGAAAGTGCGACTCGAGATAGTTAATTCCTTTATAACGCAGTTGTTTGATTATCACGAACGGAGATGGTTTTAGCGGAGTGCAATGTTGTAGCAGGTTTTCTTGCACTTCTATTATCCAATAAATATTCTTCCTTGCTAAGTAAGTTCGGTAATTAAATGCATTAGGATTTTTGGCAATCGCCGGTTTTTCCAAGGTACCAGATACACTGCATAATCTTTGATAAAACATTTCTGTTTTTAGATTTATTTTTTCCTGTTCAGATGGAATGTTGTAGCGGATTAAGATACTCTCCTTGTAGCGCTGTTCTACCGCTTGCACTTGTAATAAGTCGCCATCGATTTTGGGATCTTGAGTATATTGAAGAGTAAAGGTTGTTGTAGCAGCGGGGATAACCGATTGATTCATTGAATTAGAATGAAGGCCAATAAACAAGAATATCAAAAAACATATGGTGATGCTTGTTAGTTGTAGGGCGGAGAAACGTTTGTATTTATATAGAAGATAAAGAGTAAAGACTTGTAATAAGAAAAAAGGAAGGAACTTATAAAGTGCAGATAATACACCAAATATAGCGGCAATTGCAAAATAAAGATATTTTCCATTCATTTGATTTTCTCCATATAAGTTTCTAATAATAAACATTATGGAGCCGGCAGATAACCGGCGCCCATTTTTTGAAGTATTATTGTTTAACCATTCGTAAATCAATCACGGACTCGTTTAGAGCAACCTTTTCAATGGTTACGTTTGCCTGTTTAAAAAGGTCGATTGCATACGGATGATTTTTGTAATCCTCCGCGTAATAAACCGTTTTAATCCCTGCTTGAATAAGCGCTTTACAGCATTGAAGACACGGGAAATGGGTGACATAAATTTCAGCGTCAGCGGTTGGAACTCCAAATTTAGCACACTGTAGTATTGCATTCATTTCAGCATGGACCGTCCTGACACAATGATTGTCAATCACAAAACACCCCTTATCAATACAATGGTCACCGCCCGCTATGGAACCATTGTAGCCCCCGGCAATAATTCGTTTATCTCTAACGATGGTTGCACCCACTGTCAACCTGGTACATGTGCTTCTAAGTGCGAGCAAATGGCTTTGTGCCATAAAATATTGATCCCAAGAAATTCTCTCCACTTCTCCCACTCCCTTTTTTGATGGTTCACTATAAGTGTAATAGTGCTTGTCCTTTTTGGTCAAATAAAGATTTTTTATATAGCAATCAAATCCTTTAATTTTTCAAATGTTTTGTCCCCAATCCCGCTGATATTTTTTAAATCTTCAACGGTTTTGAAGGGGCCGCTTGTATTCCTATATTCGATGATAGCCGCTGCCTTAGCTGGACCGATGCCAGGAAGATTCTGCAGTTCTGTTTCATCTGCCTTATTAATGTTAATTTTTGCTTCATTTTGACTGCCAACTGACGAGGCTGGGTTACCCGGTGAGGTAATAGGTGATGAAATCCCCTCCTCTCCCTTTGCAGGTATGTAAATGATCATTTCATCCTTGACGTGTTCGGCAAAATTCACCATGCCTTGGTCTGCTTTGTCCGTTAAACCACCAGCCCGGCTAATAACATCAATCACTCTTTCACCCGTATTTGCTTGATAAACTCCAGGCTGTTTAATTTGTCCTTTCACATCGACCATAATTTTTTCTGGTAATTCAGGTTGTTTGTCGGATTGGATACTTCCTTTTTCTTTCTCATCCTCTTGAACCTTTTCTTCTATACTAAGTGTGTTAACGGGTGAAGTGGCTGCAGAATCACTAACATAAAAATAATAAATACCACCTAATGCTAATAAAGCCCCCAGCAAAACAGAAATCTTGTGTTCAATCAACCAGTCTTTCACTTTGATCCTTCCTTTCTAAAGGTATATTTCACTATCTGATTTCATATGGTTATAAAAGAATAATTGCATGCGAGGAGGGTCGGAACAATGAATATAGGTATTATCGGTACTGGAAATATGGGGAGCATGTTGGTAGAAGCCCTGATTGAAGGAAAAGCCATTTCCCCTGCTTCTATGATGATTACCAACAGGACAAAATCAAAAGCCTTGTTGCTTAAAGATAAATATAAAGAAATAAAGGTTGGGGCAAATCCAGGAGAAGTAGCTGCTGAGTCCGACTTGGTATTTGTTTGTGTCAAACCATTAGATGTATATAAAATTTTACATGAAATTAAACCACGGTTAAGTCCAAAAAAATGTGTGATCACGATAACGAGTCCTATCAGTACAAGCCAAATTGAAAAAAAGGTTTCCTGTTCAGTCGCCAGGGTAATTCCAAGTATTACGAATCGAGCCTTATCTGGGGTAACGCTGATTACCTATGGAGAAAATTGCAGTGAGCGATGGAAGAGGAAAATCGAAGAATTAATTACTAAAATTGGAGTGCCAGTCCATATCAACGAAAAAATAACGAGGGCTGCCTCTGATATCGTTAGTTGTGGTCCTGCATTTTTCAGTTATCTACTCCAAAGTTTCATTAATGCAGCAGTTAAAGAGACTGAAATTGATGAAAATGATGCAACTACGATGGCTAGTGAAATGATTGTCGGACTAGGTGAATTATTAAAGCAAGGGCATTACACCTTGCCGTCACTACAAGATAAGGTATGTGTTAAGGGCGGAATTACAGGTGAAGGAATAAAAGTATTGGATAATGAACTCGGGGATGTTTTTGAACATATCTTCCAGGCAACAAAAGCAAAATTTAAAGACGACCTTGATAAAGTGGAATCACAATTCTCAAATTATTAATTTCGCCATGAACTGACAATATTCCTTTTTTATTATGATAAAAAAGCCATCTTTTTTATAGATGGCTTTCTTTATGTTTTCTTGCTACAAAAAAGATTCGTTCTGATTGTGAGTGAGGGTCTGAGTTTTCAAAATCAGCACTGACTTCCAGCACTTCAAAACCGGCCTCGATCAACCAGTTTGAATATTGCTGTATGGTATATGTACGTTGAAAATGAAGTTCATCAAAGCGGTCATACTTACCGGTCTGTTCGTCCAAAACAAAGAAACTTAACTCATGCTCGACACTATTTAGACTTTTTCCAGCAAAGCTATTCCAAATAAAGGAAACATATTCCTCACTTGAAGCATATGTTTGATTTATGAATAGATGAGCTATTTTATAAATGGAATGCACATCAAAGAGGAAAATCCCCTGATTGCTCAAATGCTGAAAAACGTTTGAAAAAGTTGCTCTAACTTCTTCCTCAGTTTGCAGATAATTTAACGAGTCACATAAAATGCCAATGACATCAAATTCCGCCTGACCTTCCAAATCTGCCATATTCTGCTGAAAAAATGGAATTCGCAGCCCTGTCTCCTCAGATTTAGCCTGGGCTACAGCTAACATATCCTCAGATAAATCGACACCCGTTACTTGAAAACCGTCTTGGGCTAAACGGACGGATAATTCACCTGTGCCACATGCCAAGTCAAGTAAGCGAGTGCCCTCAACCTGATATTTTACGCACCTATCTTTAACGAACTCGACCCACTCCTCATAGGGTGCATCCTTCATTAATTCATCATAAAGATAAGCGAATTGTTGATAACTCATGTATTTAACTCACTAAGGATATCTTCAGTTGGTGCATCGCCCCATAAGCGCTCTAACTTATAATAGCTTCTTTCGTCACGATGAAATACATGGGCTACGACATCGCCAAGGTCAATTAATACCCATCTTGCTTCATCAAAACCCTCAATTCTTTTTACTTCACAGCCTTGCTCTTGCGCTTTTTCTTTTATTTCCCTTGCAATTGCTTGTACTTGTTTATCTGAATTACCATGACAAATGATAAAATAATCGGCAATTAGGGAAATTCCCTTCATATTTAATGCAAGAATATCTTCCGCTCGTTTGTCATCTGCAGCCTTTACAGCTATTTTTAGTAGTTCATGATTATCCATGAATCAATCCTCCAGTTTCTCGATTAGGTCATTGTACGTATAGAATGTATCTGGGTAAACCGTTTGATTCTTTTTTAATAAAAAACTGATTGTGTTTTTGATAGCCATAATTAGTGCTTTATCTAAGTTTTCTTTCGCCATTTCTCTTACTTCTTCCACACCTGGAAAATGACGGCCTGGTTCAATGTAATCTGCCAAATAGATTATCTTCTCTAAAAGACTCATTCCTGGTCTTCCTGATGTATGAAAGCGAATGGCAGCTAACACTTCTGGATCGTTTATGCCCGCTTCCTTTTCCACCAAGTACCTACCAACAGGGGCATGCCACAATTCCGAATTGAAATGAAGTAAATCCTCTGGAAATCCTTGACTAGCGATAATTTCCTTCATTTCTTCTTTAGGCCGAAATTTTGCATAATCATGAAAAATGGCAGCTAATTCGGCTTTCTGTGCATCACCGCCATATTGCTGTGCAAGTACGATTGCTGCCTCCATTACTCCTAGGGTATGCTGATAGCGATGGTCGGTTAATTGTTTCTTAACAAGCTCTAATGCTGCTTCACGTTCCATACAAATGCTTCTCCTCGATAAATTGAATGACCGAATCCGGCAATAGATACCGAATGGTCTGTTTGTTTTTTACCCTATCTCTTATCATACTTGATGATACATCGATTGCAGGCACATCTACATAAAGGACAGGGTAATCGGTTTGACTGCTATATGCAGGTCTTTCAACTCCAACAAATTGGACCAGTCTAGTCAGTTCGTCAATTTTATGCCATTTTGGCAGGTATTCTATCATATCCGCGCCAATAATAAAGAAAAATTGATGTTCAGAATGCTGGGCATTAATCATTTTCATCGTATCGACTGTATAAGAAGGGCCTTTTCTATGAAGCTCAATCGTTTCGACTCGAAAAGCATCATTTCCTTGGATGGCTAATTCAAGCATTTGCCGGCGGTCTTCATTTGTTATCGATTCCGATTTTTTCTTATGTGGAGGCTCTTGATTTGGCATAAACCAAATTTCATCTAGATGAAGGGTGGAAAGAACCTCATTTGCAATTAAAAGATGTCCGTAATGCGGAGGATCAAAGGTTCCTCCCAATATCCCCACCTTTTTCATGAGCTCGTCTCCTTATACATTCAATTATGGAAGCTTAATTGTTTTCTTTTCTACAGACTCTTTATAGAGGACTATCGTGTTCCCAATAAGTTGCACAATTTCTGCTCCTGTACCCTCTGCTAATTGCTCAGCAACGACGGTTTTGTCATCTTCACAATTTTGCAAGACGCTGATTTTAAAAAGCTCTCTTGCTTCGAGTGCATCAGCAATTTGCTTAATCATATTTTCATTTACTCCCCCTTTACCTACTTGAAAAATAGGATCTAAGTGGTGAGCCTTTGAACGTAAGAATCTTTTTTGCTTTCCTGTTAACATGTTCTTCCTCCTAGTTGTTTTAACACATTTTCTCTCATTCTTTCTACATCCGGGAATATACCTGTCCATTTTTCAAAAGCAAGGGCTCCTTGATAGACAAACATATCTATTCCGTTTTGGATTCTTGCACCATTTTGACGTGCTTCTTTTAAAAATTGTGTTTCAAGTGGATTGTATATGATATCACAAAAGACTGCCTGTTTCCTTAAATTATTTAGAGCGATTGGCTGCTCATAAATTTTTGGGGACATGCCGATCAAAGTTGTTTGAATAACTAAATCATATTCCCCCAATGATTCAACCGCTTCTTCAAATGAACACGCGCGAGAATCAACGGAATATGGACAATCATTGATTAGTCTAATAGCCCTATCAATTGTGCGATTTGCAATATCTAATCTCTGAGTGTTTTCCTTTGCCAATGTAAAATAGATGGCTCTCGCTGCGCCGCCCGCTCCAATAATCAAAACTTTTTGACCTGTTAAATTAGGTAATATAGCATTTAACCCTTTTAGAAAACCAGGACCATCTGTGTTATAGCCAATTAATTGACCATTCTCATTCACAACCGTATTGACCGCTCCGATATTTACCGCTAATTCATCTATACCATCCAGAAAGGGAATAATGTTGCTTTTATGTGGGACAGTTACATTAAATCCACCGACCCCCACCGCCTTTAAACCCTTGACAGCATCGTGTAAATTCTCAGCCTTCACATGAAATGGTAAATAAACGGAGTCCATGTTATAAAAGGAAAATAAATCATTAAGCATAAACGGAGACATTGAATGTCCGATTGGATCCCCCAAAACAGCAAATAATTTCTTCACCAGTATTCCCCCACCCATTAAGCATTGTCTATTTATATTAAGGATTTCCGAATTAATGCTTGCACCCCTTTAGGAACGTAAGCAGCTACCTTTGCGCCAGGCTCATTGACAGTAATCCATCCAAGCCCAGAGAATACAATGTCTGTTTTTGCTTCTTTTATGATAAATTCCTGTTTCACAAGTTCCGGAAAGGAATCGATTTGATGCATACGAGGCGGAGTTAACATTTCCCCCACATGTTTTTGATAAAGCTCATCGGCATTCTCCATTTTAGTTCTGTGAATATTTAATTCATTGGAAACATAACAAACAAATGACCTACGGCCGCCGCTAATATAATCAAAGCGAGCTAACCCGCCGAAGAACAAAGTCTGCCCTTCGTTTAATTGAAATACCTTAGGCTTGATTTCCTTTTTAGGGGTAATAATTTTTAAATCCTGCTTATCTACAAAATGAGCCATTTGATGATGGTTAATAATACCAGGAGAATCAATTAATGACTTTTCATCATCGAGCGGAATTTTGATAATATCCAATGTCGTTCCTGGAAAATGAGAGGTGGTAATTACATCGGTTTCACCTGTTACCTCTTTAATAATTCGATTGATAAACGTAGATTTCCCAACATTTGTACAACCCACGACATAGACGTCTTTACCGTTTCGATGCTCATCAATTGCGGCCGCGGTTTCTCGAACAAACAGCCCCTTCGCTGCACTAACAAGGAATACATCTTCCGGCTTTAATCCGAGTTCTTTTGCCTCATGTTTCATCCAATGAATTAATTTGCTATGCTTCACAGATTTGGGTAACAAATCTACCTTGTTTCCGACAAGGAGCACTTTATTGCTTCCAACAAAACGGTGTAATCCAGGGAGCCAGCTGCCATTAAAATCAAAAATATCGACGATCATGACAATTAAAGCATCTGACTTACCCATTTCATTTAATATTTTCAAGAAATCATCGTCCGTTAAGCTGACATCTTGAACTTCATTGTAATGCTTAAGACGAAAACATCGCTGGCAGATAATCATTTCCTTTTCCAAAGCCGATGTTGGTGCATATCCTAGTTCCTCTGGGTTTTCGGTTTGAACTTTTACTCCACAACCCATACATATATATTGATGTTCACTCACAAATTAATCCTCCCATTGAAGCATACCTTTTTTTCGAAACCAATTTAAAATTCTTCTTTCAGCAAAACGGTTAAATTTTGTCCAAAAGCCATCCGTTTGCGCAACAGGGACAACCAGGATAGTATGAAATCCACCCCGGTTTCCGCCAAGTACATCTGTCAGTAACTGATCTCCAATTACTACAGCTTCTTCCTTTTTTATTCCCATCTGTGAAATTGCTTTATGAAAAGCGACTGCAAAAGGCTTCCTCGCCCTAAAAATAAACGGAATTTTCAAAGGATCAGAAAAAGCTTTAACTCGTTCTTCATTATTATTAGATACAATTGTCACGAGGATATTGTGTCTTTTAATTTCCTCAAACCACTTAATTAGTTGAGGAGTAGCAAAGGGACGGTCCCACTCTACTAAGGTATTATCTAAATCCGTAATAATCCCTTTAATTCCCTTGGCACTTAACTGTTCAGGAGATATATCAAGAATGCTTTTGACATGCTCATTCGGTAAAAATTGTTTTAACACTAAGCCTACACCTCATTGACATCTAAATTCGTTCATTATTTTTTCACATGTACCATCATAACCAATTTTAACCTTTGTTTCAAAGATTAAAAGAAGTTTTAAACTTATTATTCAACAAAACATGATAATACATGATTAATACTTTTTGCTCTGTCTTCATCCGCAGAATCACTTGCTTGGAGCATTAATCAATAAAGATGATAAAAAAATATAAATATTTTTCGACATATTTCGTCATTTCCAAATATTGTGGATAAAGTTATTAACATTATACCGATTGAATCATACACTTTTCATCATTTTATAAACAAAATAATCACAAGTTATCCACTAGATTATGTGGATAAATGGAACGATTGTTCTATAGGAATAAATTTGGTAGATTTAGGGTACACCAATTGAACATACCATTTTATGTTTATCATTCCTATAATAGAACACTTTATTTGCAAATCGGAGGTGGAATTTGCTGTGCGAAAACTATCAGATGAATTACTAATTGAATCATATTTTAAAGCAAGAGAATTAAACCTAAGCCCTGAATTTATTGGACTAATTGAGTCAGAAATGCTCCGCCGTTCCTTATACCATAAAATAAAAATATCTTCATAACCTGGCCCAAATTGGGCTTTTCTTTTTGCCCATTTTTCTTTCGTACTATTTAAAAACTCCAATTTTCTCTCCGACTTTAATGTCTTTCGGGGTATGAATGGTTGAATCGATTTGAAAAATATCTTTTTCGAATAACAAGACAACCGTTGAACCGAAACTAAAGTAAGCCAATTCTCCGCCCTTTTCTAATTCGGACCCCTTGTGGGTGGTTTCAATCGAATTAACAAACATTGCCCCAACCTTAACAATGGCTACATGCCCGTAATCTGTTTTAACTTCAGTCATTACCCGATAATTCTTGGCAAGCGTTCGAACCCCATATTTTAATCCCAGCTTATTGACAGGATATGATTTAGAGCCAAGTGTCCATTGCTTGGTGACGACTCCATTAACAGGACTGTGAATACGATGATAATGACTTGGGCTTAAATAAAGGATCATATATGTACCATGTAGATATTTGGCTAATAATTCTTGGTCACCGAGCATTTCTTCAATGGAATACGTCTTTCCTTTGACAAGAATATCACTTGCCTCTTTTATTGGGCCAACATCTTCAATAACTGCATCCACAGGGCTAACAACGGTTTCTTTGTTTTTATCAATTACTCTTGCTTCCTTTTTCAATGTCCTAACAAATAAATCATGAAGAGTAGGATAGTCAGACAAGCCCTTCTCCATTTCTTCTAGGTTTAAGTGATAAATCTTGGCGAAGGATGGTATCATAAAACGACTGACAGGTGAACGAGCAAAACTTCTTAAAATAACTGAAGTCCACCTGCCATTTGTTAACTCAATCATGAAACGATAAAGACCTTGAATCATCGAACTACCCCCAAATAGTGTAAAAATACTCTTTACGAAAAGACATAAAACGCTTAAAATTAAATATTATAGAATAAATTAACAATTTTGATTTCCCTTTTGGCTAAAAAAAAGGAGTGATGTGGAGCATGTTTTTGTTGGACGTACTTGATCAAACAATAAAAAAACTTAAATCCCAAACAGCTAATGTACTCACCTTAACAAACTTATCACTTGGCGGATTTGCAATCATATTCGGGCTTCATGGGAATCTAAGATTAAGCTTGCTGTTAATTTTTATTGCGGCATTGGCAGATCGTTTTGATGGTATGGTTGCCCGAAAGTTTAATATCGAATCGGAACTAGGAAAACAGTTAGATTCCATGAGTGATATTATATCATTTGGTGTAGCACCTGCACTATTACTATATCAAGGAATTTTACATGAATTTGGCGGACCGGGTTCATTTTTCACCGTTTTCTACATTGGTTGTGGTGCCTTCAGATTAGCACGGTTCAATATATCGGAAAGCAATGGATACTTTACAGGTTTACCCATTACCGCAGCAGGTTGCTTGGCAACTCTTAGCTATTTGGCCATACCTTATATTCCATCGCAATCATTCTTATTTATAACCATCATTCTATCATTCCTTATGGTAAGTCCATTTAAACTGAAAAAAGTCTAATAATTGAACTTAAAGCATCCATCACGCCAACGATGGATGCTTTTTTATTTTCAAAAAAAAATGTCTCTCAAATAAAAAAGTTTATGGACAGACACAATTTCCCTTTTCCTTCATAGGAATTAATAATAGGCGAAATGGCCAAAAAAGACGGGGGTAGATGCGGATGTCAGGAATCTTAACAGCTCTCGGATATTTAATGAAAGAATTTTTATTTCTTGTCTCCTATGTAAAAAATAATGCTTTTCCTCAACCCCTATCTGCTGCAGAAGAAAGAAAATATCTTCGGTTAATGGCAGAAGGGGATTCACATGCGCGCAATATGTTAATTGAACACAATTTGAGATTGGTCGCGCATATAGTCAAGAAATTCGAAAACACAGGGGAAGACTCGGAAGATTTAATTTCGATTGGAACAATTGGTTTAATTAAGGCGATCGAGAGTTACTCAGAAGGAAAAGGAACAAAGTTAGCAACCTATGCCGCACGTTGTATCGAGAACGAAATTTTGATGCACTTACGGGCCCTTAAAAAAACAAAAAAAGATGTGTCCTTACATGATCCGATTGGTCAAGATAAGGAAGGAAACGAAATATCATTAATCGATGTACTAAAATCAGAATCTGAAGATGTGATTGATACGATTCAGTTGAACATGGAACTTGAGAAAGTAAAGAAATACATTGAAGTTCTCGATGACCGAGAAAAAGAAGTAATTGTCGGACGCTTCGGACTAGACTTACAAAAGGAAAAAACACAACGAGAAATTGCGAAAGAATTGGGCATATCAAGAAGCTATGTCTCTAGAATTGAAAAACGCGCCTTAATGAAAATGTTCCATGAATTTTATCGGGCTGAGAAAGAAAAAAAGAAAAAATAACAAAAAACAGAGCCGAAAGTTTATTTCAGCTCTGTTTTTCCATTCTGCATCGGATTATTCCATTTAACTCCACCATCTATCGATTCATATATATCATTATTTATGGTGGTGAAAGCTATTTGCTTTGGATCTTGAGGATTGACTGCTAAATAAGTTATTGGATTTTCATAATCAAGGAATGGAATCTCGATATTTTTTTGTTCACCAGTTGCAGGATTAATCGTTTTTAATAATATTTTCTTGTTTTCCACACTTGAAAATAAAACTGAATCTCCGCTAAATGTAAGTGATGTTACCATATATGGATTTGTAATTTGTTTCATCGTATTTCCGTTATCGGTCGAATAGTAAATACCAGACCGCGTCGGCATCGCGATGATATCCCCATTTATTGGATGAACGGCAATCCTCCCATAGGAATCCGCATTAAAATTATTTAATGTACTTTTTTTCCACGTCTTCCCATTATCCTTAGAGTAGTTCAGGCCTTGGCCTAAGGTTTTTTCTTTGGGCTCTTCTTTAATGACATAGAGACCTTTTCCTGAATAACTTGCGCCCATGAAATGAAAAAGCGACTGACCGTAGAAGGATAATTTACTGATAGTTTGCCCTTTATTGACACTTTGAATAATACCAAGTGGGTCCTTTAATCCCGATCCTTTTTGCGCGTGTCCGCTTGTAATAAAACCAGTACTTACAGCTTGAAAACTATAGTATTCATGTTGATTCGTTGTTGTTTCAAACCAATTTGAACCGTTAAACATTTTTAAGCCCTTATCTGTCGCAACGTACAAAGCAAAATCATTTCCTGGATAACCAATACCAAGAATCTGGTCTACTTTTAATGATTTCGCTTGAATAATATCATAGGTAACTTTTTCTTTCTTTTCTGGTTGTGGCTGCTGCTTTTGTTCTTGGCTTGTATCTTGGCAACCTGAGGCCACTAGCAGCATGATTCCGGTCAACATTGCAAGAAAGACTTTCATTGTTTTCTTCACTTTTTTCCCTCCATATTAAACTATGAGGTATTCATTTATGAATCCTTATCCATCCACTTATACCCCAGTCCCCATACGGTTGTCAAATATTCATCAACGGGAAATCCTGTTTTTCGTAATTTATCTCGTAAATTCCGAACATGGGAATCAATCGTCCGGTCCTCTGCCTGAGCAGCATAACCCCAGATTGTTGTCAATAAATGTTCACGGGTAAACACTTTATTCTGATTTTTAAGTAAAAGTGCTAATAAAGCAAATTCTTTTGGTGTCACAGGTATTTGCTGATTATTGAAAGAAACATTGAAAGAGTCCTCGTTCAATTCAAGACCCTTAAAGTCAATTAATCCTGTATGACCTGTTTTTCTTCTTAAAACGGCATCAATACGAGCAAGTAGTTCTTCTTCATCAAAGGGTTTTGAAATATAGTCATCTGCACCCATGTTTAAACCCTTTACAATATCATTTTTTTCACTTCGTGCGGTCAGCATGATGATCGGGATGTCCCAGTTTTTTCGAATTTCCTGACATGCTTCCCAGCCATCCATTTCAGGCATCATTACATCTAACAAAATGATTTCAGCTTTCTTCTCTTCTTGCAAAAAATGAATGGCCTGACGAGCAGTGGTCATTTTTATGCAGGTATATCCCTTGGGAGTTAGATAAAGGGAAAGTAAATCTAACATTCTTGGTTCATCGTCTACGAGTAGTATTTTTTTCACGAACTTCCACTCCCATAAATTGAAATCTAGAATTAAATTATACTATATACTAACTAATACAAATATGAAGATAATAGTAATTTCCTACGCTTTGGATCTATCCTTCGGAAAGCGTAGTGTATAGAATTTTTCAAAAAATATTTATATAATAATATTGTAAATACATTAAGGGGGTATATAGAATGACAACCACTCCATATTTGGATGTTTGGGACCTGGACGTAATTTTTAAAGGTGGCAGTGATTCCGCAGAATTTGCAAACCACTTAATCCTCACCTTAGAATTAATTGAGCTATTCCAAGCAAAAGTGAATAACTGGTCGCCACTCAATTCCACTGAAGACGCAAAACTCTTGAAAGAATTACTTGAAGATTTTGAGTATGCTGCTAAAAAGCTGCGTCAGGCAGGTGCCTTTGTTGGGTGTTTGCAGGCACAAAATACAGACGATAAAAAAGCTAATAACCTGGACGCGAAAGTAACCAGCTTAAGTGCTGCCTTCCAAACAGCTCTTAGTAAGTTTGACAGTTCATTAACATCAATTACTGATGAAGTTTGGACGAAGCTGTTAGCGGATGAACAATTAAATGTACTTTCTTACATATTAACGGAACGACGTGAACGTGCAAAAGATAAACTCTCTAAAGAAGAGGAAGCATTAATTAGTGCCCTTGGTGTGGATGGTTATCATAGTTGGGGTCAGTTGTATGATTTAATCGTTGGAAAAATAAAAATCCCTTTTAACGAAAACGGAGAAGAAAAACAGCTGTCAGTCGGTCAGGCTTTTAACAAATTTTCAAGCCCTGACAGAGAAATCCGCGCAGCGATCTTTGCGAATTGGGAGAAGGCTTGGGGAGAACAGGCTGATTTTTTAGCCAAAACCCTTAATCATCTTTCTGGCTTTCGCTTAAATGTTTACCAGAAAAGAGGCTGGGAGGATATATTGAAAGAACCACTCAGCATTAACCGTATGGAAAAGGAAACGCTGGAAACCATGTGGGCGGTCATTTCGGATAATAAACAAAAACTCGTTAAGTATTTAGAGCGGAAAGCCTTGCTCTTAGGTATTGAAAAATTGAGCTGGTACGATTTAGATGCCCCATACGGAAAAACGGCTTCAAAGGTTACTTATCAAGAGGGAGCTAAATTTATCGAACAGAACTTCGCGATTTTTGGAGAGAAAATGGCTTCTTTTGCTCGAAAAGCATTTGAGGAGCGATGGATTGAGGGGGAAGATCGTCCTGGAAAAGCACCTGGCGGTTTTTGTACATTCTTTCCGGAAAGTAATCAGTCCCGCATTTTCATGACTTACTCAGGGACACCGTCAAACGTTTCAACATTAGCTCATGAACTTGGTCATGGCTTCCACACATTTGCCATGAAGGGTGTCCATCATCTCAACCGCAATTATGCAATGAATGTCGCTGAAACGGCTTCAACCTTTGCTGAAATGATTGTTGCAGATGCAGCAGTGAAAAATGCGAAGGATGAAGAAGAAAAGCTCGTTCTATTAGATGACAAAATCCAAAGAACGGTTGCCTTATTAATGAATATCCATGCCCGCTTCTTATTCGAAACACGTTTTTATGCGGAAAGAAAACAAGGTCCTGTTGCGGTGGAACGCTTAAATGAGTTAATGCTTGAAGCTCAAAAAGAGGCATATAGCGATGCATTAGAAGAGTATCATCCATTATTCTGGGCTTCGAAACTACACTTCTTTATTACAGGAGTTCCGTTTTATAATTTCCCATATACATTTGGTTTTCTTTTCTCACTTGGCATTTATGCACAGGCGTTAGAGGAAGGTAAAGGTTATGAAGAAAAGTACATTGACCTGTTAAGGGATACTGCATCAATGTCAGTCGAAGAACTTGCAAAGAAACATTTACAGGTTGATTTAACTCAACCAGATTTCTGGGAGAAAGCTGTTCGAATTTGTCTTGATGATATTGATGAATTCTTAATGCTAACAGAGAAATAAGGAAAAATAAAAGCATCGACCGATTCGTGTGGTCGATGCTTACTTTTATTCTACACTAAGTTCAGCTGAAATTACGCAACTGATTGCCGCAGTAATGACGATCGCCATCACAACCATGAACATATTCTCCACCCCTTAGATAGATCCTGTTCTTTCTAACTTGAATTTATCATATTTTCACAGTATCTATCAGAGGGAGATTTGAACATTTTGTTAACAAAAACTTTAAGCTATTAGCAATTATTTTTACCTATGATATCATTAAGAACTTTTTTTCTTTGATTTAAAGAATAGCGACAATAATAAGATATGGAGCGGCATCTCGTTACCTCCTAATTTTTATCCTCAGCTAGGTGGTATCCTTCATAATCCAGAAACTTGCACCCCGACCTTGCATTAATAAAAACACCATATATAAAACCACCTTTCTTGTTACCAAATTTTTTGCTAATTACATGCTACGGAACATGGATGCTTGACGATCTTTGTTTTGTTCATAAAGCTTTTCAACCATTTCTTGATGAATAGCTTCTTCTGTGCTTACTTTTCTTTTCTTAATCGTGATCGTAAAAAAGATGATATTTAGAGTCATTTCTGTTCACTTCCTTGTTTCATTCTTTTAATTAAGGATTTCCATTACATATAGCGGTACATGGAAATTTGCTTATCCTTGTTTTGCTCATAAAGCTTTTCAACCATTTCCTGATGGATAGATTCATCTGTGCTTACTTTTCGTTTCCTAATTGTGATCGAAAAGAAGATAATATTTAGAGTCATTCTGTTCACTTCCTTAATTTTCTCGTTTAATTAAGTATTTCCATTACATATAGCGGTACATGGAAATTTGTTTATCTTTGTTTTGTTCATAAAGCTTTTCAACCATTTCTTGGTTTGCAGCCTCTTGAAGACTTATCTCACGTTTTTTAAATGTAATCGTGAAGAAGAGTATATTCAGGGTCATTGGGTCCCACCTCCTTAAAAAACCTTCATAATCTAGCCGCAACAAGTTTAATCTATGCTGCACATATCCAAAATGCTCTCAAAAAGGGCACAAAAAGGCCGCAGAAGATTATCCCCTGCGGTCCGGTGATTTTTAGGCACAAAAATACCGCAAAGAGTCATTCTCCCTGCGGCATGGATATGTATGGGTAACTTAACGTAATCTTAAGCAATCCATTCCAGTCGGGTCGAATGTTTGATATTCAAATATACAGTTGTAGATGCTAAAGTCATGCCAATTGGTGCAACAGTCTTGCCAGTTAGAGCTAACATCATTTTCTTCGACCTCCTTTTTGGAATAATTTACTTACTACGGTAATTATATCCACACACCATTACTTTGTAAACCTTTTTTACAGAAGTTTTTTTAAATTAATTAATAAGCCTAATTTTAAAAAAGGGTGTCAGGTACCATGTGAATTCTTCACATGGTACCTGACACCAAAGGTTTAAGCTTTTAATGCATTGTCTAGGTCCTCAATGAGGTCTTCTGCGTCTTCTAATCCCACTGAGATTCTTACGAGGCCATCTGTGATGCCAAGTTCTGCTCTGCGTTCTGCTGGAATTGATGCATGTGTCATTCTTGCTGGTACTGAAATCAAGCTTTCTACTGCTCCAAGACTTTCAGCTAATGTAAAATATTTCACCTTACTAAGTAATTTATCAGCGTTCTCGGCGCTTCCAACATCAAATGAAACCATCCCGCCAAAACCTCTTGTTTGCTTTTTAGCGATTTGATGATTTGGATGTGTTTCAATCCCAGGGTAATAAACTTTTTTCACATTCTCGTGTCCTTGTAGAAATTCTACAATAGCTTTTGTATTGGCTTCCATCTCTTCCAAGCGAACCCCTAACGTACGAATCCCACGAATTAATAAATAGGAATCTTGCGGACCTAAGATTCCTCCTGTTGAATTTTGCACAAAATGGAGATCTTCGGCGAGCTTTTCACTGTTTACAACAGCTAATCCTGCGACGACATCGCTGTGCCCTCCAAGATATTTGGTGGCACTATGCACAACAATATCTGCACCAAGTTCAATTGGATTTTGCCAATAAGGTGTCGAAAATGTATTATCGACGATGGTTAACAGGTTATGTTCTTTTGCAAGCTTTGCAACTGCCTCAATATCAGTAATCTTTAGAAGCGGGTTGGTAGGTGTTTCTAAATGGATCGCTTTCGTATTTGGTTTAATTACACTTAAAATATTTTCGGCTTTACTTGTATCAACAAAAGTAGAATCAATTCCTAATCGATTCAAGACTTTAGTCATAACACGAAACGAGCCACCGTAAACATCATCTGTTAAAATGACATGATCACCACTGTTAAACAGCATCATTACTGCTGTCATGGCCGCCATCCCAGAGCCAAAGGCAAATCCTGCTTTGCCTCCTTCAAGCTCCTTAATCAATTCCTCAAGCGCAAATCTTGTTGGATTACCGGTACGAGAATATTCATAACCCTTATGTCCACCGACACCTTCTTGCTTATACGTACTCACTTGATAAATGGGAAAGGTAACCGCCCCCGTTGCAGGGTCATTACTTATTCCGCCATGAATCAATTGTGTTTTCCTTTTCAATCTAAATACCTCCTTCAAAAATCTTCTTGCTTAAATAACGTTCGCTTCCGTCAGGGAAAATAACCACGATATTTGTGCCAGGCTCCGCTGCCTCAGCTTCTTTCAATGCAGCATGAAATGCAGCACCCGAAGAGCTGCCCACCAGTAAGCCTTCTTTCATAGCTATTTCCTTTACCAAGGCAAAAGCAGTATCATCCGGTACAGTATGAATTGCATCAAAATAATCTGGATCCATATATCCTGGCAAAAATTCCATTCCAATCCCCTCGGTCTTATGCGGACCTGATTCTCCACCGTTTAGGATGGAGCCCTCAGGCTCAACAATCACTGTTTTCACTGAATTCTTTTGGTCCTTTAAGTAACGAGCAGTTCCCATAAATGTTCCGCCAGTGCCTGCTCCCGCAACAAAGATATCAATTTGACCGTCCATTTGATCCCAAAGCTCCGGGCCAAGTGTTTTATAATACGTTTCAGGGTTAGCAGGGTTACCAAATTGCTGTGGACAATACGAACCAGGCATTTCCTTCAGTAGCTGTTCAGCCTTGGCAATTGCCCCTTTCATCCCTTGCTCAGTTGGAGTATGAACGATTTTAGCCCCTAGTGCTTTCATTAAATCTTGCTTTTCTATGCTAAACTTTTCAGGAACACATAGTATCACCTGTACTCCTTTGTTAATAGCAGCAAGTGCTAAACCAATCCCGGTATTCCCGGCGGTGGGTTCAATTACAATCCCACCGGTCTGCAATTTTCCAGATGCAAATGCTTCCTGTAATAGCTCGACCCCAAGACGGTCTTTTACACTGCCGCCTGGATTCATAAATTCTAGCTTCGCAAAAATACGAACTCCGTCAGGCAAAGGAAACTGTGAAATTTCAACAATCGGTGTATGCCCGATGAGTTCATGAACATTTTTGTAAACCTTCATGTTTTCACCTCTACTATCGTAAAGCTGCCACCATTTTCATTACAAGAGTTGCAGAATTGGTCGCCGCTTTATCAATAAATTGATCAAACGAAAGTTCGGATTCTTTTCCAGCAATATCTGAAAGCGAGCGAATAATTACGAAAGGAACATCAAATCGATGGGCCACTTGCGCAATCGCAGCTGCTTCCATTTCCACAGCTTGCAAGTCATTAAATTTGGAACGGACAAAATCAACTCGGACCGGGTCTTCCATGAATGAGTCTCCTGTGACAATTAAGCCTTTAACAATTTGGAAATTATCAAGCTCTTGTGCAGCTGTTTCAGCGACTGTAATTAATTTTTCATCTGCCAAAAATGCAGCAGGCAGCTGTGGTACTTGACCATATTCATATCCAAATGCCGTTACATCGACATCATGGTGTCGGACTTCAGTCGAAATAACCGCATCTCCAACATTAAGTGAAGGGTTAAAGCCACCTGCAGAACCAGTGTTAATGATACAATCAGGCGTATATTTTTCTAGCAGGATAGTTGTTGACATGGCCGCATTTACTTTACCGATTCCAGAGCGGAGCAAAATAACATCCGCCCCATGCATTTGCCCAAAAGTAAACTCACATCCTGCGACGGTTTCTTGTGTTTGATTGTCGATATTGTCTCTAAGTAAGGTAACTTCTTCTTCCATTGCTCCGATAATTGCTATTTTCATACTTGGACCTCTTTCTCATTTTTTTACGCCTTTTATAGCTCTATTGCTTTGTTTAAAGGTCGTAACGTTTCTGCTTATAATCTTCCTCGGATTCATTCATCGTATCCGCAAACACTATTCTACCGTTTTTGAAAAAAGCATGCTAATAAAACAGCAAGTACTTCTCCAATTTTTCCCCCACCTGAACTATATCACCAATCCTATAAGTATAATATGGGTTAGTGAAAAACCTGTTCCCAAGAAATACATCCATACAAAAAACCTCTCGAAAATCTCGAGAGGTTTTTCTCAATCATTACTGGCCTGTTCCTGATAGATCTTCTACCTTGGTAGGTTTCCAGCCTTGGCCATCAACCCACTGAAGGTAGACATTGTACTTCTGCTTATTATCTTTTGAAGCGACTGTGCTAAACGAGCCATTTGTGGTAGATTTATCTCTTCCAAGCCAGTATACTGTCATGTTTGCTTTATCTAAGCCAGTGGCATACGAAATGGCATTCAACATTTCTTGCCAGTCAGCGGAAGAACTATCATAATTAGCAGTATGTTCGCCTGTTTGAGTTGTACCAACAGGCTGCCAAGATGAATTTTCAGTCTCTTTTACCCCGTCACCCTCTGCTACCACTTCCTGTGATTCATCCGCTTCCTCAGTAGCCGAAGTATCTTCTGTCGTTGCGGCTTCCTCCGTTGTTGAAGTCTCTTCACTTAGTTTGTCTTCTTCGGTAGCAGTATCAGTAACATTGTCGTCCTCATTTGAGGTGACATCTTCTGCCTTTGTTTTCTCCGTATCCTTTTGTACTGTTTCTTTTTGTTCTGTTTTCGTCGTTTCCTTTTTTGGTGAAGCATTATCATTTCCAGTTGCAAAAATATTGTATGCGACAAAAATTATGAGTAAGAGCACAACGACGATTAAACTATTTAAGACGATATTAGTCTTTTTTCTTTTCGAACGATAACCTGAACGCGAATTAGAATTAATGTCATTAGTCAATTTTATTCCCTCCTAAGTAAAATCAGAAACTCCGCTTTAGACTGGAGCCAGACATTTATAGACTCTCAATATTCTAACATGATTTTAAGAGAACTTGAAGGAAAAACCATTTCCTATTGCAATCCATGATCTTTTTGATACAGCATTTTTACCATCTCAGCAAATAACAAATTTACCCCGCCCTCCGAATCGAGCACATCTAAATTCACGGCAACAAGGACATATTTTGGATTTTCGTAAGGGAAATAACCTGCGAACCATTTATTATGCAGCTGCATCCCCGCTTGATATTTTCCAGTCTCTGCTGTTCCGGATTTCCCTGCGACCTCGTAGGGCAAGTTCTTAAACCATCTTCCCGTTCCATTTGGGTTTACTACAACTTCCCGCAGTAATCTCTGAAGTTTCATTGCGGTATAAGGAGAGATGTTATCACCTTTTAGGTTTTGCTTTGGGAAATCAGCCATAGTCGTCCCATTCTTATACTCTATTTTTGAGACGGCTCTTACCGTCTCCTTTTCTCCACCTCTTGCGATTGTTGCCATCATATTAGCGACTGCCAATGGCGTTGCCCGTACCTCATGCTGTCCAATGCCAGACATGGCTGCGATATTAGCATCCTTTCTTGCATCATCCGATAGAAACACTCTTCCTTTATCTTCATCAGCCATTTGTTTAAAATCATTTGTATGAAAAATATCACCATGCCAGCCAACAGAACTTGTAAGCGAAAGTTTTTCTGCATAGTCTTCTAAAAGGTGTGGATTTATTTTTTGCAATTCCTTTGCTACTTCTCCGAAAGTCCGATTACAGCTTCTCGCAAAACTATTGGTAAAGTCCAACATTCCGTAATTATATCTTAACTCTGGTTTTCCATTAATTTTTTTACTACAATCAAACAATCGCTTCGCATTATCAAGATTATGATCAATTGCCGCTGCTGCAACAACCGTTTTGAAAACTGAGCCCATGATCTGCTGTTTTAGCATCATATTTGTCATTCCTGCACCATTATAGGGGTCATTTTTATTGATGGTTGGCCGCGAAACAAGTGAAAGGATGCTATTATCCTCAATATTAAGAAGAACCAGTCCCCCTTTTTTAATTTGAAATTGATCCACTAAATCCTCCGCTTTTTGCTGCAGATTCTTATCAAGGGTTGTCCGAATATTAACAGGATAAAACGGATTGGCCGGATCCACATATTTCACATTAATTCCAAACAGGGGTGCCCCGCCTCCATCAACATGATAAACTAGCTTAGACTTTCCTTCAGGAAGGAGGAATTCATCAAAGCTTTCTTCCAGCCCTGATACACCAATCAAGGTTTTCTCCGCTAGTTCTTTATCCGGGTAACGTTTCTTTAATTCGGTTGCATTTTCTCCTGTAAGCCCAATTAGCTGTTCTGCTGGTACTTCTGAACGCTCAAATTTCTTTTCAATCGCAAATACACCTGGGATCTTCAAACTATTGATTCTTTCCTTTTGTGAAGTCGTAAGTTCTACTGGTTCAGGGTCACCATAGGCAAATGGCTTCTTCGCTCCCTCCACAGCCATTTTAAGGACCTCTACAGGTACACCAGAGATGTCAGATACCCGGTCAGCATCCCAATCCATTTTTTTTAAAAAAGGGAAAAGGACGAGAACGGACACCTTTTTATGCGTTAGCATGTCACCATTTCTGTCTAGAAAATTTCCCCTGCCATTATCAATAACTAGTTCCTGTGTTCGTTGTTTTACACTTTCTTCTAATAAATTTACATTATGTTTCGAAAAAGTCTCCGTCTCAATTAACTGTATTTGCATTAAACGTGCTAAAAGTAATAGCAAACCGGTTATAGAAATAATAAGCCATCCTATCGCTCGTTTTCGCCACATAAAAAAACACCTCGTCAAAAGTTTTGACGAGGTTTTCTTATTTCAATCAATTATTCAAATGAAAGACCAAAAATAGTTATAATTACGATTATTTTATACTAACGATTCGGACGCTCATTTCTCCGCCAGGAGTTTGAACTGATACTTGATCGCCTACTTTTTTACCTAAAAGGCTTTTGGCGATTGGGGAATCATTAGAGATTTTCCCTTCAAATGGATCAGCTTCAGCGCTGCCAACAATCGAATACGTTTCTTCATCGCCATCTGGAAGCTCAACAAACGTAACAGAACTTCCTAATGTTACAGAGTCACTTGCCATGGCAGCCTCTGCAATGATCTTGGCATTACGAATCATATTTTCTAATGTGGTAATTCGGCCTTCAACAAATGCCTGTTCCTCTTTCGCGGAATCGTACTCAGAGTTTTCAGACAAATCACCAAAACTTCTCGCGATTTTAATTCTCTCCACCACTTCTTTACGTTTCACAGCTTTTAAATATTCAAGTTCTTGGATAAGTTTTTCTTTACCTGCTTGTGTCATCGGAAATACTTTCTCTGTAGCCAAAACCCTCACTCCTTCTAGTCCTTAAGAATTGTGTATGTACTTTATGTAATTCTATGCCAATCAGCATAATAGATAGTAGCGCGTCCTCTTTTAAAAGGGCGCGCGACAGAAAATATTTTTTCAGTCTGAAATTTATATTTAGACTATTCTTTGCTATTGTTTCATAAAAATGACTTTTGTTCAAGAATTGTTTGAATTTTTGTGACCATTAAATCAATCGCCACATGGTTATGGCCGCCTTCAGGGATAATGATATCTGCATATCGCTTAGTAGGTTCGATAAATTGATTATGCATCGGACGAACAACATTTAAATATTGTTCAATAACGGAATCAAAGGTCCTGCCCCGCTCACTGATATCACGAGTCAAACGGCGGATAATTCGTAAATCCGCATCCGTATCTACGTACAATTTAATGTCCATTAAATTTCGGAGGCGTTCATCTTCAAGTACTAAGATTCCCTCTAAAATGATAACATCTTTTGGTTCTACAGGGATGACCTTGTCTGAACGTGTATGGATTGAATAGTCATAAACAGGTTTTTGGATGATTTCATATCGTAAAAGTTGTTCGATATGTTCAATTAGTAAGTCATTATCAAAGGCGAGCGGGTGATCATAATTTGTTTTCAAACGCGCTTCAAATGGTAAATTACTCTGGTCCTTATAATAATAATCCTGTTCTAGCACTAAAATGGAATGATCTTTCAACGTTTCATAAATGGATTTTGTTACACTGGTTTTTCCGGAGCCGGAGCCGCCGGTTACACCAATAACAACCGGTTTGCGCATCATGCTAGTTCTCCTTTCGCATCATGTTGTTAGGGTAGACCGGTTTGTCCACTTTAAATTGTACAATTTGAAGTGGATGTCTTGCAGCGTCCAATTCATTCCCTTTTTCATCCCAAATTTTATCAATTACATGTGTAAAGTTTTGAATTTCAGGTCCAAAAAATTCCACTTCTTCACCTGGTTTAAAATGGTTACGCTGCTGAAGAGTAACCATTTGGGTTTCTGGATTATAATCCAAAACAAGACCTACAAATTCAAAATTTGTCTTCTTGCTATGATTACCAAACATTTGCTCTTTATACCCCGGAACACCTTCAAAAAATGCTGGTGCTGTTTCCCGATTGGCACACTTGTCCAGCTCTGTTAACCATTCCTTCTGTATGACAAAATTCTCAGGATCGGCGCAATAGGCATCGATGACTTTGCGATATACACTAACGACTGTTGCAATATAGTGGATGGATTTCATTCGGCCTTCAATTTTTAAACTATCGATTCCAAGTTCAATCATTTGCGGGATTGCTTGAATTAAGTTAAGATCTTTCGGGCTCATTGCAAACGGAGCGTCCCCCTCTTCATAGAGAGCCACTTCTGCATCGCTTCCTTCAAGTTGGTAAAGATCATAATCCCAGCGGCATGATTGACAGCAGCCACCACGATTCGAATCCCTTGCAGTCATATGGTTGCTCAATGTACAACGGCCGGAATAAGCGATACACATGGCACCATGAATAAAGGTTTCAATCTCAACGTCGACCTTTTCTTTCATTTCTTTAATTTCATCAGCACTTACCTCACGTGCTAAAACGACTCGCTCTGCCCCGGCCTCTTTCCAGAACTGAGCTGCCTTCCAGTTAGAAAGTGATTGTTGTGTACTAATATGGATTTCAATTTCCGGCGCAAGACGGCGGCAGGTTTCAATAATTAACGGGTCTGCGACAATAATTCCCGCAATTCCAGTTTCCTTCAAGCCTAGGATATATTCTTCTAATCCATCCAAATTTTCATTATGAGCAAAAATGTTAGTGGTCACATAAATCTTTGCTCCGTAGCTCTTAGCAAACTCAACCCCTTCTTTCATTTCTTCGAAGGTAAAGTTGTCTGCATTTGAACGAAGTCCATACTCTTGGCCGCCAATAAACACGGCGTCGGCACCATAATGGACAGCAATTTTTAATTTTTCGAGATTTCCAGCTGGAGCAAGGAGTTCCGGCTTCTTTACAATGACACGTTTTCCATCGATAATTTCAGAAATCTTATCTTTAACTGTATTCATAGTTGAACCCCTCCTTAGTACACTGTCTCTTTAAAATAGAATCCTGTATCTAATGAACGATTTTCTGGCTGAATTTCTTCAATTGCAGCTAATAGCTCGTCCTTTTTATCTTCATATGCGTCTGGATCTTCACTAAACAAATCGATTGCTTCACGGTAAGCCTTTGTTACTGCAAGAATATATTCAGCGCTTTTTAAGATTCCATCTATTTTAAACGAGTCAACACCCGCTTCTAGCATCTCTTGCAGTTCATCAATGATACAAATATCATTTGGGCTCATAATATGTGTGCCATTTTCGTCTTCAAAAATGGGATATTTATTTTCACGCTCTTTATCATGGAGAAACATGTTCTTTTCCATTTTGCGGTTTTCGATTTCCAATACCTTCCCTTGGTATTCATAATAATTCCCCAGCAAGGAGCGTTTCGATTGGAACATACAACTCATCCCATGAACTTGGACTTCGATTTCCACTTCTGCATTTTCTTTTGTTTCCACAACGGCATCCATATTTATTTCTCGTGCTAGGACAGCTCTTTTCGCCCCTTTTGTGCCCCAATAGTTGCAGGTAAACCAGTTAGTTCCAGTGGTTTCCGTACTCCAATGGAGTTTCATATCAGGAGCAACTTCTCTGACGGTCATTAATACAGCCGGATCACCAAAAATAATTGCATCAGCCTTAGCATCTGATACAAATTTAATATAATCATCTAATTCAGCAATTTTTTCATTATGAAAAATCGCATTCAAGGCCACATAGACCTTTTTATCTTTTGAATGAGCTAGTTCAATTGTTTTTTGTACATCATCACGGGTAAATTCACCAGCCAGCCTCAGCCCATAGCGTTGTTCACCAATTACAAACGCATCTGCTCCTGCTTCAATTAATGGCAAGATATCATCAACTGTCAAGGGAGTTACAAGTAATTCCGGTTTTTTCATTTACTCTCACCTCTTCTTTTACTTATCGCAACCCCATCCCCTACGGGTAGAATGACCGAATGGTAATCTGGGTGGCTCATTAACCAGTGGTTAAATTCATCAATTTTTTTAACAAGATTACGGATTCTTTTTGTTTCAATTTCTGGTTCGGCAACCAGTCCTTTAAATAAAACATTATCAGTAATAATCATTCCATCGTCACTTAAATATTTTGAATACATTTCGAAGAACTTTTTATATTGACCTTTTGCTGCATCAATAAAAATGACGTCAAATGTGGCATGTTCTTTCACAGCATCCTCAACCTCTAGTGCATCACCTTTGATCAAAGTAATTTGATTATGATGTTCCGAACGTTGGATAAATTCTTCTGCCACTTGCAGCCGTTCCATATCTCGTTCTATGGTAACTATATGGGCTTTTGGCAGTGCATCAGCCATTCGTAATGCTGAATAACCGATTGCCGTGCCTACCTCAAGTATTCTTTCCGAACGATTAATTCGCAATAATTGAAGCATGGTTTCTATACCAGAGAGTTCCATAATAGGAACATTATGAATACTAGCATAGTTTTCCATTTCTGTTAGTAACGGATTTCGTTCTGAAATAAGACCTTCTATATAAGAATGCAGCTTTTCATTTAACAAGCTGCCCTCACCTCTATCCTTAAATAAGAATTGCACTCATGTAGCAATTCTCTAAGTAAAATACTTTTATTATCTCTATCCATAATGCTCTTTAGACATGAAAAAATAGCGTTCACAGTAATCTTCAGCATTTAACGGTAAAAATCCGCCATCATGCGTTCCAAGCAGTTGTTGCTTAGAGTACCTTTACTGTGAGTTACGCTATGGATCCTTTATTAAAACACTTGAACTATTTTATCATAAACCAATTGTAAATTTCAATACAAAAACGAGGGAAAGCGATAGTTTCCCTCGTGGAATCCATTATTTTTTACTAGTAATATGTTTTGCTTTTTCTATATTATGTTCTTCGAGTGTTTTTGTAAAAATAACATCTCCGTCAGCTGTTGCTATGAAGTAATAATAATCTGTTTGCGCAGGATTAAGTGATGCTTCAATCGAAGACTTTCCGGCATTGGCAATTGGACCAGGAGGTAAACCGGTATTTTGATAGGTGTTATAGGGAGAATCCACTTCAAGATCCTTATATAATACCCTTGCCTTGTGTTTCCCTTGGGCATAGAGAACGGTTGGATCCGTTTGGAGCATCATTCCCTTTTTTATGCGATTATAAAATACACTTGCAATCGTTTTGCGGTCTGCTTTTTCGGTTGCTTCCTCTTCGACTAAAGAGGCCATTGTCAAAAGTTGATGAACAGAAAGCTTTTTCTTCTCACTTTGTTCCGCATAATCAGATAATACTGCCCGCGTTTTCGTAAGCATAGCGGCAACCATTTCCTCTACTGAGGGATTGTTTTTATAAAACGGATAGGTTGCAGGGTATAAATACCCCTCAAGAGGATATTTCACTGAAGAATTTAAAATTTCTTCTGTTAAGATATCAGGATATTTAGCCATCAATGTTTTAATAAATTCCTGATCGTTCAATTTATTAAACACATCATTTTCATTCTGTTTAGTAGCTTTCGCCATTATCGCAGCGATTTCTTTTAGTTGTTTTCCTTCAGGTATCGTAATTTTGAAGCTGGCTTGTGCCAGTACTTTTCCTGTCTTGAGGCGATTGACGATTTCAGGAACATCCATAGACGGACTTAGTTGATATTGCCCTGCCATAAACCCGCCTTCATTTTTTAACTTAACATAATATTTGAATACTTTTGCACTCTTTATTATGCCATTTGATTCTAATGTTTCGGCAATACCAGTGACCGATGAACCCAACGGAATATCAACCTGTTTAAACTTCTTACTACCTGCGTCAATAGGTTTAAGCGCTGAATCTATATACAAATATCCTCCACCACTAATTAAGAGTATAAATAATAGCAATAAAATGGAAATAATCAAAACTATCTTTCTGACAACTTTTGCTTCTTTTTGATGTTCTAACATTTTTTTACGAATAACATCTTTTTTTGTATCTGTTTTGTCTGTTGTCATCTGACTCCCCCTTTCCTTTGACTCATAGAACGACGCACGAAAAAATAGACCATCTTAATTATTTCAGCATATAGTAAGAAAAATGTCAATTTAACAATAAATTTGTCGGATTATAAAACGCAATCTATAAAAAAACCGGCCATGGAAATGGCCGGTTTTTCACTTTCTATTCTTCGTCTTCTTGGTCTTCGTTGAAGGTATTGAAAACTTCTTCAACCATATCCCATTCTTCATCCGTTTCAATTTGCATTAACGGACCATATCCGCCGTCTTCTGTTGGAATGTAGGCATAGACATGAATGTCGACATCCTCTTCATCATCATCAAAAGATCCGACTGGATAAAAGAATACATAGGATTTTTCGAATTCCTCAGAATCAAAAGTAAAAAGTACTTCATGTAATTGTTCATTACCATTTTCGTCTACCAATGTAATATATTGTTCCTCATCATGTTCGTGTTCGTGCTCGTTTACCATTTCTTCACCTCATTAATTTTTACTATCTAGATAGCCTTGCAGAATCATTACCGCTGCCATCTTATCAATAACTTTCTTCCGTTTTTTCCGACTCACATCGGCTTCAAGTAGCACTCGCTCAGCTGCCATGGTTGTAAGACGCTCGTCCCAAAGAATTGTTTGAACCGCAAATTGCTTTTCAATTTCATTGGCATATTGCATACTCGCTTCTGCACGCGGTCCGATGGTCCCGTTCATGTTCTTAGGCAGACCGATGACAACTTTCTCTACTTGATACTCTTTTATTAATTGACCAATTTCCTCAAAACCAAACTCATTTCTTTCTTCATTGATTTTGAGAGTGGTGAGGCCCTGAGCAGTCCAGCCAAATTCATCGCTTAACGCAACACCGACTGTCTTCGTGCCTACATCTAAACCCAATACGCGCATTATTAACCCTCTCGCTGTTGTTTAAGATAGGATTTTACCAATTCCTCAATAATTTCATCACGTTCAAGCTTGCGAATTATATTGCGGGCATCACGATGACGTGGAATATAGGCAGGATCTCCAGATAAAAGATAACCAACAATTTGGTTGATCGGGTTATAGCCTTTTTCCTGCAAAGCTTCATACACTTGATTAAGAACATCATTAATATCATGTTCAAATGGTTCTTCAGGAAAATTGAATCGCATCGTTTTGTCAAATGAGCTCATTGCATGCACCTCGCTTTTTATTTGAGGAAAATTATTCTATATTAACTACATTTTACACTACTTTATTTCAATATCAAATGGATTTTACCCATTCCTCTACGGATTGAAGCGCTGCATCCAGCTTTTCAGGGTCTTTACCACCAGCTTGAGCCATGTCAGGACGACCACCGCCGCCACCGCCGCAGCGTGTAGCAACTTCTTTGATTAACTTACCAGCATGGTAACCTTTTTCAATAAGATCCTTCGTTACCGCTGCAATTAAGTTTACCTTTCCTTCCTGTGCACTTCCCAAAACAATTACAACAGAGCCTAGCTTTTGCTTTAAATCATCCGCCATATTTCTGAGGTTATTCATATCAGCACCTTGAACATTTGCCGTTAATACAGTCACCCCATCAATTTCTTTTGCTTTTGTTACGAGGTTTCCAGCTTCAATATTTCCAAGCTTCGTCGCAAGAGATTCGTTTTCTCTGTGAAGTTGTTTGATTTCAAGCATCAAACTATCAATTCGGTTAGCGATATCTTTAGGATTGGTTTTTAGTTTCTCAGCTGCATCCTTTAATAAACCAACCTGCTCATTTAGAGACTTGTATGCCGATTCACCGGTTATTGCTTCAATCCTTCTTGTACCAGCACCAATTCCACCCTCAGAAACAATCTTAAATAATCCAATCACAGAGGTATTTGGCACATGGCATCCCCCGCAAAGCTCAAGGCTGTAGTCTCCCACCCTTACTACACGGACAATATCTCCATATTTTTCGCCAAAAAGAGCCATTGCTCCCATTGCTTTTGCTTCAGCAATCGGTTTTAAGCTGATGTCCAGTTCGATATTTCTCCAGATTTTTTCATTGACGATTTGTTCAACCTGTTCAAGTTCTTCTGGCTTAATTTGACCGAAATGCGAAAAATCAAAGCGGAGACGATCTGGTTCTACAAGGGAACCAGCTTGATTCACGTGCTCGCCAAGAACGTCTTTTAAGGCTTGGTGTAACAAATGTGTCGCTGTATGGTTTTTAATAATCTTGACACGATTCTCGGCATCCACTTCAGCTTTCACCTTGTCATTCGTTCTTAAGGTTCCAGCTGTAACCATGACTTGATGAAGGTTTTGACCATTAGGTGCTTTTTGTACGTCCTTAACAGCAACGCTGCTACCTTCACCTTCGATCACTCCACGGTCCGCAATTTGACCGCCGCTCTCGGCATAGAATGGTGTCACATCAAGAATTAATTGTACTTCCTCACCACTAGTCGCACTGTCAACAAGTTCACCATTTTTAATAATCGCGGCCACAGTGGAATTTGTTTTGAGTTCATCGTAGCCAACAAATTTACTCTCGACCTTTACATCACGAAGAACTCCACCTTGAACCTGCATCGAATCGACATCTTGTCTTGCCGCCCGTGCACGTTCACGCTGCTGCTCCATTTCGACCTCGAAGCCGGCATGATCTACCTTCATACCCTCTTCTTCTGCATATTCCTCTGTTAATTCAACAGGGAATCCATAGGTATCGTAAAGTCGGAAAATATCAGCACCTGTGATGATATCACTGCCTTTTTCTTTTTCCTTCTTAATGACAGTAGCAAGAATCGCTAAGCCTTCATGAAGAGTCTCATGGAAGCGTTCTTCTTCGCTCTTGATGACTTTTTGAATGAAATCTGTCTTATCCTTAACTTCTGGATAAAAATCATCCATAATCTCGCCAACCACAGGTACGAGTTCATACATGAATGGACGATTAATGTTGATTTGTTTTGCATACCGAACAGCTCGGCGAAGCAGGCGGCGAAGCACATAGCCACGGCCTTCGTTGGAAGGCAATGCTCCATCTCCGACAGCAAAAGCAACCGTCCGAATATGGTCAGCAATAACTTTGAAAGCAACATCGGTTTCTTTGTTTTGACCGTACTTTTCATCAGAAATCTCTTCTGTTGCACGAATAATCGGGATAAATAAATCTGTATCAAAATTGGTAGGGACGTTTTGTACAACAGAAGCCATACGTTCTAATCCCATCCCCGTATCAATATTTTTCTTTGGCAGTGGTGTATAAGTGCCATCAGGATTATGATTGAATTGAGAAAATACAAGGTTCCAGACTTCAAGATATCGGTCATTTTCACCGCCCGGATAAAGCTCAGGGTCTGATGGATTATTTCCATACTCTGGACCGCGGTCATAAAAAATTTCAGTATTCGGGCCGCTTGGACCTTCTCCAATATCCCAGAAATTCCCTTCCAAACGAATAATCCGCTCTTCTGGCAAACCAATTGTGTTTCGCCAAATGTCATATGCCTCGTTGTCCTCAGGATGGATCGTAACTGATAGCAGTTCTGGATCCCAGCCAATCCATTTTTCAGATGTTAAGAACTCCCATGCCCATTCAATCGCTTCCACCTTAAAATATTCACCAATGGAAAAGTTACCTAGCATCTCAAAGAATGTATGGTGTCGAGCCGTTTTCCCAACATTCTCAATGTCATTGGTTCTGATTGATTTCTGTGCATTTGTAATTCTCGGATTTTCAGGAACAACACGCCCATCAAAATATTTCTTTAAGGTTGCGACACCACTGTTAATCCATAAAAGTGATGGATCATCATGAGGCACTAGTGATGCACTTGGTTCGATTGTGTGACCTTTTTCTTTACTAAAAAACTCTAAAAACATGGAACGAATTTGTGAACCTGTTAAATTCTTCATATGTAGTCCTCCTTTATATAAATAAGCATACAAAAAAGCCCTCATCCCCAAAAACAGGGACGAGAGCTTGTCTCGCGGTACCACCCTGATTATGGATACAATAAAACGTATCCATCTCTCAAAAATCCCTTAACGCAGGCATACGGCAGTGATTAGCTGCACTCCAGATTAGCTTTCTGTCGTCCTTCATCTAGAGCTTCTTTCAGCTAGGGAAGCTCCTCTCTTCTTCGCAAATGCGATACAGATGGTCTACAACATACTTTATCCTTCAACATTTTCATACAATTACTCTATATCACGAATTATAGACACCCGAAAAAAGTTTGTCAAATCAATCTTTCCGCTTAAGTGGAAGGTTCTTTTGCATTCCTTCGGATAAAATGATTTTTCGCGTGAATAATGGCTACTTTGATGACAACAAGGACAGGGACGGCCAAGATTAATCCCAGAATCCCGCCTATTTCTCCTCCAGCTGTTAATGCACCCATAATAATTAAGGGGTGCATATGAAGACTCTTCCCGACAATCATGGGGGATAGGATGTTTCCTTCTAGAAATTGGAGACCAAACACAATGACTAATGTAATCAATACCAATTTTACGGATGATGTAGCCGCGATAATGACGGCAGGGACTGCTCCGATGATGGGTCCAAAATAAGGAATGACATTTGTAATCCCAACTATTAAACCTAATATCAACGGGTAATTTAAATGGAACAGCCAAAACAAAAGGGCAGAGACACTGCCTATAATGATACATACCAAGAGTTGTCCCCTAATATAGCTGCCAAGGGATTCATCGACATCTTTAAGAAATAGTGTTCCTTTTCTCCGCCATTGTTTAGGTGTTATATACCAAAGTGCCCGTTTTATCAAAGGAAAATCCTTTAACATATAAAAGGCAATAAAAGGTATAATCATCATAATTAAGGCCGAATTAAGAAACTTAATTAATATATTGACGATTACTGTTAATAAGGAATCCAGTTTTTCTTCAAACGCATCAATGCCTTCATCCATTCTAGTCTGCAGACCATCTGGCCATTCCCTTGTGTGCGATTGAAGCGTAGTAATCCATCCTCTGTATTGCTCTGCTAATACTGGTGCACTTTCAGAGAGGTCTTTTATCTGGTCAATGATTGCCGGAACGCCTTTATACACGCAAAAGCCCAGTCCGCCAAAAAATAAAATATAAATAAGAAAAATAGCAAGCCCTCGGTGGAGGCCCTTTTGATGTAGTTTCTCCACAACTGGATGGAGTAAATAAGTGATAAATCCTCCAATGGCAAACGGAAGGATAATAATGACAGCGACTCTTAGGATTGGCAGCCATACAAAGCGGATTTTTAGAAAAACATAAATGGCAATTAATAAAAGGAGTAAAAAACCGATGCGGTAATACCATTTCATTCGAATTTCCACGTTCCAAGCCTCCTTCAGATTAGTTTTAGAGACACTTGGGTGAAATATACATTTAAAATCCCCCTCTGGTTTGAGGGGGATTCGTTCTAAAATATCGCTCGTTTCACTTTCCTTGTCATTCTTTTCATATTGCGGGTGGACATCATATTATTTCTTTGGGCGACATTATAGGCCGCCATCCCCGCACCAAACGCAATCATCGTCGTCATCATTTTATTCATACGTTTCACCTCTTTAATAGACGTTAAATAAGTTTCTGCTACTTTGATAACGATCTAGCTCAGCGTTTCCGCTTTTCTCTCTTAAAGGGTGTAACGACGCTCTTCTTCTTCAAACAAATCGTCCAAGGAACTAAGTGACCCGTCTTCTTCGACTTGATGGGTATTGATTAGGCCTTTGTTTACTGAAAGTTCAATAAAGCAATTCCAACAATAATATTGGTTAATACCAATCTTACCGATATCCTTGCTTTGACAATTGGGACACTTTAACATGAAAAGACACCTCACGTATTATTTACGTCAACGATAATGGCATCCTTTCCGATTGCTAAGGGCTTCCCGGATTGAATGACTTGTTTGCCTTCCGTAAGATCCGAAAAGAAGCCATCCGTGATTTCGTACCCTATGATTGTGCCCAATTCCTCCTGAAAATATACATCTTTTAACAAACCGAGGGATTCTCCGCTTTTTGAAAGCATCATCATCCCGTCTAATGGCTGTTGATGTGTAAGTGTATATTGGGGGTCTTTCAGTTTTACTAAAGAGTCGTTAGCCTTAATCATTACCCCATCTGCACCGAAGGAAGCCACTTTTTGGATATCCAAAAAAAAGGATTGTTTGAAAAAAACGCCTTTTTTTACCAATAGACCGTCTACCTTACCGGTGCTCGAGATACATAAATCACTTACCTCGCCAATTTTTTGTCCGCTGTTTGTTTCAAAAACAGGCTGTCCTTTTAATAAAGAGAATGTCCGCAAAGAGTGTCCCACCTCCTGTGAACATTCATAGTGTTAGTCATTTAACATAAAATCATAAGGTGAAACGTTTTCCATACCAACCATTGGATTAGCCTGCATGAATTTTTCTTCGTAGGACAAGACAGAGCCTATTTCTTCACCTTGGTCAATATTTTCTTTAGATGTATTTGACTCAAGCTTTTCGCCAATAAGTGTAGCAGCTGTAATCGACTCTTGCAGCTTTTGACACAAGGTAGTTTGGCGGGAAAGTTCATCCGCCCTTTCTACACCCATTTTAAGGGCATCTACTTCGCCGCAGAGAATCAAGGATTGTTTACTTCTGGTAATGGCAGTATAGATTAAATTCCTACGTAACATCCGATAATAGCTTCTTGTCACAGGTAAGATGACAATCGGGAATTCACTGCCCTGCGATTTATGGACGGAACAACAATAAGCGTGAGTAATTTGAGTTAAATCCTGCCTGGTATACTCGACTTCATTGCCTTCAAAGGAAATGTAAATCATATCCTGTTTTTCGGTGTTTTCCTTCGCATAGATAATCGAGATAATTTCCCCAATATCCCCGTTAAAGACATTGCTTTCTGGTTGGTTTACCAGTTGGAGTACTTTATCACCAATCCGATATTTTACCTCACCAAAAGCAATTTCCTTTCTTTTACCATCAGGATTAGGATTAAAAATTTCTTGCAATAAAACATTCAAGCGGTCAATTCCGGCCGGCCCCCTGTACATAGGGGCTAACACTTGTATATCCTTCGCCGAATAGCCTTTATTTTTGGCATTAAAGGCGACTTTCTCAACCACTTGTGCAACCTGTGTTGTTGAACATTTAATAAACGAACGATCTGCTTGCTTTACTGTAATATCGGCGGGCAAGTAGCCTTTTTTAATTTCATGGGCAAGTTCAATAATCGAAGAGCCTTCTGCCTGTCGGTAAATATCCGTTAAACGTACGGTTGGAATCCGTTCAGATGTGAGCAAATCTTTTAAGACCTGTCCCGGTCCAACCGATGGCAATTGATCTTCATCACCTACCATGATGACTTGTATGTTTTCGGGAAGCGCCTTAAACAATTGATTTGCGAGCCATATATCGAGCATCGAGGTTTCATCTACGATGATAATTTTCCCTTCGAGCGGACTTGCATCGTCACGGTCAAATCCTTCTTGACCATTAAATCCAAGTAAGCGATGTATGGTTACAGCTGGGAGGCCGGTGGATTCACTCATCCTTTTTGCGGCTCTTCCTGTCGGGGCTGCCAATAAGAACGGAAAGGGTTCGCCTTTTTTCTGGTAATCCTTAAGCTCTAAGGAGCAACCATGCAGTTCTGAATAAAGTTCTACAATTCCTTTGATAACAGTTGTTTTTCCTGTTCCTGGTCCACCGGTTAGAATCAACATCGGCGACATTAACGCCGTTTGGATGGCCTCGCGCTGCGAGGGTGCATATTGCACACCCAGTCGTTCCTCTAAACTTCCTAATGAAAGTAGAAATTCAGATTCCGGAAATTGATCCTTATATTCTGTTTGTTCGAGGATACGCTGGATATTTGTTACTAGCCCTTTTTCGGCAAAATATAAGGATGGCAAGTACACGCGTTTCTCTTCACCAATTAATTTCCCCTCTTCTTGCAGCTTGATGACTTCATTTGAAATATCTATGTATTCTATTTGATCGCGCTTGTTCTCTTCTAAAAGTGCTTTTACTTGTTCTAATAAGTCCTCAGCATGAATGTATACATGACCCGTCTGCATGCTTTCATTTTCAAGGATATAGAGACAGGCAGCTTTAATCCGGTCAGGGTGATTCCCTGAAATCCCCAGTTGGTAACCTAGCTCATCAGCCCGGCCAAAACCGATTCCTTCGATATCTTCAACAAGTTTATAAGGATTTTTCTGCATAATTTCAAGCGTCTCATCTTTATAGGCTTGATATATACGCATCGAGATTTGGGGTCCGAAGCCATATTGATTTAAAGCAACCATAACTTGCTCTAATCCTTGATGCTCCATTAATGTATCGTAGAGCATTTTTGCTTTTTCAGGAGGGAGTTTTGGAATGGATTCAAGCAAGGACGGCTGGTTGAGAATCTTTGAGATGGCGTCTTCTCCTAAGGTTTCAACAATGTTTTCAGCCGTCTTTTTCCCAATACCTTTAAACATCTCTCCCGATAAATAGTTGATGACCCCTTGTTTCGATTGGGGCATGTCTTTGCGGAAGTGATTGGTATGAAATTGCAGTCCAAACTTAGGATGATCCTTAAATTCACCGAAAAAGATATAGGTCTCCTGTTCATGGACTTTTGGAAAATAACCGGTGACCACAGCTTCTTTGTCCTCATAAGGATGATTTGTTTCATCAACTCTTATCCGTAAAACCGTATAAAGGTTTTGTTCATTGTGAAAAATGGTGACAATCGGTCTGCCTTTTACAAATTTCCCCTGTTCAGCAAATAAATCCAACGCGTCTTGCTTTTCCATTTAGCTCCCTCCCTTCTATAAAATAATGATTATTATTGATTGCTTTCTAATAATTTTTTCGCATGACCTGCAAGCAGATGGTCCGGTTGAATGTCGAGTGCTTTATTTAACATTTCTAATGCTTTTGTCAGATTGTCTTGAAAGGCGTAGGAGACACCTAAATTATAAAAAGCATCGGAATGAGTTGGATCCAATTCGATACATTTTTCAAATTGAATGACAGCCTCGGGGATTAATTCTAACTGCGCCAAACATAATCCGTATTGAAAACGAGCTTCAGCATCGTTCTCATTTAACTCCACACTTCTTTGTAAGTAAGGGAGCGCAAATTTCCCTTGATCCAACTGAACAAGAGTCAGCCCTAACATGAAATAATTATCACTGGATTGCAAACCCTTTTTCATGGCAGTCTCAAACATATTCTTAGCTTCGTTGAATAGGTCCCTGCTAAATAACAAAGTCCCAATACTATAATAAGCCGCCGCAGCGTTTTCATCTATTTCAATTGCTTTTTGATAAAAATTAAGAGCCTTTTCGTCGTCCCCAACCGCGGAAAGTACATTTCCGAAATTTATATAGGCAACAGGGTCTTTTGGGTTTTCTTGAATGGCTTCATTAAAGGCCTTTGCCGCCTCTTCCAGATTGCCATCCTGCATGTATTGTACACCTAATTGGTTTTTATCCATTATTACCACTCCAATCTAAGAGAAAGTATATCATATTTTATAAAAAAATAACCTGAACAAAAAAACCCGACTCCAAATAAGGAATCAGGTCTTCTATTATCCGACATAGGTTAAACGTTCACCATTTTTAAAAACTTGATCAATCGTCCCACCGCCGAGACATTCATCACCATTGTAAAAAACAACCGCTTGTCCTGGTGTAATCGCTCGAATCGGTTCGTCGAAAATAACTTCCACTTGATTATCTTCCAAGAGACGAACGGTTACGTTATTGTCTTCCTGACGATAGCGGAATTTTGCAGTACATTTGAATTCAGTTGGCTTTTCCCGGTCGGATACCCAGCTGACACCTACAGCCGTAATCGAGTCTGAATAGAGTTTTTCATTATGAAAACCTTGACCGACATAAAGGATATTTCTTTCTAAATCCTTACCAATCGCAAACCATGGCTCACCCGAACCACCAATCCCTAGACCATGACGCTGACCAATCGTATGGTACATCAAGCCTTCGTGTTTACCTTTGACTTCACCAGCGAACGTCTCCATGTTCCCTGGCTGGGCCGGCAAATATTGACCTAAGAACTCTTTAAAATTCCGTTCGCCAATAAAACAAATCCCAGTGCTATCTTTTTTAGTAGCTGTGGCAAGGTTTGCTTCCCTAGCAATTTCCCGGACTCTTGGTTTTTCAAGATTTCCAATAGGGAACATCACCTTACTTAATTGTTCCTGGGTCAGTTGGTTCAAGAAATAGGTTTGATCCTTATTTTCATCCAGACCGCGGAGCATTTTATATTCTCCATCCCGATACTCAACTTGTGCATAGTGTCCGGTCGCTAAATAGTCCGCCCCTAAATTCATTGCATGTTCAAGGAAGGCTTTAAATTTAATTTCCTTATTACACATAACATCCGGATTTGGGGTCCGACCTGCTTTATATTCTTCAAGGAAGTAGGTAAATACCTTATCCCAATATTGTTTTTCAAAATTAACTGCATAATACGGAATGCCTATTTGGTTACAAACACGGATGACATCTTCATAGTCTTCTGTTGCTGTACAAAAACCGGTATCATCGGTGTCATCCCAGTTTTTCATAAAAATACCGATGACATCGTAGCCTTGCTGCTTCAACAAAAGTGCTGCCACCGAAGAATCTACTCCACCAGACATTCCGACCACCACTCTAGTGTTTTTCGGATCTTTTGTTTCCAATGAATTTCACCTCTCTATTGCCCAAAAGCTTAACTAGATTTTATTTTTTCAAACGTGAAACAATTCTTGCCGTTTCTTCCGCTGCCTTAACAACTTCTTCAATTGTTGTATTATAGCCAAAGCTGAAACGAATCGAATTAGTCAATCGTTCTGAGTTTTTACCAAACATGGCAACAAGCACGTGGGAAGGTTCAATTGAGCCCGCCGTGCAGGCTGAACCGCTCGATACAGCAATTCCCGCTAAATCAAGATTGACTAGCATTGCTTCCACACTTGTCCCAGGAAAGCTTAAGTTTAATACATGTGGCAAAGAGTTTTCAAGTAATCCGTTTATGTCAAATTCTACATCTAGCTCTCGCAGCTTATCGATTAACGTTCGTTTCAGTTCAAGGAATTGTTCACGCTTAGCCAGTCGATTTTCATTTGATAGTAAAACTGCTTCATGAAAACCAACAATCGCGGCAATATTTTCAGTCCCTGCCCGTCTTTTTCGTTCTTGCTCACCACCGAAGGAACGTGGAGAAAGCTTAATATTTGATTTTGAAAAAAGGAACCCTACTCCTTTTGGTCCATTGATTTTATGGGCTGAGACAGATAATAAATCAATGAAGCTATGATTGACATCAATTTCTTCAACGCCATATGCTTGGACAGCATCCGTATGGAAGATTGCTTGATGATCTTTTAATAACAGTCCAATTTCCTTGATTGGCTGGAGCGTCCCTACTTCGTTGTTACCATACATAATTGACACTAGAATGGTATCTTCCCTTAGTGCAGCTTGAAGGTCAGCCAACGAAATTTGGCCTATATCATCGACAGGTAAATAAGTGATCTCATATCCTAGTTTTTCTAATTTTTGGCATGCATGAAGGACAGCATGGTGCTCCACTTCAGTGGTGATAATATGTTTGCCCTTATGCTGATACGTTTCAGCGGCTCCAAATAACGCCATATTATCTGCTTCTGTTCCGCCACTTGTAAAAATAATCTCGGTTTCCTTTGCGCCAATGCTGCCTGCTAGCACCGAACGTGCTTGGTCAATCAGGTGACGGGCTTCCCTCCCATAGGAATGGATACTTGAAGGATTTCCGAAAGTTGATTGCATCACCTCAAGCATTTTTTCAATAACCATAGGATGCATAGGCGATGTTGCCGCATGGTCGAGATAGATTCGTTCCACATTTACACCTTCTATCAAAATAATTCTCAATGTTTCTTTTTTACCCTAAATATAAAACATATATCCTTCTGGCGTTTCGTCATTACTATGATTCGCTAGATCCTCTAAGGTAGTATTGTCCAATACGTCCTTAATAGCATCTCGAATTCGAATCCACAATTCCCGCTTAGCAGGTTCTTCATCCTCTATCCCTTCAACGGGGGCAATTGGTCCTTCCAGGACACGGATCACATCACCAGCAGTAATTTTGGATGGGATGTTCGTTAGAATATAGCCACCGTATGCTCCTCGAATGCTTTTTACTAAACCTGCATTACGCAACGGAGCTATTAATTGTTCTAAATAATGTTCGGACAAATCATTCGCTTGTGCAATTGTTTTTAATGAAGTTGGACCCTCACCGTGCTTTTTAGCAAGTTCAATCATAATCGTTAGACCATAGCGACCCTTTGTTGATATTTTCATATCGCACCTCTATTCGTATCTATTAAATAAAATTTAAAATCCATAGTAATTTGATAGGCATTAATTATATCATATTCTTCTTTAATATGCTTTTTCAATGGAAAATGGTAAAGTAGGGCTATAAATAGTTAGATTGTTATTCGAATTTTTGGAGAGATGTAACCATGCAGCAAAAGCCTTTAGCATTTCGGATGCGGCCTAGAACGATCGAAGAAGTTGTCGGGCAGCAGCATTTGGTTGGCGATGGAAAAATCATATCAAGAATGGTGAAAGCGAAACAACTGACCTCGATGATTTTATATGGTCCGCCCGGTATCGGTAAAACGTCCATTGCCAGTGCAATTGCCGGCAGCACCAAATATGCCTTTCGGACACTTAACGCCGTCACGAATAATAAAAAGGATATGGAAATTGTTGCCGCCGAGGCAAAAATGTCAGGAAAAGTTATTTTGCTCCTTGATGAGGTCCATCGTTTGGATAAAGGGAAGCAGGATTTTTTATTACCTTACTTAGAAAACGGAATGATTGTCTTAATTGGTGCCACCACGAGTAATCCGTATCATGCCATTAACCCTGCAATTAGGAGTAGATGTCAAATTTTCGAGTTAAAGCCGCCAACACCTGATGAAGTAAAACTAGCATTAAAGCGTGCACTCGAGGATGAGGAACGCGGGTTAGGTAAGATAATGGTAGAAATGGCTGATGAAGCTTTGCTGCATTTTGCCCAAGGATCCAATGGGGACGTAAGAAGTTCTCTTAATGCCTTAGAATTAGCTGTATTGTCAACGGATAAAGACGAAAATGGGATCATTCATATCGATGTGGAAACAGCAGAAGAATGTTTGCAAAAAAAGAGCCTCGTTGCCGATAAAGACGGGGATGGGCATTATGATGTCCTATCAGCCTTTCAAAAGTCCATCCGCGGAAGCGACGTCAATGCTGCACTCCATTATCTCGGCCGATTAATCGAAGCAGGGGACCTGCCGAGTATCAGCCGAAGATTAATCGTGATCGCCTATGAAGATGTCGGGTTAGCTAACCCACAAGCAGGTGCACGCACGTTAGCTGCGATTGAAACAGCTGAGAGAATTGGCTTTCCAGAGGCAAGAATTCCACTGGCCAATGCCGTGATTGAATTATGTTTGTCGCCAAAATCAAACTCGGCTGTTGTAGCTATTCAGGCCGCACTCGAAGATATTCAAAAAGGCATTGTCGGGGAAGTGCCTGATCATCTCAAGGATGCTCATTATAAAGGAGCAAAGGAACTTGGCAGAGGAATCGACTACAAATATCCTCATGACTACGAGAATGGCTGGGTCCCGCAACAATATCTACCCGACCGGTTAAAACACAAACAATACTACCAACCAAAGAAAACCGGAAAATTCGAACAAGCACTTGCAATAGTATACGAAAAGTTAACAAGGAAAAAATAGGGTGTCAGGCACCATGTGAATTCTTCACATGGTGCCTGACACCCTTTTCTTTTTTATGAGGCCACATCCCGTCTGTTGAAAACTATGAAGGCTAGGAATTGGAATATGACAAAGTAGATGAGCAGCATGATGATTGAGAATGTCATCGACATTCCTTCCACCATGGGTGTCCCGTCCACATATTGCATAAGGTTAGTGTTTGCAAACAAGATGTATTTTGCCCAGCTAAATTTAAGGGCTAACAAAACAGTAAATTGAGACCCTGTGAACAATAAAAACAAGGATAAGCCGATGGCTAAGGAACTGTTCCGGAATACTGATGAAATCATGAATGCCATCGTCGCTAACATAATCGTATCAATCGAACTTAATCCATAATAAATCAACAAGTAGATGACAATCGGTTGTTCAGTTACTTGACCATTAGAATAATTTAGATATGGTACTGCATGGTCTGGCATTCCGAAAAGAAGTGCCCCTAGCAAAGCCGAGAAAACAAATAAAATGCCGAGCATTGATAACGCGAACAATAATACAGTCAAATATTTGGAGATCAATATCTTGCTGCGATTAAATGGTCGAATTAATAACAATTTGATGGTTCCCCAGTTGAATTCACTGGCGACAATCCCTGCTGAAATGATAATTGTAAATAATCCAGGCAGGATAATCAGTTGGGACGCATCTTTTACAAATGTCCAGACATTATATTTTTCATTAAAGGGAATATGATGCTTGATGCGGTAATCATTTATCGCGATTTCTTCTTTGAAAAATTGCTTCTCCAGCTTTGAATTGCTTTGTTTCATCTGCTTCTTTAGAGCATCATTTTCCTGCTGTAATGTCTGTTCCCAATTTTTATCGAGGGTGAAATCCTTTTCTTGATACTTATGAAAAATACCAAAGATAGCAGTGATAACTACTAGGATGGCAATCATTACATAGGTCCCAGGCCGTTTAAAAATTTTCATCCACTCATTTTTAATTAAATTAACCACGACTTGGCGCCCCCTTTTCGGTTGTCAATTCAAGGAAACGATCTTCTAACGTCTTGGCAACTTCCCTGATTCCATAAACTTGAATATCCTCGGTTACGAAAGTTTTAATTAGGGTTGGAATTTGTTCCTTCGGAAGTTCGATGGTTATTCCATTCCTTGAAAGGTTTGCTCGAACATTTGGATAGTGAACTCCAATCAGGTTCAAGGCTTTATCCGCGGGGACTACTTCTAGTTCATAGGTCATTTCAGAGGCTCCATGAACAAGTTCCTGAACAAGCTGCACATCAATTAAGCGGCCATTTTGGATAATGCCAATCCGATCACACATCATTTCCATTTCTAAAAGCATATGGCTTGAAACAATTACAGCGAGATTTTTTTCACGTGCCAGTAAGCGGACATAGTCGCGGATCTCCCGGATGCCAGCAGGATCTAATCCATTTGTTGGTTCGTCCAAAATTAAGACTTGGGGATCATGTAAGAGACACTGAGCCAATCCTAGTCTTTGGCGCATTCCAAGAGAATAGGTTTTTACTTTGTCGTGAATCCGATCAGTTAATCCTACTAGTTCTACTATTTCAACAATCTTCTCTTTGGAAATACCATTTGCCATTCTTGCATAGTGAATTAAATTTTGGTACCCCGTCAAAAATTTATACATTTCCGGGTTCTCTACAATTGCACCGATATGACGAACAGCCTCTTCAAAATTAGTCTTTATACTGGAACCGCCAACCTCGATGTCTCCAGATGTAATCGCCATTAATCCTACAATCATTCGAATTGTCGTTGTTTTTCCTGCGCCATTTGGACCTAAAAAGCCAAATACCTCTCCTTTATTTACCTGAAAGCTAATATTATCTATGATGGTTCGACCTTTAATTACCTTCGTTACATTTTTCAACTCAACGATTTTTTCCAAACTCTCTCTCCTCGCTATATATTCTCACACTAGTTTATCTTATTCTAGAAAAATTTACCTCTATAATGATAACATCAAAAATTGATTCGCCAAATTTTAACAAAATATTCATACACATCACACCTAAGGTTTTATAAGATTAGATTGGGTTTTATTAAATGAGAGGAAGTAGACCATGCCATTAAAGTATCGTTCTGAATCAACTGAATTAAAAATTATGAGAGCTTTAAATGCACGAAGTAATCTCTCTTCAAAAGAAAAGAAATACTATTTTAAACTTGAGAAAGGTTACCAAGGTGAATTAATGTTTGATCTTTTAACAGAAAAGCTTCAAAGTGATATGTTTGTTATAAATGACTTATGCCTTGAGATTAACGACACAGTATTTCAAATTGATACGTTAATCATTGCTCAAAATACAATTTATCCATTTGAGATAAAAAATTACTCTGGAGATTATTTTTACGACTCTGAAGGATTTCATAAAATAGCCGGGAACGATATTACTAATCCATTAGACCAGATAAAACGTAGTAAATTATTACTCCACCAGTTGCTTTAAAATCTCGGTTATAACATATCCATTAAAACAACTGTCATTTTTATAAACCCCACGTTTACCTTATATCAAGCGCCTCTTAACCAGCCGATTGTTTATCCAACTCAGATTAATGGATTTATGGAAGATTTCGACAGGACACCATCAAAACTAAATGACAGACACAAAAAGTTAGCTGAGCGTTTAATATCATTGCATTCAAATAAATCCCCCTATCCTAATCGGTTACCTACTTATGAATATCGAAAACTGACGAAGGGAATTGTCCATACAAAATGCAACTCATTTATGGTTTCTGATGGAGAAAAGGTTGTTGTTTGTGAAAAATGTGGAGATGTAGAATCTATCGAATCAGCAGTACTACGTACCGTGGAAGAACTAAAGTTTCTTTTTCCTGATATAAAAATTACCACTAGTCTGGTTTATGAATGGTGTAGGGTGATTAAGTCAAAGAAGATGATTAGGAGAATATTAATGAAAAATTATAAAGCAATTGGTTATGGTCGATGGTTCTACTATGAATGAATGGTGGAGGCTATTTCCAAGAATTTGGCATGCACGTTACCTCGTTCTTCTTTTCTAAGTTTGGAGCACATAGACTTTTCTATGTTCCCCTCCCAACTTACTTTACACGAGTTTGGTAACGTTGAACCTTCCTACGTTACCCACTCACACTTTTTCTCATGTGGTCGGGTACGTAGAACCTCCCTACGTTACCCTTTACCACTTTATCTCATGCGGCTAGGCACGTAGAGCCTCCCCACGTTACCCTTTTATCCTTTTCTCACGCGTTCGGGCTCGTAGAACCTCCCTACGTTACTCTCTACCACTTTATCTCATGCGGCTAGGCACGTAGAGCCTCCCCACGTTACCCTTTTATCCTTTTTCTCACGCGTTCGGGCTCGTAGAAGCTCCCTACGTTACACTCTACCACTTTATCTCATGCGGCTAGGCACATAGAACCTCCCTATGTTACCCTTTTATCCTTTTTCTCACGCCTTCGGGCTCGTAAAACCTCCCTACGTTACCCTCTACCACTTTATCTCATTCGATTAGGCACATAGAGCCTCCCCACGTTACACTCTTATCCTTTTTCTCACGCCTTCGGGCTCGTAGAACCACCCTACGTTACCCTCCTACCCTTTTTCTCATGTGGTCGGGCACGTAGAATCTCCTCTAGAAAAACCCCAAACCAATAAATGTTCAGGGCAAAACAAAAAAGCTTATTTCTCATCCGATACACGTTGAATTTTAATGCTGCTTAATAATTGTCGCACCACATAGCTTGCCATAATCAAACCAGCAGCTGATGGAACAAAGGCATTTGATGCAGGCGGCATTTGCGCTTTGCGGATTGGTGCATTTTCATTTCCTACTTCTTTTTTAATATCTTCACGAATCACAATCGGGCTTTCATCAGAGAACACGACCGGAATTCCTTTGTGGATTCGTTCCTTACGCAGTTTCGTACGGATGACTTTGGCAATTGGATCCGTATGAGTCTTTGAAATATCAGCAATTTTAAAACGGGTTGGGTCCATTTTATTAGCTGCTCCCATACTTGAAATGATTGGAATATTTCTTTTTAAACATTCCTTCATTAAATGTATTTTATAAATAATCGTATCAGAGGCATCAACCACAAAATCTAAATTATGGCTAAAAATCTGTTCATAGGTTTCTTCTGTATAAAACATTTTTAAGGAAATAACTTCGCAGTCAGGATTAATATCTCTAATCCGCTCCTCCATAATTTCCACTTTCGGCCTACCAACAGTGGAAAGCAAAGCGATCAACTGGCGGTTGATATTGGTAATATCTACATCGTCTTTATCTATTAAAATTAACCGGCCGACCCCTGAACGGGCCAATGCTTCGGCTGCAAAAGAACCGACACCGCCGATACCTAAAACAGCGACCGTACTGTTTTTCATAATTTCTAGGCCTTCTTTACCGATGGCAAGTTCGTTACGTGAAAATTGATGCAACATAATGTTCACTCCAATTATTAAATTCGTTATGTTTCTTTTTCCCGATTAAAAATATATCATACACTCCATCAAAAACAAGTATCTTGATAGGATTAATATAGTAAAAAGCAAAATAAAACCTCCCGATACGTTCAGGAGGTTGAGCATTTTGCAAATAGAAAAGAGTCCCAATTATGCCGTCACTTTTAACATCCTTAGTTTTGATCCCGCATTCAGCAGGTGGGTGTCCTGTTCCCGAAATTGTAAGTCCCCTTACCCGTATTAGAGTGGGGCATTTACGCAATCAGGAAACTCTAGACTCCCGGATAATTAATGTTCGGTCAAAACTTCAGGCAACGCAACGTACATCTCAGGACTCTTCTTTGTTGCTTTTATAATAGCATATTAAAAAACCTGATTCAAGGATTCATGAAAGCGAATTCCTGCTATTTTTTAACATTTAGTGACAAATATAATTCCTTCAATTGGGCCTCAGAAACTTCACCCGGAGCGTCCGTTAACAAGCAGCTGGCACTAGCGGTCTTAGGAAATGCAATGGTATCTCTTAGGTTGGTGCTTCCAGCAAGAAGCATCACCAATCGGTCCAATCCAAGCGCGACCCCGCCGTGTGGCGGTGTGCCATAATCAAACGCATTTAATAAGAAACCGAATTGCTCATTTGCCTGTTCCGGTGTAAATCCAAGAATGTTAAACATTTTTTCTTGGATCGGACGTTCGAAAATACGGAGTGATCCGCCGCCAAGCTCATATCCATTTAAGACAATATCATAAGCCTGCGCACGTACTTTGGACGGGTCAGAATCTAAATATTCAAGGTCTTCCCTAAACGGCATTGTAAATGGATGGTGGGCCGCATAATAACGTCCTTCCTCCTCATCGTACTCAAGGAGCGGCCAGTCTGTTACCCATAAGAAATTGAATAAACTTGGGTCAATTAAATCTAAATCTCTAGCCAACTTTTGGCGAAGGGCACCTAAAGCATCGGCGACAACCTTTTTCTTGTCGGCAACAAATAGAAGTAAATCTCCTTCTGCTGCTTCAAGGGTCGCTTTAAGCGCTTGGGCATCCTCTTCTGAGAAGAATTTAGAGATAGGACCCTTTAGCCCTTCAGAATCGACTTTAAGCCACGCAAGCCCCTTCGCGCCATATACAGCAACAAACTCTGTTAAGGCATCAATGTCTTTACGTGAGTAGTTGTCAGCGGCGCCTTTCACATTGATTGCTTTTACTTGACCGCCATTTGCGACTGCAGATGCGAATACTTTAAAGCCTGAGTCCTTAACGATTTCGGAAAGATCGACGAGTTCTAATCCAAAACGAGTATCAGGTTTATCTGAGCCATAGCGGCTCATTGCCTCGTCATAGGTCATCCGTGGGAATGCCTCAGGCAGGTCTACACCTTTTACTTCTTTCATTAACTTTGTCATCATTTTTTCCATCATGCCCATGATATCTTCTTGGCTTAAAAAGCTTGTCTCGATATCGATTTGGGTAAATTCTGGCTGACGGTCAGCACGTAAATCCTCATCACGGAAGCAGCGGGCAATTTGGTAATAGCGTTCAATGCCGCCGACCATAAGCAATTGTTTAAAAAGCTGTGGTGATTGTGGCAGGGCATAGAACTCGCCAGGATGAACACGGCTTGGCACTAAATAATCCCTTGCTCCCTCAGGAGTACTTTTTGTCAAAATTGGTGTTTCAATATCTAAGAAGCCTTCTCCATCAAGAAAATCTCTGATTTGCTTGGTCACTTGATGACGCATCTTTAGGGTTTCAAAAATAACCGGACGACGGAAATCAAGGTAGCGGTATTTTAAGCGGATATCTTCAGACGCATCTGTTTTATCAGAAATCATAAATGGCGGTGTCTTTGCTTCATTAATGATTGTTACTTTTTCTGCCTGCACTTCAATTTTCCCAGTTTTTAAGTTATCATTGAAGGTTGCTGCATCACGCGCGACAACAGTTCCAACTATATCTAAAACAAACTCGTTACGAATTTTTTCAGCAATTTGCAATGCTTCTTGTGATAAATCCGGATTAAAGACTACTTGAACAATCCCTGAACGGTCGCGGAGATCAATAAAAATTAATCCGCCTAGGTCGCGTCTTTTTTGGACCCAACCCTTCAAGGTTATTTTTTCACCGACTGCTGATTCTGGGACTTCCCCACAAAAATAAGATCTGCCAAACATAATTATCCCCCTCTTAATCCTGTAACTCTTTAAATTGTGTAATAAAAGCTGCTAAATCAATTTCTACTTGCTCACCTGTAGCCATATTTTTTACATTGATTTTATTATTTTTAAGTTCTTCATCGCCTAAAACTGCTACAAACTTAGCTTTTAGACGATCAGCCGCTTTAAATTGAGCTTTAATTTTTCGATCCAAATAATCTCTTTCTGTTGAAAAACCTGCCCGCCTGAGCTGCTGTAACAATCCAACGGTGTAATCCTTCGCTTCCTCCCCGAGTGCGGCTAGGTAACAATCAATGCCTTCGTTGACGGCAAGCTCAATCCCTTCTGCTTGAAGAGCCGCAATAAAGCGTTCAATACTTAAGGCAAAGCCGATACCTGGTGTTTCAGGACCGCCAATTTCTTCAGCTAAACCATTATAACGGCCTCCGCCGCACAATGTGGTGATCGCACCAAACCCTTCGGCATTACTCATAATTTCAAATGCCGTGTGGTTGTAATAATCGAGTCCACGAACTAAATTGGCATCGACTTCGAAAGGAATATCCAATTGGGTTAAATACTTCTGTAATTTTTCAAAATAATCTTTTGAAAAATCATTTAGGAATTCAAGGATCGATGGTGCTGTTTGCATCAATTCATGCTCGCGGTCCTGCTTACAATCCAAGATTCGGAGTGGATTTTTTTCAAGACGATTTTGACAGTCATGACAAAACTCACCGATTCTTGGTTTGAAGTGGTTTACAAGAGCATCGCGGTGAGCACTGCGACTTTCCTTATCACCCAGGCTATTAATAATTAGCTTAAGCTTTTTTAAACCCATTTCTTTATACAAGTTCATCGCAAGGGAAATGACTTCTGCATCAATGGCAGGGTCATTACTGCCTAATGCTTCAATTCCGAATTGAACAAACTGGCGAAAGCGGCCTGCTTGTGGACGTTCATATCGGAACATCGGTCCCATATAGTAAAGCTTGACCGGCTGATTAGCTAGCCCAAACATTTTTTTCTCCACATAAGAGCGAACAACCGCTGCGGTACCTTCTGGTCGAAGGGTTAGACTTCGTTTGCCGCGGTCTTCAAATGTGTACATTTCCTTTTGAACAATATCTGTACTATCGCCAACGCCTCTTGAAAAAAGATCTGTATGTTCGAATATTGGGGTGCGAATCTCTTTATATTGATATTTCTCACAAAGTTCACGCGCTTTAGCCTCAATCAGTTGCCACTTTTCTACCTCTCCAGGTAAAATGTCTTGCGTTCCCCGAGGAATGCTTATGGACATAGTGGAAAACCTCCTTATTTTTTCTTATGTAAGTAGATGGAGTTATTACTACTTTCCTAAATAAAAACAAACAAAAAACTCCCATCCCTTGTATGAATACAAGGGACGAGAGTTTGAATAATCCCGCGGTGCCACCCTAGTTGAAGGCATAAACAACATGCACTTCCTCTTTAACAGTTAACGCCTGCTACGTTCTTCTCCTACTAGAGGGTACCCTTTTTCAGAGAGAAGCCTACGGAGTGTTCATTCATTAAGTTCCATGTAGAAATGCTTTCAGCCCAGGACATTTCCTCTCTATTCATGAGTTTGCTTAATTACTATGCTCCATCATTGGTATATCACAATATGTCATTTTATTTAATTAATATTACGGAGCATCGCAGCTATTGTCAATAGCCAATTATGATCTTTCTAAATGTTTTTTTAACTTTCTGACATCACCAATTGTTATTCCGAATTCTGATGCAAGTTCAAACGAGTTTGCATGCTGTTCTTTTTGAATAAAATCATGAAAATCAACACCGAAAAGCCGTCCATCCATAGATTGGATGTTCATTCCTTTTTCACTTGCTCTCATTACTAATCACCTCAGCCTTTTCTTCATTACTGATATTATCTCCACCATTGGTGAAAAACTTGCATCCTAGATAAGGATTTCTCATCAAATTGGTCAATATTAGCAATTTAGGAATGATTTTCAGCTTTTTATACGCTAAAATAAAATAAATAGAAAAGGAGGGTGTTATGGTCAAAAAAGGTAGTTTATGGCTATTATCTATTATTCTTATTATTGGAGTCTTTATTCCTCATAGTAAAAGTGTGGCAGCAACAGAGTCCATTACGATTTCCACCGATTTTGTCAATCTTCGCGGCGGTCCGGGTCTGAGTTACCCTCTAATAAAAATAGTAAATCGGGGCGAAACGTATCCGATTGTGAAAGAACAAGGCGATTGGATTGAAATTGAACTTGATAATGGGCAAACGGGCTGGCTCGTTAATTGGCTCGTCACCAAAGAAACAGATTCAAATAATTCTGGTGTCACAACAGATTCGGCTATAAAACTTAATTACGGTATCGTGAATGCTGATACCTTAAATATGCGCCAGGAACCTTCCGCATTCAGCCCAGTTGTTGGGAAACTTACCTATGGGACAAGCGTAACCATTTATTCAAAACAAGATAATTGGCTGGAGATTGGCTTTTCAAATGTAAGAGGCTGGGTTATTTCTGAGTTTATTGACGGCCAAGCAACAGGTGACTCATCCTCAGGTACTGCACAAAAGAGTGGCTTGATTGGAACAGTAACTGCTGACAGCCTTAGTGTCCGCTCCAGTGCCTCATTGAATTCCAACCTCATTGGGACTGTAACCATGGGGCAAAGTTTTACGATCGTGGAAGAAATGAATAATTGGGCAAAGATAGAGTACGAGTCTGGTAGTTTCGGGTGGGTAGCCGGTTGGTTTCTCGAGAAAGAGGCTTCTAAATCTCAAACTGGACAAGCCGAGAAGGAAAATATTGTTACGATAATAAATAACGGGACCAATATCCGCAAAGGACCAGATGTACAATCAGATGTCATCGAACGGACCAATACAGGCGCAACCTATTCCGTAAAAAGTATCATCAATGACTGGTATGAAATTAAGTTAGAAGATGGAAGAAGTGGTTATATTGCTGGCTGGCTGGTTTCCATTAACGGAACCAAACCACAGATTAAAAAGCCAGGCGCTGAAGGCTATCTTAAAAATAAAACGATTGTCCTTGATCCAGGGCATGGCGGTACGGATAAAGGGGCAACTGGAGTCAGCGGAACATATGAAAAAGACCTCACACTACGGACGGCACAGCTTTTGTCAGATAAATTAATGGCGGCAGGTGCTAATGTATATGTAACGAGAATGGATGATTCGTATTTACAACTTGCCTCTCGCGTGAATATGGCAAGTACCTATAATGCAGATGCCTTTATCAGCCTCCATTACGACAGCAGTGTCGACCCAAGTACCCGTGGTATGACTGGCTATTATTATCACTCCTACCAGCAAGCCCTTGCAGAGTCCATTTTCGCATCAACCGTTTGGAATACGAAATTGGACAGCCGCGGGGTCCGTTTTGGCGATTTTCATGTCATCCGTGAAAATAGTCAAAAAGCTGTTTTAATGGAACTAGGCTATTTAAGCAATCCGGCTGAAGAAATGATGATAAAATCTGCTGGATTCCAAGAAAACGCCGCTTCGGGTGTATTTGATGGATTGGCACGATATTTTAAAGAAAATCCATAGCCAAAAAGGCTTAGCACTTCATATAAGTGCTAAGCCTTTTTTATGCTTTACTTTCAATAATCAACGTCACGGGACCGTCATTGATTAGTTCTACATCCATCATGGCACCAAATATGCCAGTTTCAACACGGATCCCTTTTTCCCGAAGCAGGCCATTAAAAACCTCATAAAGTTCAACAGCCTGTTCTGGACGTGCCGCGTCCATGAAGTTCGGCCTTCTTCCCTTTCGACAATCACCGTAAAGGGTAAATTGTGATACTGAAAGAATTTCCCCACCAACATCCATTAAAGAAAAATTCATCTTTCCATCTTCATCTTCAAAAATACGGAGATTGGCAATTTTATCAGCTAAATAGGCCGCATCCTCTTCTTTGTCCTCATGAGTAATACCGACAAGTAAGACAAGCCCTTTGGTTATTTGCCCGGTTACTTCCCCAGCAACGGTTACGCTGGCATTTTTACTTCGTTGAACAACTACACGCATTTTAAACTCCTTAATTCATCATTCGACGTACTGAATAGATATCTGGGATCTGTTTAATGCGCTCGACCACCTTTTGTAAGTGCGCCACATTATGGATCGCAATCGACATGTTAATTGTAGCCATTTTATTCCGATCCGTTTTACCAGAAACAGCAGAAATATTCGTTTTCGTTTCATTTACCGCTTGAAGCACCTCATTCAGAAGCCCTCTGCGGTCATAGCCGCTAATTTCTATGTCAACATTATATTCTTTCCGGTCATTTAAAGAAGATTCCCATTCAACTGGGATTAACCTTGACTGGGCATCATTCGAATCGATATTCGTGCAGTCCGAACGATGAACAGATACCCCGCGGCCCTTAGTAATAAAACCTACGATTTCATCTCCAGGTACAGGGTTACAGCATCTTGATAAGCGAATCAATAAATTATCGATGCCGGATACACGGACACCGGATTCACGCTTTTTCGTTGCTGGGAAGGTTTTTAAATCCGTTATGGCATTCGTAATATTCGAACTTTGTTCCTGATCCCTCTTTTTACGCCATTTCTCAGTCAGACGGTTTGCCACCTGTAAGGCCGTTACTCCATTATAGCCAACCGCTGCATACATATCTTCTTCATTGGAAAAATTAAACTTTTCAGCAACTTTTTTCAGATTGTCTGTGGTTAATATTTCTTTAATATCAAATTCCATATTACGAATTTCTTTTTCAACTAACTCTTTACCTTTATCAACATTTTCATCACGGCGTTGTTTCTTAAAGAAGGCCCGGATTTTGTTTTTCGCTTGCGATGTTTGCGCAAGCTTCAACCAATCCTGACTTGGACCGTATGAATGTTTCGAAGTAAGGATTTCAATAATATCGCCAGTCTTGAGTCGATAGTCAAGGGTAACCATTTTGCCATTCACTTTTGCACCTATCGTCTTATTGCCAATTTCAGAGTGAATTCGATAAGCAAAATCAATAGGAACAGAACCAGATGGCAACTCGATCACATCGCCTTTTGGCGTAAAAATAAACACCATATCGGAAAATAAGTCGATTTTCAATGACTCCATAAATTCTTCCGCATTGGCAGTATCATTTTGAAATTCAAGAATTTCTCTAAACCAGGTTAGTTTTTGTTCAAAAGTAGTGGTATCGTTGATTGCATCTTTGCCCTCTTTGTATGCCCAGTGAGCAGCAACCCCGAATTCCGCAATCCGATGCATTTCCTTCGTCCTAATCTGAACCTCAAGCGGATCTCCCTTTGGCCCGATTACCGTGGTATGTAATGATTGATACATATTCGGCTTCGGCATCGCAATATAATCCTTAAATCGGCCAGGCATCGGCTTCCAGCAGGTGTGAATAATCCCTAAGACAGCATAGCAATCTTTAATACTGTTCACGACGATACGTACGGCCAGTAAATCATAAATTTCACTGAACTGTTTATTTTGCAAAGCCATTTTTCGGTAAATACTATAAATATGCTTAGGGCGGCCAGAAAGCTCTGCTTTAATAGCCACTTCTCCCATTCGGCTTTTTACTTCTTCAATGACATCCTCTAAATATTGCTCGCGTTCGGCTCGCTTCTTTTTCATTAAGTTAACAATTCGATAGTATTGCTGCGGATTTAAATACCTTAATGCAGTATCTTCGAGCTCCCATTTAATCTTAGAAATCCCAAGACGATGTGCCAAAGGTGCAAAAATTTCAAGTGTTTCATTTGAAATCCGACGCTGCTTTTCTAAAGGAAGGTGTTTAAGTGTCCGCATATTATGCAAACGGTCGGCAAGCTTAATCAGAATAACCCGGATATCCTGAGCCATGGCCACAAACATTTTTCTGTGATTTTCTGCTTGCTGTTCCTCGTGAGATTTATATTTAATTTTCCCTAATTTTGTTACGCCGTCGACAAGCATCGCCACTTCGTCATTAAAAGCTGTTTCTATATCTTTTAAGGATACACTCGTATCTTCTACGACGTCGTGAAGAAAACCAGCAGCAACCGTAGCAGGATCCATCTCCAAGTCAGCTAAAATGCCCGCAACCTGGATGGGGTGGATGATGTAGGGTTCTCCCGATTTTCGATATTGTTCACGATGAGCATGTTTTGCGAATTCGTATGCATTTTTTACTAATTCAACATGTTCCTCATTTAAGTAGTTCCGAGTCTTGTCGATGACTTGGTCGGCTGTCAACACTAAATCATTCGCCATGAAATCACCTTTATTTTCGTCTCATTTTATTTATATAAATGTCATTCGCTAAAAATTAGTTCCTTGAATATGAATGATTGTTACTATTATCGAAAAAAATAGCCAAGTTGTAAAGGGATTGAGAAGTTTTTTTATTATATAAAGAGAGCACTCGCGCTTCGAGTGCCCTCACTAATGGTTTAATAATGCATTAATGTTAAAACATCATAACCATCAAGTTTTTGTCTGCCTTCTAAATAGCTTAACTCAACTAGGAAAGCGATACCGGCAACTACACCGCCAAGTTGCTCCACTAATTGAATCGTAGCATCAATTGTTCCACCAGTAGCTAATAAATCATCCGTGATAAGGACGCGTTGCCCTGGCTTAATAGCATCTTTATGGATGGTTAGAATATCCTTCCCATATTCAAGACCATAACCAACCTTAATGGTTTCTCTAGGAAGCTTTCCTTCTTTACGGACTGGGGCAAAACCAATACCTAAGGCATATGCCACTGGACAGCCAATGATGAAACCACGGGCTTCAGGTCCAACGATAATATCAATCTTACGTTCTTTGGCGTATGCAACGATTTGGTCAGTTGCATATTTATATGCTTCACCATTATTCATTAAAGGCGTAATATCTTTAAATTTAATTCCTTCTTTTGGCCAGTCTGGCACAATTGTAATAAATTCCTTTAAGTCCATTCTGTAATTGCCTCCTCAAATTCAACCGACTCTTGAATTACTTGATCGAACCAGCCTTTTAATTCCTGAAAGGACGAAAACAATAACTCTCTTTCAAGTTCATATTGTGCTTGTTTTAACTGATAGGTTCGAGAGTCCGTTAAGTCACGCTTTTGCGCTCCAGTTTTTAAAGTGATAAATCCATTGTTTATTGTAACAAAATCCAGGTCAGAAAACACCTTTGACATAAAGTTAATGGTTTCCTGCGACCAACCGCGGTGCTTAGCAAGGTCATCAGCATTACGTTTAAGATCAATCGGCCCTTTCTTTAAGAGAAAAGCATAAAACCATTTAAAATGATCACGAGTCGGAACCGTGCTGAAGAAATCACTCGATTCTTTATAAAAATAAGCATAAATCCTCGCAGGTTGTTTCCCTTTAAATAAAACCTTGAGGATCTCTTTCGATGATGGAAAATCAACCAGAACAATATTCGCCTTTTTCCCATCGAAAGCTTTTGCTGCCTCAATATCGTGAATTAGAATGGTCTCGGCCATCAAATTAGGATTTATTTTTTCAAGGTGCTCTTCATTAAAAATAATAAATTTCCGGTTTTCTGCTGGGACTGTATTTGAAAGACTGTTTATTCGCTTTTGTCCCCGATAATCAAATAATTGCCATGACTCTACTGAGATATCATGGATAAAAATTTGTGGTTTACGTATATTGTTCCATTCGTTGACAGATAATTCTCCAATTAACGAAATTTTTGATGCTGGTGAGATATGGTCCACCAAGTGGCCTAACCCAAAACCGACACCATCCAGATTTGCATCCTTCTCTTTTACAAGGAGCTTTAAATGGTTTTGCTCACTGCCAATTTTTCTGATACTTGTAATATCAACATTATTTATTAAAACCTTTGGCTTGGGGTTGTCCATGCCAAAAGGAGCTAAAAGACTCATTTCATCTAATGAAGATAAAGTTACATGTTCCAGTGGGATTTCCTCATCAAGATATGTCACCGGAATAAAATCTTCATCGGTAAGTTGCTCTTCTGCTAGTGTATTTAATCGTGTGCGAAGTTCAGCAACATCTTCTAGTTTTAAGGTCATTCCTGCTGCCATGGGATGTCCGCCAAAGTGAGGCAAAATTTCACGGCAGGTTGATAAATTCTTAAAGAGATCAAATCCAGCAATACTACGGGCAGAACCCTTAGCTACTCCCTTTTCTGAATCAAAATTTAAAACAATCACCGGCCTGTAATACTTTTCAACTAGCCTTGAGGCGACAATACCTATTACACCAGCATTCCAGCCTTCCTTACCAATGACAAGAACTTTATTGGTCTCAATGGGGAAGTGCGTTTCAACCTCTTCCATTGCCTCAGTCGTAATCGTATTAACAATAGACTGCCTGGATTTATTAAGGTCATCCATTTCCGCGGCCAAGTTCTCCGCCTCTATTGGATCATCCGTTAAGATTAGCTGGACGGCAAGGTCAGCATCTTCCAAACGGCCCACGGCGTTAATCCTTGGTGCGAGGGTAAAACCAATCGTTTCTTCATTTATTGACAGAGGGTCAGCCCCTGCCAGTTTTAATATGGCTTTCAGGCCAATATTTTTAGTTGTTTTTAACTTTTCAAGTCCTTTTTTAGCAATTAGACGATTCTCATCTTTTAGTGAGACTAAGTCAGCAATTGTACCAATTACAGCAATCTCCAATAAATGCTCTGGTACTTCTCCATAGAGGGCATGGGCTAATTTAAAGGCTACACCTACTCCAGCCAACTCACGAAACGGATAGGTACTATCAGGGAGCTTTGGATGAATAATTGCAATTGCCGTTGGTAATACCGGACCTGGCTCATGGTGATCGGTAATAATTAGATCCAATCCAAGCTCTTCGGCAATGGCTGCCTCATGGACAGCCGATATTCCAGTATCCACAGTAATAATCAATTTTATTCCATTTTCCGCTGCATGTCGGAATGCAGTCTCATTCGGACCATATCCTTCAGTGAAGCGGTTAGGGATATAAAATTGTACATTGGCACCAAGGTCTCGAAGCGTAATCATTAATACGGATGTACTGCTTACTCCGTCCGCATCATAATCACCGAAAATAAGAATCGGCTCTTGTTGTTCAATGGCTTGACGAATTCTTTTAACTGCTATATCCATCCCTTTTAAAAGAAAAGGATCGTGGAACTTTTCCTTTCCAAATAAAAAATACCGTGCTGATTCAACGGTATCATAGCCACGGTTAACAAGCAGTGAAGCGACAAGAGGCGTAATTTTTAATTCAGTTTCTAGCTTTTTGATTAGTTGCTCATCGGATTTCCGAACAATCCATCTAGTTTTCGAACTTAACATGTGTATGTTCACCCCTCAGACTTTCTCATTATACAGGAGTACAGGACAGGATTCAATCAAAAGAAAAAACCGCAGAGGGTCTGCGGTTTGATTCGAGAACTTATACTTGTGGTTGATCTGAATATTTTCTTTTTTCTTTTACCGTTTTAATAACGCCTTTCTTCTTCAACTCTTTACATTTCATAACATACCATAAAGAACCTGCGACAAAGACGGAAGAATATACACCGATAACCAATCCCACAAATAAGGCGATTGAGAAATTGAAAATTGACGGGCTTCCAAAAATCATTAAGCATAATACCGTAATGAGGACTGTTAACACGGTGTTAAATGACCGAGTTAACGTTTGACGAATACTTACATTTACCACATCAGCAATATCCTGAACTGTTTTAAGCCGTTTTTTCTTTTGCATATTCTCACGAACCCTATCGAATGTAACAATCGTATCATGGTTTGAGTATCCGATAATGGTTAATATCGCCGCGATAAAGTTTAAATCGACTTCAAGTCTTGTAATACTAAAAAAAGCAATCATAAAAAAGGCATCATGAAGGATGGCCGCAATCGCTGCGATTGCCATATATGCTTCAAATCGAATCGAAACGTAGAGAATGATACCGATTGATGCAATCAATACCGCGAAAAAGGCATTTTTCGCTAGTTCTTTCCCAATAGTCGGAGAAACGGTGCTGACATTTGGCTCATAGCCAAATTGCTTTTTAAAATCTGCTTTTAAATTGGCAATTTCATTTTTTGACAGTACCCCTATCATTCGGACTGCCCCAATTTCCTTTTTCTCACCAGAAATGACAACATCATCTGGTGTTAAATTTAGTTTAGTAAAAGCATTTTCAACTTGAGTAGTTGTTAAAGGTGTTTTTGATTGAACCTCAACACGTGTACCACTTGAAAAATCAATTCCTAAATTCATACGGAATATAGAAATAGCAATAATTCCAGCAACAATGAGAACTCCCGATAGGACGAATACTTTATTCCTAAGTTTAACAAAATCAATTTTATCAAATCGAGTCGGAAGATCGATAGTATCTACATTATCGTTAATAGATTTAATTTGGGACTTGCGTACAGCAAACCATCCTGGTTTGTTATTTAATAAGCCACTGTGAACCCATAGCCCAAGTAATAGCCTTGCACCATAAACATTCGTAAGAAAGCTCATAAGGACACTCACGATTAACATAGTTGCAAACCCTTTTACAGAGCTTGTTCCGTAAAAGAATAATACACATGCAGTTAAGATAGTTGTTAAGTTTGCGTCAAGAATGGCTGTAAATGCATGCTGCTCACCAGCTTGGAACGCAGATTTAACACTTCTTCCTACCTTTAGTTCCTCTCTTATCCGTTCATAGGTAATAATATTGGCGTCAACTGCCATACCGATTCCGAGAATAATCGCGGCAATTCCCGGTAAAGTAAGAACCCCATTCATCCAATCGAAAATTAATAAAACTAGATAAGTAAAAATAGTTAATGTAACGGTCGCAATAAGGCCTGGAAAACGATAATAAAAAATCATAAACAGATAAATAATGATGACACCAATGATACCAGCTAAAACCGTATCATGTAATGCCTGTTCCCCGAACTTAGCTCCAACAGAAGTGGAGTATACCTCATCAAGCTTAACTGGTAACGACCCAGCATTTAATAGCGAAGCCAAAGTTTGCGATTCTTCAGTAGTGAAACTTCCAACGATCGAAACGGTGTTTTGATTAAAAATTTGTTTTACTGTTGGTGCTGATAAGTATTTTGGGTTCTCTTTTGTTACTTCTTTTTTAAAAGAGTCTTTTCCTTCTACAAAATCAAGCCAAATAACAAGGACATTATTTGGAGCCATATTCATAATTTGTTCGGACACCTTACGGAATTTGTCCGCACTCTTTAATGTTAGAGAAACGCTTGGGGCTCCATTTTCATCAAAGGTTTGCTTAGCACCGCCTTGTTTTAAGTCAGAGCCATCCATCATCAATTTATCATTAGCATCTCGGAAAGTTAGATTTGCCTGGGTAGATAAAATCTCACGTGCTTGATTTTGATCGGTAACCCCAGCTAGTTGAACACGAATCCGGTTATTCCCCTCAATTTGAATATTCGGTTCGCTTACACCAAGAACATTAATCCGTCTGTCAAGTGCTTCAGCAGTACTTGCTAATACCTCTTTGTCAATTTTTTGACCCTTCTTAGCTTCCTTAACATCGTACAAGACCTCAAATCCACCTTGCAGGTCTAGACCGAGTTTAATATTGTTTATTATGTTCTTTGTAGTTGCTCCCATTGTGCTTCCGATAATTAGGACCACAAGTAAGAAAGCAATGATTCTACTGCGCTTTACCATTATGTATTGTTCCTCCTTAATGCATGTACATCAGCACTGTTCCGTCTAATCCTTATATAAAAATAAGAAAAAAGTCACTTCCTTCATTATGAAAGAAGATGGATTGGCTGTCAATTTACAATAATATGAGAATCTATCTTATTTCTATTTTAAAAGTTCCTTTAATTCATCTTCATTATCCATGGAGAAGTCGGAAGCTTTATAGGCCTCAATTGTCGCAAAATTGATAAAATCACTTGCTTTAACAGACAGTATTTCTTGGATCATTTCGTACAGTTTCATTTCTTTCTTGATTTTTTTCCACTTTTTCTTAATTAAAAAATCCCAAAATTCCTCCTCCGTTACCGAATCAAGCCCTAGCAACTGAAACTCTATAAGTTTACTCGCTACGGCTGGCTGGACCTGGGAGCGAAAATGTTCGAATCTGTGACGTTCATCCATTACGACTGCCTCCTTGGAGAATCTCCCCTTTAATTGAACCTTGCCAAAAAGCTGATACAACTTGTCATGCTTTGTCCACCCTTACGCATATAGTTAATTGTATATGAATTCTTCTTATTTGAGAAGGTGGGAATCAGCATGTCGAAGTTTTTAAAAGGGACCTTTATCCTATTAATCGCAGGCCTTATCACAAGAGTCCTTGGTTTCATAAATCGAATTGTTATAGCTCGGAGTATAGGGGAAGAAGGCGTTGGCTTATACATGATGGCGTTTCCTACCTTTATCCTTGTAGTGACGCTCACACAGATGGGACTGCCTGTGGCTATTTCAAAAAATGTGGCTGAGGCAGAAGCCAAAGGCAATTTTGCAGAGATTAAAAAAATTCTTGTCGTTTCCCTTGCGATAACAATTTCACTGTCTCTTATTTTTACCCCAGCTCTATTATTACTTGCACCACTGCTCTCGAAAACATTGTTTACGGACCCACGGACCTTTTATCCCTTAATTGCCATAGCTCCAGTCGTTCCTGTGATTGCTATTTCCTCGGTACTAAGAGGATACTTTCAAGGAAGACAACAGATGCGTCCTTCTGCAATCTCACAAATTTTAGAACAATTTGTACGAATTTCCCTGATTGCCGTTATGACAAAAGCGTTCCTTCCTTATGGAATCGAATATGCAGCCGCTGCTGCTATGATTTCTTCTGTGATTGGTGAACTTGTATCACTCATTTATTTAATGACTACCTTTAAATTAAAAAAACGTTTTAGGCTCCGGAAAAAATTCTTTCAATTTGTTCACAGTGGGAAACAAACATTTAAAGACCTAATGGATATTGCCCTGCCGACCATGGGAAGCCGGATGATTGGATCGGTGGCATGGTTTTTTGAACCAATTGTTGTGGTTCATAGCTTAGCCCTTGCGGGTGTCGTCACCGTCGAAGCCACTAAACAATATGGGGCCTTAACCGGTTTTGCCATGCCACTATTGATGTTACCATCATTCATCACTTTTTCTTTAGCCACTTCACTCGTCCCTGCGATTAGTGAAGCCAATACCCAAAACAACAAAAAATTAATTGAATACCGATTACAACAAGCCCTAAGATTTGCCTTCTTATCAGGAGGATTGGCGGTCGTTGTGCTTTATGTATTGGCCGACCCTTTAATGGAGCTGATGTATGGCTCTTCTAAAGGCTCTTATTTCATCCGATTGATGGCTCCTTTCTTCTTATTCTATTACTATCAAGGACCATTACAGGCAGTATTGCAGGCATTGAATCTTGCCCGGGCGGCTATGATTAATAGTCTGATTGGTGCCATCGTTAAAACAGCAGTCATCTTTTTACTGGCATCCCAAGCCTCCTTTGGTATTAATGGGGTGGCAATAGGAATTCTCGTCGGCTTTGTTTTAGTGACCATTCTTCATTTTGCCACTGTACTAAAAAAGATTTCTTTTTCGTTTTATGTTCGCGATTATATAAAGGGATTTCTTGTTATGGGTGGATCTGGCTGGCTTGGTTATTGGTCATTTGCACACCTATTTCTTAATGAATCGTTAGCCATAAGAGTCCTTCTATCTTTGCTAGCCATGTCCATTTCCTATACTGTTTTGGTACTTATGTTAGGTTTAATAAAAAGGGATGAACTAAAACGAATTCCTTGGATTGGAAACATTTTTGCCTAAAGAAATAAGACACGCATGCGCGTGTCTTTTGTTCATTCATCCTTTAAGTCGATAAAGAATTTTCCGTTTTCAAAACTACAAAAAGAGATCTTCTTAACATCTCGATAGCCCTGTTTTTTCAACTCCTGACGCAGCCAGAGATTTGTTTTATTAATTCTTATTAAATTTTCATCATCAATATTCCCATCTAGTATTAAAGGGATTGTAATATCTCCTTGCTGAGATTCTGCGTTTTCATTCTTTAGCTTTTCAATGACGGACAAACTTCCCGAGGATTCAAGAATCGCAAATTCAACGTCGGCAATACTACGAATGTCTTTTTCACGGAGCTGTGTCATTAAATCATCAAAATTATACCGCTGCTTCCTCATCGCTTTCTCATCAATTTTCCCTCGATTAATAATAATGCTTGGCTGCCCATCAATGAGATTACGGAATTTTTTACTTTTTAAAGAAATGAGCGCTAGAAGTATTTGAATGATCATTAGTAAAATCATAGGCACAACTGTATAAATCAAAGGATCTTTTGGTTCATCGATTGAAACAACAGCCATTTCACCAATCATGATAAAAACAACGAGATCCAGAATACTTAATTCTCCAATTTCCCTTTTCCCCATTACACGAAAAATAACTAGGATAAGTACATAAAAAAACAATGTTCGATACACAATCGTCACATATTCTTCCATAACTGTCGCCCCTTTTTTTACATTCAACGATATTGTTTGCATTATAAAGTGAAAAATTAGCGGAATAAAATACCAACACCCTCTTCCATTAAAAAATCATATAAAATTTATTCTACTTTTCCCCTTTCACGAATACGCTTGTACTAGGAAGAAACTTAACTAGGGGCAGGCACGAAAGAGTTTATATAAATGCCAGCCTAAAGGGCAATTGAAGGGGGAGAGTTAAAATCGAATCGAAAAGCTTTGGCACTTCCATTCTGTACGGATTAATTTTTATTCTCGTTTTTGCTGTAATTAGCAGCCTAATATTTGCGTTTATTCTTAGGTTTACGTCTGCACGTGAGGTATCACTTCAATACGTAGTTACGGCACTATCTTTTATCGGGCTATTCGGAGGCGGTTTTTTATCTGGAGGAAAAAGAAAAGAAAAGGGTTGGCTTATTGGGGGAATGACTGGCTTAATCTACTCAGTCATTGTCTTTTTATTCCAGTACTTAGGATATGATCGCTTGTTTGATAGCGAACAAGTCATTTACCATACTTGCTACACATTAATTGCGATGATGGGTGGTATTTTAGGAGTAAACATATCTACGAATAATTCTCGTAGATCTGCTTAGCTAACAATAGTAAAAGGAAGCCAACACCGCGGCTTCCTTTTTGTTTGATATTATTTTGATAGGTTTACGCTTTCGCCTGCATCAGCAGTGACTTCACGAATAGCATTACGGTCAAATGTAAGACGGCTTCCGTCACCACATTTAATGACGGCTTTATTGTCATCAATTGAATCTATAAAACCATGTAATCCACCAATCGTGACTACTTTATCACCCTTTTTTAAATCACTTTGCATTTTCTGAACCGCTTTTTGGCGCTTTTGTTGCGGGCGAATTAATAGGAAATAAAATAACACAAACATTAATATTAATGGAATGATTGTACCAATTCCTCCAGACATCCTGTTTCCCTCCTTTCAATAAACATCTATTAGAAATTTTTCGCGTTCGGTTTGTTAAAACCATAACGTTCAAAAAATTCTTCTCTAAAATCACCAAGCCGGTCTTCCATGATGGCTTGTCTGACTTTCTCCATTAATCTTAACAGAAAATAGAGATTATGGTAAGACGTTAAGCGAATTCCAAACGTTTCATCACATTTTATTAAGTGGCGGATGTATGCACGGCTGTAATTTCGGCATGTGTAGCAATCGCAATTTTCATCAAGCGGGCCAAAATCTCTTGCATATTGTGCATTTTTCACGACAAGTCGGCCCGTGCTGGTCATCAATGTTCCATTTCTGGCAATTCGTGTTGGCAATACACAGTCAAACATATCAATCCCGCGAATCGAACCGTCAATTAACGAGTCTGGCGATCCCACTCCCATTAAATATCGTGGTTTATCCGATGGTAACAGTGGCGTCGTAAACTCTAGTACACGGTTCATGACATCTTTTGGTTCACCGACAGACAAACCTCCAACAGCATAGCCAGGAAAGTCTAAGGAAACTAGGTCTTTTGCACTCTGCTTGCGAAGTTCCTCATATTCTCCCCCTTGAACGATTCCAAATAAGCCTTGGTCATTTGGTCGGCTATGGGCCGTTAAACAACGCTCAGCCCAGCGTGATGTTCGCTCCACAGACTTTTGCATATATTCGTAAGTGGCAGGAAATGGCGGGCACTCATCAAAGGCCATCATAATATCGGAACCAAGAGCATTTTGAATTTCCATCGCCTTTTCTGGTGATAAAAATAATTTTTCACCACTCATATGGTTGCGGAAATGTACTCCTTCTTCTTCAATTTTACGGAATTCACTTAAACTAAATACCTGAAACCCACCTGAATCGGTAAGGATTGCCCGGTCCCAGTTCATAAATTTATGTAATCCGCCCGCTTCCTTGATGATTTCATGCCCTGGTCGAAGCCATAGATGATAGGTGTTACTTAATATGATTCCTGCACCCATTTCCTTTAGATCTTCGGGTGACATTGTTTTTACAGTAGCAAGTGTGCCAACAGGCATAAATGCAGGAGTATCAAATGATCCGTGCGGGGTATGGACTCTGCCTAGCCGGGCCCCTGTTTGTTTACATGTCTTAATTAATTCATAACGAATAGCAGTCAATATTTTGTCTCCTTCCTAATGCAATCCTTAGATGACTAACATCGCATCACCAAAACTAAAAAAACGATACCTCTCAGCTACAGCAGTTTGATAGGCATGTAGCACATGTTCTCTGCCTGCTAACGCACTGACAAGCATAATCAAGGTTGATTTCGGCAAGTGAAAGTTCGTAATCATTCCATCAATGGCTTTAAATTCATAGCCGGGATAAATAAAAATGTTTGTCCAGCCGCTTCCTTCTATAAATTGCCCATCATTTGCCGAGGCAATGGTTTCAAGTGTGCGAGTGGAGGTTGTCCCTACTGAAATGATTCTGCCCCCATTACTTCTAACCTCATTTAGCAGCCTGGCTGTCCCTTCTGTCATCATATAAAATTCAGAGTGCATATCGTGCTCTAATACATCATCTACACTCACAGGACGGAAAGTCCCCAGTCCGACATGGAGGGTAATAAAGGCAATATGGACACCTTTTGCTTTAATCTCTTCTAATAAGCGGTCTGTAAAATGAAGACCAGCAGTTGGCGCTGCGGCTGAACCAGGTTCACGCGCATACACAGTCTGATATCGATCCCGGTCCTCGAGCTGCTCTTTTATGTATGGTGGGAGCGGCATTTCGCCTAATTGGTCAAGCACCTCATAAAAAATGCCTTCATATTTGAATTCTAAAACACGCCCGCCATGTTCCGAGGTTCCAGTGCAAACGGCTGTAAGTAATCCATCGCCGAAATCGATTTCGGTTCCTTCTTTTACTCTTTTTGCTGGCTTAACAAGTGTTTCCCAACTGTCTCCTTCCAGCTGCTTCAAGAGTAAAACTTCAATTTTTGCACCTGTATCTTTTTTGACACCAAAAAGACGTGCAGGAAGTACCTTTGTATCGTTTAAGACAAGGCAATCTCCTTCACGCAAATACTCAATCACATCTTTAAATACTTCATGCTTTAATTCACCGGATTGTTTATCAAGGACCATTAAGCGGCTGTCGGTCCGATTTTGCAATGGGACCTGCGCAATTAACTCCTCCGGTAAATGAAAATCAAATAAATCTACCTTCATATTATGACACCCTAATCTATTTTTTAATAATTAATCAAGTGGCCGGCATATCCATCCCAAAATGGTTATAAACCAGCGGGGTTACCACCCTGCCACGTGGAGTTCTTTGTAAAAAACCAATTTGTAATAAATATGGTTCATATACATCTTCGATGGTTTCAGATTCTTCTCCAATGGAAGCTGCAATCGTATCCAGTCCGACGGGACCACCGCGGAATCTTTCGATAATGCCCTTCAGCAGTTTATGGTCGATATGATCTAATCCTAGTTTATCGACTTGAAGCAGTTCAAGTGCTTCTCGTGCAAGAGCAAGATCAATTGTTCCATCCCCTCTTACTTGGGCAAAATCTCTCACCCGGCGGAGGAGACGGTTCGCAATCCTCGGGGTCCCCCGTGATCTCCGAGCAATTTCTGCTGCTGAAAGGCCGTCAATTTCGGTACCGAACACTTCAGCTGTTCGCAGGACAATATTTTTCAATTGGTCTTCCTTATAATACTCGAGACGACTTAAAACTCCAAACCGGTCGCGTAATGGAGCCGATAAGGAACCTGCCCTCGTTGTCGCACCAACCAGAGTAAACGGTGGGAGATCAAGGCGTACAGACCTCGCGCTTGGTCCCTTGCCGATAACAATATCAAGGCAAAAATCCTCCATCGCTGGATAAAGAACTTCTTCGATCGTCCGTTGCAATCGATGGATTTCATCAATAAATAATACATCTCCAGGCTCCAGTGCCGTAAGAATCGCTGCTAAATCACCGGGTCTTTCTATTGCTGGTCCTGAAGTGGTTCGGATATTTACACCCATTTCATTGGCGATAATGACGGCAAGTGTCGTTTTTCCTAATCCGGGCGGACCATAAAGCAATACATGATCTAACGTTTCCTTCCGCATTTTTGCAGCCTTTATATAAATATCGAGATTTTCCTTTACTTGATCTTGCCCTATATATTGACTGAGAACTTGCGGCCTAAGGCTCTGTTCAATGCTCATCTCGCTCTCGTTAACTTCACTAGAAATAATCCGATCTTCCATGAATCATCACCTATTTTAAAAGCCGCTGCAGGGCTTTTTTAATGTATTGGTCCGTAGACATTTGTTCTTTTCTTAACTCAGGTGTTATCTTTTTGATTTCTTTCTCGGAATAACCTAATGCTTTCAGGGCAAGAATGGCTTCTTCTAAATTTGAATTACCCTTTTGTGTATGCAGCTCAAGTTGGTCAGCATTAAATAAGTTAGGGAAGTAATCTGGAACAATGTCCTGCAATTTTCCTTTTAGGTCCAGGATCATTTGACGGGCTGTTTTTTTGCCAACTCCCGGGAATTTGACAAGGAAACTCTCATCCTCATTTTCAACAGCCGTAACCACCTGCTGCACTTCACCAGAAGCAAGTATGGCGAGTGCCCCTTTTGGACCAATTCCTGAGACATTTAATAATTTTGTAAAAAGCTTTTTCTCTTCTCTAGTTTCAAAGCCGTAGAGGGCATTGATATCCTCACGAACATAATGATAGGTATATACTGTTACCATTGTTTCCATTTTACCCGCATAGATAAACGGATTGGGTGTTGCGATTTGGTAGCCGATTCCGTTGTTTTCAATCACGATATATTCTGGACCGACAAATTCGACGGTCCCTTTAAAAAATTCGTACACTTGCATTCTCTCCCCTAGTTTTGCACTGTATTTCATTCTACCATACAATTTTACGTAAGTTATAGAAAATAACTATTGGGAGAAACATCGAACTATTCGGAATACGGCTTCGCAAGGAGGGGGATTTTTCGATTCGCTGATAGAATTGCGATATTCGCCGATTGAAGTTGGGAATTCGCTGATAGAATTGCGATATTCGCTGATAGATGCTTGGAATTCGCTGATAGAAATTGGATTCGCTCATTTTAGTGCGGAATTCGCTCATTGAACATCGAAATTCGCTCATTGCACCACTGAAACACCCTAATCGATCTCTATTTTTCAAAAAAAAACCAGGCTGAAAGGGCGGCATCAGTCTGATTGATAAGTATTTCTATTCTTTTTTTAAAGAATAAGGCTTAAATGTCTCTAACACTTCTACATATCGATTCTTATTTTTGATTGGAATGCCTTGAATTAATTCTTCTTGCTTTGTGCTCTCGAGTCTCTTAATATCTATTTGAAAAAATGATTGGATAATTCTTAATTGGTCAGGTTTTCCATTAAAAATGCTCAAAACACCCTCTTCGGTAATTCCAAAAAAGCCATTTGCTTTCAGCAAGGGAGATATGTCATTGACTTGTTTTTGAAAAACCAATGTCGATCCGTCAATGTCGATCGGCTGCCATTGGTCATACTTAGCCCAAAAGTTCTCCAAGGACCAGCATGTCTCATTGACCACTTCTTGACTTATTTCCCCATCCAAATATACCCTTTCCAAAATAACCTTAATATTTAAAGGTTCAGTTTTTTCCTCTTTCTGATGGTAATCCATGGGTGCGGCTGAGCCAATAATGGTCATTTCCTTGGCATTAATAATAAACATGAAGAGAAGAACAGCGAATCCGGCGAACATATACCTAAACCATGCCATCCAATGATACCTCATGCTACTCACCTCTTATTGTTAAAAATTGAACCTTCTATACAGTAATAGTTTAGCCTTATTTTGCCTTTTTATCCTCCATGACATGTTAAAAAGGGTAAAGCTAAATAGCTTTACCCTCAACCTGGAAGAATTATCTTCCGCCTTTTTCCTGCTGACTATCATTATAAAAGTTACGATCGCGGCCAAGGGTTCCCTCATCAATGATGACCTTTACCGTTCTTCCATTTGCGTATGGCTGTACTGCTTTCTGAATCGCTCTTTTGGTAGCTGCGGCTTTGCCATGGTTATTTAAATTCACGGAAACAATGATTGTATTTCCATAGGCAACGGATCGAACCGCCTGTACATTAGGAACCGCACCTACTTTGTTTCTGATTTTATTCGTAACATTATTTTGAAAGTCAGGGTTAGTAGCCACCCCAGTATTTCTGGTGTTTACATTTAAATGACCGTGATAATTCATATCACTCGAACTAAAGCGATTATCTCGTTGGAAAATATTACGGTCATTGGAAGCTAAAGGTTTTGTTGGATTCTTTGGATTCCCATTTCCATCTTTAGTTTGAAGCTGCCTTCTTTTGTTTTCGTTCGTAACTTGATCCTCATCCCCTAGAGAATGATCCATCATTTCCGTAATTGCCCCGTCGTCATCTCTAAAAAGATTATTATTTGAGGTTGGGTGGTTTTCATTGGAGTAATATCCGACCGGATTTAAAGAATTTTTATTGTTATCGTTAACCCCTGCACGATCATTATTACTTGCACATCCAGCCAGCCCCAACATTAATGTGGCTGAAAGAGGAATCATCCACTGTTTCTTGTTCAAGCGAAAAACCCCCTCCATTAACATCCTGAGCATGTGAAACCTATGCTCATTATTAGGGTGTTATTTTTGAGGGGATTTCATTCAGACGGATAATTCCAACTCAGTTTAGTCCACTAACTTCTTTAAATGATCAATAAATTTTTTCCTAGCATAAAATTGACTGATTGTTAAGTCCATTACTTGTTTATATTTCATATGGTCCATATATGATTTTTCACGAATCATTCGATTCCATTCCCGAAAAATATCTGCTGGATAGGCTAATGCATATAAAAAAGCGGCTTCGTGTAAGTATTTCTTAATTTGTTTAAGACTTGACAGTTTTTCGAATGACCAATCAAGATAAGGTAAAATCCGATTGGCGTATTGTAAATAATCAAAGGAAGCAGGACCAATGCTGATTAAATCAAAATCAATGAGATTTAATTGTCCCCCTGTATCCCTTAAGAAATTATGATGGGCTACGTCCCCATGGAGAATGAGAGGGGGTTCAGTTTGAAAGAAGCTCCGGTTATTTTCCATCCCTTCCAGTGACCAGTCAGCCCAAGCAAGCATTTCCGTGATTACTGGCTCATTGATAAAATAGCCAAGATAGGGAAGATTATTAGTAAATACATTTAATCGTTCCGACCATTTTTCGATGAGATGTCCTTTTGGAAGTAAAGTTCGATAGCGTGCTTCAAACGATGCCGTGGTTTGGTGAAATTGTTCTAATAACTCAATTCCTTCTTGGCGATTCTTATGCGAGTGGAACGAAAATACCGATTTACTTGGAGGTATGTACTCCATACATCCAAAGTAGGTTCCTTCAAAAAAAAGCTGTTCTCTCACTTGGGAAGTCAAAAATAAATAGGTCTTTCCAAATCCTTCTTTTTTCAGAGTGGCTGTAAAGGCTTCTTGGAGTCTTAGCCTATTGTTGGTATGATACCCTTTTAGGACGTAAGTATTTTTATCTGTTCTTAAATAAATAACAGATTTTCGAATCGGAACCATCTGAAGGATTCGTTCATAGAACTGAGATTGAAAATAAGAGAGGAGACGATCAAAATAATCATCGTCTCCCTTTTTATGATTTGGTGTATTAAAGGCTCTCATCATGGTAACCAGGCATCCCATAAGGACTTGTTCCCACCGGACCCATACCATATGGATTCATATAAGGAGGCTGTGCTGCATTAACAGGCCCTGTATATGGTGCACTGTATATTGGCGGGGTTGGCGGCACAAAGTTTTGTGCCATTGGTGCTTGCTGTTGTATTGATTCCCGCTGTTGCATTGGTGCTTGTTGCGGCATTGCCATTGGTGCTTGCTGCGGCATTGCCATTGGTGCTTGCTGCGGCATTGCCATTGGTGCTTGCTGCGGCATTGCCATTGGTGCTTGCTGCGGCATCGCCATTGGTGCCAACATTCCCACTGGCATTCCTGATGGTGCCCCTCCGCAGCCGCAATCACCTCCAGCTCCTGCTGGAAAACCTTGAGGTGGCAGCATGAACGAACCAGGTCCAGCCATTTCTGGAGATTCAAAATGTGCAGGTACACCCATTGGACCACTCATTTGCGGGTAGCCGAATGGCATTTGGCCATACGGTGCGCCCATTCCATACGGATTTCCCATCGCAGGATTTCCGAACATGCTACCAGGCATTACTGGAGATGGGGCAAAGCCAGCTGGATTTTGTGCTATCTCAAATCCAGAAGGACTTTCCATTGGGAAACCGGTTGGCATTTGACCAAATCCTTGTGGCATTTGTCCAAATCCTGCTGGCATTTGCTGGCCAAACCCTTGTGGCATTTGATCAAAGCCTGCTGGCATTTGCTGGCCAAACCCTTGTGGCATTTGATCAAAGCCTGCTGGCATTTGCTGGCCAAACCCTTGTGGCATTTGACCGAAGCCTGCTGGCATTTGCTGGCCAAACCCTTGTGGCATTTGTCCAAATCCTGCTGGCATTTGCTGATCAAATCCTTGTGGCATTTGACCTGTGCCTGCTGGCATTTGCTGGCCAAACCCTTGTGGCACTTGACCTGTGCCTACTGGCATTTGCTGGCCAAATCCTTGTGGCATTTGACCTGAGCCTACTGGCATTTGCTGGCCAAACCCTTGTGGCATTTGTCCAAAGCCTCCTGGCATCGTTGGCTGGCCATAGCCTTGTGGCATTTGACCGAATGCTGACGGATCCATGTAAGGGTAGCCCATTGGCGCCTGTGGTGATTGAGCGCCCATTACTGCACCCGGATTATAGGCTGGGTTCATAACAGGCAATTGCGGCATAAAGGATGATTCCTCATCGAAATGCGGTGCAACAAACGATGTTCCTGCAACAGATGGCACTGTCCCTGGACTTCCCGGGAACCCACTTGGCATTACTGGCGGCATTGGAATCACCCCACCTTGCCCTTGTGGGTAAGGCATGAATGGTTGCATAGGCATCGGGAATCCGCCATATGGAGGACAGAATCCTGGTCCAGGCATGATTGGAGTAACTGGAACACAATAATCCTGTTGCGGTGCTACCTGTTCAGGTGCTTCCATCACTGGAGGCGGTGCAGGAACAAGGGGTGTTTCTTTGATTGGCATTTCTTTGATTGGTGCTTCTTTGATTGGCATTTCTTTGATTGGCATTTGTTTTATAGGCATTTCTTTAATTGGCATTTCTTTAATTGGCATTTCTTTCTTTGGTACTTCTTTGATTTGAGGCAGGATATTGGCAGGTTTAGGCGGCAATTGTGGTTGTTGTACTGTCATATTTTGCATGTTCATCATGTAATAGTTGTTAATATCAATTTCTGGGACGATTTGTAGGGGCATTTTTGGAGTATAAGGTGCTATTGGTGCCTCTTTGATTATTGGTGCTTCCTTGATTGGAGCCTCTTTAATTGGTGCCTCCTTAATTGGCGCTTCTTTGATTGGTGCTTCCTTAATCGGCATTGCTTTGATTGGTGCTTCCTTAATCGGTGCTTCTTTTATGGGTTTCTCTTTGACTAACGGCTGCTCAGCAAGCGGCTGTTCTTTCTTCGTTCCTAAAGTGATTTTTGTACCTGGTTTAGTTCCCAATGGTGCTTCTTTTTTTATTGTTCCACCTGAAGTTGGGACCTTTATTTTCATACCGGGCATAATCATATCAGGGTTGCTGAGCTGTGAATTCATCTTTTTCAGCTCTTCAAAATTCACGCCGTACTTCTTGGCAATCTTCCAAAGAGTATCCCCTTTCTGTACGATATGGATCTTCACTCTGATTTCCCCTCCTATGGCATAAGTCCATATAGTCTATGTGAAAATGGGCAAAGTGCTATCCTTCTTCACAAAAACTTATGCTATTTTTCAAAAGAATATGAATCCCGCCTGATGAATTCATGAAATATAAAAAGATGCAATCAGGAAAAATTGCATCTTTTTATCTCTATTTATGAATTAATTAGCATCCGCTCGAGCGCCAATTTTGCATTCTCGGCAACCTCAGGACTAACTTGAATGATATTATTTGTCTCCTCAAGTGTATCAAGGCTCCAGACCAAATGCGGCAGGTCAATCCTGTTCATCGTTAAGCATGGACACATATGCGGATTTAATGAAATGATGTTTTTATCCGGATGAGTTTGAATTAAGCGATTGACAAGATTCATTTCTGTACCGATTGCCCAAGCCGTTCCAGGCTCTGCCTTTTCGATAGCATTAATAATATAACTCGTTGACCCTGCCATATCGGCTAATTCTACTACTTCGCGGCGGCATTCCGGATGAACAATGATTTTCATATCAGGATATTTATAGCGAGTATCAATCACATTTTGTACTGTAAAATTTTCATGAACCGAACAATGACCTTTCCAAAGGATAACCTTAATTTCTGAAGTGTCACCTTCAAACTCCAGTTCATTCGTAATTGGGTTCCAAACCGCCATTTCGTCTAGGCCAACCCCTAATTCGACGGCTGTATTTCGGCCAAGATGCTGATCAGGTAAGAATAAAATTCGTTCCTTCATTTCAAATGCCCACTTAACCATCGTCTCGGCATTAGAAGAAGTAACCGTTGCCCCGCCATGTGCACCAACAAACGATTTAATTGCTGCTGTTGAGTTAACATAGGTTAATGGAAGAATTGTATCTCCAAAAAGTTCCTGGAGCTTTTCCCAAGCTCTTTCAGTTTGCTGAAGATCAGCCATATCAGCCATCGAACAGCCCGCGCGCATATCAGGCAGGATAACCTTTTGATTTTGATTCGTTAAAATATCTGCTGTCTCTGCCATAAAATGAACACCACAGAACACAATAAATTCTGCGTCTGTATTTTTTGCTGATAATTGTGCAAGTTGTAAGGAATCACCAGTGGCATCTGCAAACTGGACAACCTCGTCTTTTTGATAATGATGGCAAGGAATATAAAGACGAGAACCAAGTTCCTTTTTCACCTCAATGACCCGGTTTTCGAGCTCTTCTCTCGACATTTGTTTGTATTTTTCAGGAATCATATTTTTTTGTAACGTTGCTAGTAGATTCATGTTACTCATCTCCTTTATTCCATTGCACTTTAACACTAATATCTAGTGCTTTGTAAGAATGAGTTAAGTACCCAAGGGAAATATAATCGACACCCGTGTCGCGGTAATCAGCAATATTAGCTAATTGGATTCCGCCTGACGCCTCAGTAATAATCGTCCCTGGAACCAATTGAATGAATTCTTTAATTTCATCCGGAGTCCGGTTATCAAACATGATTACATCTGCCCCTGCATGTACCGCTTCCAACACCTGATTTTCCGATTCCACTTCGACTTCCACTTTCACCATATGACCAGCCTTTTTTCGAACCGCTTCCACTGCCTTTGAAATGGAACCAGCAAATGAGATATGGTTATCCTTAATCATGACCCCATCATATAAACCGAAACGGTGATTATATCCGCCTCCACAGCGAACGGCATACTTTTCAAGCATTCGAAGCCCTGGAGTAGTTTTCCGGGTATCACATATTTTCGTATGGCCGCTATCCAGTGTATCAACCGTCTTTCGTGTGAGCGTGGCAATCCCGCTCATACGTTGGACTAGGTTCAGGATCACTCTTTCCCCTTTTAATAAATCAGCTATTTTCCCAGAAACTTGGGCTAACTTGTCGCCATAGTTGATTGCTTGGCCATCCTTCACAAACACACGCGTGGAAATCTCGTTATTTAGCAACTGGAACCCTGTCTTAATAATTTCCTCTCCACAAAAAATCCCATTGTCTTTTGCAAGAAAAACAATTTCTCCTTTTGTTTCATCTGCAAAGATTAAATCAGTGGTAATATCCTGTTCCCCGATATCCTCAATAAAAAACTTCTCAAGTTGCGAGCGCAGTTTCAATGTGTTCATTGGACTTTTCCCTTCCATGTTTAAAGTTATGAATGATTGATTTTCTTAACCAATGGTGATCATCTTCTTTTGGGCAATCACTTCGAAAGTGTCCGCCCCGGCTTTCTGTCCGTTTTAAAGCTGCATCTGTAATTAGCTTGGCAGTGACCAGCATAAAAATCTTTGTTATCTGTTGAGTCGTACACGTATCTAAATGGATCGTTTCGGCCTTGAATTGCTGTAACCAAGCTTGCTGTTTCTTTAAATTCACTTCATTACGAACAATTCCTACCCGTTCCATCATCGAATCTTTAATTTGTTGGACATGCGGTAAATGAATGACTTTCTTCTTTTTAAGATAAAAATCATGATGTTTTGGTTCAACTTTGGGACTTTTCGTTACTTCATTTATCCACTTCGATAACTGTTCCCCTTGAAATAATCCCTCTAACAAGGAATTACTTGCTAGACGATTGGCACCGTGTAGACCTGTACAGGAGGCTTCACCAATTGCATAAAGTCCATTTAGGGAAGAGCGGCCGATTAAATCAGTTTTAATTCCGCCCATTAAAAAGTGGCTGCCTGGAGCTACAGGGATTTTCCCATCTGCAATCCGGATCCCGTTGTCTTCACATAGGGATGTAATCGAAGGAAATCGTTTCCTAAACTCTTCAATGGAACTTATATCTAAATAGATCTGTTTTCCTTTTTTCAAGTATTCATATATTCGTTGGGAGACGATATGCCTCGGTCCGAGGTCTTTTAAGGGGTGAACCCCCTCCATGATGCGGGTCCCATCTTCTGTAACGAGAATGGCACCTTCTCCCCTTACTGCTTCAGAAATTAAGCCGTTTGTTTCACCGTTTATATATAAAAGTGTGGGATGAAATTGGTTAAACTCCATATCGACGATGTCCGCGCCGGCTAAATAAGCCATTGCAATCCCATCACCCGAAACTGTTTTGGCGTTGGAAGTATAAGTATATAACTGACCACAGCCCCCCGTTGCGATGATGACATGCTGTCCATAAAATCTTTGGATGGAACCGGTGGCTGTTTTCGCTTTAACACCAATACAAATGTTCTGTTCGCTATTGAGGAGTAATTCATAAGCGAAAACATTTTCTTCGACAGTGATATTTTGCTTTTGCTTGAGTTCAGTGATCAGATACTCCATGACGTTCTTACCTGTAGCATCACCGCCGCCATGAACAATTCTCTTTTCACTGTGTGCCCCTTCCATCCCAAGAAACAATTCACCATGTTGATTTTTATCAAAAACCTCACCTTGTCGTGCCATGTTCTTGATAAGCTCCGGCGCCGCAGTAATGACTTCCTGAACCACATCTTGATTGTTGTGAAATCTTCCCGCTTCAAGTGTATCGACCACGTGCTTAGAGGGGTGGTCGTTCTCCCCCAGTGCAGCCGCGATCCCGCCTTGAGCAAGATAAGAATTGGCCGTTCTTAATTTTTCCTTTGTGAGTATCCTCACATTCAAATGGCTAGATAACTGAACAGCCAGCTGCATGGCGGCTATTCCACTTCCAATTATTAATACATCTTCATTTGTCATGTTGACCCTCCTGACATAACAGGTGTCTTGACATATATATTTACATAGAATTAAACTAAAAACAAGTATTTTTATAGAAAAGTAGAAACACCCCGTCCTAAAATAAGAAGAATGGGAGAAGAATCATGAAATATTTTGATTATGCAGCGACCACTCCACTAGACCCCGAAGCAGCTGAGGTGTATTTAAAAGTGGCAACAGAATACTTTGGCAACTCCAGCAGTCTCCACGATATAGGTGGACAATCAGCTGCCTTACTTGAAAATTGCCGCGAAGAATTGGCCAGTCTAATGGGAATTGATAAAAATGGGCTGTTCTTTACAAGTGGCGGGACAGAAGCGAATTTTTTAGCAATCGAAGCTTTGTTGTCCTCCACTAAAAAAGAGGGTAAGCATATAATCGCTGGCATGGCGGAGCATTCATCCATCCATGGAGTCCTAACTAAATTACAGGAAGCGGGATATGAAATCACCTTGCTTCCGCTTAATGAAAACGGCCTGATTGATCATGAACAGTTGGTCGATTCAATTAAGCGAGAAACCATTTTAATCACCCTGCAGCATGTGAATTCTGAAATTGGCACCATCCAGCCAATCGGTAAAATTGCCAAGATTTGCAAGGACAACGAAATCCATTTCCACAGTGATTTTGTTCAGTCGTTTGGAAAAATAGATATAAAAAGACTAGCTCCACTTGTCAGCAGTTTTACTTTTTCAGGTCATAAAATCTATGGCCCAAAAGGAATTGGCGGAGTATACGTCGATCCTCAACTTAAATGGGAGCCTTTTTTTCCAGGAAGTTCTCATGAACGCGGATTCCGTCCAGGTACAGTAAATGTTCCGGCCATTGCAGCGATGACAGTTGCTGCACAGAAAATAACCGGAAAATTGCCAGAGGATATAAATAGATATGGATTACTGAGGAAAGCTTTTATTCAAACACTTGAGCCGATTAAAGAAAAGGTGAAAATACATCAAGCGGCCGATGCCTCTCAGCAACTCGCAAATATCATCGGGCTCCGGGTTTCTGGTATTCAGGGTCAATGGATGATGCTTGAATGTAATCGGCTTGGATATGCCATTTCAACCGGCAGTGCCTGTCAAATCGGCATGCAATCCCCGGCAAAAGTGGCTCAGGCACTAGGATTATCCAGTGACGAAGCAAAAGAATTTATCCGCATTTCTTTCGGTCAGTCAACAAGCTTGGAAGACGTGATAGAACTGGGTGAGAGGATCGTGAATATCGTTCATGCCTTCAAGGCAACTGCGGTTATATAAAAAAATTAAACTATGCTAAAATAGGGAAACAGCAATAGAAAATAGGGGGAATTATATGGTAGAGCAAAAAAAAATATTGGGAGAGGAAAGGAGGTCTTTCATTTTACAACTGCTAAAAGACAGTCCTATCCCGGTGACAGGAAGTGAATTGGCCAATCGAACCAATGTAAGCAGACAGGTGATTGTCGGTGATATCACGCTCCTTAAAGCCAAGAATGAACCCATTATTGCAACGAGCCAAGGTTATATTTATTTAAAGCAAAATACCAGCACTTATTCCTTTGAAAGAACGATTGCCTGCAAGCATTCTCCTGATGACACCGAAAAAGAATTGAATTTGCTAGTGGACCATGGGGTACTAGTGAAGGATGTCAAAATTGAACACAAGGTGTATGGAGATTTGACGGCGTCAATTATGGTTTCTAATCGCCAAGAGGTGAAACAATTCTTGGCAAACATACAAAAGACAGGAGCAGCACTATTATCTGAGCTAACCGAGGGAATCCACCTTCACACGATCTCAGCATCAAGCACCCAAGTCTTAGATGAAGCTGAAACAGCCTTAAAAGCAGAAGGCTTTTTAATTGAATCATAAGTAAAACCACACATAAAAAGGACCCGAATCGGGTCCCTTTTATGTTTAGTCTAAACTCACCAAAACAGATGGATAACTGCCTAGTAATGTAACACCGCAGCCTAATGCTTCTATTTCTGCTATTGCTCCGGGAATCAATACTTCATCCACTTTCATTTCGAGATCAATAATGAAAAAATAATTGCCAATTCCTGTTTTCATCGGTCTCGATTCAATCTTTGATAAGTTCAATTTTCTCCAAGCAAAGGCGGATAATACCTGATGAAGAGCCCCAGCCTGGTCCGATGGGAGTGTAACCATCAGCGTTGTTTTATAATGGGTTGATCCGCTAATCGCCTGAAAATCAAGTTCTTTCTTGGAAAGAACAACAAACCGCGTATGGTTATAATCAAAATCGTGTACATTTCTTTTTACAATCGATAACCCGTATTCCTGTGCAGCCAGTTCATTGGCAATCGCAGCAATTTTCAAATCAGGGTGTTCCATTACCATTAATGCTGCTGCCGCTGTTGATGAGACGCTTTGAAATGGGACACCTTTGAAATGGTTATGTAGAAATTTATGGCATTGGGCAATCGCATGAGAGTGGCTATACACCTTACTGACATCCTGCCAATTTTCCTGATTATCTGGATGTACCATCAAATGCTGCTTGATTGGCAAGGTGATTTCACCAATTATTGGTATTTGGACTTCCTGTGTTAAATAATCGAGGGTAATGTTCACAGAGCCTTCTAGCGCATTTTCAATTGGAACAACAGCCAATTCTACTTCTTTATCAACTATGGCATCCATGCTTGCAGGAATTGTTTGATAGGGCTCGTGTTCATATCCTTGAAAAACCTTTTTTACGGCTAATTCTGTGAATGTAGCTTTTGGTCCTAAGTATCCAACTTTCACTGTTTCCCCACTCCTTATTTTATAAAAAGAGCGCTGAGAGCCAGGTGTAGTTTGTCCTACACACCTGTTCCCAGCACTTCTACCTTCTCTACAAATTCGAGTTTCCTAAGTACCTCAAGTAACTCATCTATTTCCATCGTGATGTTTGAAGTGTTTAATGAGAGTGTTACATTTGCCCTGCTTTGCAACGGAATCGTCTGATGAAGAGTAACAATATTGCAGCCTGAGTTTGCAACGACACTGAGCAAGTGTGACAGCGTACCTGAGCGATCTTCCAAATGAAAGAAAAGCGAGACAATCTTTTCTTTTTTTATCGTTGAAAAAGGAAAAACAGTATCTCTGTATTTATAAAAGGCACTTCTGCTTAAATCGACTTTTTGAACAGCATCTGCAACGGATTCTGCCTTCCCTCTTTCCAGCATCTCTTTCACATCAATTGTTTTTTTCATCGCTTCCGGCAAAACATCTTCACGCACTAAATAAAATTTTTTATCCATTTTATCACTCTACCTTACTCTCTTTTGGACACGTTCCCTTCTACTCAATAAACTCAAATTCAAACTCCATTAATTTCACAATATCCCCGTCTTTTGCTCCTCTTTCCCTCAAGGCTTCATCTACACCAAGACCACGAAGTTGACGTGCAAAACGGCGAACGGATTCTTCTCTCGAGAAGTCTGTCATCTTAAAGAGTTTATCTGTCTTTTCACCAGAAACAACAAATGTGCCATTCGGTTCTCTTGTAATTTTAAATGCTTCCGGTTCTGCCTCGTGCTTATAAAGAACACGGTGCACACCCGTTGTTTCTTCTTCTTCCTCATGCTCCAGTGGAAATTCAGGTGTTTCCTCAATCTTATCTGCAACAGCATACAATAATTCACGAAGACCTTTTCTTGTTACTGCTGAAATCGGGAAGATCGGATAATCCTCATCGAGCTGTTCTTTAAACTTTTTCAAATTTTCCTCTGCTTCCGGCATATCCATTTTATTGGCGACAATAATTTGCGGACGTTCGGTCAAGCGCAAATTATATTCACTTAATTCACGATTGATGGTCTGGTAGTCCTCGTATGGGTCCCTGCCTTCCATCGCAGACATATCAATGACATGAACAATTACTCTTGTCCGTTCAATATGGCGTAAGAATTGATGCCCTAAGCCCACACCTTCACTTGCCCCTTCAATCAAACCTGGTAGGTCTGCCATGACAAAGCTGCGGCCATCTTCTGTTTCGACCATCCCAAGATTCGGAACAATCGTTGTAAAATGATACTCAGCAATTTTCGGTTTTGCCGAAGATACAACGGATAAAAGCGTTGACTTCCCTACGCTTGGAAATCCAACAAGACCGACATCAGCAAGTAATTTTAATTCAAGGATTACTTCCCGCTCTTGACCTGGTTCTCCATTTTCAGAAAGCTCTGGCGCAGGGTTTGCAGGGGTGGCAAATCGTGAATTTCCACGCCCGCCACGGCCGCCTCTGGCAATAATTGCTTGTTGTCCATTTTCAACTAAATCAGCAATCACTTCTTTCGTATCTGCATCTATCACCACTGTTCCAGGCGGTACCTTGACAATCATATCCTTTGCACCGGCACCGTGCTGGTTTTTGGACATGCCATGCTCGCCACGTGGTGCTTTAAAATGACGCTGATAACGGAAATCCATTAATGTGCGCAAGCCTTCATTTACTTCAAAAACAACATTGGCACCTTTCCCGCCATCCCCACCTGCTGGACCGCCTTTTGGTATATATTTTTCTTTACGGAACGCGACCATACCATTACCGCCGTCTCCGCCTTTTACATAAATCTTCGTTTGATCAACAAACATCTTATTCCTCCAGTCTGCATTTCAAATCAAAAAATGTCACGAAAAGTGTTTTAGCTTTTCCTATTTTTTTGATAAGGTACATAAACTTCTAATGCGAATTCGCTTTCTGATAAGTCTTTGACCACGATGTCAAGTAGACTATTTGGTTCTGAAAGAAATTCATTCATTACTTCGCTTTTTATTATTATCCCGCTAAAATCAAAAAAGAAACGAATCCCCTTTGATTCCGGGTCAATTGTTACGGATAAATGATTTTCTTGAAAGGCTTCAATCGTCTCATTTAAACATGTAAATAAATGGGATGTCCACTTTGTCAACAGGTCCTCATTGATTTGATGAACTTTCGTATCATGAAGGACTTCATATTCAAGTTTAAAGGAAGGATTCTCCCAATTTGATTTTAACAACAGTGAGGCAAACAAAGGCATTTTCAAATTCGAAAGCTTTGACTCATGCTGCGTTTCGATAATTATTTCATCGATGACCTCTTTTGCCCGGTCGATTCGGTTTAAATCCAAGTTCCCCTTTATTAATTGAAGCCTATTTAACCAATCATGCCGAGCATGCCGCAGCACTTCAACAATATCCCAATCTTTCTCCATACGTACACTCCCACATTAAGTGTCACAACACTAGTTTGCTGATAGTATATCAAAAAATGAACCATGAGTAAGCTTATTTTGTGATGAAAGTTAATTAGAGGCAAAAAGAAGCATCTACGTAGCGTTTCCCGAAGTATAATATGGAAGGAAAAATTCGCTGGCAAAAAGAAAACTCTAACCAATCAGGTTAGAGTTTTCAAAGAATCCTTAAGCTTCTTGAGCTACTGGATAAACGCTCACTTTTTTGCGATCACGGCCGACACGTTCAAATTTAACAACGCCGTCAACTTTTGCAAAAAGAGTATCGTCGCCTCCACGGCCAACGTTTTCACCTGGGTAAATCTTTGTACCGCGTTGACGGTAAAGGATTGAACCACCAGTTACGAATTGTCCGTCTGCACGCTTAGCACCAAGGCGCTTTGCGATAGAGTCACGTCCGTTTTTTGTAGAACCTACACCCTTTTTAGATGCAAACAACTGAAGATCTAATTTTAATAACATTTATTCCACCTCCTGCTTTTTGAAGGTAATCTTTATGTGCTTTCCGTATTCTTCTTCAATCGTCCGTAATGAAACAGCCATTCCTTCGAGAAGAATCTGCACTTTCTCTTGCGTGTTTTCTGGAAGAGTTTCCGGAATCACACAGCGGAGAAAACCATCTGCCCGATGTTCCAAATCAGGTGTGACACCAGTTAGTTCATGCACCGCATTAATCGCACCAATAGATACGGCTGATACGCCTGCACAAACAATGTCTTTCCCGCGATCTGCAAACAATGCATGTCCGCTCATTTCAAATGATTGAATCGTTCCGGACTCAGTACGATTAATCGTAATGTTTATCATCTATAGTTCAACACCTTACGCGTTGATTTTTTCGATGACTACTTTAGTGTAAGGTTGACGATGACCTTGCTTCTTACGGTTGTTTTTCTTCGCCTTGTACTTGAAAACAATGATTTTCTTTTGACGGCCTTGTTTTTCAACTTTAGCTGTAACTGTAGCACCTGCAACAACAGGAGAACCTACTTTTACGTTTTCACCGCCAACGAAAAGAACCTTGTCAAAAGTAACTGTTTCACCAGCTTCAACATCTAATTTTTCAATGTAGATAGCTTGGCCTTCTTCGACTTTCAATTGCTTACCGCCAGTTTCGATAATTGCGTACATGAACTGCACCTCCTTATAAACTCAGACTCGCCATACACAGGCGCTTTAAACTTAAGTTAAAGACTTAAGACCTGTTCTGTGCGGTTGTAGCACGGGTGCGCTACAAACATAACATTGAAATACTAACATATTCTAGGCAAAAGTGTCAATAGAAATTTAGGAAGATCATTTATAATCCAATCCTTTTTGAGCAATCTCATTTTCATTGCCTAACTGCTTTATTACATAATAATGGCGGGCAGACGGCTGAATGGAGAAAAATAACTTAAGATGTAACAGCTCTTCTAATGCTTCCTGATGGGCCTCATTCGGCCCTAGCAGCTGTTCTTTCACCTCAGCGGTCGTTTCCACTAGGACAGCTTCAAATTCAGAATAGCGGTGCTCTAATAGCTCTCTTTCAAGTCGAAAGCCAACCGTTTCTGGGCTGAGAATCCGGCCCGTCCCATCACAAACAGGACACTTCACCTCGAGTGCCTCTGAAAGAGTAACCTTCGTTTTCTTTCGTGTTAGTTGAAGAATGCCTAACGGGGTAAAGCCAATAATCTTTGTTCTTTTTTGGTCCTTGGTTAATTCCGATTCGATTAGATCATGAATAGCCTGCTTGTCCTTTTCACGTTTCATATCGATAAAATCGATGAGGACGATTCCACCAATATCACGCAGACGCAGCTGACGCACGACTTCCTTCGCAGCCATCTGGTTTGTTTTTAACACCGTTTCCTGATAATCTGTCTTCCCGGAAAATTTGCCTGTGTTCACATCAATAATCGTCAGCGCCTCCGTTTCATCAAAAATCAGGTAAGCGCCTTGATCAAGCCAGACAATCCGTTTGAGGGCTTTATCAATTTCATGCTCAATCTTATGTACTGAAAATATATTCTCCTTACCATTGTAATAACTGTGTTTAACCCGATTATTTTGCTTCTCAGCCAGCTTTTTTAGTGGTAAGTCATCGACGATTACCTCTCCGTCTGACATTCTCCCCACTTTATCCAAAATCATTTCGATGAAAGTATCTTTTTGAAAAACAATCCCTGGCTTTTTTAGGCCTGCCGTTTTCTGCAGCAGTTGTTGATACTGCTCGCGCAGGTTTTTTAGTTCAGTGTGTATTTCTTCTTCGATACTGGAAAGGGAGGAGGTTCGAAAAATCATCCCTTCTTCGTCTGTCTTTAAGTGACTTCCGATTCGGCGTAGTGATGCTTGTTGTCTATCATCAGCAATTTTTTTTGAAACGGCTACATAACGACCCTTTGGCATGTAAATGAGATTGAGCCCCGAGATTTCAATAATCCCCGTTACTCGGGCTCCTTTCGTGCCAGTCGCATCCTTATCAACCTGTACAAGCATTTTTTCTCCTTGATGGACGAACGAGCTAACGTTTTTTTGTTTTTCAGAGGATAGGAGATACGAGGGAAGAACATCCCGGTGTAAATACGCATTTTTCTCCTCGCCTATATCAATGAACACGGCATTCATCCCAGGCAATACTTTCGTCACAGTCCCAAAATAAATATTACCGACCAGTGATCGATGTTCTGGTCGGTCAAAGACGATATTTTCTACACGGTTATCTTTTATATAAGCCAATCGCTTTTCCCGTGAGTTGTAGTTAATAATTAATGTTTCCAAACAAGCGACCTCACTTTTTTCTTTTCATTATACCTTTTTAATTGGCTACGTTAAACTTGTCTGTTGATTTCCGTTCCAGGCACTTCGCTTTCCGCGGGCGTGACGGGGAGCCTCCTCGTCGCTTTGCTCCTGCGGGGTCTCCCCTGCCCCGTCCTCCCGCAGGAGTCTTCGTGCCAGGAACGAAGGTCAACATATTATCAATAATAAGAAAAGAAAAGGTCGCTGATTTTGTCGGTTAGGCGTTTTTCGGTAAAGTAGGCGTGTAAAAGTTCGTTTTCATCTAACATCCCTTTTTCCTTGCCATCGGCTTCGACGATAATTGGGTGTTTGCAGCCGCGTTGGAACTTTTCTAAGACGTGAATAAGCAAATCCTCTTCATTGGCCTCAATTGGTTTCAATGTTTGCAGACTTGATTTCTTGCCATAATGGCGCTCCAATAAAAATCTCATAAAGATAAAGCGGCGCTGCTTCCACTCATGGTAGAGCGAAAAATAAAGGAAGGCGATGATGACCCAGACATTAATATGGGTTGGGGCTGCTACCACAATAACGAGCGAAAAGATCGACAAGCTAACCAAGGAAAGGATAAGCGTTAAGCGATGGGCGTTCGGGAAGGAACTTTTTAATGAAAGCAGTAAGAATACCAGTTTCCCGCCATCAAGCGGCCAAACAGGAAAGAGATTGAATACGAGTATCATCAGATTATAACTAAAAAACAGGTGAAAAAGGTCCACAGAAATCAGGTCCATGCTAATCAAACCATAGGCTAAGGCCACCATCCACACATGCTGGAGCGGCCCTGCTAGAACGACAATCATCTCTTCTTTTAACGGGCGATTGCCATGCTCATCCATTTCGGCAACCCCGCCAAACGGCAGCAGGGTAATTTTTTTGATTCTCCATGAAAAAAAAGAAGCCGCAGCTGCATGCCCCAATTCATGGATGAAAATGATTCCTAGTAATAAGCAAACCTCAAGGAAATGAGCTGTGGCAACTGCAAGTGCAATGACAATCCATAATAATGGATGAATAGTAATCAGTCGTAGTAAATTTATAGCTCTATTCAAAGCGTATCACCTGAATTGGGTCGATAAATTTATCGTCTTTTTTAATGGCAAAGTAATATTTACCTTTGCTTTTATCTTCACCTGTGGATCCTGAGACGGTGCCAACTACTTGTCGCTTTTCGACATACTCATATAATTTAACGTTGATTTCATCTAAATTTCCATACCAAGTTTCCGTTTTATCGGCATGTTGAACGACGACTGTTTTCCCAAGACCTTCTTTTACACCTGCAGACATAACAAAGCCCTCATTAATTGTTTGTACGGACGCCCCTTTTCCCGTTTCAATCATAATTCCCTGCCCATTCTTTTCGAAGTTTTCGAGGATTTTCCCCATAGCTGGGACGGAAAACTCTGTTTCAGTCACCTCTTTTTTCTCCGTTTGATCTTTATCCGAAAAAGGCAAAAGGGCTAAAGGTTTCCCAAATTTGCTTTCGTACCAGTTTGATACGGTCGCAAACTTAAAATCCTGGTCCATTGTTTTAGTCACCATGGCTCTTGCAGGGTCAAAGGCAGTGGAATGGTTCCGAAATAATATCCCAATCACTAAAAACAGGAGGACAGAAGACAAAATTTTGAAAAAGAAAACTTCCTTCTTAAATAATGGATGCCCGTCCTCGCCGTCGCTCCCTCCTGGAGCGGTATACTGATTAAAGCCATATTTTTCATCGTCACTAGGCCAATCAATTTGGCGGTCGGGACTTTTTACAGATGTAGTGCCTTTATCATTTTTTCGCTTTGCGATTCGTCGCCGAATTTCTTCCGGTGTAGACCGCGCCATTTCCATCCACCCTTTTCACACTAATTTGTACAAGTCTATGAAGAGGAATGAAAGAGTATGTCTTTAAAATAAAACAACCTGTCCACAAGTGAGTGGACAGGCTGATATATAGTGCCGCTTTTTTTAACGGACACCAAAGAATTTCTTTAGTTTAGTAAACATTCCCTTGTCTGTATTTTCGAGTGACTGCAGCGGGATTGATTCACCAAGAATTCTTCTTGCAATATTTCGGTAGGCAATCGATGCTTTGTTATTCGGATTGAGGGCAATCGGTTCCCCGTGATTCGAAGCTTTAATCACTTCATCATCATCCGCAACAATGCCGATGAGTTCGATAGAAAGATGCTGAGTAACCTCATCAATCTCAAGCATATCCCCATTCTTCACCATATGATTTCGAATCCGGTTGATGACTAATTTAGGCGACTCCATATTCGGCTGTTTCTCTAAGAGACCAATAATTCGGTCCGCATCACGGACGGCGGAAGCCTCTGGTGTTGTCACGACGATTGCCTTGTCAGCCCCAGCGATGGCATTTTGGAAACCCTGCTCAATACCTGCAGGGCAATCAATAATAATATAATCGTAGTCCTGCTTTAATTCGATGATTAGTTCTTTCATTTGCTCTGGCTTCACGGCCGATTTATCAACGGTTTGTGCTGCTGGCAATAAGTATAATAACCCATCAAAACGTTTATCCTTAACAAGAGCTTGATGGATTTTGCATCTTTTTTCAACAACATCGACGAGATCATAAATAATTCTATTTTCAAGTCCCATGACGACATCCAAGTTACGAAGACCGATGTCAGTATCTACTAAACATACTTTTTTACCTTGAAGGGCTAATGATGTGCCGATATTAGCAGAAGTTGTTGTTTTTCCTACTCCACCCTTACCGGATGTAATTACGATTGCCTCTCCCACTTTAATGTCCCCCTTCTAATCTCGTTAAATTAGGTCTTAATTGGATTAACACTTGTAATCTATCAACAATGATTTGACGGTTTTCATCGAGGTAAGCACATTCCATTTCCCGCTTTTCATTGCTTTGAAGGCTTTCTGGTTCACTATTTAAACAATCACTAATTCGAAGCTGAGATGGTTTCATACTAGAGGCGGCAATGATCGCTTCATCATTGCCATAGCAGCCCGCATGTGCTATCCCCTTTAAGATTCCCATGATAAAGATGTTTCCACCTGCAATGACCGTCCCGCCTGGATTGACATCACCAATTAACAGCAAGTCACCAGGGACTTCGAGGACTTGACCGGAACGAATAATTCTAGAAACAGTCATTACCTCCGTTTCGGCCAATAATTCCTCAGCTTCATCCTTCGTGATTACATTCGATTCAATTTCATCCACAACAAAATTCTTTTTTTGGCGAATTAATTCTTTTAGTTCTTCTCGCTGTGGTTCGGTTAAATAACGGTTACCTATTTCCACTTTGACAGAGGTTAAATGACGCTCATCCTGTGTACTGGAGTTGGCTGAAAGTTTATGATCAAGTTCCCTTTTTAGTTCTTCGTAAGAACAACTATCATCAAGATGAAGGACAAGTCCTTCCTTCGTCCCTTTTATTGTAACATTTTGCCGTTTTTTCATGGAGAATTTTTCACCTCATAATAAGAAAGCAATTTCGAAACAAGCCAGTTCGAGTGGAATATGAACACTCTAGCGTATTCCGAATCAATAGTCATACTATCCTAATAAAATTTCGACACGATGCGTCCATTCTCCTCTTTTTTTATCAAAAATCATTCAGCTCTTATTGCTTCCGAATGTTTTTCAAAAAGCCACTTTAACGGGTAGGCAGCAATGAGCGTAACCACTGCATTTAGGATAAGACTTGGATAAAAGCGCAAATTCATATAACCGATAAAATCAAGGTCTGTTACATGGATTAAAAAGTTCATTTCATAAACACCAATCTCTAATAGTGAGACACCGAGAACGGTCGCAAGAAATGCCGTAATAATATTGGCTTGCAAAACCTGCAATAGTTTATATATCAGATAAGAGATAAATGGAAATAGGAAAAAGTAAATCCCGATAATTTCAACGTATACGACATCAAATAATAGTCCAAAAATGGCAGCATAAATAATTCCATGTTTTCTTCCGACAAAAATCGTTAAAAACAAAATGGCGATAAAAAGAAAGTGTGGGACAAATATTCGTTCAAACCCGAAAACCTTCTCGGGTAAATACTCCACAAAAAGACTTTCTACAATAAAAAGCAACAGAAATAAAAGAGGAAGAAGGAATTTTCTCACAAATCTTTCTCCTTCCCATCTGTTGATTCCAAATTTACTGGCTGGGTCATTAATCTTTTTATGACAATAACATTTTCGATATCATAAAAATCTGCACCAGGCTGCACTAAAGCCGTTTGATTTAATCCATACTGATCGGGCTTTACATCAACCACTTTTCCAATCAGCAGCCCTTTTGGAAAGACTCCACCTAGGCCCGATGTAATCACTTTTTGCCCTTTTTCAATTTTTTCACCGGATGGTATTGCCTTAATTAATAGTAATTTTCGTTTGTCATCAAATCCTTGGACAAATCCATAGACATCTTTCTTGCCCTGCACAACAGCAGAGATTCGATTTTTTGGATCCATTGCACTTAACAGTTGAATGGTCGAACTAAATTGTGTTACATTTTTGACTTTACCAACCAAGCCGGTTGCTGTAACAACAGCCATATTTTTTTTGATGCCGTTTAGTTTGCCTTTGTCGATAATAATCATTTCATGCCAACGATCAGGGTTTCTGCCAATTACGGTAGCTGGTAATGGTTTGAAATCTCTCAGGGTTCTTTTTTCACCGAGAATGTCACGTAATTCTTTATTATCTTGTTTCAACTCTTGTACTTGTGCTTCAAGATTGACAAGATTTTCGACCCGCGATTTTAGTTCTTTATTCTCATCGTATGTATTTTGCAAATCCTGGAGATTTTCAAAAAAGCCTGTCACAAAATGAGTAGGCTTTGAAACCAGGGATTGAACCCAGCCGGTGGTATCTTTTAGAAATTGCTCCGGCCAGGATAGTTTACTTCTCTCCCTTAAAGAAAACCCAATCAATGCCACGAGAACAATGATGCTGACAAGCAAAATAATCAGACGTTTATTCAGAAAGAACTGTGGCATGATTATACACCTCTATTTTTCTAGATAAAAAGTATCGTTTTTTAATTTGAAATATGCCTTATGTGCCGAATAGCACAATCTAAACTAACGCGAATCTCTTGATTTATTTCTAAATAAATGAATATGATCCAATGCTTTTCCTGTACCAATGGCCACACAATCAAGCGGATTCTCAGCAATCAGCACCGGCATTTTCGTTTCTTCGCTAATAACCTTGTCCAAATTGCGGAGTAGTGCACCACCGCCGGTTAGAACAATCCCGCGGTCCATAATATCTGCCGCAAGTTCAGGAGGTGTTTTTTCCAATGTATTCTTGACTGCCTCAACAATAGCAGAGACGGTATCTCTTAATGCACCGGCAATTTCTTTGGCCGTGATTTCAATCGTCTTTGGAAGGCCAGTTAATAAGTCTCGTCCGCGAATTTCCATATTGTCGACACCTTCAGCATCCCCAGCCGAGCCAATTTCCATCTTAATAGTCTCTGCCGTACGGTCCCCGATCATTAAGTTATAATTTTTTCTAATATAGGTAATAATCGAATCGTCCATTTCATCGCCAGCGACACGGATCGATATGCTTGTAACGATTCCGCCTAATGAAATAATCGCGACCTCGGTAGTTCCTCCGCCAATATCAACCACCATGCTGCCGGTTGGTTCCCAGACTGGTAAATTGGCACCAATCGCTGCTGCAAATGGCTCTTCAATCGTATACGCATCCTTAGCCCCAGCTTGTTTCGTTGCGTCGATGACAGCACGTTCTTCAACTGCGGTAATCCCAGAAGGTACACAGACCATAACGTAAGGATTCCCAGTAAACACGTTTTTACTTTTTTGTGCTTGGCGAATATGGTACTTCATCATGGACGCTGTTGTTTCAAAATCAGCGATGACGCCATCCTTCATCGGTCTTAGTGCGACAATATTCCCCGGTGTCCGTCCAATCATATTTTTCGCGTCGTTTCCAACCGCGACAATGTTCTTAGTATCAGTCTGCATCGCCACAACCGATGGCTCGCGCAGGACAATTCCTTTTCCTTTTACATATACAAGGGTATTTGCAGTCCCCAAGTCAATCCCAAGATCTCTTGCTCTAATTCCAAACATAGTTTTGTATCTCCCTTTCTGAACCGTAATGCAAAAACTCCAATAGGTAATTAATCACTTTACTATCTTGTCTTTTTTCTTAATATTTATCTAGGTAGTTCTTAAGTAGTCCTAAAAAATCATAAGCATTATTATAACTCAACGTTAAATAAATTCATAGTTTATAAATAACCTTTTTCCTTTAGACTCACAAACTTATTTTCGCCGATGATCAGATGATCGAGGAGATCGATGCCAATAATCTTTCCGCATTCAACCAGCCGTTTCGTCACCTCAATGTCTTCACGGCTTGGAGCTGGATCACCACTGGGATGATTATGGGCCGCAATAATTGAGGCGGCGGACCGCTTTAACGCCTCGCGAAACACCTCCCGGGGGTGAACGATCGAGGCGTTTAAGCTGCCGATGAAAATGGTTTGTTTATGAATGACTTGGTTCTTTGTGTTTAGGTATAAACAAACAAAATGCTCTTGTGATAAAAAGCGCATATCATTCATGACATACTTTGCTCCGTCTTCTGGGGAGCGGATGACATAGCGGTCCTTATAGTCGAGGTTAGAAATCCTCCTGCCAATTTCGACGGCGGCGAGGATTTGGATGGCCTTGGCTGAACCAATCCCTTTTATTTCGGTCATTTCTTCTAAAGTAGCTGCTTTTAAAAGACGTAATCCTTCAAAATGAGTTAACAGCCGGTTCGATAATTGCAGGACTGATTCATCTTTTGTTCCGGTCCGAAGCAAAATAGCAATCAGTTCATGATTCGATAAGCTTTGTGGGCCATGTTGAACAAACCGTTCTCTGGGTCTTTCATCTTGAGGGAAATCACGGATCATTAATGTATTAGTGGACACTTTTTTTCCTCCCTTATTTAGGGAGTTAATGAACAAAAAAGTTTAATACGGCAACTGGTAGCCTGCCTTTTTCAATTCTCTAATCGTTCGTGAAACAGGCAGTCCGACAACCGCAAAATAGTCTCCATTTATTTTTTTGACAAGCATGCTTCCGAGCTGCTGAATGCCATATGCACCTGCTTTATCAAGCGGTTCACCACTTTTTACATACGCCCGTATTGAGTCGTCCGTTAACTCCCAAAACCAAACTTCTGTTCTTTCATAAAACTTAGTTGTACCTGTTTTCGACACAATTGAAACACCTGTAAAAACTTCATGCTGACGACCTGACAAGCTTTTTAACATGGCAAACGCTTCTGCTTCATCTGCGGGCTTTCCTAAGATTTGATTATTCGCAACAACAATGGTGTCCGCGCCAATCACAAAGGCATCCTGGTTTTCTTTAAAAACGGTCTGTGCCTTTCGGTCGGCTAACTCCATCACTACATCTTTAGGAGCGAGAGCTGGGTCAAAACTTTCATCAACTTCACTACTTGAGATCGCGAATGTTAAACGGAGAGTTTCTAGAAGTTCTTTTCGCCGTGGAGAAGAAGAGGCTAAAATGAGGTTCTGCATTCGATCACCTTACCTTTATGGTACGTATTAGGGAGATACAATTCAATCCTATCAGAAATTACAGTAGCAAACAATTTTTATATAATTAAATTTTGATGGAATTTGTAAAATTATGCAGATTTTTTCTTTTTTTTGGAAGACAAAAAGCCTATCAAGAATTTGATAGGCTCAGATTGTCGACAAAAGGGGTTCGGAATGTGTACATTCCGAACCCCTTTTTGACTTATTTTCTGTTTTTCCACCTATTTAGTCAGAGGGAGACCTCTCCGAGGTTTCTACTTAGACAATTTGTGGACCTTGCCAAGTCCAGTTGGCCAATTTCTTTAAATTCATGGCAGCGAAAGTAAGCATCGCCTGCATCGACAATTTTTTAAGTCCCCTTAAAGTTGTCCAACGCATGCCATGCTTTTCTTTTGCATCTGCGAATACACGCTCTATTGTTTCTTTGCGTTTCGCATAAATTGGTTTTACATCTTTGTGATGACGGAGATGGTCTGCTTCTTCCACATATGCTTGCCAAATATGACGTGTCACCACTTTTTGATGGTCTTTACTTTCGGTACACTGTGCTAATAAAGGACATGTAGTACAGATGTGTTTTGGGGATTTGTATTCTCGATATCCCTCCTTATTCGTTGTGGAGTATTTCAAGACCTCACCCGCCGGGCAAAGATAACAGTCAAAGTGTTCATCATACACATACTCGTGTTTTCGGAAGAACCCTTCTTTTGTACGTGGGCGTGTATATGGTAGAGCAGGAGTTATCTCGTTTTCTAATAAATAATTTGTAATGGCAGGTGTTTTATAAGCTGCATCAGCCGCAACAGCTTTAGGTTTTCCGACATTCTCAACTACTTGTTCAACTAATGGCTCTAACATATTACTATCATGTGTATTACCCGGTGTCACAATCGTGCCGAGGATAAAACCGTTTCGGTCTGCGGCCGCATGAAATGAATAGGCGAACTGTTTTGTCCGTTCGTCTTTGACGTAGTAACCACTCTCTGGATCAGTTGTACTCTCTTTGATTTCTTTCGAATCATCCTTATCGAACTTATCAGGTGGGAATGGCTTTTTTCCATGGTCTTCCCGATCTTGATTAATCTCTTCTTGAAGGCGTTCTTGATATGCGCGTGTCTCTTTGCGAACGACTTTCTTTTCAAATTTGCGTTTATTCGCACTGGCTTTCACATGGGTGGAGTCAACGAAGACGTGCTCCGCACTAATCAGCTTTTTCTCGGTAGCTATCTTTAATATACGATAGAAGATCTGTTCAAATAGGTCTGTATCTTTAAAGCGACGCTCATAGTTTTTTCCGAATGTGGAGAAGTGCGGTACTTTATCATGGAAGCCGTAACCCAAGAACCAACGATAGGCCATGTTTGTTTCAACTTCTTCAATCGTCTTACGCATTGAGCGAATACCGAAGGTATATTGAATGAAGGTCAATTTAATCAAGATGATTGGATCGATACTTGGGCGACCTACTTCTGAATACATATCTTTCACCAAGTCATGAATAAAAGAGAAATCAATTGCCGACTCAATTTTACGAACCAGATGGTTCGTTGGTACAAGCTGGTCTAAAGCAATCATTTCAATTTGATCTCGTTGAATAGAATTATGTTTCGAAAGCATTGTCATCACCTCAAGATTTTATTACTACTATTTTACAACAAAAAAACTGTAGGCAAGCTCGTTTTTTTCGAGTTTGTCTACAGTCTGAGCCTATCAAGAATTTGATAGGCTATATTTCCCGGAAAATGTCGATATTGATTATTTAGAAAAATATACTGACATGAAGGTAAGTAAATGCTGCTGTGCGTCACTAAGATTCTTCTCGTCCTTTGATTCTTGAAATGCCTTCACTTTTTCGTTTGCACTGACTAATTCTGCTTTTAGATCTTTTATCTTTTCGTTTTTCACACTAGTTTTTAATGGTGCTTCTATGTCTGAAAGGACTTTACTAGCCTCCTCGGAAAGTTCCTTGGTCACAAGCGCATTAGAAGTGGTAAGAGATAACGTTCTATAAATAGTCGGTATTGCTTTTAAAAAGGTCTTTTCTTTATCCGTGATACCAGAGAACTTTTTTTCATCTAACAACAATGGCTTAGCAAATACATCTTCAATACCATCTTCTTTATACTGGGCCCCTAATGCTTTTGCTCCTTCTATCGAATCTGCTACACCTAGAAATAAAAAATACTTGCCATCCATTTCTACTGTTTCGGATGGAACATTTTTCGAGGATAGGTTATCCGAAGTTGCTTTAGCTCCAGAATCCGACGAAAAAACACCGCCTTGAATGACATAGGTCGTTAACTGGGAGACGGAAGCAGATGAAGTATTTTTGGCATCTGCTGTTTTCGTTTCGGTGCTGCTGGCAGGCTTGTTCGTGACCTCAGTGGGTACAGTTGTCACCGTCTTCTCAGATGGTGATGTGATGACTAACTTCAGCATCACAACACCAATTGTTGTTCCGATTAATATAGCGAATGCTGCAGAAATTAAGATTGATCCTAAAGGCCGGCCATTTTTCTTTTTGATATTCGATGTGAATGTCGTTATTTTGGGCAGAGACGTTTTTTTGCTCGTTTGACTCGGTATTATTTTGAACTCCTCAATGTCATTGTCGGAGGACTCAGGAATAATCCAATCAAAACTTTCGTCAACCGATTCTTGTGCTGCCGCCGTCTCACTAATTACATCTGATTCTGATTCTGATTCTGTATGCTCCGTATTTATTTTTATTACTCTAGGAATAGGGTCACTGTTAGTTTCAATCTCATTTTTGGGAGGAACTTCTTGAATGTGCGGGTTTTCTCCATTTAATTTGATCTTAATTGTATTGCCTTTGTTAGGCTTGTCCACGAAACCGTACTCCTCTCTCTACCGATGGGTCATTGGCTTCATCCTATCATAAAGACAAAAAAAAATAACAAGACTTTTGTCGTCTTGTTATCGTAGACTTTCGCCAAATTATTTACTAGTTTGCCATGGTGATAATTATGGTTGTGTGTCGGTTGTGGCAGAGAATTGGCTTAGTGGATTGTCTTTACCAGCTGGTTTGGGTGCATCGATTTTTGGTAATTCTCCTGCTAAGTCATCTAAAGTTGGCATGTAAAATGCAGAAATTGTCAGACTGTAGGTTAACGGCTGATCTTCTTGGTCTAAACTTGTGATTTCCTGGCCGCCTGAATAACTAATCGATTCAACCACGATAATCCGTTTTAATGATTCGAGTGTTTCAATAAACTTTTCTAACTTCTCGTAGTTTGGTGATTCAACACTCAACGAGACGGTCATTTTCTTCATGCCCGCAGTCTGGGTAGAAGTTGCTTGTTGTGTCGCCGCATCTTGATTAGTTGTTGCTTGAGTAGTGTCAGTTTGATTCGTTGTAGTTTGTTGACCATTAGCATTTTCAGCAGTAGATTGGTCAGCAGTAGCAGTGGTAACATCCACGTCTTTTGAAAAACTCATCGAACTAATCTTACTATTAGAAATGTTTTCTGCTTTTTCTAAGTCCAAGATTAACTGTTCTTGCAAAGGTTTTACAGGTAGCTTCTTCTGTAATTCTTTCGTATCTTCAGAAGTTTTTTGGGTTTCTTCTGCGTTTTTTTGACTTACAATTTCTAATAGTTTTTGTTCTGACTCAAGTGACTGCTGCTTCATTTTTAAATCTGATTTTAATGGAGCCAGTTTAAAGAATTGAGAATAAACAATGAATAATACAAGTATAAGAGCGACCGCACCAATTATTAGGCCTTGTTTTTTTGAGAAACGGAGTTTCATGAACCTGTCACTCCTTCATCATTGTTCTTGCTCTTTTTGATATTTTTCTTAACAACTTCTTTATTCAACTTAATTTCAAATTGACCGGTATAGCGTGGAAGGATATTATCCTTCTCTTTCTTACTCGTTGTACTGCTGGATGCAGTCGTTGAGTTATTTGTCGTATTTGTATTTGAAGTCGATATAGTGGTATTTGTTTGCTCACCAGTTGTTCCCGATGTTGAATTCGTTTGACTACTAGTATCGATAGATGAATTCTGATTTGTCCCATTTTGATTCGTATCTGATTGATTTGTTTGTGTCGTTGTTTGAGTTGTAGAATTCGTTGAATTGGATTGACTAGTTGTTGCAGTAGTAGAGTTATCAGCCGTCGATTCTTCAGTCGCTGCAGCAGATAGCGAACTCAAACTTGATTCTTCAATCCATTTTGATTCATTAAGATTATCTAAAAAGTACGCAGCTTCTCGAGCACTATCAAATTGAACGGTTAACGAAATTGTCCCTGCTTCCGTATAAGCAAAACTCTGGATAAAGCCACGCTCAGGTAGCAGTGATGTCAGATGGCGCATGACAGGAAGCGTCTGAATCGGATATTCATTTGCCCATTCAATCGCACTCTTTAATTGACTAACAGAGCTAGTAGCTGCAGCTGCTTCTGTACTTTTATTTTCATTATCAGCAATCTTTTTTGTCATCGTGATTTGTCTAGCTATCGTTGCAATTTCATTTTTGGCATCATTGGTTTGCCAAAAGTAAAATGCACCGATAAGTAACAGTAAGGTTGTTAAACTAGACAGAGTTATAATAAAGCCAATTTTTTTCGGTTCCTTTTGGGGAAGCAGGTTAATTTCTACTAACATTATTGCACCCCTTTTAATGCCAGACCTAAAGACAGTAATTGACTAGGAGGTAAATTTTCTTTTTTTCCTTTAGCATCTGATTCAAGAGAAATCATATCAACAGGTACATCCAATCTCTCAATCATTTCATCATAAATTGCTTGAAGCATGGGATGATCACCGTTCAGTAAAAACTTTGTAATATCACTTTTTTCATTGTTAAGTGTATATCGGTAGAAGTCACTTAGTTTATTAATCTCCCTAAAAATGTCTTCAAATTGAATCACTAACTCCTCTGCCTCGCCGGTATACTTAAATACCAATTTACCAGTCATGTTTGTCTTAACATCCCAAATATCTACATTAAACGGTAAAGAAAATTGACGCATAACAAGCGGCACATTTTCTTCAAAAATACATAGGTTTACACTGGTTAAGTCAAATTGGACAGAGAATATTACTTCATTAGTACTTGCATTATCAAGTTGATGATACAAACGGTACAGTGCAAGCGGAGAAATATCTGCCGCAATCGGGTTAAGCTTCAGCTTAGAAAGTAAGTTTGCATACTCCATTACCTGCTGCTCCGGAGCTACAAACAAAAGCAAATCCCTTGTTTTTCCATCACTTTTTAATGGGTAAAAGTCAAAGACAGGTTCTTCAAAAGGTAAGTGAATACTAGAACCAAGTTCTAGATACAAATATCCCTGAATTTCATCATCCTGGATTTCAGATGGAATCGAAACTTTCCGGATAATCACGAGCGGGTCTGGTACTAGAAAGCGAACTTGCCTTCTTTGAATTTTCCATTCATCAATACACTCTTCCAGTATATTTGATAAAGAATCGATATCGGTAATTTTCCCATCACTGATAATACCTGGGGGAAGAAAACGCTCGTTCCATCTTTGAGCAGAAAGTGGATTCGCCTGCTTTAATTCTAGCAAGCGAATAGAATGATCATTTAAAACCAGATTAATTATTCGGTTTTTAGGTGTAAAAAGGGAAAAAGCCATGTAAAAAACCCCTTATTTAAAATCCTTGGTTAAGGAAATGTATATACAAATTAATTAAATCGGATCCCCAATAATAGGCTGTTAATGTTCCAGCTGCAATAAACGGTCCGAATGGAATTGGCTGACGCCTGTTCACAATTTTAAGAAGTAATGCCAATCCGCCAATAACAGCTCCAAACAATGTCGAAAGAAAGAAGGACAAAAGGACTAGTTTAAACCCTAATACCAATCCAAGTAAGGCATACAGCTTAACATCCCCGCCTCCCATTCCACCGTTGCTGACAACAGCGATGAGAAGGAGAAGTATAAATCCCGTTACGGCACCCAAGAGGCTGTCCCACCATGGGTTTAACGGCCAAAGAATCCGTTCCAATAAAAAAAACCCTGCAAACCAGATTAGAATTTTATCAGGGATGAGCATATAGTGAATATCTGAAACTATGATAATCATAAACATCGAGATTAGTGTTAATGCAACCACTAATTCACCAGACCATCCGATAACTAACGGTGCTGTCATAAATAGTAATCCAGTAAGCAATTCAAAAATTGGATAGATAGGAGAAATCCGCGACTTGCAGCCGCGGCATTTTCCTTTTTGAATCATATATGAAAGTACTGGGATGAGTTCAAATATTTTTAAATGGTGCCCACATGTTCGACACGCAGATCTAGGTTTGACAATGGATTTTTTTACTGGGAGCCGAAGACCAACTACATTGAAAAAGGAGCCTAAAATACAACCATATATTAATATAATAAAATAAATTATCCCCATTTTATCTATATTATTCTCCCCAAATATATATTATTTATTGGTCTACTACGTCACCACGATCAATGTCTTTTGTTGTAATTATAGTGCCAGCTGTGATTTCTTCAGCAGTTCTAATTATACTAATTTTCTTATCAGTAGTTGCATCAGTAATTAATTGAATTCCAAAAATCTTTCCATCAATTAGCTTTACATAAGAAACAGTAGCATCAACTGAAGTACTTGCTGCAGCAGCCGGATCAAAAGTGCCTGGTACATATGTTCCTTCTGGACTTTCTACTTTATCCAAGTAATTCTTATCTTGCAAAGCCTTTAAAGTTAAATATTTTGTACCAGTTTGATAAGCAGGTTCAGAAGCAACTACCATTTTTGCGGAACTTATCATTTGCTGTACATTTGCAACATGGGCATCCTTTTTTGAATTTCCAATTAAACCTAAAATTGATGGTACAGCAATCGCAGCAATGATCCCTAAAATAACGATAACTGCAAGTAATTCAATTAATGTAAATCCTTTTTGATCTTTTAGCCTATTTTTTAACATTTGACGCATTAATTTCATCTCCCTTTATAGTTCTATAAACCTAGTAATATTGTCTCTTGTAGTATACATTAATTGCCATAGAAATGAAAAGAGAATTTTTCGGTATTTTGTCCTATATTCTCAGAATTTTTGTTTTCTTGTCTGTTATTGATTCATTTGTTGAAATTGGTCGAACATGCTAAACATTGGAACCATGATGGAGGTGACTATAGTTCCTACTAACCCCGCCAAAAAGACTATCATTAATGGCTCAATTAACGATTTTAACCGATCTGTGCCATTCTCTACTTCTTTTTCATAGAATTCAGCAATTTTGGATAACATTGCGTCCAAAGCACCAGTTTCCTCGCCGATGGCAATCATTTGAGTAACCAATGGAGGAAAAGCCCAGTGGCTTTCCATGGGTCCTGTCATGGAACGGCCTTTCTCTAATGAATCCCGTGACTCTCGAATGACCTTTGCTAGAACTTCATTTTCAACGACTTTTTCTACAATGGACATCGCTTGTAGAATCGGTACTGAACTCGAGAACAACGAGCTGAGTGTTCTCATCATCCGAGCAAGTGCGGCTTTTTGAAGCAAATTACCGAATATCGGCATCTTTAACAAAAAATAATCAAAATAATATTTAGTTTGATTACTTTTCTTAATATAGGTAATTAAAAGGACTACAGCAAAAATCAACAAGAAAACAATCCACCAAAATGATTGCATAAAGTCACTTGCTGACAGGACAAACCTTGTAATTGCAGGAAGTTCCCCGCCCATATCGTCAAACATAGAAACAAATGTAGGTACTACGGCCACTAATAAGAAAATAACTACTATAATAGCGATAATTCCAACCGCAATCGGATAGGAAAGGGCTGAAACTATCTTTTGACGTGTGTAATGTTGTTTTTCGAAATGCTCAGCTAAACGATCAAGCGTCTCATCTAAATTACCGCTGACTTCCCCTGCCTTAACGAGGTTAATAAACATTTGATTAAAAATTTTCTTGTGTTTAGCCACAGCTTCTGAAAGAGGATTACCTTCCCGCATCTCCTGTTCTACATCTAGTAGAGCTTTCTTTAAAGCTTTGCTTTCAGTTTGGTAAGCTAAAATAGCTGTTGCTTCGACAACAGTTACACCTGCTTTAATTAACGTCGAAAATTGTCTTAAGTAAATAACAAAATCCTGTAGTTTCACTGGAGTTCCAAGCGTTAAATCTTTAGTCATAAGAGTCTCAGGTACTTGAGTCATTTCAATTACCCTAATTCCCTCTTCTTTCAACTTTTCCATCGCTTCCCGCTTAGAACCTGCATTTACAGTGCCCTGTCGTTTTCCTTTTCGGTCTCGTCCACTATATTTAAATCTAGCCATTCATCATCATCTTTTCATGCAAATATTGCGATGCAGCTTCTTTTTGAATCAGGTTTCGGTCCAATAGATCTCTGATACTCATTTCAAGTGTATGCATTCCTTGGGCTCGGGACGTTTGCATAGTGCTTTGGATTTGGTGGATTTTTTCATTTCTAATTAGATTTGCAATTGCAGCGTTATTTACCAATATTTCAGTCGCTGCTTTCCGTCCTTTTTTATCAACCGTTGGAAATAAACGCTGAGAAATAACTCCAACTAATACAGAAGCTAACTGTACACGAATTTGAGGCTGTTGTCCCGATGGGAAAACATCAATTATACGGTTAATAGTTGTTGGCGCACTTGATGTATGAAGAGTCCCTAACACAAGGTGACCAGTTTCTGCTGCGGTAATGGCGATTGACATTGTCTCTATGTCACGCATCTCCCCCACTAGAATAACGTCAGGATCTTGACGGAGTGCAGCTTTTAAGCCACTTGCATAATTATTTGTATCGAAACCAACTTCCCGCTGATCTATAATCGAATTTCCATGTCGGTGAAGATATTCAATTGGATCTTCTAAAGTAATGATATGTTTACGCATCGTTCGGTTCATGTAATCAATCATCGAAGCTAGTGTCGTTGATTTCCCACTCCCTGTTGGTCCTGTTACGAGGATTAGCCCCTGTGGCTTCTCAACCAATTTAGAAATGATATCTGGTAAATCTAATTCTTCAATTGTCGGTGTTTTTGAGGCAACTGTCCTTAAGGCAATCGAAACACTTTTCCGTTGATGATAGGCATTAACACGGAATCGTGAAATCCCAGGAACACCATAAGAAAAATCCAGTTCACCTTTTTCCTTAAATATTTCCCATAAGCCTTCAGGGATGATCGCCTTAGCCATACCTTCAGTATCATCTGGCATGATTTTATCAGTTCCATACCGTCTTAAGTCACCATTTATACGCATCACTGGGGGGACACCGACCGTTAAATGAATATCTGAGGCTTTATATTCAATTGCAGCGCGTAATATTGCGTCAATTTTTTCTTTCATCTTCATGCTCTCCTACTCCAGAATTGCTACTTTTAATACTTCTTCAGTTGTCGTTAACCCTTGTTTTATTTTTAATAATCCATCATCTAATAAAAAGATGGTCTTATTTTTATTAGCCAATTCCTTCATTTTTTGAAAAGATTCCCCGTTCATCATTGCCCGGCTCATTTCGTCATTTATAACCAGCACTTCATGAAGAGCTAACCTGCCTTTATAGCCAGTCATGCTGCAAGAGGAACATCCTTTTCCTCGTGTAATTTTGTCAATCTTCATTCCGCGCTTGGCAAAAATCTCGAACTCACGCTTTGATGGCTCTTGAATTTCTGCACAATCCCGACACACCTTTCGGACAAGCCGCTGGGCAACGATGCCGCTTAAAGAAGATGCCAATAGAAATGGTTCTACTCCCATGTCAATTAGCCGAGTAACTGTTCCAATAGAATCATTTGTATGGAGGGTACTTAATACTAAGTGGCCCGTTAACGAAGCACGGATAGCAACTTCGGCCGTTTCTTTATCACGAATCTCCCCAACCATGATAATATTCGGGTCTTGACGAAGAATCGATCGAAGTCCTGCCGCAAAGGTCATCCCGACATTCGGGTTGACCTGAATTTGATTAATCCCTTCCAATTGGTATTCAACTGGGTCCTCGACAGTAATAATGTTAACAGCTTCACTGTTAAGCTTATTAAGTGCAGCATAAAGGGTTGAGGACTTTCCTGATCCTGTTGGCCCTGTTATAAGTACAATTCCAGTTGGCCTTTCAATCATCTCATTAAATCTCTTCAAATTTAAGGAATTGAAACCAAGCTTGTTTAAATCATTTAAAGTGGACCCCATGTCTAGTAAACGCATTACTATCTTCTCACCATACACCGTTGGCAGCGTTGAGACACGAAGGTCGACAGGATGAAAGTCGAGATTTAACTTAATTCGACCATCCTGTGGCACCCTATGTTCAGTTATATCAAGATTAGACATGATTTTTATTCTTGCTGTTAATACACTTTGCATATTTCGCGGGAGAATTCTCTCATTCCGTAGAACTCCATCAATTCGGTAACGGACAACTACCTTTGTCTCTTGTGGATCGATATGAATATCGCTCGCTCTATGAATCACTGCATTCGTCAAAATCTGATTGACTAAACGAACAATTGGAGAATTTTGATCGGTTACATCTTCATTTCTGTCACGATCATTTAGTGGAAGTGCGTCTAGTAATTCATCGAGCCCATCATCCACATCATAATATTTATTTATGGTCCGGAGAATATCGTCCTTCGTAGCAATGGCTGGTTCAATATGAAAACCTGTAGACAATCGTAAATCATCAATCACAATAAAATCCATTGGATTCGCCATTGCGACGAAAAGCTTATTCCCATCCCGTTTAAGTGGGATAATTAAATTTCTTTTTGCTGTTTCTTTTGTGATTAGTGAAAAGAGATTTGTATCAAATGGATATTGAAACAGACTCACATGTGGAATTCCTAATTGATATTGAAGCACCTCAACTAATTGTTGTTCTGTTAAGTAGCCTCTTTGTAAAAGGGCATCTCCAAGTTTTTGAGAAGCATCTTTTCCATCTAATGTAGCTTGAAGTTGCTCAAGCGTAATTAAACCTTCTTCAATTAACAAATCTCCTAGTCGTTTTCGTGATTGCTTCATTTTGCATCCCTGCTTTTATTTTGGTTGTTCATTTGGCTTTCCCCATAGGTCATTATCGTTAGAATCTTGTTGGGTATTATCTGTTGTAGTTGTCGTTTGAGTACCATCAGGATTGGAGGAATCTGTAATCTGGTTACTGCTGCTATCTGTATTACCAGTTGTACCAGTCGTTTGGGTACCTGCTTGTACACTGCCAGCAAGTCCATGAACTTCAATCTGGTAGGAAGGAGGATAATAATCCTCTGAAATCAGTTCACTTTTAAGAATTTCGTCACCTTGATAAACTTCCCGATAAACTTTAATAATTTGCCCCTTCTTACCCTTCGTTTGAATCTTTGATTTTCCTGGGAGAAGTAGCGGACTATATTGAATGATTGTCTTGAATGCTAAATCTTGTTTTTCTTTGGTTTTAATTTCATATTTATTCACTAACTCTTCACCCGTCAAAGAAACCTTCAATTCTTTATTTTCTAAGAGGAGTTTTAGTTTATACTTTGATTTATTAGGATTTTCTATTATCAAGTCGGTCTTTTTAGTTAGATTGACCATAGCTTCATATCCTAACTTCGAATATGCAGGTAAAGTGCTGCCAATGTTTCTTTCTAGAATCTTGAAGTTTGAAGGTAAGATTGCTTGATAAATACCTGTGGCAATTACGTTTAAAGAGTCTAGATCATCAATTTTTTGCTTTTTTGCAAAATCTAACAGCGAAAAAGTCGCACTTTCTGAAATTTCTATTTCAGGGTTTTTATCAATGATAGTTCCCAAAGCAAACGGCACATCTGTCATTGAGATCACGGCGGAATTTATGACAGCATTCTTTTTAATTTTTCCTGCAAGTAAGAAGTCATTAGGAAGGTCCAAAGTCTGTGAACCTGATTCGAATAAGGAAGCTGTCGTATTTAAGCTCGATGTGAGCTTAATGATATCAAAATCACTTGTTTTTATTTGAGAAAATAATAGTTCTAATTGCTCTTTAACCTTTAATTTATCTACCGTAATATAGGCAGGATTTTTCTGCCCATCCTTAATTGAATTGATCGTCTGCCCGGTATCTAGGTGAAATTGGTTTAAATCAAATGAAGCTGTTTTTTCTCCATATTGAAGTTGGATCTTTGTTTGTTTAACCCATTCAACGTATTTTTCCTCTAACAGACTTTTTGCTTCCTCTTCTGTCTTTCCTGAAACATCTAAAGCACCGATTGTGGTACCATCGGAGAATTTTCTATCTGCATTTGTCATTTTTTCAAATGCTTTTGCCCCAAAATGGGAGAAACTAAAAATAAATGCTGTACTAAATAGTAAAACAACAAACAATTTGATCATTTGCTGATTTTTGTCCAAAAGTTCTGTCTCCCTTCAAACACTCACAATATACTTCATCTATTAATCTAAGATAGATAACAATTATTGTTAGTTACTTTTGTAGAACTACCTTTTCTTTCGATTCAATTACATCTAAGGTTTCTTCACGATCTGCAGCTGCCTCTTTTTTAGCAAGAAGAAAATCGAAAAGTGAGTCATCAGAAAGCTCCTGTTCCTCCTCTTCGAGTTCTGCAGCTAATTTTGTTTCTCCTCGAATCGGGGAAAGATCCAGTGTATCTTCATGTGAATCCACTTGCTCCGTTCTTGATTCAAGCTCTAGTAAACTTTCAATATCAGATAAATAGTCATTTTCAATGTCTTGATCTTTAATTTGCGTTTCTACACCTACTACTTCATTATCCCTTTCTAGTAAAAAGGATATATCCATATCAATTGACTCCTGCTCATGATTAGGATCATCTACAATTTCCGACAAGTCTTGAGAAGAAATTACCTCAGTTACTGTATCTTTTTCTAATTTAAGATGGGACGAATCAGTTAATGGTAATTCATCGTCAATTTCCACCAAATTAATATCTTTTAAATTTTCAATTTCGTAATCAGAATTGTGGCATTCAAATTCAACATCCATTGGTTCTTCTAATACAGGATTTTTTTGCAATAGTACTGTTCCCAACCGGTTATTCATAAAATAAGCTGCAAAAAAACTGAGCGCCAAAAGCATTAATGCAGTCTCCCACAACGGAATGATTGAAACGGCTGCAAGTCCTCCAAGAGATAAAATAAAACTAATTAATACTAAAAGGAGTTTCCCTTTTAAGGTGTAACCTAATGGCAGCAAGGATATTATTAACGTGAGTATAACCACCGAACTAAAGGCCCATATAATTGATTGCATTCTTTCACTCTCCTTTTAATTAGTCATTTTATACTATTAAACTACATTTTCCTTCAAAGGATTTAATTTTTTTGTAGATTTCTTCAAATATTAGACAAAATTCGCCTAGTAAATATTGTATAATACTTTTAAGTTGTTTAAAAGAAGATGGAAAATATTTTATGGGTAGAAAATCCTAAATATTTTTCAATCTATTTGTACTAATTTTGCTATCATTAAGGAATGATTAGAATGAAATTAATTCGCAATGAAAGAGGAGTCACTTTAATCGAGGTTCTTGTATCCATTGTGCTTCTTTCAATTATCTTTTTATCTGTTATGAGATTTTTCCCACAAATGGGACTTATGAATAATCAAAATCAAGAAAAAGCTAAAGCTATAAACCTTGCTAAAGAAGTTCTTATTAATTGGCAAGAATCAAGTGATGTGAAATGGTTTTTAGTTAAGACTGACCAAGCTACTGGCTTTGCACCAACTGATTCAAAAGTAACATATAATAGGTTCTACTCTGATCCAACCTATTATTATTTCGAAACGACTAAAGATCAATATGACGTGAATATTAAAATTAAGAGATTTCCCGAAACAAGTTCAAGATTATCAAGTATCAATTCGATTGTTGTTCAATTGATAGATAAAAAGAATAGACATGTCATTACTGAAACATTCGGATATGTTAAAAGATAGGAAATGAGATAAATGAAGAGAACTGAAAATGGTTTCACGCTAATTGAAGTACTTGTTACTCTATCCATTCTTTCCTTTGTAGGGATTATTGCCTGGAGTGTTTTTTTTCAAGGCTATAATTTTTCACAAAAGGCAATTTCTAAAAACGCGATGATACAAGAAACCAATCTATTAATTACAAGTTTAAAAAAAGTACATCAAACACTGATCGAATACGAAATTAAAAGTGAAAACTGTGAAATTAAAGTTACGAACCTAAAAACTAATCCCAAGCAAACGCAAATATTTAATCACCCTACGATTTGTTTTAAAATTCTTGAAATAAATGCTGTGCCAGGCTCTGGGCCAAAAGCAGTAAAACCCAATAATAAATTAAATGATGGTTCTTTAAATGACGTTTCTTTAAAAATTAATGCAAGTGATAAGAATAATCCACAAAACAGTATAACTCAAGATACATTTCTTTATCGAATGAAGGGTGCGGATTATCAATGAAGAATTTAATGAAGAATGAACAAGGATATGCCCTTGTAACCTTATTATTGATCATTACAGTTTTTATGGTTGTATTCCTCTCCTTCATGGGGCAGGCATTTAGCAGTGTGAAACAAAATCAGGTGGTTGAGAAAAAATCTCGTTCGGTTGCAGCAGCTGAAGCGGGGATTTCGAATTACCAGGTGGAAATTCAAAAAACATTTGAATCTCAACAACAAACTGTAAGTGATTATATAAGGGATAGACCTTTGCTTCAGGATGAATCTAAATTTAAAAAGGAAGCTGCTAAAAAAATGGCAGAAGTGCTTCAAGGTAAAATCATTACAACTCCTGCTAATGCTCCATATCGTATGAGTAATTATATTGTTACTACAGACCCTGACCCGAGCTCGAGTAAGGTAATTATTAGTTTTAATGTTATCGGAAATGATAACAGCAAAGAAACCACTCTTTTTACAAAAATGACAATAGACTTTGCTTCAATCATTGATCAAAGAACAATTGATACCAGTAACACATACGCACTGCCAAAATTTGATACGGTTAAACCAACATCAACATCAGAATGTACAACTTTAGTTTGTGACAATGTTTATATAAACGGGAATGGTAATTTTACTGGTAATAATAACATTAGAGATAACCAAACAATTTTCACTACAGGTGCACTAACTTTTGATGGAAATGGCAACGAAAATAATATAACAAATGTAAAAATCCACTCTGATGGTGCATTTACAAATAACAAAAACATGAATAGCGCTTCAAATGTAATTATAGAAACAAAAGACGGCGCTAAATTCATGCAGAATGTAAAGATAAGTGGAACATCGAAAATTCTAGTGAATAAAACATTGTATGTTAATCAACATTTAGAACTTGCGGATCATTCTTTTGTTTATGTTGGAGGTGCAGATGCTCCACCAACTGATGTTAACTATAAGAGCGCAACTATTGATAATAATTTAAACATTTTGTCTTCCTCAAAGATGTGTGTAAATGGAAATTTAGCAGCTAAAAAGGTTGATGTCGACTCAACTAGTAAATTATATGTGTTAGGTAAAGTGTGGGAAAATGGTTCAATAAAAACTGAATATACCGTTGATCTTGATACTTTTACTAGGGAATGTGGAAGTCTTATACCGCCTGAATTTAATATTAAATGGGGAGACAATGTAAATACCATCATTAATAGCGTTGATTATAATTAACACTATAAAAAGGTGTGACCGTAGTTGTAAAGACAACTACGGTCGCACCTTTTTTAACATGAAGAATACTCCGCCACCCGATTCCGCCCAGCCCTCTTCGCGCCAACATAAAGTGCCCGATCCGCATGCCGTATCAAAGCCAACGCATCTTCCGCATTCTCAGGTGCTGTCGCTACCCCAATTGATGCGGTAATCATGACTTTTTGCTGTGTTTTTTCAAAATCAAAAGATTGTTTGATGGTAAATGGCCAATTGGAAATCATTTGCCTAATTTGTTCAGCCATTTCGTATGCCTCTTCTTTGGGTGTATCAGGCAGAAGTACAACGAATTCTTCTCCGCCATATCGAGCAACGATTCCTCGCGAGTTCTCTGTGAGCTTTGTTAGTCGGCTGGCAAGCTCAAACAGAATTTCATTGCCGCTTTGGTGACCATACGTATCATTGACTTGTTTAAAATGATCGATATCAAGAATAATTAATGATAGTGTTCGACGTTCAAATCTTGTTATTTTTTCAAATTCTTCAGTTAATAGATTTTCAAAATAACGATAATTATATAGTTTGGTTAATGAGCAGCGTTCACTTTGCATTTTTGTCATTTCATAATGCTTGGCATTTTCAATGGCAACAGCAAAGTGGGAGCAGAGAATATCGATAATCATCAATTGGAATTTTTCAAACGCACGCTTTCGCTTTGAAGCAAGTACTAAAACCCCAAGAACTTTTTTGCTTCGAACGATTGGTACACCTAGAATACTTTCGGCATCATCGGGTAGATGACCGTTCGAATAGTTCCGCCATTCTTTCCTTGCTGTGAATAAAAATGCTTTTCGCTCAGCCCACACCAACCCGCTAATTCCTTCGTTTTTCTTTACAGGAGGAAAATGATTAGACATGCCCTCTTCGATCCCGCGAACGACTTGAAGCTCATCATTCTTGGTAACTTCAAAGATATAGGCATAATCAACGGGCAGCATTTCACTAACCTTTTGAATCAACAAATCTACCACATCATCGACCTTTAAACGCTCGGCCAACTGATGGCCAATCTCTGCTGTCTTTTGTAAATATTCATTGATTTTTTCACTAGAATAATAGAGTTTAAAAATCATAGACAAGCTGACAAATGGAATCCCAACAAATAGTAAAGCTAAACTGCCGACCTGATTATAAAGGATATAGAGCACAAACCCAATAGGGAAGGTGATGAAAGTAGTAATCGTTTCAACAATAAAATCTTTTCCAAAATAAGATTCTTTGCTTTTATAAATAAAATAGAGATTGAACGAGACAATGATTTGATTCATGGCATAACTTACCACGGCATATAAGACCGCCAAGTATAAGTAATTAGTATTTTCAGTAAAATTGGGGCGTGTCTCTCCACCAAGCCAGTGGTAAACCAATCCGCTCATCAAGGAAACAAGAAAAAACATAATCAAATTAAGCGGTAGTCGGAATAACTCACCTTTGCGGAATATCCGTAACTTTAGGAGTAACACAAGGACGGCTATTTGGGCAAAGATGATTTCAACAAATAAACCAAATCTTAAAAAGGTAGCAAGCGCCACCCATTGAATTAAGAAGATAAACATATTATTTATGACAATGGGCATGGTTGCTACCACACAGGTTAACAGCAAAAAGGCAAAGATATCCAGCCAATTCCCGGAAATATGTGGAGGATAAGTCTTATAGGTCAACCATGTTCCGGCGGGTACGACTAAAAACCAGATAAGAAAAATGGGCGGCTTAATGGACGGTTTTACTTCCATGCTTATCCTCCTCTCTTCATTTTATTTAGATAAAATTATTTTACCATCGAAAAAATAAGTTGTCATAAAGAAATTTTCTTATTTTTCAAAAACTGGGATAAAAATGGTTTTACCTCTGAAATAAAATAAAGTGATCCTGTTATGACTAATATGTTATCGCTATCCAGTGTTTTTATTTCCTCTGAAAGATACGATTTCCAGTCATCAACCGCAAGTTTGTTGGCTGACTGGCTGATTTTCAGTAATTCCTCTGCTTTGGCAGCACGTGGAAAATCGAAGCTCACAAAAGTAATTTGTGAAGCAATTTTATCTAGTTTCCCAATCATCTCGTCCAGCTTTTTATCCGTTAACGCAGCAAAGACAATCTGGATATTGCGATTTGGATATCGAGTGGATAGTTCGTGTGTGAGAGCCGTAATCCCTTCCTCATTATGTGCTCCGTCAATGATGACCAATGGACTTTCCGACAGCATTTCAAATCTACCTGGCCAATATGCCTTCTTTAATCCTTCTCTAATCGCTTGTTCGGTTAAGATAAACTCGCCCTTTTGATGTAAAAATTGGGCGGCTATCACAGCAAGGGCGGCATTTTCCGTTTGATGCTGGCCCATCATACTAATTTCCAGCTGGTCGAAGGCTTGAAACTGTGTAACAACGTTAAAAACTTCTCCCTTAACTAAGGATTTATGGCCGGTAATCGAAAATTCCTGATCTAAGCGATAAACTGATGCCTCTTTCTTTTGAGCTTGCTCCTCGATTACCTTGAGCGCGCCAGGGTGTTTAACAGCTGTAAAAAGGGCTGTATTCTTTTTAATGATACCCGCTTTTTCAAAGGCAATTTCCTCGTATGTAGACCCAAGGATATTAGTATGATCTAAACCGATATTTGTAATGATGGAAGCTAGCGGTTGAATGATGTTGGTTGAATCAAAGCGACCGCCTAACCCTACTTCAAAAATAACAATGTCAACCTTGTTCAGGCTTGCAAAATAATGAAACGCCATGGCGGTAATCACTTCAAACTCTGTGGGTCCGCCTAAATCTGTCTCTTCTAATTCGTCTGCCAACGGGCGGATGATATTTGTTAGCTGAAGTAGTTCCTCATCCGAAATTGCTTTGCCATTGACACTAATTCGTTCGTTAAACTGCTCGATATAGGGCGAGGTAAATGTTCCGACCGTATACCCTCCTGCTTCAAGAATTGAACGAAGATAAGTAACTGTAGACCCTTTACCATTGGTACCGCCAATATGAACGGTCTTCATTTTTGTTTCCGGATGGCCGAGTCTTTCCATCATCCATTCCATCCGCTTTAAACCTGGCTTAATCCCTAGTCTTAACCGGGCATGGATCCATTCTAGGGCTTCTTTATATGTAGTAAACATCCGTAACACCCCATCTTCTTTACTTGTAATTTTAAAAGTCACTTTTAAAGAGAGATAATTTGATTCGCTGATAAAAGTGGTATTTCCGCTGATAAAATCAAATTTACGCTGATATACTAGTTACTTTCGCTGATATACGGCCGAAAACCGCTGATAAATTGTAAATTGTAGCAATATGGCAACGCTCAAACATGATTTTGTTTGTTTTTTTAACTCTTAGTAAAAAGGCGAGACGAATTCTCATAGAATTCGCCTCCCCTAACTAATTATTACCCTCTTAATTCTTTAATTCGAGCTTCTACAATCGCTCTCTTCTCACGATAATCACTTTCTTTTGCCCGCTCTTCAGCGACAACACTTTCAGGGGCTTTTTTCATGAAGCCTTCATTACCTAATTTCTTCTGAACTCGTTCCACTTCTTTATTTAAGCGGTCGAATTCTTTTTCTAGACGAGCAATTTCCTCGTCAATGTTAATCAAGCCTGCAAGTGGCAGGATGATTTCAACGCCAGTAATAACGGCTGTCATCGCTTTTTCAGGCGTTTCAAGCTCTACACCCATTTGCAATTCTTCTGGATTACAGAAACGTTCAATATAGCTGCGGTTATTCTCAAGTGATTTAAGAACTGTTTCATCCTTCGCTTTGACTAGCATTTTGATTTTCTTACTCATTGGCGTGTTTACTTCTGCACGAATATTTCGTACGGAACGAATCATTTCCACGAGCAATTTCATTTCTTGAGCTGCTTGGTCATCAGAAAGAGCTGGATTTACTTCAGGCCACTTCGCCGTTGTAATGGACTCTCCTTGGTGTGGAAGGTTCTGCCAAATTTCCTCGGTGATAAATGGCATGAATGGATGTAACAATCGCATCGTTTGATCCAATACATGAGCTAGAATCGAACGAGTGGTTTTCTTAGCTGTTTCATCTTCGCCATATAATGGCAATTTCGCCATTTCAATATACCAATCACAGAAATCATCCCAAATGAAGTTGTATAATGCACGGCCCACTTCCCCAAATTCATAGCGGTCAGAAAGTCGTGTCACATGTTCAATCGTTTCATTTAAGCGTGTTAAAATCCATTTGTCGGCAACTGATTTTTCGCCGCTGAAATCAATTTCATCATAGGTCATACCGTCCATGTTCATTAACGCAAAACGGGAAGCATTCCAAATTTTATTGGCAAAGTTCCAAGTGGACTCTACTTTTTCAAAACTAAAGCGTAAATCCTGACCTGGAGAGCTTCCTGTTGAAAGGAAATATCTTAGAGCATCAGCACCGTATTTTTCAATAACATCCATTGGGTCTACGCCGTTTCCGAGTGATTTACTCATTTTACGACCTTGCTCATCACGAACGAGACCATGGATGAGTACATCTTTAAATGGACGCTCGCCGGTAAACTCGATGCTTTGGAAAATCATTCGAGATACCCAGAAGAAGATAATATCATAGCCAGTCACTAACACATCGGTTGGGAAGTAACGCTTGAAATCGGCTGCTTCTTTATCAGGCCATCCCATCGTTGAGAACGGCCATAATGCCGAACTGAACCAAGTATCTAGAACGTCTTTATCCTGTTCCCAGTTCTCCGCATCTGCAGGTGCTTCTGTTCCTACATATACCTCACCTGTTTGCTTGTGGTACCAAGCCGGGATTCGGTGACCCCACCAAAGCTGTCTTGAAATACACCAGTCGCGGATATTTTCCATCCAGCGCAGATAGGTCTTTTCAAATCGGTCTGGAACAAAGTTTACTTTCGCTTCTTTATCTTGCAAGGCAATCGCTTCATCTGCGAGCGGCTGCATTTTAACAAACCATTGAGTGGAAAGATATGGTTCAACCACAGCACCGCTTCGTTCGGAGTGGCCTACGGAATGTGGATGCTCTTCAATTTTGAAAAGAACACCTTGTTCCTGCAAGTCTTTCACGATTTGCTTGCGGCATTCGAAACGGTCTAAACCTTTATATTTGCCGGCTTTATCGTTCATCGATCCATCTTCGTTCATAACAAGAATACGTTCTAAGTTATGACGATTACCAAGTTCAAAGTCGTTCGGATCATGGGCAGGTGTAATTTTAACCGCACCAGATCCAAATTCCATATCTACATAATCATCAGCAACAATTGGAATTTCGCGGCCAACGATTGGCAGGATGACGGTTTTGCCAATAAGGTGCTTATAACGGTCATCTTCAGGATGAACGGCAACTGCAGTATCACCTAGCATTGTTTCGGGACGGGTTGTCGCTACCTCGATATGTCCAGAACCATCAGCAAGTGGATAGCTCATATGATAAAACGCACCTTGAACATCTTTATAAATAACTTCGATATCTGATAATGCTGTTTTGGTGGACGGATCCCAGTTAATAATATATTCGCCGCGGTAAATGAGGCCTTTTTTATAAAGGGTAACAAACACCTCTTTAACAGCATCAGATAAGCCTTCATCTAGGGTGAAACGCTCACGGCTGTAATCTAAGCCTAAGCCTAGTTTTGACCACTGCTGACGGATATGAGAAGCATACTCTTCCTTCCACTTCCAAGTTTCCTCGACGAATTTTTCTCTGCCTAAATCGTAGCGGCTTTTGCCTTCACTGCGAAGTTTTTCTTCTACCTTCGCTTGGGTAGCAATCCCAGCATGGTCCATTCCTGGCAGCCAAAGAACGTCATACCCCTGCATCCGCTTCATCCGGGTCACGATGTCTTGAAGAGTCGTATCCCAAGCATGGCCTAAATGAAGTTTCCCGGTTACGTTTGGCGGCGGGATTACAACTGTATAAGGCTCCTTGCTCTCATCATCTTTTGCTTCAAAAAACTTACCCTTTAACCACCATTCATAACGACCTTTTTCAATCGTTTGTGGATCGTATTTTGTAGGCATTGTTAGTTCCTTTGTTTCCATTTTTGTTCCTCCTTTGATTCCTTTTCAACATAAAAAACTCCAATCGTCATAAAAGGACGAATGGAGTTTGCTTCGCGGTACCACCTTTTTTCCAATCAAAAAAACTGATTGGCACTTATGTAGATAACGGATTTAGTCCGTCTTCAACTAATAGGATTCTAACAATCCGTTCGCAGAAGAAGCTCGTGGGCGACCTTCCGACCGTCTGCTTAGGAAATCTTCCAGCTCATGATTTCCCTCTCTATAAAGCAGGTTTACATCGTACTCTTCCCTGTCGTTGCTTATTAATTAAATTATATTGTTATACTACCGAAAAAAAGGGTTTGACGTCAATAATGATAACCACTTTTTTTATTTTTTATACTATATGCTTCATTTTTGGAGAATTCTCCGCACTTGTGGAATATACATAAAGAAAATAAAAAAGGGGGGTTTTTGGTGAAGAGAAATTTTAATAAATTTAAATACCAACCCTGGTTTCGGACTTGTCGGAGGGTTGCAGCGCAATTAATTATTCCCTTTGTGGCTTTCCAATTCATTCGAACACTGATTATTCCTACATTCTTTGATATCGTGTTATTAACCTTATTTGTCGCTATTGCTGTGTCGATCTATTTTGAAATCTTTTAAGGAGCCCTTGTAGCACGTTTACTGCTGCTGGGCTCCTTCTTTTGCTGCTGCTTGCGCATCAATCTCGGTCATTCTCATGACAACATACTCGGAGTTTTTCAAATGCCAGTAGCGGTGCTGCAGCTGGCGTACATATTTTAATTCATTTTTGGGACCCTTCTTCCGATAGTAGCTTTCTGCCACTTGAATGATCGGAATCGGGAGCGCCAAATAGCTGTAGAATAATAATTTTTCGTCGGCTCTAAACGGAAAGTATTTAAAGTAATGATAGACCCAATCGATGGCTGTATCGCTTCGCTTTGGATTCGTATTTAAGGCTCTTGATAAATATGGCAGGAGATCATGGATTGGTGAGCCATAGCGAGCATTCTCAAAGTTTATAAAATAACCATACCCTTTATCATCATATAAAAAATGCTCGGGAGACAATTTTCCGTGCGTAATCACCATTCGTGCCTTTTCATTGTCTTTCGTTTTTTCATACCAATCTTCAAATTTGGTTTTCGAGAATTTTAGCGCTTGGCTGATTTCATTGTAATAGAGGCAATATAACAATTCGAACGGTGACATGTAGGTCTTTTTTTCACACTCGTCGATGAAGCCATCGAGGAATTCCTGATGTTTTTCATGCTGTTGAAGAGTCTTTTCATAGTGCTCGGTTCTTTCTTCTTTATCCATGGTAATTTCCTTGGCGGATAGAGTATGAAGTCGAGCTAGTTCACGAAAGAGCTGTTGATTGCTGTGCTCACGGTCTTCCTTTTGTTCATTTGACATCCATGGCATTAAGTAATAGAGGTTATTTTCATGTAAAATTGCATACCTGCCGTCCATGGTAGGATAAATCGGAACGATGCGGTTAAATCCTTTTTGGTAGAGAAGATGGACATGGCGAATGAAATCTGTCCCGGTCGTTGGGTCAATTTTTTTTAATGCAAAGGTTCCTTTATTGGAATAAACCTTAAGGACGCTGCCAAAATCCTCTACAAACTGAGGTTCAACCAGATAATGTTTTAAGATTGGTGCAAGTGTGGCTAGATGATTGGAGTTATTCATGAGAACTCAACTCTCTTTCCATAGGAAAAGCGGAATCGCCGCTTGGTGGACGATAGTACAATCATGAAAAGAAGGTGAGCAGGTCAAAAGAACCCGCTCATCTCTTTTAGTTATTTTTTTGCAAAGCTGCTAGGAATATATAATACTTGACCCTCGTATACATCTTGATTGATTTCAAGATTGTTAACGCGAAGGAGGTTTTGTACTGATACATCATATCGATCTGCTACGCTGCTGACGGTATCTCCCTTTTGGACGATGCAAATCTTAACTCTTGCTTGCTCCGCATCTTCATCCTTCCGAGCAAAGAACTCGGTTAACGTCATACTTTTCTTTTTGGCTGCTTTTTTCTTTTTGATATTCTTTGGTGGTTCTTCCTCTGGAGCGGAAGAGCTCTCTACCTGACTTACTTCCTCTTCAACCTGAGCTGTTGGGTGTGGCTCTGCTTCCAAACTGCCTCCCTGCTCTTGCACTGGCTGGGTGGCCTCACTTCTTGCTTCCTGGAAATACCAAGCTGGCTGGCTCTCTTCACTTTTTACCTCTTCTATATCCCAGGATGAATGGTACCCTTCATTTCTTACTTCTTGTAAATCTACTGCAGGCGGGTCTTCTTGATTTCTAGCCTCTTGTAACTCCCATGATGGTTGGTTCTCTTCATTTCTTGCTTCCGCCAACTCCCATGTAGGTTCGTTTTCCTCTTCTTCAAATTCTTCCTGCGGCTGGTAATTGAAGGTCGGAAATTTAGGTAAAACGTCTACACTCTCTTCTTCATCTTGCTGTTTTCTAGCCTCTGCTTCAAACAAGAAGTTATCTTGGTAGCTGCTCTGAACTGTTTCCAATTCAACTTCTACTTCTTCCACATCTTCATATTCAGGTTCAGCACGATGGACAACCTCAATTTCAGTGGCCTCTTCCTGCGGTTGTTGTTGTTGTTCGGTCGCATATAAGCCGCTAATCGTTAGTTCTGCTGCCAGCTTCAGGCAGCTGCGTTCAGGAATCGAATAGTCAAACGATTCAACGAGAACATCAATATCGTAAATACTCTGAATCCGATTATTTGGGATGGTGATATCGACAGGGAATCGGTGGCAAAATTCACAGGTTCCTTCCTCGCGGTTATCGACCCTTTCCACAAACTTTTGTGATGTTACACCTTCTTCTTCGTTTTCACTGTTAGTTTCGTAACTTTTATATTCGCCTGTGAGTTCGAGCGAACCTCTTATGGTTACGTACTGGTCGTTTTCCTGAATGGTAATGTCCGGGTCTAAAGAGATGGAAATAAGCTCTTCGACTTCCTGTCCTTTTCTAAACCACAAGGACTCCTCCAAGGAAAAGCGTAGGCACGATTGGTTCTCTTGGGACAAAGCGACTCCTCCTTTCGTTTCCTTCACGCAAAATCACTATGTCACTTACACTCTATGACCTAAGGGCTTTTTTTATGATAAAAAAACATACAAAAACACCCACCAATAAAGGTGGGTGCCGAAAACAATGTTATTTAAGCTTAGAAAATGCAATTTCCGCTGCACGGATGGTCTTTTCGATATCCTCATCGGAGTGCTCTGTTGATAAGAACAAGCCTTCAAATTGTGATGGAGGTAAGAAAATCCCTTGAAGTGCCATTTCACGATAATAGGCGGCGAAGAATTCTAAATTGGATGATTTCGCCACATCATAATTAATGACAGCTTCATTCGTAAAGAAGAAACCGATCATTGAACCTGCACGGTTAAATGTGATGGGAACATCATATTTTTCAGCAGCTGCCTTGAAGCCTTTTTCCAGTAGATCACCCTTACGGATAAATTCCGCATAATGCTCAGGAGTTAATTGGCTTAATGTTTCATAACCAGCTGTCATCGCAAGTGGGTTACCAGAAAGAGTACCCGCTTGATAGATTGGACCGCTTGGGGCAATCTGCTTCATGATTTCTGCTTTACCGCCGTACGCTCCAACCGGTAGTCCGCCGCCGATTACTTTACCAAGACAAGTGATATCAGGAGTGATATTGAAATAACCCTGAGCACAGTTATAACCTACACGGAAGCCTGTCATCACTTCATCAAAAATAAGCAATGCGCCGTTCGCTGACGTAATCTCACGGAGACCTTCTAAGAATCCAGGAAGCGGTGGAACCAGCCCCATGTTCCCAGCAACAGGCTCAACAATGATACAGGCAATATCATCACCGTATTGTTCAAACGCATATCTTACGCCCTCAAGGTCATTGTAAGCGACTGTGATGGTATTTGAGGCTACCCCTTCAGGTACACCCGGGCTGTCAGGTAAGCCTAGTGTAGCCACCCCAGAACCAGCCTTAATCAACAGGGAATCCCCGTGACCGTGGTAACAGCCTTCAAATTTCAAAATCTTATTACGGCCTGTATATCCTCTAGCTAAGCGAAGCGCACTCATTGTCGCTTCTGTTCCTGATGAAACCATCCGAATGACTTCGATGGATGGGACACGTTCAATCACAAGATTAGCTAGTTTGTTTTCCATTAATGTCGGTGCACCGAAACTTGTTCCAAGTTCAGCAACCTTTTTCAAACCTTCTACTACACGGTCATTCGTATGACCAAGGATGAGCGGTCCCCATGAAAGTACGTAGTCAATATATTCATTGCCATCAATATCATAAATTTTTGACCCCTTGCCTCGTTCCATAAAAATCGGGTCCATATTTACTGATTTAAACGCACGTACCGGACTATTTACTCCGCCAGGCATAATAGCTTGGGCTTCTTTAAATGCTTCTATCGACTTTGTATACGAACGCATGCCGTTCCCTCTTTTCAAATTATTGGTCTTCTCGTAACCAGCGAACCGCATCTTTTGCAGCATACGTGATGATTAGGTCTGCACCCGCGCGTTTCATACCCATTAACATTTCAAGCACGGTGTTTTTTTCATCAATCCAGCCGTTTTGTGCTGCTGCTTTAACCATGGCATATTCACCGCTTACATTATAAATAACAATCGGTAAATTAAAGGTATTTTTCATATCACGAACGATGTCAAGGTATGGCATACCTGGTTTCACGATAAGGAAGTCTGCCCCTTCAGCGACATCAGATTCTGCTTCTCTAAATGCCTCCATCCGGTTAGCAGGATCCATTTGATAGGTCTTACGATCACCAAATTGCGGTGCACCCTCTGCCGCTTCACGGAAAGGACCGTAGAACGCTGATGCATATTTCACGGCATATGACATAATCGGAATCTCCGTAAAGCCCGCTTCATCCAATCCCGCACGAATAGCGGCGACAAAACCATCCATCATGTTGGATGGAGCAATAATGTCTGCCCCTGCTTCTGCCTGAGCTATAGCCGTTTTTACAAGCAATTCAAGTGATTGATCGTTAAGAATCTTCTCCCCTTCAACCACTCCACAATGCCCGTGGCTTGTATATTCGCAAAGACATGTATCAGCTACGACAATAATTTCAGGGAATTTTTCTTTGATAAAGCGAGTGGCTACCTGCACGATTCCATGGTCGTGATAGGCTTGCTCTCCGCACGCGTCTTTCGTTTTTGGAATGCCGAATAGTAAAACCGACTTAATTCCGTGTGCGACGATATCTTCCATTTCTGCTTCTAGATGGTCCATCGATACTTGGTAAACACCCGGCATGGATGAAACTTCATTGCGGATATTTTCGCCTTCATAAATAAAAAGTGGATAAATGAAGTCCTCTGCTTTCAGATGATTTTCACGAACAAGTGAACGCATGCTTGCACTTGAGCGTAAGCGGCGATGACGTTTAAATTGAAGTTCCATTTATTATTCCTCCGTCTCTAAATAAGCAATCATGCTATTAATCATTTCTTTTACGGTATACTCTTTTGGTGACGCATGGACCGTTAATCCATAGTCATGTAATTTTTTCTCGGTAACTGGACCAATACAGCCAATAAGGCAGTTTCCTAGTTGCTTATCCAATCCGCACTCTTTAACGACAGTCATCAGATGGTCGACCGTTGAAGGGCTTGTAAAGGTAAGGATATCGAGTTTGTGATCCGCTAGCATCTGAGCCAGCTTATCGCGACTTTCATCGGGCAGGTATGTCTCGTAAATGACAACCTCATCCACCTGTGCACCCCGTTCTGTTAAGGACCTGGCGATATACTCCCGTGCAAGATTTCCTTTCGGAAGCAGCACCCGTGCATCCCTATCCAATAATGGGTTAAATTCTTCCACAAACGTTTCTGCCACATAGGCGGACGGAACAAACTCAGGTGAGAATCCCATTGCCTCCAAAACCTCTGCTGTCTTTTTTCCAATCACAGCGATTCTCGGAAACGATCGACCCGCCTCTTTGTTTTGAAAAAAAGAAAAGAAGGTTTCAACTGTGACATTGCTAGTAAAAATAATCCAGTCATATGTATCGAGTGCCATCAAAGCATCGTGAAGACGTTGATTTTTTTCAATCGGACGAAAGGCAATAAGAGGGATTTCGATTGGAATCCCTCCGTACCTTTCAACAAGCTGTGAAAAGGATTTTGCTTGATTTTCTCCTCTTGGAACAAGAACAGTCTTATCAAGCAAAGGTAACGTTTGGGTCATTGACCTTCGAGCTCCCGTTTTACCTTCTCAATCAGGTCTTTACCACCCTTTTGAATTAAAAGGTCAGCTGCCTGAACACCAAGCTCTTCTGGGTTATGTCCTCTCACTTCTTCTTTAATGATTTCATGTCCTTCTGGTGAAGCTACTAACACATTTAGGACGATTTCATCATTGTCCGCAACATAGGCGAAGCCGGCAATTGGTACCTGACACCCACCCTCCATTTTTTGAAGGAAGGCACGCTCGGCACGAACGGCTCTTTCTGTTTTCTTACAAGTGAATTTTTCAAAAAGTTCTAGAAGTTCTTTATCGTCTTCACGGCATTCAATCGATAATGCGCCTTGACCCACAGCTGGAATACAAAGGTCAGCATCCAAAAATTCAGTAACTACGTCTGAAGTCCAGCCAAGGCGTGAAAGGCCTGCAGCTGCTAGAATAATCGCATCGTATTCTTCCGTTTCTAATTTTGCTAATCTTGTATCTACGTTACCACGGATCCATTTAATCTCTAAATCAGGACGCGCCACTAATAACTGAGCACTGCGGCGCAGGCTGCTTGTCCCGATAATCGCACCGGGTTTTAAATCTTTTAACTTTACATGTCCTCTGGAGATGAGCGCATCACGGTGATCCTCACGGAATGGTATACAGCCAATTGTCAGACCTTCTGGTAAAACAGCTGGCATGTCTTTCATACTATGAACGGCCATATCAATCTCTTTATCAAGCATAGCCTGCTCGATTTCTTTTACAAATAATCCTTTACCGCCAACTTTTGATAGGGTAACGTTAAGAATTTGATCCCCTTTTGTGACGATTTCTTTCACTTCAAATTCGAAACGAGAGTCCAACTTTTTCAACTGGTCCATCACCCAATTTGTTTGTGTTAAAGCCAGTTTGCTTCGTCTAGAACCTACAATGATTTTTCTCATGAATGTGCCTCCTGAGGTGGTTATGCACTACGCATACCATAAATGAAAAGATGATAATCGACCAAATAAGAAAAAGTTAATTAAGACAATTAAAAATGCCGCTGTATTCCAAATGGCTAATTTCCGGCCAGATAGATTTTTCATAATATGCAAATATAAAAGGATACTATAGGCTATTAATAACAGAAATGATCCAACGATTTTCATATCGTACCAAGGCATCCCCGGAACCTTAAGAAAGGCCCACTGCAGTCCTAAAATCAAACTCAGCAGCAGCATTGGCACACCGATCACTGCCAATATGTAGGATGATTTTTCGAGTTTATCTAAGTCAGCAATCCGTATGAGCCTAGTGCCCCATTTTTTCCTTTTTAATAAATCATATTGAAGCAAATATAAGGATGAAAAAACAAAGGATAGGGAAAATGCACCATATGAAAGAATAGCCATCGTAATATGAATCAACAGTAGTTCAGAAACCAGCTGCTTCGCCATGATATGCGAACTATATTGCACCGGGGCAAATGTATGAATGGCCATTACCGTAAAGCCAAGGATATTCGTGAAAAAAACGATAAAATCAACGCGTAATAAATGATTGATTACAATGGATAATGTCACTAAAATCCAAGCATAAAAATAGAGTCCCTCAAAAATCGTTAGTACCGGGAATCTGCCTGTTTTATACATATAGATTCCGAGAAAGACGGTTTGCAAAATCCATACAAACGCAAGTAACCAGAAAGCAATACGGTTTGCCTTCCGGTTATGGTGTAGAAAATCGAAAAAATATAACAACACACTAAAGGCGTAGAGAACAACGGTTAATTCGTGAAGCCTTGTCATAAAGACATTAAACATAGAATGTACCCCTTATGACTGAAAGGAAGCCCGCGGTGTTGTAACCGGTATTTGATTGGTTTCGGCTGCTTTCGAATGTTGTTCTTGGACAAGCTCTTCAATATTAAAAATTTTCATGAATAATTCCATTGCCTGATTTGCGTCAGGTCGCGCAGCCAATTCTTTTGCTTGTAAGATAGGATCCTTTAAGAGCTGGTTGATGATACTTTTTGTATGCTTATTTAAAACTTTTAAGTCACGTTCTGATAAATTTGGCAATTTCCTTTCCAAACTTACCATCGTCTCCGATTGAATCACATGGGCTTTTTCTCTTAGTGCTGAGATGACTGGCACCACTCCAAGTGTTCCAAGCCATTGCTTGAAATCCACGATTTCTTTTTCAATCATGAGCATGATTCTTTCTGCTGCTTTCTTGCGCTCTTGCAAGTTGGCCTCAACAATTCCTTCTAAATCGTCGATATCGTATAAAAAGACATTTTCAAGTTCACCAATTCTTGGATCTAAGTCGCGTGGTACAGCAATGTCCACCATAAATAACGGCTTCCCTTTGCGTTTTTTCTCAACGCCGACCATCATTTCTTTTGAAATAACAAAGTCCTTCGCACCAGTCGAACTGATTAGGATATCAGCTTCCACCATTGCTTTCTCTAATTCAGCCAATGTTCTCGCTTTACCGCTGAATCGATTCGCTAAATCAATCGCCTTTTCATAGGTTCGGTTAATTACCGTAACTTTTTTCACGCCATTACCGTGAAGGTTTTGAGCAGCTAATTCTCCCATTTTTCCTGCTCCGAAAATTAACACATGTTTATTAGCAAGTGAACCAAAAATTTTCTTGGCTAATTCGACTGCTGCATAGCTGACAGAAACGGCATTGGCACCAATATCAGTTTCTGAATGAGCACGTTTGGCAAGGGTAATGGCTTGTTTAAACAAGTGGTTAAATACAGTACCAGTTGTTGCTTCTTGCTGCGCCAACATAAAACTCGTACGAACCTGTCCAAGGATTTGTGTTTCTCCTAAAACCATGGAATTAAGTCCGCAAGTCACGTTAAATAAATGATCAATCGCCCCATCATCTTCATACACAAATAAGAACGGAGAAAATTCTTTTTGTTCTATTCCGAACCATTCAGACAGAAATTCTTTAATATAATAGCGGCCTGTATGTAATTGATCTACCACCGCATAAATTTCCGTACGATTACATGTAGATAAGATGATATTTTCTAGGATGCTTTTTTTTGTGTTTAGCTTTTTTATGGCCTCCGCAAGGTCGGCTTCATTAAATGACAACCGCTCGCGAATTTCAACAGGGGCAGTTTTATAGTTTATACCGATCACTAATGTATGCATTTGTAAGGACACCCCCAATAGATATTACAACTTAGCTAGTATGATTATATCATGAGCAATTTCGACTTTTGCTCGTAAAATGTGAACAGAAAACGAAACTATATGGTAATATATTAAAGTAAAGTCGCTGATAACCAATCCACTTGGAACAGTTTAGCAGCCTTTCCTTTAGATTTTCTTAATCATGATAAATGTTTTTTTAAAATACTTCCTTATGTACAGTACCAAAAAAATGGACAAGATTCAAGAGAACCTTACTGGAAGTGTGGTGTTTTTAATGAAGAATCAACGAATTTTTCCTGGGATCATTCTCATCGGCTTTGGTGCTTACTTTCTGTTGCAGCAAACCGGCATAACTATTTTTCAACAATTTTTCACATGGCCGACCCTACTGATTATTGTCGGAATTGCTTTTTTAGGTCAGGGGTATTCTGCAAATGACTATGAGGCAATTCTTCCAGGGGTCATTATGGCTGGCTTTGGACTCCATTTTCATCTGGTCGGCAAGATGTCCTTTTGGCCAAGTAACACGATTGGAATGCTAATATTAATTATTTCTGTAGGGTTTTTCCTGCGCTTTCAAAAGACGAATTCTGGTTTATTCCAAGCATTCCTTTTTCTTATTTTAGCTGTTCTTCTCTTATTTTATGATAAAATTACAGCATATTTTGATTTACTCCAAAACGGAATGAGTTTAGTGTGGAAGTTTTGGCCTGCCCTGCTTATTGTTGTGGGTATTTATTTCTTACTTAAGAAGAAAAAATGACGCCTGGCGCAAATGCCAGGCGTTTCTTTTTTACATATAGCTCTTAAGTGCCGACCATGCTTCATCTTTTCCAAGTCCAGTTTCAGAGGAGAAAAGAATCATTTGGTCATTTTTATCAAGGTCTAATGTCTCTCGGACAACCTTTAAATGCTTTTGCCATTTTCCCTTTGGAATTTTATCCGCCTTTGTTGCGATGATAATACAAGGGATTTCATAATGCTTTAAAAAATCATACATCATCACATCATCCTTCGATGGTGGATGTCTGAGGTCAACAATTTGCACTGCTGCTCTTAGTTGCTCACGTGATGTAAAATAGGTTTCGATCATTTTCCCCCAGGCTGCCCGCTCTGATTTTGACACCTTCGCGTATCCATAACCTGGAACATCCACAAAATGGAGCATTTCATTTATTAAATAGAAATTAAGCGTTTGTGTTTTTCCTGGCTTGGAGGAAATTCTTGCCAAACCTTTTCGATTGAGCATTTTATTGATAAAAGAAGATTTACCAACATTGGAACGACCGGCAAGCGCAAATTCAGGTAACTCTGTTTCTGGATATTGTTCTGGCTTTACGGCACTGATGACTATTTCTGAACTGACTACTTTCATTGTACTTCACCTTTCAAAAGGGCATGCCTCAAGACTTCATCCACATGGGAAACAAGGACAAAATCTAGTTCATTCCTAACACTTTCTGGGATATCATCAATATCCTTTTCATTATCTTTTGGAAGAATAATCTTCGTTAAGCCAGCACGATGGGCGCTAAGCGTCTTTTCTTTCAAACCGCCAATCGGAAGGACTCTTCCTCTTAACGTAATCTCTCCTGTCATCCCAACTTCGCGGCGGATTGGTCTGCCGGACAATGCGGATACCAGTGCTGTTGCCATGGTAATTCCTGCCGATGGTCCATCTTTTGGAACGGCACCTTCAGGAACATGAATATGGATATCATATTTTTCATGGAAGTCTTCTTCAATTCCTAGTTCTTCCGCTTTAGAACGAATATAACTAAACGCAGCTTGCGCGGATTCCTTCATGACGTCGCCAAGCTTCCCGGTTAATACAAGTTTCCCTTTACCAGGGGCTAAAGATACTTCAATCTGGAGTGTGTCTCCACCCACAGTTGTATAGGCTAACCCAGTTGCTACTCCTACCTGATCTTCGCTTTCTGCCATTCCATAATGGAATCTTGTTTTTCCTAAAAACTCTTCGATATTTTTTTCGGTAATGATGACGCGCTTCTTTTCACCGGAAACAATAATTTTTGCGGTTTTACGGCAAAGAGTAGCCATTTGACGTTCTAAACTTCGAACACCAGCTTCCCGTGTGTAATAACGAACGACTTTTAGAATCGCATCATCGCGGACTTGAAGAACTCCTTTGGAAAGACCATTTTCTTTCATTTGTTTTGGAAGCAAATGATCTCTACAAATATGAACCTTTTCAAGCTCAGTGTAGCCGGCAATTGTGATAATTTCCATTCTGTCTAATAACGGTCCAGGAATGGTTGATAGGTTGTTGGCCGTTGCGATAAACATGACCTTAGAGAGATCATAGGTTTCTTCTATATAATGGTCACTAAAATTACTATTTTGTTCTGGGTCTAGAACTTCCAGCATGGCACTTGAAGGATCCCCGCGGAAATCACTGGACATTTTATCAATTTCATCGAGTAAAAAGACAGGGTTAATTGTTCCTGCTTTTTTCATTCCTTGGATGATTCGCCCTGGCATCGCACCCACATAGGTCCTGCGATGTCCGCGAATTTCGGATTCATCACGCACACCGCCAAGTGATACACGAACAAAATGACGGTTGAGTGACGTCGCAATGGAGCGAGCTAGACTTGTTTTACCAACCCCTGGAGGCCCTGCTAGACAAAGGATTGGTCCTTTTAACGAATTGGTCAGCTTTTGAACTGCCAAATATTCGAGGACACGTTCCTTTACCTTTTCAAGACCATAATGGTCCTGATTTAAGATTTTTTCAGAACGGCTAATGTCAATGTCATCCTCCGTTTTATTCGACCAAGGAAGAGAAATAAGCCAATCGATGTAGTTTCGAATCACAGCACTTTCTGCTGAACTAGACGGAACCTTCTCATATCGATCTAGTTCCTTTTGTGCAGCTTTTAGCACATGTTCAGGCATGCCTGCTTGCTCAATTTTTTTGGTAAGCTCGGAAATTTCACCGGTTTTGCCCTCTTTATCGCCTAGTTCCTTTTGTATCGCTTTCATTTGCTCACGTAAATAATACTCTTTTTGTGTCCGTTCCATTGAACGCTTGACACGCTGACCAATCTTTTTCTCTAAATTCAAAACTTCTTTTTCGTTATGAATGATATCAATTACTTTGTTCACTCTTTCTTTGATATCCGTTGTTTCCAGGATTTCCTGCTTTTCCTTCAACTTAATTGGTAAGTGAGAGGAAATGATATCTGCCATTCTGCCAGGCTCTTCAATATCTGCAACAGATGCATAGGTCTCTGCAGAAATCTTCTTCGATAATTTTATGTATTGTTCGAAATAGTCAAGCATGGTTCTCATTAGGGCTTGATCTTCGACATCCTTTGTTTCTGGGTCATCGTAGGTAATGATTGTAACCGCATAGTAGTCTTCTTCATCATGAAATGAAGTGATTTCCCCACGATTTAATCCTTCTACCAATACTCTTATCGTGCCGTTTGGCAGTTTAAGCATTTGTTTTACTTTTGTTAATGTTCCTATCGTGTATAAATCCTCTTCAGAAGGGTCATCAATTGAAACCTCCTTTTGAGTGGTTAAGAAAATTAAATGGTCATCTACCATTGCTTTTTCAAGTGCTTGTACAGATCTTTCACGTCCAACATCTAAATGCAGGACCATGGTCGGATAGACGAGCAATCCTCGAAGCGGCAGGAGGGGGACGATCAATTCGTTCTTTTTCGTCAAATTACTGCACCTCCACATGCAAACAATTTTTCACTACAAAATCAGAATGGTCTTTGTACAATTCTATCCTATTTATTTTTAAGTGTCTATTTTTAGAGAATGCAGGTGATTTCTCTATTCAGCATACGTTTATTTTCCCCAATCATTCCGAATTCTTTCTATAAACATGGTAGAAAACTTTTGATAAAATAGGCAAAAAAACTTCGGTTTGTCTTTGGAGCCACAAACCGAAGTTTTTCATTAGATACTCTCTTTTTTAGATAGCTCAATCGATGCAGGAATAGCATCCATTTTTTGATAATCATTTACTAGCGCAATCTCGAATACTTCATGTAGGTGGGAAACTGGAACAATTTTTATCCCATCAATCTCATTTAAAATAGTTTGCATGTTTTCCTCTGGAATGATCACTGTTTTGGCGCCTGCTTTTTTCGCAGCTTTTACCTTTGGATACACCCCGCCAATCGGTTTGACATTTCCATGGATACTAATTTCTCCCGTCATGGCAACCGTGTTGTCAATTGGAATTTTATAAATAGCTGAATAAATCCCCGTGGCCATAGCAATTCCTGCCGATGGGCCGTCGATTGGCACACCGCCTGGGAAATTCACATGGATATCAAAGTCATTGGCTGGGACACCCATTGATCGTAACACGGTAATAACATTTTCAATGGAACCTCGCGCCATACTTTTCCGGCGAATCGATTTGCCTTGTCCGCCGATACTTTCTTCATCAACAATACCTGTGATATTAATTGTCCCTTTATCTTTAGCAGGGATAACGGTTACTTCAATTTCTAACAGCGCACCTGAGTTCGGCCCATAAACCGCCAAGCCATTAACAAGACCCACATGGGATAAATCATTAATCTTACGTTCCATTCTTGGTGACATCTGGCTCGCATGGATGACCCACTCAATATCTTCATCCTTGATATAATTACGTTCTTCCGTTATCGCAAGTCCTGCCGCAATTTGAATCAAATTCACTGTTTCGCGCCCATTCCTTGCATAGTTCGATAGTGTATTTACGCCTGTTTCGTTGATTTCTAGGTTCACTTTTTGGGCAGCCTTATTCGCAATTTCAACGATTTCTTCTTGGGTTAAATCCCGAAAGAATACCTCCATACAGCGCGACCGAATCGCAGGGGGAATTTCACTTGGTGTCCTTGTCGTAGCCCCAATTAAACGAAAGTCAGCTGGTAGGCCATTTTTAAAAATATCATGGATATGGGTTGGGATTTGGTTATTTTCCTCATGGTAATACGCACTTTCAAGGAAAACCTTCCGATCCTCTAATACCTTTAAGAGCTTATTCATTTGAATCGGATGCAATTCTCCGATTTCATCAATAAAAAGAACCCCGCCATGAGCATTGGTCACCGCCCCTTGCTTTGGCTGCGGAATTCCTGCTTGTCCCATGGCACCTGCTCCTTGATAGATGGGGTCATGTACAGAACCGATTAACGGATCGGCAATTCCTCTTTCATCAAATCGTGCGGTCGTTGCATCTAGTTCGATAAAAACAGATTCAGGTTTAAAAGGTGACTTACGATTTTTTTTCGCTTCTTCTAAAACAAGGCGTGCAGCTGCTGTTTTTCCAATTCCAGGCGGTCCATAAATGATTACATGCTGGGGATTTGGTCCACATAGTGCCGCTTTTAATGATTTGATTCCATCTTCTTGGCCGACAATATCTTGAAAGCTTGAAGGCCGTACTTTTTCAGCTAATGGTTCTGAAAGTGAAATAGATCTCATTTTGCGAAGTTGTTCCATTTCCTTTCGGGATTCCCGATCAATGGATACTTTTTGTGTACGCTGATTCCTAAGCAAATTCCAAAAATACAGTCCAATTATGATTCCGAAGAATAGCTGTATAAATAAGGCAATCCCCGTCCAACTCATACATTTCCCTCCTGCACTTCAACTTTTTACTAAATATATATTAATAAGTATTTCCTGCAGTGGGGTGGAATAAACCACATATTCGTAAGAAACTGTTTCGAGAGATAGGGGGGAAATTGGATTCGCTGATTGAATGGGGAAAATCGCTGATTGAATGCCAAAATTCGCTGATTGGACCGTGAAATTCGCTGATTGATTACGAAAATTCGCTGATTGGCACGATTTTCCCAGGAAAAATCCTCAAGTTTATCCTCAAAAATCAATGATAACTCGAAAAAACACCTGATAATAACTAGAAATTACCCGATATTACTAAAAAGACCCGGCTATAAGCCGAGTCTTAAATAATCTTATGCAGATTTTTCTTCAGCAACGACGGTTCCATCTTCTAATAAGAGTTTTGGAACACCATTGTTAATGACTGTTTCTTTAGTAATGACGCACTTAGTAATGTCATCACGGGAAGGAAGGTCAAACATGACATCAAGCATAATTCCTTCAATGATGGAACGTAAACCACGCGCTCCTGTTTTGCGTTCAATTGCCTTTTTGGCAATTTCAGTCAAAGCACCCTCTTCGAATTGAAGCTCCACGTCGTCGATTTCAAGCATTTTTTGATATTGTTTAACAAGCGCATTTTTTGGCTTTGTTAAAATTTCAATCAATGCTGCTTCATCTAACTGCTCAAGGCTCGCAATCACTGGAAGACGGCCAATAAATTCTGGAATTAATCCAAAGCGAAGTAAGTCTTCTGGTAATACTTTTGATAAAAGTTCCTTCTGTGAAACTTCCTGCTGCTTAATATCTGATCCAAAGCCAATTACTTTTTGACCTAAACGGCGCTTAATAATTGGTTCAATTCCATCAAATGCTCCACCGCAAATAAAGAGGATATTTGTTGTATCGATTTGGATAAATTCTTGATGTGGGTGTTTTCTTCCACCTTGTGGCGGAACACTTGCAACCGTACCTTCAAGAATTTTTAATAAAGCTTGTTGAACGCCTTCACCAGAAACATCTCTTGTAATCGACGGATTTTCTGATTTACGGGCAATTTTATCAATCTCATCAATATAAATAATCCCTTTTTCAGCCTTTTCTACATCGTAATCAGCAGATTGGATTAATTTTAATAAAATATTCTCAACATCTTCCCCAACATATCCAGCTTCGGTAAGTGAAGTCGCATCAGCAATTGCAAATGGTACATTCAAAATACGAGCCAATGTTTGGGCTAGTAATGTTTTACCACTTCCTGTTGGTCCAATCATACAGATGTTACTCTTTGCAAGTTCAACATCATCAATTTTGCTATTGGAATTGATGCGCTTGTAGTGATTGTATACTGCCACTGAAAGTGATTTTTTTGCTTGATCTTGACCGATAACATATTCATCAAGAATTTCACAAATTTCCTTCGGCTTCGGCACATCTTTAAATTCTACTTCTTCTTCTGTTCCAAGTTCTTCCTCAACGATTTCGGTGCAAAGTTCAATACATTCGTCACATATGTAAACTCCAGGCCCGGCAACCAATTTACGAACTTGGTCCTGTGTTTTACCACAGAAGGAACACTTTAATTGACCTTTTTCATCATTAAATTTAAACAAATCCTTTCACCCCTTAAAAACATGTTAGTACCCTATACGAAGCAGCGAATAACACAAACAAAAGTCATGTCTCTCTCTAATTATTGAATAGTATGTATGTTGCATTGTAACACAGAATGCCAATGGACTGGAAATAAAAAGCTTAAGGTAAATAGTTTTCCCTTTGTTTGTGTAATTCATTTTAAATCGCTTATGTATTCTTTAATCTTAACCATTATGGTAAAAATAAATCTTAATGCTGACTGGAAATTATTTTATATTTAATTCGACTTGGTTAAGATGATTTCCTGCCCATTGTTAAAAATCTTCCCACTTCTTATTATAATATGTATTTGTAAAAATGTATAAAACAAGGCACGATTTATATCGTGCCTTGCATGAAACAAGTTAATTACTTCTTGTTTTCAACAAGAAAGTCTACTGCTTTTTTAAGTTTAAGGTCTGATTGGATGCCTTCAAGTCCGCCTAGAGCTTGTTTAATGCTATCAACAGTCATGTTGTACATGCCAGCCATGTTTTCAAGTTCCGCATTAACATCTTCGTCAGTTACTTCAAGGTTTTCAGCCTTAGCAATCGCTTCTAGTGTTAAGTTCACACGTACGCGGTTTACAGCTTCTTCTTTCATTTGCTCACGTAATGCATTTTCATCTTGACCTGAGAATTGGAAGTAAAGTTCAAGATTCATTCCTTGCATTTGTAGGCGTTGTTCGAATTCTTGAAGCATACGGTTAACTTCGGTGGTAACCATAACTTCTGGAATTTCAACTTCTGTATTTGCAGCAGCTTTTTCAACAACAGTATCACGTAAATGATGTTCTGCTTCGTGCTTTTTGCTGTTTTCTAAACGAGTTTTGATTTTCTCTTTAAGAGCATCTAATGTTTCAACTTCATCATCCACATCTTTTGCAAACTCGTCATCTAATACAGGAAGTTCTTTTCCTTTAATTTCGTGAATTGTTACTTTGAATACTGCAGGCTTACCAGCAAGTTCAGCAGCATGGTATTCTTCAGGGAATGTTACTTCCACGTCTTTAGATTCACCAGCAGCTAATCCTACTAATTGCTCTTCAAAACCTGGGATGAATGATCCTGAACCGATTTCAAGTGAATGGTTTTCAGCTTTTCCACCTTCAAAAGCAACGCCATCAACGAATCCTTCGAAATCTAGAACAGCTGTATCGCCGTTTTCTACTGTACCTTCTTCTTTAACAACAAGCTCAGCTTGACGCTCTTGAAGAGTTTTTAATTCGTTAGCAACATCTTCGTCAGTCACGTTTGTTTCAAGTGCTTCTACTTCTAAGCCTTTGTATTCACCTAATGTAACTTCAGGCTTTACTTGAACAGTAGCTTTGAAGATAAGCTCTTTGCCTTTTTCCATTTGCTCGATGTCGATATCTGGACGATCGATTGGCTCGATGCCAGTTTCGTCAATTGCGCTTCCATATGCTTCTGGAAGAAGGATATCTAATGCATCTTGATAAAGAGATTCTACACCAAAACGTTTTTCGAACATTTGACGTGGCATTTTTCCTTTACGGAATCCTGGAACGTTAACTTGCTTAACTACTTTTTGGAATGCCGCGTTTAAACCTTCGTTTACTTTGTCCGCACTTACTTCAACAGTAAGAACGCCACGGTTTCCTTCTAACTTTTCCCATTTTGCTGACATACATTTTCCCTCCAACAATCTATTCTCATATCATTCGTAACGAATTTGAGTAGTTTGGAAATCACTTTCTATTAAGCCAATTTCCTTTTTTTTAAATGTAAAATATAGTTTTTTACACAATGCAACCACTACATTATAACATAGGATTGATTTCTTTCAACAGCGAGCCTATATATTAGGATAAGAAATTTTCTCAATTACCTCAATTTTTGTGATTGCTTCTTCTATTTCCCGCACAGAAACACCGTATTCGCTGGAAAGAAAATCTACTCTCGTATTCATCCCCATATACTCTTGTGACAAGTGATGGAAGGCTGCGGCCCAAGCATGAGTACTCTCAGGCTCTAATTCAAACGGGTAGGTTATAAAAAAATTACGTTCAACCATTCCGCTCGTGTTTTCAAAAAGACCAGGGTTTTCGCTTTCCAGATGAGATTCTACAAGCGCTTTTATCTCTCGCATTCTTGGTTCTTCTCTAACCTCGGGAAGTTGTGTTGGAATAACTTTCTTTTTCATGCCAAATTTCCTGATAAAAAGTTCTCTATCAATTTCCTGCTCTTTTAAAAGTGTTAAGAGAATGGTTTTTAAAAATGGATGACCTGCTTCCGCTTCTAAATAATCAGCAATTTCATGGAGGTACGGGCGAATATTTTTCTTTGCCAGGCTTGAAATGAGGAGCATTTGTTCGTTTAGATTACCATTCGCAAATAGGTTTAACTCTTGGGCCGTTGTTTCCTCTGGTTCGATTTCCTCAAAATCTAGTTGACGATTCTCTGCCATCCTTCGACTGAATTGAAGGATTGTTAGGAAATGATCATGTTTTTCTGGCGGAATCTCTTTTTCTTCTAAAAGTGCTTCGACGGTTGACACGATTTCTTGATATTCATGGAGTTGAATCAGTACGGTCAAATAGAGGTCGACCATCTGGAGGTAGTCACCAATCCCCTTATGGAGCATTTCCTTGGCGAGTGCTTTCGCTTTTTGAAATGAAGAAGCTTCAAAATACGCAAGAACCAGCCCAATCAAAATTTCGTCATTGTCAGGGTCATATTCTCTTGCTTCTTCCAATAAATTTATCGCTTCTTTAAATTTTTTCTTCTCAAGGTTTTCGAGACCTTTATCTGTTAATCTTTTTTCAATTCCGGGAAAAAAGACTATATTATCTATTCGTTTCACAGGTTCCCTTTTTTTCATAAAAAAACCGTCCTTAGGATTGTCATGGGAATTAGTTTAGCATAAATAAATGACAAAAAAAACTCACCGTCAAAAGGTGAGTTTAAATTCAATATGTAGTATTAATGGTAAAATTAGATGGCGTCCCAGGAGAGATTCGAACTCCCGACCCACGCCTTAGAAGGGCGTTGCTCTATCCAGCTGAGCTACTGGGACATATAAGTTGTTTAAGACAAGATTTATTATATTATCATAAGATCAAAAAGTCAACACACTTTCTAATATTTTTTTAAAAGAAAAAAGGGAGAGGAATTCTCCCTCTTTATTATGACAGTACAAACTCACGGGCAAGTTCGGTAACCTCCTGGCCACTTACTTCAAACACCGACATTTTAATTTTTTCATTCTCCAAATCCAGAATGATATAAGTCTTTTCAAAACGTTCCCTTGGCAGACGGATGCTGCCAGGATTTAAAAATAAGATCCCATCAATCACTTCCGCACCAAGGACATGTGAGTGTCCGAAACAGGCGATATTCGCGCTTACTTCCTGTGCTTTGTACTTTAAATTCATCAAGGAGGACTTAACGGAATAACGGTGGCCGTGAGTAATAAAGAACTTTCGCCCCGCCACTTCAGAAATTGTCTCTAGTGGATATCCGCCACCAAAATCACAATTTCCCATTACCGTTAGATAGCCGGAAATCGCTTCGTCATCTGGAGATAATTCTGAATCACCGCAGTGAATCATTAAATCGACCTCACCTAGATGCCTTTCTCTTATTACACGGAGTTCCTTTGTTAATCCATGGCTATCACTAACAATTAGAACCTTACTCATTTCTGCTCCGCACTTTCTAAAATAGCATCCAAGACCACATCTAGCTTTTTCAAGGCATTCGCACGATGGCTGATTTTATTTTTTTCATCAGACGATAGCTCGGCCATTGCTAAGCCCTTCTCAGGCACATAAAAAACCGGATCATAGCCAAACCCATTGGAACCTCTTCTTTCTTTAAGAATAAGTCCTTCACAGGTGCCTGACACCGTTTTTGTTTCTTGACCCGGAACCGCGACTGCTAAGGCACAGTAGAACCTTGCCGTCCGCTTCTCCCCGGGAATATTTGCTAATTCAGACAGTACTTTATCAGTATTGTTCTGGTCATTTTTTTGTTCGCCCGCATAACGTGCTGAATAAATCCCTGGTCTCCCTTCAAGTGCGTCCACGATCAAGCCTGAATCGTCGCCAATGACCATTTTCCCAAGTGCTTCGGAGACAGCCTCCGCTTTCAAAGTCGCATTTTCTTCAAAAGTTGTGCCAGTTTCCTCGACCTCAGGAATATCAGGATAATCCAGCAAGGTGCGAACCTTAATCCCTCTTGACGAAAAAATATGTTCAAATTCCATAGCCTTTCCAGGATTTTTCGTTGCAATAATAACTTCTTTCATATTCGATCGCCTCTTATTTTTGTCTTCGTGACTCTATTTTTCGTGTGATTTCTTCACCCAGTACTGATTTTTGATGTTCATATAGTTCCATTAGTCCTTCTTGAGCAGCACTTAGCAGGCCTTGAAGCTGTTCGTAGGAGAAAGTCGATTCCTCTCCTGTCCCTTGCAGTTCAACAAATTCTCCATTGCCCGTCATGACTACATTCATATCCACCTGGGCCTTAGAATCCTCAGCATAGTTTAAATCAAGGACTGTTTGATTATTTTGCAGAATACCAACACTTGTAGCTGCTAAATAATCAGTAATCGGGAATCTTGCAAAGGACTTTTTCTCGGAATATGCATTTAAAGCGAGGGCCATCGCGACAAAAGCCCCTGTGATTGAGGCTGTTCGGGTTCCACCATCGGCCTGGATGACATCACAATCAATCCAAACTGTTTTCTCACCTAGAGCACTTAAATCGACAATTGCTCTAAGCGCGCGACCGATTAGCCGCTGAATTTCCATCGTTCGGCCGGATACTTTCCCTTTGGAAGATTCGCGAATGTTCCTTGTTTCTGTTGCTCGTGGCAGCATAGAATACTCGGCCGTTATCCAGCCTTTGCCTTCCCCTCTCATAAAGTGAGGCACTCTGTCTTCGATGCTCGCTGCACAAATCACTTTCGTATTCCCTACAGAGATTAAGACAGATCCTTCCGGGTGCATTAAATAATTTGGTTCAATATGTATGGGTCTTAGTTGTAACGGCTCTCTACCATCAACACGCACCATTACTACCTCCTTTTATTTTTGAATTGGTACATTCATTTTCATTAAATACCAAATAAAGAAGAGGCGGCCTCCAAGCCAACCTCTTTCATTGTCACTATATAGTATAACAAATATTTTTTTTTAAAAACTACCTGTATTGACTTTTTCTGGTCGAGTTACAGGCTCAGTTAATTTCTTCCCGCTATCATTTTTAAGGTCTGCCTTCCCCTTAACTTGAATAGCTACTTTATCTACGCCCTCTTGCTCAGTAAGGGAAAGTACTAGTGCATCTAATAAATGCTGTGAAATTTCTTTTTCTTTAAAGCTTCCAAATATATTCTCATTAAAGTTCAAGGTGACTTTTCCATCTTCATATTTTGGCGCCTCAAGGAGCTCAACATCTGACATAAATTCAGAAACTAGAGGTGATTTTTCACTTGGTCCTTTGATCAATTCATTTACAACTGCTACATAGTTATCTTTTTCGCTATTGCTGACCCGGCGTGTGACTGGTACATAATAATAAGAGCCTTCTTCACCGCCAATATAGTAAACCGTAACAGGTTTGGTATTAGTAATATCCGTCACATTCGATGTATCAAGGTTGATACCCGTTGCTCTGGAGAGATTTTCGCTAATTGGTGTTCCGTTGACAGGCATTTCCGTTAAATCATGACCATTCATTTTAAGCTTCACAGTTTTCACATTATCAAACTGTGTCAGTGTCCAAGTGACAGATTGGAGAATTTTCATCTCATCTTCAGCTTGGTAATTTTTAAACTCTTTTGAAAAATTAACCGTTGCAACGCCCTCTTTATCAATATTTACAGAAAGCTCCGTATCCTCTGGGAGAACCGCCCGGAAATCATTTGGGAGTTTATCAGTCACTGGACCATTCGTCACTAAATATTCAAGCGCCTGTTTAGCAACCGAACTTGTTTTCGGCAGATCCAATGTCTGCGGAACGACATAGCCGTCTTTATCTACTAGGTATAGTTCTGTTTTGACGGTGTTTGCCTGTGCCTCCTTACTCGTTTCTTTAGTTGTCGTTTTCTTACTTGTTGTATCATCCTTGATCGTCACACTCTTTGGCGGATCGATTTTCTTTTCAGTTTCTGTCCCGAATAAACCACAACCTGACAGTAGAACTGATGATGTAAGCACAGTCGACACAAGTATCTTTGCTTTATTTTTAGACATAACTATTTCCCCCCTAAGACAGTTTGTACTAACATATATACGAGCCTTATGATAAATTAGACCGACTTATGAAAAAAAATAGAACAAAATAAAAAGGTGTCAGGCACCGCTCGTGGACAAATGTCCACGAGTGGTGCCTGACACCTTCGTTTTATTTATAGTTTTATTTTTTTGACGTCGATAATTGGATATCCCAGCCACTGTGAGGCGATTTTTGAGAATATTCTTCTTGAACCAGTGGTGTAAAATTCATGAACTGGATCTTCCTCGCATGTATCTAATAACCCATTGTACTGAAGGATTGCACTTATTTCATGTGCTGTCTCGTCACCTGAACTAATAACGCTGACAGACTCACCCATGACATGTTTTATCACAGGCTCCAACAGCGGATAATGAGTGCAGCCTAAAATCAGCGTATCCAACTTTTCATTGAGCATCGGCTTGAGGGCTTCGTCGACAATTCTTTCCGCAATCGGACCTCCAAACTCGTTACTCTCAACAAGCGGAACAAATTTAGGACAGGCATGCGCTTTAACAAAAAGCCGACTATTTAACGATTTTAATGCTCTTTCGTATGCCCCACTTTTTACAGTACCCTCAGTGCCAATAATCCCGACACGATAATTTTTTGTCTTCTTAATAGCCGCACGTGCTCCTGGATTAATGACCCCTAAAACCGGGATCGGCAATTCCTTGCGAATCTCGTCTAATGCCGCAGCTGTAGCCGTATTACAGGCAATGACGAGCATTTTAATTTTCTTCTCTAATAAAAAAGAGGTCATTTCCCATGTGAACCTCTTAACTTCCTTTGTTGTTCTCGGACCATATGGACAGCGTGCTGTATCTCCCAAATAAATGATTTTCTCATTTGGGAGCTGACGCATCACCTCTTTGGCAACGGTTAATCCGCCAACGCCGGAATCCATTACACCAATTGCTTGTTTCAAAACGTATCGCCTCTTTTAACGCATTTCCTGATGCAATTTCGTTAAGCTTTTTTGAAGAACATGAATTTCTTCCGGAGTGAAATCCACTAACACTTCTTCTAAGTAAACTTGACGCTTTTTAATTACTTCATCAATAATTCTTTTGCCCTCTTCAAGCAAATGTATTCTCACCACACGACGGTCGTTTGGATTTTTCACCCGTTCTACGAGAAGATTTTTTTCCATCCGGTCAACAAGATCTGTCGTGGTACTGCATGCCAAGTACATTTTAGTAGAAAGTTCTCCGATTGTCATGTCACCTTCTTCAAAGAGCCATTGCAAGGCGATAAATTGTGGAGGTGTAATCGTATAAGTACTTAACATTTCTCGTCCTTTTTGCTTAATGATGCCAGAAATGTAACGTAAATCCTTCTCAATATTTGCAACAATGTCCCCATTTGCTGTTTGTGAATTCTCGAGTTTCATCTCATACACTCCTATAAAAGCTTCTCTACTCCAAAACATTCATCTATTTAAATAGTAATGTTCTCGTTGTCGGACTTTATGTTTCTTCTTATTTTCTACCTTTTTCGCTAAAAATTCAAGTTGAAACTACTAGAAAAATATTAGTTTGCCACTCTTTGGAGTATAATAAAGTAGGAATTTGAATAATAAGTTAAAGGTGAGAAAAGAATGGAAATTGTAATTAGCACGTCAGCACTAAACTGGTTTAAAGAAGAGGTCGAATTAAAAAAAGGGGATAAAGTAAAGTTTTATCCGAAAGTTTATGGCAACAGCCCCGTCCAAGAAGGGTTTTCGCTTGGTTTCACTGTGGACAATGACCCTATCGATATCATCGTGAAATTTGAAGCAGAAGGTTTGTTATTTTATATTGAAGAAAGGGATTTGTGGTTTTTCAATCAACATGATTTACATGTCGACTACAATGAAAAAAGGGAAGAAATAGAATATAGTTACACGAAGTCGAAGTCGTAAAATTAGGGAAAAGTTCACGGAAAAATACAGTTCACCGAATAAAATTAGTTTCCAGATTAACAATAATCCTAGTGTTACTTATTAACACTAAAATTTCAATGTGGAGGGGTTACTTTGAATATATTTTACGGCTTATTCTCAACCTTACTCATACTGGGTTTTAGAGCGGCATTCTTATTAAGTAATCTATCCGCTTGGTTTCAAAGGATGGTAAGAATACCTGCTTTTAATTAAGCAGAGAAGTATTTTCAAGTTTCATTAATCCGCATTGTAAACAAAAAAGGTAAGCATTTCGATTCGAGGATGCTTACCTTTTTTATGTTTAATCTATTCAAAATTAAACCGGCCTCCCAAGAAGGATGCCGGTCAATGTTAAAGTTCTAGCTCTCCCATTCGAAGGAGCTCTACAACTGCTTGTGAACGCCCCTTGACACCAAGCTTTTGCATGGCATTTGAAATGTGATTCCGAACCGTTTTTTCGCTTATAAATAATTCACCAGCGATTTCTTTCGTTGTTTTGTCTTGTACTAATAACTCGAATACTTCTCTTTCACGTTTGGTGAGTAACGGCTTATGATTATAAACATTCTCCTTCAAGTACTGTAACCCTCCTTGCCTTCGCCAGTTATGAACACGGGGTGGGTATATATTTAGTCAACATATCTTATGTGAACAATACAAATGTAGTGACTATATTTACTGACAGGAGATTGATTTTTACAAAAAAAGCTCCTAATCTCTAGGAACTTTTGTGTGCTTCGTAAAAAACGACAAAAAAACCTTCTTTTCCACATGAGAAAAGAAGGTTTCGCTCTATTACGCGTGGTCACTTCCAAAGAAGCTTCTAAACGCTTGAATGGTTGTATCACGGTTCAATGCAGCAATAGAGGTTGTCAATGGAATACCTTTTGGACAAGATTGAACACAGTTTTGTGAATTACCACAGTTAGCAAGTCCGCCATCGCCCATAATCGCTTCAAGTCGCTCTGCCTTATTCATAGCACCCGTTGGATGTGCGTTGAAAAGACGAACCTGTGAAAGCGGCTGTGCCCCAATGAAGTTTGATTTACTGTTTACATTCGGACATGCCTCAAGGCACACACCACATGTCATACATTTAGAAAGTTCATACGCCCATTGACGCTTTGTCTCAGGCATACGAGGGCCTGGGCCCAAATCATAGGTACCATCGATAGGGATCCATGCTTTTACTTTCTTTAAGGCGTCAAACATTCTGCTTCTGTCAACCTGAAGATCTCGCACTACTGGGAATGTCTTCATCGGCGCTAATCGAATTGGCTGCTCCAATTGATCGATCAGAGCTGAACAAGATTGACGCGGTTTGCCGTTAATGACCATTGAACAAGCCCCGCAGACTTCTTCTAAACAGTTCATATCCCAAGTAATTGGGGTAGATGCCTGTCCTTTTGCATTGACAGGGTTTTTACGGATTTCCATTAACGCCGAAATGACATTCATATTCGGACGATAAGGAACCTCAAATTCCTCCTCATAAGGAGCAGTATTTTCGCTATCTTGACGTGAAATAATAAATTTCACCATTTTAGTATCAGACATTTTTCCTACTCCCCTTTAACTTTTTGCGTAATTACGTTCGCGTGGCTTGATTAATGAGACATCAACCTCTTCATAATGGAAGGCCGGTGCGGATGAACTGTCAACAAATTTCGCCATTGTTGTTTTTAAGAATTCCTCATCATTACGTGTAGGGAAGTCAGGCTTATAATGAGCACCGCGGCTCTCATTACGGTTGTATGCACCGATCGTAATAACACGAGCCAATTGCAGCATGTTTTGTAATTGACGAGTAAAGGCTGCCCCTTGGTTGCTCCATTTAGATGTATCATTAATGTTAATGTTTTGGTAACGTTCTAATAGTTCTTGAATTTTCTCGTCAGTTTTTAATAGTCTGTCATTGTGGCGAACAACGGTAACATTATCCGTCATCCATTCGCCAAGCTCTTTATGGAGAATATAAGCATTTTCATTCCCATTTAAAGACATAACGGCATTCCATTTTTCTTCTTGTTCTTTAACATGACGGTCAAATACAGTAGAAGATACGGCATCAGAACTCTTTTCAAGACCTTTGATATATTTCACTGCATTTGGACCAACGACCATTCCACCGTAAATGGCTGATAGCAAGGAATTGGCACCTAAACGGTTTGCACCATGTTGTGAATAATCACATTCACCTGCTGCAAACAGACCAGGAATGTTTGTCATTTGATCATAATCAACCCAAAGACCACCCATTGAATAGTGAACGGCTGGGAAGATTTTCATCGGAACTTTACGAGGGTCATCACCCATAAACTTTTCATAAATCTCGATAATACCGCCGAGTTTAACATCTAATTCATGTGGATCTTTATGAGAAAGATCCAGGTAAACCATGTTCTCGCCATTGATTCCGAGTTTTTGATTTACACAAACATCGAAGATTTCACGTGTTGCAATATCACGTGGTACAAGGTTTCCATAAGCAGGATATTTTTCTTCTAGGAAGTACCAAGGCTTCCCATCTTTATACGTCCAAACTCGTCCACCTTCACCACGAGCTGATTCACTCATTAAGCGAAGTTTATCATCGCCAGGAATGGCTGTTGGGTGGATTTGGATCATTTCTCCATTGGCGTAATAAGCGCCCTGCTGGTAAATGATCGATGCAGCAGAACCTGTATTAATAACAGAGTTAGTTGATTTTCCAAAAATAATACCAGGGCCTCCTGTAGCCATGATGACGGCATCGCCTGAGAAGGATTTAATTTCCATTGTTTTTAAGTTTTGAGCAACAATCCCACGGCACACACCATCGTCATCAACAACTGAACCTAGGAATTCCCAGCCTTCATATTTCGTTACAAGACCTGCTACTTCTTCGCGACGAACTTGTTCATCTAATGCATAAAGCAGCTGTTGACCAGTGGTTGCTCCAGCAAATGCAGTACGGTGATGCTGTGTTCCGCCAAAGCGGCGGAAATCAAGTAATCCTTCAGGAGTACGGTTAAACATAACTCCCATACGGTCCATTAAGTGAATAATTCCTGGTGCCGCGTCACACATCGCCTTTACTGGCGGTTGGTTAGCCAAGAAATCTCCACCATAAACAGTGTCATCAAAGTGAATCCATGTGGAATCGCCTTCACCTTTTGTATTAACTGCTCCATTAATACCACCCTGGGCACAAACAGAGTGAGAGCGTTTAACAGGTACTAAAGAAAACAATTCTACTGGTGTTCCTGTTTCTGCAACCTTAATCGTTGCCATTAAGCCAGCTAAACCGCCGCCGACTACGATCACCTTACCTTTACTCATTTGTGACTCACTCCCTTAATCCAAAATCCAATATTTTTCCAATCAATCATGTGATTTATTATACAAAAGCTAGTAGTGTTGTTACACCAACATAAGATAGAGCCAAGAAAATAACGATTGTCACGTATGTAGAAATAACTTGAGATCGTGGGGATACAGTGATGCCCCAGCTTACCAAGAATGACCACAATCCATTTGCAAAGTGGAAAATCGCTGAAATAATACCAATAACATAAAACGCAAACATGAATGGAGATGAAAGAATATCTTGCATCATTTGGAAGTTAACTTCATGTCCAAATGCGGCAGCGATACGTGTTTCCCATACATGCCATGTGATAAAAATTAGAGTTATCACACCAGACACACGTTGAAGCATAAACATCCAGTTTCTGAAAAATCCATATTGACTTGCATTGTTTTTAGCTGTAAAAGCAATATACAGCCCGTAGATTGCATGGAATAAAATCGGTAAATAGATAATTACAGTTTCTAAAACATAGCGAAATGGGAGATTTCCCATAAAGTTCGCAGCTTTGTTGAAAGATTCTACCCCTTCTGTTGCATAGTGGTTCACAACCAGATGCTGCATCACGAAGATACCGATTGGAATAACCCCAAGCAACGAATGCAATCTCCGATAAACAAACTCTCGATTACCCGCCATAAATTTACCCCCCTATAATGTTTAAAAAAAATGATGTTCAGTTTCTATCAATTTAATTCTCCTATTGTCGAAACTTCGCACCACTGTGACAATAATGTGACAAGTCCATTTTACTCCCATCATGTAAGAGCGTCAAGAAAACGGATACACAATTTCTACATAAAAATAAAATTTTTTAAATATATTGAAATTATAATAGATTAGTCATTTCTACTGACGCAAATGGATATAATCTGAAAATCATTGTATTTTTATGGTAAATTACCAAGATATAACGGTTGTTATTTTTTTCACAATGGGAATGATAATTATCATGGAAAACAAGGTAAGATATTGCAAAATAACAAAAAATCAAGCTAAATTTGATTCATAATAACTAGAAAAACTGTACTGAAAATTAACCGAAAATGTATATAATAGAATGATAGAAAGAGGGGAAGCTTGTGAATAATAGTACAGTTATGAATGATATGATCGATATTGATGAACCAAGAACTATTTCCATCTTCGGCTATGAATTAATCAGAGAAGTTCTTTTGCCTGAGATTTTAGGGAAAGATACACCTGAAATTTTATATTGGGCCGGAAAACGACTTGCACGAAAATATCCATTAATGGATATAGAACAGATTATTGATTTCTTCGCCAAGGCCTCATGGGGCCAGTTGGAACTTGTGAAAGAAAATAAAACAGATTTCCAATTCGAATTAATAAGTCCGCTCATTATTTCGCGCGTTAAGTCCAAGGCTGAACACTTTTTCCAACTCGAAGCAGGATTCCTGGCCCAACAAATTGAACTGCAAAAAGAAGCCAACGCAGAAACCTTCGAGCATCCAGTAAAAAAATCAAATAAAGTTGTTTTCACAGTGAAATGGGAAAAAAACTAATTGAAAATGGTGTCAGGCACCGGAAGGTGCCTGACACCATTCTTTTTTATTGAACTGCAAGTCCGAATGCTTCGTGTAAAGCTTCTACTGCTTTTAACATATTTATTTCTTCTACAACGGCCGACACTTTAATTTCTGATGTGCTGACCATTTTGATTTGGATGTTGTTTGCAGCAAGTACTTCAAACATCTTTGCTGCAACACCAGGGTTGGAGATCATCCCTGAACCGACAATCGACACCTTCGCTAATTTGTTTTCAGCATCAATCTGCTCATAATTAAGCACTGATTTATTGTCTTCTAGGACCTTTAAAGTCTCTAATAGATCATCCGTATGAATAGAGAATGACAAATTCGCAGAACCACCCTCTGTTGTGCTCTGGATTATAATATCCACATTTAAATGATTTTCAGCAAGTGTAGTAAAGATGGTAGATAGACTGGTTAATGAATTGGCCAAGCCTAATACTGTTACTTTTGTTATTTCGTCTTCAAATGCGACTCCGCGGACTACTAAGTTTTGTTCCATTGCTGCTTCCCCCTCAATAACTGTTCCTTCTATTTTCTCCATGCTCGAACGAACTTCGAGCCGAACTTGATAATTTTTAGCAAATTCCACTGCTCGTGGATGAAGTACTCCTGCACCCAAATTAGCTAACTCCAGCATTTCATCGTACGATACCGATAATAGCTTGCGAGCACTCTTCACATATCTTGGATCCGTTGTGAAAACTCCCGTTACATCAGTATAAATGTCGCATTTATCCGCCTTTAGGGCAGCAGCCAGAGCAACGGCTGTGGTATCAGAACCGCCACGGCCAAGTGTGGTAATTTCACCTTCTTCGGTGATTCCTTGGAATCCCGCAACAATTACCACCTTGCCGGATTCAAGCTGTGATTCAATCGCTGCTGTTTTAATATTAGAAATCCGGGCATTTCCATGGACTGGTTCTGTCATAATACCCGCCTGCCAACCTGTAAAGGACACGGCATCAAGCCCTTGCTGGTTGAGAGCCATAGACAGTAACGAAATCGTTACTTGTTCCCCAGTCGATAACAGCATGTCCATTTCCCGTTTATTAGGCTGCGCTGAAATTTCCTTTGCTAAACCGACGAGTGTATCCGTAGATTTACCCATTGCAGAAACAACAACAACCACATTATTTCCGCGGTCAACCTCACCTTTTACACATGATGCGACATTTAAAATTCTTTCTACATTAGCAACGGAGGTGCCTCCGAATTTTTGTACAATAATCCCCATTTTTGTTTTCCCCTTCTCCAGAAGTAATTCATATTTTTCCCCAATAAAACGCAAAAAAGCAATGAGAAGGGCATCTCATTGCTTAAAACACGAAAAAAATTCTCGCACCTACAATGTAAGATAGCTCTCCAAGACATTAGTCTTGACAATCCAGCATTTATTCAATACGGGACCAGCAAAAAAAGTTATGAGACCTTCTTTACTTCGGCGAACATCCCCTTTCATGATTCTTCTCAGAAGCTCATCCTTCTCAGAACCACTACTCTTGAAGCTCGCACCTCTACCTTCACTTTAATACGTAAAAGTGATAGTAAATTAAATTTTCACTTATTATAGCATGTTCCTTTTTTTCTGACAATCACTAGGATTGAAGTTTTTTGATTAATTCTTCGGCTACATTCATGGGAATTCCGATATTTATGAATTCCTCTTTACTTGCTTCTTTCATTTTTTTCACCGAGCCGAACTGTTTTAACAATAATTTTTTCCGCTTCTCCCCAATTCCCGGAATATCATCAAGCAAGGATTGAAACGCAGTTTTTCCGCGCAGTTGGCGATGGAAGGTAATCGCAAAACGATGGACTTCATCTTGAATCCTTTGCAGTAAATAAAACTCTTGGCTGTTTCGCCCGAGCGGTACAATTCCTAAAGGATTGCCATACAGCAATTGTGATGTCCGGTGTTTTTCGTCTTTTACAAGCCCCGATAGCGGAATATCTAAACCTAATTCATTTTCCAAAACATCTCGTACGGCTTCTACATGCCCTTTTCCACCATCAATGATGATTAAATCAGGAAGAGGGAGTTCCTCTTTTAGCGCACGTGAGTACCTTCTTCTTGTTACTTCCCGCATCGATTCATAATCATCCGGCCCTTGAACAGTTTTGATTTTGTATTTACGGTATTCACGATGATTCGCCTTGCCATCAATGAACACTACCATTGCTGATACAGGGTCTGTCCCTTGGATGTTAGAATTATCAAAGGCTTCAATCCGATGCGGCGTATAGATTCCTAGTAATTCGCCCAGGTTCTCGACTGCCTTAATGGTTCGATATTCATCCTTTTCAATCAGTGAAAATTTTTCATTCAAAGCAATTTTTGCATTTTTAATCGCCAATTGCACAAGATCCTTTTTTTGTCCCCGTTGCGGCTGAAGCACTTTAACTTCTAACAGTTGTTCAGCTAAACTCAACTCGACATCATCTTGGATGAGAATTTCTTTAGGCTTAAAGTGATTGGCTTTCGAATAAAATTGACCGAGGAACGTTAAGATTTCTTCCTCTGGCTCATTATAAACGGGGAACATAGAAACGTCCCGCTCAATTAGTTTGCCTTGGCGGACAAAAAAGACTTGCACACACATCCAGCCTTTATCAACTGCATAGCCAAAAACATCACGGTCGGTAAAATCGGTCATCGTAATTTTTTGTTTTTCCATAATCGTTTCAATATGGATGATTTTGTCACGATATTCTTTTGCTCGTTCAAAATCTAATTCTTCGGAGGCAGCAGCCATTTTTTCCTTCAGCTCTTTTTTTATTTCATTATACCCGCCATTTAAAAAGCGGGTGATTTCATCCGTCATCTGTTTATACTGTTCTTCATGAACTTCATTCACACATGGTGCCAGGCACTGTCCTAAATGATAGTATAAACAGACTCTGTCCGGCAGAGTTGAGCATTTGCGGAGCGGGTAGATTCGGTCAAGAAGCTTTTTGGTTTCATTAGCAGCTGTCACATTGGGGTACGGACCAAAGTATTTTCCTTTATCCTTTTTTACTTTTCTTGTGATAATAAGCTTGGGATGCTTTTCCGCTGTTAACTTTATAAACGGATAGGTTTTGTCATCCTTCAGCATGATATTGTATTTTGGATCGTACTTTTTAATAAGATTCAGTTCCAGCAAAAGTGCTTCAATATTAGAAGAGGTTACGATATATTCAAAGTCCTCAATTTCATTGACAAGTCTAAGTGTCTTCCCATCGTGAGACCCTGTGAAATAGGAACGGACACGATTCTTTAGGACCTTTGCTTTTCCCACATAAATAATCGTTCCCTGACGGTCTTTCATTAAGTAGCAGCCAGGCTGATCCGGCAGCAGCGTCAGTTTTTGCTTAATTGTTTCATTCATTCCGGCCACTCCCCTCCCGTCTTATATTTATTCATCTGTTAAAATATTAAAGGAAATTGCGCATAATTGAAAGTAGTAGTCTCTTGGAAAAATAAAAAAACCTTAGCCGGGATATTTCCTAGCTAAGGCTTTTATCGTTCTATTTACACGTGTTTTTCTAAAACACCTGCTAGTGCATCTTTTGGTTGGAAGCCGACAACTTTATCAACGACTTCGCCGTTTTTCATCACTAATAAAGTTGGGATACTCATAACACCAAAATTCGCTGCAGTTTGCGGGTTATCATCCACATCAAGTTTAGTAATTTTTACCTTATCGCCCATTTCTAAATCAAGTTCTTCAAGAACAGGAGCGATCATTTTACAAGGTCCGCACCATGGTGCCCAAAAATCTACAAGAACAAGGCCTGAACCAGTTTCAGCCGAAAAGTTTTGATCAGTTACATGTGAAATTGCCATTTATATTGCCCTCCTAATGATTACTGAGTTACTATCGAAAGTATAACATCGTTTGAAAAATCAAGCTAATAAATTGCTTAGCCACATCGTTAATTCTTCCCAATTATGAACCTAAGTATCCGATAAATAAAGCGAGCGGAGACCTTCCGCTCGCTTTTCTATTGTCTAGCTACAGCACCTAAGCGCTTCCGCTCTTCTTATTATGAGTGTACCTTCAATTTTTTAAACTCTTCAGTTAATAAAGGTACTACTTCAAACAAGTCGCCGACGATTCCATAATCTGCTACTTTGAAAATGTTTGCTTCTGGGTCCTTGTTAATAGCAACGATTACCTTTGAGTTGGACATTCCTGCTAAGTGCTGAATAGCTCCGGAAATACCGCAAGCAATATAAAGGTCTGGTGTAACAACCTTGCCCGTTTGACCGATTTGCAGCGAATAATCACAATAATCAGCATCACAAGCACCACGAGAAGCGCCTACCGCTCCGCCAAGGACTGCTGCTAGCTCTTTAAGCGGTTGGAATCCATCCGTACTTTTTACACCGCGGCCTCCTGAAATAACTACTTTGGCTTCGCTTAAATCAACACCCTCACTCGCCTTTCTGACGACCTCTTTAATAATTGCACGAAGGTCTTTGATTTCTACAGAAAGGGTTGATACATCACCGCTTCTGCTCTCATCTTTCTCTAGTGGAGTGATATTATTTGGTCGTACCGTTGCGAAAATTAAGCCCCCTGTAACAATTTTCTTTTCAAATGCTTTACCGGAATAAATCGGTCTTGTGAACACGACATTTCCACCAGCTACTTCAATAGCTGTGGCGTCAGAGATTAAACCTGATGCTAATTTTCCGGCAATTCTCGGGGAAAGGTCTTTACCTAATGAGGTATGACCAAAAACCAATCCTTCTGGTTTTTCTTGATCAAGCACCGCTAAAAGTGCTTGAGCGTAACCATCAGATGTATAAAGTTTTAATTTCTCATCTTCAACCACAATCACACGGTCCGCACCAAATTGGATTAACTCAGTCGATAGAGCGCTTACAGAATCGCCCACTAAAACACCAACTACTTCTCCGCCCTCAGCAACTGTTTTTGCTGCTGCAATCGCTTCGAATGAAACATTACGTAATGAACCGTCACGAACTTCTCCTAAAACTACTACTTTTCTTGACATTCCATATACCTCCTGAGAACAAAATTTGTATTTAACCCGTTAGATTACTTTTGCTTCGGTATGAAGAAGATGAACAAGTTCTTTTACTTGATCATTCAAATCGCCAGCCAAAACGCGGCCTGCTTCTTTCTTAGGCGGCAAATAAATTTCAATCGTTTTTGTTTTTGCTTCCACATCGTCTTCTTCAAGGTCTAGGTCGTCTAACTCTAATTCTTCAAGCGGCTTCTTCTTTGCTTTCATGATTCCAGGTAAGGATGGGTAGCGCGGTTCGTTTAGACCTTGTTGGGCTGTAACTAATAGAGGAAGGCTAGTTTCAATGACTTCAGAATCACCTTCAACGTCTCTGGTAACGGTTACATTTGTTCCGTCAATTTCTAACTTAGTAATAGTCGTTACATAAGGGATGTTTAACAATTCCGCAACACGTGGTCCTACTTGGCCTGTTCCACCGTCAATCGCTACATTCCCGCCAATGATTAAATCAGCATCTTTATCTTTAAGATATTCAGCAAGGATTTTTGCAGTTGTAAATTGATCTCCGCCTTCAACATCATCCTCCGTATTGATGAGGACTGCTTTATCTGCACCCATTGCCAGCGCAGTTCGTAATTGCTTTTCTGCTTCTTCTGTTCCAACAGAAATAACGGTTACTTCTCCACCCTTAGCATCGCGAACCTGAATCGCTTCTTCAATTGCATATTCATCATACGGATTGATGATAAATTCCGCACCATCCTCATTAATTTTTCCAGCAGAAATCGAAATTTTTTCCTCGGTATCAAAGGTTCTTTTCATTAATACATAAATATTCATGATTTCCCTCCTAATAAATTTCGAGCATTCGCTCAGTTTGAAAGATTAAGAAAATTTCTTATAAAAAAAGAGCTTCCTCTACAATTATACCTGCAAAGATAAGTTTATTCACCCTTAAAATTTGGTTCTCTTTTTTCAATAAAGGCTTGAATGCCTTCTTTCCCATCGTTAGAAACAAACACTTCACCAAATAACTCAGATTCTCTTTTGGAACCTTCATAGAACTCTTCTGTTTTTGCATAATTTAACAATTCAATTGCTGCCTTAATGGACCCGGGGCTTTTTTTCGCAATTTTCCCTGCTAGTTTAAGCGCCTGCTCGACTACTTCTGTTTCGGGAAAGGCTCGATTTGCTAAACCAAATTGGACCGCTTCAATACCTGTGATTGGCTCAGAAGTGAACAGCATTTCCGTAGCTCTTGCCACACCCACATATTTAGGCAGACGTTGCGAACCAGCAAATCCTGGAATTAAGCCAAGTTGCAATTCAGGCAGGCCTAGTTTTGCCTTTTCACTAACATAGCGAATATGGCATGCCATTGCTAGTTCAAGCCCCCCGCCCAGTGCTGCGCCATGGATAGCGGCGATAATCGGTTTCGGGAATTTTTCCATTCGGTCAAATAAGTTTTGTCCATACTTTCCAAGATTTGAAAATCCCTCAGAAGAAGTAACCGTAGTAAATTCTTTAATATCTGCGCCAGCAGAGAAAAAGCCCCCTTCCCCATGAATGACAATCGCTCTGATCTCGCGATTAGGTTCAATTTCATCAAGCACAGTTGACAATTCCCTTAGTAGTCCTGAGGAAAGGGCGTTCGCCGGTGGACGATCAATAGTGATTGTGGCAATATTGTCCTGAAAAGACCATTTTAAGTATTCCATTGGAATTCCCCCTATTTTCATATTTACCGGCTTCCACAGCCATTAATCAAGAGGCGATGGACTGGAGCTGCTAGTGCAACTAGATCGTACTTTTCCTCGTTCATCACCCACGATGTCACAGTTTCATCGATTGTACCGAAAATCATTTGCCGGGCCAATCGAATATCGAGGTCGCTGGAAAACTCTCCGGTTTCTTTACCTTCAATAACAATCTTATCAATTACCTGTAGGTAACCTTTTAGAACATTATTAATTCGGAGCCGCAAATCCTTATTCGATTGCCGTAACTCCAACTGTGTCACGATTGCCATGTGATGGTCTTCAGAAAGCATACTAAAATGAGCTTCTACCATCATTAATAACTTCTCTGCCGCTGTCCCTTTTCCTGCTATCATTGTATCTATTTTTTCAATGAAACTTCCCATTTTTTCTTCAAAGAGAGAGATAAGGATGTCTTCCTTGTTTTTAAAATATAGATAAATGGTGCCATCAGCCACTCCAGCCTGCTTAGCAATTTTTGAAACTTGGGCTTGATGGTAGCCATTTTCCGCGATAACAATCACCGCAGCATCAATAATTTGCATGTATTTTGGCTTACTTTTTTTCAACTCTATCCCTCCTTTGAAAGAAAAGTTCCGTTTCAGTTAATACCGTGAAGATTACTAAAAAAAGAAAATATGAATGAATAATCATTCATATTTTAATAATAGTTATTAACTCGGAATCTGTCAAGATATCTCATTACCTTTTTCATATTCGAGGCATTAGGACAGGCTTAATCTGTCAAAAAAAAGAGGAGCACTTATGCGTGCTTTTGGTTTTCTTCTTCTATTTTTTGTTTCTCTTCTTCAACTAGCATCCTTCTTAAAATTTTCCCTACAGCTGTTTTGGGCAATTCTTGTCTAAATTCATAGTATCTTGGTGCCTTGTATGCTGCAAGATATTTTCGTGAAAATTGGTTCATTTCTTCTGCCGTAACCGATGAACCTTCTTTTAAAACAATATATGCCTTAACCGTTTCTCCACGGTATTTATCAGGTATTCCTGCTACGACCGCTTCAACCACATCCGGATGTTCATATAATACTTCCTCTATCTCTCTTGGATAGATATTATACCCACCGGCGATAATCATATCCTTTTTGCGATCAACTACATAAAAATAGCCTTCTTCATCCATATAGCCAAGATCACCTGTATATAACCATCCATCATGCAAGACTTCCTTGGTATCCTCTGGGCGATTCCAGTACCCTTTCATGATTTGCGGGCCTTTTATCACGATTTCTCCAATTTCCTTTATCGGCACCGGTTCACCTGTGTCTGTTGATACAACTTTTACTTCTGTATCTGGCCACGGCACCCCAATACTGCCTTTTACTCGAGGGGCATCCCATAAAAAGTTCGCATGTGTGACTGGAGATGCTTCCGTTAACCCATAGCCTTCTACAAGTTTTCCTCCAGAAACGTCCTCAAACTTCTCTTGTACTTCAACTGGAAGTGCAGCTGAGCCACTGATACAAGAATGAATCGATGATAGATCATATTTTTTCAAATCAGGATAATTTAAGATGCCAATATAAATGGTTGGTGCACCTGGGAACACTGTCGGGCGCTGTTGTTGAATGGTCTTTAATGTTGTCTCGACATCAAATTTAGGTAATAAAATCATTTTGTTTGCCTGCATTACTGATAAAATGAGCACGGTGGTCATGCCATACACGTGGAAGAACGGGACGATTGCGAGAACTGATTCTTCTCCTGGCTTGAATTTGTATAGCCAGGCCTGGCACATCTTTGTATTAGCAATTAAATTCTTATGTGTGAGCATGACGCCTTTGGGAAATCCTGTCGTTCCTCCTGTATATTGAAGGAGAGCAACATCTTCCTCAGGATTGAATTCAACATGCTTCACTTTTTGAGTCTTCATTTTTACTATTTCCGAAAGCAGATGTGTGCTTCCTCCGTGTTTTACATTCACGACAATTCCATATTGTTTTTTCTGGATGAAGGGATAAATTAGATTTTTAGGGAATGGTAGGTAGTTCTTGATAGCGGTTACAATTATATGTTGTAAATTTGTTTGTGGCATCACTTTTGATACGCGTGGGTAGAGGATGTCGAGTGTAATGATTGCCTTCGCTCCTGAATCCTTCATCTGATATTCTAGTTCACGTTCCGTATATAACGGGTTCGTTTGAACAACAATTCCGCCTGCCATTAGTATACCAAAATAACTAATCACGGCCTGTGGTGTGTTAGGCAGCATAATCGCGACCCGATCACCTTTTGAAATGCCCAGGTTTTCTTGCAAATAACCAGCAAATTTCATGGCATCCTCATAAAGTTGTTTATAGGTGATGTCTTTTCCCATAAAATGAATCGCTATTTTTTCAGGGTATTGTTCTGCAGAACTCACTAAGTATTGCTGAACAGGCTCTCTGGAGTACTCGAGTGTGGCAGGTATTTCTTTCGGATACAGTGCTAGCCAAGGCTTTTCTTCATACATAATATCCCCCTTTTCTATGTGGATAATTATAAAAATTCAAACTTCTCTTCTATTATATTACAGTACATCACATTAAACAATTGACGATGAGGTTAAAAAAATCACCGCTGAATGATCCTCAGCGGTGACTTTGACTTACGCAAAAAATAACATATAGATCAAACCGATTAGCAAAAACAAGCCGCATAATCCGAGAAGTATCTTAGCTAATGTCTCCACTTATTATTCTCCCCTTACGTAATACCTGCACCAATGACAATCGATAAGCCAATCGAGATCACCATCGAAATCAACCCAACTGCACGATTATCATTTAGAATTTCTTCGTCAATTTTAAATTTTGGCGTTAAAAATTCAAAAATAAAATAACCCACAACTAATAACAAAAATCCATAAATCCCCCAGCCAATCATGGAAAGCAGCGAATTGTTCTGCTCGATTGTACAGCGGAAGATATTGGCCACTCCCAATATTTTTCCTCCAGTCGCCATCGCCACAGCCACATTTCCTTTTTTGATTTCTTCCCAATTTTTATATTTGGTCACCATTTCAAAAATAGCTAAAAAGACGACCAAACATAAAATGACGACACTATAATTAGCAGCTATTTGAATATATTCGTTCTCCCAAAACTGGTCCATTGCCAAAACTCCCCGGACATTATTTAAACTCTACGATGGTTACGCCTGATCCGCCTTCCCCAGCTTCTCCAAAGCGAATTTTTTGGACAGATCGATGGTTTCTTAAGTATTCCTGAACACCCTGTCGCAGCGCACCCGTTCCTTTACCGTGGATGATTGATACACGTGGATAACTGGAAAGCAGCGCATCATCAATATATTTTTCCACCTTAAGAAGAGCATCTTCATACCTCTCCCCGCGAAGGTCTAATTCCAGTTTAACATATGAATCCCGACCCTTTACAATCGCCATCGGCTTAGTTTCAACCTGTTTCGGGGTACTCATATATTCCATATCTTTTTCTTTTACTTTCATTTTGAGAATTCCGATTTGTACCTGCCATTCATTCGAAGAAACTCTTTCAACCAGTGTGCCCTTTTGGCCAAAGGTAAGTACCTTTACCTCATCGCCAGGCATATACGTAGGTTTCTTCGTTTTTTTATTCGTGAGTTTAACAGCGGATTTTGGTATTTCTGGTGCGGCGTCTTCTAAGCGCCGTTTTGCTTCAATTAATTCATGCTCCTTAATATCGGCATGTTTTTCTGTGCGCATTTTGCGAAGATCTCGGATGACCCGTTCGGCTTCACTCTTTGCCTCGTCAACGATTTCTCCAGCCTTTTCTGCTGCCTTCTCAAGCATAGAGTCTTTTTTCTCGTAAAATTCCATCAGTTGTTTTTGCAAGTCTTGATGGAGTTTCTCAGCAGATTTTAAATAATCACGAGCCTCCTCTTGCTCTTTTTCTGCTAGTCGTTTACTGTCTTCCAGTGATGAAATCATCTTATCAATTTGGTTCGAATCTTCACTTACATGTGAGCGTGCCGCCTGAATGACGCGTTCATTTAAGCCAAGACGTTTAGAGATTTCAAAAGCGTTACTCCGCCCTGGAACTCCTAATAACAATTTATAGGTAGGGCTTAATGTTTCCACATCAAACTCGACACTCGCATTCAATACACCCTCACGGTTATATCCATATGCTTTTAACTCAGGATAATGTGTCGTTGCAATGACTCTTGCGCCCCGCTTGTGGACCTCATCCAAAATGGAAATCGCCAAGGCCGCACCTTCCTGCGGATCGGTGCCCGCCCCGAGTTCATCAAATAGTACAAGACTATTAAAATCGACTCGATTTAAGATATCCACGATATTAACCATATGGGATGAAAAGGTACTTAAGCTTTGTTCAATTGATTGTTCATCGCCTATATCAGCAAAAACAGCATCAAAAACAGCCAGCTCTGAACCGTCATACGCTGGAACCTGCAAACCCGCCTGGGCCATTAATGTACACAACCCGAGTGTTTTTAAGGTGACCGTTTTTCCGCCTGTATTCGGACCCGTGATAACAATCGTTGTAAACTCTTTTCCAAGCAAGATGTCGTTGGCTACGACTTCATCGCTTGGAATAAGTGGATGTCTTGCCTTATATAAAGCAATTCTTCCTTCATTATTCATGACCGGCATGGATGCTTTAATTCGTTTTCCATATCTAGCTTTTGCAAAAATAAAGTCTAAATTGGCAAGGACCTCGACGATGACTTTAAGTTCACTCTCGTGTTCAGCCACTGCCGCCGATAACTCTGTTAGAATCCTATCGATTTCGAGTTGTTCCTTCACACGAATATCCTGCAGTTGATTGTTTAATTGGACAATCACTTGCGGTTCTATAAAAAGGGTTTGTCCTGATGCGCTTTGATCGTGAATAATCCCGCCGTAATGGCCGCGATACTCCTGTTTAACAGGAATGACAAATCTGTCGTTCCGAATCGTGACAATAGCGTCCGAAAGCATTTTGCTGGCATTCGATGAACGAATCATGCTTTCCAGTTTTTCTCGAACCCTCGATTCATTGGATCTCAGTTGGTGCCTTAATGACCGCAAAAGATCGCTTGCGCTGTCTAATACCTCACCATTGTCATCGATGGCGTGTTTAATCGAATGCTCAAGGTTTGTGAGCGGAATAATTCTTTCCGCTTGTTCAGACAAAATCGGAATTTCTGTTCGTTCATCGGCAAATTCCTCAATAAATCGTTTCATTTGTCTGCTTGCATGGATGGTACTAGCTATTTGAATGAGCTCATGCGGGCTTAACACACCGCCAATGACAGAACGTTTGATGTGAGCAGTTATATCATGAACTCCTGAAAGTGGAACATTCCCTTTTACCCGGAACACCGTCGCTGCCTCGTCTGTTTCTGCTTGAAGTTTAACCACCTCATCAAAATCAGTAGATGGCACCAAGTCCTGTATTTTTCTTCTCCCAAGGGAAGAAGCCGCATGTTCTAACAGTTGTTCTTTTACTTTAGTAAATTCTAGTACTTTTAATGCCTTTTCTTGCATGGAGATAACCTCCTATTCTCGATTATGTAAAAATTCTAGCAGGTCATTTTTATCCAGGGCATTTAACACGGATGATTTTTTAATCCAGCCTTTTTTGGCTGCGGAAACACCGATTTCCATATGCTTTAATGTATCCATTTTATGTGCATCTGTGTTGATAAGGATTTTTACTCCCGCATCTTGAGCCTTTCGTAAATATTCGGCTGCTAGATCTAGCCTGTTGGGATTTGCATTTAGTTCTAGTGCTGTATTGGTTTCTTTGGCAAGTTGAATCAGTAGATCGATGTCGACATCATATCCCTCGCGGCGCCCGATTTTCCTGCCCGTTGGATGAGCAATTAAATCCACATGGGCATTCGTTAACGCTGTCTTTAGACGCTCCATGATTTTTTCCCGTGGTTGAGAAAAGGCAGAATGAATGGAGGCAATCACGAAATCCATGTCAGCTAGCAACTCATCATCATAATCCAAGCTGCCATCTGGAAGAATATCCATCTCGACACCTGCTAGAATAAGAAAATCATCATACTTTTGATTTAGTCTGTTAATTTCTTCTCTTTGCATTAGTAGTCTTTCGCGTGTAAGACCATTAGCCACTTTTAAATACTGTGAATGGTCCGTGATGGCCATATATTGATAACCTCTTGCCCGGCATGCTTCAGCCATTTGTTCAATGGAATGGGCACCGTCGCTCCAAGTGGAATGCATGTGCAGATCACCTTTGATATCTGCTAACTCAATTAATTCCTCAGTTACGCTGAATGTCTCGACTTCCTTCCCGTCCTCTCTTATTTCTGGAGGAATAAAGGGAAGGTCAAAATGCTTGAAAAATTCTTCTTCAGATGAGAAAGTGAGAATTTCCCCGGTCTCGATAATTTCCACACCGTACTCGCTAATCTTTTCACCGCGCTCTTTCGCAAGTTGTCTCATCCGGACATTATGATCTTTTGATCCAGTGAAATGATGCAGGGTTGTGGTAAATTCTTCTGGTTTCACGAGGCGAAAATCGACAGAAATATCATAATCATAGGCAAAAACGAGGGAGACCTTCGTTTCTCCCGCTCCAATCACTTCTTTAATGTTTGCTAATTGTAATAGCTGCTCGCGCACATGTTCAGGCTGATTGGTTGCGATGATAAAATCAAGATCTTTGATTGTCTCTCTCATTCTGCGCAGGCTTCCTGCACGTGAGAATCGCTCAATATCCTTGAAATCCGCAAGTGTGGCTTCAATTTGCTCTGCAATGGGCAGCATGTAAGCTAATGGAAGCCGGTCAGGTCTGGTCCCAACATTGGCAATGGCACTGAGAATTTTTTCCTCTGTTTTTTTACCAAAACCAGCGAGTGCTTGAACTTTTCCAGCTTCACATGCTTCTTTTAAACTGGATACGTCAACGACCTTTAACTCTTTGTATAGTTTGGCAATCTTCTTACCGCCAAGGCCTGGGAGCTGAAGCAACGGGATTAGTCCTCTTGGAACTTCCGCCTTTAACTCCGTTAAAACGGAGGAAGTACCCTCTTTTATGTATTCATCTATGACAGCGGCCGTCCCTTTACCGATCCCAGAAATCGTTGTAAAGTCAGCAATTTCTGCTAAGTCGCGTTCATCGGTTTCCAAGGCATTGCCAGCTTTTCGAAAAGCAGAAACCTTAAAAGGGTTTTCTCCCTTTAACTCCATATAAATTGCTATCATTTCTAATAAGCGTAATAAATCTTTTTTAGTTACTTCCATTTATAAGTCACCTACCTACTGATTAGCATTTTCATTTTATCCTACTTTAAGGCATGAATAGAAAAACTTCTCTGCTACAGAGAAGTTAAAGCAGCTGTATATTCAATCCACAAGCTTTTTATTTGCTGTGAAAGGATCGGCGTGTTATTCACAATTGCTTTTGACAAAATCGATTGATCCAAAGCATTTTGCATAAATTCAATTGGTACAAGGGCTGAAATATATAATAAAATAAAGATAACCAAATACACTTCAACGAAACCTAAGATTCCTCCTGCCCAAACATTCAATTGCCGTAAGACAGGCAGATGAGCAACGAAGTCAAGCATGGAACCAATAATTTGCAATAACACTTTTACCGCAAAAAAGATGATGACAAAGGCAATCGCACGATAGAAGGCGGCTTCCATATTACTGCTGTCACCTAGGATTTTTAGTGTAGACATGTTACCAAAGTTCGGATAAGGAATCCATAATGTCAACTTCGGTGCTAACTGTTCGTAGTATGAATTTGCTGCTACATATGCAATAATAAAACCTATTAAATGAAAAAGCTGCAGAATAAAGCCTCTTTTCAGGCCTACAAAGAATCCAATAATTAAAAAAATGATAATAGCTAAATCCAACATGATTTTTTAGTCCTTTTCCTTTAGTTGTTCTGTTTGCAGCCGACTTAATTCGTCTTTCATTTGAAGAAAATCATTGACTGCATTTACAGCTGTTAAAACGGCGAGTTTGCTTGCATCTAAAGTGGGATTCTTATAACTGATTTCGCGCATTTTATTGTCAACTAATGAGGCCACATGCCGGATGTGACTTGGACTTTCGGAACCCATAATAACATATTGTTGTCCGTATATATCTACGGTTGTTCTATTTTTTTGATTATTCGACAACGTCATGCCTCCATTCAGAGAATCCTACTCTCTATCATAACATGAACCGTTATCTGTGGAAAAGTTAAAGCGTATTTTATCTTTATTTAGAAATGTGGTGTGTATAGTATGGGTAATGTTGTATTGAATCTAGAAATGAATAAGATCATGGAAATGAGAAACTATTACGGAAAAAGTTTACTAGATAAAAACATTCCCGGAAGTGTGTTTGCCGCAAAAACGTCTGCTTGTATGATTACAGCTTATAAATCTGGCAAAGTATTATTCCAAGGAAACGATAGTGAAAAAGAGGCCAGTAAATGGGGCAGTGCCACCTCAAACAAGCCTTCCGCTCCTTCTAAATCGAAATCACCAGCGAAAGGCGACCTGCCTGTTGGGATTAGTCAAATGTCAGTAATTGGATCAGATGAAGTAGGGACGGGAGACTTTTTCGGTCCAATTACAGTCGTTGCAGCTTATGTGAAAAAAGAAAATATTCCATTGTTGAAAGAATTAGGCGTGCGGGATTCGAAGGATTTAAACGATGAAAAAATTATTGCAATTGCGAAGGTCATTAAAGATATTATTCCCTTTAGTTTAATGACGTTAAAAAACGAAAAATATAATCAGGTCCAAAAAGCAGGAATGTCGCAGGGAAAAATGAAGGCAATCTTACATAATCAAGCGATTTTATATGTATTAGACAAAATCTCTCCTGAAAAACCCGAAGCCATTCTTATCGACCAATTTGTACAGGGCAGTACCTATTTTCAGCATATTAAAGGCCAAAAAGCAGTTGCCAAAGAGAATGTTTATTTTAGTACAAAAGCAGAAGGCATTCATTTAGCGGTTGCAGCAGCAAGTATTCTCGCGCGATATGCCTTCATCCAATATATTGATAAACTCAGCGAGTCTGCCGGCTTTAAGATTCCAAAAGGGGCAGGGGCACAGGTGGATATAGCTGCAGCGAAACTGATTATGATCAAAGGACGTGACATCCTTCCGAATTATGTGAAGCTCCACTTTGCCAATACCGATAAAGCGATCGCACTTGTTAATAAGAAACGAAATTGAAATGATTTTTGGGGCTGTTTTTCGAATAGATATATAAAAACATTGTTTGGAGGAGTTCAGGGTGGCAAATCGACTAAGTGAAGCGGAGATTACTGCGGCTGTTGCGGGCTTATCAGGCTGGAAATTGGACGGAAAATTCATTGTGAAAAAGTATCGCTTTCGTGAATTTTTACAGGGTGTGGCGTTCGTGAATGTCATTGCACAGCTTTCAGAAGAAAAAAATCATCACCCCTTCATTGCGATTGACTATAAATTAGTAACACTGCGATTAACCTCATGGAATGCCGGCGGATTAACTGATTTGGATATCACTTTGGCAAATAACTATGACTCGATTTATGAAGAAATATAATTTATTGCGAATTTGAAAGAGGTTGCCTTTATCTGCAACCTCTTTTTTGTTTAATAAGGATATCGACTCTTTCTTACAGTGGAGTTTCGCATTAGAATGGGAATTCTTTGCCCATCGTAATATCACTTTTTTATTTTATCAGCGCAGAATAGAGTTTTATCAGCGATAACGAACCATTTATCAGCGGAAAATAAAATATATCAGCGATAATTGATTTTTATCAGCGAAACAAAGTTTACCAAGGTATGCTCTTCGGAAAGTAAAAGCGTCCCTTTTTTGTTCCTGAAAAATTCAGATTTACAGAAAGTAGTAATCTTTTTGCTGTATCAACTGATTTTATGTGAGCAAATTCCCGAAACTGCTGATTTGTAATTTTCGAATCAAATAATAGAAAGTAATCCTTAAGGGCACTTATATGAGCATCTTTGGAAAATTTGTTGCAAGAAGGGCAATACCATTGCTTTTTCTTACGAATAAGTGGGCCATGGGTACAATTGGGGAAGAAAACACCAGTTAAAAGATCAGTCTTGTTAATTCCATACTTTTTCAAAACATAGCTAGTCGGTACCTTATTCATTTTTACGAGAAGTCGACTCAGTTTTCGGAGGTCTTTCGTATGAAGGAATGAAGTAACATATTGCTTTTCAAAAAACTGAATTTTATTAAGAAATACATCTGACTTACATACTCGTGGTTTTACTTTATGAGTGTTTTTTCCGGTTATGACATATGAAGAATAGTTATTGCTTAGAACTACTATGTAATCAACCGGAACTGGGGGAAATTTACATTCTGCCATTATTTTCACTAAAAACCTTTTATGCCTATCTGATTGAGCAATTGGATCGGGGTAGCCTTTATCCTTGTCATTATTTATTTGAATAAACTGTTCATTTTCTGTATCAAATATTAATTTGCCAGCCATATTTTTCACTTCAACAATTAGGGCGAATTCGGATGTTAGGAGAAGGGTATCAATTTGGCAGTTGTAGTCACCATCAGGAAGGTTTAAATCGTGGAGTATTAGGTATTTATCAATTGGCAGGAGACGTAAATAATAATCAAGACTCACCTCACCTTTATAACCAGCCTGTCTCCTCCCCAGCTCCTCTAAAATTTGCTGATACTTTGGGTAATTCAATGGGAGACGCCGGCATAATGACTCTAATATAAGAAGTACTAATGGAATTGTCCTTTCTTTTATAACCAAACTTTTCACTCCTTTCATTTTACTAATATAATTCTGAAAAGAGCAGGAAATCCCTGCCGAATTTTAGCGAAATTTGTTAATAAAGTTTGTCTATTTATTTTTATCAGCGGTAATTAGAAGTTTATCAGCGATAAATTCAATATATCAGCGAATCTGAAGCATTTATCAGCGAAAAATAAAATATATCAGCGAACCGTAAATTTTACCTTAAAAAAAGGAAAAAGCTAGCTCGAATTCAATCTTCGAACTAGCTTATAATAATTAACCTCTTAAAACCGCGCCTGCTTTTTCTTCTAAAGCTTCAAGAACTCGGTTATGAATCTTTGTTACTTCTTCATCCGTTAACGTACGCTCCGGATCAACATACTTAAGAGAGAACGCAATCGACTTTTTGCCTGCCTCCATCTTATCTCCCTCATATAAATCAAACACTTCAGCTTCCTTCAGAAGCGGTGCTCCTGCTGTTACGATAATTTCTTTTAGGGTGCCTGACACCGTTTCTCTGTTTACCACAAGGGCAATGTCTCTTGTGATGGACGGGAAGCGTGGGATAGCCTGGTATTGTAATGCCGGTGTTTCTGCTTCAAGTACTGCCTTTAATGAAAGCTCGTATACGTAGGTATCTTTCAAATCTAGCTCTTTTTGAACTGTTGGGTGAACTTGACCGATAAAGCCGATTTTCTCCCCATTTAAGAGTACCTCAGCCGTACGTCCAGGGTGCATGCCGTCTACTTGCGCTTGAACAAATTGAACCTGTTCTAGTAAACCAAGCTTAGCAAACATTCCTTCTAGGATTCCTTTGATCACGAAGAAGTCGACTGCCTTCTTCTCTCCTTGCCAAGAATGACTAGACCATAGCCCGGTAATGGCTGCTGCTAAGTGTTCTTTTTCTGATGGAAGAGTATCTGTGCCATTTGCTAAGAATACAGCCCCAGTTTCATACACACCTAAGCTATCGTTTTGACGAGCGCTGTTGTATTTTAACACTTCCAAAAGCTGCGGCATGATGCTTAAACGGAGGATGCTGCGCTCTTCACTCATCGGCATAGAAAGACGGATAGTATCTCGCTTTTCAAGCGCGAATTGCGTTGCTTTTTCCTCGCTAGTAAGGGAATATGTCACTGCTTGGTATAAGCCTGCTCCTTCAAGGTATTGACGAACCTCGCGACGCTTCTGCTGGTACTCGGACAATCCACCAGGGGTAGTTGAACCAATTGGCAATGTTTTTGGGATATTGTCGTAGCCGTAAAGACGAGCGACCTCTTCTAGTAAATCTTCTTCAATTTTAATATCACCGCGGCGTGTTGGTGCTGTAACAGTGATGGTATCCTCTTCGATGCTGACACCAAATTGTAGGCGATCGAAGATTTCTTTTACGTCATTCATCACAAGGTCTGTTCCCAAAACACGATTGATTTTTTCTAAAGTGATTGAAACAACCGCTGGTTCAACGGTCAGTGTATCCGCCTCTGCGGCACCTTCTAGTACTTCACCGCCAGCGTATTTTGCCATCAGGTAGGCAGCCCGATTTCCAGCAGCACGAACACGATTAGGATCGACACCTTTTTCAAAACGAGCGCTCGCTTCACTTCTTAAACCATGGTCTTTCGATGCTTTTCTAACAGTAGCCCCGTTAAAATAAGCGGATTCAAGTAGTACAGTTGTTGTATCTGTAGTAACCTCTGAATTTGCTCCTCCCATGACACCAGCAAGGGCAACAGGTTCTGTTCCATTTGTAATGACCAGATGATCGGAAGTAAGTGTCCGTTCTGCATCATCCAGAGTGATAAATTTCTCACCGTCAGCTGCACGGCGGACAAGGATTTCTTTTGAACCTAAGCGGTCATAGTCGAACGCATGAAGCGGTTGACCATACTCAAGAAGAATGTAGTTGGTAATATCGACGACATTATTATGTGGACGAATTCCAGCAGACATTAAGCGTGTTTGCATCCAGAGCGGAGATGGTCCGATTTTTACATTTTTAATGATTTGCGCCACATATAATGGATTATCCTCTTTTGCTTCGACCGTAATTTTTACATAGTCAGATGCTTTTTCAGTTGAAGCTTGCAGGTTCGTTTCTGGAAGTTTAACGTCTCTGCCAAGAATTGCTGCTACTTCATAGGCAACACCCAGCATGCTTAAACAATCCGCACGGTTTGGCGTCAAGCTAAGTTCAAGAATCTCATCATCGCGATTTAACTCGGCCAGTGCATCGACGCCTACTTCTGCATCCGCTGGAAAAACAAAGATCCCCTCTGAATACTCTTTCGGAACTACCTTTCCTTCCATGCCTAGCTCTGTCAGCGAACAGATCATTCCGTTCGATTCTTCACCGCGAAGTTTCGCGCGTTTTATTTTAAAATCACCTGGTAATACTGCACCTACTGTTGCTACCGCAACCTTTTGCCCTTGTGCCACATTTGGCGCTCCGCAAATGATTTGAACCGGTTGTTCTCCGCCTACATCGACAAGACACTTGCTTAATTTATCCGCATTTGGGTGCTGTTCACGTTCAAGAACATGACCAACAACTACGCCTTGAATGCCGTCGTTAAGGATTTCGACTCCCTCAACCTCAATACCGCTTTTTGTAATTTTTTCTGCTAATTCAGTAGCAGTTACTCCAGTTAAATCGATATAATCTTGGAGCCATTTATATGAAACGAACATGTCGTCATCCTCCTTTATTTATTCAACTTCAACGGATTGAAGCCTTCCAATTTACTCGTGTTTTGAAAATTGTTTTAAGAAACGAACATCATTGGTATAGAAATGTCTGATATCATCGACACCGTACTTTAACATTGCAATTCGCTCAGGTCCCATACCGAAGGCGAAGCCAGTGTACTTTTTAGAATCGTATCCGGCCATCTCAAGGACATTAGGATGGACCATACCTGCTCCGAGAATTTCGATCCAGCCTGTGCGCTTACAAACGCTGCAACCTGAACCGCCGCAAATTTTACAAGAAATGTCCATTTCAACAGATGGTTCTGTGAAGGGGAAAAAGCTTGGGCGTAGACGGATTTCACGATCTTCCCCGAACATTTTTTTCGCAAACACTTCTAATGTTCCTTTCAGGTCGCTCATCCGGATGTTTTCACCGACAACAAGACCTTCGATTTGCATAAATTGGTGGGAGTGTGTCGCGTCATCATTATCACGGCGGTACACTTTACCAGGGCAAATAATTTTAATTGGGCCTTTGCCTTGGTGCTTCTCCATCGTCCGGGCTTGAACTGGAGATGTATGGGTACGGAGAAGGATGTCTTCAGTAATATAGAAAGAGTCCTGCATATCGCGGGCTGGGTGGCCCTTCGGTAAATTAAGAGCTTCAAAGTTATAATAATCCTGCTCAACTTCCGGACCTTCGGCGACCTGGTATCCCATACCAATAAATAAGTCCTCAATTTCTTCGATAATTCTAGTCAGCGGATGATGATTTCCAACCTTCACAGGGCGGCCTGGAAGAGTAACATCGATACTTTCTGAAGCTAGCTTTTCTAGGACAGCTGCTTCTTCTAACCCCTTCTGTTTGGCTTCAATTTTTTCGGCAATCGCTTCACGAACTTCGTTTGCTAAAGCCCCCATAACTGGACGCTCTTCAGCTGAAAGTTTCCCCATGCCGCGCAACACTTCCGTAATTGGCCCCTTTTTTCCTAAGTAGGCAACACGGATGTCATTTAATTCTTTTAAGCTTCCGGACTGTTCAATCTTTTGAATAGCCTCTTCCTGCAATTCCTTTAAACGTTCTTGCATGTCAATTCCTCCTTAATAATAATTGGTGTCAGGCACCAGAAAAAACAAAAAAACCCCATCCCTGGAAAGGGACGAGGTTAAAGTTTCGCGGTACCACCCTTGTAAACACGTTATGTAAAACACATTGTGTTCGCTTCATTCGGATAACGGCATATGCCGGCGCATCTTTACACGGAAAGCGGAAGTAGCTGGACAAGTAATCTACTCTCAAGCTATTGCTTTTAATCGTGGTCCCGATGCCAACTCAGGAGGTGAACTTCTCTTATCCCTGCCATAAAAGTGCTTTCAGTCGCGGCACTTTCTCCCTAAATGGTTTTAAATAAGATACTTTTCTCCGTCATCGTCATTTAATATTCCATATTGTTCATTATTATATAATAATTCTCCACGCAAGGTCAAACTAGTTTACGCCTATTTTTTCAAATAATAAAGCAGGATTCCCGTTGCAACGGCTACATTTAATGACTCACTCTTCCCATAAATCGGGATATAAAGGTTGGCTGTTGTACTCGCAAGTATATCTTTACCAACACCATTTCCTTCATTTCCAACAATCAAGGCAAACGAATCACCTGTGGAAATATCAGTATATGCAGATGCCCCTTCAAGTGCTGTACCATAAACAGGAATATTTTTTTCGTTCAGCTTGTCGATCCATTCATGAAGGTCCCCTCTAATTATCGGCAAGTGATAATGACTTCCCTGTGCGGACCTAAGTACTTTAGAATTATAAATATCCACACTTCCACGTCCAACCACAACAGCGTCAATCCCTGCTGCATCTGCGGTGCGAATCATAGTGCCGAGATTCCCTGGGTCCTGAACTGCGTCAATGAACAGATAGGTTTTTGCATCATTCACTTCCTCAGCTGCAATCCGGCACACGGCATAAATTCCTTGCGGTGCTTCTGTATCTGATAGTGAATTCGATATCTCTTCCGTAACTTGTGTAACTGGCGTGGAACCAGCATCCCATCGTGAAGGTAAATCCACTTTTTCAGAGACAATGATTTCTAAAATTTGTTCTCCTTGTTTTAGGGCTTCCTCTACTAAATGGAAGCCTTCCACTAAAAATGTTCCTGACCTATCCCGTTCTTTTTTGGTCAACAGTTTTTTCCATTGTTTAACTTTTGGATTATTTATTGATTCTATATGCTTCAAAACCCGCTCTCCTTTTACAATAACGATGATTTTTATATTATAGCCTAACAAAAATACATAATAAAACCAAAAATAGAAAACATATAAAAGTAATACAGGATAAAAAGGAGTGCATATACATGAATTTAAATTTACGTAATGCGATTGTTCACAATGTTGCTGGGAATACACAAGATCAATTAGAAGATACGATTGTTGATGCGATTCAAAACGGGGAAGAAAAAATGCTCCCGGGTCTCGGCGTATTATTTGAAATTATTTGGAAAAATTCATCCGAAGAAGAGAAGAAAGAAATGCTCACAACCCTTGAAAGTGGGTTAAAGTAGTCAAATATTCATTCAGATGCTGTCGATCGGTTAGATTGACAGCTTTTTTCTGTTCAAAATAATTTTTTTTGAGCAAATTCTGAATTAATTTGTGCAAATTCATCCCAATCTGAATATTTATCAATGAAAATTCACGGCTATCATTGAGTTTATGTCGTCTATCAGCGAATTTTGATATTCAATCAGCGAATTTCACACTTCTATCGACGAATTTTAATAATCAATCGGCGAATTTCTGCATTCTATCAGCGAATTCAAGAACACTACCAAAGCAGTTAAATGAGCAGAAGAAATCCCCGGTAAAGTTCTACCAGGGACCCCACAATAAGTTATTCAAACGTAATTTTATTAACCGTCTCACGGTCTAAACGTTTGATGACTTCCACAATCAATTTTACCGCATTTTCGTAATCATCACGATGGAGCATCGCGGCATGGGAATGGATATACCTTGTTGCAATAGTAATTGGTATCGCTGGAACCCCATTATGGGTCAAATGGATCGACCCAGCATCCGTACCGCCGCCAGGAATCGATTCGAACTGATAGGGAATGCCCAGTTCATCAGCTGTGTCGGTCACTAAATCGCGGAGGCCTTTATGAGCTACAAGTGAGGCATCATAGATGACAACTTGTGGCCCCTTACCCATTTTACTCATGGCTTCTCTTTCAGAAACTCCCGGTGTATCCCCGGCAATACCTACATCAACGGCAAAGCCGATATCCGGATTAATTTTGGCCGCTGCCGTCTTGGCACCGCGCAAACCAACCTCTTCTTGAACATTTCCGACACCATACACAACATTAGGATGGTCTACACCTTTCAGCTGCTTCAACACATCAATAGCAATGGCACAGCCAATCCGGTTATCCCAGGCTTTAGCTAATAACATCTTTTCATTGTTCATAACGGTAAATTCAAAATAAGGGACAACCATATCACCCGGACGAACGCCCCACTCCGTGACTTCCTCACGGCTTGAAGCACCTACATCAATAAACATGTCCTTAATTTCAACAGGTTTCTTGCGTGCTTCTGGTGATAAAATATGCGGAGGCTTAGAACCGATAATTCCGGTTACATCTCCCTTTCTCGACACAATCGTTACACGCTGGGCGAGCATAACCTGGCCCCACCAGCCGCCAACTGGTTGAAAACGAAGGAAACCTTTGTCATCGATTTGGGTAATCATGAAGCCAACTTCATCTAAATGACCTGCGACCATAATTTTAGGGCCGCCTTCTTTACCTACCTTTTTGGCAATTAGACTGCCGAGTCCATCCGTTGTAAGTTCATCAGCAAATGGTTCTATGTATTTTTTCATGACTTCCCGAACTTCACTCTCATTACCAGGAATTCCTTTGGCATCCGTTAATTCTTTTAACATCGTCAAAGTTTCATCAAGTTTCGCCATTGATAAGCCCCCTTAACTGTTGGTTTGACCTTCATTATACAGAAAACAGGAATAAATCGGCAATTTTTCTGCTAATAGTTATTCTGCTGTCTTTGATAATTTACTTCGTTTTTGTGGAAATATGCTCTTTCTATTTCTTCATTTATAAAACCGAGTAATGACGCTAACCCCAAGTAGGATACAAATAGATTTATGTAATCATCCAAACTTCTGCTCTTTTGAAAAATAATGATCCTATCGTACACATATAGAAACTGCTCGGTCACAGTCAAGGATGATTCCCCACCGTTCAAATTCATTCGCTCCGTGTCATATCCACATTCAATTCCAAGCGATAAAATAAAATGAACACCATCAACAAATTCTTCAAGAATTACTTCTTTGGCTGATGATGGCTTAATACTCCAAAATTTAAAACTGCGTGTTTCATTTGCTAATTCACCAATTTCTACAAGCAGTGCGAGTACCTTCCTGTCAAATAGATCTTCGTTCTGCAGGTTGTGCTTTTCTTCAATATGAGAATCCAAACCTTTTTGCATCTGAAACAGCCTTTCTAAATTCATGACTACCATCACTCCCTATAATAAATATTTAATTAAAAGAATTAGTTCAATTATGGCAAGGACCGGAAAACCAATCTTAAATGAAGTATGCTTCGTTTTATGTCGATACAATTGCATGCCTGCGGTCGCACCTACAGCACCGCCAAATAATGCTACCAGCCATAATGTTCTCTCAGAGATGCGATATTCATGCTTTTTAGCACGCTTCTTATCCTCCCACATAATCACGAGTCCCGCTATATTCATGATAAAATAGACCACTAACCATATTTTCATCCCCCGTATCCTCCTCTATAGAAAAAGCCATCCTCATAAGAGAATGGCTGATATTTCAAATTACTTGTTGATGTTTTGTTTTGCAACGTTTGCTAATTCAGCAAATGCGTTTGCATCGCTTACTGCTAATTCAGCAAGCATCTTGCGGTTTACTTCGATACCAGCAAGCTTTAAGCCATGCATTAAACGGCTGTAAGAAAGACCGTTCATACGAGCTGCTGCATTGATACGAGTAATCCAAAGTTTGCGGAAGTCGCGTTTTTTCTGGCGACGATCGCGGAAAGCATACATTAAAGATTTCATAACTTGTTGGTTAGCTACTTTATATAATGTATGTTTTGAACCGAAATAACCTTTTGCTAATTTAAGAACTTTTTTACGACGTTTGCGCGTAACTGTACCGCCTTTTACACGTGGCATTTAATTTCCCTCCAATATATAAATCGATCACTTAATTTTTACTTCATGTAAGTTAATAATTGACGAATGCGTTTGAAATCACCTTTAGAAACAAGTGATGCTTTGCGAAGCTTACGCTTTGCTTTAGTAGATTTGTTAGCAAATAAGTGGCTTGTATAAGCGTGGTCACGTTTTAATTTACCTGAACCAGTCTTTTTAAAACGCTTTGCAGCGCCACGGTGAGTTTTCATTTTTGGCATTGGGATATCCTCCTTATTACTTTTCGGTTTTAGGTGCTAAAACTAGGAACATGCTTCGACCATCCATTTTTGGATGTGATTCAATCGTTGCAACTTCCTTGCACGCCTCTGAAAAACGGTCTAACACACGTTGACCAATTTCTTTATGGGTAATCGCCCGGCCCTTGAAACGGATGGAAGCTTTTACCTTGTCGCCTTTTTCTAAGAACTTAATTGCATTGCGTAACTTTGTATTAAAGTCATGCTCATCAATTGTCGGGCTGAGACGAACTTCTTTAGTGGTGATGATTTTTTGATTCTTACGAGCTTCTTTTTCTTTCTTTTGCTGCTCGAATTTAAATTTGCCATAGTCCATAATTCTGCCGACTGGAGGCTTTGCATTTGGTGCTACAAGTACCAAATCAAGGTTCACTCTTCCGGCAATCTCTAAGGCTTCAGTTTTGGTTTTAATCCCCAACTGCTCGCCATTTTGATCAATTAGGCGAATTTCGCGAGCGCGAATGCCCTCATTTAACAACATGTCTTTGCTAATAATTAGCCACCTCCAAGGTTTATCACGAATACAACGTCTTGGTCAAGAAAATCATAACAAGCCCTTTCAAACCATAACGTAAAACGCTACACAAGAATCAACAGGTATAAAACTTTTTAGCAGTGCTATTATTGCACAAACAAAAAAGTGCGGATGAATGCACCCACACTTTACAGAACAAAAGTAATGAAACCAAAAAGTTCAAGTAAAACCTGCCAACTGCTAATTGCGTCAATCAGGTGAGAAGCGGGTGCTTCTTCTTTTCCCAAAAACAGTATTCAATTTTTCACCTTAGTTAATATAACATAAGCAAAGATACAATGTCAAACGAACTATTTTCTTTGACAACGAAATTTATTTTAGCAAGAAATAAATAATTATTCAATAGTTTTTTTCAAACAAAAAGAGAGGCGAACCTCTCTTTCTACTGTTTATCCTCTTTTCACTTCAGCGATTAATGAAGTTAAAAACTCTGAGAATGGCTTTGTTTCTGAGTTTTGCTCGCCATATTTGCGGACATTAACAGCCTGATTTTCGACTTCTTTATCCCCAACAACAAGCATATATGGTATTTTTTGCATTTGTGCTTCACGGATTTTATATCCGATTTTTTCATCACGGCCATCCAATTCGACACGAATACCTTCATTTTGAAGCTGTTCTTGAACTTGCTTCGCATAATCATAATGCACACCAGGAGAAACTGGAATGACCTGCACCTGTACTGGAGCGAGCCAAGTAGGGAAAGCACCTTTATATTCTTCAATTAAGAAGGCAACGAAACGTTCCATTGTGGATACCACACCACGGTGGATTACGACTGGACGATGCGGTTTGCCGTCCTCACCCACATATGTTAAATCAAAACGTTCTGGTAGTAAGAAGTCCAATTGAACAGTGGAAAGTGTTTCTTCCTTCCCTAAAGCTGTCTTCACTTGAACGTCAAGCTTAGGACCGTAGAAGGCGGCTTCTCCTTCTGCCTCATAGTAGTTAAGACCAAGATCATCCATGGCATCCTTTAACATACTTTGTGCTTTTTCCCACATTGCATCATCGTCAAAATACTTTTCAGTATCTTGCGGGTCACGGTAAGAAAGACGGAAGGAATAGTCATTAATATCAAAGTCTTTGTATACTGCTAAAACCAGGTTCACAACCCGTTTGAATTCATCTTTAATTTGGTCGGGACGAACAAAGATATGTGCATCATTTAAAGTCATTCCACGGACACGCTGTAGTCCTGAAAGTGCACCAGACATTTCATAACGATGCATAGTTCCTAGTTCTGCGATTCGAATCGGCAGCTCACGATAGCTGTGGATGCTGTTTTTGTACACCATCATATGATGCGGACAGTTCATTGGACGGAGAACTAATTGCTCGTTATCCATGTCCATTACTGGGAACATATCTTCTTGGTAATGATCCCAGTGACCTGAAGTCTTATATAAATCGACACTGCCCATTATTGGAGTGTAAACATGGTCATAGCCTAGGCGCTGTTCTTTATCAACAATGTATCGTTCCACTACCCGGCGAATGGTTGCACCTTTTGGAAGCCATAACGGTAACCCTTGACCTACCAATTGATTACTAGTGAAAAGGTTTAACTCTTTACCAATTTTACGATGGTCACGCTCTTTTGCTTCTTCAAGTAAGCGAAGGTGTTCTGCTAAGTCTTCTTTCTTGAAGAAGGCTGTTCCATAAACGCGCTGCAGCATTTTATTTTTGCTGTCGCCGCGCCAATAAGCACCTGCAATACTTAATAGCTTAAATTCTTTGATTTTACCTGTTGATGGGACATGGACTCCGCGGCAAAGGTCAAAGAAATCACCTTGTTCGTAAATTGTCACTGTTTCATCATCAGGAATGGCTTCAATTAGTTCCAGCTTGTATGGGTCACCGGCTTCTTTAAAAAGCTGAACAGCCTCAGCACGGCTTACTTCTTTGCGAACAATTTCAATATTTTCATTAACGATTCTGGCCATTTCCTTTTCAATCTTTGGCAGATCTTCTGGAGTTAATGATTCTTCAAGGTCCATATCATAATAAAATCCACCTTCGATAACAGGTCCAACACCTAAATTCACACCTGGATAAAGTCTTCTAACAGCCTGTGCCATCAAATGCGCAGTACTATGGCGTAAAATTTCTAACGCATCATTGGAATCTGGGACGACGATTTCTATTGAACCGTCTTCATTAATTGGACGGCGAAGATCAAACAACTGACCGTTCCATTTGCCGGCAATCGCTTTTTTCTTTAGGCCTGGGCTGATGGATGCGGCAATATCTTCCGTTGTTGTTCCTTGTGGGAACTCCTTTACTGCCCCATCTGGAAACGAAATCTTAACAACGTCTGACATGGTAATTCCTCCTTTGAATTAAGCGTTTCGGGCCATTTTTGCCCAAAATCCGCTTTTTGAAAAATAAAAAAACCCATCCCTGGAAAAGGGACGAGTTTTGATAAACACGTGGTTCCACCCAATTTTTCATTTTCAAATAATGACAGCTTAAAAATGACTTTGGTCTGTTAACGGTCGAGAGCCGTCAGTCAATTACTAACCGCATGAAGACATGAAGCGTTCACTGCTGAAGTTTAAAGGTGGTAAGTATTATTTTCGTGTTAGGAGGCTTTCAGCCATGTCCTCCCTCTCTAGAAACCGTAAAAAATACTGTTATCCTTATCATTACTTTTGCTATGACAATACTATGTATGCAATTATAATGATTATTTTTTGAAAAATCAAGGGACATCAACCTAATAAGACAAATTTTCACACAATTCCTTTTCTCAAGCCTGGTTTTCAGAAGATTGATGATTCTCTGCCCATTTATTCACATCTCTTAGTGAAGCATATGATTTAATGGTTACTCTTTCTTCAAAAATATTTTTGATGGTTCTTACTAAGGGCTCATCTGGGTCCTTTGTATACAAAAAAATGGTTATAGGCGCAAGTGATAATAATGGGGCAATTGATGCAGAGTCGACATAGACAGGATGATTAACCAGTAATTTACGGTCAATCAATCTTGTTAATTCAGCACGTTTCATTTCGACAAACTGCTCATTATAAAAGGTGATTTCCTCGTCAAACAATAAATGGAGCACCTCCATTTTTGGTTCACGATTTACCAGGAACTCACGGAGCATCTGCACAAATATTTGATATTCTTGCTCCATTTTATATTCATCAATCGCAATCTCGACATACCCTTCCAACGACTGAAGGTACGGACGCAATCTAAATTTGAGAAACGAGTCAAACGAAAAAGAGATATTATCCAGAAAAATATGCTCAATTGCAGATTTAATCTGTGTCTCTTCATTTGCATCATTCAAAAAAACAGACAGGTCTTCTCGTTGACCTTCGAGAATGGAATCAATAATCTCGATAATTTGCTGCTGTTCTTCATATTCATCGTAGAAATAATGGCTTTTTAATATTTCCCTAAACCAATCATCACGCTTTATGTTCGTAATGAATTCATAAAAAGCATGTTTAACAATTCTAGAAATTTCAACCGATATCATACTGCCAAAAAATTTTACTATATGTCGATCTTCAATTAGAAGAATAGTTTCTTTGTCTTGATTATTTGGTAAGTACTTCAGCAAGTGGTCATAAAATTTTTCAGCATCCAACTTGCTTTGGAAGATGATTTCCGCCAACCAAATCCCCCCTTTAAGCCAACTTTGTATTAATATATATGGGGGACTTGGCTAAAATAGAAGTTAGCTGGTACATGCTTTTGTTATTTACAGAAAAAAAGTAAGAACAAGAGGTGGAAGCGCCCGTTTAGCGGCGTATGGACTGGAGCGCTCCAACCGAGATAAAGGAAACACGGAGAGCGTTAGCGATTCGATGTTGACTTATCGTAGGGCGGAGAGCGAAGTACACTAGCCGCTGGGCGCTGGAGCTGGATTCAGAGAACTCATTCAATTATCATAACATTTTAATTTTATAATCTCCTTAACGAGAAAAAGGACTGCCGACTTGTTTACGACAATCCCTAAACTACTTTCTTTGATTTGTATTACCTTCTGTTTGGACCCTCGACCATCACAGGCGCACTCAAGGAACGAATTCGCTCCATGATTCGTCTTGCTTTCATCTTCTCTTCTTCGCCCCTCTGACTGTAAGTTAAATGATGCTCAAGCCCTTTAAAGTCAAAATTTGATGTGAAAAATGTAGGAAGACTCTCAAGCATTCTAAATTGTAGAATGGGGCCAAGCACCTCGTCCCTCGTCCAACTTGATACTGCTTCAGCGCCGATATCATCAAGCATGAGGATGGGTTCTTTTTTTAATGCTTCTATTTTTTCATTCAATGTGGAATCCGCAATCGACCCTTTCATCTCTCGCAACAATTCCGGCACATAGACAATCATCGAAGAAATTTGTTTCTTCGCCAATTCATTGGCAATTGCCCCTAATAAATAAGATTTTCCCACACCGAACTTTCCATAAAGATAAAGGCCTTTTGGTTTATTTCCTGCCTCATAATTCATTAAGAACGTTGCCGCCTGATCGCCGGCATCGAGTCGGCCAGTGTCCGCTTCAAATTCCTCAAAGGAGGCTTCCAAGATATCTCTAGGGACATATAAACTCTTAATCAACTTCTCATTTTTCTTCTTTTCGTCAGCCATAATTTTCCTTGGACATTGTTTATACACAACATCGATAGAATTTCGAGCTAATACCAAATCAGGGTGATACCCCTTCATAAAATTAATGCAGCCATCAAGGGAATCACATTTATTGCAATCCTTGCTCTGATTGATGTACTCATACAGTTTACTCATACTTTTATCAATCATCAAAGCATCAATAGCCTCTTGATGCTTTGATAGAAATGCTTTAACATCAGGATTTTGCAGGACTTGCATTCGCTGTTGTTCATAGCGTTTTTGAAAACTTTCATTTGAAGCCAATCTATTTAAGGTTTTATTGATTTTCTCCAACTACGGCACCCCCTATTTGCGGAACGCTTTTAATTTTTCTTCAATTGCCCGTTTCTTTGCTTCGACCTCATTGTTAGTTCCCTGTGCAGGCTCCTTGCTTGCATCCTTAGTGCCCTCATCAAACCAATCTGGAATTAACTCTGTCCGAATCGGCTTTTTACTAACTGATTTCCCCGTTTTTTTACTTTCGGCTGCCTTGTGTTCTTCATTTTTCGCGAGTTCCATTGCTTCCTTCACCGTTTTAACTTGCTTCCTTGCCCAATGACTAGCAATGGATTCCACAAAGCCCTTGGTAAATTTCATGTCCGTCTTTCTCATTGCCACTTCAATTAAAACATTGACAACACCCGGCGGCAGTTTATATTTAATCATAATTTCTTCTAATGTTTTCAAATTGGCATTCGAAGGCTCTACTCCGCCTGAGAATTCTTTAAAAACGATAAGCGGCGGCGTTGTTTCGTAAGAACGGATTAATTTCTCCTCCGGGGTTTTCGGTTCAGTGATTTGCGTTTGGTGGACAATAGGCTGGGTTCGGTTAATAAGACTCGGTAACTGGTCGTAATTAACAAACTGATACCAATCACGAGCACCTTTTCTTAAGTCTTCAATATCTATTTCATCATGTTCGTTAATAGCACCTAAGATGAAATTTTTCATTTCTAATGGGGCGATTTGATACAGAAATGCAAGATTACTAATCACAGCTTTTACTTTTGGTGTTAATGCTTTTTTCGGAACGAGTGATTCATTCAGCCCATCAGCTAACATTTCAAAATCAAACGAGTCCACACCAATTTGAATCGGAGTTGAATCCACTCGACCGATAAACTGCTGATTTTCTTCCTCATGTAATTCTTCAGAAATCCCTTGTATATATTGCATACTGCCTGGGGCCGCTGAAGCAAACACCTCCTGAAAGGCTTTTGTAACATCGACATACTCATCTTCGCTCGGCTTTTGTTGGTCACTAAAAAAGCGTTTTAACCGCGAAAAATGGTTTTTTCCGATCTTTCGGTAAAGATAAATATTTAGCATCCCATCTAAAAAGAATTGTTCTGGATTCAGAGGAGGACGAAGTTCATATAAAAAAGACCGTCCTCCTTCATCCGTTTTGACACGGGTCTTTAATAAACCTATACCTTCTAGCTTTAATCTTGCTTCGAAAATGTCCTTTAAGTTCATCTCTAAGAGATTCATTAACAGATGGTGTGTGGAGGACTCTGACCAAATCCGGTTTTCCTCTACCTCTGCCCAGAGAGTCATATATAAACTAAAGCAAGTTGAACCAATCAAGGGCTGATATAAAAACGTCAGCACTTTCCGGTCATAATCATGCAGTAGCCCATCAGCAGTTACGATATAACGGTCAATAGGAAGAATTTCCTGCCAATGCTGCGCCATAATACTACAACCTTCCCCTGTTATAAAGTCAAAAAGAGCCAAAAACCTCTTTAGCTCTTAAGATTTTTCTTTTTTTATTAATTCTTTTAATTCATCAATAAAAACATTGATATCTTTAAATTGTCGATAGACAGATGCGAATCTGACATAGGCAACTTCGTCCACGTGTGCTAGCCTGTCCATAACCATTTCACCTATGGCTTCACTTTTTATTTCAGAAATTCCCTGACTGCGCAGGTCTTTTTCAACACCGTGGGTTATATCTTCTAGTTCCTTTAAAGCCACAGGCCGCTTCTCACAAGCTTTTATCAAGCCTCGTAAGATTTTATCACGACTGAACTCTTCTCTGGTACCTTCTTTTTTGACTACAATTAACGGGATCTCTTCAATCTTCTCAAACGTAGTAAAACGATACCCACATTCTTCACATTCGCGTCTTCTCCGTGTGGCCCGGCCTTCATCAACAGGCCTGGAATCAAGGACACGTGTACCATAATTTTGACAAGAAGGGCATTTCATTGTAATCAACTCCAAATCTACACTGTATAACCCGAACTAAACGCTTACTTTCATCTTATAAAAAAGAATATCTTTATACAAGTAAGTATTAGGAGTTTTTTATTCCTACGAAGTTATGTAATTGATTAATTCGCTCGTAATAAGAATTAATCCGCTTTTTTAAAGCAGGATAGGAACCGAGTATCGAAAATTTTTCAGATGATATATTAAAGTCCACAGCTGTTTCCATTGGTTTTACAGACACAATGGTAACAATCAGAAAGCATTGAATTGGTTTATTGATTTCAACAGCAATTTCTCCATGATCTTTAGAAACGGTTGTTACTTGGCAATCAGCATCTTCATGAAATAACTTTTCAACTGAATCGAAAACTTGATTAAACTTCGCCTTATAATAATGCGTTTTTAAAGAATCATCAGCAATTCGGTCTGAAGTTTCAATTTGCTGCTTAAATCGAACAAATAAGTTACCTAACATAGCCATACTTTTCCTCCCCAATTGTCTTTTGTCTTATTGTACAACATTTTCGCTCAAAATATAGCCTCTGTTAAAGTTGCCTGTTGATTTCCGCTCCAGGCACTTCGCTTTCCGCGGGCGGTCCGGGGAGCCTCCTCGTCGCTGCTCTCCTGCGGGGTCTCCCCTGCCCCGTCCTCCAGCAGGAGTCTTCGTGCCTTCCTCTCCAATCAACAGGGTGCCAAAATCAGCAATATGCATTAACACAGACAAAATATAAAAAGAGGTGTATGTTTAGATACACCTCTTCACTAATTATTTTTATAAGGATTATAGAACTTTTGCCTGTTTCACATGGACAGGACCCATGCCACGTGGAATTTCAATATTTTCACGTGTTTCTGCATTTAATGCCTCAGCAATATAATCTGCTGCAACATTAGGATTTAAATCGCCGCAAGTGAAGACATCAATGCTGGCGTATCCATGCTCAGGGAAGCTGTGAATAGTTAGATGTGATTCGGAAATAATGACGACACCGCTCACACCTTGTGGAGCAAATTTATGAAATGCTACTTCACGGATTTCCGCTCCTGATTTAAGAGCTGCTTCAACAAAAGTCGTTTCAATAAAATTCATATCGTTTAATTTTTCAAAGTCGCATCCCCATAGCTCAGAGATCACGTGACGTCCCATTGTTTCCATATTCATTTTCCCCCTCTAACCTTTTTGTTCTTTCTTGAAATCATGTATTGACGGTATCTTATAACTACCACGGGGGAAAGTTAGTCCAGAGAGGTCCTAACCCTTTAAGTAATTAATCGCTACCTAATTTCAAGAAGTTCACGATGACTAGTATACTTTGTTTATATTTTTTTTGCAACCTATCAATATGAAAAACTTTATTAGGACGGGCTTTTTTCATTGTTTTATAAATAAATTCAACAAAGCTATTTTATGCCTATTACACCAAAATGTCACAAGATAGGACAAAAAAAAAAGGCTGTCAATCGACAGCTTTTTTTGTGCTTACCCAACCTTTAACTCGGTGGATTCTGCTATTTTCTGAGCAACTAACAGCGTGAGATCTACCACACGTGAAGAATAACCCCACTCATTATCATACCAAGCCAAAACCTTTACTTTTCTTGTCCCCATCACCATTGTTGATAAACCATCAATGATGGCAGAATGCTCATTCGTATTAAAATCAACAGATACTAACGGTTCCATCGTTAAATCCAATATGCCCTTCAATGGACCATCGGATACTTCAATAAAGGCATTATTGACTTCATCGACCGTTACATCTTGCTTAAGATCAACGACTAAATCAACAAGTGATACGTTTGGTGTAGGTACACGAAGTGACATGCCATGTAATTTCCCTTTTAGGTGCGGTAATACTAAAGAAATTGCTTTAGCTGCTCCTGTTGTCGTTGGAATGATAGACTGTCCACATGCACGAGCCCTCCGTAAATCTTTGTGAGGATTATCAATATTTTTTTGATCATTGGTATATGCATGAATCGTTGTCATTAATCCGCTTTCAATTCCAAATTTCTCGTCTAATACCTTTGCAACAGGTGCCAGGCAGTTAGTTGTACATGATGCATTGGAGATAATGTCATGATAATTAACATCAAGCATTTCCTCATTAACACCCATTACAATGGTAACATCCTCATTTTTCCCTGGTGCTGTTAAGATTACTTTCTTTGCTCCTGCCTCTAAGTGCAGTGCTGCCGCTTCACGGGCATTAAATTTTCCTGTTGCTTCTATAACAATCTCAACCCCGAGTGCTCTCCATGGTAGTTCCTCTGGATTGCGGCTACTTAATAATTTAATCCTTTTTCCATTTACAAGCAGCTCATCATCTAATGGGATAACTTCTCCATGGAATGGTCCATGATTTGTATCATATTTAAGTAAATGTGCTAATGTTTCTGCAGGATAACTTGCGTTTATAGCCACAACATCCAATTTATTTTCAAGGATCGCTTTCCTAAAAACCATCCTTCCAATTCTCCCAAATCCATTAATTGCAACTTTTGTCTTCATTTTGCAACCCCTTCCGCATTAATGTCATACTTAATACTCGTACTGATGTAATTAGTATAACATATTTAGGTGCAATTGTGCTGAATAAAATGCGGATTTTTTAAATGTTTTATAATTTAGATAACTTATTAACATAAAAAAAGAGAAGGTGGCTCCTTCTCCCTAATTATTTCATCTTATTTTTATTGATGCCAAACTGCGCTAAGATTTCAAGAAGCTGTTGTTTTGTGTCTTCGACCGAACCATTATTATTAATTACTGCGTCCGCGAGCCTAAATTTATCAGACAATGGCATTTGCGAATGGATCCTTGCCTCTGCATCCTTGACTGATAGGTTATTTCTCGCGATTAATCTTTTTAATTGCGTTTCATTGTCGACAAATACTAGTAATGTTTTATCCACCATATAGGTAAGCTTACTCTCAAATAGTAACGGTACATCGAGAACAATCACTTCTTCGCCGTTCTTTTTCGCCGTTTCGACTTGGTCTGTCATTCTTTTTCTAACTTCCGGGTGGACGATATCGTTTAATAATTGCCGTTTTTCGACTTGATGAAAAATAATCGAGCCCAGTTTAGGCCGGTCGATTTCTCCATCGGCTAATAATATATCTTCGCCAAACTCAGCAATAATCTTAAAATAAGCCGTTTCACCTTTCATTACCGCAAGGCGTGCTTCAATATCTGCATCAACTACAGTGATATTCATTTCTTTGAAAAAGTTAGAGACTGTGCTTTTTCCACTGGCAATTCCGCCTGTTAACCCGATAACTAATGACATCCCCATATCCTCTTTCTGGTTCTTATAATTTCCAAATCCCAATAATGATTAATAATATCCCTGGCAAAAAGGTGAACTTTTGAATCCATTCAAATTTATGAAAAAAAGTTCCACTTTTTATTCCTAAAAGTACAAACAAAGAGCTCATAATCGCGACAGTAAAAGCTAAATAATAAGGAGAGAAGCCAAGCATCGCTGCACCAATCCCAGCTCCAAAGGCATCCAGCGACAAGGCAAACCCCAACATTAACGCCTCAATCCCAGTAATCGTACCAGATTGATCGAAATCAGCCGACATCGGCTTCTTCAAAATATTAATAGCTAATCCAAGGGACTTGATCTCAAAATTCACGATTGTCTTTTCTTGATCTAGTACATCCTTTTCTTTTTCTGGCCGAAAAAATTGATACAAAACCCAAGCACCAAGACCAATTAGGATAATTCCCCCTAGGCTTGCCGTAATTCTTGGTGATAAAACTTTCTCAAGTCCGTGTCCAATTGACACAGCGATCATTAAGGAAATAGCAGAGCAACTTGCAATAATAATTATTGACCTAAGCGGCATGATCATTTTCCTTAGTCCATAGGTAAATCCTACGCTAAAGCTGTCAAGGCTAAGTGCAAAAGCGAGGATGAGAAGTGATAACAACTGAACCATGATGTCTAGGGCTCCTTCCACCAAAATCATTACGATAGTATATGGCAGGAGCCTATCCATGGTTAATGTTATTCTATTTTCACTTTTTTACTTTTTCTGTTCCGCTTCGATTTTTTGGCATTGGGGGCAGTAATGGGTTCCTCTGCCTCCAACAGTTGTTTTTTCTAAAGGTGTCCCGCACCGTTTACACTCTTCACCTTTTCGACCGTAAGCATATAATTCAAGCTGGAACATTCCTATTTCACCTTGAGAGTTTACATACGAACGGATTGTACTTCCTCCCTTTTTGACTGCTTCACTCAAGGTTGCAACAATTTCACGATGAAGAAGGGTGACTTCGCTTTTATCCAGCGTGTTAGCCATACGTTCTGGATGGATTCCGGCCCTAAAAAGTGCTTCATCCACATAGATATTACCAAGGCCAACAAAGACTTTTTGGTCTAATAAAACTGTTTTAATTTTCCGATTCGTTTTTACCAGCTTTTCAGCTAAATACTCGGTGGTGAATTCCTCTGAAAATGGTTCAGGGCCAAGTCCGATTAGGGGCTCCGTTAAAAATTCATCCCCTTTTTTATAGAGGTGCATGGTTCCAAACTTCCGAACGTCCCGATACCTTAACTCGGTCCCATCTGTAAAATGAAAGAGAACATGTGTATGTTTATCATAGGGCTCATCCTTGGGATATAGACCATACTTTCCTTCCATTCTTAAATGGGAAACTAAAGCGAAATTTCCTGTATAGATAATTAGAAATTTCCCTCTTCTGCCTACATCCATAATAGTCTCCCCAATTAAGGCATCGACAAATTGTTCCACTTCAAGTGGATTTTTTATGATTTTCGGCCAATAGACCGTTATATCTTTGATTGTTTTATTAACCACTAATTTTTTTAATGTTTTTCGAACGGTTTCTACTTCCGGAAGTTCTGGCAAGATAGCCGCCTCCTTTTATTTCGCATCAAACCACGTTGGTCCGAAGGCATAATCCACTTTCAAGGGCACCTTTAATTCAAGGGCATTTTCCATCACATCTGGGACTACCTTCTTCAAAATTTCCACTTCATCCTCTGGTGCTTCAAAAATTAATTCATCATGTACCTGAAGTAAAAGCCGTGTCTTTAACCCCATGTCCTTTAATGCCTCGTCCATATCTATCATTGCTTTTTTTATGATATCAGCAGCACTGCCTTGGATTGGCGTGTTCATAGCCGTTCTTTCTGCAAAGCTTCGGATATTAAAATTACGTGCAGTAATTTCAGGAATATATCTTCTTCTTTGCATAAGGGTTGAAACATACCCTTTCTGCTTGGCTGAGTGTATAATATCATCCATATATTCTTTGACACCTGGGTATGTATCTAAATAGCGTTCAATGAATTGACCGGCTTCCTTCCTGGTTATTCCTAAGGATTGGGATAGTCCATAATCACTGATTCCGTAGACAATTCCAAAGTTAACGGCTTTTGCCTGACGTCTCATATTCGAGGTTACCTCATCTTTATTGACATGGAAAACCTCCATCGCGGTCTTCGTATGAATATCCATATCTTCTTTAAATGCCTGAATCAGCTTTTCATCACCAGCAATATCTGCGAGAACGCGAAGTTCAATCTGAGAATAGTCAGCAGCAAAAATGATCCACCCCTCTTCAGATGGAACAAAGGCTTGACGAATTTTCCGACCTTCTTCCAAACGAATCGGGATATTTTGCAAATTGGGATCAATTGAACTTAACCGACCTGTGGCTGTTAAGGTTTGTTGATATCTTGTATGGACTTTTCCTGTTTTAGGATTAATCACCTTTAACAATCCTTCTATATAGGTAGATTGGAGCTTACCTAATTGCCTGTATAGAAGGATGTATTCAATAATTTCATGATCCTCCGCTAATTTTTCCAATACATCGGCCGAAGTGGAATAACCTGTTTTCGTTTTCTTTAATGTAGGCAGGTTTAATTTTTCGAATAAAATAACGCCAAGCTGTTTCGGTGAGTTGATATTAAATTTTTCCCCAGCTATTTCACATATCTTCTCTTCAATTTCAATCAGTCTTTCATTTAGCTCTTTTCCCATTGTCTGGAGGCGTTCCTGTTCCACTTTGATTCCGCATGATTCCATATCGGCTAATATAAGCGATAATGGCATTTCAAGTTCATTAAATAACTCATATTGTTCATTTTTCCTTAATTCATCTTCAAGTTTTCCTCTTAAATCAAACATGGCAAGACTTTTACGGACAAGATGTTCCGCAAGCTTCGTTGGATCAGGGACTTTTCGTTTTGCCCCTTTCCCATAAAAGGATTCATCTGTTTGAATTGTATGTACATCAAATCGTTTCGTAATCGCGGCGAGATCTTCTATGTTTTCTGAAGGATTTATGATATAGGACGCCATCAGAATATCAAAATCGACCCCTTTTAAATGAATATCGTATCTTCTTAAAGAGACTTCAGAACGCTTGGCATCATAGACCGTCTTCTTCTTACTCTCATCCTCTGCCCATTTTTTGAAGGCCTCTGATTGTAATACCTGTTCAGTAGGAAAGTAGAAATGACCGTTTTCGTTGACGAGGGAAAAACCAATAATCTCCGCATAATGATAATTATCATCTAACATTTCAACGTAAAAATAATTGTCGTCTGCGAATAACTCTTCCGTGATTTCTGCCGGAGTTTGAAACTCAATCTCTTCCAGTTCTGGCTCATCAGCCATGTCCGGACCTTCTCCCAGCTTGTCCAATAACGAATGAAAGCCTAATTCTTTAAAGAGAGCAACTAATTTATCGCGCGTAAAACCCTCATAAGCGATTGTGTCTAAATTTACTTCGATAGGTGCTTGCCTTTCAATTGTTGCCAGCTCTTTACTCATTATTGCTTGATCTTTAAATTCTTCCAGCTTCTCTTTTAGCTTATTACCATTAACCTGGTCAATGGAGGCTAATAAATTTTCAAGCGTAGTAAACTCCTTTAAAAGTTTGATAGCCGTTTTTTCACCCACACCCGGTACACCAGGAATATTATCGGAAGGGTCACCCATCAGCCCCTTCATATCAATGATTTGATCTGGTGTAAGTCCATATTTTTCAGCGACATGTTCAGGGGTATATTCCTCAATATCTGTAATACCTTTCCGTGTAATTCCAACGGTAGTCGTCGGTGAAGAAAGTTGCGTTAAATCTTTATCTCCAGAAATCACCTTTACTTCATACCCATCATGTTCAGCACTTAATGACAAGGTACCAATGATATCATCTGCCTCATAATTCTCAAGTTCGTACCTTGAGATTCCATAGGCATCTAGAAGGTCACGGATGAATGGAAATTGTTCCGATAGCTCAGGCGGAGTTTTTTGTCTGCCACCTTTATATTCACTAAAGGTCTTATGTCGAAAGGTCGTTTTTCCCGCATCAAATGCAACAAGGATATGGCTAGGCTTTTCATCCTCAAGTATTTTCATCAGCATCATCGTAAAGCCATATACGGCATTCGTGTGAATTCCTTTATCGTTATTAAGCAAGGGTAGTGCAAAGAATGCCCGGTAAGCAATACTATTCCCATCGATAAGGACAAGTTTCTTCTTTTCCATTTATATCCACCTTCCGAAATTACCTTAAATATTTATATAGTTCGATTATAAACTCGCTTCCTTCACCCAATTCACTTCTAACACTTATATTTCCATGATGGGCTTCAATTAAATGCTTAACAATCGCTAGTCCAAGGCCAGTCCCACCAGAGTTCCGGCTTCTGTCTCGGTCGACACGGTAAAATCGTTCGAAAATACGAGGGATTTCTTCTTTACTAATTCCGATCCCCGTGTCTTTAACATGAACGCGTACCTTTTCACCGTGTTCAAGGAGGATAATTTCCACATTCCCTTCAGGCGGAGTGTAGGCCGTGGCATTGGCAATCAAGTTAATAAACACTTGTTTTAAACGGTCTAAATCACCCTGGATTATCACTTGATCTTGCTTACAAAGAAGGTTAATTCGGATATTCTTTGCTTGGGCTTTTCCACTAAGAATCGTAATCACTTCTTTTAATAGCTCGTATAAATCTATGTCCTGAATATTTAATCTGAAGCCCTGTTGTTCTATTTTTGAAAGATCCAACAGTTCTTGGATAAGGGTTTGCAGACGGTCACTTTCTTTTAGAATAATGGAAAGAAACGTTTCCAATGTTTCTTTATTATTCATGGCACCATCCATCAGTGTTTCAGTAAATCCTTTAATAGAAGTGACCGGGGTTTTTAATTCATGGGAAACGTTGGCCACAAAATCCTTCCGCATTTGCTCGAGTTTTTTAATTTCAGTTATATCATGAAATACGAGCAATACGCCTTTCCAAACATTATTTGTTCCAAGAATCGGGACACCATAAACAACAAAGTATCTTCGTTCAATGAATAGTGGAACAAGTATTTGTTTGCTAACCTTCTTTTCCGTCCGAAAAACTTCAGCTACTAACTGACAAATTTCCTCATAATCAATAACTTCATAATAAACTTTATTTAAATAATCACTAGAATTGACGTGGAAAATATCAATAAATCCTTTATTGATTAGGTTGATGTACCCTCGACTATCAATTAACACCAAACCAGCGCCCATATTTTCAATTAGTGCACTGAGCCGATCCTGCTGCATTTCTTGCGCTTTAGTGAGCTCTTGCAGGTTTTCGGCAAGCATATTAATTGATGACCCAAGCATGCCCGTTTCATCTAATTTACCTACTTTAGTTCGAGCACGGTAATTTCCTTTAGCCAGTTCAATGGCAACATTAGTTGCAGCCTCAATTGGTTTTGTATACTTTGAGGTAATTCTCACACATAAAAAAATAATAATAATGATGGCAATCCCAAGACAAATGGAAAGAACCCATAAGACTTCTATTTTAAGATGTTGAGTTAGTGACTCTAGGTAATAGCTTTTAAATAATTGACCTAACAAAACTCCTACCCCAACTAATACAATAATAATTAATATGATTAGTGAAATAAGCAGTCCTTTACGGAATTTGGTCATTCTCCCTTCGGCTCCTCCAGTTTATAGCCCAAGCCCCGAATTGTTTTGATATAGGCTGGCTTTTTTGTGTCCACTTCAACTTTTTCTCTTAAATGTGAGATATGTACATCGACTATTCTAGTATCGCCAGCAAAGTCATAATTCCAAACAGCGCTTAATAATTGATCACGAGTCATGACACGCCCTTTATTTTGAGCGAGATAAAGAAGCAATTCAAATTCTTTTAAGGTTAACTCCAACAGATTGTCGTTAAAATAAGCCTCATATTTGTCAGAATTGATTTTTAAATTACCTATTTGTAGTAACCCCGTCTCTTCCCCACTTACCTGTGCAGCTTCCGTTTGAATTTGTGTCCTTCTCAGGATTGCTTTGACACGGGCAATCACCTCTCTTGGACTGAAAGGTTTCACCATGTAATCATCTGCACCCAGCTCTAGCCCCAAGATTTTATCGAATTCATCCTCTTTAGCTGTTAACATTAGAATCGGAGTCATAATCTTGTTTTGCCTTAACTGCTTACAAACTTCCATTCCATCCATTTTAGGCAGCATAAGATCTAAAACAATGATATCAGGGGATTGTGTCTCAGCAATTTGTTTCCCCTCTTCACCATCCCCTGCTGTTATTACATCAAACCCCGCTTGCTCCAAGTTATATTGTAGTAAAGTAACAATTGACTGTTCATCATCGACAACAAGCACTCTATTTTTCATAATATCCCCCACCTTCTTTAGTTACCTCCATTATAATAATAAAGTTTGTGTATTTTCTAGTTTTACAAAACTTTAACAAAAAAAGGTTGTGAACTTCAGAATTATAATAAATATTAACAAAAGAGTCATCTTTTGAGCCAAATTTAGTCATTATTTTTAATAAAATGAGATTAAATATAAGGAAGGAAGTGGAATATGGCTTATAAAAATCGATTTGAATCTGGCGAATTATTAATTCTAAGAATTTTAAACCGACGAATTGGATTAACTGGAGAGGAACAAAAGAAGTATTTAAACCTAGAAAAAGGCTTTAAAGGTGAAACACAATTTGATGAATTAACAGAGAAGCTTGAAAGCTCGTGCCTTGTATTAAACGATTTACTGCTCGAAGTTGATAATTCCACATTTCAACTTGATTCTACCCTCATTTTCCAAGATATAATTTACCCTTTTGAGGTGAAAAATTTTGAGGGCGACTTTATATACGAACCTGATCGGCTAAAAAAAATTTACGGTAAAGATTATAAAAATCCCCTAGACCAACTGAAACGCAGCAAGTTTTTGCTCGGTCAATTGCTGAATAATTTAGGATATAAGATTCCTATTGAGGGATCCGTTGTGTTTATTAACCCCGAATTCACATTATATCAGGATTGCTGACAATCTTATTTCCCTTCATAAGATTGAATCTCCTTATACTAGGCTCCCACCTTATAACTATAATCAGCTAAAAAAGGGATTTACCTGTGTAAAATGTAACTCATTTTCACTTTTCGTCAGTAGAGATAAGATTGTGTGTAATCAATGCGGGAACCAAGAGGAAATAACATTTGCTATTTTGCGAAACGTGGCGGAAATTAAACTATTATTTCCAGATAAGAGGATTACTACAAATTGTGTATTTGAATGGTGTGGGGGCAATTTGTCTAAAAAGAAAATCAATAGGATATTATCAAAAATATTCAATCGAATAGGGCACGGTAAATATTCCTTTTATATTGATAAATAAGCTAAGTAAAACTATTTATGAAGAAGGTCAAGTTACTCATGAGGACAATCTTGACTCCTTCCTAACATTATTTGTCCTCATAAACCACTCATGAGGACAATCTTGGCTCTTTCCTAACATTATTTGTCCTCATGTACCACTCATGAGGACAATCTTGACTCTTCCCAAGCATTATTTGTCCTCATGTACCACTCATGAGGACAATCTTGACTCTTTCCAAGCATTATTTGTCCTCATGTACCACTCATGAGGACAATCTTGGCTTTTTCCTAGCATTAACTGTCCTCATGAACCACTCATAAGAACAGATTTTACTTAGAGATTCAAATTAAAAACAGTACAGTAAAAAGTCCTCAAATATAATCAAAAATTATCCAAAGCCCTGCCATGAATTTCTTCTAATCGGTGTGGCGGACAAACTTTAACCTTACCTTGAATGACGGTCTCGTTCTTTTCATTGGTTCCTACAACACTAATCACAATGGTATGTTCATCTCTTGTTACTTCAACGACTTCGAATAAAAACTCAACTGCTCCATAATGATAAACAGGTTTTGGAAAGCTGATTTCTTGGCTTAAAATATGGCTTCCAGGACCGGGTAAATATTTTGAGATGGCTGAGGTAATCATACCTGTCAGCATAATGCTCGGAACGATTGGCTTTTCAAAAGGAGTCTGTGAAGCATAATCATGCTGAATATAGAGGGGATTCGCATCGTCAGTTAATCCTAAATAAAGAAGCAGATCCTTATCTTCTATTTTTTCAGTCATAGCTAGTTTTTCACCGACAGTAATTTCTTCAATTTTACGTCCTAACCTTCTTTTTTTACCTAAAAGCAAAAAACTCTACCTCCATGTAAGCGATTCCAAATTAATACAAAGAAATTCGGGGAACCATTGTAACCCCGAATTTCTCTTTTATCCTTTTTTACGCTAATACTTGCATCACATTGCGAACGGATTCAACTGATTTATCTAGAGCAGCTTTTTCGTCAGCAGTTAATTCAAGCTCGATGATTTTTTCAATGCCATTTGCACCAAGGATAGTTGGTACGCCTAGGTAGATACCATCGTAACCAAATTCACCTTCAAGATAAGCAATAGAAGGAAGAACGCGACGTTGGTCTTTAAGGATGGCTTCACACATTTCAACTAAAGAAGCAGCAGGAGCATAATAAGCGCTTCCATTACCTAAAAGGTTAACAATCTCACCGCCGCCCTTTCTTGTGCGTTCTACAATTGCTTCAAGACGGTCTTTAGAGATTAATGTTTCTAAAGGAATACCACCCGCATATGAGTAACGTACAAGCGGAACCATGTCATCACCATGACCACCTAAAACGAAACCAGTAATGTCTTTAACGGAAAGGTTTAATTCTTGCGCAACAAATGTGCGGAAACGAGCAGTATCAAGAACACCAGATTGACCAATTACACGGTTTTTAGGGAATCCTGATTCTTTAAATACTGTGTATGTCATTGCATCAACTGGGTTGGTTAAAACAAGAATTGTACAGTTAGGGGAATACTTCACGATTTCTTGAGTTACACTTCTCATAACCTTTTGGTTTGTCTGAACTAAATCATCTCGGCTCATACCAGGTTTACGAGCAATACCAGCAGTGATCACGACGATATCTGATTCACGCGTATCTTCATAGTTTGAAGTACCAGTAATATTAGCATCAAAGCCTTGTACTGGACTTGCTTCAAGCATATCTAGCGCCTTACCTTTTGTAGGGTTTTCCATTGGAGCGATATCTACTAAAACTACATCTCCAAGTTCCTTTTGAGCTAGTAAAAATGCCGTAGTTGCTCCAGTAAATCCTCCGCCGATTACAGAAACCTTTTTACGTTTTAATGACATATAACTCTCCCCTTTAAACGTTTTTGTTGTTCTTGAACCATAAAAAGCAGGCGGGGCTATTAAAGAACAGCCCACATCTGCATCAACCCTTTACTCCATGTTCTTAATAAGCTCGCTAGCAAATTCAGAAGTTTTTACTTCTGTTGCGCCTTCCATTAATCGTGCAAAATCATATGTTACAACTTTAGAAGCAATTGTTTTTTCTACTGATTTAATAACCATTGAAGCGGCTTCGTTCCAGCCTAGGTGCTCAAGCAATAACACACCTGATAAAATAACAGATGAAGGATTCACCTTATCAAGACCTGCATATTTAGGTGCAGTACCATGAGTTGCTTCAAAAATCGCATGTCCTGTTTCATAGTTGATGTTAGCGCCTGGTGCAATACCAATACCGCCTACTTGAGCTGCAAGTGCATCTGAAATGAAATCTCCATTTAAGTTCATTGTTGCAACAACATCAAACTCACGTGGACGTGTAAGAATTTGTTGTAAGAAGATATCAGCAATCGCGTCTTTTACGATAATTTTGCCTGCTGCTTCTGCATCAGCTTGTGCTTTATTAGCTGCTTCTGAACCTTGCTCCGCTTTAATACGGTCATATTGAGCCCATGTAAAGACTTTATCGCCGAATTCCTTCTCAGCAAGCTCATAGCCCCAGTTTTTAAATGCGCCTTCAGTAAATTTCATGATATTACCTTTGTGCACGAGTGTAACTGACGTACGGCCTTCTTTAATGGCGTAGTTAATTGCAGCACGTACTAGACGCGAAGTACCTTGTTCTGAAACAGGCTTAATACCGATACCAGAAGTTTCTGGGAATCTGATTTTGTTAACGCCCATTTCATTCTGTAAGAAGTCAATTACCTTTTTAACTGCTTCTGAACCTTTTTCATATTCAATACCTGCATAAATATCTTCTGTGTTTTCACGGAAAATAACCATGTCTGTATCTTGCGGACGCTTAACTGGTGAAGGAACACCCTCAAACCATCTTACTGGACGTAAGCAGACAAACAAATCTAACTCTTGGCGTAGAGCAACGTTCAACGAGCGAATTCCTCCGCCAACAGGCGTAGTTAATGGCCCTTTAATGGCAATCAAATATTCATTAATTAGATCAAGTGTTTCTGATGGCAGCCATTCGCCAGTTTGGTTGAATGCTTTTTCTCCAGCTAAAACTTCTTTCCAAATTAGTTTGCGTTCACCTTTGTACGCTTTTTCAACAGCTGCATTTAAAACTCTCTCAGAAGCAGCCCAAATATCTGGTCCGATTCCGTCACCCTCAATAAATGGGATAATTGGATTGTTTGGTACATTTAATACTCCGTTAGTAACTGTAATTTTTTCGCCTTGCATAGTTGATTTTCCCTCCTATTATGTAAAAAAGCTACGTTATGACTTATGGAAAGGTTAGAGATGTTCATCTCTAACCTTATCATACATTCTTATTAGACCAATTATTGCAACAAAAGTAAATAATTAACCTCGTTGCTCAATTGGAACATATTTTTGCAGACCAGGACCTGTATAATCTGCACGCGGGCGGATTAAGCGGTTGTTTTGATACTGTTCAAGAATATGAGCAAGCCAGCCTGATACTCTGCTTACTGCAAAGATTGGTGTCATTAAATCATGGTCAATCCCTAAGCTGTGGTAAACAGAAGCAGAATAGAAATCTACATTAGGCGGCAGATTCTTTTCCCCTGTTACAATGCTTTCAATTTTTTCAGACATATCATACCATTGTGGTTCGCCTGTTAGTTCAGTTAATTTTTTAGACATTGCTCTTAAGTGCTTGGCACGTGGATCTCCTTTTCGATAAACACGATGGCCAAAGCCCATGATTTTTTCTTTCTTCTCAAGCTTACCACGTACATAAGGTTCAACATTTTCGAGCGTACCAATTTCTTTTAACATTTTCATGACCGCTTCATTTGCTCCACCATGTAATGGTCCCTTAAGAGCCCCAATTGCAGCAGTTACACCAGAATAAACATCAGATAATGTAGCTACGCATACACGTGCTGTAAATGTAGATGCGTTTAATTCATGGTCCGCGTGTAATACAAGCGCTTTATCAATCGCTTCAACAGCGATCGGTTCTGGTACTTTCCCAGTCAACATGTATAAGAAATTGGCTGCAAAGCTTAATTCTGGTTTAGGTGCAATTGGCTCTAACCCTTTTCTTACACGGGCAAATGTTGCAACAATCGCAGGCATTTTTGCCTGAAGGCGAATCGCTTTTTGATAATTTGAATCAGCATCCATTAAATCTGCTTTATCATCATAAATGCCTAAAAGCGAAACGGCTGTACGAAGGGCCGCCATTGGATGTACTTCTTGAATTGGAAACAACTTAAAGTGTTCAATTACTTCCTGTGGTAGTGCTGAATTTTCAGCAAGTTGTTTTTTCAATTCTGTTAACTGGTCTGCCGTCGGCAATTTGCGATGCCATAATAAATAGATTACCTCTTCAAAACTAGCATTTACAGCTAAATCGTCAATGTCATAGCCAACATAAGTGAGCGTGTCATCAATAATTGAGCTGATGGAGGAAGTTGTTGCCACTACCCCTTCAAGACCGCGTGTTACTGTCATAGTAAATCTCTCCTTCTCATTCTAAATTTCCCCATACCAGTAAAAGTGAAAAAATCCCATTGTCCATCCTTTAAATTAACTGAGCGATTGCTCGGGTAAAAAGCAAACAATTAAAATGCTATCCATGTAGGCTTAAATTAGTTAATAAGCAAATCAGCATATATATGTGGTTTATGTAAAAAAAGAAACGCTTACAAGCCTATTATAAACAATTATCAGATTTTTGTGAATGGAAAGGCTTAGAAAAGTGAAAAAAATATTATTTTACAAAAAATCTACGTAAAAAAACTAACAATTTTCATTGCAGTATAGGCGATTCCAGCACCAATTAAGGGACCAACTGCTACACCTTTGAAAATAGACACAGATAGGATTGTTCCAAGTACTAATGCTGTGGTGATCTGGGGGTCATCGGCTAGTAATTTTACCCCTCCTTTTGCAAGCATAGCGACAATCATTCCAGAGATAAGGGCAATCCAAGCATAAGAGGATTTAAATGCTCCTGTTAAGTCTTTAAAACCAATTTCTCCACTTGCAATTGGTATTAATACGGCAATGGTTATAATCGTTACCCCCCAATTGATTCCTTTCGACTGTATAAATGAGAAAGCTTTGGTATCTAATCCTCCAATTTTTAAAGCGAGGAGGACAGCAATTGCGATTAGTAAAGAACTATTTTTCGCGATAATACCTATAACTAGCAGTAATAGTAAAAATAAGACTGACTCGTTAAGCATGTTTTCACCCTTCCTTTTCGAAATTATCGTAACATAATGTCCTCCTACGAGTGAAATTAATGTTAATGTCAGCCTTCCGTTATATTCCATTAAGACTGTGCATCGAAAAAAAGTGATTGTAATATTTTTGATATGATATTTATTTGTAAAAATATGCAGATTATTTCGTAAAATGTTAAACTGGAATTACGATAATTGCTGTCAAGGAGGTTTGTCTTTGAATCTAAAGTATTTATACCGGACGATACGATTTATCATTGTCATTGGAGCAATTGTTTTGGGACTTTTGTTGTGTTTTTATTTATCAAAACTGATCTATCCATTTTTAATAGGTTTAATTATTGCCTTTTTAATTAATCCGCTTGTTGACATTTTTGAAAGAAAGGCTAGGATGCCTCGTGCCTTAGCAGTTTTTATTGCACTCATTATTATTTTTGCTTTATTTGCAGGACTTATTACACTCCTAATAGCCGAAATTGTTTCGGGTGCAAATTATTTATCTACTGTGGTACCAAAACATCTTGATACGTTAATTGAGTATATAGAGAATTATTTCACAGCGCAGATTCTGCCGATATATGAACAATTATCTAGTGTCTTTAAAAAACTTGATTCTGGGCAGCAGGGTACCATTATTAGTAATATTCAGAATGTCGGTACTAGAATTGGCACAACTGTTGGAAGTTTTATTCAAAGTCTATTCGGAATTATTCCTAATATTATTGCTTGGCTGCCGAATGCAGCGACAGTTTTAATCTTTTCTTTATTGGCTACGTTTTTTATAAGTAAAGATTGGTACCGTTTCTCGACATTGGGCGGCAAACTTTTACCAGAGAAAGCAAAAACAAGTAGCAGATCGGTTTTTATCGATTTAAAAAAGGCGCTTTTTGGATTTATTAAAGCCCAATTAACATTAATCTCCATTACAACAGTGATTATTCTAATCGGCTTACTTATCCTTCGTGTTGATTATGCAATAACAATTGCCTTAGTCACTGGCATTGTCGATATTATTCCTTATTTGGGAACAGGTGCTGTTTTTGTTCCTTGGATTATTTATGCTGCGATTGGTGGAAATATGGGGCTTGCAATCGGATTAGGCGTTCTTTACATCATAGTTCTCGTCCAACGGCAGATTATGGAACCAAAGATCCTATCATCTAATATTGGCCTCGACCCATTAGCCACACTGATTGCCTTATTCGTCGGTTTTAAATTAATTGGATTATTAGGATTAATTGTTGGTCCTGTCACTCTAGTAATCATTAGTACTCTTTATCGGGCCCATGTTTTTCATGATTTATGGGGATTTATAATGGGGAAAGAAATATAATGCTTTTAATAAAAAAGTCAGCTCCCTAACCGGAAGCTGACTTTTATTTTATTATTTTTATATTCCCTTTATTAATCTTTCTTTGCCACATTTTTATGATTAAAAATTTTATCGGCTTGCGGGTTGGTGGAAAAAGGAAGAAGAAACCGGTAACATCAGTAATAAATCCAGGTGTTAAAAGCAGTGTTCCACCGATTAAAATGCATATTCCATCTAATAAAGCATCTCCTGGAAGTTGTCCATAACTCAACTGTTCTTGTACCCTTCGAATCGTCTGCAAGCCCTCTCTCTTGGCTAAATAAGCCCCAATGATTCCAGTTAAAACAATTAGGGCAATGGTAGGCCATACACCAATTGTCTTGCCTGAAAAAAGCAGTACGCCAATATCCAGAGCTGGAATTAAGATGATTAATAGAAATAAATAACGCATAGATTGTCCCCTTTCCAAAAGGCTTAGTTTCATTATATTACGAATGGGGATCATTTTGTCAGATATAAAAAAAGAAGGGTTCCCCCTTCTTCTTTATTCAAACATTTTATAATACGCTAGCGTGACCATTGTAAATAACACCTTGTTTTGAATCAACGGTTATTTCTTGACCTTCTTTAAACAAACCAAAAGCATTTTCTACCCCTACAACCACAGGGATGCCTAGGCTTAGACCAACTACAGCCGCATGACTTGTCAATCCACCTTCTTGGGTAATCACAGCAGCACATTTTTCAAGAGCTGGGATCATGTCACGATCCGTACCAATCGTTACCAAAATGGAACCTTGCTTTACCTTATCTAAAGCTTCTTTGGCATCATGTGCGATAACCACTTTCCCAAATGCAGACTTACGGCCAATTCCTTGTGCTTTTGTAATAATATCTCCAACCACATGAATTTTCATAAGGTTCGTGGTACCAGCTTCACCGACAGGCACGCCTGCTGTAATGACTACTAAATCACCACGGTTTACTATACCGCTATTTAAGCTCGCTTCAACTGCATCATCCAGCATTTCGTCTGTTGTGGTCGCAACATTGCCAAACTGCGGGTAAACACCCCAAACAAGGGATAGTCGACGGCAAACTTGCTCAATAGAAGTTACAGCAACAATCGCTGCTTTCGGGCGATATTTAGAAATCATTCTTGCCGTGTGTCCACTTTCTGTTGGGGTAATAATGGATTTCACTTCAAGATTTAAGGCAGTGTGTGCAACAGATTGTCCAATTGCATCGGTAAGATTATGCTCTGTATCTTTACTGCGGCTTGAGAGAATTTCTTTATGATCTAATGCTGATTCTGCTCTAGAAGCAATATTGTGCATAGTTTGGACAGCTTCGACTGGGTATTGGCCTGCTGCTGTTTCACCGGAAAGCATAATTGCATCGGTACCGTCGAAAATCGCATTCGCTACATCACTTGCCTCAGCGCGAGTAGGACGTGGATTTCTTTGCATGGAGTCAAGCATTTGTGTTGCTGTTATGACAGGTTTCCCCAGTGCATTACATTTCTTAATTAACATTTTTTGAACCAGTGGAACTTCTTCAGCTGGAATTTCTACGCCTAAATCACCACGTGCTACCATTAAACCGTCTGAGAATTCCAGGATTTCGTCAATGTTATCGACACCTTCTTGATTCTCAATTTTAGGAATAATATGGATATGTGTTGCTTTATTCGCTTCTAAAAGCTGACGGATTTCTAATACGTCCTTTGCACGTCGCACGAATGAGGCAGCAATGAAATCAATTCCTTGTTCAATTCCAAAAAGAATATCTTGTGTATCTTTTTCTGTGATACCCGGCAGGTTAACAGATACACCTGGTACGTTCACACCTTTTTTATTCTTCAATGTACCACTATTTAAAATTTTCGTATGAATCTCTTTATTTGATTTATCTACGTCTGTCACTTCTAGACCAATTAAGCCGTCATCTAAAAGAATTTTAGAACCGACATGAACATCATCAATTAATCCAGGATATGTAACAGAAAACTTATCAAGGGTCCCTTCAACTTCCGTCATCGATACAATAATATTTTTTCCAGCTTGAAGCTCAATTGCACCGTTTACCATATTATTCGTCCGAATCTCAGGACCTTTCGTATCAAGCAGGATCGCCACAGTTTTCCCAGTTAGTTTTGCTGCTTCACGAATATTCTTAATTCGTGCTCCGTGTTCTTCAAAATCACCATGAGAGAAATTCAAACGAGCCACGTTCATACCCGAATTAATTATTTGAGTTAATTTTTCCACGCTTTCACTTGCTGGACCGATCGTACAAACAATTTTTGTTTTTCGTAACATCCGTGTTTTCCTCCTATATTAAAAAAGCACTTAAAGTTTTTCTTAAATTTATATTTTTAAATAGATAATTCCATCGATAGTTTATATAATTCAAGGTCTAAAGTATGTTCACGACCAAGAGCCTCAATGATGTCATAGTCCACCAGTTGATTCTTCTCAATCCCTACCGCACGACCGCCTTTTCCTTCAATCAAAAGCTCAACTGCTCTGGCTCCTAATCTACTAGCAAGGACTCTGTCTGCAGCTGTTGGCGAGCCACCGCGTTGAATATGGCCTAAGACAGATACTCTAGTGTCAAAGTTGGTTGCTTCTTCTACCTTCTTCCCAAACTCAACACCACTACAAACCCCTTCTGCTACCACAATAATACTATGCTTTTTACCACGTTCATTCCCTTTCCGAAGTTTGTCGACAATATCATCCATGTCATAACCTTCTTCAGGAATCAAAATTGTTTCTGCACCACCCGCTAGTCCTGCCCATAGAGCAAGGTCACCGGCGTTTCGTCCCATTACTTCAATGACAAAAGTTCTTTCATGAGATGTAGCGGTATCGCGAATTTTATCTAATGAATCTATCACGGTATTTAATGCTGTATCAAAGCCAATTGTAAGTTCTGTTCCAGGAATATCATTATCAATCGTACCAGGAACCCCCACACACGGAAAGCCCTGTTCGGTTAGAGCCTTCGCTCCACGGTAAGAACCATCGCCGCCGATTACCACTAGTCCTTCAATTCCATGTGCTTTAAGCTGTTCAATCCCTTTTTGTTGTCCTTCTTTTGTCTTAAATTCTGGACAGCGAGCCGATTGAAGCATGGTTCCACCGCGTTGAATAATATCGCCAACCGAGCCTAACTCGAGTTTTTTAATATTTCCAGAAATTAACCCCGTATAACCTCCATAAATACCATACACTTCTAAATTATGATAAATGGCCTTCCGTACAACAGCACGAATCGCTGGATTCATCCCCGGAGAATCTCCACCACTTGTAAGAACTCCTATTCTTTTCATAGCTATCACCTCAGTTATTTGATTAGGAAATTATGTATAAATCCATATGTAGTAAAAATAAAGGAACGATGAGTTTATAAATTACTTCTTTTATTATTTACATAAAACCCGCGAATATTTATAAAATAACACGAAGAAATAACTATAACAACCTTATGGTATTAGTAAATATAAGAGACGGAATAGTCAGTTAAATGAAAACGTTTCATTCTTACATGTAAGCGGAAACATTGGTTTTTTTATGGAATTCTGGTGAACATTTTGTGAAAGGTCAAAAAAAAAAAGAGTGCCCATAAATATGAGCACATTATATTAATTAACACCAATGTAATCATTAAGTGTGGCAAATTCACCTATTGTTCTGAAACGATTGTAACGATCAGCGATAAGGTCCTCTTCAGACAGCTTAAGAAGCTGCTGCAGAGCTTTCTTCAGTACAAGATCGATTTCCTCAGCTTGTTTTATGACGTCCCTTTGAGCTCCACCCTTAACTTCTGGAATAATATCATCAATGACGCCTAGCTCCTTTAGATCAGGAGCAGTTATTTTCATCGTTTCAGCTGCATTTCTGGCTAATGATGCATCTTTCCACAAAATAGCTGCCGCACCCTCTGGAGAAATAACTGAGTATGTGGAATTCTCGAGCATATATATCCGATTACCTACCCCAAGTGCAAGTGCACCACCGCTGCCGCCTTCACCAATCACGATACAAATTACAGGAACCTTTAATCCAGCCATTTCAAATAAATTGCGTGCGATTGCTTCACTTTGTCCACGTTCTTCTGCGGCCTTCCCAGGATAGGCACCCTTAGTATCAATGAAACAAATAATCGGACGATTAAATTTATTCGCCTGATTCATTAATCGAAGTGCTTTTCGATATCCTTCTGGATGTGGCATTCCAAAGTTTCTGCGAATATTCTCTTTTGTATCTTTTCCTCGCTGGTGACCAATAACTGTAACTGGTAACCCTCTATATTTAGCAACCCCGCCTACGATTGCCTCATCATCAGCAAAGGTACGGTCTCCATGACATTCAAAGAAATTCTCAAACAAATAGGGTATATAATCTAATGTTGTCGGCCTGTTTGGAAGACGAGCAATTTGTACCCGGTCCCATGGCTTAATATTTTCATATATGCTTTGTTCAAGTTTTTCAAGTCTTTTTTCTAATTTTTCTATTTCTGAACTTAAATCAACATCAGCTGTTTTGGTGAACTCCTGTAACTCAGAGATTTTCTTCCTTAATTCGATTACGGGGCGTTCAAATTCTAATTCTCCTACCATCTGAGCACACCTCCAGGTTGATGGATTTCTAGAATATTGGTGATTTTCTCAACTAATTCCGTACGATGGATGATTGCGTCCAGTTGTCCATGTTTTAAAAGGAACTCGGATGTTTGAAAATCCTCTGGCAATTCTTCACGGATGGATTGTTCGATTACTCTTCGTCCCGCAAAAGCAATAAGCGCACCAGGTTCGGAAAGGTTGAAATCACCTAATGACGCAAAGCTCGCAGAAACCCCGCCAGTTGTAGGATGAGTCATCATTGAAATGATTAGTCCACCATTATTACTAAATTTCTTTAACGCAACACTAGTTTTTGCCATTTGCATCAAACTTAGTGCACCTTCCTGCATCCTGGCCCCGCCTGATGCGGTAAAAATAATAAAAGGGACATTTAACTCATCCGCTTTTTCAATAGCTTGTGTAATTTTTTCGCCGACAACGGAGCCCATACTCCCCATTCGAAACGAAGCATCCATGATGGCGAGAACAATCTTATAATCGTTAACTGTTCCAATACCTGTTACAACAGCTTCATTTAACTTACTTTTTTCCCGATCTTTTTCAAGCTTTTCAAGATAGTCAGGAAAATTTAATGGATTTTTAGAAATCATCTCACCATTAAATTCTACAAAGCTTCCTTCATCAATGAAGCTGTCTAACCGTTCCCTAGAGTTCATTGGAAAATGATGTCCACAATGCAAACAAACCTTTAGATTTTTTAACAATTCTTTAGTATACATAATTTTCTTACATGAAGGACATTTTGTCATTATGCCTTCAGGAACATCACTTTTTGCTGTTTCCGTCGGTATTTGAGCGTATTTCTTCTTTTTTGTCTGGTTTTTTGAAAAAAGATCTTTAAGCGCCAAAATTCTACCTCCTTTGTGCTACGGTAAAACCAATAGTTAAGTTTCTCCAATTATTACATAATAAAAGTTTTTCTATTATAGCTTTACTTCATACCTATTAGCTTCACATGGGTGGTCAGACCACTTATAGTTAAAAAACACCCGGTTTTCTTTGGGCTTGGATAACCTTCACTATAAGATAAAATGTGTTCAAAATCTGTTAGTATTTGTCGTTAAAAACTGACAAATTCCGTAAACCGTAATAAGCAGTCAATATTTTTGATTCATTCTTTTCGGCTAATGCCTCAAGTAAGATTAAATAGTCTTCACGAGAATAGATCATCTTACTTGAATCCAGAGAGTGGTAATAATCCTTTAAAATGGACCAAATTCTAGCAAAGAGGTGGTTATCTGCTATTTCAACTATTTGATAAAAAAAATCATTATCATCTAAAATTCCTTGCTGATTCACCCATTTTTTTAAGTTCTCAATACTTTGATCATCTATTTTATGGATGGCTAATCGCAGGCAATCCATCTCAATAAAGTTCTTTGTTTCAAACACATCTCGTTTCGCTTTTTCATCTTGTAAAATAAAAGTACTAAGCAACTGAACGAGATGATTCCCCCTAAAATCCCGAATAAACGTCCCTTCACCACGCCTTGTTTCAATTAGTCCCAGCAGTTCTAATGCTCTAAGTGCCTCTCTAACGGAAGAGCGCCCGAAATTCAGGCGCTCAGACAATTCTCGTTCAGAAGGAATCTTATCTCCAGTTTCTAAACCATCAATGGTAATCATTTCTCGTAATTGCTTCACAATCTCTAAATAGACCTTGGTATTGTTTACCACTTATCTATCACTCACTTTTACCAATAATAGCGAGCCTCTTTGTTTTTTCTTTTACTTCTTCTGGATCAACCTTAATACGGGCAACACCTGTTTCCATCGCTGCTTTTGCCACAGCTGCGGCTACATCTGGTGCAACTCTTGGGTCAAAAGGTCCTGGAATAACATAATCAGCATTAAGTTCATCTGGGCTGATCAGGTTGGCAATTGCTTCTGCTGCTGCGACTTTCATTTTTTCATTTATATGTGTAGCGCGAACATCGAGTGCGCCACGGAAAATTCCTGGAAAGGCTAGAACATTGTTAACTTGGTTTGGAAAATCTGAACGACCAGTTCCCACCACTTTTGCTCCAGCAGCTTTTGCCTCATCTGGCATGATCTCAGGGTCCGGATTGGCCATTGCAAAAATAATAGAATCAGAATTCATGGACGCGACCATTTCCTTAGAAAGTGCACCTGCAACTGAAACCCCAATAAATACATCCGCACCTTTGATTACATCTTCAAGACTTCCTGATAGATTATCCCGATTTGTAAACTTTGCAACTTCTGCTTTCACCGAATTCATACCTTGTGGACGCCCTTCATAAATGGCTCCTTTGGTATCACACATAATTATGTCCCTTACACCATAACTATATAACAATTTAATAATTGCAATCCCGGCAGCACCGGCACCGTTTGCGACTACTTTAATTTCGGTCATTTTTTTGCCAACTAGCTTTAGTGCATTAACAAGCCCTGCTACCGTTACAATAGCTGTACCATGCTGGTCATCATGGAATATTGGGATATTTGCTTCCTTTTTCAATCGTTCTTCAATGACGAAACAATTAGGAGCAGCAATATCTTCCAAATTAACGCCACCAAAAGTAGGTTCAAGCAATTTTACCGTTTCAACAATTTTGTCTACATCGGTTGTGTTTAAACAGATTGGAAATGCATCAACACCGGCAAAACTTTTAAATAATACTGACTTACCTTCCATTACAGGAAGGGCTGCTTCTGGTCCAATATTCCCCAGTCCAAGAACGGCTGTTCCATCGGAAACGACGGCAACCATATTCCCTTTCATGGTATATTCATAAACCAATTCTGGTTTCTCATAGATATCTTTACATGGCTCTGCAACACCTGGTGAATAAGCTAAGCTAAGATCATGTGCATTTCGGACTTGAACTTTTGATTTCGACTCTAACTTTCCCTTATTAATTCGATGCATATGTAATGCTTCTTCACGTAATGTCAAGATATCCACCCCTCAAATTTTTACAAAAATTTACAAACACACTCACTTATGTAGCCCGCTATTTTTGGTGGTCAGACCACACTTGTCTCATTATCACTATAACACATCTGCGATAGTTGTAAAGAATTATTCCTTCAGGACGACATTTTTCGAACCAAGCATCTCTCTTAATAATTGCAATAATTCAAGGGTCGGATTGATATTATTTTCATTACCTAACTTTATTGTTTTACGGCTTTTTTCATAGTGTAATATAACAGATGCAGTTCCCTGGTTTTCTTTAAGGAGTTGGTGAATCTGGAGAAGAAATTTGTCATTTTGTTTTTCCTCTACTATTTTCAAATATAATACTGATTGTTTACTTGTTTTTGTTTTTAGCCACTCTTCAATATGAAAAACTTGTTGAATGATAAATTGCTTTTTCCCATCACGTTCTTCGATTTTCCCCTCGAGCAATGTAAACTTCCCATGTCCTAATAGGTGCGAATACTTCTTGTATACATTAGGAAATGCGACGGCTTCCATTTCACCGCTTGAATCACTTATCGTTAAAAAGGCCATTGAATCACCTTTTTTGGTACGAATGGATTTCATTGAGGTGATATATACTCCAGAAGATAGCCGCTGGTTATTATGATTTATCTCAAATAAGGATTGTGCACCACTCCGCTTCAACTGCTCTTCGTAAATAGATACCGGATGGTCAGAAAGATAAAAACCAAGTGCCTCTTTTTCAAATGTCAGCTTATTCTCCTGGCTGATTGGATCCACTTGCATATATTTCGGCTTTGGCATGAACTCATCTTCAAATAAATCAAATTGGTTATTGTCAGTTGGTTTAAATATTTGTGCATGTTCCATTGCGACATCTAAACTAGCAAGCAAGATGGCACGATCTTCACCAAATTCGTCGAAGCAGCCAGAGTGTACAAGAAACTCGAGCGTTTTTCGATTGATGGCTTTTGTAGATACACGGATACAAAAATCAAATAAGTCAACGAACTTTTTCTTTTTCCTAGCCTGAAAGATTTCTTTTAAGGCAGCAGCCCCCACACTTTTTATCGCAGCCAAGCTGAAACGGATACCCCCTTGTTCAACTTGAAATGAGTAACCGCTATAGTTGATGGATGGTGGCAGGACTGTGATATCTTTTTGTTTCGTCTCCATCACGTATTGCGCTATTTTCGTATCGTTTCCGATTGCCGAGGTAAGCAGGCCTGCCATAAAATACACCGGATAATTTGCTTTTAAAAAGGCTAATTGATAGGCGATCATACTATAGGCAACTGCATGACTTCGGTTAAAGCCATAGTTAGCAAAGCGTACGATTAAATCATAGATATCATTAGCCAAGGTATGTTCATAACCTTTTTTTAGGGCCCCTTGAACAAAATGACTGCGCTCTTGATCAAGAATATCTTTTTTCTTTTTCCCAACTGCCCGTCTTAATAAATCGGCTTCACCAAGTGAGAATCCAGCCATTTTCGATGCTATTTGGATAATTTGCTCTTGGTAGACAATAACACCATATGTATTCTCAAGGATTGGCCGTAAATCAGGGTGTGGATATTCAACTTTCTGATTACCGTGTTTCCTATCAATAAAAAGCGGGATATTTTCCATTGGTCCTGGGCGGTATAAGGCATTGACAGCAACAATATCTTCAAATCGGGAAGGCTTTAAACGCATTAAAACCTTACGCATCCCTTCTGACTCAAGCTGAAATACACCCGTTGTTTCACCTTTGGCTAACAGGTTAAAGGTCAATGTGTCATCTAATGGGATCGAACCTATGTTTAATTTCTTACCTGTTTTACGTGAAATCGAGGATACTATCGAATCGATCAATGTAAGGTTTCGCAAGCCAAGAAAGTCCATTTTTAAGAGGCCGATTTCTTCCAGATGTTCCATTGAAAATTGTGTTAAAAAAACATGGTTAGACCCTCGTTGTATGGGGATTAAATCAATGAGCGGCTTCTCACTTATGACTACACCTGCTGCATGTGTGGAAGTATGACGCGGCAGTCCTTCTAGTTTTAAAGCCGTTTCAAAAAGGCGTTTATTCATAGGACTTTCATTAATAAACTTTCTAAGGGCATCTGATTCTTTATAGGCACCTTTAAGGTCGATTCCTAATCGTGACGGGATCATCCTTGATACATGTTCAAGCTCCTTGGAATTTAATCCGAATACCTTGCCAATATCTCTAAGTACTGCCTTGGCTGCAAGCGTTCCAAAGGTAACGATTTGCGCGACATGCAGTTCACCATATTTTTCAGCAACATAGTTTATCACTTCATCACGGCGATGGTCTGGAAAATCAATATCTATATCCGGCATAGAAATTCGTTCAGGATTTAAAAACCTCTCAAAAAGTAGATTATGCTTTAGTGGATCCACATCTGTAATGTATAAAACATAGGCAACTAATGAACCCGCTGCTGAGCCCCTTCCTGGTCCAGTTAATATCCCATTCTCACGTGCGTATTTCATAAAATCCCAAACAATTAAAAAATAGTTGCTAAACTTCATCCGTTTAATGACCGCTAATTCATAGGACAACCGTTCAAAATGTTCCTGTGCAGGCGAGGAAAAACGTTCACTTAATCCCTGTTGGCACAACATATCAAGGTAGTCCTCAGCAGGAATCCCTTTTTCCGTTGGAAATGCAGGCAAGTAGGTTTTATTTAACTCAATGTTAAATTGACATCTGTTAGCAATCCGGATTGTGTTTTCTAATGCATCGGGGATATCAGAAAAGCAATCGACCATTTCACTTGCAGTTTTTAAATAGAACTGATCGTTTTCTAACTTTTCTCTGTGGTCATCTTGCAATTTATCACCATTTTTAATCGCTAACAAACACTCATGGGCAAACATATCTTCTTTTTCTAAATAATAGACCTGATTTGTGGCTACCAGTGGGATAGTCATTTCTTTTGACAAACTAGTAAGCTTATTTCTAATTTTTGTTTCTTGTTCGATTTGATGATTTTGAATCGCTAGGAAAAAGCTAGCGTTGCCAAAAATGGAATCTAGTTTTCTAATTAGTTCTTTAGCCCTTTCCTCGTTGTCATTTATGAGCAACTGTTCGATTTCTCCTTCGAGACCAGGAGTAATCGCAATGAGACCATCTGAATAATGTTTCAGCCACTTTAATGGGATTCCATGATCAGTTTTGGTTTGAACGGTACTGGATATCTTTAAAAGATTTCTATAACCATGATCATTTTCAGCGAGTAAGACCAGTGGATAGGCTTCGTTGGAGGTGTACTCACTTTCCACATCCACTGTTAATCCAATAATAGGTTTCATATTATTTTTTTGGCACAATTTATAAAATTCAATGGTTCCGTACATGACGTTTCTGTCCGTTAAAGCAATGGCAGAAAACCCTTTTGACTTTGCATTTTTTATTAAATCCGGGACAGATGCCGTACTTGATAATAAACTATAGGCACTATATGCATGCAGGTGAATAAAAGACATATTGTCACACCCTTAATTCGATAATCTCTCCCTCTATTATAGAACGAGATTCATAAAAAAGAAAATATGTTCCCTTTTTTATAAACATATTTTCAATTGTTTGTCCATATACATGAGTATTGGGTATTGACTATGCGAAGAGGCGGTTGACAAGATGAAAGAGATTGGTTTTTTTCCTGCTTTTATTGAAAGCTACTTTATTGCCTTGGGAGTCGTACTCGGCGGATCACTTATAGGGGGGATTGCTTCATTCCTAACCGGTCAGCCGCCGTTGACAACTGTATATCGCTTATCATCAGCACTTAGGATCTGGGCCATTGTATCCGCCATAGGCGGGACGTTTGACGCAGTTTATACGTTTGAAAGGGGTTTATTTAATGCAGATACAAAGGATCTTTTTAAACAGTTCTTATTAATCCTCTCTGCCTTAGGCGGTGCCCAGACTGGAGCCTTAATCATTAATTGGTTAACCCAGGAGCATATCTCATCATGAGAATTCCACCATTATATCGAAAACCTGCCTGGCAGCGTTTTTTTGCAGGAATGGCCGTTGGAGGAGCGATTAGCTGGTGCATTTTTTTATATATTTATGGAGTCTGGCAGGAAGAGAACACCGAATTAATTCGGAAACAAGCACAGGAGATTGTGGACTTAAACGAGGAGAAAAAAATTTGGCAGGAAGAATATAAAGAGATCAACAAGCGGAACATTGAACAGCTGACGGTACAGAAAATCAATATTCGAATTACAAACTGGGAAAAATATAAACTTGATTCATTAAGTGTATTAGAGACAGAAGATTCGGTGAAAGATGATATTAGTATGATGCTAGCAAAGGATATTGAAACCGTCTATAAAAGTAAGGACCTTCTGAAAAAGATAATAGAGAATAAACCAGTAAAAATAAATGATAAAAGGTATAAACTCAAGGTTAAAGAAATGGCTTTTTTTACAAACCTATCCATTCAATTAGAGATTCATTTTGAATAATAAGAAATCGGCCCCTTCTACGAGGGCCGATTTTTCTATTTGCTTAAAGAATAGTTTTCACATACCTCACCAAGTGCTTTTAATACATCGTCCACTTGGTTCCACGAATAGATAGAGGCTCCGGAAGCTAGTGGATGTCCACCGCCTTTGAACATTCTTGCAACTACATTTATCACCGGGCCTTTGGAACGCAGACGAACTCTTATTTGCTCATCTTCCTCAATAAAGAATACCCATGCCTTGATCCCTTTTACATTCCCTAATATTCCGACAAGCAGTGATGCTTCTGCTGGTTTTGCATTGTATTCTTTGAGAAGTTCTTTTGTTAATTTTACGGAGGCAACACCGTTTTTCTGAAGTTCAAAATTTTGAAGTATATATCCGTTTAATTTTACGATATTGAGATCTAATTCATACATCTTGTCAAATAATTCCGGACGAGAAAAATTATAATGAATCAATTCTCCGGCATAGCCTAGCGTTTTTTCTGTTGTACTAGGAAATAAAAATCTGCCCGTATCACCGACTATTCCAGCGTAAAGTAGTCTCGCTGCTGTATCGTTCATTTTTAGCCCTTCGGCTTGTCCTTTTAAATAAAATTCATAAATCATTTCACTGCATGAGCTGGCACTTGTATCCACCCATAGTAAATCACCATATGGATCTTCATTCGGGTGGTGATCAATTTTTATTAATTTATCACCAAGTTCATAGCGCTTATCACAAATTCTTTCCGCATTTGCGGTATCACAAACAATCACTAATGCCCCCTTGTATACTTCATCTTCAATCACATCCAGCCTGCGCATGTAATGAAGAGTTGGTTCTTCTTGGCCCACAGCATAAATCTTTTTATCCGGAAAGGATTCTTGTAAAATGGCTGCCAAGCCGCCTTGTGAACCATAAGCATCTGGATCGGGACGAACGTGGCGATGAATAATTATTGTTTCATATTTTTTAATCTCTGCTAATATTTGCTCAATCATGGCGCTTCTCCTTTACCAACTCATATTCCATGGTGGTATTTTTTTGTCTTTACAGTTACAATAATAGAAGATTTTCTATGCTTGGAGGAAATAATATGTTTGTACTTGTTATATTAATTGCTGTACTATTTGCTTTCTACCTATTTTATAAAACAAAATACATCAGAAGCAACCGTTTAGTAGAAAAGAAATGGCTTGCGGCTAAATCAAATATTGCATTAGGGCTTTTTGTCTTTTTATTCGGAGTCAATCACATGCTATTTATTTCCGAAACAAAGGTTATGTTTATTGTTGCGGCAGTATTTATTGTTTATGGAGCCATATTCAGCTGGATTGGTTTCAAAAAATACAAACATTACTATCCTTTCGCAATCGAGGAAGCAAAAAATTTTGAACTACAAAAATAAAAAATCTGAAGCCGCTTCTCTATGAAGCGGCTTTGTTTATACCGATAACTGTCTAGCTCCAGCGCCAAGGCGCTTTCGCTTTTCTTTCTAACTTCTATCTAGCAGTTGACACATCATCATCGCTTTCCCGACTAATATGCCTTCATTGAAAACCTCGACATCCACTTTTCCAAATTTACGTCCTACTTCAAGTACTTTTGGATAAATTTCTAATGTACTTTCCATCTGAACTGGTTTAATAAAGTAAATGGTCATATTTTCAACGACAAGGTCACCTTTTTTATAGGAGCGTAAGACTCTGTTGGCAGCATCTGAGACAATGGTAGTAAAAACACCGTATGATATGGTCCCCAGCTGATTTGTCATCTGCGGTGTTACATCACACGAGTAAACCTCTTCTCCTTTTGCTTTGCCCTGCATTAATACCATTTGATTGGTAACGATATCATCAATGGTTTCCCCAACCTGCGGCTGCCGTTGGTTCATTTGTAAGGCTTTTAATACATCCTGCCTGCTGATGATTCCTTCTAGTCGATTAGCGTCATCTGTAACAGGGAGAACTTCAATTCCTTCCCAAACCATGGTATGAGCCGTTGAAGCCACACTTGTTTTCCCATTAACAGACATTGGATGTTTGGTCATTATCTTATCGATAGATGTATCCATATCTTGACCTAGAATATCCTTACTTGTAACCATCCCTTGTATTTTCATGTTTTGATCGACAACAGGATAGCGGCTGTGGGCAGTTTGTTGGTTAAATTCGTGCCATTTCGACACCTTATCCGTCGTTTTTAGATAAAAAGTATCGGCAAGCGGGGTCAAAATATCTTCAACCAATATTATTTCTTTTTTAATCAATTGGTCATAAATCGCCCGGTTAATCATCGTAGCAACCGTAAAGGTATCATAACTAGTTGAGATTACAGGTATTTCGAGTTTATCCGCAAGCTTCTTGATATGTTCTTCCGCATCGAATCCCCCGGTAATGAGTACAGCAGCTCCTTCTTTTAAGGCTAGTTCATGTGCCTGTGTACGGTTACCAACAATTAAGAGGTTACCTGCTTCTGTATAGCGCATCATGGCTTCTAGTTTCATTGCACCAATCACAAACTTACTTAAGGTTTTATGCAACCCTGTTCTTCCGCCTAACACCTGTCCATCAACAATGTTTACTACTTCTGCAAAAGTCAGCTTTTCAATGTTTTCTTTTTTCTTCCGTTCGATTCTTATCGTTCCAACACGTTCAATGGTACTGACATATCCTTTATTTTCTGCTTCCTTAATCGCGCGGTAGGCTGTACCTTCACTTACAGTCATCGCCTTAGCAATTTGCCTGACAGATATTTTTTCCCCGATTGGGAGTCCATCTATATATTGTAAAATTTGTTCATGCTTTGTGGCCAAGACCTTCACCCTTTTTATAGTCAAATTCCAATCATTCAGTTACGAATAATCCGGATTACGTATAAATTTTATTATAGAGTGTTGAAAGCCTTGATTCAATGCGGATTCACACATTGACTTTAATTATCAATGAAAGGACCTGGATTTCTTCTTTACTCGCCGCTCGACATTAGGTTTCTGACCTTGCCTTTTTGGACTATAAAGCAAACCTGTTAGATTTCCGGCAATAACCATTAACGCAAATGCCAGCCAGGCTAATGAAAATATCCCTTCGGCACCACCGGCATGAATCGATAAGCGCGGGACTCCATAATACAGCAAGAAGCCACAGAGTAACAAGCAAAGTAAATATCTGTTCTTTTTCATCTTAATTTCCTCCCCTAAAAAGACTGCTTGTTTCATATTTATGCATAGGGGAGGTAAAAAAGTATGTAAATCACCTAGAACATTTAAAATTCAATCGCTTCGCCTGGTTGGAGTACTCTACCGTTTTTATCCTCCAGCATCTCAATAAACTTAAATGGATCCTGTTTAATTGGCGGGAATGTATTGAAGTGGATTGGAACAACTGTTTTAGCTTTTAGCAATTTGGCTGCGTATGCTGCATCTTCAGGACCCATGGTAAAATTATCACCAATTGGCAGGAACGCTACATCAATTGGATGGCGCTCACCAATTAGTTTCATATCTGAAAATAACCCAGTATCTCCAGCATGATAAATGGTTTTTCCTTCATTCATAAATAAAATCCCTGCAGGCATTCCACAATAGATGATTTCATTATTTTCCGTTGTATAGCTTGAACCATGAAAGGCTTGCGTTAATTTAACTTTTCCGAACTCAAATTGATGGGCTCCTCCAATATGCATCCCATGGGTATTCACTCCCTGCCAACTTAGAAAAGTAGAAAGTTCATGGTTGGCCACAACGAGGGCATTATTTTTCTTTGCTAACTCAACCGTATCCCCGACATGGTCATTGTGACCATGGGATAAAATAATGACATCAGGTCTTGTTTCAGCCACTTTCAAGTCTGTTAATTGGTTACCATTAATAAATGGGTCAATTAAAATATTCTTTCCATTTGTTTGAATTTGTACTACTGAATGTCCGTGATAAGATATTTTCATCACAATCGCTCCTCTCGTTTTCCTCTATTACTTATTTCAATACAATAACTGGAATCCCTTCCATAATCTCTAGTATATTCCTGAAAAATCGAATTTAAGCAAGAGGAATTAAATGCATCGAAAGTTTACTTTTCATGTTTTAATTGATAATCTCAAATAGGATATGAATTACATAGGGGGAGTTAACATGAATCAACGATTAACGAAACTTCAATCATGGATGAAGGAAAACGATATAGAAGTTAGTTTTCTAACCTCTTCTGAGAATGTATTTTATTTAAGCGGATATTACACCAATCCACATGAACGGTTGCTCGCACTAGCAGTCTTTCAGACGGAAGAGCCTTTTCTAGTCTGCCCAGGAATGGAAGTGCCTGATGCCAAACGTTCAGGCTGGGACCATGAAATTCTTGGATACAGTGATATCGAAAACCCATGGGAAATGATTTTAAATTCTATTAATAAAAGAATAAAGAGTGTATCGAAAGCAGCCATTGAAAAAGAACATATGAATGTAGAACGCTATGAACACCTCTCAAAATTATTCCCACAAGCATCCTTTGTTTCTGCTGAAGAAAAATTACGCATGCTTCGAATGATTAAAGATGCCAAGGAATTAAAAATCATTGAAGAGGCTTGTGCCCTTGCTGATTTCGCCGTTGAATTCGGGGCTAGTGAAATTAAGGAAGGCAAAACAGAGTTGGAAATACTGAATGCTTTAGAGTACGCCTTAAAACAAAAGGGTGTTACCGAAATGTCGTTTTCGACAATGGTTCTTGCCGGAGCCAATGCCGCTTCTCCCCATGGAAACCCTGGAGAAACGAAAATTCAAAAAGGGGATCTTGTTTTATTTGATTTGGGTGTGGTTGTTGATAGGTATTGTTCTGATATCACTAGGACCGTGGCTTACGGAGACATTAATGACAAGCAAAAAGAAATCTATGACACCGTATTAAAAGCACAGCTCGCTGCTATTGAAGTAAGCAAACCAGGGGTAACAGCTGCAGAAGTAGACCTTACTGCCCGTAGAATTATTGCGGATGCAGGCTATGGAGACTATTTTCCACACAGGCTCGGTCACGGGCTCGGAATTAGCGTCCACGAGTATCCCTCATTGACAGAAACCAACCCGCTCATTATTGAGGAAGGTATGGTCTACACGATTGAGCCAGGTATCTATGTACCAAATGTGGCCGGTGTAAGGATTGAAGATGACATTTATATTACTGCAGACGGGGCAAAAGTTCTTACAAAGTTTCCTAAAGACTTGCAGATTACAAAATAATTTCATTTGTAATTTTTTTACATTGAAATTTAGACAGAATTGATATATTATACTAATACAAGCTGCGTTGTTCGTAGTCATAATAAAGTTTTAACCTTTAAGCTGTAAAAGGGAGTTTAACCATTGGAACTGGAATGACAAGCCTCTGTCTATAAGACTTGGAGGACATGCAGGAAGGGTTTCTGAGAACACCCACTTTGAGGAGTGGTGGTTTAAAACTTTCTTATATTAATACGGCAAATGCGGCTACATAGTATGTACTTCAAACCAGTTCCTTTTAGGAGCTGGTTTTTACTTTTTATGACTTTGATAAACCGGCCTGTTAATTTCCGCTCCAGGCGCTTCGCTTTCCGCGGGCGGTCCGGGGAGCCTCCTCGTCGCTGCGCTCCTGCGGGGTCTCCCCTGCCCCGTCCTCCCGCAGGAGTCTTCGCGCCTTCCGCTACAATCAACAGGGTGCCAAAATAAGCAATAAGCTTTAACAAAGCCATTTTTATAAAAAAGAAGAGGAACATCATTGTCCCTCCTCCGCTTAATCATTATTTTTCTAGCAAGGTCCTTGTATCTAAGAATTCTAGCCCATGTGCTTCTGCGACTGCTTGATAGGTTACGTAGCCGCCCAGTGTGTTGATTCCTTTTAACAATGCTTCATTGCTGAGACAAGCTTGTTTGTAACCTTTATTGGCAATTTGCACGGCATATGGGACCGTTACATTTGTTAAGGCGATGGTAGAAGTCCTTGGGACCGCACCCGGCATGTTTGCAACAGCATAGTGGACAACATCATGTTTCACATAGGTTGGATTGTCGTGCGTGGTAATCCGGTCAGTGGTTTCAAAAATCCCTCCCTGGTCAATCGCTATATCCACAACGACACTACCTGGTTTCATCGATTGAATCATTGCTTCTGTTACGAGTTTCGGGGCTTTTGCTCCAGGAATTAGAACGGCACCGATCACCAAATCCGAATCCTTCACTGCTTCAGCGATATTATAGGGATTGGACATAAGAGTCGTCACATCTGATCCAAAAATATCATCTAATTGCCGAAGACGATCTGGATTTAAGTCGATAATAGTCACTTTTGCCCCTAAACCAATCGCCATTTTAGCTGCATTCGTTCCAGCCACACCACCGCCTATTATGGTAACTGTTCCTCTTTGGACCCCTGGGACACCAGAAAGAAGAATTCCCATCCCTCCATAAACTTTCTCAAGAAATTGGGCACCAATTTGCGGGGCCATTCTGCCAGCTACCTCACTCATCGGCGTTAACAACGGTAAGCTTCTATTTGGTAACTGCACCGTTTCATAGGCGATGCCTATTACTTTTTGATCAATTAATGCTTTCGTTAATTCTGGTTCAGGTGCAAGATGTAAATATGTAAATAAAATTAATCCTTCACGAAAGTATTTATATTCGCTTGGAAGTGGTTCTTTCACCTTCATCACCATTTCCATGGACCACGCTTCTTCTGCTGTATCTACAAGTTTTGCACCGGCTGATTCATAATCTTCATTCAAAAAACCAGATCCAAGACCAGCTCCCTTTTCAATAAAAACCTCATGACCGAATTTCACTAGGTTGACCACTCCTGCTGGTGTCATCGCTACACGGTTTTCATTATTTTTTATTTCTGTAGGTACTCCGATCCGCATGTGTTTACCTCCAAATAAATTAATAAATAGTAAATTTAGCCAAGGCATCTTTATTATAACCCTTTTCCTAAGTAAGATGTAACCTCGTAACATTAACTAAGGAACATTAGATTTCGACAAGAAATAAAGCAAAAGCCTTGCCAAAAATGGCAAAGCTCTTTTCATTAATACCAAGGATAATATGGGTAAGGATATGGGTATGGGTATGGTGGATAGTAAGGATATCCGTAACCATATCCGTAACCTGGAGTTAATAAGGCACCTGCGGCTAGACCTGTTAAGAATGGAACCCCAAAGCCAAATCCACCAAAGCCAAATCCTGGGCGGCCAAAACCGAATCCAAATCCTGGGCGACCAAAACCACCAAATCCAAATCCTGGTCTGCCGAAACCGCCAAATCCAAATCCTGGACGGCCAAAACCTCCGAAACCACCATGAAATCCACCAAAATGTCCAAACCCTGGACGAATTCTTTCATCTGTAGGATCAACCACATTATAGTTCACATCTACGGTATTAGGCATTCCATACATTTCTGTACTCATGTTTCTCCTCCTCATTCTTATTAATAAACACACTAAAGGATATGCAATTTCCACTGCACATTCTTGGGTATTGGCCCTTATTTACAAAAAATCCATGATATTTGTCCACAAAAAAAAGACTATCCCATATAAGGACAGCCCCTCCGTACCATCAACATTACATTAACTCTCAGTTCCAGCAAAATCATTACTATCAGCAATTGCTGTTCCTTCGCCAATAAATCCACTATTATATGAATCCATAATTTGCTGTCTTACTTCATTGGCACCATGCTCATTAAACTCAAACAAAAACTTATTGTTTTGTTCATTTTTTCCCATCATTCAAATCTCCTTTCCATTGAAGGTTACCTCTATATTGTTCGAAAAGTTGCAACAGTTATTCCTTGTTAAATAATGTATAATTTAAGTAAGGAGATGATTAATCATGGGACTTAAATATAGAAATATTTTAGTCGCTATTGATGGTTCAAAAGAAGCTGATTGGGCTTTTAAAAAAGGGATTGAAATGGCCAAGAGAAATGATGCCACCCTATTATTAGTCCACGTTATTGACACTAGAACATTTGCATTAATTGAGGCATATGACACGGTTATTGGAGATCGAGCAGAAAAGTTGGCAAAAGATATGCTTGAAAATTACCGAATGCAAGCCGAGGATGCAGGATTAACTAAAGTGCAATATGAAATTGATTATGGTTCTCCAAAAATACGTATTCCAAGAGATTTAGCTAAAAAACACAAAGTGGATTTGATTATCTGCGGTGCAACTGGATTAAATGTTGTCGAGCGGTTTTTTATCGGCAGCGTTTCTGAACATATTACTCGTTATGCACATTGTGACGTTCTCGTAGTTCGCACAGAAAAAGATATCGCCTAAGATAGAGTCGAAAAGCACGCAGCGGATTTTAAGCTTCGTGCTTTCTTTACAAATTTTAAAAACATAGGTTTATAGTGAATGGGTGATGAATGTATAGTAAAATAAAAAGTAGTCAGTCGGATTGGAGGCAATCGTATGGAAGAATATTTTTCTCTTGATCATCGTCTTGGTATTCCAGTGCCCGAATTAACTTTGGAATGGGACCAATACAACGAGGAAACACAACAAAAGATTCTCTTTTACTGGGAACAAATCCGCGGTTCGATTCCTGACCGGATTAGTGAACTTGAAACAGAAATTAATTTGAAACAAGCACTTCTCTCCAATGAAAGTAATTTTCCACGTTCATGTCAACTGAACACGGAAATTGCGGATCTCGCTTCCATTATTAATGATTTATGGCTATGGTACCGAGCAAACGAAGTTCTTTCAACAAAAGTCCATCATTAGAAAACTCCCTTTCCATCGAAAAGGGAGTTTTTCTCTATTTAGAGGTCTTTTTGTATTTCTCTTACCACATGCCCTATTTCAGGCAGAATTAATTTATTCATTGCGAGCTTCACGGCACCTGTTGAGCCCGGGGTAGAAAATACTGCTTTATTTTTTACCACACCAGCTATAGCCCTTGAAAGAATGGCTGCAGAACCAATATCTTCTTGAAAACTTAGCATCCGGAATATTTCACCAAAACCAACAATCTCTTTATCAAGTAATTTTTCTACCGTTTCAATCGTTACGTCCCGCTTGGCAATCCCCGTTCCGCCATTTGTTAAAATGACATCAATTTCTTCCTTTGCACATCCTTTTACGATTTCATCTTGGATGGGCTCTGCTTCATCTTTTACAATGACGTAATCAACAATCTTATGACCTGCATGTTCAAGTAAGTCCATCATTAACTTTCCACTTTTATCTGTTCCCTTTGTTCGTGTATCACTAACTGTTATAACTTTGCAATTAACTATTCTAGGTGCGGCTTTTTTATGTTCTTGAGTACTCATCCCATTAACTCCTCTTTTTCTCGTAGGTAACGAAATTGATAATATTTATGAGCTACGTCCGTTACTTTTCTAGTTAACTGATAATTAGCACCAGCACCAATGGCCATACTGACTAACGGTATTCCTTGAATCGTTTTTTTTCTGAACAGCGCAATGACCAGCGCTTTCATAAGTTGTTGAACCGGTTGTTCAAGCCAGGTTATATCAGTTATTTCTTCATTTCCTTCATAAAAATAATAATCTTCTTGCGCCTCTAATTCTTCCATCAGGGAAGTCCAGCCTGCTCTTTGGAGCCTTGGGGGTAATGTAGCCGTGTGAAAGACCTTCAAGGAGGTCATCATTTCAAATGGGGTATTAACCTCCACTCCGTAAGTCATCGCAATTAATTGGACGACCCTTAAATTAATCACTGCTATCGCTGGTATGTCCGTGCTTAATAGCAGTGGACCGCCAGTCCCAGCTAATCCCCCTTGCACAAAGGAATAAAGACGATGACGGGCAATTTGCTGCTCAGCAATATATTGTAATTGTTCAATCCTTAATTTTTTTAGATCTTCAATTTTTTCTATGTCCTTATGAAAGATTCGCCCCGATGAAAGAATTCTATCCTTTGCATCCATTTGCAGCTGAGAGCCTTGGATCATGCTATGTAAATGAAACAGCCAGCTATCGACCACCGAAAAGAATTGACGTTGAACATTATCAGGCAATAATAAGAATGATTGTTGCAGAAATTTTTCATAGGTTAATTGGAAATCATTCGGCTCGAATTCAAATAAATTTCTTTCCCAATCCTGTATTTCATTCAAGACCATTGCTTCACGGTCTGTTAATGGCATGTTTGATTCCCCCTTACTGCAAGGCTTTCTCTTTCCAGTATATCATAAAGAATTACCTGAATAAAAAAACAAAGGCAAAAGCTCTGTCCTAGCTTTTGCCTTTTAAATATTTAACGATTAATGAATGTCAGCAAGACGTAAAACATCGCGGGCAATCATTACTTCTTCATTTGTTGGGATGATTAATACTTTTACTGGTGAGTGTGGGTAGTTAATAAAGGCTTCTTCGCCTCTTACTTTGTTAAGAGCCGGATCCCAATAAACACCCATAAATTCTAGACCTCTTAATACATTTTCCCTAATAGTGTCACTATTTTCACCAATCCCTGCTGTGAAAATAATAGCATCGACACCATTCATACGTGAAGCATAAGAACCGATATATTTATGGATTCGGTTTGCAAAAACATCCAAGGCAAGCTTTGCACGCTCATTGCCTTTTTTCGCTTCAATTTCAATATCACGTAAATCACTTGAGAAACCGGACATTGCCAGCATACCGCTCTTTTTATTTAGTACATCAAGTACTTCCTCAGCCGTTTTATTGGTTTTTTCCATAATATATGGAATCAATGCAGGGTCAATATTACCTGAACGAGTACCCATGGTCACCCCTGCAAGTGGTGTAAAGCCCATAGATGTGTCAATTGACATACCGCCTTCAATTGCTGCAATACTTGCACCATTTCCTAAATGACAAGAAATCAAACGTAATTGTTCAACAGGGCGACCTAAAAGCTCAGCTGCACGCTGTGATACATATTTATGAGAGGTTCCGTGAAAACCATACTTACGAATACCATACTTTTCGTAATACTCCATTGGTAAGCTGTACAGGTAAGAGCTAGCTGGCATCGTTTGGTGGAATGCCGTATCAAATACAGCCACAGCAGGAACATTAGGAAGCACGCTCATGAAAGCCTTGATTCCAGTTAGATTTGCTGGATTATGCAATGGTGCAAGTTCTGATAATTCATCAATTTTATTTATCACTCCATCCGTGATCAGCACAGAATCGGTAAATGTTTCTCCACCATGAACAACACGGTGTCCAATTCCAACAATCTCATCAAGTGAATTAATAATACCTAATGTCGTTAATTTATCTAAAAGCATTTTTACAGCGACTTCATGGTCAGGGATATCGATGATTTCTTGAACTTTTTCACCATTAACCGTTATATTAAAAATTGAATCATTTAAACCGATTCTTTCGATTAATCCTTTTGTGATGACATCTTCACTTGGCATTTCAAACAATTGAAACTTTAAGGAAGAACTCCCCGCATTAATTGCAATAATTTTTGACATATCGTTACCGCTCCTTTTATATAACAACACTGGTTTGGCATTTTTTTAAGTAGTACAAGATTATTTTGCTCAAACCACTCTTGATTATTTCCATCCTTAATTGAATCATTGTGTATAGTATATTTCAAGGCAAATTTCCTATGGTAACGATTACATTACAAATGAAAATTTATTCTGATATTTCTTATTTTACAATATTAAAACAAAGGATGAACCCAGAGATTAATCTCGGTTCATCCTTTGTTCTCTTGAAACCATTTGTCCATCTTGGATAATATTTTATCCATCTCTACTGCACTTGAAAGATTAGGTAATTCAACCAGCAATGCCTGCTTCGGCGGGTGAACTCCTTCTCCCTTTTTCTGCAAGATGATGATACTTTTCGCTGAATTTTTATTTTTAAACATACTTACTGGCAATTGCAGCAATCCTTGAACAATAACATGCTCTTTAAAAAAATCATGTAATTGTGGTGCTTGCTCACTTTCAAATAGTCCATTTGGTATTAGAAAGAATAAATAACCGCCTGGCACCGTATGGCGGACACTTTGTTCGATAAATAAATGATGGGAATAGGTATGCCCTTCACTTGCCTTGACCATATAATCTGCAGCTCTAACATCATTTGGATAAAATCCTACGGGCAAATCTGCGATTACTGCATCAACAGGATCAATAAACATCGGCTCCAGACTGTCTTGATTGAAGAGTTGAATAGGATGAGCTTGTAAATTGGCATTAACATAGGCAAGCTTAATAAGAAGGTCATCAATCTCAACGCCGACTGAGTCAATTTTTCTTTGCAGATGATTTAAAACAGTTGTCAACAAATTCCCAGTACCCACTGCTGGGTCAAGCAAACGGAATGTAGGCTGTTTCATAAATCTTTCTACTAAATAGCCAATAAGTATCCCAACAGAATCAGGTGTCATTTGATGGTTCGATTGAACACTATCATTCATCCCTTTTAAGATAGCCAGTTGATAAGCTTTCCGAATTTCATCGTTTGAAAACTTTTCTAAATGAATCTGTCCATACAGTTTCTTCAATCTTTTTTCAGTTAGTTCGCTAACCTCATCTTGTAGGATAGAGCCTTGGAATAAATTCTCTCCCGTCTCAGCGAGTGCCTCTAAATAGGTACAGTTTATTTCTTCCTGCAAAAGAAGTGCAGTTTCATTAAATAACGTAAACAATTGTTCTACTGGAGAAACTTTCATTTGATCCCCGCCCTTATTAATTTCCTAATCCATTTTAATGAGTATCGACATATTATACAAGTTTTAAGCATAGAAAAAGGCCCTGCTATGCAGAGGCCTTCTATATCATTATCTTACTTTGCCGCTTTTGCTGCTTCAAGTGCTGCTTCGTAGTTCGGGTGGTTGGTTGCTTCACTAACATATTCCACATATGTTACTGTGTCGTTTGAATCGACAACAAATACGGCACGAGCCAACAGTCTTAATTCTTGGATAGCAACTCCATATGCTTCACCAAAAGAAAGATCACGATGATCAGATAATGTTTGCACATTTTCAATTCCGCTAGCAGCACACCAACGTTTTTGTGCAAATGGCAAGTCCACACTTACCGTTAATATTTTCACGTTACCTAAGCTGTTTGCTTCTTCATTAAAACGACGTGTTTCAGCATCACAAACACCAGTATCCAAAGAAGGTACAGAGGTAATTAAACGTACTTGACCTTTGGTACTTTCTAAGCTAACTTGTGACAAATCATTTGCCAGTACAGTAAAGTTAGGTGCTTTGTCCCCTACCTTTACTTCATTGCCTAAAAGTGTAATTGGATTCCCTTTAAATGTTACATTTGCCATTTTACATCCTCCTTTTTCGTGTTCAAGTTCTAGCGGATTGTAGAAAACCGCTTCCCTTCAAATATGTACAGTGTAAATATATCTTTTCAACATCTAATTTGCAATTAATTAGACTTAATCGAAAAGCGCAAGGGACCGTTTAGCGGCGTATGGACTGGAGCCCTTTGACTAAGATAAAGGAAACACGGAGAGAGTTAGCGCATCCGTGCTTGACTTATCGAAGGGAAAAGGGCGAAGTACACTAGCCGCTGGGACCTGGAGCTAGACATTTCTCAAATTAAAACACTCACATAAAAAAAGTTAACCTTCCTAATCTTCTGGAAGATTAACCTTTGCTACTATAATTCAAGTTCTTCTTTTGGTTTATGCTCGTTTTTCGATCCTTGCGAACTAATTTGCTGTTGGCCCTGGTCCTTTTTTGAGAACATTTGCTGAATTTTATCTATCGCCGTTGGAGCCAGCTCTAATATTTTTTCATACAAATGAGTGCTTTCATCCAAATGCAGCATTTTCACACCATGAGAGTTGACAATTAAAAAGGCAATTGGGGTAATTGAGACACCGCCCCCGCTACCGCCGCCAAATGGATGGGATGAACCTTGACTCTTCCCCTGACCCTGTCCCTGATCTTGACCTTGACCTTGACCTTGACCTTTGCCTTGCCCTTGACTTTGAGACCCCTCGAGCTTAAATTCACTACCACCTGCGGCAAATCCAAAACCTACTTTCGATACAGTCAAAATAACACTTCCGTCAGGGGTTTCAACAGGATCACCAATAATCGTATTCACATCAATCATTTCTTTAAGGCTTTCCATTGCAGTTGTCATCAAACCTTGAATTGGATGGTCAGACATGGCTGTTTCCTCCTTTTTCAAATGGATTTTGTTTTATCATTTGCAAAATTTGTTTTCTTTTTAAAGTGCGGAAGTCCGCCCCTCCAGAATCTAAACAGTTTTAATCCTGCTAGAATAGCATACCCGATACGAAACTGAATAATACATGTAAGTCTTGTCTGAATAACGGCCGCCTGAAAGTGTGGAGTCACCGTTATTTTTGGCATTTCTTTTAGTTTTAAATAATGACTAATAAGACCTATGATGCTCCCTTTAAACGCCCAAATGGCACCAGTTATCGTCCCAGTGTGCGCTGCATCTCCTAAACCAATCAAAGTATTCCACTCTAAGCCTTTCATGGTAACTTTTCGAAAAAACTTCCTTATAATCCGATGTAATCCAAACACATGATTAAGTATTTTTTTTGCATTTGAAAAATTATTCTCAACATCTTCAGCTGTGATTTGATTGGAGTCTGTGCTAGTTGATTCAGTTGAAGATTCACCCATTTTAGATTTACTTTCTACAACAATGCTAGGAGAATTATCATCCACTTTTATTAACGGAACGTTAATTGTATATTTTATTAATCCAAACCAAATCTTAAATTTTATCTTTAAATCATCATTGTCATTATGATGATAATAATTAATTAGTATTGTTAATTTAGTAAAAAGAATGAGAATGAAAAAGAGCAATAGAATCGACAAAACTACGAGTACCCAGAACAATTTCAATCACAACCTTTCAGCGGGTAGTATTTGCTTTTCCATATAAAAATAAACCTACCAACAAATGTTGATAGGTTTAAGATCACCGTTCCACATGTATGACCGAAGTGTCAGTGAATAGATCATGCAAGCCTTGTTTTTTGGGTAAAAAAGCAATAATTATATATCCTACGATGATTGTTGACGAAATAAACCGACCAATCCATTCACGAAATAGAATCGTCCCCCATGTCATTTGATTACTTTTTAAATCAACTACTTTCAATCCAAACACCATTTTCCCTAGCGTTTGATTTAGATACTTGGTCATTAGTACGAAATATAGGTAGAAGATTAACGCGGATAGAATTGAAACTGGAGCAAACATGGACGATTCCGATAAAGAAATATCCAGCATTCGAAAAACCGGTTTAATCAATATCCTAACGATACTTCCCACTACCACCAAATCAAGAAGATAAGCCCAAAAGCGCATCCAGAAGCCCGCATATCGAATGGAAAGTTCATCTTTTCTGTCGTTCGAGTATTCTTGATACTCATTCGTTTCCATGGATACTCCCCCTATTCCGCATAAAGGTACATAATTCGCGGAGAATTCGGTCTTGATAAGACCTTCAACAAGCCAGCCATTTCCATATCTTTACCCATTAATTTCTTTGCCTGCATTGTAAATAAGGATCCCAAACCAAGTGAGTCTGAATATCGAACAACTTGTGCACCTTTAAGTTTCTCCTGTTTTTTCATTTGCTTCACCACATCGTCTAGGTATCCAAAATCATCAATTAACTGCAAATCCTTGGCTTGACGGCCATCATAAACACGGCCATCTGCTATTTTTTTCACCTGCTCGATTGGGAGGTTTCGTCCCTCTGAAATAACTTTGACAAATCCTTGATATGAATTATTTATCATCGATTGTAAGATTTGTCGTTCCTCCTCGGTCATTTTTCTTGTTGGGCTCATAATGTCCTTATGTTTACCACTTTTAATCGTAACAAAGTCAACACCATATTTATCGGCAAGCCCTTTATAATTGACTCCTTCCATAATCACACCGAGACTGCCAGTCATTGTCTCGGGACTGGCATAGATCTTTTTAGCCGCTGTTGAAATATAATATCCTCCCGATGCGGCCATGGAACCCATTGAGATATAGACTGGCTTTTTGGTTTCTTTTTGAATTTCAGTTAGTTTATCATGAATTTCTGCACTTTCTACCACTCCGCCACCGGGGGAATTGACCTTAATAATTATCCCCTTCACCGAGTCATCCTTTTTAATATGGTTTAACTTTTTCATAAAGTCCTGATGATTGAAACCAGAGCTTTGCAGGATTGAGCCTGTTTCCCATGTATCCTGGATGACCCCATTTACATCAAGAATCACTATTTTTTTTAATTCATTCCCTTCATTGACAACCTCTTCTGTAAAAGGCTGCTCCGCAGAAGCCATAAAATCAGTGAAATTTGTTTCCCATCCTTTAAAAGCAAAAGAGGATAAAAAATTAATGACTAACGAGATGAAAAATAACGCTGCTGCAATGCCTAGTGCGGCCCACCGTTTTCCATTCATAAATACGTATGTCCCCCTTATTGTTTATCTTAAAATTAAGTCCTATTTCATATTGTCTCAATAAAATGCTAAACTAATTTCAGACTAGCATTATTTCTTAGAGAATATTTTCGCGATTGGGATAATGTTACAAAAAGCTCATTTACTAGGGAGGTACATACCATGGAGAATAGACGCAATATTTACTTTTATCACAAACGAGATTCGGACATGCTGTCAAAAGTTGCTCCGCTTGTAGACATTGCAAATCGATATGGATTTACAATTGTCACTGATTACCGAAACGCAAATATCATTGCCAGTGTTGGTGATGATGGAACGTTTCTACAAGCAGTTCGGAAAACTGGCTTCCGGGATGATTGCCTTTATACGGGGATTTCAACTGAAGATAATTTGAGTATGTATTGTGATTTCCGAATTAGTGATAGATCTAAAATGATTGATGCGATTGTCACCAATGAAAATATAAAAGTTCGCCGTTATCCGTTAATTGAAGTAGAAGTTGATGGTCAAGGTACATTTCCTTGCTTAAACGAATTCAGTATTCGCTCTTCAATCATAAAGACACTAGTAATAGATGTCTACATTGATCAGCTTCACTTAGAAACCTTCCGCGGTGATGGACTTATTGTCGCAACACCAACAGGTAGTACTGGCTATAATAAATCGGTGAATGGTTCGATAGTTGATCCACTTCTTCCATGCATGCAGGTGAGTGAAGTAGCCTCTGTAAATACCATTAATTATCGAACACTTGGTTCCTCCTTTATTGTTGGTAGTGAAAGAACACTTACGCTTAAAGTAATATCTGAAGGCAATGACCATCCAACAATGGGCATGGATAATGAAGCATTAAGCATCCGTCACGTGGAGAAAATCAGCATAAAAATAAGTGATAAAAAGTTAAAAACACTTAAACTAAAAGACAATTCCTTTTGGCAAAAAGTGAAGCGGTCATTCCTTTAAAAGGCGGAAGTCTCTATTTATACAAAGTAAAACCTTATCCAGGCGAAGTGGATAAGGTTTTTTCATTTTATTGTATGCTAGTGCCCTTTTCTTTTCGCAAATGGAACCTTTGTGCAGACAATAGCTTTGTTTTTGATAATGAATAAATCGTTAATGCCGACCAAATGAACATAAAGGATAGAAGTTGTATTTTTGAAAAATGTTCATGGTAGACAAATACGCCTAAAAGTAAGGTTAATGTTGGTGCAATATATTGTAGAAAACCTAATAATGATAAAGGGATTTTTTGTGCGCCTTTTGCAAAATACAGGAGCGGTACTGCCGTTGCAACCCCTGCACCCATTAGTAGTAGGTCAGTTTGAACCCCAGAGTTTAAAAAGTCATTCGAGCCGCTAATAAATAAAAAGCCAATATAGATGACAGCAATCGGTGTAATCACTAGGGTTTCTAAGGTTAACCCTACTGTAGAATCTACATTGATTAACTTTTTCGCCAATCCATATAATCCAAAGGAAAGGGCTAACACAATGGCAATCCACGGAAACTGCCCATGGGAAATAGAAATAATTAATACCCCAATTGCCGCTAAGACGAATGACGCGTATTGGTAAACCGTTAATTTTTCTTTTAGCACAATCATTCCTAATAAAATACTAATTAATGGATTGATATAATAACCAAGGCTCGCTTCAATCATATGACCACTGTTAACCGCCCAGATATAAATAAACCAGTTCACACTGATTAACAGGGAGGCAATCGTCAATGCAGCCATTTGTTTTTTATTTTTCGCAAACCCTTTAATCGTTCGGAGAAAAAGTCCCCATTTTTTGGTTAGGAGAAGTATGATGACCATAAAAATAAACGACCATACCACACGACTGGCTAAAATTTCTTTAGCATTAACATGGTCTAAAAGCTTCCAATAGATTGGCAATAATCCCCAAAGTAAATAGGAAAAGCCGGCATGAATGACTCCTTTTTGCGTTTCTGTCTTTTTCATATGTGTACGAGCCCCTATTCTTTCTAGTTTCGAAATAATCTCTATTATAACGCGAAACTACATAAATGGGGGGGAATTTTGCTTCCAATTAAAAAGCAGACGGAATTCCGCCTGCTTTCTTTCCTGATTGCATTATGCTTGTTTCGCTCCCTCAAGTTCCTTTTTCCGAAGTTCAATCCGGCGAATTTTCCCTGAGGTTGTTTTTGGAAGCTCAGGGATATATTCAATTTTCCTTGGATACTTATATGGTGCTGTAAGCGTTTTCACATGCTCTTGTAATGTTTTTGTCAATTCAGGGTCGGTGGAATCAACATCTTCTTTTAAGACAACAAATGCTTTGACAATAAAGCCGCGAATCTCATCCGGACTTGCCACGACTGCACATTCCTTGACAAATGGATGTTTAACAAGTGCATCTTCCACTTCAAATGGTCCAATCGTATAGCCAGAGCTGATAATAATATCATCTCCACGGCCTTCAAACCAAAAATAACCTTCTTCGTCCATTTTTGCTTTATCACCGGTTACATAATAATCACCGCGGAACTGCATTGCTGTTCTTTCCGGGTCTTTATAATAGTTTTTAAATAAAGCTGGTGTTTCTACATGGACAGCGATATCCCCCACTTCACCGACTGCACACACCTGTCCCTCTTCGTTAATGATTTCAACCCTGTTTCCAGGCGTCGGCTTTCCCATGGACCCAGATCTCAATTCCATTCCTTTGGTAACGCCTACAAGCAAGGTATTTTCTGTTTGTCCATAACCGTCACGAACATCAATATTAAAATATTTTCTAAACGTATCTATTACTTCTCGATTTAACGGTTCTCCTGCAGAGACGGCACTATGAAGATTTGGTAATTGGTAATCAGCTAAGTTATCTACCTTCGCCATTAGTCGATATTCCGTCGGTGTACAGCAAAGGACATTTACATCATATTTTTGGAGGAGACTCAAATATTTTTTCGGTTCAAATTTTCCGCTGTAAACTAATCCTGTACCACCAGATCCAAGAACGGATAGAAATGGACTCCAAATCCATTTTTGCCAGCCTGGGCCGGCAGTTGCCCAAACTGTGTCACCATCTTCAATACAAAGCCACTGTGGAGAAGCTGTTTTTAAATGAGCATAAGCCCAGCCATGTGTATGGACAACCCCTTTAGGATTCCCTGTTGTTCCAGACGTATAGGATAAAAAGGCCATATCTTCTCTAAGGGTGTCCGCTGGTTCGAAGGTTTCGGAAGCAGTTGTCATCTCTGTGTCCAAGTCAATCCAGCCTGGTTTAGTTCCACCAATCGTAAATCTTACCAATGTCTGGGTTTTGTTGATTTCTTCAAATTGATCTACGTATGGATAAAAACTTATCACACCTTTTACATCACCGTGTGTTATCCGGTATTGCAGATCTTTTTCCTTTAACATTTCCGAACTTGGAATAACGACCATGCCTGCTTTTAAAGCGGCCAAATAAACGACATATGCCTCAATGAGACGCGGTACGATGACAAGGACCACATCTCCCTTATTTAGGCCATTCTTTGCAAACAGATTTGCCGCCTGGTTCACTTTCTTTATTAATTGTTCGTATGTAACTTGCTGGGTGTCTCCTGCTTCATTCTCCCACTTTAAGGCGACTCTGTTTGGATCCTGTGCAAAACTCTCCACTTCTGAGACTAGATTATACTTATCTGGTGCAATCAAATCTTCCCGCTTCATGCTTCTCCCCCTTAACATTAACAATATTTTATCCTACAATATTAATTATACAAAATTATTAGATAATTTTAAATTATTATTCAGATACAAATATTTTTTACTATCTGGAGCATAAAAAGAGAGCGGGGGGAAACCCCCACGCTCTCTGTAGCCATCGTATTTATTTTTTATTAACGAGAGAATCCGCCGCCTAATTGTGATTCAGCCATTGCTACTAGACGCTTTGTGATTTCACCACCAACAGATCCGTTGGCACGTGAAGTAGTGTCAGCTCCAAGATTTACACCAAATTCAGAAGCAATTTCATATTTCATTTGGCTTAGAGCTTGTTCTACACCAGGAACTACTAATTGATTAGAGTTGTTGCTTGCCATGTGATATCACCTCCTTGTGAGTATAGAATGTGTAGAACTTAAGATCTTCATTCTATATTACAATTGGTAATTGTTCACAAATTGTTCGAATTTTACCTTTTTAAAATAATTCGCTAAATTCGGAGAGCTGTTTGTGATCCGGCCTGATAACAATTCTTTCTGTCTTCTGCACTGCTTCATTGATTAGAGGTTCAAAATCAAAGAAACTTTCAAAGTGCTGAACCTTTTCCCTTTTTGGCTTTGTTTTTGGAGATGCAGGTACAAAGATGGTACAGCAATCCTCAAAAGGTCTGTTTGAGATTTCAAGTGTATCAATTTCTTGCGCAATTTTTATGATATCCGTTTTGTCCATTGTAATCAATGGCCGCAAAATAGGCGTACTCGTTACCTCATTGATCGCTAACATACTTTCTAATGTCTGGCTCGCAACCTGTCCGAGACTTTCACCAGTAATAATTGCCAAACCTTCATGTTTTTTCCGGATTTCATCTGTAATTCGCAGCATCATTCTTCTTGTTGATGTCATCGAGTAATTTTCTGGGATTTGTTCACGAATCGTTTGCTGAATATTTGTAAACGGGACAATATGCAATGTCAACGAACCATAAATTTCAGCTAGTTTTTGTGAAAGGTCAATGACCTTTTCTTTTGCTCTTTCACTCGTAAATGGCGGGCTGAAAAAATGGACTGCTTCCACTTCTACTCCCCTTTTCATTGCCATATAACCTGCCACAGGGCTGTCAATCCCGCCTGAAAGCATGAGCATGGCTTTGCCGCTTGACCCAACCGGAAGCCCGCCAGCACCTTGAATGGTTTCACAGGAAAGATAAATGGCTTCCTTTCTGACTTCAATCCGTAAATTAATATCAGGATTTTTCACATTCACTTTCAACCCCGATATATTCTGCAGTAAATAGCCGCCGATGGTATGATTGATTCCATCTGTATCCAACTCAAACGATTTATCCGATCTTTTGGGTGTAATCTTAAAGGTCTGTCCATCCCTATATAGGGAACGAACTAATTCTAGCGAGGTCTGCTTTAATGCCTCTAAACCTCTTTCTACCTTTATCGCAGGGCTAAAAGACTGGATTCCAAAAATATTCTTCAATTTATCAATAACTTCTGCGCAGTTTTCACCATTTAATAAGACATACATCCGGTCACGACTCGCTTCCACTTTCACGTTCGGAAAAGGAGCGAGTGCGATTCTTACACTTTTTTTTAACTTATCAACAAATTTATTGCGATTTCTGCCTTTTGTTGAAATTTCACCATAGCGTATTAGTATTCGTTCATATTCCATTTATTTCATTACCTTCCTTAATTGGTTTGCAGATTCTTTGAAGACCTCTAAAGCCGTAATTGCTTCTACTATACTATTTTCAACGGAAAGGCTTATTCTGATGGCACTTTCGGCCAATGTCTCCGGAACACCCATTTCTAGAAGCGTCTTACTTGGCGATTTCTTTTTTGAGGAACAAGCACTTGTTGTTGAAACAAAGATGCCTTTCTGCTCAAGCGAGTGTATAAATACCTCAGACTTAATTCCTTTTAGTGAAAAATTTATGATATGTGGGGCCGCATTTTCATGAGGCGTATGAATTTGAACACCTTCTATTTCAGTTAATCCGCTCCTGAGCATGCTTTGGATCTTCTTCATTCTTGCTAACCCTGTTTCAGCTTTCGTTAAGGTCATTCTAAGTGCTTTTGCCATCGCAACAGCACCTGCCACATTTTCAGTACCACTACGGAGTTTCCGTTCCTGATTCCCTCCAGAAAATAATGGAGCAAGTCTTGTACCTTCACGAATATAAAGGGCACCGGTACCCTTTAAACCATGAAATTTATGGCCGGAAATCGAGCAGAAATCCACTCTACTTTCATTTAGTGTAAGGGGAAGTTTCCCAATACTTTGAACAGCATCAACATGAAATAAAATCGTAGGATGTTTTTTTAATAGGTCACCAATTTCTTCTATCGGCTGAACTGTTCCCACTTCATTATTCACATGCATAATCGAAATTAAAATGGTATCTTTCCTAATCGCGCTTTCAAGATCAGCGACACTAATTCTTCCATACTGGTCAACAGGCAGGTAGGTGATCTCGAAACCCTCATGTTCAAGCTGTTCCATCGCAGATCGAACGGATGGATGCTCTACACTTGATGTAATCAAGTGGCGTCCTTTATTTTTATGCAATAGTGCAGTCCCTTTTATTGCCAAATTATTTCCTTCAGTGCCACCTGAGGTAAAATAAATTTCGGAGGGCTTCACCTTTAGGAGCTTGCTCACTTGTTCCCGTGCCTGGGATAACAACTTTTCTGCTTGTGCACCCATATTGTGTAGTGAGGACGGGTTCCCATAATATTCACTAGACACCGTAACAAAAGAATCTAACACTTCTTTAAACGGTTTTGTCGTTGCACTATTATCTAAATAAATCATTTTTTTCTCCTCCGAACTTCCGAACCATTACACTTACAAAAATAAATCTTATCATAAAGATATATAAAAGGAAAAACAAAAAACCGATTCAGCCAAAGAGTGCACTGATCGGTTTCTAATTATTTATTTACTGACAAATGAGGCTTTTATTTTTTTCAATGCATCTGGATCAATAACATCTAGTGTTGCTGCCGCTTGTTCTAGAGCCTCTTGGTATTCATAGTGCCTAAATGCGATTTCTGCTTCTGTTAAGCCTTTAGCAACTTCTGGGAATTTGCTCTTATATCGATTCCCATATTGAATGGCTTTTTCGGCAAGCATCACATTTTCTAATAGCTCAATCGTTGAATTAGTAAGTTTATCCACTGTTAAAACAGCAATTTCTAAATACTGATTCAGAGCGGAAATATTAAGCGGTTTTTCTTCAAGTTGATATTTCACATTTTGAATACTCTCATTTGTATCCTCAAATAAATACTTATAATCCTCTGGTAAGCCTGGGACGTTGCTTTTCGTCACGAGACGAACGGTCTCGCCCACCTTTTTAGTAAGTTCTTTTAGCTTTTCTCTTGCTTCAAATTCATCTTTCCTAAGGGCTTGGAGTTTTAAAGCAAAATCTTGCTGTCCCTCACGGATAATATCCAGCTGTTCTTTAATCTGAGCCAACTCTTCGCTTATGACGCTTTGTGCGATTTCGTTTAATTTTACTTTTTCTATTAGGATTTCAAAATGTTTATAGACAGTGGAAAGTTCCTTTTCCAGATGACGCTGTGTTTCAAAATCACTATCGGACACCTGATAACTTTCTTGAACATGAAGGAATTCACTTGATAGTTGGCTATTTTCTTCATGGGCGGATAGGAGAAGATCACTTGCAATTTGTTCATTTTTTAAGACAAAATGCTTTGCGTGAACTTCTTTTTCCAATAGATCGAAAAGGATATCGATTCTTTCCTTTACTTCTGTTACTCCTTCCACTGCCTCGTCAATCTTCGTCGCTTCGATGAGTACTAAATTCTCAGATAGCTTTTCCTCTAAGCGTTTTAGCTCTTCATCCACGTTGATATGTTCTAAGTAATATTCTTGGCCAGACATTTCACGGTACCCTTCAAGGATATCGGATAGCTGATTCGGAAGAAGCGATTGGCATTCAATTAATAACTGCGGGATTAAGTCCATATCTTTCTTAATCGTTCCCAGCTGACTTTGAATCGCCAAAACGACTTCACGGGCTTCAAGATAATTACCATGTTCCGTTTTATCATCAAATTCCTGAAATTTTTGCGATACGCCATTAAGCAGTTCTTCTAAAGACTTTTCTGAACTGCCAAAACTGTGGCGGTGGGCAAGCAGCCTTTTCTTTGATTCTCGATACTGCTCTTTTAATTCCTCAATTCCAACACGGTTCTTTTCCTCGCTGCCAACCAGTTCATGTAACTCTTCTAAAATACTTTTTATCTGATCCTCTGTTTCTTGTAACTTCCCGGCAATGGCAAGTTGGACACCTTTGGCTTTTTTAAAACGATACCGATCTATGTACTCTTCTGCATCAAAAAGCATTTCTTCTAAATTAGGAAGTTGCACCGTAACAACCTCGTCCCACTGATTTCGCCAACGTTCGAAAAGCTCTTCAGTTTGACCTGTCATATTAAGCAGCTTAACCTTTGACATTTCATCCAGTACTGGACGATTCATTAAATCGATTTTCCAAGCTTCCAATCGATCCATTTCCTTAAAGTACTTTTTCTTAATTAGATACCCTACTACGAATAAGGCCAGTATTAGGATAAAAAATCCAATGAAAAATTTCACAAGTAAGCCCCCTATTTCCAAAAACATTCGTTCCAAATGCGTTATCGTACATCTATTTTAAATGAATCTTTTAATGTTCTGTTCAATGCTATTATGATACCATGTAAACGACATTTTTTGACTATTAATTTCATTTTTTTTGTAAAATAAAAAAAAATAGCGATTGCCGCTATTTGACGACTGCCCCCATTTTCATTGGCACATCTGAGCATAAAGTTTTTTCAATCCACGAATTAATATCCTTTAAATATTTCTGCTCAAAAAATGGTTCATTAGGAAATACGTACAAGACTTCCCTCATATAGTGAGTATTCATAAATGGCATCATGAGTAATCCTTTTAATTGGATGATTAAATAAGGAATTGAATGCGGGCGGAATTCATTCCATTCAAAACCTCTTTCAAAGATTAATTGAAAATAGTATTTTTCTTTAAGTAGGTATGTTGACATAATCTCTCTTACTATTTGCGAGTCCATCGACATTTCTCGGTAGACCAAACTAGCCAATTTACTATTTTCACATTGATAGTGTAATAAATCCGCGACAATTCGTTTTAAACATTCCTTTGCTCCCCTTTCAATGGATGCATAGGCTTCTTCCATCTTACTAATATATTGTTCAAAAAATTGCGTAAAGCAATATTCTAATAGACCTGGTTTATTTTCAAAATGGTAGGCAATCGTTGCCGTATTTACGTTAGCCAGATGGGCGATATCCCTTATGGACGTTCCTGTGTAACCATTGGACTTAAACAATGTGATAGCAGCCTTTACTATTGCCTCTTTAGCATTTTTCTTCATATAATGGCCCCTTTCTGGAATACCCGATAATCCCCTTACTTAAACATTCTTTGTTACACGACAGATTCCTTTATAAAAATATCGACAAAGTCTGCTTATATTCCTGTAAATTTGATAAAATACTTATATTAAATTGTTGAAACAAAGGGGAAATATCATGTTTAACGTCGAAATGTATTCAGGGAGCCGCGAAGAAAATTATAATCTTGTCATAAAGCAGTTGCATGCTCTCATTCATGATGAGGACAATCAAATCGCCAATCTCAGCAATGCAAGTGCCCTGCTGAACCAATTTCTTGATCGAATTAATTGGGTTGGATTTTATTTAATGGATAAAAACCAACAGCTTGTACTGGGACCATTTCAAGGTCTTCCTGCATGTGTCAGAATTCCGGTTGGTAAAGGTGTTTGCGGAACGGCTGCCTTGAAACAGGAAACGGTTCTAGTGGCTGACGTTCATTTGTTTCCAGGTCACATTGCCTGTGATGCCGCTTCCCAATCAGAAATTGTCGTTCCGTTAATAAAGGATGGAGAGCTTTTTGGTGTTCTTGATATTGATTCACCTGAAAAGAACCGCTTTGATGAGTTAGATCAACAAAAACTAGAAGAGTTTGTGGCTGTGCTGGTTGAACATATATAGAAAAGAGCACAGAGGAAGTTTCCTAAAGGGTTCCGTTTTCGGGTGCTTTCTTAATTAAAAGATACAAGAATTGACGTATGAATTGGCATACGTCTTTTTCTTTACTTATCGGTTGGGGGATCAGGTTAATCACCCGAACTGATAAATAGACGGAGAAATTCCGCCTATTAACTCGAAAAATTCGAAAATGGGTGATTTTGCTTTGCATAAACGGAAAACCTCCCCTTATTTAACCCGAAACGAGCTCCATTTTGCATTTAACCGGAAAATTTCCGCTTATTTTACTTTTGCTGGTTACTCAATTAAAAACAAGACATCGTATTTTAAGAAAAGCACCTCTTAAAAAAATTTCCTTTGTACTCTTTCTATTAAATCTTATCCAGCGCTTGTTCGAGGTCTTCTTGAAGATCCTCCCATGCTTCTAGGCCAACAGATAGCCGCAGTAAGGTATCATCAAAGCCCATTTTTCTTCGTTCTTCCTCTGGTACCACGGCATGGGTCATCGTTGCAGGATGTTGGATCAATGTCTCGGCATCACCGAGACTAACAGCAATTTTTATTAATTGCAGCTGATTCATCAACTGTTGCGCTGTTTCCTTTGTTCCTCTTATCGTAAAAGATATAAGCCCACCAGGTTGTTTCATTTGTTTCTTAGCGATAGAAAAATCTTGATGTTCTGGATCGCCAGGAAAATAAACTGTTTCGATTTTCGGATGGTCTTTCAAAAATCGAAACAATTTACTGGCATTTTCACAGTGACGGTCCATGCGTAATGGCAGTGTTTTCAGCCCTCTTAATAAAAGCCAAGCATCAAAAGGTGAGATAATCCCACCGATGTCTTTTTGGGTCGACTTTGAGACCTGTCTAATAAAATCCTTCTTCCCAATGACAAGCCCCGCAATGACGTCTCCATGTCCGCAGATATATTTGGTTGCACTATGAATGACAACATCGCACCCTAGTGTTAGAGGAGTTTGAATATAGGGGGAACAAAATGTGTTATCAACAACAACAGGAATCCCTTTTTCATTCGCCATTTTCGCCACTAGTCCTAAATCTACCAACTTCATTGTAGGATTTATCGGCGTTTCAATATAGATACATGTGGTGTTTGGACGGAGTTCTTGTTCTAATAAATCCGCCGAGTTCATTAACGAAAAGTCGTGGTCGATACCATATTTCTCTTTTAATAACTCTAACAATCCAAATGTACAACCATATACCCCTTGTGAACAAAGAATATGATCCCCAGTCTTTGTTAAGGCCACTAACACTGCACTGACGGCCGCCATTCCAGACGAAAATGCTAAGCCCGCTTCACCTTGTTCAAGAACCGCAATCCTGTCTTCCAATATTTTCACCGTTGGATTCCCCAAGCGTGAATAAATAAATCCCTCTTCTTGACCAGCAAACCTTCTTTCCCCTTGTTCGGCGTTTGCAAAAGTGAAGGTGGATGTTTGATATAACGGGGGAACTAAACTGTCTTGATGTTCATCCGCCTTGTAGCCTGAATGAATAACTTCCGTTTCAAACCGTGATTTCTTTTTCCCCATTTTAGATTCCTCCTGTTTGAAAACGTTTACATTTTATTAATTTATAATATGTCTGTTATGTAAATATCGTTAGGGCACTCTTAAATATGAGTGCCCTTCCCTAACAAACTCTTATATTTTGCGCTTGAATGACAACCTTGTTCTTTCCAGTCCCCTTTGCAATATACAGTGCTTCATCTGCCCGTTTAAATAAGTAGTTGTAGGCATCGACCTGTTCCTTATTCCAATAAGAAACACCACAAGACACCGTAATATGCGGCTCAGAGGATTCGGCTATTTTTTTCACTAATCTTTCAGCTACAGCCGCTCCTTTGTCTAATGGGACCCCCGGAAGATAAAGGGCCAACTCTTCTCCACCCCAGCGGGCACCGATATCTTCTCCACGAATATTGGTTTTTATCAGGTTTGCAACCTGTACTATGACTTGATCTCCTACCTGATGACCATATGTATCATTTATTTCTTTAAAATTATCAATATCGAGCAGTATAAAAGTACCCTCTCCGGACTCTTTCAATGACCCCTGAATTCTTTCATCCAAAAATTTACGTGAATAGAGCTTTGTTAGGTGATCGGTAATAATCATATGCTCTAACTCTTCTCTCAGCATAGAATTCGTAAGTGCAAGAGATGAATGATGGATAAGAGACTGAAGGAGTTTAAAAGTATCAAAAGAAAAGAAATAGGGCTTTTGGTGCATTACAATGGAAAAACCTTTTAATTTTTCGCTATGAATCATTGGAATCGCAAGAATCGAATGAAATCTGGGTGTATTTTTTATGTTTTGGAGGTTGAAATCTCCAATAAATAAAGGATTTTTTTCTCGTTCAATTTTTCCCTTTAAATAATCAATATAAATTTTGGCTTGTGGTGTGTAAAAGTAGGGTGTTGAGCCTGGGAGTATTTTTATCTTAGCATGTTCGTTTGTGAATAAGAAAAATCCAACTTCTTGTGCATCAATGGATGAGATGATTTGTTCTGACATATATGTCATCGTATCAACTAATCGCAAGTTGGAATTTAAGCAATGCGAAGTTTCGTTGATTAATTGCAAATTGGAGATTTCCTGCTTTGATTGTTGATAAAGATAGGCATTTTCCAAGGAACTGCCTGCAGCACTCGCCAGTAACTTAAGAAACTCTACCTCAAACTCATGGAATTCAGCCGCTGTTGCTGCCACTACCTGCAAGACACCATAGGCTACTTGTTTCCCTTTTAGGGGTACATAAATAATCGCATGGTCACCAGGAGCAGAATACTCAAATTGAAGTTCTCCTGATCCATAAGCTTTGATAGCTGCAATATTTTCACTATCATATTCAAGTTCAATAATCGGAAGTTCATTATGACTATATGTATCCTGTGAAAGCAATAAGGAAAAGGAGGAGTCAGGATATAATTCTTTCAAAGTAACACATAATTCACCCAAAAGGTTCTCTACATCCAGGGATGCATGAAGTGCTTCTGTAATCTCTATTAATTGTTTGTATCTTTTTATTTTCCATTGTAAATCACACTCGAGAATATCCATTTAGGTTTCACCCGATCTAATTCCAGATATATACATCGTCCCTTAATTATAGTTAATGTTCAGACACTTTGGCGATATTTATTTGTATAAATTATTAACTTTTATTAAAATAATATTTCTTACAAAATTCTTCTGTACACCCTTCTAAAAAAATATTCTTGACTTTGTTGGAATAAAAATTATATAATACTTTTTGTGTAAAATATTGCAGCCTATTGTGTTCACTTTGAATAGTCTCATTTTATTCCTCATATTTAAATGATGGTGTATCTCGTAACCCTTAGCTGCAAGGGCGAAGGTGCATGAAAATAAAATGGCTGTCAAAGAGTCTCATAACGGTTTTTATTTTACCAAAATAAAAACACGAAGGAGGAGTCATTCATGGCTCGTTATACTGGCTCTAGCTGGAAAATTTCCCGTCGTCTTGGAATCTCTCTAAGCGGCACAGGTAAAGAATTAGAAAAGCGTCCTTACGCTCCTGGACAACATGGTCCAAACCAACGCAAAAAGCTTTCTGAATACGGATTACAATTACAAGAGAAGCAAAAGCTTCGTCATATGTATGGAGTAACTGAGCGTCAATTCCGTAATCTTTTTGATAAAGCTGGCAAATTAGCTGGTATCCACGGTGAAAACTTCATGGTTCTTCTTGAATCACGTCTTGACAACGTTGTATACCGTTTAGGTTTAGCTCGTACTCGTCGTGGAGCACGTCAATTAGTTAACCACGGCCACATCTTAGTTAATGGTTCACGCGTTGATATCCCATCATTCCGCGTAACTCCTGGTCAAACAATCAGTGTTCGTGAAAAATCACGTAACCTTGATGTGATCAAAGAAGCAATCGAAGTTAACAACTTTGTTCCTGACTTCTTAACTTTTGATGCTGACAAATTAGAAGGTACTTTCACTCGCTTACCTGAGCGTTCTGAATTACCAGCTGAAATTAACGAAGCTCTTATCGTTGAATTCTACTCACGTTAATTGATTTGCTTATTAAATAGCAATCACAAAAACCCTAGAAGCGTTGATTTTAACGCAGTTTCTAGGGTTTTTTATTTATGTTATTTTTAAGTATTCGTGGACATGAAAACCTCTATTTTCAACTTTTAATAAGCTTTTATGATTCTTAAATGTTTATAGAATGGTTATCTATTTTTCCTAGATTACTGCTTGTTTTAGGAACAATAGGTTCAATTTTGCCAAGCCAAAAGAGATAGGTTAAGGCACCGATTAAGGTGGCAGTTCCTGACACTATAAGTGCAGGGGTAAATGAGTGGGTAGTAGAAATTATAAAACCGGTTACAATCGGACCCAAAATGCCACCCATATTTGACACACAGTTTTGAAGTCCTCCAACAACTGAAGTCATATTTACAGGGGCTACGTCTCCAGGAAGTGACCAAATAGCACAAGCAGCAGTCGTTAAACCCGCATAGGAAATCGATAGTAAAGCGATGGAAAGAACAGCTGAATTAACCAGCCCCGCAAAAGCAATCGAGGTTGCTAATAACATACCTCCACCTAGGTTCAATTTACGAACAAAGGTTAAGGAATAGCCTTTAGAATAAAGATGGTCGGAAAACCAGCCCGCTAAAAGTTCAGCAACTAGACCAAAGAGTGGAGGAATCATGGATACCCAACCCATTTTCATCAATTGGAAGCCTCGTTCTTGTACAAGATACGTTGGGAACCAAGTGATAAAGAAATAAATGGCATAGTTTAACATGAAAAACCCTACACACATTGCTAAAATATTACGGTATTTAAGAAGTTGATACCATTTCATCGGCTGGGTATTTTCAAGGCCATCCTTTTTGGCCTGTCCATCACGAATATAGGTTAGTTCTTCTTTGTTTACATACATATGCTTTTCCGGATCACGATAATAAGCCCACCAAATGGCTACCCAAACCAATCCTAACAGACCAGATACGATAAATGGAACTTGCCAGCCAAAGGCAGTCATTAACCAAACAACAAAGGGCATCGCTAGCGCCGTACCCACTTTAGAACCGCTGTCGAAAATAGCAGAAACTCTTGTCCGTTCTCGATCAGGGAACCATTTTGCTGTCACGCCAGCATTGCTTGGATATGCTCCTGCCTCCCCCATTCCTAATAGGGTACGAAAAATGAGGAGGGATTTCATTCCTTGGCTAACAGCTGTCAATGCGGTGGCAATGGACCACCAGGCAACGCTTAAAGCAAGAGAGAATCGTTGTCCAACTTTATCGGCCAGCCAACCAGCAGGAATCTGAAATAACGCATAGGTCCAAAAGAAAGCTGACATGACAATCCCCATTTGTGCCGCATTTAGTCCAAATTCCTTCATGATCGTGGGGGTGGTAGCTGACAGGACTGTACGGTCCAAATAATTAATGGCTATGGCTGCCCACATGAAGATGGCAATCTTCCATCGAACTTTCGTTCTTTTTTGATTTATTTCTCTCATTATAAAACCTCCTATAATAGAAATCGCTTCCAAATTAAATTAAGAATATTATAACAATTTTAGGCATTCCTTGGTTAATCAATTGATAGATTGCCATCGTGCAAAGTCTATAGAGGATAAAATTCTGAGTCTTACCATTTTCTGCTTTATTTCTAATCATTTAAACACAATCTCAAAATTAATAAATGAACCTTTTTAACTTAATGCCGTCCCCCTAAAATCTAAGAAGATTTTAGGGGTTTAATGGAATCTATCTTTCTATGCTTTTACAAATACTGTTTTAATTGCAGTAAAGAATTCGACCGCAGCCTGACCCTGCTCACGGGAGTGCGAGCTGGACTGTTTCATGCCGCCGAATGGTGCCTGTAATTCAACACCCGCAGTTTCCGCATTAATCCGTACAAGTCCGGCATCGATGTCGTTGATAAACGACATCATGGTGCCGATGTCTTTTGTATAAATGGAGGCACTAAGCCCGTACTCGACATCATTAGCCTGTGTTAACGCTTCTTCAATTGATTCCACTTTAATAAGTGCCAGCACCGGACCAAAGATCTCCTCCTGGGCAATGACCATTCCATTTGTAACCTCTTCAAATATGGCCGGCTGGACAAAAAAGCCGTTTTCGCCTCCGTTCTCCGTGTACCGTTCACCGCCGTATATCAATCTTGCACCCTCTGCTTTCCCTTTTTCAATATAAGAGAGAACGGTTTTCATCTGATTCTCACTGGCACATGGTCCCATCCATGAGTTGCCTTCCATGCCGTTTCCAATTGTAATTTCTTTGACCTGTTCAAGCAGCTTCTCTTTAAATGCATCGTATACCTCTGCCTGAACGAATACCCGGCTTGTAGCAGTACATTTTTGTCCAGTCGAACGAAGGCCGCCGTTAATTGTTCCTTCTACCGCCAGATTTAAATCCGCATCTGCTGTAATAATGACAGGATTTTTCCCGCCCATTTCCAGCTGATATTTTGCTCCGCGGGCAAGAGCTGCCTGACCAATTTGTTTCCCAGTGGCATTGGAGCCTGTAAACGTAATGCCGTTTACGTCTGAATGGTTAACGATTGCTGTGCCGACTTCTGATCCAGCCCCGGTAACCATATTGACTACACCTGCCGGGATGCCGGCCTCATGCATACATTCCATAATCTTAGCTGCTGTAACAGCTGCTTCCTGTGCCGGTTTAAACACAATGGTATTCCCATAAATCAAGGCAGGGGCCATCTTCCAGATTGGGATGGCTACCGGAAAATTCCAAGGGGAAATTACACCGATGACTCCAAGCGGAACGCGTGTCGTAAACATTAACGCCTTGCTGTCAGTGGATGGAATCACATCACCCGCTTTGCGCATCCCCTCACCAGCATAGTAACGGAGGATTGCAATCCCACGAATTGTCTCACCTTTTGCTTCAGGGAACGTTTTACCCATCTCTCTTGTCATCGTTTCGGCAACCTCTTCAAGCCGCCTTTCCAGACTATTTGCTATTTTATAGAGATAATCACCTCGTTCTGCTCCTGAAAGACGGCGCCACTCTTTTTGCGCTCTCTTGGATGCAGCCACAGCCATGTCAACATCTTCCCTTGTCGAGCACTGTACGTAGCCGACGATTTCATTTTTATTGGCAGGATTAATGGCTGCGCCGACTTTATTTCTGAGGGATGATACCCATTCACCGTTAATATAGTTAAGATGGGTTTTTACCTGAACTGAAGTGGTCATGATTAAAACTCCTTTCCATATTCCTAAAATGTAGGGCCAATGCGCCAAATACCAAAATCATACTGCTTCAGAATTTCTGCCTTCGTCAGCTTTCCAGAAGCAACAAGCTCAATTTCATCAAAAATATGCTGGCCAACCGACTCAATTGATTCAATGCCTTCGATAATCGTTCCGGCATTCAAATCGATGTTATCTCCCATACTTTCAAAAATTCCAGTGTTGGTTGCAATTTTTATAACAGGAGCAATAGGTGATCCAGTAGGTGTACCTCTTCCTGTAGTAAACAAAACGATTTGGGCTCCACCAGCCACCATCCCCGTTAGCTGTTCAATATCATGTCCCGGTGTATCCATCCAAACTAGACCTTTTTTGGATGGGACTTGTGCATAATCGATTACTTCTTGTAAAGGGCTGCTGCCAGACTTATTGGAAGCACCTAACGATTTTTCTTCGAGAGAACTCAACCCTCCCTTGATATTTCCAGGGCTTGGATTCCCTGTACGGATATCTACTCCCATCATGATAGCCCGATTTTCCATAGCACCGATTACTTCATATACTCGCTTGGCTGTCCTGTCATCAACTGCACGTTGTGCCAATAAATGTTCAGCACCAATTAGTTCTGTCGTTTCGGCTAAAATCGCAGTCCCTCCGTGATCAACCAGCATATCGCTAACGACCCCTACTGCTGGATTGGCTGATAGGCCGGAACATGCATCCGAACCGCCGCACTCGGTCCCGATAATGAGCTCATTGAAATCACAGAGTTCCTTCAATTGAGCGGAAGCATCCTGTACCATTTTCACTGCTATTCTAGATCCTTCAGCGATGGCACCAAGTGTTCCATTGTGGTCCTGAATGGAAACCACTTCAACCGGCTTTCCTGTCTTGGCTATCTCTCCTGCAACACTGCGTGCTTGATGGGTTTCGCAGCCTAGCCCTAGAACTACCACGCCATAAACATTTGGATTGGCCCCCATTCCTACATAAGTACGGAATGTTTGATCATAATCTACACCTACCTGTGCACATCCATGCTGATGTATAAAAGAGACCGTACCTTGCACTAATTCGGTAATTTGTTTTGCTGCCTGGGTTGCACAAGTAATCGTAGGCAAGATTAACACGTGGTTTCTTACCCCTACCTGACCGTTTGGGCGCCTATATCCCCAAAACTTCTTTCCACTATTCAACTTTATCCCCCCGTCCTCTTTTTCCTTCCAGATTGTGAATATGAACATGTTCACCAATATCAATCTTTGTAGTGGCTGAACCAATCACTTCACCATATTTAAGAATATCCTCCCCCTTGGAGATCGACTTGACAGCGAACTTATGCCCGAATTCAATTTTTTCCTTTAATTCAACGTCAAAGCTGTTCCCCTGGCATGTGACCTTGACATGACTGCCTGCTGGAATACCCTCTAAAGCCACAGCCACTTTATCATTCGGCTTCATCATCACCGTTTTAAAAGCTGTACTCATCTTAAATCTCCCCTGCTTTATATTGGTCTTCTTTTAAAAATAGTTAGTGAATGGGTTACAAATTGTGTACAACATTTTTTGCAAGATAGACAGTATTTTGTAAAACCCCAATATCAGATATGTCAATTTCTATTTGGTCTCCATCTGCTAACGTAAATTCATTTGGGGGAACAATACATGTGCCTGTCAATAAAACAGTGCCGTTAAAAATCAGATTATCTTTAAGGAGATATGAAACAAGCTCATCAAATTTCCGCTTTAACTGGCGGGTATTAGCGCTCCCTTCCACCACTTTTTCGCCGTTCCGATAGATTCTGCAGGTAATTTCAAATTGATAAGGATCTAGAACCGCTTCAGATAGAAGAATGGCTGGACCAATAGAACAAGAATTTCTCCAGATTTTTGCCTGGGGTAAATAAAGCGGGTTTTCCCCCTCAATATCACGGCAGCTGAGGTCATTTCCAATGGTATAACCTAAAATTTCTCCCTCGCTATTAATGACAAGCCCTAATTCCGGCTCAGGGATTTGCCACTTAGAATCACTTCGAAGATATAGCTTATCATTTGGACCCACTGTCCTTGCGGCTGTGGATTTAAGAAAAATTTCAGGACGTTTGGCATCATATACCTTGTCATAGACAGTGGTTAAACCGTTTATACCATCAATAGATTCGAAGTTTCTGGCGTCCCTGCTTCTTTCATATGTAACACCAGCCGCCCACACTTCAGGAGCTTCAATCGGAACGAGCAATGATAGTTTTTCTAGAGATTGTGATAGTGGATCTAAGGTTGAGATAGCGTTTTCAACAAAGTGAAGAAGAGAAGTATCTTGATCTTTTGCTTGCTGAGCTAACTCAAAGAAGTCTTTTTGCGGCAGTGGATAGATAAGCCCCTCATTTGTTAAAGCAGCAAGAACTGAAACTGAATTTTCATTTAAATAAGAAATAATACGCATATAGTCCTCCTTTTAAATATTAATTACAGCGTTAAAATGGTTGTTTCACTCCCAATTAAATTTTTCTTGCGTTCTCACTAACTTTAAATGCAAATTTCGTGCCAAAATGAAAGATGAATTCATTTTTCAAAAAAATAAACACCAAACTACCTATCAAATCAAGGTTTGTCATGTTCTAACAAAAATAACTCCTATTCATTAAAGAACAAGAAACTATTTAATTTAATTGCTTATTCACTTCAAATCTTTCATATTTGAAATTCATATTTCAAATATGAAAGATTAAAGACTAATTTAAAGTATAAAAAAACAAGGGGTCTGCATGACCTCCCTTGTAAAAAAAATTGTTTCTTTTTTTCTATTCTTCTATAAATCTTTTCGTTAATCTAACTAGTCTCTCAACTTACGCCAAAGGGTAGTTTTACTTATTCCAAAATCCTTGCAAAGTCTATCCTTGTTTCCATGATAACGCTCAAGAAGCTGCTTCCAGAGCTGATTTTCCATGTCCTCAAATCGATTTGAAATGGTGACCTGTAACTCGTCTTGATTTTGTCCCCCTCTGTCGTAAAGTTTCCCTTTCTTCTCAGCCAACAGCTCACAAATCTTGTACTCTGTTAACTCTTCACCCTCCTCAGTACTAATGACTAACCTTTCGATGAAGTTTTGCAATTCCCGCGCATTACCAAACCAATCGTAACTTTTTAGACAATCAAAAATTAGATCCAGCGGCAAAAACAAAACCTTTTGCTCTTTTATACATTCGCTCTTGAAAAAGGATATAGCCATAGGGACGATGTCGTCTTTTCGCTGCCTGAGTGGCATTAATTGTAACTCCAATACACTCAGCCGGTAATAAAGATCTTCACGAAAACGCCCCAATCGAACTTCTTCACGCAGATCCCGGTTTGTAGCGCAGATGATCCGAACATCGATAGGAGTTACCCGATCTCCTCCAACACGTCGAACCTCCTTTTCTTGCAATACCCTTAGAAGTTTCGCTTGAAAATTAAGGGATATTTCCCCTAATTCATCGAGAAATAATGTACCTCCATGGGCTAATTCAAAAAGCCCCATCTTACCTCCTTTCAGTGCCCCTGTAAAAGTACCCTCGACATATCCAAAAAGTTCACTTTCAAGTAGATTTTCACTCAATGCAGCACAGTTAACGGAAACAAAAGGTCCCTTAACCCGCTTACTCTCATTATGAATGCTCTGTGCAAAGAGTTCTTTTCCTGTCCCTGTCTCACCATAAATTAAAACTGTACCGTTAGATTTAGCATACTGTCTGGCTTGTTGAATACATTTGAGCATTTCAGGGCTACCTCCCTGAATATCATTGAAGGATTTCTTGGCCACTAATCCTTTTTCATTAAGCCTAGTCCTGATGTTCATTTCTAAATTTTGAATTTCACCAATTTCTTGAAAAATAGCCACTGCTCCATGGAATCTACCATGAATGATAATAGGAATCCGGTTACAAACAATCTTCTTTCCATTAATCTTAAGAAGGATATTTTTTTCCTCATCATGTTCGGATAAAACTTTATTCAATAGACTTTCGGGTAAGCACTCCGTTAACTTATTCCCGAGTACCTGGTTTATTGGCACGCCAAATATTCTCTCAGCTGATGCATTATAAACGGTAACCTTCTCGTTATTATCTATTGTAAGTACTGCCTCAGTTGTAAAATTAAGAATCGCTTCAAGCTGCTTTAAACGAGCCTTCTCCTTTTCCATTGATTTTAAAATTGTTGCGGCTTCATTAAGGGCAATTTGAAGGGACATAGGACCCGATTCTAAAAGACAGCCATAAATTCCACGCTCTATTGCTTGTTGTGTGGCTACTACATCACCCACTACTGCATCTATTCCCTGTTCTTCAATTAGATGTTTCACCTTCGCAGGTATTTCGTTAGCATCTTGACAGGGCAAGATTTGCAAATCTATGTCCATAATGTTATTAAAATGCTTAGCTTGAAATAAAATATTTAACGTCGTGATAAAGGCGATTTTTTTAAAACCTTGCTCACTTGCCTTACTTAACGCCATTAAAATGTCGACAGACGTAACGGGTATTTCAATGACAGGTAAATCGAATGAATTTCGTAAAGCTTGGGCTGTTCCCCCACGAGAGATGAGGATCTTTACACCTTGATTGATATAAGTGCTGATTTCATCAAGATTCTCCTTGAGATTCCCCGGAATAACAGTATAGGGTATATCACAAATTTCATTCATTCTTTCGGCTTGCTCTACTAAGGCTTCATAGGGGGCAATGACGAGTATATTGTTCATTAAGTAGACACCTCTATCTTTTTAAAATAATCTGCGAAATTAATCGCGGCTTTATCTCCCCCATAAACAGGGAGGTGATCAAACCATTCCCCACAGATCCACATCTTTTTTAGTTCGTTTGATTTGGAGCAAAAGAAAAAGCACCACATTGGGTGCTTCCGAATGTTTTTATTCCACTAACAAAAAAACACGAAAAATATTCTGTTTTTTTGTTAGTGGAGAATTAGTATTTGTTTAGCTCCTTAATCGGAGTTTGAATGATAACTGGATTCTTTTTAGGATTCAACCATTTCAAGATGTTTACAACATTCTTTTGAGATGTTGAGGTACATCCGAGCGTGTAGCCACTTCCAATGTGAAAGAAGATAGCACTGCCTTTATACGGAGTTCGTTTTGTATTGTAGTTAATAACGAAACCGTAGGTATAAGCTGAGATATTCATGTTTTCAGCACTCTTCCATTGACCTCGTGTTTTACTTCTTGATTGCCAAGTGTTGTAAAGTTTTGAAGTTGGGTCATCTACCCAAACATCATCGTTTGTGATTTTTCGGTAAGGCATTTTGGTACCCGGATTTCCATAACGTCCAAATGCTGTTCCAATTGAATACTTCCCAATTGGCGACTTTTTACCGCCTTCATTCATATTTGCTGCAGAGGCAAATCCATATTTACCAATATGGCCTGTTGTGGTTAAAACAGGAACCCATTTACCTTGGGAATTTCTTTCAAATGTACGAATTTGAGCATTAGGGGTATTGTACCCATTAGAAGTGACAAGAATTAACTGTTTGTTGCTTCCTACTGTCTTTAAACCTTCCGCCAAATTCTTAGTAGTTAGGTACTGATTGGATGCCCAACCTGTTTTACCACCAACAGTTACTCTATCCCAAGACCCTTTAGTTTGTGAAACTGTTACAGCTTGGTATTTCTTAACAGTTGTTACCACTTTGTAGTTTGTTCCCGGACCAGTTCTAACATTCAATGCATTGGCTGTGACATATTTTGTTACGCTTGTCGCAGCATGAACCGGTTTAACCGCATGAAATCCTGTAAATAAAACAAACATTGCAACAAAGATTGCAAATCCTTTTTTAAACATCTACTTCAATCCCCATTCTAGTCATGATAACTTATTTATTTTTTATTATATAACGATTATATCATTCTATTTCAATAGGAATTAAAGCACATTTAAAAGGGCCGTCCTGGCCCTTTTTTGTTTTTCCCTAGAGGATACTTGTTTGAACCAGATCAATCTACCTAGGTAATAGTCTGCCTTTTGTCTCCATTTGCAAAGCATAGAGGAATTTTTTAATGTCGATTCGGGTAGTTGTGGTCTGGTTTTTTCCTTCCAGTTCGAGCATCTTCATTCTTACTTGGGTGTAGTCGAACAATTTGGATGAGTAGTACTCAAATGTTGGGTTGGCATAATCGGTTAATCCCAGTGAAGCAAGATGCTCGAGCACCTGTTGGAGGATGCGACGGATCCGTTGTTCCATAGCCTTACCTTCTTTTCTTATTTCCTCCGGAGAGACGGACGAACCAAGCCGCTTTTTGGCCGCCTGCTCATAAAGATCCTTCATAGGCGGGAGCTCCCGATTTCCCTCCATGTCCCATTGATGTAAAATTTCTAGAAGATCCAACAAATCCTTTTCACCGTTTTTGCCAACAATTCCAAGTTCAAGCAAGATACTTTTGGCAGAGGACGGAAACAAAGGTTGTTTACTTGGGAGAGTGTTCTCAAACAGCCGTTTTTTTGTATTATGTGTATTTAAAAAGCTTAATGACTTTTGAATGTTATGAAGTGATTTTTCCAGTAACAGATATTCACTTACTTTCTTAATGACACTTACCACCTCAAGCCGGTTAATCGGCTTTGTGATATAATGCTCGACACCCAGGGAATACGCTTCACTAATCATATCCTTCGTTTCGACTTGGGAGATCATGATGATTTTCCCCCGAAAGGAGGGAGCAATTTCTCTGACTGTCTCAATCCCGTCCCTGATGGGCATGAGCAGGTCAATCATTAGAATATCAACTTCCTGTATATCGAGGGTATGTGCATCTACTTCAGACCCGTCAGCTGCCTCCCCCACAACCGAACCCAATCCCTCTTCTTCAATAATATTGGATAACATCCCTCTGATAGTTGGGGTATCATCGACAATAAAAAATTTCACTGTAAATCACCCCTTTTTCGTTAAATTCACAACCGGAAGCTGAACTTCAAAGGTGGTTCCTTTTTCTTTTGAAGACTCAATCAGGTTAATTTTGCCATCAAGATCTTCAATGACATTTTTGGTGTAGGATAAACCAATTCCATTAGAAGCGATTCCGGCTTGGTCAAATTTCGTCGTAAAGCCTGGTTCAAAAATATACACTTTGTTTTTGTTAGAAATCCCGTTTCCATTATCCTTAATAGTTATTTTGACTAGGTCTTGAACCTTTTCAACCGTTACCACAATCTGCCCCTCCTGATAGATAGCTTCCACAGCATTGGCGACAAGATTATTGATTAGGGAAAGGAGGATAAAAGTGCGGTACTCCGGATGTTCACCGGAAATTCTTACTTGGAAATCAATCGTTTTCCCGAGCAACTCACTATAATTTTTATTCGAGATGGTTGCAACAAAAATGATTTCCTGAATGTTCATAAAATCATCTAATTTTTCTTTGGCCATTAATTTGGACAAACCGGCATATATACGTTGATTATCTTTTTTAATCTCGTGTAATTCCCCGGCGATTTTCAGCATCGCTTGCGCTTGTTTCTGATTGTTTAGAGCTTTCAAATCACGATAAATTGCATAGCAAGCACTGGTTAACTTCTCCGCATCTTTCGCTGATTTTTCCAATTGAAACATTTCTACATACAAATTTGAGACTAATAGTAAAACCTCTTCGGTCCGCTTTTTTTGCTGCTCTTCAGCCAACCTAGTTTCCCGTACTAAGATGGTATTGAAAAAACCGAGGACAAAGAAGCTGCGGATGATCGCTACCCCTATAATAATCAAGAAGCTCGAAGTTGTCATTTTCATATCGGTTGTAAAATGGCGAATGGTCATTTCGGTAACATTCCCCATGATTTCGAGCACCATGCCAAGCAGACCAATGAGAAGCGGCCGATGATACAATTTCTTTACCTTGAAAATATGGAAAAACATGCCGAAGACCATGTAATAAAAAAATACAGGAAAATGGATAGGGAAATCGAATGAGCCAACCTGTACCTTGTCCAGAATCATCCGAAAACAAACAACTGCACTTCCCGTTAAAAAGCCGGCTAAAACGGGATGAATTTTTCGTGACCATAACAAAATGAAGAAGAAAACAGTTGTACTCATGCTGAATCTTAAATCAGCTCCGCTTAAGGGGTAAAACTTTAATTCTCCAGTTATGGGCACAGCAATAATCATAAATAAATACGCTAATAATTTATCGCGAATACAATCACTCCCTTTCTATCGTAAAAAAAATATTATAAATTGTAAAAATATTTTTAATCCATTTTGTAGTTTTTTGTAGTTTATCGTAGTACTACAGGTATGATGTAAATGTTGGAAACGTTTACAGACTATATTCTACTTTAATACTATCAAAAAACTTATCGATGGGAGAGAAGCGAGTGAAAAAAATTAGTTTAGCATGGCAAATTTTTATTGGTTTAATTCTTGGGATTATTGTGGGTGCCATTTTTTACGGAAATCCTCATATTGAGCAATTCTTACAGCCGATTGGAAACATCTTTTTACGATTAATTAAAATGATTGTCGTGCCGATTGTTATTTCGTGCCTTGTTGTCGGTGTTGCCGGTACGGGCGATATGAAATCGTTAGGGAAGCTCGGCGGAAAAACGCTCCTTTATTTTGAAATTATAACAACGATCGCAATCGTTGTTGGATTATTAATCGCCAATGTTTTCCATCCGGGTACAGGCGTGGACCGTTCACAACTCGTTAAATCGGACATCAGCTCCTATGTAACGACTGAAAAAACAACGGAGTCACACTCCCATATTGATACAATTGTGAATATCGTACCGACTAATGTGGTGCAGGCGTTCGCAAATGGGGACATGTTGGCAATTATTTTCTTCTCCGTAATGTTTGGACTTGGTGTTGCGGCAATCGGTGAAAAAGGCAAGCCGATTATTGCGTTTTTTAGGGGTACTGCTGATGCGATGTTCTATGTGACCAATCAGATTATGAAGATTGCTCCATTTGGGGTGTTTGCCTTAATTGGGGTTACGGTTTCGAAATTTGGGTTGGAATCATTAATACCGCTAGGAAAATTGGTTATGACCGTTTATGGTGCAATGATATTCTTTGTTATTGTGGTCCTTGGCATTGTTGCGAAAATAGCCGGCTATAATATTTTTAAGCTATTAGCTTATTTAAAAGACGAATTAATTTTAGGGTATTCCACAGCAAGTTCGGAAACCGTCCTTCCGAAAATTATGGAAAAAATGGAGCGAATCGGCTGTCCGAAAGGGATTACTTCATTCGTAATTCCGACTGGCTATTCCTTTAATCTCGATGGCTCAACCTTGTACCAGGCGATTGCAGCACTGTTCATCGCGCAAATGTATGGCATTCATATGAGCATTGGACAACAGATTACATTAGTGCTTATTTTAATGATTACCTCAAAAGGGATTGCAGGTGTCCCTGGTGTTTCAATTGTCGTCCTGCTTTCAACCTTAGGAAGTGTCGGTATTCCAGTCGAGGGCTTGGCGTTTATATTAGGCGTAGACAGGCTGCTGGACATGGCCCGTACATGTGTAAACATTGTTGGTAACTCACTAGCTGCTATTGTTATCACAAAATGGGAAGGTCATAAAGTCAAAGAACACATCGAAGAACAAGCTGCATAAGCGATCATATTGGAAAAGGCACAACTAGTGAATAATAGCTAGTTGTGCCTTTTTGGTTTGATTTTTATAGATGTTGGTACCGGGGCTTTTTCTATCGTCGATTGACCCATTGGATTGATTTCCGATATAAATACGCTAGTATGATATAGATAACGATAACAATAGCGGCAGTCCAAAGTCTTTCTTGTAAAACACCGTCTGCGAATAATACAGGACCTAATCCGAAAAATGTCACTAATGCGATGAGAATGATAAATATGAAGTGTAGTAAAAATTTCACTTGATTCACCCCCAGACAGCAATTTCCTTTGTATATTAGACGAATACAATTAACACGTTGTTACAAGGATTCTGTTGCAGACAAAAAAAGGGCTTTGAACTCCAAAGCCCTTCTCCTATTAGTATTTGATTAATGTGTACTTCTTCTTACCTCTTCTAATAATCGTAAACTGCCCCTCGATTCGATCTGTTTCCGTTAGAGCATAAGTCGTGTCAGTGATTTTTTCGCCATTAACTGTGACGGCACCATTTGCGATGTCTTCACGTGCTTGACGCTTGGATGGAGAAATTTTCGCCGCAACTAAAAGGTCTACCAAATTCTCTTCATTTTGTGAAGTATATGCCGGAACATCTTTAAAGCCCTGAGCAATTTCTGCCGCTGAAAGACTGCTTACATCCCCGCTAAATAACGCTTGAGAGATTTTAATCGCCTGTTGTAAAGAATTCTCTCCATGTATTAACCGAGTCATCTCTTCCGCTAATACCTTTTGTGCTTTACGAAGATGAGGCTCTTCCTGAACAGCTTTTTCTAATTGTTCAATTTCCTCGTGCGAAAGGAACGTGAAAATCTTTAAGTATTTAACAACATCAGCATCTGCTGTATTAATCCAGAACTGGTAGAACTCATAAGGTGTTGTTTTTTCAGGATCTAACCAAATCGCACCGCTTTCCGTTTTCCCAAACTTTGTACCGTCTGCTTTTGTCACAAGTGGAATAGTTAACCCATATGCCTTCGAGCCTTCTGGCTGAACTTTACGGATTAATTCCAACCCTGTAGTGATATTCCCCCACTGGTCACTTCCTCCGATTTGCAATCTACAATTGTGATGCTCATATAAATGAAGGAAATCCATTGCTTGTAAAATGGTGTACGTGAATTCTGTGAATGAAATACCTGTCTCAAGGCGGTTCGCAATGGTGTCTTTTGCAAGCATATAATTCACACCGATATGTTTACCAATATCACGCAAGAAGGTAACAACATCCATAGAGCCTGCCCAATCATAGTTATTAACCATGATAGCCCCATTTTCGCCTTCAAATTGGAAAATAGATTCAAGCTGCTTCTTAATACCCGCTACGTTATCTTGAACCGTTTCAAGAGTTTGCAGCTTTCGTTCTTCACTTTTTCCACTTGGGTCACCAATTAATCCTGTTGCTCCGCCAACTAATACAATCGGACGGTGTCCGTGCTGTTGAAATCTTCTTAGTGTTAAGAACGGCAGTAAATGGCCGATGTGCATACTATCTGCGGTCGGGTCGACACCGCAATATAAGGAAATTGGCTCCTTGTTTAATGTATCCTTCAAACCTTCTTCATCGGTTTGCTGGTAGATAATCCCTCTCCATGCTAAATCCTGTAACAAATCCATAAATATTCCCTCCAATTTTGTAAAAAAATAAAAACGCCCCTGCAAAAAATGCAGGGACGTAAATTTACGCGGTACCACCCAGCTTGAGGAAAATTCCTCCAACTCAAAAAATTAACGGTTTAGACCGTCCTCTGCTACTAATAATCAATTTTCACAGAGAAAGCTCAAGGAGGTAATTCATTCTTCTATATGTATCAGCTTGCACCACCGCTGACTCTCTACAAACAGGGATAGAAGAACTACAGTTGGTTCCCTTCACAGCTTTTTATTAAATTAATGTATAGCTTTTTTTACCATAATAATAGTTCCTTGTCAAACAAAACTGGAAATTTCAGATAATGTAGAACTTTGTCAGTTTTTATACCTTTGATATGCTATAATGTATGTGATTTTAGATGAGGTGATACTATAGATGGTCGAAAAATTACAAGCATGGCTCGAAAAATCAAAATCCGTACTGAACATATTTACCCATAGAAAAACGGTTAAAAGTGCAAGAATCACATATCAAGTCGTTTGGAATCTGTTTCTCCTTGTCTTAACAGTAGTAATTCTAGGTGGATCATTTGCTACAGGTGTCGGTGCTGGTTATTTTGCCTCACTTGTTAAAGATGAACCTGTCCGCTCCTATGACAGCATGAAAAAGGATATTTATAACTACACGGAAACATCTGAGCTATATTTTGCCGATAATAAATATCTTGGAAAACTCCGTACAGATTTAGAACGGGAAGAAGTAAAACTAGACGATGTATCCGATTATTTGGTGAACGCAGTTGTTGCAACTGAAGACGAATACTTCTACAAACATAAAGGTGTCGTACCAAAAGCCGTATTTCGGGCTGTCTTCCAAGAAGTGACAAACTCCGCTGTTCAATCCGGCGGTAGTACTTTAACACAACAATTAATTAAAAATCAAATTCTAACCAATGAAGTTTCATTTCAAAGAAAAGCGAGTGAAATATTACTTGCCCTTCGTTTAGAGAAATTTTTTGATAAAAAAGAAATTTTGGAAGCTTATTTGAACGTATCTACGTTAGGAAGAAATTCGTCTGGACGAAATATTGCCGGTGTCCAAGCAGCAGCAAAAGGAATCTTTGGTAAAAAGGCAAGTGATTTAACACTGCCACAAGCAGCCTTCATTGCAGGATTGCCTCAAAGCCCATTCGGATATACCCCTTTCACAAGAGAAGGAACGATAAAAGAACCAAAATATCTTGAACCAGGTCTTACACGGATGAAAACAGTCCTAAAAAGAATGTTTGATGGAGGCTATATTAACCAAAAGCAATATGCGGAGGCCTCGGCCTACGATATTAAGAAGGATTTTATCAAACCCGTTCCCAACCCACTTGAAAAATACCCGTGGCTGACAGTCGAAATAGAAAAGCGTTCAATAGAAGTTTTAACTACTGTCTTAGCAAAAAATGATGGGATTTCAGAAAAAGAGTTAAAGAACGATGATAATCTCGCTTATAAATATCAAATTTTAGCTAGAAATGCTTTGCGTCAAAATGGTTACCAGATTCATTCGACAATTGACAAAAAAATCTATGATGCCATGCAGAAGGTAAAGGATAATTATCAATATTACGGACCTGATAAACCTCAGGAAAAAAAGGATCCTGAAACTGGTGAAGTGAAAACGGTTATGGAGCCTGCTGAGGTGGGTGCAGAGCTGATTGAAAACAAAACTGGAAAAATTATCAGTTTTGTGGCTGGAAGGAATTATGATGATCAACAGCTTAATCACGCAACCAATGCGATTAGACAAAACGGCTCCACAATGAAACCGCTTCTAGTATATGCACCAGCGATTGAGTTAGGAAAAGCAGCTCCAGGCACGCCGCTGCCAAACGTAGCGTTAAGTCTAAATCCCGGCAGTAGTGCTCCTTGGCCGCAAAACTATGACTATCGATACAGCGGACTGGTTTCAGCAAGATATGCCCTGGCGAAATCCTATAACGTACCAGCGGTTAAACTTTACAAGAGTATCGTAGAGCAACGTCCAGCCAAGTATCTTGAAAAAATGGGATTTACCTCTTTAAGAAAAGATGACTATACAAATCTAGCTACTTCCATAGGCTCAATGACAAATGGAGTAACAATTGAAGAAAATACAAATGCATTCAGCACCTTTGCTAACAATGGAAATTTTATTGATGCCTATATGATCGATAAAATTGTTGATAAAAATGGCAAGGTTATCTATCAGCATAAAGTAACACCCGTTAAAGTCTTTAAACCACAAACAGCTTATTTAACCATTGATATGATGAGAGACGTAGTTAAAATGGGGACGGCTGCAGGTGTTAGAAGCCAATTAAACTTTAGCAGCGACTGGGCTGGGAAAACGGGTACAGGAAATCAATATATTGACTCCTGGTTCGTTGCTTCAAACCCTAATGTCACCTTTGGTCTTTGGAGAGGATATGATACACCAAAATCGCTCCAGACTTCCGGAATGTCTTATAGTGCACGGACCAATAACTTATGGGCGAAGCTAATGAATGCCGCCTATAAAATTAGACCAGATTTAATTGATCCAGACAAGTCATTTAAAATGCCAAAAGGAATCGTGAAACGCTCCTATTGTGCTGTTTCTGGAATGCTTCCTTCTGAAGCATGTTCAAAAGCCGGCTTAATCGAAAGTGATTACTTTAATGCCAATAATGTACCAACTAAAGTAGACGATAGCTTAATTGAAGCAAACTATGTCACGGTTGGCGACAAAAAATATTTGGCCTTAGATTCTACACCAAAAGAGTTTTCCCAATTTGGTCTTGTCTTAAATCCTGATTTTATTAAACGGATTGTTGGAAGTAGCTTCCACAATTATAGTCAACTGATTCCACAGAAAGATCGTTGGGGAAAAATTCTGGTTTCAACCGCAAGAATGTCCGATAACGGAAAGAACCCTGCTAGTGTTAGCGTACAAGCTAAAGGAAATACCTTATCATGGTCAGCCTCAGAGGATAAGGATGTTGTTGGTTACCGCATCTATCAAGGTGGGGTAAGTTCTAAAAAAGTAGGCAGTCTAGTCAATGGTTCTAAGCGGTCATTTAAAGTGGGGACCGGATCATTTTATGTAACAGCAGTTGATATTGCCGGTAAGGAGTCTGCTCCATCGAATCTAGTTGATGCAGGAGTCATCACACCAACAGATCCAACTAATCCTGTTGTACCGAATGACCCAAACGTTCCAACTCAACCGAATCAACCAACTAATCCAACAACACCTTAAAAAAACGCACCGACAGCAAATGTGTCGGTGCGTTTTTTTTATTTTGAAATTGGTCGGCTGCTTTTTAATCTTCCATCGTAGAAAGGTCACCAGTTGGAAGGTTTAATTCCCATGCCTTTAATACGCGTCTCATAATCTTACCGCTTCTTGTTTTCGGCAGTTTATCACGGAAATCAATTTCACGTGGAGCAGCGTGGGCGGCAAGTCCTTTTTTGACAAATTGACGAATTTCTTCTTTTAGTTCGTCTGTTGCCGAGTAACCGTCCCGGAGTGCAATGAAGGCCTTAATGATTTCACCGCGAACTGGGTCTGGTTTTCCGATGACACCTGCTTCTGCAACGGCAGGATGCTCGACAAGCTTGCTTTCTACTTCAAATGGTCCCACGCGCTCTCCTGATGTCATAATGACATCATCTACACGTCCTTGGAACCAGAAATAGCCATCTTCGTCCATGTATGCTGAATCGCCTGAGACATACCAATCACCTGGCATAAAGTAAGATTCATATTTCTCAGGGTTATTCCAAATTGTATGCATCATGGAAGGCCAGCCCTTTTTAATCGCAAGGTTCCCCATTCGATATGGAGGCAGCTCGATTCCTTGATTATCAACAATCGCTGCTTGTACACCTGGAATTGGTTTACCCATGGAACCAGGCTTAATCTCCATACAAGGGTAATTACTAATCAGCTGCGCACCAGTTTCTGTCATCCACCAGTTATCATGAATGCGTTTGTTGAATACTTTTGCCCCCCATTTAACTACCTCTGGGTTTAAAGGCTCTCCAACACTTAGGACGTGACGGAGGCTGCATAGGTTGAATTTCTTAACCAATTCATCACCTGCACCCATTAACATCCGAAACGCTGTTGGTGCACTGTACCAGACCGTTACCCCAAAGTCTTCAATCATTTGATACCAGGCTTCCGGACTAAAACGCCCGCCTACAATCACATTCGATGTTCCTGTTAGCCATGGTCCAAAGATTCCGTAAGTTGTGCCTGTTACCCAGCCTGGGTCTGCCGTACACCAGTAAACATCGTCTTCTTTTAAATCGAGCACCCATTTTGCTGTTTGATAATGCTGAATCATGGCATTATGTACATGCAGTACGCCCTTTGGTTTCCCAGTCGACCCTGATGTATAATGCAGGATGAGACCATCGGTTCTGTCTACCCATTCAATTTGAAGATCTTTACTTGCAGATTCAAATTTTTTCAGAAAGTCAATATATGGTCCTTGTTCATCTACATTGCTACCAATAAGGAAGATAGACTTAAGTGCTGGCAGCTCTTGAACAGGTACACGTTCCAACAGTTCAGGTGTGGTAACTAAAACTTTCGCCTCACTGTCTTGCAAGCGGTCCCTGACAGCCCCTTCCATGAATGCCTCAAATAATGGACCAACAATTGCACCAAGTTTGATGGCACCCAATACCGTAAAATAAAGTTCAGGAGAACGCGGCATAAAAATAAAGACGCGGTCACCTTTATCAACATCACCGTATGTTTTTAACACATTGCCCGCTTTGTTTGATAGTTCTTTCATTTCCTTAAAAGTATACTTTTCATTTCTAGAACCATCGCGATAATAGAGGGCTACTTTATTTTTCCGGAAGGTTTTTGCGTGACGGTCGATTGCCTCGTAAGCCATGTTGACAAGACCAGTTTCACTCCATGTAAATTCCCTTTCCGTTTCCTTCCAATCAAAGTCCCTGTACTTTTCTTGATAATTTACTAGATTATGATCCCCTTGTACGACTGGTAACGCTTCCACTTTCATTCAATCTCCCCCTTTGACCTAATGTTAAAATTACTATATTACAAATATATACTATTCGCAATTTTTTAAAAAGTAAATTATATGTATTTTTTATTTTTACTTACTAAATGCCTAGAAAATATTATTTTTATCTTACAGAAAATTTTGTGAAGTTACTTATCATTGATAGATTTTATGTATAATAGAATTAATATGGATTGATTTTCCCAAGGTAGGTGACCGTATGGAACACAAAAAGACATACAATGCCAAACAATTAAAAACACCTCATGGTTCTTTAATTGTTGAAGGACCTATTACTGCAGATAAACTAGCAGGCTTCGATTTCCACGAAGACCTTATAGCCTTTCGCCAGCCAACACAGCAGCATCAGGCCTTAATTGGAATAGCAAACCTTACAGAAGGCAGAATTATTATTGCCAGACATCAAAATACCATTGTTGGTTATGTAACCTTTCTATACCCTGATCCGCTTGAACGATGGTCAGAGGGCAAAATTGAAAATTTAATCGAATTAGGTGCGATTGAAGTCATTCCAAAATATAGAGGATGTTCTGTTGGTAAAAATCTGCTCATAGTCGGCATGATGGATGATGCGATGGAAGATTACCTCATCATCACGACTGAATATTATTGGCACTGGGATTTAAAAGGGACCAAATTGAATGTGTGGGAGTACCGGAAAATTATGGAAAAAATGATGAATGCGGGTGGTCTTGAATGGTATGCAACCGATGATCCTGAAATTTGCTCGCACCCTGCCAACTGTCTCATGGCACGGATGGGGAAAAGAATCGATCGAGAAACCATTCAAAAATTTGATCGGCTTAGATTTATGAACCGATTTATGTACTAACTCAATTTTTGTTCATGTTAAATACTTAAGCTAAGGAGGATGTTCAAATGATAATAGAACAAATCATGAAAACAGATGTCGCCACACTTCTTCCGACAGATACCATTGCAGATGCCATTCAATTAATGGAGTCAAGAAAAATACGCCATATCCCTATTATCAACCAGGAAAAACATTTAGTGGGCCTTTTAACAGTGGCAAAAATCCATGAAGCAACTCCCTCTATTTTCCATGCGAATGAGCATCCAGAAGATATGAAAAAACCACTTAACGCAATTATGGAGCGAAACGTTATTACCGGGCATCCCTTAGATTTTGTAGAGGAAGTAGCTGGCGTTTTTTATGAGCATAAAATCAGTTGTCTTCCTATCATAAATAACCGAGAATTGGTCGGAATCGTGACTGAAACAGATTTACTTCGGACAATGGTGGAATTAACGGGGGCCCATCAGCCAGGTTCTCAAATTGAGATCAAGGTCCCTAATCTTGCCGGTAAACTTAGTGAAATAACCACTGTGATTAAGAATCGGAATGCAAATATTCTGAGTGTCCTCGTCTACCCTGATAAGTTGGATGATCAGTTTAAAATACTTGTGATTAGAATACAGACAATGAATCCTACTGTGTTAATTCACGATCTTAAACAGGCAGGTTTTCAAGTGCTTTGGCCTAATCTCCCGGGGATTTCAATATGAGTGATAAGTGTTCCTTCGTATTTTCAGATGAGCTGCTGAAATATAAATTCAGTAATCAGCATCCTTTTGACCAATTCCGGCTTAAATTAACAGTGGACTTATTAGAAAAGATGAATGTGCTTCATTCAGAAAATGTCATCCCGCCAAGGATAGCCACTGATGAAGAGCTAGCGTTAATTCACGACCTGAGTTACATAGAAGCAGTCAAAAAAGCAGGCAATGGTCAATTGTCTCCAGATATAGCAGAAAACTATGGTCTCGGAACAGAAGATACCCCTATATTCCCAAACATGCATGAAGCGAGCGCCCTACTTGTTGGAGGGACACTAACAGCCGTCGATCAAGTTATGACAGGTAAGGCCCAGCATGCTCTCCATTTAGGCGGTGGGTTACATCACGGATTCAGAGGAAAAGCGTCAGGATTTTGCGTGTATAATGACAGTTCGGTCGCCATCAAATATTTACAGGAAAAATTTAATGCTCGTGTTTTATACGTTGATACAGATGCTCATCATGGAGACGGGGTTCAATGGTCCTTCTACGATGATCCAAAGGTGTGCACACTGTCCATCCATGAGACAGGAAGATATTTATTCCCTGGCACTGGCAATGTAAATGAACGCGGACAAGGGGTGGGCTATGGTTATTCATTTAACGTACCCGTTGATGCATTTACCGAAGATGAATCTTGGCTTTACGCCTATACACATGCTCTTAGAGAAGTAGCAGATTTTTTTAGACCCGATGTGATCCTTACCCAAAATGGTGCAGATTCTCATTTTTTGGACCCATTAACACATCTTTCTTCAACCATGAAAACCTATCGTGAAATACCTAGACTAGCCCATGAAATCGCCCATCAATATTGTAATGGAAAATGGATTGCTGTAGGCGGCGGCGGTTATGATATCTGGCGGGTGGTACCGAGAGCGTGGGCTCTTATTTGGCTTGGGATGACTGAAAACTCAAACTGTTATGGCAGTTTACCTCAAGAATGGCTAGATACTTGGCAAAAAGAAGCTCCTGTAGGATTACCAAAAGAATGGGACGATCCAGAAAACTTATATACCCCCATCCCAAGAAAAGCAGAGATAACCGAAAAGAATTTATTAACCCTTGAAAAAGCACTCTACCCAATTAGAAGCCAGCAAAAAAGTGAATCGGTATAAAAAGATGGGTTGACCAAGTTTGGTCAACCCATCTTACCGATTATTTTGTTGATCGACGGTGTTCAATCCGGTGTGGGAGAACCACAATTTGGTCTGACACCTTTTCTTTGTTCATCAATTTGGTTAAGAGTCGCATCGCAACCGCCCCAATATCATATAACGGCTGAACGATGGTTGTTAATTGCGGACGCACCATCAGTGACAGCCTTGTATTATCAGATGTGATTACCTCAAAATCCTCAGGGATTTTATAGCCTTTGTCCTCTGCACCGTGCACAACTCCAAGAGCCATTTCATCAGAACCAACCAAGATCGCCGTAGGTCTAGCTGAGATTTCCAGTAGTCTTTCGATTGCTTCAATCCCAGAGTCGTAAGTATAATCACCTTCCACAATAAGCTCCTCATTATAAGCAATACCGGCTTCTTGTAATGCCCTTTGATACCCTCTCAGTTTCTTGATTGTATTCTTAGGTTCATGGAGTGGACCCACGACAAAAGCAATATTCTTATGACCTTTTTCGATAAATTCCTTGATGGAGTCATATACTGCTTCCTCATAATCAATATTCACGGAAGGGATCGTGTTCGATTCTTCAATTGAACCCGCAAGCACAATCGGTACAGGTGATTTTTCAAATTCCTCGACATGGTCAGCTGTAATATTGCCACCCATGAATACTAGCCCGTCCACTTGTTTGCCAAGCATTGTATTGAGCAAATGTAATTCCTTGTCTTTGTTTTGGTCTGAATTGCTTAAAATGATGTTGTACTTATACATCGTCGCAATATCTTCAATCCCACGAGCCAATTCTGCAAAAAAGATATTTGAGATATCAGGAATAATTACCCCGACAGTTGTTGTTTTTTTACTAGCCAATCCTCTTGCCACAGCGTTCGGACGATAGCCTAGTCTTTCAATTACTTCTAACACTTTTTTCCTTGTTACTGGTTTAACGTTCGGATTTCCGTTTACTACACGGGAAACCGTAGCCATCGAAACATTTGCTTCTCTTGCAACATCATAAATTGTAATATTCACCTAAAATACACTCTCCTAGAACGATCATCGTTTTCATTATTTTACAACAGGTTGTATAAACTTAATCATTAGTTTTTTGTTTTTGTTTGTGAGAACGTAAACAATCTTTAATATGTATTTAATCATACGACAAGAAGGGAAAAGCCGCAATTGCATTTGTCAACATTTTATGCAAAATAACTAAATATTATCAAAAAAACCTCCTGCAATGAAAATGCAGAAGGTTTTAAATCATATTTTCTTACAATTAGACGCGAACATAGTTGGATGCAAGCAGTTCGTTATAGAATTTATCAAACTGATTAAGATCCATTTGCTGCTTTTGATCAGAAAGTGCTACAGCTGGATCTGGATGTACCTCCGCCATCACACCATCTGCACCAATTGCAATAGCAGCTTTCGCACATGGTAATAACAGGTCTCTTCTACCAGTAGAATGTGTTACGTCAACCATGACAGGTAAATGTGTCTCTTGCTTTAAAATCGGTACCGCTGAAATATCTAGAGTGTTTCTTGTGGCGCGTTCGTACGTTCTTATGCCTCGTTCACAAAGAATAATTTGGCTATTCCCCTGTGACGCAATGTACTCGGCAGCATTAATAAATTCTTCGATTGTTGCCGCAATCCCTCTTTTTAACAATACAGGTTTATTTACAGAACCGGCTGCTTTTAACAATTCAAAGTTCTGCATATTTCGTGCCCCAATTTGAATGACATCGATATAATCAATCGCCATTTCTATATCGGCAGGGCTGACAATTTCACTGATTACTGCCATATCGAATTCCTTAGCGACACGTTTTAGGATTTTTAAGCCTTCTACCCCTAACCCTTGGAAATCGTAAGGAGAAGTTCTTGGTTTATAAGCACCGCCACGAAGAAGCTTTAAGCCTTTTTCTTGCATGGATCTCGCTACAGTTGCTACTTGTTCATATGATTCAACTGCACACGGACCGAATACAAAGTGAGGCTTTCCATCGCCTATTTTTTCACCCTTTAATGTAACAATGGTATCTTCTGGCTGTCTTTTTCTAGAGACGAGCAATGCCTTACTATGGTCATCCTGTTGGAGGTCAAGACCTGCTTTAAAAATCTCTTTAAAAATATGATCAATCGTCGAATTTTCAAAAGGACCATCATTATGCTCTTTTATTTTATCAAGCATCTTTCTTTCACGCACTGGGTCGTAACGGTACACACCTTGGTTTTCTTTCACCCGGCCAATATCCGAAACTAGCTGTGCTCTCTCATTAATTAACCTTAACAATTCTAAGTTTAGCTCATCGACCCGTGCCCTCAATTGTTCTAATTCGATTTTTTTGCCCATCCTTCGTCCCCGCCTTTTCCTTTGCTAAACAGATCTCCCTTTAAAAAGGTCTGAATGCATATATGTTCTTTTGTGAAAAGCTAAACGTGTACACTCAAATATTTACATTTTTATAATTAGGCTTATTATATCGGATATGTTTTTATTTGTCACTAATTTTTTCTTTAATGGTTAAACGCTTTTAAGCGCTAAAGTATTTTATGTGATAATAGAACGAAATCAGCTAGTACATTTAACGAAAACTTTAATGGATTTATTGATTCTCACCAACAGCACCTGTTAAGGAACGGCTTGTAATTTTCCAGTGGGAAGCATTCCATAATGGCTCCCCATTTGAAAACAGGATCGTTTGCGGCGATTCATGTTTGATTTGGAATTTTTCTGCCACTTCATTAGACAATGGACGGGAATCCTGAACGGCTAGGAAATATGTAGGTACAGACTGATTTTCATTTGCAAACTTTTCATATTCCTTGTAAGCCGCGTGGCTAATTGGACATGTTAAACTGTGCTTTAAAAGAAAGAACTTACTTTCCTTTTTTAATACTTCATCAAATTGTTCTATGGAATCGATTTTCTCTAACATGTGTACATTCCTCCAAAAATGAAATAAACGGTGAAGTAATTTTATCACTCCACCGTTTCTATCACAAATAAACTGATTCAACTCATCCATGTTTTTTAAAGTTTGACCTTATTTTCTTCCTCGGCTAATGCCTTTTCAGCTTCTTCAAGTTTTCGTCTTATTTCAGTGCTATCTAGGGTTCCAATTTCGATGGATTTCTTTGCTTTACTCTTTTCTTTCAAGGTTTGAATAGGAATATATGTTGATTCTGATTCATCATCTTCCCGTTCGCCTTGGTTTGTTACTTTTCCTTTTACCTTATCCAAAAGTCCGGTAGATTGCAGGACAATCCCTTGGGACAGGGAGGAACTTTTGGAGACTAATTCATTACTTTTGCTCATTACATTTTCTCTTATTGTCGATGTCTTATCGATAATGGAACCAGCTTGGTTACTAAACGTATTCCGCAGATCTTTTCCCGACTTGGGAGCCAAAAAGAGTGCTGTAGCAGCACCAACAACTCCTCCAATAATTGCACCAAGCAGAAAACTATTAGATGACCCCTCATTTCGAGTTTGATTCGTCTCTCTTGAATCAAATTCCCTATTTGACATCTTCAAATTCCTCCTCTATTTTCTAATGTGATCTAACCTTCTTACCCTCACTTAAGCTAATCTCATTTTTTGATTGCTTTCTTGCCTGCCATTTATCCTTTAATTCCAGGATGACATTACTCCATTGCACAATTTGCGAAATTTTTTCTTTGCTTTCCTCAACTTGGTTGTCCACTGATTTGGTAATATTTTTTAGTGTTCCATTAAATTTAGTGACTGTTGTGCCCACGTCTTTTACCGCTTCAACCACACTAGTCAAACTTTCAGTTTTCTCTTTTAGGTCATCAGCTAATGCGTTTGTTTTTTGTAAAAGTATGGTCGTTTCAGCTGTTACTCCATCCAACTGTTTTTCTAATCCAGTTAATGTTTTCGAAACGCTTGTAAGTGTAACTTGAAATGATTTGAGTGTTGTCGATAAAAAGATGACAAGCACAAAAAACGCGATTGCTATCAAGGCTACGCTTAAATATAAAATTATTTGCATCGTGCACCTCCGCCTTAATCCTATCAATATGTATATCCCATCCAGGAAAGATATAAACCTCGCTAATTATCTTATACTACTTCCATATTTTTGTCCTCTTTTCCTGCCGTTTCTTTAAAAAATTTCAACATGTATGGCCACTATAGTTTTATTTTTCAACTTTAAGGCTTGATTCGGTTACAATATGTTAGTAAGAACATAATTTTTTGTTGGAGGCGTAAAGAATGAAAGATCCTCGTATTGAGAAACTAGCAAAAAACTTAATTAATTATTCGGTCCAGCTTCAAAAAGGAGAAAAGGTTTTAATTGAGAACTTCGGGCTGCAGCGTGAGCTTGTGACCGCCCTCGTAAAGGAAGCCTACTTAGCCGGGGGATACCCATTTGTGCTGTTAAAGGACCATCAGGTAGACCGTTCACTCCTATTCGGAGCACAAGAAGAGCAATTTAACATGATGGCCGAATTCGAAGCAAATGTAATGAGTAAAATGGATGCATACATAGGTCTTCGTTCCGGTGATAACATCAGTGAACAATCCGATGTCCCAGATGATAAAATGAAAATCCACGGAAATACGATTGGTAAAAAAGTTCATCGCGACATTCGTGTTCCAAAGACAAAATGGGTTGTCCTTCGCTACCCAACTTCTTCCATGGCTCAATTAGCTAAGATGAGTACAGAGGCATTTGAAGACTTTTATTTTGATGTTTGTAACCTCGATTACGGAAAAATGGATAAAGCAATGGACAGTCTGAAAGAGCTAATGGACCGAACAGACAAAGTACGAATCACAGGTCCAGGAACAGACCTTAGCTTTTCAATTAAGGATATACCAGCCATAAAATGTGCAGGACGATTAAATATTCCTGACGGTGAGGTCTATACGGCCCCTGTTCGCGACTCTGTCAATGGCGTAATTACGTATAACACCCCATCACCATACCAAGGGTTTACGTTTGAAAATGTGAAGTTAACCTTCCGAGATGGAAAGATTGTTGAAGCAGAGTCAAATGATTCTAGTCGGATTAATAAAATCTTTGATACTGATGAAGGTGCGCGGTATATTGGAGAATTTGCCATTGGCGTTAATCCATTTATCCTTAATCCAATGCAAGATATCTTGTTCGATGAAAAAATTGCTGGCAGCTTCCATTTTACACCTGGGCAATGTTATGATGATGCCTTTAATGGCAACCATTCCAATATTCACTGGGATATGGTTAATATTCAGCGGCCGGAGTATGGCGGTGGAGAAATCTACTTTGACGATGTCTTAATTCGAAAAGATGGCCTATTTGTTCTTCCCGAATTAGAAGTGTTAAACCCTGATAATCTAAAATAAAAAAAAGGATGCCAACTATATGCTGGCATCCTTTCTTTTTTAGTTCGCTAACTGTTTTTCATAGGATTCTTGGAACTTTTGAATGTCTCCAGCCCCCATAAAAATAATGACGCTATTGTCATAGTCATTTAAAACTGAAGTATTTTCTTCCGAAATGACTTCAGACCCATCGATTCTTGCCTGAAGGTCTTTGATGGTTAGTTTTCCATGATTTTCACGAGCAGACCCAAAAATCTCACATAAATAGGCTTTATCTGCTTCTCTTAAACTTTTGGCAAAGTCTTCAAGGAACGCTTGAGTGCGTGAAAAAGTATGTGGTTGGAAGACCGTCACAATCTTACGGTCGGGATATTTTTGCTTAGCCGCATCAATTGTTGCTTTAATTTCAGTCGGATGATGGGCATAATCATCGATTAATATTTGTGAACCAATTCTTTTTTCTGAAAATCTTCTCTTTACACCTTGGAAGGTCATTAATTGGTTCTTCACTACTTCTACACTAAGTTCTTCATAATGACACAGACCGATAACGGCAAGTGCGTTTAAAACGCTATGATCGCCGAAAGTTGGGATAGTGAATGTGTCATAGAATGTATTACGAATGAAAACATCAAAAGTCGTTCCAGTAGTTGTCTTCACAAGGTTTTTTGCTTGATAGTCATTTTCCTCGCCAAAACCATAAAACAAGACGGGAACCTTTGCCTGAATTTTCTGAAGCTGTTCATCATCTCCATAAGCAAATATTCCTTTTTTCACTTGGATGGCCATCTCTTGAAACGCAGAAAAGACATCATCAATGTTTGCAAAATAATCAGGATGATCAAAATCAATATTCGTCATGATTGCATAATCAGGGAAGTAAGACAAGAAGTGTCTTCTGTATTCACAAGCTTCAAATACGAAATATTCTGAGCCTTCTTTTCCTTTACCTGTCCCATCACCAATTAAAAATGATGTTGGCTTAGCTCCTTCAATCACATGGGCAAGTAAGCCTGTTGTAGACGTCTTTCCGTGCGCACCAGTAACTGCTACACTAGTAAAGTTTTGCATAAAATCACCTAAAAACCGGTGGTAACGAACAATAGGAAGCCCGAGTTTCATCGCCTCTTGAATTTCCTCATGTGTATCTGGAAAAGCATTCCCTGCAATAATCGTCATTCCTGGCTTGATATTCTCCTTTTGGAAAGGAAGAATGGTAATCCCTGATTGCTCAAGGGCCAGTTGTGTAAAAAAGCGCTTTTCGACATCGGAGCCTTGCACCTGAAATTTCATATCATGCAGAACTTGTGCGAGTGCACTCATTCCAGACCCCTTTATACCGACAAAATGGTAAATAGTCATAGAAGAACCTCCAACAACGTCTATCTGTAAAACAGTATATGACATCTGTCTGTATTTGCTAACAAGAAAACAGAGGGCTATTGTACACTATAACTTCAATAACCTCTAAAAAACATATTTAATAATTATATCATTAATTAGCCTGAAAAACTATTTGCAAACAAATTCTTTAAATTCTGGCTAGTTTTTTCACTATATATTATTTGTCCTAGTCATGAAAGAATACTATCAATTAATTATTTGCATTAGCCTCTAAAATCGATTCTAAATCTGCTTGGGTAATTAATACTTCACGCGCTTTGCTTCCATTTGCACTAGTAATATAGCCACTAGTCTCAAGCATATCCATCAATCTTGCAGCACGATTATAGCCTATTTTAAAGCGCCTTTGCAGACTTGATGTTGATGCTCCGCCTTGTTCAATGATAAATTCACAGGCCTCATAAAAAAGTTCATCTTCCGTTTCCGTTACTTGAGCTTTTTTTAATAATTCTTCTTGCTCAAACAAGTAATCTGGTTCGCGCTGTTCCCTTACGTGACCTACGACCAGATCAATTTCTTCATCCGAGACAAACGTTCCTTGCAAGCGGACAGGTTTAGATGAACCATTTTCTAAAAATAACATATCACCGCGGCCAAGTAACTTTTCTGCCCCGCTAATATCAATGATTGTGCGTGAATCCACTTGAGAAGAAACAGAAAAGGCGATTCGGGTAGGAATATTGGCTTTAATTAAGCCGGTTATTACATCAACTGATGGCCTTTGTGTGGCGACAATTAAATGAATCCCACAGGCTCTTGCCTTTTGAGCAATTCTACAAATAGCTTCTTCCACATCTGCTGGTGACATCATCATTAAGTCGGCTAACTCATCGATAATAATCACAATAAATGGAAGTTTGTCCGCATACTGTTTATGCTTTATTGCCAGTTCGTTAAAGCGATTAATGTCACGAACACCGGTATGGGCAAACAATTCGTAGCGTCTTTCCATTTCGTCGACCGCCCATTTTAATGCAGCTGTCGCCGCCTTAACATCCGTAATAACCGGACTGACAAGATGTGGAATACGGTTGTATGGTGCGAGTTCGACCATTTTTGGGTCAATTAATAATAGCTTCAAGTCTTCTGGCCTGGCTTTAAAAAGTAAGCTAACTAAAATAGTATTAATGCACACACTCTTCCCTGACCCTGTCGCACCAGCAATCAAACCATGCGGCATTTTCTTCAAGTCTGTGACAATCGGCTTTCCGGCAATATCCAGACCAAGCACAGCTGTTAAGGGCGAGGTAGATTCATTGAAAGTACTACTTTGAATAATTTCGTTAATGAATACAGGACGTGACTTTTGGTTGGGAACTTCAATCCCAATCGTATGCTTTCCTGGGATGGGAGCCTCCATCCTAATATCTCTAGCAGCAAGGCTTAACTTAATATCATCAGTTAAGTTGGTAATTTTGTTTACCTTGACACCTGGCTCCGGCTGAACTTCAAAACGAGTTACCGAAGGACCTTGTGTTACATTAACGACACTGGCACCGACATTAAAGTTTTTTAATGTTTCGTTTAAAATTTCCTCTTGCTCTAATAACCATTTCGTATCATTCACCACTGTCACAGGAGGATTAAGCAAACTAGATGTTGGGAGCACATAATGACTATCATCTGGTTTATCCTGGGTGATTTCTTCCTCTCTTGGGAATAGATCGATTACTTGGTTATTCTGTTCCGGCTGCACATGTTCTTGCGGCCGCACAACTTGCGCTTCCAATCCCCTATTTCTCTTTCGCTCTTCCCATTTTTGTTTATCTTGTTTTAACATCATCACATTAAATGGCAAATGGGAACGCTTTGGTACTGTGGGTTCTGGTGTAGTCTCTGGTACTGGTGTAGTCTCTGGTTCTGGTGTAGTCTCTGGTTCTGGTGTAGTTTCTGGTCTTGAGATGGTCTCAGGTTCTGTGATGATCTCTAGTTCTGATTCGGACTCTGGTTCTAATATAGTTTCTAATTCTAATATGGTCTCTAGTTCTGGTAAATCCTCTTCTGCATCATTTGAATCGTTTGAATCGTTTGCTGTTGCTATTAATTCTTTTACCTCTTCATATGAGTCTTCATCCTGTGCTTCTACTACGAATTCTTTTTGAATCATTTCTCCATGAAATGTTTCCACTTCGTGGATTTCCATGTCAATTTCTGATTGTTTAGTGATTTCTATTTCAGTTGACATGCTTTCTGAAGGAGTTAGACTGTCCATCAGATTTTTTTCATCCTCTTCTAGAAAGTGGCTTAATTCATGCTCGACAATTTTATTCGTATTCTTCGGACGATTAAACCCAAAAACGGGAGAAGGAATTTCTGTCGGTTGGAAGGGAACGCTCTTCTTCATAGATGGTTCTTTTTTAAGTTTAGGCAGTTCCTGTTTAACCGTTTGAACTTCTGGTTTTTCCTTAATGATTCTCTTATCCGGTTCTGGGTGCAAATTTTTTCTTTTTTGGCGTAATGTTTCTTCTTTTATCTTGAGTGTTTCCCTATGTTTTGGACGTAATGTTTCTCCTTTTGCCTTTGGTGTTTCCTTAAGTTTTGGCGGATGAAAAAGATGATTACTCCCTTTTGGGTATTGATAAGATACCTTGGTCTCTAAATCCTTAAAATTTTCATTTTTGTTTAGAAACGGCAGACCTTCTTGTTTATGTATTATGTAACTTTCAAATTCATCATCATCTTCTTCTTTTCTTAATTTTTGAAATAGGTTTTGGAACCAGCTCAAAACTATCACTCTTTCTACTAACTACTTTAAATCTATCACTTTATTCTATCAGTTTTTTAGATTTTTTCGACATAATTCTAATAAATGAGGCAAAATACACTCTGTGAAAATAGTTCAATGAAAAAAGATCACTTTGAATGTGATCCTTTATCTATTTTTAATTATTTGTTTTTTCCTAAAATAAAAATAGGTTCTAATTCACCATTTTCATATAAAAATGATAAGGCTGTAATTGGCACACGACCATTTGCAAAAAAGCTCATGGCCATTTGAGCCATCACATCATACCCTCGATCATTACGAATATCAGCAATAATTAACACATCCTGGTGTGGAACAGCCAGCACCATCGTCCCCGTCATCTTCTTTTCGAATTCATTTAAGAACACCTTATTTAAGATCCGGCTCGCATCGTATCCATCATTTGTGTTTAAAAAGTAAAAGCTGTTGCCGGCGACTTGATCCTCTTTTAGAGGAGTAGAAAGGGATCTGGCATTAAATAAAGCAATTTCCTTAATTCTGTTTGCTTCCCAGCCCTCTTTTGCCATGATACGAGAGTCGATTAACCGATAGGTATTGCCTTGGTCATAGGCATAATAAATCTTTGTTTCCGCGGTGTGCTCATCAATTAAAAATGGCACCCCCTCTTCTGCTTCCATTGGGAAGGATGAGGAGCGAATTACGGGGAAGATTTTTTTCTCATGATCGGTTAACTGAACTGCGTCCTCCATAGCTCGAAGCCCTTCTTCGATATAATAAACGACTTCATCGATGGCTTTTTCCTTTTCGATATGCCATTTGGCAATAATCCCAGGCAAAGCGACTGTTATTCCTTTGCCTGACTCTTTACTTTCAAAGCGCAGTTGGTCCTTCTCCCGATCATAGGAAATCATCCGATCTTCACGAGCCAAGCGCCTCTCTAATTCGGTTCTCATTACTCTGCTATCCATTTTCATTTTGAATTCCTCCATTTTAGGAGCTGCATGTCTATTTTACATTAAAAACCCTCCATCTCAAAGTGATGGAGAGTTACTTACTCATTATTTTAAACCTGAAATAAAGTTTTCTATTTCTTCTTGTGTCTTTCGGTCTTTGCTTACGAATCTGCCTAGTTCGTTTCCGTTTTCAAATGCGATAAAGCTTGGGATTCCGAAGACATCTAATTGTTGGCATATATCGATATACTCATCTCGATCAACATGAATAAATGTATACTCATTAAATTTTGATTCTATTTCTGGTAAAATTGGCTCAATAATTCGACAATCTGGACACCAGCCTGCAGAAAACATGAAAATTGTTTTTCCATGATCGCGCAGCTGTTCAAATTGCTCTACTGACTCTAAATTCTTCAAATTCAACGCCTCCGTTTGAAACTTTTGCTCATTTTTATTGCTATCTTCTTAAATCATAGCAGTAGACTGCTTTTCAGTCCAATCATCTGCCCCTTTTGTATTGTCCCACTAATAGGTTCATAACATGAGTAAACATTTCAGAGCGATTGACCATTCCGTTAGTAAAAATACCGACCGCCCCCTCTTGTTTCCTTACATTTTTACTTTTCACATAATCTTCCATAACTGGTCCGAGTTCTTCACCTGCCCTTAATCGGACCGCTACTTCTTCCGGAAGAGGAATTCTTGCCCCGCCGGCAATAATCGGTTCTCTATCGTTGGCTACAAGTGCTCCCCAGTTACAAATAAATAATCCATAACTCGTTTCTTGTACACCTCCTTCAAGTCCAATCCCAATATCACCACTTCCTAAGTTTAAGGCACCTTTTGCCCGATTAATAGCTCCTTTAATTGTTTCTTCGTCGGAAAACGGCTGCTCATTAACACCTGATGGAATGTCTAAGTCAATAAACTCATGTGTCTCAGTAAAACAATTTTTCACCGCAGTAATTTTAGCAGGGTTCTTTGACCCAATGATAATTTTCATGATGATATGTACTCCTTTTGACAAAGTAAAGGGAGCATAAAAATGCCCCCTAAAAACATCAACTTAACTGTTAGCTTTAATCGTATCAACCGTTGTTTTGTCACATGCCTTGACTAGTTTAACAATTAGTTCTTTCGCAGCTGCATAATCATCCACATGAACGATTGAAGCATGGGTATGAATATAACGCGAGCATATACCAATAACCGCACTTGGAATACCCTCATTTGATTGATGGACCCGGCCGGCATCTGTTCCTCCCTGTGAAACAAAATATTGGTAAGGAATTTTATGCGTTTCAGCTGTATCGAGGACAAACTCTCTCATCCCACGGTGCGTGACCATTGTCCGGTCAAGGATGCGAAGCAATGCCCCTTTACCTAATTGGCCAAATTCATTTTTATCGCCCGTCATATCATTAGCTGGACTTGCGTCGAGTGCAAAAAAGATATCCGGATTAATCATATTAGCGGCAGTTTGGGCACCACGTAAACCGACTTCTTCTTGGACCGTTGCCCCTGAAAATAGTGTATTTGGTAAAGCCTCATCTTTTAATTCCTGAAGTAACTCAATAGCTAAACCACAACCATAGCGGTTATCCCATGCTTTGGCTAATATTTTTTTCGGATTGGCCATCGGCGTAAATGGACAAATTGGCAGAATTGCCTGCCCTGGCATAATCCCCAACCGTTTCGCATCTTCACGATTATCTGCACCGATATCTATCAACATATTTTTAATTTCCATAGGTTTATTACGTTTTGCATCGTCTAAAAGATGTGGGGGGATCGAACCAACGACACCAATCACTGGGCCATTATTAGTCATCACTTGAACACGCTGGGCAAGAATTACTTGACTCCACCAGCCGCCGAGCGGCTGAAAACGAAGCATTCCATTTTCCGTAATAGCCGTTACCATGAAGCCTACTTCATCCATATGACCGGCAACCATGACCGTCGGGCCTGTCTCCACTCCTCTTTTCATGCCAAAAATACTGCCCAGATTATCTTGAACTAGCTCATCTGCGTATTGAGATAATTGTTCCCTCATAAATTTTCTGACTAAATGTTCATTTCCGGGAGCACCGGGAAGTTCTGTTAATGTTTGAAAAAGTTTTAAGGTTTGATCGTTCATTTTTTGAGCTCCTTTACGTTTCTCGAGTTAATTTATGTATATATTTAATTTTACAGAACATTGGTTTCTCTTTCCATCAATTGAATTTAATATTTGTAATAGTATGTTCCTATCCATAAATACGATATACTGAGAAGAGAATCCTATCTTTTCCAAATTTATCTTGGGAGGTCCTTTATGAACTGGAAGTCATTTCTCCTCGGTGCAGCGGTCGGTATGATTAGCGGGTATGCTGCCAAAGAAATCATTTATAGTAAAACTAATGTATCGCCCGAAAAAGTATTAGAACAAGTTAAAAAGCAATTTACTAAGAATGGACCAATCAATGGTTCCTGGATACATATGGAAGCAGAGCCGTATGAAAAGCAGCACATCAATTACCTCGTTTACAAAGGAGGCATTTCTAAAAACAATGATGGTACAACCGAGCAATTCGAATTCATTGCCGATGCCCAAACAGGTACCCTTTTGGATATTCGATCTTTGTCCAACGAACTTGTTTCATAGTAAGAATAGCCGTACCTGACAGGTTACGGCTATTTTTTTGCTTAATTTTCTCTTTTAATACTTTCAACAATTTGCTTTCCATCTGAATCCCATTTCACTGCCCGGTAAAAAGCATCGTGATAAAAACTAAACCATGCGTCGTTCTGTAATCCATATGGAAGCCATTTTTCCTTAGCTGCAATCGAGGTCATTGGATAGTCGTCATAAGCCATCACCCATAACACAGGTTGATGGGCATGAGTTGCCATCAGATCAGCCATATGAATTAACATTTCTCCCCGGTCCTCTATGACTAGAATCGAATGTCCATTACTGTGACCGCTAGTATGAACCATGGTCAGCGCCCCTAAGTTCCATTTTTCTTCAAAAGGAATTACCTGAGCTTCAATCGCTTCCCAGTTTTCTCTCCAATATGTATTTTTCGAACGAATATTAGGATTACGCATTTCATCCCATTCTACTTGTGAGGTAATGATTTTTGCATTAGGAAAGGCAGAAACGTACTGTCCATTCTCTACCTTTGTCAGGCCGCCTGCATGGTCAAAATGCAAATGAGTCATCAAGACGTAGTCGATATCTTCTGCATGCAAACCTAACTTAGCTAAAGATTCATCCAGTTCTGATTCTTTCGTTACACCAAAATTTCTTAATTGTTTTTCTGATAATTTCCCTTTACCAATCCCCGTTTCGACTAAGAAATTTTTCCCATCCATTTGAATGAACATCGGATCTGTTGGTAATTCAATTAGATTTCTTTCATTAGAGGGGTATTTTTTCGCCCACATTCCTTTCGGTACAACTCCAAACATAGCACCGCCATCTAAATTTGTTACGCCTCCTGATAACCAGGTTAGTGTCACACCGCCAACTTTTACTGTTTCCAACGATTCTTCCCCCTTTGCTCCTTTTCTATATTTTAACATTGTCTGATTATTTGAAGAAATAAAAAAGAACAGCTCACTAATGAACTGTCCTGAAAAAGTTAGTTTTGATATTTTACTTCGCAGCGATAAATACGGCTTCCTTTTTCTGAAAATTTCTCTTCGTACTCAGTCATGATGTTACCTTCATAATCACTTTTATGGAGGTCTAGACTAATGTACTTTAATAATAATCCGTACTCTGAAAAGCTAATTAAAGAATGTTCAAATAACCCTTGATTGTCCGTTTTAAAATGGATTTCTCCACCATCAGCCATAATATCCTCATAAAGCTTTAGGAAGTCCTTATAAGTTAATCTTCTTTTTCTATGACGATATTTTGGCCATGGATCAGAGAAGTTCAAATAGACCTGGTCCACATCATTCTTGGCAAAATATTTCGGCAAATCCACTGCATTTACATTAAGGAGCCTGAGGTTCGGTAAATCGGCTTCAATTAAACGTTCCAGTGCGGTAATGATGACACTGTCGTATAATTCAATACCAATATAATTTATCGTCGGATTCGCTCTAGCCATTTCCGTAATAAATTGACCTTTGCCTGTACCCACCTCAATATGAAGTGGCTGATTGTTATTAAAAACTTCATGCCATTTTCCTTTATGTTCTTCAGGATTGGCAACAATATATTGAGGATGCTGCTCTATTTTTTCCTTTGCCCAAGGTTTATGTCTAACTCTCATTTATGACACTCCTAAAAATAATTTTGTTCGTTACATATATCATGCACCATTTTTCAGTACAAGTTTAACTTAATGGAAAATAAGATCATGAATAAACAAAAAAAGAATTCACAACCTAACAGTGTGAATTCTTGTTTTTAAATAACACTTGAGAGGGTGTACATTCATGCCATTAAGTCATGATGACCAAGTCACTTTATTAAAAGATATATTAAACAATCATCAAACCGATTGCTGCGGGTCTGTTGCCGAATGTGAACAATTAGAGCGATTAGTGAAATCTCTTATGGTAAACACTGAGATTGATCAAAATGTTAAGAATATCTTACAGGAAGTATACCAATACAGCCACCATGGAGTTGGTACAGCTGATTTGGATCAACACATTTTATCTAACCAAGAAAACTTATCAAGTTGGGTAAGTAATATTGATCAATTTTCCTAATTAGAGAATTTCATCTAAGAACTTTATCCATTTGTTCATTTCTTCCAAGCGATTTTTATTCTTATACCATTGAATTGAAGAAAGCGTCTGAATGGTCACATACCATTTCATTCGTAACTTTAGGTTATCAGTCAGCTCTTTGCCATACATGCTTAACCAATCCTGCCAATTCTCTTTTGGAATATACCAATAAAGGAGCAATCCTAGGTCAATGGCGGGGTCTGCGATCATTGCCCCGTCCCAATCAATCAGATACAACTGGTTGTCTTCCGCAAGCAGCCAGTTGTTATGGTTAACATCTCCATGACAAACCACTTTCTCATCGCAATAGACATTTAATGCTTCCTTTTTTAAAAAGTTCATTGCATTTTGCACTTCAGGCAAGGAAAGTACCTGCTCATCTAACTCGTTTACCACCGATTTCAAAATAGGCTCTGGATGTAATGGAGAAGTCTCTATCCGGCTTAACATACCCAGCATTGGTTCTGAGCAATGAATCTTCTTTAGCAGTCTTGCAACGAGTTTTTGATTCATTTCTGACGGCTTTAGTTCTCTACCGGGAAGCCACTGCTGAGCAGTAATTACGTCTCCACTTTCCAACCTTTTTGTCCAAACAAGCTTTGGAACAATACCTTCCGCTGATAATACGGCAAGGAACGGAGACGAATTCCGCTTCAAAAAAAGCCTTTGATCTTTATATTTTGCATAAAAGGCTTCACCTGTTTTGCCTCCAGCAGGGGTAATTTCCCACTCTTGTCCTAGTATATGATCCAAAATTGCTCACCTTCAATTTATGCCGTTCTTATGGGCTTATTCCCCTATATCAGGGGTATAACCTGCGCTGCCGGAAGGTCTTATATTACCACAGTTTCATCAACAGCTTTTATTTTTTTGAAATAAAAAAAAAGCTATTGAAACCATTGCACACAATAGCCATCTTATTAAATTTTATCTTGAATTACCTTTTTTCGTCAAGTATATCTCCAGAAACTATTTTTTTAGCAAAACATTTATGGAGACTGGCTCGATACTCAGTTCTTTCCCATACATAATCCGCTTGGCAGTAATCCCTGCGTTTTCATGATCAACTAAGACCGTCCAATCCCCGTCGGGTAACGTAATTTTATGCTCTTTAGTGGTGGGATTGATTAGTAAGATTAGTTCATTATCACCTTTAAACCAATAACCCAACAGGGGTGAAGCTAAGGGCATTTGGTGGATATGTGATCGGATTTCTACAGAAGTTCTCATTCGGAAACAAGAAAATTCCTTACGTACTTGAATCAGTCCTTTTACATATTCTACGTTATCTTTATAAATAATCTTTCTTTCCCAGTCCAGTTGATTGATTTCATCAGAGGAACGATAACTATTCCCTTCCCCCTTTTTTGTTCGAAAGAACTCTTGGCCACTGTGTAGAAAGGGGATTCCCTGAGACAACAAAACAATCGCTGTGGCGAGCCGATGATACTTTATTCGTAAAGAATCATCAGCATCGGGGAGACATGCTTGAAGTTTATCCCACATCGTGTGGTTATCATGACATTCTACATAATTTAATGACTGAAAGGGTTCATTAAAAGTACCTTGCCCCTGTTTGGTAAAACCGATGCTGCCAGTTATAACTTCATTTGCTGCCCCGAGATAATGATCATTACCTAAGGCAAAGCCTTTATCAAATAAGTTAAATGAACTCCCTTTTATAGAATCACGAAATTTATCATTGAATTGAGCGATATGTGGCATTTTCGCCTGATTTCCGATTGTTGCTTTTTGCTCTGAAGGAAGTGGTGTGTTGAGGTTCCAGCCTTCACCAATGATTATCGTCCCTGTTGAAAGCCTATCACAAACTTTCCTTACCTCTTTCATCGTCTCCACATCCAGGATTCCCATTAAATCAAAGCGAAACCCATCAATATGATATTCCTCCAACCAATATTGAATTGAATTCAAAATATATTTTCTGACCATTTTGCGTTCCGAAGCAATATCATTTCCTACTCCCGTACCATTTGAAGGAAGTCCAATCTCGTTATGACGAAAATAATAACCTGGAACCACCTTTTCAAAGGATGAAGTCTCACGAACATAAACATGATTATATACGACGTCCATGATTACTCTAAGGCCAAGACTATGAACTTGATCAATTAACTGCTTTAATTCGATAATTCTTGAATATGGATTGGCAGGATTCGTTGAATAGCTTCCTTCAGGGGCATTGAAATGAAGAGGATTGTATCCCCAATTATATTCCTTATTTCGATGCAGTTCATCCACACCTGCAAAATCATGGAAAGGAAGAAATTCAATATGGGTAACACCTAAGTCTTTAATATACGCTAACCCCGTAGGTTCCCCATCCATTCCTTTTGTATTTTGCTCGCCAGCACCTAGATAAAGACCCTTATTCTTTACACCACTTTTTGGATGAATCGTTAAGTCCCTTATGTGGGTCTCATATATGATGGCATCCACTGAATTTTCAATTTCAGGTAAGTTAGGACGCGATCGCTGGGTATTATCAAGTTTTACAACCACTCCAAGTTCTCCATTAACGGTCACAGCTTTAGCATAAGGATCGACAGCCTCACGCCATTCTTGATTGACTAAGATAAGAAAACTATATTGATAGAGCTCTAAATCACGGTTAACAGAAACGGTCCAAATGCCGTGATCTTCTCGTTTCATTTTTACAATTTCTGAAAAACTGCTATTCGATGGACGTAACTTTAATTTAACCTGTGTGGCGGTAGGTGCCCAAAGCTTAAACCGGGTTAGCCCCGGTTGAAAGGTAACACCGAGATCCTTTCCGTCATAATAAAATTTCTCGTCAAATTCTTCAGTTCGAATCACGGCACCAATTTGGAGGTCGGTTTTCCCTCCATGCTCGTCGATAATCACATATTGTTTTTCAAAGGAAAACTCTTTTGAAAATTCACAAATATATTTCATTTTATTATCTATTTGTCTCTTCTCGAGGATTTTCAATGTGTGTTCTTGAAAATCGGTTGTAATCGAAAAGGAGGACGACAATCCGTGATGATAGGAAAGAGGAAGAAGAATCGTAATGATCTTCATCTCATCTAGATAGGCAAAGAAATTTCGGTCAGTAGCAATCATTCGAGTCCCTCTCTTTCATCTCCACTTCTTTCGGACCTAATCTTCTTGTTAACACTTCCAGCGCGCTTGCTTGAAGGTCTATCTTCAATGGTGTAAATCCGATATGCTCCCCATCGGCATGGACAAAAAGTTTTGTTGGAGAATGGATGGAAACACTCCTGCCCGTATAAGTTTTCACTTCTTTAAAATGGATGTGCTTTCCCCAAAATACACTTATAAAAACAAGCAGCAGTTTCCATCGTGATAATTGATGGACCACGGTAATGTCAAAAAGGCCATCATCTGGTTCAGCTGCAGGGGCAATTTTCATCCCACCGCCATAATAGGGTTGATTGGAAGCAGTTACAAACCATGTCTGTTCAAATATATGCTTTTTCCCGTCAATTGATAAATCAATTGTTGAGGTTTTATAAGTAAATAATTTTTTTAACAAAAAATAAACATAAACCATTCTGCCCATCGAAAGTTTATTTAATATGGCTTTCATCCGGGAGTGATTCACTTCATAAGAAATGATGGCATCAAATCCAGCACCCATGTTATTAATAAAAAAGTGTTCATTTGATTCAGCCACTGTAATTTTCCCAATATCGATTGACAAACCCTTTTGTTTTGCCAGACGGAGTATTACTGCTAATGCTTCAATAGGATCAACAGGAATTTGAAAACCTCTAGAAAAGTCATTTCCAGACCCGCCAGGAATAAATCCTAGTGTAATTTTATTATCCTTGACTGCCCCATTCATCACCTCGTGCATCGTTCCATCTCCACCCACAGCAATAACTATCTTTTGCTCAGAATTCTTTTGCGCAATTTGGCTTGCAAGGAACTTAGCATGTCCAGGGTATTCGGTAAAAAATGCAAGGTACTTTACATGATTAGCTTTTAGTTGGTGCTCCACTCTTTCCCATATCTTAAAGCAATGACCGTTGCCAGCTTTGGGATTAATAATAAAGTATATTTGCTTCATACTACCAACCTTTATTTATTTTATGTTTTTGTGCTGGTTAAAGGATATATTTTTATTGCTTCATACTTTGGTGTTTTGTTCAGGTGTGTTTGATAAAGCACCACATCAACAGCATCAAATGAAAGGGGCGTAGGCTGGAGTTCTTCCCACAATTTAAGCATTTCGTTTTGGAAAGGATGTTCGCCTATCCATTTTCTCGCAAGAGTAATATGGGGACGGAATGGTCTTGTTTCCAGTTGAAACCCTGCCTGCTCAGAAGCGGAAAATACTTTTTTTCTAATTATTTGTAAATGTGAGCTTTCCTCTGTATCGGCCCAAAAAACACGGGGGGAAGTAACATTACCGAAAAATCCAAGTTTGTTGATGTTCAATGTTAGTGATGTCTCATCGCTAAGGGCAATTTTAACGTTTTTAACTGCTTCTGTTAATTTATCAGACGGAGCACCGCCAAGAAACGCTAGGGTTATATGTAAATCCTGATAATGGACCCATCGGCTAAACGGGATCCTTTCCCTGATTTTTTCCACATGGTCTCTCATCACTAGTTTCGTATGCTCTGGTATTCTTACGGCAAAGAAATAATGGGATTGTTTTTCCATAGTTATGTTCCCTTCTATAAATAATTCTAGTCTATTTTGTCCTAAATGTATCTATTAGCAGACAGACAATTAGCCGATTTTTTTTACAAAGAGTTAATATTTATTTATTATTAGTTATGAAATTAAGTATTAGGTATTTACTTCAAAGGATGGAAAGGACGCGGGCCTCTTGAAAGTAGTCAATAATATAGCTGAACTAATCGGAGATACACCACTCGTTAAACTAAATCGATTAGCACCTAAGGATGGGGCATCGGTTTATTTAAAGTTGGAATACTTTAATCCTAGTAAAAGTGTAAAAGACCGTGCAGCATTTAATATGATTGTGGAAGCTGAAAAGGCTGGAAAATTAACCAAAGGTTCCACTATTATCGAGCCGACAAGTGGAAATACAGGGATTGGCCTTGCCATGAATGCTGCGGCACGAGGATATAAATCTATTATCGTCATGCCTGATACGATGACGCAAGAAAGAATCAGTATTTTAAGGGCATACGGTGCGGAAGTTGTCCTTACACGTGGGGATGAAAAAATGCCAGGGGCCATAAAAAAAGCACTTGAATTAGCCAGCGAGATTCCCAATAGCTTTGTCCCGATGCAATTTGAAAATCATGCGAACTCAGATGCACACCGACATACGACCGCTGTAGAAATTATCGCAGCAATGAACGAACTTGGAAAACCGCTTGCTGCCTTTGTTGCCACCGCCGGAACAGGGGGAACCATTACTGGTACAGGCGAAACCTTAAAAGCACATTTTGAAAATATAACCGTCCACGTGGTGGAACCAAAAGGCTCGCCTGTTTTGTCTGGCGGCAAACCTGGTAAGCACAAACTTGTTGGAACAAGTCCAGGATTTATTCCAGACATACTTAATCAGGATGTCTATGATGAAATCCATCAAATCAATGATGAAGATGCCTATGATATTGCGCGCAGGCTGGCTACAGAAGAAGGAATTCTTGTCGGGCCATCCTCGGGTGGGGCTTGCTTTGCTGCGATAGAAGTTGCCAAACGATTAACCCCTAATGATGTCGTTGTTTGTATTGCTTGCGATACAGGGGAACGGTATTTAACTAGTGATTTATTTCAATTTTAAGTAAAAGACGTGGACACTTCCGTGTTCACGTCTTTATTGCTATTGAAGAATTTTGTCAATAAGTGCTCCACATTGTTTTTCAATTTCTAGCTCAAACCATTCCTGCAATCTTTGGGTGACAGGACCAGGTAAACCATCCCCTACACGCTTCCCATCCACTTCAATAATTGGCATTACTTCTGCCGTCGTACTTGAAAGGAACACTTCCTCAGCATCTTTTAATTCATCAAGAGTAAATGTTCGTTCCTCAACAACAATGTTATTTCTTTCGCAGACCTGCAAAATAACATCTTTTGTAATTCCTTTTAAAATTAAGTTATCCGACTGATGTGTGATTATCTTGCCATTTTTAATTATATAAATATTTGATGAACTTCCTTCCGTCACATCCCCGCTGCGATGTTGAATTGCCTCAAAGCAGTCCACTTCGGAAGCTTTTTGTTTTGCTAATAAATTTCCTAGTAAATTTAAACTTTTAATATCACAGCGCAGCCAGCGAATATCTTCTGTAACGATTGTTTTTACACCCATCTTCAAACTCTCTAACGGCCTAGATACTTCCTTCGTATATGCTACTAGACTTGGCCTCACATTTTCTGTTGGGAAAGCATGATTACGAGGGGCGACTCCTCTCGAAATTTGCATATAAATCGTTCCTAGCTGAAGGTTATTTTTCTCAATCAGTTCTTTCAGCAAATTTGTTAATTGATCCATCGTATATGGGAGTTTGATTCCGATACTATCTAAACTTTTCACTAAACGATTTAGATGTTCAGTACCTGTGAACATTTTTCCGTTGTAGACACGGACCACCTCGTATACACCATCCCCAAATTGATAGCCACGATCTTCTACATCCACCTTTGCCTCTGTTCGCTCAATTATTTTTCCATCCATGATTGCAAATTTCATTCTCCCATTTCCCCTTTATTTTTTATTTAAATCATTATTAAAGTAACCATATCATTTTTCCAAATCTGTTATCAATTTTGCTTCGACTTTTTATTATGCAAAATTAAAAATAATAATTTAACTAAAAATTCAAATAATTTGTCATAATCCATACATTATAACCCATAACCTATAGTAAGAGTACTGCAAGGGAGGGCGAATAACCGAACAATTTTTGTTAATTTTTGAAGATTATTTTGTAAAATAAAGTATATTGGTGGAAATTTTCAGATTTTGTGGTTACAATAAGGGTAGATGGACAACATCTACGTATCCACAGTAATCATCCATAAAAAGGAGTTGTCTGCGCGGAAAAGAAAACTACATATTTCTTGAAGAGGAATCTTCAAACAGGCTGTCGGTAGAGGGATTAAGCCATAGGTTTGAAAAAAGGATAGGGAGTGGTTCTTTGAAACCTTCGACTAACCGGATGTTAAACCGCATCAAATGTATCTACATGTTTATTCGCAATAATGGAACTGTCACAACGCAGGAACTTGTAGAGGAATTTGGTATCACTCCTCGCACCATACAACGAGATTTAAATGTCTTAGCCTATAATGACTTGGTAATAAGCCCAAGCCGCGGAAAATGGACGACTACACAAAAGAGAGTTAAAATGTCTTCTTAACACGAAAAGTAAAGTAACAGGATAGCATAAAAAAGCACACGAGATATTCTCGGTGCTTTTTGTTTGTCAAAATATTAAGTCCGGCCATGTACATGATTAGTGATTTTGTTATATTCTTGTTCACTTAAGATGCCGAGCTTTCTAAAAACATATGAATACATGAAAATTCTCCGCTGCAATCGAGGGGTTATGAACATATTTATCATCCTCCTAATTTACTTTATTTATATTCGCCACTTCAAACAAAGTTTCCTTCAACCAAAAAAAATTCTTCTGGTTAATATTTTAACCTACTGTCAAAATTCCCAATGAAATAATGCGTCTATCCAGGTCAAAATGGGGATATGGCTTATCTGCTCAGTCTTCGACTCCATTTGACAGATTTAAATAGTATGGTAATATACTATTATAGAAAAATACTTTAGCGCTTAAAAGCGTTTAAGTGAAAAAGTTTAGTGGGAGAAGAGTATGAAAAAAAATCATCAGAACTTACAAAAAGGATTATTACCAAGGCATGTCCAGTTTATGGCTTTGGCAGGTATGATTGGGACGGGAATATTTAAAGGCAGTTCCGATACATTAGCCATTGCTGGACCTAGTGTAGTCGTTGCCTATTTAATTGGCGGTCTATTACTATTTATCATAATGGCTGCCCTTGGGGAAATGGCGCTCGCTTTTCCAAACTTAAATGTCCAGCACTTAGTAAACAAAGCATTTGGATTCCAAGTTTCTTATATGGTGGGATGGCTGTACTGGATCAACTGGACTCTTGTTACGGTTGTTGAATTATTAGCAGCGGGAAGTTTTCTACAATTTTGGTTTCCTACGATACCTTTATGGCTGTTAAGTTTCCTTTGTGCAGTTGTAATCGTGGGAATCAATTTAACTCAAGTAAAAAATTATGGGGAGCTAGAATTTTGGTTTGCAGGAATTAAAATCTTTGCACTAGTGGCCTTTATTATCTTAGGCTTTTCACTCCTCTTTGGTATCATTCCTAGTTCGATTCATGATCCGCTCTCAAACTATACCGCACATGGCGGATTTTTCCCGCACGGAATGGGTGGAACGTTTAGTGCCTTTTTAGTCGTCATGTTTTCTTATGGTGGTGCGGAATTAATCGGGGTAGCTATAACCGAAACAAAGGATGCCGAGCGAGTATTGCCAAAAATTATTAAAGGTGCCGTATGGCGTGTCATGATTTTTTATATTTTACCAATTCTAATCATTTGTGGACTCATGCCTTGGGACAAAGTTACTGGTACAGACAGTCCCTTCGTTCAGGTCTTTAGTGCAACCGGGTTACCTGGCGCAGCGCATATTATGAACTTTGTCCTTTTGACTGCTGTTTTATCTGCTGCAAATTCGGGAATCTATGCGACATCAAGAACGCTATTTTCAATGGCACAAAGTGGAGTTGCTCCTAAGGTTTTAGCAAAACTCTCTGCAAAGGGAATCCCAATAACAGGAATCATGCTTACGAGTGCATGTATTCTTGGAGCTGTCTTTTTAGCCTATTTAACACCTAGTCAGGTAATCGGCTATCTTATGACCATTCCAGGTTTTACAGTCATGATGCTCTGGAGTAGCATTTGTGCAGCGCAGTTAAAACTAAGACCACTTTACAAAAATCAACCAGCGTTCCAAGTAAAATGGTTTCCATATACGACAATCTTCGCACTTGTATCTTTAAGTATTATCTTTATTGGATTTGTGTTTAATCCAAATAATATTATTGGTACATCGGTAAGCCTAGCAACAATAGGCTTGCTAATCATCCTCTCTTTTCTTGTTAGAAAAAATGGGTTGAATGAAATTACAGTTTAATATGAACAGAAAAGGCCACCAAAAAATTGGTTGGCCTTTTTTGCTTTTTCAAAATTCTCATTCCTTATTATCCGTTGGCGTATCTTGCTCATCCGACTCCACAAATAGCCTAAGGGCTGATAATTTATTTTCCCAAAATAACTCAAAATATTTGAGCCAATCTTTTAATTCATATAACGGTTCCGGCTCCAGCTTGTACCTTGTTTCCCTGCCAGCTTTCCGTTCCTTGACCAGCCCTGCCTCCGCTAATACACGAAGATGCTTAGACACGGCGGTACGGCTTATCGGGAAGTGTTCACTTATTGCCGTTACGGGCATCTCTTCTTTGCTAAGCAGTTTTAACAGCTTTCTTCTTGTTGGATCAGCGATGGCTTGAAAGACATCATGCTTTGCCGAGGAAGCTGCCATTTATGCCTCAACATATCCCTGCAATTTTTTCACAAGACCTGCCCAGCCTTGATTCATGTGTTCACGGATTGGAGTATGCGGTTGACCAAATTCAGTGACTTTATTTGCATCCCAACCGCCATGGATTAATGTTAACTCCGTTTTATCATCTAGTTCTTTTAGTTCAAATGTCAGTGTCCAATCCTTGCCCCAATTAAATGATAGACGGTTTGGAGGATCAACATGTGTTACCTTACATGGAGACATACCAAATTGCACTGCATTTAAATGAAATTCATGACCTTCAATAGGCTGAAGATCATTCGGCATGAACCAAGCACCCAAACCCTCTGCTGTCGCTACTGCATCCCATACTTTTGCAATCGGAGCATTATAAACAACCGTATACTTTATATCCTCTAATGTTGCCTGTGACTCGTTACTCATATTAATTGCCTCCTCGAATTTTGCTACGATATTTTTCATTACGAAACCATTTGGTTTCATAAAGTCACTATATAACACCATTTGGTTGCACGTCAAGCAATTTTTTAAGGCTTTTTGCATCTACGTGACTTTAATCTTGATTCTGACATGATTTAAGTCACGTAGACTCCTTCTACGTGACCTTAGTCTTAGATTCAAATTCTGTTTGGGTCACGTAGAACTGATTTACACCACTGTCTTTATATTTCTACTTCTTATCATGCTATTGAACAATATTTTTCCCATAAAAGATTTCATCCATTTCAATCTTTAACCGCTCAGTAATTTCAATATGTTCATCAGGGGTTAATGTATCCTTGGTATATCCAAATAAATAATTATTTAAATCGAATTCACGCAGTTTGCATTTCGTGTGAAAAATATGCTCCTGATAAACATTGACGTCAATCATATCGAATAGTTCGCCAACATCATCCGGAATATAATTCTGAATCGAATTGATTTCATGGTCAATAAAGAGCTTGTGCCCCGATTTATCCCGTGTAAACCCGCGCACACGATAATCAATCGTCATTACATCTGTTTCAAACGATCTGATTAAGTAATGAAGAGCTTTCAGCGGCGAAATCTCCCCGCAAGTGGAAACATCAATATCCGCTCTAAACGTACTGATACCTTCATCAGGGTGAAATTCCGGGTATGTATGAACCGTGATATGACTCTTATCTAACTGCATAACTACCGATTCTGGCAGTGGTCCTGGTGATTCTTCAAATGATTCATCTGGTGCATTCGCAACCGGCCCCTCAGAAACCAATAAAGTCACGCTCGCCCCAGCCGGTTCAAAGTCTTGGCTTGCAACATTTAAAACATGGGCACCAATGATATCTGATACATGCTTTAATATTTTTTGCAGCCTGTCCGCACTGTATTGTTCATCAATATACTTTAAATAAGCTTCACGCTCTTCCCTCGTTCTAGTAAAACAAATGTCATACATATTAAAACTTAACGATTTCGTCAAGTTATTAAAGCCGTGTAACTCTATTGCCTGCTCGTGTGTAAGTTTCATGACAGTTCCCCCTTAATATTAAGTTATCCTTTTCAAGTAAATATTATTAAGATACCCAGAAATCCGTATAGTTAATTATTTTTTTGACTTATTTATAATAATTATAATTTAATATTTACTTTTAATTGATATGTGTTATAATTAATTCAGATAAGAAATTAGGAGGAATGCTAAATGACAGTCGAACAAATAATCAACCAACAAATTGCCAACTGGAATGTACTATATACTAAATTACATCGTTTTCACTGGTATGTGAAAGGTCCTCACTTCTTTACCTTACACGCAAAATTTGAAGAATTATATGAAGAAGCAGCCGCTACAATTGATGAGTTTGCAGAACAATTATTAACGATCGGAGGCCGTCCTGTTTCTACCCTTAAAGAGTATCTTCAACTTGCAACAATTGAAGAAACAAATGAAACACTTACAGCCGAAGAAATGGTACAAGCAATTGTACATGACTTTTCTTTAATCATTGATGAGTTAAAAGTTGGGATGGAGGTCGCTGACCAAAATAATGACGAAGTCACCAGTGATATGTTTTTAGGTTTAGTCGGAACACTCAACAAACATAACTGGATGTTGCAAGCTTTTTTACAGGCTTAACCCGAAAATGAAAAAAGGACAAGGCTTATGGCTTGTCCTTTTTTCATGGGATAAAACTGATTTCTTCCAATATTAAATTTAGAAGTTCGCTGATAGAATGTGAAAATTCGCTGATTGAACTTAGAAATTCGCCGATAGAATGCGAAAATTCGCTGATTGAACCTTAAAATTCGCTGATAGAAATATTTATTCGAGAAAAAAGCTGTACCTAGTACTATAAAAAGAGAAAAAGCAGCTTCCAATGAGGCTGCTTTTTCACATATATAGCTATTTCACTTGATAATTTCGGAGTAACTCCACTTCTTCATCAGTTAGTTCTCGATATTCACCTAATTCCAGTGTCTCATCGAGTGGCAATGGACCCATCGAAATCCGCTGAAGATAGACTACTCTTTTCCCAACGGCTTCAAACATTCTTTTCACCTGATGAAATTTCCCTTCCGTGATTGTTAATTCAATGTCAGAACGGATGCCAGATTTTAAAATTTTCAATTCACCGGGCTTGGTTTCATAGCCATCATCCAAGGTAACGCCATTAGCAAACGCCTCAATATCGTCCTCAGTCACTTCACGATCAATGACCGCAAAATACGTCTTCGGAACATGCTTTTTCGGTGAAAGCAACCGGTGGGCTAATTGACCATCATTGGTGATAAGCAGCAACCCTTCTGTATCCTTATCCAATCTACCAACAGGAAACGGTTCATAAACTTGGTCCTCGAGTTCCAATAAATCGATGACTGTTTCGGTAGAACTATCTTCTGTGGCTGATAGCACACCTTGGGGCTTGTTCATCATTAAATAAATAAATTCTTTGTATTCGATAATTTCTCCGTTTAAGGTTACAGTTTGTGTGGATGGATCCACATGCTGTTTGGCATCTTTTACAACCACATCATCTACTTTAACCGCACTGCTTTTTAACAGTTGCTTAACTTCTTTTCTGCTTCCATAGCCTAGGTTTGCAAGCATTTTGTCAATTCTCAACGCTTCTCTTCCTCCCAGGTAATTTTAATTTGTTCATGATCCGATCAAGTTTATCTCCAAATAAACGGCTGGCAAGTCCTGATTTTAAGCCAAGATAAAAATAAATCCCAGCGCCCACTGCCGCACAAATAACAATCATTATAACAGATTGAATTTTTGATGCCGGAGAAAGAAATAACAATAATAGTTTGTACATTAATTCTGTGCCCACCCACATGAATCCAGCAAAGATGACAATTAACAAGCTCCTTCTCCAAACAAGTCGGAATGGATAACGGGCATATGCCTTAATAACAATAAAATTGATGAGAATGGCTGCAACATATCCAAGTGTTGTTGCCAATACTGCCCCTCTTGTTTCCATCATTTTTATTAACGGAATATTTAGAGACAGTTTAATTAATAATCCAACAAGTAAACTTAACACCGTAAATCGTTGTTCGTTGATCCCTTGTAATATGGCTGCAGTGACAGAATATAAGGAAAAAAGAATGGCTACAGGTGCGTATGCCCTTAATACTTCCGTACCAATTACATCATGCTGATAGAATGCCGTATAAACAGGTTCTGCCAATAACGAAAGACCGATAGCTGCAGGTAACGTTAAAAATAACAGGACCTGAAATGTCTGATTTAACTGTTGGTTTAGGCTTTCTCCTTCTCCCTCAACGAAGGCCCTCGTTATACTTGGTACAAGGGTTAACGAAAATCCTGTTGCCAGCGAAACTGGAATAATGACAATTTTATGGGATTCAAAGTTCAAAATAGAGAAAAAGGATTCTGCAAATTTCGCTTTCCCTATTTCTGCCATTGCCTGACTAAAGGTAAATTGATCAATAGCCTGAAATAAAGGGTTGGCAATTCCCACTAACACGAACGGAAAAGCATAAACAAGAATTTCCTTATAGATATCCTTAAGTGAGATATCAATTGTGCCCTTATCATGTAAAAGGAGTTCGTCTAAATACGGTTTTCGTTTATACCAATACCAAAATAAAACGAATAAACCGCCTATAGCGCCAATAAAGGCAGCAAACGTCGCCACACTTACAGCTGTTACCATTTTGCCATTAAAAAAATGTAAGACAGCGAAGGCCCCTAGAAGGGTAAACGCAATCCTGACAACTTGCTCCACGACTTGAGAAAGTGCAGAGGGTCCCATCGATTGGTGCCCTTGAAAGAAACCCCTAATGAGGCTCATGAATGGAACAACAATTAACGCAAAGCTTACAGCTCGCATGACCGTTGTGACACTATCTAAATTTGCCTTTTTATCACCAACACTCATTTCCGCTAATGTCGGTGCCGCAAGATACATCACTAGAAAAGCCATAACCCCTGTTAACATCATAATGACTAAACCCGATTTAAACAGCTTCCTGCCAACTGCATATTCCTCAAGAGCATTATATTTTGAAATAAATTTCGAAACGGCGAGCGGCACACCAGCTGTTGCAACGCTAATAAAAATCGTATACGGCACATAGGAAAACTGATAAAGCGTAGTCCCCTCCCGACCGACAATTTGAAAAAATGGTATAACATAAATTAAGCCAATAACCTTTGAAAGAATCGTTCCTAGCGTTAATATAAATGTTCCTCTTAAAAGCTTAGACTGCATAAAATCCCTTCCTACCCGAAGAAATACGTGCGCTTTTTCACAAAAATAAATAGACTTTTTTGCACACTATAGTAGTTTACAACTTCTTGCTCCCGGACGCTACTAACAACCAAGTGAAATTTATGAAAATATGGGCACATTCGTTTTATTTTGATGATAAATGTTTATAATGGAGTGATGGATTAATAAAAAGTTGGTGTATATATGGAATATGATGTAATTGTCATCGGCGGCGGCCCATCAGGGTTAATGGCGGCCATTGCCGCTGGTGAAAAAGGCGCAAAAGTTCTTTTAATAGATAAAGGTGACAAACTTGGCAGAAAACTAGCGATATCCGGAGGCGGACGCTGTAACGTTACCAATCGCCTGCCAATTGAAGAAATCATCAAGCACTTGCCGGGTAACGGGAAATTTTTATATAGTGCCTTTTCTATCTTTAGTAATGAAGATATTATTAAATTCTTTGAGAAATTAGGGATTGCCTTAAAGGAAGAAGATCACGGGCGGATGTTTCCAGTCAGTAATAAAGCACAGTCCGTTGTGGACGCATTACTAAATCAATTAGAAAAACTTCATGTACGAGTCTTTAAAAATAGCCCTGTCCGCGAAATAATTTATGAGGATGAGCGTGTCTCGGCTGTATCTCTTAAGGATGGTCAAACAATTTCAGCTAAATCAATTGTGATTGCTGTCGGGGGAAAGTCTGTCCCTCATACAGGTTCTACAGGTGATGGCTATGCCTGGGCCCAAAAAGCTGGTCATACCATTACTGAACTTTTTCCAACCGAGGTTCCAGTGACATCGAATGAACCATTTATAAAAAACAAAGTCCTTCAAGGGTTATCGTTAAGAGATATCGACTTAAGTGTTTTGAACCCAAAAGGAAAGCCCCTCATCTCGCATCGAATGGATATGATTTTTACACATTTTGGGCTAAGCGGTCCAGCCGTCCTTCGCTGCAGCCAGTTCGTGGTGAAAGCAATGAAAAAGTGGAAACTATCAGAAGTAACTATGAGCCTTGATGTCTTGCCTGATAAGAAAGAGGAAGAAGTTTTTCAAGAAATTCTTTCGCTCGTTAAAAGTGAGCCTAAGAAAAGCATTAAAAATACACTCAAAGGGCTCGTCCCTGAACGTTACCTTCTGTTTCTTTTAGAGCATAACGGGATTGACCCATCTGAACAAGGCAGTACTTTTTCTAATGAAAAAATTCGTAGTTTTACAAAAAGCTGCAAGCACTTTCCTATTAAAGTCAACGGCACCCTGCCACTTGAAAAAGCGTTTGTCACTGGCGGCGGTGTGTCTGTAAAAGAAATTGAACCGCAAACGATGGGATCGAAACTAATGAATGGTTTATATTTTTGCGGTGAAATCCTAGATATCCATGGGTACACAGGAGGATATAATATTACCTCTGCACTTGTAACTGGAAGATTAGCTGGAACTAATGCAGCCCTATCCGCAAAAAATAATAAGGTCTGACAAGTTGTCAGGCCTTATAAATAATCATCGCTGAAAAACAGTAAATCTGCTCCTCTTCTTCTTCCTCTGCCATTGCGGCCACATTATATTTAATATCAAGCAGACTTGTTTCATCCAGCCCTTTTAAAAAACGATTCATTTCCTTTTCCAAATCCTTCTCATGCTCCCTGTCAAACAACTTCACCTGTATCAATGTTCTCTCCCTTTCTTTTTTACTACTATTCTTACCAGTTTTCTGAATTTTAAAAATCCACTCCTCGTAAAAAGTTAAGTTTATTTTAAGTTTAAGCTTGTAAACTTCCTTTTAGAAAACTGTTTTTCATTTTAAAAGGAGAATAAACATGGATAATAAACAACGAATCTCATGGGGCGTTAGTTTTGGAAGCTTAGCATTAGTAGCCGGATTGGTCTCCTATTTTGGACTATCTAACAACAATCAAGCAGCGCTTAACCAAGGGCAAACTGCAGATAATAATTCCATTCAGCAATCACAGGATGGCTTTTCTACACAGCAGCGCTACGGACATGGACATGGTTTCGACCAATCCATGAGTGGAGATGGCTCATCGGAAACTGATGGTTCAACCAATAATTTTAATAATAATGATCAATCCTCGACAAGTAATGATCCATTCTATGGAAATAGCAATCAACAAGGGCAATTCTCAAATGAGGGCGGTCCTGGAATGGGACAACAGGGCGGCTTTGATACAACTACAGGTGGTACCTAATGGATACCTACAGCCGTTTCCGTACTGATAGTGAAACCGTTCTTATACTCGGTGAACAAGAAGGCCAAGAGTGGATAACTAGAAAAGGACTTACGGCTGTGTTGTTTTGAAATGTTTTAAGAAGCCCAAATTTCGGAATCTCAATTAACCATATACCTACTGAAGTCGATTCCTTAATGTACAGGAAATCGGCTTTTTTAATGGGAGGAGACACTTTCTTTACGTTGTTAAACCGCATTTTCCTGACGTGGTGACTCAATTTTCCCCCAGAATAAATGACAAAAATCAGCATTTGTAATATAGCACCTCCCGGACAAGCAGCATTTAATATACAGAAGTCAAAAATAAAGTAAAACAAAGGAAGGAAGATTTATATGTGTGGATCAAATCATAATAAAAGAAATTGCTGCCCGGATGCACAGATTTTACAAGAAGAAATTTGTGGTAACCTAACTGGACCAATTGGTATTGGGCCGGATTTCCCGGCTCCTTTTGCAGTATGGACTGCACCAACAACAGGGGGGAAATGATTTTATTCAAGGGACCTTTTCAGTATTCAATGCTGGACCGGGAGATATAATTTTTGCAGTAACATTTGAAGGTGGGCAAACTGCAGATATAACTGTACCAGCTGGAACTACCAGATCAGTATCAGTTATCAATCCCACTTCGCTCTGAGTTATTGTACCAGCTGGAACACGAGGCAAATTTTGCATTAACCTGTTCAAGCGTGTTTTCGCTTAATCCATCCATTCATAAAAGAAGGGAGGACAGACTCTACCGACTTATCCGGTGGTCTGCCTCCCTTTTATTTTTGTTCTTAACCCTAGAGGAATCAATTATTCTGTGTATTCCGTCTCTCCAGTCCAGGCCAGCATCCCACCAACCATATTGCGGACCTTATAACCCTGGTCCTGCAAATAATGGCAGACATTCCCGCTTCGTGCACTGGAGCGGCAGATAAAGATATACTCTTTTTCCTTGTCAAAATAGTCGAGATGATCAGGAATCTCACCCATACGGATATGCTTTGCCCCTGGGACCATCCCAAATACAACCTCATGATCTTCCCTTACATCAACCAGCTCAAGTTTTTCCCCTGCCTCAAGCTTTTTTTGTAATTCTTCTGGTGTAATCGTTTGAATTTCTTCCATCAAATCCATCCCCTTTAGGAAAAACAGCCCCAGGAAAGGGGCTGCTCTTTTTATTAATTTGCGACTATATTTACAAGCTTCCCAGGAACAGTAATAACTTTGCGGATTGTTTTTCCTTCAATTTGTTCCTTAATTTGGGCATCTTCCATTGCGATACCTTCAAGTGACTCTTTGCTTGCATCTGTTGGTACCATTAGCTTTGCTTTTACTTTCCCATTAACCTGTACGACAATCTCAACTTCGTCATCCACTAATTTTGCTTCATCATAGGCAGGCCATGCTTCGTAAGTTATCGTTTCACTGTGACCTAACTTTTCCCAAAGCTCTTCAGCAATATGCGGGCAAACAGGGGCAAGCATTTTAACGAATCCTTCAATGTACTCTTTTGGTAGGACCGTTGCTTTATAGGCATCATTAATGAATACCATCATTTGTGAAATTGCCGTATTAAATCTTAAACCTTCATAATCCTCAGTCACTTTTTTCACCGTTTGGTGGTACACTTTTTCTAAATTAGAGACTTCTTCATTTGCTTGGATCTTTGGATTTAATTCCCCATTTTCTTCAACCAATAAACGCCAGATTCGATCTAAGAAACGGCGGGAACCATCCAGTCCATTTGTCGACCAGGCAATCGAAGCATCCAGCGGCCCCATGAACATTTCATAAAGGCGAAGGGTATCAGCACCGTGGCTGCCAACGATATCGTCAGGGTTTACGACATTCCCTTTTGACTTACTCATTTTTTCATTTCCTTCGCCTAAAATCATTCCTTGGTTAAATAACTTTTGGAATGGTTCTTTGGTTGGAACAACACCAATATCAAACAAGAATTTATGCCAGAAGCGCGCATAAAGTAAATGTAAAACGGCATGTTCGGCCCCGCCAATGTATATATCAACAGGTAACCAATGATTTAATTTTTCCTCCGAAGCAAGTGCCTGATCATTTTTCGGATCAATATAACGTAAATAATACCAGCAGCTGCCAGCCCATTGAGGCATCGTATTTGTTTCACGGCGTCCCTTTTTACCTGTTTCTGGATCTATAACATTCACGAAATCTGAGATAACCGCAAGTGGCGATTCTCCAGTTCCTGATGGACGGATTTCTTTCGTTTTTGGTAACATCAGTGGAAGCTGGTCTTCAGGGACGGCTGTCATCGTACCATCTTCCCAGTGAATAATCGGAATTGGTTCTCCCCAATAACGTTGGCGGCTAAACAACCAATCACGAAGGCGGAAGGTAACTTTCTTTGTGCCGATTCCTTTTTCTTCCAACCAAGCAATCATTTTTTGAATGCCTTCAGATTTATCCGTGCCATTTAAGAATTCTGAGTTAATGTGTTCCCCATCGCCTGTGTAAGCTTCTTTTTCTATATCTCCACCCGCGACAACGGCTTTAATCGGAAGGTTAAATTCTTTTGCGAATTCAAAGTCACGCTCATCGTGAGCAGGTACCGCCATAATTGCCCCTGTACCGTAACTAACTAATACATAATCAGCAATCCAGATTGGCATTTTCTCGCCATTTGCAGGATTAATTGCATATGCTCCTGTAAATACGCCTGTTTTCTCTTTTGCAAGATCAGTACGCTCTAAATCGCTCTTTGTCTTCACTTTATCCAAATAAGCATCAACCGCAGCGCGTTGTTCAGCTGTTGTAATTTTATCAACAAATGCATGTTCAGGAGCAAGCACTGCATACGTAGCACCGAATAAGGTATCAGGGCGAGTAGTGAATACTGTGAATGTCTCTTCGTGGCCTTCGATCGAGAAAGTTACTTCCGCACCTTCTGAACGGCCGATCCAGTTGCGCTGCATTTCTTTTAGGCTTTCCGGCCAATCCAGTTCTTCTAAATCTTCAAGTAAACGGTCACCGTAAGCTGTAATTCTTAACATCCATTGCTTCATCGGACGGCGTTCAACGGGATGCCCGCCACGTTCACTTTTGCCATCTATGACCTCTTCGTTTGCAAGTACCGTTCCAAGTGCCGGACACCAGTTTACTGCAACTTCATCAATATAGGCTAAGCCTTTTTCAAATAGCTTTAAGAAAATCCATTGGGTCCATTTGTAGTATTCAGGGTCAGTGGTGTTGACTTCCCGATCCCAATCATAGGAGAATCCTAATGATTTAATTTGGCGGCGGAAAGTGTTGATGTTCTGCTCTGTAAATTCCGCAGGGTCGTTCCCCGTATCTAAGGCATACTGCTCTGCCGGTAAGCCAAACGCGTCCCAGCCCATTGGGTGAAGCACATTGTATCCCTGCATCCGCTTTAAGCGGGAAAGAATGTCGGTTGCAGTATAACCTTCAGGGTGTCCAACGTGTAGTCCTGCACCTGATGGATATGGAAACATATCTAAAGCGTAGAATTTTCTTTTATCGTATTCCTCGCTTGTTTTGAATGTTTTTTCTTCTTCCCATTTCTTTTGCCACTTCTGTTCGATGTGATTATGATCGAAACTCATACTGCTCTTCCTCCTAAAAAAAAATAAAAAACCCCCTCATCCCAAAAAGGGACGAGAGGATTGTATGTATCTTCCCGCGGTACCACCCACATTAGTGTTGTAAACACTCGCTTCATTCATCCTTAACGCGGAAAACGGCAAGCCTTACTATTCCTTCACGCTTGCAACTCAAAGGCGAGTTCATGATGTACCCGGTTGACTTCCACCAGCCGTCAACTCTCTTTCGCACGGGTATTAACCATTACTACTCCTAATCACAGTCTTTTCAATATAAACTATTACGGTTATTGTAATAAATTTTTAATGAATATGCAAGTAAGGTTAAATAATTAGGGCTTTTCCCCAAGCAAAGAGCTGTTAACTTACATTCTATATTATTAAAAAGGAATGATTTTCTTATGGGACCTACGTTTTATAGTTGGAGTAAACCATTCAAGTCTTTTTCTGATTCTAATACCGATACCAATTCTGCCTCTGATTCTGATTCTGATTCTGATTCTGGCTCTGGCTCTGATTCTGATTCTGGCTCCAGTTTATCCCCAGACCAGGAAATAAGCGAGATGGTATGTAATAATATTTGTGGGAATTTGTTATTGAGCGACCAGGTTTCAAAATTGGAGATATGGAGAAAGAGCATTGAGCAAGATGCTACTGTAACTATTACCGTATTCAATAGCGCTAGGAACTCTGCAGCCATTCAAGTTATTGTGATTAGAACTGTAGGAACTCCTCTTCAATTCACCGTTCCTCCCGGCAATACCATTTCTGCAACAATTGATGGTGCTGAATCAGTAAGAGTAGCTCGAATAGGATCAGGGATAACTGAGGGTAAATTTTGTTTGGATGTGTGTTTCCCTGTTTTTAGCGATGACAATAATTAAAATAACAAAAGATGAAATGTGTTAAAAATAGTATCCTCACTTAGTAACCTCTTGCTTTTTCGTATAACAAAAGCAAGTAAAAAGCAAAATTCCTATATTTTGGAACTTTGCTTTTTACTACATACTCCACTTTTACTCATCGTTTTGTCCACCTCACGTGTACAAACGTTAGATTTGTCCATGTATGGTGCCTGACACCATTTTTGTTTTTAAACTTCGATCGTAAAGTAATGTGGTTACGATTGCGATTAGGAATAGCCCAATCAATACTATGAATAATGCTGACATGTTATAGATGTCGACAATCATTCCACCTAATAAGGGTCCTATCATTCTTCCGCCGGTGGCTGTACTGTTGACGATCCCTTGGTAAAAGCCTTCACGGCCTTTTGGAGCTAAGTCAAAAGCGACTGTAGGTACTGCCGGCCAAATAAACATTTCACCAATTGTTAGGATAATCATCCCGACTAAAAATCCAGAGAATTCGGTTGCCTTCCCTGCGACTAAAAATGAAACCATAAAAATACCAATTCCAATGATCATTTGCAGTTTTAGTGATGCTGTAAGATGCTTTAACACACCATTTAAAAGCGGTTGACCAACGACAATTAGAGCTCCGTTTATCGACCATAATAAGCTGTATTGCGTTAAAGAGATATGGATTTCCTGTGTATAAGAGGCAATCGTTGTTTGCCATTGTACGTATGCGACCCAACACAGCAAATAACCTGTACACAAGATCAATAAGGCATAAAGATTTTTTCTGTTCTTAACAGTTGGAACATTTACATCGATCGTTGTTTGTTTTCCAGAATCAACTAAGATTCCTCTATAGCCAAATACAGCTATTAGTAAAAAGACGATATACATGACTGTATTTGCTAGGAAGATGAGCTGAAAGGAATAAGCGGCAACAATTCCGCCAAGAGATGCACCCAAGGCTACCCCAAGGTTTTGGGCCACATAAATGGCGTTAAAGGCTTTCCGCCCACCTTCTTTCCAAACCGCCCCTGCCATCGCATACATCGATGGAAAAATAATTCCAGTACCAAAACCAATGATGATTTGGAAGACAATAAATGCGGGCCAGCCATGCCAAAATGTTAAGCCGATGAGTGCTGCAAGGGTAATACTAATTCCTATTATGATAGATTTGTAGCCGCCTATTTTATCAAATAGACTGCCGCCATATAGGTTTCCAATCACACTCGCTGCTGAATTTAACATCAAAACAATCCCGGCAACCGATAGTGATTTACCCAAATGGTCGTGAATATAGATTGTATTTAGAGGCCACAGAAATGAAGAGCCTGTTACATTAACAATCATCCCAATTATTAAGAGCCATAAGGCACGTGGCATACATAAAAGCCCCTTTACATATTACAATTTCAATTACCAAGGATATATTCTATTATTTTTTCTAAATGGGTGCAATGCTTTTTGTTTTCCAGTGGGGGGGAGATATGAAGATTTGGTGTTCCTAAATTTAATAGAAAAAAGAAAACACTGTCCACATAAAAGCAACAGTGTTTTCCTGACTACAATATTAAAGGTTATTTCTTCGGTACTACTGGTACTACCGGTGCTTGCGCAGGGAAGTAGCTATTCACAGCTGCATCTTTTTTCTTCTCATTATCTTTTTCGTCGAAAACAGCCTTTTTCACTTTTTCAATTTCCTTGTCTACTTCTTCCATGTCAACACCTTTTTTAACAAGCTCCTCTGTGGCAAGCCGGACTGCTTTGTTGGATTGGACAACTGATTCTCTTAGTGAATCCATCGAACCCTGTGGATTATGGAAACCGGCAGAGTTTTCAGCTGCGATAATATCCCAAAACCATTGTCCTTTCCTAACATATTCTTGCGCTTGCTTGACTTTTTCTTGATTGACATCAGAAGTAATCATTTTATTTACATAATAGTGTGATGTTGTTGAAATGTCTTGTGCTTCGTGTAATGCACTGACATTGGCTTCTTGGATTTCAAGTACACGCTCTTTAAGTTTATCTAATTCACGGTCACCATGACATTGACCGCAAGAAGTTTGCATTGTTTTAAGTGGTGAAGTCCACCAGTGTGAGGTGATTTTTCTTTTTCCATCGACACGCTCATATGGCATATGGCAGTCAGCACAGGAAACATTCGCTTTACCGTGCGTACCTGATGAATGTGTTTCATATTCGGGGTGCTGCGACTTTAACATCGATGTCCCAGAAATATTACTAATCCAGTCTTTTTCAAAACCCTTTTCTTTAGCAATGGTGCTGTAATACTCATACATTTCTTCTGGTTTAAATCCTTTTGTCCACGGGAATGTTACTTCACTATTATCGGCTGCAAAATAATATTCCACATGACATTGTCCACAAACATAACTGCGCATATCGTTCTTTGTTGGATTGGATGTATCTACACCTTTCGCTTCCAATGCCTTATAGAAACTTGGACGAGTCACACGCAAATCCATTGTTTTTGGATCATGACAATCGGAACAGCCGATTGGGGAATGACCCATCGCTTCACCCTTTGGCCAAATATCTTTATTAAAATTAGCCCCCCAATAGCTGTCGCCCATTTCTTCAATCATTTTTGGAACAGCTGTTGATTTACAAGTATAACAAGAACCAACCGATTTATCTGTAATCCGTTTAACGCTGCGAATATCTTCTAAAGCGTATGTATGTCCACGCTCCTCATTATACTCGGTCGCAAATCCATATCCGTTGAAAAGGATGGGTAACAATGGCTCTTTATCTGCCTCATACTTACTGCGCTTTACAGAGCCCCCGTAAGTAGTATCTTCCATCTTTTCATTCTTTTTGTAACTATTATATTGAAGTGGAAATAAGTCCTTAAACGCTTCATTGCTAATTTCATCGGCTGAGAGTCCTGTAGTCTTCTTTCCTGCAGCAGAGGCTGTTTTCTCACTGGATTCGTTGCTGCACCCAGTAATCATCAAAACAATTGCTAGCAGGAGAAGATATGCCCCATATCGATACCTTCCCATTTCTAAAATCCTCCCTTATTTTCTAATAACTCTCCTGAAACAGGTGGCTTATTATAACTATCATCTTTAAAGCCTTTCCCGTGTGGTACTGTTTTGTGACAGGATATACACTTTTCCTTTGCATCATGAGATACATTCCTTAGCGTACTCTTGTGACAAGAACTACAGTTGTCATTCATGATTTTTTCGGTGCGATCGGTGGCCTCAATCACATCCGGAATCTTCTTTGTTCCGAGTGTGTTGAAATAAATATGTGTCATCCCTGCGCGGCCTTTAAAAAATAATTTCCCCACTTCACTTTTATGTGGCAGATGGCAGTCATTACACTGTAAATCCGAGTGCGTAGAATCCATAAATGACTTATGTACGGATTTCATCGTATGACAGTTTTGACAAAAACCAGGAGAATCTAAATAGGCCATTGTTTTTACAGTTGAAAAAGATAAAAACACACCAATCAGAAGTGCCAATACAATTAAAAACTTTTTGTCCATTTTCAGAAATTTTTTAACCATTCCTTCACCTCCCATAGAATTTCTCTTCTCTCTTTTTATATAGTTAAAGTACATTTCTGTACCTTAATCCCAATGAATCACCTTTTTCTCTTCCTTATCAAAAATGTTATTGCACCCACTGAGAGGACTCCAATCCCACTAATTGCTCCAATTGCAACATTGGTTGGTTTATAATCCGTCGTCTTTTCACTGGTTTTTGCATTCATCAGTTCAGATGTGGGTTTGGATTCGCTGCGTATGTAGGATAGGGTAAAGTTTTTTACCTCACCAGCTTTTACATCTTGAAAAAAATAGGAATGGGTATTTTCCTTACCGCCATGTTTCTGTTTTTCTGCAGGTGCAGGTGTAAGCGTGACATTTTTTGCCCCAGATGGCTCAGTAAAGGTTACATTCACCAAGTCAATATCGGCAAAACTTTTAAATTGGTACTGAAGAGATTTCACATCTTTTTTTACATGGATGCTGTCTGAAAAAAACTCAATCACAAATTTATAACGTTCGTTAGGTGCAATTACTTCACTTGTTGTCCAGGAGATGGTCCCTTTTTCAGGATCATTTATGTATTCAATTTCATAAGTCTTGCTAAAATCACTTGAGTAATCTGCAACATAGCCAATCCGAAAATCCTTATCTTTCATTGGAAGTGGAATTTCGATTCTTCCTGTTAGTGGCTGGTTCGAGTTGTTAACCATTGAACCTTGATATCCAATTAATAGTGGTACATGATCCTTCTGGTGTTCGTTTGGATGGTAGGCAAATTCGGGCATTACTTGAATGGATAGCTCTTCCATTCTTAGAATATTTGTATCTTCAGCGAAACTATGTGATGGGCATAAAAAGGTAAGGAATGTGCTGACAATCAATAGGTACTTTTTCATTCAATTTCTCCTTTATTAGATGTAGATTAAAATGTGAACTCGTTCACATAATAGTCAAAAAAAGGTGTTAGACGAACATTTCTTCCTTGATTTATCTAACATAGATTAGAGGATTATGAGCTGAAATTTCTTATCCATATCTTATTTAAACCATGAGTTGAAAGCGCAAACTGTGACGTACGTCACATATAAATTAACACTTGTTACCAAACTGTGAACGGGGTTTTCCTTCTATTTTCAAGGTGTTTTTAATGTAAAATTGTTATTCCAAGTGATTTTTTGCACTTTTTTATGTATTTTTCGAAAAATTAATTTACAAAAAAAGAACCCCTCAAATGAAAAAAATTGAGGGATTCTTCCTTGTTTTATGAGGACTGGCCTTTTTCTTGGTGGAATTTGGATTTTACTGGCTGCCCACCTGATTTTTCATAATTCTTCTTCGCTTGCTTAACAAGATCGAAATCTTGTCCAAGTTCTAAATCTTGATTATTTATTCCATTTCGTGTTTTCTGTTCAGGGTTTTGTTGCTTAGAACGCTTTTTCAAAGGTTTTCCCCCTCTAAAATCATGGTATTCTGAAGCTGTTGCAGCTGGAGTCTCATTCTATGGAGCTGTTCACGTTGCTGCGAGTTAGCACTAATTGCCATTTTAGCAATATCTTGATAAGTATCTTCAAGCTGCTGTAATGCTTGTGCGTAATTATCATCATTATAATGCTCTTGGAGACTGCTTTGTTTGTATTGTTCTTCGGCAAAGCGAATCGTATCCTCAACCTGCTGCATTAAATTGTCCATTGAGTCGCGAGTAGCCATCTAAGAACCCCCTTCTGAAATAACTGGAATCCCCTTGTTAGAAGCACAATGCTTCATTTCTTATTTTGTTCTCCATTTTCTTTCCTATAACATAAACAATTGAATAATTATTACCAGCCAGTTCCGTAAATAATTACATTTGGATTAGCTAGCCACATCATGATAAAATTGATGTTATGCGCTTTTTATTTTTTATAAGGAGGTTTTCTGATTGGTTCAGATGAGACCTTTTATATATGCTTCTGATGATAAACGTTACCATACTTGGAATTACCACTTGCGCCAAGAATTTGGCCATAAGGTCTTTAAAGTCGCACTGGATGGCGGCTTTGATTGTCCAAACCGGGATGGATCGGTTGCACACGGTGGCTGTACGTTTTGTAGTGCCTCAGGATCTGGTGATTTCGCAGGAAATCGAGTCGAGTCCCTAGAAACTCAATTCAATGACATTAAAGAAAAAATGCACACGAAATGGAAAGATGGCAAATACATGGCATATTTTCAGGCATTTACAAATACCCATGCACCGGTAGATGTTTTACGTGAAAAATTTGAATCCGTCCTTAAGGAGGACGGTGTTGTAGGTTTATCGATTGCCACACGTCCTGACTGTCTGCCCGATGATGTGGTCGAGTATTTAGCGGAACTAAATGAACGAACCTACTTATGGGTTGAGCTTGGTCTTCAGACTGTTCATGAACGCACAGCCTTACTCATCAATCGTGCCCATGATTTTCAATGTTATAAAGATGGGGTTAATAAGCTAAGAAAGCACGGAATTCGTATCTGCTCCCATATTATTAACGGATTACCACTTGAGAACTATGACATGATGATGGAAACTGCTCGTGAAGTGGCCAAATTAGATGTTCAGGGGATAAAAATTCATTTGCTCCATTTGTTAAAAGGAACACCCATGGTCAAGCAATATGAAAAAGGAATGCTCGAGTTTATGTCCCAAGATGACTATGTAAAATTAGTATGTGACCAATTAGAGATTTTACCACCCGAAATGATTGTTCACCGGATTACAGGTGATGGACCAATTGATTTAATGGTTGGACCGATGTGGAGTGTGAACAAGTGGGAAGTCTTAAATGCCATTGATGCGGACCTGAAGGAACGAGACAGCTGGCAGGGGAAATTTTATCAAGGTCAATTGGTGAAGTAATCATGAAAATAGACAAGATTCTTCCGTTTGCGAAAAATCTCCTCAAAAAAGCGGTTCATCCTGGCGATGTCGTAATTGATGCGACAGTCGGAAATGGCTATGATACAGTTTTCTTGGCAGAACTTGTTGGAGCCTCAGGCCACGTATTTGGATTTGATATTCAAGAGGAAGCAATTGCCTCAAGCAAGGAACGTTTAACCAAGAAGGGCCTGTCGGAGCAAGTTACACTTTATCAATCAGGGCACGAACACCTATCCCAAATGATTCCTAACATCTGCCAAGGGAATATAAAGGGGGCAATATTTAACTTAGGATATCTGCCTGGCAGTGATAAAACGATTGTAACTCGACCTGAAACAACGGTCGCTGCCCTTCAACAACTATTGGAAATGATTGCTCCTGAAGGAATCATCGTTCTCGTTATTTATCATGGCCACAAAGGCGGGGCCGAAGAACGTGTTTCCCTGCTTGATTATTGCCAAAAAATTGACCAAAAAACCGCACATGTGCTTCAATATCAATTTATCAATCAACAAAACAGTCCAGCTTTTATTATTGCAATCGAGAAAATATAAAAACCAGGCCAAAAAATTGGCCTGGTTTTATTTTGAAATTAACCTTGTGACAAAAGCGGGGACTGATTTTTGCACTGAACGGTAGGCAAGACCATTGAAATAGAAGAAATAGCTAATCCAACCGCCCGTTTTAATCATACCTTTGGCTAATTTCCGCACATTTTTCTGTTTGCGAACCTTGGTATCCGATAAATAAATACCCAACAGACCGCGGTTAATCAAACGATGGAAATTTTTGTGGGGAAGAAATTCCGTGTGCCGATCTGCTTCTCTAACAAAATGGTTCAACCGCTGAAACAACGTTTCCTCATTACGATAGTAGGTACAAAAGTTTAAGTCTCCCCCTATAAGGTCTTCTTCTTGATCAATAAAATAATCTAAAAGAATATGTAAGCCCTGAATATATGGAAAGTATCCATTTCGAATATTATCCGCATCACTCAACTGAAAATCATCACGATGAGCATAGGACACTAGGCAAAAAATACCCAAGGTAGAACCCGAACAAGCTGAAAATTCATACCACTCCATATCAGGTAAGTGGGGTTGGTTTTTTTGAAACCATTTTTCAAGACGTGGGACACGCTCCTCAGGGATGACATGTTTGTGAATTTGCAGTTCACAATAGTACTGGCATAATTCAAGTAAATAATCTTTAATTTCTTCATAATTCTTAATATCTCTTAGGACAGAGCGGCAGGTTTCCGATAAATCATATAAATAATTATCATCGTCCTGGTCTTCGCGGAGCCGGTAATAATTTTTCTTATCTGCCTTAAGGACGAGCGCATCTGCCATGGATTCATGGAGCGCTGCAAAATCCTCAGGATCCAGTGAGGTAGACCTGTCACAAAGATTATCCAAATAATCACTAATCGTTTGATAAGCAACGATAAATTTTATCGCTTTTTTATAATCCTCTTTTGCAGTTAGTGCAAGGATAGCTCCTCCCTCGCAATGAAACGTTTTATGATTGATACTTGCAAGGGCTTGAGTCCTCAGTTCCTTGTTCGGGATTTTTTCTGCACGGCTTTTCCAATAAGCCAATTCTTTGTGTACTGCTGGGAGTATTTTGCTGTATACCCTCGACATAAGGGTGATTGGCATCATTAAAACCGACAACCTTTCTAAACAATATAACCGATTGCTTTTAATTGACTATAAACAAAATCCTTTGCATATTCAAATACCTCTTCCCGCTCCGGTTCATTAAAAATTTCATGGTAGCATTTCGGCCATTCCTTGAATCTTTTTTCTGAAAGCGGGACGTGATTAAACCATTCTTTTACAGTGCTTTTATTGACAATTTTATCATCTCCAGCCTGCATGACAAGCATGGGGATATCTTGTGTTTTTTCAAGTGCCTGAAAGGCCTCTTTCATGGCACTCACTAATTCCCGATACCATCGAACCGATACTTTGGTTATATAAAGGGTATCATTCGAATCCGCTTCACGGACCTCTTCGTTTTTTGTTGCCATTTGGACCGATAATCCAGAATTTATCCGAAGTGAAGGAAAAACCACATTCAGACCATGCGATAGAATATCAAGAATTTTAGACGGGGTATGAACTAACCCTAAACACGGCGATGAGAGGATTACTCCAGCGACATTCAGCCTCTCTTCCTGTAACAGTCGGATGGAAATTAATCCTCCCATACTGTGACCAAGTAAGAATACTGGTAAATTATAGCGGTAGGCCGCCTGAATCCAATCCTTTACTTCAAAGATATAATCATCGAAGGAAGAAATATGACCGCGGTTAGCCCTTGTCGTCATCCCCTGGCCCGGAAGGTCTGCCATAATCACATGGAATCCGGCTGAACGCCACATTTCGATTAGCCAGCCATAACGGCGATGATGTTCCATCGCACCATGGACCATCACAATGACTGCCTTAGCTTCCCCTTCTGCTTCCCACTTCCACATAGTTTTCCCCCCTAGAGTAGTTATAACCAATTAGTGAATAGATTTCCAATGCACCCAAAATTCACTAATTCAAAAAAGACGAATTATTTTTAATCGCCTCCTACTTCCGATAAAATAATATCATCATGGAAAAGGAGCGAGAAGAATGATCTATCCTTATAAAGATAAGTATCCTCACATAGCGGATACTGCTTATATTGCCGACTATGTGACAATTACTGGTGATGTTGTAATTGGCGATGAATCAAGTGTCTGGTTTAATACTGTCATTAGAGGGGATGTAGCCCCAACCATTATTGGTAAGAAAGTAAATATCCAAGATAATTCTATCTTACACCAAAGTCCCAATAACCCGCTAATTTTAGAGGATGAAGTGACCATTGGACACCAGGTAATTTTACACAGTTGTATCATTAGAAAAAAAGCACTCATCGGAATGGGATCGATTATCCTTGATAATGCTGAAATTGGAGAAGGTGCATTTATTGGTGCCGGCAGTCTGGTTCCCCAAGGGAAAAAGATCCCGCCTAATACCTTAGCATTTGGCAGACCTGCAAAAGTTATTAGAGAATTAACACCTGACGACATTAAAGATATGGTAAGAATCTCTAAAGAATATGCGGAGAAGGGACAATATTATAAGTCCATTCAACCTTAAACTCAAAAAATAAAGCACCCAAGAAATTTGGGTGCTTTATTTTTAATTTTTCGATGTTTGCAATGCTTTTTCTAATGCATAATCTCTCTGAAAGGAATAGACATCTTCCACATACACTTGATGCCATACCATAAACATTAGTACAGTCCAGATTTTTCTGCTGTTATCTGCCTTGCCTTGGCAGTGATCTTCAAGCAACTGAAGAACATAGGATTTATTAATCAAATGATCTGTATTGCTTTCACGGATAATTGTTTTGGCCCAATCGTTCATTTCATCCTTCAACCAGTGACGGATTGGAACAGGGAAACCTAGTTTCTTTCGGTCAAGGACATGGGCAGGCACGACGCCTTCTGCTGCTTTACGCAAGATATACTTCGTTGTCCCATGAGCTGTTTTCAGGCTAGTTGGAATTTTGGATGCCACTTCGAAGACAGCTTTATCAAGGAATGGAACACGAAGTTCTAATGAATGAGCCATGGTCATCTTATCGGCCTTCAGTAAAATATCACCGCGCATCCAAGTATGAATATCAATATACTGCATTCGATCAACCGGATCGTAGCCTCGCGATTCCGCGTAAAGAGGCTTCGTAATATCCTTATAATCTAATCCTTCACGATAGACATTTAATAGTTCGCGTTTCTCTTCTTCCATAAACATTTTTGCATTACCGATATAGCGTTCTTCCATCGGCGTTACACCACGTTCGATAAAGCTTTTTCCTCTCATTCCTTCAGGCATCATACCCGCAATCCCTTTTAAAAGCACTTTTCCTGCTCTTGGGATTTTATTAAATACCTCTAATGACTGAGGTTCACGATAAATATTATAGCCGCCAAATAATTCATCTGCACCTTCACCAGACAGAACAACGGTTACGTGCTTTCTTGCCTCACGAGCAACAAAATAAAGAGGTACGCAGGCTGGGTCTGCTAGCGGGTCATCCATATGCCACATGATTTTTGGAATTTCATTCATGTATTCCTGCGGGGAAATCACATAACTGATATTTTCAACACCAAGCTTTTCTGCGGTCTCTTTGGCGACATCAATTTCACTGAAGCCATTATGCTCAAAGCCAACCGAGAAGGTTTTAATGGCAGGATGATATTCTTTGGCAATCGATGCAATGATCGAAGAATCTATTCCGCCTGATAGGAACGAACCAACTGGAACATCACTGCGCATATGCATTTTGACTGAATCAAAGAGGACATCTTTAATTTCTTTTATAAAATCAGGCTCTGATTTTTGAACAGGTTTAAAATGTGCTTTCCAATATCTTTTGATTTCCATTGGAGAGCCAATTTTTTTGGTAAAATAATGACCTGGTTCTAATTTCTTAATTCCATCAGACAAAGTGGTTGGCTCCGGAACAAATTGATAGGTTAAATAATGCTGCAAGGAATCATAATTGAGCACATCATTTTCAAGGCCTAACAAAATACTCTTTTTCTCTGAAGCAAAAAACGTTCTGTCCCCATCTTCAAAATAAAAGAACGGTTTAATTCCAAAAGGATCGCGTGCCCCATAAAGGCTTTGCTCTTGTTTATCCCAGATAACGAAAGAGAACATTCCACGCAGTTTTTCAACGGCTTTTTCCTTTAAATGACTGTAAAGGGCAATAATAACCTCCGTATCAGAACTTGTTGCAAACGTTAATCCTTCAGCTAATAGTTCTTCACGCAGCTCAACATAGTTATAAACTTCACCGTTAAAGATAATCCAGTAGCGTTCATTTTCATAGGTTAACGGTTGATGACCGCTCTCAATATCAATGATACTTAAACGTCGGAATCCAAATTGAATATGATCATCATAATAAAAACCATCATCATCTGGTCCACGATGAGTGATAATATCGTTCATATTTTTAAATTGTTGTTTTTGTACTTCACTATAGTTTTGTGTTGTATCGTGTACACAACCTATAAAGCCACACATTATGTACCTCACCTCTTCTAAATATCCTATTATAAGGATGTAATCCAAAAAACATACCCTCTAATACTACCACTTTTTTTTGAAAAAATGCACTGTGAACAATAGGTAAATTTACTATCCACATTTTTTACTTCTTTTGGCCTGCATAAACATTTCACTTTATGCAAATATCGATTCATTGTACAGGTAAAAAGACGTACAAATAAAAACAGGAGTTACATGTCGTATGTAACTCCCCTCTTCTATTTATATATTTGCTTGCGCACGTAATGCCTCTACTTTGTCTGTACGCTCCCAAGGTAGGTCTACATCTGTACGGCCAAAGTGACCATAGGCTGCAGTTTGTTTGTAAATTGGACGGCGAAGATCCAACATGTTGATGATTCCAGCTGGGCGAAGGTCAAAGTTTTCACTAACAAGATCGACTAATGTATCTTCGCTTACTTTGCCAGTACCAAACGTATCAACTGCAATCGAAACAGGTCGTGCCACACCAATCGCATAAGCCAGCTGCACTTCACACTTTTCAGCAAGCCCTGCAGCGACGATGTTTTTAGCAACATAACGTGCTGCATATGCAGCGGAACGGTCCACTTTTGTAGGATCCTTACCTGAGAATGCACCACCGCCATGACGAGCATATCCGCCATACGTATCAACAATAATTTTACGGCCAGTTAAGCCTGCATCCCCTTGTGGTCCACCAATGACGAAACGGCCGGTTGGATTAATAAAATACTTTGTGTTCTCATCGATAAGTTCTTTTGGTACGACAGGGTTGATGACATATTCTTTCAAGTTACGTTGAATTTGCTCTAACGTCACTTCTGGATTGTGTTGCGTAGAAATAACAATGGTATCAATCCGTACCGGTTTATCGTTCTCATCATATTCCACCGTTACTTGGGTTTTTCCGTCTGGACGAAGGTAATCAAGAACATTATCTTTCCGCACTTCTGTTAATTTACGAGCAAGCTTATGTGCAAGTGAGATTGGAAGCGGCATAAGCTCTTTCGTTTCATTACATGCAAAACCAAACATTAAACCTTGGTCCCCTGCTCCAATTGCTTCGATTTGTTCATCAGACATTTGACCTTCACGGGCTTCCAAAGCTTGATCAACACCCATAGCGATGTCTGGAGACTGTTCATCAATAGATGTTAAAACGGCACATGTCTCGGAGTCAAAGCCATATTTCGCACGATCATAACCTATCCCTTTAATCGTTTCACGCACGATTTTTGGAATATCCACATATGTAGATGTTGTGATTTCCCCTGCAACTAACACTAATCCAGTTGTTACTGAAGTTTCAGCCGCAACACGAGCATTAGCATCCTTTGCTAAAATAGCATCTAAAATGGAATCAGAAATTTGGTCACAGATTTTATCAGGATGACCTTCAGTAACTGATTCAGAAGTGAACAAACGCGCGTTTCTTGACATCTGAATTCCTCCTATATTATGAGATCACGAGGTTTTTTTTCGAAGGTTACAGGTATACTTCTTAAACCTCGAGAATTTGATACGGTACTCATTCCCTTAGTATGTAATAAACAAAGGATTTTTATTAGAGACTCATTTCATAAAAGGACTTATACAAAACAAAAAACCTTACCATAGAGGAAAGGTTGTTTTCGGGCCTTTCGCTCTTATCGTTCAAGGCATTAGCCTTGCGTCAGATTAGCACCTTCGCACTTGAAAAGGACCTTTTAAAGTGGTTCATCTTTTCATACTGCAGGTTGCTGGGTTTCATTGGGCCTGTCCCTCCACCAGCTCAGGATAAGAGAGTATCCGTTCAACTTAGAATAATATCATACTGGATAACAATGTCAATGTATTTTTTAGAAATATCTTCCTCATCAAATGGGAAAAATACGGTGTAAGTCATTAAACCTTTTATAAATATTTTTTATATCTTCATTTAAAGTTTTAAAATATATAAATTCAGATAAATAGGATACATTAATTCAACTAATGTGTTATACTTTTTGTATTATAACAACATAAAAACTTAAATAAAGGAAGGTCTCATTAAATGAATTCTGTTGATACTCCTAATGAATTAAATCAATTGTTGAATGAAAGTCATGTTCATGTGCAATTATCTGTTCCTCAGTTAGTTGAAAAAGTCTTAACCCGTCATGAAGGGGCACTAACTTCAACGGGAGCAATTAGTGTCGCTACTGGTAAATATACTGGCCGGTCTCCACAGGATAAATTCATTGTTGTAGAAGATTCAACTAAAGATAAAATTGAATGGGGCACGACCAATCAACCAATTTCAGAGCCGGTTTTCACAAAGCTTTATCAAAAGGTCATTAATTATTTACAACAGAAAAATGAGATCTTTGTTTTTAAAGGCTTTGCTGGTGCCGATAAAAAATCGCGTTTACCTATCCAGGTTGTAAATGAATTAGCATGGCAAAATTTATTTGTACACCAGTTATTTATTCGCCCAACTGAAGAAGAGCTACTTGATCATGGTGATGGTTTTACCGTTATTTCTGCCCCTAATTTCAAGGCCGATCCAGCAATCGATGGTACGAATTCGGAAGCCTTTGTTATTATCTCATTTGAGAAAAGAATTGTTTTAATCGGTGGAACAGAATACGCAGGCGAGATGAAGAAGTCTATTTTCTCGGTCATGAACTATCTACTTCCTGAAAATAATATTTTTTCCATGCACTGTTCTGCAAATGTTGGCCTTGAAGGCGATGTTGCATTATTCTTTGGCTTATCCGGAACTGGAAAAACCACCTTATCAGCGGATCCAAATCGTCGATTAATTGGCGATGATGAGCACGGCTGGTCATCCACTGGTGTCTTTAATATCGAGGGAGGCTGCTATGCAAAATGTATTAATCTTTCTCGTGAAAAAGAGCCACAAATTTTTGATGCGATTCGCTTTGGAACGGTATTGGAAAATGTTACTTTGAATCAGGAATCCAGAATACCTGATTATGATGATGGCACATTAACAGAAAATACACGTGCCGCTTATCCGATTCATGCGATTGATAATATTGTTCAACCAAGTATTGCTGGTCATCCAAACACTATCATTTTCTTGACTGCTGACGCTTTTGGTGTATTGCCTCCTATTTCAAAACTAACTAAGGAACAAGCAATGTATCATTTTTTAAGTGGTTATACTTCAAAGCTAGCCGGAACAGAGCGTGGAATAACCTCACCACAAGCTACCTTCTCTACCTGCTTTGGTGCACCATTCTTGCCGCTGCCTGCAACCCGATACGCAGAAATGTTAGGTGAAAAGATTCTTGAGCACAATGCGAATGTATTTCTTGTGAATACAGGCTGGACCGGCGGTGAATATGGAGTCGGTAATCGGATGAAACTTTCCTATACTCGCGCTATGATCCAGGCGGCGCTTGAAGGGGAACTAAATCATGTAGAAACAACCAAGGATAAAATTTTCGGCTTAAATATTCCTCTTCATATTGCTGGAGTACCAGATGAAGTCCTTCAACCTAGTAAAACATGGTCTGATCCGTTTGCTTATGAAAAGAAGGCTGTAGAATTAGCCACACAGTTCCGAGAAAACTTCAAAAAATTCACGAACGTCTCAGTAGAAATAGAACAAAAAGGCGGACCAATTGCATAAGCGAAAAGCGCCCAATATATTCTAAAAGCCCATATCATTTCGATATGGGCTTTTAATATATCATTAGTTCGTTGAATTTAATGAAATTAATTGATAAGTGATGGTCGTGCTGTTATTCTGCAGCTCGACTTTTTTTATTAATGCAGTACCACTTGAATCACTATCCATTGTTTTTCTTACATCAATCGGAATCTCAATGGGATAAAGTCTGTACCCTTCTTTTTCTAATGTGAAGACATTTTCCTCTACTCGTAGTTCTCTTCCTTTTGTCACAATCATCGTATTTAACTCAAGAGGCATACCCATATCTCTAATCCGCTCCTCTGCTTGTTTTACCTATATATTAACATCTTTTACGCTGACTTTTCATCCACTTTGATAAATCTGTAACCACTTTTCTATTTACTTCAGGAGGGAAGTAATGTGTAAACTCATCAAAATACCAACAATCTACCGGCTTATCTAATACTCTAAGCCTTCTTTCCAATCGATAGGCGTGCTCGACTGAGACATTATCATCGTTTACACCATGGATAATCAGGACTGGAGCAGCCAGTTTCTCTAGGGTATATAGAGGGGTTCTGTCTTGATAACGTTTCGGATATTTTTGTGGAGTCCCGCCAATCACTCGTTTCATCATTCTTCGTAAGTCTTTCCGCTCCATATAGGTAAGGGACATATCACTGACTCCTCCCCAGGTGACTACAGACGCAGTTTCAGGGAATTCGATCCCAGTCAAAAGTGCCATCACTCCACCGCGCGAGAACCCAAAAATATGTATGTTAAGAACACTTGGCAAAGATTTTAACAGCAAAAAGGCCGCAAACGCATCTTCCCGATCGTTCCCGGCAAAATCCTCATTACCCTCACCACCTTGATTGCCACGATAATAAGGGGCAAAAACAATGAAACCTTCAGCGGCAAACTGGGCAATCCTTGCTGGTCGAACTTTGCCTACATTTTTGATGCCTCCGCGTAAATAAAGGAATCCATCATACTCACCTTTTCCAATGGGTTCCGCCAACATTCCTTTGACTCTTAAACCATTGGAAAGGTAGGTGATGACCTTTAATTCAACAGTTGGATTTGGAGAAGGAAAACGCATGATCTCAACGATTTTTCCTTCAAGGCTTTGGTTCATCTGCACAACTTCCCTCTTTTTGTAAAATTTATAACAATAAGGCATTCACACATTTTTCTCCCCTTCATACGATATCTTAGGCAATTAGCCCAGATTTTTTATGAAATATAAGGAGGCTTTCTTCATGAAAAAATCATTAAAATTCAGTTTCTCCTTTCTGCTCATCACTATACTCATGTTTTCACTTGTCGCTTGTAATAGCACCACAAAAAATGAAACGAAGAAAATTGAAAAGGTTCGTATCGCTGAAGTTACTAGGTCCATATTCTATGCCCCACAGTATGTTGCTCTAGCAAAAGGATTTTTCAAGGCTGAAGGTTTAGATGTGACGCTAACAACAACGCCAGGCGGCGACAAAACCATGACTACATTAATTTCCGGAGGAGCTGACGTTGCTCTGGTTGGATCAGAGACCTCGATTTATGTATATGCGCAAGGCGCAAACGATCCTGTTATTAATTTTGCGCAATTAACTCAGACAGATGGTACATTCCTCGTTTCTAGAGAAAAAATAGAGAATTTCTCATGGGATCTCCTTAAAGGAAAAACCTTCTTAGGTCAACGTAAAGGCGGCATGCCACAAATGGTTGGCGAGTTTGTTTTAAAGAAGCATGGTATTGATCCGCATAAAGATTTGAACTTAATTCAGAACATTGATTTTGCTAATATTGCCAATGCTTTTGCCTCAGGAACGGGCGAATTTGTTCAATTATTTGAACCAACTGCCAGTATTTTTGAAAAAGAAGGCAAAGGTCATATTGTCGCCTCCTTCGGGAAAGAATCTGGCCACGTTCCATATACCACGTTTATGTCCAAAGAGAGTTATATGAATGAAAATAAAGAAACGATCGAAAAGTTTACTAGAGCTATTTACAAAGCACAACAGTGGGTTGAATCCCATAGTGCCGAAGAAATTGCCAAAGCGGTCGAATCATTTTTCCCAGACACAGACTTAGCAATTATGACCACCGTTGTGGATCGCTATAAAAGTCAAGGTTCCTTTGCCACAGATCCAATTCTCGACCAAGCCGAATGGGATAATCTTCAGAACATCATGAATGAAGCGGGAGAACTACCAAAAGAAGTAGACCATCAAACACTTGTTAACACAAAGGTAGCTGAAAAAATTATTAACGAATAAAGGAAAGGGAGGCCGTCTCCATGAGTTTTTTGTCCGTTCAAAATATTCATCATACCTATTTTACCAAAGCCTCGGCTGCCACGGCCCTCTCCGATATTTCATTAACCGTTGAGGAGGGAGAGTTTGTCTCCCTTCTCGGCCCTAGCGGCTGTGGTAAGACGACTCTGCTTTCCATTATCTCTAGTTTGCTTAAACCAACACAAGGTACGGTCTTGTTAGAGAATAAGCCTGTAACAACCGCCAAAAACCAAATCGGTTACATGCTCCAGCAAGATTATTTGTTTCCATGGAAAACGATTGAAGAGAATATCCTGTTAGGTCTGAAATTATCGAAGCAGTTGAATGACCAAACAAGATCGACGGCCCTTGGCCTGTTAGAGCAAATCGGATTAACTGGTGTGGAAAAACAACTGCCACGACAGTTATCTGGGGGGATGAGGCAGCGGGTAGCGCTTGTCCGAACCCTCGCAACAGAACCAAAACTGCTTATGCTTGATGAGCCCTTTTCAGCTCTCGACTATCAAACAAAATTGAACTTGGAGGACCTAGTCTCACGAACATTAGATGAATTTGGCAAAACCGCCATTCTAGTGACACATGATATTGGTGAGGCTATAGCCATGAGTGACCGGGTCTATTTGCTTTCACCAAGTCCCGGAAGGATATATAAAATATTTACGATGCCAGATGAACTAAGAAAGATCTCCCCGTTTGAAGCCAGAAATCATGAAGCATTTTCAAGTATCTTTCAAACCATATGGAAGGAGTTGGAGTCACTTGAGCGAGAAAAAGAATAAGCTGGAACTCCTCCATAGAAACTATATTCAATCGTTGAAAGTGGAAAAAAGATGGGTTAGATTTTATCAAGCGATTATTTTTATCGTCTTTTTCGCAAGTTGGGAATTTTCTAGTCAAAAACAGTGGATTGACCCGCTTCTTTTCAGTTCTCCATCGAAAATTTGGAACTTGCTTCTGGAAAAGATTAACGATGGAACATTAGTCAACCATATTGGGGTGACCTTAACAGAAACTGTCCTAGGATTTATTCTTGGCACACTTCTTGGCACGATATTAGCGGCTATTCTCTGGTGGTCACCAATGATTTCAAGGGTGCTAGATCCTTATCTAGTCATCTTAAATGCCATGCCCAAGGTCGCATTAGGGCCGATCTTGATTGTTGCGCTAGGACCAGGATATCCATCAATTATTGCCATGGGTGCGATTATCTCCATTATCATTACCACTATCGTTGTTTATACCTCATTCAAAGAGGTGGATCCGAATTATCTAAAAGTGCTCCAAACTTTCGGAGCCACCCGTTTGCAATGCTTCAAGGAAGCGATCCTCCCTGCTAGTTTTCCGACGATTATATCTACCTTAAAGGTCAATGTCGGCTTATCATGGGTCGGCGTTATTGTTGGGGAATTCCTTGTATCCTCGAGAGGGCTTGGCTACATGATCATCTATGGCTTCCAAGTATTTAATTTTACCCTCGTTTTCTTATCACTCATGATTATTGCCGTATTTGCCACCATTATGTACCAACTCGTTGAATTACTCGAGAAAAAACTTATCAAGGAATAGCAGATATAGAAAAGCGGAGGCGCCTTGATCAGGGGCTTATGACCCCGAGCCCCTAGGCGCTGGAGCAAGACAATGTCTGCTATTCCATTTCACTTTTTAACTTTTGTATAACTTTCACACATTGCTCAACAACCTGATCTTTCATAATAAAGCTGTACGTATCTCCAAAGCGCTGTGATAATATATCACCCTGAACTAGCACGGGGCCATTGGTTTCATAGTAATCAGATGTTTGCTCTACCCTTTTAACTTTCCCCCAAAAGACAGATTTCACAAAAGATTTCGGTGGGTCATAAATTTTATACTCAGCTAAAAATTTAAGCTCAGCTAATAGTGCACCTGTCTCTTCATAGGCCTCTCGTCGCGCTGCCTCTTCGAGAGTTTCACTTGATTCCATTTTACCTCCTGGAAATTCAAGGCCTCTTTGTTTATGGTTCGTCAACAACCATTCATCTCCATGTTGGCAGATGACTAACACATGTTTTGCCTTCTCTTGGAAAGAATTTGGTCTAAAAGACAGTTCAACTTTATTCCCATTTGCATCTAAAAAATGTATCATTCTATATTCCGCCTCAACATTTGTTGCTCTTATTATAATCAAAAAAAGAAAAATCCTAAAGGAAGGATTTTTCTTACAAGTTACTTTGTTAAAATATATTCTATTTTACTTTGGTAATATATTCATGCTTTCAATGTGGCTTTTTGCTTCTTCATCACCCAACTTATGCAGCATTCCATACACTTGTTGGAGCGTATTATCATAGGCATCATTTTCACGGTCGTAATGATACTCGACATATGGAACATGGGCTCGAAAGAAGTTCTTCCATTCGGTTGAATAATTTTGATTAAAAAGTTCTCGCAGTTGAGTAATTTCTTCATCGCTTGCTTGGATTTTATAACTCCAAGTTGAACTTGTTGCACTTTGCGAAATTTCTCCGCTCCCTACATCAATATAATAGGTTTTCTTTTGCTCATCCATTATGTCATCCCCTTTTACTCATTAGTAATTTGCAAATAGAAAAAATTTATTCTCTGCCAAATTTCGATTCATTTTTTAGAAATGAATACGATATAATAAACATACAACTGAAGAAACAGACTTTTCTGTCAATTTACAAAAAAGGAAGTTAGAATTATTTTATCCTTAAAAGGGAAAAGAATATAACAAGGAGGTGTACTAAATGAAATTAGTCGATGAATTGTATGAAATGTACCGTAATAAGTTAACCGGTGACGAAGAGGATATCGATATGCTCGCATTTGCCTTTCTAGAAGAAATGTCACATGAGGATTTACTTGCATTAATCCAAGACATGGATAAACAGGAATTATATAATCTAATGGGCATTTATTTAATTGAAAGTTTAAAAGGTAAATTTGCCCAAGAAGAGTACGGCCAGCATCGCACGAATACTTATCATCCTCGAAATATTCATTGATTATACATAATAGTGTAGAAACGGAAGCCAATACAGAGGGCTTCCCTTTTTCGTTTCTCAACAAAACATCAAATCATGATACAATAGAGGAAAAAAAGGAGGCCGCCTACACAAATGTATGTAGTAGCCGTAATTTGTATTATTATTGTTTTCGTAGTTCTATTTCTAGCCGTGGGCACCACTTCTAAAGCCTACAATTATAAACATACGGTAGACCCATTAGAAAATAACCCACATCTTGATCAGGAAAAAAATCAGGATGAAAAGAAAGCTTAAAAAAATTCCTATTCACGTCGAATAGGAATTTTTTTAAAAATAATCATGCAAAAACTTGCTTGAGGTCTTCTTTGCTTTGCTCGAGCCAGAAACGCATTAAACGCTTGGCACCTTCTAGGTCATGCAGTTTTGCTTGACCACATTGTCTTTCATTCGCAGCAGGAATTTCAATAATTTCAAGGGCATCTTTCATTGTATCTTCCATAAGATCAATGATTTCCTCCACAGTAGGTTCGCCGCTAACGACTAGGTAATAACCTGTTTGGCAGCCCATTGGTGAAATATCGATAATATCGAAGTGGTCATACTTCTCAGAATGCTTACGAAGATTAAAAGCAAGCAAGTGCTCTAATGTATGAATCACATCTGGTTTCATTGCTTGTTTATTGGGCTGGCAAAAACGAATATCATATTTATTAACAACACCGTCACTACCAACTTTGTGAACACCACAATGTCTCACATAAGGGGCTTTAACAGCGTTATGATCTAAATCAAAGCTTTCAACTGAAGGCATCGAAATCACTCCTTTTTTTATCTACTAGTATCATACAATAAATTCCGAGTTTTTTCATCTACTTACATTTATTTAACAATTTAGACGTTACTATTAAATTATGGTATGTTGTAGATAATTGTAATAAAGGAGTGTTCCGAATGGTAAAAAATTTTTTCCTTGCTATTATTCGTTTTTATCAAGTTGTGATCTCACCATTAAAACCACCCACCTGCCGATTTTATCCGACATGTTCTCATTATGGGGTAGAAGCTATTCAACGGTATGGTGCCTTAAAAGGCGGTTGGCTTACGGTCAAAAGGATATCGAAATGTCATCCGTTTCATCCGGGAGGGTTGGACCCAGTTCCCGAGAAGGATTCACATTAATTCTTATAACCATCCACAATAAGATCCAGTTTCCCTGTCTTAGGGTCAATGACTAAGCCATGCACAGGAACATCCTTCGGCATTAACGGATGATTTTTAATAATTCCTACGCTGTGTTCTACACTTTCGGTAACATTGTCAAACCCATGCAGCCATTCTTTTATATTAATCCCTGAATATGTAAGCGTATCGATCGTTTCCTCCGATATTCCCCGCTCTTTCATGTTTTCAATTACTGGTTCTGCCTTCATACCGCTCATCCCGCAATCATAATGAGCAATCACCAAAACCTCTTGAGCCTTTAATTGATAAAGTGCAATCAATATACTTCTCATCACACTGCCAAATGGGTGTGAGATTAAGGCACCAGCATCTTTGATTATTTTCGCATCGCCATTTCCCAAGTTCAATGCTTTGGGTAATAGTTCGAGCAGCCTTGTATCCATACACGTTAGGATGACCATTCGTTTATTCGGGAATTTGGTTGTTTCATACTTTTCATACTCATGGTCTTCCACAAATTTTTCATTAAAGTCTAGAAGCTCATTCAGCAATTTTGAATTATTCAAGTTAACCACCCTTCCTTTTTTCTATCTAAGCATACATAATATTTGATGAAGAAACAAAATTTAATACTTGCTTTTGAAGAAAAAATTTTGTAAGATACTAATGGAAATCGGAATCGTTCCGTATTATGTAGTTTTATTATTTCAGAATTCAAAAAAATTTTCGAAAATAAATCGTAATAAATCCGATTTATAAACATATGAAGGAGTTCCTATGAAAAAAATCATCCTTATCCTATCTATTTTATTACCATTAAGTCTGCTGATGTCTGCGTGTTCAAATGGTAAAGAACAAGTACAAAAAAAGAAGGACCAATTAACCATATATACCACTGTATTTCCACTTCAATACTTTACATCACAAATAGGTGGAAAATATGTAAATGTTAACACGATCTATCCACCTGGGGCAGATGAACATACATTTGAACCTTCCCAAAAAGATATGATGAGGTTAGCTGATTCAGACTTATTTTTCTACATCGGGCTTGGGCTTGAAGGGTTTGTAGAAAAATCAAAAGAAACTTTGAAAAATGAGCATGTCAAACTAGTGCCTACCGCAGAGGACATTAATCTCCCAAAATCGACCGAAACACATGTTGAGGAGGAAGAGCATCATGAAACAGATGCAGATGTTAACCCACATGTATGGCTTGACCCCATTTATTCTAAGGAAATGGCAGCTGTCATTCGTGATGCATTAATTAAACAGATGCCGGAGCACAAAGACCTATTCAATAAAAATTTTCAACAACTTGCCCTTAAGTTAGATGAACTTAATACCAATTATAAACAGACAATTACAAAGGCAAAACATAAAAAGATCATCGTTACACATGCAGCATTTGGTTACTGGGAAAAACGATATGGAATTGAACAGATTAGCATTTCAGGGCTATCGACTGCTAATGAACCTACCCAAAAGGAGTTAGAAAAGATCATTTCCATTGCTGAGGATGAAGGATTGCACTATATGATGTTTGAACAAAATGTCCAATCGAAACTTGGAAACATCGTTCAAAAAGAAATTGGAGCTAAAGCATTACCTATTCATAACCTTGCAATATTATCGAAAGACAATATTAAAAACAAAGAAACATATTTTTCATTAATGAATCAAAATCTTAAATCATTAAAAACAGCTTTAAACAACTAAATAGATGAGGAAATGAACCAGGTCTACAACTGGTTCATTTTTTATTAACATCCTTCACCTCAAAAAATAATGGTATCTTTCCATTGCAAGACTTGCTGAAGTCGTTTCTCGTTAATCTCAAAACCGATTCCAGGACTCGATGGTACGGCTACAGAACCGTTTTGAACGTTTACTTCAGGAGTTATGATATCCTCTTCCCAAAAGCGATTGGATGAAGAAATATCCCCTGGGATTGAAAAGCCTGGTAAGGAAGCTAGTGAAATATTATGGGCCCGGGATATTCCGAATTCAATCATCCCCCCACACCAGACAGGTATCCCCTTTTCAAAGCAAAAGTCATGAATACGTTTCGCTTCATTCAACCCACCAACCCTGCCCACTTTAATATTAATCACTTTGCAACTTCCGAACTCGATTGCTTTTCGGGCATCATCAAAACTGCAAATACTTTCATCTAAGCAAATCGGTGTTTTGATTTCCTTTTGAAGCAACGCGTGTTCAAGAATATCATCAAAGCTGAGAGGCTGCTCAATCATCATTAAATTGAAGTCATCGAGAGCTTTAATTCGATCAATATCAGCTAATGTATAGGCAGAATTCGCATCTGCCATGATTGCCAGGTCAGGATACTCACAGCGAATCTCAGATAGTAAAGAATAGTCTAGTTTTGGACTAATTTTTACTTTAATGCGCTGATACCCTTCCTGAAGATATCGGTCAATCTGTCGGAGTGCGTTTGTGGTGGAATCTGTCGCCACCACGACACCTGAAGCAACAATCGAACGTGTACCTTCAAGCGTTTTTGATAATGTCTGTGAAGTACTCTTCGCATATAAATCCCATAAAGCAGTTTCTAAAGCGGCTTTAGCCATATTGTTCCTTCGTACTGAACTAAAAAGCTGTGACACTTGGCCAGGATGATCGATTGGATTTTTTTGAAGTAGTGGAATTAGAATATCAGTTATCATATGTAAACTTGTTTTAACTGTTTCTTCTGTATACCACGGAGTCGAAAAAGCAACTCCCTCACCGAATCCTGAAACACCATCTGAATTGTTTATTTTAATGATAATCCCCTCACGCACCTCTACCGCCCCTAAATGGGTCAGAAACGGGTCCTTTAATGGCATTTCAATGACATTTATCTCGATGGAGGTTAACTTAATCAATGGTGATGCCCTCCTTTACCCACTCACGGAGCTCCCTGCGAAGTAGTTTTTTGGAGGCATTTCTAGGCAGTTCCTTCGTAAAATAAAATGCTTTTGGCACTTTATATTTGGCCAATTTCTGTTGGCAAAATTGCTTAAGTTCTTCTCCCGAAAGGTTCGCTCCGCTTCTTGTCACAATAAAGGCTATCGGTATCTGTCCCCACTCCTCATCCTCTGTATGTGTCACACCTGCCTCGCTCACATTAGGGTGTGACAGTAATGCAGCTTCTATTTCTGCGGGGTAAATATTTTCTCCCCCTGAAATGATTAAGTCTGAACGCCGGTCGAGGACATATAAGAATCCCTCTTCGTCTAGGTAACCAATATCACCGGTGTAAAACCAACCATTCCTGAACTTCTCTTTTGTAACATCCGTACGAAATAAATAGCCAGGAGTAACATTGGGTCCTTTAATGACAATTTCTCCTGGGATATCCGATGGAACCTCTTCTCCATCCTCAGTAACGATCTGAATTTGTGAGGGAAACAATGGCTTCCCTGCAGAACCCAGCCTTGTCAAACTGTATTCGGGTGCAAGGGTAACGATTTGCGAGGAGGATTCAGTCATACCATAGGTTTGGAATACAGGAATATCCTTTTCGACACATGCTTCGAGTAATGGTAATGGTGCGGGTCCACCTCCAAGAAGCATACAGCGGAATTGTTTTGGGAGGCGGCGTTCTTGAAGAGCTTCAACGATTCTTGTCAGCGTGGTTCCAACAACAGACATAATCGTCACCCTCTTGTCATGGATATCTGCAATTATCCTTTCCACATCAAAATGGTCATGAAGAACAATTGGCATGCCATAAATGACACTGCGCATTAAAATGGAAAACCCACTAATATGGAACAATGGAACATTACAGAGCCAGCAATCCCCGTCGATTAAGCCTAAATTTAAGGCTGAACCCACCGAACTCCACCAGTGATTACCATAGGTTTGGATGACCCCTTTGGGATTACCTGTGGTTCCTGATGTATACATAATGGTACATATATCGGCCAGCGATATTTCTTCCTTGATTTTCGGCACATGTGTGGCACTGGAAAATATATCGTCTTTTGTTAAGGTATTTAGCGATGGGATTTGTTTATTTATGAAAGTTTTTGTTTCATTAAAAGAATCATCAAGAATTAATGAAACCGCCTTTGAATCGTTAAGCTGCCAGGAAAGTTCCGATGGAGAGAGGCGGTTATTCAGTATCACGGATCTAACTCCTAAAAACTGCAGGGCAAATAATATGACAACTGTATCAATATTGTTTTTTAATAAAACACCAACATAGTGGTCTTCTTGAACACCTAATCCTTGTAGTTTCCCAGCAACCTGATAAGAACGTTGATAGAGTTGTTTAAAGGTTACTACTTCTTCATGAAAATAAATGGCAGTTCGTGCTGGGGTTAGAAACGCTCTTTTCTTCAAAAAATTAGGCATCATTTCGTTCTGCATAACGGTTCACCTTTCTTCCTTTGTTTAACACAGCCTCGCCTTCCTATCAAAAACAGCCTGATGGAAACCATCCATCAAGCTGCAAAAAGTATAATAATCAAGGAAAACGCGGGAATTTCCCAAAGTCAGGCTTACGTTTTTCTTTAAAGGAATCTCGTCCTTCTTTTGCTTCATCAGTTGTGTAGTAAAGCAGGGTTGCATCCCCGGCAAATTGTTGTAGACCAGCCAAGCCGTCTGTATCTGCATTCATTGCTGCTTTTAAGAAGCGCAGGGCTGTTGGACTTTTCTCAAGAATTTCATTACACCATTGAATCGTTTCTTCTTCTACTTTCTCAAGTGGAACAACGGTATTAACTAAGCCCATATCAAGTGCTTCTTGGGCATTATATTGACGGCATAAGTACCAAATTTCACGAGCTTTTTTATGACCAATGATCCTTGCAAGGTAACCAGAGCCATAGCCAGCATCAAAACTTCCAACCTTTGGTCCAGTTTGTCCAAACACAGCATTATCAGCAGCAATTGTTAGGTCACAAACGACGTGAAGAACATGCCCGCCGCCAATCGCATATCCTTTTACCATTGCGATTACAGGTTTTGGAATCACACGGATAAGGCGCTGAAGGTCAAGAACATTTAGACGAGGAATCTGATCCTCTCCTACATATCCTCCATGGCCGCGTACACTTTGGTCTCCACCTGAACAAAATGCTTTATCTCCAGCACCTGTTAAGACAATAACCCCTATACTTGCATCATCACGCGCATAGGCAAATGCGTCAATTAATTCAGAAACTGTTCTCGGTGTAAATGCATTATGTACATGTGGGCGGTTGATGGTAATTTTGGCAATACCATTGGATGTTTCATATAAAATTTCTTCATATTTACGTCCTGCAATCCATTCTACTGTCAATATTATCTCCTCCTTTATTTACATTCGACAAAAAGTCACTTACTATTGTACCAAACTTTTCAGGTTCTTCCACATGAATTGCATGACCGCTGCCTTCCATCACTACCCAAGAGCTATTTTTTAGCTCCTTCATCATTCGTTTAGCTGTGGCACAAAATTTATGATCCTCTGAACCTGTTAATAGCAAAACTTCACAAGTTAATTCAGCTAATTTACTCCACCAGGAAGGTTGTGAACCTGTTCCCATTCCAAGCAAACTATTAGCAAGACCTATTGGCGAATTTTTCAAACGCTGTTTCCTAATCTTTTCTTGAGTTTCCCGAGGGAGGAACTTCATGGTGGAAAAAAGGGGGATCTCTTCCCAAAAATCCACAAACGCTATGATTCCCTTTTCCTTAATAAAGTTAGCAAGTTCGGCATCTTTCATACGGCGATGTTGTTTTTCGTCCTCTGTCGCCAAGCCCGGTGATGTACTTTCAAGTATTAATTTTCGGACACGCCCTGGGTACAAAAGGGCAAAGGTTAATGCAAGTCTACCACCCATGGAATAACCAAGTAGATCTACTTGCTCAATCCCCATATGATCAAGAATCGTGTTTAGATCAGAAGCTGCGGCATCCATTTGATATCGCTTCAGCGCCTCTGGAGACTCTGTTTTTCCGTGTCCAATAATATCAGGGATAATGAGCTTTGTCGACTTTCTCCAGCATTTATGAAAAGGAGCCCATGTGGTAGAGTCTCCCGTAAAACCATGCAGCAATACAAGTGGAACAATGCCAAGGCTGTCACCACAAACTTCGACATAGTAACGACTTCCATCGATAACGATATACATTTATTGTACACCTTTGACAAAGTTTGATATTTCCTGGGAAACATAATTCCAGAATTCGCGGTGTTCATCACGATTTCTCTCTCTGTTGGTTACCAACTCGAATACATTTATCCCAGTCGAATGGATCGATTTCCTCATTTCTGCTCCAAAATGGTCCCAATCCTCAATCTTTATGTAATTACCATTAAACATTTTAACAGCATGCTCAAAATCAATTCCGAGCGGAGTGCCGAACAAAAGTTCAAAGTTTTTCGGATGCTCTGATTGCGGGAGGAAGGAGAAGATTCCGCCGCCATTATTGTTGATAAGAATAATATTAATATTTATATTGTACAGTTTTGCTGCAATGAGCCCATTTAAGTCATGGAAAAAGGTTAAATCACCAAGGACAAGGTACAAGGATGATGAGTTTAATGCTGCACCCAAGGCAGTAGAAACCGTACCGTCAATCCCATTTGCCCCCCTATTTGCCATTACTTTAATTGTTTTATGATTGTTAAGAAAAAAGCTATCTAAGTCGCGGATTGGCATACTATTGCCTACAAATAGTGCAGCTCCTTCAGGAAGCATTTCGGCTAATTGATAGAACAGCCTGCCTTCACTTAATTCTGTTATATCGCTAAGCGATATCATTGTATCTTTGGTTAATTGGTTAACCCTTTTCCAAGCTGTTAGAAAATCGACAGAAGATTTCTCAACTGTATATGTTTCTATTTTCTCGCAGAATAACGATTCATTACAGAAAATCATATTTGTTGATAACGATGCTGGATCACGCCAGCCACCGCCGCCATCGATTACATATTGTTCTGCGTCACCATTTTCTTTTATAAAAATAGTTAATGCTTTAGAAATGGGCATAGCTCCAAATCTAAGAATAACATCCGGCTTTAAGAAGACTTTTGCATCGTCGTTTCTTAAAAAGGTATCATATGCTTCAATGATATTTTCAAGGCTATGTTTCCCACTTCTTAATTGTGACAAGGGGTCAGCAATAATTGGGAAATTTAGTTTTTCAGCTAGCCGTGTTACAGCCTCAGGAAAAATATCAGCGACAATATTTCCACAAACAATGATTCCCCTAGTTGTTTTTGACAGTTTTTCGGCAATTTCTTTATATTGTTCCTCCGCCATTGTTAAATCACCAGTATGAACTTTCACATAACCGTTCGGACGTTCACGAAGCTGGAAGATTTCATCATCCAGCTTGGGTACTAATGGTTCCCTAAAAGGAAAATTCAAATGGACAGGACCAGAAGGCGCACTTTTCGCAATGGCTACCGCTCGCGCACAAATGGTTCGAGCATAACGAATGATTTCATCACTTTTTTCAGGTAAAGCCATTTCGGTGAACCATTTTACATGTTTCCCATATAAATGGATTTGATCGATTGCTTGTGGTGCACCTACTTCTCTGAGTTCATGCGGCCGATCTGCCGTTAACACAATCAAAGGCACTCGTGCATAACGTGCTTCAACAATCGCAGGAAAATAATTCGCTGCGGCCGTACCTGACGTACAAAGGATCGCAACTGGCTTATTTAAAGACTTGGCTATTCCTAAAGCAAAAAAAGCAGCTGACCGTTCATCCACATGTATATGAACATTAAGTTCAGGATGTTCTGCCATAATCATCGCCATTGGAGTTGACCGCGAACCAGGGCTGACAACCACATCGGTTACTCCCGTGAAGATAAGTTCTGAAACAATAGCTGCTATATAGGCTGTTAACGATTCTTGATGATGCATATCAATTTCCTCCAAGGGCTCGGAGCATAGGTTTAAATTTCAAACTCGTCTCCAAATATTCACTTTCTGAGTCAGAATCTGTCACCACTCCGCATCCTGCAAACAACGAAACTTCTTCCCCCTGAATGAGTCCAGAGCGAATGGAAACAGCAAATTCACCATTTTTTCTGTAATCCATCCAGCCTAATGGAGCAGCGTAGAAACCACGATCCAGTTCTTCTACTTCTCTAATCTTAACAACTGCTTCCTCCTTCGGAAGTCCACCCAGTGCGGGTGTGGGATGCAGTCTTTCCACCAATAACATTAATGAAGCATCCTTATGGCATTTTCCGACCACAGGGGTATAGAGATGCTGAATATCTCTTATCTTCATTAACTGTGGCTTTTCAGGCAGAATAATTTCTTCGCATGATTCCTCCAGAGCTTCCTTTATCATTTCCACAACAAAACCATGCTCTTTCAGGTTTTTTTGGTCATTTAATAACATCTGACCCAGTTTTAGGTCTTCCTCTTCTGTTTTGCCTCGTGAGATTGAGCCAGCAAGACACGTTGAATACACTTCATTTCCTTGCTTTTTCACCAGTCTTTCAGGCGATGCGCCAATAAAACAATCACCATTTGATTCAAACGCAAAAATAAAGCTTTCATGCTGCTGCATATACAAATTATTTAGGACATCCTCTGCCATAACTTGATCGTCAAACACAAGTCTCAATTCACGAGCAAGCACAACCTTTTTTAGGGGACCATCTGTTAATTCCTTCACAACTCCATCAACCGTTTTCTTCCACATCTCAGGTCCAATCTCTTTCATTTCTAGAAGTGCAGCAGCCAACTTTTTGCGGTCATTTTGATGGAGAGCATTTAATATTTCATTTCTCTCTTCGCTTACTTTTTTAAATAAGTAAGGATCTTCGTGAGGAGTACAAACCGTATTTGTTGTTAAGAACGTTTGACCATCAATGATACTCAATAAATATTTCGGCAGATGGAACAAAGAATTGGCGTACTTCGACCAAAGGTCAGTTTTTTCTTTGTAGGGGTCAAACGAAAAGCCGCCGAACATGACTGGCCCTACCCCCATTTCAGTATATGGATTGAAAATAAGGCAGTCCCTTAAAAATTTCTCCCATTCTTTTTCAACATGAAAAAAGCGGTCAGAAGTCTGATCCGACTGAATCTGTTTAGAAATCCCGAGTCCAATAAGTACAGTTTCATCTGCTGGGTCCTTCCAAAAGAATCGTTCACCGCGAAATTGTTCTTTTCCTATATTAAAAAATGATAGTGGGTTTATCGTGTCCATTTTATGAACTTCACTAATTAAAATGGGCCGGCCTAGTTCTTTTGCGCGTTTGAGTGCCAAAAGACCTCGTTCCATTATTTCCAATTCTTGAATGGTAATCAAACAAATCCCTCCAAAACAGCCGAAATGACTGTTATCCATTCATATTAAAGCAAATTTTAGCATACTACTTTCATTGTAAAGAAGTCAGTAATACTTGTCACTAACAAACCTGCTACATTCCTATTATATCTTAAGATTTCACCTAATTGATAAAATCAGCTCTCTCATTGATTTTTTCATTTTTATCATTTTCCCACCAACCATCCAATAATAATCAAACAGGTATAATCTTCTAAATTTGATAGGAAAAATTAATTGACACTAATCCTTGAATTACATACACTTAGTTTTGGGCAAGGCCCATTTATACATTGAACCTAACCTTTTATATAGAGAAAGAAACAAAAAAAGGGAGAGAAGAATATGCAACCAACAATACAGAAGAGTTCTGAACCTGTAGTTGAATCAAACCGTGGCTTTCAAGTATGGTGGCAAATGACCCGTCCCCATACATTAACTGCTGCATTCGTACCAGTTCTGCTTGGTACAGCCCTATCCCTTAAACATGGGAACATTCATTTTGGGCTATTCTTTGCCATGCTTATTGCAAGTTTATTGATTCAAGCTGCAACCAATATGTTTAATGAATATTTCGATTTCAAACGCGGGCTGGATACGGCTCAATCCGTTGGGATTGGCGGCACCATTGTTCGTGACGGAATCAAACCAAAAACAGTCCTAAACCTTGCATTTGTCTTTTATGGGATTGCCCTATTTTTAGGAATCTATATTTGCGCCAATAGCAGCTGGTGGTTAGCGGTGGTGGGGCTAATTTGTATGGCTGTGGGTTATTTTTATACTGGAGGCCCTTTCCCCATCGCTTATACACCATTTGGTGAAATTCTTTCAGGTTTCTTTATGGGGATGCTGATTATTCTAATCTCCTTCTTTATTCAAACGGGAACAGTCAGTACCACGAGCATTCTCGTCTCAGTTCCAAGTATGATATTGGTTGGGATGATTATGTTATCAAATAACATCCGTGACCTGGATGGCGACAAAGAAAACGGGCGTAAAACAGTGGCCATTCTTTTAGGGAAGAAACGTGCAATTTACTTATTAACAGGGATGTTCACTTTTTCCTTTCTTTGGGTCTTGGGACTCATTATTATAGGTGTTTTGCCAATTTGGACAGCACTTGTGATCCTTAGTGCTCCAAAAGCTATTAAAGCAACTAAAGGCTTTATTGAAAATACGATTCCAATTAAAATGGCTCCAGCTATGAAAGCAACCGCACAAACAAATACCATATTTGGATTTTTATTAGCGATTGGAATATTTATTGGGCACTATCTATAAAAAAAGGCTTCTGCGATGGCAGAAGCTTTTTTTAATGCAGAGGCTTAATACCCCATATATCATCAGCGTATTCCTTAATGGTGCGGTCGCTTGAAAAGTAACCAGCTTGGGCGATATTTCTTAAGCTCATTTGCTGCCAACGTAATCGATCAGTAAATGTTTCACCAATTAAACGTTGTTTGTCCGCATAGGATGCAAAATCCTTTAAGACAAAATATTGATCATTTTCCTGAAGGAGCGAATCGAATATTGGTTCAAATTCGTTATAGACCCCAGGGAAAAATCCATTAACAAGTTGATCTACTGCTTGGCGGATCCGATAATCATGGTGGTAATATTCATCCGATTGATAACCACCGTACTGATAGTAGTGGAGAACTTCATCGGCTGTCAAGCCAAATGTGAAGATATTATCGTCACCGACTAATTCACGAATTTCAATATTTGCACCATCTAAAGTTCCTACCGTTAATGCTCCATTTATCATAAATTTCATATTTCCTGTTCCAGAGGCTTCCTTGCTTGCAGTAGAAATTTGTTCACTTACATCTGCAGCAGGGAAGATTTTTTCCGCCAACGACACTCGATAATTTTCGAGAAAAATCACCTTCATTTTATCGCCAATTACAGGATCATTGTTGACCTTTTCCGCAACAGAGTTTATTAATTTGATAATTTTCTTTGCATAATAGTAGCCTGGCGATGCTTTGGCACCAAAAATAAATACTCTAGGAACAACAGGGTAGCTTGAATCTTCTTTGAGTCGGTTATAAAGATGCATAATATGTAAAACATTTAAAAGTTGCCGCTTATACGCATGCAGACGCTTTACTTGTACATCAAAAATAGCACCAGTATCCACCGCAGTTCCCGTCTTTTCGAGAATAACTTTCGCAAGTGTTTGTTTGTTTTCATTTTTTATTTTTAAGAGTTGTTCCAAAAACGAAGAATCATTTTGATAATTAAGCAGTTGGGAAAGTTCTGTCGCTTGATAGGTCCAATCGGAACCGATTGTTTCTGTAATGAATGAAGATAATCTTGGATTTGCTTTTAACAGCCAGCGCCGATAGGCAATTCCGTTTGTTTTATTGTTAAATTTCTCAGGAAACAGTTGATAAAATTGATTCATCTCACGTTTCTTTAAAATTTCGGTATGGAGTTGTGCCACACCATTAACACTAAAACTTCCGACAATGGCTAAATGAGCCATTTTAACATAATTGTCTGCAATAATGGCAAGTCCCTTAATCCGATCCCAGTCCCCTGGAGTTTGTTCCCATAACTCTTGGCAAAACCTCTCATTGATTTCTTCTACAATCATATAAATCCTTGGAAGCAACGGTTGGAAAATATGTATCGGCCACTTCTCTAAAGCCTCAGACAAGGTCGTATGATTCGTGTAGGAAATTGTTTGTTTGGTAATATGCCATGCCTGTTCCCAATCATATCCTTCTTCATCAAGCAGAATTCTCATTAGTTCTGGAATGGCAAGTACAGGATGCGTATCATTGATATGAATACAGATATGTTCATGAAGTTGTTTCAGGCTGCTGTGTTGCTTCCGATAAGCCTTTAAAATAGATTGGATACTGGCAGATACTAAAAAGTATTGCTGTTTCAATCGTAAAATCTTTCCTTCATCATGGGTATCATCAGGATATAAAAACTCCGATATCATTTCCGTTTCCCGCTTATATTTTAAGATATCCTTATGTAAGGGAAATTGGGATGGTTCGGCATTCCAGAGTCTTAATGTATTAATCGTTTTTGACTGATACCCAATGACAGGCATATCGTGAGGCACTGCTGTAACCGTTTCTGCATTTAGATGATGAAAAACAAGACGGCCGTTTTCCATCTTCGCCTCTACCTTCCCCCAAAAGGGAATTTTAATAGAACTATCGGTTTTGCGTATTTCCCATACATTCCCATTCTTGAGCCATTGTTCTGGCAATTCAACCTGATACCCATCAACAATCTTTTGTTCAAATAAACCATGTTTGTAACGAATACCATGACCATGGCCAGGTAGACTTAGTGATGCTAATGAATCTAGAAAACAGGCGGCTAATCTTCCTAAGCCGCCATTTCCTAAGCCTGCATCAGCCTCAATTTCCTCTAACTCACCTAAATCTATACCTAATTCCATCAATCCAACTTGAACCGTTTCTTCCACACCGAGGTTGATTAGATTTTGTCTAAGTAATTTCCCCAATAAATATTCAATGGAGAGATAATAAACCTGCTTTCCCTTTGCAGCTAGATGTTTTTCGTTTGTAGTTATCCAATCACCACTAACAAATTCACTAATCATCGTACCAAGGGTTTGATATTGGTCTCTGGCTGAGCTTTCTGAGAAACTCTTCCCACATACCATCTCAATCCTTTTTAGAAAGGTTTCTTTAAACTCGACCGTATTAGAAAACATGTGTTTCACTCCTTGCAACGATCTCTGCATATAATTGATTATAGCTATACGCTGACTGTGCCCAGCTATAATCCATTTCCATTGCTTGTTTTACAATGGAGTTCCACGAATTTGAATCATGGTACACTCTTAGTGCTCGTTTAATCGTATAGAGCATATCGTGGGCATTAAAATTTGAGAAGGAAAATCCGTTTCCTTTTCCTGTAAATTCATTCCAAGAATTTATTGTATCATTTAAACCGCCTGTTTCCCTAACAATCGGGATAGCACCATATTTCATTGCGATTAATTGTCCAAGTCCGCAAGGTTCGAATTGGGAAGGCATTAAAAACAAATCCGCTGCTGCATAAAGTTTATGTGCAAGCCCTTCATTAAATCCTGTATGAACTTTTAATTTTTCAGGATAGATCCGTGCGGCCTGTCTTAAATGTTCTTCGTATTCATAATCCCCTGTACCCAAGATAATTACCTGGACGTCCTCCTGCAAAATTTCACGAAGGACACACTTAACTAAATCAAGGCCTTTTTGTTTTGTGAGTCTTGTAATCATCACTAATAAAGGTGTACGTGACGACTGTGGCAATCCAAAGTGATTTTGAATCTCACTTTTATTTACTGCCTTTTTCTGATGATGTTTAACCGTATACGTTTGATAAATTAATGGATCTTTTGCAGGATTATAGAAATCTTCATCAATCCCGTTTAGAATTCCAATCAAGTCCTCTTTTCTTGCTCTTAATAAACCATCTAATTTTTCACCATAGGCGGGAGTTTGAATTTCCTCTTTATAGGTTGGGCTTACCGTCGTAATTTTGTCCGCCGCGACAAGTGCACCCTTCATATAATTAATATTTCCGAAAAACTCTAAGTGACCGGAATGAAAGGAATTATAATCCATTCCTAACAAATCTCCTAATACTTCTTTCGGAAATACCCCTTGGAATTGTAGGTTATGAATGGTAAACACCGTTCGTATGTGACCGTATCCCTTTCGTTTATTATATTCTGTCCGTAAAAGGAAAGGAATCATTGCCGTATGCCAATCATGGCAATGCAGCACATCAGGAATAAAATTAAGCTCCGCGATTGTTTCTAATACTGCTCGATTAAAATAAGCAAATCTTTCCCCATCATCAAAATATCCATATAAACCTTCTCGTTTGAAATAATACTCATTATCGATAAAATAGAAGGTTACTCCTTGATAGGTAAGTTCCTCTATCCCACAAAATTGATTTCTCCAGCCTACAGAAACAGTGAACTCTTTCACCTTTTTCATTTCACTCTTAAATTCATCTGCAATGGTTCCGTATTTTGGTAGAATGACTCTAACATCGGTTCCCAAACTTTTTAATTCTTTTGGAAGGGAACCTGCAACATCGGCCAATCCTCCCGATTTTGCAAATGGTCCACATTCCGAAACTGCAAATAATACTTTCACGAGTTCATCATCGCTCCTTGTTTGGTCCCTTTACGAATTACAAATGGTGATTGTGCTGTGCCAGACAAATGCGTTCCAGCCTCCACTTTAACGTCTTTGTCTAAAATTACGGAATCAAGATAACAGTTCTCTTCAATTTGGCACTTTTGCATGATGATACAGTTCTTAATAACTGCACCTTTGCCAATCTTTACTCCTCGAGAAATAATACTATTTTCTACCGAACCGTTGATTACACAGCCATTGGCAATCATTGAATTTTTTACTTCAGACCCCTTTACATGCTTCGTTGGTGGTTCATCCTTAACTTTAGTAAAGATTGGCTGATCTTTTGGAAATAGCTGTTGCCAAACCTCAGACTGTAATAAATTCATGCTAGTAGAAAAATAGTTTTCGATTGAATCTATCATCACGGCATAACCGTCATATTCATAGTGACAAACAGAGTTAAGGGTCTGAAGGTCATTTACCACATCCTTCATACATGTATACCCTGTTTCATTCCGTGTTTCAATTAACTTAATTAGCAGGGATGTTTTAATTAAGTACATCTCCATTGAACCGCCATCTTTGTGATGGATTTCGGTGATGTCACAGCCAGAACGACTATGCCAATCTAGGATCGGTCTAAAGTTCATGTTGGACACGGTATAACAATTAGAAATGATGGCATACTCTTGCGTGCTGCGATAAAAGAAGTCTAAATTCGCTGCAAAATTTTCAAACGAGCCGATTTTATTTCCATCAAAATCAACGATAGGAGAAGGGAAAAAGAAAAGACCATCCCGTTTTCTGTTTAAATCCCAATTCTTACCGGAACCCAAATGATCCATAAGCGAACGGTACTGCATTTTTGGAAAAATTGCCACACTACGAATACCTGAATTCACCATATTCGATAACACAAAATCAATAATCCGGTAACGTCCCGCAAATGGCAGGGCAGCGAGTGAGCGATGCGTTAATAAATCCTCTAAATCGTCATGATATGTTGTGGCGTCAATTACACCTAATAGCTTTCTTTTCAATCAAAGTCCCTCCTGGATTTTTATTAAAAAGCAGGATAAAGCCCGCTTAACATTTCATTAGTAACTAAAATAATCTCATCATCAAACGAGCGAATAACGGTCCCATCTGGAACTTTTACATCTTCTTGAACAATTGCTTTCTCAATCAAACAATTACTGCCAATGATCGCATCAGGCATGATGACAGACTCTTTAATAATCGTTCCTTTTCCGACCGTCACACCTTGAAAGAGAACAGATTTGTCAACTTCCCCTTCAATCGTACACCCTTCATTAATAAGTGACTCTTTTACAATTGCATCTGAAGAAATATATTGAGGCGGCTGGTTTGGATTGACAGAATAAATCCTCCAACCGTGATCAAATAAATCTAAATCACAATCTTCACTTAACAAATCCATGTTAGCTTCCCAAAGGCTTCTAACTGTACCGACATCTTTCCAATATCCTTTAAACGGATAGGCAAATAATTTCTTATTTTCCTCTAAAAGCATTGGGATTACATCTTTACCAAAGTCATGACTTGAATCAGGATTTCGTTCGTCCATTTCTAAATATTCTTTAAGTATATTCCAGCTAAAAATATAAATGCCCATTGATGCAAGATTATTCTTCGGATTGTCTGGCTTTTCATCAAAATCGACAATTCTTAAATCCTCATCCGTATCCATGATTCCAAACCGGCTGGCTTCGTTCCATGGAACTTCTATTAAGGAAATTGTTACATCTGCTCTTTTTTCAATATGGTACTCCAGCATACTCTCATAGTTCATTTTGTAAATATGGTCACCTGATAAAATGAGAACATATTCAGGCTGGTATTGTTTGAGGTAATTAAGATTTTGATAAATGGCACTGGCCGTCCCCGTATACCATTTTACTTCTGATGATTCAGCATAGGGTGGTAAAACAGTTACCCCGCCATCCTTTCGATCAAGATCCCAAGCACTGCCAATCCCAATATAGGAATTTAATAATAATGGTTGGTATTGTGTTAAAACCCCTACTGTATCAATGTTAGAATTAGCACAATTGCTTAATGGGAAATCAATAATACGATATTTCCCTCCAAAAGGAACAGCAGGTTTCGCCAGATCCTTTGTCAGTGAATTAAGCCTACTACCCTTTCCTCCTGCTAATAACATGGCTACGCACTTTTTCTTTGCCATTTCCTTTTCGCTCCTTTCGCTTTTTAACCGGTCTGATGATTTGAAATCCAAACGCAGGAATTGCTATATTAATTGAATGCGGCTGACCATGGTATGGCTCTTCAGCAGCTATAATTGTTTTTTTATTAACCAATCCAGCCCCGCCGTATTCTTCATGATCACTATTGAAAATTTCGCGGTATTCACCACTTTTAGGAACACCTATTGTATAGACAGGATAACTAACGCCTGTAAAATTACAAATAACTACTAAATTTTCATCTTCCTTTTTCCCTTTTCTTATAAATGAAAAAATAGATTGTTCACTGTTATCTGCATCTATCCATTGGAATCCGTCTTGTAAATAATCAAGTTCATAGAGAGCCTTAGATCGTTTATAAACTTTCGTTAGGAACTTAACATAAGCATTTAATTTTTGGTGCATTTCATAGTCCAATAAGTTCCAGTCTAGCTGCTCTTTATCTTTCCATTCAGCAAACTGTCCTAATTCAAAGCCCATAAACAGAAGTTTTTTTCCTGGATGAGCAAACATATAACCTAACAAAAGCCTTAGTTGCGCAAATTTTTCCCAATAATTTCCTGGCATCTTATCTAATAATGACTTTTTCCCATGAACCACTTCATCGTGTGAAAACGGAAGCATAAAGTTTTCTACAAAAGCATATAAAAACGAAAACGTTACTTTGGAATGATCATGTGACCGAAAAAACGGCGGTGTTTCCATATATTCCAACATGTCATTCATCCAGCCCATATTCCATTTATAATCAAACCCAAGACCACCGTAACTAACTGAGGTTGTAACATTTGGGTATTCGGTTGAGTCCTCCCCAATCATTACAAAATGTGGATCATGCTCATGGACTTGAGTATTTAATTTTTTCAAGAAGTTTATGCCAAATGGATTTTCTCGTCTTTCATTAGTGGCGTTTGGCCAGTATATGATATTTGCTACTGCATCCATACGAAAACCATCAATATGGAAATAATCAATCCAAAATAGGGCATTGGAGATAAGGAAACTTTGTACCTCACCTTTTCCAAGGTCAAAGTTTGCTGTTCCCCATACAGCATTTTCTCGATCACTTTCGGTGGAATAGGAATAAATATGCGTCCCATCGAAACGGTAAAGTCCATGCGCATCCTTGCAAAAATGACCAGGAACCCAATCAAGAATGACTCCTATACCATGTTGATGCATTTGATCAACAAATTCTCTAAATTCATCCGGCGTCCCATACCTGGATGTTACCGAAAAGTAACCAATTCCTTGATAGCCCCACGAGGCGTCCAACGGGTGCTCAACAAGCGGTAAAATCTCAATATGGGTAAAACCATGTTCCAATACATATGGAATAAGTTCTGCTGCCAGTTCTAAATAAGTTAGGTACTCCCCATTTTCTTTCTTTTTCCAAGACCCTAGATGCACTTCATAAATCACGGCCGGCTCTGAAAGAAGGGTCTTTTTTCCTCTTCGAGTCATCCATTGATTGTCCTGCCATTTATAATTTTCTAACGAGTAAACAATCGAAGCTGTATTGGGTCTTAATTCAGAATAAAAAGCAAATGGATCTGATTTAAGCAACTTCTCACCTGTTTTTGAGAATATTTCATACTTATAAATATTTCCTGTTAGATCCCTGTTTAAAATTAGAATCCATACTCCTTCATCGTTAACCCTTTGCAATTCATACCCTTTACCATCCCAGTTATTAAAATCCCCCGTAAGCCTAACTTCCGTTGCATTAGGGGCCCATACGCAAAATCGTGTATAAATTTTATCGGAATTCTTAAAGATATGAGCGCCAAAAAGCTGATGACTTTGAAAAAAATTTCCTTCGTGAAATAAATGCAACTGATAGTCAGTCGGAAAAAACGTATTCACTGTCATGGCTCTCCTCATCCTCAATGAAAATATGTATTTCAAAGTCCAATTATAAGTGTATTTAATTAATATTTCTCATAAACTTTTTTATCTTTTCTGACAATAATCGATATAGTATTCCACCAGAAACTATAATTCGTCATATTTCGACGTCATTCTTCAATATATCTATCGTCAATCGCCAAAATATTATAAAAATTTTTTAGTTTTTTAAAATTTACCAGGCCGAAAATGTTATTTTATATATAATTCAAAATAATCCTAAAAGGTGGGAATGTAAGCGTTATCAACAGAATTTCAAAAAGGTAAGACCGGAAAATATTATATTAATATAATACTATTCGGTGAAAAGCTATCCGTTTATCAGTATGTGGTTTGGCAGACCCCAATGGGTATATTGGGCTAAATCAATAGGCATTAAGTAGAGAATTTCTAGTTGAAGTAGAAAATTCAAGGTGCATTAATAGATGTTTTGCAGCCTAGTTTAATATTGGCTACAATCATCTTTTAGCAAAAGTAAGCATAAAAAAACTGATAACAAAATTGTTATCAGTTTTCTATGACCCCTACGGGACTCGAACCCGTGTTACCTCCGTGAAAGGGAGGTGTCTTAACCGCTTGACCAAGGGGCCATAAGTTATGGCGGAGAAGGAGGGATTTGAACCCTCGCGCCGGTTACCCGACCTACACCCTTAGCAGGGGCGCCTCTTCAGCCACTTGAGTACTTCCCCGTTTGGCTCCGCAGGTAGGACTCGAACCTACGACCGATCGGTTAACAGCCGATAGCTCTACCACTGAGCTACTGCGGAACAATATATGGTGGGCCTAAATGGACTCGAACCATCGACCTCACGCTTATCAGGCGTGCGCTCTAACCAGCTGAGCTATAGGCCC
>NZ_JMLP01000005.1:0-58296 GCF_000686805.1 Bacillus sp. UNC41MFS5 | reverse complement strand
GCATGTATTAGGCACGCCGCCAGCGTTCGTCCTGAGCCAGGATCAAACTCTCCAAGAAAGTTGATTAGCTCATTTGTTACGTTGGCTTAGTTTCACAGTTGAAACTAAAATTTATTGTTTGTTCGCACGATTTTGTTTGTTTAGTTTTCAAAGAACAATTATTAGAAGTTTTGGAGCGGGTGATGGGAATCGAACCCACTACATCAGCTTGGAAGGCTGAGGTTTTACCAGTAAACTACACCCGCATATTAATTTAAATGGTCGGGAAGACAGGATTCGAACCTGCGACCCCTTGGTCCCAAACCAAGTGCTCTACCAAGCTGAGCTACTTCCCGTCTATATGGCGCGCCCGGAAGAAGTCGAATCCACAACCTTCTGATCCGTAGTCAGACGCTCTATCCAATTGAGCTACGGGCGCATTAATTAAAAAGTCAACTTTTAAATTATAACACACTCGGTATTGTCTGTCAAGAATTTATTTGGTGCGGCCGAGAGGACTTGAACCTCCACGGGGTTGCCCCCACTAGGCCCTCAACCTAGCGCGTCTGCCATTCCGCCACGACCGCATGATAATTAGCGACAAAATTAATCTTATCACACCAACTAATTAAATTCAAGTAAAAGTTTGGTGCGGGTGAAGGGAGTCGAACCCCCACGCCTTGCGGCGCCAGATCCTAAGTCTGGTGCGTCTGCCAATTCCGCCACACCCGCAATATTGAAAGTTATTTTGCTTTCGCAAAAAACTTTGGTGCGGGTGAAGGGAGTCGAACCCCCACGCCTTGCGGCGCCAGATCCTAAGTCTGGTGCGTCTGCCAATTCCGCCACACCCGCATAGATATTTATTGATTTTAAAAAAATGGCTGGGCTAGCTGGATTTGAACCAACGCATGTCGCAGTCAAAGTGCGATGCCTTACCGCTTGGCTATAGCCCAATAATAGTTTAATTAAGAATAAGAAACAGGAAATGAATCACGGTCACTTCCCGTCCCAAATGACCCCTACGGGACTCGAACCCGTGTTACCTCCGTGAAAGGGAGGTGTCTTAACCGCTTGACCAAGGGGCCTTAAATTTATATGGCGGAGAAGGAGGGATTTGAACCCTCGCGCCGGTTACCCGACCTACACCCTTAGCAGGGGCGCCTCTTCAGCCTCTTGAGTACTTCCCCATATGGCTCCGCAGGTAGGACTCGAACCTACGACCGATCGGTTAACAGCCGATAGCTCTACCACTGAGCTACTGCGGAATAATTTCTTTCAACAAGGCGATTACCTTATCGACTCTTTACATTATAATGACGATACAATAGAAAGTCAACATAGTTTTGAAGAAAGTTTTTTTAAAAAATTTCTACCTTACCCTAAGGTTATTTCTTTTACTTTCGTCAATTTTCCTTTGCATTTTCCACACACATATCTACTAGTATCAATGCTTCTTTTTCGTCTGTATAATTGCTGACATTTCGTACACTGATACAGAAGGATTCTTTTCGATGTTCGTTTTACATTATTATCTGGCAGTTGTGCACAAAATCGTGGTGCACCAACTTTTTTTAACAAATGCTTAAAATCTTGGTCCTTATGCTGATACCCCTTCCCTTCCAGGTGAAGGTGATAATGGCAAAGTTCATGTTTAATAATCCCTACTAGTTCTTTTTCGCCAAGCTGGTCGTAGTACTTTCTATTGATTTCAATATTATGTGTGCCAAGAAGGTATCTGCCGCCCGTTGATCTTAGTCTTGGATTGAAGAATGCTTGATGCAAAAACGGCTTCCCAAATGATTCAACAGATATCTTTTCAACTAGTAATTGAAGTTGATGTTGTTCCATTTTGGGTCCCTCTCTTTCTATGCGAACATGACAACCTATTATAGCATATATTGTATATACCTTTAGTACTTTTCGGGAGGTTTTATTATGCCAACTTGGTTGCAAAACCAAATGAAAAGAGCTTTCTATGAGAAAGATCGCTATCAAATCAAGATGCTAAACCAGTGCTGGTTCTTTTACAGAAAGAAACACTGCTCCTAAAAGCAGTGTTTTCTTTATTTATTTGGCGCTAGCATCGTTAATGCCACCCGGCCTTTTTTCATATCAACCGAATCTACCCAAACGGTGACAACATCCCCTACTGATACAATGTCTAAAGGATGCTTTACAAATCGGTTGCTGAGTTTAGAAATATGAACAAGCCCGTCCTGCTTCACACCGATATCGACAAACGCTCCGAAGTCGACCACATTCCGAACAGTACCTTGTAGCTCCAATCCAGCACTAAGGTCCTCAAGCTTTAAAACATCTTTTTTCAATAGAGGGCGAGGCAGATCATCACGCGGATCACGTTCCGGTCTTACCAATGCATCAATTATGTCCTTTAGGGTCAACTGACCAATAGCAAGTTCTTCAGAAACAGATGTTAACTCAAGACCATTTAGGGCTGTTTTAAGCTCTTCCGAACCAAGATCATCGGTTGTAAACCCAAGACTCGCTAATAATTTCTTCACTTCATCGTAATTTTCCGGATGAATCCCTGTTCGATCAAGCGGCTGTTTTCCATCCAATACACGCAAGAAGCCAATCGCCTGCTCATAGGTTTTCGCCCCTAGACGAGGAACCTTCTTTAATTGAACCCTACTCGTAAATTTCCCTTCCTCTTCACGCTTTTTAACAATATTATTTGCGGCTGTTTTGTTCAGCCCAGCTACATATTGTAAAAGTGATGGAGAGGCGGTATTAACATTCACACCGACTCGGTTAACGGCTGTTTCAACAACAAAGTGTAACGATTCTGATAGTCGTTTCTGGGAAACATCATGCTGGTATTGACCAACACCAACAGATTTCGGATCAATTTTCACCAATTCTGCTAATGGATCCTGCAAACGGCGGGCAATGGATGCCGCACTTCTTTCTTCAACCTGTAGATTCGGAAACTCTTCTCTGGCAAGTTCAGACGCAGAATAGACACTTGCCCCTGCTTCATTGACGATCAAGTAGAAAATTTCCTCATTCATTTCTTTTAAGATATCAGCAACAAACTGTTCTGTTTCCCTTGAAGCTGTCCCATTTCCGATTGCAGCCATCTCTACTTTATAGTCACGGAGTATATTAATAAATTTTTCACGAGCTTCTTTCGTTTTCGAAACAGGGGGATGTGGATAGATCACATCAATTTTCAACACCTTGCCTGTTTCATCCACCACTGCCAGTTTACAGCCTGTCCGGTATGCAGGGTCAACTCCAATAACCACTTTACCTTTTAGTGGTGGCTGTAAAAGTAAGTTCCGAAGATTTTCTGAAAATATATGTATAGCTTGCTCTTCACCTTTATCCGTTAATTCACTCCGAATTTCGCGCTCAATCGAAGGTTGAATCAATCGTTTATAGCTATCCTCCAGTGCCTCTAGCACAACAGGTGCTGCCGGTGAGTGCTGGGCACGAATCCATTTTCTCGACAAATACGACAGGATTAAATCGGCATTCATCTTTAACGATACTCGTAAAATATCTTCCTTTTCCCCGCGGTTTAGCGCGAGAATTCGATGTGGTACAATTTTATTTACTGGTTCCTCATATTCATAGTACATTTCATAGACGTTTTTCTCGTCTTTTTCCGCTTCTTTTACCACCGATACAACCGCACCAGATTTAAAGGTTTCCCTACGAATCCATTTTCGGCTTTCAGCATCATCCGAAACCCGTTCAGCAATAATATCTTTCGCGCCTGAAATGGCATTCTCAATAGTAGAAACTTCTTTTTCCTCTGATAAAAATTGTTTTGCTTTTTCCTCAATCGATTCTTTCGAGAATGTCAGCAGCCATTCAGCCAATGGTTCAAGCCCTTTTTCCTTCGCAACCGTTGCTTTGGTCCGTCTTTTTTGTTTATAAGGTCTGTATAAATCTTCAACCTCTTGAAGCTTTTCAGCCTTAGTGATGGCAGCGCTTAGTTCGTCAGTTAATTTCCCTTGCTCAGCAATAATGCGGATAACCTCTTCTTTTCTTTGCTCAAGGTTTTGGACATACTGCCAGCGTTCTAAAATATTTCTAATTTGGACTTCATCAAGTGCACCCGTCATTTCTTTACGATAGCGAGCAATAAAAGGAACTGTATTGCCTTCATCTAATAATGAAATAACACTCTTTACTTGTTTAAAAGATACTGCTAACTCAGCAGCAATTTTCTTTAACAACTGATCATCTTTAACGATAGTATCATTCACAAAACTTGTCCTCCATTCCTTTTATTCTATTGTAGCAGAATAAACAGACCGTTTCATTAAACGGCCATTCCACCTGATTTTTTTCAAAAAAAATAGGCAAGCGTAACGCTTGCCGTAGCAAATTTGAGAATGAGGACAGGATATGTATGAAAAAACGCTCTTTCTAAAAAGAGCGTGCTTTAAATTAAAATTCGATGAGACCCAGGCTTACCTGCAAGGCTTCATCCACTTTCTCCATCATTTCGTCATCGAGATGGGTGATTTTATCGGTTAACCGCTGCTTATCAATTGTACGAATTTGCTCTAACAGAATGACCGAATCTCGTTCAAATCCGTAGCGCTTCGCATCAATTTCTACATGAGTAGGAAGCTTGGCTTTTTGAATTTGAGCTGTAATCGCTGCAACAATCACTGTGGGACTAAACCGATTCCCGATGTCGTTTTGGATGACAAGTACAGGTCGGACGCCGCCTTGTTCAGAACCAACAACTGGGGATAGGTCCGCGAAATAAACGTCACCACGTTTGACTATCAAAGGATTATCCTCCGCTTACAAGACGTTCAACTGTGTGTTCTGCCTCATATTCTGCTAAAAATGCTTCTGATGCAATCCCTAGATTTATCTTGGCCATTTCCATGTATCCACGTCTCATCGACTCGCGAATTTGTCTCTTTTTACGTTCGCGTAAATACATTTTTGTTGCCTGGTAGATAAACTCGCTGCGGTTTACATTCTCTTGTTTCACAAAACCATCTAATTCAGTTAAAAGATGTTGCGGTAACTTCACTAAGATTTCCGTAGTTGCGCCGGATTCAGACACAAACATACACCTCCACCATCACTACACACCATTTTTATCTAACCAGAATTCCTTCTGATGCATAAACGCCACTACACATGATGAATCGCCTTTCGGCCTGTTTCACACAGTGAGTTTCATTTATTATCTGTACCATTTCTAATAATAACATTAATCGAACCTATTGCATAGACTAATTATAATACTACTGTATTATAATCCAATAAAAGACCCTTTTATGCACAAATCACCGCAATATCATAAATATGATGAAAAAACTTTATTTAGGCCTTTAATTTTCGAGAAGATAATTTTTTAAATCGACAACTTTTCCTCCCTTTTTATAAAGACGCGGAACCCGACTGGTAATGATACAGGGAACTTCATAATTAATGGTTTCTAGTTTTTTGGCAATTTCATTGATTGAAATAAACTGATTCTCCTGTACGCCGATTAGAGTGACCGGTGTTCCAATAGGCATTTGATTTGGAAGACGGACCATACATTGATCCATACAAATTCTACCGACAATCGGTACCCGAGCACCTTCTACCAGCACTTCCTGCCCTTGCAGCTTGCGTATCCAGCCGTCCGCATACCCAACCGGAATGGTTCCAATCCACTCTTCATCGTCAGTTTCATAGGTTGCCCCGTAACTCAATTTTTCACCCTTTGGCATCTTCTTGACATAGACAAGTCGTGTTCGAAGGGAAAAAGCCTCCTTTAGCTGGAAGGGAATTTTATCTTCCATCTCCAATGAAGGAGTTAATCCATACATCGCAATCCCAATCCTTACGGCATTAAAATAAGTCTTTGGAAAGCGCAAGGTTGCTGCACTATTGCTAGAATGAACATATTTTGGTTTTTGTTTGAGCGCAGTGACCATACTTTCGAATAAATTTAATTGCTGGTACATATAGGTTTCATCTAGTTCATCCGCCGTCGCAAAATGAGTAAAAATCCCTTCTAGATGAAATGGGCTATGTTCAGAAATCATTTGTTCGAGGGCAGTTAATTCCGGTACACTCCGCACACCAATTCTCCCCATACCTGTGTCTACTTTGATATGAAATGAAATTTGATCATCCGCTTTTACATATTGCAAAGCCTTTTCTAGCCATTCCTTTTGAAAAACAGTAAGGGTGATGTCAAATTTTGCTGCCACTTGGATATCTTCAGGACGAGATGCTCCCAAAACGAGGATAGGCGCTGTAATTCCTTTATTCCTTAGAGCGATCGCCTCATCCATAAATGCAACAGCAAGATAGGCCGCCCCTGCTTCTAGTGCTGTCTTTGCCACTTGAACATCTCCATGCCCGTAAGCATTGGCTTTCACAACTGCAATCACTTTCACTTCTTGAGGCAATTGCTTTTTAATGGAGGCAACATTGGCAGTTATACAATCTAAATCGACTTCAGCCCATGTATCACGATAGAAAAAACCTTGCTCTTCCATGTTTCCACTTCCTAATAGCTTTAATTAAATACATTCTTTATTATCACAAAATTATCATACTACTGTTCCGTACTACAAACAAACAAAAAAACAGGCCCAAGATGAGCCTGTTAGCTAAATAATTTATTTTACGGCTTCACCTTGGACAGATGTTGCCACCTCAATTAACTCTTCTTTGGTTAAGTTCTTTGAAGCAATCATGTAATCTACACCATTATGCGACCATGAAATCGAGTGGTCTGAAACAGCTCCAATCGTCACACCTAAGTCGACAATATCTCCTTCAACATAGGTTGGGTTGGCGGAAGCTGTTTTTGCTGTAACTTTTTCCTGGACAAGGGTAAAAGATTTTTTACCATCGTAAGTAAGGACAACCCTTTTCCCATCTTCAAGCGACACTTCTTTTTCCTCAATTAATTTGGTACCTTTTAACTCTGTGGTCGGATACATGACCGTAAAGGCATCATCGCCGCCGTCCGCCATGGCCGGTAAATTAAGCTGCGCACGTGTCATGTTTTTCTTCATATCGAAATCATCCTTATCAAAGCTCGCATTAAATTTCACTTTAGAAAACTCTACCGTAACAAGGGCATTTCGATCCGGATCCATTACTTTTACCACCGCAGGGGATAAGTCGCTTTTATTTAGTTTAATCTCTTGGAATGGCAGCATTGTATTGTTTTGATAACGTGTTTTCGTTTCAAATACATAATATTGTTTTGTGGTAGAGAACTTTGCGCTTTTATCGGCAACAATGTCCTTAATCAGTGATTCATACAAGTAAGCCTGACTGCTGTTTTGCGGCCAATCGCTTTGGAAACGGAAGCTCTTATTAAGTGCAGGGGTCAGAACAAATACCCCTTGGTTATTCCTTAATATCATCTGACTTTGGTCTTTTTGTGCATTTTTCAAATTCACACGATAAAAGGTAGGATCCTTGTGCCAAATTTCCACTTTATAAATTTGTGAATCTGATCCCATTTTCAATGTCATTTTTGCATTCACCTTGTAGCCACTTAAGTCATCTAGTTTCCCGGTGAGCTCTTTGACCACATCACCTTGTGATTTAGAGCCACAGGCAGCTAGTACAAAAATGACCATTAGCCCTGTGATTAGCAGCAACAACTTTTTCCTCATTCCTTCAACCCCTTCTTGTCTCATTTCATATGATTATGGAGAAGAGTAAGGCAGGGGTCAGGCAATGGAGTTTGCTATCCAAAATGACCATGGCTGACCTTGTCTCTCCTGTTTCCCTATGAATATATGAGACAACCTTTGGGTTTATGATAAGGACTTTGCCAAGCTATTTTATTTTTAAAAAGATTAATGTCCTACTCTTCTTCAATCGTTACTTGCGCTACGGCATAATCTCTACTATGTGAAATGGATAAATGGGCCCTGATCTCAGGCTTTGCAATAAATGGTTTTCCGTAGCTGTCATTTTCAATTTCAATATCTAGAAATGACAATTCCTCACCTATACCCGTTCCATTTGCTTTTGAAAAAGCTTCTTTTGCCGCAAATCGCCCTGCTAAAAATTCTACCTTTCTGGCTGCTGATAACTCCTCAAATTTTTTCCGTTCAGCCAGGGTTAACACTCGGTCGACAAACTTCTTTTGCCGCATAAGGATGTTCTGAATCCTAGAAAGCTCAATAATATCGATTCCAATCCCTTTAATCATTCTTCATCTTCCTTCTATTTGTTATATGATTAGCATAAGTAATAGTGTACAAGAATGGAAATTCGTCAATAAATAGTATGAGACTCAGGAGGTGTAAGTGATGTTTACGAGAACGGAGAGCTTTCGCGATTTTATCCGCCTTTATCCAATTGTTTCTTTTATTGTTACCATTCATTTAGGATTATATCTGTTAACTAGTTTACCAATCTTCCCAAACAATTGGTTCTTTGAAAATCTTTCTGGAGTGAATCTTTACATTATGGAAGGGGAATATTGGCGGCTAATTACACCAACCTTTATGCATAGCGGGTTCTCCCACGCACTGTTTAATAGCTTTTCACTTGTACTATTTGGACCAGCGCTTGAGCGCATGCTTGGCAGCGGTAGATTTTTATTCATTTATCTTCTCTCAGGGATCATTGCAAATGTTGCCACATTGCTGCTTGAGCCACTTACTTATACACATGTTGGCTCAAGTGGCGCGATTTTTGGACTGTTTGGTTATTATCTTGCGATGATTATGTTTCGGAAACATATGCTTTCCAAACAGAATTCCCAAATTATCCTTACTCTTTGTGTGGTTAGTTTGATTATGACATTCCTGCAGCCGAATATTAATATTACCGCCCATCTATTTGGCTTACTTGGCGGCTTTTTACTAGGAGCTATTCCCTATTTTAATAAAAAGGATCTTTCAGATTCGATTCAGGGAACCGCGAACTGGGCCAGCAATAGGAAGAAAAGTATCTCTTATCAATCTCCTTGGAAAATTCTCATCTGGGCCGCCATTATTATCATAGCTATTATTGGTTTATTAGCACAAAAATAACAGGGATTTGCAGCCGAATCAACAATTCACTGCGATTCCTTTTTCTTTGCCAAACCACTCTTGTGGATCCTATTGGATAATAAAACTCGACTGGTCAATCCACGCAACTCCTTCTCTTCCTTGCAAATCCTCTACAAGTTGGAAAAGCGCCGCATCTTTTTGCTTCGCTTCAATCATACAGTGAATCTCAGGAACTGTTCCTTTGATTTGCTGTAAAAACCGCAGAAACATTTTGGGGTCAATTGTGTCCGCATGTGCTCGAAAATCCTTTTCAGAGCGTGGACTGGAAATATGCATCTTGATTGGCAGCGGAGACTGGTCCCAGGTTGCAATAATCCTCTCCCAATCCGACGCCCACTCTTTTTCATCATGGTGAGCAAGGTGATGATGGTAATCAAACACCATCGGAATGCCTAACTTTTCACATAGATAAAGGGTCTCTTTGACCGTAAACGTCGTATCATCGTTTTCGAGCATAATCATTTTTTGGATGGACGGGGAAATATAGGCCCAATTATGAATAAACTGCTCGAGAGCTTTCTCCTTATCGTTATATCCACCACCAACATGAAGTACACATCGATGTTCGGGATCAATCTCCATACCCTTTAGCAAGGCTTTATGCATGGCGAGCGTTTTTAGGGAATTTTTTAAAATATCCTTATCCGGCGTATTAAGAACGACGAAATGGTCCGGATGAAAATCAATCCGAGCTGGATGTTCCTTTATATAATCTGCCAGATTCTTGAGTGTATCCTTTAAAGGGCTGATGTAGTCCCAATCCAGTAATTCCTCATGATTGGCAAGCGGAATGAGTCGCGAGCTGAACCGAAAAAAATGAATTTGATTGCCTGCATTATGTTTTAAAAGCCGTAGACAATTTTCTAAGTTTGAATTCGCAATTCTCTCTAATTTACGAATCGCTGCGTCCCGGTCTTTTATTTTTTCAAATTGAGCGAATGTCATCGTTTGCGAGGGGGAGGCATTTTGAAGCTCAACACTCATAGCCACATAACCGAGTCGTACCAACGTCATAATTATCACTCCAAGAAATTGTGTTTAACTATACTATTCCCTTTTGGTCATAGAAAAAAGCATGAACGAAATCGTTCATGCTTAACGTATTTTAATGATTAAACGTTCTTGGCTTTGATGATGGTTTACCGCCGCCGCCCGTTCTTTTTTCACCACTGCGTGGTCTTGCAGGTGCTTTTTTGCGATTATTATCCCCACGGTATGAACCTGAACCTCTAGAGTCATCTCTTCTTCTACGGTCACGGTCGTTATATGACTTTCTTTCTCTTCTTTGTGGAAGCTGTTCTTCTGTTAACTTAATTGGTGTTGTATCTGGTTCTTTCGTTAACATTTTTAACACAGCTGCGATGACGGTTGATGCGTCATTTTCTTCAAGCAATTCTTGCGCTGCTGCTTTATAATAATGTAAATTGTTTGATTCAATTGTTTGAACGATTTTTTCTACAACCGCTTTTTGTTGGCCTTCTAACGCCTCATCAAGTGTAGGAGCCTTCATTTTATCCATTTTGCGTTTTGTAGTTTTTTCCACAACTGCAAGATAAGATTTTTCACGAGGTGTAATGAACGTCATCGCCACACCTGTTTTACCAGCACGGCCAGTACGACCGATACGGTGAACATAGCTTTCTGGATCCTGTGGAATGTCAAAGTTGTATACATGGGTAACTCCAGAAATATCTAGACCCCTTGCAGCAACGTCTGTGGCAACAAGAACATCAATAGTACCCTCTTTAAATTTACGAAGGACAGAAATCCGTTTTGCCTGACTTAAATCTCCATGAATACCTTCCGCCGTATAACCTCTTAAAGTTAAAGCTTCTGATAATTCATCGACACGGCGCTTTGTACGGCCAAATACAATCGCAAGTTCTGGTGATTGGATATCTAAAAGTCTTGTTAACACATCAAATTTATTTCTTTCTTGAACCTCAAGGTAATATTGTTCAATGGAAGGTACAGTCATTTCTTTTGTTTTCACACGAACAATTTGCGGTTCCTTCATGAACTTTTCAGCCATTCTTTGAATTGGACCAGGCATGGTTGCTGAGAAAAGTAAAGTTTGGCGTTCTTCTGGTGTTGAAGCAAGGATAGATTCAATGTCTTCAATGAATCCCATGTTTAACATTTCATCCGCTTCATCAAGGATGACGGTGTTAACTGTATCAAGACGCATTGTTTTTCTGTTGATATGATCCAATACACGACCTGGAGTACCAACAATGATATGTGGTGCTTTCTTTAATGAGCGGATTTGGCGGCTGATATCTTGCCCGCCATAAATTGGCAGTACACGCACCCGTTTGCCCGAACCAAGTTTATAAAGTTCTTCAGATACTTGAATCGCAAGTTCACGAGTCGGTGCAATAATAATCCCTTGAATCGCATCTGCTCTAGTATCAATTTTTTCAACCAATGGAATCCCAAATGCAGCTGTTTTCCCTGTTCCTGTTTGAGCTTGCCCGATCAAATCAATTCCTTTTAGCCCCAACGGAATAGTTTCCGACTGAATTGGTGTTGCTTCCTCAAAACCCATTTTAAGGACAGCTTGTAAAGTAGCCTGACTTAGGCCTAATTCTTCAAACTTTGTCAATGTTTTCATTCTCCTTCATCTATGTGAAAATATTTTTGAGAGCTGAATATTTTCGCCTGATACTCAGAAAAGCGGTAGCGCCTGCTCGAATTGAGGCGAAAAGCGCTGGAGGGCCTTAAGGTGAAGTCCGTTTTGGATTCATCAAGAATGGATTCCTTGATGAAATAGGATATATATCATCTAGGATGAAATAATTTTTATTTCATCAGGATGGAAGTGGATAGTTATTCTTCATCTTAGGCAGGACCGAAGCGGCTCAGGTCCCCATGGCGCTTGAGCTGACACGCATCAAAATGCCGTAAATAGGTAACATCTTTATTTTACCAAAAAAAAACATCCTCCCTCAAGGAGTATGCCCTTTAATCATCGTTCTTTAGACACGTTGATGAACATCATACCACTCTTGCTAGTATTTTGCAATCAAGACAAGTTTGTTACATCGCCAAACCAATCTTATTATCTCATCAAAAAGTCTAATGGAAAAATGAAAGGGCACCTTCTCACACAAGAGGGGGTCTCTGTTATTTTTCTTTTCCCATCTTGAAATCATTCATGATATCATCAGTTTTAATTTCCTTAATTTACTTGTAATGCGGTCACGATTTCTTCTAATTTCATTCCTCTTGACGCTTTTACAAGGATTAACGTTTGATGGTCTACATGTTGCCTTAATTCTTGAATGAGTGCTTCTTTTTCCGTAAAGGCAAAGACTCTTTCTGGCCCTAAAACCGTTCTGGCCTTGTTTGCAATATGCCGCCCTAAAGTTCCAAAAGTGAACAGGAGATCGACTTTTTCATCGTTTAAGGCTTCTCCTATTTGCTGATGATATTGTTCTTCCTGTGGACCAAGTTCTAACATATCCCCTAGGACAAGGATTTTTCGTGCATAGCCTTGAAGATTCGATACTAATTCAATGGCCGCCATCATAGACGTCGGGCTGGCATTATACGCATCGTTTATTATTTTTTCGCCCTGCTTCCCTTCAACTAACTCCATCCGCATATTGGTTAGCCGAATACTTGCTAGCCCCTCATTCATTTTTTCAAAAGGAATGGAAAAATAATTAGCTATAAGCATCGAAGCAAGTGCATTTAAAATATTATGTGTTCCGAGAACTGGAAGTTCAAACGCAGTCTCTGACGTGTTAATTCTAAAACGATTCCCATTCTCTAACTGAGTAATTTCAGTGGGATATAAATCATTTGTATCGTTTCTCCCAAAAGTTTTCACCTGGACATTTCCTTTGTGCTCTTGAATTCTTTCCATAAGCAGCGGCTCATCGCCATGGAGTACAGCTAGTCCCCCATCTTTTAGCCCCTGTAGGATTTCAAGCTTTGCTTCTGCGATTCCTTCTCTTGAACCAAGGTCAAGTAAGTGAGATTCGCCAATATTAGTAATTACGACAGCATCTGGACAGGAAAGATTTGTTAAAAACTCAATTTCCCCCCTGCCGCTCATGCCCATTTCGAGAACGGCAATTTCAGTGTCTTCGTTTAATCCTAAAACAGTTAACGGAAGACCGATATGATTATTATAATTGCCTTCTGTCTTTAGAACCTTGTATTGTGTTGATAGAATACCTGCTGTCATGTCCTTAGTCGTTGTTTTCCCGTTGCTTCCTGTAATGCCGACTACTTTTACCGCTAATTGTTTCCGGTAGCTTCTTGCTAATTCCTGTAAGGCCATAAGGCAATTCTCTACGATTACTATCGGCAAGTGTAATGGAGGATTGGGCACATCCTTTTGCCAAAGAGCCGCCGCTGCTCCTTTACGGATCGACTCTTCGACATATTTATGTCCATCGGCTTGCTCTCCCTTAAAAGGGATAAATAAGTTTCCTTCTTCAATTTTACGTGAATCAATACATACACCCGTGATTATCGTGTCAGCAAACGTAATCGTAACGTCCTCGGCAGAAATCATCTCAGCAATCTGTTTTAACGATCGTTTTATCATGGATATCCTCCTTCTGATTCTTCTAGGCGCTTCCGCATGTCAAAATGCAAATGGACACGGCAATTTTAGCCGTGTCTCTAATTTTAGAAAGTAAACTTAATCTGTTGCTTTTCAGCATGTCTTTCTTTTGCAAGATTAACAAGCCGCTCAATCAATTGCGGGTATTCTACCCCCGTGTGCTTCCATAAGAGCGGGAACATACTAAACGGCGTGAAGCCAGGCATTGTGTTCACTTCATTAATCAATGCTTTCCCATCTTTAGTCAAAAAGAAATCCGCACGAACTAAACCAGAACAATCTAAAGATTTAAAGGCTTTAATCGCCATTTCTTTTAGCTGCGCGTATTCCTCGTCAGTAATGTCAGCTGGAATGATTAGTGCTGTATCCCCGCTTTCATATTTTGCTTTATAATCATAGAAATCCTTCTTCGGAACAATTTCACCGGCTACTGAACATTCAGGTTCATCATTTCCAAGCACCGCCACTTCGATTTCACGGGCAACAACGCCTTCTTCAATGATGACTTTGCGGTCAAATTGAAAGGCCTCAGCAAAGGCTGCTTCTAATTCGTCACGATTGGTACATTTGCTGATGCCGACACTTGAGCCAAGGTTCGCTGGCTTCACAAAGCAAGGGTAGCCAAGTTCTGTTTCAACCTTGCTATAAGCCTCGGCTTTAGCTTTCTCCCACTCGCTTTTAATAAAGGCTACATAGTTCACTTGGGCGAGCCCTGCTTGTGCAAATACATTTTTCATCATGACTTTATCCATACCCGCAGCCGAAGCAAGAACTCCATTGCCAACGTATGGAAGATTTAGCAGTTCCAATAGGCCTTGGACCGTTCCGTCTTCCCCATTCGGTCCATGTAACAACGGGAATATCACATCCAGTGTTTCCTGCTTTTCAGCTTGGAAAAGTGTTGGTGCCAATGATAAAGGAGATAACTGATTCCCCTCTGAAAATTCTAGCGCCTTTACGTTTTCTACCGGCTCACTTAATTGCGGTCCTTTAATCCAGTTTCCTTGGGTATTTATGTAAATAGGATGAATATCAAATTTCTCAAGATCTAACGCCCGAATGACAGCTAAGGCCGTTTGCAGGGAAACTTGATGTTCAGCTGATTTTCCTCCATATAATAATCCTAATTTTGTTTTCATACGAAACCTCCATTTTCTCATTCACGGTTATATTTTAACACTTATTTTAAAAAGAAAGGAAATGTAGTCCTCTAAGTTTTTTAAGTTTTTTCCTACCAGAATATTTTATGATTGCTACAGCTTGCTTAAAAACTCGTGCCGGCTAATTTGGCAATTTTCTATACTTATTTTATTTATCCTGTATAATTGTGTTGAAACTTTTTTTGGAGGCGAGTTAATGACGGGAACACTTTTATCGATTTTATTATTAGGCTTTTTGCTAGGAATTAAGCATGCGATCGAGCCTGACCATGTTATTGCAGTATCCACTATCGTGAGTGAAACAAAAAATATAAAGCGCTCCATCTTTGCTGGTGTCTATTGGGGAATTGGGCACACTGCCACACTCTTCCTTTTCGGAATGATATTGATTGTCGCCAAAAATACTATCACAGATACGGTCGCATTGAGCCTTGAATTTATCGTAGGGGTCATGCTCGTCAGTCTCGGCCTAAATAGTCTTTTATCTTTTATGAAACATCGTCATCCTCATCCCCATCATACCCCAGACAAAGAAATAAAAGGCCGTACCCATCTTAAATCCTTTTTCATCGGTCTCATTCATGGTCTTGCAGGCAGTGCAGCAATGGTTTTATTAACAATGAGTACCGTTTCGACTGCATGGCAAGGTGCATTATACATCCTTATCTTTGGTTGTGGCACGATTGTTGGAATGCTTACCTTTTCAACGGTTATCGGAATCCCATTTGTGTTAACTTCCGGGAAGCAAGTGAATAGATATTTGAATAACCTCGCAGGCATTGTCAGCATATTATTCGGAATTTATTATATGTATAACTTAGGCGTGAACGAAGGATTATTCAGCTTGTGGTTCTCATAACAAACAGTCCCACCCAAATAGAGTGGGACTTATTTTTAAAGCCTAAAGATTTAGACAACGTTTAACTTCCATTCTTTTGTTTTTTTATCAAAAATGATTTTTGCATGACATGGTTTCGATGAAACTTGCTCATATTCCTCCACCATATCATCCATATTGGCGAAATCGCCAATCACCCAGATGGGAATTTCAATACGAGTCCGTTGATGGTCGGCATCTCGTAACGAAATACAGATCCCTTCCTTAATGAACGGTGTTAAGGACAGAAGGATTTCTTTATTTACTTGAGGATAGGTCTTTTTCTTTCGAAAGCCAAGAATGGACTTTTCGATTTTAAGATCCCCTAGTTTTCCTGCCACCACTTCACTTAAAACATGGAAGAAATCCTTGAAGCTTCGGTAATAGGTTTTGTTAAACCAGCCATCATCTTGGGCCAAATAAACAAAACGGTTACCTAGTTTATTATAAAAGGGCAATTTCAGATGGTGCTTTAGGTGACCTAAGTATAATAGTTCAGCGATTTCCTGACCTGTCAGTTCATTCAACACATCTTCCTCAATAAAGTCAATCCAACAGAAATTTCCGTAACTATAGACATCTTCCCCTGCCAATTTGTTAATTCTTTCATCAGGACAATATTCAAGTTGGGTATGCATATTAAAATCAGCATCATCAAAGCGGTGCGCAAGTAATAGCAAGGGATTTAATGAACCTGAAAAAGCAGCAGCGAATTCAGCAAATTCGATACCGGAAGACATTACATACTGGTCTGTTTGGTTTAAATGGACATAGATGAGATCCTGTATGTCTTGATGATGCTTTTTCAAAGCAAAACTCCTCCGTTCAACACATGAAATGATTTAGTCAATACTTCCTTATTTTATCAAATAATAGTCCAAATAGCTTATTTCAATTCTTTTACAAATAATAAGTTTGATTGACACATACTAGATTTATGATTATTGGATTATTATTTGTTAACTTTCCTTTTTCATCTATATTTCTTTAGCAAATTAGATTTTATGCATTAGTAAGATAAGGAGCTGGTTTCATCCATGATTAAGGATATGACTCAAGATGAATTAAGTCTTTACATCATAAAAACATTAAAGGAAAATCGGAAAACAGAATTTGAAAATATACTTGATGAACTCCAGCCCTATGATGTCGCCAAGATTTATGAGGATTTACCTGAAAAGCATAAAGGGCGATTTCTCCTATTTTTAAAATTTGACGTTCTCGCTGACTTAATGGAAGAGCTTGATAAGGAAGACCAGCTTGGCTTATTAAATATTTTAGGAATTGAAAAGTCTAGTATAGTTCTTAATTTAATGGATAATGATGATCTGGCGTTATTGCTGCATGAAGTATCGCCAGAGAAAAAGGATTCCCTTCTTTCTGGAATGAAGGCAGAGGAATCTATTGCCGTCCAAGATATTATGAAATATCCGCCGGAAACAGCCGGAAGAATCATGACGAATCGCTTTGTTTGGATTCGCAGCTATTTTACGGTTAGAGAAGCCGTAGATAAGTTTAAGGTGTTCGCAGAATTTGCCGAATCTATTAACTATCTATATGTTATTGATGAAGACCGGAAGCTAGTCGGGGTGGTTTCTTATCGTGATTTACTATTAGCAGAGCCAGATGAAAAAATAAGTACAATTATGTATGAACGGATCATTTCCGTTACAGTAGTGACAGACCAAGAGGTTGTAGCGCAAATCGTGGAGCGATATGATTTCTTAGCCATCCCCGTCGTCGATGAGAATAATATCCTCGTCGGGATTGTCACCGTTGATGACATCATTGACATCGTGATAAAGGAAGCCAATGAAGATATTGAAAAATTATCGGCAACGGGGAAATCCATTGACTTTGAAACAAAAACTTTAGTTGCAGCAGCAAGAAGGCTCCCATGGCTAATCTTACTTTTATTTATTGGAGTGGTTTCAGGAAGAATTATCAGCAGTTTTGAAGATACACTGCAGCAAGTGGTCGCGCTGGCCTTTTTTATGCCGATGATTGCCGGCATGACTGGAAACACTGGGACTCAATCGCTGGCAGTCGTCGTTAGAGGATTGATTTCGTACGATATTGATAAGGGTGTGATTGCACGATTAATTGCAAGGGAGCTTGGTGTTGGGATTACTATTGGTATTACTTGCTCTATTTTGATTGCGGTGATTGCATATATTTGGCAGGGAAGTCTCATTTTAGGTGCAGTAGTCGGCAGCTCCCTATTTTTCACCCTAATCATCGGAACACTTGCAGGGACGGTTATTCCGCTTATTCTATTTCGTTTAAAGATTGACCCTGCTGTTGCCTCAGGGCCCCTAATTACTACCTTGAATGATATATTTTCACTACTTACCTACTTCGGGATTGCCACCATGTTTTTAAAATATCTCATGTAGGAAAAAAATCAGTGAATTGTTTTTTGATTTTTTAGGAATGTCCCAAAGAAAAGGACCATATTTATTTCTTAAATAGACAATCTGGTTTACACTAAGAAAGGAGAAACAAACATATAGTTAAGTGAAGGTGAACTATGTCAGAATTTATTAATTCAATATTGGAGTCTTTATCACAATTAGGCTATTTCGGCATTGCCCTTGGATTAATGATCGAGATTATCCCCAGTGAAATTGTTTTAGGCTATGGCGGTTATATGATTTCGCAGGGACATCTTAATTTTATCGGATCCGTCATTGCCGGGACTGTGGGGGGAACACTTGCACAGTTATTTTTATATTGGGCCGGCTATTACGGCGGCAGACCTTTTTTAGAAAAGTACGGAAAATATGTGCTTATTAAAAAGCATCATATCGATATTGCTGAACAATGGTTTGAAAAATATGGGGCCGGTGTTATTTTTTCAGCACGCTTCATTCCTGTTGTCCGGCATGCGATTTCCATCCCAGCAGGTATTGCCAAAATGTCAGCAACAAAATTTACGCTTTACACTGTTGCAGCCATTATTCCATGGACGATTCTGTTCCTCTACTTAGGTAAAGTCTTAGGCAGTAATTGGGCACATATCAAAGAGTACGCACAACCCTACGTAATGCCAGCCATTATCGGAGCAGTTGTTCTAGGGGCCATTTATTTTTTAGTCAAAAAGACAAAGAAAACCACCGACTAATCCCGGTGGTTTTGCTTTGCTGAAAATTTTCTTTGCGCCCATGTATCGAGCTTTTTCACCGCCACCCTTTACTTTTTAAAATGAAACGGCAGTGTTGACACAATAACCCTCTTTTTAAAAATAAGATAGGTACGAATTAATAAACTTGATTGGTTGTGCAAAATATTATGCCAGCTTTTCTTTGTTATAAATTGCGGAATTAATACGGTTACCCGATACTGGTTTTCACTTGCCTTATTTTCTACCGTATCAATAAATTTCGATAAAGGAATCAGTACACTTCGGTAATGTGACTGTAGAGTAACGAGCCTTACATCCGGCTGCCATTGCTGCCATTTTTCTTCGAAACGCTTTTCGTCCTCACGATCAAACGACACATAAACCGCAAAGATTTGATCCGTTATCGATTTGGCATAATTGATTGAGTTTTCAACAACCTTAGTAATCCCAGCGACGGGGACAATAATAACATTCCCCTCAATCGGCGGCGCAGGATCATCTGGATGGATTCTTAATTGTTCGCCAACGGCTTCATAATGATGATTAATCCGTTTGAAGGCAAACACGATGATTGGTAAAAAGATGACCACAAACCATACTTGGCTAAATTTAGTTAAAAAGAAAATGATTAATACGGCTAAGGTGATCAGTGCACCGATTAGATTGGAAGCTAGTTTTGCCACCCATCCAGCCGGTTTTTCTCGTAACCACTTTATAATCATCCCTGATTGCGACAAGGTGAACGGGATAAATACGCCAACCGCATAAAGAGGGATTAAGTGCTCTGTTTGACCTCTGGAAAAAATAATCAGCAAGATGGAGGCTACTCCTAAGGAAACAATCCCGTTAGAATACCCCAGTCTGTCTCCCCTAATGGTAAACATCCTTGGCATATATTTATCCTTAGCAAGCGCATAAGCTAATAACGGAAACGCGGAGTAACCAGTATTAGCCGCCAGAACTAAAATAAGTGCAGTTGTTCCTTGGACAAAGAAATAAAGGTAATTACGGCCAAAAGTCTCTTTGGCAATTTGTGAGACGACCGTTTCGTCATGCTTTGGTGAAATTCCGTAATAATAAGCTAGGAAAGTAATACCCGTAAATAACAAGGCAAGCAGTGATCCCATTAAAATTAATGTTTTCGCTGCGTTCTTTGGTGCCGGATCTTTAAAACTTGGAATTGCATTTGAAATGGCTTCTACCCCTGTTAACGCCGAGCATCCCGATGCAAAGGCACGAAGCAGTATGAACAGTGTAATACCTTGAACAGGCGTCCCGATCGCTGCATGTTCAACAGTTGGTGACACATCGCCTGTCATAATTTTAAAAAGACCAACACCAATTAAAATAAATAGCGCTACAACAAATAAATAGACGGGATAAGCTAAAATCGACGCTGATTCCGTTATTCCGCGCAGATTGAGAATCGTGATAAAGGTAACAAGGACACAAGCAATGCCGACAGTATGCGCATGTAACGCTGGGAATGCTGATGTAATCGCATCTGTACCCGCGGTGACACTTACCGCTACCGTCAATATGTAATCAACTAAAAGCGATCCTCCAGCAATTAATCCTGCTTTCTCACCTATATTCTCTTTTGAGACTATATAGGCCCCACCGCCATGAGGGTAGGAATAGATAATTTGCCGATAAGATAAGATTAGCGCTGCTAACAGAAATAGTACTCCCACTGCAATCGGAACTGAGTACCAGTAAGCAATGACACTTACCGTTGCTAACACAATCAGAATTTGTTCAGTCCCGTACGCCACAGATGATAGGGCATCGGAAGATAGAATCGCTAAAGCCTTCAGGATATTTAATTTTTGTTCGCCTAGTTCCGTTGATTTTAACGGCCGGCCGATTAAGAATCTCTTAAAAGAAGAGAGCACTGGATTCACCCACCACATTTGAAGTAGAATTACCGATTGATTTTAACACAACACCATTTTTATATGAAGTGTTTTATTTTTGACGAAAATCCAAATTCCCACAAAAATATCAACGTATCACTACATAGTCTTTTCCTAATTAGTCCGATTAATGAAGAAAATTATCCGGTGAGGTAAAAAAAGCATGGAGCCCTTATTAGGATCCCATGCTTTCACACTAATATTTTTACAAACTAATTTACGTTCGCTTTAATGATTCGCTTCATTGCCTGCATTTGTCCTAAATGAATACCCTCATGGAAAAGCGCAAAATTGGCTAATTCACCAAAGGTTTCTTGACCAAGGAATGGGGTTTTTAGCCTTTGGTTAAAGCTCTCCACTGGAATTTCTTTCATTCGTGCTAATTGGTCTTGTAACTGAATGATTAATTCCTGCACGGAAGGAACATTCCCTTCCCATGCAGCTGGACTCGATCCAGAAGCAAATAACTGCATATAGTTGGCTGGCAGCTGGGTTGATTTTTTCGGAAATCCGAACATGAATTGCTCGGCAACTGTGAGGACATGACCCACATGCCATTGGATCGTATTATTAAACCCATCTGGCTGAACACTGGCAATCCCTTCTTCTAAATCCCCCACAAAGTTAACAAATCTTCCTCTTGTAAGTTCAAAATGCTTAAATAATAATTCACTCATCTTTCTTTGCCTCCATTTCATTTGCTTAGCTGAAGTTCAAATTAATTATTGCCGTTTTAAGGGATCCTACATTTCCTCTGGGGCATCCAATCCTAATAATCGTAACCCCTCTTTTAAAACTTCCGTTACCGCATAAACCAGTGCTAACCGTCCCTGCTGTTCTGCGCTTTCTTCTAGGATTTTTACTTCTGCATAATATTTATTGAACGCTTGCGCCAGGTCAATAATATATTTTGCCACTTGGGACGGATCAAAGTTGACACAGGCTCTTTGAACCGCAGGCGCGAATTCCATTAGGAGGCTGGTTACCTTCCATTCCCTCTCCCATGAGTTGGTGTAGGTTTCAGCCTCATACTGGGGCTTCCCCGTGGCTTTTCGTAAAATGGAACAAGCCCGCGCATAGGTATATTGGACATAAGGTCCCGTTTCTCCTTCAAAACGAAGCATTTCTTCTAATGAAAATTCAATATCGTTCATTCGATTGTTTTTTAAGTCGTGGAAAATAACCGCCCCAACGCCCACTTGTTTGGCTACTTCATCTTTATTTGAGAGGTTAGGATTTTTCTCTTCAATATTATGGCGAGCCATTGCAATCGATTCATTTAAAACTTCTTCTAATAAAACAACCTTCCCTTTTCTCGTCGACATTTTCTTTCCTTCTTTTAGCATCATGCCAAAGGGAATATGGTGCATTTGTTTCGACCAATCATAACCCATCTTGGCTAACACTGCGATTAACTGTTTAAAATGAAGGCTTTGTTCATGGCCTACGACATATAAGGATTGGACAAATTGATACTCCTCCTGTCGATAAAGAGCCGCGGCTAAATCACGGGTTGCATACAAGGTTGCCCCGTCCGACTTTTTAATCAGGCATGGCGGCAGTTGTTCTTCTGTTAGTTCCACCACCTGTGCCTGTTCGGACTCAACCAGTAGGTGTTGTTTTTCCAGGATTTGAACAACGCGATCCATTTTGTCATTATAAAATGCTTCACCTGCATACGAGTCAAATTGCACGTTCATTAACTCATATATTCTTGAAAACTCCTTTAATGACTCATCGCGGAACCATTTCCAAAGCGCTAAAGCTTGTTCATCTCCATCTTCCAGCTTCTTAAACCAACCGCGTCCTTGGTCTTCAAGGGAAGGATTGTTCTCCGCTTCTTCATGAAATTTAATATAGAGGGCCAATAATTCCTTAATCGGATTTGCTTTAACCTTGTCGGCATCTCCCCATAATTGATAGGCCGTGATTAACTTCCCGAACTGAGTTCCCCAGTCACCAAGATGATTAATTTTAATGGGTTTATAACCGCATTTCTCTACAATTAAAGCGAGTGAATTGCCGATTACCGTTGAACGCAAGTGCCCCATTGAGAAGGGTTTAGCAATATTAGGAGAGGACATGTCAATCGTGACAGCACCATCGTTCCCAAATGCATGTTCACCGTACTTCCCCTTTAGTGCAAAGATATCTCCAATTACTTTTTCAGAAGCTGTCTTTTTATTTAAAAAGAAATTAAGATACGCCCCCACCACAGTGACTTTTTCAAAAATGGGCGATTGTATTTTTTTAGATAATTCTTCGGCAATCAGATTGGGGGACTTTCTTTTTAGCTTCGCTAACGTAAAGCAAGGAAAAGCTAAATCCCCGTGCTCCTGGTTCTTTGGTTTTTCGATCATCAATTCCAAGTCTTTCAGTGACATCTCTTGGCCCAGCAAGTCATGTAAGATTGATGCCAACTCTTGTTTAAAATTCATTTGATCCGACCTCCTATTTTCTTTTAAAAAAACAAAAAACTCCCGTCTCTACTAAAAGAGACGAGAGTTTAACATCCCGCGGTACCACTCTAATTGTTCAAATGAAGAACCAGCTTTCCTTAGTAACGGAGGATCCTCCGGCATACCCTACTGTTTCCTTCAGGCATGCATCTCAAAAGTGCGCTTCATTATCTATTCTGTTTCAGGCTCGCACCACCCCTGAATCGCTGGACCATCTTAGATAACTACTCTCTTTATCATTGATTTTTTCCGAATTTATTACAAGTATTATACTGGATTAATATGGGTTTTTCCAGTGATTTTTGATTATTTTTTACATTCAGGTAATCCTAACGTAAAGGAGGGATTTTAATGGCGAGAAGAAGAAATAAAATCCTTGTTCCAGAAGCGCGAACTGGCTTAGATGCGTTAAAGGCAAAAGTCGCAAATACCGGAAACCCAGAGGATGCAAAATTTGAAGCAGCCGAAGAGGTCGGGGTTCCATTGAAAAAAGGTTATAATGGCCAACTCACTTCAGAGCAAGCTGGGAAAGTAGGCGGCCGGCTAGGAGGCAGCATGGTCCGCGAATTGGTAAAAATGGCACAAGAAAACCTAGCAAAGAAATAATGCATGGGGCCTAATTTGTTAGGCCCCGTTTCCAATCCGAGCGCCTGAAGCGGAAGTCAACACACAAGATTAAAAAAATAAAGTTTTCAAAAAAAGTTTGACAATTCTGTGACAATTGATAGAATATTCTTACAGGGAGTTGATGATGATGCAGGAAAAACACTTAAAGAGTATTTTTACATTTAAGAAAACAGCTATCTTCGGAAGCGGTTTAGGAATCATTCTTATTTTGTTAGGTCAATTTGCAAGCGGTTACAATTCTGCTTATTTCTTAACAGCACTAGGATTTGGAATACTGGCCGGATCCGTGGTCAATTACCTTTTTGGAACATTTTTAAGCTTAATGGAAGAACTCACTGGCAGCCGTAAAAACGGTCCGAAAGTCGCTGCCACTTCAAAGAATCTCTATCTTGTAAAATAAGAAAACAAAAGCGCCACATAAGTGACGCACCGCATAGGCCAGAAGACTTGTATTGAGAAACACACAAGTCTTTTTTATATGGACAAACCTTTTACTAAAAAAACCTTCATAATTTCCGCAATTTGTTCTGAACTTAAAGGTTGATGATGCCTCTCCCAATCAGAAACTAAGGCAATATACATTTTTAACAAAAGAAAGCTAGTGATTTCAGTATTGACTGCCGGGATGGCCCCTTTCGTGATGGCTGCATCGATCTTCTGCTTTAAATAAGCAATAATTTGATCCTCGACATGCTGCAGCATTTCCGAAACAGCTAAAGTCCCCATTTCCGTTTCCTCCTGCACCAGTTTAATCATCAATTGGTGCTGGGAGCGAAATTCTAATAAACGATAAAGAGCCCGATGCACGTTTTCTGTAAAGGGTAAATCTGGTTGGATAACTGATTCTGCTTCCGCAATCATTTCCTTTACCAAAGTTGAAATAATCTCTTCGAATAATTCTTCTTTATTTTTAAAAAAGGTGTAAATCGTCCCTTTCCCTACATTGGCCAACTTTGCGACTTGATCCATTGTTGTTGCTTTATAGCCAAACAAGGAAAAGGACTTAGTTGCTGCTTCTACAATCAGCTTTCTTCGATCGGTTGCCATGTCAACCTCCACTGACCATTTTGGTTCTTTGGTCATTTTCCTTCAAATATATCATAAGTTACATCTCACTGCAATTTACCTAATAACAAGCAGACGGGCTCCTAAATCAGGAACCCGTGGAACGATAATGTTTTACGCCATATTGCCAAACAAGAAGACAAGGAAGAATAAACAAGCTGCCGGCTATCGGGGTAAGCATGTAATAGATTTCATTTCCACTATTCTTACCTAAAATAGATAAGAGCGGCAGATAATTTACTGTTCCGAATGGAATCACAAAAGTAAAAAAACGAGCCACCCATTTTTGATAAATATTTAATGGATATTGCGCCATTTCCCTTCCGCCATCGGTAAAAATGTTGACTACCTCAAGACCTTCAATCGTCCAAAAACACAGCGTGGCAGCTAGAATATAGATGCCGGTAAAAATAAGCACTCCACTAACAATCATCAGTAGCAATGTGACCGCTTTTACGATATTCCATTCGATATTGAGATTGGTCATGGCCCAGATCAATACAACCGCACTTTGAAGAAGGCGGCCAAATCTTGTAAACTCGAATTTGGACCCGAGAACTTGGAGGAACGTACTTCGCGGGCGGACAAGTAATCGGTCAAATTCACCATTCCGAACTAGACTAGAAAAGCTATCAAAACCGCGGGCAAAGCATTCACTCAGTGCGAAGGCCATGTGAATGCTCCCAAAACAAAGCGCCACCTCAAAGAATTGCCATCCTTTTATTTGCCCAAACTGTTCGAATAAAAAGTACAAGCCCGCAAAGACTGTAAAAGGGATAAAAAATTGCCCTAACGATAATAACCAAAAAGATTTAAGGTATTGCATTTGTGATTTAAAGTGAATCATTACATACTTAATATATATTCTCACCTTGGGTTACCCTCCTTGGACGACGACCTTCCTTAATACACGATTGAGAGCTGCTCTTCCTAACCAAACAAGGCCCACAAGATAGATTAGTTGAATGATAATTCCGCTGATGGCGTCATGCTGTGGGATATGCCCAGAATAAACCCTGAATGGAAAATCTGCCGTCCAGCGAAACGGAAGGACATTCGCCGCATTTTGCAGCCAATCGGGCATTAGCGGAACAGGAATGATTAATCCGGCAAAAAATTCACCGATGACACTAAATACTAACAATGATCCCATCGGGGACAAGGTCACAAATACGGATATATATAAGAACATTGAGATAGCTACTAGCAGAAGTAATCCTAGAATGAGTGCACTTAAGAATAATAGAAAGGCAGGGAAACTTGGCGGCGGAGTCATATTATACGGTTTTGGTAAAAAAAATGAGATAATCAAGATTGGGAAGCAGCGCAAAAAGGCACTCGACATCCGCTGGGCAAGCAGTTTCGCATACCAGAAACCATAGAGTTCACAAGGTCGGCAAAGTTCGTAAGCAATATTTCCACTTGTAATCAGATCAAATAGTTCATTATCGCGAAACCACATCGTTATAAAGACGAGAAAGGCCTGTTGCAGCCAGATGTAGGTGATTAATTCCCTTAAGGAAATCGGTGGTGTATTGGCAGCATATTCGTAAAAGGCTTCAAAAACCATGATTGTGATAAACCCCCAGAAAAACTGAGTAGCTACCCCCGCCAAAGCCGCTGTCCGGTACTGCAAGCCGATGTTCATCCGCAGTTTCAAAACAGAAAGATATACCTTCATATTTTGTACTCCTTATATAGTTGGAGGATGATTTCCTCGATTGGTTGCGATTCAATCGAAACATCGATTAACTCAAGTTTATTGGACAATTGGGTAATGATTTGGGAGGAGTTGACCATGTCTGTATCAATGCTAAGGACCATCCGTTCCGGTGACCGCGAGAGCACGGTTGCCCCCTGGATATCGATGATTTGAGTGTTTTTGTGGAAATCAGCGGTGATTGTTTTTTGAGAACCAAATTGTTTTCTTAATTCCTCTAACTGACCATCATATAATAAACTGCCTTTTCCAATTAAAATGACTCGGTCAGCCAAGGCTTCGATATCATTCATATCGTGGGTAGTAAGGATAACTGTAACTCCCTTTTCTTTATTAATTGTTTTGATAAATTGGCGGACCGCTATTTTAGAGGCAGCATCCAGCCCTATGGTTGGTTCGTCCAAAAACAAGATTTTTGGATTATGTAGAAGCGAGGCTGCTATTTCACAACGCATCCGCTGCCCTAAGCTTAGTTGACGCACGGGTGAATGAATGATAGTTTGCAACTCGAGCGTTTCAATGAGTAGATTGAGCGTAGTTTGATATTCTTGTTGCGGGACCTTGTAAATGTCTTGTAACAGTTCAAAAGAATCGATTACCGGAACATCCCACCATAACTGTGAGCGCTGGCCGAAGACCACTCCAATATTCTGCACATATTGAACTCGATCCTTCCACGGAGTAAAGCCCATAATTGAGCAACTCCCGGTGTCAGGCACCAGTATGCCACTCATTATTTTGATCGTCGTCGACTTCCCCGCTCCATTTGGTCCAATGTAGCCGACGATTTCACCAGGATGAATAGAAAAAGAGATTTCCTTGAGTGCGTCAATAATCGTATGTTCCCGATAAAAAAGCGCTTTGGCTGCTTGCCGAAAGCCAGATTGGCGCTTGGCAACCTTGAAGGATTTGCTAATGCCTTGTAAATGAATCAACCGTTTTCCCCCTAATCTATCCTGAGTCGCAGAGGAAAATAATAACATTTAGGACAAAACCATGTCAAGAATTTTCTAAATACTCAAACTCCAGAAAAATTTCCTGATCCATATCATTTTTTGCAGTATTCTTATCTGTATTGAAAGTTAACAAAACCCATCTGATTTATAGAATCAGATGGGTTTTGTTCTAGATTAATGATTTTTTCAGGTTTCGTAAATATCGGTAACGAATCAAAAAGAAATAAATGAATTGTGCCAGAAAGAAACCAGCCAGAACGATGATCATATCTTTTGCGATAGATAATTTGTAAAAGCTTTGTAAGGCCATAAAAGCAAACCCACTATGAACAAAGGCTACTACAATTGGTACGAAAAAAAGCAAGACCAGCTGCTGAGTAACAATTTTATTTAGTTCACGATCGGTTAACCCTACTTTTGTAATGGTCAGATATTGGCGCCGGTCGTAATCCAAATCTGCATAGAGCCTGAAATATAGAAAGCTTCCTGCCGCGATAAAGAATACAGCCCCAATTAATAAAGCAACGAACAACATCATCTTATACATACCCATTTGTAGTTCGTATAAAGTTCCGCTGACCGTAATTGAGTAAGGAACATGTTCTAACGACATCGAGGTACCGTTTGTGACTAGATTCTCTGCTATCCCTGTTGTTTTTTTAAGTTCCTTTGTGTAAAAGCCTGTAAAGATTTCGGTATTAACGGGGGTAAGCCTGTCAAACAGCTCATCACTGACTACGATCCCCTGACTATGAACCAACTGGATGGGAAAAACGATGTGTTTAGTTGCTTGGTCATGAGTAAGTCTTATTTGATCCTGTTTTAAAGTATAGGTGATCCCTTCCAAGTTACTAAAAATCGATGTACGCATTTCTAGCGTTTCTTTTCCGACAAGCCGCTTTTCGTTAAATTCGTAGCCAGCTGCTTGTGCAATTTTTTTATAATCCGAGAAAGAAACGACCGGGATTTTTTCTCGTGCATATTTATCTGTCGAAGTAGCAACAGCTACGTATTTAATCAGGATCTGATTAGTTGTGTAATTGATTTTCTTATCCTTTAATTCCGCTTCGATTTGCTGTAAATTTTGTTGGTGAACCGGTTGATCATCTTTTGCAAGATAACTAATTTCAGCAGGAAATTCTACGTCGAGTTGTTTACTCATCACATTCATCGAAGCAAGCGTCCCTACTGCACAAAAAGCCACGGTTGAAACAATCGTTACCATGAAAAACATCCGCGCATTATCCTTCAAGCGATAGGCTAGACTGGAAATCGTCACTAGATTCGTTTTTTTCCAAAACAAGAAACGATTTTTTTGAAGTAGTTTTGTAACCCATACCGATAGTTGAGTATAGAAAAAGTAGGTTCCAATAATCGTCATTCCAATTACAGGCAGTACTCGAAAAATTAGCGTCAGCATGGTTGCTGTTGCTGCTAAGTAATAACTGGCAAGGAGCAAAATAGCTGAGAGAATTGATAAGAAGACCGATACCTTGGGTTCTTTTTTCGGCTTTTCCCCTGCTTGAAATAAATCAATTAATTTATTTACTCTGACAAGGATGGTTGTAAATAATGAAATGGTAAAGAAAAGGAATAAAAAGGCGCCAATGGTAAGTATGAGTGCTTTTTCAGAAAAATAAAATGGCAAGGGGGGAATTCCGATCATTTTGGAACCAATCATAAGAAAAAGTTTCCCCGTAATCATTCCAGCTCCAATCCCTATAATAATCGCACCAACCCCAATTATCATATTCTCTAAAAACACCATACTATTCAATTGACCCTTTGTCATGCCATGCATCATTAAAATTCCGAATTCACGTTTCCGTGATTTTAGAAAAGTGCTGACAGAGTATAGTACAAACAGGAATGAAAACACGTACATAATTACTTCAGCAGCCGTCATTAATTCAGCGGCTAACACCGAAGTTACACCCTTTTTAATATCTGGATGAAAGATATATAGGGCGTAAATAAAAAAGATCATGACAGAAAAGGCGCTGCTTAAGAAATAGGCTGCGTAGGTCCGCTTATTGCGGACCACATTTCTATAAACGAACTGTGGAAAGGTCACGGCTGTCCCCTCCTAACAATGCTAGCATATCAATGATTTTTTGGAAGAATGCCTGGCGGTTATCACCACGGTAGATTTCGTTATAGAGTTGTCCATCTTTAATAAAAATGACACGGTGACAATAGCTGGCAGCAACTGCATCATGAGTAACCATTAATGCGGTAGTCCCATCTTCCTTGTTGATTGCTGTCAGTGTTTCCATGACATCCTTGGCGGATTTTGAATCCAAGTTCCCTGTTGGCTCATCCGCTAAAATAAGGGCTGGTTGGTGTATAATCGCACGGGCGATAGCAGTTCGCTGCATTTGACCACCAGAGATCTCATAGGTGCGTTTTTTCAGGATTGGGTCGATTCCTAGCTTTTTGGCAACCTGAATGAGTTTCATATCCATTTCTTTCACACTTTCCCCATCAAGGGTGAGCGGCAGAACGATATTTTCTTCTACTGTTAAGGTATCCAGTAAATTAAAATGTTGAAAAACGAACCCAAGCTCATGGCGCCGGAATAATGCTGTTTCTTTTCGATTTAACACATGCGGATTTTTCCCGTTAATGGTAATTTCACCTGCTGTAGGTTTGTCGATGGTGGCGATTAAGTTTAAGAGAGTTGTTTTCCCACTCCCAGAGGGCCCCATGATTCCAACAAATTCACCTTTTTCGACCATAAAATTTATATTTTCAATAGCTTTATGCGCCACTTTACCCTCATAAATCTTTTCTAAATGTCTCACATCTAAAATCGACATCCAATTTCACTCCCTGTTTCATTTGTACCCTCATTTTACCTAGATATCAGCACCCGCTTCCATGTCGTTAACTTACAACTATATTACACAATTGTAAGGTTGAGATAATTGTGTAGTTTAAAAGATAACCATTAGCCCGAGTGTCCGTCCCAAAAGGACAAAACAGGAAAGTGTCCATGGACGGTGCCTGACACCCTAAATGACACCATTAGAAAATAATGCGTACAGTGGTTCCTTGGTTTATGATGGAGTCGATTTCGATACGATGTCCGAGTTTTTCGCAGATTTGCTTGACGAGGTGGAGGCCCATTCCGGTGGATTCTTGGAAGTTTCGGCCATTTTCCCCTGTAAAGTAGGGATCAAAGACACGGGGTAAATCACTTGGGGGAATCCCGACTCCTTCATCACGGATTTCTAAAACGGTATTAATGCCGAGCTTGTAGCCATGAAAGTAAACTTTGCGATTCTCCTCGACGGTATAGCGCAGGGCATTGGTCATCAACTGGGTAATGGCAAACGACAACCATTTTTCATCTGATGCCACACTCAGAACCCCATCGATTTCTATCGCTGGGAACACTCGCTTCCGAATAAATAACCGTTTCTGGCTGGATGTCACAGAACGGACAACGGTTTGCAAATTTAGGGTCTCCACATAAAAATCGCGTTCAAAAGTATCTAAACGTGCTGTATATAAAACCATGTCCAATCCCTTTTTAAGATGATCCAGCTCATCCTTAATCGCACTGAAACGGGAATCATCCTCATCCTGGACGATTAAATGAATCACTGACAATGGCGTCTTCATTTGATGCACCCATTGATTAATAAAATGGATATGTCCCTCCAACTTGTATTTATAATTATGTAAGTCGGTTTTATAGTGACGGAATTGGCTTTTCAAAAGCTGTTGTAAGCTCTCCGCTAGTGGGCTTTGCTGTACATTGCTTGCAAAATCCTCCATGGAAGTTAGCGGTTTTTCCACGCGCTGGTAGAACGACCGATTGGTGATGTACCGAAAGAAGAGATAACCAATCAAAATACATCCACTTAGGAATGCTGCATAAAGACTGATTGCTAAATGATGATACCCATCTAGCCAATAAACAGCCGTAAGAACAACCAACTGAAGGATATAAAAGATAATTAGCGACAGTTGATCGCGAAAAAAAAGCTTCATTGCTCATGCCTCCAGTTTGGAACAAGACGATACCCTTGACCGCGAACCGTTTGAAGGGCTTCATCAATATGTATGGCTGCTAATTTTTTCCGGACTCGTGTTACATAGACATTCAATGTATTATCGTCCACAAAGGCTTGATCATCCCAGATTTTCTCTAAGAGTCGATCGCGACTGACGACTTTCTCCGCTTTTTTCATGAGTTCATCTAAAATTTTCGCTTCGGTATGGCTCAGATCAATTTCATGTTCGTTTAATGTAAGCCGGAGGCGTTCCACATCCAAGGTCAATCCATCCACCGTAGTGGACCGCTCATTTTGAGAACTAGCATACGACCCATAAGCCCTTCTTAGTTGACTATTTATTTTCGCCGTAACAATTTCATAGTCAAAGGGTTTCGTGATAAAATCATCTGCCCCATTTTCTAGAGCCATCACTTGATCCATCTTCCCTTCCCGAGCGGAAATAAAGAGAATCGGACAGGTTGAAACACTGCGAATTTGCCTGCACCAATAATAGCCATCATATTTCGGCAAATTCACATCTAGTAATACAAGATGTGGTTCATATTCCTCAAATTGCGCACGGACTGTTTCAAAATTACCAACTGACTTTGTATCATACCCAAACTTATGTAAATGCTCTTTCAGCAAGTTCACCAACTGTTTGTCATCTTCAATTATAAAAATTTTAAACATTATAATACTCCTTCCCTATACTCCTCCTTGATTGTATCAAATGGCCGCAAATAAATGGAAATAATATCAAAAAGCACCGTTCAACGAAAAAAAAAACACACCCAGACGACAAGAATTATCTGACTGAGTGTGCTTTTTCTATTATTAGTTTTTGTTTGAAACTTATATAGCGCTTTCTTTCTTTATCTCGTCCCACTTAATCCAACTGTTCCTTCTATCACTTTATCAGTTTACAGGGAAAATAAGCATAGCACCTGCACAAAGCACAATAATACGGATCAGGTACATAGGTACTGAGAACAACCAGAACTGCGGAAGCTTATATTTACCCATACCTAAAATCATCGCAGGCATACCGTCGATTGGCATATATCCGCCGTTCCATCCAGATACGACAACTGCAACTGCAGCAGCGACAGGATTAAGTCCCAAACCAACGCTGGTTGCAATAGCGATTGGCGCAAAGATGAATACAGAACCCATATTTGAACCAGTAAAAGTAGCACAGGTACTAGTTAGAAGTGCGAAAATCAAGATAAGAAGGAATGGATTGATATTAGTACCCAATGCATCCGCCACGACCTTACCAATCATGGCTGTAAAACCAGAGTTAGCCACAGCGTCCGCAACGCCAATAACACCAGCCGTCATAAGGATTACAGGTGCACCCATATTATCCCGGACTTCCTTGAAGTCAAGCACGTTGATGATTAGCAAAAATGCTCCTGCAAGGCCAGGAATTACAAAGGCAGCATTGCCCAACTTGTCCATAAGCATCATACCAACAACACTGAGGATAAAGGCAGCGATGGTACTGTATTCTTTCCATCTAGGCATAGCCGCCATCTCAGCTGTAGCTGCCACCTCATCCATTGCAGAAGCTTCCGAAATTGGATGATCCGGTAGAAGACGATAAGCAACCAAACTCCATACTAAGAAACCAAGAGCCAGGATGAAGTTCACAATAGCAAATTTCGTCATAGAAAACGCGCCGTGATAACCTGCCGTTTGCAGTACACTGAAAGTAACACCATAGAGGAGTGCTACATTGAAAGGAATCAAAGGGTGGTTAGTAGCAAATCCCAAAGGCATCATCAGTTTAGACGTAGGCATCTTTTTATTGTAAGGGATTGTAGAGATCAAAGATAGAATAAGTACATAGTAACCAGTGGCACCGGTACCTGGAAAACTGGCACCAAGCATAACGACCACGAGCAAAAGAGCATAGCTCTTATAACCGCCCTTATTTACCAAAGCGAGCATTGAGGACTGAACCTTACTAATCAAGCTAGTCTTCATTATTCCCGCCATCACAACCATAAAACCAGCGATCATGATAACGGTTGGATTTACGAAGCCTGCGAAAGCCTCCTGAACGGTAGACAAACCGGTGACTACTAACAGAATACATGCCAGGATTGGTGGTGCGCCGAAGGCCATCTTGTCTGACATAATCAATCCAATCATCAGGATCAAGATCCCAAGGGCAAGAATCATTTCCAATGTCATTTCTTATTTCTCCTCTCTTAATAACCAAGTTAAATGGATATTTTTTTAACTTGGGTCTTATCCCAAAGCCTATCAAACTATAATTATGTGATAATTTATTATCTAGCTGATTTCTCCAGAGGTAGGATTGTAAACCCCTTCATTTTCACGTTTTTCACCATATATATCTTCAACTGAAAAACTATTATATTTAACACATATTCTATTCTTATATGCGTATACTAAATGTAATCGTCTCCCCGCATCTTGATAAATAGTAGGATATTCAAATTGTGAATTATTCGTTTTATTTTCTGCTCCAATGAAACCTTCTGCGTGTTCAATAATTCGACCGATTGGCCAAGTATGTCCGCCATCTTCAGATATTGAAACTACTACCGGATTTCTTAATCCTGGCCATGCAACTTTACCTTTTTCAGGATTATTAGCAGCGTTTGCATTATAGGCAATCGCAATGGCACCGTTATCAAGTTTGATTGCACTTATACTTGCATTATTATTTGGCAGGACTGTTGGCTCAGGCACTGTCCATGAATCTCCATTATCCGTTGACTCACTTCTATAAATATAATCCGCAAATCTACTTCTCATAAATGCCACTAAATGACCGTCTTCTAATTCGATAACATTGGCATGTACACGTCCGTTGCTATCAGGCATGCGTACTTCTTTCCATGTTTGTCCTTCATCATCTGATACTTGAAATACGGTAGGATCGTTTGTAAGACCTAATTCTGAATCTTCACATACCCACGTGCTAAAGATCCATCTGCCATTACTTAATACTTGAATCGCTTGTCGAACAAAGATGCCAGGCTGGCTAAATAATACTTCAGGCTCAGTCCAAGTTTCACCGTTGTCGTATGTTTTCTGATATTTAATAATGGACGTAAACTGCATATTATCTTTACCTGGTTGTCTACCTTCCTGAGAAGTATAGATTAACCATATTGATTTATCAGGTGCTTGAAAGAAGGAAGGGTTTTGCTCACTACGCGTATCATCCTGCGAGACAATTTTAGGTACATTCCACTCTTCCGTTTCATGATTAAATTTTGATAATACAATGGAAATATCGGGACTGCCTTCAAATGAACCTGCAAACCATGCACATAATAAATCTCCATCGTCCAACTTAATAATAGTTGGTGCATGTGCAGTTGAAAAAGGACCAGATGGAATTAAAGAAAAATCAATATTTGTAAAATCATCATGAATTAATTTACCGTTTGGAATCGACCGGTTAATGACTAATTTATTGTTACTCATACTAATCACATAATCACCCTATCTTTCTCATTAAATTTCTATCTTCATTACCGCTTTCTTGTATTTCGTCGCTTGATCTATATGTTTTAACGCTTTATGTCCATCGTGAGGCAGACAAATATAGGCCATACCCTTATCAATTTTCATGATTTCTTTCGGACTGCCGTTTAATCGAACTACATCCTTTTCCGCATTATATTCTATAGCTACTACTAATTGATTAATGGGGGTCCAGGCAACATATTCCGAACCACCCAAAACAATTTGAATATCCATATATTTTTTATGCGCTTCAAAAGTTCCTTCATCTATCGGATTCGTAGTTCCTTCCTGAAAGAACAAATAACCGCCATCAAAATCAAATCGCTTTTGATAATCTATTTCGACTTCGTTTAATTTCTCTAAACCGTTGGCGATTTTTGGATTTAATGACCTATATTCCTCTAAATTTTCTATTAAATCTATTATCACACAATTCACTTCATTTCTTAATTAGCATTATTTGCTAGCTGTACCGCGTAATCAATGGCATTTTCAAGACTAAGTTCACTCGCAGTCATCTTACCTGCCTGGTCGAATGCTGTTCCATGATCAACTGAGGTTCGGATAATTGGTAATCCCAATGTAATATTAACTCCAGAAACCTCTTTCCATTTATTTTCTTCTTTATCATAAACAAATCCTAAAAGTTTTAATGGGATATGTCCTTGGTCATGGTACATTACTACAACGATATCATACATTCCACCACGAGCTTTTGAGAAAACCGTATCTGCAGGTAAAGGTCCGAATACATTAATCCCTTCACTTTTAGCTACTTCAATCGCAGGGATGATTTCATCAATTTCTTCCGTACCAAACAATCCATTTTCTCCACAATGTGGATTTAATCCCGCCACAGCAATCCTAGGATTTTTGATACCCAAGTTTAAACAAGCATGATGAGCAATATTTATTACATCTAATACTCTCTCTTTTTTAACTAAATCGCAGGCTTGTCTTAAAGAAACATGCGTTGAAACGTGAACCACTCGTAAATCACCATCAGCTAACATCATAGAAAATTTATTCGTTTTTGTTAGATGTCCATAAATTTCAGTATGACCAGCAAAATGATGTCCTGCTGAGTTTAACGCTTCTTTATTTAATGGATTCGTAACGGTTGCATCCACTTTTCCCTCAAGTGCTAATTCAATTACTTTTTCCACATAAAGATATGCAGCATTTCCAGCCTCTTTAGACACTTCACCAATCTGTAATTCATTGGCATCTACAGAAGCTAAGTCGATGATATCCATTGTTCCCCATTCATACAATCCATCTTCCGGTGAAGTAATGGCATTTACTTTCAAATTAATCTCTGGGAATTTCTCTAAATAGCTCTCGACAATACTTTTATCTCCAATTAGTAAGGGTTTACACTTTTCATATAAGCCTTTCTTTTGAAAAGCTTTGATTGAAATTTCAGGTCCGATACCTGCAGGATCACCCATTGTTATTCCGATAATTTTTTTCATAATGTCCTCCTAACTACTTCATTCCTAATTCAATATTTTCATTTAATACTGATTTTAATGCTGTAATTCCTTCATCAGACACTTGATTAAATGGTGCACGGCACTTCCCTACCGGATAGCCTAGTAGTTCAACAGCGGTTTTTACCACAGTATTTGGATTCGCATATTTAAAACAATCTCTGAAACTTCTGATAGAATCTTGATATTTACGAGCTTCTTCAATATGACCATCTACAAATTGTTCGTAGATTTGTGCCATAGTAAACGGATAAACATTTGAACATCCTGCAATTCCGCCTGTTCCCCCAGCAAGTAACGTCCATAATATTAATGAATCATTACCTGATAGCACAGAAAAATCTTCTCTATTTCTTGTTCTTTCAATATATTGAAGGATATTATCAAAGTTTCCACTACTATCTTTGACACCCACAATATTGTCAATGTGACTTAGTTTTTCAACAGTCGCGGGTTGAATCGTATTACCCGTTCTAGCAGGAATATTGTATAAAACAATTGGCATATCAACCGCTTCAGCAACAGTTTTAAAATGATGATAGATCTCTTCTTGAGTGGCTGTTGCAAAATATGGTGTAATGATTGATAAGTAGTCTACACCAACACGCTTTGCTTCTAGAGACAAGCGAATGGTATCTTGTGTTCCAACTAATCCTGTGGATGCATAAACTGGAACCCTCCCTGCTACTGTATCAACTACTGTTTCCATGACTTTCACTTTTTCTTCTTCACTTAAAATATAGCCTTCTCCATTCGTACTAAACGTAAAAATACCATGAACACCATTCTCAATGACTCTATTTACCTGATTTACGAGTTCTTCATAGTTAACTTCTTCATTGTCATACATGGGTGTAACAATTGGTGAAATAATTCCTTTTAATTTGTTTTGCACACGAATCACTCCTACATAATTTCTAGATAAATTTTACGAGCATCTTCTGGTGTTACTTCTCTCATATTATTCACAAGTAATCTTTGAACTTCCATTCCAGCCTCGACTAATCCTTCAAGATCTTCCTCCGGCACATTGAAAGTTTTTAAGCTAGTTGGAATTTCAAGTGTTTTCACAATGTTTTCTATTAAATCAATGATATATTTTGACTTTTCATTTACAGTGAATTCTTCATTTTTTTCCTTTACCACTCGATCATAGGCTTTAGCTAAGAGGTCTTTAATAACTGGCTCATTAAATTTCATAACTGGCGTTAGTAGAATTGCGTTAGAAACACCATGAGCAATGTGATATTTTCCACCTAAAGGATAAGACAAGGCATGAACAGCAGTAGTCCCTGAAGATGTAATCGCTACTCCAGCATAGAAAGAACCTAATAACATATTACGCTTCGCTTCAAGTGCATCTGGATTTGTGCAAGCTTCAATAATGTTATTCAGTATTAAATCTAATGCCTCTAGTGCAAAGGTATCACTGATTGGGTTAGCTTTTTTTGAAGTAAAACATTCGATAGCATGTGCTAGAGCATCAATACCTGTTGCTGCAGCGATAGGTTTAGGTAAATTTTTTATCATGTTGCTTTCTAAAATAACATGGTCAGCAATTAATTCACCATTGACAATACCGACTTTTAAATTCTTCTCAGGTACACCTACAATACTATTGGGAGTTGCTTCAGATCCTGTACCAGCTGTGGTAGGAATCATTAATGTTGTCACTTGTTTTTTAGCTACTAACGGATTTTCTAGTAAATCTTTTACAGTATACTCATCAGTAGATAACACGGATGCTAATTTAGCGATATCCATAACACTTCCGCCACCAACTGCAATGATAAAATCAGAATTCAATGCTTTAAAATGATCAACAACCTCTTGAGCTTCAATGTAAGATGGCTCTGTTGGTATATCAGATAGGATTTCGTACTCGATATTATTCTTTTCTATAATACTGATGACTTCCTCTAGCAATCCAACTTTAAGTATGCCTTTATCTGTAAAAATCGTGATTTTTGTTACACCGTCTTTGATAATTGTATGGAGGTTTTGCATGGCATCTGAACCTGCAAACACATTTGTTGGCATTTTTAAATTATATTGATTTAACATAATACACATCTCCTTTGTCACTAATCAGTGCATTTAATTTAATAAATAGATCTTCATCACCAAATCCACCGGATTTAGTAATGACATAATGTTTTTCATCATTAAAATCAATGCTGCCAAGAACAATTCCGGGGAATAATTCTTTCAGAGGTTTAATTTCAGTAAGCCCCAATACTTTCATCGATTGATATAATGTATCTCCACCTGTAAATAATATCGTTCGCTTAATACCATCTGACAGAAGATTCTTTACTAAGTATCCGAGTGACTGTCCTATCCTAAATCTTAGTTCGTTTCCTTGATCAGGTAGTTGATATACTTGATCTGTCGATACATTCCCAAATGTTTCAAACATGAAAGGTTGTTCAATTTTAAAATATTGATGTATATTTTCTTGCCCTTTTCCTGTATCCCAATATTGTTTATCCCAAAGTTGCTCTATCGTTAAAGATATTCTTTCAAATCCATTCACTTCCGCAAATCCAATTTGTTTTTTTGTTACTGGATTCACACTTCCACATACAATCAATAATGGAAGTTTCATATCGTTTTGAGTGGTATCCCTATTTTTAAAGATTATTTTTGCTAATGCTTTGGCAAACCCAGCACACCCCACCGTTATCTTTAATGCATCATTCATTAATAGCTCATTCCCTAGAGATAACATCTCCTCATCAGAGTGACTTTCTATTAACAAAATTCTTTCTTCTTTTGGGGGAATTTCATATTTTTTTGTAATATAAGTTTTTAAATCTGCTTCTTTAAGTAGAAGAGATGGGATATGACTTTCAGTTACTGGTTCGTACGGATCTTGTCCAAAAACGCTTTCACTTACTGGTATTGAATCTATAAGTAATATTCCTTCACAACTAAAGCGATTTTGTTCTGGATACGCCGGTATAAAGGGAATGGATACATCTTCGAATACATCACTCAAAGCTCTTAACTCAGAAGCAACATTTCCTCTTAATGCTGAATCAACTTTTTTAAATATATATGGAATATTTTCTTCTTTGGCTTTTAAGGCTATCTTCTTGATCACTTCATATGCTTCAGATTTATTCAAATATCTTGTTTCAGTATTGAAGACAAGTACTTCTATTTGATCTGTAGTTTCACCAAATTCAAACTCTAAATCAGATGTCACTACAGTGTTAACACCGTAATTTGAGAACTGGACTCCGGTATCAAGTGCTCCCGTAAAATCGTCAGCTATTATTAATACCCTTATCATTTGTTCACCACCTTGGTCCTTTATTTTTTTATGAAAGGCTTACACTCTATCTAAAAAGAATTATAGGCTTATACACTATTTAAAAAAATATGATAATTTTTATTATTGTTACATTTTGAAACTTTTCTATTGAAAACGTTACCACAATTCAAAAATTAGTGTTAAACTGTTTAAAAAAGAAACACATAAGGAGGATATATATGGAAAATATAACAAAAATCCTTGGTATAGCACCTTACGAAGAGTTAAGAAAATCAATGGAAAATGTAGGATCTACTTTCTCTAACATTTTGCTAAATACGTATACTGGTGATTTACAAGAAGGGAAAAATCTAGCCCTGGAGGAGATTCATAACGATTACGATATTGTCATATCAAGAGGAGGTACAGCTGAGTTAATTAGGAAGAATATATCTATACCGGTTATAGATGTTTCAATATCCGTATATGACATTCTAGGTGCGATCAAACTAGTAAATAACTACACTTCTAAATTTGCTATTGTAGGTTATTCAAGTATTACTGAAACGGCACATTTAATTTGTGACATATTAGACTATTCTGTGGAAATATATACGATAGATGATTCAAGTGATACTTTAGGTCTACTAAAATCACTGAAAAACAAAGGGATTAAATTAGTTCTTTGTGATGCAATAACGAATAAACTAGCACTAAAAATTTCTTTAAATACGATCCTTATTACATCAGGTAGTGAAAGTATTAAACGTACATTCGAACAAGCAATAGAGTTAAATATGCATCTTCAAAAATTAAAATTACAAAATATCTTACTTACCGAAGCTATTGAAAATTTTAAAACTGACTGCTTAATTTTATCCAGTCAGTTTGAATTGATTTATTCAAGTTTAGACACAGAAATTAATGACTCAATCTATAATTATTTGCTTCATAAAAAAGATGCTACTCCATTTAATGAATCACATACTTTTTATCATTCAGTAAATAACACTCTATATAACTTAAAAGTAAATAGTTCAAATAAGGCAAATGATATTTTTTATATTGTAACTGTCCAAAAATCTGTAACACCTATCATGAATTCTAAATTCGGTGTTACATATGAAGATAAGTCAGAAGTGGAACAAAAATTAAATAATAACTTATATAAAAATCCTATTATCACAGATGATATTAAGGCTAAAATTAAACAAATGGATTCAAATAATTCGCCCATAATATTACTAGGAGAAAGAGGCACAGGAAAATATATTGTCTCTCAAAGCGTATTCACCAGTCAAAATAATAACAATAATACAATGGTAACGATTAATTCTAACTTACTAAATGATACAATGTGGAAACATCTTTTAAACACTAGTAACGGCCCTTTTCTTGAAGTTGGTAATACCATCCAGTTTAATCACTTTGATAAAATTTCAAATGAAAACTTCGAAAAGTTAATTACTATTATTGAATCTACTAACTTACACGTAAATAATCGACTGATCTTTATTTGCGAAAAAACATCTGAAGGTATTACATCAGAATTCTATAAAGAATTAATGAATCGACTGAATTCTATAAGTTTTCTTCTACCTACCTTAAGAGAAAGAAAAAATGAAATATCGGCTATTTTAACGATGTTTTTAAATAAGGTAAATATAGAAAACAATACGGATATTATCGGGTACGAACCCAATGCTCTGGCTACTCTTTCTCAATATAATTGGCCAGGTAATTTCATACAATTAAAACATGTTCTAACCGAATTAGCCTACTTATCTAAATCGCTATATATAACTAGTAATAATGTCAATAGTATTTTGGGTAAACAAAAAATTGTTGAAACTATTTCTTATTCAGAAGATGGAATGAATATTCCATTTAACAACAGCAAAACATTACATGAATTTAATTTGGATATAATCAAGCAAGTACTTGATCAACATAATGGCAACCAAACTTTAACAGCTGAGCAGCTTGGTATCAGTCGAACAACGTTATGGAGATATTTAAATAAATAAAAAGCAGATTAATCTCAGCTATACCAAAAATATAGATGGATGAACCATGCTAGATAAACTAGCATGGTTTTTTTTCTGAAATCCTTCGGCCAGTTGAACCATCCTCTCCTATTTTTCAGCAAATTTCACTGTCAACCAAACGTTTGATTAAAACAGCTTCATCCCTTGGTACATATGCCTTAATCCTGCTTGAGCCAAGAATAATTTGTAGAAAAATAACAAAAAATAAGTCGTTCACTATCGAAAAGTCAATAATCGACACCTTTTCGACTAAATAACAAAAAGGTTATACTAATCAAACGTTTGATTGAAACCGTCAAAAGGATTGATGTATCAGAATTCCTCATGGAAAGTATCCACAAAGATTGTCGGTAGGAATTAATTAATTTCGCAGGAAATAACCTATATTTCTACAAGATTTGATGAGTTTCTCCTAAACCTTCAGGATTCTAGTAATTCCCCGCCTTTTCAACACTACACAAAAGTTCACAGCGGGTTCTAACCCAATTTTTCATAAATCAAGCAGTAATGAAAAAGGGAAAGAGTAAAATTTCACTCTTTCCCTCAATAATTATGCTGCTTGTTTTTCTTTAACTTTTCTTGCATTTCTTTGGTTTTTAACATAACCTGCTCCAAGTATCATGGCTGTTACGATCGCTAGAATGGCATAGGACATAGTCCCATGTGGAAGATTAACCAATTTATCTAAACTTTTATCTTTTAAAATCATCTCTCCAGCTGTCCAAATAAGAATACCAGCCCCAATATAGATAATGATAGGATATTTTTCCATCAAGTAAACAAGAAATTTAGAACCAATGATCATCAGTGGAATACTTATAGCAATCCCTGCAATTAATAGACCCATATGACCGCCAGCAGCCCCGGCAACAGCGACAACATTGTCCAAACTCATGGTTAAATCGGCAACAGCAATCGTAACAACTGCTTTCCAAATTGAGTTATGGCTCTTTATGTGAGCATCTTCCTCTTTACCTTGGTCCAGTACTCCCCATGCAATATAGGCCAGCAATAGACCAGCAACAGCATGAATGTAAGGGATCCCCATAATCATCAGAACAACCGCAGCAAGGATAATACGGGCAATAACAGCAAATGCCGTACCACAGAAGATAGCTTTATTTTGTAAATCTTTAGGTAAAGATCTTGTTGCCATGGCAATGACTACAGCATTATCACCAGATAGAATGATATCAATCATGATGATTTTTAATATGGTTAAAATGACTTCTGTCTCCATTTATTTAAAACCTCTTTCTGCTCATTAATTAGTATCAGCTTGTCCTAATTTTTTCGATGTTCATTCTAGTTGCCTAAACTTTTATAGAAAACTAGCATAAGAAGTATAACACAAAGATGATCCGTAGTGGATATATTACTATTTCTGCTCCACCACCTACTTTATAATTGAATTATAGGTCTATACTCTACATAAAAAAATATGATAATTTTTATTATTGTTACATATTGAAACTTCACTATTGAAAACGCTACAATTATTCAAAAATCAGCGTTAAACTGTTTAAATAGGAAACACACAAAAAATAAAAAAGGGTCATCCCCCTGCTACTTCAACGAAGTGTGGGACTGACCCTTGTCTTAATTCTTGAGCAAATTGTACTGGCTAATTACCTCGTTAGAGATTTCACTATTTTCATCCAGTCCGCATACTTCATTCAGAACAATCGGTAGTCCTTTGTCCTGAATCATCGCTTGCAGTTTCACCGCTTCTTGATCTTCTTGATAATCGAAATGTAAAGCAGAAGCAATCGCCTTTGCAAGGTTTGTGAAAGAAAGGCCAGCTTTCGCCGCTTCCGTAGCCGGTTTTACAAAACGATCATTTGGTCCTAGTTTACGGAGAGGCCCACGGGCTACCCTTGTCACTGCATCATTTAAATGAGCATTTTTAAAGCGATGAATAATCTTATCAATATATTGCTGGTGTTCATTAGGATTTAAACCATATTGTTTAATTAAATAAGCGCCTGTCTCTCCAAGAGTGGATCGGACTTGATTCAGAATGCCTTCATCTGCTAATGCTTGATCAATTGTTTCTTTATTTCCTAGATAGCCAAGATAGGCAATGGTGGCATGGCCAGTATTCACAGTAAAAAGCTTTCTTTCAATAAATGGAGCAAGATCAGCGACAATTTTCATTCCTTCAACAGGTGGGATACTCTCACTTGTTTCCACAACCCATTCATAATAGGTTTCAACCAGTACATCTAGCGAGCCCTGATTGTTCTGAATCGGTACAATCCGGTCAACGGCAGAATTAAAGAAATAAACTTTTCCTGCTAAATTTTCCTTTGTCTCTTCATCTAGATGGTCAAATATATAGCCCTTTAACAAGTCTGTTGCTGAAATTTGATTTTCACAGGCAATCACATATAACTTTTCACCGTTTGATTTAACTCGTTTGGCTATTCCTTTCGCCATTAAAGGGGCAATATGCGGCAAAATATTGGGCCCAATCGCCGTAGTGAGATAAGTGGCCTTGCTGATTGCATCCACTACCTCTTCTTCCTGTGTCAAATTATTCAATCCGGAAACATTTTCAACCATCGTACTTTCTTGTTGATCCGTTGCCAATTTTACTTGATATTGCTTTTCCTCGTTTAACTGGTTAATGATCTGGTCGGCGATATCAACAAAGGTAACATGATAGCCGGACTGTGAAAAAAGTGCGCCAATAAAACCTCTTCCAATATTTCCTGCTCCAAAATGGACTGCTAATTTCATTTTTATCATTCCTTAATAATATTTGTATGAAGATAGTCCAAAAAGACCGTTTCTAATCTCTCTCGGATCATCTCTTCATTCGCTGATGAAAAAATCTGGATTGCTTCATTGTTTTCAATTAAACTTGTACTTATCAAACTTACTATTTCCTGCTCTCTAACCGCTAATTCCTCAGGGGCCAACATTAGCAGCACATTTTTAATAAACATGTTCTTTCCATCCATTCCTTTTACAAGCAAAGGCTGCTCTAAATGCGCAATCTGAAAAATAAGCGCCTGAACATGTTTATTCCTGCAATGGAAAAGAGCCATTCCTGTTTCTGGTATTCCGAGTCCGCCTTTACTTTCTCGCTCTTTTAATGAGGCCAGTACGCCTTCTCCATTTGTTAACAGTTTTTCCTTCTCAGCTGCATGTACCATTCTTTCTATAATCTTTTCATGGTCATTTTCTTCAGGCATCCGATTGACACGAAAATTAGTTAAGACGGCCTCTATGCCTTTTTGGACATCTTTTAACTGTTGCAAGACTTCGGTAATGTCTGCTTTTGTTCCTGGATCAGCTGAAAAAGATTCTTTTGGTGAAGATCCAAGATATTGTTTTTTCTCCGTTAGTGCATCAATATTTCGGCGCATGAATTGCCGAATCGTCTCTATATTTTCCTCTGTTAAAAGGGGGGAAACTAAAATATAATCTATGTCTATAAATGGAAGGTTCACAGTTGAAATAATCAAATCATATTCTTTTAATTGATCTTTTTGCTGGATTTCTTTGATGGATTTAATTTCTATCTGATCAATTCCGGGAATCTCTTTTTTCACTCTGCTTGCGAGCATTTTTGAGGTGCCGATACCGGTCGGACATACCACCAGTGCATGGATTGGTAATTTTTCTTCCCTTAAAACAAGTGCCGATCCGAAATGCATGACAATAAAGGCGATTTCATCATCAGGGAAAGAATCAATCTTTTTCAACTGCTGTTCCACACTATTTTTTACCGCGAGAAACAAAAACGGATACTTCCGCATTATTTCCTCTTTTAAAGGGTTAAATAAGCCTGTTTGTTGTTTGATTCGATAAAGAGACGGTTCCATGTGAGCCAGCAGTCCTTGATACAATGAAAAGTCATTAGTTAAATCAACATGCAGTTGGGAGGAGACATCCTGTATAAGGGCTCTAACCAATTTGCTAAGACCAATACTGTCATAAGGAGCTTCATCCGCTGCTTGAAGTTTAGATCCCTTTAGGATTACGGCTAAATAGATAAAATCCTCTTTAGAGAACCTTACCGAGAAGATCGCTTCAAGTTCCCTGCAAATTTTCTCTATTAGCTGATACTCATTTGTTAAATCATCGGAAAATTCTACATCCTCCTGTAATAAAAAGAAGTCCTCCGTCCTTTGCATGGTAATACATATATGTACGATAAGCGCAATATAATCACTATCGGCAAGACGCAGTTTCGAACTACTAAAAATAGTATTTACTAACCGCTCTATGGCAAGAAGATAGTCGGGAAGAAAGTAATATAAAATATTTCTATGATCATACTTACCATTCTCCAACAAAAATAATCTCTCTATCAGTTCTTCATTAAAATGAAGCAGAATATAACTAGCTAGGGCTTTTCTCTTAGATGACTCTGAGCCGATCATATCGACCCCCACACCTCGTTTTCTTGTCATTTGCACATTAAAACGACCAAGCCAATCCTTCAATTCATCTAAATAAGTTGTCAAAGTTGTATTACTTACACCAATATTACTAGATAATACTTGAATCTTATAGGATTCCTCTTGGACCAAAGTTATTAACAGCTGTAGTTTTTTTTCTTGCGGTGTTTGATCGATTGAATTATTCCCCATTAAAAATTGGAATAGGCGAAAAATTTGTTCGTTCTTCCCCTCAATTGTAAATCCCCTATCTATATTACGTATTAAACGGAGACCAAATGAATCAAGAATTTTTTCTACCGCTTTTAAATCCCGTTGGATTGTTCGCCCGCTCACATTTAAGTATGTTGCAATCGATGTAACGGTATGTTTACCTGATGTTTTAGCGATTAATTCAATGATTGCTTTTTCCCTAGAAGTTATATACATGCAATCAACTCGTTTCTGATAAAAAGTACACGAGGAAAAAGTGAATAGAAAAGCGGCAATATACTGCTTTTCTATTCGTTATATGACAACTATTTATTATTTATCATTTAAAATATCCATGATTTCTTTTGCTGATTTGGCTACAACCAGTTTTTCTATATTGGCCATATCAGAACAAGTGACGGCAATTCCAGATAAAATTTCAAGGTGTGTACCATCTTTCCCCGCAATACCGAAAATCAGCCTTACCTTTTGCCCATCAAAATCTACACCATTAGGTACTTGTAAAACAGTAAACCCAGAATTCAAAACATCCTTTTTCGCTTCTTCGGTACCGTGTGGAATTGCAACATCATTGCCCATATACGTAGAGGTCATTTCATCACGGGCAATCATGGCATCAATGTAGCTTTCCTTCACATATCCCGCCTTGACTAGTGCTCGACCCGCAAAACGAATCGCCTCTTCTTTCGACGCAAATTCCTGATTGAGAAAGATATTTTCTTCACGCAGCAAAGCATCATCTGTATGCGGATTGCCGTTTGGAACAACAGCTTCTGCCTCTTGGACGATTTCCTGCAGCTCAGCTGTTTCAGGATTTTTTAACCGATTGATTAATTTATCATATTCTGGGCTTGATAGGAAATTATCAACCGAAATATGATAAGCATGCGGTACTTGTTTCTGAGCTCTAGGTGTCAATTCCTCCTGCGTTATAACAATTTGGGCATCAGAAGGCAGGTTACTAATCGCCATATTGGTAACTGAGATATTCATCCCTGCTTCCTTAACCTTTTTCCGAAGAAGGGACGCACCCATTGCACTTGATCCCATTCCAGCATCACAAGCGAAGATAATCCTGCTTACATGTTCTGGAAGTTCCCCATCATTATCAGCAAAGACATTGGCAACGGAGCTTTTCTTGCCTTTCATTTCTTGCATTTTTCTTGCTGCGTCTTCAATATCCTCATCTTGCTGCTTACCTGTTTTTAAAATAAATGATGAAAGAACAAAGGATACGACTCCAGCTACTAGGACTCCAGCAATGTTCGCTAAATAAGTACTAGCATGCGGCGGGGTAACCGCCATAATAGCAAGAATACTACCAGGCGATGCTGGAGCTGATAATCCTCCGCCTAACAGCATTAGGGTGAATACACCGCTCATTCCACCCAAGATGACAGCAAAGAATAACATCGGACGCATTAAAATGTATGGAAAGTAAATTTCATGAATCCCGCCAAAAAACTGAATGATTGCAGCGCCTGGTGCTGATCTTCTTGCATTTCCTTTTCCAAAGATACAATAGGCCAAGAGAACACCGATCCCAGGACCAGGGTTTGCTTCAAGAAGAAACAGAATGGATTTGCCTGTCGTTTTCGCCTGCTCCAAACCGATCGGTGAAAGCACACCATGATTGATAGCATTATTTAAGAACAATACTTTTGCAGGTTCGATTATGATACTTGTCAATGGCAAAAGTCCTGTTGCCAATAACCAATCGACACCCGTAACAAGCCAGCCAGTAAACGTGGTAACGGCCGGACCTATGGCTAAAAAGGCTAAGATAGCAAGGAACCCGCCCAATATCCCTGCCGAGAAATTGTTCACAAGCATTTCAAAACCAGCTTTGACTTTACCTTCAATCAGCTGATCGAATTTCTTAATTACATAACCTCCGAGCGGCCCCATAATCATAGCACCAAGAAACATTGGGATATCTGCGCCAACAATAACACCCATTGTCACAATTGCCCCAACGACACCCCCGCGTTGATCGTGTACAAGCTTTCCGCCTGTATATCCGATTAATAGCGGAAGCAGGTAGGTAACCATTGGGCCTACCAATTTGGAAAGGTTTTCATTTGGAAAGAACCCTGTAGGAATAAATAGTGCAGTAATTAAGCCCCACGCTATGAAAGCCGATATATTAGGCATAACCATCGAACTTAAGAAGTTACCGAACTTCTGAACAGCTACTTTTATATTAGATTGAGCCATGTGCCCCCATCCTTTCATTATAACTTACCTTATTCATGGTAAAGGACGAACCCACTGTATTCAATAAAGATGAAAACTAACTTTGTCACCTTTATTATGACAAAGTTAGTTTTTCTCAAAAAATATATAGTTATGCCGCTCAGTAACTCTTAAAACATGCATGGTAGGTCCTTGTACTTCAATGCAATCCTTATTGCAAAAAAAAAGACCCAATCCAATTTCGGATTGAGTCTTACTCATTTTTCTTTCAACAGTTTCTTAGGACAGTCTTTTTACTCCACCGTTACTGATTTCGCAAGGTTACGCGGTTTATCAACATCGCAGTCACGGTGCAGAGCAGCATAGTAAGCAATTAATTGCATTGGTATAACAGAGATAAGTGGTGTTAATAATTCATGGACTTCTGGGATGACAAAGCTATCTTCGTCCATATTTAAGCCCTTCATTGAAATGATACAAGTGCTTGCTCCACGTGCAGCAACCTCTTTCACATTCCCACGGATGCTTAAGTTTACACTTTCTTGGGTGGCAAGAGCGATTACTGGTGTGCCCTCTTCGATTAAGGCAATCGTTCCGTGCTTTAATTCTCCACCTGCAAAGCCCTCAGCTTGGATATATGAAATTTCCTTCAGCTTCAAAGCACCTTCTAAACCAACATAATAATCAACACCGCGGCCAATGAAGAATGCATTTCTTGTTACTGATAAAAATTCTCTTGAAATATGCTCAATCAACTCTTTTGAGTCACAAAGGACTTCCATTGCATTTGCGATAATTCCTAGTTCATGGACTAAATCCATCTCAACATCGATGTTTTGGCTCTTAGCTGTTACCTCAGCTAAAATGGCTAGTACAGCTAGTTGTGCAGTATATGCTTTCGAAGAAGCAACGGCAATTTCAGGACCTGCATGAAGCAAAAGTGTATAATCGGCTTCACGAGAAAGTGTTGAACCTGGAACATTTGTAATTGTTAAAGTTGGGTAACCTAATTCTTTTACTTTAACAAGCACTGCACGGCTGTCGGCAGTTTCTCCACTTTGTGAAATGAAAATAAACAAAGGCTTTTCCGTAAGAAGAGGCATATTGTAAACAAATTCACTAGCAATATGCACTTCGACAGGAATTTTAGCAATGTTTTCAATGAATTGCTTACCGACAAGTCCTGCATGGTAAGAGGTTCCTGCAGCCACAATGTAAATCCGGTCTGATTTATTCACGGCCGCAATGATATCGTCATCAACGGTTAATTCACCCTGAGTATTTTGGTACGTTTGAATAATTTTACGCATCACAAGCGGCTGTTCATCAATTTCTTTTAACATATAATGCGGGTACGTACCTTTTTCGATGTCACTAGCATCAAGTTCTGCAGTATATGGCTTGCGGCTGATGATATCACCGTTAAGATTTTGAATGATCACTTCATCCTTTGAAACAAGGACAACTTCTTTGTCCATTAATTCAAGGTACTGATTCGTTACTTGAAGCATAGCCATCGCATCGCTGGCAATTACATTAAAGTCATTTCCTAATCCGACTAGAAGCGGACTTTTGTTTTTCGCCACATAAATGGTTTCGTTATCTTGTGCATCTAATAATGCAAGAGCATAAGAACCGTGTAACAGCGTGAGTGTTTTACGGAATGCCTCTAATACATCTAATCCTTCTTGTACAAATAATTCAATCATTTGAACAATAACTTCTGTATCTGTTTCGCTGATGAACGTAACATCCGCTAAATATTCACGCTTTAAAAGGTCATAGTTTTCAATTACTCCGTTATGAACAAGAGTAAACCGACCAGATGCGCTTTGATGAGGATGGGAATTTACCTTACTAGGAACACCATGCGTTGCCCAACGGGTATGACCAATGCCCATATTTGCCGCGATATTTCCATCAACAATTTGACGTAAATCAGCTATACGACCTTTTTCTTTAAAAACATGAACTCCATTTTCATTCATAACAGCTATACCTGCTGAATCATAACCTCTATACTCAAGCTTTTCTAAACCTTTTAATAAAATTTCTTTTGTATCATTATTTCCGATATATCCTACGATTCCACACATTTTCTAATTCCTCCCTGATATAGGGGGCAAGAATGCTTTGGAGGCTAATGCTTGCCCCCTTATCTCTGTTTTATTAGGTATCTGTCTATACCCTTTTGAAACATTACTGTTAGTATGCGCATTTTCGTCTCTTTGTGCACAAAGTTGCCTCTGTGTTTTAAAGAACAAATTATCGGTTGTGCGTCTTCAACCGGGAGGTATCCGCCGAACATTCGATACTCCTCCTCCTCGTCAACTAACCCACCACATTAGGTTAGTCCAGGCGCTTTTTTTTTATTGTAAGTCTTAAGTTCTCAGTACCCACCTTTCATTAAAATTATGCAGTATTTTGCTTTAAGGAAAACAAAGCAAATTAATACTACTATGATTACGTGTCCCCGTCAACCAAAATCAGGAATTCGCCATCATTCATACATAATAAAATATGCATAAAGGAAGGAGACCGTTCCCTTATGCATATTATATGGGTTCTATTCTTCTTTTAATTCCATTTCTGCCTTAACAACTGCGACTATTCGATTGACATAGGATTCACATAATTCCTCTGTTGGTGCTTCTGCCATAACACGGACAAGCGGTTCTGTACCCGATGGTCGTACGAGAATTCTACCGTCACCAGCCATTTCAGCTTCAACCTGCTCGATTACCTCTTTAACCTTTTCATTATCGGTTACATGATGCTTGTCAGTGACTCTTACATTAACAAGCTTTTGCGGGAATTTCTTCATTTCACCAGCCAATTCAGATAACTTCTTCCCTGTAACCTTCATAATATTAACTAATTGCAGCCCTGATAATAAGCCATCACCAGTGGTGTTATAGTCTAGGAAGATAATATGACCAGATTGTTCTCCACCAAGATTAAAACCATTTTTCTTCATTTCCTCGACAACATAGCGGTCACCTACAGCTGTCGGTACACTATGGATTCCATGAGCTTCTAGAGCTTTATAGAAGCCGAGATTGCTCATAACTGTCGATACGATGGTTCCATGCTTTAAACGACCTTGTTCTTTTAAATATTTACCACAAATATACATGATTTGGTCGCCATCCACGATTGAACCATTTTCATCGATGGCAATTAAACGGTCACCATCACCGTCAAAGGAAAGACCTACATCAGCACCTTTTTCTTTAACTAAAGCGGCTAATGCTTCAGGATGTGTGGAACCGACACCTGCATTGATATTTAAACCATTCGGAGACGCTCCCATTGTGGAGAGATCCGCATCCAAATCAGCAAATAAATGGGCAGCTAATGACGACGTCGCCCCATGCGCGCAATCTAAAGCAATATGGATTCCTGAAAAATCTTCATCGACACTATTTTTCAAGTATTGCAAGTACTTTTGACCGCCTTCGAAATAATCCATGACTTGTCCTAGTTCTGAACCTACTGGTCGAGGCAGTTTATCTTCTGGCATATCAATAAGTTTCTCAATCTCTAACTCCTGCTCATCGGAAAGCTTAAAGCCATCGGGACCAAAAAATTTGATTCCATTATCGGCCACTGGATTATGTGAAGCAGAAATCATGACACCTGCTTGGGCACCTAAGGCTTTTGTTAAAAATGAAACACCTGGAGTAGAAATAACCCCCAAACGCATGACTTCCGCACCAATAGATAGTAACCCTGCCACCAGGGCTCCTTCTAACATATGTCCAGATATACGGGTATCACGTCCGATGAGGACTTTAGGACGATCCTGATCCTTTGTTAAAACATATCCGCCATAGCGTCCTAATTTAAAAGCAAGTTCTGGTGTTAATTCACTATTTGCTACTCCACGTACCCCATCGGTACCGAAATATTTTCCCATTATAAAAATCTCTCCTTCAACATGTGTATTGCTGGATATTATGCATTAATTTTATGGATAGTAATTTTCGCTGATGATTTAATTGGTTTCCATTCTACAGCAGAAGGACCCTCAACATGAATGTCTACTTCATGAGCCCCTTCTTCAAGGTTAGACACATCGATAAAGACATTAAAGTCTTCAGGTTTAACGCGAGTAACTTTAGAAGCAGGACCGTTAACAAGTATATCAATCAACTGATTTTCAGGATCATTAATGGTTGCCTCATATTCATCGGTTAATCCTTTAATGGTTACAGGTACATCTGAAACGGTTTTTTCTTCTTCCTTTTTGACCACAACCGTTGCTTTTACCAATTGCGGGGTCACCTTGGTAATCCCATTCGATATGATGACAGGTAATGTCAGTGTGGTATTATCGGTAATTTTGCTAAGATCTACTTCCACGCGGACTTTTTCAGTATTATTAAGAACACTCTCACTCCCGTAGATGGTTGCTTCTTTTTTATCGATTTCAATCGATTCAATTGTCACTCCCTCTGGGGCAGTTCCATTTTTAACAATATTGATTGGCACAGTCTTCGTGTTACTTTTCACTGGAATTGTAATATCAACGGTATCAGGTTCCACTTGAACATTTAACTTATTTAGATCTTTATCAAGTACCTGGATGTCAGCTTTATCAGTAATCGTATCTTTCAGTTTATTTCTTGCTTCAAGAGTTGCCTTAACATAGCTAATCCGGTCGACGATATTCTTTGCACCGGTAATCTTTACCTTATTCGGTTCAACAACGGGTGTACCGGCTGAATAGCCCTCATCTATTTGATTCTTATTAAATTCTGCCTCTACCTTAAATTCCTTGGTGATTTTCTCTTGGACAGAAACAGTTACACTACTTGGTTTCACCGTTGCCGTTAATTTATCTGACAGATTTCTAACCTTTACTTTCACCTTCTGTTTTCCAACTTTGGCTTTTGTTAAATCTACATACACTTCAAAGTTTTTTAAGGCCTTTGCCGTTTGGATGTGCGTCAGTGGACCCTTTAAGGTGATTTCAACATTGCTTGGAATCCCAGACACGACTAAATTTTCCGTATCATAATAAACATTAACAGGAATATTTTTGATAGTGGCCGTGGATTGTTCTCCTGGAACATTCACATCCGTTATCTTTTTCCCTGTATGTGGGACAGAGGAATAGAGAAGAACAGCTAATAGCAACGCTAGGATTTTTATAAACCAAGGATTATCCATCCATTTATCCATTATTTTTCCCCCTCCAGTTCCAACGAGCTGAAGAAGCTTGTTTCGGTTTTATGTTAATTAACAATTCACTCGTAAGTAATTCTTTTAATTCATCCAGATTGATGGAGCGGTGAAGTTCCCCATTCTTTGTAAGTGAAATATTACCGGTCTCTTCCGACACAACGACAGTTAAACTATCTGTGACTTCGCTGATACCCAATGCTGCCCGGTGCCTCGTTCCTAGCTCCTTCGATATAAACGGGCTTTCGGATAAAGGAAGATAGCAGGCGGCTGCAGCGACATTATTTTTCTGAATAATAACTGCACCATCATGAAGCGGTGTATTCGGGATAAAGATATTAATGAGCAATTCTGAGGAAATATTTGAATTTAACTGGATCCCAGTTTCTATGTAATCGCCCATTCCTGTTTCTCTTTCAATTGAGATTAACGCTCCAATACGGCGCTTTGCCATATAATCGGTTGCCTTGACAATCGCTTCAACTGTCTTTTCCGGATCTTCATCATCCAAAGTACTGCTTCTCGAGAAGAACTTCCCCCTGCCTAATTGCTCAAGGGCTCTCCTGAGTTCTGGTTGGAAAATGATAATAATCGCAAGAAACCCGTATGTTATCGCCTGTTCCATCATCCAGCTCATCGTTTGGAAGCCTAGAAACTCGCTGACCACTCTACCTACAAGAATAACGAGAATGCCTTTTAGTAATTGAACGGCCTTCGTTCCTCTAATCACATTGATCAACTTGTAAATGACATACCATACGAGGACAATATCAACAATACTAGCTAAATACTTCCATATATCGAAATCAGCAAACGGCATTGTTCTTCCTCCGTAATTTTCTTTATCACATATAAAATACAATCTATTTATTATATCATAAATACCACTTGTACCTATTATATGTATCTCTGTAAAAAAACAAATCACTCAACCAGAGTGATTTGTTTTTTATTTAGTTTCTGGTTGTTCCTCAAAAATTTGAACAACATCATGTGTAGTCTTTTTAATATGGTACCAAATCCAATCAAACACTTCATTTACTTCATCAATTTGCCCCGTTACATGTCCTGCCGAAGCTAAATACTTTTCACCATTTATGACGGTTACATCCCCTTGGACTTCGCCTTCAATTTTCAATTTGCCATTTCGGACGATGACATCGCCTTTGACCGTTTCACCTTTAGGAACGATGACCGTATTATTTTGAACGACTAAGTTTTTTTGCTTTGTCACTGAAAACTCGCGATCTTCATTCCAGGTCGAAAAGAGACTGCCCATCATTAATATGAGAAATAATGAGGCAGCTGCAAGCATGGGATGATTTTTTACCCAGCGCTGCATCCAAATCTTTCTCTTCTCTTTTGGTAAACGCGCCAATACATTAGCAGTAAAATCATCTGGCGCTTGCATATATGAGACGCTTTTTACAAAAGCAATCGTCTTTTTTAATTCATTAAATAACGCTTCACAATCTTTACAACTTTGGAGGTGTTCTCTTAGGGCTCGTTCATGTTCGGGTGTAATTTCTTCATCTAAGTATTCATGCATTAGTTCGATGATTTGCTCTGGACACATTGACAGTTTCACCTCTCATCATACATATCTTAATTGTTGTCTAAGTGCTTCCCGGCCTCGGTGAATTCTTGTTTTAACTGTTCCCAGGGGTAAATCAAGAATTTCACTAATTTCATTTAAGGATAGCTCTTCCATATATTTCAAAACAATAGCTGACCGATATTTGTCAGGCAGTTTTAAAATCTCTTTCTGAACGGTTTCTTGCAGTTCTAAACTTTCTAACTCTGTCTCAGGCAGCGGGGTGTTTGAAGGGATCTGTGAGTACATTGTTAAGCCGTCTGTTCCTGCAACTTCAGCGTCTAAATAATGATCCGGTTTCTTTTTACGCATTCGGTCAATACACAGATTGGTGGCAATCCGGAACAGCCAGGTTGAAAATTTCAAATCTTGGTTAAAGGATTTGATATTAACATAGGCACGAATAAAAGCTTCCTGTGCGATATCCTCTGCTTCATGGCGATTTCCAAGCATGCGAAAACAAAGTTGATAAATACTGTTTTTATATAATTCAACAATTTCACCAAAGGCATCCTGATCTCCCTTGATTACTTGTTTTATTCTCTTTTTTACTATTGCATCCATTAAGTTATCTCAGCTCCATTGCTGCTAACCGATAATACGTATCGATAACAGAAAAGTTTCGTTTAAAAACGAAAAAACTTTACAACACCTATAATATTAACAAAAATATACCAAAAGGTTTAATAATAAGCTGAAAATAAAAAAACAGCCGCACAGATAATGTGCAGCTGGTTTCGTTTATAATAATTTTTCCCCGAATAATGAGCCCATTAACTCAACAGCAACTGTAGCTGTTTTATTTTTTTCATCTAAAATAGGGTTTACTTCAACAAATTCTGCGGAAGTAATAATTTTTGCTTCTTCTAACATCTCCATGGCAAGATGACTTTCACGGTAACTGATTCCACCAATAACTGGTGTACCAACGCCTGGAGCATCATTTGGATCTAAACCATCTAGATCAAGTGATAAATGGACACCATCTGTCTTATCCTTTAGGTAAGCGATCGTTTCCTCCATTACTGCAGCCATCCCCATCCGGTCTATTTCATGCATAGTATAAACCTTGATACCAATTTCTTTAATTAACTCTTTTTCTCCATCATCCAGCGCTCTTGCACCAATAATGACCACATTCTCAGGTTTTACCTTTGGGCCATAGCCACCTATATCGGTTAACATGCTGTGACCTAACCCGATACTGACGGCTAGAGGCATTCCGTGAATATTACCTGTGGGACTTGTTTCAGCTGTATTTAAATCGCCATGTGCATCGTACCAAATTACTCCAAGGTTTTTATAATGTTTAGATACACCTGCTAAAGTACCAATTGCGATACTATGATCACCCCCAAGAACGAGTGGAAATGCACCAGACTCCACTGCAGCATCTACTTTTTCAGCAAGTAAAGCACTTTTTTCAGCAACTAAATCTAAATTTCGTAAATTGGATTCTTTATCAATTACCACTTCTGGTCTCCCAATTGGAATGTCCCCTAAATCATGTATTTCATCAAATAGCGGCTTTAGGCGTTCAACCACCCCAGCATAACGGATTGCACTTGGCCCCATGTCGACCCCGCGTCTCATTTGTCCTAAATCCATCGGCATTCCAATAATCGAAAGCTTGTTCATAAAATTTCCTCCTACCCCAATATGATTCTATTTTAACCGCTTTCATACCGATGACTCAACTCGACAAAATTATGTATGAATATACGGAACAAAAGGCGTAAGCGCCCGTTTAGCGGCGTATGGACTGGAGCGCTCCAACCGAGATAAAGGAAACACGAAGAGCGGAGCGATTCGATGTTGACTTATCGTAGGGCGGAGAGCGAAGTACACTAGCCGCTGGGCACTGGAGCTGGATTCAGAGAACTATTTCAATTCATCCACAATTAATTATTTATTATTTCCTGAAAAAAAAAACTTTGGAAGAATCTCCAAAGTTTTTTGCTTTTATAATATGAGCCATGAAGGACTCGAACCTTCGACCCTCTGATTAAAAGTCAGATGCTCTACCAACTGAGCTAATGGCTCTCTGGCTGGGCTAGCTGGATTTGAACCAACGCATGTCGCAGTCAAAGTGCGATGCCTTACCGCTTGGCTATAGCCCATTAATGATGTGATAATATCTAGTATGACCAACTTTTTTAAAAATATTATGGTGGAGGGGGACGGATTCGAACCGCCGAACCCGGAGGGAGCGGATTTACAGTCCGCCGCGTTTAGCCACTTCGCTACCCCTCCATATTAAATTTAAAAAAGAAAGTGCCGGCGAGAGGACTTGAACCCCCAACCTACTGATTACAAGTCAGTTGCTCTACCAATTGAGCTACCCCGGCATAGGTTTACATAATAAAATTATGGTGGAGGATGACGGGATCGAACCGCCGACCCTCTGCTTGTAAGGCAGATGCTCTCCCAGCTGAGCTAATCCTCCGAATAAATGAAAGTTATTTTCACTGGCGTGAAAAAACTATGGTGACCCCTACGGGACTCGAACCCGTGTTACCTCCGTGAAAGGGAGGTGTCTTAACCGCTTGACCAAGGGGCCATACTATTATTAAAATAGGTAAGCTTCCAAGCGGGCTCGAACCGCTGACCTCTTCCTTACCATGGAAGTGCTCTACCTACTGAGCTATGGAAGCACAGCTAAACTTAATTTACATAAAAATGGCTCCGCAGGTAGGACTCGAACCTACGACCGATCGGTTAACAGCCGATAGCTCTACCACTGAGCTACTGCGGAACATTAATATTACGGCCTGGCAACGTCCTACTCTCACAGGGACGCGTGTCCCAACTACCATCGGCGCTGAGAAGCTTAACTTCCGTGTTCGGTATGGGAACGGGTGTGACCTTCTCGCCATAATTGCCAGACCA
>NZ_KK366018.1:37758-635694 GCF_000686805.1 Bacillus sp. UNC41MFS5 | reverse complement strand
GATTTACAGAATATTGCAGTGAGTCCGTTTACTTTAGTATTTGAAAATGCAGGTCTTGCCTTTGCGGCTGCTGCCATGAATGCAGTAATCCTTACTTCCGTTCTGTCAGCAGGAAATTCCACTTTATACGCCGCTTCGCGCGTCCTTTGGGTATTGGCGGAAGAAGGAAAAGCTCCGTCATTCTTGAAAAAAGTAAATAAAGGTGGCGTTCCGATAAACGCATTATACATATCAACCCTTGTTGGGATGCTGTGCTTTCTTACCTCCCTTTTTGGTGATGGAACTGTATATTCTTGGTTATTAAACGCTGCTGGCTTAGCTGGTTATATCTCTTGGTTAAGTATTTCGGTTACACATTATCGATTCCGTAAAGCTTATGTTGCACAAGGAAGAGATTTCAAAGACCTGCCCTATAAAGCAAAGTGGTTCCCATTAGGTCCAATTTTAGCGACAGTATTATGTTTAATCGCCATGCTTGGAACAAATTACGGGGCATTTATTGGCTCAAAGGTTGACTGGTATGGTGTATTGGTTTCTTATATTGGACTACCTCTATTCCTAATAGGTTATTTAGGCTATAAAAGTATTAACAAAACAAAAATCGTGCCATTAAAAAAGGCCGATTTCAGCAGAGATTAAGTATATATTATTCATCTTTAGCAATAACGCCTTGAGACTTCAAGGCGTTATTGCTATTTAAAGCCAACCTCTTGGTATTATCCTATGTTGTTTAAACAGGGATAAATTAGTTTGCTAATTATCTCTAGATAGGGATATTACATTCTCAGATAAAAATTAGGCAACATGAAGGAAAGTTATAAATAAAGTAATAGTAGTGAAAAAAATAACCGCCTAGTATCAAACCTGCAAATCTTGTCTCAATATTTGTTTGAAAAGGAGGGATAGTTTGATGGTATGGACTATTTTTATCTTTCTACTGATTGTGTTTATTATAGGACCGATTGCCTTACTCTTGTGGTTACATATTTTAGCAAAGAAACCACAGCATTCGATTATCAGAGCACATCCTTATTTGGGATGGATGCGCTACTTATTAGAAAAGATTGGCCCGGAATTCAGGCAATATTGGTTTGATGATGACAATAGCGGCAAACCATTTTCACGAACAGATTTTTTAGGGATCGTTTTTTCTGCCAAATATCGAAGTGACCTTTTAAGCTTTGGTTCCAAACGTGACTTTGATAAGCCGGGGTATTATATTGCGAATGGTTTGTTTCCCTTATTAAATGAAGAATTAAGGGTTGACAATCAAGAAAAGGTCCACTCAATGAAATATAAAATTGATCATGAAGGATTGTTTACTCGTCACGAACAGCTTGAAAAGGATCAAACAACACGTTGGCTTTATCATGAGGAAGAGACCATAATCGTTGGTGGTGATCGAAAATTTCCATGGAGACTTCGCGGTCCATTTGGTGTTTCGGCAACATCTTATGGAGCCGTCGGCGAAAACTATATCCTTTCAACCGGTCATGGCAGCCGTATGGCAGGCGGTTCATGGATTAATACGGGGGAGGGCGGTGTTGCACCAGAGCATATAGAAAGTGGTGTAGATGTGGTCGCACAACTTGGCCCTGGTTTATTTGGTTTTCGCGATGATGAGGGTAATTTTTCAATTGATGAATTTAAGTGTAAAGCCCAGGAACCGAATATAAAAGCATTTGAGCTTAAATTCGGCCAAGGAGCAAAAATCCGTGGTGGACATCTGGAGGGGTCGAAGGTAACAATAAAGGTAGCAAACATTCGTAAGGTTCCAGTGGGGAAGACCATTAATTCACCAAATCGCTTTCCATTTTTGCATAATGCAATCGAAACATTGCAGTTTATCAAAATGCTGCAAGATTTGGGTGGAAAACCTGTCGGAATTAAAATTGTCGTTGGATATCCATCCACCTTGGATGATTTTTTCGAGGCTATGATTAATCTAAGGATTTATCCGGATTTTATTACGGTTGATGGCGGTGAAGGTGGAACAGGCGCCACTTTCAAATCAATGGCAGATACCATGGGACTTCCTCTATATCCTGCTTTAATTGCGGTTGTTGATAAGGCCTATCAGTTTGGTATACGAAATAAGTTGAAAATATTTGCTTCAGGAAAGTTAATTTCAGCCGATAAAATTGCTATTGCCCTTGCGATTGGTGCAGATGCCGTTAACTCTGCGCGAGGATTTATGATTGCTAACGGCTGTATTATGGCTCTTCAATGCCATACTGGTAAATGCCCTACAGGCGTAACGACCACCGATCCAAAATATCAAGAAGCACTTGTACCAGAGGAAAAGAAATGGCGAGTCATGAACTACATTATTAATGTACGTCAAGGTTTGTTTGCCTTAGCTGCGGCTTGTGGCATTGATAGCCCCCGTAAATTCACTCGTGAGCACATTGTATTTAAAGATGTCGATGGAAAAATAAAAAGGTTATCAGAACTGTTTCCAATTACTGATTCTTAGACTGAATATACTGAATTTTCAACGTTTTTAATAAAATAACTAATCCACAGTTTATTTCGTGTTTTTTGAAATATACTTGTTGAAGACTGTTTTACCAGACTGTGCAGGACATTTACTCTTAGTCACCTATATTAATTTATAGGGGGCTATTTTTATGCAAAAAGTATTACGTAAATATGGACAAGGTAGCAGCAGCATCAAACAAAATTTATTAATATTTTCCAAAAAGGGTAACCTAATGAAAATTGAAAACCATTGATAGAACAGAGCCTTTACCGTTGCAATAGAAGAGGGGGATTGGGTTGTTCCAAAAGGTGATTCATTCTACACATATTTATTTTCTGCTCATCATGTCTACAGGATTTATGGTCCATGTATTGCTGCTTCCTGCGATTTTAACCGCATCTAAACGGGACTCATGGCTCTCTGTAATCGGCAGCGTTGCTCCTCTAATCCTTTGGACGGTCATGATTTATTATCTAAATAAAAAGTTTGAGCAAAAAAATATGTTATCTTTGTTATTTTCATTGCATCCCTTCATTTCCTATTCGATTCGTATTTTGTTGGGTGTTTATTTTTTTCTTACAGCCTTTATCACGTTCAAGTATACAGGCTATTGGGCAAAATTAAATTACACGGCTAACATTCCTGATTTCATCGCCGCAGTTTCATTTGCATCTCTTTGCTATTATGCGTCACTGAAAGGAATTAGAACCATTGGCTCCTTGGCGATTTTCTTTTTGCCCTTGGTTGTGATGTTAGGGTTTTTAGTGGGAATTGGAAATATAAAATATAAGGATTACGGCATGCTGTTCCCCGTTTTTGAGCGTGGATATAAAGATTTCTTTTTCGGAATCATGTATGCATGCTCCAGTTCATTTGAAATTATTTATTTTCTTTTTATCACACCCTTTATAAAAGACCGGATCAAAATCAAGCCGCTGATGCTTGTTAGCATTGGCATCTTCTTCCTATCGTTAGGTCCCTTGATGGGAGGGATCGCTATATACGGTGCGGAGGAGGCAGTAAAGTTGAAGGTTCCTGCATATGAACAATGGAAATTGCTAACACTTGGCATCAATATCGAACGCCTAGATTTTTTGTCGATTTTTCAATGGCGCTCTGGATCATTCATACGGATCAGTTTAAGTATGTTTCTCGTAAACCAACTATTGAATTGGGACCAAAAAAAGAGCTGGATTCTTCCCTTTCTTTATACGCTGCTCATCATCAGTGTGTTAATTCCATGGGATTTCGGTTCCTTTTTTTCGATTTTATATTCCGTTTATTTTCCTGCAAGTCTGGTCTTTCTGCTTTTTATATTTGTGCTGTTGTTCATTCTTAGCCGAATCAAGGGGGATTCTCCGTGAAAAGCAATAAACTGACGATACTCAAATTGAAAGAGTGGTTCAAAGATTCTTCCGATATTGTTGTGCAAACCAAATCCTATCAAAGCAGTATTTTCACCCATTCTCTCACCTTTTTGTATTGCCCCAATTTAGTGGACACAAAGGTGATCAATGAAACCATTCTCCCTAACATCAATGAAGCGATGGAACAAGAGCGAACGCTGAGGATTGAACACTTAAGCTTTCTACTGGGGGTAACCAAGCTTTCTAATGATGCTCATGTCAAGTGTGAAATAGAACAAAGGCTTTTTTCTGGAGAATTAGTCATTTTGAATGAGGAAACAAACGATGTATTTTTTATTCCCGTCTCCAATGCACCAAAGAGAAGCCCGGAAGAGACCAATTTGGAATCTTCTGTTCGGGGGCCAAGAGACGGCTTTGTGGAAAATATCTCTGATAATATGGCGCTGATCCGTCAACGATTGAAAACATCCACCTTAAAAAGCGTGGATTATACGATTGGAGAAAGAAGCAAAACGAAAATCTTACTACTTTATATAGAGGATATCATCAATCCCTCTATTTTGGATGACGTGCAAAATCGATTAAAATCTTTTACCATCGATATTTTAAGCAGCAGCAATAAATTGGAAGAAATGCTCTATGACCACCCCTTTTCCATTTTTCCGTTAATGGATTACGCCGGCAGACCCGATTTAATTGTGGACTCTTTGAATCAAGGGAGATTTGCCATTTTGGTGGATGGAAGCCCTAGTTGTTTGATTGGCCCAACAGCTTTAATTCAATTATCGTATTCGCCTGAAGATGTGCACACCAGTTTTTTTTACACTAGTTTCGTTCGTTTACTAAGGTTATTAGCTATAGTCACGACCGTACTTTTGCCGGGTTTTTACATTGCCTTAATCACACATCAAACCGAACAGATTCCTTTTAACCTGCTTGCCACCATCGCCGTGTCAAGATCAGGACTTCCTTTATCAGGCTCTATGGAAGCGTTTATCATGCTAACCTTATTTGAACTATTTAAGGAAGCAGGGCTCAGGCTTCCAAAAGCTGTGGGACAAACCGTCGCCGTTTTAGGCGGGTTGATCATCGGAGATGCGGCAATCCGAGCCGGGTTAACGTCTCCGTCCATGCTGGTGGTGATCTCGATTACCGTAATTTCAGGGTATACATTGGTCAACCAAAACTTAGCGGGAAATGTGCTCATTCTTCGATATTTCGTTCTTATCCTGTCATCTCTGTTTGGGATGTATGGATTCTTTCTTTCCTTTTTCATCATCATAACCCTTGCTATTTCGCTAGAAAGTTTCGGGCAGCCCTATGTACCCATATTTGTATTTCCAAATATGGCTAACATCCTACAAATGATAATCAAATTACCCCCTAAGCTGATAAAAAAACGCAATCTTGTTTATCAACCAAAGGACACAACCGGACGAAAGGAGTAGCATTCAATGAGGAACCTGATTTCTTTCATCATCGTAACAAGCCTTATGTTTCTTTTGACAGGTTGTTTTGGGGCAAAAGAAATCGAAGGCGAGGCTTATGTTACCGCTTTGGGAATGGACTATAAAGAGGGAGCATTTAAACTATATATTCAGGGTCTAAATTTTGGGAATATCGCTAAACAAGAAGGAGGTTCCTTAGAACAACAGCCCGTTTTAATCGGGGAGGCGAAAGGAGAGAGTCTCGCGGCAGCAGTTGGGGTATTGGAACAACTGACCGCTTTGCCATTAAATTATGGACATGTTAAAACCATCATACTTAGCGAAAATCTCTTGAAAGAAAAAATGGAGGTTGTGATGGATCTTATTAGTCGATCGCCATTACTGAGGTACAACATCTTCGTTTTTGGCACAGGAGAGAATCTAAAATCGTTAATGGAAACTCAAAGCTTTTTTAATTATCCACAATTGTATACGGTCATCCATAGACCAGAAGAGCTCATCCATTATAATTATTCACTCCCGATCATTAAATACCATCAATTTACTTCCCGTTATTCCCGACCGGTTGGTACGACTTTAATCCCGTCGTTAAACATCGACAACACCCATTTTACGGAAGAAAAGAAAAAATCAATCGCCCAGATCAATGGAGAATATGTGTTTTCCAGGCAGCAGTTTAAAGGTTGGTTGAGCAAAAAGGAGTTTAGCGGATTACGTTGGTTCTCAGGAGTAAACCAAGACATCTTTATCCGGCCTGGGACCGAAAACCTATCAGTACGAGTAAGAAACCTTAAAACAAAAATCTTGGTTTCAAAAGGAAAGACCCCTTCATATAAGATCGTGGTAAAAGGGAAGGGACTACTGATCCAAAATAGCAAAAATAAACAACTAAAAGAATTGGAAAACGAGATAAATAAAATAATAAAAAACGAAATTTTATCGACTTTAAAGAAAGGTGACCAACTGAATACCGATGTTTTAAACATAAGTGAGAAATCGTATAAATATTATTTGAACCATTGGAATACCGACACAATAAGAAGATTTAACGAGCATTCGGTAAAACAAATACAGGTCAAGATCAGATTGGAACCGGGGAATTTCAAATATGGAAATGCTAAAAAAGACGCGGCATAGGGCTGTGTCTTTTATGATTTAATGGTTCTCTCAATGTAGTTTGATAAACAGCATTTAGCTTCTTGTTTATTGAAAAGCCATCTCTATGGTATTTTTATTAAGTGATACTATAACAGATTTTAAATCGTCGTTTATAATTTGTTTGTTAAATAAACGTTGTGTTTGTGTTTTTAAATCTACAGGAGAGTGATAGATAGAAAAATTGCCATTTAATATTTATTTTTAAGGGTTTTTGGAGAAAGTTTTCGATTCGGGGAATTTAATTATATAACAAACGTTTATAGTTATTTATTTACATTTGTTATAAAAGGGGGAGCATGTATGGGAGTACAATTTAAAGAACAGAAACTATACACGCAGAAAGTACAAAAGGCTTCTTACACATCACTGATCCAAACGAATGATTTTCTTATCTATGAAAAAATGGCAGCCCACCTTCTTCATGTCTGAACTATTTAGCATGATTCGTAAAATAAACATTGAGGTGGAAAGATAAAAATGGAAAGACATTTGATGAGTTAAAAAGAAAGCAGTTATAAAAAGCTGCTTTCTTTTTCCATTTATCATACCTATTGCACCAGGTTTACTTTTTTTCTTCATTAACGTCATGTGGAGTGATGCAGCGAAATGAGACGGGTGATGATAAAACGATTGATGTATTTACATTTCCGTAAGGAGTTAGCCGGTCAATAAGCCTGCTCAGATGATCCATCCCTGTAACGGCAGCCTTAAGTAAATAGCTAACTGAGCCGGTTAACCGATGACATTCAATGATGTCAGGGTCATCGATAATCCGCTTCTCAAATTCTGTATAAGATAATAACTTGAGTTCACTTACCTGAATATAAACGATTACATCACGTCCAATGGCTTCGAGAGATACCCGGGCACTGAATCCTTCAATAATTTCCCTATCTTGAAGTCTTTTTAAACGCTCAGTAATGCTTGGACGACTAAGGGATAATTTCTTCGATAATTCACTTAAAGTCATCCGTCCGTCCATTTGAAGAAGTTCAAGCAGACGAATATCTAATTGGTCCATAAAATTATTCCCCTTTTAAAAATGAAGTTAAATATTGAAAAACTTATGCAAAATATAATGCTTATCACCAAAATCTATGCATTTTGATATGTTTTTCAATTACATTATAGCTTATTATTAAATAGAAGTATAATCTTTCTAATTTTTAAACAAATAAAAAGATTATGTATTATCTCAAATCAGGGTAATTTCAATGAACTCGACCATTGTTTATGGAAGGTGCTGATTAATTTGTCTGCATCAACAGTAGAAGGGTTTGTTGTAAACGATATCTACTGCCAAGCTTCTATTTAATTAAATGTAATCGCTACCAAAGTGGAAAAGATAGGTAGCTAGAGATGGTCATTCGAGAAGAAAGAGTCAAGCAAGTCGTCGAAAATGAAAGTTCTTCATCATTAACACAGGAAAAGACGTTGTTTTTTCTCTTTTTTTAAAATGTTTTTCTACTATAATCACAGTGCTAATGGAGGTAATTCAAATGAACGTGTTAGAACATTCTGTACAAAAAACTGAATCAGTTATTGAAAAAATGCATGAGCATGAGCAAATTGTTTTTTGCAATGACCCGACAACAGGGTTGAAAGCGATTATCGCCATCCATAATACAACACTCGGACCTGCATTGGGGGGCTGCCGTATGCGCCCGTATCGTACAATGGATGAGGCCTTGGAAGATGTACTGCGTTTATCTAAAGGGATGACATATAAATGCGCTGCTGCGGATGTCGATTTCGGTGGAGGAAAAGCGGTAATCTTCGGTGATCCTGCAACGGATAAAACACCAGCTATGTTTAGAGCTTTCGGCCAGTTTGTTGATTCTTTAAACGGACGTTTTTACACAGGAACAGATATGGGTACTTCAATGGATGACTTTATTCATGCCTCAAAAGAGACAAATTGCATCGTAGGAATTCCTGAAGCATACGGAGGCGGCGGTGATTCATCCATTCCGACTGCGCTTGGAGTCATTTACGGTATAAAAGCAACGAATAAAGTCGTTTTTGGCACAGATGATCTTTCCGGAAAGACCTACACTATCCAAGGTCTTGGAAAAGTAGGGTTCAAAGTAGCCGAACAATTGCTTGAATCCGGCGCTGATTTATACGTAAGTGATATTAATGAAGAAGCCATAAAAGCCATTCAAGACCGTGCAAAACAATTAGGAAGCATTGCTCGTGTAGTAAGTGGAAATGATGTGTATTCTGCAGAAGCAGATGTATTTGTTCCTTGTGCTTTTGGTGGAATTATTAACGATGAAACGATCGAACTGTTAAAAGTAAAAGCAGTAGCTGGCTCGGCAAACAATCAGCTTCTTACTGAGAAACACGGAGAAGTACTGAAACAAAAAGGAATTTTATATGCTCCAGATTACATTGTAAATGCTGGCGGTCTAATTCAAGTAGCAGATGAACAATATGGCTACAATAAAGAGCGTGTATTATCGAAAACAAGATCCATTTACACATCGTTATTGGAAGTGTACAGACAGGCAGGGTTGGATGATATCACGACCATTCAAGCGGCAAACCGACTATGTGAAAAACGAATAGAAGACCGAAAAAAGCATAATAGCTTTTTCACTCATACCAAACGTCCTAAATGGGATATTCGTAAATAATAATTTCAGTTTATGAGGTGATGACATGTTAACGGAATTTCCAATATTTCAAATTGTTGATGAAATCGGCCAATTAATAAATGAAGATTACAAAGATAAAATAACCGAAGATCTTGTTAAAAAATTCTACTATAATATGGTTCGCATTCGTACCTTTGATCGAAAAGCCATTAGTTTACAACGTCAAGGAAGACTTGGAACGTATGCTCCGTTTGAGGGTCAGGAAGCTTCTCAAGTTGGAAGTGCACTGGCGCTTGAAAAAGATGACTGGGTATTCCCTACCTATCGTGACCATGGTGCCACGTTAACGTTTGGAGCCGGCATGGCCCGTACATATTTATATTGGAATGGGCGTGTGGAGGGATGCGTGCCTGAAGAAGGGAAAAAGATTTTCCCTCCAGCCGTTCCCATTGCAACACAAATCCCGCATGCAGCAGGGGCTGCTATGGCGGAAAAAAGAAAAGGTACGAAAAATGCAGCGATTGCCTATTTTGGAGACGGTGCCACTTCAGAGGGCGATTTCCATGAAGGATTGAATTTTGCCAGTGTGTTTAAAGCTCCAGTTATCTTCTTTAATCAAAATAACGGCTTTGCGATTTCAGTGCCGATTAAAAAACAAATGAATTCAAAAACGATTGCCCAAAAAGCACTCGCTTATGATATGCCGGGTGTCCGTGTCGATGGAAACGATATTTTTGCTGTGTATTTCCAAATGATGGAAGGGCTAGACCGTGCCCGTCAAGGTGAAGGCCCAACTTTAATTGAAGCAATGACATGGAGATATGGTGCTCATACAACGGCAGATGACCCGACTAAATATCGCGATCAGTCACAAAGTGACACAATTCGAGAAAATCGAGATCCTCTTCTTCGTGTAGAACGTTTTATGAAAGCAAACAACTTCTGGGATGAAGAATGGGTGATGAAGGTCAAAGAAGAAACCGCAACCGAAGTAGAACAAGCAGTAAAAGATATGGAAAGCTATCCAAAACCAAATATTAATGATTTATTCGATAATGTATTTGAAAAGCCGACTTGGACGATTGCGAAACAAAAAGAGGAATATTTTCAATTGATCGGGAGGGAAGCTTAATGATTTTTAGTGTAGACAGACCGGCAGATGGCCAAACTACAAAAACTAACGAGCTAACACTCGTTCAAGCCGTAACAGATGGGTTGCGCACGATTTTAAAAGAGGATGAGAGAGTCCTTCTGCTTGGTGAAGATATCGGTAAAAACGGTGGCGTATTCCGTGCTACTGAGGGTTTGCAAGAAGAATTTGGGGAAGATCGTGTTATTGATACGCCACTGAGCGAAGCAGGGATTATCGGAACCTCTATCGGAATGGCTGTCAATGGATTTAAACCCGTAGCAGAGATGCAGTTTCTTGGTTTTATTTATCCGGCGTATGAGCAGATCATGACACATGTATCACGGATTCGTATGCGTACGATGGGAAGCTATACAGTTCCAATGGTCATCCGTGCTCCATACGGTGCAGGCATCCGTGCTCCGGAAGTTCATTCAGACAGTGTGGAAGCATTGTTTACTCATATGCCCGGAATAAAAGTTGTTTGCCCTTCATCTGCATACGATGCAAAGGGTCTAATCATCGCAGCTATCGAAGATCCGGATCCCGTCATATTTTTAGAGTCTATGAGAATCTACCGTGCTAACCGTGAAGAGGTTCCGGAAGGAAAGTATATAGTTGAAATCGGAAAAGGGAAAATGCTCAAAGCAGGAGATGACGTTTCTGTTTTTGCATGGGGTGCGATGGTACCGGTAGCCATGAAAGCAGCGGAACAGGCCGAAAAGTACGGCATTACTTGTGATGTAATTGATTTGCGGACCCTTTATCCACTTGATAAGGACATTATTGCAGAATCTGTTCAAAAAACTGGACGTGCGGTTATTGTTCATGAAGCCCATGCAACAGGCGGAGTAGGTAATGATATTGTTTCCATTATAAATGATACATCATTTTTGTATATAAAATCTCCGATTGAGCGCGTGACAGGTTTTGATGTACCGGTACCATTATTTGCGCTGGAAGAACATTATTTACCTACACCAAAGCGGGTATTCAACGCAATCGAAAAAGTTATGCATTTTTAGGAGGGGAAAACATTGGTTGAAGTAAAACTTCATGATATTGGCGAAGGGATGACAGAGGCAGAAATTATTCACTATTTCGTCAAAGTGGGGGATATGGTCAAGTTGGACCAGCCTCTTGTAGAGGTACAAACAGATAAAATGGTGGCTGAGCTTCCTTCCCCAGCTTCAGGGAAAATAAAGGAAATTGTTGTGGATCATGGTAATACGGTCTCCGTTGGTACTACTCTTCTGGTACTGGAAACAGAAGGAGCAAAAGCGGTAGAAACAGAAAAGAAACAAGCAGAAGTAGCTTCTAAAAAGGCAGAGGCGTTACAATCACAACTGCAGCAAACAGATGTGATCGAGCAAAAAGGAGAAAAAAAATTCATCATTGCGGCGCCTTACACAAGAAAAATTGCACGGGAGTTTCGTGTAGATATTAACGAAATTACAGGTACTGGAACATTTGGGCGCATCACTGTGGAAGATATATACAACTTTGTTAAAAAACGTGATGAAATCCAATCTTCTAAGGAAATGAAAGCGTCTTCCGCCGAAGTGACTGAAGCAAAAACAGAACCTAAACAAGAGATTCAAAAGCAGGAAGTTCCGAACATAAATGAAACTAATGCAGAAGTAATTCCGTTTAGAGGCCGTCGGAAGCAAATTGCAAAGAAAATGACCCAATCACTTTATACGATTCCTCATGTGACACATTTTGAAGAAGCAGATCTAACTGAGCTGCTCGCCTATCGAAACGATTTAAAAGAAATGAATATCAATGTTTCGGCTGTTGCTTTCTTTATCAAAGCGATCGCAGTGGCATTAAAACAATTCCCTGTATTCAATGCCAAGCTTGATGAAGAAAACGAAGTAATCCGTTTAGAAAAGGAATATAACATTGGAATTGCCACGGATACAGAAAACGGTTTAATTGTACCTATCATTCATCATGCTGACCAATTATCTGTTCGTCAAATTCATGACAAGTTGAAAGAGTTAACGAAAAAAGCGCAAGAGGATAAGCTGACGTCGGCTGAATTAAAAGGAGGAACATTTACCATCAGTAATGTCGGTCCATTAGGAAGTATCGGCGCTACTCCGATTATTAATCATCCGGAAACAGGGTTAATAGCCTTCCATAAGACGAAAAAAATGCCTGTTGTTATGGAAAACGATGAGATTGCGATTCGCTCGATCATGACCATGTCGATGGCGTTTGACCACCGCGTTGCAGACGGTGCTACAGCAGTAGCCTTTACGAACCGTTTTAAACAATTAATTGAAAACCCTAAGTTGTGGCCAATAGAACTTGCATAGTAACCAATAAATCCACTAAACTCCAAGAATATAACTAGTAAGTCCCGTAAAGCTCAGGGACAATAGGACACCAAATTAGGAAGACTACTCCAAATCATTTTGGTAAAGTATTATCATTGCCAATAGATTGGTTGAAGTCTTCCTATCTCAAAAAGCAGATAAGTTGTGGTAACAGATCTCCCGAAAATAAATCGGACCTCACCAGAGGCTTGGGTGGTAGAAAGAAATTTCCAAAAAAGAACAACAGCAAAACGTGTAAGCGTTTGCATAAAAGGTTTTTTCCGGTTGGACAAGTTCGTTACCATCCAGGAAACCCGTTGATAGTTCATTTTGATCTTGTCGTTCTGGTATATTAATTAAAAGAGTTTAGGAGGACTAATTAATGAAAGATGCATCATTGCAAAAGAAGTTGTTGCCGCGGCATATAAGTATGATGGCAATGGGAGGAGCGATAGGGACAGGGATTTTTAAAGGTAGTGCAGAAACCGTATCAATAGCAGGACCAGGTGTTATCTTTACATACATGTTCGCAGGACTATTGCTTCTTGTTGTTATGGGAGCTATAGCAGAAATGGCCATCGTCTATCCGAACACAAATATGAAAGGCTTTGTTCAGAAAGCATTTGGTAAGCGCGCTTCCTTTGTTATAGGCTGGATGTATTGTTTCATGTGGCTGGCTGTATGTGTCATCGAGATTGTCGTGGCAGGCAGCTTCTTGCAATACTGGTTTCCATCCATTCCTCTTTGGGAATTAAGTTTAGGCTGTGCCGCTTTAGTTATTGGAATTAACATGATGAATGTTAAAAATTATGGGGAATTTGAATTTTGGTTTGCAGGCATTAAAATCACCATGATTATCGTATTTATCATATTAGGAGCAGGTATTCTATTTGGAGTCATCCCGAGCAATCAATCCAACTATCTTCACAATTTTACAGAGCAAGGCGGTTTTTTCCCGAATGGGTGGATGTCAATCTTTTCAGCTCTGTTAATTGTTATGTTTTCTTATGGAGGTTCTGAATTAATAGGATTAACAGTAACAGAAGTAAAAGATGCAGAACGGATTTTACCTAAGGTGATTAAAAGTTTTGTTTGGAGAATTATTTTGTTTTACACGATGCCAATTCTGGTCATTTGCGGTTTAATTCCTTGGAATGAAATTGGCATCAGTCATGCGAGTCCGTTTGTTCAGGTGTTATCCATGGCCGGCCTGAAGGGGGCAGCTCACATTATGAACTTTATTTTAATTACAGCTGTCTTATCTGCAGCCAACTCCGGTATATACGGTTGTACACGGATGCTTCATTCCCTAGCGGTTGAAGGGGAAGCTCCAAAGTCTTTCTCTTTTGTATCAAAAAAGGGTGTTCCATTATACAGTTTAATATTAACAGCAATTATATTAGTGGGCGGCTCCATGATTGCCTTTGTTGCGCAGGAAAAGGTATTTACTTTATTAATGGCGGTTCCGGGTTTTGTCGTATCGTTGGTCTGGATTGGTATTTGTCTAGCACATTTAAAACTTCGCAATTCCTATCCTAAAGAACCAAGCTTTAAATTGTGGGGATTCCCATATGTAACTGCGTTTACAGTCGTTACGTTAAGCATCATATCAGTAATATTTTTGTTAGATGAACAGAATCGAGTGAGTATTATTACTTGTCTCGTTGTTTTAGCGGTGCTATTTTTGATTTCCATCTTTAAGTTTAAAAATGTGGATGAAAAAGATACCAAGATAGTAAAACAGAATAAAGTAGTATAGTTATATCCATATTTAAGAGAATAGGTAAACAATTAAAAACATGATATGGGCCATAATGGCTCATATCATTTTTTACATTTATAAATACTTAAACATTTTAAGAGGAATGCGTCGTTTTTATAAAGGTTTTTAGCCTTGAATTAAATAAAGCACTTACCAGTGAAAGTAGGAAAATTACTTTACAGAGTAAGTGCTTTTTAGTATGCAGACAAATCTTAAATTTGTTTAAAAAAGTTTGATGATTTTAATGCAATTGAAATTATAGTACCTTTTGACATGTTACCATTAAAAATTTAAATGGAGGTTTATTTTCCATATTCTTATGTGGCTCAACAATTTCCGAAAATTCTATCAGTCCATAATTCCCGAATTCTTGTTTTATCGAGTCAGCATCATAAAAAAACATTTTTACCCCTTCCATTATCTCGAAATAGTCTTTACCCAGTTGTTTGCCCTTTCCAAACATTGGGGCTTCTTTTGAAATAGTAGTAAAAATCATATATCCGTTTGGCTTTAACTGATGATAGCAATCTTTAATTAACTTCTCTCGCTCACGATCATTCAATAAGTGAATAAGGGCATAACAAAATATACCATCATAAAGTTTATTATCAAAAGGCATATCGGTTACTGAACCATGAAAAATAGGAATATTAAGCTCATTTTGCCTTGCCAATTCAATCGCTGTTTTTGAAATCTCAATACCTGTTACATTTATTCCATTGTCAATAAAAACCTTTGCATTTCTACCATATCCAATACCAGGAATCAATATATCCTTAACTTTCTTTTCAAGGAAAAAGTCTTTTGTCAAGATTGCGGAGTCTGAAGGTTCAAATCCCCACATCATTTGATTTTCTATAAAACTTGATTCCCAAAATTCTGTCATACCCCAATCTCCTTTACAAATAGCTTAAATAATCGTTCCTGTTGAAAGATTATAATAGCCATGGATACACAAAGCAATTCTAATCATATTTTTTATTACATTTTCGATAAAATATCAAAAAAGTACTATAATAGAAATTAGTTGAGTTTTTTTAAAATGAGGGATAAATATGGTGAAAAAAGGAAAAAAAGTGAGGTATGAGCTTAATCCAATCGGAATTAAGTCTGTGCCAGACAATGAAATTAAAACCATTCTGCGTGGGGCAGATGATTTAATCATGAGTGGCGGCCGGGCTATGCTTGCCAAAATTCTTGCGGGATCAAATGATAAAAAGTTATTAGAACTAGAATTGGACTACAGCCCTGTATACGGGGCATTGAAAGGTAATTCTCAAAAAGAGATTCTTGCAAAAATAGACTGGCTGATTCTTCATCATTATTTAGCCATCGAGTATGCTGGCAGACTTCCAATGCTTGTTTACACAGATAAAGGCTGGGATATTGAACGAGAGACCTATGCAAATGAATTATTGGAAAAGCTTATTGATGCTGCTGAAAATAGAAGATATGAATTTGTTGAAACCTTAAAAGACCGGAACCGCGGCTTGATACTTCTATTATTAGATAAAATTGCAGATTCAGGCAATAAAGAATTAATTACAATCTTGAATGCATGGCAAACGATTGAATTTAAAAAACTTAGGACAAAAATTCAAGAAGTTATTGATATATTGGAAAAAGTAGAAGAAAAACCGAAGAGAGAAGATAATCAAGAAGTGGTCTCCTTTTCTGCAAATAAAAAATGGCTTTCGATTCCTGTAGAATTCCGGAGACAATTAGAAAGAAATGTTTGGTGCAGTTTTTGTTGTGATGTTGTTAAGATTGAAAAATATACAGTCAAAGAATTTTCTGGTGGAATTGTGTTGGAAGGGAAATGTCAAAAGTGTGGTAATGACGTGGCAAGAGTTATTGACTAAGCGAATCTGATAAATAACCTGAATCATTCTATGAGATTGGTTTTCTCGTATTATATGCTATTCACCCCATTCCCATTAAGGATTGGGGATTTTTTTGGTTGTTCTTTACTAAAGATGATTTTCTTTCCGTATATGGAAGGGCCTTTTGAAGAGAATAAGGAAAAATATGTGTTCTATAAATGATGGATAAGATTGTTAAATTAAACTTTCATAGCAAGGAGAACAAAAAATGAATCCGATTCATACGAGTGATGCTTCTACAGAAAAAAAAGAAACGGTCATGAATAAAATATTAGGAACAGTTAGCGGAAGCTTTGCACCTATTTTAGGGGTGCTTGCTGGATCTGGACTAATTTCAGCTTTATTATCGATTTTAACAACAGTTGGATGGTTATCACATGAGAGTGGTGCCTATGCCATTCTTGCTGCAACTGGTCATGCCATTTTTTACTTCTTCCCTGTTTTTCTAGGGATTACACTAGCGACAAAGCTCGGAGCCAATGGTTATGTCGGTGGGGCAATCGGGGCCGCACTTTTAGAACCTCATTATACGGATTTAGTGGCATCAAAAGCCCAAAATGTTGATTTTTTTGGGATTCCAGTGATATTGGCGAATTATTCTTCAACTGTTTTTCCAATCTTAATTGCTGTTTCCATTTATTCTTTATTAAATAAATTTTTGAAAAAAGTGATTTATAAGGACTTACAAATGTTTATCAATCCACTTCTTTCATTAATGGTGATTGTTCCCTTGACCGTCCTTATTTTTGGTCCATTTGGTACCTATGTTGGCGAGGCATTGGCAGTATTTATCCAATTTTTAAGTGCAAGAAGCGGCATCCTAACAGGTGCGGTGATGGGAGCTGCCTGGTCATTTCTGACGATATTAGGACTCCACTGGGCTGTTATTCCCATATTCCTTGCTAATCTTGCAAAGTCTGGCTTAGATCCACTTAGTCCTATGGTAGCTGCAGCTCCTTTTGCTCAAATCGGGATGGGTCTTGGGGTTTTCTTCAAAACGAGAGATAAGAACTTGAAAACGCTCGTTGGATCAGGGCTTGTTCCGGGTGCGTTAGCAGGTACAACAGAAATCATCACTTACGGTGTATTAGTTCGCTACAAACGAACGATGGTAATTGTTGCCATAGCTGGGGCTATTGGCGGAGCGATTAATGGGGCCTTTGGTGTAAAAGGGACTGGATTCGCTCTACCAAGTTTCTTGTCTATTCCGGTGTTTACACCGGTCAGTTTATATTTAATTGGTACGGGAACGGCTTTAGTTTTGGCGTTGGTTCTTACATTTGTATTAGGATATGAAAGTAAAAGCGACGAACTTGCCGCAAAAACAATTAAAGAATTTGGAATTGCAAATGTTCAGCGAGAAACGGTTTTAAGCCCATTAAGCGGGGAAGTTGTGCCATTAAGTAAAATTTCAGATCCTCTATTTTCAACAGAAACGGTAGGAAAAGGTATTGCCATTGAACCATCAAAGGGTGAAGTGGTTTCACCTGTTGATGGAGTTGTGACAACTTTATTTCCAACGGAGCATGCGATTGGAATTACATCAGAAGATGGAGCTGAAATCTTAATTATTGTAGGGGTGAATACGATTAATCTGAAAGGTCAATATTTCACTTCCCATGTAAAACAATGGGATACCGTGAAGCGGGGAGACCTGCTGATTGAATTTGACATTGAAAACATAAAAGCTGCAGGCTATGATGTAAAAACTCCTGTAGTCATCACCAACACCAATCAATATTTAGATGTAGTTCCAGCAAAAGTTGGCAGCGTTCAAGCGACTGATGAATTAATCAGGCTTATTGTATAAACCGGGTTCTGTCACTCAATTGGCAGCCCAAAATAAATATCCATAATGAAAAAAGCTCCCCAATTAAAATGGAGAGCTTACTTCGTTTTCTTTACTAATTTGTCTTGATAATTGTTTATTAGCTTTTCTGAGATCACTAACACAAAGCAATAGTTCAAACATGAGAAGAATGATGACTACCCATACGCCATCGTTTAAGATTGTGTCAATCACAATGGATCCAATAAATAAATGGGTATGAATCAGGGAAGTAAAAGTATAAAACATGGCAAATGTAAAAACTCTACTCCACTGCGTAACATCATAAATAAAGATCGCTTTTTTAAAGCCAAAGTGTTTAAACCGTTAATAAAACCTGTAAATTTCAATAGACTCAACCGTAATGAAAATAAGAAGGGCAGCTCTTCATATCCATCTTATGGTATCGATACTAATGATGCCTGTGACTAAACAGGCTATCCCGGAAATAGATAAAGCCCCATGTAAGATGCAATTCGTATTGTTCCAATCCATTTCAATTGACCAAGAATTTTTAATGTATCTAATTAAAATTAAGAAAACACAAACCAGATAAAAACAAAATCCTATAATTAGTAAGGATAGGATAAAGATTTCCGGAAATTCTTTGAAAACAGTGTTAAGTAAAAGGACGATCGATTGTGTGCTAACAGTAGTAAGCAGAAGAATTCCATGAACATTCCGATATGATTTTGTCCGGAAAATTTCTATAAAAGTTTTTACACTGACCCCAACATAAATAATCCACAGGACGATATTAATAAAAGCAATAATGACCGAAATAAATCCCCATTGGATAAATTGTTTATAAAATAAGATGCCGCTGATGGATGTACCAGCAACCCATGTGCCAATCCCAAAACGATTGATCCGATTGGAATAATGCATGTCTTTAAATTTTCCATCCAAGCTTGTGATGAAAAAAGATAATATGAAAGCAAACCATAGGGATAAGTTAAGAATACTGAGGATTTTTCCGAAAATGTGTTGGAAGAAATGGATTCCAAAATAGTTTAATAGAACACCTTGCGTAACAATCCCAATTGCCATAACCATGGCCATGGTTGAAGTTCTAATATATATTTTTTTACATGAGAAAAATAAAATAATACATACTATAAGGAACATTAATATCAATAAATAAACCACGTTTATCACCATTACTGTAGTAGTATCTAACAAGTATACCATCAATCAAAATGGAGGTCTGCCCATTTGTTCAGATTTTATATTGGTTGAATAGTTAAATGTTATTACTGTAGCAAATCAAAACTGGAACGTACCAGCAAAGGGGTAGCGTCATATAAAAAATCCCAAATTATCATAATAAAATTGAGAATTTGGGATGTATCGTTCTTCTATATTATTTTACTTGTCTGGTAGTGGTAGAAAACTAAGTTATGCTTTTATTGGTTGTTCTCGATATACGTCATCGCGACGACGATCGCCCCAATAAGTAGATCCGTGTTTAAGATATTCATCGTAACTCCATTTTATAGGCTCCCAATCAGGCTCGAAGATTAAGTAACTATTTGTGAAGATTTCAACACGAAGGCCGCTACCTGGATCTTTTACATAAATGTACATCGCTTGTGAAATTCCATGTTTACCAGGTCCAACAAAGCCAACTTCATTTTCACATAATATGTCAGCTGCACGTAAAAGATCTTGAGAGTTATCTAACCAGTACGCGATATGGTGCATTTCATTCGGCCTAATTGAATTTTTCGTCGTCATCATCGCAACATCGTGTACTAAGTTTGTAACACTCATCCAGCTAGCTACTTGCTCATCATCTGGATTAACGAAGTATTCGCGAAGCTTGAAGCCTAATGTTTCTGTTAAATAGCTTACTATTAGTTTATTATCCATTGATGTTTGCAAATTAACATGATCGATGCGTCGTGGTGAAACACCTTTTGCCCAGGATTTATATACTTGATTTTTCAGCACTGATTTACGACCTTCCTCAGCTGCTGGTTTTTCCATATCGTAATAAATTTCAAAGCGGTGCCCACTTGGTAATTCAAATCGAATTGCTTCTCCTTGACCTACTTCTTCACCATCTTTAATCCAGCGTACATCTGTGCCAGCATCTCCTAAAAGAAGTGCAAAGGTTTCAACATCCTCACGGCGTTTTGCTTTCCATCCGATATGGTCGATGTAAGACTTTTCTCCAGCTTTGATTGAAAGGGAATGGTGCTCAAAGTCACCCCATGCACGCAAATAGTGCGTACCATTAACTGCACGTGTTTCTTCTAAACCGATTACTTCTTTAAAGAACCATAGTGATTTTTCTAAGTCCTCTGTTACTAATGCAACGTGACCTAATTTTGCAATTTCTGGAGCATAAATGAATTTTTCCATAATTTTCACCTCAATTTAAAGATTGTGAACCAGAAGGATGTAAAACTGGCAACCTATTATCCTTGGATACCTGTTTTGAAACCAAATAAATGTCTGCCATAACCGTGAATACCATCTTCGTATAAAGATGTAATATGAGTAGCAATCGCAATTAAGTCACGTGCAAACAATTCAACCGGATGACCTTTCAATAAGGCATGTCCGCCAAGTGTTAATAAACTTTTAACACCAATATTGACGCACTTATCGATTATCGTAGCTCGAATTGCTTTGTATCTTGCACCTTCATAAGAGCCACCTTTATCTTGTTCCATCATGACAATGTATTGGTTTAATAAAGCTTTAGCTGATTCCATTTCTATACTTAATTCTGCAAGTACACGTTGGCTTGTAGGAGATTCTTTTTCAACGACACCTGAGAAGCGAATTCGACCTGCTGTATGTTTTTCAAACTCATTTAATACACGTTCAGCGCCACCTACCGCCATTGCAGCAAACCCAACATAGAAGCCAGGGTAGAAGGGTGTGTTGTAATACAAATAATCTTGATCGAAATCCTTTTCTGGCGGTTGACTGCACTCGATAATTTTATTAAAACGAAGAATCGATTCAGGTTTTACAAAAACTTTATCAACAACCAGTGTATTACTACCTGAGCCACGTAATCCAAGAGAATCCCAGTTTTTCACGACTTCTAAATCAGACACCTTTAAGCAAATACCCACTCGTTCAGGCTTATCAGAATCGTCAAATTTCATCATCGCTCCAACGCCAACCCAATCACTATAATTGATACCGCTTACAAAGTTGTATCTACCTGAAACATAGTAGCCGCCTTCGCACTCTTCTACTTGCCCTATAGGTGCAAATACATCGGCTACAAAGCCGCCTTGGTTAACGATTTCGTCACGTAACGGCTTTGGTAAATATGACACCCATGCATTGTGCACTGAAAAGAAGTATGTGAGCCACGCTGCCGATAAATTGTAATAGCCAACTGTGCTGACCATATCAATAAATGTACGCCAATCAAGTTGTGGGTAACCATATTCTTTCGGAAGAATTAAACGATGAATATTTTCATTCCGAATAATATTTGCAATATTTTCAGATATTGTGGCATTTTGATCGGCTTGTAACGCTTCAAGCTCTGCGGCTACACCAATTTTTTTCGCCTTTTCGATCATTTCTTCAAAAAGCAATTTATTTTCAACAAGTAATACCATAAAATCAGCCCTTTCAACATGGATTTAAATGATTATTTAACGGTTACAGCTTCTTCATTCTTAAGTGCTAAAAAGTCAATGACAAGCTGATTAACCAGTTCAGGCTGATCTGTTTGACATTGATGCCCGCAGTTGTCAATGTACTCAAACTTGATGTTTGGTAGTAATTTTTCCAGTTTGTAAGCGATTTCGATTGACGCCACAGCATCATGTTTTCCCCAAATAAATTTGCCAGGAACTTTTAATTTTGGTAGGGAATCTTTAATACAGAATCGATCCCATAATTTTGTGTTCGAATTCATTTTTGCTAAATAATCATCGAATGCTTTGTTTGCTTCTCTTACACCTGGCCGATTTGCAGCATGATGACGTAATTGAATTAATTCTTCTGGCACTATTGTATCTCCAACTGAATTTCGATTCATAAATTTACGAAGCGATTTTTCTGTGAAATCGTAGCCGATAACTTCTAAAAATGATCTTAATTTTCTTTCTGGTATTTCCTGCATTGCTTGATATATCGTGTTACTACCGATATAAACAACTTTTTCCACCTTTTCTGGATGGTCAATCGCATATTTAGCTGCTACATAAGCACCTTGTGAATTACCGACTAAGTACACTTGGTCTAGGCATAATGCTTCTATAAAATCATGTACATGATCCACTAAACTTTGGTGCCCATTAACTGGCCATGCATGAGGGCGTGTATCAGTTAAGCCCATTGATAATTGGTCAGGTGCAAATGCACGATATCCCGCTTCTGCTAAAGCGGGTAACATAAAGCGCCAACCAGCTGCTCCACCAGCACCTGGACCTGCACCATGTAATAAGATGACTGCCGGGCCTTCTGTGCCTGCCCATGAATAATGTGTACGAACTCCATTTGCTAACACCCAGCTATTATGAAAACCATCAAAAATTGTCATATGTTTAACCTCCTTGGTTTGTTTGTATTAGCTTTTCTGAGTTCAGTATAACTGTTTGAATTTTTAAATATCATAGTAGTTTTTATTGAAATAATATTATGAATCTATAAAATTTATTGAAAATTCGTATTCTATTGATTAATATTAGTATCAGAAATCGAAACCGGGGGATTGTTCATGAGTAATATTTCGTTTGATACAGGAGAGGCCAAAAATATCTTAATGTCGGCGAACGCCTTTCTGACACTAAAAAATAATTTGGTTAATAACATCGGGTCGTATAAAACAAAGGGTTTTCTGTTTCGATTCGGAAAAGAATTTGGCATGGAAGCAGCGAAGAACTATCTCCAAAATAAAACTAGGAAAAATAAAACAATTGGTGAAGGGCATGCCAGACTGGGGCACGTAAAAGATGTGGTATTCATGGGGGAAATTGTGAAACATCCAGATGGTACAATTGAATGTATCGACACATGGGGGAAATGGGTTGAGTCGTTCGAAGCGGAGCTACATGATCAAAATTATGGTCTTGCGACAGAATGTGTTTGTCACACATTATGTGGATTTGCCAGTGGCGCGTTATCCTATGAATTTGGGGAATCGATTATTGCTATAGAAACGCAATGTGTTGCGAAGGGGGATCCTTGCTGCGAATTTGAAATTCGTCTTGAAAAAGATTGGTTACCAGACCAGCAGGAGTTAATTAATTTGTATCAAAGTGATAATATTTTGTCGGAATTAGAAATGACGTATGATGCGTTGCTGCATCATAAACATATGCTTGAAAAAATATCGACCTTCCATAGTCAACTCACACAAAACGTGACCGAAAAACAATCGATGGATGAAATACTTCAAACTGCTTACGAACTACTCCATATCCCGATGCTGATAGAAGATATACATGGTCATCAGTTAAGTCAAATTGGACTAACTGAGCAGCAATTAGAAAGCATAAAAAAAGAACAAAAGAATTTAAACTATCTCGAAAAGAAGCATGATGTATCGTACTATGCAGGTCGTTCCCATTTTAAATTAGTAACACCTGTATTAATTAATAAAAAAAATTATGCAACATGCTCATTTTTCTACTTCTCACCTCAGAAAATAGAGGATAATGATTATTTATTTTTAGAAAGAATATCGAATGTGATGGCATTGTGCATTTTATACGAGGAGGCGCAATTTGAGGAACAGCAACGAATGAGAAGTTCCATTTTAGACCGGTTAATTCATAATCAAAACATTAAAGACATTGAATCATATTTCAAGTTTTTGCCGTTTAAATTTGAGCCTCCCTTTTCTACAGCTGTTATCCATATTCAAAAACTAAAGTCGAATAATGAAATCATTGATTTACATGATCAACTTATTCAAATGTCAAGATTGTTTAAAAAATGGGAGCTACCTAGTATTTTTGCTGTCGTTGGGGAAGAAATTGTCTTATTAAACGCACAATTTAAGGATAAACAAGCTTTCATGAAAAAATTCAATAAGATTTTTCAGGAGATAGCAAAGCAAAATGTCAACTATAATTATGTTTTAGGTATGAGTGGAGCCTTTACAGAATTTAAAGATTTCGAAAGATCCATAAAAGAGGCAAGGGTTGCTCAACGATTCCCAAATAAAAAGCTTATGACAGACTATGAAGATTTAGGTATGTTAGGGGATATCGTCACGAATATGAGTTTAGAGCAATTGTATGAAATGGCGAAAAAAACATTAAAAGACTTGTATAATTTCCATGATCCACGAAAAAGAGAATTGCTGCATACACTTTATGTGTATTTATTAAATGGACAGCGCTTAAAAGAAACAATGGAAGAGCTAACATTATCAATCGGTGGAATACAATATCGAATTAAACAAATTGAAGAGATGTTGCAGGTCACAGTTAAAAATGCTTCTACGACCGCCTATATATTATTAGTTATACAGGCACTTATTTTGTCAGGGGAATTACAATTTGATTAAGACAAGTAGTAGCTGATAATTTGACTTAATCAACTTAAATGTCTGATCAATAAAGAGCCGAGTATTCATAATTTATAAACGTTGTCATAAGCAATAAAAAAACTCATCGGAAATGGACATGGCCATCTTCGATGAGTTTTTATTTATATTTATTCAATAACCACAGGTGCTGTAATAGCTTCCACTTTTTTCGTGAAATCAGATTTGCGTTTGAGCGTCATTAGCAAGAAAATCGCACTGATGACATATAACGCAACAACGATCAATACGCCTGAGTTGAAACCAGAGCGAATATCGTCTCCTCCTAACATAATTAAATAACCTGTGATATATGGTCCGATAATTCCTGCCATACTCGAAATGGACAGTGAAATTCCTGAAACACTACCGATTAAGTTCTTCGGAACGATTAATGTTTTAACCGTCGTACCAAGTGGAAGTAGACATGTATTCATAATTAAGCCAATCGCAAGGAAAATAACTGCTAAAATTGGCGATTCAACGATCGTTGTCACACCATAAGCAATAGCACCTATAATCAATACCGTTGTTAACACTTTATCGTATGATTTAATAAGGCTTTTGTTTTTGCGGAATAAAATGTCCGTAAATTTTCCTACGAAGATGGCAAAAATTGTCCCTGCAATCCCCATGCCGGCAAACACGATACTCATTACTTGTGTGTCAAGTCCAACAATTTTTGTTAAATATGTTGGCGCCCATGTAATGACCCACGTATTGGCCCACATCGATACAAATCCTACGACCATTACTGAAAGTACGTAAGGATTCAACATAACTTTAATAATATCTTTGAATTGAGCTTCTTGTGTAGAGGGAAGCACTACAATCGTTTCTTGAATCGGCTCTTTCGGTTGACTTTTCATGAAGAGGAAGGCAACTGCCCAAATTAGACTGACTATACCCAATGTTGCAAATGTATGTTGCCACCCCACTGAGCCAATTAAAAATACTATAATCGGTGCAGCTAAATACGTCCCGACGGTTGTCCCAGACGTCATAATCGCATAAGCAGATCCACGCGTTTCACTTGTAAACCATTTTGCAACATGGGCCACACATAATCCATATGTACCACCTTCGAAGAAACCTAAAGTAACACGAATGATGATTAATCCAGCTAAGCTATCAATGAAATAGGCACTAGATAGAGAAACCGTCCAACCTAAAGCAATCAGTATCAGTAAATGCTTTGTATTGAAGCGATAAGTTAAAGTACCAAGTAGAATACTACCTATCGCATAAGCCGCAAAGAAACTACTACCGACCAAACCGAATTGTTCATAATTCATATTCAGCTCATTCATAATCGGTTCTGCAGCAAAGCCAAGCACTGATTTATCCGTGTAATTCATAATAGACAATAAGAAAAGCATTGCTAATACTGTCCACTTCATCATAACATCCCCCCTAAGATTAGATTAGTTTCTAGACCTCTACCACCCCCCAATCAAATAAGAAATTTATGCTAGCGCTTACAATTAATTCAAATCGAAACGCTCTCTCTTATGTGAACTTGATTTAAGTTTTTAGACATCTTGTCAGTTGTTAAGAAAAATAACAAAATATCAAGTGATTTTTCGGAATATTCCGATGAGACACATTCTATAAGATTGTAAATAGTTTTACAACTATAAATTTTCAAATTGATCATTACCCGGATACATTATAGCTAGAAAATATTCATATTCAAAATGATAGAAAAGAAGACAAACATTGCATGAGTATATATTGATAAATAACACTTGTCATTGATTTTTATTGTTTTTCTCCGGATTTTCAATAAAAGTAGCAATTATAATGTTTTTTTGATTATTTTATGATGGTAACATCCACTAACGATAAGGAGGAATTAGAATGGATGATCGTTTATTTCGAGATGCAATGGGGAAATTTGCTACAGGTATAACGGTGTTATTAACAGAAAATGATGGAGTGCCACATGGTATGACTGCAAATGGCTTCATGTCTGTATCTCTTGACCCGAAGTTAGTCGTCATTTCCATTGGTCATAAAGCGAAATTTTTAGAGAAAGTAAAACAATCGAAAAAATTCTCGGTCAATATTTTAAGTGAAGATCAAGAACATTATTCGCGTCATTTCGCGGGCCAACTGGGTGAGGATGTGCAATTTGCTCAATTAAGAGGCCTACCTGTATTAAAAGATACGATTGCACAAATAGCATGTGAAGTTGTATCAGAACATGTAGAAGGTGATCACACATTATTTATTGGCAAAATAATAGATTTACATTTAGAAGATAAAAACCCACTCCTATTTTTTGGTGGGAAATATCGACAATTAGCAGAATTAGCCATCGTTTAATCAAAGGAGAGGACCTATGAATATTCAGTTAGCAGGCGAGCTATTGCTTGAAGCAGAACGCTCAAAACAAACAATTTTACCATTCACATCGATAACGGAAAACATTTCTGATTCAGTTGCTTACGGTATTCAGCTTTATCAAATTCGAAAAAGAGTTGAAGCAGGGGCAACAGTAAAGGGACTCAAAATCGGTTTAACAAGTAAAGCCATGCAAGAAATGTTAAAAGTGTATAAACCAGATTACGGCTTTATTTTAGATGAAATGATCTATAAGGAACAACAAGGGATTTCGTTGGAATCGTTTATTCAGCCTAAGGTAGAATTTGAAATTGCCTTTGTGCTTGATAAACAATTAAAGGGGCCAAATGTAACTGTACAAGATGTTATCAATTCAACCGCATATGTTGTGCCTGCAGTTGAAATTATTGATAGCCGCATTGAAAACTGGAAAATTCAATATGCAGATACCGTTGCTGATAATGGCTCGTCAGCCGGTGCTATTTTAGGTGAAAAACGTACTCAATTAACTGACATTGAAGATATTACGAATATAGAGATGACCTTGTATAAAAACAGTGAGCTGTTAGATCGAGCTACGAGTGCAGCTGTATTAGGGAACCCATTAAATGCCGTAGTTTGGCTTGCGAATGAAGTAAGCCATTATGGGGTTACAATTGAACCAGGTATGTTTGTATTATCTGGTGCTTTATCGAAAGCAGTTGAGTTTAAAGCTGGCGATGCTTTTGAGGCGGATTTTGGTGTGCTTGGGAAAGTAATCGTTACCTTTACGGAGGAAGTGGTGAAGAAGTAAGAGGATAAAGAAGGGAGGAATCGCAGATGGAAGTGATTTATGTGAATGAAGTTAATTTACGCGATTTACAGGAAGAAGCAAGAGATGTTTCGATGGCTTTAGGGTACTTTGATGGAGTTCATCTTGGACATCAAAAAGTTGTGGAGACTGCAAAGCGGAAAGCAATGAAATATCAGCTTTCATTGGCGGTCCTTTCCTTTTTTCCACATCCGAAAAGTGTCCTAATTCCAGGCTTTGAGGTGAATTATTTAGAGCCAATCGAGCAAAAAATTGAAAAGCTTGAACAATTAGGTGTCGATGTATTTTATGTCGTTGAATTTACAAAGAAATTAGCAAAAGTTGAAGCGGCCGCATTTATGCAGAAGTATGTTATTGGGCTGGGCGCAAAGGAAATCATTTGCGGCTTTGACTATACATATGGTGCAAAAGCCAGTGGTAATGCCGAAACAATTCAACACCATGTGCCATCGCATATTGGTGTAACCATTGTTGATGAGCTAAAGTGGCATGGGCAAAAAATTAGTTCGACACTTATTCGAAAATATTTAAGTGAATGTCGATTGCAAGAAATTCCAAGTTTACTAGGAGACTACTATAAAACAAAGTATTGCTGTAAAAATGGCATTTTACCAAATTATTCACTCCCAAATATAGGGGAGTATAAAATATTAATCGAAAAAGATGATACTATCTCAGAGGCAATCGCAAAAGTGAAGTCGAAAAAGAAAATTCTTCTACAATATGAACCTCCTAGTTTTAATAGTGTCCTGACGATTAAATGGTTGGAAAAAATAGAAAGCGAACAATATTGAGTCATAATAGAAAATACAACAAGAAAAAGAGGTGAAATTACCTCTTTTTTTTTATCTCAAAAACTATGGTTTTGAGATATAGAAAGTTCTATCAAAACATCTCCATAAATCGCTGGGCAACTTTCGATAGAGGGCGCTTTTGGTCCCAAATGAGAGAGGTTTTATTATACAGAGGACAATCCTCAATTTCGACAATTTTAATATCGTTTGACTGGTGAATGGAAAGCGTTGATTTTGGCAGAACAGCCGCTCCCATCCCGGCTGCGACAAAGGATAATATTATAGCAGCGTCATGACATTCGCTGACGATGTTCAATTTGATCCCTTGTTTTAAACAGGTATCATGGAAGGCGCTATATGTCCCATACTTGTTTTCTCGTACGACCATGACGAGTGGAATGTCTTCAAGATCTTTCATAAGAATAGATGTTCTAGATGATTCCCACTCCCATTTACTTGGAACGAATAATACATAAGGCTCTATTTGTAAAGTCCTTGAGCCATAATCTAAATGTAGGTCTGAAACAAAACGAACTACTGCTAGTTCTACTAGCCTCTCTTCTACCAACTTAACGACTTGATAGGGATGGCCGTCCAGTACACGAAACGTAACGAGTGGATATTTACTGCGGAAAGTTTGAATTCTTTCCGGCAAATATGTCACGGCGCATGTCTTCGCAGTACCGATCGAGAGCTGTCCCCGTAATCCATCTCCCGTTTCTTTCACTTCGATTAAAGTGTCATCGATTTGATGAAGGATACTAACCGCACGTTGGTAGAGTAACAATCCAGCCTCCGTTAACTCGACGCTTCTACTGTTCCGGAAAAACAAAGCGGTCCCTACTTGTTCCTCGATTATCTTTAACTGTTGGCTTAAGGGTGGTTGAGCCATATTCAATTTTTTTGCCGCACGTGTAATTTGACCTTCATTTGCTACTGTCACAAAGTAACGTAGTTGGCGTATATCCATTTGGTAACCACCTATCCATATTTTAATCGTATAGCAAATCTACTAAATAGATATTTGAAGTATAGTATAACGGATGCTACTATAAACGTAAAGATATAGAATTTTTCGAATAATCAAAAACGGAAGGTGTTTCCTAACAACAATGGTTGGAGATATTCCAGCAAAAGACCGTGCGCATGGTTGCAAATGCAAGAATTATGAGTTAAGGAAACAATGCCCCATTCAATCCTAAGTGTAAAGAATACGGTTGGTGGAAGCATCAGAGAGAGTAAGGAAAGGGAGTGCATTGGTGCTAGTATATTTGAATTTTGCAGCTGTTCTAGCGGTGACAGGATATGCGTTGTATTTATTTTTCCAAATCGTATACAGTCGGTATTTGTTTGTGAAGCTCGGTAAGAAACCTACTTTTGAACTGAACCTCAAAGAACGATTGAATAGCGTGTTAGTCAATGGGTTTGGTCAAAGGAAATTGTTTAAAGACAAGAAAAGCGGTTTGATGCATTTTATCTTGTTCTATGGTTTTTTCATCATCCAAATAGGGCTCATTGAAATCATTATCAAGGGATTTATCATAGGGTTCGAATTCCCTTTCGGTGCCGCGCACAAATATTTCAGTCTCATGCAGGAGTGGACAACCTTCCTCATGCTCTGCGGTGTGGCATATGCTTTTTACCGTCGTTATATAGAAAAATTAAAGCGCTTGCAAATCAGGAGAGATGTCAAAGCGGCTGTGGTCATCATTGCTCTAACCACGTTGACTGTGTCCATCCTGCTGACGCTGGGGTTTGAAACCGTGATGCTCGGGCATGAACCGGATTTCGTCTATGCCCCATTTTCCGGAGTGGTTGCGACAGTGTTCTCTGGGATGGGCACGACGGCAGGAACAGTATTCTTCTACGTATTTTGGTGGGTGCACTTGCTGACAGTGTTGTCCTTCATGGTGTTTGTCCCGCAGTCGAAGCAGGCGCATGAGCTATTCGCGTTGTTCAACTTGTTTTTCAAGAAAGTCGGGCCTGTTGGAAAATTGAGGAAGATCGATTTTGAGGATGAAGAGGCTGAGGAATTCGGCGTTGGAAAAATCGAGAATTTTACCCAACAGCAGCTAATCGATCTGTACGCCTGCGCAGAATGCGGACGATGTACAAATATGTGTCCTGCTTCCGGCACAGGTAAGACCCTTTCACCAATGGAACTCATTTTGAAAATGCGAAACCACCTGACGGAAAAGGGAGCTTCAATCACATCGCGTACACCTTGGGTGCCGGCCTTTGCTTTTAAGGATGCGAAAGCCAATCAATTTGCTCTACTAGCGAGAATGGATGTAAATTCCGAGGTGGCGGCTACTGTAGAAATGCCAAACCTGATTGGGGATGTCATCACGGAAGAAGAATTGTGGGCCTGTACGACATGCCGCAATTGTGAAGATCAATGTCCGGTGATGAATGAGCATGTGGATAAAATTATAGATATGCGAAGATTTTTGGTCATGACACAAGGGGAGATGCCGACTGAGGCTTCACGCTACTTCAATAATATCGAGAGGCAAGGAAATCCTTGGGGCACGAACCGCAATCAACGCATCAAATGGCGGGAAGGTATGGAGGATATCATCAAAACCGTTGATGAGACTAGTGAATTCGATGTTTTATTCTGGGTTGGTTCGATGGGCTCGTTCGACATCCGCAGCCAAAGGATTGCCCGATCCTTTGCCCGTTTGATGCACAAAGCCGGTGTGAAATTTGCGATTCTCGGCAATGAAGAGAAGAACTCCGGGGACACGTCACGCCGGATGGGGAATGAGTACTTATTCCAGGACTTATGCACTCAAAATATTGAGACGTTCCAGACGTACGGTGTTCGCAAAATTGTGACGACCGATCCTCATGCATTTAACACCTTTAAAAATGAGTACCCGGAATTTGGGCTGGAAGCGGAAGTTGTCCACCATACCCAACTTCTGGCTGATTTATTGAAGGAAGGCAAACTCAAGCCAACTAAGAGGGTTGAAGAGAAAGTGGTCTATCATGATTCTTGTTACATCGGACGCTACAATGATATCTATGGTTCGCCAAGGGATATCCTGCGTGCGATTCCGGGAATGGAGCTGCTCGAAATGGAGCGAAATCGGGAAAATGCACTCTGCTGCGGTGCTGGCGGAGGCAGGATGTGGATGGAAGAGCGCGAAGGGGCGAGGGTGAATATAGCCCGGACAGAAATGGCGCTTCAAGTGAATCCGACGGTCATCGGCAGCAATTGCCCTTATTGTTTAACGATGCTTTCCGATGGCACAAAGGCCAAGGAAGTTGAAGAACGGGTGCAGACGCTTGATATTGCTGAAATCTTAGAAAAATCAGTTGAATTATAAAAAAAGGAGACGAATTCATGAACGATGAACACAAAATCGATCGTTACGCTGCTGCGGACGCTTTGATGGAAGCGCTGCAAGAAGTCGGAATTTCCTACCTATTTTGCAATCTAGGCAGTGATCATCCTTCGATGATTGAGGCCTTAGCGAAGGCCAAGGTGGAAGGGAAGGAACTTCCTAAGGCCATCATTTGTCCGCATGAGAGTGTGGCTTTATCCGCAGCTCAAGGGTATACGATGCTGTCTGGCCAAGCTCAAGGCGTGATTATTCATACGGATGTGGGAACGCAAAATCTGGGAGGAGCTGTTCATAATGCATTCCGGGCTCGTGTTCCGGTGTTCATTTTCGCTGGAGAAACACCGTTCACCATGGACGGAGAGCTTCCAGGCAGCCGCAATTCTTATGTTAATTACCTGCAAAATGTATACGATCAGCGTGGAATCCTCAGGTCCTATGTCAAATGGGAATCAGATATCAGAACGGGAAAGAACGTTAAACAGCTCATTTACAGGGCGATGCAGATGGCCCAAAGCGATCCGGCCGGACCCGTTTATTTGACCGGAGCGAGAGAAGTTCTAGAGGAAAATGTGGAAAAGCTGCCGGATTCTTGGGGAGAATGGGCGCCAATCGAACCATCCTCCATCCCTAACTGGGGTCTAGACGAAATTGTAAGGGCTTTATTAGAAGCCCGAAACCCACTGGTGATTACTTCCTATTTAGGCAGAATGACAAAAGCGGTCCCGCAATTGGTTGAGTTTTGCGAAAAACTAGCGATACCTGTGGTGGAGCAAATTCCTACTTACGTAAATTTCCCGAGGGACCATTCTCTGCATCTGGGGTACGATCCGAACCCATTTATACCTGGAGCGGACGTCATTATCGCCATTGATACAGATGTCCCTTGGGTCACTACACAAGTTCAGCCAAAGAATGATTGCAAAGTCTACTATATTGATTTAGATCCAATCAAGGAAGAAATCCCACTATGGCACATTCCCGCGATGAAAAATTATCGAGCGGATGCTTATGCCTCCTTACTTCAATTAAATGACGCTTTAGCCAAGAGCGATATTAATGAGGAGCAAGTACAAGAACGGTATCTCCGTTTAGCGAAGCACCATGTTAAGCAACGTGAAGCCTGGAAGCAGGAAGCCCAGGTAAATGGAAATACGATTTCGCCAGAATGGCTAACGGCTTGTTTAAGGAAAGTGGTGGACGATGAGACCATCATATTAGATGAGACGATTACGAATACCATGACGGTAGCCAAACATTTGCCGCGCTCCAAAGAGGGCACCATGTTTACAAGCGGCGGTACATCCTTGGGATGGAATGGCGGAGCAGCCATTGGAATGAAGCTTGCAGATCCAACGAAAACGGTAGTGACCTTAACCGGTGACGGTTCATATTTATTCAGCGTTCCGTCATCCGTTCATTGGATGTCACGCAGATATCAAGCTCCATTCTTAACCGTCATTTACAACAATGAAGGTTGGAATGCAACGAAGCTGAATCTATTAAAGCGGTATCCGGAAGGTATGGCCAAACAAACGGACAGTTACTGGGTGAATTTTGATCAATCTGCCGATCTTGCAAAAATAGCTGAAGCGGCAGGTGGGGCATACGCCAGGATGGTGACAGATCCAAGGGAGTTACCTGAAATATTACAGCAGGCCATGAATGAAGTGAAAAACGGGAAATCAGCTGTGGTGGATGTCCGCCTGGCCAAAATATCGAATCAGAAAGATTATTAATCTACGTTTTTCTGAGAGTTTGATTTCATTGGGAGGTGATGAACGGTTAAATAAGTGTGTTTTTTAAACTGTGAAAGCTGTGAAATTTTTTAAGTAGGGGGAAGGTTGAAGAATGAAAAAATTCGTTATGCTTTTTTTGTCAGCTTTACTTATTGTACTGGCAGGTTGTTCTGACTCTTCAAAATCAACGGGTTCGAATGCAGCTACGGCAGCCAATAATGAAAAACAGACCAAAATCGAGTATCCTAAAAGACCGATTGAAGTACTCGTGCCATTTGCTGCGGGCGGCTCTACAGACATTGGTGCCCGAATCCTGGAAAAATACCTACCAAAATATTTGCCAGATGCCCAGCTAGTGATTGTGAATAAACCAGGTGGCAGCGGCTCAATTGCGATCACGGATTTGTTTAACGCCAAGCCTGATGGATACACCCTTGCAATGTCTACACACCGTGCTATTTCCATGCAGCCTTTGTATGGGAATGTGAAATACTCATATGACAGTTTTCAACCCATCGCAAAAGTATTCGGCAACCAGCAAATCATGATTGTGAAAGCAGATGCTCCTTGGAAAACGTTTGAAGAATGGCTTGATTATGTGAAGAAGAATCCTGGTAAATTTTCATATGGTGTAGCTGGGGGGATTGGATCAGGGGCTCATCTACCAATGGCAGAATTGGAAAAGATGGCAGACCTTGAAGCAAAGGCGGTGTCATTTGAAGGCACGCCTCCAGCAATCACAGCAGTTCTAGGCGGTCATGTTCAAGGGGCTATGGTACAGCCGAGCGATGCCAAGGCGCTTATTGAATCTGGAGAGCTCCGTGCAATATTTAATGCCGCAAGTGTACCTGTTCCATATTTTCCAGATATTCCTTTGTTGAAAGATAAAGGCTTCGATATTGCGATCGATAGCAATACCTCGCTTTTCGCACCGAAGGGTGTGCCAAAGGAAATCGTTAAGATGCTAGAAGAAGCGGTTAAGAAAACAATGGAAGACCCTGATGTGTTAAAAGAATTCGAGAAGGCCTCTTTACAGACTCAATATGGTAGTCCTGAGGTTGTCCAAAAAGAGGTAGATGGAGAGAATGTAAGATTTGGCAAAATGTTAAAAGAACTCGGTCTAATCAAATAAAACTGCGTTATTGAAGCATCAGTGGGTTTTCAGGTTGATTCCTGAATGCCCACCATTTTCAATTTGTTCATGGAAGGGGATAAAATTCAATCATGAGTAATTACAGGTCAGGAATATGGGCTGGTGCAGTCATTTTCCTTCTAGCTCTTTTCTTGTTTGTACTGTCCTTGCAGTATTCCTATTCTAGTGCTCTTGGACCGGGACCGGGCTTCTTTCCTACTTGGTTAAGCGGTATCCTGATGCTCCTCGCGATTTGGTATATTTATGACAGCGTGAAAGGGAAAAATGCAAGCAGTGAATCGTGGCCAACTGGACGTTCTCTAAAACATATTTTGTTTATCATTATCAGTTTGGTCCTTTTCGTAATACTCTTTTCATTATTCGGATTCCTACTTGCGGGTGTTATTTTTTTGGCCATGTTGTTCTATAAAGAGTATAAATGGTACACCACCTTATTGATGTCTGTCGGAATAACAGTATTCATTTACTGGATGTTTAATACCATCTTAAAGGTGTACTTACCTTTAGGCGGGATACTATTTTAGGGGGACAGTTAAATGGATTCATTGTTATTGCTTTTGCATGGATTTGAAACGGCTATGAGCTGGTCAAATCTTCTTTACTGCCTAATTGGTGTAATGCTTGGGATGGTCATCGGTGTACTCCCTGGTCTTGGTCCGGTATCTGGAACTACTTTACTTATTCCTCTTACTTTCGGGATGGAACCAGTCTCTGCTATTATTATGCTTTCCGGAATCTTTTATGGTTCGATGTATGGAGGAACGATTACCTCTGTATTAGTGAACGTGCCAGGTGAGGCGGCATCGGTCATTACATGTATCGACGGGTATGAGATGACAAAGAAGGGGCGTGCGGGTGTAGCTCTTGGAGTGTCTGCAATTGGTTCGTTTATCGGCGGGATTGTTGCTGTAACAGCACTTACATTTGTGGGTCCTGCTCTGTCTAAATTTGCGTTGAAGTTTGGTCCTCCGGAGTTCTTTGCAATTATGCTGCTTGGCATGCTGATGATTGTGGCATTGATGGGGAAGTCTTTGGTCAGGGGATTAATTGCTGCATTCCTCGGTTTATTGCTGGCCATGGTAGGACAAGACATGGTCACTGGAGAATTCCGTTTCACATTTGGCTCCATAGAGTTGATGGATGGAATTGATTTTGCAGTCATGGCCATGGGTCTGTTTGGAATTTCCGAAATTTTGCTGAATGCAGAAAACCCAGCAAAAGTTACCAAACCAGAAAAGGTCAAAGGTCTTCTTCCTAGGCGGGATGAATGGGGAGCAACTCTAAAATCTATCGGAAGGGGAACTGGCATAGGAATGCTTCTCGGAGTCATTCCAGGTGCAAATTCCATTATCGCGTCAACCTTTTCCTACATTGTAGAAAAAAAGGCAGCGAAGGATCCATCTCGCTTTGGAAAGGGAGCAATCGAGGGGGTAGCCGGCCCTGAAACGGCGAATAACGCTCACAGCGGTGCGGCTTTAATTCCATTATTTTCACTAGGGCTGCCAAGCTCGCCGACCATGGCGGTTATTTTAGGAGCATTCATTATGCACGGATTAACGCCAGGGCCAGCCCTGTTTACGAAAAATCCGGACTTTGTTTGGGGTCTGATTGCCAGTATGTTTATTGGGAATGTTTTATTACTAATCATGAACATGCCATTAGTAGGTATGTGGGCCAAAATTGCGATGATACCGTATAAATTATTGTTTCCGATTATCCTGATGGTCATCTTGGTTGGGACCTACAGTCTAAATGGCAGCCTTTGGGATGTTGGGATGATGCTGATTTTTGGGGTTATTGGTTATATCATGAAAAAATTGGATATCCCGATGTCCGCGATGATTGTAACTTTTATATTGGGATCACAATTGGAGACATCCATGCTGCAATCCTTATCTATTTCAACTGAAGGTTTTCTTATCTTTTTTACGCAGCCAATTTCAGCCGTTATCATGGGCATTGCCCTCATTATATTTGCCATTAGCGTCTATAGCGGAGTAAAAAATAAGCGTGGGAATCTGGCAGACGATGTTGAAATGTAATATTGGAGCGAATGAAATTGAAATGGACATAGCGAGGTGAATCACATGAAGGTGAACTTGTTTATCAACAATGAAGATGTGACAACAGAGCATTATGATGAAGTGAGGAATCCAGGCAGATTAAGTGAAGTAGTTGGCTATATCGCCAGAGGAGATGCAAGCCATATTGATGGAGCTGTGCAGTCTGCGCATCGAGCCTTCCATTCCTGGAGCCAAACTTCACTTGAAGAAAGAATGTCAATCTTATTGAAATCTGCTGAAGAAATTGAGAGAAATGCGTCTTTCATCGCCTGTGTGACGGCTAAAGAAAACGGCATTCTGCTTGGCAGAACGGTTGATGAGGTCAAATTAGGCTTGATGGATATGAGAAATATGATAGAATTGGCGCCTTCTGCCTTTCAAAATCGGATTATAGAGGATGAAAGCGGTTGGGTCAGCGTAGTGAAGAGGCCGATTGGGGTGATTGCTTGTATCGTTCCTTGGAACGCCCCTATCATTCTGACCTTACAAAAAATAACGCCCATCCTTCTTGCGGGCAATACAATTGTAGTAAAACCGTCTCCAACTGCTTCAATGGGCGTAGTAACGTTATTAAGAACTATGGCAGAATTTTTCCCTCCAGGTGTGATTAATTTTGTTCTTGGCGGAGGCGATGTAGGAAGTGCTTTAACCTCGCATCCGCTTGTTCGTAAAATTTCATTTACTGGCGGAGGTAATACTGCAGTGGCGATCATGAAATCGGCAGCTGAAACACTCAAAGGGGTTCACTTTGAGTTAGGGGGGAACGATCCAGCGATTGTACTAGACGACGCCGATCTGAATGAAGTCGCTCCTAAAATTGTCGAAGGAGCATTCCGAAGAACGGGGCAATTCTGCTTTGCGATTAAGCGAGTTTACGTCCCTTATAGTATGTATGAAGAGTTCTATGAAAAAGTTTGTGAATTAGCAGACTCCTATCAAATTGGGTATCAATTGAATGAAGAGACCACAATGGGTCCTATTAACAACCAACTTCAATATCAAAGGATAAGTGAACTGATCGAAAGACTTGAACATAGCGGGGCAAATTTAGTCAAGTTAGGAAAGCAACTGGAACCTGAAAATTGGGATAATGGATACTATCTTCAGCCAGTTATCGTACGGGATGTCGATCCTACCGCTGAGATTGTGACCTGTGAACAATTTGGTCCAGTGCTCCCACTGATTCCATATCATACGGAAGAAGAGGTTATTCATATGGCCAACAATTCAGAATTCGGTTTGGGTTCTTCCGTATGGTCTTCTGATTTTGAACGTGCATTAGATGTTGCGAACCAAATAGAAGCGGGAATGACATTCATTAATGGTCATGGACAAACACCATTAGGTTCAAAATACATCCCGTTTGGTGGAATCAAGCAAAGTGGTATTGGTAGAGAAAAGTCCATCGAGGTTTTTGATGAATTTATTGAATATCATGGGATTAATTTCCATAAAAAAATTAATGTTTGCTAGTTTAAAAAAAGCTCTCCAGATTTGGGGAGTCCTTTTTTATTTACCATTCTTTTTGGCTTTATACCTCTATCTTGGCGGTGAATCTATTGAATTATTACATTATTATTCTGATGAATACGATCCTTATCACGACGATTACGGGAATCAAGCCTGTTGTTTCTTTATACGCCTACTCCTTAGGTCTTTCACCTCAAGAAATCAGCATGATTATTGCTAGTTCTGCTATCTGTCCGGCCCTTTTGGCCTTGCATATTGGCAAATGGGTTGATCATATAGGAACACGTCCCATGGTAATCATCGGGAATGTCATGTATTTGATTTCCTTATTGTTGACTGTCATGTTCCCATCCTTTTTCATTTTTTTAATTCAGCTAGCTATGGTTGGTATTGCTTCTACCTGCCTGATGCTCGCCTTGCAGAAGAGAATTGGCAGCTTAGGAGGTGACATCGATCGGACGGTGGCCAACTATAGTCTGTTTGGCTCAGTTGGCGCAATGATTGGCCCAGTTATTAGTTCCTTTTTGTATGATCACTACGGGTACCATATTTGTATCTTTTTTAATATGTTGCTCATTGCCATCGCATTGAGCAGCGAGATGGGTATGAGGAATTTAGATGGAGAGAACATTCAAAAAACGGATGAGAAACAACAAGCAAATTTGCAGGGAAGAGAATCGATTTGGGCCCTCATGCGAAACCGTGACATGCGGAATGCGATTCTTATAGGAGGGTTGATCTTTTCCTATAGAGAGCTGTTTAGCGTGTACTTTCCTTTGCTTGCCGACAATATGGGCATCACCCCAACCTTGACAGGACTTCTCCTCTCATTCCTCGGTCTGGCCATGCTCGTTATTCGATTTACCCAAACGTCTCTCGTTGGCTCTTTTGGGCGTATGAGAATACTTACGTGGTCTCTTTTCGTTACTGGTGTCATTTATCTAGTTACTCCGTTTTCCCCTTGGATCGTGGTACTGTTTGTGTGGGTTGGTATTTTAGGAGCTGGTCTTGGCCTTGCTCAGCCGCTTAGCACTGCAGCTCTTTTGGAGGAATCCTCATCCGAACGCCGTGGAGAAGTATTAGGAGTCCAGATGATGATTAATCGCGTTTCCCAATTTGCCATTCCGGTCATCTTTGGCGGAATAGGCGGTTTGATTGGGGTTTCAGCTATATTTTGGGGCAGCGGTCTCGTTCTTATGGCCTTTGGATATGTAACACGCCCCTTACCTGTTTATGGTGAAAAGACGAAGAATCAGCGAAAGCATTTGTAGTTTATTTATCTTCGAAAGAATTTCTTTGTTCCCATATTTATATCATATGGGAAGTCTATTTAATAGATATTAGTAATATGTTAAATCTTATGTTAAATTTTAAATATACAGATTATTCAAAAATAATTTTTGAAACGAAAAATGATAATTTTACTTTCAGGAGGTTTACATGAAAATTTTGGTATTGCTCAAGCAAACATTTGACACAGAAGAGAAAATTGTACTTAAGAATGGGAAAGTAAGCGAGGAAGGAGTCAAATTCGTCATTAATCCTTACGATGAGTACGCTGTCGAAGAGGCGGTGGCGATTAAGGAAAAACACGGTGGAGAAGTAACGGTTGTGACGGTTGGCCCGCCACGTGCTGAGGCTGCACTCCGTACGGCTTTGGCAATGGGAGCTGATAAGGCGATCATCGTGGATGATGAATCTGTTTTCGGTGATGAATATATGATTTCCAAAGTATTAGCTATTGTTGCGAAAAGAGATAGTTATGATTTGATTTTAGGCGGATATATGGCGGTTGATGACGGAGCAGCTCAGGTGGGACCACGCTTAGCGGAAGAGTTAGGAATCGTTCATATCTCTACAATTACGAATCTTGAAGTCGAAGACGGTAAAGTAAGAGTGGAAAAAGACGTTGAAGGAGATACCGAAATCATTGAAGCGGCTACACCTGTACTGCTCACTGCACAACAGGGTTTAAATGAACCACGTTATCCCTCACTTCCAGGAATCATGAAGGCAAAGAAAAAACCGATTGAACGGATTATAGCTGCTGACCTAGGTCTGAATATTGAGGAGATCCTTTCGAAAACAGAAGTATCAGAACAATATTTGCCGCTCGAAAAAACAGCTGGAAAAATTCTTCAAGGGGATTTGCCCGAACAGGTCTCTGAGCTCGTAGAATCGCTGCGCTTTGAAGCGAAGGTAGTGCAATAATCTCATTAGATATTAAACATTTTGGAATCTTAAACATTTAAGGAGGAAAGGCATCAATGAGTAAAGATGTGTTAATTGTTGCTGAAAAACGCAATGGTAATTTGAGAAATGTTTCTTTTGAAGCGCTTGCTGCTGCCAAAAAAATAGCTGACGGGGGAAAAGTCACGGCGGTATTGTTTGGGCAAGGGGATAACGGAGATGCGGAGCAGCTGGCGCAATATGGTGCGGATCAAGTCTACTTGGTTACCAACGAGGAATTGAATGATTTTTCAATTGATGCTTATGCGCAAGCGTTCACAGAAGTATTTAATATCGTAAAGCCTGACGCCGTTTTACTCGGTCACACTGCTATGGGGCGTGATTTGGCACCACGGGTAGCAGCTCGTCTGGGATTTGGATTAGTATCTGATTGTACCGAGGTTGAAGTTCAAGGGGATGAAGTGGTCTTTGTTCGCCCGATTTACGCAGGGAAAGCGTTTCAAAAGAAGAAAATCACTAATGGAATTCATTTTGCCACCATTCGTTCTAATAATATCGACAAAGGCGTACCGGATGTGGGGCGTACGGCAGAAACAATCGAACATAAAGCATCCATTACCGATATTCGCACAGTCATTAAAGATGTCGTAAGAAAGACAGCAGGCACCATTGATTTGACAGAGGCTAAAATTATTGTTTCGGGTGGCCGAGGAGTGAAAAGTGCAGAAGGATTCAACCCAATTCATGAATTAGCAAAAGCACTGGGAGCGGCTGTTGGTGCATCCCGTGCAGCTTGTGATGCAGGATACTGTGATTACTCAATGCAAGTAGGTCAAACCGGCAAAGTGGTAACACCGGATTTATATATTGCATGCGGCATTTCAGGTGCGGTTCAGCATTTGGCTGGGATGTCTAATTCCAAAATTATCGTAGCGATCAATAAGGATCCGGAAGCGCCAATTTTCAAAGTGGCTGATTATGGCATTGTAGGGGACCTATTTGAAGTGGTTCCAATGTTGACTGAAGAGTTCCAAAAAGTTCCAGTATAAAGAAAAGAGAGAGGGGAAACGAACATGGCTAATATTCTTTCGGGTCTTACAGTCATTGATGTAACGCAAAACGTTGCGGGCCCGTTTTGTTCACAAATGTTAGGCGATTTAGGAGCGACGGTCATCAAGATTGAACGTCCGGGACATGGAGATGATACAAGGCATTGGCATCCGCCATTATGGGGAGGGGAATCTTCCACCTTCCTGGCGTTAAATCGTAATAAGAAAAGCCTTTGTGTCGATCTAAATCATCCAGATGGGCAGAAAATTGTCCATCAATTATGCGAGACTGCAGACATCTTTATCCATAGCCTGAAGCCTGGAAGCGAAGAATCTCGCGGACTCGGCTATGAGCAATTATCCGAAATCAATCCTTCATTAATATATGCGGCGATTAGTGCGTTCGGAGATAAGGGGAAAATGAAAAACAAGCCGGGCTATGACCCACTTATTCAGGCTTACAGCGGCATTATGAGTTTGACAGGAAATGAGGGTGACGACCCAGCCCGCGTCGGCGTATCCATTGTGGATATGGCAACAGGCATGTGGTCTTTGATTGGTATACTAAGTGCCCTTCACCAACGCAACCAAACCGGCAAAGGCTGCAAAGTAGCAAACAGTCTGTTAGAAACGGGAATTGCATGGGTTACATTACAGCTTTCTACGTACATGGCATCCGGAAATCTTCCGAAGAAGATGGGAACGGGAATGGCGACGACAGCACCTTATGAAGCTTTTAAAACCAAAGGGGACCAATGGGCGATTATCGCTGCGGGAAACAATCGACTGTTTAAAAATTTATGTGCGGCGCTTGAAATGCCAGGGCTAGTCGAGGATCCTCGATTTGAATCCAATTCGACCAGGGTCCAAAACCGTAAAGAGCTTCATCGAATTATAGAAGAAGTCACCTTAGGATATGAAGTGGACGACCTCGTAAACTTAATGGCGGAATACAATGTACCAAGTTGTCCAATCAATACATTGGATCGGGTGCTCCGCGATGAACAAGTGAATGCGCTTGCAATGATTAAACCAGTTGAAGATTTTAGGGTTTCTGATTTCCGAATGGTCGATCTTCCATTCCGAATCAATGAAGAACGAGGCAATCTTCAATCATTACCTCCACTGCTAGGGGAGCATACGGATGAAATTCTTAACTCATTAAATTATTCAAAAGAAATATTGGAGCAGCTCAAGAGTAAGAGCATTGTTGGTTAGGAGGTAGACCATGACATTACCCCAACACGTTGAATTATATGAGGTAGGGCCAAGGGAAGGCTTTCAATCAGAAGCAAGCAAGATTCCCACAGAGGATAAGATTGCCTTCGTTAACTCATTGAGCCAGACTGGACTCAAAAACATTGAGGTTACATCTTTTGTCAGTCCGAAGTGGGTACCGCAGATGGCAGATGCGGAAATGGTGTTAGCAAAGATTGAGAGAATGCAAGGAGTGGCTTATCGAGCAGCATATCTGAATTTGAAAGGGTTGGAGCGAGCGCTAGCCAATAAAGTTACATTGGACGGAAGTCTTGTTCTATCTGCAAGTGATGCCTTTTCGAGGCGGAATATGAATAAATCGACCAGTGAAATGCTGAAAGCGTTGCCAGAATGGATTGAGGCCTATCAGGCAGCAGGAATTCCTGTGAAACAAATGGGATTTATGGCATCCTTTGGCTGCAACTTTGAAGGCTACATATATTTGGATCAATTGCTGAACATCATGGGCAAGGTCATTTCCTTGGCAGAAAGCTATGGAGAACGGATTCAGAAAGTCAAATTAGCTGATACGATGGGGTGGGCCAACCCGGAACAGATTAAGCGAACGGTTCGTGCCATTCAGGATAAATGGCCGGAAATTAATATACATTTGCATCTGCATGATACACGCGGACAGGGTCTCGCTAACGTATACGCTGCGCTACAGGAAGGCCTGTGGGAATTCGATACAGCGGTTGCAGGACTCGGAGGATGTCCATTTGCTGCAGTGAAAGGGGCACCAGGAAACATTTCTACAGAGGATGTCGCATTTCTGTGCGAAGAAATGGGCATTGATACCGGACTTAACCTGGAAGCTTTAGTCGAATGTTCCAAGATGGCTGAACAAATTGTAGGGCGGGAGCTCCCTGGGCATTTGTCCAAGGGCGGGGTTCTTTCAGGAATTAGACCACAAACCTGGATGCAGGTACAAGGATCATAAATTAATAGAAAAAAATAATCATAGAACATGGAGGAATTAAAGATGGATTTTGAATTTTCTGACCTACAAAATGATATTCGCGCCGGTGTGAGAGAGGTTTGTTCCCGGTTTGATTTAGATTATTGGAGACAATCCCATGAGGATCATACCTATCCGACAGAATTTGTAAAAGCAATGAGTAATGCAGGCTGGTTAGGCGCATTGATACCGGAAGAGTATGGTGGCTCAGGGTTAGGTTTTACAGAGGGAGCCATTATCTTAGAAGAAGTCAACCGATCTGGCGGAAACTCTAACCAGGTTCACGCTCAAATGTATACGATGGGTGCACTTCTTAGACACGGCAGTGAGGAACAAAAGCGCAAATACTTGCCGCAAATTGCAAACGGTTCCTTAAGACTGCAAACCTTTGCTGTAACAGAGCCGGATGCTGGTACGGACACAACTAAAATTAAAACATTTGCTGAGAAAAAGGGAGACCGTTACATTATTAACGGCCAAAAAATCTTCATTTCCCGCTTCAATAACACAGATTTGATGCTGCTTCTTGCTCGTACAACACCGCTTGACAAAGTAGAAAAGAGAACACATGGCATCAGCTTGTTCCTGATTGACACCCGTGAAGTTGGAAACGGCATTGAATCAACGAAAATTTCTACGATGCTAGGCGGAGACACGAATCAATTGTTCTTCAACGACCTTGAAGTACCTGAGGAATGCTTAATTGGTGAAGAAGGAAGAGGACTTTACTGCGTGATGGATGGAATGGTCGCAGAAAGGATTCTTGTATCTGGTTCCGCGCTTGGTAATGGTAAGTGGTTTATTGACCAGGCTGTCAAGTATGCGAACGAGCGTGTTGTATTTAACCGTCCAATCGGGCAAAACCAAGGCATCCAATTCCCGATTGCGCAGGCGTATATGGAGCTTCAAGCTGCGGAGGCGCTTATGTATAAAGCAGCAACTAAATTCGATAACAATCTTCAGGCTGGTGCAGAAGCAAATATGGCGAAGTACCTGTGCTCTGAGGCTGCTTATCATGCGGCTGAAGCGTGTATGCAAACGCATGGCGGCTATGCTGCAGCAAACGAGTACCACATCAACCGCAAGTGGATGCAAGCAAGAATGATGAAGATTGCTCCAATCTCTTCGAATCTGATTTTAAGCTATGTAGGTCAGCACGTATTGAAAATGCCAAGATCATATTAAGTAGAAGTCAGGAAAGGAGGGCAAATGCTGTGAGTATAGTGCAAGAATCCTATGAAATGTTGAAGGTTGAATATAAGGGTGAAAATAACGAAATTCTGGTTGTCACGCTAAATAGACCTGAAGTAATGAATGCGATGAATACGAAAATGCTCGAGGAAAGGCTAAGACTTTTCCGCGAACAGGCGTATAACGAAGATTTAAGATGCGTTGTTATTACCGGAGCAGGAGAGAGAGCGTTCAGCACCGGAGGCGATTTAAAGGAACGCAACGGAATGAGCGACGGCACGTGGAAACGACAGCATCATATCATTGAAGACTTGGTTCTGTTGACTCGGGATTTCCCGGTACCTGTCATAGCCGCAGTGGAAGGCTATGCGCTTGCCGGAGGATGTGAATTGGCACTTTCGACTGATTTTATCATTGCTTCGGAAACAGCTGTTTTCGGCTTGTCGGAAGCATTAAGAGGAATTTTACCTGGTGGCGGAGGGCTGCAAAATCTGGCTCGAGCCATTGGGGTACGCCGTGCCAAGGAGCTTATCTATACAGGACGAAAAATTGATGCAGCATTAGCATACGAATGGGGTATGGTCAACCGAGTCGTTTCCAAAGGAAAAGCGCTGGAAACTGCACTGGAATTGGCCGGAATGATAGCAAACACCGCCCCAATGGCAGTAAGAGCGGCAAAAGTCTCGATTAACCAAGGATCTGAAACAGACTACCATACTGCCTACGCTCTGGATATTGCAGCATACAACCAGTTGGTGACATCGGAAGACCGGTTAGAGGGAGTGGCAGCATTTAATGAAAAACGTAGACCAAGATGGAAAAATCAATAATTTCATGACAAGGCTCGCTACCTTTATTACGGAAACATCCTATCATCAGCTTCCAGAAGAAATGGTGGATTTAGCAAAGAGGGCAATTATTGATACGATAGGAGTAGCTTTAGCAGGATGGAATGAACCTGCCGTAGAAAGGGCTAAAAAGGTATATGTCCCGCAGGAGAGCGGGCAGAGCGGTGTCTCCTCTCTTTGGGGGGAGCCTGTGAAGGTTGATTGTGATAAAGCGGCCATCATTAATGGGACAGCCTCCCATGTGTTGGATTATGACGATGCCTCGGTTGGTGTCGTCATCCATCCCAGCGCTCCGATTCTGTCTGCGATAACGCCTCTTGCTGAGAAGCTTAAGAGCTCGGGTAAGGAGGTCATTACGGCCTATAGCATCGGCACGGAAGTCATGATCCGCATTGGGCAGATCATGGGGATACGGCATTACAATCTCGGCTGGCATGCCACCGATACGTTGGGTACGATTGGAGCGGCTGCTGCTTCCTCCTATCTGCTTCATCTCAATGCGGAGCAATGCTCCCATGCCATTGCTATCGCTGCATCGATGACAGGTGGGCTACAGAAGAATTTTGGTTCCATGACCAAGTCGCTGCACGTTGGATTGTCGGCATCACACGGCATTCAGGCGGTAATGCTTGCTGAACAGGGCTTTACTGGGAATCATGATATTTTTGGAAAACGCGGCTTTTTCATGGCCTTTAGCGGCGGGGCCGATGAAGTGGAGCTACTGAACGCGATGAACTCCATCAGATTCGGCGAGCCTTACGATATGTTAGAGGGATTATCCGTCAAGAAGTTCCCTTGCTGCTTTGGTACACACCGCTTTATCCAAGGTGCGCTTGATCTCAAAGAGGAACATCAGTTGAGCTTAGATGCTGTACAGGCAATTGTGCTTCGGGCACAGCCGAGAAGTCTCTTGCCTTTGGTACACTCACGTCCTGTGACAGGATTACAGGGAAAGTTTAGTGCCGAATATACCGTACTTGCAGCGATAGCCGATGGACATGTTAGGTTGAGCAGTTTTGAGGATGAGCAAGTGCAGCGTATCGACATTCAGAATTTGCTACCTACGGTCAAGGTGTTAGATCTGCAGGAATTGGAGGAAGACAAGCGACTCAATCGAAGATTGCCAGTAGAAATAGAAATTAAGACAAAGAATGGTCAAATGTATGAAAAAACGCTTCAACACGCACCTGGTTCCAAAGAATATCCACTAAGCGAAAAAGAGCACCGAGAGAAGTGGATCAGTTGTTTGAGTCATTATGCCCAGTCCTTTCTTGATCATGGCAGCATGGAGCCAATCGCCCATGAACTATATGATCAGGGTTTACGAATCGACACATTCACATGCTTCAGTGATTGGATAAACGAGATACACAACCAATTGAATGATTATAAACAAAAACAAATGATTTGATTTCAATGTAGGAATCAAATGGAAGGAGTATATTAATGAAAATTGCATTGTTCAACGAAAATCGCGTTGGTGTTGTCGATGGCAGCAGTGTGATCGATATTACTGAATTAACATCTTGGAACAACGAGGAACCGCAAGCCTCCCTAGTCAAGCTGATGGGAGAATTCGAAGCTTTGAAACCAAAAATTGAAACTGGCCTAGGGTCTTGTCCTATTAATCAAGTATCGGACGTGTCGCTTCGTGCCCCTGTCCCAAATCCGAGTAAAATAGTAGCAGCTCCTATCAATTATATCCTGCACAAACAAGAGATGAACACCGCTTCAACGGTGGACGGTCTCGGATTTTTCCTCAAATCGCCTTCTTCGATTATTGGACCTGATGAAACGGTGCTGCTGCCGTTCAGAGACCGAAGAGTGGATCATGAAGCGGAAATTGCTTTCGTAGTCGGTAAGGAGGCAAAGGATGTAAAGGCGGAGGATGCGTCTAAGTACATCTTCGGATACCTTGCTTTAATGGACATTACGGTCCGCGGTAAGGAAGATCGGCCATGGCGTAAATCCTTTGATACCTTTACTCCAATCGGTCCATGGATTGTGACGGGTGATGAAGTGGAAAACCCGAATCAGCTGCAAATGAATCTGTGGGTTAATGATGAAATCAGACAATCAGCCAACACGAGTGATCTTATATACGATTGCTATAGATTTTTTGAGGCAGCTTCCAGTGTAATGACTCTTCTTCCTGGGGATATTGTCACGACAGGTACTCCGGAGGGAGTGGCTCCGATTACGAAAGGTGATACTGTTCGCATTCACATCGAAAGAATCGGTGAATTTTCTGTACAAGTGGACTATAAGCCCGGAATTTAATCTTTATATTTGTATACAGACAGCTAGGAGAATTCATATGGTTTATACAGAACTAGATAAATTAGAACACAGGATCAAGAAACTGAGAAATGAAATGATCCAGTCTGCGGCAGCAACTGGTATAAATAGTCATAGGACAATTTACTATAGTCAGAAATTAGATAAACTCATCATGATTTATCAAAATGAAACGAGAGAAATGGCGTTTAATAGAAATGGAATTATTTGAATATTAGCACTTTATTTTTTTATCCTTATTTTTACATCTACTTTTTGTTTAAATTAATACGATATGATTCGAGTATGAGACTACTTAATGACTTTATTGTTACTGTACGATATTACGAAAGAGGGGAAGTAATATGTCGGAACATAAATTAAAACAACAATGGACAACAGAATTGTTGGATTTCCACCAGGAGCTTAATGATAAGAATATGGGCCCTTTATGGGCTTCCGTATTCAGCTCACATCAGCCAAAGCCGCGAGCGGTTCCATATTTGTGGAAAAAGAAGCAAATCCTCGAAGCTCTAGATAAAGCCAAGGAGCTACTCGAGGTAGGGACGGGATCCATTGATCGGCGAGCCGTGTATTTAATCAATCCGGGTATGAAGCATTTGGAGCCACACGGATGGGGCGGGGCAACGCAAACGCTTTATGCTGCCGTTCAAGCGCTTAATCCAGGGGAAATCGCTCCATCTCACAGGCATATGACTTCAGCACTGCGGTTTATTATGGAAGGCCAGGGTGCATCCGGCATTGTGAACGGTGTAAAATATCATTTCGAACCGGGGGACTACGTGATTACGCCGGAGTGGTGCTGGCACGACCATTTAAATGAAGGAAACGAAACGGTACTGTGGATGGACTGTTTAGATATCCCATTCACTTCGGCACTGACAAGTTCATTCTTCGAACTGTATCCGCAGGAACAGCAGCCGGTTGAGTTTCCTGATGATTACGGCACAAAGCGTTATGCGGGTGGGATGGTAAGGCCGATTTCGGATCGCAAGCCATCACCTGCACCGCTCGGTCGATATACATGGGATTTAACGAAACAAGCATTGGATGGACAGAGTGAATTACCTCCAGATCCATGCGACGGATTCGCCGTGGAATATATCAATCCATCCACCGGCAAGGACGCAAATGGAAGAGTCGGCGCCAGAATGCAGAAGCTGCCGATTCAATATAGGGGAAAAGCGCATCGCCATATGCACAGCTCGGTATATCATGTGCACAAGGGAAGCGGGTATACGGTGATGAACGGTGTTCGTTTTGACTGGGAAGCAGGCGACTTCTTCGCACTGCCGGCCTGGACATGGCATGAGCATGTGAATACATCTGAAACAGAAGAGGCATTTTTGTTTTCTACGAACGATCTGCCAATTTTGGAGCCTTTTGGCTTTGAACGAGAAGAAGCTTATCCAGAAAATGGCGGTTACCAGGAGATTCTATCAGTTTTTGAGCCTGAACTCTCAGATGTAATAGCAATAGATTAGTAGAAATAATCTAATTTAATATATGGGGTGATTATGGTGGGAGAAGTTAAAGAGGTTATCGTTGTAGGTGGTGGAATAGGGGGTTTAGCTGCTGCTTACGGAATTGCTAAATTAGGAAAAAAAGTAACACTGCTCGAGCAGGCGCCACAGTTTGGTGAGGTTGGCGCCGGATTGCAGGTAGGTCCGAACGGCCTACGGGCGCTTGATGCTTTGGGAGTACTGGATGAAGTCTATAAACTGGCGGTGTTTCCTCGCCGTCATGTGTTCATGGACGCGTTAAGCGGCAAGGAGCTGTCGGCCGTTCAATTTGGAGATTCATTCCGTGAGCGTTTCGGATATCCGTACATTGTTATCCATCGTTCTGATTTGCATAGTGTTTTGCTGAAGGCTTGTCAATCTTTAGATAATGTTTCATTTTTTACCAATCATAAATTGGAATCCGTTGAAGAATTCGCTGATTATGTAGAATTACGTTGTGAAAACGGAGCGGTACTGCAAGCGGAAACAGTCATCGGTGCGGATGGTATCCGTTCGATGGCACGTAAACTAGTAAGTCAGGCAGATCCAGTTATCTCTCAGTATGTGGCATATCGCTTTACTGTTCCGATGTCGGAAATGACGATTGATATCGATTGGGACGAGAAATTAACGTGGATTGGACCTGGCATTCACTTGGTACAGTATCCGGTGCGTCATAAGAGTGTTATAAACCAAGTAGCGGTATTCAAAAGCTACAAATTTAATGAGAACTCCGATGATTGGGGGACTGTGGAGGAACTCCATCAGATGTTTAGCGATAGTTGTTCGACCATTAATGAATCACTGAAGTTTGCAGAACGCGGTTTGGTCACAAAGCTGTTTGATATCGAACCACTGGAAAAATGGTCAACCAATCGCGTAACGCTGCTAGGAGATAGCGCTCATGCGATGCTGCAATATCTTGCACAAGGGGCTTGTCAAGCGCTTGAAGATGCAGTTTGTTTAACAGAAAAAATGCGTGCGAACGGTTCAAATATAGCGAAAGCATTGGACGAATACCAACAAGAACGCATTCCAAGAACGGCACAGGTGCAGCGTGGAGCACGGACTTGGGGAGAAATCAAGCATGCAGAAGATTCGGTTACAAGACTTCTGCGTAATACAATCATGCTGAACCGTTCAGCAGACGATTACAACTATTTAGATTGGCTATACAAAGAGAGAGTGCTTACCACTGTTTAAAAATAAATTGGTAGGTTCTAACTCAAGTATTTCAAAGGCTATATTCCTTTATGCATTTGGATATAGCCTTTACGTATACCTTTTTTGAAGAGAAATCATTTGATTTTATATAAATTCAAGGGCGTGATCATACATGAAATTCAATAAATCGAAAGGTCCCTTAGAGGGTATCCGTATTCTCGATTTGTCAACCGTTATTGCGGCTCCCTATGGTGCTACACTTCTTGGTGATTTTGGTGCAGAAGTCATTAAAATAGAAATGCCCGATGTCGGTGACCCACTGCGTAATCTAGGACCCTATTATAAAGGAGAAGGATTAAGATGGCCTGGTATGGCTCGTAATAAGAAATCAATTACGTTGGATTTGCACCAGGAAGAGGGCAAGGAAATACTAAGAAAACTGGTTAGCAAATCTGATATGGTCATTGAAAACTTCAGAACCGGAACATTGGAAAAATGGGGGATTGGCTATGAGGATCTGAGAAAAATCAATCCTGATTTAGTTATGATCAGGGTAACAGGTTATGGACAGACCGGCCCTTATTCACACAAAGCAGGTTTCGGCACACCAGCCACAGCCTTCAGTGGTTTTACGTATTTGCATGGATACCCTGATCGCCCGCCGATCAGCCCTTCTTTTTCCTTAACTGATTATGTTACGGGGATTTATGTTGCTTTTGCTGCGGTTACAGCCTTGTATCACAGGGATTGTCAGGAGCAAGGGTCAGGTCAATATGTAGATGTCAGCTTATATGAATCGATGTTCAGAATGATGGAATTTTTGGTGACGGACTATGATCAGACTGGAACCATTAAAGAGAGATCACCGGGATTGAGTGGTCATTCAGCACCTGCAGGGAATTTTCTGACCAAGGATGGACAGTGGGTGATTTTGGTTACGAGCTCCGACAAGACCTTTGAGCGTTTGGCAAAAGCCATGAAACGGGAAGATATGCTGACGGATGAACGCTATCATACCAACTCGGTCCGTTTGACGCGATTTGATGAAGTCAATGGGATTGTCTCCGATTGGGTGAAATCGAAAACAAAGGATGAACTGCAGCATCTCCTAGACGAATGCGGCGTACCGATGAGTCAAATCTACAGCATCAAGGATATTTTTGAAAATCCTCAGTATCAGGCGAGAGAAAATATTGTTGAAGTCGACCATCCGCGTCTGGGTAAAGTCAAGATCCCAGGCGTTGTTCCAAAATTTTCTGAAACACCGGGTTCCATCAGGCAAATTGCTCCGGATTTAGGCGAGCATAATGATGAAATTCTAACAAAACTCTTGGAGTTGGACGAAGGAACCATTGCTAGTTTAAAAGAGAAAAAAGTGATATAAAGGAGTGTTCGAACTTGGCGAGTAATAGAGAGATTATAATTACTGAGGTTTGTCCAAGGGACGGGTTTCAAAGCGTCAGTGAATGGATTCCAACGGAAGAAAAAGTCAGAATTATTAATCAACTGATTGATTGCAGCCACAAACAGATTGAGGTTACTTCTTTTGTTCATCCCAAAGCGATTCCGCAATTGAAAGATGCGGATGAAGTGTTGAAAAGAATCAAACGCTCGGAACATGTGAAGCTGAGGGCGCTGGTTCCAAATACCCGCGGTTTGGAAAGAGCCATTGAAGCTGGCGTAGACAAGGTGAAGCTGATGCTGTCTGCTTCCGATTCCCATAGCATAAGCAATGCAAACTGCAAGACGCTAGAGGCTTTTCAGAAGTTTGAACCGCTAGTTGATCTAGCAGAAAAAAACGGCATGAAGGTATCGGGGTCGATCTCTGTTGCGTTTGGATGCCCCTATGAAGGTGAAATTCCAGTTGAACGTCTTGTGATGATATGTGATTGGTATCGTACCTTAGGAATTAAGGAAGTTTCACTTGCGGATACAACGGGTATGGCAAATCCATTGCGAATTAAAAACAATGTTCGTGAATTAATAAGGAGATTTCCGGACTTCACTTTTTCCCTTCATCTTCATAATACAAGAGGCATGGCATTTGCCAATGCCGTGGCCGGATGGGAGGAAGGCATTGTTCATTTTGACAGCTCCACTGGCGGATTGGGAGGCTGTCCTTATGCACCCGGAGCGAGCGGCAATATAGCTTCTGAGGATTTGATTCACGGATTTGAGGAAATGGGAATTCATACCGGTGTTTCATTAAATAGCGTACTGGAGGCGGCAAAGGATATTCAGCAGAGTCTTCCGCAATATGTAGACAGCTTTGTTTTGAAAGCAGGCAAATGTTCGGACTTATCTGCAAGTCCAAAGGCTCAGCAAAAAGTGAAGTTATAGTTAGGGAGAAATGGGGGATTACGAGTGTATCAGCAAATGTTAAGTACTGCCAATGGATCGATTACCATTAACAGTCTGCAGTCGTTGGGACAAAGTGGTATTGTGAATGTGGATGACTTGCCATATACGACGATGATTCTGCTTGAATCGCTCATGCGAAATCAAAGCAGACTCGGGCTTACAGAACTGGATTTGATCCGAGTGGCTTCAAGAAGCTCCGATGAATCGGTTGAAATTCCGCTTGTGCCCACACGAGTTATTATGCAAGATGCATCGGGTGTTCCGGCTTTAGTCGACTTGGTGTCGCTTCGTCAACGACTGATGGAGGAAGGAATCGATCCAAGTCACGTTAATCCCGTCATTCCCGTTGATTTGGTTATCGATCATTCGGTTCAAGTTGATTACTATGGATCGGCATCTGCTTTTTCAAACAATCTTCATATAGAATATGAACGAAATCAGGAAAGATACAGGTTTTTAAAATGGGCGCAGCAATCCTTCGAAGACTTTCGCGTTATCCCCCCGGCTAATGGCATCATCCATCAAGTTAATTTGGAATGCTTGACCAAAGTCGTACAATTAACGAATCAAAATGATGAGAGCATCGCTTATCCTGAAATGGTAATAGGTACGGATTCCCATACCACAATGGTGAATGCGTTAGGAGTGCTGGGGTGGGGGGTTGGAGGAATCGAAGCGGAGGCAGCCATGCTAGGTATCCCAGTTAGTATGTCAGTACCTGATGTGGTAGGGGTAGAAATTACTGGGCAGCTGAACGAGGGAGTTACGGCGACAGATATTGCCTTAACGATAACGGAGCTCCTAAGAAAGCACAATGTCGTGGGTAAATTTGTCGAATTTTTTGGTCCCAGCTTGAAGAGGCTCTCCCTCCCCGATCGGGCGACCATTTCCAATATGGCGCCAGAATATGGGGCAACTTGCGGCTTCTTTCCGGTTGATGAAGAGACGTTAAAATTTTTACGTATGACGGGCAAACAAGATGAGGAAGTAGATCTTGTGGAGCGATATTGTAAAGAACAAGGATTATTTCATATACCCGATTCCAGTGGAAATGGGAAAGCTTATTCTGATTTCATAAGGTTTGATATACAGACGGTGGAAGCAAGTGTTTCGGGTCCAAGTCGACCGCAAGACAGAATGCCGATTTCTGCGGTAAGACAATCGTTTCCCAAGTCCCTTTCACGTAGGTCTAACGGGATGAATACCCGGAGGACGCAATTGAAGGATGGCTCTATCGTGATTGCTGCCATAACAAGCTGTACGAATACATCAAACCCCTTCAATATGATAGGGGCAGGGCTTTTGGCAAAGAAGGCGGTGGAGTACGGCTTAACCGTACCTAATACCATTCAGACTTCTTTGGCACCTGGATCAAAGGCGGTTACGGCATATTTGCAAAAAGCAGGATTACTTCCATATTTGGAAAAGCTGGGATTTTATCATACTGGTTACGGATGTGCAGTATGCGTTGGCAACAGTGGCAAACTGGCTGAAGAAGTAGAAAATGCGATTCAGGAGCAGGGTTTGACGGTTGCTGCTGTATTAAGTGGAAACCGTAATTTTGAAGGACGCATTCACGCCTTAGTAAAAGCAAACTATTTGGTCTCTCCTCCTTTAGTTATCGCCTTTGCTATCGCAGGCACCATGGATATTGATTTGGCGAGAGAACCATTGGGCAGATCTGCATTGGGAAAAGAGGTTTATTTGAAGGATATTTGGCCGAGTTCCGGGGAAATTGCCAGCCTAGTGGATTCTACAATTTCATCCGATTTATATCGAGAAGCCTATGAAAATGTATTTGTAGGGGACGAGAAATGGCAGGGTCTAGAATATGATGATCATCCGATTTTTAGGTGGGATGACCAGTCCACCTACTTTAAAGCATCCCCTTTCTTCAAAGCGGAGATAAAAGAATACCAGCCAGGAGATATTCACCAAGCGAGAGTCCTGTTAATGCTCGGTGATTCCGTTACAACAGACCATATTTCTCCGGTCGGCCACATTCCTTATGAGAGTACTGCCGGACAATACCTTGTTGAGCAAGAAGTCGAACCCGCCAACTTCAATTCTTACGGTTCGCGCCGAGGAAATCATGAGGTACTTGTCAGGGGGACTTTTGCCCATCCAAGGCTAAAGAATAAATTACTAGAAAAAACAGGAGGTTCAACCCTCTATGTACCGAGCGGGGAAGAAATGGATGTCTATTCCGCATCCATGATCTACCAAGAGGAAAATACGCCTTTGATCATTTTAGCCGGCAAAGACTATGGAATGGGAAGTGCAAGGGATTGGGCCGCTAAGGGTACCTACCTACTTGGCGTCAAAGTAGTCATCGCGGAAAGTTTTGAACGAATTCACCGCAGTAACTTGGCTATGATGGGGATTGTGCCGCTTCAATTCATGCCTGGAGAAAATTATGAATCGATGAATCTGAATGGTCTAGAGACGTATTCCATTATAGGTTTGAACGAGCCGCTCAGTCCGTTCCAAAGGGTGAGGGTTGAGGCCATTAAACCGGATGGCTCAAGGACCCTGTTCCAGACAGTATTGCGTTTGGATACCCGCATGGAGATTGAGCTTTATTCGAAAAAGGGTGTTTTTCAAAGTATCCTAGACCAATGGGTAGAGAGATAAGTAGTTTAGCGCGGCGTAAAATCCAAAATCAAACACTGCACCTAACCTTCAAAACTTACTCTACAGACAGCCAAAAATAAATATCCAATATTAATAAGCTCCCCAATTAAAATGGAGAGCTTACTTCGTTTTCTTTACTTATTTGTCTGGATGATTGTTTATTAGCTATTATGAGTTTGCTTACACAAAGCATTAGTTCAAACATATAAAGATAGCTTTATTAAAGCCATAATAGTCTTAGTATTTAATAGTATACCATTTATATATCCGTTGGTTTGCACGTTTGCTCAGACTTAATTTTGATTGAGTGTTAAAAGTTGCAATTGGAGCAAATCCAAATAGGGACATTTGTAGTGGAAGTGGAAAGTTCCTGATTTTTTATTTATCAGGAAAATCTAATGATAAAAATCCTTTTTTCCTATAAGAATTTCCAGTATGATGAAAATAAGTTTAATGCCCATAAAATCAATTAAGGTCAGATAGGTGATTGTGATTGAAACATAATGTAACAGTATATGATATTGCAAAAGAGGCGGAAGTATCGGTATCGACGGTTTCTCGCGTTTTGAATGGGACAGCACCTGTTAAAGAAAGTACACGAGAAAAAATCATGGCTCTGATTAATAAATACCAATTTCAGCCCAATGCGTTAGCCCGAAGCCTTACAAAAAAGGAAACAAAAATGATTGGTGTTATTCTCCCTGATATTACCAACCCCTTTTTCCCCGAAGTTTTTTGGGGGGTGGAAAATGAGGCGAATAGTAAAGGATACACATTTTTCTTATGTAACACTTCTGGACAACCTGAATTAGAATCTCAAAGTCTAACTATTCTTAGAGAAAAACAAGTTGATGGTATTATTTTTATGGGTGGACGAATCAACCTGTCCCATTGCTCACAAGAACTGGCAAAAGAAGTGGAAGATATCGCCAAAAAAATTCCAATCGTACTGGTCAATGGAAATCTTCCTGATAGCTCCTTACACCGAGTAATCATAAATGAGGGCAAAGGTGCCGAAATGCTGACGCAGCATTTAATTGATTTAGGTCATAATGAAATAGCGTTTTTTGGTGGATATGATTATGTGTCAACCACTACACACAAGGTCAAAACGTTTAAAAAAACGATGAAAGCCAATGGATTTAAAGTACCAAATGAATGGGTTTTATATGGAGATTTTTCTATGGATGCGGGAAAAAAGATGATGGCTGAAATTTTAAAAAGAGAGAATAGACCAACTGCCATATTTTGTGTAAATGATGTAACGGCCGTTGGTGCCGTCAAAGTAGCAGTAGAGGCTGGTTTAAGAATTCCTGAAGATATGGCTATCGTTGGCTTTGATGATACGATTCTTGCCAGTACAGTCATTCCCGAACTAACGACGGTCTCACAAAAGAGCTTAGAACTTGGAAAAAACGCGGTGAATATCCTGCATAAACTAATCAATAATGAAAAAGTAAAAAAGGTAACCGTGATCGAACCTGAACTTGTAATTAGGGATAGTACTATACCAAAGTCGCTAAAAAAAACCAAGTTGGATAAATGATATTGACACATCAAAAATCAGCATGTACTATTTACTTATCATTTATTTGAAAATTATGTATATTTAAAAAGCGTGCTTGATTTTTTTTGTTCATTAATGAAACCGATTTCATGAAATGGGTTTCATAAATAAAAGAACTCTAACTTGAAAGGGGTGATTATTCTATAAAGTTGGTCCTAAGAAATTGAAAACTGGATAAAACATTCCAATGTTGTGGTCCTCTTAGAATATACATCTATGAAACTATCGGTCTATCGAGGTTTATTGAGAATTGTAAGGAGGGGTACTGTTGTTAAAGATAAACAAAATAATTTTAACTCTTTTGGCTTTGATCCTCATAGTTTTACCCGCGTTTTCTACTAGTAGTCCTGTTTTTGCGGAGACTGTGAATACGGATTCGGACATTCTGTATTTTGTAAATGCAGGTGATGGTACACCTAACACCGTTGAAGGAACTGACAAAATGGGTCTATATTCTAGTAAAACGGAGCAGATGTACGGTAAAGATGAAGTTACAGGGAAAAAGTGGGGATTGGTAACCACTACTAGTGGTACTAGTGGTTCTAGCAGCAGTGATAAATTAGGATCACTTCGATATTATAATGGTCCGCAAGTCCGTGATAAGGCATTAGTTTATAAATTCGAATTACCGAATGGTGACTATGACCTTACTCTAGGATTCAAAAATCCATGGAGTGGGCGAAGTGTCAATATTATCAGTGAGGGCCAAAATCTATCAAATGGCGATTATGATATTGGAAGCTATTCCACGGTAAAAGAGGTCGAATATCAACAAATAACTGTTAACGAGGGAGAATTAGAAGTTAAGATCCAAGGACCTTCAACAGGAAGCTTATCAAACTATAATGATCCACTTGTTAATTACATTATCGTCAAGAAGTACCAAGCGGTTCCTCTTTTTGATTTGGAAGCAAAATTAGCCTCTGCAAAAGAAGAAGCGCAAAAAACAGAAACTTACACTAAATATAGTTTAGTGGAGCTTAATAAAGCTATTGAACAGGCAGATAATTTGGTTGAAAATATCAATGAAAATGGGTTAGATATTAACACGAAAACAGTTCAGGCACAAATACGGGCAAGTTTGAAGAACTTAGATACAGCATTAGCAGGACTTATCGTATTCGCTCCAAACGATTCTTTTCGACCTGGACAGGTTTGGACAGATACATATGGTGCTCCAATCCAAGCACATGGCGGCGGTATCATGTATGACGAGGAAACGAAGAAATATTATTGGTACGGTGAAGATAAAACCAACGGATACCTTCCAGCTAGAGGTGTTAGGGTTTATTCATCAACAGATCTTTATAACTGGAAAGATGAAGGTCTCGCTCTAACAGCCATTGAATCGATGGACCAATTTGAAACAGATCCACTTATCTCCAAACTTTATGAAGACAGAGAAGATAAAGCCGACATAAAAAATGATATAGGTACAGACAGGATTATTGAAAGACCAAAAGTAATCTATAATGAGAAAACAAAGAAATATGTGATGTGGATGCATACCGATGGTCCTTCTGCTACGTCAAATGCAAATTATGCTAAGGCGGAAGCAGGCTATGCATTAAGTGATTCTCCTACCGGGCCTTTCGTCTATCAAGAAAGTAACCGTATGGACCGAGTTCCTGAAGGTGCGGAATATAATGGACAGCCAGACCAGCCTGGTATGGCACGTGATATGAACTTGTTCAAGGATGACGACGGGACAGCCTACTTAATCTATTCAAGTGAAGAAAACATGACAATTTATATTTCGAAATTGAATGATTCATATACGGATATTGTAGGCTGGCATAAGGACGGCAAGGTAGAACGCGATACCGCATACAAATCTGTCTATGGTGAGGATTATGTAAGAGTATTTCCGGGTGCACAGCGTGAGGCTCCTGCGATGTTCAAATATAATGGAAAGTACTATTTAATAACTTCAGGTGCGACAGGATGGGCGCCGAATTCAGCAAGATATACGGTTGCTGATGACATATTCGGAGAATGGAAACCTATGCGCGATCCTGCAATCGGTGAGAAAGCTTCCACAACATTTGATTCACAAAGCACCAATGTTATTACAATTGATGCTAAAAAAGGAAAATTTATATTTATGGGTGACAGATGGAAGGAAAGCGATTTAAAGGATTCTCGATATATTTGGCTCCCAATCGAATTTGGCCAAGGTGATGAAATTAGTTTGCAATGGCTTGACGAATGGAAACTGGATACTCTAGACAGAATGGGGAAAGTCACAGTTAATACGGAGCTGCCAGCCAAAGTATCTGTTGATCAAGTACCTAATTTACCGAAAAAGATTAATGTGACCAATTCAGAAGGGATCCAAATGGACACGCCAGTAACATGGGACGTCAATGTGGAAGCATTCTCGAAGCCTGGAACTGTTGTGGTTGAAGGGACTCTCTCTGAATTAGCTAATAAAGTGATTAGAACAAAGATATTAGTTTTGCCGGACCATGTAAGATATTTTGTTCATGGCGGCGGGGCGAAAACGAATGATTATGAAACATGGTCGTCTTATATGCAAGGTACACTCCTTAATAAAGATGTCATCGATCAAAAGTATGACCCAGCAAATGGACAAACATGGGGATATATCGGGGATCGTACAAAACCGTCGGGCAGTAACAGTGGTGATTTATTTTCTTCATTACGTTACCTTTTAAGTAATTCCGGTGATGATCTCTCTTATAAGTTTGACTTAAAAAATGGTAAATACACTGTATATACCGGACTCTACGATCCGTGGTACAGTTCAACTAAGGGAAGCAGAAAAGCAGACATATTAATTAACGGTGAGACCAAAACAAAGGGCTATGTATTTACGAGTTCTTACGATGTCAAAGGCTATAAACATGTGAACGTAACGGATGGGAAACTTGACCTCACTGTTCGCAGGGTAGCTGGTTCACCTGATCCTCAAATCAGCTGGATTATGATTGTGGAAGAAGATACAACATCTCCTGTAATCACAGTAACTGGTAATAAGGAAAGTTATACTGTTGATTCAAATATATCTATCACTTGCAGTGCAACTGATGATTTGGCTGGAATTGCTTCTGTCGAATGCCCGTCTATAGAAGGGCCGGCATATGAATATAGTATAGGAGTAAATAAATTCACAGCCAAAGCTATTGATCATGCAGGTAATGCAACAGAAATAGAATTTCAATTTACGGTAACTGTGGACTTTGATAGTTTAAGCCGATTAACCGAATCTTTTGTAACGCGGACGGGGGTTGCTCATTCGCTGACTACCAAACTTAATGGAGCAAAAGAAGCAGCAGCGAAAGGTAATCAGACTGCCGCAGAAGGTAAACTTAGAGCGTATGTTAATGAGTTATCTGCTCAAAGTGATAAGTCACTTACGAAAGAAAAGGCAAATCTATTAATTTCTTTGTCGGGAAATTTGTGAAATGAAGTAAATGTTACTTGAACATAAAAAGTGTCAGGCACTATCAAATCTAGATGGCTGCCTGACACTTTTTAGTTGTGAGTTTTTAAACACAAACCCTGCTAACTTTGCATGGACGTGTTATTAAATATGCTGCTTTATTTCCTAACCTTCGGTAAATAGGCAGCCCAGTAACCCTATCGCCACTAATAGGAACGCTTATGAATGAATTAATTCTGGATAATGAAACATCCATACTAATTGATCGATATTCCATTAGCAGGTTTGAATTGGCTATTTAGATAAATTAGTGTCATTATGGATTTTGTTATATATTTTAAAATTTATCACACGGTACGGGAGCGATTTGTATGCCACATTTAATCCTTAGAGGAGTTTCAGTTGATCAGGTAAAAACGATTAGTACTTCATTAGTACAAGAATTGGCAGATTTATGTGCATGTGGAACGGACAATTTCACCTTAGAAATAGTCCAAGCAACTTATGTATTTGATGGAAATGAAGTGCTTGGATACCCATTAATTGAAGTAAAATGGTTCCAACGCGGTCAGGAAATTCAAGACCAGTTTGCCAACCTTGTAACAAAACATATTCAAGCACTCGGAATCCCAGAGGTAGAAGTCGCTTTCAGTACATTCCTGGAGTCCGCTTATTATCTGAACGGAAAGAGTTTTGCCTCTTCGTGAGGCTAAAGTTTTATCACAAAATAAATTAACATAATATTATTATGTTAACTGATTTATATTTGTTGATGTTGGTATATTTTTTAGAAAATTTCAATTAGTGCCTGCCCTCCAAGCTTAACTTTGTAGTGTGCTAGGGGACAGGCACTAATTCAGAGGGCAAGGCACTCGGGCTTTAGTCTATCAAATACATACCTTCCAGTTAGGAATCTACCTACCCATTAACGACTTTTCCACCATTTACGTGCAGAATTTGTCCAGAAACATAGGATGAATCTGCATTTGATGCAAGGTATACATATGCAGGTGCAACTTCTTCCGGCTGTCCTGGGCGCTTCATCGGTGTATCCTGTCCAAATTGACTTACTTCTTCTGCCGTAAAAGTAGAAGGGATAAGTGGTGTCCAAATAGGTCCTGGAGCGACTCCATTTACTCTGATACCTTTTTCGGCCAGTTGAGAGGCAAGAGACCGTGTAAATGTTGTAATCGCACCTTTTGTAGAAGAATAATCAAGCAGCTTTGGATGTCCCTGATAGGCAGTGATAGACGTGGTATTAATAATCGCACTTCCTCGCTTTAGATGAGGCAATGCAGCACGTGTTAAATGAAACATAGACAGGATATTTGTCCGGAATGTCTTTTCCAGCTGTTCTGTTTCTATGTCCATAATGCTTTCTTGGGGATGCTGTTCAGCCGCATTATTCACTAGGATATCAATTCCGCCTAGTTCATCCACTGTTTGCTGTACAGCTTCTTTGCAGAATGATTCATCCCCGATGTCTCCAGCAATTAATAGGCATCTTCCACCTTCCTCCTCAACCAGCTGTTTGGTTTCTTCGGCATCATTGCTTTCGTTTAAATATATAATCGCAACATTTGCGCCTTCCTTCGCGTAAGCTATAGATACAGAACGCCCAATTCCACTGTCACCACCGGTAATAATGGCATTCTGTCCTTGCAGCTTGTTACTTTCTTTGTAGTTCGTATTTTCCGTATCTGGAAGTGGCCTCATATCCTTTTCAATTCCCGGTTGCTGGTTTTGTTCTTGTGAGGGTAATTTGCTTGGGTACTGTCCATTGTTCATTTGATATTACCTCCTATAAAATTGGGATAATAATTCAGTACCCATTCAACAAAAAGGATAAACTATAAATCTGCAAACTATGTTGTAAATGAAAAAAATGTAGAAAATTCAAATAAAATGGAAAACGAAAAAAGTTAAAAAGCTCGAGTGAACGGGAATGATAAAAGTAGTAAAAAAATTAAATGCATCTCAGATGAATATTGTTACAAAATAAGTTGTTTAAAAACTTCTTGAAACCGAACAATACTCTAATGGGGGAATGAAAAATGAAAATCCATAAACCTGAATGGCTTTCATTAAGTAAAGAAATAAAAGTGAAACTTATTCGTTTAGCGATATTGGAAAACCAGAGTAGATACTCATCACGGTAATTAGCAAAAGTAAAATAGGAGACGTTCTTTAGCAAGCCAGTAATGGATATTAATAGGGGCTATAGTGGAATTTTTATTTTTGAGTTATTTTTTGTTGACATTATAAACTGTAAATAATAAAATTACATTAATCTTCTTGAGGAGGAAGCATTCAAGTGAATAGTGATTTTACGATAGCCGTCCATAGTTTAGTCTATCTAGCATATTTACCAGATCATATGGCTAGCAGTGAGTCAATCGCTACTAATGTTTGTACAAATGCGGCACGGATTCGCAAGATCATGAGCTGTTTGCGCAATCATGGATTTGTTAGGACAAAAGAAGGTATTGGTGGAGGCTATATTCTCGACTGTAATTCTCAAGAGGTATCATTGGCAGATATTTATCGGACCGTTTCACGCGGAAGCCTAAAACCAAACTGGTGCACAGGTGATCCTGAGCAAAAATGTGTGATATCGTCAAATACCCAGGTGGTTATGGATCAGATTTTCAATGATGCTGAATTGTATTTTGAAAAATATTTAGAGAATATTACCCTTAGTACTGTTTTAGAAAAAATTAAACATTGTCCATGATTTAGTTTTTTCTTTTATACTTACTGTATATTATTTTATTACAGTATAATGCGATGGTGGTAATAAACTTTTTTTAAAAACTAAACTGTAACTTTTTTTATAACATTTAAGGGGTGTAGATGAAAATGGCCAACAATTATCAATTTGAAAATGGGGATTGGATACAGGGTATGTCCAGAGATGGAGAACTGATTCATGGGTATGTTGAAACCGTAGACACTCACAAAGGAATGTTACAAGTAAATGTGGTTGATAGTGACAATGAGAAAGCGATTGGAAAATCGATTTGGATCGTAAATAAACGGGCTGAAAAGCTACCCGAGACAACTGGTAGAAATGAAAGTGAGCTTTTAGCTTTAATAGATTTGGCTTTACTATTTAAAGATGAGCAGTGGTTTAAGGAATTATCGGCGAAATTAGTATCTATTAAAAAAAATCATGAAGTGCCTATCAAAAAATCTGAATTTCTAATCACTGGAAACAGAATGAGGAATTTTGATATAAAAATGTAATTTTCATATATTTGTCAGAGTGAACAAATAAGTTTTTTAAAAATAAAAAAATTAAAATGGAGGAAAAATAATGGCAATTTCACACGTAACAGATCAAACTTTTGCTGCAGAAATGAAAGAGGGATTGGTGTTAGTGGATTTTTGGGCTCCATGGTGCGGGCCTTGTAAAATGATTGCACCGGTGTTGGAGGAAATCGATTTTGAAATTGGTGATAAAGTTGGGATTCTCAAACTTAATGTGGATGAGAACCCAGAAACAACAAAATCATTTGGTGTAATGAGCATTCCAACGTTGATTCTTTTCAAAGACGGTGTTGAAGTAGATAAGGTGATCGGCTTCCAACCAAAAGAAGCATTAACAGAATTAATTTTAAAACACTCTTAATTTAAATAGATTTTATCAACACGCTAAACTATAAGGTGAAGTTATAGAGAGGGTAACGTAATTTTTTGCCTATATAACATAAAGGAACACACAGGAGGAGTAAAGACATGAAGAATGTAAAATATGCACCATTATTTGAGTCATTTACGATAGGAAAGGGGATTCACTTAAAAAACCGAATTGTCATGGCACCGATGACCAATTTCTCATCAAATCCTGACGACACTGTCTCAGATGCGGAGGTCAAGTATTATCAACGACGTGCAAAAGGAGTGGGAATGGTCATTACAGCATGTACCTATGTGACCAGGAATGGTAAAGGATTTCATGGTGAATTTGGTGGAGACCGAGATGAAATGATACCAAGTTTGGGACGTCTAGCATCGGCCATTAAAGAGCAGGGGGCCAAAGCAATTTTACAAATCTTCCATGGCGGCCGCCAGGTCCCACCTGAATTAGTGAATGGTGACGTGGTAAGTGCTAGTGCAGTTCCATCAGAAGGTGAAGGAAAACCCGTTCCCCGCGCATTGACTGAAACAGAGGTCGAATCTATTATTCGCGATTTTGGAGAAACCACTCGACGAGCCATTGAAGCAGGGTATGACGGAGTTGAATTACATGGTGCAAATGGATACCTGATTCAGCAATTCTTTTCTCCTCATTCTAATCGTCGGGATGACCGATGGGGTGGCACTCTTGAAAAACGACTATCATTTCCTTTGGCGGTTGTGGATGAAGTAAAGAGAGTTGTTGCTGATTATGCGAAGGAGCCTTTCATGGTTGGCTATCGTTTTTCCCCTGAGGAATCTGAAACACCTGGAATCACAATGGCGGACACACTAGCACTAATAGATGCACTTGCAGAAAAAGACCTTGATTATCTTCATGTTTCATTGTTGGATTTCAGGTCAACACCTAGACGAGGAGTGGAAGATACACGTTCACGAGTTGAAATCATTCAAGACCGTATCGGTGACAGAGTTCCAGTAATCGGTGTCGGTTCCATTTATACAGCGGATGATGCCTTAAACGCATTGGAAACGGGAGTCCCATTAATTGCATTGGGACGTGAACTGATTATTGATCCTGAGTGGGTGCAAAAAGTGGAACAAGGTAGAGAATCTGAAATTGTCACCAAAATAAACAAGAATCATCAGCACGAGCTGGAAGTACCAGATCCTTTGTGGCAGGCAATTATTCATTCGCCAGGATGGTTTCCGGGAGTAGAATAGATTAGTTAAATACTTTAACAAGAAGGAAACTCCCACCGATCCAAGAAGGGAGTTTCCTTTTTGTTTTGATTTAAAATCACTAAAAAAGGAATCCCTTGAATACAACGATATGAAGCCATGAGTTCTTGATCTCAGTGGCTTTTCACATTGTCTTGTAATATAAAATTCATAGTGGTGGTCAAAAATGGGGGGCCGAACAGGCAGGCTGTGTTGATGGGGGAAAATTGATTTCTCCTTTTTAGTTTTCTCCTATTTAAACTCTATCCTCCTAATAGTAACAGGGGTGTCTTTGTATGCCTGTAAGATACCGTGCTCCTCTATTTGGTCTTTTCTTACAGCCCGATAAGGCAGTTTTACTTCACATTCACTTTTTAAAGGGGAGAAGGAGAGCGAAACCGTTTCTTGGTTTTTCCAATGAGCAACGATGGGTTTGTCCGTAACAAAAGGAAATAACTGTGGAAATCCATTTCGGAAAAAGGGATGTATCCTATTATTATTTCCAGGTTCATTTAAACAAATATACAGGGATAGATAATCGCAAAATTTTAACAGATCTAAGTGGTACATTAAAGTTTCATTCTTTTTCTCGTCTCCCACTATGTGCATTTCCTTTAAAAGTTGCTCCTGTCTTTGCTTTTCTTCATTCCAAAATTCCCTGACTGTCGGTTCTGTAGCATCCTGAATGAATGATGAATAGTGTAAACTGCATAACAGTCCAGCATACTTGCTCATTTTTTCAACTTCATTCAACCCTTTTTTATAAAAAGATATTTTCAGAGTTATCGGGTAGTCGATAAAAGAGTACGGCTTTTCCGTTTTATCATTCCAAACAGGAGACTTGTCCAGGTCTATCCAGCCTCTGTCATGTTCTTGGATGGCCAGTTGCACTTCTTGGGTTCGTGTAAGATCAAAAAAATAATCATCTTTACAGTTTCGGGCGATTTCCCCTGCAATTTTGGCGTGATCATTCTGAGTTACCATAAAATAGCTTTGTTCCCTATCCATAATAATCATTTTCGATAATCCTTTCTTTGCAAAACTTCACCAGTTTGTATTTCTCTTGTTTTATATTTACCACTTTTCCGGCAAATTTAATAAATTGATCTTAGTATTGACTGATATTAGCCCGACAAAATATATAGTGTACCAACCGCAAAACAAACAGCCATCGCAAGTTTGATGGCAGTTTGTTTTGATTCTTTTTTACATTAAAATGGCTTGATTTGACTGCTAATCTCCCAAAAAGCATTTTTGTGTTGTGTACTTCATTCACTTGTTGGTTTTTGTTGATGATATGGAAGGGTTTTCTCTACTTCTGCTACTTGTTTATAGATTCCTTCCATATCCTTTAGATTTTTCTTATAATCATATGTCTTAAGTTTTTTGTTTTCTACAATCAATTTCCCATTAACGATTACATCTCTTACATTTTGTGGTCCTGCTGCATATGTTAACGTTGCGTAAGGATCATAGGTTGGAAATGTGTTAGGCGCATGGATATCAACAATAATAATATCCGCGTATTTCCCGACCTCTAGTGAGCCGATTTTTTTATCCAATCCAAGTGCTTTGGCTCCGCCGATTGTGGCAAGTTCGACCACCTTACTTGGTGGCATTACACTTTGATCTTTGTTTACCAATTTGTGGACTCTTGCAGCATATCCCGCTGTTCCGAATACATCCATGGTGTTTGAGCTCATAGGCCCATCTGTACCCAATCCCATTTTAATCCCTGCTTTATCAATCTTAATCGCAGGTGCAACACCAGTTGCTCCTTTTGTATTCGCTATTGGATTATGAGCAATTGTAGCGCCTCTTTGTTTAATGATGTTTATGTCCTCATCATCAATATGGATGGCATGTGCAAGCATTGTATTCTCATCTAAAATTCCTAAAGAATCCAGGTATTTGATAACGGTAGGAAACTTCTTACCAAATTTGGTTTCTACTCTTTGGGCTTCATCAGCAAATTCTGCAGCATGCATCGCAAAGGGTACCTGATATTTATTGGCTAAATCCTTCGATGCCTTAATCATCTCAGGGCTAACTGTGTATGGAGCATGTGCCACCACCGAAGGAGTAATTAGTTCATGATTCTTATATTGTTTAATAAAGTTCTCTGCATATTTTAGCCCGCCATATGGTTCCGGAGCATCGACAGTTGGAAAACTAATAACTGTTTCTCCTAGAACTCCTCTAATGCCAATCTTTTCTGTCGCCTTTGCTACTTCATCTTCATGGTAATACATATCTGCATAGGTCGTAACTCCTCCCATTGCCATTTCTATGACGCCATGAATAGATGCTTTATAAATAAGGTCTCTTGAAAGTAGTTTTCCTTCTAATGGAAAAAACACATCAAACAATCGATTACCTACTCCCTCTTCACCAATACTTCTAAACGCAACCATTGGAACATGATTATGAGTATTGATCATTCCCGGCATCACGATATTACCATTGGCATTTATGACTTTCCCTGCTTTATATTGTTTTTCTAACTTTTCATCGCCAATTGCGATGATTTTTTTATCCTTAATGACTACTGTTCCTTTGGCAAAGCGGTCCTTTTTCGTATTCATTGTTAAAATAAGCCCATTCTTAATCACAAGATCGGCCTTTTGATTATTCCCTGGAATTCTCGCTGCTTCCACACTCATCGCTTTCGTATTAGGATAAATGGATCCTATTAAAATAGATGCTGTAACCAAAACGACCACCGACAACTTAAATAGTATTCTGAGTCTCATATCTTTCCTCCTTTAAATGTACCATAATACCCACGGACTTTAATAAATTACCCATTATCAACCAAAATAATTATAGACGCCTGATTTAGTTGTAAAGAACTTTGTCATTAAACATACACAGAGCCAAGTGCCTGTCGTTTATTTAAGTGGGCTTACAGATAAAGAGACCATATAAAAATATTTAAAATAGTTTGAATTGTTAGTCATTTTTGATTATGATTAAATCAAAAATGACTAGGTGATGAAAATGTATAAAAGCATGGATAATTCGATCCTTTTAAACCATATTTTAGAACATTCTTTCGATGAAATCTTTATTGCGGATGTAACGGGAATGGTTTTATATGCCAGTCAATCTACTGAAACTGTCTTTGGTATTCCTTGTGAGCAAATCGTAAATAATAATATTTTTGAACTTGAACAACAAGGGCTGTTTTCTCCCTCTGTCATTGCAAGCGTGCTAAGAACTAACAAGGAAGTAACGCTTATTCAAGAAACAAATCATAGTAGAAAACTAATTATCTCCGGATATCCGGTTTATGATCAATCTGGAATATTAATAGGTGCAACGAGTTTTTCAAGGGATATAACCGAATTTGAGTCCTTAAGAAAAGAAAATGAGCAGGTAGCTAAAGCATTACTAAAATTTCAAGAAGAAAATGAAAAATTACGAAAACAGGCGACTCAACAATTCCTTATTAGTAATGGAAAAATGGAAAAAGTATTTGAAGTTGTGTCAAAGGTAGCCGATATAAACATTACTGTATTACTCGAGGGTGAGTCGGGCGTTGGTAAAAACCATATTGCTTATAAAATTCATCAAATGTCATCAAGAAAGGCTGAACCTTTCATTGAAGTAAACTGTGGTGCAATCCCTGAATCTTTATTTGAATCAGAGCTTTTCGGGTATGAGGACGGAGCTTTTACCGGGTCTAAAAAAGGAGGTAAAAAGGGGTATTTTGAAGCAGCAGGAAATGGAACTCTTTTTCTAGATGAAATTGGTGAACTGCCATTGAATCTTCAAGTAAAACTATTATCGGTTTTGCAAAATCAAACCTTAATGAGAATTGGCGGAACAAAAAAAATTGAGGTGAATTGCAGAATCATTTGTGCTACTAATCAGAACTTAGAAAAGATGATCAAAGAAAGGAAATTTAGAGAAGATCTTTATTACCGAATCAATGTCGTAAAAGTAGAGATTCCACCGCTAAGGGAACGGAAGGAAGAAATCATTCCACTAATTTACGAGATTACTAAACAATTGAATCGTAAATATCAATTGAATACATACTTTACCCCAACAATGGCTGCTTGGCTAAGCCAACAAAATTGGCCGGGAAATGTCAGAGAATTACGAAATTATATTGAAAAGAAGATGATCACATCTAGTGGGAGCGTAATAGACCTTGATTGGCGTGAAGAGGAAACAAAAAGGGATTCCTACACCCAATCTACGAACGAAATTCCGTTAAATGATTATATAGAAACACTAGAAAAGGAGTATATTGTGCGAATGTATCAGAAATATCCCAGTAGCATTAAACTTGCAGAAATATTAGGAATCAGCCAATCTACTGCAAATCGGAAAATACTAAAATATGTGGAGCAAAGGTAGTCGTTTTTGACTATAACGTTCTCTTAAACGCTGTCTTTAGTAGTTGGCATGTAAATTGCATTCTTTAATGTTAGAAAACTAAAGGAGGCTATTTTATGTCAAATCAAGATGAAAAGCAATTTTTGAATTTACCTTTTACTGGAATCTGCACTTTTGGAAAATATCCTGTTTGTTCAGATATGAATCAACTAGATGCGGATGTAGCTGTTATTGGGGTTCCAAATGATATGGGTACTCAATGGAAATCTGGAGCAAGAATGGGTCCAAGGGGGATTCGCGAAGGATCTACACTTTACAGTTTTGGATTAAATGGTGCTTATGATATTGAAAAAGATATTACATATTTGGGGCCAAGATGGAAAGTAGTCGATTGCGGCGATGTGGACATGGTTCACGGAGATATGATGCAATGTCATGAAAATACAGAAGAAGCGATTATAAAGATTGTTTCAAAAGGAGCCATGCCGGTTGTATTAGGCGGAGATCATTCTATTACCATTCCAGTCGGAAAAGCATTAGAAGAGTTAGGACCTTTTCATGTCATTCAAATCGATGCACATTTGGATTGGGCGGATCATCGTTCCGGGCAAAGGTATGGGCATGGAAGCTGTATCCGTCGTTTATCTGAAATGGATCATGTTCAGAAAATTTTCCAATTTGGAATTCGAGGAATTTCCAGCAGTTTGAAGGAAGATGTGGATGCAGCACGAGAATATGGAAGTGTTATCTTATCACCGCGCCAAATTAGGAAAATGGGAATTGAAAGTGTGATAGAACTACTTCCGGAAGGAGAAAAATACTATATTACTCTAGATATTGATGGTTTGGATCCTTCCGTAGCACCTGGAACAGGTACCCCTTCACCAGGAGGATTTAATTACGATGAAGTAAATGAATTACTGGAAGGAATAGCTAAAAGAGGAAAAGTAATTGGCTTTGATTTGGTCGAAGTAGCACCGCCATATGACCCAGCTGGAATGACCGGTCAAGTTGGTGCACGACTTGCATTGGATTTACTTAGCTTCGTTTTAAAGGAAAAAGAGAACATTGATGATCGTAAGTTGAATATGGAAGAAGTTCACTCCTAAGATAAGTCACCAAAATAATATATTTCAGGGGGCAGATCTATGAAAATTGAGACAAGAAGTATTGAGTACATTCCAGCCAATGAACGTCATGGAAAACCAAGAGGATTGTTTTCAGTTTGGTTTGCTGCAAATATGCACATTACCACACTTGTGACAGGATCATTATGTGTCACTTTTGGCTTAAATCTTTTTTGGAGTGTTGTAGCTATTATCCTTGGTAATTTAATAGGAGCCATTTTTATGGCTTCACATTCTGCTCAAGGACCTAAACTCGGTATCCCCCAAATGATTCAAAGCCGTGCACAATTCGGAGTTATTGGTGCCGTGATTCCCTTAATTCTAGTTATTTTCATGTACTTGGGGTTTTTTGCAAGCAGTGGTTTGTTAGGGGCACAAGTATTGAGCAGTGCCTTAGACCTTAATTTAACTTTAAGTATCATTGTCCTTAATATCATCACCTTTATCGTGACAATAATTGGACATGATCTTATTCATAAAATGCAAAAGTATTTGACATGGGTGTTCTTTCTTGTTTTCATAGCTGCTACGTTTATTGTCTTCCAATTACCCGTTCCACCAGGAAGCTGGTCTCCAGCTGAGTTCAATCTACCCGTCTTTATGTTAAGTGTTAGTGTGGTAGCAACTTGGCAGATCTCTTATGCACCATATGTTGCTGACTATTCAAGATATTTGCCAATTGATACCAATTACTCAAAAACCTATTGGTATACGTATGCCGGGACGGTTTTAGGCACTGTTTGGATGATGGTTTTAGGAGTCTTATTGACTACTGCCATTCCGAATTTCCTAAGTAATGCCGGCACGAATCTCGCTAATCAGTTTGGAAGTTTTTCGTTTCTTTTAATCGCAGTTATCATCCTAGGTCAGTTCTCTATCAATGTTTTTAATTTATATGGCGCCTTTATGTCAACCATATCTACTGTTGAGCCTTTTTCAAAAATAAAAGTAACCCCAAAAGTAAGGATGTCTTTTATCTTAGGAATTGGAACAGTTGGAACTTTTCTGGCTATTTTGGGTCAGGGAAATTTCTTGTCCAATTTTGTCAACTTTATCTTATTTATTAGTTACTTTTTAATTCCATGGACAGCCATTAACCTCATTGATTTTTACGTCCTGCGTCACGGGGAGTATAGTATTAAAGATATTTTTGATTTAAATGGAAAGTACGGAAAAGTAAATAAAATCACTGCTGTATCGTTTCTCATTTCTATTATTGCCGAAGTGCCATTTATGAACACCTCATTCTATGTAGGAGCTGGTGCGAAAGCAATGGGGGGCGCCGATATAGCCTGGATATTAGGATTGGTAGTTCCATCCGTACTCTATTATGTAATGATGAAAAGAAAATTGAGGGATGCGGACCAGGTATCAATCCCGTATGAAGAAAGTAAAATTAGTTTAGTAAGGAAGTAGAAAATAGATTTATTTTAAAGGGATAGGGAGGAGGAATACGTGTCCTTTCCTTTCCTTTTTTTCACTAGAGTTCAGAATTACCGAAATGACCTTAATTAAATTCTTTGGATCTGCACCCCAAAAAAAGGGGAAATCTTTTTTGGAATATATTTTTTATAAGAAAAGAGGGAATTACTTTGAGTAAGAAATTTGAAATTCCTAACCCCAATTCGATGCCCAGATTTTCGGGAATCCGCAGTTTTATGAGATTACCTTACCAGCAGGAAATAGATCAAAAAGATTTTGTCATACTGGGTGCTCCGTTTGATACTTCGGCGAGCTATCGTTCTGGAGCGCGTTTTGGCCCTGAGGCCATTCGCCGTAGTTCTGTCCTTCTGAGGCCTGCTAATGTTTACCATCAAATTCGTCCGTTTGATTTTTTGGAAGGTGTAGACGGTGGGGATGTAATGGTTATTCCCGGGAACACATTGCAAAGCCATCTATACATTACTGAACATGTGAAAGTATGGGCAAAAAAAGGGGCCGTTCCCATAGTACTTGGAGGCGATCACTCCATTTCATTGCCTGAATTACGGGCCCTTGCCAGTGTACACGGCCCATTATCACTTATCCATTTTGATGCTCACGGAGATACATGGGATGAATATTGGGGTGAAAAGTATACACATGGTACTCCATTTCGCCGTGCCTTGGAAGAAGGTATCATAAATCCATCCCGTTCGATTCAGTTAGGGATGCGCGGTACTGTCTATGATCCAAATGATATCAATGAGGCACGAGAACTGGGTTTTGAAGTCATAACCTCAGATGAAATGCGGATTATCGGGTTAAGCGAAACGATTAGTCGCGTTCGTGAAAGAGTTGGAAACGATAAGGTTTTTCTCACGTTTGATATTGATTTTCTCGACCCAGTATATGCACCTGGAACTGGCACTCCAGAAATTGCAGGGTTCACGAGTGCTGAGGCACAGCACATGCTCCGCCAGCTCACCGGATTAAACTTTATCGGTTTTGACTTGGTAGAAGTGCTTCCGGCTCTAGATCCTTCCGAAGTGACGGCATTAACTGCAGCAAGCATAGTCTTTGAATTTTTAAGTTTATTAGCTGTGGCAAAACGAGATTCACATAATTGATTATTTTTAGCAAATGTAAGGATCAGCGAGGATATTGCTTGTATAGAAAAATGAGCAAAACTAACATCACTATGTCTAAACGAGCACCAAAAGCGAATGGTAGTAGTCCAGTGTGCAGTAGGGGAATCTTTGTTAAAAGAAGGGCTGCGATAATAATACCAATTAAAGGTACCACTGCATTTTTAACAGCTTTATTAACCAATAATAGAATTCCGCAAACCATTTCAATTAAAATAACAAGCTTTAACATCATGTGGGGATAGGGCAGTCCTAATCCTAGAAAATGATTCGCTAATTCAGTACCCATTAATTTCATCAGTGCTGAGGTAATAAAAACATAGGCAACAGTCATTCTAATCAGTTTATTTGTAGAAAAAATAAAAATCCCCCCTTGGTATATCTCTATGCAAGAAGAGGGACAGACCATTACAAAAAACTAACATTAAGGTCAATCGGGAGCGCTTCCCAAGTGAACTAAAGCTTTGGGAAGCAGTAAGGGACATGGGGGTCATTCCATGTCCCTTATTTTTACCATCTACTCTATAAAACTAAATGAATTTTTGAAGAGTTGATCAAGTTCTGCCCTATTCAAAGCAAAAAGCAATTGCACCAATAATGATTAATAAAATAAACAACACTATTATAATGAGAAAATTTTCACACCCACGAAAATTAACACAGTGTCCTTGAACAGGAGTCGCATAGCCATAAGACATCGGAGGCTGGGGAATAACATAAGAGGTATCACTAATTGTTGGGATTGCGTTAGAATACATTTAAACACTTCCTTTCGATTGTAAGGAGAGTAATTAGGCATTTACCCTATATCATATACATTGAGATGAAATTGGAGCCCGTATTAAAAAAATTTTGATATTGCCACCGTTAAAATTATCCTATGATATTAATTTTATAAAAAATAATCTATATTCCAATAACTTCTCCTTTTTTATGTTTATCATATGTGTTATATTAACTAGGTGAATTCTATCAATTCTGCAAATGGGAATAATCTGACAAATAAGGAGAGGTTGAAATGAAGAAGTTTGGTTTATTTAGTTTGTTTTTAATCCTTACCATCTTTATCGCAGCGTGTGGAAGCAGTGACACAAAAAGCGGGAAAGAGGAAGCAGGTAAGGTGTATAAAGTTGGTGTAGATACGACGTATCCTCCATTTGAATTTAAAGAAGGAAACGAATATAAGGGTATCGATATTGAATTAATCAATGCAATAGCAAAAAATCAGGGCTTCAAAATTGAACTTTCTCCAATGGATTTTGGTGGAATCATTCCAGCTATGCAAGCTAATCAGCTAGATGTGGCTATTGCAGGTATGAGTATAACAGAAGAAAGAAAAAAAATAGTAGATTTCTCATCACCATATTTTGATGCAGGGTTAACATTAATCGTGAAAGATGATAATTCAACTATTAAATCAATCAATGACCTTAAAGGCAAAAAAGTTGCTGTTAAAAAAGGTACATCTGGTGCAAAATATGCACAAGACAATGCTGCAAAATTAGGAATTACCGTTGTTCAATTTAATGATAGTCCCGCTATGTTCCAAGAGGTATCTAACGGAAATGCGGATGCACTTATTGAAGATTATCCTGTAATTTCATATGCAATTGCCCAAAAAGACCTTGGCTTAAAAATCGTGGGTGATCGTTTGAACGGAGATCAATATGGAATTGCTGTTCTAAAAGGAAAAAACACGGATCTTTTGAAAAAAATCAACGATGGTCTTGCTGAGTTAAAGAAAGACGGAACCTATGATAAAATTATTAAAACGTATCTAGGTGAATAATAAATACGTGAAGATAAGGCGCGCTTAATGCGCGCCTTCTTGTTGAAAGGGGATGAACAGGATGGATATTATTTCTGCGGCTATACCCATGTTATTAAAAGGACTTCAAGTGACCCTATATATATTTGTGATAGCTATTATTCTAGGTTTTTTAATTGGTTTACTTGTCGCTTTATTGAGATTGGCACCGAATAGGATTTTAAATTGGATTGCAAAGGTTTATGTGGATGCAATTCGAGGTACGCCATTTATTGTACAATTGTTTTTTATCTATTTCGGCGTGAATTCTTTACAATTAATCTCCTTAAATAGCACAACCGCTGGGATCGTCACTGTTGCCATTAATGCCGGGGCTTACTTTGCTGAGATTATCAGAGCGGGGATTCAATCGATTGATAAGGGGCAAACAGAAGCAGCAAGATCAATTGGTTTTACAGGGGCACAAACGATGCGATATGTGGTCCTCCCACAAGCATTTAGGAGAATGCTTCCTACTATTACGAACCAGTCCATTATTAGTTTAAAAGATACTTCTCTTTTATCCGTTATAGGGATAGCTGACTTAACACAGCAAGGGCAAATTCAAGCTTCGGCTACGTTCGAAGCATTCAAGATTTGGCTGGCTGTAGGTGTCATTTACTTTATCATTATTTATTTATTAACTATCTTAGCTAATTTCATCGAAAGGAGGATTCAGGTTCGATGAGCATAATTAAGGTTAAAAATCTGCAAAAATCATTTGGTAAGGTAGAGGTTTTAAAGGATATTAATGCAGAGGTAAAAGAAAAAGAGGTAGTTTGTGTCATTGGCCCATCGGGTTCGGGAAAAAGTACGTTCCTTCGCTGCTTAAATCGCCTCGAGGAAATTTCAGGTGGGGAAGTAGTTATTAACGGACAGGATATCACAGACAACAAGATTAATATCAACAAGGTTAGACAAGAAGTGGGAATGGTTTTCCAGCAATTTAATCTCTTCCCTCATAAAACCGTTTTAGAAAACATTACGATGGGACCAATTAAAATTCGCGCTACCGAGAAATCAGCGGCGGATAAATTAGCACTTGAGCTACTCGATAAAGTAGGGTTAAGAGAAAAAGCTAATAGTTATCCAGGCGAGCTATCCGGGGGACAAAAACAACGGGTTGCCATCGCAAGAGCGCTGGCTATGAATCCTAAAATCATGCTTTTTGATGAGCCGACATCTGCACTTGACCCTGAAATGGTCGGAGATGTATTAGAAGTAATGAAACAGCTGGCTAAAGAAGGAATGACCATGGTGGTTGTTACCCATGAAATGGGCTTTGCTCGTGAAGTGGGGGATCGGGTCATATTCATGGACGGCGGCTATATTGTGGAAGAAAATGAACCAAATGAATTATTCAGTAACCCACAGCATGAACGTACCAAGGCGTTCTTAAGTAAAGTGCTATAAACAATTATTTACCTGCTATTAAGTAGTAAAAAATACGAGCCATCAAGTACTAGTTATTTTAAATCTAGTATTTGATGGCTTTTTTGATGTGAATTCTGGCTACAACCATTCTAATGGCATAAAAAAACGCTTGGAATGGACCAAGCGTTTCCACAACCGATTAACGGAAGTCTGCTTTAAATTCACCAGTAATTTTTTGGCGGCCGTTGTTTTCTTCTAAGAATTGCTCTTGTTCTAAATCGAAACGGTTCATAATTGGTAAATCGTTTACGGAGAAGAGGTAAGAGTCTTCTGATGCAAAGTGTTCATACCAAGCCCAGTTTGGAACAACGAAGTAATCACCTTTTTTCCAATCGAATCGAATGCCATTAATGACTGTGTGACCGGATCCTTGATGTACTTGGTAAACCGTTGAGTGAGTGTGGCGTAATGCCCTTGTTTGGAATCCGTGTGGTAAATGCTGCATTCTTGTGCCAAGTGTCGGGTTAGCCGATTGACCTGTAGATGGGTTAATGTATTCGACTGCATATCCATGGTGTGGATTTGGATCGAATTCCATCAAGCCTTTAATTCCTTCTACCGTGCGATCCCATTTATAATTAGCAAGCGGAGCCACTGTGAATTTATCATCACCGACAGGACGAACCATGCCGCCACGATAACGTCTCTCTGTAAAGTTATCCGGAATATCTGGCTGCTGCAATCCATCCTCATAAGGTTCAAAGAATGTACCGCCAATTGCGTAAAGAGTAGGAATATCTAACGCATCCATCCAATACATAGGCTCTGTGCCTAAATGGGCATGGCCATGCCATAAGCCCTTTGGTGTAATTAAAAAGTCGCCTTCTTCCATGAAAATACGCTCACCCTGCACGATCGTATAGGCACCTGAACCTTCAGAAATGAAGCGTAATGCACTTTGTGAGTGACGGTGAGAAGGTGCTTTTTCACCAGGCAATAACATCTGAACGGCTGCATAAATGGTTTGCGTCGTAGATCCCCAGCCCCAAGGTTTACGATAAGTTAAGCCGGGATTTTGAAAATAAATCGCACGACGTTCACCACCACGTTCTGGTGTGAAGATTTGAGCTGCTTCGGCCATTTTCTTTTTGATTAATTCATCGCTCCAGAGATAAGCTTGTGCTTGAGGAGTAGGTGTTTTGTGCATAATTGCAGGAATTGCTTCCCAAAGAGGCCCTAAATTGTATTGTTGAATATCTTTTGTGTAATCGGTTACAATCGAGCTTTTCATAAACTCTTGAACTTCTGGATTTACTTCAGCCATTTTCATATTCTCCTTTACGAATCAAATTATAGAGAGAAAGGAGAGCAGCGTATTTGCTGCTCGACCCCGTGCATCTCCTCATTAAACTGTCGCTGGCACTTCGGTTGTTTTAACTTTATTTTCAAGGACACCAATCTGGTCGATTTCAATACGAACGACGTCTCCATCTTTTAAGAATTGCTGAGGTTTCATGGCAACTCCTACGCCCCCTGGAGTTCCTGTTAAGACAACATCTCCTGGCTCTAACGTCATTAAGTTTGATAAGAATGATACTAATTTTTGAACAGAGAATACTAGATTCGCAGTATTCGTTTTTTGGCGTACTTCACCATTTACTTTTAGAACAACATCTAAACCAGATGGATTTTGTAATTCATCAGAAGTGACTAAATATGGTCCCATTGGTGCACTGCCATCTACTGTTTTTCCTTGTAACCATTGAATGGTGCGGCGCTGAATATCACGATAGGTTACGTCATTTGTAATGGTATAACCTGCTACATAATCTAATGCATCTTCTTCTGTCACATTACGAGCTTGTTTGCCGACAACGAAAGTAAACTCTGCTTCATAGTCAAGTTGATCAGAAATTGGATAGTGTGGAATATCGTCCTCTGGCCCTAGAATGGTATTTGCAAATTTTGCGAAAATAACTGGGTTTGATGGGATTTCACGTCCCATTTCTAAAATGTGTTCGCGGTAGTTGTGACCCACACAAATAATTTTGCCTGGGCGAACGACAGGTGCCTCTACTTTCACTTCATCGAGATAATAAATCACTTTTTTATCAAAGGTTTCAGGATTCGCTAAGATGAAATCGATTGCATTTTGCGCTAGTTGTAGTGATTCTTTACCACCTTGGTATAACTCATCTGTATTATCTGGCACATATGCTTTAGCGATTGCTTCGTATCTGTATTTTCCTTCTGATTTTAACTGTGCTTGGTAGGCATAGTTTAAGTCGATTACTTGATGGTCAACGATTGCCCCTGCACGTGTATGCCCAGCGACAGTAAAATTAATAAGTTTCAATGTTTTTTCCTCCTTGATTTCACTAATTGTGAATATAGTTCACTATTTATAAAAATTTTAATAGATTTTAAAAAGATTGTCAATATTATTTGTTTTCAGAAAAGATTTATTTCACAAAGACGTAATATTCTGAAATTTACATTGCGACGTTGAGAACGTATTGTCCAATAGAATGAGCGTTAAGTGTATCCCGATTTGTGCACCGATATTTATTCCAAAATCCGCACATAAAATATATGAAATGAGTGGAATTTTCTAAATTTTATATATTTTTTTATTGACGAAATAGTGAATAATGGGATAAAGTTTTCTTATCGGGAACAAAGTTCACTATTTGTAGAACGCGATAAAACATTTGGGAGGAATTTATAATGACTAATGTAAGCGACATCATTATCGTAGGTGGAGGAATCGGTGGTTTAGCTGTAGCTCTATCAATCCTAGAAACTGGTAAATCAGTAGCAATATTTGAGCAAGCGCCTGAATTTGGGGAAGTTGGTGCAGGGATTCAGTTAGCACCAAATGCAATAGAAGTTTTAGATCGTTTAGGGGTAAAGGAAGAAATTTTAAAGCATGCCGTACTACCAAAACGTCTTGTCCTAAAAGATGTTTATACAGCAAAAGAGTTAGCAACTCTTGATTTAGGGGAAGGGTTCCAAAAAGAATTCGGTCAGCCATATATCGTATTGCATCGCTCTGACTTACACCGAGTTCTTTATGAAGCATGTCAAAAACGTAGTAATGTCAAATTTTTTACCAACCAATCGATTCAAATGGCAGAACAAAAGGGTGATTCAGTAACAATAGTCAACCAACATGGTGAAACGTTTACTGCAGAAGCAGTGATTGGTGCGGACGGGGTAAAATCAAATATGCGTAAGCTATTTATCGAAGATGAACCAGTAAACTCTGCGTATGTAGCTTACCGTGGAACGATTCCAATTGAAGAAGTGGCGAATAACTCCAACTTAGACTTAGATGATGTGATCATGTGGATTGGGCCAAACCTGCACTTAGTACAATATCCAGTTCGTCGTGGTGAGCTTTACAACCAAGTAGTCGTATTTAAATCATATGATGCTACTGTAGAGGACTGGGGAAATCCAGAAGAAATGACACGCCGTTTTGAAAATACTCATCCAAAAGTGCAAAACGCTTTATCTTACATTAACCGTCAATTCCGTTGGCAAATGTATGACCGTGAACCCATCGATAATTGGACTAAAGGTAACATTACATTATTAGGGGATTCTGGTCATGCCATGCTTCAATATTTAGCTCAAGGCGGTGTTCAAGCTTTCGAAGATGCGTTTGTATTAGGTGAGAAATTAAAAGAACATAAATCTTATGAAGAAGCATTTACAGCATACCAAGAGTTGCGAATTCCACGTTCTGCCATGGTACAAAAAACTGCACGTAAATGGGGCGAAATTATTCACGCTGAAGATCCAACAACCATTTCACTTCGTAACTTTATTTTCGAACAACACAAACCAACTGACTACAAGATTGTCGATTTCTTATATGGGTATCTTAAAAAAAATTATGAACGTGTTGAGTGCTAATTAACTACTTGAATAAAAACGCGTTAGAGATAACTCTAGCGCATTTTTATTCTATTTCTTATAAAACTATTGATCATTTAGGTGAGGATTTGGGAGGATGTATGATTATGACTACAGCAGTACTGAATGAAAAATTGGAAACTTTTGAAAAGTGCATCGATGAGATTGTTACGGTAGTGAAAAATACGGAAGAGGCGGCGCTTTTCATGAAACCATCTGAAAATGAATGGTCCGTCATGCAAATTGTATCTCATATTTTAGAAGCGGTTGATTTTTGGGTGACAGATTTGGAAGCCTTGCTTGTGGTTCCAGGTGCCAAATGGGGACGTAATCATGAACATGTGCGTCGTTTAGCTGCAGTAGATGAAAACGTAGTATCTCGTATCAACAAAGGTGTAGCCATCACTACACTATTAAACTTAGTACCAAAAGTAGAGGCAGCACTTGCTAAAGTTAAAGAAGGGGATTTAGTAAAAACAGCTCCAAGTTATAATCCAAACTTTGACGGAAAACCGTTATCATTTTTAGTCGACCATTTAATCGTTAAGCACGTAACCGGTCATTACCAGCAAATTCTACGTCATTTAGAAAAAGTCCGTTAAACAAATCTAAATAATAACTTCCATTAAAACTCCTGGATTTTGCAGGAGTTTTATTTTGTCAAATCTTCCATGTACCGTACTAACCTCCAATTAAATAAATGGTATAATCTCCCTATGGTATTACAAATATCAACCAGGGCGTTATGGGAGATAAAAATCTTATAAATAATTGTTTGGGAGAGGAAAAAACGGATGCCATTAGAAATTGTTCGCCATGATATTACCAAGATGAAGGTGGATGCAATTGTCAATGCTGCAAATACATCACTGAGGATGGGTGGTGGCGTTTGTGGTGCTATCTTTCGTGCAGCAGGTGTTAATGAGTTACAAAAAGCATGCGATCAAATAGGAGAATGCAAGGTTGGAGAAGCTGTATTGACAGACGGCTTTAACTTAGAAGCAAAATATATCATACATACACCTGGACCGATTTGGCAAGGTGGCTCCAATCAAGAAGCATTACTGTTAAAGGAATCTTACTATAACTCCTTAGAGCAAGCCATGACCCATCAGTGTGAATCCATCGCATTCCCGTTGATTTCGACGGGTATTTATGGTTTCCCCAAGGAGGAAGCATTACAAATTGCGGTTTCTACTATCGGCTCATTTTTATTACAGCATGACATTCTCGTTTATCTAGTCGTTTTTGATAAAAGCTCTTTCGGTTTAAGCAAGAAATTATTTACATCGATTCATCAATATATTGATGAGCATTATGTGGAAGAAATAGAAAGTATCTTTGCCCGTAATAGAGAAGAACCATACATATGGGAAAGCCAGCAAGAAATCGAAAATGTTCAGCAGGATGTGTTTAAAGAAGCTGAGTATTCCTTAGTCAACCTTTTGGACGAACTTGATGAATCTTTTTCCGAGCGGCTGCTTCGTTTTATTGATGAAAAGGGAATGACGGATGTTGAGACGTATAAACGGGCGAATATTGACCGGCGATTATTCTCCAAAATTCGGAATGAAGATGATTATTCACCGAAAAAGAAAACCACGATTGCATTTGCCGTAGCGTTAAAGTTAAATGTGGACGAAACATTGGAGCTGCTGGCTGCGGCCGGGTATACCTTGTCACGGAGCAATAAATTTGATGTGATTATTGAGTACTTTATTCAGCATGCAAATTACAATATACATGAAATCAATGAGGCCTTATTTGCTTTTGACCAGCCATTACTTGGCGCCTAAAATGTCGCTTTAGAAGCGACCATTTCGTTTTGGATTCTTGTTATCCTTTATTTATCACAAAGCAAAGGATGATAACCATGAAAAGAAATCTAACAGAATATTACAATTTTATGAAAACTATTATTCGAAACTAGATTAACTGTATAGGAATGATATAATTTGGAGGCCACCAACCATTCCTTGTTTGATTTTCCTCGTTTTCTTCACGATTAATCCTACTGTTATTTGTTTCCTTTAGTTATTTTTCTAATTTATCCTTTCTACATTTTGATACCCGTTATTCTTTTGTAAAATCCCCCTTTTTCACTTCAAAAATAGGCGGTTTTACAATTAAGTGCCGTTGGTTTAAAGTGAATGTAATCGAAGAACGGAGGTTTTGTTTATGGAAAAAAAATTAGATAAAATTCTTTCAGAACTGCAGAACACAAATGAGCTTGTTAGTAATATGAGGATAAGCCAAAACGAAATGACTACTCGGATGGAAAATCTGGAGACCAGCCAAGAAACATTAATAAAGGGTCAGGCAGAATTAACAATTGGCCAAAGAGAAATCACTTCACGGATGGAAACTTTGGAGACGGGTCAAACAGAATTGACTTCTCGGATGGAAAATCTAGAGACGGGTCAAGTAGAATTAACAAATGGTCAGAGAGAAATCACTTCACGGATGGAAACCTTGGAGACGGGTCAAGTAGAATTAACAAATGGCCAGAGAGAAATCACTTCACGGATGGAAAACTTGGAGACGGGTCAAGTAGAATTAACAAATGGCCAGAGAGAAATCACTTCACGGATGGAAAACTTGGAGACGGGTCAAGTAGAATTAACAAATGGCCAGAGAGAAATCACTTCACGGATGGAAAACTTGGAGACGGGTCAAGCAGAAATAATAGATATTATTAAACATTCTACTACATTAATAACAGAAAATGTCACTTATGTTCGTAAAGATTTGAGAACCTTTCAATCAGATGTAAACGCAGATATTGAATTGCTTTTTAATGAAGTTGCAAGTGTGAAGCGAAAAGTGAATAAACTTGAGCAATCCAATAAGTAGAAGTGATAAAACTGGAGCATACGCTGCTTCGATATTATGATAATGAAAATCTGTCGTTACTTAAGGAATTTGTGGAGGAACATAACCCGAAGGAGGAGAAACAGCAAGGATTACTCGACAATTTGTTTTGGTGGCGGCTTATTTTTCCTGATTGTTGATTTTTATCATTTCGATTATGAGGCAAGAGAAGCAATAGCCAGCTGCATACACCATCATTATGAAAAACATTTAAAAACCTCAGAGATGAAAGAGGCATTTTTCCACGTAGTTTCCGTAATGTTGCAAATAGAAAGAATGATCTTCATGCAAAATCATGAAAAATCCACTTCAAAGTAAGACTCTCCCAAAAGACCATAAATCCACAACACATCACAATCAATAAATCCTTACATTTTAGCAGAAAAAATATAGTAGTTATAATTAGTATTAATAAATACAAAATTTAACATATCGTTCATAAATTGGTAACATCTCATGGACATCCTATCATCTGTAATACCCAAACCATTTTTTAGGAGGAAGTTACATGATGAGAAGGATGAAGATGACTTGTTTTTGTGCCATGGCTTTATTGTTTGGAACGCTAGGCTCTGCCCAAGCTTTTGCAGCAACCCAGGAAAAAGAACAAGTAAAAGCAAATGAGGTACATGGTCGAGGTCATTTTAGACACGATCCCGAGTTTATTAAAAAGCAGGCCGAATCGCTGGGAATTAAAACAGATGGCAAAGATACTGAGACAATTGCCAAAGAAGTTCGGAAAGCGATGATTAAAAAGAGGGCAGAGGAGCTGGGGATTGACACAAAAGGAAAGGAGCTAGATTCATTAGCGAAAGAAGTCCATGAAACAGAAATCAAAACAGAAGCGAAAGAGTTGGGAATTTCGACTGAAGGAAAAGAACTAGGGGATATTGCCAGTGAAGTTCGTGAAACCAGCATAAAAAAAGTGGCAAAGGATTTAGGAATTTCGACAAATGGCAAAGAATTAAAGGATTTAGTCCATGAAATCCGTGAAACTCAGATTAAAAAAGAAGCGAAAGAACTGGGTATTTCTACTGATAACAAGGACCTTCGCGAAGTAGCCCATGCTGTCCGAGAAAAGCGAATTCTCCAAGCTGCAGAGAAATTGGGGATAGAAACAAAAAATAAGTCTGCGAACGAACTTTTTAAAGAAATCATGACAAATCATGCAGATAAGGTTAAGGAGTTAAATCTCTTTCCACATAAAGAAGGGAAGTTATTTTTCTTTGACCGGTTAAAAAGAAATTAGTGCTAGTTCAGGGTCATATTTCTTGAGAAACCCTTTTTTTGGAAAAACAGGCAACATCCAATTTTCTAGATGTTGCCTGTTTTTTGATTCTTACTAAGACTTATTAAAATATTTTTAAGATAATATACTGAATCAAAGTTAAAAACGCTAATAAGGAAAAATTATAGATACTGAATTTGATTAAATATTTTTTACTTTCGGTTGGATTTTCCTGTATAAATAGTTTGTAAGAAATTACACTGGCCAATGAGGCAACAATAGTCCCGAGTCCTCCAATATTCACTCCTAATAATAAAGGTTTCCAATCAGTTGTGAATTCTGCCAATAGAATGGAGGCAGGAACATTACTGATAAATTGGCTTAAAAAAATTGAACTAAAATAGACAGATGTAGTGTCTTTCATGCTTGTATTGGCAAATGCTTGTAATGTACTCGAATTGGATATATTTCCAATAAAGATAAAAAAACAGATAAAGGTTAACAGTAGTAGATAATCAACCTTTATCAATAATTTTACATTTAATATGATCACAGTCAGCAATGTAACCACGAAGGCGACCTGGTAACTGACCACTCCAAAAATTGATGCAATAATAATTGCTAGTACCAATCCCCAAACAACTGGTTTTTTCCAATCATTTAATGGCACTGGAGTCAGAACTACTTTCAAATCTCTATTTTTCATTCTTTTTATTAGGAAATAAAGAGAACTAATCCCAAGGACAGCCATGAATAGGACCGACGAAAAAAAGGGAATTGGCTTGATTCCATAATGCGAATAGATGAACAAATTTTGCGGATTTCCCATTGGAGTTAAACTACTACCAATATTGGCTGCAATGGTTTGAAAGATAATTGTCTCCATCATGGGCATTTGGGTTTTCTTACAGACAACAAGAGTCAAAGGTACAAAAGTAATCAGCGCCACATCGTTCGTGACAAACATAGAGCTAAAGAAACATAACAAAATCAGTATCGCTGAAACGGAGCGGCTATTATTACATTTATTTATGATGGCAATAGCGAATTTGTCTAGGAATCTTAGTTCTTCGAACGACTTAATGGTCAGCATCAGGCTAAATAAAATAAATAGCACTTGAAAATTGATATACTCCAGTTTTGGCGGATAAATGAAACAGCTGGTTACTGCTAATATAAGTGAGACGGTAAAGACAATGTCTTTTTTTAGGAAACCAAACTTCAGTTTAAGTCTTTTGTTTTCTTGAATTAATACAGATTGTTTCACAGGACACCACCGGTAGATGATAGAATTTCACAACTATATGATTCTACCATGTCCATTTGTGGTTGGAAATAAGAAATGCCAAAGTAATGAACCCAAAAAGTGCCTGACACCCTCAAAGTTGAATGGTGTCAGGCACTTTCTAGTTATTACTATTTTTTATTCAAACCCATTAATTTTGCTTTGCCTTCATGTAAACCTCTTCGTAAGGCTGGATTACGACAAAGCCTTCTCCTTCGAACTTCATTTGAATTGACTCGCCGCTACCTCTTCCAAAGAAAGTTTTCAAACTGATATCGGTTTGAAATTTAGGCTGAAGACTGCCTGACCAAGCTACAGTTGCATTTGGATCGGTAATCACAGGATTTCCAGGTGATACCCTTAAGGTGAGTGGTTCGTAATGGGCAGTAAAAGCAATCAATCCGCTTCCTTCACATCGAACATTAAATAAGCCTCCTGCCATCATCCCTGCAATTTTCTTCATTAGTTTAATTTCCCATTTAATACTTGGTTCAAATGCAAGTAAATCATTTCCGTTAATGTAGATGGATTCGTTTTGTAAATTTAGAATGATAATCTTCTTACCATTATCAGCGAGATATAATTTTCCTTTTCCGTTGGCTTTCATTAATGAAGCACCTTCTCCGGTCAAGGCCTTTTTGAATGCGGTTCCAAAACCGTGTTCTAGCATTCCTTCGCGGACAAATTTCATTTCCCCTTGATAAGAAACCATCGATCCCGCTTTTGCCCATACTTGCCCGTCTAAGTTTACCTCCAATATTCGAGGGGTCTCTAATTCAAAAAATCCCTGCCCCTTATCAACCTGCTCCGATTGTTTAATAAATTCTTCCATTGAGTATCTGTTCAATGCTCCCACATCCTTCCTTCCCTTTATAATAAAACTTTAGCTTTTGTTTTTCTGTAATGTATCTTTATCTTTTATACATTGATAAATATTGATTGCTAAATGAATATTAAATAATGGTTGACTATCATTCAAGTCTGTTAATAGAATTTCCTCAATTCGCTTTAAACGGTAGCTTAAAGTATTGGTGTGAATATGTAAAGAATCAGCTGTTTTCTTTATGTTTTGATTTTGGTCTAAATAAACAATCAGAGTGCTTAACAATTCGCCTTTTCTAGATTTTTCATATTGAATAAGAGGACCTAATACTTCTTGAATAAAATCGTTCAATTCTTCCTTTGAGTTTTGTAAAATAAACCTCTGAACGCCAAGGTCTGTATAACTAAGTACTCTATAATCAAAAAGATAGTTTTTGAGAAACTTAATGCACTTTGTCGCTTCTACAAATGACTCATGGACAAAAGTAAGCCCTTGCTTAATTCTTCCAATGCCAATCGATACGTCTAACTCCCTATATTTATTTATAATCTCATGTTGTAAATTCTTTGCAAGTTCTTTTGTTTCTGCAACAATATTGGACGAAGAAACTCTTGAATGAAAGGATAGTAGAGCAACAATTTGATTTTCAACCCTTACTGCCATTACTTGAGAGTTCCTCCCAAGTAATGTCTTATTGGACATATGGAGTAAATTCTTTAAAACGTGTTCGCCTAAAACCTTTTGCTCGTTTAATTTATTTTCAAAATTAATAATCATGGCAACATAGGTACGGTTAGGGTCAAAATTTAAATTTTTTGCTTTCTGAATGAGTGCTTCATCCATCTGACCAGAAAATAGCTTCGTCACGAATTCCCCTCTTAAACGCTGCTGTGTTTCAAAAACGGCTTGTTCTTTTACCAGTTCAAGTGAAATGATCGTACATGCATGTTCAAGAGCAGCGATATCCACCTCACTCATTTTTTGTTTAGAAAGGATTATTAGCCCGCCTAGAGACTTTAGTTTAGACCCAAGTGATAATACAACTAATTGATATGTTTCATCATTTAATTTTATATCGGAAACGGTATGTGAATTTTCAAGTGTTAGGATAATTTGTTTGGTATATTGTGTAATATACTCGGTCATCTCAACAGAAAATGAGGAATGGCAGGCAGAAGCCTTAAGTTCTCCTATCTCATTAAAGAGAAACATATGCTGTCCAATTGTGTTATGTATAAAATTCATAATTGATTGAATTCCTTCTCCATTTACAACAAGATTGGCTAAGTTCCTATGTATTTCTATTGAATGGGAAAGCATCCGAACTGTTTTTTCCTTTTCATAATAAAGACTGGATTTTTCTAAGGCAATCGCTGCTTGGTGGCCAATCGCTTCCAATAGATTGATATCTTCTTGTTTAAACTGCAAAGATTGTTCAAAAGAGTCCAATGTAATCACGCCAATACATTTTCCCTTTTGTAAAATAGGTGAAGAAATGACAGATGTAAAATGAAAATTACTCGGAATAGCCCGATCCAATAAATCTCTGTTATATGGAGTTAATGTAGACAGTGCTTGTTTAATTTCTACCTCATCCCAAAAAATTAGACACTTTTTTGCAGCAAAAGAAATCCCAGTCATGGATTCACCGCTCACTAGTTTAATTTGCCTAAAAATATGTGGATAAAATAATCCTTGAGCGGATTTTGCGATTAGTCGATTCTGGTTTTTGTCAAAAATCCATATAGAGCCTCCTCCAGCTGCTTCAACGACAGATATTGTTTCATTCATGATAGAATCAAAGATGGTATCAATATCTAATTTGGAATTAATAACGTTGGACACTTGGATTAAGGACTTTAGTTGTCGATGAGTTAATGTATCTTGCAACTTTCATCATCCTTACACTATGAAATTTATTATTTTACATATCAATCTATTTTTGCATTTTTTGTGTAAAACACACAAATTTTTCATAATAATATTCATGGAAATGTACATAGTATTATATTTAATAAAAGTTATATTATTATTATAAGAAAGTTATGAAAATAATAAAAGGGGGGTCAGTACATAGAAATCTAGTGAAGGTTTGATATTTGTTACAAAAAAAAGGTTAATTATGTGGAATTTTGTTGTAAAACATGTTTTTGTCGAAAATAATCGAAATATTTAGAAAGGGGTTGTAGATAAATGAATTTTGATTTAACGAAAGAACAAGAGATGATACGCAAATTAGTTCGAGATTTTGCAGATGCAGAAGTTGCTCCTGGAGCAGATGAACGTGATCGAACTGGGGAATTCCCTAAAGAAATATTTTCTAAATTATCAGAGCTAGGGATTATGGGTCTGCCTTTCTCTGAACAATACGGTGGAGGTGAAGCCGACACTGTCAGCTTTGCAATTGTCGTTGAAGAACTTAGTCGTGTTTGCGCATCAACAGGAATTACATATTCAGCCCATATTTCATTAGGGGGGGCCCCTCTTAATTTATTTGGTACGCACGAACAAAAAGAGAAATACTTAACACCAATTTGTACTGGAGAGTCTTTCGGAGCATTTGGTTTGACTGAACCGAACGCAGGCTCCGATGCAGGGGGAACCCAAACAACAGCAGTTCTTGATGGCGATGAGTGGGTCATTAACGGCTCAAAATGTTTTATTACAAATGCAAGTTATGCTAATCACCTTGCAGTGACCGCCGTAACAGACCGCTCAAAAGGAATCAACGGAATCACAGCATTTATTGTTCCTACTAATGCTCCAGGATTCACTGTGGTCAACAACTACGAAAAAATGGGTCTTCATGCCTCAAATACCACAGAACTTATCTTGGAGAATGTAAGAGTTCCGAAAGAAAATCTGCTGGGCACGATTGGAAGCGGTTACAAGCAATTTTTAGCTACTCTTGATGGCGGAAGAATTGGAATTGGTGCCATGGCTGTAGGTATTGCTCAAGGAGCATTTGAAAAATCTCTTCAATATGCAAAAGAAAGAAAACAGTTTGGAAAGAGTTTATCCAACTTCCAGGCAATCCAATTTAAATTAGCTGACATGGCAATGAATATCGAATTAGCCCGGAATATGGTTTTCAAAGCAGCTTGGTTAAAGGATCAAGGACGAGCATTTAAAAAGGAAGCCGCATATGCGAAATTATTTGCTTCGGAAATCTGCATGCGTGCATGTGATCAAGCCGTTCAAATTCATGGCGGATATGGATATATGAAGGAATATCAAGTTGAACGTTTCTTCCGTGATGCGAAACTTTTGGAAATTGGTGAAGGAACATCTGAAGTTCAACGAATGGTCATTGCCAAGCAAATTGGATGTTAAAAAATTTTTTATAGGATTGGCCATGTTAAAGGTCAATTTTGATTTTAAATCAACAGCCAAGTTTAACAGATTTATAGGAATAAATAAAATTGTTAAAGGAGCCATAACATGGATATCAGTGGAATTTTACAAGTTGTTTCAAATAGCAAACTCGTTTATCCAGATCAAGAAAAAGTCCGTTCAACCTCCATTGGGAGCAGCGAAGCTTTTCAAGAACTTCTTAAACAATCCCAAGAAGATCCTGCTACATTTTGGGATCGTGCAGCCCGTGAACTTGTTTGGTATAAACCGTGGAATGAAACCATTAGTGGACAACTCCCTGATTTTCGCTTCTTTGCCGGCGGCATTAGTAACCCGAGTGTAAATTTACTTGATCGGCATATAGAAAATGGGGCAGGAAACCGGACCGCCCTCATTTGGGAGGGGGAAAACGGGGACACCAAATTTTATACGTATAATATGCTTCTTGCTGAAGTAAATCGATTTGCAAATGTTCTTAAATCATTTGGTGTAAACAAAGGTGATTGTGTAGCTATTTATCTTCCAAACCTGGCCGAAGCCTTTATTGCCGTTTTAGCTTGTTTTCGAATTGGTGCTATTTACAATACAATTTTCTCAGGTTATTCCGAAAAATCATTGACAGACCGACTGATCAGTTTTGAGCCAAAAGTATTGGTCACTGCAGATGGAACTGAACGACGGGGTAAAGTCATTCGATTAAAAGAAAAAGTTGATAATGTTGTACCATCTATTCCATCTGTCGAAGCAGTCATTGTGGTAGACCGATTAGGTTTAGAGGTTCAAATGAACGAAGGCCGGGATTACTGGTGGCATGAGCAGACAAAAGCGGCAAGTATCGTTTGTGAACCTGAGAGAATAGAAGCTAATGAGAGCGGTATTGTGTTTTATACAAGTGGTACGACAGGTAAACCAAAAGGCGTCGTCCATTCCGGTATGGCTTTTGTCACTCAAAATTACACATATGCCAAGTATCATATGGATCACCATAATGACGATGTTTTCTGGTGTACAGCGGATATAGGCTGGTTAACCATGCATATTTGGGGAATTACTGGTGCCTTAGCAAATGGTGTAACAACCGTTGTCTTCGAAGGGGCAGTTGATTATCCAACAAAAGATCGCTTTTATCAAATCATTGAAAAATACAGGGTGAATAAACTGTTTACAGCCCCAACAGCATTAAGAATGTTAAAAAGTATGGGAGAAAAGGCATTAGAGAAATTTGATTTATCTTGCCTCGATGTCATTTCTCTTGTTGGAGAACCATTCGATCCCGAAACCTGGCATTGGACATATGAAGTTTTAGGAAAGAAAAAGGTATATATCAATAATACTTGGGGTCAAACCGAAACAGCGGGATCGCCTATAGCTGGAGCAGCTTGGCTGACGCCAATGAAACCGGGTTCCTCAGGTACGCCCTTTTTAGGTGCGGTTATGGATATTGTGGATGAAGAAGGCAATCCAGTTGAACCTGGTAGGTTAGGAAATTTGGTTATTAGAAAACCATTTCCTATGCTATGCCGGACACTTTGGAAAGAACCAGAGCGATATTACGGATCCTATTTTAGCCAAGTGGATGGCTGCTACTATGCCAGCGACCTGGCATTAATAGATGCTGATGGATATTTATGGGTAGTTGGCCGTTCCGATGACGCGTTTAATGTAGCTGGACACCGCTTAAGTACAATGGAGATGGAAAGCGCTGTACTTGAATGTACGGGTGTCACTGAATGTGCAATCATTGGAATCCCTGATGAAATAAAAGGAGAAGTTCCGCTTGTATTTGTCCGTCTGGCTGATGGCTTTAAAGGAACTGAAGAATTAAAACAACAAATAAATAATCGGATCATACAACAAATTGGTAAGATTGCAGTTCCTAAATCAATCATTTTTACCGATATGTTGCCAAAAACAGTCAGCGGGAAAATCATGCGCCGCTTATTAAAGGAAATTGTTGTATCAGGAAAGGTTAACGGCGACATTACAGGACTTGAAGATCCGGAGACCGTTGCACAAATACAAAAAATAGTTGCTGAAAAATCTTCAGTTAAATAGTGATTAATGAGAGCGAGTCATTTGTCAGGAAAATAATCGGCAAATGACTGGTTCCATAAATAGATTAGAAGTTAAAGATAAACGTATAGAATGTTGCAAAATGAATGATTAGATTTTTACATATTTCCCTAACGATATAAGGATAAGCCTTGTAACAATGCCGATGAGTTTTGAACTAACTTAATTAGAAGATAGAAAGGGTGGAAGGGATGTTGAAAAAAGTTTTAATTGCTAATCGTGGCGAAATTGCTGTTCGTGTAATGCGTACATGCAAGGCCTTAGGGATTACAACGGTTGGAGTTTACTCAGAAGCTGATACGGATGCTCCTCATGTAAAAATGGCAGATGAGGCCTATTTAATCGGAGGTTCCCGCGTAGCAGAAAGCTATTTAAATATCAATAAAATTCTAGAGGTCGCTCGTTTAACAGAAGCGGACGCTATCCACCCGGGATATGGCTTGCTTTCTGAAAATACGGACTTTGCCCACCGTTGTGAGGAAGCAGGCCTTATATTCATCGGACCTTCTCCAGAGGTTATTTCTAAAATGGGAAGTAAGATTGAATCACGCAAAGCGATGGAGGAAGCAGGTGTTCCTGTCGTTCCAGGGATTACCTACCCACTGGCAGATGCAGAGGAAGCGGTAGAAGTGGCGAATCGCATCGGTTATCCCGTTATGCTAAAAGCCTCAGCTGGCGGGGGCGGAATTGGAATGCAGGTGGTCCATAACGGAGATGAAATCCGAAAGGCATTTGAGGGGAACCAAAAGCGGGCTACTGATTTCTTTGGCGATGGAGCCATGTATATTGAAAAATTTGTTGAAAATCCAAGACATATTGAGATACAAATCTTGGCAGACGGTTTTGGAAATACAGTATACCTTTGGGAACGTGAATGTTCGATCCAGCGCCGTCATCAAAAAGTCGTTGAGGAAGCCCCATCATCGTTTATTACTGAAATAACTCGTACCAAAATGGGGGAGGCTGCAGTAAAAGCGGCGAAATCAATCGGGTATAAAAATGCAGGAACAATTGAGTTCTTAGTTGATGAAAAGCAAAATTTCTATTTTCTTGAAATGAATACCCGTTTGCAAGTGGAGCATCCGGTGACAGAAGAAATTACAGGTTTGGACTTAGTTGAACAACAATTGCAAATTGCTGCAGGTGAAGTTCTGAAATTTTCTCAAGAAGACGTAAAACGTGAGGGGCATGCAATTGAGGTTAGAATCTATGCAGAAGACCCCAAAACATTTTTCCCATCACCTGGAAAAATAACAAAATTACAGTTGCCGAACGGACCTGGAGTTCGACATGAATTAGCCATTCACGGTCAATCCGTAGTCACTCCTTTTTATGATCCAATGATTGCAAAGCTGGTTGTCAAAGGCAGCAATCGTGGGGAGGCAATAATCCGTCTGCAAGATGCATTAGCTAATTATCATATTGAAGGTATTAAAACAAATATCCCAATGCTGCAAGAGGTTATTGCCCACTCGGCATTCCAATCAGGTGATACGACAACAGACTTTGTTAACAAGTATTTAAAAACTAAAAAAGCAAATAAAGCAAAATAGGAGGAATCATCATGAGTGAAGTAATTGCAGTTATGGCAGGAAATGTATGGAAGGTATTAGTTAAAGTAGGAGATGAGGTAGAAGAGGGTCAAGATGTAGTGATTTTAGAATCGATGAAAATGGAAATTCCGATTGCCGCTGAATTCGATGGCACCGTTAAAGAAGTGAAAGTGAATGAAGGCGACTTTGTTAATGAAGGCGACGTCATTGTAGAAATTGAATAAAGCCTGGATCAAGGTGGAAAGGAGATGGAACAATGAAGTGGCCGGAAGGTGTAACCATTAAAGAGGTTGGTCCTCGTGATGGATTACAAAACGAAAAAGCTTTTATTTCAACAGAAGATAAAATCGCTTGGATTAATCAATTGTCAGAAAGTGGACTAAAACATATTGAGATTACCTCTTTTGTTAATCCAAAATGGATTCCTGCACTTTCAGATGCAGTTGCCGTTGCTGCTGGCATTACTAAAGTGCCTGGTGTAACTTATACAGCACTCGTTCCGAACCTTCAAGGTTTGGAACGAGCATTTCATGCGAACATTGATGAAGCAGCAGTGTTTATGTCAGCAAGTGAAACACATAACCTAAAAAATATTAATAAAACGATTGGCGAGACTTTCCCTGTGTTAACTGAATTGGTCAGAGAAACCATTTCGGCAGGAAAATTAAGCAGAGGTTATGTTTCGACCGTTTTCGGCTGTCCGTATGAAGGTGATGTTGATATCGATGCGGTCATAAGAGTGTCCGAATCATTATTTGACATGGGGATTGCAGAGCTGTCTCTCGGGGATACAATCGGTGTGGCAAATCCAAAGCAAGTCCAAGAAGTTTTGGAAGTTTTATTAAAAAGATTTCCAGCAGATAAATTAGCGATGCATTTTCATGATACACGAGGAACAGCTTTGGCCAACATCTTAGTATCGTTAGAAATGGGAATTACCATATTTGATTCTTCCCTTGGGGGCTTAGGAGGATGTCCTTATGCGCCTGGAGCAGCTGGAAACGTGGCAACAGACGATTTACTCTATTTGCTTCACGGGATGGGAATTCACACTGGAGCTGATCAGCAAAAACTGCTTCATGCTTCCCAATTCATTCAGGAGAAGATTGGCAGACCTCTACCTAGTAAAAGTTTTCAAGCCGCCTGTTCTCAACTAGGTGGAAAGCTTGGAAATACTGTATGAGAAAGGTGAGATCATGAGTAAAACCATATTAGTTAATAAGTTGGAAAACGGAATCGTGATGATTACTTTAAATAGGCCGGAAGCTGCTAATGCTTTATCAGTACAGATGTTAGAGGGTCTCCGCGACGCAATTCTTACATGTAAATATGATCAATCGGTCCGCTGCATAGTAATAACAGGGGCTGGGGAGAAAGCTTTTTGTGCGGGAGCTGATTTAAAAGAACGAGCTGGAATGGATCCGGTTCAGGTGAGGAAGACAGTTTCTTTGATCCGCGATAATATCAACTCTTTAGAATTATTACCCCAACCGGTCATAGCAGCTGTAAATGGCGTAGCTTTTGGCGGTGGAACTGAACTGGCGCTTGCTTGTGATATCCGCATTGCTTCTGAAACTGCGAAACTTGGTCTGACGGAAACATCTCTGGGAATTATTCCTGGTGCGGGCGGAACGCAGCGTTTACCAAGATTAGTAGGAAAGGGACGTGCCAAAGAGCTGATTTTCACTGCTAGACGAATTGATGCAGAAGAAGCCCTGGAGATTGGATTAGTAGAGTATATGGTCCCTGTTGCAAGCTTAATTGATAAAGCATTAGAAATTGCAGAACAAATTGTTCGGAATGGCCCAATCGCCGTCGCACAAGCAAAGTTCGCAATCGATAAAGGCTATGATTTGGATATAAACACCGGTCTTGCCATTGAGCAAAATGCTTATGAAGTGACGATTCCGACAAAAGATCGTTTAGAAGGATTACAAGCTTTTAAGGAGAAACGCACCCCAATATACATTGGTGAATAAGAAAACTAGATTAATAGAGGAGGAAAAATAATGACAGTGGATATGAAACCTCTACAACAAACACTGCATGATAGAGTTGATCAGATTAAAAAGGGCGGAGCGGCTAAATATCATGAAAAAAACCAAGAACAGGGAAAAATGTTCGTCCGCGATCGTTTATCATTATTATTCGATCCTGGCTTTGAACTAGAGGATGCTCTATTTGCAAACTGCATGGCGGGGGATCTTCCTGCAGACGGTGTTGTGACAGGAATGGGCAAGATTAATGGCCAGCTTGTCTGTGTGATGGCCAACGATTCAACGATCAAAGCCGGTTCTTGGGGGGCTCGGACGGTTGAGAAAATCATTCGTATCCAAGAAACGGCTGAAAAACTTCGTGTGCCATTATTATACTTGGTGGATTCAGCTGGAGCGCGGATAACGGATCAGGTGGAAATGTTCCCGGGGCGTCGTGGTGCCGGAAGAATCTTTTACAATCAAGTAAAACTTTCAGGTAAAATTCCTCAAATCTGTATTCTGTTTGGACCATCTGCTGCTGGCGGAGCCTATATTCCTGCTTTTTGCGACATTGTCATTATGGTGGACAAAAATGCATCGATGTACCTGGGATCACCGAGAATGGCCGAAATGGTAATTGGTGAGAAAGTGACCTTGGAGGAAATGGGCGGCGCTCGCATGCACTGTTCTGTTTCAGGCTGCGGTGATGTTCTTGCGAAAAATGAAGAAGATGCCATTTCAATGGCTAGAAACTATCTTTCTTATTTTCCTTCAAATTTTTCAGAGAAACCGCCAGTCCGTGAGGCTGTGGCTCCTAAACAATTGAAGAAACCATTAGAAGAACTGATTCCAGCTAATCAGAATGCTCCATTTAATATGCAGGATTTAATTAATGGGATTATTGATGAAGGCTCCTTCTTTGAGATTAAAAAACTTTTTGCTGCAGAACTAATTACAGGACTTGCCCGTATGGATGGGAAACCGGTCGGAATCATTGCCAATCAGCCGCGAATGAAAGGCGGGGTATTATTCCATGATTCAGCAGATAAGGCGGCAAAATTTATTAATCTTTGTGATGCCTTCCATATTCCACTTTTGTTCCTAGTCGATGTCCCTGGATTTATGATCGGTACAAAGGTAGAGCGGGCAGGAATCATTCGTCATGGTGCGAAAATGATTTCAGCGATGTCTGAAGCAAGTGTTCCAAAAATCTCTGTTATCGTACGTAAAGCATACGGCGCTGGTCTTTATGCAATGTGTGGCCCTGCATTTGAACCGGATGCTTGTCTTGCCTTGCCTTCTGCACAAATTGCAGTTATGGGACCAGAAGCAGCAGTTAATGCAGTTTATGCTAATAAAATTGCTGCGCTGTCTGAAGAGGAGCGTCCCGCATTCATAGAACAAAAACGTGAGGAATATAAAGAGGACATTGATATTTACAGTTTAGCTTCCGAAATGGTGATTGACGGTATTATTCCAGCAAACTCATTACGCACGGAGCTTGTAAATCGTTTTGAGGCATATTCTTCAAAATATCTTATTTTCTCAGAACGAAAGCACTCTGTATATCCGGTCTAATTTTTATCAATCAATTTCGAATATAAAAGACGTAATCTTATTAAGGAGGCGGATCCTGTGAACAATGGAAAAATAGTGAACTCCTTCGTGGAAGCAATACAAGATATTTCAGATGGCGATACAATCATCGTCGGTGGTTTCGGATTGTGTGGAATTCCGGAAAAAGCAATTCTTGCCTTAAGAGATAAAGGAACGAAAGATTTAACAATCGTTAGTAATAACTGTGGCGTTGATGATTGGGGGCTTGGTCTGCTGCTTGCAAATAAGCAAATTAAGAAAATGGTTTCATCCTATGTCGGTGAAAATAAAATTTTTGAAAAGCAGTATTTAAGCGGTGAACTTGAGGTAGAACTAGTCCCTCAAGGAACGCTTGCTGAACGAATTCGTGCCGGTGGCGCCGGAATACCTGGTTTCTATACGGCTACTGGAGTGGGAACTCCGATTGCTGAAGGAAAAGAGCACAAGGAGTTTAACGGAAGAACTTATTTATTAGAAGAGGGAATTGTCGGCGATTTCGCTCTCGTGAAAGCCTGGAAGGCCGATCCGCTTGGAAACCTTGTTTTCAAAAAAACATCACGTAACTTTAATCCATTGGCTGCAATGGCAGGAAAAATTACGATTGCAGAAGTCGAGGAAATCGTTCCGGTAGGAGATTTAAATCCGGATGAAATCCATACGCCTGGAATCTTCGTTCAACGTGTTCTGCTCGGAACAAACTATGAAAAGCGGATTGAAAGACGTACAGTTGTACATGCCAAATAGTTGGTCAATAATTTCATCCTGTTGGACGAGCTTTTACCGTTTAATAGATAAAAATGAGTGACGGACGGTTTTTTATCAAAAGTATAAGAGACAAGGAGTGAGTAGATTGAAGGATGTGCGATTAGCCATAGTAAAACGTGCGGTTCAAGAAATTCAGGATGGAATGAACGTAAATTTAGGAATTGGTATTCCAACCCTTATTGCCAATGAAATTCCAATTGAATACAACGTCTTGCTTCAATCAGAAAATGGCTTATTGGGTATCGGTCCTTATCCGATTGAAGGTACAGAAGACCCCGATCTAATAAATGCGGGAAAAGAAACGGTAACTGCTGTACCTGGCGCTTCTTTTTTCAACAGTGCTGAATCATTTGCAATGATTCGCGGCGGTCATATCGACCTTGCTATCTTAGGGGGAATGGAAGTTTCTCAAACAGGAGATTTGGCTAATTGGATGATTCCAGGGAAGATGGTCAAAGGAATGGGCGGCGCCATGGACTTAGTAAACGGCGCAAAACGTGTCGTTGTCATTATGGAACATGTGAATAAGCTCGGAAAATCAAAGGTCAAAAAAGAGTGTACACTACCCCTTACTGGAAAAGAAGTGGTGCACCGTTTAATTACTGATTTAGCTGTATTTGATTTCACTCCGGAAGGAATGGTTCTCGTGGAAACTCAGGAGGGAGTATCGGTTGAGGAGGTTATTGAAAAAACGGAGGCTTCATTTAAAATTGCTGTAAAATTACCTTAAAAAAATAGTCTCCTTAAAGAAAAAGGTATATCACCTCATAAAACGAGGAAATTATACCTTCAGTTCTTTATTTATAGGGGATGTTTTATATGAAAGCGTTGTCATAAGGGGCTAATTGGATAGGAATAATTCGAGGAGGAAGAAGAATGAATATTTATGTTATCATGAAGCGCACTTTTGATACAGAAGAAAAGATTTCTATTAAAAACGGAAAAGTGTCTGAAAACGGTGCAGAATTCATTATTAATCCTTATGATGAATATGCAGTTGAAGAAGCGATTAAGTTGCGTGAAAAACATGGTGGAGAAGTAACCGTTGTTACGGTTGGCAACGAAGATACAGAAAAACAACTTCGAACTGCTCTGGCCATGGGTGCTGATAAAGCTGTACTTATTAACGATGAGGATGTCGAAGAGGGAGATCCATTCTCTACCGCAACGATATTAGCTACTTTCCTTAAAGAAAAAGATGCAGACATTATTTTAGCTGGAAATGTAACGGTAGATGGCAGTTCCGGACAAGTAGGTCCAAGACTTGCTGAGGAACTTGGAATTACTGTCGTTACAACCATAACAAAGCTAACCGTTGATGGTGATAAAGCAATGATCGAACGTGATGTCGAAGGGGATATCGAAATTGTTGAAGCCCAGCTTCCGCTGCTTGTGACTTGTCAACAAGGTTTAAATGAACCTCGCTATCCTTCTTTACCGGGAATCATGAAGGCTAAGAAGAAGCCTCTCGAAACATTAGATTTAGATGATTTAGAGTTAGATGAAGAAGATGTTGAAGCAAAATCTAAAACTATTGAGATTTTCTTGCCATCAGGTAAAGGGGCAGGGAAAATTCTTGATGGAGATCTGAAAAAGCAAGTACAAGAACTTATTTCTTTATTAAAAACAGAAGCAAAGGTAATTTAAGGAGGCGAAACAACATGGCGAAAAAAGTTTTGGTTTTTGGTGAGGTACGTGATGGTGAAATACGAAATGTATCCTTTGAAGCGATTGCTGCTGCAAAGCAAATTTCAGATGGTGGGGAAGTAGTCGGATTACTGCTTGGTAATGATGCGAACAACCTTGCAAATAATATGATTCAGTTTGGCGCAGACCGTGTAATAATCGCTCAACATCATGATTTAGAGACCTATACATCAGATGCTTATACTCAGGCCATTATGCAAGTCATTCAGTCAGAAAATCCTCAAGGCTTTATGTTAGGGCATACTTCTATCGGAAAAGACATTTCACCAAGAATTGCTGCAAAGTTAAAGTCAGGATTAATTTCTGACGCAATCAGTCTAGAAGTAATTGGAGATCAGGTTATATTTACTCGTCCAATCTATTCTGGAAAAGCTTTTGAAAAGAAAGTGATTACGGATGGATTGGTTTTTGCAACCATTCGTCCAAATAATATTCCAGTACTAGAAAAGGAAGAATCACGTTTTGGAGAAGTCACTTCAGTTAATGTTGAGATAAAAGATTTACGCACTATAATTAAAGATGTTGTTCGTAATGCAACAAGCGGGGTTGACCTTTCAGAAGCAAAAATTATTGTTTCTGGAGGAAGAGGCGTTAAAAGTAAAGACGGATTTAAGCCCTTGCAAGAGTTGGCAGAATTGTTAGGCGGCGCAGTTGGGGCATCTCGTGGTGCCTGTGATGCGGACTATTGTGATTACTCGCTTCAAATTGGTCAAACAGGTAAAGTGGTTACACCTGACCTTTATATTGCATGTGGAATATCAGGTGCTATTCAACACATAGCAGGTATGTCTAATGCGAAAGTGATTGTAGCTATTAATAAGGATCCAGAAGCAAATATTTTCAGCATCGCTGATTATGGAATAGTGGGAGACTTATTTGAAGTTGTACCATTATTAATAGAAGAGTTTAAGAGTGTAGCTGTTTACTAGCTTCAAAGAAGTCGATTGCCAGGTATTATAAGATACAAATGACCTCAACCCTGTCAAGGTGGTAAAGCGAATCAGACAATTACAGATATAGTTTGAAAACGTTGATTATATATGATTTATTTTTCTCCTTAAGTGATTTAAACAGATGTGGATGGTGGCAGGATGATGGATTTTGCCACCATCCTGCCACCATCCACCACCATTTTTCATGCTCACTTTCTGCCCTTTAGATTTAACATAACTTTAACAACTTAAGTATTTCCGTCACTTAATTGGAATAATTCAGCATACATTTCTCCTTTACTGACATCTCCCATATATTAAATAGCATTGACGTTTATTTAGTCCTTCCTTCTTCCATTATTTTTTAAAGATAAAAATCCTTGATTTTTTTAATGACCTTATTAGTTTAATATTTAAAAATTAATTGTATGAGGTAATGTCCCAATCATAAAAAAATTACACTATTTTCAAGACAGATTATTAGGAGAGACAGATACCTATTTTTTTTTTCTGGTATTTATCCCTAGAACTATTTTCTTTATAAATTAATAATATATATTAACCTACTTATTGGAGTGATAAATATGCCGCCCAAAGATCCTAAAGATCCTAAACACCCTAAAACCCCTAAACACCCTAAACACCCTAAACCCTTAAAGAATCTCATCAAAAATCTAAATGTATATGGAATTGGAAAATTGCTTCCTTTTTCTGAATGGTTTAAAAGACAAAGAGCAAATAATGTAACTGGAGAAACTGGTTCAACCGCTGTAACTGGAGAAACTGGTTCAACCGGAGTAATTGGAGAAACTGGTTTAACCGGACTAACTGGGATTACTGGGGTAACTGGGGTAACCGGACAAAATGGAGGAACTGAAGTAACTGGGACAACAAATAAAACAGACACGACTAGGTTATCAGAATCAGACTTAGATGTTTCTCAAAGTGATCAAGAATTAATTAACTGGGTAAAAGATTTGTACAAACATTACATTGATCCAAAAAGTTAATACTTCCAAACCTTGTCTGCACTTTAGCAGGATGCTGGTATTTTTATACGGAGGATAAGATGATTTCACTTAGTTTGTGTATGATTGTTAAAAATGAAGAAAATACCCTTGAGCGATGTTTGGCATCCGTAAAAGATGTTGTTGACGAAATTATTATTGTAGATACAGGATCCACTGACCGGACTCTAGAAATTGCCCAAAGGTATACAAGTAATATCCACCATTTTCAATGGGTTGATGATTTTTCTGCCGCCCGGAATTTTGCATTTCAACAAGCGAATGAAGATTATATTTTAACAATGGATGCAGACGACATATTTTGTTATGAGGATAGAGATAAATTATTTCAATTTAAAAAAACTCTCCCATCATCCATAGATGGAGTTACAATGAAATACCTCGCTGCATTTGATGAATCGGGTAATGTTATGGTAAGTCTAAGACAGGTGAGGCTTGTAAAACGCGAAAAACAATTTAAATGGCATGGGGCAGTCCATGAATACCTTGATGTATGCGGAAATATTATTCACAGTGACATATCGGTTACCCATAAAAGAATGCATCATAATCTTGAAAGAAACTTACTTATTTATGAAGGTCGATTAAAAAAGGGGATTCCCTTTACTCCACGGGATTTATTTTACTATGCAAATGAACTGTTTGATCATGAACACTATAAAAAAGCAATTCATATCTATTTGGAATTTTTAAACACTAAAAATCATTGGATTGAAGATGAAAGAACGGCTTATGGTAAAATCGCCGATTGTTATGGAAAGCTGACTGATATTGAGAATGCGATTCGATACGCTTTAAAATCGTTTCAATTTGGACCTCCACGCCCTGAATACTGTTGTCGCATCGGATTTTTCTTTCTACAAAATGGCGATCCAAAAGCTGCACTCCACTGGTTCCAATTTGCCACAATTCTCCCCGAAGTAGACAACGGCGGGATTATTCACCACGGCTGTTCAACATGGATTCCACACTTACAGCTATGTATTTGTTATTCTAGATTAGAAGAAATCAATGAAGCCTACAAACATATAGTTTTTGCTCACTCCTTTTATCCAAACCATGAATTAATTGTAAAAAATAAATCCGTACTGGAATCTCTTTTAAAAGAAAACTCCTCTAGTTAATTCCGAGGAGTTTTCTCTCCTTACTTTTATAATATAAACCTGATTTATTGGAATTTACCTTTTCATTAAAAATATTTTAATAATCACTATCCATATTTGAAATTATCCTAGTCTATTTCTATCAAAACAAACCCTACTCGTAATTTAGGCTTTGATGGAGCAAATAGGCAGAATGATTCAATAGAGTTAATTTGGAATGATTATAGATTAATGGATGCTGCTCTTGAGGGGTCACAACCCAGACGGAAGACAATATCCTAAGAATTAGAGTTTATTTCCAAATACATTAGGAGTTTATATTAACTGTTTATACTTATATTATTCCTAAGTTGTCCTACTTAACTATTTTAAACACTACTTTATTAAAGCTACCACCAAACTCCTTATTTAGTAGGGTCTTTGCACTTACTCAGATTGGACTTTCATCAATTAGCAATTAACGGCATGCTTGGCACGCACAAAACAATGACCATCTCTTAATGAGATGGTCATTTATATGATCAGATAGATAAATTGTAAAAAAAACTCATTTGCTTATTTATCCAGGAATGTTGAATTTGACTGTTTAAAGGGATTAATGTACTTGTTCTGCAGCTTTGTGCTGCTTCCGTATTTATTGCGTGCCTTGCTTTTAATTTTCTCGCCATTTACAAAATAGTCATAACTCCATGGTTCATTCGATACTACATCACGCCCGGCTTGCTGCACTTCTTCCAGATAAGTATCTTTTATTTGATAAGCAGGGTGCGTTTTATCTGGTAGATACCATTTCAAGACAGAGTCCAATCGATTGTTGTCAAGACCGGAAAAATGGAAGAACCTTAAAGGCTGTCCGTTTACAGTAAAGTTTCTATTGGAATCATATGCGAATCTTCTTTGTGGTAAATTCCAGCAGGCAACATTATAACCAGGGTGTTTAAACAAGTGAACATCAAAAAGGCAGAGTGATAGGTCCACCCATTTTTGATCCACAAACATGCCTTCATAGGTTTTTTCATAACAATATTTTTTAGTTCGATACGCCCACCAGCGAAGAAAGCGCTCTGCTTCGTCCGATCTTCTGATCGCAAGAAAGCCGGTATTGCAAATACCATAAATAAGAGTGGTTAGTTCATTGTCTATGATGCCGTCGTCTTCCGTAATATGAGGGGTTATAAGGATAGGGTATTTGTCTAGTGCACGCATTGCCTCATCAAACGGTCCAAAGATTTTTATATCTGAATCGAGAAAGATGAATTTTTCCTCTTCAGGAAATTGATCAAATAAATGAAGAAAAAGCTTTGCTTTCACAGAAGTCACTGCCTCGAGGGCCTTATATTTAAAAATTTGTTTATAAAAGTGTGTGAATCCTATATTTTTTGCTAAAATCACACGATCGAAATACGGGCAGCTGCTTGCCAAAGGGTGAATGTTTTCTTCCACTAAACAGACCACCACTTTTGAATTCGACATGTGTGCTTTAACGGATTTTGCCATTACAATCGCTTCGGGCAAGTACCGTGTGGTTGTGACATTACATATTATCATGTAATCCCTCCTTTGTTTGTAAAAAGTTGCTTTCGCAGTCGCTACCATTCGTGCCAATCATTCCTCATGGGAATCTGTAAGTACCTTGCAAAATTCAGCAACAAACGGTTCAATCTTGTCGCCGGGTTGATAGATATCTTTCAGATAGAGGCTGCTATAGGTGAATTCATCATGAAGCGATGGACCATCAGGGATGACAAGCTCAACTGATTTTTTTAGCTGTTTCTTTGTTACCCTTTGAATTAGTTTTGCAAAAGATCGAATGCTCATGGTATCCGGACCGGGAATATGGAGTAAAGGTACTTCGTGGCATTTAGAATAGCCGTGTTCGATTACCTTACAAATATCCAGTACGGATATAAAATTCCTTGATTGGTAACCAGGCGAACGCAAAACGATTTTTCCGGTGGTAACCGCCTCTTTGCAAAATGCCAACGGAACTAACGTCCAACGCTTGCAATGAGCGAGATCAGCGGGTATGCCAAAGAAATTGCTTGGCCGGATGACTAAACCATTAATTTTATTTAAACGGGTGTACATCCGAACATAATCTTCCGCTTGCAAATGGCTTAATCCGTAATCGTTCATCGGGCAGGGGGACGATTGTTCATTGATAGTTCCTTCAGGTGTTCCAAAAACATGAAAGGTGGATAAGTAAACGAAATTTTTAATGCCGTTTTTCACGCAGAAGTCCAGTGCGGCCTTTGTTCCAGCCACGTTTTGGAATATACTTTGATATGGATTCGATTGACAAGCTACCTCATGGGCTGCTGCTGCATGAATAAATAGGTCAACTTGTTTGTTGATCAAAAGGTTTGCAAAATCTCCCGGACGATCGAGATCCAAGTGCAAATGTGCATCCGTTTGACGACTCGCTGTTACTATATCCCAGTTTTTAGATTGAAAATATTGGCAGGCAATACTACCAAAATAACCATTGCTTCCGGAGATGATCGCTCGCATGTTGGTTGCACCTCAATTATGATCGATTGTGTCGCTAAAACGAAACGGACTTGAGAAATGGTCAAATAACGGTAACTGCTGATCTCTTTTTGAAATTATAGGGTTTGGATCTGACCATGGAATCGTAAGGGATTTCCAATGTATTCCGGCATCATGTTGAGGAGAGTGCACACGTGTTGACATATAAACCATAATTGCCGGGCCGGTTTCTACATAAAACCCATGAGCTACTCCTGACGGAATGTATATAATCCCGGGTTTTTCAGAGTCCAACTGAAATATTTCATATTTACCGTAGGTAGGGGATCCGGTTCTAAGATCCACCACAACATCCATCACTTTACCCTGGAGGCAATAAATTAATTTGATATTGTCCCATGGCGGAACTTGAAAATGTAAGCCCCGTAAAACACGCTGGTTCGATATTGAATAGTAACTTTCAACGAAGTTCGTTTCTAAACCGTTTTGTGCAAATTCCTGCTGATGGAAAGTCTTGATGAAACTGCCACGGTTGTCCGTGAAATGCAATGGAATTAACTGATAACAGCCAGGAATGCTTGTTTTCTGTACCTGCATCAAAACACCTCATCTTCATAAGATACATTTATTAAGGTTGGCGGGAGGTAAAAGGGCTTACGAGATCTGACAGTGCTGGCAGTTCACGATCCTTTTTCGAGAGAATGGGATTGTCATCCGGCCACGGGATGGAAAGAGAATTCCAGCGAATCCCGCTGTCGTGAGCAGGGGAGAAAACGGTGGTCATATGGCAAAGAACGATGGCTTGTTCACTTAATACATAAAAACCATGGGCTAAACCGTGTGGAATGTAGACCATATTGGCTTTATCGGATTCCAGTATGAAGGTACTATATTGGCCGTAAGTAGGGGACCCTTTCCTCACATCAACTACGACGTCCATAACCGTCCCCGATACACAGCAAACTAATTTTGTGTGTTCTTTGGGCGGTAGCTGAAAATGCAATCCTCTCAATACTCTTTTGGAAGAAATCGAGTAATATTGTTCTTTAAAGTTGTATTCAAGTTGATGTGCTTTAAAAAAAGAGGGAATCACTGTTTTGATGAAACTACCTTGCTCATCTTTAGTGTATGCCGGAATGATTTCATAACAACCCTCGATGCATGTTTTCTCAATACGCATGGAGTCTCCCCCCTTATATTAACTCAGAGAATTCTTCTATTTGCTTAAAACAAACTTCTCTGATGTCGTTTTTTTCATGGTACGCTCGTACCCAATCCATTACTTTTTCAATCGCTTGATCAATGGTCCATTTCGGGTGCCATCCTAATTTTTCCTTTGCTTTCGAATAATCCAGTTTCAAGTAACGAGCTTCGTGGGGATGATTCCTGCTGGCTACTTCGTAATAAGCTTGATATCCCCATTTTTCGCAAATTCGCTTCACGATCCATTCAACAGGTTTCGCATCGTCGTCCCTCGGACCAAAATTCCATGATTCCGCATATGCAGGTCCTTTGAGGTAAAGTCTTTCAGCCAATAGCAGGTAACCATGGAGCGGTTCCAAGACATGCTGCCAAGGGCGGATAGACTTTGGATTGCGAATCACGATCTTTTTTCCATTTAAAAGCGCCTGTGTACAATCAGGGATCAATCGCCCCGCCGCCCAGTCACCACCGCCTATTACATTGCCAGCTCTAGCAGTAGCTATACCTACTCCATGTTGGTGATAAGTGTTCGGGTTGAAAAAAGCCTTTCGGTAGGAATCTGTAATCAGTTCGCTGCACGCCTTGCTATTGGAATATGGATCGTAACCGCCGAGCCGATCATTTTCCCTGTAGCCCCAATGCCATTCCTTATTCTCGTAACATTTGTCCGTCGTTACGTTAACCAGTGCTTTGATCCTTTTTCCGTTGTTGACGGCCTTTCTGACTGCCTCCAGAAGATAGATCGTTCCCATCACGTTGATTTCATAGGTTTCCTTAGGATCTTCATAGGAATGCCCCACAAGCGGCTGAGCAGCCATATGAAAGATAATATCGGGTTCAGTTTGTAAAATAGTTTCATACAATTGATCAAAATTGCGAATATCGCCATGCACGGAATGAACTAAGTTTTCAATCGAGCATAAATGATACAAATTAGGTTCCGTTGGCGGATTTAAAGCGAAACCGGTAACTTTTGCACCCAGCTGATGCAACCATAAGCATAACCAAGAGCCTTTGAAGCCCGTATGTCCTGTGATAAGCACTTTTTTATTGCACCAGAAACTTTTATTCACTTTGATCGATCACCTTTCTCCAAGGCGCTTGATTGGAATTCCATAATTCAGATAAATGATTCTTATCCCGAAGAGTATCCATGGGTTGCCAAAAGCCAGAATGCTTGTACGCCACAAGCTGCCCATTCTCGGATAGGGTTTCAAGCGGTTCTTTCTCCAATACCACATCGTCACCGGCTAAATAATCAAAAAATTCTGGCTGCATCACGAAAAAACCTCCATTAACCCATTGCCCGTCACCTTTCGGTTTTTCCACAAATTCCGAGACCGAACCATCCTCCGAGATATTTAAATTGCCAAAACGGCCAGCTGGCTGAACGGCGGTTACCGTTGCTATTTTTTCATGGGTGCGATGAGTGTCCACTAATTGCTGGATATTAATATCAGAGAGACCGTCCCCGTATGTCACCATAAATGGATTATTTCCGATATATTTCTGTATCCTCTTGATCCTGCCGCCTGTCATCGTATGGAGGCCGGTATCTACAAGCGTAACATTCCAAGGCTCTACGTTTTGCTGATGAATCGATATTTTTTGTTCTTGAAGATGAAACGTAACATCCGCATGGGACAAAAAATAATCGGAGAAGTATTTCTTGATTTGATCCCCTTTATATCCCAAACAGATGATAAAATCATGAAAACCATAGGATGAATATAGGTTCATGATATGCCATAATATTGGTTTATCACCAATTTCAATCATTGGCTTTGGTTTTAGTATGGTTTCTTCGCTTATCCTTGTGCCGAAGCCCCCAGCCAATATGACAACCTTCATAAAAAACCTCCTAGCTGGGCATAAGAGACGCTATTCTAGGTTTCTCTAATCCCTTGCATGATTTTGATTAAATCTTGTTTAAACTTTTGCAGTTGAAACTCATTTTTGATATATTGCAAGCCATTTTCTCTTAGTCCCATCCACGTTTTCTCATCGGTATAACATTGAATAACTTTTTGGGCAAAATCCTCCGGATCTGCACCAATCAACAAAGTATTTTCATTTAGTTCAAGCTGATCGGCTATTAAGGGAGTCACCACGCTAGGCAGGCCATGGGCAAGACTTCCAATCAATTTCAGGGGGATTCCCGATGCGTATCTTGTTGGAACAACAAATACTTTAGAGCGGTTGTATACATCCCACAGGTCTTCCATTTTCCCGCCAACTACGATATTGTCGGAAGCCAATTTCTTGATCGAATGAATATTATCTGAACCAGTCCCCACAATCCATAACTTTGCGCCAAGTGCTTCATAAACTTTAGGATAAATCTCGTTTACAAAATAGAGGATTGAATCTTCATTTGGTGATGGTGAATCAAGAAACGCCCCAACAAAAAGAATATCCTCTCGCTCTTTAAAGGGACTTGAAGTTGGATTGGTATCCATCGAAAAACTGAGCGTTTTTACGGGCTTAATCCCAAAATTTTTGATCGTTTTTCTTTCCCGATCGGATACAGCCACAACCATATCGGCTTTGCTCATTAGATCCAGTTCCCATTGAATGATGGATTTTATCTTATCCTCGCTTAGGTTTTTTCCATACAATTTCCTCCGAAGGATTTCCCGGGCCGGAGAAAAGGTTTCTGAATCATAGATCACTTTTTGTGAAGGATTGACTTTCCTTATCATATCAATGGTTTGACTCATATTGAGGGGACGGCTGATCCAAATCACATCATAACGATCCTTTTTTTTGAGAAAAAATTGCTTTAAGTTGTTCCTGTCAGAAGTTTTAATTTTTATTCCCTTCTGTTGTAAAAGATCAGTATGTGGTTGTATTTTCTTGGGATTTTGCAAGGGTAATAGAGATACCTCACAACCCATGTCGACAAGGCAATCCAAGACAAGATTGCTTCTAGGATAACCCCATCCTAATTCAGGTGCCGGAATACAATCATCTATGACCAACACCCTTATATTTTCAAGTGAATTAAATCCCATGTAAAGAATTCCTCCTAACAATTAATTGATCGACGAACCTTTACTGGAAGAGGACAATGTTTGTTTTCTCACGGAAGTGCCCGCAGTGTTAGGTTCATGCTTGTATATAGTATGACAAAACCTGTAGAGAGGATATAATCTAAAAACCTATAAAATAAAATTGTGCTTTGGGTATACAGAAGTTTTTTTAATAGAAATAGATACCCATCCATGCGTTATCTTTATGATCTGCATATGAATATTTAAGGGATGGACATGCACATCGAGTAATTATCTTGAACATCTTTGTAAAACTACTAATGTAAAGGATGATTCTTAATAGATGAAGATTATTGTATTATCAGGGGGATCGGGAAAAAGATTATGGCCGTTATCAAATGATTCAAGATCCAAACAGTTCCTGAAGATACTTCGCAACCCTAAAAATGAGCTGCAATCTATGGCCCAAAGGATGTGGACACAATTAAAGTCTGTTAAATTAGCGGATTTGTGTTTTATTGCAGCCAGCAGAGCACAAGTGGATATTATTCAAAATCAATTAGGCCCCAATATTCCCTTAATTACCGAACCCAGCCGCCGCGATACATTTCCTGCCATTGCTTTAGCCTGCAGTTATTTGTATTCCAAAGTAAAGGTCGATTTAGAAGAAGTAATCTGTGTGATACCTGTGGATCAATTCGTGGAAGAGGAGTTCTTCCACCGCATTAAAGAACTTGAGTCAATAATCAATGAAACTGGCACGGACTTAGCCTTACTGGGTGTACGCCCGACACAACCGGATGAAAGATTCGGATATATCATACCGAAAAATCAAGGGAGGGCAGAAGTAAACTATCTGCATGTAGATCGTTTTATAGAAAAGCCCAATCTGAAACTGGCGGAAGAATTGATCGAACAAAATGCCTTGTGGAACTGTGGAGTGTTTGCTTTTAAGCTAAAGCATATGATTTCTGTCATCTCGAATGAAAAATGGCCGTTAGAGTACCATAAAATGATTGACATATTCGAGAAATTACCAAAGACCAGCTTTGATTATAAAGTAGTTGAGAAAACAGGGAGTTTGATCGTTGTTCCTTATACCGGCAAATGGAAGGATTTAGGCACTTGGAACTCATTAACGGAACAGCTCGATACAAACGTTTTAGGAAAGGGATTCATTAGTCAAGACTCAAAAAACACTCATTTAATAAATGAATTGAATCTTCCAATTACGATTTTAGGCCTATCAAATGTAGTGGTGGCCGCAAGCCCTGATGGTATCCTTGTGTCCGAGAAACAAGCAAGTCCAAGAATCAAACAATTCACAGAAAACAACAATGAAAGACCCATGTATGAAGAAAGGCGTTGGGGCTGGTACAAGGTATTGGATTACACTTCTTATGAAAAGGAAGATAGCGTACTTACCAAAAAAATTAGGATCCATTCAGGTAAAAATTTAAGTTATCAAACCCACAAAAAGAGAAGTGAAGTATGGACGATTATTTCAGGAGTAGGAGAATTCGCCTTGGATGGAGATATTATCCAAATAAAAGCCGGTGATGTTTTAAAGATACCGATGGGCGCGAAGCATGCCATTAAGGCCATTACTGATGTTGAATTAATTGAGGTTCAAAGAGGAAGAGAGCTCATTGAGGAAGACATTGATCGGCTTCTGTTAAGTTGGGAGGAGATAGAGAAACATTGTCGAAGAGTATAGCTGCTATCTTTTTACGCAAAGGTTAAGTTGGAATAAAATGAATGGCTAGAACACGCCTTTATTAAAATCCCAAGAAGTATAACTAACGTTCAGTTTGCGCAACAAGAAAAAGGGATCGCTGCATTTGTCAACATCCCCAACGAAGCGTTCCCCTTTTAAATTCAGATAGGTATGGGTTTGATGGACGATATTGTGATCTTTAACTTTATATGATCATACCAAAATATTTTATTGTATATTCTTTACAGTTAATTTGTCCCTTTCAAAACAACATTCTTTCGCATTACATGAAGTACAAGCACTTCATACTAATTTACTGGGGTTTTATTGGCGATATGTAGCATGCAGGTGCAAATTTTTTGGGGAGAGATGTAAGTGAAACTGGGGATTATGTGCGGGATGCCACTAAGCGGAAAATCAACATACGCTAAATTGTTTCAGAAGCAAGGATGGGTACGTGTATCTCTTGATGATATCAGGCTTGCTTTACATGGGCAAAATTATAAAGTAGAGGCTGAACCAGTCGTTTGGGGAACCGCTGAACTTATGGTCAGGTCATTACTTAAAAGTGGTCATAAAGTGATTGTTGATACGACAAACAGAACCAAAGAACGTCGTAAAAGATGGATACAGGTCGCTAAAGAATTTGGGCTTACTTTGGAAATTTACTATGTTGACACTGACTATGAAACTTGTAAAGAACGTAACAAAGCGCAAAATCGGCTATCTAAAAATTATCTAAAGCAAATATACAAAGAATTCGAGAAACCGACTTCTGATGAAGGAACCATTATTATGGTACGTTAGCCATAAAACTATCCAAGATGTGGATAGAATCAATAAATGGACCATACATTTTTATCAAAACGGTACCATTAAAATCATGTCCCTTATTACGATTAATGGATTTCAATTAAAGAAAGTATGAAATTAAGTTTTTACTAAAAAAAGCAACGCGTTACAAGGGGGAGTTAAATGAAAAAATATCTTTCTTTTGATATAGGTGGGTCAAAAATAAAGCATGGACTCTTATTAGAGAATGGAACTATTCTTTCCAAAGATAGCTACAAAACCATGAACAATGATCTAGATATATTTTTAAAAGATATGGTAGAGACCATTAAACTGTACAAAAAAAATAATGATTTAAGTGGTGTTGCTATTAGTTTACCAGGATTTATTAATCCCAAAACAGGTTATTCCGAACGAGGGGGTGCTATTACAGCATTAGATAACCAGAATCTTAAAAAATTTTTGGAAAAAAGGTTTTCCCTGCAAGTTGAAATTGAAAATGATGGGAACTGCGCTGCATTAGCAGAAAAAATAAGTGGTAACGCAAAAAATTGTACCGATTTTATTTGTGTAGTAATTGGCACTGGTATTGCTGGGGGAATCTTTGTTGACGGGAAAATTTTGAATGGTCACAGTTTTAGAGGCGGGGAAATTGGTTTTATAATTACCCAAACTGGAAAGGATTACTATGATTTATGGAATCACACAGGTTCTACTTCTGCTTTAATTCATTCTTATAAAAATCTGAAGGGTATTGGTGAATTCGAAAACATAAAAGGGGAGACAGTTTTTAAAGAAGCTGCTAAAAGCAATTTAGTACGAAAACTACTTGATGACTGGATTAAAATCAATAGTTATGGAATTTTTAACTTAGTTGCAACTTTAAACCCACAAAAAATTTTAATTGGTGGTGGAGTGAGCGCCCAACCAGGCCTGATCGATTCTATTAACGATGGACTTGACAAGATTTATCCTTGGAGAGACATTAAAGTTCCGGTTGAAAGTTGTAAATATCAAAATGACGCAGGGATGATTGGAGCCATGTACCATTTATTACAAAAACAAGGTCGGTTACGTTACTAAATGAATGACTCCCCTGTCTTTGCGGAACTAAATAATGACTTCGTGTTTAAAAAGAGAGCCTTTCACACAATCGAGATGAAAGGCTCTTTATATTTGACTATTTTCACTTTACGACCAACCCTTATTTTACACTTTTCCAACAAACTAGCCCTTCGCTTGTTCTACAAACAAGCAGGTATCTTTCATTCTCTTTTTGATGCAGCATAATCGGTACTGCATCCTCATCAGTAATAAGATAGGGTCCTTTCCACTGGTAATCTTTAGCTGTGTTTTTACGAATCCAATAGGCGATGCCACCAGTCTCTAAACTACAAACAGCCATAAAATTCTTATCCTTATTCTCTATGAAGAGTGGTGTTCCTTTAATTCCTTTCGCAAATTTTTCAGTCTTGTTCCAGACATCACGATCAGGGTCCTTCCAGTAATGCACTAAGGACCCCCCTATTCGAACGACGATTTCTTTATAGCCAAAACTGCTTTCAAGTAACAGGGATGGTGATATGTCAACTCCAAACCAAGGATAATCTTCTGTTCTATATTGCGTTGTATATTTAATTGTTAGATGCTGAATTAACTTTCTTACGGGGTCTTCCTTATCCAAGGTGATCGGGTGGCAAAGCCAGCTTTCTTTGATATTATTTATATAGTATATTATTTCATCCAGAGTAAAATAAGGTCGATAACGAATTAATTTTGAATCTGTCTGATTAGGATATCTTTTTACTCTTAATCCTAGTTTAACAGCCATGTTTACAAAGAGGAATTCATCTGTACCGAAAGAGATTGTTTCTTGAAGCGCCTTCTTAAGTTTTTCATTTGTATCGGATTGAAGCAATGCTCTTACAAATGATCTTCTCATGATTTGGCCTACATTAAAAATACCTAAAAAAGGATTAACATCAAATAATTCCTTCCATCTTGACAGGTCCTTTTTTAGTTCTTTTCCAATGTACCAATCACTCTCAGGTACCCTTAACTTCACGGCCATATAATCTATGCCCTGCATTTGTGCTTGGACGAATTCTTCATACCCATGTCTGAAAAAAAGGGAATCCGAGTCAAGATTAATAAAATATTCATATTCGATTCCCAGCTCTTCCATCCATTCCATTGTTTCAAGAAAATATATGGTGGTATATCCCCGCTCAAGTTTTCTGCTTGTTGGGCAAACCGGTACATCTAGACCGTCACACAAATGGGGGTCTTTTCCGCCGTTGAATAAAACAATGGAACTATTCGGACAGTAGTACTTTACATTGTCAATCAATTGCTTAACCAGGTCACGGTTTTTATGAACTAAAATAGAGAAACAAATTTTACTTTTTGGGTTTCTTGTTATTTCAGTTTGTTTGATAAGGCTTTGTTGCTGATATCGTTCACTAATAATTCTCATCGTTTCTTCCTTATTTCCACTAGCTTCAATATAACGGTTCAGCAAAGCAATGTTAGCTTTACTGTTCGGATTCGAATGATAGCTGGATGAAGGATGCCACAAGTGAAATATTGAGCCCTTATAATTAACGAAATAACCACAAATGGTATTAACTGCATGAGAAAAGGCATCATCTTCCCCTCCCCAACCTATAAATCGCTCATCAAACCCTCCTACTGCTTCAAAATTCTTTCTAGGAATGATGTTAATCTTTCCAGCAAACCCATTATATAGCCAATTTACTTTATTGCATTTTTCCTTGTTAATATCGATAGGTCCTGTTGGTTCTGTTTTCAACAGGTTTCTAGTCAATTCATAAGGAACATCATAGATCTTGGTAAACGGAACAACCCATGCTGCTTTATCAAGTAATTTAATTGATTCCTCTATAATTTCACGGGTAACAACAATATCAGCATCCAATATGACAAATATATCTCTGGTTGCTTTTTTTGCGGCCATGTTTACAGCTTTTGCTTTATTCACATCATTTTCATTAATTGTTCCTATGACTATTTCCGCTTTAGGCATAACAATCGAATAATACTTTACGAGCCATTTAAAAGCGGCCTCTCTTGGTCCATTGTCTGTTTGGAATGGAATAATAATAGAAACGTTTTCAAACATTCAGCATTATCCTTTCTTATTTTTTTCATTGCAAATCAGCAATTCAGGACTTTTAAATAGGAAGTTCTTCTAGCCGTTCATTTTTATACATTACTGCTACAACATCATTTGTTAGAAGCATTCCCAATCCTTTGAATTACTGGTCCTTCTTGTACTATATATGCAGAATTTCATTATAAGTAACTGACAACGACCTACCAACAGTATTAACTGTGTGAAAGTGATCAGGTTGCCGCTTTAAATAAAGAACAGAAAAGATTTTATATGTATTAATGGAAAAAATTTTGTTCGATCGTTGAAGATGCCTATATATGTTGTACAAGTTTTCATATTATATAAAGAATGGTTTATTAATTGAGGTGATTTATTTGAAAGGAATACTCCTATGTGCAGGACGAGGAAGTAGAATGCTTCCATTTACGTTAACAACGCCAAAGACACTTTTACCAGTAGTGAACCGCCCCATGCTGGACCATAGTATTGAAAAATTGAGGGATGCAGGTGTTAACGAGATTGGGGTGGTAATCAATCCATCACAAACTCAAATTATTGAACACTTAGACGCCATGTATCCCCGTCAAAATATAAAGGTTTTTGAGCAAACAGAGCCACTTGGTGTCGCACATGCAATTCGTTCTATTCAAAAGTTTGTTGAACAGGAACCATTTGTCCTGTTACTTGCTGACAACTTATTTGTTGAACCGCTAGATAATCTAATTAGGCTTTCCGAAGAAGGAAATACTACTGTTCTTTTAGGGGAAGTTTCTAATCCCCAAGATTTTGGAATTGCATTAATTGAAAAAGGGAAAATAGTAAATCTGGAAGAGAAACCAGCAAACCCTAAAAGTAATTTGGCTATTATGGGGGCATATGTCTTCCAACCGAGCATTTTTGAAGCTATTTATAAAATTCCCCCTTCAACACGTGGTGAATACGAAATTACAGATGCGATTCAATGGCTGATTGATCAAAAACAGACAGTATGTTACGAAAAAACAAAACTACCTATCTTTGATGTCGGTACTCTTGATCGATGGCTGGAAGCAAACTCATTTCTCTTGGCAGAAACGGATTCCAGAATGTTGAAAGTAGGCACTAACACCCGTATAGAAGGCTGTAAAATAATAGGGAATGTGATAATCGGAGATGGATGTGATCTTACGGATGCTGTTATTGGTCCAAATGTAGCAATAGAGGATGGATGTATTGTCCGTAATTGTAGTATTGAAAATAGCATTTTATTAAAAAATACGTTAGTTGATACCCCTTGTTCAATAATAAATAGCATTCTTGGAAGAGAATCCATTTTACAGGGAGGAAACATTGCACAAAAAATAGTTCGGTGTATCCTTGAGGATTATTCCATGTACAAGTTTAATTAACTGTGTCAGACGCTGATAAATCGGAGTGCAGTGCGCTGATAACGGTTTAATGGGCTGGTCCATGATTACTTCCATTAAGTCCAACTAGCTTAGAGTTAATTTTAATGAACCAATTCTTATAAAAAAACTAAGGCCCCTTGTGCTACAAGGAATCAGGCTATTCTTTAAAGTTAATTCAAAAGTGAGGTGGAATGAATTTGGGAGAAAAAGCGATGTTTTTGACTAGTAGTGATATAAAGTTTATTAAATTGTGGATAGAAGGAATAGGAAGTCAAACATTTAAAAGAAGGGCAAGGTGGAATTACAACCATTATATAGGACTTTCTTACAATATAATAGGCTTTGGAATGTCCCGAGTCGTATTTGATTTAAACAATGGTTTTGCTTTAAAGGTTGCCACTAATGCAGAAGGAATTAATTGCAATAAAGTAGAGGACGTAATATACAATTTTGCCCCCCCTTCCGTGAAAAAGTACCTTGCTGAAGTCAAAGAGCATGGATATGGGTGGATTATCATGGAGAAGATGAAAAATGTTCCTGATACCGAGGAAAATAGGGAGAAGGTACTCCGCATGAAAGAAAAGTTCAAAAAATACGGAATACATGCCGGTGATATAGTGGACGAAGAGAATAAGCCGAAATGGAAAAATATCGGTATAAACGAAGAAGGTAAAATCAAAGTGGTTGATTACGGCCATTTTAATATATTTCACAATTAGGGAGAACGGAACTAAGAAATATATATTGCTAGCGTTCCTTTCGCTTTGCCTTCCGCACGTTTAATCCCCTTAAACGTCTGAAATAATGAATCTAGATTGTCTGCAGATTTTTGAACTGTTCTTTCCTTTTTCATATGCTTTCCTGTTCGTTTATCAGCCAAAATAAAAACCCCTCCTGTCGGTTAAATTAACGGAACAATAGGCGCATAAACCGAGCGCTACCCTGCGATTAAAGCAAGGCATACGTCAACGGAAATAAAAAAGGTAGAAACTCCGTTATATCAACGTTTCTACCAACATGATGACCTGTACAGGGATCGAACCTGTGACCTCAACCCTGTCAAGGTTGTGAAGTGATTCAGATAAAAACATTTATAGAATACAGCATTAAAGGGCTTACTTCAAAATGGAGTAGCCCTTTTTGGTTTTTAAAGACTTAAAAGGTTTATTTAAATTCAAAAAAGATTTGAAGTAAAACAATAACCAATGAAACTTGGTAAAAAAATTTAAGAAAATCGTGAAAAACACAACAATAATGGTTTATCACCTTAAATTAGGAATAGTAAGAGTTTTAATAGAGATACTAAAACCTGTTTGATAATTATTTATTTGGAGGGATTTTTTATGATGGATAAAGAAAATCAGTATGTTGCCGCTTCACTATCACCTAATTTGATAAATGAAATTCAATCACTAGAAGAAAAAATAAGTGAGCAAGCACAAAAAAAAGTAGTGGTTATCGCGTATGAAAATGATAATAATTAGTTAGGTAGATATCTTCAGGAGAAATAGGATAGCTATTTCTTTTTTTCAAGGTTGGAATCAAATATTCGCATAAAAAAGCTAAAACCTTCATAAATTTTGAAGGTTTTTCTCTATCTTATTCTTTTTATTTAATAAGACAGTGGTTAATTGCTATTAAAGAAAAACTTAATTTCAAAAGTTTGGTTTATTCGTGAAAATAAAGACTAGGACTTCCGTTTTAGACGTCCTAGTTTAATGAAAATTATCACTTCAGATACAAATCAGTTGGATATGCACCACTAAAACAGGCGATACAACGGCTGCTAGTATCTGCCAGATCTACATCTACAGCCTCTAATAATCCATCGGTACTTAAAAAGGCTAATGAGTCTGCTCCAATCACACTTCCCATTGCTCGTTCATGTTCATGTTTGTTAGCAAAAAGTTCTTCTTTTGTTGGCATATCCACTCCATAAAAACAAGGATTTCTTACCATAGGAGAACTAATTCGTACATGGACCTCCTTGGCACCTGCTTGACGAATCAATTGAACAATTCGCTTGCTTGTCGTTCCACGGACAATCGAATCATCAACAAGCACGACCCGCTTATCCTCGAGAATCTCACGAACAGCACTTAATTTTAGACGAACGGCCAAGTCCCGTAATTCTTGGGTTGGTTCAATAAATGAACGACCGGCATAGGGATTTTTGATGATTCCCATTTCATATGGAATTCCTGATTGTTGGGCAAAACCCATAGCTGCAGGGACACTTGATTCAGGAACAGCAACGACAACATCAGCTGGTGTGGGATGTTCTTTTGCTAAAATTTGGCCTAATTCTTTTCGGATGGATAAAACACTTCTTCCATGAATCACACTATCTGGACGAGCAAAGTAAACAAATTCAAAGGAGCAAAGGGAAACGTCCCCTTTTGCAGCAAATCTGCCTGTTTTAATTCCCGTCTCGTCAACAAGAAGCCATTCTCCCGGTTCAACATCCCTCCAGAACTTAGCATCGACCGCATTAAGTCCACATGTTTCTGACGACGCGACAATGGATTCACCAATTTTTCCGAGGCTAAGGGGACGTAAGCCATGACGATCTAGGGCAATCAGCATTTGTTTATCTGTCATGATCAGCAAAGCAAAGGAACCGTCAATCCGCTTAAGAACTTCTGGTCCAGTTTCATTAAAATATTTTTTACTGGAACGAGCTATTAGGTGAGCAATAATTTCTGTATCAGTAGTTGTCTGAAAGATGGCACCCTGTTGCTGGAGAACCTTCCGTTCGATATTGGCATTCACTAGGTTTCCGTTATGGGCAACGGCCAAATCACCCTCACTGTACTTAAAAACAAGAGGTTGTGCGTTTTGTAGTAAACTTGCCCCAGAAGTAGAATATCGTACATGACCGATGGCCATATTTCCGCTTAGTCCATCAAGGATCTCACGTGAAAATACTTGGGTAACTAATCCCATTCCCCTGTGATGCCTGAATGATTTTCCATCACTAGCGACAATTCCTGCACTCTCCTGGCCGCGATGTTGAAGTGCATGAAGTCCATAATATGTTAAATGGGCTGCTTGGGGGTGATTAAAAACTCCAAATACACCGCATTTCTCCTGCATTTCTGAATCCATATGTGTACTCCTCCCCTTGATTTCATTTAATTATTTTTGGCGAAATCAGAATTTTTATCCTTGTGATTGTCTAGTTGAACTTATATTAGCTTTGTAAATTATAGAAATTTTTTTGATTAAAAAAGTATTTGAGTGCATTTCAGGAAAACCTAAAATTATGAAGAGCTTAAAAAAGGATGAAGGAGGAAAAGTACTTTGACCGTCATTAAACCCTGCTCAACGATTGGTATCTTAGGGGGAGGCCAGCTAGGAAGAATGATTTCAATTGCTGGTAGAAATATGGGATATCGCTTCATTACTCTGGATCCGACACCTAACTCACCATGTGGACAAGTGGCAGATTTTCAAATCACAGCTCCCTATACTGAGCTCAAAGCTGTTAAAGATCTTGCCGAATCCTCAGATGTGATTACTTATGAATTTGAAAATGTAGATTCTACTATAACCTCCATTTTAGAAACTACATCCTATGTACCTCAAGGAAGCGAACTACTCAAAATAACCCAAAATCGTATCCTGGAAAAATCCACCTTAAAGTCCTTTAATGTGAGAGTAGCTCCTTTCTTAGTTATACATTCGGATAATGACATCGAAACGGCTATAGATCGTATGGGATTTCCTTACATAATGAAAACAGCTACAGGGGGTTACGATGGGAAAGGGCAATGGGTTATAAAAAGCAGGGATGACATTCCAATTGCGATTGAGGCTTGGCAAAAGGCAGGACTGGACATGATCATCGAGCAATTTATCCCGTTTAGCAAAGAAATATCCGTGATTGTTGCCCGAAATACACAAGGTCAAACAAAGACTTTCCCTGTAGTTGAAAATATCCATATTAATAATATCCTGCATCAGTCCTTCGTTCCTGCAAGAATTACCGATGAGCAAAGGATTCAAGCGGAAACTGAAGCATTAAAAATAGCTGACTCCTTACAAGTAGTAGGATTAATTGCAATCGAAATGTTCCTTACGAATGATGGTGAAATTATCGTAAATGAGTTAGCACCAAGACCTCATAATTCCGGGCATTATTCAATGGATGCATGTATTACTTCTCAATTTGAGCAGCATATTCGGGCAATATGCGGACTGCCTTTAGGAGATACTACACTTTTAAGTCCGATTATCATGGTTAATATTTTAGGTCAGCATTTAAATAAAGTGCTAGATAAAATAGAGAAGTTACCACCAACAGCCAAACTACATTTATACGGCAAAAAGGAAAGCGTAGAAAATAGGAAAATGGGTCACATTAATTTTTTAGGTTCAAATCTCGAGCAAATAGACAAGCAAATTAAGGATCTTAGAATTTGGTCATAAGGGAACGTGGATTAGAGTCGTCCTGCTAAAATCATAACCAACGAGTGAAAAGAGTGAAAAAATAATGGAAAAATTAGAACAGCTTTATGAAGGAAAAGCGAAAAAAGTGTACAAAACATCAGAACCAGGAAAGTATTGGATTGAATATAAAGATGATGCTACTGCCTTCAATGGCGAGAAAAAAGGTCAAATTGCAGGAAAAGGAACTCTAAATAATGAGATTAGTGCGATCTTCCTAAGTTTGTTAAAAGAGAAAGGCGTGGAAAATCATTTTATTAAAAAGATTTCATTAACAGAGCAGATTGTTCATCAAGTAGAGATTATCCCGATTGAGGTTGTCGTTCGAAATATTGCGGCGGGCTCCCTTGCAAAAAGGCTAGGATGGGAGGAAGGGAAAGAACTACCGGGACCCATTGTGGAATTTTACTATAAGAATGATGAATTGGGGGACCCTTTGATTAACAATGATCATATTGCCATTCTTGGACTCGCTTCAGAGATAGAATTGGTTGAACTTCGAAAACAAGCTCTAAAAATCAATGAGATTTTAAAAGAGTACCTTTCAAACAAAGATATTATCTTAGTTGATTTTAAATTAGAGTTTGGAAAAACCCCAGCAGGCACTATTATCTTAGCGGATGAAATCTCACCGGATACGTGTCGCTTTTGGGATGCCCATTCAAAGGAAAAGTTAGATAAAGACCGGTTTAGGCGGGATTTAGGGAACGTTGAGGAAGCCTATCAAGAAATACAACGGAGAATTGGGGGTAATGTCAATGTTTAAAGCAACAGTATTTGTAACCTTAAGAGAAAGTGTACTAGATCCACAAGGGAATGCCGTTCATGAGTCGTTGCATTCTCTTGGATATGATGAAGTTGGAGATGTCCGAATAGGGAAATACATGGAGCTTGAAATTAATAGCGATGATCAAAAGGCGGTAGAAGAACGCGTAAAGGATATGTGTGAGAAACTGTTAGCCAATACCGTAATTGAAGACTTTCGGTTTGATCTTACCAAGCAGGAAGGATAGGAGGGGAATAAGATGAACTTTGCTGTACTGGTTTTTCCTGGTTCAAATTGTGATGTAGATATGTATAAAGCAGTGTTAGATACGATTGAACAGTCTGTCGAATATGTATGGCATCTTGAAACGGACCTATCAAAATATGATGCAATTCTAGTTCCAGGGGGGTTCTCCTACGGGGATTATTTGCGTCCAGGGGCTGTTGCGAGCTTGTCTCCTGTTATGGAGCAGGTGAAAATAGCCGCTGAAGAAGGGAAATTGATTCTTGGTGTCTGTAATGGGTTTCAAATTCTAACAGAAGCTAATCTTTTGCCAGGTGCTTTACGAAGAAATCAACGGTTAAAATTTCATTGTGACTTCATTGATTTAATAGTAGAAAACAACCAAACTCCGTTCACATTAGACTATCAGGAAGGCGAAACGATACGTATTCCGATTGCCCATGGCGATGGTAATTATTACTGTGATCAAGAGACATTGGATGAATTAGAAAAGAACAATCAAATCGTATTCAGGTATAAAGGGACGAATCCAAATGGGTCGATTTCTGAGATTGCAGGGGTCATCAATGAGAGAGGAAATGTTTTAGGATTAATGCCCCACCCGGAACGTGCGGTTCATAAATGGCTGGGAACAGATGACGGAAAACGTATGTTTTCATCTATTTTAAGTTACTGGAGGAAACAATATGGTACAGCATAAAGAACCAACTCCTGAGCAAATCGCCCACCAGAAGGTCTATCGGGAAATGGGATTAACTGATGATGAATTTGATAAAGTAATTGAAATCCTTGGGCGGAAACCCAATTATACGGAAACCGGCATATTTAGTGTCATGTGGTCCGAGCATTGCAGTTATAAAAATTCGAAGGTTGTTCTTAAACGATTTCCGACTTCCGGCCCGCACGTCTTGCAAGGCCCTGGAGAAGGGGCAGGTATTGTTGATATCGGTGATAATCAAGCCGTCGTGTTTAAAATTGAAAGCCACAATCATCCTTCCGCCATTGAGCCTTATCAAGGTGCGGCAACGGGGGTTGGCGGGATTATTCGTGATGTGTTTTCCATGGGTGCCCGCCCGATCGCTTTATTGAACTCGCTGCGTTTTGGCGAACTTGATAACCCAAAAACGAAATATATCTTTGAAAATGTGGTCGCGGGTATTGCCGGATATGGTAACTGTATGGGCATTCCAACGGTTGGTGGGGAAATTTACTTTGATGCTTCCTATGAAGGGAATCCCCTTGTGAATGCCATGTGTGTGGGTTTAATCAACCATGATGAAATTCAAAAAGGCGTCGCTAAAGGGATTGGTAATCCTGTCATTTATGTTGGAGCCGCTACCGGCAGGGATGGAATTCATGGAGCTACCTTCGCTTCAGAAGAGTTGAGTGAAAATTCCGAAGCGAAACGTCCAGCCGTCCAAGTGGGCGATCCTTTTATGGAAAAATTGTTGCTTGAGGCCACTCTTGAATTAATCGCCTCTGGTCATGTGGTTGGGATACAAGATATGGGGGCGGCAGGGTTAACCAGCTCAAGCTCTGAAATGGCCAGTAAAGCGGGAAATGGTGTTGAATTGGACCTTGATCTCGTTCCACAGCGCGAAAAAGGAATGAATGCCTACGAAATGATGCTCTCCGAATCACAAGAAAGAATGCTGGTCGTGGCGAAAAAAGGAAAAGAAGGGGAAGTAAAAAAGATATTTGATAAATGGGGACTCCACTCTTCTGTGATCGGCAAAGTGACGGATGATAACCAACTCCGTTTACTTCACAAGGGAGAGGTCGTGGCGGAAATCCCCGCGGACAAGCTTGCAGAAGATGCGCCAGTGTATTGTAAGCCATCGAAAGAGGCGCCGTATTATGAACAATATGCATCATTAGACATAACTGCATCCATCAAAGAGCCAAAGGATTATAACTCTGTTCTGCAGCAATTGCTAGCATCACCTACGATTGCCAGTAAAGAGTGGGTATATCAACAGTATGACTATATGGTTAGAACAAATACCGCTGTCATACCTGGATCGGATGCGGCTGTAGTTGCAATCCGTGGAACACGGAAAGCCTTGGCGATGACAACGGATTGCAACGGAAGGTATGTTTATCTTGATCCGTTTGTTGGAGGAGCTATTGCGGTAGCTGAAGCGGCCCGTAATGTGGTTTGTTCGGGCGCCGAGCCTTTAGCTATTACTGATAACTTGAACTTTGGAAGTCCGGAAAAGCCGGAAATTTTCTGGCAGTTTGAAAAGGCAGCAGATGGAATTAGTGAAGCATGCCGTCAACTCAATACTCCTGTAATTGGTGGGAATGTCAGCTTATATAACGAGACAAAAGGAGAAGCTATTTTTCCAACACCAACCATTGGCATGGTAGGGTTAATTAAGGATATCGAACATATTACTACCCAAGAATTTAAAAAAGAAGGAGATTTAATTTTTTTAATTGGGGAAACCAAAGCAGAAATAGGCGGGTCGGAATACCAAAAAATAATGACAGGTAAGATCGAAGGGCGCCCGCCGCAGTTAAACCTTGATTTGGAAAAGAAGATACAAGGTTTTACGCTTAAAATGATTCAAGAAGGATTGGTGCAGTCAGCTCATGATACAGCAGAAGGCGGTTTAGCAGTTGCTTTAGCTGAAAGCTGTATAAGTGGGAAGTTGGGTGCCGAAATTCAAGTAACCGAAGAACTTCGAACAGACTTTAGCCTTTTTAGTGAATCCCAATCTCGGATCATTCTTTCCGTTGCTCCGGAAAATGCTGAGAAGATTAAGAAAATGGCGCAACAGCTGGATGTGCCACTAAAAGAAATCGGTCATGTGAAAGGTCAGGAACTTTCAATTACACATAATGGTAAGACCGTCATTTCCGGGCCGATTACTAAATTGGCAGAAGCCTGGCGGAATGCTATTCCTAACATTATGCGTTCGGGATTATTAAAAAAGCTCAACATGCAGAAAATCTCTGCAAGTTTACCGTAAAGGAGAGAAACGAATGAGTGATGCTTACCGCCAAGCTGGAGTCAATATCGATGCGGGAAATGAAGCAGTTGAACGAATGAAAAAACATGTAAAAAAAACCTTCCGGCCAGAGGTTTTAACGGGACTAGGAGGCTTTGGGGCCCTTTATAAACCAAATTTGTCGAAGATGGAAGAGCCTGTTTTTGTTTCTGGAACGGATGGAGTAGGAACCAAATTGAAAATTGCTTTTGCCATGAACAAGCATGATACGATTGGAATCGATGCGGTTGCCATGTGTGTGAATGATGTCATTGTCCAAGGGGCCGAGCCTCTTTTTTTCCTAGACTATTTAGCATGTGGTAAGATCATTCCGGAAAAAATTGAAGCGATTGTTAAGGGGATTGCAGATGGCTGTGTTCAGGCGGGGTGTTCACTAATTGGCGGGGAAACTGCCGAGATGCCGGGAATGTACCAGGATGAGGAATATGATATTGCTGGATTCACGGTAGGTATGGTTGATCAAAAACATGTTATTGATGGAACAAAAGTAAAAGAAGGCCAAACACTCATTGGGTTAACTTCAAGTGGTATACATAGCAATGGGTTTTCACTTGTCCGAAAGATTCTATTGGAGGATGCTAAACTCTCATTAGATGATTTTGTGGAGGAATTGGGGACTGAATTGGGAAAAGTGTTGCTTGAACCCACCAAAATTTATGTGAAATCGGTCCTTTCAACGATACGGAAATTTAATGTCACTGGAATGGTACATGTAACAGGCGGGGGTTTTTATGATAACATTCCACGAATTTTACCAGAAGGTTTACAGGCTGAAATTAGGGATGGATCATGGAAGGTCCCGGGGATTTTTTCCTTTATCCAACAAAAAGGTAAAATATCTGATTATGATATGTTCCGAACTTTTAATATGGGAATTGGGATGATTTTAGTGGTCGATACTGAGGACTCTCGGGGCGTTTTGGATCACTTGGAAACGTTGGGTGAAGATGCGTTTGTAATCGGTACAGTTCAAAAAGGAAACGAAGAAGTCGTATTCAAGAAGGAGTAAGTATGAAGATTGCCGTTTTTGCTTCTGGTACGGGTTCTAATTTTGTTGCGATTCTAGAATCCATAAAATCAAAAAAAATCAATAACGTTGAAGTGGGTTTACTGGTCAGTGACCGTCCTGAAGCTCTTGCAGTCCGCACGGCTATTAATGAATCAATCCCGGTTTTTTCTTTTACTGCAAAAGATTATCCAAATAAACAAGCCTATGAAGAAGAGATCCTTGAAAAGTTAACTCAACTAGAGGTTGATTTTATCGTACTGGCTGGATATATGAGACTGTTAGGTCATGTTTTACTTCATGCATTCGATCGGAAAATAATCAATGTCCACCCGTCTCTATTACCAGCTTTCGCAGGAAAAGATGCCATTGGTCAAGCGCTCGATTATGGGGTAAAGGTAACCGGAGTCACGGTCCATTTTGTGGACGAAGGAATGGATACAGGAGCGATTATCGAGCAGCGAGCCGTAATAATTGATTCGGAAGAGACCAGAGAAACATTGATAAAAAAGATTCAGGAGCAGGAGCACAAATTATTACCAGAAGTGATCCAAAGGCTGGCGAATATGGAGGCTGCGGAATGACAAGAGCATTGATTTTTAAACACTAGGAGGTAAGACGAAATGAAGGTGTTAGTCATAGGGGGAGGCGGCCGAGAGCATGCGATTGTTTGGAAACTGTCTCAAAGTCCTAAAGTTACTCAAGTTTATTGTGCTCCTGGCAATCCTGGGATTGCAGAGTTAGCAGAATGTGTTTCAATCGCTGTTTCAGAAATAGAGATATTAGCTGATTTTGCTAAAAAGGAACAAATTGATCTTACCTTTGTTGGACCTGAAGAGCCGCTCTCATTGGGTATTGTCAATTATTTTAAAGAACAGGGTTTAGCGGTATATGGACCTACAAAGGAAGCGGCATTGATTGAGGGAAGTAAGGCGTTCGCTAAAGAAATAATGATGAAGTACCAGATTCCAACAGCTAAATATTCTTCTTTTACTAACTATGAGGATGCACTCTCCTTTGTCCGCGGTGAAGGGGCACCAATCGTGATCAAAGCGGATGGTTTAGCCGCAGGAAAAGGTGTGGTTGTGGCAAAAACATTAGAAGAAGCAGAAGAAGCACTTCAAAGTATGATGCAAGAAGTTTCCTTTGGCTCGGCGGGGGCGAGGGTGGTTGTAGAGGAATTTTTGGAAGGAGAAGAATTAACCCTGCTCGCTTTTGTAAATAGGACTACTGTAAAGGCAATGGTTCCGGCACAGGACCATAAGCCGGTATATGATTTTGACAAGGGTCCTAACACTGGTGGGATGGGAACTTATGCGCCCTTACCACATATTGATCCATCAATGGTTGAGCGGATTATTCATGAAATAGTCGAACCAACGGCAAAAGCTATGGTAGAGGAAGGTTCCCCATATGAGGGAATCCTCTATACTGGTTTGATGCTGACAAAATCTGGTCCAAAGGTAATTGAATATAATGCACGATTTGGCGATCCGGAAACACAGGTAGTTCTTCCATTGCTTGAAACAGATTTACTTGATATCTTGCTGGCAAGTCTTACCGGAGAATTAGAAAATGTAGAGGTGAAATGGAAAGACAAGTCTGCTGTTTGCGTGATTATGTCTTCAGCTGGCTATCCGGGACCATACGAAAAAGGACAAGTGATCAAAGGATTGGAACATATAACTTTTCCGACTATTGCATTCCATGCTGGCACCACCGCAAAGGATGGAGAAATTCTAACAAATGGCGGGCGAGTCCTGGGGATCACTGCCATTGGCGACCATTTGCAAGAAGCGAGAGATTTGGCCTACCAATCCGTAGAAAAGGTATCTTTTATAGGTGCTCATTACCGAACAGATATAGGATCTAAGGCATTTCGTTGACTATTATTAACGTGTCATAAGCGACCCTTATGAAGGACAAATCTCTTGATGCTGCAGTGGCTTTTGTCCCTCATACCGCTTATGAAGGACAAATCTCTTGATACTGCAGTGGTTTTTGTCCTTCATACCGCTTATGAAGGACAAATCTCTTGATGCTGCAGTGGCTTTTGTCCCTCATACCGCTTATGAAGGACAAATCTCTTGATGCTGCAGTGGTTTTTGTCCTTCATACCGCTTATGAAGGACAAATCTCTTGATACTGCAGTGGTTTTTGTCCTTCATACCGCTTATGAAGGACAAATCTTTTGATACTGCGGCTACTTTTGTCTTTCATATCGTTTATGATTGATAAATCTCTTGTCCCTGTTACCACAGAAAAAGGAAGAAGACTGTAATGTCCACCCCATATGGATAAATGTGCTAAAGTGTCTTTTAATGGTGCCTGACACCCAATCTATTGAAACTGCTCTAATACACGGAAGAAATCAATTGCAAATTGGTAGAAGAGGTTTTCGGATGGTGCCAGGTCTCTATATTTTGGTGTGATGAGGCCGACTGTTCTTTTTACTTGAGGGGAGTCAATTGGTATTTTTACCGTATATCGTGGCATGGAGTCATATACTGTGCTTTCTGGTAAGAGGCATACACCAATCCCCGCTGATACCAGTCCCTTTAAGGCATCCAAATCCTCTCCCTCAGAGGTGATATTTGGTACAAATCCTGCTTCTTTGCACGCCTCTATGGCAATTTTTTGAAGAATATACCCCTGTGGAAATGAAACGAAGGATTCGTTTCGTAATTGTTTTAGTTCTATTCTTTTTCGGTCGGCAAGGGCATGGTTGGAAGGAAGCAAAGCAGAAATGTTTTCTGTAAATAGTATCTTGGTTTCAATATCAGGATCCTTAGTAGGGACAGGCCCAATAAACGCTAGATCAATTTCGCCATTTTTAACGGCATCAATTAAGTATTGATAAGAGCCTTGCTTCAAATGAAACACAACGTTTGGTTGTTTTGTTCGAAAGGCTGAGATAACGGTTGGCAGCCAATAGCTTGCTAGACTTGTTGGATATCCAATTTTAATGGTGCCTGACTGAGGGTCTAAATACTCATCCACCTTTTCTTTTGCCTCATCAATTAATTTTACCGCTTTTTTTATATGGCTTAAAAAGATCATTCCAATTTGCGTTAACTTAATGTTCCTTCCGGTTCGTTCAAATAAACGAACACCGAGCTCATCTTCTAATTTAGCAATCTGAAAACTTACGGCGGACTGTGCGACATTGAGATTTTCGGCCGCCTCGGTTACATGTTCGCGCTCAGCAACCTCCATAAAATACCTTAATTGACGTAGTTCCACCTTAAAACCCTCCATTCATATAAAAATGAGATTGATTTAATCTTAATTATATATTGTTTATATGTATAATAAAACATAAAATTACTATCATACTGATTTATCGGAAAATTAAGAACGGGGGAGATAGTAATGACATTTCATCAACTACCAAAAGCACAAGGTCTCTACCGCCCAGAATATGAACATGATGCATGTGGGATTGGATTGTATGCCCACATTAAAGGGCTCGCATCTCACGAGATTGTAAAAAAAGGACTAAGCATGCTTTGTAAACTAGATCACCGCGGCGGACAAGGAAGTGATCCATTAACAGGAGATGGCGCCGGACTTATGGTCCAGATTCCAGATGAGTTTTTCCGTAATACCCTTCAGAACGTCCAATTACCTGAAAAAGGTCGATACGGAGTAGGGATGCTTTTTTTCTCAAATAATGATTTCGAAAGGAAAAAAATAGAATCCTATATCAATTATTTGGTTGAACAAGAAGGGCAGACGGTTCTTGGATGGAGGACTGTGCCTGTCAATGCTGAAACCATCGGAGAAACAGCTAAGCAAAGCCGCCCGTATATCCGCCAAGTATTTATCGGAGCAAACGAAGAGCTTTCGGATGAATTATCTTTTGAGCGTAAATTATATATCATTAGAAAACAATCTGAGCAATGGGCTATGGAATCTGAATTACGTTTTTATTTTGCCAGCCTATCAAGCAGAACGATTGTATATAAAGGGTTATTAACACCGGAACAAGTAGATAGATTTTATCTGGATTTACAGGATGAGAGTTTTGTTTCGGCTTTTGCTTTAGTGCACTCCCGCTTTAGTACAAATACGTTCCCTAGCTGGGAACGGGCTCATCCAAACCGCTACCTAATTCATAATGGAGAAATTAATACACTTCGCGGCAACGTCCATTGGATGAAGGCGCGTGAAAAGCAATTTGTGTCGGAAGCATTTGGAGAGGACTTGCAAAAGGTGCTTCCTATCTTGGATACCGATGGAAGTGATTCGTCGATATTAGATAATGCGCTTGAGTTCTTGGTACTGGCGGGTCGTAAACCTGCTCATGCTGCTATGATGCTGATTCCTGAGCCATGGTCAGAAAACCCACATATGAACAAAGATAAAAGAGCTTTTTACGAGTATCATAGCTGCTTAATGGAACCTTGGGATGGTCCAACGGCTATTTCTTTTACGGACGGTAAACAAATAGGGGCGATTTTAGACAGGAATGGCCTACGTCCAGCTCGTTATTACGTTACGGATGATGATTATATTATTTTTTCATCAGAGGTTGGCGTCATTGATGTTGAACCGGAAAAAGTATTATATAAGGATCGTTTAAGCCCAGGGAAAATGCTGTTGATTGATTTAGAAGAAGGACGGATTATTTCCGATGAAGAAGTAAAAACGGAGATGGCTGAAGCACTTCCTTATCAGCAATGGTTGGACGAACAGCTTGTTCGTTTAAATGAAGATACATCCAACGAAGAAGAGGTTCTATCGGATTTACTCATTCGCCAGAAAGCATTTGGCTATACCTACGAAGATATTTCAAAATACTTGGTTCCAGTAGTAAATGAAGGAAAAGATCCAATTGGGGCAATGGGGAATGACATGCCATTAGCGGTTTTATCGGAGCGTGCGCAATCATTGTTTAACTATTTCAAGCAATTATTTGCTCAAGTAACCAATCCGCCCATTGACTCACTTCGTGAAGAAATTGTCACATCAACGATGACGTTATTAGGCGCTGAAGGAAATATATTACAACCCTCACCCGTAAACTGCCGTCGAATTCAACTTGATACACCGGTCATTACCAATGGTGAATTAGAGCAGTTGAAATCATTGGATTCACCTGATTTTAAGAGTAAGGTCATTGATATTCTGTTCAATGAAAATCTGGAAGGCAGTCTTGCGAGGATTTGCAAAGAGGCAGATTCCGCCATCCATGATGGTGTAAGTCTACTAATCTTATCTGACCGTCAAATGAATAACAAAGAAGCAGCGATTCCGTCGTTATTGGCAGTAAGTGCTCTTCACCAACATTTGATTCGTGAGGGTAGCAGAACGAAGGTAAGCATTATTATTGAATCGGGTGAAGTACGTGAGGTCCATCATTTGGCTGCCCTAATTGGATATGGTGTAGATGCCATCAATCCGTATCTTGCATTCGCAACCTATAAGCATGCTATCTTAGATGGAAGTTTACCGTTCACCTATGAAGAAGCGGTAGGTAAGTATGTAAAAGCAATGACTGAAGGCGTCGTAAAAGTGATGTCCAAAATGGGGATTTCAACCGTCCAAAGTTATCGCGGTGCACAAATTTTTGAAGCGGTTGGCATTAGCGGAGAAGTCATTGAACGTTATTTTACAGGAACCGTTACGCAGCTTGGCGGTATTGGATTAGATACGATTGCCGAAGAAGCAAAAATGCTCCATACAATGGCATACGCAGATTCGTATGATCAAACATTAGATTCAGGAAGTAACTTCCAGTGGAGAAAAACAGGGGAACATCATGCCTTTAACCCTGGAACGATTCATACACTGCAATGGGCTTGCCGAAAGGGCGATTACGAATTATTTAAAAAGTATTCCAATCTTGCAAATGAGGAGAGAATTGGATTCTTACGGAATTTGTTCTCATTTGATGAAACTAGAAAGTCCTTATCCTTAGACGAGGTTGAATCTGTTGATTCCATTGTCCGCCGTTTCAAAACAGGGGCGATGTCGTTTGGATCAATTAGTAAGGAAGCGCATGAAACTTTGGCGATTGCGATGAATCGCTTAGGCGGTAAAAGCAACTCGGGTGAAGGCGGGGAAGATTCACGCCGCTTTACCTTGGATGAAAATGGCGATAACCGCCGCAGCGCAGTAAAGCAAATTGCTTCCGGACGGTTCGGAGTGAAAAGTCATTATCTTGTCCATGCGGATGAGCTCCAAATTAAAATGGCACAGGGAGCAAAGCCGGGGGAAGGCGGACAGCTTCCGGGCAACAAGGTTTATCCATGGGTTGCTGATGTTCGTGGTTCCACACCAGGCGTCGGGTTGATTTCACCACCGCCGCACCATGATATTTACTCGATTGAAGATTTGGCCCAGCTGATTCATGATTTGAAAAATGCCAACCGAGATGCGCGAATCAGCGTAAAGCTTGTTTCCAAAGGTGGAGTTGGTACGATTGCTGCCGGCGTGGCCAAAGGTGCCGCCGATGTCATTGTCATCAGTGGTTATGATGGTGGAACCGGAGCATCTCCAAAAACTAGTATCCAGCACACAGGATTACCATGGGAACTGGGGCTTGCCGAAGCGCACCAAACGTTAATGCTAAATGGTTTACGCGATCGTGTTGTCCTTGAGACAGATGGTAAATTAATGACTGGAAAAGATGTGGTAATGGCTGCATTATTTGGGGCAGAGGAGTTTGCTTTTGCGACTGCACCGCTCGTCGTACTTGGATGTGTGATGATGCGCGTTTGTCATTTAGATACGTGCCCAGTTGGAATCGCCACGCAAAATCCGCAGCTTCGCAAAAAGTTTACAGGAGAAGCAGATTATATTGTCAACTATATGCGTTTTATTGCTCAAGAAGTTCGAGAACTAATGGCGGAGCTTGGCTTTAGAACATTAGACGAAATGGTCGGCCGGACGGATGTATTGAAAATGAGTGACCGTGCAAAAGCACACTGGAAAGCAAAGGATTTAGACTTAACTCCATTGCTTCATCAGCCAGAGGGTGTTCGTACATTTACAACACCACAAAATCACAAAATTGACGAGTCGCTTGATATTCAAAAAATCTTGCCGGCAGTTCAAACAGCATTACAAGATCAAATTCCAGTCGATGTGAGTTTCCCGATTACAAACGTGAACCGTGTCGTAGGTACAATCGTCGGAAGTGAAGTATCAAAGCGTTATGGCGAAGCGGGTCTGCCTGAAGACACCATTACTATGAGGTTTACAGGTTCTGCAGGGCAGAGCTTTGGAGCTTTTGTTCCGAACGGAGTGACATTAGAGATTACGGGCGACGTCAACGATTTTCTAGGAAAAGGCTTATCAGGTGGAAAATTGATTGTTAAAGCAGACGAATCTTCTAAACTATTGGCTGGTGAAAATGTAATCGCTGGGAATGTTGCCTTATACGGTGCGACAAGTGGTGAAGCGTATATAAATGGCCGTGCCGGCGAACGATTTGCGGTCCGTAATAGCGGTGTGAACGTGGTTGTCGAAGGAATTGGTGATCATGGCTGTGAATATATGACAGGCGGACGCGTTGTTATTTTAGGTGATGTAGGCAAAAACTTTGCTGCGGGAATGTCCGGTGGAATTGCGTATGTATTAGCGGATGATCAAGATGCCTTTAAGAAGTTATGTAATCAAGAGATGATTGAAATTGAGTCGTTGACGAAAAACGATGAGATTGAACTGAAGCAAATGATTCAAACTCATTTCTATTATACAAATAGTGTGAAAGCAGGTTTTGTTCTAGAAAACTGGGAAAATCATGTCAGGAAATTTAACAAAGTCATTCCTAAGGACTATAAACGCATGTTGGAGCAAATTCAAAAGCAAAAGGATGCAGGTTTAACAGAAGAAGACGCGATTATGAATGCATTTTTAGCCAATTCTTCCAAACAGAAAAATACTACAACTAAACAGCCAGAAGCTGTACTACGCTAAGGAAGGGGAGAGGAAGATGGGAAAAACAACAGGATTTATGGATTACTATCGAGAAAAAGGTAAAGAACGAAGCCCCCTAACGCGTGTAAGCGACTGGAAAGAGTATTCCCTGCCTTTTTCGGACGAAACATTAAGCAGACAAGGAGCACGGTGCATGGATTGTGCCACTCCTTTCTGCCATATGGGGATGGAAATTCAAGGAGCAACATCAGGCTGTCCGATTCATAATCTCATTCCTGAATGGAATGACTTGGTTTATCGCGGCCGATGGAAAGAAGCTCTTGAACGTTTGCTTAAAACGAATAATTTCCCGGAATTCACCGGGCGGGTATGTCCAGCGCCGTGTGAAGGTTCATGTACTTTGGCAATAACAGATCCAGCAGTAACAATTAAAAACATTGAACAAGCGATTATCGATAAAGGGTTTGAAAATGGTTGGATTACTCCTCGGATTCCAGCAAGCAGAACGGGGAAAAAAGTGGCGATTATCGGTTCTGGTCCTGCTGGATTAGCCAGTGCTGATCAACTAAACCAAGCTGGTCACTCGGTAACGGTGTTTGAACGTTCAGACCGTGCTGGTGGATTACTCATGTATGGCATTCCAAACATGAAGCTTGATAAAGAAGTCGTGGAGCGTCGAATCAGCTTATTAACCCAAGAAGGTATCAAGTTTGTTACGAATACAGAGGTTGGAAAAGATATTACTGCTGAAGAACTGCAAGCACAATTCGATTCCGTGATTATTTGTACTGGTGCTCAAAAACAGCGAGACCTAGTAATTGAAGGGCGAGAGGCGAAAGGGATTCATTACGCCATGGAATACCTGACCAAGGCGACGAAGAGTTATTTGGATACGAATTTTGAGGATGGTCAGTTTATCAATGCGGAAGGCAAGGATGTTATCGTGATTGGCGGTGGTGATACGGGAGCGGATTGTGTGGCAACCGCTTTGCGTCAAAACTGCCGAAGTGTGGTTCAGTTTGGCAAACATCCACAATTACCTGAAGCGCGTACTTCAGGAAATATGTGGCCAGCCTATCCCAATGTTTTTACCATGGACTATGCGTATAAAGAGGCAGAAGCCAAGTTTGGTGAAGACCCCCGTCAGTATTCGATCCAAACGAAGAAAATGGTGGCGGATGAAAACGGCAACTTAAAGGAACTTCACACCATTCAAATGGAAAAATTAAGAGATGATAATGGCCGATTCTATTTTAAAGAAATTCCAGGTACTGAAAAAGTATGGCCGGCACAATTTGTTTTTATTGCAATTGGGTTTGAGGGCACAGAGCAGCCGCTTTTGAATCAATTGGGTGTTAGTGCAAACAACCAAAAGATTGAAGCAGCTTATGGTGAGTATCGTACAAACGTAGAAGGTGTATTTGCTGCAGGTGATGCCAGAAGAGGGCAAAGCCTAATCGTTTGGGCAATTAACGAGGGACGTCAGGTTGCACATGAAGTGGACCGCTATTTGATGGGAAATACCTTGCTGCCTAAATAAAATGAGCAGGAGAGAATACCAGGTTTTGAAATTTTACAGTTCCGTTTTCGGGTTCTATCTTTATAAATGACTTAAGAAATGACGTGTGAATGGACACACGTCATTTTCTATTTGCAAAAATTGCGTATAAATTAAAATAAGAAACACAACTTTTCGTTGTGTTTCAATTTATCTATCGAAGTCGATCTAATAAGAAACCGCCTTTAAATCGTCTTGGCTCATATGAAATAATAAACGCATTTGGTTCAAATTTTTCGACAGTAGCTATTAGTTCATTTTCTCTATTTCTCTTTGTTAATATTTCCATTCGATAACGTTCACTGTCTCGGCCTTCTCCCGTATATAAAGTAACGCCAAAGCCATTTTTTCGTAATGTGTCTATCAAACTACTATTTTTTTCTTGTGTATTAACCGTTACGTTTATATAACCAATCGCTATTTTTTGTTCCAATTTCGTCCCAAGTATAATTCCTAACCCGAATCCAACGGCATAAACAACCATTGATATAATACTTTGATCTCCACCAAATACGAGTGAAAGGCCAAAAACATAAATCAACATTTCTGCAATACCTAGAATCGATGCTAACACTGTTATATTTTTAACCAAAAAGATTGTTCGCAGCGTGTAAATAGGTACATAAATCAATTGTAACAGTAAAATCAAAAGAATCTCTTTCACTTTGGCACCTCTATCGTCAATTTTAAATTACTTTTTATTTTATCTTTTTTTATTTAAATATAATAGTGTTATTCTTACTATCTCTTCTTATAATCCGTTAATTTACCAATCTATTGTAATTTATTTTACCTTCATACAACAAGTAGATTTAAAAAAATCTAAGCAAGAAATGCTTAAAAAGATTGTGCTAAAATAAATGAAGTGACCATTTTTACAATAATGAGGGATTATATGTATAAAATAATGATGATTGAGGATGATGAGAAAATTAGACAGATCGTCGCTGATACGTTGAAAAAATGGCAGTATGATGTGGTAGAAGTGACTAAATTTGACCAAATTCTTATGGAATTTAAACAGTCAGAACCGCATCTTGTGCTATTGGATATCAATCTTCCGATTGTTGATGGTTTTTATTGGTGCCAGCAAATACGCTCCTTTTCCAAGGTGCCGATTATATTCCTTTCATCCAGAAATCAGAATATGGATATCATTATGGCGATAAATATGGGTGGGGATGATTTTATCCAGAAGCCATTTGATTTGGATATTCTTGTCGCAAAAATCAGCGCGCTCATCCGCCGGAAATATACGTATCAGGAAGAGGAGAACATTCGATTCATCCATCGGGGCTTGAAATTAAATGTCACCAATTCAACAATTGACTATAAAGGGCAAAGCAGTGAGTTAAGCCGGAACGAATTTATTCTTTTACAATTGATGATGAGGAATATCGGGAAAATTGTGTCGCGCGAGGACTTAATGCAGGCCCTATGGAATGAGGATCAGTTCGTTGACGATAACACACTGACCGTGAATGTGAACCGGATGCGCCGAAAAATTGCTGCGCTCGGCATGGAGGAATTTATCCTCACCCGGAAAGGAATGGGGTATTTGATCGAATGACCTTCCTGCGTTATCTAACTTATGAAAAGCCTTATATTTATTTATATCTGGCTAGTTTTCTGATTTCAGCCGCGGTATTTTTTACCGATAGTAATGGCAGCTTGGCATGGGAGACATTCTTCTATGCCTTCGCCCTATCTTCGACTGCGTTACTTGGATTTTTATTATTTCGCTACCAGCAAACTGTACGTGTGATCCGACAGATGAAAAGCGAGGATGATGAAAGTTTGTCGCTGGAAGGAGAATTCGCTAGAGTTCACATCGATGAGCTTAATAGGGCGCATATCCGTGAAATGAATCGGATTCAAGAAAGGCAAAAAGATCATTATGATTTTATCGTTTCGTGGTTCCATGAAATCAAAACACCAATTGCCGTTCTTCGCTTACTGCAGCAAACCGATATGGACGCAAATAGTTTAAGGGAAGAGATTGCAAAGATTGAAAATTACGTTGATCAAGCTCTCTATTATGCCAAACTTGATAGCTTTAACCAGGATTACGATATTCAAAATTGTGACGTTATCCAGATTTTAAAAGAGATCGTTAAGGCTCATTCGAAAACCTTTTTTTCAAAAAAAATCCGTATTGACATACAGGCAGATTCACTGAAGGTTCAAAGCGATCCGAAATGGCTGCATTTTATCGTCAATCAGTTAGTGACGAATAGCTTAAAATATACCGAACATGGCGGAAAAATTACCATTTCAGCATTCGAAACTCCAAAAGAAAAACAACTTCTTATTCGAGATAATGGTATTGGCATTAGTCAAAAAGATTTGCCACGAATTTACAATCGAGGTTTTACTGGAGAGACAGGACGGACATATACGAAGTCAACAGGAATGGGGTTATATTTAGCCCAACAGTTAAGTAACAAACTAGGACATTACATTAGTTGTACATCGGAAGTGGGGGAGTACACCCAATTTATTATTCACTTCCCGATAGATAGCGATCCGTATTTAAGACTATTAGAAAACTCGCCGATTGGCGAGCCCCTAAGGGCGAAGACAGAGGAGTAGTTCGTCGAAAGCAGAGCTTTCGACTGCGATGATTATGCTCACTAAGTATTCCTAAGTGCACTTATGCCTGATAGGAAAGTTATACCTTCCTATCGGACAAAAAACAAACGATTAGTAAAATATTAAATAGCCTTAACTAATAAGAGGATATTATGTTCAATATATGAGCATATATCCTCTTTTCTTATGCGTATTTGATTTGTTACTTAGAGGTACCAATTTTATAAACTGAACACATACCGTTTTTTGTGGTGGCTATATAGGTGTTAAACCAGTAGAGAATAACCTACTGGTTTTTTTCTTTCATAATAGGTTGCTTGTTTGTGTGTACTTATTAATTTTATTATCAAGTCTTAACAGAATCTTTACACCATCCTCCAGTATCTGAACACTATCTTTATTCCAAATTCAATAAAATCAATTCAAGAAGATAAATTGATTAATTTTCCGACCGATTAGTGAAATCTGATGAAGAGTAGATAACACCGGCAGAAGGCTTGAGGAGGTGATGAGAATATCCGTTATGTATTAAAATCTGGGCTATTCTCAGGAGTAAAATATTAAATTCATTCTCGTCAAAAGGGGAAGGAGAGCAAATATATGGATTTTATTTCGATTGGACTTATTATTCTTAGCTTTGCAGTGTTTTTTGGATTTATCAAGTTCTGTGAAATCGTCATAGAGAATCAAGGGAGCGGAAAATCATGATTCTATTAATGGTCATTGTTGGTGGATTAACGGTTTATTTAATCGATGCACTTATAAATCCTGAAAGATATTAAATTTTTTTACGCGGAGGAAAACAAAATGGATTTCATTCAAATAGCCTTAGTTCTGGCTTTGGTTGTGACCTTGGCCATTCTAATGGGGCGTTATATAGCAACGGCTTTCTCCTTAGAAACAACTAAATTGGACCGGGTTTTCGGGGGAGCTGAAAGAGCAATCTATAAGATCTCTGGTATTCAACAGACAGATATGAAATGGAAGCAATATGCGAAAGCACTCTTAGTAAGTAACCTTGTTATGTTTGGTATTGGATATATCATTGTGCGCTTTCAGCACATATTGCCAGGTAATCCAAGTGAAATCGCTGCAATGGGGCCGCTTTTATCTTTTAATACCATTTCCAGTTTTTTAACGAATACGAACCTGCAGCACTATAGCGGAGAATCAGGACTATCTTATTTATCCCAAATGATGGTGATCATGTACCTTATGTTTACAACTCCTGCCACTGGTTTAGCGCTATGTATTGCTTTTTTCAGAGGCATAACCGGTCAGAGAAGCATTGGTAACTTTTATGTTGATTTAGTTCGTGCCCATACTCGTATTCTTATTCCATTATCTTTCGTAGTCGCCTTGTTCCTTGTTGGCCAGGGAGTTCCGCAAACATTGGAACCGACAGTAACTGCCAAAACGATAGAGGGTTCAGAACAGCTGATCGCTCGGGGTCCTGTCGCTGCATTAGAATCTATTAAGCACTTAGGAACGAATGGAGGAGGTTTCTTCGGAGTAAACTCTGCCCATCCATTTGAAAATCCTACACCGTTATCAAACGTAATGGAAATACTGTCTATGTTTTTGATTCCAGCTGCTTTGCCGTTTGCCTATGGTCGAATGAGCGGAAACCGGAAGCAGGGAATCATCATATTCTCTGCGATGGGGATTATGTTCATTGGGTTCTTGACGCTCGCCTACTTTAGCGAAGCCAATGGAAATCCGGCTTTGGAGAACATCGGATTATCACAGGAACATGGCAGTATGGAAGGAAAAGAAGTCAGGTTTGGTATTGCACAATCTGCACTGTTTACTGCCGTAACCACCGCTGCTACGACAGGGACGGTAAACAACATGCATGATACGCTTACACCACTAGGGGGACTTGTTCCACTGGGAGAGATGATGCTTAACTGTGTGTTTGGCGGTGACGGTGTTGGAACGATTAATATTTTAATGTATGCCATTTTAGCTGTATTCTTGGCGGGATTAATGGTTGGACGTACACCAGAATTTTTAGGACGGAAAATCGAGGCAAAGGAAATGAAACTGATAGCGATCACCATCCTGATCCATCCGTTCATCATTTTAGTTCCTTCTGCTATTGCTTTAGCTACTGAAATGGGAACCGTTGCTATTTCTAATTCTGGATTCCATGGCATTTCACAGATAGTTTATGAATTCACTTCTTCAGCAGCCAATAATGGTTCCGGATTCGAGGGATTAGGGGACAATACTCCGTTCTGGAACATTTCAACAGGTCTGGTCATGTTGTTTGGCAGATATTTCTCGATGATTGCCATGATTGCCGTAGCAGGCTCCTTGATGGCGAAAAAACCTGTACCGGAAACGCTTGGAACCTTTAAAACCGATAACAGCACATTCCTTGTTATCTTGCTCGCAACCGTATTGATCGTCGGGGCCCTAACCTTCTTCCCAGTGATTGCACTCGGACCGGTGGCCGAATGGCTGACGATACGATAATGAAAGAATACAGAATGTAAAGGAGTATTCCTATATGAACACAACGCGTAAAACTGCGGTCAGTAATGATATTGTCAGAAATGCTATAAATGATTCGTTTATCAAACTGAATCCAATGGTCATGGTAAAAAATCCTGTCATGTTTGTAGTAGAAGTTGGTTTTGTTATTACACTCCTATTGTCGATTTTTCCATCCCTTTTCGGTGAAAAATCAGACCCTTTGTTTAATGGGATAGTTTGCGGAATTTTATTTATTACGATATTATTCGCTAATTTTGCTGAAGCATTAGCGGAAGGCAGGGGGAAAGCACAGGCAGACAGTTTGAAGAAAACGAAGCAGGATGCAAAAGCGAAACGATTCCAGAGAGACGGTTCTTATCATATCGTTGATTCCGCGGAATTGCGAAAAGGCGACATCGTCCTGGTTGAAGCCGGCGAAATGATACCTGGGGACGGAGAAGTGATTGAAGGTGTCGCATCAGTAGATGAATCAGCCATAACAGGTGAATCTGCTCCAGTTATTAAAGAATCTGGCGGTGACTTCAGTTCCGTTACTGGCGGTACAAGAGTAACCAGTGACAGGATTAAAGTGAAGATTACTGCCGATCCTGGTGAATCCTTCCTGGATAGGATGATTTGCCTGGTCGAAGGGGCTAAACGTCAAAAAACACCAAATGAAATCGCGTTAAACACGCTTTTAGTCAGTCTGACTTTAATATTTTTGATTGTTTGTACAACGATTGTTCCTTTATCTTCTTATGTCAATGCAAGTATTTCCATTGCAACCTTAATTGCTTTGCTTGTTTGTTTGATTCCGACCACGATTGGGGGACTTCTTTCGGCAATAGGAATTGCCGGTATGGACCGAGTAACCCAATTTAATGTCATCGCTATGTCAGGTAAAGCAGTAGAGGCAGCAGGAGATATTAATACGATCATTCTTGATAAAACGGGTACGATTACCCACGGTAACCGGATGGCAGCAGAATTTGTTACAGTGCAACATAGTACTCAGGATGAATTAAACCGTGCGGCGATGGCTAGCTCCATTCATGATGAAACGCCTGAAGGCCGGTCGATTATCGAATTGGGCAGAAAACTAAATGCTGACGTCCCTGAGATTCGCGGCTCAGAAGGGGTAGAATTTAAAGCGGAAACCAGAATGAGTGGAACGAATTTTCTAGGCGGCCATGAAGTTCGTAAAGGTGCCGTTGACGCGATCAAAGAATATGTGAAAAAGCAAGGCGGACATATTCCTGCCGACCTCGACGAAAAAACAAAGACCATTGCAATCGAAGGCGGTACACCTTTAGCGGTAGCAGAAGGCAAACGGATCCTAGGATTAATTTATTTAAAAGATACTGTGAAACCTGGTATGAGGGAACGATTTGATGAGTTGAGAAAAATGGGGATTAAGACCGTCATGTGTACGGGAGACAATCCATTGACGGCCGCAACGATTGCAAAAGAAGCAGGTGTGGATGATTTTATTGCAGAGGCAAAGCCGGAAGATAAGATTGCTGTTATCAAAAAAGAACAATCCGAGGGGAAACTGGTGGCGATGACAGGTGACGGTACGAATGATGCACCTGCTCTTGCACAAGCCGATGTCGGTCTTGCGATGAACAGCGGAACCATGGCGGCAAAGGAAGCAGCAAATATGGTTGACCTGGACTCAGATCCAACCAAAATAATCGAAGTCGTTTCGATCGGTAAGCAGCTGTTGATGACTCGGGGAGCACTGACGACTTTTAGTATCGCAAATGATGTGGCCAAATATTTTGCCATCATTCCTGCCATGTTCATGCTGGCAATACCGGAAATGGGTGCGCTGAATATCATGAACTTGAAAACTCCGGAAAGTGCGATTCTTTCAGCTCTGATTTTTAACGCTATCATCATTCCATTGCTCATTCCATTGGCTATGAGGGGCGTTAAATATATTCCGATGAGTGCAACCAAATTGTTGAATCGTAACCTGTTTATTTATGGCTTGGGCGGAGTAGTCGTGCCGTTTATAGGCATAAAATTGATAGATATTGCTTTAAGCCTGTTTATTTAATCATACTAAACTAAAGTGGTGAGTAATAATGTTAAAAAATTTACGAATCAGCCTTGTATTATTAATTATTTGTGGTCTAGCCTATCCTATGGCTGTTACGGGCCTTTCAGCCTTGACCATGCCGGCTAAGGCTGAAGGGAGCTTAATAGAAAGTAATGGAGAGGTAGTTGGTTCGAAATTAATCGGTCAGATGTTCAAGGATCCTAAATATTTCAGCGGACGAGTTTCTTCTATTGAATACAACGCAGCTGGATCCGGATCTGGGAATTACGCCCCTTCAAATAAAGATATGATTGAACGCACAAAAAAAGATATCGAGGCTTTTCTTGCAGCTAATCCGGATGTAAAGAAAGAAGATATACCTGCAGATTTATTGACAAATTCAGGATCGGGTCTTGACCCACACATTTCGCCTTTAGCAGCAGAAATCCAAGTTCCGCGAATTGCTAAGGAAAGAGGGATTGAAGAAGAAGATCTTTATCGATTAATAAAAGTAAAAACAGAAGGCCGCCAATTAGGAATCTTTGGTGAGCCTAGGGTGAACGTTTTGGAATTAAATATGGCTCTTGATCAATTATGATGGAAACTAGGTGAAACCCTTTGAAAACATTCAGTGATATTTTAGGGTTTATAACTCCATTTTTGGTACTTTTCATATTAATCTTTATAGACATATTAAAAAAGAAAAATGATGAGTGAGCTAAAATAGTTAGAATAAAGGAGAGAAGATATCTCTCCTTATTGTTTGTTAGGCATGGAGGTGCTGGAATGAGGGAAGAGGGATTCCGGAAAAAAACACCTGAGGAAATTTTATTATCCATACAAAAAATCCGAAGAGGCCATTTAAAAATAATCCTTGGAGCAGTAAGCGGTTCGGGCAAAACCTATCACATGCTGCAGGAAGGAAATGTCTTGAAAAAACGAGGAATCGATGTGGTCATTGGCATTGTAAGTACTTCCAATCGTCCCAAAACAATAGAACAAATTGGGTGTTTAGAAATCATACCTTCCATAGCATGTACAAACAAAGGGGAAGTGAGATATGACCTGGATGTGGATGCAATCATCGCACGAAATCCAGAAGTTGTATTAGTCGATGCATTAGCTCATCGCAATCGGCCAGATGCTCAGAGGCCAACGCGCTTTGACGACATTAACTATCTCTTAAATAGAAAAATAAGTGTGATTACCACGGTCAATATTTATGAGCTTGAGGGGATGAAGGGAATAGCAGACAAAATGACTGGGGGAAAGGTGAAAGTCCATTGCATTGTCCCTGAAGATACGCTAGCTCAAGCGGACGAAGTTAAGCTGTTAGATGTAACCCCCGAAGTGATTCTAACAAGGCTTCAAGAAGGAGACATCAAGGTAGATTATGAGGAAAAGCGAGGGAGAGATAAACTCTTTCATCGGAGCAATCTCACCGTCCTGCGTGAACTCGCTCTTCGTTTTTTTGCGGGCGAGGTCAATGATGCACTTGATGAATATAGAGAAAAGCATGGAATGATCGGTCCGTCTGGGGCATCGGAAAAAATTTTAGTGACAGTGCAGTACCATTGGAATGGATCGATCCTGATTAGACGCGGCCAGCAAATTGCGAAAAGATTAGGTGGAGAGCTGCTGGTTGTTTGTTTTGCAAATAAAAATTTATCCAAGGACGAACTCACTTTCAAAAGATCTATTATGAAATTGGTTGAAAAGGTTGGAGGAGAGTTTCAGGAACTACCGTTGGAACGCGAAGCGGTTTCAGATCAAATCGTGCAATTTGCAACAGAACATAATGTGACTCGGATTGTAATGGGACAATCGAAACGGACTCGCTGGGAAGAAATTGTATATGGGTCGATTATTAATAAAATACTTCGAAAGACGAGAAATATAGATGTGTTTATTGTGGCAGACCGGGCGGAAAAAGATGGTGAACGTGTTATCCCGACAAAACAAATGAAGGAAGAGGAAGGTGGATTAAATCCATATCGTCGCCTCACGTTTAAAGAATTGGAGGAGAAAATAAATAAAATTAATCGTGGTAAGTTAAAGGTGTATATTGGAGCCGCTCCAGGGGTTGGAAAAACTTACACCATGCTGCGGGAAGCCAATGAATTAAAGAAAAAGGGCATTGATATTATTATAGGCTTATTAGAAACCCATGGAAGGAAAGAAACGCTCGAACAAGTCGGCTCCCTAGAGATCATTCCTAGGAAAATCATTCCCTATAAAGGAACAAAATTAGAGCAAATGGACACCGAAGCGATTTTAAAGCGTAATCCTGAAGTCGTGTTAGTTGATGAGCTGGCTCATACCAATGTGCCTGGAAGTAAGTATTCCAAACGATATGTGGATGTAGAGGAGATTTTAAGAGCTGGTATTTCTGTAATATCTACCATGAATATTCAACATTTAGAAAGTTTGAATGACAGTGTGGAGCAAATTACAGGTGTAAGGGTTCGGGAAACCGTGCCAGATCACATTCTAAGAACAGCAGATGAAATTGAATTAATCGATATCTCTCCCAAGTCATTGCGCGAACGTATGAAAGAAGGTCGCATTTATGCAGCCGCTAAAGTGGAGCAGGCGCTGAATAACTTTTTTAAAACCGGTAATCTTATAGCACTAAGGGAACTGGCCTTACGAGAGGTAGCTGATGATGTGGATGAACGTCTCGAGGCATTTGAAAGGAAACGAAACTTAAGGGGACCATGGCGAAAGCAGGAAGTGATTTTTGTTTGTACCAACCTGAGACATGACAGTGAAAGGCTGATTCGGCGCGGGTTTCGGATTGCATACCGTTTGAAAGCCACCTGGTATGTTTCCTATGTGAAAGACCATCATCCATTATCCCCTGAAGAGGAGCAAGTGTTTATTAAGATCCGGCAGTTGACAGAACGGCTTGGAGGGATATTTGTAATGTATGAAACTAAGGGTCGGCGTCATGTCTTTAAAAAACTGGTTAGCGAAATGAATGAAAAACAAGCAACTCAAGTCATTATTGGCCAATCTGCACGAACTCGGTGGGAGGAGATTGTGAAAGGTTCTGTTTTTCAAAGATTGCTAAGACAGGTACGGCATATGGATGTATTGGTGGTAGCAGACCAGCAAAACCAGAGATTGTAATTACGGAAGGAAAGAACGAAGATGAACATTGCATTTTTTCTTTTACCTAAATCAGAAGTAGTCCATCTAAACTATAAATGCACAATGAGACAAGCATTAGAAAAGATGGAGTTTCATAGATATTCAGCCATTCCTTTAATAAATGATGATGGTAAATATGCAGGTACTTTAACAGAAGGTGATTTGCTTTGGAAGTTAAAAAATACTCCACATTTAGATTTTGAACATACCAATCACGTCAGGATTGAAGAAATCCCGCTCCATTTACAAAACAAAGCAATATCCATAAATGAAGAAATGGAGGCTATCATCTCTAGAGCGATGGAACAAAACTTTGTCCCTGTTGTTGATGACAAAGGTATTTTTATAGGGATCATTAGAAGGAGAGAAATTATTGAATATTGTGCAAGAAATTTTTTAATTAAGAACAATTAATGGATTTTTCTTGATAAAAATTTTTCATCAATTTTAAGAAAACGCTGTTGGAATCACTAACAGCGTTTTTCCCAGGTATTTAATTTTGTAAATTTCACAATGAGATATCGAAGGGATTATTCGACATCGTTGCAATCAAACTGATAGATATGATTCTGACCGTAAGCGGTCTTTTGTGAGGTGGTAGTGATGACTAACATATCAAAAACATTTAGACCAGCATTGTTTATTTTTATTACATTGACAATTCTTTGTTGAGTTGTGTATACGTGTGTAGTAACTGGAATTGCTCAACTAATATTCCCAAACCAATCAAATGGAAGCATTGTCACGGTTACATTAAAAGATGGAACAAAGAAAGACGTAGGTTCCGAATTAATTGCACAAAAATTTACTGAACCAAAATATTTAATTGGGAGATTAATGGGTACAACAAATCTTTCTAAAACTTGTCCAAGAGCGAATTGATTGGTGGCATAAATTTGATCCAGACAACAAATCTGATATCCCGATGGATATAGTTACAGCTTCAGGTAGTGGATGCGATCCATATATTTCACCTGCAGCAGCAGAATATCAGGTGTCAAGAATTGCAAAAACAAGAGGAATAAGTGAAGATAAAGTTAGAAAAATTATCAATCAATATACTACAGACAGATTTCTCGCATTTATTGGAGAACCTGGAATAAATGTTTTAAAGGTAAATATAGCGCTTGATGGTCTACTATAAAGGATTGTGATTTCGTATGATGCAAGAAGATAAACGTCCAAATCCGGATAAGCTTTTAGATGACATACTTGAACAACAAAAGAAAGTTGGTAAACTAAAAATCTTCTTTGGCTATGCAGCAGGTGTAGGAAAAACCTATTCGATGTTAGACGAGGCAAGAGAACATTTTGGCAATGGTGTTGATGTCTTAATAGGATATGTTGAACCGCATACGAGACCAGAGACCACGCAACTTCTTGAAGGTTTGTCAATGTTACCTTCGAAAAAGATTTCTTATAAAAACATAGAGCTCAAGGAGTTTGACTTAGATGCAGCTTTAATCAGGAAGCCTGAACTCATTTTAGTGGATGGGCTTGCTCATACTAATGCTAATGGTCTTCGTAACAAGAAACGATATCAGGACATTGAGGAACTTTTGAATGCTGGTATAAATGTATATACAACCGTAAATGTCCAACATATTGAAAGCTTGAACGATATTGTTCAAGATATAACAAAAATTACTGTAAGAGAAACTGTACCAGATACCTTTTTTGATCGCGCAGATTCCGTAAAACTAATTGATATTGATCCTGTAGAATTATTAAAACGATTTGAAGAAGGAAAAATATATAGCCCTGACAGAGTTGCAATAGCTATTAATAACTTTTTTACAGTGGAAAATCTTCGACTTTTACGTGAGATAGCCATGCGGAAAGTTGCGGATAGAATCAGCCATGAGAACCTGAATACACGACGTAGTTTCGCTAAAATGGCCAATACAAAACTTTTAGTTTGTATTGGTCCCTCTCCCTCGTCAGCGAAATGCATTAGATGGACTGCGAGGACGGCTGAAGCATTTCATGCACCTTGGGTAGCTGTTTATGTAGAAAATATGGATAGTGGTCGATTTACAGAACAGCAACAAAAAACGCTTAGGATGAATATGGATTTAGCAGAGAAATTAGGTGCTGAAATTGTAACAATTAATGGAGACAATATTGCAACAGCTGTTGCAGAATATGCAATGCTATCAGGTATCACGAATATTGTGATTGGTAAGAGTCGAAATAAGAAATCATTTAAGAACGTCTTTGAAATGGATTTTGAAGACCAGCTTATATCGCTTTTACCAAGTTTGGAGATTCATATCATTCCTGATAGTAACACACCCCGGACTTATAGAAAAACGAGAAGATTTCATCTTAGTAGTCAAGTACAGTTTTTTTGGAGAGATGCTCTTAAGTCTATTGTATTATTAATGTTAGCAACTATTGTTTCAATTGAACTTCGTGCGCTTGGAATCGGTGAACAAAATGTGATAATGGTTTATATACTGTCGGTACTCGTTATCTCTAGAATCACAATAGGGTATCTCTATGGTATAGTTTCTTCATTTTTAAGTGTTCTAGCATTTAATTTCTTTTTTACTGTACCTTATTACACATTTAATGCTATTCAAGCAGGATATCCAGTTACCTTTTTCATTATGTTGTTAGTCGCATTGTTTGCAAGTGCTTTGACGGTTCGTATTAAAACACAAGCAAGACTTGCTGTAGAAAGAGAGCGTCGGACAGAGGTTCTTTATGAAATAAACAAAAAGTTGTTAGCTGCCAGAGGGCTTGATAGTATTGTGAATCTGACAAATGAATATGTAGTTAAACTGTTTAAACGAACAGTAATTTTTTATACAGAAGATCCCGAAAACGGGACAATAGGATACTTGAAGCAATTTTCAGAAGAGATAAAGGACGATATTTTACAATCTGAGAGTGAAAAAGCAGTCGCACATTGGGTATTTGTCAACCACAAACCGGCTGGAGCTGGAACTGACACACTAATGGGAGCAAAAGCTTATTATTTTCCTGTTGTATCACAAAAAAAGATACTTGGTGTAATGGGAATATCCTGTAAAAAAAACTCTCTCGATCATGATGATCGTCTTTTTTTACAAATGATTACTGCACAAGTAGCAATGGCCTTAGAACGCCAGTATTTATCAGATGAACAGCGCATAATTCTGGTAGAATCTGAAAAAGAGAAAATGAGAAGTAATCTATTGCGCGCAATCTCACATGATTTAAGAACACCCCTAACAGCTATTCTAGGTGCGAGTTCTGCCATTCTCGAAAATCAAGCATCCTTTGATGAGTCTACAAAAAACAATTTGATTGCGAACATAATAGAAGATTCCCAATGGTTAATTCGAATGGTAGAAAACTTGTTGTCTGTAACACGAATCCATGAAGGAACAATGAATGTTTCCAAATCACCGGAGGCTGCTGAGGAAATTGTTGCAGAAGCAGTAAGTCGAATTAGAAAGAGATTTCCAGAGAGCGATATTTCTGTAAAGGTACCTAATGAACTTTTAATTGTTCCCATGGATGGCACATTAATTGCACAGGTCCTGATTAATCTTCTTGAAAATGCGGTCAAACATTCACAAAACAATACAGCAATTGATGTAAATGTGAAAAAGAATAAGAATTATGCAGTAATTGAGGTAATTGATAACGGAGAAGGAATTGCTGCTGAAGATTTACCATATTTATTTACAAGTTTTGTACCAAATGGAAAGAAAAGTGCCGATTCATCAAGAGGGATGGGAATAGGACTTTCCATCTGTATGTCGATTATTAAGGCACATCAAGGTAAAATGAGTGCAGAAAATCGAAAGTCAGGTGGAGCAGTATTCAGATTTTCTTTACCACTATCATAACAATTAAATCAGGTTCAGAAATAACAGGTAAGCTAAAGAAGGGCTGTGTAAAATGGTGTATAAAACTTTGATTTTAATCGTTGAAGATGAAGCAGGTATAAGCAATTTTATTTCTGCTATATTAACTTCTAATCATTATCAAATCATAAAAACTAAAAAGGGAAATGAAGCCATTTCAATGATGGCTTCTCATTCGCCTGATTTAATTTTGTTGGACTTAGGATTGCCAGATATTGATGGAATCGAGGTTTTAAGAGCTATTAGACAATGGAGCGAGGTGCCTATTATTGTTGTATCAGCTCGTGGTCATGAACGGGAAAAAGTAGAAGCGCTTGACCTAGGTGCGGATGATTATATTACAAAACCATTTGGCACTTCAGAGTTGCTTGCTCGAATTCGGACTGCTATTAGGCGAAATAAGAAAGCTATAGAAAGTGATGATCAAAGTCTCAAAAAGTTTTGCGTTGGAGAATTTGAAATCGATTTTGAGAAACGAAAAGTTCTTATCCAAGGGAAGGAAGTTCATTTTACTCCAATTGAATACAAAATCATTACTTTGCTTTCTGAGCATGCTGGCAAAGTGTTAACACATGACTTTATCATTAAAAAAATATGGGGACCCTACAACAATGAAACGCAAGCATTACGAGTCAATATGGCAAATATCCGCAGAAAATTAGAATCAAATCCTGCTGAGCCAAAATACATTCTAACTGAAATAGGTGTTGGGTATAGAATGATAGAAAGCATTTAAAACAAGCTATGAAAATAACTTGTTTTTTTGCTTTTGAAAAAATAACACAAAGAGGCTATCGGGAAATGGGAATAAACTATGAATTACAAATTTATTTAGATCTTCTTGAGAATAATCACATGTCTGGCTAAAGTCTAAGCTGTCAAATTTTATAAAAACACCTTTGAAGCCGTAAAAACGGGCTCTTTTGACGTAAAGTTTTATTGACAAAAGATACTATTTAGTAATACTATATACTAGTAGTAAGTAACACTGAATATAAGTAACACAAAATACCCGTGTTACAGAGTACTAAAAAAATATAAGTAAAATATAAATGGAGGTAAAAAATTGGAAAATATCACTGAAATGCTGAAAGGGGTGCTTGAGGGGTGTGTGCTTGAAATCATCAGCCGTGGCGAAACTTACGGATATGAAATCACTCAACAGCTGCGAGAACTTGGCTTCATTGATGTGGTTGAGGGCACAGTTTATACGATTACCATGCGGCTAGAGAAAAACAATCTGGTGGACATCGAGAAAAAGCCATCCACTATAGGACCGCCGAGAAAATTTTACACACTGAACTCAGATGGTCAAGAGCATCTTAAGATATTTTGGAAAAAATGGAATTTCGTTTCAAGTAAAATTAACGAACTCAAAACTAATAAAATCAAAAGGAGAGAAGTAAAATGAATATTTTTGAAAAAATTATCGGAAGTCTGGATGACAAGCGGGAATGGAGGGCGATGGAGGCGCGCGCGAAGGCACTTCCAAGTGAGTACCGCAAACCTTACAAAGCTATGCAAAAATATATGTGGACTGCTGGTGGTGGTCCCACCGACTGGAAGGACAGCAGCCGTATCTTTAACGGCATTCTCGATTTCTTCGAGGAAGGTGCAGCGGAAGGCAAGAAAGTCACTGACCTTACAGGCGAGGACGTTGCTGCTTTCTGCGACGACCTAGTGAAGGATGAGCAAACTTGGAAGGATAAGTATCGCAAGAAGTTGAACGATAACATCGGGATGCTTTAGTTGAAGAAGAAAGGACATAACATATTAGTCATATAAAATATGTTATGTCCTTTATTTTATTTAACTTTTTTTAATTTAGGACTTGATAACATACCACTCACCGTGTGTTTTTTTCGCTGATAATTTTGTAGTAAATCGATGTTGATGAGAGGTAAAAGATTAGATAAGTGAATACATATAATCCCATGACGGAAAAGATAATTGTCGTTAAGGAAGGTAAATCTTTTATAATTAGGATGACGGTATAGTATAAAAGATACCAACTGTGTACCAATCCAAGTATGAGTGGCGGTAAGAATACGAACAGTAATTGCTTCCGAATAATCTCTTTTATTTCTTTATTGTCAACTCCCATTTTTCGTAGAATTGCGTAGTGTTCTCGCTCCTCTGTAGCTTCGCGCAGCTGTTTAAAGTAAATGACACTTCCTAAAGCAAACAAGGCGATGACGGCAAAAAACGCAACGGAGAACAATACTAAAGACGACGACTCTGTATTAAGGGAATACGAATCTATATAGGCTGAATAATAGGCTCCTTCTGTTTTCATCACGATATCGTAAATGTTTCGTGATACGTCATTGGCTGTCTTCGGATCTTTGATTTGATAAATTTCATAGGAAGAAAGGGTTCGATTTTCTTTTAATGACGCAAATGATTCGTCTGAAATCACGAGAACAGAAGGTTGCGGACCGGTTGACTCTTCACTCGGACTCGTTGGGACACTTAATAACGGGTAGCGGATTTTTTCGACCACATGAAATGTATGTTCTTCTAAAACGGTTATTTCAGGCTGATGACTCTTATACTTTGTCGGTTCATCTAATCCTCTTGTTAAAAGAATGGCTTCTTCACCTTCTAAATCCACCTTTTCACCAACTCCGCGTAAATCAACAATTGCTTTTAATTGTGACTCAGGGAAAAGGTAAAACTCCTCTGTGTAATATTCAGGATAGCTAAAAAACGGTTTTCGATTTGGGATTTTTTCGGTTTGAATTCCCGTAATGGTTTCATGACCAATAATTGGATGTGAGTCATTCATCATTTCTTCCATTTGTTTTTGTGTTTCAGCATCTTGCGTCGAAAAGGCAAAATGGTTTGGATATTCTTTTTTTACCACGTCAGCTTTCACGGCATAATCTACTGCAATAAAACCAACCGCAAAGATAATAACAGCACTAATTAGTGAATTAAACGTAAAGTTTATTGTATTTCCTCGGATAGAAAAGCGAAGGGAGGAAATCCATAACATTTTGTTGCCAATCAAGTAATTTTTCCTATGACTCATTTTTTGTAAAACCCAACCGGAAAACTGGCGGAAAAATAAATAAGTCCCAACAATCAATGCTGCAGTTGTCGCAATTAATGTTTCCTTTTTATGCTCTTTCCATATGTCTGTATCTCCCGAAAGAGTAATCGTGTAATAGGATCCTACTATTAGTATGATTGACAATAGTGCCAAGCCAAAAGAAAATTTAAACGGTTTGTCCATTTTTTCTTTTGCATGAAATAATTCAACTAGCTGCACACGACGGACGTTAAAATAACTTTGAATTGTAATGATAACGACTAATAAAGCGAATAACAGAATAGTTGAGACGATTGCTTCCAGGGGAAAAGCAAAAGAAATGTCCTCATTGTAGTGCATTAAGTTCATTAATACTGCACCGAAAAATTTCGATAGTAATCCTCCGATTAAGATACCACAGGATACAGAAATGGCGCTCAAGAATAACGTTTCAAAAAAAATCATTGTTGCAACTTGTCTTTCTTTCATCCCGTAAAGTAAATACATGCCAAATTCTTTTTTTCGCTGCTTCATAAAAAAGGAGTTCGCGTACAAAATAAAGAACACAATAAACAAAAAGACGGTAACCGAGGCAATGGAAATAACCATTTTATAGTTTTCTTTATTTTGAATGGCTTCTACTACGTCCTTATTATACGTTAAACCGGAAAAGGTAAAGTAAATGACAACCCCGACAAGCATGGAAATGAAATAGATGATATACAAACGGAAGTTCCGCTTCATATTCCTCCATGATAAATCAATTAAGTTCATCGCTTGTCACTCCCTATAACACTTTGAATCATTAAGAGTTTATCGAAGAATTCTTTTTCCGATTGTTCTCCTTTAAACATTTCATTGACGATTTTTCCGTCACGAAGAAAAATTACACGCTGGCAATAACTCGCAGCATACGGATCGTGGCTAATCATCAGAACCGTTGTATTAAATGTTTGATTGAGTAATTGAATTTGTTCTAAAAGTTGAGTGGCAGATCGGGAATCAAGTGCACCCGTCGGCTCATCAGCAAAGACAATCGCTGGATTGGTAATAAGCGCCCGCGCTGCAGCCGTGCGCTGCTTTTGCCCGCCGGAAATTTCAGACGGATACTGATGTAAGATCGTTTCAATATTCAACGCTTCAATCAATTTTGCTAGTCGCTGCTCCATTTCCACAACAGGTGTTTTTTGTAACGAGAGCGGCAGCAGAATATTTTCTTTCACCGTTAATGTATCAAGTAAGTTGTAATCTTGAAAAATAAATCCCATTCGTTTTTGGCGGAATTCCCGTAAGGCTTTCTTTTTCAAATTTAACATTGATTTTCCCTCAATCCAAACATCCCCGCCGTTGAAGGTGTCAATTGTTGAGAGGGTATTCATTAATGTCGTCTTCCCAGAGCCGGATGGCCCCATAATCGCGGTGAATTCCCCTTTTTCAATTGTCAAATCAATATTTTTTAAGACTTGTGTCTTACCGTAAGATTTAGATAGGTTTTTTGTTTTTATAATCGTAGTCATTGTGTATTCCTCCTTCACCACCTTACTTTACTGGCTAATGTGTCCGCCCAACCATCGATTTATCAAATTCTAAAGTGACATTTTTGTCATGTTGAGTGAAGAACCGACCAATTTTATATTCGTTTTACGCTAAAACTCATTAAAAAGAAGGATTACCAAAAGGATTTAAAATGATGTGCTGTTATTAGGTATTGTAAGCGTGAATCACTTTGTGGTTAACGAATGATAAATATTTTATAATAAATAAATGTTCGTACTTTAATCTATTTTTCTATTGATATTCCGAAGGGATATACGTTATTATAGCTAAAAAGCAAACAATTAGGAGTGGATAAGATGTTTAGTTCCTCAAATTCTAGCAAACCGAAGAAAGTGATGTTACTTGGTTCGGGAGAGCTCGGAAAAGAGACGATTATCGAGGCTCAGCGACTGGGTATGGTGACGATTGCTGTTGACCGTTATGAAAATGCCCCAGCCATGCAGGTAGCCGATCATTCTTATGTAGTCGATATGCTCGATGGAGTAGAGCTGCGAAGAGTTATCGAACTAGAAAAGCCAGATTTGGTTGTTCCAGAAATTGAGGCAATCGCAACGGAAACATTAATTGATCTTGAGAACGAAGGTTTCTGCATTGTACCAACGGCCAAATCAACTAACCTGACGATGGATCGAGAAGGAATCCGAAGATTGGCAAGCGAAGAACTGGGAATTCCTACGGCGAAATACGCATTTGCAGACACGTTGGAGGAATTAAGGAGTGCTGTACAAGAAATCGGAATTCCATGTGTAATTAAACCGATTATGAGTTCATCTGGAAAAGGACAAACCATTTGTCGTTCCTTCGAGGATGTTGAAATATCGTGGAATGAGGCAATTTCGGGTGGTAGAGGCAAAAAAGCTCGAGTGATTGTTGAAGAATTTATTCACTTTGATTCCGAAATCACGCTCTTAACGGTTCGTTCTGTCTCAGGAACAACCTATTGTGCCCCAATCGGTCATGTGCAAAAAGATGGGGATTATATTGAATCCTGGCAGCCACATGCCATGTCAGAGGAACAAATAGCAGAAGCGCAGGACATCGCAAAAAAAATCACCGATGCCTTAGGTGGATACGGACTTTTTGGAGTTGAATTATTTCTTTCGGCAAAAGGTGTTTATTTTAGTGAAGTTTCTCCCCGACCACATGATACGGGGATGGTTACTATGGCTACGCAGGATCTTTCCGAGTTTGCCCTGCACATAAGAGCCATTTTGGGTTATCCGATTCCAGGTGTTCAGTTGTTAAAACCTGGCGCTAGTCGGACGATTAAAGCAGAGAAAGAGAGCAAGGAATACCACATTGATGGAGTTGCAGACAGCTTGTCTATCCCAAATACCCAGGTAAGAATCTTTGGAAAGCCTGAAACAAAGGTGGGCCGTCGGATGGCTGTGGTCCTAAGTTCGGGGGAGTCTGTTGAAGAGGCAAGGAGTCGGGCCGAACTAGCCGGGTCAAAAATAAGTATCACGCATAGCTAAATCGCATTTTTGAAAAAGCACATTCCAAAATAGTAGGTGCCTTGGTAGAACATGACCAAGGCATCTTCTTTTTGCCCAAAGTAATAATTTAAGCAAAAAAAATAACCTATGCTAGGTTTAGATATTCCTTAATTCAGCCTTAATAGATGAATACTAGTTGAAACATGAAACAGTTAATAAATATGTCTAACAGATGATAAACGGATGGAGAATAACATTTGTTTTTCATCTTTTAAAGAAAGCAATTGGTCTTTTAGATTGAGGCGATAAACGCGCCCTTTTAAGGTTTGCAAAGCTCCATTTTTATAGTAAACAATCGTAATTAAGCCATTTTGAGTTAATTTTTTTAAGAACATTCATATCCTCCTTTATTTAGTAATGAATTGTACAATACACATTATATAATTCGTATTTTAAGAGAGTATGTAGAAGATGTTAATAATATGTTAAGTCAAGGTGTTGAATTTATAATTTTGTGGAATTGAAATAAGTGAATTATAATGAACAATGAATGTATTAGAATATGGAGGAAAAACCAATGAAATTTCCAAATGATGCGGACGGAGAGGCTTTACAAAGTCTTTATAAAGATGGTGTGAATTTTAAGAAACCACAATCAGTCGAATTTTTTGTGGCCGTGCCTGATCAAGTGACAGGTGAAAAATTATCGCAAGTACTAAAAGGAGAAGGATTCAACTGTTTCCTTGAGCAAGACGACGAAACGGATGAGTGGGCATGTTCTTGCTCGAAAAGAATGCTATTAAATTATAGTGAAATAATTAAAATGCAGAATAAATTAAATGACTTAAGTAAACCACATGGCGGTTATTCTGATGGTTGGGGCGTTTATGTAGATTAAAAAAAATTGGTGGTTCTATTTTATTTTGTTTAGTGCCTATATTTGAATATGAAAGCCCTGGGCCTAATCAATTATTTTGGAAGGTCCTAGGGCTTTTTTGTATTCATTTATCCCAAAACGTTATAAAGTGTAGATCTTGTACAACATTGCGAGTATGCTTCCTTGTTTCTTAAATTCTATGTGGAGAATGCCGTAATGCTCTTATAGAAATGCTGCCTAAACGAATCACTATGATGATAGAAATTATCGTGAGAACTACAATCATGGAGACAACACCATACCAGCCAAAACTACTATAAAATGCACCACTCGCCGTTCCTCCGATACTAGATCCCGCATAATAGAAAAATAAATATAGGGATGATGCTTGGGCTTTGTCATGAGTAGCAATTTGTCCAACCCAACCACTCGCAATCGAATGTCCAGCAAAAAAACCGTACGTAAAAATGGCAATTCCAATTACTTTTAACCATAAAGACGAATTTAACGTCATACATGCCCCGAATAATACAATAATCAAGGACAACATTAATAGTTTTCTTTTGCCGTATTGATCAGCTAGCATACCCATCCAAGTAGAGCTAAATGTTCCAACAATATACACAATAAATATAGAGCCAACTAAGGTTTGACTTAATGAATAAGGTGGAGCCATTAGTTCAAAACCAATGTAGTTATATAACGATACAAAGCATCCCATTAATAGAAATCCAGTTAAAAATAAATAAACGAGACCTGGTTCTTTAAATTGGACAAACAAAGAAGTTGCTAACTTTTTTATTTCAAATTTTCGCGGTTTAAAATGTGTAGATTTCGGTAAAATAGACCAGAAAATAAGGCTAGCAAGTAAACTAATGATTCCAATAATGGCCAATGCTACATGCCAACTAGAATAATCGGTTAAAATTCCACTAATTATTCGACCGCCCATGCCGCCAATGGAGTTCCCGCTAATGTATAACCCCATTGCCAGTCCTAAACTTTTAGGATCAATCTCCTCACCTAAGTAGGCCATCGCAACAGCTGGCAATCCCGCTAATGAAATCCCTTGTAAAATTCTAAATAAGATTAATAGATGAAAATTTGGACTAAATGCTGTTAAAATCGATAGAATCGATGAAGCAAACAAAGAAATAGTCATGACTGGTTTCCGGCCAAATACTTCTGATAAAGAACCAGCAATCAACATACTAATGGCTAAAGCGATGGTAGTAGAGGACAAGCTTAAACTGGATACAGCTGGTGAAATATGAAATTCCTTCACGATTTCCGGTAGTAATGGTTGTGTCCCCCAAAGGATAGCGAATGTATTAAAACCACCGGCAAATAAAGCAATGTTTACCATTTTAAATGTGTGTGTCCCTCGCTGAATATAGTTCATTATTGAAAAATACTCCTTTAGTTGTTGGTTTTATTAATTATCTCTACCTCATCATACTCCTCTTTTTGCATAGGTTCTAATAAAATACATTTAAGAAACTCCAAGTGGTCCCCATTCTAAAAAATGTCAATTACTCCAACGATTGTAGAAAACGTATATAATGAATTTGGACGGTTCATGTGGTCGGACATTTACGGAAAAGGGGATAAAATCAATATGTTAAGTTTTACTTTCCTCCAAACGAAAAACCAGCGGAGGAATTAGTTGCTTACATGAATGATTCAGGTTATAGTATTGGTTTTCTCGAATTGTACGCCATCCAGCCTAAACAATTTCCTTTGGTGATACACGACCCGGATATAGAGGTACAAGGTGTGACGGATAAAAACCTTGAAACTTTTCTTGAATTGCAGTATAAGCATGATTTGGAGTTGGGTTCTGAATTTGCAAATCAAAAAAGAGAATTGGCTAAACGAATTTATGAAGATAAGAATATTCAACAGCTGCTTGCCTATTATAATGGAGTTCCGGCAGGATCAGTAGATGTGATTATTACAGAAGAAACCGCAGAAATTGATGGTTTGGTGGTTGATGAAAACTTTCAGAAAAAAGGAATAGGGAGCAGGCTGCAAAAATTTGTTATGGAGAAATTTTTTGATAAGACCATCATCTTAGTAGCAGATGGTGAAGACACTCCAAGAGAAATGTATAGAAAACAAAACTATCAATATCTTGGCTTTAAATATCATGCACATAAAGTTTATGAAGATTAATTGCAGAGATGAATGTAGTAATGGAGGATTCCTATGAAAATCAAGATTAGTGATTTAAAAAAACAGTTAAACGGATATGAGCAAAAGGAATTGATTGAACTGATCGTAGCTATGTTCAAGTCAAACAAAGAGGTTCAGAACTACTTATCCAGTAAATTTCTAGGGGATGAAGTAATAGAAGTTCTATTTCAACAAACCCAGAAAAAATTGAGAATGAATTTTTTCCGGAAAGAGAATTTGGGAAACTCCAACTCGCGGAGGCTAAAAATGAAATAACCGCTTTTAAAAAGGCAACGAATGATGAGAAACGGACAGTTGACTTAATGCTTTTTTATGTGGAAATGGGTGTGAAATTTACAAATTCATATGGCGATATAAATGAAGGGTTTTACTCTAGTTTAGTGAGAATGTTTGATCAAGTAGCCATGGAATGTGATCAGGATGAAGAATTATATAAAGCATTTTCTTCAAGATTACATAGGATTATCTCTAATGTTGACCGAATTGGTTGGGGGTTCCAGGAAGCTATAATGGAGTCGTATTATTCGATTAATTGGGTTCATGATGAAGATGAGTAGGTTTTTTTATATCTAGAAACAAAAAAGTAGGTTACATAAATGGTTAAGTGAAAGAAATCAACAGAAGTGCGACAATCATTGATGAATAGAGCGGGATGAGTAATGGCAAAAAGTAAGAATAAATCGTGTGGTCCTCCTACAAGGAATCGTTATAATCGCAATGCTAGACTTCAAAATGCGAAGAAATGGGCCGAACAATACAATGGCAAAAATATCGCAAAAGGATACAGCAAATGGTTTGGCGTTGACCTTTTGTGTGCAATTAAGGAACTGGAGATATTAGGATACAAGTTTAAACAATCCTATAAGGAACAGGTGAATCAGTCATTAATCGAAAGGCAAAAACAAAATGGGAGCAATAAACGCGAAAAAGAAATGGAAAAATTATATGATAATGGTTTTGGTTCCTTCTATTTTATTTCAGATTATACATCAAATGGTTTTCAGGATGGAATTTCCTTAGCTGAAATAGAGGGACAAGAGGATCAAGGAAGGAATTTAACGGGCCAGGGCAATATACTACATTTTATTAGTGATGAAGATTTACCTTTTTGAAATATAGTTTCTAGGTATACTAGAATGTTCTTAATTATAAATATAAATAATAAAATAATAGCTTTAATAGTTCCTCACTGCTTAATTGCTCGTTCTCTTTTCCTTTTTTATCATCCATTAAAGCCCATAGGTTTATATTGATTATTTCGTGGAGGCGGTCACATGGAAACAATCCGAAATATGTTTGAGCATTTACAATGGTCTAATCAACGAATTCTTGAAACCTTGCAAAATATGGAAAGGAAGAATGAACAAATAAACAGGCTATTCTCACATATCCTTCTAGCAGAACAGGTGTGGTTTACTCGGCTAAACGGATCAGACAGTTCAAACTTGCCTATATGGGCTGATGTTAGTATAGAATCATGTGTAGAATTGGCTAACCGAAATAATCAAAACTTCAAAGAATTCCTTTCGGGTTTAACTAACCCAGCTCTCGAACAAATCGTTTCGTACAGGAACAGTAAAGGCATAGAGTTTAAGAATTCGGTAAGGGACATCTTGACCCATGTTGCACTTCATGGACAATATCACCGAGGACAGATCAATCAACTTTTAAGAGCGAATGATACCGAGCCTGTTATTTTAGACTATATTATCTTTAGGAGATAGATGTTGGAAATAAAAAGGAGTGTTGCATCGGTGTCAGGCACCATGAAACACTCCTTTTTATTTCGCTCTTTTGTAAAAAATTGTTGCTTCTTAAAATACGCTCATAGAAACACGAGATTTGCTCAGGGAAGGGGTAACTCGTTTAAAAAATCATGAATGTTCAATATTTTAAGTGTAATTTTATACAAAATTTCATTTTTTGTGATCTGACTAGTTCCCATTGAGCTCCTATTTCAGCTTCAACGGTCATTTGTCACTTCCACTACTGCCCGTTGAGCTCCTATTTCAGCTTCAACGGTCATTAGTCGCTTCCACTAGTGACCGTTGAGCTCCTATTTCAGCTTCAACGGTCATTAGTCGCTTCCACTAGTGACCGTTGGGCTTCATTTTCACCCTCAAAGGGCATTAGTCCTCTCTTACTGCTCATTTATTTATAACCACATTATTTACGAAGTCAATCTTTTTAGTCTCCATTTCCATAAGTTTATTCTCCATTTCCATAAGTTTAGTCTTTATTTCTCTTAAAATAAGATAAAGCACCCAAGGGATACCGACTATTAGAAATCCAAATAGCGGTATGGGTTCCCATTCCAGAACGGCGGAGCCTTTTCCTGTTTTTGCATATACCACTTGCGCCACGGTCCAAGTCACGACCCCAAGATAGAGAAAAAGGAGTAAAGGCTGATTTGGTCTAATCGATTTTTCTCCTCTAATTTTTTCTTCAGACATAATGATATCATAGAGCTGGCAATCGTTAAGCGCTAATTTCACAGAGTTCATCACTCCGTCTGGGAATAATCCATCCCAAATATTATGGAGAAACATGATTACAATTCAAAAAGCATCATAAACAGTAAATTAATAGGTTTAATTCAAAACAGTTGTTAGGGATCTCTCTAGCAGCTGTTTTTCTATATTAACTAAAAAGCGATGGATTGCTTAGGTTATAAACTGAAAATAATATACATATTTTTGCATAAATATGAACACGAGATTTGCCAGATTTAATAAGAATATTAGATTTAATCAGGTATATTATGAAAACGCTTACTAAAATTTCGGAATAAATATTCAAAAAATTTATAAAAAACCATTGTCAAACTATTCTTTTTTTATTATAATCGGTTTATATTAATTGATGTAATAAAATATAACATGAAATTGCGAGGTAAAGTGACATGACAAAAACATTAATTACAAACGCTCCAGGAGCTGCCACTACACTTGAACAAATTAAAGCAACAATTAACGAAAAAAGTGTTGAACTATTACACTTGCAATTTGTCGATATCGAAGGGATCCTAAAGCACGTTACAGTAACAGTTGAGCAATTGGAAGATGTTGTAGAAGGAAAAATGATGTTTGATGGTTCTTCAATTAAAGGTTTCTCACCTATTAATAAATCAGATCTTTATTTACAACCAGATTTAGCTACCTTTGCAGTTCTTCCTTGGACAGTTGAAAACGGATATGCGGAAGCAAGATTCCTATGTTCTGTAAAGAACCCAGACGGAACATTGTTTGAAGGGGACACAAGAAATGTTTTAAAGAAAACGGTGGATCGTGCTGCTGATCAAGGATACACGATTTCAGTAGGTCCTGAGTTAGAATTTTTCCTTTTTAAAACAGATGATAACGGTTATGCAACACAAGAGCTTGGTGATAAAGCAGGATATTTCGAGCCATCTCCACATGACCTTGGCGAGCGTGTTCGTTTAGAAATTTACCGTGCCTTAAAAGCAATGGGCTTTACCATTGAAGCATCACACCACGAAGTAGCAGAAGGACAACATGAAATTAACTTTAAGTATGCAGATGTATTAACAGCGGCGGACCTTTCCACTACATATAAGTGGGTCGTGAAAACTGTTGCGAAGAAGTTCGGATTACACGCAACTTTCATGCCAAAGCCAGTATTTGGAATCAATGGATCAGGTATGCATGTCAATATGTCATTCTTTAAAGGAAACGAAAATGCCTTCTTCGATCCTTCCGATGAGCTACAATTATCGGAAAAAGCTTATCAGTTCATTGCGGGTGTCCTAGAAAGCGTGAAGAGCTTTACTGCAGTAACAAACCCACTAGTAAACTCTTATAAGCGATTAGTGCCTGGCTATGAAGCTCCTTGTTATATTGCTTGGTCTGCGTCTAACCGTTCAGCGTTAATTCGTATTCCAGCAAAAAAAGGTCTTGCGACACGGGTAGAATTACGTTGTCCAGATCCATCAGCAAACCCTTACTTAACGTTTGCGGTGATTGCCTCTGCAGGTCTTGATGGAATCGAAAAAGGACTAGAAGCACCAGCTCCAATTAATGAGGATATCTTCCATATGTCAGAGGAGGAAAGAGCCTTCCGTGGTATCGATAACCTTCCTGGAAGCCTGGCAGAGTCCATTAAAGAATTAGAAGCAGGGGAGATTGCGGCTAAAACACTGGGCGAGCACGTATACAACGAGTATGTATCGATGAAGAAGTCAGAATGGGACAGCTACCGTACAGCGGTTCATGCATGGGAAATCGATAACTATCATTCGAAATTCTAATTTAAAAAGCGGGACAACAGGGCAGATAACTGCTCTAGTTGCCCGCTTTTTTGTATAGAAGTAACTGATAAGGACAGCCTCTAATGGAGGCTGTCCTCACAAAATATATCAATCCAAGTTGGCTTAATCCTGCATGCTATTTCACTTACAGTGATGCCATGCCTTCTTAAATACGCATAATCCAAAGATAAGGAATGCAAGGAAGCCAATTAAAATGATAAGGAATTTTAGAACGGTAACAATTAAACCAACTAGGCCGATTACTCCAAGCAATTGAGTCACCCACAATAATCCAAACAATAACCAAATGGCACCTGTTAAAAATCCAAGAAAAATTCCAAAAATGCCACAGGAACAATGGTTAGAACCCATCTAAGTTCACCTCCTGTCCTTGTTTGTTCACCAACAGTGTATGCGGTTTCTATTGAAGATGTTTTATGAAAATAGAAAAAAAGGCGAAAGACCTAAACCTGCCTTTTGATAAAAACACGAACATTACTTTATGAATATATTTTATAATTCGTATTTTAAATAAAAATTTTGCTTGAAATACATAAATTTGTAGGTTAATATAGTCAAATAACAAACAATACACAATGAGTGGAAAGTATTTAAAAGATTAATCCGGATTTGATATTTAAAAAAATATTATGTGAAATGGGGATGAAGAATCAGATGAAGAATCGTTGGCTTATAGCTCTTTCAGCAGTGGGGATACATATTTCGATTGGATCGGTCTATGCATGGAGTGTATTTACAAACCCATTACAGCAGCAAATGGGCTGGGGACTAAAACAGATTTCCTTTACGTTTAGTTTAGCGATTTTGTTTCTAGGATTATCCGCGGCTTTTTTAGGCCATTTTGTTGAGAAATTCGGACCTAGAGTGTCTGGAACACTAAGTTCTGTATTTTTTGGAATCGGAGTAGCTGGGGCTGGGGCAGCTGTACACTTTGAATCGTTACCATTACTCTATTTATTTTATGGTGTCATTGCGGGTATCGGCTTAGGAGTTGGCTATATTACACCAGTTTCAACCTTGGTCAAATGGTTCCCGGATCGAAGAGGATTGGCTACGGGACTTGCTATCATGGGGTTTGGCTTTGCAGCCATGATTAGCAGTCCGATTATGAATCACTTAATCCAAACATATGGCATTTCCAACACTTTTTATATTCTTGGCGGTACATATTTTCTAGTCATTTTTTGTTCCGCTCAATACCTTGCTCCACCAGCAGCAGGTTGGGTACCTAAAGGTTTTGATTCAACAGTTGAAACTTCAGGGAATAAAAAGATAAAACAGGATCTTAGACAATTAACGGCAAATGAAGCGGTAAAAACAAGACAATTTTGGGCTTTATGGATCATGCTTTTCATCAATATTACTTGTGGGATTGCCATTCTTTCCGTTGCATCACCAATGGCACAAGAGTTAGTAGGTATGACAGCCGCATCTGCTGCGACAATGGTTGGAATTATGGGGCTATTTAATGGTTCCGGACGAATTCTTTGGGCGACTATTTCTGATTACATTGGCCGACCAAATGTGTATACACTATTTTTTGCCTTCCAAATCATTGCCTTCTTTGTTTTACCAAACCTTACAGTGGGCATCATGTTTTCAATTATTGTTTATATGATCATGACCTGTTATGGGGGAGGATTCTCCTCTATACCAGCCTATATAGGTGACTTATTTGGAACTAAGCAGTTGGGGGCTATTCACGGTTACATTTTGACAGCCTGGGCTGCCGCTGGTTTAGCGGGTCCGATATTTGTCTCGTGGATTCGTGAAACAACTGGTAGCTATCAAGGTACACTACTTGTATTTTCAGGGTTGTTTATCGTGGCATTAGCAATTTCACTTTTGATAAGAGTAGATATTAAAAAATTGCGGGCTTTGAGTGAAACTCCATTGCTTAATAAAATGGATAATTTGAAGAGTAGTTGATTAGAAGGAAAAAGGAGACCTGATTCTATTTATATAAAATCAGGTCTTTTTCTATGAAAGAGTTTTTTTCAATACACGTTTGATAATTCTTGGGTGCATCAGTATGGTCATAGGACGTACCAGGTTCATTACTTTAACAAACGAATTATATATATCTTGATTTTCGGATGATAGTAGAAAAATCTTTTTTGCGTACCATTGCTGAATGGAAAGACCTACAGGCTTTTCCCCAATGGTCTCGGGATAGCGAAAATCTTCTGTAATGACCATATTCCAAATAGGGGCGATAATTTTTGCTGCTTGTTTATGAAAATTCGATGTGATTTTTAGTAGATCATGTCTTTCGTTCTGAAAGAGTTCTTGCAGCTCTAGTGCCTCTAGTATAGCAATACTCATACCTTGTCCAAAGACGGGATTAATTCTGCAAACCGTATCACCAATCAATAAAAGTCCGTCAGGCAGGCTCTTTACTTTATCAAATCGTCTCCAAACGATATGCGGTACACGATAGATTGAGGTTCGAGATAGAGGGGCTGCATCCTTTATTTCATGGTAGATATCTAATTTAGGTAATTTTTTTGTTAGCTCCATAAAGCCGTTATCATTTTTTACTACCTCTTTTTCATTTACTTCATTATGATAGCCATTTAGTGTGACAATATAACGATTTCCCTCTACCTTTGAGATGGTCCCACCTATTTTTTCATGTGGAGGGTTTGGATAAACGATTTTTATTGCCCAATCTCTTTCATCGTTCTCGGGCAGTTGAAAAGATTTACTAATGTAACTTAACCCTATTTTCACCTTTTGTTCAGGGATAGTAACACCACGTTTTTTTAGCCAGCGACTGGAAAGACTGCTCACACCACTCGCATCTATAACAAGGTTTGCAGAGAAGTTTTTTTCAGAGCCACTATTATCGATAATATCGACTCCCATTATTCGATTCTCTTCTTCATTATAAACATAGTTTTGAACCGTGTGATTATAGAGAATTTTTACGTTCGAAATACCTTTTATGTATTGTTCGATATTCCACTCTAAATGTGGGCGCGTTTGAAGTGTTGTCGTGTAATCTCCATTAAAACGTAACTTCCAGACCCCATGGTGAAACCATGCAAGTTCTTGAGTTGAATTTATTTTTACTGCGCCACTTGAATGAAATTTCTTCGTAATTCCCGGAAACAGTGCTTCAAGACCATACTCGCCTGCAAAGAGGAGCGCATGTAAGTGCTCACCTTGTGGGGCACCTTCTCTTGGAAATGGTCCCTGTGGTTCATGATCACGTTCTATAATAATTACCTCTTTGAAAAAGTCTGACACAACACGTGCTGCTAATTTCCCAGAGATGCCTCCACCAATAATAATTGCTCGTTCAAATTGTGACAATGGTTGGAACGCCTCCACTTAGTAATTTTACTTGAATATGATAGCATACAATTTTTATAGATTGTATAGCCAGGAATCAAATTGTAGTAAAGAACAGCGTTTCTTCTAAACTATTCATAAGAAGAATTTTTTAATTCATTTGGCCTAGTATTAAATAGGGATAAATTATGTGATATATTTCACAAATTGTTCAATTATAAGATGGTTAGAGGAGGGAATAGTGTTGTATATTATCACTATATTCATGTTGTTTATATTTACTAGGGGGATTACAAATGAAAAAGATATTTCAGATACTATTAACATTAGGGCTTATTATGACACCAATTTTTGCAGAAGCTCATGTGAAGTGGTTCACAAATGTGGTGCCACATAAGGAGTCTATTGAAAATATATTATCACCAATGTTTTTACTTTTAACTCTTGTGGCTGCTGTTGTATTAGCTACATTAACACTGATCATTCCGAAAATGGCTGAATGGGGACCAGTGAAAAAAATGGAGGACCGTCTCTCCAGTTTAAGAAAGTATTCTAGATATTTATTAAAATATGGAACCGCTGTTGCGCTGATGATTCAAATGGTGAATGGTACTCTATTTGCTCCAGAGTTTCTTGTTGATAGTACGATCATTACAGTATTAGCATGGGTGACAATTGGTTTCTTATTGATTCCGCATCATATTTCTACAAAAATGGGTGCTTCGATATTATTAGGGTTATTTATATATGTAACCATCCATCATGGTGTTTTCTATATGTTAGATTACGGATTTTACGTAGCCATTATTGGTGTTTTATTGGTAGGAAATACAAAACTAGAGCAAGCCGGATTTCCATTTCTGTATTTAGGGACAGGATTATCGCTTAGCTGGGTAGCGGTTGAAAAATGGGTTTATCCAAGTATGGCTTTAGATATTGTCGCAAACCACCATGTGCCAACATTTGGCTTTGAACCGAGTTTGTTTGTTGTTATGGCAGCATTTATTGAATTTGTGGTAGGTTATTTATTAGTGGTCGGTGTTTTAAACCGAGTGTTAGGTTTTGTGGTCACTGTTATTTTCATCTCAACCACAATGCTCTTTGGAATGACAGAAGTCATCGGCCATTTCATGATTCATATTGTGTTGATTATCTTTATTATTGAAGGTGTGTCATTCTATAACCCGCCAATAAAAATGCATAAAACAAAAACAGATCAATTTATCTTTGTGTTCTTAAACTTCATTTTTGTTCTAGCAACCTTTTTATTGATTTACTATCGTTTCGCATAAAACTTTAAGTATACTTAATATAAACATTAAAACGGTACTTCTTAGATTGAAGTATCGTTTTTTTATACAATTAAAGGCAACAAGGTTTTGAAGAAAACCAATATTTGTTACTATTAAAATAAGTAATCAATTTCAGATTTACACATAACGAACAATAATAATAGAAGAAAAGAGGGTTTCTATGAAATTAAACACAAAACTATGTGCAATTCTAGATATAGATTATCCGATTATTCAAGCAGGGATGGCGGGAGGACCTACGACTGTGGATCTTGTTGCCAATGTATCGAACGCTGGAGCTTTAGGGACTTTAGGTGCGGCCTATATGAAACCAGAGGAAATTCGAGCGGCTATTAGAGTAATAAAGGAACGGACAACCAATCCATTTGCGGTTAACTTATTTTGTACCAATTTGACCGATCAATATAATGGAGTGGAAGAGTCACAGAAAGTGCTTAATGGCATTAGAGAAAAGCTAGGTATGGAAACTTTAGAACACCAAGTGAAAACAAACAACTTTTTTGAGGAACAGTTTGACGTTTTAATAGAAGAAAAAGTTCCAGTCATTTCCACAGCATTTGGGGTCCTTCCGGAGGATAAAAGGGCAATCGCCAAGCAACAGAACATCATCATTACTACCATGGTAACAACCGTTCAAGAAGCACTGCTCGCTGAGAAAAATGGAGTAGATATTATCATCGCACAGGGGAGTGACGCAGGTGGTCACCGGGGAACATTTGAAGTAGAAAAGAATTCTAACGGTGCAACGGTTGGGACCTTTTCGCTTGTCCCACAGATAGTCGATGCTGTTTCTGTGCCTGTTGTTGCTGCAGGAGGCATCATGGATAGCCGCGGTTTGGTGGCTGCCTTAGCTTTGGGTGCACAGGGAGTTCAAATGGGGACCGCTTTCCTAACAACGATTGAGTCAGGGGCACACCGTGTATATAAAGAGGCACTCATCAATAGCACGGAAGAAAGTACAGTGATTACGAAAGTCTTTTCTGGTCGTCCGGCAAGGGGAATAAAAAATGCTTTTATTCAATCTTACGATAATGCAAAGATTTCCCCAGCTGATTTCCCAACACAAAATACCATGACGAATGATATCCGAAGACAGGCAGCTATGCAAAATAATCCTGACTATTTAGCACTATGGGCAGGACAAGCGACAAGACTTTTACAAAACGAAATACCTGCAAGCAATATTATCCATGATGTAGTTACAGGTGCAAAACAGTTATTATCTTCTAATGAATAACTAGCCGCATTGCACATGAATTTGCGACCATTATGACAACAGCCCAATTAATGAAAAAAATAACTAATTCGGTCAGCTGATTCTAAAAAAGCATAAAGATTCCCGATTAAAAGTTACCTGTCCGGTGTATTTCCTACCACTATGTTGATTAATATAGTAAAATAAGTTGGATAGATAATTTTTGTAACAAAGTAGAAATTCAAATGTGTGGAGGATCTAAGGTGACTTATCAACAAAATAAACGATTTAAGCTGTTTTCATTGAATTCCAATCAAAAGCTAGCAACAGAGATGGCAGAGCTTTTGGGATGCGAGTTAGGAAAATCTTCTGTGTCTCATTTCAGTGATGGAGAGATTCAAATTCATATTGAAGAAAGTGTTCGCGGCAGTGAGGTCTATGTTGTTCAATCCACATCGTACCCTGTCAATGATAATATTTTAGAACTCCTTATCATGATTGATGCTCTAAAAAGAGCTTCAGCTGGTATCATTAATGTGGTCATTCCATACTATGGATATGGACGACAAGACAGAAAGGCACGTTCACGGGAGCCAATTACAGCGAAACTAGTGGCGAATCTTTTAGAAACGACTGGAGCAGGTCGAATTCTTACAATGGACCTCCATACTTCCCAAATTCAAGGTTTCTTTGATATCCCTGTTGAACATCTATATGGTGTTCCAATCCTTGGACAGTATTTTAAGGAACAAGGTTTAGAAGATATTGTGATTGTCGCGCCACATAATGGCAGTATTGGCCGAGCAAGAAAAGTGGCCAACCTATTACACGTTCCACTTGCCCTAATCGATAAAAGAAGATTTGAAGAAAATGGTCCCCAAACCATAAATGTTATTGGTAATGTTGAGGGCAAAAATGCCATTATTATTGATGATATGATTGACACCGGTGCAACCATTTCTTTAGCAGCTAAGGCTCTAGAAGAAAATGGGGCAAAAGCAATTTATGCCGGCTGTACGCATCCTGTTTTTACAGACCGAGCGATTGAAAAAATTGAATCGTCACCAATTAAAGAATTAGTCGTGACAAATACTATTGAATTGTCTGAAGATAAAATCAGTAGTAAAATTAAAACGATTTCTGTTGCGCCTCTTCTTGTTGAGGCAATCGACCGGATTCATAATGAAAAAGCAGTTAGTCCTTTATTTGAATAAGTCATGATTTGTATATAAAGTGAAGCGCACAACTCATTCTTGATAATGAATCATATTCTGCCCAGTCTTAAACTGGGCATAATATGATTTTTGTATAAAATTAGGAGTAAGTAGAATGATCATCGAATCCTTAGATTTAATTGCGATAAAGTGAAGCGAGAGGCTGTATTTTAAAATTTGAGAAAATTCATAAAAGAAACCGTTTACTTTATTGGGCGTCGGTGGTATTATTTATTTATAACTTGTAGGACATGTTACAAAAGAGGGTAGAAAATGAATTTAAATTCCATTGATAAACAAAATGTTGTCAATATTGTTTATGAGCAACTAAAAGAAAACATAGCTAACGGTACTTGGGCGCCTGGGAGTAAGATTCCTTCTGAAACAGAATTGACGAAATCGTTTAATGTAAGCCGGGTCAGTATTCGAAGTGCAATACAGAAACTTAGGGATTTAGGTATTGTTGTTACATATCAAGGTAAAGGAACCTTTGTTTCTGAAAATATTGGTAAAAACGGAATCAATGATTTTGGCATAATCATTCATCTTAGTGAGGAACAATTCTTAGACATGATGGTATTTCGGCAGACAATTGAATACAAATGCCTAGAGTTAGCTGTTGAAAAAGCAACAGATGAAGACATAAAGAACATTGAGGAAGCTTTGAATCAAATGATTCGTTATCGTGATGATTATAATAAATATTCTGTAGCGGATTTCAATTTTCATTTAGAAATTGCAAAGGCTTCTAAGAATCAAGTTTTTGTAAAAGTAATTGATTCCATTCGAGATATTTACTATAAGTATTTAGAAGAGCTCAATCGGGTCATAGGTGTAACATTGGAAAGCATTGAAGTACACATACAAATATACCGATCTATTCAGAATAGAGATGCAGACACAGCAAAAAAGCTTCTTAGTAACGCTATGAAAGATAATATTGCCAGCATAAAAAGTATTAAAGATTAAAGAAAGTAATTTACCTCTTAAAGAGGTAATCTTTTTTAAGCTAACATGTATGACAACTAACAAGTTATCGTTTTAAAGGTCCTACAAATAATTAAATTTAAACATAAGGGGTTATAAAATGAACAATTTAGAAATTCGCGATGTAAAAGTGATTTTAACAGCTCCAGGGGGAATCGATTTAGTGGTAGTAAAGGTCGAAACAAATGAACCTGGGTTATACGGATTAGGATGTGCTACCTTTACCCAACGAATTTTTGCGGTGAAATCAGCAATTGAGGATTATTTAAAACCGTTTCTTATCGGCAAGGACCCAAGAAGAATAGAAGATATTTGGCAGTCAGCGAATGTAAGCGGATACTGGAGAAATGGTCCGATCATGAATAATGCTTTATCAGGAATTGATATGGCACTTTGGGATATAAAGGGTAAAATCGCTAACTTACCTGTCTACGAACTATTAGGTGGGAAATGTAGAGATGGTATTCCTCTATATCGACATGCAGATGGTGCGGATGAAATTGCTGTAGAAGAAAATATTATAGCGCTAATGGAAGAAGGATATCAGTATGCGCGCTGTCAAATGGGGATGTATGGTGGAAGCGGAACTACAGATAGTAGATTAATAGCAACTATGTATGAAAAGTCTTCTAGAATTGTGCCAAAACGTTCGCCAAAAGGATCATTGGCGGGATGCTATTTTGATCCTGAAGCCTATGCTAAAAGTATAGACAAATTATTTGAACACCTTCGTTCAAAAATCGGTTTTAATATGGAATTTATCCATGATATCCATGAAAGAATTCCACCTATTGAAGCCGTAAGATTAGCAAAAAGATTAGATCCTTATCATCTTTTTTTCCTAGAGGATCCTGTAGCTCCTGAAAATATTGAATGGCTTCAAATGATTAGACAACAAACTTCCACACCAATTGGAATGGGAGAATTGTTTACCAATGTAAATGAATGGAAGAGCCTGATTGCGAATCAACAAATTGATTTTATAAGATGTCATGTAAGTTCTATCGGTGGAATAACGCCGGCAAAAAAATTAGCAACATTTAGTGAATTATACGGGGTTCGAACTGCTTGGCATGGACCAGGGGATATTTCACCTGTTGGGGTTGCTGCAAATCTTCATTTAGATTTAAGTTCACCAAATTTCGGAATTCAAGAATGGACTCCATTTAATGATGCATTACAGGAAGTTTTCCCTGGATGTCCTGTAGTTGAAGAAGGTTTTGCGTATGTAAATGATAGGTCAGGTTTAGGGGTAGAAATAAATGAAGAATTGGCTAAAAAGTTCCCAGTAGCAGGTGGAATTCCATCATGGACTTTAGCTCGAACTCCAGATGGGACAGCCGTCAGACCATAAAACAAGATGCTAGAAACTATTTTAAATGCGATGTTATGAGGGATAAAAAAGGAGTGGTTGGGATGAAGGTAGGAACGTACGTATCACCAATGCAGGTAGAAATGACCGAGAGAGAGTTTCCATCTCTAAAAGCAGATGAAGCATTAATCAAAGTATCCTATGCAGGAATATGCGGAACAGACATGATGATTTTTCATGGGTTGCATCCACGAGCAAAGGCTCCATTGATACTTGGTCATGAATTTAGCGGTGTAGTTATGGAAATAGGCAAGGATCAACAGGTTAAAAAGGGTGACAGGGTGGTTGTTGAACCACTACTAAACTGTGGTAAATGTGCAGCATGCCAGGCAGGGCAGATTCATGTTTGTGAGAATTTGAGATATATAGGTATTGATCAGGACGGTGGTTTTGCTGAGTATACAACCGTTCCTGTTCACAGACTTCGTGTACTGCCGGATTCTGTCACAGAGAAAGAGGCTGCTATGATTGAGCCATTAGCTGTTGCCATTCATACAGTTCGACGCTCAAAGCTGAAAGTTGGAGATACGGTAGCCATCCTAGGAGCAGGACCGATTGGTTTGTTAATTGGAATCATAGCCGAACGTGCTGGTGCAGGAAAAATATTCATTTCTGATGTAAGTTCTATGCGTCTTCAAGTTGCAAAGGATTTGGGTTTTGAAGCAATTGATGCTAAGACTATGAACATTTCCGAAGTTGTAAAAGAATACACAAACGGAGTCAGGGCTGATATTGTCTATGAAGTAGCGGGCAACCAATTTACAGCAGATCAAATGATTGACTGTATTAAGTTCCAGGGTGAAATTGCTGTTGTGAGTGTTTACAAAAAGCCTCCTGCCATTCAATTAGCTGCAATGCATTTTCGGGAGATATCCTTAATGACAACGCGTTGCTATAGTCAGGAAGATTTTACAAAAGCTATTGAATTATTAGCACAAAACAAAATCAACCTTGACCCACTGGTTTCGCACGTTCTTAAACTAGAAGATATTCAAACTGGTTTTGATTTAATGGGAAATCCTGACCAATCATTAAAAATATTATTTCAACCATAGGAGTGGTAATGATGAACCATACATTTAATTTAACGGGAAAAGTAGCGGTTGTTACTGGTGGAACACGTGGTATTGGCCAGGGGATTGCACTTGGTCTCGCAGAGGCTGGAGCAGATATTGTCCTATTACAACGTTCCACAGATACATTCACACAAGAGAGAATTAAGGAATTTGGTGTCCGTTGTGAGATTGTTCAGTGTGACCTAGAAAATCTAGATGAAGTGAAACAAGCTATCCCAAAGGCAATTGAGGCGATGGGTTCAGTTGATATTCTAGTTAATAACGCAGGTATTCAAAGACGCTCTCCAGCTGTTGATTTTTCGGAACAAGACTGGGATGATGTTCTAACAGTAAATTTAAAAGCTGTTTGGCTCCTTTGTCAACAAGCAGGAAGACATATGCTTGAGAAAAATAGCGGTAAAATTATTAATATTGCATCTCTTGTTTCGTTTCAAGGTGGTTTGTTTGTGCCAGCTTATGCTTCCGCAAAAGGTGCAGTGGGTCAGCTCACAAAGGCACTTGCAAATGAGTGGTCTTCACAAGGAATCAATGTCAATGCAATTGTTCCTGGTTACATCGCGACCGAAATGAACACAGCGTTAATCGATGATCCTGTTCGGAGCAGGCAGATATTAGAGAGAATTCCTACAGGACGCTGGGGTAATCCAGAAGACTTCAAAGGACCTGCCGTATTTCTAGCATCTGATGCATCAAATTATGTTCATGGTCATTTGCTGGCGGTTGATGGTGGATGGCTAGGGCGTTAATCATTAACGACGGGGAAATGCACATTTGAAGTGGTAGAATAAGTGCTAGTGAGTAGGTTACCGAATTGAAGGGGAATTATCTGACAAAGGGGAGAATATTTTGAGAGCAGAAAGAAGTGTAATGCCAAGAGGAGAAACTTATCCAGTACAAACTAAAAAGACTAACATTCGCTGGATCACTGTTATTATGTTGTTTTTTGTTACTACAATTAACTATGCGGATCGAGCAACAATTTCTGTTGCAGCGACACCTTTACAAACTGATTTGGGAATAAATGCTGTCACGATGGGATTTGTCTTTTCTGCTTTTAGCTGGTCATATGCCCTGGGACAAATTCCAGGCGGCTGGCTTTTGGATAAATTCGGAACAAAGAAAGTTCTTTTCTGGAGTCTTTTTGTTTGGTCTTTCTTCACTTTATTACAAGGGTTTGTTGGTTTTTTTAATGCAGGTACAGCCATTGTAATGTTATTTGTACTTAGATTTATCGTAGGTCTTGCGGAAGCACCTTCGTTTCCCGGCAATAGCCTAGTTTCAGCGTCGTGGTTCCCGAATGATGAGCGTGCAACAGCATCATCAATTTTTAGTGCATCAGCGTTTTTTGCTATCATTGTTTTTACACCATTTATGTCTTGGATTACACAATCCTTTGGATGGGAACAGGTTTTTATTATAATGGGTGCAATTGGCATCGTGATTTCGTTTACTTGGCTAAAAGTTATTTATAGTCCCAAAGATCATCCACGTGTTAACCGCGCTGAACTGGACTATATTGAGCAGGGGGGCGGCCAATTGGATATGATGGCTAAGGGTACTAATAAAAAAAGTGGGCCAAACTGGTCACATATTAAACAGTTACTTAAAAGTCGTATGTTAATTGGCGTTTATATTGGCCAGTATTGTATTTCAACACTTACCTATTTCTTTATGACATGGTTCCCTGTTTATCTTATTCAAGAACGAGGCATGTCCATTCTCCAAGCTGGTTTTATAGCTTCTTTGCCAGGACTTAGCGGGTTTTTAGGTGGAGTATTAGGCGGTTTGTATTCTGATTATCTTTTGAAAAAAGGAAAATCACTTACTTTTGCACGAAAAACCCCGATTATTATAGGTATGATTCTTTCCAGCAGTATGATTGCTTGTAATTATACCGATGCTGAATGGCTCGTAGTGGGTATCATGGCGCTTGCATTCTTTGGTAAAGGCTTTGGACAATTAGGGTGGGCTGTAATGGCTGATAGTTCTCCAAAAGAAATTGGCGGACTAAGCGGTGGTCTCTTCAATACATTTGGTAATATTGCTGGAATTACGACACCGATTATTATTGGTTTTATTATTAGTGGAACAGGTTCTTTTAATGGAGCGTTGGTGTTTGTAGGGGTTAATGCTATTGTTGCCATGCTTAGCTACCTGTTTATTGTTGGTGATATTAAACGGATTGAGTTAACAGTTCCTGCTAAAGAAGGGATTTAATAAGGTGAGGTTTTAGATTAAGCTATACTGCAAAGCCAACTATTTTTAATAGTTGGCTTATGTATTTTGTAGGGGTGGTAGGATAGGACTAAGACCAGTTAAAAGGGTTTAGTATTAGCTGAGAAATCAGAGTCTAAATAATTTACATTGAATTTTAAAGTGCTATTATTGTAAGAGTGAATATTTTTTTAGTATCTTATATTACAACCAGGTACTAATAATACAACTTAGTTATACGGGGAACTCAAATTAAAACTACCAAGAATGGAGATTGACAATTGTGGATTTGAAATCATTAATTGCACCAGAGCATTTTAATTTAGCAAGTGAAATTTCTAAACATAACTCCGAAAAAATCGCTTTACGCTGGCAAAATGAACTCGGAGAAACGAAAACGATCACTTATGCTCAGTTAATCACAAAAGCAAACAAACTTGCTAATGGGTTAACGAAACTAGGACTAGTGAAAGGTGACAGGGTTGTCGTCATGAGCACACGTCTCATTGAATCATATGTCATTTATTTAGCTTGTTTAAAAGCAGGATTAGTCATTAGCCCTTCTTCAGAACTTTTACGAGCAAAAGATTTACTGTATCGCTTAAATCATTCAGAAGCGAAAGCCGTCATTTCTTATTCTGAGTTAATTGAAGAATTTGAAAATATAAGTGAGGAAACACCTTTTTTACAATTTAAGATTGCCTTTGGTCAGGAAGTACCCAATTGGCTTTCCTTAGAAGCGTTAGCGGCTGAGGAATCAGAAATTTTCAACGATGTCGATACGCTGAGTGAGGATTTTGCCTTTTTAGCTTATACATCCGGGACAACCGGTCAGCCTAAAGGGGTCGTTCACAGCCATGGCTGGGGCTATGCTCATTTAAGAATTGCGGCTTCCAAATGGCTGAATATTAGTGAGGACGATCTGGTTTGGGCTACTGCTTCCCCGGGGTGGCAAAAATGGGTTTGGAGTCCATTCTTATCGATTCTTGGTTCAGGAGCCACAGGATTTATCTATCATGGAAGGTTCAATCCGCACAAATATTTACGTCTTCTTCAAGATCAACAGGTAAATGTTTTATGCTGTACACCTACTGAGTACCGGATGATGGCTAAATTAGATGATCTTTCCAACTTCGATTTATCCCATTTGCATACGGCTGTATCTGCAGGTGAAGCACTTAATCGTGAAGTCATCGATGTATTTAAAGAACAATTTAAGATCCTGATACGCGATGGCTACGGACAGACAGAAAGTACATTATTGATAGCGAATTTAAATGTTAATGAGAAGAAATTAGGTTCCATGGGGCAGCCGTTGTTAGATGAATTTATTGATGTCATTGATGAAAACGGCCATCCGGCACCAATCAACCAAGTCGGAACGATTGCGATTCGAAGCGATTTCCCTGCCTTGTTTAAACAGTATTATAAAAATCCGGAGACTACCGCTGCTTCTTATCAAGGTCAATACTTTCTAACAGGTGACCGTGCAATGAAAGACGAGGAAAATTATTATTGGTTCCAAGGCCGTAAAGATGATGTCATTATCAGTTCTGGATATACGATTGGACCTTTTGAAGTAGAAGATGCATTAATGAAACATAAATCGGTTAAGGAATGTGCGGTAGTCGCTTTACCGGACCCAATCAGAGGAAACGTTGTTAAAGCATTTGTTGTGTTGAAGGATGGGATCTTCGGAACAGCGGAGTTAACCAAGGAGTTACAGGGATTTGTTAAGAAATTAACGGCTCCTTATAAGTATCCAAGGGTGATCGAATATATCGAGGCACTGCCTAAAACGGACTCGGGGAAAATTCGTCGTGTAGAACTGCGAACGCAACGATAAATGGACATTTCTGACAGAAGATAAAAACCTTTACTCACTTCCAAATCGTGGTATAATAAGCCGTATTAAAATATGGTCGGTATCTATCCAAAAATTCCATTAAAGAAGTGTTGTATAATGAATAAATTAGAACTGAATATTAGGCACAGATCGGCTTCTTTGTTAGATAAGTATTTTTCTGGAGAATCCATAGGTTACAAGAAAATATTTGCCATTATTCTTCCCATTTTCGTAGACCAGGCCTTTTTAATTATCATGAGTTTATTAAACACTGCGATGATTAGTTCGGCTGGAGTGGCTGCAGTTAGTGCCGTGAGTATGGTAGATTCATTGAATATTTTCCTAGTCAATGTATTTATTGCTGTTGCAACAGGCGGGACCGTGATTGTAGCCCAATATAAAGGGAGCGGGAATAGGGAGATGGTGTCCAAAACGGCGACACAAGCAATCACTGCCGTAACCCTATTTTCAGTTCTAATCAGTACTTTAGTCATCATTTTTCATACGCCAACCTTAAACCTATTATTTGGTAAAGCAGAAGCGGATGTATTTCAAAACGCTCGAATTTATCTCATCGGCAGCTGTCTTTCTTATCCATTCATCGCGATCTTTCAAGCTGTGACTGGCGCGTTAAGAGGTGTGGGGGAGACGAAACCCTGCTTGAATTTATCGTTAGTAATGAATTTAACCAATACGATTCTAAATCTATTATTGATTACATTCTTTCACATGGGTGTGGAAGGTCTAGTGATTTCCACGCTTTTGGCTAGATTTTTAGGAATGGCCGCTGCCTTGGTTTATGTCTTAAAATACAATGAGACCATTCGCTTCAAGTTAAAAAATGCGGTTAGAATCGATCTTTCTATTTTAAAAAAGGTCATGTTTATCGGGCTGCCTTTCGCTGCAGAACAAATCTTTTTCAATGGTGGAAAGCTGCTTACGCAAACATTTATTGTCCAGTTAGGTACTCTTTCACTTACCGTTTTTGCAATTGCCAATGTGTTAATGATGGTATATCAAATCGGACCTAACTCTATTGGAATCGCCATCGTCACTATCGTTGGGCAATGTATTGGGCGAAGGAATATTGCAGACGCGAGGAAATTTATCTTCTCGTTAATTGGTCTTTCCTCAATTATTTTTATCATCGCGGATTTCTTGCTATTGCCATTGTTTCCGTTGTTGATAAAAATGTTCAATCCACCAGAAGAGATTGTCCCTACGATATTTACACTTGTGTTAATAGCTGCAATTGCTCAGCCACTTTTGTGGTCACCAAGCTTTATCATGCCATCAGCTTTACGGGCTGCGGGGGATTCGAACTTTACTTCAATCGCTTCGCTGCTGTCGATGTGGTTGCTACGGGTCATCTTAGGTTATGTTTTAGGAATTACCTTAGGTTTTGGAATTGTCGGTGTTTGGGTTGCAATGATTGTGGAATGGGGTACTCGCGGACTCATCTTTTGCTGGCGGTTTAAAGGGAAAAAGTGGTATGCGCATAAACTGGTTTAATATTGTAAACAGACCTCCTCAAACATTTTCAATTGAGGAGGTTTTTTCATATAATCATCATAGATACATCATTGGAGGAGGACCATCTTGGTGCAAAAAGGAGTTATTTCACTGGGTGAAGCATTTGTAGACTTTATTTCAATGGATCAAACGAATACCAAATACCAGCAGCTGCTGGGCGGAGCCACCGTAAATGTGGCAGTGGGGACTAAGAGACTCGGGATTCCTGCTTATTACTTATGTAAACTAGGGAACGATGAAGTGAGTCAATTTGTTGAACAAGAATTCCAGAAAGAGCAAATTGATACCACATTTTCTGTTCACACTTCGATTAAGAAAATTTGTGGTGTATATGTACATATAAATGAAAACGGTGAGCGTTATTTTCATTCTTACGTGAATCCTACTCCAGATGAAGTATTATCTGAAGATGAATTGCGAAGGGAAGTTTTTGAAAGGGCAAAGATTTTTTATTATGGTTCAGGAACTCTTTTTCATGAAAAAGCTAGGAAGACAACAGAAAAGGCCCTATCATATGCCAAGGGTGCTGGCAATATCATCGGCTTTGATGCCAACCTTCGTTTAAAGCGTTGGGAAAGTGAGGGGCATTGTCGCCAAACCGTTTCCTCCTTCCTTAAATATGCCCATATCGTGAAACTTGCTGAAGATGAGTTGCATTTCTTAACAGAAACAGATTCAACGGATGAAGGAATCGATCTACTATCTAAATGGAAGATTCCCTACCTGTTTATTACGATGGGAAGTAAGGGAGCTTGTGCAATTTTTAAAGGAAACAAAATTTTTGCTCCTGCCCCTAAAGTGGATGCCATCGATACAACTGGTGCAGGTGATGCATTTATGTCAGCCCTCTTGTATTGCTTTCATGAAAAAGGCCAGCCAACAGGTCTATCACAATTAAAAGAGTACCTTCAATTGGCAAATAAAGTTGGAGCTGCCGCGACAACCGAAAGGGGCTCATTGTCAGTTAATATGTTATCGCAAAAAAATATTGATTGATGTCATATTTTCCTTTTTCTATAAGGTGTTCGATCTTAAAATAGCTGCCTGAGTCTTATGTAAACATAGGCTCAGGTTTTTTATTTTGATAGATAGAATTAATATAGGGTTATGGACGAATGATAATGTGAAAAAATGAAAGAAACGTAGCCAATAGAGGGTATTGACGACTGTAGCCAGGAGAAAAATGAAAGAAAGGTAGTCAATAGGGGGTATTGACGACCGAATCCAGGAAAAAAATGAAAGAAAGGTAGCCAATAGGGGGTATTGACGACCGAATCCAGGAAAAAAATGAAAGAAAGGTAGCCAATAGGGGGTATTGGCGACCGAAACTAGGAAAAAAATGAAAGAAAAGTAACCAATAGAAATAAGGGACAGCATTATTTTTTATTTTGATCATGTGCCCGTAACCAATTTTGTTGATAGCGTATCCTAAATGTTTCCGCAGTTAGGAATTTTCAAAATAATGATTAACTAATGAGACCATCTAATGTATAATGTGTAAAACAACATTTAGAGAGGTTTTGTGGACATGAACGCCTTTATAAAAGATCAAATTGAACTATTTCAAGAAAAGAATAAGAATCGGGGTTGTCTATTAGTAAGTTGCCCTGACCAGCCTGGAATTGTTGCGGCGATTTCAAAATTTTTGTTTTCCTATAATGCAAATATTATTGAATCCAGCCAATACTCTACCAACCCTGAGGGCGGCACTTTTTTCATCCGAATCGAATTTGAATGTCCGAATTTAAAGGAAAAAGCAAAAGAGATGGAGAGCCAGTTTGCTGAAATTGGCAAAGAGTTTTCCATGGAATGGAACCTTACGCACGTTTATCATGTGAAAAAAGCGGCAATCTTTGTTTCAAAAGAACTTCATTGTTTGCTTGAACTTTTATGGGAATGGCAAAGCGGTGATTTAATGGCTGATATTGCCCTTGTGATTAGTAATCATGAAACGGCAAGAGAGGTTGTCGAAGGGCTGAACATCCCGTTTTATTTCGTACCGGCCAATAAAGATATTCGTGGACAAGCCGAAGCCACCCAGCTGAAACTTCTAGAAGAGTATGAGATTGATTTCGTGGTGTTGGCCCGCTACATGCAAATCTTATCTCCAACATTTGTCGTGGAAAATCCTAACAAAATTATCAATATTCACCATTCCTTTTTACCAGCTTTCGTTGGGGCAAGACCGTATGAACGAGCATTTGGCCGCGGTGTGAAATTGATTGGTGCCACTTCTCATTATGTAACAAATGACCTCGATGAAGGACCTATTATCGAACAAGATATCAGCCGGGTCGATCACCATGATAATGTCGATAGCCTTAAAAAGATCGGTCGTAGAATTGAGAGAAGCGTTTTAGCACGAGCTGTGAAATGGCATATCGAGGACCGCATTATTGTCCATCAAAATAAAACGATTGTTTTCTAAAAAATCCCTTTGAAAGGGATTTTTTTATTGGTCTTTGAAAAATGAATTTTTCCATTTATTCAATAAAAATCTTGAACTATTCGAAAGATTGCTGAATATACATTTAAGAAAGAGCAGGGAGGGGAGAGACCTGAGTTTTCAAGCCGAACATTTATCGGAGCCAAGAAGAAGAATCGTTCATGCGATTAAAACAAGTGGTGCTTCATCCATGAGCGAACTGGCCTCATTGCTAGATATGTCCGGTGAGGCTGTCCGTCAGCATCTCCTCCATTTAGAAAGGGATGGCTGGATTGTCAGGATTTCCGAAAAGCAAAATGGCATTGGCCGGCCTCATATCCGATACCGCTTAACCTCTGCAGGTGAACATCTCTTTGAAAAAAACTATGATCACTTAACGATTGAAGTTCTTGACACGTTGGTCAAACATCTCGGAATAAATGACCTTAAAGATGTGCTTGCTGCGATGGTTGAAGAAAGGGTTCGTGAATGGGAACCAAAATTGTCGGGGCTTAGTACCTCCGAAAGAATAAAAGTGCTTAAGGATTTTTATACAAAAAATGACTCTTATATGGAAGTAGTCAAAAAGGGTAAGGATTATTACCTAATTGAGCGGAATTGTCCCTTTCATAATGTTGCTCTCGAGCGTCCTATCTTGTGCAGTGTGACCGTTTCTGTTCTGACCCAGCTACTTGGATGCAAGGTGCATAGAGAACAACGTCTTCAGAATGGGGATGGCTGCTGCGCTTTTCGAGTTCAACAAAATGAGCAAGTGAATCATAAGACACCTAGTTTAATCATCGAGGATGAACCCTCCAATACCATGTCAAAGGAATGATGTGTAATGACAAGTGATCAATATCTTTTATTATCGGAGAAATTCCCGAGCTTGTTTAAACACCATGCACAGGAAAACCATCGAAATTTAATGGATGTAAATTTTTTCAACACGGCAATTAGACAATTAATTCAATTGTGTGGGGATGATCCTGATCGAGATGGACTACAAGAAACTCCATTTAGGGTACTCAATGCATTTCTCGAGTACACGGAAGGTTATCATGAGGACCCAAAACACCATCTCGAGAAGACGTTTGATATTGAACATAAGGGATTGATTTTAGTAAAGGATATTGAGTTCTTTTCGATGTGTGAACATCATTTTGCTCCTTTTTTTGGCGTTGCCCATGTAGGTTATATCCCAAATGAGAAAATCACTGGTTTATCAAAAATTGGTCGATTGGTGGATGGGTATGCGAAAAGATTTCAAGTGCAAGAACGGCTTACAACGCAGATTGCCGCCGCGATGGAAGAGGTTTTGGCGCCAGAAGGAACAATCGTTGTCATTGAAGCCAAACACATGTGTATGTGCAGCAGGGGAACAAAAAAATCCACTACGTCCACCACAACGTCAAGCATCCATGGGGTATTTGGCGCACAAGCTGATTTACGTTCTGAATTTTTTTCATTAATAAAAAACTGAGGAGATGTGATAATGATGGAAAATCAAATTAAGATTAGTAATAATGGACCATTGCAGGTAAGTGGTGATTTTCAGATCTTTGATTCTGAGGGCAAGGAATATCCAAAAAAGGCAAAAGTGTATCTCTGCCGTTGCGGCCTTTCCAATAAAAAGCCGTTCTGTGATGGTTCACATAAAAAAGGAGGATTTGAAAGCAGTCCACGGGCCACTGAATAAGGTGTCAGGCACCACTTGATTCAGCCAGGATGGGAAACCCAATCCTGGCTTTTTTGTTTTTTTGTGTTTCCTTTATCAAGACTAGTGATTGCGGTTACAAGGAAGAGTTGATAAGATATTATTAGGTTTGTGACAGCATGAAGGAATTCAATCTACATAATAAACTCACTATATGTTGAAAGGTGGAAATTCAAATGACAACAAGCAATTTTGAAAAAATTACTGTACAAACAAATGTTCATGCGCCAGTAGAAAAAGTGTGGGAAAATTGGACAGAGCCAAAACACATCACCCAATGGAACAATGCTTCAGAAGACTGGCATACGCCAGTTGCAGAAAATGATTTAACGGTTGGTGGAAAATTCCTAACAAGAATGGAAGCAAAGGATGGCAGTTTTGGCTTTGATTTTGGTGGGATTTATGATGAAGTGAAATTACATGAGGTTATCTCATATACCATGGGGGATGGAAGAAAAGTGACTATTACCTTTAAAGGTCACGAAAACGAAACCGAGGTAATCGAAACTTTCGATGCGGAAACGACCAATCCAATTGAGATGCAACAAGCAGGTTGGCAGGCGATTTTAGATAACTTTAAAAAATATTCTGAACAATAATTAATTTCGGAAAGGGGAAAATCAGTTAAAAGCTGATTTTCCCCCTTTTTTTATGGGAATTGGTATTTTCTGCATATCCCTTATCCTTCTGGAAATACTTACAAAGGTGATGAAAAGGAGGTTAATAATATGGGAAATCAAGTAAATGGAGAGAACGAGTATTCTGAAGAAATACTAACCAACCGACAGGGACACCCCGTAACAGATAACCAAAATGTTCGGACCGTAGGAAACCGTGGACCTATGACATTAGAGAATTATGATTTCTTAGAAAAAATCAGCCATTTTGACCGCGAAAAAATTCCAGAGCGTATCGTTCATGCGCGCGGTGCTGGTGCTCATGGATATTTTGAATCGTATGGAACCATAAATGGAGAACCGATTTCGAAATATACGAGGGCGAAGGTGTTTACGAATACTGAAAAACAAACACCTGTATTTGTACGTTTTTCGTCCGTCGTTCATGGCGGGCATTCACCAGAAACATTACGCGACCCAAGAGGATTTGCGATTAAATTTTATACTGAGGATGGGAATTGGGATTTAGTAGGGAATAACTTAAAGATATTTTTTATTAGAGATCCATTAAAATTTCCTGATATGGTCCATTCCTTTAAGCCTAGTCCGGTTACAAACCTGTCAGACCCGGAAAGGATGTTTGACTTCTTATGCCAAACACCGGAATCTATGCATATGGTAACCTTTGTCTTTTCTCCGTGGGGTATTCCTGCCAACTACCGGCAAATGCAAGGCTCAGGTGTGCATGCGTATAAGTGGGTGAATGAAGAAGGAAAAGCGGTACTTGTTAAATATCATTGGGAGCCAAAACAGGGAATAAAAAATCTAAGCCAACAAGAAGCAGATGAAATTCAAAGCATGAATTATAGTCATGCGACTCAAGACTTATATGAAGCAATTGAAAAAGGCGATTATCCAGAATGGGAACTTTATGTTCAAATCATGGAAGATGGTGAGCATCCGGAACTGGATTTCGATCCACTTGATCCAACCAAGCTATGGTATAAAGAAGATTTTCCATGGCATAAAGTTGGAAGAATGGTCTTAAATAAAAATCCAGAAAATTACTTTGCTGAAGTGGAACAAGTAGCTTTTGGCACTGGTGTGCTCGTAGATGGCCTTGATTTCTCTGATGATAAATTATTACAGGGGCGTACCTACTCTTATTCTGATACCCAGCGGTACCGGGTGGGCACCAACTACTTACAGCTGCCTATCAATCGACCAAAAACTCATGTTGCGACAAACCAAGACGGGGGCCAAATGGATTATAGACAGGATTTCGGTAAGTTAAAAAATCCTCATGTTAATTATGAACCATCCCTTATTGGCGGATTAAAAGAAGCGAAGAACCCTGGTAAAGAACATCAGCCGCATGTGGAAGGGAACCTAGTGAGAGAACGAATCTCACGCGACAATAACTTTGGTCAAGCGGGTGAAACCTACCGGCGATTGAACGACTGGGAGAAGAATGAATTAATTTCAAACTTATCGGGAGCACTTGCTGCTTGTCGAAAAGAAATTCAAGACCGAATGGTGGAAATGCTGACACAATGTGATCCAGATTATGGAAAGAGGATTGCAGAAGGGATAAAGAAAGCTGGAAAAACTGTAGATTCAAAAATGGAAGATGCTGTGAAAAAAGCTCAGGAAATGGGGGAACCTTCCGATCCGTATTAATAGTGGTCGAAATAACAAAAGGGGCAACCTCCTTTTGTTATTTTAACCCCAATTGTAGTCTTAACTCTCCATTAAGCTATATCTCTTAAATTCTAGTTTCTTTGTCGTTTCTAGTTGGATTAATTCTCCTTGTTCCAATTGAATTCTTTTTGAAAATAGAGGTCCATCATATACAAAAGTATGATATTCACCCGCTTCTCCCATGGGACAAATACTAGTCTTTTGTACATCTCGCAGAAAGGTCTCATCTACAATTCTACCAAGCCAGGTGTCATTTAGAACATCCTCCCGTACTCGAATCACAATTGCTTCATACCCCGATTGGACAAACTTCCCTAAAGATTGTAGGGCTTCTTCCTTTTTCATCCATAATGGGTACAATGAGTGGATATTTGCAGCAGCCGCTACTTTTTCTCCCCATTCTCGATGTTCATCTAGATACAAATCTCCGTATGCAATCCCCGTTACATTAAATTGATTTTTCAAGTGTTCTATTGCGTTGACAAATTGACTTGTATAGTTTTCGTATGTACATTCGATAAAATGAATTGGTATGTTTAACGATTCACCTTGTAGTTTAATCATTTCCGTTCGCTCGCCATGACCAAATGTTCGCCCTAATTCTTTAGGTACAGTCGTAACCAAGCAGACTACTTCAAATCCCTGCGATACTAGGGTATCTAAAGCCATACAACAATCCTTCCCGCCACTCCACGATAAAGCAATTCTTTTGTTCAAGATTCATCCACCCTCGTTTAAGATATTTTCATCGTTTGTCATATTGCTATTTTATCATAAAAAAAAAGACAACTGAGCCCAAACGGTCTAATCCAAAAAAGCAAAATGAGGATATGATGCCCATTACACCAAATTTTCGGTCTTATCGGTAACCATAGAGAGGGTATGATGCCCGTTACACCGAATTTTTGGTCTTGGCGGTAACCATAGAGAGGGTATGATGCCCATTACACCAAATTTTCGGTCTTATCGGTAACCATAGAGAGGGTATGATGCCCGTTACACCGAATTTTCGGCCTTAGCGGTAACCATAGAGGTCCTATGATCCCCGTTATATCAATTTATCGGTCTTAGCGGTAATCATAGCGTAATAGTATTTCTCTTATGAAGCTATCACTACGAATGTGAATCCACTACATACTTTTAATTCAGTACTTATTTTCTAATGCATTTCAGATGAAAGATTTTAATTATACAATATTGAATAAATTATTTAAAAAAGTATAAATTTTATTAATTATCTGATATAACTGTACTATCAAGAAGTTTACCTCGTTTTTTATTCAAAAATGAATAATAAATGGGGTGGTAAAATTCAAGAAGGGAGGGGAATTTGTGAGTGATGAAAAAAAAGTTTGGAATGAAAGTGAAGCCATTCTTCAATCATTACAAGACGATATTTTAGTCACCGATACAGATGGGATTATTTTAAAGGTAAGCGAAGCAACCGAAGGAATTTATAATATGAAGGCGAATGAAATGGTTGGTCGATCTGTTTATGAACTTGAAAAAGAAGGGGTTTTTACACCGATTTTGACGCCGTTGGTTATTAAAGAAAAAAAGAAAATAACCCTGGTCCAAACAACCAATAATGGGGAAAAGTTACTTGTAACCGGGATTCCTGTTTTCGATCATAACGATCATTTAGTGCGGATTGTCAGTTATTCGCATGATGTTACCGAGTTACTTAACATGAAAAAATACTTAATGGACATCGAAGACGAAATGGAACGAGTGAAAAGTGAACTGGAAATGCTAAGAAATCTTCATTTTGATTCAGACGGAATGATTGCAACGAGTACAGAAATGAAAAAAGTACTCCAGCTCGCCCTGCAAGTGGCTGAAATTGATGTCAATGTATTGCTGCTAGGCGAAACAGGGGTAGGCAAATCACATATTGCGAAATTCGTTCATAAAAAAAGTTCTCGGAAAGACGGCCCTTTTATCGAAGTAAACTGCGGCGCGATCCCAGAAGCGCTGTTTGAGGCGGAGTTTTTCGGATATGAGTCAGGGGCATTTACTGGAGCCCATTCAAAAGGCAAGATTGGGCTAGCGGAGCTTGCAGAAGGCGGGACCTTATTTTTAGATGAAATTGGTGAGTTATCGTTAGTCAATCAAGTGAAAATCCTCAAATTCATTCAGGAAAAGCAATTTTACCGTGTTGGTGGAACGAAGCTGCGAACCGTTGATTTCCGTATTCTTGCCGCAACAAATCGAGACTTAGAGAAAGCAGTGGAAGAAAAAATATTTAGACATGACCTCTACTTCCGTTTAAATGTTGTACCCATTACCATCCCGCCATTAAGAAAGCGCTCAACCGATATTATCCCGTTAATTGAATACTTTTTAACGTATTTTTCTAAAAAGTATCACCGTGAACGAAGCCTTGATGAAGGTGTTTTGCATTTGTTATTTACCCAAGAATGGAAAGGAAATGTTCGTGAATTAATCAATTTAATTGAAAGACTGGTAGTTACTTCCCCGAAACAATTGATTGAAATCGAAAACCTGCCACCTCATTTTCGAAGATCTTATCCTCATGAGACGTCTGTTGATTACAATAATCGTTCATTGAATGAGATTCTGGATAGTGTGGAAAAGCAAGTGTTACTTAAGGCTAGGAAACAATACAAAACAACGATAGACATGGCAAAAGCATTAGGGATAAGTCAACCTTCTGTGTTTAGAAAAATCAGAAAGTACGGAATAGATTAAAACTGGCACAAAACTTGCACTATTTTTAGATGTGAGACGTAAACGAAGCGACCAAATAAGCATCGAAATTTCAAGGCGAAAGAAAGGAGGTTAATTATATTTATTCAGAAATAATAAAAGAAAATATTTTTAAATAATATATTATGTGTATTTTTATAGTATTATTTGTATTTTTACTTGATAGTAGAATATTAAGAAAATATATTGACATAAAGTAGGTAAATATTTATATTTATAGAATATTATTCATTTTTAAACAATTTATAAGGGATTCGGGGTGTGATATGAAAGTAACGGTGGGACCAGCTCAATATATTAGAAATAATGGTTTACTAGAAGATGCGGGTAGGTACATAAAAAACTTTGGAAAAACAGCCGCTCTTATTGGAGGCCAGATTAGTAGAGGACTTGTAGAAGATTCATTAAGAAAGAGTTTGTCAGAACACGAGATTTTATTAAAACATTCGCTTTGGTATGGTGGTGAATCATCTCAGGCGAATATCGATCGATTAGTAGCCGACCTAAAGGATGAACAGATTGATGTTCTTATTGCGACGGGTGGAGGCAAATCCATTGATACAGTTAAAGCGGTTGCCTATCAACTTAATAAACCGTTAGTTGCCATTCCAACCATCGCAGCAACCTGTGCAGCAGCCACGCCTATCGCCATCCTATATAGCAATGATGGTGAATTTATTGGGATTGAAAGAAAGTCGAAGGCACCTGAATTAGTCTTAGTAGATTCGGAAATCATCATGAATGCACCCGTTCGTTTTCTAATCGCGGGTATTGGAGATACATTGGCTAAATGGTTTGAGACGAAATCCTCAGTGAAAAAAGCGGTACCTAACATATTAAATCAGACGGCTGTTGCAATAGCAGGACAGGTTTATCAAACGTTGCTTCAAATCGGGGAAAAAGCTGTCACATCTGTTCGAACCCAAACAGTGACAAAAGAGTTAGAAGATGTCATTGATACCATTATTTTGGTCAGTGGCAGTGTCAGTGGGTATGGCGGGGATGACTGCCGAACAGCAGGAGCCCATGCTATTTATTCTGGGTTAACAATTTTTCCTGAAGTACACCATACCTATCATGGTGAAATTGTTGCCTTCGGGATTCTTGCACAGTTATGTATGGAGAATACAGGCGAGGATGAACTGAAAAAGTTAATAAGTTATTACCAGGAAGTAGGACTTCCCTTTACCTTAAAACAAATGGGAATAACGAACTTAACAGAAAGTCAGTGGCAGAAGCTTGGTGAATTTACCATTACCATCGAGGATATGGCAAATATGCCATTTGAAGTCTCGCCTGAAATGGTAATTGACGCTGTTCGCCAAGCCGACGAAATAGGAAATGGAATGTTATCAGGTGTCCTTCATTCTTAATCGTTTAAAAGAGTAACAGATATAAATCGATATTTTTAAAAACAAGGGGGAATTTGGAGTGAAAAAGTGGTTATTGGTTATTTGTTCACTGGTGTTGTTATTCGCATTAGCAGCATGTGGTAAAAAGGATGCGGCAAGTAGTGCAAAGGATGGGAAGTCGTCTGAACCATTGAAGGTGACACTGCCAACTTGGACAGGGTACGGTCCGTTATTTTTAGCAAAAGAAAAGGGCTTTTTCGAAAAGAATGGGATTGATGTGGAACTTTCCATTGTCGAAGGATTAGGAGAACGTAAACAAGCATTAGCTAGTGGGAAAATCGATGGGATGGCAACTGCGTTGGATGTACAGGTTTCCTTAGCCGCTTCTGAAATTCCAGTTCAAGTGGTTTGGTTATTAGATGATTCTTACGGCGGAGATGGGATCCTCGTAAAAAAGGGAATTAATAGTGTCAAAGATTTAAAAGGGAAACAAGTAGCATTCGAAGTTGGTTCAACAAGCCATATGTTAGCATTACAAGCATTAAAACAAGGCGGATTAACAGAAAAAGATGTACAAGTGGTGCAAATGTCTGCCGGTGATGCAGGTGCTGCCTTTGCCGCGGGTAAAGTGGATGCAGCTGTTACATGGGAGCCATGGTTATCAAAAGGGGCAGAAGCAAACGGTAAAGTTTTGTTAACAACTAAAGATTTATCTGGAATCATCGTCGATACGGTCAGCTTTAAAGAAGATGTGATCAAGAACCGTCCGAAAGATGTGAAAGCTTTTGTTAAGGCGATGGGAGAAGCCATGACTTATTGGAAAGAACATGAAAAAGAAGCCAATGAAATTATGGCTAAAGGTTTAAATATTGATGTCAAGGAATTTGAAGGAACAGTTACTGGCTTGAAATTCTTCTCGAAAGAGGATAATGAAAAGTTATTTGGAACAGAAAGTGCAAAAGGTTCCATCTATCAATCAACTGAAAATGCGATTTCGTTCTATAAGGATCAAAAACTTCTTAAAACCGAGCCAAAAGCAGAAGATGTTATCAATCCAAGTTTCCAATAATGATAAGGTTTAAGTTAGTTTAAGGATTCTCTTTAAACAGCCTGACTTATGAGATGTTTTTTTTACCTCATCAGTTAGGCTTTTTTACAAAATAGACGCATAAGAAAATAGGTGAAAAAATTGATCGCAAAATTGTTTACTCCTAATAAGGAAATACCCAAAGTGTTTTATACCTCAGCGGGCTTTATAACATTTATTATTTTTCTATTAGTTTGGTCTGTACTTAGTTACGGACAGTTCGTCAATCCTTTATTCCTACCTACTCCTACTGCAGTATTGTCTACCGCGGTGGATATGTTTGTAAATGGTCAAATTCTTTCTGATATAGGGATCAGTTTTACAAGGGTCCTGTTTGGATTTCTTGCTGCAGCCATTATTGGCATACCACTTGGGATCTTAATGGGATCACTACGGATTATGGAGGGAGCTTTTGAACCAATTATTGGTTTCATTCGTTATATGCCAGCATCTGCTTTCATTCCCTTACTGATTCTTTGGATTGGTCTTGGTGAGACAGAAAAAATGAGTGTTATTTTCCTTGGAACGTTTTTTCAGCTGACATTGATGATTATGGACGTCACGAAGAATGTTCAAAATGATTTAGTCGATGTTTCCTATACATTAGGGGCAAAGAAGGCACAAGTGTTTACAAAAGTTATCCTCCCTGCTTCTCTACCGGGAATTGTTGATACCCTCCGGATTACGTTTGGCTGGGCCTGGACGTATTTAGTGGTTGCTGAAATTGTTGGTGCATCTAGTGGTTTAGGGTATATGATCATGCAGGCTTCTCGTTTTCTGCAGCCAGATAAAATCATCGTTGGAATCTTGATTATTGGTATCCTGGGGCTGATTACAGATATTCTCTTTAAAGCCATATACAAGGCTTCGTTTTCTTGGATGAGAAAGGATGGTTTTTAAATGGTCACACCTCAATTGAAAGTTAAAGAAAGAGAAAATATAGTTGAACCAAAACGCAGTGAATCAGTTATTTCAGTAACAGCCACCCCAAAGTTAGAAATTAAAGAGGTTGGAAAAGTTTTTAAAACGAAAAAAGGAGAAACAACCGCATTGGAAAAAACCTCCTTTTCGATTGAGGAAGGGGAATTCGTCACGATTTTAGGACCTTCGGGCTGCGGGAAGTCAACCGTATTAAGGATTGTCGCTGGGTTGGAAGAAGCAACTTCCGGTCAAGTGCTCCTTGATGGGCAGGAAATCCATGGTCCGGGGCCTGATCGCGGGATGGTATTTCAATCGTACACATTATTTCCATGGTTATCAGTGAAAGACAATATTACCTTTGGGTTAAAGCTAAAGGGTGTTTCTCAAAAAGAGAGAGACGATATCGCTAGACACTACTTGCAATTAATCGGTTTAGAAGGATTTGAAAATCATTTTCCGATTCAGTTATCTGGCGGGATGAAACAACGGGTAGCGATTGCTCGAGCGTTGGCAAACGATCCAAAAATTCTATTAATGGATGAACCGTTTGGGGCATTGGATGCCCAAACACGGAACATTATGCAAGAAGTGCTCTTGAAAGCATGGGAAGAGTCGAAAAAGACGATTCTATTTATCACTCATGATGTCGATGAGTCGATCTTTTTAGCAGATTCGGTATATGTTATGACCGCAAGACCAGGGCGTTTAAAGAAAAGGATTCCGATTGCATTGGAGCGGCCAAGGGATTTCAGTGTGAAAGCGTCCGCCCAGTTTGCCGAATACAAAGAAGAATTATTGTCGTTGATTCGAGATGAAACGTTAAAAGCGATTAAGTAAAACAGCAATTTTCAGGGATAAGTATTACGAATACGGGGGTTAATGTATGGAGAACAAATGGGATCACTTGGTGAAAAATATGCCAAATCGACTGGCACCTAGCATGGCAAAGGATCATCCAAATCTACCGGTGGTAAAAGAGGAAGGCTGCTATTATTTTGGGGTGGATGGAAAGAAATATCTTGATTTTACGTCTGGGATTGCGGTAACAAATGTCGGACACCGTCATCCTAAAGTGGTCCAAGCGATTAAAGATGCAGCTGATGGATTGATGCACGGTCCTTCTGGCGTAATTATGTATGAGTCCATTTTACGATTGGCCGATGAACTCGCTGAAATTTTACCAGGAGACCTTGATTGCTTTTTCTTTGCAAATAGTGGGACGGAAGCCATCGAGGGAGCTCTTAAACTAGCAAAATATGTAACGAAACGTCCGTATGTTATTTCCTTTACCGGTTGTTTTCATGGTCGTTCGTTAGGGGCATTAAGTGTAACTACCTCTAAAAGCAAATATCGAAAATTCATGCAGCCATCTGGTCTTACCTATCAAGTACCCTATGCTAATGTTAAGGAATGTCTAGAAGGGATGGATCCAGAGACCTATGTGATTGAGAAATTAGAAAAAGATTTTGCTTCATTATTTAGTCATCAAGTAACACCGGAAGAAGTGGCCTGTGTTATATTAGAGCCGGTACTCGGTGAAGGCGGATATGTTGTTCCGCCGAAGGGCTGGTTAAAGAGAGTTCGAGAAATTTGTGACCGTCATAATATTTTACTTATTTTTGATGAAGTTCAAACCGGATTTGGCCGTACAGGTCAATGGTTCGCTGCTCAAACCTTTGATGTTACCCCTGATATTATGGCCATCGCTAAAGGAATTGCCAATGGCCTGCCGCTTAGCGCAACGGTTGCTTCCGCTGAATTAATGAAACAATGGCCGCTCGGAAGCCACGGAACGACATTTGGGGGTAATCCGATTGCTTGTTCTGTTGCACTGGCTACCTTGGAAGTGATGAAAGAGGAAAACCTTCTTGAAAACACTAGGAATATGGGGAGTTATGCTGTTCAGGAACTAGAAAAAATCAAGGAACGACACCCTGTAATAGGAAGCATCCGCGCGGTGGGCTTAATGATTGGGATTGAAATCATTGATCCAGTGACAGGTGGACCGAATGGAGAAGGATTGTTAAAAATTCTTGATCTTGCTCTTGAAAAGGGTGTACTATTCTACCTTTGCGGAAATCATGGAGAAGTCATTCGAATGATTCCACCATTAGTCGTCACCAAGGAACAAATTGATGAAGGTCTCCGTATGCTTGATGAAGCATTAACGGAGTATGAAGCGTCATTGATGCAGCCAGTTAAATAATCAATAGTAAATTTGGTCGCCAATGCTTGTTGGCGACCTGTTTTAATTAAAAAACACCCCGTTGTGCATTGAAGTCATATAATAGTCGATGGCCTTGCTTCTTGCCCTATCTAATTTTTCAGGGTTGTGAAATGAAAAATATTTTAAGATGAAGTCACTGTAGCCAAGTTTGTTTATAAGGTACAAAACATTATTGGGGATCAACATTTCTTCTGGGTTTTCTAAGTTAATCACAAATGAATAAAAGTCATTACTTTTATTATCTTTGCTATAACAAAGGAAACAAGGGTGTTTCCTATCGGAAATCATATACTTTTCTAGAATGTAGGAAGTAATTCGACCTTGGAAATGAATCATTTCTTTGGGGATTAGCGGCAAGTTCTGCCTATTTAATTCTTCTTTGGTAAGAGCTAGATTTACATATTCATTGCAATACAAGTTATATCTTCTTAGGTTCTTGACCTGATTTAGACTAGGATGTAAGTTCTTCCGTCCATAGAATGTGGTAATTCTAAATACTTTTTCAGTGTTTTCATAAGTAAAGACTATATTATTATCTATGGAGCCAATGCCAGGGGCTAACTGGTCTATTCTATAAGAACAATTTCGAAAAATTATTTCCAAAGATTTTTGCAAGGGGTCTAGACTGATTATCGGGCCAACTCTTTCGTTCCATCGGTCGAGCGCATGATTGTCTATTAAAATCGGTTTGGAAGGACAAAGGATATTTTTTGTGTCTTTATAGGTGTTCATTTGTTCATAAAGTATGTTTATATTTTTTATCTGCATGGTAAATGGATACCCTTCAGCCTTCATGATTTTTATATATTTTGGTTTTAATAAGCGATTAATAATATAACTTCTCATTTCCGCCCTCCTTTTTTGATTTTTCAGTCTACTTTAGATACCTTTATTATATCAGACACAATTAACTAATATTGGAATGTAACAAAATAAAAATTTTTTTCATGTGATCTGAATCTAAATGGACAATTCCACTTTGATGATGTAGGTTTAGGTTTATATCGAAGTGTTAAGGAGTTTTCATATGGACAGTAAAACGAAATGGAATAATAAATATAAAGAACGTATGAATGACTTAAAAGAACCTGTACCAAATCCAAGACTTGAAAACCTTTCTGTGTATTTAAATGGGGGAGATGCACTTGACCTAGCGAGTGGACTTGGGGGGAACAGTTTCTTCCTTGCACGAATGAACTATCAAGTTCAGGCCGTTGATATTTCGGATGTTGCGATTAACTTTATTAGGGAATGTGCTGCACAGAATCAACTCAAGATTCAAGCCCAAGTTTGTGATCTAACCGATTTGAATAATCCTATCTGGGCTAGCCATCATTACGACGTAGTTGTCATTTCCTATTACCTCGATCGCAAACTTTTTCCAATCGTGAAGCGCTTGATTAAAGACGGAGGTTATTTTTTTATGGAAACCTTCTATCAATCACCGAGGACCAATAGTCAAGGGGTATCTAATCAATATAAACTCCAGTCTAATGAGTTGCTGGCTGAATTTGGAGATTGGAATGTTCTCTTTTTTGAAGAAAGTGAACAAGAGGGGCGACAAACTATATTTTGTCAGAGGAAATGTTAATTTGTTATATCTATATAGTTACCTATAAATTTATTATGTAAACTTGAGTTGCATATTTGGAGTGAAGAATCTTGAGCCGTTTGTTTGCTAGTTGGTATGATTTTTTTATGAAGCCGTTGGAGAAAAAGAAGTTTAAGAGGATTCGTAAGGAACTCCTTGCAAAGGCAACGGGAAGTGTTCTTGAATTAGGGTCGGGTACTGGGATTAATTTTTCTTTATATGAGGAACCTGTTATAGTAACTGCGATAGAGCCGAGTCAGCACATGATTGAGCGGTCATTAACTAAACATGGGCAAGCAGTTGTCCCCATTGAAATCGTACAGGCAAGTGCAGAAGAACTGCCATTTGCTGCAGATACTTTTGATACCGTTGTGGCAACACTGGTATTTTGTACCATTCCAAATCCGGAAAAAGCCATTATCGAAATGAAACGTGTTTGTAAACCAGGTGGAAAGATCCTTCTATTTGAGCATGTTAAAATGCAAAATCGGTACCTATCCTCACTTCAGAACTGGCTAACTCCAGCGTGGAAAAAAATTTGTGATGGCTGCCATTTAAACAGGAACACCTTAGAGTTACTAAGGAGTAAAGATATACCTATTATTCAAGTGCAACAATATTATCGTGATTTATTTGTTTTTGCAGAAGCAGTAAATAGGAAATAGGGTCTTAAATAAAGGCTGCTACAGGTTATTTATGGTAACCAAGTTGGAGCAGCCCGTTATTTTTTAAGCCGGTGGGTCCGTATACCCTATTTTTTTAATCCTTGATATCAACATTACCATTTTCATCAATCTCGATGGTTGTATAGCTTTTAAAGGTGTTAATATTGGTGATTTCATGCGGAACGACGCTTGCAAAGCTCTCCATGTATGGCTTGTACACTTCAGGATCTTTGACGAGATGATAGAAATTTACTCTTCTTCCATCTTTCACATCTGTCATTCTCAGTAAAAAACGATCGCCAAATTGCCCCTTAAACCACTCTCTTGCTTCATCATGACTTGTAAATTTAGGCATTTGGTTAGGATCAATGGAATAATTTTGATTCATTTACACATGCACCTCTTTCCAATAAATTGCCACTTTTAATATTCCCCAATGGCGTAGAAATTATTGTGTTGTAAAAGTTTATAGAAAAATACAACAGACCATCATTCCTATGGTAAATTTAAAGAGTGAATTTTCGGTATAGAATGACTTAAACAATTGTATGGAGGATAGGTTTATGGTAGTTGTAAAATCAGTCACAATCGATGGTGAGAGTATCCAAGTTTTTAGAAACGGGATTTACATCTTTGAATCGAGCTCTGGCTTTGCCCTAGAATTGGATCTGATTGTTAGTGAGATTGTTGTAAAAAAGTATAAGTTCGTCGAAAACGTCATTGTCGAGATAGAATTAGAGGATGGTAGAATTTTCAATTCCATCATGCACGTGAAAATATTAACTGGCGGATTGCCACAAATAAATTTATTCTGTGAAATCGATGATATTCAAGACTACCAAGGTTTCAATCGGGTCAGCGAAAATGATTCTTGGTTTCCTAATATAGAAGATGGCATTACGATAGAAGAAATAAGAAAAGTCGAAATGCCCAATGAGGATGTTAGTATCAAACTAAATTTACCAATCGACCAGGTTGAATGGATTAAAAAACAAAAAAAGAAAAATTTGAATGAAATTTTTCAAAAATTAATTTATGAATATTGGGAGAAACAAAATTAAAAATAGTATGATTCTTAAGGTTGGCATTGGGATGGTGATACCGCATGGAGGAAACCAAGAAGCTACAAGAAATAGATTTATATAAACCCATTCAGGCCTATTTTGTCCGTGAAGGATATGAGGTTTACGGTGAAGTGAAAGATTGTGATATTGTTGCGGTCAAGGATGAAGAGTTAATTGTAGTCGAATTAAAGCTCACTTTAAGTGTGGACTTACTAATCCAAGCAGCCAAAAGGCAGCGGATTACAGATAAAGTTTATGTGGCAATCCCGAAACCGAAACATCGTCAGAATTCCAAAAAGTGGACAGAGAAATGCCACTTAATTCGCAGGCTGGAGCTGGGATTAATCGTTGTTTCGAGCCCAGGGAAACGCGGAAAAGCAGAAATAATATTTGATCCTTCGCCATTTAAGCATAGAAAAAACAAACTCAAACGCGAGTCAATTCTGAAGGAAATTAAGGGCCGAAGTGCAGACTACAATGTAGGAGGAAGTACTCGGACTAAGATTATGACTGCTTATAAGGAAAATTGTATCCAAATTGCTTGTTATCTTGAATATTTGGGTCCCTTGTCACCCAGGAGGTTAATTCAATTAGGAACGGGGAAAAATACCTCATCCATTCTTACGAAAAACTATTATGGTTGGTTTGAAAGAATCAAACGAGGAACCTATGTGATAACGGAAAAGGGGAAAGCAGAGTTAAAAGAATACCCGGAGTTAGTAAATTATTATTTAACTAGACTAGGTGACGAGAAAGTTACGTAAGAACATAGGACTGCCCCAAGATTTCTTGGGACAGTCTTTTACTTATTCAATACATTTAAAGCCTCATTCGTTCTTGGTCGGGTTCCCTTGAACCATTGGTAACAAAGGATAATAATCAGAATCAAATCAATGGCATCGCCTCCATAATACATTAGTAATCCGCCCGTTTTGGCTTGGTCAATCGGAACTCCCATTGGGGGAAGAGCATAAATATATTTTGAAAGGATGCCATGACATGCCCTTTCCTTTTATCTAGTCGTTTAAGTTGATGGCTAAACTTGTTGATAAAAATCTTATTTTTAATTTCTCTGCAAATTGTCAAGACTGATAAGCAGAGGGTGATTAAGATAAGGAAGGAGACATATGTATGAATAAACCTTTTGAATACCCGGAAATTTACTATAACGAAGTCATCTATTTTTTAGAAACGAAATGGAAGCGTCGACTAAGTGATCATGAGAGGCATGTTCTCATTGAAGGATATCGATTCGGCAGGCTGGTTGAGGCAGAAAATGAAATTAGAATCCTCTCAGTGAAATAATTTTTTCTGTACGATAGCTTCAAATGGCAGCTATTGCTGCCATAACGCTTAATTTATATGATTTTAAATAAACTTTGCTCACTGCAAGGTTTTTTCTCGTTTTAAGTATTGTATAATAAAGGAAGCGTTTCATTTTTTTAGATTAAATGTAACTGTGTCCGTGGTAAGCAAGTGAAGGGAGGGCAGGTGTTAAAACAGCAAAGAGATTCGCAGATTCAAAGGTTTTGAACCGATGTAAAAGTTTAAGATACATAAGGGGGAAATGGAAAGATGTCAAACTATGTGAAAATAGGTAATCTTCAAGTAGCGGATGTACTTTATCATTTTATAAACGACAACGCCCTTCCAGGAACGGGTTTGGACCGTGAGCAGTTCTGGATTGATTTTGAAGCACTCTTTGCTGATTTAACACCGATTAATAACCAACTACTGGCTCAACGAGATGACCTCCAGAATAAAATCAATGCCTGGCATAGAAGCAATAAATCCTTCCATTTTGAAAATTATCAATCTTTTTTGAAAGAAATCGGCTATTTAGAACCGGAGATGGCTGATTTTCAGATTAGCACGGAAAATGTAGATGAAGAAGTAGCCTTAAAAGCAGGGCCGCAGCTTGTCGTTCCCGTCGATAATGCCCGCTATGCCCTAAATGCAGCTAATGCTCGTTGGGGAAGCCTTTACGACGCCTTATATGGTACGGATGCGATTAGTGAAGAAGGGGGCGCTAATCGTGCAGGAGCTTACAATCCGATTCGCGGAGATAAAGTTATTGCTTTTGCAAGAGAGTTCCTTGATCAAGCCATCCCGCTCAAGCAGTTTTCCCATAAGGATGCTGTCAAATATTCGATTGTCAATGGAAGATTAGCAGTTTTACTTGGTAATGGCGCGACCGTTGGGCTTCAAGATGAATCCAAACTCTGTGGCTACCAAGGGAATTCAGGAGAGCCTTCCGCCATTTTACTGAAAAATAATGGTCTCTATTTTGAAATTCAAATCGATTCAGGCCATCCAATTGGGAATACCGATTTAGCTGGCGTTAAAGATATTTTCATAGAATCGGCTTTGACCACAATTATGGATTGTGAGGATTCCGTTGCCGCCGTGGATGCTGCGGATAAAGTGCTTGTATACTCCAATTGGCTCGGGTTGATGAAAGGTGACTTAACAGCTGCTTTTTCTAAAAATAATAAGACGGTGACACGCTCACTTCAGTCTGACCGATCTTATTTCACTCCTACTGGAGAGGAATTTGCCTTAAAAGGGCGTTCCCTCATGTTTGTCCGTATTGTCGGCCATTTAATGAAGAGTTCTGCAATCCTAGATAAGGATGGAAACGAGGTGCCAGAAGGGTTAATGGATACTGTCGTTACTAGTTTAATTGCCAAGCATTCTCTTTTGGCAAATGGTCCATATCAGAACTCTGCAAAGGGCTCGATTTATATTGTTAAACCAAAAATGCATGGGTCTAACGAAGTCGCTTTCGCCAACGAGACGTTTAATCGCGTGGAAGATATGCTTGGACTAGAGCGGAATACGCTAAAGATTGGGGTCATGGACGAAGAGCGCCGAACTTCTTTGAACTTGAAAAATTGTATTCGTGAAGTAAAGAATCGAATTGTGTTCATTAATACGGGTTTCTTGGACCGGACTGGAGATGAAATCCATACGTCGATGGAAATCGGGGCTGTTATTCGGAAAAATGAAATGAAATTTTCAACATGGCTGCAAAGCTATGAAAAATCCAATGTGTTTGTCGGACTGGCAACTGGTCTAAAGGGCCGGGCCCAGATTGGGAAAGGAATGTGGGCAATGCCGGAACTAATGGCCGAAATGCTTAAGCAAAAAATCGGTCATCTGCAAGCAGGCGGCACAACGGCATGGGTTCCTTCACCAACTGCAGCAGCCCTGCATGCGCTACATTATCATCAAATAGATGTTTCAAAGGTGCAGGCTGAGTTAGCAAAGGATATTCGGGATCTAAGAGAACAGATTTTAGCCATTCCTGTTGCTGAAAATACAAACTGGACAGCCGAGGAAATTCAGCAAGAGCTTGATAACAATGCACAGGGAATCCTAGGTTATGTTGTTCGCTGGGTAGAAATGGGGGTTGGCTGTTCGAAGGTACCGGATATTAATCATGTTGGATTGATGGAAGACCGTGCGACACTCCGTATTTCGAGCCAGCATATCGCCAACTGGCTCCACCATGGAATTTGTTCGAAGGAACAGGTACTTGGAACCTTAAAGAGAATGGCCAGGGTAGTCGACGAACAAAATGCAGGGGAGCCTGCGTACCGCCCAATGTCGGTCGATTATGATCAATCTATCGCCTTCCAAGCAGCCTGTGATTTAGTATTTAAAGGATACGATCAGCCAAACGGTTACACCGAGCCAATCTTACATCAGCGCCGTATAGAAGCAAAAGCAAAATAGGTGTCAGGCACCGCGATTAAAAGCACGAGCAACTACAAGTAACAGATGTAGTTGCTTTTTTTGATGAATGAACCTGTAAACTTATGAGAAAATTGCTTTGATACTCCGCTTAATTGATTTAGCTTATTCCAGGCTTGAGTCAATTTTCTAACGCCACGTCGATTAAGAAGATTTCCCCATCAGACTGCAGTGCATCCTTAAAGATGTTTTCAAATTCATTAAGTGTTCTCGCCCGCATACCTTTAATTCCGAAACTGGTGGCCAATTGGACAAAGTCCGGGTTTTGGAACGTTACTCCGTAGTTTTCTCCGAACTTTTTGTTCATTTGCTGCACTTCAAGTTTTAACAATGAGTCATTTAATACAATAATAATGAACGAAAGTCCGAGTCGTTTAGCTGTCTCTATTTCCGCAAAATTCATTAAAGCACCACCATCGCCGGTAATGCAAATAACTAGGTCATCTGGACAAGCAAGCTTCGCCCCAATCCCACCTGGAATGGCGATACCCATGGCAGCAAGTCCATTTGAAATGATTAACCCATTTGGCTTTTTCGGCTGATAGGTTCTCGCAATGGAAACCTTATGTGCACCGACATCCGATATCACGATCGTATCCTCTGTTGTATGAGAATCAACACAGTGGAGAACATTCTCAATCGTAAAGGAAAGAGTGCCTGACACCGGCTGATCAATTTGATATGCAGTTTTAATTTGGTCCTTTAGCTCACCGGAGGGAAGCCATGATTTCGTTGGAAGGTTGGATTGATTTATAAGTTGCAAGGTGTTTCTCATGTTTCCGACCAGCTCCACCTCAACAGGATAATATTCATTGATTTCTGCTGGTAAAGAATCGATATGTAAGACAGGGAGTTTCTTCTCATTCCAATCCTTTGGCAGTTTTTCAACAAAGTCAAAGCCGATGACAATCAGCAAATCTGCCTCTTTTAAAACAGGTAAAACTGCATCGTTCTCCTTAAATCCAAAAGTATAATAATTAAGTGGGTGTTCTTTAGGGAGCACTCCTTTTGCCATAAAACTATGGATAACAGGGGATTGAAGGGTTTCGACAAAGGCCAGAAGTTCAGGGACAGACTCTTGTCTGTTGCCCCCGTTCCCTACAATGACTAAGGGCTTTTGATGTTTATTAATCAGGGTAATGGCAGCTTCGAGTGACTTGTTAACAGGAACACATTCAGGCAAGGATGTAACGGGTAAGGGACTACCGCCGATCATTTGACTTGAAAAGTTTTCTGGTAAGGTAATGGCAACAGAACCCGGTTTCTCCATTTTTGCCATCCTAAATGCTTTTCGAATCTTCGCCGGAACTGTTTGGGATTCATTGATTTGTGTGCTCCATTTTGTTGCGGGTTCAAACATCTTCACAAGATCAATGTATTGATGGGATTCCATATGATGACGCTCCACACCTGCCTGACCAATGATAGCCACCACAGGAGAATGGTCGAGCTGGGCGCTGGCCATCCCCGTTATTAAGTTGGTGGCGCCAGGTCCAAGTGTTGACAAGCATACACCAACTTTGTTTGACAATCTTCCATACACATCGGCCATAAATGCCGCTCCTTGCTCGTGCCTGACATTTATGTATTGAATTTGTGTTGATTTGGAAAGGGAATCAACTAGGTCTAGGACCTCCGTGCCGACGATTCCAAACACATATTCTACTCCTTCGTTTTCTAAACAATGGACAAGTACATCTGTTACTTTCATCATATCCTCCTCGACAATTTGGTTGCCTATGTTTAAGTTGCCCCGATTTTTACCACTTCAACAAAACGGGTAATAATCGTTTCTTAATCAATATTCTTTCCTAAATTCCTATTTATTTTTGGCTCTGTTAATGAAATCTCCTGATATCCTATTAAAAATCACAAACGAAAAATTATATCAAAATAATTTTGTAATGATATTGTAATATTGCTGAGATGTCACTGTTACACCTATCTAGTATATTTGAACTACCAAATCACACTAGGAGGTAACAATTATGCTTAAGAAATTCATCGTAGCGTTTGTCATTATCGTTTCTTGTGGCTCTTTGTTTGCTAACATGGGTGATAAAGCGGAAGCGGCTTATTATCATACAAAAGCAATTTCGGTTGCGAAGTCTAATATTGGAATACCATATCAATGGGGCGGAATGTCACCCGGAGGATTTGATTGTTCAGGTCTTATTAAGTATTCCTATGCAAGGGCTGGAAAAAACCTAAATCGAACTGCAGCACAAATGTTCTATGGAAACGGATATCGTATTTATTCTTATATCCAACCAGGTGATTTAATGTTTTATGCTCCAACTAAGGCGAGTAAACCAACACATGTAGCGATGTATATCGGGAATGGTAAAATGATTATGGCTTCATCATCAAAAGGAGTCATGATTACCAGCACAAACAACCCATATTGGCATACAAGATACGTTGGAACAAAACGCGTTTAAAGACCATCCCTCCTAGATGGTCTTTTTTGTATACATAATTTTTATATGAAAAATTAAATCATATACTTTGTATTCTTTTCCAATCGTTTGTTATCATCAAATTAGAAAAATAAGGGAGTGAACGCTTATGACCAAACATACTCGAATTGGGAAAACAGATTTATTTGTCAATCCAATTGGTCTTGGTACTAATGCCGTTGGGGGCCATAATCTTTTTCCAAACTTGGATGAAGAAGCAGGGAGGGAGTTAGTTCGAACCGGTTTGGCTCATGGGATTAATTTCCTTGACACAGCCTATGTCTATGGTTTAGGACGATCGGAAGAAATCATCGGGGAAGTCGTGAAGGAAAGTGGGAATCGTTCAGAAATAGTCATCGCCTCCAAAGCAGCACACAAATTGATTGGGAATGAAATGGTTCTTGATAATTCACCGGCTTTTTTAAAACAAGCTGTCGAAGAGAGTTTAAAAAAGCTTCAAACCGATTACATCGATTTATTTTATATCCATTTTCCAGACCAAGATACACCGAAGGACGAAGCGGTTGGGGCATTAAAACAATTGAAGGATGAAGGAAAGATTAGAGCCATCGGGGTGTCTAATTTTTCAATTGATCAACTAAAAGAAGCTAATAAAGATGGTTATGTTGATGTCTATCAAGGGGAATATAACCTACTAAGCCGAGGTGTAGAGAGGGAATTATTTCCATACGTTACTGAACAGCAGATTTCCTTCGTTCCATTTTACCCTTTAGCATCTGGATTATTAACTGGTAAGTATTCTCGTGATACAAAAATTAATGAAAAGAACCGTAAAAGGCCGCAGTTTAAAGAAGGCGTTTTCGAACAAAATTTGGAAAAGATTGAGCGGGTTCGTAATATTGCATCGGTAAAAGGGGCGGAAGTTGCCCAAGTGATTCTTGCGTGGTATCTGTCCCGTCCATGCATTGATGTGATAATTCCTGGTGCAAAGCGAGCAGACCAAGTGCTTCATAATCTAAAAACCTTACAGATACAATTATCAGTTGAAGAGATTCAAGAAATTGATCGAATCTTCCCATCCTAAAGGAAACAAATAAAGCCGTGAACTGTGATTTTTTATCACCTTTTCACGGCTTATTTTTATTAAGAAAGGAATAATAAGAATCATTCCTTTTTTTATTGAAGCCACCGATAGGTATGTGGAAAAATTATCCTTGGTAATTTATGAGTTCGCTTACAATTATCTTAATTTTTCTTTATTTAGTGTTATGATAATAGTAATAGTTATATCGCCCTAAACACGAAGCTATTTAGTCACGAAAATCTGATATAAAAAGGAAGTCTTCGTATGAACATTAAACACAAAAAGTATCCTTTTTTTAAGCGAATTGGACGAGCATTTAAGTTGAATTTTATCAAACTGCTTCGTTCTCCAGGAGGAGCCAAAAAAGTATCGTTGGGCTTTGCGGTTGGTTTTGGCTTAGAAATGATTGTTCTTTCAACTGCTTCCCTTGTTTATATCGTATTTTTACCAATAGTTCGAATGGCAAGAGGTTCTTTGCCAGCGGCGATTATTGGAAATGTCATTGGAAAACTATCCTTCCTGCCAGTTTTACTCCTGCCGTTAGCCAAAACTATCGGTAAACTGATTTATCCAATAAACGAGAGAATCGGGCATAAGTCACCTTTTTCGTTTGAACAATTAATGCAAGGGGATTTACGCAGTGTAGTCAGTTTACTTCACGGTGGGGTCCATGTGTTAATTGGGATGACGATTTTTGGCATCATCCTTGGTATTATTTCTTACTTCTTTGTTCATTATTTTTATGAAAAAGAAAAAACGAAAAGACTTGCAAGGATTCGTGATAAACAAGCCCTTCGTAAAAATAACCTAGTTACGATTGAAGCGACGAATAATTAAGGTTTAAGTCGCTTGAGAATAATTGCTTCTAAAAGTTTCCACGGCAGCAAATTTTTTAGCTTCAGCATCGTCTTTACACCAGCACCGATGGGATACCTAAGGCTTGGTGATTGCGACTGAGAAGCAATTTTTGCTGCCAATTTTGCAACCTCGATGGGATTGCCATGCTTGGCCTTTCCGCCTTCAATTTCATGAAGTAAACTTTCCATATAGGATAGGTATGGAGACTCAGGATTGACTTCCATCCCGTCCACACTCGCCCAAATATTGGTTTGATAGGAACCAGGCTCAATTAAGGAAACGTCGATCCCAAAAGGCTTCAGCTCGAGGCGCAAGCTTTCGCTATAGCCCTCAAGTGCATGTTTGGATGCGACATATGCTGATAAGCCAGGGAATCCTAGTCTCCCACTAATGCTGCTGATGTTGATAATTCTGCCTTGTTTCCTTGCCCGCATCAATGGCAGAATCGCCTGGGTGACAGCAATCACTCCGAACAGGTTGGTTTCGAATTGACTCCTATACTCTTCAATTGAAAGCTCCTCGCTAAAACCTCCAAGGGCAAACCCGGCATTGTTTATTAATACGTCGACAGCGGGGTACTCACGGAGAATATCTTGAAAATGTTGAATGGATTCACTAGAAGTGACATCAAGCGGATGAACATGAATGAAATCCTCGACATTGTTTTCTTTAGCAAGTGTTAATAAAGGCTTTGATTTATTGATATCCCTCATGGTTGCGAGCACTGTAAAGCCTTTTACTGCTAATTCAATCACGGTTAGCACCCCGAAGCCGCTTGAAGACCCAGTTACAATCGCTGTTCGTTGTTTCATGATTTCCTCCTTGACTTTCCTTTTCTTCTATTTAATCGTAAAATGGCGAAGTTTGTATACCCAAAATCGAAAAAGGCTGTCCCAAAATCCGTGGGACAGCCTACGATTGAAATCATCCGTTATTGATTTTGATGATTTCTGAGGGTTTGTTCAGCATAAGCGACAAGACGTTTCGTCATTTCGCCGCCGACTGAACCGTTTGCTCGTGCGGTCGTATCAGCACCAAGTTGAACTCCAAACTCGTTGGCAATCTCTTCTTTCATTTGATCTAAAGCATTGTCTGCTCCAGGAACCAATAGTTTGTTTCTAGCCATGATACATCACTCCCGACGAAGTTTTTTGAGCAATGAGAAATTGCTCGTCTATAATTTAACCATCTTTGGTTCATTTCATTAACTTGGGGGATATTATTCATGAAAAGTTGTTTAAACAATATTTGAAAAGTGAGTGGTGTTTGATATGATTGAATTCCCTAAGAATCTATATTGTGAAAAATGCGGCAAGGAAACAGAGCATATGGTACGCGAAGATGCTCTAGAGATTGAATATATTTGTTCCGAATGTAACAATGAACAAGAAATTATTAAATCCTTTTTTTAAAAATAATGAAACAGGTGTGTTATGCAGAAAATAATCGTGGTTGGAGCAGGAATTCTGGGTGCATCGACAGCGTATCATCTTGCGAAATTAGGCGCAAAGGTAACAATGGTCGATCGAGCGGACCTGGGACAGGCGACTGATGCCGCAGCTGGGATTGTTTGTCCTTGGCTTTCACAGCGGCGTAACAAAGCATGGTATCAGTTAGCCAAAGGAGGAGCTCGTTATTATCCAGAATTAATTGCTCAACTAGAAGCAGATGGCGAGCAAGAGACAGGCTATCAACGGGTTGGAGCCATCAGTCTACATACAGAACTGAATAAACTAGAACAAATGGCGGAACGAGCGAGAAAACGTCGCGATGATGCACCGGAAATCGGAGAGATTACTATTCTATCACCGTCAAAAACAAAGTGTTTATTCCCACCATTAGCTGAGGAATATGGGGCTGTTCATGTGAGTGGGGGAGCACGGGTTAATGGAAGGGCATTGCGTGAGTCATTAATACGCGCCGCCACAAAATATGGAGTTACATTTCACCACGGGAATGCTTCCCTCGAGATGCTGGGGAATCAAGTAGTCGGGATTAAGATTGCAGATAAAATGCATCCTGCAGATCAGGTAATTCTAACTGCAGGTGCATGGTCTAACGAGCTTTTGAAGCCATTAGGTGTAGAGTTTTTAGTCAAACCTCAAAAAGCACAAATCATTCATCTAGAATTACCAAAGACGGATACAAGCCAATGGCCTGTAGTTATGCCGCCTCAAAATCATTACATCCTAACGTTTGAAAACGGCCGAGTTGTTGTTGGGTCGACCCATGAAAACGAGGCTGGATTTGACACGCGTGTAACAGCTGGTGGAATTCATGAGATATTAAGCAAAGCGTTAGAAACAGCGCCTGGTCTTGCAGCATGCTCGTATCTTGAAACAAGGGTTGGTTTTCGGCCGTTCACCCCAGGTTTTTTGCCTGTGATTGGGGCGTTGCCGCGATTTGAAGGAATCTATTTAGCCAATGGTCTTGGGGCTTCAGGGTTAACAAGTGGGCCGTATCTTGGTGCAGAACTAGCTAAACTAGTCGTAGGTAAACAAACAGAAATTGACCCAAAAAACTATGATGTGGATGGAGCACTTGCACCTCCTAAATAAAAATCAAAAACAGCACCCATTTGGGTGCTGAGCCTTTAATCGAACTAACCGAGACTATAATGAATAAAGCGTTTTCAAAAAACTAAGTGATGATTCCTCTGCGGAATAGTTCGCCAATCGCATGGGAACGATTTTGAACGCCAAGTTTTTTAATCGCTGTTTTTACATATTGTTTGACTGTTAATTCGCTAATTTTCATTAGATCTGCCATTTCCTTTGTGCTTTCTCCCCAAGCAATTCTGCGCATCACTTCAAGTTCTCTCTTACTTAAAAATTGTGGATCCTCCACACTATCGGATTTCTCCAGAAACCTTCCAACTTCTTTTCCATAATGAGTTAAGGAGGAGAGAAGAATTTCATCTATCCTAGAGCCTTTTATAAATTCATTCGAGCAAATATAACCGATAATTACCGAACGAAAACAGATAGGGACAACCACAACCGAATGTACACTCGAGGATGTTATGTATTTACTGCTTGTTTGCTTTAAATACTCAATTCCTGAACAATACTTCGCTTTCTTTTCATGAATCGCTGAGTAAATAATCGGCAGGGAACGGACATCATCCCGAATATCCCCAATATGTACCATACCATCAACGGTCAATAAGATAATGCCTTCACCAAGAAAGCCTAACGGGGAAAATCTAAATAAATAGGCATTCCTGACGGGATAAAGCTCCATGTAGACATCAAGAATTTTAAATAATCGTTCTTCATGGCACGTTGCTTCCTCTAATTTTTGAATTTGTTGCTGAAAGGTATACTGAGATGTCAAATTATCATCTCCTTTTTGGGGATATAACACGTCTAAAATTAGGAATATTCAAATTATACAAAAAATTGTAATCTTTAGATAGACTTTTAGGAAAATCTTTTTCTATGAAAGTTAAAAAAATCCTCATTAGGAAAGGAAGATGTTCTTTGGCCAATTTAGATCCGCAAGCAAAAGTTTATTTAGAAATGTTCAGTCAGATGCCATTGATCCAGACATTAGATGCACAAACCGTTAGAGAAATGTTTGCTTTAGCTCCTCCTGTTGAGGTAGAATTGGCGCCGCTTGCGAAGGTAGAGGACCGAATGATTCCTGTAGGCGATAATGCGGAAATCAAGGTCAGGATCTACACACCGGAAGGTCAAGGACCATTTCCACTGTTTGTCTATTACCATGGCGGCGGCTGGGTAATAGGTGATCTTGAGACGGCTGATCCAAGTTGCCGAATGATTGCCAATCAAACAGAAAGAGTAGTAGTTTCTGTGGATTATAGGCTTGCACCTGAATATAAATTCCCTATCCCCGTAGAAGACTCTTATGCTGCATTAAAGTGGGTTTGTGAAAATGCTGCGGCATTAAATGGAAACGCTTCCAACTTAGTAGTTGGCGGTGATAGTGCTGGTGGGAATCTTTCTGCAGTCGTTTCGTTAATTGCCAAGGAACAAAACGGACCAGACGTTGCGGCCCAAGTTCTTATTTATCCAGTAACAGCATTAGGCTATGACACCAAATCATATGAAGAGTTTCAACAGGGCTTTGGGTTGGATCGAGACTTAATGAAATGGTTTGGCAACTACTATATTAACAATGAAGAAGATACAAAAAATAAATACATCGCGCCATTATTGGCAGACGATTTAAGCAATCTTCCGCCGGCATACGTCATTACTGCTGAAAACGATGTCCTAAGGGATGAAGGTTTAGCCTATGCTGAACGCCTAAAGCAAGCAGGGATCAAGGTTGAATCAATCATTGAAGAGGGACTTGTGCATGGTTATTTTACGAATATGGCGGTATTTCCAGAGCGGATTAAAGGATCCATTTCTAAATTCGCCAAGTTTCTAAGTGAAATTGACCAAAAGGTTGGCAGGGTTTAACGATTAATTTAGATGCTGGAGGAGGAGTATGATGAAATCTATGAAACAATCGAATCATGTTGCTAATTACGACGCTGTTGTTGTTGGGGCAGGTTTTTCAGGGTTGTATACGCTTCATCGCTTACGTGAGGCTGGTTTCTCTACCCGTGTTTTTGAGGCGGGTGATGGTGTTGGCGGTACATGGTATTGGAACCGCTATCCTGGAGCACGCTGTGACTCGGAAAGCATCTATTATAACTATACTTTTTCAGAAGAGTTATATAAGGAATGGACATGGACCTCTAGATATCCTGAGCAGCCAGAAATCCTACGATACTTAAACTTTGTTGCGACCAAGTTTGACCTCCGTCGTGATATCCAATTTAAAACACGGATTAACGCAGCACATTATAACGAAGAGTCGAATAGATGGCTGATCTATCTAAATGATGGGACGAGTGTAACTGCCAAGTTTTTTATCACGGGTGTTGGTTGTCTATCAGCCGCCAATATTCCAAACTTTAAAGGAATCCAAAATTTCAAGGGCGACTGGTACCACACTGGGCATTGGCCGCATGAAAAAGTTGATTTCAAGGGGAAGCGGGTAGGGATTATTGGAACGGGGTCGACTGGTGTGCAGGCCATCCCAGTCATCGCGCAAGAGGCCAAGCACCTTACCGTCTTTCAGCGGACACCACAGTACTGCGCTCCAGCGCGAAATCATCCTTATGACCCAGAGTACATCCGGAAGACGAAGGAAAATTTCAGCGAGATCAAACGTCAAATGCGTGAATCTCAGGGCGGCCAGCCAGTGCCAGTACCTACGAAATCAGCATTAGAAGTCACCGCCGAGGAGCGGGAGCGGGTCTACGAAGAGGCATGGGAGAAAGGTGGATTAGGACTGTTTAGCGCTTATTATGATATTACGATTAATGAAGCAGCGAACGAAACGGTGGCCGAATTTATCCGGAACAAAATCTGTCAAATCGTCGAAGACCCTAATGTAGCCGAAAAACTCCTGCCAAGCTATTTTTATGGGACAAAGCGGCCGATTATTGACACGAATTATTATGAAACGTATAACCGTGACAACGTCACATTGGTAGACGTAAAGAAGGCACCTATTGAGGAAATTATTTCTAATGGGCTCCGGACCACGGACGGGGAGTATGAACTGGACGCTCTTGTTTTTGCGACTGGATACGATGGAATGACAGGGCCATTATTGAAAATTGATATCCGCGGGAAAGACGGAGTGACACTGAAGGAGAAATGGGCAGGGGGAGCACAGACAAGAACCTATCTTGGAATTGCCAACGCTGGTTTTCCGAATATGTTCATGATTACCGGTCCAGAAAGTCCTTCTGTTCTAAGTAACATGCCTGTCTCGATTGAGCAGCATGTTGAATGGATTACTGACTGTATTGAGTATATGCAAACCCAAGGTGTGGAAACAATTGAGGCGAATGTCGACGCGGAGGAAGCATGGAGTAAGCATTGCCGGGAAGTGGCTGAATCAACGCTCTTTACGAAAACTGACTCATGGTACACCGGTGCTAATATTCCTGGGAAGCCGCGTGGATTCCTGATTTATTTAGGCGGAGTCGGCGCTTATCGCCAAAAATGTGCCGAGATTGCCGCAAATGGATATGAAGGTTTTTCATTATTGTCGTCATCACAGATGGCATCCCGTTGATTAGTCGTTACAGGAATAAAATTATCTTGAAAAAAGGGTCTTCGGACTCTTTTTTTTTGTCCCAAAATGGCAGGGAAACAATTTTATGAATCATTTGTCCATTTTTTTTAGAAAATTCAAAGACATCAGAAATAATTTATTGATTAATGGAGTGGAGAGCGGTATAATAGTCAACATATTAAATTATTCCTACCTGAATAGTGTGAATTGAAGCTGGAACGAGAATTTAGTTTACCAGTTTTATAGATTGTGGACATAAGGAGAGATTCTACATGGTTTGGACGTCTATTGCTTTTATAATTGCTTTTTTCTTTGCGATGAATATTGGAGCAAGCGGGACGGCAGCATCGATGGGGTCAGCCTATGGTGCAGACGCCATAAAGAGTAAGCGCCTGGCCATGGTGTTAGTGGCACTAGCTGCTTTTCTAGGGGCAGTGCTGGGCGGCGGAGAGGTAGTTAAAACGATTGGCGAGGGAATTATTCCTTCCAATCTCCTAACGATTAAATTAGTCGTTCTAATCCTTGCTGGAGCTACATTGACATTATTTATTGCAAATATTATTGGAATTCCCCTATCGACAAGTGAGGTTACCGTTGGATCGATCGTAGGAGCTGGGGTAGCTTTTAAAAGTTTGTACATAAATAATCTGTTGGTGATTGTTTTATTTTGGGTGGTTGTTCCGATTGTTTCTTTTCTAATTACGTTTTTTCTTGGAAAAATCATTTCCGCGGCTGAGAAACGCTGGATTGGTCTAACGAGAAACGGCAAATGGAAAAAATGGCTGGCAATTTTACTTGTCGCGGGGGGCTGTTTAGAGGCTTTTTCGGCTGGGATGAATAATGTCGCTAATGCTGTTGGGCCATTGGTTGGGGCAGGGATGATTTCCACCACTAAAGGAATCTGGATTGGCGGGCTCTTCGTTTCAATCGGAGCTATTTTACTAGGTAACAGGGTTCTTGAAACGAATGGGAAGAAGATTACTAGACTGTCTTTACTGGAAGGAAGTGCGGTTTCCTTTACAGGAGGAACCTTGGTTATAGTGTCATCCTTATTTGGACTCCCGATACCGTTGACACAAGTAACGACTTGTGGAATTTTGGGTGTTGGAGCTTCCCAAAAGGGGTTTGGCATTTGGCAGAAATCTATTATTCAGAGAATTCTTAAAGTCTGGCTTATTTCACCTCTTGCTTCGCTTGTAATTTCTTATATTCTGGTGAATTTGTTAGTAGAGATTAATATTTATAATATCATTATCATTTTAAGCACATTGATCGCAACCGTGGGAGCGTTCAGTCTTTCAGCCAACATCCGCAAGGAGAACAGTACCATTCATGATGATGGTGGTGGAATATAAATGATCGATTTTTAGAAAACTCTGTTGGTATCCATTCAACAGAGTTTTTATATTTTTTTTAATAAATAAGTTGAGATAAAATACTAGTATAAAAATAGTTGTGTAAACGAACTGAACCATTTAGAAAATTTTTTTACATACAGTAACAATTATGGGGAAAGGAATGAAATTCGTTATGGAGATAAAAAAGGTTTCTATCATTGGTTTAGGGGCATTAGGAATTCTATATGGACATCATTTATCAAAGAAAATGCCAAAAGCAGATATATGTATCATCGCAGATCAGGAGCGTATCCATCGATATGAATATGAACATGTTTTCTGTAATGGGGAACGCTGCGATTTCACTTACCTGACACCCGATGAATCATGCGAGGCGGCAGATTTGCTGATTTTCACGGTGAAATTTGATGGTTTAAAAGATGCGATTCAATCGGTTATGCATCATGTGGGTGAGCAGACGATTATATTATCTGCGTTAAATGGAATTTCCAGCGAGGCTTTGATTGGAGAAATCTATGGGGATGAACATATTTTATATTGTGTTGCCCAAGGAATGGATGCCGTTAAAGTGGGAAATCAGCTCACCTATGACCATATGGGTATCCTTTGTTTTGGAGAACGAGAACCTGGGGTAATTTCTGATAAAGTAAAGCGTGTTTCCGCATTTTTTGATAAAGTAGAACTTCCCTATGAGATTGAAACGAATATGGTGAAGCGTCAATGGGGTAAGTTTATGTTAAATGTAGGGGTCAATCAAACGGTGGCCGTCTATGAGAGTAATTATGGAGAGATTCAGCGTGATGGAGAAGCACGAAAGATAATGATTGGAGCGATGAGAGAGGTCATCAAGCTTTCTGAAAACGCAGGAATTCATCTAACAGAAGCTGATTTAGACTATTGGCTAAGTGTATTGGCCACCTTAAGTCCAGACGGAAAACCGTCAATGGCCCAAGATATCGAGGCTAAACGCCACAGCGAAGTAGAATTATTTGCTGGTACAGTCCTGCACCTAGCCCATCAATACGGTCTATCAACACCCATAAATCAGCAACTGTATGACCGAATTCGTATCATAGAAAGTCAATACGATGAAAATGGTGCCTGACACCCGTTTCTCAAAAATAATGGTGTCAGGCACTATTTGTTACAGAAATGTGAACTAGTCTGAATTTTTTTTGTAATTTTTATTAGCGTGGGTATGGAAGGTTTTATTCATGCTATCATAAAATATATGTAGATGCGTTAAATTCTCGAGAGAAGTGTAGGGGTCATGATGGTGGGCAAATGGACAGAAATAGGAAACTACAACTTGAGAAGAGGGTTGATGCTAATGTGGCCTTTTGACGGCAAGAAAAAGACGATGGATAAGTCAGCAAGGTCATGCTATTTTTCCGTAAAAGAGACCACAGAGGGAAATGAGTTTAAGGAATTTGTAAATAGACTGAAGGAAGTCATAAACAATACCTCTAGAGAAGTCATTTTCTTATGTGTGGGTTCCGACCGTTCAACAGGAGACTCACTAGGTCCGATAGTGGGAACGATGCTGAAAGAAACGGACCTTCCCTTCCCTGTATATGGCACCTTAGAAAAACCAGTTCATGCCTTAAATATTAACAAGATTTTGAAAGAAATTATTCAAACGCACAATGATCCGTTTATTTTGGGTATAGATGCTTGTTTGGGAGATGAGAGGCAAATTGGGTTTATTTTTTTAAAAGAAGGTTCATTAATTCCTGGAATGGCTGTCAATAAAAAGCTGCCACATGTGGGTGAATACCATATGAAGGCAGTGGTTAATTACCTAGACCCACTATCGCCCGTCAAATCTTTAAATAATACCAGATTATTTACGGTCATGACGATTGCTGAAGTGATGACAAAGATTATTACGCAAGCCGTTGTAGGAGAGGCTTCATTTGGTCATAAACCAGCTGAAAATCTTCGTAGATAGTAAAGTGCTTACAAACTATTTTTATATTGGAAATTCCGACCAAAGAATTTGATGTTTATAAATAGAGTGAGTTATAATTGGTTCAATGTATACCTAGAAAGAGGGAGAAACTGTGGGGAATAATTGGGCCGAGGAAGATTTAATATCCTTACGCGAAAGGGTCTTTATTCATATCAAGGACCTTATTTTAGAGGGTGAATTTAAGACAGGTGATCGTTTAGTGGAACGGGAATTAGCTGAACGATTAAATATTAGCAGGACACCTATTCGTGAAGCGTTATTTAGATTAGAATCTCAAGGGTTTGTCAAAACTGTTCCAAGAAAAGGTGTTATTGTAGCTGATATTTCTGAAAAGGAAATTATTGAAGTATTTACAATTCTTTCATCGCTTGAAGTTTTGGCAGCCAAATTAGCTGTTCAGAAGTTGGACGATGAAACCAAAAGTAAGTTCGTCGAGTACAGTAAAAGGGTGGAAGATTGTTTACAGCATAAAAATGATCAAGATTTCTCCAATTTACATGGTGATTTGAATCATCTCTTATACAGCTCGGCAAAAAATGCCAAGCTCTATGAAATATTAAGCGGCTTATCGGATTATATTCGCGCCTTTGCCAAGACAGGGTATAAAAATCCGGGCCGTCCAGTACAGTCGATGGAAGAACACTTACGAATTATGGAGGCTATTATTAATCAAGAACAAGAAATGGCCGAGTATTTGACGAAAATTCATATTGAAAATTCCCGAAAAGCGTATATTGAGGCAGTCACTCAAGGAAAAGAGAAGAAATAAAAAGAGAAACTCCATCCCTTTCAGGGTGGAGTTTCTCTTTTTGTCGTCAAGGTATTATACACCGATCACCACAGATGTCGTTAGGTTTTGCAACACTTTTGCAACACTCATGGCGACAATCGGGCTCGATTTAGGATTTTCCGTATATGGATTGTTTTGTATAGTGGTTTCCATTTGCCCAAAATAGCCTTTGGCTACTATGGTATGAGTGTTCATTTGAATGGTCGGGTCTACATACACTTCAACCTTCGTTTCATCAAAGCCCACACCTGCAAGGCTTAGCGCAGCGGATACATTTACATTTTGAGGAAATAATTTTGCTGCATTTCTGGCAGTGCCTTCGAAGATACAAAAAGGATCTGTAATTGTTTCTAAATCAACTTTTTCCTCCGCAATCGTTCCATACCAACTTTTAGGAGGCTTCCTTGTAATCAGAGTAATTTCATCGATTTCACCTAACACCCCAGCAGCAATACGATCCAAACCTGCGATGGCTCCTGATGGGATAATCATTTGTTTTTTGTATTTTCTAGCTGCCTCCTGTAAGGACTCATAAAAATCTCTATCTGCTAATGCACCGACGGAAAGGATAATTAAATGACTTCCCGTGGAAATGGCCTTTTCCCCATATAGTTGAAGGGCATGGTGCCCGGCTGCTTCAATGATAATATCTAAATCTTGGTTAAAAAAAACATCTTCATTCATAGTGACAGTACACTGATCTGGTGATTTGTCCAAAGCACCTAGCGGAGTTCTAACTAAAATGGATTGAAGGACGACATTTCCAGCTTGTCCTGACTCAATTAATTCGCTAACACCTTTTCCAAGTGTTCCATATCCAATGATTCCAACTTTAAGCATATTTGTTCACCTCGGGATTATATTATTTAGCTGCTATTCAAGAAAACTATCAAACTATGTATAAAAAAAATTTATTGTATACCGTATACCGATAATTTAATATATTTTAGCCGATTAAACCAATAAAATCAATAGTAATCTGATGAATATAAATAAACTTCTAAATTTTCAAAATAGTTTGCAATGGGTAGAGAATAATGGTATATTATTTTCAACCTTATAATAAACAAGGTGTACATAGTGTAAAGGGGTTGGTATTTAGTATTCCTAAAATAACATTCTACTAAAAATTAGAACATAATCTGTAAGCGCATTCAAAACGTTATGTAGAGTGATTGTTTTTAGGAAGTAGAAAAAAGGATGTTAATGAAGGTTTCTTTCATTTAGTATTCAGTTTTAAGCAGTCATTTGAAAAATCTTTTATAAAAACATGGTATACAATCTACAGTATTCAAAATATAATCTCTCGAAAATTTTTTTAATGAATCATGCCATTTTTTATCTTTTTAGGGATTAAGAAAAGAACACCAGAAGTAGAGGATATACACCATGATAAAAATCCTATTTTAACGTTTATTCCTCTCCTACGATCTTTTCCCATATTTAAAGGAAATCTTTCGCGACACGGTTTTAAACTATTTTAAAACAACGGAGGGGAAATATGGAATTAACAGCAGCCCATTGGGTCTATCTAGTTGTCACTGTAGCCGTTATTATTATCATGCTTTTTAGAAAAGGTGTTGTTTTACCACTTATAGTTGGTACCTTTATAGTAGCAGCCGTGTATAAAGGGAGCTTGATTGGCGGTTTTCAAGCCGTTTTTAATGCCAATCTCGTTGCCGCTAAGGAACTATTTAGTATTTTCCTAATCATTTCCATCATGATCGGTCTTCTTAATTCCTTGAAAGATTTAGGTGCAGATAAAAGGATGGTCGTGCCGATTCAAAAAATAATGGTAAATGGACACGTTTCTTATTTAGTGTTAATGGTTACGACGTTTGTGATTTCACTCTTTTTCTGGCCAACCCCAGCTGTTCCATTAATTTGTGCTTTATTAGTACCTGCTGCAGTAAGTGCCGGATTGCCAGTCATGACCTCAGCAATGGTTATTGTTATTGCTGGACAGGGTATGGCCCTTTCATCAGATTATATTATGCAGGTAGCCCCAATGTTAAGTGCGAAAGCAGCCGGAATTGATAAAGCCTTAGTTTCAGATAAGGCTTTCATTCTTTCTCTCATTACTGGTATTAGTGCTCTTGCGATTGTGTATGCCACACATAGAAAAGCGATTACCAAAAAATCTGTTAGTGAAAACAATAATGAAAAAGCATTCTTCCAAGTTACCGAGGAGCTTGCTGCTACAGTAGAAGAAACTGCTGAAGTAATCAAGGTAAAAGAAAAATGGGGAAAAATCTTTGCTATCATAGTGCCTTTAGCAATGCTAGGTGTAATGATTTTTATGGTCCAATCCAAAATTGGCGGTGGAGCTGGATTCGAGGGAGGCGATGGTGCTGCCTTTATCGGTGGGGTTGCTACGATTCTCTTAGTATTAGCGACGATCGCTTTTAACCGAATTCATGCACTTGATAAAATCAGCGAACATATTACGGAAGGTTTTGTATTCGCTTTCAGAGCCATGGCTCCAGTTATTCCGATTGCAGGTTACTTCTTTATGGGAAGTGGAGACTTTTCTGCGCAGATTCTTTCCTTAGGTGAAGATGCAGCTAAACCAGGCTTTCTATTTGATTTAATCCAAGCGGGTCAAAATTATATTCCTCACAGCCCAATTATTGCAGCATTTAGTATCTTAATCGTTGGTATCATTACCGGATTAGATGGTTCTGGGTTTGCTGGACTTCCGTTAACGGGTGCTCTATCTGGTGCCATTGGACCTGGAAGTCACATCGATCCTTCCGTACTTGCAGCTATTGGTCAAATGGGTGCAGTGTGGAGCGGCGGAGGTACATTGATTGCCTGGTCGTCACTTGTTGCGGTTGCAGGCTTCTTACAGATTTCACCGTTAGAGCTGGCGAGGAAGAATTTCTTCCCAGTTATTACCGGACTTTTCCTTGCAACGATCTTGGCGGTTATTATCTGGTAAATAAACTGTATTCTTCAAATTACCTTAACATTAGACTAGATAGAATTAGGGGTCGCTAATAAATAAAGGGCTATCTTAAAAGTCAGCAGCAAACTGATTTTTTAAGATAGCCTTATTATTTGTCGTTTAATTAATCGTTATCTTAAAATGACTGCCGACATAGGATGAGAGGGAGAGGGGATAGAAAATGAAACAACAAAGGATTGGTTTAGTAGGGCTCGGTAAATTAGGGACAGCCATGATGACCCATTGGGATAAAAAACAGATTGCAATTGGAGTTTATCATCCGGTGCAAAAGAAAGCAGAAAACTTTCTGAAAACGTTTCAAGGTGGCTTCAATCTAACAGAAAGTGAATTGAAGGATGTCGATATCTTAATCTTAGCATTACCCGCGACGGAGGTTATTCCATTTATCACCTCGTTAAAATTGGAAAGCCATACTTCTCATACACCTATTATCATTAATATGGCAACGAACCTTCCTACCAATCAAATAATGGTCCAGTTTCCCCACTTAAAGATCCATGGGGTCAAGTATATGGGACATTCAAAGGATTTATTGGAACATGGAAATGGATTATTTATTACAGAATCAGCGTTACCAAAAACAGTTGGAGAACTTTTTCACGAATTTGGTAAGGTAATGGTCGATAGTGAAAGTTGTTTAACGGAAGTAAACAAATTAGCGACGTATTTTGCAATAAAGGCAGCACTAACGATTGAGGCTGAATTTGTGAACAGAGGATTATCACCAGAATACCTAAAGAGAGCATTAACATCGTTAGCACCTGAAGTGATACGATCGTATAGTGAGGGAAGTCTTGGTCACTTTGCGAAAGAAATTGTAAAGGAAGTTAAAGCAGAAAAATCTACTGAAATTGCTGATCGTAAAGCCACTTAAATGGCTAAAGGTGTCAATCCATCGATTGACACCTTTTCTTCTGCACTATTATTAAGATAAAAATAATTGTAAAACAAATAGATACAACATAACACAACCGATATATATGCTTGCGAAGGAAAGATTCCAGTTCGACACCTTATAGGAGCTTTCCTTAACGATACTTGACATTAGCCCTAACGTGGCATTATATGGACCAACTAGAAAAGCAGAGACAGCCCCTGCTAACATCGCCACTGTCAAGATATGTGGAGAAATCCCAACAACCTCTGGGTTCAACCCTTCGGTCATTAATGCTAGTGATACAGCAGGATGCAGGCCTAAAAAGGCTAAAGCCAGCGGGATTAATGGCAGTAAAATCAAAAAGATCTCAACACCAGCAAAATTGATAAACTTATTGACCCAGGCATCAAGCCAGACATTTGCATGTGATATGTTAATGGTTGAGATGAAAAACCCTGCTGATAAGTAGATGAAGAATTGATCCTTCATACTTACAGAGAAGGTTTTTAAATGATTGAGCAAATGGACACCGAACTCTTTACCCTTTTTTAAGAAGAGGGACCAGGTGAACGAAAATGGGATAACCATTAATGATACTAATATTAAAAATGGATAAGGAAACTTTGATTCTACTAAAGAAATTACAACATTAAAAATGACGATCGCCAGTAGTATTTGTAAGACTCTCCTCGAACGATTGGCTGGATCGTTTGTTTCTAAGGTAGCAGCGGTTTCGTGGACGGATAGGTCCTGTTTGTTATGGATCATAATATTTGCTCTACGTGAGCCAATATACCAATCCACACCTACTCCCATGATGCTTAAAGGAATAACATATGGAAGAATCGATACCCAGCTGACTCCTGTCATCGTGATCACAATCCCGACAATCGGGGTAACAGGGGCCCAAAGTAATGGCATCGCAAATCCGCGTGTAATCGCTCTGCTCATAAACCGCTCTTTATTCTCAACGGGAATCACATCTAATGCAGGCCTAATCGAGTAATATGTCATTGGTAAGGTAGCCAGATTCATAAAAATACTAAAAAAATACGAAATGCCAGACGTGATCATATACAGTTGCCCTGAGGTTTTTACTCTCTTTGTAATCATACTTTGTATGCCGCCGCTATACCCGCCTAATTTTATAGGAATCCCTAATATCGGAATCAGCGTAAACATGGTAAGCAAGTCCAGCATCGGTCCGAAAGAGAGGATGTATTGCTGCCAAGAGGCTCCGCTAGTCGATAGTAAGACCACTCCAAATAGTAAAAATGTACCTCCTAAAACTTGAACAAATCGCTTCGCTTGAATTATGGTAACAAGGACAATCAAAAGACTTAGCGAGGAAATCAGGATACCAAGATGGAGCCCGGGTAAAAGTACAGAGAATAAATACATTAAAATAACGATAAAAAACATATATCTCAGCATATCAACACCCTATCTCTTTAAAATGGTATACCAAATATATCTTAAAAACTTGAAAATGTCACAAATTCGCCATGAATAAAGAATTAATTTGGTATTTGGTATACAAAATACTTGTTTTTTTGTTCTTGCCATTATAAAATTACAGTATCAAATAACTCATTAATAGGGGGCTTATCCATGTTTAAGTTTCTATTTAGTTCTAAAAGTGCAGCAGAAAAAGCTGAGAGAAAATTAGCTTCACTAAGAAAAACGCTTAAATTTTAACCTTACACATTCAACCGCTACGACCATGTGGCGGTTTTTTGTTTGTAGGAAATTATATAATAATCTATGGTGAATAAATTGAAATAGGTTCTCTGAATCCAGCTCCAGCGCCCAGCGGCTAGTGTACTTCGCTCTCCGCCCTACGATAAGTCAACATCGAATCGACTTGAGCTCCGTGTTTCCTTTATCTCGGTTGGAGCGCTCCAGTCCATACGCCGCTAAACGGGCGCTTGCGCTTTTTGTTTTTAAAAGTATAAAATCCGGAGAGAAATCGGTGTCTCTCCGGATTTTAACTTTATGGAGCCAGCAAATACCACGTAATTTTTTTATACGGCTGCTTCAGTTGATTTTACCAATTTGGAGTTTACAGAATCTTGACTGTTTCCAGAAGCTTTGACAATCTCATTTAATTCCTCACGAGCAGCTTCAAGAGTATCAAACTTTTCAAAAAACTTGACAGCAATCTGATTGACATATTCCTTTCCTTCATAACTCTCGAATAATTGGATTTTAATCGTTTCGTCTATAACTTCAGCAATTGTATATTTCGCCTTTAAACTATCAAAGAAATAGAAATGGTAGGTTTCAACTGGTTTTAACCCGTCGTTTTCAAGAATCGTTTGGAAAGTATCCTTATTTGTTAGTACTATATATTTCCCCATTTAGAACACTCCTTAAAGTAATTTATTTGTCCTATTCAAAACATAAATCAAGTAAGTATGCGTTTTTGTTTCCCTAAGTATCGGAACCAATGAGATTAAGTTTTTTCTGTACCCACCTCCGCGGAATATTGTATACCAAACTCTTAAGAGTATTTTATCGTATGGAATTAAAATGTTCAAGGGCATATTCTAAATATTTAAATAATTCCTTGTGTAGTTGCTAGAATAAGAGCCTAACTTCAAAAAGATTTATCTTTTTTAAAATTCTAGTTTGCTTCTCTATCCAAAAAATTGTATACTTCAGAAAAGTATCAAAATTTTTAGAAAAAACAGAAAGGGGTAACAATATGCCTAAAGTAATCCTTCATGTGGATGGAACGACAATCGAACAAGAGGTTAAAGATAATGCCAATTTAGTTGTTTTGGCTGGTACACGCCAACTTCCAAAACTAAAGTATGGCTGTGGAATGGGGCGCTGCACGAAATGTACATGTATCGTAGTGAATGGATCTGAAGGGCTGGCACCGCCGAATTGGAAAGAAGAAAAAATGCTTGGTGATAAGGTGAAAGAGGGATACCGGTTAACGTGCCAAATGACCATTAAAGAGGATATTGAAATTTCGCAAGAAAATATTTCAGTTCAGCCCCCGAAGAAGCAATCAGTTATCCAATCTTAATAGGGAATGTGTTTTTATTTTTTAAAACGGTATACAAAATACAATAAGCTTAAGTAGGTGAGTACTCATGGATTGTTATGATTTAACCAGTATGACATGGAAAGAAGTAGAAGAAGCATTGAAGACGGTTCAATTAGCTATCATACCAATCGGCGCTCATGAACAGCACGGCCCGCATATGGTTGAAAGCTGTGATGCTGTTTTAGCTGAAAGGATGGCCAAGAAACTAGGACAAAAAATGTTTCCATATGCATTGGTGACACCAACTGTTAATATGGGTGTTTCTCAGCATCATTTGAATTTTCCGGGAACGATCTCCTTGGAGCCGACCACATTAATTGCGGTGTTAAAGGATATAGTTTCATCATTGAAGCATCACGGGATTGAAAAGTTTTTATTTTTAAATTCACATGGTGGCAATCAGTCGACGCTAAATGTGGCCTCGATGATGTTATCAAAAGAACTGGATGTAGAAATCTATTATGCAAAAACGACTGCCTCTGCTAAAAAGGCAATTAAGGAAAATGTTACTTCTACCTTATTTGGTCATAGTTGTGAACGCGAAGTTTCGGAAGCGCTTTATTTAGCTCCTGAACTTGTCCGTCTCGAAAAACTAGAGAAAGGTGATATACAAGAAGAGGGTAGATGGAAGCAGCTTCGGCCTGGTAAAGCGATTCAAGGATTTTATTATTATGAAGAAATGACGAATAATGGATGCATTGGCGATGGCACAAAAGCTAGCTGGGAAATTGGCCAGCAAATCGTAGAAGAAGCATTAGATAATCTATCAAAAGAACTATACACATTGTTAGATTTGAAAGTGAATGTCTAGTAATAATCTTAGTTTTTTAAAAAAGAAAAATAATCTTTAAAAAATTCTAAAAATTATATTTACAAATAAACAATATCTTGGTAGTATAAACGTAAGGTATACCAAATCAATAGTTTCACAAAAAAAGAGAGCACTGGAAAGGGAAAAAATCCACAATCTTTTTATTTTTAAACTAACTTGGTATACAAAATATCAAATACCAATATAAGATTGGATACCTACATAAAATTAGAGGAGGAATTTCAGTTGACAGAATTATTATCTAAAGATGAATTTCGCAGACAATTAGAGGAAGCAATTAAAGGTAACCATAGCCAGAAGGCTGCATTTACAGTAGCTTGGGCAGAGGGCAAACTAGAAAGAAAACACTTTGCTAGTTGGGCTGAAAACCACTACCATTATGTAGGGCCATTCGCTGATTACTTAGCGTATATTTACCACAATACTCCACAAGATCCAAAGTTTGCAGCTGCAAAAGATTTCACTCTTCAAAATATGTATGAGGAAGAAATCGCAGCAGATCGTCACACTGATTTATTGATTCGATTTGCGGAAGCATGCGGTACGACTGCAGAAAGAATTATTGATCCTAACAATATGGCTCCAACAACATTAGGTCTTCAAAGCTGGTGTTTTGCGGTGGCAGCACGTGAGAATTTTGTTGTAGCAACTGCAGCTCTTGTTGTTGGATTAGAATCACAAGTTCCTGATATTTACCGGAAGCAAACTCCTGCTTTACGTGAAAAATACGGATTTACAGATGAAGAAATTGAATTCTTTGACTTACACATCGTTTCAGATGAGATCCATGGTGAGCGCGGATACAAAATTGTTCTTGACCACGCTGACACCCCAGAATTACAACAACGCTGCTTAGAAGTTGTTCGTACAGGAGCAAAAATGCGCCGTATGTACATGGATGGACTTTGGAAAGAGTATATTGAAAAAGATTTAGGTGCTCTTGTAGAAACAAAGTAAATAGAAAAATGGAAGCGCTATTATCGGCCGTCATATTAATCTTGTAATCTAAGGTTTAAGTGACGGCCATTTTTATAGGATCATATTTTCTAATAATTGTTGGGAACTTAATAAATGAAAAAAGGTGATAGTAGTGATTACTACAAAAGTAGAGACATTCAATAATTATATCAATGGAGAATGGCAGGAATCGGTTAGTAATAAAACATTTTTTAGTGTGAACCCGGCAAATACCGAAGATCTTGTAGGTGAATTCCAAGCTTCAAATGAACAGGATGTAAAACTAGCGATTGAAGCGGCCAAGAATGCGTTTCCTAGCTGGTCCCAAACAGCTCCATCCAAACGTGCAGCGATCTTAAATCAAGCTGCCAGTATTCTCGAGCAAAATGTTGCCTCTTTGGCAGAAGAGTTAACAAGGGAAGAAGGCAAGCATGTCGATGATGCTAAGAATGAGGTATTACGTTCTGCGCAAACCCTCCGTTATTATGCAGTAGAAGGGCAAAGTTTTACAGGGGAAACCTTTCCAAATGATGATGCAAACATGAAAGTTTCAACGGAAAGAGAACCACTCGGAGTTGTCAGTGTCATTACTCCATGGAACTTTCCGCTTTCTATTCCGGCCCGAAAAATCGCTCCCGCTTTAATCACGGGGAATACGGTTGTTTTTAAACCTTCCTCTGATACTCCATTGATTGCTTTTCGTCTAGTTGAAGCACTAGATAAGGCTGGCATTCCTAAAGGCGTGATTAACTTTGTTACGGGAAAAGCATCAGATGTCGGCGATCTATTGGTCACTCATCCAGCTGTTAGAGCTGTCACATTTACAGGTTCAACTGCGGCAGGTGAAGACATTCATAAAAAGGCAGGCTTTACAACCCGGACGCAAATGGAACTGGGCGGGAAGAACCCCCTTATTGTTATGGGTGATGCCGATCTCGACCTTGCCGCCACTTTGACGGTAAACGGGGGCTTTTCATTAACAGGGCAGGCATGTACAGGAACAAGTCGTGTTATTGTCTTGAACAGCGTAAAAGAGGCATTTGTTCAAAAACTCGTTGAAAAGACTAGCGCACTAAAAGTTGGGAATGGTTTTGAAACTGGTGTGAAAATTGGGCCGCTTGCCAACGAAAAACAATTGAAAAATGTCTTAAAGTATATTGAATTCGGTAAGGAAGATGGCGCTGAATTGGTCTATGGCGGTGAGCAAATATTATCTGGAGATTTCGAAAAAGGATACTATGTTCAGCCGGCTATTTTTACGAATGTAAAAGCGAATTCACGGATTGCAAAAGAAGAAATCTTTGGCCCGGTGGTGGCTGTGATTGAAGTAGATACATATGAAGAGGCCATCGCTGTTGCGAATGATGTCGAGTATGGTTTGTCTGCTTCGATTGTGACCAATAATCTTAAAATCGCTAATCAATTTACCAAAGATATCCAAGCGGGGACAGTTAAGGTTAATCGTACCACGACTGGAAACTTAATGAATGCACCATTTGGAGGTTTGAAAAAATCAAGTACCTCTACCTTCCGTGAATCAGGAAGAGTGGGCTTAGAGTTCTTTACGCAATTAAAAACGGTCTATATGGGCTATTAATTATAATACGATATATAAAGGAGAACCGGATATGAAGTCTGTATTAAAAATTGAACTAGAAGAAGCAAAGTTGATGATTGAGGCAGCGAAGAAAAAATCAGAAGAGATTAATGTCTTTGAAACAATCGCCATTGTTGATGATGGTGGAAACCTAATTGCGCTTGAGCGCATGAATGGCGCGCGTATTACTGGTCCAGAAATCTCGATCGCGAAAGCTTACACAGCTGCTGGCCACAAACGCTCCACCCATTTGTTTAACAAGGAACCTAATGGACCAGCGCTTCCTGGAAATGAAGCCTTCGGAATTCAACAAATGCTGCCAGGGAAGTTTGCCATTTTTGTTGGCGGGTTCCCAATTGTCGTCAATGGTGAAGTGGTAGGTGGAATTGGTGTAAGTGGCGGAAACGGAGAGCAAGATACTGCCGTGGGTACCGCAGCACTTCAAGCATTGCAAACCTATCTAGAAAGCGATGGTCTGGAAGTAATTACTGCAGCCGATATAAAAAAATAAGAAAAACCGGACCTCATTCATGTATGTTTTTCGCAGAATGAGGTCTATCTTAATCTATGCTTCTATTAAAAAAGGGGTAAAAATGTTATATTGGTATAAAAAAGGGGGAGAATCAACTGAAAACATATCTGGAGTTAGCTATTGGATTTGCCCGCACCGGTGTGACTGGGTATGGGGGCGGACCCTCGACTATACCGTTGATTGAATTTGAAGCTGTGAAAAAATACAAGTGGATGAACGAACAAGAATTTGTAGAAACCCTTGCATTAGCTAATACCTTGCCAGGACCGATTGCCACAAAAATGGCTGCATATATCGGTTACAAGGTGAAGGGGTATTTAGGGGCAACCGTGGCCATTCTTACCCACATTCTGCCTTCCATTGTTGCAATGATTGCCTTATTGGGTGTGCTTTATTCCTTTAAGGAATCACCGATTGTCAGCGGAATGGTTCAAGGGGTTACACCCGTGATTGGATTTATGTTGGTGGAGATGGCCTACCGATTTTTTCAAAATGGCCGCAAAGGCCTAGGTTTTCCAATCATGCTCACGCTTTCGATCGTTACATTAGTTATTGTTCAGTTCCTTGGAGTACATCCAGGTATCCTAATTGCGGTATTTCTCATCGCTGCCTTTATCATAGCTGATCGAAAGGAAAAAGCGGCAAAAGCTTCAGCTGAGATGCTTCTTCGGAGAAAGGAAAAAAGTTCATGATTTATTTGCATATTTTTTGGTCTTTTTTTATTGCTAATTTATTGGGATACGGCGGTGGTCCAGCAACGATACCATTAATTCAAAACGAAGTAGTCAACCATTACCATTGGATGAAGCTCTCCGAGTTTGGGGATGTCTTAGCGATCGCAAATGCCCTGCCAGGACCGATTGCCACAAAAATGGGGGGCTATATTGGTTATCAACTGGGGGGAGTTCTTGGTGCAACGATTGCTCTAATTGCAACCATCCTACCTTCTGCACTGGCCGTTATTTTACTTTTTAAATTTATCAATCTATTTAAAGGCTCTCCAAAAGTTGCGCTTATGACAAAGTCTGTTCAGCCGATTATTTTCATTTTACTTGCTGTGATGGCGTATCAATTCTTTTTAACAGCTTATGAAAAAAGTGGTCTTTTTCACTTAGTCTTATTAACTGTAGTTAGTTATTTTGCCTTAATAAAAATAAAAATGCACCCATCCCTGTTAATTGTTTGCTGCTTAGTTTATGGTGGAGTTTTTCTTTCGTAAGACGGAAAGTTTAAAAATAAATAAAATGAGCGGGTGGAAGTTATGGATTTAAGATGGGAGGAAAACAATCTTTTATCGATTCGTGAGCATGCATATAACTATTTAAAGGAAATGATTCTTGAGGGCGAATTAAAAGCGGGCGACCGGTTAATTGAACGAGAACTGGCTGGGAAATTAGGCATCAGCCGGACACCGATTCGAGAAGCCATGTTCCGCTTGGAATCCCAAGGTTTTGTAAAAACAGTTCCCAGAAAAGGTGTCGTGGTCTCGAATATATCCGAGAATGAAGTCATCGAGGTATTTACAATCCTTGCCTCATTAGAAGTCCTTGCCGTTAAATTGGCCGCGGGGCGGATGGATAAAGAAACACAACTAGAATTAGATCAAAAGATCAAAGAACTAATGATGTTAAGAGATCAAGCAGAAGAAAATTTTAATCTTGAACATATCGAAATGAATCGTCTCATTAATAAAGCATCAAAAAGCCCTAAATTATATGAGATTCTCTCAGGTCTGATTGACTATATACATATGGCTGCAAATATGGGATATGAGACACCAGGCAGAAGAAAAGAATCATTAAAAGAACATATAGATATCATGAAAGCCTTGCGAGATAAAGAAGCGGAAATGGCTGAATATTTAATGAGGATTCATATTGAAAACTCGAAAAAAGCTTATATCACTTATATTGAAAATATAAAACAAAAGCTTAACAAAAAGGAAAAGTTGATGTCCACTTGATCCATTCTAGAAAAGATTTCGGGGCGTGCTTTCATCAATGTTAATGACCACACCGTCTCCTCGATGTGGTCTAAAATTTACCTTTTTTAAAAAATGAAAAAATTTAAAATATTTATATTGTCTGATAATTTTAAATATGGTACATTGTATACCAAGAAGATAAAATAAAGGGAGGATACGAGGCATGCCAAAAATAAATTTCATTAACAGCAATAAACAATTAGAGGTACCAGAGGATTCGAATATTTTAAGGATGTCCCTTCGTTATGATGGAGAACTCCCAAATCGATGTGGTGGAGGAATTTGCGGCAACTGCGTCTTTAAAACAGAAGAAGGTGCCGAATTCCTAGATAAAGTTAAAGTTCAGGAAAGAAGAAAATTAGGGGAAGAATGGTTAAATGAAGGGTATCGTCTCGGCTGTCAAACCTTCGTAACAAACGGTGACATTTCGATTTCTTGGGATGATGCTTTTACAGAAGTGGTCAAAAAAAGAAAGCCAGATAAAATTCAAAAAGAAGTTTCAACTATTTAGTAAGCGAAGAAATAAAAATTCCTATTCGGGGTGAGATCATGTGGGCCTGTGATAAACATATGAAAGAAATTCTAACCTTCTTAGAAACTCCCCATATTAGTAAAGCTTCTTATAAAATTAAATGTTCACTATGTGATAATCACGCACTTGCAAAAATCTATTACACACATAAACCATTACATTTGAAAAAAAATAAAAAGTTACGTGCGTTTGCGTAGCATCTATAATGCCTGCCCCCCAGTACTTTAAAATTATGTAAGGTAGTGGGGAGCAGGCACGAAATCAAAAAGCGATGAGTTTATGACTCATCGTTTTTCTATGTAGTAAAATAATATAAATTAGATTCATTAACATGTTTGAGAAACACAAAAAAAGGAGAGGTGACCTGATGGAAAATAATCAGTTCGATATATGTGTGGCCCTAATCAAAAATGCAAAGAACATTGTTGTGCTTACTGGTGCCGGAGTAAGTACAGAATCAGGCATTAAGGATTTTCGTTCAAGGACTGGAGTTTATCAATTGGCACCTGAATATATTCTTTCGCTTGATTATTTTTATCAAAATCCAAAAGAGTTCTACCAATTTGCATTCGACAATCTTTATCATCCGGACGCTATGCCAAATGCAGGACATGAAATCTTGTCAAAGTGGGAAAGAGAAGGGAAAGTTTCTCATATTATTACCCAAAATATTGATGGACTTCATCAAAAAGCAGGAAGTAAAAGCGTGATTGAATTTCATGGAACAATGAAAACAGCCACTTGCTTACATTGCAATAAAAGTTACACGACCGAAGAAATGCTAAATCGTTTTCAGAACATGAATGAATTTTATATGTGTGACCATTGCGATACCCGTCAAAAGAGAGAACGTTTCATAAAACCGGATGTTGTTTTATTTGGTGGTACAGGTAAATGGTTTACGGTTGAAGGGTTTAATAAGATTTTACATACGATTGAGGAGGCAGATTGTCTATTGGTGTTAGGAACGAGTCTTAAGGTCACACCATTTTCAACATTCCCTCAATATAGAAGGAAAAGCACTCCATTGATTATAATTAATATAGGTGATACTCCATATGACACGGATCGAAATACATTCGTCATTCCTGAGTCGATTGGGAAGTCCTTGTCCCTATTGGATGAACAACTAAGCACCTGAGTTAAAAAATTAACAAAAAAAGTTGGTGGGAATGGTGAGTGAAAGTAAGCAGTATGTGTGGTATGCAAGTTATGGTTCAAATCTTAATAAGGATCGGTTCTTATGCTATATCAAGGGCGGGAGTCCAGCGGGGTCCTCAAGAGTGGAGACAGGCTGTAAAGATCAATCACTGCCGATTGCAGAGTCTTCTTTTATATTCAATTATCCGCTTTACTTTGCAAAAGAGGCAGCTGGGTGGCAATCTCAAGGTGTGGCCTTTATAGGATTAAAGCAAGGAGAGGATTCTCTCACTTATAGTAAAAAATATTTAATCACCAGCGAACAGTTTTTAGATGTGGTGAAACAGGAGAATAGTGGGAAAATCTTCGAAATAGATTTAAACGAGGTAAAAGAGAAAGGGTCAAGAATATTTCGCCACCATGCTTGGTATGGAAATATTATTTATCTTGGTGAGGGTAAGGGGTATCCCATTTTCACCTTCACTGCCCCTTGGGAACAAGATGAAGTAGAAATGAAGAAGCCATCCCATAATTATTTAGCCACTATTATTAAAGGGTTAAAAACAGACTATACGAACGAAGAAATCATTCAATATCTTCAAAATAAACCAGGTATACGAGGTTTCTATTCGGATGAAGAATTAACTAGAGTTATTGCAGACACGGAATCTTAATAGCTTACTAACGACAAAACCTTCCTAAGTGACTAGGAAGGTTTTGTGTTTATCATTATTTTGCAAAGAAATTTTCCGTATAGTAGGGTTGTGATTCATTATTAAATGCAACGCCCACCCCTAAATACTCATAACCTTTACGCAAGATATTTTCCCGGTGCCCAAGTGAGTTCATTAATCCTTCATGGGCGAAAATGCTGCTAAATTGGCCATAGGCCAGGTTTTCGCCTGCCAAATGAAAGGTGATATCGTCTTCTTTCATCCGATCAAACGGAGATTGTCCTTTAAGGTTGGTGTGATCAAAGTACTGATGGACCGCCATATCGGTGCTATGCTTGCGTGCCGTTTCGCGAACATGCTCATCCCATGTCAAAACAGGCAGTTGATGATTGACCCGTGCGGCATTTGTCAAATCAAATAACTGATATTCAAAGCCTTCTTTTAAAGCTGAATTCCCTTTTGTGTAGAAATCCGTTTTTCCCTCTTCAAAGTCTTTGTTGATCAATTGAATGGCGGTAACAGTATTATTTTCATGCTTATCATAAAAGACGGTTACATAGGTTCCCTTTACTAAAAACAAATCATTATCGCTATTTTCCTGCAGCTGATAAACGGTGAATCCTTTTTGAATTTTGGTTAAGGGCTCCCCAAGTTTTTCTCGGACGATTTTCTTCGAGCTTCCGAGTTTAATCCCGTTCGTTGAAGCAATTAAATCTTGGTTGGTATACAAACCGGCAGCTTTGTTATTTTTGTCATACATGACCATAAAGAAATCATGATAATTCTGGTGATAGCTATACCAATCCGTCCCGTATTCATTAAAGGATTTTCGGTTTGCATTTCCTAAATCATGTTCAATATCTTCTTTTAGATTGCCAATTTCAACATTATGAATTGAAAATACTTGTTCAGTAGGAATGGTCAACTCAACTTTTTCTTTCTGCTGTTGAGGTTGTTGTTTAGGAAGTGGACTATCTTTCAATTGAAAGCCTAGCTGTTTCCCTAGTTGTTGAACTTTTTCGGAAAAACTATTAAGTGTCTCTGCTATTGCAGTGTTGTCTTTGATATTTATTACAGACTGAACGGAATCAACGGTCTTTTCGATATCGCCTTTTTCCAATTTTTCGTCTATGACAGGGAGTGAAAATTTAAATAAAAGAATAAATGAGATGATTGCCAGAAATCGTACCATGTTCGTTTCCTCCATTTCTATTAGAATTGTAGCCAATTTAAAGAAAATGTATAAGTAATATGCTTGAGGGGAATGATATTTGGGTTTATTTGGAGGTTTACTGGCGGATAGGCAGTGGTTACTAGCGGATAAGTGGAAATTACTGTCGGATACGCTGTGTTTACTGGCGGATAAGCACCATTTACTGGCGATAGCATTGTTTACATCATTTAACAATCAAAAACCCCCCTACTTGTTAAGAAGGGGGCAAACTTATTTCTGTTTCCTTCGATATAAATCCATTGTTTTATAGTCTTCACCCAGCACTGTTTCCATTTCCAGCAATCGTTTTTCATGGGTTTCTTTCCGTTTTGCACTGAAAACATAACGGGCCCAATCCTTTTGATAGCCAAACGTTAATTGATTAAAGGACGCCAGCAACTCTTCATTCCGGTGTAAATACTGCTTAATATCGTCGACATGAACAATATAGTCGTCCACACATTGACTAGATTTGCTGCTAGCGGCTTTTTCCGCCTTCTTTGGAGTTGATTTCAACCCAACAACGGTAAACACATCATTTAGACTAACCATTCTGGAAAACTTAATGTCACTTCCAAGTGTATAGCCCTCTTCATCCATCGCTACTACCTCAAACAAACTGTCTCGTTCGATGTATTCTTGATATTTTGGATTTTTCTTTTTGGGATAGGCAAAGAATACATATCCATTTTTTTCGAGTAATTGATTGTTAATCACTGACTGAAGTTGCTGGGAAAATTCCTCTAAACTAAAAACGAAATTAAAGATTAGATCATATTTTTCTTTATTAGGTGATGAATCATAATCTAATCCATTCAATTCATCTAAATCTTCAGGTTTGTTAAGAACCAGTTTTCGATCATACTTATTTAAATTTAGTTTTTCAACAATCGTTTTTGGTGAGTTCATGGGTCTATCTCCTTTGTGAAATTAATCCAATACCTCAGGATTAACAAGATTTTTCGGTCGTTTCCCCGTTAGTCCTGCTTCTAAATTCTCAACAGCAAGTTTGGCCATTTTAAGTTCCGTTTCGTGGGTTGATGATCCAATATGCGGGGTCGTTACCACATTGTGAAACTGCAGCAAAGGATGATCCGTTCTGACTGGTTCAATTTGGAATACGTCTAATGCTGCTCCATGGATTTCGTTGGTTCGTAACGCTTCAATTAATGCATTTTCATCCACTGTTTTTCCGCGCGAACCGTTTACGAAAATTGCTGAATTTTTCATCAATTTAAATTCGCGTTCTCCCATTATATTTTCAGTTTCAGGTGTGAGCGGAGTCATTAAACAAACAAAATCGGATTCCATAAGTAAGGTATCAAATGAAGAGTAAACAGCGTTGTATTTTTCTTCAGCTTCAAGGTTCCGAGTGCGGTTGTAGTATAGAACGTTCATGTCAAAGCCAAAATGCCCGCGTTTTGCAATTAATGAGCCGATTTTCCCCATCCCAATAATACCTAATGTTTTATGATGAACATCAACGGCATATTCTTTCCTAGTTAGATGTTGATTCCACTTTCCTTTCTTCACGAATTGGTCTAATTCGGGGATGCGTCTTGCTGCTGCAATGAGGATGCCGAAAATCGCATCAGCCGTAGTGTCCTCAAGTACGCCTGGTGTGTTTGTGCCCATAATACCGCGCTTGGTCATCTCTTCGAGGGATAGATTATTAAAACCTGTCGAGTTATTAGAAACAATTTTTAAATTTGGAGCTCGGTCCAATAATTCTTTATCGACTGGGAGCGCGAGTCCCACAATTCCTTCAGCATTCTTAAGAGCATGCGCAAAAGCGAGGTCTGTTTTGGGATTGATCCGTTCAAAAATTTCTACGTCGAAATGATCTCTTAAACGATCTAGCGTTTCAGAGAATTCAAAGTTATAAGCAAGTATTTTTCTTTTCATAAGGAATGTGTCCTTCTCCTTCTGTATGTAGGAATATATTTCTAAAGTGACATAGAATTTTTAACGAGTCAACTATTTATATTGCTGCTTCTAATTTTTATTATGGTAAAAATTTATATAAAAAGGAATTTATTGTTTCACTTTATAACATCCTGTGTTAGAATATGTAACATTAGAATTGTTAAACAATTCACATTTTTAAAAATAAACAAAATAGGCAGGTGGTATCTTGGAAAATGAAAACCAATCCTATCGTGAACAAAAGGTTATCACGATAGGAATTGTGACAGAATTGACGGGTCTAACAAGCAGACAAATCCATTATTATGAAACACGAAAGCTTATTTTTCCAGACAGGACCCCAAATGGGACACGGAAATACTCATTTGCGGATATTGAAAGACTAATAGAAATTGCAGAAAAAATTGAAGAAGGGGTCCAAACGATGGAAATTCGCAGAGATTTCTCCAAAAAGGAAAAGCGTAAGATGATTATTGGTCAAATCAATTCCCATTTTAATCGGAACGGGCCAATAAAATAAAATTTGTAATTTGCAGGAATGAGCAGTGCTAACGGAGGCCTGCTCTTTTTTGTGTCATCGCAGATATTAATAAAAAATTTATCCTTCCAGATTTTTAATCACTTCTTTTTATCGCTATAATTAGAGTAATCAATGGAAATTTTTATAAGTGAATCATTTAAAGAAATGAAAAATAGAAGGGTGTATGTAAATGAAGTATAACTTTGATGAAGTTGTTAACCGAAGAGGAACCTATTCAATTAAATGGGATGGAGGGGAGCTTCTTAAACAGATTGGGCTGACAGAACGATATGATGAAGAAACGATTCCATTATTTACAGCGGATATGGATTTACCAGTACCCCAGCCCTTAGTAGATGCTTTACATAAGACAGTCGATCACCGAATTTTCGGCTATACTATTTTTCCAAAAGAGTATTATGAAGCCATTCAGCATTGGTTTAAAAAGAGACATGATTGGGAGATTCCGCAGGAGGAAATCAGTTTTAGTCCTGGAACCGTCCATGCCTTAAATGTGGCTGTCAAAGCTTTAACCAATCCAGGAGATGGCATCATTATCCAACGTCCCGTGTATCCACCGTTTACTTCCGCAATAGAAGCCAACGGTCGAAAAGTAGTGAATAATGCCCTTAAAGCAAATAGTGAAGGGTACTTTCAAATTGATTTTGCTGATTTTGAAGCGAAAGCAAAAGAAGAAACAACCAAAATGTTCATCTTATGCAACCCGCATAATCCAACAGGAAGAGTGTTTACTCAGGATGAATTAAGGAAATTAGCCGATATTTGTGCGGAACATGATGTCCTCATTGTTGCCGATGAAATTCATGGCGATTTAGTTCGTCGAAATCAGACGTTTATTCCAATCGCCAAGGCTTCTGAACATCGTGATCGGATTATTACTTTTACAGCAATCAATAAAACATTCAATGTCGCCGGACTTCATTGTACGAATGTGATTATCTCGAATCCAGAACTTAGAAATACTTTTAATAAGGTTATGGGTATGCACTTACCATCTCCTTTTACTGTTTCAGCTTTGATTGCTGTCTATAATGAAGGAGAAGACTGGTTAGAACAGTTGAAGGACTATATTGATGGGACCATGGAATGGGCTGTTACGTTTTTAGCGGAGAAAATGCCGAAAGTTAAGGTGAGAATTCCAGAAGGAACCTATATTTTGTGGATGGATTTTAGCGATTATGGCCTCTCTCCTGAAGAAATCCATGATCGCATTTATAACAAAGCGAATGTACTGCTTGAAGATGGAAAGATGTTTGGTGAGGAAGGGTTACAGTGGCAAAGAATTTGTATCCCGTCACCAAGACCACTTATACAGGAAGCGTTTGAAAGAATTGCAAGAGAGTTTGAAGACCTAAGATGATGGAGTAGGAAGGGAATTAGTAAGATTCTATTGAATGGTCCCCAAGTGAGAAGCAGAAGGTAACATGCTCCATAGTAGGAAGTCTGGAATATTCCAGGCTTCTTTTTATCTTTCCGCTAATTTAAAATTCTGTAGGTTTTTATATTATTTGAAAGAGAAACTTTTTGTCCTAATTTTTTTGGTGAGGAAATATATATTAGGGCGGGACAAAATATTGACATGGAGGACATCTTTTTTTGGAAATCCATTGTTTATCGCAATGGAAAAATTTTTTATCTTTTTTGTAAGCGGTTACAATAAATAGAAGGGAGGATTGTTATGAACATCCTATTATGCTGTGCTGCAGGCATGTCAACTAGCTTATTAGTAACGAAAATGGAAGCAGCAGCAAAAGCAGAAGGAATTTCTGCAAAGATATGGGCAGTAAGTGCGAATGAAGTGAATAACCATCTAGATCAAGCGGATGTGTTATTAGTAGGTCCGCAGGTTCGATATCTGCTTCCCAAATTGAAAAAAGCAGGATTAGAAAAAGGGATACCCGTTGATTTAATCAATTCGGTGCATTATGGGATGTGTAATGGGGCGGAAGTATTAAAATTTGCCAAAAATCTACTAGATTCATAACTTCACATAGGGGTGAAAAGATATGAGCAAATTTAATCAGATGTTAGAAGAGAAGGTAATGCCCGTCGCAGGCAGGATTGCAGGTCAGCGACACTTACAAGCATTGCGTGATGGAATCATTTTAACCATGCCGCTCCTCATCATTGGATCCATTTTTTTAATTTTGGGATTTTTACCTATTGATGGATATCCGGAATTTATGGCCCGCACATTCGGAGACGCCTGGTTAACTAAACTTCTATATCCTGTCAGCGCAACTTTTGACATTATGGCGCTGATTGCAGCGTTCGGTATAGCCTACCGTCTGGCTGAACAATACAAAGTCGATCCTTTGAGTGCAGGTGCCATATCTGTCGCTGCTTTTATTCTTGCCACTCCCTATTTCACGATGTTTACCCCAGAAGGAACAACAGCAGCTGTACAAGTAGGCGGCGTATTGCCAATGGCTCTCTTAGGTAGTAAAGGTTTGTTTGTTGCTATGATCCTAGCTATGTTTTCAACTGAAATTTATCGATATATTATTCAAAAAAATATTGTTATAAAAATGCCGGATGGTGTACCGCCAAGTGTCAGTAAATCATTTGTCGCTTTATTCCCAGGATTTTTAGTTATTCTTTGCGTGTGGATTATCCGTTTACTCATTGAAAACACTTCGTTTGAAAGTTTGCACAATGTTGTTGGGCAGTTGTTACAAGAACCACTTGGTGCGCTTGGTGGGACACTGATTGGTGCACTAATTGCCGTCTTCTTTGTTCAACTCTTATGGTCCACTGGATTGCATGGCGCGAGTATTGTCGGCGGCGTTATGGCACCAATTTGGTTAGCCCAAACGGACGCGAACCGCTTGGCGCTTCAAGCAGGAGATGAAATTCCAAATATCATTTCCCAACAATTCTTTGATATTTTCATTTATATGGGCGGTTCAGGTGCAACATTTGTTTTTGCTATCATGATGTTATTTATGGCGAAGAGTCAGCAATCCAAGCAATTAGGCCGTCTGGCAATCGGACCAGGAATATTCAATATTAATGAACCGATTACTTTCGGAGCCCCAATCGTTTTAAATCCACTGCTCATTATTCCATTTATTTTAACACCGTTGGCACTGACCATTACGACTTATATTGGGATGAGTACTGGTTTTGCTCCGAAGACCGCTGGTGTTGCTGTACCTTGGACGACTCCTCCTATTATCGGTGGATATCTAGCAACGGGCGGAAATATTAGAGGGGCTTTAATGCAAGTGATAAATTTAGTCGTTGCCTTTGCGATTTACTATCCATTTTTTAGAATGTGGGATAAACAAAACTTCAATGTTGAAAAAGGGTCTAGTAATTAACAATAGAATAAAAAAGGGCTTGCCATCTGGCAAGCTCTTGGCATGTATCTTAGGTGAGGGGGACAAAGATGACAAAGGAAGAATTGTACCAACTCTCATTTCAATTAATTTTGCACAGTGGAAATGCCAGAAGTCTCGCCATGGAAGCGATTTTTACTGCCAAAGAAAAAAGCTTCACTTCTGCACTGGAAAAACTATCAGAGGCTGACAGTGAAATCATTCATGCCCATCGCTTTCAAACACAATTGATTCAAGCGGAAGCGGAGGGCAAGGATTTCGACATCCCCATTATCCTAGTCCATGCGCAAGACCATTTAATGACGGCCATCACATTAATAGATTTAGCAAGAGAGATTGTTGAGATTCGCCAAGAAATGAATACTCAATAAAGTGGGAGGTTCATAGAAATTGACTAAATCGATTAAAATTACCACCATTGGCGGCGGTTCGAGTTATACTCCCGAGCTGGTGGAAGGATTGATCAAACGATACGATGAACTACCATTACGCGAACTCTGGCTTGTGGATGTCGAGGAAGGGAAAGAGAAATTAGAAATAGTTGGAAACTTAGCAAAACGTATGTTTCAAAAAGCAGGACTTCCTGTCGAAGTGCACTTAACACTCAATCGGAGAGAAGCATTAAGGGATGCTGATTTTGTGACCACACAATTCCGGGTGGGTCTCCTCGACGCGAGGGCAAAGGATGAGAGAATCCCGTTAAAGTATGGGGTACTTGGGCAAGAAACCAACGGACCGGGTGGCCTTTTTAAAGGTCTTCGCACGATTCCAGTTATTTTGGATATTGTCAAAGATATGAAGGAACTTTGTCCTGATGCGTGGCTCGTTAACTTTACCAATCCAGCAGGGATGGTGACGGAAGCGGTTCTCCGCTATAGTGACCATCGCAAGGTAGTCGGACTCTGTAATGTACCGATTGGGATGGAAATGGGTATTGCAAAACTACTAAAAGTTGAACATTCCCGTGTCCGCATTGACTTTGCCGGGTTAAATCATATGGTATACGGTCTAGATGTTTTTGTAGATGGCGTTAGTAAAAAAGACCAAGTCATCGAATTTTTAACCAACCCAGAAAATTCAAGTTTCGTAAAGAATATTCAAGGGCAGGGCTGGGAGCCTGAATTTATTAGGGCCTTAGGAGTACTGCCATGTCCTTATCACAATTATTATTATAAAAGTCGTGAAATGGTCGAAAAAGACATCAAAAATGCAGAAACGGTTGGAACACGTGCGGAAGTAGTGAAAAAGTTAGAAGAGGATCTTTTTGAACTTTATAAGGATCCTAATCTATCAATTAAACCTCCACAACTTGAAAAACGGGGTGGCGCTTATTACAGTGATGCTGCGGTCCGTTTAATTTCTTCAATTTATAATGACAAAGGGGATATTCAACCGGTTAATACTTTAAATAATGGTTCAATCGCGAGCATTCCTAATGATTCGGCTGTTGAGGTTAGCTGTATCATTACAAAAGAGGGCCCAAAGCCACTTGTGATGGGCGATCTCCCTGTTCCGGTCCGAGGCCTTGTTCAACAAATTAAATCATTTGAACGGGTCGCAGCCGAAGCTGCAGTAACGGGCGATTATAATCTAGCAATCCTTGCTTTAACAATCAATCCATTGGTTGCCTCAGATACCATTGCGAAACAAATCGTCGACGAAATGTTAGAAGCGCATAAGAAGTATTTACCTCAGTTTTTTAAAAATTAACAAAAGGCAGCGGATCTGCAGCCTTTTCGCTGGTAAAGAGGAGGGTATAACCGCTTGATTAAGTTAATTGTAAATGCAGATGATTTCGGGTACTCAAGAGGAATTAATTATGGGATTATCGATGCCCATAAAAATGGCATAGTTAATTCCACCACGATGATGATGAACATGCCTGGTGTGACACATGCTGTGGAGCTCGCGAAAGCAAATCCAAAACTTCAAGTTGGGATTCATCTGGTCCTAACGTGTGGAAAGCCACTTTTAACAGACGTTCCGTCACTAGTTAATGAGAATGGCAGTTTTAAACGACTTTCTGAATTCAAAGAGAAAACGGAGATTTCCCTTGACGAACTGACAAGAGAGTGGAGTGCGCAAATCGATAAGTTTCTAGAAACAGGGCTTACACCAACTCATTTTGATAGCCATCATCATGTTCATACGATTCCAGCATTTTTACCGGTGGTGCAAATGCTGGCAAATAAATACGATTTAAGTGCTAGACGTTTTTCAATGGATGCAGTAGAGGGAGTAGCTGCTTTTTCCGATGTGTTTTTACATGATTTTTATGGAGAGGGAGCGACCTGCGATTACTTTGAGAAACTGGTTACACGTGTTCATGACGGGCAAACGGTCGAAGTGATGTGTCATCCCGGATACCTGGATCATGAGATTTTGAGTGGTTCTTCTTATGCAGAGGATCGTGTGAGGGAGGCGGACATTCTGACTTCTATTAATCTTCCTGAAGGAATTGTGTTGATGTAGAAGTTGGTTAATACTCGAAACACGTTTAAAAACGGTTACGGTTAAAAGCGGAATGACCGTAACCCCTATTTATAAAGTGTAAAATCTATAATTTAAAAATGATTCACACTTTGTTCAATACTTCACAAACTTTTGTCGTAAATTCATGTTATGATGTATCCATAAACAAACAAGGAGTGATAAGACATGATGGTTTGTGAATGGAAAGTATTTTCTACCGATTCTGAAACTTATACCTTAGAGACATTTGAAGAAGCCGTTGGTGATGAATTTGAGGCAATGTTTTTTAAAGAAAATGAAGAAATTCCCTCCTATATTTGGACCGTAAATTACGTGATTATTGTTAAAAAGTATTCTAAGGTCCTAACCGACATTTTATTTGAAAAAATTCCCCGGAATCCAGTGTGTGAATAACCAGCTGTAGGATTAAGTGTAAAAACTTTTTTTTTAACCAATTATGTGAAAATATTCACAAACAAACACTCACCCAAGAAAATACCCGCTAAATAGATTATTTTTTTAATATAATTTGTGAAAAATTTCACAAGTAATTAATCAAATGGAGGTATTACGATGGCAGTTGTAGAAAAGGCAGTTAAAGAAAAGCAAAATGTAAAAAATATGGTGGACGTACTGGTCGAGTATGGTCTAAAAGCATTGGCTGAGTTCCGCAGCTTTGACCAAGAAACGATAAATGAAATTGTCAAAGAAATGGCTTTGGCAGGCCTTGACCAGCATATGCCGCTTGCGAAATTAGCGGTTGAAGAAACTGGAAGAGGCGTATACGAAGATAAAATCATCAAAAATATGTTTGCTACCGAATATGTCTATCATAATATCAAATACGATAAAACCGTAGGAATCATTAACGAAAATGAACATGAAGGTATGATTGAAATTGCGGAACCAGTCGGGGTTATTGCGGGAGTAACACCAGTAACCAATCCAACATCGACTACCATGTTTAAAGCACTTATTTCGATAAAAACGAGAAATCCAATTATTTTTGCCTTCCATCCATCCGCACAAAAATGCAGCAGTGAAGCGGCAAGAGTCCTAAGAGATGCAGCAATTAAGGCAGGAGCACCAGAAAATTGTATTCAATGGATTGAAACACCATCGCTCGAAGCTACTCAAGCCCTGATGAATCATACCAGAATTTCATTAATTCTTGCCACAGGCGGAGCGGGGATGGTGAAATCTGCATACAGTTCAGGTAAGCCTGCACTGGGTGTTGGGCCAGGAAATGTCCCTTGCTATATTGAAAAAACAGCGAATCTTCAACAAGCGGTAAATGACTTAATTTTATCAAAGACCTTTGACAATGGGATGATTTGTGCCTCGGAACAAGCGGTTATTGTTGATAAAGAAATTTACGATGGTGTAAAACAAGAAATGATTTCAAATAATTGTTACTTTTTAACTGAGGAAGAAAAAGCGAAGGTTGAAAAATTAGTTATAAACGAACATTCTTGTGCTGTTAACCCTGATATTGTTGGAATGGCGGCGGCTAAAATAGCTGAGATGGCTGGAGTGAAGGTTCCTAACGAAACAAAGATTCTTGTCGCAGAATTAACTAGAGTTGGCCCTGAATTCCCACTTTCAAGGGAAAAATTAAGCCCAGTTCTTGCATGCTATAAGGTAAGTAGTCTTGAAGAAGGATTAAAACGGGCCGAGGAAATGCTGGAGTTTGGCGGTTTAGGGCACTCCGCTGTTATTCATACTACCGATCAAACAGTTATTAAGGAGTTTGGACTGCGAATGAGAGCCGGACGTATTATTGTCAACGCCCCATCATCTCAAGGTGCAATTGGTGATATTTACAATGCCTATATGCCGTCATTGACCCTGGGGTGCGGTACGTATGGCGGAAATTCTGTCTCAACAAACGTGGGTACCGTTCATTTGATGAATATAAAAAAAGTGGCGAAAAGGAATATAAATATGCAGTGGTTTAAAGTACCGTCTAAAATTTATTTTGAAAAAAACTCTACACAGTACTTAGCAAAAATGCCGAAAATTTCAAAAGCCTTTATTGTCACTGACCCTGGAATGGTGAAATTAGGATATGTTGATAAAGTTCTATATTATTTAAGAAAACGTCCTGATTATGTGCATTGTGAAATCTTTTCAGAAGTAGAACCGGATCCGTCCATTGAAACAGTGATGAAGGGTGCAGAAATGATGGCAAATTTCCAACCTGATGTGATCATTGCTCTTGGCGGCGGTTCAGCAATGGATGCGGCCAAAGGAATGTGGCTGTTCTATGAACATCCAGATACCGAATTCTTTGGCTTAAAACAAAAATTCTTAGATATTCGAAAACGGATTGTCAAATATCCTAATCTTGGCCAAAGAGCGCAATTTGTTGCCATTCCTACCACATCTGGAACAGGCTCCGAGGTAACATCGTTCTCGGTAATTACTGATAAAGAAGCAAATATTAAATATCCTCTTGCGGATTATGAATTGACACCTGACGTCGCTATTATCGATCCACAGTTCGTGATGACGGTCCCTAAACACATTACGGCTGATACCGGTTTGGACGTCTTGACACACGCAATTGAAGCTTATGTGTCCTGTATGGCGAATGATTTTACAGATGGTCTCGCGATAAAAGCCATCCAACTAGTATTTGAGTACCTGCCAAGAGCCTACAAAAACGGACAGGATGAAGAAGCTCGTGAAAAGGTTCATAATGCATCAACCATTGCAGGCATGGCGTTCGCTAACGCATTTTTAGGTATTAACCATAGTCTTGCCCATAAATTGGGAGCAGAGTTCCATATTGCACACGGCCGGGCAAATGCAGTACTTATGCCGCATGTTATTCGTTATAATGCTGCAAAGCCAAAGAAATTCACTGCTTTTCCGAAGTACAACCATTTCAAAGCTGACAAACGTTATGCTGAAATCGCTAGAATACTAGGATTACCTGCAAGTACCACAGAGGAAGGTGTAGAGAGCCTGGTTCTAGCCATTATTAAATTGACACAGGAATTGGAAGTGCCAATGAGCCTTGAAGCAAATCATATAAATAAAGCTGAGTTTGAAAGCAAAGTTAACTATCTAGCAGATCGGGCTTTCGAAGACCAATGCACCACAGCAAATCCTAAGCTTCCATTAGTAACCGAATTAGCAGAAATTTACCGACAAGCCTATAAAGGAGTATAACAATCGACGCCAATGCGAAAAATCAAACTAGATGATTTTTCGTATTGGCATTTTTAATTATTGGCTGTGTTAAGGGATAATGTTGATTTTGGCACTCTGTTGATTGGAGTGGAAGGCACGAAGACTCCTGCGGGAGTACGGGGCAGGGGAGACCCCGCAGGAGCAAAGCGACGAGGAGGCTCTCCGGCACGCCCGCGGAAAGCGAAGTGCCTGAAACGGAAGTCGACAGACAAGTTTAACACAGCCAAATTTTTAGAATGAGGTGGAATTTGTGGGTTATCGAATTAAAGATGTGATGATTTCTGAAACAGAAATTAAAGCCAGAGTGAAGCTGTTAGCTGAACAAATTGAAAGTGACTTTAATCATGAGGACATTATTCTAATCGTCGTCTTAAAAGGTTCGTTTATCTTCGCTGCTGATTTGATTCGTGAGATGAAGGGGAATATTAATATTGATTTTATTTCCGTTTCTAGCTATGGGGACGAAACAGAGTCAACAGGGAAAGTAAGATTACTGAAGGACCTTGATGCCAATATTACCAATCAGAATGTCCTTGTGGTTGAGGATATTATTGACAGCGGTCTGACTTTGCATTTCTTGCGCGGCCATTTAAAAGCGCATAATCCAAAACAAATTAAAATTTGTACGCTCTTAGACAAGCCTGAAAGAAGGCGAGTAGACCTGCCCGTTGATTATGTAGGCTTTGTCATCCCAGATGAATTCATTGTCGGCTATGGGATTGACTACGCGCAAATGTACCGAAACCTACCATATATTTCAACTGTAGAGGAGTATTAGACATATTTTTATGTGGGAAATTTTGCTGATATTGGCAAGAATGATATACTACTACTGTTAAATTTATTAAAGATGGAGGCTAAAATTATGTATACTTCTATATCTGAATTTATCCAAGAATGGAATCAAGAAGCATCCTCTACGCAAAAGGTGTTAGATGTTTTAACGGACCAATCACTTCAACAAGAAGTTTCTCCAGAAGACCGAACACTAGGGAGAATTGCTTGGCACGTGGTTGCGAGCACACCTGGAATGCTTACCGAGTTTGGCATCACTGTTGAAAATGTGGAGAATGGAGATGCGGTACCGACCTCAGCGAAAACCATTGCTGACACTTTTCGAAAGGTTACTGCTGACACAATCGACGCAGTAAAGCAGCAATGGACGGATGCATCCTTAACCGAAATGAAAAACGTGTTTGGTATGGATATGCCAAAAGGAGTGACACTCTCTCTTTTAATTAAACACATCATTCATCATCGTGGCCAAATGACAGTTCTAATGCGCCAAGCTGGTTTAAGCGTACCTGGAGTATATGGACCAGCACGGGAAGAATGGAGTCACATGGGGATGGAAGCTCCAGCCTTATAAAAGTACATACTGTTCCGCTTAAACACAAGTTAAAACGCAAATCATCAAAAATACCCTTAATGCCGCCATTTTGCTGCCGCATTAAGGGTATTTTTTTCATAGAAGCAAGCTAGTTTAACTCTATCATCATGCTAGCAGGATGATAGTTCGTTGTTGACTGCATCTAGCAGTGGCAAAATATCTATCGATGGATGTATTTCAAAAGAACTACTAAACAAAATGGTTTAATAAATTTAACAAATTTACTAGTATTTTCTACAAAATTCATCAAATTTATCTGAATTGAGCGTTAGCTTACTATATTAAATCTGCTATTATTTTGGTAAAATACGAATAAGAAAAAAAATATACATACGACAAAAGATTATTTGTAACTAATCGATTGCTAGATGATAAAAATCTATGATTTTTTTTAATAGTGAGGCAAATAATAATTAACGGATGATAAGTAGGAGGAATAATATGTGGGATTTTGACATGGATATAGATCAAGTAGCTAGAATAAAAGTAATTGGTGTTGGCGGCGGCGGGAATAATGCTGTCAATCGGATGATTGAAGGCGGAGTTCAAGGTGTCGAATTTATTGCTGTCAATACAGATGCCCAAGCTCTAAATCTATCAAAAGCAGAAATTAAAATGCAAATTGGGGCACAATTGACAAGAGGATTAGGTGCTGGCGCTAATCCTGAAGTCGGCAGAAAAGCGGTTGAAGAAAGCAGAAGGCAGCTGGAGGACGTATTAAAAGGAGCCGACATGGTGTTCGTCACTGCTGGGATGGGTGGAGGTACTGGAACTGGTGCTGCACCTGCGATTGCAGAAATCTCTCGTGCCCTTGGTGCTTTGACAATTGGCGTTGTGACCCGTCCGTTTGGATTTGAGGGACGTAAACGTGCCTCAAATGCAGCAAGTGGAATTGAATTAATGAGTCAAGCAGTTGATACGTTAATCATAGTTCCAAATGATCGCCTATTGCAAATTGTTGATAAAAGAACGCCGATGATTGAAGCGTTCAGAGAAGCGGATAATGTTCTTCGTCAAGGTGTTCAAGGGATTTCTGACTTAATAGCTGTTCCTGGATTAATAAATCTGGATTTTGCTGATGTTAAGACCATTATGAGTAATCAAGGGACAGCTTTAATGGGTATTGGTGTTGCAAAAGGTGATGGACGCGCGGTAGAGGCAGCCAAAAAGGCAATTTCCAGTCCATTATTAGAAACGTCGATTGACGGAGCACAAGGGATTCTTATGAATATAACTGGTGGGAAAGATTTAAGTCTATATGAAGTGCAAGAGGCAGCGGACCTTGTCGCTTCAGCAGCAGATAAAGATTTAAATATGATTTTTGGTTCGATTATTAACGAAAATTTTAAAAATGAAATCATGATCACAGTCATTGCTACTGGGTTTGTTGATAAATTGGCACGAACCACTAGGCCTTCTTCTCCTATTCAAAAAGAAGGACCATCAAGAAGTCAGGTCCAATCCCAGCCAAAACAAGAACAAGTGAATCATGAAGAGCCTTCGCATGATTATGGAAGTTATGGACAGGATACAGAGGAGTCTATTGACATTCCGACGTTTTTGCGTAACCGAAACAGAAGAAATAGATAACATTTCCTAAAATTCTGGCGCAATGAGGACAGTGTGTCGTGACAAAAAGCCAAGCTTTGGAAGAGTGTCGCGGTATGCTGTATCATTGCGCCATATATTTTATTTAAATGGTGGAGTTACCATGCATTCATTGGGAAAAATCAGAATTTTAACAGATTTTAATGGGTTAAATCATTAAAACCGACTTGACTTATAGGAATAGTAAAACTATTATTATATTAATCATTTTTTGACTGAAAATTGTGTACTGTAAGAATTGTTATAACAAGTCATGATAAATAAATGATCACGATAAGTTAATAATCCTTTGTGAGGTGGATTTTAGTGCAACTTCAAGTATTGAATAGTCCTTTTAATCAGGAACAAGCAGAGCTCCTAAACCGAATACTGCCTACGTTGACAGAATCACAAAAAGTCTGGTTGAGCGGTTTTTTGGCAGCAGCCCAATTTTCTTCGATTTCGGGGTCTGGAAATGTCCAAGTATCTGAACAAACGGGAGCAATCACAGCTCCGGCCATTTCAAAAGATGTAACCATCCTTTTTGGTTCACAGTCGGGTAACGCTCAGGGGCTTGCTAAGAAAGCAGGAAAGACGCTTGAAGCAGCTGGTTTCCAAGTAACTGTTATATCAATGAGTGATTTTAAACCTAACAATTTGAAAAAGGTTGAAAATCTGCTGATTGTTGCTAGTACCCATGGCGAGGGCACTCCGCCAGATAATGCCATTGCTTTTCATGAGTTTCTGCATGGAAAACGGGCCCCGAAACTAGAGCATCTTCGCTTCTCGGTTTTGGCACTGGGTGACAGTTCGTATGAATTTTTCTGTCAAACAGGAAAAGACTTTGATGCACGCATGGAAGAACTAGGCGGTACAAGACTTTACCCGCGTTTTGACTGCGACCTTGATTACGATGAACCAGCATCTGAATGGCTTGCAGGTGTGCTTAGTAATTTAAAAGAAGCAGACGCCGGCAGCCAAGTTCCAGTTCATGAACAGGTATCTCAAGTAGTAGAATCAACGTATTCAAGATCAAATCCGTTTAAAGCCGAAGTACTAGAAAACATCAATCTGAACGGGCGAGGTTCAAATAAAGAAACACACCACCTTGAGTTGTCGCTTGAAGGATCCGGACTCACCTTTGAACCAGGGGATAGTCTAGGAATCTATCCGGAAAATGACCCCGCTCTTGTAAACTTATTATTGGAGGAAATGAACTGGGATCCAGAACAACAGGTGACTGTAAATAAAAAGGGAGAAAGCCTCCCTCTTAAAGTTGCACTTTCCTCACATTTTGAAATTACAACGTTAACGAAACCGTTGATTGAGAAGGCAGCCCGCCTTACTGGAAATGAAAATTTACAGGAACTGCTCTCACCAGGTAATGAAGAGAAATTAAAAACTTATTTGGATGGACGTGACTTGCTTGACTTAGTAAGGGATTTTACTCCTTGGATTGGATCGGCACAAGAGTTTGTCTCCATACTTCGGAAAATGCCATCCCGACTGTATTCGATTTCGAGCAGCTTAACGGCAAACCCAGATGAGGTCCATTTGACTATCGGTGCTGTCCGTTATGAGGCACACGGCCGAAAACGAAATGGGGTTTGTTCCATCCAGACAGCGGAACGTTTGCAGCCAGGCGATACCGTGCCAGTATATATCCAACATAATGAAAACTTCAAGCTGCCAAATAATCCAGATGCCCCAATCATCATGGTTGGGCCAGGGACTGGTGCAGCACCATTTCGTTCCTTTATGCAAGAGCGTGAAGAAATCGGAGCTGAAGGTAAATCATGGCTATTCTTCGGGGATCAGCATTTTGTGACGGATTTCCTTTATCAAACAGAATGGCAAAAATGGCTGAAAGACGGCGTATTGTCGAAATTGGATGTAGCCTTTTCACGTGATACGGCTGAAAAAGTGTATGTACAACATCGTATGCTTGAAAACAGTAAAGAATTATTTGTATGGCTTGAAGAAGGTGCTCATCTGTACATTTGTGGGGATGAAAAACATATGGCCCATGATGTTCATAATACGTTAATTGACATTATTGAAAAAGAAGGCGGCTTGAGCCGTGAAAAAGCAGAAGAATATGTAGCCGGAATGCAGCAGCAAAAACGTTATCAGCGTGACGTATACTGATTTGGGATAGAAAGGAGTTTCACCATGGTTAATCAAATTTTAAAAGCGCCTGAAGGACCTCCAAGTGATGTGGAAGGTATTAAAGAAAGAAGTAATTATTTACGCGGGACACTAAAAGAAGTAATGCTAGACCGGATAAGTGCAGGAATTCCTGATGATGATAACCGTTTAATGAAACATCATGGCAGTTATTTGCAGGATGACCGGGACCTCCGCAATGAACGTGCCAAACAAAAACTTGAACCAGCATACCAGTTTATGCTTCGTGTTCGACTTCCTGGCGGGGTTGCTTCACCTGATCAATGGCTCGTAATGGATGACCTGGCTGATAAATATGGTAATGGAACTTTGAAACTGACTACCCGTGAAACGTTCCAAATGCATGGGATATTAAAGTGGAATATGAAAAGTACGATTCAGGGAATTCATAATGCACTTATGGATACCATTGCGGCTTGCGGTGACGTGAACCGAAACGTAATGTGTTCTTCGAATCCGTACCAATCTGAGATTCATGCCGAAATATATGAATGGTCGAAAAAATTGAGCAACGATTTACTGCCACGCACAAGAGCGTATCACGAAATTTGGCTGGACGAAGAAAAAGTAGCCGGAACACCTGAAATTGAAGAAGTGGAACCAATGTATGGTCCACTTTACTTACCTCGGAAGTTTAAAATTGGAATTGCTGTGCCACCTGGTAATGATATTGATGTTTTTTCACAGGACCTTGGTTTTATTGCGATTGTTGAGGATGGAAAATTAATTGGGTTTAACGTGGCGATTGGCGGCGGAATGGGAATGTCGCACGGGGACACAGCCACTTATCCTCAACTTGCAAAGGTTATTGGTTTCTGTAAACCTGATCAATTATACGATATTGCTGAAAAAACAATTACCATTCAAAGGGACTACGGTAACCGTTCCGTCCGAAAAAATGCTCGTTTCAAGTATACAGTAGATCGACTTGGTCTAGAAAATGTTAAAGCAGAATTGGAACATCGTCTTGGTTGGAGTTTAGATGAAGCAAAACCATACCAGTTTGACCATAACGGCGACCGTTATGGATGGGTTAAGGGCGTTAAGGGAAAATGGCATTTTACTCTGTTTATTGAGAATGGTCGTGTCGCTGACTTTAATGATTACAAGCTTAAGACAGGGTTGCGTGAAATTGCCAAAATCCATACCGGTGATTTCCACCTAACGGGTAATCAGAACGTAATTATCGCTAATGTCTCCACTCAGAATAAGAAAAAAATTAACGAACTTATTGAGCAATATGGTTTAACTGATGGTGAGCATTATTCAGCATTGCGCCGTAGCTCAATGGCATGCGTAGCTCTTCCTACATGCGGTTTAGCTATGGCAGAGGCAGAGCGCTATTTACCAACGTTAATTAATAAAATTGAAAACATTGTCGATGAAAATGGTCTTCGCGACAAGGAAATTACCATCCGAATGACGGGTTGTCCGAATGGCTGTGCCCGACATGCACTTGGGGAAATTGGGTTTATCGGGAAAGCACCAGGTAAATACAATATGTATCTTGGTGCCGCTCATGATGGCAGCCGTTTAAGCAAAATGTTCAGAGAGAACATCGGCGAGGAAGAAATTTTAAGTGAGCTTCGAGTTTTACTTTCTCGTTATGCCAAAGAACGAGAAGAAGAGGAGCACTTTGGTGATTTTGTAATTCGCGCCGGCATCATTAAAGCTACGACTGATGGGACCAATTTTCACGATTAATCAAATGAAAAAAAGACAGGCGAGCCCTGTCTTTTTTTTCGCTTTAATAAAAGGAAGAAAGCAATTAAAAAAGGCAAACATGTCTAAACACGTTTGCCTTTCACTATATATTGATGTATTAATAAACGATAAAGTTATCCGCGTCTTCCGCCTCTACCGCCGCGTTTTGTTTCAGTGCTGCGTTTTAAGGTAGATAGATTCTCTTCACTAGACTTTAAAAACTTCGCAATTTTATCTTCGAAATTTTCCTTTGGTTTAAAATTACTCTTTGCACGGAAATCTTTAGAACGGTTATCTACTCTTCCCTGGCGTGGTGGGCGTTGGGAATAAGATGAGGTTTGTCCTTCGGGCTTATCTATAGCTTTTTTGATGGACAAGGCAGTCTTTCCGTCCTTCTCACTAATTACTTTAACTTCAATTTGGTCGCCAACCTTTAAATGGTCATTAACGTCTTTTACATAGCTGTCAGCTACCTCACTGATATGAACTAATCCTGTTGTGCCACCAGGCAATTCTACGAATGCCCCAAAACTAGTGATGCCTGTTACTTTACCTTGTACCTTAGTACCTACCTCGATTGACATAAAAAAATGTTCCTCCTCAATAATGTTACAACCACCTCATTATAACAAATAGATAGGGATAATATCAATTCTTTCATCAAGTGCCTGACACCTTTTTTTGCCACACCCCTCTTTTTTTAAGTTTATAGATAGGTGATATGGAAAAGATTATAATGATTTCCATTTTTAGTAACTTACTATTGTGGAATAGGAAAGGAGTGACGTGACATTGTCAGGTCCAAGTTTGAGAAAAAAAGATGCGCACTCGTCCATTCATGATGCTGCATTAAATGAGGCAATCGAATTACGAGCATTATTTCAGAAATGTCTGGAAGATGGTGACAGGGAAAAAGCCTTACAGGTAATAGAAGTTACGATTGAGCATTGGGAATCTCGTACTTTGAAACATGCCGAGGCAGAAGAGGATGGGCTATATAAAGATATTGTTGAAGCAAATCCAGATATGTTGACCACTGTAATCCAATTAACTCGTGATCATGACCTCATGCGGAGGATTGTAGATAATCTGAAAAATCTATTACAGACAGATGAACCAAATCAACGGATGGTTACATTATTAGATAGTCTGGTCATTATAGATCAAATCCATAATGAAGATGAAATGAATAAACTTCTGGTCGATGGAGAAAAATAAGCATGGAATTTTTGGGTAATACAGGAAATGAGGGTGAAAATGAATAAAAGACCAGAATTAGAGGAAAAGTTATTACGTTTTGCCGCACCAGCGTTGTACCAGCAAATGGCAGACACATTTTCGAGTTATCATATCCATCCTTATGATATCCATGGAACGCTCAAAAAAAATGAATCTGGGTATGAAGTCACTTTACGGTTTTCACAATCATTTTCACAGGTAATGACAACACAAGTTAGCTTTGAACAAGCGATGGTCCCTGATGCTGAGGTTGTTCAATTTTTTGTAGAGGCTGCCGAGAAATGTAAATCACTGTTAATCTCAAATTATTACAAAATGATTAAACTATAGAGGGAGCTGACTAACCCATTGTTTTCCTTTGAAAATGATCCAATGCTTATCGACGATCGAGAGGATTTAATTGCTGTACTTAGGATGCGCTTTGGGATTATAAATGGTGAAATGATTCAGGAAATCTATGAAATTGAAGATATGAATATATTGCAGAGGCTTATTCTAGCAGCAGCAAATGCTCCCAGTTGGGAGATTTTTCTTGAGGAGTTTAAAAGCGGGGATGACTCGTTTCGATTGTTGGGTGAAGAATTTAACCCATTGGCTGATATCCTGACAAGAAGGGGTGACAGAGATGCAATCTAAAAAAAATAATCTGTTCCATTCTCTTAAACATTTAGTACGCGGTGAACGAATTAATGATGGCTGGACCGAAGTAAATCCTCGTCCACGAGATTGGGAAGAAGTTTATCGCCGTCGCTGGCAGCATGATAAAATCGTTCGTTCGACCCATGGCGTGAACTGTACGGGTTCCTGCAGTTGGAAAATTCATGTGAAGGACGGCATTATTGCTTGGGAAACCCAGCAAACAGATTACCCATCTACGGGTGATGATTTCCCCGAATACGAGCCAAGAGGATGTCCGCGTGGTGCCAGTTTTTCATGGTATACATATAGCCCCACTCGTGTGAAATACCCGTATGTGCGTGGGGATTTATTTGCTCTATGGAAGGAAGAACTTACGAGGGCAAGTAACCCGGTTGAGGCCTGGGAAAATATTGTGACAGATCCGAAGAAACGTGAACAGTACGTGAAGGCCCGCGGTAAAGGCGGGTTTGTCAGGGGAACATGGAAAGAAGTTTGCCAACTCATTGCCGCCTCAACTATTTATACGATTAAAAAATACGGACCAGATCGCATTGTGGGTTTTAGTCCCATCCCTGCGATGTCCATGGTTAGTTATTCTGGTGGAACACGATTTTTATCATTAATTGGCGGGACGATTTTAAGTTTTTATGATTGGTATGCCGATCTTCCTCCAGCCTCACCACAAGTATGGGGGGACCAGACGGATGTTCCTGAAAGTGGTGATTGGTATAACACCAAATACTTCATTATTTGGGGTACAAATATTCCGCAAACGAGAACGCCCGATGCCCATTTTATGGTGGAATCTCGCTATAACGGGACAAAAGTAGTAGGCGTTAGCCCAGACTATGCAGAATATGAAAAATTTGCAGATATGTGGCTGCCAGCCAAGGCGGGGACGGATGGTGCCCTTGCCATGGCCATGACCCATGTTATTTTAAAGGAATTTTATGTAGATAAACAAACACCCTATTTTATTGATTATGCCAAGAAATACACGGATTTGCCCTATCTTGTCCTGTTAACAAAAAAGGATGGAGGATATCGCTCCGATCGTTTCCTGCGGGCCTCTGATATTTCACAGGAGGATAAATTAGCCGAATGGAAAACCGTTGTTTGGGATGAAAATCTCAAGAATTTTGCGATCCCTAATGGCAGTCAAGGGTTTCGTTGGGATGAGGGCAACAAGTGGAATTTAGATATGACAGCAGAAGATGGATTGGAAATAGATCCGAAGCTTAGTTTTTTGGATGAAAAAGATGATGTTGCGCTAGTCGAATTCCCTTATTTTGCTGAAAAAGAGGGAGGAACGAACAAGCGTGGTGTTCCTGTGAAGAGGATGAAGGACCAAGATGGAAATGAACTGCTTGTAACGACTGTCTATGATCTCATGCTTGCTCATGTGGGAGTAAACAGAGGGTTGGAAGGAAATTATCCATCAGATTATAACGATGAAAACAATCCCTATACACCTGCTTGGCAGGAGAGTATTACCGGTGTAAACAAATCCCATGTCATCCAGGTAGCTAGAGAATTTGCTGATAACGCAGCGCGTACAAATGGGAAATCCATGATTGCCATGGGTGGTGGAACGAATCACTGGTTCCATAGTGATCAAATTTACCGTTCAATCCTAAACCTTGTTTTATTAACAGGTTCACAAGGAGTAAATGGCGGCGGCTGGGCTCATTATGTGGGACAAGAAAAAGTCCGCCCTTTGGAAGGGTTTGGGCAGATTGCGTTTGCAAATGATTGGGTGAAGTCACCCCGTTTTATGAACGGGACATCATTCTTTTATTTTGCGACGGAACAATTTCGCTATGAATATGATGCCAACGATGCCCAAACTGACTGGGGAAGCGAATATGCAAAAATGCACCCCGCTGACTTTAATGCGATGTCAGCACGCTTAGGCTGGCTGCCAAGCTTTCCACAGCTTTCGCAAAATTCATTGGAAGTAATGAAGGAAGCGAGGTCACGCACAGTTAACGACCTTGTTTTGATTGAAGATGTAGCGAAACAGTTAAAAGAAGGTAAGCTCGATTTTGCGATTGAAAATCCAAATGACCCGCGTAATTTTCCGCGTGTGTTTTTTAACTGGCGCTCGAATTTGCTTGGTGACAGTGGAAAGGGGCACGAATACTTTGTGAAACATCTAATTGGCTCAAAGGATTCCGTCCTTTCAGAGGTTGAAAACTCGTGGCAGCCAAAAGATGTGAATATTACCGAGATTCCGCCTGAAGGAAAGACTGATCTGTTTGTTAGTATGGATTTTCGCATGACCAGTTCAGGACTTTTCTCAGATATCATTCTGCCTGCCGCGACATGGTATGAAAAACATGATATCAGCAGTACAGACCTGCATCCATTTGTTCACCCATTTAATGCAGCGATTAACCCGCCATGGGATACACGAAGTGATTGGGATGCATTCAGAGAAATTGCGAAGGAATTCTCCGAACTTGCCAAGGAACATCTTCCCGCACAAGAGGACCTTATTATGTCACCGCTAGCCCATGACACGATTAATGAAATTGCCCAGCCCTTTGGAAAAGTGAAAGACTGGCGCAAAGGAGAAGTGGAAGCGGTCCCTGGAAAAACAATGCCTAACTTTACGATTTTGAAACGGGATTATCCACATGTGTATGATATGTGGATTACGGTTGGTCCTAATATTAAAAACGGATATGGAACAAAGGGTGTACGAATTCCAGGCGATAAAGTGTATAAGGAGTTAATGGACCGACTTGGACCATCTAAGCATGAAGGGATTGGAAAAGGCTATCCTGACTTATACACGGATAAAAAAGCAATCAATGCGATTCTCTTAATGTCAGGGGCTACTAACGGGAAACGGGCGGTTGAAGGCTGGAAGTCAATGGAAGCAAAAACGGGTAAAAAGCTTGCTCACATTTCAGAAGGCCGTGAGGAAGAGGACTATACGTTAGATGCATTAACCATCCAGCCCCGTCAGGCCATATCCACCCCTGTTTGGAGCGGCCTTGAGAACGATAACCGTCGTTATTCGCCATTCACAGTCAATAAGGAATACCATATTCCGTGGCATACACTCACAGGGCGGCAAAGTTTTTACCTTGATCATGAAGTTATGCTTGATTACGGCGAGGGACTTCCATTGTATATCCCGCCTATTTCTAAGGGACCATTTATTAAAGGTGAAAAGGAAGTGGAGAATCAAGGGAAATCCATTACCCTTCGTTATATGACTCCACACCAAAAGTGGGGCATTCATACCATGTTCACCGATACAACCCATATGATTCAACTGTTCCGAGGTTGGCAGGTGGTTTGGATGAATGAAGTGGATGGCGCAGAAATTGGCATTAAGGATAACGATTGGATTGAACTTTACAATCGAAATGGTGTCGTTGTCGCTAGGGCCGTCTTAACATACCGGATGCCGCGCGGGGCAGTCTATATGCACCATGCACAGGATCGAACGATGGGCGTTCCGGGTAATACGATTAATAAAACGCGCGGCGGGACACATAACAGTGTCACGAGGATTTACCCGAAAGCGACTCATATGATTGGCGGATATTCACAACTGAGCTATGGATTTAATTATTATGGACCAACAGGCAGTCAGCGAGATACATTGACGATTGTCCGACCATTAAAGGAGGTCGATTGGCTTGAAAGTTAAAGCACAAGTGGCAATGGTCATGCACCTTGATAAATGTATTGGCTGTCATACTTGTTCTGTTACGTGTAAGAATGTCTGGACCAACCGTCCTGGGATGGAGTACGTCTGGTATAACAATGTGGAAACGCGTCCAGGGCCAGGGTATCCAAAGGAATGGGAAAATACCGATCGCTATAAAGGCGGCTGGGTCCTTCGTAATGGCAGATTACATTTAAGAGCAGGCGGGCCAATCTCGAAACTGGCAAATATTTTTTACAATCCCAATATGGCAGAAATAGATGACTTTTACGAGCCGTGGACGTATGATTTTCAACATTTGCATAAAAGTCCAAAGAAAGAAAATTTACCTGTAGCCCGGCCGAAGTCAATGATTACAGGACAGTATATGGATAAACCTGAATGGGGACCAAACTGGGATGATGATTTGGCGGGCGGTAAGGAAGTAGTACCAATGGATCCCAATGTCCAAAAGCTTCAGGAACACATTGCAATGGAATATGAGAAAACGTTCATGATGTATTTACCGCGGATTTGTGAGCATTGCCTCAATCCTTCCTGTGTTGCATCTTGTCCTTCAGGCGCATTGTACAAGAGGGATGAAGACGGAATTGTACTTGTCGACCAGGATGCCTGCCGGGGCTGGCGTTTTTGTATGAATGGCTGCCCGTACCATAAGGTGTATTACAATTGGAATACCCATAAAGCAGAGAAATGTAATTTTTGCTATCCAAGGACCGAAGCAGGTCTTCCAACAATTTGCTCGGAAACCTGCGTTGGTCGTATCCGCTATATTGGAGTTGTTTTATATGATGCCGACAGGGTGAAAGAGGCGGCCTCCGTTAAGGATCCGAAGGAATTATATGAAGCACAACTTTCCGTCTTTCTAGATCCATTTGACCCAGAGGTAATTGCGGAAGCGGAAAAACAGGGAATCAATCATAGCTGGATTCAAAGTGCACAGGCATCCCCAGTCTATAAAATGGCGATGAAGTGGAAGATTGCGTTGCCGCTTCACCCTGAATATCGGACATTACCAATGGTTTGGTATGTTCCTCCGCTCAGCCCGATTATGAATCATATTACCAATGAAAATGAGTTAAGCGCGGATGGTTATATCCCTGCAGTGGATCAAATGCGGATCCCGATGGAGTATTTAGCGTCGTTATTAACAGCAGATGATACCGAGGTGATTCGCAGAGTATTGTTGAAAATGGCAGCGATGCGTGTATATATGCGTGCAAAAACAGTTGGCGGTGCAGATGAACTGAAAGTCAGCAAGCTCTTAGAAGAAGCGAAAACAACGGGCGAGGAACTTGAAGAAATGGCTCGTTTACTTGCAGTTGCCAAATATAACGAACGATTTGTCATTCCAACCGGCCGCCGTGAAATGGATGGGGATTTACATTATAAGCAGGGTTCATGCAGCATCGAAGATCTGGCTCCAGCCGAAGGAATGGTCACCTATCCATTTGAAAGAAGTGAGAGTCAATGACAAATGATGGTTCGGCTATTTTAGTCATCATGTCGAGAATATTAGATTATCCCAATGATGAATTTTTTAAAGAACGGTCAATGATTAAGGAATTTGTAAAAGCACATATTACTTCGGAGGAAATTCGAAACGAAATTGAAGCGAGGATTTTTCCTCTTTTCAAGATGGAACAAAAGGAACTGCAAGAACTATATGTAGAAACATTTGATTATAAGGAAAAAACCAGCCTTTATTTGACCGCTCATGAACTTGGAGACAGCCGGAAGCGGGGTGCTGCCTTAATTAAACTGCAAAAGCTCATTTGTGAAGGCGGCTTTGAATATGAAGGCAAGGAATTGGCTGATTACATTCCAATGCTATTAGAGCTTGTGGCCACGGCACCGGAGGAAGAAAATTTCATCAGACTTTCGCGGCGATTATCCGTTGCTATCCAGCGACTATTAAACAACCTCCCAGAGGGCAATCCTTATTACAAAGCCATTGATCTCTTGATGATGTTTGTTTTTGAGGTGCCTGGAAAAGAGGAACTTATTTTATTGGAAAATGAACGGGAGGAAGCCGATTTGGATGAACTTCCTTATCCTGTCATGTATCGTTAGTAAGTGAATGGATAGGCAGGTTTTAAAGGGGGAATTGCTCTTTGAAACCGCGTATTAAGCGGGTAATTCAGTTGCTTCTAAGTTAGTCTACGAAGGAGGTTGGAGATGGAATTCAGTTTTTGGTGGACGATTTTTCCATATATATGCGGTGCCATTCTCATCGTTGGGACATTTTATCGCTTTATTTTTCGAGGAAAAAGCTGGTATGCCCCTTCAACAGAAATTTTTGAAAAAAAATGGCTGCGTTTGGGTTCAGTCCTTTTCCATTATGGTATTATTTTTGCCTTTATTGGACATATAATGGGTGTCTTAATTCCAATTGGGTTCTATGAAGCAATAGGAGTTAGTGAACATCTTTATCATTTTGGTGCAATTGCAGGCGGTGGGGTTGCAGGACTTATGGTTGTCATCGGCCTAGTGGTCATGATTATTCGGAAGTTCTCTTTTCCAAAGGTCCGTGTTCATACGACCTTTGGTGATTATTTCACGATTGTGCTATTACTTATTATCGCGGCCATTGGCACCTACATGACCCTCATATATAGTTACACAGTGGTAGCTTACGAATATCGATTAACGATTGGTCCGTGGTTTCGGAGTTTGTTCACCTTTCAGCCGCTCTCAGAGCTTATGGTGGGGATCCCCCCCATATTCAAGGTCCATGTTGTGTTGTCATTCATACTGTTCGCATCCATTCCGTTTACACAACTCGTCCATATGTTTAGTTTTCCAGCACGCTATCCAACTCGTGCTCCGCAGCAATACCGGTCACGCGATGGGTACGATAAAAGCTAATATGGTGCCTGACACCACAAGAAACGTCTGAAAAAGCAGCCTTCGGGCTGTTTTTTGTGCGACTTGCAGGACGCTGGATTATCCTTTCAGGAAGGCGTTTAAGTTGGAAAATTCGCAAAATAAATATTAATGAAAGCGTATGCTATAATGATGGTAAAAACAACAGCAAGGGGTAATCGCTATGTTGAAAGACATTTTTATGGGCTTATCACAAAATCAATTTTTAAATAGCACAGCTAAGAAATATGGCTTAAAACTAGGGGCACAAAGCGTCGTAGCTGGTACAAATATACCTGAAGTCATTCAAAGTATTAAAGACCTGAATGCACATGGTATTTCATGTACGGTTGATAACTTAGGAGAATTTGTTTTTAAAGAAGAAGAGGCGACCCAAGCAAAAGAACAAATTCTTAACGTCATCGATGCGATTCATGAGCATAAAGTGGATGCACATATTTCCTTAAAACCAACGCAGGTAGGATTAGATATTGATTATCAATTTTGTTTAAATAATGTAAGAGAAATCGTTGATAAAGCACATCAATTTGATATTTTTGTCAATATTGATATGGAGGACTTCAAACACCTTGAACCAACCTTTAATTTATTGGACGACCTATCGTTAGAGTATAATAATGTCGGTACAGTGATTCAGTCCTATTTCCACAAAGCGCAAGAATACCTTGAAAGATATCAAAATTTCCGCATTCGTCTTGTAAAAGGTGCTTATAAAGAGTCTGCAGAAATCGCCTATCAAGATAAGAAAGATATTGATGCGAACTTTATTAAGATTGTCGAATGGCATTTGTTAAATGGGAAATTCACTTCGATTGCAACACATGATCATCGGATTATTAATCATGTGAAAGAATTTGTGAAGAAGCACGATATTCCGAATGACAAATTTGAGTTCCAAATGCTTTATGGGTTTAGAAAAGAAATGCAGTTGCAGCTGGCTAGTGAAGGCTATAACTTCTGTACGTATGTTCCTTTTGGAAATGATTGGTACGGTTATTTCATGAGACGTCTTGCCGAACGACCTCAAAACTTAAATCTTGTTGCGAAGCAAGTCTTTAACAAAAAAACGAATACCGTGCTCGGTGTTGCCGCAGGGGCGTTTTTATTAGGAAGATTGACTAAGGCAGATAAGAAAAAACGTCAGTAAAAAATTAAAGCGCATACAAGATTCATTAAGGAAATGTAAACCTCCTATCAAAGCAGATGGGAGGTTTTTGTTATTATGAGGAATTGATGAATGGAACAAGTCTGTAAAGAAAAAAAGGCACCTAGCCTTTGTTAGTTAGTTTATTAACCACAAAGGTGTCAGGCACCTGGTTTAATTGCGTTATATGAAAAATTGCTGTCATCCCACTGAAAAATTCCTTCTTGGAGTTTAATTGTTTCATCGAATGGGCGGTCAATCGGCAAATTACCTTTTTGGTGTGTTTCATCAATCATTTTATCATATTGTTGATCGAGCAGTTGCTTCTTTAGACGAAGCATGTCTAGTTTTGAAGCAACACGAAGGATTATATCAAGCGTTAGCTTCTTTTCACTAATTCCATGGGTGTTACAAATACTTGTTTGAAAGCTTTTATTGTATTGAAGCATCATATGCAAATCATTAATACACGCTACGCCAAATACCTCTTTTATTACGTCCTCATAGCGCAGCTGGGTGCCAGTTGCGAATTTAGTAATATTCTTCTCAGGATTTTCTAAGAAATAAACTGTTTCGATAAAATCTTCCATGAAAACACCCTTTCTGTTTTTCCCATACGGTCAACTGAAATATCAGTATCTTGTTAATTGTACCATATTTTCGAGGAGTTTGCTGACTTTACTCGAAATATGTAGATGTTTGTCGGGAAATATAAGAAAAAGGTTGATATGGGTATTTTTCCCTTGTTAAATTATAGATTATTATGTGAATTTTGATATAATAACATAGTCATATTTAATCAGAAAAATAATTTAATAGGAGGAAAAATGAGATTTTTAGTTAAAATTTTTATTTATGTCATGATATTAGCACTAGTTTTCCCAATGATTATTCCTAATGGAAAAGTACTTGCTGCAACATGTAAAGGTTTGACTCCATTAACAGATCCTGTGGCACTTAGAATGGATCAGGGTGAAATGGTGATTTGGGAAAATGTTCATCCCAATCTCCTTTCGGCAAAAATAAAATATGAAAAATTGCTGAAAGCCAAAGGCTGGAAGATCCAATATAAATCTGTCTATCGTCCCTATCAATATCAGAAGCACTTTTATGAAATTGTAAATGGTGTTTCGTCAAAGTGTATACGGTCGGAACGCAGTAAGCATGAATTGGGGACATTGGTTGCTAAGCCTAGTACAAAAGCACCTCATATAAGAGGAATCGCATTTGATGCCATAATCATTGATAAAAGAGGTAAGCCGTTAAATGGGTTACACTTCGTAAGTGCTTCTCTCAAAAAAGTAGCAAAGCAAGTGGGTCTAAAATTTATTAGTACAAGCAGGGATGGTGTCCATCATGAACTGATTAATACCACTATGCCAAAAGTTACTGCGAAGAGTCCGTCTCCTGTACAAAATACATATTTAGTAAAAGGGAAAATCACCATTAAAACTGGTCTGGATGTAGTAAACTTTCCATATAATTCGGCCCCTAAGATAAGCAAAGTTTTGTTGATGGAGAATGTTGAAATTGCTGCAAAATCGGGTGATTGGTATAAGATAAAATTTGGAAAAGGGGTTGGTTGGATAAAGAGTGGAACTAAAAACCTCTCCTTGCTTCCTTTGATGCCGGTCCTATCAAATCTAAAGATTCAATATGATGTTAATTTGTACGATCAACCAACTATTTCGTTGAAGCCAACAAGGTCAATCGTCCCGCAAACAGTAAAAGTAATGAGGAAAAGCGGGAATGGATGGTACTTCATTCATACGATATTTGGGGCGAAATGGATTTATATTAATCCAAAACCAGTGAATTCTCTCCAGTTAAATAAGGCGGTAAAACTATATAGCAAGCCGTCTGTATCTTCCAAGTCAAGCGGAAAAATCACTCCTCGAAAAGTAAAGGTCATCGCTGACCGAGGAGACGGCTGGTATCAAATTTCAACCAGTTCCGGTGCTAAATGGATTCAAATTACTGCTCGCTAACTCACCTATTTTGGTGAGTTTTTTCTATTATTAACTAACTATGGGACTTATTACTTACCAATATTATCATGTTGTTAGTTAATAGATTCATAAAGTATGATTATTTTTATATATAGTGATCATCCCCATATGAATGGAGAATGTTAGTGAAAAGATTGACTGCCGGGTTTCTAGCTTTTTTGCTATTATTTAACTTACTGAATATAAAAATGTCAGCAGAAAGTATAGAACCAAAGATTAAAGTGAAATTGGTTAATAATCTCGGGAATAAATCCGAGATTACTATAAAACCAGCAGGTGATTATTTTATTGAGGATTCAACTGTCAGATTAACTTCAGGAAAGTTGTATCTCGTAAAATATGATAATACTAAAATAACGTTAATCGATGGAACCCAACCTTTATATAGTGCAGAAAAAGTTAATTTATTGCCATCAAAGGAAACCGATTATTTATCTATCAATAATCGGAATTATTTAGGTTCATTTCAATTTGTCCCTGAAAGTTCAAAGTATGTTCGTCCAATTAACGAGATTTACATCGAAGATTATTTAAAAGGTGTTGTCCCTTCTGAAATGTATGCCAGTTGGAACCTTGAAGCCTTAAAAACGCAAGCCGTGGCTGCTAGAACCTATGCACTCTCCTATAAATCAGTAATCATCGATGATACGATTAATTATCAAGTATATGGTGGTTATGCTTGGAATCCCAATAGTACTGCGGCAGTGGATGAAACAAATGGGGAAGTCTTAAAGGTAAATGTCCGGCTAGTTAGTGCCGTTTTCTCTGCAAGTAATGGCGGGAAAACAGAATCGAACGCTAATGTCTGGGGTTCTTCGCCTGTCTCGTATCTATCGATTAAAGAAGATCCGTTTGATGCAAAAACTGCTTGGAAATTCTCCGTAAGTAAACAACAATTTAATCCAGATGGTTTAACATGGAGTCAAATGAAGGAAAAAGATACCAACATTACAAATATAATAAAAGCTTGGATGGCCACTCATGGCTATGCTGGAAAAGAAATTAAAATTACGGCCATTCCTGTATTAAGCTTACACACACCAACATCAGGCGGACGTGTTTCCAAAGGGAATATAACGGTTGAATTTTTAACAAAAGATAAAATTGACGAAAAGGGTGCTTATATCCCGCAAAGATTAGAATACAAAAATATTGCAGCTTCACAGATCCGAGCGATGGTTGGCAATCGTACGATGTTGAGCTATCTAGTTTCAAACTTCGTGGAAACGGATGATACAATTACTGTGTCAGGACTTGGTGATGGTCATGGCGTAGGTCTAAGTCAATGGGGTGCACAGAACCGAGCCAAGGCTGGGCAAAAATACAATGAGATTCTTGGATTTTATTATGTAGGTGCATCACTTGTAAAGGAATATGGTGACAGACCTGTACCTGTCGTAGAAAAACCAGTCGAACAAACAGAACAAACACCTGCAGTTACAACTGAACAAGCACAACCAGAATCAACGGAACAGACTACTGCAGGTGAAACTGGAGAACATCCAGAAGTTGAACCGACAGTGGAAGCTCCATTGACACCAATCAAAGACCAAACAGCTCCCACAATAAGTGAAGTTAAAGTAAATGTTGATTATACAAAAAATAAAACACTTATCAGATTTAAGACAAACGAAAAAGCCAAAGTAACGGTTTATCTTAAGGACAGCAAAGGCAAGATTTTCACCTATTTATTAAAAGATGCACTGACAGGAGCAGGGACGATTACCAAAGAATACAACAGTTATTCTTTAGCTAACGGAAAATATTATGCAGGGATTATTACCGTCGATTTAAGTAATAACAGATCTTCGGCATTGCCATCTTTTGAAGTTAAAAAAGACAAGACCGCTCCTAAATTCAGCAGCATTAAGACAAGCGTAGATAACAAAAAAAATAAAGCCCACATTACTTTTAAAACTAACGAAACCGCTAAGGTAACGGTTTATATTAAAAACAGTTCCGGTAAAATTCTAAGCTACTTGAAAAAAGATATCCTAACAAAAGCAGGGACCATTAATCAGGAATACAATACCAAATCCCTAGGTAATGGGAAATATTCGGTGGTAATGTCTGCGACGGACACAAGTAAAAATCGTTCGAGCGTGACAACTAGTTTTGTAGTTAAAAAAGTTGTCAAAACGAAAACAGGAAAAGTGACTGTGTCCCGGCTGAATGTCCGTAAATCAGCTTCCACCAAAGGCAAAGTGATTGGGTCGTTAAAGAAAAATCAAACAGTAACGATTGTTTCCACAACTGGATCATGGTATAAAATCAAATATGGTAAAATGACAGGGTATGTTTCAAAATCGTATATAAAGTAAAAAGGCAGAGACTTCTGCCTTTTTTACCTATAATGGACTTTCTTACCCCGATTTAGAATATTGTTTGTTTCCGCTTTTATTTTGCATCATGAAAAATAATCCCTAAGCCATAGCGAGTACCAGACGTCACGGTACTAACCCCATGTCTTACAGTAGTTCGATAATAGCCGCGTGTTCCTTCGATTGGACGATGGTTGGTTGGAAAAATGAGGCCTTCACCTTGTTGAAGTGTAATCACATGTCCTTGGCTTTGGGCCCGAGGCCTTTGTTCGACAAGGATAGATTCACCTCCGGTATAGTCTTTTTCCCGTTGATTTAGAACAAATAGTACTTGGAATGGAAAGTAAACCTCACCATACAAATCCTGATGCAAACAGTTGTAGCCTCCGATTTCATATTTCAGAATTAGCGGAGTGGACCGAACTTGCCCCTTGGCGTGACAATAGTCGAGAAAGTCGGACAGTTTGCTCGGATACATGGGCTCTTTTCGAAGTTGCTGTAACCAGCGGTTCGCTGCTTTGGCAAGTTCAGGGTAGAAATCCGACCGCAGTTGTTGCAGTAACGGTGGGAGAGGAGCTTGAAAGTATTTGTATTCTCCTTCCCCAAATCTATATCGTTTCATATTTATCGTGCTGCGGAAATTAGATGGGTCATCGTAAGTTTTGATCATTTCCTGGCATTGAAGCGGGTCCAATAAGGGAGGCAGCTTTGCAAATCCTTGCGTTTCTAGCAAGTGATGCAACTCATCCCAGTCTAGTGATGCAATCCTGTCAGAAATATTATTTGGCATGGGTGTTCAATCCCTTCGTGTAGGAAGGCACTTTTTCCAAATCCAACAGTTTTTCCTTCATCTCTAAACCTCCCCGAAATCCAGTGAGTTTTCCGTTCTTTCCAATCACACGATGACAAGGAACCGTGATTAAGATTGGATTGGCCCCGATGGCAGAAGCCACTGCACGAACTGACTTAGGTTTTTGGAGGATTTCAGCGATTTCCGAGTATGTGTGTGTACACCCGTAAGGAATTTCATTTAATGCGTTCCAAACAGATTGTTGAAAAGGAGTTCCGTAAAAATCGGTTGGAAAAGTAAACGACGTCCGTATTCCTTGAAAATACTCGGCGAATTGGTCAGCAAATACTTCCATTCGTTGATCATCTTGTTCCAATTGGTGGTGCGGGAACTTTCTTTGCACCCAGTCCATTAACTCCTCAAAGCCCTTATGGTCTGACCCAACATAACAAAGCCCTTCTGATGTAGCTGCGATGTACATTTCCCAAGGGCCATGAACAAATAGACTCCAATAAATTAATTTCTTATCCATAATAAAATCTCCATTCCTTATTCATATCTGATCATTTGACGATATTCCGATGGTGTATAGGATGTTATTTTTTTAAAAAGCGTGGCGAAATGAGCTGGATTTTGGATGCCTACTTCCAGGCTGATCTCGTTTATCGGTGTATCTGTTTCTTTAAGTAGCTGTTGTGCCTGCTTTATGCGTGTCTTCTGGATATATTGGATTGGGGTTACCCCCTTAATCCGCTTAAATGTGCGCTGCAAATGGTAGGGACTTCCGTGGCATATATCTGCTAAGCTTTCCAATGTTAATGGTTCTTTAAAATGCATGTCGATATACATAGCAATCTGTGCTGCCCATTCTTCATTGGGCAGATGAAGTCCGTTAGGCTTGCAGCGTTTACAAGGACGGAATTGTTCTGCCAGAGCATGTTCTGCTTTTAAAAAAATCTGGACATTATCGAATTTTGGAGCTCTAGATTTGCAGGATGGACGACAGAAGATCCTTGTAGTTTTAACCCCATAAAAAAACTGATTATCATATGAAGAATCATTGTTAATAATGGCCTGCCATCTTTCAACTGTCAGAGTATTCATATCCTTACAAATCTCCTTTTTTACATTTTTCACACTATCACTTTGATAATCAGTATACCTCTATTAAATGAGGGAAGTAAGTAATTTTGAATATAAAAGCAAGATTACAAAGATAAATGAAAGCGCTATAAAATAGTTAAAGAAATATTCACAGGATTTTAGAAGAATTTGTTATAAAATAAATATGTTAAATGTTTCACAATATAAAAAAGTCTAGGTTATTTAAAAGGAGTCCTTCTGATGGGATACAGTAAACCCGAAAAAATTATGGAAATTACCATTGAGAATGGAGTGAAAAAGTCAAATTACCCTCTATTAGGAACACTGATCTTGGGTTTTGAAGCGGGAGCCTTTATTGCTTTAGGATATTTACTCTTCATCCGTGTAACAGCAACTCTTACAGGAAATGTAGAAGGATTAAGCAGCTTGATTGGTGCCTCTGTCTTTCCAATCGGTCTTGTCCTTACCTTGTTAGCTGGTGGAGAACTGTTAACGGGGAATATGATGGCAGTTCCGATAGCTAGGATGGCAAATAAGATTAGCACCAGACAGGTGATTAATAATTGGTTCCTCGTAACGGTTAGTAACTTTGTCGGGGCCATATTTGTAGCTTACTTTTTTGGACATTTGGTTGGACTCACGGAAACAGGACCATTTTTGGAAAGAACCATTAGTATCGCTGACCATAAATTAGAAGCAACTTTCCTCCAAGCCTTTATTTCAGGGATCGGCTGTAATTGGCTCGTGGCTGCGGCTGTATGGCTTTCATATGGAGCCAATGATATGGTCGGAAAAATTACCGGTATTTGGTTTCCGACGATGGCTTTTGTCGCGATTGGTTTTCAACACGTGGTAGCTAATATGTTTGTGATTCCTGCGGCGATTTTTGCAGGCCATTTTACTTGGGTAGCCTATATAGAGAATTTTATCCCTGTTTTTCTAGGAAATGCGGTGGGTGGATCAGTATTTATCGCTATGGCCTATTGGCATGCCTATAAGAAAAATGAACTTACTATAACTGAACCAAAAGTGATTCAGCCTATTATGAAAAGTAATATTAGATAAACTTCCAATATACAGAAAAAATATATAATTCGTAAGATATTAAGCTCCTAATTATAAGGGGCTTTTTTCATGTTTGAAAACACTTATCAATCATATTGACATGTTATCGCGAATAAAATCGGAGAATGAATGGACTTCATTTGGAAGTCCAAAATCATGCATGAAAATATAGGATAAGAGGTTGGAGAAATGAAAAATCGCTCGTGGTTAATTGCTGTTTTAGTCAGTTGTAGTTTATTAGGATTGGCTGGTTGTACAGAAAAATCAGTGAAAGAAAAGGCGGTTGAAGAAAAAGTTACGGAACCAAAGGAAAATCCGGTTCAAACACCTCAGGAAGGACCCCAAAAGGAAGAAGAACCAAAACCGATAACGGTCAATGTAATGGACCCCAATACGAAATCGATAATTAAAACCTTTCTTCCAGTCGACATGGGATTTGGAACTAATAACGAAGCGTATAAAAGGGAACTAGAGAAGTGGGCAAAGGACTTGGCAAGAGGAACGGAAACTACCACTGGCTATGACCAACGAATGGTCCTCGATAAGATTGACTCAAAAGGTCAAATCATAAAAGGGAAACCAAGGATTATTTTAGAAGAATCCGAGTTGGTTGAAAAGGTGTTAACTGCATCAGCAGCGGGAGGAGATGTGGAACTGCCTCTTTATGTGACCGAGAGCGGGTATAAGCCGGAAGATGTGAAGCAATTAGGCGAAGTGGTCGTTGCAACCTATACCACCAGATTTAACAGTGGGGTAGTGGGCCGGTCAAAAAATATTGAACTGTCAGCAGATGCAATCGATAATGTCATTGTTGGAGCCGGAGATATATTCTCTTTTAACACGACAGTTGGGCCTAGTGATGCTGAACATGGCTATCAAAAAGCAAAGGAAATCGTGAATAAACAATTAGTCGACGGAATTGGCGGGGGAATTTGCCAGACTTCTTCCACCCTGTATAATTCAGTGGACCAATTAGGTGTGAGTTATATTGAAAAACATCACCATTCCTTGTCAGTAGGTTATGTCCCTGCGGGCAGAGATGCCACCGTCTCCTATGGCGGCCCAGACTTCAAATTTCAAAATACGACAGGCGCACCTTTTATCATCAAATCCATCTACAAAAAAGGATCCTTAACCATCGAAGTAAGAACATCAGCAGCCTTCCAAGCTCTGATTGCGAAACATTAACATGGTGCCTGACACCATGTGCAGTTTTTTACAAATAAAGAGGGGGGAGTGAAGAATTTATCATCGATTATGCAAAAAACCGATTAGAAATGTTGGTCGTTTAAATTACTTGTACGATTGAAAAAGCCCGCTATTATATCTTCAACGGTGAAGTTGAAGAATAATAGTGGGTTTTTTCTATTTAAGATATGGAGATATGCATATTGCTTCCAATGAAAACAAAAAATACCAAGGTTCATTCATTAAATAGTAGGAGGATTTGCATTCATGGATTGGTTTAAAAAAGCATTTATATCGTTAACCCTCGTTATATTAATCGCAGGGTTAGGAAATCTAAGTGTTGCAGCTAGCGACCTTAAAGAGTCAGAACACCCAGATCAAACGATACGTCAATCCCAGTCTGTTGAGGTTAGCAGACAAAAGCCACCAGAAACAAAGAATCAAGGCTTATCAGAAGTCTATCATGGGCACAAATCCGATCGTCCGGAAACGAAAAATCCTAAGAAGAAAAAAGCGCCTGCTGCGAATAATCGTTTCATACCGATTCAATTGTTAGGAATTAATGATTTGCACGGACAATTAAATGTAACTCGGAATGTTAACGGGAAACCAGCTGGCCGGGTAGATTATTTAGCCGCCTATTTAAAACAGCGTGAAGCAGAAAACAAAAATACACTGTTGATTCAAAATGGTGACATGGTTGGAGCCAGCCCGCCAGTTTCTGCCCTTTTACAGGACGAACCGACCATTGAAATCTTGAATAAACTTGGTTTTGATATCGGAACTGTTGGTAATCATGAATTTGATGAAGGGGTCACGGAACTGCTCCGCTTGATTAAGGGTGGATCACATCCGAAAACCGGCAATTTTGCAGGTTCAAATTTTCCATGGATTGTTGCGAATGTAATCGATGAAAAATCTGGAAAAACGATCCTGCCGCCTTACCATGTGATCAAAGTAAATGGGATGCCGATTGGCTTTATCGGTGTTGTCACTACCGAGACACCGACGGTAGTTGTCCCAAGTGGAGTGGCCGGATTAAAGTTCACTGATGAAGTAGAAGCAATCAATCGGAATGTAGCGGAATTGAAAAAACAAGGAGTAAAATCGATCGTTGTTTTAGCGCATAACCCAGGTACTTCAGGTCCAAATGGAGAGAATCCAACTGGGCAGCTGGTGGATATTGCCAATCGTGTCGACGATGAAGTAGATATCATTTTTGGCGGTCATAATCACGCCCATATGAATGCAACCATCGATAATAAGTTAGTGGTCCAATCCTATTCCTATGGCACCGCATTTTCAGATGTGGATATTGAAATTGACCCGAAAACAAAGGAGATTGTCTCAAAAACAGCAGAGATTGTAACCACCTTCCAGGAAGGGATAAAGCCAGACCCAGAGATTAAACAGATGATTGAGGGTTACGAAGCAAAAGTGGAACCTATCGTTAATCGGGTGGTTGGATCTACAGCTGAAAGCTTGACGGCTAAGCAAAATGAGCATGGAGAATCAGTCCTAGGGGATTTCATTGCAGATGCACAAAGAAATGCACTGAAAACAGAGTTCGCGTTTATGAATCCTGGCGGAATTCGAGCAGACATCGATCCTGGCGAGATTACTTGGGGAGAAGTTTACACCGTTCAGCCCTTTAATAATGACCTTGTCAAAATGACGATGACAGGGCAGCAGATTCGTGACTTGCTTAATCAGCAATGGAGTGCAACCAAGACGAACATGCTGCAAATTTCTGGTTTAACATATACTTGGGATGCGAATAAACCAATCGGTCAAAGGATAGTGAGTGTGAAACTGCCAGATGGCACAGAATTAGATCCAAATAAATCTTATTCAGTGACAGCGAATATATTCCTTTCTGGCGGCGGTGACGGATTTACCGTATTCACCCAAGCTCAAAACAAAGAAATCGGTCCTAATGACCTTGATGCGTTAATCAACTTTATCTCAGCGCAACCTAAACCCTTCACATATCGAATTCAAAATCGAATCCAAAGGGTTCAGTAAAAAAATAGGGTGTCAGGCACCAAGTGGTGCCTGACACCCATTTTCGTTTCCCTATTGTAAGGCTTCGATTGCTAAATCTTTGGCGGGAAGGAAGTCTTCGCCGGTGTCGAAGTAGGTGATATTTACTTTATCTCCTTCTTTTAAGTAGATAGCGAGTGGTGATTTTTCCGAAGAAATGATAAAGTTTTGGCGGTTGTTTAATAAGAATGAGACAATGGTGAAATCTCCGTTTTTCTCCTTATAGACTCTCATCACGGTACCGCTGATTTGTTTTTCTTGTGCTTTCGAGCTTCCGTCTACAGTGCCCTTGCCCCTTTGTAAGGCGATTTTATATTGCTTAAGGGCCTCATTTGGGGTACTGGCGTATACGGAAATTTCTGGGTTCGCTGCAGACACGATAAAGTAATTTTGCAGAAAACCATTTGAGTCTAATACAGGTGTTAACCAACTGGCTTCACCATAAAAATTGTAGAGAATCGGCATTTGCCCAAGCCATTTTTTTTCAATAAATTTCTTTTCAATGATCTGCAAGGCCCCTCGTGAATCCATATAAGATTGCTCTGGGTTTCCGGTATAGAATGTTGCTTTTCCTGTCCGTGAGTTGGTCAGCGAGTACCCGAGCATGGAATCGACACCTTCTTTAGGACTGGTAAAATCCGTAAAATAATACATCGTCCCATTTTCATCAAAGATTGGACTTACATTTGACTCAGTTCCTTCATCTGATGGGAGTTTCACGTCGGACTTGCCGAAGACACTATTCCAAAATCCATGAACAAGGTTTCCGTAATAGCTATTTTGCAAACTAACTGCTTCAGGCGAAACCGCACCATCGATAAATTCCGGGACATTTGCTAGTGAATATTCCTCCATTGCTCCATTTTTAGCGTCGACGACGACCAGTCCCTTAGCAGTAAATCCATTTCGTGCGGAAATAAACTCTCCATAAGTACGGATATAAAAGGGTTTTCCATACTCGTCAATTTCTAATTGAACATCGCCAAAGAAAATTTTCTTCGGATACTTCATGCGAATATGCCGCTCGCTATTTTTATTAAAAAAAGAGGAAGGGGTATAAATCATTTCGGACTTGATGAATTTAGGATTAGCGCTAGAATCCGTTGCACTTAAGGTAAAGTAACCAGGTGTACTGTGTCCCTTCCACCATTTAAAAAATCCGGAAAACTCAACGGGGGCAATATACACATAGTCATCGTTGAGCTTTTGAATTTGCAAGTTCCCCAGCTCATAGTAACTGGTGTTCGGTACTTGCCCAAACGCCTTTTTCATTTTGTTCCGAGCAAACTGTGGTGGAACACTGGCAGGTGTTTCTTTCTCATCAAAAGTTTGAATCTCTACCTTTTCATCCATCTTGGCAACTTCATACTTTTGATCAGCATTAAATATAAAAGCGGTTAAGAAATAAATTCCAAGGCCAAGACTTACTAGAAAGAGAAGCCCTTTGATTTTTCTTTCTGTGCCTTTGGCTAGAACGGCGCCAGCAGCAGTTAGAATGATTCCTAACGGCCATACCGAGGTAAAATTTCTATCAAAATTACTAATATAATAGAATACAAACACAGCTAGCATGAGAATCACAATAACAGCAATAAAGACGCCGATTTTTAGTTTTTTTCCTTCTTTTTTACTTGCATGGTCATGTTTAAAAATAGGTATTAGAACAAGTGACGCAGCTATCCCAATAATCAACGTAAATAGTAAAATATTTCCCACAAAAATGCCTCTTTTCGACTTGGTCTTACTTCATATACGTAGACGTAATCTAATAGGTTTCATTATTTAATAAATAATAGACTTGCAATATTTTAGCGACTATACTATTATTAATTACATTGATTCACTACATATTGTTTTAGTTTTTGAAAAACAAACTATATATTGTGTTAGCCTTAAGAGAAGATGCCCATTGTGGCTTAATAGGGAATCTGGTGTAATTCCAGAGCTGCCCCCGCAACTGTAAATGCTGACGAAATGAACAAACCACTGTATAAGATTGTCTAATATATTAGGTACTTATATGGGAAGGGTTCAAAGTAGGTAGAAGCATAAGTCAGGAGACCTGTCTTTCTTAAGATGTTTCAACTTCTTCGGGGATTGAGAAGATGGACGATGGCGACAGGAGGCAATGGATATTATTGTTTTCCTTTTGTAATGTTATCGTTTCATCCGCTCAATTACCGTTGAGCGGATTTTTTTATTATAGGGGGAAATGAAATGATGATTGAGGATCTCCGATCAGAACTTAATTACGTTTTAGAATCTATTGAACAAGTTTCTGCGAAATATCAAATTAATACACTGGAACTTAAAGAACGAATAAGCCAACTTGATGTAACTGGGCTAGAAGCAAACCAACAAGCATTAGTCTATGCCGTGAATCAAATCGCAATGGACCGGCCGGATTGGACATTTGTCGCTGCCCGTTTATATTTAAATGAATTATATGAGAAATCAGCAAAAAACCGGGGGTATAATCGAACTTTAAAATATGGTGACTTTTACCGATTAATAGAAGTATTGACTGATATCGGAATATATTCTAATGATCTTTTAAACTTATATAGTAAAGATGAAATCGACCAACTGGCAAAAGAGATAGATCCAGAAAAAGATTTTTTATTTAATTACATAGGGTTATTTTTACTAGCGGATCGCTATCTTGCCCAAGACCATAATCGAAATGTTTATGAACTTCCCCAGGAACGGTTCATGATTATTGCAATGACGATTATGAAATATGAAAAGAAGTCAGAACGCCTACATCTTGTGAAGGAAGCGTATTGGGCATTAAGTCATTTATATATGACGGTGGCTACCCCGACTTTAGCGAATGCGGGGAAAAGCTTTGGGCAGCTTTCCTCCTGCTTTATTGATACTGTAGATGATTCACTTGACGGCATCTATTTAAATAATTGGGATATTGCCCGGCTTAGTAAAGATGGCGGCGGAATTGGAATCTATTATGGTAAAGTTCGTGCCCTTGGTTCCGATATAAAGAGATTTAAAGGGAACTCATCTGGTGTGGTTCCATGGATAAGATTAGTAAATGATACAGCTGTCAGTGTTGATCAGTTAGGTCAACGTCAAGGTGCCATTGCTATTTACCTTGATTTGTTTCATAAAGATATCATGAACGGGTTTCTTGATTTGAAAACAAATAATGGGGACGAACGCCGCAAAGCCCATGATATTTTCACAGGTGTCTCCATACCCGACCTCTTTATGAAAAAGTTGGAAGAGAAAGATGAACACGGAAGAAGTATAGGACAATGGCATACATTTTGTCCCCATCAAGTAAAACAGATGATGGGCTGGAAGGATGAACAGGGGAACCTGCTTGGACTTGAGGATTTTTATGATGAAACAGATGTTAAGTATTTTACCGAGAAATATGAAGAGGCCGCAGATAATCCGCTACTTCCTCGAAAAACCTATCGTGCAATGGATATCATGACACGGATCATGGTTGCTCAATTAGAAACAGGAACCCCGTACATGTTCTATCGAGATGAAGTAAACAGGCAAAATCCAAATAAGCATGTTTTGGGCAAAGGGCGTACATCCATTTTCTGCAGTAACCTTTGTACAGAAATTGCGCAAAATATGTCTGCAACAACGATTGTTAACGAGTACCAGAATGATGAGGGCCATATCGTGATTGTGCGGAAGCCAGGTGATTTCGTAGTTTGTAATTTATCTTCTATTAATCTAGCTAAAGCAGTACCAGCGAATGTCTTAGAACGTCTCATTCGTATACAAGTAAGAATGCTCGATAACGTGATTGATTTAAATACCATATCGGTTAGACAGGCTCAGGCTACGAATGCAAGGTACAGAGCGGTCGGCCTTGGTACGTTTGGCTGGCACCACTTACTAGCACTAAAAGGGATGTACTGGGAATCCAAAGAGGCAGTTAACTATGCAGATAGTCTGTATGAGGAAATCGCGTTCCATACTATCTGTTCGTCAATGGAACTGGCTAAGGAGAAGGGGGCTTATAGCCAGTTTAGTGGTTCTGAATGGGATACTGGGGAGTATTTTGAACGGAAAGGTTACCAATCAAAAAGGTGGAATGAGTTAAAGAGAGATATAGCAATTCATGGTATAAGAAATGGTTGGTTAATGGCGATTGCACCCAACTCCTCAACGGCGAAGATAGGAGGTTCCACAGATGGAATCGATCCCATCTATTCGGTGGAATATGCAGAGGAAAAGAAGAACTTTAAATTTAAAGTGACCGCACCTGATTTAAATCATAGAACATACGAATATTATCGTCGTGCGAGACATGAATTAGATCAAATTTGGAGTATTAAACAGAATGCGGCACGCGGTCGCCATATTGATCAGGGGATTAGCTTTAACCTCTATGTTCGGCATGATATTAAAGCCAGAGATTTACTTAATCTTCATATGGAAGCTTGGAAGCAGGGTTTAAAGACTACTTATTATGTAAGGAGCACTTCGCAAACAGAAATTGACGAATGTGAGGCATGCCACAGCTAACATCTTTTTGAATAGATTGATAGGAGGAAATATTTTATGGATATTCACATACCACTGCCTAGAATTAAATTGCTAAATCCTGAGTTTCCTAATAAATCAACTGGAATTATTAACGGACAATCATCAGGTCTGCTCAACTGGAATGATATTGCCTACCCGCAGATGTACGATTTATATCAAACTTTGTTATCAAATTTTTGGAAAGCACAAGAAATTAATATGCAAGATGATATTAAGCAGTGGGATCTTCTCAGTGCAACAGAACAAGATGTTTTCCTGCGAATTAATACACAACTCGCTTCATTAGATAGCCTGCAAACACCTACCATGTGTCAAGTGATGGACTATGTAACAGATTCTAGTTTTAAAGCAATATTTGCGGTGATTGCCCAGCAGGAAGCGGTGCATAATGAATCCTATTCCTACATATTAAGTTCTCTAGTGCCAATAAATGAACAAAAAGAACGGTTCAATCAAGCAAAAAATGATCCCATCGTCCAAAAAAGAAACGAACTGATCTTAGATGCTTATGAGAGTTTCCGAGAGAATCCAACACCTCAAAACTTGTTTCAACTTGGTGTGAACTCTATAAATCTTGAAGGTATATATTTTTATGCTGGCTTTGCTTTTTTCTATCATCTTGCCCGCCAGCAAAAAATGCTAAAGACAAGTACGATGATTAGTTATATCCAACGAGATGAAATGCAGCATGCTTATTTTATGGCACAGTTTCTCCGGATTCTCTTAACAGAAAATCCGGAATTGAATACAGAAGCGAATATTGATTATGTGTATACAGCTGTTGGACATGCTGTCCAACTTGAAAAAGAATGGGCCCATGTGATTTTGAAGGATATAGAAGGGATTGAATTGAACGAGTACGAAGAATACACGGAATACCTTGCTAATAAGCGTCTCCGCCAAATTGGATTACAGAACTTATTTAAAGAGAGAGTCAACCCGATGCCTTGGATTCATATTTTCAGTGATGAAATGATGAATGAAACAAAATCCGATTTCTTTGAACAGAAGTCAAGGACATATGCTAAGGTAACACAATCCAACGGTTTCGATGAATTATGAAAATTGCAATTGTATATTGTTCTAAAACTGGAAATACAGAAGAAGTAGTACATACGATTCGGAAGTTATTTTTCGAGATAAAGATGGATGTCACTCTTTTTCGAATAGAGGAATTACAAATTAGGGACATAATCAATTACGAAGCTGTTGTAATTGGAACCTATACTTGGGGAAATGGGGAAATTCCTCACGAAATGATGGAATTATATCGTTCGTTTGAAACAATGGATGTGAAGAGGATCTTGACGGGAATCGTAGGCACAGGAGATAGTTGCTATCCGAAGTTTTGCGGCGCTGTTGATGAATTTAGAGATATGCTGTACGTGCACACAAAATTAATTGCCACCCTGAAGATTGAGGTTAGTTTGCAAAGTTATGACATTGATCGGTGTCGTAAGTTTGTTAGTATTTTTAGAGATCAGTTAAACCAGAAGCAAGCTATAGGATAGAAATTTATGTTGTTTGATTATAGTGTTAAAGCGTGATTACTTCTTGAATATTCAGAAAAAACCCTTGCAGTCAAGGGTTTTTTCTATATCCATTACTGATAAGACTGTTCTAATTCTTCAATTAAAGTGCCTACATACTTTACAGCTTTCCGGATTGGGTCGGGCTTCGACATATCAATGCCCGCATGCTTTAATAACTCAAGTGGTTTCATTGTTCCACCGGCACGGAGAACCTCGAGCCACCTATCAACTGCGGGCTGACCTTCCTCCTGAATCAGTTGAGCAATCGCAGTCGATGCCGTCAATCCAGCAGAATAGGTGTATGGATATAAGCCCATATAATAGTGCGGTTGACGCATCCATGTTAAGCTTGCCCCTTCATCGATTTCAACTGTGTCTCCCCAGAATTCTGATAGGACCGCACTGGTTACTTCCGTTAATTTTTTAGCCGTTAACGCGAGCCCATTTTCGGCAATGGCGTAGATTCTGCGTTGATATTCTGCTTCCAGCAAGTGTGTAACAAAGTTATGATAATAGGTACCTAACAATTGCAGGACAACCCAACGGCGCATTTGTTTATCCTCCGTTTTGGATAGTAAATGCTGACCTAATAACATTTCATTCATGGTAGACGGGGCTTCGATAAAATACATCGATGGACGCACATTCATGATACGCTGATTTTTATTTGCCAAAAAGAAATGTCCTGCATGGCCAAATTCGTGCGCTAAGGTGAAACAGCCGCGCATATTATTCTCCCAAGTGATAAGAATGTAGGGGTGTGAACCATAAGGGCTTGAACAAAAGGCGCCCGTTGATTTTCCTATATTATCAGCAAGATCGACCCAGCGCTCTTTAAATCCTCTTTCAATAATGCTGCTATACTCAGGTCCTATGATTTTTAGAGAATCCAGAATGATTTGACTTGCTTCTTCATAGGTTGTTTCCGGATTAAACTCAGGGTCCAATGGTGCCTTTAAGTCACAAAATAACATCTGATCCAGGCCTAAAATCCGCTTTTTTAACTGAGCGAATTTTCGCATATGAGGTGCTAGTTCTTTATAGATTATGTCAATCTGATTATTGTACATTTCAGGGGTTACCTGGTGCGGTTCAAGAAGCATATGGGTCACAGAATCATACTTTCGTAAACGTGCGAGGGTAACTTGTTTATTGACCTCTGTGGCATATGTTGCTGCCATGGTGTTGCGATATTGTTTTAGCGTTGAGACGAAAGATTGATAGGCTTGTCTGCGGACATCTGTATCAGGCGAGAATTCATAACGACTTTCAAACAATGCAAACGATACAGGTAATTCGTTTCCCTCGCCGTCTTTAATTGGAGCGAACTGCATATCCGCTAACTTTGTCATTTGATAGATTTGATATGGGGCGCCTTGTAGTTCTCCTAGTGCAGCCATTGCTTCTTCTGTTTCGGGTGACAACTTATGCTTTTTTGCTTGAAGGAGGTCAATTAAGTTTTGCCTAAATGCTGCTAGCTCAGGTTCTTCTTTGAGGTATTGTTCAACCGTTCCTTCTTCAAACGCAAGAATTTCAGAGTCAATAAATGATAAAGCAGCAATACTTCTTGTTCGTAATGCAGAAAACTTCGCCATATTTGCTTGATTTATGGAATCAGATCCATCCGCCGATTGCTTTAAACTGGCAAAGGTCCAAGCTTTTATAATCCGCATCGATAATTGTTCTTGTGCACATAAGCAATCCAATAAAAATTTAGAACTAATGTGTAATGTGCCTTTAAATCTATGAAACTGTGCAATCTGTTTTTCTATCTCTATCAATTCGGATTCCCAAGCTTCTTCTGACAAAAATAAATCATCTAGGTTCCAAGTTAAATCCTCTGGGACTTCTGCACGAGTCAGTCGTCTTTCCACCGTTTTTCCCATCAATAATCGCCTCCTATAGTCTTTCGAAATACTAAATATAATCTTATATTATTTGAAAATTAAGTCAAATGATTGTTGGTGTCAGGCACCATGTGAAAAAAGTTCATATTTCAAATATTTAGTTAATTGATTGACCTGTGAATTTTTCCAATGCTATCATATAAATGAAAGCGTTTTCTGAGAAGGAGGAGAGGTTGAATGGAAGAGATGGTTGTAAATGCAATTCAAGATGATTATCCAGATGATTTTGCCTGGTGTTATGGCTGTGGTCGTTTGAATGAAGGGGGACATCATTTTCGGACTGGCTGGCAGGGTGAGCAGACAGTAACTATTTTCACACCAGAAAAAGAGCATTTAGCACTTCCTGGTTTTGTTTATGGCGGCATTGTTGCCTCATTAATAGATTGTCATGGAACAGGGTCTGCTTCATTGGCACTCCATCAAAAAAATGGACATGAGATTGGTGATGGAGCGGAACCTCCTAGGTTCGTAACGGCTTCCTTAAATGTGAACTTTCTTAAGCCCACTCCACATGGTATACCTTTAAAAGCAATCGGTAGCGTACATGAAATACACCCTAAAAAGTTTAAGGTTGAGACAGAAGTGTATGCGAACGATATTCTATGTGCTCGTGGAGAGGTCGTCGCTGTTGTCATGCCTAAAACTTTCCTTAAATAGCTATTTACATATTCAGTTTTAGCCGTTCCTACTAATCGGAAACGGCTTTTTTTATTTATAAAGGCAACACCAAAATAAAAGTGAGTTATTCTAACATGATGTAAATCTATTTTTAAAAATCTATGTTAGAAACCATTCCACATTTACAGAAAAGATCAAAAAGATATGCCATACTGACTGTAGAGTTTTAAATTGTGACCCTACATGTAAGTAAAACAGGGTTATTTAGTCTTAAGCAAGGGGGTGAGCCGAATGGTTCGTACAATTGCTCAGTTTATCACAATTCTATTAATATATTTAACTGGAACAAGGCTCGTTGCTTGGCTTGAACTTCCTGTCCCTGGAAGTATTGTTGGTATGGCACTTTTATTTATGGCATTGGTGACAGGTGTATGTAAGCTCCAATGGGTTGAAGCTACAGCCCAACTGCATATTAAACATATTACACTTTTATTTATTCCATTTATAATAGGTGTTTGGCATTTTGCAGGGATTTTTAAAGTAGAAGGAATCAAATTAGCCATCATCCTTGCAGCGAGCAGCCTGGTTGTTCTTCTTGTGACAGCTTTTATGGCTGAGTATTTGGAAACTAAAAGGAAAAGGAGTAGTCAAAATGGGAACAATAATCTCTAATATATTACTATGTACCAGTATAACTGTAATAAGTTATGCAGCAGGAAATAAGGTATTTAAAACGTATAACAAGGCATGGTTAAATCCGTTATATACGGTAACAGTGTTCATCATGTGTTTATTGACACTTTCTCATGTACAAGTGGCCCAATATTCATCTGGAACCGGGTTATTCTCACTTTTATTAGGAACAGCCACAGTGTCACTCGCTGTTCCATTATACAAACATGTGAGAATTATTAAGAAAAATTTCCTGATTATTTTCTGGGCGGTCATGCCAGGCACATTAACAGGTGTACTATCAATTATCTTGTTGACGAAGTATTTGCACATGAATAAGGAAATTATGTTGTCGCTTATTCCAAAATCGGTCACAGCTCCAATTGCTCTGTCTATATCCCAGTCATTAGGAGGGATTCCGTCTCTGACAATTTTATTTGTCTGTATATCTGCGGTTTTTTCATTAATGATTGGTCCATTTCTTTTAAATGTAACCAGGATTAGAAGTGGAATTGCAAAGGGGTTAGCATTAGGAACATCTGCACAGGCAATTGGTGCTAATCGTGCATTTGAATGGGGAGAATTAGAAGGGGTAATGGGGAGCATTGCGATGATTACCTCCGCGTTGATCATGTCTGTTATGATCCCCCTATTTTTACAATTTTCCCTTTGAAAAATAACTTTTAATGCGAATTTATAGTCCAAAACCGTCCTTTCTAAAAACAATTTTAATGAAAATGAAATATTTCTATCCGAAACCAAAATTACCCATCCTTCGTCAAATTATATATAGAGATATATAAGGAGGCGAACGGGTGGAGGGGATTAGAAAAATGGCCGTTACCTTAGTAATCGTTTCGGTCATAGGATGTGGTCTAGTTGTCAGCAGTTTTGGTTCTGTACTTTTTCAGGAGGGGAATCCGATACCATTAATGATTTCTGCTTTAAAGCTTCACTTTTCTGATTCTGAATTTGAACTTTTCTCAAAAACAGAGAAACGAAGCAAATTTTTATCGGAAAGTAATGGAAATAGTAATTATCATGTTGTAAAAAAATATATGAAATCAAAAGGGTGGAAGTTTCAAGAACAGATGGGTTCAGGGCTTATATTTACAAAAAATGGTGAAGATGCAATCGTAGTGGTAAAACAATATTCACGGAATTACTTTATTTGGGAAATTCAACAACGCTTTTCAAATGATAAAAGCCTTACATATACAAAAACCCCTAATCCTTAGATTAGGGGTTTGCGTCTTCCGACTCCATAGAACTATAAAAAGCCTCAATCAGTTCATTAAGCTGTTCAAGTTCCTTTTTCCAAAGTGAAGCAGGGTTCTGCTTTAAAGAAAACAAAGTACTTTGAATAAGAAACTTTCTTGGGGATCTTGTATGGATGATTTCTTCTTGTATAAAATCCAAAAGTTCATTGTATTTGTTTTGTTCTTCTACATCCTGAATGCTCTTCGTTATTAACACCCTTAATGTTAAGGCTACTTTCACCAACTGAGTCAATATCTCATGATTGTTTTGTTGGCAGCCAGGGACCCATTTTTCTAAAGTTTTAGGTTCAATTAATTGCTCCCCTGATTCAGCAACTTCATCAACCATTTTAACCATTCGCGCTACACAGTAGCGGACCACACTGCTTACTTTTTCACCCGATTCATGGGCTAATCGATTGTATTGAATATTATATTGTATTATCCCCTGAAACATAATCGCACAGTCCAAGAGGAATGGTGTTTTGTCTTCGCCGAAGATGTCGATAAACCGATTGTAATACCAACGAAGCGAACTTAAACGGGCCCGTTGGATATATTGTTTGAGATCTGCGTCATTAGATGCTAATACTTCCTCGTATAGGGCAAGTAATTTATTTTTCCTATTAGAAATCATTTGTAATTCCACTTGCTTAATGAAAATCTCAATACTAGAAGGGTTCTGGCCGATTAATAAATCGTTTCGGTCCTTTTCTAGTTTCTTATAAATTGTTTTATAAATAGCGATTAATAATTCGCTTTTAGAAGAAAAATAATTATAAAATGTTCCTTTAGAAATCCCGCTATAGTCTAAAATATCCTGGATAGACGTTGCTTGGAACCCTTTTTCGATGAATAATTGATGAGCCATATTTACGACATGCAGTTTTCGGTCATTCATAAAATCACCACTTATTTCAAATTGTACTAATAGTATAAAAATATAGTACATTATTTAAAGCATGAATACAAACCCATAATTTTGCAGGTTTTTTTAATTGCAAAAATTGAACTCAGCGTATATTATTATCTAAGTGTGAAATAGGGGTATAAATATTTGAACATTTATTATAGGGGGAAACTTAATGGAACAATCCATAAAAAAGACTGCACGCCCACCGTACGGAGTTCTTGCCGTACTGATTATCGGAGCTTTTATTGCATTCTTAAATAATACATTATTAAATATAGCACTGCCTTCGATTATGACTGACTTAAAAATTGACCCATCAACTGGTCAGTGGTTGATAACCGGTTTTATGTTAGTTAATGGAATCTTGATTCCATTATCAGCATTTTTAATTCAAAAATTTTCTGTCCGTCAATTATTCCTAGCAGCTATGCTTTTATTTACGTTAGGAACCGTATTAGCCGGCTTTGCACATGCATTTCCACTGTTATTATCTGGTCGGATGATTCAGGCTTCTGGGTCAGCGATTATGATGCCGTTGTTAATGAATGTAATGTTAACGAGTTTTCCTGTTGAAAAACGTGGACTCGCAATGGGGGTTTTCGGGTTAGTATTAATGTTTGCTCCAGCAATTGGACCGACATTATCTGGTTGGATTATTGAACATTACGACTGGAGAATGCTCTTCCATTTTGTCACACCAATCGCGATTCTCGTCGTATTGATTGGCTTTTTCTTACTCAAAGATAAAAAAGATAAGGTGGATATACGTCTTGATTTCTTATCTGTGGTGTTATCAAGCATAGGTTTCGGCGGAATACTTTATGGATTTAGTTCAGCTGGTAAAGAAGGATGGGATAGTCCTCAGGTTTATGGGACGCTTGCTGTTGGGCTCATTTCATTGGTAACATTTATTTTGCGTCAATTAAGACAAGAACGGCCACTTCTTAACTTCCGGATTTATAGATACCCAATGTTTGCTTTATCTTCTGCTATATCCATGGTAGTTACAATGGCGATGTTTTCAGGGATGCTTCTTCTGCCAATTTATGTCCAAAATATTCGCGGAATTTCCCCGATAGATGCGGGTTTATTGTTGTTACCAGGGGCAGTTTTAATGGCCATTATGATGCCGATTACAGGTAAACTTTTTGATAAGTTCGGTGGTCGTGCACTAGCTATAATTGGTTTAGCGATTACAGTAATAACAAGTTATTTATTTAGTAAATTAACACTCGAAACCACATATACTCATTTAATTATTTTATACACGATTCGTATGTTAGGTTTTTCGATGATAAATATGCCAGTGACGACAAATGGTTTAAACCAGTTACCAGCACGTTTTTATCCACACGGGACAGCGATGAACAATACGATGTCGCAGGTATCTGGTGCGATAGGGACAGCGTTATTGGTAACGGTGATGACAACCCGTGCTAAAACACATGCTACTGAACTTATTGCTGCTGCTAAAAAGGCTGTACCAAATCCGTCAGTCAAAATAACAGAAGCAATGCAATTAAAAATGCAGCATGATATTCAAATGAAAGCGATGTTGGAAGGTATTAATGATGCATTCTTTGTTACCGTCTTTATCGCTGGTCTTGCATTGGTGCTAGCATTATTTATTAAACGCGCGAAGCAAGCGGAAGATCCAGGGGATGTAAAACCTTCTACACAGAAGGTAAAGGCTAAATTAGCGGAAAATTAAACATAAATGATGGGGGTGACTATAAAGTCACCTCTATTTTTTTGTTTCTTTTCGTTTTATAGTAGAATAAGGGGTACAAGGAACTGTGAAAATAAGGAGGATCATATTTGATGATAAAAGACCATATCCAACAATTCATAGATGAACAACAATCCAATCAAAAGACAGAGTCGATCACACTTTTTAAAGAAGAAAAGGAGTATGCTGAAAAAAACCAACTAGCTGCTGATCTACAACTTTCCGAACAAGATGCGAGTATTCGATTCGCCGACGCCTACATAGAGCGATGTGATAAAGAAACTGAAAACATGTTGAAGAATGAATCATCAGCATTTTTAAATGAGCGCCTTGATTACCTAAAAAAGCATAAAAATGAGTTTATTTATGTTGAATCAAATTGGTTTGATTTAATTAGCGTCGAAGCGGTTTCTTTAGAAGCAGATGATGTGTTTGGAACCTATGATGTCATGTTAGGTTTAAAGCTACAAAAGAAATTTGATAAGACCTTAAAGGAAAATTTGAATAGCCTCCTAAACGGGGATGAAGCAAAATTTGATTTAATGTTCAGTCAAGATGATGGCTTATGGAATTTGAATTTCGCCTTAAATTATGTCGAAGGTTACAAGGATGAGTTAACCATTGGTGAGGCGTTTCAGCTCATTTATCGCTTTTTATTTCAGTTGGTGGAATCGGTCGAAAGGGAGCGAAAATAAATTTAGTCAAAAACGCATGGAAGTAATTGATCCATGCGTTTTATGATTCATCTTTCTAAAAAGAGAGGAGAGATGTTAAAGGATGCGAGTCATATCCTTATGCCCGAGTAATACGGAAATTATTGAATATCTGGGATTAACACATGTATTGGTAGGAGTCGACGACTTTTCCGATTGGCCATCTTCAATCGAAAGTCTACCTAAATTGGGTCCCGATTTGTCAATTAACATGGATTTGGTTGAAGAGTTACAGCCAGATTTGGTCCTTGCTTCTTTAAGTGTTCCAGGAATGGAGAAAAATGTGGAAGCTTTACAGAGACGAGGAATTCCGCATCTTGTGCTAAATCCGCAATCACTAACAGACATTGAAAAGGATTTAAAGACAACGTCTGATGCACTAGGAGAGCATGAACGTGGAGTAGAGGCTGCCAAGCAATTTCGTTTCCGCCTTGAAAAAGTAAAACAAAGGTGCTCGAATCTTAGATACCGGCCAAGTTTGTACTGGGAGTGGTGGCCAAAACCGATTTTTACACCAGGAAAAATAAACTGGCTAACGGAGATTTCCGAGGCTGCTGGGGCAGTGAATATCTTTCAGGATGTGGATCTAGCAAGTGTTCAGACGGAATGGGAGGATGTATTAAGTCGTAAACCCGATTTCATTTGTCTTGCTTGGGTAGGAGTGAGAAAAGAAAAAATCCACAAAAGCATTGTTAAGAAGCGGGATGGATTTGAAAAACTAGGATATGAAAGTGATGATCGAATTCTAATTCTTGAGGAAGAGCTCTACTGCAGACCCTCTCCAAGGCTTATTGAGGGATTAGAAAGATTAGTAGAGTTAATCCATAAAGTTCAATGATTACCATTGTAATGTTTAGGGTTAAATGAATAAGTCTTAAGTGGATTGAAAAGGTGATTTTACAGTCAAAATGAAAAGGGAGGGTTTAGTAGCCCTCCCCAAAAATTCAACTAAATTCTTGCTCTGAAATCGAGATCGCCGAACCTGTTGAAGTATGTGCGTTTATCCATCCTAGCGAGGTTTCCGAAACATTCGTCCAATCGGGTATGACATCCTTATGCTGCTCGACCCAACTCATACAGTATTGTGGATCAATATTATAATCAAGGCACTGGGCTAAGAAAGTTCGGATGGTGTCTTGATTACAATTCTGCCATGACCCACATGTATTACTCCACACATTTTCCATTTTCGTTTGCAGTGAAACCTCATTAATAAAATTACTAAATTGGAAATCGGTTGGCATATATATTCCTCCTTTATAAAAAATTCACATTCTTAAGTATGTCCAATCTGAAAATAATTGAACAAAAATCCACCTATTAATTCAAAAAACGAATATCAAATGAGTTTTATAACTGCCTTTTTATATTTATACAAAAAGGTAAAATTATACTGATGAGGATGAATATTCTTCATTATTCCTAGAGATTGTGTAATAATCTTAATAAAGCAGTTGGGTGGATTAAAAGGAGACTAGACATGGAAAACAAAAGAAAAACAGCTTTAATACTAGGTGCTACCGGACTAGTAGGAAATGAATTGGTAAAAATCCTCATCCAACAAAAAAATTATGAAAAAATCCATTTGTTGGTACGAAGACCAATTGTAAGTCATGATCCTGCATGTGAAGTGCATGTTGTTGATTTTGAGCAACTTCATACATACCGAGAATTATTTCAGGTAACGGACGTCTTTTGCTGTTTAGGAACAACCATTAAAAAAGCAAAAAGTAAAGAAGCCTTTAGAAAAGTAGATTATGAATATCCAGTCGAAGCAGCTAAAATAGCGAATGTAAGCGAGGTAGAGAAATTTCTTATTATTACCGCAATGGGAGCAAATGCTAAATCAAGTATTTTTTATAATCGAGTGAAGGGTGAAGTTGAAGAATCTTTAGATAATTTAAGTTTACCATCTGTACATATTTTTAGGCCATCACTTTTATTAGGGGAAAGAACAGAATTTCGTTTCGGCGAAAAAATTGCCGCAAAAACAAGTGCTCTTATCAATGTACTCATGGTTGGTCCATTAGGACCTTATAAAGCCATTGAAGCTAAAAACGTTGCAACGGCAATGGCAGCAGTAGCCATAGTTGGGAAGAGTGGGATGAATATTTATCCATCGCATAAGATTGATCAAATCGCAAAAGAAAAAAATATTATTATTTAGTCTGAGAGGTAAGTATGATGGAAAAGGGTTTGACCGGAAAGCAAGTTGTTATCTGTGGATCGCGAAAAATAGAAGAAATAAGTACACTAATTGAAAAACAGGGAGGTGTTCCTCTCATTCGACCCCTTCAAGGGACAGTATTTTTAGCCGAGAAAGAAGTAGAATCAGATTTACGTGAATTCGTGGAAAATGGGGCTGATTGGGTGATTTTCACCACTGGGATTGGCTTTGAGACACTTGTGGATTTAGCAACAAAACTTGGATTAAGTGATTCATTTTTAAAGAATATTCGTGAAGCTAAGATCGCCTCGAGAGGATACAAAACACTCTCTGCTCTGAAAAAATATGATTTGAAACCACTTGTGGTCGATGTGGATGGAACAACGAAAGGATTAGCACTTGCACTCGATAACGTAGATTTCTCTGGAACGAGAGTTATGGTCCAACTCCATGGTGAAACAGCACCTGCATTAACAAAATTCTTAGAAGAGCGCGGGGCAACTGTAAAAAAGATCCTTCCTTATCAGCATATTGCACCTGAAAATGAGACAGTAGATCGGTTGATACATGAACTGCAGTTTGATAAGTGTGACGCAGTTTGCTTTACCACAGCAACCCAGGTACACTCGCTTTTTGAATATGCAAGAGAACATAATACCTATGCAGATATCGTTGCCGCTTTCAATGAAAAGGTCGTTGCCGGAGCGGTTGGGAAAGTAACCGAAGCAGCTTTAAAAGATGAGGGAATCGAAAGAATTGTGGTTCCTGAAAAGGAAAGAATGGGGGCAATGGTGGTCGAGTTAGCTAAATATTTTCTGAATTAAACAGCTTTAAGTGTACCTCCTTTACGGTTGGTACACTTTTTTTCGAAAGGACAGGGATGCAAGAATAGTAGAAAATGTCGAGAAGTTTTTACTCGAGCTGTATCAAGGATTTTATTTTTTTAAGAGAAAAGAAGTCCAATTAAACAAGTAAAATTCAAATAATCAAACCTTCCGGAGCCACCAAATAAAGTATGTAAGAAAAATTGACAATTCGATATATTATTACAATTTTTTTGGTATCATTATGTTAAATTGAAAAAGTATTCAGAAAAGAATACAAAAAAGCTTGCCCTCTGTTAAAACTTTATCTAATATTCCCTTTTAACGCTAACATACATCAATGCTCCCTCTCTGATTCTACATACTTAGGAGACATCTTACTTTTTTACATAATGGTTAATTTATTGCATGCATTATTTTACAGATTGTCAGGTGAAATGCCTATAAACAGTCTGTAAAATTAAAATAAGATGCAGAATTTTCTGCAAAATACATATATGCACAAAAGGAGTTGGTCCCTTTTTGGTAGTATTCAATTATTAAAGCGCTTACATTCCGATTCCAGTAAAAAAACAGGACAACTTTCTGCCTTCAAAAAGTTTTGAAAAATCGATATATAAATGAAGGAGGTTTCTCTATGGCGAATGATAAAATGCAGCGCATTTCCTTATCTAATCTTGAAAAGAACTTTCTAGAAGTGGAAAGTGGGCTGACAAACCGAGAGGCTGTTGAAGAATCCAATCGCTGCCTCTATTGCTATGATGCTCCGTGTATTAAAGCCTGTCCGACAGGTATTGATATTCCTACCTTTATTAAAAAAATTGCTTCAGGAAACTTATTAGGATCTGCCAAAACAATTATGTCATCCAATCCTGTCGGCGCAAGTTGTTCGCGGGTATGTCCTACTGAAGAATTATGTGAAGGGGCTTGCGTCCTAAATCACTCTACTAAACCAATTATGATTGGTAATTTACAAAGATATGCCACTGATTGGGCAATGGTAAATAATCAGACACTTTTTCAACCGGGTCAAGCCAATGGAAGAAAAGTGGCTGTCATCGGCGGGGGGCCGGCCGGACTATCCGCAGCAAGAGAACTGGCAAGGTTAGGATACGAGGTTACGATTTTCGAAGGTTCCGAGAAAGCGGGCGGTTTAAATACGTACGGAATTGTTTCTTTCCGGTTACCGCAAAGAATTTCTTTCTGGGAAGTTGAACAAGTTGAGAAATTGAATGTCGATATTCGAACTAACACGGTGGTCGGTAAGGATATATCTGTAGAAGAAATCACTGGAAAGTTTGATTATATCATCCTGGCAGTAGGTATGGCACATGTACCAAACCTTGGTGTGGAAGGTGAAAACCTAGCGGGAGTTTATGATGCAATTGAATTTGTCAAAGCAACCAAAAGCGGTCAGTTATCTGAAGACTTTGTAGGAAAACGCGTTGTTGTCATTGGGGCGGGAAATACCGCGATTGATGGGGCAACCTGTTCTGTCCGGTTAGGAGCAGAAAACGTCAAAATCCTATATCGAAGAACGGAAGAAGAAATGACCGCTTATGACTTTGAATATGAATTTGCCAAACAGGACGGTGTGGAATTCCGCTGGTTAACGGCTCCAAAACGGATTATTGGTGATGAAACTGGTAAGGTGATTGGCATTGAGTGTATCAAAATGGAACTTGGTGAGCCTGAAAAAGATGGTCGACGACGTCCAACAGCCATTGAAGGGTCAGAGCATATCCTTCCGGTCGATGCCGTGGTGAAAGCGATTGGTCAAACTAGACATCTTAACCTGATTGAAGAGTTCGGCATAGAGCATAATGGCGGGGTTGTCAAGGTCGATTCTGAAACCTTACAAACCTCCAACCCAAAAGTATTTGCATGCGGAGATGTTGTGTTTGGAAAAGGAAATGGAGACGCCATGGTCGTTACCGCTGCACAACAGGGGAAAGATGTGGCTTATGCGATTCATAAGCAATCTTCCTTCGTCGGGACGGCAAAATAATATCTCAAATGAAAATAAAGGGGAGAAAAATAGATGGCTGATTTACGTATCAATCTTGCAGGGATTAAATCTCCTAACCCGTTCTGGCTGGCTTCAGCACCGCCGACCAACTCTGGCTATCAAGTACAGAGAGCCTTTGATGCAGGATGGGGTGGGGCCGTTTGGAAAACGCTGGGCGATCCGATTCTGAATGTATCATCAAGGTTTGCAGCTGTAAGTTTTAACGGACAAAGGGTGGCAGGTTTCAATAATATTGAACTCATAACTGACAGACCTTTAGATGTTAATTTAAAAGAAATTTATGAAACGAAGAAGCGCTTCCCAAACCATGCTATCATTGCTTCGCTCATGGTTGAACCAAAGCAAGAAAAGTGGCATGAGATTGTTAAACGTGTCGAGGATGTCGGGGTGGATGGACTTGAGTTAAATTTCGGATGTCCTCACGGGATGGCCGAGCGTGGGATGGGTGCGGCTTCAGGGCAGGTACCAGCCCTAGTTGAACGCCAGACCTATTGGGCGAAGGAAGTGGCCAAGACACCTGTTATTGTAAAATTAACGCCAAATATTACCGATATTACGGCGACGGCCGAAGCGGCATGTAATGGTGGTGCTGATGCGATTTCTATGATTAATACGATTAATAGCTTGATGGGGGTCGACCTTGATTCATGGAATACCATTCCCCATGTTGCCGGAAAAGGAGCACACGGCGGTTATTGTGGACCTGCAGTAAAGCCTATTGCTTTGAATATGGTTGCAGAATGTGCAAGGCATCCACGTATTAACGTCCCAATTTCAGGGATTGGCGGGATTTCTAACTGGAAGGATGCCGTTGAGTTTATGTTGATGGGTGCCACTGGTGTACAAGTTTGTACAGCCGCTATGCACCATGGTTTCCGCATTGTCGAGGACATGATTGAAGGTCTTAGCCATTACCTCGATAGCAAAGGGATTGCTTCGGTTTCTGAAATCATTGGGAAATCCGTTCCTAGATACTCGGATTGGGGCAATTTGGATTTAAATTACAATATCGTTGCACAAATCAATACGGATGTTTGTATTAATTGTAATAAATGCCACATTGCCTGTGAAGATACTTCGCACCAATGTATCGATATGTTGAAAGACGAAAATGGGAAGAGTTACCTCAAGGTACGTGAAGAAGATTGCGTCGGCTGTAACTTATGCTCGATTGTTTGTCCGGTCGATGGAGCCATTGACATGGTGGAAGCCACGAGGGAATTAGCGCCAATGACTTGGAATGAACGTCAAGGTGCCTTAAGCGGCGTTGCCGAATGTAAAGCAGATATTATCAAATAAATTATACGGAGGGAATTACCGATGAAAAAAATAATCAAAAATGGCATCATTGTTACCGCTGCTGACACGTATCAAGGAGAAATATTGATTGAGGATGGTAAGATCACACAAATCGGCTCAAATTTATCAGCGATCGGTGCGGAAGTTATCGACGCAAAAGGCTGTTTTGTTTTTCCAGGCGGGATTGATCCACACACTCACCTCGATATGCCCTTTGGCGGAACAGTAACAAAGGATGATTTTGAATCAGGTACGATTGCAGCTGCCTTCGGCGGTACGACAACGGTTATTGATTTTTGCTTAACCAACAAGGGTGAGCCACTGAAAAATTCCATTCAAACCTGGCATGATAAATCGAAAGAAAAAGCGGTCATTGATTATGGGTTCCATTTAATGATCTCAGAAATCAATGAAGATGTCCTGGGCGAACTTCCACAGGTTATTAATGAAGAAGGTATTACCTCCTTTAAGGTATTTATGGCATACAAAAATGTATTTCAAGCGGATGATGAAACCTTGTTTAAGACCTTAATTTCCGCAAAAGAACACGGTGCCCTGGTAATGGTCCATGCAGAAAACGGCGATGTCATTGATTACTTAACGAAGAAAGCCCTCGACGAAGGGAATACTGCTCCCATATACCATGCATTAACAAGACCTCCAGAACTAGAGGGAGAAGCGACTGGACGTGCGGCAAATTTCACGGGGCTTGCTAATTCACAGTTATATGTGGTCCATGTCTCCTGTGCGGATGCAGTGGAACAAATTGCTAAAGCACGCAGTAAGGGTTTTGAAGTCTGGGGGGAAACGTGCCCTCAATATTTAGTCCTTGACCAAAGCTATTTAGAAAAACCGAATTTCGAAGGGGCAAAATATGTTTGGTCACCGCCGCTTCGAGAAAAGTGGAATCAGGATGTTTTATGGAATGCTTTAAAGAGCGGTCAACTGCAAACCATCGGCTCCGATCAGTGCTCCTTTGATTTTAAAGGGCAAAAGGATTTAGGAAGGGATGATTTTACTAAAATTCCGAATGGAGGCCCAATTATTGAGGATCGTTTGTCGGTTTTATTCTCTGAAGGGGTGAAGAAGGGCCGGATTAGTTTAAATCAATTTGTTGATATTACCTCAACAAGGAGCGCAAAGCTATTTGGTCTATTCCCGAAAAAAGGGACAATCGCTGTTGGTGCAGATGCAGACCTTGTCATTTTTGATCCGAATATTGAGCGCGTAATTTCGGCTGAAACCCACCATATGGCTGTGGATTATAACGCCTTTGAAGGAATGAAAATTACTGGGGAGCCAGTTTCCGTGTTGTCCCGTGGAGAATTTGTAGTCCGTGACAAGCAGTTTGTTGGTAAGCCAGGTTCGGGTAAATATTTGAAGCGTGAAAAATATAATAAAAGTGCGCTTGTCAACCAAAGCGAAACACTATCAATCTAATATTAATAGAATAGATTCTTAAAGGTTAGGCTGTGTTAAAGGGGATATTGTTGATTTTGGCACACTGTTGATTGGAACGGAAGGCGCGAAGACTCCTGCGGGAGTACGGGGCAGGGGAGACCCCGCAGGCCCTAAAAGCGCCGAGGAGGCTCCCCGCAACGCCCGCGGAAAGCAAAGCGCCTGGAGAGGAAATCAACAGACCAATTTAACACAGCCAAAAATTAGAAATGAAATATATGAAATAAAGGGGGAGCTTGGATGTCAGATTATCAGCAATTTTTAGATGAAAGAGATAAAATTGATTTTCTTATCCAAAAGGGGTTTCAGATCAGCGGTGTGAATGAACATCTAAACGGGGCAACTGTTGAATTTGTCCATCCAAACGGAAATGTAACCGAAATACTTAAGATTGGAACAGCTAATGCCCGTAAGTATTTTACTAGTCTATTATTTAAGCAAAACCACACCAGCTAGACCATGTGAGGAAAAAGTAAAAAAGGGGTGGGAAGGATGGAGTTTTATTTAAGATCAAAAGACAATGCCTATCCTTGTGAAGTCACAATTGATGAAGATAATGGCCGTTATACGATCAGAAAATCAGATTCGAGTGGTGAGTACTTTAACTCTGCAAAAGAATTGGTGGCTTGGATTATCGAGAATTGGCACTCTGAAGATTTTCTTGATTGTGAGGAATTTGAGTCCATGCTTAGAGAAATAAAGGTATACTTCCCGATTATCCATTAGAAATAAATGAAAGGATTGGTTGCAAGGCCAATCCTTTTTCAAGCAATATTCTGTTCATATTTTTCTAAGGAGAGCCAAATGATCAAAGACCATTTTCATTTAACAGTGGCAGATATCTTAAAGCGAAAGAATTTTGAACAAGCACATGTTATTGCTGGGGAAAAAGGTATTCAACGATTTGTCAAATGGGTTCATGTTGTCGAAGCCACGAGTATCCGTAATCTTCTTAACGGAAATGAACTTATACTTTCAACAGGGGTTGCTTGGAGGGAGAATACGGACTTATTTGTTTCGATGGTAAAAGAATTTCTTGATAACCAGGCTGCAGGCTTATGTATTGAAATGGGAACATACATGACAGAGATTCCTGTCGAAGTCATAGAAGTTGCTAATGAGCATCAATTTCCCATCATCGTTTTTTCAAAGGAAGTTCCGTTTGTACAAATCACCCAAGACATCCACTCAATAATTATTAATCAGCAATACCAGAAGATATCTGATTTAGAAAATTACTCCCAAAGCCTGAATAAGCGACTGTTAACGATTGAAAGTTATGAAGATATACTAAAATGTATGTATTCTTCTCTGGATTTACAAATTATTTTCCGTTTGAAAAATAAGGACTTTGAATTTATTCCAAACATCAACCTACTCGAACAAGAAACAATCATTCACCAGATCAAAGCATGTAAAACAGACTCATGTGAATACATTGCCTCCCAACCTATTTTCTTATTTGGGCAAGAATGTGCGGAGTTATTCATCTATTCTAAAAATCTACCCATCAGTGAATACGATGTATTGATTTTAGATCGAACTGCTACTGCGTTAGCCCAGCACTTATTACGGGATATGTATGTCGAAGAAAAAAAGCGTGTCGAGGAGTTTGAGTGGTTGTATGGCTGGCTTGAAGGTGAACATTCCCCCGAAAGTATTAGTGAATATTTTGCGCAGAATCGGGTCAAAACAAAATCCAATGAAGCTGTAGTCTTAATTACAAGGCTTATCCCCCTCAAAGAGAAAATCACACAAGATGTAACGTATCTAAAACTATTATTTCGTTCGGTCCTTGAACAGAATGGTTTTACAGTGTTTTCTGTTGAAAAAAGAAATGAAATAACGTTCATTCTTGTAAACAACCGGGCGAAAAAGAATGTAAAGGAACGAATGAAAACAGCAATTGAATCCATACTTGAATCAGAGTTTATTAGAAAACAATGTTCCGCGAAAATCATGATTGCTGCTGGAAGTTTTAGCGGGAATTTAAATGAAATACATAAAAGTTATCAAACAGCAAAAGAAACTCAGCGAATTCAGCAAAAGATGTCCAATAAAGATGACTATTATTTTTATGAAGATTTGCATTTATATCGGCTGATCTCGCAAATGAGTAAACATATCAATCTGCAAGAATTTGCTGCAGAATATTTACAGCCAGTGATTCAATATGATCAGAAATATAATGGCAAGTTGTTAGAGACGTTAAAGGTTTATTTAGAGTGCAATGGCTCAAAACAGGAGGCAGCAAGCAAACTTTTTATTGTCAGGCAAACACTGTATCATCGCTTGCAAAAACTGGAAAGCATTCTCGGTGAAGACTTTATGGAACATGAAAAACGAGTTGCCATCGAATTTATGCTGCTAGTACAAGATTATTTAACATCATCCCAATCCAGTATGAACCATAATAAATACCGAATACTAGAATAATGGCTGATAGTTGCTCATATCGTCAAAGAAATGCCCTGCCTCATTTCACAAAGTGTCTAATGAAAGCATGCTTTGGATACGAGAAAATGAGTTTAGAAGGTTTATATTATTAGAAAATTTCATAAAAAGAGATATAAATTAGGAGGTTAATATATATGACTGCAACAAAAAAGGATACGTCTGTTTTAAAAAATTTTATTAATGGTGAATGGGTTAGCGCAGGTAGCATCCAAACCCTGGATGTTCCAAATCCAGCCACAAATGAACTCCTAACCAAGGTCCCAGTGTCAACGAAGGAAGATGTAGATCTTGCGGTGACAGCAGCAAAAGCGGCGTTAAAAGAGTGGAAAAAAGTCCCTGTTCCAAAAAGAGCAAGAATTCTTTTTAAGTATCACCATTTGTTAACTGAAAACCATGAAGAATTAGCAAAATTAATTGTTTTAGAAAATGGAAAGGCGTTTAAAGAAGCGTACGGGGAGGTACAGCGCGGAATCGAGTGTGTTGAATTTGCTTCTGGTGCGCCAACGTTAATGATGGGGGAATCGTTATCGGGAATTGCCGAGGATATTGATTCTGAAATGTTCCGTTACCCTGTAGGAGTTGTCGGCGGGATCACACCCTTTAACTTTCCGATGATGGTCCCTCTTTGGATGTTCCCGCTTGCGATTGCCTGTGGAAACACATTTGTGCTCAAACCATCAGAACGTACGCCAATATTAGCTAATCGTTTAGCAGAGTTGTTTGCGGAAACTGGTGCACCTAAAGGCGTGTTAAATGTGGTCCACGGTGCCCATGATGTCGTCAATGGCTTACTTGAGCATAAGGATATTGCGGCGATTTCATTTGTAGGATCACAGCCAGTTGCCAAGTATGTTTATCAACGAGCTGCTTCGGAAGGTAAAAGGGTTCAAGCATTATCTGGTGCAAAAAATCATCATATTGTTATGCCAGACGCCGATATGGATAAGGCTGTCCAGCATATTATCAGTTCCACGTTTGGAAGTGCGGGGCAACGCTGTATGGCTTGTAGTGCGGTCGTAGTTGTCGGTGATAACGAACCATTCGTAGTTGCGCTAAAGAAAAAAGCGGATGAATTAATCATTGGAAACGGTATGGATGATGAGGTGCTATTAACACCAATTATCCGCAAGGAACATCGTGAAAAAGTTCTTGGATATATCGAAAAAGGGCTTGAAGAAGGTGCTGACTTAATTAGGGATGGACGCAGAGAGATGGATGAACTGCCTGAAGGAAATTTCTTAGGTCCTACTATTTTTGATCATGTTACACCGGAAATGTTCATCGCGAAAGAAGAACTCTTTGCACCGGTATTAAGCTTACTTCGTGCTAATAATTTAGATGAAGGATTGGAATATATCCGAAAATCAAAGTTTGGCAATGGTGCAACCATTTATACCAACAATGCTAAAGCCATCCGTCAATTCCGCGAAGAAGCAGAAGCAGGAATGCTCGGTATTAATGTTGGCGTGCCAGCAACTATGGCATTCTTCCCATTCTCGGGCTGGAAGGATTCCTTCTATGGTGATATGCATGTAAACGGAAAAGACGGAGTAAATTTCTATACACGAAAGAAAATGATTACCTCACGGTTTGAATTATAAAAGCGGAAGCACCCGTTTAGCGGCGTAGGGACTGGAGCGCTTCAACCGAGATAAAGGAAACACGAAGAGCGAAAGCGATTCGATGTTGACTTATCGTAGGGCGAAGAGCGAAGTCCACTAGCCGCTGGGTGCTGGAGCTAGATAGTTATCTAATTAGGTAGATGCACTAATAAGTATAAGTAATGGAGGGAAGAAGATGGTTCAAACAAGTCGATCGCAGGAAACTTTGTTGGAACAGGATGATAGGTATGTATGGCACTCGATGAAGCCGTATAATCCAAACGCGACGTTAGTTGCTTCAAAGGCAGAGGGTTCTTGGGTAACTGATGCTGATGGAAACCGGTATTTAGATGCGATGGCCGGCCTTTGGTGTGTGAATATTGGTTATGGAAGGACCGAATTAGCTGAAGCAGCCTATGAACAACTGAAGGAAATGGCCTATTTTCCACTATCACAAAGCCATGTTCCAGCCATAAAACTCGCAGAAAAGTTGAACAAAATGTTAGGCGATGACTATGTTATCTTTTTCTCTAACAGCGGTTCTGAGGCTAATGAAACCGCCTTTAAAATCGTTAGGCAGTACCACCAGCAAAAGGGTGAACCTAACCGTTACAAAATCGTCTCCCGCTATCGTGCTTATCACGGTAATTCGATGGGGGCACTCGCCGCGACCGGCCAGGCACAACGAAAGTACAAGTACGAACCGCTTGCACCAGGTTTTATCCATGTCTCACCACCTGATTCCTACCGGGATGATATAAATGTCAACGATCCCAAGGAACTATCCTCGGTAAAAGAAATCGATCGGACGATGACATGGGAGTTAAGTGAAACGATTGCCGCCATGATTATGGAACCGATTATTACGGGCGGCGGTGTCCTCATTCCGCCGGATGGTTATATGAAAGCCGCAAAAGAGGTATGTGAAAAACACGGGGCACTGCTCATCGTTGATGAGGTTATTTGCGGGTTTGGCCGTACCGGTAAGCCGTTCGGTTATATGAACTATGGCGTGAAGCCCGACATCATTACCATGGCAAAAGGAATTACCAGTGCCTATCTGCCGCTTTCCGCAACGGCCGTCCGCAAAGACATATACGAAGCATTTAAAGGCTCAGAAGAATATGATTACTTCCGTCATGTCAATACATTTGGCGGGAATCCAGCAGCATGTGCGCTCGCTTTAAAAAATCTTGAGATTATGGAAACCGAAAATTTATTTGACCGTTCTCGTGATTTAGGTGCAAAGCTTTTAAATGATTTGAGGAACCTTTTGCAAGACCACCCATATGTTGGCGATGTTCGTGGGAAAGGGTTACTGATAGGAATTGAATTAGTAAAGGATAAGCGTACCAAGGAACCACTTTCTAATGACCTTGTCAATCAAGTCATCGCCAACTGTAAGCAGGAAGGGATTATTATTGGAAAAAACGGGGCTACCGTAGCTGGATACAATAATGTGTTAACCCTGGCCCCACCATTAACAATCAAACAGGTGGATCTAAACTTCCTTGTAAAAACACTTACCGAATCCCTCCAGAAGATACAATAACTAAAAAATAGAGAACCCGTGTATATACAATTGTATATACATGGGTTCTTTTTTATGGGGAAAAATGAGACGATTTAATAGTTCGGCAAATTTAGCACAGAAATGTCGAAATCTTTTGATAGAATGATTGACAGATGATTTACGTCGGTTATAATTAAATTAGCAAATGTTCAATTCGACTTTACATAATTTCATGACATCGAGATGCCGATTGAACAAATGTTAACTTTTGTTTTTACAAATTGTTGTAACCGTTTACTTTTTGTGAAAATGAGTTTAATAACATTGAAAATTAGGTGAATAAAAGATGGCGGATGAAAGGATTTCGCGCTTGGTGGAAGTAGCTAAAATGTATTATCAATTAGACTACAGCCAACAGGAAATCGCGAAGAAGTTAGGTATTTCCCGCCCCACCGTCTCCAGGCTTCTGGTTCAAGCCGTTGAAGAAGGAGTAGTCCATATAAAAATATGCGATCCCGCCGAAGACGTTCAGGAATTGGCTTTGCAAATCAAGGAAAAGTTTCAATTAAAGGATTGCATTGTCGCATCGATTCCCGAATATAAGGATGAACTTATCAAGGTGAAACTGGGGGAGGTTTCCGCAGATTATTTATATAAGATTGTCAATAGCGGCGATACGATTGGGATTACCTGGGGGACAACTTTATATCAACTAGTGAAACAAATTCAACCTAAGAATGTAAAGGATGTAACAATTGTCCAGCTAAATGGTGGGGTGAGTTACTCAGAATCAAATACGTATGCATCAGAAATCGTTAATGGTCTTGCTCATGCATTTCAGACAATCCCACATTTTCTGCAGGTACCTGCCGTCGTAGACCACATTGTTGTCAAGCAGGCAATCATAGCAGACCGACATGTAAAAAGAATATTGGAACTGGGCAAACAGGCCAATATTGCCATTTTTACAGTTGGGGATCCTGGCGAACAATCAACACTCATGCATGCGGGATATTTTTTAGACAGCGACATTGAAATACTAAGGGAAAATTATACTGTCGGTGATATTTGTTCTAGATTTATTGATATCAATGGGCATATTAGTCATCAAACATTAAATGATCGGACAATTGGAATCGAACTCTCACATTTAGCGGAAAAAGAATACGGCATCCTCATTGCAGGAGGTAACAAAAAAGTCGAAGGAATCTATGGAGCGTTAAAGGGGCTTCATGCCAATGTCCTTATTACCGATCAGTATACTGCCAGGGCATTACTCGATTTTGGGGGTGAGCACCTTAATGAATAAAGATAAAATTAGAGAGCTCGTCGAAGAGGTTGTCAAAAACTCTCTTAAGAAATCTATGACAGTTCCCATTGCAGCATCTAACCGGCATATTCATTTATCCCCTGAACATGTTGAACGGTTGTTTGGACGCGGCTACGATTTAACTAAGTTAAAAGACTTGTCACAGCCCAACCAATTTGCAGCAAAGGAAACAGTCACACTTATCGGTCCGAAAGGGAGAATACAAAATGTTCGTGTCCTCGGACCTGCTAGAGGCATTACACAGGCAGAGGTATCATTATTTGATGGTTTTACCCTAGGAGTCAAGCCGCCAATTCGTAATTCTGGGGATATTAAGGGGTCAGAACCGATAACCATCCAAGGACCACGGGGGCAAATTTCCATTCATGAAGGCTTGATCTGTGCTGCTCGCCATATTCATATGCACACGAGTGATGGTGAAACATTTGGCGTTCAGGACGGGGACCTTGTTCAAGTAAAAGTGGATGGAGTCCGCGGAATCATTTTCTCAAATGTCTTAATCCGTATTTCTCCTAAATACAAGCTTGAAATGCATATTGACCTGGATGAAGCCAATGCAGCTGGAATCAAAAATGGACAATTGGGTGAAATTATTGCCGCCATAAGTCCAAATCAAGTGGGTGGGGAGTAATGCTGGTGGATGTTAAAACGCAGGTTAAACTGCTTGTCCAGCAGGTAGTGGAAGCCTACCTAAAAGAGAATATGGACACGAAGACGGATGCTCCGATTGCGATCCTATTAGGTTATCATTCTTCCAATCCAACGACTATTTTGGAAGCGGTTACCCCGCTGTTGGATACATATAACGTAACGTGGCTAATAACAAAAGAATGGCTTCCTCTAAAGGAACAAATGAAAGGGCTTTCATGCTTGTTGATAGAGGATTTGTCGCATCAGGATATGAGAGCTCTTATTGATCAATCATCTGTTCTCGTTATTCCTCAAGCATCGTATGGATTGCTTTCAAAACTAGCATTAACGGTGGATGATGAGATAGCAGTGTGGGTGGCTATCCAATATCAATTACTTGGTAAACCGATTGTCATCGCCAATAACGGTGTTGAACCAAATGTGTACCAACAAATCCATGCCCCGCATACTGTCCAGGAACGGATCCAGTCCTACATTAGGAGGATCCAAACGGATCAGGTCAAGTGGGTACCGCTCAGTAAATTGATTAAAACAGTCGATGAGCAATATGCAGCCTACCTTGATAAGCAATCTCTCATTCTAGCAAAACATATAGAAAGAGCTTATCAGGAAGGACTTAATGAAATTGAGGTTCCTGAAAAAAGCCAGGTCACTCCTTCAGCAAAAGATCTGGCAAGAGAACTAAAGATTCAAATTAAATCGACCGATTCCTCGAAAGGAGGGACGTTATGATCATTTGTAAAGTGGTAGGTTCGATTGTTTCCACCACTAAAGCAGAAAAATTAAAAGGGAAAAAACTGATGATTGTTCAGCCGCTTGATATGCAGAGCATCGAAGAGGACGGAAAACCGATCGTTGCCATAGATACAGTTGGCTCAGGTGTAGGCGAAGTGGTTTTACTTGTCAGCGGAAGTTCGGCAAGACAAACAGAAATAACAAACGGTGTCCCCGTTGACGCAGCAATTGTAGGGATTGTTGATCAAATTGAAATCCAAGGGACCTTAACCTTTAATAAAGGAGGGAACTGACCTTGCAACTGAATGAAAGCGATATCAAAAAAATGGTTGAACAGGTTCTTAGTCAACTTGGCCAAAACCAAATAGCTAACAATACCGACGCTGTCATTCCACAGGATGATGTCAAGTTAGGAGATGGCGTGTATACAACGGTTGATGAAGCAGCTGCCGCAGCTAGACTGGCCTGGGAAAAGCTTCGTAAACTTCCAGTATCGATCAGAGAAAAAATGATTGAGAACATGCGAGCGGTTAGCCGTGAGCATGCCGAAGAGCTAGCAAAGCTTGCTGTCGAGGAAACAGGTTTAGGCAGAGTGGAAGATAAGATTGCGAAAATTCTTTTGGCAACGAATAAAACACCTGGTATTGAAGACTTAGTCAGCACTGCTTATTCGGGTGATGATGGTTTGACACTTGTTGAGTATGCACCGATTGGCTTATTTGGATCCATCACGCCTTCAACCAATCCAGCCGCGACGGTCATCAATAATTCCATTTCGTTACTAGCCGCTGGCAATACGGTTGTTTACAATCCACATCCAAGTGCGAAACGTGTTTCGATTCAAACGCTTCAGCTTTTAAACCAAGCAATTGTCGCTGCGGGTGGACCTGAAAACACACTCACAACTGTGGCAGCACCTAATCTTGAAACTTCAACACAAGTCATGAATCATCCGCAGGTGGACGCGCTCGTGGTAACTGGAGGAGGACCTGTTGTAAAAGCAGCGATGGCAGTTGGTAAAAAAGTCATTGCCGCTGGACCGGGAAATCCACCAGTTGTCGTGGATGAGACAGCCATTATCTCAAAGGCCGCTGCTGATATTGTCAAGGGTGCCAGCTTTGATAACAACGTATTATGCACCGCTGAAAAAGAAATATTTGTTGTTGACAAGGTAGCCAATTCTCTGAAAGCAGAAATGGTCAAAAACGGAGCAATCGAACTTAAAGGCTTTCAATTCGAAAAACTGCTTGAGAAAGTACTTGTAAAGAAGAACGATAAGTTTTATCCAAACAGAGACTTCATTGGTAAAGACGCATCGGTGATTTTACAAGCAGCGGGTATTCAGGCAAGTCCAAATGTAAAATTAATTATCGCTGAAACCACAAAGGAACACCCATTGGTAATGACAGAAATGTTAATGCCGATCTTACCAATCGTCAGAGTGCCTGACGTAGATCGAGCAATCGAACTTGCTGTTATTGCGGAAAAAGGCAACCGGCACACAGCGATTATGCACTCGCAAAATATTACAAATCTAACCAAGATGGCACAAGAAATTCAAGCAACGATTTTTGTGAAAAATGGTCCATCTGTATCCGGATTAGGCTTTGAAAGTGAAGGATTTACCACGCTGACCATTGCGGGACCGACTGGTGAAGGATTAACCAGTGCGAAAACATTTACACGTCAGCGCCGCTGCGTTTTAGTAGATGGATTAAGAATCATATAGTGAGGTGTTAGGATATGTCGAAAGCAAAAGAAGAAAAAACAGTCACTTCACAAGAAGAGCAACTGAAAAATCAAGAAAAACCAAAATTAGAGATTACTAGAGGAGGAAATAAAATGGGTCAAGAAGCTTTAGGTATGATTGAAACAAAAGGTTTGGTAGGTGCCATTGAAGCAGCAGATGCGATGGTTAAAGCAGCAAACGTTACATTAGTTGGCAGAGAATTAGTAGGCGCAGGCATCGTGACTGTTATGGTCCGTGGGGATGTAGGTGCAGTAAAAGCGGCTACTGAAGCAGGTGCGGAAGCAGCACAGCGCGTAGGAAATCTTCTATCAGTACACGTGATTCCACGTCCTAACGGCGATGTAGAAGGTATTTTACCAAAAGCAGAATAAGGTGAATGTAAATGGAACAATCCATTGAAAGCTATATTAAAAATCTTGTCAGAGATGCCATTGGTCAAAATCTAGGCGGCTTGCAGCTCCAAAGTGATCGGCAAACCTATGTGATTGCTAATTGGAAAATGAACAAAAACCTAAATGAGACCGCTGAATTTTTTCAAAAAATAAACAGCAGTCATGACGTATCTGTGGTTATTTGTCCACCAACCCAGCTGCTATACCCGGCTCATTTATTGATCAAACAATCTGGAAAACCGATTGGATTGGGCGGTCAAAATGTTCACTGGGCCGACAAAGGGGCTTATACAGGGGAAACATCTGGCAGTATGCTGATGGATGTGGGCTGTGAATATGTCATTATTGGCCACTCAGAAAGAAGACAATATTCTTTTGAAGATGACGAGTTAGTGAACAAAAAGGTTCAGCAAGCACTCAAGTCCAGGCTTACTCCAATCATCTGTATCGGTGAAACGTTAGGACAAAAGAATGCTTTGCAAACAGAACAAGTTTTATCTAAGCAGCTTTTCGGTGCGTTGAAGGATATTGATACAGCCCATTTTATTCTTGCTTATGAACCGGTCTGGGCGATTGGAACAGGGCAGTCGGCTACTGCAGAACTGGCTCAAGAAACACATGCCTACATTCGTTCTGTTTTAAAACAAATAATAGGTCAAAAAGCGGAAAGTATTTCGATTTTATATGGCGGGTCCGCGAATGAAAGGAACGCTGCAGAATACAGTGCGATGCCAGATATTGATGGTGTACTGGTTGGCGGTGCGAGCTTAAATGCTCTCGTCTTCGATGCAATTATCAATGTATTTGCCAAAGGAGAACAAAAATCATGAAAAAAGTTGCGATAGGTTGCGACCATGGTGGATACGAACTTAAAGAAAAGCTAAAGGCCTATTTAACGGAATTAGGGTACGAATATTTAGATTATGGCTGTAAAGCAAATGAATCTGTTGATTATCCAGATATCGCTTTTCTTGTTGGCGAGACGGTAGCAACGAATGATAACTATGTAGGCATTATGATTGATGGAGTCGGCATTGGCAGCGGGATGGTATTAAATAAAATACCTGGTGTCCGTGGTGCGGTATGTTGGGACCTATCCTCTGTGATTAACAGTAAGGAGCATAATAATGCGAACGTATTATCTATCGGCGGTCAATTTATCGGTGAAGGCCTTGCCAAACTATTAGTAAAGACTTGGTTGGAAACAGAGTTTGCAGGCGGCCGTCATGATCGCCGTGTGACGAAAATTATGGAAATCGAAAGCCGTTTTCTGGGGCGGAATTAGGTCTAAATCAGAGATTCGCTCGTAAACAGTTTAGAGAGAAAAATAGGAGAGTTTAACTCAGAGTTATATAGAAAAAAAGGCAGGTTTGAAAAATGTTTGTAGCCAAAGTGATAGGAAATATGGTCTGTACACATAAAAATGACAATTTAATAGGTTTAAAGCTCCTGATTGTCCAACCAGTAGATGAGCAATTGAAGGATAAAGGCAAACCACTTGTGGCTATAGATACGATTGGACAATCAGGAGAAGGAGATCTTGTTTACTTAGCAAAAAGCAAGGAATCATCCTTACCGCTAAATAAAGATTTGGTTCCATCAGATGCTGGAATCTTAGGAATCATCGACTACTATAATGTGACCAATCGAATGGAGGAAAAATAAATGAGTAACGCATTAGGAATGATCGAAACTAAAGGTTTAGTAGGGGCAATTGAAGCAGCGGACGCCATGACAAAAGCAGCAAATGTTACTTTACTAGGCAAAGTAAATGTAGGCGGCGGATTAGTTTGTGTCATGGTTCGCGGTGATGTTGGTGCGGTTAAGGCAGCAACTGAAGCAGGTGCGGATGCAGCACAGCGTGTCGGCGAATTCTTATCTGTTCACGTGATTCCAAGACCGCATTCAGACATCGAGAAAATTCTTCCTGTTGCAAAATAATGAAACTAGCAAAAGTGGTTGGAAATGTCGTATCAACGATTAAAACACCAAGTCATCAAAATAAAAAGCTTATGGTTGTCATCCCTGTGGACGCATCTGGTAAGGATTGTGGGGATGCGATGATTGCCTTCGATCGTTTATCAGCAGGTGTTGGCGATTATGTCCTGATTCTAGAAGAAGGTGGATCGGCAAGAGACATATTAGAAGACCCTAATGGTTCTTTCGATGCTGTCATTGCCGGAATTGTTGATCGATTATAATATTGTGGGGTGAGCACGATGCAAATTGAAGCATTGGTAGAACAAATTACGAATCAAATTATGCAGCAATTGACGAATAAAGAAGCGTTGAAAGAAGTGAAGCCTTCAACTTCTGGAAATGTGACATATAAAGAAGGAACATCATCATCGATTATTACCGGGCCCTCTGTGGCTCGGATGATTGACCATACACTTTTAAAGCCTGAAGCATCCAAAGACCAAATTGTAAAGCTTTGTGAAGAAGCTAAAGAACATAAATTTGCCACTGTCTGTGTGAATCCTTACTGGGTTGCAACAGCAGCCCAAGAATTAAAAGGTTCTGGAGTAGGGATTACCACCGTTGTTGGTTTTCCACTTGGAGCAACGAGCACATTTGTTAAGAGTGCAGAAACGCGTGACGCAATTGCAAATGGCGCCACTGAAATCGACATGGTTATAAATATTGGTGCCCTAAAATCTGGCGACTTTGAGACAGTGAAAAAAGACATTGAAGGTGTTGTATTAGCGGCGAATGGTCATGCACCAGTAAAAGTCATTATTGAAACAGGCCTTCTTGAAATCGAAGAAAAGAAAAAAGCTTGTATTCTAGCAAAAATGGCTGGAGCCGCCTTCGTGAAAACGTCGACAGGATTTGGCCCTGGCTGTGCTACTGCTGAAGACATTAAACTTATGCGTGAAGCGGTCGGTCCAGAAATGGGTGTTAAAGCTTCTGCCTGTGTGAGAGATTTAGATACTGCAAGAAAGCTAATCCAAGCCGGAGCAACAAGAATTGGTGCAAGTTCTAGTATTGCGATTATAACGGGCGGCCAAGGTACTGGTTATTAAAAGTGTTGAAAATATTTAAATAGTTTAATATAATAAAATCAGCAAAATGAAATCGCTTACATAATGAGGAGGCTTACTATGAACCATATTGGACATCAACTAAAAAAAATGAGATTAAATCGTGAAATTGATATAGAAAAACTAGCTTTACTTTCAGGATTAACTGCCGGAACGATTGAAGCGATAGAAGAAGGCGAACTCGATGTTCAGGTTTCTATGTTAGCGAAGATTTCTGATGTCTTGAATTGCTCCTTCTCAATTGGTGACGTATCAATCTAATACTAATCAAAATCGCCTTTTTGGGCGATTTTTTTATTATAAAAAAAAAGACCAAGTTGGTCTTTTCAGGGGTTATCTATCTCTTCTCCTCCGAGGTCTAAAACGGAATTCGTCACTACTTTCGGGTTCAAAATAATGATTCACAACTGGAGCCGCATAAATAAAATTATTTTTCACTTTTTTAGGCGTGAAAGCCGCCTTTTCAACCTCTTTAACCTTTTCAACCTCATTTATCACATCGACCACTCGAACTTCATTCACCTGTTCTGGCAGTTCGTCCTCCACATATTCAATTTCATATAAGATAGCTTCAACTTCATTATTTAGAGGTTCAACTTCAGTACTAAAAGTTTTACCTGCATAAGTAATAGTTTCATCTTCAACTTCATTATTTAGAGCCCCAAAATCAGTACTAAAAGTTCTCAAAGTATTATTTATTGGTTTAACTTCAGCTACTGTCTCTTGTGTTTTATCAATTACCTCAATTTCTTCAATCATATCATCAACCATTTCCTCAACAGCATCATTATTTTCATCTTCATTACTTAATTCTAATTCAACATCATCAAGTACTTCATCAACTTCAACATCATCAAGTACTTCATCAACTTCAACATCATCAAGTACTTCATCAACTTCAACATCATCAAGTACTTCATCTACTTCAACATCTTCAAGTACTTCATCTACTTCAACATCTTCAAATAAAGATTGTTGTTTTACTTTCGCTATTTTTCCCAGAGCAATTGTTCTCATTATGGCAATCCCAATTATTTCATCCATTAGTGCAGTGAATTGATCGAAATCTACATTATTTTCTCCGCTGTTTTGAATGACATTTAGAAAATCCTGATGAAATAGATTAAATTCTTGTTCGAATTGCTCGCGGTCCATTTCTCGGAAAGATATCCCTTTAATCCGAATAAATCCATAAATTAATTTACTTAATACCTTTGTAACTGCTTGTAATTCCTCTTGGCTTAATTCAGAATCATTCCTTAAATAATAATGGGCATCACGTAAGGCTCGATAATAACTCTTAAAATTCCGGCTTATTTCTAAGAAATCTAAATTACTCATTAGAAATATCCCTCCATATCTAATTAATGTATAATATTTGCAATCAGCACAAATTTTCCTTTTTTATTAAGGATATGCATATAGAAGGGAATATTCTAATGAAGGTAATAAATTTTATTAAAGAATGGCAGCAAGCGTTACAGAATGAAATCCTCCATTTAAAAAAATATGGCAGTAACAAATTTCTTGTTTCCAATGGAAGGCTGCTATCCACAGAGGGATCCTATACATACTACTTCGATACCGCTTTATCGATCCGTATACCCATTGGTTCTCAGGTTCGACTCGAGTGGGGAAGTATAAAACAGAGCGGTCGAGTACTTTCTTCTGAAGGGAAGGGGGTTATGCTTGCCATGGAACAATCATTTGGAGATTTAATTCACGAAGCACAGCTTTTTCATGATCCATGGGAATTACTCGAACAGCTCATTGAACGGCTGGATGAAATGAAAAAAAATAAGCAAAAACGAATCCGAGTGAAAAGATTGATGGACCCCTCCATGCCTGCTAAGCATCCCGTTGAAAAAAGTAAAAGCAATGTTCATGAACTCGTTTTACGATCCAAATACAACCCTGTTACCTTCGTTTGGGGCCCTCCTGGAACAGGGAAAACCTATACTTTGGCCCGAGTAGCCGCTAATAAGTATTTCCAGGAAAAGAAAGTGTTAATTTTATCACATAGTAATCAAGCGGTTGATGTACTCATTCATGAGATATCAACCTTTATTCAAAAGAAAGGCCGTTTTCGTGAGGGGGATGTACTCCGCTATGGATTCAATTCAAGCGAGCAGTTTGCCGATCACAAAGCAGTTACCACTAGTCAACTTCTTCAGAAAGAAGATCCTCGGCTAGCGGAAGAGAAGGAAATGTTACTAGCGGAAAGACGGAATCTAAAGCAAGACATCGCCCGTTCTTTTAGCAAAAGGGACACGAATCAGTTGCTGGAACTAGAAACGAAAATTGCCAGAGTCCTTGAAAAAATCCGCCAAAAAGAGCTTGAATTTATTAAGGATGCGTTTATCGTGGGGACAACACTGGCCAAAGCGGCGGGTGATGCAGCAATTTATGAAAAAGAATTTGACCTTGTCATCCTGGATGAAGCTAGTATGGCATATGTCCCTCAAGCCGCTCTTGCTGCGACGCTAGGAAAGCGAGTGATTATTTGTGGGGATTTTAAACAGTTACCACCGATTGCCTCCTCCCGGGATCCCTTAGTCACCATGTGGTTAAAAGAAGATATCTTCCATCGCGCTGGTGTGGTCGACTGGGTTCGAGATGGAATGCTGCATCCGCATCTTTTTTTATTAAGAGAGCAACGGAGAATGCATCCGGATATCTCTTCTTTCACGAATCAGTATATTTACCACTCGCTTGTCGGTGATCATGAAAGTGTTTTAAAAAGTAGAAAATCAATCGTCGATCGGACACCCTTTCAAGGTATGGCCTCTGTTCTCCTTGATACAAGTCACTCAGGGATATATGGCATGACAGAAAAGGCATCGAATTCACGCATGAATATATGGCATGTATTATTGTCCTTTCAATTAATTCATGAGTCGTACGTGGCAGGGGCTCGTTCAATTGGTTATGTGACACCCTACCGCGCGCAAGCAAATTTAATGGAGTTACTGCTTACTGACTTATATGAAAAGGAACGTTCAACCGCTGACATTATTTCTGCGACCGTGCACAGATTTCAAGGCAGTGAACGGGATGTCATGATTTTTGACACGGTGGATAGTGAACCACAAACACGGGCAGGGATGCTTCTCACTGGAAAGGATAGTGAACGATTGATCAATGTGGCCATCACCAGGACAAAAGGAAAGTTCATTCATGTCAGCGATCAATCGTTTATTCGAAAACATGTGTATAATGGGAAAACACTTCGACAGCTAGTGGAACATCAAGGACGTAAGCAGCAAACAATCGGAACAAAGGATATTGGTAAATGGATAAAGAATCAGCAGTCAAGATTACAGTGGAGCCATGCACGAAAGTTAGAGAAAGTATTCAGTGACTTTCAAACAGCAAAAAAATCAATCATTCTTTCTTTACCGGACCAAACAGTTCTTTCTGAACAATGGAAGGAACAGCTGCAAAAAAGGAGCCCGTCTGTAAAATTAACGGTTTTGGCGGGGGGGCCGTGGGAAGAGCTGCAACCCAATCAGTTATTGAACATCAGCCTGCCGTTTCCATTCATTATGATCGATGAGCAGCTGTTATGGCTTGGTTTGCCATTAGAGGCTGCAAGAGGAGTCCGCCCCCCTTATATTGCGGTTAGGCTCCATTCGGAGAGAATATGTGAGTATTTACTAGGACAGTTCCAGACACTGGAGTAATCGTTTAGTGGGAATGCAAGGTATAGTTTCGCTAAATGAACTAATCAGAAAGCAGTTTGACAATATAATCTAACATAATTAGAATTAGATTATATAATCTAACTATTTTGATTGAAGGGGATACTAAATGAATGTTCCGATATCGATTTTTATTTTAGATGTAAGTAATTCTTCCACCCCAGAAATGGGGGAGAAACTTACTGTTTATTTGGATGATGTGGTGGACTGGATTACTTGTTGGACAAAGAATCTTGGTCCGATCCAAATAAAGCATCGTGCGGGAGATGAAATTATTTTTGTTGGCCCTGGATACTCAACTGCGTATACGATTGCATTTTTTGTAAGCAGGGTGTGGAAATACAAGGAGCATATGCCTTATTTCGGCTTGGCCTTTGGGGATATTGACAAAGAAGTGAAGAATGTGGACCTTGAGAAATGGATTCATCCATTGGTCAAACAAGCTAGGTATGCAAATGATTTAATTAAACAAGAAAAAAACAGAATGCTCTTTAAGTTCGAATTGGATCAGTTCTATTCAAATGATTCATTACCTTACCATCAGTTCAGAAATGAATTTGAGACTCTAATCAATGCATTATTACATCTGCAGTTGAAATTCATTCAGAGTCAAACGGATATTCAAGAGATCGTTTGTACCCTCTTCCTTATTTTAAAACAGCAAAAAGGGATTGCAAAGATTCTTGGCAGAACGGCCCCGACGATATCGAGCCATTTTAAAAAGGGAAATAGTGAAGAAATCCTAGATACATTTTTAAAGATTATTAGTATATTGCATTCATTACAAGAAAAAGCGTATCCGGAAAGTGTCATTCATCCAGAAACTACAAATGAAAATCTTACAACAAGCATCAGGACTCACTTGCAATCGATTGTAAACACACTTATTGATTCTTAAGATTCAGCTATAGAGAGAGGAGAAACCATGTTATTTTTCAGTCTAGTTCTTGCCCACTTCATTGCTGATTTTTATTTACAAACAGATGACATGGTCATTGCAAAAAGAAAGAATTTATGGAAACATGTCAGCCACCATCTTTTCACGACTGCTTTAGTATTAATTGGATTCTGGATTCTCGACTATAATTTTGAGAATATCCTTAAACACCTGTTCATCCCTTTGATTTGTATTGTGGCGTCGCATCTTATTGTGGATTGGTTTAAGATTATCCTGCTTAATAAATTGAAAATGACGAATGAGGAAAATATGAAGCGGCTAGGTTACTTTGTTTTAGATCAGGTCCTGCATCTAGGTACGATTCTACTAGCATGTATGTTCTGCTTTCAGTTTAACATTGTAGGATTCGTTCAACAGAATGGGGGGTTAAGCTTTATTGATTCTGTTCTGTTTTTTATTATCATTGTTATCCTCACAACAACTGTAAGCGGACATATGATCAAGATCCTCCTCGGTTCCCTGCCAAATCAACTTTTGACCTTTGAGGGGAAATATTCTTTTAAAAATGAACAAAATGAAGCTGAATTTATTCGTAGGGGTAAAAAAGGATTAACAGAAGAATACAATTTTACAGTTTTCAGTAAGCATGATCTTTCGCGTGGGAAATTAATCGGCTATATTGAGAGATTACTAGTATTATTGTTAACATTTTATAGTGCCTACCCAGCCATTGGATTTATTGTGGCTGCCAAATCGATTGCCCGCTTTAAACAAATGGATGACAGGGACTGGGCAGAATATTTTTTATTGGGAACACTAACTTCTATGTTTCTTGGTATTACCCTTGGAATTTTATTAAAAGTAGTCATAACATAAGAAGTTATAGATTGAAAAGCATCCTGTGGGTGCTTTTGCTTTTTTTAGAGTGATTCAAAAGAGTTGACGAAACCATCGTTAAGTATTACTATTATCTCATATTCGAGATAATTGAAATTAAGAGATTTAATCAATTTGGACGGTTAGGAAATGACCAAATTTCTAACAATAATTGCAAGGAACTTTTAAATTTGAAAGGGGAAGGACACGATGAAACATATATTTCAAAAAGGAAAAGATGCAACGAAGCCAACATTTTTATTGCTACATGGGACGGGCGGAACGGAGTTAGATTTGATTCCACTTGCAGGTAAAATTGATGAGGATGCTTCTTTTTTAAGTGTACGCGGAAATGTCCTTGAAAATGGGATGCCGCGTTTTTTCCGGAGATTAGCTGAAGGGATTTTTGATGAGGAGGATCTTATTTTTCGTACAAAAGAATTGTATGAATTCCTAGACGAAGCCTCACAAACCTATGAATTTGATCGAAAGAATATCATTGCGATTGGATATTCCAATGGTGCGAATATCGCAGCGAGTTTGTTGTTCCATTACCAGGATGCCTTAAAAGGGGCCATTCTCCATCATCCAATGGTTCCATTAAGAGGAATTGAATTGCCAGATTTAACGGGGGTAAGTGTCTTTATTGGCGCAGGAACGAACGATCCGATTTGTTCGCCTCTGGAATCAGGGGACCTGGAAAAAATGTTGGAAAATGCGCAGGCAAAAGTCCATCTTCACTGGGAGCATAATGGCCACCAATTAACCTATGATGAAGTGGAAGCAGCTGCGGTCTGGTATAAACAAAGTAATAAATAGATACTTCCTTTATGCTAACCGAACAGCAATCGGTTAGCATTTTATTTTAAAAATTTAAACTATTCTATTGACTTTTTATCATTTTCTGAGGATAATCAAAGAAATTATAAATCGAAAAACAGTTTGGGATTAGTAAATCTTTGGAACGTGTTAGAGAGTGAAACCCACCGGCTGAAAGGTTTCTCACGGAAAAAAGTTTGAACCTGCCCTCACATACACTGCTTATGCAAACATAAGCCGTCACCCTCGTTACGGGTCCAAAGTGGGTGCATGGCATCAATAAAGGTGGTACCGCGGAAACGACTTTCCGTCCTTTTTATAAGGACAGAAGAGTCGTTTTTTTTATTTTAAGGCTGTGTTAAAGGGTAATGTTGATTTTTGCACTCTGTTGATTGGAGTGGAAGGCACGAAGACTCCTGCGGGAGTACGGGGCAGGGGAGACCCCGCAGGAGCAAAGCGACGAGGAGGCTCCCCGGCACGCCCGCGGAAAGCGAAGTGCCTGGAACGGAAATCAACAGACAAAATTAACACAGCCTATTTTAAAAGAAGGGTTAGAGGGATATGAAAAAACAGTTGGTGGTTGTAAAGATTGGGAGCAGTTCACTCACGAATGCCTCAGGGACAATTTCTGAAGAAAAAATACGTGACCATGTTGAGGCACTTGCTTTTTTGAAAGAACAAGGGCATGATGTTTTACTTATTTCATCTGGAGCTGTAGCCGCGGGTTTTGGTTCTCTTGGTTATCCCACTCGTCCCAAAACTGTATCTGGGAAACAGGCAGCGGCTGCTGTTGGTCAAGGGCTTCTGATGCAAAAGTATATTCAGTTGTTTAACGAGTTTAGTATCGTACCGGCCCAAATCCTATTAACGCGTGAAGACTTTTATAGCCAGGTCCGGTTTCATAACCTCTTTAATACGATTCAGAAGTTACTCCAAAAAGGTGTATTACCGATAATAAATGAAAATGATTCGGTGGCAATTGAGGAATTGACTTTCGGTGATAATGATATGTTGTCTGCTCTCGTGAGTGGCTTTTTACATGCCAATGCACTGATGATCTTAACCGATGTGAATGGTTTATATGATGGCAATCCAAAAACGTCTAAGGAAGCCAAGAAATATCATTTTATTCCCGAAATATCTGAAAACCTCCTAGGAGTTGCAGGGGAGGCTGGTTCTTCGGTAGGAACGGGTGGAATGAAGTCAAAATTACTAGCCTCAAAAAAAGCTCTTTCCCTTGGTGTCAGTGTCTTTGTCGGCACAGGTAAGGGAAAGGGAAAACTGGTGGATATTTTAGCTGGTAAAGGGGATGGGACGTATATTGGAGGGCCCTTCCAAACGCAAATGCAAATGAGAAAGCAATGGATCGCCTACCACTCACAGGTCGGTGGAGTAATTGAAATTGATGATGGGGCAGTGAATGCAGTGTTGTTTCAAGGTAAAAGTCTACTGCCAGTAGGAGTGACCAATGTAATAGGAGAGTTTAATGCCTTAGATGTTGTCGTGGTCCGCAATCAAAAAGGGAGAATCGTCGGGAAAGGACAAAGCTACTATTCATCTAAGAATCTACAAAAAGTAAAAGGCTTGCCAAGTGAACAATCCAAAGATTATTCGATTAACAAAAAAGCAGAAGTGATTCATCGTGATAATTGGGTCACCATGCCAAAGGAGTGAAAATAAATGAGTGAATTATTAGAAAAAGCCAGCAAATTGAAAAAAGCATCTAAACAATTGGGGATGCTGTCAACTGAAGACAAAAATGCAGCGTTGTTAACGATGGCGGACCATTTATTGAGAGAGAAAGAATGGTTAATCGCTGAAAACGCAAAGGATATAGAAGCAGGAAAAGAAAATGGATTTTCCGAATCACTTTTGGATCGGCTTCTTTTAACAGATGAAAGAATTGAACAGATTGTCGATGGAGTAAGACAGCTGGTAGATTTAAAGGATCCAATTGGCGAAACAATTGAAGCATGGGAGCGTCCGAATGGGTTACAAATCGAAACGATTCGGGTTCCGCTGGGGGTCATTGGAATGGTGTATGAAGCGCGTCCCAATGTTACCGTTGATGCAGGTAGTCTGTGCTTAAAGGCTGGAAACGCTGTTCTTTTAAGAGGGAGCACTTCGGCGATCCATTCTAATAAAGCGCTTGTTCATGTCATGCAGAAGGCACTCAATGAAACTGCTATTCCAGCAGATGCCGTTCAACTCTTAGAGGACACGAGCCGTGAAACAGCGGCTGAAATGTTTAAATTGAATGAATACCTCGATGTGCTTATTCCTCGCGGTGGAGCAGGGTTAATTCAATCAGTTGTTCAAAATGCAACAGTTCCAGTTTTGGAGACAGGCGTAGGCAATTGTCATGTTTTCATTGATGAAACCGCTAAAGAAAACATGGCTATCGACATTGCGATTAATGCAAAATTACATCGGCCATCCGTTTGTAATGCAGCGGAAACCGTGCTAATTCACGAAAAATGGCCTTATGTAGAAAAATTATTACATTCGCTTCATGACCGGGGAGTGGAACTGCGTGGGGATGAAGTTTTAACAGCTGACTATCCTTTTGTAAAGCAGGCCACGGAAGAGGATTGGAAAAGTGAATTTTTAGCACCGGTTTTGGCCGTAAAACTGGTAAATGATGTGAAGGAAGCGATTGATCATATTGATCAGTATGGAACGAAACATTCCGAGGCCATCATCAGTGAAAATCTTGACAATGTTCGTTGCTTCTTCCAGGCAGTCGATGCAGCGGTCCTCTATCATAATGCATCCACCCGATTTACCGATGGCGAGCAGTTTGGTTATGGGGCAGAAATTGGAATTAGTACACAAAAGCTTCATGCCCGCGGACCAATGGGCCTCCGAGCGTTAACAACAACGAAAGCGATTGTCCGTGGAACTGGACAAATTCGATCATAATGATTCACATAGTAAACAGGTAAGGATGTTGGTTCGTCCTTACCTGTTTTTTATTAATGAGTTGGAAACTATCCAAAAAAGAGGAAAAACTGGTATAATAAAAGCGAACGTATATTCCTATAATTATTTTTTAGTAAGATGGTGGTTCTAGTGTTAGATACTATTTCTATATCAGTAAGAACTCTCGTTGAACATGTATTTCGGAGCGGAAGTATCGATTCACGTTTCCGTTCACCATCAACGATGTTAGATGGAACAAGAATTCATCAAATGATCCAGAAAACGTATGGAGAATCTGATCAGAAAGAAGTATACCTCCGTGCAGAGGTCAAGGCAGGAGACCTTTCTTTCACTGTAGATGGCAGGTGTGATGGGTTGTTGTTTCGTGATGAAGAGGTGATTATCGATGAAATCAAATCCTTTTCGCACGCTTCGGAGCAGATTCAGCAAGGCGGCTATCCCGTGCACTGGGCACAAGCGAAACTGTATGCCTTTATGTATGCCAAGGATAATGATTTACAGGTTATCACTGTACAGCTTACCTATGTCCATGTTGATACACTTGAGAAGACATTTTTCCAAAAAAGATACTACATCACCGAACTTGAAGTCTTTCTAGAAAATGTAATGGAGGACTATTCCCCTTATGCAAACCTTCTCTCTAATCATCGAAAAAAGCGAAATGAGAGCTGTAGAGAGCTAACCTTCCCATTTGAAACCTACCGTGAGGGGCAACGGAAATTAGCTGGGGCGGTCTATAAGTCGATTTTAGATAAGAAAAATCTGTTTGCAAAAGCGCCAACCGGCATTGGAAAAACAATCTCGACACTCTTTCCATCCGTAAAAGCTATTGGTGAGGGGCATTTGGACAAAGTTTTCTATCTTACGGCTAAAACGATCACCCGTACAGCGGCCGAAGAGGCTTTTAAGAAAATGCGATCTTGCGGTCTTTGCATAAATACCGTAACAATTACGGCAAAAGACAAGGTTTGCTTTAAGGACGAAACCAATTGTCAAAAGGATTATTGTGAATTTGCTAATGGATATTATGACCGGATTAATGATGCGATACTTGATATCATATCTAATGAAAACGGCATGACTCGAGAAGTAATCGAAATTTACGCTAAGAAACACACCGTCTGTCCCTTTGAATTTTCGATTGACCTTGCCTATGTCGTCGATAGCATCATCTGCGATTACAATTATGTATTTAATCCGCGCGTCTCCTTAAAGCGGTTGTTGGAAGATCAAAAAAAATCTACTGCTCTATTGGTTGACGAGGCCCACAATCTTGTAGACCGCGGCCGGGAGATGTTTTCATCCTCCATAAACAAAGAGGTATTTCTACAATTGAAAAAGGAATTTAAAGGTGTCAATAAATCCCTGTTTGACGCAGCTAATAAGCTTAATGCCTGGTTTCTATCACTAAAAAAAGAAAATCTAGATAAGCATGAGTTCACGCTTAATCATCTGAATGAAGAATTGCTTGACTCCCTTATACAATTTCTAGAAGCTACCGAACAAGTGCTCTCTATAGAAGCTTCACCAACTCTTTTGGAAGCGTACTTTATCGTCAATAATTTTTTGAAAATCAATGAGTTTCTAGATGAACATTATGTCATTTACGTAGAAAAAGTGAAAAATGATTTCATTGTAAAGCTTTTTTGCATTGATCCTTCTAAGCTTCTTCATCAAATGGGAAAGGGATATCGATCCAAAATCTTCTTTTCAGCAACTCTTTCGCCTTTAAACTTTTATCAAGATCTACTTGGCGGGCAGGAGGATGATTATGTGCTATCCATCCCTTCGCCATTTTCAAGTGATCAGGTCGATGTCTATATTCATCCATTGTCCACTCGTTACCGTGATCGCGAACAGACGAAGGAATCAATCGCAGCAGGAATTCAATCATTGATAAAAAAGCGGCCTGGGAATTATTTTATCTTTTTCCCATCCTATCAGTATTTATTAGCTGTTTATGAACAATTCAAGCAGCAGGATGAAGAAACGAAAACAATTATTCAAGCACCTGGGATGACTGAACCGGAAAGAGAAGCCTTTTTGGATGCTTTTAAACCGAATCAAACGGAAACATTACTGGGATTCGCGGTCCTTGGAGGAATTTTTTCGGAGGGTGTCGATTTGATTGGTGATCGCCTAAATGGGGTTGTGGTTATCGGTGTAGGTTTGCCGCAACTATGTTTTGAACGGAATCTCATTAAAGAACATTTTAATCAACAAAACAAAAATGGTTATGACTATGCCTATGTATATCCTGGCATGAACAAGGTACTACAAGCTGGGGGAAGGTTAATTCGTTCAGAAGAGGACCTTGGAACGATCGTGTTGATTGATGATCGATTCTTACAACGTCAATATCAACAACTCCTGCCGCCAGAATGGCAGATGTTTACGGTTGGTACACTATAAATGCTTTAGAAGATAAACCCCTAATGGAGTCTTTTCCATAAGGGGTTTTGTAGTTCTTAAATAAAAAATGTTCCTGATACCATAAAGCTAAACAGTGTCCCAAGGATTAAACCTGTGGCTGCAAAAAAAGTAAGGATCGCACCGTGGATCTGACTGCGTTCACAAAAAGTCATGATGCCCATAAATACAGCCCCAACTCCGAACAAGAGCGGCATGAAGACAAGCGATACGGCGAAGAACAACCATCCCAAAATTACATAAGTCAATCCTTTCTTATTTCTAGTAGAAGATACATCCGGTTGGAAGGTTACACTCCCACAACTTTGACAAATATTTGAGTTGACTACCTCGTAGGAGCCTCCTGAAGAATCAAACATTTTACTCACCCCTTCGTATTTTTAAAAAAACTGAATATTTTAAAAATTAACTTTAGATTACCATAACTTGTTAAAAATTCAAGTGATATAGATTACTTCCTTGAATAAAAATGGCTTTTATTCCTTTTTTTAGATAAAGGTCCACACATAAATAATAATTTTTTTTGCTAAATAGGAGACATTTTTAGAATTATTACATATAATTAAAGAAAAGTTGCACACGGTAAAAACTTTGAAGGTGGGGAAAGAGAGATGGATAACCCTAAAATTATCAAACTTGTGAATGGTCAAAAAGGAAATTTAATAAAAATAACTGATATAAATCTAGAGGGTGTCATGAGAAGAAGATTATTAGATTTAGGATTTGTGAATGGAGCGCTCGTAGAGGTTATCCGAAAAAGTCCGTTAGGAGATCCAATTGCTTTTCGTGTCAGTCAAACAACCATCGCACTACGAAGAGAGGAAAGTTCAAGAATAGAGGGGGAGCTGGTGTCTTATGAGTAATGAATATCGAATTGCCTTAGCTGGAAATCCGAATACTGGGAAAAGTACCTTGTTCAATGCCTTAACCGGCCTCAGACAACATACAGGGAATTGGGCAGGAAAAACCGTTTCACTGGCACACGGGACTGTTCAGCATAAAGATAAAACGTTTAATCTTATTGATCTTCCTGGTACCTACTCACTTTTCTCGAATTCAACGGATGAAGAAGTTGCGCGAAATTATATCGTTTTCGAAAAACCAGATGTGACGGTTGTGGTATTAGATGCGACTTCATTAGAGCGTAATTTAAATCTAGCGTTGCAGGTATTAGAGATGACAACAAATGTTGTCATTTGTATCAATTTAATTGATGTTGCGGAAGAACAAGGAATTCAGATTAATGAGCGATTGTTGACCAATCGATTGGGGGTTCCCGTCATCAAGATTTCTGCCAGGAACAAAAAGGGATTTCCTATGCTTTTAGATACCATTGATCGGATTGTGACTGGGGTGATTGAATGCAACCCGGTACAGGTGTCCTATCCTGCGGAGATCGAAGCTAAGATTAAAAAAATTGAACCTAAAGTACGTGAATTTATTGGAGATCAATTATCCTCTCGTTGGGTTTCTTTGAGATTGCTAGATGGAGATGAATCATTACTGAATGAAATTAGTAACCGATTGGTTGCAGGAGGTGGTGTAGAGAATGAGTATTCAAAAGCTTTATGCTGAAGCTCAGGAGCTGTCGACACCAAAGCTGAGAGATGACATTGTTCAAAACCTTTACGATCGCAGTCATAAATTATGTCATGAAGGAATTACCTACACACAATCAAAAAGGGATACTCGAACCGAAAAACTGGATGCAGTTTTTACTTCACCAATTTTTGGTTTTCCCATCATGATTGCTATGTTAGGAGTTCTATTTTATTTAACAATCGCAGGAGCAAATATCCCATCCTCCATGATAGCTGAGTTTTTTGGATTCTTAGAGGGGTATATTACATCATTTTTTACCTTCCTGCATGCACCCGATTGGTTGCACGGAGTCCTTGTTCTCGGTTTATACCGAGGAACGACATGGGTGATTAGTGTTATGCTACCGCCGATGGCGATCTTTTTTCCAACATTTGCATTATTAGAAAATTATGGTTATCTTCCAAGGGTAGCCTTTAACATGGATCGGCTCTTTAAAAGAGTAGGTGCCCATGGGAAGCAATCATTAACAATGGCGATGGGATTTGGCTGTAATGCGGCAGCGGTTATTTCAACAAGGATTATTGAATCACCAAGAGAGCGGATGCTGGCCATCCTTACAAACAACTTTGTTCCATGTAATGGCCGATGGGGAACTTTAATTGTTTTAGCATCGTTATTCATGGCTGCCAATTTTACAGGTGGGGCAGCATCACTAGTTACCACAGGGGTCGTTGTCGGTATTGTTTTATTTGGTATAGTGGTAACCTTTTTTGTTTCTTGGGTTCTGTCGAAAACGGCCCTAAAAGGAGTACCAACTCATTACACATTAGAATTACCGCCTTACCGTAAACCGAAGATATTTGATACCGTGATTCGATCATCTTTAACAAAGTCTTGGTCTGTATTAGTTCGCGCCGTTAAAGTGGCTGCTCCAGCAGCGATTTTAACTTGGGTGTTTGCGAATATTTACATTGGTGATACCAGCATTTTGATGTATGCTGTTGAGTTTTTGGACCCATTTGGAAAAATGCTTGGCCTTGACGGTTACATCATGATGGCGTTTATTTTAGGGTTACCGGCAAACGAAATTGTTCTTCCAATCCTATTGATGGGTTATTTATCAACAGGATCTTTAACCGAAGTTGATAGCATGGTAGATTTGAAGAAAATCTTTCTTGATCACGGTTGGACGTGGCTCACTGCACTAAATATGATGTTATTTTCGCTTCTTCATTATCCATGCGGAACGACCTTGCTAAATATTTATAAAGAAACGAAGAGTAAGAAATGGACATTTCTCGCTTTCTTGATTCCGACTGTTATCGCAATCTTTGTTCCCCTCATTATTACACAAACGGTTAGATATTTTGGCTTACTATAAAGATTGAAAAAAGGGACTGACACTTTGTGGTCCCTTTACTTTTGAGGGTTAATAAAAAAAGGTAAGTCAGTGTTATTACTGACTTACCTTTTTTCGTTGGCTAATATAGAAAAGGGCTTGGTGGGACTTGAACCCACAAGACACACTGCAGTCAACAAGAAGGACTACAGGTTGCTCTACCACTTGAGCTACAAGCCCTGTTTTTATTTTGACCATTTACCTTAAAAATATCCGCTCCATTTTTAAAAATTAATCTACAGTCCCAGTTTGTTTGATATCTACCTTTACATGTACATGAACTTTTGCTGTTGGATAGAATCTCTTCCATTTTTTTTCATTAAAATCGCGATTTTGTTCTCTATATTTTGCACCTAGACCTAAAGGGTCCACTTCATGCTTTTGAAACTTTTTGATGAGTTTTAATGAGTGCTCTTCTAATTGCTCGGCAATTTCCTTTTGGATATGTTTTTTATCCAATGCTACCCTTTTTTTCTTGGGAGATGTGAATTCCTGAAGCCTTGTTTTCAACTTAAGATTAATCGTAAATTCCGGTCGGCCTTTTTTTATTTTTACTTGATAGTGTGCTTTTGAATGAAGATTATCTAGAACGACCTTTTCACCATTTTCTAAAGTGAAACGCTGTAAGCCTTGTATATATTTATCAACTAAACATTTAAATGTGAATGCATCCTCCATAAAAATAGGAAAGACATATCGATCATCTTTTAATATCGCCAGGCCAATAATTTTAATATTATCTTCTATCTGTTTGATTAATGGCAAATAGGGATCCTGTCCATTTTGGTTAAATTGAAATGAATATGTTTGTAAATTTGATTCAGGAAGATTATCTGATTTCATGGATTGATCCAGCATTTCTTGTACAAACAACGAAACATTTTCTGTTTTGAATTTCTCCATTTTAAGTAGTTCACTGGCATCCCCATCGACGACAGCCATTTGAATAACACTGCCTATGGCTGGGTCACGGTTTAGGGTGTCAACCACATCAGTAATCCCTTTTTTTGCTAGTGATTTTCCAAAAAGTGCAACCCGTAATTGACCGCTGACTAATGGATACCGTGACTCATTATTTATGTTGCTCCGAATTTCTTTACTCGTTTCACCCAAGGATATTTTGACTTCAGTGGTAGAGGGCTGATCCTTCTTATAAATTGGATAGGTAATGGATCCTTTTATCATTTTTTTTCCGGCCCAATCATATCCTACCCCCTGCGTCATATTTATTTGATTGACAATGTTGGTGGGTATCAGAGAACAACCGGATAATAAGAAAATAGTAACCCATATTACTATTAAGGTTCGATTAGCCATTTTGTTTTCTCCTTCTTAGTATTGTGAAAATTATTAGGAGGATTGGGATGTAGCCGTAAAAGATCCATAAATTTAGTTGGGTTACGTATTTACCCAGTGTTTCTTTCCATTGTTCGTTTATTAATTGAGATATAACGACACTGAGTAGGCTTAAAATGATTAAAAAGTTCTTTTGTTTCTTTTTAAAAATTCTCTTTAGACCTCTGGTAGTACACCATAACAGTAAAGTGATCAATGCTGAAACGATAATTAAATACATGGAGATATATAGGTATTCAAAGCGTTCTAAAAAAGATAGCCGGATAATTTTTATTAAAGTTAATTCTGGCCAAATGATTTCTTTTAACTGTCTTTCACTATAATAGGTAAATGATACAATCGCAGAAAGCGTATATAGTAAGGTAGTAAACAATACAGCTAAATGAGCGAACTTTTTTGACGATTTAGGATCTCTTATAAATGGATAGAACATGAGTAACGTTTCTGTTCCTGCTAACGTATACATAGAACTTTTGACTGCATCTAGCATATCCAAAAAAGAATGATTCATGATTGGCAGTAAATTGGAAAAATGAGCAGCTTTCAATGGAAAAATATAAAGGACGATTAGGGTGATTTGTGGAAAAATAAATGACAAAAAAGAAACACCAACAATAACCCGAAATCCTCCAGATACACAATAATAAACTACAACTAAGATTAATGAACAAAGTATCCATGAGGGTAATGTAGGGAACATCCAAACTTGAATAATCTCAATAAATCCAAGTAAGACCGAGACACTTGCCAACCAATAATAAATCATAATGATAAAACTAAAAAAATTACCAAGAATATTCCCAAACACTTTTGAATGGACATCAACGATATCTCCATCGGCTTTTTCGAGCAGTTTATACATCATCCATATGAATAGTTGAACTAAACACCCTGCCAAGAGTACACCAATCCAAGCATCATATCCTGCTTTCGCAGCAATGGTTCTTTGGAATCCTAATATGCCAACCCCAACTTGTGAATTATAAATAATAAAGAAAACTAAATAGGGAGAAACTTGATGCCTTTTATTCACTTGCACTGGAATACCCCTTTACGATTTATTCATAAAAATCGTTCACTGGCTCTGGGTTTTCTCGATTCCCAGTTGCTTTTCTTTTCTTTTGCGGTCTAAGGGTGGTCGGATTTTCTTGCTGTTTGGAAAAAGGAAGTCTAAACCAAAGATCTTGAAAAGATGTTGATCGTATTGGGTATAAGCTTAAATAAGGACGCCCGAGAGAAGTTAACCGTAATAAATGGATTTGTGTAAATTGCCATCCTAAAAACACCCCAAACAATCCAAACCATTGGGAAAGAATAATTACTGGAAACTTAATAAACCGAACAGTGTTGCTAAATTTATATACCGGCGACGTATAGGAAGCTAGGGTACCGAGCCCTACTAAAATAAGCAATACATTACTAGTTAACCCCGCTTCAACGACTGCCTGTCCGATAACAATCCCACCCACAACCCCAAGAGATTGCCCGATTTTAAATGGTAAACGAATACCTGCCTCTTTAACCATTTCAATCATGATTTCTAACATTAAAGCCTCTAAAAAAGGAGGAAAGGGAACAGTTGCCCTTGAACCAACTAGAGTTTCGAGCAATGGGGCAGGAATCAATTCATAATGATACGTCATGATCGCTACATACAAGGGAGTAGCTAGCCCAGAAATGTACAAAGTAAAAAAGCGTATGAGTCGAAAGAAATTTCCAATAATCCAGGAATAACTATAATCTTCCATCGCAATAAACGATTCAATTAAGGTAACTGGAACAAGGACTAGATTTGGTGAACCATCCACTGCAATGATTATTTTTCCTTCTGTTAGCCCTGCTGCCACACGATCGACTCGCTCAGTTGATATTGATTGTGGGAACAAGGAATTCGTATTGTCCTCAATCATTGAAGAAAGATAAGCACTGTCCTGGATATGATCATATTGAACATCGTTTATTCTTTGAACAACCGTGTTCACATTTTCCGGATCCGCAATCCCATCCATATAGATAACGGCAACATTGGTTTTTGAAAGTTCGCCGACTTTCATTTCGATTATAAGCAATTCAGGGACAGGTAATCGTTTTCGAATAAGATTAATATTGGTGTCTAATTCTTCAATAAAACCAACTTGTGGTCCAACTGTCGACGATTCCATCATTGCTATACTAACATCACGGAATTTACTGTTAGCAATATTTATTAATAAACATTCTTCATCTTGTTCATGCCTTTGAAGTGCCAAGAATCCCCGCATTAGGTTTTCAATGATTACCTTAGGATCATTTGTACAAAGAATTTCTTGTACAGGTATAACACTTTTTAATTCCTCTAATGATAGTTGCTCATTCAAAAAGGGCAAAACATCCTGGTGAAGGATGTCAGATGAAATCAGTGTCCGATAGTACGAAAGCCAAAAAGGATTCTCCTTTTTAATGGAAGTGTGCTCATGAACAAAGTCATTGGATTTTGATAATCGTTGGAGCCAATTTTGATTCTCATCGTTTTGTGAGCTTGCTTCTTTGCTGGGAAGATCTGCCTTTGGTTTCATGGATATCCCTCAAAATAATTTTTTCTTAATATGTGTAATAAAGGGAATTTTATGCAAATCATCCTGTGATTATAAGGTTTATGGAAGGAAAGATAATGGCAATGAAGAATAAACAAAAGCAAAAGATGAGAAATTAACAGAGTAGCAACTTTTATCTTGAATCGAATATTAGTGAAAGTTGGTGAAAAGCTTGAGAATATTTATGATAATTTTACTTTCTATTTTTTTAGGAGGCTGTTCAGCTGGAAATTTAAGTGACCAAAATCAAGTTCAACCCTCTTCACCATCCAAAATTGAAGATAGTACCAATCATAAAGATAAAAAAGGAATGATGAACTTTCTCTTAATTGGTAGTGATTCAAGAGGCGAACCTCAATCCTTTTCAGATGCCATCATAATTGCTCAATATGTTCCTAAAGAAGGTAATATCAAGTTAATTAGTGTGATGAGAGACAGTTATGTCAAGATTCCCGGGCATAAAAAGGGCTACGACAAGCTTAATATGGCCTATTTTATCGGGGGAAATGAATTATTAAAAAAGACCATTTATCAAAATTTCGGTATAAAAGTGGACCATTCCATTTCTATAGATTTTGAAGGGTTTGCGAATTTTATTGACTTGATTGCTCCAGAGGGTATTACTGTAAATGTTAGTCAAAAGATGATTGATGATTTCAATATGAAGGTGAACCCTGGAGAAAATGCGCTAAAAGGAAGAGAATTGTTAAAATATGTTCGGTTTAGGCATGATGACGAAAGTGATTTTGGTCGCGTTAAACGACAACAGGAAGTTATCGTCAAGGTAAAGGAACAGTTGAAAAACAAATTTAGTCATATAGAGTCGTTAGCCGCCCTGCCGGATTTTGTTGAGGAAAGTTTAAATCATGTGGAGTCAGACATGGATAAAGGAGAGATTTTAGCAGTACTGTCAAAACTAGTTTTTTATCCAATCAAAAATATCGACAGTTTACGTATCCCGGTCCAAAATAGCTATGTTAACAAAACCTATCCTCATGCTGGTGCTGTTCTAGAAATCAATTTGGAGGAAAATCGAGAGGCATTAAAGGATTTCTTAATGAAGCCTTCACCGGTGAACAGGGAGTATCATTATTAAGTAATAAAGCAGACATAGCTAGTGAACTATGTCTGCTTTATTGGAAAAAATACTGGAAGAAAATGTCTTATTGTACAAAAATCCTTAAAATTTGTACAAAACTAATCGTTATTTGTACTTAACTTCATAAATTGGTACAAAATGACCCGAAATCCGCACAAAACCACTCAAAAATTGCACAAAATGTTATTTCTTCAGTTTGTTGATCTCTTCCGTAACCACAAACGCAAGATCATCATTGCCAAACAACGATAACACACCAAGCAACGTTTGGTCGCTGACTTCTCCAGCTTCTTCTTTTGATACAGTTAACTCAATGGCCTCTCGTAAAGCTGGATTAGAACCCTGATTAGGATAGGCTTGTAAATATAACTCTTCTGGATCAAGGTCATGATTCACACACCATTGAGCAAAGACGAGAATCATCATTTTCTCTTCGCCACGATAGTTTTCGATTATTTTTTCTTCTAACTGTTTTGGATTCATAGGATTCTCCTTAGCAAGCGTTATGAACTAATTATATAAGATTTTTGTCGAATATATAATGGAAATACATGTTTTCGAATAAACTCCAACTTTTTAGGGATACTGTGTTAAGAAAATACTTTTAAAGGAAGTTGAACGTATAATGAGTAAAATTGAAGTTCAAGAAATTTTTACGATTACGGATGAAAATGGTGAAGAACAAGAAGTTGAAGTGCTTGGGGTCATGACAATAGAGGGTACAGACTATGTTGCTGTCGGGTTTGCGGACGAAATTAGGCAGGAATCTGAGGAAGATATTGATATCTTTTTTATGAAAGTCGATGATGAAGGTGATTTAGCCGCTATCGAAAGTGATGAAGAGTTCGACAAGGTTTCTGAGGCGTTTGATGCCATGATGGATGAAGAAGAGGGAATGGAAGAGTAATATAACCATCGGAGAGGGATGTTTGAAGCTCTCTCTTTTTTGCTTCATAAATTTCAATTGGAAAAAATATGTATGTATATAACCTTTCTAGGCATACTACTTATGAAGAACATCTATAAAGGAGCAATATCATGTTAATTGAAGAAGGTACTAAATATCAAATATCTCAAGGTATTAAAAGTTTTTTCAATTCTGCAGAATCTTTTACAGTTAAGAGTTATAATGGCGTCACTGTTCAATTTACACTTGCAGATAGTAAGGGGCATGGTTCCATGCCAATTGAGCATTTAGACTATTTATTGAAAAAATCAAACTTAACATTAATCCCAAATAAAAGAATATTATTAAGTAACGATAATAGTGAAGAACAAATTAGCTGAACAAACTCTGGGGTGAAGCCTATGGAAACTAAGAAACTCAAAGCTAAAGATTCAACGGTAGCGTACATAGATAGTGGAGAAGGGAAGCCAATCGTGCTTCTGCATGGCTTTTGTGGGAGTTCTAGCTATTGGGAGTTTGTAATTCCTACATTGTCAGCTAATTACAGGGTGATAGCACCGGACCTTCCTGGACATGGACAGTCAGATCCTCTTCAAGGTAGCAGCACGATTGAAAATATGGCTGATCAAGTGAAAAATCTTTTGGATGCATTAAATTTAACGGAAGTAACAATGTTTGGTCACTCATTAGGCGGGTACATCACGCTGGCTTTTGCAGAAAAGTACACTGGTCAATTAAACGGATATTCGCTTATTCATTCAACCGCCTTTCCAGATTCGGAAGAAGCGAAAAAAGCCAGGGTCGTCAATATTGATAAAGTAAACCGGTCGGGAATCTACTCGCTCATTGACGGATTGGTCCCAAAATTATTTTCGCAGGAAAATCAGGATGAGAATTATGTTGGTACTGCAATGGAAATTGGCTATGCTACTTCAGCAGAGGGGGCGATTGATGCGCTTAATGCGATGAAGGACCGGCCAGACCGGAATCGAGTATTAGAATCCTCGACATTGCCCATTCTCTTAGTTGCAGGGGAACAGGATCAAATCATTCCAGTAGAAAAAACATTTTCTGTAAGTAAAGCGAATATAAAGCAAGCTAAAATTAAAGATTCTGGTCATATGAGTATGTTTGAAAATCCGATGGAACTTATTTCTGAGATACAGGGATTTTTAGCACCTCTATAAGGTAGATTATAGGAACCAACTTGGTTCCTATTTTTTGTATTCTAATATAAAACAAGTTTATATATTAGAAAATAATTATTGACATTATAACGATTCTCTTGTTATTCTATAAACAACAAAGATTCACATTAGAAAACTTTCGATGTGGATATCTTTTTTATCTATTAGTTTCTTTATATGAATCTTTTTTATTTATTTCGATTCAAATTCCTTAATTTGAATTAAGGGTAAGTAATCATATAAACAGCCATCCTAATAATATTAGGAATATATGTTTAAAAGAAAGGATGATAGGATGAATTCACCGATGATTTATGAGCTTCGTCGTCCAACACAGACTGAACCTGGAAAAACTTATCCTGCGTTGTTTTTAATGCATGGGATTGGCAGTAATGAACAAAATATGCTGTCATTAGTAAACGGCTTAGAAGACCGTTTTTACATTTTTAGTATCCGTGGTCATATTCCACAACCTCCAGGCTATTCGTTTTTTACGATTCAAGGATATGGAAAACCGCACCGGGAAGTGTTTGATGAAGGAATCCGTAAACTAACAAGTTTTATTGATTATGCCTGCAAGGAATATCCATTGGATGAGAGCCAATTGTTCTTACTTGGCTTTAGTCAGGGAGCAATTTTGTCGATGACGCTTGGATTAACATTGGGCAGCCGAATAAAGGGAATTATTGCACTAAGTGGATACATTCCTGCTTTTGTAAAAGAAGAGTACGAAATCCACTCAGTTGATAATCTGTCCTTGTTTATTTCCCATGGTGAAATGGATCAGGTTCTTCCATTTGATTGGGGATTGGCAAATAATGAGTATTTTAGTGGTTTAGGGGCAAATGTCACCTTTAAAACCTACCAAGAAGGACACACCATCTCATTGGATAACCATCGTGATTTCATGAACTGGTTAATGGAAAAAGTAGAAAAATAATGATAATAAAAGGGGAAAATAATCATGTTAAAAAAATTCGAAGTTAGCACATTAATTTTAAGAGTCGTTTTAGGTATTACATTCTTTGTACATGGGTTAGTTAAATTTCAAGGTGGAATTGAAAATATCGTTGGCTGGTTTGACAGTATTGGGTTACCAGGTTTCTTAGCCTATGGAGTGGCTACAGTAGAAATGATTGGCGGAGCCGCATTAGTTATAGGTTTAGGCAGTCGAATTGTCTCAGCTCTATTTTCGTTACTAATGATTGGTGCAATCGTTAAAGTAAAACTAGCCGTAGGATTTTTAGGAAACGGACAAATGGCTGGTTATGAATTAGATTTGGCTTTCCTAGCTATGGCTTTGTTTATTGCGATTAATGGCAGTAAAATGTTTGCACTTGATCAACTCATTTTCAAAGGTCAGAAGGAAGAAACTACTTCTTTATCAAAAAGCTATAATAATTAAAAGGGGGATGTAAATATGATGCCATCTTTTTTTATTGCGCATGGAGCACCATTATTAGCAGTTGAGAATAATGAGTATACTCAGTTTCTAAGCCAGCTCGGTCAAACTCAGCCTAGGCCGAAAGCAATTATATTGTTTTCAGCGCACTGGGAATCATCGATGCAAAAAGTAAGCGAAGTCGACACATATGACACCATTTATGATTTTGGTGGCTTCGACCCGGAGTTATACACAATTAAATATCCGGCTAAAGGGGACCACCAGGTTTCACAAGAAATTAAAGACTTGTTCGCGAAAAACGGAGTCCCATTTGAAGTAGAAACGAACCGCGGCCTTGATCATGGGGCATGGGTAGTACTTCGAATGTTGTATCCGAATGCAGATATCCCTGTCATTTCGATGTCCGTTAATCCGAATCTTAAACCGGAAGATCAATATAAAGTAGGAAAAAGCTTAGCCTCATTAAGAGCAATTGATATATTAATCATTGCAAGTGGAGGGACAGTCCATAACCTGAGAGCAGTGAAATGGGCAGATAATGAAATTGATCAATGGGCTCTTGAATTTGACGATTGGTTGGCTCAGCACTTAAATAATTGGGACCTGGCGTCATTATTTAAATATGATTCCCTTGCACCTAATGCTGAATATGCTGTACCACGTTATGGCAATGAACACTTCATCCCAATTTTCTATGCAATGGGAGCTGCCGACGATAGTCAAAAAGCAAAGCTGCTGCATCGCAGTTTCCGCTACGGAAATTTGAGTCATAGTGTTTGGCAATTTGGGTGAATTGGATTAAATAACAAATCCTTTCCGCTATGGAAAGGGATTTTGTTATTTAATTATAATCATTTTCAATGAGATCCGGGTCCATATAGATACCATTAAAAAATACAGCCATCTCTAAAGTGCCCTTTGTATTATAAAAAGGAACTCCGACCATAACAATATCATCGTGTGAATGATTAATAAATACTTCGATTTTTTTTACTCCATTGTAGCTATATCCGTCACTTTTAAGTGAGTGTTTTACGTTCTTAAACTCTTGACTACTTAATAAAGTTGCTACAATTTTATTCTTTTCAGCTCCTAATACTGGTGAAACTATGCAACCACATTCATCTGTCTCTGCAGCCTTTGCTGTATTCCCAGTACTAACAAACAACGATAATCCAATAATGATTCCACATAATACTGTTATTAATTTCTTCAAGAATTTCTCCTCCTTTATATAACCTCCTTTATTTCATTCTCTGTTTTTCGACATTCTCCTTTAAAAAATTGGGAAAATATTCGACAAATGCCAATATTTATTACAATTTCGTGTCTAATTGGGTGTCAGGCACCTAGTAGTTTCAATCTACCATAATTAGGGTTAATTTTTTGAATATTCATTGACTTCTTGTATACATTCGTATACATTATACATGTAACCATTTTTGTATACATTTGTATACACAGAAAGGGGTTTTTAATATGAAAAACGAAGAATATAAGAACCATGACAAAGGCAGACTTCACCGCGGTGAAGGTTATAAACGAAAAGACAAGGATTCTCACCACCGAGGTGCAAAAACATTCCGTCGAGGAAGAGCCATTGCATTTTTAGAGATGATGAATGTAAAACGTTCTACCATAATGAAACAGTTAGAAGCGCCAGAGTTTCAATCGATTAATCAAGTTCTAGTCGGTGAATTAAAAGCAATAGATATGATCATTAACGAATTTGTCCAATTATTTGAACTTCACGAAATGGATGCAATCGATTCAATTAATAAAACTGAAGAAGAGGAAATTTCTTCAATAGCTACAAAAGATTCGTTAGATAACAACCAGAATGAAATGGATTAAGCAAAAAAAGACATAACTTAAATAAAAGATTGGAGTTGTTTTTATGTTCGTTCAGTTAAGAAAAATGACAGTAAAAGAGGGTAATGCAGAGCAAGTCGTAAAACGATTCAGTGGAGAAGGTTTGATTGAAAAACAGGAAGGATTCATTGATTCAACTGTTATGGTGAAAAAAGTTAGGCGAGGGGATGAAGAAGTCATTGTTATGATTCGGTGGGAGTCAGAGGAATACTGGAAGCAGTGGGAAAAGAGTGAGGCACATATAGCGAACCATAAAGCAAATCTTGGTAAGCCGAAGCCTGAATATATGGTTAGTTCAGAAGGTGGATTATACCAAGTAAAAGCGGTTAAAACTGCAGCCAAGCAGTTATTATAATAAAACAACGCTCAGAGCGATTAGTCTCAGAGCGTTGTTTGGTGATTTCTTCGCCTTTAATAGCCTTTTGCGGTATAGTATTTCACTGGTTCTTTATTAGAAGCTTTCAATTCTGAAAAGATTGTCCCTGTCAAACTATGTGACCCTTGCGCATCTAGACCCACTTCCCACATCATCATCCCGCCAAAGCCGTGATCAAGCGCTAGCCTTGTTTTCTTTTTCATTGTCGGACCACCGTTATAATGGTAGGTTGTCCCATTCATTTTCACGGTGTCCTTTCCGGCAAACGCAGGGTTTTTTTGAATAATTGCTGCAAATGAGACCTGTTTAATTTTAGGGTCTTCCGGTTGGGCGTACGATGGGACTCCCAATACTAATTTCTCTTTTGAAAGTTTATGAGTATCAAAGAGATTTGTCCAATAGTTTACGATTTTCTCAGTAAACGGATAGGGCGATAAATTAGCTGCATTGTATCCGCCGTCCCATTGACCATCATAGGCCATAATATTCACATGGTCGACATATTGAAACATGGACGGTTCATATTTAATAAAGCCAGCCTCGGTTAACGTGACCGCATGAATTTTTGAATGAACAGCAATAGACAGCTCTTTCTTTTTCGGGTGAAGCTGGGCGCTTAATTCTTTAGCAAAGGAAGCGAGATTTTTTGCATCAGCTGTCGTCCGAGGGTGTTCAAAATCGATATCAATACCATCCAGCTTCTCGCGGACTGCAAGATTAGTAAGCTCTTTCACTAGCTTTGCTCTAGATTTAGAATTAGAGATTGCTGGTTGAAAATAATTATAGGATTCTCCGCCCTTAATATGGTACCATCCACCGATTGCAAGGATAACTTTGGTGTCATGGCTGTCTGCTTTTTTAACAACCGTTCGTAGATTTTTTAAAGCTTGGTCGCCATTAAATAACACCGTTCCATCCTTGGTCGGATGGACGAATGAGAAAATGACATGTGTTAATTTCGAATAATCAACCATGTTTGGATCACGATAATCCTGAACATAACCGATGAGTACCTTTGATGCTGCTTTTTTTAATTTAGGAAACTCTTTTGCATTTGGCTTAATAGCTGATTTTGGTGCATCTTCTATGATGAGCGTACTAGGACGCACTTGCTTTTTATGGTTAGAGGTGAAAAGGACTCCTGTTAATATTCCTCCAATAAAGGTAACCGCGATTACCAGGCCAAGGAGGAGACGACGTTTATTCATAGTTATTGGTCCTCCCTATTATTTCTCACTTAAAAAATTGTAACAGAAAAAGCGATGTAAGAAGGTTGGTAATATCCACCTATGCAAGAATTGCCGCCATTGGGAAGTGAAAAAATTTGAATTCAGATGTTTCTTTTTGCTATAATCATAAGGTTAATGTTAAAAACCTAGTGTTTTTTATATATAAAAATTTGTAAGGTGGTAACCATGAATCAAGACTTTAGAGTGTTATTGTACTATAAATATGTAACCATAGAGAATCCTGAGGAAGTGACTCAGGAACATCTTCAATTCTGTAATGAACTTGGCCTCAAAGGCCGAATTATCATTGCTGCTGAAGGAATTAATGGTACGGTGTCAGGCACCATTGAACAAACTGACGCGTATATGGCATATATGTATGAACATCCTTTGTTCGCAGGTACTATTTTTAAAATTGATGAAGCGTCTGAGCATGCCTTCAAAAAGATGAAAGTTCGGTTCAGACCAGAGTTAGTTACTTTGCGTTTGGAAGATGACGTCAATCCGAATGTGCAAACAGGCAAGCATTTGAAGCCAAAGGAATTTTTTGAGGCAATGCAAGATGAAGATACAGTTGTTATTGATGCACGAAATGATTATGAGTTTGATCTAGGTCATTTTCGAGGAGCTGTCCGTCCGGATATTCTTAACTTCCGTGATCTGCCACAATGGATTCGAGAAAATAAACAGGAGTTTGAAGGAAAAAAGATTCTTACTTATTGTACTGGTGGGATTCGCTGTGAAAAATTCTCCGGTTGGCTGCTTCAAGAAGGTTTTGAAGATGTATCACAGCTTGAGGGTGGAATCGTTACTTATGGTAAAGATCCCGAAGTACAGGGAGACTTATGGGATGGTCAACTCTATGTGTTTGATGAGCGCATTAGTGTTCCTGTTAACCAAAAAGAGCATGTGGTTGTTGGGAAAGATTTTTACAGTGGCGAACCATGTGAACGCTACGTGAATTGTGCCAACCCAGAATGTAATCGTAAAATTCTTTGCTCTGAGGAGAACGAACATAAGCACTTACGAAGCTGTTCACACGAATGCCGTGTTCATCCTCGCAACCGTTATGTAGCACAGCATGGTTTAAGCGAAGAAGAGGTAGCGCAAAGATTGGCTGTCATTGAGAAAGAAAAAGAGTTAATCAAATAATTATTTTAATGAAAAACAGGTCATTGCGGTGGCCTGTTTTTCTTATGTTTTTTGGTTTGTTATAGGAATTCTGGAATATATTGATTATGATAAGAGTATAAATACGGTTTACATAGAAGGGAGCGGATATATAAATGGTGACCTATACCAATAGAAATGAAGTACCCACGCATGAAAAGTGGAATTTAGACGATATTTATTCCGATATGAGTAAATGGGAAGAGGATCTTCTTAGTATAGAAGAAATGGCAAAAAACCTGAAACAATATGATGGAACGATTCAGGATGGCCACTCATTGTATCAATACCTTATTCAACGAGAAGAATTATCTTTTATTTTTAACAAGGTTTATGCTTATGCGATGTTGAGTGTGGATCAAAATACAAGGGATACCCAAGCACAGTCCCACTTAGATCGAGCGAAACAGCTAAGTGTAAAAGTCAGTGCTTCGACCTCTTTCTTTATGCCTTATTTATTAAGCCTAGATGAAGAAACATTATCAGGATACATAAAATCAGAAAAGAAGCTGGATTACTTTGAAGAGGACTTATGGGAGTCCTTCCGTTACAAGCAACATGTATTAACTAAAGAACAAGAAGCTGTCCTTTCCCAGTTAGGGGAAGCCCTCTCGGCTCCAGGGAATATTTTTGGCATGATCAATAACGCAGATATTAAATTCGGGGAAGTAACCAGTGAAAACGGGGAACGTGTGGAATTAACGAGGGGAATGTACTCCAAATTAATTGAAGAAACAGACCGTGAAAAACGAAGAGAAGCATACAAGGCATATTATCAGCCCTACTTGCAGTTAAAAAATTCGATTGCAGCTACACTCTCAGCTGCCATTAAAAATAATGTGACTACGGCTAAAATACGTCAATACCCTTCCGCGTTGGAAAAATCCCTGTTTGGGGATAACGTACCAAAAGAGGTCTATGAGAATTTAATCAAAACAACGAAACAAAATATTCAGCCGCTTCATCAATATTCACGGATTCGCAAGGAAAAATTGAATCTGGATGAACTTCGTCAATATGATATGAGTGTCCCGCTTGTTAGCGGCGTGAAGCAAGTCATTTCTTATGAGGAAGCTTATGATACCATGTGCAAAGCTTTAGCACCACTTGGTGAGGACTATGTGAATATCCTGAAGGAGTTTAAAGAAGCACGGTATCTAGATGTTAGAGAAACACCAGGGAAGCGGTCAGGTGCCTATAATCTTGGAGTGTACGGTGTCCATCCCTATATCCTATTAAATCATCAAGATGATTTAGATAGTTTATTCACGTTGGTCCATGAATGCGGGCATGGTGTCCACAGCCGATTAAGTTCCCAGCATCAACCGCAAATCACTGCCAGGTACAGCATTTTTGTGGCAGAAGTGGCATCAACGGTAAATGAAGTGTTGTTAATTAACTACTTATTAAACAATGAGAAAAACCCTGATGTACGGAAGCATTTAGTGAATCATTTCATTGATCAATTTAAGGGGACTTTTTTTACCCAAGTCATGTTTTCTGAGTTTGAGATGAAGACCCATGAAATGGCTGAAAAAGGAATGCCGCTGAATGTGGAAGTATTTAACCAAACTTATGAGACATTATTCCGAGAATATAATGGGGAGGAAGTTGTCTTCGATGAAGAAGTAAAATTTGGCTGGTCAAGAATCCCTCATTTTTACCGCCCATTCTATGTTTATAAGTATGCAACGGGATTTGCGTCCGCGATTCACTTGGCCACGAAGATTCTTGAAGGGGACCAAGAAACATTATCTTCCTATTTAGAATTCTTAAAGAGCGGCAGTTCGGACTATCCACTTGAATTGTTAAAGAAGACCGGCGTCGATCTTACGACACCATCCCCAATTGAAAACTCACTTAAACGTTTTGGTGAATTAGTAGAGGAATTCTCACGTATATAGAAATAATCCACCCTTTAAGACCCATGACTTTCTTCTTCTGAAGATGGCCGTGGGTATATTTTTTTATAGTGTAATAGATGAACTCATTGTAAAATAAGGAAAGTTAAGTAAATAAAAGGGGTCATTTGGATTATGGAGAGTAGAAAAGACAAAAAACGAGGACGGAAGAAATCATTTCTCCCCATTCTCATTCTTGTAGTCGTGTTGCTGATTGCTGGAGGTTATTATTTGAACAGCAGTATGAAGAAAGAGAATTCTGCTGCGAAAATATCCAAGCATAATGAAAAAACGGTTGAAAAGGTAAAAAAAGAGGTAATTAAGGAAGAAATTAAGCCAGAACCCGTCAAGGAAACAGCGATTAAAATTAGTGCAGCTGGGGATTTTACACTTGGGTCAGACGAATCGTTTAATTATAGTAGTTCATTCATCAAGGCAGCTGATGACAATGGACTGCGGTATTTTGTCAAAGGCTTGGATAATATTTTTGTAAATGATGATTTTACAACGGTCAATTTGGAAACAACATTAACAAATGCGACCCAAAAAGCAGTGAAAACATTTCGCTTTAAAGGAGATCCATCTTATGCGGAAATTCTAAAATTGGGTGGAATTGAGGCTGTTAATTTAGCCAACAATCATATCCATGATTACCTGGATAAAGGCTATCAGGATACAATGACATCTCTGGACAAGGAGAACATTGGTTATTTTGGGTATGATCATAAATTTATTACAACCGTAAAAGATACGAAGATTGGTGCCCTAGGGTATGAGGGTTGGTCGGATACACAAGAAATACGCAGTCAAGTGGAGAAAGATATTAAAGAGCTGCGAGCGCAAGGAGCGCAGATCATTCTCGTACATTATCATTGGGGCAGTGAACGCCATTATGTCCCTGACAGTTCGCAACAGTCGTTGGCCCGGTTTACGATCGATCATGGTGCAGACCTTATTCTTGGTCACCACCCACATGTGGTCCAAGGAATTGAAGAATATAAAGGGAAATTTATTGTATATAGTCTCGGCAACTTTATGTTTGGTGGAAATAGCAACCCAAGTGACAAGGATACCTTTGTTTTTCAGCAAACCTTTCATTTGAAAGATGGAGTTCTATCTAATGTGAAAGAAATCAATGTTGTTCCATTTTCAATTTCTTCGGTTTCCTCAAGGAATGATTATCGACCAACATTATTAACCGGTTCAGAAAAGAAAAGAGTTAAGCAAAAAATTATTGATGGTTCCAACAAAATCAAGGGCTCTGATTGGTTGGTATATGAAAATAATGACCAGGTTGTAAAATCAGAAAACTGAATGTTCAAAAAAAGGGACAGTCACTCACTGTCCCTTATTTTATAGAAGAAATTTTTAAGCCGATGTTTGAGAAGATAGTATCGTAAAAAGTATATTCCCGGTTTTTATATTGATATTTATTCTTGCTTTGATTAGGTTTTCTGATGTTAATTTTCAAGTAATCATTAAAGCGTAAAAAAATGGAGTAATTTTCTGCCGGCAACTGGCTTAATAGCTCTAAATCCAGTTCTAATGTTCCATTCCCGCTTTCATCTAAGCTTACGGGAAGGGAAGATTCAAGCAAGGCATTCTTTGAATCCCGAATCAGTCCGTGTGTAAGTGTATCAAGATGATCTCCAAACACCTTAAATTTAAGATAATATTTATCCTTATCCAAGAATTCTTCCTTCAACTCAGAATGCATGGGTATGCGCATATATTTATATTTGTCCTCTAAGAACGGAACAACCACGTAGGGGAGATGATCTTTGATCATGACATCTTTTATTTTCTGCTGCTTTTCCCAGGCGAAAAGAGTTTCAAGGTCTTTATAATTCTTATCACGAAATAAGTGATAAACGACTTTGTTCATTGGATGGAAAAATTCCTCTGAAAACTCATAATCTAATTTCTTTGTTGTCTTTAACACTTGGTTGAACTTATAATAATAGACGCGCTTCAACCTCGTTTTTTGAAAATGTGGTGTATTAAAAAATCTCGTAATCGAATCAAATTCATAGAGTCGGTTTAAAACCATTTTCTGTTTTTCTATATCCAATTCTTTTTTTATAATATGATTAATCACTTTGAGATTACAATTGGTCTTTTGGATAATATTGGTTTGATTTGTTAGTCGAGTATCTTGGTTATCTAACCGATTTAAATAATAAATTGGTTCCACTGTCGTTGAAATTGTTTGGCAATGAGTCAGTACATCAATAAAAAATTGCTTGTCTTCTGCAAATTTCATTTCGGGAAATAAAATTTGTTTGTCTTTTATGATGCTCGTTTTGATCATGCGTGCTCGTGGTCCTAAATGATGAAATATATGTGGAATTGATATGGGTGATACACTTCGTCTTTCTTTACAAGATTCATGTTCACCGACTATAGACATCCCTTTTGGTGTAACCTGTATAGTTTTCCCTACTGCATAATCATCGCCGGTTTCTGTTAAGATGGACGATAATACTTCCAAGCCGTTAGGTTCAAGCCAATCATCAGCATCTAGGAACGAAATATAATTAGAGCGCGCCAATTGGATTCCGATATTTCGGGGGCGGCCAGGTGTGCCCGAATTTTTTTTCAAGAAAACAACAATGATGTTCGCGTATTTCGCAGAGTATTCTAATAGGATTTCTCTAGAGGAGTCTGAGGAACAATCATCGATTAATATATACTCGATTTGATCCATGCCGAGTGATTGATTAACAACCGAATTGATGGTTTTTCTTAGTGATTTTTCCGCGTTATAAACGGGGGTAATGACAGAAACCATTGTCGGTTTCCTTTCAATGGTTAGTTTTTGATCAACGATAAAGTAATCCTTTGTGTTTTTATTCCATATCCACCCCATGTTTTTTCACCTCAACCTTCTGTCCATTCTAGTACCTTTCATTCATTAATATGTAAAAAACTCCAAACCATTATTTATCTTTGGACAAAATATCGAATCTTATTCGAAAATTAACTCACCTCTTAGTAAAGTAATCCATAATTTCCGTTCATTTACATCTTTTTACACTAAATATATCTGAATAATGATAAAATAGGCATATTCATAATGATATTTAGGAGGGTTTCAACGTTGGATAAAAAGTTTTCAACACCAAAAGGATTTGGAGAAATACTTGACCATACCTTTCACCTAACAAAAAACCGCTTTAAGGACTTTTTCATGATATTACTGATCTTTATGGGTCCTGTTTACTTAGTTCAAGCAATCCTGCAACTCAGTTCTGGAACTAGTTTTTTTAGAGAAGTTGGCAGCGGCGGGGAGTGGTTTGAGCAAATTCTTACCAGTTTTGAAGAGACAGGAACATTTGATACCGGCAACTTGGGTGCAGACATTGGCTTAATCATCATTGGTATAGTAAGTGCGATCTTGGCACCTGTCGCCGAGGCAGCCATTCTCTTTACCATCAATCATGTCCGCCGAAATGAAGAATATACGGTGGGGTCAGTCATTAAAGAGGCCTTTTCCCGATTTTGGCCAATTATCGGCAGCAGTATTTTATTTGGCCTAATTACCGTAGGGATTATCATTCTTCCAATCGCAATTGTCGCATTCACAGGGGCTGTAGTTGCGACCTCAGTAAATCCGGTTGGAGGAATTCTGCTAGGAGTGGTCCTGTTTCTCTGCTTTACCGTTCTCGTAGGACTATTGTTAACCCGATGGAGCTTTTATTTTGGTTCTGTTGTCCTTGATAAAGTTTCCCCAGGTTTGGGAAGAAGTTGGAGATTAACTAGGAAGCGTACATGGGTATTGCTGGGACTTTATATCGTCTTTTATTTAATTATTTCTTGTGTTAGTTTTGGTGTTCAAATGACTTTGGGCATGGTTTTGGGCAATAGTGTGTTGCTAACATTGATTTCAAACTTTGTCACCTTAGTGACGACTATGATTTTCTCTGTGGGCTATGGGGTTATGTATATGGATGCCAAGACTCGACATGATGCAGACGATTTAAAAGAAATGATAGAAGAATTCAAAACAATTTAATAAATAACCTATTATGTTTGGTGATGATTATGTTCAATACAGACAAGGCACGAGGTGACCTTGAAGAAATATTAAAAAGAAAAGAATATACAGTTTATTACGAATCAAAAGGATTATTTGCCACCTGGTGGGATAAAGCAAAAGAATGGATTGCCACGCAACTGGAGAAATTGTTTCCAGCCATCGATTCCGCTAGCAGGGTGTCAGGCACCATTCTTATTGCGATCATAGTATTAATTGTTTTTTTACTTGTAATAGCTGCTTTTTTTGTGATTCGAAATATGAGACGCAACCAGGTCCTTCGCAAACAAAAACCGCTTCAATCGAGGAGGGAAATGAATTGGACGTCGCAAAGACATTTGGAAGAGGCAGAAAAGCATGTGAGGATAGAGGACTTTACGTTATCTACCCGCCATTTGTTTTTAGCATTGCTTCTTTCCCTTCATGAAAAAGGATTGCTTGAGGCAAGAATTTGGAAAACAAATTGGGACTATTATGATGAACTAAGGAAAGTAGATCAGGTCATAGCAGAACAATTTTTTCAGTTTGCACAACTTTTTGAAGAAGTGGCCTACGGGGAACGCACTGTGATGAAAGAGGAGTATTTGCAATTCCATCATGAAGTATGGAAGGTACTAGGAGATTTAAGGGAGGAGAATAGTTGATGAAATCTCTTTCCAACATGCGTAACTGGATAGGGCTGTCCATCCTGCTTAGTTTATTTTTGGTCTTTAGTTATTTAAGTTCTACCCCGAAGCCGCAGTATTATCCAGATTACGAGTCCGAGTCACCTGCTCCTAATGGAGTGAAAGCATTTTATACATATACCAAAAAGGAAAATAAAGGAAAACTCTGGAGGCATTCACCAGATTTACTGTCATCCGGATTAGATCAGCAATTGCTTATTATGGTCGAACCGTCTATTAGTTTTGAAAAGGAAGAGATAAAGGCTTACATCAATTATATGAAAGCCGGCAATACCATTTTATTGTTGCAAACCAATCCACAAGGTATGTTTGACATCAAAACGACTGCAACGAATTCAAGTGAGTCATTGAGAGTAAACACGCAGGACGGAACATCTTTTCGTGCACAAGTAAATACAAACCTACGATTGCAATCTAGAAAGGGAGATAGGGTATTACTTTCTGACCAGGATGGTCCGATAGCGGTTAAACGATCGATTGGAAAAGGCCAATTAATAGTTGGAATTACCCCTGAGTGGATGACGAATGGGAATCTCTTAAAGAAGGATCATTTACCTCTGCTATTGTACCTTTTCAATCAAGAAAAATCAGATTCCCTTCTGTTTGACGAATACATTCATGGAGAAGAGAATGCCTCTTCCGTTTGGAACGTGTACCCAATGTGGTTTTTAGTTCTTGTTATACAAATGATTCTATTACTCATTCTCTGGCTTTGGGCGAAAGGAAAGCGATTTGGACCTATTTTCGTCCCAAGGGAAGAGTCGGTTCGATTTAGTGATGAAGGTTTGAAAGCACTTGCTGCTTGGTACCTTCGCGGGAAACGGTATCATGATTCCATCAGCATCCAAGCAGACTTTGTCAAGATGCTTCTTCAAGAACGATGGCAGATTCCCTATCATAGAGAATGGCAGGAACTGATGAGTAATATTGAGAAAAAGTGGACTCGATTGCCTGCTAGTGAGATCCACTCATTTATATTAGGTTTGGTCCACATTCTAGAAAAAAAAACAATCACAAAACAAGAATACTTATTATGGTCAAAAAAGCTTGAGCAATTAAGGAGAGAGATGGAAGAATGAATACAGAATTAACATCCTTTTTGAATAAATATGAAGAGCGGATTTTAGGACAAAGTCTAAATCTTAAATTATTATTATCTGCTGTATTAGCTGGTGGGCATGTTCTATTAGAAGGAGTGCCTGGCACTGGGAAAACACAGATGGTGCGTACACTTGCAAATTTATTAGGAGGAACCTTTAATAGAATCCAATTTACCCCCGACTTATTGCCAAGTGATATTACAGGGAGCACGATTTACAATATGAAGGAGAGCAACTTCCAAACGCTAAAGGGGCCGATTTTTACTAATATCCTATTAGCAGATGAAATTAACCGGACCCCTGCAAAGACACAGGCCGCCCTGTTAGAAGCAATGGAAGAAAAACAGGTGACCATCCAAGGGGAATCATATCTATTACCCGATGTGTTTTTTGTGGTAGCCACCCAAAACCCGATTGAATTTGAAGGGACCTACCCACTTCCCGAAGCACAGCAGGATCGTTTTCTCTTTAAGTTAAATATTGAATTTCCAAGCTTTGAGGAAGAAAAAATGATCTTAAAACAAGTCATTGAGAACAGATTTGATGAATACCTAGTTTCAGCCATCCTAGATATGGACGAGTTTTTAAGAATTAGAAGAGACATTGAAAAAGTTACGGTGAGTGAAAGTGTATTAGATTATATGTTGAAAATTGTCAGGCAAACTCGTAAAGCAGAAGCAATCCGGTTCGGGGCTAGCACAAGAGCAGGAATTTCGATTGGCAAGGCCGCGCAAGCGTGGGCCTACCTCTCAGGCAGGGATTACGTCACACCTGACGATATCAAAATGGTTGCCAAGCCAGCCCTACGCCACCGTATTCAGATATCGCCGCATGTAGAATTGGAGGGAGCAACCGTTGACCAAATTATTGAAGAGCTGGTGGGCTCGGTTCCTGTTCCGAGATAGAGGAGTTTTACCAACTAAACGATTATTGCTGGTTTTCCTCATTCTATCCCTAGTTTTAGGTATTAGTACCTTATGGAAAATCTCATGGGAGTTTGTCTTTACAGTAGATCTCATTTTATTTTTGGTAAGTCTGCTAGACTTGTTTTTTTCACCTTCAAAAAAACAGCTTTCCTTTCAACGAACCATCCCTGCGGAATTAGAAAGAGGAATGACCTATCCGGTAACGATTGAGGTTCAGAATGCTTCTACCTATCCTTTCTCATACCGTATGGTGGACGGCTTACCACAGTCTTTTGTAAGGCCGTTTCCAATTTTCGGCTCAATCCCGAGGGAAGCAAGCGTGAATGTTACTTATGAAACCATTGCAATTAATAGAGGCATGTATGAGGTTAATAGGTTTTATCTTCGTTATTCGAGTTTGCTTGGTTTATGGGAAAAGCAAGTGACTGTTGAATTACGGGATGAAATAAAAGTTATTCCAGATTTAACGGAAACCAAACAGTATTTAGAAAGTGCACAGAAGTATTTGGCATACGAAGGGTTAAAGATACGGAGACAGCGCAGCGGAGTTGGTGATTTTGCCAAAATTAGAAATTATGTGGTGGGAGATGATCCCCGTAAAATCAACTGGCGTCAAACCGCAAAGCTCCGTGAAGTAATGACGAATGAATATGAACCAGAGCATGGAAAGTATATTACCATCTTAATTGATTGCGGAAGAATGATGGGGGCAGAATTATCGAAGGGGAATCGTTTAGAAAAAGCGTTGGAAGCAGCCTTGACTGTAGCAGCCGCAGCTCTCCAAAAGGGGGATTATGTGTCTGTTCTTGCCTTTTCAAAGGATATAAAAGTCTTTGTACCGCCTGCGAAAGGGATGGCACATCTGCAGACCATTCTTCAAGCGATTTATTCAGTAAATGTGGATGCAGCTGAGTCAAATTATGCTGCTGTGTTGCATTACCTGGAAACGGTCCAAAAGAAACGAAGTCTGCTGTTATTATTAAGTGATGTGCGTACCTTCCTGCACGAGGAAAGTGCTCTTATCCTCTTAAAACGGCTCCGACAACGGCATTTATTTTTGATGATAGGTATTGAAGATCAGACACTATTAAATAAAGTGAAAAAGGAGCCGAATACGGTCCAAGCATCGATGCAAAAAAGTATTGCCCAGCAGCAAATTCTTTTTAAGAAAAGGGAAAAGAACAAGTGGGAAAAACAAGGCCTCGTTATGATTGAGGCCCGTGAGGAGAAATTAGCGATTACCGCCGTTTCACATTATATTGACCTTATGAATCAGAATCTATTATAGCTTTCTTGAGTTTTATCTTGCCAATCGCTACATAAAGAATCAGTCCGATCACGGTTAAGAAAGCAACGATGTACTTTGCTTCTAATGAAATATCTGCCGGAGTAATAAACCCTTCAATGATGCCGGCAATGACAAACAAAGGAATTGTACCGAGCAGGAGTTGAACGGATCTTATTGCTTGCTGCTTTAATTGATAACTCCTTGAATATTGTCCTGGAACAAACAGCTTATAGCCCATTAGAAGACCTGCGCCACCGGCAATAAAAATCGCCGTCAGCTCAATCATTCCATGGGGAACGATGTACGCCCAAAAATCATACGATTTTTCGTGATGCCAAAACAGGGCAGCAAGCGCTCCAATAATGATGCCATTGTAGACCATTAAATAAACCGTTACGAGCCCAAAGGTGATGCCTCCAGCAAAAGCAAAGATGGCTACTTTAATATTATTTGTCATGATGCTCGCCGACATGAGGGAGGAGTCTACCGCTTCATGACCCTTCCCGAGTTGGTCTGGGTCCACACCTTTGGCTATTTCCGCGGGGAGAATAGAATAGATATGTAATGGATCATTCATGACGGATAAAAAGCTTCCAAAACCGCCAATGAGAAATAAGATCATCGCAGCTATGACAAACTTCCATTGTTCAAGCAATAGACCAATAAATTTTTGGCTAAAAAAATAACGAATTTGCTTGAAGCTAGAGACTTGGTCTTTGTACAAAAGATTATGTGATTTCGCCACAAGTCCGTTCAAATAATTGGTGACTTCATCATGAGGAAAATAGGTCTGACTGTAGGAGAGATTCTGGGCTGCTTTTTGATAGAGTCGATGGTAGTGTGTAATTTGTTCTCCTGTAATGGCAAGTCTGCGCTTACTCATGGTTGCCACAAATTGTTCTAGCTGTTTCCATTCGTCTCGATGCATTTTGACAAATTGTTTTACATTCATTTTGACACCTACTTTTTGGGGCTAGGAAAATAAGTCTTTATTCTTCTTAATTATAGTAATATTGTAGAAAAATAGAAATAGAAATTATCATCTTGAGATGGGAGAAACATATGAATGAAGATCATTTAGATATAAAAACACCTGAATTTGTTTCCATTCAGTTTCAGATTGCTGGTTTAGGCAGCAGGTCGGCTGCCTTTATTATCGACCAGTTGCTTTTAATGGCGTTTAATATTTTGTCGTTGATTCTCCTTTTTTTCGTTTTAGATGGTATGTCTAAAATGGAATTTATTTTCATTGGGAATTCACTGCCTATTGCGATAACGATTATTGCGTTGTTTCTCGTTAATACAGGCTACTTTTTTGTGTATGAGTTTTTTTCTGGCGGAAGAACACTTGGGAAGAAGTTAATGGGAATTCGTGTCATTCAAGAGAATGGTCACAGCATCACATTGCTTTCCAGCTTTATCCGTAATTTGATTCGTATAATCGATTCCTTGCCGACAGCTTACTTTCTCGGAATTATTATGATTTTTTTTCATTCGAAACATAAACGGCTTGGCGATCTTGTTGCTGGAACGATTGTCGTTCATGAGCGTAGGGCAAAACAGAAAAAGAAACAATCTCGGTTAGAAATTGAAATAGACAGCAGAGGTCTTTCAAAAAATGAACTTATGATTGATGAATGGACATTGAAATCATTAGGGATAAAAGAATGGAAATTGGTCAAAACATATGCAAATCGGTTTCTACAAATCACAATAGACGAAAGAAATCAACTGACGGAACAAATCGCAGAGTTATTATTTCCGAAAGTCGGATTGGACTCAGCAGGGAAAACGACTGCTGAATTAGAAAACAACCTGCTAGTGCTTTATTTAGTACTTCGCGAGGAATGGGAGTTTGAACTGTAAGAACGAGTATTAAACAGGTAGAAAGCAATGCAATAGCTGCATTGCTTTTATTTATATTTTCATTGGTGTTTCAATTAGCTCCAAGTGCATTTCTATGAAGTAATTTTATAGAATTAAAGGTTCGATTTGTAAAATCCGTCCGACTTGTGTCTCATTTAGTCGGTTTTTATCGAAAAATTTATCTTTACGATGTATAATAGGTAATTGTGGATTGCTGTGTGTTAATTAAGGAGGAAACTAATATGATGGAATGGACAATAATTCTGTTAATTGCGATATCTGCTGTATTGCTAATCGTTTCAATGGCATCGAATCGTAAAGTAGAAAAACAAAAACAAAAAGAAATTGATTTGGTTCATGTTGCTGTAATGAAAGATATCAATAACGTACAAGAGCAAATTCGTAGTCTTGAACTAGATATTGAAGTGGTCACCAAGGAAGCAGGCATTCAGCTGACTCCGGAAGAAGTTATTTTCAAACGCGAAGTACTAGATTTATATAAACGGAAATATTCAATTGAGACCATTGCACAGAAAAAACAAGTTTCAGAGAATGAAATTCAACAATTTCTAGCTCCGTATCTAGCTGCAAAGGATGAAAGGAGCAAATTAGTCCATGAAATTTAATGTAGTGAGCAGCTTTGCGGCCGGAATTCTTCTAGCTACGACCATTTGTGGTGCTGTTTACTTTACTGAAGATCCTGTGGTCACAAAAGCAGCCGCCAAACCAACCAAAACTGAGCAGAAAACAGTCGCTCAACCAACTGAAACTGAGATGAAGGACAAACTTCTTGCTGCTGGTTATGTTGTACAACCAAAGGCAGAATATGATAAAACGCTTGAAGCAGCAAAAAAAGCCGCTTCCACCGCTTCCACGGCTACTAATGGTTCCCAAAAGATTGCCTACCGATCAGTTATTTCCGTTACACAAGGGATGACGAGCATCGATGTCGGCAGAATGCTTGTAAAATCAAAAATCGTACCTGATGCCTTTAAATTCTCACAAGATGTAGAGAAAAAAGGTGTCGAGAAAAATTTGCGCCCAGGTACATTCGTGGTTGATACAGAAATGACCTATGATCAAATTATCGCAACCATTTTTAAAAAGTAATAAAACAAAGACGGACAGTATGATTAGATACTGTCCGTTTTGTTATATTATTTGCTTTTTTTCACAAATTCTTGAACCATTTCGCTCGTAACGAATTCTCGTGTCGGGATAAAGCGCAGGTTGATTTTATTTATACTATTTGTTACTGCGTTTATTTTATCAGTGGAAAAGGCTAGGCCTTGTTTACATAACTCAATCGCTTCTTCGATATATTCTTCACGTTGTTGATCGAGCGCTAAAAATTGTTGATAGGTTTCATGCTGATTTGCCGCATGTTTAATTAAATCTTTATGTACACTCATGATTTCACTCCTTAAATATAAACTTATCTAATCATACCACAATTAAATGCGGAAGAGACGGATGTATTAATAATAGTAGATAGAGCTACCTTGCAGCTGTCGTGTACGCATGGCAGTTCCTAAACACAAATAATCTAGAAATTTATAAGTATAATACTAGATTTACTCGAATATATTTCTCTTATTAGATTGAATGATAGATTTGAATAAAAATTTAACCCTGGCAAAGGAGATACTATGGGGCACAATCACACTCATCACAACCAAAATAAAAAAGCATTGATGATCGCTTTTCTCATTATTACCGTTTTTATGGTTTTAGAGTACATTGGAGGGACTTTGACAAATAGTCTAGCACTTCTATCTGATGCTGGGCATATGTTAAGTGATTCCATTTCCTTGGGAGTGGGATTACTAGCTCTTATTTTAGGAAAAAGGGCAGTGAGCGAGAGTAAAACATTTGGTTATCAGCGATTGGAAATCTTATCAGCTTTATTTAATGGGGTTCTATTAATTATTATTTCAATTTTAATCATGTGGGAGTCATTTCAACGTTTTACTGAACCACAGGTAATTTCCGGTACGGGTATGCTTTTGATATCTAGTATCGGCGCGTTGGTAAATATAATTGTTGCTTGGATTATGCATCAATCAGAAACTAGCGAAAACATTAACATGAGAGCTGCCTTTTTACATGTGATCGGTGATTTATTGGGTTCCGTTAGTGCTATAATTGCTTCCTTACTGATTATGTATTTTGGCTGGACCATTGCCGATCCAATAACTAGTTTAATTGTTTCCTTATTAATTTTAAAGAGCGGGATTGGGATTACCAACGATGCCATTCACATGCTGATGGAAGGTAAACCAGCGAACTTAGATATTGAAAAAGTGCGAGAAACATTACTTCAAATTCCAGGTGTGGTAAGTATGCATGATTTTCATGTGTGGAGTATCACATCAAATTTCCCATCGATCAGCTGTCACTTGGTGATTTCAGATAATAACCACGACTCGATTTTAAAGAATGCATTAAGAGAATTACACGATACTTTTGATTTGGAACATGCAACCATCCAAGTGGAAAGTGTTAATGCCGATTTGGACCAATATGAACATAATCGTTGTAATCATTTTGTAGGGAAAGGATTTTGACCGAGTTGAAGAAAAATTTGAACAGGGCCACCAATCATTCTTAAAGATAATAAACAAATATCATTAATTTGTTTAATAATGAACAAATCGTGTTCATTTAACAATTGTAAACATCCAATTTATATTTATAATTATGTATAGAAGAAAATAATGATTTTTGATACAGGATTGTTACTGGTATGCAGGCAAAACCTAAATGGATTGTTACTGTTTATTCAGGCAAAACCTAAATCGCTAAAATTTGACTTTTTACGTCTTTAATTTTAGTGGTTTAGGTTTTTCTTTTTTTTATAATTTCAATATTAATTTTTTTCAGAGGAGAGAAAATACTTATGAAACTTATTGCACTTGATTTGGACGGAACAACCCTAAATTCAAATAAAGAAATTAGTAAAGAAAACATCCGTGCTATTAAAAGAGCTCAACAACAAGGACATATCGTTATGGCATTATCTGGACGACCACTGAAATCGATTCATGCAGAATTGGCTAAATACGACTTAGACTGTCCCGTTGGCGGGAATAACGGAACAGCTTTGTTTGCTGATGGGGAATTAATTGAGTTAACATCTTTGGCTCAAGCTCAAAGCAATAAAATTGTCTTTGAGCTTGAGAAGGAATTTATGCCCTATAATTTCTCTACTAATAAAGGAACATTTGGACTTAAAAATTGGAACGAACGTTATGAAAAAGTTTTATCATCAGGACGAATACCAGAAGAATACTTCGAGAATAAACACTATAAAATGTTCACGACACCTCCTTGGGAATACGGACATACCTTATTTGAAAATTTTGAAGATATAATTAATGATAAAGAAATCACGATACAAAAATTCTTGATATTAGGACTTGATCCAGAGCAGAAACTACGTCTGAAGATGGTTTTGGAATCTATCGAACAAACCTATGTTACATCCTCATCCCCGTTTAATCTTGAAGTCATGCACATTAATGGAAATAAAGGGAACGGTCTTAAAGTAATGGCTCGCTATTTCCAAATACCATTAGAAGACACAGTGGCCATTGGAGATGAAAACAATGATATCCCGATGTTTAAGGCAGCCGGGTTATCTATCGCAATGGGAAATGCAGAGGAAGAAGTCAAAAAACATAGTGATCTTGTTACTTTAACCAATGATGAACATGGCGTGGCATACGCAATTGAAAAATATATTTTATAAGTTAACTAGAATCTGTTGTTTCGGAGCATGATTTTGTAAGGTCAAAGGAGGATTTTCAGTTGTATTTACGGTTAAAAAACCTGTTTACAATCCAAGGATATAGTTTATTCGTCATTTGTATGCTGCTGGTCGGTATCGGAATTTCTATTACAATGCCGTATTTATCCTTGTATTCTACAGAAGAGTTTGGAATGAGTACGGGAGCCTTTGGCGTGTTTATGGCCGTAAGTTCATTAAGCGGCGTGGTAGTAAACTCGCTGATCGCTAAACGTTCGGATCACGGGCTGGACCGAAGATGGATTATTATTTCAGCTATGGTCTCATCTGCTTTGGGCTATGCTTCGTACTTAGTGTTTGATAACTTCATTTTTCTGCTGATTGCTGTCACATTTTTTAATGGATTAGGGGCTGCTGCCATGCCGCAAATCTACGCTAGTGCACAGGAATCCGCAAATGAAAGCAAGTCCGATGATAAGACGTTTGCAATGTCTACATTACGATCACTTGTATCCCTTGGATTTCTAATCGGTCCATTAGGTGGGACATTCATTATAGGTCTCTATGGATACAAAGGACTCTTTCTAGGGACAACTGCCATCTTTATTATCATTGCATCACTTGTATTCCTATTTTTGCAAAAACGAAAAGTGGTTTTAAGCAATACTGGAGAAAGTAAAAGTACAGGAACTTCCATAATCAAAAGTAAGCTGATCAGGCATTCTTTTCTCGCTTTTATCCTTCTGTTTGCAGTGAATGCGATTAACTTTATTAACACGCCGTTATTTATTGTGAATGAACTCCATGGTACACATACTGATGTCGGATTGGTAGTTAGTATTTGTGCTGGTTTGGAAATTCCCATTATGCTTGTGCTGGGCGCTCTGAGCAGAAAAATTTCAAACAAATCTCTGATGATGATTGGCTGTTTTATTGCTGTTATCTATTTCACGATCTTAAGTGTGTCGACCCAATCATGGCAGATTATCGTTGCTCAGCTTCTGCAGGCAACGTTTGTGGCAATTGTCATGGGTAATGGACTAAGCTATTTCACGGATTTACTGCCCGATTCACCGGGAATGTCCGCAACTATTTATTCCAACGGATCCACGATTGGAAGGTTAGTGGGTAATCTGGGTGGCGGTATCATCGCCCAGTTTGCAGGTTTTCGTCATGTTAATTGGGTGTGTCTGGCACTAGTGATTTTCGCGTTTTTAATCCTATTGAGAATAAGACCACATCAGGAAATGAAAGTACCCGCAGGACATTCTCAGTCCGTGTAGGAGCAATTTTATATTAAATATTAGCCAAAAGACCCCAAACAAAAAATCCCCTCGAAAAGGGGATTTTTTGTTTTTTGAAGATGTCAGTCTAACAATAAACACCTGAGCAATAAATGAAAATATAGGAACGAATTAAAATTAAGGTTAACTTAAGATTCACCGATTAAAATGGGAAACAGTTAAGGGTATTGTTTGAATTTGGAGGTATTAATATATGAAAAAGAATTTTACAAAAATTATACTGGATTTGATGCTGGCCATCACTTTTGTGTTGCTAATGAATCCAAGAGTATTTGACGGTTTACCGTTTCATGAAATCGCTGGTCTGATCATAGGAGTAGCTATTCTATTCCATATCGGATTGAACTATCGATGGGTGGTAACTACAACTAAAAAGATTCTTGACCCCAAACTTCCCAAAAAAACGCGATTCAGTTTTCTGTTAAATATCCTACTATTAATTTCGATGGCTGCTGTCATTGTAACTGGTATATTAATTTCGAGAGTGGTTCTTCCAGGTCTTGCCATTGAAGGTAATCACACTATTCGGGAACTCCATGGTTTCTCTGCTGATGCTACACTTGCATTAGTCGGTCTTCATGTTGGAGTCCATTGGCAATGGGTAATGAGTATCTGTAAACGAGCGTTTAAATCGAAGGAAGGGAAAATTAGGAGGGGTGTAATTGTACCAGTAATTTTATCAATAGCCATTTTAGCTGGTGGAATTCAATGGTTTTCCGCGACAACTTCTTCAAATACTGGTGATTTTAAACAGGAACAAATGCAACAGAGTAGGCAGTCATCGAATGCGAACACAGGGAACACAACAAATACACAGCAAGACCCACCTAGCGGAGATGTTCGTGAAGGAAAATTCCATGGAAAAGAGGGACATGGTGGTACCAGCAACCCGTTTCTCGTTGTATTAAACTATTTTGCAATTTGGGCAGCAATTATCATTCCTACTTATTTTCTCGAAAAGCGAATCTTAAGAAATAAAAGGAAATCAAGAGATTTAAAACCTCAAGTATCATGATAACTTATAAATACACATTTAGATGAAGAAGTACTTTTAAACAGGAAAGGCTGCTGAAATAGCGGTCTTTTCTAAGTGTATTAACGGATGCTGAATATGTAATAAGTACAATGAAAATTCGTTTTAATAATTGAAACAATAAAATAAAAAAGGTTATTGACAAAAATTATTATAAGTATTAATATTATCTCATATTCAAGATATTTAACTTCAAGATTTATTAGGAGGTGAAACGGGTTATTAAGACGAAATGCCTGTCCAGATGATTGCCAAGTCATATTTTGAATAAAGTAAGAAGTAAAGTTTAACTTTTTTTACACTAATATCTCGAATTCGAGATAAAAACATTTAGGAGGATATTAAGATGATAAATATTGGTTTATTAATCATTCGTTTAGTAATTGGTGTTTTATTCATTGGTCACGGTGCTCAAAAATTGTTTGGTTGGTTTGGTGGTTATGGTTTAAAAGGTACAGGAGGCTGGTTTGAATCCATTGGTATGAAACCCGGGGTAACCATGGCTCTTTTCGCAGGATTAGCAGAACTTATTGGAGGACTTTTGTTTGCTTTAGGACTATTAACACCACTTGCAGGAATAATAATTGCAGGGACCATGGTAATGGCGATCGTTAAAGTGCATGCTCCAAACGGCTTATGGTCAACAGCTAATGGATATGAATATAACCTAACTCTACTTGCAGTTGCTATTGGAATAGCTTTAATCGGTCCGGGTCAATATGCATTGGATGCATTTTTATTCTAAAATACCTTGAAGTGAAGATTCTTGAATTTGGATGAATTTTGTGAGACTTTAAAATCTTAAGGAAGAACAAAATAAGGTATCAATGTTCTTGATTAAACTATAATTAATATGAAGAAGGAGAGATGAAAAATGAGCAAAAAGACAATGGGTATTCACCACATCACTGCAATTGTCGGTCATCCGCAAGAAAATGTAGATTTCTACGCAGGAGTATTGGGTTTACGTTTAGTCAAGCAAACAGTTAATTTTGATGATCCAGGTACTTATCACCTTTATTTCGGGAATGAAGGTGGAAAGCCAGGAACAATTATTACATTTTTTCCATGGGCAGGTGCTCGTCAAGGAATTATCGGTGACGGTCAAGTAGGAGTCACAGCCTATGTTGTTCCTAAAGGTGCCATGGGATTTTGGGAACAAAGATTAGAAAAGTTCAATGTTCCTTTTACTAAAATGGAACGCTTCGGAGAGCAATATTTAGAATTTGATGACCCACATGGGCTTCACTTGGAAATTGTAGAAAGAGAAGAAGGGGAAGTCAATTCATGGACCTTTGGAGGGGTGTCACCGGATGTTGCAATAAAAGGTTTTGGTGGAGCAACGCTATTATCTACACAACCGGACAAAACAGCAGAATTGTTAGAAAAAGTAATGGGTCTTGATTTTATCGGAAAAGAAGGAGATTTCGCTCGGTATCGTTCCACTGCTGATATTGGAAACGTTATTGACCTTAAATTAACTACGATTGGACACGGGCAAATGGGTGTAGGCACAGTTCACCACATTGCATGGCGAGCTATTGATGATCAAGACCAATTGGATTGGCAAAAGTATGTGGCGTCAAATGGATATGGTGTCACTCCTGTAAAAGACAGAAATTATTTCAATGCTATTTACTTCAGGGAACATGGGGAAATTTTATTTGAAATTGCAACTGATCCTCCAGGTTTCGCGCATGACGAATCACAGGAGACAATGGGTAAAAAGTTGATGTTACCTGAACCGTATGAAGCACAAAGAGCACAAATTGAACGAGGTTTGCTTCCATTTGATGTAAGAGTACTAGACTGATTTTACGAAAGGGAATGATATCTTTGCTTTCGATTGATCCAGCCTCCATGTCTGAAAGAGAAAATTATAAATTTCTAATAGGAAGTATTATACCTAGGCCAATTGCTTTCGTTACAACGAGTTCAAAAGAAGGCGTTCTGAATGGTGCGCCATTTAGTTATTTTAATATCGTCTCATCCAATCCCCCGATGATTTCATTATCTATTCAGCGCTCAGCGGGGAGACAGAAGGATACAGCTAGAAACATCATCGAATCTAAGGAATTTGTCATTCATATTGTTGACGAACTTAATGTTGATAAAATTAATAAAACAGCTGCAAATCTTCCTCCTGATAAAAGTGAAATAGATTTAGCTAAATTAACTCCATTAGACAGTGTTAAGATTTCTGTTCCTGGCGTAAAAGAAGCGAAAATTCGAATGGAATGCACATTACAGCATTCCTTAGAATTAGGAGGTTTGGATACACCAGGATGTGATTTTATTATAGGAAAAGTTGTTCAATTTCATGTTGAAAATGATATTTATGAAAATGGAAGGATAGATCCAAGGGGCTTAGCAGCAGTAAGCAGGCTGGCTGGAAATAATTATGCGAAAATCGGTGAGATTTTTGAAATAGAAAGACCTAAATAACTCCGCTATAAAATTTCATTATTCATGTTCGTAAAGAGTTTAAAATATCTGACTAATAATTTAGCCAATCGACAATGATCGATTGGTTTTTTATATTTATTTTTTGAGGTGAGCTTAGAACGATATAGGTTTGGCAGAGTGGTATTTAAATTTATCTTTAATTTGAGATACTTTACTTGACGACATTAGAAATTAAGATTTATTATGGTTACATAAAGTTACCGAGGTTAATAAAGATAACCTCAATTATTCACAAATAATAAATTGATTAGGAAGTGAACACTAAGATCGAAGTACCTGTGACACTATATTTTAAGGGACGAAATTATCAAACGAATGTATTTGCAAGAAAGGACACTCCTGAAACACAAATCTTTCAGAAGGAATAGGAACAAGTTGCAAAACAATGGACAAATTATTAATGGAGAAATCCCAACTTTAGATGAAGGGAGATAAAGCCTTGAATGAAAAGAAAGAAGTTGGAGAAAAAGCTCTTGAATATGTGAAAGACGGCATGGTTGTTGGTCTCGGTACAGGTACTACTGTATTTTATACCATCACTAAGCTTGGTCAGTTAGTCAAGCAGGGACTTTCTATTAAAGGAGTTCCTACTTCTGAACAAACGAAACAATTAGCGATAAAACTTGGCATACCACTTGTGTCATTCAATGAAATTGAGCAAATTGATGTCACGATTGATGGAGCAGATGAGGTAGATCTTGAGTTAAATCTCATTAAAGGCGGCGGAGGTGCTCTTTTAAGAGAGAAAATAATCGCGAATGCAGCTAATAATTTCATTGTCGTTGCTGACTCTGATAAAAATGTAGATACATTAGGAACTTTTCCATTGCCGATAGAAGTGGTTCCATTTGGTTACGAAATGACAGTAAAACATATCCGGGAACTCGGAGGCAGTCCGAAGCTGAGACAAATGGATGGGACCCCTTATCTAACAGATAACGGTAACTATATTATAGACAGCAGTTTTCAAGAAATTACAAATCCAGGAGAGTTAGAGAAAAACTTGAACCACATACCAGGTGTAGTTGATAACGGATTATTTGTAGGAATGGCAGATATTGTTATTACTATAATAGATAAAAAGCTTGCAACGAAAGTCCGAAGCTAGAAAATGGGAGAAATCAGAATACGAACATGGGGGATTAATAATGGAGTCAATGACGTTTGTCTTATTTGGAGCAACTGGGGATTTAGCAAAGAGAAAGATTTTCCCAGCTTTATACAACTTGTATGTTGATCAAAAGTTACCGCAGTCCATCTCTATTATTGGGCTCGGTAGAGGAGACCTTTCTCATTCAGATTTTCAAGAAAAAGTGAAAGACTCCATATTAGATTTTTCACGCCGCTTAGAACATGAGGCAGCAAATCTGGGGGGATTTTTAGAATATTTCCGCTACAGTAGATTGGATGTAAACCGTAAAGATGATTATCAACAACTGCTTCAATTAGTGAAGCAGCGGGAAGCAGATCTTGATATAGAAGAAAATCGTATGTTTTATCTTTCAGTGGCACCAGAATTTTTTGACATGATTGCCTTAAACATAAAAAATAGCGGTCTTGGTCAGACAACTGGCTGGAAACGATTAATCATTGAAAAGCCCTTTGGTCATGACCTCCAATCTGCACGGGAACTCAATAAAAAACTTAGCCGTGCTTTTGAGGAAGAGGAAATTTACCGAATCGACCATTACTTAGGCAAACAAATGGTTCAGAACCTGGAAGCCTTGGCTTTTGCAAACCCCCTACTTCAGTCGGTTTGGAATAATGAGCATATTGCAAATGTCCAAATAACTGCGAGTGAAACCGTTGGGGTTGAGAAGAGGGCGGGTTATTACGACCAAGCAGGAGCAATCCGTGATATGGTTCAAAACCATATGCTGCAAATTTTGATGATGACAGCCATGGATAAGCCTGAAAAAATTAACGCAACGGAAATTAGACATGAGAAGCGGAAGGTCATGGAGTCTCTTCGTTCTGTAAAAGAAGAAGATGTCCAGTATGAGATTGTCCGCGGTCAATACATTTCAGGGGAGGTTAATGATCAAAGAGTTCCAAGCTATAGAGAAGAGCCTGGAGTAAATCCTTCTTCTACGACTGATACATTTGTAGCTGTCCGTTTATGGATTGACAACCCATCCTGGACCGGGGTTCCCTTTTACATTCGGACAGGAAAAAGAATGAAGGAAAAATCAACACGGATTGTCATCGAATTTAAAAATAAGGAAAACAAGCAGTTTAAAAATAATCAAATCGATTCTAACTTATTGATTATCGAAATCAATCCGAATGAAAATATCTCCTTACAATTAAACAGCAAAAACCCATTGAATAATGGAAAGATAACGCCTATAAGGATTAATTTTTCAAATGATCAAATAGGATTGGGTGTACCTGAAGCGTATGAAAGACTTATCTATGACGCGGTTAACGGTGACTCTACTTTCTTTGCCCATTGGAAAGAAGTTGAATTGTCGTGGGAATGGGTTCAACCCATTCTGAATGCATTTGAGAAAAATTTAGTACCGCTCCATGAATATCAGTCAGGTTCATATGGGCCTCAAGCTTCTGATTCCTTGCTAGTGGAAAATGGCTTTAAATGGTGGCTTGATGAAAAACAGCAAGTAACAAAGGAAACTTTACTACACATCTAAGCTTCCATTGATCTATGTAATTACACATGATTGTGGGATTTGAAAGGAAAATTCCGTTGATCATGTTGTCCGTATTGCGAAAAGTATCTTATAACATTTATTAAATAAACAGAAAAAATTATTTTACAACATTGGAGGAGAACATAATGAAGGTAGGACTTATTGGTTTAGGAAAAATGGGGTTAAACTTAGGACAAAATATAATGGATCACCAGCATGAAGTGGTTGCATTTGATGTGAATCCAAGTGCAGTAGAAAATATGAAACAATTTGGAGCAACTGGTGTCTCCAGTTATAAAGAACTCATTCAGTCTTTGGAACATCCAAGAATTGTCTGGATCATGGTTCCTCATGGAGTAGTTGATTCAGTTATAAGTGAAATCATACCCTATTTGGAAAAAGGTGATATTGTCGTTGAAGCAGGAAATTCCCACTATAAAGAATCGATTCAACGATACAATGAATTAAAGGAAATTGGCGTGAGATTTATGGATGCAGGTACTTCAGGCGGTATGGAAGGTGCTCGAAATGGAGCTTGTTATATGATTGGCGGTGATCCAGAAGCCTGGGAGGTGGTTGAGCCCCTTTTCAAGGATACAGCTGTGGAAAATGGCTTCTTATATGCGGGCAAAGCAGGTAGTGGGCACTTCTTAAAAATGGTTCATAATGGAATTGAGTATGCCATGATGGCTGCGATTGGTGAAGGTTTTGAAGTTCTTGAGAAAAGTGAATTCGATTTTGATTATGAAAAGGTCGCACGTGTTTGGAATAATGGATCCGTTATTCGTTCATGGCTGATGGAATTAACAGAAAATGCATTCTCAAAATATCCAAATTTGGAAGAAATTAAAGGGATTATGCACTCCTCAGGTGAAGGAAAATGGACTGTAGAGGCAGCCTTAGACCTTAAAACAGCAACACCAGTCATTGCTATGTCATTACTAATGCGTTATCGCTCGCTTGAGGATGATACCTTTACCGGTAAGGTGGTAGCAGCACTTAGAAATGAATTTGGCGGACATACTGTCGAAAAGAACTAATAAATACTTTATAAAAAAATTGGAGGAAAACGATTATGAAATTCTTTATCGATACTGCAAATCTAGAAGAAATTAAAAAGGCTTATAAAATTGGTGTGTTATCTGGTGTTACAACTAACCCTTCATTAGTTGCTAAAGAAGGCGTGAAATTCGAAGATCGTATTGCAGAAATCTTAAATGCCGTTCCAGAAGTAGAGTCAGTTTCAGCCGAGGTAACACCTAATGCGTTAACTGCTGACCAAATGATTGCAGAAGCAGTTGAGCTTATTAAAATTAACGGCGGCGATAAGAATATTACCATCAAGCTTCCAATGACACTTGATGGTCTAGAGGCTTGCCGCTATTTAACTAAAAAAGGTGTAAAAACCAACGTTACCCTGATTTTTAGTGTGAACCAGGCATTGTTGGCAGCCCGGGCCGGAGCAACCTATGTTTCACCATTCTTAGGACGTTTAGATGATATTAATGAAGATGGGGTAGAACTGGTTGCAAAAATTGCCGAAATGTTCCGTGTTCAAAATCTAGATTCACAAATTATTGCCGCATCTGTACGTCATCCTGATCATGTAACCCGTGTAGCATTGGCTGGAGCTCATATTGCAACCATTCCTTTCAAGGTTATTGAGCAATTATCAAAACATCCATTAACAGACCAAGGACTTGAAAAATTTGCAGCTGACTGGAAAACTGTTTAAAAATTGCTGAATGGGCGTTATCTCAAAAAACGCCCTTACACATAACTTATATGAAGAGGTGCTAGAGCTGTCATTGAAGCATTGTCAAAGTACCTGAAGATTAGAGTGTTTAACACTGTAAAAAATAAGATCAAGAAAAATATCTTGAATTCAAGATATTTTTCTTGCGTTTTATTCACTTGAGGTGTAAAGTGATAGTAACGAAAGGAGATAAGTCATGTTGAGAAAAAATACACTTGGTTCATTAATTTGGTTGCGGATTGCTCGATTTACACATCAAAGTAATTTATTATCAAATGATTTCTTAAAACAATACGGGATCACAGCTGCACAGTTTGATGTATTAAACCAGGTTTCGACTTATCAGCCGATCACACAAAGTCAACTTGCCACCAAAGTAACGGTGTCGGAGGGTGGAATTTCTCGTATGCTTACTCGGCTTGAGCAAGAGGGATATATACAGCGTAAGCAAGACTGGAAAACCAAATGGATTACCTTGACGAATAAAGGGGAAGGTAAAATGAATGAAGTTTTTGAACACCAACTTACTTTCCAAACGTCCATTTTCAATGAGTGCTTAACAGAGGAAGAGCAAAAAACACTATATAAACTGATGAGTAAGCTACAAAAACATACTGAGAATAAATTAGAAAAATAAGGATTCTTTTCCTTGTGGTAATTTTATGATATTATTTTTTAATTATCACTTGACTAGTTAACTGAAAGAGGAGGAATAATTTTATGTATAAAATTCCAGGGCATCATCACATTTCAATGATTACAAAAAATGCAAGTAAAAATAATCACTTTTACCGTCATGTGCTTGGTTTACGTCGTGTGAAAGTAACGGTGAACCAAGATGATCCATCGATGTATCACTTATTTTTCGGGGATAAAACAGGCAGCCCGGGTACTGAACTATCATTTTTTGAAATGCCATTAGTTGGTCATACACATCGTGGTACAAATGCTATCACAAAAATTGGTTTACTCGTACCATCAGAAGCAAGTTTAGCCTATTGGAAAGCACGTTTTGAGGAACATGGTGTAACCAATAGTGGCATTACAACGTATGCCAATCATCCTGCTTTACACTTTGAAGACTCTGAAGGTTTACGTATGGTACTTCTAGTCTCTAACGGTGCAAAAGTACAACACTGGGAAACGTGGGAAAAATCTGATGTACCCAACGAGCACCAAATTCAAGGAATGGGCTCTGTGGAAATGACGGTACGAAGACTTGATAAATTAGCAAGCACTCTTACAGACATGTTTGGCTATACAGAGATAAGCCGAACAGATGACGAAGCGATTTTTCAATCCATCAAAGGAGAGGTTTTTGGGGAAATCGTCGTGAAATATTTAGACGGTTCTTCTGAAAAACCAGGTCGTGGCAGTATTCATCATTTAGCAATTCGTGTAAAAAACGATGAGGAGCTCGAATTTTGGGACAAGCAAGTACGAGCACGTGGCTTCCATTCTTCTGGCATCGTGGATCGCTTCTACTTTAAGAGCCTGTATTTCCGAGAATCAAACGGGATTCTATTTGAAATTGCTACCGATGGGCCAGGTTTCACGATTGATGGAGACATTGAAACACTTGGAGAAAAATTAGATTTACCGCCATTTTTAGAAGGCCGCAGAGATGAAATTGAAAAAAATCTAACACCCATTGAGGAATATTAATAAACAAACCAAACTTATCATAAAAATTCGAATTTTCTAGGAGGAAAATTAAATGAACGAATTAAAAGGTATACACCACGTAACAGCTATAACAAGTAGTGCAGAAAAGAACTATGAATTTTTCACCTATGTTTTAGGTATGCGGTTAGTTAAAAAAACAGTTAATCAAGATGATATTCAAACCTATCATTTATTCTTTGCCGATGATAAGGGCAGCGCAGGCACTGACATGACGTTCTTTGACTTCCCAGGCATTCCGAAAGGTGTACATGGCACAAACGAGATTTCAAAAACCTCTTTCCGTGTACCAAGTGATGCAGCATTAGACTATTGGGTAAAACGTTTTGATCGTTTAGAAGTCAAACATACTGGAATCAAAGAGCAATTTGGCAAGAAAACTCTCTCTTTCGTTGATTTTGATGATCAACAGTACCAATTAATTTCAGATGAATTCAATAAAGGCGTGGAATCTGGTACACCTTGGCAAAAGGGTCCGATACCACTGGAATATGCTATTACTGGTTTAGGTCCCGTTTTTGTGCGAATTTCGATGTTTGATTACTTTAAAGAAATGCTGGAAAAAGTCTTGTTATTTAAAGAGACTGCGGCAGATGGGGCATTCCATTTATTTGAAGTAGGGGAAGGCGGCAATGGTGCCTCTGTCATTGTAGAATACAATACCGTTCTTCCTCAATCCCGACAAGGTTATGGAGCAGTACACCATGCTGCATTCCGAGTAGAGGATCGCTCCGTATTAGAAGAATGGATTGAGAGAATGAGTAGTTTTGGATTACCTTCATCTGGTTATGTAAATCGTCACTTTTTTGAGTCTTTATATGCTAGAGTGACACCACATATTTTATTTGAGTTTGCGACAGATGGTCCTGGTTTTATGGGTGACGAACCTTATGAAACACTTGGCGAAAAATTATCGCTGCCTCCATTCTTAGAAATTAAACGTGAAGAAATAGAAGAATTAGTTCGTCCAATTGATACTGTGAGAAGTACAAAGGAATTCGTCAAAGAATAGGGGAGGAAATAGACGTGAATAAAAAAATTATGAAAATACAAAAATTAGGATTTCCATGGGAGACAGAAGATCCGTTCCTTATGACAGTTCATCATAAGGATGCGTATCCCGCAGGAAATGAACAGCAGGGTCCTAACATTTCATTGGAAGGTAGAAATCTTGGCGAGGATTTTACGTTGCGTGATGATTTTAGAATGTATCATGGCAAAACGGTTCCGGGATTTCCTGTACATCCCCACAGAGGTTTTGAAACGGTAACAGTCGTTTTGGAAGGTTTGATTGATCATTTTGATTCATATGGGTCTGTAGGACGATTTGGGAATGGAGATGTTCAGTGGATGACAGCAGGAAAGGGCGCCCAGCATACTGAAATGTTTCCTCTCGTCCATCAGGACAAAGGCAATCCACTTGAATTCTTTCAGATATGGCTGAATCTACCTGCAAAAGATAAATTCGCACATCCTGAATATAAAATGTTATGGGCTGAGGATATACCGGAAGTACATGCAGCAGCTGCGAATGGACAGAAAACGACCGTAAGATTGATTGCCGGTAGTATGATGGGCAAGTCTAGTTTAGAAGCAAACACTGCTTCATGGGCAAACAATAAAAATCATCATGTGGGAATCTACGTTATTCATATGGAGCCGGAAGCAGTCTTCACCCTGCCGTCAGTTTCAACGACAATGACGAGAAATCTATACTATTATCAGGGAGATAAACTAAACATAGACGAGACTAAGATTGAAACGTACCATCGTGTAAAGCTTGTTGGTGATCAGGAAATCACGATTACAAATGGATCATCTGAGAGTTATATGCTGCTCCTAGAGGGTGAGCCAATACAAGAAACTGTCGTATCCTATGGACCGTTTGTAATGAATACTGAGAAGGAAATTCGCGATGCGTTCAAGGATTATCAAACTACTCAATTTGGTGGCTGGCCATGGGACCGTCCAGATCCTGTTAATGAGCGTGAGTCAGGAAGATTCGCCCGCCATGCGGATGGAAGAGTTGAAAAAAGGTAACTACTATGTACTGCTTCTATAAAACCATACAGTTTCAACAAAAGTATTTTCGTTGTACGTTGACTTATTCCATAATTTTAAATAGCAATAAAAAATGTATTATATAGAAAGCCTCTTTTCCGGAGGCTTTTTTGTCATGTAATAAACGGTTTAAAAAAGGGCGAAAAGCCGTCCTGATAGGCTTCTCTCCCTTTTTAATTCTAAGCTATATTTTCCATTCTAATCATGAATTCTATATCTTCATTACGAATGTTTAACAATCTTTCTAGTACTGCCAGCTTGGTGGTTGCTTCCTTGACTTCATATACATTTACAACATTATCACTCTTTAGGTTACGAATCATATCTGAGACAACTTCTTTAAAAGTTTGTGAATCAATCAATAAATAATGAATTAATTCTATTGCTGCTTCTTTTTCTTGTTTGTTTTTGATGGCAAAAATGCTTTGAACATCAGGCTCTATTACAAAAAGAGATTGTAAATCATCTGAAATTCTTATAGTAACATAACTTGTTTTATTTCCATAATACTCATTATCCCTAATTCGAATTAGATCAAGTCCAACCATAAATTCATAAAAAGGATTGTTCTTATCAAGGGTACGAAACATGTTAATTTCAATGTTTGATTTTTCTGCTATAAAGATTTCTTTTTCAAATCTAGTTTGAATTACTTTTGATTCTAACATAGTCATTTTCCTTACCTCGCTTCTAAAAAATATATATATAAAAAGTAACATGTATACTTTTAGTAACCTGAATTCATTATAGTAAACATGAGATAATAAATCAACTATACTTGCTTAAGATTATGACGGTATGCTCATAAATAAAATTTAATCTCCGAACTAATACTATTTCTAACAAGTATCGTAAACAATAGAAAAGTGGAATTAAAGGCTTTTAGCTAATAGTTGGAGGAATATCTAAATGGAGAGTAAGTGTGATTTTTCACCGTTAAAGCAAAATTTGGAGGATGGTATTAAACATATAATTAATTTACTCGAAGCCAATTTAGATGTCCTAGCTAACGAAAACCACTGTGTATTAGGGAGTTTAGAGGATGTAAAAGAGCATCTACTAAAAATTGAATCCATGGCGGCTTCCTTTTATTTAAATTGCTATTTATCATCCTTTACTGATACATATAATGACTTATCTATCGCTGCTCAAATCCTATCGCAACAAAATCATGGTGCACTTATTATAGTTGAACGTAGTGATTCTGTTGATAATATTATCCAAAAAGGAACAACAATAGGAGCTATGGTGACACCAAAATTATTGGAAGCCATTTTTTATCCTGGAAATCCATTACATGATGGTGCAGTTTTAATACGGGGAAATACAGTCGTCTCAGCAGCAAATGTACTTCCGCTGACAACTGTATTAACTGGAGATAAGAAAGTTGGAACACGGCACCGTGCAGCCCTAGGAATATCCGAAAAAAGCGATGCACTTGCTCTTGTTGTTTCTGAAGAAACGGGTAAAATTTCATTCGCGTTTGAGGGAAAGTTATATCCAATAAATACTAGAAACCCTATCTTGTTTAATGCATGAGAATAATTTTAAGATTAAGGATATAAATTTATGGTAAAAAAAACTAAAATGGTTATTAATTTCAGTTTGTATGATTCAAACGCGAATAATGGAAAAATGTCCATTATTCGCGTTTTTGTTTCTAAAGAATTGAAGTCGTATTGTCTAAACATTGGGGCATGAACATTAACACTTTCATGTTTGATTTATGAGGTTTCATTTAATAAGGAATAAAAATTCTGGGTTTATTTAATGTAACTAGCTTTTCCTCATTTCGGGTCTTTTAATTTACAACCATTTATCTGCCCATTCTTCCAAAGCTTTGAGTGATCTTCCGAGTTCTGTCCCTTTTTTGGTTAATGAATATTCAGTCCGTACAGGACGGTCTGCAATAACATTTCTTAGCACAATTCCATTTTCCTCGAGCTCTTTCATTCGTTCATTTAAAACTCTTTTACTTAAGTCGGGAATGAAGGCATGAATTTCACTGAATCTTTTTGGCTCTTCTATTAATGTATGAATAATTAGGCCAACCCATTTCTTCCCCATAATATGGTAGCACTCTTCAACTTTATTACATAATTTATTTTCTGTAACCATCTATCAACACCTCAAATAGTATCTTGGTTATTTTTAATAACTGTATGATAATAATAACAAAATCAGTTGTTAAAATAAAGTATTTACTGGAACAAAATTACCAAATGAATAGAATTTGTACTTATTTGTTCAATTTGACACAGATAAATGGATTGCTAATTTTATAAAAGTTAATATGGTGATTTTCTTAATATTTGTGTTTTTAATTCTTAAAAAGAGAACCCTAAAATTAGTCTATTGACTTTATACCTATAGGGGTATAATATAGAGCTTGTCAATGACATCGTTTCATTAAAGGAGGCTTACATCACATGTTTAATTTTAATAGTTCTGATTTTACCCCTTACTTTGTATAAAAGATATTTGATAGAAATTAATTTTTAGAGGAGGTAAATAACATGGAGTATAATGATCAAATGAAAAATAGGGTAAAACGCATTGAAGGGCAGTTAAGAGGAATCTTAAAAATGATGGAAGAAAACAAGGACTGCAAAGAAGTTATCACCCAGTTATCTGCAACTAGAAGTGCCATTGATCGCACCATTGGTGTAATAGTTAGTTCCAATTTAGTGGAGTGTGTTCAACAAGCAGAAAACCATGGAGAAAAGAGCATGGAAGAATTAGTAAAAGAAGCTGTTAATCTGCTGGTAAAAAGCCGATAAAAAAGGGTTGACACCCTCTTTTATTTTAACTAATATTAATACCCATAGGGGTAATGGTAATTGACTAATGGGAGGAATGTAACAATGAATATTACAAAACTAGTTAATGCTAAAGGCTTAGCATGTCCAATGCCAATTGTTAAAACAAAGAAAGCCATGAATGAACTTGAATCTGGTCAAGTTTTAGAAATTCATACAACAGATAAAGGTGCTAAGAACGATCTTACTGCCTGGGCTAAATCGGGTGGTCATGAATTATTAAAATACGAAGAGGAAAATGGTGAATTAAAGTTTTGGATTAAAAAAGGATAATTTTTTTATTTTCACAAATACCCATACGGGTATAAGTAGGGAATTACATCTAGGAGGTCATAACATGACAGAAAAGAAAAAGACTACAATTGTATTATTTAGTGGAGATTATGATAAAGCAATGGCTGCTTATATTATCGCAAATGGAGCAGCTGCTTACGATCATGAAGTAACGATTTTCCATACATTTTGGGGATTAAATGCACTTCGTAAAGATGAAAAAATTCCGGTAAAAAAAGGCTTAATGGAAAAAATGTTTGGAAAAATGATGCCTAGAGGCGCTGATAAAATGGGTCTTTCCAAAATGAACTTTGGCGGATTCGGTCAGAAAATGATTAAAGATATTATGAAAAAGCATAATGCTCTTGGCTTACCACAATTAATCGAATTGGCTCAAGAGCAGGATGTAAAACTTGTAGCATGTACCATGACCATGGATTTGTTAGGTCTTAAACAAGAAGAGTTATTAGAATCAATCGAATATGCAGGAGTAGCTGCGTATTTAGCAGATGCAGAGGAAGGTAATGTCAATCTGTTTATTTAAAATGAACGGCAAGGGAAGGTAAAGTTGTATAAATTTTTTTAATAAAAATAATACCCTTATAGGTATGAAAATAGGAGGTCTATCATGAATAACATAAAAGCAAACCTAACTTTAGATGCAAAAGGATTAGCATGTCCAATGCCGATTGTTAGAACAAAAAAGGCGATGAATAACTTGGTGGAAGGGCAAGTATTAGAAGTCCAAGCAACTGATAAAGGCTCCAAAGCCGATATGAAAGCATGGTCTGAAAGTTCTGGGCATCTATATTTGGGAACCATCGAAGAAGGCGAGGTATTAAAGCATTACCTTCGCAAATCTTCTAATGATGAATCAAATGAAAGAAATCATCCGAATGTTATCAATAACGAAGAACTTGAGAAAATGCTTGATTCGAATGAAAATATCGTAGTAATCGATGTAAGAGAAGCCGCAGAATATGCTTTTAATCATATTCCCAAAGCGATATCCATTCCATTAGGTGACTTGGAAGAGAGAATAAATGAATTAAACAAACGAGATCAAATTTTTGTTGTCTGCCGGACAGGAAACCGCAGTGATCTTGCAGCTCAAAAATTAACGGAAAATGGATTTACTAACGTAATCAATGTTGTTCCAGGAATGAGCGGGTGGACTGGTGACACAACAGGTATCATTAAATAATGGAAAATGGTAATTGGTTTTGATTCTAATAGCATTTTGATGGCACTTAAACACTAGTTCGCAGACTTCTAAAACAGCATATTTTTTTTAACAAAATAATACCATGGGGGGTAATCGGAAGATGGCTGTAAATGCAATGACTTCAAAAGATGTAACGAAAAATGTTTTTGATAAAGAAGAGTTATTTGTTCTTGATGTACGTAATGAAAGTGATTTTAAGGATTGGAAAATTGAAGGCGAAAACTTTGAGTATTTAAATATTCCCTATTTCGAATTACTCGATGGTGTAGAAGAAATCGTAGATAAAATTCCTACTGATAAAAAAGTAGTGGTTGTTTGTGCGAAGGAAGGCTCATCGGTAATGGTGGCAGAAATGCTTTCGGATGCTGGGTTAAACGTGTTCTACCTTCAGGGTGGAATGAAAGCGTGGAGTGAACATTTAGAACCTGTTAAAGTGGGAGACCTAAATAATGGAGGCGAAATATATCAGTTTGTTCGGATCGGTAAAGGCTGTTTATCCTACATGGTGGTTTCAAACGGTGAAGCAGCACTGATTGATGCAACTCGTATGACCGATACCTATCTTGACTTTGCTGAAAGGATAGGTGCAAAAATTACTCATGTATTTGATACGCACCTTCATGCTGACCATATTTCAGGCGGGAGGACAATTGCTGAGAAAACTGGAGTAACCTACTGGCTTCCACCAAAGGATGCAACAGAAGTAACCTTTGATTATCAACCATTAGAAGACGGTAATGACGTAACCATCGGAAAGACTATTATTAATATTCATGCATTGTATTCTCCAGGTCACACGATTGGTTCCACTTCTTTTGTAATTGATGAAAAGTTCCTGCTTTCTGGTGATATTTTGTTTATTGATTCAATCGGAAGACCGGACCTAGCGGGTATGGCAGAAGACTGGGTTGGTGATTTAAGGGAAACTCTTTATAAACGTTACAGAGAATTATCAGAAGAACTTATCGTTCTACCAGCCCACTTTATGATTATTGATGAGTTAAATGATGATGGAAGTGTTTCAGAAAAATTAGGAACATTGTTTTCTAAAAATCATGGTCTAAACATTGAAGACGAAAATGAATTCAGAAAAATAGTAACGGGAAACTTGCCGCCGCAGCCAAACGCTTATCAAGAGATTCGTCAAACCAATATGGGTAAAATCACCCCAGATATTGAACAACAGCGCGAAATGGAAATCGGACCAAACCGTTGTGCGGTTCGTTAATTGTAAAATTGGAGGAAATATTCAGATGGAATCGATAAAAAAATAAAAGGGAACCAATGGAGATTTCCTTTTCTAAAGAGGAGGATAACATGGATATTGGCTTTATATTTACGATCTTCCTAATTGGAGTTGTAGGCTCTTTTATTTCAGGTATGTTAGGAATAGGGGGAGCTATCATCAACTACCCGATGTTGTTATACATTCCAGTCATGCTTGGAATGGGTCATTTTACAGCACATGAAGTTTCTGGAATTACAGCTATCCAGGTATTCTTTGCGACAATTGGTGGTGTGTTAGTCTACCGAAAAGGTAGATATTTAAATAAAACACTGATTGCTTACATGGGAATTAGTATTCTGATTGGAAGTTTTATTGGGGGATTCGGTTCTACGCACATGCCTGAAAGAGGAATTAATATCGTGTATGGAATTTTAGCGTTGATTGCCGTTATCATGATGTTTGTACCGAAAAAAGGAATCGATGATATTCCTTTGGAACAAGTGAAATTTAATAAGTGGTATGCTGCACTATTCGCCTTTATCGTGGGGATTGGAGCTGGTATTGTAGGGGCAGGAGGTGCTTTTCTGTTAGTGCCAATCATGCTTGTTGCGTTAAAGATTCCAACAAGGATGACCATTGCCTCTTCCTTAGCCATTACACTTCTTTCATCGATTGGGGCTGTTTCGGGTAAAATCACAACAGGACAAGTGCCAATTTTACCTTCACTTATCATGGTTGTTGCTAGTTTAATAGCTTCACCAATTGGAGCAAACACTGGGAAAAGAGTTAATACCAAAGTGTTGCAAGTCATTTTAGGGAGTTTAATTTTGGCTACTGCAGTGAAGACATGGATTGGAATTTTATAACCTTGGGTATTATTTCTAGATATTTTATAATTTGCATTTTAGAAATATAGGAATCAAACTAAGGAGTTTGAAAGGTTAATTATATTGTAAAACTTTGTTCATAGAAAATTAATTATTAACGTGTAATATAATTTTTGCAAACTAGGACAATTTGCAAGCTTTTCAAACCAACCCCCTTATTTTAAAGATTCGGCACCGAGCCGAATCTTTTTTATGTTTTGTCTGCAATAAAATCTCTTTATTAAGCCAGAAGACTTTTGAATCGTCTAAGCATAAAGCGGTTCGCATATGATGGTTAAAAGGGGGGCCTTGAATGATTGAAGAAATAAAGTTAAGCTCTTTTGTCGTCTTACTTTTTTTCAGTGGCATGTTTTTAGGGGGAAGTTCAATCCAATTCATGTCCCTTTTGTTAAATAGAAACTCTTTGTATTTACAGATCTTTTGCGTAGGATTGCTGGTAGGCTTATTTGCTTTTGAATTACTTCCAGATGTTTTTAGGGATTTTAAGTTGATTGGAATTTTTACAGGAATTTCAATTGGCATATTTATTATGTTTATGATTGAAATCATCATACATAAAAATATTTTTCAAACAGAGCACACAGATACCATTTATTTTTTATTAGTTGCCTTATCCATTCATAGTATTCCGACGGGAATTTCTTTTGGGATGAGCTTACAATCAGGTCAAATGATAAACTATGGGTTATTGATTGCATTTTTTCTTCATAATGTCCCAGAAGGTATGGTCATTATGGCATCGATGCCACTTATTAAAAAGAAAAATAAATTGTTTGTAACCTTTTGTTTTACGCTCTCCATGGTAATTGGCCTTAACATATTTTTGGGTATGAATATGAGAGTAGACTCAATCAAATGGAATACGGTCATGATGGGAATGACCCTTGGGACGATGGGTTACGTTACATTTTATGAACTACTGTGGAAGAAATCTAAAAAGCTTGCAAAAGGAAAAGTAGGTTTAATTGTGGTTTTAGGAATGGTTTGTATTCATTATTTCTTAAGGTTTCTTCCTTCACATTCATAAACCAATAAAATATTCACGCTCTTCCTAGTTTCTGTTTTCGTCTCCATAAAAGATAGACACTGACTGAGAGTAGGAGAAAGAATAAGATGAGATAAATACTGTATTTTGACATATATAGTTCAACTTGGCCCCATTTTTCTCCTAGTTTTCTTCCTAATGTGATAAAAGTAAAACTCCAAAGTATTGCTCCAGAACAAGCATACAAAAAAAATTTTCTAAAAGGGAAGTTGTTTAGCGCTGCTACATATGCAGTAAGATGTCGAACTCCAGGAATAAAATAGCCTATTATTATGAGCGGAGGTCCAACTCTTTTGAATAAATTTTTCGTTCTATCGATTTTTTCTTCCGTAATGTGAATCTTAGGGCCAAACTTTTTTATAAGAGGCAAACCGAACTTATAACCAATAAAGTAGCTAAGCGATATACCACCAGTTGCTCCAACAAAAGCACTAAATAATGAGAGTATGTAAGATAACTTTCCTTGAACCACATTATAGCCGACATATGTTAAAAGAATTTCATCAGGAATGGGGAGACCTACAATTCCTCCAATTAACGCTAGTATAATTCCAAAATATCCAAAATGTTCGATAAGGTAATTCATATGTTGCTCCACAAACATCCCACCTAAAAATAATTTTAAAAATATCCTTTATATATAACCTTTTAAAACAAGTTCTATTCCAATCACTGTTATTTAAAAAATAATGAAACAATCCAGAACAAAACACCTATCCAAAGAAGTATAATGAACGTTCCTGCTATCCAATTTTTCTTTTTTACCCTCTCAGAATTCTCGACAATTTCACGACATTCCTGAAGTACATCTTTGGGAATTAATTTCAAAGCTAATGAAATTCCAAGTGGGATTAGGATAATATCGTCGAGATACCCCAGCAAAGGAATAAAATCTGGAATTAAATCAATTGGGCTAAAGGCATATGCCACAATGATAATGGATAGAAGTTTAACATATAAAGGCGTTTTGGGATGCTTGTAAGCCTCCACTAACACAAAAATATCCTGTTTGATCTTTTTTGCACGAGCTTTTAATTTTGCAATGGTTTCCCCCATCTATTTCTCCTCCTATAATAGATCACTTCTCTATATGTCAAAAGGGTGATAGCAAATGACTTAATATTATTGTACTTCACAAAGGGTTGCTGCGTCTTTTCAGATTATTCCACTAAAGTTTCAGTTAGTTCAATAATATAAAAGGTTATTGACAAAAAAATTCTTTGACATTCCTCATCTTGGCCAAACATCTAGGGGAACTTCAGATATTTCTACTGTATCACTAAGGGTCAGAAATTCTAATTCATTTACTTGAAAATACATAGACGTCTATATATAATAAAAAACATGATAAAATATGACACAGCATCAAAAGTTGGAAAGATTAGAGACGCAGTAAACAATTTGATTTTGTCGGAGCTTAACGAACTCGGAGTGGATGGTATCGCCCCCTCTCATGGGGATATTTTAGTGTGCCTTTACGAAAAAAATGGTTTATCTGTGAAGGAACTAGCTGAAAAAATCCATCGCACTCAACCGACTGTAACAGTATTAATTGATAAACTACAGAAACTAGGGTTTGTAGAGAGAAATAAGAGTAAGGAGGACAGTAGAATAACTTTAATCAATCTTACCGAAAAGGGAACCAAGCTGGAACCGATATTTCGTGAGATCTCAGAAAAATTAAACACTGTCATTTATGGGGGTTTAACGAATACCGAAAAAGAACTGTTAGAGTCTTTGTTAGAAAAAATCCTACAAAGATTTTAATTTTTTTTGATAAATAGATAGATATCTATGTAATTAGAAGTAAACGATTAGATAGTTTAGAAGGAATAATGAAAGGCGAATTAAGGGGGGGTTAATACATGCATCAGACTTATCAATCGCGTATAGAAAAAGCAAAAAAAGCAATTGTTGAAGCAGAATATATTTTATTAGGTGGCGGTGCAGGGTTATCCGCTGCTGCAGGTATAACATATAGCGGGAAAAGGTTCATAGATAATTTCGGTCCATTTATCGAAAAATATGGTTTTTCCGATCTTTATACCTCCGGCTTTTACCCGTTTGAAACGGAAGAAGAGAAATGGGCGTATTGGGCAAAACACATCAACTTAAACCGATATGAAATCGGTGCTACTAAACTCTACATCGATTTATTTAACCTGGTAAATGATAAAAATTATTTTGTTATCTCAACTAATGTAGAAAGCCAGTTTGAAAAAGCAGGTTTTCCACCGAATAAAGTATTTGAAATCCAAGGTGATTATAGTTTTTTACAATGTGAAAAAGGTTGCCATGACATGTTATATAATAACGAATTATTGGTGAAGGAAATGATTGAAAAGACTGTTGATTGCAAAATACCTCCTAGTCTTGTTCCAAGATGTCCTGTTTGTGGTGGAAATATGGATGTTAATCTCAGGAAAGACCAATACTTCGTGCAGGATGAAAAGTGGTATAAATCTGATAAGTTGTACAGAAACTTCCTACAGAATTCAGAAGGAAAGAGGATTGTGTACATGGAGTTAGGTGTTGGATTTAATACACCTGGGATTATTCGTTATCCATTTGAACAAATGACTTATCACAATGAAAGAGCAACGTTAGTCCGATTGAACAAAGATCAACCAGAGGGCTTTGTGGAAACCGTAGATCAAACCATTGCATTCACCGAAAACATGCAAGATGTTGTATCGGCTTTAATAGAGTAGAGGAGGGATTGTTTCATGCAACAATTGCTGCTAAAAGAATATTCTTCGCTCATCGATTTGAAAAATAAATACACGCCATCATCGATACTTTTAAAAAACAAAGCAGAATTTGTCAATGATTTAGTAGATATACTGCTGAAAGAAAATGCTGCCGTGAGAAATATTGAAGTTCCTCATGATTTTACCGGCAAACGAAGCTTATTGAGAGGATTATTAAATGTTAGAGAACCAAAACCTCTTGATATCTGTTTTCTAGAAAAATTAGACTCACTTTTACAAACTGAATTAAAAGAGAAAGGCATTGTTGAAGTTGAAAACCTTGAAACCATTTCAACTTTAGTTCCCAATAACTCCTTTAACCAATCGGATAAATTTGTATTATGGCAAGGTGACATTACGCAGTTAAATGCGGATGCTATCGTCAATGCGGCTAATAAATACATGTTAGGCTGTTTTCAGCCTTTACATGCTTGTATTGATAATGCAATCCATTCCGCAGCAGGTCCACAGCTAAGAGATGACTGTGAAACAATTATGTCCATCCAAAAGGAATTGGAGATGACTGGGGGAGCAAAAATTACAAGAGGTTATAATCTTCCTGCAAGATTTGTTATGCATACTGTAGGACCGATTGTTCCAAAAGGAACAGAATTAACGGAAAAACAAAAAGCAGAATTAGCTTCTTGTTATAAGTCCTGTTTGGAGGTTGCCAATGAAATTGGTGAAATTAAAACAATCGCTTTTTGCGGGATTTCAACAGGGGTGTTTGGATTTCCAAAAAGGGATGCAGCCAACATAGCTGTTAAGACAGTGAATGATTGGTTAAATACACATTCCAATCATTTCGAAAAAATCATATTTAATGTGTTTAGTGAAGGAGATTCCAAGGAATACTTCAATGTATTTGACCCGGGAAAATAGGAACTAACCTCTAAATTTCTAAAAATACTATAGACTTTAAAAATGAGGTGTGATCAATATGGGAATTGAAATAAAAGAAATCCTTGCAAAAAAAATCCTTACCGAAGCAAAAGGTTATTTGGATGTTGGCTATACACATTCATTGAATCCTTATAGTGGTTGTGCGTTTGCTTGCAGATACTGCTATGTTAGAGAAATGCCAATTCAAAGATTTAAAGAAATTTCCTGGGGAGAATGGTTGGACATTAAAGCAAACGCAGCAGAAAATTACCGCAAAGAAATCTTTAAACTTCGGAAGAAAAAAAATCCCTTGAACATTTTTATGTCTTCCGCAACCGATCCTTACCAACCAATTGAACGTAAAGTAGAAATTACAAGAAGTATCTTAGAAGAAATGATTGAAAATCCTCCTGATTTTCTTCAAATTCAAACACGAGGACCACTAATAACAAGAGATATTGATTTGATCGTTAAACTAAAGGAAAAATGTAAAGTTCTAGTATCTATGACGATTGAAACGGACAGGGAAGAAATAAAGCAAATTTTTGCTCCATATGCACCAGGAATTAATTTGCGGTTAAAAGCCTTAAAAGAAGTTCATGAAGCCGGAATAATGACCCAAGCTTCAATATCGCCCGTTTTGCCCTTTACCCCAGAGTTTCCGAAAGTATTGGATGGGATTGTTGACCATATATGGATTGATACACTATCCATTGGAGATGGTGCCATGGGTAAACGTTCAGAAAGATTAGGAATGCCAAAATTATTTGAAGAACATGGACAATCAGGGTGGTATGAAAACAATCTACATGTAAAAGTGGAAAAATATTTTAAAAAATATTTTCCAAGTGAAATGATACGGGTTTCCAAAAATGAAGCATTCACAAGATAGCAATCTTTATTAATTAAGGTTTTTTAAACAATTATGTAACTGCCTTTGAGTATTGTTATGAGTTAAGGAGTTTTTTAGGAGTGGTAATGAAATGGTTTTAAAGACAAATAAATATTCGCTTGCTTTCGCTATACTTTTAGCTGTATTTTCTGCAATTGGTCCATTTACCATCGATATGTATTTAGCTTCTTTTCCTAAAATTATGGGATATTTTGAGACAAAAGCTTCTATGGTCTAAGCAAGCTTGACCTCTTGTATTTTAGGGATCGCTTTCGGGCAAATCATCATGGGGGCATTAAGTGATGTTCATGGCAGACGGAAACCTTTATTGTATTCTATGGTTGTGTACTCTCTTTCTTCTTTCGCTTGTGCTTTTGCACCGAACATTACTGTCTTTATCATTCTGCGTTTCATACAAGGATTTGCAGGTTCTGCTGGGATTGTAATTTCTCGTGCAATAGTTCGTGATTTATACAGTGGTATAGAACTGACAAAGTTTTTTTCACTCTTAACCATCATTTTTAATCTTGCTCCGTTGATTGCTCCACTTGCAGGAAGTACCATCATTTCTTTTACTCCTTGGACAGGTATATTTATCTTTTTAGGCTTTTTTGGAATCTTATTATCAACTTTAACTGCATTTAATATTAAAGAAAGCCTGCTTGCAGAACGACGTGTTTCTAGTGATTTCATGGGGTTATTACGCAATTTTAAAGATTTGCTAAAACATAGGAGATTCATGGGATACGCTCTTGTTCAGGGTATATTGTTTTCCGGAATTTTTGCCTACATTTTCGGCGCTTCATTTATTTATCAAAATATTTATGAGGTGACACCACAAGTGTTTTCCATGCTATTTGCTTTAAATGGCATTAGTTTAATTCTAGGGGCTCAAATTGTGAAATTGTTAGCAGGGAGGATAAAAGAAGATAGTATCCTTCTGATTGGCCTAGCACTAGCCTTTATAGCTGGGACGATTGTTTTTATCGATGTTTTTTTGCATGGACCGTTACTATTGTTAGTCATACCGCTTTTCTTTTTAAACGCTGCCATTGGTGTCACCGGTCCGACTTCTTTTACATTAGCGATGGAATCGCAAGGGCACATTGCAGGAAGCGCTGCCGCACTCTTGGGGTTATGCCGACTTTATTAGGTGCTGTTACTGCCCCTCTTGTGGGTATTGCAGGTGAGTATTCTGCAGTACCATTCGGAGTTATTATTGTCACAACAAGCTTGCTGTCTATCATTGCTTATATGGTTCTAGTAAAAATGCGAAAACATAATGGAAAAACAGATGTGGAAAAATTTCTCCACGGCTGACATATGCCCTTCAGAAAGAGCAGTAAACTAACACTGCTCTATTTTTTTAGAAACGAGTTTGGTTGCTGTAAAAAAAGCAAAAAAGTCGGTTCTATTCTAGATTCCTATCCAACAATGCCCCAGTTTGTTCAGCCATAACACGAGCTGGCAAAGGCATTCCATTCTTGAACCACCATTCTACTGCTCCAACGACCGCTGAGCCAAAAAACTGCAGAATCACTTCATCATTTAATCCTTTGTTTTTTCCATCTGATATATCCACTTCAGGTTTAAACTCTTCAACGACTAAATCAAGAAAACGACTACGAAAATATGGTGCACCTTTACTCGCTAACATCGTTGAAAAAAACAAATAGTTACGCTCAAAGTATTCGTACCAGACATAATTTCCTTCTTGAAACGTCATCTCAGATGCTGATTGGCATAGTTCTCGGAGATTTTCTATATGTTCTTCAATCAGCTTATCAAGGAGGTCATATTTATCTGTGTAATGAAGATAAATGGTTCCTCGGTTAACATCAGCTCTATCTGCAATATCCTGAATGGTAATATCATCAAAACTTTTTTCAGACATCAGTTCAGTTACAGCATTTTTTATAGCTACTTGGCTTTTGGCTATTCTTCTATCTACTTTAGACACATTAATTCACCAATCTTTCTAGAGATAATCAACAATTTGAATGGATTTGTTGAGTAATCAACGAATTGCGTTAATTTAACCATTGAAAGTATGAAGGGCTTTTTTATAATTATAAACAGGTGTTGATTAATCAATCAATATTGATTTTCAACAGACATCAAGTTCAGCTAACTTTTGAAATAATAAAAGTAATTAAAGTTCAACAGGAGGCTATTTTATGGACCGTATTGAAAAGAGCAAGGAAAAATACAAACAGTTATTTGGCGAGGGAGTACCGGCCGCATACGCTACAGACCCTGATTTTCAGGACATTCTTAGCCGATTTATTTTTGGAGAAGTTTTTTATCAAGGTAATTTAGATGACCAGCAACGTGAGCTTATCACTCTGGTAGTGCTCGCCACGAACCAGACGTTACTTCAGCTTAAGGCGCATGTAGCTGCTGCACTAAACGTTGGACTGACACCAGTGGAAATTAAAGAAGCTGTTTACCAGTGTGCACCATACATTGGATTTCCCAAAACACTAAATGCCATTAATGAAGTCAATGAGGTTTTCAAAGCAAGAAATATTGATTTACCGATTGAAAGCCAAAAGAATGTAGATGAAGATAATCGTTTTGAGAAAGGACTTGCTACTCAAGTAGAGATTTTTGGTGAAGTAATTGCGAAAATGCAAGAGAGTGCCCCATCAAATCAAAAGCATATTCAGGAATACCTTTCCGCTTTTTGCTTCGGGGATTTCTACACACGCGAGGGACTTGATTTGAAGACACGGGAGTTGTTGACACTTTGTATCGTAAGTAGCTTAGGCGGGGCTGAAGGCCAAGTGAAGGCACATGTGCAAGGAAACTTAAATGTAGGCAATGACAAGGAAACTATGATTACCGCCATTACCCACTGCCTACCTTATATGGGATTTCCCAGAACATTGAACTCATTAGCTTGTGTGAATGAAATTATTCCAGAAAATAAGACAAGGTACTAAAAAATATAATAATGCAAAGGAGACAAAATCATGTTTAACGAAACTTACAAATTATCAAACGGTGTAGAAATACCAAAATTAGGTCTTGGTACCTGGCTGCTTGACGATGCACAGACAGCACAGGCAGTGCGTGATGCGGTATCTATCGGATATCGTCATATTGATACTGCTCAGGCTTATAAGAATGAAGTTGGTGTAGGCGAAGGAATCCGTTCCTGCGGTGTGGCAAGAGAAGAACTTTTCATCACGACAAAGGTTGCTGCGGAAGAAAAGACCTATGAGGCAGTTACACAGTCCATTGATGAGTCTTTAGCAAAGATGGGACTGGATTACATTGACCTTCTGATTATCCACAGCCCACAGCCTTGGATGGAGTTCCGTGAGGAGAACCGTTACTTCGAGGAAAACATAGAAGTATGGAAAGCAATGGAGGATGCATATAAGACAGGCAAGGTAAAGACAATCGGTCTTTCTAACTTCCTTCAGGATGATGTAGAGAATATTTTTGCAAGCTGTGAGATCAAGCCTATGGTAAATCAGGTATTGGCACATGTGAGCAATACTCCTTTGGAACTAATCGAATTCTGCCAGAAGAATGACATCCTGGTAGAGGCATATTCACCAATTGCTCACGGTGCAGTTCTGGATAATGCAGAGGTTAAGGTAATAGCTGATAAGTATGGAGTATCTGTTGCTCAGCTTTGCCTACGTTATGATATCCAGCTTGGACTTGTAGTAATTCCAAAAACCGCAAATTCGGATCACATGAGAAACAATGCAGAGCTTGATTTTGTTATTAACGATGCAGATATGGAGACTTTGAAGAATGTTGAGCACATCCAGAATTATGGTGAGCATAGCTTCTTCCCGGTATTTGGCGGGAAATTAAAATAAGCAGGTAATCAAAGGAGAACGGACAAATCCTACTTGTAACAGAAGGTGGGGGAAAACAAATAAATGAAAAATTTAACCAATATATTAAAAGAGTATTAAATTGGCTTCCATTGATAAACAAAACTATAGGATTTAACAATGGATATGTGGAAATCTAAAGCAAATGAAGGAGGATTTATGATGGAATATCGCACAGTAGGAAAAACCGGGATTCAGGTTTCGAATTTATGTTTTGGTGCCATGTCTTTTGGCGGAGATGCTGACGCAGAAACATCTAAAGCCATGTATAAACGATGTCGGGAAGCTGGTATCAACTTCTTCGATACTGCCGATGTTTATGGGCGTTCTGAGGAAATTCTAGGAGAGTGTATCGCACATGAAAGAGACGAAATCGTCTTAACCTCAAAGGTGTTCTGGAACACGGGTGCTGATGTGAATGCTCGAGGTTTGTCCCGTAAACATATGATGCAAGGGATTGAAAATAGCCTGCGTCGCTTAAAGACGGATTATATTGATTTTTATTTCGTCCATGATTTTGATGAACAAACTCCAATTGAGGAAACGCTGCGGACACTCGATGACTTACAGCGTCAAGGAAAGATTCTCTATCCAGCCGTAAGCAATTGGGCAGCATGGCAAATCACAAAAGCATTAGGAATTTCTGCAAAAGAACAGCTCGCTCGCTTTGAATTAATCCAGCCTATGTATAACCTTGTTAAACGCCAAGCAGAGGTTGAACTTTTACCAATGGCTGCTTCTGAACAAATTGGAGTGATTTCATACAGCCCACTTGGTGGTGGCCTACTATCAGGAAAATATGGAGTGAATAAACGTCCTGAGCAGGGCCGCCTTGTACAGAATGCCCGCTATCAAGACCGTTATGGTGCGGCTGAAGATTTCGTTACGGCTGAACAATTCACCAAATATGCCCAAGAGCATGATGTGAAACCTGCAACTTTAGCAGTTGCATGGGTAAAAGCAAATCCCGCTGTTACTGCCCCTATCATTGGTGCACGTAATTTAGACCAATTGGAAGATTCTTTAACAGCTGCCGATTTTAAAATGACAGAAGAAATGTACGCTGAAATTTCCAATTTATCAAGAACACCTGCACCCGCAACAGACCGAGGAGAGGTATTAACTGGTAAATGGAAGTAAGGATTACAAACTCTTGATGAAGTGGGGTAAGAAGGATGTATTATGTGTACATCCTTCTTTTTAACGTTTAAGCTATTCATCATGATAAAGGGGAGGAGGTTGGTTCTAGTGGCACAAAAAGCCATTAGTACCGTCCCCCCGGCATCTCGTCGTTCCAACATTGCATTAATTGGTGTATGCCTTTTTCAATTTGGTCCAATGGAATGCCGCCGAAGCCTAATAAAAAAGTTGGATATGGATAGTCAATAGGACTTAACAGATAATCGCTTACTGGATAGATGGCAATATGGGCCTTAGCGGCTATTTGTTTTAACTGATCTTCCCTTTTTGACAGGGGGACGGAAATTAAAATGTGCATTCCTGCCAGGTCTCCTGTGATGATGACATCCGGATAATACGTTTCTAATATCTGGGTTAATTTTTCATGTTTTTTCCGATAAATTTTCCGCATCCTGTTTAAGTGTTTGGAAAAATTGCCATCTCTCATAAAGTCAGCTAAAATATGCTGATCGAATCTCGGTACGGTTGATGAGTAAAAACTGAATGTCTCCTTGTATTTTTGCAGTAAGGTTGATGGTAGGACAAAATAAGCAACACGTAAAGAAGGCATTAATGATTTGGTAAACGTGCTCAAATAAATAACTTTTTCGTTTTGGTCTAACCCCTGTAAGGCGGGAATAGGTTTTCCGATATAACGAAACTCGCTATCATAATCGTCTTCAATGATGTAGCGGCCTTTATCCTTTGCTGCCCAGTTTAATAGCTGTGTTCTTCTAGTTGCGGATAGGACGGCACCCGTAGGGAACTGGTGGGAAGGGGTTATGTAAACAATATTGGCCTTTGTTTTTTCCAGTTCATCCACGATTAAACCATTTTCATCCACCGAAATAGGGATGGCTCTATTTTGCATTTGTATTTTAGGTATGGCCGAATAGCCAGGATTTTCAAGTGCAAATTTTAAATCATTTCCAAGTAACCTTAGAATCATTGGAAGCAGCTGCTCCGTTCCCGAACCAATGACAATCTGTTCGGGGCTGCAGACAATCCCCCTCGATTGATAAAGATATTTGGCAATTTCCACTCTTAATGCGAATTCTCCTTGCGGGTCTCCAATTTCCAACAACTCTTTTGAACTGCTATCATATATATTTTTTGCATATTTTCGCCAAAGTGAAAAAGGGAAATAGTCTGCATCAATTTTTCCGGGATGGAAGTCAAATTGAACGATTTTTTTCTCGACCTTTCCTACAGGCATGTTTAGGAGTTCTTTTTCAATATAGGGTAATTCGTCGATCTCTTCCACGAAAAAACCGATGCGGGGTTTGGATGCCACATAGCCTTCTGCCATGAGCTGGGCATAGGCAATTTCAATGGTGGTTTGGCTGATATTTAAAAATTCAGCTAATTTTTTCTTCGATGGTAATTTTGTTCCCACTTCAATTTGTTTATGGATAATGGCATCTTTGATTCCATTATAAAGCTGGTCATACAATGGTTTGTCTGTACCATTATCTAACTTAAACATTAGCATATCCATTCGCAATTCCCTCCAACTGACCACGTTGTTTTTCATAAAACTGAACCTTTTCATGTAGTCAATTTCTATTATACTGTAATTATCAAATGAATGGAGGTTATTTTATGAAACTAGTAGGAACCGAAAGAGTAAAACGCGGAATGGCTGAAATGCAAAAAGGCGGCGTTATTATGGATGTCATTAATGCCGAGCAGGCAAAAATAGCTGAGGCGGCCGGTGCGGTTGCGGTTATGGCGTTGGAGCGGGTACCATCCGATATTCGCGCAGCTGGTGGGGTAGCCCGGATGGCAGACCCTCGGATTATGGAAGAAGTAATGAGCGCTGTAACCATTCCAGTAATGGCAAAAGCACGTATCGGCCACATTGTCGAAGCACGTGTATTAGAAGCAATGGGCGTCGATTACATAGATGAAAGTGAAGTTTTGACACCTGCGGATGAGGAATACCATTTATTAAAAAGCGACTACACTGTACCTTTTGTTTGCGGGTGCCGCGATTTAGGGGAAGCTGCACGCCGCATTGGCGAAGGAGCATCTATGTTACGGACAAAAGGGGAACCGGGTACTGGAAATATTGTCGAGGCGGTTCGTCATATTCGCAAAGTAAATGCCCAAGTAAGACGCGTGGTCGGTATGAATACGGACGAATTAATGACGGAAGCAAAGAATTTAGGAGCACCATTTGAGTTATTGCTAGAAATTAAAAAATTGGGGAGACTTCCTGTTGTCAATTTTGCTGCCGGCGGGGTGGCTACACCTGCAGATGCCGCTTTAATGATGGAACTTGGAGCTGATGGTGTATTTGTCGGATCTGGTATTTTCAAATCCGATAATCCAGAAAAATTCGCACGTGCAATTGTAGAAGCAACAACAAACTACCGAGATTATAAACTGATTGCCGAAATTTCAAAAGAGCTGGGGACACCGATGAAAGGAATTGAAATTTCCGCGTTAGATGCAAAAGATCGTATGCAGGAACGTGGTTGGTAATATGCTGAAAATTGGGGTACTTGCATTACAAGGTGCAGTCAGAGAGCATATAAGACAAATTGAAGAGCTTGGATGTAGGGCCATTTCAGTTAAATCAGCTGAAGATCTAAAAGAATTGAATGGTCTTGTACTGCCTGGCGGAGAAAGTACAACAATGCGGAAACTGCTGGACCGATACGAGTTGCTTGAACCCATTCGTGCTCTAGCCGCCGGGGGAGTTCCGATGTTTGGAACATGTGCTGGCCTGATTTTACTGGCAAAGGAAATCGTTGGCTATGATACGCCACATCTCGGGGTGATGGACATCGTGGTCGAACGGAATTCATTTGGTCGCCAAGTTGATAGTTTTGAAGTCGAGATGTCCATCAGTGGAGTAGGAGAGGATATTCCCGCTGTTTTCATCCGAGCACCTCATATCGTGGCTGCCGGTGAGAATGTTGAGATTCTGGCAAAGCATGAAGAGCGCATTGTTTTAGCGCGGGAAGGTCAATTCTTAGGTTGTTCCTTTCACCCAGAATTAACAGAGGATATTAGAGTTATGAAGTATTTTATTGAAATGGTGCGAGAGAATACAAATGTTTTAGCTTATTAGGTTCCGCGGGGACGCCGATTGGTTTTAAAGACCAGTCGGCGTTTTTTGTGGGGTTATAGTGATTGGAAATTCTAAATGTTTTTGTTTCCTATGTAATTTTAGGAAAGATTTGCCCATGGCTGAGTTTTATTAATGAATTATAGGTTTCTTTCTAATAAAATTCCTACTTGTTCTGCCATAACTTGAGGTGGATAAGGCATTCCATTCGTAATCCACCATTCCACAATCCCGACATATGAAGTGACAATAAATTGAAGAAGAACATCTTCTTTTAATTCATGGTTCTTTCCTTGTGATGTATCGATTTCATCTATGAACTCCTCAACGAGAAATTCATGGAATTGCCTACGAAAAGAAGGAGCTCCTTTACTTGCTAACATCGTCGAAAAGAATAAGTAATGAGTTTTGATGTATTCAAACCATGGGAGATTCGCATCTGTATATTCTGCTGCGGAGGTTGCTTCGCAGATTTCTCTCATTTCGTTAATATGTTCTTCAATGAGCTTGTCCAGGAGATCAAACTTATCCATGTAATGAAGATAGATAGTTCCTCTGCTAACATTGGCTTGATTGGAAATGTCCTGAATGGTAATATCATCGAAATTTTTTTCAGACATCAGCTCAATCAAGGCTTTTTTTATAGCTTCTTGGCTTTTAGCTATTCTTCTATCTACTTTAGGCATTTTAAGATTCACCAACTTTCTTAAAAGATAATGAACAATTTTATTTGATTTGTTTACTACTAAACAAATTGCGTTGAATTAACAATTGAAAACATCCTATAACTATATATAATTATAGACGCGTGTTCAATTATATATCAATGTATATTTTTTTACTAGCATTGAATTATATTGCCTATGGAATGATATAGCAAACAATAAATTAATCCTAGAATAATATGAAGGAGGAAATCCAATGAAAGAAGTTATACTTTGGACCGGTGCTGGACAGATCGGCATGGCAATAGCAAGGAGAATCGGCTGTGGTAAGAAAATTATTGTTGGAGATAAGAACCTAGAAAATGCCATGGCGATTGCAAAAATTATGGAAGAAGCCGGATTTGATGTGATGCCTGTCGAAACGGACATTTCTTCCAGAGAATCTATTTTAAATTTGATCGCAGAAGGTCAGAAGTATGGTGAAATCACTGCTCTTATCAATGCAGCCGGCGTGTCACCTAGTCAGGCACCTATTGAAACCATTTTAAAGGTGGATTTGTACGGAACTGCAGTATTGCTGGAGGAAGTAGGTAAGGTAATAGCTCCTAGAGGCGTGGGTGTAACCATATCCAGTCAATCTGGACATAGAATGCCTCAATTGGGAGTTGAAATTGATGAACAGTTAGCAACTACACCAACTGAAGAACTCCTTCATTTGGAAGTCCTTCGTCCAGAAAATATCAAGGATACGTTGCAAGCTTATCAAATGGCAAAACGGTGCAATGTGAAACGGGTTATGTTCGAATCTATACGTTGGGGAGAAAAAAACGCTCGTATCAATTCTATTTCTCCAGGGATTATCGTAACGCCATTGGCTATAGATGAATTCAATGGTCCAAGAGGAGAGTTCTATAAGAATATGTTTGAAAAGTGCCCAGCCGGACGCCCTGGAACAGCTGATGAGGTTGCAAATGTGGCTGAGCTGCTGATGATGCCACAGGGAGCTTTCATCACCGGGTCTGATTTCCTAATTGACGGTGGAGCGACTGCTGCTTATTTTTACGGACCACTTAAACCAGCAGAATAATGAAAGGAATCTAAAAATGCTGTCTCAATTAGAAATGAGGCAGTATTTTTTTGATAAATATTATTTTTTGCGACATGAAAGTCCTAAAATCAAAAGGTTAAACTGTAGACGAATGTATAAATTGAAGGATGAGAAAGCTATTAAACTTGTTAGCGATTTGAAACTTTATCCTTCTGATAAAATTAAAGCACTTTCACGGAAAGTAGTAATAAAAGGGTATTGACAAAAAATTTTATAAGTAATATTATTACCTCATATTCAAGATATTTTAATTCGAGATTTTATGAGGAGGTGCACTAAATGGAGAGGAAATGCTCGAATTTGCCCTTTCTTTTATTAATGCAAACATCTAAAGCAATTCATGAACAAATAAAGGAGGAAATGGCAAAAAATAAGCTTGGTATTACGGAATTTTCAGTTTTAGAGGTACTTTATCAAAAAGGGAAACAAACGATTCAACAAATTGGAAATTGCATATTGGTCTCAAGTGGTTCGATGACCTATGTTATAGATAAGCTAGAGCAAAGGGGTTTATTATGCCGAAATACCTGTCCAGATGATCGCCGGGTGATACATGTGACATTGACTGATGACGGAAATGAATTGATGAACTACATCATGCCGAAATATCATGAGTTTATTAATCAAATGTTTGAAGCACTAGATTCTGATGAGGCAGAGACGCTGGTGAATCTTATGAAAAAAGTAAAGAATAAAGTTTAAACTTTCATTTTTTTTAATAAAATATCTCGAGTTCGAGATAAATAACATTTAGGAGGATTATAAGATGATAGATATTGGTTTATTATTGATTCGTTTGGTAATTGGTTTACTATTTGTGGGTCACGGTGCTCAAAAGTTGTTTGGTTGGTTCGGTGGCTATGGATTGAAAGGAACCGGTGGATGGTTTGAATCCATTGGCATGAAACCAGGAGTGACCATGGCTCTTTTCGCAGGGTTAGCAGAACTTATTGGCGGAACCTTGTTTGCATTAGGACTTTTAACTCCACTTGCAGGAATTTTGATTGCAGGGACTATGGCAATGGCGATTGTGAAAGTTCATGCTCCTAACGGATTATGGGCAACAGCTAATGGATATGAATACAACTTAACTTTGCTTTCAGTAGCTATTGGTATAGCTTTGATCGGTCCCGGTCAATATGCTTTAGATGCATTTTTATTCTAATTTATCGCGAATCTAGGGTAATCATAAAAATAATAAAATTACGGAGGAACAGAAAATGTTGTTAAAGAACGAAATCGGAGCACTTATTTTACGAGTAACATTAGGGGCATTATTTTTAATTCACGGAATTGTAAAGTTTCAAGGTGGAATTGAAAATATTGTCGGTTGGTTTGAAAGTATTGGATTACCTGGATTTATGGCATATGGCGTGGCATTGATTGAAATCATTGGCGGTGTAGCATTAATCATTGGATTGGCAACTAGACTTGTATCTGCTTTGTTTGCATTACTAATGATTGGAGCAACACTAAAAGTTAAACTTTCTGTTGGTTTATTGGGAAATGGTCAAATGGCAGGATATGAGTTAGATTTGGCATTCTTAGCAATAGCAGTTTATCTTGCAACCAATGGAAGTAAGTTATTTTCAGTTAGGCAATTGATTTTACAAAAAGATTCTAATGAATTAAAAAGAGCTGCTTAATCATGAATGCAGCTCTTAATTCAAAGAAACTTTGAAAACTAGATAATTTAATTCAATATAAAGGAAGAATTAACAATGACACTTACACAACAAACCATGACAGATGAACAAAGAAAGTCAGTTGCACTTGAATACTTTAAACTAATGGATCAGGGTAACCCTGCCTTTCTTGAATTATTTGCCGAGGATGCCCAGTTTTATTTCCCAAAGATGGGAATGGCAACTGGAATTGAGGAAATTAAAAAACTTCTTTTTGAGAGTGGTAGAGGTCCAAAGCTTAAATCCATCACCCACGACTATGCTTATTTTAACTATATATTTCAAGGAGACACGGTTGTCGTAGAGGGTACAAGTTCTGGTGTTACAACCAATGGAAAAGAATGGCGTGCCGGATTTACTCATGCAGGGCGCTTTTGTAATGTGTTTGAAATACGGGATTACAAGATTAATCGACTTTTCATTTATCTAGACCCAGACTATGAAAATTAATGCCTCATTCCATGTAATATTTAAATAAAATTTACAAATAAGGAAATCAATAATAAATAATGAGTCAATAGGACATTTTCTATTGACTCATTTATTTGAAAATAAATAGACATCTATGTATAATAAAAAACATGATAAAATATGACACAGCATCAAAAGTTGGAAAGATTAGAGACGCAGTAAATAATTTGATTTTGTCGGAGCTTAACAAAAACGGAGTGGATGGTATCGCCCCATCTCATGGGGATATTTTAGTGTGCCTTTACGAAAAAAATGGTTTATCCGTGAAGGAGCTGTCTGAAAAAATTCATCGCACTCAACCGACAGTAACAGTTTTAATTGATAAGCTACAGAAACTAGGATTTGTAGAGAGAATAAAGAGTAAGGAGGACAGCAGAAAAACTTTAATCAATCTTACTGACAAGGGAATCAAGCTCGAACCAATATTTCGTAAGATCTCAGAAAAAATAAACACTGTCATTTATGGCGGTTTAACGAACACCGAAAAAGAACAGTTGGAACATTTGTTAGAAAAAATCCTAAAAAGATTTTAAATTTTTTTGACATAATATATAGACGTCTATGTAATTTTTGCGAGGTAATAATAGGGTAAACAAATGCTAAAAGAGGAGAGGTAACATGATTCGATTTGAACAAGTATCGAAACAATTCCCTAGTGGAACCTTTGCCGTAAAGTCTTTAGATTTTGAAATAAAGAAAGGCGAATTTTTTGTTTTAATCGGACCTAGTGGTTCTGGTAAGACAACGACATTAAAAATGATTAATCGCCTCATCGAATTAACAAAAGGTTGGGTTTGGATTAATGGAAAAAAAATAAGCGATTATGATATTAATGAACTTCGTTGGAATATAGGGTATGTTCTGCAACAAATTGCTCTTTTTCCACATATGACAATTGCCGAAAATATCGCAGTTGTACCCGAACTAAAAAATTGGGATAAAGAAAAGATTGCTGCTCGTATTGATGATTTACTAAATATGGTGGGGCTTGAGCCTAGTGTGTATCGAAATCGTAAGCCTAGTGAACTTTCAGGAGGACAGCAGCAACGAGTAGGTGTAATAAGAGCATTAGCAGCGGACCCTGAAATCATCTTAATGGACGAACCGTTTAGTGCGCTTGATCCATTTAGCCGGGATAAATTGCAAGAAGATATGCTTGAAATTCAACGAAAAATGAAAAAAACAATTGTTTTTGTTACTCATGATATGAAAGAAGCTTTAAAGCTGGGGGACCGTATTTGTCTGATGAAAGATGGAGAAATCGTTCAGGTGGGAACCCCACACGAATTCTTAACCAATCCTGTGAATGACTTCGTGAGTGAATTTGTTGGCAACCGTAAATTACAGATTCATTTGAATGAACTCATTACTCCCATTACAGATGAACGAGCATTATTATCCGATACAAAAACCATTTCTTTATCTACTCCAGTAGATAAAGTTTTAGAACAACTAGCATCGTTCGAACAAATTACTGTAGAAGAAAATGGAAAAGCAATCGGGAATATCAGCCGACAAAATGCAATGAAGGTTATGTCACGATATTTGAGAGAAGGAGGGCAAATTCATGAGTAATTTGATAAGTGTCTTATCAGATCGAAAATCTCAGCTTTTGAACGCTCTTTTGCAACATATAGAAATATCGTTAATCGCTCTTTTTTTCTCGTTAATAATTGCGATACCACTAGGAATCTATTTAACTCGAAAACAAAGAATTGCGGAATACATTATCGGAATTACTGGAGTGCTGCAAACCATTCCTTCATTAGCTTTGTTAGGTCTTTTAATACCACTTTTTGGAATTGGAACTGTCCCTGCTGTAATTGCGCTAATCGCTTATGCACTGCTTCCCTTGTTACGCAATACCTATACAGGAATTAAAGAGGTTGAGCCCTCCTTACTAGAAGCTGCAAGCGCCATGGGAATGAACAGAAGAAAAAGACTATTAAAAGTCGAGCTTCCTTTAGCTATGCCTGTCATCATGGCAGGTATCCGAACAGCTACCATTTTTATTATAGGAACAGCAACGATTGCTTCACTAATCGGAGCGGGTGGATTAGGGGATATTATTCTACTTGGAATATCCCGAAATGATTATTCACTTATAGTTCTAGGAGCTGTGCCATCCGCACTTTTGGCGATCATTTTTGATCTACTACTCCGAAGGCTAGAAACTATTTCCTTTAAAAAGATAATGGTATCATCAGGTGCTTTTGCGCTTCTTATCGTTCTAATTGTGGGATCTATGGTTGGTCCGGCACTTTTTCAAAAAGAGCAAAAGACGATTACAATCGCTGGCAAGTTCGGTCCGGAGCCGGAAATTTTGGACAATATGTATAAATTACTGATTGAAGAAAATACAGACTTGAAAGTGAAGTTAAGAACAGGGTTAGGTGATACGACTTTTGTATTTAATGCCTTAAAGTCGAAGGATGTTGATATTTATCCCGAATTTTCGGGAACAGCGATTGTCAACTTCCTAAAAGAGAACCCTATAAGTACAAATAGTAAAGAAGTGTACGCACAAGCAAAAAAAGGCATGGCAAAAAAATATAACATGGCAATGTTATCCTTTCACAGTATACAAGGGGATTGTATAACGACATGCAAGTAATTTCAGCTGAAGAAAATGGTACTCATGGAAAAAAGTCCTAAAATCAAAATCCCTTTAAATTACCATTTTTGGTTTTTTTTTAAAATTTCATGTCGTTAATTAGCGACATGAAATTTAAAAAAAATGTACCAGCGACGAGAAAGTTTAAAAATAGTGTAAGTTTTAAAAGAAAAAGAAGGAAATCAAAAAACCTTACATATTGTATTTTTTGCGACAAGAAAGTCCTAAAACCGAAAGGCTAAAATGTAATTAGGGATTTTTGTTTGTCGGATAGTATTATCAAATTCTTCTTTGCATTTTTGTTCCTACTTTGATTGAACACTTTAAACACTTTGATAAAAATAACACGTTGTCAAAACGAGGATATCTTATGGATTACGGGAATAATTCATTTCTAATTAACCATCGGGGTTTTTGCTGGAATAACCGGTAAAGCATTATTCTTATTTAAATAACGGAGGGATCGGGTTGTTGAGGCAGCCCTTTTCTTGTTCCACTAACATTTGGTTAGTTTAATTACATTTCTTTAAAAACTTCATTTTAAATGTTTAAAACCTCAGTTAAATCTTCTTTGCCCTATGTCATTCTCTTCTTCCTCTTTTTATTGAAACTGTTTTTCATAGGGGATCACAATAGATTCCTCGACAATAATACCCCACTGGTTCCACTATCACATAAAGCAGTTAAGTAATTCCATTCTAGTTAGTAATTAATACAAAACTATTTGTGATTTGGTGCAAAGTAAACTAGGGACTAGCTTTAATTTTTATTGTGGGAGGATTAGGCAACTATTTGAGAGGAATAGGATATCGGTCGTTTTTTCTTTTGTTGCATAATAAAAAAGCCTCGACTTTTTCTATAACTATGATTCTGTTGAAAAATAAAATCAAAAATTCTAAACAGAGTACACTTGATAAAAAAAAACATAAGCAGCTAGTCCCCGATAAAATTAGTCATTACCTTTGGTAAATCAGTATTTATAACCATAAAAACAGCACCACATCTCAAAATCTTATACAATTTTGACTCTAACGAATCAATACAAATACGAAAAATTGTAGGAGGAAAACAATATGAAAAAACTATTATTTCCGTCCCTTGCATTGGTGATGTCCCTCACTCTTACTGCTTGCAACAACAATAATGACACAAATGGGGTTTCCCAACAGAAGCCATCGGGTGACACTTCCCAGCAGGAGCCATCTGGGTATGACCGTGAACTTGTTGAATTCCCTGAGAACTACGATAAGGGTGTGAACTACACGAAAGTGAATCGAGGAAATGTCAGAGAGGAACTCTATACAAGCCGCGAAGCAATTGAAGCAGTGCAGAACGGGCAGCCGATTCCTGACGGCACCGTAATCACTCTCGAAATCTATAGGGATGAAGAGCTCGATGAAATCTTCGTGATGGAAAAGCGAACTGGCTGGGGCGACCAAACCCCGCAAGGGACACCACGTAACGGAGATTGGCAATACCAGGAATTCAATGGTGACAGGTCGTTGGATAACGAGGAAGATATCGGTCGCTGCTTTTCTTGTCACGCGAATCAGGAACGGGATGACTTCGTGAACACGTTGGATGAAATGAATGGATTTGATCTTGAAGATTTAACAGGATCAAAGGACAGTAGTACAGAATCCCAAATCGCAGGAATCCCTACGAATCACTGGGAGGTAAAAGCGGTAGACGATAATCTGGAGGACTCGCTGGATATTTCGATTGGAAATAACTTAGTGGAAGAAGAAGAAAAAGCAGGGATCATCCAGAAGGTTCTTTTGATGATCCATTTTAATCAATAGTCATAGGGGATTTAGTAGCATTTAAATAGGATAAGGATATATTCACCAATAAACCGTCCAACTGAGACCAATCCAGGTATTAATTAAATTAGAAAGAGGAGAGGTTCTTGAAACGAAATATGTTAATCAGGCTGGTTATTGATCTTTCTATGACAGTTCTGATGTTAGTTGCAATGGCTTACCAGATTACCGGAAATACAATCCATGAAGTTGTGGGGGTTATATTGTTTTTGTTATTTATTGCCCACAATATTTTAAATCGACGATGGTATAAGACGATTTTTAAGGGAAAGCACAATGTACAACGTAAACTGAGCATTGCGGTCAATTTGCTTTTTCTTGTATCCATGACTGTGGTGATAATAAGTTCTGTGCCGATTTCCCGTGACATATTTGCCTTTTTACCAATATACAATGACATGATTCTATTACAGATACATGTTATGACTTCATATTGGGGATTTATTTTCATGGCTGTCCATATAGGAATGTCCTGGGGAACAATTATCAATTCAGTACGAAACATGACGGGGATTACCAGCACGACCCGTATCCGTACAATCGCGTTGCGTGTTATAGCGGTGTTGATAGTTGTATACGGTGTTCAGACTTCCTTCGAGCGAGATATGCTTTCTAGGTTAACCATATATAATCCATTCGGATGGAGCTATGATGAATCCACCATGGTATTTTTAATAGATTATCTATCCATAATGGGAATTTATATCAGTGGGACTCATTATGTTCTGAAATTTGTTAGGAAGCAGGATAAAACTATGGCTTACAAAGATAGGTAAATTGCAGAATAGTAAAGGTGCATTAATCACGGATTAATGCACTTTTATATTTTTTAAGTGTAGCTACTAATATGTGAAGGGGAATCAAGCTTTTACCCTTTGGTCATTTTGCTCCCTCAGGCGCTTTATATCTTCTTTAGGTGGTAAACCAAACATGCGCGAATATTCACGGCTGAATTGTGATGGACTTTCATAGCCCATCCGGAATGCAACATCTGCTGCATCTGCCGATTCAGATAATAACAGGCTTCGGGCTTCTTGAAGTCTCAGTTGTTTTTGGAATTGAATTGGGCTCATGGCGGTTATCTCTTTAAAGTGCCGATGGAGTGAAGAAACACTCATATTTGCTATTTCCGCAAGTTCTTCAATCTTAAAAGATTTTTCATAGTTATTCATGATATGTTCAATCACGTCACTGATTTGATGGGTAGAACTTCCTTCTATAGCTATTTGTTTTAGCATACTCCCATGTTCTCCTTGCAGAACCCTATAAATGATTTCTTTTGTGATTAGAGGAGCAAGTACCTTGATATCTTTAGGAGTATCTAGCAAACGAGCTAATCTTGTTACCGCGTCTAGCAAAGATGACTCTATTTTGCTGACATACATACCTCGTTTAGCATTTTCCTTCTTTTCAACTCCCATTTGGAATTCACGTAACACCTCCAATATTTCACTCGGTGTGAATTCAAGTTTCAGAGCCAGATACGGAACTTCGGAAGAGGCTTCAGTGATTTGTGCGGTTGTTGGCAAGTTAACGGATGCAACAAGGTAATCGGCAGGACCATACTGAAAACGCTCCTGTGACAACAATACCTCCTTCATCCCTTGAACGACAATACATAAGGAAGGTTTGTAAACTCCGTAATATGGACCTCCATCATTAGAGTAACGGGAGAAAAATAAAGACGGAATAGCAGTCATTTGAGTACCGTCCCGTCCTGTATATCGCTCTATGATTTTGGTCAGCTCAACTCTTTGTCTGTATAATTGTTCAAACATAATATCCTCCTTTGTTATCTTCATCCGCGATGGTCCCATTATAAAGCTAATTCATCTTTTACGTAAATGGTTGTGAGAGGATTATGCAATCATTTGATACGATTGTGATACCAGGATTGATTACATTTGTTGCATAATGAGGATGCAAGTTATTGCACATCATTATTTTCAACATAAAAAGATCAAATTATTGATAAGGGAGTAGATAGATCACCATGAATAATACGTGGAAAATATACATGCTAACTCTCATCAGCTTCTTGGTTGGCACCTCACAATTCGTCATCTCTGGCATTCTAGATAAAGTCGCTTCTTCAGTCGACGTTTCCGTATCGGTTGCTGGACAGCTAATTACAGTATTCGCTCTTGCTAACGCAATCGGCACGCCCCTCTTCATGATGGCGACTGCAAAGTTGGATCGGCGAAAGCAGCTGTTACTGTCTCTAGCCATAATATTTCTTGGAGTTGTTTCGACACTTGCTCTTCCGGGTTTTGGTTTTCTGATGGTTTCACGGATCATACTCGGAGTTGGAACTGGTATCTTCGTCGTCACCTCCTATTCCACTGCAGCTAATTTGGCACTTTCGGGACGACAGGCTGGAGCAATGTCAAATATCGCATTGGGCTATAGTGTTTCCCTTGTTCTCGGTGTACCCATCGGGCGTGTAATTGCTTCCGCATATGACTGGAAGGTGATTTTTTGGGGCATTGGAATCTTTACTGTGCTGGGATTCATTGCTATTGCAATAACAATCCCATCTATGCAAAGTGAAGCATCTATCCCTCTGGGGGAGCAACTCGCCCTGTTAAAGAATCCAAAGGTCGCTTTCGCCCTTGGTGTGTCGTTATTCGTATTTATCGGCTACTCAGTGATCAATACGTATATCACTCCCTTCTTGACCTCTACTATATCAATTAGTGGAAGGGGAGTTAGCGTCATTCTCTTCGCATTGGGCATGGCGAGCTTGTTCGGGTCCAAACTTGGTGGCTTCCTAGCGGATCGGATTGGTACTACTCGGACACTTATTGGCAGCATAGTATTACAAACCCTAAGTCTTGCAATGGTGTCTGCCCTTTCGGGCTTTGCAGTTATCGTCATTATGTTACTTATAATTTGGTCGGTTGCTGTTTGGATGTTCGGACCGACCCAGAACTTTAACCTACTGTCGATCGCTCCTGAAGCGTCGGGTATCATGCTTAGTTTAAACAGCACATTTGTGCAGCTTGGATTTGCAGCAGGCGCAGGTATCGGGGGAATCGCCGTGGGTGGCTCATCGATAATTTCCATTTGTTGGATTGGTACTGCTGCGGTTGCAGTGGCATTGTTTATCACTGTCGCCTCATTGGGACTTACCCGTTCGCTATCAAGTGAACGTGGATGATGTTTCTATCGCTGGCTATGAACTTTCAAGTCGCAAACAGCAGTGATTACGTTAACTTAAGGGACAAAATTTATTATACGAGGAGTAGTTACTATGAAAATTTTGATTTTAGGTGCCGCAGGTCAAATAGCCCGTATGTTAAGAAATGAATTGATCAATAGAACTGACCATTCAATCGTTCTTTATGCCAGAAACGGTCATAAGCGTTTAACTATTAATGATGATAACCGAGAAGTTATCTTTGACGGTGATTTTAAAGACAAAGATAAACTGATTGATGCTATGAAAGATGTTGACCTTGTATATATCAACGACATGGGTGACGATAAATCAACAAAAGCAATCATTGATGCCATGCATACTCTTTTAAGATTGACATGTCTTTACAACGAAAATGGGAATTCTAAATATATGATTACCCAAAAAGGAGAGCCATTTATTGGTGCGCAAGTTACGCGTCAAGCTGTAACTCAATTAATCATGGATATTATTGAAGAAAAAAGTGATAAATATCTTCAAACCAGTCTAGGAGTAAGCGAACCATATACAGATTGGGCAAAGCCATCATTTTATTAAAAAATCAAGAAGAGGGGAGATATTTTTAAGACGAATATTTCTAAACAGCAGTATGAATATTGATAGAAATACGCAGCGGAAGTTAAGCTGACACCTGAAGAACTAGATGATTTGAACGACGCACTATCAAAGATTGAAATTTCGGGCGAGTGCTACCCGGCAGAATACGCAAATAGAGTGGGAAAATAAAATACACTCAAAATTTAATTAACAGGAGGAATTTTTCATGCAAAAAGTAACATTAAACAACGGTGTTGAAATGCCAATTCTTGGCTTTGGGGTTTTTCAGATGCAGGATGAAAATGAATGTGAACAAGCTGTTTACGATGCGATAATGGCAGGATATCGTCTAATCGATACGGCTGCCTCTTATCTAAATGAAGAAGCAGTCGGCAGAGCAATCAAGCGGAGCGGTGTGCCAAGAGAGGAATTGTTCATCACAACAAAACTTTGGGTTCAGGATGCTGGTTATGAGAGCACAAAGAAAGCATTTGCCAATTCACTAAAAAGACTTAAATTGGATTATTTGGACTTGTATTTGATTCATCAGCCATTCGGCGATGTATATGGTTCTTGGCGAGCTATGGAGGAATTATACCGGGAAGGAAAAATCAAAGCTATCGGAGTAAGTAACTTCTATTCAGACCGCCTTATTGATTTAATCATTCATAATGAAGTTGTTCCTGCCGTAAATCAGGTTGAAACACATGTTTTCAATCAACAAATTGAAAGTCATAACTTTATGAAAGAGAACAATGTTCAGATTGAGTCTTGGGGACCGTTTGCTGAAGGGAAAAATAACATGTTCCAGAACGAAACTTTGGTATCAATTGCTGAAAATTATAATAAATCCGTTGCACAGGTGGTTTTACGTTGGTTAACACAAAGAGGCGTCGTTGCGATTCCAAAATCTGTTCGTAAGGAAAGAATCATCGAAAACTTCAATATCTTTGACTTTGAATTAAGCCAAGAAGATATGGAGAAAATTGCTACCTTAGATACGAAACAAAGCTTGTTCTTTTCACATCAAGACCCTGAAATGGTGAAATGGATCGGAACCCGTAAACTTGATATTTAATGTTCTTTTCTAATTCTGAGGTGAATCTACCCACCTAAATACTATTGTGCATTAAGGTGTGGAATCCATAAAAAAGCGTGTGATTTCTATACACGCTTTTTCCATTATAGACGGTGGAGTAGGAATAGAGGTTTCTGCAATCGGACTCGGTTGCATGGGTGTGATTTGAATAAAGCATTCTCAAATATCGAGATTCCGGAGATCACTATCCTCCAGAATACGAAATAGAATTAACAAATAGGAAAGGATGTTCTCTATTATGTCTAATATTCAAGATATAAGCGAAAGTGTAATCTTCCCGAAAGGTGTAAAAGTGCCGAATGACCATTTCATAGGGGCTGCATATCTTGAAATGCTAGTTCCAAATGACAATATCTTTAATTGCCCCATAGGTAATGTGACTTTTGAACCAGGGGCTAGAAATAATTGGCATAAGCATCCAGGTGGTCAGATTCTCCTCGTTACCGGTGGCAAAGGATATTATCAGGAAGAAGGCAAACCCGTACAAGAGCTTCACGAAGGTGATGTTATAAAGATCCTTCCTGAGGTAAAACATTGGCATGGTGCTACATCAGATAGCTGGTTTACACATCTCGCGATAAGTACGAATGTTCAAAAGGGAGAAACCGAATGGTTGGAACCCGTAACAGATGATGAATATAACAACTTAAAATAACACGAATTTTTTTCTGTGAGGTCACTGAAAGTTTTTATTTTTTACAGGCATCCAACTTAGCTAAATCCGAAGTAAGTAAAACGAAAGAAGGGATATAAAATGTCTAATTCTAAAGAACCTACTGTTGCACAGAAAAAGTTAGGAAATTTTGCGCCAAAGCTTGTGCAATTAACTGATGATGTTTTGTTTGGAGATGTATGGGCGCGCACGGAGCTTTCTCCGCGTGAACGCAGTTTAATTACCGTTGCTTCTTTATTAACTGGTGGAAATACAGAACAACTAAAATCCCATTTAAATTTAGCAAAACAAAACGGTCTTTCAGAAGAAGAACTTATTGAAGCAATGACTCATCTTGCTTTTTACGCAGGTTGGGCGAAGGCAATGTCAGCCATGACAGTTGCAAAAGAAGTATTCTCAAAAGAAAAATAAATAACGAAAGGATGTTTTATTAGTATGTCTAATATTCAAGATAAAGTCGTCATTATTACGGGTGCCTCTAGTGGGATTGGAGAAGCAACTGCAAAAGAACTTGCCTCCAAAGGCGCAAAACTTGTTCTTGCAGCACGCCGTGAAGACCGTTTAAAACATTTACAACAAGACATTCAAAATACTAGCGGTCAAGTAATATATAAAGTTACTGATGTGACTTCGCATGAACAAATGGAGGAACTCGCCGAGGTTGCTCTTAAAGAGTTTGGAAAAATCGATGTATTAGTCAATAATGCCGGAGTGATGCCACATTCATTTCTTTATAAGAAAATGATTGATGATTGGAACAAGATGATTGATGTCAATATTAAAGGAGTGCTTTACGGCATTGCTGCTGTTCTTCCAACAATGAGAGAACGTAAATCCGGTCATATTATTAATCTTTCTTCTGTAGCAGGACACTTTGTTGGTCCTGGGAGCACCGTTTACGCTGGAACTAAGTTCGCCGTGCGTGCTATTTCAGAAGGATTGCGTAAAGAAGAGGCTGGAAACAATATTCGTTCAACTATTATCTCACCAGGAGCGGTTCAGTCTGAATTAATTAATTTGATCACCGATATGGATTTAAAACCTGGAATTGATAAACTTTATGAAGATGTTGCCATTGATGCTGAAAGCATTGCCCGTGCCATTGCTTTTTCAATTGAACAACCTTCCGATGTAGCCATTAATGAGATGATTATTCGTCCTACAAGTCAAGAAAGGTAATGTTAACTTGAAAGGGTATGTAGTTAACTTGGATACAAAAGAGAGTTTATTTTACTCACATAGAGACCCTGCCATGGTAAAAGGGCTTGGTACTAGTAAATTTGATATCTAAAATTCTTAAGAACAAAAGAAACATAATGTAACAAGGCTGCCCTACATTTTTGGGGCGGCTTATCTTGTTTCTTAATTAATAATGGAGGCAGGGTGGTAGAATGTCGAATTTCGAAGAACTTACTACAACACAGAAACTGAACGGTCATGTTGTATCAAAATCTAAGAAAAGAATAATAAGGAAAATATTGATATCTTTATTGGTTTCTTTAGTTGTATTAGGAGTTGTCATTTCATTGTTTATAAACATACATCCAGCTTTCGGCGGTAACCCAAGTAAAGAACAAAAAGAGGTATATAATACGTTTGATAATTATGATAACGGGAAATTTGTCTATCGGGCATCAACAAAGATGAACGGGAGTGCATCTAATAGCCCCTCCACATTCGAGGACTCTAATTCAGGTGGTAAAGAACGCAATCCTGCTGGTCAAATTCCTGTTTCCGAGATTGATTGGAACAAAATTAATAGCAAAGATGATAGTTTATCCTGGTTTGGGCATTCTGCTTTTTTACTTAGTATCGATAATAAAAAGATACTCCTTGATCCCATGCTAGGTCCCATAGCTTCACCTGTTTCCTTTGTAGGACCTAAACGTTTCAGTGAAGATATGTTGGATATGATTGAAGAAATGCCTCCTATTGATGCTGTTTTTATTACGCACGATCATTACGACCATTTAGATTATCAATCTATAAAAAAGCTAAATAGCAAGGTCGGTCATTTCTTTGTTCCTTACGGTGTAAGTAATCATTTGATTCGATGGGGTGTCGCAAAAAAAAAATTACAGAACTTAATTGGTGGGATGAAACTGAGTTCCAGGGTTTAACCATTGCATTGACCCCATCTAAACATTTCTCAGGAAGAGGACCTTTTAATCGAGATTCAACCCTTTGGGGTGGTTGGGTCATTCTTGGAAAACAAACCCGTTTCTATACCAGTGGAGATGGCGGCTATGATACACATTTTAAGGAAATTGGCGATAAATACGGACCTTTTGATATCGCTTTAATAGAAGGCGGTCAATATGATAGACGCTGGTCATGGGCTCATATGTTTCCGGAAGAATCCGTACAGGCTAATATAGATGTAAAAGGCAAGCATATGTTGTTAATGCATTGGGGTGCCTTTACACTTGCGAATCATGGCTGGACAGAACCAATAGAACGAGCATTAAAAGCGGCAAAGAAAAATGATGTGATTCTCATCGCTCCACAAATTGGTGAAACTGTTCAATTGGATGGAAAGTTGTCTGTTCCTATTTCATCATGGTGGAAAAAGTAATTTTTAATATTCAATGAGGGGGATACAAATGATAAAGACGTTATATTTAATGAGACATGGACAAACATTATTTAATAAAAGAAGGAAAGTTCAAGGTTGGTGTGATTCACCTCTTACAGAGCTAGGTATTAAACAAGCGGAGATTGCTGCAAAGTATTTTAAAGAGCACAATATTGTTTTCGATCATGCTTATAGCTCAACATCCGAAAGAGCTTGTGACACTTTAGAAATTGTGACCGATATGCCTTATACAAGAGTAAAAGGATTAAAGGAATGGAATTTTGGATCTTTTGAAGGTGAAAGTGAAGATCTAAATCCATCACTTCCTTACGGTGATTTTTTTGCCAATTATGGCGGAGAAGAAGAAAAAGAATTTCAAAAAAGAGTTGCTGATACTTGTCAAAAAATAATGGAAGAAGACAATGAAGTGGTTTTAGCAGTATCCCACGGAGCAGCTTGTAGAAAATTTATGCAGTTTTGGGAACATACAAGTCCCATTACACAAAAAGAAAGAATTAGCAATTGTTGCATATTGAAATTTGAATATGAGAACAAAGAATTTAAACTAATTGAAATTATAAACCATAATTTTAATTGTTAAAAAATGGCGATCTACAAGATTCCTTAATTGTAGAAACGTAGGCTTGAAGGCTAGGGAGGACTACATGTGTTTGCACGGTTAAAAAACCTGTTTGCGATTAAAGGTTATTATCTATTCGTCATTTGTATGCTGCTTGTCGGTATCGGTATTTCCATTACTCAGCCCTACTTATCCTTGTATTTTATTGAAGATTTTGGAATGAGTGCAGGAGCTTTTGGCGTTTTTATGGCGATAAGTTCCTTAAGCGGAGTCCTGGTAAACTCACGTATTGCGAAACATTCTGATAGCGGTCTAGACCGAAAATGGTTGAAAAAGGAATGGGATAACTATAAAAAAGGAAAATTCGTAGTATTGGCGAGTTTTCCTTTTTTATTGCTTGACGAAACCAAATTAATATAAAAAATGTTAATGCGCCATAGAGAGACAAAATATAATCCCTTGACTTAGAGTACACTCTAAGTATTATCATACTTTGTGTTACAAATTAAAAATGAAGGAAGATATAGACATATCAGATTTAATGGAGGCGGTTAAATTGACATATTCTATTGGAGAATTTTCTAAAATCGTTGGTTTAAGCGAACATACCTTGAGATTTTATGAAAAGGAAGGATTAATAAAAGTAAACAGAGACGATAACAATGTCAGAATCTATTCGGATGAAAATAAATTGTGGATTGAATCATTGCTCCATCTAAAAAATACGGGGATGTCTCTAAAAGACATGAAGCAATTTGCCATGTGGGGGCATGTTGGGGATGAAACAATGGAAGATAGGTTAGCCCTACTTAAAAATCATCGAAAAAAAGTAGTGGAAGACTTTGAGAAGCTTCGTCAAAGTTTAGAGCATCTGGATAAAAAAATTAATTATTATGAAAATGAATTAGGAGACTGTTTCTCTACAAATTAAGTTACCAGTTGTTTTTTCTATTTGAGATTTTTTGATAAATCTCATACAGACGGCTTTCGCAATCATATTTTTATGGAAAAAAATACAAATGATAAAACACTGGCCTTAGAGTGCACTCCAAGGATTAATCTATTCTTGCACCAGTTGAACACATGAAGGGTCGATAAACCTTTACAAAATAATAAATAAACAAATAGAAAGAGGTTAAAAAATGAACACAAAATATAGCAACTTATTTGAATCACTTACATTTAACAATGGTATCACCATTAAAAATAGAGTCGTTATGGCTCCAATGACAACTTGGTCCAGTAATGATGATTACACCATTTCAGATGAAGAAGTGAACTATTATAAAAGAAGAGTCAACGGAGTAGGACTTGTTATCACTGGCTGTACTCATGTACAACCAAACGGGATAGGTTTTACGCATGAATTCGCAGCTTATGACGATAAATTTATTCCAAGTCTACGGAAATTGGCGGAAGCGGGGAAAAGTGGAGGAGCTCCTGCAATACTTCAGATTTTCCATGCAGGTAACAAAGCACTACCATCTTTAACTCCAAATGGTGAGGTGGTTAGTTCCAGTGCTGTAGAGACTGAAGCTACTGGATTTGCTCCTTCAGTTTTACCTAGAGAACTTTCACATGATGAAATAATGGAAGTGATTCATGCGTTTGGAGAAACAACAAGACGAGCGATTGAAGCTGGGTTTGATGGTGTTGAAGTTCATGGTGCACACGGTTTTTTACTGCAAAACTTCTTCTCTCCATTCTTCAATAGACGTGGGGATGAATGGGGTGGCTCTCTAGAAAATCGGTTGCGTTTCCCATTGGCAGTCGTACAGGAATTGAAAAATGTGATTAAGAAGCATGCAACAAAACCGTTTATTTTCGGCTACAGAATTTCACCTGACGAACATGAAGAAGGCGGTTTGAGAATGAAGGATACCTACGAATTAATTAATCGTCTTATCGAAGCAGATGTTGATTATGTACATGCTTCATTGGCTGATGCTCTTTCTTCAAAGCCAGTGGATAGTCAAGATGAAAAAACATATCTTGAATTAATTGTTGAACATGTAAACAGCAGAGTTCCTGTAATGGCTGCTGGTTCTATGGTAACTGCTGATCATGTTGCAATAGCATTAGGTAAGGGTCTATCCTTAGCAGCGGTTGGTCATGGATTAATCATGAATCCAGACTGGGTAGAAAAGGTTCAGAATGGAAAGGAAACTGAAATTAAGACGGCAATTAAGACTTCACAAGTGAGCTATATTGAGCTTCCAGAAAAACTTTGGGGGATAATTCAGGCTTCTGGTCCATGGTTTAAGATCGAAGATTAAACTCGAAAAGAAAAGTTATCATGTTTATATTAGAAAGGAATTTTATTATATACTAAAACCAGCAGAACAATAAAAGGAATCTAAAAATGCTGTCTCAAGTAGAAAGGAGGCAGTATTTTTTGATAAAGTTAGAATTATTTTAATACTTTAATCTTAAATATATAAACTGCGTAAAATATAAATTTGACGCAGTTATGTTGATTTAGTAAAATATAGAAGTGGGGTGATTTTATGGTAAATCAATCAAAGCAGCAACAATTTCAAAAACTTCAAACGCTGCTCAAAGAACTTCCTTGGTATGTAGACGAATATATTAATCATAAGTTACGTAAGCTTTCGACGGCTTCCTTATTTAATTACTGTCATGATTATAAAATCTTCTTTAACTGGATGATCAGCGAGCAAATGGTGTCAGGCACCGTCAAAGATATTCCTTTAGAGCGTTTAGAGCAACTGACCGTCTTGGAGGTTGAAGGTTTTTTAAACTATTTGCACTATCAATTAAATAATAAAGAACTTACCGTAAATCGGAAATTATCTGCTTTAAAATCACTGTTTAATTATTTACAAAACATTGCTGAAACACCTGACTTAAGGCCTTATATGAACCGTAATGTCATGGCGAAGATTGAATTTAATGAAGTAAAAGACAGCATGGAAACTAAGGCAACTAAGATGGAAGGTAAAATCCTTCTCGGAGATGAATATGAGAAATTTCGCTTATTTGTTGCGAATGAATATGGTGAAATAAATAAAGATAATAAAAAACTCTTTAACTTTTATCAATTAAATAAGGAACGTGATACAGCCATTGTCTCATTAATCTTAGGATCCGGGCTGCGTCTTTCGGAATTAGTTGGGATTGAATTAGACGATATTGATTATAGTAAGTATTGTGTCAGAGTAATCCGCAAAGGAAATAAAGAACAATTCGTTTATTTTAGCCAAGTGGCGATGGCTGACCTCCAAGAATATTTAGCAGTCAGAACTGCCAAATACAACGTTGATAAAAATGAAAAGGCCTTATTTGTTAGTGGCCCAACAGGTCCTAAAGTAAAATCGCGAAGATTAAAAGTTAGAGCTGTTGAAAATCTGATAGAAAAATATGCAACCGCATTTGGTAAACCATCGTTATCCGTACATAAGCTCCGGCATTCATTCGCAACCAGATATCATGCTGAAATTAATGATGTACCAAAATTAAGACGACAATTAGGTCATTCATCGATCCAAACGACGATGATCTATACGCATATTAAGAATGATGATTTAAAAATTGCTGTGGATAAAATGGATATGCCGAAAGAACAAATAGAATAAACAAAGACTGTCATTTTCATGGCAGTCTTTGTTTATGTTTTTTATCAGTTTACATAATATTATTATGGTAACTAAAATATAAAATATCTCAATTCCTAAGTATACTTAAGAAAATGAGACGGAACAAAATTTTTAATAAATTTTCATACAAAAAAGCATTCAGAAAGCTCCTAAGCTCCCTAAACGCATTCCTTTAACCCACATTTTTCATCGAATTGCTCCCTGTAAACTGACTATTATACAGGTCTGCATAAAAACCGCCTTGTTCTAGTAATTCCACATGTGTTCCTTTTTCTATTACACTTCCGTTATTCATTACTAGAATTAAATCAGCATCCCGAATCGTCGACAATCTATGAGCGATTACGAAGCTGGTCCTCCCTTTCATCAAGTGGTTCATCGCTTTTTGGATTTGAACCTCTGTTCGCGTATCGACACTGCTGGTCGCTTCATCCAGAATAAGGATCGCTGGATTAGCAAGGATCGCCCTAGCTATCGTTAACAGTTGTTTTTGCCCCTGAGAAATGTTGGACGCCTCTTCATTCAAAATCGTATCATACCCATCTGGCAGCGTTCGAATAAAGTGATCAGCGTTGGCCGCGCGAGCCGCTGCCACCACCTCTTCTTTGCTTGCTCCCTCTTTTCCATAGGCAATATTATCAAAAATCGTACTATTAAATAACCAAGTATCCTGAAGCACCATACCAAACAAACTCCTTAGATGTTCCCTTTTTAACTCTCTCGTATCTACTCCATCAATGAATATGCTGCCAGAATTAATTTCATAGAAACGCATCAGCAAGTTAATTAATGTGGTTTTGCCCGCTCCTGTTGGGCCGACAATCGCTACTGTCTGACCTGGTTTCACATCGATTTCCATATCTTTGATTAAAAGTTCATTTTCCTCGTAACCAAAACTTACATGGTCAAAGGTTACTTCACCTTTTGGACTAGTGATCACCTTCGCATCAACAGCTTCCGGCACCTCTTCTGTTTCATCCAAAATTTCAAAGACACGTTCGGCGCTTGCGATGGTGGATTGAATGACGTTTGCGATTGATGCGGTTTGAGCAATAGGTTGGGAAAATTGACGTGCATATTGGATAAATGCCTGTATATCACCAATTTCAATCGCCTTTTTCGTTACCAAGATTCCACCAACGACTGATACGAGAACATAGCCGATATTATTGATAAAACCCATCAGCGGCATGATCAACCCGGATACAAATTGTGCTTTCCAAGCGGATTGGTAGAGAGTTTCATTGATTCCCTCAAATGTTTCAATTGATTTCTGTTCGTGGCCAAAAACTTTGACTACTTTATGACCTGTATACATTTCTTCCACATGCCCATTTAATTGGCCTAATGATTTTTGTTGCCCTTTAAAATACTGTTGTGACTTTTTAGCGATCTTAGCAATCGCTACACCGCTTAGCGGAAGTGTCAAAATGACAATCAGCGTCATTAATGGACTAATCGACAGCATCATGATAATTACACCGATAATCGTAACAACGGAGGTAATCAGCTGGGTTAAGCTTTGCTGTAAGGTCGTACTAATATTATCGACATCATTAACCGCACGACTGAGAATTTCACCATGTGTACGTGAATCAAAGTATTTTAGCGGCAGCCGGTTCAATTTCTCCTCTACCTCTTTACGAAGATTGTAAACTGTCTTTTGCGCGACACCTGCCATAATATATTGTTGGATATAGGCAAATATTGCACTTAGAATATATAGGCCAATGAGTAAAATAATAATTTGACCGATATAATCAAAATCGATTTTAGCTCCAGGGATTCCTCTAAACTTCATCATCAAACCTTCAAATAACTTAGTAGTCGCCTTCCCCAATATTTTAGGGCTGACAATCGCAAAAATTGTACTGATAATGGCTGTAATTAAAACCGCTAAAAGCTGTAGTTTATATGGCTTCAAATAGCTGATAAGTCTATTTAGGGTCCCTTTAAAGTTCTTTGCTTTTTGGACAGGCATGCCCATTCCCATTGGGCCAAATCCGCCGCCTGGTCCAGGGCCAGGTTTTCTAGCTCCTGTCTCTTGCGTGTGGTTTTGATTGGAATCTTTACTCATGCGATTTCCTCCTCTGACAGCTGTGACATGACAATCTCGCGATAAACCGCACATGATTCCATTAATTCTTTGTGTTTCCCGATACCAGATATTTCACCGTTATCGAGAACAATAATCTGATCAGCGTCGATTATAGTACTAACACGCTGAGCTACAATGAGTACCGTTGAGTTCCCCGTTTCGTTTTTAAGGGCAGCACGAAGTTTTGCATCGGTTTTAAAGTCCAATGCAGAGAAGCTGTCATCAAATATATAGATTTCCGGCTTTCGTACCAGGGCTCGTGCAATCGACAATCGCTGTTTTTGCCCTCCGGAAACGTTTGTTCCCCCTTGGGAGATTACCGCATTAAAGCCTTCTGGCATGTTTGAAATAAATTCTTTCGCTTGCGCCACTTCTGCGGCATGATCAACCTCTTCTGCTGTTGCATTTTCTTTTCCATAGCGGATGTTCTCTGCAATTGTTCCGGTGAAAAGGACGGATTGCTGTGGGACAAACCCTATCTTTTCACGAAGTTTTTCTTGTGCCATATCCCTGACATCTATCCCATCGACAAGGACTTTACCGCTATCGACATCATAAAAACGTGGAATTAAGTTAATAAGTGTTGATTTTCCTGAACCGGTTCCGCCAATTATTGCCGTTACTTCACCAGGTTTAGTAGAAAAAGAGATATTTGAAATTGCCGGCATTTCCGCGCCTGGATAACTGAATGTTACGTCTTGAAACTCAACAAAGCCTTTTATTCCATCCTCTACTTTTGACGAGGATGGATCTTTAATATCTGCTTGTGTTTCCAGTACTTCATTGATTCGAACGGCAGAGACCGATGCTCTGGGGATCATGACAAACATCATCGACAGCATAATGAATGAAAACATAATTTGCATCGCATATTGGATAAACGCCATCATATCTCCGACCTGCATATGGCCATTACTAATCCGCAGTCCGCCAAACCAGACAATCGCGACCGAGGAAAGGTTAAGGACCACCATCATAATCGGCATCATCGCTGCCATAATTTTATTTACTTTAATGGCTGTTTCGGTTAAATCCCAGTTCGCTTCATCAAAACGCTTCTTCTCATGCTCCACTCGGTTAAAAGAGCGAATGACACGAATCCCGGTTAAGTTTTCACGTAAAACCCGATTGAGATTATCTAACTTTATTTGCATCGCTTTAAAAAGTGGAATCCCTTTTCTTGCAATGATCACGATTGCCAGCACGAGAACAGGCAGAGCAACAGCAAGAACTAAGGTAAGTTTCGCATCTTTTGAATACGCCATGATGATCCCGCCAATACACATCATCGGTGCCATCGCCATCATTCGGAGCATCATCACTAATACCTGCTGGATCTGAGTTATATCGTTGGTTGTTCTAGTAATCAGCGAGGCTGTTCCTAGCTGATCAAACTCATGCAGTGAAAAGTTTCCAACGTGTGAGAAAATTTTGCTTCGTAATAACTTTCCAAAGCCTGAGGCTGCTTTTGCTGAGTAGAAACTAGCAGCAATCGAACAAATCATCCCCCCTGCCGCCACAAGCAGCATAAAACCGCCAATTTTCCATATGTAGCCCGAGTCTCCTTTGACAACCCCTTTATCAACGATATCGGACATTAACGTTGGCAAATATAATTCTGATAATGATTGTAAGAGGACAAGACCTAAAACCAGATAAATGGCTAATTGAAATGGTTTTAGAAATTTGGTTAATTTAATCAATATCCTTCAACTCCGTTTTTTAATTGATTAAGAGTAACTGTAGCTTATTTTTATGAACTAAATATGAACAATTGATATGAAATTAGTTTTTTTATCCAACTCCCTTGATAAATTTGGCAAGAATAAGTATATTCTCGTCTGGAAATCTCGTCAAATTTTTGCAAAATAAAAACACAGGATCTCCTGTGTCGATATAATACAGCTATTTATTCCGTTCTTTATGAACAACTATCCGAATTAACTTCCACTGACCTTGGTTAAATGACCAAGTTGAATCAACAGAAGCAATCACGTCAGCATTGGCAATCCCGGTAATCCGCTGTTCACCTAGTAACCCCACTTGGTTGTTCTCTATAGGTATAGGTTGGAGACGGTTAAATGGATTAACGGTTAACTCAGTCGGCTCATTTAGCTTCCCATGATTATATAATCCAAGTTTTTTATAATACTTCTGACGGTCCTTTAAATCAAACAGATAAGACTTTCCTGTTTTGGCGAGTTTAATCTCTGCTTTATATCCATGAAGAAAATGGCTATCCATTTCAAGTGGTTCTGGCAGAATTAGTTTCGTCTGTTCAAAATTCCTAATTGAATAGGAGTAATTCTGAACAGTTCGCTCATTCCCCCCTTTCAACACACTTGCAAATAGGTCTTTCACTCCATCATTGTTTAAATCTACAAGTTCCAATGCCGCCTTAGAACCACTATTTAGAGGAATGGTGTATTTCTTTCCGTGTGAAGCATTAATTTCAATATAGATTTTCTCCAAAAATGCCTCCTCTTTCTGATAAGGAACCCCCTTTAAAAGTATTTCTTCCTCTTTTCCGTCACCGGTAATATCTGCTTTTTCATTTGAAATAGTGATTATTTTTGTCGTTTCCTCAATCGCATATACCCCAGTAATTGCAGTAAGTGACATGAGAAAAAATGAAACAATGACCAAAATCATCTCTTTTTTCATCCATGAACCCCCCCAGAAACTCTATTACTTGTTAGTATGACCAGTTTTGGAAAAAAGATGAAAAAGGACACTCTAATTTTTAGAGTGTCCCGTAAACATTTATTCACTAGGTTTTTCCGGTGCAGATACTTTCCAAACAGTGGTAACCTTTCCGTTTTCCTCTTCATCCAGAATAAATGAACCATTGGAATATCGGTCACTGTAGTGAATATCAATTGTATTAAGTTCCTCGAGATGTCCTTTTTCCGTGTGGATAAAAATCACATCTTGCTCATTGGCAATTTCAAATCCCGCAATGCGGTGTGGATTTGATTTGAGCTCTCTTAAAATTACTACGCCGCGTTTGGCACGAGTAGCTTTTTCAAATTCTTTCATTTTCATTCTCTTTACAGCTCCACGCTGTGTAGCGATAACGATTGTTTCGTTACTGTCTGGATGAATGATTTTTCCACCAATCACGAAATCATCATCTTTTAAATTGATCCCTTTCACACCTGCAGCACGAGCACCAACAATACTAATTTCTTCTTCATGAAACCATAATGAATATCCTAAGTGGGTAATCAAGAATAATTCTTTTGTTCCATCGGTTAAATGAACATCAATTACTTGATCATCATCTTTTAGGTTGATACCAACAAGAGGTTTAGAATATCGTTGTGCTTTGTATTGTTTTAACTCCGTTTTCTTGGCCATGCCATTTTTCGTGACAAAGACAAGGAATAGATCAGCCTCAAAGTCCTTGACTGGAATCGCTTGGATGATTTCTTCATCACGGTCAATTGGAATGATATTAGCAACATGTTGTCCAAGGTCTTTCCAGCGGATATCTGGCAGCTCATGAACAGGACAGAATAAGTAGTTTCCTTTATTTGTGAAGAGAAGCAGGACATCCTTCGTATTCATTTCGAGTTGCGCTAATAAACGGTCTGAATCCTTCATTGCTAGATCCTGACCATTGGAAGCCGCATAGGAACGAGTACTTGTCCGTTTTACGTATCCTTGTTTCGTAATCGTTACAATAACATCTTCACTTGGGACAGTTACTTCCAGATTGATTTTCAATTCTTCAATTTCTGCTTCAATCTTTGAACGACGTTCATCTGCAAAACGTTTTTTGACGTCTCTTAATTCTTTTTTAATCACAGAGAAAAGAGTTTTCTCACTTGCTAAAATGCTTGTAAGCTCTTCGATCTTCTTCGCTAACTCTTCCGCTTCCTGTCTTAGGGCAGTGATATCGGTGTTTGTTAAACGATATAGCTGTAAGGAAACAATTGCTTCTGATTGCGGCTCTGTAAAGGCAAATTTTGCGATCAAATTGTCCTTCGCGTCTCGTTTGTCCTTAGATGCACGAATGGTAGCAATCACTTCGTCAAGGATTGATAAAGCCTTCATCAGACCTTCAACGATATGCTGTCGTTCTCTGGCTTTATTAAGATCATATTGGGACCTTCTGGTGACAACTTCTTTTTGGTGCTCGATATAAGCATCCAATAATTCTCTAAGTCCCATTAATTTTGGACGTTTCTTGTGAATCGCAACCATATTAAAATTATAGGTTACTTGAAGATCACTATTTTTATATAAATAGTTTAAGACTCCTGCCGCATCTGCATCTTTCTTCAGTTCAATGACAATTCTGAGACCTGTCCGGTCTGTTTCATCGCGGATTTCTGAAATTCCTTCCACTTTACGATCGAGACGGAACTCATCCATTTTTTTGACGAGATTGGCTTTATTCACCTCATACGGAATTTCCGTAATAACGATTTGCTGCTTACCGCCACGAACCTCTTCAATGTCAGCTTTGCTGCGGACAATAATTTTTCCTTTACCAGTTTCATAGGCTTTTTTAATTCCATCAATTCCTTGAATGATACCGCCAGTTGGGAAATCTGGTCCTTTGACAATCGTCATGAGTTCCTCAACGGAACAATCTGGATGGTCCATTCTCTTGATAACCCCGTCAATGACTTCGCCAAGGTGATGTGGAGGAATATCTGTTGCATACCCCGCAGAGATTCCTGTTGATCCATTGACAAGCAGGTTTGGGAACATCGCAGGCAAAACCGTTGGCTCTTTTGAAGTATCATCAAAGTTAGGAATAAATTCGACCGTATCTTTTTCGATATCACGCATTAATTCTGCAGCAATAGCGGATAGCCTTGCTTCTGTATAACGCATCGCAGCAGGCGGGTCACCATCGACGCTGCCGTTGTTTCCATGCATTTGGACGAGAACATTTCTAACCTTCCAATCCTGACTCATCCGTACCATTGCCTCATACACAGATGAATCACCATGTGGATGGTAGTTACCAATAACGTTACCGACAGTTTTCGCAGATTTACGAAAACCTTTATCGTGCGTATTTCCTTCAAAATGCATTGCATAAAGAATTCTCCGCTGCACCGGTTTTAAACCGTCACGTGCATCCGGAAGAGCTCGTTCTTGAATAATATATTTACTATATCGACCAAAACGATCACCAATTACATCTTCTAGAGGCAAGTCACGGAATTTTTCATTTGTACTCATCCTTCAGAACCCTCCTCGGAGACCGTAATATTTTCATTTTCTAAAATTGTGTCATCCTCTTCTAAGCCAAATGCTACATTACTTTCTATCCATTTGCGGCGCGGTTCCACCTTATCACCCATCAGAGTGGTTACCCGGCGTTCCGCTCTTGCAGCATCATCAATTTTCACACGAATCAAAGTGCGTGTTTCTGGATCCATCGTTGTATCCCAAAGTTGGTCGGCGTTCATTTCGCCCAGTCCTTTATAACGTTGAATGATATAGCCTCTGCCAACTTTTTTTATAGCATCCTGGAGATCATCATCACTCCATGCGTATTCAATGATTTCCTTTTTGCCTGTCCCTTTACTCACCTTATACAGCGGCGGCAGGGCAATAAACACTTTTCCTGCTTCTAACAATGGCTTCATATAGCGATAAAAGAAAGTAAGCAGTAGAACTTGAATATGTGCTCCATCTGTATCGGCATCGGTCATAATGACAATTTTGTCATAATTGATGTCTTCCACACTGAAATCGGAACCAACTCCACCGCCGATGGCATGGATAATCGTATTGATTTCTTCATTCTTAAAAATATCAGCAAGCTTAGCTTTTTCGGTATTAATGACTTTACCTCTTAGTGGAAGGACTGCTTGAAAACGTCGATCACGTCCCTGTTTCGCTGAACCTCCTGCGGAATCACCCTCCACCAGGTAGAGTTCGTTCCTTTGCGGATTTCGTGATTGGGCGGGTGTTAGTTTACCAGACAAAACAGCATCCGAACGCTTGCGTTTTTTTCCGCTACGAGCGTCCTCACGTGCTTTTCTGGCCGCCTCTCTTGCTTGATAGGCTTTGATCGATTTTTTGATAAGCAGGGAGCTAATATCAGGGTTCTCTTCTAGAAAATAGGAGAGGTGCTCAGAAACAACTGAATCGACGGCTGACCTAGCTTCACTTGTTCCCAATTTCCCTTTTGTTTGTCCTTCAAACTGGAGCAATTCTTCCGGGATTCGAACGGAGATAATTGCCGATAATCCTTCGCGGATATCTGCACCATCAAGGTTTTTGTCTTTGTCTTTTAAGAATGAAACCTTACGAGCATAATCATTAAATACCCTCGTCATCGCTGTTTTTGCCCCGGCCTCATGGGTACCGCCATCTCTTGTACGGACATTATTTACAAAGGAGAGGACATTTTCTGAATAACCATCATTAAATTGAAAGGCAAAATCCACTTCAATTCCATGCTGAGAACCCTCTAAACTGACAACTGGATGGAGGACATCCTTCTCTTCGTTTAAATAGGCAACGAACGCTTCAATCCCATTTTCATAATGAAAGACTTCATGGAAATCATTTCGGTCATCGATAATTTCGATTTTCAAACCTTTTAACAAGAAGGCTGACTCCCTTAACCTCTCACATAACGTTTCGAAATTAAAAGTGGTCGTTGAAAAAATAGTTGGATCTGGTTTGAAATGAATCGTTGTTCCCGTTTGATTGGTTTTGCCGATTTTTTCGAGGGTAGTTGCGGGTTTCCCTCCATTTTCAAAACGCTGTTCATATACGAAACCGTCTCTTTTGATGGTGACAGTTAACCATTCTGATAAGGCATTAACAACAGATGCACCCACTCCGTGCAAACCACCGCTTGTTTTATAACCGCCTTGGCCGAACTTTCCGCCGGCATGAAGCACGGTCAAGATAACCTCTGGTGTCGGTTTCCCCATTTTGTGCATACCAGTAGGCATTCCGCGTCCACGGTCATTGACACTAATTGAATTATCTTTATGAATTTTGACAATGATTTGATCACCAAATCCACCAAGTGCTTCATCGACAGAATTGTCGACAATCTCATAAACAAGATGGTGAAGACCGCGTGAATCGGTGCTGCCAATGTACATTCCTGGTCGTTTCCTAACCGCCTCAAGACCCTCTAGTACCTGTATGGCATCATCATTATAATCAAAAACTTGCTGATTCCTTGCCACTAAAATACCCCTTTCATTCCCTACAAAAAGAAGTATCCTTCTAATTGCTCATGAACTAATTGATTAGTCATTCTTTATATTATCTTTTTATAAAATTAAAAATAGAACCAATGTTTGCCGCTTCTTATTTTAACATAAATCTTGCGGCGTCTATGCTATATTGTAGCGATTTATTTCGATTTAGCAAATACGTAATTTTAAACAACATATTTTTGTAATAATATAATCATGGGTTTAAAGCGTGTTAAAAATAAAAAAACTGCTAAATATTAGCAGTTTTAGGGTTGGATTTTTAAGCTCTAGATATCGCATGTTCGACTTTAATGCAACGATTCATTATAACCGTATATCCCTTGTTTTTTAAGAATTCATAGGCTTCTTCGTTTTCAAGGCCAAGCTGGGCCCAGTAGATATCTGAATCAATCTCATCAAACTCCTTCGCAACATCGAACAATTGTTCTGACCTGCGGAAAACATTAACAATGTCCACGTGTCCTTCAATATCTTTGAGAGATGCAACGGCTTTCACTCCTAATGCAGATTCAATCGTGGGATTCACCGGAATAATTTCATAGCCCGCTTTTTGCATCGCTTCAGACACTTGATAGGAAGTTCGTTCAGGATTATTACTCAAACCAACTACCGCAATTCTTTTTGCCTTTTTTAAAATAATTCCAATTTCATTGCGACTTGGATTTTCAATAGTCATCATATTCACTCCTAGGGTCTTTTTCTTTATTTTACCTATATTTTCAAAAAAAAACATAATAAACAGCTTAAAGGGTCGCATTCTTTACTTCTTATTTGTAAAGAGTTACACAGTTTCTCCCACGGTCTTTTGAAAAAGAGAGTGCTTGATTCGCCTCTAAAATTAATTCCTCTTTCGCTTTCCCTTTAGAATACACGGAGATTCCAAAGCTGCAAGTGATCTTATCGATATTCTCAAAATGAAATTCCTCAATAATCGAACGGATGGATTCTGCTAATTCCTGTGCCCCATTTCCGTCGGTTCCAGGAGTGAATAATATAAATTCTTCTCTACCCCAACGGGCAAAAATATCTGATTCGCGAATCCGTTGCTGAACGATGATGGAAATGGTAGAGAGTACTTTATTACCTGCATCTTGCCCAAACCGTTCATTCACATGTTTAAAGAAATCAACATCCATGATAATCATCGAAAAAGGCTGGGTTAATCGTTCGGCACGTCTCATTTCCACCTCTAAGATCGCATTTATTTCCAATTGGTTTATACTGTAAGTTAAAGAATCCATCAGGAATAATTGTCTGTTCTCTCTCTTCTCCTTCTCTAAATTGGTGATATCCATACAGACACATAAGTATTGGTTCGAACCCGGTATGGACTCATATTTTAAATTAAAGTAACTCTCTTCACTATTGATGTTGATCCAGTGCATATTTACAGAGTTTTTTCCCATTTCTATGATTTCTTCAAACCATCTTCTTTTATCGATTGGATAAAAATAATTGGCATCTTCTACAAAAAAACTAGAAAGGTATTTCATTTTAGGTAGCTGTGTCTGAGCCTTACTGATTCCAGTAAAATTACTAAAGGCTTGATTGAATTCGATAATATCCTCGTTGTCAGTAACATAGATAAGGTGGTCTTGAAAGTTTAATAAAGCTTTCGTTAACTTCTTTTGTTTGGAAATTTCTTTTTCAAGCTGTTTCACATCTTTGTATTGGTAAGTTAAGTATGGTTGAATATTAGCCGCCACTTTGAAGCACCTCTTTCTTTCATTCAGGATAATATGATAAAACCGACCATTTATTAAGATACTTCGGTCGGTTTAGTATGTATTTCTATGATTTTATCTAAATTATATTGACTCCATGCATGGCTTTCAATGGATTAACAAATGGTTTGAAAATTCTTCTTATTTTCGTAATAAAATTGACCCTATTTGTTCTTACTTTTGACCAGATTTAAAAAAGCAAATACATGTGAAAGGATTAATAGTGTTTTTTCTAAATTCCATGGTAAAATAGAAGGACCGGATCTTTTTGTAGAAGGAGAATTTGTTAATGATTCAAATTATTTTAGTAGTCATTCTGGCTTATTTACTTGGTTCGATCCCCTCTGGTTTAATTATCGGTAAGGTTTTTTATAAAACAGATATTCGTGAACATGGGAGTGGAAATTTAGGAGGGACCAATACCTTTCGTACACTAGGTGTAAAAGCTGGATTAGTGGTTACACTTGCTGACATCCTGAAAGGGACCTTAGCTGCCGCCTTGCCGCATCTCTTCCAAGTTGATATAAATCCATTAATGGCAGGTATTTTTGCAGTTGTCGGGCACACCTATCCAATCTTCGCAGGGTTTCGTGGGGGAAAAGCGGTTGCTACCTCTGGTGGTGTCGTATTGTTTTATGCACCTTATATGTTTATTACCGTATTAATTTTCTTTTTTATTAGTTTATACATATCAAAATATGTTTCCTTATCTTCAATGATAGCAGGGATTACAGCCGTGATGTTTGCCCTTGTTTCGGGGGTGGTTGATGAATGGGACATCCCTCTTCTCATTGTCGTCCTGTTCCTTGCGTCGTTTGTCATTTATCGTCACCGAGCAAATATTAAACGAATTATGAATAAGACAGAGCCCAAGATTAAATGGCTTTAGCAAAGGAAGAACCGATTTTTCGGTTCTTTTTTATATGTTAAAAACTCCTTTTTAATCAAAGAATAGTTTTAACATTATCCAAGAATATAATATAGTATAATTATCAGATAAAAGATAAGGAGTAGTTATGAAAAGGCATGCCATACCTTCAGTTATAATTATTTTTGTTTGTATTGCTTTAGCATCATTCCTTTTTATTCAACAATGGCAAAATACTAATGAGGACGAACAAAAGGTTTTTCCAACGAAAAATCTTCAAACCCGTTCTTTATTGCTGGTCAATCGAGAAATGACAGAAAAAATAACCATTGGAGCCATCGGAGATATCCTTATTCACGATAATGTTTATCAAGATGCCTTTAATGGTGCAACATATGAATTTGACCCGATGTTTGAGAACGTAAAAACTCTATTAAAAAAACCAGACGTATTAACTGCCAATCAAGAAAGTACGATAGGTGGAAAAACATTAGGTCTTGCTGGTTATCCACGGTTTAATAGTCCTTACGAGGTGGCGGATGCTCTTGTCCACACAGGAGTAGATATTGTATCCACTGCCAATAATCATACCTTGGATAAAGGCGAAAAAGGGATTAAGTCAGAGGCTGACTATTTAGAAAGTATTGGTTTACCTCACGTTGGAAGCTTCCTTGATGAAAAGGACCGCCAAAAATTGAGGATTTTAAATAAAAATGGGATAAAGATTGCTTTTCTCTCCTATACATACGGAACAAACGGAATCCCGGTTCCAGACGGAAAGGATTTCCTAGTCAATCTGATTAATCGTGAAACGATGCGTGATGAGATTCATCGTGCCAAAAAGGAAGCCGATGTCATTGTTATGAGTATCCATTGGGGAGATGAGTACCACCGGATGCCTAACAAAGAACAAAAGGATCTGGCTAGATTTCTCGCAAATGAAGGTGTCGATATCATTTTTGGATCACATCCGCATGTTCTTCAGCCCATGGAATGGATCAAAACAGCGGATGGAAGAAAAGCATTTGTTGTCTATTCATTAGGAAATTTTCTATCATCACAACGAAATGATTATAAAGATATTGGTGGTTTAGCTACGGTTGGGATTACAAAACATATATCAGGTAATGGAAATTCGATTGAATTGTCTCACCCGAATTTTTATCCAACCTATGTCTCTGGTAAAAAAAATCATAATTTCCGTGTAATCCCTTTAGAAAATGCTCGATCATTTGGTCTTCGTAATGCCAAAGAAAAGTACACGGAAATCCAAAATCACATGATGCAGTGGCTCCGTTAATACGGGGCCTTTTATTCTTAGATTAATGATAGGAGAAGATCGGATGGAACGGATAAAGCAAAAAGGGCTCTGGCTATCTGGGTATTTTTTACTCATCTTGTATCTTTTTACGAGAGGATTTTACAACCCTTTTTTTGTGCTATTAATTGGTTTATTATTAATCATTGTTTTTTTAAAAGAAGAGAATCGCCTCTCTGGTTGGATGGTTATTTCATTTTTTCTCGGAAATCTCTTGCTGGGATACATGGATAATTTTATTGAAAGTTTTCATTTAGCACCCTTTTCGCTTATCATGTTGAGTCAATTATTATTGTTGATTCCCATTTTAATGATAAGTTATGTGGTTAAGCAGTTTAAACAAGAAATAACTCCTTACTTTCACCGGCCAATTTTTACTGGAGAAATTCAATTTCCTTTTAAAATTATTTTTTCTTTTAAGAGATTCGTTCTTATATTTGGACTAATGGCTGTTCTATTTATAGGTATTACACTTCTATTTCAAAAAGAAGGTATGCATTGGCGTCCGTTTTTATTGATTTTGTTATTCGCATTGGTAAACGCGATACTTGATGAGGTATTATGGCGTGGAATCCTTCTGCCGAAACTGATCAGAATCACCAATCAACCTATTGGGATAATCGTTACGAGCATCGCTTTCGGTATCAACACCACCATGTTTGGTTTTGCACCAATGATATGTATGATTTATATTTTTCTAGGATTAATTTTAGCTTTTTTAACAGTCAAATCACAAAGTGTACTTCCTGCGATGATTGCACATACCTTCGTCACAACCTTCTTGTTAATAACCGGGTTAATAACTATCCCTGTATATTATGGTTCATAGCAAAAAGCACACTTAAAGATGGTTACTCTTCAAGTGTGCTCTGATTCTTTTTCCAAATATGTTCTAACAATCCTTCTTTATGTAAAATGTCTCGTTGGCGCTCACCAAGTAAATCATAATGGGAATACCCATCCTTGCGAACATGAATCCATTCTTTTTTTAATCCATATTTTTGTCCCCAGTCTGCTAATTGCTCAAGGTTATTACAACCAACCTTGGTTACCGTATTGCATCCTGGAAAGCGTTCATCTATCCAATAATGGGTTAAAAAAGCTATTTCTCCATTATCAATTTTTCTCTTCCACTCGATGACTTCCTGCCGTTTGATTCCAAAAGCCACCTAAGTCACCCCATTCCGACAGAAACCTGCCTGCACATATGTTTGGGAAATGTTTTCCCTAGACTATTTTTTCTTAATTTCTTCATATTTTAGGAACCATTCAGGGAAGGCTTTTTTGAATGAAGTCGGTCTAAAGTTATCTTTTTTAACAATAATGTGCGTGGTCTTCCCCTCCACACATATCTCATCTTCACCATTTACAACTATATAACCATATACCGTTTTGATACCATCATTTAATTCAACCCACGTTTTTACAAACCCCTGATCACCGTAACGCAACGGTTTTTTATAGGTCGCTTGGACGTCATAAACAGGGGCAAAATAACCTGACTCTTCCATTGCAAGATAACTATAGCCTAGATCCTCAATAAACCCAGTTCTGCCAAGTTCAAAGAATTTAAGATAATTAGCGTGGTAAATAACCCCCATCATATCCGTGTCCGCATAATAGAGTTGAATTTCTCGAGTCGAAATAAAATAGTTTTCCATGGGCCCTCACCCTTTCTACGATAGAGTTTTACATTTTATTGATGGCCTTTAATACATCCTCTACCTCAAGTAGGAGTGACTTTTCAAAAAGATCTTCCCCATCTTCCACTTCCATTAACCTTGAGGCCTGTGCTTGAATCATTTCATCCACCATATTAGTAGCAAAACGGCCATTACCCTTAAAGGATTCTTGATCTATTTTACTCAATAGCAGCAGTTTAGCATCACTTGATAATTGGTATTGATAACTTTCTGCATATACGGTCATGATTTCAAGCAGTTCTTCAGAAGTATAGTCTGGAAATAAGAAGAACTTTTTAAACCTTGAGCGAAGACCTGGATTACTTTCTAATAGCAGGTCCATTTCATGTGGATAACCGGCCAGGACTACCACTAAGTTTTCATTGTGCTTTGTCATTTCATCGACAATTGTATCGATGACTTCTTTGCCAAAATCACCTGAGGTCGAACTGAAAAGTGAATAGGCTTCATCAATAAATAAGACTCCTCCAAGAGCTTCTTTAATCTTTTTTTTCGTTTTTCCGGCAGTTTGTCCTACATACCCAGCCACAAAATCTGCTCTGCTTGCGACAATTAGATGACCTCTTTTTAACATGCCACAGTCCTTCAAAAGCTCTGCATAAATCTTAGCTACGGTCGTTTTTCCTGTTCCTGGATTGCCGGTGAAAACAGCATGTAATTGAATAGGCACTGGTGGAAGACCTTTTTTCGTCCGGTATTGCTGCATCTTGACGAAGGAAATCAGTGACCTCATTTCCATCTTTAATGCGTCTAAACCAATGAGCCGGTCCAATTTTTCATAAGGGGATTCTTCAACTTCTTCTTTTGCGATTAGAAAGTCTTCTTTATTCAGTAACATAAATTCAAGGATATTATCGTCAGAGACTTCCTTATTAGAGCCCTTCTTGAAAATTGCATCGATAACGATATTGCGGACTGTTCGTGCATTTCCGAATGTATCATCCACCCGCTCACGATCTAGTCGATGATTAATTTCAATTTTAGCTTCCTCACTAAGGAAATAATCATTATCTGCTGAAACTTTTTCAGCTATCCATATTAACTCTTCATTTGAATAATTAGGTAAATGAATGAGGTTTGACTGTGGAAAGCGACTGCGTAAGCCTGGATTTGCATCCAAAAAGGTGCGCATTTCTTCGGGATAGCCCGCCATAATTACTGCAAATCTCCCGCCATACTCACTTCCAGTCATCAGGGAAACTAACGTATCAATGGCCGCTTGACCATAATCATTGCCTGTTTGGCCTTCGCGCTTCAGACTGTAGGCTTCATCAATAAACAGCACACCACCAATTGAACGTTCCACAACGGAACGGACATTTTCCTCGGTTTGTCCAACGAAAGAACCAACAAGCTGGGAGCGGTCGGTTTCGATCACTTCCTCTCGAGGCAGGACTCCTAATTCATGATAAATTTTCGCTAATAAGCGGGCAAGTGTGGTTTTCCCTGTTCCCGGATTTCCTGTTAAAATCATATTTAGGCTCAAATCGTCCTGCATTTGAAAGCCTAAATCTTTCCGCTTTTTTTGATACTTGAGAAAGCGGTAAAAGTCATTTACTCGATTCTTGACAAATTCCATTCCAATCATATCATTTAGTTGATCTAATGCATTGATTTGATCGGTGACAGATTGTACGTTCTCTTCGTAAAATTGCCTTTGCCAAGTTTCTTTGATTTCATCTAAATTGGATAAATGCAATTTTAAATCATCATAATAGGTGGAGGTATGGAAAACACCTGTAATCGATTGGTCATACTCCTCCACGGCCTTTAATAGCTTACCTGTTTCATCGATTGCAGAAGAGTATAACTCAAATAACTGATTATACCGTTGATAAACTTCCTTCGTACTCAACGTTGCAGAAAGTTCTCTTTTTACTGCTAAATCTGATTGTTTTTCGTCTGCATTACTTAAAAAATTTTGACATACTTCTATGTACTGTTCGGCTGTTTTCTTTTTTGCCGTTCGGTTATCTGTTTCTCTCATAGCAGGAAATGTAAGAGGTAAGAGTATTTCTGCTAATTTTTTCCATTCTGTTTGTAACATATATTCTTTTGCTGCTTGATTATTTGGATCTAAACTAAGTGCTCTTTCCATCCATATTGCAGCCATTTTATCCTGTTCATTTCGTCCAATCCGAGAGAGAGCAGCAAGTGTTAAAAGTTTTGATAAGGTGATGGGATTGGATTCATCTGTCAACGCAGAAATTAATGCACTTTCATTAGAAATCGAACCATTCTGGTTTAGTTCCAGTTCCCATTGCTTTAGTTTTTCTTCATTATTATTAGTGACCTGGTTTACAATTTGTCTCAAGATTATCACTTCTTCTTCAAAATTTCCCTTCTATCTTACCATAACAATCACTCCATACCTAAACAAAAGACCTGTCCACAATGAACAGGTCATACAATTGTTATTAGCTTTGTTGGTTATTTGCTTCATCCTTAATTTCTGACCGGAACGATTCAATGCTTTCCCGGCGGCGCTCGTTCTTCGCCTCAATTTCCTGGCGTTGAGTCTCGCTGTCAGTAAGGGCTAATGATTCCTCAGCTGCTTCGATATTATTTTCCGTATTCTGAATCATCGCTTGAAGCTTTTCAACATTATCACTGCGGTCATCTGGATTCGGTTTGTTATTATATGCCATTGTAATTTCCTCCTAGGGTGTAATTGGTACAGATATAGTTTGTTACGGACTGAAAAAAATAAACAAGAATTTTTCAAAAACAAAAAAGACTTGCTGGCTTTCACCAGTCAAGTCTAAAATTCATTGTTATTCACCTTTTGTTTGTATTACTTGTGCATGCTCACCTGAAGTATCATTCATTTTCTTTCCTTTATTCCCGCTAAAACCACGTGGTTGTGTTCCAACGTGATCTGGTTGAAAACGTTTCGTTTGATATTTTTTACCCATGTCATGATCCCTCCTTATTTACATTTTGTCCTAAAGGAAGGAAAACATGATTGGTAAACTTTTTTAGTTATTCTGCTTTTCCGAGACGTTTTTCTTCTAGGCGCTGTTCAATTTTTTCCATCGCAGCGCGATCTTTTAATAGTTGTGTTTTATTTTCAGATACAAGCTCAGCAAATGAGCGTTTTCTTGGTTTTCTCATCGGTATCACCGTCCTTAGTTCCTATTCTAACAGTTATTATGCCCGGAAACGGTTGCAATTATTACAACTTTTTGAAAATTTTAAAGAAAAGCCTTTCCCAAGAAAAAAGACATTGGAATAATCCAACGTCTTTTTTAATCTATTTTAATTTTCTGGTAAAATCTTTCATATCATCAAGTTTCATTTCACCGATATATTTATTCTGAATGTTTCCTTTACTATCAATAAAATACGTAGTTGGTATGGATAGGACTTGATAAGTTTCATTTACTTGATCTTCTGAATCAAGAAGAATTGGAAAAGTAATTTTATTTTCATCCACAAAGCCTTGGACATCTAATTGAGGATCAATGTTCACGGCTAAAATGACAACATCCTTAGGCATTTGTTTTGAAAATTGTTCCATTGCCGGCATTTCTGCTTTACATGGAGGACACCATGTTGCCCAGAAGTTAAGCATTACTTTTTTACCTTTTAAATTAGACAGCTTTATCTTTTCGCCGGTAAGTGTTTTGAGTTCAAAATCAGGTGCCTTTGCTCCAACAGCGAGACCTTCTTGACTTGCTGTGGTTTGACTTTTCGTTTCGGGAGTTTCTGAAGTCTTATCCATGGCTTGAACAATCGCGACTGTAAGTAAGGAAACTAGTATTACGGTAGCAAGTACTTTTTTTATCATTCCCGAATCCTCCTTTACTTCATAATCTGCTACATTGATTTTACACTATAATCTTAGGTGAAACCAAATACGGATATGCCGAAACTGTGACAATTTACAAAAAACAATCCGCTCTTAGGATTGAAAGAGTTTCTCCAGTTCTTCCTGGTAATTTCCTTTTATTATACCCTTTTCGGTGATGATTGCGGTAACAAGCTCATTTGGTGTGACATCAAACGCAGGGTTAAACACTTTCACACCTTCAGGGGCAGTCCTTTTTCCAAAGCCATCCGTAATTTCGGATGCATCTCTTTCCTCGATTGGAATATCGGTACCTGTTTTTGTATCCAAATCAATCGTGGAGATTGGTGCTGCCACGTAGAAAGGTATATTATGGGCTTTTGCTAATAAGGCAACTCCGTATGTCCCAATTTTGTTGGCTACATCACCATTGGCTGCAACACGATCGCAACCAACAATCACTGCTTGAACCCAGCCCTTTTGCATAACCATCGCGGCCATATTGTCCGTTATGAGAGTGACATCTATGCCAGCCTGCATTAGTTCCCATGCAGTTAATCGCGCCCCTTGTAGCAGCGGTCTTGTTTCATCAGCAAAAACTTTGATATCCCAGCCCTTTTCTTTTGCTAAATAAAGTGGTGCTAAGGCTGTTCCATATCTCGCTGTAGCGATCCCACCCGCATTGCAATGTGTTAGAATCCCCATCCCGTCCTCTAAAAGGTTTAATGCATGCTCTCCGATTGTCCGACATACTTCTTCATCTTCATTACGAATGTTATGGGCTTCTTCTTCCAATGCTTCTTTGATTTGATTAATCGGTAATTCTTTCTCTTTAAGTGCTCGTTCATTCATTCGCTTCAAAGCCCAAAACAAGTTGACGGCTGTTGGTCGTGAAGATGCTAAATAATCTGATTGCTTTTTTAAATGTCCATAAAAATCCTCAAAAGAATTTTCCGGGGCATCCTTGAATCCAAGCACTAACCCGTATGCGGCAGCTATGCCAATCGCTGGCGCCCCTCGAACTTTTAGCTGCTTAATGGCATCCCAAGCATCTTCAATTTTTCTGGTTTCGAGAAATTCTGTAATGTTCGGTATTTTGGTTTGATCGAGTATTTTTAGAACTCCGTTTTCATAGGAAACGGATTGTAAGTATGTGTTTTCCATGTAAAACATCCTTTCACTTTTATGTAAATTCTTGTTAAGTTTTTAGAATCATTTCTTCAACTTCACCCAATGTAATTTTAACAATATCAGAGACATATGCAATACTTTCATTTTTTTATTTGTCGCTCTGATAAGTTAACTAAATTGTGTGAAAATTTGTTAAAATAGAAGTATGAATGAATGGGGGGATATTTTTGAAGATACTTGTATTAGGTGGAAGCCGCTTTTTAGGAAAAACATTCGTAGAAGAAGCTTTAAAACGCAATCATGAAGTCACCATATTTAATCGTGGAATTCAAAGTCCCGGAATTAAGGATATCGAAGTTCTCTATGGAAATCGATTTGGAAATTTGAAAGCGCTTCAAAATCGCTATTGGGATGCTGTACTTGATACAAGCGGGTTTATTCCCTATACAGTCCAGAACACAACCAACTTATTAAGAGACCAAGTCCAGCATTATACGTTTATTTCGAGTATTTCTGTCTATCAAGATTGGATTCAGGAGAATTTGGATGAAAACTACTCTGTCTTGAAAATGTCAATCGAGGAAGCAAATCAGCTTTCGATGGATGCCGACGGACCCATCTATCAATATTACGGACATTTTAAGGCTTTATGTGAACAAATAGCTGAGAAAAATATGCCGGGGCGTGTATTAAATATACGTGCCGGTCAATTAATTGGGCCAAATGATTATACTGACCGTGTTCCCTATTGGGTGAATAGAATCGCAAAAGGCGGCAAGGTATTGGTACCTGGAAATCCGAACCGCCGGGTGCAGATGATTGACAACAAAGACATGGCTAACTGGATACTCGATATGGAAGAGAAGCATTCCGCTGGAACTTTTAATGCAACGGGTCCTGATTATCCATTAACGATAAAAGAGTTTGTTGATACATGTATTAAAGTGACAGGTTCAAATGCAGATGTGGTTTGGGCCGAGGAACAATTTCTTCTGGATCAAAAAGTAGCCCCATGGACGGAAATGCCGCTTTGGGTGCCCGAGAATTATCCATTGTCATCTGAGTCAGTGGAGCCATGGAAAGGTGCATTTTCTATCAATGTTGATAAAGCCATTCAGAGTGGTCTTTCATTTAGGCCTCTTGAAGATAGTATCACTGATATTTATGAATGGGAGAAAACCCGCCAATTGACTGAGGATGAGTGGAATGCTGGGATACGGGCGGATAAAGAGAAAAAACTTCTAAATTTATTGACTAAAAATTGATCAGTATTTGCTAGATTGTTGAAAATGATTAAAGGTCCTCAATCGAACCAATTGAGGACCTTTAATTTTAATCTTTACTGATTTTATCTATAGTTGTTTTAGCCCATTAGTTTTCGTTTTTGCTTAAGAAGGTTATTAAATTCTTGGTCTAGTTCGGGATACCGAGGGTCCTTTTGATCAATAAATGATAACTGTCCCAAAATTGTCGCAATCTTGTTTTCGATTATTAGTAGTGACTGTTTTAAGGTATCCTTCTCATTTTCACCCTGATTTAAATATTCTTCAGGTTTCATCTCAATCCGTCTGATTTTTTGGTTTTCAAATACAAGCAACCGGTCGCAAAGTTTATTGAGAAAATAATAGTCATGGGAGACGGTAATAATCGTCCCGGAGAACTCCGACAATGTATTTTCAAGCTGCTCTCTACTCGGCAAATCTAGATGATTGGTTGGCTCATCAAGTATAAGAACATCATATTCCTTCATTAATAAATCGACGAGTTTTACTCTTGTTCGTTCCCCCAAACTCAATGTTCCAATTGGCTTTGTAATTAGTGCTTCTTTTAAGCCGATATTGGCCAATAGGGTTCTAGCTTTTAGAACACTTTCCCGATCAGTGAATCCCAGTGCGTCAATGGCCGTTTTTTCGGAGGGCAAATCATCCACATCTTGACTCAGATAGGCGATTGTTATAGTGTCGCTTCTCCACAACTCTCCATTAGAACAACCTTCTTGTTCTAACAACATTTTTATGAAGGTCGTTTTGCCGCAGCCATTTTCACCAAAAAGGCCGATCCGTTCTCCGTAGTTAATATAGAAGTTGGAATGATGAAAAAGCGTCCGATTCTCATATGATTTGGTTAAATTTTTCGCCTCGACAATACGTTTGCCTCTCTTCCCTTGCGCGTCAAATTGAAACCTTATTTGAACTTCATCTAAAGGTTTTTCGAGCTTGTTTTTTTCGAGCTCATTTTGCAGGCGTTTCATTTTGGACTTCACTTGATTGTCGGTTTTTTTAGCCTTTACCCGATGATATTCCTTAATCCCATTTTGTCTTTTGCTTGGCCCCTTCCCTTTTTTTGTAGAATCGCGATGGGCTTTATCAGACCAGGATTTTAATTGAGTAATTTGTGTTTCCACTTCTTTTATTTTTTGCTGCTGGACATCATATTGGTGCTTCTTATTTTCAATTTTTTGCTGCTTCTCTTTACGATAGTCACTATAGTTTCCATTGTAAAAATTAATTTTGCTATTTTCTAATTCAAAAATTCTAGTAACTGTTTTATCTAAGAAATGCCGATCATGAGAGATAATAAGGACGGGTCCCCGGAAATTCTCTAATTCAGAAACCAACCACTCGATCCCTTTATAATCTAAATGGTTCGTTGGTTCATCCAAAATTAAAAAGTCCGGTTTGGAAGCCCAAACCATTGCTAATGCCAACTTTAATTTTTCCCCGCCACTTAAATGTCCTAGACGCTCATCTTCCCAGTTATAAACCTTCGTGAGACCTAACATACTCGCATGCTCGAGCAAATGATTTTTGGTATTTCCTGATAAAGACTGCTGAAAATCACTAACCTGATAATCAATGGATTGGGAAAGATAGCCAATCGTTAAATCCTTTGATTTTTCTACGATACCTTTATCAGGTGCAATTTTCCCGAAAAGGATGTTTGCCAAAGTGGTTTTTCCGGTTCCATTATAGCCAACTAGCCCGATCCGTTCCCCGTTTTTTATATCAAATTGAATATTGTCCAATACCTTCCTTAAATGAAAACTTTTTTCTAAGTCGATTACTTTTATAACTGTCTGCTGATTTGTAAGCATAAAAAAACTCCCTTCGCTTGAACCTGAAGAGAGATTTATGTCGTATATATGTCGTTAATGACACAACAAATAACCCTATACAAGGTTTTGTTGTAATGGCATTTAAACGATTTAGGACATAAAAAAGGACATACTAATCCTATTCTTCAGGTTCAACATTTTTCGTTATTCGAATCATGTCTGAAAAATAAGATTATAATTTCATCGGCCCTTAATCATTCCTTTTCGTTTGTTAGTTTTATTGTATTAGTGAACCGTTACCTTTGTCAAACAATTCTTCGCTAAGCAAAGTAAAATCAATATTTGAATAAGGAATCCCGTTTTCAATCTTTGATTTTAAATCTGATAAAGTATACTTCTGCCAGTCTTCTAAATGGTCCAGATCCCATTTTTCCAAAAATAAATGATATAAGAATATCTCCCTTATTTTTAAGAAAATAGGTATTTGTAAAATCATCTCTTTTGTCAGTTCATTTTTCTGATTATATCCCTTTAAAAAATGTTCCCAGAAGACATTACTAAAATTAGTGAATTCGGGTGTAAAAGATGTAGTCTGCCAGTAAGCATGGTAAAAGGATACAGCTAAATCATTAGCAAACCAATGATAGGCACAATCATCAAAATCAAAGACCGTCATTTTGCCATTATCAACTAAGAAATTACCTTGATGGAGATCGTTATGTATAAGACCAAAATTTTCGGGTGTTGGAGAGAAGCTTTTTAATTTGTTCAGCAAATGTATGTATTGTTGTTTGATTTGCACAGAGTTCATTTGCGGTAGTAACCCTAATAAATCAGGGTCTTCACAATTCCACACAGGTCTGGTCAGCTTTTTATTGATTCCTTTTGATGCATCATGCATGGCCCCTATCACCATGCCCCACTGATAAAAAAATGCTTCGTTCCAAATGTGTTTGTCAGTTACGTCTACAGGTTTACCTGAAGCTTTTTCGAAAACAGTGACGAATACATGTTTATCTTGATCAGGAAAGAGTTCTACCAAACGGCCGTGTATTGAACGTATTGGCAGTGACACCCTTACTCCCTGTTCATCTAAAGCAAAGATAAACGCAAATTCATTTTCAATCTCTTCCAGCCTCCGACGGCACTTCGCGGTTATTCGTAATATATAATTTCTTCCCGCTCGTTGAAACGAATAGACAGTATTTTGAAAGCCCTCGTGAATCTGTACTAAGTCAGTAACCTCAAGATTATACCTCTCTACTATTTGATGTAAGAGCATTGTATATTTCCTTTCTTTAAAAAACACCATGCCAAGTGGCATGGTGTTCATCTGTCTTAAGCTTGTAATTTTTCACGTAGAACCATTGGAAGAATTCCACCGTGACGGTAGTAATCAATTTCAACTTCTGAGTCAAAACGAACAAGAACTTCAAATTCTTTCTTGTTACCAGCTTCGTCAGTTGCTGTTACTTTAAGAAGATCACGTGGTTTTACCTCTTCGCCTACTTGAACATCAATGGTTTCTTTACCAGTTAATCCAAGTGTTTCAGCGCTTTCGCCCTCTTTAAATTGAAGTGGAAGCACACCCATTAACACAAGGTTTGAACGGTGAATACGTTCGAAGCTTTCAGCAAGAACTGTTTTAATACCTAAAAGGTTAGTTCCTTTCGCAGCCCAGTCACGTGAAGAGCCCATTCCGTAATCTTTACCAGCAAGGACAATTAATCCAGTGCCGTTTTCTTTGTACTTCATGCAAGCATCATAGATGGATGTAACTTCGCCTGTTGGCCAGTAGGTAGTTACTCCACCTTCTGTACCTGGTGCGATTTGGTTACGAATACGAATGTTTGCGAATGTTCCACGCATCATTACTTCGTGGTTACCACGACGAGATCCATAAGAGTTGAAGTCACGAATCGCAACGCCTTTTTCAAGCAGATATTTCCCTGCTGGAGTATTTTTACCAATAGCTCCTGCTGGTGAAATATGGTCAGTTGTTACAGAATCACCAAACTTACCTACTACACGAAGTCCTGTTAATGGTTCAACAGTACCTGGTTCTGGTGATAAGCCTTCAAAGAACGGTGGGTTGGCAATATAAGTTGAATCTTCATCCCAAGTATATAATGGCTCATTGCTTGTTTTGATCTCGTTCCAACGCTCGTTGTCACCAAACACGTTCGCATATTCGCTGCGGAATAATTCAGGAGTAACCGTGCGTTTAACTACATCATTAACTTCAGCAGTTGATGGCCAGATATCCTTGAAGAATACATCGTTTCCATCTTTATCTTTACCAATTGCTTCAGAAGCGAAGTCGATGTTTACAGTTCCAGCAAGGGCGTAAGCAACAACTAATGGTGGTGAAGCAAGGTAGTTAGCTTTTACAAGCGGATGAATACGGCCTTCGAAGTTACGGTTACCGGAAAGTACTGATGTAACTAAAAGATCGTTTTCAGCGATTGTTTTTTCAATTTCTTCTTTTAATGGACCGGAGTTACCGATACATGTTGTACAGCCGTAACCAACTAGGTTGAAGCCGATTTGCTCTAGGTAAGGAAGTAAGCCAGAATCACGAAGATATCCAGTTACAACTTTAGATCCTGGTGCTAAAGAAGTTTTCACGAATTTTGGAACTTCCATTCCTAATTCAACAGCTTTTTTCGCAACAAGTCCTGCACCTACTAAAACGTAAGGGTTAGATGTGTTTGTACAGCTTGTGATTGATGCAATCGCAACTGCCCCAGTTTTAATAGTTGTTTCGTCGCCATTGTTAAATTTAACTGTAGCGGACTTATCAAGTTCATTTGCTTGTAAGCCAAAGCCTTGGTTTCCTTGAGGTGCAGAAACAGCTTTTACGAATTCTTCTTTCATTTTTGAAAGTGGGAGTAAATCTTGTGGGCGCTTAGGGCCAGAAAGATTTGCTTCAATTTCAGAAAGGTCGATTTCAACTACATTGGTGTAAACCGGCTCAAATGATGAATCAAAGAATAAGCCATTAGCTTTACAGTATTGTTCAACCACATTAATTTGATCTTCTTCACGGCCTGTTAAGCGCAAATATGCTAGTGATTCATCATCAATTGGGAAGAATCCGCATGTTGCACCGTATTCAGGAGCCATGTTTGCAATCGTTGCACGGTCAGCAAGTGGAAGTACAGATACACCCGGGCCGAAGAATTCAACGAATTTACCAACAACACCCTTACTGCGAAGTACTTGAGTTACTTTTAATGCTAAGTCAGTTGCTGTTGCTCCATTTGGAAGTTCGCCCGTTAACTTAACACCAACAACTTCAGGTACAGGGAAGTATGAAGGCTGTCCTAACATTCCAGCTTCAGCTTCAATACCGCCAACGCCCCAGCCTAGAACACCAATACCATTGATCATTGTTGTATGTGAGTCTGTACCAACTAATGTATCTGGGTAAGCTTCTAATTCACCATCAACTTCAGCCACGTGAACAACGTCAGCCAAGTATTCAAGGTTTACTTGGTGAACAATACCTGTTGCAGGCGGAACAGCGCGATAGTTATTGAATGATTTTTGAGCCCAGCTTAAGAACTGGTAACGCTCTGCATTACGTTCAAATTCTAAATCCATGTTCACTCGTAAAGAATCACTAGATCCATATGCATCAACCTGTACAGAGTGATCGATGACAAGGTCTACTGTTTTCTCAGGATTAATTTTGTCCGGATCCCCGCCTAGGTCAGCCATTGCTTTTCTTAGAGAAGCAAGGTCTACCACTGCTGGAACTCCTGTGAAGTCTTGAAGGATTACACGTGAAGGTTTGAATGGAACATCTACCTCTTTAAGTTCAGCTGTTCCCCATTTTGCTAAGTTTTCAACGTGCTCTTTTGCAATTACGCGGCCATCATATTGGCGAAGTACAGATTCAAGTAAAACTTTTACTGAGTAAGGCAATTTTGAAACGTTACCGATTCCTGCCTCTTCAAGTGCACTTAGACGGTAATAGTGATAACGTTTACCATTGGCTTCAAAAGAAGCTCGTGCGTTAAATACATCGTTTTTAACCATGTGTTAAAAACCCCCTCATTCGTCATAATTCACCAAATTAAATGAAAAGTCGAAAAGTTTGAATTTTCCCATCCGTCGTAACTTTTCTCACAATTCTTATCTTAATACAACCTAATTCATAAGTAAATAACAAGAAAGTTATTGTGATTGATAAGTTTAACTTATGTTTTTTTATGTATTTTGTTCTGAAAATTCAAAAAACACCATCTGTGCTAATATAGATGTGGGTAGGGAAAAAACGAAATTTTCACTATTATTATCTCAAAAAAACTTTTCTTTGTCATTATTTTTGCTATGGAGGAAATAGTAATGTTGTAGGAGGTGATCACAATGGTGAAACGAAAGTCTAATCATGTAATTCCAGGGATGAATGCAGCCAAAGGTCAAGGAAAAGGTGCTGGCTTTAATGAAGAAATGGCCAGTGAACCAGAATTAACTGCTAAAGAAAGAATGAATAACAAAAAACGGAAGAAAAACCAATAATAAAAAGCGCAAGCGCCTTGTTTTAGGGGATTATGACCCCCGAGCCCCTAGGCGCTGGAGCTAGATTCAGAATTAAAAGCAGGCGATTTTCCGCCTGCTTTTTTATTCCACTTGATTGACTTCTGACACCATGCTTGACAAATCCTGTTGGAAACGCTCTAACTGTGCCCGTTGATGTTCTGATGCCACTTCCATGGCATTCGAGATCTGCTGGTAGGCCTCATTTACTTCGTCTTTAAGATGCTTCAATTGATGGCCGTAACTTGCATTATCACTCACGATGGTCTCATATAGTCCTTGGGCATTCTCATACCCTTGTTGTGCTGCTTGAAATGCTTGTTGTTTATCTTTGTTGTAAGGAAACTTTTGCATTTTCTTCATTCACTCCTTCATTTTGTTTACCGTTAAATTGCACAGAACTACAAAAAATATACGGTATAAAAGGACTTAATGACTGCATCCTAATATATAGGAGGGATGAAAAATGAACAAAAACGATGGCAAAGACATGAGAAAAAATGCCCCAAAACAATCTGGTCAGCCTGAGCCGCTAAGTGGTTCTCACAAAGTAAAAAACCGCAACCATTCAAGAGCCAAACATAATACACATCATGATATGTAGATAAACAGATGCTCCATTCTAGCGGCGAAGTCACAGCCATCGATTTGGAGCAGAATTTTGGATAAAAAATGCCCTAGCACTTTAGTTGACGTGCTGGGGCTTCGATATTCCTATTTTAAACATTGATTAATGCTTGGAGTAAATGTGCTTCTTCTTCTAGCGTGACTGTTCTTAAATCAATGATAAATTCATCTTTTTGGATTCGTCCTATAATGGCCGGCTTCACTTCTGTACGAAGCTTCCTGCCCAGTTGTTCCGCAGTTAGTGTATCATGTTTTAAGGCTATGACAATGGTTGGAAGTTCCACATCCGGCATCGTCCCGCCACCTACTTGACTGCTTCCTTTTGTAATTTTTGTAACATATTTCCCGGTATTTCGTAATAAGTTTGTAACAAAAGACTGAGCTCGAACGTCTAATTCTTCGAGTGATACTAATAAATCCCGAAGCGTTGGAATATTTACCAGTCCATTTTCACCTCTGGCATAATCGATTAACGTACCTTCTAATGCCGCTAATGTCATTTTGTCGACACGCAGTACACGTGCTAATTGGTGTTTTTTCAAACGGTCGATAATTTCTTTTTTACCAGCGATAATCCCTGCTTGGGGTCCGCCTAGGAGCTTGTCTCCACTAAAAGATACAACATCTGCCCCTAATTCAATGACCTCTTTTACGACGGGTTCCTCACCAATTCCATGCTTCTTGAAATCATATAATGCACCGCTACCGAGATCTTCATAAAAAATGACTTCATCCAATCCTTTCGTGAGATTAACCAGTTCCTCAGTTTCTACCGATTTGGTAAATCCAATGACTTTAAAGTTACTTGTATGAACTTTCATGACAATCGCTGTGTCTGGGCTGACTGCCCTTTCATAATCGTAGAAGTGCGTTTTATTGGTGGTACCCACTTCAACTAACTTTGCTCCACTCTCTTCCATGATCGATGAAATTCGAAATGAGCCGCCAATTTCAACAAGCTGCCCCCTTGAAACAATGACTTCTTTTTGAGAAGCAAGAGCTCTTAAGACAAAGTAAACAGCAGAAGCATTATTATTAACCACCATGGCTGCTTCCGCCCCAGTGATTTCTTTAATTAAGGATTCAACATGACTATGTCGTGAGCCTCTTTCACCTTCAGATAGCTTATACTCAAGATTGGAATAGTTCCTTGCTGTCTCAATCACATGGCTGATCGCGTTTTCGCTTAATCTAGCCCTTCCTAAATTTGTATGTAAGATCGTTCCCGTCGCATTGATGACTTTTTCAATGGTATAGGCAAACTGTTTTTGTATTTTTGATTCGAGGATAGTAAATAGGTCATCATGAAAATCGATGGTGCCTGGTCTTGCACCTGGCCAATTGTCTTTAAGTATCGCGACCCTAATGGAATCAATGACATCTTTAAGTTGTTTGGTTAAATTCAATTGATCCAACTGACTTGATTTCAGCAGATTCAAAAACCTCTCATGATTTTGAAGTTCATGAACCGCTGGGATGGAACGTAGCCATTCTTTCAAAATAAAAACTCCTTTATCCATCGGTCTCTTTCTATAATATACCAAGCTTTAGAGCCCATACATGATCGTAATTAGTAAAAGAGGCGCTTCTGCATGTCCCAATTATATCATATCATTTTCACATTTTTATCCCTTATGAATAAAATGAAACGAGCAAGGGGGATTAAATATGTCAAAAAAGAAACAACTGAAAAATCAAAGCTTTGACTTTGACGAAGTGGAAAAATGGCTGGAAAGTTATTTTCTCGATCCACTTACATCTTATTATGATGCAACCCAATTTCAAATCGATCTTTATGAGACTGAAAAGGAATGGATTGTCGAGGCCATCCTAAGTGAATTTGAAACTTCTGAAATAAAGGTATATATAGAAGGAAGTCAATTAGTGATATCAGCATCTAAATACCCCCCTTCCATGAAACAACAAAAACGTGTACGATCCATCAACTTTCCGTTTCTAGTCGTAAATCAGACTGTTTATGCAACTTTTAGTAATGGAATATTAGAAGTTGTGATTTCAAAAATAGATAGTTGTGTAGGAAAAAATAGATACATTACCCTGCCTTAAATTCAATGGTGACATAATGTTTCTATAAGTAAAAAAGTAGCCCTCCAATCCTTTTGGACCAGAGGGCTGCTTTTTATTTTTTTGTAATGATTTCGATCATTTCTTCTGTATCGGGGAATAATCCTGTTTCAAGCTTTGAATAAATCTTCTCTCCATTCACGGTCACTTCAAATGCGCCACCTGAACTTGGAATTAGTTCTAACTTTTGAATATCTCTAAAAAAATGATTAAATAGCTCTTCCGCGAAACTCGCGGCTTTAGGTGCGTAATTTCATTGCATACAAAATTCTATAATTATATGGTAATTCTTCATAAAAATGCCTCCATCAAAAAAGTGAGTTTACTACATCAGGATAGTGTTAATATTTTACCCTATTCTCTCTCCTACTACAATTTTTTTGTCTATCCGTGCGGATTTTTTGGGAAAGAGTTATACTATAAAAATGGAGGTGGACACGTTGAGTGAACAAGATAAAGTACGCTTGACCTCTTTGTCAACAAAAGCTGGTTGAGGCTGCAAAATTGGTCCAGAGGACCTGGCGCAAGTTTTGCGTCATTTACCGAAACAAGAACCTGTTCCAGAATTATTAGTGGGGCTTGATACATCTGATGATGCCGGGGTTTATCAATTAACTGATTCCATTGCACTGATACAGACCGTGGATTACTTTACCCCTATCGTGGATGACCCTTATATGTTTGGTCAAATCACCGCTGCAAATGCATTAAGTGATGTGTATGCAATGGGCGGTGAACCCAAAACTGTCTTGAATATCGTAGGTTTCCCGATTAAAAAATTGGGTGCTGAAATGCTATCGGAAATACTGCGCGGGGCTGCGGATAAAGTTAAGGAAGCCGGAGCGATTACGGTAGGCGGGCATTCTATAGATGACCAAGAACCTAAATTTGGATTATCCGTAACAGGAATCGTCCATCCAGATAAAGTGTGGAAAAACGTCGGCGCAGAGCCAGGTGATGTTCTTGTGTTGACGAAGCCAATTGGAGTGGGAATCATCACAACAGGCATTAAAAGAAGCGTGGTAACGCCAGAACAGGAACAAATTGTCACTGACACCATGGCTGCGCTAAATAAGGTGGCAGCTGAAGTTTTAACAAATTATCAACCTCACGCTGTCACAGATATAACTGGATTTGGATTACTAGGTCATGGCAGTGAAATGGCACGTGGTAGTAATGTCAGTTTTGAATTTTCACTAGAACAAGTCCCTGTACTAGAAGGTGCCCTAGAATTAGCGGAAAATGGTGTGGTTCCCGGCGGTTCTAAGGCGAATCATAAATGGTTAGCGGATGATGTTGAATATGAGGAGATCCTTCCTGAGGAACAACTACTTCTTTGTGATGCGATTACTTCCGGCGGTTTGTTTGTCGCTCTAAGTGAACAGGAAGCTGCTGAGTATGTGGACAAACTTCGTGCTAGTGGATTACCTTATGCTTCGATTGTAGGAAGAGTTACGGAGAAAAAGGAAAAATATATTTATGTGAAAAGATAACAGCGAAGCCCTGTGGGTTCGCTGTTTCTTTTTTTCTTAAAAAAATATCCCGAACCATTGCGGCTCAGGATTATTAAAATCATACCTTCTGACGAAGCTTTTCCACCATGTCCTTCGTCATTTTATCTAAATCAAATACGTATTTAAAGCCCCATTCCTCTTTTGCTGCGGTAGCATCAATGGAATTCGGCCAACTTTCCGCTATTTTTTGACGATCAGGATCCACCTTATATGAAATTTCAAATCCAGGAACAAACTTAGCAATGGAAGCAGCAATTTCCTCTGGATCAAAGCTCATTGCCGTAACATTAAAAGCATTACGATGGATTAATTTAGTGGAATCGGCCTCCATTAAATCAACAATAGCATTCAAGGCATCTGGCATATACATCATATCCATATAGGTACCTTTATCAATGTAAGAAGTATATTTTCCATTTTTGACTGCTTCATAGTAAATTTCAACTGCATAATCAGTGGTTCCTCCACCAGGAAGAGCGACATAGGAAATTAATCCAGGGAAACGTAAGCCGCGAGTATCGACTCCGAATTTATGGAAATAGTAGTCAGACAATAATTCCCCAGCCACTTTATTGACCCCGTACATCGTTGTTGGTCGCATAATTGTATCTTGAGGGGTGTTGTCTTTAGGCGTTGAAGGCCCAAAAGCACCAATCGAACTAGGTGTGAAAAATTGTGCTTTTAGTTCTCTTGCCGTCTCAAGTCCATTCATCAGCCCGCCCATGTTTAAATTCCATGCAAATACAGGCTTCGCTTCCGCTGTTGCTGATAATAAGGCGGCTAAGTGCATAACCGAATCAACATTGTATTTTTTTGCTACTTCCACCATTCGGTTTACATTTGTGACATCAACCGTTTCAAATGGGCCGCTTTGAGCAGCTTCACTTTCGTTCTTTTTTATATCTGTCGCAATAACGTTATCCGCTCCATAAATGTCTCGTAGCTTTAAGGTTAATTCTGATCCAATCTGTCCTAGAGCACCAGTAATTAAAATACGCTTCATCGTCGTTTCCCCGTCCTCTTCACTTAGGCTAAAAATTGTAATGACTTTTTTAGATTACGCCCATTTCCTTACCGACTTTTTCATATATCGCAATCGCTCGATCAAGCATTTCTTTTGAATGTGCTGCTGTTGGCATGTTACGAACACGTCCGGTCCCTTTTGGTACAGTTGGGAAAACAATGGCCTTAGCATAAACCCCGTCTTCATTTAAACGTTTGCTGAATTGTTGAGTAAGTGATTCATCCCCTATGATACATGGTGTAATTGGTGTTTCACTGTTTCCAATATTAAAACCTAACTCTTGTAAGCCTTTTTTTAGATAATCGCCATTTTCCCACAGTTTCTTGTTAAGTTCCGTGCTTTCCATGAGGATTTCAATCGACTTCTTGCTTGCTGCCACATCTGCAGGAGTAAGTGAAGTTGAAAATAGGAATGGGCGGCTGCGAACTTTTAACCAATCAATCAGATTCTTTTTACCAGCAACATATCCGCCGACTACACCAATTGCTTTGGATAATGTGCCAATTTGAAAATCAATTTTATCAGAAAGACCAAAATGCTTGACGGTCCCTGCCCCATCACCAAGCACACCTGATCCATGGGCATCGTCAACATAGGTGATTAAGTCAAATTCTTCAGCAATCTTAACGATTTCCGGCAGTAAGGCAATATCGCCATCCATGGAGAATACGCCATCAGTGATTACCATAATCTTATTGTAAAGACCAGACTCTTTTGCTTCTTTTGCTTTGGCACGTAAATCTTCCATGTCAGAGTGATTAACACGGATGATTTTTGCTTTCGAAAGACGACAGCCGTCAATAATCGACGCATGGTTTAATTCATCTGAAAGAATCGCATCATTTTTATCCATAACAGCGGAAATGGCTGCCATGTTGCAATTAAATCCAGATTGGTAGGCAATCGCTGCTTCTGTATGTTTAAATTCAGCCAATTTCTCTTCGAGTTCCACATGCAACTTGAGTGTTCCGTTGATTGTACGGACTGCCCCTGCTCCAACTCCGTAGGTTTCAATGGCCTCGGCTGCGGCTTTTTTCAAGCGTTCATCCGTTGCTAAACCTAAATAATTATTAGAAGAAAGATTGACAAGTTCTCTACCATTAATCGTGATTAGTGGACCATTCGGGCTCTCGAGTGGATCGATGACATTGTATAGGCCTTTTCCTTTTAAATCCTCAAGATTTTCATTTAAAAATTGTTCTAAAATATGACTAGACATCATTCATTCCCCCTTATAATTTGAACCTTTAATGTCATTTGCGAAAAAACAATTGTCCGTTTCAGATGGACATTAATTTTACTGTTGAATAGCGTTATTAAAGGATTCCTAATGTATACTTTATCATAAATTTTTAAAGTTGTTCATATCTAGTGGACAAAAAAGAAAAATATTTTTTATATCCTTTTAGAGTACCCAAATCAAAATAATGTTATTTCTTTAAGATAATTCACTAAACATTAACTTATAAATTGAATGCTTTTCCGTTATAATTGTTTCTTAAAGACGTAGATGCTTACGATTGCTTTTAAGAAAGGATGTCAACCTTGTCATTTTTATATTCTGCCTTCTACACACTTATCATTGGTGCTGTATTTATATTATTTTTTATCTTTGCCTACGATCTTCTTTATGGTGAGAAACACGAAAAGCAAACCAAGAAACTACATAAATATTTTCGTAAAGACACAATTAAGAAAATCGACATACTCGAACGTCAACCTCGGAAATTTACCATGTATCAAGTGACAACCAATAATGGAGTTCAAAAGATTAAAATGAAACCAGGTTATAAGGTGATTAAGATCGTCTCAAAGGAAAAAAAGAATAAGTAACCAAGACTAAAAAAGCTTCCATAAAGAAAGGAACCTTTCGCGTGAAGGGTTCCTTTCTTTATGTTTTTATATGCCCTGCAACTAAAATCTGTTGGCTTTTGGTTAATTTACTGACACGGAACTACATTTCCCTGCATTTCGATTGAGTTTTTGTAATGCCTCTTTGTATTCGCTTTCTAAACTATTAATTATTTCAGACACTGTTTCAATTTTATTGATGGCCCCTACGCCATGACCTGCTGACCAAATATCACGCCAAGCTTTCGCATTCGTTTCCCTTTGCATACTATCAAAGTTTACCTGATCCTTTTTGACAAGTGATTCGGGATCTAAACCTGCCTTCTTAATACTAGGCACCAGCATATTACACATGACACCAGAGAAAGCATCCGTTAATATGATATCCTCTTGGGTTGATTCAACCAGCATTTCCCGATACTCATCATTAGCCATACTTTCAGTCGCCACGATAAACCTTGTTCCCATATAGGCAAGATCTGCTCCCGCTGCTTGTGCAGCTAAAATCCCCTTGCCGGTAGAAATTGAACCAGCAAGGACAATGATTCCATCCCAGAAGTTACGGACCATATCGACGAAGGCAAAGTTGTTAATTTGTCCAGCATGCCCCCCTGCCCCGCTCGCCACCAATATCAAGCCATCAACACCAGCTTCTGCCGCTTTTTTAGCAAATTTTAAATCACTTACATCCGAGAATACGAGTCCGCCATATTCATGCACAATATCAACAACTAATTTCGGACTTCCTAAAGAGGTAATCACCATTTGCGGCTGATGCTTTTTAATCAATTCAAGTTCTTCCTGTAAGCGGCCGTAAGAACTATGTACAACCATATTCATCGCCCACGGTGCAATTTTTCGGTTTGGTTCGAGGGCACGTGCCTCTTCTAACTCCGCATTTAATTGCCCCATCCACTGATCAAGAACTTCAATCGGTCTTGCATTTGGAGCAGGAAAAGAACCAATTACCCCATTCAAACAACAATTTTTTACGAGTTCGGTGCCTGACACCAAAAACATCGGGGCTGAAATGGCCGGTAACTTCATTTGTTTCCACCAGGAATCTGGAATAGATTTTTTCATAGTACTCACCCATCCTCTATTTTAGAATTTTCAGAATAAATTTTCTCTTTAATAGTACCTGAAAATGAATGGTTATTCAATATTTGTGTTGGCCTTTTATTTACACCTATTTAAACGGTTACCAAGGACGAACAATTTCGATTTTAAAAACTATAATGTTCGCTTTTTGCGAAAAAATGGTTGATTTCCTCTTTTTATGTGCTTTATAATGTGAATAAATTCATATGCGTTTCACTCATATAATCGCGGGGAGATGGCCCGCAAGTTTCTACCAGATTGCCGTAACAATCTGACTATGAGTGGGTAATGGGAAGTAGCTATGCACCTATTCCTTAACCGTTTGGACACGAAGCCCAAAGGTCATTATCTCACTCAATTATTTTGTTGTGAGGCACTGACCTTTGGGCTTTTTATCATTTTTAATAGGGGAGTTTTATTATGAAATTACTAGAGGAGAAAATTTGCACGGACGGAAAGGTTTTATCGGACCATGTGTTAAAGGTCGATTCGTTTTTAAACCATCAAATCGATCCGCAGTTAATGCTTGAGATTGGTAAAGAATTTGCGAGAATATTTGCAGATGAAGGCATTACTAAGATTGTAACGATTGAATCTTCAGGCATAGCCCCTGCTGTAATGGCTGGTTTATATATGAACGTCCCAGTTGTATTCGCTCGAAAGAGAAAATCGTTGACACTTGTCGATGACTTACTTACGGCGTCTGTCTATTCATTTACCAAAAATGAAACAAACGAGATCTCCGTTTCCAATAAATACATGAATGAAAGTGACCGAGTCCTCATCATTGATGATTTCTTAGCTAATGGTGAAGCGGCTCTTGGTTTAGTAAAAATCGTTCAACAAAGCGGTGCGAACGTTGCTGGAATTGGCATTGTCATCGAGAAATCGTTTCAGAATGGTTCACAAAAATTGAAGGACTTAGGGTTGAGGGTTGAATCCTTAGCAAGAATTGCTTCCCTATCAAACGGAAAAGTGACATTTATAAATGAAAATGTGGAGGAATTAATCTAATGAAACAACATCCATTTAAAATCGCCTCATTAGGCATTCAGCATGTTTTAGCGATGTATGCAGGAGCGGTAATTGTTCCACTTATCGTCGGAGGAGCTCTTAAATTTTCGGGGGAACAATTAACCTACTTGGTATCCATCGACATCTTAATGTGCGGAATTGCGACAATTCTACAAGTTTGGAAGAATCGCTTTTTCGGAATCGGTTTACCAATTGTACTTGGCTGTACCTTTACTGCCGTTGGACCGATGATTGCCATTGGTGGACAGTTTGGTATTTCCGCCATTTATGGTTCGATTCTCATTTCTGGATTGATTGTCATTGTTATTTCTCAATTCTTTGGGAAGTTAATTAAGTTCTTCCCACCTGTTGTTACTGGTTCTGTTGTAACTGTTATTGGGATTACACTGATCCCTGTTGCAATGAATAACATCGCTGGCGGACAAGGCAGCCCAGATTTTGGCAGCCTTTCAAATATCAGCTTAGCTTTCGGAACGTTGCTATTTATTATCTTGCTTTACCGTTTTACAAAAGGTTTTATTCGCTCCATTTCTATTTTACTAGGATTAATGGGCGGTACGTTAGCTGCATCTATTATGGGGAAAGTAAACTTTTCAGCGGTTGCTGATGCATCATGGTTCCACATGGTAAAACCATTTTATTTTGGAACACCTACCTTTGAATGGACTCCGATCATTACGATGACACTCGTTGCAATTGTGAGTATGGTAGAATCAACAGGAGTTTATTTCGCCCTAAGTGACATCACGGGAAAAAAATTAACGGAGAAGGATTTATCAAGAGGTTATCGTGCGGAAGGCCTAGCAAGTATTATTGGTGCGATATTTAATGCGTTCCCATACACAACCTATTCTCAAAACGTAGGACTTGTCCAGCTTTCAGGTGTTAAAAGCAATAACGTCATTTATACAATGGGCGGTATGTTAGTATTTCTTGGATTTATTCCGAAAATTGCAGCCTTTACTACCGTTATTCCAACACCTGTACTTGGTGGCGCAATGGTGGCGATGTTTGGAATGGTTATTGCCTATGGAATTAAAATGCTCGGCAAAGTTGATTTCGCTTCACAAGAAAATCTTCTAATTATTGCCTGTTCAGTTGGGATGGGAATGGGCGTAACGGCCGTACCGGATATGTTTGCCCACCTGCCTGAGAGTGTTAAAATCCTTACTAGTAGCGGGATTGTAACAGGAAGTCTAACTGCTATATTTTTAAACATTGTTTTAAATGTAACAAAGTCAACAAAACAAGTGAAGCAAATGAAGCAAGTAAATAATCAGATTGCCTCTTAATAATAGAAGAATTAAGTTAAAGGACGATACTAATAAAGGTATCGTCTTTTCTTTTTTTATATCAGGAAATGTATCCCTTTTTTTGAATACTAAGGGAATATTTTTATACTAGTATCTGAACAATAAAAAGTGAAATTACTTTTTATTGTGTCAATATACGTATGGGAGTTTAACAAAGGGGTTTAGATATGGAAAAAGCAAAAATAAGTGGCTCCCAAATGTTTGTTCTTGTGACATTGTTTGAAATGGGTAGTGCGATTCTTTTTGGTCTAGGAGCGGAAGCGAAACAAGATGCTTGGATTGCGGTTTTACTAGGTTTGATTTCGGGTCTTGTACTCTTTCACGTATACCACCGTCTATTTATGTTTTATCCAGATATTCCATTGACGAGTTATGTTCAACAAATTACTGGAAAATGGTTTGGACGTTTGATTGGTTTCATCTATATCGTCTATTTTATTTATCAAGCATCAAGGATTTTGCGTGATTTTGGAGAACTATTAGTCACCACAATATATACCAGTACACCTTTAATGGTCATCAATTGTTTAATGATCCTTACGATTATCTATGCCATCCATAAGGGTTTTGAGGTAATAACAAGAGTTGGTGAGCTATTCTTTGGAATCATATATTTCGTGGCAATCGCTGGTGTCTTTTTAATTGTCTTCTCAGGAATAATCCACCTGGGTAATCTTCAACCCGTGCTTGAATACGGATGGAAACCAGTGCTAAATACCATAGCTATTCGAACCCTTAATTTTCCTATTGGTGAAATGGTTGTTTTTACAATGTTGCTCCCTTATCTAAATGATCAAAAAAAAGCGAGGAAAATATGTCTTAGTGGGATGATATTAAGTGGAATCAACATCACCATTACTGTGGTTGTCAATATTTCTGCGTTAGGAGTTGACTATTTGAATCGCACACCATTTCCATTATTAAGTACGATTGGTAAAATTCAAATTGCTGATTTTCTTGAGAGGCTAGATGTATTATTTATGCTTTACCTTGTTATTGGTGGATTCTTTAAAATAACCCTCTATTTTTATGCAGCTGTTTCCGGAACCGCGGATCTTTTTCAGTTTAGTTCTCATCAAAAACTCAGTTTTCCCATTGGACTTATAATTTTATTTGGATCAGTGACAGTTGCTGCTAATTATTCGGAACATGTATTTGAAGGGAGTAAAATACTTCCACTATACTTACATTATCCTCTCCAAATAATTATTCCGGTTACACTCCTCTGCATTGCTTACATACGAAATTCTATAAAAAGCTTCTAAATGATTTTCAAAAAGGCGATGCTATTCAAAGCATCGCCTTAATCATTTCCAACAAATCGGTTATGTTTCTCTTTGTTGTGGAGCTTACTCCTGAACTCAAGGCAGTTTTTGTATTATCACTTCCAGAACCTGAATTTTCCGATGTTATTGTTATTGGGCTAATACAAACAGCTCCACCAAAGTTTACAATCCCACCAGAAATGGTACCAATTGATATTCCCTTTTGACTGATTGCCAAACTATTCACCCCTTCCCCTCTTTTTTACTATTATATGGACAAGGGTATTCATTTGTTTAAGCATCTAAATAAATAAATACAGCAAAAAGAAAAGAGCCTTTCACGAATCCTTTTTAAGACAAACCACTATTTCCGATGCGAAGGCTGAACTCAAACGTGTGCTCAAAGAATACAAAGGAACGTTTGTTCTTGTTTGCCACGAACCTGACTTTTATGAAGATTGGGTACAAAAGTGTGGAATGTCGAAGAATGGTCACAATTAACAGTTTAAGAACCCCATCAAAAAACCCCTCCATGTTCGCAGGGGTTTTTGATGATTTTATTGATTTTATTGAGTATTTTTATGTGTTTTTGTTATCTATAAAATCGATTGATAATTATAGTTTAAATCGATTTAATGAATTTATTAACAAAAAACATTTAAGTATAATTCTAAAAGTACAGAGAAACTATTAAAAAACTAAGGTGGAATTAATGTGAAAAAATGGCTTTCTGCTCTAATTCTTGTTATGCTAGTATTTTCGTTAGCAGCTTGTGGACAGAGTGATGAAAAAACAAATGAAGGAAAAAAAGAAACGACTTCAAAAGAGGTTTTTAAAATTGGTGCCATTCCTGACCAGAATGCTGCAGATTTAGATAAAGGGATGACCGCTGTTGCAAAATATCTTAGCGAAAAAACTGGTATGAAAGTTGAATTTGTACCTTCAGTAGATTATGCAGCATTAGTCACTGGTTTCCAACGTGGTGAAATCCATATGGCCTGGTTTGGCGGTTTAACTAGTGTACAAGCTAGAAATCTTGTCCCAGACGCAGAGTCAATTGTACAACGTCCACGTGACGCTGAGTTCCATTCGGTCTTTATTACCCAATCATCTGAAAAAATCACAAAGCTAGAAGACTTAAAAGGTAAATCATTTACATTTGGCAGTGAAAGTTCCACTTCCGGCCACTTGATGCCACGGTACTTTTTATCAGAAGCTGGAATTGATGCCAATAAAGATTTTGATGGCAAGCCAAACTTCTCTGGTTCACATGATACAACATATAAGTTAATTGAATCAGGTGCCTTTAAAGCAGGCGCACTAAATGAGGCGGTTTGGGAAGCAGCTGTAAAAGAAGGCAAAGTGGATTCGAAAAAAGTGAAAGTTTTCTATACCACTCCGGCTTATTATGACTATAACTGGACAATTAATAGTAATGTCGAAGATGTCTTTGGTAAAGGAACAAAGCAAAAAGTAAAAGATGCCCTTCTATCGATTACTGGAGACCAAAAGGAAATTGCGGATTTATTCCAAACGGACAGCTTTGTCGAAACAAAAAACGACAATTATAAAAAGATTGAACAAGTAGCAAAAGAGTTACAGATTATTAAGTAGTAGGTGTCGTAGAATGTCTTCAAAAACGATGATTGAGGCAAAGAATATATCGAAACATTTTGAGCGGAAGATAGCCCTATCTTCCCTTTCTTTTTCTATAAAGGAAGGAGAATTGGTTGCCTTAATTGGGCCAAGCGGTGCAGGAAAAACAACATTATTAAATTCCATCGCGGGACTCGTGCCAATCCAAAACGGAGAACTAATAATAGATAGCCGACCGATATCATCCTATAAAAAAGGCAAGATTTTTGCTAAAAAAGTTGGGGTCATTCGCCAACAATTTGATTTAATTGGCTCCATTGCCGTGATCCATAATGTCCTGGCAGGACGATTAGCTGATTGGGGCGTTATCAAATCCCTCTTCTCTTTACTTGTTCCCCAAGAAAAACAAATAGCTTTGAAAGCACTGGAAAGAGTTGGCCTTGCTGATAAAATGCATGAAATCACCTCCACTTTATCTGGGGGCGAACAGCAGCGGGTCGCAATGGCAAGATTAATGGTGCAGAAACCGGAAGTGATTTTAGCGGACGAGCCTGTTGCCTCCCTTGACCCGGCACGGGCGGAAGATGTTTTAGCCATGCTGATAAAAATCGTTTCAGAGCAAAAACAAACGTTAATCGCAAGTTTACATTCCGTCGAATATGCTCGTAAATATTTTACTAGAATCATCGCCCTTAAAAATGGGGAAATTCTTTTTGATTTACCGACTGAAAAAGTAACAGATGATTTGTTAGGAGATCTTTATCGGTTAAAGGAGCATGGGTAAGATGTTGGGACGAAAATCAGTGTTCGGTATGTATAATCGCCTCCTTCTTACGTTATTTTTGGCAGCAGTATTCGTCTGGAGCTTGTTTTCAATTCAATGGAATGCCGATCTATTCCATGCTGGTGGAATACCGATGTTGTTACAAATATTTGAAGGACTTATTCAACCTGACCTGTCTGCTGAGGTACTAATGAAGGGACTTGAATCAGCTTGGATAACGCTAGCATATGCTATTGCCGGAATGTCACTTGCCATTATTTATGCACTAATAGTCGGTGTTCTTGCTTCTGGAACATTAACCTCAAGCAGGGTTGCCCGGTTAACATCTAAACTGTTTTTTAGGGGTATCTTAGGGTTCACCCGTTCGATTCATGAGTTAATATGGGCCTGGCTTTTCGTTGCAGCCGTAGGTCTTTCCCCATATGCAGCCATATTAGCCCTTGCGATTCCATATGGGGGGATTCTTGGCCGGATTTTTGCGGACATGTTAAATGATGTTCCTGAGCAGCCAATCACAGCATTAAAATCAGCGGGAGCATCCAAACTCCAAATACTTACCTACGGCTATTTTCCCTTGGTTTGGGCAGACATGATCAGTTATACGATGTACAGATTTGAATGTGCCATTCGATCTTCTGCCATTATGAGTTTTGTTGGACTTGGCGGTCTAGGCTACCAAATTCAATTATCACTTGCGGATTTGAAATACGATCAAGTCTGGTCATATGTTTTTTTTCTGATTGCACTTGTTTTATTCGTAGATATTTGGAGTAATTTCGTTCGTAAAGGATTAACAGAGCGGAAACGCCGGAAGGGTATCAGCCCTGGTTGGCTTTCTCTTCTCTTCACCTTGCTTTTAGTGATTTGTTCATGGATTTTTATCACGGTCGCTGAAAATGCTCAATTATTTGAATTATTGTCTGATAAGAATATTGAATATGCAAAAAAGTTCTTCGGTGGTCTGATAGGATTAAATGATGCCCACCCTGCATTCTTCAACGCTGGCAGTTGGGCAGCTGCTCTAAAACTCACGCTTGAAACATTGGAAATGAGTATCATGGCGATTGGATTTGCAACCATCGCTGCTTTCGTAACGGTGATTCCTGCGGCAAGAAATATTGCTAATGGGGGGTTAACTTCGTCAAAGACGTGGTATAACTGGATTCTTTATGGGATTGTCCGTATCACCTATATCTTTTCCCGTTCTGTGCCTGAGTTAGTTTGGGCAATGATGATTATTTTTATTTTTAAACCAGGGTTATTGCCTGGGGCGATTGCTCTTGCTCTCCACAACTTTGGGATTCTCGGTAAACTCTGGGCAGAGGTGATTGAGGATATGGACCCGCGTCCAATAAGGAATTTAGCATCCGCAGGTGCATCGAAAATTCAGATTTTCTTTTACGGTATCCTGCCTACGGTGTTACCACGATTTCTCACTTATATTCTTTATCGCTGGGAAGTCATCATGAGGACAACCATTGTGGTTGGTTTTGTTGGAGCTGGTGGTCTTGGAATGGAGTTTAAGTTGGCAATGAGCTATTTCCAATATACAGAGATTACCTTGTTACTTCTTTGTTATATGATTCTCGTCATTATCGCTGACTTTACATCAGAAAGTACGAGAAAGGCAGTGAAATAAGATAAGAACACCGTTCCGAATATGGAATGGTGTTCTTTTTTGCATTTTATAGATATGATATCAATTGCTAGCAATTTGCTTGTTTTTAGCTATCTTTTGGCTAACCATGTGATAATAAAAGTATTGCATACTATTTCCATGCAAGGAAATAATTGATGAAAGAGACTTGTTTTTCTAGGAACTTTTCCATTATCCTATTGATAGGAAGAAGTAAGTAATACCAACGACTTTAAAAGTCATCTAGGAGTGAAAATTCTTTGCAATCAAAGTCCGCTTTACCGATTTTATTTGTAGTTATGTTTTTGGTGATGGTGGGATTTGGAATTATCATCCCAGTTTTACCTTTCTATGCCGAAGAAATTGGAGCGAACCCAACTGAACTAGGATTACTAATGGCGGTGTATTCGCTCATGCAGCTTATTTTCGCTCCAATGTGGGGGCAGGTTTCCGACCGAATTGGGCGAAAGCCAGTGATGATGATTGGGATTGCTGGACTTGGTCTCTCCTTTCTTATTCAAGCATTGTCGACAGAGCTTTGGATGTTATTCGCGGCAAGAATTATTGGTGGTATTCTTTCCTCTGCTAATATGCCTACCGCAATGGCATACGTTGCCGACATCACCACCGAAGAGAATCGCGGCAAAGGGATGGGGATTGTCGGTGCAGCAACGGGCTTAGGCTTTGTTTTCGGTCCAGCAATTGGTGGTATTTTCTCAAAATTCAGCTTGAATATGCCCTTTTTTCTTGCTTGTGGTTCTTCTTTCATTACCTTGATTCTTGTTTTCCTTTTGCTAAAAGAATCAAAACTGAAAACGGAAGAGGTTACCAAAAAAAAGTCCTCTTTTTGGAAGGCGTTTAGCGGGGCTGTATCGGTTCTATATCTGGTGCAATTATTAATTTCCTTATCCCTGTCTGGTTTGGAAGCCACTTTTGCCTACTTTGCTGCTAAAAAGGCAGATTTGGATGCCACTCAACTGGGGTATATTTTTATGATCATGGGATTTGGTAGCGCGATTGTCCAGGGTGGTCTGGTTGGTAGATTGACAAAGAAATACGGGGAAAGGCTGGTTATCCAGTCGGGAATCATTGTTTCTGCGCTTGGATTTGCTTTAATTTTATTGGTGAATAGTTTTGCTACTGCAGCTCTTTTTCTAACCATATTTGGCTTAGGAAATGGAGTTATTCGTCCAAGTGTTTCTTCTCTAATTACGAAAACGTCAAGCGCAGGCTACGGAAGTTCAACAGGCCTATTATCTTCCTTTGACTCACTTGGCCGAATTATTGGTCCTCCACTTGGTGGATGGCTCTTTTCACTGGCGATTGGCCTCCCTTATATTTCTGGTGCGATTATTTCAATAGCAGCATTGATTCTATTTCTACTTTTTCGACCGCAGATCGCTTCTGTGAAAACAACAAATATACAAAACTAAACAAGAGGCATATGTTATTAGGACATGCATAAAATGGGTTACAAGGATGTAAGTGAAAAAGGAGCCCAGTTTATGAAATTAAAAACCTTTATTTGTATTTGTTGCTTATTGGTTACCTTAGGTTTTGCCGCGTATCTTGATTCACCGTACTCATTTATTAATAAGGACTATACCTATTCAGCCGATCAACCTGTGATGGCACAGCCTGTAGAAGTTGAGCCATCCAGCGATGTTCCAGTTTTGGAGGAAAAACTCGAGAAAATCGAAAAAGTGGATGGCTATATCGTAGAAACGTACCAAGAGTACGAGGTTTATAAAGACAAAGATGGAAATGTACTAAAAAGTGAACCGACAGGTAAAATAGACACACTACAATATTGGAATGACCAAGAACAACAGTAAGACCGCTGTCAAAGCGGTCTTTTTATATATCAGATGAATCGCTATATGCAAACCCTCTTCCCTACCTCGCTTCCGGAAACTGATTTTCTGACTTCATTTGGGCAAATGAATAGTTTGCCATGGTTTGAATATCGCTGTATTTTGACTGTTTATCCGTTTTCATGACAACCGAGATAACTTCCTTATTTCCTTGTTTTAAGTATTCCAATAGTGTATGTTGAGCCGCAATTGTAAACCCTGGTTTACCAGTTACCGAGTTCGGGTTCCTTTGAAATTTAAATAGATTACTGATTGTCTTTTCTTTCTTGCTTGTTTTAATCATGGTCTTTCGTGTAGTCATAGCCTCTAGTACATTGGGATGTTTAATTGCTTGTTTTGTAATGATAGCCATATCATAAGGAGTTGTATAATGGTTTGGGTCATGAAGCCCATTTGGTGTAACGAAATGAGTATTTTTAAGGCCCCATTTTTTGACCCTCTGATTCATAAGCGCAGCGAATCCTTCTTCACTTCCAGCTACGTTCTCAGCAATCGTAACGGCCACATCATTCGCACTTAATAACAATAAAGCTTTCATTGCGTCTTGTTTCGATATTATCTCGCCTGCTGTAAGCCCCAAACAGAGGCATTCTTGATTTGCTGCATGAGAACTAACCTTTAACATTTCCCCATCTTTCATTTGTTCATCTAAAATTGTTGCCGTTAACACTTTAGTCATACTCGCAGGATATGCTTTTGAATGAGCATTTTTACTGTAAAGGATCTCACCCGTCGTGGCATCAATAGCAACTCCGAACTCACCCACAATAGTGGGGTTCTCTGCCCTCTTAGCACTGACCCTATTTGATACCATTCCAACCATTATAAAAAGCACTAACAATGTTATTGTCACGATTTTCCTTATGTTTTTAGACATGATGTATGTACCTCCAGTTATCCTCCCTTTATCTTCTTGAATTTATTTTGTTCCATTTTTATCATGAATACTAAATAAAAAAGCTGATAGCGGAAGCCATCAGTTCGGATAAATACAAATAGTCTAAAAATATTAGAGAAAACTCAGAAAAGTTGTTTATTGAGGAGTTGCGCATTTTTGAGGATTCAATTTCGAAGATTTGTGAAGCCATCAATTTCTTATTTCATTTTCCCATAAATTTTCTCCGCATAACTGCCAAAACGTACATTGGTATTTTTTCTTCTTTGTTCCATCATTTTCTCAAACTGTAACTGTTTTCGTGTTAATTTTTCTTGCAATCTGTTGATTTCATCGTCATCTGTGGCTGCAGAAATCAGATCATTTAAGGTAATCAATTCTTTTCGTAAATCTACTTGATCTGAAATGAATCCAGCATTCTTAAGCATACGGTAACCCATTTTCATTTCGGCGCTCATCCCTGGCAAATCATCTTTCAGATCTAACGGTTTTCCCATTCCAGGTAAATTTTCAAATTCCCCATTTTTTATCGCTTCTTTTATTTTATCTTCTGCTATTCTTGAAAATATGTCCATTGACATCCCCCCTCTTAATATCTATTTTAACTTATTTGGAAGAAATTTAGTAAACATAAACTAGTAAAGATGGTTGTCAATTAAAAGTTTCTGATTGGTTTTATTTCATAGACTTCAGCGGAATTTAAGAAAAACAGGTACAAACCTAAAGCCTGTCTTAGTTGTGATACATATACATACAGTACAAAAACACAAGAGGTACAGATGGAAGGGGGGGACATGTGCGGATGCAACAGGAGGAGGTAAAGTCGTCTCATGATTCATTTCATGAAATACTTGCTTCTGAAAGGAGAAAGTTTATTCAATGGTTTGGTTAACGATAGCTTCCTTTTTACTCACCCTAGGATTTATTTTTTGGCGACCCCGAGGTATTAATGAAGCAATCCCTGCTACGATTGGTGCGATAGTTGTCATCTTAAGTGGAAGTGTTACATTATCTGACCTCGGTCTAATTGCGGAAACCATCAGCGGTGCTGCGATTACCATTATGGCGACAATTGTAATGGCGATTGTCTTAGAGAGTTTTGGGTTCTTTAACTGGATGGCAGAAAAGCTTGCAGAAAAAGCAAAAGGGTCCGGCATTCGATTATTCTGGTATGTCAATCTATTGTGTTTTTTAATGACACTCTTTTTTAATAACGACGGAAGTATTTTAATCACAACACCAATATTAGTTATACTGCTAAACAATATGGGCTTAAAAAACCACCAAAAAATTCCGTATTTGCTTTCAGGTGCTTTAATCGCGACCGCGTCAAGTGCGCCAATTGGGGTAAGTAATATTGTCAATCTAATCGCCCTAAAAATCGTCCACATGAGTTTGTACTTGCATACGGCGATGATGTTTGTGCCTGCAACACTGGGTTTACTTCTTCTAACCTGGCTTTTGTTTCTTCGCTTCAAAAAGGTCTTACCAAAAACGATCCCTACTAAGGTAACTGGGCTTTCACACTCTTCTTATCATCCACTTAAGCCAAGTTCATTGAAACATGCTTCTGAGAAAGACCGATCTAGATTTATGAGAAACGTTCTACTATTTGTCTTTGCGGTTCGTGTCAGCCTCTTTGTCGCATCGTTTCTATCTATTCCAGTTTCGCTTATGGCAGTTTTTGGCTCCCTTGTCCTTTTAGGTTGGAGATGGGCATATTTAAAAATACCTCCCACCGATATGGTGAAGAAAACGCCGTGGTATATCATCGTTTTCGCTTTTAGTATGTATGTAATCATTTACGGACTAAATAATATTGGTCTAACAGAGTGGCTAACCCAATTCATGCGTCCAATGGTATCTGGAAGCCTGCTTAATGCCAGTGTACTAATGGGTGTCTTGTTATCCGTTCTTTCGAACATATTTAATAATCATCCTGCGTTAATGGTAGGCACACTAACATTAACAAATATGGATCTGCCTCTGCTCAGTTTAAAAATATCCTATCTTGCCAATGTCATCGGAAGTGACATGGGATCATTATTACTACCAATGGGAACGCTTGCCACGTTAATGTGGATGCATATTGTAAAGAAAGGAAAAGTCATGATTAGTTGGTGGCAGTATATGAAAATAACCTTCGTTGTTATCCCACCAGCTACGTTGTTTACCTTGGTAATTCTATATTATTGGGTTTCATGGCTATTTGGTGGCACACTTCAGAACTAAAAAATGATTTAGATAACAGATAGAAAGGTGTTACTCAGATGAGCAAAAAAATGGGCACAAAGAAAAATCCATCCTGTTTTGGCTGACGAGGTTGGATTAATCATTCACTACTTTAGTTGTTTTTTAGACCGTGTCTTGAGCTCACGGTCTTTTTTTATGAGACTTACTACTTATTATAAATATATGTATTTTCCTTATTTTTGTTCAATATTGTAAAAATTTTCATTAATACATTAAACCTTAAGGTTCTCATCAAATTCTAATCTTTTTATTATTAAAATCCTAATTTTTTAGGTAGATAATTTAATTTAGATTAAAGGTGGTTTTATTGAGTAAATAATTCTATAGTAAGGGGTGCTTGATTTGGCAAATATAGGGCTTAGTGGTACAATAGTGATCATTTTCATTTCATTAATTGTGTTTAGGCCGAAAATACTCCCTAACCTTGGTCGTGCAGCTGGTTCTTTTCATAAGAAAGTAAAAATTAAATATAAAAAATATATTGATAACCTGGAGAAAGAATAGTTCTCAGAAAACCAAGAGTAACGCCTTATGATTACTCTTGGTTTTTTTGTGTCTTCACATTAAAATATATTGGACCTGTACTAAACACACCTCAAGATCTATAAAATAAATACAACAATACTTTACAAAAGGTTAACATCGAATCAACTATTTCTTAGTATTTACTGGATAAAATGTAACTATAGCAATTCTTATTCAATGGTTCATTTTTATAAGTAATTTCCAAATTGGGAGGTAGTTGTATGAATAATTTTCTTAATATTCTGTTTCTGATTTTTATTTCGGCAGCCTTTATACGGATTTTTTATTACTCATTTTTTAAATCAAAATCAAATAGACATTGACTGGGTTTAGTATTTACTATTCTTTTTTGATCCGCAAGTATTTCCTTCATAAAAAATTCCGCACCTGTGCTCATTTACACACTCAAAAAAAAGAAACCCTTTATGGGCTTCCAAACATTGAAGCTATCTCGGTTTGTTTTAAACTAATCTAAACATGTCCTCAAATACTTCGTTCCAATTTTTTGTTTTAGCAAGTGTCTTGCGCCTACTAATAAGATTTTCATCATTTATAGAACCTTCTAATTGTTCAACTACATTAATGAATTGGATCGTATCATTGGTACCTAAATGAACGTATACAGACTCCTCAGCATATTTTTTCGTAGAGGGCAAATACATGCCCAGGACGGACTTCCCCGCTGCCAGAAACTCAAATAACTTTAATGGAAATACAGCTTGATTATATTCAGAGGATTTATATGGCATGATTCCAATATCAATTAAGTTCATATATTTCGGGACATCGGAAGGTGCGACACTTCCAGTCCAAATGACATTACTCTCAGTTAATAAATCTTTAAATTTTGGATGATCATTCGTGCCATCTGGTCCTACAAATAGAAAAAGCCACTCTCGTTTTTTTTGTGCTACTTCCTTTATCAAATCAAAATCCAGTTTCGGTTTAATGCCACCGATAAATCCTAAAACTGTACCATTAAAATCATCAGGTAGAATATTCTCCATTTGTGTTGGATTTTTTGCAAATAAATCAAATTCTACCCCATTTTCAAAGGTGACCACCTTCTTTTCAGAACCTAACTTTTCTACGATTCTCGTACGTAGATATTCAGAGGTACACGTAATTATATCTGCCCTTTGAATGATCCGATTTTCTGCTTTGGCTATTATATCTTTTCTAAAATTTGCTTGGATAGAGTTTTTCCCATTAATAGGAGAAGTCCATAAATCACTGCAATCATAAATGACTTTATTCCAAGAATAGATGTCAGAAAGTGATGGGAACCCAGGAAAGGTATACCATAAATTTACAGAAAACTGTTCCTGGGCTTTTTTTAAATATTGTAATAATGGCTTCAGTTTATGGCGATGAAATTCATCAATATAGCGCCCAAATCTAAATAATTTATGTGGCAATAGATCTTTAATCGTCCATTGTTTTATTCCATTTGACATTGTAATGTAGGACTTTTCGTTTTGTACTGGTGTCGGGCAAAGCCAAATAACCTCTTTTGTTTCAGGATGATTTTGTAGAAATTCAGCAAGTCGATGTCTTCGGTAACGCAGCTGATCTTGGGCCCACTCTCCTGTTGCCACAATGATATGTATATTCTTCATTGAATTCATCCCTTTTTATAATCTTTTTAGTACTGCATGAAAGGCATAATGCGAAAAACACCAAAATGCTTTCATGACATTTAGCTTTTCAACTTTGCGATAAACAAACCAATTCATTTTTGCTGCTTTCCACTTGTTTCTTGAAATAGAGGGATTTCCTATTCGGTACTCTGCTAAATTTTCATTTAATCCGTATGCATTGATCCCTTTTTTTAATATAGAAAGCCAGGTGGCTAAATCCTGTCTTGTTCGTATGTTAGGCATCTGAATATCGCCTGCCATCTCTCGATCAATCATGACAGTCAAACATCCAATAATCGTATTCTTTAACATATCATCGTACGAAATTTCCGAAGGGGCGGGTATCTGTTTGTTCAACAATACTCCCTCATTTGTTACAAGTTCGTAACGGGTAAATGTAAAAGCATAGTTATTGGATTGCATGAAAGAAAGCTGTTTTGCTAATTTTTCAGGTTTCCAGCAATCATCACTATCAAGAAATGCCACATATCTGCCTTTTGCATGCTTCAAAGCTGTGTTTCGGGCTACTGCGGCCCCACCATTTTGATGTAAATAAATAACATGTATTCTGGCATCTTCTTTTTCAAGATGCTCTAAAATAGCTGGTGTCTTGTCAGTAGAACAATCATCGACAATAATCATTTCCCAGTTTTGAAAGGTTTGGTTTCTAACAGATGTGATTGTTTCCTCGATAAACTCACTGGCATTATATGAAGGCGTTATAATTGAGATCAGTGGCTGCTGTGGACTCATAAAAATTACCTCCTATTATAATGACTGGTCCCGGAAAATGACGGGGAATACAATCCATAAAAAGCTTAATGTTACCCCTAATAAAATCCCTAATACTGCTCTTTCCTTTGAGTTGAAGGCTCTATTTTCAGTATTAATTGCATTTATATCGGCGGGTTTTAATATTTCAGCAGGTTTCATGTCATTTAAAGCTGTCTTAAGTTCATATAAGAAGCGTTGTTGGTCTATTTTTGCATCAGGGCCTGCTTCACTATTCTTTGTGGCTTCAAAAGAGTCTTGAATGATTTTCTGTTCTTCATCGAATTTAACTTTATCGAAGGTCATAAAGGCATCTGTAATCTCCTTAAGAACCTGGGCAGTGCTTTCCTCTGATTTCCCCGTATAAGAAAGATTAATCGTGTTATCCGGTCCTGCCATTACATGGAAATTTGTACTAAATTCCTCGAAATTTTCATCCCAGAGAGATTTCCGATGTTCTTCATAAAAAGAAGCGTTTGTTAACAAACTAATCACACGATTAGGAACATTTAACTCAGGATTCTTATAGTTTCCTAAGGTTATCGATGTTTCTAATGTATAACTTGATTTCTCTTGTCCCACGGGAAGAAGCCATCCAATAATGCCCAGCAAAATAGTAGTTGCTAATAATATTAAGAAGTATTTGTTCATTCTTTCTTTTAAACGTTGAATCATATGTCCCATTTAAACCTTGCTCCTTAGTAGGATTTTTCTTGTTGATGTTGATTTTTCTTGTCTGTAAGCACAGAAACCGTCGAAATAACTAATCCTAGAAATACCCAATGAAAAAATAGATTACTGACAGAACTTGGACTGATACTCGAAACAGCGAACCCAATAAGCCCCATCATACACCCTTCAAGTAATCCTTTTTGGTTTCTATTGCTTCCAAATCTATAAAATTTATAAAGACTTATGAAAAGATAGGCATACATAGTTATGTAACCAAGTAAAATCACAATTCCGAAATTACCCATAATTTCCGCAAGCCAATTATGAACTTCTACAACATGATTGGTTGGATAGATGGACTCGTTTTTTAAATAGTATGGGATATTACCGGCCCCCACCCCAAATCCGAAGGAATCTAATGAGAAGTGAAGGGTATTCCTTAGTAAATTTAATCTTGCGAGATTAGATGGAAGCAATCCATTACTAAGATTAAGGGTCGAAGTGTTAAACAAATCGACTAACTTACCGAAAAATACAATCGTACCTAATAGAAATACGGTTGATCCGATAATAACGGCCATTTTCTTTAAAAATCTCGGTAGAAGGATATACATAAAAACAAGTAATCCAATCATCACTCCAAGCAAACTTGCCCGTGATTCAGTCAAATAAATGAGATAAACACAAATAATGGCAAGAAGTAAGCTGGTTGTTTTCAAAAATACATGTTTAGTATTTTTTGTAAACGATAGATAGAAAAAGAATGATATCGTGAGAAATGTGGCAAAATCATTTTGATTAAAGAATACAGATGTTGGATATGACAGCTTATATTCAGGACCACCGTACAATGTTGATGTAGGCAGCTGGATGTGTGCAAAATGATTGATTAATCCAATCACCATTAAAATCATAGTCATAAACATCCATATCCCATAAAACAGGAACAAATGAGTCGTCTTTCTAAATGTAAAGACGGCCAAAAAGACAAACGATATTCCTATACCCAAAAGAATTAACGACTTAATTCCCTCTATTACCGATTTTGCCCATAAGAGTGAAACCGCGCCATAAGCCATCCAAAATAGCAGGAACAGCAGAACACCCTTTACATGTACATGGTTCCAATATTGCGAAAGATTCCTTTCTTTCACCACATGAAAGAAAAAGAAAATAATTGCTGCAATCAATACCAAGCGATACAAAAATAAGCTAAAAAATCCAACATGAATATTTAAAACAGACTGATTTAGAAATGTTGTCATGACTACTAAGTACATAACGCTAGGCAATTGCGGTTTACTAATTACATTGATTTTCATCAGAAAGGTTAAGGCGATAACCGCCCATACCCCAAGAAAAACCATCAATTCAAGCTGCATTTCAACAAGTGAATAGACAATGGCCAATCCAACTAAGAGAAAAGCTGACACACCTGTTGCTTGTTTAATTAGTGGATTACTTTGCATCAAACTTCCTTCTCCTTTTATATCGAGCTCCAGTGACCTTTACTTTAGTGATCAGAAAAACCTCCTATTTTGTCTTTGATATGACTGATTCTGTTTCAATGGCTGGTCTTCCAACTGAAAGATACGTATATCCAAGTTGTTTCATCAACTCTAAGTCAAAGAGATTCCGGCCATCCACCATCAGAGGCTGTTTCATTAATTGCTTTACTAAGGGTAAATCTAATGTTTTTACATCTTGCCAATCTGTTAAAATTATGCAAGCATCTGTATCCTGAATAGTTTCATATATATCCTCTGAATAGGTGCACTGATAGCCGATCTGTTTTTTTGCCTCTACTATCGCGATAGGATCATATGCCTTAACGACGGCACCCTGCGCTGCTAAATAAGGAATAATATCCAAGGCTGGAGATGATCGAATATCATCGGTGTCTGGTTTAAATGCTAATCCTAGAACACTAATCGTTTTCCCTTTTAACGAACCCAATCCAAGCATCAATTTTTTCACCAGCTGCACCCTCTGGCCTTCGTTTGTATCAATGACTGCCTTGATCAATTTAAAATCATATCCACAATCCTCAGCAATATGAAGAAGTGCTGCCGTATCTTTTGGAAAGCAGGATCCGCCAAATCCAACACCGGCTTGTAAAAATTTATTGCCAATCCTGCTATCTAGACCAATACCCTCGGACACTTTTGTAACGTCGGCACCAACACGTTCACATATGTTCGCAATATCATTAATAAATGAGATCTTGGTTGCCAAAAATGCATTGGCAGCATATTTAATGATTTCCGCAGTTTCTAAAGAAGCTTTCACAATATTGGCTGTAAAGGGTTGATGTAATTCCTCAATCATTTGAAAAGCTTTTTCGCTTGTAGCACCAATGACGGCACGCTCCATATTCATCGTATCCTTAATAGCCGAACCTTCTCTTAAAAACTCAGGATTGGAGACAACGTCAAAAGGATGGTTTCCGTTGTTGTATTCTTGAATAACCGATTCTATAAATTTTCCAGTTCCGACGGGTACCGTACTTTTAGTGACAATTACTTTATAATTATTTAAATTTCCACCAATGGATTTAGCGACTTGTTTTACATAGGTTAAGTCAGCCTTACCTGATGATGTCATTGGGGTCCCGACTGCAATTAGTATTACCTCAGCATCCTGGATCTCTTGACTGATATTAGCGCTAAATTTAAGTGTTCCTTTGCGAACATTTTTATGGACCAGTTCTTTTAATCCTGGCTCATAAATCGGCATGATCCCCTGTGTGAGTTCATTAATTTTTATCTGATCAATATCGCAACAAGTAACCTGGTTTCCTGAATCAGCAAAACATGTACCTGAAACGAGACCAACATATCCAGTTCCAATAACAGCTATTTTTTTCATCCTTATCAATCCTTCCAGTTCTGATTACTTAACCATTGAATAAATGGATTCTATTGTCCGTTTATAGACAGCTTTTAACAAAACGGCATTACGATCAGCAGAATAGTTTTTTTGGATATGTTTATAGAGTTCATGCTGAACCTGCGGGGTAAAAAGATTTCTGGTTATAATATCGTTTACTCGAGTAACTAGGCTTGATACCGACTTACTTTCGATTAAAAGCGAACGATGCTCACCAAATAACTCCGGGACACTTCCCACTGAGGTACAAATCACAGGCACCTTCAGAGCTAGGGCTTCAATTACAACGGTTGGCATCCCTTCTGTATAAGATGGGAGAGCAAACACATCACTAGCAAGCAAATAATCACTAACTCTTTCATTTTCAACTTGCCCCATTAAGAACAACCGTCTATTGTAATCGGAATGCTGCCGTAATTTATCTTTAGCCGGTCCATCGCCAACAAACAAAATGGCTACATCATTTGAAAGCCATTGAAGTGAATGAGTAAGCTCAAAAACTCCTTTTGCTTGTGTTAACCTTCCTATAAAAACAATAATCTTCTTGTCTTCTGGAAGTTGAAGGCGTCTCCTTATTTGCGTTTTGGTTTCATCAAGAGGTTTAAAGCGTGATAAATCAACCCCTATGGGAAGTACCATACTATCTCTGCCTGTTAACTCCTTTGCTTTATTCCTAAGGCTTTCACCCACTGCCAATACCAGATTTGCCGCCTGTACCGTTTGTTCAAATGCTTTTTTCGCGCTTGCACTATAAAAGGGATAAATATTTACATCACTGCCATGTAACGTTAAAATCCACGGCAGCTTTTTTTGTTCTGCAACAATTTTCACTGCCCCTCCAGACGGCATCGCAAAATGTGCGTGAATTAAATCGGGCTCAATATTATAATCAGACATTGTATTTAAGATGGCAGCAGCAATCCGTTTATCCGGTTGAGACCATCTGAGTTGGCCCGGAAGTGCTAAATATGGCGGACGGTAGACCGTAACTCCTTTTCTGACATATTTAAATGGCATTTCCTTATTAGGTCGGTATTGTCTTTTAACATACCTGAGCAAGGTTGAATGACGCGGCACAGGACAAATTACTGTAATTTCTACGCCTAAACGGATTAATGCTTGAACTTGAGTTTCATGAAAAACACCCTGGCCGGGTTTTTCGTCACTAGGATAGACACTTGTAATCCATAAAATCTTCATTATGTTTGACCTCTTATTTGTTTTTTTAAAATCTTCAAGAAAAAATTGGGATAAACCTTATACAAAAGCAAAATATAGGCAATCGCACTTATGCCCACGGAAAAAATTAGCGGCCATATGCTGGTTTGAGGGAAATAAAAGCTAGAAATCTTTTTCAAACAAAAGGCGATTGCTGTTATGAGCAAAGATAATAAGAATGGAACAGAAACAGTTTGCAGATATTGCCGAAAACGGAGCTGAATTAACCAGTTTAATAACCATCTTCCAATTAAGAAGTTCACTAGGCTTACTCCTGCATAGGTCCAGGCTACAACTTCCAAATTATTCGTCATTACCGCTAGCCATAAAGAGGCCCCATAGAGAATGAGAACACCGGCATCCCAATAAAATGCTATATTAGCTTTTCCTTTGGCTAAAATAACTGATCCATTGGGATTCATTAAAACCCTAAGAATTCCTACGACTGCCATGATTTGCACAACTGGAACAGCATCCAGCCACTTCTCTCCAAAAATAGTTAAGATAAACACATTAGACACGGCAGTGAGACCCATTAAGATAGGAAACGAAACTAGACTCAACAGTTTTGTCATGTGTAAGAATCCATCAGTTATTAAACTTTGATTTTGGTGGCTTTTCGAAAAAACTGGAAAAGCAACCCTCGTAATAATCGGATTAATCTTTAAGACTGGAATGGTCACAATCTGATAGGCCAGATTATAAATACCTAGTGCTTCAGCGCCCATAAAGCGGCCGATTAATATAACATCAAGGTTGGAACCAATTCGATTGACTAACCGGGAAGCTAATTGGTAGGCCCCAAACGCCATGTATTCCTTGCATTCCGACAAATCAAATACGAATGATGGGCGCCATTTCTTTTGATAACAGATAAAATAAAGAATGCCTTTTAATGAATTCAGAACAACTTGTGAAATGACAAAGGCATAAATCGGACTAATGGTAAGTATGAGAATCACTAATGTTAAAAAAGAGATGAATGTTGTCCCTGTTTCAATGATCCCAAGCAAATTAAAACGTAATTCTTTTTGCAACAAATATTGGCATTGCTGCCCAACCGGAGCGATTAAAAACATCACGGCCAAGATTCGAATAAGTTCGATCAATTCACCTCGATGAAAGTATGTCGCGATCAGTGGGCTAAAGAGGTATAAGAGCATAAACAGGCCAACACCTACTACCACATTTATCCAAAATAGAGATGACAATACACGGTCAGAAACATCTTCTTTTTGTATGACGGCTGAACCAAAACCAAGATCCAGCAATATTTGAGCAAACACCACAATCGTGGTAATCATTCCTACTAATCCGAATTCGGATAAACTCATTAATTTGCCAAGTAACCCAAACTGGATAATTTGGATGGCTGTTATTATCAGTGTAGAAATTCCCGTCCATTTAACTCCTTTATGTAATTGGTCTCTGATGACTGACATATTCTTCCCGCCTTTATTAACGTGCTCCCTCACCTGTGAAAATCACTTTAAAGGTCTTCACAATAATTTTAACTTCGAGTGAGAATGTTAAATTTTGTATGTACGTCAGGTCATATTGAAGTTTTTCACTTGGAGAAATATCATAGCCCCCACTAACCTGAGCAAGTCCTGTCAAACCTGGTTTGACTAACAACCGATTTTCGAATCCCTTTATCTCTTTATTAAATTTCGCTGTAAAGAACGGTCTTTCGGGTCTAGGCCCTATAATGGACATGTCTCCTTTTAAAACAGAGACCAATTGAGGCAGCTCATCAATGCGAGTCTTTCGGATGAATGCTCCCACTTTTGTAACACGAGGGTCATTTACCTCTGCCCACTTTGCACCTTCTTTTTCTGCATCCATTCTCATCGATCGTAACTTCATCATCATGAAACGTTTTCCATTCTTACCCATCCGCTCCTGTACGTAAAACGGAGAACCAGGTGTTTCAATCACAATGAGGATTGAAAATAAAAGAACTATTGGTAGTGCAATTATTAACCCTACGGTTGCAAGGAAAATGTCATACGCTCTTTTTAGATAGAGATACTGTTCCACATTCTTTGATAATGTGAGTTTGGATGATGATACCATTAGATAATCTTGGTAGAAATTGTAGCTTTTTTCAGTACTCACAAATTTTTCACCTCAAAAGATTTTTTGATAATGAGACTTGCCAGCCCATACGTAAAGTATAGGTACATAATTTGAAGTTGCTGTTGAGGACGGGTGAAGAGTTTGTAAAAGATTTTGAATATTTATTAATTTTATAAAGGTTTTGTAAAGATTTTTACAGAATGTAGGTAGATTTATCGATAAAATGAAAAAAAGCTGCCCCAAAAAGGATGAGGATTAATCTCCTTTTTGGGGCAGCTTTTTTATGATTGTATAAAAAATACCCTCTTGATTAGACAAGAGGGTGTTAGTTAAGCGATGGATTCTTGTTTTGCTATTTTTAAAATTTCTAGTGATTTAATATGGTAACCATCGATTTCAAGAACTTTAAATTCATAATCGTCATATCGAACTTTATCGCCTTCGATGACATCCATTTTTTCGGATAAGATCCACCCACCGATGGTATCCATATCTGAATTTTCAAGATCAAGTCCGAATAAGTCATTGATTTCATCAATCAGTACTTTACCATCAACAATCGTTTTGTTTTCACTGATTTTATTAATTTCTGGTACTTCATCCGCATCAAATTCGTCACGAATTTCACCGACAATCTCCTCAAGGATATCTTCAACAGTTACTAAACCAGCAGTACCGCCATATTCATCCATTAAAATCGCCATATGAACACGTTCTTTTTGCATTTTTACAAGTAAATCATGAATTGGAATAGATTCAATTACCTGAATAACTGGACGAATATACTCTTGAATCGATGTTTCGACATTCTTACCTTTGATATATTCGGTAAACACCTCTTTCATGTTTACCATACCAATGATGTTATCTTTTTCGCCATCAATTACTGGGTACCTAGTATAATTTTCTTTCGTAACAATTTGAAGACACTCATTTAATGATTGTGAAATATCAAATGCCACTATTTCCGTACGAGGCACCATAATTTCATTGGCATTTCGATTATCAAATTCAAAGATATTGTTTACGTATTTATATTCCGATTGATTAATCTCTCCGCTTTTATAGCTTTCTGAAATAATTAATTGGAGTTCTTCTTCAGAGTGTGCGGCTTCATGTTCTGATGCAGGTTTCAATCCAAAAATTCCAACGATTAAACGAGCAGAACCATTTAGAGCTTTAATAAATGGATACATAATTTTATAAAAAAGCATCATTGGTCTTGCAAAAATCAAAGTGACCGTTTCTGCCTTTTGAATAGCAAAGGTTTTAGGTGCTAGTTCCCCTACCACGACATGAATAAATGTTACTGATGCAAACGCAAGGATAAATGAAGTGATACTTGAAATTGATTCTGGCATATTCAAGTAACTCAATAGCGGGTGAAGGATATGCTCAACCGTTGGTTCTCCTAACCACCCTAGTCCTAAAGCTGTAACAGTAATACCTAATTGACATGCCGATAAATACTCATCAAGATTTGAAACAATCTTTTTTGCCGCGATCGCGTTCTTGTTCCCTTCGCTAACGAGTTGATCAATACGTGTACCGCGGATTTTAACAATAGCAAATTCATACGCTACAAAAAATGCTGTAAAAGCAATTAAAATTGCTATTATTAGTAGATTACTAATTATCAATGGTCTCCTTACTTAAATAATTAAGTAAGGAATACACCTCCTGTTTTTTTACGTGTTTTGATTTGAATCAAATTCTAGCAAAATAGTTATCTGCATAATTAGCTAAACAGTACTAATAATGTTTGAGCCAATGTAACGCCTTCTGATGATAATCTATTTACCAACTTTTCTTTTTGTTGATCGTTTAATTTTTGAAGAATCGGTTCCATTACATGAATTTCTTCTTTTAGATGCTGCATAATACTAGCAATTTGTTCAAAATGCTTTTCAACTTTTTGTTTATCAATGGTATTGTCTGGTTTAATCAATTCAATCGAAGACTTTATTTCCTCTAGGGGCATATTAAGATTCTTATAGTGCTCAATCATATTTAAAATCTTAATAGACTCTTCTCCGTACAATCGATAATTAGAATCCGTCCGAATAGGGTTTAGTAAGCCTATTTGGGTGTAATAATCAATGGTCCGTTTAGAAATATTCTTCAATTTTGCTATTTCACCAATTCGATACAACTCCCCAAATTACTCACCCCTTCCAAATTAATGTTAATACAAATATACCACATTTCAAACCATACAGTCAACGTAACGGTTTGAAATGTGGTTTGAAATGTGGTTGTAAGTTTACAAAATAAAATATAGAACTGAAAAATGTTCTATATCTTACTTTTCATTATCGTGTTAAGATGACCGGTCCGTTTTTTGTGATAATTAACGTATGTTCGTACTGAGCCACAAAGCTTCTTTCTGTAACAAACGTCCAGCCATCATCAAGTTGAAATACTTCCTCATCATGAGTAGAAATAAAGGGTTCGAAGGCAATAACCATTCCTTCCCTTAACAATCCATTGTCAGAAGTTTCATTGTAATTATATATATATTCAGGTTTTTCGTGAATGGTTCGTCCAATTCCGTGTCCAGTCAGATTTTTAATCACCGTTAATCCATGATTTTTCGCTGTTTGGAATACCACTTTACCCATTCCATTAATTTTGGAGCCTGGCTTCGCTTTTTTAAGACCAGTTTCAAATGCTTCCTTTGCTACATCACAAATTTTGGTTAAAATTTCTTCCCCTTCTCCAACCACAATCGAAATACCAGTATCAGCAAAATAACCGTTCTTGGAACCTGATACATCAATATTTACCAGGTCACCTTCTTTGATCACTCGATCACTCGGAATTCCATGTGCTACTTCTTCGTTTACACTAATACACGTATAGCCTGGAAAATCGTATTCGCCTTTTGGAGCAGATATAGCTCCTTCCTTCTCAAATAAGTCAGCTGCTATATTATCGAGTTCTAAAGTGGTAATCCCAGGTACCGCCCTTTGCACTAATTCATCGCGGATGGCAGCAACAATTCTGCCAATTTCTTTCAAGCCATTAAAATCTTCTTCCGTCTTTGCAATCATTCTTTTTTCCCACCTATAATTTTATCTGAAATTACTTTCACCTATTAGATTGTACATTTATCTTCAGGTAAAATCCAAGTATAACAATTTCTAAGGGTAAAAAAATACAGAGTTAATCCAACGACTCTGTATTTTTCGATCATAATGATTTTATTTTTTTGATAAAACTTATTTCGAGTTGAAACTTTTCGAAGATTTCTTTGTAGGTGGAATTAATTAGATGCGGAAAGAGATTTTCGATTGCCTCATCATATTTTTGGCCTAATGCTTCCCGAAGAAAGACATATTCATGAAAGAGCAGCGCTTTTTCAAAATCAATTCCTAATTCATGTAAGCCTTTGTACAACTCTTTCTTAGGGATTTTTAATATCTTTTTAAATATTTTAATGTTTTTATCAATTAATTTTTCTTCGATATAGCGCGTCACATAATCAGTGTATACCATTTGCCCAATGGTATTTGTTTCATTTTTGGAATATTTGAAGCCAATCACTCGATCTTCTTTATTTTCACGGATAATAAAGGTTTTACTGCCTCGTAAATGGGTGATAAAATTTTTGACGCTCTTATCAAAAATTTTATCAAACTGAATGATTTTTTGCAGTTTTACGGCAAATTCAGTATGTTCCTCACCAACCACAAATAAGCGGTCAACAATCGGTAAAAGTTTTAAAACCCCTTCAGACAGTTGACTAGAAGCATCATAAATGATGATATCATATTCATTTTTCATTAATTTCACTTTTCTTTTTTGCTCGGTTAAAGATAATTTTGAAAATTCATGGACGAGTTCTTCGGATGTCACTTCTTTTTCTAAGGTCCCGTATGAAATATATGCTGCAGATGCATTTGTATTTAATTTAAGCCAGTTATAAATCGATAAAGCCAATTCGGTGACACCTGATTTTTCTTTTGGAGAGTAAAAGCCAACTAAATACATGTCCCTCACATGCCTTTTATTTAAATAATATTCAAAAGCCAAATAAGTGTTAAAGACAACTAATAAACATTTTTTAGAAAATAGTGATGTGTTAAAATAAATCTAATTCTTAATCAGATCCTAAATGTTATTTTGTTGATGATGAAAATTCACATGATTTATTTTTAGGATACGCGGTGGCTGCCTCGCGGTTGAAGAAGCAATTAGAACAGTTAGGTATCTTAGTCGATGAAAACCACTCTTTATTCGTTTACCTGCCATGTGGTGTCGGTGGAGGACCTGGAGGAGTAGCATTTGGTTTGAAGCAAATGTTTAAAGATAGCGTTCACTGTTTCTTTGCAGAACCGACACACTCGCCGTGTATGTTACTCGGATTAATGACAGTAAGGGAATGGATTATTTAGAAAAACATGATCTATTGAATAAAATGAACAATGCAGCTCATATTGTTTGGGCTACATGCGGGAGTATGGTCCCCGAGGAAATAATGGCAGAGTATTATCAAAAAGGATACTTTAAGTGAAAAAAACATTAACTTTAACTTTATTGATTTCATCCGGATTTTTTATGGTTTTATCTCCAGTATTTATTCGTTTAGTTTCTTATTTACACCCAATTGTATGGGTTGTTGTCCTGTTATGTATTATCTGTATAGTTGGATTCTTGGTCTTACTGCTCAGAAAGGAAAAGATTCATATTCCTTATCCAATATTTTTAAGCTTTTTAACTTTATACACGATTGCACTTGTGATTTTATTATTTTTCCGACCTACCGATCAAAGCTATAAATCAATCAATCTTGTACCCTTTACTACCCTTACATTTTATTTGTCAGGTAAAGTAAACTGGTTAATTGCTTTTTATAATCTAGTAGCTAATATTGTTTTGTTTATTCCCTACGGACTATTCCTAAGAATTAAACGTTTTTCTCAATGGATGACATTAATTATTGCTTTGCTGATGATTGCATGCATTGAAGTTTTACAATTTGTATTCCATCGCGGTAGCATGGATATTGACGACTTGATTTTAAATTTATTGGGGGTATATCTGGGCTTCGTTCTCTTTCGTTTTATTCGGAAAGTGGTGCATATCGTAATTTTTTAAAGGACTCATCGAATGATGAGTCCTATTTTATCATGCTGCAAATACTAGTAATAGCCATAAGTATAAGCTAATGAGGGTGAAGACCAATGTCGCAGGAATTACAACAATGGTAACTTTAATATATTCCCACCATGTTATTCTTATTTTATTTGTCTTTAAAATATGCATCCATAGGAGAGTTGCAAGAGTACCGATTGGAAGGATTAGCGACCCTATATCACTGCCAATGATGTTTGATAAGTATACGGTTTTTGTTAATAACGGAGTTAGTCCCATATCGGTCAAGGCAAAAGTGGATATCATTAAGGCTGGATGATTGTTAAAGATATTTGAGAGAAAGGCAGTGATTGCCCCCATGGTTAAACTTGCATGAAACAAACTGTCATTAACCATTGGTTTTAAATAGCTTAATAGAAGTTGCGATAATCCAATATTGTGTAATCCGTAGATGATGACATACATACTAAAGGCGAAGATTAATATATGCCACGGTATTTTTCCTGCCACGTCTTTTGGGTTTATCTTTAAATATACCCATCTCCAAATCAATAAGATAATAGAACCACACACAGCAACTAAAGAGACTGAGATGCCAATAAAGGAAGCGACGAAAAGACTAATCCTTACAAGGAAAACGAAGATAAGCATATTAATCATGAGTTTCTTTTGTTGGTCAAATAAGCTTTCGGATCCTTGTTGGAGTGGATGGTATGGGCGGTTTTTTTGCAGTGGGATTGAGTAGGAGTGGAAGCGGATTTCTGTTGGAATATCTTTCTTGAATACTAGGTATAAAAGATAGGATAAAAATAGTAATCCTAGTACTCCAGGAACAAACATCATTTCCGTTTGAAGATACAAATCCATACCAATGATTTTCAACGCAATTAGATTAACGATATTACTTACACCGATTGGGGCGCTTGAGGCAGTCGCAATTAACGCACCACTTAATAGGAATGGAATCTTCTGCCGGTTCTTTAACTTCAAATTATTTAATATTAAAATCAATATCGGTGTGGTTATTAATATACTTCCATCGTTGTTAAAAAATAGAGTCATCAAAAAGCAAAGTAATAAGGTATTCCAAAACAATCGTATTCCGGAGCCCTTTGAGAGCTTTAACATTAAAGCTGCTGTCCAACTAAAAAAGCCAAAGCTTTCGAGTACGATCGCCATAACGATTGTCGCGATAATAGTAATTGCTGCCCCAGTAACCTTAGAACTTATGTCAAGTAAATCCCCGATTGAAACGCTTCCACTTAAAAAGACGAGGATGGCGCCTACTGCAGCCGGTATTGCTTCGTTCATATTTTTGGGACGGATAAAGATCAGGACCATTGTTAGAATAAAAGCGAAGATGGTGATAATTACCGTCGATTGATAATACATAAAAGTTAATTTACTCCCTTCACCTAAGTTTCCTTCGTAATTTTCCGTTTATTCAATCTTGTCCTTTGCTTCATAGTACGTCCTAAAGCTCTGGCTTGTGCTAAACGAATATCTCGTAAAGGGAGTAAATCAGCGTTTAACTAGAAATATTTTAGAAAATATATCTAGATTTTTACCTATTGTTTTAAAAAATAGCTCTGTTAAATTTGGTTGTTGATTTCCGCTCCAGGGGCTCGCTTTCCGCGGGCGTGCCGGAGAGCCTCCTCGGCGCTTTAGCGCCTGTGGGGTCTCCCCTGCCCCATACTACCGCAGGAGTCGAGCGCCTTCCGCTCCAATCAACAGAGTAAAAAACAACAATATCGTTTAACAGAGCCTTAAAAATAGTTGCGTGTCCCTAATGTTTTTTGTTGGGTTTATGTACGAATTAATCAAAAAAACCGATACTGTTTAAGTATCGGTAGTCTACTTATATTCTCAACCTTAATGGCCACTCTTCCCGGTGCTGCTACTACCAGAGTTACTGCTGCCAGAACTGCTGCTGCCAGTGCTGCTGCTGCCAGTGCTGCTCTTGCCAGAGCTGCTCTTGCCAGAGCTACTGCTACCAGAGCTGCTCTTGCCAGAGCTACTGCTACCAGAGCTGCTCTTGCCAGAGCTACTGCTACCAGAGCTGCTCTTGCCAGAGCTACTGCTACCAGAGCTACTGCTACCAGAGCTGCTGCTGCCAGTGCTGCTGCTGCCAGTGCTGCTGCTACCAGAGCTACTGCTGCCAGAACTGCTGCTGCCAGAGCTGCTGCTGCCAGAACTGCTGCTGCTGCCTTGTTGTCCTTTAGGAGCTTTAGGAGCTTTAGGAGCTTTAGGCCCTTTTTGTCCTTTGCCGCTGCTGGAACTTCCACTGCTGCTTGAGCTGCCGCTGCTTGAACTGCCAGTGCTGCTACTGCCATGACTGCTACTGCCAGTGCTGCCACTGCCAGTGCTGCTACTGCCAGTGCTGCCACTGCCAGTGCTGCTACTGCCAGTGCTGCTACTGCCAGTGCTGCCACTGCCAGTGCTGCCACTGCCAGTGCTGCTACTGCCAGTGCTGCCACTGCCAGTGCTGCTACTGCCAGTGCTGCTACTGCCATGACTGCCACTACCAGTGCTGCCACTGCTTGAACTGCTACTGCCACTGCTTGAACTGCTACTGCTACTGCTTGAACTGCTACTGCTTGAACTGCTACTGCTTGAACTGCTACTGCCACTGCTTGAACTGCTACTGCCACTGCCAGTGCTTGAACTGCCAGTGCTGCTACTGCCAGTGCTGCTACTGCCATGGCTGCTACTGCCAGAGCTGCTGCTGCCAGTGCTGCTGCTGCCAGTGCTGCTGCTGCCAGTGCTGCTACTGCCAGAGCTGCTACTGCCAGTGCTGCCACTGCCAGAGCTGCTACTGCCAGTGCTGCCACTGCCAGTGCTGCTACTGTCAGTGCTGCTACTGCCAGAGCTGCTACTGCCAGAGCTGCTACTGCCATGGCTGCTACTGCCAGAGCTGCTACTGCCAGAGCTGCTACTGCCAGAGCTGCCGCTGCTGCCTTGTTGTCCTTTAGGTGCTTTAGGTGCTTTAGGCCCTTTATGTCCTTTGCTGCTGCTACTTCCTGAGCTGCCGCTGCTTCCACTTCCAGAACTGCTACTGCTGCTTGAGCTGCTGCTACTTGAGCTGCCGCTGCTTGAGCTGCCACTGCCTTTACTTCCGCTGCCGGTGCTGCTGCTACCTGAGCTGCCACTGCCTTTGCTTCCGCTGCCGGTGCTGCTGCTACCTGAGCTGCCACTGCCTTTGCTTCCGCTGCCGGTGCTGCTGCTACCTGTGCTGCCACTGCCTTTGCTTCCGCTGTCAGTGCTGCTGCTACCTGTGCTGCTACCTGTGCTGCTGCCGGTGCTGCCAGAGCTTCCACAGCTACTGGTGCTGCCGCTCGTGCTACTACTAGTGCTGCTACTGCTGTTCTTTCCAGTAGATCCTGTACTATCTGACTTTGACTTATTGCTGCTCTCTTTTTTACTTACAGGATTGTTATCTAAAAAGCCAACTAAGCCATTTTCTTTAGCTTGTGAAAGTAAATGCTCAATATCAAGCTTTAGTACCATTTTCCCACCACTTTCCTAAACATTTTTTCTTTTCTATTTCAGATTATGATGATTTCATCTATTTGACATAGACAATCATATATTTTTTTAGTCTGATATTTTTTAAGTTATGCACACATTCGCTTGTGAGGATGCATATATCTAGAAAAAATATGACTTAGGAGAATTCAAGTGTTAAAATATGAAATTTTAATTAATCCCAAGTGGTTAAGAAAATTGGATAACGACATTTGGAATGATGAATTAGTACCAGCGATATTAAAAATAGGTGAAGATCGTATTAGTATTAAAGTAGCTTATCGAGGTAACGTAATAAGGGATAAGAAAAAAAAATCCTATCGCATAGTGTTTCAAAAGCCGTTCAAGGTCAATGGGACCCATGAAATTCACCTTAATGCAGAATTTTCAGATGTATCTTTAAGCAGGAATAAATTATCGCTTGATTTCTTTGATCGAGTTGGCGTCATCTCTCCACACTCGCAGCATGTTCTGTTGTATATCAATGGTTATAATAAGGGTATTTACTTAGAGATTGAATCCTTTGATCAATATCTCCTTAAAAAGAGAAAACTGCAGGATGGACCTATTATTTATGCAACCAATAATCGAGCAAATTTCTCCTTATTAACAAAGAAAAAAGAAATAAAAAAAAGGTTGGATCAAGGATACACTTTAAAATACGGAGATAAAGAGGATATTCATGATTTACGTAACTTTATTGCCATGATTAATACGCTAAATAATGAAGATTTTGCAAAAGAAATCCCAAAAGTATTGGATGTAGAGAAATACTTAAAATGGGTAGCTGGAGCGGTATGTGTTCAGAATTATGATGGTTTTATCCATAATTATGCATTATATAAAAATGGTGAAACAGGACTTTATGAAATTTCTCCTTGGGATTATGATGGAACCTGGGGAAGAAATCTTCATGGAAGAAAACTTGATTATGACTATGTTCCATTAACTGGATATAACACACTTTCTGCAAGACTTTTCCACTTTCCACAATTTAGAAACCTTTATAATGAAATTTTAACAAGTATTCTAGATAACGATTTTACTCTGGATGTTCAAAAACCTATAATTGATGGCTTATTCGAAACCTTAAAACCACACATTAGTCTAGATCCGTATGTAAATTCTACAGCTGATACCCTTGAGCAAGAAAAAAAGGTTTATTTTAATTTTATAAAAAAAAGAAATGCTTATCTAAAGAAAGAATTAAAATCATTTTTTAAAGTGAAGAGTATATGAAATTTAATCATATACTTTTTTTTTTGCCTATTTTTTTCTAAAACAGGAAAAAAAGGCTACTTTATTAGTACAACATCATCCCGTGATACATATAGATGCAGTGTAAATGTTTATTTAATTTGAAGGAGGAAAAGATTTTTATGAATAGAGACATGATGAAGTCTTTAGTGGGTAAAATTGTTAAGATTGATCGTGGTGGTCCAGATTCAAGAATAGGTAAATTAATGGACGTTAATGATGACCATCTCGTCCTTCTTACAGAAGATGATGGTGTTGTATACTACTGCACACATCATATTAAAAGTGTAACGGAGAATGCAAAGGATCAGCTAGAGTTCGATATTGAGATTCCTGAAGGATTCGAATATAAGCAAGCTGAAAATTTTCAGGGGATGTTACATTCCTTAATGTACCAATGGGTCAAAATTAACCGTGGAGGTCCAGAGAAATTAGAAGGTGTATTGGGCGAAGTAAATAAGGATTATGTTTCATTAATCAATAAAGAAGAAATCGTTCGTCTCTCGATGTTCCACATTCGTAATATTAGCTACGGATTAAAAATCGAAAAGCCTGAAGAAGAAGAGGCTGAAGCACAAGGTAATGGTAAAAGCGAAAACAAGAAAAAATAAAAACCATATCGCTTCTCATTAAGAGAAGCGAAATGGTTATCTCTAAGGAGGACTTTTAATGGGTTTAGATAAAATCTCATCCTCATTGGATTTATTATTAGGCTACAATGTAAATCTATATATAGGTGAAGAGATGGTTACTGGTAAACTGATTGGTGTAGAGAGAGATCACATCATCATGGAAGACGAAAATAATTATGTCTTTTATTATAATTTTGAACAGATTCAAGCCATCACAAAAAATACAAAACTATTTCAGAGTGAAGAAACAACAACCAATTTTTTAAGAACACAAAGTTTAACTGAGGTGTTAAACTCCTTTAAAAATTCTTGGGTATCTGTTCTATGCGTAAATAAACAAAATTTTAGTGGCATAGTGAGCGTAGTGGATGAAGATTTTGCAACACTTATAGATGGAGAAGAAAAAATCTTAATAAAATTAAACCAAATTACTAATATTTTAAAAGGATACATTAATGACCAAGCAACAAACGCTGAATCAACTAATGCTAGTTCGCAAAGCAATAAATCTAATTCCTCATCCCAAAAAAGTGATAACAAATCTAAGAATAAATCATCTTCATCATCTTCATCATCTTCATCATCTTCATCATCTTCATCATCTTCATCATCTAAAAGTAGTAGTAACAAATCTAAGAATAAATCATCTTCATCATCTTCATCTTCATCATCTGAAAGTAGTAGTAACAAATCTAAGAATAAATCATCTTCATCATCTTCATCTTCATCATCTAAAAGTAGTAGTAACAAATCTAAAAATAAATCATCTTCATCATCTTCATCTTCATCATCTAAAAGTAGTAGTAACAAATCTAAGAATAAATCTGATTCATCATCTTCATCATCCAAAAGAAGCGATAACAAATCTAAGAATAAATCTGATTCATCATCTTCTTCATCTTTATCATCCAAAAGAAGCGATAACAAATCTAAGAATAAATCTGATTCATCATCTTCTTCATCTTCATCATCCAAAAGAAGTGAGAACAAATCTAAGAATAAATCTGATTCATCTTCCAAAAAAAGTGATAACATTACAGTAAATAATTTAGAAGTGATCTCAAAGGAAGACAGCAGCAAATCCGCTAAATCTCCATCACTAATGGAATGTGAAACGGAGCAAGTGGTTACTGATAAGATAGACGTAGTCGAACCTAATAACACTATGGTCTGGTCACAGCCAATTAAAATTGAATCTACAATGGTTCAAACCAAGGATGAAATTCCTACAAATATCTTTAGGTCAAAAAAATCTCATACAAGTGAAAAGGACTCTTCAAAATCATCCGTTGAAATGAGAACGAAGGATAAAAAGTCTGAAGAAACAAAGTGGAGCAATGTTAAAGATAACCATCAATCAGAGGGAATGAAATCAGTAAAAGAAACAGCAACTCTTGTAAATACAGAAAATAATCCAGCACCACCGTTTAAAGTACAACTGACTGAAGTAAGAGCAACAAAAACACAAGAAACAGCAAATACTGCCGCTTCACAAAACGTAACATCGAAGAAAACAGAACAAACAATACCAGCTGAAACTACATTTAACAGCAGTCAAAATGTATGGAAACAAAAAGAGCCAGAGCAGAAGGTACTTCGTTTTGCTGGTGAACCAGGAAATATTGAAAACCCAAGGACTTTCCCTTTTGCGGGATGGCCAAACAGAAACAACCGGGCAACTAGATTTTAAATTTATGAAATATAAATGGAAAATTGAATAGAAGTATTTGTTTAATCCCCAAATTTCCCCTGTTAAGATCCCCAAACCCCATACAAATATGAGGTGGGCATTTCAAAACAAAGTATCCAAGATATCGTTTAAACGTGTTTTCAGCCCTCCTCTATTTGTAAATGGGAAAACAAAGGAAAGGATGTGAGTATATGAAGTTGAAAGATAATATCGGTAAATATATCAAATTAGAGATTTCAGGGAAGAAATACATTAAAGGATTACTTATTGATGTAGGCAGCGATTTATGGGTTATTTTTAATGGATATGACTACCTTTACATCCCTGCTATACATTGCCAAAACTGGCGTTATTTAACCCAAGATGAAATTAATGAGTTCGATGGAATTTCCCTTAATGACGAACCAACACCTATTTATAATAATAACGAAGAAATCTCATTGCGAAAAACATTAACAGCCGCCAAAGGGATTTTTACAGAAATTTATGTAACGAGTAACCAGGCTTTACATGGTTATATCATTAGTATTATGAATAATTATTTTGTCTTCTACTCGCCAATTTATAAAACCATGTTTATATCACTGAACCATTTAAAATGGTTAATTCCATACACAAATAATCAACGTCCATACGGTCTAAGTAACGCAAATCTGCCTGTGAATCCAAGTAATATTACCTTTGCAAGATCATTTGAAGTTCAAATTGAAAAGTTAACTGGGGAATTGATTGTCTTTAATATCGCGGAAAATGAACATGTTATCGGAAAGGTAAAAGCGATTAAGGATAATTTTGTGGAATTAATTGGCGCAAAAGAAGATCCGGTTTTTATTAATCTTCAACATATTAAAACAATCCATATGACTTAATTTCTAACATTAAAGTGTTCTAGTGGGTAATTAGTGAACAAGCATCAGCTTTTTTCAAAAAAAAACAGAGTGTCCAGAGACACTCTTTTTATTAGGAAGAATTTATACTTATTAAATTAACAAACTATTTTTCTTTAACGAAAGCTGTTTCTGTTTTATGGTTAAATGACAATAATTCGAATGCAATCCCATACAGGAATGTAACAAGGAACATGGATCCAATCATATCAAAAATGACATGCTGCTTTACAAATAGCGTTGATATGATGATTAACGTCCCAATAATATGAATACATAAATGGTGAATGACTTGTTTATTTTTAATATGAAGTGAAGCAAGCATGATTGTAAAAGTAGTAAGCACATGGATACTTGGGAAACAATTAAAAGGACGATCATGGTCATAAATCCATTGAACAAGATTATTAAACGTATTATCCCCAACAATGGTTGGTCTTGGAACTGTTGTTTGGAAAAAGAAATATATAACAAAACAAATTAACTCTCCCACAACAATTAATATCAACGTCTTCAGGTATACTTTTGTGTCCTTAAAACAAAAGTATACAAGATACCCAAAGATATAGGCATACCAGATGATATAGGGAATGATAAACACTGACAAAAACGGAATCGCATGGTCAATAGAAGTACTAATATCGATTGATCTATGTGAACGTAAATTTAATAATTCATATATCTTGGCCAATGCGGGAATGACCAGCAAGAAAAGTAAGTAGGGAGCTCTTTTTATTATATTCTTCAAGTAAGTCCCCTCCTTTAACAATTTGTAATTTTCTAGATTACTAACTTGAAAATGTCGAACACATTCCATAATACCATAAAAATCGTGGAAATAAACGAACTTTCCCAATTTCTTAGGTGAATATACATGGAAATTAAATTCCTCTTATGTCTTTAAATGGTGTCATTACATGATGACATTACACATTAAATGGTGTCAGGCACCAGTCGTGGACACTTCGGATATTTGTCCGTATCCAGTGGACAGTGTTCGTAAAAAATGGAGAAACCATTAGTTTTTGGTTTCTCGTGTTTGTTCTTTTTTTAGTATCCTCTACTCCCTATGCCCGTGCTTGGTTTCGTGTAAATCCATGGTATCTTGTGCCTTGGAAATTTAACTCGCCGACATCGCCTTCTGCCAGTAGACCATAATCCCGGCCGCTCACACTGAATTCCATCCGGTCACCACTTTCAACTTGAAATGTGGCATAGTACCATGTACTGGAAGACTGATCATCTCCCCCTCCACTCACTCTCATTCTTTTAGAGACAACAACTGCCACTACAGTTAAGCGAGGTTGTTTATTATTATGACTCCACGTTTTAATCCCTTTAATAATCGTAAACAAAATGAAGCCCGCTACAAGAACAATAAAAATAGGGATAATGATGAACATAATATCAAAGATCTCAAAACCATCATTAAAGCCCATTCCCCTGCCCCCTTCTATCTCTATCCATATGAAGATAAACTAATTTATTTGGCCCTCTGCTCAAATATATAGGATGGATTTCCTGTTTTGCAAGAATATTTTTAATAGTGAAAAATTCAAATCGCCTATACAAGTGCCCATTATGAAAATATGCTAAACTAAGGACAACATACACGAAGGAATAAGGTGGTGAAACTTTGGATCGGATCATTTTATTTGATGGAGTTTGTAATCTGTGCAACAACAGTGTGCAATTTATAATAAAAAGAGATACTAATGGCATTTTCAAGTTTGCTTCTCTCCAAAGCAAGACGGGCCAGTCACTTTTGAAAAAGCATGGCTTGAACAATGATTTAAATAGTTTCGTCCTTTTAGAAAATGGTAAAGCGTATGTTAAATCAAGTGCAGCACTTCGTGTTTGCAGTAAGCTGGGCAGTGCGTGGCCTCTATTATCGATTCTTCGGTTCCTCCCTCCTTTTTCTAGGGACTTTCTTTATGACATTGTGGCCAAAAACCGATATAAATGGTTTGGAAAAAAAGAAACCTGCATGCTTCCATTGCCTGAATGGAAGGAAAGATTTTTAGAATAATGGTTCGCCTGACAATCTAATTCTAACTAATATTTTATTCTCTAAAGCATAGATATTATTAAACAAAATTTTTAAGGCAGGAGGGCATAAATGGAGATTGTTGTTAGACAAGGAGATTCACTATGGAATTACGGCCAGATGTTTCAGGTTAATTTACAACTCATTAATGATTCCAACCCAAAAATCGATTCCAATAATCTTTCTGTCGGCCAGAAGGTACGAATCCCGGGTTTTGTTGCTAAGGAATATCAGATACATCAAGGGGACTCCTTATGGAGCATTGCTCAAAAGATGAACCTCCCTCTTGAAGCAATGGAGTTGACTAACCCTGAATTAGATGCCTCAAACCTCAGTCCTGGCCAAACCATAAAAGTTCCAACCAGGATAAACTGGAGATTAGTGCAAAATGGACAAAAATATGATTACAGCAATCTGCTAAAAGATATCAACAGATTAAAAGAGATATATCCATTTTTACAAGTTTCAAACATCGGAACAACTGTTCTCGGAAGAGACATTCCTGAGATTATGATTGGAACAGGTGAAAAAAAGGTTCATTATAATGGTTCGTTTCATGCCAATGAATGGATTACTTCCTTGGCGATTATGACTTTTTTAAATGATTACCTATTATCTTTAACAAATCATCAACCTATCCGAGGACTTAATGCTTTTCCCCTTTACCAACAAAGTACTTTATCAATTGTCCCAATGGTAAATCCAGATGGAGTTGACCTCGTATTAAACGGACCACCTGATCAGGAAGAATGGCAAACAAGAGTGATTGAATTTAATAAAGGAAACACAGACTTTACAGAATGGAAAGCAAATATTAGAGGTGTTGATCTTAATGACCAATTTCCGGCGAGATGGGAATTAGAGAAAGCGCGGAACCCAAATGAACCGGGACCACGAGACTATGTGGGCGAAAAACCATTATTAGAGCCCGAAGCCATTGCGATGGCCAATCTGACAAAAGAGCGGGATTTTGCTCGGGTGTTGGCCTTCCATACACAGGGTGAGGTTATCTACTGGGGATTTGAGAATCTTGAGCCAACTGAGTCTGAGGTGATTGTCCAAGAATTTAGCCGCGTCAGTGGGTATGAACCGGTGAAAACGATAGCCAGTTACGCAGGTTACAAGGATTGGTTTATTCAAGATTGGCAGCGAACAGGATTTACGGTTGAGCTCGGACATGGAATCAATCCCCTTCCCTTGTCCATGTTTGATGATATGTATAAAAAATCACTGGGAATTTTCTTAGCAGGTCTTTATATGTAAGAGAGGAGGCGAAGAAATCCAGCCTCCTCTCTCTTTATTTTATTAAGATTTTGTATGATTTAAATCCCAAATTACACCATAAGCATCTTTGACCTTCGCGTATTTTGCTCCCCATAAAGTATCCTGCAGTTCCATGAAGATTTGACAACCTGCTAAACAAATAAGTTATTTTACCATTCCGGACTATGCCCCTTGATACGACGCCTTATGGAACTTTTCAATATATTTAAACAGTTCCTCACCGTGTTTAGGTATATTGGTGTCAGGCACCATTATTAAATACATAGCACGATAGGATTCGGGGACCCAAATGTAATGGTGTATGTATTCGGTCATTATGAATCCGCACTTTTTCCAGAATTGGTTTCTGGCTAGTGTTTCGGGTGTCTCTTCAGATTCTACTTCAATTACCAAGCTTTTTGCATTTCCTTTGGTCAGGGCCCAATCTTGGATATACCGCATCATATGCCTTCCCATCCCGCGATGCTGCCATTTAGAATCGACAGCAAGGTAATCAATGATTAAAGCATCGGTTCCTTCCAGCTTACCTGTTACTGCCATGGCAACTACCTGATTCTCCACTATTCCGATATGTAAAAAACAAAGTTGTTTTCGAAACATATTGTGTATGATTTTCTCCGGCTTTGCTCCCTTTCCATCGAATGCATGGTGGTAAATAGGGCTAATCTGATTATTCCATAACTGTGCATCCCATTTACTAATTGTATTAAATTCCAATGTCTTTTTGCCTCCTACGCCCTTCATTTATTACCAAAGTACCCAGGAATCATGATTTTTATTAAAAATGGCTGTGTTAAACTTGTCTGTTGATTTCCGTTCCAGGTACTTCGCTTTCCGCGGGCGTGCCGGGGAGCCTCCTCGTCGCTTTGCTCCTGCGGGGTCTCACCTGCCCCGTACTCCCGCAGGAGTCTTCGTGCCTTCCACTCCAATCAACAGAGTGCCAAAATCAACATTAACGGTTAACACATCCATAAAAAAAGAACCTTTGAATGAATTCAAAGGTTTAAATGAGAACTTGGTGGTCTATGCCAAGTCCCTAATTAGGAGGTCTAAACTCAGAAGAATTTAAACATCTTTATATTAACATTTTCTAAAAATTCTATCAATCATTATTGCTTTAAAGTGCAAAAGTCCTACAAAAGGCACAGAAAAAAACAAGAAATTCCCTTTTTTATAAATTGAATTTTCATTGTGGATTTTACGTTATTTGTAAAAAAACTTATAAAATTTATCGTTGACACACATGTATATACAAGTTAGAATGAAAACGTAATCACAACTTGTATATACAAGACGCGATGTTTGATTGAGAACGCACCCATAACTTGTATAGAGAGTGAGAAAAAAATAGAAGATAGAAAATGGGGTTTTACCCATTTAAACAGGGGGAAAGACAAATGTCGAACTACACAGATCCTTCAAAAGATCTATTAAAGCACATTGGCGGTAAGGAGAACATTGCTGCGGTCACTCATTGTGTGACAAGAATGCGCTTTGTTTTAAACGATCCAAGCAAAGCAGACATTAAAGAAATCGAATCCATTAAACTTGTAAAAGGTACTTTTACACAAGCTGGACAATTTCAGGTCATCATTGGGAACGAAGTATCTAGCTTTTATAATGAATTTGTCAAAATTGCTGGTGTCGATGGTACGTCTAAAGAAGATGCAAAAGTAGCAGCACAACAAAATATGAACTGGCTGCAACGCATGATGGCCCACCTCGCTGAGATCTTTACGCCTTTAATACCAGCTCTAGTTGTTGGTGGTTTAATCCTTGGCTTTAGAAACATCATTGGAGATATCAAATTACTTGATGGTGGAACAAAAACAATTACCGAGGTTTCTCAGTTCTGGGCAGGTGTCCATGCCTTTCTTTGGTTGATTGGTGAAGCTGTTTTCCATTTTCTGCCAGTAGGAATTACCTGGTCGGTTACGAAAAAAATGGGTGGATCACAAATCCTTGGTATTGTTCTTGGGATCACGCTCGTTTCTCCGCAATTGCTTAATGCTTACGGTGTAGCGGATGCAAAAGAAATTCCTTTCTGGGATTTCGGTTTTGCGAAAATTAAAATGATTGGATACCAAGCACAAGTAATCCCTGCCATTTTAGCTGGTGTAGTCCTTGCTTTCTTAGAAACAAGATTACGTAAAATTGTTCCAAATTCCATTTCTATGATTGTCGTTCCATTCTTGGCGTTAATTCCCACTGTATTAATCGCTCATACAGTATTAGGCCCTATTGGCTGGAGCATCGGTTCTGGTATTTCTCATGTTGTGTATTCTAGCTTAACCTCAGCATTTGGCTGGATTTTTGCGGCAATCTTCGGATTTGCTTATGCCCCACTTGTTATCACAGGTTTACACCATATGACGAATGCGATTGACTTACAATTGATGAGTGAACTTGGCGGTACGAACCTGTGGCCAATGATTGCTCTATCAAATATTGCTCAAGGTTCTGCTGTTCTTGCAATGATTTTTATTAATCGTAAAGATGAAGAAGAAAAACAAGTATCGATTCCAGCAGCCATCTCTTGTTACTTAGGAGTAACAGAGCCGGCAATGTTCGGAATTAACTTAAAGTATGGCTTCCCATTCCTTGCTGCTATGATTGGTTCAATGATTGCAGGTGTTGTCTCAGTTGGTAGCCACGTTATGGCTAACTCTATCGGTGTAGGTGGTATTCCTGGATTCCTATCTATCCAGGCGCAGCATATGGCAATGTTTGCGATTGCCATGGTAGTAGCCATTGTCGTTCCATTCATCCTAACGATGGTATTTGCTAAAACACGCATGAATAAATTTTCTTTTAAAAAATAACAGCAAAATCACATAGTTTGGAGGGAGACATACTCCCTCCTTTTCCTCATTAGAAACTTATTTAAATTAGGCAGGTGTTGGAAAATGACAACAGCATGGTGGAAAAAAGCAGTCGTCTATCAAATCTATCCGAAAAGCTTTAATGATACGACCGGGAATGGTACCGGTGATATTCAAGGTATCATTGAAAAATTAGATTACCTAAAACAACTAGGTGTAGAAGTCCTTTGGCTTACTCCTATCTACAAATCTCCACAACGGGATAATGGCTATGACATCAGCGATTACTACGCTATTCATGAAGAATATGGAACAATGGAAGACTTTGACCGATTGTTAGCAGAAGCCCACAAACGAGGCTTGAAAATTATTATGGATATCGTCATTAATCACACATCAACAGAGCATGAGTGGTTTAAACAGGCAAAAAGCTCTAAGGATAACCCCTATCGCGACTTTTATATCTGGAAAGACAGTAAGAACGGTCAAGCACCAACGAACTGGGAATCAAAATTTGGTGGTTCGGCATGGGAATATGACGAGAACACGGAACAGTACTACCTCCATTTATTCGATGTTACCCAAGCGGACCTTAACTGGGAAAATGAAAATGTGCGTGCTGCCCTATACGATATGATGCACTTTTGGTTAAAAAAAGGTGTCGATGGCTTCCGTCTCGACGTGATTAATTTAATTTCCAAAGATCAAAGCTTCCCTCAAGATGACACTGATGGCCGTAAATTCTATACGGATGGACCAAAAATACATCAATTTTTACATGAAATGAACGAACAGGTATTTTCGAAATACGACATAATGACCGTTGGTGAAATGTCGTCAACGTCCATCGATAACTGTATTAAGTACTCTAACCCAGCACAAGAAGAGTTAAACATGACTTTCAGTTTCCACCACTTGAAGGTCGATTATCCCAATGGTGATAAATGGACTAAAGCAGACTTTGACTTTCATTCCTTAAAACAAATATTATCTGACTGGCAAGTGGGAATGAATCAAGGCGGCGGCTGGAACGCTCTCTTCTGGTGTAATCATGACCAACCGCGGGTCGTGTCACGTTTTGGAAATGATCAAAAGTATCATAAAGAGTCAGCTAAAATGCTGGCAACTGCCCTTCATTTGCTTCAAGGAACTCCATACATTTATCAGGGGGAAGAAATTGGGATGACCAATCCAAACTTCAATTCGATTGATGAATATCGTGATGTGGAATCTTTAAATATCTTTGATATCAAGAAAAATGAAGGCATGGACGAGCAGAAGATTATTGAAATCTTAAAACAAAAATCCCGTGATAATTCAAGAACACCTATCCAGTGGAATGCAACTGCGCATGCAGGTTTCACAAATGGGACTCCATGGATCCAAACAGCGCGTAATTATCAGGAAATCAATGCGGAAAAGGCACTCAAAGATTCAAACTCAATCTTTTTCCATTATCAAAAACTGATTCAATTGCGAAAACAGTATGATGTTATTACGGATGGAGAATATCAGCCGATTTCCAATCAGGATGATGCTGTATTTGCCTATCTAAGAACAAGTGATACGGAACAATTACTTGTCATCAATAATTTTTATGGCAAAGAGCATACCTTCGTCCTCCCTGCTCATTTACATCTTGAAGTGGATGATAGTGAGATGTTACTCTCTAATTATGAGGATTCGATTTCACTTGGACAGGAAATCTTATTACGGCCATATGAGTCGATTGTGTATTACCTGAAAAGATGAACGGAGATGTCATTATGACGAACAAGTACCTAACAATCTATAACATCATTGTCGAGCAAATTAAAAGCGGTGAGATGCCGCCCCAAACACTTCTCCCCTCTGAAAACGAATTAAAAGATCAATTCGAGACATCCAGAGAGACGATCCGGAAGGCATTAAATTTGCTCTCACAAAATGGCTATATTCAAAAAGTTAGAGGTAAAGGTTCGATTGTAATCGACATCAGCAAATTTGATTTTCCGGTTTCGGGGCTAGTAAGCTTTAAAGAACTTGCTAATAAAATGGGCAGTAAACCGAAAACGATTGTAAATGAACTGGAATTAATAAAGCCCGATGGCTTTGTCAGGCAGCAGCTTCAACTAGGAAGTAAAGACCTTGTGTGGAAAGTCACTCGGACAAGGGAAATGGGCGGCGAGAAAATTATCTTGGATAAAGATTTTCTAGCAAAAAAATTCGTTCCTTCCCTGACAGAAGAAATTTGCGCTGATTCGATTTACCAATACATTGAAAATGAATTGAACTTGACGATTAGCTTTGCCAAAAAGGAAATTGTCGTGGAGGAGCCTTCACAAGAAGACAGATCCCTACTAGACTTAGAAGGTTTTCACAATGTTGTCGTCATTAAAAACTACGTATATTTAGATGATGCCACCCTCTTTCAATTCACCGAATCAAGGCATCGTCCCGATAAGTTTCGATTTGTCGATTTTGCACGGAGATCCCATTGATTTCAGAAAAGAAGACCGCTTTTCAATAATAGCGGTCTTCTTTTCATTCTACACCGTTTAGAAAGGATTTTTATCCATGAAGTTTGCTACAATATAAATATCCAAATCGTGAGGTGTAAATGATATGTGCGGCCGATTCACATTAACAGCAACGTTCGAAGAAATCATCGATCGTTTCGAAATCCAAGCCTTTATTGAACAAGAAAATTATGAGCCAAGTTTTAACATTGCTCCCTCCCAGGCCGTCCATGCTGTCATAAATGATGGGAAGTCTAATCGGATGGGATTTTTAAAATGGGGTTTGGTTCCGCCTTGGGCAAAAGATCCGGCCATTGGCCATAAAATGATTAATGCACGCGCAGAAACTTTGGCCGAAAAACCAAGCTTTCGTAAAGCTTTCCAAAAAAAGCGCTGTCTAGTCATTGCTGACAGCTTTTATGAATGGAAGCGGCATGAGGATAAAAGCAAAACCCCCATGCGGATTAAACTAAAGTCTGATGATTTGTTTGCCATGGCGGGTATATGGGAAGCTTGGAAATCTCCAGAAGGAAAAACACTCTATACTTGTTCTGTCATTACAACTGGACCCAATGACCTAATGAAAGATATACATGATCGAATGCCCGTTATTTTGAAGCCGGACGATGAAAAAATCTGGCTGGATCCATCCGGGTCAAATCCCAATGATTTAAATAAACTACTCGTCCCATTCGATGAAAGCCTAATGGAGACGTACGAAGTTTCTTCCTTAGTTAACTCACCCAAAAATAACTCAATCGAGCTTATTCAAAAAATCTGCTAATCCTTTTAAAAAAAATAGGCCTCTTTTTTAAAAATATTTTTTTAATATGGACAGGTTTACTACATGCATGTACAAGCTGCTACATATGATGTACTAACCCATAAAAGTTTTCCTTCTTTAGGAAAGTGGTTCGGCCACTTTCCTTTTTTTATGGAAAAAATGGTCAAAGCACCTGATAATATTTCATTAATCTACAAAAATAGGGAAATATAAGTAATATTTACTTGATATAGATAGGGTTGGATGCATATGGGGATGAAAATGAGAAAAATACTTTATCAATTAATAAAGGTTCGGGATAAAATTTTTATTCCATTTGTCTTTTTATACATATTAATGGCAGCCTTAGGAATTTATATAATTGAACCGAAAACATTTAAAACATATATTACCTCTATTTATTGGGTTTTGACCACACTGGCCACCGTAGGATTTGGAGACTATGCCCCTGTTACGCATGCTGGTAAGGTGTATACAATCTTCCTTTATATTACTGGAATCGGACTTGTCAGTGTGCTTATCGGAAAAATTTTCAATTCTGTCTTTCTAGTTGATAAAATGAAAGTTGGAGGCAATATGAAGTATACAGGAAAAGACCATATCATTTTGATTGGTTGGAGTGCGAAATCGAAATTAGCCATCGAAGAAATTCTAAAAACGGATAAAAAAATAGAAATTGTCATCATTGATAATTTAGAAAAAGCCCCCTTAATGGAAAAGCGTCTATATTATGTCCGTGGAGATGCCACCCATGAAGAAACCCTTTTTAATGCAAATCTACCGACTGCAAAGGGAGTAATTATTTTTGCCGACCAAATTACCCAGGATAATTATGCAACTCCTGACCAAGTACTAGTTGATGGAAAAACCCTATTAATTGCAACGGCCATTACTTCCATAGAAGAAAAATTACATAAATCGATTCACGTTACTGCCGAAGTGATTAATCAAAAGCACATCCGGTTATTTGAGCATGTAAATGTCGATGAGTTTATTCCTACTCAAGAAATGATCTCACACGCTGCAGTAAGATCATTATTTTCCCACGGTGTCACTCATATGTATTCTGAATTAATGAGCATTCAATATGGAGAAGCCATGTATGAAATTCCTACACGACCTGAATGGAAGACCTATCGGAATGCCTTTGAGGACCTTCTTAATAAAGGGGCAACCCTTGTGGCAGACCGAGGTGACCTTCATATAAATCAAAAGCTAGATAGTAATATCCCTGAAGACGCCCAACTTTTTGTGATATGTGATAAAGAGACCATTTCTCTTCTACAATAGAGTTACCGCACACGAAAAGGATGCCACTGCTAGCATCCTTTTTTAAATGGAATAATAATAAAAATAATTTGATTCTTTTTCAAAACCAATTTTTTCATAGAGCCGCTGTGCATTGTGATTTCCCTTACCTGTTTCCAGCATAATGCCTTTTGCTCCTGTTTCCTTTGCAAACTGAATCGCCTTATTTATTAATTGTTCTCCAGCACCCTTTCCACGGTACTGTTCCTTCACATACAAATCATTTAGTACCCATGACCGCTTCATACTTACAGACGAAAAGGTTGGATACAACTGAACAAAACCAACAGGATGATTCCTTTCAAACGCCAAAAAAACAATAGATTCTTCGTTCACTAATCTAGCTTTTAAAAACGCTTGTGCACCCTCCAAATCAGACTTTTGCTCATAAAAGACACGATATAAATCAAATAATTCTGTTAACGACCCCAATTCATTTATCGTTGCTTTTTGAATAATCATAAGTAAATTCCTCCAGGTTTTTAATATAATATAGAAGGGTAATTTTAATAAATGCAGAATATTTAAACATTATCAGAAAACTATGAAATTTGCTAGATTACTAATTCGCATTTTGGGGCTTGGGGGAAATAAAGATGAACGCTTTGAACGTTAGGCTCGATTTGTTTGAAAAAATTATTCCATTTAATCATAAGTTAGCACCATTATTTATTCGCGACAGCTTACATTCTATTATTCCGGAAGGAACAGAACATATTTTCGTGATTGGAATAGGTTCAAATATAATAAATGGTGACAGTCTTGGTCCATTTGTTGGTACCTTGCTTCATAATCTATATCCTCAACACTTAACAGTAGTCGGGAATCTACAGTCACCCTTAGATGGACAAACACTTGTCCCTAAGGTTTCACAGATTACTCTGCCCCAAAATAGTTTTGTCATTGCTATCGACAGTGTTCTCGGTTCAGAAAGAATCGTTAATTCCATCGTGGTTCGTGACGGGTCCCTCCTGCCTGGGTCCGGTTTAGGAAAAAAACTTCCCGCGATTGGTGACTGCAGTATTATGGGGGTTGTGTTGGAAAATGATCCGACATTAGAATGTTCTCTACTATCCACGAACCTTCATCTTATTTACACAATGGCCACAAATATTGCGAAAGGGATTTCCCTAGCTATCAGGCAGTACTATAAATATCCATCGTGCCATCCACTTTTACAAAATTGCTAGTAATCGCATGTCCGGTCTCTGGACCACCTAATAATAACAGATATTTCGAATAATTGAAATTTTAGTGGCCCGGAAGCGCACTATTCATCGAATCGAAACAAAATAGCCCGGAAGAGGCCCGGACTATCACGTTTATTTATGCTTTAGGTACTTTTACTTTTGATCCCATAGATAATTTACAACAGCATCATATTGTTCCTTTGATAATGAACCGGGTGCAGACTTAGGCATATTCTTTTGAATAAAACCTAAAAGCTCTTCTTTCTTTTGAAAATCGGCATGGATTTTCGCTGAATCTAGTTTTACTTGACCACCTGTAATGTCGCCGGAACTATGGCACGTGATACAGCTTTTTTGAAAAATGTCATCTCCTGCAGATGCTGTTGCAGGTTCACTAGCAGGTTTACTTGTAGGTTCTTTTGAGGAATCATCATCGCTACAAGCACTCAATAAACCAATCATTAAAATAAATAAACCCAAACCGATAATCCTTTTCAAGCTTTCACCCCTTTGGTAGTTTCCTAGGGGATTGCCTTTCTATTTGATTGAGCGGTATTCTGGCAATCTCTAGGTAAAAATAAAACATGCCCAATGACATCATATTTCTAAAGTCCTATGATTATTCCAGTATTAATACTGCGGTTTATTTTTACTGATTGACATTTTTAGCAAAGAAAAAGGACAGATTAAGCAGCGATGCTGCTATAATCTGTCCTTTTCTCCATTATCCGAATCATCTTTATTGAACCAAAGCGGGTCATTATTGTCCTCTTCCCCATTATAGTTGATCAGGATTTCTTCCCCTGCTTTGATATCTTTGTATGCGTAGAAATCGAACGTGTGATTTGGAAAATTAATTTCATACGTAGCATTCGGCTCATATGAATGGTTAAATAGCATCCCATATCCTAAAAGAAGTGCAGTGTGGTTGATTCCATATTCAAATGCATAATCAGCCAGCAGTGTTTTTTCAATATGAACATGCTCCTCATTTGGATAAGGAATAACGGGTGCTTCATGAATCAGCTCCCCTTTTGTAATATCACGAGTCGCAAATACCCCTCTATTTAATTCCCCATCACTAAGCTTGGATGTCTTAATCTCAATCATGTTAATCACCTATTTAATTCTTTCCAATGAAGTTTTTACTCTTTATATAGCTTGCCATTAACTAAACAAGAAAGCAAATGTTTTTTGCTTCTCCCACTTTTTCAGGTTCTTTTTTGAAGAGGTAAATCATAAAATAAGAATATATGTTCGCAACTAGAGGAGGGTACAAATGAGGAATCAGATTACAGGTGAAATGTTGGTGAAGTATTACGAGTTAAATAAGCAGAAGAAAGAAATAGAGATGGAAATGAATGCATTAAAGGATGCTTTTCAAAATTACTTTAATCATCTAGTGGGTACAGATCACAAAGGTGAAATTACCATTAGCGGCTATAAGCTCCAACGGCAAATTCGCAAAACTGAAAAATATGATGAAGCTGAAACCATTAAAAGATTAGAAGAGTTACAGATGAACGATCTCCTCCAGGTAGTGAAAAAGCCTGATGATGTAAAAATTAAGGCAGCTCTAAATTTAGGCTTGTTAAATTCCGATCATTTAGAAGGATGTATTATTTCGACTACCTCCCCAGCTATTAGCGTTAAGCCAATAACGCCTAGATAATCTTTAAGGCGAAAAAGGCGTAGAGTTATTTTCAACTCTATGCCTTTTTTGTATTATCTTATTTTACTAAAGCACTCCGTTACTTGAATAAGGAAACAGGCTCGACAAAGCAATCCTATCCTTAACTTACACACCCGTTACTTAACAAGCCTTTGTTCTAACTCATCCTTTTGGCGCAAGTGATGACGAAAATGCATACCAACTAAATCATACCATTCCCTGGCATTCAGCCAGCCGAACCCTCCATGCTCGCCTTTATAATTTGGGTTTATATTATCCACTTTCGATTCCCATTGGCTCAACCTTAGAATTACTTGATCGATTCTGCTGATAAGATCGTCCTTGCTATCTGAATTATTAGGTGGAGCATTTAGTTCATCCGGTAATTTAATTTTAATTGGTGGAAACCCTCCGATTTTATATAAATGCTCACCAAACTCCGTTTTCCCAAGGAGTTGTTCATTATTTAAGGTAGCACATGTTTCCATATTATCTAGATACTCATGGGCAACAAGGATTAAATGGTCATACATTTGCCCAATAGACCAAACCGCTTCTTCAGATATATATCTTAGCTGTGCCAAAGAGTAATTTTGAAGTTCGTTTTTGTAAGTATTAATCAGTTTAAGTTCGCTCAATTTAATTCTTCCTTTGTATTAATTAACTCAAATCTAAAACTTTTACATTTTTTGTATATATAACTAATTATTCAATATTTGATTACAAATACCTTCTTCAACAAACCTGCTCCTTTAGTTGAATAAGAAAAAAGCCTTACTCCTTATTGAAGTAAAGTACTCGTTAGTATAAGAATCGACTATTCTTATCGAACATTCGCTCGGCTAAATAATTATCTATCCTGCTCACTAAACTCTTTATATTCATCAATGTAGAAAGCTACATAACCACAATTTGAACAAACGGCTGCTTTAGCTTTTGCAGATACTTTGTTGAAAAAACCTTTCCCTTTTTTACTTATTCTAATCCCAGACGTATCAAATTCAACATTAACTTTACAATCTTTTATCATTTCATTTTGACATTGATTACATTTCATCTCTGTACCCACCTTTTTTTAACTAGCTAATTTTTTGGTGCAGGGCTTTTCGTTCATAAAATTGTTGTAAAATTGTAGAGGAATTTAAGGAATCATAGAGAAATAACTATATGTACGCGCTTACATTTTAGGTTGAAAGGAGAAAATCGTCATGGCAAGTCAAGAAAGTTTACTAGTTAGACAATATTTAATGACAGCAAAAGCAAGCCAAACAGCAGGAACTGACATTGAAATAGCAAGGCAGGGCCTAGAAGCATTGTCCTCCTTAACCCCTGTGGCACCGGATATCATAGTGGAGAAAACAAAGATTGAGGACATCACGGCAGAATGGGTCATCGCACCTAATGCTGTCGAAGACCGAGTGTTTCTTTATCTTCATGGCGGAGCATACATAATGGGAAGCTGCAACACTCATAGATACCTGGCTTCAAAACTATCACAGTCAACGGCCGCACGGGTTTTAGTTCCTGAATATCGACTTGCACCAGAAAACCCATTTCCAGCTGCGATTGAGGATGCCGTTAAAGTATATCGCGGGTTGGTTTCCTCCGGTATATCTCCTGATAAAATTATCATCGGAGGCGATTCGGCTGGCGGCGGTTTAACTCTTGCTACGCTCCTTTCTTTAAAAGATGAGGATGAAGCCTTGCCAGCTTTGGCAGTCCTATTGTCTCCGTGGACAGATTTGGAAGGTACCGGTGAATCAATGGAAACTAGAGCCGACGTTGATCCATGGTTATCACCAGATGCAACCCGAGCCATACCAACTTTGTATACCAGGGATTTGGATCTTAGTCATCCCCTTGTATCACCCATTTATGCGGATTTGTCTGGTCTTCCTACGATGTTGATTCATGTAGGTAACGATGAAATCCTTTTAAGTGATTCAGCCCGATTAGTCGATCGTGCACGTGAAGCAGGTGTGGAAGTAACCTTTAAAGTATGGGACGAGATGTGGCATGTTTTTCAAACGTTTGCCATACCAGAAGGTCAACAAGCGATTGATGAAATTGGGGAATTTGTTCAGAAGCATTTTAAATATTAATGGTTTAGTAGTTACAATTTTTTTAGAAGATAACATGTGCCGTCTTCGGCGAAGAATAAAGATTCGCCTTTGTGCACGTTAAAATTAACATTTTTTTTGTCATAAATCAGTTTTGCCACTTTTTCAAACTTCTCTACTTCTTCTACTGTCGGATTGACAATGATATCTTGTTTTGCGTTTGTCGTCACAAATCCTTTGGGGTTATATTTCCGATGAGGTTTCAATTCTGTGCCCCAACTTCCATCTAGGAGAACAGAAATGGCTGTAAACTTCGATTTTCGCGTTTGAATGGACCATAATTTCCGACAATTACAACGATGAATTTTGAATTTCATCACACGTACCCTCTTTCTGTAAATTCAAAATAGGATGATTGTAAATTGTATTCGCTTGGAAACTAAATTATTTATCAGGGTCAGGTTTGGAGTTTGGACTTAGTGGATATTTGAAATTTGTCCAGTAAATGGTACAATTACCAATGTTTAAATTTTATATAAAAGGGGTTATCACACATGTCTGTTGATGTTTATCTTAATTTTAATGGGAACTGTCGTGAGGCAGCAGAATTTTATGCGGAGGTATTTGGCTTAGAAAAGCCGCAAATTATGACGTTTGGGGGAGCGCCACAGAACTCAGACTACCCTCTTCCAGAAGAAGCAAAAGACTTGGTCATGCATACAAGGCTTAATATTGATGGAAGTAACGTTATGTTTTCTGATGTTTTCCCTGGTATGCCATTTGTAGCAGGTAATAACATAAGTCTAGCTATTGTTAATAAAGACTTGGATAAGATTAGCTCTTATTTTAACCAACTGAAAGAAGGCGGTACGGTAGTCATGGAGCTTCAAGAAACCTTCTGGAGCAAATGCTATGGTTCCCTAAAAGATAAGTTTGGAATTGAATGGCAATTTAATTATGATAATGGTGAAAGTGTGATGTAATTGGTTTAATAATAAAGGAAGACCGAGCAAAGTGCTCGGTCTTTTTTTGATTTTCTTATTGATGAGCATTTAGACCTTACACTGATTCCCATGGGTGGGATATTTTTGGACCAACGGGCATTAGAGGGCTTCTATGGTTACCGTTGGTCTTGTTTTTTTCGCTCAACGGGCATCATAGGACTCCTATGGTTACTGTTGAACGAATCTTCCGCATAACTGGCAACTAGGATGAACCTTTAATTTAAACCTCAATTTGTTGACTTTTTTGTGCTATCTCTTCCTCTTCTCCCCAACCTTTGCAAACATCAATCCATTCTTTTGCAAATGAATAGGTAAATAACTCTTCTTTCGTTAATTCAATCGCAGAGTTGGTACTTCCGCAAGCTGGATAAAGTGTTTCGAAGCGTTGCATGGAGACATCCAAGTATACGTCCAACTCATTATTCAATCCAAAGGGACACACACCACCAATGGCATGTCCGGTTTGTTCGAGTACTTCATCCGGAGAGAGCATGCGTGCTTTGTAACCGAACTGCTGCCGAAACTTCTTATTGTCGATTTTTGCATCCCCTGCCGCAACGATCAAAATAGCGTTATCTTCGCTCCCCCGAAAAGATAAAGTTTTAGCAATTCGAGCTGGTGCTACTCCAATTGTCTCAGCAGCTTGTTCTACTGTTGCGCTTGAAGTTTCAAATTCCATTACATCATTTTCACGATCCCATTGTTTAAAATGGGCCTTTACACTTTCCAAAGACATCTTATTCATCCTCTCTCGGTTGGTAATATTATGAATAATATCACACTTTAAAGGAATAAAGCGAACAAACGGCTTTTCCGGCAAGATTAACCTTTAATGAATCCCTTAGCATGATAATTTCCGCTAATTGCCTGAGTTGTTATCACACACCTGCATTAGGGGACATGTCATATGATATATTAGCTTTTGAATTTTCAATCACTTCTATCTTATAGGACGGTATTAAGGTGCAGATGCTTTTTTTCAAAAAAGGAACTTCAGGAGGGACATTTTGAAGACATTATTATTGGAAAACATTTTAACTGCCATGAACATTCAGCCTCATGAAAAGCAAAAAGGGATACGGATTGAGACGGTCACTGATGACAGATCTGAAATTAGCAGTCATACATTATATTTTCGTTTTAACAATAGAGAGGTGCCTGTTGATAGGATAAAGGAATACAAAAATGTATTCGTCGTTACTGATACACCTTTTTCTCACATGGAAAGTTTACATCCAAATCAAATCATTATGGTAAAGAATCTCAAAGATAGTTTCTTTAAATTCACCTCGTATTACAGGCACCTGTTTAACATTCCTGTGGTTGCCATTACAGGTACATGTGGAAAGTCTACGACGAAGGAAATGCTAAAACACATATTAGAAGATACACACAATGTCCAAGCAACCATATCCAGCAAAAATGCCGACTATTACAACCTTTCTTATTTATTGGGAATTGAGGAAGATACAGATGTGGCAGTGTTTGAAACAGCCGTTTCTAAAAAAGGGGATATGACGGAGTCTTGTAAGTATTTTTATCCGACGATGGGGATTATGACAATGATTGATGTCGATCATACGGATAAAATTCGATCATTTGATCGTTATCTAGCAGAAAAGGCAAAAATCATGCAAGGGATGAATAATGAGGGAATTCTCATCCTAAACTCCGACGACCCCTATCTCTCCTCGATTAATAAATCTAAATTTAAGGGAGAGATTATCACCTTCGGAAAAAACAAGAATGCTATTTTTAGGATTAAGAGATATCAATATACTTCATCCGGCATGACTTTTTGGATGGAATATATGCAAAGTGAATACAAAGGATATATTCCGGGACTTGGTGAGCATAGTGTATATAATGCAATCGCATCAGTAGCGGCTGCTGCCATGTTAGGTGTGGATATTCACTATGCTTTAAAAAGATTATCTTCTTATCCACACATGAGATCCCATTTTCAAGTAATGGAAGGACGAAATCAAATCACGTTAGTGGATGATACGTGGAAGTCAAATCCTGCTTCTTTAAGAACAGGCTTAGAAACATTAAGCAAGATCGCATTGCCATCCCAAAGAAAAATTGCGGTTCTGGGAAGAATGACGGCACTTGGAAAATATGCAGATGAAGAATACGAAAAGGCAGGACATTTAATCGCTGATTCGGGGGTCGATATTCTCATCACAAAAGGGTTTATTGCAAAAGATTTTCAAAAGCCAGCTATAGAGGCAGGAATAATTCCACATAATGTTTATCATTTTTCAGATGCAGATGAAATGAAGAGGTTTTTTGATTCATTTTTAATCCCAAATGACATTGTTTATTTCAAAACGGGCGGGAATGACTCAGACTTTGATGATGTCATCGAATATTTAAGAAGGTAAAATGATAGCAAATTTCATCAAAAAAAGGCAGCTTACCTAAATGAACCTCATCCCAATTGTTCACAATTGAAGGTGCAGTTCATTTGCGGCAAGCTGCTTTTTTAGTTTAATGTTTATTCGTATCAGCTAGATATTTTGCATACAAAATCGTATTTTTGGCTACATCTAATTCAAGACTATATATATTAGGCGGACCTGGTCTCCAGTTTACTTCAAAAAGCCATAATTTTTGGTCTCCATCAATTCCGACGTCAATTCCTAATTCATCTAATTCATTGTCATATAAAGAATCGAAATGATTTGAAAAACTTAGCGCAAACTGTTCAAGATACCTTTTAATATCATACCAAGAGTCACCAAACTCTGTTTTTAAAAAAATATCCAGATAAGTACTATAACCACCACTCCCCATATTAGATGTTATGGTACCTAAACGCCCGATCCTTGGATATATAGAAGTAATAACCCATTTTCCTTCTCCATTTTTTTGTACATGCAACCGGAAATCAAAAACATGACCAGATTTTGTTTGACTTGTAATAAACTGTTGAATGACGTAATCTTGTTCTTTTATTTTTGTGGATAACCAGTCTAACAATTGTTTTTCATTAATCGATGATTCTAATCCTGCATCAATTATTTTGTAATTTGAACCATATTTTTCAATAAAAACAACCCCTCCCCCTTGATGCCCAGATAAAGGTTTGATAATCACTTTTTGATATCGTTTAATCATGTCAAAAAAAATCTGAACGTCAGTTAATTCGTAAAAAGGAATAAGGTATTGTTTAAATTTATTGGCCTTTTTAATTCTGTTATATACCGTTAATTTGTCCCCGATTGAATGACTTGTAAACGGAATCCTATCATATAAATAATCAAAAATATCTTTAGTTTTTTCACTTGCTAGATAACTTGCATTATAAATGACATCTGGGAAAGGAAATTCCTTTTCAATCCATTTACCATTTTCATAGACTTTTCCTAATATTTTTTGCTGTTTAATATTCACCTTTCCTGGGGTAAAGTAAAAAAAGTTTACCCCTTCTGCTTTTGCTACAGCAGCATAAGCATATGCTTTCTTTACATTAATAGGATCTCTCCGATGATGAAGCATGCCAATTAGCGTCATTTCACTTACTTACCACCTCTCCAATTCTTCTTAAGCTAAGAATTTTTGTTCATCATTAATTTGCCACTCGGAAATTTTATATTGGGTCTAGGTAGAAATGCACCATGCTTGCTGCTCGTATGGCCATTCTTTTTGCTTCGAATTTTATATTTGAAGATGTCAAAATGTATCCGCAACGATCTCCCATTGATAAAGGCGGACGTACAATTTGTCCTTGTCTGGGTTTGATAAACACCTCTTCTACACCGGGAAATTGAGAGGCGAGGTCTTTCCCCGTTACCTTAATTAATTTTCCTCTAGATTCAACTGTTAAATAATGAGCGTATACATACTTACGGTGTTTTTTAGTAAGGCGAGGCTCTTTTCCTAGCATTAATTGAATGGTTTCCTCTACAAGATTAATTCCATATCCTACTTCAATGATTCGATTCATCGCTCCACCTGAGATTCTTGGATTAATTTCAATTAATTTCCATATACCATCAACTAAGCGCATTTCGAGGTGACAGGCACCATTTTTCATTTCAAAGGCCCTTAATATGGAATTTACAGTTTCATGAATACTCTCGTACATTCTTTGATTGATATTAGGTAGTAAACAATAACCGGTTACGATAAATCGTTTTAAAAAAGTAATCTGTTGTTCGATGATCGCGACGATATGAACTTTTCCATTGTGGACTAAAACTTCAATTAAATATTGGGGTCCTGTTAGATACTCTTCCAGTAAAATCTGTTCATTTTTTTTTCGTAATTCTTTTATGGCCACCTTCAGCTGGTTCTCGTTATTTGCTAGAATAACATCTTTTGAGCCAGCAGATGCGGGAGACTTTAGAATTAGAGGTAAATAGTCCTTTGCTTGATTGATAAAATAGTCTAAGGGGTAATCTGGTGTATAAAGGGCATAATAGGGAGAATTCGGGTGTCCTTTAAGAAGTTCACGAGTTAACACTTTATTTTCCATTTTTAAAATGGCATCAGTAGAGACCACACTTGTACAATATTCTTCTGCTAATACTGCTGCTAGGTGAACATAAGAATGTACAAAACTAAAAATGCCTTTTATTTGTTTACCTTGTTTTTGTAGATCATTGAGGTTATTTTTTATTACAACATCATTGGATAATTCCACTAAAATCATTTGATGGACTTCGGGAAATTCTGTTCTTTGCTGAATGTACTTTTGTCTATTGGTGAATAACACCGTAAAATAGCCTAGCCGCTCAGCCGCTTTTATGGCTTCTCTGCTAGAACCGGATTTATTCGTTTCAATAAATACAATAGTTCGCATAAGCTTTGTCATCCTATCTTTGAAGGTTTTTTATTGAAGGATGTATCTTTACCAGTTTTATTCTCAATTATCTGATAAGTACATTTTATTATATTGTCATAGGACAAGAGTGGTCTGGACAATCGTCATTATTCTTAAGACAATTAAATAAAAAAACAAAAAAAAATGTCACATATTTTATAGAACGAATATGTGACATCTTCATATTGTATTTGATCTTTAGATCTTGATAATTTACAGGTCTGCTTTAATGTTTATTCACCTAAGTCAACATTGTGATACACTTGTTGAATGTCTTCTTAGTCAGGGTAAGGAATGTTGATATACAGATAATTTTTAACTTACTTTTAGTATGAAATTATTTACATTTATAATAGTTTACAATATGGGTTTTTACAATAGCTAAAATTATGTATATCCTAATATATATATTCTTCATTTGTTTTTTTTGTCATATTATTTTTCACCAGTAATGTATTTACTTTTCAATACCTCTTTATCAATTTTTCAATGTCTAATTCCCCGACATATGTTACACTTCCCAAACCTTCAATGTGTTTAGATATAGATATTAATATTAAAGCCCCTCTCGATTGAGAAGGGTTTTATTTATCTGGTGTATGTATCCAATAAAAATTATTGAAAATACCAATGGCTTGCATAAATTCTTTGTCTTTTTCCTCAATTCCCATTTTTGATCCACCTCTCTTCCTCATATTCATTTAATGAAGTTCTTGTTTTATAGGAAGTCATCACTCCTTAATATTGTTGAGTTGTTGTTAATTCCATGTTAAGAAACATGTCATGGTATTCTTTATACTTCCTCTATCGAATAAGATTAAATGTAAATCCACTTTCTTAGGAGGTTAGTTAAATGGCAAATTTAAAAGATAAATTTACAATTGAAGACATGAAGGAATTAGATTATAGGATTAATCAGATCTTCTATCAAGTAACACATACTAATACAACGACAACTGTTGGTGTAACTGAGCTTCAATTACTTGGTGTTATTGACCATTTATGCAGAGTGTCAGGAATGCTCAGTGACATGATTGAACAACAGTTAGAAGGACATATTGAAACCTATGATCCTCATAGTTATATCGATAGAAAATTAAGTTCTGCTGAATTAGGAATAAAAAACTTCTTAAAGGTTAAGAAAATTGATTTAGATTAATTTCCGGGAAGCCTTTTAAGGCTTCTTTTTGAATTACCTTCCAGACTCAATCAGAGTTGTTATACCTTGATTTAATCCTAAATAATAGAAATACACGCTGAAGTAAATTTCGCTATCCAGATTAATTCCTAATGACTTTGAAAACGTTTTAAATGCTTTGTTGTTATTTTTATATCCTTTTATGGTTCGAGGGCTATAATTTTTTATATCCAAATCGTATAGAAATTCTTTATAAATATCATCTAAATCCATACAAAAAAACCCACCCTTGTTATGAATTTTTCATACAAAAGTGAGTTTAAAGTTTATCACAACATTTTACAGCTTTTTTTGTAAGTATATCACCATTCATAAATTCTAGTTGTTCAAAAAACCCTTTACAGGTCTGTTTTAATGTTTATTCACCTAAGTCAACATTGTGATACACTTGTTGAACGTCTTCTAGTTCTTCTAATACATCAATCATTTTCTCGAATTTTGCTTGTGCGTCTTCAGGAAGTGTCACATCATTTTGTGGAAGCATGGTTAATTCCGCCACGGTAAATTCTGAAACCCCTGCATTTTTAAATGCTTCTTGAACAGCATGGAACTGTTCTGGATCAGCGTAAACAATCACAGAATCCTCTTCTTCAATAATGTCACGGACGTCAACATCAGCTTCCATTAATAATTCAAGAACATCTTCCTCGTTTTTGCCTTCAACACCGATAACCGCTGTTGCATCAAACATATAGGCCACAGAGCCGCTTACGCCCATGTTCCCGCCGTTTTTACCAAATGCAGCACGTACATCTGATGCGGTACGGTTTACGTTATTTGTTAGAGCATCAACGATTACCATTGATCCATTTGGTCCGAATCCTTCATAACGAAGTTCGGAATAGCTTTCCTCTGATCCGCCTTTTGCTTTTTCAATTGCACGGTCAATAATGTGTCTTGGTACATTATATGTTTTTGCGCGCTCGAGTACGAATTTTAAAGCCTGATTGGATTCAGGATTAGGTTCGCCTCGTCTTGCTGCTACATAAATTTCAACTCCAAATTTAGCGTAAATACGGCTTGTATTTGCATCTTTTGAAGCTTTCTTTTCTTTGATATTATTCCACTTACGTCCCATTTCTGAACACTCTCTTTCTACTTCTGAATCTACACAAAATTAGTATAATGGACTATGCTGTATCCATAGCAAAGTTCAAAATAATAATTAGGAGTTCATAATTTATTGATGTTTCTATCATTGACAAATAATATTATACCTTAATTGCATCATTTGTTAAGAGTCTATTAAGCAAAATCGTGTAAGAAGTTGATTTTAGTCCCATTTAAACGACAAAAAGAGGTCGAACCCTCACGTTCGACCTTTACAAATGATAGGAACTATACCAACATTTGAAACAGAGTACTATCCTTATTTACTTCACGATATAAAAATCCTTTTGCTTTGATGCGTTCAATCAATGGCGAATAATCTCCTTTATCCTTCAACTCAATTCCCACTAATGCTGGGCCCGTTTCGCGATTATTCTTTTTCGTATATTCAAAATGGCTAATATCGTCGTTTGGACCAAGAACATCAAGTAAAAACTCACGTAATGCACCTGGACGTTGTGGGAAATTGACAATAAAATAATGCTGCAATCCTTCATAGATTTTTGAACGCTCTTTAATTTCCTGCATCCGGCCAATATCATTGTTTCCGCCACTGACGATGCAGACCACCGTCTTGCCTTTAATTTCTTCAGCATACATATCTAAGGCTGCCACTGAAAGTGCTCCAGTCGGTTCCACAACGATGGCATTTTCATTGTATAAGGATAATAGTGTTGTACAGACCTTGCCTTCAGGAACGACAAGGATATCGTCAATAATTTCCTTACAAATATTATAGGTTAAGGTACCTACTGTCTTTACCGCTGCCCCGTCCACGAATGGATCAATTTCCTTTAATGAGGTCACTTCCCCTTTTAAAAAGGATTCCTTCATGCCTGGGGCTCCTTGTGGCTCCACCCCAATTAATAGAGTTTGTGGAGAATAGTGTCTTAAGTACGTACCGACACCTGACATTAGCCCTCCACCGCCAATTGCACCAAAAAGGTAATCAATTTTCTCCGGGCAATCATTGAGTAATTCAACGGCCACCGTCCCTTGTCCGGCAATCACGTCAGGATCATCAAAAGGATGGATAAAGGTCCGATTTTCTTCTTGACTACATTCCATTGCTTTTTCATAGGCGTCGTCAAAGGTATCTCCAACTAAAACAATCTCAACATCTTCCTTGCCCCAAAATTTCACTTGGTTCACCTTTTGCTTTGGTGTGGTGCTTGGCATAAAGATTTTCCCATGAATATTTAAGAGATGACAAGAATAAGCAACCCCCTGTGCATGGTTACCTGCACTTGCACAGATAATTCCATTCTTTAACTCATCCTGATTGAGTTTTTTAATCCGATTATATGCCCCGCGGATTTTAAAGGAACGAACGCTTTGTAAATCCTCACGTTTTAAGTAGACATGGCATCCATATCGTTCTGATAACAAGTGATTGTATTGCAGGGGAGTTGGTGCAATTTCATCCTTAATGTTATGGCTGGCAATAATAATATCCTCTACATTAAACACTTTCTTATCAACTTGTTGACTCATCTTCCTTTTCCCTCCTAATTTTTTGCATCCATAAAGTAAAATTAATAAGTTCAACTACTATTTTTAAACACAAAAAACTCGTCCCCATTGTATAGGGACGAGTGAACTCGCGATACCACCCTACTTCCGCAGCAACCAACACTGCAGCTCTCGATCAACGTACCATCCTGGTACGAGTTCCATTGTAACGGCGGACATTCCGGTCTAGCTTACTCCATCGTTTCAGCTACACATCTCCGAGATGATCTTCGAATACGTCCTGACATCGACTTTCAGCAACTGTCGACTCTCTGTGGAACAAGGGCTTACTCTACTCTTCTCATCATTGATTCTTCTTCAATTTTTTATAAGGTTACCACTGAAAAAATAACCTGTCAATATTTTTTGACTATTTTAATTATTTTGTTAATTATAAAGCGCTTACATCTGTTCAAAACACTTTTAACACCGTTATTACCTTATTTTTTATATTTGATTTCGCCATCGATAATCGTCATAACAATCTCAGTGTTAAGTAATTCGTCGGGATAATCCATCGTAAATAGATTGTTTGAATAAACCGTGAAATCGGCGAACTTCCCTCTAGAAATGGATCCCTTATGATTCTCTTCGTTTGTGGCGTATGCGCCTCCAACCGTGAATAATTTAACGGCTTCTAGCATGGAGAGTTTCTCTTTCGCATTCCAGCCACTATGAGCATCCCCAGGTGCTTTACGGGTTACTGCTGCATGAATTCCAAGCAATGGGTCAACAGGTTCAATTGGTGCATCAGAACCGCCGGCACACAATACGCCAGAACTGAGTAACGTTTTCCATGCATATAAATATGACTCCCGCTTTTCTCCCACTCTTTCTTGCACCCATGGATAGTCCCCAACCACAAATCTAGGTTGAATATCAGCAATTCGGCTTGGGTCCGCTAAGCGCTGAATTAAATCCTTACGAACAAGGGACGTGTGGATGATTCGATCCCGGTATTTCACTTTTGGGAATTGATCAAGTATATTTAGAACATTTTCTAAGGCCTTGTCGCCAATCGTATGGACAGCCAGCGGCATCGAGTGTGCTCGGATCTCTTGTACCACTTGATAAAGGGTTTCTTGGTCATACATAGCATCACCGAACTGGTTAGGTTCATCGTGGTACGGCTCTGACAGCAACGCGGTTCTCCTTCCAAAAGCCCCATCAGCAAAAATTTTGATTGCGCCGATTTGTAATTTGTCATTTCCGAAACCAGCAAACATTCCTCTTTCTTTCAATTCAGGAAGATAGGGATAATCAATGAGCAGGTTACAGCGTAAACCTTGGCCTTCATGGTTAAGTAATTCGTCATACATTTTATAGGTTGAATCGAGACCGCTTAAATATGCAGGATCGTTAGTATGTACACTTGTTAATCCCTTTTTGACCGCAAATTGCATCGCTTGCTGTATACCAGCTTTTAACTCTTGATAGGTTCGCTCTGGTATGTACTTTGTAATCAGTCGAGAAGCGGACTCGAGCAGTAGTCCTGTCGGCTTTTTGGTCATCGGATCTACAACAACCGTTCCACCTGTTGGGACCTTATTCATCGGATGATATTGACTCATTTCCAGAGCCTTGCTATTCACCAAAAACGCATGGTGACAGATCCGCTTTAGATAAACGGGACAGTGTGGGGCCACGTGGTCTAATTCTTCTATAGTTGGAATTTGGCCTTCCGTAAAGAGATTTTCATCCCATCCCATTCCAACCAGCCACTGACCGGGTGCGACTGTGTTGGCCTTGTTTCTAAGTTTACCAAGCATTTCACTTTTGGATTTAACTCCGGTTAGATCCAAATCCAGAAAGTTGAACGCGACACCTGAAAGATGCAGATGGCTATCGATTAATCCAGGGGTAGCCATTTTTCCTTGTAAATCAACGATGTTTGCTCCCATTCTGCCCCATTGTAAGATCATTTCCTGATGAGAGCCGGTATCTACAATTCTACCATTCTCCACAACCACTGCTTCTACTATCGCCTGTCCAGCATCAAACGTGTAAATAACTCCATTTGTAAAAATTGTTTTTGTCATTTGAAACCTCCATTCAAAAATAACTTTTCTTCTATTATAATCAGTAAGCCGACATCACAAACAGAAAAAACTCTTTTCGAATGAACGAAAAGAGTTTTATAAAAGCATTTCAGGTTCTTTAATCAGATCCTGTAATTAACAAATCATCTTGGATGGTCGCAAGTACAGTTTGAGAATTTACTTCTTGCCCCTTCTTGACAGCTAATGAGGTGATATACCCGCTTATCCCAATTGAAATCTCTTCAATTTTACCGTTCTGGGTTTTAATTAAAAACAGTTTTTCCCACTCATAGACATGGTCGTTTTCCTCGGTTAAAACAGTTTCCACAGTACCCGAACATGGACTGAATATATCTTCTTCCGTAACTGACAAATTCCTTCACTCCTTTTTAGTTTCTTACAGCCGTTGAATAGTTAGAGATTTTTCCGTCCAAACGTTTTGGGAGAGTTCAGCTTATGATTTCTTTTATACCCAGCCTCTGAAACGAGAGGCCTCGGCTACTTTCCTAATTCCAACCATATATGCTGCTAAACGCATGTCAACCTGATGTGATTTAGCGGTTTGATAGATATTTTCAAAAGAATCAACCATTACTTTTTTAAGCTTTTCATCTACTTCTTCTTCGGTCCAATAATAGCCTTGATTATTTTGCACCCATTCAAAATAAGAGACCGTTACTCCGCCCGCGCTTGCAAGAATGTCTGGAACAAGGATAACACCACGTTCAGTAAGAATTCTTGTTGCTTCAATTGTTGTTGGTCCATTGGCTGCTTCGACAACAATAGGTGCTTTAATATTGGCCGCATTTTTGGCGGTGATTTGGTTTGAAATGGCTGCCGGAACAAGAATATCACAATCTAATTCTAGTAGTTCTTGGTTGGTGATGGTATTTTTAAATAGTTTAGAGAAGGTACCGAAGCTATCCCTTCGATCCAGTAAGTAATTAATATCCAATCCATTTGGATCGTAAATACCACCATATACATCGGAAACGGCAACTACCTTCGCCCCAGAATCATGCATAAACTTTGCCAAGTAACTTCCGGCATTTCCAAAGCCTTGAATGACAACTCGCGCTCCTTGAAGTTCCTTACCAATTTTCTTCAATGCTTCTTCAATACAAATCGTTACACCGCGGGCAGTGGCTGTTTCACGACCTTGCGATCCGCCAAGGACGATTGGTTTTCCAGTAATAAAACCTGGTGAATCGAATTCACGTAAACGGCTGTATTCATCCATCATCCATGCCATGATTTGTGAATTTGTATAAACATCTGGTGCAGGAATATCTTTGGACGGCCCAACGATTTGGCTGATTGCCCGAACATAGCCTCGGCTTAAACTCTCTAGCTCTCTGAATGACATGTTGCGCGGATCACAGATGATCCCGCCTTTCCCGCCACCATATGGAAGATTGGTAATTCCACACTTTAGGCTCATCCAAATGGACAATGCTTTTACTTCTTCTTCATCCACTTCCGGATGGAAACGGACGCCGCCCTTAGTTGGACCAACTGCATCATTATGCTGAGAACGATAGCCTGTAAATATTTTGACAGAACCATCATCCATTTTTACTGGTATGCGGACAGTTAATAATCTGATTGGTTCTTTTAATAATTCATACATTTCATTGTTATAGCCTAATTTAGTTAATGCCTGTTGGATGATCGTTTGTGTTGAATTAAATAGATTTAAGGATTCTTGTTCTTCTTGTTGTTGTTTTTCCATTTCAGTAACCATTGGTTTCACTGACATGCCTGACACCCCGTCGTATAGTAGATTATTAGATTTTATATTTTAAAAAATTAACTTAATACTGTTTTGATTTTTTCAAAGGCCCAATCGATTTCTTCCGTTGTAATGGTAAGTGGTGGTGCGAAACGAATCACTGTGTCATGGGTTTCTTTACATAATAAACCTGCTTCTTTTAATTGCTCACAATATGGTCTTGCAACTTCTGTAAGTTCAACTCCGATAAATAACCCTTTGCCTCTTACCGATTTAATTTTTGGATTGGTAATGGACTGTAATTTTTCAAAGAAGTATTTGCCTATTTCTAGCGAGCGGTCCGCTAGTTTTTCTTCCTCAATCACTTCTAAAGCAGCAAGTGACACCGCGCATGCTAATGGATTTCCTCCAAATGTTGACCCGTGGGAACCTGGATTGAATACGCCTAATACATCGGAATTAGCTACGACACAGGAAATTGGGAATACACCGCCGCCTAGTGCTTTACCTAGAATCAACATGTCAGGGTTCACATCTTCCCAATCGCAGGCAAACATTTTCCCGGTACGTGCTAAGCCCACTTGAATTTCATCAGCAATGAACAAGACATTGTTTTCCTTACATAAATCTGATGCCGCTTTCAAAAAGCCTTCTGGTGGTAAGATTATCCCAGCTTCACCTTGAATTGGCTCGATTAAAAATGCAGCTGTGTTTTGTGTGATGGCGGCTTTCAATGCTTCAAGATCACCATAAGGAATTAAATTGATTCCTGGAAGCATTGGTCCAAAGCCGCGCTTATATTCCGGGTCTGATGATAAAGAAACTGCTCCCATCGTACGGCCATGGAAATTTCCTACACAGGCAATTATTTCTGCTTGGTTTTCAGCGATTCCTTTTACATCATAACCCCAGCGGCGGGCTGCTTTAAGTGCTGTTTCAACCGCTTCTGCACCAGTATTCATTGGGAGGGCCATGTTTTTATTAGTTAATTGACAAATTTTTTCGTACCATGGTCCAAGTTGATCATTATGAAAAGCACGAGAAGTTAGAGTGACCTTATCTGCTTGGTCTTTTAATGCTTGAATGATTTTTGGGTGACGATGTCCTTGGTTAACGGCTGAATAGGCACTTAACATGTCCATGTAACGGTTTCCTTCTGGACTTTCCACCCAAACCCCCTCCGCCTTCGCAATAACAATTGGCAGTGGATGATAGTTATTGGCACCGAATTTATGTGTTTGTTCAATAATTTGATTCGTTTTCGTAGTTTCTGAGACTGTCATTATTGTTCCTCCTCTAATTTCCTCGGGTAGGTTGAGTTCCCGAACCCACCCGAGGGATCTATGATGTAGTTTTATAGTGTTTCAGATGTTGTTTTCGCTTGCATATGAAGCAGTAAATATTCTGGACCGCCCGCTTTCGAATCTGTTCCAGACATATTGAAACCGCCAAACGGTTGATAGCCAACAATTGCACCGGTACAAGTACGGTTAAAATATAGATTTCCGACATGGAATTCTTCACGTGCGCGTTCAATATGTTCGCGATTCTTCGAAATCAATGCGCCTGTTAAACCATAGTCAGTATTATTAGCAATGGTCATCATATGGTCAAAGTCACGGGCTTTACTGATACCAAGAACTGGTCCGAAAATTTCTTCCTGCATGAGGCGTGCATTTTCATCTAAATCAGCGAAGATTGTCGGCTGAATGAAGTACCCTTTAGAATCATCGCCTTCGCCGCCCGTCATAAGTCGGCCTTCTTGCTTGCCTACTTCCATATAATTCATGATTTTTTTGAACGATTTGCCATCAATAACAGGTCCCATATAAGTATTTGCCTCTTCAGGATTTCCAAGCGTAAGTGTTCTTGTTAATGCCACAACTTTCTCAAGCACGACATCATACACATCCTGATGAATCACTGCACGGGAACCTGCCGAACATTTTTGGCCTGAAAAACCGAAAGCGGAATAGACAATGCTTGAAGCAGCTAAATCTAAATCTGCATCGTTATCAACAACCACCGTGTCCTTACCGCCCATTTCAGCAATGACACGCTTGATCCATTTTTGTCCAGGATGAACCTTTGCGGCTCGTTCATTAATACGGCAGCCTACTTCACGTGAACCTGTAAAGGATACAAAGCGTGTTTTTGGATGATCAACAAGGTAGTCACCAATTTGCGCGCCACTACCTGGCACAAAGTTTAAAACTCCTTTTGGAAGACCTGCTTCCTCCATCAACTCAACGAATTTTGCTGCAACTACTGGTGTTGAGTTTGCTGGCTTAAGAAGAACAGTATTACCCGAAACAATAGCTGCAATGGTTGTTCCTGCCATAATCGCTAATGGGAAGTTGAAAGGTGAAATTATAATCCCTACACCTAGTGGTATATAGTGATACTGGTTAAATTCCCCATTTCGGCTATTTACCGGTGAACCTTCTTTCAATTTAAGCATTTGACGGCCGTAATACTCGATAAAGTCGATTGCTTCGGCTGTATCTGCATCTGCTTCTTTCCATGGCTTTCCGGCTTCTTTCACTAGATAAGCTGAAAACTCATGTTTCCTGCGGCGCAAAATGGCGGCTGCTTTGAATAAAATGTTGGCACGATGTTCTGGTCTCCACTTTTTCCACGTTTCAAATGTGGTTATTGCGGCATGCATCGCCTTTTCCGCTAATTCTTGGTCCGCCATTGACACTCGACCAATGATCTCCTCTTTATTTGCTGGATTAATAGATATAATTTTTTCCTCAGTTGTATTCTGTTCTCCACCGATGACTACTGGATAATCCTTGCCAAGCTGTGTATGTACAAAGGCGAGTGCCTCTTGGAAGGCTTGTTTATTTTTTTCATCTTCGAAGTTTGTAAATGGTTCATGTGAATATGTTTTCAATGGTTGTTCCCCCTTGTCTTTTGCTACATTAAATTAATATGCAAGTTCTGTGCCAACTTGTATTTTGCATAAATAAAGGGTTTTCATTGCATTTGGTGCAAATTAATTTTGCGCAAAATAAATAATTAATTAATATATGCAAAATATTTTTGCGTTTTAAACATTCTAACATTAGAAAAGATGCAAATAATTCATTTTTAACGAAAATAGAATCGAATTGATGATAAAAACCCTACTTGGACATTTTTTCATGGTATATTTAGATTAATAGAAAGATAATTCTGATAGTTAAAAGGAGAGATTGATTTGATTATCCCTTACAAAGGTATTTCCCCTGCTGTACATGACTCTGTATTTGTAGCACCTGGTGCCTATTTAATTGGTGATGTAAGAATTGGAAAAGATTCATCCGTTTGGTTTAATGCGGTACTACGTGGAGATGATGGCCCCATCATAATCGGTGAACGATGCAGCATTCAGGATAATTCAACGATTCATTTGTTCGAAGGATTCCCCGTCGAAATTGCGGATGATGTGACAATTGGACATAACGTTATTTTACATGGCTGTAAGGTTGGGAATCGATGCATTATTGGAATGGGTTCGACGCTTTTAGATAATGTAGAGATTGGTGAGGATTGTATTATTGGCGCCAATACACTGCTCGCTGGTGGTATTAAAATTCCACCTCGTTCGCTAGTGTTGGGTTCTCCCGGTAAAGTGGTCAGAGAAATAACCCAAAAGGACCTAGACCTGCTGCAGATGTCAAGCGAACATTATGTCCAAAGGGGGAAAGAGTTTAAGGAGATTCTTAAATAGATTAATAGCAGCAAAAAAACAGACCTCATGAGAGATTCATGAGGTCTGTTTATCGATCATTAAGGTTAGTTACTCTGACTGGAAGAGGTTGTTTTTGCAGGGATTAAAAAACTTAATACAATATTAATTACGCTTAATATCAGTGCGTATAGAAATAAGTTCTTCATTCCAATATGGATGTTTGCAGTCTGGTTGATAATCACTCCCATGACGGTAACCCCGATAGATGTTCCAATGTTTTTCAAAAACATTTGCAATGAGGTAGACATCCCTTTGATATGGGGTTCAGCAAATTCCTGAGATGCGATCGTTCCTACGGCAAACAACAAGCCAAAAGCAACACCCTGAATCATTAAGATTATAAACAAGCTAACATAGGATATATCTGTGATGAACAAATATAATGCTAAGCCTGAAGCAGTTGTGATGAAGCTTCCAATAATAAAAAGAAGCTTATAGCCAAAGCGAAGAATCCATTTTCCTGCAGGGGTGCTTCCGAAAGTCCAGCCAACGGCAATACTTAACAGGATGAGTCCACTTTTATAAATACTCATATGACTTCCTTCTTGAAGGTATAAAGGAATAAAGTTAGATGTTCCAAAAAAGGCCAAACAATAAACTAACATAAAAAGATTCGTCATCAGGATTCCCTTGTTCTTAAACAATGAAACAGGCAAGAACGGATGGGTTTCTTTTCGTTCTACTAAAACAAAGACGATTAAACCAAAAATTCCTAGAATCATTAACCAAATAGAATTTTTTATATTAGTAGATAACAATAATAGAGTAATCGAAATCCCAAATAAGAAGAAACCTTTATAATCAATATGTGTCTTCTTAAATTCCATGTGTTCTTTATAGGGTAGCAAACAGAGCACGCTGGCTATACATATGGGAATATTAATAAAGAATATCCATCTCCATGTTAATGCTTCAACAAAGAAAGATCCTAGTATTGGTCCAACAATAGATGAAATGGCCCAAATACTGCTAAAAACCGCTTGAATTTTTCCGCGTCGTTCAATCGTAAATAAATCTCCTACGATGATCATGGAAAGTGGAATCATCCCACCTGCACCTAAACCTTGAATTCCCCTAAATATTATCAACGTGACCATGGAATTAGCCATCCCACACAGGATGGAACCTAGTGTAAATAATCCTACGGAAAACATTAACAGATTTTTCCGGCCATACATATCCGATAATTTACCGTAAAGCGGCACTGTAACCGTACTAGCTAACATATAAACAACAAATATCCAAGCAAATAACTCCATACCGCCAAGTTGTTTGACAATGGTCGGACTGGCAGTTTGCATTATATTAGCATCTAGTGCTGAAATTAAGGTCGTGATTACTAGACCCCAAAATACATACATATTCTTTTTCATAACTTCCTCCAAAACCGATAAATAGGCATTAATTATAATTTCGTATCCCTTTATTAAACATAACTAAGACAGAAAGCAGAACGATGACTGAACTAAACAGTATAAACGTAAAGATTTCTCCCGTTCCTTCTGCCAGCCAGCCGGTTAGTAAATAACCTACAGGAAGCAAAGCAAAGGAACCCAGCATATCTAAACTCACTACCCGTCCGAATTTATCTTCAGGGACCAATTCTTGCAGACTTATTTCCCAAATTAAGCCAAATAACATCATCCCTGCCCCTTCAAGAAACATTAAGACCATTAACCAGGGAACAGACGAAACAAAGGGCATAAACAGTAAACCAAGACCACTTACCGCCACACCAATATAGGCGAGCAGACCTCGATTCTTCCATTCTTTCCTTAGTCCATACACGAGTCCGCAGACGATTGCACCTGCTCCTGATGCAGAAAGCACGAGACCAAAGACAACTGGTTCAAATTCATAATAGATATTTACGAGCCATGGAATTAAAATTCGAATAATCCCGCCTGAAAAAATATTTACTAACGAGAATGTAAGAATGGTAATCCAAAGCCAGGACTCCTGCTTCAGCACCTCTATCCCTTCAAAAAAATCTTGTTTGATTGAGGTTTTCTGGCCCAAGGAAACAGTCGCTTTTTGAAAGGTTAATGTGCGAAGGCTCAATAAAAAGAACAAGGAAATGATATATGTAACCGCATCAATCCCAAAGCCCCATGCCGCTGAAAAGGAACTGACAATCATTCCGCCAATAATGGGTCCAAAGATTCTTAAGGCTTGCACACTTACTTGGGTAATCGAATTTGCGGCATTGCGAATATCCTTGGTAAATACTTTTGCACGAACCGCCGAATAGGCGGGCTGAAAGAAGCTATCCATGGTGCCCATAATAAACATTAAAATAAACAAAAGGGGCATATTCAGTTGATCCATAAAAGCAAATACAACTAAAAGCAGCATGAGAAAAAATCGAACAAGATCCACCACAAACATAATTTTCACTTTGTTCATTTTATCAACTAGGATACCTGAAAAAGGGAGAAGAATGACAAATGGCAGCATGTAAATGGCCATAACGGTTCCCATTAGTGCGGTTGATTTTGATACTTGAAGGACAACAATCGGAAGAATTACATTTGTTATCGAACTACCCAATAAGGAAAAAATTTGCCCAAAAAGCAACGCAGTGAAATGCTTCGATTGCTTAAAAAGTTGAACAAAAGGCATTTCTCGATGTATCTGTTTTGTTTGTAACGAACTCACATTCTACCTCCTAATCTCTTATATCTATATCTATGAAGCTATTTTATCATTTTTTCCGAGAAAAAAATAAGCCATTCACTAAGAATGGCTTACTTCCATCTTCAATAAGGGCTGGGTAATCGTTGGTAAAATAATTTCAATTGTGGTTCCTTCATTTATTTTACTATAAATGTTTAGTTCCCCATTATGACTTTCGATAATTTTATAGCAGGTCATTAAGCCGAGACCAGTTCCTTTTTCCTTGGTTGTATAAAATGGCTCTCCCAGTGTAGATATCCGTTCTTGTGGAATACCGACACCTTGATCAATAATCTGAATAGATATTTTTCCCTCTTCTTTTTCTTTTACGAACACTTGGATAGATCCACCCTTAGGCATAGCTTCCATAGCGTTTTTAAGTAAATTTAAAAACACTTGCTTTAATTGATTTTCCTCGCAGCTAATCAATGGCAAATCATTATCAAATTCTACATTGATTTGAATATTATTTAATAGTGATTGGTTGTTTATTAACGTGATGACGTCTTTTAGGAGGATTTTAATATCTTGTGTCGTATAGACGGCTGCTGACGGTTTGGCAAGGACAAGAAATTCCCCAACGATTTCATTAATCCTATCCAGTTCCGATAACAAAATCTCAAAATATTCCTCTTTCTGAGTACTGGTTCTTAACAGTTGAATAAAACCTTTGATCGAGGTAAGAGGATTTCTGATTTCATGGGCAATCCCGGCTGCCATTTGACCTAACAGTGCTAATTTTTCAGACTTTTGAATGAGACGATCTGTTTCTTCGATTTTTTCAGTTATATCCTTTCCAATGGACAAGATGGCTTCTTTACCACCAAAAACGATTAATAAGGAAGATACCTCAAATAAAAAAGTGGATCCATCCAACCGCTTTGCTTTGTAATCAATGGTGTGAACAGGCTGCTTTTCCTTCTTTATTTGTTTAAATCGTTCAAGCAACCGACTTCTATATTCAGGAGCAATAAAATCCAAAATGGACTTCCCCATCAAATCTTCAAGCTTACGCGCACCAATCATGCTAAGAGCTGCTTTATTTACATATAATAATTTATGATTCCGCGTAACATAGACGGGTGCAGGTAATGAATCGATTAGCTTCTTATAGCTATCTTCACTCGCACGGGCCTTTTTTTCATAAAAACGTGCTTTGTCATATTGCCATCCCACCACCCAGGCAATTACGGTAAACAGAAAAAAGTCAATCGAGAAAAAAGGTTGATGATCGAAAATCTTTTGGAAGCTGGTAAATAGAATCGAAATCAGCACCAATATAATTTGACCGGATTTATTCATGGTTCAGCCCTCTTATTTAGGTATATTTACTTATGTAATTCGACATAATTTTACTAATTCCTCTATTAAAATCAATAAATATTATTATGGAGAGAAACAGAAAAAAAATCTACCTAAATTCAATGGAAATAATTGATTACCATCAAGAATTTTGCCCTCTTTCAAGTTTGTCAGACTTATTAGCAAAAAAAAGAGTCTATAATCTTCATTATAAACTCCAAAATCCCTTATAAAAATATCTCTTCTTTAAACTTTTCAGGAAACCACGATAATTTATTCGATAGTTTTACCACTTCCCCGATAACAATCATCGCTGGATTGGTGATTCGATTCTCTGATACTACTTCAACAATCGTCTCTAGTGTAGCGGCAACTGATCGTTGATTCCCTGTTGTCCCTTGTTCAATGACAGCAATGGGTGTAGACGAATCCTTGCCATGGAATCGCAATTGGTTACAAATATATGGGAGATGCTTGATTCCCATATAAATGGCCAGGGTATCGACACCACGGGCGAGATGATCCCAGCGAATGTTATTGGGTTGCCCATTCAAACAATGACCAGTAACCATGGCAAAGGATCGGCTCAGTTCTCGGTGAGTGACAGGTATTCCTGCGTAAGCTGGAGCAGCAATTCCAGATGTGATTCCTGGAACCACTTCGAAGTCGATTCCATTTTGAACTAATACTTCTGCTTCTTCACCACCGCGACCAAAAATAAACGGGTCGCCTCCTTTTAAACGAACGACCGTTTTACAAGCCCTGGCTTTTTCGAGTAATATCTCATGGATAGAGTCTTGGGAAACACAATGGTTCCCCGGCTCTTTTCCACAATAAATGAACTCAGTATCAGCCTTACCGTAATTTAGTAATACCGGATTGACTAACCGATCATATAAAATAACATCTGCCTGCTCAAGGCATTTCATTGCTTTTATCGTGATTAAATCAGGATCGCCAGGACCGGCTCCAACAATATATACTTTCCCCTTTTTATCGGTCATTTGAACCTGACCTCCTTTTTGTGAACTAATCGATGAGGAGAAACACTTCTTCCCCAACTATTTTCGTTTGATAGGTTTTCACACAGCCAGAATCCGGCTCTTGGACCTTGCCATTATCTAAACATATTTTCCAATCATGCATCGGACAGAAAACAAATTCGCCGCTGACCATCCCTTCGCTTAAAACCCCGCCTTTATGTGGACAGCGATTTTCAACCGCACGAATGGTCCCGTTTAATAATTTGAATACTGCTACTTCCTTATCCCCGACAAAAACGGTTTTACCTAATCTTTCTGGTAGATCCCTGACAGAACCGATCGAAACTACTTCTACGTTTTTCTTTATCATTGGACGATTTCCTCCTTTAGGTGTAAGTTTTAAGACATTACTACACTCTCAAACAATTCTTTTCTTACTTTTTCATCTTCTGTAATTGCTTTCCATGGATCTTTTATCACCGATAATGCATCATCCATCCGTTTATTTAATTCTTGACGTTTTGTCTTATCATCTAGAACGGATCGTACATGTGCTAATCCAACACGCTCAATCCAAGCAGAAGTACGTTCTAAGTAATTGGCTGTTTCACGATAATATTGAAGGTACGCACCAGTGATCTCCATCGCTTCTTCTGATGTTTTTACTTTGTATAATAGGTCTCCCCCGCGTACATGTGTACCGCCATTTCCACCGACATATAGCTCCCAGCCGCCGTCAATTCCAATAAAACCAATATCTTTAAACCCTGACTCTGCACAGCTTCTCGGACAAGCGGAAACGGCCATTTTCACCTTATGTGGTGTTTGTAGTCCCTCAAACTTCTTTTCGAGGTCGATTCCAAGTCCCATGGAATCTTGAGTTCCAAATCGGCAGAACTGTTCTCCGACACATGTTTTAACCGTACGTAAAGATTTCCCATAGGCAAATCCTGACGGCATATCCAAATCTGTCCATACATTCGGCAAGTCATCCTTTTTTACCCCAAGTAAGTCGATTCGTTGTCCACCGGTTAGTTTTACTAGCGGTATATCATATTTTTCTACCACGTCCGCAATTCGACGTAAGTCTTGTGCATTGGTTACACCGCCGTACATTCGTGGTACAACCGAATACGTTCCATCCTTTTGAATATTTGCATGCATCCGTTCATTGACAAAACGGGACTCTTTTTCATCCTGATAATCAATCGGATGGACCATCCCCAAGTAGTAATTCAGAGCTGGGCGGCATTTTGAGCAGCCTTCATCCGTACTCCAACCAAGTACATTCATTACTTCCTTGATATGGGTCAAACCTTTTATTTTAATTTCTTCAACCACTTCATCTCTTGATAGTTGTGTACAGCTGCAAATCGCTTCTTTCTGGATAGAGCCGTCAAATTCTGAACCAAGTGTATGCTGTAATACTTCCGCGACAAGCGGTTTACATCCGCCGCAAGACCGTGAAGCACTTGTACAAGCTTTGATTTCATCAACGGATGAACAACCCTTGCTCTGGATTGCCTCGATAATCGCCCCTTTGGAAACACCATTACATCCACAAATGATTTCCTCGTTACTCATGGAGGCAACTAAACTGCTGCCAAATTCCTCATTTAGTGGTTGCAATAGTGACACCTTAGTGGTGGAGGAAACATCTGCTTGTTTTTGAATCATTGAAAAGAGGCGATTTCCATCACTGCTATCACCAAACAGCACTGCGCCAACGATTTTATTGTCTTGGATCACAATTTTCTTATAAATGCTGTCATTTCCATCAAAGACCTTGATGGCTTCCTTTCCGTCGCCTTCCATAAAGTCACCAGCTGAAAACACTTCTACCCCAGAGACCTTCAACTGTGTGGATAAAACAGACCCATGATAACCTTTGGTTTCCAACCCGCAAATATGTTTCGCTAATACTCTTCCTTGTTCGTATAAAGGGGCGACTAGACCATATACGGTTCCATTGTGCTCTGCACATTCCCCTACAGAATAAACATCAGGAATACTCGTTTGCATATAGTCATTGACGACAATTCCACGATTGACAGCTACCCCGCTTACCTTGGCTAATTCGGTATTTGGCTTGATGCCAACAGCCATGACAACTAAGTCTGCTTCAAGCAACGTTCCATCGTTAAACCTTAGACCTTCTACGCGATCATCCCCAAATATTTCTTGCGTTTGTTTTTCTAATAAAAATTTCATTCCCTGTTTTTCTAATTCTCTTTGCAGCAACTTCCCTGCTTGAGGATCTAATTGGCGCTCCATCAAATATGGGGCAAGATGAATGACCGAAACATCCATTCCTAGGTTTAAAAGACCTCGTGCCGCTTCGAGTCCGAGCAAACCACCGCCAATCACGGCTGCCTTTTTATACTTTTTCGAAGTTTCAAGCATGACCTCTGTGTCCTTTATATCGCGAAAAGCTGTTACTCCTTTCTTTTCAGCTCCTGGAATCGGAAGAATAAATGGAAGAGATCCCGACGCGATAATCAATTCATCATACGGTTCCATTCTCCCTAAGTCAGTGATAACGACTTTCCGCTTTGAATCGACCTTGATCACTGTTTCACTTGTAAATAATTGAATGTTGTTGTCTCTATACCAATCCCAGTCATTAAGCGTTATGTCTTTTACATTTGTATCCCCTTGTAATACTTTTGAAAGTAGGATTCTATTGTAATTCGGATGCGGTTCGCTTCCGAATATGGTAATCTCGAATGATTCCTTTGATAGTTTTATAATCTCCTCAATTGTTTTAACTCCAGCCATGCCATTTCCAACAAGAACTAACTTTTTCTTATCCATGTCAGCTTTCCTCCCGCTTGTAAGTTTCCTAAACTATATCACAGACTTTTTTAAAACTAACTTAATGTGTAAGGTCTTCTAACATAAAACTTTTTAATTTAAGAAATCAGTAACTGGGCTCACCTTTACCGCACTGACTTTAAATCCAGGCATTTTGCAGGCAGGGTCCAATTCTTTTGAAACGAGGAGATTGATATTTTGTGAGTCTGCCCAGTGAAAAGGGACAAAAATAGTATCCTGACGGATTGTTTCCGACCATTTACTTCTAACCACAACACTTCCCCTCCGTGATTCAATTTTCACCAATGTTTGATCTTGGATCTGAAATTTTGCTGCGGATACCGGGTGGATTTCCATAAATGGTTCTATGTTTCTTGCCGCTAGTGCTGGACTTTTTCTGGTTTGGACACCTGTTAGGTAATGTGACATGACTCTTCCTGTTGTTAAATAGAGCGGAAATTCTTCACATAATTGTTCTTTCGGAATCTCAGGAATGTTCGGAACAACCACCATCGCCGCCTTTCCATCGGCGTGGGCAAAAGAGGTTTCAAACAGTCGTTTCGTCCCGCTGTGGTCTGTTTCCGGGCATGGCCATAATATTCCGCCCTCTTTTCTTAGACGCTCATATGTTATTCCAAAATAATCGGCAATCCCCCCGCGGCTTGCCATCCTTAATTCAGTAAAAATCTCTTCAGCAGATGAAAAGGAAAAATACTTTTCTTTTCCAAGCACACGGGCAAGTTCACAGATGATTTGCCAATCATGTTTCGCTTCTCCCGGACAAGGGAAGCTTGCTTCCCGTAACGTTACCCGCCCTTCTACATTTGTCATCGTCCCTTCATCTTCTAGATAGGATGAGGCTGGGAGTATTACATCTGCTAATCTAGCAGTTTCTGAAATGAACAGATCAACAGCTACAAAGAATGATAATTTTTTCATAGCCTCCTTGACGAAGTGGGCATTGGGATTGGAGACAATCGGGTTAGAACACATGAGAAACAAACCTTTGATTTCCCCTTCGTGGATTTTCTCCATCATTTCATAAGCCGACACACCTTTACGTGGTAAATCAACTGGATCAATCCCCCAAATGCCGGCAACATAATTTCGATGCTCATCATTCTCAATCGACCGATATCCAGGGAGTTGGTCGGCTTTTTGACCATGTTCTCTTGCCCCCTGTCCATTTCCCTGTCCCGTAATTGCACCATAACCACAATTCGGCTTGCCGATTTTCCCTGTGGAAACCAGAATATTTAGGAAATTGCGAACAGTCATTGACCCATTCGTGTGCTGTTCGACACCTCTCGCTGTAAAAATCATTCCGGTTTCTTCTTTACCAAACCGAACGGCTGCTTTGCGAATAAGCTGGATTGGCACCCCGGTGATTTCTTCAACTTCTTCTAAACTGAGGGATAATACATAATCACTAACCTCTTCAAATCCGTTCGCACGTTCCTGAATAAACTTTTCATCCACATAATTTTCTTCAATCATCACTTTCAATAGCCCATTTGCTAATACGGCATCCGTACCTGGTTTAGGTTTTAAATGCAAGTCTGCAATTTTCGTTGTGGCTGTTTCACGCGGATCAATAGCGATGATATAGGAGCCATTTTCTTTTGCTCTTTCAAAATAGGGCATAATTGTCGGCTGACATTCAGCGATATTCGTTCCCGCTAAAATGATACAACGGGTGGCTGGAATTTCTGCCAAGCTATTCGTGAATCCTCTGTCTAACCCAAAGGTTTGGTTCGCAGCCGAAGCAGCCGCAGACATACAAAGTCGGCCATTATAATCAATGTATTTTGTTTTTAACGCCACGCGGGCAAATTTCCCTAATAGGTAGGCCTCTTCATTTGTGATCGACGCACTACCGTACACCGCTAAGGCGTTTTGACCAGATTCTTCCTGAATCTTCATAAAGTTTTCTTTAATGTGATTTAAAGCTTCCTCCCATGACACACGGACAAATTCTCCATTGATTTTTACCAATGGATATTTTAAACGCTCTTTATGGAAAGCGTGTTGATGGGCGTTCATACCCTTTACACATAAGCGCCCTTCCGATGTTGGATTGTCTTTTCCGATGGTAATATATTTTTTTCTAGACACAATCGATTGTTCGATCAATTGCATTTTACATTGCATACTGCAGTATGGACATTGAGAGTCGTATCTTTTTTCTGATTTCACTTCTTGTTCCTTTGTACGAAAATACTTTAATAGCGCTTCTGTCAAGCTAATCACCCTTTTCTATTTTTGGCTGTTGATTTCCATTCCAGGCACTTGTTTTCCGCTGAACTTTTTGCGGAACATAGTATCCTTCTCTAAGCGAAGCAATAATTGCTGACGAAGTTCAAGATCAAAAATTACTTCTCTCACATGCACTAAACCGACTCTTTCGATCCATTGCCACGTACGTTCGAGGAAATTTGCTGTCTCACGGTAATATTGAATAAAAGCACAAATGATTTCTATTACAACCTGATTCTTCGTTTCCAGGCACAATAACTTTCCTTCACGTACATTTCGCCCGCTGCTGCCACCGACGTAAATTTCCCAGCCGAGCCCCGTTCCAATCACACCGATATCCTTGGTCGTTGAACCTGCGCCGTTATGCATACAAGCAGATACGCCCATGGTTACACGATACGGAGTTGTGAGAAATTCCAAACTTTTTTCGAGGGTGACAGCCAGTTCCATCGCTGAATGTTTGTCACAACGGCAAATATGTTCTCCAATACTCGTTTTTACATTTTGAACCATATTTCCATAAGTGGAACTTACCTCCATGTCTAAATCTGTCAATAAAGCAGACAAATCTTTTTTCTTCACTCCCATCAAATGGATTCTTTGTTCACTTGTGACAGCCAGATTTGTAATGCCGTACTTCTCAGCAACCGCGGCAATCTTCCCTAATTGTCCTGCTGTTGTTTTTCCGCCGTACATCTGAGGGATGACGGTGTATGTTCCGTCCTTCTGAATGATGGCGATCATTCGTTCGGAAATATATAGGTTTTCTTGCTGCCTCTCATATTCCGGATAGATCATGCCTAAATAATAGGCTAAGGCTGGCCTGCAGGCGGCACATCCTTCCTTATTCCCCCATGCAAGGACTTCCATCACTTCTTGTATCGTAGTCAAACCTTGCCATTGCATCTCGTAAACCACTTCATCCTCTGTAAGTGCTGTACAGGTGCACATTGATTTTTGTTCAATGACCTCATCAAATTCACCACTATGAATGTAGTTGAGTAAATCAGCTACTAATGGTTTACAGCCCCCGCAAGCCCCTGAAGCCTTGGTACATTTCTTCACTTCGTCGACAGTCGTTAATCCGTTTTTTTGAACCGCTTCAATAATGGCCCCTTTAGCGACTCCGTTGCAATTGCAAATCATTTCACTAGGGGCCATGGAAGCGACCGAATTCCCATCCCCATTTAATCCTTGAAAAAGAGTAACTTTCTCCAGGTCAGACACATCTTGTTTTTTCAAAATCATGTCTAGTAATCTTGTACGATCGCTTGTATCTCCAAATAAAACGGCGCCAACCATCTTAGATTCATCAAAAACTATTTTCTTATAAACACCATCTACCTCATCGTAAATCTTAAGTGACTTCAATCTTTCATCACATGAAAACTGTCCAACCGAAAACACATCCACTCCCGATATTTTTAATTGTGTCGAAAGGATAGTTCCTTCGTACCCTCTTCCTTCAAGTCCGCAAATCCGTTTTGCCAACACCTTCCCTTGGTCATAAAGAGGCTTAACCAACCCATAAACCATCCCCCGGTGTTCCACACACTCACCGACAGCATAAATATTAGGAATATTTGTTTCCATAAAATCATTGACGAGGATGGCTCGGTTCGTCGCTATTCCACTTTCCATTGCTAACTGGATATTGGGTCTCACCCCTGCAGCCATCACAACCAAATCAGCCGCCGCTTCGGTACCATCTTTAAAGGAAACTCTTTCCACTCGTTTGTTTCCGCGAATCTCCTTTGTATCTTTTTCAAAAAGGAAACGTAAGCCTTGCCTTTCTAATTCTGTTTGCAACAGTTTCGCAGCCGTTTCATCCAATTGTCTTTCCATTAAATAGCGGCCATTATGAACCACTGTTACTTCCATACCAAGATTAAGAAGACCTTTGGCAGCCTCTAATCCTAGGACTCCCCCTCCGATGACTACTGCTTTTTGATAATGGTTCGCTGTTTCCATCATTTTCTGACAATCTTCTATTGTCCGAAACGTAATTACTCCTTCTTTAGCTGAACCAGGTACAGGGAGTAGAAATGGCGCTGACCCTGTTGCGATAATAAGTCGATCATAGGAATGCTCTCGACCTTTATCGGTTAGCAACACTTGTTTTTCCGGATCGATTTTTATGACGGTTTCTCCTGTAAAGAGTTCAATATTCTGTTCGTCATACCAATTCCTATCATTGATTGTAATTTCGTCAAACGTGGTACTCCCCTGCAAAACAGATGATAATTGGATTCGATTATAGTTAAGGTGTGGTTCCGTTCCGAAAATTGTAATCTCAAAAAGGTCGGATGCTTCTCGTGAAATTTCCTCAATACATCGTACACCCGCCATTCCATTCCCTATCAATACGAGTTTTTGTTTATCCATTCTAAATACCCCCGCTAGTTAATTATGTTGGTCACAGCAATCATAAATATCACCTATTATTCCATAAAACTTAGGAAAAGGAATTTGTTGTGTAACATTTTCTAACACGATAAGTTTCCGTGTTAGAGTATCTAACATAAAAGGAGACATCTTCCTTCAACGTAGGCTATTGTTGAACAAAGCAAGAGAAACACAAATACCAAAGCAGGTTAAGGAGGAAAAGGGATGAAAAACAATATCAGTTTAGCTTCATTTTTGGTTTTACTAATAAGGGTAATGTTTTCAAAAGATAGCTGTTTTGAATGGTAATAATGATTAAATTACTGGTTTGAAAAATCACTATGATTCATACTAAAAATGTTTTCTAGAAAGGGGTACAACCTTATGAAGTTATCAGATTTAAGAAAAAGCGGACATACACCATCGTTAGCAGCTTCATTTTTATACTTTGATGTTAGTTTCATGATTTGGGTTATTTTAGGGGCTCTGGGGGTATATATTACAAAGGATTTTGGACTAACCCCCTCACAGAAGGGTTTTATCGTTGCACTTCCAATCTTAAGCGGATCGTTTTTCCGGATTATCCTGGGGGTTTTAACAGATCGAATCGGGCCACGGAAAACGGCAATCAGCGGGATGCTCGTGACCATCATCCCACTAGTATGGGGTTGGTTATTTGGTCAAACCTTAACTGAACTTTATATGATCGGGATTCTTCTTGGTGTGGCAGGTGCGAGTTTTGCTGCAGCCATCCCGATGGCAAGCAGATGGTACCCGCCGCATTTACAAGGGCTGGCAATGGGAATTGCCGGGGCTGGGAACAGCGGAACACTGTTTGCCACCTTATTTGGACCGCGAATAGCGGAACAAATGGGCTGGCACAATGTCTTGGGATTAGCACTTATACCTCTATTAATTGTATTTCTCTTGTATATCTTTTTGGCAAAAGATGCGCCGTCCCAACCAGCACCAAAACCAGTCATTGAATATTTGAAAGTTTTTAAACAAAAGGACACATGGTATTTTTGTTTGCTTTACAGTGTTACCTTCGGGGGATTTGTAGGTTTATCCAGTTTCCTAAGCATCTTTTTTGTGGATCAATATGATTTATCTAAAGTAACGGCAGGAGATTTTGTCACACTCTGTGTGGCAGCAGGGAGCTTTTTCCGCCCGGTTGGTGGTTTTATTGCTGATAAAATCGGCGGTGTCCGCCTTCTCACCTTTCTATTTATCGGTGTTGCGCTCAGTATGTTTGGCGTGAGCCAGCTCCCTCCTTTGGCTGTTGTGACCACTTTATTGTTCATCGGAATGCTCTGCTTGGGAATGGGAAATGGAGCAGTCTTTCAATTGGTTCCGCAGCGTTTTCAAGAAGAAATTGGGATGATAACTGGGATCGTAGGAGCGGCCGGCGGGGTTGGCGGATTTTTCGTTCCCAATATATTAGGAACTCTTAAAGAAGTAACTGGATCTTATGGAACGGGCTTTATGGTTTATACTGGGATTGGAGTTGCCGCATTAATAGTGTTATTTATAGCACAAGTGTCATGGCGAAAAACTTGGTCAACGAAGGAAGTCTCATTAAAAAATTAACACAAAACGCATTTGCCATTTATGGTGGCAAATGCGTTTATTTTTTTGCTCAAATATTACTTTTTTTGCTCAAGGTTTTGGTAAACCGCCATCATATCTCGCTTATTCAACTCACGAATACGATTGAAAATGGGAATCTCTGCGACAGATTCCATGCATTCTGGAACCACATCACTTACTTTTCCAGTCAACCATGTTTGCACATCAATACCTTCGACGATTTCTTTCCGCCCTTCGTCATTGATGCCGCTTGCAGAACATCGCACACATGGGATGGATAATTTATGGACGCCATCATGGAGATTATCTTCTGAAATGACTTTCTTCCCTTTACAAAATGGACAGGGAAGACTCGCCTTAATTTTGTTAATTTGTGTAACAATTTTTTTGTATCCAAACGCCTCATACACATAGGTGAGTTTCTTGTATTTACCATTGGTGAAATACTTATCAATGATCGTTTCTCTCGTTTCGAAGATGTTAGCAAAATCACAAATGGTGAGTTGATTCTTGCTGATAATGGATTCCACATTGCCTTTAATACTGCCCCAGAAAGGTAAGGCATTTTGTAAAACCACTTCATAGTGGGAAAAGCTTGCAAGTTCTAGTTCAAGCATTTTCAGCGCAACTTGTATTTCCCGAGGAAGTAACGAGACATCTTCGGTTAGTGTCATTTCGCCGCCAACAATCGCTTTTAGCTTTTCGAGTTCTGGTAACTTCCCGACTATTTTTAAAACTTGATCAATCGGCAGCTGAATAAGGTCGCGAATATCCGTATCCCCAAATAATAGTTTTTTATGATGTTTAAGCACGGTTCCTTGACAAACTGGACAGGTAATCATTTCTTTGGATGCCTTCATCTGCTCTTTAATAATCGATTTCGAAATAAACATATAACGCCCAATGATGAAATTAAAGCCTTCCCATGTTCTCGAAGCCTTGCCCGCTTTATCATAAAAGGACTTTTCCCAATATCCATATAAAAAGGTATGCTTTTCTGCTTCTGTCATCTCATTAAAGCTTTTACTAATGTCTTGACCAAGTTCATTCTTGATCTCATCAAAGAGAAATTGCAATTTTGGATATTGATAGTATTTTAATACTTCCATCACGTCCGGATGTAATAAGCCATCCCAAAATGGTACGGTTTTGTCTTGAATGACCACATCAAAATCAAATTTTTCAATGACCCGGCGCCCAGAACAGGATGGACAATGATTGTCTTGATGATAGAAATCGAAGCTTCTTGTATCTTTATTGATTGGATGAGCAGCCACGATATGGTTGATCAATCCCCCTATCTCATAGAGAAAACTATATTGACTATATAAATGCCTTTCAAGATCAATGGCGATGACGGGTGCAATGGTGTCAGATTCGTATTCAGCATAAATCAGACGAGCCATTGATGATAAGCTTTTTAAGATGCCGCCCTTATAGATGTTTTCTGCATTCTTAAAATAGCTCATATGATTTTCTGTTAAGTAGTGAATGCCGGTTTTTGACTTAAGAGTGGAAGAAATTTGCTCTGGTGACACTTCAACTTCTTTGTTTCTTTGGCGATAATACTCGTCATGACTGGCAACATCAAGATGTTCCACAGGTTCAAGCTGTCTTTTACCAAAATCAACGATAAAATCAGAGCTATCTAACATATAGTCATTATGTTCAATCATCATGATGGAAACAGTAGCATCTTCAAGGATAACTCTTACACTATCAATAAATTGGTTTAAAATATTTTGAGATAACCCTTTTGAAGGTTCATCAAAAATAAACATCGTATGTGGATGTCTTGAGCTCCCAAACAGCTCCGAAACTAAGTGAACACATTGAAATTCACCCGTCGATAAGGTTTGTGTCTTTCTTTCCAACGTTAAATACCCAAGACCCAGTTTGATCAATAAGCTCAAACGTTTATGTGCGATATCCTCATTTGGCAGCTCATCGATAATATCCTCAATCGAACGCTGAAAAATATCATCAATTTCTTCACTATATTTTGTAAGTTTCTTTTTTATATCAAGAAATGTCGCAACGGTTGACCGGCTGGTAATGGATTGATTTCGGTCTTGCCCCACAATGACCAGTTTATCTTTTGGATAGCGCTGCAGAAAATCTTTTGCGATACACTCATTAACCAGTGTAGATTTCCCACACCCAGATTCCCCTGTAAAAGTTACCAATCTATTTTTCGGGATCTGAATTTCAGCCATTTGGATATTGCGACAGTAAAGGTCCTTAAATTGATAGTATTCTGTTGGATTGTCCTGGATCCGGTCCCACAGAATAGGCTTAGGACGTGGTGATTCCTCGACAATTTTACCTCCATATTTGCCACTGCCAGGGCCAAAGAACAATTGTTCGTCAGTAGCGTCAAGGACCGTATCCGAATGATCAATCAGCCAAATTTGATTCTTATAGCCTAATTGTTTGATCTGTTCTAGGATTTTCAATAATGTTTGACGATCCAGACCAACGGAGATTTCATCAATAATAATAACGGTATCAACACTTGCTGCCATGAATTCAGCCAGGTAAAGTCGTGTTAATTCTCCTCCTGACAAAGTACCTATGATCCGATCTAGTGTTAAATAACCAATATTCATATTGATAATATTTTGAAGAATATGTTGTTTAGCCTCACTAATATGTAATACGTCTGATAGGGACAGAATGGATTCAATACTTAAGTTATTGATATCGGAAATACTATGTAGTTGATCAAATAATTCAATTTTATATTGCTCCACTTCTTGATTAAAGCGCTTCCCATTGCACTTGGGACATTCGACATTTTTCGTGGTTCCGCGTCCTTTACAAGCCGAACACCAGCCTAATTCATTATTAAAGGAAAATACTTCTGGTGACAGATTATATTTCTGAGCTATACATTCTCGAATTTCTTTAAAAACGCCAGTATGAGTGCCGATGGTTGACCGGGGATTGGATGAAATCGATGATTTTCCGAGAAAAAGGACCAAAGGTATCTCTTTCATCTTAATGGCACTAAAATTGGTTTCCATGATATTGGAAAATAAGTACTGATATTCAGACTTTGGCAATAAAGAAACGAGTCGCTTTTTGGATTCTTCACCAATCGTTTGACAAAACGTTGTTTTACCAGATCCAGACAAACCGGCAATTCCTAGTGATTTATCAATAGGTAGTTCTGCATTTAATTTGTTAATATTATTGGCAATTAATTCATTTATTTTCATCGTTATTTCCTCTGGATTCTGTAAATTTACTCATTTCATGTTAACACAAGTACTTATTCAAACAAATAAAAACTCGTCCAAAAATCAACGAGTTTTTTGATTTATTATAATTTTCAGCTCAAGTAGTCATTACCATCTTCAAAAGGAAGATCTCTTTTTATTAAAACCACAATCTTAAATGATAGTCATATTCATAGATATCAACTTTTTCTTCCTCTTCTTTTTTAGGGTTACATTCATCACAAGGTTCTTCCGCCTGGTTATGTTTACATTGTTCAAATAAAAGTTCCATGGTTATGTCCCCTTTCGCTCTTCTTACTTTTTATTTTACTGGAAGCGTTTTCATTTGTCTTGTGGTTTTTATTGGAAATCATTAATAAGGTAAGGAGAGGGCGCTTCACATAAAGTAAAAACGCCCTCCCCAATGATTTTAATCAAGTTTTTGAATTTAAAGAGAGTCACTTTTTCTCAGGCAGTCCCCTGACACTCTCAAAAACTCATCCGGCTCCTCCACATACGGCATATGAGCACTGTGCTCATAGACATGGAACGATGAACCTGGAGTTAAACTGCTGTAGTACTGTGTTGTTTCTGGAGTAGCCTCATCAAACCGACCGCAAGTATATAGTGTTGGACAGGTGATTTCCTTTAACTGTGCTGTACAATCAAATTCTTTCAAATTCCCGAGAACGGTAAATTCAGAAGGTCCCCACATGATATTGTATACTTCAGGATTTCTATTTTGAGAGCCTTTCTTTAACCATTCTGGATATGGATCTAAACGGCAGACAAAGGTTTTGTTAAATTCTTCTGTTGCCTTTTTAAAATCCTCTGAATCAGTCGTACCATTTTCTTCGCATCTTTTAATGGTTTCCTGAATTTCTTGAGGCAACTTCTCAAGGTTACGTCTTTGATCCTGCTCCCATAAAGGGGCACTTAAACATGGACTTGAAAAAATAACACTTTTCACACCATTAGGTTTGGTCAAGCAATAGGCTGCTGCGAGCGTTGTCCCCCAGGAATGGCCAAGAATATGCACTTCTTTAAGCTTGAGGGCTTGTCTCACCTGGCCCAACTCCTCAACAAATCTTTCAATTCTCCATAATGTTGGATCAGTTGGCCGATCTGATTTCCCGCATCCTAATTGATCGTAAAAGATTACGGGCCGTTCCTCTGACAGAGCCTTTAAACCTTGAAGCGAATAGCAGGATGATCCTGGCCCACCGTGCAGAATAATTACCGGAGTTCCTTCAGCGTTTTTATTAAAAAGTTGATACGCAACCCTTCCCCCGGTTACATCAATGTATCCTTCTTCGAGCATATTCATTCCCCTTTATTTGTTTATGTTCCTTTAATTCAGTGTTTCGACATCAAGATTAAAAAACCCTGTTTTTATATTTGAAAATCACTAGGTATAGTATAAGTTAGTAGGGAAATGAATCAGGTTAGTTGTTTTTCTTGTTTTAGGACGTTTCGTTGATCATATTTCCGAGGGCAATATAGGTCTGCTGGCAGGACCAATCATATTAAGTTCTCTAACCTCTTTTATTTTGCATTCTCTGATCAAATTTAATCATATTAATATAAATAATAGAGTATTTATGATTTTTTTACATACGAAAGGTAGCCTAACTGGTAATTAGTTCTTTCTAACGGCGGATTATAAGGTTCTATCAGCGAATTCTACGGTTTAATCAGCGAATTTATACATTCAATCAGCGGATTTTTAGATTCTATCAGCGAATATATATAAATGGCAATTTTCCTTTAAAAATGAGCAAAAAAAACAACCTTTTCAGGGTTTTATGGGATTGGCTAAACCTCGCAGTCACGTTCATTAATATGGATTGAATTCATATTTCGGACATGTCTTTTATTTTCTTCCAACAAAAAAGCAACTACATGAAGTTTTGATTATCCGGACAATATATAGAGGTGCTGTGTTAAAGGGAAGGTGGCACTTTGTATGAATAAACTTACTTATACACTGAGGAGGGCAACGATGGGAATATTAAGTGGAAATCCGAAAGAAGAGCCATTGCACTACGGTGAAGTCTTTGATATTTGGTCATCACAATTAGTTGGAAACGGTATGATTGCTGGATATCAGACGTTGTTAAATCATGCCGGTGACGATGATTTAAAGAAATTATTAGTTGAAGCAATTGAAATCGGCCAGCAGGAAAAGAAACAAGTGGAAGAACTTTTAAAAGAAAATGGTATTGGCTTACCACCAGCAGCACCTGAGCCTCCTGAAGCATGCCTAGAAGAAATTCCTGTTGGAGCAAGAATTCCCGACCCGGCTATTGCAGCAACACTTTCTGCTGATATAGCAGCCGGTTTAGTATTATGCAGTCAGGCAATCGGTAAATCAATAAGAGAAGATGTAGCATTGATGTATGCGCAATTTCATAATCAAAAGGTTGCGCTTGGAGGAAAGGTCCTGCGTTTAAATAAAGAAAAAGGCTGGTTAATCCCCCCTCCATTACACCTTAATAAACACCACGATTGTTAAAAATATGTCGTTTAAGAAACACGGTTATCTTTAGCCGTGTTTTTCTTTTTTTATACACGTAATTATCAAGTAACATGGGAAACTGTTTTGCTATAATAATTATGATATATAGATAGTAACATTAGAGGTGGCACAATGAAAAAAACGATAGGAATGTTTGCTCACGTCGATGCTGGAAAAACAACATTGGCAGAACAGCTGCTCTACCATACGAAAACGATTAGACAAAGAGGTCGTGTCGATCATCAGGATACCTTTCTTGATACACATCACATAGAAAAACAACGAGGAATTACAGTATTTGCCGATCAGGCGGTGTTTTCATATAACGAATCCACCTATTATCTGATAGATACTCCTGGACATGTCGACTTTTCACCCGAAATGGAACGGGCGATTCAAGTGATGGATTACGCCATAGTGATTATTAGTGCGGTAGAAGGAATTGAAGGACACACAGAAACCGTTTGGAATCTCTCGCAAAAACATCATGTCCCAACATTTTTCTTTATCAACAAAATTGATCGTGTGGGTGCCGATGCCGCACGAGTTTTAAACGAAATTCGCAGCTACTTAACAACAGAGGTTTTTGATATCACTGACACTTTGACGGATGGAGAAATGAATGACGAACTGATTGAATTTATTGCTGAGCGGAATGAATCCCTTTTGGAAATATACATGGAGTCCGGATATCAACCCCAACTTTGGTTAGAAACGATGAGGAAACTTGTAAAAGAGCATCAGCTTTTCCCTTGTGCTATTGGATCTGCTTTACAAGATATCGGTGTTGAAAGCTTTCTTGAAAAACTGGACCTATTAACTATTACAAATTATCCAAATGAAGAACCCTTTGCCGGACGTGTCTACAAAATTCGCTATGATGAAAAAGGAACACGAATGACGTTTATTAAGGCACTGCGTGGGACATTAAAAGTAAGGGATGAATTAAATTACAGTGTGGATGAGAACCTTCTCCACGAGAAAATTACTCAAATTAGACTTTATAACGGAAATAAATTTAAAACGGCCGACCAAGTATCGGCAGGAGATATTTTTGCTGTAATAGGATTGTCGGCCGCTTCAGCTGGAGATGGTTTGGGGTCATTAGAAGAAAGAGCGGAATACGAGATGGTTTCTGCGCTAAAGTCCAAGGTTTTATTCGAACCATCGATGAATGTGAAAGAAGTGTTAAGGTATTTTAACATGTTAAATGCTGAAGACCCTGCTTTAAATGTCAGCTGGGAAGAACGCACCCAAGAGATCCACATCCATGTCATGGGGGTCATTCAACTTGAAGTTCTAAAACATGTAATTAAGGAACGCTTTTCTTTTGATGTCTCATTTGCAGATCCGGAAATCTTATATAAAGAAACAATTGATTCAACGGTTATCGGTTATGGTCATTTTGAGCCACTTGGCCATTATGCCGAAGTACATCTTAAATTAGAGCCTTGTGGGAGAAACACTGGAATTTCTTTCGAAAGTGTGTGTCATACCGATGATTTACCTGTTGGGACACAGAACGTTATTCAAAATCACCTGTTTGAAAGAGATCATCATGGATTACTAACTGGGTCTCCCCTTACCGACCTGAAGATAACCTTGGAAACTGGACGGGCCCATGTCAAACATACTTCTGGCGGGGACTTTAGGGAAGCAGCTTTCCGCGCTTTGCGGCAAGGTCTTGAAAAAGCAAACAATATTCTGCTGGAACCATTTTATGATTTTAAAATCCGATTGAATTTAGAACATATGGGAAAAGTGTTAACAGACATTCAAAATGCGCACGGCAGCTTTAATCCTCCGATGACCGAAGGAAATAAAACCATATTAACTGGCAAAGTTCCTGTTGCTACCTTTATGAATTATGGCCCTCAGTTCTCCTCGATTACGCAAGGGAAAGGCTCTCTAAATCTAGTTTTTGGCGGTTATTACCCTTGCCATAATCAAAATGAAGTTATGGAAAGAATTAATTACAAAAAGGATGCAGATCCGGAATACACATCGTCTTCCATCTTTTGCTCCAAAGGACAAGGCTATTCCGTGCCATGGGATGAAGTGGAAAGTGAAATGCATTGCTTGTAGGGTTGGGTAGGGGGTAAGAACAGTCTATTGACGACCGTCTCTTCTTATTTTCGAAAGTTTCGGTCGTCTATACCCTTTATTATCGACCGTCTCTTCAATTTTTCGATAGATTCGGTAGGCAAGAACCTCTATTGACGACCGTCTCTTCAATTTTTCGAAAGTTTCGGTCGTCAAGAACCTCTATTGACGACCGTCTCTTCAACTTTTCAATAAATTCGGTCGTCAAGAACCTCTATTGACGACCGTCCCTTCTCATTTTTCAAAACTTCGGTCGACAATCCTCCTCAGATTATCATAATCTTAATCTGCTATCCAATGAGCAGGTCTTTTTAAGTCAGATGGTAATTTAGTTGTACGATCTCCCTTTGCTGAATTGACTTGAGCTTGCGTCAGAAATAAACTATCTGTTAGATTAGCCCCGCTTAAATCAGCATCTCTTAAGTCGGCGCCAATCAAATCTGCCTTTCGCAAATCTGATTTCCTTAAATCCGCTGCAATAAGCAACGCACCTCTTAAATTAGTTCCTCTAAGGTCTGCTCCTTTTAACTTTGCTCCAATGAAGACTCTCTTTTTTATGTTTTTCTTTGACGAAATCTTAGCACGTACAAGTTCACTTGTGCGGAGAAGTAACTCATTTACCATTGCTCTATGGGCAGGAACATTTAACGCAATGATGGATGGAGGACTTAGAGTTGTAAGCTGCTCCGTTTCTTCTAATACAGACATCAATTCTTTTGAAATAGGCTGCGCCTCTTCTAAACTTAGTGCTTCATTCAAGTAACAAAGCATCTCATGAAGTTGCTGCATAATCGGAAATACTTCAAACATTTCTTTAGCTAAAGATGGATCATCTCGCCAATCTTGGCCCTTATAGGTAATTTGCGAAACTTTTTGACCTGCGCCAAAACACTCATATCCAACGCAGCCTCTATATCCTTCGTTTCTAAGATTCTTATGTATCCCACAACGGAAATCGGATTGCAAATTTGGACATGGGGTACCTGCTTCTTTATCCACGGCAAAGTCAGCAGATTTCGCATAAGGCAAAGCCACACAGCACAACCCAAAACAATTCAAACAATCCGCACGTAAATGATCATTATTTTTTATAAGTTGACTAGACAATCAAACCCCTCCTACTATTCTTCTAATTTACCACAAAAAACCTCTTATCCGAAAAATATGATAAGAGGTTTTTCACATGAAGTCTATTTAGGTTAAAGCTTTTCGTTTAAGCGCACGGCTGTTTAAATTTTTCTCATTCCAATAGGCCATTCCGCAGGCGATTAATAATAAAATGCCTGTTACGATAAAGACACTTTGAACAGGGAAAATCCCACCGAGGAAACCACCAATAATCGGGCCAATCATCCCGCCAATTTGGTTGGCGGTTTGGTTCAAACTAAATGCCCGGCCACGGAAATCCTCAGGTGTTGATTTTACAACAAGACCATTGAGCGCTGGGAAGACCGCACAGAAAAATATTCCAAACACAAAGCGCATCAATGAAAATCCCCAAATTTGACTGAATAGTATTTGAGTGATTGTTCCGATTCCACCGCCTAGTAAACCAATAAATAAAACTCGTTGAAAGCCCACTTTGTCTGCCCATTTCCCCCAAAAAGGAGCAAATAGCGCACTTGCAATACCTGGAAGTGAGAACACCACTCCCGCTAATAATGAGGCATTTTCGGAAGACCCTCCCAATTTTACGATATATAAAGGGAGTACAGGTTCGATTGTCATAATGGAACAGCTTGTAACAACCGTGAGAATGAGAACGAGGAAAAATGGACGATTCGTTAAGGCCAGTTTAAAATCATTTTTAACAGACCCACGAACTTTACTAGGAGTAAAATTTTCCTCCACTACCCAAAAAATGATTAGAAGTGTAGCAAGGAAAACGATCATCCCTGCACTGGCAAAAGCCCAGCGATTTCCCACCAAATGAGAAATCCCACCACCTAGCAAGGGACCAAGAATACTTCCTGAGGCGGAAGCTGACGAAATAAGGGAAAGTGCATAACCCACTTTGTTACCTGGTGTATTGGTACCAATCAAAGCGATGGCACCAGGAATGAATCCACTTAATAATCCTTGCAAGATTCGTAGAACTAATATCTGATAAGGATTGGTGACAAAGGCCATTAACGTATAGATGGCAAAGAGGACAAAGCCGGCCCGAATAATCATCGGTTTCCGCCCATATTTATCAGCCATCCTGCCCCAAAACGGTGAGGCGATTGCCCCTGAAAAGAAGGCTGCACTAAATAACAATCCTGACCACAATTCCGTATGTTCATGTACGCCAATTTGCAACAGGAAAATTGGCAAAAAGGGAATGACCATGGAAAAGCTTGCTGCTGTAAAAAAGACTCCGATCCAAAGTACCCACAAATTTCGTTTCCAGTTTAGCATGCTACTCCATCTCCCAAAGCTTAAATATATTTAGAAAATTTATCCGTTTGTAATATATGGTCTATAATAACATACTAGTCAATTATTTTCATTTCCGAAATATTCGCAGTTAGAAATTTCACCAAAATAATATACATGTAGATTCTGCTTGCAAAACAAGAAACCATCCAAATGAATGGATGGTTTCTGATATGGTACCGATTACAATGTTTTTTCATTCCCAGAATTTTTCCTTACAAAATGAACAAGGAATGTTCCCGAGAACACAGCAATTAAGATAGAAAAGAAGACAAATTCATCTAATTGGTACCCAAATGCAGAGATAATCATTTTAATAGCAATAATAGCTATTAAAATAAAGGCCGTGATTTCCACTTCAGGAACTTTTTCAATTAACACTAAGAATAGTTGAGCTACCCCACGCATCATTAAGATCCCAATTACCCCGCCAATAAATAAAACCCATTCCTGATTAGAGACACCAAATGCCGCAATCACACTATCCAGACTAAAAGCAATGTCCATAAGTTCCACAGTTAAAACCGTTCGCCAAAACCCCATTTTATTATTTTGAACTTCACCCTCACTGTCATTGTCCTTGACAAAATTTTGAATAACAATCCAAAGTAAGTAATGCCCCCCGACAATTTTTATCCAATTAATATTAATTAAAGTAACACCTATTCCAATCGCAATTATACGAAAAAGATATGCCCCAAAAATACCGTAGAACAATGCTTTTTTTCGTTGATTCTTAGGTAATTTCTTCACTAATACAGCTAGAACGAGGGCGTTATCAGCTGATAATAACCCTTCTAGAATAACAAGAGTCCCTATTACACCCCAACTCGTTGGGTTCATAAAAACATTCTTGAGGGCTTCTAGTGAAAAAAATGTACTATAGCTACTGATTATTTCATGTAGAAACTCCATTTTTTCTCCCTTTCCTCGCTCCATTTTTATCATTGACATAAGACATGTCCATATTGTGCTTGTAGTGCTTGTACCTCAATTTGGCGATGTTCTAACATCCTCATTTAAATGTATGTAACGAATTAAGATAAATGAACCAAAACATCCCTAACCTTGATCTCAAAATCAATAAAAGTTGAGAATATCCAATGATTGCTCAAAATTGGTTATTCTCAACTAGAGGATAAAAAAAGATTCGAGAGCGTGTGAACTTCGAATCTTTTTTTTGTGCTTTATTTTTGATTTAATGAAAATTAACCTATCATTTTACACATGTTGTACCATGTAACTCCCCCATGTGTGGAAGCGGACACACCGAAATTACGGTAACCTAACTTTTCATAGAAACGGATTAAATCCTGTTTACAAGTAAGTGTAATCGTTTCGCGGTTGTTTGTTCTTGCTTCTTTTTCAAGATGGGCTAGTAAGGCAGCCGCTATACCGTGTCTTTGAAAATGAGGAGACACCGCTAGTCCTAAAATACTTTGATGACCACCCTTTGCTGGATTTCTCTTGGTTATACTAAATAAATCATCTGTGATGAATTCATTATCAATCACGGGACCATTGACTAATCCTGCGATTTTTCCATCCACTTCGGCAACAAAAAAACTATCTGGAATCAGTTCAATTCTCTTTTCGAACGCATTTTTCGTTGCTGCTTCTTCTTTTGAAAAACATAGATTTTCTATAATCACCAGCTGAGTCAAATCTCCCATTTTTACATTTCTTATCATGATCATACTATCAATCCTCCAACTATACTAATTATATTAATATTTTTTCATTAAATGATTGATCATTTATAAAGCCTGATATAATGTGAATAGTTGGGATTCCCGATGCTTTTTAGAAATCCAAGCGAATTATAAAAAAGATCCCCAGTCACAGTATCTGTATGGAGAACTACTTCTTTAAAGGTTCTTCTTACGTCAAATAGGATCTTGTTTATTAAGAATCTGCCAACTCCTTTTCTTCGATACTCCTTTAAAACATAAAATCTTCTGAGGCGTCCTATTTCGGGGTCATTAGAATATGGATCAATATTTATTCCGCCAATTGCTATTAAAGCATTATTCTCGTTGAAAACACCGTATAGGCCCTCGCCTCTTTTATTAAACGTGTTTTTACCATTTTGATAATCATTAACCAATCGACCGATAAACCGAAAACCTTCTTCGTTGCTTTCCATCAATAATGGAGATAACTCAATCGTAGGAAGGTTGGTTATTTTCTCAATCCTAAATTCCAGCATAACAGGCCTCCGTTCGTTAACTGCATAAATGCCGCTGATATTATTATAAAACATCGCCTCTCCTAATAGAGGTATAGGCGGCCCACATCACACATTTTAATAAATTTACCGCTATGTCCTTTACAGGCTAGTTTTACTTACATACACTAGAACAATTCATCAGTTTGGAGTGAAAAAAATGTCCACACACCTAATTACAAATGTAAGAACAGCATTGGCATATACGGTACAAGCCATCCGTTATGCTGACAATGCCTTAATCCTTTTTCTCGAAATGTCCGATTTTCCCTTACCACCTAACCCTATTAAAATCCAATACTATCAAGATGTCATTGACCATCTAACAGAGGTGTATCTTGCCATGAAAGGGTTACCTTTTGATACGTATTTTCCGGGTGATCCCGTCATTCAAGTCGCCCCTGTAGTTGCCCAAATTCAAGATAACCAACACCTTATCAATCTTTCGGACAATCGGATATCCTTGGCATTGGACAAGACGGAAGATTCCATTAACTACATGGACCAAGCACTATTATTAAGCGTTGACGATGAACGCCTCAATGGACAGCTTTTTTTCATTAAACTTGGTTTAGTAGAAGCGCGGGATGCTTTAGTCTCAGGATTAAATGAACCTGATTTTGTTGTAAGTTAAAAGCTGCTAGAACGATAGGCTCTTTCTTAGTTGATTCTTTTTATATCCATCAATACGTAGCGAAGCGTTTCCTCCTTGTGCTGAAACGCTTCGCTTTTTATGTTTGTTTTGATTTTTCACGAAAAGGAGTCCGAATACATAATAGCCTAGCTCTTGGAAATGTGTTGAGACAAAAATTTGGCGTCATCTCCCACTCCTAATAGGAGAGCGGATCCCCTTGTGTGCTGCCATGGTAAACCAAGAAAATACACTCCTTCGATTTCAGTTACCCCTCTATTGTGCTTAATGAGTCCTCGATGATCTAAAAGAGTCGGCATATCTATCCATGAGTAATTCGGGTTAAAGCCTGTTGCCCAAATAACATTCTCCACTTTTATAACCGACTGATCCTCAAAACGAATCTCATCATGATCGATTGATTTGGTTCTGCCTTTAAGCATGACACTATTATTCTTTAGATTCTCTTTTAGATTATAACCGAAGATTGGATCTCCCTGATTTTGAATGTTCTTCCCAATGAACGAGTGGCGATTTGCTTTTAAAATTCCGAGTTTGTCAAAGTACCAAAAGATACTTCTCCCGGCAACGGTTAGGGGAAGAAAACGGAGCCGTTGCCCAACTGATAAGAATGTTTCATGATGTTCAGATAATTCCACTGCTATTTGTGCGCCAGAATTACCGCCGCCGACAACTAAGACAGCACCACTTTTAAGTTGACTACGGTTTTTATATTGGGAAGAATGAAGTTGTACGACATGGGTTGATTGTTCTTTTGCAAATGATGGTAGTTTAGGAGTGTGGAATGGACCGGTTGCCACCACTATATTCCTTGCTTTTATAAGGGAATCTTCGGTTGTCACTGTAAATAGTTGGTTTTCCTTTTGTACTTTTTGAACATGACAATGATGCTGAATCGGCAATTCAAAAGTACGAGCGTAAAGTTCTAGATAATCAGCGATTTCATCCTTGGTCGGGAATCCGGATGGTTCACCAGGTAATGCCAAACCAGGTAAGGAACTGTAGGCTCGTGGTGTAAATAAGACCAGCGAATCATACCTCATCCGCCAAACATCGCCTGCTGCAGCATGATCATCTAATATGATAAAAGATAACGAGGATGGCTTGAGGTAATACCCCATAGATAAACCAGCCTGGCCCCCACCAATCACAACTACGTCATATGTCATTCGAATCTCCCCTTTATATAACCGTTTATGTTGTGACAGTCTTATTCTTTTATCTCAATCACAAACGGAAAAGCTCTTACCTTACCATTTTGTTTAAACTCTGCCCAAATTTTATAGATGCCAGGCTTTTCGAAAGATGTTTCAAAAATTGGCTCATGATCATTGGACGGATGAACATGGAGGAACTCTTTCCCATATTCATCTAGGATAACTACGTGCCCCATTGCTCCTAGATAAGGAGTCAAATTGGTTTGATCTAAATCAAAAGATATCGTTACTGGTTCGCCTGCCTTAAAGGAACTTACCTTTAAGGAAACCGTTTCTCCATCCACCACTTTGCTGAACTTCGTGTCTGGAATTAGCTTATGACCATCATTTGTTTCGTTGGGATTTCCAACGATAAATGGAACCGGCTCTACTTTATATGCAAAATATGTCGGTTTAATATCGATAAACGCTTTATAAAAACCATCTGGGAGGGTGTTCTTTATCGTAAATTCGCCTTTCCCTGTTCGTTTCGGGTGCACATGATAATATTTCTGCAGTTGTTCATCAACGATGATTAGATGTAATTCTTTCTCATGATTCACTTCTAACTCGTCAATCGGGTTACCAGCCTTGTCTTTTAAGAAGATCTTGAGGTTATTTTTATCATTTTGGACAAAGACATTAACCTCGCTGCCTTCATGATTTCCTGAAGCCATTTCATGCCCATGAGTGCTTGCCTTCTCTTCCTGCTGATGACCTCCACTCATTTTTTGATTACTTTTGTTTTCACCCATCTCCATTTTATCGCCTTTGCTTTCTGCCTGAGCAGCCGAGCCTTGATCTTCCACAACCCATTGATCATATGCCTGGAATCCAAAAATGACGACCGTAACATAAAGAATCCCTGCTATTGCCCATTTCCTCATACCTGTCACTCCTTTATTAATGAATTTTTTTGCCTCATTTAGTTTCACTCGCTGTAAACGCAGCGCATTTAACACTACCGATACCGAGCTAAATGCCATCGCTGTTCCTGCTATCCAAGGTTCTAGAAACCCCGCGGCGGCAAAGGGAACGCCTACGGCATTGTAAGCGAATGCCCAAAATAAATTTTGTTTAATATTCTCCATCGTCTTTTTGCTCATAAAGATCGCATCAGCAATGGTGTGTAAATCTCCGCGGATGAGCGCAATATCTGCTGCCTCTACCGCAATATCTGTTCCTGTTCCAATCGCCATGCCGATGTCCGCGGTTGCTAGGGCCGGCGCATCGTTAATTCCGTCTCCAACCATAGCGACCTTTTTTCCTTGTTGCTGCAGCTTTTTCACTTCAGCTGCCTTTCCTTCCGGCAATACCTCAGCAATGACCTTGTCGATTCCAGCCTCTCTAGCAATGGCGTCCGCCGTCCTTTGGTTATCACCAGTGATCATAATGACTTCAAGTCCTAAATCCTTGAGTCGCTGAATCGCTTCTTTTGAGGTGTCTTTGATGGTATCGGCGACAGCAATCATACCTGCATATACCCCATCAATCGAAACGAGCATCGCTGTTTTGCCGGTCTTTTCGAACGCTGTCATCTGGTTGGTTTTTCCATTTAAATCCACTTGGTTCATACTCATTAATTTTCTCGTTCCGACCAATACTTCTTTTTTATTCACCATTGCTCTTATCCCAAACCCTGGGATCGCTTCAAAATGGCTTACCTCTCCAAGCTCCATTCCCTTTTCTTTGATGGCACAAACAATCGCCTCGGCTAATGGATGTTCAGATTGAAATTCTGCGGAGCCTGCTAAGAAAAGAAATTCTGCCTCGTTTATTCCTGGTTCAATAAGAATGTCTGTTACCTTTGGTTCCCCATTCGTTACCGTTCCTGTTTTATCCAGCAACACAGTGTTGATTTTTTGAGTGGTTTCTAGATGTTCTCCACCTTTAAAAAGAATCCCAAATTCAGCTGCACGACCAGTTCCTGCCATAATCGAGGTAGGGGTAGCAAGACCAAGACCACAAGGACAGGCGATCACCAGTACAGCAATCATTTTTTCAAGAGAATCCGCAAGTTGCCCTGGACTAATCCAGAAATACCAAAGGGCAAAAGTGAGAAAAGCAATCGCAACAACTATAGGTACAAAGATAGCTGATATTTTATCAGAATGACGTTGGATGGGTGCTTTTGATCCCTGTGCATCTTTTACGATTTTAATAATTTGAGCAAGAGCCGTTTCCTTGCCCACTTTCACTGCTCTTATCTTTAAAAAGCCATTCTTGTTGATGGTTGCACCAATGACATGATCGCCGACCGTTTTATCAACCGGAATACTTTCCCCCGTCAGCATCGCTTCATCCAATGCCGATTGCCCTTCAATTATTACACCGTCAACGGGCACTTTTTCACCTGGCCGGACTAAAACAATATCCCCGATCATTACCTCTTCCAAGGCAATTACCTGTTCCATTCCATTTCGAATGATGTTTGCCGTTTTTGCCTGTAATCCCATTAATTTTTTAATCGCATCAGAAGATTTACCCTTTGCTTTTATTTCAAAAAGCTTCCCGAGCACAATAAATGCAATCAAGATGGTACTCGTTTCAAAGTACCGGTCAAACATATTTGTTTCCGGTCCAATTGACTTAATGGAAAGATACAGACTGTAAAAATAAGCGGTGGATGTGCCTAGTGCCACTAATACGTCCATGTTAGCACTACGATTGCGCAGGGCTTTATAAGCGCCTCGGTAAAATTGCCAGCCGATGATAAACTGCACCGGTGTGGCAAGTGCCAATTGGACCCAGGTATTCATAAGGAAATCTGGAAGGTTGATAAAAGAAGTAAATTCAAAATCAGAAGCCATCGCCCATATCAGCGGGGTCGCGAGTATGATCGAAAAAATCACCTGTCCCTTGAGTTTTTCCAAATCTTTTTCGCGTAGTTCCTCTATCTCGTGCCTTTGTTTCAGAATGGCTTGATATCCGATGCTCTCAACCTTCATTTCGATATCCTCTATGGTAAGTTGAGAAGAGCTATATTCGACTACAGCTGTTTCCAGCGCTAAATTAACATGTACTGTTTTGACACCATCCAATTTTTCAAGCCCTCGCTCGATTCTGGCCGCACAGGCAGCACAAGTCATTCCTACCAAATCGAATTCGACCTTTTCGTTATTTTTCATTACCTTTCACTCCTTTCTATTGTCAAGTACAATACCCCTGTACTGTATTCAAAAACTAAAAGTATCTACTCTCTATATCTACATTTTACAATTTATCATCTTTTTTAAACCGCAAGATGTTTTCGTGTTTCCGCAATTATTTTGCAAGGTGATGAAAAAAACGTACCAATAACATGGCACGTTTTTGCATAGTTAAGCAATATCATATCCCTGTTCATCGATTGTTTCTTTAATTTGCTCCACGGTAACCAGATTGGACTGAAATTCAATTGCTACATTCCCATTTTTCAAATCGACTAGTACTTTTTCCACACCAGCTAGACTTGCGACACTGCCTTCTATGACCTTTGCGCAATGCTCACATGACATCCCAATCACATTTAATTCTACCTTTTTCATAATTAATTACCTCTCTTATATATTTTTCTGACAAGCTACTTTATTAAACACTCCTCAACGCATCGATCGGGTTCAGCCTTGATGCCTTTCTTGCAGGAGCAAGACCAAAAATAATTCCGATCGCCGCCGAGAATCCTAGGGCCAAGATGACGGTCGATGCTGAAAGGGAGAAACTTGCTCCAATGATCAGGCAAACGACGAACGCGATGAACACACCAAGCAGGAAGCCAATCGTGCCTCCAAAAAGTGACATAAAGACCGCCTCTAGTAAAAACTGCTGCTGGATTCGTTTCGGTTCGGCTCCGAGTGCCTTTCTTAGCCCAATTTCTGTTGTCCGTTCCGTAACAGAAACTAACATCATGTTCATAATCCCGATGCCGCCAACAACAAGTGAAATCGACGCAATCCCACCAAGCATCAGAGATAACATCGTTGTTACTTGTTTAATTGAAGAAATCATATCCTCCATATTCATCACGGTAAAACTGTCAGCCTTATAGTTAAATGCTTTAGTTAATACTGATTCGATATCACTGGTTATTTTTTCAGAGTCATTAGAATCCTTCATATACACATCAACACTTGTAATGTAGCCTGTTCCAAGCAGACTCATGGAGGTGGTATAAGGGATAATAACTGCATCGTTAGTAGACGCTTCTGAAAAGTTGCTCGATTTCTGTAAAGTTCCGACAACCCTATAAGTAACCCCGGCAATCATCAGTTTTTTCCCAATCGGATCTTCTCCCCAAAATAATTCGTTAGCAATTTCGGAACCTATTAGACAAACTTTGTTTTCACTATTAATATCTAATATATTTAATCCCCTTCCGGATTCAACAAGGTCTTTTGTCTTGGAAAAATACACATCATTTTTTCCTTGAACCAAAACATCTGTTTTTTCACTGCCGTTATAGACCACATTTGTCGTTCCTGTAAGGGTTGGGGAAACACCGGCAACATCTTCAATTTCTGCCAGTTTTTGAATATCCGTATCTAGTAAACCTTGTTTGAGCGGTGTCCCGATGGCCTGAACTGAGATTTTATCTGCACCAAAGGATGAAAACTCACTGGTCATCCCATTCATGGCGCCTTTTACGATGGTAATTAGCGCAATGATTGATGCCACACCAATCACAATCCCTAGCATTGTCAGGAAGGAACGCATTTTATTATGAATAAGATTCATCCAAGACATCTTAAGATTCTCCTTAAACATGAACATGCTCCTCCTTCAGATTACCATCCAGAATGTGTACAATTCTGCTTGCATTTTTGGCAATTTCAATATCATGCGTAATCATAATAATGGTTTTACCTTCTTCGTGAAGTTCATGAAAAAGCTCCATAATTTGCTGACCGGTTTTTTGATCGAGCGCTCCAGTGGGTTCGTCAGCGAGTAAAATAGTCGGTTCGGTCACCATTGCTCTCGCAATGGCAACCCGCTGCTGCTGGCCCCCTGAAAGCTGATTGGGGCGATGATGCAATTTTTCACCAAGACCCACCCTTGTTAGCATATCGCGCGCTCTTTGTTTACGGGCTTTTTCAGATACTTTCGAGTAGATCAAAGGAAGCTCAACATTTTGAATCGCACTAAGTCTCGGAAGGAGTTGGAACTGCTGAAACACAAACCCAACCTCCTGATTACGAATCACGGCCAGCGCAGATTCATCCAGTTCATCTACCTTTTGATTCGATAAAATATAGTCACCGCTGGTGGGTGAATCGAGACAGCCAATCATGTTCATCAGAGTCGATTTCCCTGAACCTGAGGGCCCTAAAATGGCAACGAAATCACCTCTATTAACTGTGAGATTGATGTTATTTAAGACCACTTGATTTTCATCGCCCATAAAGTAGGTTTTAGTGATATGCTCCATTTTGAGGATCTGCTCATTCATTATTCATTACCTCCATGCATCATGGCTGCATCGGAATTGTTTTTCTCTTGATTCGGAATAAGGACAACATCGCCAGCGTCCACTCCGCCCTTAATCTCCACCGTCGTACCATCATTAATGCCGGTTTGAATAGATTGCTTTGTAGCCATCCCTTTTTCGGTTGGGATCAATACATAAGGTTTATTTTTACTATCAAATTGAATGGCCTTCATCGAAAGGGTTATAACTCCCTTAGCAGATTGTTTCAATATTTTTGCTTCGGTACTCATGCCCACTTTGATCGTTTTGTCTTTCGGTAGATTAATCGTTGCGGTAAAGTAAGAAACCCCATTCTCGTTGGTGGCTTCTTTGGAAATGGCAGACACGGTTCCTTTTATTTCTTTGTCAAGCGCATTGATCGCAACATTAACTTTTTGATCCACTTTGAGGTATTTGAGGTCATATTCATCGACCTTTACATTTGTTTGTAACTTAGAATAGTCGACGATATCAAGTAGCTGTGCTCCAGACATGACTTCTGCGTTTTTCTCGACATGGATTTTTGAAATCTCTCCGTCAAAGACAGCCTTTATTTTGTCTCCCTGCTTAGTGGTCATCAAGACATCACCTTTTTCTACTTGCTCCCCGACTTTAACTTCAATTTCTTTAATTTGCATGGCAGTATCACTGATCATCGTCTTCCTGTTTTTTGCTTCGACGGTTCCTGAAAAGCTGTAATAAGTGGTAATATCACCTGTTATTGCTGTTTCTTCTTCAAGATCACTCGAACCCTTTGGCATAAATAAAAAGCCTGTAAGGAGAGCCACTGCGATCAGCCCAACCATGGTCCATATGACAAATTTCTTTTTACTCTTCTTTTTCATTTTTCTTTCCTCCCGAATGTTTTTTTGTTTAGTTCCTACTTCGTATGGGGTTTTTCTTTTGTTTTGGATGATTTCATTGTACGTAGTTTCTATTCCATCAAAACCGCAGACTTTGAGAGAACCACCGCAGACTTTTGGGGTACCACCGCATGGATTTTGCAGGTGTGGTTGTGTATTGGAAATTGGGTTTAGTGGCGGATGGCTACTGGTTACTGGCGGATAACATAGAGTTAGTGGCGCTTGGCCCGAGTTTACTGGCGGATAACACATGTTTACTGGCGATAACCAATCTCCAAGTAAGCGCAAAAAAACCTTAACTTTATTTGTTAAGGTTTTTACTACTTTTAGTTAGATAGATTAATATTATGAGACACCCAGCTACAGCCACGAACAATAGCAACATATTTAAATATAATGGCAAGAACAAAACAGCAATTGCTAGCCAAGCAAATAGGAGAGCTATCGGGCTCGTGGCTCTGAGGAAAAGATGAACAAATCGGAAACTTGAATGAATGAAAGGTGTAGCTTCTAACAACAAAATCGTTGGGTTCATGATCGAACCATAGATTAATGGGATGACAATGTACAAGGAAAACTCTGTTTTCGACGACATTTCCAATAGAAAAGCAAAACCCATTGCGAAGCCTTGCATGAAAAAATCAATATGGGATGATTTTAGTTTTCTAGCATTCGTGAAGACCTTTGTCATTGGTGAACTTTTTTGATAAAACACGGCTGCAAGCGGCAAGGATAATACCATCCCCATCATAAATGAGAACAATCCCCACTGTAATAGTTGAACATTCATTTCAATTACCTCCCTTTAATAAAACCTCAAGATAAATACAGCTACAATAAAATCAAATATGGCGCATAGGGGTGGAAACCATCGGACAACACTTGTTTTAATGATTCTTGGATGGTGAAGTAGATCCCAAATTCCATGTAGAATAAAACCCACCCCTATCCAAATCGGAGAATACAATAATCCCAATAAGGCACAATTAAAAAACAGGAATGACACCAAAAATTCAACCGAGATCCAGGTCACACGTGAATCCGATAAAGCAGCTCCAGCATAAACACATGCCGTATAGGTCAAAAAGAGTGCGAATAATTGATAGGAAATGGGCGATGTAAACGTGATAAAGAGTCTAATTGTTAGCATCGCTAATAAAACACCCGTTACAAGCGTTTTAAGGTTTGATTTCATAACAAATCTCCTTCCATTTATTTGGTATGGAATCATCATATTTCAGGAGAAGACACTGCCAACCGCAAACATTCATGGATTTTACGCAAAAAATTGAGGGTTTACCGAAATAACAAGAAAAGGACCGGCATTCGCCGGTCCCATTCCATCTAATATAAATCTTCCGTTGGTAAAATCCCCAGTCCTTTAGCTTTTTTAATAGCTTCTACCCGTGAGTTGACATTTAATTTTTGAAAAAGTTCGGTCAGACTATATTCCAACGAGCGTTGACTAATTAACAAGGTCTTGGAAATTTCCTTATTACTTTGTCCCTTCGCTAATTCGCGAAGAAGTTTTTCTTCCTTTTTTCCAATGGTTGTCTTTTCATTGACATTATCCCCTTGCACAACAATCTCTTGGCGTCTAAGCTGCTTTAGAAGTTGCATCGGAATAATTGCTTCTTTTCGCGATGCGCTGCGTATCGCCTGAACTAGCTGCTCCCGAGTTGATGTTTTCGAAATAAAACCGGACACGCCTGATTCCATCAGCAAATTAAAATGCGGCGCAATATCAAACCCCGAATAAATGAGAATAATGGCGTCAGGGACATCTTCGAGCACCTTTCGTGCCAAATCAGCCCCATTGATATTAGGCATATATAAATCAAACAGAATCACGTCAAAACTCTTTAGACGGACCAAATCCGAGACAAGATAAACGTCCGTTTCAATCGTAACATTCATATCTGATTCTGACTCAATTAGCATCTTTGTTCCTTCGACGACGGATCTATGATCATCCACCAATAATATTTCCATAATGATCACCTTTTTGCGATGTTATAGTTGGAATGGTAATATCCATGTGAAAACCTTCTTGAGGAGCAGAATGAAACTCGACTTTCCCTTCTAAACTAAGGACCCGATTTTCGATCCCCGCTAAACCCATATGTTTAAATGAGCCGCCAAAGGAATTTAAATCGATCCCTACTCCGTTATCCCCATAGGAAAAATGAATATATTCCTGTTTGCTGATCAAATTCATCGTTACTTTCGTTGCCTGTGAATGTTTGGTAGCATTATTTAATAGCTCCTGTACTATTCGATACATGCCCAGGATTTGATCTTCATTTAATGAATGGATCAACTCCATTGCCGAGAAGTCAATCTCATAATTAGAAAACATGCGGGCGTACGAAAACAGACTCTTTAAGGATTCCACCAGCCCCATTTTTAATAGAAACGGTGGGCGTAGTTCGTTACAAGTAATTCGAATTTGATGAATGGCGTCCAGCAATCCCTCTTCAATTTGCATCAGTTCCTCCTGTATCCCATCGGTAAACTTAGATGTGGAACGTAATGACTCCAATTTACGGTACCAAATGATGAGATCCTGCAATACAGAATCATGCAAATCACTGGAAAGAGAAGCCCGTTCCTTTTCAGAAAGTCTAAACAAGAGCCGTAGCATCCATTTTGGGGTCTCGTTGATGCTTACCATGTCCTCAATCCGTTTCATCAGATCTTCAATAAACCCGAGATTATCATATAAAATCGTAACATAATGAACCGCCGTTTCAAGCCACTCTTCCTCTATTTTTTTCAATGCTTGATCGATGTTAATCCTTAAATAAATCAGCTGATCCTTTTCGGCAATTTTGACCCATTTTTCCTTTTTGTCACTTAGAGTTGCTTCTACATTTCTTGGAATTTGTTCAATAGATGCACTTGTTACGGGTAACACTCTCTTTATCTCGTCAATCAAACGATTTTCTAGTTCAGAAACTTTCATTACATTCGCAAGTTCATGGGAGAAACGATTAATACTTTGCTGAAGCATCTTATATCTTTTTTCACTTTGGATTAACTCAAGTTCCTCTGTTTTGCGCTCGGTTATATCCTTAACCATCCCATGAACCCCCATCAATTCACCATAAAGGAAGATCGGAACAAAGGTAATATTGACAATGCGAGGCTCCCTTTGCCTAAAGCGGACGATCCTGCATTCAAGGTCTCTTGATTCATGGGTTTGAATGACTTCTGAGAGAACTTGATAGATAGCCAAGTGATCCTCATCAAAAATCAACCCAATTAAACAACGATCAGGCAAATCGTCTATTTTGATGCCGGTAATTTTTTCAAAAGATTGATTTGCATTGACGAAATTAGCCTTTAAATCAATGGAAAAAACTCCATCCAAATTGTTCTCAAATAATGACTTATACCTTTGCTCACTTTCCTCTAATGCTAGCTCCGACCTTTTTTTCTCAGTAATATCCAACATCAATCCATCAAGCCTTTCAACTGCACCTGTATTGTCCAGAAATGGATGGACAATCAGCCTTCCCCATCTAGTTTCATTTTCAATATGGGTATAACGAATGACTTTGTTGACAGGTAGACCCCTATCCAAATTTTTCTTTACTTCCCCCATTAGCATCATATTATCCTCTGGGTGGATGTGGTCATGTAGTCGAATCGGGTTATTCATGATTTCATGTCTAGGAATTCCAGATATTTTTTCGATACTCTCCGAACAAAAGGTATAGTAGCTAAAATCCTTATCCGTTGACCACACTGCAGCATTTACACTTTCTAAAATATTCTCTAGTAATTGTTCTGTCTGTTTGCGGGATGTGATATCCCGAACGACTGCGACGACATACTTTACATTTCCAAAACTATCTAGCACAGGTTTCACCCTAGTTTCTACATGAAGAATTGTACCCTGTGAATGAATTAGACGGTATTCCAAATCAACCTCATGTTTGGTTTGAATAGCTTGTAAATGCAAGGAGCGAACACGTTTTCGATCCTCGAGATGAATAATTTCGAATGCATCCATCCCTTCATATTGTTCAACTGTGTACCCTATAATCGGGTGAATGGATGGTGATACATACCGTACGATCGCCCTATTGTCAACGAGTACAATTACATCGGATGTGTTGTCGGCGACAATTTTATACCTTATGTCTTCGTCTAGAGGCTGTTCTATGGAAGACTTTTGTAAGATCCCTGTAAAAGCCATTGGTGTAGCTTCCGTTTCATTAATAGGGATTAATTGCAGACTTACAGAGAAAGTGGAACCATCTTTACAATGAACAATAAGAGGATCATTTTCTTTCTTTTCAATGAAGATTAAGTTGGTTAAACCATCATCCCATTGCTTTTGATCCGAACCAAATAATTTCTGAAACGCTTCGTTTACCCATAAAACCTTATTATCAAGGCCAATAATATACATCGCATCTGGCATATTGTGCAGCAATTGCTGCGCGTTTCTTATTAAATGTAAGTCCGTGCTCATTACGTTTCTCCTTTCGATAAGAAAGAATTTCCAGTTTAATCCTTTATGATAATTATAATGGAGATGACTTCAATAAAACACGCAAAAAATAGGGGGAGGTCCGCAAAAAAGAAAAAGCCTCCAAATCTGGGGCTTGAGGAAAGGAAGTAGTTAACTGTAAAACTCCATATGTCCTTTTTCTTGTTTGTAATAATCTAATCTATCTTGTAAGGTACCAGTGTGAAACTCAAACTTATGCCCGTCTGGGTCGGTAAAGTAGATTGACTTCTTGTCTTTTTCATCCCTTTGACGACCTGGTAAGATAGTAACATTCAAATCTATTAGTTTTTGAACCATTACATCAAACTCTGCTTCATCGATAGTAAAAGCTATATGTGTGTAGGATTGGTGTATTTCATTACGAGGTATATCTTTCTCTACATTAAGTGCTAACCACATTCCATTTAAGTCAAAATAAGCAGTGCTTCTACCTTTTACCAGCAGCTTCGCATTAAAAACATCTTGGTAAAAGTTAATAGATTTCTCCAGATCTGAAACGGAAAATAAAAAATGATTGAGACCTTTAATGGACATGTATATCACCTCGAAATTTTAGCCTCCTTTTATTTAACTTCTTCAATAACCGATTCTCCCTCAGTTTGCTCAGTACCTGTCCATTTCCACCTCTCATGTAATCTAATTCTTCCATCGGGCAGAGTTTCTGGAATCGAGTAGCACTGCCCGCCTCTTATTTCATTTTTTGTGTTCACATGGTTATATCTAAATTGTAAATGGCCATTTTCCAGAACCATTCCAATCAGTGTCCCTTTTACGATCTCTCCACCACCATATGTAGCTGAAAGTATCTTTCCCTCTTGTTTGTATTCAAAAAATGTACTTGAAGAAACCTCTCCGTTTGCTGTATTTTCAACAGCTACAAATTTCCGCCCATTGTAATTGATCACCATTCCCATTTAACCTCCTCAATTGTTGTAATATTCACATATTTTACCATGAATTTTACACTTTTATAAATAATAGGAACCAATTAATTTTTATCAAATCGACTTCCGTACATAAAGACAACTAATTGAAGTTCACTTTAGAATAATGGATTTATTCTAAGTACATACTATCAAAAGAACTTTTGGATTATATTGGGAGTCATAGCGATGCCAGAATCTGTTGAGATTATCATTCGAACGTTTACTTCATTTATATTATTATGGGTATTTGTCCTGGTACTCGGTAAACAAACGATTGCCCATAAGACGTATCACCTTTATATAGCTTCCATTACGATGGGAACAATTGCAGGAAATCTAGCCTTTAATATTAAAATTAAATTCCTGTATTTTATTATCGCCATGATTCTACTGGGTACAGTGGTTTTTATTCTAAATCAAGTGGCCTTACGAAATCCACGCTTAAGGAAATGGATCGCTGGTGAGCCTGCAATCTTAATTCAAAATGGAGAAATTCTTGGAGAATCAATGGAACGAATGCGTTATTCACTAGATTCTCTGCAACAAGCATTACGCGGCAAAGATATTTTCAACATTGAAGAAGTAGAATGTGCCATTTTAGAAATAAATGGCTCAGTCTCTGTCTTAAAAAAACCCCAATACCTATCCACCACTAAAGAGGATTTAAGGCAATTATCCTCCACTGGGTCGGTACCGGTCGAGTTGATTTATAATGGGAGAATATTATTTGAGAACTTAACCAAATACACCTACGACGAAAAATGGTTAATGGAAGAGCTTAAAAAGAGAAACCTTGCAGTTAATGATATTTCTTATGCTGTGATAGGGACCAAAGGAAACTTGTATATGGATTTGAAAGAGAACCTAAGGAAATATCCCTTATAATAAAAAGACATCCTAATTATGGATGTCTTTTCGGTAAAAATTAAAGGTTATTTAACATTTGCAAACTTATTTAAATCATCACGGTGTCCAATGACTACTAACTTATCCCCATTTTGAATAAGATGTTCAGGAAAGGGTGAAATGATTAAATTTTCACTACTTAGAATGGCAATGACATTCACATTATATTGCGCTCGTAAATCCAGATCACGTAAACTTTTTCTAGCCATACTTGGTGGCAGCATGATTTCTTCAATATTGTAATCCTTTGAAAGTTCTATATAGTTCAGCACATTTGGTGAGAGAAGTTGATGGGCCACACGTTCTCCCATATCTCTTTCAGGATGTACGACCCAATCTGCACCTACTTTTGTTAAAACTTGTCCATGGCGTTTATTCAGAGCTTTTGCAATAACCTGTTTTACGCCCATTTCTTTTAAAAGTAATACAGTTAGAATACTGGCCTGCATATCATTACCGATGGCGACAATAACATAATCAAAATTACGAATCCCAACTGTATTAAGTGATTCCTCTTCAGTAGAATCAAGGACCACAGCATGGGTAACCAATAATTTACCGTCTTCGACTCTTTCTTCATTTATATCAATTCCCATTACTTCCTGATCTGCCTCAATTAGCTTGGATGCAATACTTGTCCCAAATCTCCCTAACCCAATCACAGCATAACTTTGCTTTGCCATAACTACTAAACACCCCCTAATTCAATAATGAAACCCTAGCCGATTAAAATTTTTTCTTCTGCATATCTAACCTTTGCATCTTTACGAGTATTTAAAAGCGCAAAAGCCATGGTTAAAGGTCCAAGCCTTCCAATAAACATCATGATGGAAATCAAGACCCTTCCAACAGACGAGAGGTCGGGTGTAAAATTTGCTGACAAACCTACTGTTCCAAAGGCAGAAATGGTTTCGAAAAGAAGTTTGCACATATCAGCGTTTTCGGTAAAGGTTAATAGAAAGAAAATGAGGAAGATAAAAAACATTCCCGCCACAACAATCGATAATGATTTATTGACAAGCTCCCACGAAAGTCTTCGTTTAAAAATATTCACATCATCTCGATTCGTAACCACCGCCCAAAAAGCTAAAATAATTATGGCAAAGGTGGTTACTTTAATACCCCCACCAGTAGAACCAGGGGACGCACCAATAAACATCAGCGCCATCATGAAAACAAGGGAAGAAAGATTCATGGCTCCAATATCAATCGTATTAAAACCGGCAGTCCGTGTTACAACGCCTTGAAAGTAAGATGCCCAAAGCTTATCATCAAATGACAGCTTCCCTATAGTTCCAGAATTATTATATTCTGATAATAAAATGATTAATGTCCCTACTATGTTAAGTATTAGTGTCATAAGGAGGGCTACTTTCGAATGGAGGGACAATTTGCGAAAGGATTTTTTATGAATTAAATCGAGAATAACTGTAAAACCAATTCCACCTGTGATAAAAAGAAGAGTAATCATGATATTTATCGTTGGATCACCTACCCATTTACTTAAGTTGTCAGGTTCAAGACCAAACCCAGCATTATTAAAGGCGGAAATAGAATGGAATATTCCATAGTAAATGGCTTTCTGGAGCGGCATATCAAACGACCAGCGTATGGCTAGCGTGATAGCACCAATTAGTTCAACAATAAAGGTAATGAAGATGATCCGTTTTACTAGGTTGACTACTCCCGAAAGAGAAAACACATTTAATGAATCCTGAAGTAATAAGCGCTCTTTTAGTCCAATTTTTTTGCCTAAAATAATAAACAATAAGATACCTGTAGTCATAAATCCCCAACCACCAATTTGGATCAAACAGAGAAGAACAATTTCACCAAATAATGTAAAGGTTGTTCCCGTATCTACTACCGCCAACCCTGTCACACAAACAGCTGAGGTCGCCTCAAATAAAGCATCAATGAAGCTTAGTCCGCGTCCCTCTTCATAGGTTGCTATCGGTAACATAAAAAGAAAAGTCCCCAATAGAATTAAACTTCCGAAACCGATTACAAGTATTTGGGCAGGATGCAAACGAACTAAATTACCTTTTCTTTTAATCACTTCCACCATGTTGACTCTCCCCCTTAAAAAGAAAATTTAACAGTCAAGACAATACATAGGAATACTATTTTTATGTTTTACCCTATTGTTTAAGTTTATAATTACAATTTAATTACTAATGTAAATCCTCTAATTTTACGATTTTGTCAGTAATATGGTTATGTTCAAGCTCTGCAACTTCATTTGAGATAATATCTTCTTTAATCAATTTCTCAATAGCTTCGTGCTGTGCATATAAGGCATGTTTTTGCAGAATCGATTGTTGTTTTTCTTTCAGACTGGGATACTTTTTAAAAAGTTGCTCCATTTTGCTCTGTAATTCAGAAAGTTCCTGTTCATATTCTGTAATCACTTCTTTAGCTGCTGTTTCGGTAATGAACAAATTTTTTCTAACGGTGTGTATTTCATTTATGGCTGTTTCAAATCTATGTCCCCTTGCAATCAGTTCTTCATATTCCTTATCCCCTTCTTCTTTTTTATTAAGCCCTAAGACGGATAATAGCGGTTTAATAGATAGTCCTTGAAATATTAAAGAGAACAATACCACACTAAAAGCGACAATTAATATTTCTTCCCTACCAGTAAATTCATGAGAAAGACTTAAAACAAGTGCTATGGATAATGAGCCTTTTAAACCTCCCCAGTTGATTACGTGTTTCCAGGGAGTTGGGAAATTTCTGGTGAACAATAGACTTACATAAACTGCAATACTTCTGGCGATGAGCACAATCAAAATGGCAAGAAAAACTAAACCCCATTTATCCGCTAAGTTAATTTTGGTTATTTCCAATCCAACCATTAGGAAGACGACTGAATTGGCTAGCAGTGCAGTAACCTCCCAAAAATTATTAATATTTAGCTTCGTGGTCGGGCTCATTCCAATTTTTGCTCCATAATTTCCAAAAATCAGGGCAGCTACAACAACCGCGATGACTCCTGAGGCATGTACGGCTTCAGCTAGTAAGAATGAACCGTAAAAAAGGATCACACTAAAGATAATTTCCAATGGGTAATCGTCAAAGTAACTAGTTAATTTAGAGAAACCATAACCAAGTGCACCGCCAATGATGAGTCCAAGGGAAATCACTTTAATAAATTCCCATAATCCATATCCAATCCCTACTACACCAAGATCTATATATGTAAGTAAATAGAAAGCAGAAATTTTAAACAGGACGACTGCCAGTCCATCATTAAATAAACTCTCTCCTTCAATAACAGTAGCGAGCCTTTTATTTACGCCGACACTTTTAAAAATGGAAATAACACTGACAGGGTCAGTGGCACTCATTAGAGCAGCAAACACAAAAGCGGTAGGAATCGAAAAACCTAAAAGCCATATCGTAGAAAAACCGATAATAAGAAAGGATAACAGAGTGGCTCCAAAAGCTAGAGCAAGAATTGGACCTTTATTCTCTTTTAAATGAGAAAAAGGAAGCTTTAAAGCCGCTTCGCCTAATAAAGCGGGCAAGAAGAGTGTAATGATAACAAAGTTAAAAACTTCACCTTCTGTAATAAAATCCTTTAAAGGAGCTAATGCTGGAATGTTTACCAGGCCAATAATAGTCCCAACTATAACTAAGGCAATTGAATAAGGCTGCTTTAATTTTTTAGAGATGGCAGTGATACCAGCTGCAATCATGACTAATGTAAGTCCAAGATCGAAAATATGGTGTATATCTAGTTCATCCACTTTTTTACAACCCCCCCTTATAAATTAATAATGTCCATTTAGTGTACAACGTATCATTTTATTTTCCTCTAAAACTAAAAGGTGCCATACCACTATGTGTCATGTTCTATAGTTATATTTAAAATCCTATTTTTTACGTAAAAAAATAGCCCAGTCCTGTTTAGAATAAACTACCTCAAAATTTTATTTATACTCTTCTAATAATCTATTACCAAAATTAGTTCCGTACAACAAGAAATGGGATCGCCGCAGCAACCCCATCTTTAACTATTGCTCCTTTTATTTAAATGAGACGTTTCACACCAAAATTTTTAGGTAATCATCTTAAAACTGTTTTATTACCTCATTTTTTCTTCATCGCTAATTCCGTTCGGTCTTCGGCTAAAGGAGGTTGTTCCAGCCACCCGTTATCAATCATCATGTCGATCCAATCGTTTCCAATTTTTACATCACCAGATATTGCCATCATATAATGTGGAGTCAAATCCCTTCTGGGAGACGATGCCCATCCCGTCCCGTAATACACCATCGCGGTTGAGAATAAAAATCCGACTTGAAACATCATTAGCTTTTCTGAAAACGGTGAAGTGGTGGAATTCGTAACTTCAGCTTCCAAAGTAGGTGGTGCAGGCAGATTTTCCTTATTCAAAAGGTCATGGAACAATTGGATATGACTGTCTTTTGTTTTCAATGCTTTCAATAATAAGTCTCGAACGTCCTTAGACTGAACGACTTGCCAAAAGGCAACTGTGACTGCTTTCGCCATGATGCTCTTCTTCAAATTAAAATAAATATCGGTAATCTCAATACAACTTAACGGTCGTTTTTCACCAAACCATCCCGCTAAAAAGTTTTCGTCTTTGACAAAATCAGGCTTTTCAGGTGGGAAAACCACAGGAGGGCGGTAGTATAAGCCTTTTTCTAACAAAATATTCTTTGTCCGATTACACAATTCAACTGCAGAAGAATTACAACTCGTAAAATATTCACGAACGTCATGTCGAGAACATGTGGTGATCGCCCCACTGTACCCATGACAGCCATGGATGGTCATGATATTTAAATAATGCAAACACAATATATCAGAAAAAAGACGTGGAGTGTTTGGTATCACGTCATGATTCGTAAATCCGATTGGAACTGGAAAACCTTCATTGACAAAGAATTCTTTTATTTTATCCAAATGTTGAGTCCCGAGAGACATTGCATATTCAAAAACATCTTTGATTTCCTTGTCCTCCAGGTGTTCCATCATGTGTTTGTGAAAGCAAAGCCCTGCTGTTTCGTTTAAATATTGTGTCCAGAGGGCAGCAATCTCTGCGGAAGTCAATTTGGTTTTATGATTGGAATACACACAAGACACCTCATTGTTTTTTCATAGATTGTCTTACATTTCATTGAAATATACCTTTTCTTTATTATGCAAACTTGTCAATTTGATCTGAATCACTGCTCGTTTCTTGGACCAATCCATCACTTTTTTACTTGTAATTTCTCGGATATGGTCGTCCAGTACATGGGGTCTTCTAAGCCAAGCCGCCAAATCCCTATTCCCCGTAAGTCATATTTTTCTACAAGGTTTAGCTTATACCGCAGACTGTGGCTATTCTCAAACCAAGCCTGGTGGCTATGATTTTTATTATCTACGTAACTGAAATGAGGTGTTTGCGAACGAGAGTCCCATATAACTTTAGCTTTATATTTTGTTTTCTGACTCATTAACATTGCATAGGAACTATACAAGGCTTTGTTTGCTGTTGTATCCCAGTCCCATCCATAAGTAGCGATACCGAGTATAATTTTGGAGGGTGGTACTTTATGTTTCAAAGCATAATCAATAGTTGCTTCTATCCAATTGATTGATGCTGATGATCCGGGTGTTGTTCTTGGGTTGTGTTCATCGTATGTCATAATCATTAACCTATCTGAATATTGACCAAGCTTTTCGTAATCAAACCACGGTGACCAGGGATTAGCACGGGAATCACCTGTATTTGCCGGAACTGAAACGGTTACTACTTTCCCATCACGATGTAGTGAATCAGACAATTTTTTAATCAGCAAACTAAAGGAATCTCGGTCAGTCAAATACAAATTTTCCATGTCTATATTAATCCCGTCATAGTTAAACTGCTTTATTTCATTACGTAAGTTCTGAATGAAAACATTGCGGTTTTTTTCGTTTTGGAGGATATTACTCGCAACTCGCTTTCCCTTCTCCTCCGTTTCATAAAAGAGATTATGTACAACCATATATACCTTCAGGTGTTTGTCATGTGCACTCTGAATAACCATTATTTTATGATCTTTGGTAACCGAATCGATAAGATTGCCTGGTCGCTTCTCATCAAGCTTATACCAAAAGGGTGCGATGATACTTAAATTAGTGTATTGTGAGTTAACTGTAGGTTGAGACCCTGGTAACGTGCCTTCCTGTTCTGTATAGAAACCTAAAACCTCGCGAGGAGTTTTATTCGTCCTGTATTCTGCCTCTTTTCTTTGTGACTGACTACAGGATGACAAAAGTAAAAAGACCAGGCTTAAAGAAATGATAGTGAATGAACGATAATAATATTTTTCCATCATACACCTTCTTCTAATTTGTATTTTTGGATTGAAATTGTTTTATTAAAGTAGCACGCAGACTTTCTGATAAAGCATCAACCGATAAAACTTTTTCAAGTTTCTCTTTATTAAATTTGTCAAAAAATTTTACATCATTAACTAATGATACAGAAGCTTGTTGAGGATGTGGTTCAAGTAAAACTAAGTCATCCTTTGGTGTTACCAGACCCTCTTTTAATACTCTTAAAAGGAAACCTGTATACCCAGTATCTCTCATTCGAATAACTATATCAGGTACTTCATACTTTGTAGCAAGTTTATAACAAGGATTTCTGGGTTCGGAAACCTGAATAACGGCTTCACCAAAAGTAAAAATATCTCCAATATGAGCATTATCTTCTTTTAATCCTTCAACGGTTAAGTTCTCTCCGAACAAGGCTGTATGACTAAAATTATTTAAAATATCACTCCAATAGGAGTAGTAATCATACGGATATAAACATAGGGCTTTATCCTCGCCACCGTGATGTTCATAGGCCTGCTCATCGCTTATAAATCCTGTTTTACTTAAAAAAATGGGTTCTTGGACAGAGCTCTTTCTGATAGCCGATTCAAATGTTCTGTTGCCGTATGTTAGTATTTCGATTTTCCCTACATTTAAAGATTTAACTTGATATTTTTGATTTATCATTTGTGATCCTCCCTATATTAGGTATAATGTTTCACAAACTTTAATATAAAAATAAAAAAAGGTTGCAGCAGCAACCGTTTACCATTAAAAAGACACTAAAATATTGTAAAATTAAATTATTCAGTTACTTTTTGATGTCTCTTTAATTTATCTAATATTTTTAGTAATCCTACAAATCCTCTAATTATAAACAAAGTAAGATTTACAAAGCCAAAAGTATGAAATGGTGTCCACTTTTTCCACTGAAATAATCTTGTATTCTTTTCCATGTACCATTGACCAATACTCATGGGAACACTAAATATTAAGCTTTTTAGTAATATTTTCCAAATTTTATCGTTGTATGAAATCCTAACCCATATAACACTTAAAATCGGGAAAAATAATATGTCATAAATAATATTCGTTTTAAAAATTTTTGGAAAAGGACGCACAGGATATTCAACTCTTTTTTTTCCAACAACAAAAGAATCAATAAGAGTAGAAATTACTCCTTTTGAGAAAAAAATCACGAGATTTTCTCTCATTTTTGGTCCTTTAAATATAAATGGTAAAGAAATAAAACATAAAGATGTAAGTAAATTTAAGAGTTTCTTCTCCAAAAAAATACGCCCTTCCAAAGAAATTATAATTGACAGTATTACAATTTCCTAAACGAATAAATATTATCCTTTAAAATATTCAATAAATTTTCTGTAATATATTATTGAAAATGGGTTAATTTACAATAAAATAAGAAAATGTACGTTTCAAACTGAAAAAAATTGTCCTAATTTATCAAGCAAAAACATTGGAAACAGAACCAGCTTTGCTTAGCAGCTCCTTAGTACAGCTCTTACTTCTGTAATACAAATAATTATTAGAAAAGCGGGATGCTCTCAAAATGTTCCACAGTTGGAAAGGGATCATAGAAATGATGTAACAGGTTTTTCCATTCTTGATACTCATTGGATTGCCTAAATCCAACGGTATGGTCTTCTAAAGTTTCCCACTTAACCAATAATAAATATTTCCCCTTCACTTCAAGACAACGCTGTAATTCGTGAGATATGTATCCTTTCATAGAGGCGATGATTTCTGCTGCCTGACGAAATGCCTCCTCATACTCCTCTTCCATCCCTGGCTTAACCGTAAGCATAACGGCTTCTAATATCATATAAGTCTCTCCTATCTTAAGTGAAAAAATTGAATAAACATCTTTTATTCTATTATATAATTCCTAGGTTAATCGAACTTAAAATTAACTCACACCCAACTATAGGTATGTGCATACCATGCCTATATGTTTATTTCTATATAAGAGGTGTAGAATATGGTATCGTATATGGATTATACATCCCCATCCACTCAATACACGTTTGATGTTAATAAGAGCCCCCTCTTCATAAAAGACAACCAAAACTATATTAATGTATTAGGCGTGAAACAGTTAAATACCCTGGAAAATGTGTCTCTTTTAGATATTTTTTTAAGTACAAATAATGTCGTGGAACCGCACTATCACCAAAATGCAGCCGAACTAGTTTACTGTATTTCTGGCTCTGCTACCGTATCCATTTTGAATCCATTTACAAAACAGATACTCAATTACACGATAACACCAGGTCAGGTAGCTAACGTTCCGCAAGGTTGGTGGCATTATGAAATTGCTGGCGTTGATAACACTCATCTTTTGGCGATTTTTGATGCACCCACTCCAGAAGTAATACTAGGTTCGGATATATTAAAATTTACACCTGCTAATATCATGTCGCATACCTATTGTATGGATGATAAACAATGGGAACAAGTAATTGCACCCATCAAACCCTCCACCTATATTGGTCCATATCAGGATTGTAATCAGAGAAATGATTTGTCACCCAATCAGTATGTACATCAACAGTATCAACAACCAAAACCACAATATATTCCACTATATCCTCAAATACCCTACGTTTCGTACTATCAGCAATATTGGGGATATTGAAAGAGGGATTGCGAAAGCAATCCCCCTCAAATTTATCCTTGAAGCAAGTGAAAATTCACGAATATTTCACTTTTATATGCTCTTCATGTATTTTTCGTCACACCTTATCTTCTCTGCTGGATATACAATCAAACTGAAGCCATCCCACTAAAGGAGCTGATTAATCTCAAGTGTTAGAAGTTTAATAGTGTAGTAGTCATACATATGTATCTTTACAAAAACTTAAGGAGGGTATTCTATTGTTCAATTTATTGATTTTCGGCTTAATTGCTATTACCTTGGTGTTGTTAAGTATCTTTGTTGATGGGCTGATGAGATTATATAAGGAAGAGAAAGAAGCTGAAAAAAATGTTGTTCGCGACGGAATGGATGGAAATTTATATGGAATGGGTCCAGTAAAAATCTTCAAAACAATTTATGATGCCGATGGCAATTTAAGATATTTGGTTTATTTGCCACAGTACGAGTGGTTCAAAGCACCAACATACAAATGGTATGAAGTTTATGCCACACATAACGGATTTCATCACATCGAAGTAGAAAGATAATCTGCACAAAGTAAAATGGCTTGGAGTAATCTCCAAGCCATTTCTAAGAGGTTCTAATCCTCTTACTTAACATTTTCAATGATGGTTGCTACACCTTGTCCTCCGCCAATACATAATGTAGCTAAACCATATTGGTTTTCTCTTTTCTTCATTTCATGAATTAAAGATACCAAGATTCTTGCTCCACTTGCACCGATTGGGTGGCCAAGTGCAATGGCACCGCCATTTACATTTAGTTTTTCTTTACTAAAATGAAGCTCGCGATCAACTGCAATCGATTGAGCGGCAAATGCCTCATTTGCTTCAATTAAGTCAATGTCTTCTAAGGATAAAGACGCTGATTTAAGAGCTTTTTTCACAGCTGGAACAGGCCCGATTCCCATAATACTTGGATCTACCCCCGCTGAAGCATTCGCTTTTATTGTTACGAGAGGCGTAACTCCTAATTCGTCTGCCTTTTTACGGCTCATCACAACAAATGCAGCAGCACCGTCGTTAATGCCTGAAGCATTAGCAGCAGTAACCGATCCATCCTTTTTAAATGCCGGACGAAGTTTACCTAAGCCTTCTGCAGTTGCTCCAAAACGAGGGAATTCATCTTGGCTGAATAATGTCACTTGTCCTTTACGGCCAGGAACTTCGACAGGGACAATTTCTTCAGCAAAGCGATTGGATTCAATCGCTGCTTGAGCCTTTTGTTGACTCCATGCTGCAAATTCATCCTGTTCTGCACGTGAGATTTCATACTTTTCAGCAAGATTTTCAGCTGTAATTCCCATATGATAGTTATTTTCCGCACACCATAAACCGTCTTGAATCATGCTGTCTAACATTTTCTGATCGCCCATTTTGAATCCATTGCGTCCGCCTTTTAACAGGTATGGAGCTTGACTCATACTCTCCATTCCACCTGCAACAACAATTTCAGACTCCCCAGCAAGAATGGCTTGTGTTGCTAAGTGAACAGCTTTCAAGCCTGAACCACAGACTTTATTAATGGTTAAAGCTGGTGACTCTTGTGGAATACCTGCAGCAAGCGAAGCTTGTCTTGCAGGATTTTGGCCCAATCCTGCTTGTAACACATTCCCCATAATAACTTCGTCAACTTGATTTGGATTAATTCCAGCTTTTTCGATGGCAGCTTTAATTACAGTTGTACCTAACTGAGTGGCTGATACATTTTCTAAACTCCCTAAGAAACTACCAATAGCTGTTCTGACTGCACTTACAATGACAACTTCATTTACTGACATTATGATCTCCTCCAAAGCTAATTTATGTATTCGAATAATAATTCCTCACAAATTTTACTACATTTAGCCGTACATTTCGTGACAAACTATTCGACAAATTCAGAGTTATTTAGTTATTCCTTTAACCCTTCAATGATCAAAAATCTATAAAACTTTTTTTAAAATGATGTAGTAAATCAACGAATGGCAACGGAGAATCCGTCGTACATAAACAAATAATAATGTAAGGGTGTTCATGTTGAAGTTTAATATAAAATGACGAATTTTGTAGAAAAGTTTTTGGGTTAATTATTTTTCAATATTATTTATTGAAAATAATAACAACAAAAAAGAGAGAGAAAACCATGATTCTCCCTCTTAGCTTTGGCTATGCAGTTTAAATTACTAATCCCCCATCCACACTCAAGATCGACCCGTTTATATAATTTGCTTTATCTGAAGCCAAAAATAAGTACGCAGCGGCAATGTCTTCTGGTTTCCCGAGTTTCTTGAGAGGGGTCTTTTCCTTCATAAACTCAAGGACCTTATCTGGCACGGCAGCCGTCATGCCTGTTTCAATGAAACCTGGAGCGACTGCATTGACCCTGATCCCTTTTGGACCAAATTCTTTTGCCCAGCTCTTGGTCAACCCAATTACCCCAGCTTTGGTTGCTGCATAATTTGTTTGGCCAATATTCCCATATAAACCGACCACTGAGGATGCGTTGAGAATGACCCCTGCCCCCTGCTTTAACATATAAGGTGCAACCGCTTTCGTACATTTAAAAACACCTGAGAGGTTTACAGAAATTACTTTTTCCCAAGCTGCTTCATCCATTTTTGTAAGAAAGCCGTCTAGTGTAATTCCGGCGTTATTAATTAGAATGTCGATTCGGTCGTGCTTTTCTACTGTGGCACGGACCATCTTTTCAATCTGTGCACTGTCTGTTACATCCACTTTAAAAAACGCTAACTTTTCACTATTTAATTCCTCTAATGCAGTTTTCCCAGCTGACTCATCATAATCACAAATTACAACACTTGCTCCCTCTTGAAGAAATTGTTTTGCAGTTTCTTTGCCGATTCCTTGTGCTCCACCAGTAATTAACACGACCATTTCACTAAATCCCAATCGTATCACCTCATTTTTTACTATTCTGAACAGAACAACTACACATGATCATCATCCCAAGGCACATTGAAAAAGAAAACAACAAAACAATTATAATAAGGGGAACGAAGCCCATTATTACCATTTTTAACCATAGTATGCTTAGTTCTCTCTACTTATAACTCTTCTTTAATTCATATGGCATTTTGCGAAAAAGTGAGAATTTTGTCAAAAAATGAAGAAATGTATTTTGTGAAATTTTAAACTTTCACCTTTAAATATTCCAAACAAGTTAGTATGATGGATACGTCAACAAAAAGTAATAAAGGAGGAAGACAGAAATGAACCAAGATTTTAATTTTTATGATATGTGGAAGGATTTTTATTCCCAATCTAGTAAATTATTTGATGGGAAATTCGATGCGGAAGACTTTAATGTTTATGATATGTGGAAGGATTTTTATTCCCAATCCAGTAAATTATTTGATGAAAAATTCGGTTCAGATTACCCTTCTCAAGGGATGGGACAGTTGTTGGAGATGAATCTTCAATTTAAAAAAATGATGGATGAATCTTCGTTAAAAGCCTTAGAATTTATGAATGTACCATCTCGTAATGACATTGCGAACATTTCATCGTTAATTGTTAATGTAGATGCAAAAGTTGACGATCTTGAAGAAAAATTGGAAGAAAAATTAGACAATAATGAAGGTCAGGTGTCATTTAAGTCAGAATTGTCGAATGTTAAAAAAGATATGAAGAATTTGGATAATAAATTGAATCAAATCCTTACTTTGTTAAATACACAAAAAGAAAAGAAATAAAACGGATTACATAATAGCATGTAACACAAAGTAATGTATTAAACTAGCAGGATTATTTAAACAACTACTATAGATGGGGTGCATAAAAATGACAGAATTAAAAGGTAAAGTAGCGATTGTAACAGGCGGCAGCAGAGGTATCGGTTCATCGATTGCATTAGAACTAGCTAAGAATGGCGCGAAAGTTGTTATTAACTATAATATCCGCAAAGAATTAGCAGATAAAGTAGTCGCAGAAATTAATGAGTTTGGTGGAGAGGCTTACGCTGTTCAAGCAGATGTTTCAGAAAGTAATGAAGCAGCATACCTTGTTCAAGAAACGATCAACCATTTCGGCCAATTAGATATCCTAGTTAATAATGCAGGAATTACAAGAGACAGCACGTTCAAAAAATTGAGCGAGGAAGATTGGAGAAAAGTAATTGATGTAAATTTAAACAGTGTTTACAATAATACATCTGCGGCTCTTCCTTATCTTCTTGAATCAGAAGCAGGACGTATTATTAACATTTCATCTATTATTGGACAAGCAGGCGGATTTGGACAAACCAACTATGCAGCAGCAAAAGCAGGACTCATTGGATATACTAAATCACTTGCTCTTGAACTTGCAAAAAGCAATGTAACAGTTAATGCAATTTGCCCTGGATTTATTGGTACTGAGATGGTCCAAGCCATTCCAGAAAAAGTTCTTGCAGGCATCGTTGAAAAAGTTCCGCAAAAACGTTTAGGTAAACCAGAAGAAATTGCTCGTGGTGTTGTTTTCTTATGTAAAGATGGTGACTATATAACTGGTCAGCAATTAAATATTAACGGTGGACTTTACATGTAATTGTCATGAAGGTACAACTTTCTTTATATATTAAGAGAGTAAATAAATTTTGTTAGGAGTGAACAGTCATTAACGTTTTGCCAAAAGAATGGAATGGGGTGCTTGAATTTGCACCTGAAAAGTATCAAGAAATGTATCACCGTGTCTACAGGGCAACTCAAGTGTTAACGACCGAGGCCGAACCGGAAGTAGCACCTACACCGAAAGAAGTTGTTTGGACTAGAAATAAAACGAAGCTCTACCGGTATATTTCTGATCAACCAAAAAAACATAAAACTCCCCTTCTTTTAGTTTATGCTCTAATTAATAAACCATATATATTGGATCTAACAAAAGGTGGTAGTTTAATAGAATATTTAGTTGAACGTGGGTTTGATGTTTATCTTCTTGACTGGGGTACACCAGGTTACGAAGATAGAAATATGAAACTAGATGATTACATTATGGACTATATCCCACGTGCTGTTCGTAAGGTCATGAGACGTTCTAAGGTTGACGAAGTATCAATCCTTGGATATTGCATGGGTGGAACGATCACGTCTGCATTTGCGGCACTACACCCTGAATTACCAATTCGCAACCTTATCTTTATGACCAGTCCGTTTAGTTTTGAAAATAGCGGCTCATATGGTCCGATGCTAGATGAGCGCTATTTTGATATTAATAAAGTGGTAGAAACTCTTGGTGTAATTCCACCAGAAATGATTGACTTTGGAAACAAAATGATTAATCCAATGGGAACCAACTTTGGACCATTAATTAGTCTCGTAGAGCGAGCTGATAATGAGAAGTTTATTAAGAGCTTTAAACTTCTACGAAAATGGTTAAACGACGGGATTCTTTTCCCTGGTGAAGCCTACCGTCAGTGGATTAGAGACTTCTACCAAAATAATAAACTGATTAAAGGCGAAATGGTTATTCGAGGTCAAAAGGTTAAACTTGAAAATATCAAGGCTAATGTGCTCAATTTAGCTGGGGTAAACGACTTAATTGCCCCGCCACATCAAGTTGAGGCATTGATGAATGTGATTTCAAGTGAGGATAAAGAATTTAAAGTTTTACCTGTTGGGCATACTTCCATTACTTTTGGCAGCCAAGCAACGAAAATAACTTATCCTACGATAGCGGATTGGTTAGAAGAAAGATCCAACTAATACTAGTTTAGATGAGTGTCCCAATTGGGGCACTCCTTTTATTTTATTAAGTGAAATAGTAATGGCGGGCGGATATACAAGTTGGCAATAGTGGTAAAATTAATTATATGTAATTTTTAGGAAAAAAACAAGTATAATAGACGAAATTTATATTCAATTTAGAGAATTCAAATAATTTAAAAATAATAAACCAGAAAGAAAAACACCACAGTATCAAATACTGTGGTAGAAAGAACGACTAACAACAATAACCAAAAGGATGCAATGGAGGATTTGCAGGAAATGACCATTTTGGTTGCAACGATGGATCCTTCCAATGCCATGCTCCTAATGCTGCTGCACATGCATCAATCAAATGGCTTTCCTCATCAATAAATACAGGAAGTTTGGTTAATTTTTGCTCCGCAAACCAGTCTCGAATCCAGGTTCTTGCTAAGAGATTTTGTTTGTAGCTCAAGACATACTCCAGATCCCTTTCAGGAAGTCTCGATCCAATCACTCCACCTGGATGCACTTCCACAATCGAAATCGGATATCTTGTAGCAAGATTCCCTATTTCTCTACTAAGCTTTATCCCTCTTAGAGTAAGATATACCATTCGATTTAAGGTTGGCGGCATGATGGATCCAGGTCTCATCCCAATTGAGACAATATACTGACGAAGCAGTTTATCCCCTTGCCTATCTCCTCCCCCATCCTCATATGATAAGGGAGCATCAATCCCGATAACGACTTCATCTAATTGACTTTGAGCCTCTATTTCTTTTAAAATGTCCAAATCTCCGATATTCCTAATTAATTTCAAAAAATTTAATTGACCATTTTGTTGGTCAAATACAGTCAATACAGTATCTTTGTGATTACTTGGACCAGATAAATCAATACCTATCACTCTCATAAACCATTTACTCTCAAAAGAATATTAATCATCACCAAACCCCGCAAACCCAATCGATGCTGAGGAAAGATCTTGATCCCATTCTTGTTTTTGTTGTTTTTGCTGTAGTGATTTTAAGTCCGCACAAAGACGTCTCACATCCACTTTTTGTTCATAATGCCATTCAAGGGCAATCGATGTATATAATTCATTGAGCTGCGCATAGGAGAAATCCCTGGTCGAATCAACCACCTGCTGAATCTCTTCCACTGAAAGAATCCGAGCAATATTCTTATTTAATAAATACTGATAACGGAGCTCCTTCGTCGGTACATGAATCTCATACGCTCGGTCAAACCGTCCAGAGCGATTCATGAGAGCAGGGTCAATTTTTTCAGGATAATTGGTCGTCCCAATGATGAAAATTCCTTCCTTCGAAGTAGCACCATCTAAGATGTTCAAGAATACAGAACGGACACTTGCAGGCATGGAATCAATATCCTCAATAACTAATACCAATGGTGTTAACTTCAATACAGACGTAAATACTTCTTTAATCGTATAACTCGATGTAAATTCAGTAATCTGCCAATATGCAACTGGAGCGTTAATGCTGCTCGCGATCGATTTCACAAGGGTGGTCTTCCCATTACCTGGCTTCCCATAGAGAAGGATTCCGCGTTTGTAGGGAATGTCATAAGTTTTGAAAAACTGGCCGCTTTCCGAAAAGAATTCGTCAATCGAGCGATAAATTTCACGCTTTAACGAATCCTCTAAAAATACATCCTCCCTTCTAACCAAGGTTGTAATACTATCAATCTCTGTTTCCACACCATCTTCCGTATCCGTAAAAACAGTGACATAGTTTTTAATATAATCTCTTTTTCTTTTTAGAACATACTTCAAAAAGGCTACTAAGCAAGCATCATTTTTGGCAAAAATAAAATCATGAGTCATTTCCCCATCACTTTGGTATATGGCTAATCTTGCCAGTGCAACCTGATAATTTGGATAATAAAAGAGACCGTTGATAATACGTGGTTTAATAATCAACTCCATCGCCTTATCAGTATGGTTGGATGAGATGGTTTTGGTCTCCCCTTCTTTATAAATATGACAAATCAATTGTACTTCCGGAGATTCCTCTTTCAAGTCTTCCTCAAGAATGTCCCAAATTTCATTGGAGGTATCTTCATCTGAATACATTTGAAAGTCGATTCCCACTTCATTGACGAGTTTTTCTTGAATCGTAGAAACGATTTTGCCGTAGTCATAATAATAAGGTAATGCTTCCCTGTCGATTTTATTAGTATCAAACAAAACATTAGTTTTCATCAAATTCTCCTTATTCATATTAGTCATGAAACCTTCCCATCAATATCGTATGATAGTAATTCCCATCAGATAGGATCTTGTCCTTTTTTAAAATACCTTCTACTTCAAAACCAAGGTTTTCATAGAGTTTAATGGCTTTATCATTGGTTTCGAGAACAGCTAAAGATATTTTCTTAACTCCGTTTGAGTCCGCCCATTGGACTGATTCTAATAATAAATTTTTCCCAATCGCGTACCCCCAGAATTCTTTTAAAACACAGACGCCAAATTCTACTTTATGAGCAAATCTTTTCAATTTTTTCCCTTCGCATCTTGAAAAACCTACTAATCTATCATTGACCTCAACAACTAAAAATAAATTACTATTACTTTCTGTATCTTCTTTAATAATCCGTTTGAATCCAGATTCATCTATATACGCTTCGCCTTTTTCCCTATCCAAATTCTCTGTTTCACCATCGATTTGCAATCTAACTTCAGACAAGTTCTTTGCATCCGTCTCTTTTGCAGACCTAATGATATAACGTAAATCATTCACAAAATATTCAGTCGGCGCCACTCTCATACTTATCCCTCCCTTTTAATAGGACCATATTCTCATGATTGGAGGGTCCTTCTCTCCTATGTTATAGCACATACGTTTAGTAAAAGAAATGGTTGATTTTCCTTATATCCGAAGGAGATAAGTATTCAGGTTCATAAATAGCACATATGCCTCCCTTTCACTGTATATAATGCAATAAGGGATTTTTTGGAAACGCAAAGGAGGTTGCCCCAACAAATGAATTCCCCATTAACGGAGCAACAAATGCTGACCATCATTAGAAATGGTCTGAAGAAATCTCAAAATCCTAAACATATTATGATTATTGGTGCAGGCATGGCTGGACTCGTTGCGGCCTCTTTGCTCAAGGAAAGCGGACATCGGGTCACCATTTTGGAAGCAAATGATAGAGTTGGCGGACGTGTTTATACAATAAGAACGCCTTTTAGCGAGAATTTATATTTCAATGTCGGTCCGATGCGCATTCCGGAAAAACATCAATTAACCTTTGAATATATTAAAAAATTTAAGTTGCCTACCAATCTATTTATAAACCGAACCCCAAATGACATCCTCTACGCAAATGGCGTTAAAACGAGGCTTCAATTGTTTGAGAAGGATCCCAGCATTTTAAAATACCCAGTTACTCCAAATGAAAAAGGAAAATCATCGGAAGAACTTTTGTTTTCTGTCGTCCAACCAATCATCGATTTTATAAACAAAGATCCTAAAAAGAATTGGCCTCTTATAGAAAAACAATATAGAAATCTTTCGTTAGGCTCTTTCTTAAACTATTATTTTTCTGTCGGTGCAAATGATATGATTGGTGTGCTTATTGACTTGGAAGCGTATATGGGGATGACCTTTGTAGAGATATTACGAGAACTCATCATCTTAAACGGAACGAAGAATTTTTATGAAATAACGGGTGGCATGGATCGATTGCCTAAAGCCTTTCAACCACAATTATACGAAAATATTTTGTTTAATCAAAAGTTAATGAAAATATCTCAACATCAAAACAGTGTAACCATTCATTGTAAGCACCAGAAAACCGATCAGAGCTTCAGCATCACTGGTGACCTTGCCATTGTGACTATTCCTTTTTCCACGCTTCGGTTTGTGAAAGTCGAGCCTTATGACTCCTTCTCCTATTTTAAAAGGACAGCGATTCGTGAACTCAATTATATGGCCTCCTCTAAGATTGCCATCGAGTTTAAAAGTAGGTTTTGGGAGAAAGCAGGGCAATTAGGTGGTAAATCGATCACCGATCTGCCCATTCGATTTTCCTATTACCCTAGCTATGGTATTGGCTCAAAAGGACCTGCGGTTGTTATTGCGAGTTATACTTGGGCAGACGAGGCCTTAACGTTGGAGAGTCTATCTGAAAGGGAAATGATTCAATTTGCACTAATGAACTTGGCAGAAATTTTTGGGTATCAGGTTTATTCAGAATTTGTTACGGGGGCTGCTTTTAGTTGGAGTAAAAACCCTTTTTCTTGCGGAGGTTTTACCTCTTTTGAACCGGGTCAGGATGTTGATCTATATCCTCATATTTCTAAACCTGAGGGAAAAGTCCACTTTGCTGGTGAACATACCGGCCTTACCCACGGCTGGATTCAAGGGGCAATTGAATCCGGGATCCGTGTGGCAAATGAAGTGAATGATTTACCGAAATAATTTTAGAAACAGGCTGCGATGACTAATGGGTTATGTTTGAAGTATAACTATCCTGCCGCAAGCACAATAAGAAAAGTGACCTTATTGAATCCACTTGCCTTGCTTTCTACCTTAAAAAACTTCAATTGGGATTCTTAAAATGTTTAATTTGTTAGAAAAAATATTACATTTTGAGACTATAAATATTAAACGTAAATAACATGTTATATGAGGGGGGTGAAATATGCGGTATGTATTTGATCAGGGGAGAATTTTAGATGAGTCATTTGTTTCTATTAGTGTAAGAAATAAAGGATTAAATTATGGTTTGGGGTGCTTCGAGGGAATTAGAGCATTTTGGAATGAAAGCCAAAACCAATTGTTTATTTTCAGAATCTACGACCATTATAAACGATTCCATGAATCTGGAAATTCACTTCATATACCAATTCCCTTTTCATCTACAGAATTAATTCATTGGACAATTCAATTATTAAGACAAAATAATGTCAAGGGGGATGTCTATATACGCCCCATTTGCTTTAAAGGAGCAAATACACTGCGTCCTGATTTACTAGATTCTTTTAATCGGGTAAGTATTTATTGCACAAAGATAGAGTATTTGCCAAAGCCTGCTCTAAGGGTTTGTATTTCTTCATGGAATCGATCAGGTAATAATATGATTCCTCCCCAAGTAAAATCCACGGGAAGCTATTTAAATTCCGGATTAGCTACTTCTGAAGCAAGTTTAAATGGTTTTGATGAAGCTATTTTTTTAACGGATAAGGGGAATGTAAGCGAAGGCCCAGGCGAAAACATTTTTATTATTAAAAATAACAAATTAATTACCCCGCCTATATCTGATAATATACTTTCAGGGATTACGCGTGATACTGTCATGCAAATCGCTAATAACGAATTGCATTTGTCTGTTTCTGAAAAAAGTCTTTCAAGAACGGAACTATACTCTGCTGATGAAGTATTTTTTACAGGCACAGCAATAGGTATCAAACCTATAATAAATATTGACAATAGGATGATAGGTAAAGGTAGTGAAGGGGCTATCACTAATAACATCCGCTATCTTTATGAAAATATTGTTAGAGGAAACAACCCCAATTATTTAGGTTATTGCACACCGGTGTATTAGCAATGCCAACTGCCAGTCCCCTTCTTTTTTCAAACCAATGATTGGCAACATAGGGGCTTAATATCGTTAAGAATATTCCTGAGCCTAAACCGATGCCATTGATATTAGTAACCGATCCCATCCGAATGCATTTTCTAATGGGATAATCAATAGCCCAGACGAGGATCGTACAATCCCTGCTACAATAATAGAAAAGAAAGGAATTAATAAAAAAAACAGCTATAATGAATCCGTCTCAAATCTTTGTCCTCCGCTTGGTGCGAATATTCAGAAAAAATCTATAATTACATACTTGTCAATATTGGGATGGAATGTGAAAAAGCGGCAATAAACATAATGGGTTCTGTTTTGCAGTACAAAATGTAATTGAAAAGGTAAAAATCTTCCCCTCTTAAAAAAGGGGAAGATGATGAAAATTATTTTTTTATATAATGAAGCATAGCAAGTTGCCCTAATTTCTCTACTTTTGTTAATGTGTATTTTTGAGTTATATCATCTCCGCTATATAGGGAGATTCCTTTCCCTAAAATAATAGGGGCAATGGCTAGTTGGAATTCATCAATTAAATTTTCTTTAAAAAATTCACGAGCTAAATTTCCACCGCCAATGAACCATATATCTTTACCAGGCTTTTGTTTTAGATTTTTAATGAACGCATTTGCCTCTTCATCAATAAATGTAGCGAATTCATCTGCTCCACTAACAGATTTGGAAAACACATAATTTTTATAGTTACTATAGGGATAGTCCATATCAAATCCACGAACGACATCATACGTTCCTTTTCCCATAACAACAGTGTCAATTCGTTCAAGGAGTGAATTGTAGCCAGAATCTCCTTCTACTTCTGTTGATTCTAGCCAATCTAATGTCCCATCCTCATTTGCAATATAGCCATCAATGGAAGTACCAATGTATAAAATAATGTTACGCTGTTTTTTCATTTGTATCTCCCCTTGCCTTGTTTCAGATGCTCAAATCAATAAGTTTATTTTAGCGTTTTTGTCATTATAAAATCTATTTGTTCCTCATCACCCATATAAAAAGAGTGGGCGCCAGTTTGAACAAACCCCATTTTCTTATAAAAAGCCATAGCATTTTCATTTTTTTCCCAAACGCCTAACCATATTTTCTTTTTATTACCTTCCATCGCCCTTTCCCTAGCTTTATTTAGCAAATATCTACCAAGCCCATGTTTTTGAAATTTGTTCCTTATATAAATCCTCTCGATTTCAAGTGATTCATCACCCATTTCTTCAGACTGAGCCTCATTGGTATTGATTTTTAAATATCCAGCGATTTCGTTATTAAAATAAACAAAAAAGAATTCAGAAGAAATATTGGATAATTCTTTTCCTAGTTGTTTCAAGTTATATGCTCTTTCCAAATAAGCGTCCATATTTTCGGGCGAATTCTGATGCTTAAATGTGTCATTAAATGTTTCATAACTAATTTCTTGTAGTGTGTGTAAATCTTCAAGAGTACACTTATTTATGTTTATAGTCATTTTAATTTTGTGGCTCCTTTATTAACTAATAGTTTCTCTTGTTTCCCTTTTTTACAAATTCCCAGTCTATTTCAATATTTTTTCTCACTCTTTGAAGAAGATTAAACATGGTTTCTACTTCCCTTTCGGAAAAGCCATCTAATGCTACCATGTTGGAATAATCATTTTCTCTTCTTATGAAAGGATAAACATTATTCCCTTTCTCTGTTGGAAAGAGTTTTTTTATTTTTTTGTTTTGTTGGTCGTCTTTTTTTTCAATAAAACCACTCATTTCAAGTTTTTTTATCGCACGAGCTGCAGTTGTTCTGTCTACCTTTATCAACTCAGCTAACTTCTCTTGAATGATTCCTGGGTTTTCACATATTCGCACAAGGTACAAATACTGCCCTTTTGTCAGGTCATATTCTTTAAATTCTATATTACTTATCGAATCTAATGCCCTTGCAATCATTCCAATTTCACGAAGAATTTCTTTCATGATTTTCTCCTTTAGCTTGTTTTTTGTTGCATTTACTATAAAAAGTAATATAAATAAAATGTACCCTAATTTTATTGCATTTACAATAAATAAATAAATTTAAGCAAATACAAAATCTGACAATGTTCGACGATTACATTTGTTAGAATAGTTGTATAAATTTACATTTTGTAATCAAACTGTAATCTATGAAATAAATACATAATTTGTGAAAATGAAATATTAATAGCTTGAATATCAACAGGTTTAGGAGGAAACTTAATGGAAAGTACAGCAGTAACTAAAGAAATGGGCAAAAATCGTGGAAATTCAGTAAAGTGGTTCGCTAACTGGAGGTTTATTACCGGAAGTCTCCTCTTCATGATCGTGCTCTTGAGTGCAGCTGTCTGGTACTATCAAGCAACCCATTTTAATTCAAATATCAAGATTAATGGGATAAGAGTCGGTGGAATGACCGCTGATCAGGCATTAAAGAAATTAAAAACAACTATATTGAAAAATACCGTCTATGTCGGAGATCAACAAGTTTTCGATGGAAAAGATACAAAGATGGGATTTATGGAAAGTGACCTGCCCCAAGTCAAAAAAATATTAAAGGGCCACTGGACGTTTTTTCCTTCTTCAAAGGCTAATAATTTTTCCTTATTGCCCAGTAAACAGGATCACTTTCGAAACCAGACGTTGAAAAAGCAGGTGGAAGAAAAGCTGTTAGCCATGAATCAATCTTTAAAAATGCCAAAAGATGCGGTGGTTCGTTTGGTAAAAGGTAAAATTGTTGTCACTAACAGCGTTAGCGGAGAGCAGTATGATGTCCCCAGTCTTTTGAAGGACTATGAAAAACACGAATATATTAGTGAAATCCATCTCAAGCCAGTATACATACAGCCCATTAAAGAAGACAGTGAGTTTATAAAAAATCAACAGAAAAGGCTAGAAGAATTCCTTGTGCAGACCGTTGATTATAAGGTACAGAAAAAAGTTTTTACGTTAACAGCGGGAGATTTAATTAAAAATGCATCTATTACAAAAGATTTGCAGATTAAGATTGATGATGAAGGCGATGTTAAGAAAAAGATTGCTGAAATTAACCATTCACAATCCACACTAAACAAGGATTTCTCATTCAAGGCCCATTCAGGTTCGGTCATATCGGTTAAAGCTAAAGGCTATGGCTGGGCCATAAATGTTGATAAAGAAATCCCACGTATTTTGAAAGCTTTTGAAAGTGGGAAAAAATCGGTTTCCGCCTCTAATATTTACGGCAATGGCTGGAAAGGTGAAGGTTATGGATATGACACTGTCGGGAACAATGGGATTGGCGATACTTATGCTGAAGTCTCCATAGCAGCGCAACGAATTTGGATTTACAAAAATGGGAAATTAGTCGTTACAACGAATGTGGTTACAGGCAATCAAAGTACCCAACACGATACTTCACCAGGAGTGTGGTATATCCTTTATAAGCAAACCCCTGCCGTCCTAACGGGCAGAGAAAACGGAAAAATTACGTATCAGACACCTGTTCAATATTGGGTCCCTTTTACGAATGACGGACAGGGATTCCACGATGCCAACTGGAGGTCAAATTTTGGTGGTAATATCTATAAAAGCAATGGATCGCATGGCTGTGTCAACACCCCGCCTAGCGTAATGAAATTGGTGTATGACAATCTCAGTACCTATGATCCGGTTGTCGTTTATTGATGCATTGGTAAAATACTGGCGGAGCAGCCCTTGAATTATGTATGGTTCTTTTAGGTGCTTGCTTAAAATCCTATATAAAAAGGAGAAACAATTATCGTGTTTCTCCTTTTTTAATGTAATATTTTAAGGTTTTTCTTCGCTTTTGTACTCTAAAATATCTCCAGGTTGACAATCCAAAGCCTTACATATCGCTTCTAATGTGGAAAAACGAACTGCTTTTGCTTTCCCGTTTTTCAGAATGGATAGGTTCGCCATTGTAATTCCAACCCTCTCGGAAAGTTCCGTTACGCTCATTTTCCTTTTCGCCAGCATCACATCAATATTGATTATTATCGCCATTGTTTTCACCTCAGACCGTTAAATCATTTTCTGATTTTATATCAATCGCTTCTTTTAAAAGCTTTTGGAGAACAGCAGCAAAAACTGCAATCACGAGTGAAGCAAAAGGAACAACTAATCCGACAAAGATGACACCTGGGGCGTCGTCTTTATCCGCAAAGAGATAGAATAGCGGTAAGACGAGCACATGCAAGATACTGATTGTGATCGCACAGTGCTTGATTTTCTTTAATGCATATACAGACAATTCGGAAAAAGCTTCATTTTTGTCAATATAGCGTAAAAGTTTGAATGCTTGATACAAAGCAAAGTAAAAAGGAATCACTGATGCATAAAAAATAATGGAAACGAGATATTTTATATAGGAAAACTCAGGAATCAATTTTGCTGCAACATTCCCAATCTCAGGCACCATAAAGATGCACAAAGCAAGAACTGGGATTCCTATAAAAATAACAGCTACCTTTAAAAAGAGTGTCGTAACTTGTTTCATAAAAGCACCTCACTTAATTAATTATTATTTAATTTTAATGCATTATTTATCGTTTATCAATAAAAACTTATTGGTTTTAATTAGATTATTGTTGTTATAGGTATATCCTTTGATTTTTTATGTAAATAAAAAGCATTCCTTATTCGCAAAGAAATGCTTTTTAACTTTAAACTATTCAATTAATAACATAATGTTTTCTACTCGAAAACAGAACGTATACGATACAGCCTTTTATTTTTTATCTAAGCATTATAAGTTTGTTTCACTTCAACTTTTACATTTTGCTTTTTTATCACAATCACAAATAGACTGGCTAACAAACAAAACATTCCTGCCAGCATAAATGCCCATGTATAGGAGTTGAAAATATTATAGATGATCCCGCCTCCACCGGCCGCCACAGCTGAACCCAACTGATGGGCTGCAAAGATCCATCCATAAACAACGACACTTTTTTCGATTCCAAAGATTTGCCGTGAAATGTTTACGGTTGGCGGGACAGTTGCAATCCAATCTAATCCGTAAAACACAGAAAAAATAATAAGTAGAGTAATAGAACCTTCATTTAGTGCAAAAGGGAGAAATACTAGTGAAGCGCCTCTTAAAGCGTAATACCAAAACAGCAGCCAACGGTTATCGAACCTGTCTGATAACCAACCAGAAAGAGTGGTTCCGATTAAATCGAAAATCCCCATAAACGAAAGCATCGAAGCGGCTGTGACTGCCGTAAACCCAAAGCCAATACAATAAGAAATGAAATGAGTACCAATTAATCCACTTGTCGAAAGGCCGCAAATAAAGAAACTGCCTGAAAGTAACCAAAATTCCTTCACTTTTACTGCTTCAAACAATGTACGAAAGGCGATAATAATCGGATTAATCTTTTGGACGACTTGCTGTACAGGTGGCTCTTCTTCTAATCCATATCGAAGAAGACCTATTTCTTTTGGTGAGTTTTTCATAAATAATAAGATGATAACTAACATAAGGAAGCTAAGGATTAGAATAAAGCCAATCGCCCATTTCCACGAATATGCTTCGATAATAATCGCTAACAGCGGGAGAAGTATTAACTGTCCAGTCGCTGTACTCGCAGTCAAAATGCCTACTGCAAGTCCCCTTCTTTTTTCAAACCAATGATTCGCAACATAGGGACTTAAAATCGTTAAGAACAACCCCGATCCTAAGCCAATGATTACTCCCCAAATGATCATTAATTGCCAAGGTTCCGCCATAAAAAGAGTGAGCAAAACACCGATAAGCAGTGTAGTCATAGCTAAGACCATCATTTTCTTTAAACCGATTTCCTCCAACAGCGCTGCCATAAAAGGTCCAGAAATGCCGTAAAGTAAAAGGTTAACCGCAAATGCCATCGAAATTAATGACCGATCCCATCCGAATGCATTTTCCAAAGGGACAATCAACACTCCTGAGGAGGATCGAACAATGCCTGCTACAATAATAGAAAAGAATGTAATCAATAAAATAAACCAACTATAATGAATCCGTCTCAAGTCTTTTTATCCTCCAGTTGTTGTGAATTTTCAGAATAAGTTTATAATAACATACCTGTCAACACAGGATTCGAATGTGAAATAGCTGCAAAAATGCCGCTCCTCACATTTGCGCATTTTCAAATCTTAATACCCGATTTGTAATTCCGCAATCGAATAAAGTGCTGCTTTTCCGGCCATCCTCACTCGCGTCCCTTCAAGTTTACAATAAAGTGTGCCGCCTCTATTGGATAACTGTTTAGCCACCATTTCTTTTTTTTCTAGTCTCTCAGACCAAAATGGAATCAAGCTGCAGTGTAAAGAACCAGTCACAGGATCTTCATTAACCTTTAGTTTTGGGAAGAATCCTCTGGAAACAAAATCACAATCATTTCCTTTAGCGGTTATACAGACACCAAGGCCTTCAGGTAGTTTTTCTAATTTCGAAAAGTCTGGACTAGCTTTTTTCACGTCTACTTCTGAGTCTAATACCAAAACTAGGTCTCTATTTAAATAGGCTTCTGTTGGGACAACTCCCAAGGCTTCAATCATTTGTTCCGTCACAGGTACTTTTTCTGATGAAACAACCGGGAAATTTAATTCATACATGTCCCCTATTTTGTTTACGGTAAGCACTCCACTAAGCGTATCAAATTGGACGGATTCCTCTTGTTTTTCTACAAAATTCAAAATCACATAAGCGGTTGCTAACGTTGCGTGACCACAAAGGTTGATCTCTCCTCCTGGAGTAAACCAGCGGAGCCGATATATTTTTTCCACCTTTACAGCAAATGCGGTTTCAGATAAATTATTTTCTATCGCAATTTTCTGCATGATCTCGTCTGGGATCCATTCATTCATAATACTTACCCCAGCTGGATTTCCTTCAAATACTTTTTCGGCAAAGGCATCAACAACATAATATTTCATTCATTATTCCCTCCAAGTGTTATAATGTAAAATAATTATTTACGAGTAGTTTATATTGAACACTATATAACACTCAAGACGGTAGTATAACACTAAGGGGATAATTATGATGCAAATCGAAATTCAACGAAATGGTGAAGTTTCACTATCAAAACAAATCTATCAGTCTATTGTGGATCGCATTCGATCAGGACTCCTTCAAGAGGGTTTACAATTACCTTCCGTCCGCGATCTATCAAAACAACTAGGAGTAAGTTTGGTTACTGCAGTAAAGGCGTATCAGCAATTGGAACAAGAAGGATTTATCAATTCTGTCCAAGGAAAAGGAACGTTTGTAAAAATGAACAGAAAAGCAACTGAGGAAAGCAATGATGAGATGTTTTCGTATGATTGGCAGTTATCTGTTCAAGATTATTTACCTAGATCTCAATTTGGACGATTTCATCTAGTCCCTGAAAAGATTAACCTGTCCTCCTCTATGATTGATCCCGGACTTCTTCCTAATCGCTATTTAGAACGAGAGATTCACCAAATACTTTCCGATAACCCTAGAATATTGTCTCAATACGGAGAAATCCAAGGAGACATCCATCTTAGAAAGGCAATGGATGAGTATTTGCAGAGAGTTGGTGTTTCTACTACTCCCGAGAACATTTTAGTTACAAGTGGTTCACAGCAAGGAATTGACCTTGTTGCCCGTACATTTGTTGGTCCGGGAGATGTGGTCATTATGGAAGCCCCTACATACCCGGGAGCAATTGATGTTTTTCGAGGGAGAGGCGCTATTGTACTCACCGTCCCTGTTGATAAGGACGGTATGCGTGTAGATATCCTCCAAAATTTATGTGACAAGCATAAACCTAAAATTATCTATACCATTCCAACTTTTCATAATCCTACAGGTGCGGTTATGACTTCAAGACGCCGCAGACAACTTCTTGCGATCGCACAAAGTATCCATTGTCTAATTATTGAAGATGACCCATGGGGTGAAATTTATTTTGATAAAAAACCACCGTCACCCATTAAAAGTTTAGACCATAACGGTCATGTGATTTACTTAAAAGGGTTAAGTAAAACACTTGCGCCAGGTTGTCGAATTGGAATTTTGGCTGCTTCTGGCACTGTATTTAATCGACTTTTGGCAGCCAAAGCCAATTCTGACCTTGGAAGTCCTTTACTCACACAAAAAGCCGTCCTGCCATTTATTTACTCTAAACAAATGAACGATCACTATAAAAAGTTGAGAACGGCTTTAAGAATTCGCCGCGATTTGGTCCTTGAGTTACTTTCCCAACATATGCCGGATGGCGTATCATGGAGTATCCCGGAGGGTGGATTAAACGTGTGGATCAGTCTTCCTTCCTGGCTAGATAGTAATCATGTTCTTTTAGAGGCAAAGAAACAGCAACTAACTTTCTTACCTGGGTCGGCATGTTTTCCAGTCGAGCAAGAAAATCATCACCTGCGTGTAAGTTACTCTTATATGAACGAGCCTCTGTTACAACAGGGAATCACAACATTATGTAACATCCTTCATTCCCAATTGTCATCAAAACAAATCCATGACAGTGCACCATTTTTTTAAGTAGAAAGCTTTTGAAAATGAAAGGCCCGATTTTCGCTTCAATCATGAAGCAAAATCGGGCTTGTTTTTTGTTGTGGGAATCAATTTTTACTTCTTAGAATCTCATTCACAGTTGTTCTCATGGAATAAATAACAGTTTTCTTGTAATGGGCAGCTATGAGGAGCACTCTTATTTGCTCGGACCGGGACAGTTGTTTAAATCGAGGTTCTTGCTTTAAAAACGATCGGACGATAGACCAGCTGGACGGCATTAAAGGAAAGTCATCAAGGGGTTGTTTGTTCCTCAATCGATGAAACCACGATATCATTCCAGTGGAACTGCTGCTTTTATCGACTATACAGGGAGCATAAATATTTTTCGTGTGCTTTTTAAGGGATTCGAATCGCTCTTGCCCGCTAACAATAATGTAGTTGCCATCCTTGCGATTTTTTTTGACAACCAAAACAAACATACAATCCCACATGACTCTCTGTAGTCTCTTAAGGTGCTCTGTAATTTTCATCGATAAATCTGGCTTGATTTTGTTAAGAGGAATATACTGGATCGTGAATTTCATACTTAGCCCCTCCTGTTTTTTCATTTACCTTTCCTCAATTTCTTGCAGCAGGTGCGTTATTCTGGTGAAATCCGTTATAAAGTTCCCTTTTAGAAAATGTATGATGAAGGGCGCATGTCACATACGAAGTAAGTAAAAAACAATTCGCGCCCACGCAAAAAATCGGTTAAGATGATAAGTCTTAACCGGATTTTATTTAAAATTAATTCGATTTAAGATTTTTGCTTTTTGATAATGGAACAATGACTTAGATACTTCAAAGATGGTCCCATTCGTTAAACAAACTGTATTTTCAATAATCAACGCGGGATCTAGCGGATGAACATGCAGCAATTCTGCATCTGCTTCCTCAATTTTCTCACAGGTAATAACTTTATCAGCAAAACCAATGGTTAATTTAAGGTCATCGATCAGGTAACTATAAATCGAACTCGAAGCAATATCTTCATTTAAATACCGTACAATATCTTTATTAAAGTAACTAATTTCAATGGAGAAAGGTTCATGATCTACCATTCTCAGCCGCTTAATATAATAAACATTTGAGCCGACTTCACAACGCATTTGGTTGGCGATGATTTCATCCGCTTCTACAACCTGTAAGGTCAGAATTTTTGTCTCAATGATTTTTGAAGCCAAATCAACAGTTAAGCCTCTAAGGCTCCCTAAATTGATGGTATCGGTTTCAGATTTTTCCCTTAAAAACATGCCACTGCCCTGGACCTGGTAAATATGGCCGCGATTGACTAGCTGATTAATAGATTTTCGAATCGTATTTCGGCTCACTTCGAATTTTTTGATCAGTTCATCCTCTGTCGGCAACTTTTTTGTGTGATCAAATTTCCCATCACGAATTTCTTGTTCTAAACAATCAGCTATTCCTTTGTATTTAACAGCCATAAAGTCTCCCTTTTATTCGTTCAAACTTTTATGCCTCTATTATACACAGAACCTCTTGATAAAAATCAAGAGGTTCTTTTATCTACAGCTCTTCTCCCCGAGTCTCAATAATATGCTTATACCAGTGAAAAGAAAGCTTTTTCTTTCGATTTAAGTGATCCTTATGATCCACGTAGATAAATCCGTATTGCTTTCTGTACCCATTTAACCAACTCAATAGATCAATCACAGACCAAGCATAATACCCTTTTAGATGGATGCCTTCTTGAATCGCACGCTTCACCACTTTTAAATGTTCCTCAATATATTTTATACGAGGCACATCAACAATTTCACCTTCGATTATCGGATCTTCATCACCCAGGCCGTTTTCAGTTACATACATTTTAATATCACCATAACGCTCTTTCAACATATGCAGCCCATCTAAAAATCCTTGTGGTGAGATTTCCCATCCCCATTTTGTATAGGTCTTATCTTCCATTTTGACTGTACGATAAAAATAATCAAATGACGGGTTACCTGGTGCTAATGTAGATGTTTCTCTTGAATGTTCTATCGATGATGCAGATTCATGATTTTTTTCTACTCGGATTGGCTGATAGTAATTTAGTCCAATAAAATCATTTTTACTTGCATTTCGTTTTAACGTATTTAGCTCATCCTCCGTCCAGATTGGCATCCAGCCCTTTTCCTTTAACTGCTCAACCACATAAGACGGATATTCTCCTTTTAAAATAGGGTCATAGTACCAAAAAGTTTCATATTCATTAGCATGTCTTGCTGCTAATACATTCTCCGGTTGATTATCCACACTGAAGGCTGGTAAGAACACATGGGTAATCCCGATTTCTCCGTACTGTTTCAGTTTCTTATAAACTTCAACCGCTTTTGCATGGGCATAAAACACATAATGCGTTGCTTGGAAGTATTTTTTCTCATCATTTTGGATCCCTGGTGGATGTGCACCCTTTAGATAGCCTAATCCCGTAAACATCACTGTTTCATTAAAGGTAATCCAATATTTAACTCTGTCCCCGAATGCCCTGAAACACACTTCAGCATACTTAACGAAGGCTTCCGCTGTTCGTTTATTCGTCCATCCTCCGTCTTCTTCGAGCGTCAAAGGTAAATCCCAATGATACAGTGTAACAAATGGAACGATTCCATACTTTATACATTCATTAATGACATTATTATAAAATGCTAATCCTTTTTCATTGACGTCCCCGTCCCCTGTTGGCAATATCCTTGCCCATGAAATTGAAAACCTGTACGATTCAAGACCCATCTCTGCCATTAATTTAATATCTTCTTTGTAGCGATGATAATGGTCTATTGCTACATCTCCGTTGGTCCCTTCATACGTTTTCCCCGGAATCTTTGAAAAGACATCCCAATTGGTAACTCCCTTCCCATCCTCATTCCATGCACCCTCTATTTGATACGAAGCAGATGCAGCTCCGAATAAAAAATCATGTGGAAACTTCATTTTATATCCTCCATTTTTATACCCTCTTATTAAAATCATTGTTATCTATTAAATTTATAGGTACAAATATAAAGTTGATTATATACCTTTCATCAAAATTTGACTACACAAATTTTTTAAAACAATAAAACACAAGGATAGTATCTACAGTAATGGAATACTTTAATGCTATTCCAGCCTTATTAATTGCTGTGATAGGGTTCTTTCCTAATATTCTTGAATCGTAGAGTCCAATTAGGAAATATTAAGTTTAGATTATTTAAAATTGTGGAGGTCATACTATGGCAAGAAAAAAAGACAAGTTTGCCGATTATCTAGGGAATATAGCTACGAATTTAAAAGAAAGTGCAAATTACTTCGCGGATTATAAACTTAAAAATGTGAGCGACCTTAAAATCTTCTCTGAAAAAATGAAGGAATATGAGAACAAGGGGGATTCTTTAGTTCATGATGTGACCAAAGATTTACATAATGCCTTCATCACCTATATTGAACGTGAAGATATTTTAACACTGACGATGAGCATGGATGATGTTTTAGATGGATTAGAACATACTGCTGCCTTGTTTGAAATGTATTCAATTATTAATGCTGATGATTATATGCTTAGGTTTGTTGAAGCCATCAGAAGCTGTACAGCTGAAATTGAAACAGCTGTTGAAATGCTGGCATCAAAGAAATTACTAAACATGAGAGAGCATGCGATAAAAATTAAAGACTTGGAATCAAAATGTGATGCAATTCTGCGTGAATCCATTACAAACCTGTTTGCGAACGAAAAAGACCCTATTCGTATTATTCAATATAAAGAAATCTATGAAGAACTTGAAAACATTGCAGACTTCTGTCAAGTTGTCGCAAATACATTGGAAAGTATTATCATGAAAAATGCTTAATCACTTTCCTGATAAAACTTAGATTACTTCAAGTCAGTACATTTTGGAGGTACAAATGACGATTATCGTTATCATCCTTATACTTGCGTTAATCTTCGAATTCATAAATGGTTTCCATGATACCGCTAACGCAATTGCGATGTCAGTTTCTACAAAGGCCTTATCACCGCGATTTGCCGTTTTCTATGCAGGCGCCTTAAACTTTGTCGGTGCTTTAACTTCACAAGCTGTTGCGAAATCAATAGGCGGAAAAATTGCCGATCCTTTTCAAATAGATAATGGATTGTTAATCGTCATTGCTGCACTGATTGCCGCGATTTTTTGGAACCTTTTAACCTGGTACTATGGGATTCCTTCGTCATCTTCCCATACCTTAATCGGTTCAGTGGCAGGTGCGGTTATATTTGGATCCGGCTTTGATTCTATTAACTGGGAAGGATTCACCGATATTATTAAAGCTCTAGTCATTTCGCCCTTTTTAGCATTTGGTGTAGGATTTATCATTATGAAAATATTAGCGATTATCTTTAAGAATGCAAATCCATATCGGGCAACGAAAGGTTTTCGGGGATTCCAAATCATTGCCTCTGGGTTAGCCGCATTTTCTCATGGAGGAAATGATGGTCAAAAAACGATGGGAATTATTGTCTTTGCCTTGGTTGCAGGCGGTTTCCAATCGACATTAGATGTTCCATTTTGGGTACAAGTCCTATGTGCCGGTACGATTGGTCTAGGAACCATGATTGGTGGAATGCGGATTATTAAAACCGTTGCTAAAAAAATCTTCAAAGTAAAACCGATCAATGGATTTGCTGCAGATTTGACCTCATTTGCCGTTTTACAAGGAGCAACCATGTTCGGACTACCCGTATCAACGACTCATGTGTCTTCATCTGCCATATTAGGTGTCGGATCGTCGAAGCGGTTTAAAGGTGTGAACTGGGGAGTAGCGATACGAATTGTTACAACGTGGGTGATTACATTGCCTATCTCAGCATTGATAGCTGGATTGGTCATGATGATATTGAAACTTTTCATGTAATAATGTATTTATTAATTAGTTACTCCAGGTATATTGTAAACATAAAAGAGCGGTCAAAAACAATTGAAAATCAGTTGTTTTTGACCGCTCTTTTTTAATTCAAATGGTAAAAGCTTTAACAACCTATCATTAAAAAGCTAGAATGTTTCCGTTTCTAGTCGAAAACCTTCCACGATTACATCTTCATCAATTTCCAACAGTAAGCATCGTTTTCCTTGGTACATAATATATTTTATGTTTTTAAGGTCTTTCGGATCGATAGATAAATTTGCTACATTTGTATCGATTTTTATCTTTTTAGGAATTAAATTGCTGGCTTTGAACTCATGGGTTTCGTCAGCTAGCACATCTTTAAAGGCATGTTCCACTTTGGCAGTATCTACGTTTTCGACCCCGCTTACTTCTAAGATGCGTCCAATGTCCTTATAATCCAACATTGGGGCTTCACTTTCTTCGTTTTCTTCATTCTCTTGGATAACTTTATCAATTTCCTCATAAACATTGGAAATAATTTTGGAATCCACTTGATCTCCAATTACTTTTTTTAATATTAATTCAAAACCATCTTTATCTTCGTCAGCCGTGATGATTTCTTCACAATTAAGGACCTGTTCAATAAACGTAAAATCCGGTTGATTAGCTTTCCCCGCACAATAAAGAATATGGTTCACGTCTGAAGAATTGTCACTAAAAGCAGGGAACAGAAAGCCAGACAATGGTGACTGCAAATTAATAATTGGATCGAAGACGGTATTCGATTTAAATTCTTTCTCAACATAATCAAACAGCAGAGCTTTTTTCGGCTGATCTGTTTTATTAAGACTGCAAAGAATAAATTGGTTGGAATAGACTGCGTCATCTCCGCCCTCTTCCGATTCAGGATCGCGCTTCCTCGTCGGTTTACGATATTCCCCGCGGATAAACGTCACGACCGTATCAAATTCATACACCGTATGAGCATACATTTTTCCAACCATAGCAAACATATATTCTAACCAGTCTTCTGTGGTGTCTGTCTGTAAACCATCAAAGAGGATCGTTTGAGTACTGTCTTCTGTATCACGCTGAAATTTTAGTTCGAACAGTTTGGAATCTAGTTGGCCGGTCAAAACCTTTTTAAAATTCCCTAAAAACAACTCTTGTGTTTCCAGTTCTAACATTTGAAACGGCTGACAAACATGATGATAAATCTCACCTGATTCTTTCTGAACATAAACATTGTAGATTTCACGAATGGCCAGGAGATCATTATTTAATTTAAATTGCTTTCGAATAGTAGCGACGTCGTTTTTATTCATCATTCTCAACTCCCATCCCTGATTATACTGTGCTGACACAAAAATAGAAATACATACAACTACTTTGGCAAACATTTTGGGAAATTTATGTATTAAATTGGCGATGGTCTGGAATATCAATAATTTGAGGATCATTAGCGATTTTTACATGACCAAATCCTAGGAGGTTTCTAAATGAAAGCTATTGTATCAAGTAAATATGGACCACCTGATACCCTTGAATTAATGGAAGTGGAAAAACCGATCCCAAAGGCTCATCAAGTCCTGGTAAAAATACATGCATCATCGATGAATTTTGGTAACTTGGTCCTATTAAAAGGTGAGCCATTCCTAGCTCGCTTCGCTTTCGGCCTCCGTAAACCCAAATATCCCATACCCGGGGGTGACATTGCCGGCCGGGTAGAAGCGGTTGGAAAAGATGTCACGCAGTTTCAACCAGGTGATGATGTGTTCGGAGACCTATCAGGTTTTGGCTGGGGTGGGTTTGCCGAATATGTATCTGTTCCCGAAAATGCACTCGCCTTAAAGCCGGCCAATCTGACTTATGAGGAAGCAGCCTCAGTACCGATGGCAGGAGTCACAGCCCTGCAAGGTCTACGGGATAAAGGCAAGATCCAGTCAGGACAAAGGGTGTTAATTAATGGAGCGTCAGGTGGTGTCGGCACCTTCGCCGTCCAGTTGGCCAAATCCTTTGGGGCCGAAGTAACAGGAGTATGTAGTACAAGAAATTTAGACATTTTGCAGTCACTTGGAGCCGATCATACGATTGACTATACCCAAGAAGATTTTGCCCAAAATCAAGCAAAGTATGACCTGATTCTTGGTGTTAACGGTCATAAACCAATTTCAGCTTATAAACGAGTTTTAACTCCTCATGGTATCTTTGTTCACGTCGGAGGTTCCGAGGCACAAATGTTCCAAGCGATGGTCCTCGGGCCTTGGATATCTATGACCAGTAAAAAGAAAATGGGCACCTTTTTACAACGGCCTAAACAGGATGATTTGATTTATATAAAAGAACTTATTGAGTCCGGTAAAGTAAAACCTGTGATTGATCGAAGTTACAAATTGAGCGAAGTCCCCGAAGCATTCCGGTATTTTCAAGAAGGACACGCACAGGGGAAAGTTGTTATCACGATGTGAACCCATGTTTTATGAGGGACTTTATAAACCGTCGTTATTGACCTATTCATTTATCTATTAGCTCATTTAGGCTTTATAAGCGTGGCTCATTGAACATACCTCTTACTGAAAAGAACTCTCTGTACCAAAATGGATGTTCCTTCCATTTTCTACCCAAAAATCTCATTGGTAATAGTAATAACTTAAAAAAAAATAGAGCTGTGGAAACAGCTCTACGATAGTGACACCTATTTTCTAAATTATTTACTCTGCACTGTTGCAATATACTTTTTAACCACTTCATAAACATAGTCTTGATTGGCCGAAGCTGTATTTGGGTTGTATGTGCCGCCATTTGTTTTATTGTTAGAAAGAACACGAATACCCAAGAATGCGACATCATAAGCATCGGCTATTTGTGCTGCGGCAGCACCTTCCATTTCCTCTACAGATGTTTCATAATTTGTATGGAACCATTTAATACGATCAACTTCATTGTTCCAAACGTCTGCTGAACCGATTGTCCCTTCAACGACTTTACCCTGGGTGTACTTATTTTTTACGGCATTAGCTGCTGCAAGAAGGCCCGCATCACCCTCGTAGTAACGGACTTTTTCAGCATTCGGATCTGACCCGCTTCCTTCCGAGGCCATTAAGTCCATAGGTTTCCAAATCGTTGGATCCATACCTTGGTTTTCTTCGATGTTTCCTGTTTTTAAGGATCCAATGTTTGTCGTTCTCTTTCCTAAAACAATATCAAATACGTTCAAACTTGGGTCATGTCCGCCTGAAGTCCCTTGATTGATAATCGCAATAGGATTATATTTTTCAATCGCTAATGCTGTCGCAGCCGCTGTATTTTCCATTCCCTTACCTGTTTTTGCCACGATGACAGGATAATTGTTCAACTTTCCTTTGTAAAATACAAAAGTCCCTGACTTTTCCACTTTCACTTTTTCTAATCTTTGTGCAAATTTTTCGGCTTCAATAGGCATTGGACCTTGAATGAGAATTGGTCTCGCAGCGCCTTCTACTTTTTCTTCTACTAGTAAAGTAGAATTCCGGAATGCAAGCAACGATAAGAATAGTACAACAATAACTGCTAATGGTGCGGATTTCTTTAACATTTTGTTTTTCATAAAAACCTCTCCCATTTCTTTTGATGTTTGATACACTCGATTGTCTTGTCCAATGAAAAAGGTCTAGAAATGTAGAATGATTTCTACCCTTCTAGACCTACGGAAGTCAAAGTATGGATAATTAAGCAAAATTGCTAAATTATCTAATGGCTGCGGCAAAAATCGCCGAATAATAGCCAGATACTTTAACTCGTAGTCTAGTTCTTTCATTGGGAACCAGGTAGAGACACTCAGACCATATTTCCGAGTATATACGAGTAATGTTATTTACGATTATTACTTTTTTAATATAACAAATATCTAATAGAAATACAACTAAAAGGTGAATGTTTAGATAAAAAAATATATTATTGTTCGTGTTTAGGGGATATTTAAGAAAAAATGAGGATGTTAACTAGTTTGTTTACGACTTTTTACAAACACTCATAAAACTCATCTTTCATTTTAATAAGGTTTAATCACCTCTTTGAGCGGCAAATAAATTATCCTCATGAGGACAAAAACTCAAAGCAAAAAAAATTGGTCCTCATGAAGTGTTCATGAGGACCTGGAAGCCACGTTTAATGCCTCCTAGAAGCTAAAATTTCTTGCATCTTCCGTGAAACGAGCGGATAAAAGTTATTAATAGCACTGGTAGTTGAATTCCCGCCGAAAAATCCAGTTCCTGGGCAGGTTTTTACATTATAATCTGGCCCACTATCCAGCACTCGTTCCTTCGTTCGTAGATTCCACCAATGATGATAGGTAATACTGTCTAGGGATGGCGTTAGCCCGAATTTAATCGAAAGCACGGCGGTAATATACACAATCGTTTCCTTCTGTTCGCTAGTCATAACATCATGACCTTTATCGAAGTTGCCAACATTTTCAATAGCGATCCCTGTGGCGTTCGCCCTTGGCCCAATGGTACCTTCGGGGGCCATGTTAAAGGGTCTAGAAACGGCTATTTTCCCATCCGGAAAGGTGGTAATATTTTGAGCGATATTACTCCAGCGCATTTTTCGCTTATGGAAATTTTCCATTCCCATCAACATTCGAAAATGATTGGATCCATTAAATTTCTTGTAAGACGGTGACCAGGTGTGATGCTGTTGGATGAGCGTCACTTTCCTCTTTATCTGAGTATGAAATAACCAATCCCTAAATTCTTCCCTTGTCATCAAGATATGCTGCCCTTGCATCGTCATGTTTTTTGGTGGAATTTTTAATACTTGCCCAATAAACAGTCGTTCAGTAGAAAGTCGATTTTTGGCTTTAATAAGATTGACGGAAGAATGGAAGACAGACGCTATGCCTCTCAGTGTATCCCCAGCAACCACTTCATACGTGATTGGTATCCACAATTTTTGGCCAGCCAAGACTGTATTCGACTGCAATCCATTGGTCACTTTTAAGTCATAAACGGAAGTTCCAAATTGAACAGCAATTCGCGGCAACGAATCGCCTTGTTTTACAACATATATATTTCTTGGCTTATTCTCAGTGGCATGAGCAGGAATACTATTTAATAGGATGATAAAAACCAAACTACATACAATCACCAATTGTTTTCTCATGTTTGATATCCCTTCACTCTATTTCTGCATTCATAGTTTGCAGAATAGCGTGGAGATTATTCTCGGCTGATTTGAAAGTAGTTCTTTTTACTTCGGATTCACTTCTTTACCAGTCTTAATATCTACCACTTTTGTATGATCCTGAGGGGAAGTAAGGACTTTACTTTTAGGTGCTTTTTTATGATGTTCCACCCAGTCCACGAGTAAATCAAAAGCTTGATGGGCATACGGAAGCAATGGCTGCAATTCTTTATTCGGATCCGTTGAATTGTTCCAGACCAAGCTGTCGACATGGTTTCCTTTTTCAATGGTATAAAGTCGGTGTAATTTGCCTTTTCCGGCTTTGTTTACTAGCTTGTCGTAAGCATCCGCATGGATGGACGGAAAAATTAACGAGTCCCAGGAACCAGTTATACTGATCAACGGCACATCAATATCGCCCGTATTCTCAATCGCTTTTACATTTTGTTTGACTTCTTTCGGGCGTTGCATATAATTGTAATCTTTAAAGATGGAATCGTATGTACGATCACGAAGACCATCCTTATAGTTCAAATAGTTTCCCCAATCGATTTGGTTCGGAGCTGTTGGATCAAGTTCATCCCGATAAATATTTAATGTAAGGAACCAGTAGACTTGGTCATGATAACCCCAAAGTTTTTCAGATCCTTTAGGTAAACCAGCTTTATACATTTTTTCCATTGCCGTTTGCTTTTCTTCACCAGCACCGTAAAGGGCTTTCTCAGCATGATTGACGACTGGGGTTAACGAACTAATTAAATTCGGTTCATTCGCTCTCCATAACACGCCTTCCCAATCCACGCCGCCATCATATAATGCTGGTTCCCCTGTCTTCTCTGGACCGTCATGTTCAAGGGCATAACGGACGACATAACCGCCATTTGAAATTCCCATCGCATAGGTTGGAACTTTATGTTTTTTTGTAATCAACTTGCTGGCTGGATTTTTCCGATCACTCTCTTTAATCAGCTGATCACGATAATTTTCAGTTAAGTATTTTTGTGCAGCTATCGTCAATTGTCGAAAGCGCTGATTCCATTCAGAGATACTGTCATCCTCTTCAACTAAGGCGTTCTTTGCTTTTGCGAATGGATCGGCAGGGTCAGTTTCACCTTGTGTCCCTTTATCCGTTGCCGCAAACGCATAACCTTTTGCTAAAACATAATCACTAAACAGTAAATCGGTCGCCGTTTCATTTCGAGTTGCGGGTATTCCCCCTACAACTAATTTTCCATTCCAGTTATCTGGTACACGGATGACAAATTTGGCATCGTCGAACATACCGTTGACTTGAACGCCGCTTACTGACGCAGGGTTGTACATGTTATACCAACCCGTTCCTTCATCCTTATTCCCCCAATTATAAGGGGCCAGTCCTATATTCCCAAAGACAGTGGCTGCTGTATATTGAGACGGATTTTTTGTTGTTAACCAGTTTCCGTTTGTTCCATCAAACTTGCTCACCGTAACTTCTTGTGCCCCCGGTACTTCTGGAGAATAGGATGCGGAAACACTTTTTTGCAAGTAGGTCTGAGGAATAAACGGAAACATTAAAGCAGAGGCAGCAGCTATCGCTAAGAGTTTACCTTTCACCAAAAAATCCCCTCCGATTCTTAATACTCATAATTATTTTTGTTTTTACACAGATACAGAGTTAACGAGCAATTCCGGACTAATTGTAAAAGAAGCTTCTGTTTTTTCCTTAACTTCCTCAAGGGTAACCCCTTCTTGTGTTTCTACTAATACCATTCCATCAGGCGTAAAATCAAATACAGCTAAATCAGTAATTAAGCGATGGACAACCCTTTTCCCGGTTAGCGGAAGTGTGCATTCTTCTTTAATTTTAGACTCACCATACTTATTAACATGTTCCATAATCACAACAATGCGCTTTGCTCCATTTACAAGGTCCATGGCTCCGCCCATGCCCTTTACCATTTTCCCCGGAATCATCCAGTTGGCAAGATCTCCGTTTTCTGAAACCTCCATACCGCCAAGAATGGCTAAATCAATATGGCCGCCGCGGATCATGGCAAAGGACTCGGCACTATCAAAATAAGAGGCGCCTTTCACTGCTGTAACTGTTTCTTTCCCTGCGTTGATTAAATCAGGATCCACATCTTCCTCATTCGGATAAGGCCCGATCCCCAAAAGTCCATTTTCTGATTGAAGCAAAACACTGTATTCAGCAGGTATTTCATTTGCTAAAAGTGTCGGTATTCCAATACCCAAATTGACATTCATCCCATCTTGTATTTCCTGCACTGCCCGCTTGATAATTCTTTGACGTACATCCATTGAAAATTCTCCTCCTTATGCTTGAATAACCGTCCGTCTCTCAATTCTCTTTTCATAACCTTCCCCTGCTAAAAGTCGTTGAACATACACACTTGGTGTATGAATGTGGTCAGGATTTAATTCCCCTGCTCCGACAATTTCTTCTACTTCTGCAATCGTTATTTTTCCAGCCATTGCTGCCAATGGGTTAAAATTCCTGGCTGTTTTGTCGTAAACTAAATTCCCTAATGAATCCGCTCTCCAAGCCTTTACTAAGGAAAAATCGCCTACAATGGCTTTTTCAAGGATATAGGTTTTTCCGTCAAAATCTTTGTGTTCCTTTCCTTCGGCGATCGGTGTTCCAACTCCTGTAGCAGTATAAAATCCAGGTATGCCGGCGCCGCCTGCACGGATTCGTTCAGCTAGTGTACCTTGTGGCACGAGTTCCACTTCTAATTCCCCGCTTAAAAATTGTCGTTCAAAAATCTTGTTCTCCCCAACATAGGAGGAAATCATTTTCTTAATTTGTTTATTCGCAAGCAATATTCCAAGTCCCCAATCGTCGACACCACAATTATTACTGACAATTGTTAAGTCTTTAACTCCTTTATCTCTTAAAGCCAGAATCGCCTTTTCAGGTATCCCGCAAAGACCAAATCCTCCGACAATGATCGTGGCCCCGTCATGGATATCCTCGATGGCTTTTTCAAACGAATCAATTATTTTTCCATTCTTCATTATCTTTTCTCCTTTTTTATAGATTCGTGCCTCCGAAACATGCTGATCCCTATAGCGAAAGCGCATTCATTTATTAGATTGCAAGTTTTATGCCAAATATATTTTATTATTCAGAATTAATGAAAAAGGGCAGAAATCCTTAAGTACCCAACATTTATTTATTTTTCTTGGTTAAAGATAATATAAATTTTCCGCATTTTCGGAATTAGATCTATGTACCTTTTCCGAAAAACAGGAATTTTCCGTTTTTTCGGAAAAGTATAACTCTTAACCATTTTCGAAGATACCAAAAAAGGGTTAGTCCCTCAAAGTAATGAGAGACTGACCCTTTTTTTGTTTACACTTAATCGTGTTTAAAGTAATTGTTATATCCCTTGCAAAAAAAACACCTCAAACCAGAAGGGCTTACTCTTTCTCCGTAATAAACCAACCCTCAGGTTTTTTTTCTATAGTAAAAAGATCTTCATCGAATTTTTTGCGAAGTGCTTTATATTCCTCATTTTCAAATTTAATCTCTGAAACTCTGATTTGTTTTAGTGTTATTTCGGGCTTTTTGACTTCAAATATCAAATCTTTAAAAATAAAAAAGGTCTTTTGTCGTTTCATTCTCTCCACTTCCTCCCTTTAATATTTCTTACGTATAGAATTAGGCAAAAATGGATGAAACCCTTTAAAAATTCTATGTAAATTTATTGTAACAAATTTATAAATCCTTCCGAAATTTTCTAAGCATCTGGAAAATCTGTCCTCGATGATGGGATTCATGTTCAATCAAATGATAGACAACCCATTCAGGTGTGACATCATATGGTTCTAGTACTCTAGGTTTACGCCAATCTGTTAGGTCCATCGAACGAAAATGGGAAAGAAATACTTCACGAACTTTATTTAGGCGGTAAAAATGTTCGTCTAAACTTTGTCCCTCCACGTGAGCTAAAGAGCCATCTTCGGACCTGTGTTCGATCGGAAACATTGAGCGTATATCGGGATCCCATTCGGTAACAAGTACCTCTTCATATAACCAATCTGCTTCAATCAAGGCTATGTGATACAACAACGAGCCAATCGTTTGTCTTTCATCTATTTTGGTATCGAGTATCGTTTGGGTAATACCAGTTAATTCCGTTAAAAGAGTACGGCGAACATCCTCTAGACACCATAGCCAACGGCCAATTTCTTCATTAAAACCTGGTAATGAAGATACCAGTAAAGTTCTTCTATTCAATGAGATCATCCTCTTCTTAATTATAATTTATGAGCTTTATGAGCGAATTATATGCTTCTATGAGCGAACTTGAAAAAACAACAATCTATAATTATATAAAAAAAGATGCATTACAAAGCATCTTTCTTTAAATTCCAATATGCTTTACTTGAAATTACTTTTCATATAGATAGTAATCTTGAGAATGGTAGCTTCTAAATCCACATGATTCGTAGAGTCTTAGGGCATTGGCATTTTTGGCCTCTACCTCGAGAAAAATAGGTAATCCTTTTTGGTGCTCCCTGATTACTACATTCGTTAAGGCTTTTCTTCCAATCCCTTTTCCCTGGAGTTCAGGAAAAACGGCAAAACCATAGATCCAGGCTTCACCATTCGATTCGGAAACGCGCATTTTTCCAGCAATTTTTCCTTCTGCTTCAATAATGAAACGTTCGTCACTGCTGGTCTCCCTAATCGATTGGTTAAACTCTCGTGCAGCATCTTCATTGATACCGAACCCCAAAACTTCGAGTTGGATTTCGGCTTCCCAATCTTCTGAAGAAATAGACGGGCGCAATGTAACAGTCGGATCCTCAGACAATTGAGTTTCCTGCCATTTCATTTGATACTCAGCAACTGAAAAAGCACAAGGAACGTTTTTCAAAAACTGCTTGGCTGATTGAGATTCTGTAGGAGCATTTAACAAAATCGTAGTATATCGTTTTTTCGACTCTAGTAGGCCCCTTTCCATCAACTCAGAAAAGATTCCTTTTCTTCGGTAATCGGGGTGTACCATTCCACAAAGTTCTACTTTATCACCAAAACCATAGATGCCCAGAAAACCGACAAGCTTGCCACCTTCATAATGGAATAAGTCTTCTTTTTGTTTTCCAATCCGATTTTCAAGCATATCAAAATTTAGCTTCAGGTTAAATCCACCCTCTTTTTCACAAACCCCCTGAAGTTCTTTTATTTTCAATATATCTTCACGTGTTAGCATTCATTTCACCCCTGTTCATCTTCACCTATTCCTATTCTTGACGATAGGTTGTCATTCCTTCTTTTTTTTAATTAATAAGATTAAAAAAAGCCAAGGAAGTGATTATTGTCACCTCCCCAGCAATAACATAGTTCTATTTTCTAAAAAGATCTCTATTCTTTTTTTCATTGCTTCAATCGAAAAATACAAGTATATTCAAACTTATAGGTATGAGGAGAAAAGAGTGATATGAATGACTACCCACCATCCAAAAAAGGAATCAATTACACCACATAACATGAGGACTCGTTATGTGTTCGCTGTTATTCTTACCATCATCTTTGGCCTGGCCTCGAGAAAATTCTCTCACCTTCTCCCGTTACTTATTGCGGAGAATGCCGGGGATGCCCTGTGGGCGATGATGGTTTATTTTGCATTCCGTTTCTTGTTGGTGCGAAAGAGCCTCCTAATAGCAATCTCCCTTAGTTTTTTATTCAGTTATAGCATTGAATTCAGTCAGCTCTATCAAGCTGAATGGATCAATCAGCTTCGGGGTACAGTACTTGGAGCATTAATACTTGGAAAAGGTTTTCTTACAGTGGATTTGATTCGATATGCTATTGGGATTACAGTCGCTGCTAGTATGGATAAAATGACGCTTAGTGCAAGAAAGCGTTAATCTTAGAAAATGCAGCCTCAGTTGTCTAAGGCTATTGGAATTTCTAACGTATTTATTTTTGAGCCATCTTTTGCGGAATATACAAATAATTCTAATTTGCTGGTATCTGTAGATACTAACTCCTTGGCAAATGTGATTTCAAATCCCCCCCAAGCTGGTGCACCCTCTGTCTGGTAGTTCCCTTCTTTAACGACTTTTTCTCCATCATAAAGAGCATATTGAAAGACCCCTTCAAAAACTTGGGCTTTCCCTGTCACAATGATTGTATTTGCTTTTTCTGTAACGACAACATCTTTAAAGACTTCATTGTGATAAACTTCTTCCACTGGTTCTTCTGAAACTGGCCCATTGGGTTTTGACGGATTTTCTCCGTCTGGTTCTGATACCGGTGGCTTTTCATTCACCACATCCTGTTGTGGGGTACAAGCAGCTAAACCCATTGAAACTAACAATAAAGAGAACAAATAATTCATCTTCTTCATCATGTGATCCCGCCTATTTTTTCTTTTTATTTATTATATTTTATTAATTATTCAATAATCCTGTGTGCTGTAAAAATAATAAAAAATGAACAAATCAATAAAAAAAGACGGGGCTGGTTCTTCCTTTTGGGAAGGCTATGCCCGTCTTTTTTACAACAGAATCCGTTTAACTATTTTTGCTTCGTTTTGGTTTGAAGGTTTTACAACAGGTTTCTGCTGAGGTACCTGCCGTATCCACATGATTCTTTTCACCTAATTCAGAAGAAAATTCTGTATCATAGCGTGCATGGTTATCTATTTCAACCATGATTTTTTCCGCTGTACAAACATTTCCTTCTCCATAAAACGAGCAGTTGGAGATTGAACAAGCTACTTCAACTTTAGGCATGGCAATACCTCCTAGTTAATGACCTGTTGCTTTATTATTTTTTGTAAAAACAATTTTTTTCATTCACTGGATTATTTCTTATCTAATGAAATTGAAGTATTTTTCCTATATAGCACGAAAGGCAACGACCCCATAGGGGTTCGCTGCCTCATTTCTAACTTGCTCTATTAACTTGCTCGTGTCTCTGGTGAAAGGTTGTGAACCTTCCCATGATCCCTTTTTTCCTTCGTTTTCGGATTTCCAACATTCGGTGCCTTAATGGTCATGGCGATGAGTAATGATACAACGCTCAGAACGGCAATAAGCTTAAAGGTAGGAATAAATCCACCTAAGGCAGAAGCAATAAATGATGCAGATATGGCTCCAATTCCGAAACCTTGATAAATGATGCCGTAGTTTTTGCTTTGATTTTTCAAACCAAAGAAATCAGCGACAATCGCAGGAAAGATCGTAATATTCCCGCCAAAACAGAAGGCAATCCCGGCAACACAGGCAAAGAACAATGCATAATTAAGTTGGACAAAGCTTAATACGGTCACAGCTGCTGCAGTAACAAGAAGTGCAAATGATACTACTCTTAAACGGCCGACTTTATCTGATAAGGCCCCGAGAATGATGCGTCCACTTGTATTAAAGATGGCAACTAATGCCACAGCATTACTTGCTGTTTCTATATCAAGTCCTGCCAAGCTAACACCAATATCCTTCACGATTCCAATTAAGAATAACCCACTCATACAAGCCGTGAAGAAAATAACAAATAATAGATACGCTTGCTTAGTTTTAAGCATTTCTTTAACAGTGAAATCTTTTTGGACGCTGGCACTAAGGGTTTGTGCCGCTTGACCCATTTTTGCTTCCCGTACAAGGAATGAACCACCCACAACTAATATCATTACGATTAAGCCCCAGTAAAAGAAGGCTTGAGATACTCCCACTGATTGGATCAGTGAACCGTTAATGAATTTGAATAACAAACTTCCTGTACCGTACGCACCAACAGAAATTCCAGAAATAAGTCCTTTTCTCTCTGGAAACCACTTAATTAAATTTGATAATGAAGTAATATAAGCAGTACCGTCTGCTGCCCCAACGACCACACCTACTAGAATATAAAGCATCCATAAAGATGATACTTGGGAACTAAGGATTAATCCTGATCCTAGTACAAGGCCTGCAACACCAATTAAACGGCGAAGCCCCCATTTATCCTGCAACTTTCCGGCAAACAATGTCGAGAATGCCAAGGCGAAGCTGGTAATAGAAAACGTAATAGCAACTGAATTTAACTTCCAATGAAAGAGTTCTACCAACGGCTGGTTAAAAAGACTCCACGTATAAATGGTACCTAATCCCATCTGTACAATAATCGTTCCTAACACGATCAGCCATCGACGATCTGTTCCTGATTTCATTGCGATCTCCTCTTTTCTTCCATGTAAAAATGATAATGTTTAATTGATTTTGTCTACATCATCATCATAGCATCGAAAAATAGATGGAAATCGGTTTCAGAATGAGATGCCTATTATTCGGAATGAATGGCGGTTATAGATGCATAATTTGTCGAAACTCCTTCACCTTGCTTCTACTCACCGGAATTTCCTCAGAAAGATCTTTTAAACGAAGCATGTAGGTTTGATTAAACCAAGGAACAATTTCACGGATTTTGGTCAGGTTAACCGTATAAGAACGATGACAACGAAAGAAAAGGTTCTCTGGTAATAGTGCGTCAAATTCCGTTATGCTCAACGGCATGGTGTACTCCTCCTCTTTCGTATACACCAAAGTAACTTTTTCTCTCGCGATTGCATAATAGATATCATTGACATCTGTCACGATAATTTTATCGTTCTTTTTCAAATTAATTCGATTAGAAGCCTTCGATGAGATTTCCCTTTGCTGTAGTTGAGGATTCAGATGCGATTCGAGTTTTCTATCCGGAAGCGTTGTTTCGGTATGATCTCTTTTAAAGGCAGATTCCAGCCTGCTTAACATCGTGGCAATCCGCTTCTCGTCATAGGGCTTTAAAATATAGTCAAAGGCTTCTAGTTCAAATGCTTGTGCTGCATGCTCTTTATAAGCTGTGGTAAAGACAATATATGGCTTTTTTGAAAATTTACTTATAGTACTCGCTAACAACATACCATTAAGGGAAGGAATGTTAATATCTAGAAAGATTACATCTGTTTCATTCTCCTGCAAAAATTTTAATACATCTAAGCCATCATCAAAGTATTGTATCACTTCAATTTCACTATAGGCTTCAACTAAATACTCCAGTTCTTCACGTGCAGGTATTTCATCCTCTACAATAATTGCTCTCATAGGTTCTCCTTTACTATATCAAAAAAGACTTCAGTTCCAGGTGACAGACGGTGAATGACCAGTCCACGTCCATAAATGAGTTTCACTCGCTGGTGAACATTATACAAGCCGATTTTGTTGGCCGGTACATTATCATTCAACAACTGATGAATGACATCCTCGCTAATTCCGGCCCCGGTATCCTTCACACTAATTCTTACTTTGTTTTCCAAATTCTTGACCGAAATGGTCACCACTCCGGGTCCTTTTATCTTTAAGATTCCATGGATAATGGCATTTTCGACTAAAGGCTGAATGAGAAGACTCGGTATGTGCACATTTACATCATCTACCTCATATTCCACTGTTAAACGGCTGCCAAAACGCGCCTTTTCTATTTCCACGTAATCTCGGACTTGAGCCAATTCTTTATGGATATCAATCAATTCATCACTAACTTCTAAATTGTAGCGCATATAGCCAGAAAGATTAATAATCAGCTCACGCGCCTTGTCCGGATTTTTACGTGTGGTGGAGGCAATTGCATTGAGGGCATTAAACAAAAAATGCGGATTAATTTTCGTTTGGAGTGCCTTCAATTCCGCCTTGTTCGCAGCTTCCCTTATTTGTTCAATCCGGGAAACCTCCATTAGTGTGGAGATGATTTGCGATAATCCGATCGCCATCGTCTGCAGTGAATAGGTCATTTTATAGGCTTTCCGGTAATAGATTTTAAGAGTGCCTGTCACCTCGCCATGCTCCTCAAAAGGAACAATGAGCAGGGAGTGAATTTGCGGTGTATGGTGATCCTGAACTTGATTCCGAATAATAAATTTCCCACTGTGAATGGCCTCTTTGGTTAAATCACTAATGATTTCCTGCCCAATGACATATCGTTCTTCTCCAAAGCCCACATAAGTGAGCACGTTATGGGTATCTGTAATCGCTACAGCGTCGGCCTTGATATCATCTTTTATAATACGACAAATCTCCGTCAGGGAATCCGAATTAATCGACCGAAAGTAAGGCAGTGTCTTGTTCGCGATATCCAATGCTAACTTCGCCTGTCTCGCTGCAATCATTTCCTTTTCACCTTCGACGCTCATCACAAGCAAAACAATTAAACCAATGCTAACCTCTCCTAAAATCATCGGGAATGCGATTTTAGAAACAATATCCAAACCTAGTTCAAACGGATTTGCCATCACAAGAATTAACACCATGGTCAAAATTTCCGACAACATTCCGGCTGCTATTCCAAAAATCCAGCGCAAAGACCGCTTCACTCTTCGATTAATATACCCCGATACAATCCCTGCAAAAATGCTCGTAATGAGGCACGGGATTGAGGTGATCCCACCAATATCAATTACATATCGATGGACTCCTGACACAATACCGGTAATAATTCCTACCCAGGGTCCAAATAATATTCCACCCGAAACAACAGCAATAATCCTGACATTTACCAGTGACCCTTCCACATTTATCCCTGAATACGTACCAAATATGGCAAATAGGCAAAACACAAGTGTAATGACAACACGCTCTGTGGGAGAATGCTGGTCTTTTTGCAACGATTCCTTAAATCGTGGGATTCGAATCATAAAGAACAGGCAAATCAACAGTAATGCCGCCCGTTCAAATATATCAATAAGCATTTCTAACGATGTGTTCATCTAACGTTCCTTTCTTCTTTATGTTTTCTAAAATTTCATCGTAACTTCAATATTATACTACTTGCTGGTTTAGAAAATGAAAAATACAACTTGTGCAGAATGAATTCAAGTGAACTTGATGACAAGGGCTGAAGGGAAATTAATTAAGGCTTGCCTATTTTTCTCTTGAATAATATAAACAGGCTATTTTATTAGGACAACATCTTCCCGTGTTACATATACATGCAGTGTAAATATAATTAGGGAAATGTAAGGGGAGAATTTTTATGGATAGAGACATCATGAAAAATTTCATAGGCAGAGTAATCAAGATTGATAGAGGAGGACCAGAATCCAAAATTGGGATGTTAATGGATGCAAGCGACGAATTTCTCGCCATTCTCACGGAAGATGATGGACTTGTTTACTACAATACTAATCATATTAAAAGTTTTACAGATAATTTAAAGGAGAAGATGCAATTCGATCTTGACGTACCTCAAGATTTCCCATTTATAAAAGCTGATAATTTCCACGAACTGCTTGGCTTAATGAAATACAAATGGATTAAAATTAATCGTGGAGGCCCTGAGACCTTAGAGGGAGTACTCATGAAGTTAGATAATGAGTCTATTTATTTGGTCAACGGTCAGGAAATTGTTCGCTCCTCCATGTTCCACATTAAAAGTATTAGTTATGGTTTAAAAATTGAAAAGGCAAATGAAGAAAACACTGATTACCAACAATCACAAGAAAAAGACGGAGATTCCAAAAATAACAATAAAAATAATAATAGTAGCAGTAAAAGTAATAAAAGCAGCAGTAAAAGTAATAA
>NZ_KK366018.1:0-37034 GCF_000686805.1 Bacillus sp. UNC41MFS5 | reverse complement strand
CCACAATGGAAACTTCGCAAGTAACACCTATTGAAGAGGCTAAAATTAATCTATCAAACCTTAAATTCACAATGGGAACTTCGCAAGTAACACCTGTTGAAGAGGATGAAAGTAATCTATCAATTCCTTTGTCCACAATGGAAACTTCGCAAGTAATACCTTTTGTAGAGGATGAAATTGATTTATCAATTCCTTTATCCAGTATGGAAACTTCGCAAGTAATACCTTTTGTAGAGGATGAAATTGATCTATCAATTCCACTCTCCACAATGGAAACTTCAGTCGAACCTACTGTCGAAGAGGCTCAAAGTGATCTATCAATTCCTTTTTCTACTATGGGAACTTCGCAAGGAACTGCTGATGAAGAGGCTCAAAGTGGTCTAGCGGCTCCTGTATCCACAAAGGAAAATTCGCAAAAAATAGCTGATGATAATGAACTAAGTGATCTAGCAGTTCTCTTTACCGTAATGGAAAAGTTTATACGAAAATATACAAATAATAACCAAAATTAATCATTTTTGATCCTCAGATATGGCGATTTATGGAATTCATCACTATCACTAATAACATAAAAAAGAAAGACCATCATTTGTTGGTCTTTCTTTTTCTATGTTGCTATAAATCAATTTTCAATCAAAAGAACCCATTGTTTGGAATAATTCTTCATTTGATTTTGGAGTTACGTAAATTGTTCTACTTGGAAACGCTATGTCTACTCCCTCTTCTTCTAATACACCCATAATAGCTAAATTGATTTCATGTTTAATTTTCACGTGTTCTGCCCATACTGTTGAATTCGTGAAAAAATAGACAAGAACATCGAGACTACTCTCATTATAATGATCGAATGCGACCATAATCGTATCAGGATGGATTTCTTCATGAGTCATCAATAAATGTTCAATTCGTTTAACGACTCGTTGAATTTGTTCTTTGGTGGTTTGATAGTTAAGTCCTAAGTGGAAAGTGATTCGTCTTTTCCCCATACGGCTCCAATTGGTAATGGCTTCGTTGGCAAGGGTTGCATTGGGAACGGTAACTAGTGCCTGACTAAACGTACGTATTTTAGTACTTCTAAAATTTATATCTTCGACAATCCCCTCGACACTAGGTGTTAAGATCCAATCTCCAATGGAGAAAGGCTTTTCTGTTACAATGACGATTCCACCAATTAGATTACCTACCGCTTCTTTAGCAGCTAAAGCAAAGGCTAGACCCCCTAACCCAAGACCAGCCACCAGTCCGTTTACGTCGTAATCAAACTCCTGGCCAATAATACTAATACTGATGGCAATGATGATGACACGGATCGTCCTTGAAATGAACGGTAATAGAATTAAATCAATCTTATTGTTGATCTTTTGATTAACACTTATTAAGATCCCCTCAGTTGGCGATGACAAATTAAACAATCCCCATGTAATTAATACAATGACCATGGAACGTAGAAATTTTAAAAATAACGCATTATGCTGTTCGATAAAAGGGAAATAATCCATGGCTAAATATAAACCTACAATAATAAAGAACCATCCTAAAGGACGTTCAAACCCTAAACAAATTTTTGTAAAAACATCAGTTGGTGTCTTCCTAGACAATTTTAAAATCAACTGAAATACATACTTTGTAAATAAGTTTCTAAAAAGGATAAATAATACCAAAATACCAATGGAAATTCCTAAATTTTGTAACATGTCATAGTCTATCCCCGCCATTGAAAAAGCCATGACAAATGAACCAAAAGACATTCTAAAATACCTTCTCTCTTTTTACGATAAATTTTTTGCAGAATCACATCCTCATATAATAACTGCATAAACAAAATTTTTGAATACAACTATAGTCTTAGATTAGAAGAAAAAATACAAAATCAAATAAAAGGATGAAGTCCAGTGCCTCCATCCTTTTATTACCGTTTGATTGATCTTGTTTAACTAAGCGCGTTATCAATTTTAACTTCATTTTTTTTGTATCTATTTTCGATTCTTTGTAAAACAGCCATTGGTAAATAGGTGATGAAAAATACAATCAGTGCGGCAATCTCTAAATTAATATAATACATAATCCCACTTCCGAAAAAAGTTAGGATTGTTTTTGCTTCTGTTGGACTCGCTAAGTAGAAAAAGTTCGTGCCAAGCAGCAGATTTAAGAAAAATATGGGGACGGCGATTATGTTCACGGTTAAGAAACTAGATATAATCGCTTTCATCGGTACCCTATAATCTTCATAAAGAATAAAGTAAAATGCGGTTAACGGAATAACGGAATGATGAAGGAAATATTCAATATAGCGAAAATGAGGGAAATTGTAGGTCATTTCAGGTGTAACCATTGCTAAAATGGGAGTTAATGTACCAAAAAAATACAACAAATAAAACACCTTTTTGCTCTTTTTCAAGAATAAAAATATCGCTAAAAACGAACTAAGAGAACAAAGTTGTAAAGGAAGATCCTTCACTTCCCATTGGTGGGTGAGGATTAACCATAATTGCAAGGAGATTTCACAGGCAGGCAACAGTATAAACAAAGTCCATTTAAAGATCGGTTGGTATCGCTTCTGTCGATTTCTGAAATGCACCAAAGCACCACATGCAGCGAAGAATAGTACTAACGTAGCAATGTGGACTGTAGAAAACATCTTGAATCCCTGCATTCCTGTAGCAGAAAACATGATGCCGTCACACCTCTCCCTGTACATTAAAATGTTGTTATTCTAAATTGTATTCAATTACCCAAAAAACTGACACGATATTATTTAGTTCGGACTGATTAGGTCAACTGCCTCGATACAGAAAAAAGTTGGTACCTTTAGAACCAGGCACCAACCCTCTTCTAACAATTTCTGTGGAAATTTTGCCTCATACCTTTTCACATGCTCCTAATAATTTCTCAGTCTGTTCAAGTACTAAGAAAAGTTCATCCCAAGAATTTTGTGTAGTCAAGTTCTGGGCATGTGCTAAGTTGTTTCGTAAACCTTCTAATTGTTTAAAATACGTTTTCCCTTTGCTCTTTGATTCAATCCCCAAAAGTTCCCGTAATGGACTCTCATTCAAGACGATGTCTCGTTTGTCGCAAATTTGTAGACAATCACATAATTGAATGGCTTCGTTTCGTGACTTTCTAAGAGAAAATAATTCCTCAGCTAATTGAATTCGATGGGGATTTAAATGTTTTTTCCAGGTATCCTCAGGGAAAAAATCATTTATAATTCGATAAAGGTGCATCTCTAATAAGGAAATCAGCCCAAATAGTAACATTCTAACGGGAGGTTTCTGAAGATCTGCCAGCGTCACAACTTTGGTTATTCTGTTTCCTTCAAGGATAAAGATTCTGTCAATCTCTTTAAGAATAAACAGCGTATCTATAAGTGGTGTGGATTCCGAGACAAGCTCGGTCGGACTAAAACTCCGATAATACTCATGACAGATTCCTTCCTTTAATTCATTTCTGACAAGATAACCAATAACAATTCCATGATCTTCCACACCCATAACATCATAGTCTTTCATTAGCATCATGTTTTTAATACTTTCGGCATCATCAGTAAGATGACACGTATCCATGGTTTCTGAAATACTGTTCACCGTAATGTTTTGCTCATACAACGACCGAAGATTTTTATACGAACTCACTTTATCACGTTGTTTTGTTGGCATAAATGTCAAATAAATCTCCTCCTATTATGCTCTTCTTGATGATCATTGACTTTAGATTTAAGAAAAAATACACCATTGTTGGTGTATTTTTCGTTTAATGTAATCCATATTCTTTTATCTTGTTATACAATGTCCCTCGTGAAATCCCTAAAAGGTTGGCCGCTGCACTTTTATTTCCATAGGTTTTTCTTAATGCTTCTTCAATCTCTAAGACTTCTGGATTTATAAGAACATCTTCCTGTTGAACGATTTCCTCTTTTTGGCTGGTAGTTTGTTTCACCATTAACTTACTTTTAATACTATCGGGCAAATGTTCATCGGTAATAACGGATTTGTCAGTAAGGAGAACCAACCGTTCGATTGTGTTCCTCAACTCACGGATGTTACCTGGCCAGTCATAGTTCACCAACTGATTCATGGTTTCAGAAGAGATCTCCAGTACCGGTTTTTTATATTTAGAGTTGAATTCTTGAACAAAATTCTGGGCATGGGCAACGATATCCTCTTTTCTAGTTCTTAAGGGCGGTATATCGATGGTAATCACGGATAAATGAAAATAAAGCTGCTCGTTAAAACTTCCTTGTTTCACTAGTATCTCAATTGATTCTGAGGTGGAAGTTATGATTCGAGTTGGCGAGGTAATTTTCTCTATCCCACCTACCCGGTAAAACCGATGATCGACCATATAATTTAATAGTTTTCCTTGAACCTGAAGCGGCATCTTATCAATATCTTCTATAAATAACGTACCGCCTAAAGCTTGCTCGATCCGGCCGATTTGTAAGGTTTGCTGTTCGGCAGTATAGTTTTCCTTTTGAAAACCGAAAAGTTCCATTTCCAACAAGGCAGAAGGAATGAGCGAGCAGTTTAGGGTGATAAAAGGCCCTTCAGCTTTTGTTCCTCCATAATGAATCGCCTGTGCCAGCATTTCCTTTCCAGCCCCAGGTTCCCCTGTTAAATGGATAGGGATATCGGCATGGGCGACCTTTTGCGCAATCTTCAAAGCTTCCTGAAATTTTGGACTCCCGCTTACCATGGTTGAGAAGGGATTGGACTTTTGAACAAGCACGGATGAGTTGGAATCCAATTCTTCATTAAGTCGGATAATATTCGTGATATTCTGTTCGGTAGCGACGCCGCCAATGATCTGATTTTCTATCAGTATCGGTGAAGCGTTAATGAGAACGTGTGTATCCTTATCAGGTCGATGATATTGCCCTCTTACCGGTCGTCCTTCATTTAGTATCCGGTGAAGGACAATCGATTCATCACGAAAGTGCTCCCCTATTTTTTTTCCAAGGATGTACTCTTTTTTTATCTTATAGGTTTCTTCCGCTGTAGTACTCCAATAGACAACTTGTCCCTCTTGATCAACTGCTGTAACCGATTCATTGATCGTCTCTGCTAACGTCTGAAAATAAGCAGAAATCTGGCGGTTTTCTTCTTCAAGCATTTCCAGCCGCTTTTCAGCTGAAAGAACCCCAACAATTCCTTTTTCGTCTTTAACAAGTACCGGTCGGCGCCAATCAACAGCCTTATCGGCTCCATCGACATCCAAAATCACAGATGATGGCAGCCATTGAAGCTGTTCAAGCCAATCAATAATAGGTATGGAGTCGTCACCTAAGTTCATCAGGCTTTTTTCATAATTAGCAATACTCAAGTATGTTCCACCTGACACGATAACAAAATGGTACTCGTTCAGCTTCTTTTTTATTTCTAGTAATGGTATATGATGATTAACAATTGTAAAGGAGTCATCCAATAACAATTGAGCATTTTTGAACATACTAAAATCCTTTCATGCCTTTATTATCCTTTAACATTATCATAAAATGAACATCTATTCTAGCGAATCAGCCCTTTTAAGTGCAATACATTAGGACTCTTCTTATATGAATGAAAAAAGCTGAACCCGTATCTTAATCCGGGTATCAGCTTTCATTTTTATAAACATATTCTCTTATCCCTATCAAAAGGCGTAAAAGGTTAGGCCGAGTGTTTATACTGGTCAAATTCTCTTTGTAATTGCTCACTCGGTTCGGGAGTCATCAAGCTGACAATCCAGATGGCAGCTAAGCCTACAATGAATCCTGGGATAATTTCGTACAAACTATTCTTTAATACCGGTACACTGGCCCATATGATGACCGTTACGGCACCGCCAACCATTCCAGCAAGTGCGCCCCATCTGTTCATCCGTTTCCAGTAAAGGCTCATTAGAATGACAGGTCCAAATGAAGCTCCAAAGCCAGCCCAAGCGTATCCGACCAGCGATAAAATGGTTCCATTCTTATCAAACGCAAGTACAACAGCAATAATCGATACGACAAGCACGGATAGTCTGCTAATCAACATGAGTTCTTTATCTGTTGCTGAGCGGCGGAAGAACGTCTTATAAACATCCTCGGTCAGCGAGCTTGCTGTCACAAGAAGCTGGGAAGAAATCGTACTCATTACCGCTGCTAATAATGCGGCCAGTAAAAATCCAGTAATTAAGGGATGAAATAAAATTCGACTTAGTTCAATAAAGACGGTCTCAGGATCTGCTAGTGTGAGTCCTTGTTTAGAATAAAAGGCCAAACCGATGAAACCGGTAAACATCGCACCACCTACCGAAAAGATCATCCAGCCCATACCAATTTGTCTTGCTTTTTTAATTTCTTTCACGGACGAAATCGCCATAAAGCGGACAATAATATGCGGCTGCCCAAAGTACCCCAAGCCCCATGCCATCAAGGAAACAATTCCTAATACAGTGGTCCCTTTAAAAATATCGAATAACTTCGGATCAATCCCCTTTATTTCCTGAAATGCGGGACCAAACCCGCCTACTTCCATAATGGTTACAACTGGCACCAAAATAAGTGCTGTGACCATGATTAAACCTTGTACAAAATCGGTCCAACTCACCGCCAAAAATCCGCCAAATAACGTATAGGCAATTACGACAGCAGCGATAATCCAAAGTCCTGCCTGGTAATGCATATTAAAGGTTGATTCAAATAGAACTCCACCTGAAACCATTCCCGACGATACATAGAAAGTAAAAAAGACAATAATGATAAGTCCAGAAGTCAAGCGCAGCAAATTCGAACCATCAGCAAAACGATTCTCCAGAAACGCAGGAATGGTCATCGAATTGTTGGCCTTTTCTGTATAAGTTCTTAACTGTGGTGCTACATAAAGCCAGTTGATATAGGCCCCTATGGTTAAACCGATAGCAATCCATGAGGCGCTCAAACCTTGAGAAAACATCGCCCCTGGAAGACCCATAAGCAGCCAGCCGCTCATATCAGATGCCCCTGCACTTAGTGCTGTAACAGCAGGCCCCAGCCCTCTTCCGCCTAACATATAATCTTCAAGATTAGACGTACGCTTGTACGCAAAATAACCAATGATCAGCATACCTACCATATATATACCAATAGAAATAAGAATCTGTATATTCAAAGCCTATCCCCCATTCTGTTTTTGACTCACAAAATCATATGAAGCGCTTACAATAAAATTTTAAACACGGTTGGTTTTAGGAGAATTCCCCCCTCTTAAAAGGAGGGTTCCCCGTTTATATAGTGATTAAAGTTTTCTAGATTTCAGTTTCGCTTGAGTAAACAACAGCAGGTAATCGTATCCGCCAGCTTTTGAATCGGTGCCTGACATGTTGAATCCGCCAAATGGATGGGCACCAACTAATGCACCCGTACACTTTTTATTGATGTAAAGATTTCCGCAATGCATGTTTTCAAGGGCATACTGAATTCGTTCCTCATTCTGGGAATGATAAGCGCCTGTTAATCCATAATCAGTATCATTATAGATTTCAATCGCTTCCTGCCAGTCTGCTGCTTTCGCAAGGGCAAGGACAGGACCAAAGATTTCCTCCTGCATGATCCGGGCTTTTGGTTGGACATCAGCAATGATGGTTGGTTCAATGTAGAAGCCGTTCCCCTTTGCTCTAGAGCCGCCTGTAAGCAATCTGCCTTCTGTTTTACCAATTTCGATATAGCCCATAATTTTATCCACTGATTTTTGATCGATCACTGGTCCAACCGCATAGTTCTCTTCGGGAAGACCAACCGTTAGATTTTTCGTTAACTCCGTTACTTTCTCCACGACTTCATCATAAACCGATTCGACAATAATCGCTCGAGAGCCCGCAGAACATTTTTGTCCTTGGAAGCCAAAAGCAGAAGCGACAATCGCTGATGCTGCTGCATCTAAGTCTGCTGTTTCATCAACAACCACTCCGTCTTTTCCGCCCATCTCAGCTATGACACGCTTTAACCACAATTGGCCAGGCTGAACCTTAGATGCTCTTTCATAAATTCGGCAGCCTACCGCCCGTGAACCGGTAAAGGAGATAAACCGAGTGCTTGGATGCTCAACCAAATACTCACCTACATCAATTCCATCGCCTGGCAAATAGTTGAGAACGCCTGAAGGAAGACCCACCTCTTCCATCAATTCCACAAATTTGGCTGCAACCACAGGAGTAGCATCCGCTGGTTTTAAAATAACCGTATTTCCTGAGACAATGGCTGCGACAGTTGTTCCCGCCATTATCGCCAATGGGAAGTTAAACGGAGAAATGACAATCCCAACACCTAGTGGAATATAAGAAATTTGATTGTCTTCTCCTTCGATGTTCACAAGCGGTTGATGAGTGCTTGTCTCGCTTAGGCGAATCATTTCTCTCGCATAGAATTCCATAAAATCGATGGCTTCTGCTGTATCGGCATCTGCTTCAGCCCAGTTTTTCCCAGATTCATAGACAAGGTACGAAGAAAATTCATGCTTACGCTGTCTCATAATAGCTGCTGCTTTGAATAGATATTCCGCACGCTCTGCCGAAGCCACCTTTTTCCAAGTTTCAAAGGTTTTTAACGCTTCTTGCATCGCTTTTTCAGCCAATTCTTTATTTCCTTTGCTAACTGACCCGATGATTTCATCCACATTTCCTGGATTAATTGAAATCGTTTGTTCTTCGGTAAATAGCTTTTCATTGCCGATTACCAGTGGGTACTTCCTGCCTAGTTCTGTTTTCACTTTCGCAAGCGCTGCATATATTACTTGCTTATTTTCCTCTTGAGAAAAATTCGTAAAAGGCTCATTTTTAAATGGTGCTGTTTGTGTTACAGTTGTCATAATTTTCCGACTCCTTTTTATATAAAATTTCTATTTTAATAGATTTTTTAGAACAAACCATACGTTTGCGGGTCTTTCTGCCAACCGTCTCATAAAATAACCAAACCAGTCTACCCCGTAAGGCACATAAACACGGACATTAAACCCTTCTTTTACAAGCTTTGCTTGAATATCCTCACAAATTCCATAAAGCATCTGGAATTCAAATTGCTCTTTAACTATTTGATGTTCACTTACTAGCGTTTTTGTGTACTCAATCATTGCTTCATCATGGGTGGCTACCGCTGTATAGTTCCCATTTAATAGATGCTGCTTAATAATCTTTTTAAAATTCTCATCCACATCTTTTTTCTCTGGAAAAGCAACTGTTGGAGACTCTTTATATGCTCCTTTTACGAGACGCAGGTTTGCGTTCAGTTGATTTAAGTCTGCAATATCCTGTTCTGTTCTAAACAGGTAGGCTTGAATAACAAGTCCGACATTGTCATATTCCTTCCGGAGCTCTTTATAAATATCCAATGATATTTGACAGTGATCATAATCTTCCATATCGATTCTGACAAAATTTTGATGGAGCGCTGCCCGGTTAAGAATTTTACGCATATTCTTCATACATAACTCTCTGCTAATATCAAGGCCAAGCGATGTCATTTTAAGAGAAAGATTAGACTTGACCCCTGCTTCAGCAATCGCATCGAGGGTTTGAATGCACATGGCCGTTGAGTCCTGCGCCTCTTCTTCTGTATAAACAAATTCCCCAAGGTGGTCTAAGGTGACCATTTTCCCATCACGGTTCAACTTTTTCACGGAATCAATGGCGGTTTGGATCGTTTCCCCCGCCACAAATCGCCCAGCTCCAAATCGCAAACCGTATTTTTTTGCTAGTTTATTAGCTGAGGTATTCTTCCCAAGTGTTTGAAACATATTTCTCATTAATAACTCCATTACTTCAAACCTCCTTAATCGAATGAACAAAAATGTTTATTATGTAATTTCTTAACACAATCTTATAACAAATTATACATAAGTGTCTATATATTTTTACAATTTAAACATATTTGTTAACTTGTTAATCCGAATATACTCCTTGTTCAATATTTTTTGAACAACATTGTAAGAAAATCAGACATAGTTTTTCTCTATTCTCTAATAAGAACAATCTATAAACTGATAGAGAGAATTCCTGCTACTATTTCAATGGAGGTTTTCTTTGAAAAATGCGATAGGAACAAAGTCTAAAGGCACATTGATGGATTTACTTTCCACTTGCATTTCTTAAAAATAAAAAGTAAAGAGCTTGAAAGGACGTGTTCGGGTAAGATGATTTATATATGGGAGATTGAGAAAATCATTGAACATACATTGCAAGAGCATAAATTAACAATTGAGTATGAAATTAACAATACCCTGCCCGCACCTATGAGTTTTAACGTTTCTACTAATACGCTTAAGTTTAACTATTTAAAAATTAATGGATATATAGCAAATATTAACTTTAAAATTAAAGAAAAAGATGAAGATTGTGTTAAAATTATCCTATATCATCAACTCGGTTACTATTTGGATTTTAAGAAAAACAAACATGATTTAAGGATCATAAAGTATGGCGAAGATGATGAAAAAGCACAACTTCTAACTAAAATAGAAACGAATGCTTGGGAATATGGCAGGACCTTGGTACCTGAGAAACTAGTAAATTCCTATGATAAAGTCCGCCAATTAGATAAATTGCTGATAAAAAACTATTAATAAAAATATATGATCTGATAGATAAGGAGAAAATCAATGATTTGGTTAATTGTTTCCACTTTACTAGCTGCATCTGTCGCTTGGTTAACTTATATCGTAAAAAAGGAAAAGGCAAAACAAAAAGAAATGAGAAGCGATCATTACCAAGAGCTAGAAGCGCTCAAAGAAATACAAAAGGCATCGATGGAAACGGCAGCAACGAAGTACGATGAAAAGGTATTGAGTTTGAGCGAAGCTTACCAACGTGAAATAGAAAAACTAGTCATTGAAAATGAAGAGATACGGAAAAATTATAAAAACCAAGGGGAAATCGTCACCCATCAGATCCTAGAAAATTTCAAATCAGATTTAATTCGAAAAAAAATTATTCCACCAGATGAAATGATTATCATGCCGAACATTTATATACCCGATGGAAATGGTAATACTCGGCAGATCGATCACCTTGTCCTTTTATCAACTGGTATCTATGTCATAGAAACCAAATACTGGAAAGGTCACATTGTTTTGGGATTAACAAGAAATAACAGCCAGAGGTTTTCTTTTTTAGCAGAAATATTAGATAGCGAGAAAGAGGAAACGCTGATCTTCAGTAAATCAGTGTCGGGAGCATTAACGGTAAAAACATGTGAAAATCCAATAAGCCAGGTTCAACAGACTGCCGTCATCCTATCCAATTATTTGGAAAATCAAGATATTACAACATGGATCAACACCTTGGTATTCTTTAATTACGATGTAAAAGAGCTTCACGATTGGTCGGACAACAGCTTAGTAAATCGGGTGGCCAACAAAGAGCAGTTACACCAGTTTTTTATCAATGAGCTTACATCCAAAAATAGAATATATGGAGCTTTTCAGCTTAATACGATCAGGCATCTGATCGAAAACGCGAATTATCATTGATATGCCCAAAATAAGATTACTAGTAATCAAAAAAAGGAGAACACCTTCATTGATTAACGAAGAGTGTCCTCCTTTTTTTATGTATCTTAAGCTCTATCATTTGCTTTTGGCGGTGATTCCAACCAACCTTTTTGAATAAAGATATTCATACCATCATCAACAAATGCCCCAATGTTGATAAGAGTTCTTATATACAACATATCGATATCTCTTCTTGCAGTTACCGCCAGTGAGTTTCCAAATGCCCTTACCTTCATAGCAAACATGTCCACTTTATGAAACAACATTATTTTATCGGAAAAAGGTGGATAGGTAGATGTGGTAACCAAATGGTCTAGATAATCAGGTGAATGTATACTTTCAACGTGAAGTTTTTCCTTGTACTGTTTTACAGCTTTATCAGTCATGTCAAAACCTCTTTTAAACAAGGCCCTTATCTTTTCATCTTGAACTGTTTGTTGAAAGCCCAATAATAAGGCCATACTTGTAGTGTTATTCTCTATGTTATCCCAAAGATGTATGATTTCTAATGCCTGTAACGGCCGGACATCTCCAAAAAAACCATTTAAGAAACTTTGTTTATCAGTTTTTTCAATTCCGTCTGGTGTCGGAATGGTGGGAGGTTTGGCAATAAATTTATTTTCCATTAAAACATTATTAATTTGCCCTAACAGGACAGTAGTGCATTGATTACAATAAATAAAGAACTCTCGTACGTCCTCCCTCATGATCAATGGTACTGCTACAGCGTAAAGGCTCATACCTGCCTTTGCAGCATATTTTAAATAGTGAACATAAAATTCATCTTTGTATAATCGAGGGGCACCAAGATTGACATCATCTTTAGTAAATCCAATTGGGATAGGAAAATTCTCCTTTTTAAAAAACACTTCGGTCCTCTGTATGAAATCCTTAGATAAAGCTAAGCCATTTTCTAATAGCATCCGAATATCTTCTTCCTCACAATGTTGAAGAAAATAGCTTAAAATTTGAATGGACATGCTGTTTCCCATATAGGTAGCCCAGAGTTTACCTATTTCAAATGACGTAAAAGGCTGGGTCTCATCTAATATTTTTGGATTTCTATTCAACGGTTTCATCACATTCATTGGATTTAATTCTTTATCCGTGGTCATAACTTATCCCCTTTTCCCGCATTTCGCTTATGATTTCCTTAGGAAAATAATTTAATTCCACAAATCTAAACTTTAACTTAAATAAAAGACCAACGCTGCGATCACATCTCATGGGTAGGTTGGTCTATGTGATCTGGTAGATAGAATCATTGCGCTCTGTACATCAAATAAATTTGATCCGCGATATAATCCGAACTAAAGTGAAGCCCCTTCTTTACCCACCACATGATGATGCCTACCAATGAGGCTGTTTTAATATCAATCGCAACATAATCAGCAGGTAAATCCTCCTTGATATTCTTCCTTCTTGTTCCTACTACTTGTTTTAATAATAAAAACAATTCTTCCTCGAACTGATTCATATTAAATAGAATAAGTAAATATTTTCGATGGATATATAAATAGTCAAGCAATTGGGTTAGCTGTTGTTTTTCTGATAAATCTTTTGCATGTATTAAAGGAAGAAATTTATCCGTTAACTCATTTAAAATCTCATCGGTGATTTGCGTTAGTAAATCTTGAATATCCTGATAATGTAAGTAAAAGGTTGTTCGGTTTAATCCTGCTTTGGCTGCGACTTTCTGAACCGTTAAATTTGAAATAGACGAGTTCTCGCTTATGAGAGAAAAGACAGCATTTTTAAACATTTCCTTTGAACGAATGGTACGAGGGTCTTCTTTTTTAGGTATAGACATTTTTAAACTCCTTTATAGATTTTCCTTTGACTTTCACAACAGTACATATATTCTTTGTCGATTAGTAAACATTTCGAAAAAAACTGTTCATGGTCAGGAACTTTATTTCTTGTTACTATGGATTTTATCGACACATTGTTGAGAATTCAAGTCTAGAATAAAGGGGTAAATGAATGAATAATGAAATTACAGAAAGTAATAAAAAAATCTTATTAATTGTACTGATTGCCGGCTGTTTTTTATCGACGTTAAATCAAACGTTATTAAACGTGGCATTGAGCAGTTTCATGGACGTTTTTCATGTAACTCCGGCCACTGTGCAATGGTTGTCGACGGGCTTTATGTTAGTAAACGGTGTTTTAGTGCCAATTACAGCGTTTTTAATGAAACGTTTTACAACAAGGCAGCTATTTATTAGTTCGATGTTCTTTTTGTTGGTCGGTTCTATCATTTGTGCCTGTGCAATGAATTTTGGCATGCTGTTAACAGGAAGAATGATTCAAGCCGTAGGTGCAGGAATTATTATGCCGCTCATGATGACTGTCATTTTATATTTATATCCTACCGAAAAGCGTGGAAGTATTATGGGGACAATTGGTTTTGCGATCATTTTTGCTCCCGCCATTGCTCCAACATTATCTGGGTTTATCATTGAATATGTATCATGGAGATGGCTATTTATTGGGTTAGCTCCATTTGTTTTAATTGCCATTCTTCTCTCGTTCAAATATTTAATGAATGTTGCCGATACAACAAAAGCAAAATTAGATATGGCAAGTGTTATTTTATCAACGATTGGCTTTGGCTGTATTTTATATGGATTTAGCAGCGCAGGCAGCAAGGGATGGGATAATCCTGTTGTCATTTCAACCATCGTTGTCGGAATCATCGTTACGATTTTATTCTGTATACGCCAAATGAAATCCAAAGATCCCTTATTAAATTTATCCGTATTTAAGTATAAAATTTTTACTCTGACATCGTTCATCAATATCCTAAATACGATGATTATGTATGCGGATTTAATTCTTTTACCTATTTATTTGCAGAATGGACGTGGATTTACAGCTTTTGAGGCAGGCCTGCTTTTATTGCCTGGAGCGATCATTAATGCCTTCCTATCCCCTGTCACAGGTAGAATGTATGATAAATACGGTGCTAAACCTCTCTTTATTATAGGCTTACTATTTATCATTATTTCCATGTGGGGAGTCATTGATTTAACCAAATCCACCACCTATATGTACTTAATGGCCCGCACGGTAATTTTACGAATTGGATTAAGCTTCATTTCTATGCCATTAAATACAGCAGGGTTAAATGCTTTACCAAGAGAATTAGGTTCACATGGTTCAGCAGTTAATAATACGGTTCGCCAATTGGCAGGTGCGATTGGCACAGCAGTTGTCGTTACAGTGTATACCATTCAAGCAAAATCACATGCCACTGAGATCTCTATGGAAAATGGAGGCATGACTAAGATGGAACTATCAAAATTAGCTTCTATATATGGTGCAAGTGATGCCTATATATTTATGCTAGTCTTAGGATTTGTGGCGCTCATTGTTGCATTCTTTATGCCTAAGAAAGCAGCTATTCAAGAAAGTGAACCTAAAAAAGCAGTATTGCAAAAAAGCCAGGGTTAAAAGCAAAACATTGAATATAAATAATAGGTAGCTCTACTTTAGATAGAGCTACCTGAAAAAACGGTTTATATTCTTATTTCTTTAAATGGTAAGGAACAGTAGTGATAATCACGTTTTTCCGAAACAACAAGTAGGCACGAATCAGTAAACTTGATTGATTATGAAGAATATTGTGCCAACCTTTCTTAGGGATAAATTGCGGAATGATTACGGTGACTCGGTAGTTCGCTTCACTAGCTTTATGTTCAATTGTATCAATAAATTTGGTAAGGGGATTAATGATACTTCTATAATGCGAGTGAAGCGTCACCAGTCTTACATCTGGCTGCCACTTCTTCCATTTTTCTTCAAAGTTTTTTTCATCGTCTCTTTCAAAGGAAACATATACGGCAATAATTTGATCCTGGGAAAGAGATTTAGCATAGTTTATGGAATTGGCTACCACATTTGTCATGCCAGCAACAGGTACGATTAGTACATTTCCTTCAATAGGCATCAGTGGTTCACATGTAGTGAGCCTAAGTTGGTCACCAACGGCATCATAATGCTTTCTAATTCGATGAAAGAGGTAGACAATGATCGGTAGAAAGATTAAGATTGACCAAACCTGTGAGAATTTTGTTATCAAGAACATTAATGTGACGACAAGACTAATGAGGGCACCCGTTGTATTGATAATGAATTTCGGAACCCATCCTTGAGGTTTCTCTCGCAGCCATTTAACCATCATGCCTGACTGAGACAATGTAAATGGAAGAAATACTCCAATGGCATAAAGCGGGATAAGAGACTCTGTTTCAGCTTGAAAAGCAAGGATGAGAATAATAGAAGCAACGCCAAGTATGATGATCCCATTTGAATATCCTAATCTGTCCCCTCTAATAAGAAACATTCTTGGAATAAACTTATCCTTTGCCAGATTAACTGCCAACAACGGGAAAGCTGAATATCCTGTGTTCGCCGCGAGGATTAAGATCAATGCTGTAGTTCCTTGAATAAAGAAATAAATGAAATTCCGCCCGAAAGTTTCTTCAGCAATTTGAGAAACAACGGTTACTTCTGCATTTGGAGAAATCCCATAATAATAAGCTAAAAATACAATTCCTGAAAACAATACGGCAAGCAAGGCTCCCATTGCCAATAATGTTTTAGCAGCATTATTAGGGGCCGGGTCTTTAAAATTAGGGATTGCATTCGAAATGGCTTCAACCCCTGTTAGGGCTGAACTTCCTGAAGCGAACGCTCTTAAAAGTATAAACAGACTAATCCCCGTCACAGGTGTACCGATAGGTGTATGTAATTGAGGTGAAACCCCTCCAGTGACAATATGATACAAACCCACACCAATTAATATAACTAATGCTACAACGAATAAGTAAACGGGATAGGCTAATATTGAAGCAGATTCCGTTACTCCTCTTAAATTTAAAAGAGTTATAAAAATGACAAATACAATGGCAATTCCTACGTTATATTGATGTAATGTAGGGAAAGCAGATGTTATAGCATCAGTCCCGGCAGACACACTTACAGCAACAGTTAGTATGTAGTCGACCAAAAGTGAACCGCCAGCTATCAAACCTGAATTTACACCTAGATTGCTCTTGGAAACCACATAAGCTCCACCCCCATGAGGGTACGCAAATATGATTTGCCGATAAGACAGTATAAGAGCTGTTAAAAGAATTAATACACCAACTGCGATAGGAATGGAATACCAAAATGCAGCTGAACTTACCGTAATTAATACGATCAAAATTTGTTCTGGTCCGTATGCCACCGAAGATAGAGCATCAGACGAAAGGATGGCTAATGCTTTGGTTTTGTTAAGTTTCTGTTCTCCTAATTCATGGGACTTCAATGGACGTCCAATTAAAAATCTTTTTAATGCTGAAAGCATTAATTACTCACCACCCAATATTGTTAATAAGTTTTATATTGCCCATTAAAACGTAATTTCCTAAAAGCAATATTTTTCAAAAATAAAAAAGTGCCTACAGGTCATAGTTAATCGACCTGTAGACACATCATTTTTCTCGTGCCACAAGCTCCACCTTCCTTCTCATATAACGCTTACGAGGTTAGCTGTCGGATTCGGACCTTTGAGTAGCCCTACCTTGAAAGGATTCACCCCTTGAGATAAGTAATATCCCACAAAAATGGTTCCCCCGTACCTAATGGTTTCAGCGATTTAGAAATTTGAAACTGTGTTTATATTACTCCTATGTTCAGCGAATGTAAATGAATTTTTTTCCAAGAGATTAAATCCCAGGAAAATGGAAATGTTAATAACGTAAATATGCTATAGAAATATAGTTTAGCTTATCGCATAGGAGGAATTACATGTATAAAGATAAGAATCCCTTTTTTTCTGATGAATATTTAGCGGAGTTAGCAAAAGAAATCAATCTCCAATATGGGGATCCTATAAAAGAAAAACTGACGGATCCTATAGAAAATGATTTAGAGTAACTCCACTTTAGACCGCATTTTGTGCGGTTTTTAAGTTCTTAATCAATCAAAATTCTCGGTACCCCAGTATTGCCTGTTCATATACAAATTCCTCATTTAATATTCCCATCTCGTGAATATGTGCGCGAGTTTTTGCATCCCCCAAATAATGTAGTAAGGAATAGATTAGCAGAATACGTAGATCATAGTCTTTATTTTGGGGCTGATGATGGTATTCAAGATATGGAATGTGGGCTCGGATATAACTTTCCCAATCTGTTTCCTCGGTTTTATCAAACAGCCGTTCTAGAACAGCAACTTCTTTATCCGTTGCTTCAATCCTAAAATCCCATTCCGATCCATCAGGTTCACTAAAAATCTCGTGAGATTGTATGTTAATATAATAGCTGTGTTTTAGTTCATTCATAAGACCATCTCCTATCCCTTTTATATATATACCACAACTCTGAACGTCCAAACCGTTTAGGAGTATCGGTTCCTTTTATTAGTAGAAATTTATTTTTTTACATTTCCAGCCTATTTTACTTGTAATCAGCACTTGTCCTATTCAGTTATTATTTTGTGTACATATAATATTACTACCAAACATAAAGCAGTACCTCCTTCAGCGTTTGCATATTTGCAGACGCTTTTTTATTTTTAGGAGTTGAATAAGTAAAAAGTAACACCAATTAGTTTGAAGTAAATTTACCCGTTTCATTCTTTAAGTAAACCTAAAAAACCTTTAAAAAAATAAGTGAAAATGTTCACAAATATCTGTGGTAATCGCTTACAAAATAATATATAATTATATTAAAATTACAGCTTGTGAGGTGAAACACATGAAAGAATATATTTTTCTTCTAGAAGAACCAGTTGGTACGAGAGAAATTAAAATTTTAGCATCAGGAATGATGGATGCCTTCAAAAAGGCAAAGGAATTTCGAAAAAATATTGTCCAAGATACTAAATCAAAGGTCAATATGATGCTAAAAGGTGTTAGATATACGGATTAACCTTATAAAAATATATTGAAAGGAAAAATCCTAACCTATATGTTCTTATTAAGATTAATAGTAGACAAATAAAGGAGAACACATTCGCTCGTTAACGAAATGTGTTCTCCTTTTATATTCTATACTTACTCGTATTTGTTGCTGGAAACCGAATCGTAACCGTTGTTCCTTTACCTTTTACGCTATCAAAGTCGATAGATCCTTTATACTTTGTAGCAATGTTAAAGCAAATCATCATCCCTAGCCCAGTTCCTTTACTTTTTAACGAGTAAAATGGAGTGCCAAGAGAATCCATTTCTTCCTTTGACATCCCCTGTCCACTATCAATTACTTTAATTTCAACCAAGCCCTTTTTACTTTCAGCAGTAATTACAACAGAATCACCATCTTTTGATGCTTCAATCGCATTTTTAATAATATTAATTAATAACTGTTTAAATTCAATGGTATTCGCAGCGATAGAACAATCCTCAACCATACTTAGTACAATCTTATTATCATGTAGGTGGCCATAAGTATTGAGTAGATCCGTTACACTTTGAAGAACAAACTTTACATCTACTAGTTCCGTTTCTGTGTCTTTGTCGGGCTTGGCAATGGATAAAAATTGAGAAATTACCTGTTCTGCCGTGTTTAATTCATTAATCATTAACGAGAAATGCCGCTTACTATTTTCATTATATGTATTATCTTTTTCATATAACTGTAGGAAGCCTTTAACCACTGTTAAGGGATTTCTAATCTCATGTGCCACAGCAGCCGCCATCTGTCCAGTTGTTTTCAGACGTTCTGAGTGTTTAATTTGCTCATAGTAGAGCTGCTGTTTCTTCAACCGTCCATACGATAAGTAAAAAATAAAATAAAGAATGGCTTGGCTTCCTAAAAAGTTAATAATATTTCCGATTAAGTCTTCTTTTATATATGGATAAAGCTCTCCTCGATCAGCTATGGCAATATAGCTAAAAAGAATTATGATTGAGAAAGTATTTAATAGTAAGGAAAGATGAAAAAGTTTTGTATCAAAAAACAAGATTGAAATGGCAGGAATGAAGCATAAAAATATAAAGTTAGACCAGGTATTCGGATATGAAAAGAAGATAGTATAAAAGTAAGTAGAGGCTACGACGATTATAATTATTCTAAGAAAATGTGACTTATAAAAAGGGTAAATTAATAAGCATATAGATAAGAAGAAAACTAAAACACCATGCGTAATATATCCTGGTCCAAGATGATGTAGAAGTGGATTACCGGCAAACAGCCCAAGTAGCATAAGTGCAATTACCACTAACACTATGCTGTAATATATCTTTTGATTAATTTGAGTATTTTTGTTCTTCATACTTATCCCTTCTGCTGAAAGCCCATGCTTATTTTGTAGCAAACTATCTATATTCTATCATATATGCTTTATGGAATAAAAAGCTACAGATTAGAACAATTAAGCTTTCATCTATGAACGATACATTGCGTCATGAATATTTTACGGCATTTATTGACAAAACAATATAAGAAATCTAATTCCCATGAAGGAGTGTGGAACCTATATGCCGCATTGGCACCCGCGCCGCACGCAAATCGAGCAAAGAATGTTGTCTAATGAATTTTCTATAAATCCCCTATTCGCTCGTAAAGGAGAAGAGGCGGTTCCCCGTTTTCGTATGCGTGATCAAGGCATGTTACCTGAAACCGCCTATCAAATTGTCAATGATGAAATCGCACTAGATGGGAATGCCCGTCTTAATCTTGCAACATTTGTAACCACCTGGATGGAGCCATCCGCTGAAAGTTTATATGCGAAATCAGTAGACAAGAACATGATTGATAAGGACGAATACCCGCAGACGGCAGCGATAGAGGAACGCTGTGTTCGAATTTTAGCCGATCTCTGGAATTCGCCCGACCCTCAAACTACTTTGGGCGTTTCGACAACAGGATCGTCGGAAGCGTGTATGCTTGGGGGCCTTGCGTTAAAGCGCCGCTGGCAAAACGCACGCAAAAAACAAGGGAAGCCAATTGACCGGCCAAATATCGTCTTTAGTTCTGCCGTTCAGGTCGTTTGGGAAAAATTCGCTAACTATTGGGAGGTTGAACCGCGTTATGTAAACATTAGTCCAGAACATCCTCATTTGTATCCCGAAGGAGTACTTGCTGCCGTAGATGAAAATACAATCGGTGTGGTACCGATTCTTGGGGAGACCTATAAGGGTATTTACGAACCAGTCGCCGCCATTGCGAAAGCCTTGGACGAGCATCAGGCCAGAACGGGTCTCGACATTCCGATCCATGTGGACGCTGCTTCAGGAGGATTTATTGCACCGTTTCTTCAACCAGACTTAGTTTGGGATTTTAGGTTGCAAAGGGTGAAATCCATCAATGTTTCTGGACACAAATATGGATTAGTTTACCCGGGACTTGGATGGATCATTTGGCGTGAGGCTTGTGATCTACCTGAGGAACTCATCTTTCGAGTGTCCTATTTAGGAGGGAACATGCCGACGTTTGCCTTGAATTTCTCTCGACCCGGCGCACAAGTACTCCTACAATACTATAACTATCTACGTCTAGGCAAAGACGGATACTATGAGGTGCAAAAGACTTCTCAGGAAGTAGCGCTATTCCTCAGCAAAGCGATTCTGGACATGGGTCCTTTTGAATTACTCTCAGATGGCTCAGATATTCCGGTATTTGCATGGAAATTGAAAGAAGGACACACATCAAACTGGAATCTTTATGACTTGTCTCGACAATTGCGCATTTTTGGGTGGCAAGTGCCTGCTTATCCTTTACCTCCAGACATGGAAGAAGTAACCATTATGCGTATTGTGGTTCGAAATGGATTTTCCATGGACTTGGCTCAACTGTTCTTGATGAACTTCAAACAAGCCGTCTCATATCTGGATTCCTTGGATGGGCCAATACCGCATGACACAAAGCACGACAATGGTTTTCACCATTAATCTCGAAACATCCAATTGAGTACCGGTATGATCCAAGGAATATTAAATTGAACTGGAAGCAACAAATAGTAGACAGAACATATACATGAAATATTTTAGATTCAGGGAAAAGACGATGCTTCTTAAGCATCGCACCCGTTCGTATTATAAGGTTAGCCGGATTTTTCTGGTTGACCTTTTTGTTTATGGTCTTATTATTACGGTTGCCGGGGTAGAAAGTCGCACCCGTGGAACTCGATTCCGTCAGCAAAACTGTTCACCCTCCTACTTGTAACAAAACAAGGAGCTTTGGGGTTACCGACTAATATGAAGTTCAGTTATTTTTTATCTATAAACTTATATTTAATAATAAATTTAGAATGCGGTAGATATTGTATTTCCATCCCTCTTTTAATCTCTTCTTTTTTTAGTTTTAAAGGAAGCAAGAGTTTGTCGTCGTTAATAATTATTTCCCAACCTCTTTTACCATATCTAGATTCTAGCCTTTCAACTTTACTTGGAACTCCTTCAAATACTGTATAATCTTTTTTTACAAAGGAATATAGGTCTATCCATTGATTAGATAAGAACATTATAAACACTGTGCAACCTAAATAAAAGAAACGTTGTAATCCAAAATCTTTACGAGAAAGAATAAATAAACTAAGAGGCACCATTATCAAAATTGGTATATTAATAATTAAGTACATATTACTAGAAACTGGAACGCTAATAAAAACTAAAATGAATGAAATAATAAAGAAAATATACCAAATATAATTGAGGACTTTGTCAAATGAATTTAATTTTGAATTTATATTAAACAAATATAAAAATGGTAAGTCGCCAAATAATATTTTCATAATACCCTTTTTTTCCTTCATATTATCCCCCTAACAAAAGTTAATTTTCCAGACCACAGTTTTCTTTTTAATTTAATCTGTCCTCTAGTTTAATAAGAAAAGTTCTAACAACGTATATCCATTCAGAATTTCTAATTATTAAACGATTGATCTAGCAATTCTAAAACCGATATCATCTATATAAAAATCAGGCATACTCTTTCGACGACAAGTAGCTCCACATCCACGTTCTTCTTCTGCCCAACTTCCTCCACGAATTATTCTGTAATTACCAAATGTCACTTCATCGTATAAGTCCCAGCACCACTCCCAAATATTCCCGATCATGTCATATAAGCCCCAAGCATTAGGCTTTTTCTTACCAACTTCGTGTACTCGTTCGTTAGAATTATCTTTAAACCAAGCGATTTCATCAATTTCACCATACCGATATCCTTTTGATTTTGCCTTACATGCATATTGCCATTCAGAATCTGTCGGTAAGCGAAAACCATTAGAATTATTATTGCAAATAACTGATTTACTTTCACTATCAAAATCATAAAACTTTTCATAACCCATTGTTTCAGATAATAAATTACAAAAATTCACTGCATCTATCCATGAAACATTAACGACTGGTTTTCGAACCTCAGTAGTTGTTAATAATTTCTCCCCCGTAATAATCGCATATAGTTCTTCTGTCACCGTATATTTGGCAAGATAAAATGGCTTAATTTCAACATTCCAAATTAATTCCTTTAAATTTTTTCTAATACCCGGCATTCCAAATTTATAGTTTGAACTAATCCATTTTTTCTCGTTTCGAAAATCTCGTAGACTGATTTCTCCTTCGGGAATATACACCATTATATCTTTTAAGTAGTCATTTAAGTTAGCTAACATTCTCCACCCCTAGGTCTTGATTTAATTTTATTAGACACAAATTCCATATCTTTGGCTTTTTTGACTTATAGACTCCCCTTAATAATTTAAATCTCATTACATTTTACCAATATATCTTGTTCAATTAACCAACCTCCTTTAGTCTAATAACAGCCATTAAAAAGGACTAATCCTTTTTCAACAAATGCTTCAATAAAAAATTTCTTTTGACCTATTTCCATAAAAGTTGACGAATGTTAATTTGCCATTACATATTTTTCATTTATTTATCATTTACTTTTGAACAACATAAACAAAATATATAATTCGAAAATTATGTTGAGGGACTTTTCAATCTGACAGATGCCTAACTTCACGAGATGTGTTTTAGCAATCAAAAATGATGATTCACTTAAACGTACTGTTTTTATGTGAACAGCCCGGGGGAGAAGACAATGGAACCTGAAGAAAAATTAGAAGAATTAGTGGATTACATTACATTTTTGAAGGAATACTATATGTCTGTTTTATCTGAGGAAAAGTCGGATTTTTACAGAGCGTTTATTAAAGGAAAGTTGAAAGTATTGGATGATATTGGAATGAAACTTGAAAAATCGGATAAAACATCATAAAAAAGTAACGATGACTTTATAAGTTATTTTTCAATTATTTTGATACCCAAAATAAACCGTTATGTTCCGAAAAGTATATTAAGAGTAGTAATAATCTCGAATGCATCCTCTAATTTCCAGTAAATCTTTTTTTAATGGAGGGGTAAGTATGAAAAAAAGCGAGTCTGATCTTCCAAAAGAATGGATTGAGTTAGTAAAAGAAGCAATGAAATCTGATATAACTAAAGAAGATTTTAAGATTTTTTTAGAAAAAGAAAAAGAGAAAAGGAAAAATCAAAAATTTTAACAGAGTTAATAATTTATCATTTGGAAATAGTATTAAATTGGTCTATAGTAATAAAAAGATTATAATATTTGTGGGCGTTTTTTTTGCTCACTAATATTATAATCTTTTTCTCATAAAGGAGATTTATATATGTCTGAAGAAAAATTGTCAGATTTAATTAGTCCTGAAGCTGTGATTAATTTTGAAACTGGTGCGATTAAAGCAAGCACTTTGGATTTAATTATCAATCTTTTGCCATTTGAAATGGGCTTTTGTGATGCCAACGATATTTTCCGCTGGTATTCCAATAATCCAAACCGCGTGCATGGTCGCCGTAAAGAAGCGATTGGTCGCCGTAAAGAAGCGATTGGTCGCCCGGTTCTTGAGCTTCACCCAAAAGTGGCTCACCACGTTAAAAAATTGTTGAATGATTTCCGTTCAGGAACACGCGACGAATGGGAATTTTGGTTCCCAAAACGCACTGGCGAAACTGGTCAAATTTACCAAAAATTCATGACTATACGTGATGAAAATGGAAAATACCTTGGCTGTATGGATGTGACCGTTAATATCGACCTTTTCCAAGGAAAAGAAGGTAAAAATACCCCTGAAACTATTGACGAATTTATAGCTGTTAAGCCTTAATTATAAAAAAATACCTTTCTCATTTGAAAAGCTGCTGAAAAACACATTGAATTCCCTAATTCAATGTGTTTTTCTTAATAATAGACGTATCAAGATTTGGTGGTTACTGAAATAGAGGCTTTTCTAAAATAAAGGATAAACAAACGACCTCTACCCTACCTCTACATTTCCTTCGGCTTAGATTTTTCCAAAGCAAATTTTAAAAAATCAATATATACCAGAAGCTCATCTGGCAAAAGTACATCGTTTCGTTTCACCAATCCCACTTGAATTAGATTGCCTCCGTCCAATGGAATAGAGATAATATTGGGGTTCATGTAATTATTCACGATACAACCTGTTCCCAGATTGTAGCTATCTGTATTTGAAAGGAGATTATTCATTGCCCCTCTATCCTTGAGATAGACTAGTTTCCCGATATTATCTACATTCAGGGCTTCTTCCGCAAAATGCAGCAGCATATCATCCTGCTGGTAAGTCAGATAAGGATAGTCCCTTAACTGATCCAAGGTAATGCTTTCGAGTTGAGCCAGAGGGTGTTCTTTTCGTAGAAAGACATGCTGTTTCAATGAAGCAAGTGGAGTATATGTTAGTAATTTTGAGGTGAAATAGCGCTCAAAAAAATGCTTATTTAAATCAGTCAGAGATAAGATGCCAAGAATACTCCTGCTTGCGTACACGTCATTAATCACATCGGTCGTCTTACCCTCTCGAATCGCCAGCTCGTATTTCCGCTCGGCAAAATAATCCATTACATTTGCAACAGCCTCTATTGCGAAACCATAATGTTGAGATGAAATAGAAAACTTTGTTAAGTTTATTGTTTTTGCTTTGTTAAAATGATGGACAACAGCCTCCATTTGTTCTAGAAGCTTTTTTGCGTAAAATAATAGCTCCGTACCTTCTTGTGTGAAGACAACGCCTTTATTGGTTCTATCTAGAATAGTTATCCCTAACTCTGATTCGAGGTCACGCACCGCTTTGCTGATACTCGGCTGTGTTACGAAAAGTGCAGAAGCAGCTTGACTAATAGATTTATGCTTGGCAATCTCTACTATGTATCGAAGTTGTTGGGGAGTCATGGCCTCACCTTCCTTAACTGATTTTGCTATAACTTTATCCTATAGCAAACGGTTAAAAAGTTCAATTTTACGTTTTGTATGGAACATTCTACAATAAATATAGTAAACAAATTTATTATGAGGGGAAGAAAGAAATGATAAGGGAAGCAACTCAAAAAGATCTAATGGATATCTTAGATATCTATAATGATGCCATTCTCAATACTACTGCTGTATATGCCTATAGACCCCAAACGCTAGAAAGCAGACAAATTTGGTACGAACAAAAGATGAATGAAGGTTATCCAATATTAGTTTGCGAACAAGATCATAAAGTGGTTGGATTTGCTACCTACGGTCCCTCTAGAGCGTGGCCTGCTTACAAATATTCCATTGAACATTCTGTTTATGTAGATAAGGAATACAGAAAAAAAGGAATTGCGACTGCTTTAATGAAAGAATTAATCACTATTGCCAAGGAAAGTGAGTTTATGACCTTAATTGCAGGAATTGATGCGGCAAATGAAAAAAGCATTGCTATTCATAAAAACTTTGGCTTTGTTCATTCAGGTACAATAAAAAAGGCCGGTTTTAAATTCAATAGATGGCTTGACTTAGCTTTTTATCAACTAGAACTTAACGGAACTAAAAATCCTGTAGAAGAAAAAAATATTCTGTGGGATATTTAAAAATAAGGTTAAAAGCTATCTTATCATTAAGGGAAAGATAGCTTTTTGTAAGGAACTAGGCCTTAAAGTAACGCCCCATTAATTAAAATAAGGATCATTCCATAGCCTCTTTCAATTTGACCATGTTATACCAGCGTACTCCTCCATGTTGTGATTCTGACATGCCATGGTTAACAAATCCAAATTTTTCATAAAAAGAAACTAATTCCTGTTTACATGTTAAAGTGATTCCTACTCTTTCATTCTCTTTTACAAGTTCTTCTAATTTATCAATTAATATCTTGGCAATCCCTTGCTTTCTTGACTGTTTGGACACAGCTAATCCTAAAATACTCTGATATCCTCCACTTTTCGGGTTCTCTTTGATTTTCTCAAAAAGATCATCGGTAATGTAAGGTTGATTAATGATAGGTCCATTAATATATCCAAGGATCTCCCCTTCCTTTTCTGCCACAATAAAGGTATCAGGTATTAACTGAATCCTCTCCACAAATGCTTCTTCCGTGGCAGCTTCTTCTATCGGAAAGCCTCCATTCTCAATAAGTAACAGATGTTCTAAATCTGTAGCTTGAACATTTCTTAAAGAAATCATTTCGTCTCACAACCTTTCGACTATAACAGTAAATTATACGATATCAGTTATTTATTATAGCATTTTGTATTAACCTTATAATATTTCTACTTTTTTCTCTATGTGATAGTATGTTGACCAATGCGAACCAAAATAGATAGAGTTTTTATTGCTGCTTCTTAAGCTCCCTCTATATACATTAGCCGGAAATTCTCCGCCTATGAATTCTCATACCTTCTCGAAAATAGTAATAAGTGAAAACGTTCACAAATAATTGTGGTAATCGCTTACAAAATAATATATAATTATATTAAAATTACAACTTGCGAGGTGAAACCGCATGAAAGAATATATTTTTCTTCTAGAAGAACCAATTCGTACGAGAGAAATTAAGATTTTAGCATCTGGAATGATGGATGCCTTCAAAAAGGCAAAGGAATTTCGAAAAAATATTGTCCAAGATACGAAAGCAAAGGTAAATATGATCTTAAAAGGTGTTAGATATACAGATTAACCTAATAAAAATATATTGAAAGGAAAAATCCTAATCTATATGTTCTTATTAAGATTAATAGTAGACAAATAAAGGAGAACACATTCGCTGATTAACGAAATGTGTTCTCCTTTTAAATTATATTTTTAGATACTAGGGTTCTTTACACATCTGATAAAGAAAAACGCGGCAAATCAAATGAACTCATATCCCTGACTAAACTGATTGTTATAGAGGTTGTTATAAAAACCATTTCTCTTTATTAGTTCTTTATGTGAACCCTTTTCAATAATCTCGCCGTCATTGATAACTAAAAGAAATCTGCATCCTTAATCGTCTAAGTCGATGAGCAATGACGAAGCTTGTTCTCCCATTCATTAACGTCTTCATTGCCTCTTGGATATGCAGTTCGGTTCTTGTATCCATACTACTGGTCGCTTCATCTAAAATAAGACCTGCTCCTTTATTTGCTTTTACATGTTCGAAGCTTTGGGTTAATTTGCGGACAAATAGAATTTGTCCATATACACTGTGTAATTTAAATTTCCCTCTTGATTAATTGCATATTCCACTCCTTTCCTTGATGTACATTTAAACGGTTTTACAGCAGTAACATGATTGTTGGCATTACATCTTGTTCATGGCTTGGAGCCATAGGTCATTCTACTTCCGTTCACTTGATGTTATGGTCATCAAGTTACTTCCGTACTATGAGAATGACTGACTACTCCACCCATTCTTCGTCACTTCGGATTACCCTTATAGACTAGAAACCTGCCTGTTCGGTAAGGTGGAGTCCTAACGAGGTCATCGCATTTCCCTTCAAAGCATCCCCTGCACCATCACGCTATAAGTCACATTTTCTCGTTCTGACTTCTGAAGAAAATGCCTAAAGTAGCTGTTATTGCCTGTGTAAACAAACTCTTACATTGGATATATGCCTTACTAAAAAGCAAAACGACTTTCCAAGATATAGCTTAGCAACTAAGTCTAACTAAATAACACAAAACCTTCCAATTTTAGAATAACGGAAGGTTATTTGGCATGCTTATTTTTAGTATATCATTTGGTTTATAAGATTTTTATTGAAAAATATTGACAAACTATTAGCTGGTTTAGCAGAACAAGAGAAGCGACTGCTCTTATTGAACAATCGCTTTTTTGTAACTTAATTTACACCAAACAACATTCCGTAATGTTAACTTTGCTAACTCTTTGATTTCTTGCATAGTTATGCTTTTGCCCACCCACATTTTTGATAAAAAGGGAGAAGCATTTTGATTTTCAACCTCGTCAGACCATATCTCCAAAGCACCTATATATAGTTTTTTTAAACCCATCTCATCCATAAAAGTAGTAATGGCGTTTATGTATTTTGATTCTGTTTTCAAATAATCTTCTTCATATACTTCAGTTCCTACCTCTGAAAAACACGTCCATTCCTTGTCATCAAGATAATTACCTTTTTCATCTCTGTTTTTTGGGTTATATTTTGTTATCCTCCAAGAAAACAATTGGTTACACACCTTCTTTTTTATTTTTTTGAGATGATTTTGACTTATACTCTACGGCCCCTGTTAGCACAACAAAACGCCTAACGATTTAAATTATTTTATTAATGGATAACCATTTCTTAAACTGCTGTACTCCTATATCATAATCAATTTCTTTATTGTAAATGGAAAATATTCTTTTTCCAAAGGGTTCTAATAATAGTTGGCTTTCTGGAGTAATATTTTTAAACCCATATCCTTTAAAATCAAAGAATATATCCCATATATCCTCAGATTTTCTTTTAATTGCTATCGACTCATAATCACAATTATCCTCGTAAAAACCTAAATGCAGATGATATTTCTCATTATACAAAATATCCATTAAGCACCTCTATTTTTAATAATCAATTGGGCAGATAGAATCAACAATCCTTCTTCAAGTAAACTGCCCCGTTAGCCATCCATGCAGCACAAAATCAGTGCTGCACCACAGAGAATGAAAATGGTTAGGAAGTGTCAATACTGATACTGACCTTAATCCAGTCAAATTATGAAAAAAGCCAGGGAACATACTATTCTTGGCTTTTTTCACTTCTTGTTCAAAATTAACCAATCGTATTAATTAACTTAGAAATTTCGAATCAATTTCCAACCATTAAAAACTAATTTAGTTAAAGATTAAGGGGTAAAAAATTTGCATGTTAATAACCCAATAAGTGCGTCCGAAACTTGAAACACAAATAAGGGTAAGTCCGAGATAAGTCCAAAAAGCGCCATACAGGTGTAAAAAAATGTAAAGAGGGCACAAAAGCCCTCGTTAAGCTTTTTTAAAATTAAACTGCTCTCGTAATTCCGAATGCGGTTTAATTAGTTGTGTAAGTATGTTCATACTTTACTCAATTATGGAAGGGGTGGATTTTATAACATTTACTATATATTTCTTGCTGTATGAATAATTTCATTCTTGGTAGCATCAAGCCATGGCTTTTTTACTTTGAGTAATGAAATACATGCAAAAATAGCAACGACTAAGAAAATAAATCCGATTAAGTAAGAAGATGAATAACCAAATTTTTCAACTAAAATCCCAGATACGGTTCCAAGAATAGATGCCAAAAACATGAAAAACGCATATAAACCTGAATAGATAGTAGCATAGTGCTTTGTCCCAAAAAATTTGGAAGTAAAGATTGGCAATGCTACAAAGTTAAAGTTCAAACCTGCACCACCAAATAGGATATAAAGATATACAAGCCCTGAAGATTTGCCAAGAAGTACCAACGAAACGAGTGTGATGACACCTAACGTAAAACCAGCCATACAACCTTTCGATAGTCCAAACTTATCAAACAAATAGCCAATAGTCATTTTCCCAAGCATTGAACAGATACCAAATGCAAAAAGAATCTGACTGAGCCGAACGTCGCTAACACCGATATCAGTCAAATAGGATGGAGTTTGAACGACGTCAATCATTTGCGGAATTGATGTTCCAATTACAAAGACAACAACAAGCCAAAACGCAGAAGTTTTGAATGATTGACCCAAAGAAATTCCAACGCTTGAATTTGGTTGAACCTCTGAAGTTGTTTCAGCTGGTACTTCAGGGTCACCTTCGTTTAACCCATAAGCTTTTAGATTCTTATCTTCAGGGCGAGTATAAATAAGGGTTCCGCAAATAACGGCAAGGATAATAACGGCTACACCCCAAACAACAAAAGCTGATTTGTAACCTGAGCTAGAAATGACTAAGTTCAAACTTGGTGCGAAAATGGCTGCTCCAAGTCCAACACCAGCAATAGCGATACCCATTGCTGTTCCTCGTTTTGCCTTAAACCAGTTTGTTATAATTATTGGAACAGGTAATACAGAAACTGAAACTATAATAAAACCAATTAGGAAAGTAATAACCGTCAAAATGCTCAAGGAATCAATTTTGCTCATTGCGATAATCAACATTCCTTGTATTATACCAGCGGCCAGAACAGCTATCTTTAAGTTTGCTTTGCTAAGCAATTTGGCTAATAAAATATTACCAACAATGGTACCAATGAAATAGAGTGATATTAAAGAAGAAGCACCAGCTATAGAATAACCTTTAGCTTTGACCATTGGTGACAAAAAAACTGCTAGGGATGAGACAACTCCAGTTCCAAGCGCTGTTAAGACAGTACATGCAAAAACAACGATCCAACCATAAAAAAATTTCTTTGTCATCAAAACACTCCTCAATAGTATTATTTATAAATCCACTCCTAAATCCACTTTTTAATTGCTATTTGTTGCTCAAAGTCCCTGTGGACATTTCCTCTAAATTCATCATCCAGAAAAACTTTTAAAACCATGCGACTAATCATTTCCGCGCCATTTTTTAGACTTTCATGCGCTTTGGGCATTGTCGTTGCTTTTGCGAAATCGGTGGTATGAAGGGCACACTGTTCATCCGTAATCGAAATCATCGGATGTAATGTTGGGCAACAATAGCTCACATTGCCGATGTCAGATGAACCTAATGGACCCGAAATGTCATTCACACGTAAACCAAGAGATTCCATAATATTCTTCATTTCTTTCTCAGCCGGCCCATTACTCACCATGTCTGCGAAGTCTTCGTACGAACGTTTCCATTCGAATTCGCAATCGAAAGCGATAGCGGCTCCTTTTGCGCAATTTAAGATTGCTTTTTGCGCTGATTCTATGGAGGCAAAAGAGTCAGCACGAAATTCTACTATCACTTCAGCTGTATCAGGAATTACATTAGATGCTTTACCACCATCTGTAAAAATTTGATTGATATTTACGTCTTTTGTAAGGGTTTGTCTTCTTGCATCAATCAAATCAACAAATTTTCTTGCGGCAGTTAGAGCATTTCTCCCATCCCATGGGCATGCAGCCGCATGAGCAGTCTGTCCGAAAAATTTGAATTGAAAGTTTTTTAGCCCAAGGAACTTTGCATTAGGTTCATTCATTCCGCCCATGTAACTATGCAACATGATGGCAAAATCTATTTTATCAAATACACCGTTTCTAGCCATTCTGATTTTTGCCCCAAATGTTTCCTCTGCTGGAGTTCCGATTACGTAAAGATTTCCTTTAAAATTACCTTTCAACTCGTGAAGGGCAAGCCCCGCTAAAACAGACATAGAGCCATGTAAGTTATGACCACAGGCATGTCCGATGCCCGGAAGTGCATCGTACTCTACTAATATAGCAACAGAAGGGCCTTCACCATTTTTTAACTCAGCACAAAAAGCAGTTTCGTAACCAGAGAAAGGATATTGAACGTCGAAGCCAGCTCTTTCTAAAATATTTACGATTCTCTTGCTGCTTTCGAACTCTTCCCCTGACACCTCTGGATTTGCAGCTAAATCGTCACTTAAAGCAACCATTTCACTGTAATGTTTTTGGATTGAAGTTGTGAGTAAATCTGACAGAAAAGCATCCATAAACAACACCTACTTTCATCTTCTTAAAATATTAACTTACCTTTCAGGCTGCAAACTTCAGAATCACGACAGTTAAGAATGCACCTAATATCATCATCCAGATACTTGCTATCACTGATCCACAATAGGTGTACCAAAATGTTTGTGAGTGGGGCGTATCTTCTGGCAGGTATCGTGAATAATCAGCAACGTATGGCCCGTATGAGATCTGCCAGATGGCATAAATGCCGAGCGCGAGCAAAAACATACCGACATTTACATGATCGAAAGACAGGCTGCCCTTTGGAAGCGGAATGCGAAGTGCAAGGATTGTGCAAATAAGAAAAAAGACCGCATATACAGCCGATAAATATTTCCACATAAAATGGAACAGATCGTAACCCCTTTCTATTACATAGTAATAAATAACCAGAAAACCTATCCAATCTTGGGATATTCATAAAAAATCACATCACAAAGAAATCTAATCCAATCTACCCTCCCTCCCTTAGTCATCAATTAATTTTCACAATATTCGTACATCCCTGCGAAAATTCATTTAAAGAGTGTTTAAGGAAAATATTCCTTAAATGAATTTTAAACGATGATAGCGTTTTCTTCAACTATTTATATGAATTTTCTAAAAACAAAAAATAAACACCCAAATATGGATGTTTATTTTAAACGATATAATTTACTAGGTCTTCCACGAAAAGAGGAAGATTCTTCTCCAATACACTCAATTAGACCAACTTCACATAAATCTGTTACAATACGTCTTGCGTTCCGTTCTGTCATATTCAGGTGTGCGGCCAAATCCTTTGTCGTAAAGTCGTTCCAATCCATTTTCCTGATTAGAGCATCAATTTTGTGAAAAGTTTTAACGCTAATATTACCCTTTTTCAGTTTCTGTAAAAAATCTTTATCCTCCGTACGAAAGGAGTAGGTTATCTCTTCTTTTTTCCCAATGGACTCGGTAATCTTTCCGTTGTCTTGGACAATAAGTATCTTCCGTTCAGGCATTTCCTTTGATTGCCTAATTGACACCTGCGCGTTTATTTCTGCAGAAAAGACTGTCTCTCCAAATCCGATTCCTACAACAACCGTCGATTCCGATTCTAGAGACAACTGTTCTAATGTATGTTCTAACATAGGAATTTCTCGTTCAATCGCGCCACGGGAGCTAAATATCACATATTTACCATACCCTTTTTCTATCAATGATCCATTTAATTGTTCACAGAATTTAAGGAGTATCTCCTTTAAACGCAGCTCTAAAAACTGTAAATCATATGAACTCTTCGCTTTCTGCATAATGCTTTCAAAATGCTCGATCTCAATAATTTCCACACCAATTTGAGTGTCCTTTAAGTAAAAGCCTTTTATTTTTTCAGATAGTATCCTCAGAGTTTGGCGAATTTCCATTCGGCTAGTTGACATCCATTCGACTGGTAAACCAGCTTCTTTTAAGTGCTTATATACTGTTGGAAAACAGGTGATTGCTCCATCAATTTTATTTGATTCCCATAAATCTAGGTGAAAATGTAACAATTCCTCCATATTAATATCATCTGGTTCAAACTTTTTCACGTAAATCTCATTAAATGTCATAGACAACTGTTCTACTGCCTCTTCAAATAAGTTGGAATAAGAGAATATATCGATACTCAATCTTTTGATCAATTTTTCCGGTGAATAGATTATATTTAAAAAACTTTTGTATAAACTAGATTCCGTATGTGGAATATACAAAAGATTTTCATTAGAACCTAAAACCTTTCTCGCGATCTCATATGGCAATTCGCCAGAAAAAAGCCAAGCATGAATCTTTTTATAATTATCTTTTACAATTTTTTTTGTTTCCTCAGGTTCTTCATAAGGGAGAGCTACAAATTCCATTCCCTGCTCAAATTCTTTAGCTATTCCAAGAATTCGTTCTAATGACCAACTTGGTCCAACCACTCCGATTCTATACATCATTAGAACACCTACTTTCAATTTGGTTAATTTAAATTAATTTTCCATATAAGAAAGATAATTTATCTTCGAACTATATAACTTTGTTTCTCAATAATAGAATTATATTAATAATTGTAACAGCAACTACCCTTTGATGTCTTCAGGGTAATAATATAATTATTACTGGTTGAGAATTTACCTTAAGTATACTTCTTCATCATCTTCACTATTATTTTAATATATATATCCAATTTAATTATGAACAGTTATTTTTCATCTTTTTTAAATCCTTATACCCAGAAATCAATAAGGTTAGAGAAGATATAAGACCTATTAATAAGAGAACTACTCCATTAATTAGAGTCATGGAAATTTTATCCTTCTTCCTTCTCATCAAATTTTCTTAGTGTTTACTATCTATGAATCAAGTTGATAGTTAAACAAAATAAAGCCTCTTCCCAATAGAATAATGAAGAGACTAACAGTATGCTTTCTCTAATAAATAAATCAATTTTTCTTTTACTGACTCCCATTCATCATCAATAATACTGTAAAATATATTGTCTTGAATGGTTCCGTCTGCCTTTACTCTATGTTTACGAAAAGTTCCCTCTTTTGTTGCTCCTATTCGTTCAACAGCTTTTTGAGAACGTAAGTTTTCTTCACTAATTGAAAATTGGACACGATTTACTTTTAATTCTTCAAAACAATACTTAAGTAATAAGAATTTACATTCTGTGTTTACTTTTGTTCTCCAAACTTTTGGTGAAAGCCAAGTCCAACCTATTTCCACATTACGATTTACTTTATCAATACCACAAATTTGAGTTGTCCCTAATACTTTACCTTTCAGTTTATCCTTAACAATAAAAGGTATATGTTTCCCGTCTTTTTTATTATTAAGAGCTATCATTAATATTTGCTCTATATCCTCCACTGTGGTAACTTTTCGCAAGGAATATTTCCATACTTCAGGGCTTTTTAAAGCTTCAAATAATTGTTCCTTATGCTTCACCTCGAGAGGAATAAGCGAAATTGAATTTCCTTCTAGAGATATATCTGTTTCAATAATCATAGTATTACTGACTCCTTTTTAAATAGAATATTCTTTCGTTCATTTTAGTTAGGACGGTACCACAACACATTCCTTCGCAGCCTTTGCAAGGCAAGTTTCATTCAATCACCTCCAATAATTTAATGATTTTTACTAGCGTTCAAACTTGCGGGAACAACAAAAAAGCCTTTAGAACGGCTTAAAGATAGCTCTTTAAGCGACTGTCTAAAGACTCGAATCTGTATGTCTTATATGTTTTCAAATGAGAAAATTCAAATAGTTCGTATTATAAGTGTACCATTTGATGAAATCTATAGCAATATTTTAAATTTGCCACTATCCAATTTTCGGAAAATAACTTCTGCTAGATTTTGTTAATACGTCTTTTCCATACATACGTTAAGGTAATAAAGATGTAGATGCAAAGTGTAATGATCGTTACGATGATGGATGTCGTGAAAATGATTCCGATCAGGATCGTAATTAAAGCGATGATCGCAGCCCAAGTCGTATACGGGAACCATTTAACTGAATAGGCACTTGTTTTTCCGGGCTGTTGTTTACGTGATTTCAAATGGGCGAAGGCAATGATCAACCAGATGAATAATACGGGATATCCCAGCGATCCCATCAGGAAATCGAAGGTCTTGCTTCCAGCAAATAAGGAAATCAGTACACCGCCAAATAAAGTGGAAGTACACATGAATATTGCGTAAACAGGAACTTTCTTCTTGGTTAAACTTGAAAAGATTTTCGGAATGCGACCGTCCACGGCTTGTGAATACAGAACACGGGATGAACCATATAATCCAGAGTTCATCGATGAAATAATCGCTATTAGAACAACGGCGTTCATAATATGGTCAGCACCTGGAATCCCTATCATTTGAAAGACCATCACAAACGGACTTTCAGGCACCCCGTTTACTTCGTTCCAAGGAATTAAACTAACGATGATGAAAAATGGAATGATATAGAAAGAAATGATCCTGACCAATGTACTGCGAACGGCTTTTGGAACCACTTTTTCAGGATTTTTCGTTTCTGCCAATGTGACCCCGATAATTTCTGTACCGCCATATGAATAAATTACCACCAGCATCGCAGTGATTAAACCTGTTGATCCATTCGGAAAGAAACCGCCATAGTCAGTCAAATTAGAGAAACCGACTGCTGTATGATCACCAAACGTCACGAGCAGCAACAATAATCCCGCCATGATGAACACAATGATGACGGTAATTTTAATTAAAGCAAGCCAGTACTCCGTTTCAGCAAAAACCTTTACTGATAGCAAGTTGATTGCTGTAACTAAAACAGAAACAGCTAATGCCAGTATCCAGATTGGATATTTAGGCAGCCAATATTGAATGAAAATAGCCGCAACGACTGATTCGGCCGTGATGTTCAATACCCACATTTTCCAATAGATCCAATCAAGGAAATAGGCAGGATACTCTCCTAAAATAGATTGGACAAGATCCCTGAATGTTCTTGCACCGGTATTACGGACCGCCATTTCAGCTAAACCTTGCATGATGAATAATAGGATGATGCCCCCTATCAAGTAAGCAATTAGTACGGATGGGCCTGCCATATCAATTGCTGAACTGCTTCCTTTAAATAAACCTGCCCCAATGGCACCGCCTAATGCCATCATCGTAATATGCCTTGA
>NZ_KK366017.1:1161182-1473536 GCF_000686805.1 Bacillus sp. UNC41MFS5 | reverse complement strand
AAACTACTTTGGATACAGAACGTTCAAACTTTAGAGTATTTAACCATTCACGATATCTACGGGTCCACTTTTTTCCTTTGAAAGGAGGGTGAATCTCATTGCGTAAAAGGAATTTCGATAATCGATGTTTGGCTCTTAATTCATCTTCTTTGGCATCTTCACGAGCACGAACTAAATCCCGAAGGGCTTCATCATCTTCTGTTGGCACATAAACAGGAGTTAATTCGCCGGCGCGAAATAACTTTGCTAGTTTAATCGAATCCCTACGGTCTGTTTTGATGCGCTCTCCTGGTTTTTTAGGTATTAAAGATGGGGCGATCACTTCACACTCAATTCCTAGGCTAAGAAAAAGTCGATATAAACCATAGCCAGTTGGTCCAGCTTCATAGCACACTCGAAGATTCTCTTTTTTCTCCAAGTTTTTTTACTAACTTTCTAATGGATTCCAGAGTGTTAGGAATCATTCCCCAATACCTTGGCTCATCACGACCTTCATCTGCAATGGCAACGGCAATTTTTTCTTTTGAAACGTCTAAACCTACATATTTTATGGTATCCTGCATAATAACTAGCTCCTTCCGTAATGTAGCTCTGATTTGGTTTGTTTTTTCCAGTAAACAGTGTAACCAAATTAACCTACGGTGTTACGAGTAAGGAGCTAGTTTCGTTCATGATAACTTTAATTAAACTGCTCCTTTAGCTGAACAAGAAAAAGCCGCCAAAATGGCAGCTGGATCTTCAATTATTGCGCCTGATAGCTTAAGAAGGGGTATGTAGATTTTTTAGTATCCCTTTTAATTCAACTAACTTCTGTTTAATAAAAGGATCAATTTCTTCAGGTAATTGATTCAATTTAAAAAACTGGGCTTCTATTGCTAGTTTACTATCAGGAGTTATTTCTCCTTCGTACTCGGTACATAAATAACCAATTGCAACAGTATGATACTCATCGCCACTTTCTCCGACTCGATTTATTAATTCCTTGCCAGAGTAAACACCAAATAATTGAAGTGAATGTAACATTAACCCTAAATCTTCTTGTACATTTTTCTTAATACATTCTTCAACTGACTCATTTAGCTGCAATATTCCACCAGGAATTCCCCAGTCTGCACTTGAATACCTACTTAATAATATTTCCCCTTTTTTATTTAAGATTGCTACACTTGGTCTTACCATTATCAAAGGGAAATTTCCAATCATTTCTCTTATGTCTTCACAATAGCCCATAGATACTCCTCCATATGTAAGGATTTTAATATAATAAAAGCCAACCTTTTACTTTAAAAAGATAAACTAAAGGATAATTCTACTCCTTTCTAGTAGGAATTTGTCAGCCACCTACTACGCAAGTTGCATTTGAGCTACCCACTACATTATTTAATTCAGTTAATAATAATTGAAGAATTTCTGGTTGACCATTTTTTTTATGGATTTATTATATCAGTAACCAGGGTAGGACGTAACTGTCCGTGGGACTTTGACCCCGTCAGCTAAACGGTTCGCCCCCTACTTGTAGAAACATGATTGAGGCTGGTTGGGACTGAAATCTCGTATAACAAGCGAAGCTGTGATACTGCATGGAGGATTAGGGTTTACTGGCAAATTACTAATTTAGGAGGAGATTTTAGAATGAATCCAGTCATTGGTCTGGATGTTTCAAAGGGTGAAAGTCAAGTTCAGGCATTTTTAGATAAAGGCAAACCATACCGTAAGAGTTTTAAAGTTTCTCATACTATTGAAGGTCTTGAGTTACTTGTAGAGTTTCTGGAGGTGGTTAAGAGAGAAACTGGCAAGAAAGCACCTATTGTTCTAGAAGCAACAGGACATTATCATTCCTCTGTTGTTCAATACTTGGAGAACCGTGGGTATTTATTGATCATCATTAATCCATTGATTTCTTATAAGGCTAAAAGTTCAAGTCTTCGAAAAGTAAAGACAGATCGATAGATGCTTACCATCTCTGCGAGCTGTATTATAAGGAGGATTTAGAGCCGTATAAGAAGCGTGGTGTGCAGCTATTAAATCTTCGGAATCTTACAAGACAGCACAAAAATATTACTGGTGTATTGATTCAAACAAAGCTACAATTTCAAGCGATTCTGGACCAGGTCTTCCCTGAATACAGAGGGGTTTTTGGTGACTTATATTCGGTAGTATCATTATTAACTCTTTCAGAGTTTCCCTCATCGGAAGATATATTAGAGGCAAGTGTTGAAACCATAGCTGACAAAATCGCTCAATTATGTAAAAGTCGTTCATACAGATGGGCTAATGATAAAGCTATTCAACTCAAAGCTGCCGCAGACCGAAATCCGTTTGAAAAGACTTTGTATCAAAGCCATATTTTGAGTCTTGGTATGTATATAAACATCATTCTTCAATACAAAGAGCACCTATCCAAGTTAGAGTCAGAGATAGATGCCCTCGCAAAAGAAGTTGAAGAATATAATATTATCAAATCTATCCCTGGTATCGTTGAAAAGATCGCGGCAACGATCATTTCAGAAATTGGGGAGATAGATCGATTTAGTGATCCTAAAAAGCTAGTTGCTTTCGCTGGAGTTGAACCTAGTGTATTTGAATCTGGTAAGTTTACGGCCACCAAAAATCGAATCACTAAAAGAGGATCCAGCAGGCTTCGTCACGCCTTATACATGGCTGTTCGATGTGCTATACGTGACTGTCGTAATAGCAAAACGAGCGATGAAATCATTCCTCGTAATAAGAAATTACGAAAGTCCTATGATAAGAAACGGGAAGAAGGAAAACCTTTTAAAGTCGCTGTTATTGCCTGTGTAAACAAACTCTTACATTTGATATATGCCTTACTAAAAAGCAAAACTACTTTCCAAGATATTGCTTAGCAACTAAGTCTAACTAAATAACACAAAACCTTCCAATTTTAGAATAACGGAAGGTTATTTGGCATGCTTATTTTTAGTATATCATTTGGTTTATAAGATTTTTTCTTGAAAAATATTGACAAACTATTAGCTGGTTTTAGTGGAACAAGAAAAAGAGCCGCAGCTACGACTCTTTGTTAAACTAAAGCACCCTTTAATTCAATAATCGAGATGAATAAGTTGCAAAAAGTGACCTGCATTATTTATGCCTTATTTCCTCATAATCTGTACTTAGAGGTGAAGCATATATATTAATAAATAATATGTAAACTGGATACAGAATGACAGACCCATAAATCAGAAGGCTAAATCTCGGAAATAGTGTTACTCCTACATTAATAGGAAAAACAACAGGGAAAAAAGAGAAAAAAAGAATAAAATATGGTACCCACAAAAGGAGTGACAAATAGCTGTATTTTCTACTTATAGCCCATTTTTTCGTTAAGTAAATGAATAACATTGTCAAAAGTAGAAGTCCAATAACATTAATAGCAGCAATTAAAATGTAAACATTATCCCATTCCCAGCCAGTTAACATACTAATATGAGATACATTTATTATGAGTTCGATTGCTATAAACAACGCTATAGCGTATAAGGCACTAATAATATTTAACTTTATAAAAAACTTCATCATATACCTCCTTAATTAAGAAACAGCAACAACTCTGAGTTAAGTTCTTTATACAATTATAATCATTCTTAAAGTAACCTGCCACGTTATAATTAGTGGGATAAAAATTATGACGTTGTGGAAATAGACCAAGCTGAAAAAGGGAATGAATTAAGTCATCCCTATATTTTAAAATTTACTATTCGAACATATGATGATAAAAAAGATTATAGGTACCTTGGTACAGATACGATTAAATTTGGAGTGTCACCCCTTCAGTTTAATAAAGAATTGGATGAGAAAAATCTAGCTGCTGCCAAAGTGGATTTATTAAACTATAAGCACCGTGAACCTTCGAATAAAAGAAACTAAAAGAGCACCGAAAGGTGTTTTTTTTAATTGGAGTTCTTCAGCTAAACTGCATAGTTAGTACAATAAAAAAACGGGATCGCCGCAGCCATCCCATCTTTAACATCATTGTAGAAGTAATGCATCTTAGTTTACTTACACTTATTGATATTGCTTCTTAATATTGTGGTCCTAATTTTTCATTCTTTGAGTTAGAAAGACGTACCTGCACTTTTACATTTTCCATCTTTGCTGTTATTTCATCAAATCTTCCTGCCCAAGTCGGACTATCTATTTCTGGAGTAGGGTAAAGCCTGAAACGCCAACTAATTTCACTTGGTATAAAAGCGAATCCTTCATAACTGTCGTAATTGCCATAAGAGGAGGGCTTAGGAAGGTGAACTCCAAGAATACTTATATTAGTTCTTGCAAAACTGGCTGGTCGCAATCGCACTTTGTAAATCAATGCCGTGCCCTTTGAATTTTCAAGTTTTTTATCAGTTTCTTCCAAGACCATACTGCAAGGGAAGGTTGCTGCCTTTGATGGTAAAGGATAAATAAAAAAAATTGAGATGATAAATATGCTTAAAATAAATCGTTTCATATTGCACCTCTGACATTTTTTTGTTTAATTTACCCTTATTTTGTTCTAAATATTTGATACTCCTTCTTAATGTAACCTGCTTCGTTACTTGAATTAGAAAAAGGCTTTACTCCCAATTGAAGTAAAGCACTCCGTTTAGTTGAATATCTGTTATCCCAAAAAGTTGGATATAAAATATTGAAAACCATAAGCTCCTAAAGAACTAATACTTGCCACTAAAGCTGCTATTGGTAATATTGATTGCTTTTTCGAACGAAACAAAAAAAGAATGGATAAACATAAGCTAATTATAAAAAAGAAAATCCATATTTTGTTTAATGTAAAAGAATCGAAATTGATAAGGTAACTCGCTATGTAAATAACATTAATTAAAAGCATTAGGATTAAGATGGATCTTTTCAAATTATACCCTCCCTTTATTTTATAATTTATCCAAATTATAACACATAATCACTATTTCTTATTAAACTAAACTGCTTCGTTAGTTTAAGTGTATTATTTCACAATCTTTATTCGGTATAAGAAAAGCGAGTTTTTATGACAAAGATTCGACCATCATGTTTGACAGTCGAATCATTTATTTTTGATATTCAGGATGATTGTGTCGCTTACATCCAAATAGATAGCAAGCTCCAGTACGATAAGTTTCAAACTCTAATTTAGGAACATATCCAGATGTAATTAGGCTTATCATATTTTTATACTGATTATTTTCGTCCATCAACTCTTCAATTAACTCTTTCTTATCCGTTTCCGTCCAGTTTTCTTCTACTTCTTCTTTTTTAACGTCTTCGATTTCTTCTTCCTTCTCTTCAATTGCTTCTTGTATAATCTGATTCATAAGCGAAAAATTGTTAGTTTTAAATAGAACATAAACAAATCTACGAACCCAATAAGGATCTTTAGCATAATCTTTATACCCCTTTCCAAACCAATGAATCGCTTCATTAAAGCAATTCAATTCAACATATAAGTCAGCAACATCAATTTCTCCTGCAAAATCATCCGCTTCCTCATTAAACGCATCCAACTTCTCTTTAGCTTCTGTTATTCGCCCTAGGTCAATTAAACATTTTACATGGTTATACATTGTATTGTCTGAATCTCCTGCGGCTCGCAAGAAAAACTCTGAAGCCTCTTCCAACTCTCCAAGATTAAAATAAGCTACAGCTAAATTATGATTTGCTTCATTAGATGGTTGAATCGAAATGGACTTTCGCAATGCTTCTTTAGCTTCTTTCCATTGTTCTCGTCTAATACTAATTTCCCCTAGAATGTTATAAGGAAAGTATGAGGATGGATTCATCTTAACAGCCTCTTTTATTAGCTCAAGGGCTTTATCATTATCCTCTTCCTCATAAAGGTACATCCAAGCAAGATTATTTAGGGATTGTACGTCTCTGGATTCGAGAACTGCTTGTTGAAACAGTTCCATTGCTTCCTTATATTCATTTTGTTCAAACATTTCAATTGCCTTTTGATTAGTGTTCAAATATGTCCCCCCGAAGTAAGTTAATAGTAAATTGATTAATTTACAAATTTCAACTATTCTGCAACGTACTTACAATTAGATACTCAGCTTAAGAAGACAACTGTGATGTTCATCCTTCAAATATTGCAGAATCGTCATACCCAGATGAAACATATAATATTTTTTGCCCATTAAGAACCACATTGAATAGGTAAAAAAGATGATTAAATGCTTCATTTATGTCCTCTTAAGAAAAACCTATCTCGGATAAATGATGTGTTTTTCTATATTCCTGAAATATTGGACTTTTATAATTATTTCTTAATGATACTAATCCACCTGAAGCCCATCTCCGCAATTCTTCAACAAAAAAGTGCATTACACCTTCTTGGAATAAAGCACTTGTTAGTACAATATTGTTTAAACTTCTTCCTGATATATTTCTGCTTTTATTGGTTTTAAATTCAAAGGTATTTTAAACTCCTGAAGGTTTTCTATATGATTTAAAAAATCCTCTTCATCCTCATAATCCATTGACCATACTTCTATTTCTAACTTTCTTAATTCATCTGCTGGTATAAATAAAAATTCACAGTGAAGTTGTTCCATACGAGAATACCCATCTTCTTCATAAACAGAAAACTGACGTACAAAATCAAGGTGAAATAATTCTTCATCAGTAAAATCATAAACACCACATTGAAATAGGATTTCTTTATCTTCTTCTCCCTCAACTGGTTCTTTACAAAAAGCCTTAAATGTTTCCCAAACCTTTTTTATATCAATAGTATCTTCGCCAATCTTATTCTTAAGGTAACTTTCAGCATTCATAACCGTAATCATTACAGCACCTCCGATATTATTATGTGATTATGCTTATTCAACTAAACTGATCCAATAGTGGAACAACAAAAAAGGCTGCCGCAGCAACCTAACCCTTCTTGAACTCAAGCATCTGTTAGTTTAATAAGGTCATTTAATAATAATATTCTACAATTAAAGGTAACACCTTATCCTGTTCTTTTTTTGATTCATGTTTGTACTCTAGCACTTCTACTTTGAAACCATGACTACATCCAATTATAGGGCTGTCGCAGGATACTTTCTTCAAATGTTAAAACGAACGTATCCGTTAATTTAGTTAAGATAAAAAACAAAAAGGCTTATATTCCAAAATGTATCATGTATTTATTTTCCTCTTTAGCCTGAATTATTTTAGAAGCTAACTCATTAAGTTCAGCAGATTTTTTATACATCGTTGAAGATGTAATCACATCATAAAACATTGATAAAGAATCAGGTGGAATAATTGTAATTCCCCAGTAAGCTAACCCAAATTCTGGGCGTTCAAACGAATGAAAGTATGTTCTCATAATAGATAAATGCTCATTTAAGTGAATAATAATTTCATCATTAACAGAAATACAATTATATTTTTGTGGTTCATAACCAATATTCCTTACTCACCCGTTACTTAAAGAAGGAAAAGGCGACCCTTCAATATTGAAGCATCGCCCCATTTAACACAATGAGAGTATAAAACAGTTTTATTCGATGTTTCTTTTTTCTAACAGTTGGATAATCTTATTGTTTTGCTCAACTTGAACGTCACTATTTCTTTTTACCCTATAAGTCCATATTAAAAGAAAAACAACTGCCAAAGGTGTTCCTATTGTAATTAGGAAAGACCCATAACCCATAACACTAACCATATAAAATCCCCCATCATTTTTCCTAAATCATACCATTTATTAGATACCAAACCCTCTCATAAAATGAATTTTTCTTGAACTATCCTGCCCGTTAGTCGAATAAAAAAGGCTGCCGCAGCAGCCTTTCCTCCTCAACTCAAGCACGTGTTAGTTTTACAAACTAATTCTGAATAAGCTGTCGAAACAGCTTATCTTTTTGATTTAAGCACTGTAAAGGACCTATCCTATCAAACACTTTTTTCTATTTTTTAGTCCACTAATTTGTTCCATACCTTTTAGCTGCTCTAGTACGAGCACGCTCAGCTTCGACCTCACGATTCCGTGGCTCGGAATTCGTTACTAGTGTGTTTAATAGTTCTCTAGAAACCATTGCAATCTCATTGACTGCACGAATAAACGCCTCCTCATTCGCCTTTGAGGGCTGGTTATAACCCGTTATCTTTCTGACGTACTGAAGAGATGCTGCATGAATCTCTTCTTCGGTAGCTGGTGGGTCGAAATTAAATAATGTTCGAATGTTTCGGCACATAACTTACTCTTACTCCTTTTTGTTTTCATTATTGTTGGTTTTGAAAAAAGATTGATTAAATTTAAGGAATATAAAAATTCATCTTTTCGAACAAAAATTGATCAAAACAATGACTCTTTTCTATTTTTAGAATTACCATTGATGGAAAATTCCACTTTATATCTAACACCAACTTTTAAATAAATGCTAAGGTATTTATTCTCCATTGTTTTTAACAATACCTTCTTTCACTAATCTGCCTCGTTAGTCCAATAAGAAAAGCCACCATTGGGTGACAGCCTGTTAAGAATCAAGTATCGGTTAGTGTAATAAATTTAAAATAATTATTAACAAGATGGATATTGAAAAGAAGCCAGCTATAAAATACCCCAAAAATTTTAATGGTTTTGGCAACTTTTTTACCTCAGCTTTGCTTACATGTGCAGAATTTCCTTCTATTTTATTCATGTGGTCTATTACATCATTAAATGGCTTATTTTCTTCTTTCATAATAACCACCCCTTTACCACATTTTAACATATATATTTATTTTATTATTGTTTTAATGTAAATTCTTATTACACTCTCTCAGATTGATACGAATATCTAAATTAGATAACTAATCTAAAATCGATAATTTTAATGACTCCAGATTATTTTTCATAACATCTAAATAGTCTAATCCCTGTTCTTGCTCTTTCTTCGTTAATCCCTCTAATGGATTTAATACTTCCGTTTTAGCACCTATTTCTTTTGCTAACGTTTCCGCCACTTTTGAAGATGTCATCTCCTCAAAATAAATAACTTCGGTATTTTTCTTCTTTGTCAGCTCTGTTAATTCAGATAATTTTCCTAATGTTGGTTCGACATCGGGTGATAATCCTGCGATAGGAATTTGAGTCAATCCATATTGTTTTGCCAGGTATCCAAATGCAGCATGTTGTGTAACAAATTCTTTCTTCTTGGCTTTATCGATAGTCTCTTTATATAAGTGGTCCAAATCAGCTAACTCCGCATTTAAAGCCTCTGCATTTTTTTGAAACTGGTCTTTATTTTTGGGATCTGCCTGTTCTAAAGCCTTAGCAATAGTGTTTACTTCTAGCTGAGCTAGAACTGGAGAAAGCCAGACATGAGGATCTTTAGACGATGTATGTTCCGAATGACCATGTTCCTCCTCATCCTCTGATTCGAGTGCATCCATCAATTTAATCCCACTAGCAGCCTCAACAACCTTTAAATTGGAATAATTAATACTTTTCAATACTTTTTCAGTCCAAAGTTCAAAGTAGTGGCTATTGTAAATAAAAACATCGGCGTTTTGAATTTTTACCATATCCTTTGCTGTCGGTTCCCAATCATGTGGTTCTGCACCATTTGGTATTAATAGTTCCACGTTTGCTGAACTGCCAGCCACCTCTTTTGTAAAGTAGTACATCGGATAAAAAGTAGTGACAATTTGCAGTTTTTTAAATCCTTTACTTGTTTTTTCACTTTTCGTTGAAGCTGTGTTTGAGCAACCACTTACCATTAATAGAAAAATAAATACCGGGACTAACAGTCTTTTCATGTTCATTTACCTCCAAGGTATCTTTAATTAGGAATTATTACGATTTAAGGAGCATAATTATTTTGTATAATTTAAGATTAATAGCAATATGTAAATCGTAATTATTACGAATTAAATCTTATAACGATTATATATTTATGTCAATCATCAAATTTTAATGAAATGAACTAAGTATAAGTGCATATCAATATGATAGGATTAGTAGATTTGAGGAGGTAGATTGTAATGACCTTTATAAATAAGCTGTTTAAGGATAGTATCGTTTTTCTATTATTTTGTTTATTCCTTTTTCTATTTCTTTTTGCGAATGAATTAAAAAACATTTCATTTTTTACTAGAATCCCTAGTATGTTTTTTAATGTAAATACCATTTTTCTTAGTATTATTTTAGAAGCTATTCCATTTATTTTATTGGGTGTATTTGTATCAGCTATTATCCAATCATTTGTTTCCTAAAATGTAGTCCGAAGGGTTGTGCCCCGTAATGCCTATTTAGCCCTTATACCTGCTGCCTTACTTGGGATAATCTTTCCTATATGTGAGTGTGCCATCGTTCCTGTCGTCCGCAGGTTAATAAAAAAAGGCATGCCTTCACATGTAGGTGTTGTATTTATGCTTAGTGCTCCAATCTTAAACCCTGTCGTTTATGCGTCTACTTATTTTGCGTTTAAAAGCACACCTTATGTAGCCAATGCAAGGATGTTTGTAGGATTTATAAGCTACATTATTATTGGATTAATCATTTACAGACGTTTTAAAGGTGAAAATATTCTTAAAGTGCAGAAGGAAGACCATCACCACCACAACCACCAAAGAGGAAATAAACTATTAGAAACACTTTATCATGCAAGTGATGAATTATTTGATACAGGGAAGTATTTATTCATAGGTGCATTTCTTGCCAGTTTATTTCAAGCTTTCTTAGACCGAAATGTTCTCTTACCAACAGGGACAAGCACAACCTTTGCACCAATGGCTATGATGGGACTAGGATACGTCCTTTCTGTATGCTCTTCAGCAGATGCCTTTGTAGCCTCATCTTTTGGTTCCACTTTTACAGAAGGTTCCATCCTTGCATTTCTAGTCTTCGGTCCTATGATTGATATAAAAAACACCTTAATGTTATTTGGTTTTTTCAAGAAAAAATTTGTCATTTATCTACTATTGGTAACTCCTCTTGTCGTCTATTTTTCCGTATATATTTTTCAGCTAATTTTTTTATAAAAGGGGTGTCCAATAATGAGATCTAATAAAACCCAAGATTTTTCTTTTCATCATCTTATCAGGGGAATCATTTTGATTGGATTTATGCTACTTTTATTTAAATTACTTCTAACGAATAATATATCTCTTTTAATCGCACCAAAAATGATTCGATTTATTTATTTCACTCTCTTTATATGCCTTATTCTTGGAGTTCTTTTGATTATAAGAGGAACTTCAGGGAAGGATCATTCTTATCATTGTGATTGTGACGGGGATCATGCCTATCCTTCCTCTTTCTCAAAAAGTGTGTTTCTTTATTTATTATTTATTATTCCTATAACCACAGGATTTCTTTTCTCAAACAATGTGCTGGGAAGCTCTGTTGCAATGAACAGAACAATTATTTTGGGAGCTAGCTCTCAACCACCTAAACAAAATAAAACTTCAAATAACAGTCCAAAATTACCATCATCATCTAATTCCAATAAAACTACCACTTCAACTAACACACAAAGTGTACTTGATAATCAACCTGAGCCTTTAACTCAAAAAGAATATGATGCTTTAAAGAATAAAATATTAAATGCTAATTCCATTAATATAGACGATAACCAGTATGTAAACGTAATGAACATTATTCAAGATAATCTAAATGCGTTGATTGGAAAAACGGTAACCACAAAAGGATTTGTGTATCGGGAAAAAGAATTTATGCAAAACCAGATTATTGTTGCTCGATTTGGGATCACATGTTGTGTTGCCGATGCCACGGTATATGGAATGATGGTAAATGGAGAGGTAGCTGCATTACCGAAGGATAAATGGGTTCAAGTAACAGGAAAAATTGGGCAAACCCAATTCAATGGGGAGACAATTCCCGTTATAAAAATTAACCAGCTTTCAAAAATTACTGCTCCGCAGCAGCCCTATGTGTTTGATGCAGGTATTAAAATTGAATAGACCTTTATATATAATGAAAAAAATGATTACTCCATCAAATTAAAAACAAGATTAAAGGCATATATTTTTATATATTCATAAAATATTCACATTTATGTAGTAAGATTATTTTTGGGGTAACGAACCATTATCTAATACAGAGAAATCCAGCCGTAATTGTGCTGGATTTTCTATTTCTAATTATTACTGATTTCAAATAAAACATTAATGAAATTAAAAAATATAACTTGTGAAATACTTTGAAAGGGGTTTTGCCTTGGATCCCTTACACATCTTTTTTATTGAAAATTCCTTTGAACTGTTAGCATTTTCGTCACCAAGATTGTTTAATATATTTTAATGGGAAACATATCTACCCCATATGGAAAATCAAAACATATCAAATTAGTGATAATTTTGAAATGATAGAAGTTGTTTTTTTAAGAAACCAATTGTGGTATATCACAGGAGGAATATTCATGGATCGATTATTACAATTGAATACGATCTTTATAAGTATTATCATTGAAGCATTCCCATTTATTGTCGTTGGGGCTTTTATTTCTGCACTGATAGAAGTTTTTGTTTCTGAAAATACACTGCTTAGAATTCTGCCAAAAAATAGATATTTATCTGTTGTTGCTGCTAGTTTTATGGGAGTATTATTTCCTGGATGTGAATGTGGGATTGTTCCCATAGTTTCACGGTTAATAAAAAAAGGACTCGCCCCTCATGCAGGAATTGCCTTTATGCTTTCTGGTCCAATTATCAATCCGATTGTTTTATTTGCTACATTTATTGCATTTGGGGATAGCTGGACAATGGTAGGGTACCGAGCAGGGTTAGCAATCGGTGTTTCAATTTTAGTTGGACTTGTATTATCTTTTGTCATAAAGGACAATCCACTAAAAGAAAATATTGAGATACATGTTCACAACCATTCTCACCAGAATACTAGACAAAAATTAATGAGTGTTCTTAACCATACCAGTGACGAATTTTTTAGTATGGGAAAATATGTAGTGCTGGGTGCATTAATTGCATCTACTATGCAAGTTTATGTACCTACACGGATATTAACAACATTGGGAGGTACACACGTAACTGCTGTACTGGTTATGATGGCTTTAGCTTTTATCTTATCTATTTGTTCGGCAGCAGATGCTTTTGTAGCAGCATCTTTTCGTAATTTTTTCCCCCAAACTTCAGTCGTATCTTTCTTAGTGTTTGGCAATATGGTAGATATTAAAAATTTACTTATGATGTTTGGGTCTTTTAAGGCAAAATTTGCGGTTCTTTTAGTTTCATTAATTACTTCATTTGTATTCATTGGTTCACTTCTTTTGTAAAGGATGTGGGATGATGTTTAAAGTCCTTATTTTAATACTTACTACAAACTTGTTTTTTATGCTGCATGCTACAGGAAACATTTCAAAATATATAAATATGAAATATAGCTTCTTATCTGGAAGTATGATCGTGATTTTATTCATACTTACAGTTGTCGAAGGAATTAAATTATGGTTTTCTGGAGAAAAGAAAGAGGAACAACATGATTGTGATTGTAGCTACGATCATCATGATCATGGTCACGAAAAAAAGAAACAATCCGTTGGAAAAAGGATAAAAAAATTCTTGGCTTACACTGTCGTGTTAGTTCCTGCCATCTCAGGTGTGGTTTTACCAGTGGCAACTCTTGATTCACAGCTAGTGGATGCAAAGGGGTTTTCATTTCCGACATTAGAAGACGGAAATGATCGTTACGGGACGCATCAAGTTCTAAATCCTGATATGAGTAAATTCATGAACCAAGCTGATTTTGTGGATTTAGTAAGGAAAGAGTCTAAGTCTTATATTCCAAAAAATAATATTACTTTAACGGATCAAGACTATTTAGTCGGGTTAGAAGTAATGTATAATTTTTCAGGGGCGTTTGCAGGGAAAACTCTTACCATGAATGGATTTACTTACAATGGTCCAGGAGAACAACCTAACCAGCTGTTTTTACTTCGCTTTGGGCTCATTCACTGTGTCGCTGACTCTGGTGCCTTTGGAATGATGATTCAATTCCCGAAAAACGTACACATTCCGAATGACCAATGGTATCAGGTAACAGGAACAATGGATACAGTTTATTATCCACAAATGAAAACTAAAATTCCTGTTTTAAAAGTAACAAGCTACAAAACCATTCCAAAACCGAATGACCCTTATGTTTACAGAAACACTTTGAATTTATAAGGAGGACCCTGTGGGGGTCTTTTTTTATGTCGATTTATGTATGGATTTGCCACTTTAGTGAAACATGAAAAAAGAGGCCGCAGCTACGACTCTTTGTTTCGCTCAAGCACCCTTTACTTTAAGTGTATTTCTTCACAAATTTTTCGATAGGAATTTAATGATGTTTTACAATATTGTAAAACATCATTAATGGATAATATAAGGAAAATATTGAGATATCATCAACAATGAAATTGAGATAGACTTGAAAAGCTTAATATTTCTCCTTTCTGGTAAAATAACTTCAAGTAATCCCTTCTCATCCTTTCCTCCTCCCAGTATGAAAAATTACTTTCCCTTCTTCAACACTCCTGGACCGTAAGTCCGATAAGAAAAATACCGCTTATTCTTAATAGACACTTAAGTTAATTTTAATCAGTTATTAATAAATAGCCCTCCAATTTATAATATAGTAGAGAAGTAGAGACTAAAATCATCTCAAATGAAAATAAGCGATGGAAACAATGACTACTTCCAAAAAGGAGATGAGTTCCCTTTTAAGAAAACTTGGCATTTTTGAACAAACTGAAACTTCAATTCGGTAAATGTTAAGCAAAGAATCACAAGCCACCCTTTTTTTAAATCGTCAAGATTATGGCAACCATTGTGGGAGAAACAGCGTGGACTTCCTAAATGATAAACTTGGATTTGGATACGTATCCTTATTTAGAGAGAGAAATAAAACTAAGTTGTGGGAAACCACTTTAAAGAAAGGAAATTATAAATGCAAGAAAACCAAAATAAAATAAAAATTTTACTTAACAAAGTGCCACAAGTGACGATTTTCTTTTGGATCATCAAAATTTTGTGTACAACTGTTGGTGAAACGTTTGCTGATTTCATCAATTTCAATATTGGACTTGGTTTAACTCTTACTACCATTATTATGGGAGTTGCATTTTTTATTGCATTGTTTTTTCAATTTAAAGCGAGCAAATATGTTCCAGCGATTTACTGGGTAACAGTTGTTCTTATAAGTGTATTTGGAACATTGGTAACGGATAACTTGACAGATAATATGGGCGTACCACTTGAGGTTAGCACAGCTGTTTTCTCGGTGCTACTAGGACTGACTTTTCTATTATGGTATCTTAGTGAAAAAACACTATCGATCCACTCGATTTTTACTAGAAAAAGAGAGGTTTTCTACTGGCTTACAATCCTTTTCACCTTTGCACTTGGAACAGCGGTCGGCGATTTATATTCCGAACAACTTGGTTTTGGTTATCTTAACACAGGAATAGGCGTTGTTATTATTATTGCTCTTGTGTTCTTAGCTTATAAATTTTTGAAACTTGACGGAGTATTAGCTTTCTGGATTGCGTATATTTTAACTCGTCCACTTGGAGCGTCAATTGGAGATTACCTATCTCAATCAAAAGTAAATGGTGGATTAGGACTCGGGACAACCGTTACGAGTGTGATTTTTCTTATCGCTATTTTAGCGATCATCGTTTTCCTTGCCGTTTCAAAAATTGATACAAATGCTAAGAGTGATATAGCGGAAACAGACCAAAGAAATGCAAATAAGAAACATGTGCTAACACAAACGATTGTTGTACTCTTAATTTTCTTAGTTGTTGGTATAGGTGGTTATAACTGGCGCAGTAATAATATTGCATCACAAGGTGCTACAGAGCAAGCTACATTAGCAGGTCAATTAAACGATTTTGTTAAAATTGAAAATGGTATGCTAAACGCTGTAAATATAAACGACTTTGCTTCAGCAAAAAAAGGCGCTGATAATTTGGAACATCAGTGGGATACACAAGAACCTAAGCTTCGAAAAATTGATAGCACTACATGGACAAAAATTGATGGAACAATTGACTCTGTGCTAGCAGCAGTTCGTTCTTCAAAACCTAATATTAATCAAAGCAAAACAGTACTTACTAATTCACATAGTGCCTTAAATGCTGCAAATAAATCAACATCAAAACCGGGTGCTTCACAAACTACATTATCTGGACAGTTAAACAATTTTGCAAAAATCGAAAATGATATACTAAACGCTGTAAACAAAAATGACTTTGCTTCAGCGAAAAAAGGGGCAGATGAATTAGAACATCAATGGGACATACAGGAACCTAAGCTTCGAAAAATCGATGGCGCTACATGGACGAAAATTGATGGAACAATTGATGTTGTATTAGCAGCAGATCGTTCATCGAACCCTGATGCAAACAAGTGTAAAACAGCACTTAACAATTCACTTAGTACCATAAACGCAGCAAATAAATAATAATCTTAGGAATCGCCAATCGCGGTTCCTTTTTAAATAAAACTCTTATTAAACTGCCCTTTAGTTTAATATGAAAGGGGATCGCAGTAGCGTTTGTTAAGTTGGATGTAAAAACCCCTCCAGTAAGCTAAAAGGGTCGTGTCGAAATTATCGATCGTATTTGTATTAAGTTGAAGTATTTACGATAAATCATTAGTTCAACTTATAAAGATAATAAAATCCCAAGTTACTAGTTTACACTTGGGAAAAAGAATACTTTTTTATTTGTTGAATTGATCTCTCTATTTTTTTATTATTTTACTCTTACTGTCCAAGTTTTGTTTCGGATAATAAGGTAAAATCCCATGGATTTCTCACTAGCTTGGGACCAGAATTTGTGCGTAGAACCACCGTTTTCGTCCGTTGCTCAATAAATTCTCGTAATAAAAACGCACCATTCCCCGTCTCCACTTGAATATCAATCCGAATACTTAATGTATCTAATGTTTGAAGCAGTTTTTTTGCTTTGTAAAAATCAAATTCCTGCGGCGAATTTATCACCAGATCGAGATCACTTGTTACTTTCAAAGCTGGATATCCAGTAGCCATTTCAAAACCGGCACTCCCAGTAGGACCCCAGCGCCAATCCGACATGATTTCCATTACTATATCCATTACAGCTATAGCAGGCAGCTGTTTTCTTTCATCATTTAATTTTTGCCACATTTTTTGTTCTTTCAACCAATAAGGAGAAAGGATGTTTATAACACCATTTTGATGAAGGAATGCAGCTTCACGCTGATTGCGATTATATCCCCGAATTCCAACGGGGATATAATCCTGATTAGGCCTTTCCGCACGGCGAACAACTACGAAGGGAGTACGTTCCAAAGAGGGACCTGCCCAATCATTCCCTTCATTCCATTTCAATAGGGATAGATCTGATATTTCTATAAGATCATGTGGTCGAATTTCCATTGTTCTTTCAACAGCTCCCGAACCTTAATTGTTGCAGCACGTCCCCCAGCTAATGCTGATTTTGTTTTTAGCCGGAAACTTAAATCTGTTACAGTGCCTTTCACGTTATTAATTGCTTCCACCAAAGTTTGTTCTATTTCTTCAATATTTTGCTCTGTTGGTTGATCAGGATTAATATTTGAAACCAATTTGTATAATGCACCTAATGTACTATAGCTGCGAACATCATATGCCATCGCAGGTACCTTTTTCGTCGCTTCCTCCAGTTCTGCAATGGTACGTTTTGTAACTCGGGCAGCCGAAGCTTTTGACATCGCTTGAATTGTAATTTTTTCATCGTCTAATGCAATAAGCCGATTCGACTGCAGCCCATGCGCTAAAAAGCCGCCTGAAATAGCGTTCCCTACAATCAACCCAATAACAGGATGTCCCTTTTGCCGCGCTGTTGCATAAGCGTCTGCACTTGCTGCCAACGCTAAGTTAATCCCAATCAATTCTTCCTTATAGCCATAGGCTTGACTTGGAACATCAATAATAGCAATAATCGGGCGTTTATCCTCTTTGTTTTCATCTTGTTGAATCACATCCCGTACAACTTGTGCAACCGTCCATCCTTCCAACAGACCTACTTCCCCATTACGTACACGAGGAAATTTATTATTTGGATCTGGAACAATGGAAATATACCGGCACAATTGACCATTCTTTTCAATATCCGCAGCTAATACCGATGGGACGGAACTTGTTGGATAAACGATACCTGTTAGATAGGAGAACCATTTATATCCTCTGCTGTTTGAATAAGCTGAATGCCCTTCTCTCGCGATCGGAACATCTTGTTGAACCGGCTGAAGCTGTTTAAAATAGAACGTATACTTTTCTGGTGTCCATTCTAAGGATAAATCGATGTCATTTATTAAGGTTAGATAGAAATCAATTTGTTCCGATTTGGCTGGATTTTCTTTAGTAGTTAAGGCTGAATCAATGTTATGAATAATGACCTCCGTATCATCTTCCACCACAGCATCTACTAATCCTGTTTTAAGCCGCTGATTCGATCCGATTGTATTCCAAATTAAAGCTTGATCACTTGAATCAAATTCAATTACACCCGCTTCTTGTTCAATCACTTCTGGACCATTTAATCCTAAACGCGCTTTATTAGTGGCAATTAACGTGGTAAATAGCTCGGCTGTAATGGACATTCCACCAAAAGCACCTATCCGGCCGGGAATAATTCCAACGACTGGTACATAGTTTCGCAGTGCCACAATTTGATTGCCAATTTCAGAAATAGAAAGCAAGCCATAATTCGCTTCTTGTAAACGGACACCACCCGTATCAAATATCATGATAGGATAAATGGTTTTACCTTGTTTATTTTCTTCAAGAGCCAATTCAAGTGAGGCTGAGATTTTTGCTCCACTAACTTCTCCTATCCCCCCGCCTTGAAAAGCACCTTCCATCGAAATGATGAGAACATTTTTCGCGTTGATTTGACCAAGAGCCAAGATAATGCCATCATCACTCTGGGGAACGATCCCTTGAGGTTCTAAGTGTGGTGATTCCATTCTATCTAATGGACCAAGCAGTTCCCGAAAAGTCCCTTTGTCAAGTAACGCTTTTGCCCGATCGCGTCCATTCAATTCTACAAAGCTATTCAGCATGCTCAAGCACCTCCAACGCTTGGGTTAACCTTAACGTAACCACACCTGGTGTAGCGCCAAAATCATGTATGGTTATTTTTGCAGTAATTGGATATCTGTTAAGGAAACGGGTTAACACATTTTTCCATATATCCCTAAATCCATCACTACCTGTTAGGATATTGACCTCTGTTTTGTTTCCTTGTATCGGTTCAAGGATAATTTCTAAATCCCCCGACCCAACGACACCTATATGTGCTGCTTTTTCAATAGGTTGTGAAGTTATATACTCAAATTGTAGTTTTTCCATTCCAGTCCACCTCCGAAATTTTACTATTAACTTATTAAAAACAAAGTGGCAGCCAATAAATCTGCACTTCCCCCAGGAGAGAGTCTTCTAGATTCACAGAATTCCGTTAAACGGTCAAAAGTCTTTCTGCCTATGATTGTTTCAAAACCATCCCACAACAAAAACTCTTTTGCCAATCGCTTAATTTCTATTAAATCTGACCATTTTCCACGGTGCAAGATGCATGTATCATCTACTGAAGCCATGAGTGCAAGCAGGGATTCAATACGAGCTTCTTGCTCAGACCTTCCTGCCTTTCTTGCTCTAAGCAAAGCAGGTAATCCCGCATTTCGTATCGTAGGAAATCCATGTTGTGCTTCATCTTTCGCGCTCATGACCCGGTATTTTTTCTTAACTGCTTGCCCATGGGTCTTAAGTGCCGGGTCATATCGATCCTTGAAAGAGGCAATCTTGCCAGCAGTCTCCAAGATTTTATATGGATCATGTTCTTCTGGAAAGACAGCTCTTGCACTTGTCAATAATCCGATTGCCCAAATAGCTCCTTTATGTGTATTGACTCCCCCTGTAGCTAAAAGCATCTCCTTCTCTCCTTTCCTTCCGATAAAAGCAATTCTCTCACGCAGCTCTTGATTGACAGGGTGAAGATAAGAAACGTTTGCTATTTCTCTGAAAGTTGTTTCTAATGCTTGTGCGGATTGCAGCATGAGATCAATGGACATATCAGAGTGGGATCCACTATTACCTGCATCTACTAATCCTGGCTTAGGTGTCAAAAGGGCTTCATCTATTAATGCTTTTACCGCTTTGGATGCCAACTCCTTACCAGTGATTGCTTGATTAAGGGTGAGCATTTTAAGACCAGCTCCTGAATTTGGACGTAGGTTCATACAAACCATCTGACCATTTCACTAAGTCACTAATGGATTGTGCTGCAAGCAGTGAACGTTTTGCTTGTACCCTTGAAATACCAAGATCCTCCGGATAAGCGACAATCCCTTTTTCACGTAATTTCTTTACTTCTTTTTCATTACTTTCCATTCCAAAAGGTGTAACCCCTGCAATGGCTGCCAGTGCTTTTTTCCGCTCGTCAATGCCTTCTGCTTTATAAAGATAAGAAATCCCCTCTTCTGTTACAACATGTGTCACATCATCCCCGTAAATCATAACAGGTGCGATGGCAAGTCCAGCTTCATTACGAACTTTAATAGCATCTAATTTTTCTACAAATACTGGCTTTTTATTTGAACCAAATGTTTCAACCATTTGAACAACTAATTTTTTGCCTTTTGAAAGTTCATGCGGATTTTCAATCATATCCAGCCAAGCTGCTGTTGAATGCCTGCGTCCTCGCGGATCATGACCCATGTTTGGTGCCCCGCCAAAACCTGAGAGACGGCCGGCTGTAACCGTTGAAGAGTTTCCTTCCCGATCCATTTGAAGTGTGGAGCCAATAAACATATCAACAGCGAATTGTCCTGCGACTTGGGAAATAGCCCGGTTGGAACGCATGGAACCATCTTTTCCTACAAAAAATATATCCGGACGGGCCGCAATATATTTTTCCATTCCTACTTCACCGCCAAAGCTATGAATACTTTCTATCCATCCACATTCAATGGCCGGGATCAACGTGGGATGAGGATTTAAGGTCCAGTGCTTCGCGATTTTCCCTTTTAAACCAAGCTGTTCACCGTATGTAGGTAATAAAAGTTCAATGGCAGCGGTGTTAAATCCAATTCCATGATTGAGTGACTGTACTTGATGCTTTCCATAGATTCCTTTAATGGACATCATTCCCATCAGGATCTGTAATTCCGTAATATTTTGGGGATCACGAGTAAAAAGTGCCTCTAGCACATACGGTTTGTCTGCTTTCACCACAACATCTACCCATGAAGCCGGAATATCCACTCGAGGCAGTTCATCCACGATTTCATTCACCTGAACAATCACGATTCCGTCTTTAAATGCAGCCGCCTCAACAATGGTTGGTGTTTCTTCTGTATTGTTCCCTGTAAATAAGTTCCCATCTTTATCTGCTTTGTCTGCAGCAACCAGTGCGACATCTGGAATTAAATCAACAAATAGACGGCCAAATAATTCTAGGTAAGTATGAATATCTCCTAATTTCAAGGTGCCATCTTCCACCATTTGTGCAACCCGTAAACTTTGTGAACCACAATAGGAAAAATCAATCCGTTCAGCAATTCCTCTTTCAAAAATATCCAAATGTTCAGGTCTAGAAATACTTGACATAATCATATGCAGTTCATTTACTTTGGATGGATTCACCTCTAATAGTTTTTGAGATAAAAAGGAAGCCTGTTTTTGGTTATCCCCTTCTAAAACTACCTTTGAACCCGGCTCGATAAGCGCTTCCATTACTTCTACAATGCGTGAGGTGTCGATGAATTTTCCATCCAGCAGGCTGTTTATTCTTTCTAATTTTTCTAATTTCCGATCACGTTTCTGTGTCCATGAGCGTGTTATTTTTTTCATTCATCTTGCTCCTTCCATTTTTTTATTAGATATTGCGTCGCTTCCAAGCCAACCTCATCTACAACGATTTGACGAGTGGTTTTATGGGCCTGCTTAACAAGATTGGAGAGAACATGACCTGGCGGCATTTCAATAAAACAATCTGCTCCAGATTCCACACACACTTCTGTCATGTCATTCCAGCGAACAGGATAAGCAACATTTAGTGCCAGATCTTCCGAAATTTTATTCTTATCTCTTAACATTCTCCCCGTACGATTGGCCAGGTAAGGAATATTGGCATCATTTATGGGTACTTTTCTGATTAAATCCAGCAGTTCTTCTGAAAGTTCAGCCATCAAAGGGGAATGAGAAGGGATAGGTACTTGCAATATTGTTGTTTTCCGAGCTCCAAATTGTTGTGCAAACTGAAAGGTTTTTTCAATCCCCTGCCAAGAACCTGATACAGCAATTTGCTGTTCAGCATTAATATTAGAAAGATGAACAGGGAATTGTACATTAAAAGCAAGGTCAACCGCTTTTTTAACTTCCCTTTCAGTCAGACCGCAAATAGCACCCATTCCATAACCTTCGGGATATGCTTCATCCATTCGTTTTGCTCGATGCCATACTATTTTGAGGGCATCTTCAAATGTAAGTACACCTGATATGACAGCAGCTGCAAAAGCCCCAATGGAGTGGCCGGCAACAAATTGAGGATAGACATTTTTCTCGATTAATCGCTCGGCCACCGCTACACCTTTTAAAAAAAGCGCCAGTTGAATCCAGAGAGTAGAGTGAAATGCCTTTTCATCATCTAGTATAGATACGCCGATGATCCTTTCCGCCTTCTGAACATAATGTGGCACATCCTGAAGCATTCCCGGTATTTGTGCTCCTTGGCCGGGAAATGTAAAAACAATTTTCAAATCCCCCACCACCTTTTATTGAGCTAACTTTCTTTGAATACTTGAGATAACATCTTGGTTATGAGAGTTTAAAAGATTAGCGGCTTCTGCTATATTGCCCTTTGTTAAAAGGTCAATTAACATTTCGTGTTCGTTTACTGATTTTTCAATGTTTCCTTGACTTGCGAACGAAAGACTCTGGATCCTAAGCAGAGGCCAACCCAAGCGGGAATACATCGTTTTAATGGTTTCACTTTTACTCATTTCCACCAGTTTCATATGAAAGGAGTGATTTAATTGGGTATACTGATGAACATCAGTAATATCCTTCATTTCTTTTAAAATAGCAGCCATTTTTTGAAGGCATTCCTGATCGATCCCGTTTCGCTGAATCCGTTCGATGGCCATCGTTTCAAGCATATTGCGTATTTCAAGAAGGTCATAAATTTCATTCTCCGTGTAGTCCTTTACAACCGCTCCTTTCCGCGGGATTCTTTCCACAAGTCCTTCAATTGACAGTAAATAAATTGCCTCCCTTACTGGAGCGCGGCTTGTTCCATACTCCTCTGCATAAATATGTTCGACCAGCTTATCCCCCGGCCCTAACTCTCCCTTTATGATTTGCTCGGTTATATGTTCGGCGATATGATTGGATAGCGCATTTTGAGCAAATTTAGATTTCATGATCCATTCTCCTTTACTGAGTAAATTTGGTCGACTGTCGATTTCTAATCATTATAACTCGGTATTTTTTATTATTCAATATTTTTAGAAAATTACAAAAAATAAATTGACACTTTGTTTCCACTCATTTTATTATGGATTCTAGGAATACAGTCGACTGTAGATTTCTATTTTGCAAACGCTTCCCCAACTCATAGGCATTCAATCTCTCATCTTAGTCTAGACCGACATCTGGTTTTTTTCCTCCGCATTACAGATTTTGTCCCATCTGTCTAACACAAAAAAATCGAAAAGGAGATGTTTTATGGTCATTTATGGTGTTGCGTTATTATCCTTTGCCTATTTAGTAGGCCAAATCTTGGGAGATCTGTTAGGAAAGCTAATTGGGGTTAAGGCGAACGTAGGTGGTGTAGGGATCTCCATTTTTATGCTACTCCTGCTTATTGAATACTTAACTAAGAATGGGAAGTTAAATATCAAGTCACAGGAGGGCTTGAAATTCTGGGGAGCTATGTATATTCCAATTGTTGTCGCCATGGCTGCACAGCAAAACGTAATTGCAGCGGTAAAAGGTGGGCCATTAGCCTTGCTTGCTGGGGTTATTACGGTGATTATTATGTTTTTACTTATTCCGCTTTTAGATAAAGTAGGAAAAAAGGAAGATAGTAATGATTTAGAAGAAGGTCTAATGGAACCTAATTTGAAGTTAAAAGCAAAATAATAGGGGGGAAATAAATGCTTGAAGTGTTTTTTAATTCATTGATGAATAACGGTCTTATTACTGCATTTGCGGTTATTGGAATTACGATGTACATTTCCCATTTTATTTCGAGCAGGTTTACCAGAGGCAGAGTGCATGGTTCCGCTATTGCTATTATAATTGGGTTAGTCCTTGCCTATTTCGGCGGGCTAAGTACCGGCGGCGAAAAAGGTCTTGCTGATATTTCATTATTCTCAGGGATAGGCTTAATGGGTGGAGGCATGCTCCGTGATTTTGCCATTGTTGCCACTGTTTTTGGAGCAAGGTTTGAGGAAATAAAAAAAGTCGGTTTAATTGGCCTGATTTCTCTCTTGGTCGGTACTGTCGTTCCTTTCATTGTCGGGGTTACCGTAGCTTTAGCCTTCGGTTACAAGGATCCAGTCAGCTTAACCACCATTGGAGCAGGTGCCATTACTTATATTGTTGGACCTGTTACAGGTGCAGCGATTGGTGCAAATTCTACGGTAATGGCCCTTAGTATTGCAGCAGGAGTGATTAAATCCATTACCGTGATGCTTACGACACCGTATATGGCAAAGTTTGTGGGTCTAACCAATCCCAGAACCGCTATTATTTTTGGCGGAGCCATGGGAACTGCCAGCGGTGTTGCCGGCGGACTAGCTGCAACAAATCCTAAATTGGTGCCTTATGGTGCTATGGGAGCGACGTTTCACACAGGTATAGGATGTCTGTTATGTCCATCCGTGTTGTTCTTGGCTACTAAGTTCATATTTGGATAACCTCTCTTCATTAAAATAAAAGCAGAGTATGGGAAAATTCCCCATACTCTTTTATTATTGTTTACCACGACAGTTCAGACTTGTGGCAAACCTACAATTCTTATGTGCTTAAAACGGCTCAATGGCTTTCTCGTTTTTACCAGTTTGAGGCTGATTTTTAATTCTTCTTTCTTCAACTTCCTTGGGAATTTCTTTAAGGTGTTTATTTACTTCTTCTACTTGATTCGTATTTCTCATTTCATTCATTTTCAAAACCCTCAATTCATTAAAATATTTTGATAACTATAGTATGTAGCAGTAACGAAGATTTTATGTCCGCTTAGTACGTTGTCTTTATATGGCATAGTTATTTCAGCAAAAACATCGATAATGATTATTATGAAGAATGTATCTTCAAATCTTTTTCATTTCAAATGAAAATTCAGTGACGTAGCGAGGATCATTTCCTCTAAGGGGAAAACTGAAGAAAGTCGAATATCTTTTAAAAAATCACCCCACCTCTAAGAACTCATAGAGGTGAGGTGATTTTAATCAAGTTTTACAAAATCTCCTACTTTGATTTGATTCTTTTCAAACCATCCAAGATTTACTTCGATTGCATAATGATAAAAAAGTTCCGGATCATAAGTAGGACATTCATCCTCTTTACAAGGGACCAAATCTAATATTTTTAGAATTTTCCCATCTGAATCAAGAAATGCAATAGATAAAGGAATTAAGGTGTTTTTCATCCAAAAACCGCCATATGTTTTTCTTGAAAACACAAATAGCATCCCCTCGTTTTTGGGTAATTTTCCAACAAACATTAATCCCTTATCTCTTTTTTCTTGAGTATCTGCCACTTGAACGGTTAATTTAGTTGTCCTTTCTCCATTAGATACTTTAATTATTTTTGTTTGAAGACTTGCTTCTTTTTCTTGACGAAGAAGAAAACCGATTCATTTAAATCGATTTTTCAACCTATTCACCCTCCTTGTCTTTTCCCTTTATAATTAATAGGAAGAAAGTTGGAGATAAAACGAAAAAAGAAGAAAAAAACAACGAGGTAAACTCCTTTACACTTCCTATACTTATTTAATGGTTATACATTTAATACTTTATTTTCATTAATCACATCTACAATTTATAAAAAGATTAAGGCAGCTTTATTCAACTAAGCTGCTTTCGTTAGTGCAATAAAAAAAGCCACCAAGTCTGGCAGCTGCATTCAATTTAGAATGTTTTTTATTTTTCTTGTTCAACTCCCTCAGTTTGATACGTATATCTCTCGAATGCTCACTTATTCGCAGGATTTCATAACCCTTGTATTTGGAGTTACAGATAAATGAAATGAGTTCAGATCATTTTGGCTTCGTGAAGGCATAGTTAAATAAAGGAGTCAGCTACCACTCCATATTTTACCATATAATGTACATCTCCACGCCGCCCCTGGAGGCTTTCCCTCCCATGTCTCAACGGGTCAAATTGCCCTCTCATTCCTTCGTCATGCCTATCCAAGGGGTAGAGGCCAGTTATGCTAACCTGATGGGTCACAGTGCCGCAATCCACTTCGTCTTCTTTCACAGGCTACGTCTCTTTGCGCCTGTATAGGAGACCATATCCAAAAAGTTTCTGGGCATCTTAACGATGATCAGTCATGGATGGCTGTTGGGAAATGACTGGATTCATCCATCATCACTATGACCATAAGATAACACTTGATGATATTGCAGCCGCGGGTTCTATATGTAGGAGCAGATGTTGTGAGTTGTTCAGTAATCATATTGGTCAAACACCCAACACCTATTTGGTACGATACCGTATTCAAAAGAGCTGTGAGATGCTGCTGGAGACAAATAGATCGATCAGTGAAATAGCGATGGTGTGTGGTTTTCAAAGTGCGAGCTATTTTTCATATGTTTTTCGTAAGGAAACGGGTTTGACACCTCAGGATTATCGAAAGAAAGCTGCCTTGACTTTAAATTAAGTATGAAAAAAAGATAGTTTGATAATAAATCTTATTGAAGGTTAAGGGTATATGAGAGGCATTCGAGAGGATAAACAGGGGCACCAGTTAACTATATGTTAAGGACTTGCTATTTTTTTTATAATTGAACTCTTCCTACTTTAATTATAACAGATAAAAAATGGTCAATATAGACTTTTTATTCTCAGTTACTACTGCTAAAATCAATAGCACATTGATGGTTAGGAGAGATGTAGAATGAGTTCTTTGGTTCTCGGTTTTCAGGAAATGGAAAAAACAGAGCTTTTGCTCGTTGGCGGAAAAGGGTTAAATTTAGGTGAATTATCAAAAATTCAAGAAATACAAGTACCTGAAGGATTTTGTGTTACAACAGTGGGATATCAGAAAGCCATCGAACAAAACGAAGCGTTTCAAGCATTGTTGGATCAACTAACAATGCTAACCGTAGAGGATCGAGATCAAATTGGTGAAATCAGCAGGAAGATTCGACAAATCCTTATGGAAGTAGAAATTCCTTCCGATGTTGTCAAAGCCGTTGCTCACAATCTCTCCCAGTATGGCGATGAACATGCTTATGCCGTCCGTTCAAGTGCGACTGCTGAAGATTTACCACATTCCTCTTTTGCCGGTCAACATGACACCTATTTAAATATCATTGGAAAAGAAGCCATCTTTCTGCATATCAGAAAATGCTGGGCTTCCCTATTTACGGATCGTGCCGTGATTTACCGTATGCAAAACGGATTTGACCACAGTCAAATATATTTATCCGTTATCATTCAAAAGATGGTTTTCCCACAGGCCTCTGGGATTTTATTTACCGCTGATCCACTAACCTCTAGCCGAAAGTTACTATCCATCGATGCCAGTTTTGGACTTGGTGAAGCACTGGTCTCCGGCTTGGTGTCTGCCGATTGTTATAAAGTACAGGATCGGGAAATTGTCGAAAAGAGGATAGCATCAAAAAAATTGGCTATCTATGGACGGAAAGAAGGCGGAACAGAGACACACGAGATCGATTTTGATCAGCAACAGACGCAAACACTTACTGACCAACAAATTTTAAAACTAGCACGCATTGGAAGACAGATCGAAGCTTATTTTGGTTGCCCACAAGATATCGAATGGTGTTTGGTTGATGATACCTTTTTTATCGTCCAAAGTCGTCCCATCACTACTTTATTCCCCTTCCCTGAATCGAATGATCAAGAAAATCACGTCTATGTATCTGTTGGTCATCAACAAATGATGACCGATTCTATGAAACCATTGGGATTGTCATTTTTCCTGTTAACGACTCCTGCACCGATGCGTAAAGCTGGCGGCAGGCTGTTTGTTGATGTCACACCTCATCTGGCTTCACCAGTTAGTAGAGAAATGTTATTAAATGCCATGGAACAACACGATCCGCTCATGAAAGACGCACTTATGACCGTAGTAGAACGAGGAGATTTTATAAAATCGGTACCAAATGATGAAATATCACCAAGACCCAGCAGAAACAATACAGATATGCTTGCAGAAATCGAAAACGATCCGGCAATCGTTATTGAATTGATCAAGAGTACTCAAACGTCGATAGAAGAGTTAAAACAAAACATCCAAACGAAATCAGGATTGGATTTATTTCATTTTATTCTAGATGATATCCAGGAATTAAAGAAGATTTTATTTAACCCACAGAGTTCGCGTGTATTTATGGCAGCTATGAATGCTTCAACATGGGTCAATGAAAAAATGAACGAGTGGTTAGGTGAAAAAAACGCAGCAGACACACTTTCTCAATCTGTGCCAAACAATATTACTTCAGAAATGGGTCTAGCGCTATTGGATGTCGCCGATGTGATTCGTCCTTATCCGGAAGTAATTGATTATTTACATCATGTAAAAGATGAAAACTTTTTGGATGAACTGGATAAGTTTGAAGGAGGAAGAGAAACCCGAGACGCTTTCAATACTTTTCTCAACAAATATGGAATGAGATGTGCCGGTGAAATTGATATTACAAGAACACGTTGGAGCGAAAAACCAATTATACTTGTCCCTATGATTCTGGGTAACATCAAAAACTTTGAGCCTAATGCCAGCAATCGTAAATTCGAGCATGGACTACAGGAAGCTTTGAAAAAAGAACAAGAGATTTTACATCGATTGAAGAAATTACCGGATGGTGAACAAAAAGCCAAGGAAACAAAACGCATGATCGACCTTATCCGGAATTACATCGGTTACCGAGAATATCCAAAATACGGCATGATTAATCGCTACTTCATTTATAAGCAGGCTTTACTTAAAGAAGCCGAACAACTCGCACTGGCGGATGTTATTCATGAAAAAGAAGATATATACTATCTCACTTTTGAAGAACTTCACGAAGTCGTACACACAAATAAATTGGATTACCAGATCATTAACAAACGAAAAGACGAGTACAAATTATATGAAAGACTGACTCCCCCACGTGTGATCACGTCTGATGGTGAAACACTCTCAGGTGAGTACAAACGAGAAAATCTCCCAGCCGAAGCGATTGTAGGTCTGCCGGTTTCTTCCGGAGTGATAGAAGGAAGAGCACGCGTCATCCTAAAAATGGAAGATGCAAATCTAGAAGATGGAGATATCTTAGTTACAGCCTTTACTGACCCTAGCTGGACACCATTGTTTGTATCCATAAAAGGTCTCGTCACCGAAGTTGGCGGCCTAATGACCCATGGCGCCGTTATCGCACGTGAATATGGATTACCAGCAGTTGTCGGAGTGGAGAATGCGACCAAACTGATAAAAGACGGCCAACGAATTCGTGTGCATGGAACAGAAGGATATATCGAAATATTGTAAATACTGAATACGTCTAGGTTTAATTAGTAGTACCGCTCCTGTGGTTACCGAAGTCTATTCCAATAAAACGTTAGATTCCGATAATCGTTAATGAATGACACAGGCTGAATAATGTTGCTATAATAAAAAAAGAAAATTGTAGTAGATTGGACTAGAGGTGAATCTAAATGTATAGGACTCCATTATTTGAAAATGATGTACCAGTAGCACGCTTCTGCTCTTAATGGAGTGAAGGTGACTACTTCTCTCCGTTAGGGGCTTTCATGACCTAAACAAAAGACGGAGGGTACAATAAATGAAAAACACCTTATTAGGTTCTTTATATTTAATTTTTGCTTCAAGTATTTGGGGCGGCATGTATGTTGTTGTTAAAGTTGTAGTAGCGGTCATACCCCCACTGGAACTTGTATGGTTGCGATATTTAGTGGCTATTGTCGCACTTCTTATAATCGGCTTGATAACAAGGCAAAAATGGCGAATCGAAAAACGATATATCTTAATAATCATAGCCATTGGAATCATTGGTAATGCCATTTCAATTGTGGCTCAGGAAACTGGTACTATGCTTTCCACAGCACAGATGGGAGCCATTATCACTTCTTCAACACCTGCATTTATGGTTATTTTTGCTCGCTTACTCCTTAATGAACGGTTGACATTAAAAAAGGGTATCTCCGTTAGTTTAGCGACAATCGGAGTGCTTCTCATCGTTGGAATTGGTGACGTGAACATGTCCGATACACTTGGAGGGATAGCACTAATAATTGCAGCTTTAACATGGGCACTCATGTCTGTACTCGTAAAGCGGTTGCCAAGCGATTATTCACAAATTGTGGTAACCACCTACTCCATCTTGGTAGCCCTAATCGTGTTGACACCTTTTGTTTTGCCACGGTTACACGCAATTAATATCTCTCAATTGACTCACCCAACTATTTGGGGAGGAGTCTTGTATTTGGGCATTATCTCAACGGCATGTGGATTTCTACTTTGGAATCGTGGATTACAAATGCTTAACGCCTCAAGCGGGGGGATATTTTTCTTCTTTCAACCCGTGGTTGGAGCATTGCTTGGCTGGCTTATATTAGGAGAGAACATAGATGTGATGTTTTGGATAGGCTCAATCCTAATTCTCATAGGTGTTTTATTCGTTATCAAAGAAAAATAATAGTATTTAAAAACCCCCCTCAATTTTATCTGAAGGGGTTCATGTGTAACAGCACTGTGTTAAATCATCTAAGATATAGCTATAAATCTATTAATGAGTGTAAAAAAAGAAAGAAAGATAGATCACTCTGCCTTTCTTTCTTCCCTTTCTTTACATTCCACTTCTTAACGCATTCCAACGACCTTTATTTTTTATCATTTTCCTCTTTTTCACTATTTATATTGGTTGAATTGCTTTTTCCTTGACTTTTATACTTCGTATCATTTTGTAGGTATTTTTTATAGGTTTGATTTTGGCTTGCATTGGTTTTATTTTGCTTGCCATTACAACCACATCCCATAAAGTTCACCTCCTTCATATTAATTTAAAACACCACTGGTGTTGGTCGGTTATAACATTAGAGTTGTTCGAATATTTTTTGGCTGACCGATAGAGGTCGACAAAAAAGCTTGTACAATTGTTGGAAAAAATACACCAGACAAAAGTGAGATTTTCTTCACATTATATTAAATGCAAAAGGACGATTTTTTGATAAGGACAAATTATTAAGGAATCATTTTATTTTTTAATCCCCTTAAAACCTCTCCAAAATAGGCTAAACAGCTTAGTTCATTTGTTTAAGGAAACCTAAATCCGTTTAAAGTATCAAACTAATCCATTAGTATACTTCTCCTAATCACTAAGTACTTCTCCGCCAATAACTTGTATAGGACTCGCCTCAAGCGGTGAATAGTCTTCCAGAACTTGTTGGCTTGCAACAAAAAAAATATTTTGTAAAATTCTTCTCTGTGGCTGAGGAGCAAACACCTTCACATAAGGATAAACGCTGGAAATTGTCGCAAACAATTTTGGCAATATTTCATCACCCTTGACCCTTCCAATATAATTGACAAATAGGATTCCATCTTTGGTCAATTTTTGACTCGTTAGAAAGAAAAATTCTTGGGTGGTTAGGTGAACTGGGATATTATTTTCATTGTAGGCATCTAAGAAAATGATATCCTGAGATTTGTCCACCTGTTTTTTCAATAGCTCACGTCCGTCTCCAATATCGATTTTATTGCCCAAATAACCAAAATACTTTTTGGATAATTCGACTACTAATGGATCAATCTCTGCAGTTACCAAATTTCTACTTGAATAATATGAACTTATTACACCAATTCCATGTCCGATTATGAAACCTGCTTTGAAATCAGGTGCGTAGTGATCAATAAGATCCACTACAGTACGGGAGTACGACAGCACCAAACGGGATGGATTCTCCAAATCGATCACTCCCTGAACAATATCTTCAGTAAATTTAAGTAAGCGAAAACTGCCGTGCATCCCGCCAAACCTGCTTCTATCTAGAACCGTAATGTTTTGGAAAGGGCTTGATCCCTTATAAACTATTTGATTCATCTATGACACTCCTTGATTAATTGGATGATGTACTATATAGAGTATTCATAGGGTTTTTTATTTGTATAAACAAGTAACATGAGAGTACGTGTTGTTCAAAAAAAGGTTTGAAGAATTATTATATTAATAAAATAATGAAAACATCTATACCAAGTGGACAAGCTTTTTCATACAAATATATTAACTTCATAAAGAAAGGAGTTGATTATATGGGTCAACCTCAACAATGTGAAAGTTGTTGTGCAGATACAGACATTCTTTGTGTGAGTATTCCTGGAGGAGTTCATATTGTCTTGTTAGGAATTCACATCGACCTTGAAGATTTGTGCCTTCGAATTTCCAATCCTGGTTCTGGCACTCTAACAGCCGCACAACAAGCTAATGTTGAGCAAGTTGCAGGTGCTGTTGGTAACTTGTTAGGAAATCTTTTACCACGTGCATAATTAATTAAGTAGAGAAGGAAGGGGGTCCCCCCTTCCTTCTTTTTATGTACACTCAGTTAAACAAGTCAATAGGCTAGAGATTCTAAAGGGGCAGTGTTGCAAAAGCAAGGGTAGCTATCTAATAGGGAATCATTAAGGAAGAATGAGGAGAACGCTTGAAACAGAAATGCTAATCAAATTTGAGGCTAATCCAATCGAAAGATCCTTAAAGATGAACCCTGCAAAGCCAAAACTTGAACAGAGCCTTCACTGTCATCACCTCACTATATAAAGTCCTAGGAAATACTGATTATCCCTAGGACTTCGATGTCTCCTTTTAAGTTTAGAGAATCACTGACTACATTATGGCACGGACGGTGGTACAGGAAAACGGAGTTTTTATCACCCCTTCCTATCTAATTATGAGAAGGGCATTCTTCCCTCTAAGAATTTTCCATGAAACATAACTGAATCAACCAATTGTTTAAACATTTTTCAATAAATGGGAGTACTTCATCAGCAGGCAGTTCATTCGTGGATATTTTAAGACAACGAAAGTCAAATTTAATCGTGATTCCGTTAAAAACTATGGTAATAGGTGAGTAAGTAGAGAGGGAAAAGATCTCCTTAGTTTCATTAATGATTAATTTTTCAGTGATGGGCATATCCTGCTCCAAGAAGTCTGAAGGAGTATCAGTGGGTAAATTAGGATCAGTTTTGGCTATTTGACCGATCTCTTCTGTTTTGGGAGAAATTGTCGATCTACGGTGTTTATGTTTTTTAGGTTTTCTACTTTTTTCGCTTACTGGTTTTTCCTTATGTCGCTTCTTTTTTTCTTTCATTGTAATTTGTAAACCTCCCTCCATGCTATCGTGTCTTTTCATGTCCAACTTTCATTTTTAATTCAAATTCATGGTTCACCCCATTTCGTAAGTTTGAGAATTATAAATATTATTCAGATATAGAACCTTCTTGTATAAATATGTAGATGTACTCGCTGGGAATTGGACGGCTGTCCAGTGAAATCACCCAATTATAGATAACATTTTCTTATAAAAATAAAGTTCTTCTGTAGATTCCCGTAATAGTACGGCGTTTGTTTTCACAAAGCAAACTAATACAATAATGCCATAAAAGCAGACATAGCCATGGCCCTAAAATTAATTCAGACGCTTTTCCTTGTTACAGGATAGCGCCCGATGGTGTCTTTTCAAAGAAAGGCCCACGTCAAAGAATAAGTAAATTAAATCATCCCCATATTTCTACCGTAGTCTAAAAGTTACTCAAATGGGTCTCCTTCTAACTCTAAAACTTTACAAAAAGCAGGCTCTGCTCAAAACCCTTGTTCTATTAACTTTAATAGAATTAACTAGTTAAACCGTTCACCATTATTTCAATAAAATAAAATCTTTATGAAGCTCCCTTTCATTAATTGATATCCTAATTGCTAAGTCTTTCGTTCGTAAAACAAAATCTTTGACACCGATAAATTCAGATTCAGCAATCAAATAAAATTGTGTTCCCTTTTTCATACCTTTAAAATCATTCTTTAGCTTATATATTTTCATGATCTTTCCTAGTTACTCCCCTAGATTTTTAAATAATCTGTCATATACAATGAATTAATCCTTATATGAGTATACTAGAAATGCTGTATTGGCTCTTCATTTAGAATCATAACTTATTCCAGATAAAATACAAGGTTCGTGTGTGCTTTATTAAAACTAATATCGTGAAGAGGTAACTCATCTGCATCTGCCAATATATGTAGCAATTTACGTCTTGTTAGGTCAGCGAAGGCTACATAAACATCACGCTCTTGATTTTTATCATTCAAAATCACTCACCCTTTAAATTGGTGTCCAGTCAATTTATTTTTGACAGTACCACATTAGGTTTATTCCCCTATCATTAGTGCTAGATACGTCCCTTGCTCCCCTGTTCCTGCGGCAGTTGAAGTTTTAAACCTGCTAACAATTAGAACATAATCTGAAAGCAACAATCTTTTAGAAAAACTATTTTCTAATAAATTGTTGCTTCTTTGATTTGCTCATAAAAGCCCAATATTCGCTCATAGAAACCAAATATTCGCTCATAAAGCTCTAATATTCGCTCATAGAGGGGTTTTTGAAGTGTAATTTTACACAAGATTTCATTTAATTAAAAAGCTCCATTATTTGAGATATATTGCACTAGGTAGTACATCAAGGAAAAGTTAAGACAAGGCCGCTCCAAGCAAAAATCCATTACTTAACCTAAGAAAACCTGAGACAGAAAAAAGTCTCAGGTTCTTGTAGTTCCTATCGTTTGTTAGTATTACATTAAATATTTTTTATTATCTTTGCAGGATTTCCCGCCACTATTGAATTAGTGGATACATCTTTCGTAACAACAGAACCAGCAGCAATTATTGAATTATCTCCAATTTTGATTCCCGGTAAGATAACACAACTTCCGCCAATCCAGACATCATTTCCTATCTTTATTGGAATCGCATAACCACTCTTGTTCCGATCTTTTGATTCGATTGAATGACCTGCCGTGTATAGTCCAACATTAGGACCAATCATGCAGTTATCACCAATCGTTACTTTTGCCATATCTAATATCGTACAGTTATATCCAGCATAGAAATTCTCTCCAACGTGAATGTTGTATCCCAAGTCACAATGGAAATTATGTTCAATACTTGGATTTACTCCTACACTTCCAAACAATTCCTTAATAATTTCCTCTTTTCTTGTTGAATCTTCGATTGGACAATTGTTATATTCTCGAACAAGTTTATGAGCACGGATATTTTTCATTCTTAGTTCATCCGTACCTCGTTCGTAATATACCTTCTCTTTACCTTCCATCCCTACTCCCCTTTCTTTTCAGTTACTTCATCGGAAAGTTCTAGGTCCCATCGCTCTTCTACTAATTTCGATCCAGTCCATTCATCATTTTGTTTTTCTTCTGTTATTATAAAGTTATATTTTTGATATAGATATCTTGCAGTCTCTAAAATACTTACCGTCCATAGGAAAACATGTTTGTATCCCTGTTTTTTACAGAAATCGATAGCAGTGTCCATCAGTTTCTTACCTATACCCATACCATGATAATTTTCATCCATAATAAACCATCTTAATTGGGCAACATGATCATTGAATTTAGTAATCGCAATTGAACCCGCCATTTTACCATCTAATTCAGCAATCCACAGCTCTCCTCCATCCGTATTGATCATAAATTCAGTTAAACCCTTCATCACGTAATATTCAAACACTGGTCCAAACTGATAAGTATTTTCGTACAACGTTCCATGAAGGTGCGCTACGAAACCAACATCTCCTGGTTGAAAAGTTCGGATGGATACTTCTGATTGAGAAGGATGTTCTTTAGTGAAGATGGATTCTATGGTTTCCATGGATCTGATTAGCTTGGTCAAATCACGATTAGATATTTCTTGGATCATTTTTCCAACTTCGTGATTCGCATTTTCAACTAAGTCATTAAAAATTTCTTTACCAGAGTCAGTGAGATAAAGTAAGTATTGGCGTTTATCGTCTGATGCTTGCTTTTTAAAAATAATGTTATCATCCTCAAATTTTTGAACGATTCTGCTCATTTGTCCACGGTCTATTCCAAGATTTTCTCTAACTTCCGTTGCCGTACAACCATTGCTAAAATTGATTTCAGTTATTACACGTGCTTCTGTTAAAGGAAAAGGTTTATTATAGATTTCTTGGTCAATTTTACCTAAGACATTTGCATAATACCTATTAAATTTCCGAATTTTTTCTACATATTGATTCTTTTCCATCTATTTCCTCCTTAATATTCAGAATATTTAACAATAACAATAGCATACGGGATTTAGTTGATTTAGTCAACTAAATGTCATATATCACCAAGAACGGTTCAACTATGCATCATAAAGAAACTACTTTTGAACAATATAGCCTTTTTCAATTATAAATAAAAACAGCCTGAGTCTTTTTTGACATCAGGCAACTAAGATGGGCTTTTTACAATAAATTTACACCTTATCAACTTATTTTTAATAAAACTCTTCTATAATAATGGTAACAAGGATGATTTTGAAAGGAGTGGGTTGCATGCTCGAGTTCATGATTAGAATTGTAATTTTGATTCCCATTTGTATCTTAATGTAGTGTCGATGTTCTTTCTTTACTCTTATCTTCCCCTATCAAGTACAGGTATATTTTAAATACGTAACATTCACTTGCTCACCCCTACTAATATTCTTCACTATTCTCTCCACTCGACTTAGTCATTCCAGAAGTTAAACATTTTCAAAATCACACCATTCAATTCTCCAATTTCAAACTTACTCTGGAAGCTGCCGGTAAGCTAATTTCATAATAATATCCTCATGATTCGGATATTTTTGGATGAGTTCGTTTTGTGTAAATAATTCAAAGTCTCGAAATTCGAATCCTGGAGAAACCATACATCCTACAAAGGAGAATGTATCCTCTTCCATCACAGACGATCCAAAGATTGAATTCTTCTTCACTAGGATTTGAGGTACTTCTCCTTTTTCCAAATTCAATCCTAATTTCAATTCCTGGTATTCGCCATTTTCATCGATCACATGGATCGTCAACGGACTGCCCGCGTGAAAATACCATAATTCGTCAGACTTGAGCCGGTGAAAATGGGAAACATCATCTGAAGTTAATAGAAAGTAGATACTTGTATATAACTTGCGCTGCCCCTCAAACATCACGGATAATTCCTTATCTGTGATTTGTTCATCCGACTCGAACGTCCTTTTGTAAAACCCTCCTTCTGGATGTGGCGAAAGTCCTAGCTTGGTCACCCAGTTATGTACTTCATTTATATGCACGACGGTAATCACTCCTTTTCCCTAATTTGCACCAATTCGAATGAAATAATTAACACACGATCTCCACTTCGAATCTAGTATCTAGAGGATTTGCGAAAGAAACGCATAAAAAAAGCCCTAGAAGGACTCTTAAATACAAAGGATATTATTGATATTAATGAATTCAAAATCCTTCCAATCCTTCAAACTCATTATCTTCTCCATAATAATCTGTATCATTTTCTCTATTATTAAACCAACTATTTTTGAACCAATTAATAATCTTCGAGAACATATTAACCACTCCTAATGGATCATAGTAGATTTCAAAAAATGATTTAATCTTTGTACTACTTCATAATAATGGTCCAATGTAAAAGAAGTATTAATTTGCTATAAATTATTGGTTAATCTTTTATTACACTTACTTTATGTTTCTCATGTTTCTCTTTAGTCAATTTCAAAATAAAAAGGCAAGTGACTACCTTTCTAGGTCACCTGCTCCTTCGTTTCAAATAATAAAGAGTTCGTTTTATTTCTTTTTCTACTTTTTGAAAAAATGTTTCCATATTCTTGTTAGCCCCGCTCTCTAAAAAGCGCTGACCTGCTAAGACAATTGCCCCGGTTACCTGTGCCTCAGCTTTACAGTGCAGTTTAGCCATCCCCTCGAAGTCTTTTATATACAGATCGGCTTTACCTGCGATTTCACCGATATTACCTTTACCTTTCACATGAAGCCGGTATAAGGAAGCGGACTTCTTTTCCTCGAGCCGAATCTCAAGAGTAAAGAGATCTTGAATCGGACCCATCTTGATCTCCAATTCCGCTTGGTATACACCCTTTGATGTTTCAATAAAAGACTTACATCCAGGGATGGAGTTCCTTAGAACTTTTTCATCCTTTATATACTTCCATACAATATTCCTTGGCAATCCGAATGTATACTCGTACTCAATTTTCAAAGTTTCCCCTCCTATGACCATAGGCTAAAAAGCTCCATCCATGTTATATAAAATTTCAATCATTTATTTATATTCAACGAAAGTCCGGATTGTTAAAAAATAATCTCAAAAACACAAATAAAAAACGACATCGAAAAATTCGATGTCGTTGTTTTTGTTTTTAGAAGCAAGCTCTCATTTCTATGTAACTAAACTGTAAAACTAAACTCTCTTAAATGTAATACTAATCTATTATTACATTCATAGTAATAGATTTATCGATAACTAACTAGGAGGACTAGAAAAATGAAAAATCTTACCATGGTATTTCTATTACTCGCGTCACTTTTATTTGCTTCCCCTGCTTTTGCTTTTCCGATTAAACAAGGAGACACGCTGTCTAATAGTTTAAAAGTACATAAAATAAATCAAAAAGAGATGGCAGCGATCACTCCACACAAAGATGACCTTGATCTACTTTCTATTCGTGTGAAAGCTGCTACTACAAAACATCATACTACTAATGAATCCCCCAAAAAAGATTCCATCAAAATACGTCTTTCAAACAATGAAATAGACCTGCTCGCTAGGTTAGTTCGGGCGGAGGCACAGACGGAACCTTACGAAGGAAAGATTGCGGTGGCTTGTGTGGTACTTAATAGAGTTGAAAGCAAAAAATTTCCGGACACCATAAAAGAAGTCATTTATGCCCCTGGTCAATTTCAACCTGTTAGTAATGGTGAAATCAACAAACCAGCTGATAAGGAATCTATTAAAGCTGTTAAAGCAGCATTATTTGAACAACGCCAACTGGCACCAGGAGCATTATTTTTCTATAATCCCGCTATCGCAACCAGTCGTTGGCTCGATTCAAGAAAAACAACATTGGTTATTGGACAACATGTCTTTAAAAAATAGAAGGAAACATCTTTATTCCTTTTTTTATAAAAAAGAGCCCTAATTCCAACGGAACATAGGGCTTCTTAAACGATTTTTTCATAAAAATTTATTGCGAGAGTAGCTTCTGGGCAACAATATACCCCGATCCGCCGTTCACTCCGTGTCCTGGCCAGGTTGCGGCACCGAGCATATATACATTGGGAATAGCTGTTTGATGACCCGGTTGACCAGGTAGTGGTCTAAGGAGATAGCTTTGCGCCAAATCGTGTGCGCCGCCGTACGGATCCCCCGGTCCTGAGTTCGGGTTAAATCTAGCAATCGTGTCTGGTGTCACAACATATTTTCCAATTACTGCACTTGGTATATTTGGAATATGCTTACTCATCACATTTAGCACACGTTCAGTAAACCGCTCAGTTAAATCAAGTGTCCACGAACCATCTCCTACATCGATTTGGTTTGCAGCATCCCCGCGTGGTCGAATAGGCACTTCCAGCACTTGAACACGCATAATCGCTTTTCCTTCCGGTGCACGCGTCGGATCGAGGTTCGTAGAACAATCGACCGTAAAGGTAGGATTCGATGGGAGCAGATTAGCTGCTCCTTGGGCAATTGCTAGAGTAAATCCATCCAATCCGTCTGTTAGATGCGGTTGCCCCACACGGTTAAATTGTTTATCTGCCCACTTTGGCGGCTCACTTAGTGCTAAATGAATTTGCAAACATCCGCGGCCATATCGGAACTGTTTCGCTTGTGCACGAAGCGGCGGGGATATCTCGGTATCGGCCAAGAGCGAGAGATAGAGTTGGTCAGGTGTGGTTGAGGCCACGACTGCCTGCTTCGCCCGATATTTTTTCCCCTTTGCGGTTCTAACGCCAATCGCTCGACCATTCTCCACTAAAATCCGCTCTACATGAGTGTGTGTTAGAATCTCGCCGCCATGATCCTTTATCAGCTGTGATAATGCTTGAATTAATTTCTCACTGCCGCCTTCTGGTATAGGCATCCCGCCGCCTATCAGTGCCATCACTGTCAGTGGCACCCAAATTCCGCTGCCGACTTCATCTGGTGTCCGGCCAAGGTGTGTAACCCAGGAGGCCAGCATCGCCCGCGTCACCGGTGACTTTAAAGAACTTACAGTATTACGGGCGGTTGAAACTAGTGAGGCAGCGAATGGTGAATAGCCCGCTCCGTCACCTTCGTGAAGCAAGCGCTGCAGGATCGGTGCAGCTTCAGGGCTAGAGAGATCCATATTGAATAAACCAAATACATCGTTGACATATGGATTTAACTGTTCAAACATACCAGCTAGAGCAGCACCGTCACCAGGTGCCAGTCGTTCCGCCTCGACCATAAGTCCCTCAAACGAGTTAGGCAGGACAGCCGTACGTCCATCTTCCATCGAAACACCAGTCGGCAGGTTCGTATTTAAATAACGAAGTCCACGTGCTTCTAGTTCCTCTTTTAGTTCCGCGTAAGCTGGTCCGGTGGTAAAAAGAGGATGTGCAGCCGCAAATGCATCATGTTTAAAACCTGGCAGCGTCAGCTCTTCGGTGCGTAGAAATCCGCCCGGACGATCATTTTTTTCTAACACTAGTACACTGCGTCCCGCGCGCGTTAAATAGGCAGCAGTAATTAAAGCGTTATGGCCGCTGCCAATAATAATGACATCATAATTTTCCATCTTATCTCTCCTTCTATATGTTCAAGCCATACATACGAAAAAAGATATGCTGGTGTCTGGATACTAAGTACTAAATCTAGTACATTTTTAAAAATTTAATTATCATTAACTACTATGTTTATTAGGAAACCTAGCAATAAGAAGAGTTGCATTCGAAATATACGAGAATGTACCACCCGTTCATGCTGTTGGGGTATAACTGTATTTACCCAAATGCAAAATATATTGCTCTCTGGAAATGAAGGATCCACTAAAAAGAAAAAAAGGCACCGCTCCCCATAACAACAAGGAGCGGCACCTCAAAAATCAGCTATTCTTCTCTACTTCAACACTAACATACGATTCTCCACTGCATATACATCAAGCGCAGCCTGTAATGCTTGTCCATGATTTACCTTTACTCCGTGACGAATCAATACCGCTTCTAATCCACCAAGAACAGACAACACATTTTCCTTTCGGCAGCTATATCCCATCGTTCCAATTCTCCAGATTTTTCCTTGGAGCGGTCCAAAGGAGGAAGCTATTTCAATACTAAAGGCATCAAGCAGCATTTTTCGGACGGATTCTCCGTCCACCCCGCCTGGAATTTCTACGCAGGTGACACAAGGCAGTTTATGCTCGGCATCGCCAAATAGCTGCAATCCCATTGCCTCAAGCCCTGCAACTAACGCGGTTTCGTGATACTTATGACGTTCAAATCGCTGTTCAAGTCCTTCCTCTAACACTAATCGAAGCCCCTCATACAAAGCGTAAATCATCGAAGTGGCCTCGGTATGATGATTGAGTCTTCTGGGACCCCAATAATCTAGGAGCATGCTTAAATCAAAATAATTGCTGGCGATTGGATGGCTGCTGCGGGAATAACGCAGATCCTCCTCAGTCGCAATCCCGCGTTCGACCTTTTTACGGGAAGTTAAAATGCTTTCAATTCGTTCATTAAAAGTAATTGGTGCCATCCCTGATGGAACGGATAAGCATTTTTGCGTCCCGCCTATTAAACCGTCAATACACCATTCATCGGTTTTAACATCAACACCACCGATAGAAGCGACGGCATCCACCACAAGCAATACGTCATGCTCACGGCATGCTAGACCAATTTCTTTCAGCGGCTGCATTCTACCAGTAGATGTCTCGCCATGAACAATCGCCAAAATTTTGGGCCTAACCCGCTCCATTTCATCAATTACCGTTTGCGGATCAAATACTTTACCCCATGGACACTCCATCGTATACACTTCTGCACCATATCTTTCACAGATCTCCACTAATAAATGTCCGAATCTCCCGAAAATCGGTACAAGCACCCGGTCTCCTGGTTCGATGATGCTGCAAAGGATGGCTTCATTTCCGGAACGGGATGTGCCATCGATGGGAAATGCCCAGCGATTTTTCGTTTGGAAAACTTGGCGAAGCATTTCCATGACTTGGTTCATAATATTTGTAAAAGCAGGATCAAATTGACCTAAGATTGGTGTGCTCATCGCACGCAATACTCTAGGGTCAACTTCCACCGGCCCTGGGGTCATAATCGTTCTCATTGGGGTGTGCAACTCAGAAAAAGCCATTTCTAACCACTCCTTAATATGCTAGTTTATATAAGACTTCAGTTAATAGGTCAATTCCTGTTTCTAAATCTTCCAAACTCGTAAATTCTTTTGGTGAATGACTGATTCCATTTTGACTTGGGACAAATAATAAGGATGTGGGGCATTTCGTGCCAAATACTTGGGAATCATGCCCTGCACCCGAGATTATGTCTTGATAACGGTAGTTTTTCCGTACTGCGATTTCCCTTGCCCACTCACACATCTCTCCGTCCATCTTTACTGGTTTTACATCCATCCATTGGGAGATTGCAATTTCCATATTTAGGCTTTCAGTATATCGTTTAAACTCTGTGAAAATCTCCTTACAATATTGATCAATAACCTCTTCCTGATGATGGCGAATATCCAGGCTAAATTCTACCTCACCAGCGACTACATTCGGCACATTCGGTTTTACTTGTAACCTTCCCACCGTTGCCACTAATTGCGGGTCGACCGCTTTCGCTTTTTCCGTTAAAAAGGAAATAAAATGGGAAGCAGTAGTAACCGCATCCTTCCGATATGGCATCGGGGTCGTCCCTGCGTGGTTACTTTCTCCCTTGATGTGAATGGTATAACGGCGTTGTCCGACTATATGAGTCACGATCCCCACCTGATTCTGATTTTTCTCAAGTACCATCCCTTGTTCGATATGGATCTCAACAAACCGTTCCACATCTTCGCGAACGGGAGTAGAATACTTTTCAGGATCAAAACCCGCTACTATCATCGCTTCTAAAAATGGAATTTCCGCTGAGTCTTTCACCTCTTTTACCCGATCAAGGGTGTAGGTACCACAAATATTTCTTGATCCCCAAAAGGTAAGGGGAAAACGACTCCCTTCTTCTTCACATAAAGAGACCACTTCGATTGTTTTCTTTGGGTATCCATATGCTTGAAATAACCTCATTACAGCTATGAAACTAGCAAGAATCCCATAGGCACCATCGTATTTTCCTCCATCGATGACCGTATCAACGTGAGAGCCGGTCAAGATCGTCTTCGCACTTGAATCTGTCCCAGGCAACCGTCCAAATAAGTTCCCGACACTATCAAAGTACGTTTGCAGTTTCGATTGTTCCATTATATTTTTTAATGCTAGCTGTGCCTCCAGCCAAGATGGAGTATACAAAAGTCTTGTTACTCCCCCGTTCTCCGTTTCTCCAATCGAAGCAAGCCATTCAATCATTGCTTCCACCTGACCTTTTTCCAAGTTGTCTACTTGAATGCCCATCCACTTCACCCCTCACCATTACTACGTATATTCCTAGTTTACAATCAATAAAAATGAAATTCATTAGAGAAAACGTAAAAATTATCGCAAATTTTTATGCAGATTAACTAAATCATGATAAAATAAATGAAAAATGTTATCGTTATGTTTTTTACAAGGAGTGTTTTCCATGTTAGTAAATGAAGTCTTAACAATCCCACATTTAGCAGGAATGACGATTATCGCCGGTGAATCCGGAACAGAACGTGAAGTGGAATCAGTCAATATGATGGATGCACCCGATATTATTCCATTCTTACATGAGAATGAATTTCTTATCACAACCGCTTATCATTTCAAAGATCAGCCCAATAAGCTAATCGAGCTAGTTCAAGCGATGGCTGAACAAGGGTGTGCTGGATTAGGAATCAAGACAAAACGCTTTCTAGATAAAGTACCAGTAGAAGCTATGATTCTGGCAAACGAGCTAGCTTTACCCATTATTGAACTCCCATTAGAATTATCACTTGGGGAAATTGTCAATCATACATTACGGGCAATACTTGACCAACGGGCTGCTGAATTGACGCTTGCATTAGAGATCCACAAGCAATTTACCAAGATCATTATGGAAGGTAAAGGGATTGAATTCTTACTTCAAGATTTATCTCAAGTGATCGGGCGACCTGTTCTATTAATGGATCAGTATTTTAAGCCGATTTATCAACCTATGACAAACCTAGACTTCCCCTTAACTCTGGATGGTCTCAAAATTCCTTCTTTGATGAATTCACCCATTTCCATGTCAGTAAGATCCACTAAACAGACCTGTACTTTATTCCCTGTACACATGAGTGAAAAGAAAAAAGGATTTCTTATGATTATAGGGGAGATTGAGAAAACCGATCATCTGATTTCATTAACAATAGAACAAGCTACTAATGTAATCTCGTTTGCACTTATGAAGGAACATGCACTACGACAGAAAGAACGAAGTATACGAAATGATTTCTTTCTTCATTTTTCAGATGGTAGGTTTTCTTCTCAAGAGGAAATCATCGGTCGAGCAGCGGAGTTTTCATTAAAAAATGACCAGAAGTTTATTTGTGCAGTTGGTAAAATCGACAGGAACGACGGTCACCCTACCTATACTGAGCGCCTTGAAAAAGCAGATGATATTTATGATTTTATCGAAGGGGAAGTCTCTGTTATAACTCCCTACATCCACTTTTTCACAAAAGGAGAAACTTGTATTCTTTTATTTGAAATTCAAGAAACAATCTCAACGCCTAGCACTTACTGTGAATCGACCTTACTTCTCCTTCAGGAAAACGTATTTACTTACTTCGGGAATACGATTTCCTTTGGTGTGAGTAATGTAAGTCATACGTTTCTTGATGTAAAAAATGCTTACAAAGATGCTGTAGACGCCTTATCACAGGGGCATCTTTCCAAGAAAACAGCCTATATCCAAACATATCATACTAAGGACGTTATGGAATTATTGCGAATGGTCCCCAAAGATGAGTTAAAAAATTTTTATACATTTGCCCTAAGCCGATTGGCAGACACAAAAGTTGAAGATGAACAGACACTGCTAGATACGTTGTCTGTCTATTTGGAAACACACTGCCAAATTTCCGAAACGGCCAAACGGTTGTTTGTTCATCGTAACACGGTCATCTATCGAATTGAAAAGTGTGAGGAAATTCTCGGAAAAAGCTTAAAGGATTCAGAAACAACGATGCAAATTAGACTTGCCTTAAGGATCAGAGCACTGTTACAAACTTAAAAGAAATATTTCCACTCAAGCAAATGCGACTAAGCACAGATCTCCATAAGGACTCTTATTAGTCACAAAAAAACTCGCCAATTGGCGAGCTGTTGGGGAAATTCCTGTTTGCTGCTTGAGTGGTGTTAGAAACCTCTTTGATCTCTCTGTTCATACTTATAGCTATTAAAATGAAAGATTTGCACCTTAACCTTTATATTCGTTAAGGAGTCTTTATCTAAATAAAAGCTGTTTGATTTTTTTAATTCCTTATATTGCTTTGGATGTTTTCTATACCATTTTTCACCAACATTTAATAAATCTGTTTTATTTTTAACTCCACGTTTATAAATGGAAGTGAGTTTTCTTGTTATATCGTCTTCAATTAATTTCGTTAATTTCGGTTCGGGAATATCTTTGATTATTTCGATCAAATCTGCTGGTACATACACTTCTAGGGAAAACTTTGGGGTTGTAGTTCTCTTCTTGTATTTTACCTTCATTTTAGGAGTGGCTAGTTTCATTGCAGCTACAAGCTTTCCATCATCTTCTACTCTTTGATCTAAAGATACCTTTTTTTCTAATAACCAATTAACATAAACAGCGTCCTTGAAAGGAAGGACTTTTTTAAATTTTTGCCGTTGAAAAATGGCATATCCATCGAAAAATACAATGGGATAATTTCCGTCAGCCTTCCAGCTTTGAGAGTCAATTTTTACATTAGGTAGTTTGGCCACCCCCATAGGCTCATAATAGGCTCTTAAAAAATCCATTAATGTCATCGGCTTGATCTCATCTTGATACACTTCGTTCTTTTCCTTTCTAAAAAGAACCGTGTATATTGCTGGATAATTAAATAATGCCTTTATATTAAATACTTTGCTAATATTTTCATCTGTTGTCATGACTCGTAAGGTATGCCGGAGCGAACGGTTTCTTCCTATTTCTACTATTACTTCCTTAAAATGATTCCTGACTATTCTTTGACTTAAAACAAGTGTTTCTACGTGTCCAAAAAATAAAGGAGGCTCCGACTTTTTATAAAGGTTACCAACCGCTAAATTTAGTGTTTCTCCTGTTGCTGATGCAATAAAAATCGGGATGGGTTCAGTAGGTTTGCCCCCTTCCACCTTTGCTACATTCGCGAAATTTAAGGATTGAAGATACGCGATATACTCCTTCTTTTCTTCATCATAGTCCATACCAATTGCCACCACATAGGTTACATCTTGAATATTTTTTAAACCTGAACAACCAGAAAGAAGCAGACAACCCGCTAAAAAAGAAATCATCCATTTCCTATTCATGATTGATTTCCACCCCTTGTTGGATCATCTGGACTGGTTAAGTTTGTTCTTGACTTATAAAATTGGATTGGAGCCCTAAGGAATGACTTAATCATTCCTTTTAGATTGATTGGCGAAAGAGAGCCTAGGTATGGAGACCCAAAGGAAGAAATGGTTGAAAAGTAAAAAACCGTTAGAATAAAGCCAATAATGACACCGAATAATCCAAATAAGGTACTCATTAAGATAATCGTGAATCTTAAGATTGTACAAGCCGTACTTAAAGTTTGATTCACTAACGTAAAAGACGAGATGTAGGTAATGGCCGCTACGACCAGCATGGTCGGTGAAGTTAACCCCGCCCGAATGGCAGCATCCCCTACGATTAAGCCACCTAAAACAGCTACAGTTTGCCCAATTGCTCTTGGCAAGCGTACCCCCGCTTCATTAAATAGCTCAAACAAAAATAGAACAATAAACATTTCTAGTGGTGAAGAAATGGGCAGCCCAAAACGCGAGATTGTAATAGTCGCAACCAGTAAATAGGGAACCTGTTCAATATTATAGGCAGAAAATGCGATCCATGCACCAGGTAAAAAAGCAGATATGATCAACCCTATTATCCTGATAATTCTTTCTATTGATACATAAGCATAACTTATGTAAGTGTCCTCAGGGGATTTAATCTGCAATAATATATTGACCGGTGCAAAAGTGACTGTAGGATTTCCATCAACAATGAGAGCAAAACGCCCTTGATTCAGCGCCTGAACAATAAAGTCAGGTCTACCCGTATAGTCCATACTCGGGAAGATTGAAAACGGTCTATCACGAACATATGATTCAAGTTCATGAATACTCGTCAAGATATCCAGTTCAATTTTATTTAACCTTTTATGGATTTCATCCAAAACTCGCTGATCAATTAAATCATCTATATACATGAGTACTACTTTTGTTCTACTTCTTTTACCAATCGTATATTTCTCTAAACATAAAGACGAGGTGTTAAGTCTTCGCCTTATTAAGGAGATATTTGTCTTTAGATCCTCTACAAAACCATCCTTTGGACCCCTTATTGAGCTCTCAATCGCGGATTCTTCAGGTTGCCGCATGGGTAAGGATCCTGCTTGAATACTTAAAAACGAATCACCGAATAAAAATAAGACATTTCCATCAAAAAGTAAATTTGATAGATCATCTAGGGATTCCAAACTTACATCTTCTGCTTGGAAAAAAGATTTAAGCTTTTTTTTGACAGAATCTTCTTTATCCTCACTGAGTTTAGGTAAAATATATTGATCTAAATAATGATTATCAATCAGGGTTTCAAAATAGATCATTTCAAACGTGTCCATGATTGTATGGTGCTCAATCAGTCGTAGGTCTTGACTTTTCTTAAATTGATTTTTAAGATGTTCGGATTTCTCCTTTAGCCTTAGCCTTTCATTACGAAGTGGATTCAAGAGTATTTTTCTTACCATGTTGTTTATCCCTCTTCTTTAAAACTAGAATAATGGCGGCTGATAGCAGGATTTGAAAAAGGAAAAATACCATACTAGCCGGTAAAAAGTATTTATAAATAGCCTTATAGAAATAATAGGTTTCTACTTTTATGGTCATCAGACCGAACAACATGAGATACATGCCTCCAACAAGCTTAGGGTTCAGTCGATAATGTTTCTTTTTATGGGTAAAAAATGTACCTAACAGATACATGAATAATCCAATTCGAATCAACGCACCGCTAAGCCATTGATATAAAGCAAAAAAATCTAGATGTGATATATATTCCCCAATGCTTAATACACGCCACTGCTCATAAGCCGGATATTGGAAGTAGACTGATTCAGTAGGTCCAAACTCCATGATTGATGCCGAAAGCGGCCCTAATATTAAGCCTGTTAAAAAAGTCAATAATATAAACATCTGTTTAAATTTAATCGGTCCCTGTGAAAATGGCTGCAACAGGATAACCATGTAAATCTCAAGAAGACCTGATAGAACATAGAATCCCCCTCTAATTAGAGGAGAATAGCCGTCTACAAACACAGGAAATAATAAACTTGGGTCCTTTAAGCTTGTGTTTGTAATTGCAATAGATATGCCAAATAACACAACAAGCGGTAGTAAAAAACCGCTAGATATAGCCATGCTTTTGACCCCAGCAAGTGTGATTAAAAAACAGACAAAAATCAAAATAAAATTAATCATAAAAACAGAAGCATCCGAGAGAAAATAGGACTTTAACCAGATCATTAAGTCCCTAAAAGTTACATAAGAGCTTGTGAATAAAAATAGGATGACAGGAATCGAAAAAACGGTAGAAAAAGTCCTTCCAAGACGCTGTCGAATCATGGAAAAGAAGCCTTCTTTTGGACTGTTTTTTACAATAAAATACACAAGCCAGAGAAAGAAAAGAGAAATCGGATATGCCACAATGACACTTAACCAACTGTCTCTTCCAGCTGCGGTGAGTATATTTGGTATAAGCAGGACATGATTTAGTAAACCTGTCGAAAGGATCAGTAACAAAAATAATTGTCTTGGAAGGAGTATTTTAATTAAGTTTTGTATTATAATCACCGAACTTTATTATTTTAGGTAATATTATCACCAAAAATGATAAATATATGTGCCCTTCAAAGATTACAACCGAAACGGTCGGCTAAAAAAGAATCACATTGAAAGTAAAAAAAAGCTCGTGTCTCATCAATTTTATTAATGAGACACGAGCTTTTATTACTCTTATATAACACGCGCTGTTACAATACCTTCAATTTGATTGATTTTTTCTAACAAACCAGGAATGACTTCGCCATTTACTTTATTATCAATATCGATCATCGTATAGGCGTATTCTCCGCGGCTTCTATTAATCATGTCAGCGATGTTAAGATTATAGCCTGAGATTGCTAGCGTCAACTGACCTACCATGTTTGGAACGTTTTTGTGGAATGCCGCCACACGGCGTTTCCCTGTATAATCAAGGGCCGCATTTGGGAAATTCACTGAGTTTTTGATATTTCCTGTTTCTAGAAAATCCTTCACTTGACGGGCAGCCATAATGGCACAGTTTTCTTCTGATTCTTGGGTAGAAGCACCGAGATGCGGAATCGGAATCACATTTTTCATTCCCAATACATTTTCATTCGGGAAATCTGTAATAAACTTACCAACCTGACCGCTTTCTAAGGCTGCAGCCATATCCTTTTCATTCACAAGCTCTCCACGAGAGAAATTTAAAATATGAACGCCCGGCTTCATTATGCTGAAAGTTGCTTCATTAAACATCCCTCTTGTGTCATCGGTAAATGGAACGTGCACAGTGATATAATCACTATTTGCAAAAAGTTGTTCAATTGTCATTGCGCGCTGAACATTACGTGATAAATTCCAAGCTGTATCAACAGAGATGAACGGGTCAAAGCCAATGACATCCATGTCTAAATCAAGAGCATCATTTGCTACAAGTGCACCGATTGCACCTAAACCGATGACACCTAGTGTTTTTCCTTTAATTTCTTTACCTACGAATTGTTTCTTACCAGCTTCGACAAGTTTCGGAATTTGTTCACCTTCGCCTGATAAATTCTTTGTCCACTCAATACCGTCAAACAGGTTACGGGATGAAGCCATTAATGTGGTGAGTACGATTTCTTTTACCGCATTCGCATTTGCACCAGGAGTATTAAACACAACAATTCCTTGCTCTGTACATTTATCGACCGGAATATTATTGACACCCGCTCCGGCACGTGCAATAGCCTTCAACTCATTGCCCAATTCAAGGGCATGCATATTAAAACTACGAACCACAATAGCATCCGGATTTACACTGTCATTATCAATCGTGAAAGTATCCTGATTGAAGACCTTTAGCCCGCTCTCAGCAATATTATTTAACGTTTTGATTGTTTGCTTTTTGTCTAAGATAGTTGTGCTCATTTTGTTTTCTCCTCTGCTCTTCTATTATAGTTTTCAATCTCTCTTTTTATATAAGGATATGTTTCTATTAGAATGAAGAAATTTAACAGTCTTTCTAGCCGGTTCTATCCCCCCCTAATATACAGAAAGAGGCAAGGATTTGTTTCCTTACCTCTGCCCAGGCGAACGGCTACGACTTATATGTGCTCCCTCACGGTAATCCGTGTTTCGCCAGTTACACATCGTCTTTTTCATTTCTCTAAAAATAACAAATTTTCTAAGAATATTCAAGCATATTGAACTTTTAAAAAATTAATTTTTTTTATAAAACTTATTGACTTCACAGTTTTGTTATTATGATTCCCTAATGTTCTTCTGTATAAATAATCCCATAACATCCTCAAGGAAGGCTGCTACCTCTTCTTCTTTTGTTGCCCAGGATGTCACAAGGCGAATGGCCGAGTGTTCCAAATCCACCTTTTCCCAGAGATGAAACGCATAGTTTTTCTCTAATTCTGCAATCAGCTCATTTGGTAAAATGGGAAAGATTTGATTCGATGGTGAATGGGTTAGAAATGGAATATTTGCTTTGCTAATTCCTTCTCTAAGTGTTGCTGCCATCCTATTCGCATGCGTGGCCAAATCAAAGAACAAATCGTCCCGGAACAGTTCAAGAAATTGAATGCCCAATAGTCTCCCTTTTGCTAGCAGCGCCCCTTTCTGCTTCATGTGGTAACGAAAATCTTCCTTTAATGAATCGCGGCAGATGACTAAAGCCTCACCAAGAAGTGCCCCATTCTTTGTTCCTCCGATATAGAATGCATCGACCAGTCCAGGGAGATCACTTAATTGCAGGTCATTCTCCTCCGAGCAAAGAGCTGAGCCAAGTCGTGCCCCATCCATATACAATATAAGATGGTTCTTTTTGCAAAAATCACTTAACTGCTCCAGTTCATTTCGGGTATATATGGAACCTATTTCAGTTGAATTTGATATGTATACTAACTTTGGCTTGACCATATGCTCATCAGGATGACCATCGAGTACCGCTTGTACATCTGATGGAGTTAATTTACCGTTTTCCGCTTCAATCGAGAGGATTTTATGGCCAGTCGCTTCGATTGCCCCCGTTTCATGGCCAAGAATATGGCCGGTACTTGCTGCCATGGCCGCTTCATGCGGTCTTAGGAAAGCTGAAATCGCAATCAAATTTGTTTGTGTGCCGCCTGATAAGAGATGAACATCAACGTCTGGCTCTCCCATTCTCTCTTTTAGCAGTTCAACCGCATGTCGAGAAAATTGATCTTCCCCATATCCATCATCTTGAACCAGGTTGGATTCTATTAATGCATTTAAAATTCTAGGATGTGCGCCTTCGCTGTAATCGTTCTTAAAGCTATACATGATCGTGCCCCCGTTTTAATGATTGAATATTTCTTTACCATTCCATCGTATCATAATATGAAGTAAGCTAAAACAATAGGGAAATTGGCGCCAATTTTAAAAAATATAGATAAATCTATCCTGTAATTGATGAAACTCTTTGATAGAAAGAAACGTATACGATATTTGAGGTGAAATATATGTACTTACAAATAGATGAACCGGCAGAAAAAATTTCGGATAATGCGGTGAAAATGTGGAGAATATCAAATTCAGTTGGGCACGGGATCGCCTTACTTTTTATCGCTGTTTTGATTGTTTGCACAGAAAAATTGGATTGGTATGGATGGATTGGAATTGTTCTTTATTTAATTGGTGTTATCACTGTGATATCCTCGGTCTATTCAATACTGATCTCACCAGTCTTTCTACAAAAGACGTGGCGATATAAAATTGACCCCCAATTTGTTCAATTGAAACATGGGAAATGGCAAATACAACACACGTTAATTCCGATGGAAAAAGTTGAATACGTTCGCACTGAACAAGGACCAATCATGCGGCGTTATCAACTGTACAAAATAGAAATTGGCACCACTACTTCCAGTCATGTCATTCCGGCCATTGCATCAGACGAAGCAAAAAAACTGCAAGCAGAAATTGCAGTGTATGCCAAAATCCAGGATACAGATTTAGTGGAAGGAGAAGGAGTATGAACCAAGTGGCAAAAAGGTATCATCCTGCCATAATCGTTGTCGAGATGGTAAAATTAATCAAAAATTCAATTTGGTTCTTTCTCTTTTTATTTGTGCTTAAAGCATCCTCCACATCAAATTGGGTCATTTGGGGCCGTTATCTATTTCTCATCGCTACATTATGGGGATTAATTTCGATCCTATTGAGATGGTTTTTCCACCGCTATGAAATTGGCAGGGATTCTATTGTTCTATACGAAGGTGTATTTGTTAAAGAACAGCATACATTTGCTTTAGACCGGGTCCATAACCAAACTTCGAGCACCACTTTTGTACATCAATGGTTTGGTCTTACTTCCTTAACTCTTGATACCGGTACAAGTGGAGAAAATGCCTCCGCTGAGTTTCCCGTGATTACAAACGAAGAAAAAGAACGAATTATAACCCTTTTGAAGCAAAAACAAGATTCTATTGAGGCTAGAGAAGAAGGATTAGTAAATCAAATCGGGGAACGTAAGATACACTTCCGATCAACCAAGAAAGATATTATCAAAGCGTCTTTCACTTCGCTCAGTTTCCTGGCAATTTTCCCTTTATTAGGTGCGATTTATACCAATCTAGCGGAGTACTTTCAAATTGAGGAAACTGCGGAGAATGCCCTTGATTACTTGTTGATCCATTGGTGGATAATGATTGCACTTTTTATCTTAGCACTTGGACTATCCGTTTTAATCGGCTTTATCAAAACCACGTGGAAGTATGGAAATTATGTCATTAGTGACGATCATGAGCGAATTTATATTGAAAAAGGTGTCGGCCATTTTGTCAGCTTTTCCATTCCAAAACATAGAGTTCAAGCCATAATTGTTGAACAAACCATCCTGAAGCGGATTCTCGGACTCGCTGCCATCAAGCTTATTAGTGCAGGTGGCTTCGAAGAAGAAAATCAGGAAACCAGTTCTTTATATCCCTTTATGCCTAAGCAGGAAGCCTATCGGGTTTTGCACACGATCCTGCCTGATTATCGAATCGAAGAAAATATGAATCGTTTCCCGCTGAAAGTTCTCTGGCTTAAGCTCCTCCATCCCTATTATTTAACCATACTGGCGGTTATTGGACTGTGGATTGTTAAACCGGGGTGGCTATGGATCGCTGGAATTGTCTTTGTCATTTCCGTATTGATTCGGGTCCTAGACTACTGGTTCACCAGTTATCTCCGTGAAGGAAATACGATCCAAATCAAAATAGGCGGCTTAACAAATGAAACCTTTGTCACCCATCGTGCACGTATCCAACAAATTACGGTGAAGCACTCATGGCTGCAGCGTCGTTTCGGTGTAGCTACCCTTCATTTCTCAAATAAGGCTAAACCAACACATGACACTAAGATTTATGGAGTTTCCAAGGAAGAAGCAGGAACTTTTTATACCTGGTACAAGAAAAAATCCGCCTCGTAACAATAAAAATAAGTTCCGTTTTGTAAAGGTGAAGTGACAGAAAGATTGGCATTGCTATTGGTATAAAAAGGCAAAACTCGCCGTTTTAAAATTGGCGAGTTTCTTTATTTTTGTTACGTCCAAACCTTGCATTAGGTTTTGTTTATTTTATCCTTGCTCTTTTTCCGTTAGAATTTCCATCTAATATCATACATGTACTTGTTGAATGAGCAACAAGGCCTCCTTTTTCATCATATATATGACATTCTAGTAATCCAATTTTGGAACCTTTTTTAATTAGTTGACCCTCAGCTCTAAGATTCGAATTAAAAATGGGTTTAAGGAAATTCAATTTAATCTCAACCGTTGTAAAAAGTTCGTCCTCAGCCAGTGTACTAACAAAAGCATATCCCATTGCTGCATCAGCTATATCACAAAGTATTCCACCGTGTAGCGTACCCATCGGATTATGAAGCCGATCAGAAGCTTCCAGTTCAATCACAACTCTACCTTCTTCTACTTCTGCCACTTTAAAACCTAGTACTTGGGCAACTGGTGGTCCAGGTATTTCACCTGCCATCATTTTCTTTAATCCTTCTAAATGATTCATTATTTCACCTTCCAAATAGTTAAGTTTTTTATAAAAAATCTATTTTCTGACTTACTGGAACCTCCATAGATATTCCTTTCTAAAGGAAATGTTTACCTTATGATATTCCACGAATAAATTTAATTCCCTTCTTTAACTAACGATGAGCCCTGCAGAAAAATAAAATGGTTCTAATCCTTGATTATCAATGAATCTAAAAATAAAGCCTTAACCTTCCCTTAAGTGCAAAAGAAAAACTGCCAAGACTGACAGCCGGATCTTCAACTTTTGCATCTGTTCATTCAATTAGCTTTTAAATAGTTTAATTGATATTATTAATATACTAATAGAAACAGGGGGATTATTATGCCATTATCAAATATAAATTTATACACTTGGAAGCCATTTTCAACATCACCACCACCACCGTTTACTCCAGCTGCCCTATCAGCACTGAATAAGCTTATATTAAAAACAGATTAAGAATCTGCGAAATATAAGCTGTTTCGTAGATTCGAAGGAGTAGACGATGAAATCTAACATTCAGTTTATATTATCAATGATTATTTTCGGTACAATTGGTTTAGTTGTAAGATACATTGATTTATCTTCGAGTGAAACAGCTTTACTAAGTAGTTCAATCGGATGCCTATTTTTAACGTTGGTATTTTTTGTGATGAAAAAATCCATTCCGTGGAAATTAGTGAAAGCTAATGCTTTCGTCTTATTTCTTTCTAGTATTGCATTAGGAGGGAATTGGATTTTCCTGTATCAATCATACGACTATACAACAGTCACTAACGCAACATTAGCGTATTACTTTGCACCAGTGTTTGTCATGATTCTCTCACCAATTGTCCTTAAAGAACAATTACCTATCAAAAAGATTGTTTGTATTGGTGTAGCGATATTGGGAATGTTACTGATTGTTGGAAATGGCATAAGTGCATCTGGAAAAGGTGATCTACTTGGAATCTTTTTTGGGTTAGTTGCAGCTGCATTTTACGCTGCATTAATGTTATTGAATAAATTTATTCAAAACATATCCAAGTTAGAGATTACAATCATCCAACTTGGAACAACTGCTTTACTACTCTTGCCATATGTGCTTTTTACGGAGGGTTTCGGGATCTTGGCAGTATCAAGATCATCCATTCCATTTATCATACTTTTAGGGATTATTAACACTGGTATTGGATTTTGGTTATTTTTCTCTGGTATGGAAAAGTTAAAGGGACAGAGTATTGCGATGCTAAGTTATGTAGACCCATTTGTAGCTATACTAATTTCAGGGGTAATCTTACAAGAACAAATGACTGTTATCCAAATGATCGGTGGGGCATTGCTTTTAGGTTCCACATTTGTTAGCGAAAATCAATCAATGATATTTTCCAAACCATCATTCAAAAAAACAGCTAAATAACGTTATAAACAGTGGGGAGCATTCGTTCCCCACTGTTTTGTGTTTTAGAGTGTTTTTAGAAACAACACCTTGCCTAGATTGGAAAATATAATTGAATGTAACAATAAACTTATATGGTACAAAGGCTTTTTCCTACAATTCAGTAGATAATTCAATTGACTTTAAATATTAATTAATAAAACATGTTAACGGAGTATTCTATGATTTGTTTTTACTTCATGTCGTTCTGTTTGCTTTTTTGATGGGATTTTTTCAAGTTCCCGTTTTGCTCGATAGCATGATTCCTAAGCTTAGAGGTTATAAACTACTGACAGCTCTTCAGTATCGAAAGCATATTCTTGAATGAAGCGTCTGATGGAATTACAAATTGTAAAAATCCCCCCTTTTTCTTCTACTTATTAATATTGCTTTTGGGTAAGTGGGTTGCTAAACTAATTTTTGAATACATAATGAAAAAAGGAGATTTACGCTTTGATTAACAAAATTGGAAAGATAACAGTATATGTACAAAATCAAGAAGAGGCAAAAGATTTTTGGATTAATAAAGTCGGTTTTGTCTTAAAAGTGGAACAACCCATGGGACCAGACGCGTTTTGGATCGAAGTCGGCCCAAGTGAAAATGAATTTACTACTTTAGTACTTTATTCAAAGTCAGCAATGGAGCAGCATCAACCTTCAAAAGTTGCACATCCATCCATTTTATTCAGCACCTCGGATATCGAAACTACTTATGAAAAAATGAAGCAAAATGGTGTAGTAGTAGAGGAAATGTTACGACTTCCATTCGGAAACATGTTCAACTTTAAAGATCAGGATGGAAATGATTATTTAATAAGAGAAGATAAATAGTATTAATAAAAGAAGAGTTATTTTGATCACTATCAAAATAACTCTTTCCAGATTTTAGATTCACATTGTCTAATCTTCTAATAATGTATTTATAATGGATACAACAACGACTAATTGGAAGCTAATTTTTCTCTTTCTGGTGCATGTGGCGGTTGTTCCATCCAGCCCTTCTCAATATAGATTTTAGCTGCACTTTCAACAAAAGAAGCAATTTTCGTAAACGATTTAGTATAAACGAGCCCAACATCGTGTCTACCATTTACAGCTAATGAATTTCCAAATGCCCTTATTTTCATTGAAAACATATCCATCTTATGAAATAGCATTAACTTATCAGAAAAGGGAGAAAAAGTAGATGTTGTCACTAAATCATCAAGAAATGATGGTGTAGGCAAATTTTCATCATGTAGTTTTTGCATATAGTTTTGAATACTTGTTGTTGTAAGATCTCTGCCTTTTTCAAACAATTTCCGAATCTTTTCATCCTTTGCTACTTGGGCAAAAGCCATAATTAAAGCCTTACTCGTTACATTATTTTCAATATTATCGTAAAAGTGTGCGATTTCTAATGCGTGCAAAGGTCGTATATGTCCAAAGAAGCCATTTAAAAAATCCTGATGAACAAATTCCACTTTTTCTGGAATTGGAATTAAAGGCGGCTTAATTATTAGACCTTTATTCATTAATATTTCTTTGATTTGGCTCATTAAATCCATTGTGCAATCCATACAATACCTGAAAAACTCATTTATATCCTTTCGATAAACAAGAGGGATGCCGACGTTATAAATACTCATCCCTGCTTTCGAAGCATATTTAAGATAATGAACATAGAATTCATCTTGAAATAACCGAGGAGCACCTGGGTTTACGTCCTCTTCGGAAAATCCTTTCGGAATAGGGAAATTCTCCTTTTGGAATATTCCTTCAGTGATTTTCATAAATTCTTCGCTTAATTTTAATGCATTTTCTAACAAAGTCTTAATATCACTATCCTCAACATGTTGAAGATAATAACTTAAAATGCACTTTCCCATGCTGTTTCCCATATAGGTAGCCCAAAGTTTACCCATTTCTGCTGATGTTAAATTTTCATTTGTGTCGGTTTTATATGAGTGTAATTTAATCGGTTTTATTGTTTTCATGATTACTCCCTTAACCTACTTTTCCTTCTAGTATTTTCCTTTATTCGGAGTCATATTCTAAGAATTAAAGAACCAGCCGCCAAATGGCGGCTGGTTCTTTAATTCTTACATTCGTTATTAGGAAAAGAATTCATATGTGTTTTTCCCATGTAATTTAGCTTTATACATTGCTATATCAGCATTTTTTATTAAATTCGTTGCTTTATCTCCTTGTTCTGGGAAAAAAGCAATACCAACACTTGTTGAAGAATAAATTAGATTTTCGTTAATAGTAAAAGGCATATTTATCTCTTTGATGATTCTTTTCACATACTTTAAAACTAAAGGCTTGTCAGTGTTTGGAAATAAAATGATAAATTCATCTCCTGCAAAACGTGAAACAGTACCTTCTTTACCAACACAATTCATCAGTCGCCTTCCGATTTCATTTAATAAAAGGTCACCAACATCGTGGCCAAAAGAATCATTTACCTGTTTAAATCCGTCTATGTCGAGTAACAGGACAGCTCCAGTATTTCTATCTATACGTTGCCGCACTAGTGAATGGTTCAATTCCCTTTCAAAATATCTACGATTCGAAAGTCCAGTCATTGGGTCATAATATGCTAACTCTTTGTACTTTTCTTCCGCTCTCTCTAAAGTAATCCTTTGATGCATCACAATAAATAGGAATGGTACGAAAATCAAAATAGTAATAAGTATGTCAATGAACTCTTCCAATCCATTCAAAGGTATATTCCAAATCCAATGAATTAATCGTTGTAATACAAATACTTCAAAAACTTTTAAAAAAAGTAACCCCATTAAAATTAAAATTATTTTAAAAGACCATTTCGTATATTTTCTCTCTGTTTTCAAAACAGTTTCTCTCCAAGTTTTATTAATCTTTTAACAGAATACTAAAACTATAGCAAATTATCAAATGCAGATTATGGGTACTAAAAAAGTGAAGAAATTTGTTTACCACCTTAATAAGAATTTTCCTAATACTCGATTCTAACTGTTTTTATTCTCTACTATTGAAAATAATCATACGTATTTTTCGCTAACAATAAAAAGGTAACGACGATAAACAAGGCACGGACATAGCCGCTTCCGCGTTTAATCGCAAATTTCGAACCTACAATTGCCCCAGCCACTTGTGCCAGACCCATCGGTATCCCGTAGGCGTAATTTACTTGTCCTAAATAAATGAACATCAACAATGCAGAGATATTACTTCCAAAGTTTAAAAACTTGGCATTCCCTGCCGCCTTTAAAAAATTAAAGCCCATCATTAAAAAGGCAAAGATTAAAAAAGAACCTGTCCCTGGGCCTATAAAACCGTCATAGAATCCGATTGCAAAGATAATCAACATAAAAATAATCTGATGGTGGATGGCGAATTTTTTGTCCGTTGAAATACTGCCCCAATCCTTCTTAAAAATTGTATAAATGGCAACCACTGCGAGCATAATTAGCATCAATGGCTTTAGTAGTTCGGGATTCATTAAATGAACCGTCCAAGCACCAATCATCGAGCCAATAAATGTGAGTGGAAACAATTTATAGACAGATTTTAAATTAAGCTCTCCTGAACGATAAAACATAACCGTGCTTGTTAAGGAGCCAATTGTTCCTGCTAGTTTATTGGTTGCCACGGCAGCCGCTGGCGTCAGACCTGTAAACAACAATGCTGGCAAGGCAATCAGCCCCCCGCCACCAACCACGGAATCAATAAATGCAGCCAAAAAGCCAAAAACAACTAAAATAAGTAATAACGATGGATCTAAATCAAATAACATTTAATCAGCCTTTCATTTCGTTCATACTACAAAAATTTATCTCTTCAAACGCAAATGCACAAAAAGAGCATATCATCAAATCATTATACATCAAAAAATGATTTGGTTTACAATAAATCAAAAACCCCCTTCATAATTTAGAAGGGAGTCATGAATAGTGTTCATTTTTGTTTTAGATGTCAGCGTCTAATCTGCCAAAGGACCCAAAGAATTCATAGTGAATATGTTCATCTGGTATCCCCCATTGCTTTAATGAGTTATTAACCACTTTCATGAAAGGCTCTGGTCCACAAAAATAAAAATCGGCATCCTTGGTAGGTACAACCTGTTGAATCCAATCGAGAGTAATATATCCTTCTTTATCAAAGCTTTTTTTTCCCTATCTTCTTCTAATGGCTTTTCATATCTAACAAATGATTTTACGTTCTTATGATTTGCTGCCAAATCGTTTACGTGTGTTTTAAATGCATGAAGATTACTATTAATAGCTGCATGGATAAAATAAATTTCACGATCTGGTTTTTCTTTCACTGTCGTGTTTAACATAGACATCATTGGTGTAAGTCCGACCCCACCACTAATTAATATTAATGGACGTTTTGATTCCATATCTAAATAAAAGTCACCTGCAGGCGCAGTGATTGGAATAATATCCCCTTCGTTTACATGATTATGAAGATAGGATGATACCACTCCAGCTGGTATGTCGCCTTTCGAATCTTCCCGCTTTACACTAATCCGGTAATAGTCTAAATCAGGGCTATCAGACAAACTATATTGTCTAAGATGGGTATATTTTTCATCAGGACTCTCTATTTTCACTGTTATGTATTGCCCTGGAATAAACGTTGTAATTTGTTTTCCATCCTTTGGCTTTAAATAAAAGGAGGTAATCACATCGCTCTCCTTCACTTTTTTCTCGATAGTGAAATCACGAAATCCTGCCCATCCTCCTGCCATTGCTTCGGTGGTTTGATACATTTTGTTTTCCATTCGGATAAACACATCGGAGATGACATCATAGGCATCTGCCCATGCGTCCAAGATTTCATTGGTAGCTGCATCCCCTAATACTTCCTTTATGGCTCCCAGAAGATTTTCCCCGACAATGGGGTAATGCTCAGGCTTTATTTGTAAGCTCCGATGTTTCTCTCCAATACGCTCTAGTACTGGCATGATTTTACTAAAATCTTCAATATTTGCGGCAGCGCCATAAACGGCATCAGCTAAGGCTCTCGGTTGGTGACCCGTCATCTGGTGTGTTTGATTAAAAATGTTCAGAAGTTCTGGATGCTCTTTAAACATTCGCTTGTAAAATTGCTTTGTAATAGCCTCACCGTGCTCTTTGACTACGGGTAAGGTTGACTTAATGATTTCAAGTTTTTTCGAATCAAGTGCTTTTACTACCTTTAGCACTTCTTGCCAAGAATTTTTATCTTCAATTTTTGTTACAGGCATTTTTTTGGACCCCTTTCTTTCTTCAATAATAAGGTTATCCAAGTACCAAATCACTATTAAGGTAATTTCTGTAACGGGATGATTATTTTTGGAATACCGTTTGTTTGACTTCTATCAGCAGTGGTACAAAAAACCGACCTCACAATAAATGAGGTCGGCATATGAGAGTATTTAAATGGATCACACCATTATTTTACAAATATCATTTGTAAATTCTACAGGATCGCTGATTGGTAATCCTTCAATCAATAGTGCTTGATTAAATAATAATTTAGTATACAGGTCCAATTTACCTTTATCATTATAAAAAGACTCTTTTAAGGATTGGAAGACTTCATGGTTTTTATTAATTTCTAACACCTTGTCCGCTTTGATATTTTGATTATCAGGCATGGCTGCAAGAATTTTTTCCATTTCAATCGAAATATCTCCTTCAGTTGCCAAGCAAACTGGGTGCGATTTTAGCCTTTTTGAAATCCTTACATCTTTCACTTTATCAGCTAAAATGTTTTTCATATAATCGAAGAGTTCTTTATTTTCCGTCTCATTGGCTTCAGTAGCATCCTTGCTATCTTCCCCTTCAATTCCTAAATCACCGCTTGAGATTGATTTGAATTCTTTCTCTTTATAGTTCATTAACATTTTGATGGCAAATTCATCGATATCCTCGGTGAAATAAAGAATTTCGTAGCCCTTTTCTGACACAAATTCTGCCTGCGGTAGTTTTTCAATGCGGTCAATGGATTCACCAGAAGCGTAATAAATATATTTTTGATCCTCTAGCATTCTTGACACATATTCATCTAGCGTAACGAGTTTCTTCTCTTTGGATGAGTAGAACATAATCAGGTCTTGTAGTAATTCTTTATTGGCACCAAAGTCACTATAGACTCCGTACTTTAACTGACGACCGAACGATTGATAAAATTCTTCATACTTTTCTCGTTCTTTTCTTTGAAGGCTAAGTAATTCGCTTTTGATGTTTTTGTTAATGTTTTTAGCAATCAGCTTCAATTGGCGATCATGCTGGAGCATTTCTCTTGAAATGTTAAGGGATAAATCCTCGGAATCAACCATTCCTTTGACGAAACTGAAATGGTCAGGCAGCAGGTCCGCGCATTTATCCATGATCAGTACCCCATTAGAATAGAGTTCTAATCCCTTTTCAAACTCTTTCGAATAGAAGTCGAACGGAGTTTTTTCTGGGATATAAAGAATAGCATTATAACGTATTGACCCTTCTACGCTAATATGGATATGTTTAATCGGTTTATCAAAACCGTAGCGTTTTTCTGCATAGAAGTTTCCGTAATCCTCATCAGTTAACTCACTTTTATTCTTTTTCCAAATTGGAACCATACTATTGATGATTTGTTCTTCCTGATATTCCTCGTATTCAGACTCACTGCCATCCTTGAGTCTGCTGCTGGTAACATCCATTTTGATTGGATAACGGATGAAATCTGAGTATTTCTTAATGATTGATTTTAAGCGATATTCCTGTAAATACTCATCGTAGTTTTCATCTTCTGTATTTTCTTTAATCTTTAAAATAATCTCTGTACCAACTGAATCTTTTTCAACCGGTTCTATTGTATAGCCATCAGCACCTGTGGATTCCCATTTGTAGGCCTCATCACTACCTAATGCCTTACTAATGACGGTAACAACGTCAGCTACCATGAATGCAGCATAAAAACCTACCCCGAACTGACCAATAATGTCGTAGCCATCTTTAATTTCGTTTTCCTTTTTAAATGCAAGGGAACCACTTTTAGCAATCGTCCCAAGGTTCGTTTCCAAATCTTCCTTTGACATTCCAATCCCAGTGTCTAGGATCTTCAATGTTCGGTTCTCTTGGTCCGGAATCAATTTAATGAAATAGTTATCTTTGTCGAAACGTAAAGTATCGTCCGTCAATGCTTTGTAATAGATCTTATCAATCGCATCACTTGCATTGGATAGTAACTCTCTTAAAAATACCTCTTTGTGTGTATAGATGGAGTTAATCATCATTTCTAGTAATCGTTTCGATTCTGCTTGAAACTGTTTCTTCGACATCAAAAAATCCCCTTTCCACTTTTAAAATACGATTATGTAATCACTTATTTAGGTTGTAAATCAGAACTATTAGCACTCTAACTTACTGAGTGCTAATTCCATATATTTAATATCATATTTTTTGTTAATCTGTCAATATGTTGGTGTTTTTCATCCTAAAGAAAAAGACATCATTCGCATAAAAAAAAGAATTATTTTGACTTAAGTTAAAATAATCCTTCTTCTTTTAGTGTTGTGGTGTTTTTCTTATTTTTTTTGGTTCCGGATGGCCTCTCTATCTAACGACTGAGGAGGTTTTTCAAACCAGCCATGATCAATCATGATTTTTGCCCCCTCTTCCGCATAAGTGCCAACTTTCAGAAGGTATTTTTCATACATGAGGGCTAAATCCTTACGAAGTGAGGCGGCAATGGCAAGCCCGAAGTCCCCAATTCCAATAGCACTCTGTGTATTCGTATGGAATAACATTAGTTTATCTGAAAATGGAGCTTCTTTGCTCCCTGAAATCGTAGAGTCCCAAGTTGAAGGATAAGAATTGTCATCCTCTTTTAATATTATCATAAAATCTTCCACCATTTTCTTTCCTAAATCATACCCCTCTTTAAAATAGTCACTTATTTTTTTGGACTGAGCCACCTGACTAAATCCTAAAAGTAGCGTTTTACCTACGTTTGCCACCTCAATGTTTACCCCACAATGGGCAATTTCCATGGCAAGCAGTGGACGACGGTGACCGATTAAACCTCCAAGAAAGGATTTCTCCGTAATATATTCTACTTTTTCCGGATAAGAAATATATGGAGACCTGATAAACACGCCTTTTTCCTGCATCAATTTTGTATTTCTGTCATAAAGGGTTTCCGTTTGTTCATAAAACCTTTTGAACAAGTATCGAACATCTTCTCTTGAGGAAATGGATTTAGCTAAGCTATATGTATTCAATCCCGTTCTTCCCATATGGTGCAGGTAACGCATATATGTTACATCAGAAAAGAGCTTTTTTGCTTGTAAATTCACATCCTGTTTTCCAAAACCATTTGGCAAGGGAATATCTTCTGTTGTAAATAATTCTGAAATTTGATGGAGATGGTCATGAGCAGTATTTAGAGCGAACTCGATAAGGGGTTTAATGTCTTGATCTTCAGTAGTTAATAAAAAATGAGTAAGAATACAAATAGCCATTGAATCACCAATGTATGTACTCCATAACATTGAAATTTCAGCTGATGTTATCTTGGGGTTATGGTGTTCCATTGATTTTCAACTCCATCAAAGAATTGTTCATACTTAATAAGTTATTTTTTAACAATTAGTTTGTAATACCCATTAAGGATTAAAAATGCAAGGTAGTATATCGGAATTGAATACCAAATACTCCACCCATGATTTTTCTATATCCTGATTTCATTAGAACCAATTCAACTAGTGCGGACAACACTGTCCAAACCAGTGCGAAACAAGTAGATTATTCGTTTTCTTAAAGTTTAAAAAAACAACTGCAATGAATGATGGTACAAACGTGATAAGCGCCCAATCGGCCATTCCAATCTTCTTAGAAGGACCCATGTCATAAAGGTCTATAATCAATCCTACAATAATATGGCTAATCCAGGCAAAATAACCTACGGTTGGGATAATAATAATGTTAACCTTTTCGGCATAAATATCATTGTAATTATAAGTCCTACAAGTAGGGCACATATAAATACCATGTTAATTCCAACTCCTAAAGAGTGTTCATTATCCATATTGAACATATTATGTCATTTTTCACGTTAATTATTCTCTTTTACAACTTATCTTAGGGGCGGGCTCAAAGTTATGTCTATTCCTCAAACTTGTTAGACCACTATTTTAAATTTTAATTTTTCACATAATTGACATACTTGTAACGATATTGACATATATTTTATCAATCGCATAGGAAGGAGGGTGAACCAATGGATAATCGAATTTTATTATTTTTTGTTTCGATTTTGTCTGGTTTTGCACTTATTAGAGTTCCTTTAGCCGATTCATTTCTCGAAAGCATTTCCCCTGTTACTGATATCATTGGCATGCTAACTGTTCTTGTCTTCTCATGCGTCTTAATTTACAAAGGCGTAAAAGGTTTGTTCAGTAAGTAGGGATAGTATGGAAAGCACTCTTATGGGTGCTTTTCTTTTTTTGCATTTTAAAAAGAACATTCATCGCCATTTCATCTTGCCACCAGGTGATGCTTCAAAGATAGAAGCATAGCATTTATTAAAAAACTTTCATCCATCGTAGTGCTCTCTCGCTCGCTCTTCTTCCTCAAACATTTCGTCATTCTTTTTTTTAGATTGGCTGCTGTTCAATTTGTCTTGTGATTCGGTTGTTCCGTTAAATTCCTCCGAGAATTCTGTTAAAAGAGATGGTTGTTTTTTCAAAATCGGACTACCTTCTTTCAATGTATTTTCCGAACTAGACCGCTTGTAAAGTCTCATAAAATAATAAATTAAAGCATATACACCACCATTACAATACCAGCTACGAGACCTACCCCTTGCCCAGGAATAAACGGCATACATACTAGGACAATAATCATGCTAATTAATGCAATCCAAGAAGTATAAGGATACCCGCGCATTTGACGGATCCTTCGGGAGGACATCCATTTCTTTTGCGGAAGCGAATATGGCTGGCCATAATTACGGCATAAGTAAAAATTAATGCAAAGCCTCCTGTCGTAATAAGGACCAAGTAAACCCTCGGAAACAAGAGACCAAATCCGAGGCCAACGAGCATCGCAAAACCGGAAAATAATATTCCACGGTAAGGTACATCGTTCTTATCTCTTAGTATATTCGGGGCATGTCCTTCATCGCCAAGTGATCTAATCATTCTCCCAAGTCCGAATATACAAGCTAACATGGCTGAAAGAATAGCTGAAATTAACACAATATTTATCGCCCTGCCGACCCAGTTAATCCCCCATCTTTCTAAGGATGCGACCATTGGACTAATGTTTTCATTCAAAGTTGCTGTCGGAATGAGTGGTAAAAGTACTGCAGCATAAAGAATGTATAATCCTACAAGAGAAAATACCGTGTATCGAATCGCCTTAGGAATGGTATCCCTTGGATTTTCAGCCTCTGTTGCCGCAAGTCCAATGATTTCAAAACCTGCATAAGCAAAAATCACCAACAACATGCTCCCTGCAATCCCTTTTACCCCTCCAGGCATAATCGGTTCAGTCCTTAACTCACCCACACCGATGGTTGGAGTTCCTGGAAGCAACCCGAGGATTAATACGATAGCTGTGATGATAAAAAAAAATAATCGCGAATATTTTTATACCTGAAAGACCGCTTGCTAATTTACCTATCTTATCTGCACCTAATAGGTTTAATAGTGTAACACCAATGATAATCGAACTACCCAACAAACAAATGGAAACATTAGGGACCCATTCGCGGATTAAGATGGAAATGGCTGTTGCTTCACTTGACATAGATAAAACCGTTCCCGTCCAATAAAGCCAACCAACAACAAACCCTGTCCCCTCACCTAGCTCTCGAGTGGCAAACGTACTAAAGGATCCTTCCGTTGGATTTGCCACTGTCATTTCTGATAAGGCATAAAGGATGAGATAAACCAATCCGCCCGCTAAAATATAGGAGAGTAAAATGGACGGCCCTGCTGCATGAATGGCAACGGATGAACCTAGAAAGAAAGAACCGCCAATTACACTCCCTAAGGCCATCATAGTCAGTTGCCATGCAGACAACCCTTTACGCTTTTTTTCCATTGATTTTGAACTCCAATACCAGTTATTTTGTTAATTACATAAGGGTATTATTTACACGGCTTCGCAAAATGATTCTATTTGAAGTGCTGACTGTTTTCTTAGGAAATTTACCATAAACCATGATATCCTGTACTTACCATAAAAGTTAGAAATTTGGGGAGACGAAAAATGAAGACATATTCAAATTTAGATAATGTGACTAGTTACAAATCGTTTAAAGATCTGCGGAAATGGCAGAGAGAACGGAAAAAGAAAGTGAAAGACTTAACAATTAACATTGAACAATATCCTTTAAAAATGGTACGTGAAATAAAGGAAAATAAAAGTAAGACATCTTATACATGGGTGGGCCATTCCACTTTTTTGATCCAACTAAATGGAATCAATATTCTTACCGATCCTGTTTGGGCAAAACGGATGGGGTTAGAAAAAAGATTAACGGAACCTGGCATCTCGTTAGCAGACCTGCCAGAAATTGATGTGGTCGTTATTTCTCATGGCCATTACGACCATTTGGATTTCCCTACCTTAAAAAAATTAAAAGGAAACCCCCAATACTTTGTCCCTGCTGGTCTGAAGTCTCTTTTTAACAGAAAAGGCTATCCGGATGTGACTGAATTGAATTGGTGGGAAAGTGTAGAATTTGGTGGGATAACGATTCATTTTGTTCCAGCACAACATTGGACAAGAAGATCTCTTACTGATATGAATACGTCTCATTGGGGAGGATGGATTTTTCAATCGCCCCCAGAAACGCTCTACTTTGTCGGAGATACAGGATATTTTAGTGGGTTTAAACAAATAGCGGGGCGTTTTAATTCTATTGATACGGTGTTTATGCCTATAGGCGCCTTTGAACCAGAGTGGTTCATGGCCCCTGCTCATATTTCACCAGAAGACAGTGTGAAAGCCTACATTGAATTAAGGGCAAAATCCTTCGTGCCCATGCATTATGGTACGTATCGATTAGCAGATGACACCGGACCGGAAGCTTTGGAACGTCTACTCCGTGAATGGGAAAAACAGCAACTTCCTAAGGAACAATTAAAAGTTCTGCTACTTGGGGAAACGGTTATTTAACCAAATTCCAATCAAAATTTACCTGCATTTACCCTCGAATACATTCACTTAAACAGGTCACGATAAGTTTGTAAGACTTTTTAAGGGAGTGATTTTTTGTGGTGAAAAAAAGCTGGATGACTTTGGTTTTAGCAACTACCTTATTCGGTTTAACCGGCTGTGCAGATAATAAAGATAATGCAGTCAATAATAATACCAACAATTTGGGCACAAATAATGTTAGAAATAATGCAATTAATGGTGTGAATGTAAGGAATGTCTCAAACCAAAATTTACGTGTTTCTGCCCGCGCCATTAGGAACGTGGAAAGCTTAAATGCAGTAGACCAAGCAAATGTGATCATTCGCAACAATGATGCATATGTGGCTGTTCGTTTAAAGGGTACTCAAAATGGGACTCGAGCACGTGGGGGTACAACGGGGACTGGTCCAAATATGAATGCCACTTATGGAAATGGCTATAATTCCGGTACGACAGGTGCCAACGGCTCTGCCAATTTGCATGCTACAACAGGTAATCGCAACAACGCAAACATTACTGGAACCACAGGAACAACAACAAATGCACGTATTAATCGTGCCAATGATCTAACTGCACGTGGGAACGATACACTGGATCAAAAAATCATAAACCAAGTTCGTGCCGCAGATCGCAGTATCGACAATGTATATATTTCTTATGACACCAATACTTTCGGTCAAATGACTAACTATTCCAATGATATTCGAACTGGAACAAACAGAAATGGTCTGTGGAATGACTTTACTAATTCTGTAAACAGGATGTTTAGATAATGTAGAAAAAAATGCCAGAGTTTTTTTATAATTCTGGTTTCCGAAGAGAATTGGTCATCATCAACTGTATGATGACCTTTTTCTATTGATCCAAAAGAGGTTTGGCCTTCATCCTTCTTCTAATTGGAAATCACATCCTACTTTTTTTACTTGATATTCTTGATATAATAGAATATTCAAGGAGTGGATGGTATGAAAATAGTAAAGTATCTATTTGTTTTTGTATTGCTTATTGGCCTTGGTATTTCTGTGTGGATTTATTATCCGCAGTACCAAATACACCAAATGAAAAAACACGCGGTTGTGGTGAGCAAAAGCTCTAACCAAACCTCCTATCTTAATTATTATCGTAATGCCAAACTGACTCAAATTCATCATTTGGCCATTGGCGATTCTATCATTCGTGGAGTGGGTGCACCAAAGGACGAGAACTTTGTCAGTCTATTTTCTAACAAATTGGCAACACAAACTTCCAAAAAAATAGTCACACAAAACGAAGGCATCAACGGAATTACCAGTAGTGAATTAAACAGCCTCGTTCAGGAAGGCCGTTTTGATGAAGCGATCAAGCAATCCGATATTGTCACGATTAATGTGGGCGGCAATGATATTCTTCAACTGGCAAAGGGTCAAGATATTCGTTCTGTAATTCAAGACTACGACCAATTGAAGACCAACTTCTCGAAAAATCTAACAGACATTACTACGAAAATTACCATGCTTAACCCGAACGCGACGATTGTATTCTTAGAATTGTACAATCCATTATCATCTGATGACCAATTGTATCCTTTGGCCGATAAAATGCTACCGAAATGGAATCTTAATATATATGAAGCTGCTAGCAAAGTCCCAGGGTCAATAGTCATTGAGACCACAAAGGTCATCAACGGGGACCATCTGCAAAACCTTTCTCCTGATGGTGTCCATCCAAATATGGCCGGTTATACCGCCATTTCTGAGCAAATGATTGATCAATTTAAACATCAATTAAGAAAAAGTTCAGTATAAAACCGAAGGAAAACTCATTACCTTCGGTTTTTTTTGTACATTGCTTTTACTGAACACACTATTGGCCATCCCCTTTAACCATCGGGGCAATTCTATCAATTCGATTCGTCCATATTCCGCCAGTAAAGTGATCTGGAAGTCGTTTTAGATCCTCCGCTGAATCAAATCCTTCAGACCACCCTCCATCCCCTGCGACCACAATGACTCTGGTGTTAACATCATCCATGCGATTTAAGAATTTATTCGGCCAGCCCCACAACAGTGGGGCATATTTTTCAGGAAGATGTAATTGCGTATTCTCACAGGTCGATGGGATATAACCTGTCCACCCCACTCCTAAATAGGGGATCAAACAGCTTTTTAGCGTAGCCATTGACATCACTCTTAGTTCTGGAAGCTGTTTTTTTAATGCAGCAATCGGTTGATCATCCCCGTATACAGTAAGCTGATCAAGACGTTTTTCCGGTAGTTTCGATAGAAACCCAGCAAGCATCGTCCCCTCTTTTGGTTCAGCGTTTTTAATATGTATCAGGAATGGTTTATTATCGAAATGTGTCATCACTTCGTCTAGCGACGGCATTTGGCCCACTCCCTTTCCCCTAAAAGGATAAGTCATACCGTTATCAGCCGTGTATCCGTAACCAATATCCACCTTTTTTAATTCTGCCATCGTATAGTCTTTGGTTGACCCTTTCACATTTGTCCTGCACTCAAGGGTTCCGTCATGGAACACGGCAAATTTACCATCTTTTGTTGGTTTTATATCTAATTCGACAAGATCAGCCCCGGCCTCAAAGGCAGCTTTCATCGAGGGCAGCGTGTTTTCTAAGTAGGGATGCTCTGGTTTATAAATACGTTCCGCTGTACATGTATCCCACTCGATCCCTTTCATCGTAAAAGTTTGGCCAAGCCCGCGGTGTGCCAGTAAGAGCGGCTCTCCCTCTCGATCCTTCGATAATAAAGAACTATTATTAAAGAACATAAATAAAATTAATATAATCAGAAATATTCCGAGTCTTATTAATCCTTTTTTGAATTTCATTTTTTTCCTCCATTGGGATCATTAAGGTTGCCTTATTCAATCATACTGGAATGCGTGATTCCAGACAATTTTATGGAACAAAAAAACACCCCTCCACTATTCAAATGAATGTGGAAAGGTGTCCTTTCAATTATATCAGCGGTTTGCCGGCATCTGGAGATAGATTTGGATCTCCGCCACCAATGATAATCGCACTCTCTGGCTGAATATCATTATCCTCTAAGTTTGCTGTAAGATTGGTTTCGCTATTTTTATTATCTTTAATATTATTTTGAAATTCCTGTGGTACATTCTTTTTTTCTTTGTCCATGGTTACACCCCTTTTTACAGGTAGTGTTTGTAAAACCATATGGAATTATGCTAAATCCTTACTATCACTCTCTCTTTGTTCTTAAAATAAACCCATTCTTTGAACCCAATTTCCTTGAGACGGTGCTGAACTAGATCAAAATCGTCCCCTACTCGATGCGGATCATGTGAATCAGATCCAAAGGTTACCTTCACACCATAGTGTAGTGCCATTTCAAGAATATCGTCCGACGGATACCAGCCGCCAACGTCTTTGGTTTTTCCAGAGGTGTTGATTTCAATTGCAATATCATGTTCTCCTATCACCTTTAGGGTATGTTCGACTGCAGCTGTTTGAATTGATGAAAAGGCAGGATAAAACCCTTTCATGGCATCTATATGGCCAAGTATTTGAAACATACCACTTCGTGCGGATTGCTCAATCAGCGAATAGTAATTTTCTTTCGACTTGATTTTTTCTATTTCCGTCAAACCGTTCCATCGCTTTTTATTAAAAATACTTACTCCGTCCACATAGTGAACCGATCCAATGATGTAATCAAAAGGATATAGCTCAAAACAGGAGCGGTAAATCTCAACTGACTCAGGGAAGAAATCTGACTCTACTCCAAGCAGCACGTCAATTTTCTCACTATACGTTTGCTTCAATAGAAGGACTTCGTTAATGTATTCCGGAAACGCACTTTTTGCCATGGCGATGTTGGGATGGAGTTGATCCTCTTCACTGCTGAAGTATGGAGAATGATCAGCGATACCAATTACATTTAATCCTCTTTCAATTGCGGCTTCAATATAATCTCGTATTTTGCCACGTGCATGACCGCACCGATCATGATGGGTATGTAAATCAAATTTCGAATGTAATATATCCATAATTTTCACCTCAATTATTAATATGTACATTCTCTAGAAAAGATTAATACAAGCTAAAAAAAGAAAACACCTTCCATTGAAGATGTTTTCTTTTCTACCTCACTTATATATAAGTCTGATTGATTGAATTAAGAGGAACTTCACGTTTATCTCGTCTTCTTTTTTGCCTTTTAGCTTTTTCTTTTTCATAAAAATGATACACAATAAAATAAGAACAAATGCCAAGAATTAACCCAAAAATGGACATTCCTATTAACGTATGAATTCCTCCATGGAGAATACTTACAAGCGTATGAAAATCGCCATGGATTAATTTTTTTAACGAAAACGAGGAATGGTGGCCGTAATGAACCTTCATTGGAAATAGAAATTTCCCTAATGTTTTTGCAAAAGGTAACAGAATGACTGGGAGCAGTGTTAATTTTCCAATCACATTTCCAATAATCGATGCAGGTAATGAACCTTTCGCTAAACGTACAATTGGAACAAATAATATATAGATAAGCGATCCTGTTGACAGAACCAACATTTCTAAACCAAGGCCCAGTGCAAATCCTAAGGATACTTTTTTAGCTCCACCAGGAGACCTGAGTAGTTTAATTATATTTAACTTAAAAGCACGTCCAAATCGTTGAAGAAAATTATACTTTTTTGGTTTAATGCTCATGTAGGTATCTCCTTACTACGATAGATACCTTTATTATACTCTAAATCAGCCATAACTACTATTCTAATAAATTAACTTTTTAAACAAATAAAGAGTGGTTCCCATACGGAAACCACTCTACTTCATTCGTTTAGGCTTTAACCTCTTTATTTAAATATGTTGACAGTATTTCTTTGACAGAATTCCTTCCCCTATTTATTGCAGTATTATATGCTTGTTCTCTAATAAACTCTGGCAAATGTACAAGTGATTTTAATTGAGCGTAAGTCCCGCTTGGTTCGATTTCGATATCGACAATATTATAGCTCCACTCGATCTCTGCAGGAATATGAATCGCATTGATTCCCAGTTCAAGCGCCGGTTTGATGTCCGTCTTGAGTGAATTCCCAATCATCCAAGTACTCTTTTTATCTGTGTTGATTTTATTTAGAATCTGCTGCAATGCAACTGTGTTCTTATGTTCAAAAATAAAGATTCTGTCCTCAAAGTAATCCGTTAAGCCCAATTGGGTAATTTTTCTCCTTTGATTTGCCTCATCCCCTCCTGTAAATAATAATAATTGATGTCCATCAGCTTGTAAGGTATCAAGGATATCATACATATATGGAAACGGTTTTACCTTTCTTTGAAAAACACTTTGACCAATTTTTTCAATTTGATTAATTTCAGACCCCTTCAGTCTCCTTCCAAATCTTAGGCAAAAATACCGATAGGTTGCCACCAAGGATTGCGTATATAGGGAAGAATGCAAGCCTTTTATTTCAACGCCTTTTATGTCAATTTCAGATTGCTTTTCGAGGATTTCTTGCTTTGATACCGATGTAAACCATTTCTTCATCACATTTGCAAATCTGTTTCTCGATTCTACAAAATATTTATTGCAATGAATTAAGGTGTCATCTAAATCCAATATTAAGGTTTGTTGATTCATGAACCAATTCCCCCTTTAATAATGGTGTAAACTAAGTATATGGGTTTAAATCATTTTCATGATAATATGAGCCTTTCCCATTTAAAGTTGGTGCATTTGTATTATAGGACTTTTTAATCGTGGAATTAATAATTTAAATATAATAGTAGCACTAAACAAAGTCAGTGCCTTAAAAGACAAAAATCCAAATTTATGTAGTATAATAAGAAAATTATAGCTAACAGGAGTAGAGATCATTGGAAAAACAAAATAGCAAGTATCGATGGGTCGTTTTTGTGTCAGTTTTATTAACGTATTTACTAATTGTGAGTCAACGAACGGCTCCTGGATTGATTTCCGACCAATTAATGAAAGATTTTAACATTACCGCCTCTACGATTGGATTATTGGCAAGTATTCAATTCTTTGCGTATGCTGGTTTACAAATTCCCATAGGGATCTTGGCCGATCGATTTGGTCCTAACTTCTTTCTAGTTATAGGGGCGTTGCTTACAGGGATAGGTACGTTAATTTATAGTACGGCCTCACAAGAAGTCGTATTTCTTTTGGCTAGATTATTGGTAGGTATGGGTGATGCGGCGATATGGGTTAATTTAGTATTGATCCTTAGTCAGTGGTTTAAAGTAAGAGAATTTGTTGGATTACTAGGTATCGCGGGAATGGCAGGTAGTTTTGGCTTTTTACTAGCAACCGTTCCGCTTTCGACATGGATTACGGTTTCCGGCTGGCGTGTACCTTTTTTTACAACAGGAATTTTATTAGTTCTTTGTAGCGTCCTTCTTTATATCGTACTCATAAAAAAACCTAAGAAAATGACGTGGAAAAGTACTGCTAGTAATAAACCCAAAAAACCACGTGAAAATACGCTGATTTTGTTACGCCGGATTTTTACCACACGTCAAGCATGGGCCGCATTCTTTTGTCACTTTGGTGCTGTAGGTACGTATGTAGGATTTATTGGTTCGTGGGCTGTCCCATATGGGATGCATGTTTATGGGTTGTCTCGTTCAGATTCAAGTCAGCTGATTATGATCGGTCTTGTCGGAGCAATTATTGGTGCTCCTTTAACTAGCTGGATTTCCAGCCGCTTCGACTCTATTAAACGAATCTACATTGTTGTTCACTGCATTGTAGCTTTATCCTGGGTGTCATTCTTAATCATGAACGGAAAGCCGCCAATCCTGATGCTTACGATTATTTTCTTTGTTATTGGGTATGGAAATGGTGCGAGTGCCTTAACCTTTGCGATTGTCAGAAAATCCTTTGATATCAAAGAGGTCGGAGTGGTTTCTGGTTTTGCCAACATGGGTGGATTTTTAAGCGCTGTGCTTTTACCTAGCATTTTCGGGAAAGTTTTAGACCATTTCCATTCATCTGCAAGTAGCGTCGGCTACCATTATGGTTTTATGATCCCTGTACTTTTCTCCATTCTAGGGTTATTCGGTGGATTAATTATCATTGAAAAACGTAAAGAAGTCGTTCACCAGACACAAGTAAATTAACGAACGAAAAAAACTAGGAAACAGAACGTGAGTTTCCTAGTTTTTTTCGTTCATTCGATTGTATAATCCATGACCCATTCGGTGTTAGGCAAATAGTTAATCAGGAAATGACGACCTTCCACATTGTTTTTGATCGGATACCGTGGATTTGGAGAAATGATTAGTCGTTTGTTATTGATAATAACCATAATTGTCCCTTGGATTTCACCCTTTGTAGAAAGTTTCTCGTAAACAATTTTTGAAGGAATTCCCTCTATTTTCGCATAATTCTTCTTCAGGTACGCAGGTGAATCGGCCCAGTAGGAAGAAGCGCTATACAAGGCTGCAGCTCCAATTCCAAGGATACCAATCCGATAGGCCCAGGGAATTGATGAGCCGATATAGGGTAATTTCTGCACTCTATTGAAACCCTTCCAGTCATTCTTTACTTTTAAACTAAATAATAAAAATGATAACCCGGCACCAGTTAATCCAATCGCGCAGAACGGGAAGTTATTTGTATAGATTCCAAGTGGAACGAATAAAAAGAAGGTAATACCGAGTCCTAATATAAGTGGTGCTTTCATATATTACTCTCCTTTTAAGAATGTATTGGATAAATTTTCTCCTTTATTATGTGTAAATCCATCCTAAATTACTTAAGTTTAGATAAAATTTCCACATCATGATAAAATTATGTCAAGGACAGGAATAATTAAACAATTAATATAGACAGAAGGGTTTTCTTTGATGAATTTTACTACTGACGATAAAAGGGTTCGATTTTGTGTTACATTGGTAACCGCATTAATCGGAGGGTTTTTGTTCTCCAGAATCCATTCACCGATTCCTTGGCTGCTTGGACCAATGTCCGCCGTATTAATTGGCTCTCGTTTCGGAAAAGTTCAGTTTTACTGGCCAAGGATGATTCGAGATACCGGCTTAGTGATGGTTGGATATTCCATCGGACTCTCGTTTACAAAAGAAGCACTGTTGGAAATCGTGGCAAAACTGCCTTCTATGTTGCTGATGACGGTATTGCTCGTTTGTTGTTGTGCTGGAATCGCTTTCGTCGTATCCAAACTGTCTGGGGTCGATTATCCAACCGTCTTGATTGGCAGTATTCCTGGCGGGCTTTCCCAAATGATAATTTTTGCAGAAGAATTAAAAAGTATTAACATAACGACGGTTACGTTTCTTCAAGTTGCTCGATTGATTATGATTATTTTCTTTGTTCCCTTTCTTATCTTTGGACCGCTTTTTAAAAATTCATCCGACACAGTGTCTGACTTGGTTACTGGTGGTGCTGTCTCCCATGTACCTCTTTTTCCAAACATTATTTGGTTTGGGTTAATTTGTGTGGTTTGTGCATTGCTTGCTAGAAAACTTCACTTTCCTACCCCGAATTTATTAGGGCCAATAATAGGAACAGCTATTTTCAATTTAATTGGGTCACATGGGCCAGCGTTACCTCCATCCTTGTTGGATGCCTCCCAATTTTTTATTGGAGCTTATATTGGGCTATTATTAAAACCCGAGAAACTCGAACATAAAACAAAAATTATTTCGCTAGCACTCATCAGTGGGATGGTTATGATCCTTGTCTCCATTGGGTTAAGTATGCTGCTCGTTAGTTTTTACCATATTAGCCATTCCACCAGTTTTTTAGCCTTAGCTCCTGGGGGCATGGATCAGATGGGAATTCTCGCGCATGCCATCCATGCCGATTTATCCATGGTGACGGGCTTTCAAATCTTTCGCCTCCTTTTTATTTACTTTGTCGTTCCTCCAATTCTTAGATGGATTTTTAAAGTCGGGATGGGAAAGACGGTAAACACTCCTTAAATTTCTTGTTTCAATTATTTGTATTTTATTGATTACAAGTAGTTAAACTATGAGAAAAACGGAGATATAAAAATGGAACATAAAATAGCCATCATTACAGATATTCATGGGAATTATTCAGCTTTAAAAGCTGTTTTGGATGATATTGATAAGGACAAAACGACGGAGCATATTTATTGTTTAGGGGATTTGATTGGGATTGGGTATGAAACAAACGAGGTTCTTCGGCTCTTAACTTCACGTACTGATATTTCTTTTGTCATGGGAAACCACGATGAAGCCATTTTGGATATCATTGCTGGTAGAGAACCCTATAGCAGAGGTAAGGAGAAAGTCCATCATCAATGGATTGCAGCTCATATTGACCGGGGGTTTATTCCTTTTTTAGATGAGATCCCAGTGACACTAGATGCGGTTTACAATGATAAGAGATTGTTTTTTGTTCATTACCATTTAAGTGACCAACATGTGTTTATCCCATTAGATAAAGAACCAACCGAAGCGAAGCTTGATGAACATTACCGAACATCTACTGCCGATATCATTTGTTTTGGACACCATCACGTGATTCACCACTTTAAATCCAATGGGCGACTATATCTCAATCCAAGCTCCTTGGGCTGCAACTATCAATCATTTGCAGTCTATGCTGTGCTAACAATTGGTGATCAAGGAGAAGTTTCCGTTGCTTTTAGAGAAGTGCCTTATGACAATAAGGAGTTTTTATTGGGTTTTAAAAGACTAAATGTCCCTGATGGAGATTATATTTTGAAGGGCTTTTTTGGAAATCAGCATTTGAAGTATATGTAATATTGAGTCTCCCTTTCATATTTGCACTCAAAAAATGAAAATGACCTATTCATTATGAATGGGTCATTTTTTGATGGTTTATTACCTTTTACGAATGGCCAATACGAGAGCCCCTAATGATAACAAGACAGAAACAACCGATAAAATGAGTGGAAGAGAATTAGAGGTTTTAGAGTCTGGTGTTTCAGCTGCCACAGTTTTGGTTTCTTCCTTTGTCGTTTCTTCCTTTTTAGCATTATCAGCGTGCTGATCAGTTGAAGTTCCTACAACAATGTCTGTGATGGAATGAGGGCTATCTGAGTCTTCGTCCCCTGTCCATTCTACGATACTGCCATCCTTATAATATTGAAAAGCATCCCAAGCGGCTTTCGTTGCATTTTCAGGGTTTTTTCCAACAAAGGTAAATTGTTGGAATTGACCTGCTAAGATCCCTTCCCCTGTTGCTTCGAATGTAATTGATTTTACTATGCCCTTCTCATCTTTTTCATCAGAATATTTCCAACCAGGGACAGGCTGATAGGACTTAATTTCAACTCCAGCAGGTGCTTTTAACGTGAATTTGGTTGTAGCTACATCCTTTTCAACTGGAACTTTGACCGTATACGTTTCCCACGCACCAGTTGTTGAAGTTTTCGGCACTACTGTTACATGGGCACTTGCCACACTTGAAAATAAAAACAAACCTAATAATGCTGGTAAAGTTACTTTAGAGACCTTTTTCATTATACGTTTCATTTAGATTGCTCCTCTTTGTTTATTTATTATTACATCCACATCCACTTTGACCATTCATTCTTATTTGTATTTCTAATATAGCTTCTTCGAATCGAAGAACAATTCCGCCAAAGCCTTTTTGAAATTGCTCTGCATGTTTTAATGAATCAAATGCTAATACTTGGGGCTGGCAGCAATTCAAATTAAAATCGGAATCCAATAAGAAGTAAGCCATTTTAGCACTAATGGTCGTATCTTGAAGAAAGTCACGGCAAATGATTTGTGAAACATCTTTTTCTATGTCCTTATATCGTAATAAACCACAATGAGGACAACATAGTTGTTCTACCCTTAACTCATGTGTAATAATTTGAACAGGATGGCGGCTGTTTGATTCCTTCAAGCAATATGTACATGCTGTTGATGATACATTTGTAACTTGTGCTATTGAGATTCCTCCTGAAGTTTTAATGATCTTTTTTTCTTCAATTAAAGGCTTAATATCTCGATAAACGGTCATTTCAGAAACCTGTAAACGATTGCTAATCTCTGTTATCGAAAGAGTGCCTTCTTGATTTAACCAGGTAAATAGTTGCTGTCGACGTTCAATAGGTAACATACTTGCACCTCCTTCAGGGTAAAACTTCATCTCTATAAATAGATTAAAGTGCTATTAATACATTTACAATGTATTAATGTGAACAATATGTGAATTTTCAACAGCGAATTCACAATTTCTCACAAAAAGTAACATGTTAATAATTGTATGAAGGTCCAGTTGGATTTATTTCAGTTGCACGGTAAAAAATACCTATAAATATCAACAGGAAAACGATTGCATTCCGACATAGGTCTAAAGACTAGAGGAAGATAGAAGGATTTACTTTCCCTGCTTATCTCTTAAAATACATAGAAGGAGGTTGAGATCAAATGTTTAAAAGAGTAATCATCCTTTCGGTGCTCTCATCAATATTATTAGCTTTAGTATTAGTACGAAATCATACTTCAGCTCCTGTTAATGAATCAATATCAAATAAACAAGTTTCATCTAAATTCACTACAGTAGAATATAAGATTACTAAAATTAAAGGGAATCAATATTACGGAAAAAGTGACGACGGTACAGACATAATTTTTTCTTCTAAGAACATACTTTCAGGTGATAAGATACAAATTCATGATGTCGTTATATGTTATTTCGATAAGAATAATTTAGGCAACGGGTTAGTCAAAGTCGAAAAGAAATAAATAGTATCTACATATTAATTATAGAAAGGGTAATTAGTTTGAAAGAATATACGGTATGCTATACATTTGATAATGAAATAATTATCGAAAAATTTTTTAAAGAAGCTAATGTCAAAAAAGAAGATGTTGAACAAGAAGTAGTTGAAAAGCTGAATCAAAACAAATACTTTATCGTGAAAAATGATCAAGGGACTTTTAAAATTGATTCATCTTTAGTACGTTTTGTAAGAATAATAGATGTGAAGATATTGGTCTAAAAAAAAGTTTCACCTGCCTGCGATGGCAGATGAAACTTATTAAAGACATTACATATACTCATTTCCATATCTGAAAAATCATATCTACATCTCAAAAAAATTATCTCTCTCAACACGGCAAACTCTAAGGGAAAAGCTTTTGTACCAATCTGATTTCCCCTTTTCTTGTGCTACTTTGTGAGCGGCATTTTCCTTCCATTCTTTAATGGATTCTAAAGTATCCCAATAGGAAACTGTAATTCCTAACTGCTCATCCCTCGCACTTTCCACACCTAAGAAACCCTTTTGCATGGCGGCTAACTCCACCATTTTGTCCGCCATTTTTCCATATCCTTTGTCACCTTCTGTTCGTTGTGATGCAAAAATCACTGCGTAGTAAGGTGGTTCAGGTGTTTTCGCAATCCCACTCAAATTCTCGTCCCCCTCTGCGTTTATTCTAATTGAATTACAAAAGCTTTGCCAAATAGTATTCATCCACAAATTCACCGTCAATGTATAACGAATGCCGTTTGGTTCCTTCAATCTCAAATCCCATTTTATTATATAGCCGTATCCCTGCTTCGTCCGTTTGATATGGGCAGCAGTTTTCAAATTTTTATTATTAGTAATGTGCTCTTCATCTAACTCATATATTTTATATGAGCTTTTTTTATGTATCACATACCAAAAGAAATAGGTGAGACTAACATGTATGCTGTTCATTTTATCGAAAACAATAATGTTTTATTAACTCAGCTGCTTCAACGTGTTCCAACTGAAGGTGAAGAGTTAAAAATTAAAGGTCGTAAAGCTAAGGTATCGAGTGTTAAAAATGTTGATGAACTACATGTCCATGTTCAAGTTACCATAGAGGTCGTTAATAAAAAAAGTACATTTGTTGTCGATAATTCCAAAAAGAAAAAGCGATAAACGTGAAAAAGAACGTACATGTTAGATTTGATCTAATATGTGCGTTCTTTTTATGTCCGTTTTTTTAAGTATGGACATCCATGTGTTTTTAATTTCAATTGCGTAAATATTCGTCAATCCTGCCTAAATTCAGATGAAATATACCCTTAAAAACATGCTTTGCATAAGCTATATAGAATTTATTATAAAGTAGGTGAAATGAATGACTCACGGTCATGGTCAATCACAATCTCAATTTATGCCTTGGGAGCAGTGGCATCATCAACATCCTCAAGGTTCATGGCAGCAATGGCATCATCAGCACCCTTATATGCCTTGGCAGCAGTGGCATCACCACTATCCTCATGGTACTCATCATCAATGGCAGCAACAGCATCCTTGGGTGCCTTGGGAGCAGTGGCATCATCAACATCCACATGGTACATGGCAGCAATGGCACCAAATGTACCCGCACCGAGAGAAGTAATATTATACAGTACCATTGAGAGGTGAATTGTTCACCTCTTTTTTTATTGTAATGTGTAAATAATGCGATTCTAAGATCAAAAATAACATTTCCCTTTATAATTATTATTTATTTTTTTAAAATTCAAATAAATAGTAGTCAAATTAAATTACGTGTTATACAATATAAACATAATAAACATTCTGTTACATAACAGTTGAGCCGAATTAAAAAAATGGAGAAAAGAGGTAAATGGAATGAACAAAACGGATTCAATTGCACGTAGAATTCTAGGTTGGAAGTTAAATCGATGGGATCGGTGGTATGATTATGAAAAGGGTACATTCATTCACGAATCAGACTTTCAACCTGAGCATAATCTTGACCATGCCATGCTCATTGTTGAAAGATTAAAGGATTATGGCTATACATTTACATCTAATGGAGAATCTGAGGCTAGCTTCAATGATATCCGTGCCACTGGCAAAACCCTTTCACAAGCCATTACGAATGCTGCCTACTCCATCATAGAAAATAATGTAGAAGATCGATCTACTATTTGGTCCCAATTATGCTAAATGATAAAAAAGGAGTTGATTACCTACTAATGGCAGGTAACCAACTCCTTTTTCTATTTATTTTATTAATTCAGTACCATATGAGTTATCAATTGCACAAAGCCATTCTCCTTGAGAATTTTTCTTAAATACATAGGTTGCCTTTCGATCCATTGAATATTCCGAATCATCTCTATCAGCTACAAGAAACGTCTGGGAAACCACTAACGCCGTATCCCCAGCTTCTAAAATAACCATTTCCCCTTGTGTGGGAACGATACTGTTATTGAAGTAATTTGCAATGGCTATAAATGCTTGTTTGATTTCCGATTTTCCTCGTGCAATCATATCGGGTTTAACAACCAAAATGGCATCATCCGTATAGTAATTCATCAGCGTATCAAAATCTTCTTGTTTGATGGCAAGGTCACATTTTTTGATTACCTCTTTCAATTCGTGTTCCATTATCGATTCCTCCCAACCAACTTATATTTCCTTTGTCATAAATACGCTATTGGGGTCCTCGGTATAATCCGAAAACGGATGACAATAGCGGAACCCGAAGCTTGCATACAGTCTTCTTGCAGGTTCGAAAGCATCCATTGAACCCGTTTCTAAACTTAGTCTGTTGTAGCCACGCTGTTTTGCTTCTTCAATAATATGTTGGAGCATACGTTTAGCTACTCCTTTTCTTAATTGTGAGGATGAGGTTCGCATCGATTTGATCTCCCCATGTTGATTATCAAGTTCTTTCAAAGCCCCGCATCCAAGTAATTCCTTTCCTTCCCATGCACTCCAAAAAGTAATCTCTGGTTTTTGCAATTGATCAAGATTTAGGGCATGGATACTTTCTGGCGGTGAATTTTGTTTCATATTGTGAAGATGTTCACCTATCAATTTTGCAACATCTGTTCCGGTTAAATCATCGATTTTTATTTCCAAACAACATCCCACCTTAGGACCTTTTATTGGAAAATATTAACCTATTAACTGGATTTTTGCTAGTCTATTTTCCTTTTCACACCAAAAAAGCTGCCAATGGCAGCTTTCTTAAACGAAATATACTGTGTAAAAGCCTAATACTATTTGAAAGTGGTTTCTGCATTTACAATAAACCACACATCTCCTACACCCTGCCCTGTTACATCCCCTTTTGCTTTATCTTTGATCCAGTAATAAAGTGGATATCCTTTGTACGTCACCTGTTCGGCTCCATTATCTTCTCGCTTAATTGTACCAAAATCACTTTTGTTAAAACCATCTGGAACATCGAAATCTGTGGCAGTAAACGCCGGCCAGTTGACTAAACAATCTCCACTACACACACTCTTCCCAATTTGATCTTTTGTAAAATAGTACAACGCCATTCCTTTTGAATCCGCTAAGTATTTTCCTACTTTTTCATCCTCTAATAATTGTAAACTATCATTTGTACTCCCTTTGTCAATAGTGGATGTGTCACTTTTTGGTTTATCCTCTTTTGTAGCTTCCTTTTTCCCATTACTGCAGGCAGCTAGCAAAAAGAGTAAAAAGAAGACGGAAAAGAAATATGCATACTTTTTCATTTAAATTCCTCCTCAAATATGGTTGTTTACATTAAAGGAAACGGACAATGTTTTAAAACGGTTTGATGAAAAAAATTTTTTTGTCCTTTTCAATACCAATCCTCACCGTAATACAACAAAATGAGGTCCTCTTGGATTTTTGAGATATAAATAAGATGTCTTGTCCTTAATCGAGTAAACAGCAAAAGTAAAATAAGCGGAGAGTTTCCGCTTATGCAAAGCAAAATCTCCTATTTTCACGTTTTTCGAGTTATTAGGCGGAATCTCTCCGTCTATTTAAGCCTTTTTTAATAATAATTACGAATTAGGCGGAATTTTTCCGTCTATTTATCAGCTTAGGTGCTTAACCTAATCCCCCAACCGAAAAGTACGCACCCTCTTGATCCTTGATAAATAAAAAAAATGACGTATGCCAATTCATACGTCAATTCTTGTGTCTTTTAATAAGAAAGCACCCGAAAGCGGAAGTCTTTAATTTAAAGTTGGGAAATTTAATGTTTCTGAGGTTCATCTCAAGAAAACTTATTGTGGATAAAGAATCTCATCAATGATCCCATATTCTTTCGCTTCCTCGGCACTCATAAAATAATCTCGATCCGTATCCTTTGCTACTTTTTCAAGCGGTTGGCCGGTTCGTTCTGAAATAATTTGATTGATGTGCTCTCTGAGCTTTAAAATTCTTCTTGCGGAAATTTCGATTTCCGTTGCCTGCCCTTTTGCCCCTCCGAGAGGCTGATGGATCATAATTTCACTATTTGGCAAAGCATAACGTTTTCCCTTTTTCCCTGCAAGGAGTAGCATCGCCCCGAATGAGGCCGCCATCCCTGTACAAATCGTTCTCACATCTGGCTTAATGTATTGCATGGTGTCAAAGATGGCAAAACCCGCAGTGGTTAAACCTCCTGGACTATTGATATAGAGTGAAATTTCTTTCTCTGGTGCGTCTGCTGCTAAAAATAACAATTGGGCCACGACACTATTGGCCGTATGTTCATTTATCTCATCACCAATGATGATAATTCGGTCCTTTAACAGTCTTGAGTAAATGTCATAGGAGCGTTCCCCACGATTAGATTGTTCAATTACATATGGAATGGTACTCATTCCAATCCCTCCTTGAAAGCGATTTGGCTAGGCAGCCATACAGAGAGTGCTTGAAGGAGTGAAAGTTGGTTTGGTACGTATTTTATCTGAAACAAGTTTAGGGGCTTCACTATTCGTTGATCGCGAACGAATCGATTGAATGAGGATGGTTGGATCTTGGTTTTTCAATGCTTCATAAAATAGGTCTGAGAGCAGTTTCCTTTCTTCCTCATTCCAAAACCATTCAACCGAATGAAGCGACCCCTCTTCGTTTGCTTTTTCCAGCCGCTTTTTGGCGCGATGAAGATTGGCCTTCACTGCCATTTCTGTTGAGTTCAAAATTAAGGCGATTTCTTTTAAATGATATTGAAAGCCCTCTTTTAACAAAAAGATGATAGCCTGGTTGGGTGTGAAGTTTTTCAGGAGTTGATCAACCGTTTCCCTTGTCTCATCCAGTTTATGAATGAAAGCATCATTGGCAAAATCAAGATCCGCTTCCACGGTTTCATTCTTTCTTTTTCTCAGCATATCAATCCAATGATTATAGGCAATCTTATTGAGTAAAGCTGACGACACCTTATACTGGTGGCTGTCATATTTTAAAGCCTTAATAAACGTCTCCTGAGCGATTTCGTCTCCATCCCATCGATTTCGGGTGAGAAAATGACAATATCGTTGGAGCTTTGGATAATTCTCGATCCAATAATCTTCATCAAACCTACTCTCATGTCCTAGTCCTTCTATGTTGTCAATCTTGAGTTTGTGTGACATTCATTTCACTCCTTTTGCACTCTCTACCCTTTTAACGTTTTAAGTTGGATGAAAAGATACGGGGGTAATAAATTTTCTTTTGTATACAGTTACTTTATGTTTGTGCTTTCTAATATAAACTTGACCATTTTAGAATGCAAAAGAAAATCAATAAACCAAAAAAATGTTGAAAACGTTTAACTACCTTCAAATACTAAAGAGACAGTACTATCCATTTTTAGTGTCTTATATATTTGAAAAAAATGGGGAAAAATAATGATGGACTATTTTTTTAACCCTGTTATAATCCATATATGAAACTAATTTATATTTAAAGGTGGACATTATGGCGAACACTTGTAGATATGTTGTCAACGCACTTGGAAAAGGTGGAGAAACATATTATACGCTTTGTAAAGACAAACAAGAATTACAAAATTGGATTAATACCAATCAAGAAAAACTAATTATGGAAGAATTAATGATAACGGATAAAAATCAAACTTTATTCTCTAAATTATTTAATCTAAAAAAATTATATTAATAGTTTTCAAGACGTCATTCTTCATAGAGTGGCGTCTTTTTCATTTATTGGAGGAATTTTTAGAAGATTTATCAAAAATCGCAGAGCAAAAAATAAAAAAATGTAATGGCATAGACGCCATTACATTTTTTTACTTTTCCAATTGGGCACACTACATAACCGCTTTGACGAATTTCCGTTTTTGGATGTAGATAAGTCTGATGGATAGGGCTATTCCTGCGGCGAGGAGTCCGATGGTTAATCCGAGCCAGTAACCTCTTGCTCCCAGACTTGTGTAGTGGGCAAGCAGGTATCCTGCTGGAAGACAGATTAACCAATAAGCGATTAAGGTCATAATAAAGGCTAGATTGACATCTTTATATCCTCTTAAGGCCGCTTGTGCCGTCGCCTGAATGGCATCACAAATTTGGAAAAACAGCGCAAAGATTAAGAAATTGGCGGTTAAATTAATAACCTCTGTTTCATTCGAGTAAAAACCGGCAACTTGATAGCGGAAAATCACGACAAATAATCCCGTGAAAACGGCAATCAAGATCGCTAGATAAATCCCCAACCAGCTGTATTGTTTAGCATCTTTATAACGCCGAGCCCCTACTTCATACCCAACAAGAACCGTTTGTGCCGTCGAAATACTAATTGGTATCATGTACAAAAATGAAACGATATTTAAAGCTGATTGATAGGCAGCAATGGTGGTGACATTAAACTTACTTAATAGAATCGTAACCACTGCGAACATACTTGTTTCAAAGAACGTTGAAAGCCCCATCGGCACGCCGATCTTTAGTATCTCCTTACATTTATCCCACGAAAATTCTTTGAAATCATCAAATACCGGGTACGATGAAAATGGTTCTTTAGTTCTGACGATAAACACAGTCATCACCATAATCCCCCAATAAGTTATAGATGTTGCGTAACCTGCCCCCGCACCACCAAGCTCTGGAAAGCCTAAGTTTCCAAAGATGAGCACATAGTTTAAAAAGAAATTAAATGGCAACGACAAAAGCATGATAATCATGATGACCCGAGTTTTGCCTAGTGCGTAGATAAATGATCTTAGTACATTAAAAATAAATAATGGCAGGATTCCATAGCTAAGTCCGATTAGATAATGAAAAGCCGTTTCTTGAACACCGGCATTCAAATTCATTTTATCTAAAATAGGGTCTAACAAAAAGAAGCCAAAGAGGATAACCACGAGCGCAATCAATAATGAGAGATAAATTCCATGCTTTACAACAGATGCGACTTCATGGCTCTTTTTTTCCCCAAAGCGTTGTGCGGCAATGGGTGAGACAGCAAGGAGAATTCCACTTATCCCTGTGAAAATGGGGCTCCATATGGAGGAGCCAATCGCCACTCCGGCTAACGCAGTTGAGTTATATTTTCCAGACATAATCGTATTGAAAAACACCATTGAAAACATGCCTAGCTGTGTAATTAAGATTGGAATTAACAAGATACATATTTGTTTTGTTTTTTCCTTTAAAGTAAAGGTTTGCTTCATAAATAGATTCTCCTTGAAAAATAAAAATCCGAACCTTCATTATACTCTATAATGGATGAATATTCCTCATTTAATTTGGAGAGCCATTAAAGAGTCTATATTTTAAAAACACATTCAGAATGGTCCTATTTCTTTAAATAAAATGAGGGTGGTTGTAAAAAATAAGATGGTTAAACCATAAGTTGAGGAGGACTTGTATGCCACAGGATCAACAAGCAAAAGAGAATTTGGGTTCCATTATGCAACCCGAATTTGCAGGAACGGATGTACAAAAAGTAAAACAAGAAATTCAAAAAGATGTAAGCGAAGGACAAGGTGCAATGACATCCCGAGAGGCAGGAGCAATGCGCGATTAAAAAACCACTCTAAGTGGTTTTTTCATTTCTGTATTATTCAACTGTTTCCAAAAAAGAGTAGTGACATTTTTTCTTACTTGATAAAGATAGGACCTCTATAAAGAGAGTCCTATTTCTTTACGATTTTCGATGGATTATTGACTTTGTACAAAACAGGAACATCTACTAAGAATTCTTCTTCCACATCTTTCCCTTTTCCAAGTTTCTTGGCAGCCACTTTCCCATCAAATTCAAGGGAATCACCGATAGCCAGTTCAAACTTTTTAAGTGTCTTGCTATGGCTGCACCAAGCTAGTCCGATTTCAAGAGGATTTTCCTCAGAGACGATCTGTACATTTTCAAGGACGACCACTTCATCATTTTCTTCATTAAATGGATTGTAAACGAGCGCGAACTGTTTGACGCAAGCTGTAAAATGTACCTTATCAACCGGGAGATCAAGTTTAGGAGCCTTTGCTTTCTTCGGTTTTGATTCCTTCGCTTTTGCAGGTTTCGATGCTTCTTCCTTTTTAGCAGGTTCTTCGGTGTTTAAAGGTGTATCTTCTGTCATAACCTCTGCAAGTAAATTTGCATCATCTTGAGATCCATCTTTGTCAGGCGTTTCTTTTTCATCAAAAGTTAATAAGCTTTCTTTTCCAAAGCTTGATTGCTGCATTTCTTTTAAATAAGCCGGGTGGATACATGTCAGATTTCCGTCTTGGAATTCAATCACTAAGGTGTTAATGTCCATCGCATTTCCATAAGTTTCGTAACCCTTAATGGTCACCATACGCTGATAATTTCGGTCCTTGTACCAGAACTCTTTTTTCGCTTCGCGCGCAGAGGATAGTCCCCATTCCTTCAATTTCTCCTTATAATGATCGTTGTCACGGAACGTTTCATAATCACCTTTTGGTGGAATATACTTTGTTAATTCAGATTGCTCCAATTGAGGCCGCTGGATGATCATCCTGCCACTTCCTTCCGTTATGTACTTAGATTCATTATATTTTAAAATATTACAATAAAAAAGGGAAAAGGGCTTTTCGACCTCTTCTCCCAATCTTTTTTAAGAAATTAAAAAAAGGCTCTACATGAGAGCCTTTTCCGTACATTTATGTGGTTTAGATTAAGCTTTACGTACGTTAGTAGCTTGTGGTCCACGTTGGCCTTGTTCTACTTCAAACGTAACTGATTGACCTTCGTCTAAAGATTTGAAACCTTCGCCTTGGATAGCAGAGAAGTGTACGAATACGTCGTCTCCAGCTTCGCGCTCGATGAATCCAAAACCTTTTTCTGCATTAAACCATTTAACTTTACCTTGTTCCATTTGTTGTATCCTCCTGCTGTGTGCTGTGCACACAATAAAATTACTACCCTTGTTCAAATCTTCCAGACAAAAAGCAGTTACGCCTTTTATTCCTTACCGACAAACAAAAATAATTCTCCCTTACTATAACAGATGGTCGTAAACAATGCAAATGCATACAAGGAATTTATTATTTATTTTGTAAAATATTGTAGGTAATACGCACTAGTTCTTTTTCCTCGTGGTGCCATAAATTTGAGTTTACTCTTAATTTTCATAGAAAAATCTTCCATAAAATTATTTTAATATAAGAAAAACCAGGTAAGACATGCGTACATACAACAATTTTTTTTAAAAATACCTCCAAACTAAATCAATTGTTTCAATTGTTGTAAACTTTAGTGTGAAACTTTCATACTTTTTTAGGAGGAGTTGTTGTTTAAGGAAAGCAGGTGAATAGATGATAAAAATTAATCAGCAAACGATTCACGTGGGCGACCTCAGTGACATCCTAACAACGAAAGAACAAAAAGACATCATTACAAGAATGGACAAATCAAAGGAAATATTTCAGTACCAGTCTATAAGTCATTTGGAATTTGTGCTGCTGTATAGAACCAATACGCTTAAGGCAGCACGAGCCCTTAATAATAGTAAGGTACAGTTTACGACCTTTGAGTATGCCTTTTGCAATAAAAAGTATTGGACTCGTTTAAGTAACGGCGGTTTCCTCATAAAGCCAAATGTAAGGCCCTCGGAGGCCATTCTGGATGTCTTAAAGAATGGAAAGCTTTATGCGTTTGATTGTTCAACAGGAATTGCCATTGTCTTATATCTTGCTGCCCTTTATACCATTGGAAGCAGAAGGTTTGACCTCCTTTTTGACGGTCTTCTCTTATTGGATTGGCAATTTGATAACGATTTAAGGCTTACTCAAAAATATGGGGATGATTTCATACCTGGTGACATCGTGCATTTTAATAATCCAGACGTCAATCCCAATGAATCCCATTGGCGTGCCGAAAATGTGATTTTTATGGCCGATGACCAATACTACGGCCATGGTGTTGGTATTAAAAAGGCAGACACCATCATTACCTTCCTAAATAAAAAAAGAAAGCCCGACGCTCGGATCCCTGCCTATCTAATGAACCTTATCACCAGACCCGTTTTGTCTAACATTTATCAACCATAATAAGACCGCTGCCAATTAAGCAGCGGTCTGTTTGTTGTATGAACGAAAAATGGCTAGTTTTTGATCTGTTCCAATATAAACGGATCCTTGATTTTCTTATCCTCCGCTAACATGAGCACTTTTGAAACAATTTCTGCGGTTTTAGAATCTTCATCCATGAAGGGTAAGAAAACTCGACCGCGCTGTTGCGAGTGGACCGGAACAATATAAATAGCCCCTGTTGCCTGCTTATACACATTTGCACTACCTAAATGAACGCTATATTCGCCGAGACTTCCCCCAATCAGCGCAAAATTTCCCTCAATTCTTACATTTTCCAATTTCATTAATCGAACCGACTCCGCGACAATAACCCTTCTCATTTCAATCGTCGTTAAGCTCGCCTCTGGGTCACCCCCACCGACATGGGCAATACTGACAACCAAATCAATATCTCTCATGGTTTCCGAGAAAATCAACTTCGGAATATTTTTTATTTCAAGCGGTTGAAAAGTCAGACGGTCGAAAAATTCCACTGTTTCTAAGGTCGGATACTCGACATCCGAAGGAGAGAACCAATCCGCTAAAGTATTAAGCTGTACAATAATATTTTCTTTATAATAGACTTTTTGTAAGCCAACTTCATAGCTAGTCGTCCACAAGCGATTTTTTAATAAAGCCACTGTTTTCTGCGGCTGAATTTGGTGACCCGCGTATCTCCCTGTTCCCGTTCCGGCTGCTAGTTCATCCTGATTCGGTAAATAAATTTCTCTAAATACCTGTTTGAATGGCTGCTTTACCTTCCGTGCGAATAAATCCCGCTGGAAATCACTCCATTTCCCGCTTTCATAGAGATGGACTGGATGAGTGATGTAAATTTCATCTGTATCCTGGATTGAATACTTATTAACCTGCCCAACCCCAATGAGAGAACCGTCTTCAAAATAGCCTAGATGATTCTCTACCTTTAATACCAATGCAGTCATGAGTGGTACCAATACTGGATTTTTCATCATCTTGTTTATTTCATCTAAAACAAAGCTATTTCCAAGCTCCATCGAACGTTCCAATTCTTCTTTTGCTCGTTTATGTTGCTCCCTTAAATCAGCTTTATATTCTTTTAAGACACCCACATATTCGTGCTTCTTGTACTTAGCTGGTAAAGATTTTAGAACCTTATTAGCTTTCACAACTTGGATATCTGCACGTCCATTCGCATCAATTACGAGCTGGACGGTTAAATCTTCAATAATTTTTGGCTCAAGATATGGCATAATCTCTTCCATTTTCTTGGCTTCCATCGCCCACTTCAGCCTTGTCACATCCTTGAAACCTGCATTTCTGGCGAGGTTATCAAGAGCAATTGTGACCGTTTTTGCTTCGCTAGCTCGGCGTTGTGCACCAAATTTCTTACTTTCCTGTAAAAATTTTTGGAGGAATACATACCTGTTTAGAACATCTTGTTCATTTTTCACAGGAATCAAACTATAGCTTAACACCTGATCCTTCGTTCTTTTTTCCTGAACGATTTTTTCCGTGCTTTCAAGTTCCAACCTCCCTAAGGCTGCGTCGGCAAATAGTTGTGACCTGCGATGATTGGCACCCGACGAGATGTATTTTGCACACTGATAAAGAATTTGAAAACGTTCTTCTCCCAACTGCTCGTAACATTCTTTAAACCAACGGATATCAAAGGCACCATCCTGAAAATCCTGAGGTGAAATTGGCGAATAATGTGCGACAATCGTTTCTTTTTCCTTAGAAAAGGTCTCGTTGATATGGGCATGAAAATACCAGGCAGCACTCCTCAAACCATTCCAATTTAAGTACTTAGACACAAGGTCTAGCCATTGCGGGGCATACATGGCTGCCTCCACTAACCTTTTTTCCAAGATGTTCTTTCCATTTAAAAATTCCTGGAGGTGTTCGTCACTTTCTCCCTCTTTTGGATAACTGTTTTTTAATAAGTGAGAGAACACCTCTTTTTTCGAAAGTTCGCTACCATAACCATAAATATATCCGCGTACGAACGATTCTTTATCAAGTCCTACTAGGATTTGAACAAAAGATTCTATGCCTTCATGACGTTCAATTCCCATAGCTACGGTGGTTACATCTGTCTGGAGATCCCCTCGTTTTAGCTCAATATCTAAAATCCTTTGAACTACTCGATCTTTTATCGGCTTCATGTATGGATATTTTTTTATCACTTGACCCTTGGGATTGGTTAATTCTGAAAGATAGTCTCTACTAGTCTCCTTTCGACCAACCAGCTCTCGAAAAATCACCTGTTCATCGATAAGGTTACAATCATAAGCTTTTGCTAAATCTTCCATTGAAGGGAGAAAACTCTCAAAATTAGCGATTGTATATAACTGATAATGAAGTTTGAAATATACATCAAAATCCTCATCATCATTGATAAATTGTTCTGCCCATTCCAGCCAAGGTTCGGCGAGAAAATCTAGCAACTTGTATTCAGTTTTGAGCCGCCCCTCTGGTATCGAATGCACGAGATAATTTAAAACCGAACTGATGATTTCGAAAAATTCTTTCGAATTCTGACTCAGTAAATAAGCATCGAACAGCGTTTCTACTTGGGACCGATAATTAAGGTCATCGATATAGTCATTCATTTCTTCGATGTTTGCGATTGGTAAAATTTCTTCTAAAAATGTTTTTCTCCAGCCCTCTACCCTCGGATAATCCATTACGTCCCATACATCCAGCATATTGTGGTAATAAGTGAAAATCCTGTGTGAATGGAGGAAGTAAGCCGTTTGAATGATTGCTGATGCCGATAAACCTTGGCCATTAAAATACTCCTGCCAAACTTCGGATAACGGGAAATACCCGAGTTTCTGTTGTTCCTCCTCATGGTTAGGGCACCTTAATTCCTCGCCAATATGCAATGTGTCCTTGGAGCCATCATACCACTCAACTTCATATTCGACATGACGATGTTCATGAACTAAAGCGTCTAAACCATGGAGAAATTGTTTGATCGTATCTGTAGATGAATGGAAAAGGTTATTTAACTCTAGTTTAGGGTGCTCGAGTAGTTCTAGGTTTACTTGATGGTTGGGGTCAAATAATCCAAACCCATTTCCAAGACTGAATTCATCTGGCTGATACAACTTATCAATTAATATTTGTTCTTTTGAGGTAGCTTTCATTTGAGCGATTTTATTTTTAAACACGGTAACCAGTCGCTCACGTTCTCCTTGGTCACTGACTTCAGATATGATTTCAAGTGCACCGACACGTTGCAGCTCCGCTTTACTGGTTAATAAGCGATCAACTGATTCAGCTAGTTCATCCCTTGAAAGCCCTATTAATATCTGAATGGCTCCTTGACGTAGTGCGCCCGTTTTTAATTTTAATATCGCTTCGACTTTTTCTATCTCACCTTGTAGAAGGTCTATTTTTTTTATGTGCGCAAGTGCAATTTCACGATTATTGATACTTTTGTCAGCAAGACTTGCAAATAGGAACGCTCGTTGTATGTGATCATCGTAATCTTTAATAAAAAAAGAGAGGAGATTTTCTCTTAAGTCTGCACTGAGTTTGTCTTTCCATTCTATTAATTGCTGTAACCAATCCTTGTCCAAATCATAAGCAGTTAAGAACATCAGTTTTCTAGCTATTTCATCTAATGAGAAGGTGATCGTTAGTCCTTTGATGGCTTTAGATTCGATGGAAACCTCTCTTTTAGGCATTTGCAGAAACATGTTTTTGAACAACTCAAAATGACGAGAGCGTTCTTGCTTGTTTTCTAAAACTGGGATATGGTGAACTGAAAGTGTGCTTTCATTTTTTTCAGAATGATACGACCACTGGACCTCGTATTCATACACATAGTTTGAGAGCAGATAATATTGCAGTTCTAAATTCGTTTCATGTAAATAGGGATAGGATAACTCAAATCTCAACCTCAAATTTTGACTTTGTGTTAAAAAGTATTGGGCCATTACCTTATGATAGGTTGCTCCATTTTCCATCAGGAAGCGGATCGCATCCTTAACATCGTTCTCTTCATGAGCGGCCGTTGCCCAGAGACTAATATAAAGAGTATTGAGATTTTCACTTTGCAGACCTTGTACCCTTAATTGTGGATCGCTTAACGAAGCAGCCACATATTCAAGTGATTGTTTAGTGACTCTTGTATTAGAGGCATGCAGGTCCAGTCCGGTCCAAACGTCAAGGGCCCGAATGACAGAACTGTAACGAATAAGATTGTTGTCGAGAATGATTTTTAACATGTACTTAGTAGCTTCTAATGTACCTTCATCCATATTTTCGACGATACTTTGACGTAAGCCCTCTTGGAGACGCGCGGCTAGGAATAAATCGCCAAGCATTTTATATCCTTCTACACTATGACTTTTAAATATACCTTTCATCATCTCATAGTTTAACAAAGCACCATTATTTTCACTGAAAATAACTTCTCTTAAGGCTTGGATTACCTGTTGATTTTTTTGGTCAATTTCATATGCAATTACATCCCCGATCACAGGATTATAAATGGACAAATTGTCTCGAGTAGTTAGATATTCGATAATTGAAAATTCTTCGAAATCCAAGTCTACAAGGTACAAGAAACTATCGATCAATCCATTATGGTGATACTCGAGATTTTTCGTCCGAAATGGCCGTCGATCAAATCCTTCACTATATGGATATTCACACTTATGGTCCACGATATATTGAAAAATTGTCCCGTACCTAGACCCAAGTAAGGTGTGGGCAATTTTCACAAGTGGTTCGTAAATAATGGGGTCCCTTGGACTTTCTTGTCCCTGGATGATTTTTCTGATTTCTAGATGATTTGCGTCTCTTACCAGATAGATTGCATTCTCTAATTTTAGGATCAAGAGTGCTAGTTGCTTTTCGGTACCAGTAAGTTCTTGGCTTGCTTTCGCTACCAAACCTTCATAATATAATTCTTTATTTTTTGTTCTCATACAGTTCCCCCATTACCACATACGTCCAGCTAACATTGTCAGCTTTATAAAAGTAAGTTGATCGCCTTCTTTTATTTCCAATGATCCATCTAAGTCGGACAGTTCTTGTTCATTCATATATACTCGAAATAAACCATCCTCATATGCTCGGATTGCCGTCATTACTGCGTGGTGACAAACGGTTGGTTGTTCATTATATTTAGTGCCAAAACCTACTTTTCCAGTATAAACCAGCTGTTGGATATCATCGTTTGTAATGAACCTTACCAAAATGGCTTTTGATATTTTCGCATTGAACTCTTGAACTTGGGTCGTTACTAATCCTGTCAATAACTGTCGAAGGGTTTGAGGAATTTCTTCTAAATCAATCTCTTGTTTGGTTAGAAAATCCTTCCTCTTAGCTAAACTTTTCATCGTTACATAGATTTTCATCTTATTACCTCAAAATAGATTTTATCTATATTCTACCAAACATTATAGTCAAATCAGCCATTCGAATAGTGAAAACATTACGAAAAAAACTGTCCGCCTGCGGCGGACAGTTTACTTGTTTTGTATTTTTGTGGTGCCTGACACCATAGGGTTTTTACATCAAACGGTTTTCACTTCAAATCAGTAGTTAACAAAGGCATCTTCGGCTTTGACGGTTTCTTTGATGACTTTGTTGTCTTTTAGCCACTGGGCTGTTTTCTCCCATGTTTGTGGGTCTTGGTAGCCGAATGGTTTTTCTTTGGCATCCATTAACGGGAGGAGAATTTCTAAGCTTTTGGTTTCGACATCCTTCTCAAGTGGTGATGTTTTATCTTCATGGTTCATTAATGTCGAAAGGCCATCTTCAGGATGATCCTGAACATATTTTTGCCCCTTGGTAATTGCCGCCATGAACTTTTTAAATACTTCTGGTTTCTCTTTTAATCCCTTCTCACTAGCCACCAAAACTAATTCATAATAATCTGGCACACCGTAATCAGCAGGATTCAGGGTACGCATTGGATGGCCTTCTTTATCTAACAATAATTTCTCATGGTTAATATAGCCACCAATCAGGGCATCCGTTTTTTTTGTCGCCATTGCAGGAATAAGATCCCAGCCAACATCCACCATTTTTACCTTATTAACATCTCCACCATCGGCTTTAACCATAGTTCCTACGATCGCTTCATCCAACGGAATCGATGGATAGCCAATCGTTTTCCCTACTAAATCCTTTGGGGATTGAACCGGACCATCCGCAGGCACCATAAGTTGATTTAGCGGGTGACGGACAATCGCACCAAATGATTGCACAGGGATATCCTCACTGCGTGCCACGAGCACCTGTGGTTGATAGCTCATCGCCATGTCAATTTGATTAGCTGCCACAAGTTTAAGCGGATCATTTGTATCTGCCGGCATTTGGATATCAACATCTAAGCCCTGTTCTTTAAAATAGCCCTTCTCCTCAGCTGCAAATAGAAACGAATGCACCGCATTTGGATACCAATCCAGCATTAAGCTTACTTTTTGAAGCTTAACATTCGAACTACCATTTTTTTCGGCTGTTTCTTTCCCGCAAGCACTTAATATAAGTAACAAAAAACTTACCAGAATCAAAAAACTCTTTTTCATCTAAAATCTCGTCCTCTCTAGTTGTAACGATTTTTATTTTTTAATACCTGCTTTTCCAATAAGCCAATTAATAGAAATAACACGATGCCCAGGACGGATAAAAGGAATATCGATGCAAATACGGAATCTGCCTGTAAGTTACCAGACATTCTACGACTAAAATATCCTAAACCCTCACTTGCACCCAGCCATTCACCAATCGTCGCTCCGACGACGCAATAAACGACAGACAACTTTAAGCCTGAAAATATCGCGGGCAAAGCCATCGGCAGTTGAATTTTTTTGAAAATTGTCCAGCGGTTCGCTCCCATCGTTAACAGTAATTCACGGTATTCATTTCCCCCTGTTTTCAAGCCATCATACGTACTCACGACGATTGGAAAAAAGGCAGTTAAAATGGTCACGGCAATTTTGCTCCAAATCGAATAACCAAACCACATAATAAAAATCGGTGAAATGGCAATAAGCGGCACCGTTTGTGAGATTACAAGGAACGGATAAAGGACTTTTTCAATTGAACGGGAAAAATGCATTCCAACTCCAAGTATCAATCCAGCGATCACGGAGAGCCCAAAACCAATCAAAACTTCTTTGAGGGTAGCAGGCAAATGCTCTTCAAACAACAGCTGCTTGTTTTCTAGTAATGCCCCCCAAATGGCTGAGGGAGCAGGCAAAATAAATGACGGAATCATGGCCTGCCTTACTGCCCATTCCCATCCACTGATAAGTAGGAGGACCACCAATAAAAACAAACCGTAATCATCTGTCCATTTCTTCAGGCTAGCTTTCATTGTGAATCAGCATCTCCAGTTCTTTTCTCATTGTTAAAAACTCTGATTGATAGATAAACTGTGAACTTCTTGGCCGAGGTAAATTGACTTTCAATTCTTTGATTCCTACATCCTGTAGCACATACACTCTGTCGCTTAATAGGATGGCTTCCTCAAGATCATGGGTAATGAACAATACCGTCTTTTGTAATTCCCCCCACAGCCCTAATAGCCATTTGTGCATGTTTCGTTTTGTCATCGAATCAAGTGCACCAAAGGGTTCATCTAATAATAGAAGTTCCTTTCCCGTCATTAGCGTTCTTAAAAAAGCAACACGCTGCTTCATTCCTCCTGAGAGTTCAGATGGATAGGAATTTTCATATTCTGCTAATCCGAATCGTGCTAACCACTCTTTTATTTCTGGCAATCTTGCTTGTTTACGCTCCTTTGTAACCTCCAGAGGTAATAACACGTTCTCTAAAACGGTCCTCCATGGCAGCAGCAAATCCTTTTGCGGCATGTAACCAACATTTCCCAATCTCTTGCCGGTCTGCTTTCCATCAATCAGGATGTCCCCCTGATTTGGCTCAAGTAAACCGGTTACCAATTTGAAAAGAGTGCTTTTACCAGATCCGCTGGCACCAATGACGGAAACAAATTCTCCTCGTTTCACATCAAGTGTAAGTCCTTGGAAAATGGGCTTTTCTTCTTCAAAAGAATAGGCGAGGCCTTGAATGGATAACATCGTCGAGCTAGACAGGCCACTCGCCTCCCTGGTAGACCATGTCCCAAAACATATATTCAAACCGAGATGTTGTAAGGAAATGTTCTTCTAAGATGGCTAATTCCCGCTCCGGTTTTCCTTCTGCCAATCGATCTAATAAATCAATAAGCCAGGTTGCTAATGAACCAAACTCATCAGAAGAGTACATTTTTACCCAATCTCCATAGAGTAGATGATCAATAGCATCAGGATAGTTATTTGCTAGCACTTTGCTAATCTCCCAATAGCTCCACATACACGGCAAGAGAGCAGATACTAATTCCGCGAGCGAACCATTCTGGGCAACATTTAACATATACCGAGTATAGGCTAAGTTGATCGGCGTTGGTTTGGTATCTTCCAACTGTTGGTTAGTAATCCCAAACCTCTCTGCATACTGACGGTGCAAGTCCATCTCTCCATGCAATGTTTCATCCAAAAGCTTCGCAAAAGCGGCCATCGTCTCCACGTCTGTTGCTTTAACGGCCCCGATAGCAAATAGTTTCGAGTAATCGATTAAATACACATAATCCTGTTTCATATAGCGGATAAAGGATTCAACCGGCAACTCTCCTGTGCCCATCCCAACAACAAATGGATGCTGATGGGTTTTTTCCCAAATATCACTTACCTTTTCAAAAAGTCTATGGGTAAATCTCATTCCCCTATTGCTCCTTTCTCGTGTTGCACCACTCAGCGATAAATACAGCTAACACTTTTGTAAAGTCTAATAATTGACTGACTTCGACTTTCTCATTAACGGCATGGGCGTCTTCCAATTTACCAGGTCCAAAAATAGCGGTTGGAATCCCAGCACGTCCCAGCCAACCTGCATCTGTAACAGTGGTGGACATACCAAACGTTGGCTTGGCAGATAATAATTTTTCAAAGGAGTTCGCTAATAGCTTCGTTCCTGGATGTTCAGAATCTATTTCTAATGAAGGGAAAATTTCTCCTCGGTCGACAATCATTGATTTTCCTCCCCACACAAATTGTGGAGGATTGTCACGCAGCCAAGGGTCTGCGGCTGCAACTGCCCCAATATGCTCTTCGATTTCTTTGATGACCACTTCATAGTCTTCATCTGGGTAAAAATGAACAGTAACCCAAAGCGCACAGCGATCAGCCACAAATGCTGCATGGCGTCCTCCTTCAATCACCGCGGGATTAATCGTATTGGTGCCGGGAGGAAAGCCTTCGTAGCTCTTCGTAATTGCCCAATGACGTTCTAACTCTTGAAGTCCAGCAATAATCTTCATCATTTTCTCAATCGCGCTGGCCCCCTGAACGCCACCACCTGCATGGATCATCTTCCTCCTGATTCCATCATGGTAGGTTTCGTTGCTTTGAATAGTAATCCATCCCGTAATAACTCCGCCTTGCCCTTGAATATGTAAATCACTTGTATCTACCACGACCGCATATTCAGCTGTATAACCTCTTTCCATGCATGCCAGGGTACCTGCTTCGCCAACCTCTTCGCCAATAACCGATTGAAATTGGAGATCGCCTTTAAGCGAAATCCCCAGTTCTTTTAAAAGTTTAATGGCAATCAGTGATGCTGCAATTCCGCCCTTCATATCAGCGACACCACGTCCATAAATATGGCCATCTTTGCAATATGCCGAAAATGGAGACTCCTTCCACGCTGAAGAATCCCCCACTTCAGCGACGTCCACGTGACCATTTACAATTAAACTATTAAATTGATCAGGAGATTCCCCTGGTAAAATACCTACGACATTAGGGTCACTTGGATAGACATCCCACTTATCAGTGTGAAATCCCAGGTCTTCTAAATATCTTTTTATAAAATCTTGCACCTCATTCGTATTCCGTGCAGGAGGACTAACCGTTGGGAAAGCAATGAGTGTCGACAACAATTCAATTAATTCCGCTTCTCTCGCTTCTACTTCTTGTGAGATTTTACCAAGCAGGTCCTCTTTCATTTGTTCACGCCCTTATCATTAATTCCTGATGGTTGTGTCATTTTCATTAACAATCAATACTTTCTTTCTTAAAAAAACAGTTAAAATAAGGAACCCAAGCAGCGCTCCTGCAAACGAGCTGAAGATAAATAATGGAATAAACCCAAATAATGTTGCCTTTTGACCAAGCAAAAGAGTAGCTATAGGGTAAGAAAGCATGGCACCAAGGATTCCTGTACCAATCACTTCACCAATAAATGCTAGATATAGTTTTCTAGTTTTCCAGAATAATAGTGAGGCAAGCAAGGCTCCGACCATACTGCCAGGAAAGGCAAATATCGAACCTGTTCCCATTAAATTCCTAAGCAAAGAAACACCGAAAGCCTGGGCAACAGCATAATAAGGTCCTAACAACACCGCTGATAAGACATTCATAAAATGTTGAATAGGAAAGACCTTTGTAAAACCGATTGGAATATAGAATAGGTTACTTGAAAGTGTTCCAATCGCAATCATCATGGCCGTCAACGTCAATTTGTGGGTCTTATTCACTATTTGACCACTCCTTTAAAAATCACACTATTTCTTAATGCTTTCGCAGCTTCCAAAGGGGATTCTGCCTGGCTTATAGCCGTAATTACAGAAACTCCATCTGCCCCCGCATCAATGACGGATCGAGCATTTTCAATAGTGATTCCACCGATTCCAACAATCGGCACCTCACAACCATCTTTTCGTAGTTTTTCAATCAGTGTCGTCCCTCGCGATGGCTTGGCATCAGCTTTTGTCTTTGTCGGAAACACAGGGCCAATTCCAAAATAATCTGCTCCATCTTGGATCGCTGCCATGGCTTCTTCTGTAGTATGGACGGATACCCCAAGGATTTTGTTCGCACCGATTTTCTCTCGAACCATTTTTACCGTTTCATCTTCTTGCCCGATATGAACACCATCTGCATCAATCGCCACAGCCAACTCGATATCATCATTCACAATGAAAGGAATTTGATGGTCTCTACATAGGGTTTGGAGTTCTCTAGCCAGTGCATATTTTTCAGAACCAGTTAGTGCACTCTCCCCCTTTTCGCGGAATTGAAAAAGCGTAATTCCTCCTGAAATCGCCTCAGTTAATACTTCAACAGGTTCTTTCAAACAGTTGGTGCTGCCCATAATAAAATAAACACGTAAAGCCTCTCTCAAATCAATCATGACCTCGATAGCTCCTTTACAAAATTTCTTTTTCCATACGCCCAATGGTTAGTAGGTCCATGTCCTTGACCAATCTCCAATTGGTCTTCAATTGCGGCCTGAATAAAATCTTTCGCTGTCACAACGGCTTCATAAACTGTCGCACCTTTAGCTAGTTCAGCGGTAATAACTGCGGAAAAAGTACATCCTGTACCATGTGTGTTTTTTGTCTCGATTCGCGGACTTGTAAAGGTGTAAAATTCCTTCCCATCAAACAATAAATCAATCGACTCGGACTTGTTTTCATCGTGACCACCCTTAATCACAACGTTTTTCACGCCTAAATCATGAAGCCTTCTAGCGGCCTCTTGTTTATCCTCTAAGGTCAGAATAGTCATCCCCGTTAGAACTTCCGCCTCTGGAATATTCGGCGTAATCACTTTGGAAACTGGCAACAAATATTTTTTCATTGCAGAAATGGCTTCCATTTGCAGCAGTGAGGCGCCACCTTTGGCAATCATGACTGGATCAACAACCACATTCATCCAACCAAAATTCTTAATCTGAGCGGCAACCGCCTCGATGATTTGCGCATTGAACAGCATTCCTGTTTTCACCGCATCAGCACCAATATCCGTGCCAATGGCTTCGATTTGCTTGACCACGGCCTCTGCTGACATTGGATAGACAGCGTGAACTCCTAAGGTGTTTTGGGCAGTAACAGCGGTTATAGCCGACATTCCAAACACTCCTAACTCTTGAAACGTCTTCAAGTCAGCTTGAATTCCTGCACCGCCGCCGCTATCCGAACCGGCAATAGTTAATGCTTTTTTCATGAAAATTCCCCCTCTTAATTAACTTTTTTGAAAGAACTATAATGATTGATATCTTCATTTGAAACAAGTGATAATTGGTTTAAAAATTCGATTTGGAAACTTCCTGGTCCCTTTTCAGCTGTTTGTGCCGCAGCTTTTTCGGCGGCAACGCCGTAAAATGTTAAGGCAGCCACTGAAGCTTGAAGTAAATCTTTTTCGACTCCAGCAAATGACCCAATCACAGAGGTTAACAGACACCCCATACCCGTGACCTTTGTCATGATTGGGTGGCCATTCCGGACAAGATAGGTGGTTTCTCCATCGGAAACGACATCCACTTTTCCTGTAATAATGACAACGCAATTCCAAGTTTCTGCTGCTTTAATCGCAAGGCTAACGATATCCCCATTTGTTGACGCCCCTGCATCGACGCCTTTAATTTCCCACTTTTCACCAAGTACATTTGCGATTTCAGCTACGTTTCCGCGAATGGCTGAAACATTTACTTCACTCATGATTCTTTGGGCAGTTTCTGTTCGGTACGTAGTAGCCCCAGCACCAACCGGATCAAAGATGACCGGTACACTGGATTCATTGGCTGCTTTTCCAGCAATAATCATCGAATCTACCGTTTGCGGGTTTAAGGTACCAATATTCAAAACAAGTGCACTGGCAATCTTGGCCATTTCCGCTACTTCCTCGGCAGCATACGCCATCACAGGTGAAGCACCTAAAGCGAGAAGCCCATTTGCGGTAAAATTCGTTACAACGACATTAGTGATATTATGTACAAGCGGGTTTACCTCTCTTACTTTTTCCAACGTTTCATATAAATTGAATTTTTCCATTGTAATCTCTCCATTTCTATTATTAAAAATAAAAAAACCAGATCCTTAAACGGACCTGGTTAGTTAGTCAGAGAAAAATAAAACATTCACTTGGCTACTTTCCTACGCTGGTATTACCCAGATCAGGTCCGGAGGGTTAAAAACGTTAACGTTTTCTCTCAGCCTGATAACAGGGCACCCCTAGTAGATCGATTAGTTTATTAAATTAAGTACATAATACCGCTATGATACTAGAATGTAAAGGAAATAGTTTCATTCAATAATAGTTTACATAATATAATTATTTGTCCACTCTAAGAAAAATAAGTTAACATAATATCTTTACTGTTTACTGAAATATGGGAACGTGACTATAAAAGTGGTCCCTTTTCCTTTTTGAGAATGAATTTCTAACTGTCCCGTTAATTTTTCCAAGCTTCGTTGGACCAAAAATAACCCAATCCCTCGATTTTCACCCTTTGTCGAATACCCCTTCACACATAAGCTATTTCTAATTTCTTCATTAATACCTTGTCCTGTATCATGGACCTCCAGTACAAGGATTTTATCATAATAATCAAACCTTACCGTTACTTTTTTAAGAGGCTGGTCCGCGACAGCATCCAGTGCATTATCAATTAAATTCCCAAGGATCGTGACCACTTCATGTGTCGTTTCCTGCTTGTACGGTTCTGGTACAAACCCTTCCCCATCAATGATCATTTCACAGCCTTTTTCCCTTGCAAAGCTAAGTTTTCCTAAAATAAAACCTGCTAATACAGGATCTTTAAAACGACTGACGACAAATTCTACTTCAGACTGCTGGTGATTCACAATTTTGGTGATGTACGACGAAACCATTTGATAGTCCTTCATATGGACTAAACCTGAGATTACATGCAATTTGTTCATGAATTCATGCGATTGGGTTCTTAGTGCCTCTGCATATAACTTGACTCCGGTTAATTGTTCAGCTAATTCCTTAATTTCAGTTTTTTCCCGAAAGGTGGCAATTGCTCCAACAATCTTTCCCTTCACGATTACTGGGACACGATTGGTTAGTATGGTAATATGATTGATTTCTTGTTCCTGATTTAACTGTGCTTCACCGGTCTCTAGGACGGTAGAGAGTTTTGTATTTGGCATGTAATCGTCCACTCTTTTTCCTAAAAAAGGACCTTCGATACCTGCCATCTGAAGAAGTCTAACCCCCTCATTATTAACAAGAGTGGTTATCCCATCTTGATCAACCGCCAGAGTCCCTTCCTTGGTTGATTCCAGCATCGCACTTCGTTCTTCCAACAGCTTGGCTATTTCAATAGGCTCCATTCCAAACAGAATCGTTTTGATTTTTCTTGCCAAAAACAGGGCTCCTAGAACTCCTACTAAAATACCAACTCCGACTCCAATCAAAATGATTCTTCTACTTTGTTCGATCGACTGATTTACTTTTTCTAACGAGATACCTACGGCAACGGCCCCTATTTGTTTGTTTTTCTCATCAAATACAGGGACGAACGAGCGTAATGATAATCCTAATGTTCCTTTGGCAGTCGAAATATGCTCTTTCCCTTTTAATACCGGACCTTCATCTCCACCAACAAAATGCAGGCCTAATAGATTCCGATTAGGATGTGATTTTCTCATTCCATCCATGTCCATGACGACGATGAATTCAACATGAGTGTACCGTTTGAGATCATTCGCAAATGTTTGGATGTCCTTCTCTGCTTTTTTATTCCTCAGCCCATTTACAACAATAGGCGACCCGGCAACAATCCTCGCAATTTCCGAGGCTTTTTCAGCTTGCCCTTTCTTTGTTTCTTGTGAAATTCGATTAGTAATTAATATCTCGGTAACGAACAATGCCATCACAACTACAATGCAAACTAGCAGGGTAATCGTCGTTTGTAAACGGAGATTTGGTTTCCCAATCCTGATTTTCCAGTCCAACGTTCTCCCTCCCTATTCACAATCATCGTATTTTATACTCACACTCCATATCGGTTGATTGGTCTTCCCACACCTCCGTAATGGATATGTATCTTTACTTTTCCTTCTTTTTCTAAATAATCAAGATATCTTCGTGCTGTTACCCGAGCCATTCCTATTCCTTCTGCTACCTCCTCAGCAGAAACGGGTTCTTTCTGTTGCGAAAGAAATTCGGTAATTTTCGTTAAAGTGTTCGTATTTAACCCCTTTGGCAGGTTGTCTTTTTCATATTCTTCCTTTTGATCAATAAATAAGATTTGATCCAGTTCCTCTTGTATAAGGGCTTTCTTTTCCCCTAATTTCATACGATAAGTTTTATAGTTATCTAGTGATTTTTTTATGCGCTCAAAGGTAAATGGTTTCATGATATAATCAAACGCACCTTGTTGAAGAACCCCATGGATGGTTTCAATATCGCTGGCTGCTGTTATGGCAATTACATCAACAGAATAGGGCTCTGAACGAAGTTCTCGTAGCATCTCCAATCCACCCATATATGGCATATAAATGTCGATAATAGCAAGGTTGGGCCGGAGCTCCTTGATTAATCTCAGGCCCTCAATGCCATTGGCAGCGACTCCGATAATCGAAAATCCAACCACCCTATCAATAAATTGACGGTGTACTTCCCGAACCATCGGGTCATCTTCTATCAATATTACTTTTAACGGAAACATCCCCTGCTCCCCCTTAGAGAACTCTCATTTATATTCTTATCATGGTCTATTTTATCAAAATAATAAATTAATAGATGAATTTTTTTTCGATGTTTTATTGTGTAATTTTTATAACAAAAGGAACAATAAGACCAATATGACCAAAATCTTACTATTATCTGAATTTTCATTTATTCTGTCAATGGATGGACTGAAAGCGTTAACAGGTCTAATTAAACAAAGGGGTGTACGGGAAAATGAAAATTAATTTTAAAAATTTGACCGTCCAAGTATTATTGGGGATAGTACTTGGGATTGTGATCGGGTTTCTTTTTCCGAAATTCGGTACGGAGTTAAAGGTATTGGCGGATATTTTTATTAAGTTAATTAAGATGGTTATTGCTCCAATAGTATTTTTTACGATTGTCATTGGTATTGGAAACATGGGGGATTTAAAAAAGGTTGGACGTATTGGTGGGAAAGCGCTACTCTATTTTGAAATTGTTACCACTTTTGCCTTGGCAATTGGATTACTGCTTGTTAATATCATCAAACCTGGATCTGGGTTTAATACAGATTCTGTCAAAGGCGGAGACATTTCACAATTTACAACGCAGGCAAAAGAAACTAGTCATGGATTTGTGGAATTTGTTTTAGGAATTATTCCTGATAATTTTGTTGGGGCTATGGCGAAAGGGGAACTGCTCCCAATCTTATTTTTTGCTGTCCTGTTCGGAATTGCCCTTGCTTCTCTAGGACAAAAAGGGAAGCCAGTCGTTGCTTTGTTTGAGCAATTTACGGAGATATTTTTTAAGATTGTTAATATGGTAATGAAATTTTCACCCATCGCCGCTTCTGGTGCAATGGCCTATACAATTGGTAATTTTGGGCTGGGCTCTTTAGTCTCACTAGGTAAATTAATGGGAAGCGTTTATGCAACGATGTTTCTTTTCATCGTATTTGTCCTCGGGGCAATCGCAAAGCTTTATGGTTTCAGTATTTTGAAATTCATCGCTTATATTAAAGAAGAAATTCTCTTGGTGTTAGGAACATCCTCTTCAGAATCTGCTCTGCCGAGAATGATGGAAAGACTGGAGAAATACGGTTGTTCCAAGTCGGTGGTTGGTCTAGTTGTTCCAACTGGATATTCGTTTAACTTGGACGGGACAGCGATTTATCTTTCGATGGCTGCGCTCTTTATTGCTCAAGCTTACAATGTAGATATTACACTGTGGCATCAAATCACCTTGTTAGGAATTTTAATGTTGACGTCAAAAGGTGCAGCTGGTGTAACCGGTTCAGGTTTTATTACTCTTGCAGCTACACTATCTGCTTTCCCTGTCATTCCTGTCGAAGGGATTGCCTTATTACTAGGTGTCGATCGGTTCATGTCTGAAGCTCGTGCGATTACTAACCTGATCGGAAATGGCGTGGCAACAGTGGTTGTTTCCAAGATGGAGAATGAGTTCCATCCTTCTAGTGAGATCCAATCGGCAAAAGAAGATAAATCAATAAGTGCATAATTGGGTATAACAAAATGGCTTGGGGGATTTCCTCCAAGCCTTTTCTTTTTTAATAATCTATACCGTGATTTTTGGTGCAGTACCGAATACTCTATGACTTTCTTAAATTTTTGCCAGTTCCATTAACTCTTTCAGTTCATTGGTAAATCCTTTAACTGCTCGATTTTCAACCACTGTTACTGGAACACCCAGAAAGCCGTATTTCTCTACTTCCTTTTGGTATTCAGGATTGACGGATAAATCTCTTGTTTCGAAAGGAATTCCTTCCTCACTTAGGACTTTTTTAACCATCGTGCACTCGATGCAATCTTTGGTTGTATAGACGATTACCTGCTTGTTCAATGTTCTTGTTCCCCTTTTGTTTTATTTTTCGGTAGACTCTTTTGAAAAAAGATATGCTCGGCCAAATTTACCCCCCGAAATGAATGACATCAAATGTAGATTTTTCGTGCCTTTTTATAATCATACTCTATTCTTAGTACAACTGAAAATAATGCGTTCAACTCTACTTTTATAATATTTTTAACTTTCCGACAATAAAACTCGATAATTGTCTGTTTGTGCGCTTTCCCAAGGAATATTTTAAGCATATTTCCTTAATAACAGGTCATCAATCCCTAATTTATTAAGGTTTTCCAGACTCTTAAATAATGCTGGGTTTGGGAAATTTAAACCTACCTTTTTCGACTTTTTATCCTTTTTCCAAAGGAAATATTCCAAATCTCCCAATTTATTTCCTCACAATAAATTGCAGTCCTTTGCTTTTTATAGAGTCATCTACTTTATTAAGTTTTAAGCTAACTCAAATACACTTACCGTACTTTCTTTTTTGATTACTCATACACAAGGAAAAACAATAAAAAAAGAAAGTGTCCATTCCACTTTCCCAAATGAAAAACATTTATATTTTTTTCCTACTGTTTACCGGGATGCTTTTTCTTATTATCTGGGTTCTCTTTTTTTTCATTTTTTGTCAAATCAGTCCTTTTCACTTTTGTTATATCTATTTCCTCATCAAGCTGTAGCACTGCTTTTTTTTCAACCGGTTGGTGTAAAATCCTTTCATCATCTGGTTCAAGGAATGCTCTGTCTTCAACCGGGAGTGCTTTTGTCTCAACCAGCTGTTCGATTCGATTGATTCTTTCGAGTAACAGGGCATGCTCTTTTTCAACTAATCTACCTTTAGAAGAATAGTATGGGTCTTGTTCCCACCAGTCCATTCCAATTTCCCGCGCTTTATCAACAGAAGCAATCAGCAGCCTGATTTTAATAGTTAACAAGTCGACATCTGCTAATGAAATTTTAATATCTCCTGCAATAACGACTCCTTTATCAAGGATTTTTTCTAATACTTCAAGCAAGTTTGATGATTGGGTCGGGTGATTTATGGGCATAGTCTCTCTCCTATCTTACCTGCCGGTTTAGAGAAGTTTCCCCAGAGGGCCCAGTTCAATATTAAGGTCCTCTTTTTCTAAACCAAAAATAATTTTTAACTCTTCCATTTTTTCTTCCAGTCTCATTAACGTTAAACCTAATTCCTCTAATTGCTCATCGGTCAGAGAATCGCTTTCCACTCGCCGCATTGCTTGTCGCTCCATAAGTTGGCGAAGTAATTCGATAATGGTTAAAACTAACTTCGCTAATCCTTGCTCTACCTTACTCGAATCTAGTGGCAAGCGTTCCATTTACAATTGCCTCCCCAACATTTTTACGCTCATTGGAACCAAAAGCACTTTCAATCGAAGAAATGAGAAGTTTAAGATCGATGACAATTAAATCAATATTGGCAACAGAGATTACTATTTCTCCTGTGACCACGACGCCCGTATCAATGATTCCATCCAATAAATCTAATAAGGTCATTTCTTTATTTTCAAAGAGATGATGCTTTTCCATTACAAAATCTCCTTTGTCATTTTTGAAAAATGATAAGGAGGCCAAGGCCCGGTTACTTGAAATATACATCCCAAGGGTTCAAATATTTTTTCAATAACTGTGACTTTATTCATAAATGATTCTGAAACGCTTTGATCAATGAGGAAATCACAATTAACAATCATCTCATCTTTTCGTTCAGTTACTTCCTTGCCCCAATTTTGCCTGATATTTATTTCTGAAACGATAGATGTTAATTGCTGTTTGATTTCATTCCACCATTTGGATTGTTCTACTTCTAACTGTGAATGAATCAAATGTTCCAGCTTCTTTTTCATTAAAAATTGTTTACCTTTTGGCATCGATGCTAATTGGTCCCTTAAATTTAGTACTGCTTCATTATGTTGTAGAACGAAGGATAAAGCTTTTTCATTGTTACAAAACACCTTTAAATTCCACTCTTGTTTATCCTTAAGGGTAAGTAATTTTTGATAAATCACACCGTATTGATCGGCAAGTAAGCTTTCTAAATTGCTCTCATTTTGAAAAATAGTACAAAAAGACATTGGAAGGATTGTAAATTGCTGGTGAATAATAGAAATGATTTCATGGTGATGAAATGCTTTTTCCTTCAGCCAGTCTGCATTTTTTAACTGAAGGTCAATTTGTTCTTGAGAAAAATTTTGGGCATTGACCGGGGTAATAACAGCGGCAAAATCCTTAAAGATTTTCAAAGTCACCGTCTTTTGATCAATACCCTTTATAGCAGGAACATCTAATGACTGAAGCTCCTCTGCAAGAATGACCCCGTACATATATATAAAGTCTGTTGTGGCCTTAGTATGAGTCATACTGCCTCCTCCTTTAAAATACTACTCATTTAATAGTTCATTTTTTTCACGTTCCTTGGCTATTTTATATCTATTAAGTAATTCCTCTTCTCTTTCAACGTAAGTTTCTTCATCAATTTCTTCCATTTCGTACATCATATGCAATTCTATGAGTTGCTGTTGGATATACGGGATATTGTATAGTTCTTGATCCGCTTCTTCCTGAATTTTTTCCCCAATTTTAATTAACGTACGGATTGGCAATGAAAATAATTTAAAAATCATTTGTTCTCTTCAATCCTTAAACGAATATTGACAAAATTATAGGCTGGCCATGGTCCAGAATACTTAAACTCGGCCTTTTCCTTCCATAATTCATAAAGGTCATTAACTTTTTGGTCAAAGGCCTCTTCTTTTTTGCGATCTACTAAGAATGCAGCATTCAATAGGACTTTTCCCGGTATGGTGTTGTTTTGTTTTCCCGCCTCTGCAATCTCTAATAAGGGATCATAAAGCTCATCAGCCACTGCTCCTTCTAGCCGCAAAACAAAGTTTTTGGCATGTTCACCTAATTGAATTTGTTCATAAAAATTGGCTGGATCGGAGATATCCAACTTGTTGGTTTTCCACTGTCTTAATGTTGAATCATTATTTAATTCCTGTTCCATCCATTCCTTTTTGGCGATGACCTTCAAGCCTACCTCAATTTTATTTTCCAAGAGTAAAAATAATTTTTCCAAATCGTCATTGAGATGTTTCGTAATGAGAAGAACATCTTCCTCTAAATTAAATACATTCCCAAAGCTTACTGGGATAATGCTATAATGCTTCATAACTTCCGAGATTGTTTGCTGGTGGGCGAATAAGTTGTTACGGACGGGTAAAACTTCATCAACAACCTTTGAAACTACCATTGCTACATTCTGATGATGTAGTGTATAAACTTCATGCTCCTGACCGTTTAAAATTACTTTTCCAAATTGCTGTGGTTCCTTTTCTCGAATCGCACAAAAAACATACACCCCACTTTGTATACTCATTGAGTCCCTTCCTTTCGCTTCATTTCCTTTATAATTAACTCCTGAATAGCATTACGAGTCATATCCGGGAAAATTTGTTTTACTGGTCTTGTTAACACGTCCAGACAAAGTGTTTGATAGTTTTTATCCTCGTGATTAATGGGTATATTCGTTTTTTGGGCAATGGATGCAATCATCAATGAAGCTCGTAAACTTGGACAAAATCCTTTTCCAGAACTTCTTAATTTAGAAACAAGTTGCACTATTCTCTCCGCTTCCTGATGATTAATTTCTGTTTTATGCTTAAGAATTTCGATTTCTGTTTCTTTGTCACAGCCTTCCAAACTAATCGTAATCAATCGGTCCAGCAGTGCATCTTGTGTATGAAATGTTCCTGCATATTCATCAGGATTACTTGTAAAAATAATAGAAAAGTCAGGATGACATTTTATGAAGGATTCCTTCCCCTTCCCATAAATAGGAAGAATTCGCTCCTCCAATAGTGCTAAAAATATATTATTCGTCTCTGGGCGAGAACGTGAAAACTCATCGTAAATAACCACATGTCCATTTTTTACGGCGTCAATAAGCTGGCCATTGGACCAAATTGGTTTAATTTCTTTTTCAGTCTTATAGACTGAATGAATAAAGTTGTCGATAACCTCTTTTTTAACCATGCCATAGTGATAGCCCAACAGTTCTTTGTTTGATAATTCTTCGTGTCCACGGATAATTGTAACTGGTCTGTTAAACTGTTTGGCAATATATATGGCTAAACTAGTCTTTCCGATACCCGATGGTCCAACGAAATGTACTGGAAATCCAGCTTTCATATATTTGATGGTTTTTGAAATAATCTTCTCAAAAAAAGCAGTATTGACAAAGACCTCTTTCTTTGACTGACTCATCATATCATTCCTTCTATTCACTAAATTTTTTTAATAAAGGAACCAAGGCGTTTACTGCCTTGGTTCCTCTTCACCCGAATTATTTTAAAGTGTTTCCCCTAGTATAATTTCTTCCCCTTGATCGAGATGTGGATGTTTATCAAGAAGGCCTACTTTTTCAGCATAATATAACCATTTGTCAATACCAGCTATAACAATACGAGCATCAATTGAAATTAATTCAATCCCAACTAAACTAATCCGAGCATATATATCAATTACCAAACCTTTATCCAAGATCCGATCAATGATATCGGCTAAACTTGAAGAGTCCACACTCTTTTGAATTGCAGCCATGTTCAATCCCCTCCTTCCATAAGCAGTAACTAAGGGGATACATTAATTAGATTATTCTCTATTGATCCCCAGGTGCTGAATTACACCTTTTATTTACGGCCAGACTCTTCGTAGAAAACGAATTACAATATTATATGAATAAATCGAAATCTTGGAATGGACAGGTGTAGTAAGGGTTTTCTTGACAATTTATATTATTATTAAAAGCCAAAACGAAAAAGCCAATGTCCACTTGGGATGGACATTGGCTTAAAAGTGTCTTTTTGTGGTGCCTGACACCAGGTTTTTATCGTAGCGCTACTCCTGTTAAGAAGGTTAGGAATACGTGTGTTCCGAGTTTGACAGTTGGTTGTACATGGGTGTCTTTAAGAGGATCAAGACAGACGATGTCCATGGCTTTGACTTTTGGGTGCTTAGCTACGGTAAATACCCCATCTAGTAGTTCCGCCGTTGTCATGCCCCCCGGCGTTGAGGCCGGTACTCCTGGAGCATAGGCAATATCAAGAACATCCATATCGACTGTTAAATAAATGGTATCTACCTTGCCAGCCAACTCCTCTAAACATTCCGAAACCGTTTCTTCTATCCCTTTTTTTCTTGTTTCACGAAGAGTGATATAGTTGACGCCTTTTTCATCAGCGTATTTCTTCAAATCTTTAGTGTTAAAAAAGCCATGGAGGCCGATATTGTACATATTGCTGCCTTCAACTACTCCGCTCTCAATTAAGTTCCGCATGGGAGTCCCATTGGACGGGCCATTATCGGTCATATCTCTTAAATCAAAATGAGTATCAAACTGCAGGATGCCGATTTTCTCCCCCGGTTTCGCTTGATGCAGACCTTTGACCATCATTGCTGTAATCGAATGATCACCGCCAATCGCACAGACTTTGGAAGTTTCAAAATGCTGATGGAGAGCAAAAGATGCAGCGATGATATTGTCATGGCAGCGCCCAATATTCGTAACATGCATTGGCACATCACCAACATCTATTGCCGTCAATTCCGACAAATCAATATCCTCGTCAAGATTATAGGTAGTAAACCCCTTCCACGCTCGTCGGAACGCCTCAGGAAATTCTGAGGCACCCGACGCGCTAATGGATGATCGAGACAGCGGAACTCCAACAACGACAAAGTCTGCTTCCTTGCTTTTTTCAGAATCAGACTCAGCCGTTAGTGGCTGGATCCATTCATGCACCTTCGCAATCTCGGCCCCTTCATCTGGTCTTATCCATGAAAAACTAGGAGGAATTAACTTAGGATAGAGAAAACTCTTCAACTAACTGACCTCCCCTGACAACCACCTGACCATTTTTCACAACGGTATCTGTATGATTCACGCCATAAGAGTATTGCAGTTTCATATAATTACCGACGTTAAAAATCGTGACGTCTCCTTTTTTACCTACTTCAAGACTACCAATCTCGCGCCCTCGGTTAATCGCATGGGCAGCATTAATTGTCGTTGCAGTTATGACTTCTGCCGGTGTCATCCCCATTTTTAAACAGCCTAAATTCATAATGAATGGCAGGGAAACAGTAGGAGATGAACCAGGATTACAATCTGTCGACAGTGCCACCGGTACACCCAAATCTACCATTTTGCGACCATTTGCCGACTCCGCCATTAAAAAGTAAGCTGTCCCCGGGAGCAACACACCGACTACTCCTTTTTCAGCCATCGCTTTCATACCTTTTTCCGATGCCTTTAATAAGTGGTCAGCCGAAATGGCCCCAACCTCTGCCGCTAATTCTGCCCCTTCATATGGCTCTATTTCATCCGCATGAATCTTCGGAATCAAGCCATAGCGACGACCAGCCTCAAGAATTTTCCTGGATTGCTCCGGAGTAAACACACCATGTTCACAGAAGACATCATTAAATTCCGCAAGTCCGAGTTCCGCTACCTTTGGAATCATTTCTTCAATCAACAAGCGGACAAACTCATCTGGATTTTGTTTGTACTCCTTTGGTACGGCGTGAGCCCCCATAAAAGTCGAAACAACATCAATCACATGCTTCTGGTTAAGCTGTTTTGCTACCTCAAGTTGCTTCAATTCCGTTTCCCATTCCATTCCATAGCCGCTTTTCGCTTCCACGGTTGTAACACCGTGGCGCAGGAATTGATTTAAGCGTTCATAGCTTTCTTGAAAAAGCTCTTCATGCGTCGCAGACTGTGTCCTTCTAGTCGTTGCATAGATCCCACCGCCACTATTCATAATTTCCATATAAGTGGCACCTTGAAGTCGCATGTTAAACTCATTTTCCCTGCTGCCAGCAAAAACAACATGTGTATGTGGGTCCACAAGTCCTGGAGTTACGAGTTTACCACTCGCATCCACCAGTTCTGCCTCATCAAGTCGACCAGCATATTTTTCAAAAAGCTCAACATCCGTACCAACCGCCTGGATCACTCCTTCTTCAATCCAAACACTGCCATTCTCAATAATACCAAGCTCAGACATCGCGCCCTTTACAAGGGGAGCAGCGGAGCCCCCTTGTAACGTCACGAGTTGAGAGGCGTTTCTGATAAAAATTGGACCACTCATTAATCTATCATCCTCTCTGTCTTAGTCCTGCTTAAGCATAGGCATTTTGATGCCCTTTTCTTTTGCTGTCTTGATCGCAATCTCATAACCCGCATCAGCATGACGGACCACACCCATCCCAGGGTCCGTCGTTAATACACGTTCTAATCGAACTTCCGCATCTTTTGTCCCATCTGCCACAATTACCATTCCTGAGTGTTGAGAATAACCCATACCTACACCACCGCCGTGATGTAATGAAACCCAGCTCGCGCCGCCAACAGCATTAATCATCGCATTTAAAATCGGCCAGTCAGAAACTGCATCGCTTCCGTCTCTCATCGCTTCTGTTTCACGATTTGGTGATGCTACAGAACCAGCATCTAAGTGATCACGACCAATAACAATTGGAGCCGATACTTCTCCTGAAGCAACCATATCATTGATAACTTTACCAAAGCGAGCACGATCACCATATCCAAGCCAGCAAATTCGAGCAGGAAGACCTTGGAAGCTTATTTTTTCTTGGGCCATTTTTACCCATTTGCATAAATGTTCATCATCTTTGAACTCATGAAGCAATGCATCATCAATTTTGCGAATATCCTCAGGATCACCTGAAAGTGCTGCCCAGCGGAAAGGACCTTTTCCTTCGCAGAATAATGGACGGATATACGCTGGTACGAAACCAGGGAAATCAAATGCATTTTCCACTCCCTCATCCTTTGCTACTTGACGAATGTTGTTACCATAATCAAAGGTAACCGCACCTTTTTGTTGCATCGTCAGCATTGCCTTCACATGTAGTGCCATGCTTTGCTTTGAAAGTTCTACATACTTAGTTGGATCTTCTTTTCGTAATGCGGCCGCTTCTTCTAATGTGAAACCAACTGGAACATAACCATTTAATGGGTCGTGTGCAGAAGTTTGATCAGTTAATACATCTGGATTAAAGCCTTTTTCAATCATCAATGGCAAAATTTCTGCCGCATTACCTAATAATCCAATCGATAGTGCCTTTCCAGCCACTTTTGCCTCGTGTGCTAATTTCAAAGCTTCATCTAAATCCTTAGTCTTTACATCAAGATAAGCGGTTTCAATACGGCGGTCAATTCTGGTCTCATCGACATCAATCGCTAAACACACTCCGTCGTTCATTGTTACCGCCAAAGGCTGAGCACCACCCATTCCGCCAAGTCCAGCAGTTAGGGTAATCGTGTGTTTCAATGTACCGCCGTAGGCTTGACGCGCAAGTTCAGCAAACGTTTCATATGTTCCTTGTACAATTCCCTGGCTGCCGATATAGATCCAGCTGCCCGCTGTCATTTGACCGTACATCATTAGACCTTTTTTATCTAACTCGTGGAAATGCTCCCAATTTGCCCAAGCAGGAACTAGATTAGAGTTAGCAAGAAGCACACGCGGGGCATCCTTATGCGATTTCCATACAGCCACCGGCTTTCCAGATTGAATCAATAAGGTTTCGTCATTCTCCAATTCTAGCAATGTTTTCACAATCGCATCATAGGACTCCCAGTTTCTGGCCGCCTTACCAATCCCGCCATAAACAACTAGATCCTCTGGTCTTTCCGCCACTTCTTGATCCAGGTTGTTCATCAACATCCTTAGTGCAGCCTCCTGAATCCACCCTTTCGCATGTAACTCCGTTCCTTTATAATTTTCTATCACTCTTGATTTCGCCGTGTTCGTTTCCATCCATCCCACTCCCTTTTTCATTTTTAATCTATTTTTATTATAAAAATAAAATCTTCAGAAAAATACGAAGGGAATATTAGAAATAAGAAAGTATTTATAGGAGTAACTAGATTATATTTAGATACACTGTCCCCATAACCAATAATATTCCTATAAATCTATATTATTTTTAGATTCATACGTTTAAAAAAAGACCATGTCATGGTGATGACCAGTCCTCTTCTTGCATGAATGTGTTGTTGCTCTTAAACTTATACTATCGTTTTTTACCTTCGAAGGGCAGCTTGGGCCCTATTTTCGTCCTCTTCTTTAACAAAAATATCGTATTGTGTGAAATCCTTAAATCGAGCATCAACACGCAAATTAACAGGCGTGTTCGTTTTGTATTTTATTCCTGCCGCATTTAACTTCCCAACGACCCTAAAGAAGTTATCCGATCCAAACGCCGTATAAATTAATCTCCATTTTCGATTGAGATAAAACTTAAGGAATGAAAAAACAAGGACAACAATAACCAAAGATACGATAACCGTCTTCATTTCCCCACTTCCCTCAAATTAATTAATAAATCAACCATCCTCATCCACTTTAGTTAAACGAAATTCTCTAGGGGAAGTACCTATTAATTCCTTAAACATCCGGCTAAAATAATTAGAATTTTGATAGCCCACCAGGATTGAAATTTCTTTAATCGGTTTATTTGTTTCAATCAGCAATCTTTTCGCTTCTTTCATTCGAAACGCTGTTAGCGATTCCGTAAAGCTACAACCTGTTTTCGTAATCAACAAATGACTGAAATAAGAAGGATTTCGTTCCACATAGGCTGCCACATCCTCCAGCCTGAGCATGCTGTTTGAAAAATTGGCCTCCATAAAGGATATGCCGCGTTCAATCGGATCTTGTATATGATTTCTAACACTGCTCTCTGCACCCAAAAATAATTTTTGAATAAATAAGATGAGATTTTGAACCGTACGATAAAGGACACGATCATACAAAATCGAATTGAAAATATAGCGGTATTCCTGTTCATTGCTTTCAATTTCATCTAAGTGACACGTCTTCATATATCTTCTAACCTGCGCCAAGATACTCGTTAATCTAATTCTGACCAATCCTGGCTCAGGGTAAGGATCTTTCAAATGTAAAAATTCATCATACAGCCAATTTTTTATTTTTTCTAAATCAACATTAGTCAACATGTCGACCCAGGTTCGTTGTTCAGGCGGAGCTAAAAAAGGATCGATATGGACCCATGTGTGTGAGTGTCCAAATTCAACCACTTGGCGGTACCCTTTATAATAGGTCAACTCCAGCATTTTCCTCGTTTGTAGATATTTTTGATTCAAAGTTACGGATGATGAATTTCCTTTATGAACTACGACCGCTAACGGCTCAGAAAATTCCTCCTCCCACTTTCTCATCGCTTTTTGGCACTGTTCCGTGATATTATGACTCGTTTCTGAGAACAAAATAATGACCATATCATCCAATCCAAAAATACCGTGGGCATCCTTAAAAGGAAATTCTGCTAAGAATGAATGTAAAGTCCGAATAGCATGGATACTTTCCGTTTGAAAAGCAGCGACATGGTACGTTTCTGCTCCCGGATCTTGCGATAGTAATAACGCTTCATAAGATATATCTTTATAGGGATTGGAATGGTGAATTCCATCCGCCTGACTTTTGTCCTCAAGTTTACGTGAGGCTTTTTGAAAGGCAGTTTTCACCTTGGTTGCCGAAAAAGGTTTAATCATTAAATCTAATGCTTGCATATCGATGGCAAGGCGCGCTTTTTCGAAGGTTCCTTCTGCAGAAGTTAAAAGTAAAATAGGCTCATAAATCTGCATCAAGTTACGGAAAGTTGACCAATCTTCCCTAGTAATCATATCAAGTTCGATTAACACAACATCTGGCTTTTCCTGTTCAAACAAAACGACAAATTCCTGATAATAAGATGCTAACAATATCTTGTTAACTGGGATGGAGGAAGTTTTCAATAACCATTTTAATCCCTCACGTTCGTTTAAATCGCGATCGGCAATTAGCCACTTTCCTTCCATCTATTGTCCTTCTTTCATTAGTAGACTCTTGGTTAGTTATGCCATTTTCGTGGCAATAAGGTAAATAATGTTTATTAGTGCTGTTGCTCCCTATGATATCGATTAGAAATGATAACCCCGAAAACTAATCCAATTAATATCGCTATTAAATGCGTGAATCCTGTTGATAAAGACAAAAAATTAATCGTCATACTATAGCTTTTATTAACTAGGATTAATAGAATCCGTTCAAGAATCGGTTGGTAAATCATCAGATACGGTAGAATTACCAAAGGAATAGCCAGCCATTTGTGACCAATTATATATTTCGTCAAAAGTAAATAAATGCAGGCAAACAGTATAGCAAATCCATAAACAAACCAGTTCAAGTATTGAAGTATCGGGCTTGGCCGATCAAAAATAGCTACTACGTTGAGATATACAATCCAAAAAATCGCAATAATAATAGAAAGAACCTGTGTTTTCAGCAAAAGTTTCATTGGTACCAGCACCAGCCTCAAATCAAATAATTTATTTTATTTCTACCATAACCCAAATATCTTGTCTCTACAAATAAATACTTTATGAATTGAGACACTTCCAATAAACAAAAAAAGGACAAAAAACAGTATCTCGACAGTTTTTGTCCTTTTTATTTGCTATTTTTTAACCCACGTTTAGGCCGAAGTCTGTTGCGATACGGGCAAGGCCGCCTTGGTAGCCTGAACCAACCGCTGAGAATTTCCACTCGCCATTGTGTCGGTATAATTCTCCTACGATGATCGCTGTTTCAATTGAGAAATCTTCTCCTAAATCATAGCGAATGATTTCTTGGGTCGTTTCTTCGTTAACGATGCGGCAGAATGCATTAGATACCTGACCAAAATTCTGACCACGGGCTTCTGCATCATGAATGGTAATAACAAACGAAATTTTTTCAATCTGAGCAGGGACCGCGCTAAGATTCACTTTTACTTGCTCATCATCCCCATCCCCTTCTCCTGTGCGGTTATCACCCGTATGTACTACAGATCCATTTCCACCTTCAAGTTGATTGTAGAAAACGAAATCCTTTTCAGACGTAACTTTTCCGTTAGATGCTAACAAGAAGATACTTGCATCTAAATCAAAATCTTTTCCGCCATCATAACGATTGGTATCCCAGCCAAGACCAACAACGACCTTCGATAAACCAGGATTTGTTTTTGTTAAATCAATTTTTTGACCTTTAGATAATGAAATAGCCATACAAACACCCTTTCATCTTAATTTTATCAATGTTTCACCTTAAGTTTACAAAAATAAGGAATATTTTTCTACTTTTTAATTACCTTCTCCTTAATAAATACAAGATCCTCTGGTTTTGAGCATCGAAAAATGGTTAAGATAACTATTATTGATTGTTTATGCTATAATGAACTGCTAGCAAAACGGGAAGCCCGTTTATTTTAAGCAAGGCAAGGAGAGATTTTCTAAATGATTAAAATTGAAATCCCTAATCCTGATATAGTGATTACGAAAAAAAATCAAGTTGGCGAAAAAGTAGAGGCGCCATTAAGCAGCGTTTATGGTTTTACAGATTACAATAAAATTCCAAGAGACAAAGGCGGAATAATCCTTTTTTCAAACGCAAATGATGAATTACTGTTTGTCGGCAAAGCTAGGAAATTACGTCCTCGTGTAAAAAGACATTTCGAAGATTCTGTCTCACCGATCAAATTGCACCGTGATGAAGTTTATAAAATTGCGGTATGTGTCGTGGAAGACCCAATGGAAAGAGAAATTTACGAAACCTACCTCATCAATACCTTACATGCAAAATACAATATTGATAAAGTGTTCTATAAATAGTGGGAAGAGCGGGTTCTAAAGAAACCTGCTCTTTTTTTGTATGGAACCCCTATTAACTTATTTCCCCATATTTCAGAATCATTTCTTTTTCAATATGACTTGCCCGAATTCCAAACCTTGGTTTCAGCATCTCTACTTTTTCACCTAGTAAAATTTTCAGAGCGAGATACGGGAGGTTGATCCCTGATAAGCAGCTAAAGTGCATGCCCCCGCTCATGCGCGGATTAACTTCCAACAGTTTCGGTTCACCATTGTTGTTGTATTTTACCTGGATATTAAACACATATGGCACCCTAAATTCTTGATGAAAATCGTGAGCCAGTTTTATGAGTTCCACCTGCTCCACCAGCTCTCTCACTCTGCCATCCCCCTTCATCCGAGGTATGGCAGCATACAGTTTATCGTTGGATGATAAGCAATCGATACTATATTCTCTGCCTTCTAAAAATTCAAGAACCATTAAGTCAGGGAATGTTTCTTGCTGACCTAATATTTCACAGGCATAGTTGTAAGGAATACGGTAGCTCGTTCCATGATTGAAAAGCTGGGTAATGGAATCAATTTGGTCTTTAATGACCCGAAATCCGTTCGCACCTTCACCAATCACTGGTTTAAAACACACGGTATGGCCTTTTTCCTTGAGTTTTTCATACGCTATTTTAAACGCTTCGAGATTATTGACGACATGATAGTCAGGAATCAAAGAGTTTGCCGGTCCGCGCGTAAACATTTGATATGTCTCAGCTTTATTATCCATGGTCTCCATGAGGTCAGCATCTGGGCAAACTAACACCTTAACACCCAACTTCTCAAATTGACTCAGTCGTTTGGAGATGAGGACATTTTCTTTCCGAGGGATAAAAATATCTATCCCGTGCTTCTGACAAAAATCAAGACAAAAATCAATATATTCCTCCCCAGATATATCCGGCTCGACGAAGGCATAATCACAATTTTGTAAATACAGGGCATCCTTGTTCGGATTAGTGCCATAAATAATAAATTTTCGCTTTTCTTCGTTATCCCGAATCATGTCTATGAAATGGGAAACCGTTGTAAACCATCTGTTAAACCAAATTTTCATTTCAATCCTCTTCCTTGTTGTAATAAGACCTCACTCATTATTGTCTTTCTCGACATTTTTTATAAGCAAAATTTGACAAAAAATTCATTTTCAAATGCAATTCTTCGAAAATAACCCCTATATTCTTTATAAACACAAAAAAAACGTTCTGCATATGCAGAAACGCTCACCTAAATTGGATACACACCGATCAATGTACTAGTGTTTGGATATTATTTAATTTTAAAGCAAATTCCTTAATGGCATCATAATCTAAATTTAATTGGTCGGTCGTTGTTCCGCTCACCTTTTTTACGATTTGTTTTTCAATGAAGTTCATTTCCGACAAAAGGAATTCTCCGCCAAATAACCCCATTGCAGCAGAATTTTTTCGTAATTCTTGCGGGAAGGCATGGTTAAATTGCACAATCGCCGTCTCACCATCGAGCATACAGCATAGAAAAAGTCCTACTTCTTTTTCAAATAAAGTATCGTAATTGTGAGTAGTAAACTGTTTTATTCTTCTTTGAATATTCCCCGCATGAATCGAGCCGCCAATAATGATGGTATCGAAATTGCGAAGATCAATTTCCACTTTCTCACGTTTCAAATCAACCGTCTGAACTTCACCTTTAAGAATTTCACTTAAAAACCTTACTGCTTTCTCTGTCGTCCCATGGGATGAGCAATAAACAATTAAACATTTCATGTCCTTCCCCTCCTTCAACTTGCATGACAAAAAATCGCTGTGAAGATTCACTTCTATTATAAAACTAAATAAAACCGATTCCTGTAATAATATTGGCAATATTATTACAATTGAACAATTTAGGGCTACTCTCGATATCTTCCGAGAAAATTCGCATTACTCTTCTTTATGTGTGGTTATGCTGTTTTATTGCCCCCTTAACCATATAGACACGTTCAGGGCGCCCGACCGTTCCGTAAGCTAAATCCGCATCAATTTTATCTTCAGACATGAGATGCTCAAGATACCTTCTAGCCGTCGTTCTGCTTACACCTATTTCTTTGGCAACAATCTCTGCCGTTAAGCCTTCCGCGACTTTCGACAGAACCTCTAGGACCTTTTCCAGCGTCAGCGGATCAATTCCTTTTGGCAGGTAAGGTTTGTCGCTTTTGGATCTCTCTATTTCTTTTCGCAGCAGTTTGTCCACCTGTTGCTGTGTGACATGGAGATTTTCATTCCTCAATTCTGCTAGCTTTAAATGATATTCCTGATACCTCAACAATGATTGTTTAAACCTCTCAAAAACAACAGGTTTAATAATATAGTCAAACACACCAATGCTGATTGCCTCTTGCACTTTATGAATCTCTTTTGTGGCGGTGATCATAATCACGTCCATTTGCTTACTTTGCTGCTTTGTTTCTTTAAGCAAATCAATTCCATTCATATCCGGAAAATAGACATCTAACAAGAGAAGGTCTGGCTGTAATAAATCGATATACGTCTTTGCCTCTAAATAACTTGCAGCAATTCCTACTGTTTGGAATCCACCAATCTGTTCTATAAACCTCTTTTGAATTTCTGCAATCCGTAAATCATCCTCAACAATTAACACTTCTATATTGGGTTTCAGATTCATTCAAACACCCCCTGTGTTTTGGAATCACAACTGTGAAAATCGTCCCTTCGCCTTCATTTGAGGTAAATGTTATATATCCCCCTAAGCCTGCTATCGCTTCCTTAACAAGGCTTAACCCGATTCCGGAATTGCTTTGACGGTTTTTCGTAGAAAAGCCATTTTGGAAAATTTGTTCACTAATGCTGTTATTTATGCCTTTCCCGTTATCTTCAATTTCGATAATCAGGTCTTTCCCTAAGTCGGTTAGAAATAGAGAAACTCTTTTTTCTACCTTCCCATTTTCTCTCACAGCATCAAAAGCATTATTAACAAGGTTCCCGATAATCGTCACTAACGTATCCCTGCTGATTTCTTCTGGTAAATCTCTAAAACTACTGTCACGTTCGATTGTAAGATGAATTTTCAATTCACTGGCTAAACTAACCTTACCTAATATAAATCCAGCAATGATCGGATCGGGAATTTCCTTCATTAAGAAGCTAATAAATCCTTGTGCGACATCCACTTCCCTTGAAATGAAATCAATGGCTTCCTTGTAGGAACCCAGCTGAATCAAACCTAGAAGTGTGTAGAGCCGGTTGGAATACTCATGTGTCTGAGCCCGCAGGCCTTCAGCATACGCTTTGACATGGGACAATTCCTGAATCAGATTGGACAACTCTGACTTGTTTCTGAAGCTAGCAACTGCTCCAATTACTTCGTCTTTTTTATTAAAAATGGGGATACGATTCACCAAAAATACCTCGCCAAAAATCGTAAATTCCCGATCGTATTCTGCCAACCCCGTCCGAACCACTTCATAAAGAGACGTATTTTCAATGACATCATCAATCTTCTTTCCACGGAGGAGAACGTCACTCGGAACATTGAGAATTTTATGTGCGGTTTCATTGACGACGGTTATTCGTCCATTCGTATCAATGGCGATAATCCCCTCATGAATGGATTCTAAGATGGCATGTTTCTCTTGGTACATCCAAGCAATTTCTTTCGGTTCAAGTCCAAAAATGGCTCTTTTAATATTTAACGAGATTAATAATGCCGCCAGTAATCCTCCTAGTAAAATAATCATCGTGGTAATAAAAATTTTCCTTCGTATCTTTCCTACTTCTTTTTCAATATCCGTTTGAAGATAGCCAACTGAAACTACACCAATTACTTTGCCGTCACTAATAATAGGAGCCTTCCCTCTTAGAGATGGACCAAGGGTTCCAATTGACTCAGAGATAACTGATTCTCCTTTAAAGACTCGCTGATTATCTCCACCCACCATTTTTTGTCCTAAACGGGTAGGATCGGGATGAGAATAGCGAATCTCCTGGCGATTACCTATAACAATAAATTCCGCACCAACCTGTTTGCGAATTTTTTCGGCGATTGGTTGAATAATGGCAGAGGGGTTTTTATTAGAAAAAGCTTTTTGTATCTCTGGTATATTTGAAATGGACTGCGCCACAGATAAAGCCTTCGTTCCTTTTTCATGCTTAAGATTGGACTCCATAATATTTTTAAAAGTTAGTTCGAAAATCCCGCCAATGAGGATAATTACTATAAAAATGCCTAGCATCAATTTCGTATGTAATCGCATACATGCACCTCTACTTCTATCATATATAAAAAAACTCCTTAAAAAAAGGAGTTTTTTGCAATAATCAGAACTTTTTGAACATCATGCTTCTTCGTTTATGACCACATTTTTTCCTCTCATTTTCATTAATACCGGGATCACCAACCAAAGAGCCGTCATAATTAAGAATCCTAATGAAATCGGACGAGTGAAAAATGGTCCAAAATCTCCATTGAAAATCGTTAAGGCCCTGCGCAGATTATTCTCAACCATTGGCCCCAAAACAAGCCCTAACACTAATGGAGCAATCGGGTAATCATGTTTGTTTAAGAAATAGCCAATGACACCGCAGCCTAATAATAGTAACAGGTCATAAACTGAGACTTGTACCGCATAAACACCGAAAATAGAGATCGCAATAATAATAGGAATTAAATATTGCTTAGGGGTCTGAATAATTTTTGCAAATACCTTAACAAGCGGAAGGTTAAGAATGAGTAGCATGATATTTCCAATAAACATACTTGCAATCAAGCCCCACGCTACTTGGGGATGATCTTCAAATAATAACGGCCCTGGCTGAACATTATACATCATCAATGCCCCCATCAGGATGGCGGTTGTACCCGAACCTGGAATTCCTAAGGTTAATAATGGGATCATTGCTCCGCCTGATGCCGCATTGTTGGCCGATTCTGGCGCTGCCACACCAGCAATGGCCCCCGTTCCAAATTTAGATGGGTCTTTAGCTATCTTCTTTTCTAAAATGTACGAAAAAAAGGATGCTAGAGTCGCGCCCGCTCCGGGTAAAATCCCGATAAAGAAACCTAAGAGCGACCCCCTGGCGATTGGTGCAGCTGATTCTTTCAACTCTTCTTTAGAAGGGATTAAATTATTAATCTTTGCCATTTTTGTATCTTCTTCTTCTTTTTCTAGGATTGTTTTAAAAACCTCTCCTAAGGCAAATAAACCTACCGCAATCGTCAAGAATTCAATTCCTTGGTACAACCAAGGCAAATCAAAAGTAAAACGGCCGATCCCAGAAACATTATCAATTCCAATCGTAGCAAGCAGCAAGCCACATACGGTCATAATTAACGCTTTCGTAACGGACTTTCCTGCCAACCCACTTACAGCTCCTAGTCCTAATAGCATTAGCGAGAAATATTCAGCAGGACCAAATTTAAGGGCTATATTTGACAATGGTTTCGCTAAGACAATAAGTGCGACCAGCGTGAAGATTCCCGCCACAAACGACCCGATCGCGGCAATTGACAAGGCACTCCCTGCCCGTCCCTTCTTAGCCATCTGGTAACCATCTAATGTGGTCACGACGGAAGATGACTCTCCAGGTGTATTTAATAGAATAGAAGTAGTCGATCCCCCATACATGGCCCCATAGTATACACCGGCCAGGAGAATAATAGCGCTCGTGGCCGCTTGCTCAGGAGGAAGACCTCCCGTAATGGAAGCGGTAACAGGAATAAGCAAGGCAACACCGCTCATCGGACCAATCCCCGGTAACACCCCAACAGCTGTCCCAATTAATACCCCAACAAAAGCAAAAATCAAATTATACCAAATAAGTGCAGAACCAAATCCGTGCAACAAATAATCCAGAGTATTCATTCTATATCCCCCATTCATCCTAAAAAATATGGTGCCTGACACCATAATCTAATCGACTAAAACCAAATGGGCCACCCAGGAAGTGTTCCTTTTAGTACTTCGACAAATATGAAATAGACAAATGCTGAGAAACATCCAGAAATGAGTAGTGAAGTAAGCCATTTTCCACGTTCCATTGTTTGAAAGCAGACAAAAAGAAATAGAAAGGTTGTGATTACATAGCCAACGGATTCTAGTGTCAAAATATAAACGAGAGTAGCGATAAAAATGATAATAAAAGGCTTGTACTGCAATTTTTCTTTTTCCTTTTCCTGCTTTTTTCCATTAAAGGTTTCATAAAATAAGCGAATACTTAAGATCACTAACAGACCCCCGAGAAAAAATGGAAAGATATCCGGACCAACTACACTCCCATAAGAGGAGCTGGCAATATTCCTGCTTCCAATAATAAATAAGGTTCCTACAGTTAGAAACAATATAGCAGCAATGCGATCAAATTTAATGTCCATCAGAATCCCTCCAATCCGTTTACAATAAAATAATGAAAGGGAAGGAGAAAGTCCTTCCTTCCCGCTTTAATTACTTCTGCATTCCCAATGCTTTTAATAATTGCTGAACTTGTGTTTCTTGGTCTTCCAGGAACTTTTTAAAATCTGCACTGTTTTTATATTCTAATTCCCAACCTTGTGTTTCGACTTCCGTCTTCCAATCAGGTGATTGGACTAATTTATCAATTGTTTTTTCCCAATATGATTTTGCTTCCGCTGACATTTTTTCAGGTCCAAAAACTCCACGCCAAATCGTAAATTCTGCATCAACACCTTGTTCCTTCGCAGTTGGAACATCTTTAAAATCGCCAGCTAAACGTTCGGATGAAGTAATTGCAAGCACGCGAACCTTACCAGCTTTAAGGAATTCTTTCACACTAGAGGCATCAGTTCCAATGACATCTGCGTTTCCTCCAAGTAATGCTGTAATTGCTTCTCCACCGCCATCATAGGAAACATATTTAATTTTAGTTGGGTCAACCCCGTATTTATAGGCTGGAAGAATCGAAACTAAATGGTCCATTGAGCCCGGTGCGGATCCTCCCGCAAATGTCAACTTTGCTGGATCCTTTTTGACCTCTTCCAAAACTGATTTTAGATCTTTAAATTTGGAATCAGTTTTGACAACAATCGCGCCATAGTCTTTGGTTAGCTGTGCTAATGGAGTGGTATTTTTATAACCGTAAGGGCTGTTTCCTTCTTTCTTTAAATTGTTGATAATAATTGGTGGTGAATTGACAAACAACATGTCATTATTTTCTGCCTGCTGGGTGGCGTATTCTGCCATAAATACGGCTCCACCGCCGCCAGGCTTGTTCTCAACTGTTAATGGCTGTTTTACTAACTTTGTTTCGCTTAGCACTTTTGTGAATGATCGAGCCGTTAAATCCCAGCCTCCACCTGCTCCAGAAGGTGCGACAACACTAATCGATTTGGTTGGATAACCAGTTCCTGTCTCTTTTTTACCTGAGCTCGCTGTTTCTTTACTGCTGCAAGCCCCCAAGCTTAGTGCCAAAGCTCCTGCACACATGACTGCTGAAATTCTTTTCATCGAAAACATTTCATTTCCCCCTTTGTAAACGTTTTCTTAATTTTACAAAAATTTTAAGGATTTCATAGATTATTCATTTAAACGGCATTAAAAACTTAACTACCATTTTGTTCATAAAGTTCATGGTGTAAATGTTGCATGATTAACACGTGAAAAACTCCTGCAATTACGGTGCAGGAGTACTGTTTTTTATGAATAGAATACTTTTTTTATATAGTCTCCTATTTCACCTATAGCCTTCTTCGCCTCTGGTAATCGATCCCCGCTGATTTGCCAAACATGCCACATTTTGTCCCATATTTTAAAGGTGACCTCTACGCCTGCTTGTCGTGCTTTTTTGACTAGCAATTCCGCATCACTTTGCAAAATTTCATGATTCCCAGCTTGGATAAATAAGGGTGGGAAGCCAGTAAGGTCTGCAAAGACAGGTGAAATGAGCGGATGATCGAGGGGCTTCTTATGTCCTGAATACATTTGCGCGGCATCTTTAACACCTTGGACCGTTAGATAGGGATCCACCTCTATGTTTTTTCGATAACTTTCCCCACTTCCGGTTAGGTCAACCCAAGGTGATAAACAAACAATCGCCCTCGCCAGCGGTTCATTTTGATCTCTTAAGACTAAGCTGGCTGCAACACTTAAGCCTCCTCCTGCTGAGTCACCTGCAAATATAATATTGGCTGGATCATACCCTTGACGCAAGAGCCAGCGGTACACAATGACGGCATCTTCGATGGCAGCTGGAAAAGGATGTTCCGGTGCGAGACGATATTCTGGAAAAAGAACCTTCATACCAGCCGCCTTCCCAATACTAGCGGCAAGTGGTCGATGGGTATTAGCTGAGCAAAATGCATATCCTCCGCCATGTAAATAAAGGATTACTTTTTCTTCCGAACTGTTTTCGGAGGAAATCCACTCTGCATACAATCCTTCAATCTCCATTTTCTGAACCTTACAATTTTTCGGCAGTTTTGCTAACTTTCTAGCGACCGTATCCAGCATCTGCCTTTTTTCATCCAATCCTCTTTCTGAAATCCCCTTCCTTAATGCACGTTCGACCGAGAGTTTAATCCCCTTCTCAAACAAATAACTTCGAAAACTTGCCATCTCCCAACCTCCTTTGAAATCCAAATTTTGCTAATATCATTATACTAGAAAAAACTTTTAATAAAATAGTTAGGATTTTATTGTTTTTCGAAAATTTTGTAAAAATTCGTACGAATTCTTCCATTTCTGCCCACCTGTAGTACAATGGAAGTATCTGTTAGACTTTTTCGGAGGTTTTTCTTTTTATGAAGCGATTGACAGACCATTTAATTATCATTTCATTTGATTGCCTATCAGCTTTAGATTTCCCACTATTATCCGAACTCCCACACTTTCAAACCATCTTAAAAAATGGCGCCTTGATCAAAAATGTCAAATCGATTTACCCATCGGTCACCTATCCTTGTCACGCAACAATTGTGACGGGTAATTATCCGAAGCGGCATGGAGTCATTAATAATACCCTAGTACAACCAGGGAGACTTTCTCCGGATTGGAATTGGTTCCGGAATTGTATACAAGGGACCACGTTATATGACGAAGTAAAAAAAGCCAATATGACAACTGCCGCCTTATTGTGGCCTGTAACAGCGAAAGCAAATATTGACTACAATATGCCAGAAATTTTTGCGAACCGCCCCTGGCATAACCAAATTCTGGTTTCACTTATGAGTGGCAGCCCGCGCTATCAATGGGACCTTAATAGGCGCTATGGGCATCTTCGTATAGGCCTCAATCAACCGGAATTGGATGACTTTGTTCTAGAGTCAACTGTCGATACGATTAAAACAAAGAAACCACATCTATTAATGGTTCACTTTACCGATTTAGATACACAGCGTCATTATCATGGGTTCTCATCCAAGGAAGCAATGGCTGCAATCGAACGTCATAATTACAGGCTTGGCAGGATTATCAGTGCCCTAAAAGAAAGTGGAATTTATGAGAACTCCACGCTGGTGGCACTAGGTGACCATAGTGCCTTAGATGAAAATAAAGCCATAAACCTCAATGTTTTATTCCATGAGAAAGGTTTGATCACCTCGAACGGGAAAGGGAAAATAATTAATTGGAAGGCCTATTGTAAAAGTTGTGATGGCTCTGCATATATTTACATTAAAGACCATCAAGATACCGCAACCTCAAATGAAGTAAGGCAATTAGTAGATTTATTGCTTAATAATCCGGAAAGCGGAATTGAATCAGCACTCACCGGAGCACAGGCTTCTGAAAAAGGAGCTGATGGAGCTTGTGCCTTTATGCTTGAAGCACAAAGGGGATTTTTCTTTTTAGAAGACTTTGAGGGGGAGTTTATCAAAACGATTACGAAGGAGGATGTTAGAAGGGATCATAAGTACACCTTAGCTTGTCATGGCTATTCACCTGAGAAAGAAGATTATGGAACCATTTTTATGGCAGCTGGAAAAGGAATTCAAGCAGTCACCCTGCCTACGATTCGTCTCATTGATGAAGGCCCCACCTTTGCACGGCTATTAGGAGTAAATTTAGGTCAGACAGATGGAAGGGTTATCGAAGAGATTTTGAAATTTTAAAAGGGGGAAAATCTATGAGCCGGATGTCAAAGCAAGAAAAGAGCTGGGTTTTATATGATTGGGCAAACTCTGCTTACTCCATCCTCATTACTACAGCCATATTTCCATTGTATTTTAAAGCAGCGGCGAAAGAGGCAGGACTTGCAGCTTCGACTTCTACAGCCTATTGGGGCTATGCTAATTCATTTGCTACCCTGCTTATTTCACTTTGTGCCCCTATTTTAGGAAGTATCGCCGACTTCAAAGGTTTAAAGAAACGCCTGTTTACCTTTTTCCTTGCCCTTGGAATTGTCTTTACCTTGCTACTTGCAGTGGTCCCAAGTAACCAATGGCTTTTTTTATTAATTTGCTATATGGTTACCGTAATTGGCTTCGGAGGAACAAATATTTTCTATGATGCCTTTCTAGTCGATGTAACGACTGAGGATCGGATGAATCAAGTATCCTCACGAGGCTATGCGATGGGTTATATCGGCAGCACCATCCCTTTTATAATTAGTATTGCACTTATTATATTATCCCAGCAAAATATCATCCCCCTATCTGTGACTGTCGCAAGTCAAGCTGCCTTTGCGATTACTGCCTTATGGTGGGGATTATTCACGATTCCTATGCTTAAAAATGTCCAGCAAGTTTATTATAAAGAGCCTGTTCCAAACCCGATTTCCAACGGCTTTAAACAACTGTTTGATACCTTCAAAAAAATCAGGCTGTACCGACCATTGTTTCTGTTCTTAATTGCTTATTTCTTTTATATTGATGGTGTCAATACGATAATTACCATGTCGACAGCCTATGGTTCCGATCTTGGAATTTCATCTACGAATCTATTAATTATCTTGTTCGCCACCCAAGTAGTGGCCGCACCGTTTGCCATTTTATATGGGAAATTAGCTGATAAATTTAAAGGCAAAACGATGCTGCTCGTGGGAATCTTTGTTTATATTGTCATTTGTACGTATGCCTATTTCTTAAAGACAACATTAGATTTTTGGATCTTAGCGATGCTCGTCGCATCCTCACAAGGTGGAATCCAGGCACTAAGCCGTTCCTACTTTGCTAAACTCGTTCCAAAGGAAAATGCCAATGAGTTCTTTGGTTTTTATAGTATTTTTTATAAATTTGCAGCAATATTAGGGCCATTCCTGGTTGGTTTCACCGCACAAATCACCGGAAATACAAACAGTGGTGTATTTAGCTTAATTCTTCTCTTTATCATCGGAGGCACGATCCTACTGCGCGTACCAGAATCATCCAACATCTCACAATCGAATTCGATTTCGCAATAACAATTACTTGACCTCAATTTGAGGTCTATTTTTTTTTCTAAAAGTTGAATTCTGCGATTCGCTGATTAAACTCAAAAATTCGCCGATTGAACGGGTAAATTCGCCGATTAAACTCAGTAATTCGCTGATAAAACATTAAAATTCGCTGATAGGGTGTAATTTTACAACATTTTGAATCGTAAATAGATCTAAGACGAAGCGAAAATAATGATTTTTTTATGAAAATGGAGCTTGTCACCATAATCTTTCAAAATTACTATATACTTATACAAACCGATTTTCTTGTAGATTCGTTTATTTATATAAAGGGATCCGGAAATGATTAGGGGGTCTGCCTTTTTATGCAAAATTTGAGTGATGCCGAATTAATGCTTTTAATTAAAGCCAAGCATCGTCCAGCTTTGGAAGAAATATATGACCGTTATATTAAGCTGGTGTACTCCTTTGTTATCAAATCAACGAAGGATCAAGACAATGCTAGAGTGATTGTTCAGGCCGTTTTTACCCGCGTATGGACAACAGAGACCGGTTATAATCCTGAAAAAGGACAATTCGTCAATTGGCTCCTTACCCTCACTCGTAATATCACGATTGACCACCACCGCAAAGAAAAAAAGGATGCTTCACTAGTTTCAATTGACCAGGAACAATTAGAACAAATTCCAGGTTCTCACGCCAACAATCCAGCAGAGATTTTATCACGAAAACTTGTGCGAGAACAAATACACAAAGCCTACCAATATCTATCAAAAAATCAAATCGAACTGATCCAATGGCTATATTGGGAAGGTTATACGCTCAGTGAAATTGCTGAAATGAAGAAGGAACCAATCGGCACTATCAAAAGCCGGCTGCATCAAACACTTAAAGTCTTGCGGAAACACATTGTCATGGAGATGGGGGAATGAAAATATGAGTCTAAATAGCAGATGTTCATTTTCCAATGAATTAGTCTCTTATTTGATTAACGAATTATCTGAAGTTGAAAGGATGAAAATCGAGAGGCACCTTATACATTGTCCGTCTTGCGCGAATGACATTCAAGAACTGCAGGAGGCGTGGTCCATGCTCCCTTATGAATTTGAAGATGTCGAGGTACCCGCTGATTTAAAGGATGAAGTGATGAATGCCATTTTCTCAGCTGAAGCAACAGCCCAGCCTACGATCGAAATGGTTAGTCCAAACAGAAAGAACAAAAAGTTCCACCCTTCTCTTTATGGATTAGCAGCCGCCGCTTTTCTCTTTAGCTTTGGGGGAGTCATTTGGAATAATATAAACCTTAGAGACCAAGTTTCAGAATTAAAGGAACAAGTTAATATTCCTACTGAAGTCATCGAAATTTACACGTTAAAAACGGCAAATCCTGGAGTTGATTCTGCCAATGGGCAGGCTTTGCTTTACAAACAAGGTGATAAAAAACAGCTCGTTTTCCAAGTTAATGGTCTTGATGATACCAGGGGGTCAGAGGCATATCAGGTTTGGCTCATTCATGATGGGAACCGAAAAAGTGCAGGAACCTTCCATGTCGATGAGCAAGGGAATGGCTCCCTTACCTATCAATTGAAAGAAGAAACTTCTTTTGAGGCGATTGGGATCTCACTTGAACCGGACGCCAATGGAACCCAGCCGCGAGGTAAAAAAGTGTTAGGAACATAAATGGTAAAAGCCCATGATTCTCACAACTGAGAACCATGGGCTTTTTTCATTAAGTATAAATGGATTATTCCTTATTTGTTAATACTTATAGTAGGTGATGTAATAAACCAGCCTACAGGTGCTCCTCCAACGGGATGGGATAACGTTCTTCCGTCGATTACTGAGGCTGCATTATTATTAACCGCAGCTCCCGCAGGTGTAAAGTTATAGTAAATGCTTCCACTATTTACATCTTTATCTTTAAAGCTAAATGTGAGTGGTTTATTAAATTTATCAATCAGTTGACCAGTCTCTGAATCTATTACTCTAAACGCAAAATTCATGATTACAGTTTCGCCAGCAGGAGCAACTTTTTGAAATTTTTTATTATCTCCTTCTAGGACTTGAAAAGTGACATCGGTGGTGAAAGTTCCTTCAGGTATTTGAATCTTAATCCCACTGTGACTAAGTTTTGCGGCTTCGCCTGCCCCAACTTCTCTTTCTGTGGCCACCCTAGAAAATCCCAGTTGGGTAAAATCTGTAGCTGCGAAAGCAACTGCACCAAACAAAAACATCGACATCATTGCCAAACCAAGTAGGACCTTTAAACGTTTTTTCATTCACATGCAACTCCTTCATTCTTTATGGGCCTTCGTTAAAGGTAACGAGAATCAGTCCCAATTGGTTTGAAGGAAACTCAATTTTTTATTATTTATTTTTTACTTTTTATAAAATGCGCGATGCCCCCGCCAACAATAGAACCGATTGCCGCAGTACCAAAAATCATTACATAGATTCGCTCAGCTAAATCCGCCATTCCTTCCCCTGGAAAAATAACTGCCTTTATAACTGCTAGAATTGCTGCTAAGAAGAAGATCAATGCCGGAATCCAGATGATCCAACTAAACTCAATCTTTATTAATATAAATGGTAAGACCAATCCAATTAGAAATATCACAAAGAAAAACATATGCCTCCCACCCTTCCTTGTAAATAGTATATTCTCAATAGGATTGGACGTTCTATTATTTCTTCACCTAAATAAAAGCTGGAAAGCTACTCAATATTAGTAACTTTCCAGCTTTGAGATTAGTAATCACCTAAATCTGTATGCAAAACTTGGAACAAGTTCACTTGTAGGTGATGTGGCAGTTACATTTCCTGTTCTAGGAACATTTGTTACGGTTCCAGTACCGCGGTATCTCCACGCACCAAGAGTGTCGACTGCTACTTTCGCGATAATTTGGTTGTTAGAAGGAGGGCCAAGGTAAATAGTGACCGTTACTCCAGGTCCTTTTACCACAGAGGTTCCGTCAATTCTCCATTCTCCTGCGCGATATTCAGCTCCAGTAATCGCAATCGCTTCTGAGTCGGTCGTGATCGTTATATCTTCACTATCTGTTTTTCCATCGACACCTTTTACAGTGAGATTTAATGTTACAGGTTTGTTTTCTTTTGGATAATTAAATGTTGGTTTTTTAGGGTCAGAAAGATTAAGTGTTACCTTTGGACCACTGACCTGCGTCCAAGTATACTCTACTGCATTTTTGGATCCACTGGCATCAAGCGTAACTGGATCACCTTGTTTAGCTTTTAGACCAGGATTCCCCGCAACATTTGCCTCAGGAGCAACTACCTCATCCTCAACCATTACTTTAACAGTGCTTTCATCAATATCACCATTAGGTCCTGTAAGAATTAATTTAAACACCAGTGTTCCCATACCTTGTTCTGCTGTGAACGAAGGTGCTAACGTGTTAGCATCTTTTAAATCCACATTAGTAAGTCCAGTTGAAGACGAAACAAATTCCCATTTAATTAGATTTGTATCAAAGTCCCCGACAGATTTACTACCGTTAAGCGTTACAGTGTCTCCTGCTTTAACGGTTTGGTCCGATCCCGCATCTGCAATTGGAGGATTTGCAGGCGCACCGACAACTTCCAAAGGTATCGTTACAGTCCCATTTTTTGCAGAATTTATCGTAATGTATGGTGGAATAAATGATGGACTTTCTATGACCAACTTTCCATCAGAAAGAGTTTGATTACCAAACTCTGAAACCTTCAGTTCTGGTTTATTTACATTATCACTTGAGGATGCTGTAATAATTATTTGTTGTGGTTTTAGATCAGAACGATATATGGCTCTTGGTTCTACGATCGTATCAACAGGTTTAACTTTTTTGACACTGTCTGGATTATCCGTCGTGTTGGTAACTGTTAATTCTGGAAGTGGACCCGAAAAAGTTACTCTGGCAAAGTATTTACCTTTTGTTCCTTTCATTGGGACTGGTTTATCTCCCGCACCTGTAACTTGTAATGTATAATCCTTATCTTGTTCAGTAAAAGCAAAAACATCAATAGTACCACCAGCTAAAGGGTTTCCATCTGCATCTACATTTCTGCTATATGTTGCACGTACAACATCTACCCCGGAATTCGTTGCTATTTTCCCACTTAAACTAAATTCATCAGTTTGAATGGTACAATCATTACCACAATTGTTACCAATGCCAGGACCTTGAATTTTAAAGTAGTTTTGGCCATTAACACCACCAATTACCTTATGGTTTACGTCCGGATCGCCCACATAACCAACCGGTGCTGCAGGTGCTACAGCCGGATCCCACCTTAAAAATGTTCCGATACGACTCTTCATTGGCCCTTCAAAAGGATCTTGAACCCCTATGTCTTCTACAAATCTGATTTCTCCACCTTCTGAAGGATCCCTTTCATCTGCTGCTACAGCTGTGAAAGTATCAATTCCATATGGATGAGTAATCGTGTATTTACCTCCAGTAACCAAGCCATCAATTCGGAACCTGACCCTTCCAAATACGATTTGATCTCCTGGTTGAACGATTTCATTGGCCCAAGCTGCTTCAAGTGCAAATGTTGCTACGGCTCTTCCGCCGTTTGGAAGGTCTAACTCTGCGCCTGCCAGCTGATAAAAAGCCTCTTCTGGAAAATTCCCTTTCTCAATCGAAAAAGGTTCTGCTGGATTAGGTATTTCCTCGATTGGAAGAGCACACAAAGGGTTTTCGAAATCTAAGCATAGTTCATTTCGATTACCTTGTGAATCTCTAAACCACGCAGGATAACCGTATTCCCCAATTGGTCCTACTTGCTTTAATTTAGGAATATCTACCAAGGGCATACCATACTCAGCACTTGTGAAAATTATTCCACCACTTAGCATAAGTAGTACTGTTAGGGTAACAAGGAAAAAACGCTTAATCGCAAATTTCCTCCTTTTTGAAAAATTATTTTTTGCATGTGTTACTTTTCGTGATTCCATTTTTTGCAGCCCACCTTTTCCAGAAAAATTAGTAAAAATGATGAATACTAAGGAATCCCTCTAAAAGGTCTTATCCCGTTCTTCAACTGGCTTGATAAAGCCTAAGAGTTTCCTTCCAAGTTTATCTAATTCTAATTTGGAGATTTGAAAGCTGCGTTCTATACTTTGAGCTTCTTCTGTTTTTATTTCTACAGTTTCTTGAAACACTTTTAATGATTTACTTTCTGATTGACCCGCCTGAACTAGTTTTTCTTTTTGAGCAGTTTTGGTTATTCCTCCACCTACATCAATAATAATTTCCTTACTATTAAGTGATTCATTGCCGAATTTATCCACCGACCTGATTGAATAAACATAGGTTGAAAAAGGAAGCACTTCCTCTTCTGTAAAAATACCACTCCTATTAATCTCTTTATTTACCTTCTTGAACTCCTTTTCCGGAATTGACTTTCGGTAAATATTGAATCCGACAAGATCTTTGCTATCCAATACATCCCAAATTATGGAGTTAGCTTTCGTTCCCGTCCTAACATTGATTGGTGCTTTTGGCAGACGGTCCGGTAAGGATAGGAGCTGATTCATTGGTTGGTCATGGACGCGGAGAATGCCCCATAATCCCCCTTCTAGGTATCTTCTAAGCTTCATTTCTCGGTACAGATAATCACCAGCCGGATTGAAAGAACCTTCCTTTTGTATCGGGATAATATCTAGAGAATCTCCTGGTGTCAGCGAACCTTGGCTTCCGACCACTTTGGAATTCGGATCCGTCCATTGATAGCGCCACTTATTACTGTGAAGGGTGAAGACACTTCCTCTCGAACGGTCTGCTGTTTGCATGACTCTCAGTCTAATAGGATCCCCCATATACGCTTCTGGTATTGGTGTGGATGGATCACCATGGATCACTGAGCTAAAAATTAATGATTTATCAGCATTTTCAGCCAAACGATGTTTAAAAGGTTCCGAACTATAATTGATTCCTTTTTCACCATGGTCCTCTAAATCTAACAGTTCACCCGTAATTGGATCCACCTGCCCCGGAGTTGGTGCACTGCCATCCGCTCCAATTGTATAAAGACCATCTGAGAACATTAAAGCCTGTTCTCTAAAATCTGGTTTATCAGGAACAATGATATCTGCCAATGCTCCAGACATGATTGATTCACCGGTTTTAGGATTTCGGTAAACCGAGTTTTTCGGTTCGATGATAAGTGCGCCGTATCCACCGTGGAGGCGATGACTGCGGATATCTCCATAATCGTATAAAATTGTTCCCCCATGTTCTTTATCGGCATACCATTCATACGTGATTGTTTCGCCTGGACCAATGGTTTGGTCATAGTTAAAGCCAATGGTAGCTCCGTCAGACCCTTGAACATCATATTGAACCATTTGTGGGTGAAGGCTGACACGGTTAGAGTTTTTCCAATCTACTTGGTTAGCCATTAGCAGATCAGGATCATTTTTATTCTCTGGCGGGTTAAATGGTAAGTTATTTCTTAACCTAATCTGGATACATTCCCCTTCATTCGCCCGAATCACCAGAGGTTCGGTTGGTTTAGTACCTTTTTTGATGGCGGTAACATCCTTGGTTAAAGCGAACATCAGCCCATAGGGATCATGATCACCAGCTTTGTTGTAAACAATATCCTTCATAAATGCCGTCACATCGAAAGTATTGATTTTTGCGGTATCTGGACAGATATTGCCCATCGCAATGGCTTTTGGCGGCTTTGTCCCTTCTTTTTTCATTTTATTTAATCGATTCGTATCAATTTTTTGCTTGACCTCCACACGGTCCGGCAGCTTTTTAAGGTTCGTATTCTGTTCTCCCCAAACCCTGACAAATCCCCATAAACCGCTCCACAAATCTTCTATCGGCTGCGAAGACCAAAGATAATCACGTTGCCTAATCCCCACAGGATTGGGCTGGATATCCATAGTAAACTGTTCTGACATACCGATTGTTTGTGTAGAGGTTAATTCAGAATCCTGTTGACCTGATTCTTTTTTCCAACTTAATCCATGCAAATTAAAGTTATGCTGTGTTTCATGGGCCCCTTGAATTAATCGGATTTTAATCGGATCATTTGGGTAGCTTTCGATAATAGGTGTTTGTGGATCACCGTGAACCCACGAACTAAATACATATGCTGGGTCAGCATTATTCCTTCTAAAAAATGGAGCATTTGAGTAATTAACAGCCGCATATCCGTGTGCCTTATGTGTATTGGCCGGATCTGATTCAAGTGGCAGCAGATTTCCGCTTTTATCCCACATTCTTGCGAAATCATGATAGACGAGTACTTGCTCACGGAAGTCCGCCTTTTCAGGAATGACAATCATTGCCTCCGTGCCTGATTTCACTTCCAGTCCCGTCTTTGGATGCAACCATTTCGATCCTTTTGGTTCAACAATTAACGCACCAAAAGTCCCATGAAAGCCTTTTTCTCCCGCTGACATATGATCGTGGAAGAAGATGTTTCCTTCTTCATCCGCAAACCAGCGGTAGCGAATTTTTTCGCCTGGTTCTGTGCCTTGATTATAATTCCACCCAACTGCTGTTCCATCAGAACCCAAAGGGTCAAAGCCCACATAATGAATGTGCATCGACAATGCATTTGGTTCAACCGCATTAAATAGATGGTTTTCCAAAGTTACTTCTACACAATCACCTTCATTGGCACGAATGACCAATGGACGAGGTCTTAATGTGCCATTTAATATCTTGGCTTCATCTTCCGCCAGGACAAACATTCTTCCATCTTTGTCGTGATCACCTTCGTTATTGTAAACAATATCCGCTTGGATCCCGACAACGTTATATTTACGGATGGGTGCTGTTTTTGGACAGCGGTCAAAATTAGGTGCGCCCGGAACCAGTGCCCCCAAAGAATCCTTTTCTTTTTCGGTTGCTGGACGCAGTTCGGGGTCGGGTGGTTTCGGAGCACGCTTCCCTTGCTCCCCTGGAATGTAATTCGGAAAACCAGGGTTTTTAGCTGTCGGTTCAGACGGTGCTTCTCGGTCCTTTAATGGCAGTAAATCTGCTTGTAACTTATCAAAAACCCGTAAAAGTCCCCACATTCCTTGTAAATAATGTGGAAACAAATGGCAATGCCATAAGTAATCGCCTGGTGCTCCTTTGCCGTTTTGGATATATCCCGCATCGTTTGTCAGTTCGGCCGTTTGTGAACTTCCGATATTAAGTGTTTCAGAATCCACTGTATTTGTTTTTTTCGAGTCGCTTTTCCAGCGGTGCCCATGTAGATGAAAGACATGGTTTTCTTCCTGATTGGCCCCAATCACTCGAAACTTCACTGGATCTCCCACATAGGCAGGAGTAATTGGGGTAGCTGGATCGCCATATACCCATGAGGAATAAAACATGGTCGGGTCTTTTCCATCTTCGGTCAGGGCATTTTCCATCCGTTCATCGAGTGGTTCTGCTCGATAATTAACCGCATATAGCTCTTTCTCAAATGCGTCAATAGGTTCCTGTCCGGTTTCATTTGGATTCTCAGGATTTCCCCCTTCGTTTTCATTTTTAGGAGTTATATCTGCTGACTGATTTCCAGCCACAGCATTTACTCCGTCGTGAAAGAATAGGGCAAACTCACGAAAATCTGGTTGATTAGGTAACTCGATATTGGCATATAAACCACTCGCTAGTTCTTCCCTTGTTTGAGGATCAGTCCACTTTGCTCCAACCGGTTCCACGATTAGTGCACCGAATAATCCATCTCCCATCGTTCCTTTTCCACCGGTTGGGTCTGTATAAAAGGTCAAATCCGCACCATTGTAAAAAAAGAAAGTCCCTTCCTCTTCCATATTCCAACGGTAGATCAATTCACTGTTGGGAGCAGCAGTAGAATTGGCATTGAATCCGGCTTCTGTTCCGTCAGATCCCTGAACATCATAACCTACTCCATCAATATGGATGGATGATTTTTCTGATAACTGATTGGAGAAAGTGACCTCGACGCAATCTCCTTTGTTTGCCCGAATAGTAAGTGGCTGCAATTCCTTTACTGGTTTACCAGGATTGGACTCAATCGCTTTTTGTATTTTATCAATATCCTCCTCTAAGGCATAAACTTTAGCGGCGGGATGATGATCACCAAATTTGTTGTAAACCATGTCCACATTAATTGCTCCAATATTAAATTTACGGATGGGTGCATTTTCTCTGCACTGGTTGTTTAAATTATTGGTTTCATTAGCGAGATTAATATTATTTTTTTCAAAAGTTGTTTTTGTCGTTTGTTTATTTAGTTTACTAGTAGACTCTTTAGTTGGGGTTTTGCTGTCGATGGCAGGTTTGTGCTGACTAGAAGTATGAACTGGAATGGGAATTTGAATTTGAGCCTCTGATTCAATTGTATTAGATGCCACCTTATTTACGGTTGAAAGTGCACGTTTTTCAATGGCCGCACCATGTGGGGGCTGGGATGATTGGATAGCGAAAGAAACTGAGAATGATGCAATAGACAATAACAATAGGAAACTGATTAATAGAAATAAAGGAGGTTTCTTACTCAAATTTTGCTCCTTTCGCATCTTTTTCTAGAATGCCTTTTTGCGGGGCTTCGATAACCCCCTGGTACGGAAACGGTTCATCCTTCTTGGAATCCAATTTCACAGAAAACATCAGTCCTAAATAAATGGTGATGATAAAAAAAGTACCAAAAACAAAAGCAAAGGTATGATTCGTCATTTTATAACTAATCAGAATTAAAAATAAAAATAAAACTGAGATCAATATGAGTAGTGCAGAAAAAATGGATGGTGCAAGTTCAACTTGACCTGGAATAAACGTATTTTTTGCCATTAACCATTCTAGCCATGATGGATTCACGGCTGTAATTGTCTGTGTGACATCGACTTCATGCGGGGGAGGTAATGTCCCTAATATTCCGGTACAAAAGAAAACAAACATTAAAATCAGGCTCTCTGCTTTTATCCATGGGCGTGGATCAAAGCTTGGGAACTTGACTGTTTTTCGGGATAGAACACCATTAAGGAAAGCAAATGCAAGAACAGGTATGATGCTTATATGCTTAATAAGTAACATCCGTCCGTAGGGGACAAGCCAACTGTTTAAATATTGTTGTTTATCAATGACAACAAACATGAGAATAAATCCAGTCAAACTAATCATTATAAAGCAGACAATGGCAAGCGGTGTAAACCACCTTAAAAAGCTGGACCAATTTTCTCGGTCGTTCGAAAACCAACCGACAAGTAGTAACACACCAACCCAAACCGTAACGAAAAGAAAATGGATAGAATGTGAAAGAACACCCGGCCAGAAGTCAATTGAAGCTCCATGACTGGCATTTCCAATCGCAAAAATCATCAATAGTAACCATTGAGCTTGAAAAAACCTAGATCCATCGATATAAATGGTAATCCATAGGAGGACCGCTAAACTGCAAATAAAAATCCATGCCCTGCCAATTTCAAATTCGCTCAAGACAGTTAAAGCAGCTGAACGAAAACCAACGCTGTCATTAAAATAGAGAATTACTTCCAATAAGGGTGCATAGGTAAAGAGGATGATTCCAAGCGGACAAAGCAGCAACAATGGCTTACTAATCTGAATTTTTGGTTTTCGCGACTCTGGAATAATTTGTAGGACCACATGCCCGACCAAGATAGAAAATAGGATATAATGACCAAATTCAGTAATTGGGATTAGGTAGCTCATTGACAAATCACTTCTTTCTTAATATCCAAAGAAATCCAATGACTAAAATGACTAATAGTCCAATAAAAATAGCCATAATGACATTTGTTGATGATTGATTCCCAGAATCTGCCTTGGTGTCTTTTTCTACCTGTTCCTTGGTAGTTGGCTGTTCCGTGGTGGTCGATGTCGATTTTTTCTCAGAACCGTATGCTGCCTGAACTTGATTTGTGATCGGTTGTTTTTTTGTCTCTTCGCCACTTGTTCCTTGATTTTGATTCGATGTCGGTGTATTTGGATTCTGAGTCACCTGTTCTTTTTTCACTTGAAATTGTATTTCCCCTGTGACCGGATGACCATCATGTCCTGCTATTTTCCACTGTAGCCGGTACGTTCCATTTTTTAATGGCTCCTGTAATGACCCTGCCATTTTTGATCCTTGAATTTGAATCTGGTTTAATGGGATCGCCTTACCATCGAAAAGCAAGCCCATCGTACTTAATTTTTCAATCGTTCCTTCAAAGGTAAGTGAGACCTCTTGGAGATCATTTGTTATAACTTGTCCGTCTCGTGGATTAGATGCGGATAGTTGTGTATGAGCCATTGTGAAAGACGGCATTAGTAAAAATGCGGCTATAAATAATACTATGAGTCTATTCAAAGATCTCTCACCTTCCATTGCACTTGTTATTAAATGATGGAGCCCTCAACTGAATCATTAGAAACGTTGCCAAATGAATTTAATCACTTGGCAACGACTTTAGTACTATTATTTATTAAAAATTGTCATTGATAGCTTTAAAGAGGAGGAAGTTTATCCTTCGTTCCTTTTTCCTGTTCGAAATCAAAATCAGATAAGGTTTCTCTGGTAGATTTTTTAAACTCCTTCAAGGTTGTACCCACTGCACGCCCTAACTCAGGAAGTTTACTTGGCCCGAACACAATTAAAGCTAGTACTAATATCAGGATTAAGCCTGGAACTCCAATATTACTAAACATATAACTTCCCTCCTGTTTCAATCATGGAACCAAAGATTCTATTAATTTTCCTATTTCACCACAAACGGGATTCTGCCATTAAATAGAAAAGCATCGCTGAGGTGATGTCTGTACTCCACCTGTGCATAGGAATTTATTGGTTTCGTCGTTCTAATCAATACATCACAGCGCTGGGCTGTACTCATTTCAATCGGGGTCCCGGCCTTAATGGTATATGCATAGTTATACTTACCAAACGGCGGTACTCCAAGGGACCGGCCATCGTAGGCAATACAAACAACATCTACAGGAAAAACAACTTTGATTTTGACATACGCTCCACAAAGCATTCGAACAAGGATGGTCTGATTAACCTTGGCATTCACAGAGACCTGCATTCCCGTTACACCACTATTTAATTCGGGTGGGATTGTCACACTTGAACGAATTGATGCTGTTCCACCAACCCGCCCCGGGAAGTATTCACCTGTAACAACAAAGTAGTCAGGATTGTAATCCTGAAAAGCAAAAAAATCATAACTGCCTTTGTCATTACTATGAAAATCATCGTTGACTCCAGGAATATCTCCGTGTTCGGGAAAGGTTTGGTGTGCATTTTCCGCTTGAATCCGCCAGACAGAATCAATGTCGTCTATAACCCAGAGTGCCTCCACGTCATATGGAACTGTCATCGCATGTGGGTCGCCACTATCCAGGGTACCGTCCACAAATCCGGGAAACTCTGGGAAATTCACAAGGTTGGCTGCGGTACGTCTCGGGTACCCTCCTACATTTTTACCATCCTTCGGATCATATGCGTCTGGCGGTTCGATAATTAAGAATCCATATAGGCCGAATTCAAAATGCTGAATCGTATTCCTATGACAATGGTAAAAATAACTGCCTATATGGTTAGGTTGCCATTGATACGTATAGGTTCCGATTTCCATAGAGGTATGACCCACCCCGTCATTAATGGCAGTAGGCTCAATGCCGTGCCAATGGATGGTATGAGGCGGCTGCCCATGTCCTTGGACTTCACCGTGAAAGATGACTCCACGAGGAACACGAATGGTTGGACCTGGAAACGTACCGTTCGCTGCCATGGGTACATCAGGATTTCCAAGGATAAAGAATTCCATTTTCTTGCCATCCCACGCCTTCAGTTCTGTTCCATGCATTAAGTCGACCCTTTGCGTATTTGGAGTAAGCATTGTCGCTCCAGGCACATTTCTAGCTACAAATGCTGGAACCGGATTTGTCGGTTCAAGTAGATCCGGGGTAGGTGGACTAGCTTTGGGTGGATCAAACGATTTCACCCAATCGGCTTCATGGCCTGCAACTGACCTGCGTGGGATATGGTACCCAGGTTTTGAAAATGACATATGATTTCTCCTTTTTTAGCTATTTAATATTTAATTTTTTTAATGGTCTGTATGAGTTCCGTCTGGTCCAGCTGCCGTGCCGGTTTCTTCAGGTCCATGATAAGTCGTAGCTTCTGGAAATGTTGTTACTCCTCCAGTTGTGTTACGATCACCTATAAAATGGATCCCGCTCATCATGCCAAGTCCGTAGTTACCGCCCTGTGAGGATTGGCTTGGCTCAGAGTGGTCATGCATTGGGTAACAGATCGGGGACATTCTAACAGAAATATCAATATCCCCTGCTTTGGTTCCTTTTTCAGGCAAATAAGTTCCTAACTCCTCAAGAGGCGGCCAAACCGGATGTGGTTGCGACCCGGGAATTGCAGGATTCGCGATTGACATTAACGGTTCATCTGGAAGTCCGATGCCACGCTTATTGGGAACATCAGGTGGTCTGATAAAAGGAACTGCCCATTCGACGATTTCAAGCGGGAGAGATGTATAGGTGTCAATCCAATACGGATTACTTTGGACCTCACCATTAATCCCGATTACGTAGACATGGTTAGCATGAATATGCAAAGAATGCATCGATAATCCGGCGTTCAGAATTCGGATAATGCACGGTTCTCCTACCCGATGATTTGGGGTAATATAAGGGTTATGTGCAGAAAACCATCCTGATTGTCCACTGATTGTATAAAATTCAGGTTTTCTATTCTTTCCATCTGACCGGAATTTATCATTTACAAAGGCCTGCACAAATTGTGATGCTGGATAATCTTTTCCAGGCGGATAGTTTCCGACTTCTGCAAACAGTCTTGAACTTGCTTCGTGAAGAATCCAAATATACTGCCTAAAAGCCTGAGTATTGGTTGACAAGTCGCTTTGCTCCCAAGCCAGCCCTGGGAAGTGTTCAGTAGAGCCAAAGTCATCAAAGATCTGTTGCACAGCTGATGTGGGATTAGAATACGGGGTAACACGATGACCTGCTTTTGCCTCACTGGGCATGACAACAAGCGCACCATGGAGTCCCATCATTCGGTTCACAGGGGCATTAAGGTTGTCATAATATAAATAAGTTCCAGCTACAGTAGGAACAAATTGTTTTGTGATTGTGCCTCCAGGCCTGATTGGACCAGTGTCGACTAGTCCAGGTATGTAAAATGCATGGGGTTCATCCAGACCATTCGTTACTGTGACCTTAACTGTATTACCTGCAGTGGTAAAAATATGAGGGCCAGGGACCTCTGCCGGAAAATTTTTCTCTTTGTAAAACCAGAAGTAGCACTGAGCGTTGTTAATTGCATTATGCGCTGCCATGTCCTTGATCCCATCAGTAATAGTAAAGTTAAGTTCTTGAACTTGTTGTGTCGCAAATAGCTTATTGCCTGAAATCCATGAAGGCATCATGCTTCCTACGAATAACGTAGCAATACCGCCCCCTGCATACTTAACAAAATCTCTTCGCTTCATATTTTCCTCCTTAAAATTAACCCTTTCTTATAGTCCTAAATAACTATTCCGAATTAGTTGGGAAAATTCCTAGAATAATTTTCATTTTTTATGATACTTTGTAATGATGTAAAATCAGTACAGTCCATTTTTCACCTAGTAATAGGTGAAAAAGAAGGTGAATCGTACAATTTTAGTAAAAAAGTGATGATTGCTAAATTTGCTGGTAAATCTATTACCCTCCCTCAATCTTCTTATGCTATTTCATAAATTTGGGAAAATGCTTTGATTTTAGATAATAATAATGCATATTTCAGAATATTACAAAATAAATCATTCGACGGAAATAGACCAAATATCCTATGGAAATAAAAAAAGAACGTGCCAAAGGCACATTCTCGTCGAAAATATTATTTTTATTTTTTCATTAATTTTTGAATCGTAACCAGAACCTCATCCAGGACTTCCATATCACCATCCTGTATTCTTTCAACAACACAGCTCTTTAGATGTCCTTCAAGCAGGACTTTGGCAACACTATTTAAGGCGGATTGAGTGGCCGATATCTGATTAATGACATCATCACAATATGTATCTTTTTCAATTAGGCCTTTAATGCCGCGAATTTGACCTTCAATCCGGTTTAATCTGGTGACAAGGTTATTTTTCACTTTATCGGAATGATGACTCTTACGATCACTGGCATCAAGTGAGCAGCAGGTATCATCAATAAACTCCTCTTCCTTCCCGAATCCATTTGACATTGCTCCGCCTCCTTTTTTGAAAATATTATATCACACTCTGAAGTAAGAGTTGCGGTTCTTCTGCTAATTAGCAGTCGATCTGAAATCTTCTTATTCACATTACGATTACGGACTAAAGTTGCAAGTTCGCAATTTGTAGATAAAAAACACACCTTCTACATATTTTCCACATATCTATAAAGAAAGGTTAAAAATTAAATATTTTTTAACTTTTCTGATTATTTATTCTAGCTTTATTTCCTTATCTTCATATATAATATTTTCATAACTATTTGAAGGGTGTTGGTTAATTTGGCAAACAAAGCTGAAGTGAAAAAAATCTCTGTTAATTCAACAATTTCATTAAAAGGAATTGTCAAAGCCATTTTCAACGATACCGTTCATGTGCAGATTGGCGGTAAAATTATCACGCTCCCAGCTTCTGAACTGCTGATTGAAAAGCCAGTCCAATAGTTCTTTTATCTTGTATATCATAGCAATAGGAAAATAGTATTTTACTAAAGAAAAGCCCTTCACTTCTTCGGTGAAGGGTTGTTAAATGGACAAAAATCATTTCCAATCGTTTATGAGCGTTTCTTGAATACTGCGAATGACATCCCCCCTGCTGATTACACCGACCACATGATTGGAATCATTGACAACAGGTAATTTTTTAAAGTGATGCTTGGACAAAAGTGAGACGACCTTTTTCATTTCATCTTCAGGATGGATGGTTACGATTCCATGGGTCTTAGCGATCCTGATGACCTCACGCTCAGCTAGTTCGCTGAGACGAATCTCCATTTTTTCTTCTGCAACATACGTAATTAAAGAGAAATAATCATGAATGCGTCGATCAACTGGACTGATTACCCGCAAAATATCCCCATCTGTAACAAATCCACGCAAGACTCCTTCCTCGTCAATAATGGGTACACCGCCAATTTTTTTCGCAACAAGTAAGGTCATTACCTCTTTAACGGAAGAACTAGGACGAGCTGAAATAACATCCTTCACCATAAAATCCTTGACCTGTACATTGATCATGTCGACACCGCTTTCAACTATTGAATTTTGGATTATTTTTTTCATCGGAAACACGCAATTGCTCTAATATATCTGGTGGAAATACCATCCGGCAAATAACTTTTGAAATCTCTTGATAATCTGTTCTTTTCCCACCAAGGTTATCGTTACCGTGACTATTCTCCACTAAAACTAATATTGCCCAAGCGACAGCTTCTAAATCCAAATCCTTCCACGTTAATCCATTTTCTTCGGCCTGCTTTAAACCGAACAGAATTCTTGAATAAATTTTCCTTCGTGCAACACCTAAAAATTCAGCCAAACCTGGGTCTTTCAACACCAATTCAGGCAGGACACGCTGCAGACCTAACTCACTAAGTCGTTTGTTATGGGCTTCTAGTAATGATGCTAACAATGATTCCGGATCCCTTGAAGCCCAGCTCGGTTCAGGTGGAAGAAGCTTGTCAATTTTATCTTCCAATAAGGACATTAATAGCTGGCGTTTATCGGAGAAATACCGATAAAAGGTTCCGGTCGCCACCCCGGCATGGGCTGCGATTTCCTTAGCAGTCGTTTGCTCGTACCCACTAGAAATAAATAGATGTAATCCACTTTCGAGCAGTGCATTCCTTTTTTGCTGCGCCCGTTCCTGTTTTGGGAGAAAAGGGAATTCACCAATTAATAGGTCATCATTGTCTGGCATTTTATCACCTCATTTATATCATACCACTTTTTAAAAATTTGAACCATAGTTCACGTTTTCGTTGACAGACCATTCTATCCATGCGATACTTGAACTACGGTTCATGTTAAACCGCTATTATTGTATAAACACCCCTTTACAAAATAGTTGGATCATAACATGACCGATTTTTAATAAATAATCCTGTCCTTGCAGGAATTCATTATATTTTTCCGAATAATTTAATGTATCTTTAATAGATTTATTGTTCTTAGTTTCTAACAATTTTGAAGGGCGTTGATATTGTGGCAAATCAATCTGAATCAAAAAAAATCTCTGTTAATTCAACCATCTCCTTAAAGGGAATTGTGAAAGCCATTTTCAACGATACGATTCATGTGCAAATTGGCGGCAAGATTATACCTATTTCAACATCTGATTTTATGATTGAAAAATCACCGAAGTAATTAGTTATAAATAGCTCATCAAAAAAGCTCATCAAGTTTGATGGGCTTTTTTTGTTAATTTAGTAGCATCCTTCAATTTTCTTCATACCATACAAAAGATATGTCTTAGCTGCAAAGATTTCTGGTCTTGTCATGATCGTTGCACATGAAGTTTGAATAGGTAGTGAAATTCTTTGAATAATACATGTGACTTAGAAAAACGTTTGCAATCAATTATATCTATCCAACGGAATATTGATATTATTACTGCATTTTTATTATTAACAGGTCAAGTGACAGTTGTCAGACTTATAGTAGAACCAAAAGGATTTGCCCTTTCGGTTGGTGGACCGCTAACAGGAATAGGACGTTTAGAAGGAATATCAGGGAATAAAACATTGAGCTTATTATTGGACATTGGAGATATCCTTTTAGCCATCCTATTAATTAGTGATCAGATAAATGTGTCAGGGATCTTTTTAGGACCAGGCAGATTTAGCTTCAATATGACTGGTCCTATTTTCGGGGTACCTAAACACGTACCTGCATTGCCTGATTTAGAAAAGGTTTTTACACAATTCCGCTGGATTGTTACTGAACATTTTGGTATCGAACCTGAAAAACTAATCTAATGAAGAAGGAAGTGGTCATTTTGTCCTTAACTGACCTCCCAACGTTCGAGCCAACAAAAGGTGAGATTTTTCTGTTTTTATTGTCTATTGCCATCTTCATCTTTTTCTTTACACAAACGAAAGAAAGCGATGTCTCACTTTGAGATAATCGCTTTTTTCCTTTATTTCGTTAATTGAACTTCATTTTGATAACAGATACAAGTGACAATATGGTCATTCACCATCCCTGTAGCTTGCATGAACGCATAACAGATGGTCGAGCCCACAAATTTAAAGCCTCTCTTCTTTAAATCCTTACTTAATTGATCACTTATTTCCGTGACTGCAGGAACATCTTTCATTTCTTTAAAGTGGTTTTGAATCGGCTTACCTCCAACAAATGACCATATGTACTTACTAAATGAGCCAAATTCGGCGACGACCTTTAAAAATGCATGTGCGTTAGTAATGACAGCATTGATTTTGAGCTTATTTCGGACAATTCCTTCATTATGTATTAGTTCCTCAATTTTCTTTTCGTCATAGCGGATAATTTTTTCAGCTTCAAAGTTATCAAAGGCTTGTCGATAGTTCTCCCGCTTCTTCAAAATCGTATACCAGCTGAGTCCAGCCTGAGCTCCTTCAAGATTCAAATACTCAAAAAGAAGGCGATCATCGTAGACTGGAACTCCCCATTCATGATCATGATAATCGATATACAATGGATCCTGATTAACCCATCCGCAGCGATTCATATTTGAAATTCCCCATTCCATCCTTTACTACGTTGCTTAAAAACAAACTTTCACTTAAGTATTGCACATTTTTTCAAAAATATGAATCGATTATCTTAATAAATCTATTCATTTAAATTGCCCGCTAAATTATTATGTTACTTTCCGAAAAGCCCTTCTTTCTGCATACTCTGAGCAAGGGATACATACTTTTACTGTTTCCCCTCGATCATTTATATATTTTCTTAATGGACTTACTTTCCTTTTACAAAAACTGCATTTACTTTTAAAAATATCGAAAATTGACATCGAACACACCCTCGTTCTTTTAAAGTTTTACTATATTTTATTTATCTATTTCAAAATTGGATTCAATTGTTATAAGTTTTTTTCCAGAAATTATAGTAAGATGGGTAAAGAAATATAGTAAGGAAAGGACAACAAACAAAAATGACATATAAAATGATTGTACTAGACCTAGATGATACGTTATTACAGGACGACCATACAATTTCCCCACGTACAAAGAAGGCGTTAATGGACGCCCAGGAAGTTGGAGTTAAGGTCGTATTAGCATCAGGGCGACCAACCTATGCCATGTATGATATTGCTGAAGAACTGCGTTTAAAGGAGTTTGGGAGTTTTATTCTTTCTTTTAATGGTGCAAAAATAACAAACTGTCAAACCGGTGAAGAACTTTTTAGCAGTACATTGTCCCCAGAAACAGTTCATAATCTCTACGAATTAAGTCGTCGTGAGAATGTTTGGATACATACCTATGTCGGGGATTCCATTGTAACCGAAGCTGGAAATCAATATACCGATATTGAAGGTGAAATTACTGGTTTAGAAATCTTTGAGGTTGACAGCTTAGTAGATTCTGTGAAAGAACCTGTTGTTAAAGTGTTAATGCTTGAGGAAGAATCGAAACTTGCCGCTGTGGAACAAAAGCTTCAAATGGAGTTAGCAGGACAATTAAGCGTGATGCGCTCGAAGCCTTTCTTTTTGGAGTTTACCGAGGCTGGTGTAACCAAAGGTACAAGTCTCCATCATTTAATTGGACAGCTCGGAATTGAACGTGAAGAAGTTATTGCCATGGGAGACAGCTATAATGATTTAGCCATGATTGAGTTTGCAGGACTTGGTGTAGCCATGGGCAATGCACCAGAAGATATTAAGGAAAAAGCTGATTATGTGACCGATACTAATATGCATGATGGAGTAGCAAAGGTCGTTGAAAAGTTTGTTTTGAAAACAGCACAGCTCGTGTAAATCAATATTCTTACATCAAACGCTTGGGGTTATTCACTTTGAACCCCAAGCGTTTTTTGTGTTAACTACAAACTGATCTCCTGTGAACTAGCCCAATCATGTCCCCTCTTATGAACATCAAGCATAAAATATCACAATTAAAAACATAAAAGGCGGAGAGAGGTATGGGATTATTCATTAATAATAGAGAACATCCGAATGTTTTCAAAAATAAACACGAGATAAACACACCGAATCAAGAATTATCAAGACAGGATTTTTTTTCTGAGCTAATTAATGAACAACAAAAGGCAAATGCTGTACTTGAAAAAGCATTAGCAGAATTAGGCTTTAAAACACAGGCGCAAGAAGAAACACAATTAATCCATTGGAACCATTTAGATGAACAACTAAACGACTTACGAAATCGGTTGGAGAGTAACGAGAATGCTAATCATCAACTTGTCCTTCAAATGAATGAACAGTTGGAATTACAAAAAGTGGTTGCCGAGAAAATGTCTAAACAAGAAGAATTTCAAGGTGGAGTTTTACAGCGTTTGGACAATCAAGAAGCACTGATGGACAAAATCTCCCGGCAAATCAATCATATTCGTTCGATCCTGTTTGAACGGACGAACTATTTGGCCACGAAAATTGACGACGGCTATAAAATCACTTCTTCCTATGTGTATAAGCTGATGTCAGGAACAGAACAGCCTTTAACATTTTTCATGATGAATCAGAGGAAAGAAGAAGAAAATCAAAATCAGATCGACTAAAATTACTTGGTACAAAAATAAAAACACCTCCAGTCATCGAAGCACTTCGATGTTGGAGGTGTCTTTATTGTTTTTAATTAAGCCACACGCTCATTCGTGTTATTAGCCGTTGCAGATTTTGTTACGAAACTAACAGCGAATGTAACCACTAAATTGATAATTAATGCAATTACACCCACATTCAGATCCTTAACAAATTGAGGAAGTGCAGGGAAAAGAGTCCCAACAGTTGAAGCACTGATTGTAATGTAGGCAACTGTAAATACACCAACTGCAATACCCGCGAAAGCACCAGCTTTTGTTACAACGTTCTTTTTAGCTAAGCTGAATACTAATGCAGGGAACAATTGTGTTACAAGGCTGTACCCCATCAATAACAAGGTTACTAACGTGTCTCCACCTTTAAAGGTGAAGTATAGAGCGATGATTGCTACAACTGGAACTAAGTTCTTTGCTAATTTAGATACTTGCTGTTCAGAGGCTTTCGGAACAAACACCTTATAAACGTTTTTCGCTAATAAAGTAGCCGCAGCCATCATAATCATCGAACCTGGAACGATCGCTGTTAATAACCCAGCGGCCCCAATTAATCCGACTACCCATGGATCAAACGTCTGCATTGATAGTTTTAATAAGGCAAGGTCACCAGCCGGGCCCTCTAACCCTTTCACCTGAAGAATTGCTGCAAAGCCTACAAAGAATACAAACAATAACACGAGTTGATAAAGCGGCATAATAATTGCATTTTTACGGAAAACTTTTGCACTTTGTGCTGAATAAATGGAACCGAAAGTATGTGGCCACATATAGAAACCAAGAGCAGTTAATAATACAGTAGAAATAAACCAAGATACACTTAATCCTGTATCAGGTAAAGCAAGGAAACCTGGTTTTGCAGCTTCAATTGCTTCAAACATTGGCTGGAAGCCGCCGTAATAATGGATAGGTAAATAAATACCTAGGAACAAAACAACACCTAGAATCATGATATCCTTGATTACAGCTGTCCAAGCAGAACCGTGAATTCCTGAAATCATCACGTATACAGTTACAGCAATCACACCAATCCAGATTGCTGCAGTTGATGAAATAGATCCGCCTGAAGCTTCAGAAACGATAATACCTAAACCTTTTAATTGGAGAACCAGATACGGAATCAGTGCAACAACACCTACTATAGATACAAAAACACCAAGTAATGGGCTTTTATATTTACTAACAAAAAAGTCGGATTGAGACATTAATTTGTTATCTTTCGCATATTTCCAAATTGCTGGAAGCAGCCAATAGGACATGATGTAAGCTAAACAACCGTATCCTAAGATATAATAAGTTGGGCCACCTTTACCGTAAGCCCAGCCACTTCCGCCTAAGAAAGTAAAGGTAGTGTAAATTTCCCCTGCCATTAATAAGAATACGAAGATGGTGCCAAAGCCACGGCCCCCAACGGACCATTGTTCAAGACTCATTTCCTTGCCTTTTTGGGCCTGAACACCGAGGAAGATAGATAACGCTAAGAATCCGAAAATAATAATTAATGCAGTATTCATTTAGATCTCCTCCTCCTGATTTGCTGGGTCCATTTTAAACACAATCGCCATAATTACTGAAGTAATTACTACCCATAGAACAATGTAAAAGAGAACAAAAGGCATCCCGAACACGTAGGGAGTGACCTTATTGACGAAAGGAACTCCGCCTAGTAAGCCAATAAACGGTATGATTGCAAGAAGCTGATGTAATTTCATAGATAAACCCCCAATTTTATATTATTATGACGCCTTCTTTCTATTAATATTGCTGAACCTTCGTGAAGTATTTATTTATTTAGTTTGCACGAAGGTTCTGTGTTTCGTGATTTAAGCTAAAAATTTAAATGTCGCATGTAAGAAAGTTTTTACCCCAATTTCTAGTGCATCTTCATCGATTGTGAAACGTTCATGATGATGTGGATAAGTAATTCCTTGCTCCTCATTACCCGCTCCCACATAGAAGTAACAGCCTGGAGCTTTTTCCATAAATGCAGAGAAATCTTCTCCACCCATATTTGGTCTCATCATATCAAGTGCTTCTTCACCAAATACTTCTCGAACTGTTTCTTCAATCACAGCTGTCACTTCGTTATCATTGATGACAGGACGGTAGCCAAATTCATATTTAAAGTCATATGTGGCTTCATGTGCTTCTGTAATCCCTTTAACGACGCGTTCCATTTTAGCTGGGATCGATTCGCGAAGTGTTCGATCAAAGCTTCGCACGGTACCCCAAAGTTTCACAGAGCCAGGAATAACATTATGAGTTGTTCCTGCAACAAATTGGGTTACTGAAATAACTAAACTATCTAGTGGATCCGTATTCCTTGAGACAATATGCTGAAGATTGGTTACTACTTGTGCAGCTACAGCAATGGAATCAATGGTTTGGTGTGGAAGTGCGGCATGTCCACCTTTACCATTAACAGTAATCCAGAAGGTGTCTGGCGATGCCATCATTGAACCATAGACAACCCCCACTTTGCCTTTTTCAATTGGTGACCAGAGATGTGTACCAATTACAAGGTCTACACCGTCCATGACTCCCGCTTCAACCATTTCCTCAGCTCCACCTGGGAATAACTCTTCCGCATGCTGGAACAAGAAACGAACTTCCCCTTTAATTTGATCCTTTAAACTTGAAAGGATTTTTGCTGTACCAAGCAGCATCGCCGTATGACCATCATGTCCACAAGCATGCATCACTCCAGGATTTTGGGAAGCAAATTCGAAAGTGTTCTCCTCTTGAATTGGCAGGGCGTCCATATCCGCGCGAATCGCAAGTGTTTTACCAGGTTCAGCTCCGATTAATCTTGCCACCACACTTGTTTTAGTCGGCCGAGTAATCTCCAAGTTTCCAAACGATTGTAATGTATCATAAATAAATTGAGATGTTTTTTCCTCATGGAAAGATAGTTCCGGATTTTGGTGCAAATGCCTTCTCCAGGCAATGACTTGTTCTTTTGTTTCTTCAGCTAGTTGATTAAGATTTACTGTTGTACTATTACTCATGCTTGTCATCTCCTATTTAGTTTGTTGCTACATTCACTTTTTGAACCGCAAGATTTAGAACCGTATGATAAAGAACATTCGCCCCGTCTGTACAGTCCTCTTTAGAACTCCATTCAGCTGGGTCATGACTTATTCCATTCTTGGAACGGATGAAAATCATCCCCATCGGACATAAGTCCATCAATTGCATTCCATCATGACCGGCACCGCTTGGAAGATAATAGCTTTCTAGACCTAATTTAACAAAGGCGTCTTTCGCTGCACTCTTTACGATGTCAGAACATGGAGCTGGTGCAACACGCTGTAAGTCTTCAATCATTAACTTAACACCTTGGGCCTCACAAATCTGCTCTGCCTGGACTCTAATCTTCTCCTCTACTTCATCGCGGACGACTTCACTTATATCCCGAAGGTCTAATGAGAATTCAACCCGGCCAGGAATAATGTTGATTCCACCTGGGTTCACCTGAACTTGTCCGACTGTGCCAACCGTAGTTTCAGTTTTACCTGCTTCTGCTTCGATAACAAGCATCACTCTTGCTGCTGCAGTCAAGGCATCATGCCTGATTGACATCGGTGTGGCTCCTGCATGACCAACTTCCCCTTCTAAAATAAACTTGAGCCATAATGGACCAGCTAATCCTGATACAATTCCGGCTGAGAGATTTTGTCCTTCAAGGACCTTCCCTTGTTCAATATGAAGTTCGACATATGCCTTCACCTCTTCAGGCTTTCGGACTGCTTTGCCGATTGCTTCCGGCTCAAGTCCATTTGCGACGAACGCTTCAGCGATTGAGATCCCCTGCTTATCCTTATTAAGCAATTCCTCTTGTGTTAGTGTGCCAGCAATCCCACGGCTGCCAATCATTCCAAAGCTAAATCTTGCCCCTTCTTCATCCGTAAATGCAATCACTTCAATCGGATGTACTGTCTCAATTCCTTGCTCATTCATGACTTGAAGGGCTTCAACTGCCGACAGGACACCAAGTGGTCCATCAAAATTCCCTCCATTAAATACTGAATCGATATGTGAACCAGTTAATACCAGAGGTGCATCAGGGTTTACGCCTTCCTTCCTGCCAATCAGGTTTCCGACTTCATCCTCACGTACTTGCAAACCAGCTTCTTTCATAAATGTAGCTACAAGATCCTTAGCTGCTCGTTCTTCCGGAGTGAAAGATAAACGAGTGACACCATCGGATTCAGTTTTTCCAATTTCACTAAGAAGTTGCAAACGACCCCATAATCTCTCTTCGTTAATCACTTCTTCCATCCTCTCTGCCACATTCCTATTTGTTTAATGCTTTAATAGAATGGCGTATATTATTAATGTATTTATAATTATAAAACTTATCAGAATATTTGTTATGTTATTTTACACAAAATTTTTAATAAACAATTTGTGTAATAACACAAATAAATAATCAAAATCATTCTATTTCCTTATACTTCCTGACAAAAATCACACGTTTTATTGTGAAATTTGTTACAATAAACAAAAGAAATGAAAATTTTCATTATTTTAACATCATTAAAAGGAGAGGTGCATGATGAAAGAAACTCTTAGCCGTCGTCAGCTGCAATCATTAATCCATGTCTCCAATGTATTAAACTCATCGCTAGACATTGATACGATTATCGATTCCATTATGGTTCAAACGGTTTCAGTCATTGATGCAGCCCACGGAGGGGTCTTGTTCCTTTATGACCCTAGCCAAGATCTGCTCATTCCAAAATCAGACAGCAACTTTACATCTGAAATTACAAGGGTAAGGTTGAAACCCGGTGAATCGATGACTGGCTTAGCTTTTTCAGCGCAAAAATGCTTGATTTTTCACAACCGGACAGAAGTTGAAAAAGCAACAGCCACACTATCGGAAACGAATCATATGCTTATGAATCAATCGATTCCGACGCTCCCTTATTCATCGATTTGTGCTCCTATCTTGTTAAAAGGAGAATGTATCGGTGTGATTACGCTTGACTCATTTGATCCGTCGCTTCACTTTATCCCTGAGGATATTCATCTTCTAACTGCGATTGCCCATCAGGCTGCCGTTGCACTGGAGAAAGCAAACCTTTACCGCGAGCAGGAAGAGGCTGTGAGACAGCTGGGAGATTTAAATAATACGATTTCCAAACAAAATGAGATGTTATCCCGCTCAGTCGATATCCATAATATGTTAGCCGCACTTGTATTACATGGGGAAGGTCTTGACTCCATAATTACCTATTTGCACGACACAACCAGCGAGACGATTTTGTTATTTGATGATCTTGGCGAATTGATTTCCTCTGCATATAAAATCAAACTATCCGATGAGGAATTATCTGCCATCCGCAATATGGCTCAGGAGTCCATCAAAACACCTGGAAACGTCTGCTCATTGTTTGAAACAAACATGAATGAAGAAAATCAATGTATAACCATCCTTCCAATTGGGGCAAAGCCAACGCTTTATGGATCACTTATAATCGTTTCCCCAGAAAAAATGCGTGATGTTGATATTGCCGCCTTAGAGCATGCTTGTACGGTCATATCCCTCGAATTAGTAAAGGAGCAAGCTATATTTGAGGCACAAGAAACAATAAATGGGGAACTAATTGATGTTCTTTTCTCCGGTAAAATGGATGGCACTATTCTTCAAAAAGCGAAACAGCTAGATTTCGACCCCCTTGGGGATTATTTAGCAGTAATGATTCGACTTGATGAAATGGACAATACTCATAAAAAGAACAGTATCATCCGTCATCTTGTCCAAATGGCCAACCGTGTATTTTTAAAAAATCCGTTAAAAGGAATGGCCGTACGTAATCACGATCAAATCGTTGTCTTGCTAACTTTTCAACAAAAAGTTTCCTCCAACTATACACATCAGCGGGTGAAGGAACTTGTTGCAAAATTTCAGCAGGAAATCCAGATAAAAAATTGGGGAACAACGGTTTCTATTGGGACTGGCAGAATCCATTCCAGTTTATTAAAAGTCACAAGATCCATGCAGGAAGCAGCAAAATGCTTACAATTCCTTCAAAGCTTTGGAGGAAAAAATCAGGTCATTAGTTATAAAGAACTTGGTGTTCAACGGCTTCTACTCCAAAACAGCGAGGAGGAACTCATCGATTTTATAATCGAAGTGCTAGGACCGCTGTTTGAATACGATCAATCTCGAAAAGGAGAACTCCTCCCTTCGTTATTTGCCTATCTTGAACACAATCAAAATGCGAAGGAAGCAGCAGAGTCAATCCATGTTCATACGAACACTTTGATGTATCGCTTAAAACGGATTGAAGAGATTCTTTCCACAGATTTATCCGATAGCCAGCAATTTTTAAATATTCATCTCGCCATCAGTCTCTATCCTTTTTTAAAAGATAAGTTGACGCAACAGGTGTAATATTGATATCTAATAACTAGGCGCCCCTAATTTTTTAGGGGCGCCTTTATCTTTTCATTAACTAATTTTTCTTTCCGTATTTGGCACGGGGTTCTCTAGTTTATTCCAATCGATAGTATTTTCTAGGACAATCGCAAGCAAAATTCCTACTAGTAAGCCACTCGATAACAGTGGTTGAACCAACATTGGCAGCGAGGAAAACATTTCAGACGGAATATTCATGATGGCAATTCCCAACAACACTGGACCCGCGATGCGATAGATTGTTCGCTGATTAAAAGGAATTCCATTCAGATTGGTGAGTGCACCGCTGAATAATTGTAGGTAGGCAACAAATAAAACCGCATCCCCTACACTAATTGGCAAAGTCGAAAACAAATTGCTTAGTGCAGGTACCAAGCCAAGGACAATAAACATCGCTCCACCAATGATTATAGGTGCCCGCTCAAATATGAGCGTAGACTGTAAAAATCCGAGCGAAGAAATATAAGGCGCATATGGAACCATCCCAAACAGCCCCGAAACAATCGAATTTATCCCTGTTAGCACAAATGAGCGTCGGTATTGGTTATCTGTGGTTGAAGTCTTTAAGATTGGCTCAACCCCTCTTATCGAAGCCATGGTATTCGTTGTATTAACTAAACCAGTGATCACCGTCATTAGAATGAGACCCAAGCTAAAACTAGGTTTCCCCCAAGGAAATAAATGAAAAAATTCCGTAGACGTACTTACATTCTCAGCAGGTGCTGGGAAGAATAGTGCGTGAACCACCCACCCGGTTACAATTCCTATGAGGATGGAAAAGTTCCGAATCATACCAGGCCCCTTCAAATTGATCCATACAACGAGGATGATTAACAGGATAGAAAGCCCTGCTGTCGGAAGATCAATCTGATCCCCAGTCCCCAGCCCAAGCATTCCTTTTGTAAAAATGACAATCAGCTGGCTCGCGAGGAGAAATAGGACCGTACTCATCACAACTGGTGTGAATAAGCGCTTTAACACCGTTCCCATCCCTAACACACCAAGGATCATAACTAGAACACCTGAACCAATAATCCCGAGCGCAAGTCCACCGCCTAGTTCTTCCAAACTGATGCCAGCGGAAGAAGCAGACGCACAAAGACTTAAGATGGCCCCCCACCACAAGCCAGATTGCCCCTCCATTAATGGGTACTTATGCCCAAATAATGCTTGCAAGATACATGCTATGCCAGTATAGATAAATGCTCTTTGCATGGAACTTGCTATTTCCCCTGCTGATAAATCAAAGGCATCCCCGATTGTTAACGGGATGACCACAGTATTTGCAAACATAAAAAATAACCATTGCAGACCAGCCATGAACATGGTGGTCGAGTGCTTTCGGCTCAACTGCTCATTCCTCCTTTATATATTACTCCCCTTAAACAACCGTAATAATAATTCCTAAAATAGTAATCACACATGCCGTTAGCTTCGCAGGAGTAATGCGTTCCTTAAAATAATACCACGCTAAGAAAACGGCAAATAATGGTGAGGTGAAGGCCAAAGAGACAACCAGTGTTCCATCAGCAAACTTTAAGGCCGTAAAGAGGCAAACCCATTGGATGATGACGGTGATTCCACGTAAACTTAAATGTTTATGCAAGCTCGGAAACCATACCTTTGGACGGTAAATCAGATAGGTAATCAAAGCAATCCCGCAAGCTCGGTAAAAATAAAGTGTCACTGGATTGACCCAGCCATGAACAAGTAATTGCTGAGACGGCACCATACTCACTCCAAATACAATCGCTGAAGCAATTCCTAATAAATTACCTGGCTTCCTAAGCTCAAGAAATGGGGTCAGCGGGTTCCGGCCTTTTAAATTTAGAAAATAGACGCCTACCATGATAAACAAAACAGACACGAGCACAAAAGGATGGAAGCCATACAAGAAGCTATTTGGAATAAATGTGAACAATGGTGTTAATGCCATGTAAACGGAAAGGACGGATACCTCGATTTTGTTCATCGCTTTAAAGAAAAGTAAATTCCCTGCCATATCGAGCAGGACAACCAAAACTAATAACGCAATCGAGATCAGGTTTACTTTGAATAAATAAAGCCATGGCAAGGTTAATCCAAGAAATAAACCTATGTATGCAAATGAAGTAACAATGAAACTATTATTATCCTTCATTTCTCCAACAATCTTCTTGGCATAAAGCGCATTCACCGCATTAAAAAAAGAACTGATTAGTGACAAAAACAGCATGCAAGTATTCCTTCCTCCTGTTGTATTTTAAGATAATTTCGGTTTTCTAAATATTTAATAGATTACAACAAAAGATTGTCGATGGAAAGAAGGAATTTATTTGTTTCGTCTAAAAACTGAAAAAAACCGTCCATGGAAATCTCCATGAACGGTCTATTTTACTACTCACCTTTAGTAAAAATATCAGTTAAAACTGGAACAATTTGCTTTTTACGAGAAACAACACCTTTTAGTGTAGCTGTGTTATTTACAAGGGAAACATTATAGGCTTTTTCAACGGCAGTTGTTTTGCTTCCTAACGCTAAACCAACTGAATCGTTTGTTAAAATATCTGTTACCACGAACAAGAATAAGTCTAAGTTCTTTTCTTCGATAATGGTAGAAATAGCCGCTTCCAATTCGTCTTGGCGAGCAAGAACATCGTCTGTGTCAACTACATTCACTTGAGCGATTTCTACTTTACTAGCACCCATCTCAAATCCTTTTGCATCCAGGCTTAAGAGTTCAGCAATGGATTTATCGCGAACATCTGCCCCAGCTTTTAGCATTTCAAGTCCATAAGTATCAGCGTCCACTCCAGCAATTTCAGCTAACTCGCGAGCTGCTGCCACATCTTCTGGTGTACAAGTTGGAGACTTAAATAATAAAGAGTCAGAAATAATGGCAGATAACATAAGGCCTGCAATTGGTTTACTAATTTCTTTGTTGTTTTCTTTATACATTTTATTTAAGATCGTTGCTGTACAGCCTACAGGCTCGCAGCGGTAATACAATGGATCACTTGTTTCAAAGTTTGCAATGCGGTGGTGGTCAATGACTTCAAGGACACGAACATCCGCGATATCATTGGCACTTTGCTGGCGCTCGTTGTGATCGACTAAAATAACTGAGTTCACTTCACTAGCAACTGCTTCAACCAAACGTGGAACTTCTGCATTAAATTGGTTAAGAGCAAATTGTGTTTCCCCGTTGATTTGTCCTAAACGTACAGGTTCAACATCCATCCCTAATTGTTTTTTTAAGTCTGCATAGGCAATCGCAGAACAAATTGTGTCGGTGTCAGGATTTTTGTGTCCGAAAATAAGTACTTTTTCCATTTGTATTTCTCCTAATCCTATTAATTTATGTAGGTCAAGCCCAATCGACCTGAGATTGGCCCTAACGAAAATTATATAATAATATGATTAAGGATTCAAAAAATTTTTATTGATTCATTTTTTTGACCATTTGGACTTGCTCCGTTGTTTTCACAAAGCCTAAATCTTCTAATATTTGAATGACAGGATTAGATACTGACGCATTTATCGTCATAAAGTTAATGGGATTCGGATTTTCCCCTGTTATCGAACTCAAAATTGACTTAATCATTTCCTCTTTAGCTTCAGCAAATAGTTCAATCTGATATAACAATACTCTCTCCAACTGCCCTTGTTGATTCCAAACCCTTTTGAATAAAGAGTATCCAAGCGGATTCTGTTTCTCGTCAAAATAAATTTGTGCTTCCCCTGACTTAACACTCTGCCACTGACATTGCCATGGAAGATTTTCTTTGTAAAAATGGTAAGTTGAGAGTTGCTCAGGCCGAATCGATTTATTAAGTATAGAAGTATGGATTAAATCTAATGTCCCACTTAAATAAACTAGGGAATCGGTTATTTCATAGCCAAATCGTTGATATAAACGTATCGCCCGTTCATTTTCCTTTATGGCTTCAAGGGTGGCAACTTCAACTCCTTCCTCAGAATAAACGTTAAAGGCTGCCTCCATTAATAACTGGGAAACCCCCTTCCCCCGGTAATCGGGTGCAATCCCAGTCCCGCCATTCCAAGAAGTCTTTTTCCCGTCGATGACGCGGAAACCATTTAAAACAATCGCGACAGGTTCTTCACCGTCAAAAGCTACCAATGAATGCTCCATAGATAATCCCTCATTGACCAAGCGGTTAAAAAATATATCAGATGTCATTTCTAAATTCACAAAATAGCCTTCAAACCCTCTATTCCAAGCCGTAATTGTATCTTGGATGGTACATTCCATAAGTTTTTTAATAGTAAGATTCATACGGTTCTCCCCCTATTTAACACAGAAATACATCTTGGTTATTCTGTTATCAATAATCATTGAAAAACCATTATGAATCACTTACATCGATAATGGTTTTTCATGGTATCTATTTTACTGTCAACGGAACCACCTTTTGTCCAATCGCAGCAATTAATTCTTTTGGCATAGGGAAGCTCAATGCGGCAGGATCCTTCATGACGGCTGGAATCGCCAGTTGGAGCGCCTCTTCGGTGATATTAAATTGCTTAAAATCAGCCGGTAATCCTACCTTATACTGCAGCAATTTAATTTTTCCAATCACTTTGGCTAACGCTGTTTGCGGGGTGTCCCCCTTTACGTCTACATTCAAGGCCTGTGCTAATTCCGCTGCCTTAGGAAGATATAAATCAGGGACTAACTCCATGACTACCGGTAAAAAAACGGCATTAGCGAGACCATGAGGAATACGGAACAAAGCCCCATAGGCGTGTGCCATATTGTGGACAGGAATTGCGTTTAACGCAAAACTGAAAGCGGTAATCCCCATCAAGCTAGCTTGTAATAAATCCATACGGGCATCAAGGTTCGAACCATCAGCAACGGCAATTGGCAGATTTTTTTCAATCAGGCGAATAGCATGGAGGGCGTAGGCATCGGTTAGACCTGTTGCTGTCGGGGATGCGAGTGCCTCAATGGCATGTGTTAAGGCATCAAATCCTGTAAATGCTGTAATCATTGGTGGAAGTCCAACGGTTAAATCCGGATCCAAGATTGCCATATCTGCATTAATAAATGGATTGATGATATTCGTCTTCATTTGGATATCTTCATTAAAAATAACAGCAATCGGTGAAACCTCTGAACCGGTCCCCGCTGTTGTCGGGATGGCTATATGTGGAATTGGCATGTAGTTGGCTTTTGGAAAGGACTCATACAATAAGCCGCCTGGGATAGCCTCTTTTATATCTGTCAATCCTTTGTGGAGCGCGTATTTTACCCCTTTTACGGTATCAAGAACACTGCCCCCGCCAACGGCTAGTAAGGAATCCGCCCCGATTTCTCGTGCATAGCGGACCGCTTCATTAATACATCGGCTCTCGGCATCCTGCTTAATATCTAAAAATTGCCCCACCAATTCAGGACCAGAGCCATGTCCTGTCAGGGTAAATATTTCAGCTACTTTTTCAACAATGCCCGCTGCCTCTAAGCCTCTGTCACTTAAGAGAAGTACGCGTTTAGCACCCAGACCTGCAAATAGACTTGGGACCATCGCCCTTGAATTTGAACCGCTGTATATTCCCGTACGTAACATAAACTGTGATAAGGTTGTTTTCATATTCATCCACACCTCTTCATTAGTTTTGGCCAAACAGTATTCCATACCAATTACGTCGCTCTAACTCCGGTGACATCGAAGTGTGTACATGCTTGACCTGGGTATAGGCATCGAGTGATTGCTGTCCCATTTCGCGGCCAATTCCACTTTGCTTGTACCCACCAAACGGGGCATCACTGCGGAGCATATGCCATTCATTTATCCAGACGATACCCGCTTGCAGTTTTCTCGCGACTGCGTACGCTTTATTAACATCGCGTGTCCATACTCCTGCTGCTAAACCATAAATGGTGTCATTCGCCATTCGAATCGCATCTTCCAGGTCTGAATAACGAATCACACAGAGGACGGGTCCGAAAATTTCTTCTTGGGCAATTTTCATATCGTTGGTGACATTCGTAAAAATCGTTGGTTCGATAAAATGACCTTCTTCACAGTCAGCTACCTTTACTTCCTGGCCTCCGCATAAAAGCGTAGCTCCTTCTTGTTTACCGGTTTCAATGTAGGAAAGGATCGTTTCTTTTTGCTTTTTTGAGATTACTGGCCCAACATCGGTGGTAGGATCAAGTGGATTACCGAGCTTTAATTTCATAGTGAGTGCGGCCAATCCTGCAACCACTTGGTCATAAAGCTTATCTGGGACAAAAAGCCGAGTCCCTGATTCACAAAGCTGTCCGGAATGGAGAAATACTCCAAACAGACTTCCAGGCAGAGCAATGTTAAGATCGGCATCCTCTAAGAGAATATTTGGTGATTTACCACCTAACTCCAGTGTGGTTTTCTTAATCGTGCCGGCAGCAAGTCCCATTATACCTCTGCCAATCTCTGTCGAACCAGTGAAGGCCACTTTATCAACCTTTGGATGATTAACTAAGGCTTCACCGACTTCTGCACCCGGACCTGAAACCACATTGATTACACCTGGAGGGACCACGGCTGAAATAATTTCTGCTAGTTTTAGAGTCGACAGCGGTGTGTAGCTGGCAGGCTTAATGACAATCGTATTCCCCATCGCAAGTGCGGGAGCAATCTTCCATGTCGCAATCACCATCGGCAGGTTCCATGGAGTGATGGCTGCACATACTCCGATTGGCTCACGCCAAATAAAATTGTGGGCGGGTCCTGGGAATGGCGGAACAGGAAGTGTTTCTGAGAATGGGTAGTCTACCGTAAAGTTGGCTAATGTTTGGAACAAATCAACCATTTGCAGAATATCACTGCTGCCAATTCGGCGTACCGTTCCACCTGAACTAATAGCTTCTAAGTATGCTAACTCCTCAGCATGTTCGGCAATTCGATGGGAAATTGCATATAACACCTTGGCCCGGTCTTTGGGCTTCATATTTCTCCAGTTCCCTTTGTCAAACGCTTCGCGTGCTGCATTTACAGCTAGGTCGACATCTTCCTTCGTTCCTTTCGCCACCCTTGCAACTAGTTCACCATTTGCCGGGTTAAACACATCAAATGTTCCTTGTCTGCTTGCAGGCACCCAATTTCCGTTAATAAAGTGGGGAAATGTTTGGACATCTACCTTTACCGTCATCTTAATTCCTCCTTTTCCGGTTTAGAGTACTCCTAACTCACTATCTGAAAATCTATAAATCTCTTCAATTTTTTTGCCTTTTGCCCGCGCTAAGATCTCCATTCGAACAGAGAGTTGTTTTAATGTAAAGTTCATGATGTCCTCCGGGTCCCCGCCGAATGCGCTTACCTCCCTTCCTGCGATTCCTTCTTGGTTTAACCTAATCGCTAACGGAGTCAGTTCGCCCATCTTGGCTGCCACAAAATCAAAGAGATGTGGATGTTCACAAATCAAGCGTTGCAAAAGGAAAGTTCCATAGCCGATATGCCTGGACTCATCCTTTTTTAAATGACCAACCCCTTCAAGCAGACCAGGCATAATTCCCGCCGTTTCTAAGGCATTGTAAAAGGAAAAATAGCCTGTTTCTGCTAAAACTCCTTCGACAAACATGTTGTACACCACCGATGCTTCAGCAATCGCTTCTGGAGATTGGTCAGTAATAAGCCGTTCCATTGTCGTTGGGAGAATTTCATAGAAAATTTTCTGATAGGTTTCCGTATGAAAATGAGATAAGTCTCCTCGCTCACCAATCGCATTCAATACTAGCCGGAAAAATTCAGTATGTTTCGCTTCCTCGTACAAAAAGGTTGTTAGAAACATCTCTTCTTCCAAACGCCCTTCTTTCGCAATCGCCATAATGAGTGGAAGCAGGTCTAATGTAACTGCTTCCTCACCTGCTTGAAATTGAGAAATCAGCCGTAAAATATCTGCTTGCTGCTCCTCATTCATCGCTTTCCAATCCTTTTGATCCTGTCTGAAATCAATATCAGCGGGGTTCCACGTCCCTAACCGTTTTGCTTTTTGGAATAAACGATAAGGGAATGAATCTTCAAGTAAACCTCGACTACTAGTTGTTAGTATGGTTCTTTTTTCCATCCACCTTCTCCTCCTTTTTTCCTTTACGGTTTGATGACAATTTCTGATGCCTGCTTGCGGAGATGCGTTTTTAATATTTTCCCCACACCATTTCTAGGCAGTGCCTCTAGAAAAACAATTCTTCGTGGTGTTTTGTTTTTCGCTAAATGGTCTTGGCAATAATTGATTAATTCTTTTTCGGTTACTTCTGAATCTGGCTTTTTTACGACGCAGGCAACCATTTCTTCGCCCATTCGTTCATCGGGAACCCCCACCACTGCTGCCTCGAATACTTGTTCGTGAGCATTTAATATTTCTTCGACATCACGAGGATACACATTAAAGCCGCCGCGAATAATTAAATCCTTTTTTCGATCAACAATATAGACATAGCCTTCGTCATCGATCCGGGCCATATCGCCCGTAAATAACCATGAATCCTTTAAGACTCGATTTGTTTCTAGAGGATTTTGGTAATAGCCAGGAGTGACATTATCACCGCTGACAATTAGTTCCCCCACTACACCGTCTGGAACGTCCTCGCCCTTTTCATCGACAATTCTCAATTCTACCCCTGGTATCGGAATCCCAACCGACCCGGGCTTTATTTCGATGCCTTTCTTGTGAGCAGTAACTACCGGAGCAGCCTCTGATAACCCATAACCCTCGAATACTTTTGCGCCAAATTTTTGTTCAAAAGCATACAATAAGGCAACAGGCAACGGTGCTGAACCAGAACCGACTGATTCAAGACTTGTGGTATTATATTGTTCGGCTCTTGGATAAGAAACCATAGCGTGTATCATCGCAGGAACTGCTGAGAATGTCTTCACTTTATATGTTTCAATTGCTTGAAATACCCCTTCTAATTGAAAGTTTGAAAAAATAACGATTGTGCTGCCTGTTAGAAAGCAAATATTAGAGATTGTCAGACCATACACATGGGCTAGCGGCAGGACTCCGAGTGTTGTGCCCCGCTCTGTTTCATTATGTTTTGCGGAATTCTCGGCATTCGAATATAAGTTTTTGTGGGTTAATTGGACTCCTTTGGGATTTCCAGTGGTTCCAGAGGTGTACAAAATGACAGCCGTATCGTCTGTGTTTCCTTGTTCATCCATTTGATATATGGGGGCGGGAACTAACACATCGTAAAAGTTTTTGGTTCGATCATCTGAAGGTTGGTCCACAACAATCAACTGGGGTTTTATTGGCAAGCCCTCTAGTGATTGTTCCACATTATTCCGTACGGCGGAGGAAGTAATGACTGCTTTTGCTCCGGAATTTCGTGCGATGTAGTGAAGTTCCTTTGGATGCAAAGTAAACATGACCGGGACTATCGTTGCTCCCGCTCTGGTAATCCCTTGATAAGAAAAGAGGACCTCCGGGCAATTAGACATACATACCATAACTCTATCACCCTTAGCAATTCCAAGATGTCGTAAGCCACAAGCAAATTGGTCTGCGTATTGCTTCGTTTCCACATTTGTGATTGTCTTTTCTTTGTAATATATAAGAGGATACTCACCGAATTTAGCGATATTTGTTTCTAGCAGGTCCTTAAGATTCACACAAGCACTCCTTTACTAGACATTTTTGTTAAGTCAAACGATAGACGATAACTGAATCTTTTTGCTCAAATCTTACCTGCTGCCTTTCTTCAAGTAGGTCCAAATGGCCTTGTATTTGGGATAATCCTAAGAACACCGTTTGCCCATGCAAACGAGGATACATTTCTATGCAAATTTCATAGATACATTTACCACCGCTCGCAAGAATGGCGAGAATCTGCTCGCATCGTTTTTCCTGTTCTTGTAATCTGGTTTTGATCAATGCTAAATGATCACTAAATGCCTCGCCATGACCAGGATAAATCCTTTTCAAGGGCAGTCTGCTTACTTTTTTAAGTGAATTTCGGTATTGTATTAACGGTCTCGGACGATTGATCACGCCAGGATTTGGTGGTTCGATAAAGGCATTCACGGAAAAGGCCTTTAATAAGTGATCGCCGGCAAAGGTATCTCCAGTTTCTTGATTCCATAGTAAAATATCAGATTGGCTGTGACCGGGAACATGAACGACTTCAAACTTCTTCCCACCTAACTGAATAACATCGCCCTCATTGATAAAGGTAACATTTCGCCACTTTTCCTCTTTATAAGGCCGTTTGATGATGTGCTTTAATGGATCCGCACCACAACTAGTTAAAAATTGATGAAAAAAGGCTTGCACTCGTTGAAACTCGTCCATACTGGCATTTATCGACCCTCTCGCTTGTTCATGGACATAGATAGGAAACTCTTTTTCTTCCAAAAGATAAGGAATTCCACCTGCATGATCGATATGGATGTGGGTAAGGACAATCTGATCAATATCCTTTAATGTAAACCCATGCGTATGTAGTTTGCTTTTAAGTTGTTGAAATGACACTTTCCCAGGGTTTCCCGTGTCTATTAACGTAACTGAGTCTCCAATCGCCAAAAAAGCATTTACAATCCCTTCAGCAAAATGAGTCTCTAATTCAAGCGGAACAATTTTAAACAATTGATCGCCCTCCCTTCGAAAATATTAGTTTATGACCGGAGGATTGACCTATAGACTATCCAAACTATATTTTTTCATAAACTTGTTTACGTTCTAGGGAGCTAACCAAATGGTCCTGCTCCCCTTATTGAGATGCATTTACTGTACCTTACTTGATACTTTCGCCTTTTCCTCTTCTTGGAGGGTGCGCCATAATATCTTACCGCTCGTTGTCATTGGGAATTGCTTTCTGAATTCAATCTGTCTAGGATATTTATAGGCAGCCATATGCTGTTTCGACCACTCAATAATTTCCTCTGCACTCACTTTCCCTTCAAAGCCTTCGTTCAATATGACAAAGGCTTTTACTGTTTCGCCCCGTCTTGGGTCTGGTACACCGACAACACAGGCTTGTTGAATCGCGGGATGCTTATAAAGATAAGATTCAACCTCAGTTGGCCAAACCTTGTAGCCGGAAGCATTAATCATGCGTTTGACTCGGTCGACAATGAAAAAATAACCCTCTTCGTCATAGCGTCCGATATCCCCTGTTCTAAAGAACTTTTTCCCATTGATGTCAATAAAAGAACCTCTATTTTCGTCTTCGCGATTATAATAGCCGACCATCACCTGCGGCCCGTTAACGATAATTTCGCCAACTTCCCCGACCCCTAGCTCTTTTCCAGTCGCAGGTTCAATGATTCTAGCATCGACATCAAAGGAGGGAATGCCTAGACATTGCATTTTCGGACGTTCCGCTGGGTTAAAATGGGTTTGTGCGATCGTTTCGGATAGCCCATAACCTTCGACAAAACGCAATCCTGATAGTTTAAATAATTTTTCACCAACCGCCTCAGGTAAGGCGGCACCCCCTCCGGAAATAGAAGCTAGCGAGGCAATATCTTCTGCTTTCAGGTTGGGATTGGATAGGAAATCAACAATCATTGTCGCAATCGTCACCCAGTGGGTAATTTTTAATGTTTTTATCATTTCGATTGCGAGGTCGCGATTCCATCTTGTCAGGATAACCATCGTGCTCCCGCTGTAAATTGGCATATGCATACTGTGGACCATACCTGTTACGTGAAAGAGCGGCAACGACATTAAATGAACAGCATTTGCTGTCGTTGATGACCAGTGATAAGCACCCACTGTGTTTGCATTTACGGTTCGATTGGTATGCATACAGCCCTTTGGCAGACCAGTTGTTCCGGAGGTATATGGAAGGCATGCCAAATCATCGCCCTTTGCGGTATGCTCTGTTGGTGTAAGATTTGCTTGGATTGCCTCGTTCCAAAGATAATGACCACCTTCTGAAAAAGGAAATCTCGCAGTTTCTACATCTTTTGGAAGCATTCCTACAAAGCTTTCACCTGCATAATCCGAATAGGCAGCGATGAGTAAATTGGCCAATGACGTATTTCCTAACAACGGACCGATACACTCATATAATTCCTGCCCTGCGATAGCGGTCTTGATTTCACAGTCCTTTACATAAAACTCCAATTCGTCAGCAAGTAACATTGGATTGATTGGAACAACCACGGCATTAGCTCGTAAAATGGCATAATAGCCAATTACAAACTGCGGGGAATTCTGCATAAATAGCAAGACCTTTTCCCCTGTTCTGACACCTAATTTGTGCTGGAGATAACCCGCTAAAGCATTAACCTCGATATCAAGCTGTTCGTAAGACAATTTATTGCCGTAGTAGTAAATGGCATCCTGGTCTGGATAACGGCTTGCATTGACTTTGAGGTTGTCATAAAGAGAAGTGGATGGAACTTTTAAAGATTTAGAGATTTTAGGCCAAAATTCATAATGAAGGGTTAGCAATGGAACTTCACTCCTTGTTTAATAGAATGTTAAAATTTATTGTAAACGCTGTTATTTTATAAAAACTCATATACAATTTAACAAGTTGGGTATAAACGGGATTCTATCGGCGGATTTCTGTGTTCTATCGGCGAATTTTCCGGTTCTATCAGCGAATTCTTCGGTTCTATCGGCGAATTGCTAATACTACAAGAAAATTACCGTTCAACACGAATTCCCTAAATTTTATCATCGAATTTTCCGGTTCAATGAGCGAATTCTCAACTTCAATGATCGAATCCCCTACATCGCATGTGCACCACCATCGACCACTAAGACATCACCTGTTACAAAATCGGATGCTGGTGCAGCTAGGAATAAGGCAACGCCTTTAAGGTCATTTTCAGAACCAAACTTCCTTAAGGGTGTGCCTTCAAGAATTGCCTCTCCCCCATGATCCAGCAACCCTTTAGACATTTTCGTTGGAAAAAATCCTGGGGCGATTGCATTTACATAAATACCACTTGGTCCCCATTTGACTGCCAAATCCTTCGTAAAAGTAATTACTGCTCCTTTGCTAGAGTTATAGCCGATAGCATTCATATACTTGGGATTACTGCCTTTTAAACCAGCTACTGAAGCAATATTGATTATTTTTCCAGATTTTTGTTGGAGCATGACCTTACCAACCGCCTGGGACATTAAGAAAGTACCTGTAACATTGACATCCATCACCTTTTTCCATGCTTCGAGCGGCATTTCTTCGACCGGTGCACCCCAGGATGCACCACTATTGTTAACGAGAATATCAATTCGCCCAAATCGCTCCACTGTTTTGTCGACGACATTCTTAATATCCTCTGGATTTGTGACATCACATTTTAATGCAAAACTCTCTACACCTAATCTTTTTAACCCATCACTGATTTCCAAACAGGCTTCCAATTTTCTTGAACAAACCACTACATTAGCGCCAGCCTCAGCAAACCCTTCAGCAATCTGCTGCCCCAATCCTCTGCCTCCTCCAGTAACAATAGCTACTTTTCCCGTTAAATCAAACAACTCTTTCACATTCATCGGTCGTTCCCCCTATTATAAAAGCATCTTTTTTAATCGAATACTATGTCAGCCAAAACTTGTGACTGCCTAAGACGAATCCCTCAAAATTTTCTGTAAGAGACTAAATACTAACCAGTTGGTATGTAGATAATCACTATAATATCAAAATCTTCACAATATTCAACGTCTATTTATTCGTCAATTTTTTCATTTTTCATGTCAGTTTCAGTCGTAAGATAACAATAAACCCAGCACCACAAAGAGAGGTCCTCCTCTTGGTGCTGGGTCAAAATTCAATCAGGCTTAATATTGGTGATACAAAACTTCCCCTTTTAGTACTTCATTCCCTTGTTGATTCACAGCCTGCACCGTAAACCGGAGGTTTTTATCCTGCTTTTCTTTCAATGTTGCCTTCAACGTGATCACATCATTCAAAAAGACCATCCCTTTGAAGCGGATTGAATAATCCTTCATAAAGCCTTCTTCATAATAAGCAGTAAAAAGCTTTGCAAGATTCCCCATCGTCCACATTCCATGAGCAATGATTCCTGGTAAACCGGCTTTTTTTGCCTCATCATCAATGGTATGGATCGGGTTAAAGTCTCCAGATGCACCTGAATATTTAATAAGATCCATCCTTGAAACAGGATCCAGTTGAATTTCTTTTAAAGACTCTCCGACTTGTAGTTGTGTGAGTGTACTCATTTGACCAACACCTTCCTCACAGCCTCTGATATCACAACCGTAGAAGTTGAACTAAATATTAAGCCACCTGCTTCATCCTCACCAAAGCTTTCAAGAATCAGAAACCCCATCTCCCCAAAGTTCCCTTTTTTTTCAAAGTAGTTCTTCACTTTTGAATAGCAGTAGATATCCTCTCCCACTCTTAGGGGACGTTCATAGTGAAACGTTTGTTCACCATGGATTAATCCTTTATTTGGCAGATTTAATCCTTCGATGTCTCCATAATCAAACGTCCTTGGAAAAGTAGGCGGAGCAATGTTGGTTTGGTTCCTAGAATTTTTCCCCGTTTCCTCATCAAAATAAATCGGATGAAGGTCCCCAATTGCTTCCGCAAATCTCTTAACTGCTCCTCTTTCAACAGAATTTTTAACTTTATTCGATTGTTTATCGATCCTGTCTTTAAACAATTGATCTTCACCTCACCTTATTAGCATTTTGGTCCGCCGGCAACATAAATCACTTGACCATTAACGAATGATGATTTTTCATCAGCAAAGAAGGAAACGGCATTGGCAATGTCTGCCGGCTTTCCACTTCTGCCGACTGGAATACTTGCCACACTCGCTTGAATAAGCTGTTCAAATGGAATCCCGATTCTTGCAGCAGTTTCTTTGGTCATCTCTGTTTCAATAAATCCAGGGGCTACCGAGTTGGCGGTAATCCCATATCTCCCTAACTCGATTGCAAGTGTTTTTGTAAAGCCCTGTAACCCCGCCTTGGCGGCAGCATAATTGGCCTGACCGCGATTTCCCAATGCAGAAGTCGATGAAATATTGATAATTCGCCCGTATTTATTTTCAACCATATATTTTTGGGCAGCGCGCGCAGCATTGAATGACCCTTTCAAGTGCACATCCATGACCATTTGCCAGTCTGAATCCGACATTTTAAATAATAGATTGTCACGGATTACACCCGCATTATTGACTAAGATATCAATGGATCCGAATACTTCATAAACTTCTTTCATCGCGGTTTCAACTTGCTCCGCATCCACGACATTTGCAACTTTCGAATACACGTCTACACCTTTTTCTTTTAATTCACTGGTTGTTTCACTTAACGCCTCTTCATTCAAATCAATTAATGCAACCTTAGCACCTTCTTGGGCAAAAAGCTCAACAATCCCTTTTCCGATTCCACGGCTTCCACCCGTTACAAAAGCTACTTTTCCTGCAAATCTTCCTGCCATTTCTATTCTCCTCCGGTTTAATACATTTATAGATTGCGCTTACAATTTTTTATACATATTGACCGATCTTAACATGGCCTTTAATCAGGTTCCGCGCGATAATCATTCGTTGAATTTCATCTGTGCCATCGTAAATTCTCCAAAGTCTTGCTTCACGATACCAGCGTTCAATCGGTAGTTCTCTTGTATACCCCATCCCGCCGTGAATCTGAAGGACACGGTCGACGACATTGTTGCCCATATTCGCACCATATAATTTTGCCATCGATGCTAAGTGCCGGTTATCTTCACCGTTATCAAGCGTAAAAGCTGCGTTCAACACCAGCCACTTTGCCGCTTCAATTTCAACTGCTGAATCAGCAATTTGCCATTGGATTGCTTGTCTTTCGGCAATTGGTTTACCAAATGTGACTCGTTCTTTCGCATAATCAATCGCCATTTGCAGCAAACGTTCGGCAGTTCCGACCGCTCTGGCACCAACCACCCAGCGCGCAAAACCGATCCACTCTAGACCAAGGTTATAGCCTTTGTGCAACTCACCCAGGATATTTTCCTCCGGTACACGGACATTTTCGAATACAAGGCCAGCTGGTCCCCATTCACCCATTGTATGTATATACTCTGATTTCCAGCCCATATCTCGGTCGACAATAAAGCATGTTACTCCCTCACGCCCATGTGTTGATTGATGGAGTTCTTTGTCAGTAATCGCTATCGCCATTACAAAATCTGCTTCGTTTCCCCCAGTGATGAATGTTTTTTCCCCATTTAGGACCCATTCATTTCCATCTTTCACGGCAGTCATTTTAATATTTCTTGTATCGGAACCAGCACCAGGCTCGGTCATGGCAAAACAAGATTTTTTCTCCCCATTAATCGTTGGGATTAAATATTTATTCTTTTGTTCTTCATTCCCATAATAAAGAATATTATCTGCACTGCCGCCAAACTGAAACGGTACAAAGGTTTTTGAAACCTCCATTAGCACAATTGCCATCATCATTTGGCCTAGGTCTGCACCGCCATATTCTTCTGGTGTGTTTATTCCCCAAAATCCTGCTTCCTTAGCTTTTAATTGCAATTCCTTAAGTTTTCCGGCAGGAAGACTTGGTTTACCTTCACGTTCATTTCTAAGGCAATCGTTTTCAAGTGGAATGAGTTCTTTTTCTACGAATCTTCTAATTGTTTTTTGAACCAATTTTTGTTCATCAGTCAAACGTAAATACATAACATTCACTCCATTCTTATTCTAAAATTAATGCTTAATGCCGTTAAATATTCATATGCTAAACCAGTCCTGAGCATACCTACCGGTTGGTATGTAACTTTATTTTATTCCGAACTTTCAGATAATACAAGGATATATTTAGATTTAATTATTTCAGTTTTAATGATTATTTTCCTGTTTTTTTACAAATGATAAATATGATATTCAGTAGAATATCTTCGTTTCAAATCCTTTGATGAGGTGATTTGATGAGCTATAAAGATCAATTAGATCCGCACTCAAAGCTATTTCATTATAGTACAACGAGAGCGAAGCATACCAAAGCACAGATTAACGGGCAAACTCAAATGTCACAAAATCAGATCATTCTTAGGAGTAATGCCAAGGCCCACCGCTGGTAAGGCTTTGGCCAAGAAACGAGCAATGGCAGTTTAGAAATAGATTGTCATGAAAAGAAAAGGCCTTTTCTCGGATTAAAATTTCGAGAAAAGGTTTTTCTTTTTTCTAACGATTATGGTATTACAATATTGATAATGTTACTCCCAAAAGATAATATAAAAGCTATTAGACATAAAAAAAACTGGAGTGGTAATTGACATGTTTGAGGACTTTACGATTAGAGATGCAAATTTAAGGGATTTGGAAACCATTATCAATATTTACAATTCAACCATAGCAAGCAGGATGGTTACAGCCGATTTGGAACCAATTTCAGTGGAGAACCGGCTACAATGGTTTCATGAGCATTCACCAGCTTTTCGTCCATTATGGGTTGTTGAAGACCAAGGTGTAATCTGCGCATGGGTAAGTTTTCAATCCTTTTACGGGCGCCCAGCTTATAATGCAACGGCGGAAATCAGTGTTTATATTCATCCAGACTTTCGTGGGAGAAAACTGGGTAAATTTTTAATTCAAAAAGCAATGGATGCTTGTCCAGGTTTGAACATCAAAACCCTGCTTGGTTTTATTTTCGGTCATAACGAACCTAGTATCAGGCTTTTTAAAGGCTTTGGCTTTGAAAAATGGGCTCACCTTCCAAATGTAGCTGAACTGGACGGGGTTGAGAGAGATTTACTTATTTTAGGAAAAAGAATCGAATAAGACAGTTAAATCTACTATTTTCACTATTGTATTATTCCAAAATAATGGATTTTCTAGTACTATAGACTATGTACTATATTTATTGAAAAGAACTGGAGATTTCCATGGATAAAAAAAAGCTGATCCTGTTTTACTTAATTACAAGTATTATTTGGATCTTTGGGTCCAATTATTTAATTGAAAAATTTATTCCCTCTTCAATAGTTGATGTGGTTGAAAGAGCAAAAGAGATGTTATATATAATGGTCACTGGAGGATTTCTTTATTTTTTTATCAGTAAAAAAGAGGAATTATCTGTTTCTCAGGAAGATCAACAACGTCTATCGACATTAATTAATTCAATGGTTGATTTTGTTAACTTTAAGGATGGCGAAGGCCGATGGATTGAAGCCAATGAATTTGGGTTACAATTGTTTCAACTTGAGAATGTGGATTATCGAGGGAAAAAGGACTCTGAATTAGCCAATTATACTGACTTTTATGGTGATGCTCTTAGATATTGTGAAATTTCTGATGAAGAGGCATGGAATAATCGGGGCATTACTCGAATTGAAGAAGTCCTTCCTGTCCCAAACGGGTCAGCAAGAATCTTTGACACGATCAAAGTGCCTTTATTTAATAGTGATGGCAGCCGACAAGGCTTGGTAATCATCGGACGGGATATTACCGAGAAAAAGGAAATGGCGTTAAAATTGGCAGAAAGTCAGCAACAATATAAATCATTGTTTGAATACAGTCCAGATATTGTTTATATGATGGATTTGAGTGGAACTATTACCAATTTAAACTCACAATATGATGTCATTACCGGCTTCAAACGAGAAGAAATAATTGGAGAAAACATTTTAAATTTATTACCGAAAAAGTATGTCAGATATCTGCCTAAATTTATATCCACGGTTGTTGAAGAAATTAAACCAGTCTTGTATGAGATAAACATTCCACATGCAAACGGGAATCGGATCATATTACAATGTACCTCCCTCCCAATCATTATTAATGGGAAGATTGCTGGAATTATTGGCTATGGCAGTGATGTTACCAAATTAAGGGAAACAGAAGAACGTCTTAGAAGGACGGAAAAGTTATCGATTGTAGGTGAATTATCTGCAAGTGTAGCTCATGAAATTAGGAATCCGCTGACATCTTTAAAAGGGTTTGTACAGCTTTTACAAATGGAAGATGGAAAGCACGATTACTATTATCAAATTATGTTGGACGAATTAAACCGAATAAATCATATTGTTGGTGAGCTATTGCTATTAGCTAAACCACAAATCTTAAAATATACCAAGGCAAACCTTCAAAAGATATTGAAGGATGTCATTTCACTGTTAAGCACAGAAGCCAGTTTATACAATGTCCAAATCGAATCCTCATTTCCGGAAAATGAAATAGTCATTGAGTGTGAACCAAATCAACTCAAGCAATTATTTATCAATCTTATTAAAAATTCAATTGAAGCTTCACCAAATGGTGGAACTGTTTCAATTGATTTAGAACAGTCAGAAGAAAATAAGATAGTAATCAACATTAATGACAATGGCTGCGGTATTTCAAAAGAAAGATTAGAGAAAATTGGCGAACCATTTTACTCTTCAAAAGAAAAAGGGACAGGACTCGGATTAACGGTAAGTTTCAAGATTGTTCAATCGCACCAAGGCACGATTCATTTCGACAGTCAAAAGAATCAAGGGACATCTGTCCAGATATCCCTGCCTGTTAAGCAAAACACTTCCAAAAATACCCATCTATTGGCTAATGAATAAGTATAACAAATAGTTTAAGCCTGCGCTATCATGCCGGGCTTTTCTTTTTCTTCTTATTCTGGAAGTAAGCAATAATTAGTAAGGAAGACGGGATGATAATTTGAAATGGCCAATGCAAGTAAAGAGGTACGACTACTAGCCCTTCTTTTATATGTTCTGCATAATTTGATGCAATAGTAACTGATGCAAATAAGACGATCAATCCTAAAGGAAAGCCAATTTTGCGTTGATTCGGAATTCTAAAGATATCCGCTGCACCAGCCACTGCTGCATAAAAGTAAATCGCTATTTTGAAAAAACCGCCAATAATTAGATAAAGCATAAATAAGACGTCTAAACGTTCAATAAAATCAGCAATTTGAATTCGCCCTACTGTGGTTAATAGTGGGAAAGTGGAGTAACTAAAGAGCCCCACTCCTAATACAGAAATATTTACCACCACTGTAATGGTAATATTTATTCCACTTAATATCATCCCACTTAAACAGACGATGTTAGCCTTCTTTTTATCTCTTAAGAATGGGAGCAGCATGGTAAAAACCACCATTTCTCCAAACGGAAAGTTAATGGTTTGTGTTAGAAATGTCTTTATGACAGGTTTCATCCCATTTTCTAAAATTGGCTTTAAGTTTCCTAAGTGGATCAAACCAGAAAAGACAATTAAGAGCATTCCTAATATCGCTGTCACATAGACAATTCCAAAGAAAATTTCTCCAACCCTTGATAATACTTCAAATCCTTTATGGATAGCATAAATTATCGTAAGAATCATTAAGGAATTGATAACAAATAAAGGCGTACTGTTATAAATGGTTGTGGATAATAACTCTCCAAAATCGCGTAAAACTCTTGATGCACAATATAAAAAGTAGACTACATATAATACCCCAATAAACCGTCCAAGCCATTTCCCTATTATTTCTTGCAGATAACTAGTTAAGGGCAGGTCAGGATAGTACACAAATAATCGATAATAAACAAAGAAAACTATTAATCCACCGGTTAAACCCAACAATATAGCTATCCAAGCATCCTGTTTGGCACCGGACGCGATCCCAACCAGAATTGCACTGCCCATTTCAAATAAAACGACTAGGACAAACAATTGGGTTGTACTTATTTTTACCTTTTCCATGACGTATGTTCCCCCCCCTTAAAAAGGGTTATATATTACATCTGAGCAATACGGATTTTTCCAAAACCAATTCGGCTTATGCAGGGCTTGTTTTTTTCTTTCGATTACGAAAAAACGCAATGATTAGTAAGATGAAGGGAATGATAATTTGAAATGGCCACGACAGAAAAACCGGGACAAAAACTAATCCCTCCTTAATAAATTCTGCAAAATTAGAGGCAATTGTTATCGAACCAAATAGTACGATCATCCCAATTGGAAACACCAGCTTGCGTTGATTTTTAAACTGAAAGATATCAGCAGCACCAGCCACCGCAGCATAATAAAAAATAGCAATTTTAAAGAAACCGCCAATAATTAAATAGAGCATAAATAATACATCTAATCGTTCAAGAAAATTGGCAATTTGGATTTTCCCTATTGTAGTTAATAAGGGAAAAGTAGATCGATGAAAGAGACCTACGCCTAATACAGAAATATTTACTACAGTTGTAATGGTGATGTTAATACCCGCTAATATCATCCCGCCTAAACAAACGATTTTAGCCTTTTTTTTATCATTTAAAAACGGAAGCAGCATCGTAAAGACAACCATTTCTCCAAAGGGAAAAGTGAGGGTTGTCTTAAAAAATGTTTTAATAACAGGTTTCAATCCGTGCTCTAAGATTGGGGTGAGATTACCCAAATGAATTAAACCAGAAAAGGTAATTAGCAACATGCCGAATATCGCTGTAATGTAGACAATTCCAAAATAAATTTCGCAAACTCGTGCTAATACTTCAAACCCCTTATGGATCCCATAGATAATAGTTACAACCATTAAAGTATTGATAACAAATAGTGGTGTACTATTATATATCGTTGTGGTTAATAACTCTCCAAAATCTCGCAATACCCTTGATGCGATATAGATAAAATAGACTATATATAAAAAACCAATAACCTTTCCAAACCATTTTCCTATTATTTTTTGAAGATAACTAGTTAAGGGCAAGTCAGGATAGTACATATATAGGCGATAATAAATAAAAAAGACAATGATTCCCCCAGCTAGGCCGAACAATATAGCGATCCAGGCGTCCTGTTCCGCTTCTGATCCGGGACTAAGGAGAAGTGCGCTGCCCATTTCGAACAATACAATAAGCACGAACAATTGGAATCCACTTATTTTTGCCTTTTCCATTTCGAGCGCCCCCCCCTCATTCCATATATCCTTATTTATTAATATCTGACCAAAACGGATTCGTCCGAACCCCTTCACGCCGGACGTAAGTATCCACCTTAACATTCACCTCGAGATCTGCAAAATAATTGTTCCAATCTCCCTTTAGCTTTTTCCATAAGACAGGATTGGCTTTATGAACAACATCACCAAACCCGAAGATATCACACTTAAGTCGCTTCGCTTCCTTGACAGTCGACTGTACTTCCTTCTTAATCGCTTTCTCCGTTAACTTTTCAATTTTCCCAATTATTTTTGGATCCATCAAGTCAATAGCTGTATTTGCTTCACTCACCCAGCCCTCGTTCTCAATCTTAATATTGATAACGGGTTTTCCGTTTTTAAATACCGGTGAAACCTTGGTTTTTGATCGAATAGGGACAACACTAAGGGCATTTTTTTTCCCATTCCATTTAAGAGTAATATCGGTGCTCTTTGCTTTATTTAAAATCCATATTACCCCACGAGACTTTTTACTCTCAATCCAATCTATCATTGCACCATCTTTAATGACTGCTAGTCCATCCGCAGAAAGTAAAGCATCAGTGGTCGTTTTTTGCAAATTAGTAGCCTTGTTAGCTTCTTCTTTCATACCAATTAGACGATAGCCATTTACAATAGGCTCTTTCCCGTTTCCGACGATTCCGTCAATAATATCATCAATACTTACACTTAGATTTTCCCCTTTCATTGCTTCAGCAAATTTTATCTCTTTTGTAATTTTGGTTACAGGTAGTTTATCAAGAATAGTCAGAGTAGTGACGATTTCCTCTGCGGTAGCATCTCTTGAAATGACTAACTCTGTAGTAGTTCTAAATTCTGGATCCCTGGCAAAGGCATCTAACAGATTAAGCATCGACGTTCTTTCTCTCGCCACTTCTTCACTAATAACGACTAAATTTGTGTGTGCATAATATAATCGGCGCGAGACCTTTTTCGTTGCATTTCTCGCTGCTTCAGTTATCGTTCTGCCTGTGCTTTTATAAACAGCAATCGGCAGACCCTGACCTCCTCCAGTTTGTCCTGCTGAAACGTTCGCGGGATTAACAAGCTGAAACGAGACATGGTACAAATCATCTTCTCCCCGATCAATACCAAGTGCCATCACAAAGGCCAAATCTGTGAGTTCTTTCTGATTCCAGCATGCACTTAGGAGTGGCATAGACATTATTAATACCAAAAAAACAAGCAACCATTTTTTCATTACTCTTCACCATTTTTAGATTGATTTTCCGATTGCTTTGGGGGTTGTGGCTTTTGATTTTCCCCGCTCCTTTTCATATTGCCTTTACTAATAAACATGGGCCTATTTTTGATAGCCCAGACAGGAAAACGAACAAATGCATCTTGTTGATTATGAAGATTAAAAGGTGCGAGCGGCATCATGTACGGAATTCCAAATGAACGGAGTGAACATAAATGGATCGTCATGAACATTAGCCCTAACATGATTCCATAAAATCCTAACACTGTCGCTAATCCCATTAGAACAAAGCGAACTAATCTTGCTGCAATCGCCATAGCAAAAACGGGTGTGGAAAAATTCGCGATTGCGGTAATCGAAACGACAATAACCATTACTGGGGAGACGAACCCAGCCTGTACTGCTGCCTGCCCAATAACGAGAGCTCCTACAATCGACACGGCTTGGCCGACAGCCCTTGGAAGTCTTAAACCCGCTTCCCTTAATATTTCAAACGTTACTTCCATGATTAATGCCTCAACAAAGGCAGGAAATGGAACACTTTCACGTTGGGCAGCAATAGCGATTGCCATGGTCGTCGGAATCATTTCTTGATGAAAGGTAGTCGCTGCAATATACACAGATGGTCCAATTACTGCAATAAGGAAGGCTAAAATTCTTAATATTCGTATACCAGTTGAAATGTCAAATCGTGAATAATAATCATCCGGTGCTTGGAAAAATTGAATAAAGATAGCTGGAACCGTCACAACAAATGGGGTGCCATCACAAACGATCGCAATTCTCCCCTCCAATAAATGGGATGTTACGACATCCGGTCTTTCTGAATGGTAAGTGGTTGGGAATGTTGTCCAAGTTTGATCCTCAATTAACTGCTCTATATAACCAGAACCGAGGATGGAATCGATATTGATTCGTTGAAGCCTTTCTTTAACTTCTCCAACAATTTTGTCATTGGCAATTCCATCTATATACAAGATTGCGATATCAGTTTGGGAAACAGTACCTATTTTCATGGAATCTACCCGTAAATTAGGACTTTTTATGCGACGGCGTATTAAAGCAGTATTCGTCCGGAGTGTCTCTGTAAACGAATCTTTTGGACCTCGTATCGACAATTGGGTCGAGGGTTCTGATATGGCCCGCTTTTCCCATCCTTTGGTTTCGCCACTAATTGCTTTGTTGCATCCTTGCAAAAAGATGACTGTATTTCCTGACAATAATGAATCAAATACTTGATTCCAATTTTCAATTGTCTTTACATTTCCCAGAGCCATTGTTTCATCCATCATGAATTGAAAAATATCTATCGGTCCTTCGGGTACTTCTTTTTCTATCACGGATTCTAGAATATAGTCTGCTATAGCTTGATCACTAGCCAATCCGTCAATAAAAACAAGTCCGCCTTTATGGGAACCAAGCTTAAACTCTCGAATGTTTACATCGCTACTATTGCCAGCTTCCTCTTTTAAACGAGAGATATTCTCTTGATAATCCCTTAGAATAGGCAAGTCCTCTGGTTTTTGCGGATCTTGTTTTTGCCTATAATTATCGTCCTGTCTCTTTTTTTGTTTATTTTTGAGCATTTTAGACAAAATCGACACAATACCCGCCTCGCTTAATATTATTTGAATACATTTCATCCAATATTGGATATAATGCCCAACAGCTGCCACTTTATCCCATTGGAAGCGGTTTTTAAATGGGATGAAGAACATTTTCCAACTGGAATAAGGATCTGCAAAGAATAGAACAATAAAGGAAATAGAATCCCTAAAGGTGTGATGAGGTTGAAGATATTTTTTGTATCGGGCTTATTGGCGACTTTTAGTGTAATCCTAATTGTTTCACTAGATCTTTTGATGGGTATAAATATTTCAGGAATTATTTGGAAGGCAATAAACCCTTTTAAAGTAATGGAGCCAGCTGAATATGTAATTATTTTTTTATTTCTTTTGTTTTTCCTCATCGATACCTTTGGTGGTTATTTAAATAAGAAAAAGGAAAAACAGAATCCCTCCAATTAAGAAAAGTGCAAGCGCTCTGGTCAGCGGCGTATGGCCTGGAGCGCTCCAACCGAGATAAAGGAAACACGAAGAGCCGGAGGCGATTCGATGTTGACTTATCGTAGGGCGGAGAGCGAAGGACACTAGCCGCTAGGGCGCTGGAGCTAGACAGTAATCTAAGTTCAAAACGTATACTTTCCTATCATAAATAAAATAAGAGCCTCCCTTATAATGGAAGGCCCTTATCTGTCTTGGTTTTTGGTAATTCTTTTTCTCTTCTATGGAACAACCTCTTGATTAATACAAGCGTACCTAATACTAATCTACTCAACCATCTCCTTTTCTCTTTTATATTTGGCCCATACACATAACGATTCCAAAAATAATAGAAAAATTCCTCAACTACGAGCAAAAGAACGAACAATAGTGCCGAAATAATGATCCAAAACCACATTTTAAGGACTCCTTTTCAAACAGATGATTAAACATATTCGAAAAACCTCTGAAAAGTACGATCAAAATCATGCGCAGTTCACCATGGAACTATCTGGATATTCTTATTTTAGCAAATACTCACTAAATTGTGGACTATTAGGTAAATTTTGTAGTTTTTTTATTATGAGGCACTTTTGTGTCTATATAAAATTTATTTCCTGCCAAGAAGAAAACCACACTACCCAAGGTTGTGATGGTAAGAACCCAAAACATGATTTGGCCTTGAAACTGACTGAGAAGAAAGCCGCCGATAATAGGACCTAAAAAGTTTCCGATCTTCCGGAATTGTGCTGCACCGAAATAAGTGCCACGCAAATGCTCGGGTGCCAGTTGATCAATCATCATGCTGTTGGATGGAAAAATTAATATTTCACCAATTGTTAAGAACACGATTGCCAGAATGGCAGTACCCCAGCCGTTTACAAAACTGAAGGCGACTAATCCTGCTGCCATAAATACAGCTCCGACAACCATTACCTGCATTAGCCTGAACTTCTCAGCAACATGACTAATGGGCATTTGCAGGAAAACAACCATTACTGCATTTATTGTAATCAGCGTTGAAAAAATGACAATTCCATTTTCTACTGCACCTTCAAGTATTTGCGGCAGGTTGGAATCAATTTGAACATAGCCCATGTTGACTAAAATAATACCAATGATTAGATACCTTAATGCTTTATCAGTTCTAATAATTTTAAATGCAGCACCAAAGGAGACACCCTTTTTGCTTTGTCCTGGCTTTGTTAAGACAAGCTTCTTCATTAGGATCACCAACACCATTGCATACAATAAATAGGTGGTTCCGGTTATTGCAAACGATAACTTTGCTGATGTACTAGCTAAGTAGGCTCCAACTAGCGGACCTACCGATGCCCCAATATTCATGGCAGTATATCGTAAGGAATATACCTTCATCCGCTTTTCCTTATCGGTTAAATCTGCCATTAAGGCTTGAGCGGTTGGCTCAAAAAACGAGTTGCACAGTCCGTTTAATGCGTTTAAAAGGATAAACCAGCCCTCACCATTCGCCGCCGTAAACCCATAATAAACAAGTGCTACTGTAAACAATGAGATGAGCATGACAGGTTTACGTCCAAATCGATCTGATAAATGACCGCCAATAAAACCACCAACAGTTGCCATTAATGGACTCATCCCAACGGTTAAGCCGATGACGATTGGCGACAGTTCCATATGCCTAGATAAATAGATAGATAGGAAAGGAAGAGTCATAAAAGAAGCGCCTCTTGATAAAACGGTTCCAACTAATAAAACCCACACGATTGGGTGAAATTGTCCGATATAGCTTTTTATTTTTACCATATATATGTACGGCCTCTCACAATTTTTTTTGTCAATATCTAGTAAAACAATTTGTATGGCTAATGTAAAGAATTTTCTCACTGTTCTAAGAACAAAAAAGCCAGTTCCGTTATGGAACTGACTAAAATACCATTAGTTTGGATCTTTGTATGTTAGCGCTCGTTCACTGTCACCATAACCCTTTGTGGTTGGATCCTGTACCATCCCTAGCATCGACAACAAAACAAACACAGCATTCAAGAAGGTTAATACACCATTCTGTATGGCATCCGTAAGTTGAAAATCAATAATTCCAAAAGAATTTAAACACGCTAACACCATTTGAGCAATAATCATAATTTGAGATACAAATGCGATTACCCAGTTCCGGTTTTTTAATCGTACTTTCCAGTTAATCATCTACCTCTTCCCTTTCCTAAAATGTTAATATTCTTTCTATTAACATATGCATGGCCAAGGGAATGGTTGTCCGCTAATATCATCGTTATGTTTTTTTACCTCATTAGACTTCTCTCCGCATTGCTTTTAAGACATCAACCTTTGTTGCACGCTGTGCTGGGCGCAATCCTGAAATGATTGTCACACCGTAACAAATCACCACACAAATAATTGGTAATACAAGTGGAATATCACTAAAAATCAGGTTCAAATCCGTCTCTTGGCCAAAAGCTTGTTTGATAATTAAGGGAATCGCAAAGTTAACCGTATAGCTAATCCCATAAGAAACAATCGTACCAATCAGGGCACCGATTAGCCCAATATAACTGCTTTCTAGCAGAAAGATTCGTTTAATGGTTTTCGGGTTGGCACCGATTGCTTTCATGATTCCGATATCAGGGGCCCGCTCGGTCACCGCCATCGTCATTGTATTGTAAATACCAATGGAAGCAATGAGAATAGCAATCGTACCAATAAATATAAGGCCAGCCTTTGCAATCATAAACACCATGTTTACCTCTTTTAGTTCATTGACAACAGAATATGTAGCATAATTCTTTTCTTTTAAATGATCAGATATACTTTGGACTGCTTCCATGTTTTTAGCATAAATTTTTACTTCATCATAAGTATTTTTATTATTCACAAGATCGTCTGGTACCTCTTTTGTATTTACATCCAACATGTAACCTTTTGGTGTCCCCGTAAACCTCTCAATTTCAGTTAACATCTTATCGGAAATAAAGACACTACTATCCTGGGCCCATTCTTTTGTTGGCTTTTTAGAGATACCCACTACTTTTAATGGGATCATTTTTTCTATTTGTTTTCCGTCTTTAAACTGTCGGACTGTTAATACAATGTCTTTTCCAAGTAATTCTCCTTTATAAAGATACTCAGCTTTAATCTGCCCCTTTTCATCATACAGTTCATCGCCCGCATCCTTGTCAGCAAGGTTAGTTAAGAAATTATAGCCAATGACCACTTCATTTTTCCCCTTTGGTAAACGGCCCTCAGATAATTCAAAACCAGCTTTTATTTCAGCCGAAAAATTTGCCACAAAGGTTGGAGCCGATTCTTGATATTTCCCAATCGTAAAATCACCTTCCTGCTGTAACATTTTCCTTCTTGTCACTGCTTTAACATCGTTTATCCTTTCAAACAATTGGACATCTTTGTCATTTAATGGCCGATACACACCTTGGTCCTTTGATTCTTTGCCATGAACATCAATTTGGGTTATGACCCTCCGTTCTGTGATCTCCTTGACCACTGATTTCTGTAAACCAAATCCTACAGAGGCGAGCACAATTAAGAAGGCACAACCCATTGCGGTTGCAAGTATCGTCATATATACTCTTGTTCTATTTTTCTTCATATTCTGGCGGACGAAGCGAAATTGGTCTCTTAGCTTCATACCAACACCTCCTCGGCAATGCGTCCATCTTTTAATTCTATTTTACGGTTACCGATATCGGCTACCTTATCATCATGGGTGATAATTAAAAACGTAATTCCTAAGTCCCTATTCAATTCCTTAATAAATAGTAATAACTCTTCTTCAGTTTCACTATCAAGACTGCCCGTTGGTTCATCAGCAAGAATAATCGGGGGATTGACAATTAAGGCCCGGGCGATACTTACCCGCTGTTGCTGCCCGCCAGATAGTTCTCCAGGATAATGATCCTGGTAATCTAGTAATCCCACTTTTTGAAGCATACTTTCGGTTTGCATTTTTCTTTCCTTTTCATTTACACCTTTTAATATCAACGGCAATTCCACATTTTGAAAAGCAGTCATGCTCGGTATCAATTGAAAGCTCTGAAAAATAAATCCCAGATGATTAATCCGAAAGTCAGCAAATTTTGATTCATTTAAATCTGAAACTTTTTCCCCGCTAATCCAAATTTCACCCACTTTTGGATGAATGAAACCACTAACTAAGTTAAGGAGCGTCGATTTTCCAGACCCGCTTCTACCAACAATAGTGACGATTTCACCCTTCTCAACACTAAAAGAAATATCTCTAAGTACTGGAATGATCGTTTGTCGTCCTTTTTTTCCAATCACAAAATCATGGCTTAGGTTTTTTATTGTTATCATAATTTCCTCCTGTTTCCCAATCACTTCATCATAATAGACGAAGCAAACTCGGTTTACCCCTACAATGTTTATATATTTTTTTACAACTGTTAGACGTCTCTTAAGTTTTTTTGGTTACATATGGGAATATTACTTGCTATATGTGTTTTTACTAGTCTTTTTAATTGATAATATTTATAATGAATTGAAAATTACTTATTGAAAGTAAGGAGATCACATGGAGAAATTGCATCCTTATTGGGAAAAGATTGTTCGTTTCTGGAAAAATAAACATTTAACACAAATATTATTATTAATAATCCTAGTCGTTGTTTTATCAACCATTCTCTACTTTGGCTGGATTGCGATGAGAGCGAATGTAGAATCACTGAAGCAAGGGCTCAGTCAACCGACCGTTATTTATGATAAAAAAGGGAAAATCGCAAGTAATGTTGCCACCAATCGAACCAAAGGTATAAAAATCGAGGAACTGCCAAAGTATGTCCCAAATGCCGTCGTGGCAATCGAAGATGAACGATTCTATGAGCATGGCGGCTTTGATATTAAGGGGATTGCTCGTGCCTTTTTCAGTAACTTGTTTGCGGGCAGGATCACCGGCGGCGGCAGTACGTTAACCCAGCAGTTAACGAAGAATGCCCTCTTGTCACCGGAACGAACCTATAAGCGAAAAGCGGAGGAACTTTTTTTAGCGGTAAAAATCGAAGAGGTTTATTCCAAAAACGAGATTTTGCAAATGTACCTTAATCAGGTTTATTTTGGGAGCGGGTCCTGGGGTATCAGCAATGCATCAAAAAAATACTTTGATAAAAATATCAAAGATGTTACTGTCAGTGAAGCGGCTATGCTTGCTGGATTGCTACATTCACCGAATTACCTAGATCCCTATAACAACTATGATTTAGCCATGAAAAGAAGAAATACTGTTTTAAGTAAAATGAAAGAACTAGGGATGATTACTAGTTCGCAATATAACAAAGCGAAAAAAGAAAAAATCCGCCTTAAGGATGGCGGCGGTAGCAATGTGGAAAGAAAATATCCATATTATGTGGATGCGGTCCTGAATGAAGCAATTAATAAATATGGTTTAACTCAAGAAGAAATCCTAACTAGAGGCTATCGACTCTACACCGCGATGGATCAAAATCTTCAATCTGAACTTGAAAAAGTATATAGTGAAGACTACTTGTTCCCTCGTAGTAAAGGGGGGAAACTTGTTCAAAGTGGCTCTGTTCTAATGGATCCTGCTACAGGCGGAGTGAGTGCCCTAGTTGGCGGACGCGGTGAGCATATATTCCGAGGCTTTAACAGAGCAACTCAATTACGCGCACAGCCAGGGTCGTCTATTAAACCACTGGCCGTTTATACACCTGCCCTTGAAGAAGGATATAAATACTCATCTGAACTTGTTGATAAACCAACCAACTTCGGAAACTACAAGCCAGAGAATTTTTCAAAGACCTATGAAGGAAAAGTTGAAATGTATAAAGCGCTAGAGAAGTCGCTAAATATCCCAGCAGTATGGTTGTTAAATGAGATTGGCTTAAATAAGGGGATCGATTCCTTGAAGAAGTTCGGTATCCCTGTGGAAAAAGCAGATAAGAACCTAGCCATTGCACTGGGCGGGATGAGTACAGGGGTCTCCCCCCTTCAAATGGCTAACGCCTTTTCAGCTTTCCCGAATGGCGGAAAGCGGGAAGACAGTCATTTAATTACTAAGATAGTCGGCCCCACTGGAAATGTGATTGCGGAGCATGAAGCAAAAACCACAAAAGTTACATCAGAAGATGTCACGGATGAAATGACATCAATGCTTTTAAACGTTGTTGAAACAGGTACTGCTAGGCGCGCCCGAATTCCTGATGTGCAAATTGCTGGAAAAACGGGGTCGACCCAGTTACCATATAATGATATTAGTGGAACGAAGGACCAATGGATGGTTGGGTATACACCAAATTTGGTTGGCGCCATCTGGATAGGGTTTGACCAAACCGACCGAGAACATTACTTGCCAAGTCCAAGTTCTGCCAATGTGGTGCCTATATTTAAGGAGATTATGAAGAAATCTGTGCAACATCTTCCTAAAGAGCGTTTTGAGGTTGTTTCGATCAATGATCAACTCGCAGGTAAAAGCACTTCAAAGGTCAATATCAAAGAACAGGCGAAGAAAATTAGCAAGGAATTAAATGAAAATGCTCAGAAAATCGGGCAAACAATCAAAGAAAATGCTCCAGGTTGGAAAGAAAAGTTGGATCAAGTTTTATATAAGGTTGGCAAGGGAGTTAATTCTCTCATTGAAAGAATTCAGCAGTAATAAAAAATAGCACCAATGTCGGTGCTATTTTTTTATTTCTAAGGTATGGAACAAGTCCCCCGTGATATTTCGGAGGATTTCTTCCTGATCGGGTTGAAAACACGCCATGAAACAGGTGGATGGGCCAGCTGATTTGATTATATCAACAGTAGTGCTCACCCTGTCATGTGTTATCTTTTCATTAGGAAACATTTGATTGAGTTCATACAGAATCCCTTTAGAACCAACCGGCCATAGCATAATATCCTTAATCTTGCTGACCTCTTTGAATATCGATAGAGGTGCAACCTGATCCTTTTGTTCGATCACTTCATCTCCAACTAGCGATAAACCAACAACAGCCAATTTCAATTGTTCTGAGAAAGTTTGGTCGGTTATTTTAGCAGGTGATTTTTTGCCAAGAACAACCACCCCAACCGCAGATTGCAGAAGCTGAAAGTTACTTTCTGTACTTCCAGAAATACTTACTCCTGACAACTCTAGTTCGGAAAGCCCCTTTTCGATCCCTCCAACTAGCTCATCCCATGGTTCATTTCCGCAAAAGTTATGAAGTAGTACTGAAATAGGCTCCCCTCCTGCTGCGATACATTCCATCGCGGCAACTCTGAATGCATAATAAGCTACGATTTCATATGGTACATGAACATGGTCTTGCTCCTTCATTCCAATGGCTCCGCTATTATCACAAGTAATAATGAGGGAGTCCCCACCGCTAAAAGGAATGGTTACGATATCCCTCATTGTTTGACATCCCGATTGGGTAATCCATGTTTTACGAGAGAAGTTAGTCGTGGAATTGCAACCATTGCGATGACTGTATTGATGATGGAACCAATGAGTAAGGAAGGAATAATCCCCAAATAAAATCCTAGATTCATTAAATAAATAAATGGTAACGGGGCAACCAATGAGTTTCCAATGATGAAAACAACACCTGCAAAAATTTTATTATTTTTATACATGCGCCCAAAAACCCAAACCAGCACAGCCATTTCGACAGCTATTAAAAAGTGCATGGGCCCTAATGGGAACCCACCGATTAATGCCGATAGTAGATGCCCAAATGCCCCCACTATTGCACCTGCCCCTGCTCCAAACAAAACTGCTGCCAAAAGTGCAGGGAATGCATCCAACGCGACGCTTCCGACAATAGCTGGAATCTTTATCATAGCTCCGACCACAGACAGTGCCGTTAACATCGCCAGTCCACTAACCCATTTTCCTTTCATTTACTTTTCCTCCTTACGCTTCCCATCCCTGAACACATTCGCACTGCGAACATATTCTACATCGCTGACCTGTAAGCGGAAGTTAATCACTCTTGCCAGTGCAAAGAAATAATCTGACAGTCGGTTAAGGTACATCAAGGCTATTTCAGATGTTTTCGGATCAGCTTTTACTAACTTAACAACTAATCGTTCTGCTCGTCTTGTCACTGTTCTAGCGATATGAATGGAAGCTGATGGTTTGGTTCCTCCTGGTAAAATAAATCGCTCTAACTCAGGCGCTTCTTCAATGTACTCATCGATTTTCTTTTCAAGATAATCAATCGATTCTTGGTGAAGTTTTAATTCCCGCTTTGCCGTCACATTTGCAAGGTCCCCGCCACAATCAAATAATTCATGTTGGATTTTTTCAAGATCTGCCAGCACGTCCTTAAATAGATTTGGGTCCAGTTCTTGAATGGCCTGACCGACAAAGCAATTGACTTCGTCCACGGTACCGTATGCTTCAACACGGGTGTCATCTTTATCTACCCGTCCACCGATGATGCTTGTTTTTCCTTTGTCACCTGTTCTTGTGTAAATTCTCATTGTCATATTCCCCTTTACTTTAAAGTTTGGTTTAATCCGTACCATATGACGTCAACTTTTTCTGCTTTGGAGGCGATATCTTGATATGCCCAACCGGTTACATCCCGCCATCGTCTATTTTCTACCTCCATTGGAACAATTCCTTTGGTTATATCAGTTCCAATCACAATTAATTTGCGATGTTCGGCTGTATTTTCCCAAGTGTTCCATTCCTCTAAACAATTTGCCCAGATCTCCCGACACTTATCGGCATCGAATGTCACTGTTAAATCTTTCAGCCAAATTTCTACTCCTTCAAGTATCACCACGCCCTGGTCGAAATCAATTAGATTTATCGGGAGAGAGTGGCCATCGTAAGCTGAAACCCAATGTTTATTCTCGAAACGGCTATAGGTATTCTTTACCCATGCCCTTTTGCCGTTAAAGGCACCTCCAATAATAAAATGCATCGTTCACCTCTCCTTAGTGATTCTCTTTCAAAAATGAGTTCGTACCCTTGATCATGATTTACTTGCCACGCCCAAAATTCTTTTTTGGCCGGTGCATACCTTGATAACAGATAGCGGATCACTCCGCCATGAGTAATTACCGCACAGCTCTTAAAGTTTGACGTAAGAAGCTCGTCGGTAATTTTAGTCCAGCCAGAATCAACCCTCCTGGTGAATTCATGATATGATTCTCCTTCCGGCGGAAGATGTATAGTAGGAGCTTTCAGCCAGTTGCGATAATGAACATTTTCTTTTAACTCTTCGTACGTTTTCCCTTCCCATTGCCCGAAATTCATTTCTCGTAATTCTTTGACAAGCTTTATACTAGCATTTGAAAATAATCTTTCTCCTGTTAGAACACATCTTTGCAAATCACTAGAATAATAATGCTCATAACTTTTTGAAATGACCAGATCCTTTGTTTCAGGAGATAAGGGGGAATCATTCCAGCCCAAATAGGCTTTCCGTTTATTTTCTTCGGTTACACCATGACGGAATAATGCAATAACCACACGGTCATCCACAGTAGTAACTCAGTCCCTTCCACAGCACCCCCTAAGACATCCCCGGTAATACCGCCAAACCAGTTCATAGCTTTCCGACGAAACAGAAATATACAGCAGGCTGCAATCAGAATTAATAAACCTATTATGAATAATTCCTTATTTAAAAAACTAATTAAAATAAGTAGACAGACTAAGTAAATCGGATACGGCCAAAGAGACTGCGGTTTCGCCGCATTTTGGAACAATGTGCCGAGTCCCTCATTTTTGGCGGCCCTTACTGTTAACAACAGAACTCCCATGACATTTTTACTTAAAAACGGAATTAGTGCAATCATGATATATAGTACGTTTTCTACATTCGCTATACTTTCATAAATAAATAGAAATCGACAGCTTAATAAAATCAAAATAGACAGAACGCCAAAAGCACCTGTTCTAGGGTCCTTCATGATTTCAAGCCTTTTCCCCTGATCTTGATAGGAAAAAAATGCATCACTCGCATCCATCCAGCCATCGAGATGGATTCCTCCCGTCAAGAGAATTGTTGCCAGCCATAGCAAGAAGGCTGAAGCAAGATGGCTAAAAGGAGTAAATTCCAAACAAAGATATAAAACCACTGAATAAATAATCCCTTGCATTAATCCTACTAACGGGAATGCTTGCACTGCCTTTTTAAGATGTTCCTGGTCCATTGGCAATTCTAATCTGATTGGGATGGCCGTAAAAAATTGAAGATCTATTAAAAAACCTTTCCAGAACTTCATCATTTTGAACCCCATTGATGGATGAGCTTTTCCATTAGATCCCATTTTATGTGACTTTTCATCTCATTTGCTAAAAAATCAAATCTTTTATCTTTAAACTCGCTTATCGATTGGATTCCTTGGATCGGTAGCCCATTGTTTTTCCGAATCATATTTAACCATTGATTCCTCCACTCATCATTATGAAAAAGATGATGAAGATATGTGCCAATGATTTGACCGTCATTTCCAAAATAACCATCTTCTTCTCCATTGGCTAAGGTTAAAAACGGTATGGCCTCATTAGAGAAGTTAGTCTTTCCTAGATGGATTTCATAGCCCTCTAGCCGTTGATTTGCAGGCAATCCAGTAGCTTGGTGATACTGAGCATTGACACGATGCGTTTCCTTCTCTTGATAAAAAGTAGTAATCGCTGGGATTATTCTTAATCCTTTAACATTGTAGTTCGGTATGTTTGTGTCTCTGCCTGCTTTATCAATCAATTCTTCGCCGAGAATTTGGTACCCACCACAGATTCCTACAATAAAACCGCCATTTGCCACATGTTTTTTGATTAAAATATCTAACTGGTTTTCTCGTATATTTTGCAGGTCACTGATGGTACTTTTTGTACCAGGTATGATAATTGCATCCGGTTGTCCGAATTCACTTGCATGTTTGACCCAGCGGATTGTCACATCTTCTTCAAATAAGAATGGCTCCAAGTCACTATAATTTGAAATAAACGGGAGGTGGATGACAGCAATATCTAGTGTCCTTTTTTTCGGAGAGGCAAATTGGGTCATGATCGATAATGAGTCCTCGCCATCGATCATATGATTTTCCACAAACGGCAATACACCTAATACAGGCACACCTGTTTTCTCTTCGAGCCACTGAACGCCATCCTCAAATAAGCTAAGATCGCCGCGAAATTTATTAATTATCACACCGACTACTCTTTGCCTTTCGTTAGGCTCCAGTAAATCAAGCGTGCCGACAATACTGGCAAACACGCCGCCACGATCAATATCAGCAACCAAGACAACTGGTATATCCGCCAATTCGGCCACCTTCATATTAACAAGTTCGCGATCCTTTAAATTAATTTCAACTGGGCTGCCTGCTCCCTCGATTACCACTACTTCATATTTATCTGCAAGATGCTGTAGTGATTTCTTAATCACTGCTAATCCCTTTTCATAAAAGTGATCCCGATACCCGCACCCTGAAAGGGTATCGATCGCTTTCCCTAGATAAACAATTTCAGCGTCCTGTGCGGAACGGGGCTTTAATAGAATTGGATTCATCCAGACCGTAGGCTCTACTCTAGCAGCCTCTGCCTGAATTCCTTGTGCTCTGCCAATCTCCTTTCCGTCTCTTGTCACGTAAGAGTTATTGGACATGTTCTGCGATTTAAACGGGGTGACCCTTACTCCCTCGTTGGAAAGGATTCGGCACAGGGCTGTTACGATTAGACTTTTGCCCACATCTGAAGCTGTCCCTTGAATCATGATTCCTTTCATAATATAGCTCCTTTCCTGACGATTGGAATCCCTGCTTCCACTAAGAACACTTGGTCCGCCTCCCTGACTAAGTACTGATGGATTTGTCCAAGTAAACGGCCATATGTAAACACCATTTCTTCGCCAAGTAAGGATTCATTTAAAACCTCATTACTCACGATTAACATGGTTCCGGCACGTTCCTTTATAGAAGTAATCCCAGTGAGAATAGTATCTTTAACGGTGGTTAAAAACCGTTCATCCCATTTTTGCTCAGTAGAGAAAAGTTCATTATTTAATAGTGTGGTGAGACAATCTAGTAAAACCACATCTTCGGCATTAAATTCATCCGCCATCTTCCCTATTTGAACGGACTGTTCATATGTTTTCCACTGACAGGCCCCTGCTAAGCGACCCTGTTGGTGTTTTTCAATTCGTTCCTGCATTTCTGAATCAGAAGCAACACCCGTAGCCAGATAGTTAAGTCGACCTCCAGAATTACTTGCGATTTCTATTGCTTTTCTCTCCGCAAAACTGCTCTTCCCGCTTCTCACACCACCCGTTATGAAGATGAGTGTTGATGCCGCCATTGAGCTAACACCTCCATTAATCGATTATTTTCTTCATAACCTTTTATCGCAAAACGCAGCCATCTTCCCTCCAAACCTGGGAAATTAAATGTATGCCGTGGGATGATGCCCTGATGAAGAAGAAACTCAAATAATGAGAACTGATCCTGTAAAAGCGAATCCTGTAGTAAATAAAAATTTACGTGGGATGACGAAGCAATATAGTTATTTTGATAAAAAAAAGCAAATAGCCTCTTTCGCTCACGACCAATAAATTCCTGTGTCTTTTTAATAAAAGCATCGTTTTGAAGACAAAGCTCCCCTGCTAGTAACGCAATGGTATTGGTGTTCCAATGGGATTGCTGCTTGCTCAGTTCTGAGACCAGCGCTGGTTGAGCGACTAAATACCCTAAGCGAATTCCTGGTATCGCAAACATCTTTGTCAGCGAACGAATAATGATTAAATTTGAAAACCTGTTTATGTATGGAACAAATGATTCATATTCGATTAAAAAATCAAAAAATGCTTCATCTAAGATGACGAGACAATCTCGTTTTTCACACTCTTCTACGATTGAGATTATCGTTGACGGAGGATAGTGAATGCCGGTTGGATTATTAGGGTTACACAAAAACAAAGCATCCACTTCTACTAGACTAGATCGTAAATCGGTTAGATTCAAGGTAAAGTCTGGCTCCATTAATTGATGATAGACAATTTCACATTGATTGGCCCGACATACTTCTTCATATTCTGAAAAAGTCGGCTCGACGATGAGGACTCTTTTGCGAGCAAGCATTCGTCCAAGCAGTGTAATCAGTTCTGCTCCGCCATTGCCAATTATAATAGAATTACTCTCGGTCTGTTCTGCTTTTGAAATCATGTTCGTAAGCTTTGTGGCAAATGGATCCGGGTACACATGAATTTCTTGAAAAAAATCTACCCACTTTTCCTTCAGTGCAGTTGGTGAACCAAGTGGATTGATATTTGCGCTAAAATCGAGAAACTCCTTTGGGAGCGCTAACCCCATAGCTTTATATAAATATTGAGGATTCGATCCATGTGACGGCCAAATCAAGGAAAATTCCCCCTATCCATAATAGTAGTAAAAATAGAAAGACCGTTCTGTAAAGAATAGTATTGGCTTCAAGGATATGCGATGCTTGGATCATTTGAAAAGGATCACCCATTTTTGCGCGGTTCGAACGAATCCCTTTGTAATAATTGATACCGCCTAGCTGGATCCCTAAAATAGCTGCAACAGCTGCCTCTCCCCATCCGCTGTTTGGACTTGGATGCTTTTTCGCATCACGGAACAAAATCATCCAAGCTTGCCTGAATCCTGTCTTTTCTGGTCGTTTTCCGATCAGCATGATCATACCTGTTAATCGACTAGGAATCCAATTCATCACATCATCCCATCTTGCAGAAGCCCAGCCAAACTCTATATATCTATCGTTCTTGTGGCCCACCATCGAATCACATGTATTAGTGGCTCTATAAACCATCGCCAGTGGTGCCCCGCCAATGAATGCCCAAAACATTGGAGCTGTCACCCCATCACTTGTATTTTCAGCCACCGTTTCAATCGCACCCCTTGCAATTTCACCTTCATCAAGGCTTTCAGTATCACGGCCAACAATATAGGATAGTTTTTTCCTCGCTTCAGAAAGTTCCCCTTTTCTTAATGGTCGATAAACCTCTAGGGCCGCTCCCTTTAAACTCTTTTGAGCAACAGTTGTTGATATAATGATACTTTCTACTAATATCCCAACAAATGGGTGCACACGATAACCTACCAAAATTAAACCGAATACAATGAAATAAACAAAGAGTAAAATAAAAAGGAGCATTCCTACCCCTTTCCATTTTTTTAACTTCCCCGTATTCAAGCGTTTCTCAAAAAAAGAAATCATTGTACCAATCCATTTTACAGGATGAGGCCAGTTGGGTGGATCGCCAATAAACATGTCGATAATATACGCAATTGTTATCGCTGCTAAATGATTGACTAACATTTTCGTTTCCTTTTGCTTGATTTTTGAATCGCTTCTGTGGTGCACTGATAAACAGCTTTGCTGATGAGCTTTCCTAACGGAGTAATCGTTCCTGCAAATTCCAGCACCGAGCCTGTTTGTGTAGCAGCTATTAAAATACTATCGGTCGAGGTTCCGGTCGCGAAGGTTCCGGTCACTTCATCCATTACCTTTAAATCATGCATTGCCTTAACCTTTGCTTCAGTGGCAGTCATGATGCTTTGGATAAAGGCTTCTTCAGTTAACTCTCCTTCGACAAAAATCCAGGTATTGATGGTTCCAGGTACCATTTCAAATGAATGTAGCTCACTTTTCGAAGCATCAATCGCATTTCCAACCCCTGCTGTTACCACCACAAATATCGAGAAGCCTGTACCGGTATATCTTTTGTAAACGAGATTTTCCAAGATGACTGCTGTCATCATGCCCACTGTTTCCGACGGTTCAAACCCTTTTGATTTCAGAAATAAGGCCATCTCTCTGCGATGGTCACTACATCTGTAATCCTTGTTGACATGTCTATTCACAAACGTCTGATGCCATCCGGTACCCGAACCAATTACTCCTGAGGACATGGTCCTTAACGGCATGGGGGAAGTTAATTCAATCCATTCTTCTGATATATGTAACCTCGACTCATCAATTATTAACATGACATTCTTGTGATTTACTTTTGGCAATAATGCCATCTGTGGTGCAGGGACTCTAGGATGAGGGTGTTTTTGAATGTCGGTATGGTACACGTCTCTGATTCGTTCTTCACGAAGTACCTCATTAGGAATGTGATTGATATTAATCCGTCCATCTTCAAGGAGAAGCAGCCGGTCACAATAAAGCCCCGCAAGGTTTAAATCATGAAAAATAGAAATGACCGTTAACCGATTTTCTGATGTCCATTGTTTTAAGAAATCTAATAATTCCTTCTGGTAGGATAAATCTAAATGATTCGTAGGTTCATCTAATAAAAGGATCTCAGGCTCCTGGGCTAGAGCTTGGGCGAGGAAGACTCTTTGTTTTTCACCGCCTGATAACTCCTGAATATTTTTATTTTGGAATCTGGATACACCAATTTGCTTCATTACTCTTTGGACAACCACTTCATCGGCGGGTCCCCAGGATTGAAACAACCCCTTTTGATGGGCATAACGCCCGAGCGAAACGGTTTCTTTCACCGTATAAGAGAAAGATTGTGTTGAATGTTGGGAGAGGACAGCTATTATTTTGGCCAATTGTTTTGCCTTGTATTGCTGGAGCCGTTTTCCGTTGATTAGAATCTCACCTTTTTGGATTGGTAAAATGCCGCTTAGCATTTTTAAAAGGGTTGTTTTCCCACTCCCATTCGGACCGAGGATTCCGAAAAGTTCTCCCTTTTCCACTTGAAAAGAAATATCCTCCAGAACCGCTTCATTCGTGTATCCACCAGAAACCTGTTGAACGCTAAGCATCCTTTAACCACTTCTTTCTCTTTTTCTTTGTAGCAGGATTATTGCAAATACCGGAGCACCAATTAAAGCTGTGATGACACCAATTGGTAATTCTGTTGGAGAAATGATCGTTCTTGAAACCAGGTCAGCTAAAATTAAAAAACCTGCCCCCGTTATAATCGACAAAGGAAGAAGATGGCGATGATCTGGTCCCCATAATAATCTCGACAGATGTGGAATGACCAGACCAACAAAACCAATGGTGCCTGACACCGCAACGGCTGCCCCGGTTAATATCGAGCCGGCCGTTAAAACTATGAGCTTTCTCTTATGTACATTAACTCCTAAATGTTGTGCCCGTTCTTCTCCAAATGACATCGCATTTAGTTCCTTTGCATTGAATAGAAGCAAACATGAGCCTATGATGAAAAATGGTAAAATGATTTTTATGTAATCCCAGCCTCTCATGGAAACACTTCCCAAAAGCCAGCCAATGATCTGCCGAAGTTCATCTCCTGTCAGTGCTATCATGAGCGAAATAATGGCTCCTAGAAAGGAACTGAAAATAATACCTGTTAAGATAATGGTTTCTACTCGCATCGATCGTTCGATTTTACTCGCAAACATGAGTACTAAGAAGATTGTAAAAAAAGAGAATAGGATACTTAGCAATGGTAATGTAAAGGATCCTATGAAGGGAATGGACAGCTGAAAAAACAGGGTCAAAACTGCCCCCACAGAAGCTCCCGAGGAGACACCTAATGTATAAGGATCTGCTAACGGATTTCTAAGCAGTCCTTGAAAGGCTGCCCCTGCAATAGCAAGGGAAGCCCCGACAAGACCTGATAAGATTACTCTAGGTAAACGAATATTTAAGACAATACTCGTATCCATTGGGTCAAAGGTCTCCAAGGAAATGAACCCAAATAATTTTGCACTTATTATCTTTATAATGGTTACGATTGGAACCGAAACCGTTCCAATCGAAATACCTATTAATATAGAAAGAACAAGGAAAATTCCAGCTATACAAAAGGCTAAATACTTGTTATTTAAAAACTTCAGGATAGACAGCCTTCGCAAGATCTTCTACTCCTTCAACAATCCTTGGGCCTGAGCGAGTCACACGATCCGAATCCACATCAACTACATTCTTATTCTTTACAGCGTTGACTGTTTCCCAGCCCTTCCTAGTTAATACTTGATCGACAGGATTCTTGACATAGAATCCATAGGTAGTAACGATAACATCAGGATTGCGTTTAATCATTGCTTCTTGGTCAATTTTAATCCAGCCTTCTTGATCGTTAGCGATATTTTCAGCGTTTATTACACTAAGCATTTGATCCATAAACGTATTCTTTCCAGACGTATAGATTTCTGGAGCCGGTGAAACCTCAACCAATACTTTTTTCTTTTCTTTTATCGCTCCAGCCTTTGCTTTAATTTCGGCTAATTTATTTTTCATCCCAGTGATGATTTCATTAGCTTTTACTGTTTCACCAGTAGCTTTCCCAATTAAGTCTATAGAATCAAAGACTTGATCAAAGTTTTGCGCATCATTAACGACTAATACAGGAATCCCTGCATCTTTTAATTGCTGAAGACCTGCTTCAGAACTTGAAGCCCAAGAGGCATGTGCTAACACTAAATCTGGCTTTAAGGAAATGATTTTTTCTAAGTTTATTTCTTGTCCGCCAATTTTCTCTTTCTTGGTTGCCGCTTCCGGATAATTATCGAAATCGGTTACTCCCACTACTTCCTTATCAAGACCTAAAGCAAAAACAATTTCAGTATTACTTGGAATCAGAGAAACGATACTTTCTGGTTTCTTTTCAATAGTAACTTTCGCCTTGGTTGCATCCGTAAGCGTTAGTGGAAAAGTTATTTCCGCTGTTTTCTTCTCTACACCAGTTTTTGGTTCTTCCTTTACCTGGTCTTTCTTTTCAGCACAACCCGCTAACACTCCTACTGTCAATAATACTACTAACAGCAATGAATACAATTTTTTCATTTTTTCCCCCTGCTTTCTGTGTTATATCTTGTATGTAACAAAAAATAAATCTTTCTTGTGCCAAACAAATTGGCTTGGATAACAACAAAAAACATCTCCACGTTTTAATGGAGATGTTGGTATGAATAGATTCTATTACTAGCAAAAGTAAAAGGAGTCTAGCCTTCAACACCTTCCTATCCTCGTAGGTTACTTGGCGCACAAGAATTAGGCAGGTTTCCTGGCTTATGATCATCGCTCCCTATGCCTTCCCATCGTAATTGACAGTGACATATTATAGGTTGCTCCCATTTACAGTGGCGGGACCGCGTTGGCTTCTAACAACTTCCCTTTTAAGCATAAAATCTCTTGATAAGATTTTAGCACCTAATTTAAAAAATATTTTTTGTTACGTTAATTATAGAAAAAGTGGAATGAATTGTATATGTTTTTTTACAATAATTTATGATTCAATACTTCTGCATAAATTTGCCATTTCAATCGCAGCGGTTGCTGCATCCCAACCTTTATTACCCGCCTTTGTTCCGGCACGCTCAATTGCTTGTTCAATTGAATCCGTTGTTAACACTCCAAAAATTACCGGAATGCCACTTTTTAAATTGATCGCAGAAACACCTTTTGCCACTTCATTACAAACAAAGTCAAAATGTGGAGTAGAACCGCGTATGACCGTTCCAAGCGTAATAACCGCATCATATTTATTACTATTTGCCATTTTTTGAGCGATTAATGAAATCTCAAATGCCCCAGGAACCCAAGCAAGGTCCACGTCTGACTCGCTAACTCCATGTCTTTTAAGTGCATCCTGTGCACCGCTTAATAATTTACTGGTAATAAATTCATTAAAACGTCCAACAACAATTCCAATTTTTAACCCAGAACCAACTAAATTTCCTTCAAAAATGTTTCCCATGTATGTGCCTCCATCTATTGTTTTGTGTATTAGAGCTTAACAGCTTGTCATCTAAACTTCTCGCTTGACCATTTGTTCTTTTTTCATTCGGTATTCAACTAAATCCTTAATGGTAATTAATTTAAGGTTCATACTCTTAGCAATTTTGAAAAGATCGGGAACGCGGGCCATCGTTCCATCCTCATTCATAATTTCACAAATAACCCCAGCAGGCGTAGCGCCGCATAATTTGGCAAGATCCACGGCTGCTTCTGTGTGCCCAGTCCTCTGCAGGACTCCACCTTTTTTGGCAATAAGCGGAAACGTATGACCTGGCCGTTTAAAATCAGCCGCTTTCGATTCTGGATCAATCATACTTATCACCGTTTCCGAACGTTCAAATGCAGAAATGCCTGTAGCCGCATATTTGTGATCAATGCTCACGGTAAAAGCCGTTCCATGTGGATCTGTATTTTTGGAAACCATTGGGGATAATTCAAGCTTCTCAGCCAATTCCTCCTCAATCGGAACACATATTAAGCCTTTTCCGTGAGTTGCCATCAAATTTATCACTTCCGGAGTTGCCTTTTCAGCAAGGGCAATAAAGTCGCCTTCATTTTCCCTATTCTCGTCATCACAGACAATGACAACCTTTCCTTTTTTCAAGTCTGATAGGGCCTCGTCAATTTTATTAAACATGTTTCATATCACCTTTCATTCGTTTATTAAGAATCCTTTTTTAAAAAAAGCCGTTCTTTTCTAAAAATTCAGCGGTAATGCCTTTGGAACTTTTAGGTTGGGAATCATTTGAAAAGTTTTTCATAAAATGCCCTACATATTTTCCAATCATATCGCATTCTAAATTAACAATGTCCCCTGAACCCTTAAACCCTAAAACTGATTCTGACAATGTATGCGGGATAATGGATAAGGTAAAACTTTTTTCGGAAACGGCAAATACGGTTAAGCTTGTCCCATCCACCGCAATCGACCCTCTTAAAATTACATATCGCAATAATTCCTCTTCGGCTTCAATCTCATAGTAAATCGCATTTTCTAGTGATTTTTTACTCTTTATGATGCCTGTCCCGTCAATATGTCCTGAAACAAAATGACCGCCAAACCTTCCACCTGCTGCCATCGCCCGCTCAAGATTTACTTTTGAACCTCGTTTTACCATGTTTAAACTGCTAGCTCTGACCGTCTCCGGCATCACATCTACCGTGAACAGTTTCCCCGAAAAGGATGTAACCGTCAGACAAACCCCATTAACGGCAATACTGTCGCCAAGATGGACATCGTTCAGTATTTTTTTTGCTTCAACGGTTAAAACAAATGACTCACCGGTCCGCTGGATGTTCGCGACTACGCCAATTTCTTCAATTATTCCAGTAAACATATTGTCCATACTCCTTACTATGTTTCCCTTTAATTCTGACTCTAAAAAAAGAAAGACCCCGATAACAATAAGTCATCAGGGTCTTGAAAAAAGACAATAGAAAATAAAGGCTTAAAAATAGGTACACTTCACCCTATTGTTAATCCTGTCTTTTCCTTCTCCCATCCAGACTTTAACTGTCGGCCCTGGAGTTTCACCAGATCCACCGCTTAACAAAATAATGTTAACCGGGTCACGGACTAAGAAGCATAGCTTCATCACCGCCGGTTAGGAATTTCACCTGACCCCGAAGGAAATTATTCGAATATATACTTATATGTTATGATATTTCATTCTAATAGTAAAGTAATCAGCACTTTTTAGTTTGCCCTAAAGATGATTTGACAGCTCTAATTCTTATTTTACCTTCTTTATTTTCCCGTCTTAGTTATTGTTTATAAGTTTTTACAGGTAAATAAATATCAAAATAAAGTTCGCCAGTCTCATTTTGATGTTTATGCTCTTCTTTAAATACTTCCATACTTAATGCATTGTGATCCTGTTCATACCCATATTCTTCCATCCAAGCATGAATTTGTTTATATGTACTTTCCACTTGTTCATGACTTCCTCGATGTGTAGCAAAAACATAATTTTTACTTGGAATCGTAAAACCAACCATACCATCTGGGATTTCCTCAATTTTTTCAACTGGAGTTGTAACGTAATATGTAAATTCTGTTTCTCTGCTGTGAAAAGGTGCGATCAAGACAGGTTCTTTGGTTTGATAGGATACTTCTTCTAGCCGATCTAGCATCTGTTTAAATAGACCTGGGAGTGTACTGATTTGTGAATAAGTTCCGTTCCATGAAATTCCAACAACCTTCATTTCTTCTTTTTCTATTACTTGAATACTCATGCTAATCCCCCTTTTGAATTATCATATTAATATAATTCTCATCGAAACTCTTAAAATCCTGCAAAAATAATTCGACTAAATTCATTCAAAAAGTCCGCTCATGTATAGGTATTAAAAATAAAGGAGCTTATTCCAAAATTGAGAAATAACGTCCAAAAATTTTTTTAATTATCTATCTTTTTAAATTAAGAGGTTAATTTTATAATTTGGATGAAAATAGCTTATAATGGATTTAACATGTTAATAGGAGGATTTTTTTATGAGTGATACAAATCAAACCAATTCACAGGAAGAACCGAAGAAGAAAATAAGTCTGCAAGAAGCGATGAAACAACAACTGCAAAATAAGAAGAACAAATCTGCTGGTGGAACTTCTGGTTCAAATAACTCGATGGCAACTAAAAAACTACAAAGCCAGCAAACGAAAAAAGTAAGTAACTCGCGGAGAAAAATGGGTGTCTAGTGGTCAAAATCGAGTAGATATTTCCCCAGGTGCACTCGTCAAAATTGTCCTAAAAGCGGATCAACGAAGTGGGAAACTAACTGAGGGGACCGTCAAGGATATATTAACCAAGTCCAGCTTTCATCCTCATGGCATAAAGGTCAGGCTTACGGATGGACAAGTTGGCAGAGTTAAAGAAATTAATAGTTAGTTTAAGAAAGTCCACTTTGCGCAATGATGCAAGTGGGCTTTTTTAATGGAAATAAAAAACAGACCCAAAAGGCTTGAGTCTGTTTATCGGCGGGTCATTATGATTTACGGACGTTTACTGCTTGTGGTCCACGTTGGCCACTTTCAATTTCAAACGTAACCTCTTGACCTTCGTCTAATGTTTTGTATCCTTCGCCTTGAATAGCAGAAAAATGAACAAATACATCTTCTCCACCTTCACGCTCAATGAATCCAAAACCTTTTTCACTGTTAAACCATTTTACTTTACCTGATTCCATTCTTTGTAGCCTCCTAGCATGTAACAATTACATGTAAATTGCAAATTGATTGCATAAATATTTTTACCCATTTCCTTTTTACCTATACCATGACATTTTTAAAAATTTTACATGGAAATGAACATTGTTTATAAAACCCATTTGTAGATTGCTTTAGCGACTCCGTCTTCCTCATTTGTGGCAGTTACCCAATCTGCAGACTCTTTAACAAGATCTTGTGCATTTCCCATCGCAACTCCCATGCCGGCTGCCTTGATCATCGCCAAATCATTAAGACTATCACCAACGGCCATTACATTTTTCATATCCAATCCGAGCTTGTTACAAACAATCTCCAGACCCTTCGCTTTATTAATCCCGGCCGAATTTACTTCGATATTTTTCAACGTGGAATTACTAAGTTCAAATTCACCCTTTGCCTGTAATTCTTTCATAATTAACTCTCTTGTTTCGTCATCTTCAATATTAAAGCCAAATTTCATCCATTCCAATGTATGCAAGTCCTCTGGCATTTCATTATGCCAATTACGTTCCGTGCTAATCGCCCAAAACTTAGTGTTATGTTGCTGCGATAACCTCCACATCCACTCGACAAGATCAGACTTTACCAAGTTCCTCTCAACTAATTCACGTTGATCATCCCATATTTCACTTCCATTAACGGTGACCAAATAAGAATCAAGCTCCAATGCGTCAGCATGCTCTCGGCTTGTCAAAAGCGAACGACCTGTACTTAAAACCACATAGATTCCTTTGTCCTTAGCAGCTTTGATGGCTTGGCGATTTGCTTCCGATACCTGTCCTTTATTATTTAAAAGCGTACCATCCATATCGAGTGCAACTAGTTTGACTTCAATGTCATTATAAAAATTATCCATATGTATTAACATGCTCCCTTCCATACTTTTCCCATTATAGATTAACATCATTTCTAAAAACTAATCAAACATTTAAGTTTACATAATATCGTTATAAGAAACAATTGAACAAGGACCCTTCGGTTTTTCGTTAGATCCTTTATTAAGTAACATATAGGCACTCTAATGCATATAGTACCCATAAGCCAAGAATAGAAAGGTGTTTAATGATGCCATCGGTTGTTATCAATTTATATTATCTAAAAATAAACAGTATTTCGGGTAATGGATCCATAACTATTGGGGAGGCATCTCATAACAGTCCCACTGCCAATAGTAAATTACAAGGAATTAATGCTTCATATGGAGATACTTCACCAACTGAGGCAATGATGGAAAACCTGTTAAATGATCCAGATGTAAATGATCAAACCTCTATTGGAACTACTGATTCTACTAATATAAATACACCAATTCAACCTTTACCACCAATCTAAAATTATAGGAGTTATATGATATGCCAAATCAAATAAATATTTTTAATTTCAAGATAAATGGAGCCACCCAAAACGGGAGTGTTGATATAGGTCCTACTGTGCATAACAGCCATACTGCTAATAGTAAATTTGTTGGAGCAAATTTCACTTTAGGTGATTTTTCACCAGCTACTGCTTTAATGAACTCAGGCAATATAGATACAGATGTTAGTGATCAGGATCAAATAGCTAACCCTTCTATGCCTATAGCCAATCAAATTTAAAGGAGCAGTAATATGGATATAGAAAAAATGAGAAAATGGCTAGAGATTACAAACGAGTATAGAGAGAGCAATTTTTGGTCTAGTGTACTCAAGCAAAAACAACCCGATGAATTTTTTAGAGAAGTATCGCTTAATCCAAAATTTGACTTATACCAAAATGATTATTATAACTTTATTATTTTTGAAATACCTGGGGTAAATCAAGAAGATGTTTCGCTTAGCTTAATTTCAAATACACATTTAAAAATTAATGGCAGAATAAAACCTGTTTTACCATTAGAAATGGAACTGAAGAGAGAGCGCGAATATGGTGATTTTGAACGAGTAATTGACCTTCCAGAACCAACACAGGCTCATTTAATGCATTTACAAATTAATAATGGACTACTTCATATATCATACCCTCGAAATAAGCGTTGATTAGGGCTTTTATAGATATAAGACCTTTGGGGTCAATCTCTTCGCCAATATTGTGAAGGCTTAGTACAAAAAGATTTCCCTTCTATGATGGTAGAAGGGTATACCTGCTTTGTGATTATTGTTGGTATCGGACAAGATATAGGTTGGCAAAAATGCCTTCTTGTTCGATTAAATCATCATGGCTGCTATCTTCAGCGATTCCCTCCTCTATCACAAAAAAATAAAAATAATAAAAAAAACGCCTGTCTTAAACAAGCGCTTTAATGGGATTCTATTAATGATGGTGATGGACACCCATAGTTGGATTGGTAATAAGCCATTCTTCTTTCGGTAATTGGAAATATTGGATCCAGATACTATTTAAAGTGGGCTCATTTTTATCAAGAATAAAATCAATTTCTTTATCACTTGTAACGACCGCATCGTTTTCTGTTGGCGTGTCCAGTTTTAAATCATAATGGGCATGGTCCCCATGGATACTTGTGACATATACACGAAATAGTTTTCCTTGTGCTTCTTCTTGTTCTAACATTTTTTTCAAAGCTTTTGCTGCATTCCGATTCACTTTTACCTTCATCTTTTTTGCTCTCCTCTATCTATGTATTCCTTCGTATTATCCCACTTTTTTGCAAAAATAGACAATTATTAGTTTCGAACAAAAAAGACTAAATTTCCAGGTAAATATCAACATACATATTTTTCCTCGAAAGGAATTTTAAAACCTTAACAAATTTGTCACAAATTAATCGAAAAACGTGTATTAACATCACAGCATTATTGTTAATATAGGTTTTAGAAAAGACTAACAGACTAATTACTATTAAATAATAACTAATTTAAATTAGGATTATTCATTACATTACCAAAAAAAAAGAAGTAGTTAAGTCTTGTTTGTGAAAGGTTTCACGATTATAATCGTAAAAGTGAACATTTTGGAGGGGAGAAAAATTCATGTTTAAAAAAAGCTACTTAATTCCACTGTTAGCTTTAGTACCAACTTTGCTTTTAAGCGGATGTACGAATATGGTCGTCTTTGATCCAAAAGGACCTGCCGCGCGTGACATTCTAGATTTAATTAACTGGTCACTCATTTTTATGTTGCTAGTGGTTGTCGTTGTATTTGGTTTATTTGGATATATCATCTGGAAATATCGCGCTAAGCCTGAAAATGCAGATTACGAACCACCTGAAGAACATGGCAGCACAAAATTAGAAATAATTTGGACTGTCATTCCTATTCTTATTGTCATTGCTTTAACGATTCCTACTGTTAAAACAATCTATAAGCTAGAAAAAGTACCTGCTGGGTATGAAAATAAAAAACCAATCACTATCAATGTGACTTCAGCTGATTGGAAGTGGATTTTCAGTTATCCAGAACAAGGGATTGAAACAGTGAACTACGTAAATATTCCTGCTGGCACACCTGTACAGTTTAAGTTAACTTCTGCAGGTACAATGCAGTCCTTCTGGGTTCCTGCTTTAGGTGGACAAAAGTACACCATGAACAAAATGGAGACAGAGCTGTATCTTACTGCGGACAAACCGGGTGAATTTTTAGGAAGAAATACAAACTTTAACGGCAAGGGATATGCTGAAATGGAATTTACAGTTGAAGCGAAATCCCCGCAAGCCTTTGAAAAATGGGTAAAAGAAGTTAAAGACACTGCTCCAAAGTTAACAGAAAAGAAATACAATCAACTTCTTAAGCCTACACACTTAGGTCGGGAAACATTCCTTGGAACTCACCTAGCTTGGGTAAACCATGCGGATATGAATTCTAAAACTTATACAAATCCTGAATTATACGAAGTACATGGCGTTAAAGGAAAGATTTTTGAAGAGAAAGAAACAACTGGTCATTCTATGGACATGGAAGGTATGGACAAGAGTGAGAAATCAGATGGAGGTGAGCAAGATGAACATTAATTGGCATGACTTTTTTATTGTTGGCAACCCATTAATACTAGGTTCCCAGATTGCTATTCTCTTAACAATGATCGGAATTGTGGCTGGAGTTACCTATTTAAAGAAATGGAAATGGCTCTGGAGAGAATGGTTAACAACCGTTGATCATAAACGGATTGGGATTATGTACATCCTTTCTGGTGTGTTGATGTTTTTCCGTGGCGGTGTGGACGGCCTTTTAATGAAGGCTCAAACTTCACGTCCAGAGATGAAATTTTTAGATGCACAACATTACAATGAAATTTTTACTACACACGGTGTCATTATGATTTTGTTTGCTGCGATGCCATTATTAATTGGATTAATGAACGTGGTAATCCCACTGCAAATCGGTGCTCGTGACGTTGCATTCCCACAACTTAACGCGTTAAGCTTCTGGCTGTTCTTTAGTGGTGCGATGCTGTTTAATATTTCGTTTGTTGTCGGTGGGTCGCCGGATGCTGGTTGGACTGCTTACTTCCCTCTTGCTGGTAAAGAATTTACCCCTGGAATTGGGAATAACTATTATGCCATTGCCCTGCAAATTGCTGGGATTGGCACCCTAATGACGGGTATTAATTTTATTGTCACTATCTTAAAAATGAGAACAAAAGGCATGACACTAATGAGAATGCCAATGTTTACTTGGACTTCATTCATTGCGTCAGTGATTATTGTTGCTTCATTCCCAATTTTCACTGTTGCGCTTGCATTGATGACGTTTGACCGGATCTTTGGAACTCACTTCTTCACCTTAGCGGGTGGCGGTATGGATATGATGTGGGCTAACCTTTTCTGGTTATGGGGTCACCCTGAAGTATATATCGTGGTCCTTCCCGCATTTGGGATGTTCTCTGAGGTTATTTCAACCTTTTCTAGAAAAATGCTGTTCGGGTACAAATCAATGGTATTCTCAATCGTGGGAATTGCGTTTTTAAGTATGCTAGTTTGGGTTCACCACTTCTTTACAATGGGAGCTGGACCAGGAGTTAACTCTGTTTTCTCCATTACGACAATGATGATTGCCATTCCAACGGGAGTCAAAATGTTTAACTGGTTATTTACGATGAGAAAAGGACGAATCCAGTTTACAACAGCGATGCTTTGGGCCCTTGCGTTCATTCCTTGCTTTATTATTGGTGGTGTTACTGGGGTTATGCTTGCAATGGGTGCAGCGGATTATCAATATCACAACACCCTATTCCTTGTCGCTCACTTCCACTATGTATTAATTCCTGGTGTTGTGTTTGCGGTATTTGCTGGACTTTATTACTGGTGGCCAAAAATGTTCGGCCATATGCTCAATGAGAAAATTGGTAAAATACATTTTTGGTTCTTTACAATTGGATTTAACTTAACCTTTATGCCAATGTTCTTCCTAGGTCTTGACGGAGCAGTACGACGTTCATACACGTATTCAGCTGAATCAGGGTATGCACCACTATTCATGCTATCTACAATAGGCGCAGTCATTTTAGCAATCGGCTTTGGGGCGCTTTGCTATAATATTTATTGGAGTGCACGTTATGCAGACCGCAATATTTCTAACGACCCATGGGATGCAAGAACTCTAGAGTGGGCAACTGCTTCACCGCCTCCATTCTATAATTTTGCGAAACTGCCTGAAGTGAAATCTGTCGATAGCTTCTGGTATATGAAAAAGAATAACGAAGGATTGACGTTGAAAGACGAAGAAATTGAAGAAATCCATATGCCAAGTAATTCCGGCTTACCAATCTATATGGGTGTAATCTTTGGAATCGCAGGCTTCTTCCTAGTCTTTGAATGGAAAATTGCGGCTCTTATAGCCACTGTAGGAATCCTTATTGGGTTAATCATTCGTTCATTCGATTATAACGATGGCTTCCATGTTCATGTTGACGAAATTAAAGAGACTGAAAAAGCATGGCGTAACGTCGATAAAGGGGGGAACAGCCATGTCAGCTAATGTAAACACAGCCTTACCACTCGAATATCAAACAGAACAGAACCGGATGAATATTCTCGGTTTCTGGATTTTCTTAGGAGCGGAGATTATCCTCTTTGGTACCCTCTTCGCGGTGTTTTCTGTCCTAAGTGCGAGATATGCTGGCGGTCCAACTCCAAAGGACCTTTTTGAAATAAAAGATGTTATGGTCGAAACGATCCTCTTATTAACTAGTAGTTTTACTTGTGGTCTTGCCATTTATGAGATGCGCCGTCATAACCGGAATGGATTATTGTTATGGTTTATCATTACCCTTCTCCTTGGTGCTGGCTTCGTGTTCATGGAGATCACAGAATTTATCCATTATGTTCATGAAGGTGCCACAATGCAAACAAGTGCTTTCCTTTCTAGCTTCTTTGTATTACTTGGAACACATGGACTGCACGTGAGTATGGGTATTGGCTGGGCGACTATGGTTATTATCCAAATACTAAAACGAGGTTTAACACCTGTTACTGCTCGTAAAACTTTTATCATCGGTCTATATTGGCACTTTTTAGATGTTGTCTGGATTTTTATTTTCACATTTGTGTACTTAGCAAGGATGGTGGCATAAATGGCTAAAAATACAAAAGGTTTTCCACTTACACATGTATTAGGTTTTATTATGTCATTAGTACTCACCTTCGCAGCACTTGGTGTGGCACTGAAAACCAATCTTCCTTTTAAAACAATACTCTGGATTATCGGCTCTTTAGCTGTCATCCAGGCCGCCCTTCAACTATATATGTTCATGCATATGAACGAAGGAGAAGACGGCAAATCCCAGGTAATCAACGTCGTATACGGCTTCTTCATCGCCTTCGTAACCGTTGCGGGATCGATCTGGGTTATGTCCTTCGGTATGTAATAGAAATGTAGGTAAATAAATAGGTGTCAGGCACCACGTGAATTCTTCACATGGTGCCTGACACCCTTTTTTTGTTCTTATTTTTTTATTCCGCCGTTACTTTTTCTTTTTCTTCTTACTAATTGGAAGATGATAAAAGCTATGTATAGCGGGATTGCGACATAGATGAAATATGGAAAGCGATGCTGCTCTTTTTTGAAGACGAGGTATATCGCGTACCCTAGGAAAAGCGTGACGATAATTCCATATTTGGGTAGTGGAACATCTTTCAAGCTAGGAATTTTTATCGTGCTCACCATTAAGTAACAGATGATAAAAAAGGCAATGGGCAGAATGAGCTCTGGCATTTTACCTTGGAATAAGGTAAGTAGAGTTAACAATCCCCCACCTGCCGTGATGGGAACACCGGTAAAATAATGATTTGAAGATTTAACAGCATTAATATTAAAACGTGCTAATCGGTAGGCTCCGAATAAAGGGAATAATCCTGAAATGGCCATCCCTGCCACCCCAAACTCAGAGAAATATGAATAATATGCCATCATTGCCGGTGCAACACCAAAAGTTACCACATCTGCTAGCGAATCTAACTCTTTCCCCAACTCACTATCCACCCGTAACATTCTTGCAATCCTGCCATCCATACTGTCGAGCATCATCCCTATTAATATTAATATGGCTGCATTTTTGTAATCCCCCTGGGCGGAATACATGATGGATAAATATCCGAAAAATAAATTAGAAATGGTAAATAAATTAGGAATACTGTTTCTGATAATATGTATCACTCCATACTAGATAAGAAATTTAGGCACTATTCTTTTCGCGGCGTTGTCTTTTATTATAACGTTTTTCCTGATAATATTGGAAAAATAAAATAGCTGTTGTAATCCAAAAGCCGCTTGCAAAATATCCGCCAATGATATCACTGGGGTAATGGACACCTAAATAGATTCGACTGATGCCAATGGCTAAAATCATCACCATACTTACGAAGATTAGTGTCCATCTTCCTAACGCGCTTGTAATATGCCGCCATAATAAGAACGAAATAATCCCATAGACCGTAAAAGCATTCATCGCATGCCCACTTGGGAAACTATAACCTTCAATTTCAATTAAGCGATGAAACTCTGGGCGTACGCGTTGAAAAAAATTCTTTAAAATTCCATTTAATATCGCTGAACCCGCAATGGCTGCCACAAATAAGATCAATTCTAAGCGATGATGCAGCACTTTATAGAGAAAAAATAAAAGAAATAGGCTAAGGACAATGACAAATGGAGCAGAACCAATAAACGTAAAGAATTTCATTACAGATGTAAGAAGCGGTGTTTCCATTCCTTGAACACTGTCGATTATCGTCCGATCAAAATGAATGATTTTTTGGTCACTTATTAACAAGGATATCAGACTAAAGCCAATAATGGAAACAACACTTATGCTAAAGGCGATTACAAGATATGTTTTTAATTTCATCTTTACAAACCTCTCTTGAAAATTAGATATATGAATATAATTTATAGGATGCTCATTGTTTCAACTTCTACAACTTTCAACCTCACTGTCCCTGTCCATTGGAATGTATGTAAAAAAGGCAATAAGAAAGGCAGATATGGTTCAGTCTGCCTTTCTGATGAGGCAAAAAATAATTATAGTGTCTTTGGTTCTTCTCTTACTGGTTCTACACTTTTATCTTTTGAGAAAAACCAGCCGGCTGCGGCGATACCTACTAATACTACATAAAAGGTTATTTTCCAAACTGTTGAATGCGCAAAATCTTCATTTAAAATAGCTAGCATAGGATGTGATAACGTGTAGACGGCAAGCTTCACACCAACCCAGCCTACAATTGCAAAAGCAGCAATTTCTAAACCTGGTCGTTTTTCCAATAAATTTACAAACTGATTCGCTGCAAAGCGCATTATTATTAATCCAATAATCCCACCAGCAAATATTACTAAGAATTTACCACCATCCAGACCACCGATATCTGGAAGCGGTGTGTTTGGCAAGGCAACGGCCATTGCGACCGCCGCAAGGATCGAATCAACAGCAAAAGCAATGTCAGCCACTTCTACTTTTAATACTGTCATCCAAAAATTGCTCTTTTTTGATCCCGTCTTCTCCTCTTTATCTTCTTCCTTCCCTTTAATGACCACCTTACGGAATATATGATTACCAGCCATAAACAGCAAATATAGAGCACCAATGGCTTGAACCTGCCACACATCCACAAGAAACGAAATCACAAACAAGGAAGCAAAGCGGAACACAAAGGCTCCTGCCAAACCGTAAAATAATGCCTTCTTACGTTTTTCTTCTGGTAATTGTTTCACCATAATCGCAAGCACTAACGCGTTGTCTGCGGCTAAGAGACCTTCTAATGCCACCAAAATTAATAACACCCAGCCGTATTCCAGTAAAAGAGTTAAGTCCATGAATATTTCCTCCTTAAAGTTGATTTTTTTTAAAAATACTCCCTTACGCCATAAAAATAGGCCTTTACTGATTACAGTAAAGGCCTAAAAAAACACAAAAAGACCTTTACAGTAAAGTAAAGGTCTTGCTAACAACGTAAATGTTGCCAATAAAGCCGGAGTAATAAATACTCGGAATGACGACTTTATTGTAGCAGCTACTCCCCTTTAAAAAGGAAATATTTAATTACTTATAGTTTATTATACTGCAAAGAAAATGTCAATGTTAGTTTAAGAGTTTAATAACCACATACTTCACGGCTTTGCACTTTACAACCCGTAAACCTCGGTGTATTTTTTTTCAAGATATTCAACCAGATATTCCGCGTTTAATTCTTCCCCCGTTACCTTAACAATCAATTCGTTTGGTGTATAAAGCTTTCCGTATTGATGAATCTTTTCTTTTAACCATTCTTGGATAAGATCAAAACGTCCATTTTCAATATGGTTATAGAAATCTGGAAGGTCTTTTTGAATCGTACGGAGAATTTGAGCTGCATAGAGATTCCCTAATGAATAGGACGGGAAATAACCGATGCCTCCAAAAGACCAATGAACATCCTGCAAAACGCCTACCGCGTCAGTACTAGGTGTTACACCGAGATAATCTTGCATTTTTTGATTCCAAACTACTGGCAGATCCTTCGCTTCAATCTCTCCTCTAATTAAGGCTTTTTCGATTTCATAACGAAGCATGATATGCAAATTATAGGTTAATTCATCGGCTTCAACACGGATAAATGATGGCTGCACCGTATTTACAGCCCGATAAAATTCGTCAACAGTCATATGTTCGAGTTGCTTTGGAAAATACTCTTGAAGTTTAGGGTAGAAGCACTTCCAGAATTCCTTACTGCGGCCGACCATATTTTCTAAAAATCTCGATTGAGATTCATGGATACCGAAGGATGCCCCACTCTGTAGAACTGATTCCTCAAACTGAGGATTGATATGCTGCTCATAAATTCCATGCCCAGCCTCATGAATGGTTCCAAATAAAGCAGAGCGGACATTTCCTTCTAAATAACGAGTTGTTAATCGTACGTCACCTGTATTAACGGTTTGTGCAAAAGGATGGACTGTTTCGTCCAATCTACCCGCATCAAGGTCAAAGCCTAAAATGGGCAGGATATAGCGGTTAAATTCTTTTTGCTTTTCAATCGAAAATGATTGTTCAAAAATTTCTGCCTGTGTCCGCTTTCCATTTTGTTGAATGCGTTCCAACAGCTTAACACTAGAATCTCTTAATTTTGAAAACAATGGATCGAGTTTTTTCACCGTTAAACCTGGTTCAAACTCATCTAAGAGGGCATCGTACGGATGGTCCTCATACCCATAGATATCAGCAAATCTTCGCTTGTAATCAACGATTTTCTCTAAGTACGGAAGGAAGCGAGCAAAATCATTGTTTTCCCTTGCCTCTTCCCAAGCATCATTTGCCTGAGCCGTTAAGATGCTGTATTCCTGAAATAGGTCCGCAGGAATGCTCTTTGATTTTTGGTAGTACTCTTTATATTCTCTAACTTTTGCTCTTGTCACTTCATCTAATAATACCAAGTTATCAGGAAGAGTTAGCTCCGCTAGCAGTTCTCCCATTTCCTCTGAAACAGAAAGCTTAAAAATTTCCGTCCGAAGGGTCCCCGTTGCCTTGGCAAACGTACTTCTCCCTTTTTTCGGTGCCATGACTTTTTGATCCCAGTCAGCTAAACCAATGATGCTTGAAAAATGAGTGATTTTTTCATCCAAAGTCTTAAATTGCGCTAATGCCTTAAGTACCACTGGATCAATGACTTTCTGTTCCATAATCTAGACCTCCTATCAATCTCTCGTTTCTAGAGATGTTTGTTAAAGAATCAACCACATCCCTTTCTGATTATAAAGTAAAATTAAAAATTTGGGCAAAAATTAGAAATTTTTTTATTGACAAAAAATTCATCATTCTAGAAACATGTCGATTTATAAAAATTCCTAGGAATTAATTGGAATAATTATCATACTGTCATATACAAATGGGCAGTATATATATGTAATTTATATTGGTTCTGAAAAAAGGATGTGCAGGAAATTGGAAAAACAGAAAATGAAGAAGTCTCATTTCCCCGTTCGTCTAAATATTCTATTTTTCAGTGTTTTTTTCTTATTTTCCGTACTAATCCTCCGGCTTGGTTTTGTGCAAATTGTTTATGGCGAAAATTTCAAAAGAGATTTAGCAAGAAAAGAAGATATCACAATTAGTAGTCCTGTCCCGCGAGGAAGAATCCTTGATCGAGATTACAGAATTATCGTTGATAATGTCCCTAAAAGTGCCATTTCCTACACCAATGAAGGGTTTAGCCAAGAAGTCATGCTCGAAACAGCTGAAAAATTAGCAAAACTGATTTCGAAAAATACAAACAAGGTGACAGAGAGGGATAAACGTGATTTCTGGATTATTATGAATCCAGAACGTGCGGATGCCAAAATCTCGAAAAAGGAAATGGAATTATATTATGCAAAGAAATTAACAGATAGTGATATTTATAAATTTAAATTAGAGCGCATCACAACTGGCGAATTAAAAGAATTGACTAAAAACAGACTAGAGGTCCTTGCGCTTTATAAAGAGTTTAACAGCGGCTACAAGTTTACGACCCAAATAATAAAGAATGAGGATGTAACTGCGAAAGAATTGGCAGTTGTGAGTGAGAATCTACAATCACTTCCTGGAGTGGATACTACAACGGACTGGGAGAGATCTTACGCTTTCAACCGAACCTTAAAGTCGGTGTTAGGAAAAGTAACCAAATCCGATGAAGGGCTGCCTGCTGAGCAATTGGAATATTTTTTAGCAAGAGATTACAGCCGAAATGACAGAGTGGGAAAAAGTCAACTTGAGTGGCAATATGAAAATGTCTTACATGGTTACAAATCAAAAATAAAAAATGTAACCGATAAAACAGGAAATGTGATCGAAAACCATCCCGTATCAAATGGTAAAAAGGGTAAAGACCTTGTCTTAAGCATTGATATGGATTTGCAAAGGAAGGTTGATCGAATCATTGAAGAAGAACTTTGGGCTGCGAAAAGATATCCGGGAACCTATCTAACTGACCGAGCATATGTGGTTTTAATGAACCCAAAAACTGGCGAAGTCTTAGCTATGTCTGGTAAAAAAATAGTTAGAAATAATCAAACAGGCAGTGTAGAAATGGAAGATGACGCTCTCGGTACATTTACCACCACCTATAACGTTGGTTCTACTGTCAAAGGAGCTACTATTTTGACTGGATATAAAACAGGGGCTATCGCTCCAGGTACGGTTTTTGATGATGCAGGTTTAAAAATCCGGGCCACTCCTTTAAAAAAATCCTATGCCTACTTAGGGAGATTAAATGAAATTAATGCCTTAAAATTATCTTCCAACGTTTATATGTTCCATACAGCGATAAGAATTGGAAAAGGACATTATGAGTACGATCAACCCATAAATATAAGTTCAAAGGCTTTCGATACCATTCGAAACTCGTTTTCCTCGTTCGGTCTTGGAACCAGAACAGGGATTGATTTACCAAATGAGCAATCGGGATTTAAAGGTCAAAGTCATCTTCCGGGATATCTGCTTGACCTCGTGATTGGACAATACGATACCTATTCTGCCATGCAGTTAGCACAATATGTTTCTACCATAGCAAATGGCGGTTACCGAATGCAGCCGCATGTTGTCAAACAAATGCTCGAACCTAAAGAAGGAACAAGTGAACTTGGGCATGTTGTAAAAGAAATCCCCCCCACGGTCCTAAATACAATTGATATGAAATCGGATTGGTTGTACCGTGTCAAATTAGGTTTTAAAAAGGTTATGCAAGAACGCGGCGGCACGGCGTATAAGTTTTTCGGCAATGCACCTTACTCTCCTGCCGGTAAAACAGGAACTGCTGAAGCCTTTTACGACGGTCCTGAACGGTACCGATTTGGGAAAGAACCACCACCAGTGATGAACCTTAGCTTGGTAAGTTACGCCCCTAGTTCGAATCCAGAAGTGGCTATGGCCGTTATTGTTCCATGGGCTTACCAAGGTAAAAAAGACAATCGAGCGAACCTGAAAATTGGTCGCCGCGTCTTGGATACTTATTTTCAGATGAAGAAAAGATAATCATTACAAGGGTGCCAAGTTAATGGCATCCTTTTTGTTCCGTTATTCCCTTCTTTCATTATTTCTTAGCACTGATTTCACTGCCTTTTCAATTTCTGCATAGCCGGTACAGCGGCAAATATTTGACTCCAGCCATTCTTTAATCAGGTTATCATCTGCATCTGGATGCTGCTCGATTAACGAGTAACAGTTCATAATAAATCCCGGTGTGCAGTAGCCACATTGGAAGGCAAAGTTTTCGACAAATGCCTGCTGAATGGGTGTATTCTCCAAACCCTCTATCGTTGTTACCTTCTTTCCATTCGCTTCAACAGCAAGCATTAGGCATGATTTCATCGGCCACCCATCAATATTGACTGTACAAGCACCGCAATCCCCGTTCAAACACCCAGGCTTAGCGCCTGTCAGTCCAAGTTTACCTCGAATTGCATATAAAAGTGTGTCGGCAGACCGTACCAGTATGTTTTGCTTTTCTCCATTTATGTTTAATATAATCGTGTGTGATTTCACCTTTCCCCCTCCTTCATGCAATTAATCTATCATTCTCAAGAACCAGCAGGAACCAATGCAGAACACACATCTAACAAGACATTCCGTAATACAAATAGCCTGTAATCTGCTGACCCTTCAACATCATCTAAAATCGGCTTCGGTAACTTAGCGATGGCATCAGTAATTCTTTGAGTCAACGGCAGTCCTTTATTATTTAAAGAAGACTCCAACTCCTTTGACCGAAACGGAAATGGGCACAAGCCGCTGATTGCGACGCGCACCTCCTGCCCCAATTTTAATGCGGCCACTGTAATTAATGGATAGCCAGTGTCCCACTGCTGACGGCGTTTGATACTAATAAATGGTGCAGCAATAAACCGCGTTTCTGTTGCTAATTGGACAAGAAATTCCCCATTTTTTAATCGAAGCTGCTCTTGAAAAATTTCATTAATTGGTACCATCTTTTTTCCTTCAGGTCCAATAGTTAAAACTTGGCTATCTGAAAGTAAAAATGGTAAAACGGTTTCTCTGTAAAAGATTCGTGCACAAATGTTCCCACCTAAAGTAATTTTCCCTCGCGACGTATGATCCGCAACTTCACTAGCTGTTTTCGTTAATAACGGAAAAAGATTTGCCTCTTCAATCTTTGTTAGCGAAAGAGTACTGCCAAGCAACAAATGATCACCGCTTACCTGCATTACCTTGGATTCAGGGATATCCTTAATATCAATAACCGCCTCGGTATACGCTAAATCGATTCTTCCAAGCGTAATTAATTCCGTACCCCCTGAAAAGAACATTGGTTTCTTTCCACCTTTATCTAAATACTGATATAAATCGACTGCTTCTTTTAATGTGTTTGGTTTAAAATAATCAAACTCAAAGGGAAGCATTTTTTTGCGCCTCCTTTGTCTTCCAAATTAATTCAGGAATAAGAGGCAGATGGTGAAGTGAAACCCCTGCAGCTGTATACAAAGCATTACCGAGTGCAGCAGGCATGCCCATTAATCCTTGCTCCCCCACACCTCGGGCCCCATACGGACCATCTAATTGCGGTGTTTCAACGAATGCCACTAAATATTCTGGATTTTCACCATAGCGGAGTGGCCGATACGTTCGGAGCTGCGGATTAAGAACCCTGCCGAGTTCGTCAAAATAAAACGTTTCCCTTCCAGCAAAAGCTAATCCCATGCTCATCGCACCCATTACCTGGCCCAATGCTGCTTTTTCATTTAAAACTCGACCAATGTCGACCACGGTACAAGCTTTCAATAGTCGAAAGGTATAATCTCTTTTATCGATTTCAATTTCTACACCATAGGCTGAAACTGTCCACTCAGGTCCTGGCTTACCCGCTCTACTCTCAGGATCCAAATGGGTAAGATGACGCAAAATATAATTCCCTCTGCCAATAATTTGTCCGCCTATCGAATTACCATTTGGGTATTGATATCCATAGCAGATGTCTTTGACCGGAATTCCGATCGAAGGATCGTCTCGTAAATAGACTTTATGATGTGCAACTTCTAAATCTTCTGTTGGTACTCTTAAAACGGTTGAAGCAATTTCCTTTAACTGTCTAATTACATCATCAGCGGCTTCAAGCAGAGCTCTTCCAGCCATAAATGTTCCTCTGCTGGCAACAGTCTTCCAATGTTCTGGTATTGTTTGCGTATCCACTTCCATCCGAACATGTATCATATCCACGTCCATCTTCAACCTTTCGGCAAGCAACTGAGCAAGGATGGTTTTTGTACCAGTTCCAATTTCAATCACACCAGAAAGTAAATTGATACTTCCATCTCGATTAAATGTTAATATCACTCCCGAAGGGGCATTGGGATCAATCGTCGATGTTTTCCAACTGCAGCTAACTCCCTTTACTCTAACAATCCGTTCGTTTACTTCTTTGATCGCACCTTCATCCCATTTGATTAAATCTCTTACTCTCTCAATACACTGTTGTAAGTTACCGACATTACTTTTATTTAGACGGACCCTTGTCGGGGTAGTGTGTCCAGGTTTAATCGCATTTATATACCGAAGTTCGAGCGGGTTCATTTTTATTTTTTGTGCAAGTAAATCCAATGTTCGCTCAATGGCAAAGGAAAGTTCGGAATGGCTAAAACCTCTAAATGGTGATGCATATGGGTGATTTGTATACATACAATAGGAATCACACCAGACATTTTGTATGTTATATGGTCCAGTACAATCGGCCGCTCCAGCCCTAGTTAGGTCAATCGCTTTATCGGAATAGGCTCCGCCATCCCATAAAAAACGAATTTCTGCTGCCTTAATTTTGCCGCTGCTGTCTGCTCCGAGCTTAATTTTTGCATCTAAACCGATGTGACAGGGAGACGTTAAGATATCTTCTTCTCTCGTATTGAGAATCTCTACAGGTTTACCGCCAACAGCCTTTGAGGCTAGATAGGCCAGAACTTCCAGTTGAACGGCAACTTTTCCCCCATAGGCACCGCCTACAAGCGGGGTACGGACAATAATTTTCCCCATATCCTCACCAAAGTAATCAGCGATTAGTGTTTTGACCATAAAAGGTGCTTGAGAAGAAGTGGTAATAAAGATATTTCCATCGGGCATGATTTCGGCAGACGCACACCTTGTTTCCATTGCCGCATGATCAGAAGGAGAAAATGAATAACTTGCTTCCACCACTGTGTTAGTGTCAGCCCACCCTTTTTCCATATTACCTTTACGAATTTTTATATGGGAAGCAATGTTGGTGTCAGGCACCGGATGCGAGTCATCCTCTTTTTTATATTTTCCTAAGTTTTCATGGACTAAGGGGGCTCCTTTTTCAAATGCTTGGGATGGTGAGTTTACGACCGGCAGCAATTCATATTGGACTTTAATCAGGTCGGCCGCCATTTTAGCCTGGACTGGTGAATCAGCTACAACAAGTGCAACCGTTTCACCGTGATAGCGAACCTTATCAAAGGCGATAGGCGGCCGGTCCCGAATGGCCTCCCCTGTTAATGGATACTCCTTTCCAGCAAGAATGGCCCTTACCCCATTAATCTTCCAAGCTTCGGATGTGTCAATTTTCACTATCTTCGCATGGCCATAAGGACTAATGACCATTTTGCCAGATAACATAGGAATGGAATGGTAATCATGGGTATATTTTGCCCTCCCTGACACCTTATCCAGTGCTTCTTTACGAATGACGCTTTTCCCAATAACCTCCAAATTTCTCCCTCCCCCCCGCGATTATGTGATGACCTATCCTATTTATATTAATTGAGAGGCTATTCCTAGAATGATATATTTTTTATGTTTAATGGATAATGTCCTTTTCATGGCTTCATCTAAATCAATAATTATCTTTTTTTAGACTAATGAAATATACTATTAATTGGTATGATGTTACATTTATTGCAAAAAATATATTAATTCTATATCCAGTAAAGGAAGAAGTCATGAAGAAAAATCGAGCATTATTTCTCACGGCGGTTGCATCAGGAACAATGTTAAATCCGCTGAATTCATCAATGATTGCCTTGGCATTACACAGTATTCAAAAGGATTTTCACCTATCCTTTTCCACGGTTTCCTGGCTAATATCCAGTTTCTATTTAGCAAGTGCGGTAGCACAACCAGTGACGGGAAAGCTAGGAGATATCTTTGGCCGAAAAAAGACCTTCTTAACCGGACTTATTGTAGTTGCCCTGTCAGCGATTGGTGCCCCTCTTGCATCCTCCTTTCTGATGTTACTTGCAATGAGGCTGCTTCAATCGATAGGCTCTAGTGCCATTTATCCGTCTGGAATGTCGTTAATTCGAGACCATATTAAAGAAAGACAGGCTTCAGCCCTTGCCGTTTTATCAATTTTTGCCTCCGCCATGGTCGCACTTGGGCCGACAATCGGTGGTTTCTTAATCGTTTTAGGGAATTGGCCAGCTATCTTTTGGGTTAATTTTCCATTTATTCTCCTCAGTTTTATTTTAGGTTGGTATATGTTTCCCAAAGACCTGAAACAGGATAAGTCTCAAATCAAGGGACTACTTTCTCATCTAGATTTTCTAGGTATTGGTTATTTCGCTGCAGGAATGGTCTTCTTTTTATGGTTCCTGTTATCCTTTGAAACGAAAATACATTATCTTTCGGGTATTGTTGGAATCATTTTTTTCTGTTTATTTGCTTGGAGGGAATTAAGGGTCAAAGAACCATTTATCGACATTCGGATTTTCAGAAAACATCCTAAGCTTTCGATGGTGTATATTCAGTTTATCTTGTTAAATATCTTTTTCTATTGTTTATTTTTCGGACTGCCAAGTTATTTTCAAGAAGGAATGGGTTTAAGTGTTGAAATGAGCGGTCTGTTAATGTTATTTATGTCCGGAGTCAGCATTCTTATTTCATCTGTTACGGGGAAATGGATCGATCGTTTCGGAGTAAACCAGCCAATTATGGTTGGGGCTTTTATATCTATTATAGGTGCACTGTCATTTATGCTGTTTTTTATTCATTCTACCTTTCTCGGTATCGGGATTATTTTATCAATCATGGGCTTAAGCTACGGAATTGGAAATGTGGTACTACAAGTAGCAATGGTTAAGGAAAGTCCAAATGCGATACTTGGGACAACTTCCGGCCTGTTTCAAACTTGCCGATATTTAGGCTCTATTCTAGCTTCCATCATCTTAGGATTAATTTTTGGTGAAGAGATTACAGCGGAAAGTATGAAAATTATTGGACAGGTTTTACTGGTAACAGGAGTCATCAGCTTTTTAATGAGTTTATGGTTTTCACGAGAAACATTGAATTTTAGAAAAATGAGGCATGTCTAACAGCTGAAATATAATAAAAAAAGAAACAGACTCGTGTCGAGTGCTGTTTCTTTTAATTTATCGGCAATACATATAACAACACACAAAAAAAGTGTGCTGCACTTGCGGCCAATACAAACACGTGCCAAACCGCATGGTGATATCTAAACCCTCGCCACACATAGAAAATGGCGCCTAGTGTATAAAGTGCACCGCCTATAATTAAAAAGGTCATTCCTTGTGGCGAGAGATTATTCACTAAAGGTTTCCAGGCAAAGACAATTAACCACCCCATGACAACATAAAGAGCTGTCGAGGTAAAAAGGTACTTTTTCACAAAAAAGCATTTAAAGACTGTGCCAGCAATCGCTAGTCCCCAAACTATTCCGAAAAGTGTCCAGCCCAGTGCTCCTTTAATTACTATTAGTAGAAACGGGGTATAGGTCCCGGCAATGAAAAGGTAAATAGAAGAATGGTCAAAAATTTCGAAAATGTCCTTAACCTTTCCTTCCGGGAAGCTATGAAGCAGCGTAGAAGACATATATAGAATAAACATTGTTACACCAAAGATTGTAAAACTTATGATATGCCAAACGTTTCCATAAAGGGATGAGTAGACAATTAATATTACTAAGGCAGCAATACTAAGCATTACTCCTATTCCGTGTGTGATTGAATTCGCTAGTTCCTCTTTCTTTGAAAAAACATGTGTTGCAGCCATTAGAATTCACTCCCTGCCAATAATCAAACCTTAAATGATATTGATGAAAATACCATGATAATAACAGGAGGACAATGTATATTTGTCATTAATTATAGAAAAAAGTGTAACTCATCCTTGAGTATCAATATCCTTCCTATTATTATCAATCATTTTCTTAATGTTTTCTTTTGGACTCCAGCAATTAAATTTGTAGGCCGTTTTTGTTTCAAAGCCTAAACGACTACAATAATAGTGCATCCCCTCTGCCCTTTTCTCCGCTTTAAAATGCCTGCATGTCGCGCAACAATGAAAATCTCTCATTTTATCACCTTTTCTTATACTATTAATCTTTCGTTCATAATTTATTAATATTTATCCATTATCATATAAATAGGTTCACGGAAGAACCTTAAACCTCCGCCCCCTTAAAATATAGATTAGTTTTGCATACCCGGCCAATAGCTGGGTAATTTTTTTATCTCATGGGAAAAGCACGCATTCATACTTAAATGCGTGCTTTTGTTCCATATCCTTCAAATAGTAAGAAGAATACACATTTCGTTAAAGAGAAAACATAAGATAAACAGCTGTTCCCCACATTATTAGAGCCGAAATTTTATTTAAAATAAGAATAAATCTCCCTGAGGAATCTACTTTCCCTACCAAACTGCCCACAATCGACAAACCAAAGAACCATAGCCAGGAAACCAAAATACATACCACCATAAAGGTAATTTTGGCTGACCCCGAATATGATAAGGAGCTAGTACCAATTACTCCAATGGTATCCATGATTGCGTGAGGGTTTAATAAAGAGACTGAGGCAGCAAAGATAATCTGTTTTTGGGGTGAAAATCTATCACCTGTTGTTTTCTCGGCATTCGGTTTACTTTTCCATGTTGAATACCCCATGTATAGCAAAAATAATATCCCAAAAAGCAATAACGTTACCTTTATCCAGGCAACACCTAAAACAACCGCTGAGACACCAAAAACAGCTAATGAAATAAGTAATGTATCACAAATGGAAGCGGTCAAAACGACTGGTAGAACGTAGAACCATCGTGACTGCATCGCCCCTTGATTAAAAATAAACACATTTTGGACTCCGAGAGGCAGGATGAGTCCAAAAGCTAAAATAAATCCATGTATTGCGGCACTTATCATTTTTTTCTCTCCATATGTATTTTCTAAATTAAGTATACTTCTTCTAAACCCTGTCAATAACAATACCAATCAATGAAAAAAATTGGGGTGTATTTTATGCAGGGAATTTATTTTATTAATGATCGTATTTCTTTAAATGGACAAAGTAAGGAAGAAAGTATAGCTTTTCAAGAACAATCTTTAAAAAATTTTATCAATGAGCAAAAAATTCAAGTCGTAAAGTTCAATCCTTATCAGTTGAATGACTACTACACCATTCCACATGCGCTTCTTTATGACTTAAAAAAAGAAAAAGTTCATATCGATTGTTTTTTGTATTATTCCTCACAGGTGATAGAAGATTTCATTTACAGTTATCCAGCTAAATGGCTCATCTTAAAAAGCTTTTTTAAGGAAGTTATCTCTGTTGAAAAACAAAATGATTTAAACATTCGAGAAGTCGTTTAATCCAATGATTTATTTGCTTGTTTGCGATAAATAATAATAAAGTTAATGATAAAAATAATAATGAAATAAACTCCATATATTCCAAAAGAGTAGAGCTTGTTGTTACTAAATAATGCACCTGCGTACGACAACAGTAGAATATTTGGTATTTTTCCAATGAATGATGCCGTAAAAAAAGTTAACCATTTAACATGACTTAAACCACAAACGATATTAACAACCGGTGCCGGTATGATTGGAATTAATCGACAGGTTAAGATCGCAACAAAGGAATTCTTATTTAGAAGCTCATCGTATTCTTGAACCTTTGGATAATTCATTAGTTTTTGCTGAGCATAATCACGAAAACCATACCTAGACAGGAAAAAGAAAGCCATTGTTCCTACCATGGCGCCTGTTAAGGATACAATCAACCCTTGAGATGTTCCAAATACCGCACCAATCGTTCCTGCTAGAACGGGAAATGGAATGACGGGAAAAAAGACACAAATCGCTACTAATAACATACTTATTAAAATGGATAAGGCTCCCCCTTGTTGAACAAGGTGAAGTAATTCATCCTTTTGAAATAAACCAATTGCTATGATTAACAATAGAATTCCTATACTTAATATTCTTTTAAACATCCGACAACTCCCTTCACTTCATTTTTTGATTAATCCTATCATACTATATTTTTAATTTTTGAAAAATAAAAGGGCCTTTCGTGTTGAAAAGGCCCTTCTGATTTTCTATTAAAATGCTGTTCTCGCACCAAGGTATCTTGGTTTCCAATAGGAATTTGTCATATCAGCGATTGATACGCCTTTTGAACCAGCTTGAATGAATTGGTTGTTGCCCAAATATATCCCTACATGTGTAGGACCAGGAGCGTATGTTTCAAAGAATACTAAGTCTCCGGGTTTTGGGGTGCTGACAGCCTTCATTCCTGACCATTGTGTGGCCGCCGTTCGTGGAATTGATACTCCAACCTTATTAAACACGTAGCTCGTTAGCCCACTGCAATCAAAACCAGCAGGCGTATTTCCGCCCCATAAATACGGTGTCCCAATGTATTTTTTTGCTTCTTCCATTACCATTTGCGCCTTTGATACTGTTGGGACCGGCACTGGTGTTGTTGTTCCACTAGTAGTTATTTTCAAAACTTGTCCAATATAAATTGTATCAGATGTAAGATTATTCAGTGATTTAAGTTGGACAACAGTAAGTTTGTTACGGATCGCAATTAGGTATAATGTATCCCCTTTTTGGACTGTATAGGTTACAGTTGCTGTTTCATGGCTGTGTGGTGCTAATAATGTCAGCTTCTGATTTACATAAAGAGAATCAGTCGTAAGTTGGTTCCAAGTTTTCAAGTCTGCAACACTGACTTTATTGGCTTGTGAAATTTTCCATAGAGTATCCCCTGATTGGACAGTATAAATGTTTTCGTGTGCACTAGCCGTTCCAACATATGTAGAAAACAGGATCCCCGCCGTTGCTGCGATAGATAGTAGATGTTTTTTCATCGTAGCACCCTTTCAATTTCGTTTATGTACTTACATCATAAACGACTGTGAATGGTTGGTTGAATCCCCAAAGATATGGCTTACTAGTAAAAAAATAACAGTATTAACAAAGATAACCGCAAATATTTCAAAAAAATTATCCCTAAATCCTCTATCAATCTGTCTTGCTAGGGGTTCCTAATTTATTTATTAATATTTTTGTAACATAAATGTAATAGAAAGGATGTTTTTGATTTTTGCAGAAATCAAATAATTCACACAAGTAATGTAGAAATATTGTAACAATCCTACCATGCACTCTAGTCTGTTAAACCTATAATAAACCTATAGAAACAATCTTTATAGTTTTATAAATCATAATGATTTGGGTGATGATGATGCAAGGACAAGGAATTGGAAAAGGACATCCTCATGCTATGGGGCATCCTCATGGAATGAGAAATGTAATAGATTATGACAAGAATCCATTTATTGTCATTTGGGAAGTAACTAGAGCCTGTCAGCTTAAGTGTGTTCACTGCCGTGCTGATGCCCAGCTTACTCCAGACCCACGTGAACTAACACATGCTGAAGGAATTAATTTAATTGATCAAATCTATGAAATGGATAATCCGATGCTCGTATTTACTGGCGGGGATTGTATGATGAGAGAAGACCTTTATGAGCTTGCTGATTATGCGATCAAAAAAGGTATGCGTGTTTCGATGACACCAAGTGCTACTGCTAATGTTACCAAAGAAAAAATGAAAATGTTCAAGGACGTCGGACTTTCTCGCTGGGGCTTTAGCTTAGATGGTCCAACTCCAGAAATTCATGACCATTTCCGCGGGACTCCCGGATCATTTGATCTTACCGTTGAAAAAATAAAATATCTAAACGAATTAGATATGCCGCTGCAAATAAATACTGTCATCTCACGTTATAATTATGATTCGCTTGAACAAATGGCAAAGCTTGTCAGCGAACTGGGTGCTGTAATGTGGTATATCTTTTTACTTGTTCCAACAGGCAGAGGACAAATGGACGCTTGTATCTCCCCCGCTGAACATGAAAAAGTGTTCCGTTGGTTATATGAATTGAGCAAAACTGCTCCATATGATATCAAAACAACGGCAGCCCAGCATTACCGCAGAGTTGTTTTGCAGCAAAAAACACGCGAACAATTGATTGAAAAAGGTGAAATTCATTACGAAGATTCCATTACTACTGATTTTGCTTCTATGCATGATGGTTTAAAGCGGGCACCAAAAGGTGTAAATGATGGCAACGGCTTTGCATTTGTCTCGCATATTGGTGATGTAATGCCAAGTGGCTTACTCCCAATCGTCGGTGGAAACGTCCGTGATACCCCGCTCGCTGAAATTTACCGTGAAGCAAAAGTGTTTAAAGAACTACGCCAGCCTGATAACTACAAAGGAAAATGCGGCGTCTGTGAATATAACAAAATGTGCGGCGGCTCTCGTTCGCGTACCTATGCAGTTACAGGAGACTATATGGAAAGTGAACCGTTCTGTGTTTACATACCACAAGCGATGCGGAATAAAGAAACTTCACCTAGTGTGTAATATTTTTAGATTTATTAAGAGGCATTCTTCTTTGAATACCTCTTTTTTATTCATTTGACCCCTTATCCTCAATGTTTATTTTTTTTACCTCTCAACAACTTCTTTCTTTATAAATTCCTCACTAGATGGTATTTTATTCCTAAACTATACCATCCTATAAAAGAAGATGGTCAGTCAATTTAAGGAGTTATTATGATTAAGACAATTGCTGTAAATGAAAATTATGAATTGGTTAAAGATGTAGCAATCGTTGATTTGCTTAGAGGGGAATATAAATGGTATTGGATTGATTTTCATCTACCAACGGATGAGGAAATCGAATATCTACGAGATCCTTTTCATTTTCATCCATTGGCGATCGAGGATTGTATTAATCACTTACAAAGACCTAAGTTGGATTATTATGAGGACCACACTTTTTTTATTACACAGTCTCTAAATCACCAAACACTCAAAAGAGACGAGATTGATTTTTTCCTAAGTGAAAACTATATCGTTTCCTTTCACCTTAACCCTTCAACTGAAATCGAAGCGGTATGGAAACGATTTACTGAGTCGACTAACATTGAAAAGTGGGAGCCAACACATGTTTTATACCTTGTACTTGATAAAATGGTTGATAGTTATTTCCCGCAAGTCTTTAAAATCGAAGAACGATTAACTGAAATTGACGAGAATTCTAGAGGAAGATCCATGGAGGCATTGCTGGAGGATTTATTTGATACAAGGCACCATCTACTATCATTGAGGCACACCATTTCACCGATGCGCGATCTTATATACAGAGTCCTAAATTCACAGCGACTTACTTCCATTCAGGGGAAAAGGGAATACTATTCTGATATTCATGACCATTTACTGAAATTAACAGAAATGATTGAGGCAAACCGTGAATTAACCACGGACATCCGCGACAGCTATATTTCACTCAACTCCCATCAAACCAATCATGTCATGAAGGTTTTAACCGTGATTACCACGATTTTTATGCCGCTCTCATTTATCGCTGGATTGTATGGGATGAATTTCGGCTATATGCCTGGATTATCATCGAAATATGGTTTTTTTTTCTCGCTGATTCTAATGGTTTTAGTTGCGATGGGCATGTCTCTTTGGTTTAAGAAGAAAGGTTGGTTTAAATAAAGGTTTTAAATAGTTGACCATAATTGCGAATAAACACTTAAATGTCATTATTATGTATAATAGTAGCTAGGGTTATTTAGAAAGGAGCAGTTGCTGTGGTAAATACAAAAACTAAAGATACAATGAAATTAATAGCTGATTTAGTATCCATTCCAAGCCCCTCTGGAAATACAAATGAAGTCATTACCTATGTTGAAAAATACCTGGCCGAATTACAAATTCAAACATATAGAAACCGTAAAGGCGGGCTAATCGCGACAATTTCAGGAGAGGATTCAAGTAAACATCGGATGCTGACAGCACATGTGGATACACTTGGTGCGATGGTAAAGGAAGTAAAATCAAATGGACGCTTAAAGATTGATCTAATTGGCGGATTTAAGTATAACTCCATTGAAGGCGAATATTGTCAAATTGAAACAAGCAGCGGAAAAAAAATCACCGGAACCATTTTAATGCACCAAACTTCTGTCCATGTTTATAAAGATGCGGGGAAAGCTGAGCGCAATCAGGATAATATTGAAATTAGAATCGATGAAAAGGTACATAATGCCGAAGAAGTTCGTGCACTTGGAATTGAAGTGGGTGATTTTGTTTCATTTGACCCTCGTGTGGAAATCACACCAAGTGGCTATATTAAGTCGCGCCATTTAGATGATAAAGCAAGTGTGGCTATCCTACTTCAATTAATAAAACAAATTAAGTTAGAAAATATCACCCTCCCCCATACAACTCATTTCCTAATTTCTAACAATGAAGAAATCGGTTATGGGGGAAACTCAAATATTACTCCCGAAACTGTGGAATATTTAGCAGTCGATATGGGGGCAATGGGCGACGGACAATCAACGGATGAATACACTGTTTCTATTTGTGTGAAGGATGCAAGTGGACCATATCATTTTGAATTGAGAAAGAATTTAGTGCGACTTGCCGAGGAAAACAACATCGATTATAAATTGGATATATATCCTTTCTATGGTTCAGATGCTTCTGCTGCAATCCGCTCTGGTCATGATATCGTCCATGGCTTAATCGGGCCTGGAATCGATTCTTCTCATGCGTTCGAGAGAACACATGAAACTTCCATTGAAAATACTTCAAAACTACTGTATCATTACGTGCAGGCGGATTTAATCCAGTAGGAGATGAAAATATGTTTTCTAATATTGGTGTACCAGGATTAATTTTGATATTAATCGTTGCTTTAGTCATTTTTGGTCCAAACAAACTCCCTGAAATTGGCCGTGCCTTTGGCCGTTCAATTCGTGAATTTAAAAAAGCCACTGATGGAATTGCGGATGATATAAGGGAAGAAATTAAAGAAGATATCAAAGAATCTCAACAAGGTACAGTTAATTTAAAGAAGTAAACCTTAACTCCAGAAAACATCCCCTTCAATCACTTGATGGGGATGTTTTTTGATATTATTTTTTAGTAAACGATTGAACTTGATTCATTAATTTTTTCCTGGATTTTGGATTTCGGAATAAATATGCTGCGCCAAGTGCAACGGTAGTCATCATTAAATTTTTTCTTTTCATTTTAAACCTCCTCATTGATTGTCATTCTTAAATGTTCCCTTTATTAATCCATTTTAGCAACTGAAATTATTTACAATCTGTTCCCAATGAGAAAAAAATAAAAAACTAATTCTGCTTGAATTAGTTTTTTGACTGATTCTTATTACTTTTTTAATAATTCCTTGATTTTTTCATTATGTTGTTTACTTTGTGCTAACAATTGATTTAGAAGTAATGCTGCTTGTTTGTTATCCTTCTTTTCAACTGCCATCTTTAGTTCATGGAACGTTTTCCAATGGGACATTTCTTTTCCGCCATGTGCTTGTTTAAAAAATTCTTCTTTTGTTATCTTTCCAGCATCCAATTGTTTTTTTAGTTCTACAATTTTTCCCATTTTTTCTTTTTTCCATTGCTCACGTTTGGCTGCATTCTCAGGACTCATCCATTGGTTCCTTAGTGTTTTCTTCTCAGCAAGGACTGCCGTCCATTCTGCTTTTTTCTCTGGTGTATACTGATCTACCCAAGAAAGAAGCATTTTCTGTCTTTCTTCCATCTTTGCTTGCCAATCTCTATGGTTCATTTGGTGATGCCCGTTCTCTCCACAATTACAAGGGGCTTTTTCCCTCTGTTCGCCATTGGAGGTATCTGGTGTGGCTGGGGCAGCAGCTGCCATTCCAGGCACTGCCATTAATAAGCCTAATGATAAAAGTAACAATTTAAACTTCATAAGTATCTCCTTCCACATAGGTATTTAGTACATTCATCTCTGGTACGAAATTATCATTCCCAATAATCGAAAAAAAATTTACCAATTTGACAAATTTTTAGTAAAGAAGCTCTTGAGAAATTATTTTAAGTAGATTATTCTATGAATAGAATATTTGTGAAACATTTCACAATTTTTATTAAAACTTGCAGTTTTATTTTTTTAAAATACATATGTGAAATTATTCACAATAAATTATAGAGAGAAGTTAGGAGTGGGAAGTTATGAACAAACCAAAAATAGTGATCCTAGGTGGAGGATACGGTGGCATCATCACAAGCAAGAAATTAGAGAAACTACTTAAATCTGGTGAAGCAGATGTTACGTTAATTAATAAACACGGGTATCATTATATTACAACACAGCTTCATAAAACAGGTGTTGGCACTGCTTCAGATCGTCAAATTGCTATGTCTATACCCGCACTAATCGACCTCAGCAAAACTCACTTTTTAAAAGCTACTGTAACCAATGTTGATACTTCGAACCAAAAAGTACACCTTGAAGGCGGAGAAACAGTCAAATATGACTATTTATTAATAGCATTAGGATTTGAAGGGCAAACGTTTGGCATTCCCGGCATTAAAGAGCATGCTTTTGAAATTCGCAGTTTCAGGAGCTCTAAAGCGATTTATCATCATATCATCAAACAGCTCAACCTTTATAAGGAAGATCTGGACCCTTCCCGTTTAACTTTTGTGGTTGCGGGTGGAGGCTTTACAGGAATCGAATTGCTTGGAGAACTGGCTGATGGTTTACCTAAACTATGTAAGGAACACAATGTTCCATTTGAGAAAGTAAAAATTATCGGTATTGAGGCAGCTCCGTCTGTTATTCCTTTTTTTCCAAAGCAATCTGTCCAATATACGACAGAAGTCTTAGAAAAGCTAAAAATTAAGTTGATTACATCAACAAAAATCCTTGGATGTACACCTGATAAAGTAATCCTTGAAAATGAACTCGAAGTCCCAACCAAAACATTAGTATGGTCCTGCGGCGTACAAGGTAACACCATTGTTCATAAATGGGGGTTACCAATTGAAAAAGGCAAACTCGCTGTCGACCCATTTCTCCGTGTGAAGAACACGAATAATGTTTTTAGTATTGGTGACTGCTCATTATTCATGAAGGATGATAACACCGCCTTGGCACCTACTGCACAAGTGGCTTTGCAACAAGCACCAGTATGCGCCAAAAACATCGTTGCCTCCCTGCGTGGTGAATCTTTATCTGCTTTTGAATATCATCACAAAGGCTCTGTTGCTTCGATTGGACTATCTGCCGGAGTCGGCAAAGTAGGGAATGTAAGTTTATCTGGTTTAATAGGAGCATTTATGAAACTAGTCATTGAAGCCCGTTATCTGTTTAATCTTGGCGGTCCTTCATTAATCATAAAACAGCACTTTGGAGTAAGCAGTGAACCTGTGAAAATTACTGCGAAACAATAATTTATAATTGATATTACTTTATGCTTGTTTCCCTTCCAGAAGGTCCCCCCTTTCTGGAATTTGAATAGAATATCCCTATGTAATTATGCCTTCAATCCCCCAATTCAAGGCAAACAGCCCCATTCCATAGTTTGGAGGGGGCTGTTTTTTATTATTTAAAGGCCTTTCCTAATCCCATTCTAAGATCTCAAGACGATTACCGAAGGGGTCATGGAGGTGAATTCTGTTCGCCCCTGGAAGTAAATCGTCTTCTGTAAATGTAACACCCTTTTCACGTAGATGAACTTTTAATTCTTCGATATTTTCTACAATTAAGGCAGGATGTGCTTTTTTCGCTGGTGAAAACGGTTCTTCTACTCCGATGTGAAGTTGAAAAGTCCCAAATTCGAACCAAGCACCGCCTCGTTTCTTTAATTCTGCAGGCTTTTCCACTTCAATTAACCCTAGTATTCCACCAAAAAATTCCCTTGCGGCTTCTTCACACCCCTTAGGGGCAGCAAGTTGGATATGATCGATCCTTTTTATTGCAAATGACATAGACACTCCTCCGTTTGACAATTCTCCTCTCTCATATTTTATTAATTTTATAATTTTCTTTCAAGTTCGAAATTTCATCATTTTAATATACATCTCTTTTGGTAAAGACAAAGAATGAAACGAATATTGCTACTGCCCACCAAGCGAAGAGGACTTGGATGGAGAAAGATAGGTTCATTCCTTCTATCGGTGGTGCTGTTCCTTTCATATAATCAGTTAACCGCAAATTGACCATAAAAAAGTACTTGGCGGATTCCCACGAGGACACCATGTTTGTTAAGATTGCTCCTGAGATTAATGAGGCAAGCATCACACCCATTCCAGCTGCGGTACTACGAATCAATACTGACAGCATAAAGGAAAGCGTACCAACAACAATGGATACAAACCAGACTAGTCCAAAGTCCATTAACAAAAATTTCCACTGACCCATCAATTTGACTTCTGACGTATTTAATCCTGTCTCAGTCACATTAAATCCAGTCAAGATTGGTGCCCCCCACCCCTTGTAACCAAAGACCAGACCGGATATTAAATAGGAAAGAATCCCTGCAATCGCAATAATTAAGGAAATGGCTAAACACAGGGTAAAATATTTACTCAAGAGCACCTTCCACCTCTTGACGGGCCTTGTCAACAGTAGCTTGATCGATCCTAAGCTATGTTCAGACGAGACCAAATCACTGGCTATAACCATAACCATTAAAGGAATAAACAGATCAATCGAGTTTTCCAGGAAGATTCTCATAAACGTTGGGGCACCTGGCTCAGATGGATTGATATCATGGTCGAGATAATATTGTTGCTGCTGGAGAGAGATTTGCAACTGTTTTTTCCATTCATCTGTAATTCGACTGCTGCTTAAACGATTCGTCGTATCAACTATCTGCTGTTGTAATATTGTTCGCCAATCACTGGTTCCTAGTTTTTCACGTTGTGTTTGGACTTGTTTATATTGTGCATATGTAAATAACATGACAAGAACGCCAATAATGATAGCAATAACAATGAGCCGTTTCTTGGCAATCAGTTTCATCATTTCATTCTGAATTAATTTATTCAATCATGTCACCCCCGGTTAGTTCGAGGAATAAATCTTCCAGTACTGGCATTTTTCGATTCATTTCTATCACGGAAACACCGGCTTCAACCAATTGTTTATTCCATAGAGGAATCTTTTGTTCATTAAATTCCGTCAAAATAGTACCATCATCTGTTTCTTCAATATTTGTTAGAGAACGTAATACTTCCCTTCCCCCATCAAGTGGTTGTATATGCCAAATCACTCGTTCACGATTGGAAAGCAATTGTTGGACCGTATCCGTTCGGATGATTGTCCCTTTGGAAATGATTGCGACTCGATCACATAAAAGTTGGATTTCACTTAAAAGATGGCTTGAAACTAAAACACTTAAACCTTCTTCCTCTGCAAGATAACGAATAAATTGGCGCATTTCCCGAATTCCTGCCGGATCCAAGCCGTTGGTCGGCTCATCAAGGATCAACACTTTTGGCTTACCCAATAATGCTTGAGCAATACCAAGACGTTGTCGCATCCCTAAGGAATAGGTTTTTACTTTATCATGAATTCTCTCTGTTAACCCTACAAGTTCGGTAACTTCTTTAATCCGTTCTTCTCCAATCCCTTCGATCATTCTGGCAAAATGAAGAAGATTATTATAGCCAGACAAATAGGGATATAATTCTGGGTTTTCCACAATACAGCCGAGGTTGGTCATTGCTTCCTGAAAATCCCCTTCAATATTAGAGCCACAAATATGAATGCTGCCAGATGTAGGTTTGATTAATCCGACAAGCATGCGGATGGTTGTTGTTTTTCCTGCTCCATTTGGTCCTAAAAAACCAAATACCTCTCCTTCTCGTAGATCAAAAGTCAATCCTTTAATGATTTCCTTTTTTCCAATCACCTTTTTTAAATCTTTAACTGCTAATGTAATTTTTTTCTCCATCGATTTCCCCTCCTTACCAGGTGAGCAGTGAGGCAACTCGTTCGGCAATTAAACGATACCCTTTTGAGTTTGGATGAAACTTGTCTGAATATAAATAATCATTTACCTTTAACTCAAACAAGTCGAAGGTAGGAACAAATACAATCTTTGGAAAAGAAGCACTAACTTCAGCACTGTCATAATTCCATTGACGTACCACCTTTGACATTTCTTTTCCCTGATCTAAATCAATAAACGGATTATACAATCCAATGAAAAACACATTAGCATTTGGGTTGTTTTTACGTATTTGTTTTAAAACAAATTTTAAATTGCCCAAGTATTTCTTTTCAATGGTAGCAATGTCTTCTGTTTCAAAATCCATTAATGCTTGGCCCCCACGGAATAAGTCGTTCCCGCCAATCGTTACCAGCACCATATCTGCTTTTTGAATTTGGCGGCCGACTTCCGTTTGCTGGATTTGTTGCCTTAGAGAATCAGACCTTTGGCCATTAATGCCGAGATTGGTAAGTTGAACTGGACGTTTTGTTTTTCCCTTGATTTCATCGACCAAGACACCGACATACCCCTTTCCAGTCTCATCACCAGTCCCTCGAGTTAAGGAATCACCTAGGGCCACGATGGTTAATCCTTTTTTATTTTCTACCTTGGAAACGGTCTTTACTTCCGGAACCTTCTCCGGTTTTCCCGCATAATACTCGCCAACTGCCCAGCCAAGCCCGACCAGCCAGAGGAGGCAAAACAGCACAGCTATGCCCGTGATCGAACGAATGACATTCTTATTCATGCAAATAACTTCCTTTCTGGCCATTTATATCTTTCATTTAATCATAGTTGCGATATGAATCAAACTTTCTATACTTGTAATTGCTGAAAAATTCCAAAGTGTTGATAATCGTTAACATTAATAATTACTTACACAATAAAAATAAAGGAACCTCAAAGAGAATTCCTTTGTTTTGTTCATTTATTTGGTTCCCGTTTCCATAACTACATTCCTAATTTTCCTAAACAAATATACGACTCCAATTAGAATAAAAAGGACGATACTTGTTAGAATCACGTATCTCTTGATGGCTTCAAAAAATATATCCCATTGAGGTCCGAGGATTTTACCTATAAAAATAAAACTCGAAACCCAAAGGGTCGATCCGATTCCCGTATATAAAGTATAAACCTTAATTGGAACACGAGTGATTCCTGAAAAATAGCCGATGAAATGTCTAAATACGGGGATGAATAATGAGATGATTAACAGTTTATTTCCATATTTTCTCATCCAATTTGAAATGGCATCTAAACGCTCTGACTCTATATGAAGTCGCTTGCCATGCTTTTCAAAAAATTGCATACCGAGTTTAAATCCCACCAAATAGGAGAGCAGCATACCTAAGGTACATCCTAATGCCGAGGAGAGAATACTACCAAACCAATTGAGTTGTTCAAGAAAGGATAGAAAACCTGCATACGTTAACACTGCTTCCATCGGGATTGGAAGCGCAAATATTCCTAGCGCGATTGAAAGAAAAAGGACAAGGTATCCATACTCGTTCATAATTGTGGTTAAAAAATGCAATGATGAAAGCTCCTTTCTCCTTTTGGATTTATTTCAGTTAATAGTCATTAATCAATACAGGTATTTTATCCATTCTTCTCTAATCTAGTATCGCTTTCCATGAATACATTGGAATTTAAGAAAAAGTGTTTGCAAAAACAATAAAAAAAGCCGATTTCCAGCAGAAATCAGCTTTTTTTCATTACTATTCTTCTAGATTTCCCATCGGTCCAAAAAATTCAAAGTGAATTCGATCTTCGGTTACACCCATTTCCTTTAATGAACGGTTAATTGCTTTCATAAATGGAACAGGTCCACAGAAATAAAAATCTGCATCCTTTGCATTGACTTTTTCTTGCAGCCAATCGCGAGTTACATATCCTTCTACATCAAATCGATTATTTTCGCGGTCCTCTTCTGTAGGTGAATCATAGAAGAAATAAGAATTGAAGTTGTCTAATTTCGATAATTCCTCTACTTCATCTCTTAAAGCATGGACATTCCCATTTGCAGCGGCATGAACAAAAGTGACCTTCCGTTCTGGTTGAACCTCGACAACTGTCTTTAACATACTCATCATTGGTGTTAAACCAACACCGCCACTAAGTAACACGACAGGAGTATTTTTCTCAGTATTTAAGACAAAATCGCCTGCAGGAGCACTAACTTTTAAAATATCACCTTGATTCACACCATCATGTAAATAGTTGGACACCATACCATCTGGATTTTCAGTACCCGCTTCTCGTTTCACACTGATTCGGTAATAACCCTTACCTGGAGCATCTGATAGACTGTATTGACGAATATGAGTAAATTTCTCACCAGCAATTTCTAATTTGATACTTATATATTGACCAGGTGTAAAATGAGCAATTGCCTTATTATTTTCAGGCTTTAAGTAAAATGATGTAATCACGTCACTTTCAACTACTTTGCGGTCAACAATAAAGTTGCGGAAGCCGCTCCAGCCTCCTTGCTGATTTTCTGTTTCATCATATAATTCTGCCTCAATACTGATAAATGCATCAGCAATGACATTATACGCTTCTGCCCATGCATCGATAATGTCGTCAGTTGCAGCATCACCTAGCACATCCTTTATCGCAAGCAAAAGATGTTTACCAACAATCGGATAATGCTCCGGCAAAATTCCAAGGCTTCTATGCTTTTCGGCAATTTGTTTTACAACCGGAAGAATGGCTTCCAGATTATCAATATACATGGCAGCGGCATAAACTGTTCCGGCTAATGCTTTTTGTTGTCTACCTTGTTTTTGATTGGCATGATTAAAGATATTTAATAATTCAGGATGGTTACCAAACATCAATTGGTAAAACCGAGTGGTAATGGCTTCACCATGTTTTTCTAATACTGGTACAGTAGATTTAATTATTTCAATTGTTTTTTGTTCCAACATGAATAACACTCCCTATGTAATTACTATTTCCATAGTGATTATATGAAATTTCACACGTGTACTAAGTGATTTAAATCACAGTTTCCTATATTTGAATAATTTGAACTATATATTTTTGTCACAAAGTGTTAACTTTTTAACATGACATATATAACTTGTCGTCTAATATTTCATCTTGTAATGTTAAACCTAGTTTTCAGAATACAGAATAATTCCATTAATATTTACCCAAAACGATTGAGGTAAGGGATACTTAAATAAGAGATTTTCACTGGAGGAAGAGGAATTAGATGAACAAAGCAAAAATTGCGTGGATCACTGACACCACGGCTTCTCTCAGCAATGAATTTATCGAGGAAAATAATATTCACGTTGTTCCACTAAATATTATCATTAACCAAGAGTCCTACAAGGAAACAATAGATATTACTCAAAAAGAGTTTTACGAGCGAATGAAAAAGGAAGATTCGAAATTTCAAACATCTCAGCCAGGTCTTGGTGATTTTGTGAATCTTTTTACAAAATTAAAGGAAAACTATGATTTTGGAATCGCTATTCATGCCTCCAGCTTACTGTCCGGAACATTTCAAACCTCTGTGATGGCAGCGGAAATGGCTGATTTCAAATTGGTACCTATTGATTCCTTGACTGGCTCCTACCCTCTCTCATTTTTAATAAAAAAAGGGATCGAGCTAGTAGAACAAGGACATGATATCAGCGAAGTGACCGCCAAACTAAATGGATTACGCGACCACACCCGATTATATTTGGTCCCCTCAAATTTGGACCAACTCAAAAAAAGCGGCAGAGTATCTGGCGGACAAGCAATTCTAGCCTCTCTATTTAACATCAAACCAATTTTAGCAATTGAAGATGGAAGCGCTAAGATAAAAGATAAAGTTCGAACTGAAAAGAAAGCAATCGCATGGTTAATTAATCATTTAAAAACCGATTTGGAAACAAAAACTGTTAGGAAGGCAGCTATTGTTCATGCTAACGATATCGAACGAGCTACTGCGTTAGAGAAATTAGTCAACGAAACATTCCCGGAGATTGAAACGGAAAAAATGATGTTGATTACAGTTGCGGGAGTGCATACGGGGGTTGGAACACTTGGACTTTCGTGGGTTTGCGAATAATGTTGGAAAGGACTGATGAATTCAGTCCTTTTTCTATCATTTGGTTGGCAGAGATTTCACATGTTGAAGGTTTGATGTTATTTGTGCCCTTACCATCGAAAAATAGATGATTGCGGGAACAATTAATGCTTACCTAATTTTTTTAATTTTTCCCGCCCGGTAAAATCCCTTTAGCTTTGGCTTCATTTAACCAAGATGGGAATTCATTTAGTAACTGATTATACAATTCCTCATCCGTGGTTTTTTCGATATCTTTAATGTGAAAAAAGTTAGCATTATCGATAAAACGCCCTTCCATAGTGTCCAACTTTTCTAAAACTTCAAAGTTGGAGTCACCGATTCCGACAAATTGCCAAAAAATCGGTTTTGTTGACGATTCAACTACTGGTTTCTTTATTGTTCTTTTACAGCCACCATCATTAATGAAAACAATAAAAACGGGTTCTTTGGCCGGAGATTCTACCGTGTATTTCTGAATGACATCCTCCATAACAGGCGGTTCATCATTCCTTCCAAACTTATGTATTAAATCGTTAGCTAAAATATACTCTTCTACATAGTTGATAAAGTCCCCTTCAGAAACTGATTTCAACCGAGAAAATTCATTATCATATACCCAAATATCTAATAATCCATCATCATCAAATTGGCTTGCTACCGCAAGAATACGCTCCACAACTTTTTGAACCGTACCATTTTTGTATAAGTTTCTCATAGAACCTGAGATATCCAATACTAAACCAACTCTAGAAACAACTTTCGTTAGCTTTTTCTTTTCTAAAACTATACCTGCCGTTTTTTTCAATAGACTAATTGATGACATTTTAAAAACCTCCATTATTTAATGTTGTAGGCATTAAATGTAACTAATTCTTCTATTATTATACTCTATTTCAAAAAAATGTTAGAGTTTTCCTCCACTTTAATCTTTTATTTTATATAATAAATTTAAAAAATAACATGAAATGGATTTGAAATGATGACACATAAGAAAAGAGTGTTTGTATTGGCGAGTGTTCTTGTTACTTTAGGTTTGATTTATTTTGGTTTTTTACAATTTAAAATTAGTCAATATAGTCATAAAGAAGTTCCTAAAAATGCAGACTATTTAATTGTTCTCGGGGCTAGGGTTAAAGGTACCGTCCCTTCTTTGGCATTTGCGAGTAGAATAAATGCTGCAGCGGAATATTTAAAGAAAAACAAAGATACAATTGTCATCGCATCTGGTGGAAAGGGACCTGGTGAAGATATTTCTGAAGCGGAATCGATCAGGAGAGAACTGCTCGACCAGGGCATAAGCGAGGCTCGGATTATTTTAGAAGATCAATCTACTGATACCTATGAAAATATTAATTTTTCAAAAAGGCTTATTCCTAAGGGGAAGAGGCATGGTCTGGTGGTGACAAATAATTTTCATCTCTACCGTGCTGTCTCCATTGCTCGAGACTACGGTTTAGAGGTTAAAGGGCTCCCAGCAGAAACTCCATGGATCGCCGTGCCAAAATCATATTCACGCGAATATTTAGCGATTACAAAATTCTATTTAAAGAGATATATTCTTGACTAATATGTAAAAAATTCAGAGTACCGGGGTCGGTACTCTTGTTTTTTAACCTTGGATTGTTTTCGCATAAATACATGTATCTCGTAATTCTTTACCATCCGAAGAAAGTCCTTCATTCTGTAATATCCCCTCTAAGGTAAATCCTAGTCGTTCAGGAATGGCCCGGCTTTTGATATTTTGGGAGTCGCAGCGGATTTCCACCCGCTTTGCTTTAAGTTCGGTAAAGGCAAATTTAGTGACCACCTCGGTGGCTTCGGTAATATACCCTTTACCGCTAAGGCGCGAATCAATCCAGTAGCCTATCTCAAACTTTGGTATACTCCAGTTAATTCTATGTAAACCTGAAGAACCAATGAACTCCCCTGTTTCCCGATTAAATAAATGTAACCTCAAATCCTCACGGGTTAAAAACTTGGCATGTGCCTCACGCATATTTGCTTCTACATCTTCCTCTGTCTGCTCGCGATGGGCCCAAGGCATCCAGTCTTTTAGTTCGGTTAAGGATGCCTGCATGGCTTGGTAGACAGCTTTACCATCTCCGGGTAAAGGCTTGCGTATAAGTAATCTCTCAGTGTAAAACTCTTCTGAAAAGTCTAATAGTATTGGTTTCATAATCTTGCCCTCCTTCTAAAAATAAAGTATTCTCTACTGATTTTGTAATTCCTTTTTCAGAAAAAAATCTCCTGGGAATGGATTCGCTGATTGGATGGGAAAATTCGCTGATTGATTAGAAAGATTCGCTGATAGAATGGAGAAATTCGCTGATAGAACCATTAAATTCGCTGATTGAAAAATCCTATGATAAAAAGCCGAAAAAAACCCGCTCATAAACCAGCAAATTTGCCCATTACCTCGCAAAATCCGCTCATAACATAATATTGTCTAAAATTTCAGCACCATAAAAAATAAAAAAGACTCTTCCCATACAAGGAAGAGCCCCAATATTGCTATTTTTAGTATGCTTTTGCCCAATAAACCATCTTGTCTGCATCTTTTCCACAGCAGACACATTTTTCCGATACTTGTTCTTGCTCAAATGGGATACATCTTGATGTTGCCCCAGTATCTTCTTTAATTTTTTCCTCACATGCTAATTCGCCGCACCACATAGCCTTAATGAAACCAGGTTTAGCTTCAAGTGACTCTTTTAACTCACCTAAAGTTAAAGCAACTGAAGTTCTTTCTTCACGGTGATTTAGAGCCTTATTATAAAGATTTGTTTGAATTTCATCTAATAATTCAACAAGCTTTGTTTCTAATTGATCTAATGGAACGAACACTTTTTCTAAGGTATCACGTCTTACTAGAACCACTTGCTTATTTTCGATATCCTTAGGTCCAACCTCAAGACGGACTGGAATACCTTTCATTTCATACTCATTGAACTTCCAGCCTGGCTTTTTATCGCTGGCATCAATATCAACACGAGCAACCTTACCAAGTGAATTTTTCAAATCATAAGCAAAATCAAGGACGCCTTCTTTATGCTGCGCAATTGGTACAATCATCACTTGAGTTGGTGCTGCTTTTGGAGGTATTACCAAACCGCGGTCGTCACCGTGAACCATGATTAAGGCACCGATAATTCTTGTTGTAAAGCCCCAAGAGGTTTGATGCACATACTGAAGCTTACCTTCTTTGTCCGTGTACTGAATATTAAAGGCCTCAGCAAAACCTGTTCCAAAGTGGTGGGAAGTACCAGACTGTAATGCTTTACCATCATGCATTAAGCTTTCAATGGTAAACGTAGCTTTTGCACCGGCAAACTTTTCTTTTTCCGTTTTTTGTCCTTTTACAACCGGAATCGCAAGGATTTCTTCACATATAGCGGCATAAACGTTTAGCATTTTAATGGTTTCTTCCATTGCATCTTCGTCAGTCGCATGTGCAGTATGCCCTTCCTGCCATAAAAACTCTAATGTCCGAAGGAACGGACGAGTTGTTTTTTCCCAACGAACCACGTTTGCCCATTGGTTATAGAGTTTAGGCAGATCACGGTAAGAATGAATGATGTTGCTATAATGCTCACAGAATAGAACCTCAGAAGTAGGACGAACAACTAGTCGTTCTGCGAGTAGTTCAGACCCGCCATGTGTAACCCATGCCACTTCAGGGGCAAAACCTTCGACATGGTCTTTTTCTTTTTGAAGCAAGCTCTCAGGAATAAACAAAGGCATATAAACATTTTCATGCCCCGTTTCTTTAATTCGTCGATCCAGCTCATTTTTTATATTATCCCATAAAGCATAGCCATACGGGCGGATAATCATTGAACCACGCACACTTGAATAATCAATTAAATCAGCTTTAGTAACGACATCCGTATACCACTGGGCGAAATCATCGTCCATTGCCGTAACATCTTTTACAAATTCTTTTGCCATGTTTGACACCTCATTGTTTTTTTAAAATAAAGATATGGGCGCTTCCGCTTTTCTGCACAAAAAGGCCTTGATCCTAAAAAGGGACCAAGGCCTGGCGGTACCACCCTAAATTCATAAAGCAAAATTGCTCTATACACTTTCCTTGATAACGGACATGATCCGCATGTATCTTCAAATTCGATACAGAACTCAGGTGGCAGGTTCAAATGACCGTCTTAAGAAACCTCACACCAATGGTTTCCTCTCTTCGTAAGACCATTTCACTTTACTAATCCCCGTCATAGTTTCAATAGTATTTTTAAAAATTATATATTTGAAAATGAAAAAAGTCAATTTTTTTATGGAATATTTTTCTGATTTCAACAAATTGCCATACCATTTACTTTCAACAAGTGTTTAAATCGGTTAAAATGCTAGTAATTAGAAAATAAAGGGGTGGTGGTTTCCATGGAAAAAGAAAAAGATAATCTCCAACAAGAAAAAGAAGAAAAAGAATTTTTGCTTGAATATATCAAGATGCAAAATGAGGCCATGAAACGGATTTATAAAAATACCCTTGATAAAGAAAAAAAGGAATAAATTCATCTCCCAAAACTACACCCGACTTATCTTACCTCAACAATATTCATAAAACGTTCATATTAATCACTGAATATACAAATTTAAAAGGTTTTTTTGCATTTATAATACTCTTATGTTGTTAATCAATTACACGTAAGAGGAGACCAAAAATGAATATATTTGCGATTATTACGGCAATTATAGTTGCCACTGGAACCGGATATTCCATCTATTCTGTTTACCGCCATAAAAATAAACTAGCTACTACCTCTGGAACAATGATTAGTATGGTCATTGCGGTGATTACAGGTTTACTGACCGGCAGTATCATCGGCATCATTTCAGGTGAGATTTTTCTAGTAGTCGGAGTCAGTATGATTATCGGTTTTGTCGTAGGCTTTTTAGCAGGCCACCCAGTCGGAATTCTAGCAATCTTAATGGGATCTATTTCAGGATTAATGGGCGGAATCATCGGCGCCATCCTTGGTGCATTTATTCAGTTTATTAATCCAACGATTTTATTAGGAATCTTGTTAGGATTCTATATCCTAATTATCGGATTTGTGATTATGTATATTTTCGTAGAATCCAATAATAAATTATCCCTTGATACACAGGAACTTTCGCCATTTGCGATCATCACTGGGGGAGTTGTTCTGGTGTCGTTATTTCTGTTTATGTATAGCAGTGATATGATCGAAATTCCTGGTCAAAGTAAATCAACCCAACCAGAAACTGCCCAAGCTGCTGAAAGTCAAGAAGTTCCCAAAACGGAAGTGGATGTAACAAAGGAAAGTAAACCGCTTGTTAAGATGGAGGTCACCACACAAGGGTATACCCCAAATGTCATTCGCGTCAAAAAAGGTGTTCCGGTTGAACTAGAAATAAACAACCCGCTTGATAGCTCGAATTGTATTTCCACCTTTATGATTCCTGATTTTAATATTAACAATGTCAACTTAAAAACGGGTACTACAAAACTAACCTTTACTCCCGATCATTCAGGCGAATACACCTTTAGCTGTGGAATGCAAATGTTTAAAGGGACGATTATTGTAGAATAAGCTAGTCAAAAAGCACACGAATTTCAATCGTGTGCTTTTACTTTATTAATCTATTCAAATAAGCTTTCTGCCTGCCGCTTCTTTCGCTTATTTTCGGCAGCGATAACCTTCATCGAAAGATAGATTCCTGTTCCTGTTAAAATCATTAAGGCAACAGCCGTTAAATCTATTAACCATTTCACATTTGTATTTCCAATTCTACCTTCATGAAGTCCACGGATGATTGACATAATCGAACCTTGGCCCATCGCTTGTCCACGAATTCCTTCCGGCAGGTTTCCATTTCCTACAAAGCCGCGTTGCCCTTGGAACTGACCGCTTCCATTCTGACCATTAACTCGTCCCTGAAATTGGCCGCCTTGCTGTCCTGAATTTTGTTGATTTCCTTGCTCAAAACCACCATTCATTCCTTGTGGACGTTGTCCTGGGTTAAACTGACCTGGTTGGAAATTCCCTTTTCCACCTTCGAGCTGTGTTTGGCCGATTAACCATGGTTCATTCATTAACAGACCCGTCAAGGACTCGATAAAGATGAAAATGGAAGCAATTAAGCCTATCCACAGATGTGCCTTTCTTGTACTCTTCATGTTAAGACTTCTCCCTTCAGTTTTCCATGTAAAAATCTTTGCTTGAATAATAACAAACACATTATGAAGGGGATTCCTTAAGTTTTTCTTAAGAAATAGATTTCTCTTGATTTTTTTCAAAAAAAAAACCAAAAAAATTAACTTTTTTGGGTTTTTGGAAAAATGATTTCAATTGTCGTTCCTTTACCGAGGGTGCTTTGCACCTTTGTCTTACCATGATGTTTCTCAATAATCCATTTCGCAATCGATAAACCGAGTCCGGTTCCTTCCGCAGCGGTCCTCGCTTTATCACTTTGATAGAAACGGTCAAAGATTTTTGGAATATCTTTTTCGGGAATTCCAATCCCGGTATCCTTTATTTTAAGAAAAATCGAGGAATGATTCTGTGAACATGAAAGCAATATTTCCCCGCCTTCATTTGTATATTTCATGGCATTGTCTAATAAGATGACGATTAATTGATGAATTCTCGCTTTATCTGCAAAAAATTTCACAGGTTCCGATTCTTGCAATTGAAGCGACTTTTCTTGATACATTGCAATTTCCTCGTATTGTTGAAGTATTTCTTTCAACAAATCATCGAGTTGGAATTGTTCCTTTTTGACTTCAATTTGATCAGAGTCCGATCTCGCAAGTGTTAATAAGTTTGTCACTAATTTAGAAAGCCGTCTTGATTCAGTGGAAATCGTTGATACATCAATAATCCGATCCTGTATGGTGGCTTTTGGAGCACGAAATAGGACTTCTGTTTTTGCCTGGATAACTGCTAATGGAGTTCTTAACTCGTGTGAAGCATCGGATACAAATTCTGTCTGCTTCTGCCAAGCTTTTTTAATCGGGACTAATGCCTTTCCCGCTAAAAAATATCCTGACGCCACGGCACAAACGATTCCAACACCCATACCAATTAACATAATTAACAAAAGTCTGTCCAATAATTCTTGTTCAGAGTTTACATTGCGAATGAATTGAACGGTTATTTTTCCTAATTGGGGATGATCCACCTTAAAGGCGATATACCTAAATGAAAAATCTTCAACATCCACATCCTTTAAAGTATTTAATTCTGTTGGCTTGATTAAATTCTCATTACCTTCAAAAATGTCCGCATCCCGGTTTTGTTCCAACAACAGCTTATTGTCTTCATCCCAGATTAGGGTTAATATCCGTGGGTCTCGCCTAATAAATTTTGGAAATTGCCCGCCATTCCCCCCATTACCTTCTCGAATTTCACCTGGTCCATCCGGCTGCTGTTGCAAATGTTCTATCGATTCGAGCAGGGATTGGTTGACATCTTTATATAATTTATTATCTGTGTAAAAATAAATGACGGTCCCTAGTATACTAATAAGAACGATAAATACTAATGAATTTAGATAGGTTAATTTAATAAGTGTTTGCCGAAACATGTTAGCTCCTATTCTTCGTTCAACATATAGCCAACGCCGCGAATCGTTTTAATATCAGTTTGATATCCTGATGGTTCTAATTTTTTACGGAGATGGTGCATGAATACCTCCACAATTGCGATGGTTGTATCTGAGTCAAACCCCCAAACACGGTCATAGATTTGTTCTTTTGTAAGAATGGCTCCTTTATTTTGAATCAAATATTCTAACAGCTCGTATTGCTTTGCTGTCAGTTTGATCTGTTTGCTATCGACAACAATATCTCTTTCCTTCCCTAACAATTCAATCCCGCGATACTGAATCGTTTGATTGGTTGTTAAGCTGCCGCTTCTCCTTAACAAGGCACGAATTCTCGCCTTTAATTCTGCTGCTTGGAAAGGCTTAACCAAATAATCATCTCCGCCGCTATCAAGTCCCTGGACACGATCTTCGAGCGAATCTCTTGCAGTAAGGAAAAGAACTGGTATTTTTAAGCCTTCCTTCCTAATCGTTCGTAACACTTCAAATCCATCAATCTCAGGGATCATTACATCCAATACAATCACATCATGGATATTCTGCATCGCCAAAAACAATGCATCCTCACCATTCGTTGCTTGGTCGACTTCAAACTCATCGGATAATAGCTGAACGATTGATTCTAATAAAGGAAGATTATCCTCTACAACTAATAAGCGCATTCTCATTCTCTCCTAAGCATCATATAAAAATAATTATAACAAACAATGCAATCCTAACATACCACATGATTGCTGTTTACCTTTCATTGATAACGAGGGAAATTAAGAGGGAAAATTACCTCCCACTTAATTTCCGCCCCTACCGCCAAAGTTCCGGTTCATTCCTCCCGCGTTGCCCAAACCACCAAAAACACTTCCCCCAGTATTTGTAGTTGAAGTTTTAGACGAGCTAGCTTTTGCTAATTGAGGTAACTTAATCGTTTCACCTTCTGACAAACCTTTTGTTATTTCCACATAATCTTCATTTGCTAAGCCGGTTTGAATGGTTTTTTTATTAGTTTCAGAGGTGTTATTATCAGTGCTCTTTGAATTGATGATGACATATTTCTTTTTGTTTGATGTATATACAGCATCAAGCGGAACATAAAGGGCATCTTTCTTACTGACTGTTAAAATTCGTGCTTCAGCACTCATACCGACTTTCAGTTGATCTGGTTTGTCAATATGAATGGTAACAGCGAAAGTGGAAATTCCGCTTGAGGATGTCCCCTCTTCAGAAATGGCTGAAACTTTGCCAGTAAACGTTTGATCAGGAAACGCATTAACTGTTAGGTTAACTGACTGTTTCTTTTTTATTTTGGAAATATCCAGCTCATCAATTTGGACCACGGTTTGTAATTCGTTGTAATTGGTTACATGTGCAACAACTTGTCCATTCGTAACACGCTCACCTGCTGAAACAGCAAGGCTCGTAATAACTCCAGTAGCTGATGCTGTTATAGGGTCACTTCCATCCGAAAAGGTAATTAATTCATCACCTTTCTTTACTTTCTCGCCAACCGCTACAAGCACTTCGTCTATTTCACTATTATCAAACTTTGATTTAATATCTTCGCTGGTTACCGCTTGAACGGTTCCCGAACCACTGATGTTGACGTTTAACGTACCTTTTTGGACCACTGCCGTTCTAACTTGCGCGGACACGGTTTGTGGACTCAGCGATAATGGTTTCCATTGATATCCGACAAAACCAATAACTAGGACGCTACCTGCAATTACTATCCATTTTTTCATCTATACTTTCTCCTTTTTGCGTTCCTGAATTCCGCCCAGGATGCCAAAATTACTAACTTACACCCAGTATTATGTATATTCCTTAACTTTTCCTTAAAAGTTCTTAAGAATTGCGGGGAATCACCGATTTGAACAAAGTTTATTTTCGATTGACAGCCATTATTTGGTTATTATATAGTTTAATAAGTGAATAGTTAAACAGTTGAACTATTTTATAAATAAAGAGGTGAAAACAATCATGAATAAAAACGTCATTCAAGAGTTAATTGACCGATATGTGTCCGTATCTTTTCAAGTCCACAAAAAAGCGGAATATTTAATCAAGGGGCAAATTGGCGACGAACTCACAAACGATCAGCATTACATATTAAGATATATTCACCAAGCAAAGGAATGCACTTCTACGGAGCTGGCCGATGCTTTTGAGGTAAATAAAAGCGCCATCACTGCCATCATTAATCGGATGGTAGACCGAGGACTAATACAAAGAACACGTGATGAAAATGACCGCAGAGTGGTTTACTTAACCCTAACAAAGGAAGGTTACACCCTTTACGAGGATTGCCAAGAAAAAGTTCAAATGCTTGTTGAATCCATCATTACCCAATTTGAAGAATCGGAAATTACTACTTTTATCAATACGTATGAAAAATTGGCACAAATTTTAAACAACAAGAAAAACGAAAAACTGGGGGAATAAACAGTGAGAGTAATCATAAAAGGAAAATGGGTCATAATACTCGCGTGGTTCCTCGTTATCACCGCACTATTTATTGCAGCTCCAAATATGGAAGCACTGGTTCGGGAGAAAGGTCAAATTACTGTACCGGAAGGATACTCCTCAACAATAGCCGAAAAAATCCTCAAAGATGTTCAATCTAGTGAAAACAGTGGCAGTAATCTACAAACAGCGTTGGTTTTTCATAGTGATACAAAGTTAACCAAGGCAGATTTTGAAAGTGCGGAAAAAGCCGTAAATAGGCTTGAAAAAAACAAGGAAAAACTGGGGATTTCCGAAATTTTATCCCACTTTAAGCAAGAAGACCTAAAAGACCAACTGGTTTCTGAGGATGGAAAAACAATTCTTGTTTCCGTAAAAGTAGATGTGAATGGCCGAGAAGCCAAAGAAATTGCTGATGAATTATATCAAGAAATTGATAATGTAAAACTGGATCATTACTATACTGGTAACTGGGTAATCAGCGATGACCTCGTCACCAACTCACAAGAAGGCTTGAAAAAAACAGAGGGAATTACCGTGGGGTTCATCCTCATTGTACTACTACTGGTGTTTCGATCGGCAATTGCACCAATTATTCCATTGGTTACGGTGGGGTTCAGTTATCTTACTGCCCAATCGATTGTTTCCTTATTAGTGGATAAAGTTAACTTTCCACTCTCAACCTTTACACAAATTTTCTTAGTTGCTGTCCTTTTTGGTATTGGAACAGACTATTGTATTTTACTGCTTAGCCGCTTTAAAGAAGAAATGGCAAAAAATGATAGTGTAACAGAATCGATTATGGAAACCTATCGTACCGCTGGAAAAACGGTTTTCTTTAGTGGCGTTGCCGTTATGATTGGGTTTGCTTCGATTGGTTTTTCGACCTTTAAGCTCTATCAATCAGCAGCGGCGGTTGCCGTAGGTGTCGCCATCCTATTAATCGCCCTTGTTACAGTTGTCCCCTTCTTCATGGCTGTGCTTGGCAAAAAATTATTTTGGCCATCCAAGGGCAAACTAGAACACAGTGAAAGTAAATTTTGGGGATTTGTGGGCAAGTTTGCACTCACACGTCCATTGATTGCATTTATTATTGTCGGGGTCATCTCTATCCCCTTCTTATTCACCTATAAGGATCAATTATCGTTTAATTCACTTGAAGAAATCAGTGATGACTTTCCATCGATAAAGGGTTTTAATATTATTTCTGATTCATTTGGTCCAGGCGAGTCTATGCCCACCCAAATTGTCATTAAAAACGATGATCAAATGAATACTTCCGAGTATATGGCTATAACTGAAAAAATAAGTCAAGAGCTCGCACGTGTCAACGATGTGAATGCTGTACGGTCCGTAACCCGTCCAATCGGGGAAACAATTGATGATTTATATCTATCCAAACAGGTGGCAAGTCTCGGGGAAGGACTCGGTCAAGGCAATGCTGGAATTAAAAAAATCAGCGATGGCCTGGAGGAAGCTGGCAGCCAGATGGCAGCAAATCAGCCGAAAATGAAGGAAGCCACTGACGGAATCAGTGAGTTAATTAATGGAACCAATAAACTAAAAACGGGGATGGATGACATCCAAGGCGGGCTGACAGTTATTGAGAAAGGACTTAAATCTGGTTCCGCCGGCTCTGCCCAGATTAAAGATGGTTTAACCCAGGTTAAGGAAAAATCCGAAGAGGTTTTAGCCGGAAGCAAACAATTGCTCGCTGGATATAAAAAGGCAAGTACAGGATTAACTACTCTCCATGGGCAATATGAAAAAGTAGCAACAGGATTAGGTTCCTTGAACAAAACTCTAACGGCTACAAATCAATATTTTTCAAATCTAGAACAACAATACAGTGATATCGGTCAAAATCAAAACTATCAAGCTATTAAAATGAGTGTTCAGGGCTCGCAAACCGCAACAAAAGAATTAGCTGGCGGGTTACAGCAATTAAATACTGGACTTAAAGGTGCACAAGAAGGTATGGAGTTTGCGAACAGTAAATTCACAGAAATTACAGTTGGCCAGAAAGCCCTGATTACCGGAATGGAAGGCCTGTTAAAAGGGATTTCCGATCTTGAAACTGGACTTGACAAAATGGCTGCAGGACAAGGAAAAGTCATTGCAGGACTTCCCCAATTTACCGGTGGACTCTCCGGAATCAATGACGGGCAAAAACAACTCCTAACAGGATTCCAAGATATGGGCAGTCAGATCACACAGCTTTCAGATGGCTTAACCCAAAGTGCGGATGGTTTAAATAAAGTGTCGGACGGACTGAATTCTGCTCAAGATTACTTATCTGAAGTATCTAATCAGAAACAAAATGGATTTTATATTCCTCAGGACGTGTTAGACAGTAAAGACTTTGAGCAAGCACTCGATGCTTACTTGTCAAAAGATCGAAAAGTAATGACGATCGATGTGATCTTTAGTAAAAATCCATATTCTAATGAAGCAATTGACCGCGTTCCAGAAATAAAGCAAGCAGTCAAACGGGTGATTAAGGACACCAAACTCGAAAATGCTAAAGTGGCAGTTGGCGGTGTATCAAGTATGCATAACGACCTTGATTCTATTTCAAAAGCGGATTATTCAAGAACCGTAGTGCTAATGCTTGTTGGGATTAGTATTATTTTAGTGATCATGCTCCGTTCCCTCATTATGCCGCTCTATCTAATTGGCTCACTCGTCTTAACCTACTATACTTCGATGGCCATTTCAGAAAAAATCTTTGTTAATTTATTAGGTTACTCTGGAATAAGCTGGGCGGTGCCATTCTTTGCCTTTGTAATATTAGTAGCCTTAGGAATCGATTACAGTATTTTCTTAATGGATCGCTTCAACGAATATCGAAACATGCCAGTTGAAAAAGCCATTCTACTGTCTATGAAAAAGATGGGAACCGTTATTATTTCAGCAGCAATTATCTTAGGCGGTACATTTGCCGCAATGATGCCATCAGGAGTTTTATCTTTGCTGGAAATTGCTACAATTCTATTAATCGGATTGGCCTTGTACTCCCTTGTCGTTCTTCCATTGTTTGTCCCTGTAATGGTGAAAACATTTGGAGAAGCCAACTGGTGGCCTTTTATTAAAAATAAAGATAATTCCAATCTTATCGACTGATTTTACTACGCTGATCCAATGGATCAGCGTTCTTTTTTTAGAAAACAAGCAAATTAGTTCTTTTTATTTTATTATGAAACTTTTTCACCTTTTTTTCGTACATATAACTAGTAAGGAGCTTGAAATATCTAGAAATTTTTCCCTTTTTTAAAAATACATTATAATGTACATATGAACATAATCGTTGAGGAGTGAAATAAAGTGGGTGTTATACTTAGCAAGGGACAAAAAGTAGATTTAACCAAATCTCACCCTGGCCTGCAAAATGTCGTGGTTGGGTTAGGATGGAATATTAATCAGCAGGGCTCAAACTTTGATTTAGATGCATCTGCCTTTTTATTAGGTGAAACAGGAAAAGTGAACAGTGATCAGGATTTTGTGTTTTATAATAATCCAAATGGAGCAAACGGATCAATCATCTACAGTGGTGACAATCGTACCGGTGCAGGTGCGCAAGATGATGAGCAAATCAGGATTGATTTAGCTAGGGTACCTTCCCATATCCATCGGGTTGCCTTCACCATTACCATCCATGATGCTCAAATGAAAGGGCAAAATTTTGGACAAATATCAGACTCTTATGTACGTATTTTTAATGAGCAAACACATGAGGAATTATTAAGATTCAACTTAGGCAGAGACTTTACGATAGAGACAGCGATTGTTGCCGCTGAATTGTACCGGCACAATGGTGAATGGAAGTTTAATGCGATAGCCAGCGGTTTCCAAGGAGGCCTTGCAGCACTTTGCCGGAACTTTGGGATTGCCGTTGATGATCCACCTTCTAGTGTGCCAACAACACCAAGCTACCAACAAAGTCCTAATTCATACCAGCCAAGCCAAGCAAACCATAATCCGTTCCAGCAGAGTAATCCATATCAACAAAACTATACAAACCCTACTCAGGAGCGGACTCATCTTCAGCCTGAATCATCCTATCAACAGCCTGCCTACGGATTTCCGACACAGTCGTATCCTGCGACGGTCAATTCACACCAGACATATGGTGGAGATGAGATCATTTGTCCGCGCTGTCACTCGTCAAATGTGAGGACAGGAAAGAAAGGATTTGGTCTAGGTAAAGCAGCCATTGGCGGACTCATCCTTGGTCCTGTAGGCCTTCTTGGCGGATTCATCGGGAAAAACCAGTTGAAATTTTCATGTAATAGCTGCGGCAATTCCTGGTCCCCTTCGCAAACCGATTACGCTGAATGGGCAAACAATTCAAAGAGAAAAGCACAGGAACTTTTTAATCGTTACAAAAGTCAGGATGTCCTAGAGGCAGTGGTTGCTGCTTGTGCTTTAGTGGCCATGGCAGATGGATACTTGGATGCTTCTGAACGCCAGAAAATGATTGAGTTCGTCCATCAAAGTGAAGAATTACGAGTGTTTGATACGACGAAGGTTATTCAAAAATTTAACATGTTTGTTTCTAGAATAGAAAATGACCGGATGATGGGTCGCGCGGAGGCCTTCCGTGCTCTTGGAAAAATAAGAACCAAGCCCGAAATTGCTCGTCTGGTCGCCAGGTATTGTATCGCCATTGGCTATGCTGATGGAAATTTTGACAACAATGAAAAGCAAATGGTTAGCGATATCTGCCGCGAGCTCGGTCTTAACCCGGCAGAGTTTTTATCTTAAACGACAAAATGCCTCCATTCCATCACGGAATAGAGGCATTTTTCTTCCTATTTCCAAATTCGCTTATTTTCCACACGTTTGGTCAGACCCATTGAATCTAATTTTTCTAAAAACGGGATCATATATTTCCGTGAAAGATCAAGAACATCTTTCGCCGCTCCGACATCAAATTCTGCTCCTGTTTGACTGCGCAGTTTAGCCACTGCTTGTTGAAACACATCTCCATGATATGCAAACTGGGCATCCAGCAAAACGAGCAATCCTTCCTCTTCTAAAAAGCGTCTTAAATCCGCCTCCAGAGTGGCAGGTATTCCGGCATCAGCAAAATACTCTTTTAAGGAACGAACTTTTAATCCATCCTTTTTTAATTCTGCAATCAGATTTTCAGTCCGCTTTGCCCAATTTTTGGGCACATGTGGCACAAAACTGGCTAACAAAACAAACTGCCCTCTTCTGTTAAAGATATGATTGGCAATTCCATTCTCGACAACAAAATCCAGCAAATGCTTTGGAACTCTTTTTTGAAGGGTTTGCAACAGCTCAGCTTTATTGATCCCTATTTTCATCGAGTGGAGAAGGTGAAAATCCTGTAATCTATCAAAAATATCTTCCTCAATGGAATTGATCAGCAATTGGAGCGTATATTCTTTCCCGTCAAATAAGACAAATTCTTCCTCAATTAATTTGTCAGTTATTGTGACTCCGTCTAAAGAAGTCCGTTTGATTAATTCATCCAGCGGCAGGCACTTTGCTTCCATTAAAGCAGCAGTAATCCGCTCCTTAGGTGAACCAACCTTTTTCTTTTCCAATTCCTCAATGGTTTGATTGCCAAATCGATATTTGTTTCCACGTGGATCAATCACCCAGCCCCCGCCAATCGTCTCTTGCGGACTTGGACGACGTAGAATAAAGCGATCGCCGCGTTTTGTTAGGATTTCTTCCTCAAGTCTGAGTTGACATAGGATTTCTCCATTTTCCTCCTTGATTTCATTGCGGTCAAAAAAGACAATCCGCCCCATTACCTCTGCGGTACCGATATGAAGCTTAATTGGCATCCTCTGTTTGACCTTATGCTCAAGGTCTTCAACGACACGAATCGCTACATCCAATGTCTTAGTGACAAGGAAATGTTCAGAGGAGACAAGCACATCGCCCCTCTCGACATCTTCCTTGGAGACACCTGAAAGATTAATTGCTGTTCGTTGTCCTGCGAAGGCCCTTTCAGCTGGTGAATGGTGGACTTGAATCTGCCTTGCTCTGACTTCCAGCCCTTTGGGCATAATTTTTAGGGATTGCCCCTCTTCTACTGTTCCTTCATATACCGTTCCTCGGACAACAGTACCTTGGCCCTTTACTGTAAATACCTGGTCAATCGGGAGACGGAATGCCCCTTTCGCATCACGCATTTCTTGTTCCTTTAACGTTCTAATGATTAATGCTTTAATCTCATCGATGCCTTTCTTAGAAAGATTGTCAACCAAAACAAACGGTGCTCCCTCAAATACTGTTCCTGAAAGCTCCGCTAAAATATCATCTTTTACAAGTTCGATAAATTCTTCATCGACTCGATCAATTTTTGAGATGGTCACCAAACCATTTTTTACCCCTAAGAATTTCAAAATGTCTAAGTGCTCTCTCGTTTGCGGCATCACACCTTCGTCTGCTGCAACGACGAGCACGACCAAATCAATCCCAGCAACGCCAGCGATCATTTGCCGGATAAACCGTTCGTGTCCTGGCACATCAATCACTGAAATTTGGATTTCATGATCTTCGTATAATGGTGCAAAGCCGAGCTCAATAGAAATTTGACGTTCCTTTTCTTCTTTTAATCTATCTGTATCTACATTGGTTAACGCTTTGGTTAAGGACGTTTTCCCGTGGTCGATATGCCCTGCCATACCAATTGTAAAATATCGTTTTTCCAAGGATGCCACCTACTTTTTCATTCTTCCCTTCTAATGTATCGATTATGGCTCTATTGTTCAAGGGTAGATTTTGCGACAACTTACACTTCGCTTTTCAAGATATCTCCACATTCATCTCGACCATTGGTTTCGTCCGTATGCTATGTTGTAAAGGAGAACATAAAAACACCAAAGGAAGAAAGCAAATGAAAAAAATGATTTGTACAATTATCGCAGGAATCCTCCTATTATCGGCATGTCAGAGCGGTGAACCCAAAAAGGCAAGTGAAGTGAAGTCTACTAGTGAACGGCCGCAGCGAACCGTTGAGATGAAAAAAGACGGTACCTTCCCCTATCAAAATTTATTGGCTGAAACTGACCAGTCCTATTCGCTGCTAGTCATCGGAGAGCAGGAAGAACAAACACCTATTGAAGATGATCAAAAGATTCGTAAAGCCGTAACAAATATACTAAGTTTACCAACACTTGAAATGGTCGAAAAGATTTATCCGAAGTTACCAATAGACGAACAATCAGCCTATATTCTTTTTGATAATAGTGGAGTGATTCATCAGTCGAAAAATTTGAAGGAGCTTAAGAGTTTTCTTGAGAAAAATCCTCTAAACTAACAAAAACCAGAATTCATCTGGTTTTTGTTATGTATCAGCTTTATTTGTTCGTAAGAATCGGTAAAACACAATTAATAATGATTGAATAAAAAGATAAGTACAAACAGAGTAAATGATACTGTTTCCGTTTTTATAATGAAAAACCCCCATGATATGGTAAACCCACTCTATTGCAATAGCAGCTGCAGTAAAACATAAGATGAAAAACAATAGGTAGCGATCTTTTATTCGAAATTTTTTATAAAGGTAAAGAAAAAGATAAGCGAATGGCGGGTAGAGAAAGTAAACGACTATATCCATTACCGTGTACGCTGGTCCATCCATAATATCGTAAAAGTCAAAGGGTTCAGATCCAATCGAATTATCGAAAAGACCTGCAGCTGTCAGGCTATAAAGGAAAATGAGAATGGTTAATTGCTTAGAAAACACTTTTGGCAAAAAGAAAAAAATTCCCCACGATACTAAAACCGCACAAATAACAAAATAATCATTCTGACCAAATTTATGTTCTACCAACATCATCCTCGCATTTCACCTCCTGCTCTTCCAATCCTCTAAACCAGTTAAATGCAAACATTGTAAATAACAAATATAGAAGATAATATATAACGGTATAAAATTGATTCCACTTCTTAAAATCATACAGGTCATTGATCAAATTGACTTTATCGATACCGATTATTAATAGGCAGTAGAATAATACAAGGATTAATTGTTTCTTAAATGTACTATTATTTATGTACAGAATGAAATAGGAAACAAATAATGGACTAAAGACACTTCGAAATAGTAGAAATGCCAAATATAATTTCGGAGTGGTTGTTGTTTTCATCCATTTAAATGTTTCAAATAAACCTAAATAGGTGTGAGTGTTAATGAGACAGGTTAGCAGGACAAGAAATAATTTCTCCTTTCTCGACCCTCGGTTTTCCTGACGATTAAAGATAAGTAATCCCATCATCATCCAACTTAAGACAAAATAAAAGGTAAATACCATGAAATCTCCTCTTCTATTTTAAGCTTGATTCCAACTACCTTAATTCTTTCCATCTTTTATAAAAAATAGAAATATTCCACACATTCGTACCCAAATAAAAATGACGTGTGATTAGCACAAGTCATTTTATGTTGGTAAAACTATTATCTTTTAAGATTAGGTTCTTTCAAGTTCATATAAATCTTGAACAAGCATTTCTTTTGCATCTTTATCTACTATTAACTTTGCATATTCCATTGCCTTTTTAGCTTGTTCTATTGATCTATCATTATGACCTAACAAAGCATTTGCTCGACTTAAGGCTTCATAGGCATAGCCAATATAAAACGGCTCGATTTCGTTTTCTAGGCTGACGGATAGACAACGTTCTGCATAATACATGGACCTCTCGCCGAGCCCTGCTGTCGCATACACTCTTGATAGCTGCCAATAACCGATTGATAGATTCTTTGCTGTATGTCCCTCAACCTGAGTCCAATGATAAAAAGATGTATGGGCTTGATGGATCATTTTCTCTACCTCTTCGTTTGTTCTCACATTCAAATCAAGGAGATCCCAGACTGCATTAAAACTATTTACCGCCTGTTGCTTATGCCAAAAGGTTGTTGTCGTTGTTGTCATCCTTTTTCCACCTTTCTTATTCATTTCCCTTCTACTCTATTAATATGATATACGATTACGGAATTCAAAAAAACCCAAAATAATTGAAATTTCAAACTTTTTATCAGGTGATTCTCAAGCCTAATTATTTCACCCAAAATCCTATGTAAATTATGTTATACTGGATTATATTTACTTTTCAGAAAATTTAGTAACTCATAAATAGGCCTTATATTATATCCGGGGGGATTTCTTTGAAATTTGACGTAATTGTGGTGGGTGCTGGCTTAGCAGGTTTGGTGGCAACTGCTGAACTTGCTGATGCCGGAAAAAGAGTATTGCTTTTAGATCAAGAACCCGAAGCCTCTCTCGGCGGTCAGGCTTGGTGGTCATTTGGGGGGTTATTTCTCATCGACTCTCCCGAACAAAGAAGAATGGGGATCAAGGACTCTCGGGAACTTGCCTGGCAGGATTGGTTAGGCGCTGCAGGCTTTGATCGAGAAGACGACGAAGATTATTGGGGGAAAAAGTGGGCAAAGGCTTATGTTGAATTTGCTGCAGATGAAAAACGTGAGTGGCTCACAGGGATGGGAATTCGTTTTTTCCCAGTTGTCGGCTGGGCAGAGCGCGGTGGCTATACGGCTGAAGGACATGGCAATTCTGTCCCCCGCTTCCACATTGTCTGGGGAACAGGTCCAGGTCTCGTAAAACCATTCGAGGATCGAGTCAGACAAGCAATGAGGGATGGAATTGTCGATTATCGCCCACGCCATCGTGTGACTGAATTATTAAAGGAAAATGGTGCCATAATCGGTGTCCGTGGTGATATACTAGTTCAAAGTACAGCGTCCCGAGGTGAAGCGAGTTCACGAGAAGTAATTGGGGAATTTGAGTTTCATTCATCGGCTGTAGCCGTAACAAGCGGCGGTATTGGCGGTAACCATGAACTCATTCGAAAAAATTGGCCGGAACGTCTTGGTAAGGCTCCTCAATATATGATCTCAGGAGTACCGGAACATGTGGACGGAAGAATGCTCGGCATTACGGAGCAAGCAGGGGGTCGAATAGTCAATCGTGACCGAATGTGGCATTACACCGAAGGAATAAAAAACTGGGACCCAGTCTGGCCAAACCATGGCATCCGAATCCTGCCGGGTCCCTCCTCGCTTTGGCTTGATGCCAAAGGGAAGCGTTTCCCTGCGCCAAACTTTCCCGGATTTGATACTTTGGGTACACTCGAAGCCATTATGAAATCAGGCTACGACTACTCTTGGTTTATTTTAACCCAGAAAATTATTGAAAAAGAGTTCGCCTTATCTGGGTCAGAGCAAAATCCAGACTTAACCGGAAAAAGTATCAAAAAAGTGTTAGCGCGAATCCTGCCTGGTCCTACTGCCCCTGTTAAGGCATTCATGGATAAGGGCGAAGATTTTGTTATTGCAAATACCCTGTCTGAACTTGTAGCCGGGATGAATAAACTTTCCGGTGATAAATTGTTATCTCTAGATGAGATTGAGCGACAGATTCTTGCTAGAGACCGGGAAATTGAAAATAAATTTACCAAAGATCTTCAAATTACGGCTATGCGTGGAGCTAGAAATTATCTTGGGGACAAACTGATAAGAGTAGCACCTCCGCATCGAATTCTCGATCCAAAAATGGGCCCCCTAATCGCTGTACGGCTAAACATAGTAAGTCGAAAAACGCTAGGCGGTCTCCAGACCGATTTATCCGGCAGAGTCCTTGATTCAACAAGAAAACCTGTGCCAGGTCTATACGCAGCTGGCGAAGTTTCAGGATTTGGCGGAGGAGGCATTCATGGCTATCGTTCCTTAGAAGGAACCTTTGTCGGCGGCTGTTTATTTACAGGAAGGCAAACTGGACGTGCCATTGCTGAAGAATTATCATGAGTATGATGATGTTATTAAAGGAGGTGAGAATATGTCTTCATTAGTGTTTATGGCGCTCTATCGTCCGCACCCAGGAAAAGAGGAGGAATTAAAAGAACTTCTTAAAGTACATATCCCAACACTCCGCGAGGAAGAGTTAATTACTAGTCGAGAATTATTAACGCTTCAAGCAGAGGATGGGACGATTATTGAAATCGCTGAATGGCGGTCAACAGAGGCCATTGAAAAAGCACACCAATCTTCTAAAGTCATGGCCGTTTGGAATAAAATTGGTGACCTATCCGAATTAACGAGTCTTTCCACGCTTGCTGAAGCCCAGCATCCGTTTCCTAATTTTAAGCCTTTATAGAGTTTCAAATGGAAGAAAAACACAAAAAGCAGTGGGATTAATGATACTTGCCCTTAATCGAGTAACCAGCGAAAGTAAAATAAGCGGAGATTTTCCGGTTAAATACAAAATGGAGCTCGTTTCGGGGTAAATAAGGGGAGATTTTCCGATTATGCAAAGCAAAATCTCCCCTTTTCGAATTTTTCGAGTAAATAGGCGGAATTTCTCCGTCTATTTAAGCTTTTTTAATAAAAATTACGAATTAAACGGAATTTTTCCGTCTATTGATTAGCTCGGGCGCTTAACCTGATCCCCCCAACCGAAAAGTGCGGACCCTCTGAATCAGCAGCTTACAAAGATCAATAAAATTGGTACTCAAACCTGCACTGCAAATGACAGAAGTTTTGTCCCTCTTTTTTCATTGTACAATACTTATTGTCCATCATAATAAGTATTGTACAATTGTTATGTCAAAGTTATTGAAAGCTCGTAGAAACCTTGATAAATAAAGAAAAAGACGTATGCCAATTCATACGTCAATTCTTGTGTCTTTTATTAAGAAAGCACCCGAAAATGGAACTATTAATGATATCCACTACTTTTTGTTCGGATTTATTTTAATTTGTAAACACAAACTCCGTCCTGCTTCCCGTCTGATCTGCCCTGACTTCGAGTCTGACATCAATTCGTTCCTTGAGTTCCGGAACATGCGAGATAATACCAACTAAACGGCCGCTGCTTTGAATATCCATTAATGCTTCGATGGCCTGATCAAGGGACTCAGGATCTAGTGTACCAAAACCTTCATCGATGAACATCGTTTCTAACGAAACCCCACCCGCATAATTTTGAACGACATCAGCCAAACCGAGTGCTAGCGAGAGCGAAGCTTTAAAACTTTCCCCTCCTGAGAGAGTTTTAACATGCCGTTCCTGACCCGTGTACTGGTCAAACACAAGCAATTCCAAGCCGCTTTGAGCATTCCCTTTTGAACGGTCTGTTTTTCTCAGCAATTGAAAACGGCCAGAAGTCATTTTTCGTAAGCGGCCATTAGCTTCTCGTAAAATATCATCCAGAAATGCAGCTAGTACATAGCGTTCAAAGGTAATCCGGAAGTTATTCTGACCTTTAGCTATTTCAAAAAGATGACCAATTAACTTATACCGATCTTCAAGGACCTTCATTTGTTCATTCAAACTTCCCACACGGTTGTATATTTCTTCGTTATCCCGCTTTTTAACAAATAGATTGGTTTGCTGCTGATTAAGAGCCTCAATTTCACTTGTCATTTTCGCAATCTCGTGCTTCAAACCATCGACATCTGGTGTTTTTACATTCATTAACTCATCGGTTAATTCTTTCAATCGGTCAGAAACCGATCGTAATTCTTCTCGATAACTGCGGATTTCAGCTTCAAGACTGCGAATTTCTGCTTCCGTCCGTTTCGCTTCAGTATAAGTACCGTATTTTTCAAAGCCCTGCTCTGAAAGTTGATTAATAAAGATTCCTCTTTCGGAATCCAGCTCCTGTTTTTTACTCTCATGATGCTTCTTGGCATCTAATAATCTTGCTGTTTCATTTGAAAGTTTTTCTTTCACTTGCTGCAGGCGCTGCTGTGCCTCTTCCAGCTGTTTTACTAACATTTGCTGCCGGTTTTTAGAAGCCGTAAGTGCTTTTTCGTATTCCACTTCCGAGCGTAAATTCTCTGGAATTACTTTCATCATCCGAGCAAGATTCGTCTTCTTTTCAGTGAATTGAACGGTTAACTCATTGATTATAGCTGAAAACTGCTGAAGTTTGTTTTGCACATCTACTTTTTCAACTTCTTTGGTTTCTAATTCCCTCTTCACTTGATCAAGATGCTTAATCTTTTCCGCAAGCTTTTCTTGATTCTGAACCAGCTGGTTCTTTGCCGTCGATGCTTCCATTTTTGCATCTACTAAATGGTCAGCAGTAAAATTTGCCCGGAATAAACGAATTTCGTTCATTATTTCTTCTACAGCTTCCCTTTGCGCTGCCTCAGCTGACTGACTCTGATAAAAAGCGGCTTCATCTGTTGACTTTGCTTTTTCCCAGTTGGCACTTTGAGCCTTAGCTGCCTTCATTTCCTCTTCCGTCGGAATACTATCACTATTTTGTATCGCTGGTGATGGATGGTGCTCGGAGCCGCACACTGGACAGGCTTCACCTGATTGAAGTTTTGCTGCTAATATCGCGGCCTGGCCGTGCATCCATTTGCTCTCTAGTAGTTCGACCAATGCTCTTGAATCTGTATATCTAGCAGTAGTATTTTCATATTTCGCAGTGATCGACCGTAAATTTTCCTCAGCTTTTTGATGACGCGCAAGCAGCATTTCGTATTTTTCAAAGCGATCAATTTCCGTTCTCAGTTTATCGATTCTGCCTGTATTTTCTAGAAAGATAAGTTTCCCTTTTTCAATTTCTTCCTTTTGACGTTGTAGATTCACTAGATTCACTTCTAGTTGTTCGAGAATTTGCTCGGCATGCTTAAGCTTCTGTTGCGCAGCTTTTAATTCAGCATCCTTATTTTGTGTTTCTTTAAGTAATGTTGCAAACGAATAGACATCCTCCCTCATATTGTCTAATCGATTTACCTCATCAAGGGCTGCTTGGCGTTCGCCTTCTCGTTCCAGTTCCTTTTGTAAATGTTGTTCATGCTGTTTTAAAAGTCCTTCTAATTTTTCCATTTCCATCTGAATGGATTTCAAATTTCCATCAAGTTGATCCACTTCGCGCTTTAAGCGGTGGCATAGTTCTTCTTGCTGCGATAAAACGGCAGCTTTATGGGCAAGCTGCACCTGTTTTTCTTTCCCGTTATACACTTCTTCCTGAGAAACAAGTCTTGCCTTTTGCCCCTTTAACTCCTCTTTCAATTGCAGTTTCTTTAATACTCCCTCTGCTTCAATCAACTGTCCTTTCAGTTTGTCCTGTTTCTGGCCTTTTTCTTTTAATTGGAGATTAAGTTGTTCTAACACTTCCCCCATGCCCGCAATTTCTGTTAGTAACAGCGGCATGATGATCGCATCGTTTACACTATCTGCATCCAAATATTCACGAAGTTCTTGATTGGTTACAGCTTGAATGCGTCGAATCTGCTCATTTCTTGCCAGGACCTGGTCTTCAACTGACTTTTTCAGTTCGGTTGCTTCAACCTTCAGTTTCTCTTCCACCATTTTATATAATTGGGTATGGAACAGCCGCTGTAAAATGACTTCTTTATCCTTACTGTCTGAGGTGAGAAGTTTACGGAATTCCCCCTGCGGAATCATTAAAATCTGCCGGAACTGATTCGCATCAATCAACATAATTTCCTTAATTTTTTCCTCAACATCGTTGATTTTAGAAGCAAGCAGTTTCTTTTCGCCATTTTCTGCCCATATATATAACTCAGCTTTGGCACCTATTTGTGTATAACCATCACCTTTATCTTTCTTCTTCAATTGCTGTGGTGACCTTGTAATCGAATATGCTTTGTTACGAAGAGAAAAATCTAGTGAAACCTCGGTTAACAATTCGTCTTTTGCAAACTGGCTGCGGAGTTCTGGACCATTGCGATCCTCCCCACTTGCTTTTCCATAGATTGCATAACTGATGGCATCAAATATGGTCGTTTTACCGGCGCCGGTTTTTCCGGAAATAACAAACATTGTCCGATTACCTAGGGAGGTAAAGTCAATTTCTTCAAAGCCGGCATAAGGGCCGAAAGCTTGCATCGTCAATTTTAACGGTTTCATTTCAATCCCTCCTCCCTTAGCACTTTTTCAATGACTTCTATCATTGCTGCTTTTTTTTCAAACGAAAATTCAGAGGTTGTCATTTCCGTGTAAAATTGTTCAAACAACTCAATCTCTGATTTTTTTTCACTTCGAATCGACGTGAATGATTGTTTTTTCTTTAAATCGGTTAGATCAATTTTTCGTTCAAGATGGAGGACGTTGGGGTACACTTGACGTAATTTATTTATAGGATCAAGTAAAGCACCTTCATCAAGAAGAGTGATTTTTAAATAATCATGGATCGCTTCTTTTTCATAAAAATATGGATCAAGCAATTCTTCCAAATGACCTTCTATTTCCCGCATATCATGTTTTGGTGAAAGCCAGCGGTAACGATGTGTAAAGTTACCTTTATCATCCATCTCAATAATCGAAATCGACTTTTTCTGTTTGGCTTCCGAAAAAGAATATTTTAAAAGGGAACCTGAATATTTCACTTTGTTATGGTTAATGGCATCCGGACTGTGTAAGTGGCCTAGTGCAGTATATGAAAAGGGTTCGAACAATTCAGCTCCCACACATCCAGAACCACCTACAGACAAGATTCGTTCAGAATCAGACGTTTGACCTCCTAATACAAAGGCATGTCCAACCAAAACATTAGGCTCATTCGGATTAAGATTTTCCTCCATTTTTCCTATTAGGGCTTTCATTGCATCTTGATGGGAATGGATGGAATCATCCTCAAGTAGTTGACGGACTACACCAGGCTCAGCATAGGGTACTAAATAAAAATTAACACCATTAACTCGCACAGGAGTAAAGCTGTTTGTTAATTTTCCTGATAAATAAAATTGACTGTGCTTATACCAGGAACTGCCGAATGAAAGTCTTTCTGCACTATCATGGTTCCCAGCAATCGCCACAACCGGTGTTTTTAATTCAACATTAATTTTAAAAAGAATTTCATCGAGTAATTCCACGGCATCAGTTGGTGGTACCGAGCGATCATATAAATCTCCTGCAATAACAACAGCATCCGGCTTTTCTTCCGCAACGATGGCCACAAATTGCTCAAGTACTTCACGCTGATTCTCTGTCATATAGACTCCATGAACTAGTTTGCCTAAATGCCAATCAGCTGTATGGATAAATTTCATCTGCTCACCCCAATTTATAATTCTGCATCTTTCCGATACTACTATTATAGCAAAATACAAATGGAAATGAGGTTGGAAATGCAAGCAGATTACTGGAATATTGGGTATTTTATACTAGGCTCAATTAATAAAATAGTAAATACAAAAAACAGCCCGGAGCTTAGTCCGGGCTGTTATAGTAGAAAACAAATTATTTTTTAGTTACGTTAGCAGCTTGTGGTCCACGAGCACCTTCAACAACTTCGAAAGATACTTCTTGACCTTCTTCTAAAGTTTTGAAACCTTCTGTTTGGATAGCAGAGTAATGAACGAATACGTCGTTACCGTCTTCAGCTTCGATGAATCCAAAACCTTTTTCTGAGTTGAACCATTTTACTTTACCGTTTTTCATGAAAAAAAATCCTCCTATTGGCTTATCACGTAAGCCATGTGTAAATTCACCAAATTACAACGTGATAGCTTTACCTTCATTTCCTCATCCAAACATCGGTTAAAACTTTGAACAAGCTTTGTAACATAAATCTAATCTCGTGCAACGGCTGACTAAATTTTAGCATTCTAGTAGTCTATATGTCAACAAAGGACAAAGCAATATAAACCTACAGATTTCTACATTTCCTCTTTGTTTCCTAATCGAATTCGAGATATTTCGACATCGCTTTCAGACGACATCTCCGAGAAAATGAAAGTGCTTTCAAGAAAAAACAGACGATTATTTAACTATTTTTATATTGTTATTTTGTGTTTATGTCGATTAATTTTGTCAAAAAAGAAAAAAACCGAAGAATTTAGTTCTTCGGCATCGCTGGTTCTTCTTCATCATCTTTAAATTTGTCTAGTATCGTAATTGTATCGACAAGATGGTTGTTAAAGATTTGTCTTGCAACAGCTAGCAATTCGATGATCATCGGGTCCTTTAATGTGTAGATGACCTTATTGCCTTCTTTCGTTCCAGTGACAATATTCTTGGCTCTTAGAATGGTTAGTTGCTGTGAAACAGCAGACCCTTCACTTCCTACAAGGGTTTGAATTTCATTGACATTCTTATCCCCTTCAGCTAATAGCTCTAAAATGCGGATTCTCAAGGGATGTGCTAGTGCTTTGAAAAATTCCGCTTTAAATTGCTGCATTTCAAGATTCAATTTGTCCACTCCCATGCTATTTTAGAAAGTAGCAGTTAGCTTGGTTCTGCTTCCCTCTATAGCCTCTGCCGCTGATAGTTTTTTACATTCCCTAAACGCAAAATGCTTACAGCCGAGACATTTATTTTTGTTAATATGCTCAAGAGCATATTGAATGGCTTCTCCAGTATGTTCAAAAAAATGTTCCTCACCGATGATTTGATATAATCCTGTCTTTTTCAAGACACTTTTCGGCTGCGGATTTAAGCCCGATATCATGATTATACCACTTTTTGAAAAATGGCGAACAATACTAGATAAAGTTGCTTCACCGGTTGTATCCATTAATGGAACCTTACTCATTCGCAACAAAAGAATCTTCGGCCGATAATTAATGGTGCTCATGATTGTTTTTTCAAACGTTTCCGCTGCCCCGAAAAATAATGGCCCTTCCACATTAAAAATACTAATTTGCGGGCAATCATTTGTATCAGAGACAATACCTGATTCGACTTTCTCATGCTTGTGTTTCCTGTTCGGTAATGCTTTCGCCGTAACCATGACGTCGCTCATACGTTTGGCAAAAAGGATTGCAGACATAACTAAGCCCACCTCTACTGCCATTGTTAAATTTACAAAAACCGTTAATAAAAAAGTAACCATTAACACTAGTGAATCCGTCGATTTTGTTTTTAATATATAGGAGAAAACTTTTCTTTCACTCATATTCCACGCCACGACCATCAAAATTGGCGCCATACTCGCTAACGGGATATACGATGCATAAGGGGCAAAAAACAACAAGACCAACAAGACAACAACCCCATGAATCATTCCAGAAAACGGTGAAATTGCTCCATTCTTAATATTTGTTGCAGTCCTTGCAATTGCCCCTGTTGCTGGAATTCCCCCAAATAAAGGGGTAATCATATTAGCAATCCCTTGCCCGATTAACTCTTTATTGCTGTTGTGTCTGCTATTCGTCATTCCATCTGCCACAACGGCTGATAACAATGATTCAATCCCACCCAGCATCGCAATAATGAAGGCTGGCTTTAGCATCTTAACAACTATCTCAATGTTTAGATTCGGAATATGGAGTTCAGGTAAAGTACTTGGAATTTGTCCATAGGCAGTTCCAATCGTCGCAATTTGTGTTGGGTAGAACAATGTTGCTATGACCGAGGAAACCACTAAGCCAATCAGCGGACCAGGAACTCTTGGAGCTATTTTAGGTGTTAGAATGACCGTACCTAAACAAATTGCAGCCGTTAAAATACTAAACATATTAATAGAGCCTAAATGAACAAAAATTTCTTGGACATTTCTAATAAATTCTTCATGTTTCTTTAATCCTATCAAACCTAGAAAACTAGCAACTTGGCCTGTAAATATCGTCACGGCGATTCCTGTGGTGAATCCGATCGTTACAGGTCTAGGAATATACTTAATTAAGGAACCAAGTTTAAAAAGGCCCATTAACAAGAGAATAACCCCCGCGAGAAACCCAGCAATGAGGAGATTTTCATATCCGTATGTCATCACAATTCCAAATAAAATTGGAATAAACGCTCCGGTAGGGCCGCCTATTTGATACTTCGATCCGCCACATAAGGAGATAAGAATCCCTGCAACAACAGTGGTATAGATTCCATACTCTGGCTTCACTCCTGAAGCAATAGCAAACGCCATCCCCAGTGGAATCGCGATTACCCCGACAATCAATCCTGACAGGAAGTCTTTTGGCAAACTCCTTAAGGAATAATTATGGAATCTTTTATCAATTAACATATTAACCCTTCTTATCTTCTTATTTTTGTATATCTGATTATTTGAATATATGGTAATTTATATCCCATTTCAAGTATTTTGTTTAAAAATTTATTTTTTAAGAAACCACTTGTTAGATTGACGAGGCCATGGTATAATAGCTAAGCGATGAGCTGAGTTGTGTAAGTCGAGAAACATTCCGTTATGGAACGCACTATGTGGAGTGTGGTTTTTCGCCTCAATACGCGAAGGACGCCTGTGTAAACAGGCGTCCTTTTTTATTGGTTAAAATTAGCACTTTCTTCCTAAATTTCTTATAATATAAATAGATTTGCCATTTTAAAAAGTGGAGGGAAAAGGATGAATAACCACGAAATTGATTTTAAAATCTATGGAGATGACATGCAGTTTGTTGAGGTTGAGCTAGATCCGCAAGAGACAGTTGTTGCTGAAGCAGGCAGCTTTATGATGATGGATGATGACATACATATGGAGACTATTTTTGGCGATGGCAGTGCCCCTGGCGGCGGTAGCGGCCTAATGGGGAAATTGTTTAGTGCGGGAAAACGCGTACTTACTGGTGAAAGCTTGTTTATGACAACCTTCACCAATAATGGCATGGGCAAAAAGCACGTTTCGTTTGCTTCTCCGTACCCTGGAAAGATCCTTCCAATGGACTTAAGCCAACTGGGCGGGAAAATTATCTGCCAAAAAGATGCCTTCCTTGCTGCAGCTAAAGGAGTTCAAGTTGGCATTGAATTCCAACGTAAAATCGGGGCCGGCTTCTTTGGCGGTGAAGGGTTTATCATGCAAAAGTTAGAAGGCGACGGGCTCGCTTTTGTACATGCGGGAGGAACAATTATTAAAAAAGACCTATTGCCTGGCCAGTCATTGAGAGTCGATACTGGTTGTTTAGTGGCGATGACCAGCAGCGTTAATTATGATATTGAATTTGTAAAAGGCGTTAAAACAGCGTTGTTTGGTGGTGAAGGGTTGTTTTTTGCTACACTGCGAGGTCCAGGTTCGGTATGGATTCAATCGTTGCCATTCAGCCGTCTTGCAAGCCGGGTATTTGCGGCAGCCCCTTCACGCGGCGGTGCAAAAGATGAAGGCAGTATTGCACGGGGCATTTTTGATATGTTTAATGGGGACTGATTTGCATAGCGGGATCAATGGATCCTGCTTTTTTTATACAAAAAACCGAGCATCTGCCCGGTTTCCACTGATAAATCTATAAACTAACACCCTGATCCTTATCCCATTATCCTTGAATTTTACGAATCGGCTATTTTTGAACAAATTCAAATTGGTCAGCAGAATAAGCAGTAACTTTTGGACCTAGACCTTTTTTCTTTTTCTTTTTTGCCGCCTTTAGACCATCTAAATTATCTTCAAGTTCATTTTTAATCATATTTACGATGACAATCACTATAAAAAATCCGAACACAGGAGTAAAGATGGCCCATGGGGCACGTACGAATTCACTAAAATTTTGACCGATTAAACCTGCCCATTCATTGGATATGGTGGCTGGCTTAGGTGGTTCCTCATACCCCATGACACCTGCCCTATTTCTTCCTCCAAGAAACATTCCAAACAGACCGAGCTGCATTGTAATGTGGAGGGTACTTATAAATTGCTGGACTGAAAATAGAATTCCGTAAGAACGGATATATGGCATTAACTGTTTCCTGACTATATGTAATTTCCCAGCCCCCATCAACTTTGAGCTTTGTACAAATGAAGTTTGTAATAATTGATCGGTTATATCGGAGGCGAAAATGGTGACCGAAGGAAATCCGATAAATACAAGAATAATAATTTGGTAGGTAACAATAGAAGAAACCGCAACATCATTAAAATCGCCCACAATCGGTATCATCAAGAGTATCGCAATGAGAATCGACGGGATGTAACGGAAAGTTAGAAAAAAGTCTTTCACATAACTTTTTAAGAATGGAGCCCACATGGAAAGAAAAATCCCGAAAATCCCCCCCAGAAAAACTCTTAATAAAGCGACACCAAAGGCTGAGATTAAGGTAAATTTTGCTCCATAGAGTAATAGCCAGTGCATGTCCTCACCATTTCGGTTCGTTCCTAATAAATGCTGGTCAGAGGGTGGAAACGGCGCCCTGCCGATGATATCGCCCTGTTCATTTTTAACGAGCACCTGATGATTATAATCCTTTGGCCCATAATAAGGATATAAAAGACTCATGATTAATAGGAGAAGTAGTAAAGTTGAGCCAATAATCGTCTTTTTATATTTTCTCATATACTAACCGCCCCCTTCCCTTTGATTAACTTAGAAATAAACCAGCCTGCAGTTTCGATAAGCACTAGTGGAATGGATAACATAAGCAAACACATGACAAGTATAGAAAATTCTCCATTCATAAAAATAATTTTAAACAATTGCTGATTAAACCCACTAATGTTAAATAAAATTTCTACTAAATAAATATTCGATAGTAATACCCATACGATTGTTCTTAGCTGAAGGATTAAAAGTGGTAAAATGTTTCTCATAATATGGACAAGTAACGTCCGAAGGCTGCCCATTCCCTTCGCTTTCGCATAGAGAACATATTGCTGGTATTGTTCCTCATCAATGATCTTAATGAGAAATTGCAGCAATAAGAAAAAAGGTAGAAAGGAAACGGTCATGATTGGAACAAAATATGGCTTATGACCAAATAACCCATACAGTTGTAAAAACTTTAATCCTGTTGATTTATATAGTGTAATAACAAAGAACTGGAATAAAAAAATTATGAGTAAATCTGGAATACCTTCGAAGAAATTGAGTCCGCTTTTCAATTTATTTTTTACGTTTACTGATGAGAGGAAAATCAATAGAGCCGTAATCATCGCTAGGAAAATGATAAATAAAAGACTGCTTAATAGAATCGTCATCGTATACTGATAACTCTCAGCAATATGTAATTTTTCAAAAATCTCTAAGTATTTATCTTGATTAGATTGAAGTAATAATTGAAAATCGTTTTTTAGATTTACCCAAAACCTTTCGAAGTTAACTTCTATATGATCCTTTCCAATCCCTAATAAGGAGGGAAGATTAAAAATAAAAAGAAATCCTGCTACTATTAATACAATTCTGATAAGTTCTCGAAATAATCGTTTCATTCTATCCCACCCAACTATTTTTGCTAAAAAATTACAGTCCCTTTCCTTTTTACCATTTAATTAGTATTTTTGCAATATTCCTAATTTATTTTATAAAAACAAAAAAGCTGCCAAAAGTCCGTTCATACCTCAAGCAATTGTAGAGACTTAGGGTAACACCATAAAAAGACGATTCGGAGCTCCCTCCGAATCGTCTTTTTTGATTTATTGAAGATTCAACTTCCTAAGTTCAGATTCAAGCTGCTTTCGTTTTAAATTATACGACTGCCACGGGAGGTCTTCAGCAAAGACATCCTGTTTTCGTTCAATGAGGATCGTTTTTAAATCTGGTATACTCTTATCTTTTTCATAGAGGTCGATTAATCCTAAAACCCCTGTATAGGACAGGTTATTGAGGTAGTGAACATCAATTTTCCCGCTTAACTCGTACCGATTCATATTCTCATTCACAACAATTTTATCTAAGTCAATTACTGTAATTGCTGTGTAATAGGTTAATGATGAAATAAAGTAAAAATGAAATAATGATAGCTTCTCCACCCATATTTTCACAAGAGTATACGTAAAAATAATAACAAGATAAATCATAAACGAATGGACAAGAACCCTTGTGAATGTAAATCCATACGCATCTTCATACATACTTAACCGCATGTAAGCAGAAGTAAGCATAACAGAGCTCGCGAGGACAAGGATGGTTAACATTATTTGTGTGGCTCTTTGCAAAAAAACTGTTCCTCTCTTTACGAACGTTAAAACTATTACTGTTATCGATAAATTGATGAGTGTAACAAACAGAAGCTCAAAAAACCCCTTTCGAGCATATTCTGCATAGGTAAAGACTTCCGATAAAGATCCGCTGAAGAAATACCGAAATTGGACGATAGTAAACAATAGATACACTAAATTAATGATTACAAGAACTGTAATAGTGATAATCCCATCTAGATTAAATGATTGCTTGTTTGTTGGCTGTTTCATTACGTTAATATGTCTAGTATAAAGAATCTGCATGAAACCAAAGAAGGCAAACGTGCAAATTAAAATAACCATAAATCTAAAGATTCGTTCCCCATTTAAGACTTGAAACCATTGTGGGATGCCGCCAATCAATTGTTCGAACTGTGAATCTGCCGCTACCAGTAAGTTCAATACAACAAATAGGATAGGCAGTGAAATCACAATCCCAACAATTACCTTTTTCCATACAATCAATTTGTCCTCATGACCGCCTTGTTTTAAGCTCTTTCCAATCAATGATACAAAACCGATATTAAATTTTACTGATTGGATTAGGCGTGTGAATATTAACATAATAAAAGCAGGTTTATTCCATTGAAAATTTTTCGGACTGGTAATTAACACCAAATGGAAGATAACCAATCCAGGGATTACTAAGATATTTAAACCATAAAAGAGAAAGTTATTATTTAAGAAGTAGTTGGCCGACATTAGCCAAACACAGCAAAGAATTAAGTACCCTAACCGTTGATGGGAAAATTGATAGCGTCGGTAACGCCAAAGAAAAACTGAATAAAATGCAGAAATAAACAAAAAGTAGGATATCCCAATCTCACTGCGAAAAAATGCTTCTTCCGCTAAAATACCAAGCAATAAACATAACAATAAAAAGATCCAAGCAGGTTTACCTATTTTTGTTTCTATTTTCGTTTCCATCTTCATCCCTCTTTTAGTATAGATTTTCTATATATATAGTTTTACTAGGTATATATACAAAAAAAATGCTTATACCGAAGCTTTTCTCCCCCACCGGTAGCCAATCCAACTGATTGGATATAAGATGATGGTAAAAATGATACAAGCAATAATAAACGTTTTCGTTAACAATGGGGCAAACCAAGAATGAGGAATAATTTGAAACACGGTAAGGACCATTAAGATTAAATTTGGAATAAGGGAAAGTAGAAACGTTTTATTAAGAAGCACCCTTCCGTTATGGCCAAACCCCTTTCCAATTTCATAACCTAACAATGCCCAAAAAAACAGATACAATATAGCAATCAAGGTGGGAATCGATGTCAGGTGGTTCCAAGCAGCCGTTATCCATTTCCATTGATACACATTGTGAGCCATGGTGAGTAAACTCCCCCCGCCGAAAAAAAGAACATTTAAAAGGATAAACAGCCATTTCATATTGCTAGGCGTGACAGAAAATTCTTCTCTCCAAATTTGAACAATCTCCTCTGGGCTTCCTAGGCGCGATACTATCATGTCATAAACTGTATCCTCATTCAAAGCTCCTGATTCAATCATAATTTCATCAATATGTGATTCATATTCACGGAGAATTTCCTTTTTATCTAAGTGGTTACCTAATCCTTTTCCTAACTCATCAAGAAACCTATTCTTCTGCCGTTCCATGCTTCGATCTCCCTATCACCTTGTTCATCACTTTAACAAAGTCCTGCCATTCACGTGTTTTTTCACCCAATAATTCTTTTCCTGCTTTTGTGATTTTGTAGTACTTCCGGGCTGGCCCCTTTTCCTGCTCCTGCCAGTAACATTCAATGTACTCTTGCTTTTCAAGTTTATGAAGTGCAGGATACAAGGTTCCCTCTTTTACACTTAGATCATTATCACTTCGTTGCTCCAATTCCTTTACGAGTTCATAGCCATACATATCACGTTCGTTTAATAGCTGGAGGAGGATTAAGGAAGTACTGCCTTTTACTAATTCACGGTTAAACATTTTCTCACCTACCTAGAAATTTTAGGTACATAGAAATTCTATACTGAATTCTTCTCATTGTAAATAGCTTATAAAAAATAGTGACGATGTTTTCATCGCCACTACTCTTTCCTCACTTTACTCTTCCGTTATTTCTAAGCACCTTAATGTTTTGGTCACGCTCGCCACCATCAGATAATTCCTCTGAAAACTCATGCTTTGCTTCGTTTCCAACTAATTCACCTTGCTTAATGGCCCTAGGTGGCAAATTATTATTGGGTGCCGCCTGTTCATTCCAATCTCCCATTACTATCACCTCGATACATAGTATTTAAAGTTTTGGTTTATCTTATCCAAAGAACAAAAAGCGCAAGCGCCCGTTTAGCGGCGTATGGACTGGAGCGCTCCAACCGAGATAAAGGAAACACGAAGAGCGATAGCGATTCGATGTTGACTTATCGTAGGGCTGAGAGCGAAGTACACTAGCCGCTGGGCGCTGGAGCTGGATTCAGAGAACTAATTTAATTTTATCCACAATTAATTATTTTATTTTTTCCAATACAAAAAAAAACAAAACGCTTGGATTTTTTCCAAGCGTTTTACAAAGTAATTAGATCACCATTTTTTTATTTTCGTTCAGTTCAATTTCGTGCTCATCAATCATATCCTGTTCACGAAGCTTTTTAATTCTAAAATGGTAAATCAAGTAACAGGCGCCCACAAATGGAACCCCTAGATAAAGAGCTAAGCGCTGTGCTGGGTCAAATGCTAAACTTACTAGAACGGAAACGTTTAATAGTAAGCCGATAAGTGGTAAAACTGGGTAAAGTGGTGTTTTGAACTTAAGGTCTGCAACTTTTCCACCTTCACGGATAAATCTTCTGCGGAAGGCAATTTGTGAAGCAGTAATGGAAATCCAGCCAACTTGGGCACCTAAACCAGCTACGGAAAGAAGCCACATAAATACCGTTTCTTCTGCAAAAAAACCTGAAAGTAGTGATAATAAAGCAATACCAATTGTGAATAGTAGTGCGTTAATCGGTACGCCTCGTTTATTTACTTTTGTGAGAATAGGACTAGCCATTTTTTCTTTTGACATCGCATACAACATCCGAGTTCCCGCATATAAGCCAGAGTTTCCAACAGAAAGCAGTGCAGTAAGGATAACAAAATTCATAATATCTGCAGCGTAAGGAATTCCGATACTATCAAATACAACAACAAATGGACTTTCAACAACCCCTGCTTTATCCATTGGAATTAAACTAGAAACAACAAATATCGCTAATACAAAGAAGAAAAGGGTACGCCATACAGTTTGTTTAATTGATTTTGGGATGGTCTTTTCTGGATTTTCACTTTCTCCTGCAGCTATTCCAATCAATTCCGTTCCTTGGAAAGAAAAATTAACCGCGATCATGGTAACAATTAATGCTGAGAATCCGTTAGGTAAAAGACCATGTGCTGTAAAATTAGATAAAAATGGTGCAGCATGACCGGCATTCATGTCAATTAATCCAAACATGGCAGCGCCACCTAATGCGATAAACAGAATAATTGCTAAAATTTTTATACTTGAAAACCAAAATTCTGCTTCACCAAATGCTCTTGCAGATAGAGCATTCAGTAAGAATAAAATAACTGCAAAAATGCCACTCCAAATCCAAACTTGTACATCAGGAAACCATCTTTGCATAAGTTGCCCAGCAGATAGGAACTCTAATGCAACTGTTACGGACCAACCTAACCAATATAGCCATCCGAGTGCAAATCCTGTTCCTGGGCCAATAAATTTTGTCGTATACGTTTGGAACGAGCCTGAAACCGGCATGGCTACAGACAATTCTCCTAGACAAAGCATAGTTAAAAACATGATAAAACCGCCAACAATATAGGCGAGAATGGCACCTATTGGTCCAGCTTGACTGATTGTATAGCCTGAACCTAAGAATAGACCTGATCCAATTACCCCACCTAAAGAGATCATAAATAAATGTCTCGCCTTCATCGTTCGTTTTAATTCATGGTTTGAACTGTTTTCCTGCAAATTCATTAAATTTCCCCCTTCTCCCCAAACAACAGAATACGCTTTCAAAATTTCAATACCCAAAATAGTAGGATAATTTTTACTAAAGGCAATAATGATTAAACCTTCACCATTAGAAATTATAGAGAAATAGTAGTCTAATAACAACAGATAATAATTTCTAAATTATCACTATATTTCTATAATAGAAAAATGCAAGTTTTGTGCCAAAAATAAAATCACCTTAAAATGTGTACATTCTTTGAACATATCAGCAAAATATTTTTGCATTTCAATAAAAATTTTGCACTTATACTGCAAAAATAATTTTTCCACAAAAAAGAAAGAGCATTTATCTAGAAAAAGTTCCTAAATAAAGGAATTATCTAACAAATGCAAATATTCTTTGCGAATTTAACACTTTTTTAATAAAACTGCAAAACTATTTTGCATTATTAAGTTTTATTTGATTAAATAGTTGCATAAAGGATTAATCAAAGGGAATGAATCAAAATGGAGAAAAATAATCATACAGTCAATTATTTGCAGTACCTAAATCGGATGTATAAACAGATCTTAGACGAGGTGGATGTGGGTGTTCATGCAGTAGATGAAACTGGGAAAACAATTATTTATAATAAAAAAATGATGCAAATGGAGTCAATGGACCTTCAAGATGTCATTGATAAAAACCTGCTTGATGTATTCATGTTTAAAGACGACCAATCTAGTACACTAGTAAAAGCACTCCAGGAGGGCAAAGAAACAAGTAACGTCAAACAAACTTATTTTAATAATAAAGGACGCGAAATTACGACCCTTAACAATACCATTCCTATTTTTAACAACGAAAAACTTCAGGGTGCTGTCGAGATCGCCAAGGATGTAACAAAGCTGGAACGACTCATTAAAGGCAATATGAATAAGGGGCAGACCCGATACACTTTTGATAAAATCATTGGGAACAGTCCAGCTATTAAAGAAGTTATTGAATCTGCCAAACGGGCAACTAGGACCTCTTCCTATGTTTTAATTGTTGGAGATACTGGTACGGGGAAAGAACTTTTTGCTCAAAGCATCCACAATGGGAGCACTCGGCTATCTGCTCCGTTCATTTCACAAAACTGCGCTGCCCTGCCTGATAATCTAATCGAAAGTCTTCTGTTTGGAACAAAACGCGGTGCCTTCACGGGGGCAGTCGACACCCCTGGTTTATTCGAACAGGCTAACGGAGGTACCCTATTACTCGATGAGATTAACTCATTGAATCTAAATTTGCAGGCAAAATTACTCCGTGTTTTACAGGAAAAAACGATTAGGCGTATTGGGGATACGAAGGATACACCTGTGGATGTTCGAGTCATTGCCAATATGAATGAAGATCCGATTGATGCTATTGCTAATAATCGAATGCGCAAAGACTTATATTATCGTCTGGGAGTTGTCACCATTTTTATCCCTGCGTTAAAAGATCGGAAAGAGGATATTCCATTATTAGTCGAGAGTTTTATTCAAAAATACAATGAACTGTTTCAGATGAATGTAAAAGGGTTAACCGAGGAGGTTAAACAGTCCTTCTTTGAATATGACTGGCTCGGGAATGTCCGCGAACTTGAGCATATCATTGAAGCTGCGATGAACATAATGATTGATGAGGAATGGATTTCCTACTCTCATTTACCCTACCAATATCGAAGCAAAATGCAGATGAAAGAGAGAATGATTCCCCTTTCTACGGTGGATACCTTTATTAAGGAACATTCTGAAACAGCAGTACCACTGAAATATCAGATGGAGCTATTTGAAAAATCCTATATTGATCATGTTTTATCTAAAAATGATTTTAATATATCCCGGACCGCTAATCTTCTCGGACTAAGCCGACAAAGCCTGCAGTATCGAATGAAAAAATTAAACATTACAGGAAAATAAGATTTTTTAGGTAAAGTCGGAAAGCTATGATGCTTTCCGCTTTTTTTATTCTGATCCATCACAAAACTACCTTTTTTCACATAAAATTATTATAGAAAAGTAAATTAGTTTGATAAATGGAATCTTTATTCCAATGAATTCCCTATAGGCAATAAACTAATACAAGCATAAATATTCCATTTTTTCTCCATACTAAGAAGAAAAGATGAGGTGAATAAAATGGGACTACTCAACTCTTTTAACCAATGGAAAGAGACTAAATACCAAAATCATGTCTCAAATATGAAAGACCAAGGCAAATGTCCTGACTGTCATGGCCGTGGCTATACCGTCTATCCTTATAATGAATTTGCTTACTTTAATTCGTTTGAATGTCCAGGTTGCCAAGGCACTGGTCAATATACTGATTGGGAAGAAATGCAGTAACTGGATAATAAATAAAAATCCCTCCATTAATTCCGTTTGGATTAATGAAGGGATTTTTTTATGACTTCATATCTTCAACATTTGGCTACTTAGATTCGTTTCTTAAGTTGACTTTGATACGTTTTTGACGTCCTTACTTCTACCGTTAGTGAACCTCCGTTTACTATCGCTTTTAAAATTAAAGGTACACCAGTAGTATTTTTAAATCTAAAATCTTTACCTCCATAAGAAACAGTCGCATCTCTTCCTTTTGGCACGTAACCCACCGTTAAAGAATGGTGGTGTTTTTCGATATATTGGACGGCCAATTGATCGATTGCATTATACAAAGTAGAAGAAGTTTGACAGATGCCCCCGCCATAACCCTCAACTAACTTACCGTAATTTATTTCCGGTGCTTTTTGGTATCCGTGTTCAGCGTCACTCGGGCCAACTGTTGTATTATATGAGAACGAATCATTGGTCCCAAGGATGACATTATTTATCGCCTCTGCTGATAGTTCAATATTTTTAGTTCTTCCCACAGTCCCACTATTAAAATGGGTCGTATATGTGGCGACTACGACATCATCTAATTGAGAAGCCTCTTCAGCCTGATACCCGCTTGCATTCACATATAAAGGTAATTCCACGTTGCCGCCTTTTTCTGAGACCAACATTATCTTTTCAGCCAATTCTTCTTCATCAAGAATTTGTTGAGGAGTACCTTTGATGATATTCCCTTTTTCATCAAGTTTATCAAGAACCATTCGTTTGTCGTATCCAGGCTTTGATTGGGTTCCACGAGCAAGTTCTCTTGTCAATTTTGTTATTTCGACTTTATAATTGTCAGGATTCGTTATGTATCCTAAATCCTTTGTATTAAAAGTTTTTACGATGTCTTTCGTGTTCGGATCAATAATATTTACGTATACAGGTCTCGCTTCTTCTCGTTTTCGTTCTTCTTCTCGTTTCTTTGCTTCGGCCAGCTTCTTTTCTTCTTGTAACTTTTTCTCTTTTTCTATTTGCTCTTGCTTTTCCGCTGCCTTTGCCTCTTTTTCTTTTGCGGTTTGTCCCGAACATCCAGTGCCAATTAAACACACAGCTACCAATAGTGATATTACCCAATTACGCTTCGCCATTTTCTCCTACTTTACTCCTTTTTGTATAGCCTTATGCCCTTTTATATTTTTAGACGATTTACAACGGATTTTGTTTCATATGACTCTCCTATTCTATTCCATTTTTAATGGCAATTTCCTGCAAAAAAAATTGGAAATCTTAATATAAAAAAGGAGATTAAATTGATGTTCGATACTTCGTAAGCTTTTTTTAAAAGGTACGTAGCAACTAAGCCCAAATTCTCATATTGTATAATTAAAGCAGAAATTAATTTAATATCAATACTCCTTTAGCCCTCAATTTACTCCATAAATTGATTCCTTGCAAACTAAATGATTCTGCTCCCTGGTCATCACTTGAATTAAAGGGGGAAAGTGCCATGCGAGAAACATTAATACTGCTTAGTATACTATTATTTTCTGTATCTCTTGTTTTAGGTGTGGTATCTCAGGTCCATCGAAAAAGCGGAAAAGAAGTTTATTATTCTCTAGCAACAATCTGTTTAGGATGCGTTGTATTCTTGTTATTCTTTTACAACTGGAACCTGACAGCCCTGAGGAATGGTAAACCTGTCGATTCCCCTAAAACAGAGGCTCCTTCAGGTCCTGGACAAAATGTGGATGGGAAGGATCCTGAAAAGGAAAACCCTGCTGACGAGGAACACCCTCCATCTGTAGAGCCTGAGGAAGAACCTAATGACCCAGAGCCCACTACTCCTGAACAAATTATTCTGGGTGATAACGAAATAGTTGAATACAAAGTCGTTAAGGGAGATACTTTATTTTCCATTGCAACTAGGGCCGAGGTGACTGTAGAAAAAATAAAGCAATGGAATAATCTATCCTCCGATGCCATCTATGTAGGTCAAATCTTAAAGCTTTATGGTAAGAATGTGGAGCCGACTCCACCTAAGCAGGACCCTCCACCGACAACGGCCTCCTCTGTCATTATTTCAGAGGGAAGCCCCCAGCAAAAACAGATCTCATTAACCTTTGATGCCGGAAGTGATGCAGTAGGGATAAGAATATTGGATGTCCTGAAAAAGCATAATGTCAAAGCTACGTTCTTCCTTACAGGTAAGTGGGTTGAGAAGTATCCTGGCCTTGCCAAGAAAATTGCCGAGGCAGGACATGAAATTGGTAACCATTCTTACTCTCATCCTGATGCAGTAAAAACAACAGCAAATGCGTTAAAACAGGATATTATCAAAGCAGAGGTAGCCATTAAGGAGGCAACAGGAAAATCTCCACAGCCCTATTTTCGTTTTCCATTCGGCTCGTACAATTCTGCCGCGCTAAAAATTGTTGGTGCAGCGGGATATCCTTTTAGCATCCAGTGGTCGCTTGATACAATTGATTGGAAACAACCAGACACTGAAGTCATCATTTCCCGTATTAAAACAGGAGCAAGCAATGGTGATATCATCCTTATGCATATCGGAGGAATAAATACTCCAGAAGCCGTCGACCAAGTCATTCCATGGCTAAAGGGCCAAGGCTACCAACTCGTCCCGTTAAGTATTCTATTAAAATAATAAATAGTGCCTGACACCCAATACGTAATCGTATTGGGTGTCAGGCACCAAGTAAATTTAAATATTAATATTAATCTCTATCTAGGAGGGCTGACCCGGATATTCCAGGTTTGGTCATTTCATAGATATTTAAAATAAGATCTAATTCTTCTTCGGTAAGGACATCATACTTTAAGCATAGTTCACGAACTGATTTCCCAGTAACGGTTGCTTCTCTGGCGATTCTTGCTGCCACTTCATAGCCAAGGTGCGGGTTTACTGCGGTAATGATACCGACACTCTTTTCGACATTCTCTCTTAAGCGTGCCTCATTAGCCTCGATACCTACTAAACAATGGTCGGTAAAAGAACGGAAGCCGTTGTTCATAATGCTAATGGATTGAAGTAAATTAAATACCAATACAGGTTCCATTACATTCAATTCAAGTTGCCCTGCTTCTGAGGCAAGACAAATGGTATGGTCATTCCCGATCACTTGGAAGGCAATCTGATTAATCAACTCTGGCATGACAGGATTCACTTTTCCCGGCATAATCGATGATCCTGGCTGACGTGCGGGCAGTGATATTTCCCCTAATCCTGCACGGGGACCTGAGGCCATTAACCGGAGGTCATTGGCGATTTTTGACATATTCATCATACATACTTTAAGTGCAGCTGATACCTCTGTATATGCATCCGTATTCTGGGTAGCGTCAACCAAATGTTCAGCATTGACTAATGGCAGTCCACTAATGACCGCCAGTTCTTTAACGACATCTTCGATATATTGAGGGTCTGCATTTAAACCCGTTCCAACCGCAGTTGCTCCCATATTCACTTCATACAAGTTTTCACGAGAGTGGTTAATTCGCTTAATATCCCTTTCTAGCACACGGGAATATGCTTCAAACTCTTGGCCAAGGCGAATAGGAACAGCATCCTGAAGATGGGTACGACCCATTTTGATTACGGTTTCAAATTGCTTAGCTTTATCCTTAAATACCTCATGCATATCCTTCATCGTCACAAGTAACTTTTCTAGTACTCTTAGTGTCGCAATATGAATGGCAGTTGGAAAAACATCATTGGTGGATTGCGACATATTCACATGCGTATTGGGACTTAAATGCAAATAGGCACCTTTTTCGTGTCCAAGTATCTCAAGTCCACGGTTGGCAATAACTTCGTTTGCATTCATATTCATGGAGGTCCCAGCTCCGCCTTGGATTGGGTCTACAATGAACTGATCATTCCATTTCCCTGCAATAATTTCATCTGCTGCTTGGCAAATTACATCCCCAAGTCCACTATACAAACGCTTCGTTCTCATGTTAGCAATCGCTGCTGCTTTTTTAATCATCGCAAGTGCAATGATTAATTCTTCATGTATTCGATAACCTGTGATTGGAAAATTTTCAACTGCCCTTAGAGTCTGAATACCGTAGTAAGCATTTACTGGTATTTCTTTTTTTCCTAAGAAGTCTTGTTCGGTTCTTGTAGTATCCATGATAACCTCTCCCACCCTTAATAAAAACTCTTGATGTGTAATTGTTGCTCACACCAAAATAATAACAGTTAAGACAACCGTTGTCTCTCTTTTCACTGTAATTACTCTGTTAATATAAAAATGTCCATTAAAAAAAAGAGGTTGATCCAAAAAATGTCAATCATAACTTTTTGGATCAACCTCTTTTTTCAATTAACTCAAAATAATTATTATTTAAAAGACCGATTGAATTTTTCTAAAAGTACCCCGAATAATTCACGTTCCTCATCCGACCAATCTTCTAGCAGTTCTGCGACTCTCTTCAATCGCGCCTGTTGATAATCGAATAATTCCTTTGCACCCAGTTCAGTTAATTGAAGAGAATACGCTCGACCATCCAATGGATCTGGAATTCGATATAAATAATCTTTATGCTCTAGAGCGGCCGCCTGTCTACTGACGGTAGAGATATCTAGTTTAAATTCATCCGCTAATACTTTAACTCCAACAGCACCCTTTTCATTAATACGCCGTAGGATTAAATAGGCCGATCGATCAAGATTCCCCAATTTCTTATTACTCGAAATTGACGTGGTTCGGCGAATCAGAATAGCTAATTCAAGTTCGATCATTTCTAAATAATGTTCATGCATTAATATTCCTACCTCACTGTTATTTCCTCATATAAATTATGATAACATACTCACATTCTTATTTGTAAGGATACACGGTTTGACTGATATGGCAAAAGCACTATTGACGTGGTGAAAATTAATTGTATAATACAATTATATACTTTCATCATACAACTAATTCAAAAAGTTGGAAAGAATCGCATAGGGGGAAATTTGATGGCATCAGTACCAAAAACTAATACCGCTCCACCACCACAACAGATACAGGTGGGACCTGATGAAAAGGCGGGTTTACTTAACCAGCCAAAAGCTGTTTGGGCCGTCTTTTTTGCAAGCATTATTGCGTTCATGGGATTGGGTTTAGTTGATCCCATTTTGCCGGCAATTGCCGAACAACTACATGCCTCACATAGTGAAGTTACCTTGCTGTTCACTAGTTATAATGCCGTTATGGCGGTTGCCATGCTTATTACTGGGGTGATTTCTACAAGGCTTGGTATCAAATGGACTTTATTGTCTGGAATCGTAATTATTGCAGTCTTTTCAGCACTTGGCGGATTTTCAAATGGGATTTGGACCCTCGTCGGACTTCGAGGCGGATGGGGACTTGGAAATGCACTTTTTGTAGCAACAGCTTTATCAGCAATTGTATCACTATCAAACAGCGGAACCGCAAAAGCGATCATCTTATATGAAGCAGCAATCGGTCTTGGCATTTCTGTTGGTCCTCTACTTGGCGGATGGCTTGGCGGAATGTCTTGGCGAGGTCCATTTCTTGGGGTTGCCAGCTTAATGATTATAGCCTTTATTGGTCTCTTCATATTAATGCCAAAATCAACCACTCCACCTGGAGTTAAATCACGATCTTCGTTAATGGATCCATTCCGTGCCTTAAAACATCGTTCACTTTTAGTCTTCGGTATTGCAGCGGCACTTTATAACTTCGGCTTCTTCACTTTGCTTGCATATGCACCATTCGTCATGGGCTTGGATGAACACGGGTTAGGATTCGTATTCCTAGGCTGGGGGGTTTTACTTGCGATTACCTCTGTTTTTATGGCACCAAAACTGACAGAATGGTTCGGAACCATAAAATCAATGTGTTTGATGTTAATTTTGTTCGCCCTGCTATTGGTGGTCATGGGGATATGGACATCAACACAATGGGTAATCATTGCAGCAGTTATTTTAGCGGGCGCTTTATTAGGTAATAACAATACTCTAATTACCACAGCCGTGATGAATGCAGCTCCAGTTGAACGATCAACGGCTTCTGCTGCCTATAGCTTCCTTCGATTTATTGGAGGTGCGATAGCACCATTTACGGCAGGTAAACTTGCTGAAATCTATAACCCAAGTATTCCATTTCTAGTTGGAGGCGGGTTTGTGGTCGTTTCGGTCCTATTTATCTGGGCTAATAATAAACATATTAATCATGTAGATAATATCGGAATAGGTCATTAATATATAAAAAGGATCTGTGATTGAATCGCAGATCCTTTTTCTTTATTAGTGAATATCTTTTTTCTTAAATCGGCCTCCGCGAACTTCTGAAATGTCACCAATCGCTAAAAATGCGCTCGGGTCAATATCCTGAACAATCGTATTTAATTTTGATTCTTCCAACCTCGTAATAATACTGAAGATGACCTTCTTATTGTCACCAGTGAAGGCACCTTGCCCTTTAATATAGGTAACTCCCCTTCCAAGTCTCGCATTTATTGCATTTCCAATCTCTTCTGCTTCATCACTGATAATCCACACAGATTTAGATTCTTCCAGGCCGGCTACCACGGTATCAATGGCCTTGGATGCAATAACATAAGCTAGCAACGAATACATGGCACGGTCCCAACTAAAAACAAAACCTGCTGCACCTAATATAAAGATATTAATGAACATGATAATTTGCCCAACAGAAAATGGAACTTTTTTAGTGATCAAAAGTGCCAGTATTTCTGTTCCATCTAATGCACCGCCATTGCGGATAACGACACCTACCCCTGTCCCGAGAATCATCCCGCCAAAAACAGTAGCAAGGAGAATATCATCGGTAAATGCTGGAATGGGATGAAAAAATGAAGTGAAAATCGATAAAACAATAATTCCATACACGGTTGATATAGCGAAGGTTTTTCCCATCTGCTTATATCCCATATAAACAAATGGCAGGTTTAAGATGAGGAGGAAAATCCCTAATTTCCATCCTGTGATATGCGCAAGCATAATAGAAATACCTGTAATTCCACCATCAATAACATGGTTTGGGACTAGAAATATTTCTAACCCTGTTGCCATTAGGATAGCTCCTATGGTGATGGCGATTGCTCGGAGTACGATCTTTCTTAGAGGTAACTTTCGGTGTTGAACTTTTTCTTGTTTAAGATCTGTCACATCATCACATCTTTTCGTCAAAATTTAGCCAGAACTTATTTCGTTCAAAATAATAGCTATCTATAGTTTAATTATATCATTTTTACACTCAAAGATGAACTCGAGTTCATCTTTTAATTATTTACTTTGTTAATCTACCCTTTTTTTCCAAAAAAATAGCTAAAATCTATCGATTTTAGCAAAAATAAATAAATTTATTCAACTTCTGTTGCTCGTTCAATGATAATATCTTCAATGACACGATGTTTACTCAGTTGACCGGTGTGAAAGATCTGCCGACCTAACTTTTGTCTCATTGAGACCATTTGATCCACTTCCTTTAAAAGAAGACCGGAAAATAATAAATAAGGAATCACGATTATTTTTCCAGCAGAATTTACAGAGATGGAATTAAGCCCTTCTTTAAGCCTTGGCTCTGTTGCAGCTAAAAAACAAACCGCTACATTTTCAATTCCAAGTCGATCACTAATCCCTTTGGTTATCGCGGCAAAGGCTGTGTGAATACTCTTGTCACTACTTCCCCTTCCGACAATTAAAACCGAATCCTTAGGTGATAGATCGATGACCGTTTTTCTAACCATCTCGGCAATTCCATCGAGAATTTTCCCTTGAACACCAAAAGGATCGCTTATCTTTACCTTGATTGTTGGATACCGGTCGTAAAGAGAAGAAAGAGCTTGTGGAATATCTTCTTTAATATGACCCGCAGCTAATAAAAATAAGGGAACGACAGTTATCTCTGTCGCTCCCCTATCAACACAGTGCAGAAAGCCCTCTTCAATACCTGGCTTGGTCAACTCGAGAAAACAGATTTCCTGAATTTCAACATTTATTCGTTCCATCACTCTATGTATAAAAGATTTGGCTTCTTCAGCCCCCTCTTTTGAACGTGTACCATGGCCAATGTATAGAATTGCTTTCACCCTCACTGCTCCTTCCTTGCTTCACTTACTATCCTTCACCTTTCAGGACATTACCATACTTTCCTCATAACCGATAGAAGGAACCACCGTCTTTTTTAGATAATGTTCTTCTCTTTTAGATAAGCAAAGACTTGTTCCACCGCTTCTTCAACTGTTACATGATCTGAGTGAAGAGTAATTTCTGGTTGTTCTGGTGCTTCGTATGGTGAATCAATTCCAGTGAAATCCTTAATCTCCCCGCGGCGTGCTTTCGCATATAGCTGCTTTGGATCTCTACGTTCACATTCCTCAATCGGGCATTGCACAAAGACTTCAATAAATTCACCGTCTTCGAACAATGCACGGACTTGGTCACGATCAGAGCGGAATGGAGAAATAAAAGCGGTCGTCACAACTTTGCCACTGTCGACAAACAATTTGGCCACTTCGCCAATTCTTCTTATATTTTCAGTTCGGTCATAATCGGAAAAACCAAGATCTTTATTTAATCCGTGGCGAATATTATCCCCATCGAGAACATATTCACTGATTCCCTGGCGGAATAATTCATTAGATACCGCATTAGCGATTGTTGATTTACCAGACCCTGAGAGTCCAGTAAACCAAAGAGCACAGCTTCCATGCCCATTTTTTTCATGTCGATTTTCTTTTGAAATAGATGTTTCATGCCATGTAATATTTGTTGGTTTAGCCATAGATTTAATTCCTCCTTACACGGTAGCTGTTTCTTTCATTCCTTCGATCAGTACTTCTACAACCTCTTTACGGCTAAAGGTTGATGGTGGTAATACTCCTGCGCGAAGCATCTCTCTTACTTTTGTTCCGGAAAGGATTACTCTGTCTTCCTTGCTATGCGGGCAAGTTTTATCAGAAGCCATTCCTTCACATTTGTTGCAATAAAAGCTATGTTCAAAGAACAACGGCTTGATGCCAAGCTCTTCTTCTGTAAAATTACTAAAAATGTGCTGTGCATCGTAAGTTCCGTAATAGTTACCAACACCAGCATGGTCACGACCGACAATAAAGTGAGTGCAGCCAAAATTCTTACGAGCAAGTGCATGGAAAATTGCTTCCCTTGGACCTGCATATCTCATTGCTGCTGGGTACACACCTAACTGTGCACGTTCCTTAGGATAATAATTATCTAGTAACACTCGGTAGCTTTTTAGACGAACCTCTGCTGGGACGTCGTCTGACTTTGTTTCACCAACTAGCGGGTTTACAAATAAGCCATCAACAGTCTCAAGTGCCGCTTTTTGAATGTATTCATGTGCGCGATGAATCGGATTCCTAGTTTGGAAGCCTACAACTGTCTTCCATCCTTTTTCTTCGAAAATGGCCCGAGTTTCCTTTGGTTCAAACCATACATCACCGAAGACACCTTTTTCTGATTTTTTAACTAAAACAATTTCTCCTGCCACATATACAGGTCCTCTTTCATAAAGGCGCTTCACACCTGGGTGGGCAAGTTCTCCCGTTTTATATACTTCAACTGCTTCCTTGTCTAAATCAGGTTCAAACCATTCTGAAACCTTAATTACTCCATAAACTTCGTTGTTATAGGTAAGTTTGAATTCTTCTCCCACAACTAGTGATCCAGCAACCTCGTAAGAAACTGGAAGTGTAACTGGGATGGACCAAATGGTATTGTCTGCTAAACGCATATTGTTAACAACAGATTCATAATCCGCCTTGCCAAGAAAACCTTTTAACGGACTAAATAAACCAATACCGATTAATTCAAGGTCACTTAAGGCAATCGCATCAATTTCCAGTTCTTTTACTACAGAAGTTAGATCGTAATTAGGGTCAAACGCTTGAATAAGTTTTCCTCCATGAGGTTTTGGTAAGTATGACATTTTTAATCAACCTTTCATTATAGTTTTAGATTCATGTTAGTATCGATTACCTTGAAGTTGTTTTCCCTTTCCTACCCAATGATCGTAAGTAACGGGAAATGATCCTTTTTACTAAGAGTGCAATCCACACTCTGTTTTACTGCTGCCTGACCAACGTCCTGCACGAGAATCACCATTGGTTCCGACCGCTTGGGTACAAGGGAAGCAGCCAATACTAGGATAGTTTTGGTCATGCAATTGGTTATAAGGGAGGTCCTTTTCCTTGATGTACTCCCAAACCTCATCCCAGGTCCAATGAATGAGCGGGCAAATTTTAATATTTTGGAATTTTTCATCCTTATTTAAGAATTGAGTATCCTTTCTTGTTGGAGACTGCTCCCTGCGGAGACCCGAAATCCATGCCTCTCTTGGGGTTAGTGCCTCACGTAAAGGAATTACTTTTCTGATTTGACAGCATTGATTAGGTTCCCTTTTCCATAATGCAGAACCGTATTCCGCTGCTTGTTCATCTAAACTCAATTTAGGAGTTTTTCGCTCAATTTGAAGCTCTGGAAAACGCGCTTCTATTTTATCGATTACCTCATACGTTTCCGGAAAGTGAAGTCCTGTATCTAAAAAAACGATGTGCGCATCTTTTTTAACTTGATAAATTAAATCAATTAATACAATGGCTTCAGCTCCAAAACTGGAGGCATATACAATTTTTTCTTCAGGATACTGGCTGTAAGCCCATTCTAAAACAGCACGTGCACCCTTTGTTTTGTCTTCTATGGAAAAAGTATCTGATATTTGATTCCAGTTTTCATAAGTCACTGCTTTTGACATCCCTGTGGACCTCCCTGTTGAATTACTAGAATAATAAATCCATATTTTAATGGATCGAGTATACGCTCAATGTGTTATTATATAAATTTAATCCTACCATACACATAGGAATTGTCAAGTTGATTTATTACAATATTTTAAAAAGTGTTTACGAAGTCAAAATGATACATTCGTTTACTCGATAAATAAACAAAGCAGACATGTTTACATGTCTGCGAAATCATAAATGATAATATTAACTTTGTTGATACATCCTACGGAATAATCCTCGAAGTTCTTGCCTTTTCTGCTGTTTTTTGAATCCGTTTACTTAATGGTTTCTTTAGTATCAATGCTAATAGTAAACTCAATGAGATAAAGACAACCAGCGCGAATATATCATTTCTCACGACCTCGACAATCATGCCGCCAACTGTTTCACGAAGCATACTCACTGCATACGTAAATGGCATAAAAGGATTGATCGTTTGAAAAAATGATGAGGTCAAGCTCACAGGAAATGTTGCGCCAGAACTTGAGATTTGCAGGACCAAGAAAATAATCGCTAACCCTTTTCCAATATTGCCAAACACGGAACATAAGGAATAAGTGATTGTAACAAATACCATGCTGATAAACATACTAAATACTACAAACCATAGTTTGTCCACTGCATAGGTATGAATGAAAAACAAATCACCTAGGGACACAATCGCTGCTTGGAAGATTCCGATAGTAAGAAAGGTAAGGAGCCTTCCTAAAAAAAGCTGGTACCCTTTAAAGCTAGGACCTGGATTATCAACATCTACTTTTAGTGAGGCAATTAATAATGTCGCACCAACCCAAAGGGCTAGCATCGTGTAAAATGGTGTCATTGCCGATCCGTAGTTTGGAATTGGAAATAGCCGCTTTGTTTTTAATAAAATTGGATTCGAAAGGAAATTACTTTCTTTTTGCGGATCGTGCTTTAGAAATTCGATTAAGTCATACATATTTACGCTACTTTCAAATCTCCTAATTTTATCCGCAGCACTCCTTATTTTTGCCGCAAATCCTGGTAAATCGTTGCGTGCTAAGTCCGCTGCTTTGTGGACAGCCCTCACAATGGCAGGAAGCCTCGTTCTAAATAAATCTGCTGCTTTTCGAATGTCGTTTTCTAAAGTTGGTAAATCAGTTCGCACAAAGTCAGCAGCGCGATGAATTTTTTGCTCACTAGTCGCAAAATCACTTTTAAAAAAATTAGCTGCTGAATTAAGCTCTTCTGTCAATTTATCTACTCTCCCATGTAGCCCTGTCTCTGCCTCCACTATATTTCCATGGATTTTTACCAGTTCCTCATAAATCTTTTTTATCTCAGCTTGTTCTCCTTTGGTCTCACTCTGTGATACTGAAGATCCTTTCAATTGTTCAAGTGACTGAAGAAGCACGTTTTCTATATCTGATAGATTGGTGACAGCACCAGAAATAAGCTCCCTCGCTCCCTGCAAACTAGAAACTTTCTCTTGCAGGGTTATCACTTTCTCGCCACCTTCTTTGATAAGTGGTAAGCGTTCTTCAACCTTTAAGATACTGGCAGCCGCCTGTTCTAGATCTGGTATCCTTTGTTCTAACTCAATCACTTTCTGCCCCTTTGCCTGGATTTCAGGTAACTTCTTTTCAAGTTCAATTGCCACTTTCCCCATTTTTTCTATTTCAGGCAATGCTTTTTCTAAGGCAAAAATCTGTTTTTCCACATTATGTATGGATGGCAATGCTTGCTCTAAATCAATTCCGGCTTTATAAAATCCCTTGAAAATGGCTTCGCTTACTGTTTTTATAAAAGCTTGGCTAATTTGAGAGGTTACGCTTGAAGCACCTGAACTTACGATTTTCGGAGCTACAGCATTTATTTTTTCATTTACTGCGAACTCGATTTCTGGTTTTTGGGGATTTACCTCTAAAATACTAGATAACTTCTTCGAAAAATCCTTAGGAATAATGAGATAGGCATAATAACGCCCATTTTCCACTCCACTCACTGCTTCGATCCGATTTACAAATACCCAGCCAAGTTGATGATTCTTTTTAAGATTATTAACCGTATCATGACCAACATTAACTTTTTTTCCACGGATTATGGTTCCTTCATCTTCGTTACTAACTGCTACACGGATTCCTGATGTATTGCCATATGGATCCCACATTGATTTAATATTCACCCAAGCATAAGCCGACGGCAGAACCATAAGTGCACCAATTAACAACAATACAGTTGGCACACGAAAGATATTTCTCCAATCAGTTTTATAAATGTGCCAAACCTTCCCGATCATAATCCCCCCTATCCAGACTTCCTACTGCCTATATCTTTTCACTTTTTGAAAATAATGATGCAAAGGGCATGTGTTTGTACAAATGAGTGAAAAAAAACTGCCTGAGAATTTCCTCAGGCAGTTTACTGTTTACTATTTAGAAACGACATTTTCATCTTTATTATAGTTATATTGCGATCGGTCAACTGGAGTAAAGTTTGCAGGTTTGTAGAAACGTAATAAATCTCCATTAACGACCTTATCTGAAAGCTTTAATTTATACTCAACGATCTTTTGATCTTTTTTGGCTTCTTCCTCTTTTGCTTCATCTAATTTCATACCCGTTTTGGAGTCATAGAATTTACCATCAATGGAAGTGATGGTTGAACTTACATAATCTCCATTTCTGAAAGGCACTAAATCATCATGCTGTTTTGATAATAGGTCCGTTCCAAATTGGACATACTCTTTTGTATCTGTTCCGAGTAAGTGAAGCAGCGTTGGAAGAAGATCGATTTGACCACCATATTCGTGGTTTACCCCACCTTCCATTCCAGGGACACGAATAAATAATGGCACGCGCTGTAATCCAGTACTTTCAAATGGAGTTATTTCTTTTCCCATCACCTGTGCCATTGCTTTATTATGATTTTCAGAAATACCATAATGATCCCCGTACATTACAATGATCGAACGATCATATAAACCTGATTTTTTAAGGTAATCAAAGAATTGCTTTAATGCTTCGTCCGCATATCGTGCCGTTTGAAAATATCCATCGACCGATTTATCACCCGTTGTACCTGGTGCAATCGTTGCGTCTTCCTCATTGATTGGATACGGATAATGATTCGATACGGTAATAAATTTTGTATAGAATGGCTCTGGTAAAGATTCCAGAAGTGGAATCGATTGTTCATAGAATGGCTTATCCATCAGCCCGTATTCAGCTAGGTCTTTAGAATTGATTTGATAATAATTTGAATCAAAGAACTTGTTGTAGCCAAATGATTTATAAATTTCATTACGATTCCAGAAGCTACCTGAATTTCCGTGGAATACTGCTGAAGTGTAGCCTTGCTGTCCTAAAATGGCAGGAGCAGCCTCATAGGTGTTCAGTCCTTTTGTAGTATAGGCTGAACCTTGTGATAATCCGTATAATGAATTCTCTAACATGAATTCAGCATCCGAAGTTTTACCTTGTCCTGTTTGATGGAAGAAGTTATCAAAGTAAAGGGTATTTTGATCCTTCGTTAAAGAATTTAAAAATGGAGTGACTTCTTCCCCGTGCAACTTATAATTAATTAAGAAATTTTGCGTTGATTCAAGATGTAAATAGATTACATTCATTCCTTTTCCAGCACCAAAGTAAGCTGGATTTGGCTCTGCATAATTAGACTTTGTATAGTTTACAACTTCAGTAGTATCATCGCTGCTGGCCATAACCCGTTGAGCGGATGCTTTCGTACTTTGAAAGGCATCATAAATGGTATAATTGTACATCCCTAAATATTTAACAATATAGTTTCGGTCAAATCCTCTTGTTAGTAATTGAGGACGGTCCGTTTCAGCTAAGGCTAAGTTCGCGCTTGAAATCGCAAGTGCCATTGAAAATAAAGCTGCAACTTTCCCGCGATTCATATCCTTCACTTCTATTTTCACAAAACGGAAAACAAGTAAACCAATTAAAACAATGACATCAAGAAAGAATAATAAATCGTACGGCTTCAATAAGGAAGTGACACTGCCGCTTACATCGCCAAAGTTTTGTGTCTGCGTTAAGGTTGGTAAGGTAATAAAATCACTAAAGAATCGGTAAAATAAAACATTTGCATATAAAAGAAACGATAAAAGAAAATCTATTACAATTAGCCCTATATACTTTTTTCTACCTTTTAAAAAGAAAGCTACGCCCAAGAAAAGTAAAGCAGATCCGAGCGGATTGATAAATAATAGAAACTTCTGAAGAGAATTTTCGATTCCTAAGTCAAATTGCGTTAATTGAACGATATATGTTTTTATCCATAAGAAAAATACTGTCAAAAAGAAAAAGCCAACATATTTATTAAAAATACTTTGACCTCTTTGCAATAAGTTAATCATATAGCACCTACCTTGTAATCTATGATTATATACTTTCAGTTATTATTTTTATATTAATGAGGAACTACTGCCCTCAATAGTCTAACATCTATCCTAACAGCTAAATATGAACAATCCATGAACATTTAATAAAAAAACAAAATGACCAGCACAAGAACATTACTATACACTCTTTTTTTAAAATGTCAAGGCTCCTATAAAAAATAATAGCAACTGACTCTTCTGTTAACAAAACAAAAGAATCAGCTGCTATTCATTTTCGTACCATTATAATGATTCCTCTACTTGCTTTCTCTCTTTTCGCTTCTTTTTCATTAGTGTTTCATAAACAATCGGTACAATTACTAAAGTAAGTAGCGTTGAACTTGTCAATCCGCCAATAACTGTCACACCTAATCCTTTTGAAATTAGTCCGCTTCCTTCCATTCCGAATGCTAACGGTATAAGTGCACCAATAGTCGCAATGGCTGTCATCAGAATAGGACGGAGGCGTGTCCCTGCCGCTTCAAGGATCGCTTCCCTAGTTGATAATCCATCATTCTCTTTATGAATGACACGGTCAATAAGGACAATCGCGTTCGTTACAACAATACCAATTAACATCAAGGCACCGATCATTGCAGATACACTTAACGTTTCACCAGAAATCAATAAACCTAATAGTCCTCCGATTATGGTAAAAGGTAATGAGAACAGAATGGCTAGCGGTGCTAAGCCTCCGCCGAATGTAATAACGAGGACTAAATAGACAATAGCAATCGCTGCAAGCATGGCTAACCCTAGCTGTGTAAAGGATTCTGCAATATCTTCTGATACCCCGCCAACCGAAACATCAACCGTTGAAGGAAGTTTTAGTTTGTCTACCTTCTTTTGAACCGCGGCTGAAACTTTTGAGACATCTTTAGTCGTTATTTCAGCACTTACACTCGCATAAATACGCCCATCACGTCTAGTAATCGTATCAGATGTATGCCCCTTCTTAATATCGGTAACATTCTTAATAGGGACTGCCATACCCATCGGGGATTGGATCGTTTTATCCGTTAATTCATTAATATTTTCATAATCATCTTTTTCAACTTCTAAATAGACATTCATTTCTTTGCCATCATTTTCAATGGTTGTCAATACTTGACGCTGGCCATTACCTGCAAGTTCCATCCCTACTTGTGCTGCTGTAAGTCCTAATTGACTTAACTTTTTCTGATCAGCGACTAGGGTATACTCTTCATACGTATCAGCAATACTAGTCTTCACATTTTTAAGGGAGTTCTGACTTTTAAAGATTTTCTCAATCTTGTTTACAACAGGTTCAATCTCATCCATATTGTCACCATACACATTAAAAGAAAGTGCATTCGATGAACCCATTCCTGAAAAGTCTTGACTTGCCCATTCGCCTTTATCATTTCGTTTGTTCAAATCATTGATAACTTTTTCAGTTTCTTGTGAAAAGTTTTTGGTGTCTTTATCATATTCAACAAAAAACATGGCCGAATTGCTTTGCCCTGGATTCATCGGATTTTCTCCGCCGACGGAAAACTGAATCGTTTTTACACCGGCTCTGTTCTCAAGAAATCCCTCTGCTTCAGTTGCAATCCGCTCAACTTCATCCAAGGTTTCTCCTGGTGCTGGTTTATAAGTGGCCACAACCATTTTTTGTTCATCAGATGGAAGGAAACTTACCCCAATCACCGGTACCAGGAACAAGCTGCCAACTAATAATAAAATAGCTAATCCGAAGGTAATGATTTTATGATTTAAGGACCAATTGAGAACCTTTTTATATCCCAAAGCTAATTTACCTGGTTTATTTTCAACATGAACATGTTTAGTGGAAATCCCTTTTTTAAATAAAGAATGTGCCATCATAGGGACAATTGTAATCGCTACTAAAAGGGATGCTAATAAAGCAAAAACAATGGTTAATGCAAACGGTAGGAACATCTCGCCTACAGGACCTTTAACTAATCCTAATGGAAGGAACACAGCAATCGTTACCACCGTGGATGAAAAAATCGGCATGAACATTTCTCTCGTGGCAGCAACAATTAAATCCTTACCACTTAAAGTTTCATTTTTAAGAGACATCCTTCTAAAGATGTTTTCAATGACAACAATCGAATCATCAATAACACGGCCAATTGCAACAGTCATTGCGCCAAGAGTCATCATATTAAGAGTAATATCCATTTGTTTTAAAAGTAATATCGCAATTAAGATGGATAATGGGATAGAAATAACCGAAATGATTGTAGTACGGAAATTTCTCAAGAAAAGCAAGATGATGATCATGGCAAATATTGCACCGAAAATCGCTTTATTCAGCATGGTTGCAACCGATTCTTCAATAGGTTTGCCCTGATCAAAAATTGTAGTAACATTTAACCCATCAATCTTATCTTCAAAATCACCTAATTTTTCTTTGACAGAGTTTACTACATCCACTGTATTTGCGTCCTGTGCACTTGTAATCTGTACTCCGATGGACTCTTTGCCATTTGTTCGTGAAATAGATTCTGCTTTCCCTACTTCCTTAATGGTGGCAATATCTTTTAGTTCAACACTGGGGATTGCAGTAGAAGCCTGTGCCGATTGGCTGACTTGGCCAGCAGTTATACCTGCCTGTTGTCCTTGGTTTTGTTGACTGGCTGCTGCACCTTGCTGAGTGCCACCTGCTGTTGGGATAACGGGAATTTTAATCGCTTTTAGGTCTTTTATTGTACTAACATTGCCATCAATGACAACGGACTTTTGTGTATCTTTGAATGTGTACAATCCTAATGGAATGGTAACATCCGATGCTTTGATTAAATTCTTTACTGTATCTTCAGATAAGCCATATTGCTTTAATTTAGACTGATTAAATTTCAATTGAACTTCGTCAACCTGTTGGCCTGAAATTTGAACCGTTGATACTCCTTCAATACCTTCAAGTTCTGGAATGATATCTTCTTCAGCTGTTTTAGTTAATTCTGCCAAAGATTGTTTAGTATTTGTAATACTTAATGACATAACTGGGAAGGCAGAAAAACTCAATCGAGAGACTTCTGGCTCCTCTACCCCTTCAGGAAGTTCAAGATTGCTCAAGGCTTCCTTTACTTCATTTTGAGCCTTTTCCATGTCCTTATCAAAATTATATTCTATTTGGATAGATGATGCGTTTTGAAAAGAAGAGGAACTAACAACCGAAACTCCATCTAAATTTTCGACTCGTTTTTCAATCGGTTCCGTAACTTTCTCAGCTACCTGCTCAGGTGTCGCCCCTGGATACACAGCCAAAACTGAAACAAGTGGTGTATTAATATTTGGAATGGTTTCTAGTTTCATGTTCATTCCTGAATACAATCCAGCAATTGTAATAATAATGGTTAATAGCCATACGGCAAACTTGTTCTTCAATGAAAACTGAATGATTTTCTTCATTTTTCTCTCCTTCTTATACCATGTTGACATTTCTGTTTGATTCGAATAGGATTGACTATGCGGTCATAACAAACTTAATCATAATGACCAACCAGTCATAAGTCAAGAATTATACGTTTTTTCATAGAAACATTTAGTAATGGAGGGTTTATTTTGACAGAAAAGGAGAAACTAATTATTCAATCAGGGATGAAGCTTTTTGCTCAAAAAGGTTTTTCATCGACGTCGATTCAAGAGATTGCTACTGAAAGTAATATTTCTAAAGGGGCTTTCTATTTACATTTTAAGTCAAAAGATGATTTATTACTCTCAATACTTGAATATATATTTGCTACGATAGAATCAAGCAGGTTAGTTTTTGAAAACCAAGATTTATCCCCGCGAGAAAAATTCATCAAGCAAATCACTGCATTTTTCAGAACATTCATTGGTCATAAAGAATTTATGATAATGCTCGCCAAAGAACAGGCAATCCCAAGGAATGAAGAAATCAAAAAACTTTTCTTTAAAAAGCGGTTTGACTCTCATTTATTACATCGCAAAGGATTAGTATCTATTTATGGTCAAAAGATTGAGCCTTTTTCGATTGATTTAGCCTTGATTCTAGAAGGGTTGTTTCAAACATATGTGGGATTAATGATGCTTGAACCTGCTGAATTTGAGATTGAGAAACTATCCCAATATTTAATGAAAAGGATGGATAGTATCGTAAAAGACATATCAAGTGAGGAACCCTTCTTAACTGAGGAAAAGATGGGGAATATTATAAAAAATTCAAAGCAATGTTTCGAACCAGCCAATGTAAATAATGTTATCAAAAACATGAGAAATGAAATGGATCAGATGGAAAATAGAGAAGCTTTAGAAATCTCATTAGACGTCCTTGAAGAGGAAATTAACAAACAAAGTCCTCGTCTTCCAGTCATCAAAGGAATGCTTTCCAATTTTAAAGGAATAGAAACACTAGAACCACTCACTAAGGAAATGGCTGATTTTTATGGATTTGAATTATAAAGGATATTTTTTGTACGTATCCTTTTCTACGAAAAATATTGACTGACCGGACAGTTATATTGTATATTTTATGACGGAAATTATTTAATAACATTTAGATAGGAGAAAATAATATGGCGATAGAAGATAAACGGATTAATACCAAATTAGTTATCACTGGTTTAATTATCGGAATGTTTTTCAGTGCATTAGAACAAACAATCGTTGGAACTGCCATGCCGACGATTATTTCAGAATTAAATGGCTTTACCATTTTTGCTTGGGTCACAACTGCCTATATGATTACATCGACTACGGTTGTCCCGATTGTTGGTAAACTTTCAGACCTGTACGGGAGAAGATTCCTCTATTTACTAGGAACAATCATCTTTATTATTGGTTCTGGATTGTGTGCAACTGCCACATCAATGGAACAGCTAGTGATCTATAGAGGGCTTCAAGGGATTGGCGGAGGGATGATCATGCCTCTGTCTCAAACCATTATTGGGGACATCTTTACAGCTGAGCAACGTGCGAAATGGCAAGGAATTTTTGGCGGACTCTTTGGGTTAAGTTCTGTCATCGGCCCTTTCTTAGGAGGAATTATTGTTGATAGTATTAGCTGGCACTGGATTTTCCTGATTAACGTTCCTTTTGGACTACTTTCGGCAATTTTAATCTTTATGGGATTAAAGCATGAAACTACCGCAGTTAAAGGAAAAGTGAATATTGATTATTGGGGAATTATCACATTAATTCCTGCCATTGTCTTATTATTACTTGGTTTAACATTCGGCGGGGATAAATTTGATTGGGCCTCAACTACTTCTTTCCTTATTTTCGGAGGTTCGATTTTGCTACTTATCGTTTTCGGATTAATCGAGCGAAAAGCAGTGGAACCAATTTTGGATCTTTCATTTTTTAAAAATCGAACTTTTGCAACGATGAATGCGCTAGGATTTTTGCTGGGGCTTGGCATGTTTGGAGCAATAATGTTCGTACCGATGTACATGCAAGGAATTCTTGGTGTATCTCCAACGCAAGCTGGTTCAACCATGACTCCAATGATGATTGCTATGATTGCGGCAAGTATACTTGGAGGGCAATTATTACTTAGATTTAGCTTCCGCTCTGTACTAACAGCAGGTATGCTCCTTGGTGCATTAGGATTCTATTTAATGAGTACAATGGGCATCGATTCAAACGAATACACTGCCTATGCATATATGGTTGTCCTTGGTCTAGGAATGGGCTTAGTTATGCCAACATTAATGATTGCCATCCAAAATGAATTTCCAAAATCGCAGCTAGGAACCGTTACATCCGCCTCCACCTTCTTCCGATCAATAGGTGGTACGATTGGAATTACGATTTTAAATTCAATCATGAACCATACACTGAAAGGTGAAATGGTTAGTGTTGCTAATGATGCTGAAAATCCAATTGCACATAAAGCATTAACAGCTCTTTCTGAAAAAACAGATTCATTATTTAGTTTACTGCTCAATCCGAGCCTTTTAAAAATGCCAGAAGACATTCAAAATAGCGTAATTCATGGCATTCAAATCGCCTGGTCCGATTCATTTTCTACGGTTTTCTTAACAGGACTTATCTTTATAGCAGTCGGAGTCTTAGTGGCTATGGCCGTTGGTAAAGGCCGGATTAAAAAAGATAACGAACTAAAGGATGGCAGTGAACAACCAATCTCATCGTTTAGACCTGATCCAACTGAATCATAAAAATCCATAAATAAAGAGGGATGCTCGGCAATCCCTCTTTTCTATGTGAAATACTCAATTTTTGCTTGCGGAAAATAGGTATTAATATATCTTCCTAGTGTATCCTTTATATCTTCTTGTTCTTCATTTGTATAGACAAATTTACCGATTCCGTAACGTCCCCATTTCCATTTCCGCTTTGTCTCATCAAGTTCTAGCTTTGTCATCGGATAATTTTTTTGAATGACACGCTTCGCTGGTTTTGTAAACCGATGCTGAATCATTTCAAAGGTTAAATCCTCTTTAGCTGAATCCGGCAACTCCGCCTCAAGCTTTTCTAACATTTCTTTATACCCTTCTTTCCAGCCCTCGTGGAGATAAATCGGTGCAATAATAAAACCTAATGGAAACCCGGCACCGGCAATCTTACCTGCTGCCTCGATCCGTTCTGGCAGTCTCGATGTACCCGGTTCAAAATTCTTAATGATATAATCATCATTAACACTGAAGCGAAAACGGGTTTTCCCATTATGCTTCGCATCAAGTAAATGGTCCACGTGAGCGAATTTGGTTACAAAACGAAGTTTGCCATATTCCGATTGTCCAAAGAACTCAATTGCTTTTTTTAAGGTATGGGTTAGATGGTCAACACCAACAATATCAGATGTACATGAGGCTTCAAACCTAGTTGGTTCAGGCGCACGTTCTTTCATATAATTATCAGCAGCCTCGAAAATATCTTCCAGGTTCACATAAGTACGAATATAAGGTTTACTTCCCATTGTTGTCTGTAAGTAGCAATAATGACAATGTCCCATACAGCCAGTTACAAATGGAATTGCGTATTCCGCAGAAGGTTTGGATGTATCAAACTTTAATGTTTTTCGAACTCCTACCACCAGTGTCGATTTTGCAGTCCGATACTTTTGAAAATCATTATCACCAGGTAAATTTCGAATTTGATTATGTGATGTTGTTTCCCTTATTTCAATTCCCATATTTTCAAATTTGGCAATTAACTCTTTGCCCAGCTGGTACTCAAGTGCGCTTGGCTCAATATAAACAAGCTGGGGTACAAAAGGTTTAACCATAATACCCCTCCGTCTCTGTTAAACCAAACGCATCTTGATAGGCATATTCTGCTTCCTCTGCAGATGAATAAACCGCAACGTCCTCAGTTAGAGGGTAATAGGTTTCGTAAACAAAAAGAGAAAGTTGATCCGAATCCTCCGGATTCTGCACAACTGCCGCTTGCTGGACATTGGCCACATCTTGAGCATGTGGATTCCGAATGATAATATAGACGACTTGTCCTGGTTGATATGAAGACATTTTCCACCTAATCCTTTCAAATCTAGGTTTTTCTATTCATTGATATTATTCTCCAGAGAAGATTTTTAAGTGTATTGAAATATTTCCATTTATAACATGGAGCAACCAGTTTAGATGGTGAAGAATAACTTTAGTCATATAAGGGAAATTTAAATTTACGTTTGTAAATCTTAACTAGGGGATGCAGCTAATGGCAATTTTTGTCTATCAAACATTTGAGATTAAACAAGATAAATTTAAAGAAGGTATTGAGAATTTAAAGGAAATTAAGACGTTCCGGAATGAAAATTATGATCATAATGTCGATATCTTAACCCCTGTTTCCGGCGAGGATCATACATATGCCCTTCTTACCAAATATGAAGGTTTGGCTGAAATGGAATTACAAAACAAAAAGATGTTTGAGGATGAAGAATACTTAAAACTAATTGGAGACTTTTTCCTACAAAATATTGTTCAAGGCAGTATGTATACCCAAATTTATCGTGCCCTAACTGAGAAAAAAACAGACAAGAAACAATCCTAGTTTACTTATATAGTTTTAGTTATATCAAAAAAACACGACTGAATTTAGCCGTGTTTTTTATTTGCAGTTCAAGCTTCAAATGGTCTGTCACTAAATAATCCTAGCAGATATCCCACTATTAATCCGATGAGGGCTGGGATTATCCATCCAATGCCTTCTGTATAAAAGGGAAGAATTTCAAGTGCCCCACTCCATTTATTGGCGAGGAATGTTTTATTTATCGTATCAATGATGCTAAAAAGAGCAACAAAGCTGACAACTGTGATATAAATCTGACGGGATTTCTTAATTAAATTATCAAAAAGACCTAATAAGATAATCACGATGGCCATAGGGTAGATCATGCCAAGTATCGGAACAGAGATTTGTAAGATTTGCGTTAATCCCAAGTTAGCGATGGCCATACTTAGAATTGCTAGGATAAGAACCCAGGTTTTATAAGTAATTTTTGGAATCGCATTGGCGAAGAATTGACTGCAAGAAGTAACTAAACCAATGGACACACAAAAGCATGCAATGGTAAAAACTAAACCTAAAATAAAGGTCCCACTTTGACCAAATAAGTGTGTCATTACATTCGCCAATATTTGTGCTCCATTTTCCGTTTTTCCTAAGGATGAGCTAGCAGCACCTAAATACCCTAAGATTAGGTAGATCACAGTTAACAGAATTCCTGCACCTAATCCGGCATACATCATATATAGTGATCTTTTTTTATGATCCACGACTCCTTGCGATTTCAATGTATTCGAGATAACAATGCCAAATGCTAATGCTGCCAGCGCATCCATTGTTAAATACCCATCTAAGAACCCTTGAAAGACAGGGTTTGAAATATAGTTATCCTTTGGTGTTTCAAATGAACCGATTGGGTCAATTAAGCTCTTCACAAAAATAATGGCGATTAGGGCTAGTAAGATTGGAGTCAGTATTTTCCCAAAAAGGTCAATAAGCTTGGATGGGAACATACATAACCAAGCTACTAATCCAAAAAAAACAATACTATAAACAAATAATGAGAGCGAACTTCCAACCAAATTTTCTGGTAAGAAAGGAGCTAATCCCATTTCGAATGCCAGACTACCTGCCCTTGGAATCGCCAGGCCAGGTCCGATTGCGATATAAATAAGAAATGGAAAGATAAAGGCGAAAAAAGGATGAACTCTTTGGTTAAGTTCGTTAAAGCTTCCTGCCTTAGCCACCGCAATCACGCCTAAAATCGGCAGACCAACTGCTGAAATAATAAAACCAGCCAGTGCTGTCCAAAGATGATCCCCCGCTGACTGCCCCAAAAATGGTGGAAAGATCAGGTTTCCAGCCCCGAAAAACATTGAAAATAACATAAAACTAATAAAGACAATTTGTTTAGCAGAAAAATTCATTCATAAACTCCTTTTTAAATAAAAATATTATTCCATTATAATAAACCAAATTTACCCCATAATGGTATATTTATTTTAAACTTCTAATAATTTAAAAATTCCTCTTCCGATTAGGAAAGAGGAAAAAAGAGCAGCACTTCAAAAATAATCGGAGAAATAGGGCGTCTCTCGTTCAATTAAATTCTCTAATATCTCCACCGTTTGCTCATTACAGGAAAGGCGACCCATTGCTGCCAAATAGGACGGCCGTTTATATCCAAGCAGCATCGTTGTTAATGTCTGAATAGTAACAGTTACATCTGGCTGTCCCTCGCTTGGCACCATATCCCCCTGACCGACTGCAGATACTCGAAGTGTATATATGCCCTGATTCCACTCTAGTATCGGGTCATCCACCTTAATCGTCATGTGAATTTCAGAGCCAAGTGCTCTGAATGGGAATTGTTCGATAAACTGTGTGACATCAACGATACGTGCCATGAAATAGGGAGCAATGGTTTCTTTAATATCCCCGTCCTCCAACCAGAAAGCCAATGGCTCATTGGTAAAAATATTCCCGACAACCTTCGTTACCATGGAGAAATGGGCACTGATAAAGTTCCAAAGTCCGTTCCGCGCTTCTTCATTCATATAGATCATTTCTTTGACATGCAGTACATCTTGAGAGATCCAGTACAGCAAATATCCTTGTGGCTGATGAGAATGATCATAATAAACTGCGGCCGTTAATTCATCCAGTTCCCATCTCCAGAATTCTTCCCAAGCTAAATTGTTTCGTATCATGGCGACATGACGTGTCCTAGAATAAAGCTGGTAAACAGTTTTTATATCTGAATGCTCTGTATTTAGCCGGTCGACGTAACCTGAAACTTTCTTAACTTTTGGTAATTGATAGTCTTTGATTTCAAAGGTCATTTTATCGGAAATAATCTCCCAGCCCCTTTTACGATAAAAAGGCAATGAATAGGGATATAAATAAGAAATCGATTGGTTTCGATCCTTCATATCAGCCAGTGCCTGCCAGATCAACTTATTCATCAATCCTAAATTCGCATATTCTGGATAGGTGCCAACCCCCGTTAAGCCGCCCATCTCAAAGGTTCTACCATAAATATTTACTTGAAAGGGGTAAACAGCAACTTGGGAGATTAGTTTTTCACCATCAAACCAGCCTAACACATCGGCCTGTTCCAAAACAGGCAGTTTTGCTAATGCAATTTCACGTTCCTCCCAGCCCACCGTCTGTAAGTCTTTTTTGGTCACTTGGAAAACATAACGTAATAACTCATTGAATTGCCGCCAATGTTTTGGCTCCACTTTTTCCATCTTGAGCCTGTCCAATCGACTCATACCATTACCTCCAACAAATTTACGGTTATACTCTATGTTCATATAATTTGTGTTAATTTATGTAAACTTTCCGAAAAAAATAAAGAATCAATTCAAAAAAAAAGAGTGCTCAATACTTTGAGCAACTTCTTGAACAATTTCTTTATTATTACTTAATTCCTAATGCTTTTTTTGTTGCTGGACCAACGACCCCATCCGCTGTTAATTTATGAGCTTTTTGAAATTTGCGCACCGCAGTATCGGTGTTTACTCCAAAGACACCATCAACACCTTTTGTACTATACCCTAGTGAAGTCAGCTTACGTTGAAGTTCTTGGACAGCTGGACCCCGACTACCTTTTTTAAGGATTTCTCCACTGGTACTAACAGGAACGGAAGGTGCACCTGAGCCGCCTTTTACTTTATATCCATTGGCTAATGCAATTGCGTTGAAGGATTTCCCTGATGAGGTGATGATTACTGGGGTACCAGTTGGGACTTGGCTAAACAACCATTCTACTTCACTATCATACATCCGAATACAACCGCTGCTTACATAACCACCAATTGAGCTGGGGTTGTTGTTCCCATGAATCGCATAGGTCGTTCCCCATGTTCCGCGGGCATTTAAACCAAGCCATCGGTTACCTAACGGATTACGAGGGTCTCCACCCGGAATATGTCCCTTATAGTAAGGCCTATTCTTAATCTTAACCACAATCTTGAACTTGCCCTCTGGCGTATACGATTTTTTTCTCCCGGTTCCAACTTTAAATTGCTTCTTAAATACACCGTTTTCAAAGTAAGCCAGCCGGTTGGTAGTCTTATTAATAATAATCAACTTTCCACTGGAGGCTGCAGAACTTGTAGGGACACCAACAAAAAAACTAGACAACATAAAAAAGGCAAATATCAAAAATACTAACCACTTTCTGGGCAACCTAACCCCTCCTATACGACATAAATACTAATCCGTGTATCCTATGTCGGAAGGGCTTGTACAAATTACAATTTTGTTAAAGATATTACATTTTAGGCTAATATTCCTATATTTACAAATAATAAAAAAAAAAGCTGGGTGATACTCTTGAAACAATTATTATTTATAATCTTACTTTTATTTTCCCTTGTTATAGGAGTCAGTATAATAATTGATTTGCTCCAAGGTCTTAGTATATATGAGACTATAAATTCCTTTAATAAAATAAAACAAAAGATGACAGGTGAAGAAGTTATTCTGATTATTTTTTCCTTCCTGCCACTTGTTTTTACAAAGGTCAACAGATCCAGTATTAATAAGAAGAATAATGCTTAATATCAGGCAGAAGCTGGCTTTAGCTTTCTTTTAATCAAGGCAATTACCAATAATAATATTGGGATTACTATTTGCATAGGAATATGTAAATAGTACGGCACAATTTTTAATCCTTCGTTAATGTGAGCTATATAATTTGGTGCCATAACGACTGAGCTAACTAAAATAATGATTCCCATTGGATAAATTAAATTCTTTTGATGTTTGATCTTAAACAAATCTATTGTCCCGATAAACGCACAGAAGAGAAAAACAGTTATTTTTACAAAACCTAATATGACCATACTAATAATCACCACTGTATCGAGCCTTTGAACAAATTCAGCAATGTTAATGTAACTTACAGCCGTAAGGATAGGAAAGGCAGACCGGGAAACAATATCTGCTCCGGTAATGGCGATATTCAAAAGGGTAAATAATAGAAGGCATAAACCACTCAAAACGATAGCTGAAATACCCGCTTTTTTAGCCTTTTCTTGTTTATTTAGGTATGGAAGAAGCATTGTGAACGTAATCATTTCCCCGAAAGGGAAAGTTAGAGTAGTTGGAAAGGATTTAATTAATGGACGCCAACCGTGTTCTAATATTGGACGGAGATTATGTAATTTTATTATTCCACTAGCCATTTCAAATAATATAATAAAGAGAAGCATGAACACGATGATGAAAAGGCAAAGCTCCGATATGCGAAAAAATACTTCAATCCCTTTAAAGACTGCATACATTACACATACCATCATGATGATTCCAAGCGTCAGAAGTGTTGCTGATCGATATGCTGCAATGACTAATAGTTCCTCGAAATCGCGCAAAACCCTAGAAGCGATGTACATAAAATATGTTACATACATTAGCCCAAATAGCCAGCCCAAATAACGCCCCAGAATTTTTTGAAGGTAACTGGTCAATGGTAATGCAGGATACATAGTATATAATTTTGTGAAAATAAGATATAGAACGCAGCCTGAAGCAATTCCAAATAGGATCGTAATCCATGAATCTTGCCTTGCTTCACCAGCCATCCCTACAAGAATTGCGCTTCCTAATTCAAATAAAAAGATGACACTAAACAACTGAAACCCATTGACCTTTACTTGTTCCATTTCTTTCCCTCCTAGATCAATAAGGATAAGGCTTAATTCGCATTCCTGTTCCTTCAATAGTCAAATTCACCCGGACATTTACCTTCGCTTGTGAAAATAACTTATTCCACTGCTGCTTGGATTTTCTCCATTTTTTTTGATGAGTGTTGCGTAAAATTTCCCCAAAGCCGAACACATCACTCTCCAACTTTTGTGCCACAATAATTCCATCTTTAATTTCTTTTTCCAGTTCCTGTTCACCTTTACGTTGGTATTCTTTTATTACTTCACGCTTACTTATATCCTTGTTACAGAGCAATTCAGTTAGATTACCGAAAGCGTTCACCTGAATTGTTATGACTGCTTGACTGTTTTGCAAATCGACTTTTGACTCACTTTTCAAGTGATTTACGAGTAAATTGTTATACCGCTTCTGGTCACAATGAATTCTCAAACTGCTAGTTCGTATTTTATTCTTAATAATTTGAAGCGACTTTGTCTTTTTTCCATCTATCCATCCAACTAATTTTCCTTTTCTAAATACTGCAATTCCATTGAGGAATACGAATGTCTTATTCATACTTTCTATGTTTTTCTTGCTAGCACCAGTTTTTGAATTACCTCTTACGCTTATCCCACTTATTGTTGGTTCTGAACCTTCGTTAGTTAAATTCTCAATAATATCGTAAATTTTAATTTCACCATGTTCCCCTATTAAATCTGAGGCATTCATTACCTTGCCTACAAGTGATCGAACAGGAATTTTATCAATAGAAGAAAGTATATCCATTGTCGTTTTTATGTCAGCATTACGGGTAATTAAAACAGGAACATTGACACGCACTCCTGCATCCCGCTCAAATACATCAAAAATAAAGTTCAAACTCTCCTTTTTTGCCAGTTGTTCTCCAATGAGAACCAACTGAATATGCGAATAAATATTTTTCCGGGGAAAAATATTTGAGGAATTACCAGCTGCTTCAGAAATTGTTTTACCCCTACTTTTAAAGTTAATTACTGGCGTACCGCCGGAACCCGTGCCTCTTGCAGCATTTTCACTTGGATTAACTACTTGGTAGGTAACTTCGTAAACATCTTTTTCAGGGATATAATCAATCCCTATTCCGAGGACAATCGCTATTTCATTTAATTCCGTATAATTTGAACACCCCGTGAGTCCGACAAATAAGAATATAATCAAGAACGATATTTTAGTTCTCATTCTATTCTCCCTCATTCCTTTTCCCTATCCTTACTTTATTTTTTTTATTTGCAGGTGCTGGTCTGTTTATTAGGTTTGGTAAAGCAAAACGAAATAGAACATCCTTTTGCTCCTTTAGATTGAATGGAGCTATAGGAGATAGATATGGAACCCCAAACGAACGCAATGAGCACATATGCATCCCTATAATAAGGGAAGCAGCTAACACACCATAAAGCCCGGCGTATGAGGCAACGATTAATAATAAAAAACGAAGAGAGCGAGCAGCGATTCCAAGGTTGTAGTTTGGTAGTGCGAAGCTAGCGATGGCTGTTACAGAAACGATAATAACCATCGCTGCAGATACAAAGCCTGCATCTACAGCTGCTTGTCCAAGGATAAGCGCTCCCACAATAGAAAGGGCTGATCCCACTGCTCTAGGCATCCTAATTCCTGCTTCTCTTAGTACTTCAAAGGTGATCTCCATGATAAAAGCTTCCACAATGGCCGGAAAAGGAATAGCCTCTCGTTGGGCAGCAATACTGACAAGTAATACAGTTGGAACAAGTGCCTGATGGTGTGTAATCATCGCTACATATACAGCCGGTGCATATAAGGCTAAAAAAAATGCCCCCAACCGTAAAATCCTTAAAACACTGCCTATATATTGATTCTGATAATAATCCTCCGGAGATTGGAAGAGTTGGGTAAAGGTTACCGGGACAATAAGAACGTAAGGAGTACCAGTCATAAAAATGGCCACACGTCCTTCAAGTAAATTTCCAACCACTGCATCCGGGCGTTCGGTATTTTGAACCGTTGGAAAAGGAGTTTGCTGTTCATCTTCAATAAAGCCTTCAATATAGGCTGAATCAATAATGCCGTCTATTTTTATTTTCTGAAGACGATTCTTAACTTCTTTTACAATCGACTCTTCAGCAATGTCCTTGATGTACATGATTTCAACTTGAGTTTGAGTCACTTCACCAATTATCATCGGGTCCAGACGTAAATTTGGACTCTGGATTCGAGATCGGACGAGGGATGTGTTGGTTCTAAGGTTTTCAGTAAAGCTGTCTTTTGGTCCGCGAATAACTGTTTGTGTTGTTGGCTCTACGATACTACGTGATTCAATTTCTCTTGTATCAAGGATCAGTGCACTCATTTCACCATCTATTAAAATGACTGTGCCGCCAGATACAATCGCTGATAGTATTTCTTTAAAAGTGTTTTTTTCCTTAATCTTTGTGACTGCAATTACCTGTTGTAATTCATCTTTTATTGTTCTAGAAGCTGGGTCAAACTTGTTTGTTAATATAGGTTCTATGACATGTTCATCAATTTTTGGTGTATTTGAAATCCCCTCAATATGAAGAACTGCAAAGGCAAACGGATTTTCATTATGCTTGATGACACGAACAATTAAATCAGAGCAATCACCTAAATCCTCTTTAATTTGTCCTACATTCTCAATCAAATTTTTGTTTAATAGGTCATCGGAGGAAGAAGTATTTCCTGAACTTTTATGCTGTTTTAGACTAACTTTTTTCCACAAGGTCTTCTTTCCTCCTCTTTCCTCAGATTCTTTTATATTTTCCAAAATACACTAATTTAAGTAATATGCACCACACCATTTTGAATACAAAAAAAACCGCATACCTCATAAAATACAAGGGTCTGCGTTAAAATAAAAAAAATCTTATATTTCTATATCCATCGAAAGTATAATAAGTTACTTCTAGAACATTTCATTTACTTTTTCCTAAGTAGGTAGATTCTAAGATTTCCACTAGTTACCGTTGAACCGTTTTTTCTGCCTTCACGGGCATCATACGCTTACTATGGTTACCGCTGATCCCATTTTTCTGCCTTCACGGGCATTAGTCGCTTAGAC
>NZ_KK366017.1:0-1160807 GCF_000686805.1 Bacillus sp. UNC41MFS5 | reverse complement strand
GTTACCGCTGATCCCATTTTTCTGCCTTCACGGGCATCATACGCTTCCTATGGTTACCGCTGATCCCATTTTTCTGCCTTCACGGGCATCATCCGCTTTCTATGGTTACCATTGAACCAATTTTCCTTCCTGACTGGAACTAGAAACACCGATTAATCTTATTAAAAAAAACCGCAAACCTAATAACAAGGTTTGCGGCCAATTGTACCTTTTTAATCTATTCAATCTAAAGCTTCGTTCTTAAACTCCAAAGCTCTGGGAAAAATTGTTGGTCTAGTGCTCGTTTTAAATAAGACACTCCAGACGATCCACCTGTCCCCTGCTTATGACCGATAATTCTCTCTACGGTACTCATATGGTTAAATCGCCATAATTGCTGTTGATTGCCGATATCTACTAATTTCTCTGCCAACTCGTATAAATCCCAGTATTGATCAACATTTCGATAGACGGTTAGCCATGCCTCCTCAACACTTGCGTTTGGCTCGTAGTTTTTGGACAAATCCCGATTACGAGCTTCATGATCGACAGGTAATCCACGTGCAACGAGTGCCTGGATTGCAGCATCATAAATACTTGGTTGATGCAGGGCCGCTTGCATTTTTTCATATAGCTCTGTTTGATGTTGATAGACTGCTAGTGTATGAGCATTTTTGTTGCCTAAAGCAAATTCAATCAACCGATTCTGATAAGACTGGAACCCTGAGGATTGACCCAATTTATCCCGAAACTCTAAGTACTCCGCAGGTGTCAGTGTCGAAAGCACACTCCATGACTGAATCAATTGCTGTTGTATTCGCGAAACCCGGGAAAGGATTTTGAATGAAGGCTCCAAATCGTTATTTTGTATATACCCAATGGCCGCTGTCAATTCATGAATGATTAATTTCATCCATAGTTCACTAGCTTGATGGATGATGATAAATAACATTTCATCATGGTGATCGGATACCCGATGCTGACTAGATAAGATCTTATCTAGTTGAAGATAATCCCCATAGGACATCGATTTCTGAAAATCGGTTTGAATCGTTTTCTCTAGACCGTTGTTTGCGCTTTTTTCATGTGAGTTCATAATATCCTCCCGCTATATCCTCTTTTTGTGTAACCTTAATTTTACGTTCTAATTTACCTTTTTGTTAAGTATAGGATCTGACTCGTTCTTTTCAGGATTGTTTTTTCTTTTATTAAGAATAAAATAGGCAGCAGTTAAAAATAACAACCATGGAACACCGAATTGCAGCATGATTTTAAAACCTGTAAACCAAGTGGTAATCATTAAACTGAGCAAAAGGACCGCTCCTAATAGCGTCAAGTAAGGAAATCCAGGCATTTTAACCGGCAATTTCCGGCCGCCTGATTTCTCCCACTTTTTTCTGAAAAACAAGTGGGAAACAAAAACCATAAACCATGTGAAGATAGCACCAAACATGGAGATTCCCATCATAAAGGCGTACGACGAGTCAGGTAATAATGCGTTTACTGCTGCAGCAAGAAATATCCCCAATGTAGAAATGGCAAGAGCACTTAACGGAACTCCTTTTTTGCTTAATTTACCTAAAAAGGCAGGTGCATAATTTCCTCGTGATAGAGAAAACATCATTCGTGTCGAAGCATAAAGCTGACTATTCATGGCCGACAGAGCAGCGGTTAATATAATAAAATTCATAATTCCACTTGCACCTGGAATATTCAAGAGTTCCATTACTTTTACGAAAGGACTTTCTTCCACTCCTGCTGATTTCCACGGAACAATCATTAACATAATGCCAATAGTAATAATATAAAATGTCGATAAACGGAAAACAGTTGCCTTCAATGCTTTAGGTACCGCAACATCTGGGTCCTTCGCTTCTCCAGCAGTAACGGCAATCAACTCCGTCCCTAAAAAGCTAAATAGAGAAATAAAGATAGCGACCCACATTCCCCACATGCCGAACGGTAAGAAACCACCTTCATTAACGAAGTTCTCAGGTCCCATTTCCGGCTTAGCCGACCCTCCAATGAAAACATATGCTCCAAGGAGAATGAATCCAACGATTGCACTGATTTTAATCATCGAGAACCAATACTCAAATGTTGCAAATGTATTCACACTTGTTGCATTTACATAAATTAGGACAGCGGCGAACAATAAAATCCACACAAACCCAGGGACACCTGGAAACCAATATTTCATATATACTGCAATGGCACTTACTTCTACCCCAACAGCAAGAACATTTGCAATCCAATACGAATAGCGGACCAGATAACCTGCGAACGGGCTTATATACTTCTCAGATATTGTTCCAAACGCCCCTGAAGTTGGATGGGCCACCGTCATTTCTGATAAACATCCCATTAAAAGTAAAACAATGAATGCACCAATCGCGTAACTGATTAATACGCTTGGACCAGCTGTACTAATCGCAAGTCCACTGCCAAGGAAAAGACCAGTTCCAATCGCACAACCCATCGCAATCATAGTCAGTTGACTGGTTTTTAATTCACGCTTTAACCCTCTTTCTGAGCCATTTTCATTTTTCAAAAGATTGTCCGCCATATAATTCCTCCTCTAACCTTTAGTTAAGCAACAACTTCACGTTCATTTTTAAACTGTTCATATTGCTTGTCAGTCATAATTTTCTTAAGAATCTGGACGACTTCCCAAACCTCAGTATAAGAAGTGTAAAGAGCAACAGGAGCAAGACGAATGATGTTTGGTGCACGGAAATCTGGAATGATCCCATTTTCTTTCAACGCTTTACAAATTCGTGCTGCTTCTTTATGTTCTAAACTTACATGACCACCACGTCGAATATCTTCGCTAGGATTTCCAATCGTGAATCCGAAGTCATGCAGCTCTTGGTTAATTAAATCCATTAAGTATTGATTGATGTTTAAAGACTTAGCACGAATATTTTCAATTCCTGCTTCTGCAAAAATCTCCAATGCGCCTAGTAACGGGGCAAGACTCAAAACATGTGGTGTCCCTATTTGATAGGCTCCGGCTGAATCAGCAGGTGTTAGAGAATGCTCCATGTCAAATTGCTTCTCTTTTTTCGAACCAAACCAGCCAGCCAGTCCAGGGGCTGTCCCAAAATGTTTAGAATTCACATATAAACCGCCAACACTGCCCGGACCACCATTTAGGTGTTTATAATTGCACCAATATGCAAAATCAACGCCCCAATCACTGAACGAATGCGGGATGGCTCCAATCGAATGACAACCATCAAAACCGATTAATATCCCTCTTCTGTTCGCTTCAGCTGTCAGTCGCTTCATATCCAAGATTTGGCCGCTTCGATACAGTACAGTTGGTAAAATGATGAGTGCAATCTCATCGGTCATCGCTTCGATAATATCTTCTTCCTCTAAAAAGCGCCCATCTCGGCTTTTCACTCGAACAAGATGTGTATCTGGATCAAATCCATGAATGCGAAGCTGACTTTGAAGCGCATAAATATCTGATGGAAAGGTTAATTCATCAGCCAAAATTTTTGTCCGCTTTCCTTCCGGCTTATAAAAAGTAGCGACTAGTTGATGTAAGTTAACCGTTGTGGAACCCGTAACAATTACTTCATTAGCTGCAGCACCAACTAAAGGAGCCATCATCTCTCCTAGTTTTTCCGATAAAAAAAACCAAGGGTGTTTTCCATTTGTCCAACCGTCAATCCCATGCTCTTTCCAATCATTTAATGATTCCAGCAATGTCTTTTCTGCTCTTTTCGAAAGAAGTCCTAGTGAATTTCCATCCATATAGATGGAATTCGGTTTTATGTAAAATTCTTCCCTAAATCTATTAAGGCTATCTGCATTATCCAATTGTTGTGCATACTCTAAAGTTAACAACAGTGTATCCTCCAATTTTTTATTAATTAGTCTTTTTTATGAAAGATTATTGCTTTATTTAAAAAGTAAAACTGTTTGGTTGGTGAATATATTATTAACCAATAGTCGATAACGTCGATTCTATTTATCTAAGATGACGGACACGATTAAATCCTTTTCGTTACCGTCGACTTCATTTTTCTAAGGTGACGGGCACGATAAACTCCTTTTCGTTACCGTCGACTCCATTTTTCTTTTGTCACTGGCACCATTAAAATCTATGATTATCAAATTCTAGTAATTTTTTTCGGAAATATTTAATTCTTCATAGAAATAAGTTAAGGTAATTGGTTGTCTATAAAAACAACAAATTTTACAAAAACAGCCTTAAATTAAATTGTAGCAGTCCGATTATTTGCTAGTAAAAGATACACTGCCTAGTTCCGCAAATTGTGCTAAAATTGTATCCCCTGGTTGAAAGCTAATGGCTTCTGTTATTGCGCCGCTAAGCACGATATCACCTTTCTTTAAACCCTGCCCAGATTCTCCGAGTTTGTTTACAGCCCAAGCAACGGCAGCAGCTGGATCACCTAATACAGCCGCACTGGTCCCAGTAGTTGCAACCTCTGAATTCTTAGAGATGTATACACCAATATCTTTCAAGTTTAGCGCATCCGGCGACACCCATTTGTTACCTATAATAAATTTTGAAGAAGAACAATTATCAGCCACAACATCTACCAGTGTAAACTTGAAATCTAAATAACGACTATCAATAATCTCGATCGCTGGTGCTACATATTTTGTCACCTTTAAAATATCATCAGAGGTAACATTAGTGCCTTGGATATCTTCATTAATCATGAAAGCAATTTCGGGTTCTGCCTTAGGATGAATGAAACTGCTAAATTGAACTGGTTCCCATTCAGGTGCAAGCATATCATCCATTAAATACCCGTAGATAGCTTCATGGACACCCATCATCTCCTGCTTTGCCTTACTGGTCAAGCCGAGTTTTACACCAATTCGGCGAAGCCCCTCCTTTTCTTTTTGCTCGATTAGTTTTTGTTGTATTTCATAGGCATGCTCAAATGTTAGAGTTGGATAATTTGTGGTAATTTTTTCAACTTCCCGCTTGTCTTTTTCTGCAGCTAATAGGTAGTTTACGATTTCTTGTTCTGTTCCTTGCAACAGTGACATAATGGAACCTCCACTTTTAATTTTTTTTATTCGGTGAAAAACTCTCTTACTCAAATGTTACAGATACAGTTCCTAATGGGCCAAAATCTGCAACAATCATGTCGCCTTCTTTTACTGCAATAGCACCGGAAAGTGCTCCGGGAAGAATTAACTCACCTGCTTTAAGAGTAATCCCGAATTCATGTAATTTATTGGCTAACCATGCGACTGCTTGTGCCGGGTGTCCTAGAGCGGCCGTCCCAACTCCTGTAGCGACAAGCTCTTCATTTTTATATAGGACCATTCCTTGAGTTCGCAAATCCAATCCTTCAATGGTGCTCAGCTTTTCCCCGACGACTACTCTTGCTGAGGAGCCATTATCAGCCACTGTATCAACCAATTTGATTTTCCAATCAGAAATACGGCTGTCAATAATCTCGATGGTAGGTACTACATATTTGGTAGCCATTAACACATCTAGATAGTTCACATTTGGACCAACCAAGTCATGTTCTAAAATAAAACCGATTTCCGCCTCAACCTTCGGACTGATCAACTCAGCAATTTTCACAGTTGCTTCATCTGCTATTTTCATAGTATCTAACAGGTGGCCATAATCAGGCTCATCGACGCCAAGCATTTGCTGCATCGCAATACTTGTTAGCCCAACCTTTTTCCCAATTACTTTATGTCCTTCTTTTAACTTTTTATCGATGACTTCTAGTTGGATTTGATAGGCATCGCCTACAGTCAGCTCCGAATAACGTTCCGTAAGTGGAGCGACAGAATATTGATGACTTTCTGCATCAATTAATTCTTTCGCAATTCCTTCTACTAATACTTCCATTTCTTCCTGCACCTTCCTTTTCTATATTAATAGTTAAAAAGTGGCCTTTCAGCCACCTTTTGCTTTATTTTATAATTTCATTGTAATTGTTTTGGCTTCTGTGTAAAATTCAAAACTATGACGTCCGCCTTCACGACCAATTCCGCTCGCCTTTGAACCACCAAATGGTGTTCTTAAATCACGATAATACCAGCAATTGATCCAGAATAAGCCTGAATCGATTTGAGAAGCTACCCGATGCGCACGTCTTAAATCATTTGACCAAACTACACCTGCTAAACCATAAATCGAATCGTTAGCAATTTGAATCGCTTCTTCTTCCGTTTTAAATGGAATGACGACTAATACCGGGCCAAATATTTCTTCCTGTGCAACTCTCATTTTGTTATTTACATCATAGAGCACGGTTGGCTCGTAAAAGTTCCCTTCTGACAATCCTGCCACACGCTTACCGCCTACAGCAAGTTTCGCACCTTCAGAAATACCAATTTGCACATAGTTATCAACTGTTTCTAGATGACCTTTTGATATAAGCGCACCCATATCCGTCGTTTCATCCAATGGGTCGCCCACTTTGATGTTCTTTGCAGCTGCAACAAATTTTTCAAGGAATTTATCATAAACCGATTCTTGCACTAGTAATCGAGAACCAGCTAAACAGATTTCCCCTTGATTTCTAAATATCGCTTCTATGGAGCCCGCGACAGCTTCATCTAAGTCTGCATCCTCAAATACGATATTGGCAGATTTCCCGCCCAATTCTAATGATACTGGAATTAGTTGTGATGCTGCATTTCTCATTACCGTTTTACCAGTAGAACTTTCCCCGACAAAGGAAATTCTGCGAACATATGGATGAGTGGTCATTGCCGTTCCTACTGTTCCACCTGGACCTGTCAGTATATTCAACACGCCCGGTGGTAATCCTGCTTCGTTGGCAATTTCACCTAACATGACTGCACTAAGTGGTGTATAGGATGCTGGTTTAACAATCACGGTATTACCAGCCGCTAACGCAGCGGAAGCTTTCCATGTCATTTGCATAAATGGTAAATTCCAAGGAATGATTAAGCTTGTCACACCAGCCGGAGCGTATTTGGTATAGCTCATATGCTTGGATTGTTCGTAATGCTCATGATTCAAGTATTTTGCCATTTCTGCAAAGAATCTTAAGTTTGATGCTGCGCGAGGGATATCAAAATCTCTGCTTTCTCTAATCGGCTTCCCTACATCTAATGTTTCAATTAACGCTAACTCCTCGACTCGTTCCATGACAAGATCCGCCATTCGGCAAAGAATCTTTGCTCTTTCCTCAACTGGCATTTTACTCCAAATACCACTATCATAGGTGCGCTTGGCAACCTGTATTGCTCTTTCTACATCTTGCTCACTTGCACTAGCGACTTCTGCTAATTTTTGATTTGTGGCTGGATTAAGTGTGTCAAAAGTTCCCCCTGAAATAGCGCTTACATATTCTCCATTGATAAACAACTTGGCATTGTTAATTTGTATCTGTTTTTCTATGACCTTACTCACCGATTTCACCTTCCCAAACTTCTACAATCATCTCGACCTCGACTGCATTATTGTGTGGAAGTTGTGCCATCCCTATTGCTGATCTCGCATGTCTTCCCTTTTCACCAAACACTTCCACCAACAAATCAGAGGATCCATTCATGACCTTAGGATGGTCTTTAAAATCAGTCGTGCTGTTGACCATACCAAGGATTTTGACAATCCGTTTCACTTTGCTAAGATCGCCGAGTTCATTCTTGATAACTGCTAATAGATTAAGCATACATTGTCTTGCTGCTTGATAGCCTACTTCTATCGATACATCCTCACCAAGTTTTCCCCGGTATTCATCAGTACCTTGTCCTGATGTGAAAATTAGATTCCCGGTTCGTACACAGCTAACATAATTACCAGATGCGGGGCGGAGAGCCGGCAGCTTTATTCCAAGTTCCTCTAATCTCTCTTCTGGAGTCATCACTTTGTCTATCATCTTTTCATCCTCTTTTCCGATTAAATTAGTAGATTAACTGGTAAATTTAAAAATCTAAGTGCATTTTCACCTAACATCGCCCGTTTCTGTTCTTCACTGAGGCTGAGTGTGTCATCAATAATCTTTCCTGGTGGTGTTTCCCGCAGTAAAAATGGATAATCCGACCCCATAATCACTTGTTCAGCACCAAATTTTTCGACTAAAAATTTGATATTAACAGGGTTATTTACGATTGAATCATAGAAAAATTTCTTGGCATAAAAACTTGGCGGCTTTTCCGTAAGCTGCAAATGCGGCCACACATTCCAACCATGATCAAGTCTTGGAAGAATGTAAGGTAATGAACCGCCTCCATGAGAAAAACAAATTTTTAGTCTTGGAAATTTCTCGATAACACCGCCTAGGATTAAACTAGCAGCAGCTAGTGCTGTTTCACTTGGCATTCCAACCGTATACATTAAGTTATGTGAGGAAAAACGTTCTCCACCCAGTGTTTCCCATGGATGAATAAATATAGGGACATTCCATTTCTCACACATCGCAAAGAAATCGATTAACGATTCATCGTCTAAATTTTTACCATTAATATTTGTGCCAATCTCAACCCCTTTTAAGCCAAGTTGATGTACACATCGGTCTAGTTCAAGAATCGCTTCTTCGACATTTTGAAGAGGAACCGTCCCTAGACCAATAAACTTGGTTGGATGTTTAGCTACTGTTTCAGCGATGAAGTCATTTTGAAATCTAGCCATAGCTACCGCTTCTTCTATAGGTGCCCAATAGGAGAACGTAACGGGAATTGGCGATAAAACTTGTATATCTACATTTTCTACATCCATATCGTGAATCCTTTTTTCTGGACTCCAAACTTGGTCGGTCACTTCACGGAACACCTTTCCGGATACCATGATATTGGCACCGCATGAACATGTAGGCTTTAGGACCGGCCACTTATCATTTTGGAACTTCGCCGCAAAATCAGGGAAATTTTCAGGGATGATATGTGTATGAAAATCTACTCGCATTTCCATTCACTCGCTTCTTCAGCCATAATATGACCACAGTTCTTGCAAGTCCGAAGTTCTAAATTACTGTTAAATCCATGAATTGCTTCTTTTACCTGCACTTCAATATTTGTTAATTGAACGGTAACGCGGTGCATTTCATGATCACATTCATCACAGAACCAAACAAAATCCTCTAATTCCCCATCTGCTCTGTCACGTTCAATAACGATCCCGATGGTATCTGCGACCCGATGCGGGGAGTGGGGAACATTTGGTGGGAGATGAAATACTTCTCCTTCTTTCACGGTAATTACTTCTCTTTTGCCTTCCGCATTAATAATTTCAACGTAGCAATCACCTTTTAATTGATAAAAAATCTCTTCAGAAGGGTCCACATGAAAATCACGTCGTTTATTTGGGCCTCCGAGGACCATAAACATTAGTTCAGAATCCTTCCAAATCACTTTATTATTTACTGGCGGCTTAAGTAAATCCTTATTTTCTTCAATAAATCCCCAAAGGTTAATTGGTTTTAAAGAGTTTGTCATAGAAATTTCTCCTCTCAACTTTTAATAGAAATGCTTATCCATTTACTGTTGCAAATTTTTCCTCTGCTGATTTTAATGCCTCCTGCATGAAAACTACCTCTTTGGCTAAAGATGTAATTCTTGTAAGAACCTCAGCATCAATGATTTCATTTTCTTTATTAAAATGATCGTTATTGACATATACATAGCCTGGTGCCACAAAGGCTCTGAAAAATCCTGCAATCGGCTTCAATTGATTTTCGATAACAAGGTAATGCTGGTATGTTCCACCTGTTGCGACAAAACCGATTACTTTGTTGCGAATATCCTTTGGATTGATTAAATCAAACAAATTTTTGAGTGGCCCTGATAAAGACCCCTGGAATATCGGTGTTCCTACAATATAGAAGTCAGCAGAATTCACAATATCGAGAACTTTTTTCGTGTCACCTGTATAGGTTGAAGGATTTCGTCCATCACAGAATTGAACTTCATAATCTCTTAAATCAAGCAATTCTACTTCAACGTTAGGATGATGTTTCTTTACTTCCTCTAATACCTTTTGAACAACAATACTTGTTTTTGCACCAATAATGGTGCCTGAAATTCCTAATAACTTCATAGTGTGAACTCCCATCTATTGCTGAGTGATATCAAGTAGTTTCATTTACTTTTCTACTGTTTATAGTCCTAGTAACGAGTAGGACTGCTGGAAATCTCCCTCTGAAATTAACTGGCGAATTCTCGTCGATGAAATAAGTTTTCCGCTTTTACAATAAACAGGTGGAGTGATATTAATATGAAAATACTTTTCTAAAAGATTCACATCGCCTTCTCTATTTTTTCCAAAATGAAAATCAGCACCCACTGTAACCTCTACCGGGTTTAACTTAGATAATTCACAGATAAAATCTTCAGGAGGACGGGTCGCATACCATTCATCGAAGCTGGCAACAATTATATAATCAACACCTAACTTCGCGATCCTGCTAACCTTTTCCTGAATGGGTGTCAAAATTTGAACGCCCTTAAAATAATTTCGAGGAGGCGGATCGAAAGTATAGACAACGCTCGGAACCTGATTTACCCGACTCTTTTCCACTGCTTGCTTAATCACGGCTTGATGTCCTTTATGGACACCATCAAATGCACCAATGGCAATCACAGAACCTCCAAGTTTCAGAACTCCATCTTTAAGCGTTTGCATCCTTCACACCTCCTCTTCCTATTAATTGACGTTTATAAGCTAGTAACCTCATTTTTTTGATTAAATATTTTCATGGCTTCATCAGCCAGTTCAAAGGAATTTTTCCTTTTGTGGTTGTTATAGAAAATCGCTCTTTTACGAATTGGATCTCCAGTATAATAGCGTTCGTATTGAAGTACCCTTTGTCCAAATGCTTCACCGCATAAATCCCATGCTAATTTAAAGAGATGGACACGCTCTTCCGCTGAAACACCCTCTCTTCCAAGATAATACTTCTCTAAATCCTCTCTTAATTCCGGATTCTCGAAATCGGCATCTGTAGGTGACATTAATAGTCCACCTGCACCAATGATTTGCATAACCTCGATCGCACGCGGGTACATTTTTGGCAGCAATCCTCTAATGGTTTCAAGTGGCGCGTAGGCCGGCATCGCTTCGCCAGTAGCAGTTACTTCATGTTCATACTCTGAAATTCGGAGCAATGCCCTAATCGATTCAACCGATTGGACTAATTCTCCTAAATCATTTTGTACATTAAGGTAACTATCAACACCGATGGAGTCGGCGATTTTACAAGCCACTTCGGTTGCAAATTGTAGTTTGATTAACCCTCTTACACCAGACTGATGAGCTGGCTGCTGAGCGATTCCTGTTTTCGGGTAAAGTAAATTGGCTGCTTCTACATTGTTATAAAGGAATACACGCTCCCAAGGTACCAAAACATCATTAAAGACTAGGACCGCATCCATTTCTTCAAATCTTGATGCTAATGGGTGATCATATACCGAACGCTTTCCATCCTGCATCGCTTCGCGACAGACAATGCGAAGACCTGGAGTATCCAGTGGAAGTGCAAACGCAAGTGCATAACGTTCATCACCAGGCTTAAAACCAGGAAAAGAGTAAACAATCACTTCGTCCGTGATCGGTGCAAGGGTAGCTAGCATCTTCGCACCTCTTACGATTAATCCATCAGGAGTTTCTTTTACCGCTCCTAAATGAGTAAACATATCTTGTTGTTCATGTGATGATTTGCTGCGATCATTTTGTGGATTGATGATGGCATGAGTTAAAAATAAGTCATTATCTCGGATATGCTTAAAATAGGATCGAATGTTTTTTCCCCATTCAGGATTATATTTATCTAAGAACTCGGAATTACTCGCCATTGAAGTTACGACGACATTTAAGAAATCAGGGGTTCTGCCCATTAAACCAAATGTCGCTTTAGCAAACTCTTCGAACGTCTTTCTTCTAGCTTGTAGATCTTGGTAGCTTTTAGGTACTAAGAATGCATTCGAGATTCTTTCTCCCGTTTCTTCACAAATATGAGTAATGTCCTCTTGATACTTGGAATCATGCTGCATATCATATAGCTTTGCAATTTGAAGGATTGGCTGATGAAAAACTGGCTCTTCAAAGATATTTTTTACTTTTTTTCCAGATAACCAAACTTCTGGTGTTCGTGCTTTTAACGCCTCGATATACTGTGCTCCTGTACGAATTCCCATAAAAATCCTCCTTTGAATTTATATTTTCATTATAAAATTGAATTTTTTAAGTCATTGTAGTCTGATTAACATTTTTTCTAAAAAAATATAATTTTCACTTTATTAAAACTAATAAAACAACCCACATCATTCTTTATACAAATGATGTGGGCTGCTTATCGATGATAAATGCTAAATTTTCAGATTCCCTTTTTTAGGAATAAATAAAATAGTGATAGATGCAAGGACTCCTGCTACAGCAAAAAGATAAAAATTGATGGAAAAATCTAAATCTGAGCTCATAAAAAGGCCGATGAGGATGGGTCCGGAAATTGCACCAATCCTGCCAAATCCAAGTGCCCATCCAAGTGCTGTGGCTCTGTTTTCTGCTTCAAAATATTTAGAAATATAGGCATTGAGAATTAGTGTTGTCCCAATTGTTCCAAACCCAGCTACACCTACTAAGCAATACACCAATAACATCGATGATTTAATGCTTAATAGCGCAATTGAGACTCCTGCTAAGAAATAAGAAATACTGATGATTTTCTTGGATCCCCAGCGGTCTGCTGCAGTTCCTGCTATCAAAGCACCAATCGCTGCCGATAAATTAAGCATCAGCAAAAATCCTAAACTGGGTCCCAGTGGATATCCAGCCTCTCTCATCATTTTTGGCAGCCATGTACTCAAACCATAAATCATAAGCAGGCCCAAAAAGAAGGTCACCCAAAAAAACATGGTTGCCCGAATATTTTTTCTTGCAAATAGACTCGCGATTGCCGAAAGTTTGTTTCTGGAGCCTTTGTCCTCATCCTCCATATGGCTTTGGACAAAGTCATCGGGAAGATGGTATTTTAGAGCAATATTTTTAGCTTTTGCCAACTTTTTCTTTGCTATTAGGAAACTAATCGACTCAGGAAGAAATTTTATAATAAAAGGAATGACTAAAAGTGGAGTCACACCAATCCAAAACAATAATCTCCAGCCATAATCCTCTAAAAGAAACATAGAGAATAATGCTCCAAGGACTCCACCAATTGGATAACCTGTATACATAATAGCGTACAGTTTTGATCGATGCTGCAAGGGAGAATACTCGATTGTTAATGCAGATACTGTAGGTATTACCCCACCTAGTCCAAGGCCACCAATAAATCGGAATAATCCAAACATCTCAGGAGATGTGGATAAGGCAACAAGGCACATCGATAAGGAAAATACTATGATACAAAAAACCAATGTCTTCTTTCGACCGATCATGTCCGTAATTGTTCCTACACAAATTGCACCGATAAGCATTCCCACTAGAGCATAACTACCGATAGCTCCTGCTTGTGCAGGTGTCATACTCCAATCTTTATACTCCATTAATGATGGTAAAACCGCACCATAAATTCCTAAATCATATCCATCCGCTAACATCGCGAACCAGCACAACACAACTACAAGTAAGGTTGCTTTAGGCATATTCTTCAATGAAAGATTAGTAGCGTTTAGATTGTTTGTTTGAGATAAATCTTGTGTTACTACAGATCGTACTTCCTGGTTCATCCAACCATCCCCTTTTATTATTCGGTCCAATAGTCTCTTTTGTTATGTCTCAGGTGCAAACCCTCTTCTGCCCTCCTTTTTTTGATCTAACCATACTGTTCTTCCCATTATTTGACTACTTGAAGTTAAAAACTGGAACGTTAATCAAATTGGGTAAACGATGGTTTTGGATGAATTTTTAAAATTCAATCACAATGTTGATTTTATATCTTGAATCTTTTACACTACTGTTAAGTGGTTAACACAAATAAATTTTTTTACACCCAAATGTAAGCGCTAACAAATAATTACATCTAAGTCATAACACAGGAATAATTACATATTTCATAGATTTACAGTTTTATGGATTAGTTTTCACCATTTCACTTAGGAGTTGATTAGTTGGCAATCTTGTTTGACAGTGATATCAATTGGGATTCTTGCTTACAGTTTGGTACTAGACAATTCTTCAAAGAGAAAGCATCAATTTACCAGCAAGGTACGATGGGGGATGGATTTTATTATATCCAAAAGGGATTAATTAAAGTGACTACTACCACTTCCACTGGAAAAGAGCGCTTGTTAAACATCGCCATTCCTGGGCAGATATTAGGTGTTCAAGCGATGGACCGTCAGCCCCATTTTACGACAGCAACAGCGGTAAATGACTCTATACTTTATTTTTTCTCTTGTGATCATTTTCAAAAATTAATTAAGGATCAGCCTTCTATCCTTAACATTTTTATCAAAACCGTCATTCATAAAATGCACATCCTGGCTGATAAAATATACTTGGACACTCTCACCCCCGAGCAACAGTTGGCAGTGATTCTCCTTAATATTTGTTATGAATTTAAGAGTTATGAAGTTCATCTTACACAACAAGACCTTACAAAATGCACTGGCTTAACGAGAATCACCTTATATAAGATTTTAAAACAATGGAAAGAAGAAGAAATCCTTGAAATCCATAAGAAAAAGTTTTTAATAAAAAAAACGGATGAATTAAAAAAACTTCTTGGTAAGGTGTTGTAATGAAAAATCTCCGTTATTCATGGCGACCGTTTTTAAAATACGGAAAAAAACTTGAGATAGAAGAAAATGGAATCGTGTACCATCAGGGCAGTGAAGGCAAAGGCTTTTTCTACTTATCCAGTGGTGGTATAAAGATCACTCTCCTTTCCCATGAAGGTGTAGAGCGAACGGTGAATTATGTTCCAGAAGGTATGTTATTTGGGGAACATGGAGCTAGAAATGAGCCCTATTTAACTTCTGCCATCTCAAACTGTCAATCTGAAATCTATTTTTTCTCTGATGAAGCTTTAGTGATGATTTGTAAAGAACATCCTGAGGCAGCATGTATTTTTACTAATTCATTAATCTATAAATTTAGGATTCTGGCAGAAATTATTGCCTTTCTTAATTCGCCTATAGAACAACAAATGGCTCATTTCCTTTTAAAACTGGTAAGTGAAAATGGTAATTTTTCAATTGACCAAACATCGTTTGCCCGCTACATAGGGACTTCCCGGATTACGGTAAATAAAATACTTAATAAGTGGAAAAATCAACAATGGATCAAAATCTCAAACCGAACGATCGACATCCTTGAAATCGATCGATTAAAAGAACTCAGAGACTCAGGTGCGATAAACATTTCAAACTTGGATGTATTAATGTTATCCGATTAAGTTTAAAAGTAAATAAAAATAAGCAGGAACCATTATGGTTTCCTGCTGCTTTTTTTAAGATTAACTTTCTGGTTTGAGTTACTTTTTAAGACGGTCTTGAAGTGTTACCAGATTGGATTCCTTAATGCCTTCTACGACAAGACGAGCAATCTCTTTTGCTCCGGTAATCTGAAAGTGAGTATTGTCCTGGACACCATTCGGATAATTTTTATTTGCCCCAGGTTTCAGCCAAAGGACTATGCCCTTACTCCGTTCTGGACCAAGTTCCTGGAACAATACATTGCTTTTGGCAGTAAGATCCACAACGGATACATGTTCTTCTATTCCAAGTTCCATCATAGCCATTGGATACTTCCCATGTGAATGGCGTGCTCTGCCTTCATCGGTAAAACTTCTTCGTTCAACAGGTGTTACAAGGACAGGGATGGCTCCTTTGGCACGTGCCCCGTTTATATATTGTTTTAAATAGCTTTTGTAGGTAGAATACGGCTCTGTATAACGGTTCGGATCGTTTATTTTTTCGTCATTATGGCCAAATTGAATAAATAAGTAATCCCCCTTCTGAATCTGTTTTAAGATGGAGTCGAGTCTTCCTTCATCAATAAAACTTTTTGAACTTCTGCCAGGTGAAGCTAGATTTTTCACCACAACGGTATCATCGAAATACTGATTAATAACTTGTCCCCAGCCTGCTCGAGGTGCTAATGAACTTGAATAATTAGAAACAGTTGAATCACCCGCAAGATATACCGTTATACGGTTTTTGTGGGGATATTCACTATTTGCCATTTTTGCAAAGCTATTTATTGATATCATTCCAAACACTATTAATAACAAGATTGCAATTACTATTTTTCCTTTAACCTTTTCCCGCATACCACCACTCCTTGATGTTACCCTCTAGGTTTATTATATCGGTGATTACGTACCATTTATGCATTTTGGGTGACTTTATTCGTTCGAGTGAATCCACCTATGTTAGGGAAAAAATTATTGGCGACCAGACCCATCAATATGAAGGGGTCCAGCCGCCAATAGAGATCAATCAATTTCCCTGTATCCTTAGAACCTATTTCAGATTGATACTATGTCTAAAATGATCATAATCCGTTTTTATGAAATGAAATGCTAATTCGTTACCACCGTGATCGGGGTGTGTTATTTTTAATAATTTTTTATACTTTGTTAAGACCTCTTTATCGCTCGCCATTTTGGAAAGTCCCAATTTTTGACGATAATCAATTGTCTTAGGAGGAGAAGGTGTATGGACATCCTCTTCATAATCAGAGCCTTTTTGGTTTCCTTTTAATACTTTACCTTTTAATTTTAGCAATTCATTCGTCAAATCAATATTCTCTTTTAGCAACTTCTTAGTATCCCTTTGAAATTCACTTTTCTCTTTTTCCAGTTTCAACATATCTTTTTTTAAGATGTCAATTTGCTGGATTAAAGTAGCGATTGAGGTCTGATGAAGATGTTCAATTCCTTTTATATGCTCTTCCTGTGCCTTTATTTTTACTTTTAATTGACGGATAGTCATATCCTGGTCGGAAGGACGATTGGTAAACCGTTTTGATGCTGGTTCTTTTAGCGGATAGGTAGGTTTCTGAATTCCACTGCCCACTTTTTCAATCTGTCCTTCACGCAGCATACGACGAACGATTTGAACAGCTGTGCTATCGGCCACCCCTGCGTCCTTTAATAGATGAAAAGCTTGATCTGTATTGTCAAGTATGTATCCATTATCCTGTTCTGACCCCTTATAAGTAATCTTTCTTTCACGAAACCACCGTCTAACGGTTTGAATACTACTATCTTCTGTGACTCCTGCTTCAATTAACAAGTCAAAAGCTTGATCTGTGTTCAAAATATTCCCTTCATTCCCTCTTTTTTATCATTATTTTATATGAGTAAATTTATAAAGGGAATGGATAAAAAAGACTATCATTTTCGACATAAACCACTATCAATGGTCACGATTAACTATATAATTTAATAAATGCTTTAAAAAAGAAATATTCCGCGGTACCTCTTGCAATGCTTCCATTGCCAGACAATAATGTTCCCACATTTCTTTTCTAGCCCCATCAGGACCCAGGATAGACACAAAAGTCGAGTTGTTGTTTTCTGCATCTTTGCCAATTGGTTTTCCTAATAATTTCGTATCACCTTCAACATCAAGCAGATCATCTTTTATCTGGAACGCAATCCCGGCATGATGGGCGAATTTTTTCAAAGCATCTATTTCGGATTCCTTTGCGCGACCAAGGATCGCAGGCATGATTAACGAAGCTTCGAACGCAATACTGGTTTTATAAAAGCACATCGTATTTAATTGTTCTAATGTCAGTTGCTTCCCTTTAGAATCCAAGTCCAGCGCCTGTCCCTTACACATTAGCGATGTCATTTGAGCCGAATAATGAATTAAGGTAAGCACTGACTTTGAATCGAATTGGTCCAGAGATGCTTGTTCCTCAATAGCCCTTTGGGTCAAAAACAGTCCAGTTAATTCCGCAATGGAAACATTAAATACTTGATGAAGGGTTGGACGGCCCCTGCGGATCGAGGCATTATCCTGGGATGGCAAATCATCGAAAATTAAGGATGCCGTATGCATATATTCCAATGATTTCAGAAGCGGAATGATGGCATTCTTATTAAGTCCATACTCGTTCACGCCCATGACCCAAGTCATAATTGGCCTTAACCGCTTTCCGTCACCTTCCAGGCTGTAGTTTGCAGCATCAATTATTGGCTCAACATCCTCGGTTTTAGGGATTCTTAAGATGTGGTTGATTTCATTGCGAATCGTTTCAACCGTATCTTTAAAGATTTCCTGCTCGTTCCGTTCATTCTTTAGTGTTGTAATCATATGGTCCCGAAGTAATTTATCAAAGAAATCAACATCATCGGCTTTACGTACCATCTTTTGAATGGCACGATTGAATGAAGGATTTCCAGAAGCAAAAAGCTTCATCACATCATTGTATTTATCAGTACCCATACGTTCTTTATAGCGCTTAAGGCCATTTATTGCACGGTCAAGAATCACCTCGATTGCCTTGCTATCTGAGTGATACACCTGGTGGATCAAATTAGAGATGACTGTCCAATATAATTCAAACGGATTAATTAGATCGACACGCTTATTATGATATTTCAAATAATAGGTATAGGGTGTTACCCTGCCATCTTTCAAGTCTTCATCCATATCAGCAAAATCATCCGCAAGCTGGTTGTAAATACCGTAATAGAACGTACGATTATCAAAGCCTTCATCCTCTGGAGCGCTGATTACTGAGCGAACAATCAATCGGGAAGAGGCGGATTTTAAAATGACTGGGATGTAGAGTTCTTCATTTGTATAATTAGGATTGGATAAATCCTTTAAACGGTCGACTTCCTGAGACTGAAAAAATACATAGGCCTGCTCGAAAAATTTCTTCCTCGTCTCTGGTCGCAGATGAGCTGTAATGTACTCAAAGGCTTCGCGGAGTTCGGAATGAATATATCGAATCAGATTCACGTTTTTTCCAGTCCAATCTCCCAATTTAGGTACCGTTCCTGTGATAAGGGTGGTACGTATTAAATCTGAATATTGTTTTTCCTCATCAGTGGACAAGATTCCTGCATCTAGAAGATCGTCAATAAATGGATAGGTCAAACCATAGGAGTACCCCAGTATCATCGCGTCAGCAAGTTTTTGTCTGCGCTCTTCAACGGTTATCTCATCACCCATCTCTTCTATCTCATTCATGAGTACCCCGGCAATGATTTTAATGAGCTTTCGCTGGGCATTTTCAGCATCCATCCCGTTTGGAATATTAGTAGACACAGTCTTTAGTTTGTTTAACACCCAGATCAACGTGAGTTCGATTCCCTCATTTTGGGCCATACGGTATAACCCCGCCATGCTAAACATCTCATTTTTGGTATTTCGATCTGGTGCACCAGAATGAATCAGTTGATTTTTCAAGCTGTCAACCACACGTTTGACTCTGGTCTGTGTCTCTGGAGAATCCAAAGCCTTTCCCAAATCGCGCATGAAAATATAAGATATGCTTCGATCTAAGTAATTATCTAGTTTACCAGTATAATTGAGCCATTGGATATAATTATGATACGCTCGAGTATCAGGTTTTCCCTTTCCTCGTGAAAAGAAGGATAATATCGAATGATGATGAATATGGTTCCGTTTCCAGGATTGTATATCTTTTGTGATGGTCTCTACATAGGTTTTCTCCATTGCCTGTTTATGAAGGGAATGAAAATAAAGAGCAGCTTTCTGCTCAGCCATCTGATAGCTTATATTCGCGGTTTTTATTAACTCCTCATTCATACGATTCATTACCCTCTTCTTAAGGTTGTTTTATTCTTGGTAACTATCAAACTATTCTCATTATATTTAATGTTATCGGGTTTAACAATATAGTATGTCAACAACAAGACCGTTTAAATAAATAAACGGTCTTCAAAAAATTAAAATAAAATTTTCGATAAAAATACAACTGTGGTTACTGTAATCACGCTAAGTAAAGTAGATAACAAAACAACTTGTGCAGCGTAATCTGGATGATTTCCATATTCTAAAGCGAAAAGAGCACTGTTTCTTGATGTGGGGAAAGAGCTTGCTATAAACAACGCCTGTGCCGTAGTGCCATCCAGCTTTAATGATAAAATAATGATGAATGCAATTGCTGGAGATAGGATTAAACGACCAAGTAAACTTAAAAACAGCGGCAAAGAGAAACGACTTATTTTTATAAAAGCACTTTGTGCCCCTAATGTAATTAGCGCCACTGCCAAAAATGCATTGGAAGTATTGTTTATTGGAGTCCATAGAAAATTCGGGATGTTAATATGATACATATGGAGGAACAATCCTAATAAAAAGGCATATATGACGGGGTTTTTTAGAAACTCCTTCATTGCTTTCAATCCATTTTGATCAACAGAAACAGAATTCAGTAATCCATAAGTGTAGGTTAGCAAATTCTGAAAAATCATAACGACAATCTGTATGGATGCACCCAATGGGTTATGTTGAAAAACTAGTTGACTGACAGGTAAACCAAAGTTTCCAGAGTTATTAAGGACCACACTATTTTTAAAAGTGGATGACAGACCATTGTCAAATTTAGCCACTTTAGAGATTAGACTACTTATAATCATTAAGCATGAACATTGTATTACTAAAAAGCCAAGAATATGCAAAAGTGTTTCTCCGCCAACATTATTTTGGTAAATATTAACAAAACTAACGCAAGGCATGAGAAAATAAGTATTTAGCTTTGATAAAGTGTTCATATCAAACTTAAATTTTCGATGAAGAAAGACACCAGCTCCTATTAAAGTAAATACAGGCAAAATAACATTTAATACAATAAGAAAAAATACTTCCATAAAACTCTCCTTTATTCTACTCCCTTAAAATCAAATTTAGTCCAAAGACTCTCCTAACGAGTCTTTGGACTATGGACTAGCTGTTAGATTGGAATAATTGACAATAGAACTGCAACTAATATCATCACTGCTGTTGATCCGCATGCCCATTTTAGAAAAGTGCGCTGTAAATCTCCGAAATCTTCTCCAACCATACCAACTAATAAATAAGTGGAAGGTACTAAAGGGCTTAATAAATGAACTGGTAATCCTAATAGTGATGCTCTTCCAATCATTGCTGGATCAATTCCATACACACTTGCCGCTTTAGCAAGCAATGGTAGAACTCCATAGTAAAAGGCATCATTGGACATAAAAAATGTAAAAGGAGCACTAGCTATTGCTGTAATGAGAGCAAAATGGGAGCCAAGAGCATCGGGAATATGAGTAATCATCGTTTGTGCCATGGCATCCACCATTTTCGTCCCTGAAAGAATACCTGTAAAAATCCCTGCAGCAAACACCATGGAAACAACTGATAAGGCATTATCCGCATAGTGCATAATTCGTTCTTTTTGTTCAGAAATATTAGGATAATTAAGCGTAATAGCAATCGCAAAGCCTATCATAAACAATACCGTGGAAGGCAACACTTCTTGGATTAATGCAACTAAAAGTAGAATGGTTAATAGATAGTTTACAAGTATTAGTTTTGGACGTTTCAGATAAGCATCCTCAGAAGTAGCTGCCATCATAGCCATCGTGCTATAATCTATTTCTGCAACTCCAATACGTTTGCGCTCTTTTCTACCAAGGCAGTACGCCATAAATAATACAAACAACACGCCGCCTATCATGCTAGGGATTACCGGAGTAAAAATATCCCCCATTTCAAGATGTAGTGCTGTCATTGCTCTAGCAGTTGGTCCTCCCCATGGAAGAAGGTTCATCACACCTGAAGAAGATACAGCAATTCCTGCCAGGACCAAAGGTCTCATGCCAATTCGTTTATACAATGGAAGCATCGCTGAAATGGTAATCATATATGTAGTCGTTCCATCACCATCAAGGGAAATTAATAACGCAAGGACTGCTGTTCCAATCGCTATTTTTACAGGATCCCCTTTTACTACTTTCAAGATTGTCGAGATGATTGGATCAAATACACCTGCATCTATCATAATTCCGAAAAAGAGAATCGCAAAAAGAATCATAATTCCTGTTGGTGCCACACTTTTTATCCCTTCAAGCGCCATAGGTCCCAATTCTTTTCCGAATCCACCTATTAATGCAAATACAACAGGCACCACCATTAAAGCAATCATAGCTGATAAACGTTTTGTCATAATAAGTATCATAAAAATAAAAATCATTAAAAATCCTAAAGTTGCCAGCATCATTTTACCCCCTTTTGTTAGTAAATTAATAATAATCTAAATATTCTATGGTGAAAACGTTTCCAAAATAAAGTTATTATCGTACATTATTCTATATTTTGTTCATTTTGTTCACGCTAGGCAAAACAAACTAAAAGGATGCCAATTGGCATCCTCACTTAACAGGATAATATTTTCTTTCCGGCCTCCCGACAATTCCATAAACCACTTCTGCTTTTGCCTCTTTTATAGAGGATAGATATTCTAGATATCTCCGTGCTGTAATTCGAGAAGCACCAATTTCCTTCCCTACTTCTTCAGCAGAAAGTCCCTGGTTTTTTACTTGTAGAGCGTTTTTCACCTTTCCAAGGGTGATTTCATCAATTCCTTTAGGTAATCCCGTACCCTTCCCCAACTTTTCAATCTTATTTTTACCGAAAAGGAGGTCAACATAATTCTGGTCGACCTCTTGGCCAGAAGATAGGAGGGAGTGTTTTTTTATAAATTCTAAGACCACTTCGTCAAATCTTTCCCTATTTACAGGTTTAATTAAATAATTTTCTACTCCGTAGCTTAATGCTTTCTCAAGGAAAATTTTATCAGTCGCAGCTGTGACCATAATAATACTTATCTTAGGGAAACGCTCTCGAATGATTGGAAGCAAATCAGAACCCAGCATGTCTGGCATATAGACATCAAGAATCAATAAGTCGGGGCTTTTCTCCTTTAACAGTTCTAGAGTTTGCTCACCATTTAATGACTTACCAACCACTTCGATTTCCTTAAACTTATTTAAAAATTTCTCATGGATATCGGCTATTCGGAAATCATCTTCTGTAATCGCGACTTTTATTCTATTCAAATTTTTTCACTCCTCTCGAATTCCTTCGGTAGGTACACGGTAAAGACAGTTCCACTTTCCTGGGTACTCTGCACCTCAATCATACCATTCATTTCTAACACGGCATCCTCTGCATTGGACAGGCCAAATCCCCTCGGCTCAGACCCTTCTTTAGATGTAAACCCTCTTGAAAATAGGAGTGGAATTTCTACGTCAGTTATTCCTTTCCCATTATCCGCAATCTCAAATATGATATCACTGCCAATATCTGTAGCGAAGAATTTTACCGTAGGAGAATCCACACCATAGACAGCTTCAAAGGCATTGTCAATTAAGTTCCCAAGAATCACAATTAAGTTCGAAAGCTTAAAATGGGATGGCAATTCCTTTAAAAAGCTATCAGATATGATCTCAAATTTTATTTTCTTTTCAGAAGCCTTACCCAATTTTCCTAAAAGAATAGCTTGGACTTTCGTGTCTTTGATATGGTTAAAAACAATAGAATTCTGAAATTGCAACACTTGTGTTTCAGATTGGAGCATTTCAATTGCCTGTTCATTTTCTCCTAGCTGAAGCAGTCCTAATAACACATATAATTTATTGGTGTATTCATGTGTTTGCGCACGAAGATCTTCCGAATAGCTATTTACTTCTGATAGGGTGTTTAACATCTGCTCAATTTCTGTTTTATCACGAAAAGAAGCAACCACTCCACTTACTCCAGACCCTTCAAAGAGCGGAGTACAGTTGACAATAACCGTTTTATCTTCCAAGACCATTTCTTTATCAACTTGTGGATTTCCTGATTTTAATACTTCATACAAATAGTCAGAAGGAAATAACCCATCTACTTTTATATGGCGGACCGACCCGTTAATTTGTAATAGTCTCTTAGCAGGCTGATTCATCATCGTGATATATCCCACTTTATTAATAGCTAAAATCCCTTCCTTCACTCCATGAAGTACAGCATTCTTTTCTTTATATAGTGCAGCAATCTCAAACGGTTCGAGCCCCATTGTATCTTTGCGAATATTTTTTCCCAGCAAGATACTTCCAAAAAGAGAGACAAAAAATGCGAAAAGAGAAACAAGAAGTACCTTGGTAAGATTATTCATAATTTGCTGATGGACATCTTCAAGCAGAAATCCCACAGAAACGATTCCGATCACTTCACCCTTATCATTAAAAATAGGTGATTTCCCTCTTATTGAAGGCCCTAGTGAACCCTTGGCCTTAGAGACATAATATTCCCCTTGCTTAATTGCCCTTTCGTTATCTCCACCCTTCATTTTCTTACCAATCATCGATGGTAAAGGATGCGAAAATCTTGTCCCCTCTTTATTTCCAATGACAACAAACTCAGCACCGGTTTCATTCCGAATCTTCTCTGCTAAGGGTTGTATCGTTTTGGATGGATCACTTGTCTGAAACGAAGCAATAATCGTGGGTATAAATGAAACCGTTCTTGAAATTTCCAGCGCCATCCTGCCCCTGTTTTCCTCTATTTGTTTACTTTCCATATAACTGAAAAATACTGTTAGCAGAATGATTAAAAATAGCCCTAGTAATAGAACGAGCCCAAATATTTTTATCTGTAGCGATATGTTTTTGGATTTCAGATGGCATACCTCCTTGTTAACTACATGGAATCGCACAAAATTCATTATATCCTTTTATGGCTCAGACTTCTTTGTGGAAGCATAGCCATTAGTAAAAATAAAAAAAGTACCCCATCGAAAGAGGTACCTTGAGCAATTTAAACTATTTTAAAGTAGTAGCCACTGTACTTTCAGGTGATGTTACCTTGTCATAAAAATCTACGAAGTTATCACGATCAGCACTATCACGGTAAGCCATTGCCACACGTGGATGCTCATTAAGAACGCCTGAAATCATATAAGGAATGATATAGCCCCATTCCCACTTTTCACGCATTTCAAGCATGTGCTTCTCAATGACTCCAAGAACCGGTTTAATTTCATAGCTTGATTTTTGAATATAGCTAACGAGAAGTTCTGTGTTACAGTTACCTGCTGCCCGTCCCATGCCATATACAGACGAATCCAGGTAGGTAACCCCATTACGAAGTGCAGTTAAAGTATTGGCAAAGGCTAACTGCATATTGTTATGTGTATGGATTCCCAGTTGTTTGTTCGGAATCATCTCTTTAAATTTTTTCACTTGGTGCTCAATATCCACAGGGTCTAAGCTTCCAAAAGAATCAACAATGTAAACCACATCGACAGGGCTTTCCTTCACCAATTCGAACGCTTTAATCAGCTGTTGTTCAGGTACACTTGATAATGCCATAATGTTAAGGGAAGTTTCATAACCCAAATCATGAAACATCTGGACCAGTTCTAAGCCCTTATCCACTTCACGGATATAGCAAGCCACTCGAATCATATCTAGAACACTTTGTTCACGAGGGAGAATATCATTGGGATCTACACGCCCAATATCTACTAAAGCTGATAGCTTGGTGAACTTTTTCACAGGGATAATTTCTTTCAAGAAGTTATCATCAAGAAATCTCCATGGATTGGGCTCGGTCGCATTAAGAAGTTTAGGAGAATTTTTGTAACCAATCTCCATGTATTCAACACCTGAAGCACTAAGGCCTTCATACAAGTCCTGAACAAATTCGACACTGAAATCCCAATTGTTAACTAATCCTCCATCACGAATGGTACAGTCTAATATTTTGCTACGTTGTTCCATGATAGTATTTCCCCCTGTTTATTTCACTTTTTCAATATTATTTCATACTTTTATACTTTTAAGTACTAAAATTTCTTATTGTGTTTATAACACGGTTTATCCGAAAGTGTCAACTTATTTTTCGGAAAATTCGTAACATCGACGTATATTACGAAAACATTTGAATCTTATATTATTTAAACATCTTTCCCGGATTTAATATTCCAAGTGGGTCAAACTGGTCCTTTATCATTTTCATTAGATGTATTGAACTGGCATGTTCTTTATATAGATAGTCTATCTTCCCAAGACCAATACCATGTTCACCTGTAGCTGTTCCGCCACAATCAATCGCAAATTCTACAATTTTATGATTAACTGTATGTGCTTTATCTGATTCTACTGGATCATTCGGATTAATCATGATTAATGCATGAAAGTTACCATCCCCAACATGACCAACAATACCGCCAACCAATCCATAAGTTTCGAGTAACGAACTTGCATGAGAAATCGCATCTGGTAATTTGGATAATGGTACACAAACGTCCGTACTCATATTTTTCTTCTCTGCATATCCATGTTTAAATGCATAGGCTAGGGTGTGGCGTGCCTCCCACAATTGCGCCTTTTTCTTTGAGTCTGTTTCATATACAAACTGTGTACAGCCTTCTTGACCTGCTAATTCCTGAGCAAACGCAACATCTGATTTAATCCCTTCTTCGTTTCCATTGAACTCCATGAATAGTGTGGGCTGTTCAGGATACTTTGTTTGGTTATGGATATTCGCTTGTTTCATAGACCTATCATCTACCAATTCCACACGAGCGATTGGAATACCGGATGTGACCATTGCATTGGCAGCTTTGATAGCCTTCTCAATAGTAGGGAATACGACTCTGCAAGCAAGAGTAGTTTCTGGTATTCCAAAAACTTTTAATGTGATTTCAGTAAAAACTCCTAATGTTCCTTCTGAGCCAACAAATAAAGGAGTTAAATTATAGCCAGAAGAAGATTTAGCTGCTAAACCACCTATGTTGGCAATTTCTCCATTTGCTAATACTACCTCAAGACCTCTTACGACATCTTTCATTGCGCCATATTTTACGGTGGTAGTACCCGAGGCATTGGTACTAGTCATACCACCAATTGTCGCGTCTGCACCTGGGTCAACTGGAAAGAAAAGGCCATACTTTTTGAGTGCCTTATTTAATTGTTTTCGAGTAACACCCGGTTGTACCTTTATAAGAAGGTCATTTTCCCTTACTTCAATGATATTATTCATGAATTGAAAATCCATCGAGATCCCGCCTAAAACGGGGATTGGATGTCCTTCTAGGCTGGAACCTGCCCCAAAAGGGACAACCGGTATTTTATACTTGTATGCTATTTTCATAATCTCTGAAATCTCTTGCTTATTTTTTGGAAAAACTACAATATCTGGTTTCACAGGTTGATGGTACGATTCATCCTTGCTGTGATGTTCTAAGATGGTTTGATTTTCACTTATTTGTTCATTAGGCAGAATTTCCTGCAAAGCTTGTTTCCATTCCAAAAGTTTACATCCTCTCTTCATCAGTAACTATAAACATTATTACTCTTTCACTCTTTTTTTACAAACAATTCGCAATTTCCTGCCAATTCCTTATCTTTAAATCACATAAAAAAGTCACCCAATATTATAAACTAGGTGACAAAGAGGTTATTATTGAGAATACTCTACTTATCGTCATAATATATGCTCGTCAAACAGTTTACATTAAGATAATGGTTTTAGGTAATTTTACTGATGTCAGAATTTCTAACTCTGTTAATCTCTGAAAAGCATAGGATGACCCGTGTAATAGGTTATTATCTAGATATGCAGGGTGACACATCACTTCCACTGTCATGCCATCTTTAAAACGTTCTTTCAACTTTGTAAAATAATTTGGTTTAACACCTTCACCATAGAAATCGAACAATGATACGTCAGTGAAAGAGTCCACACCATCAATGGAATCGAACCCATTCTTCCTTACTGGCAGTTTGAATTTTGCTGATAAACTCTTAATAACTGGATTTAATTCTTTCAAGGTATGAACATGGTGATGGCTATCAAAATGGGTTGGTTTAAGTCCAGTACCGATAAATCGTTCGATCTGAGCAGTCCACTCTCTTTCCAGTTCGTCTAATGAAATAACTGTAGGGTTAAATGTAGACAAAGATTTAAAATGCCCCGTATCATCAACCAATGAAGGTACATTGTCAACTAATGGTTTCCCACATGTTAGGACAAGATGAATCCCTACCCGTAAATTTGGATATTTTCTTGCCAATTGAATGGCATGTTCAGTCCCAGGCATGGTCATCATCATCGTGGTAGAATTGACAATTCCATACAAAAAACTGTCGATAATCCCATGGTTTACTCCATGGCTAAACCCAAAGTCGTCCGCGTTAACGATTAATTTAATCATGATTTAATCACCTTAACAAATCAATTTATTCTATAATATAGCTCAACCATTTCTGCTGCCAAATCCTTCAAGGTCATCGCATTCATTAAATGATCTTGTGCGTGAATCATAAGTAAAGAAACCTCCGTTTTTTCTCCCCTTATCTCCCCTTGAATGAGAGATGTCTGAATATGGTGGGCCTGATTTAATGCGTTATCTGCTTCCTTTAATTTTTCTCTTGCTCCTACAAAGTCTCCTTGCTTTGCTGCAAGCATTGCCTCCATGGCTGCACTGCGGCCATTGCCTCCATGGAGAATAATTTGAAAGATTACTTGTTCTAAATTTTCCATTTCGTTTCCATCACCTACTTATGATTAAAGAACTGCGGTAAATATTCTTTATGTGCTTCGAGCATTTCGTCCAAAATGACTTTTGCCACTCGATCACTTGGTACAAAAGGATTTATTGTCATGGCCAATAACGTTGTTCCATAATCCCCGCTGATTGCTGCTTCAATCGCTACCCTTTCAAAAGATTTCACTTGTTGAACAAGTCCACGAACTTGAATGGGTAAATCGCCCACAGCAATAGGTTTCGGCCCATCCTTTGTAATGATACAACTGAGTTCTACAGCGGAATCAAAAGGGAGACTTGAGATTGCTCCCTTATTTACGGTGTTTACTGCCTGGATGTCACGTTTGTCAGTATACATCGAATGGATGAGTCTTACAGCTGCATCACTATAATAAGCGCCGCCTCTCTTTTCTAATTGAGGCGGTTTAATAGCTAATTGAGTGTCTCTATATAACTCAAATAGCTCCTCTTCTAGTTTTTTAACGACCTCTGCACGTGTCCCGCCTTCTTGATAATTTTTCAATTCTTTTTCAAGCATGTCTCCAGATTTATAATAGTAATTATGATACGGGCATGGAAAAAGATCTAACGCCCTCAAGAACTCAGGCTCCCAACCCATGGCATGAATGTTTTGCATGGTAATGCTTTTCTCTGGATCATTAATTAAGGAAATCACTTGATCCTTAACTGATACACCATCGACAAAAACGTTTAATCCGTAAACCATGTGGTTTAATCCTGCAAAATCAATTCTAACTCTATGAGGTTCTACTCCTAATAGTTTTGCAACGCCCATTTCCATTCCAATAGGCACATTACACAATCCTACCACTCTATCAATATTACTATAACGAAGGACAGCCTCTGTAACCATCCCGGCAGGATTTGTAAAGTTTATGAGCCAGGCATTCGGGCATACCTCTTCCATTTCCCGGCAAATATCAAGGATGACTGGAATGGTCCTAAGTGCTTTAAATAATCCTCCAGGTCCATTTGTTTCCTGACCAAGTACACCGTGTTTCAATGGAATACTCTCATCCTTCATACGTGCTTCAAGCAAACCTACGCGAAATTGAGTGGTAACGAAATCCGCAGACTTTAACGCTTCTTTTCGGTCTAACGTCAAATAGATTTTAATCGGGACTCCTGCCTTTTCGACCATTCTTTTTGCAAGATTACCGACAATTTCAAGCTTTTCCTTGCCTTCTTCAACGTCAACTAACCATAATTCACGGACTGGCAGTTCGTGATAATATTTAATAAATCCCTCAATAAGTTCGGGGGTATAGCTCGATCCCCCGCCTATCGTTACGATTTTTAAACCGTCATTCATTTTTAAACACCTCTGGTTGAATTTTATCTACATATTTAAGGTATCAGTAGGTTGGGATGATGTTTCACTCTTTTCTCTTCTTGCATCCATTCGTCCTTGAGCGATAACAAAAGGCAGATAAATAGCGACAGAAATGATTAAATTCACTAATGCTAAAATAGCACCAGAAACATGTCCGCCAGTTGCTAGTAATCCACCTACAATCGCAGGAGTCACCCATGGGATATCAGCAACAACTGGATGTACCAAACCTAAACTAATAGATGTATAGGCTACAATGGTCATGATGATTGGTCCTAGTATGAACGGAATGAACCAGATGGGATTCAAAACAATTGGCAATCCGAAAAGAATAGGTTCATTGATTTGAAATATCCCTGGAGGAGTGCCTAACGCGATTAATTGCTTATTACGTTTGCGACCGGCGATAAACATCGCTACCAATAATCCTAAAGTGGCACCAGAACCACCAAGATACACAAAAGCATCCAAGAAAGATCCAGATAGAATGTGGTACTTTCCTAAATCCTGTACACCTTGTGCATACATATTTACATTTTCTTGTCCAAGCTTGGTCATTAAAGGAGTTGTAATTCCTCCAAGTATGTTTGGACCGTGAAGACCAAGAATCCAAAATCCGTGCACCAAGAATACGATTAAAATAGCAAACAGCATTGAATCTACTGCACCCGTAAGTGGAGAAACGAGGACTTTATTAATCCAATCGTTTAAATAAGCGCCATCACTAATAAATTTGCGTAAAATAAGCCCAAACAACCCGATGGTAAAAATGGTGGCCATTCCTGGAAGAAGTTTTGCAAATGATCGAGATACCGCTGGCGGAACTCCATCAGGCAATTTAATGATTAAAAACTTGATTTTAGCTAGGCGAACAAAGATTTCAGTCGCGACAATTGCAACAATGATACCAGTGAAAAGGGCTGTGGCATTGAAATAATTCCAGCCAATAAATCCCCATGCTCCACCGGTAACGGCCTCTCCACCCTCTGGAGTAATGGATACGTTGGCAACTTGAGGAATCAGAACAAAGAAGGACGCACCTGCTACAAGCATCGCTTCGAATCCATCGTCCCCGTAAGACTTTGCCAATTTATTTGCAATCCCAAAAACTGCAAATATGGTCATAAAGGCAAGGGTGCCCCACCAAATATCTCCCCCCAATGTTGTCCACGTTTCACCGAAAAGAGATATCATCAATTTCTCATAATATTTACCAATACCAGGTACTTTTCCTAGGTTGTTTAATAGTACTGCTAACGAACCAATCATGGTAATCGCAATCATTCCCACCAAAGCGTCACGGATGGCAAGAAGATGCCTATTATTACCAAGCTTATTTGCGAAAGGCATAATAAATTTATCAATAAAATTCATCATGTGAACTACACCCCTTTAATTAGATTAATTGCCTGTTTCAAAACCTCTTCTCCATTGCAAAGACCATAATGCTGCGGGTTAATAGCATCTACCGGAATACCCTGCTTTTCTCCTGCCTTTTTAAGCTGAGGCAACATATAGCGAACTTGTGGACCAAGGAGCAGTACGTCTGCCTTATTAATCTGGTCATTTATTTCAGTAGAACCAACTGCCCAAATTTCACAACTGATCCCCTGAGATTTGGCACTTACCTCCATTTTTGAAACCAATAGACTTGTAGACATACCTGCGGAACAGCATAATAAAATTTTCATTCATATCCCCCTTAAGAAAGCGATTACATTTCCTAACCTTATTGTAAATACAATTCAGACAATTTACAATACAAATTTTATTAACTTGTTACTAATTTTATAATTTGTTATTACAAATTATAAAATTGTATTTTTTATGTGCATTGGTAACCTTTTTTTGGTAATCTATAAGTATCGAGGGGGAAACCATTATGATAGAAGAACCGAAAGACGGAAGTGCTCTACACCTTAAGGTAAAGGACGCAATCATTCAATTGATTAACGAAGGAGAATATAAACCCGACTCACAGCTGCCTACTGAGGCAGAATTTTGTGAGAAATATGGAGTTAGCAGGACAACCGTACGAAATGCTTTACAACAACTTACTTTGGAAGGTTATGTCTATCGTAAACGGGGTAGTGGAACCTTTGTGTCCGCAAACAAAGTAAAACAAATATTGACAACTACAGTTGATCACTTTTCGAGTCAAATTTCCATGCAAGGAAAGAAACCATCAATCAAAGTATTGCAATTAGAAGTTATACCTGCAGATGAGTATCTTAGTGAGCAATTAAAGATTCAAGAAGGAGAACCAGTTAATGCGCTAGAGAGAATACGTTATGTAAATGAAGAACCAATCCAGTTTGAAATTGCCTATTTACCCTGGTATAAAACCCCGGCATTAAATAAACATGGCTGTGAAACATCATTATATAAACTATTGGAAACCCAATTTTGTTTAAAAATAAACAAGACAATTGAAAACCTTGAACTGTTTATTGCCGACCAAGAGGCAGCTGAAAAACTACATATCAGTGTTGGTGACCCTTGTTTTGTGCTTGATACCTTTGCCTATCTTCTTGATGGTTCGATCATTGAATATTCGAAAACCATCTATCGTGGGGATTTGGCCCATTTTGTCATTGAAAGAAATTACTAAAAATGGATAGTAAAAACATAAGGTTTTGGTACCTGCTGTGCATTCGAATCTGTAATCGAGAAAAAGAGAAGCCAATAAATCGGCTTCTCTGATCTAGCTTTTATTAAGGGGCTTCTTCGCTTTTGATTCTTATGAAACTAAATCAAGTTTAGTAATAAAAAGCACTATAACAAAAATATCATTATTAGAATGTTTGTAATATGTTTTCTCACTTTAGGTTACCCGGGGTAAAAGAATAATAAATTCTGTCCCCCTATCCTTTTCACTGTTCACAAGTATTTTACCTTTGAAAGAACGGACAATTTGAAAACTTACCATCATACCTAGTCCTGTCCCACTTTCCTTTAAGGAATAAAACGGAGATCCAAGCCTAGAAATTTGTTCTTTTGTCATACCAATTCCTTGGTCCTTTATGCTAATCTTTATATTTCCATCTTCAGTCGCAGTACATCTAATCCAAACCATTCCACCATTAGGCATAGACTCTATCGCATTTTTCAAAATATTAATCAATGACTGGTTTAATTTTTGAGGATTAGCATAAATCCAACAGTCATCAAAAAAATCAGTTTTAATCTCAACATTATGGTTCAGGGAGTAACTTTGAATAATATTCACAACGCGATGTAACTGATGTCCAACATTGATCCTTTTGAGGTGATCGATGGTGGGTTTTCCAAAAGTTAAAAAATCATTGATAATTTCATTGGCGCGATCAAGCTCTCCAATGGATAATTGGATATATTCCTTTTTTTTATCAGGCAAGTCAGGCTCGTTTAGAAGCTGCAGAAAGCCACGCGTCACTTGCATGGGATTTCTAATTTCATGAGCGAAAACACTAGCTAACTCACTTATCACTCGTAATTTCTCCGAATTTTCCATCTCTAATCGCAACTGATGAATCACCCTTATTGTTTCAGTTAAGATAGTGAAGAACCAAGTAACTACCATCGCGAAGACAAGATGAATGATCTGTACTTTCAAATACTCTATGGAAAAACCTCTGAGAATACCAAAAATAGTAAGGCCAATAAGACAGTAGTAAAAGGCCAGACACACTGCAATTTTAACCCTTTTATCTTTTTTCGAATTTGCAAACGTTTTTTGAAAAAACAAGATAACAGGCAGTGAGAATAATAAGACAAGCAGAGTATTATAAAATCCTAGGTTAATCCCAAAATAAAGTCGATAAAGAATGATAAGAGCTGAGAGGAAGAAGCCGTGCCAAACTCCCCCGTAAAGGGTCCCTAATAAGAGAGGAATAATTCTTAACTCTATACGAGCATTTTGACCAAAATCTACTGGAAAGGACATGCAAAATAATATGGATATTCCCCACAAAATCGACATGATTACGTTTCTATTTTTACTACTCTTTACCCACTCCGTAACAAATGTATAGTAAATAAATATGGGTATTACCATTAGCGTTAGCTGCAGCAAAAAATCCTTGATTATACTCATCTTTGTTACCTTTCATATTCTGCTCAACATCTGCATCCCGCGATATAAGGACGTTAATCATAAGCAACCCTGATTTACTATTAGATTATGCTTACTTGCACTTCTAAACCGAACCTTTTCAAACTGAACCACTTTGTTATTTCTTATAGTCCCTTTAAGTTTATCATTTTAATACTGTTACTGTCCTTGTTGCACTTACATTACCTTTTGTATCTTTAGCATACACATATAATTTTTTACCAGCCCGCTGTTTCGGTATCTTAACCTTAAAATTCCCAGAATCATTTGCCTTTGCAGTGTATTTCCTTGTTCCGATTTTTATGGTTACGGACGCATATTTATCAGTTTTTCCTGTCACAGCCAATGCCATGTTAGTGACCTTGTTTACTTTAGGAGAACTAAAATATTTTATAATATACGCTGAGGAAATATAACCTTTTAATTTTTGATTGGTAGTTTTGACACGGTACCATACAAATTTGTTATCGCTGTCTAAACTAAGATCAAATACAAAATCACCATCAATGATTAGAGTCGTACCTTTGGCTAATTTTTTTAAATTGGAGGATTTACTACTAGGTTTTGACCTCACCGTTGCACCATCCATTGTTACAGCTACCTTTTTGCCCTTATGAAAAAGATGGGTTGAAGAGTGCATTTGGTTAGTAATTGTATATTCTAACTTGTTGAATACAATATTTTTGTCGCTATTGGGATCATACTTAAAGTCAGTTTTTCGGAAAGGGAATTGTCCTAATTTGGTATGATTTAGAAAGCTGTCTTTTTGGATCAAAGTAAAGACTTTTTCCTGATAAGCCTTTGTATTTTTCTTTCCGGTAGATTTATATAGTGGACTGTTTAATGGCTTAGTTCCATTATAAGCCATGACTGGGAAGTACCAATTTTCAATGATTTCTGGTCCTGCCCCTTTTATTTTGGGAAGATCTGGCTTTTTAACCGCTGTCCGTTGATACATGCGATTAAGTATTTCTACGCCTGCCTGGATGTTATAGTATATATCAGTTTTTAATTTATCTGTGTTGTAGTCTTCTTGATCAGTAATTTGCATAATACCAATTCCCTTATCACTTGAGATAAACGGATGTCCATTCTTAAACTGTCGCCAATCACTTTCTTTTGTAGCTACAGCTTTTACCACTTCGGGAGGAATCTTTGCTTGTATAGCAGCGTTTGTAAGTAAGCAGTTCAAGTGCTGTGGTTTTGGATTTTGATTGGGTTTAAGCTTGCCGAAAGATGCACATTTGGCAGGCCATGTCATTGCAGCAGAAACTTCTTTATCTGTCATCCCCAGGAGGATTAAACAAGTCAAAAGACCTAATTTTATTACACTTGATTTCATTCTTTTATTCTCCCAACCTTTTTCAAATTTCTTATCGAGTCTATTTTACCATGATAGTTTACTGTCTTTCTATAAATCAATAAAACTATGACAAAAATTGGTTTATATATATAATTATCGTCCATTTAAGCCTGTCTCATGATAAATTTAAGATATTATTAAAATATTAAGTTAAAACGAAAAGGTTAAGGAAAGGAAACCGGAGATGAAAAATCGTATCCTGCTCCTGGTTCTATTGCTCTATGTATTAGCGTGGTTTGGTTCCTTCCAGTTGTATCAAATTCACCAAGCCAACCCAATTGTTACGGACGTTGCTGGGTTATTACCTACAAAAGTGAAGGAAATTAAAAGTGGAGAAAGCGTGGAGCAATTGCAGCATTGGGTAAAACAGGCCCACCAACAAAATGAAAAAATTGCTATTGCTGGAATGCAACACAGTCAAGGAGGGCAAACCTATTATCCTGGGGCTATAATGCTAAATATGAAACAGTATAATAAAATCTTGGATTATGATCCAAAAGCTAAACAAATCACTGTACAAAGTGGGGCAACATGGGCAGATATCCAAGCAAAAATCAATCCAGATGGGCTGGCCTTAAAAGTTCAGCAATCTCAAAATATTTTCTCAATTGGCGGGTCTATGAGCGTCAATGTTCACGGTCGAGATATTCGCTATGGTCCATTAATTGATACAATTGAATCCTTTCACTTATTGCAAGCCGATGGCTCCATTATTCAAGTTAGCCGAACGAAACATCCTGAGCTATTTTCCCTTGTTATTGGCGGATATGGATTATTCGGAGTTATTCTAGATGTTAAGCTAAATTTGACAGACAATGAACTGTATCAACATGAAACGATTTCAATGAACTACCGAGATTATTCAAATTATTTTCGTAAACATGTGCAAGGGGATCAAAAGGTGCGAATGCATATTGCAAGAATTTCCGTTGCACCAGATTATTTTTTAACAGATATGTATCTCACTAACTATCGGATGGCTCCTAATCAACGAAAATTAAGCGATTTTCAGAAATTAGAAAATCCCGATCAAATTGTTGCTCTTCCGAAGTTTACCCTCCAACTAGCCCGTTATAGTGATTGGGGTAAAAATCTTCTTTGGTCCACCCAGAAAAAACTATCCATAAAACAATCAGGAAAGTATGAAACAAGAAATAACGTTATGCGCACCTCAACTGATTTTATGGAATATGCGGATCCGAATCGTACCGATATTTTACAAGAGTACTTTGTTCCAGTAGATGAATTTACTCCCTATATCGATGATCTTCGAAGGATATTATTAAAAGAAAATCTCAATGTCTTAAATATTACCGTTCGCTATGTTGAAAAAAATCAACAATCAGTCATGTCATATGCAAAAGAAGATATGTTTGCTTTGGTATGGCTCATTAATCAGCCAAAAAGTGCAGAAGGTATTGCCGAAACTGAAAAGATGTTACGTAAACTTATTAACATAACATTAAAGCATCGAGGAAGTTATTATTTGCCTTACTACTCTTACCCAAGCAAACTAGAATTGGAGAAAGCCTATCCGCATAGTAAAGAATTTTTTCAAAAAAAACGAATCTATGATTCTAGTGAAACATTTATGAATTTCTTTTATAAGGAGTATGGACAATGACCTTCAGGCAACTGATTCGTGCACAAAGTATCATCTTAACAGCTAGCAGTATAGCGTTTCCCTTCTATACTTTATTGCTGCGAAATCTTGGTGACAGCTATTCACAATTCGGATGGGCTTATGGATTATTTGCACTAACCTCTGCACTCTGTCACCCTTGGATTGGGCATTTAACAGATCGATTGGGTGACAAAGTATTACTTATCGTTTATGCATGGGGAATGGCAGGGATGATGTTATTAGTCCCGATACTTTCTGAAATATGGCAAGTTTATACGATTCAAGTGGTGATGGGGATCTTAGGTGCTATTCAAAAAACAACCGAAAAGACAGCCATTTCTCGGCAAGTTACTTCTGAACCCGTAGGCAAAAAAATCGGACACTATCATTTATGGACATCGATTTGGGCAGCAGTTGGGATTATTGCTACAGGTTATATAATTGACTTTTTAACAATTGGCAGTTTGTTCTATCTTACCTCACTTCTTTATATGCTTGCCGGACTAATAGTTTGGAAGCGACCAGGTGATCTAAAAGATACAGTTAACGATTAATCTCCTATTTGACTAATTAAAAAAGGCATTGGATTTATAAATACCAATGCCTGAGTGTATTCTGTTTTCATTTTACATAGCTTTAGATAATGTAACGTCTTGCACTTCAGTAGTTTTTCCTTTTTTCAAACTAATCATTGCAATAAAGGAGATACAGTAGAGTAAAGCGAGATATCCCATTGCTACCGTAACATTAGCATGCTGCAGGATATATCCTACTAATATAGGAGATAATCCTCCTAACGCTCGACCAAAGTTAAAAATTGTGTTGGTTGCTGTACTTCGAATTTCTACTGGATAGAAACTACTTATTAACGCCCCATAACCCGCAAACATACCATTCGAGAAGAACCCGACGATTGCACCGCCTATTAATAGTCCAGCACTCCCTGACGCATAGGCATATAAAAAGACAGCGACCGCGGATGCGAATAAGAAGATTCCATACGATTGTTTCATTCCAAAGCGATCCATAAATTGTCCAAATGTTAACATCCCTGCAATCATACCTACTGCTGTGCTAATCGTCCAAAGGGCCGAATTTGAAACGGATAATCCTTGGGATTGTTGCAGCATAGATGGCAGCCAAATCATCAAACCATTATATCCAGCAATTTGAACAGTTGCCATTATCGCTAGAGCAATCGTTGTGACTGAAGTTCTTGGAGTAGCGAACAATTGCTTTAATTTCCATTCTTTGGGAACAAGTTGTTTTTTCTTCTGTGAATTCACCCATTCAGGTGATTCATCTAATTTCTTTCGGACGATAAATGCGAAGATAACCGGAACCAATCCGATGAAAAACAATCCTCTCCATCCCAAAGAAGGAAGGATGATTGCACTTAGGAGAGCTGCTAGAATTACACCGTATTGAGCACCGACGCTCACATAAGAAGACGCCCGTCCTTGTTTATTCTTTGGCCATGCCTCCGCAACAAGCGCCATACCAATCCCGTATTCTCCACCTGCACCTAAGCCTGCAATAAACCGAAAGATGTATACTTGTTCAATATTAACGGCTAAACCGGTTAACGCCGTGCCGATAGCAAATAGGAGAATGGTATAAGTAAATATTTTAACTCTCCCAAATTTATCTGCTAATATACCGAAAATGACTCCTCCAGCTAGCATTCCTAGATTTGTAATAGAAGAAATGAGACCGCCTGCCACCATGTCAATATGAAACTGTGCAATAATCATTGACATGGCAAAGGAGATGAACATAATATCCATGCCCTCTAATGTTAAACCTGCTACTGATGCGACAACTGTTTTTCTGCGATAATCCATTTCTGTCGTTCTCCTTTCAAGCCTCACGGGACTATGATTAAAAGATAGTTGGCAAAAATAAAATGCCCTTTCATCCAAAGGACAAAAGGGCATTCATATACGTAAAAAAGTATATATGAAGTTTACTTTCGCCTTTTTGGCCTCTCTGGACCAATTTAAAGGAATTTAATTTCATCTAATAGTAACATGATAGTTTTCATGTGACAATAAGAAATAACTAGTTGAGTCTTTTTGAGAGCAGCTGCATCACATTATTCTCCTCTGCTAAATGTCTCACTTAGACTCTTTAACGTGTAAAGTCTGCCCGTTAACAGAAATAATTCATCGTAACTATTTTTTACGTATTCCTCAATAATCTTGAACCCTTCTTTAAATCGATCCACTAAATAATACGTATACCTTTCATCCCAATCAAACTTATTAATTCTAATCAATTCATCTGCAAGGATCTGAAACTTATACTCTTCAATTAGAAGTTTTATTTGATACAATTTATCTGGTGTAAACCTGTTGCTGTTTCTATTGACATGACATTTTTGAACATATGTTATAAACCCATTGATATTTTCAGCAAGCAAATTCGCCTTTTGCATCTCAAACTTCATAACGCACACTCCTCACGGTCTAAAAAAACATCATTATGAAGAGTGTATGTTTTGAGACGTTAGGTTGACACCCTTTTTCTTTTTAAATGAATACAAAATGAATAAAAGAATGAACCAAACAGGTGTTAATAATAAAGCGGCACGAGTTGCTTCGGCAAATACCATAATAATTAGAATGAGTGCAAATAACGTTAGGACGATATAATTGATAAACGGTGCGAACGGTGCTTTAAAAATCGACTTTTCATGTAAATCAGGACGTGATTTCCGGTACCGCAAATGACAAATTAATATGATGCTCCAAACCCAAATAAAACAAATCGCACTAATCGTTGTCACGATTCCAAAGGCTTGTTCTGGAATCAGTTTACTTAATAGAGCACCGGCTGATAGAACAAGTGTGGAAATAAATAATGCGTTACTTGGTACATGGTTTTTATTTAATTTAGCAAATTTAGCAGGTCCCTGTTTATGACCACTTAAATTAAACAAAATTCTGCTGGTTGAAAATAATCCGCTGTTACATGCAGATGCCGCTGATGTTAAGACAACAAAATTGATAATTCCTGCAGCAATTGGAATACCTACTAAGCTAAACGTCTTAACAAATGGACTATTACCTGCATTCAATTCTGTCCAAGGATTGATGCATAAAAGAATGAAAAGCGCTCCCACATAGAAAAATAGAATTCGTAGCGGGATTTTATTAATAGCAGATGGAATATTTTTTCGTGGATTAGATGTTTCCGCTGCTGAGACTCCGACTAATTCAACACCTACAAATGCAAAGACAACCATTTGAAAAGACAGTAAGAAACCTGATATTCCATTTGGAAAAAGACCACCGTGTCCCCAGAGATTTTTGACTGTAACTGTCCCTGAATCGGTTTGAAATCCAATAACCAATAAAATGACCCCTATTACGATTAAAGCAAGAATAGTAATGACTTTGATGATTGCAAACCAAAACTCTAATTCTCCAAATAGCTTTACGGTTAGTAAATTCAATCCCAATAAAAGAATTAAACAGACTAAAGCAGGTATCCATTGAGGGATATCGAACCAATATTGCACATATACCCCAACAGCAATAATATCAGCCATGGCAGTCATGATCCAACAAAACCAATACGTCCAACCTGTCACATAACCTGCCCAAGGTCCAATATACTCCTCCGCAAAATCAGTGAATGATTGATACCCCGCATTCGATAAGAGGAGCTCCCCAAGTGCCCTCATCACAAAAAAGCATGCAATACCAACGATTAAATAAGCAAATATGATAGATGGACCTGCTAACTGGATCGCTCTTCCTGAACCAAGAAATAAACCTGTCCCAATCGTACCGCCAATCGCAATCAGTTGTACGTGACGATCTTTTAAATCTCGTTTTAATTCTTGTTGTGCCATTTTCATTTCCTCCTTATTTTTGTAAAATTCGAGTTGTGAAGAGATGAACAAAAGGTTAAATACCATAAAAAAAAGAGACTGGATCAGCTCCAATCTCACGGTCATAAGAATAACAAATAATATTCATCACTCTTTTGTTAGAATAACAAATAAAATAAGTACTCTTCTGTCCTTTTGCCTGAGATTGTGAACCCTTCGGCGCCGCAGATTTCCTGTGGTCTCTCCAGAAGCTGCTCCTGCTATAGTTTGACCCATAGCAATCATAGCTTGCTTGTTATTTAATTTTGTATAGAAGAACCAAAGGTTCAAAATCTCCCACTAAAAAAGTTATTCAGACATCATCAAATCTCACAATTTACATTATTGTTAAATAATTTTTAATTTTAGTAGTATTCAATCACTATGTCAATACATATTTTTTAGAACCTAGATGGGCTAACAAAAAATGAACCCACTACATCGGAATGGGTTCATTTTTATCTTAATCTCCTAGGACTAAAAAATATTGAATATGATTGACTGAGATGGGAGTAATCGCCATAATACGATAACCGATACTCAGTAATTGTGACAACGTTTCAGCACAATTTTGACGTGGTGGCTCAATTGGAGCATGGTAACTTTTATAAAGATTTATGAATTGATTATTGTTTGTACAGTGAAGCAAGATCACATGTCTACCGGTCCATGCTTGACCAATCATTGTTTGTGGTTGACCTTGAAGATTCCTATTTCTTCTCATAATGAACACCCTCATGTATTGATACAATAGATTATGGAAAAAAACTTGTACAATGTTCTTAAAAAACAAGAAAGATGTAATTATTTAACATTCGCCGAACTTTTTTCCGAGAGAAAGTAATTTGTCTATAAACAAAAATCGAAATAAAAAAACTCTCCTAAATGGACGAGTCTTTTGTTTTTATCAATACCTATTAATATTCCAAACAGAAATTTTCTAAAACCATTCCTAACACAAAACGATAATTCTATAAGGTGTGGTTTGGGCGGGGATACTTTTTGTGGCTGGTCCATAAATGACAATAAGATTTCTGTTCGCAGGGTTTCTTGTAAAGGGTTGCCCATTTGTTAAAAGTATTTGGGTATATGGAGATATATTTAATCGTAACCGTCCATCACTACTCTCCAATTCACTATTAAAAAAATCAACTTTTACATTCTGATATGGGCTATCTTTTACCATGACAAGCGCTGGATATTGTGGAGGGTAAATAAGAATAGCAGGGGCATTTCCGTCATAATAACCAGTCACGCGATCACCTACAGCCACTATTGCATGGTCAACAAAGTAAGTTGTTGATGACACCACGAAATTTACTATTGCTCCCGTGCCGTTTTCTACGGATATTAATTTATTACAGCCTTCCCCTGTACCATTTTGTCCTACAAGATCCGTAATCATGGTGACAGTTCCATGAAACGAAAAAAATTTTGTCATCCTTTTACCTCCTATGCTTAAATTAATTGTAGCCCGACACTAGTAGACACTGCTTAATTTTGTTCCAAAAATCTCTGTTGCCAAAGATGTGGAGATAAATTGAGTTCCATTCCATGTTAAAAGGTTTTCGACATAACCTAATGTATCCGCATTAGACGTACCAATAATCCGTTGAAGAACAAGTAAATCATAACTTAGGCTTTTTCCATTTGTAACAATGGGATATAACGCTGTTGCTGCAAGAACCTCGCCTTTAACTGGCTGTTTTAATTTGCCATTTTCATCATAAAGCTCAGATAGATAATCATAGCCTTTGTAACTAATGTCTAGGGTGAAAAGCAAATCTAATGAAGGGCTTCCTACAGTTACTTTATAAAAGTCCTCATAATTGACTTTGAATGTATAACTTTTATTATATTTTTCAACATCAAACAATAGGAGAGGGATATTATTTCTGTAGGAGTAAATATAGAAAATACCGTATCCTCCACTTCCACCCGTTTCAATACTTACCAAAATATCCAATATTTTATCATTAGAAAAATCCCCCAGAAAGAGCTGAGCATTGTATCCAGCATTATTTTGAAGATTAATAGTTGAAATCCGTTTCGAACGCCCATCTTGGATGACGAGTGTAATTTGATCAGCGAAGATTTCAGTTTCACCGTTTTTTCTTCCATATAGATAGACGTAATCCACTATACCGTCACCTGTAACATCACCTTGCCTCATGTCAAGCAGCACAACGTTTCCAGAATAAGCATCATTAACATAGGTTTGTTCTTGAAATTGCCTGTACAAATAGATCCCCCCTGCAAACATTTGCATTTACTTGATTTACCATATGCAGGTCAATGCCTAGATGACACCAATAGGTAAAGAAAATGATCTGTATAGGTATGTTAAGGGGGATTTTAAACGAAAATTGTGTACTGATAATAAACCATGAAGAGCACCCAATTTTGTAAGGTCTAGAAGGAGTTTTACTGAAAAATAAATACACTTTTACGAAGGTACAAGTTGATAGGTAAATGTCTTATGAATATGATGGTGTGAGTTTAAAAGTAAAGGAGTGCAATTATGTATCCTAATTACCTACCTTTGTATTATAACTATCCAAATAGTCAAGAAGATTATTTATATTCAAATCCATACCAAGAGGATAATTATTACCATGCCATTCCTGTTGACAGACAATTTGGTGGGTTTCAACCTCCGTTTGCACCGCCAGGTCAAGGTCCAATGGGAGGACCGCCAACTTCGCCACCACCGTTTTCACCACCAGGTCAAGGCTCAGAGGCAGGACCACCAACTTCACCACCACCATCTTTTGTTCCTCAACAACAAGTATCAGCATATGCAGTTGACCCAGGCGGTATTAGAGGATGCTTATTCAGATACACCTATGTATGGCTGAGAGGTTTTCAACAATTTTGGTTTTATCCAACCCATGTCGGTCGAAACTCTGTCTCAGGGTATCGTTGGACTGGATTTAGATGGGTTTATTTTGGAATAGACTTACGACAAATCCAATCGTTTACTTGCGTTTAATAAGACAAAGGGTACTCCAAAAGAGAGCGGACTACTATTAATCCCCTCTCTTTTATGGATGCTTAGTTCTCATTCTTTTAGTCTAGGTTTAGTAGGATCACAGTTTGGCGGATCAAGCTTTGTCGATTCCGCTAACTTCATTAGATAATAACATTCTTCACGGTACATATGATCCGCCATTAAGGGCGCAAAGGTTCCTAATGCTTGCTTACTTAGTCTAAGTTCTTCGATTTCCTGTAGAAAGTTTTGAAATAACTTAATTTCTAATTGACTGTCTAAATTCATTTTATCCAAAGCAGGAAAAGAAGCTAAATTAGTTCTTAAATACCCACCAAGTTCCACGGATTTTAAGTAGAAATTTTCAAAATTCTTCATATATGAATTACTTTTTTCTTTAAGTTTCATTTCAACACCATCTAAATTGGTGGAAATTGCTTCTGCATGCCCCGCCGCATCCAATAACCACAATAGGTGATGGTGGAGCTCGTGGTACACAGGTGGGACTTGCCCAGCCTTTAAGTGTTCTAAAATTCTTAAATACTCCTCTAATTCATTTACCATATGATTTATGAAGGTAGGTGAAAGGTGAAATATTATTTTTCCAATCAGATGTTTTCTTAATAATTCCAATTTAAATCCTCTTAATTTTATAACCTCGGATTCAGCTTCCCTGGTTAATGTCCCTAGATTTGCGGATTTCGCACGCTCAAGTAGTGTGTCAAATACTCTAATAAATGTTAAAGCCGTTTCAATTTCCTCTTTTTGAACGGGGGCTAACGATTCGTATATAAACCTTGAATGATCACCTAATATTTGGAGCCAGAAACGGTGTTCGAATCTAGCAGTTTTCTCAAAGACATCATTCATGTTTATTCCTCCCAAATATTAATCCACACACTATATTGATGTTATTCTTCTATCTTGCTTCTTATGAACAAAGTTAGGAAAAATAATCAGGCATAACCTTGCTGCGAAAAGGTATAAACATCTTCTTTCAGGACAAGCATATGATGAAGTAACTACCTTTTTGCTGAAAGGGGACTCTGTTTTGACTTATTATAAATCGAAGTTAACCGCCTCGTTATATGCGACCATTTCGATTAGTTTTTGGGGAGTTTCCTTTGTATCGACAAAGGCTGTGCTAGGAAAATTGGATCCATATTCGTTACTCGTTGTGCGGTTTGGTATTGGATCCCTATTTTTGCTGTTGCTATTACTAATGCAACGTAAGCGGTTACTCGTCTCCATTAAATATTTCCCACATTTAATGATCCTCGGCATTCTTGGGGTATTTGTTCATCAGATACTTCAAGCGACAGCTTTGTTGACGATTAACGCTTCGTCTGCTGGTTGGCTCATTTCGTTTTCCCCCATATTTACGGTCATCCTATCCATTCTCTTTTTACATGAAAAGTTGAGTATATCAAAGGCAGTGGGAATGGTGCTCGCGATAACTGGTGTCCTAATCGTCACAACGACAAGAATTGGTCAATCCTTTCAGTTTTCCATTAATATCGGCTTCCTTCTCATGATGTTGAGCACGTTGAATTGGGCGGTTTATTCAGTGCTCTTAAAAAGCTTAAAGATACCCTATTCTCCTCTCTTAACCACGGTTTTACATGAGTTTAATAGGTTTGATTCTAACCACACCTTTTATTATTAGAAATAAAGGCTGGGAGGCGCTATCCCTTCTGAACTATTCGGAGTGGGCCCATCTATTGTTTCTTGGAGTTTTTGTTTCAGGAATTGCTTATTGGTACTGGGGAAAGGCACTTGAGGTGTTAGAGGCGTCAAAGGTTTCAATGTTTCTATATATGGAACCGGTCGCAACGTTGGTTGCTGCGGTTTTGCTTCTAGATGAAAAAGTTTTTCTCATAAGTGTTGCTGGGGGAATCATAATTATTATTGGAGTGATTATTGTTAACGGTCAGCTTATGCCTATGTTGTTCGACCTCTTCAAGAAAAAACGACGGTAGGAGGACAGCTTAATGACTTTGACAATTAAGCTACAAAATGTTTTGGGTACTTTAAAAAGACCATCTAAGGTTGAGTTGAAAGCCGCGCTATTAAAACTGGGTCTCACACTAGATGATCTTGCTCACTTACCAGAACCATCCCCTGGAAAACCGTACAACCGGAAACTACTTTATAGAAACGAAGAAGTTGAACTGCTCGTCATGAATTGGTCTCAGTTGGAGTGTGCCCCTCATGATCATGGCAATTCCCACGGCTGGATTCAAGTCCTTTCCGGCACTTCCATTAATTCTGTTTATGAGGTAAAAGGAGATGGCCGGCCTAACGAATTGTTTCATGAAATCCATCATAAAGGAAAATATTTTTATGCCCCCAAAAAGGGAATCCATAAAATGAAAGCTTCCAACCATACCGATATGGTAACTCTCCATCTTTATTCCCCTCCCATTACAGGAATGATGGTCTACGACTTACAAAAATGTGCTGCATGTGTTGTATCAGACGATTGTGGTGCATGGTGGCCGGATGAGCAATATCAGAAAGTGAAGGAAATACAACTTAAGAAGGTTAGCTCATAGCTATTGAATAATAAAGGGAGACCAATGTTCATTCACACTGGTCCCCCTTTTTTCATATTTTTATGTGAATATTATTTTGAGCCTGCCAGTAAGTCCTCATAAATTTCGTTATATTCCTTAGCGGATTGTAACCAACTGTAATCTTGACCCATTGCTTTTTGTACTAAGTTAGTCCAGTTCTCTTTTTGATGATAAAAATAAATGGCTCTTTTAATGGTATAGAGCATATCATGGGCGTTGAAATTTTTAAAGGTGAAGCCGTTCCCAGTACCTGTAAATTCATTATATGAATGAACCGTATCATTTAAGCCGCCGGTTTCTCTAACAATGGGGATTGTTCCGTACTGTAAGGCAATAAGCTGCCCTAATCCACAGGGTTCAAACTGAGAAGGCATTAAAAATAAATCAGCCCCCGCATAAATTTGATGTGCCATTGCTTCATTAAAGCCTATGTATACACGAACCTTATCCGGATATTCATGTGCCATTTGCTTTAAGAAGTTTTCATATGTAGGGTCACCTGAACCAAGCACTATGAATTGGACATCTTCCTGAATCATATTTTGAAATACATGGAGCACTAAATCTAAGCCTTTTTGACTTGTTAAGCGTGTGACCATGGCAATGATCGGCGTGTTTTCTTTTTCTGGCAGCCCAAAATATTGCTGTAATTCTTGTTTATTTTCCATTTTCCCTTCTAGTGATTCAAGATCATAAGGAAGAGCAATATCACGGTCTGTTTTAGGATTATAGGCTGTATCATCAATACCATTGACAATTCCGATTAGCTTATGGCTATTTTTCCGTAATAGCCCATCAAGCCTTTCGCCAAAATAGGGATTTTGAATTTCCTCTTTATAGGTTGGGCTGACAGTGGTTACAATATCAGATGCAATAATACCGCCCTTCATAAAGCTAATATTCCCATAAAATTCAAGTTGTTCACTATTAAAATATTGATGCCCTAATCCTAACTGCTCACTCATCACCTCATATGGGAAAATCCCTTGAAATTGTAAATTGTGAATCGTAAAGACTGTTTTTATATCCTTATACATTGGTATATGACGATATTCAGCATCTAATACAAAATTCACCATTCCTGTATGCCAGTCATGGCAATGGATCACATCTGGAATAAAATCGAGATGCGGAATACACTCTAGAACGGCCTTAGAGAAAAATGAGAATCGTTCACCATCATCATAATGACCATATAATGAATCACGAAAAAAATAATATTCGTTATCAATCAGATGATAGGTTATTCCCTCATGCTCAGCAGTTAGGATACCGCAGTATTGACTGCGAAATCCTACCTGTACATTTATCGCTTGTTGAAAATGAAATAAATTTTTAAGTTTCTCAGGAATTAAACTGTAATTTGGTAAAATAACACGTACTTCAGTCCCTAACTTTTTTAACGCCTTAGGAAGTGCACCCGCTACATCAGCAAGACCTCCTGTTTTGACAAACGGGACACACTCCGATACTGCAAATAAAACTTTCACTTTTTCTCAACGCCCCTTTTGAACTGTTCCTTTTTCTACTAGATATGGTGTTTCTCTAGTTCCTACCAGTTGTACACCATTATCAATCTTAACATCCTTATCCAATATTACACCATCAATTACACAATTCTCTCCAATTTGACACTTCTGCATAATAATAGAATTACGAATCACAGCTCCTTTTCCAACTTTAACCGAACGGAAAAGGATACTATGCTCCACTTCTCCTTGAATAATGCATCCATTTGCGATCATCGAGTTCGTAACCTTTGCATCATTTTTATATTGCGTTGGCGGCTCATCCTTTACTTTCGTAAAGATTGGCTCATTCTTCGTAAAAACCTGCTTCCATACGGTTGGCTGCAGCAAATCCAAACTATTTTGATAATAGCTTTGGAGAGAGTCAATTATGGTAATGTAGCCAGACCATTCATACATATTAATTTTAAATTTATGGCGTTTATCATGCACAACATCAAAAATCGTGTAATATCCTTGATTTTTGTATTGTTCAAACAGAGAGAGTAATAAATTTTTGTCCAAAATGTATGTTTGCAGCGATTGCCCATTATGAAACACCTCGGTAATATCTGCTTCCGTTTCGATATGGTGATCTAATATTTTGCAAAAATCAATGGTTCCGATTATATTGCAATTGGTAATCACTACGTATTTTTGCTTACTTCGTAAGAAATAGGTAATATTTTTTGCAAAATGGGCAAAGGAACCAAATCGCTCGATTCTGGAAGTGCCCTCAGGGGAAAAGACAAACAGACCATCACGCTTTCTGTCCAGGTCCCATTGCTTACCAGATCCTAAATGATCTATCAGTGACCGAACTTCTTTTCCAGTAAAAATAGCTACATTCGTAATTCCTGAGTTCACCATATTTGATAACATAAAATCGACTAATCGATATCGTCCGGCAAACGGAAGTGATGCTAAAGAACGATGAGCAGTTAAGTTTTTAAACGTGTCAAACTCATTCGTTGCATTAATAATTCCAAGCATTGAACACGGCATAGAATCGCCCTTCCTTTTCTGTGGATTTTAACTAATCTTCATCCGCATATAACATGATGGCATCATTGTTCTTTGAGGGGCGAATAACGGCATTGTCCTCCACTGTCATTCCTGGAGCGATAATGGCCCGCTCTATCACCGCATTTTTTCCGACTCGGGCATTTGGCATGATTACAGAGTCATGTATTACACTTCCTTCTTCGACTGTAACTCCTTGGAACAAAACGGAATGCTTAACTGTCCCTTCTACAATACAGCCTTCATTAATTAATGACTCTTCGATATGAGCGGTTGGCGCAATATATTGTGGCGGTTGATTTGGATTAACAGAGGAAATTCTCCAATTCCGGTCATAAAGATCCAAGTCCGTTTCCTCTTTTAATAAATCCATATTGGCTTCCCACAAGCTACCAACAGTCCCAACATCCTTCCAGTAACCCTTGAATGGATAAGCCACGACCTTTTTCTTCTCTTCCAGTAAGAGAGGAATAATATCCTTGCCAAAATCATTGGATGATTCAGGATTTTTATCATCCATTTCTAAAAAGGTTCTTAACACCGGCCATTTAAAAATGTAAATTCCCATTGATGCTAAGTTACTTTTGGGATCTTTCGGTTTTTCCTCAAATTCAATAATGTCTAAATCCACATTTGTATTCATAATCCCAAAACGGCTAGCTTCCTCCCAAGGCACCTCAATGACAGAGATGGAAACATCTGCCTCCTTATCAATATGATACGCGAGCATTTTAGAATAATCCATTTTATAAATATGGTCACCTGAAAGAATAAGGACGTATTCTGGATTGTATTGTTTTAAATAATTTAAATTTTGATAGATCGCGTTTGCCGTACCTTTATACCACCTAAGACCTGCCGTTTCCGAATAGGGAGGTAAGACGGTAACGCCACCGTTATTGCGATCTAAATCCCATGCGCTTCCAATTCCGATATAGGTATGCAATACAAGGGGCAAATACTGAGTTAATACCCCAACTGTATCAATTCCTGAGTTTGTGCAGTTACTTAGTGGAAAATCAATAATTCGATATTTTCCACCGAATGAAACAGCCGGCTTTGCTTTATTTCTTGTTAGTGCACTCAATCGGCTACCTTGACCGCCTGCTAGCAGCATAGCTACGCACTGTTTTTTCTTTCCCATTGCTAAGACTCCCCTGTCTTGTTTTTATTGGTCGTAAGATGGATATACCAAAAGGCGGGATGGTCATTTCTAGATGACTCGGCTGGTTGTGAAACGGTTTTTCAACGGATTTGATTTTCTTTTTATTTATTTGTCCCGAGCCACCAAAGGAAACCGCATCACTATTAAAAATTTCATTGTAATATGCATAGGATGGAACCCCGACTTTGAAGTTTTCATATACGACCTCTGTAAAATTACAAACGATAATAAGAAGATCACTTTCTTTTTTTCCTTTTCTTATAAAAGAGAAAATACTTTGATCTTTGTTATTAGCATCAATCCACTCAAATCCTTCATTTGTATGATCAAGCTCCCACAGTGCTTTCGTACGTTTGTAGAACTGCATCAATTCTTTAAAGTAATCATTCAAAACGCGGTGCATCTCAAAATCGTGTAATACCCAATCTAAATCCTTTAAATCCTTCCATTCATCAAACTGACCAAATTCTCCGCCCATAAATAGGAGCTTTTTACCGGGGTGTGACATGAGAAACCCATATAATAAGCGTAGTTGGGCAAATTTTCGCCAATAATCGCCCGGCATTTTATTTAAAAGTGATTTTTTACCGTGTACAACTTCATCGTGTGAGAATGGTAAGACGAAGTTTTCAGAATACGCATAAATTAAGGAGAAGGTTACTTTATCATGCAAATACTTTCTGTCCCGAGGTTCCGCCTCCATATATTTCAAAATATCGTTCATCCAACCCATATTCCATTTATAGTTAAACCCTAAACCACCTTCATAGGCAGGTCCTGTGACAAGCGGCCAATCTGTCGAATCTTCTGCAATCATTAAGACGGTAGGATCGGTCTCAAAAACCACTTCATTCAGATTACGTAAGAAGGATACTGCGTATTCATTTTTTTGAAAAATCCCCCCAGCATTCCAGTACAGCATATTGGCAACCGCATCCACACGAAATCCATCGACGTGATAGTATTTCATCCAGAATAAGGCGTTAGAAATTAAGAAGCTTTTTACTTCACCTTTCCCCAAATCAAAATTCGCTGTTCCCCACACCTCGTTTTCTCGAACAAATACATCTTTATATTCATAGGTAGGCCGACCATCGAACATATATAAACCATGGGCATCCTTGCAGAAATGTCCAGGAACCCAATCAAGAATAACACCAATACCGTTTTGATGGCATTGGTCGATAAAATACATTAAATCGTGTGGACTGCCATATCGACTTGTTGAAGAATAGTATCCTGTTCCTTGATATCCCCAAGAACGATCATACGGATGTTCAACGAGAGGCATCATTTCAATATGTGTAAAATGATGCTCAAGAACGTATGGAATCAGTTCAGCAGCTAACTCTCTATATGTATAAAATCTTTCTGCATCCTTTTTTCTCCATGAACCTAAATGAACCTCGTATATGGCAAGGGGTGCTTCATAAACCCTTTTCTTTTTTTTATTTTTGAACCACTCCTGATCCTGCCACTCATATCCTTCAATATTATAAATAACAGAAGCTGTGTGTGGCCTGAGCTCTGAATAAAAGGCATAGGGATCTGCTTTTAAGAACCTATTTCCGGCGGCTGTATCTATTTGATACTTATAGTTTTCATTTTCTAGTAGGCCAGGTATAAATATGGACCATATTCCCTCATTATTTAGCTTAGACATTCCATGATTGCTGCCATCCCATTTATTGAAGTCTCCGACAACTTTAACTTCAATAGCATGAGGAGCCCAAACAGAGAAGCGAGTACCCTTTACCCCTTTTTGCGTTTCAAGATGAGCACCAAATACTTTGTAGCTCTCATACAAACTTCCCTCATGAAAAAGGTGTACTTCATAATCTGTAGGATGTGTTAAATTCACATTTTCACCTCTATCTTTCAATGTGTTGGCTCCCTTGTAGTTTTTCATAAACGAAGTGTTTAATGCATAACAAATAGAGTTTGTAATAAGATGAAAACGACTCCGAAAAATCAGAGTCGTCTTTGTTAATTATCGATATTTTTCAAGTAATAATTTAATACTTTTCTATACCGCCAAATATCTTTAGTTTCAACTGGGAATTCCTTAATGTCCCAATACGTTTGGTATTTCCTATGCGCAGTCAGTGTACCATCAGGATATTGCATAAACGTAAGTACTCCATTATTTTCTTCATCTTCTATGGCGATGTAGTGTTTAGAACCATCCCAGCTGGCCAAATCACCAAACCTCTCACAAAACTGCTCCACATTCGCTTTGCTTCGAATAATCATAACATTCACTCCCGCCTCTTTTTAATTTGATAGTATTATAACATACTAGAATGGTATTGCATTATTGCGAGAGTTATAAAAGTCATAAAAATTCGCAATATTCATTGGATTCAATCATAGAAATAGTACTGAAGTATTAATTCGTACTGTTCAAGCTTCAGGAGGGGAAATGAGCATGGTATTGGTAAGTAAACTGATTTTTTATAAGATTCGGTTTGTATGAAGCGTGGTATACTCGGGGAACTCTATACGGTAAACCATCCCATATTACTTCTAACTACAAAAAAATCCCCAGCTAGATAGACCATTATGATCTAACGCTAGGGGATTATTTATTTAATTAAAATCGTCTTTTTCGATTACGCAAGAACGCTGGAATATCTAGAGATTCTTCTTGCTGTTCCGAGTGTCTGTCATAATCTTGCATTGGTTCACTTCGGTGTATTGGATTACGTTGTACTCGTTGCTCCCTTTGATATGGATTGGGTATTTCTTCAATTGACGGCTGGGTAGCTGTTGGTACTATTATATCTTCTTTCTCAGTGAATCCGGTGGCAATAACCGTCACAATAATTTCTTCTACTAAGTTCTCGTTTATAACTGAACCAAAAATCATATTTAATTCCTCATGAGAAGCAGAAGCAACGATATCGGCTGCCTCCTGTACTTCAAAAAGACTTAAATTATTTCCCCCAGTTATGTTCATGATCACACCATGAGCACCATTAATCGAAGTTTCAAGTAACGGACTATTTAAAGCTTTCTGCGCAGCCTCAACAGCACGATCTTTACCTTTGGCAATCCCAATACCCATTAACGCAGTTCCCTTATGGGACATAACCGTCTTCACGTCAGCAAAATCTAGATTGATCAAACCTGGTACAGCAATTAAATCGGAAATTCCTTGAACACCCTGGCGTAGTACATTATCCGCTTCACGGAAAGCTTCAATCATCGGTGTCTTTTTATCTACAATCTCTAATAAGCGATCGTTGGGGATAATAATCAAGGTGTCTACCGCTTCCCTCATACCGCTAATTCCATTTTCTGCGTTAACTGCACGCTTCTTGCCTTCAAATTTAAACGGACGTGTTACAACCCCAATTGTCAGGGCACCAAGATTTCGGGCAATTTCAGCAATGGCAGGAGCTGCGCCTGTTCCTGTACCACCGCCCATTCCTGCTGTAACAAAAACCATATCTGCGCCTTCTAACACTTCCTTGATTTGCTGTTTACTTTCTTCCACTGCTCTTCTGCCTATTTCCGGATTTGCCCCTGCTCCCAAACCCCTTGTCAAGGCTGTACCGATTTGCATCGTGACGGCTGCTTTTGATTGATGAAGAGCTTGTGCATCGGTATTAACGGCAATAAATTCGACACCCTCAACGCCTTCTTCGATCATACGATTCACGGCGTTATTTCCCCCGCCGCCTACACCGATGACTTTAATCGTGGCGAGTTGGTCCATAGATGTATCAAATTCTAACATGTTCATTTCTCCTCTATAGTAATTTAGGTGGCAGGATATTTTCCTGTTGCTTTCCAATAATCGCAGACCAAAAATTTTTATCCTGATTGGAAAAAAAGGCGGCATTGTTGATTTAGTTGTAGTCTACTTAACTATAAATATATTGTCCAGTTAAGATACACCTATTTATGTGATTAAAAAATAGTAAAAAAAACACATCTTCAAATATTGAGAAGTGCCTGACCTTTTGTTTTTATTTAAAAGTAAAAAAAGGGAAACCCGTGTGATTTATTCACATGGTTTTCCCTTTTCATTCATATCTTTAGGCGATTATTATAATGAACAAGTCTGTCTAAATCTGCTGTCATTCTACGACACCTAATATAGTCCATTTTACGGCGTTTTTCGACTCTCATTCTCACTGCATGATGACGTCTGTAGTCTTCATAACCTACTCCATGGGCACTACGCATCGCTTTTTCCATTTCGCTCGTATAACTTAATTGTAAATGATTAATAACAAAATCATTCCTTTCAGTTTTTTTCACATGGCGAATTGTTCTTTAGGGTAGTTTTCATCTTATCATTGAATCCTAAGTCACACAAAGTCGAAAAAACGTTGTATTTTACTGTATAAAGGAATGTCATCCTAACTCAATAATATATCTCTGACATACTGACTTTTTTAGCCATATCCTTCCATATAATGCTTAACCTATAATTCTCATTGCTGATCATCAGCAACTGAATTGACTTTCAAATAGAGAAAACATCTATCTAGTTCAGAAGATTGATTTTCTAATTAAAAAAAGGAAATTCTCAGTGATTTATAGAAGTGTTAAATTGGAGGTGCAGTGTTATGACGGTCATATATTCACCTAGTGACGTACAGGAATTGCTTGGAATTGATGCGAGTACATTACGGAAGTATGCCTCTCTCTTGGAAGGACATGGCTATCAAGTTCAGCGCAATAATAGAGGACATAGAACATATTTTGAAAAAGATGTTATTTCACTCCGAAAGTTAATCGAATTCTGTAACAAAGAGGGTATGACGATGGATCGATCTGCCGAAGCAGTGATGACATGGGTCACTGAAGAATATAAACCGGTAACCCTTGAGGAAGTGGTGCCGTTACAGACAACTAATGATGGGGATTTTGAGCAGAATACTAACACTATTGAGCTATTGGATCGTATAGAACATTTGGAGCAAATAAACTTAGATTTAATCAAACTTTTGAAGGAGAAGGCCGTACGGGAAGCTAAGCAGGAAGAGAAAATTAGTCTAATTTGGAAGTATGTAGAACGTCAGGAGCAACTGGAGAAGGAACGAAGTAAAATGATTGATGAAGAAACAAGAAAACAAATCGCAGCCGCTGAGCAAAGGAAATGGTGGCAATGGTGGAAATGAGAAAAGCCGTGCTAAAGATAAGCATGGCTTATTTACACTCATTTATCGTCTCGTGTAATAGTTGCTCCCACTAATTACCGGTGAGGCGATTTTTTTACCTTCACGAGCATTACTCACTTCCACTAGTTACCGCTGAGATATTTTTTTACCTTCACGGGCATTAGTCGCCTTCACTAGTTACCGCTGAGGTGATTTTTTTACCTTTACGGGCATTAGTGGCCTTCACTAGTTACCGCTGAGGTGATTTTTTTACCTTTACGGGCATTAGTGGCTTCCACTAGTTACCGTTGAGGTGATTTTTTTACCTTCACGGGCATTAGTCGCTTCTACTGGTTACCCTTGGACTGATTTTTCAGCTATTTAGTCTTTAATCTTTGCATTCTTTTTATCTTATATTGTTCAAAATCCCACTTCGATAAAAATTCTTTTGTTGAAGCATAACCTGACATATAGAGAAAATCGATTTCATCCTGATTAAGTTCAAAATCAGTAGCGTTGATTTCACCAGTTGGAATTTGAATGGTCCGTTCAATCGTATCCTTGTTCAAATATCGTAAATCATGGGCTTGAATCATCGTTTTAATGATATTTTTAAAAAGGTGAAGCGGGGTTGGTATAACGGCGTCTATGTTCACTTTGTCTTTCACAAAACGGAAGCCGAACGTCGGAAACCGAGGGTTGTCTGTATCGAATATCCATATTGGGAAGTTACTAAGTAAGCCGCCATCTAAAATGTAAGATTTTTTACTGTCTTTTAATTTCCAAATAACTGGACGGTAGAAAAATGGCAGAGAGGCACTCATCATAACGGCGGTTGAAACTTTTAGATCAGCAGAAGTCATCCCATAGCGATCCAGATCATCTGGCAAAATAAGCATTTCCCCATTCGAAACATCAGAAGCGATTATCTTCAATTTATCTTTTGGAAGATCCGCAAATGTCTTAATCCCTTTTTCTGTAAGAAGCGAATCCAGCCATGTTTCCAAATAATCGTTTTTATAAATACCAAGATGAAACATTAGTTCTAATAAGGACCCAATAATAGGAATTCGATTCAAGTACGTCCTGCCTCGAAGCTTTGAAAAATCTAGTTTACTTAGATGATCTCTAATTTCATAGCTTTTATAACCGCTTGCCAAAAGAGCAGCGATGATAGCTCCCGCTGATGTTCCAGCCAATCTTTGCCATTCTACTTTTTCCTCTTCCATTGCATGAATCGCTCCAATAAAAGCAATTCCCCTAGCCCCACCACCTTCAAAAACAGCATCTGCCTTCAATTTTTTCCACCTCACAATTGATAATTTCATAGTATATCCTACATTTTTCATTGATAAGTAGGAATCATATGGTAATTAATACTCTGTAATAGTATCTTTATAGTATACTGACTGAGAATATACGTCGAAAGTCATATTTACCATTTCTTTTTACCTCATTCACTATTTTTAATAGTAAAATTGGACTTCCATGTCATAATAAAGTTCCATTCATTAAAAATAATCTTGATATTATTCAAAATCAGTAATAGCCGGGCAAGGCATCTCTATTAGCTATGACTCCTTGATTAAAAATGAACCTAAAGTGCTTAACTGAGATCTAAAACTCATCTTTTTAAAAATATTCATTCCAATCAATCCTCAGATGTCAATTTTTGGTATATCCAATCATATGACAAGCCATTTTCAGAAAAATCCAAGTTCCTTTTGGAATGTTTAAAAACGTTTTGTTGATATCCTTTATAATTAAAAGTGCCCATCCAAGTTTAAATGGATGGGCTTTTAAAACCTAATATTGCTTCATTTCTATTCTTAATCCGGCTTTGTTTTTGATTCTATAACTTGAACAAGTTCTTCAATAATATCGTTTAGTCTCATGATGCTGGTATCTTTTCTTAAAATGCTTGAGGTTTTATATATTAATGTTTTTTCTTGTTCACTCATAAATATAGTTTTTTCTTGTTCATTCATAAAAATCCCTCCACTTTTAATAGATATCAAAAAGTCTATTGAATCTTCTTAGGTGCAAGTAATCTATGATTGAAAAACATTTCACATATCTACGAGAAAAGTTTCTAATCTGAATTAATATACTGATTTAAAATTTTTCTATAATCATTTATGGGTGATGATTCATTAATAAATCGTGTGTTTAACTCATTAGCCAATAGCAGAACAAAGTCTTTGCAAAGATTTAACTTAATAGCAGAATCAAATGCTTCTAGCAATTGTTCAGTGCTAAGGTTATGCATACTTTTCTCACTCCACTTTACTCAATTACCTACTTTCAAGTAATAATATGAAGATGGAATACTCGGTTGTAAAATCGTTATTATTAAAAAAAAGCAGCTTGCCATGAAGGTAAAGCTGCTTTTTTGTGTGATATAGGTTATCTATTACCAAAGAAGGGCTCATCAGATAAAGAATGTTTTTTCTTTTAGATATGTACTATTTAATTGGAGCAACAAGTCCACGTACGCTATCTTCCAATTTATGAGCAATATCTTCATGAGTTTTTCTAGCTTGTTTTAAATAGTCGTCTGTGACAGATTCCCAAGCATTAAGTGCTTCATTTGTAGATTCGATGAATGACTCGCTATTTTGTTCAAAACGCTTCTCTGTACCTTCAATTAAATCAAAAGCTGAGTTAATTGGAGTTAAATAAAGCTCCTCTAATTTACTAGCTACTTCACTTACTTGACTTTTTAAAGATTCAGTCATTACTTGTGTAGATTCATTTCCGTTAATAACGTTGTATTGGAATATCCCTTTACGCAAATCGCCATTTATAGTCGTTACTTGTTCAAAAAGACCCTTTAAAGTATTGCGGTACACTCCATTGAACTTGGTTGTTTCTTTTATAGCCTTTAAGTAAAGATCTTGCTGTTGTTCTCTAAGTTCTCTAGTACGAGAAACTGCAGCTTCAAATTGCCCCCAAAAAATATCAATAAATGAATCCGTAACATAGCTTGTTTCGTTCTGCTTCTCTACTTTTAGAACTTCCACTTTTGGTACTTCTACTTTTGAAACTTCCACTTTTTTAACCTCTCCTTTTTTAACTTCCTTTTTTAGGACTTCTTCTTTTTGATCAATCACCTTTTGGCTCATCGTCGTTCCTCCTCATTTGTTTCGTTAATTTGTTTCGTTAATTTCTCTATTTTATCCTCCCTATGTAAAGGAGGAAGGTAGAGCTCAAGAAAACTAAAGTACATGTTGAAGAATTTATCGAGCATGGATTGGTATTGCTCGAGTTGTATTGCATGACCCTTTAAATACCCTTTACCAGTATCAGTTATTGAATAACTTCGTTTGGCAGGACCACTTCCATTTGTATGCCACTCTGATTGCACAAGATTGTCCTTCTCTAGTTGTCTCATTAAACGATACAAGTTACCTTGGTCAAGTGTGTGAAAACCGACAGCTTGAAGCTTTTGAATTAGTTCATAGCCATGAAGTGACATCCTACTAAGTAGCAATAATATAAATGGAAGGATAAAGTGCTTAGATGGAGTAACATTTTTTTCATTATTATTATTTGTCATGACTACACCTCAATAAAATTACTATAGGTGTATTTTACACATATGGGTCATATTTCGTCAATAGCCCAAAAACAAAAATATATAATGTTTATAATATTTATAAAATTAATAACAAATAAATTCTTGGCTATTAAAAACAGCTCTGTAACAATTGCTTATGAATAAGGGAGCTGCTGTTAACTCCCCTTTTCATAATATAGTGTAAAATACATGATAGTTATCTTTCTTTAAATATTAATTAATTAATTAATTAATTGTCGGAGGAAAACCTTTGGAGCAACTACAGTACATTTCAGAAATAAGAAAACAATAAAATTAAAGGTTCAATTATAAATGGAAGAAAAAAGCAACTACCATAAGTATGAGGTAGTTGCTTTTTATACTAAAATAAAAAGAGTTTATTTTGCTGAGAATTGAAAGAGCGTTTCTACTTGACGTACTACTTCGTCTTTATCCGCCTCAACCACTTTGAATTGCTGTGGTTTATTAAACAATTCACTTATTTGTTCAGGGAATGGCTGCTTAATATCACAACGTTCAATGGACTCATTAAATTTTGCAGGATGAGCAGTTGCAAGAGTGACACAAACCTCATTAGGTTTATTACACTTTTCGTATGCAGCAACCCCACATGCAGTATGTGGATCTAATAAATAACTCGTTTCATCATAATACTTACTAATGGTTTGCAAGCATTCTTCTCCATCAACCCCATGTGCCGCAAAATCCTCTTTCACCTGGTGGAGCAGTTCCTCGTTCACGACGATTTTTCCTTCTGTCTTGAATTTCTCCATTAAGGCAGACACTTCGATTGGATTTTCATCAAGCAAGTAGTACAAATAACGTTCAAAATTGCTTGCTACTTGGATATCCATAGAAGGACTATAGGTGCTGCGGAACTCACCTGGCTTATACACACCATCACGGATAAACCCTTCTAAAATATTATTTTCGTTTGTCGCCACAATGAGTTTACCAACTGGCAGACCCATTTTCTTGGCAAGATAACCAGCAAAGATATCTCCGAAATTACCTGTTGGTACACTAAAGTTAACATTTTTTACATCGCTCTCTTTTGTCACTTGGAAATAGGCATAGAAATAATAAACTGTCTGCGCTAAAATACGAACAAAGTTGATGGAATTAATGGCACGCAGGTGATATTTAGTTTTTAGCTCTACATCTGCAAACAATTCCTTGATAATTCTTTGACCATCATCAAACGTCCCTTTAATAGCCAAATTCAATACACTTTGGTCATCAATAGTCGTCATTTGTAATTCTTGCACCTTACTTACTTTACCGTGGGGATGCAAAATACAAATGCGAATACCTTCTTTTCCTCTTACTCCTTCAATGGCTGATGCACCAGTATCTCCCGAAGTTGCACCAATAATATGAATCGTTTCACCAGTCTTCTTTGAAACATAGGAATATAGGTTTCCTAAGAATTGCAGAGCAATATCTTTAAAAGCAAAGGTCGGGCCATGGAAAAGTTCTAATACATACATATTATCCTTCAGCTTTTGTACCGGTGTTACCTCTGGGTGACGGAAGGTAGCATAGCTTTTCTCGATTAACGACTTTAGCTCATTGTTTGGAATTTCACCATCAACATAATAAGAAAAGATTTCGTAAGCTAATTCTTGATAAGTAAGTTTTGACATTGCTTCTAACTTTTCTGCAGGAATTTGTGGGATCTTCTCTGGTACTAATAATCCCCCATCATTAGCTAATCCCATTAAGACTGTATCGATAAAACCAATTTTATTTACGCTTCCGCGTGTACTAACAAAGTTCATAGTTTTCCTCCATGGTATATAAGTTTTAAGATTTTTTTAAGCGGGAGACTCTTTGTGTCGCATTAATATATAAAATTTATTGTAACATAATTGAGCGAATAGTCTATAAATTGTCGTTTTTGTAAGCGTTTTTATCTCATTTACATGTTTCGATAGTAGATTTCCTCATAATTTAGGAGGAATCATCACATTTCATAAGAAAGTGACGATGAAAACTCAACATACTCATAAAGGAATGAGAAGATACTTATTGAATTATACAACTACAAGGAAAAAAACTTGTACAAATCGGAAAGGTTGTGAGTTTATGAGACTTTCAGATGTGCATCCCAAGAAAAACTTCAGCTACATCTTCGTTCAATTTCCAGGAATGAAAATGAATGTCCCTACTCTCTCGAACAGTGAGGGAAAGGCGGTGAAAGAAGATGTTGCTTTATGTGTCCAATTAAACAACAAAGAAAAGGTTAATGATGTATACCTTGTACGCACACAGAGTATCAAACCTTTTGACTTTACAGATGAAGGAATTGGCGCAAAAGCAGCTTATCGTGTCATTAAGGAAAAAGAAAACTCTCAAGACTCACACACGAAACAACCTGAAGAATTCGTCACGTTAATCACAGAAGAAGTTGAAATTCTCCAAAAGAAAACCAAAACCGGTTACAACTTCATTTTGGTGGTTAATAATCGAGAAATCGGAATAGTAGCTTCGATGGAAGTAGAAGTTTGCCAAACCGAGAAAGAACCATCACTACTAACTGAAAAAGTGAAAGAGCATGTCACTATGAACACAATTGACAAGAAAAATAAGACTGCCTTCGAAAGAGATGAGAAAAAGCGAATAACCAAGGGAGGTAAAGCTTTTCAGGATAGGGAGGTTTTTGAGCCAATCCGAATTCCTTTGGAGGCCGTTAAAAGAAAAGTTATAGTTTTTTCTCCTGCCGCATTAGATTTTATCGGTCCGGGTGATCAGAACCAAACCATTTCTATGACGAGGGGGTGTTGACCAGGATTGTAGTCTTAGAAAAACTTCATACTCGTAAAATCGAAACAAAAGGATTAAATGGATAATCCTTTTCGATAAATAAACTTTAGGAAAGGAAGAATAATTGGCTATAAGCCTAATTCTTACTAAGGAAAACTAAACGAATCCATTTATTATAGGGACTTAACCAACGAGTTAAGTCCTCTTTACTTTTCAGACAATTACATAGTCAGATTTTTGATGCCGAGAAACATATTGATTATTCGTCACCCAGAATCGCCATGGATAATCCCGGGCTTCACCAGATTTATCAATTCCAATCCTTTTGCCGACGGATATAGTTTCCGGACAAAAGCCCTTCGCGATATATAACGGTGGAAGCGTGAGGAGGCAGCCATAGTCCTCCATGGTAATGCCTAATGATTTTGACAGATTGCCAGGGCCATTTGTCAGACTTGGCAAATCTTCCTTACCTCTTCTCTTTTTCATTAATTCGAGACCGTATCGAGGTTCAAGGGCGCGGACCAAAACGGCTTCAGGATGTTCTTCACCGCCACTGACCACATTGAAAAGGCAGTGTGTATGCATTAAATAAGTATAAACAAGTCCTGAACGTTGGAACATAACCTCTGTTCTTCGCGTCCTCCTATTATTGTAGCTGTGTGCAGCCCTATCGCCAGGACCTATGTATGCCTCTGTTTCAACAATATATCCTGCCGACATTCCCTCATTCGTTTCTTTTACAAGGAGGCATCCAAGCAATGCCTTTGCCAGTTCAAGGGTGGGCTGAACATAAAAATCCTCGGGTAATGGTACGATTTCTTTTTTAGAATCTCCCACTTTTTTCCCTCCACAAAAAATGAATTTCTTAAGAACTATGGACAAAAAACAAAAAAACAAAGAAATAAACAACACCTCTGAAATCAGTATACTAAAATGGAAAGCAGACTACGTTCTTAAAGAATTTTACCTACTTTTTAGAACTCAGCCAATTCAATTTTTTCTTGTTTATGAATGATTTACAACTGATATTTTACCTAATAGAAAAGTTTACTTGGACTTTTTATGAAGGATGAAATGTTTTCCATTGTGCTGTTTTTCCGAATAACTTCAGAACAGAAGCGGTTAATTTGTCCCAACCTAATCTTAGGTATTCACTCTATTTTGGGTTTCCCTATTTATTTATGCAAAAAAAATCCACCATTCATACAATACTTGGTGGATTGGACATAAAATCAAATTCCGTCGTAATAGTCTATGTAATATTCAGAAAAATACTGGTGATTCCGCACTTTCAACTCAAGTTTAAACAGTCGGAAAAACATAACTGAAAAATCTCCGAGACTGTTGGTATGATGCATTTGGTTGACGGGGAAAAGTGGGAATTAAACAACCAGTCCCCTTGCAAGCAGATCTCGGGCAAATTTTAAGACTGCCAACACCTGAATAATAACTATTTATAGTAGCTAATTATTCTTATAATTGCTTCCGTCCGTTCAGTAATCCATGCCGCCGATTTTTTCATGGATTCATTTAAGGAACAAGGTCCGGGAACAATTGAAAATGCAGAAAGAATGCCCAGTTCATTAAACTTGGTTGGTTCTATTTCTACTCCTCCACATATGACAATGACAGGTACTTGATGTTTTCTTGCAATTTTGCTTACCCCTGAAATTACCTTCCCCGATATTGTTTGTGCATCAAGCTTTCCTTCACCTGTAATAATCAGGTCAGCACCTATAATTTGCCCATCAAAGTCAACTTCTTTCATAATAACATCAACACCAGACTGGACGGAAGCTCCTAGAAATGCAATAAGTGCTGCCCCCATGCCACCAGCAGCACCACCTCCTGGATACCTCTTAATATCAACACCTTTTTGTTTATACACAATGTCCGCAAAATGACTTAGCGCATCGTCAAGGTGTTTAACCATTTCAGGTGATGCACCTTTTTGAGGGCCAAATACCACAGATGCTCCTTCCTTTCCGCAAAGCTTATTTATTACATCACTTGCAATGGTAAAATTCGACTCGACTATCCGAGGGTCGAGCCCTGATTCATCGAAAAATGATAAATCGGAGAGAAATCCCCCACCTTCTGTTAATATATTTCCATTTTTATCAAAAAGCTTTAATCCTAGAGCCGTTAGCATTCCAGTGCCACAGTCATTCGTTGCACTACCACCTAAACCAATGATGAATCTCCGGTAACCTGCATCTAGTGCATGTTTTATTAATTGGCCTGTGCCAAAACTTGTAGCAATATACGGATTTCTTTCCTCGGGTTCAACAAGGGGAAGACCAGAAGCTTGAGCCATTTCAACTACAACTGTTTCCCCATCTCCCAATATTCCATATGCAGCAATAACCTCTTTCCCCATTGGTCCTTTTACTTTTATTCGCATTAAGGTACCATTTGATGAATAAATCATATTTTCCAGTGTTCCTTCACCACCATCAGCAAGCGGTACAGCCTTTATTTCCGCATCTGGAAATACACGGAGGATTCCCTCTTTTATCGCAAAACAAATATCCCCAGCAGAAATAGAGCCTTTGAATGAATCTGGAGCAATCACCACTTTCATAAACATCCCTACTTATCTAGTTTTTTTAATCCTAATAAAAAGCGACAGGAACGTATTATATTCAAGACACAGTCCTCCTACAACAAGTTCATGTTCATAACTCATTTCTTTTGCGAGTTTCATTGCTTTATCTAAGAACTCAATGGAAATTTATAAGCAATCTTCAATAATGTTTGTAAGTGGAACGATATCATTTCTTTTAATTTCTATATTCTCCAGGAGATTCATATGCTAATTGTTCTGCCCGAGGAAACTGCTCACTTATTTTTGCAACTATTGCATTACCTATTTGAATAGATGCAGTAGCCGCAGGCGATGGTGCATTACATACGTGAATCGAATTTCTACCAGAAACAATATGAAAATCATCCACCAGCGTTCCATCTGATTTTAATGCTTGAGCTCTTACACCAGCAGGGGCCGTCTCTAAATCTGAAGCACTGATTTCCGGGATGAGTTGCTGAAGACTCCTGACGAAAGCTGATTTACTAAAGGACCGAACCATTTCTTCTAAACCATTTTTCCAGTATTTTGATGCAATTTTCCAAAATCCTGGGTAGGTCATGACTTCTATAAAATCTTGCATAGCAAAATCAGTCTTAAAATAGCCTTCTCTTTTTAAGCTAAGAACTGCATTAGGTCCTGCATCCACTCTACCGTCAATCATACGTGTAAAATGCACGCCTAAAAAGGGAAAATTAGGATTTGGAACGGGATATATAAGATTTTTTACAAGGCACCGCTTTTCAGGTTTCAGTTCATAATATTCCCCACGAAACGGGATAATTTTTATATCTGTTTCTACTTTTTCCAGTTTCGCCATTCGGTCACTCTGAAGTCCAGCACAATTGATCAAAAAATGAGTCCTAAATGAACCACGATTACTCTCAACTTCTATTCCATCTGCCTTATTCACAATGTTCTCTACCTTAGTATTAAGAAGTAATTCACCACCATTTTTCTCAATAATGGAAGCAAAGGCTCCTGCAACCTGTTTATAATTGACAATCCCTGCATTAGCGACACGAATAGCTGCCAACCCGTTGACGTGTGGTTCAATTTCTTTAAGTTCACTAGGCCCAATTTTTTTTATATTTAGGCCATTTTGTAATCCACGTTGAAATAGATTTTCTAATAAAGGAAGTTCTGCCGGTTTTGTCGCAACAATGACTTTGCCGCAAATTTCATGCTGAATATTATAAGTTTTACAAAAATTAACCATAGCCTGACTTCCTTCACGTGCAAATCTGGCTTTATAACTGCCTGGTTTATAATAGATTCCAGAGTGAATAACTCCACTATTGTGTCCAGTCTGATGACTAGCCCAAACTTTTTCTTTTTCTAAAATTAGAATTTTCGCCTTGGGATAATATCGACTTAAAGCCATCCCCGTGGATAAACCAACGATCCCACCGCCTACTATTGTAAAATCATACACGATTATCCCTCTTTTATTTAGAGTTAATTTAGTTAATATGATAGCTAATAGAGTAAAGGCTCCCATGCCTTTACTCTATTTTTTTCTCCTAAAAACTCATTGATATAAATTTGTCTTCTAAGTATTCGTCCAAGCCCTGATGTCCGCCTTCCCGGCCAATCCCACTCTCTTTAAATCCTCCAAACGGCGCTTGAGGTACTGCGGGTACGGCATCATTCATGCCGATGATGCCAAATTCTAAAGCCTCAGAAACTCTGATTGCACGACCAATGTTTTGTGTATAAAAATAGGCAGCTAAACCATAAACTGTATTGTTTGCATGCTGAATTACTTCTTCCTCTGTTTCAAATGGAATAATGGGAGCAACAGGACCGAAAGTTTCCTCATTCGTTATAAGCATGTCTGTATTAACTTCAGAGATAACGGTAGGTTCATAGAATAAACCATCAGACAAGTCTCCTCCAAGCCTTTGTCCACCACAAAGAATTCTTGCCCCTTTACTTATGGCATCCTCCACGTGTTCCTCTACCTTTACAAGACCAGCAAGGCTTACTAGCGGTCCTACTTGAACATTCGGCTGAATGCTATTTCCGACCTTTAGAGATTGAACTTTCTCCACGAAAATTTCAGAGAATCTATCAATTACGGACTTTTGAACATAGATTCGATTCGCACAAACACACGTCTGTCCTGTATTTCTAAATTTGCTAGCAACTGCACCTGCAGCAGCAGCCTCTAAATCAGCATCTTCAAAAACAATGAAAGGCGCATGACCACCAAGCTCTAGTGATAATCGCTTTAATTGGTTCGCAGATTTAGAAACAAGTAATTTTCCTATGTCAGTAGATCCAGTGAAAGAAATTTTTCGTACCACTGGATTTTCGAATATCTCATCTGAAATAGGCTCGGCATCGCCTGTTACGACATTGACTACTCCACGGGGTATACCCGCTAATTCAACCAATTTACAGAATGCTATTGCACTGATAGGTGATTGTTTTGCAGGCTTTACAATTCCAGTACAACCGGCTGCCATCGCAGGTCCTAATTTCCTGGTCATCATAGCCAATGGGAAATTCCAAGGCGTAATAGCCGCAACCACGCCCACTGGCTGACGAATGACCATTAATCTTTTATGAGCAGCAGATGCAGGAATGGTTTCGCCATAAATCCTGCGGCCTTCCTCGGCAAACCATTCTAAGAAACTAGCAGCATATACTACTTCTCCCTGTGCTTCAGTGAATGGTTTTCCCATTTCTAAACTCATAATTTCTGCAAGCTGGTCCTTATGTTCATGCATTAGATCCCGTAATTTTAATAAGTATTTTGCACGTTCATTGGCTGTTAACTTTGACCAAGATTTAAATGCATCTTCGGCGGCTGCTATAGCTAGTTTCGTCTCTTGTCGTCCGCCATTCGGAACAAGGGCGACAACTTTGCCCGTAGACGGATTCGTGACAGCGAATGTTTTTCCATTACCCGATATCCATTCGCCATTCACAAACATTTTTAATTCGTCTAAATCAATTAAACTAACTGTTATCTCCACGCTAGTTTCCTCCTAATTTTATTTGAAACCATTTGTTTTCAAAATTAACGAGTTTTAAATGACATTCTTTCTTTACCGAAAATTTTCATGTCCATCACCTTTAGATTCTGGTGGATGGTTGGCATAAATTCCATTTGAGCTAAAACATCCTTTTCTAAATCTATTCCTGGGGCAATTTCTTTTAAAACAAGTCCGTCCGTTGTCAATTCAAATACAGCTCTTTCGGTAACATAGATAATTTCTTTATGGAGTTTTGAAGCATATTCACCGCTAAACGTAATTTGGTTTACTTCAGCTTTGAATTTTTTTATATTCCCTTCTTTTACAATGTTTAGCCGGCCATCAATTATTTCAGCGTGAAAACCGCCTCCAGTAAATGTGGTGCAGAAAACGACTTTTTTTGCAGGTTGGGTTATATCGATAAAGCCGCCACAACCTGTTATTCGATTACCGAACTTGCTCACATTCACATTGCCCAGCCGATCCACTTCTGCGGCACCCATAAAAGTGATATCTACCCCTGTTCCATGGTAATAATCAAACAAGTATTCATGGTCTATAATGGCCGTGGCATTTTGAGCAATCCCAAATTGATTTGCTCCTAGGGGGATTCCGCCTATGACTCCGGACTCAAGTGTAAGCACAACACCGGATTGAAGTTGCTCTTCATGAAGAATCGGCCCAATAACATCACCTGGAATCCCAATTCCTATATTCGCTACAGAAAATGCTGGCATTTCTTGGACAGCTCTTCTTCCAATTATTTTCCGTATACTCAATGGAAGATTTTCCAGCCTTCGCGATGGGACCCGTGTATTGCCACTAAAAACTGGATGATATGCTGTACTAGGGATCTGCCTGTGATCATTTTCTGGTTTGTCAACAACATTCACATAATCTATAAGATATCCGGGTACCACAACATCTTTTGGGTGCAACGTTTCTTTCCTTGCTAAGTATTTTACCTGAGCCACAACTACCCCGCCATGTGCTCTTGCCGCTTGAGCAGCTGAAAGCACCTCAAGCTTTAGTGCTTCTTCCTCAGATGTTAAGTTACCTTCCTCATCGACTGTTGTTCCCCTGATAAAGACAAAGTCAAAAGGGATAGATTTATAGAGTAAAAACTCTTCCTCTTCAATCGTAACAAGTTTCACAAGATCTTCTTTTCCCATCGTACGCTCGTTAAACTTCCCGCCTTCTTTCCTCGGGTCTACAAAGGTGCCGAGCCCAATTCTTGAAAGTTGTCCGGGCAGACCGCTGGCCATTGCCCTGAACAAATGTGTAAGCTGTCCCTGTGGAAAACAGTAGGCTTCGATTTTATTTTCCTCAATAAGAAGTTTCATTTTAGGAGCTAATCCCCAATGACCACCTATGACACGACTAATCAAGCCTTCCTCTGCTATATATTCGATGCCATTCGATTTATCCGACTGACCAGCTGCATGGAAAACCGTTAAGTCACGAGGATGTCCCGATCGTAAGAAAGAGTCACGGATCCCCTTTAATATATTGTCACATTGCCCCATTCCCCCAAATCCGGCAAGAGCAATGGTGCTTCCATCAGGAATGCTTTGAGCAATTTCTTCAGGATTCTTAAACACAGCCATAATTTTATCCCCTTTATGCCAGACTTCAAAAATGTAAGATTTGATCTTTCACATTTTAATAGATAGCATGATACAAATTATTAATATCTTCTAAATTTGTTTTTCTTGGATTAACAAGGACGTTTCCACTTTTCATCGCATCTCTTGCCATAAAAGGAATTGCCGCTTCATAATCATCTTTGTTGATACCAAGTTCAGAAATAGAAATCGGAATTTTGATATCTTTGACTAATCTTTTGACCAACTGAATCGACGCATTAGCCTTTTCCATGATACTTCCCTTCACTTCTGGCTCCATCGCTTCTGTTATGCGTGCAAATTTATCAGGACAGGAAAGCAAGTTAAATTCCATAATCGCAGGAAGTAGAATACCGTTTGCGATTCCATGTGGGATCCCAAAAAAAGCACTTAACGGGTGACTAATAGCATGGGCATTGCCTAGACGGGTATTATTAAAAGCAAGGGCAGCCGTTAAGCTTCCGAGAAGCATGTTTTCTCTTGCTTTTAGATCATCGCCTTGATAATAAGCCTTGCGTAGACTGCCGCTGATCAAGGAAACAGCATCTAGGGCAAGAACCTCGGAATAATGGAAAGAAGCTCTTGAAGTATAAGATTCAATCGCGTGAACGAGTGCATCAATTCCAGTAGATGCTGTTATTCCAGGTGGTAAAGTTATTGTAAGTTGAGGGTCTACAATAGCCCATCTTGCAGATACTAGAGTCCCTCCGACCGTTAATTTATAATTGCGTTCTGTATCCGTGATAACTGTAAAGGAAGTAACTTCACTGCCTGTGCCAGATGTGGTTGGAATCGCCAATAAAGGCGTAGCAGGAGTAGTAAATGTATCGATTCCTTCATAATCCACAATCGAACCGCCATTGGCATTAACAACAGCAACTGCTTTCGCTACATCAATGGGGCTGCCTCCTCCCACGCCAATAATAAGATCCGCCTCTAGCTCCTTACATTTCCCTAATGCTTTAAAAACTGTTTGTACGGAAGGATTAGGCTCAACCTCACTAAATAAAGAATATTCCACTCCTGTAAGTTGAGCAGTGACTTGATCTAAAACACCTGATTTTGCGATTCCAGCATCAGTGACCACCAATATTTTCTTCGCTTTATTCTTTTCAAGAATGGCGGCCACATTACTGACCGCCCCCATTCCCCAGATAATTTCAGTCACATTTTTAATCATAGAAACTGTGCTGTTAACCAACTTTAATCCCTCCCTTAAGCTGTGAGTTACTTGTTTGGAGAAGGAATTTTTCTAATCCAAAAAATTCATTTTCGAACCCCATTACCTCTTCTTTAAAGATCCTGCTATCCATCACTTTTAAGTCCGCTGCGATGATAGGCTTAAAATCCATTTGGGAGAGAATATCTATTTCAAGATCGATACCTGGTGCAATTTCCGTAAGCACCAATCCATCTTTTTTTAATTCAAATACTGCTCTTTCCGTCACGAATATGACCCTCTGGCCGATGTTTCGAGCATATTGGCCACTGAAGGTGATCTGATTAACTTCATCAATAAATTTCTTTGTTCTTCCTTCCTGGACAACACGAAGGGTTCCGCCTTCAATATCGACCTTAAGCCCACCTGCTGTAAATGTGGCGCAAAACACCACTTTTTTGGCTGGCTGTGTGATGTCAATAAAACCGCCGCAACCAACAGTCTTAGTACCAAATTTACTTACGTTTACATTCCCTGCCGCATCAACTTCCGCCAGTCCCATAAAAGTAACATCCACACCGCTTCCATTGTAGTAATCAAACTGATAGCAATGTTCGATAATAGCTTCTGCGTTCTTTGTGATTCCGAAGTCTGTTCCGCCTTCCGGGATACCGCCAATGACACCTGATTCAATGGTTAAGGTTATCGCTTTGTTTATTCCTTCCTCGTTAGCAATCGGACCAATAACATCACCTGGTATACCTGTACCTAGGTTGACAACAGCATTAGGGAATAGCTCCATGACAGCACGGCGACCGATTATTTTCCGGATATTAAAAGGATAAGGATCACTGGAGGCTTCAGGAATTTTTAAATCACCTGAATATATAGGATCAAAGAAATATGAAGCTGTTTGACGATGATCTTCCTCCTGGTTTTCCGAAATAATAATGCCGTCAACATATATACCTGGAACGACAATATCCTTTGGGTGGAGGCTTCCGCTTTTGGCTAGGTACTTTACCTGTGCAAACACTTTCCCCCCATTGTTTTTTGCTGCCTGCGCAACGGAGATGGCTTCTAATTTAATGGCTTCTTCTTCCATTGTGATATTTCCTCTTTCATCCGCAGTCGTACCGCGGATTATCGCCACATCTATGGGATTACTCTTATAGAACAAATACTCCTCACCATGCAGAGAAAGAACTTCCACAATATCGTCACATGCATGAGCACTTCCGTTCATTTTACCTCCTTCAATTCGTGGATCGACAAACGTGCCTACTCCAACCTTGGAAAAATTCCCTGGCTTACCGGAAGCCATTGCACGAAATAAATGGACAAGCTGTCCCTGTGGAAGACAAAAAGCTTCCACTTCATTTTTGTGAATCATTTCTCCCCATTTAGGAGCGAGTCCCCAGTGTGAACCAATAATTCTTTTCACTAACCCAGGATGGGCCAAGCGTTGTATACCATTAATCCTGTCACTTTGACCGGCACCATGCAGGAGCGTTAAATTTTTTGGATAACCTGTCTCAAGGAAACTCTTTTCGATTTCATTTAAGATGGTGCCGCAGGCTCCCATTAACGTGAAACCTACAGTGGACAGAACTGCGCCTTCTTTCAGATGGGGCAGCACCTCTTTAGCTTTCATTACTTTATCCATATTTTCACCTCATATTTTTCATTTTCTTTTTATCATAAGTGTTTGAATCCCTTGTTGAGTAACAACACCCTCTTGATTAACCAATCTGACAAAGAAGCGGATAACTCCACGATCTGATTTGCTCTTGCTTTCAATCTTTTCCTGGACTTCTACTTCTGCGTGGATCGTATCTCCCAGAAAAACTGGCGCTGTAAACTGCCATTTATCCACACCTAATAATGCAATTCCTGTTCCGTCAAAGATACCCAGTCGAAACATTAAGCCGTGGGAGATAGATAAACCGAGTAATCCCTGTGCAAGTCGTTTCCCGAAAGGACTTTGCTTGGAGAACTCTTCACTTGTATGGAGTTCATTCATATCTCCTGACATTGCTGAAAACATTACTACATCCGTTTCGGTCATTGTTCTAGTTGGAGTTTTATAGACAGTTCCAACTTCAAAGGCATCAAAATAAATTCCTCTCACTCTACCAAAACCTTTCCTAAGTCTTAATGGAATCCTAGATAAGCTGCTTTCACCTCAGGATCTACCATTAATTGATTGCTTGTTCCAGCTACGTGAATTGAACCATTTTCCAAAACATAGCCCCTATTTGCAATAGAAAGAGCAATTGGAACATTTTGTTCAACAACAAGCATTGCCATATCTGTTGTTTTATGGATTTCTGCCAGCTTTTCATACATTTGCTCCACAATAAGCGGGGATAAGCCCGAAGAAGGCTCATCAAGAATTATTAATTTCGGCTTTAACATTAAGCCTCTAGCGACTGCAAGCATTTGCTGTTCACCGCCAGACATTGTTCCTGCAAGTTGATTTTTGCGTTCAGCTAAGCGGGGAAACAAGCTAAAAACATAATCAAGGCTTTCATTTCGATGAGCCTTCGCTTCTTTCACATATGAACCAAGTATTAAATTATCTAATACACTCATTTCCGTAAAAACACGACGACCTTCTGGCACATGAGCAACTGCGAGATTGGCAATATCATAGGCTTTTTTCCCGACAAGCGGTTTCCCGTCTAGTTCAACAGTTCCTTGATTTGGAGTTAATAAACCGCAAATCGTTTTTAATAATGTGGTTTTTCCAGCCCCATTACTGCCAACAATCGCGACACATTCTCCACGGTTAACCTCGATTGAAACCCCTCGCAGAGCCTTAATTGCACCATATGAAACATGTAGGTTGTTTACATTAAGCATGTTGCACAAACCCCTTTCCCAGATAGGCTTCAACAACAGTCGGATTGCTCATTACATCCTTTGGAAGACCTTCTAGCAATTTTGAGCCAAAATTGAGTACCACCACACGATCCGATATGGCATTAATGACCTTCATTACGTGCTCGATAACTACCAGAGTTATCCCTGATGCCTTTACCTTCCAAATTAGCTCAATTGCTTCTTCAACTTCACGATTATTTAGACCTGCTAGACACTCATCCAATAAGAGTAATTTTGGTTGTGTTGCCAGGCTTCTTGCAAATTCCAATCTCCTTTGATCGATGATGGAGAGAGTGCGCGCAACTGAATGTGCTTTCTCCCCAAGCCCAACAAACTCAATCATTTCCAACGCTTTCCTCTTCGCCTCATTAAAGTGAGAGGTCTTAAGGAAAGCCCCCACCATTACATTTTGCAACACTGTCATATCACCGAAAGGACGAGTTACCTGAAAAGTTCTGCTAAGTCCTTTTTTACAAATCTCATCTGATGAAAGGCCGGTTATTTTCTCTCCATTCATAATAACTTCACCAGTATCCGGTTTATAAACCCCTGTAATTAGATTGAACGTTGTTGATTTACCGGCACCATTGGGCCCGATAACTCCTAAAATTTCACCTTTATATATATGGAAACTTAAATCGTTAACAGCAAGCAACCCGTGAAACCGTTTTGATATATTTTTAACTTCTAAGATTTGTTCACTCATCTATGATTATCCCTCCATTTTGATTTTCCGCCTGGAAGGACAGAAAGCAATCTATTATAGGCCTTTGAGATAGGTCTGATTAAACCATTAGGAATAAGTATAACGACAACGATTAAGATGATCCCGTATAAAAAGTAGTTAATCCCTTCAAGTGAACCCAATCCCAGAAAACTTGTTATGGAAATGGCAACTTCAATGAATGGCTTCATAACGATTGCTCCAATAACAGGCCCCATTACCGTACCAAGCCCGCCAATAATTGAAACCATGGCAAATTCTACAGACAAAGGAACATCAAAAACAGCCTTTGGTTCGATAAAATACATATACTGAGCATATAAGGTTCCTACCATTGACATGGTAAACGCACTTATGGCTAATGCGATATGTTTTACCCTTGGAATATTGATCCCTATTGCTTTTGCTGCTTGATCATCCTGGCCCATTGCAATCATGTAATAACCCAGACGTGAGTTTTCAATTTTTCGTACTAACAAGAGAATCACCACTAAGAAAGCCAGGAAAATATAGAAATAAGGCAGCTTACTAGAGAACTGAAGCATCCCAAAAGATTCTGCGAATGGTACCGAGAGGCCTTCCGCTCCGCCAGTAAATCCACGATACTTTGTTACCAGCAGAAGGGCGACCTGTGAGAATACGATGGTGGCAATCGCAAAATAATGACCCCTTAATCGCATTAGTCCCATTCCCATTATGTAGCCAACTACTACAGAGATTATTCCACCCACAAACATTCCAATCCAGGGGCTGATTCCATACTTTGTTAACAAGATAGTTGAAGTGTAGGCTCCGATTCCAAAGAAAAGGGCATGACCGATAGATACCTGGCGTGCGTATCCGCCAAAAATATTCCAGGATACTCCTGCAATGGCAAACAGCAGGATTGAATTTAAGATATTCTGGTAATACTCATTCACAGTCAGAGGGGCAACACATACAAATAACAGTCCGAATAGGGGAACATAAATTTTGGGCTGTGAAATATGGCTAAATAAGGTATTTTTTTTTGAATGACTAATAGTTTTATCTCCCAGAGTATGCGTCTTATTCATTTGGTCTTTCTCCGTAACGACCTTTTCCGCTTGAATTCCCATTTTTATGCAGCCCCCTTCGTGGTAAATAATCCGGATGGCTTAATAAACAGTACGACTAGAAATAGTATGAAGGCCGCAAGAAGTCCTGAATTTGCACTAATATATTGAATTCCGAAAGATTCGGCAATACCAAGAATCAACCCCCCAATAAAAGCTCCTTTAAGATTACCCAATCCTCCTAGTATTACTACTATATAGGCCATTAGCCCAAAATGAGCTCCTGCCAAAGGCTGGATGTACTGAAAGGTACTTATAGCTGTTCCTGCTGCTCCTGTCAGTGCAGCTGCAATTCCTGCTGCAATGTAAAAAATCTTATTTGTGTTAATTCCCATTAGCATTGCCGTTTCCCGATCCAATTTAGCAGCTTTCATCGCCTTGCCGATATCGGTCTTCGATAAGAAAACAAATAGAATGCCCGCTAATATAAGAGAAAGGCCGAAAGCAACCAACATGTTGACAGGAACTACTACCCCAGCAAATTTCAATGTTTCCTCTCTCCAACTAAAATTTATGGAACGTGTGCTTGAACCAAATATCATTAGTGCACCATTTTGTAAGACAAGCTGAAGTCCAACCGTTAAAAAAATCTGAGTAAGAGCTGGAGCTTTCATAATGTGTGAAAATAAGTATTTTTGGGTAATTACTCCAACAATGAACATGCCTGAAATAGAAACGATTAAAGTGTATATTGGATCCGCACCTGTATATACCCATGTCCAATAAGAGGCATACATACCGAGCATAACAAATTCACCATGTGCAAAATTTACAATATCCACAACTCCAAATAGGAGTGTTAAACCAATACTGATCAGTGCGTAAATCCCACCGATTAATAGCCCATTAATAAGTACCTGCAATAATAAATCCATTATTTCACCGCCGATGTCTCGTATTTTATTAATAATAGTAGGAAGAAAGGAAGGAATATTCATTTTCATACTCCTTCCCCATGATTAGTTTTTATATTCTACCTTTGCATCTTCTTTTGGATAGATTGTAACCGGTTTCGCATCTTGCCATTGGATAATAACCGGATGAACATTCTTATTCCATCCTGTTTTATCAAGTTGAATGTTGCCGCCTGGCATGATATTTCCTTGAGCACCTTCTTCTAATTTCAATTTAGATAGAGCTTCCTTAATTTTCTCTGGGTCACTTGATCCGGCTTTTTCAATAGCATGCGCAATTGTCCACATTGCGGAATATGCCTCCCCTGAGTGTTCCGTTATAAACTCTCCATTCTTTTCTGCATAACGTTTGTCAATATCTTCTACACCTTTTTTGTTTATATCACGGTTCCAGGAAGCAACAGATACTACACCTTCCCCGTCTTCTCCCAGCTCCTTGTAAAACTCAGGCATTAAGTAACCTGCTCCACCGCCAACTGTGGTGATATCCAACCCAAACTGTTTAATCGTTTTCTGAATTAGAATAGCATCCTGTAAATAAGAAACTGGGAACAATATTTCGGCTCCAGAAGATTTAATTTTGTTCACAAGAGGAGAAGCGTCTGCAAAATTAGCCTGATATGGTTCAAACAAAGCCACTTCTAATCCTAGGTCTTCCGCTGTCTTTTTCAATCCTTCAGATGTTGATGTTCCGTAGCTTGTTTCTTCAAAAACGATGGCTACCTTCGGTTTTTTTCCAAGCTTGCCGACAAGATATTCTTTTGCGAATTTCACTTGAGTTTCTCCGAACATCGAGCCTTTAGGAGATACCTGGAACAGATATTTCATACCACGGGAAGTTAATTTATCCGCAACGGAAGCGGTTACAAATGGAATCTTAGCACGTTCTGCCACCTCTGAAGTGACAAGGGAAAGTGAGCTTGAATAATCCCCTGTAATGGCGGATACTTTTTTATTTTGAATGAGACGCTCTGTCGCAGATTTTGCAGATTCCGGCTTTTCACCCGGATCGACCGCCTCTAGTTTGATTTTCGCTCCTCCGAGCGATTTGATTCCTCCCGCCGCATTAATATCCTCTACTGCTAATTCGACTGCTTTCAATGCTGCGCCTCCTAAGCGGGCCAAGCTTCCAGAAGTAGGATAAAGAACACCAACAACCACTTCTTTACCGTTTTTTCCATCGCCATTATTTGAACCAGTTTCTTTACTTCCACATCCAGCTAAACCAAGAATTAATGCACTTGAAAGTGTAATCGCAGTAAATATTTTCATTAATTTTTTCAAGACTATGATCTCCCCTTATCTAAATGTTTTATTTACTTTCTAAAGTGTTTTTATTTCTATTAATAAAATCAGACAGGTGAATAATCCCATTTACATAGAGAGACGGATCCATAATTCTAAGGTCTGGAGAAATCGTCGGTATAAATTCCATTTGAGATAAAATATCTTTTTCAAGATCGATACCTGGTGCAACCTCTGTAAGTACCAGACCTTTTTCACTTAAGGTAAAGACCGCTCTTTCTGTAACGAAAAGGACTTGCTGATTACGGTTTGCAGCATATTTCCCATTAAAAGTTATCTGTTCAACATGATCTACAAATTTCTTATGCCTTCCTTCTTTGGAGATTCGAACCTCACCTTTCTCCACATCAATTTGAAGGCCACCAGATGTGAATGTAAAACAGAATACTAATTTCTTTGCCGCCTGCGTAATATCGATAAATCCTCCGCAACCAGGACTGCGAGGTCCAAACTTGCTCACATTAACATTTCCATCTCTATCTATTTCTGCAGCACCCATAAACGTAACATCAACACCGCACCCGGTATAATAATCGAACTTCTGGGAATTTTCGATAATCGCTTCGGCGTTTTTCGTAATTCCAAAATCACCTCCACCGACTGTAATCCCGCCGATTGTTCCAAGTTCAACGGATAAGGAAATCTGCTTGGCCATATCTTCTTCTTCTATAATTGCTCCAACTGAATCACCAGGTATTCCGACACCTAGATTTACAATATCTCCTTCAGTCAGTTCCATTACAGCCCTTCTGCCAATCAATTTCTTTGTCTGAAGTCTTAACATCTCACTTGACCGTATTAATGGTTCTTTCAGCCTTCCCACGTAGCCTGGGTGATAAAAAGCAGAAGATGTCATTCGATGATTTTCATAAGGATTTTCACTAACAACGATTTCATCTACGAAAATCCCAGGAATAATAACCTCTTTAGGGTTTAAAGTATTTCTTTCTACTACTCTCTTAACTTGAAAAATCACTCTTCCTCCGCTCGCCCTTACTGCCTGAACCGCTGATATTACTTCTAATTTGCCTGCCTCATCTTCCATTGTAATATTGCCAGCCTCATCTGCCGTAGTTCCCCGTCCAATATACAAGTCAAAGGCTATGCTAGGATAAAAAAGATAGTCTTCATCTCCCATTTTGAAATATTGGACCAAATTTTCCTGACTGTTGATGGCTTTTCGATTCATCTTTCCGCCTTCTATCCTAGGATCAACAAAAGTGCCAAGACCAATTTGTGACAAAATACCTGGCTTACCGGATGCAGCCGCTTTATACATGGAAATCATTTGCCCCATAGGCAAGCAAAATGCTTCTATTTCATTATTTGTTATCAAGGCCTCTAACCTTGGCGATAGCCCCCAATGAGAACCGATGATTCTCTTAAGCAGGCCAGGATGGGCTAGATGCTCCATTCCTCTAATGGTATCGCTCTGGCCTGCCGAATGAACAAATGTCAAATCCTTAGGAGAGCCGTTCGCAAGAAAGTTCTCTTCAATTTTTTGATAGATTTCCTCTGCTACACCAATCAAACTAAAACCTGTAGTTAACACTACACTGTTGTCTTTAATGCTTTGGGCGACTTCAGCAGCCGACGAAACTTTAACTTTTCTTGTCAAAGTACCATACCACCTCCAACATTGATCACTTCTCCTGTAATATAGGAAGCCGCATCTGAGGCAAGGAAGGCAATTGTATTTGCAACATCTTCAGGCTTTCCGGCACGTCCCATTGCGATTTTGGAAACCATAATATCCCATACCTTTTCTGGAACACCTCTGGTCATATCCGTATCAATGAATCCAGGGCAAATCGCATTGACGGTGACATCATATTTACCAAGCTCACGGGCAGCTGTCTTTGTTAGTCCAACAACACCTGCTTTTGAAGCTGCATAATTCGCTTGTCCAAAGTTACCTAGCCAGCTAGCAGAAGCAATGTTGATAATCCGGCCGGAGTTTTGCTCTCTCATATGTATACTGGCCGGCTGCATCATGTTAAAGGTCCCTGTCAAATTTACTGAAATAACGTCATCCCATTGTTTCCTCTCCATTTTATGAAGTACTCCGTCTCGGTTGATTCCTGCGTTGTTCACAAGGATGTCGAGTTTGCCTCTTTTTTCTATTACCTTCGCAATAAATTCACGGGCGTCTTCGGTATCAGCTACATTAAGCGTATAGAAATCGACATCCAACCCTTTTTCACTAAGTTCATTAGCAGTTTCTGAAGCTATTTCTTCACTGATATCGCAAATGGTAACAGATGCACCCAATTCGGCTAATTTGGTGGCAATACCTTTTCCAATGCCTCTCCCTGATCCTGTTACAATCGCTGATTTCCCTGTTAAATCGATCAAAATGTTTCACTCCTCCTAGTTTGATAATTTTCATTTTAGAAATCGAGACTGTTTTACTAGGAGAGAATCTTAAGAAAACTTTTCCCTTCTAGTAAAAACTTACTCAACTTTGCAATAGTGATAAATGGTCGTAACTTGGTCAACTAATCTATTTTGAGTAACTTTCAAAAATAGTTGCGATACCCTGACCTCCACCTATACACATGGTGACGATCCCGTATTTCGATCCTTTACGCTTCATTTCATTTAGCAGTTTAACTGTTAAAATACATCCTGATGCACCAATCGGATGGCCAAGAGCTATTGCTCCACCATTGACGTTAACTTTTAGAGGATCTACCTCTAAGTCTTTAATGACCGCGACTGCCTGAGCTGCAAAGGCTTCATTAATTTCTAATAAATCAATATCATCTAGGGTTAAGCCTGATTTTTGGAGAACTTTTTTAACTGCTGGAGCTGGGGCAAATCCCATAATTTCTGGCTCAACACCGGCTACTGCCTGTTCCCTAACAAATGCAAGGGGGGTTAATCCGAGTTCTTTCGCCTTTTCTGCGCTCATCATTACGACAGCAGCAGCTCCATCATTAATACCTGAGGAATTCCCAGCTGTAACTGTTCCTTTTTCCTGGAAAGCTGGTTTTAGAGATGACAATTTTTCATAGGTAGTCTTTCGTGGATGTTCATCAGTATCGAAGAATTTTGGTTCTCCTCTTCGTTGGGGTATTTCAACCGGCACAATTTCATCTTTAAATTTTCCAGACTCAATTGCTGCTGCTGCTTTCTCCTGGCTCTCGAATGCAAATTGATCCTGCTCTTCACGAGTTATTTTAAATCGTTCGCTGACTTTTTCTGCTGTAACTCCCATCGGATAATTTCCAAAAGGATCCGTTAATGCGGTAAGCAGTCCGTCTTCCAATTGTGCATGGCCAAAACGGTACCCATACCTTCCTTTGCGAACATAATATGGTAGAAGATTCATGTTCTCTGTTCCAGCAGCAACGATAATTTCATTTTCTCCTGATCGAATTGCTTGAGCCGCCGTATTAATGGCTTGCAGCCCTGAGCCACATAGTCGATTGACTGTATACGCATTACTTTGTGCTGGAATTCCTGCTCGTAAAGCACACATCCTTCCGATAAAGGCACTTTCGGCTACCTGTCCTACGCAGCCGACAATTACATCTTCAACCAACTCAGGACTGACATTTGATCTTTTCAAAGCTTCTTTTATCGCTATAGCCCCTAAGTCTGCTGCATGGATATCTTTTAAAGCACCCCCCATGGTGCCGATTGCTGTACGAGCACTGCCCACGATTACAACTTCTTTCATTCTTTTCTCCTCCTTTAATCATGTGTATTTTTATGTTTTTCTTACAAGGTTAACTTATAGTCTGATGATTCTTCTTCGAAAAAGTATTACAACTTTCTCTTATAATAAGAGATGGAGTTAATATAACTTGTTTTGGGAAATGATTTTCTCCTTCATTGACTCTCTGCAACAAAAGTCCCATTCCTAGTTTGCCCATTTCATAGGTAGGATGGTTAACTGTTGATAGCGGAACAAGAAAGTCTTCTGAAAAATTATTGTTATCATTACCAATTACAGCGATATCTTCAGGAACTCGGATGCCTTTTTCTCTTAATGCCTTAATAATCCCAAATGCAATTAAATCACTTGCTGCACAGATTGCCTCCGGTAACTCCTTCAATTGCTTCAACATTTTTATGACACTTGCATATCCTGATTCTTGCGTATACTCCCCTTCAAAAATTAGATTATTAGTCACCTGTAAACCGTTTTGCATCATACCTTGTACAAAACCCTGTAATCTTTCCTTAGAAGTTGAAAGATCAGAGTTTCCACCAATAAAAGCAATCCGTTTATATCCAAGAGATGCGAGATGATTAACTGCTAATTCTATAGCTAGATGATTATTCACACCTACATAGCTTGTGTTATATCCAGGCGGTCTCCGATTTACTAAAACGAAATTAAGATTTCTTTTCTCAACCTCCTGTAATTCCTCCTGATTTGAAATATTAGCTAAAATAAGGCCATCTACCCGTTTATCTACCATTAAATCTAAATAGGACAGGAAGCGGCTTTTATCATTTGAAGTATTACAAAGGATGACACTAAAGTTATTCTTAATAGCCACATCATCCATACCCTTTACGATAGCGGGGTAATATGGATTCAGAATATCGGAAAGGATCACCCCAACCGTATTTGTACTTTTCATTTTTAGGCTTCGCGCGATAGCATTTGGCCTGTAATTCAATTCTTCAATTGCTCTGTTTACTCTCTCAGTTAGTTCAGGACTTACATAAGTCGATTGATTGACCACAGCGGATACTGTAGCTATCGAAACATTTGCTTTCTTAGAGATATCCTTCATAGTCGCCATCTAATGTCCCTCCCATCTAATCGTTTAACTAAACGTTTAGATGTACTTTCAAAAAATTTTATTAATATGTATAAAAACCCCTCCCTGTCTTTCGACCCAACTGCCCGCCTTCCACTAAGTTAATCAGCAATGGGCAAGGACGGTATTTGGAATCACGGAATCCTTCATATAAACCCTGCATCGTTGCTAGTAAAGTATCTAATCCCACAAAGTCTGCTAATTGAATGGGTCCCATAGGATGATTTGCTCCAAGTTTCATGGCAGCATCTACATCTTCAGGTTTAGCCCCTTCCATTACGCAGTAAATTGCCTCATTAATCATAGGGACCAGAACACGATTGACTATAAAGCCTGGATAATTCGGGGCTTCAACTGCCGTCTTACCAATTTGTTCTGAAAGTTTTTTTACTTTTTCATATACAAAATCGGAAGTAAGAACTCCTCTGATTATTTCTACTAGCCCCATTTTAGGAACCGGGAAGAAAAAATGCATTCCTATTACTTGTTCTGGCCGTTTGGTCACTGAAGCTATATCTGAAATCGATAATCCGGAAGTATTTGAAATGAGAACCGCATTCGGATTGATCACTTCGTCTATTTTTTTAAATACCTCTTTTTTTAACTCTAATCTTTCAGGAACAGCTTCTATTACAAATTCAGCTTCGGTAACGCTTTCAAAATTAATGCAAGTAGTAAATCTCTCAATGCAGCTATTTACATATTCCTTATCAATTTCGCCCTTTTCCACTTTTCGATTTAATAATGAGTATATTTTGCCTTTACTATTTTCCAACTGGACAGCGCTTACATCTACCAATGAAACATGGAATCCAGCTTCCAGAATTACTTGGGTAATTCCAGTCCCCATTAAGCCTGCCCCAATTACAGCAATTTTTGGATTTTTCATTAACAACTCCCTTTCATCTAAACGTTTCGCTAATATTTGACCCAAGTATAAAATATTTATTTTAACTTTTCAATATTTTTTTAAAATTAAAATAATTTATTTTTTTTGTTATTATATCAATAAATTAAAACAATATTAGATTCATGTAACAAATGCGCAACGGTTCATTTCCTAAACATAAGTTTCTAAAACATCAAACAGGTAAACTAGTATTTAATAAATCTTCTTGAAACTCATTCATACATATATAAATTTAGGAAATAAAAGGAATTTATAATAGTACAATATTAAGTGCAAATAAGGCTACAGTATAAAATGCTGTAATCCTTCTTTTTTCATTCTTTATTTATAATAAAATTATTAGCCGATAACTAATTATTCATTTTTTTCAAGGATAAGGGTACTTAGAAGTCCTTCATTTTAGGGACTGTTCTTATTTACCTTTTCCTAACGCCACGACGAAAAGTAAAATTAATTTAGTAGAGTTTCTAAATAATCCTCAGGGTATACACCATTACAATATAAGAAAGAACATTCAGATTCTTAAGTTGTAAAAAGAAAATAAAAACCTGTCCCCAATAGGAGACAGGTCAATTTTCTAAAGCGTTTCACTATAATTAAATTATTTCACATCAAAATCAACTATGATAATGTCTTCCAATCCTATTTCCTTCAAATAGGTAAAAATCTCCTGATGGGCAGGATGAGGGCCATAGTTTTCTAGCGAGGCCCTGTCCTTGAAGCGAACGGTTAATCCTATTTCATATCCTTTGTTTCTATCTGAAAAATTGATGCCTTGCTGGATATCCAAAATGCCGGGTATTATATTTTTTAATAGTAAAGTCCGGCGTATCAGTTCCTCTTTTTGTTCCACCGTTGCTTTTGGTAAAAGTTTTATTAAGACAATATGTTCTACCATTATTGAACCTCTTTTAATCGGTTCAATTTTTCACGATCGAATCCAGCGATTTGTTTATACTTATTAGAGATTATCTCTAATTCTTTTTGGGAGATTACTTCCTCTAATTTTTCAAAGCCGTTGGGTGCACGGTCTTCCACGATTTGCATAACGACCTCTGGACCATTTTTTCGATTAGCCAACACGATGCTAGCTGTTGCCTCTAACCTTTCAGCTTCATATACCTTTAAAGCCTGTTCAAGAGTAGGTTGTTCAACGATTGCTTTCCCTAAAGCATCTGCATCAAGAATTGCTTGAGAAGCACCATTTGAACCAATCGGATACATGGGATGTGCTGCATCTCCAAGTAATGTTATCCGGCCAAAGGTCCATTGCGGAAGCGGATCGCGATCGACCATTGGAAATTCAAAAACATCGTCAGTTTCCTCAATTAACTTCGGAATATAAAGCCAATCAAAATCCCACGATTTAAAGGCAGGAGCAAATTTATTCTTGTCGATTTTACGGTTCCAATCTGCACGTGACGGCATTTCATCACTTACAGTTAACTCAGCAATCCAGTTTACAAGGGATTTTCCATTTGCAGCAGTTTCAGGGCAAACTGGATAGGCAACAAACTTTTGATCCTGATAGCCAGCCATAATCATCGATTTCCCTGTTAAGAATGAAGAAGATTCAGTTAGGCCCCGCCATAAAATCCGCCCGCTGAATTTAGGGAGCCCTTCATTTGGATAATAGAATTTCCGAACGGCAGAATGGATTCCGTCTGCCGCAATCAACACATCTGCAGTGTAAGAGCCCTCGTGCACTCCAGTTTTGCGATTTTCAAAGTTGGCCTCGACTTTGTTACCTACCGTTTGAAAAGAAATCAAATGATGACCAGTTAACACTGCGTTTTCTCCCAATTGTTCTTTTACTGCCTTTAAGAGAAGCATTTGTAAGCGTCCGCGATGGATTGAGTACTGTGGCCAGCGGTATCCTGCGTTCATTCCTCTTGGCTCCTGCCATATTTTTTTGCCAAATTTATTTACATAAATGAGTTCTGCCGTAGGCAAACCCGTTTGTTCGAGTTCATTTGCTAATCCTAATTCTGTGAGAACTCTAACAGCATGGGGCAACAGATTAATCCCAACTCCAAGTGCTCTAATAGTTTCAACACTTTCAAATACACGCACTGACACGCCAACGCGGTGAAGTTTAAGGGCAGTCACAAGCCCGCCAATTCCACCACCAACAATTATTGCTGATTTCATGTTAGTCAATTGAATTTCTCCAAGTAAATTTCACTTTTCTTAATTTTACAATAGTTTTCTTGCATATCAATAAAAATAGAGTAAGTTTTATAAAAACTCACTCTACAAATATTGATTGTCCTATATGTGATCTTTATACAGAGGTTGTAATTCCAGAATCTTCCGAAATATCACGTAACACTTTTACCGGTGATGTTTCCTTGAGGATATTCTTCTTCATCCCCTCTTTATTGGTCCTAGCAATGGGGAACCTATTTTTTATTAAATGAAAATTCCCATAGCAATAATTAGTCGCTTTAATCGATAATTGCTACTGCACGGGTCCAACCACCGCTTCCGCCTTTAATTACTAATCTCGCAAGAAGCATGCCAATATCGAAAACGCTATCCTTTACAACATTCAGAAAAATAATCATTTAATTTCCCCAAGATTTTTGTCCGAAATCGCTACACTACTGTTCAATTGTCCGAAATCAGTACAACAAACTAAGCTCGTTCTAGGGCAACCGTGCTGTCGCCCAACAAAAAGAAGCGGGAAAATCCCCGCTTTTTTTTGTGTGTTTGATGGTTCTATGTTCCTTGTTTAGTATAAATATTCCGAAAAATATAATTCTTTTATTGAAATTGAAATCACTAGTGTTTATAATTTCTAAATAGAGAACAGATTTCACTATATGTAAATCGCAATTAGTGTTAACCGATAACAAAGGCGAACTCTCTCCTATTTTCGTAAGCGTTATCATCTAATTTTATTTTTGAAGGGGATAAGAAAATGACAACGATTAATTCTACCGAAGTTATTGCAAACAGCAAATTTAACCGCTTTCATTTAGGGTTACTATTATGGAGTTTTTTCATAATCTTGTTTGATGGTTATGATCTGGTTGTCTATGGAACGGTTTTACCCACCTTGATAGAAAAATGGAATCTATCATCGGTGGAAGCAGGAGCAATCGGGACCTATGGGTTATTTGGGATGATGTTTGGGGCAATCTTTTTCGGTACTTTGGCTGACCGAATTGGCAGAAAGAACGTGGTTGCTATAACATTAGTACTGTTCAGTTTATTTACATTCCTTTGCGGCTTTGCCGAAACCCCTACTACTTTCTCAACCTTTCGTTTCTTAGCTGGCTTAGGTTTGGGAGGAATCATGCCGAATGTTATCGCACTATTAACTGATTATGCTCCTAAAACGATGAGAAGTATGATTGTAAGTATCGTATTATGTGGTTATTCTGTTGGTGGAATTCTTGCTCCTTTGATAGGGATCTTCTTAATGCCAACATTCGGATGGGAATCAATCTTCTGGTTTGCGGGCCTTCCTCTATTATTATTGCCTATCATGTATAAACAGCTGCCTGAAACAGCCAGCTATCTTATCCGTACAGGGAAAAAAGAAAAATTGATTACAACCCTTGCTAAAGTAAGCCCAGAATCGCATTTTAGTCAAGATGATGAGGTTATAGACTTAAAAACACAAGGAACAAAGGTCCCTATAATAGGATTATTTAAGGAGAATAGGGCCTTCAGTACGGTTATGTTTTGGACAGCGTTTTTCAGTTGTCTATTGATGGTTTATGGTTTGAATACTTGGCTTCCAAAATTGATGATGGAAGCAGGATATGGATTAAATTCAAGCTTAGGCTTTCTCATTGCCCTCCAAGGGGGAGCCATTATTGGGACACTTATAATTGGACGACTTTGTGATAAATACGGTTCCAAAAAAATGCTTGTTCCGATGTATGCCTCAGGAGCCGTGGCTTTGACACTTCTAGGATTGGGAGGAAATACGTTAGTAATATATCTGTTAGTAGCCATTGCCGGTGCTGCAACCATTGGTGCACAAAATATTGTTCAGGCCTATGTTTCCCAGTACTATCCGCCATCTATCAGATCTACAGCATTAGGGATGGCTTCAGGAGTCGGCAGAACCGGCGGTATGCTCGGCCCCCTTTTAGGAGGATTCCTACTATCAATTTCTTTACCAATTCAATTAAACTTTATCGCCTTTGCCATTCCTGGTTTGATTGCAGCTGCCGCCCTATTAATGGTACCTATAAAAAATGCCTATCACTATGAAAACAATGCCAAAGATGAATCTAATAAAGTTCATGTAAGCTAATGGATAATAAAAGTCTCCCTTGAAAAAGGGAGACTCATTGCTTGTAACTGCTAAAATAGAACGAGATACATTCTAACACTATGATATATGGAACCTTAAAGTAATTGATACTGATACATCTTTTCATATAAAGTTGACCTAGCGATGCCGAGCTTTTTAGCAGCCTTGGTTTTGTTTCCTTTTGACTCTTTTAGTGCATTTCAATTAATTTCTGTACGAGGAATGGAAGATCTCCTTTTCTGTCACTCAAAGCAGGGTCAAAAAATTAATGACATTCAATTGATACTATGAAAAATGTAAACCCTATACCAGTGAGTTCAATTTTCTTTTTAGATTTTAATAGATTTATCTTCTTTGTATTCAATCTCCGTAAACAGTCCAAGGTTATATTTGATAGAATTTTGGATTCCCTTTAATTAATTATCCTAAAAGACCTAATTCTCTCTCTAGTTTTTCTAAGATTTTGTTTTACTTTCTAAGATAAGATTAATAATTTAACACAAGATTTTTTTATCTTTTGTATTGGGTAATGAAAAAATTTCGTTACTTGCAGTATATTTTCCAATAAAATGATTCGGTAACTTTTGTTACAAAAATTCAACAAACTCATTTATTGACTAGGAGATTTTTGACATGTATTGTATCAAATAACGGACCGATTATAGAGGAACGTATATAGAAATTTTTCAAGAGAGAGAAGGGGTATGGTTAATGAAGCAATATAACACGCGTGCCATCATGGCTTCGCTGCTCATTTGCGGTTTTGTTGGTATGTTCAGCGAGACGGCACTTAACATTGCGATTAGTAATTTAATGGATGTGTTTCAAATTTCGGCTGCAACCGCACAGTGGTTGACGACGGGATTTTTGCTTACTCTCGGCATTCTAATGCCGATGACGGGGCTGCTGCTACAATGGTTTACAACGAGGCAATTGTTTATCGGTTCGCTTGCGAGCTCTATTGTCGGCACAGTCATTGCGGCGCTCGCGTTCAACTTTGAAATGCTTATGGTTGCTCGCGTTCTACAGGCGGCAGGCATGGGTCTTTTGATTCCGCTCATGTTCAATACGATCCTCGTCGTGTATCCACCCGAGAAGCGTGGAGCCGCGATGGGCTTCGTCGGACTTGTCATCATGTTCGCGCCGGCAACTGGCCCAACTGTTGCAGGTCTCCTAATCGAATATTTTACATGGCACTACATCTTCTGGCTCTCGCTGCCGTTTTTGGTTATTGGGCTGTTGGTAGGGCTGAAATATTTGGAAAATGTCACCGATGTAACAAAGCCTCGGATTGACTTATTGTCCGTGGTATTATCAACCATCGGCTTCGGAGGGGTTGTCTTTGGTTTCAGCAAAGCAGGAGAAGGATCCGAGGGTTGGACCAGCACAGTCGTGATTACTTCGATTGCTATCGGGTTAATCGCGCTCGTTTTGTTCACACTACGGCAGATGACTATGAGCGACCCGATGATGGACCTGCGCGTCTTCAAGTATCCAATGTACAATGTAGGATTACTAATGGTGCTCTCATGTATGATGATCATTTTGTCGAGCATGATTATTCTGCCAATGTTTCTTCAAAATGGTATGAAACTGTCAGCGTTTACTGCTGGGCTCATGCTGTTGCCGGGCAGCGCGCTAAACGGCATCTTATCACCGCGGATGGGACGTTTATTCGATAAGTATGGACCGAAGTGGCTCGTTATTCCCGGACTTGTTGTCGTTGCGGTAACGTTATGGTTTTTCTCCAGCATATCGACCACATCATCTGTCGCTTTTATCGTCGTCCTTCATATCGGATTAATGATCGGCATTTCCATGGTGTGGATGCCAGCACAGACCAACGGCCTGAACCAGCTGCCACCTGAGCTATACCCACACGGAACAGCAGTCATGAACACGTTGCAGCAGGTCGCAGGTGCGATTGGTACAGCTATCGCAATCATCATTCTTACGACTGGAATGGAGAACTATTTGCATGACTCCTCTGCACCGACTCAGCAGACCGAGGTGGCTAATGCTATGACGGCGGGCTCACAGCATGTGTTCTTGTTTGCAATGATCGTGACGCTGGTCGGTCTCGCCATGGCCTTCTTCATCCGCCGAGTTGTCGTCAACCATTCAGCGATGAATCCAATGCATTAATGACTAAGTTTAATTATGAATGAGGACTTCCTATTACTCAGGTTGTCCTCTTTTTTTGGCCACAAAAAAAGGGCAAAAATCGATCAGATTTTCAACCTCTAATCATTACATATCCATTATTGAACTTACTGAATAAATCACATCTAAATTTATTTGAGTAGACTAACTTCATCTTTGTGTTTCTTTCTCCTGCTTTTCTTTCTTATCTTTTGTATCCAAGAATATAATTTATAGACATAGAAGAAAAATAGAAAACCACCGATAACCATCACCGCATATTCTTCGACAGCCGTATGGAAGTTTGACCGGTCATCAGGTGAAAGTGTTCGGCCAAGGATAATACCGATATATAGGATGGCCATATGTATGATGGGTTCATACCATTTGACTTTATGCATGTACCAGTAAATGAAGAATTGTATAAAAACAGTGCCAAGGAAAGCAAAAATAACCCCGGAATCATCAGCAAATGATTCACCACTAATATTCCATCTAGGAAACCAAATACAAATCAAAAGGGTCTGCAAAACAGCTAGAATGATAATGAAGAGGACACCTTGTTTACGTCTCTTTTTCTCTTGTTCCGCTGCCCAGTCCTCCTGCTCTTCGGTTTAAAAATCCCCCCCTGTCCTCTCACATTTTACCAGATAGTTAGCAGGAAAAATTACTCATTCTGGATAGGTCCATTAGTGGTATTTTCTATAAAAAATGGTTTCCACAAAATACAAAAAGCCACCAATCGGTGACTTTTTTGTCCATATATATAGTGGATCTTTTTTCTATAAAATCTTTACTAGATTCTATATCTTATATTACTCCCTGTGCAATCATCGCATCCGCTACTTTTACAAATCCAGCTATATTAGCACCGACAACAAGATTCCCCGATGCTTCATAATCTACTGATGCTTTCATACTCTTACTATATATATCTTTCATAATTCCTTGTAATTTTAGGTCCACTTCTTCTTGTGTCCAAGCAAGCCTTGCACTATTTTGGGCCATTTCTAACGCAGAGACTGCAACTCCGCCTGCATTTGCTGCTTTGGCAGGAGCAAATAAAACATGTTGTTCAATAAACGTCTCGATAGCTTCAAGAGTTGAAGGCATATTGGCACCTTCTCCCACTGCCTTAACCCCATTCGAAACTAAAACTTCTGCCGAATCCTTACTTAACTCATTTTGTGTTGCACAAGGTAAAGCAATATCACACGGAATCGTCCAGATGCCTGAACACCCTTCTTGATAGATTGCATCTGGATGTTCTTTAACATATTCAAAAATTCTTTTATTCTCTATTTCTTTTAATCGTTTGACCGTTTCTAGGTTAATACCGTTTGGATCATAAACGTAACCGCTCGAATCACTGCAGGCTACCACTTTTGCACCAAATTCCAATGCTTTTTCGATTGCATAAATGGAGACATTTCCAGAACCTGATACTACCACTGTACTTCCTTCAAAGCTTAATCCTTTATCCTTAAGCATTTCTTCAACAAAATAAACTAATCCATACCCTGTTGCCTCTTTCCGGCCTATGCTTCCCCCATAACCAATGCCTTTTCCAGTTAAAACCCCTGCTTCATATGCGCCTTTTAACTTTTTATATTGCCCGAACATAAAACCGATTTCTCTCGCCCCTACTCCGATATCTCCAGCAGGAACATCAACATCTGGCCCGATATGCCTGCTAAGCTCCGTCATAAAACTCTGGCAGAAACGCATAATTTCAAAATCTGATTTCCCTTTCGGGTCAAAGTCAGAACCGCCTTTTCCACCGCCGATTGGCTGCCCTGTTAATGAGTTTTTGAAGATTTGCTCAAACCCGAGAAATTTTATGATGCTTGCATTAACAGAAGGGTGAAAACGGAGACCTCCCTTATAAGGTCCAATCGCACTGCTAAACTGAACACGATACCCTCGATTCACTTGTACATTCCCTAGATCATCTACCCATGGCACTCGAAAGCTAATTAATCGCTCTGGTTCCATCATTCTTTCGAGAACTGCTTGCTTAATATATATTGGATTTTTCACAAGGACAGGTACTAAAGAATCAAGTACTTCTTTAACAGCCTGCTGGAATTCCCCTTCATTTGGATTTCGCACTTGAACCGTTTTAAATAAACGATTTACGTAATCTTTCACGATCTGCATTTGATTCTCTTCTACTCTGTCCAGCATTTTCATCTCGGTCAGCCCCTAATGTATTATAAAGTTAAGAAAATTCCCTTTTCTTACGTGTATTTTCATTTTATAATTTAATAATTAATAGTTTCAATCTTAATTTACGATGAAATTAATGCGTTTAACGCATTAAAATGGAGTGAAATAAAAATGGAGACAAGGCAAATTCAATATTTTCTAGAAGTGGCAAAAAGAGAGCATGTAACTGAAGCAGCAGATGCCTTGCATGTTGCCCAATCTTCCGTTAGCAGACAAATCTTCAATTTAGAAGACGAATTAGGTGTAAAACTCTTTATACGTGAGGGAAGGAGTGTAAAGTTAACCCCTCTAGGCAGAATTTTTTATGAACGGATGCAACATGTATGGTATTTGATGGAGGATGCAAAGAGAGAAGTAGAAGAAAATTTAAATCCTGAAAAAGGAACTGTACGAATTGCATTCCCTATTAGCATGGCGGCCCATACATTGCCTTCCATCATTTACGCTTTTCGTACTCGGTACCCAGACGCGAAATTTCAAATGAGCAATGCCCTTTATTATGATTTAATTGATGGTGTGGTAAATGGAGAATTTAATTTGGCCATGATTGCACCCATGCCCAATCAGGATAAAGAGAAAAAAATCAAAGGAGCTACGTTATTTACAGAAAATATCGTTGCCCTTATCCCCCTTCATCATCCACTATCTGATTGGAAAACAATTCGGCTGCGGGATTTAAGGAATGATTCATTTTGTGTCCTTCCTGAAGGGTTTGTATTTCGTGAACAAGTGGTTCAAGCATGTAATGATGCAGGTTTTTCTCCACAAATCGCCTTTGAAGGAAAAGATATTGATGCATTAAAAGGGTTAGTCTCTGCAGGCTTAGGTGTAGCATTGATGCCTGAGATGACATTGGTAGATAACACACCACGGTCCACAGTCGTTATTCCAATATCCGATGCGAACCTCACACGAACAGTCGGTGTCATCTACCCTACCCAACGTAAACTGCTTCCAACCGAAGCATTGTTTTATGATTTCTTGCTTGAAACGTATGAAAGATTAAATGAGTTTCGAAATTAATCTGTTCCAATCTGCCAGATGGCAAAAAAAGAGGCAGGCCTTTAAAATAATATGGTACCTATAGATAAGACACTTGAAAAAGAGTGTATTATCTATAGGTATTTTTTTATATACTTGAATCTTAATGATATGGGGATTAGGGGACCACTATGAGCAAAATAACATTTTCAGATAAAGAAATAAAAATACTTCAAAAGAATCAAAATGTACAGCGAGTAAGTAGTTTAGCTATTACATATTCGGATGATTTTAAAAATAAATTTATGGATGAATATTTGGCAGGAAAACTCCCAAGGCAGATCTTTGAGGAGAATGGCTTTGACATAGACATTTTAGGTAAAAGGAGAATTGAAAGGTCTACATATAGGTGGAAAAAAGCATATGAAAAAGATGGTTTAATTGGACTTTCAGATGGCAGAAAGGCAGCTTCCGGTAGGCCATTGAATCGAGATCTTTCTCAAGCAGAAATTATAGAAAGGCAAGAAGCAAGAATTAAGTTGCTGGAAGGACAGGTAGAGCTGTTAAAAAAGCTAGAAATGACAGAAAGGAGGCTGCTAAGCACCGGTCAAAACCTGGAAACGAGTAAAATATTTCAACTGATATATGAAACTATAGAACAAAATCAAGTTAAGCAGATGACAAAGTATTTTTGTGAACTTTTAGAGGTCTCTCGTTCTGGATATTACAGCTACCTAAAAGCAGCCGATAGACGACGGGAGAGGGAACTAGAGGATTTAAAGATGAAAGAAATTATTCTTAAGGCGTTTAACCGACGGGGATATAAGAAAGGTTCACGTTCCATCAAAATGATATTGAAACATGAATATGACCTTAAGTTAAGCAGAAAAAAGATTCAAAGAATCATGAATAAGTATGGGATTGTTTGCCCCAATCGGAAGGCAAATCCATATAAAAAAATATCAAAGGCAACGAAGGAGCATCAGGTTATTTCAAACAAGTTAAACAGAGAATTTAAGCAAGGAATCCCAGGAAAGGTATTATTAACCGATATTACATATTTGCCATATAACGGAAAGGATATGGCCTATTTGTCAACTATAAAAGATGCCTCCTCTAATGAGATATTAGCTTATAATGTTTCAGACCGAATCACATTAGATATCGCAACCAAAACTATCCATAAATTAATGAATAACAAGAAAATTAGTTTACATTCTGATGCCTTTATCCATTCAGATCAAGGAAGCCATTATACAAGCCCAAGATATCAAAAGCTGTTAAAAAAATATGAACTAGGTCAATCTATGTCTAGGCGAGGTAACTGTTGGGATAATGCCCCGATGGAGTCGTTTTTTGGCCATTTAAAAGATGAGGTAGACTATCAATCCTGTAAAACATTAGAAGAACTAAAGGCGAAAATAAATCATTATATGGTTTACTATAACAATTACCGTTATCAATGGAATTTAAAAAAGATGACCCCTATTCAATATAGGAATCATCTATTAGCTTCATAACTCTTTTTTCATGTGTCCTTTACATGGGTGCCAGTTTAAAAGGTCCTACCTCCCTATATTAAAGATTACTGTACCTGTAATGGAGACTTTCTTTTGAATTTAACGATAAAAAATGTCAAAGTTGCAATCAGGAATAAAACAAAGAAAATCGCAATGTGCCCGATATTATTCCACATATAACCAAAATCACCGGTTGAGATAATCGACCTGAAGCCAGAAATCGAATAGGTCATTGGTAAGTATTTCATTATATTTTGCAGGAATGTTGGACCTAGTTCAATCGGGTACGTTCCTGCACTGCCTGTTAGCTGCAATATCAAGATAATAACCGCTAAGAAACGTCCCGGATTATCAAGAACTGTAACAAGGAATTGAATGATGGCTAAGAATGCCCAGCTCGTAAAGATGCTTAACATGATGAAATATGGAACACTCTTCACCTCGAGCCCGAGACCTAACAACATGACCGCGTCGACTAATAGCGCCTGGCCAATTCCTACAGCTAAAATTACCCCAGTTTTTCCGATAAACCAACTAAAACCGCTCTTTGGTTCCGTTGCTGGTTGAAACATTGGAAAAATAACGGAGAGCATAAGTGCACCTACAAAAAGACTAAGTGATAAGAAATATGGTGCTAATCCACTACCATAATTTGGGACATGATTCATTTTGTTTTCTTCAAGATTGACTGGTTTTGCAAACATATCATAAACTTTGTTATTGGCTTTTACATCACTGGCATCTTTAGCTCCGTCTGCCAATTGATTGCTTAATTCTTGCGAGCCATCCGTAAGTTTTGTCATCCCGCTGTTTAATTCCTTCGAACCACTCGCAAGGGTGGACATGCCGTTATTTAAGTCTTTTTCTCCCTGATAAAGCGATGTGGTGCCAGATGCTAATTTATTTGCGCCCTGTGCTAACTTATTTGTCCCTTCTTTCAATAAAGTGGAGCTGGATGATAATTTCCCTAACCCAGCAGTTAGGCTGCTTGAACCACTTTCAATTTGACCGAATCCTTTTTGTGCTTCATCAATCTTAGCACCAAACAGGGTAAGTCCTTGCTTTAACTGTTCTTGACCGTTTAATACCTGATTAGCCCCGCCCGATAATTGGGTAATACCATCAGCCAATTTCTGTTGACCTTGATTCAACTGATTAGCACCTGCGGCTAATGAATCGGAGCCTTGTTTTATCTGCTCAGCACTGCTAGACAAATCTCCTACACCAGAAGCCACCTGCTGGCTGCCTCTTGACAATTTGGTCAGGCTATCCTTTAAAGCATTCAGTTTTCCCTTTTCTGTTGGATCATTCGTATTTTCTTCCATGCTACTTACTTCATCGAGCAGCTGCTGAAGTCCTTGACTGACCGTATCTGCACCTGACTTTGTTTGGTCTGCTCCTGTCTTCCAGCTATCTAAGGAAGCTGAGAGCTGCTCAGAACCATTAACGATTTGCTTTGACCCTTTTTGCAGACTAGGAACATTTTCTGCTGCAGATGTTAGACCATCAGATAATTGCTTCGTGCCATCCTCCGCTTTTTTCGCACCTGCTAACAGCTTTGTATTGGCATCTTTCATTTGGGTGAGGCCAGTGCTGAATTGCTGCAATCCGCCTTGGAGCTGCTCTGAACCCGATGAAGCTGAAACAACTCCATTTGAAAAAGCAACAGATTTATCTGCTAAAACCTCAAGGTTTTGCTTGATCGTCTTGGCGCCATCGTCCACTGTTTTTGCACCATTCGCTAATTTTTCTGCACCGCTGTTAGCAGATGTAATTCCATCTGATAAACTGCTGGCCCCTTCTTTGGCTTTTGCCATCCCGTTTGAAAGTTCCCCTGCACCGTCACTTGCCTTGTTCAACCCTTTAGCGACATCTTTTAAACTGTCAAACATAGATTCCGCATATGTTTTCGTTACGGATTCGGATACGGCTTCTTTGATTTTTTCAACAGCCGAATCGCCGATTTTGGATGATAAATAGTTATTTCCTTCATTAACGGTATAGATCAGATTTAGTTTTTTGGGATTTTCACTTTGCAGCGTCGTTGCATTTTTTGAAAAATCTTTTGGAATTTCAATTTCCAAATAATAATCTTGATTCTTTAACCCTTGTTTAGCCTTTTTTGTACTGACAAAATTCCAATTAAAAGTTTTTTTCTCTTTCAAGTTCTCAACTAAATCCCTGCCAACTGTTATCTGCTCTCCATTGTACTCGGCACCCTGGTCATTATTGACAATCGCCACAGGCATTCTGTCCAAATGAGAATATGGATCCCAAAAGGCCCATAAATAGGTTCCACTGTAAAGAACCGGAATCGTCATCACACCGATAATGGCGATTAATAATTTACGCGTGCGAATAATCCGCAGAAATTCACTTTTCACAGAAGGGAAAAATCTCATGTAACTCACCTCATTCATTCTACTTCACATCTCGGCCCGTTATGACTATAATCCCCATTTAGTCATTTTAGGATAAAAAAAAGAATGTTTTCTCCTGGTTGACCATTTTAGTTTTTTAGTCATTTATTTGACTTTGTTATAATACCACAACTTATTTTTAGTTTCAACCATTTCTGTGTTGATATTTGTTTTGAGGTAAGACCATCAAGACAATACTAGTAGCGGAGATAAACGGCAACAACCATGCCCGACTGGATGGAACGGTAGATTCATGAAGGGAAAATGTGTTAGAGGAGGAATCACAATGACAAAGGAAGAGGTAGTTGAACTTTTAATACTTATAGAATCGGTATATCCCAACTGCGTATTTAAGTACGAGACGGTCCAGCAATGGTTCCAATTTTGTTCTGACATGGATTATGAAAAAGTAATGGCCAGGGTGAAAAACCACATTCGAAAAAGTCCATTTCCGCCTGCATTTGCTGATATCGCTGTATTCACTTCTGAAGAAAATGATTTCCCCGGACGGGAGAGAATTAAACGAGAATGGAAATCTGACCAACGAAATACAATCCCTGAATGGCTTGGTGAATATTCAGCAAGAAAAAATGTTTAGCAGGATAAAAAATAAACCGAAAAATATGAAGTTTTGAATAAAAACTTCAATTTTTTTCGGTTTATTATAGGTTCTATGTATGAAGTTATAATAACCCCACCAATTGAAGACCATGAGTAATTCCATTGTCGTCAACTGATTTTGTCACATATTTTGCGACTGCCTTTACACTTTCTTCAGCATTTCCCATTGCTACACTATTTTTTATGGTTGTTAACATTTCCAAATCATTAAGCCCATCACCAAAGGCATATTGGTTTTCTTTTGAAATACCTAGTTTTTCAACTACTTTTTCAATCCCTTTTGCTTTTGAACCTCCATTAGGGACTATATCGACTGAAACAGGATGCCATCTCACAAAATCAAAATCACGAAACTCCTGTTCATATTGTTTCTCTTCCCCTTCTGGACAAAAAAGAAGAGACTGAAACAGCTCACGTCCTTTGTAATAAAGAGGATCATGCGAAGGAAAACGACTAATTTTTAACGTAGCAATACTTTCCGTAATGAAGCTATGCTCTGGTACATTCGTTTTCATATCCTCGTGATCCATAAAGACTACCGGATGATTGTTAAGAAGAGCTGCCTCTGTTAACTTTTCAATAGCTGAGGGATTTAAAGGATTTCTATATAACTCTTCACCTCTTAACACGACGTATTGTCCGTTATAACTTACAAATGTAGTAATCCCTAATTCTTTTCGCAGATCCTCAAACATAAACGGAGCTCGTCCTGTTGCAATAGCTACTTCATGTCCAAGTTCCTTTAATTTAAAAATGGATTCTTTCGTTGAAAGCGGTAATTCTTTATCATGGTTAAGTAAAGTTCCATCTATATCAAAGAATATAATGCTTTTATCGCTCATTTTTAGTTCCAACTTTCGATGTGTATTTTTATAAATTATTATTTACCATTATAAATCACTCGATCAATACCTCCTAATTTTTTGCACCACTACCTAGTTTTGGTTGTTCTTCTCCCAAAGATTTCATTCCATTTTTTGTGATTCATCAAAAAATTATTATCAATGATAGACATTTGCAATAAAATTAAATGAAAATAAAAATAACCCGATTAAGGCGTGCACAACCATAGTCGGGTTTATTCTTTCTAAAATAACGAATGGTTCTAAAAAAACGCACAGATTACTTCTTCCGATATCTCCTTTCAGGGCGTCCTATGGTTCCGTAAATAACTTCTACTTCCATCTCATTAATTGCAACTAAATACTCAAGATATCTCCTGCCAGTAGAATGACTGGCTCCTATTATTTTTGAAAAATCATCTGCATTTATGTTTTCATTTATATCCTTTATTTGTTTCCTGACTTTTTTTAATGTATGTTTATCAATTCCCTTAGGCAATATTTCAGGTAGTTCCTCCTGGGCTAAAACCGCTTCCCGTGGTTGTTTAACTCTAAAAAAATCGTTAACATCTTCTTGTTCAACAATTGTTAATTTGACTAATTTTTCTCTAGACTCTTTGAACTGTTCCAGCACTTCAAGGAACTTGTTTATCATAATGGGTTTAAGGATGTAACTGAATGCTCCTCCCCTGATTGCTTCGCTTACAGTGTCAACATCATTGGCTGCTGTTATCATAATTACGTCAATTCTTCTCAGTTTTCTTCTAATCTCCCATAATAAATCTTTCCCATTTATATCAGGAAGAAAGACATCGAGCAAAATAAGATCGGGAGTAAATACATTCAACATCTCAAGTGCCTGCTTCCCCGTATTTGCAATAGCGACTACTTGAAATCCTTTTGCTTTATCCGTAAATTTTTCATAAATTTTAGCCGCTGTTTCATCATCTTCTACAATCATTACTTTGATTAGTTCCTTGGTCATCTTGATACCCCTCTCTTAGTTGCCTTTTGGTAAAACGATTGTAAATTGAGCTCCGCCTGAATCACTTGTAGAAATAAAAATCTCCCCATCTAGTTTTTTTAAGGCATTTTTAACAATGGCTAGTCCTAGTCCATGATTTTCTCCTTCTTTTGTTGTAAATCCTTGAATAAAAATCATCTCCTGCCATTCTTCAGGTATACCTTTACCGTTGTCTTCTATATCAAAAATGATATCGCTTCCAATATCTGTGAAGGAAACTTTTACATAGGCGCCATTAGAATTAGCCCGAACAGCTGCCTCCATGGCATTATCTATTAAATTACCAAGTATGGATACAAATAATTTAGTATTTAATGTAGAGGGGATATCTTCCAGGTTGCTGTCTTTATCGATTTCAAGTTCTACTTTTAATTCCTTTGATCGATTAATTTTTCCAAGCAGACAAGCCGCAATAAAAGGATCTTTAACTGAGGAAGTTAAAAAAACCACAATATCTTGACGTTCTTTGACTTCTTCTGAAATCAGTTCCCTTGCTTCGTCATACTGTTCAAGGGTAATCAATCCATAAATAGTGTTTAATCTATTTAAATATTCATGATTTTGGGCGCGGATATGGTCAGAAACGTTTTGTACTTTTGAAATCTCATCTATAATTTCCTCTATTTCGGAAACAGGCCGGATGGTTAATACAGCACCTCGTGTTCTTTGTTTTTCCAGAATCGGTGATGCGTCAACCAAATTTAATTGGTCACCAAAAATCACCTTTTGATTAATAACATTTTGTTGACTGCCCATTACGGATTCTATTAGAGCGTATAGTCGGCTATGCTTTATTCTCATACCCTTCTCGATCTCATCGTGTTTCAACAACTCTCTTGCCCGTTTATTGATGGATGTTACTTCACCGTCTATGTTGACAGCAACAGTGGCATCTCTAATAGATTCTAAGGTAGCTTCTTTTTCTTTAAACAAAAAGGATATTTCTTCTGGCTCAAGATTAAAAATTAGTTTCTTTACCCTCTTTGAAATAATAACTGCCCCAGTTATCCCAAATAACAAAATAAAAATAGAAAACTGAAGTAACTTAAGGCGGTAGCTATGTACTTTTCCCTCTACTTCAGAGGTTAAGAAACCAACGGACGAAACACCAATTATTTCTCCCTCTTTATTATAAATAGGGGTTTTTGCCTTAATTGCCTTTCCTGAAATCCCAGTTCCTTCATATATAATTGAGGCATTATTTTCAAATACCTGTTTGTTGCTTGATCCCATCGGCTTTCCAATATATTTTGGTATCTGGTGAGAGTACCGAATATTTTCTTTATTGCCAATCACTACATAGCCGGCTCCAGTTGATTTCCGTATTTCTTCTGCAATGGGCTGTATAATTAAAGAAGGATTGGGATCCTTAAATGCATTGATAATGTGTTCCTTTTGGGAAGTCATCTTCGCTACTGCCATAGCCTGGTTACCCAATGAAGTTTTAATCATATCTTCAATCATCATGGAAAATAGAGCACTTACAGAAACAATAGTAATTAAAATAATAGTGGAAAAAAATACAACCATTTGTGTTAGCAGTCTTGGTTTTTTAGTCCTTTTACCCAATTGGTTTCCCCTCGCTAATATCTCAGAAGATGTGATTTTTTATATTATATATCAATAATAACACTATTCTAATATTTGCTTCAATTCTATCAATTGTAATGTTAGTTATTATGTGAGTTTGTGGAGATTTTGATTTTTACGTGAAAAAAATGAAAAAAATGATATTTATGGAGAAAATTAAAATTATTTGTTTTATATATTCCTATGAATATCATCATGTTAATCTTTCTTAGAAAGCGCTATCAATTAGTGCACAGTGGATACACTCATCTAGTCTTGTTATTAATTTGCTTTACTCTATAAAAAAACTTAAGTAAAAAATAATTCGTCTAAGATTAGTTGAACCCACTATTAATAACAAAGGAGGATTTAAAGTATGCTATCTTTTTTGGGATTTTCTATGGTTGCAATTTTTATGTATCTAATTATGTCAAAACGGCTAACCCCCCTTGTCGCTCTCATGCTCATTCCCATCCTTTTTGGTCTAATCGGGGGCTATGCGAATGATTTAGGCACGATGATGTTTGAGGGGGTAAAAGCTATTGCCCCAACCGCCATTATGATTTTTTTCGCCATTTTGTACTTTGGGCTTATGATTGATACTGGTTTATTCGAACCCCTTATTACCAAAATTTTAAAAATCGTCAAAGGTGATCCTTTAAAAATTGTTGTAGGTACAGCTGTTCTATCGATGATGGTTGCTTTAGATGGTGATGGAACCACGACCTATATGATTACGGTTTCTTCCTTGCTTCCACTTTATAAACGTCTAAGAATGAATCCTCTAATTCTTGCAGGAGTAGCCATGTCCTCAATGGGAGTAATGAATATGACTCCTTGGGGAGGAGCTTCTGCAATGGCGATGACTTCATTGAAGCTTGACTCATCTGAGTTGTTTCTGCCACTTATTCCTGTCATGGGTTTTGGGCTTTTATGGGTTCTGGTTATATCCTATATTTTTGGAAAAATGGAACGTAGGAGACTTGGAGTTATAGATATTGATGCATTTCGAGAAGTGGCCAGTACGGCTGAAATGGATGCAAAAATGGAGTTTAACTATCGCCGTCCAAAACTAGTATGGTTTAACTTTGCTTTAACACTCTTTCTCATAGTTTTGTTAATTATGGATGTTATTCCACTCATGATTTTATTTATGGTTGCATTTGCTATTGCTTTATTAGTTAATTATCCAAATATAAAAGAGCAACAAGAACGAATCTCTTCTCACGCAAGTAACGCAGTAGCGGTCGTCTCCATTGTTATTGCAGCTGGTATTTTTACAGGTATTATGTCAGGCACGAAAATGATTGATGCCATGGCTACTACTTTAGTGTCATTAATTCCTGAAGCATTGGGGCAGCATTTACCAGTAATCGTGGCTTTTTTAAGCGCTCCTTTTACTTTTTTCATGTCAAATAATGCCTTTTATTTCGGGGTACTTCCAATTATTGCCCAAGCCGCCGAGTCTTATGGCATAAGCGCTGCCGAAATCGGCCGTGCCTCCATATTGGGACAGCCTGTCCACGTTCTAAGTCCTTTGGTAGCAGCCGCACATTTATTAATAGGTATGGTAGGAATTGAATTTAGTGATTTACAGAGATTCTTAATTAAATGGGCTCTAGGAACCACTACGGTGATGGTAATAGCCGCACTTGTTTTAGGTGTTATTTCTTTATAAAAAAGGATTACATTAGTGAGAGGAGGTTATTTTATGTGGATAATTACTGTATTCAATACCAATTCCAAAGGAAATAAAATTACTATGTTTGAATTTGACACTGAAATAGAAGCTAAAGAAAATTATAAAAGAATCCAAGGCTGCAAAATTTTTTCCGAGGTTATATATTATTAAGCCCCTTCTTTTTCTTAATCTTAAGAATGAGCTTTATTAAATTAAAACTCTTATCTCAGTGATAGTAGGTTAATTAATTTACTCGCTAGGATTGATGAGAATTGCCCATGATATGGACACAGCCTAATAAAAGGGCCTATACCGCTAACTGATGACCTCGGTATTACACCGTGGTCTTCTTATTTAATCCCACTGGTAATGCTGATTATTGTATATTAATATTTATTAAATATCCTTAATATATATTTTTCACTCGTTTCCTAGTACACATAAAAATCTCACCTTCTATACAGAAAGTGAGATTTTTTTCCCCTAATCCTCAATCCTATCATTGTGTTACCTTACCTGAGCAACTGCCTCTCCCTGATAAATCCGAAATGCTGGAACAATCGTATCTGAAACAATTTCTTTTCCTTTTTCACGAATGAAGTCTAATTTATAATAGGCATCAAATCTTTGGCTGATTTCCGTTTTCACCAGTTCGGGTGGAGTGACGACGATAAATTGAAACTTCAGTTTTTCGGCCACTGCGAAGATCGGGTCAAGGACATGAGCTGATGCAGCCTGGCCGAACGGATTATCACAGACTAAAGGAACCCAGCTTTGGTCGGTTTCGCTTTTAACGGATAATAGCATCATCATCATCACCATTCGGGCTGATAACTTCTGTCCGCCACTGCCATCGGATTTCGTCTTAGAACCTTGATTAATCGTCTGCCAGGTTGAATAATGTTCTTTTTGCGGTTTCCCGTACATAAAGGCATTATCTGTTCGCATATTATAGACCAGCAGCTCAGGATATCGATTTCGGAGTGATACAAATAATATTTGCTCATCACTTATGAGTTGTTTTATTTCCTCGTCTAATAATCGATTATTGTCATCAATCATATCAAATTGTTTGGTAATTTTGTTAATGGCAGCTACAAAGTGCTGCTTTAGCAGTGGTTCGATATCTTCAGCCTTTTTAGGTAAGATATCTTCTTTGAGTTGGACGAGCGGGAAGGATCCCCGTTCATTTTTTAGCTTCATTTTCGAAACCATGGACCGAATGGCCTCTGCAATGCTCATCACCTTCATGCTTGCACGGCTAGCCCAGAAGTTTTGAGCCTTTTCTGCTCTTTCTTTATCGCGTTCTAATTGTTCCAATCCACTTTGTGAAAAACGTTTCATGTTTCTAACGATGGTCTGGATATGCGTATAATGCCTTGTATCCATATGGTCTAGAGTCGTTAACACTTCATTTTTAAAACGAATCTCCCAATCTTTTCCTTCAATCGTAAGTTTTAAATTGCGTAAAGATTGATCGATTTTCGCATGCTTTTCCTGACCCTCTTCCTGAATCGCCTGATGTTCTTCACACCAGGATAGGATACATGCTTTTCCTTGACTCTTAATTTTTTCTAGATCATCATTCGTAAATACTGCAGCTTCCTCTTTTAAGATAACGGATAACGTTAATAAATCGCCTTCATAACCCGTAATTTTGGAGTCCGTTTCTTTTTGGCGTTTCTCAGCCTGCTTTACTTCTTCTTTCGCTAATTTCGTTTGGTCCTTAATTTCAACTTCCTTAACTCCTAAGTCAAGGTCTTCCCACTGTTCAGGCTGTTTTTCATGTTTCTCAACTTTCTTTCCTGACTTATCACGCTGTTCAGCCGCATGCTTTAAAGACGTTTCCGCCACCGTTACAGCAGTTCCTTGTTCCCGTTCTTCTTTTTCTGCTGTCTTCGATTCCTTCTGTGCCGTTTGCAGCATAGTTTCTAATATACTTAGAGGTTCATCAGGTTCTGCTGCTTTATTCCAGTCCTGATCATGGGTAGTCAGTTTTTTCTCTAATTTCTTTTGCTGCTTTTGTTCGGTTTCTCTTTTTGCTTGAAGAACGAGTAATTCTCTAGCCTGTTCTTCTTTTGATTTTTGAAGCTGTTTTAACTCCTTTGTACTGCCGTTAATCTCTTGTAGTAAATGCGTTGAAAGATGCGGGACCTCTTCAGATTGATCTGCTTTTTCATCAGCAGGAAAAGCTGCTTCTTCTATAAAGAACCGGATTTCCCTTATATTTTGCTCGGTTGTAAGCTTCCATTCCACATACGTTTGATTCCACTGGTTTTGTAATTCAACTGTATTCTGGTGCTCTTTCCCTATTTCTTGTTGCTGAGCTCCTAAGGCTTCCTTTAGCTTTTCTTTCTCAAGTTTTACCCGTTTATTTTCATGATGAAGAGTTTTTTCTTGATCAAACTCCTCTAATTTTTCAACATTTCTAGTAAGTTTCTCGATTTTACCTTTTGTCTTTTCCAGTTGCTCTTTTAACCCAAGCTGTAATTCTTTTTCTTTTTCTTCCTGTGTTTTAATTTCCTGCAATTGCGTCTTTTTAGAAAGTAGAGCGTTTTGTTCCTGAGTGAGAGCTTTTTCGATATCACTAGAAAGCTCACTAGATAAAAATCGATCAATTTCTTTTAAAATACGTCGTAAAGAGATTTCTGTTTTTTCAATTTCAAGGAGAGTATCTTTCTTTTCATCTATTTGTTTAGCAATCGTTATTTTCCAACTGGTGAATTGATTTTTATCACTTAATAGTTCTTTCTCTGTTCCGTTAATAATCACAAAGGTTGGCAGGTGGTCTTCGCTGTTCATTTCCTCACGCAAGTAGATTGGTACAGGACTTTTAAACATCCTTCCTGAAAGAACCTGTTGATTAATTTTTTGCCATTGCTGCCCGTTTACGACCAACCCGTATGGGAGGAGCGGATACGTCATAAGTGAGTGAGCCATTTCCGCTGGACTTAATGATTGGAGAAATTGGGTTCCATAAAATACATCAATTCCAGTCTTCTCATCAATCCATTCCTTTAATTCCTTCACGTCTTTATTTGCGATCCAGAAGGGCTCATCGTTTAAGGAGTGGTCAAGTTGTGTTTCCCAAAGTTCCTTTTTTATTTGTTCAGCTTGTTGCCGGTTATTGCCTAGTATTTCTTCTATCTGTATCGCATACTTCGATAGGAGAGATGGAGTAAAAGGTGCTGTGACATCGTCTATTAAACCAAGAAGCTTATCTAATAGTTTTGCCTCTTTTTGTTTTTGCTCTTCATTTGCTAAGTTTAAGTTTTCACATTTTTCATCTGAATGCTGAATCGATTGAACAAGCGTACCATGTGAAGTAGCAAGTTGATTTTGCTTTTCACTAGATTCTTGATCTTTTGCCTGCAGCTCAACTAATCCAGCCTTTTTATCTTCAATTTGTTTCAAAAAACTCTCGGCCAAGCCCTTTAAGTCATAAGTTATGCGATCGCCAAATTCTTTGATAAGTGCCGCTTCCTTCGACTCAAACCTATGCATTTGCGCATAAAGAAAATCAATTTCCGTACTTAGCTGAGCTATTTCTTTTGTCTTTTGTTTATCCTGCTGCAACAGCCCTGATGCTTTTTTATGTAAGAACTTTTGATACCCCACATATTGTTTAACACCATCTTGAATCAATAGATAGGATTGCTCCCATTGCTTTCTAGCTTCTTGTTTAATTTCTTCCATTCTTTGATTCACTTGCTCTAAGCCGCTGTTTTGCTCTAATGTCGCGATTTGCTGCGATAGAGAGCGTATAGTTTGTTCATTTTCACTCCATTCTTTTAATAACAGCTGAAAGTCCAGTTGAGCTTTTCGTTCTTGTTTCTCTTTAACGATTGCTTGTAAGGAAGTATGTTTCTCCCTTTCTACCACTAATTTCTTCTCCCAGTCCATGACCTCACTGTGAGCTTTCGCAAATTCTAAATTATCTTTTTGAAAGCGTAAATCTGATTGTCTAATAGCTAATTTTTCTAAGTTTTTCTCTAACTCATGCAGTGTTTCCTCTTCTGATTGCTTCAAGTATTCTAAGGCACCAAGCAGTTGTCTTCCTGTTTGTATACTTGCATGTACAATTTCTTTATGTTCTACTCCTTTTGCTAAGTGCTCTTCAAATGGAACTATGTCTTCTAAAAACTCTTTATGGGCTTGCTCCCTCTTCAAGAGTACAGGCAGGTCTTTAGCGATACTTGCCTGACTTTTGAAAATCTCCACAAGATCATTTTTTTGATGTTCTGTTCGATGCATCACTTGACTCACTGTAGGAATGATTCGTTTTTGAAAGAGAGAATGATCATCCTCAGCTCCCTCAAAATATTTTCCAACGCCGCCTTCATCCTTGTTAATGTCCTTCATAATATCCCAGTCTTTACGATTAATCCCGTATGTATCAAGGATACGATAGTGCTTCTTCGGATCTCGGTAAACGTCATATCCATTCCATTTTAGATAGTCCTTCAAGCTTTCCGTTTCAGCAACCTCACCATTTTCATAGAGAGGGATATGCTCAAGCGATGCCTCTTCTTTCCGCTCAAATTCTCTTGTATAAAAGGTAAAAATAGGAAGGATCTTTGCTTCCTGTTCCAAAGGTTTACCTTCATGTCCACCTTCTTCATTCATCGAGATCCGTTGCTCAGCTGAGAACATTCCTCCCGTTACCAGATGCCGGCTGTCCGCCCCATCTAATTCCCACTGAATGAGAACATGAAAGGTATAGGGAATAAATTGCTCTTTATTGTTAAAGAAAAATTGCTGATAATAACGATTGTTTTGTTTTCCCCACGAAGTTCCAGGTTTGAGTATTTGGAATATGGTCTGGAGGAACACACCTTTCCCACCCCCATTCATCATTGCAATGAGTCCATTTGTTGATGTCTCATCATTATGAAAATTAAACGTGGTATCTTTATACTGCTTTTGCATGCCATCATACTTGAGGCCGACAATTCTAATTCGATGGATTTTCGGCATGCATATCCTCCTCTGTTGTCATTAACTTTTTAAAAACTTCATACCGATCATAATCGTGATACAAGTATTCAATTCGCTCAAAAAGCTCTTGTTTTGGAATAACCTTAGCTATGTCGTCCCGATCAAGAATGACAATTAGCCCTTCCGTCTCTAATAAGCGCATAGCGCTGGCAATTAAACCGATTCGAGTCCTTCGATTGCCTTTTTTACTCCCATAATCATCTGTGTCAACCTCCATGTATTTCCATGTGGTCACAACTTCCTTCATATCAATCCGTTCTTCTTCACCGAAGGTCGGTTCAACTTTAAGAATGCTCTCCCATTTCATCATTAAGTCATTAACTTGCCGTTCTAATGCATAGTAACTAATCCCTTCCCGCTTTGTGCGGATTTTAGCAGCCTGGTTGCGGTCTATGGCTGCTAAAAAAGACATAATGACCACGCTAATCAGATGAAAGTGTTTTTTCGTTTCAACTTGCCGATGCTTTTCTTTCATATGAGTAAAATTCGTAGCAAAGACAGAGCCGGTTGGCTGAACAACTAAGTGGATCCGTTTAGGCGATTCAATGATATATGTACCTGATTCGTCTGCTAATAAAAGAACGGTCTGTCTCACTTCCGGATCAAAATACGTCTGAAAGTGTTCGCTATTTTCGTCGATGACTTTATCTTTTAATAGAGTAAAATAGACAGCTGATGCTCTTTTGATCGTTTCTGCATTCATCATTTCTCCTCCTGAACACATATTTTAAAAGGGGTAATTTTCATTTGATACCATAGGAATGGCTCCGCCCGATGGTCAAACATGGTATAAATCTTTAAGCCTTCGAAGACTTGAAATTGCGGATATTCCTTCATTAATTTATAAAGAAGAATTTCCCTCTCATCTGTTAAGGTTTCTTCCTTTCTATGCAGCACTTGAACCTTCAGCGGTTTTTTATCGAACATCATCCATAAATCAATCGTTTCAGATTCTTCAAACCACAAATCCTGTACTTCCATTGGCATCTCGGCTAAATCTGCTAACGAGAACTCTCCGTTTGTTTGTAAAAATTGAAAAACATAACTCCATGCCTTAATAACTGAATCCCAGTTCGTCACTCGCAAACGAGTAATGCTTTCTTCTGCATCTTCTTCGATTACGGCATCTGTTAGTTGTTTTTCATCAAATTCTTGTTCGCCCCAAATCCAATCGAGCGGCAGAATAAATTCATTTTTCGGTGAAAATATCGGAGAAAGGACTCCTTCTATCATCTCGAAATTTTTGACCCCTTCCTTCATGAACCAATTTTCATAAAAATGCTCTCGAAATGAAACCAGACTGTTTTCCCAAAACAATGAAGGGTTTTCCGCCTTTAATTTCATTTCATAGGAAATATTTTGAATGACTAGCTTAGCAAAACGATCATGCAATTGTCTTGTATGCCCTATTTTTTCTTGAAGAAGAATCAATTCTTTCTGCATAAAATCATCGTCTTCATTCCTGCGTTTAGTCTTTTCTATCATATTAGTAATGGTACGGAAGTGATTTTTTTCTTCTTCAAATTGCTTCTCAATTTCAATCCGATTGTCGGCCCTTTGCCATTCCTCTTCCATTAATAAGATTTTGGGATTGTTTATCATTTCTTTTTGAAAGGTGAATTCATTTGCCATTAAGCGGTTTACTCGTGAAATGAGGTGATCGAGGTTTCGCGTAGCTTTTCGAAAATTACCGTTTTTAATCAACTGCATACTATAGAGTTGTTCTATCGTAATAGAGAATTCCTCAGCCATTTCCCTGCTCATAAAAATCATTTCCTGAGAGACATCCGTGAGTTTATAAACAATGGATCCGCCTATTTCTAAGTTCGTATATAATTCATCCATCGTGACATATCGGTAGGTCTGTGTTTCCCATGATTGTTTGATTTCATCGTAATATAGGGCTTCAAACGGTTTACTATACTCTTCCTTTCCCTGATATAAAAGCCCACTTGTAATTCGTTCAATTTGCTTATCGTCTGCTAACAGCTTCATTTGCTTTATGGAATCTTCCACCATGTATTTGATATCGGATTTACTTCGATGATCATCATCATTTAATTCTCGATAAAAAATGGTGAGTAGCACTTGCATGAGAATGGTTTGAATATGAGGCTTTAGCTCACCTACCTCCATCCCCCTGCCAAGTTCAAACAATGGATTTAATCGTTGCATTCGCTGGGCGAATCCTTCCCATGATTCGTTCACATCCATCTCCTCCATGTTTCGATTGTTAACACTTCTTGCGCTATCCGCTTATTTTCTTGCCATAACTGCTGTAATAGCGCATGCTCTTCTTCCGTAAACCATTGAAAGAATAAATCACGGTATTTGAGGTTTTGTGTTTGACCTTGTTTTTGGTCATTCTTTTGTTCTAGACATTCGAGCATCTTTCGGTAAATCTTTAAAGCAGGCTGGATACAGCAATCTGGATATTTTTCGATAAGCCGAATGAGGACTCCATAACCCGCGGCATCGAGATCTCCAGCATAATAGAAAAGATAGGATTTAGGTGGAAACATTCGGAAGAAAAAGGAAAAACTCCGTTCAATTTTCGTTCCTTCACCATAAATAATTAGTTCCGGTTCATAGTCGAGTTGATTTGCTTCCAATAACTTAATGGAAGTATGAAAGAAAGATAGATTTTCGACGATTAGTACTCTCTGAATATCTTTCATTTCTTTCCCTTGTTTCATCCAAAAGACAAAGGGCTCCCCGTAGTTCACCATTTTAAGCTGGTCTTCTCCTATGCCAATTCTAGCTAAAAATCCTTTTCCATCCGGAAAGCTATCACTGTCGAGTAAGAATTTCTCATGACCAAATAGTTCTAGGCTTCTTTCTTCCACTGACACGATTTCCCGTTCTTGACTGGACTTTAGAAATGTATAGACATTTTGAATTCGATTCCATTCGTCTTTCGTTTGCCATTCGGGATGCCGTTCATAAAAGGAAAAATCAAACTGATCACCTAATTTCATCATCTCGAGACGATCCCATTGGTTTTCCTGAACTTTTATATTTACCCAATAATATAATGATAGAGATGGTGTTCTTCCATTGAATTGATTATTTAGGATAGGAATTAGTTGTCCTTCTGCTTTCAATGTATCAATGGCACGATAAAACAATGAATAGCCATCCATTTCAAAATAATCATCCATAAGCTTCCGTAACTGAAGTTCTAAATCATTAATATTTATTTTCTTTTTTTGTTTAGGGTGTTGAATATCAGCTATAAAACCTCTCACCCGTGTTTCAATGATGTCGATGGTATTCACCTACTTAAATCTTCTAAGTTTCATAGGGATAGACTCATACTATCCCATTTGGACATCCTTTAATTATAAACTAGTTGTGATCTGGTTGGTAAATGAAATTTTTTTAATATAATGAGTGGATGCAAAAGAACAATGCTATGAGATGTTTAATTATAATAAAAAGGATACAGTATATGGAAACTGTATCCTTTTCAAACCCGCCCCGCTAGCTTACGTACATTTGTTCATAAACTTTTCTAAACTATTGAACTGGTTAAATCCTTATCCGGAGATATTGAGTTTTTTAAGATATTCAAGGAAGCTTCTAATCGATTTTTAGCTTCATCATCAATTTTATATTGATTATTTTCTATTTTTTTTATTTGACTATCCAAAATAAAAGCTCCCTTTAAAATATTAGTTGCTCCCAGAGCAGCTAGCACCGGCTTCAATGCATAATCAATCATTAATAGATGTCCAAAGGTTCCTCCAATAGCAATTGGTAAAACAGTCTTACCTTCAAGACCATTTTGCGGTAAGAGATCAAGATAGGTTTTTAAAACTCCAGTAAAAGAAGCTTTATAAACAGGTGTCAGAATGACAATTATTGATGAAGCCTCGACCTTTTTATTGGCTCTAACAATTTCTTCACTATTAAATTTCGCTTCAATTAAATCCTGGGCAGGAAGAGTACGAACATGGATGATGTCTGGAATGATATCCACCCCTTCTAAATGCCTTACAACTTCAGCCAACACCCCGGTTAATCTTGTTTGTTCAGAAGGACTTCCAGAAATAATGGTAATTTTACTCATCAATTAAACTTCCTTTCTTAAGTGGAAACTCTATATATTCACAAACTTTTATATGTTTCATATAAAAATAAACTAGGCTTTTCACTTTCTTTATCTATTATCGTTAAAAATTCTGAAATCTGTTTGATCAGTCCCCCATTTCCAAACCGAACAAATTTTTGTTGGTCAGACTGTAGTTTTTTATCCAAAACAAATCTTAAAAATGATAAAAGATAGATTCGACGTGGCAGAATTTCCTTGAATCCATAAGCATAAAACCATTGATCGATGGTGTTATATACGCCCCTGTTTATTCTGTATTGTTGATTACACCAATTGAAAAACTGTAAATCAGGTAAGTTTAGGTATTCATTTTGTTTTAAAGACCCCTTCACTCCTTCTGACATTTATTATCTCCTCCTGAAAATCCTTCAATGTTTTATTTGATGTTCATTTGTAGATGACTTTTTATTTATTGACGGATTTTTGCGTTGCAAATCTATTTTTTTCTGTACGATCCATTTGTGTAATGTATCCAGCATGGATGGTTATGACCAAAGAACCATACTCTAAGTTTTTTAGCATGACTATAATATTTTCAATTTGTTCTTTATCAAGTACTGCCATTTCGTGATCCTCTCACATCTCTAATATTAAAATCCTTAATTCCCATTTGAATACTAGGTTTTTAAATCAAATGAAACCTGCTACTCAATTTTCGTAAGCCTTAAATCACTAGTTGACATTCTATCCTTTTTCAATATTCGGTTCAATATATGACTCACAGTTGGTGCAAATAATGGATGTTCTCTCTGTCTTGGATAGGGTAGTTTAATAGGATGGTTCATTACAATTTCCCCATCTTCAATTAAAATAACTCTATTAGCGAGAGCTACCGCTTCTTCTACATCATGCGTCACCAACACGGCCGTAAACTTCTTATCAAGCCATAAATCTTCAATAAGCTGGTGCATTTCGATCCGTGTCAGTGCGTCCAATGCCCCAAGTGGTTCATCTAATAAAAGTATTTCTGGCTCATGAACTAATGCTCTTGCAAGTGCGACTCTCTGGCGTTGTCCTCCTGATAATACAGATGGCCAATCATTTCCGCGGTCAGCTAATCCGACTTGTTCCAATACCTTCTCGGCACGCTGCCGCCAGTCTGTTTTTAATCCCAGACCGACGTTTTGGACCACTCTTTTCCACGGGAGGAGTCTGCCATCCTGAAACATGATTTTTGCTAATTGATTTCTACCCTCTAAATGTTCACCATCAGTATAGATCTCTCCATCACTAGCCGTCTCTAATCCAGCAAGTAAGCGTAATAATGTACTTTTACCACATCCGCTTTTTCCTACAATCGCAATAAATTCTCCTTTTTGAACCTTTAGATTAATGTTTCGGAGTACTTTATGTTTGCCGTATGATTTTTGTAGGTTAAAAATTTCTACTATTGTTTGACGTTCTTTTTTTTCAGTCATTAATTACCCTCCTCCCTATTTTCGATAAGACGGATTCCATTGTAAAAATCTCTTCTCAGCTATTTTCGCTAAAAGGTCAGACAATTTTCCAAGAAGTGCATAAAGAATAATACTTAATACGACGATATCCAGCCTCATAAATTCTCTAGCGTTCATGGCCATATAGCCTATACCTGAATTCGATGCAATGGTTTCAGCGACAATAAGGGTGACCCAGGTAATACCGATTGCATAACGAACCCCAACTAAGATAGAAGGAAGAGCACCGGGCAAAATAATGTTCCAGAATAACGAAAACCCTTTAAGACCATAAACATTTCCCATTTCGATAAGGGCTTTGTCGATCGAACGGATTCCGTGAAAGGTGTTTAAGTAAATTGGAAAAAAAGTACCTAGTGCGACTAGAAAAAGCTTTGCCTCTTCTTCGATTCCGAACCATAAAATCACAATGGGAATCAACGCAAGATGCGGAATATTCCGAATCATTTGTAAGGAACTGTCCAACAGACTTTCTGAAATTCTAGACAGGCCGTTCAACAGACCTAAACCAAATCCGATTCCCCCACCGATCAAAAACCCGATGATCGCCCTTTTACTACTTGCACCAATGTAATCAAAAAGCTGACCAGAACGGGCTAGCTCAACCGCTGACTTGAATACATCGACAGGGTTTGGCAGCACACGTGAAGATAATAACCCCAATTGGCTTGATAGCTGCCAGGAGGCAAGTAATAAAATGGGGACAATCCACGGAACAATCTGTTTTTTATTCATGTTCATTCCCCCTTCACTTTAAGACTTTCGGCAATTCGTTGTTTGCAACAATTTCTCCAAATGGACTGATGATATTCGTTGAACCCGATTGAGAAGCAGCCTTTTCTAATGGAAGATGCGGGAATAATAATTCAGATACACGGTACGCTTCTTCCAAGTGTGGGTATCCTGATAGGATAAAGGTTTCGATTCCAAGTTCAGCATATTCCTTCATTCTTTGTGCTACCGTTTCAGGATCTCCTACTAAAGCTGTCCCCGCCCCTCCTCGAACAAGGCCAACTCCTGCCCATAAATTCGGACTTATTTCTAAATGGTCCTTACTTCCATTGTGTAATTCCGACATTCTTTGCTGTCCAACCGAATCAAACCGTGAAAAGATCTTTTGCGAAGAAGCAATTAAATCATCATCTACATATTTAATCAAATCATTCGCTGCCGCCCAGGCTTCCTGCTCTGTTTCTCTCACAATGACATGCAATCGGATACCAAAACGAACGGTCCTTCCTTGCTTTTCCGCTAATTTTTTTACCTCGTTTATTTTTTCTGCCACTTTCGCAGGCGGTTCTCCCCATGTTAAGTAGTAATCGACATGCTTAACAGCTATTTCTTGCCCAATTTCAGAAGATCCTCCGAAATAGAGAGGCGGATAAGGTTGTTGAACAGGTGGATATAACAGCTTTCCATTATCTATATTTAGGTAGTTTCCAGAAAAATTGGACTCTCCTTTTTCTAATAAATCCCTCCAAATTGTCAGAAATTCATCCGTTAATTCATAACGTTCGGTATGGTTTAAATGAAGACCATCTCCCGCAAGTTCTACAGGATCCCCGCCGGTTACCACATTGATTAATAGCCGGCCATTTGATAAGCGATCAAACGTAGCAGCCATTCTTGCGGCTTGAGATGGAGAACTTAGACCGGGCCTCACGGCGACTAGAAATTTCATTCGTGAGGTAACGGATATTAAACTTGATGCTACCACCCATGAATCTTCGCAAGATCTTCCTGTTGGAAGTAAAGCCCCAGTAAAACCTAACTCATCAACTGCTTGTGCCACCTGTTTTAAGTAAGGCAAGGTAACAGCTCTGCCTCCTGTTGTAACTCCTAAATATCTTGAATCACCATGTGTTGGAATAAACCAGAATACGTTCATTTTTTAAGTCCCCTTTTCTAATTATTAGTTTTTAAAAGTGCTTCTTGTACCTCAATATCTTCTGGAATTAATTTAAGCTTGTAAAATGCATCAGCGATTTGTTGTTGATCCTTTGCTGTTTGGTCACTTACTTTTTCTAATCCAAATGTTCTTCGATTGAGTGTTAATTCTAATGTATCTACACTCATTCCAATTTGAGGTGCAAGGAATTTGGCTGCTTCTTTTGGATTCTCTTCAACCCATTTATCTGTCTTTTCCAGTTCTTTATATATGACGTCTAATACTTTAGGATTGTCCTTTGCAAATTGATTGGTGGCTAAGAAAAATTCGCGGTTGTTTACTATCCCTGTTCCATCTGATAAGATCCTTGCATCCGTAGCCAGCTGGGCATCTGCTAAGAAGGGATCCCAAATCACCCAGGCATCTACATCTCCTTTTTCAAAAGCTGCCCGCGCATCTGCAGGAGCCAAGAAGACGGTTTGAATATCACTGTATGGAATACCGGCTTTTTCTAATGCTTTGACTAGGAGGAAATGTACATTTGAACCTTTATTTAATGCGATTTTCTTTCCTTTTAAGTCTTTCAACGTTTTAATTGATGAATTTTTAGGTACTAAAATCGCTTCTCCTTTTGGATTTGCGGTTGCATTGGCAAAATAAACGAGCGGGGCACCTGCGGCTTGAGCAAAAATGGGCGGCGCTTCTCCTGTATGACCAAAATCTAAACTACCTACATTTAATGCCTCAAGCAACTGAGGGCCTCCAGGAAACTCGGTCCATTTCACCGTATATCCAAGAGATTTTAAATCTTTATCCAAGGTTCCTTTTGCCTTTAAGATGTTTAAGGTACCGAATTTTTGATAACCAATATTAATGACCTTTGATTCCTTACTATTTGAAGCAGTTTCTTTGCTTTCACCTGAGGTGGAAGAACTGCATCCACTTACCAAAAAGGACAAAAGTAAGATGAATGCCAACCACCATTGATTTTTATTTTTTTTAATCACGTATGACTCCTCCATTTTTTCTATTATTTTGGTAGATTCTGAAATATTTTTTAAACACACACACGAATCACTTCCTTTCAGTGGACTGATAAGAAAAATTGAAAAATTAAATACATTAAACCTATTTATTTAATCGGAATTAAGGGAATAAAAAAGGCCCCTGATCTCATAAATTAGAGAAAAGGAGCCTTCGGTAGTCCGATCAGCATATTATGTATTTTCTTTACCAAATTTTAATTATTGGAAAATTTACCCATATTTTATCTATACATTTTCAATTAGTCAAGTTAGAAATAAGTATTTTTATAAGATACTAGGTTTATATATATTCAACAAAAACAAATTTACCAACTTAACCAACTTGTTTACTTGGTTTTAAAACCATGATTAAACTTTATATTCTTATGCACCAGTTGTCAATTGATTTTTTAAATTTTTTTGCAAAACATCACAAATATCCAACTTGACTCATCGGAATAATTGGTTTATGATTAATTTAAACTTTATGAATCGTATGGCTGATTGGTCCACCAAAGGCACCTAACTCTATTGAGAAAGGTGCCTTTTTTATTAAAATTAAATAAACAGAGGGAAAGGAGATTTTAAATGTTAGAGAGATATCCCATTTTACGAGGAGCAGAACCATTTTTCTTTAAGGGTAATGATATCGGTATCTTGATTTCCCACGGATTTGTTGGGACACCCCAAAGTATTCGTTTTTTAGGAGAGTATATTGCTTCTCAAGGTTATACGGTCTACGGACCAAGATTAAAAGGACATGGCACTCATTATGAAGATATGGAAAGATGCAACTTCCAAGATTGGATTCAAAGTCTTGAAGATGGATATCATTTCCTACGCCAACAGTGCAGTGATATCTTCATTATAGGCCAATCCATGGGTGGTACTCTAACACTAAATCTTGCTAGTAAATATTCCGACATCCAAGGGGCCGTGTTGATCAATGCTGCGATGACCACTATTCCTGTAATGGAGGAGTATAGAGTGAAGCAGGAACCTCGCTTTATTGATGAAGGATCTCCGGATATTAAGGCAGCAGTCGTATATGAGATTGCATATGAGAAAGCACCTATCAAATCCATACAACAGTTGTTGTCATTAATGGATGAAACACGCAAAAAACTACCGAATGTTAAGTGTCCTTTGTTGGCCTTTCAGTCAGTGGAAGACCATGTCGTTCCCCCAGAAAACACAGATTATATCATGACTCGGATTCAATCTGACTTCAAAGAAAACATTCCACTTTATAACTCTTATCACGTGGCTTCTATGGATAATGAAAAAGAATTTATTGCTAAACAATGCTGTTTGTTTATTGAAAAATTTGCTAGTTACCAAAGGAAGATGAGGATTTTATAATCCTAACTAATCATATAAAATTTTAAAAAATTAACTAGAGGATATTCGGAGGTGTTTCGGAATGAAGAATATGCTTAGGGAGGCTGTGGAGATGAAAAAAAAATTATTAATAGATAAGTTGATATCCTTGCGGGCTTATAAAATTAATGACAAACACCTTTTTGAGTTGACTTTAAGTGAACTTGAAGAGGAATATAGAACCTTTAGAAAAGCAAGATAGACATATTGGATGTTTGGTTATATGCGTATAGACCTATCCGACATACGGAAGGTCATATCTTTTCTATAAATAAAAATTAAATTATTTAAGGGTCTCCACGGACAACCTCTTCTTTTCCTCATCTTTCTTAACATACCAGTCTTCTTAAATATTACTACAAAACAGAACTTTGTGATCCTCACCGTTTGAACTTCCAAAGATAAATCTCAAAAAGGAACGATGCAGCTATAGCGGTATCGTTCCTTTTCGTTTAAAAATTCAGCGACTTCATAAACACAATTACGAAATCAAAAACCGGAAATTTAGTTTAAATGTTGGATGGGTAAACTTATAACAAATAGATTACAACTTACGCAGCTTATAAGGGGTATTTATAGTATGAGGGAGTCAAAAGACGATCTTATGGCTTAGATATTCACAAATGCAGTTTTTACAACAATATGGTTCGATGAATTAAATTTTTTCCAAGTTTAATTTATATTCAACAACTTGCCAGTGGAAATGATAACCCATAACTTCTAATTAATAATAATTTTCTTAATTAATTTTGTTCATATTTTTCCAAAAGATTTTTAGCATCAATGGATGTTGCCTCTTTTATGATATCATATTGGGAATGTTGGAGTTTTTCTATGATTTCTTGTTGCCACAAAACATCATTCATACTTTTTGCATACAGGTACAAATCTAAATAATCATTTATCCACATTTTTACCTCTCCAGCGTTCATGAAAATTCCCCTTTCACTATTTTATCCCATGTTATAACTAAATTCACTTTAAACAGAGCCTCCTTTTTTTGATTTATTTCCATGGATACCATTTAAAATATAGAGGCTCCCTATTTAGGATGATCATTCATCCTAAATAAAGAGCCTCCAGAAGACCAGTCAGCTTTTACTTAATTTTCCACTTAATTGTTTATATTATAAAACATATTAATCCTATAAATCAACTGAGATTTTCAAGTATAAAAAACAGGTTGAGTTTTAGTATGATTCCATGTAAGAAACTGTCGAAAATATCTTCTACAATTTTTCGATACATAATTATTTATTAACCATTCACTTCAATGAACTTTCCACCACTTTTTTATAAGGCAGTCGATCTTTTGTGTTTAAGGACCATTCTTCTCCGTCAATTAAAAATGTATCCACTGCTTCATTATAAAAGCTTAGCAATCCTTTTATTTCATGCACCTCTGGGAGTGGTTCATTATAGCTCCAGACAACATCCTTATATTCCTTTCCATTAATGAAAACTGACCAATACTTTGCAAATCCCTTATATGGGCACTGAGTTTGTGTTTGGGTCGGAATTAATAAATCCAGTTTTATATCTTCTGTCGGCAAATAATACCTAGGTGTCAATCCTGTCTCGTATAGAATAACAGGCCGCTTGCTGTCCGCAACAATCTCACCGTCGATTATGACTTGGACATGCCGGGTACTTGGAATGGCATCAAATCTTGAGTACGGATCCCTTGCATGGACAAATACTTCTTCCTCTTCTTCGTACCATGCGTCTGCCTTATTCCATACAAAGCATATAAGATCACTAATCACGGAGCTTTTCTCTGGAGGATTGGGAAAACTCCAAGCGGCGTTTTCAATCACTTTATCGCCTGCTTTTATATGCCAATAAATGGCTTCTCCCTTGTTTGGGTCAACCGTTCGTTTATCAGATTTTATCAACTGCTTGTGCCGAATATCTGCTAAGGGAAAATAATAGACTGGCAGTTTTCCCGTTTCCGTCACAGTAACGACACGTTTACTGTCAGCAATGAATTCACTCCCAAATTTCACTCGAATCCATTTTGGACTCTTTTCAGCTCTGATTTGCCATCCTTCATGATGGCCATCTCTCAATGACCATTGGGGGTCATGATGTACCATTAGCCTCACTCCCATTATTTCGTTTTAATTTTTCTAGGAATTTCCCGTTTTTAAAGAGCGTGTAAATTTTCTCAATATCGACCGTTAAATTTCGGTCCTCTGAATAAAATGGAACCACTGAACGTATCGCCTGATAGGCTGCTTTTGTGCCCTTTCCTAACTGTATGGAACCGCGAAGATCGATGGCTTGAGCTGCATGAATGGCTTCAATTCCTAAGATAGCAAAGAGTTTATCCAAGATGTCTCTTGTTTTTGAAACAACAAATGGTGCATTGGTTCCATGATCCTCTATATCCCCTGCAAGTGAATAGTAATCGGCTGAAGCGGGATTTGATAAATGACGAATCTCCGCATCCAAGGCCGTAATTGTTTTCTGCAAGGTACAGAATCCAATCGACTCCTGGGCATTGGGTGTTAAAAAACGGGACAGACCAGTAAAAGAAGGATTTCCTAATTTAATCGTCCGGTAACAGGAACTTTTTGAAATATGATGTAAAGCATTTCCAGCCATTTCAAAACCAAGAACCCAGGAGAGAGGATCAAAATTGGCACAAGAAACAATTCGCTTTTCCTCTACGAGCACACATGGATTGTCATCGGAACTATTTATATGTAGTTCCAGCTGCTCTTTACAATAATGGTAAGCATCCCGAGCCGCACCATGAATTTGGCAAGCATCTCGAAAACTTAGCGGATCTTGCAGCGATTCTTTATTATAGCTGGTCCACAAATCACTGCCTTCAAGTATCTTTCTGATATTTTTTAGACTTCCTAATTGTCCTGGAAAGGGACGTACTCGATGTACCGCCTCATCGAGCGGACTAATATTCCCCCGAATGGCCTCTAACGATAACGCATAAACCATATCGGCCAATTCTATCACTCTCTTAAAATCCAATAATGCAATAGCGCCTGTCCCGGCTGATAACGCATTGGAACTTACGATGGCGAGGCCATCCTTTGGTCCGAGTTTAAGCGGCGCTAACCCTTCATTTTGAAGAGCATTGGCCGCTGGCAAGCGTACTCCATTCACTTCGACCTCCCCTTCACCAATCATGGCGAGACCAATATGGGAAATAGTCGAAATGTCTGCAGCACCTACCGACCCTTTTAATGGCAGCACCGGATGGATACCTAAGTTGAGAAAATCTACATATCTCAAGACAATCTCAGGTTGAACACCCGTGCAGCCTAACAGTAAACTGTTCAGCCTCGCAAGCATAACCGCGCGGATTTCCACCTCTTCTGCCATTGGTTTTACACCAGCAGAATGAGAGAGAAGTAGATTACGATTATATTGTTCAAAGGAGGCTGGTCCAATGACTTTATCCTTGTTCCAGCCTACCCCCCGATTAAATCCATAAATCGGGACATCCCTGCTTGCAAGTTCATAGATTAATTGCCTAGATTCACGAATTCTTTGTGTTACTTCCTCTTTTATTTCAACTCTTCTTTTTTCAAATACAACAGAAAAAAAATCTTTAATTGTAAGATGATGGCCATCCAGTATCAATGCTGAGCTCTGATCCTTTTGAGCCGTACTGACCTTGACCGCAGTGGTTAAATCACACATTGATTTCTTTCTTTTCTTTGAAGGCATATTTAAAGAGTTCGATGCCTAATACTTCCTCTACTTCTGGATAAACTGATGGGTCTTTCACGCTAGAACTTAGAGGAATCTTAGATTTATCAATCGCAAATACAGCGATTTCTGCCCCTTCTTCTAAATTGCCAACGCTGACAGGCTGACCTGTTTCGATGGAAAAGGTTGTAATGACATCAGGAAATGTACTATATCGTTTTCCGTTGCGATCCTCAACGGCCATATATTCATTCATTACATGGAGAATGAAGGTATTATCTACACCTTCTACCTCAATCGTACCAATATCAAAGGCACCGGAATAATGGACATCTTTTTTACTTACCTTTCCCTTACCAATAATCCTACCGCCTGTTTTTTCAGTAATGGTCTCTAATACATGTGCCGGTCCAAAAGGCTCTGCCTCAATAATGGCTCTGCCTAAATCAATGGCAATCGATATGCCTCCAATGGCTGCATGTTCTTTTATATATTTAGCAGGAAGGGGATGTCTTGCAGCGGCAATAAATCCGCCAGCCATATCGGAGGCCGTACGCAAGATATTGGATGTCCTTGCTACCGTTCCTTTGACTACGAGTTCCAAATAGCTGCCAATCTCTGGTTTGCCGCCTGCCACAGCCTGTATGGTTTCGTACTCAATATTAGAAGAAAGGCCTAAAGAACCCATTTTTCCTGTAGGATGTGCTCTAATATCACCGGTAGCATCTACCACTACTAGGCCAAGAGCAGCAGCTGGCAGCCATCCGTTAATGGTACTTGACATCCCGTTTTGTGGAGTCATCACACCGACAATTTTCCCTTTATATTTTTCAATAATCAGTTGGACCGCTTTTATATAATCTTTCCCTAACATTTGCCAATCTCTTCCTGCTGGTGCCCCTATCGCAGTACAAGTCAAAATGATCGCATCATCCGGGAGCTCATCCACTGAAACCAGCTTTGGTTTTCCAACAGCTAAAGCTGCGCCTCCGATTTCTAAACCATGATCCACCCAACCGCCGCCGCCGCTTGCAAATACGGATCCTCCCTTAACAGCTGCTAGCACATCATCTTTCGTTAATTCACGCATGAATGTTCTCCTCCTCATTTGTATTCACTCGATTGATACCCTTTTTGGATATTTCATCAAATGATTCTTCATAACCTGCATCCGCATAACGTAAAACTCCTAAACCAGTATCATTTTGCAGAAGTGTCTGAATTCGAATATCCGTCTCCTTCGAACCATCCGCCACAATCGTTACTCCTGCACTAGTCATAAAACCTGTATAACCGCCTCCTCCCGAGTGTATCGCGACTAAATCAGCCATGGATGAGCAATTCAACATCGCATTTAGTAATGGCCAGTCAGAGATGGCATCACTTCCATCCTTCATTCGTTCTGTCATGATATTAGGATGGGCCATAGCACCTGCATCCAAATGATCCCGCGAGAACGCAATAGGCCCAGACAATTTCCCCTCTCTCACTAAACGATTAACCGCAAGGGCCAGTTTGGTTCGATCCTCATGACCTAACCATCCAATCCTCGCTGGGAGACCTTCCACTGGAATATACTGATTGGCTAGCCTTATCCAATTGGTTACAATTTCGTTGTCACTAAATTCTTCTATTAAATATTGATCAATCTTTCGAATATCTTCTACATCACCGCTAAGGGCAATCCAACGGAAAGGGCCGATTGCTCTCGCAAAAAGCGGACGCAGAAAGGCTTCTGTAAAAATATCAATATCAAAGGCATTTTCTACTCCAAATTGTTTTGCCTGGGTTCGAATATTATTGCCATTATCAAATACGATGGCCCCTTTTTCTTTAAAGCCAAGCATGGCTTTCACTTCTTTTACGATGGAGATCCCTGCATCCTCTTGAAGCTTTTCAGAACGGGTTTCTCTGGCTTTAGCTAATTGTTCCGAAGTGTAGTTACTTGGAACGTATCCATATAAAAGGTCATGCGCTGACGTTTGATCCGTTACAATATCAGGTATGATGTCTCTTCTTAAAAGCTCCGGATAAACATCCGCCGCATTCCCCAGAAGACCAACAGACAAGCTCTCCTTATTTTCAACCGCTTGTTGAATCCAGTTTAATGCTTCATTTAAATTCTTCGTTTTTCTTTCCAGATAACCGGAAGCAACTCTTCTATCAATTCTTTCCTCAGATACTTCTACACATAGAATAGCAGCATTGGCCATTTTTCCTGCTAATGGCTGGGCACCGCCCATTCCCCCCAATCCTGCGGTTAAGATAAACCGGCCGCTTAAATCTCCTCCGAAATGAAGCCGTGCAATACTTTGAAAGATTTCATAGGTTCCTTGGATCACACCCTGAGAACCGATGTATTGCCAAGCCGCTGCTGTTAATCCGCCCCAGATAATTAACCCTTTTTCCTGGAGCTGATAGAAGTTTTCACTTGTGGCCCATTTTCCTACTAAATTACAGTTGGCCATGACCACCAAGGGAGCCTGGCGATGTGTTTTGAATATCCCTATCGGTTTACCAGATTGAATGACTAGGGTTTCGTCTTCCTCTAATGTCTTCAATGTACGAACAATCGCATGAAAAGAAGGCCAGTTTCTTGCCGCCTTTCCTAATGAAGCGTAAACAATCAGTTCATTAGGGTTTTCCCCATTTTCGAGTACGTTCTCGAGCATTCGTAAAAGTGCTTCTTGTCTCCATCCCTTACAGCGGAGCTCTGTTCCTCGTTTCGCTAAAATAGTCGTCACTTTTTTCACCTTTTTCTCTCAATTAACATTGGTTGTGGTAAATCGATTTCTAGGACGTTTTAATCCAAGATTTTCACGAAGTGTTTTTCCGCTATATTCGGTTTTATAAAGTCCCCTTCGCTGCAGTTCTGGAACTACCAATTCAACAAACTCATCAAGTGCACCTGGCAAATAGGGAAATGCAATATTAAATCCATCTGCTGCTTTGTTTATAAACCTTTCTTCTAGTTGATCCGCAATTTGTTCTGGAGTTCCAGCAATTCCTCGTGAATTAAACCTTTTGCACAACTGACGAAGCGTTACATTTTCTTTTTCCATCAATGTTCGAACAGCCAAGAGTTTGCTTTTACTTTTGTTAGCACTCTCAATATCAGGAAGAAAAGGTAATGGCTCATCAAGTGGATATACAGAAAGATCCTCACCAATCTCATGAGAAAGTAAATCGAGGCCTAACTGCCATGGTATTAAATTATCAATAGCTGCTAATTTTTCTTCAGCCTCTTCCTTTGTTCTTCCAATTACCGGCATAATTCCAGGCAGGATTTTCAAGTGCTGCTCTGATCGGCCATACTTCGCCATTCTTCCCTTAATATCTTGATAGAGATGCATACCTTCTTGTAATGTTCCTTTAGGTGCAAATACAACTTCGGCCGTTGCAGCCGCTAATTCTTTTCCCGCTTCAGATGCACCTGCTTGAATTAGAACTGGATAACCTTGTGGCGGTCGTGCCACATTCAAGGGACCGCGTACGGAAAATTCAGGCCCCTTGTGCTGTAAATAATGAAGCTTATTGATATCAGCAAAAAGGCCGCTCTCTTTATCAAAAAGGAGAGCATCATCTTCCCAGCTATCCCATAATCCTTCCGTTACATCGATAAACTCTTTCGCCCGTTCATAACGTTTTTCGTGCAAAAGGTGCTTCTCTTTCCCAAAGTTTTGAGCTTCTTCATCCGTTCTTGAAGTCACGATATTCCATGCGGTTCTACCGCCGCTTAAGTGGTCAAGTGTCGCCAGTTTTCTGGCTATATGATACGGCTCATTGTAGGTAGTGGAAATCGTTGCACCTAATCCAATATGATTTGTAACAACAGAAAGGGCTGAAAGAAGCGTAAACGGTTCTGGCCGAATACTATTTGCATATTTCACACTGGATTCAAAGTCATCCCAAACATACAACTCATCCGCATAGAAAAAGAGATCAAATTTACCCTTTTCTGCTGTTTGAACAATCCGCTTGTAATAGTCAAAATTTAAAAATCCATCCGCCTCAGCTTTTGGATGTCTCCAGCTGGAAATTTGCTCTCCAGCTGGAAAAAACATCATAGCACCAAGAATCATTTGACGATTTTCTCGTTCCATAAACTCCTCCTTATTTCATATGGCTTTTAGGTCAACCAGGACAGAAGACACCGATTGAAATTTTATTTGATTAACCCCTGTTCTTTTAACCATTCCTTTGCTACATCAAGCGGCGGCCGTTGATTTAACTCTACTTCACCGTTTAATTTTTGCATTTCTTCGTCGGTAATTTTACCCGCCAATTTATTAAGAGTTTTCTCGAGTTCTGGGTGTTCTTTGAGTACACTTTCTCTAATTAAAGGAGCCGCATAATAGGGTAAAAAGACATTTCTGTCATCCTTTAACACCTTCAGGCCAGTGTCAGATATTTTGCTGTCTGTTGAATAAACAATCATGGAGTCAATTAAATTTTGTTTAACGGCTTGATATTGCAAAGACTGTTCCTGAATCGTTTTTATTTCTTTGTATTTAAGGCCATAGGTTTTTTCAATAATAGGCCATGAATCAGGTCTGTTCATATACTCCTGGCTGGCTCCAAAAACAAGCTGATCCGATACTTTTGCCAAATCTGAGATTGTTTTAATACCTAATTTATCCGCTTCTTCTTTCTTTACGGCTAAGCCATACGTATTATTAAAACCAATCGGCTCCAAAATTTTTAATTGATATTTCGCATCTAGTCCCTTTGACACCTTTTCATAAACTTGATCGGCATCAAATATAGGATCTTCTTTTAATAAATTAAGTAAGGCAGTCCCTGTATACTCCACATATGTATCCGCCTTTCCTGCCTTAATTGCATCCCATAGAAGTTTGTTATCCAACGTTTTCACTTCTGTTTTCAAATCTGTATCATTCTCAATGAGAAGTTTTTCCAAGTTTGCTAGAATATCTGATTCGGCAAAGCCTTTTGTTGCAATCACGATGGTGTCAGTTTTACTTGATCCTGAAGCCTTTTCATCTTGTGCACCACATCCCGTTATGACAAACAACAATGTAGTAATCATGGCAGCGAACAAGGTGATTTTTGCTTTTTTCCTGTTATTAAACTTAAAAAATGTTTTCAAAACTTTTCCCCCTAGAAAATGATTATTATATTTTTGTCTGACCCCTTAACCCTTTCGGCGTTAAGAAATAATTAGCACCCAGTAATACTAGATTGACGACGATAACCAGAATCGATACGGGTATGGCCCCTTCTAAAATCGTAGCGGTATTAACCATTGAAATACCACGTGTGATGATATCCCCTAGTCCTCCTGCAGCAATATAGGTAGCTATGGTTGCTAGACTAATAGTTTGGACCACAACAAGCCGAATCCCAGCCAAGATAACTCCTCTTGCTATAGGCAGCTGAATCATCCTCAGAATTTGCCCCTTCGTCATTCCCATTCCGGTTCCTGCTTCAATCAATGCCTTATTGACATCCAAAATTCCCACGTAGGTGTTCTGAAGAATGGGAAGTAATGAATATAACGTTAAAGCTATAATGGCAGGTGTAGTCCCAATCCCAAAGAAAGGTATTAAAAAACCAAATAGGGCTAAGCTTGGTATAGTTTGAATAACGGAAATAATCGTAATAATCCCGTTTGCCAACTTCTTCTGACTGGTTAAAAATATACCAAGAGGAATGGCAATGACACAGGCAATAAGGACTGAAATCAGTGAAAGATACATGTGTTCACTTGTCTTTTGTAGAATTAATGGCCAATCCGCTCTTAATGTCTCCCAAAAATAATTCATAACATCACCTGCTCCTTATTCAATTGCTAACCCGTCTACGGTTTCCTATTCCCAATGAGTCGATTGATTTGTATCTTTCTACACCGATAAATTGTCGGACAAACTCATTTGCAGGATGATTCAGAATCTCTGTTGGCGTTGCATACTGAACGACCTGACCCTGATGTAATAGAATTATTTGGTCCGCTATTTTTAACGCTTCCTCAATATCATGTGTGACAAAGATTATCGTTTTCTTTAGCTGCTTATTTAACTTTTTCAATTCATTTTGAAGCTGGACCCGGCTAATCGGGTCCAGGGCACTAAATGGTTCATCCATTAAAATAATAGACGGATCCGAAAAAAGCGCCCGGGCAACTCCGATCCTCTGCTGCTGTCCACCGCTCAACTCATGTGGATAGCGATTTCGGAAAGCTTTTGGCTCTAATCCAATTAACTCCAATAACTCTTCTACACGACTTGTTAATGCCTTTTTCTTTTCTCCCTTCAACCGGGACACGATAGAAATGTTTTCTTCTATTGTCATATGTGGAAATAATCCTATCTGTTGGATCACATACCCGATATTTCTTCTTAATTGCACGGGGTCTAATCCATTGATATCACTACCATCGATGATAATACTTCCCTCATCAGGCTCTATAAGCCGATTCACCATTTTAAGTAGTGTGGTTTTGCCACAGCCTGAGGGACCGATAATGGTTATGATTTTCCCCTGGGGAATGGAAAGGCTCAAATTAGAAAGAACAGATCCAGAACCATAATCTTTATTAACTTTTTTAAACTCTACAGCTGATTGGCTCACTTCCTTCATTCCTCTCAAAAAATATAAAAGGCCACATCCTCATGTGTGAGAATGTGACCTCCATTTGCATGGTCGATCCATGTTGATTTAATTGATTGATAATAACGTATTTTAACAAAGTTCTATTTAGGTAAGACTAATTAAATCTCACTTGCATTAAAAAAATCTAGCGCAGAATAATGCCATTGGGGTTTTTTCTGCAATTCACCATCCACAAATATTTCTACTCTTTCATTATAAAATGAGAGTAGTCCCGCGATTTTTGGAATTTCTGGTATCGGGTTAAGGTAACTCCAAACAATATTTTCAAGTCTCTTTCCTTCAATTTTGACGGACCAATACGATGCGATTCCCTTATAGGGACATCTTGTTTTTAAATTGGATGCTTCAAGGAAGTCTTGAACAACGTCTTCTTTTGGAAGATAATATCGAACTGGGACTCCGGTTTCAAATACAATAACGGGTCTCTTGCTCTCAGCTATTGTTTTTCCCTCTAGGACTATCTTGATATGTCTTGAACTTAACAAGGCATCTACTCGTTTATATGGATCTCGTGGATGAACAAATATTTCCTCTTCTTCTTCAAACCAAGCATCTACCTGATTCCAGTAGAAAGAAAAATAGCCTTTAACCTCTTTACTTTCAGGAATAGGATTTTGATAACTCCAAACAGCATTTTCTGCTGTTCGATCCCCCACTTTAATCGTCCAATAGCTGGCATCTCCTTTTAATGGGCAATGGCTGCTTTTTTCTGTAGGAACCAATACTTCTTTATTTACATCTTTTTCAGGAAAATAGTAGACTGGTAGGTGCCCCCGTTCATGAAGGACCAATACTCCTTTACTATTTGCAATTTCTAATCCATTAAACTTTACTCGTACCCATCTCGGAGTTGATTCTATTTTAATTGATTGTTGAGTTCGGTTTTTTTGAGTATCTTTCTTAAGTTCATTAACAGAATTTGACAATCCGCTTCCCTCCAATTTTATATTTATTTCCGCCATGTTTTGGTGGCAGTTCGTTATTCCCTTTCTCCTTTAATTGAAAAAAATAAGAGGCCCTCAATTCAAGATAATCTCACCTTGAATTGAGAGCCTCTAGTGAACCAGTCGGCATATAAATTATTGACCAAATATTTAGTAATATCTTATACCCGACTATTCCTACCAGTCAAGTATTATTTAAAAACTTTTTCTATTTTTTACTAAATCATTCGCCCAATTAAGAACAGGAGGGTTCTCATCATCACATTTTGTATTCTGGAAATAAGCTGCCCATTCATCAATGTGCAGGATTGATATCGTCTTCATCCGTTTTGTCCCACTGGCTTGTCAGTTGATCAAGTTTTTCCATACAAACTTTAATTCGATTAACCTCCGTATGGAGGAACAAAATATGGTGGTGTAAACTAGCTTCTCTTTCCACAATGGCACGCTTCATTTCCTCCGGTGCTGGGCCGCCAGGAAGCGACCGAATTTTAACAAAGTGTTCTGGGTCCATTGCTGTACGAATGATTTCCTCCGGTAAATTCAACGGAGATCCGACAACTGCTTTTGCCGCTTCATCTACGAGTACAGATGTGACATGCGTGGCATTCAGTCCTCTGTCCAAGGCTATTTTCACCACTTGGCTGGCAATGGAATGAGAGGTTCGGAATGGGATGTTTGCTTCTCTAAACAGGGTATCGGCTAGTTCGGTTATCGTCGCAAAACTTTCTTGGGCCCTTCTTTTTAACAGTGCTTCATTTACTTCAAGTGTTCCAACCACCACGTTTGTTAACCGAAAAACTTGATCAATAAGATGCAGGCCCTTCCATAAATAGGGCTGCAGGTCATCCTCGGTATCGTTTATATCACCGTATGGTGTATTATGTAACATTTGAAGTACGGTTTGAGCATTTCCAATACCGCTTGAGCTTAATGCACGAATATGCTCGAGTGAAACAGGATTTCTTTTTTGCGGCATTATGGAGCTCGTTTGCACATAGGGGTCTGCTACACGAATTGCTGAAAATTCCTGTGTGGACCATAAGAGAAGGTCTTGTGAAAACCGGCCGAGATTAATAAAGGTTAATTGAATCGCTGTGGCAATTTCCCCTAAATAATCGGCACCGCCAATCGAATCATAGGCACTCTTGATGATTTTCGGGAAACCTAATAACTCTGCGACTTTGTTTCGGTTAATCGGAAATCCGGTCGTAGTGAAGGCCGCCGCGCCGAGAGGACTGCTATTGCATGTATCATAGGCTGCCTTCAATCTTTTTACGTCACGTTCGACGACATCGTAGATTCCCAGTAGATAGTGGGAGAACGTCATCGGCTGGGCCTGCTGCGTATGAGTATGCCCGAGGACAATGGTTTCCTTATAAGTGTCAATCACCCTCAAAAGAGTTTCTTGAAAAGAAAGCAGCGCCCGGGTGGCGAGGAGAATCTTGTCCCTAAGTACCATCCTGTACATGGCCACACCCATATCGTTCCGGCTCCTAGCAAGGTGCAAACTTCCACCAACTTCGCCGGCAACATTCATTATTTGGCTTTCTACAAAGAAAAAGAGATCCTCATACTGTCCATCATAGGTGGATTGAAGAAGTGCCTCCTTATCAAGTGCGTAAATACCTGCCAGGATTTGAGATGCTCCACTCTCCTCCAACAACCCTTGTTCTACCAGCATGTTCAGATGAGCTTTATGGACAGCGAGCATCGGCTCTAGTAATGTTTGTTTGGCGTGCTCATAAGCAGGTGCCAATACTACCTCTGAATAAGTCGCCCCTGGAAACTTCCGCCCTTCCTTTTTCAAAATGCTCTCCTTGCTACTCATCACAATCCCCCCTAACAATCCCTTATCATGGTTAATTCTGTAAAAAGGCTGTAAGCATTAATAAACCTTAAATGACTAGTAAACTTTTGAAAATAAAACATGAGAAAGAAAGTTTGCAATCTTTTGTTTATTTTATGTCTGCAGCCTTTTAATATTAATAAAAAAAGCATGAACATTGTATGTTCATGCCATCGGTTGTTCGGAAGATAATTAATACGCTACCCCTGAACTTTTCCGTCTCTTCAAATAAATAATGAATATGTTATAAACACGGTCATAATCCTCATAAAAAACTCACCCTATTCACTTGTTAGCAGCTTTATTATTTTTATTTATTCTATTTAGCATGTCGAAGAGGTGCTGGTTTAGCTCCAAATCATTCATTATTTTTAACATCTATTTTTTTTATTAGTCTTAAAGAGTCTGCCTCAAGTACTTGCTTTACATCTTCTGATATCTTACTCTCTTTTTCAAGAAACTCTCTAAAATCATCAAGATGTTTTATGGATTGATCAAATCTGCCTTTATCTAAATGATGCTTTGACTGCTCTAACTTATTTATTAACTTATTATACTCACTTTGAAGAACATCACCAGATTTTGTCATCTTATCAAGATAGTTCATAATTGATGAATGATTTGTCTCTATAGGATTCAGTGCAAAATTATCAAACCTTGTGTAATTATGGTTTGACCTGAGACCTACTTTTCCATGTGTAAATGCTGTGCTGCTGTTGTCAGTATAATCTATTTTAGGAGTATCCATGTCTCCAACAAATATCTTTATATTGGTTCCTTTTGCAACAACTTTCATATGGTGCCATGTATTTAAGGAGTCATTGATTTCTGCACCTTTTAAATATGTCCAATTATAATTAAACTTCCCTAAATGAACACCATCCTTATTGAAATAAGCTACATAACCCTGCATGAAATTTGGATTATTTTGACCAAGTTCAATACCATTGGCTGGATTATTCACTCTAAAAATTAAACCACCGTCACCTGTCCCAGCTCCAATATTGATATCCGCTTCAACTGTATAATCCTTCCATTCACTATCTCCGATTACCGATTTCGCAAAGGTACCTGGTGCAGTACTATATTCTCCTTCAATTGCTGGTAGATCTTCACCTTTATCTAATGTGAAATTAATACTTCTAAAGTCAAATTCTCCTTTTACCATTTCTGCCTTAATAGTATGTTTTCCAGCTGGTAAAGAGACATTTTCTTTAATAACACTTTCCCAGTTATCCCATCCCCCTGATTTTGGCACATCTATGATACCTGTTAAATCAACCGTATCATCAAGCCAAAGCCTAATTTGACCTCCCTCTAAATCAGTAGCAACTCGTATATCTACTTGATAATTGTCCTCTTTTTCAATATCTACATTGTATTTTAACCATTCTCCTGCTTGATTCCAGCCAACATTATAACCGCCCTCTGGATTAACCCGGATATCTACAGAATCTCTTCTATATTTACCACCTATGTTTTCAGGAGAATTATCATGATAACCAATACCTTCTCCACCAGTAATATAATCAGCCGTCATTATTTTTCCTGGAAGCTTCTTATGATCATCAAATCTGTGAAGTGCTAATCTAGAAATATCAAATTCTCCCTGTAGGATTACAAGCTTTAAAGTGTGTTTTCCAGCTGGCAATAAAATGTCCTTTAATGAAATGTTTTGCCAACGATTCCTATCTCCTGTATTTGGTATAGTCATTTCCCCTGTTAAATCGATTTTATCATCTAAAAGGAGCTTTACTTTTCCTCCATCTTTCGTTGCAGATGTAAGAAGATCTAAACCATATGTGGCTTCTTCTTCAATGTTAACGTCATATGACAGCCATTCTCCTGTTTGGTTAGAGGTAACTGCGTAACCACCTTCTGGATTAATGCGGATATCTACAGAATCATCTCGGTATTCTTGTCCGCTATTCTCCACCGTGTTATCATGGTATCCCACTCCCTCACCACCAAGATTGTATTCTGCGGCTTCAATGATTCCAGGAACTGGTTTATGAATATCAAAAGAAGTAAAATCTAGACTAGTAAAATCAAATTCACCTTCTACTATCTCAACCTTAATCGTATGTTGTCCCTCCGGCAATGTAATTCCTTTTTTAATAACTGGCTGCCAATTATTCCAATCACCTGTGCTATGCACATCCAGCACACCCGTTAAATCTGTTTTATCATCAAGCCATAAACGTACCTTTGCCGCATTAAATGTTGTTGCTGTATTTAATTGAATATTATATAGTCCTGTTTCTTTAATAGAGACATTGTATTTAAACCATTCTCCTGTTTGATTCCATCCAACTGCCGTACCACCTTTTGGATTATCACGAATATCTACAGAATCTCCTCTTAATACACCGCCAATATTTTCAGCAGTTGTTTCATGATAAGCAACTCCCTCACCACCAGTTATATAATAGGCGGCACTGATTGAACCTGGTATCGGTTTGTATGCATCAAAAGTGCTTGGTTTATTTGTTTTAACCGTCCAAAATCCTTCTATCTCCTCCCAGCCAGCACTCTTTCCATCATTAAAATCTGAAGACACTTGATTTACTTCTTTATATTTTTGGAAATTCATATTGGATAAATCAAATGTTCCATCCTCGACGACTATTTTTATCGTATGTTTCCCTTTTGGTAAATCAATTCCCTCAATCGAAAATGTTTTCCACTCTTTTGTTTTCGGAATATTTAATACACCTGTCAATTCAGTCGAGTCATCTAAGACTAATTTTACTTGTGCATCATCCCTCGAATCTGATACTCTAAGGTCTAGGTTATAAGTAGTAGATTCAGCAACATTTACATTGTAGTTGAGCCATTCGTTTTCCTTTAAACTTACGTTATATCCACCTTCAGAATTCTCTTTAAAATCGACAGCATCCCTTCTATATTTTCCCTTTGTATTCTCAGCCGTACTATTATGAAAGCCTACTCCTTCTCCGCCTTCATTATAGTGAACCGCCTCTATCTTTCCTGGTAAAGGTTTATATGCATTAAAAACATTGCTTCCGTTCACTTTATTGCTAAATGCAGTATAGCCAAATGCAGCGTGAAGATTAGAAGTTGTATATCCGATTTTCCCTCCATGTAGCCCAGAAATTTCACGAGTTTGTTTTTGCATTCCGTCTACAAAAATCTTAAAGGTGTCGGAAGACTTTTCTACTCGAATTTGGTGGAGTTTAGAATAATCATAGCCCGCTGGTAAATCCGTTGCTTCCCTGATTTGTTCGACCCCGTTTACAATAAAGAAGGTTTCTAATTGATTTTTCTTAGGACTTAATACTGCTAACCCGTAGTTGTTTTCATCCTTGTAAGAGAAAACAGCACCCAATTGTGGATTATTTTTTGATCCTTGTTCAATCGCTTTCATATTAAATTCTGCCGTATAGTCTGAAGCAGTTGAAGCATTCGTCAATTGTTTAAACGAATTAGTATTATTTATTGTCATTTGTTGCAGCCACCCAGGCATTTCTGAAGTAATTGTCCAACTTCCCCCATTTCTATTTTTCCAATTCTCATCAAGTGATGCTTTGGTAAACCTCTCACTAAAATCGGGTAAATCCGGGTTAGGCTGTTCTGTAGTAGTTGGACCAAGAACTAGCATCTTATCTCCATTCCAAGCGATTCGATCTAGATTCATATATCTTCCTGGATTGGCATGACTGTGATACACCATATAATCAGAGTCAAGATCTGGCCCTCGAACGATTGAATTATGCCCTAATCCTACATTCTCCCCTTCTGTATTAAGCAATATGGGATTTTGTGCAAGGTCACGAGAAAAACCAGTAATCGGACTATCGCTGCTTGCATAGTCAACACGATACGCTTTGTTCCATACATGATTTCCTGTATAGGTCATAAAATATTTACTATTTCTTTTAATAATCGTTGGTCCTTCTGTCCAGCCATCCATTTCTGCACCAGTGTTTGAAACTTGACCAAAGGTATAGGGATCTTTCATTGGACGTGCATCAATTCTTCGATCTCCCGTACTGTAGAAATACCATTTTCCATCATCATCAATAAACACATGACCATCAATTCCCATGCCTAGGTTACCAGTTTGCTTCACAAAGGGACCTAATGGATTTGAGCTTTTGTACACATAATGACCATTTCCCCCAGGTGAAGTGTACATATAAAAATCACCATTCCAATATACAACCTCAGGGGCATAGGCAGCCTTGGTCGTAGGTTCCTCCGTCACTAGGCCACCATACTCCCAATTGACCAAATCTTCTGACTTCCAAGCTTTTACACCACTCTTATCATCCACCGTACTGACATAAAGATAATAAGTACCGTTGTGTTTTAAAATATAGGGATCTCCTTCTCCATAAAACACTCCTGTATCCCATTTCCAAGAATTTGTTAATTTAAAGGGATTACTGTAGGCAAAGGCCGATAATGGCAAGGATAATATTAAACCGGCTAAAATGGATATCGTTAGAAACTTTTTCAGAAAAATCTCCTCCTTTATTTATTCTCCTAGTAATAATTCAAACTAAAATTCTATTCGTTAATTGTATAAATTTCCCAATTTTTTACACAAAAATGTCACGCTTTACCTTGTGCTACTCTCAATATCGAAAAAACAGACAAAAAAAAATCAACCTATAACCAAAGGAATTGAAAGATCATTAACTCTCCTTTGGCTATATACTATTGATTTTCTATATACCTTTTACTGCTTTTGAAATTGATAGTTTCCCATCTTTGAAATTGATTTATTTTTGGCTAGAGCTAAAATTCCTGCCGATAGAAACATTAAAGCCCCTAAAAGATCCATCACTAGATATGATCCAAACCCTAATAGGATAAACCATATAGGTTTTTTAACTTCTGCTTTATCATCCTTCAATGTTTTAGCTAAAACAAAGTTTAAGATTCCCATTATAACAAATAGCATTCCAAAACTAACTGAAAACATATACAAACTACCAAAAATGGATTGTGCAGCCTCAAGTCTTGCAATTGTGTTATACGAAGAATTCAATCCTTCATTTTTAATATATGAAGCATAAACAAAAATGGTAAGGAGCCCTGAAACTATTTGCCATATTGAACCGACCATGACCAATTTTCTCTCTAGTTTTCTATTCACCGTTAAACCTCCTATCAAGCAGCTTCGTTTCAATCATCCTTTAACTCCGGATGACAACGAGAGTGATTCCATAAAGTATTTTTGTGTGAAAAGATAAAGAATAAAAGTTGGAACAATTGCTACAAGTGCTCCGGTTAGAGCATGAGCAACGTCAAGCGCATACATCCCTTGAAGCAATTGTAATCCTGGTGTAATGGGCATTTTTTCAACATCGTTAAACACAATAGATGGCCATAAAAAGTCATTCCATGATGCTGTAAATGTAAACAATGCTACAACAGTCAATACTGGTCTTATTAAGGGTAAAATTAACTTAGTGAAAATTTGAAAGTCTGAAGCACCATCCACTCTTGCAGATTCATCAAAGTCCTTAGGAATCCCTTGCATAAACTGTCTTACGAGAAAGATATTAAATACTCCAGCTGCCCCTGGAACTATTGCTGCTAGATAATTATTTACCCAGCCTAGTGTATCAATAATTTTATAGAGCGGAATAAGATTTACGACTGCCGGAAACATCATCGTTGCCATTAAAAGGACAAAGATAGCTTCTCTTCCCTTAAATTTCATTCTTGAATAACCATAACCTGCTAATGAAACGATTACTAAAACTAATACTGTTTGTGATACAGATATAATAAGTGAGTTCATAAACCATTTTGCAACAGGCGCACTTGTGTTACCAAAAAGTACATCCTGGTAATTACCTATAACCCAGTTAATTGGTAAAACCGTAAAAGCACTTGATTGAATATCAGCTTCACTTTTGAAGGAAGTAATCGTTGTATATAAAACCGGGATAATCCATATAAAAGCCATGAATAATAGAAAGATTAAAGAACCGAACTTCGAAACTCTTTTTTTCTCCAAAGTAAGCACCTCCTAATCACGTTGTCTTAAAAAGAAGAATTGAATAGCAGAAACAACCATGATACATAAACCGAGGATTACAGCCATGGCTGCCCCAATCCCAGCAATAGAAATTCCAGACCCAAATGCATTTTCTTGAATGTACATTAACAAAACTGTAGTCGAACTCGTTGGTCCACCTTTTGTTAACATGAGTGGCTGCCCATATACATTAAATTGTGAAATTGTTGTAATTACAACTGTGTATAAAATTTGAGATCTTATACTTGGTAGAGTAATTCTAAAAAATCTTTGAATACTACTTGCTCCATCTATAGAGGCGGCTTCAAATAAATCTTTTGAAATACCGTTCAGAGCCGCTTGATAAATAATCATATTAGCACCGATTGTCCACCAAACAGTAACAATAACTAATGTAATCCAAGAGTATGGCTGCGTAGCTAGCCAGTTAGTATCAACCTTTAGATAATGATTAATTGGTCCAAAAGAAACACTAAAAAGCATGGAAAAAATAATCATTACTGCAGAAACCGAGAACAAAGTTGGCATGTAAAATAATGCTTGAAAAAACTTCAATCCCTTTGGTTTAGTATTAAGACCTGCAGCTAAAAGTAGCGGGACAATCACACATGCTGGAACAGTAAAAATCACAAATTTAAATGTATTTCCCAACCCAGTACGAAGTTGATCGTAAAATGTAGACTCTTGATTTAGCAATATTTCTTTATAATTAGCGAATCCGACAAATTCAGGAGCTCCGATTAGATCCCAGTTGGTAAATGAAATATAAATACCATATAAAGTGGGGAAAAGAAAAAAAACTGCAAATAGTATTAGATGTGGTCCGATATAAAGATAGGGAGAAAGATTAAAGCGGTTTTTACCCGAATTTTTTTCTATAATTGCAGACCTATTTAATTCCTTGTTCACTCCAGTATTTATCATAAATTTTGACTCCTATTCTTTATTATCGAATAGAGAGAGAAACCCATATGCATTAATAGGGTTTCTCTCTAATTCCGCAAACAACCTATATCTATAACCTAATTTCTAGCAATCTTATTTTTTATTATTTGATGCTATTTTATCCTCAACTGCTTTTTGCGCGGCTTTTAGTCCTTTATCAATATTCAATTTTCCAAATATTGCGTCACCAACCAACTTATCCACTTCTTCGACTACAAAGCCATTATACTTATAATCAAAGATTTTAAGAGTTTTTTGCATTTCAGGATTTTTTACTAGGAACGATTGTGGTAATTCTTGATATTCAGGATTATCTAACGTAGCCAATGCTGCAGGGTTTTGTCCTGCCTGTGCCCATGGAAGTGAGTTTTGTCTTACATAATCAAGGAAATCCATGATACCCTTAGTCTTCTCTTCAGATCGATTTTTGTCCTTAAACATAACGAATTGATGTGAGGAAGTCCAGTTTACAATTTTATCCGGTGAAATCTGAGGGAAACTCGTTAATCCCCAATTTAATTTTTTCGCTTCATTTACACTATTTTGCATCCAAATTCCTTCTGGATAAAAGATTGCCTTACCAGATTTGAATAACTGACCAGGGTCTTCCCCATCCTTGTTAGTAATTTTGTCATCAACTAACCCTTTTAATAATTCTAATGCCTGCTTAGCTTCTGGAGTATTAATTGTCGGTTTTTCACCGTCACTGGTTATATCTCCGCCAAGTTGATTGTAAATCGATAAAAAGATTGGTCTTGTCCACGTTATTCCAATACCTGCAATTTTATCTTTTTTAGATAATTCTCCGGCTGCTTTTATTTCATCAAAGGTTATAACGTTATCATCGAGTGCATTTGGTGCATATTTTTCTAGTAAATCTTTATTGTAATACATTACAAAACTGTGTACATCCAATGGAACACTATATCTACTACCATTAATATCACCAATATTCCATCCTGCAGGTACATAGTTTTCAGCTTTAATTTCAGGATAATCAGCCAATTTATCACCATAGGTTGTTAATAGGTCATTGTCAACAAACTGTTTAATTCTTTCAGCATGGACAATTGTAAGATCAGGGATACCTTTTCCAGAATTAACAACTGTTGGGATCTTTTTATACATATCATCAGCTTCAATTGATACATTCTTTACCTTGAATTTTGGATTTGTCTTGTTATATTCATTAACGATTTGTTTCATGTTTTCACCATCAGGTCCTGTAAAAGGATTCCAATATATAATTTCATTTTTAGCTGAAGCTGAAGAACTTGAACTAGACGAACTACATCCTGACAAAACCATCATCATCGCGAAAAGTACCGAGAACATTAATACTGCTTTTTTTCTCATTTGATTTCCCCCTGATTTTTTATTATAAAACTAGTACCCTAACAGATTGTAACTTTTACCCCCTCCTACGTAGGCACAGTTTGATTAATACTATATATAAATCTTTTTGATTGAATTTTTATAATTTTCAATCAAAAAAGATCATACTAACCAATGATTAACCTGGAGATTTGTATAAGAATGCTAATTTACCACATTGGCATGCCACATATCATTAATTTCTCGAATCCTCTTTAAATTACATTTTGGGGCTCTATCATATGTTAGTATTCCATTAATCTCCTGTTCAACATCTGTTAACTGTGTATAACAAAATCCATGTAATGTATTGGATTCATAGATAGCATTCATGACTCGTTCAAAATCAGCTATATAATCTTCTTCATTCGTAACTGATGTATAACCCCATCCACCTTCATTTCCAACTTTATAACCGATTCCACCAAACTCTGTTAAAAGAATTGGTTCACCACAGTAATCAAAACCTTTTGTGTAAATCCTTCGTCCTGCCGGTTTTGAGTTAAGTAGGTTTTCCTTATTTAATACAGATTTTCGAAACTCATTGTATTTTTCAATTTCATCCTTTTGACCATGGTTATAATTATGAATAGCACATATATCAGTTTTCGTTAATTCCCATCCATCATTAGAAATGACTAACCTTGTTGTGTCAAGTGAATGGATTAAATGATACATTGCTGCCGAGTGGTGCTTTTGTTGTTCATTATTACATATGAGTGGAACTCCCCAGCTTTCATTCAAAGGTACCCAAGTAACAATACATGGATGATTGTAGTCTCGATTAATGATTTCAATCCATTCATTTGTTAGACGTGCCACTGCGTCCTCACTATAAGAAGGAGAAGCAGCACATTCACCCCAAACCAGAAAACCTAATTGATCCGCCCAATAAAGAAATAGTGGATCCTCTACCTTTTGATGTTTCCTACAACCATTAAACCCCATTTCTTTTGATAGTTCGATATCTCTCTTTAAATCTTGCTCTGTTGGAGCAGTTAATAACCCTTCTGGCCAGTATCCCTGATCAAGAACTAGTTTTTGATAATATGGCTTGTTATTTAAATAGACCATCCCATTTTCAGTATGAATTTTTCTCATCCCGAAATAAGTAGTTATTTGATCTAGTACTTGCTCTTTCTCTCTTACACGTATATTCACGTCAAATAAATTAGGACTTTCTGGTGTCCAATTCCATCCAGCATGATGGAAACCTGTTCGAAAAATTTTCCTATTATATAGATTAATAGATCTCCTAAAGTACCCTTCATGAATTTTCACTGAATCATTCGCTACATTATCACCCTTAAACGTGATATCAATTTCAAGATTTTTATTAATATAGTCACCTGTTAATTCAAAATCAATAATAATATCACCATTATCAATATCCGGAGTGAATTTCACCTTACTTATATGAGTCTTATTCACTGCCTCCAACCAAACTGTCTGCCAAATACCTGTCGTCCTTGTATACCAAATTCCATTTGATTTCTCAATCCAATATTGCTTTCCACGGGGAATCGTCTCTTCAACAGAGGGATCTTCAACTCTTACAAAAACTGATTGTGTACCATTTATTAAATAATTAGTAATATCGAATAAGAATGGTGTGTGCCCACCTTCATGAGTACCTACTAAATTTCCATTTATGAAGACCATCGCTCGATAATCTACTGCACCAAAATGCATGATAATTTGCTTTCCAACCATTGAATCAGGAATTTCAAATTTACGACGATACCAAACCCAGTCATGGAATGTAGAATCGTTTATTCCACTCAACTTGGACTGATAGGCAAAGGGTACATTTATTTTTTGTTTGAATTCCCTATTATTTATAAACCATTTTTCATCTAATCCTATATTCTGATCATCAAATTCAAAATCCCATTCCCCATTTAAATTAAGCCAGTCTTGTCTTATTAATTGTGGGCGAGGGTATTCTTGGCGAATTGTCATAAACTGTCTCCTTGCTAATGAAAATTTATTTACTGTTAATTGCTCTAATTTTGTTTAAGTCTACTTTTGGTACTCTATCTTCCTTTAGCAACCCATTAACCTCTTGCTGCACATCAGTAAGTTGTGTATAGCAAAATCCACTAATATATGAAGTATCTTTAATTCCCTGAGTAATAGATTCATAACGATTCAAGAAGTCCTCTTCACTATTTACTTGTTCACCATAGCCCCAGCCTTTTTCGGAATTGATTGCAATACCACCATATTCACTAATAATAATTGGCTGACCGTTATATTTATAGCCTTGTGCCATAGCATGCTTAAAATTATTAAAAGCTAAATCGTTATGAACTACTTTTTCTTTATCCATATATCGCTTTATAAATTCATCACCGTATTCTACATAATCGTGCAAGGAAATAATATCGGAAATTGTATGCTCCCATCCATCGTTTACAATAACAGGTCTCATACTATCAATAGCTTTTGTAAGATGATAGATCCCCTCTGTAAACTTTTGCTGCTTAAAGTCTGTATAAATATTTTTCACGCCCCAAGATTCATTAAATGGCGTCCATGTAATGATGCATGGGTGATTATAATGCTGTTTAACAACCTCTATCCATTCCTCAGTAAAATTTTGAACAGCCTCATCTGAAAACTCATATGTCGCTGCCATTTCAGACCAAACAAGTAGTCCTTTTTTATCTGCCCAATATAGAAATCGTTGATCTTCCACTTTCATATGTTTTCGTACTCCGTTAAAGCCCATCTCTAATGTACGATCAATATCCTCAATAATCGCTTCTTCTGAAGGTGGTGTTAAATGTGACTCTCCCCAATAACCCTGATCTAATATTAGTTTTTGATAAAGTGGAATATTATTAAGCAATACGTTTCCATTTTCTATCGAAATTTTCCTCATCCCAAAATATGATTTTACATGGTCTACTACTTTACCATTCTTAGTTAATGTAAATTCTACATCATATAAATTAGGAGATTGTGGACTCCAATGTACCACTCTCCAATGATGAAAATCACTTACAATATTAATAGTAATTGTTTGATATGGACGATATACAGTTTGGACGAAGGATTTTATTTGCTGACCTTTAAAATATATGGATGTTCTTAACTCCAAGGAATGATCAATGTTACCTGAAACTTCATATGCAAACTCAACTGATTCTGTATCAATATCTGGAGTAATTTTGACTGCATGAACATGTGCTTCATTTAAAAACTCAAGCCAAACAGTTTGCCAAATTCCCGTTGTTTGAACATACCAACATTCATAACTATGATCTAACCATCTTTGTTTTCCTCTTGGCTGAAAACAACTTTGACTATCTTCGTTTTTCACAACAATATTCAATTCATTTGTCCCATCTAAAAAATCAGTAATATTGAAAGAAAATGCTATTTGCCCACCCTTTCTTTTACCAACAAAGGTGCCGTTCACCCAAAGCTTTGTTATATAATCAGCAGCTTGGAAATGAAGTATAATCTCCTTATTTTCATATTCACTTGGAATAATTATGCTTTTTTGATACCATACATTAGGACAAAATACTTCCTCTCCAATGCCGCTGGCTTCTGTTTCATATGTAAAAGGAACAATAATTTTTTTATCAAAATTTGATTTTTTATACCATTTTTCCTTTTCACCTATGTTTTCACTATCAAATTTGAATTTCCACTCCCCATTTAAATTCAGCCAATGTTCCCTTTCAAAATGGGGACGTGGATATTCTTTTCTTGGAATGTTTTTTACTGTCATTATATATAACTCCTTTTATATGAAACTTAATAATTTTTGATAATCTAGACTTTGGAAGTGCTTACATTTATATCTTATATTAAGTAAATTAACTTTAATATACCAAATTTAGTATAAATTATACTATTTGATAAAAAGTAAATTATTTCTAACCTTTTATAGTTTAGAAATAATCACATAAAAAACCCAAACGACAACGGGGGACGTTTGGGTTTACTACCTTTTGAATGGAATTTCTACATTGACTTTATTTTCATATAGAGAAACCAGTTAGGTTATTATAGTTTCCAACAATTCTTCATTTTCATTTACTTTAAGATCGACAGGTACATAAATTCTTTTCGGTTTATAAATTCCTCCAATTTGTTCTAATAGTAGGTCAACTGTTTTTTTACTACATTCAGCAATATCCTGCTTAATAAACGAGACGCCAGGTATACCTGGTGAATCAAAGGTTAATAATTCAAGATCTCGACATGTTTCATTCTTAAGAGAACTTATTGCTAAATGAGAATACACAGCTAATTCAGCATTCATTGTAAATACAGCTGTCATTTCGGGTCTTCTCATTAGAAATTCTTTAATTAACTTCGGAGTTTTATTCTGAGAAATTTCATTGAAACTTAATGTCAGCCATAGATTCTTATTAATGGTTGTTCCCCTTTTCAAAAAAGCGTTTTCAAACCCTCTAGCTCTCTCGTCAGTTGCTGTATTTGTAATAATTGGAGACACAAGCCCAATATTTTTATGGCCTTTATTTAATAAGAAAGAGATGGCTTCTAAAGTCCCAAGCTCATTTTCAGAGGTAACACTATAAGTTAAAATATTCTCCATATACCTGTCAATTAATACAAATGGAAATTTATCCAGTGTAAGCCTTAGCACCGCTTCATTATAATTATCTTTTTCAGTAGGAAAAATAATCATTCCTTTAACATTCATTTTTTTAAACATCTCAATAGCATCTGCTTCTTCAAATTGTGACTCTCTTGTTATTTTTATAATTAGGTTATATCCACTCTTTGAAACATATTTTTCAATAAAATTGACAAACTCTTGTTCAATCCTTGTTTTCATACTAGGAAGAATAAGTCCAATTAATCCAGTCGGTTTATTCGGTTGTCTGATTGAAGTCGTTAGATTACTTTCACAAACAAACGTTCCTTTCCCTTTAATTCTTTCTACTATCCCTTCTTCCGCAAGACCAGAAAGTGCGTTTTTAGTAGTAATCTGACTTACATGAAATTCCTCTGTTAACTCTTTTTCGGAGGGAACACGGTCACCTACTCGCAGCTTACCAGATAGAATTTGCTCTTTAATTTTATTTTTTATTTGTTGATATAGAGGTTCATTTTTTATCTCAGCTCACCCTTAGTTCAATTTATTCCATCTTATACTAAATATATTAACACTTAGTATAAATTCCAACAACAAATTTCATTACTTTTCCACATTGGTTGTGAATTTATGATTTTATATTATGTTACTTAAACTCCCTCAATCCCCAATTTCTGCATAGATTTGGGGGCTTTTCTTCCGCTTGTCTGCATAGAATGTAGACAAGCGGAAGTGATCTCTCAATGAAAATAGTTAACCTGGAGGGAATAACCTAATGCAATTTATTGAAGATGTTAATGACGTGAAATTTAGCTTTTTGGAAAAACCGCCGGCATCATCTATGACTTATGCCTTTGTTTATGTTAATAATCACAACGAATACTATACAGTTAAAAATGGAGAGCGTTTGTCACGTAGTGAATTGCGGATTGGCAAATATAAAAGGGTATATACAGTCAATATGCAGCAGCAAACCATCTCCTACAAAGAGGAAGTCCCTTCGGCTACAAGAGGAAGAAGGTTTTCTGTCAATATATTTATCGATATTGCCGTTAAACACCCCGAACGGTTAGTTCAACAAAATGCAGGAGAAATTAGCCACCTTTTTAACAATAATCTGCCCTTCTGGGTGGAGTCGGAAGCAAGATTTTTTCCTATTGAAGAGGATCTGAGTTTTGCCAGGCATATTGAAGAATTTTTTCAAACCTCGCGATTGGTCAAGGTGTTAAGAGAGGCTGGAATTGTGGTTCGAAATGTTCGTGTTTTGATTCGGCAAGGTATTCGGGACCAGCGTCATGATGAGGCGATCGCCGATTTAGACCGAAACGCAGAACTATCCGCCTATCAAGAGGCTCTGGACTTAGAGGAAGCTCGCCGGATTTCTGCCTCGATTAAAGAAGCCCTTCAAGCAGGTGATTTTATCACTGCAGGGAAGCTTGGAGAAAAGAATGAAATGGCAAAGCGGTTAGTGGAATCGGAGTTTAGCCAAAATCAAGTCTTCAAATATGAGGTAAACAAACAACTTTTAAACTTGATCAACAATCACACTATTGACCAGTTTGAGGTAGAACAAAGATTGGCCAAGCTAAAAAAACTATTCCCCTATCTCCCAGTCAATCAGGAAAACATCAATAGAAAAAAACAGATTTCTGGTCCAAGGAGAGAACTTTCATCCTATTTATATAAAGGAGATTAGCAATTGTGGAATCCATTTTAAATCAGCGGTTTTGGATCTGGTCACTTATTTCTGTCCTTCCGGAATGGTTGCGTATTTTTTTGGCTCTCTTTGTGCTGCTGCATCTCGCAAGGTTGATTTTGTTGTACATGGTTCCTCCCTTCTTAAACTTGTTGTGCCGTTTGTTAAAAAAAATGCTTTATCCCATTTCTTACCCAATCATGGCACTTCTTTGCACGATTCAAAGAAGCCGGAGAGAAGCAGGAAAAGCTGGCATATCTGTTTGGATTGATATCATTGAAGGAATGTTTGCCTTGTTCGAAAGATTTTTCAACAAAATCATTCAGCTTTTCATGAAACGGAAAAGGAATAAGACAAGAATTAAAAGATGGACCTTCTATTCTGCCACAACTTTAGGAATCTTACTTACTGCAGCAATCATCAACAATCCAAATGAGTGGTATACAGAAAAATGGAAGAAAGTTGAGATATGGTTAAACCAAGAACATGCGCACATACAAGCATCCGTGTCTTCCCCTAATCAAAAAGATTTAATTTTAAATAAGATTTATGAAGAAGGCGGAAATATTCGTGAAGCACCCACACTAACCGCGCCTCATATATACACTATTACAAATGGAGAAATAATGCACTTTTTGAATGAAGAACAAGTAGATTCCAGAGGAATTACGTGGCTAAAAGTTCAAACCGCAAACGGGATGGAAGGCTGGATTTCAGCCCTGATTGTCAGGGAAAAATAAATTGAGTGAGATATTAAAAACTAGCAGTGCGAATTGAACCGCACTGCTAGTTTCATAAAACTTCAATCACGAACTGCAATCTTACAATCTTTCGATTTTTCAACAACTACTCCATCGAATGCAGCTTTATAAATGGTATAGATATCTTCTTTCAATAAAGGCATTGGACTACGTGCTAAAATACGTTTTTGCTTAACCCCATCATTCGTTAAGCTTTCAAGGGCATCCTCTGGAATATTAAATCCTTTTAAAGAAGATGGAATATTTACATCTTCTACTAATCTTTTTAACTCTGCTACACATTTATATGATGCCTCTTCTTGTGATAGATTTACAGAGCTAAAGCCCATGGCATCGTAAATATCTTTCATCCGTTTTTCACAGCTTTGGCGAATATAACCAAATACATATGGAAGCAAGACGGCATTGGAGTCACCGTGTGCAATGTGGAATTGGCCTCCGAGAGGGTAAGCTAGCGCGTGAACACCAGCAACTCCTGCATTGAAGAAGGCAAGACCTGCAAGGTAACTTCCGTAGCTCATATCCGTACGTGCTTGTTTGTCTTGACCGTTTGAAACAGCTGTGCGAATCGAGTTGCTGATGAGGCGGATGGCTTGCAATGCTAATGCATCAGAGACAACGCTCGCATTTTTAGAAACATAAGCTTCTACTGCATGTGTAAGTGCATCAACTCCTGTAGCAGCTGTTACTTTTGGAGGTAATGAAATCGTTAAGGCAGGATCCACAATCGCAACATCCGCTAATAAGTAGTCATGCGTTACGACATCTTTAGTTGTTTCTAAAGATAGAACAGAAATATTCGTCACCTCTGAACCAGTCCCTGAAGTGGTAGGAATTAAGATTTTAGGCAGACCTTTGTTCGTAATCTTTTTCGTACCCGTTAAGTTTAAGTAGTCTTCTACTTTACCCTCATGAGACGCTAATACCCCTGCAAGCTTTGTTAAATCTAATGCACTTCCCCCACCAACTCCAATGACCATGTCGAATTGATTATCACGGGTGTAGGCAACCAATTTTTCTCCGATTGCCAGCGGTGGCTCAGGTACAACATCTGTATAAACTTCAGTTACATAACCTGCTTCTTCAAGCGGATCTGTAACTTTATTTGTTAATCCAATATCATATAAGAACGGGTCTGTTATGACTAGAATCTTTTTCACATCAAAGCGGTTTACTTCTACTAAAAGGTGAGCTAAAGAATCCCATCCGGTATAACTAAGTGGTGTAAAGGTAATTTTTTCAGACAATTTTGGTCACTCCTTAATTATGATTCCAAACGACAAGTTTTGTTTCCGTCATTTCATGGATTGCATATTTTAATCCTTCTTTACCTGTTCCGCTTTCTTTTACGCCTCCATACGGCATTTGGTCTACACGGTAAGTTGGAATATCGTTAATCATGACACCGCCTACTTCAAACTCTTTTGAAGCTTTGAATGCTGTTTGAATGTCATTTGTAAAGATTCCTGCCTGCAAGCCATAATTGGAATCATTAATGGCTGCAATTCCTTCTTCAACAGAGGAAATGCGATTGACAACTACAATTGGTGCAAAAACTTCCTGGCAAGATACATTTAAAGTAGGGGCTACATTCGTTAATATCGTTGGCAAGAAGACTCCATTCTCAATTTTCCCGCCAATCACGATTTCAGCGCCGTTCTGGGCAGCTTCCTGTACCCAGCTAAGTGCCCGTTCTTGTTCAGCAGGATTAATCATGGCAGAAATATCCGTTGTTTCTGCAAGTGGGCTGCCGATGACTAACTGCTTAGCAGCTGCTGCAAATTGTTCCATAAATTCATCAAATAATTCATCCATTACATAGGTACGTTGTAATGAGATACAAATCTGTCCCTGATTTGAAAAAGCTCCAGTAACACATTTTGGAACAATTTGGGATAAATCAACATTCTTGTCAATAATTAAACCAGCGTTTGAGCCTAGTTCAAGAGCAACTTTTTTGAGTCCAGCTTTGTTCCGAATACCGATGCCGACAGAAGGACTGCCAGTAAATGTAATCATTTTTACTTTTTCACTGGTCACCAATGTATCACCAACGATTCGGCCACTACCGGTTATCACGTTAAATGCACCTTTAGGCAAAGCCGTTTGATCAATTAATTCAGCTAGAAACAGTGCTGAAAGAGGTGTTTGTGATGCCGGCTTAAGAATGATTGTATTTCCGGCTGCAATCGCAGGTCCCACTTTATGTGCGACCAGATTTTGCGGGAAGTTAAATGGTGTGATTGCCCCAATGACTCCAATTGGCTGCTCAATGGTGTAACCAAAGCGGTTTGCTCCATTTTTCGCAGCATCCATTGGAATCATTTCTCCCGTTAATCGTTTGGCTTCTTCAGCCGCAAATTTATAGGTTTCAACCGTACGATCGATTTCCCCTAATGCGATTTTCATTGGCTTTGCCGCTTCTAACGAGATAATTTCAGCCGCCTTTTGTCGATTTTCAATGAATAGCTGTGCAATATGTTCTAAAATCGCTGCACGCTCATAGGCAGTCAATTCTTCCATTTGTCTTCTCGTGTTGTAGGCAATGTCAATGACTTGTTCTACTTCCTCACGTATTGCTTGTGGAATTTGAGCGATTACTTCTTTAGAGTAAGGTGAGTGGAGATCTGCAAATTTCTCTGCAGTCTTCCATTCACCGTTAACGTAATATTGCTTTTTCATTTAACTTACCTCTTTCATTTCTTCATTTTTAGATGATTCCAAGGAATCTTTGACAAATGTATGATCAACTTCTCCTTTGAAGAAGTCTTTACCATAAATTAAGAAGCAAAGCAGAATTCCTACTGCAAATGCCCATGAAGCACCTTTGATGACAAGGAGGGCAGCCACAATTCCAGCTATTCCTAAATCACGCTGGCTCCGTGCCTGCATGATCCCAATCCGGACACTTACGTAACCTTGGACAAGTAATGTCAAAGCTAAAGCTACGCCTAGAATCGGTTGAACAAAGCTTACAATTGGCAATAATAGCAGGGCTGTATTTGTACCCCAACGGAAAGATCCAATTCCTCCAAAAAAGGAATTCATCGCTTTTTTTCCTTCTTTAAAGCGCTCAATGGCGACTACCTGCATCGCAGCCCACATTGGACCACACATGGTAATATCAGGACCAATCATACTCATCAGTGTGTTTCTTCCACCAAAAATTAAATGCGCCCGGTTTGGATTGTAATCCACTTTTTCATCGGTTCTTACGGCATCGGATTCAGAAAGCAATGCTTTCGTTTTAAGCACATCACCGAAAACGACTAGGTACGTAGCCAACACAGCCGGAATCGCTTTTAGAAAAAAAGCAACAGCCGGAAATCCTAATCCGAAAACAGTGTACTCCGCAAACAGGGTCGCAAAATCTGGTTTACTAAATCCCCATTGAATATCAGGCCAGTTTGCTTCTCCAAATAATGGAGCAACAAAAACGGCTAGAAAAATAGCGGGTAGAATGCCAAGATTACCTAATAGAGTAAATAAAAATCCTTTATTATTTTTTCTAATTCGTTCAAATGACTTGGAAAAAGTAAGGAAAAAGGCAAATCCAATACAAATCGAAATAGTGAACGGGAATTTTTCAAATTGTCCGCCTACTCCAAAAACGGAAGTGACCGCTCCAATACCAGCCCCAAGTATGATTCCTGTTTTAATGGCATTTGGAACCATATGAACCACTTTACTTGCTAAGCCGGTAATACCCAGAATAATCGATAAAATACCTAATGTTAACTGAAAGGCGACCAGCGCATAGACCCGATCAGGCCCCTCATCAAATTGAGTAACAAACAAGACAATCAGCGGAATGGCCGGTGTAATCCATCCTGGAATAACGGGATCACCTAAAATATGGTGAAATAAATAAAGCAGCCCATTCAATACAACCACCGCTAATGCCACCTCGAATGGCATGTGTAAATGTTGACCTAATAGAGTAATAGCCCCCAAGTCTACTGCACACATTAATAAACCTTGAACATAGTCTGGCCATTCAAACCGGTAATGAATAAAAGGCAGCCTAATTTTAAATGGCCCCGCTGGCATGTATGGTGATTCTTCACCATGTGGACGATTTTTCCATTTCATAAAATAATTTCTCCCCCTTTTTTGGTTGTAAACCCTTACAATTCCCCTGAATATACTACCCCTTTGTACATTCATTTTATGAATACGTAACCATTTTTGAGTAAAGCAAAAAATCCTGATGTTTCTTTCCTGCAAGGGAAAAGTTAAAGTAATGAATCAAAAAAATGGTTACGTATTCATTTTTGTGCAAATAAGAAATAAACAACATTATTGTTTATTTTCTATTTTTCTAGTTGTTCTTCTGTTAAATATTTTAACAGGTTCAGTTATTTGAATGCAATAATTTTTTTTATTTTCTATCATTTCAATCAATTCAGTGATTGCTAAGAGTCCTAGATTTTCCTGTGAGATACTACCTACTGTCGTCAATTGAATCAAACCATGCTGACTAATGTCTACGTTATCAATCCCAATAATACTTAAATCATCCGGTACACTGAAATCCTCACTGATGGCATCGTCTATCAAATTTAATGCCAGAGAATCCGCACCAGCACAAATGGCGGTCGGACGATGCTCCAGTTTCATTAAGCGTTGAAAAGCATCTGATATTTCTTGTTTAGAAGTATCTGTGTTGAAGATATATTGTTCGGACAATGGTAATTTATAATCGTTAATTGCATGAAGGAATCCTGAATAACGGTTGTTAAATGTGCTGACAGTCATAGGTCCGCCAACCCATGCAATCGTTTTATGTCCTTGCTCAATCATATGTTTTGCCGATAAATATCCAGCTTCAAAATTGTCAATTTCAACAAAGTTTTCATTTTTTTTATGCTTACGATTGTATGTAATGAATGGAATATCCATTTGTTTGAGCTTATCGAATATCGGATCATCAATTAAAATACACGATAGAATGATACCATCCACTTTATTTTCAAAAGCAGCGGCATATGCTTCCGGCAATTTTTCATCGTTTACGAACTGGACGTTTACACGGTACCCCATCTCATTAGCGTAAGTGATAATGGCGGATGTGGTATCGACAAAAAATGGGTTGTGTAATGGCCCCGATAAGAGGGCTATAGTATTTGTTTTATTTTGCACAAGGGATCGTGCTTGTGCATTCGGTATATAGTTTAAATCGTTAATGGATTTCATTACTTTATCAAGTGTAGGTTTTTTAACTAATTCTGGCGTATTCAATACACGTGACACCGTCGTTTGGGATACGCCTGCGTGTTTTGCGACGTCTTTCGATGATACCAAGGCGTTACCTCCTTTTTTGACACATTTTACAATTTTATCTAAAAATTATTTTCGATTACGTTACATATTTGTTTGATGTTGATAATACAACAAATTAAACAATTGTGCTATAAGGTTTAGCCTTTTTTACTCTTTAATTTTTAATTTTGTCTTTCATCATCACTATTCTATCAAAAATAAAAATCCCACCTTCCATAATAGAAAGCGAGATTTTCACCATTAAATCCTCTAATTTTAGCTTATCTAAAAATCTATTTAAACCATTCTACATTTAACTCTGTCCCAATAACCCACCAACTATTGATTGCTTCATAAAATGAGTTAAGTAATATCCCCACTGCAAGTACGAACAGAAAAACATGTGCGTGGTTTACCGTACGCTTTCGTTTATTTTGAAGAAAAATCCATATCCAAAGTATAGCTAAAAGGATATTAATCAAGTCCCCTACAAGATCTTTTCCTGGCAATGGCTCCCTCTCCTTATAATCTTAAGCAAATACGATTGTTTTATTTCCATGAACAAGTACTTTATCCTCAACATGCCAGGAAACAGCTTCAGCAAGAACCCTTCTTTCCACATGACGTCCGGCGGTCTTTAAATCCTCTGCTGTATAGCGTTGATTAATTCGTTGTACATCCTGTTCAATAATTGGTCCTTCATCAAGATCATTCGTAACGTAATGTGCTGTTGCACCGATTAACTTTACACCACGGTTAAACGCTCTTACATATGGATTTGCGCCAACAAATGCCGGCAAGAATGAATGATGGATGTTTATGATTTGATTAGGATACTTAGAAATAAAATTAGGGGAAAGAATTTGCATATACCTGGCCAGGACAATTAAGTCCACTTTCCCTTTCATTAGTTCTAATGCTTTCTGTTCGGCATCTTCTTTCGTTTCGTGAGACATTGGGATATGATAAAAAGGAATTCCATAACTTTCAACTACTTCTTTTAAAATACTATGATTACTAATTACCATTGGGATATCTACTGGAATTTCATTGGATTTCCACCGCCATAGAAGTTCGTTTAGACAATGATCAGTTTTGGAAACAAAGATGGCCATCCGCTTTCTTTTTTCATTACTGTTCAACTTCCAATCCAAGGCATACTCCCCAGCTATCACATGTAAATCTTGTTCAAGTTTTTTAATAGAAGAATCGAATTCTTCCAACTCAAACTCGATCCTCATAAAAAACATACCTGCTTTTGGATCTGTTGTATGCTGGTCAAAATGGACAATATTAGCTTTATGTTCTAATAGAAAATTCGTTACAGTCGAGATTATACCCGGCTTTTCCGGACATGAAATTAATAATTTTGCCCGGTTAGGCTTCAATTTTGTGATCAACGCTCTTCCACCATCCTTAAGGTTATTATTTATGTATAATAGAAAGGCTAATACCTTCCTAATGGGTTAGGCATGAATTTCCTGTCCATACACGGCTAGGGCTGCTTCACCAATTGCTTCAGCTAATGTAGGATGTGGGTGTATAGTATGGGCAATATCCATTGCTGTTGCATTCAATACACAAGCAAGTCCAGCCTCCGTAATCATATCGGTAACATGGGGCCCTACCATATGAGCTCCTAAAAGCTTATTCGTACCTTCTTCAACAACCAGTTTGACAAATCCGTCTGATTCACCAAAAACCAATGCCTTTCCAATCGCACGGAATGAGAATTTACCAACTTTCACTAGATATCCCTTTTCCTTTGCCGCTTCCTCTGTAAGTCCGACACTTGCTACTTCTGGACTACAATATATACATCTGGAAATAAGGTTTGAATCAAGTAGTTTTGGAGATTTACCTGCCATATGTTCAATAGCAATGATTCCTTCGTGTGAAGCAGCATGTGCAAGCTGCAAGCCGCCAATGACATCACCAATAGCATAAATGTTCGGTTCATTGGTTTGGTAGAACTCATTTGTTTTAATAAAAATCGGATTTAATTCAACGGCCGTTTTTTCAATTCCAAATCCTTCTGTATTGGGAGATCGCCCTACAGATACCAGAAGTTTGTCTGCAGAAAATGGTGTTTCTTTGCCTTTATGCTCCGCCTTAATGGAAAGACCCTCACCTTTTTCCAGCGTTTCTGGAAGCACTTTTGCTCCTGTAACAATTTTTATTCCTTTTTTCTTCATTAAACGCTGGACTTCCTTTGAAACATCTGCATCCTCAGTTGGTAAAATGCGATTGGCATATTCAATTACGGTAACTTGGATACCGAAGTCCGAAAGCATCGATGCCCATTCGATTCCAATTACTCCGCCGCCAACGATAATGATAGAACCCGGAAGCTTCTCCATTTTTAGCGCTTCATCCGAAGTCATCACATACTTCTCATCCACTTCTAGGCCAGGAAGTGTTCTTGGACGGGAGCCTGTGGCAATTAAAATATTTTTTGGGCTTAAAATGATTTCCCCATTACCATTATTCAATTCGACTAACACATCTTTTGTCTGTGTAATACTTCCCTTTCCATCATAAACATCTATCTTTCCCTTTTTCATTAAATGTTGGACACCTTTATATAGGCGGTCCGTAATTTCTTCCTTCCGGGCCTGTACTTTTGAAAAATTAAGACCAACTACAGGGGCAATTACACCATACTTATCTGCATGCTTTGTTTGAGCGAATACTTCTGCACTTCTTAATAGGGCCTTACTCGGAATACAACCAGCGTGAAGGCAGGTTCCACCGATTTTTCCTTTTTCAATAACCGCCGCTCTTAAACCTAATTGAGAAGCACGAATGGCAGCCACGTATCCACCTGTCCCACCACCGATAATTACGACATCATATTCTTTTGTCATGTTCGGTTTCTCCCTTTAACATTATATTTATCGGAAAACTTGTAATAAATCGTCTGAAACTTTCCTTTATGGTTACAAGGCAGCCGTATTCCGATTAATCGATTTGAATGGCGCATGCACTAGAGGCAAAGCTTTCCCCTACTACAAAACCTTGTTCTTCGCTATAGTCAATTTGCGTTTCGTCATCTAAATAGCGTTTTGTAAAACGGTCTATTTGAATTTGAATCCCTTCTATTTCCATACATAAATCGTTTCGTCGAGGTTCATCAAATACAATCGAAAACTTAACAGATATTCCGCATCCCCCGCTAACTTCGGCATCAATCCGAGGATGATGATTTTCATTGGCCAACATTTCTTTTAGTTTGTTGATGGCTGCTTCTGTCATTTTTATCATCATGAACATTCTTCTCCTAACGACTATTTCATTACACAGTTACGTTTGCCGCATTGACCTGTTCGTCAGCATGATAAGAGGAGCGAACAAGTGGACCTGCCTCACAGTGACTAAATCCTTTTGACATGGCGATTGTTTTTAGTTCCTCAAACTCTTGTGGACTCCAATACTTTTGAACTTTTAAATGATGTTTGGTTGGCTGCAAATATTGACCAATTGTCATAATATCCACATGATTCGCACGAAGATCGTCCATCGTTTCGATAATTTCTTCCTTTGATTCTCCAAGACCAATCATAATACTGGATTTTGTTGGAATACTGGCATTCATTTCTTTGGCCCGGCGCAAAAACTCTAGGGAACGTTCATAGGTTGCCCGTGCCCGAATACTTGGTGATAACCGTTTGACTGTCTCAATATTGTGATTTAAAATATCTGGCCTTGCATCCATTAATGTTTTTAAGTTGTCATATTCACCCTTCATGTCAGACGGAAGGACTTCAATACTGCAAAATGGATTTCGGCGTCTAACGGCTCTAATCGTTTCTGCAAATACCCCTGCTCCGCCATCTTTTAAATCATCACGAGCAACAGCGGTAATCACGACATGCTTTAGGCCCATTTTTTCCACTGAATCTGCAACACGCTCTGGTTCTTCCCAATCAAGTTCTGTCGGCAGGCCTGTTTGAACCGCACAAAACCGGCAGGCACGCGTACAAATACTTCCTAATATCATAAAGGTTGCTGTTTTCCGTTCAGCCCAGCATTCATGAATATTTGGACATTTTGCTTCTTCACAGACAGTATGAAGATTCTTTTCACGCATCATTTTTTTTAGGCCAGTATATTGTTCATTTGTATTTAGTTTTATTTTTAACCATTCTGGTTTTCGAGCATAATTTGTTGACATGTCTATCACTCCTAAGAACAGACATCAGATTTTTAGTATCTATTAAACCACCAAGAATGAGATCATAAGAAGGATAATTTTTTCCATTTCTTCATTCCTAGTGGTTTAATGATTATTCGTTTAAGATTTTACTGGTACCTTCTGATCGGTTTCTTCTATTATATACCGTAAGATAGGTTGTCTCGCCGCTTGTACTTCATCCAACCGTCCGATGACTGTCGTGTGTGGTGCTTCTAATACAATCTCTGGGTTTTCTTCTACCTCTTTGGCAATTTTTATCATCACCTCAGCAAAGGCATCCATTGTTTCCTTTGACTCAGTTTCTGTAGGTTCAATCATCAAACACTCCTCAACATTTAGCGGGAAGTAGATGGTCGGAGGATGATAGCCAAAATCAAGCAGCCGTTTTGCCATATCAAGTGTTCTTACACCCAGCTTTTTCTGTCTAGAACCAGATAATACAAATTCATGTTTACAAACTTGTGAATACGGTGCATCAAAATACGGTTCAAGTTTTTTACGGAGGTAGTTCGCATGAAGCACTGCGCCCTCAGATACTTGACGTAATCCTACAGGTCCCATCGTACGAATATAGGTGTAAGCACGAACCAAAATTCCAAAGTTTCCATAATATCCTTTTACACGGCCAATTGATAGCGGATGATTCGAGTTAAGTACATATTTCTCACCGTCTTTTTCAATACGTGGGACAGGTAAGTACGGAATAAGCTTCTTTTTCACACCGACTGGACCGGCTCCTGGGCCGCCGCCGCCATGAGGGGTTGTGAACGTCTTATGAAGATTTAAATGCACAATATCAAAGCCCATATGACCCGGTGTTGTTTTTCCTAGAATGGCGTTGGCATTGGCTCCATCGTAGTATAATAAGCCGCCTGCTTCATGAACAACTTTGGCAATTTCCAAAATTTCTTTTTCAAACAATCCAAGTGTATTAGGATTTGTCAGCATCAACGCGGCTGTATCCTGATCCACATGTTTTTTTAATTCTTCTAAGTCGACCAAACCATTTTCATTGGAAGGAATGGTGACTGTTTTAAACCCGGCAACCGTTGCACTGGCAGGGTTTGTACCATGCGCAGAGTCCGGAACAAGGACCTTTGTTCTTTTTTCTCCTTTTTGTTCAAGATAGGCTTTTACCATCATTAAGCCAGTCCATTCTCCCTGAGCTCCTGCAGAAGGCTGTAACGTGACTGAATCCATGCCGGTGATCTCAGCTAACTCTTCCTGCAAATTATATAAAAGCTCCAAAGCACCCTGAACCGTTTCAGCCGGCTGATACGGATGAATGCGGCTAAAGCCGTCAAAACGTGCAACATCTTCGTTAATTTTCGGGTTGTATTTCATAGTACAAGAACCTAATGGGTAGAACCCATTATCAATTCCGTGGTTTCGATTGGAAAGTGCTGTGTAATGGCGTACAAGCTGAAGTTCTGATACTTCCGGTAGCTCGGCTGGTACATCACGAATCAAATGCTTCGGGTATTTAGTATTTAAATCAATGCTTTCCACGTCAGTTTCCGGCAGACTTGCCCCCATACGCCCTTGACGACTAATTTCAAAGATTAGCTCATTATATTCAATCATTTACGACTTCCTCCAATACTGTTACAAATTGGTCAATCTCTTCTTTTGTTCTCTGCTCTGTCACTGCAATAAGCATTTGATTGTCAGAACCGTAATCACTTTCCAAGTCAAATCCTCCGATGATTCCCGCCTCAAGCAGTTTGGTGTTGACCTCTTTAACCGGACGAGGAAGTTCCACTACAAATTCATTAAAAAATGGTGATTGATTGATAATGATAAAGCCTGCCTTTTGCAGACACTTTGCCATATAGTCAGCTTTCTCAATGTTTAGCTGGGCCATTTGACGAATTCCTTGCTTTCCTAGTGCAGTCATGCAAATAGCGGAAGCAAGAGCATTTAATGCCTGATTGGAACAAATATTAGAAGAGGCTTTGTCACGGCGAATATGTTGTTCACGTGCTTGCAGCGTTAAGACAAATCCACGTTTTCCTTGCTCATCTGTTGTTTGTCCTACAATCCGCCCTGGGACTTTACGCATAAATTTTTTGTGAACAGCGAAATAACCGCAGTGTGGACCCCCAAAGGCCATCGGTATTCCTAATGGCTGCATATCACCCACCACAATATCTGCCCCGAGCTTACCTGGTGACTGCAGAAGTGCAAGTGCCAGAGGATTAGCACTTACAATGAGTAGCGCTCCTTGTGCATCCGCAATTTTTTTAATTTCTACCAAATCTTCAATCGATCCCAAGAAATTCGGGTATTGAACAATAACGGCAGCAATGCTCTTATCCAATTGTTCTTTTAGTCCTCTTAAATCAGTGACATCATCAACAAGATTGACTTCTTCTACTGCATATTCTTGGCCGCGTGCTACTGTATTTAATATCGATCGTGATTCAGGATGAACCGCTTTTGATACAAGCACTTTTGAACGCCTTGTTGATGAAATAGCAAGTGAGGCAGCTTCTGCAAGTGATGTAAAGCCATCGTACATGGAAGAGTTGGCAACATCCATTCCTGTTAACTCACAAACCATTGTCTGGAATTCAAAAATGGCCTGCAGCTCACCTTGGCTGATTTCTGGTTGGTATGGTGTATAAGCTGTGTAAAATTCTGAACGTGAAATCATATGATTTACCACGCTTGGAATGTAGTGATCATATGTACCAGCACCAAGAAATGTTGGATAGTTATTGGCATTTTTGTTTTTCGAAGCAAGCTGTTGCATTTTTTTCAACAGAAGCGGCTCTGGAACCGCTTCTGGAATGTTCAACTCACCCTCTAAACGGATTTCTTTGGGAATGTCTTCAAATAAATCATCGATTGAAGACACGTTTAAAAATGTGAGCATCTCCTCTTGATCTTGTTTCGTATCAGGAAGGTACCTAAATGTGTTGGTCATCTTATTCCCCTCCCTCAATATATGCCTGGTACTCATTTTCATTTAAAAGCGAGTTTAACTCCTCTGGATTGGAAAGTTCCACTTCTACTAACCACCCTGCATCATATGGCTGTTCGTTGATTGTCTGAGGATTATCGTTTAAATCCTCGTTTACACAAACAACCGTTCCAGATACAGGAGCGTAAATTTCAGAAACGGCTTTAACCGATTCAATTGTGCCCATCGATTCTTCCACTGTTACTTCATCATCTACCTCCGGAGTTTCAACAAACACGATATCCCCTAATTGTTTTTGTGCAAAATGAGAAATTCCAATACGTACCCGATTTCCATCTAGTTGTAATACCCATTCGTGTTCCTTGCTATATAGTAAGTTTGCAGTTGCGTTTGTCATAATTTTACTTCCCTTCATTTGTAAATTTGAATTTGACCATTGAGGTCATGTAAGTAAGTTTGTGTAAGTAGAGCGGCAAGCTGACTACTGTAATAAAAGGTAATAGAATTCTATGATTCTATTAACACATTTTGTAAAACGGGGTCTTAATTACTACTGCATCAATTTGTTTATTACGGATTTCTACTTTTAGTTGTGTGTCAACTTGTGCATACTCCGTTGATACAAGGGCAAGACCAATGCTTTTCTTTAGAGTGGGTGATTGTGTTCCCGATGTAACTACACCAATTTCCTCTCCACTCTCTGAAATTACTTTATAACCATGACGGGGAATCCCACGGCCAGTTACTTCAATTCCTACTAATTTGCGTTTTAATCCTTCTTCTTTTTGTCTTAAAAGTGCCTCTTTTCCAATAAAATCACTATCTTTATTGGTTTTTACCGCGAAGCCGATTCCTGCTTCTAGAGGACTAATATCGTTTAATAGTTCTTGACCATAAAGTGCAAGACGTGCCTCTAAACGAAGGGTGTCACGTGCACCCAGTCCGCATGGCTTTAAGCCATCTTCACTACCTGCTTCTATCAACTTTTCCCATAGCGCTTCCGCCTGGTCAGCTTCTAAATAAAGCTCAAAACCATTTTCTCCCGTATAACCTGTACGTGATACAATGACATCTGTTATCCCGGAAACATTAACATGTTGTTCAAATTTAAATGAGCCAATTTCCGATAGATTGGTATCCGTTAGCTTTTGCAAAATACGTTCAGCCTTTGGACCTTGGATGGCTAGCTGAGCGGTTTCATTGGAGATATTTTTAAGTGTTACCTCCCCCTTTACATTTTGCTTCATCCATTCAAAATCTTTATCAATGTTGGCCGCGTTGATGACGAGTAAATATTTTTCATTCTTTAATTTATAAACTAATAAATCATCGACCGTTCCGCCATTCGGGTAGCACATTGCTGTATACTGTGCCTGATTGGTACTGAGCTTTGTAACATCGTTTGTGACCAGATAGTTTATGTAGCTTTCTGCATCTTTTCCTTCTACCAGCACTTCACCCATATGAGAAACATCAAAAAGTCCTACTCGGTTACGTACCGCCTCATGCTCTTCTAAAATACTTGAAAACTGTACTGGTAGTTCCCAGCCCCCAAAATCAATAACCTTTGCCCCATATTTTTTATATGTTTCAAATAAGGGTGTTCGCTTTAAGATTGTTTCTGTACTCATTGTGTTACCTCCGATTTAGATTTCCTACAAAATAACTGTTCTTTTACCTTTTTACCTGTTTCGGTCATCGCCAGACCGCCAAGTGCGGTTTCCCGAAGAGTCCGTGGCATTTCCTTTCCAACCTTATACATCGCTTCTATGACTTCGTCACATGGAATACGGCTTTCCACGCCAGCAAGCGATAAATCGGCTGCTGAAAAGGCAATCGATGTACCAATGACATTTCGCTTTATGCAAGGTACTTCCACAAGCCCTGCAACCGGATCACACACCAAGCCTAATAATGATTTCATCGCAATGGCGGTGGCATTTACGGCTTGTTGTGGTGTACCGCCTTTTAACTCTACGATTGTCCCCGCTGCCATTGCTGTTGCGGATCCCACCTCAGCTTGACAGCCCCCTGCTGCTCCAGAAATAAATGAACGGTTAGCAATCACATAACCTACCATACTTGCAGTAAATAAGCCCATGACTAAATCTTTATACGAATAGGTGTCATTTTTATAAAGAGAAAACAATACACCAGGTAAAATACCAGCCGCTCCAGCAGTTGGTGTAGCTACAATGATTCCCATACGTGCATTGCTTTCAGATGTAGCTAATGAAAACGTCATGGCATTACTAATGTAATTTCCTGACAAGGATTTACCTTGAGTCATGTAGTTATACATTTTCACAGCATCACCGCCGGAAATACCACTTGGTGCTGTTGAGCCGTCTTTAATCCCGCTATCAACGGCCTCCTTCATTTTGATCAATCGTTCTTCCATCATGCTGATTATGGTCTCTTCAGCTTTTCCTGACTTTTTCGCCTCCATCATCAACATGATTTCACCAATGGTTTTTTGTTCTCTTTCACAAACTTCAATCAGTTCTGCCATGGACTTAATTTCCATTAAATTGCCTCCATAAATACTTTCTCGTTTGGTTGGTAATGACTAGCGAGGGACGTAAAGTCATCGCCTGAACTTAAACGAATATCTACTTTTCTTCCGTTAATCATAAAGATTTTCGATAAACCACCGCCAAGGGATACTCCTCCAACTTTTACAGCACGATTATTGCATTTTGCTGTCACAATGGTTGTATTGGGATGATTATAATAAGTACATTTGTCTTCAAATTCGAAATGGTACTGCATGCCATCCTCTTTTGCCCACTCCAACGAATTTTTAATTCTTGGATCATCGGTATTCATTCCAAGCAATCCGCCTATGAGCGCTTTATCCGTCCCATGGCCTTGATACGTTTCGGCAAAGGAATCATAAAATACAATTTTTGTCTCTTCTGGACAACGACCTAACAGTTCATATATAAATTTTCCGATTGACACAACACCTGCTGTATGTGAGCTCGAGGGTCCAACCATAATCGGGCCGATTATATCAAAGCAACTTTGAAATTCCATGAAATGTCTCCTTCTTAAACAGTAATTGGGTGTTGAAATAGTGGATAGTTACCACAAATATTTTTAGTAGTTTCTTTTGCTTGTTTAAGAACTTCTAGATTACCTTTACTTTTCAGAACAGCAGCGATTACTTTCCCGATTTTCTCCATATCATCCTGCTTCATTCCGCGAGTTGTTAAAGCAGCAGTTCCCATACGGATTCCACTTGTGACAAACGGGCTTGTAGGATCATAGGGAATCGTGTTTTTGTTAACAGTAATACCTGCATCTTCTAACAATTTCTCTGCTTCTTTTCCTGTTAAGTTCCACGGGCGAACATCTAAAAGAACAATGTGATTGTCTGTACCTCCAGAGACAAGGGTTGCTCCTTCTTTCTTTAACGTATCCGCTAGTGCTGCTGCATTATCAATGATTTGTTTCGCGTAATCTTTAAAACTTGGTTGTAAAGCTTCATTGAAAGCAACTGCTTTAGCTGCAATGATGTGCATGAGGGGACCGCCTTGAATTCCTGGAAATACGGATTTATTAATCGCTTTGATTATCTCTTCATCGTTTGATAAAACGATACCGCCTCGTGGTCCTCGTAACGTTTTATGCGTAGTGCTTGTCACAACATCTGCATACGGAACTGGCGATGGATGAAGACCAGCTGCAACGAGTCCTGCAATATGCGCCATATCCACCATGAATTTTGCACCAACTTGATCTGCAATTTGTCTAAAGCGTGCAAAATCAATCGTTCTTGGGTAAGCACTTGCCCCTGCAATAATCAATTTAGGCTGTTCTTTTTTCGCGACTTCTTCCAGCTCATCATAATCAATCAAATGAGTGTCTTCTTTTACCCCATAAGACACAACCTCAAACCATTTTCCTGAAACACTAACAGGACTTCCATGCGTTAAATGCCCACCTTGTGAAAGGTTCATTCCCATGATTTTATCGCCAGGCTGAAGCAGTGCGAAAAAAACAGCAAAATTAGCTTGTGCACCTGAGTGAGGTTGAACGTTTGCATATTTAGCACCAAACAGCTTTGTTAAACGATCAATAGCTGCTTGTTCTGCCACATCGACAAATTCACATCCGCCATAGTAACGCTTTCCTGGATAGCCTTCTGCATATTTATTGGTCAACACACTTCCCATTGCTTCTAAAACATCCTGGCTCACGAAGTTTTCTGATGCAATCAACTCCAATGTTTGATGCTGACGATCTTGCTCCTTTTTAATTGCTTCAAAAATGGTTTGATCATTTTGTTGTAAACTCATGTAAACTCCTCCTTGAAATATCGTTCAAGCTCCCCTTTATGTTTCAAACATGGAAAATTTATCAGCTACTCTCCAGGTCGTCATTGCGAAACATCTGTTTTTTTGCACGCAAAAAAGGACAGAAGAAGGGGAAGCTAAAAAGCTTCATTTCCCTTCTCTGTCCTTTTACCTGAGAGTTTAGTTCTTTGTCGAACCTTCCCCTTTGGTGGCATAAATATTATGCGCTCTCCAGAGTTGCGTCCCGCTGTGGTTCCATCTACCTGAGAGATTAATTCCAAGGGTTTTTTTTGGAACTTGCTCCTTCGGTGGCGTGTAAAAATTGCACTCTCCCACAACCGTCATCCGCTCTATTTTTTTATTATTTTCAGAATAATTGTTAAAGGAATCCAAGTCAAGCTTTTTTTTGAAAACGGTAACAACAGTAGATAAATAAGACATTTTTAAGTTGCCTCTTAATTTTCTGCTATCTTTTCCTGATTGACTTGATCTGCATAGTTTGCTTTCATATTTCGCATCTTATATATGGCAATTAGTAAAATAAACCAAACAGGAGTTACAAACAAGGCAACGCGAGTATCTTCTGCAAGTGCAAGCACGACAAGAACGAATGCTAGAAAAGCTAGGATTAAGTAATTAGAAAATGGATAAAGCGGCAATTTAAATTTGTTTACTTTTGCTAGATCTGGTCTTGTTTTACGGTATTTCAAATGGCTAATGGCGGTAATACCCCAAATAAAGATAAAACATACGGTAGAAATACTTGTAATTAGTGTGAATACTCCTTCTGGCATGACATAGTTCAACACAACGGCAATTAAAATGACCACAGTTGAAAAGAGCAATGCATTGGAAGGTACTTTACGGGCAGTAAGTTTTGTAAATGGTACAGGTGCATTTTTATCTTTGGCAAGTGAATATACCATCCGGCTTGTACTGAAGATGGCGCTGTTACATGCCGACGCTGCCGATGTTAGAACAACAAAGTTAACAATACCTGCAGCTGCAGCAATCCCAACCGCCACGAAGACTTGGACAAATGGGCTTTTCGCCGGATTTATCGCGTTCCAAGGATAAATACTCATTATGACAAATAGTGCACCAAGGTAGAAAATAAAAACCCTAATTGGGATATTATTGATTGCTTTTGGAATAACTTTTTCCGGGTCCTTGGTTTCACCTGCTGTTAGTCCCACAAGTTCTATGCCGGTAAACGCAAACACAACCATCTGGAATGAGAGAATAAACCCATTTATGCCATTTGGGAACCAACCGCCATGGCTCCATAAATTTGTGAAACTGGATGCACCTGCATCAGTGGAGAAGCCTTTAATAATCATGAAAACACCAATGACAATGAGTGCTAAAATCGCGATGACTTTAATTAAAGCGAACCAGAATTCCATTTCTCCAAACAGCTTTACAGTAGCAAGGTTCATAATCAGCAAAATGACAAGCGCAATTAATCCTGGCATCCACTGTGGTACAGACGGAAACCAATATTGGGTATAAAGCCCAACTGCTGTTAAGTCTGCCATGGCGATTGATATCCAGCAAAACCAGTAGGTCCATCCCGTGATAAATGCTGCCATATTCCCTAAATAGTCTCTTACAAAGTCAACAAAAGAATGATAGTTCAAATTGGTTAAGAGCAGTTCGCCAAGCGCACGCATGATTAAAAAGCAAATGGTTCCAGTAATGATATAAGCAAATAGAATCGAAGGTCCTGCCAAATGAATAGATTTTCCTGCACCTAGAAATAATCCTGTTCCGATTGCTCCACCAATAGCGATTAGTTGTACGTGCCTGTTTTTTAGTCCTCTAGCCAATTTCTGTTCCTGCATATGAATCCCCACCTTCTACTTTTTTATTTTGACAAAGATCAGTCCCACCCAATTACAATTCTTACTCCTCCTTATTTTTTAGATTCGTTATTTCCCTAATCAGTAGATAAAATTATAAAAAAGCCATTTTGGAAGTTTTTGATGATCTTCACTTTTTACATGGCTAAATGCTAATGTTGGGTTAGAAGTGATTAATTAGAATTTTGTTAATTTCTGCAACAAAAAAAGGACAGAAGAAGGCAATGTTTCACCTTCTCTGTCCTTTTACCTGAAAGTTTGTTCCGCATCAAAGCGAATCCCCTTTGGTGGCATATCCAGAAATATGCACTCTCCAGAGCTACGTCATGTATTGGTTCTTTTTACCTGAGAGATTTATTCCAAGGATTTTATGGAACTTGCTCCGTCGGCGGCGACATTCGTCACTCTCTCCCAATACAATCGACCGTAAAATATTAAATTATGTATAAAAAATTTGTAAAACCACGAAAGAGAAAATTGTCTAAAAATTGAAAGCGCATTCACAAAATAATAATCTCACAGACTTATTCCTATGTCAATAAAATAATAAAAAATTTCGAAGATTGAAAAAGCTACTTCAGCGGGATTCCGTGGGAATCGAACCCATCAAACCTGGCAAGAATGTCTTAAGTTATGTTCAGTATATCCATAAATCGAAACGATTCATCCATTTCACCGTTCATTTTTAATATAAAATTTTTTAGTCTAGACAATTAAAAATTTTGTATTTTATTTATTTCTTTATCTATTGTATATTTACCATATTTACATCTGGTCGCTTAAAAATATGTAGTTTATCGTTAACATAAAATCAAAGATTAGTGAAAGAAGGAAATTTGTAAAGAATACTGATGCATTATTAGTACAAATTGGATTTATCAATAGCAGCCTATTCTTTATCGTACTACATGGAGATGCTACATACGTTTTACCAGTGCAAGTATTGAGAGTAGTTGTGTTTGTGCAATACTTCCTTTCTTTTTTAAACTATTAGTAGATAGGGAGGTAAAAAAGAAAACATCCCATCTTGCCCAGTTTTAAGTTACTGTTTTCATGCTGGTTAGCTGATATAATAGTAGTAGGTACTTTTACAGGAAAAATAATTATGTATTGAATTTGGGGGAAATAGAATGTGCCCTTTTTACAATAATCATGAAAACACACAACAAGAAAACACATTGTTTAGAATTAAAGTGAAAGAAATGATGGAAGAAAAGGAAATTGAGGCAGCTGCAAGGATTATGGAAGAAATAATCACTTGCTCTACGCTTGAACATAGAGATATTGTGTTTCTATGCATTGGTTCAGACCGGTATGTAGGAGATTCACTGGGGCCTTTAGTGGGTACTATGCTTAGAGAAAGTCATGTTCCTTATCATGTGTATGGTACTTTGAAAGAACCTGTTCATGCATTTAACTTAAAGGATATTTTGAAAGATATCAATAAGCAACTAAAAAAGCCGTTAATTATCAGTATTGATGCATGTTTGGGTGAAAAAAGCCAAGTTGGATTTATGATTTTTAACAAAGGGCCGCTTGCTCCTGGCAAGGCCCTGGAGAAAATTTTACCTGAAGTTGGAGATTACCATATCAAAGGTGTGGTCAACTATATTGATCCCCTGCCCGCATCACAATTTATTAATGACACTCGATTATACACCGTATTCAATTTTGCCAGAACGATTGTGAAAATCATTCGTCTTACCGTACAATAAACCTTCATTTACAAAATTATATAAAACAGAGCTGCTTTCGAATTCACTGGCTGTACCGATTCGAAAACAGCTCTGAATTTATTCTATTATCATTTCATTTCCTCATTTAAAAAGTGTAAATGCTCCAGTTAATATAGCAGCAATGGTGACCACCAATGAGCAGATAACAGCCCATTTGAAAGCATATTTCTGGAATTCTCCCAAGTCGGTATTAATCATTCCTATTAATAACAGTGTAGATGCGACTAAAGGACTTAAAAAGTGTACAGGCTGACCTAAAACGGAAGCTCTGGCTACTTCCAAAGGATCAACGCCATATGCAGATGCCGCTTCTGCCAAAATTGGCAAAACACCAAAGTAATAAGCGTCATTCGACAAAACGAATGTAAACGGCATACTTGTCAACGCCACCACTACAGGGAAGTAAGATCCAACAGAAGCTGGTATTATAGAAACTAGTGAATGGGCGATTGCATCTACCATTTTTGTTCCAGAAAAAATACCTGTAAATATCCCTGCTGCAAAAACGAGAGTAACAACTGTTAGAGCATTACCTGCATGTGAAATGATACGATCTTTTTGTTGCTTCAAATTAGGGTAATTAATCGTAGAAGCAAGAACAAACCCTATTAAAAATAACACTGGAGCTGGCAATATTCCCATTACCAAAACGAACATGACCACGAGCGTTAACAGAAGATTAATCCATATCAACTTAGGCCGCTTAAAATTCTCAGTCATTTCCAAAGCTATAGCTGCTTCAGGAATGACAGAAATGGTTCTAGAAGGAAACTCCACACTAATTATTCCAATCTTTTTTCGTTCTTTTCTCCCAAGGAAATATGCTGTAAACAAGATACTTCCCATTCCTGCAAATAATGTAGGCAAGAGTGGAATAAAAAATTCATTGGCATCAAGGCCCAAAGAGGCAATTGCTCTTGTAGCTGGACCTCCCCAAGGAGTCATGCCGCTCATAATACTGACAGAAAGCATAGAAATAGTCCCAAGTACAAGTGGATTCATGCCTAATCTCAAATAAAGCGGCAGCAATGCAGAAATTGTAATCATGTGTGTTGTTGTACCGTCTCCATCAAGTGCAACTGTCATAGCAATGATTGCAGTTCCTATTGCGATTTTTACTGGATCCCCTTTTACCAATCTCAACATTTGTTTAATTAGCGGATCGAACAACCCAGCGTCAATTAAAATACCGAAAAATAGAATTGCAAATAATAATAGAGCTGCTGAAGGCGCAACAACCTTTAATCCTTCCTGCATCATATCTCCAAGCTTTGAACCAAAGCCTCCAACTAATCCAAAGCCAATTGGAACAACTACAAGGGCAGTAACAGGAGATAATCGTTTAGCCATAATCAAGTAAGTAAAAACGACAACCATTGAAATTCCTAAAAACGTAATAATATAAATTCCCCCCTTAATAAGTAATCGCTTACAAACAAAGAGATTAAAAAGAAATTATATCAACTTCTATTAATCTCTGAAAACTATATTTTTAGAATATTGCAATGAGTATAATAAGTAAAATATATATTTTTTTATGTATTACTAAAAAAAAACTTATAATCAACTTGGACACTATGTATAAATAACTTTCATAGGTTGTGTATTAATCAAATTAAGGACAAAGAAGTAAAGTACTGCTTCTTTGTCCCTACAGATCTATTTTTTTATAAATTAGAATTTTGGGTTAAGAAATCAACAAAGGTTTTTACAGTTGATAGTTGTAATGCTTCCCTGTTATACATTAAACATGTACTTCTTAATACGGGCGTATCATTTTTGTAAGACAATCCATATGTATATAAATTATCAGAGGGTTGTAAACAAATTTCAGGCAATATGGCAATCCCTAAATCGTTTTTAACCATTTCCTTGCACGTTTCCTGCCTGTCTATTTCCATTGTTACCATCGGTGGTTCAGAAAATCGATCGTGCCACCAGCCATTGATAAGATTTTTTAGGGAACTATCTGTTTGATAATGAATAAAAGGGAGTTCAGGCAATTTATTGATGTCAATTTCATGTTTGGATATAAGATAAAGCCTTTCCTCATGCAGCATTGTTTTGACTCCATACCAATCATAATTTCCACGCAGTATTCCCACTTGAACCTTTGATGAATTAAGCAAGTTCATAATACCGGTACTCCAGCCTGTATGCACACTAAACTGTACGTTAGGATACTCAATAGAGAACTTCTTTAATAGTTTGGGAAGTTTATATTGAGCAAAGTTACTTGATACTCCTATCCTTAATGTTCCTCTTACTTCCTCCCGCATATTTAGCATATAATCTTTTGTCTGCTGAAGTTTTTTTATCATTTCTTCAGCATAATCAGCTAAATAAACACCTTCAGAAGTAAATTCGGTTCCCCCTTTTATCTTGTAAAACAATTCAGTCCCAAGTTCTTTTTCTAAATTCTTTAATCGGTAGGTTAAAGCAGGCTGTGATATAAATAATCGTTCCGATGCCCGGCTAATATTTTTTTCTTCATATAAAACTTTAATTGCAACCCAATCTTTCTCATCCATATGAATCCCCCATTCCTTTTTATATTATAAGTATTTTTTTATATTTTTTCTTAAAATTATCTATTTTACTTATGATTTAGTTTATCATACGATGTTTTCATAAGAAAAACGATTTTTCAAATAATTAAAATAAAGGGGTATGGAATATGAAAGTTCCGGTTGTTATTATGCGAGGAGGAACAAGTAAAGGAGTATTCTTGAATTACGAAAACATGCCTAAAAATCGTGCAGTTTGGGAGAAGTTTCTCCTTGATATTATGGGCAGTCCTGATCAAAGACAAATTGACGGGCTGGGCGGCGCAAATTCCTTAACTAGTAAAGCAGCGATTATTAAAAAGTCTAATATAGAAGGAGTTGACATCGAATATACATTTGCACAAATTAGCATTGAAGATCAATTAGTTGATTTTAAAGGAAATTGCGGCAATATTTCTTCTGCAGTAGGGCCATATGCGATTGAACAAGGTCTTGTACATGCAATAGAACCTGTGACGATAGTAAGAATATTAAATACTAATACAAAAAAATTAATTATAGCAGAAGTTGAAGTTAAAAATGGGAAAGTGAAAACTGAAGGAAAATGTTCAATCCCTGGTGTTCCAGGAACTGGTTCCCCTATTTACCTTTCCTTTACCCGTTCTGAGGGGGCAGTAACTGGGAAGCTCTTTCCAACCGGAAAACATGTAGACTGGATCCAAACAAAAAATAGTACCATTCCTATTTCCATTATTGATGTTGCCAATCCCCTTGTTTTTGTCAGAGCAGAAGATGTGGGGCTAAAAGGAAACGAATTGCCTCATGAGTATACTCCAGAAAAATTAAAGGAATTAGAAGAAATTAGATCTCTAGCAGCTGAAATGTGCCACTTTTCGAAAAAAGAAGAAGCAACTAAAAAGTCTCCAGCTGTGCCAAAAATGACCCTCATTGCCCCTCCAATGGATTTTATTGATGTGACTGGCATTAAGAGAAATGCGTCAGAAATGGATTTGGCAATAAGAATGATGTCAATGCAAAAGCCGCATCAAGCGCTTGCTATTACAGGTGCCATCTGTACAACTGCCGGTGCTTTCCTGAAGGATACCATTTTGTCGGATATCGTGACAATCAACCACGAAATCCTTAGATTAGCACACCCTGCTGGAATTATGGAAACAAAGGTAGACTTGCTTGCAGGCAATATAAATTCAATAAAGGTAGTGCGTACAGCTAGAACCATCCTAGAAGGTTCCGTTTTTACAAAGGACGATTATCAACTTTCAGATTTAGCTATAGAGGCATAGGCTAACTTCCTAATTTCAGTGTGCTAGTCATAAAAATTCAGAAAAAAATCGGGGGAATTTTAAATGTGGGTGATCACAAGGTATACAGAAAAAAGTATTAAAATATTTGAATTTGATACTGAAAAAGAAGCGAGAGATGCATTAAGCGAAATGCACGGGTATTCAATATTAACAGAAGTGATCTTTTATAATAACCCCTGCCTTGCTATATGAATTTTAGGTATTTAACTGATAATTTACCAGAAAAGATGACTAGTAACCCCATTCTCTTGTGAGGATGGGGTTATTAACTTCCCATAGAAAAGAGCAAGCTCCACTTTAATTAATAGTAAAAGAAAAGTAACCAATTTTTAATGGGTCGTTATGAATCAACCTCTGAAGGGGAAAAACGTCATAATAGTACTATTCTACTAATAGATACTACAATAATATTAAAAGAAATCAAAAAATGACGATTTCATCGATGGGATCATTTTTTCAAAAAGATCGATCTCATTCTTGGAACCTTTCAAATATCCCATTTCAAAAAGTTCCATCGGTCTCTTGTATCCGAATAGAATCGCTGAAAGGGAATTAATATTTAATTGAATCCCTTTTTTAGGAGGATGAACACAGTGACCTCCCGTTTTTTCTTTAAACACCTTGATTTCTCCCTTTCCTAGCAGATAGCTCCCATTATTCCAAGGTGCATGTGTATCTTCAAGATGGAGGAATAGAAACTCATTTTCTTCTTGAAACGGAAATTTCCGTAAACATTCTTCAGCATCGACAATTCTTGCCATAAAATAGGGCGCTAACTCCATTTTCACCTTTGGCTGCGGCAGAAAATAAGGAAATGGATCGTGGCTCGCAAGATTCATAGTTACTGTTTCAACCATGGAGTCATGCTGGCATATGAAATTCCATAGCCCTTTTCTCGCATCATGGTTAATAGTAACTAGCTCTTCCACCTCCATATTTCTTTCCTTCACTTGGTACAGAAGATAGCCCATTGCCTCGTTCTCGGATTGGTAATAGACAGCAAGTTGCGAATCTTTATTATATACATGTTGTTTCCACCAATTCGTATCTCGTTTTAGCATTCCTGTATGTTGAGTGCAAAATTGCTGGTAAATCTTTTCTATCTCCTCATGATGGGTCTCCTTGGAATATCTCCTAATAAAACCTGGCTGCATTTCAAGGAACTTAAGGTTTACTTTTTCAAACGTTAATTTCTTCTGTTCACTTAATACCTCCCAACCATATTTCCGATAAAAAGAGATATCAAATGGGTGTAAAAGCGATACAATCTGATTATTATTTCGCATGTGTTTCAAAGATTCGATAATGAGTGTGTTTACATAACCATTTCGTCTAAACTCCGGGTATGTAGCAACTCCCGCTATTCCACCCATTTTCCATTCGGCATCCTTCATGAAAATTGTTAGTGGAATAATATGTAGTTTGGCAGCCAGAATGTTCTCATCATCCCATATTCCAAGAATATGATGATTTTTCATTGATTCTTTCCTAGCCGGTATATCAACTTCTGGAATCTTATATTGAAAAGCGTACATTGATAGTTTCATTGATTCTAAGTATTCATTCTCTGTAATTTCTCTAACCAGCATTTAGCCCAATCCCTTTCTTTCCTCGAAGTAGTATATTTATGATTTTAATGATAAAACAATATGCTTATTTTTCCAACAAAATCTGGTAATTTAAACCTCAACTCTAGAGGTTACCGATGATAAGGATCAATTTCCTTCTAAAAAAGCCTCGTTTGCTTCATTGGGTTTCCCAACGAAGCAAACGAGGCTGCCCTGACATCATTAGATTAAACTTCTCTGGTATTACTTACCTTTTCTCTGGATAAAGCCTTTGTAAACTGTTCAATTAATATAGGAACGATTTCAAAGGCATCGCCAACAATTCCATAATGACAATTCTGAAAAATAGGGGCCTCTTTGTCCTTATTTATGGCAATAATTAAACCTGAATTTTTCATTCCCACAATATGTTGAATCGCACCGGAGATTCCAATCGCAAAATAAATTTTTGGCGTTACTGTTACACCGGTTTGCCCTACTTGATGAGGATGGTCGATCCACCCCGCTTCTACTACATCTCTGCTGGCACCAACCGCTCCTCCAAGCGTTTCCGCCAATTGGTGGATTAACTGAAATCCTTCGAAGCTCCCTAATCCTTTTCCACCTGCAACAATGATGTCCGCTTCGTCGATTCGTACCTTCTTTACAGTTTCCTTTACAATTTCCAAGACTTTTGTCCTGATATCGTCTTCCTTTAGGGGTATTGTTTCTTCAACCACCTTGCCGGTTCTCCCCGACTCCGGGTCCAGCGCCTTCATGACTTTGGCGCGTACTGTCGCCATTTGCGGCCGGTATTTTTTACATAAAATGGTCGCCATAATATTTCCGCCAAAAGCCGGCCTGCTCGCCAATAGTAACCCCGTTTCCTCTTCCACATCCAGCTCTGTCGTATCTGCCGTTAAACCTGTCGGAAGATCGGTAGCCACCGCACTTGCTAGGTCTTTTCCAGTTGAGGTGGCCCCATAGAGGATAATTTCAGGTTTGTGTTTATCCGAGCACTCCAGCAGCGCCTTCATGTAGGTTTCGGTCCGGTAATGTTTAAAGATGGGTTGATCATATACGTACACTGTATCTGCTCCATATTCAAATACGGTTTTTGTTAAATCCTTAACATTTTCTCCAATTAGAATACCTGCCAATTCCACTCCCCGTTTATCTGCCAGCTTTCTTCCGGCTCCCAATAATTCAAGGGATACAGAAGCAACGACACCATCTTTTTGTTCAATGAACACCCAAACACCTTTGTAATCTTTGAAATCCAATTACACTCCCTCCTTTGTTTCAAACAGTTCTTTCTTTTCAAGCAGGACAGAGAGCAATTGCTCTACTTGTGCAGTTGGGGTGCCATCAAGGAACGTCCCCCCTGCCGGTTTTTGCGGAGCCCATACTTTGGAGACAATCGTCGGGGATCCCTTCAAACCAAGCTGCTTAATGTCTACCCCTTCCAAGTCATCAACAGACCAGATATGGGGTTGATATCTTGCAGCTTTCAGCATGTTTGGAAGTGGAGAATACGGTACTTCATTGATTGTTTTTTCAACGGAAAACAGGCACGGCAATGTGGACCTTACGACTTCATATCCGTCCTCCAACTTGCGATAAACAATGGCATATCCTTCCTCTTGATTGACTTCCTCTACTTTATTCACAGACGTAAGTGGTGGAATATCGAGCCGTCGTGCAATTCCAGGTCCGACTTGCCCGGTATCTCCATCGATGGACATTTTTCCGCAAATGATCAAATCAACGGGATTCGTTTTTGCAATTTTTTCAATCGCCTTTGTCACAGCATAGCTCGTTGCCAATGTATCCGCACCCGCGAACCGGCGGTCTGTAATCAAATAACCTTCATCGGCGCCAATTTCAATACACTTTTTAATGGCGGTAACTGCTGGAGGCGGCCCCATTGTTACAACAGAAACGATTCCTCCATACCTATTCTTTAGCCGAACCGCCTCTTCAACAGCGTGAGCATCATACGGATTCAATATCGCAGGCGCCGTCCTACGATCCATCGTATTTGTTTTTGGATTCATCTTGATAATTTTGGTGTCAGGCACTTGCTTAATACAGGCTACAATATGCAGCATTTAACCCCTCCCTTTATTAACAGACACATGGTCCTTTAGTTACAGTAATATGAAACTTGCCGGTGTTTTTCGGCTAAAAAGCCTTTTTACTCCCGTTACAATTACTTTATTAGAAGAGATGTCCTTACATTCGAAATTTCTAACAATATCTATGTAAATGTTGCAATTGCAAAGTCAACACTAAGAAAAAAACGTACACGTGTGGAATCTAAAGGGTTCCGTTTTCGAGTGCTTTCTTATGAAAAGACACAAGAATTGACGTATGAATTTGCTGATTCCGCTTCTAGGATCAAGAGGGTCCGCACTTATCGGTTGGATGATCAGGTTAAGCACCCGAGCTGATAAATAGACGGAAAGTTTCCGCTTAATCCGTAATTATTATTAAAAAACGCTTAAATAGACGGAGAAATTCCGCCTATTAACTCGATAAACGTGCAAATAGGAGATTTTGCTTTGCATAAACGGAAAATTATCCCGAAACGAGCTCCCATTTGCATTTAACCGGAAAATCTCCGTTTATTTTAATTTTGCTGTTACTCAATTTAGAACTAATTAATTTTGAGTCATGTTTTTCATCTGGCACTTTTCCTTAATACAGATCACTCCCATCACACCAATCATAGAGAAAATAACTGGAGTGATGAAACCATAGTAGTACCCATTACCCACACTACCTGAAGCTGTTTGAAAATGATCCAACACATATCCAAAAATGCTTGGCAGCAATACCGCACTTAGAAATCCGCCCGTATTCGCAAACCCAGATACAATGCCAGATTCTATTAGAGGAAAAGATTGACGAACGACAGCAAAGGTTAAAGCACTAGATCCGTAACCAAAGCCAATGATAAAGAAAAGCATAACGAGGATGGATAAAGGTGGATTCCCATTAAATAAAAGAAAGAAGGACCAACTCAATAAAATCATGATATGAACAATAACATAAGGTCGTTTAATTGTTTCGAATCGGCTTGAAATCCAACTAGTTATAGGAGCACCAATAAGTGCTCCAATAAGACCAATCATAATGAGTTGACTCGCATCTGAACGAGTCATTCCATAGACATCCATCCCATAAGGCACTGCCCACGAACCGATAAATCCTACATATGCACCTACAACCCCAAAGTGACAAAAAAATAAAGCCCACGCCTGACGATTCGAAAATATTCTTCTTATTAGCGCGAACGTTTTTTCACGTGGTATCTCTTCTTTAACAGCGGCCGATTTGGTATGAAAGATTTGTTTGGGTTTTTTTATGAGAATAAAATAAAGAAGGATTCCACACAGACATAAGAGCAGTCCCGCTGAAAAAAATGCCCCCCTCCAACCAAGCAGGTTAATTAATATGGAGAACGGGACTGTTGCAAAAAGGAAACCAAGACTTCCCGTCATTCCTGCCAAACCAATTAATCGAACAAATTCCTTTACTTTAAACCATTGGCCCAAAATTAACACCAGATTGACCCAAATGGTCGCATCCCCCGTTCCCGTCAATATTCTTGCCAAAAACAGGACAATTTCATGGGTACCAAGACTATAAATGATTGTACCTAAGCCGGTAAGTATGGCACCTATTATGAGGAAAAAATTGGGTCCAAATCGATCAGCGAAAATACCCATTGGAATTTGCAATCCTGTGTATACAAAAAATTGTATACTTGTTAGTAACCCAATCGTTGTAGCTGTTACATTAAAATCCCTCATCACTTCTTCTGTAATCAACCCCGGTGCGGTTCGTTGGCTCGCCATCAATAAATAAGTAAACATGACCGCAGCAAATACAATCCATCTAAATCTGCTATTTTGTTTGTCCAATGATTTCTACTCCTATTTGCTTTTAATCCTATATATATGGATTTTCTATAACAGTAGAAACCTGTTTTTAAAAAGATGCGGGAAATCAACTTGAAATCTAATAAATGTTTCAAAATTCCATTTATTAAATATTATTTGTATGATATTATTTTTAAAAAAAGAAGGGGTTAACATATGGAATCAACATTCTCATCAACAAAAACAACATCTAAGACAAAAGCCATTGTCATCAATGCACTTTTCATTGCTTTAACTCTCTTAGCTACGATGTTCATTAACATAAAGCTGCCAATAATGGGTAACGGAGGGCTAATTCATCTGGGCAACGTGCCTCTTTTTATAGCAGCCTTGGTTTACGGCAAGAAAACAGGAGCCATAGCAGGCGCCTTCGGAATGGGTTTCTTCGATCTGATCTCTGGCTGGGCAATATGGTCCCCGTTTACATTTATCATCGTAGGTGCAATGGGCTTCGTAGTCGGACTTATTTCCGAAAAAGTACCCGGCAATAAAATCTTTGTTAACACTCTGGCAATTGCCACTGCATTAATCATAAAAGTTGTTGGCTATTATTTTGCAGAAGTGATCCTTTATAGTAACTGGATACAGCCATTCGGCTCCATCCCTGGTAACATAATGCAGGTCGTAATAGCAGGTATCATTGTAGTACCTCTTGCAGAACGCTTAAAGAGTAGAGCCTTAAGATAACAAAGTAGAAATGATTGTTTATTAGGAGAATAACTACTAGTTTAATGATATTGTTCAGAGGTTTGGTCATCATTCGCTTAATGATGACCTTTTCTTCGGTTTTCTTCCGGAGTTTTGGTCTTCATCAGCTTAATGATGACCTTTTCTTCGGCTTTCTTTCGGAATTTTGGTCATCATCAGCTTGATGATAACCTTTTCTTTGGCTTTCCTTCAGTAGTTTGGTCTTCATCAGCTTAATGATGACCTTTTCTTCGGCTTTCTTTCGGAATTTTGGTCATCATCAGCTTGATGATAACCTTTTCTTCGGCTTTCTATCAGTAGTTTGGTCTTCATCAGCCAAATGATGACCTTTTCTACTTCTCACTTCCAGAGCTTGGGTCTTCATCAGCTTAATGATGACCTTTTCTACTTCTGACCTCAGGAGCTTGGGTTTTCATCAGCTATTTTGAAAGAATAAGATAATTATCCAGACACTTTTCAGCGACAAAGTAAGATCATCCTCTATTAAAGAATATCAGATAGATCAATACCTAGACGCTCTGCCTCCTTCATCCCTCCAATTATCTTCTATCTTTGGTATCGCTTTCATAATTAACTTTAAAATAGAATACTATTAAAATAAAATTCACTCTTTTTATCTAATGCCATAACTTTTAATTATGGAATTGTTTGATATATTTATTATCTATGAAATATTTAGAATTTTTGAATTTTAGCTTAATGTAATTCAAACTTTTTTTGATTCCTTTTGGTTATATTCATCCATTCTTTTTTACTATTATATAAAGTCCAAGGTTTTTTGTAGCATTAAATTACATTCTATTATTATCTTAAAGGAGGGCCAAAATGAGCGAGATAGTTTCAGCATTTCAAGAGATTCCAACCACGTGCATTTCTGACACTATGCAAGGACTAAATAATATGGATCCATTAATTAAACCATTAAAAGAAGAATACAGAATAGCAGGTCGAGCCTATACTGTAAAAATGCCTGTTGGAGATAATCAATGCGTTTTACGTGCTATTCGTGAAGCCAAGCCAGGAGATATTCTCGTTGTGGATGCCAAAGGAGATACTTATCGTACCATTGCAGGGGATTTTATCCTTGGACTTGCACAAACATTAGGAATTGCAGGGGTTATAACCGATGGAGTCATTCGTGACATCCTTGGTGTAAAAAAGCTTAATTTTCCAGTTTTCTGCAAAGGCACGACTGTTGCATCAAGTGCTAAGGGTGGTTGGGGAGAAGTTAACGTCCCGATTTCTTGCGGTGGAACCTCAGTTAGTCCCGGAGACATCATTGTAGCGGATGCTGATGGGGTCGTAGTCGTTCCGAAAGCAATCGAGGAAGAAGTATTAAGGAAAGCAAAAGAAAAGCTTGTTAAAGATCAAGAACGGGATGAGAAAGTTTCCGGAAAACCCGATGAAGTGATCCGTTATTTAGATAGTATGTTAAAATAAATAGATAACCACAAAGAAGGGAAACGCGATAATACGTTTCCCTTCTTTGTTTTATTTTGTTAGAAAAGAGAAAAATACTAATCTTGTAGTTCAAAGGTTGATACCGATGATACCCCTCTTTCTATTTCAGCTTACTTCTTGTCGTAGCTCAAACCGAAGCCGAGTGTGTAATCGTCACCAACCTCATTTGTGTAGGTGTAGTCGAACGATTCATCATAACCTGGGACGTCAGAAGCATTTTTATTTACAGCTTCCTGGTTAGCTGGAATTGTAATTGGCAGTTTTCCAGTTGGGTTAAAGCGACCACGAAGCACATCTAGAAGTGCCTCACCACTAACGTTGTAAGTTGCAACTACAGCGGCAGCATCTGTCTCGACCTCATCGATTATCCACGGATTATTCATATTGATAACAAGTGTGGTTGGTACTTTGTTCTCAATCTCCTTAACTCTTTCAACGTCAATACCAGTAGGTGTACCCAGCTTGATATCTACCGGGGCGTTAAGGTTGATTGGGTCTTCAAAAGGACTTGGTCGCAACATGACGAGGGCGGCACTTGCCTCTTCAAGCGTGTTAACGATGGTTACTGATGGATCTTCCTTAGCAATGAGTTCCTTCAAGGCAGATGTCCTAGTGAGACTATCTTTCCCTGCAAAAACCTCAACATAAAGCTTTGTATCTACTATTTTTGCGTCAGTCAGCGGCAACATATTCTCGTTATTGCGGAGGAGTGTGACCGACTTAAGGTGAGCCTCGTTTGCACGTGCCTGAGACTCAGATGAGTCAGCAAGTGCCTGGGCTTTTTCTGGATCAGTATATGGATCCTCAAACAGACCAAGGTTAAACATCTCAGTAAGTAAATGCGCTACTGATGGGTCAAGGTCCTTTTCTTTGACCAGCCCTTTATTGACTGCAGAAATCAACCCGCTTGGATCGTTATTGTCTGAGAAGATATTCGTTCCAGCATCAATGGCCTTTGCGAACTTTTCCTCGATTGTTAGATCATGTACTCCCCAGTCACGGTTAGTCAGTACACCGCTATCGCTGTTAACGTATCCTTTGAAGCCCATCTCGCCGCGAAGCAAGTCAGTAATGATTTTCTTGTTATAAGCCCCCGCTACTTCCTCGAACTGCTGTGTCTCAGAGTACCAAAGCTCTTTTGGGAGCTGCGCAGCACTCATATCGTTTTTAGGTACGTTATAGTAGGACATAACCGAGCTTGCTCCAGCGTCAATCGCTGCTTGGAATGGTGGAAGCTGATACTTGTACAAGCTTCCCTCTGTCGGGTAGATTGCCCACTGACCTTGCTCATTGTGTGGATCAAGGCCATTGAGGACCGCACCGTCACCTGGGAAATGTTTAATCGTCTGGGCCACAGACTGGCTGCTGAGCTCCTCTCCTTGGAAGCCGAGTACTAACTCACGTGCAATCTCCGCGTTCAACGTTGGATCCTCGCCAAAGGTACCAGATATGCGGCGCCAGCGCGGTTCGGTCGCAGTCTCAATCTGGTAGCCGTAATTCTTCTGGATTCCGGATGCTCTCCATTCATCTCGGGCAATCTCTGCAAAATCACGGATTAGGTCAATGTCGCGAGTTGCCGCTAGACCAAGGGTGCCTGGCCAAGAGGAGAACTGACCAGATGCCTCACTTATTCCAAACTGATTTTGCTCATTGATATGGTTACGCGGATTTGAAGTGAAAACGAGTGGGATACCTAACTTTGTAGCCTCTGCAATCTCCTGGTAGGAGTTCGCCCGCTTTGCTAACTCTTCAGCTGTAGGGTTGTCTCGAATAATCATGTAGCGAATATGTCGGTTATTGACATAATCATTAACTATTCCTGTGTTAGCACCTAATGAAGTGATCTGCATGATCCCGGTCTTCTCCTCCATGCTCATACGTGGAAGAAGGTCATTCACACGCTTTTCAGTCGACAAGCGCCAGTCCTCGTACTTGTCAAGCTTTCCATTGGCATTGAGATCTTTGAACTCGCGCTGTCCAATCTTAATAATAGGCTTAACATGAGCTTCAACCGACGGAGACTTCTTGCCACCGGCGTTGGAATGGTCTGGTGGAGAAGCGGCTAATGCTCCTCCGGCAATAGAAGCTGCAGCGATAGTTGATACAAATGACCCCATTACAATTTTTCTTAAACGTTTGGATTTACTTGACAATAATTTCTACCTCCCTAAATTTGCCCCTCTAACTTAACTTGAAATACTGGTATTTACTTCTAGGTAGCACCTCCATAATCTAAAATTCCGCAGCGCCTGTGTAAGCGATTACATGTTAAATTATATAAAAATTTAGATAATTTTTAATTGTGATAACTTTATGTTTTTTTGTAATTTTATTAGACAATCCACGAACGATTCCCCAGCCCCCCTATTTGGTACTAATAGAACAGTTCTAATCATATTCTTATAAAAGATAATAATTAGAAGGGGTGTAAAGTTAGGTGAAAAAAGTTAGGGTTCGTTTACAGCCCATTGTTAGTAGGATAAATCTACCCACTGTTTTGAAAACTGCAATACTTCCAGGTGACTCTATTGAAAGATTATTTATTGCAACGCAGGTAGGAGAGATCTTTTACATAGGAAACGGAGCAATAAGGACATTTTTAGATATTCGCCCGCTGATTATAAAACTAGGTAGTTCTGAACAAGGTGTTTCTGGTCCTGGATATGATGAACGGGGATTGTTAGGGCTTGCGTTTCATCCCGAATTTTACAATAACGGTCTTTTTTATTTACATTACTCAGTAGCTGGAACACAAGGCCCTGGTACTCTTCCTGAAGGTTTTAATCCAAACCCGTGTGATCCCAAAACCTTAAACTTAACGTGGATAAATAGAGAAACCCAATATGATCATATTGATACTGTGGAGGAATGGATTTTACAATCGAATAGTCAACCGCAAAAACGACGGACATTACTTAACTTAAGAAGACCATATATGAATCATAATGGTTTCAATAGCTTAAACTTTTCCCCTGAAACAGGAAAACTTGTTTTAACAACCGGAGATGGTGGATCAGGTTATGATCCATTTAATTTAAGCCAAGATAATTTGGAAATAGCCGGTAAAATAATTGAAATTGATGTAGCAAAGAATACATTTATCAATAATCCACCTGTAGTCACACGTTTTAACGAACTTCCCTTATCTATTCAGGAATCCCTAACGGTAATGGCCAAAGGAGTCCGCAATATTCCAGGCATTTCATTTCAAAGGTTTTATAATCAATATATCAAATATGTGGGAAATGTCGGACAAGATCTCGTAGAGTCGATTTTTTCATTTGTTCATTATAAACCAATACCGGTTACTCAACTTGTTCAAACCTTTTTATTGAAAACTGAAATTGACCAAGAAGGATTTATTAACTTTGGCTGGCGAGGGTGGGAAGGTGCTTTTCCTACTTCTATTGTAAGGGGCTGCTCTGGAAATCCGAATTTGGATGAGAAAACAATTGCTTTTTACAGTGAAGCAGTGAACACTTCAGTGAAGCGTCTTCAGCCTCTAACTAGTTATTTTCATAAAGATCAAAGGCCCGATAAGTTTGGAGGAACGGCACTTACAGGAGTGCAGCCCTATCTGGGGAATGGAATCCCCGAATTAACGGGAAGCGTTTTGTTTACTGATCTTGCCCGAAAAGAAGCATCTCAATCCCCAGTTCGAGGGGTTTTAGCATATACCAGGGTAAGAACAGATGGTAAACTAAATGATTTTAGTGTGATTGAAGCTGATTATAATTTGGGGTCTCAATCAGCTTATTATGTTGGTTTGGGAACAAATCTGGATCAAACCAGACTATATTTAGGTGTCTATGGCTCTATGAAAGTGACTGATTATAACCAAGGTACTGTTTTTGAAATTATTCCATGATTCATAAAGTCGACTTACTACCAGGTAGAATCACTTATCTGCCAGGACAGACCATAAATATGAAAAATAAAGGTTCATCAATTCTGAAATAACGAATAAATCCCTTTTATATTAATTTTTTTATCTTTCACAGTTAATGCGGACTAAATGCACCCAGTAAACATTTTACCTATTTAAATAATTTGCAGTATTTATTTACTAAGTATCTGTTTTATCCATAAAAAAACCCCCTCCAAGTAATAGTGTAACACATGCAATTTGCATGGTTTTTACACTATCTACTTAACGGGGATCATAGAATCTAAAATACTTTATATGAATTGTTAGAACCTGACTACTGGTTTGTATTTAGGTACTTTGGGTAGATTTATTGAAAATTTATGAAAAAACAGAATTTCTTTATCTAACTTTTGACTAATAGATAATACATGCGGATCATTTAGTCCACTTACTTTTGCTAAATCATACATTGCCTGCTGGTATTCCATTATTTTCTTTTCGGTTTGTACCAATTTAAACAGTAACACTACCGTACCTCCTTTTTCTCCTCTCATTATGTCTTGATTTAATTTGGTTTTCCTGTTTATGGGCACTCAGTAACATTAATTCATAACGTATTTAACTACATGTTCACTATAAAAATTCCCTAACTGATGTATTTTCATTGAAATAAGAGATTACCCGTCAAATCAATCAAAATATTTGCCTGTTGTTCAGTAATTGCTTTCCCGCTTTGGGCTGACAACTCATTTACGTACGCCTTCAGTTTACCATCTACGGCCTGTTTATTATCTTTAGCGGCTGCTTCTTTTGCTGACTGGAGTTTTGCAACAAGTGAATGCGACACCCCATCCTTGCTTACAAAAGATTGAGTCAATCGGCTTAAGCTGTCAAAATCAACTGTTACCGTAAATTCGGTTTCAACTACCGCTGTATTTCCGGCTTTGTCAGTAGCCGTGGCCAAGAGTTTATGAACACCAACCCCGAAATCATAAGCATACCCTTCAGTCCTTGGACAATTCATGGAAGCAACCCCTGACAAATCATCAGCTGCAGTGCAGGTAATCGCTATCTTTGCATCTACTGGATAGGAACCAGCATTACCGATAAATTGAATCACCGGAGCAGTCGTATCTTTCTTGACATTAACCTCGCTAACGCCCATATAGCCGCCATCAACTGTCGTTGCGGTGATCTTTGCTATACCTTCCTTAAGAGCCGAAACGTTCCCATTTTCATCCACAGTCGCTACTTCTTCATTATTACTAGACCACAGGACCTCTTTAGTAATTGCATCATTAGGTGTTACAATTGCAGTCACCTGTTCTTTTTGTCCTTGTACTAGCTCCAATTTTTCCTTATCTACCGTAACGCCTGTTACTTTTTGAATGGGATCTTCGATTTTAACTTTGGGAACATTTGCAAGTAAAGCCTCGTGTTCCCGTTTTGTAACCGGCATTACTGTACCATGGCGAGGGCGTGAAGGTAACTTATAGTCTGTAGACATTTTCCACTCACCAGACTGTAAATTTGTAGTTTCAAAAGGCACATAGCCTTTACCGCCAAATTCATCTATAAACATGTACCACTTTTCTTCTGTATTCGATTTAAAGATGGTTGGTCCCTCACCAGCACCGATTGAACCTTTTCCGATTCCTTCTTTAATCAGATCGAAAGTAGGATCCAGAAGCGAATCACCAACCTCTGCAAAAATAAACTTACCGTTTGGAGAGGATGTTGTGTTGTTCCTTTCATCTTTTGTAAAACGATAGATTTTTCCGTCATGCTTAATGATGGTGGTATCAATAACTGAATATCCATAATCCATATAAACCTTTGGTTCTGTAAACGTATAGAAATCTCTTGTTTTGCTATACATCATTTTGTTGTAAGTAGAGCCGGTATGCGCTTCATTGTCATACAATTTGGAAGCCCAGTACACAATATACTCACCTGTCGTGTCATCATACGTAACTTCCGGAGCCCATGTATTGCCAGCCTCTTTTGGAGATACTTCTACCTTTCTTTGCTCTGACCAATTAATTAAATCAGTAGATTCCCAAACCATTATAGAGCGGCTGCCTGTCCTTTGGGATCTGTCCCAATTCCAATCTCCATTAATTTTTAAATCCGTGGAAATTAAATAGAACTTATCACCTTCAGGGGAACGAATGATAAATGGATCTCTAAGTCCTTTTTCACCCAAATTAGAAGTGATTGCTGGAGCCCCATTGTTTAACTCCTGCCATTTAAGTGGATTGTTTCCTTCACTTAAGGCAAAATAAATTTGTTCACCATTCGTATAACCTTCTCCTGTAAAATAACTGAAGACATATCCTTCATAGTTTTCCTTTTTCGGCATTTCTTTCACTTTAGCTAAAAACGCTTTTGTAATTGACTCCTTGTGTAATGTGAGAGTTGCCGTCAATTTAACCGTTTTATCACCTTCACCATTTCCAGGACGTTTCACCTCTCCAGTTGGTGTAATGATAGATGGGTCATTTGATTTCCATGTGATTGTAGAACCATTAGCTCCCGTTTTCGGTAACGTTAGATTGCCGCGAACATCATTAATGTTATGAACTTTCAAATCTTCTGCATCCATACGAACGGTCACTGAATCTTGAGGTTTCCTTAATACTGTAACGAGAAATTCTTTTGTCAAAGTCTTTGTACCATCCGATATAGTAGCTATAATTCCTACCGATTGGTCACCATCTTCATAAGAAGGTCTATTAACTTTACCATCATTTGTAATAATGTTTTGATTTTGTGATTCCCAAGTGATGGCTGTTCCAAATGCCCCATTTTTAGGGAAAGATAAATCCGAATTAATTTCGTCTTTGTTTTGGTTCTGATTGATAAAAATGGAGTAATCTAATTTTTCAGCCGCGTGATTTAACAGCAGTCCATCCATGGCAGCAATTTTTTTATCAGCTTCTTCTTTTAGTTTGCTTACTTCTGTAGCTGTCAAAGCTCCATTAAACACTTTAAAATCAGCGATCATGCCTCCAAAATATGGGTCAGCAGAATAAAAGGAACGCCCGATAAAACCACTTATTCCATTAACATTGTTGATTTGTGCTAGTGTATAACCGTTCGTAGAACCAGTCCCCACTTCAACCCCATCAATGTACAGCTTAATCGTTTTATCTACACCTGACATAACCGTAGTTATCAACTTCCATTCACTCGACTTTAACGGCCCAGTTGTTGCATTTGCACCTGCTTCATTCATCCAGCTTGTTATCCCGATTCCTGCTCTTGAAGAGCGGTCACCGGAATTGCGCTTCGGCGTCGTAAACAAATATTTGTTACTGTCCTGTCCTAACGCATATAACCATTCTGCTTCATTAACACCCTTCCAATTCACCAAAGAAGAAACGGTGATACTATCCAAATTATTTAATACACCTTTAGGCATTTCAATATATGAACTAGTAGAACCGCCCTTAAAGCTTATAACTCCTGCATCTGTCCCCTTAATTAGGTCAGCGTTTTGGGAATTCACGAGTTTTGCATTAAAATTCCCAGTGCTATCTTTCACTGTTGTACCTTCAATATTGTTCATATCATAATCAAGAATTACCTTTACTTCTTGTGGTTCCTCTGCAAATGTTGCTTGAGGAGCAATTCCTGACACAGTATTGAAGAGCATCATGGTTAATAAAAAAGTTGAAAATATTTTTTTCTTCTTCATGTTTCCCCTCCTGAATATAGGATTTTCCTTCATCTGTGATTTAAGGTAGCTAGTGCTTTTCTTTCTTTCCTTTTAATAATCGTTTTGTTTCTCTCACTCTGAATGACGATTATGCGTTGAAGTACGATAAATATAAACAACAAGACTCCAATAACAATTCTCGTCCACCATGAACTGAGCGTACCTTCAAACATGATAATGGTTTGAATAACTCCCATACTCAGCACGCCAAACATTGGTCCAACAACATATCCATACCCGCCGGTTAAAAGGATTCCACCTATGACACATGCTGCAATGGCATCCATTTCTAGACCTAATGCGTGAAGCCCATATCCAGACAACATATAGAAGGTGAAAACCAATCCTCCGAGGGCAGAACTAAAGCCACTGATAGCATAAATAAGAATTTTCGTTCTTACAACAGGCAGTCCCATAAGCATAGCCGATTGTTCATTTCCACCAATGGCGTAAACAGTCCGGCCAAACTCTGTGTATTTAGCCACATACATGGCAGCCAATACAAACACGATACTAATCAGTACACTTATGGAAATAAAATATTGGCCACCTAGCATAATCTTATAGTGAGATAGATTGGTAAATAACGGATCTGTGATAGTAATAGATTCGATGCTTATAAAATAACAAAGTCCTCTAGCCAAAAACAATCCTGCTAATGTAACAATCCATGGATGCAATTGAAAACGCTGAATGATGTATCCTTGTGCAAATCCAAATATGATTCCCATTAAAAGAACTACAACCATAACAATAATCGGGTTTGCACCTTTCTGAAGCATACTTGCGGACACCATAGTGGTTAACGCAACAACCGATCCAACTGACAAATCGATTCCACCAGATAATATGACAAATACTAATCCTGTAGCGATGATGATTAAAAAAGCATTGTCGATAAATAGATTCAGAAAGACTTGCAAGGATAAAAAGCCAGTATAACGAAAAGAACCTACACTAAATAAGGAAAGAAATAGAATGATGGTCGAAATTAACGTGATATTTAATTGACTAACTCGCAGCATGTTTCTCATTAGATTGAATTACTCCCTTCTTACGCTTGCTGCTCATTTTTAAGTTAAATAAGCTCCTGAATTTTTCCGATTGAACAAGCGATACGATAATGACCACAATTGCTTCTACCACGAGTATACTTTCTGGTGGAACTCCAGTGGAATAAATAGTTGTTTTTAACATCTGAAGGAAAAGAGCACCGATAATGGTTCCTGATAAGTAAAACCTTCCACCGTTCATTGAAGTACCACCAATAACGACAGCTAAAATTGCATCTAACTCCATCCATAATCCAGCGTTATTTCCATCTGCACTCTTCACATTCGAACTTATCAAGATTCCTGCAATCCCAGCACACAAACCACAGATTACATAAGCCCAGAAGATAATCTTCTTCGAATTAATTCCAGTAAATCGGCTGGATTCCATGTTTCCTCCTACCGACTCTAAAAACAATCCCATGGCGGTTTTTCTCATAAGCAAGTAAACTAGTAACCCCACTACCGCAGCAACAAAAATTGCAAACGGTATTCCTAAAAAGTATCCACCACCAAAAAAGCTAAACGGTTTATAGTACACAGTGATAATTTGTCCTTCACTGAACAGCTGCGCAATTCCCCGTCCAACTGTCATAAGGATAAGGGTGGCTACCATTGGTTGAACTCCTATTTTAGATACCAAAGCGCCATTCCACATTCCGCAAAGGACGGAAGCACCAAGGGCCGCAAGGATGGCTAGCGCCATAGGTGTATCACTTACATACTCTTGAACTCCATTGTTAACAACCAAGGTTCCTCCGATCAGGTAAGCTGCCATGGCACCTGATATTGCTACAACAGCTCCAACCGAGATATCCACTCCAGCTGTGGCAATAACTAAGGTCATACCGATAGATACAATAATAAGGGGAGCCGCCCGATTTAATATGTCAATTAGAGTTCCAAATAAATGACCATTCTTGATTTCAATGGTAAAAAAACCTGGAATATAAAAATAATTAAATACAAGTAATGCTAAAACGGCCATTAAAGGCCAAAATACCTTTGAATGCCTTAGTTTGTTCCATTGATTAAGAAACATTTGCGCCAGCTCCTGCTATAGTTTTCATAATAATATTTTCTGAAATATTCTCTCCGCGAAGCTGTCCAATCGGAGAACGGTCACGCATAACAATTACCCGATCGCAACAAGCTACTAATTCTTCCAATTCGGAGGAAATAAGCAACACCGTCATACCTTCATTAGCAAGTGTTCGGATTAATTTTTGAATTTCCGTCCGAGTACCTACGTCAATTCCACGAGTCGGTTCATCCAATATAAGCAACTTTGGATTGGTTGCCAGCCATCTCCCAAGTATTACTTTTTGTTGATTGCCTCCACTAAGGTTCCGAATTTGTTGTTCCATTGATGGAGTAGCTATTCGCAGCATATTAATATATTTATTAGCGATTTCTTCTTGTTCTTTTCTAGAGATATAATTGAATATGCCTCTTTTAGCCTGAAGAGCTAGAATCATGTTTTCCCTGATAGTTAATTCTCCAATGATGCCCTCTTTTTTACGATCTTCCGGACAAAATCCCATCCCTTGTTGTATAGCTTTTTTAGGATACATGGCCGAAATCTTTTTTTCATCTATATAAATGACACCATCGTCCGCTTTATCAATTCCAAATATCAGTCTAGCAGTTTCAGACCTGCCGGAACCAAGTAAACCAGCAAGACCAAGTACTTCCCCTTTTTTCATTTCCAGATCAAATGGCTCTATCGTGCCTTTTTTTCCTAGACTGACAGCTTTTAAGAAATGTTCTTCCTTTTTCTTTAATGAAGAACCTATGCTTTTGTTTTGTTTACTGTGTTCTTTTTCATCGATTTCTCTACCAACCATTTTAGTTACTAATTCTATCCTAGATAATTCACTCGTTTTGTACTCGCCAATGAATTTACCATTCCGAAGGACGGTGATACGATCCGTTATTTCATAGACTTGATCTAAGAAATGTGTGACAAATATGATTCCCATTCCTTCATCACGGAGCTTACGCATGATCTTAAACAACTGTTTTACTTCGTTTTCATCCAAACTCGCTGTCGGTTCATCCAAGATTAATACCCCTGCTGAAATATCAACTGCGCGAGCAATCGCAATCATTTGTTGAATGGCAACAGAGTATGAAGAGAGTAATTTAGTCGGATCAATATCGAGATTTACTCGCTGCAGGATTTCTTGTGATTTTTGATTCATTAACTTCCAATCGATTCTGCCGCCTTTTTTCGGTGGTCTGCCAATAAAAATATTTTCTGCTACTGTCAAGTTAGGGCATAAATTCACTTCCTGATAAACCGTGCTGATTCCAATATTTTGCGCATCTAGCGGAGATTTCGGCTCAATGTTCTTTTCGTCGAAAAGGATGGTTCCTCCGTCTAAATTGTGGACTCCGGTTAGCACTTTAATTAACGTCGATTTACCTGCACCGTTTTCACCCATGAGAGCATGAACTTCTCCTTTTCGAAGAGTAAAGTTAACGTCAGACAAAGCCTTCACTCCAGGAAAGGACTTTGTGACACCTTCCATGTATAGAATTGGTTTCTCTTGTATGAACATTGTTTTAATGCTCCTTTTGTTTATTTTATGAGTAATATAGGAGTTCCCAAATAAGAGAGCTCCTATAACTAAAAAAGCTTTTAATATTGTCGATTAGGGAATTCCTTCGCTGCATTAGTTGTATCAAAGATACCTTCTTCTGTCTTAATCCACTTTGGTAATTCTTTTCCTGCTTTAACATCCTTAATGGCTTGCATCAACTGTTCTCCTAATAATGGGTTACATTCAATAGAGGCATTTAACTTGCCAGCCATCATCGCCTCAAAAGCACCTTTTACACCATCAACAGAAATGATTTTGATATCTTTCCCTGGAGTTAAGCCATATTCTTCGATCGCTTGAATTGCACCGATTGCCATATCGTCATTGTGCGCATATACGACATTGATATTTTTTCCATCAGACTTTAAGAATGCTTCCATTACTTCTTTACCTTTAGTACGGGTAAAGTCACCTGTTTGAGATTTAATAATTTTGTAATTCGGATGAGCTTTGATTACTTCTTCAAATCCAGCTTTTCGGTCAATGGCAGGAGCAGAACCTACTGTTCCTTGGAGCTCAACGATATTTACCGACTTATCCGTTTTTACATTGTCCAACATCCATTGTGCTGCTTTCTTGCCTTCCTCAACGAAGTCTGATCCAATCATCGTTTTATAAAGGGATGGATCGGCATCTACAGCACGGTCAGTTAATATAACTGGAATACCTGCTGTTTTCGCTTCTTGAAGAACTGTATCAAAACCTGTTTGAACAACAGGAGAGAAAGCGATTACATCCACCTTCTGAGCAATAAACGAACGGATTGCTTTAATTTGGTTTTCCTGTTTTTGCTGGGCATCTGAGAACTTTAATTCGATTTGTGGATCTTTTTCTGCACTTTCTTTGACTGACTTAGTATTAGCTGTTCTCCACTCGCTTTCAGCTCCTACTTGTGAAAAACCAACTACAATCTTGCCATCTTTCCCACCGCCTGATCCACTACTAGCCTGTTGGTTGTTTCCAGCAGCGCATCCTGTCAATAATGAGATCGCAGTTGCTGTTGAAATTAATGCAGTAAACAATTTTTTAAATTTTTTCATTTGACTTCCCCCTTTAATATTTGAATCTATGTTAATTATAGAAAGATTTCCTAGTAATGTATTTTCAATGAAATGCATTTTTTTATAATATTCCGCATTCTTTTTGCTTCATTTTATAAATCAAGGAATAAAAGATTACTAGGAACAATGGGTGCATAAAAAAACAATAACTGTTTAAAAAAACAGTTATTGTTTTTGGTTTTATCTTTCGATCTGTGGATTTAATCTAAATAGAGCTTCCCAGACAAAGAAATCAAAATATTTGCCTGTTTGTCAGTGATTGTTTTCCCCATTTGAGCAGATAACTCATTTTGAAATGCCTTCAGTTTACCATCTACGGCCTGTTTATTTCCTTTGTCAGCTGCTTCTTTAGCTGAGTGAAGTTTCACCACTAGCGAATGTGACACCCCATCATTACTTACAAAAGACTGAGTCAACTTGCCTAAACTATCAAAATCTACCGTCACCTTAAACTCAGTTTCGATTTTCGCCGTATTACCAGCTTTATCTGTGGCTGATGCAATAATTTTATTAACCCCTAACTCGAAGCTATAGGCAGGTCCTTCGACACTTGGGCATTCTTTTGAAGCAATTCCGGACAAATCATCGATTGCACTGCAAGTGATTTTAATCAATGAATCAACGGAATAAGTATCCTGTAGTCCAATAAGTTGAATCACAGGAGTGGTCATATCAAGGGTTATCTTTTGTAGATACTTGTCACTGACATTTCCCGCGTGGTCGTTAAATTCAACGTAAACAGTCTTCTCCCCATCTCCTGAAGGCAAGGTGAATTCTTTTGCTGGCTTATACTCTTCCCATTCTGTCCAATCTTTAGCATTGGTGGAAAAACGAACCTGGTTCACGCCACTTAGTTTATCGGTTGCTTCAAGTGAAAGTGTAACATTCGGATCTTTTGTAAATTCCACACCAGAATTTATCGTAAACTTCCCTACAGGACCTTCTGAATCTACATAAACTGGATCAGTAATACCTGTTAAGGTAGGTTTTACTGGCTTTATAGTGCCATCTTCGTTAAATTCCATCTTATCAATCACCACTTCACGGTTAAAACCGTTGCCATCAGGCATTGCATGCCGTGCATAAACAATATAATATTCATCCGTGCCTGGGATGTTTAAAATAGAGTTATGACCTGGCCCTTTGATTCCAAGGCTTAAATCTTTACTCAGAATGACACCTTTCTTTGTCCATGGTCCCATTGGAGATGTCCCTGTTGCATAAGCAACCTGATAATTCTCGCTACCTGTATCATCTTCTGACCACATTAAGTAATAAGTACCGTTTCTTTTAAATACAACAGATCCCTCTCTAAAATTAGGCGGGGTCATCTTGACTGGAGTACTTTCAAAAGAAACCATATCATCATTTAGCTTTGCACCATAGAGATCACCATTACCCCAATAAAAGTACGATTCGCCATCATCATCTGTAAATACGTATGGATCAATGGCTTGGCCGGAATATTTTCCACTTGGCACCAATGGTTTGCCTAAAGCATCTTTAAATGGTCCTGTTGGTGTTGGTGCTGTTGCAACACCAATGTTGGCGTCTGCGCAGAAATAGTAATAATATTTTCCATTCTTTTCTGCGATTGCCGGTGCCCAAGCGCGCTTATCTGCCCATGTAACATCGTCAGTTGCTAAATCTAAGATTACACCCTCGTCTTTCCAATTTATTAAATCTTTTGAGGAGAATGCTTTAAATTGAGAACCTGACCAACCGGTAAAGCCATCTGTTGTAGGATAAATATAATAAGTATCACCAAAAACAGCGATCTGTGGATCTGCATAAAGTCCTGGCAAAGTACCTGATGGATATACTTTTAAACTTACAGTCCATTCCTGCCTATTTCCATCCTTGTCCGTCACCGTATAGGTAATAGGATTAGTAAAATCCTGTCCTTCACCTGACACTGGACTTACAGTAGATCCAGGTTTAATAGTTATAGTTGGAGCCAAATTAGTTATATCCAAACCTTGTCCTTCTTTAACAGGAACTAGAATTCTATGTGATTTAGAATCTATTTCAGCTTGACCTTTTTGACCAGGTACTACAAAATTGCCAATTCCAGTCGATTGAATAGACATTTCTAGAATTTCTTCTTCTGAAAGTGTACGATTATATACTTTTACGTTGTCGAAATAACCTTTGAAGTATTGGTCTCCTGAGTAAAAGGATTTACCTAAAAATGCTGATAATTGTGCACCTAAGTCTGTCATTGATACTGTTACATTGTTATTTTCAGCCACAAGTATCCCATTCTTATACATGGCCATACTTGTTGGTGTAATGACAAGTTTGATATTGAACCACTTGCTCTTAATAGAAGTGGTATTTGTTTTTACCTCTTGTTCCGATGACCAGCTAGTAGTCGTCATCGCATTTCTTATTTCCGTATCGCGTGTTCTTAAGAACATATATTTTTGGTCATTCTTTCCTATGGCAAAGGTAAAGAAGTTTCCTGATACCGTTTCCGGTTTAATATCCATAGAGATAGTCACCGTATTTCTTCCATCAAAGAAACCTGTCGGAAAGGCTGCAAATGTATTAGTTGTTCCATCGAGATATAATGCCTTTGAATCCTTTTCAGTATCTGTCACATAAGATGCATTTCCATTCAATGTACCTGTATGGCTATTTCCCGAATTATCCTGGATCGTCCTGTCTGTAGTGACTGTATCAAAGTTATACTCAAGAATTGGCTGTTCTTGTTCTTCTTCATCAGGCACTTTGACCACCTTATCCCATTTGGCCATTACAGTATCGTACTCTTCTTGTGTAAGATTGAGTACTGATCCATGTCTCTTACGGTTAGAATCCAAAGAATAGTCTGCAGCTGTTAATTTAGTGAACTGGCCACTTGCTAAATCAGATGTAATTAATGGAAGATACCCTTTTCCAGTCGCATACTGATCGACCATTAAATTCCATTCATTTCTATCATTGAATTTATAAATTAATGGCCCTTCAACGTCGGATCCTGTTAATCCTGTTGAAGATTGAATGGTGCCAATTTTTGACCAATCACCAAGAATTTGATTACTTTTTTCAATCGTAATTTGACCATCCCCTGAATAACGGTAATACATATTCCCATCTTCAATAATGGTTGTATCAATAATATGCTGACTACCAGGACGATCAATGAACAGCTTTGGTTCTGTGAAAGTATAAAAATCTCTTGTCTTTGCATAGTAGATGTTATGTGGTTCGAATACCCCTTGATCATTCTTCACAGTTGAAGCCCAGAATACTACGTATTCCCCTGTCTTTTCGTCATAAAATGCTTCTGGTGCCCATGCATCGCCTGCATTCGGTGGAGCTACCTCTACCATTCTTGGTTTAGACCAATTTACTAAATCTGTAGACTCCCAAATGATCAGCGATTTGCTTCCAGCCGTTTGTGCGGCACCCCAGCCTTTTCCGCTGGCAATTCTTAAATCTGTTGCAATAATGTAGAATTTGTCACCCTCGGCTGAGCGTACGATAGACGGGTCACGTACACCCTTTTCACCTACAACAGACGTTAATACTGGATCGCCCTCATTTAAATCTTTCCAGTGCAAACCATCTTTACTGCTAGCAAAATACATCTGCTCTCCATTTGCACTTTCACCAGTAAAGTGAGCAAATAAATAAGATGTGAAGTTCTTTTTTGCCGGTTTAGCCTTAACTGTAAGTGGTATTTGCTTTGTATCGCTTATTCCCTTATACTTGATTGTTGCTGTCAATGTTACTTTTGTATCAGTTTCCTGTCTTGTTACAACACCTGCAGGAGTCTTATCGTAATTTTCATTGATTCCTTCATTTACATTTACAACAGCTGCATTGTCCGTTTCCCAAGTAATTGTTGCACCTTTATCCGTACTTGTAGGTAATGTAATGTTTCCACGAATGTCATCTGCATTTGGAATTGTTAAGTTGGTTTTTGCTAATGCAACAATTTCCTCATCTGTTAAACCAGCATTCAGTTTTACCTCTTCTGATGATAATGTATAGTTATATACCTTAAAATCAGCTAATTTTCCAGTAAATGCTGCATCAGCTGTGTACAAGGATTTACCAATGTATCCGATAAAATTAGCTGTAGGGTCTGTCCCGGCTGCAAGTATATCCATTACCTTATACGTATGTGGTAGTGTTCCAACTTGTTGTCCATTTAAATAAAGGATAATTTCTCCTTCTTTAAATGTTGCTGTGAATGTATTATATTCACCTGACTTAATTGTTGCATTTTGGAAAAGAAGTTCCGTGCTAGAATTTTTAATCCCAAAACGAGTCGTTCCATTTCCTTGTTTTGGATTTAAAAAGATATAATTGTTAACATTCGGCCAAGATCCTTCCTTTGTCCCAAGGGTGTAAAGCCAATGGCCAGCACTTGTTGTTGTGCTAAATTTTGTTTCAATTGTAAATGTTTCATCATCAATAAGTCTTTTTGGTAATTTTACATATTTAGACTTATCTCCTGTGAAGTTCAGAATTGTATTGCCTTGATCTTCTATGAAATCTCCATCTTGAAACCCAAGATATTCTGCGTCAAATCCATTATTCGTAATATCTGTCAACTTACCATCCGCTCTCGACATATCATAGTGAGCGATTAAGCGATTTTCTGTACTGCCAATCTCCTCCGCTTGAATTACCGGTTTTGGGACCAGTGAAAATACCATTAATACAGTTAAAAATAATGAAAAATACTGCTTACCTTTCATTTCTTTCCTCCTCTATTTTTTCTTCACTCTTTTTACAGGAAGCTATACTCCTTTCTCTTTTAGATAATTTTAAAAAAAAACCACAAAAGCTGTATTTATAAAAAACATCGATTGTTTATAATAATTGGCTATTTTTTGATGAAGCATAATGGGATTGTATTACTAAAACACGGAGCAAGGATAGTAGACTGGTAGGAGTCATTGCCCTAATTAAATTTGTTAATAATGAAAAATAGACCCTAAAACCATATATTTAATGGTTTTGAGGTCTATTCATTAGAGACTTAATTATGAAGATTTATTTTTATTATAAATATCAAAAGCTACAGCAGCTAATAATACAAGCCCTTTGATACCTTGCTGCCAATCTATGCCTAAACCTAGTATGGACATTCCGTTATTCATGACACCCATAACTAGACCGCCAATAATAGCACCTGGCACCGTACCGATTCCACCATATGCTGAAGCCCCGCCAATAAAACAAGCCGCAATGGCATCTAGTTCAAAAAGATTTCCTGCTCTAGGTGTTGCAGCGTTTAATCGTGCAGCAAACAGAAGTCCAGATAGTGCAGATAACACTCCCATATTTACAAAGACCCAGAATGTAACACGCTTTGTTTTTACCCCAGATAACTGGGCTGCTTTTTCATTTCCACCAATCGCATAAATGTGACGCCCTGCTATTGTTTTTGTGGTAATAAATTGATAAGCCAAGATTAATAAAGCCAAGATAACCAAAATATTTGGAATTCCTTCGTAAGTAGCAAGAACATAAACAAATACATTGATCAATGCAACTAATGCAATAATCTTCAAAATAAAAATTCCTGCAGGTGAAACTTCGAAATTGTATTTTATTTCAGTTTTTCTAGTTTTCAATTCATTGAAAATTAGAATTACTGATAATAGAGCTCCTATTACAAGAGTTAAAATATGAAGGTTGGCTCCGCCAAACACATCTGGAATGAAACCAGAGCTGATTTTTTGAAATGCTTCAGGAAAAGGGGCGATCGATTTGCCCTCTAAAACTACCATAGTTAATCCTCTAAACAAAAGCATACCTGCTAGGGTAACAATAAAGGCAGGAATTTTTACATAGGCCACCCAAAATCCTTGCCAGGCACCAATAAGCGCACCAATTAATAACGAAATAATAATTGCAACTGATGTTGGAACTTCATGATTTACCATTAAAATTGCAGATATAGCCCCGATAAATGCAGCTATTGAACCTACCGATAGGTCAATATGGCCGGTAATTATTACTAAAATCATTCCTATTGCCAACACTAATATATAGCTATTTTGCAAGATTAAATTTGTTATATTTAACGGTCTTAACAAAATGCCATCGGTTAGAACCTGGAAAAGAATCATGATTGAAACTAGAGCCAGAATCATGCTGTATTGTCTCATATTATTTTTGAACAGTTGAGAAAGCAGATTTCCTTTCGGTTCACGATCTGTAACATTCCCGTTTTCAGATGTTTTTTGTGTTAACGTTTGCATGTTTTCCTACCCCCTAAACTCTACTTTTAGTCATATATTTCATAATACGTTCCTGAGTTGCTTCTTCTTTGGAAACTTCTCCAGTTATTCTGCCTTCATTCATTACATACACTCGGTCACAAATCCCAAGAATTTCTGGTAGTTCTGAAGAAATGACTAAAATCCCTTTTCCGTCTGAAGCCAACTGATTAATAATCGTGTATATTTCATACTTTGCGCCTACATCAATGCCACGGGTAGGCTCATCTAAAATCAGAATGTCAGGCTCTGAAAAAATCCATTTACTTAATACAACTTTTTGTTGATTTCCACCACTTAGATTTCCAGTTTTCTGATGAATACTAGGAGTTTTGATCTTTAATTTTTCACGAAATTGTTCAGATTCAATAATTTCTTGATTCTTATTAATAACAAATTTATTTGTTATCTTATTAAGACTGGCTAATGTAATGTTTTGTTTAATGTCATCCATTAAAATTAGCCCGTTCCCCTTTCGATCTTCAGAAACATAAGCGATTCCATCTTCGATTGCCTGACTTACATTATTCAAATGGATTTCTTTACTATCCTTATATATTTGTCCTGTTATTTTCTTTCCGTACGATTTCCCAAAGATACTCATTGCCAACTCTGTTCTTCCAGCCCCCATCAAGCCGGCTATACCAACAATCTCACCTTTACGAATATGAAAATTCACATTATCAATAGATTTTTGATTCGTATGCAATGGGTGAAAAACATTCCAGTTTTTTACTTCAAAAATAGTATTTCCTATTTTCGCTTCCCTTTTTGGATAGCGATTCGTTAATTCTCTTCCAACCATTCCCTTGATAATTCTATCCTCTGAAATTTTATCTTTTTTCATATCTAGTGTTTCTACGGTTTGACCGTCACGCAGAATGGTGATGGAGTCCGCCACTTTGGAAATTTCATTTAATTTATGCGATATAATAATGGCTGACATGCCTTGTTTTTTTAATTCTAATAACAGATTCAATAGATTTTCACTGTCGTGTTCATTTAAAGCAGCCGTAGGTTCATCCAATATTAATAATTTTACATTTTTAGAAAGTGCCTTCGCTATTTCAGTTAATTGTTGTTTTCCAACGCCCAAGTTTGCCGTTTTTGTATTTGGTGATTCGTTTAATCCTACCTTTTGCAGCAGTTCTCTCGTTCTTAACACGGTTTCATTCCAATTGATAATTCCATTTTTCGACTGTTCATTACCAAGGAAGATATTTTCAGCAATCGATAGGTATGGAATCAATGCGAGTTCTTGGTGAATAATAACAATCCCTAATTCTTCACTTTGTTTGATGTCCTTGAATTTACAAACGGTTCCATTAAACAGAATGTCCCCAGTGTACGAACCATGTGGGTAGACACCACTCAATACCTTCATTAGTGTGGATTTCCCAGCCCCATTTTCTCCACATAAAGCGTGAATTTCACCCTCCTTTATCTTCAAATTTACATTTTGAAGTGCTTTGACTCCTGGGAACTCTTTTGTAATATTCTTCATTTCTAATATAATCTTTGACATATTTCACCACACCCTCACAATTTGATAAAATGAGTTAGTGACAGATAATCAACAGTCACTAACTCATTTCCATCACTCATTATTTACTCAGTTCTTCCTTTTTGTAATATCCCGAGTCAACTAGTACAGACTCATAGTTAGTTTTATCAACAGAAACAGGTTCTAATAGATAGGACGGAACGACTTTTTTTCCATTGTCGTACGTTTTGGTATCATTCACTTCAGCTTTTTTGCCCTTTAAAACGGCATCAGCCATAGAAACAGCTTTTTTGGCCAATTCCCTCGTGTCTTTAAATACCGTTTGTGTCTGTTCACCATTTATTATTGATTTAATAGAAGCTAGTTCAGCATCTTGTCCAGTGATAACAGGAAGTGGCTTAGCAGCTGATCCATATCCAACACCTTTTAATGATGATATGATACCAATGCTAATTCCATCATATGGAGATAAAACCGCATCCACCTTGTCAGAAGTATAGTGAGCACTTAATAGATTATCCATCCTAGCTTGTGCAACTGCGCCGTCCCATCTTAATGTGGCACCTTGATCAAATGAATTTTGACCGCTTTTCACGACTAATTTCCCCGATTCAATGTACGGCTTTAATACTGACATGGCGCCATCAAAGAAGAAATAAGCATTATTATCATCTGGTGAGCCTGCAAATAACTCGATATTGAATGGGCCCTTTCCTGCTTTTAAACCTAATTTTTCTTCAATGTAAGAGCCTTGTTGAACACCTACTTTAAAGTTGTCAAATGTTGCATAGTAGCTGACATATTTGCTGTTTTTAATTAAACGATCATATGCAATGACTTTAATTTCTTGCTTGTTTGCTTTGTCTAAAACATCTGTTAATGCTTCACCGTCAATTGACGCAATTACTAAAACGTTTACACCTTTTGTAATCATATTCTCGATTTGAGATACCTGATTCTCTACGACGTCTTCTGCATATTGCAAGTCCACTTTATACCCTAACTTTTCAAATTCTTTTTTCATATTTTGACCGTCACTTACCCATCTTTCCGATGACTTTGTAGGCATTGCAATACCTACAAATCCGCTATCTCCACTTGTACTTTTACTTCCACATGCTGCCAACGAAAATAACAATGTTATTAACATAAATACCGACAACAATTTTTTCATCTGAATCGCCCCTTTGTTTTTTAGATTTTATTCTTTTCCTTGTTATGAATATATCACCCTATCATTTTTACGTCTTTTCAATAAAACAACTATTTTTATAAAAATTTAACTTACTTTTAAGCGCTTTCAATAATTGCCAGATTACAAAAAAGGACAGTCCAAATTATTTCATTTGGACTGTCCTAAAATTCGAATTTAACTAAATAAACTATATTACAACAATTCTGTACTAGCTGTCGAAACAGTAAAACCGGCACCTTTTCGATACTGATTGGGAGAGACACCCATTACTTTTTTAAAAGCTGTACTAAAATAATGCTGCGTGTCATAACCAACTTTTTCTGCGATTTCAAGAATAGTAAGTTCTGTGGAATTTAGCAGCAAAAGTGCCTTGCTGATTCGCATATTTGTAATTATACTAACAAAAGAAGTCCCTAATTCCTTTTTCATTATCCTGCTTAAATAAACAGGAGATACGTGCAGATACTGTGCCAATGATTCCAATGTTAAATCTGTGTCTGAAAAATGTTCGCTAAGATAGGATCTCGCTCGCCGGACGATCGGTGAGATTTTTAAATTTTCATAAATCATTGTTTCGCAATGTCTATAAATTTCAGAGATCACAAATGTTTCTCCTGTAACTTTCTCAAAGTGCATATTCGGTGTCGTGGTCATATAATTTTTTAATTTCTTTGATAACAATAATACGAAATCTTCTTGTTCACATCCCCAAATACAAACGATTATAAACCCTGAAGGGTCACGAAAAACAACTTTTTGGAAAGGTTCAAGTACATCAGCTACGATATTTTCAGTAAAATTAAATAATTGTTCATTATTTTCATTCAATAAAGGTTTATTGATATAAATTTCATGACATTGGATAAGACCAATCTGTTTCGGGCATTGTATAGGCAATTGTAAGAATTTTAGTTGTTTAATAATATCAGATTCTGTCAAATTCCCTTTCATCCACTCCTGACAAAAGTTTTGCTGTAAGAGAGGGATATTTTTAATAATTTGGTCTTTCGCTAGTGCTAAGTACTCACTTTGCTGCTCTCTTTCCTCCAATTGACTTCTAATACGCTGAAGGACGTTTTTCAATTGATTGGGATTTGCAGGTTTGAGAATATAATCATTAACATTTAAGCGTAATGCTTCTTGGGCATAAGTAAATTCGTCATGACCTGAAATAATGATAATTTTACAGTTAGGCAACCTTTCTCGAACATGTTTAATTAAGGTCAAACCATCCATAATAGGCATATTCAAATCTACCAGCAATATGTCTACTGAATATTCGATGGCAAGTTCGAATGCTTCTTCTCCATCTTCTGCTTCTGCGACAACCTTCATATGAAGTTCTTGCCAATTGACCGATTCACGAATACCTTCCCGAATAATCGGTTCATCATCAGCAATCAATACCTTCCAATGATTTTGCACACAATTTTCTCCCCTTTCGAACTCTATCATCGCTTCATTTTTCTAAAATGGCAGGAAGCACAACCTTCACTGTTGTACCCTTACCTATTTCACTATCAATTGATATACCGTATGCATCACCAAAAGTCAGTTTAATTCTGGCTTGAACATTAATCATTCCGTACCCGAAATTGTCACTTCCTTTATAGTGTTGAGATTGAGTGAATAACGTTCCCAATTTACTTCTTAGGGCTTCCAACTTTTCATTTGGAATTCCCTTCCCATCATCTTTAACATGAAAAACTATATTTCCTTCTTGTTTTTCTGCTTTAACAATAATATGACCAGGCCCTCGCCTTTCTTTGATTCCATGATATATAGCGTTTTCTACAATGGGCTGTAATACAAGTTTTAATACATTGATCTTTTCGACATTTGAAGCAATATCTAATGTGTAATGTAATTTTTCTTGATATCTAGCTTTTTGGATCTTTAAATAACTGCTTATATGTTCCATTTCTTCTTTTAAAGGAATTATATCGTTACCTTTACTTAACCCAATACGGAAAAGCCTTGATAACGACTCTACCAATTCAGCAACATCTTCTGCACCTTTTTTCCGGGCCAACCAATGAATTGTGTCTAATGTATTGTAAAGGAAATGAGGTTTAATATGGGCCTGTAGACTACGCAGTTCAGCTTCACGTTTTTGGCGCTCTTGCTGCTCATTTAGTGTAATAAGTTTGTTAATTTGTACAAGCATCGTATTAAAGCTGCGTCCAAGTAACCCTATTTCATCCATTCGTTCTCCTTTGTAACGGACAGAAAAATCTCCTAACTCCGCTTTTCGCATAAACGACATGAGTTGCCTGATGGGTCTTGACATAGAATAGGATAAATAATAGGAGGCCCCAAGGCCAAACAAACACACGAAGAATACGAAACTAATCACATAAAAATGAATTTCCCTTACCTCGAATACTGATTCTTTTGTAGAAAATACACCCACAGTTGTCCAACCGGTAAAGGGAGACTTTCTGTAAATGAATTGAAGCTTATTGCCTTTGACTTGTTTAGAGAAATTGCCGCCTTCATTTGAATGGAACCAATCAATTGGAATCTTGTTTAGAAAGGGCTCGGATGGCGAGTAGATATTTTCGCCTTTATCGTCAATCACCATTAAATAACCGGTTTTCCCTAAGCGAACATCTTTTGTTGCTTCCGATATCACTCTCAGTTTCATATCAATTAATATAACGCCCTTTACTTGCTGGGTATCAGGGTCTAAAATAGCTCGTACAACTGACACAACCTCGTCATCCTTGTAATGTACATGGCTAGTTATGTTTCTGTTAGAGGGGTGCCCTAAGATTTTGAAAATCCCTTCACTTTCTACAGCAGCTTGGTACCACGATTCTTCCGTAAGGCTTTTCTTTGAGCGGGTATACATGTCATTACTCATGTACTGACCATTGCTGTTTACCACTAGAATGCCCGCTGCTTCTGGATACAATGTTGTAAGCCTTTGCAGAAATGTTTGTATCTGATAATCATCATTTAGCCGTTTGCCTTGCTGACTTTTTTTCTCGTACAAAAATTGCTTAATTTCCGGGTTAAAAGCTATCAAATAACTCATGTTTTGCATGTTACCGGCGTAGAAATCCAGTGTTTTATTGACCTGACCAATTAGCTGCAGTGTATTTTGATTCACTTGTCTCTCTATAATGTGGTTTACAGTCCATCCTGTCAGAAACCCAAGACCAATGGAAGGCAGAATACTGATTAACATCAATAGAATAATTAACTTAAATCGTATTGGAAGATTGTTTATTATAAAAAGTTTATTTTTGTCCAATTTCTTCAAATCTCTCATATTCTTGGTGGCTCACTTTGCATAGTAATTTTCTACATTTTCCTTAGTAACAATAGAAATCCCTGTATCTACATATGATGTCATTTGAGGTTGATCTGAAAATTCACGTTTTATTATTGGAGAATTTTTATGTTGGAGTTCAAATAAAAACAGTAAAGACCAAAAACCCATCCTCCAAGTACCTTGAGCCAAGGTTGCAGATATAGTACCGTCTTTTATCAAATCCAGAGTTGGTTTATCTGTATCAAAACTTACAATTTTCACTTTTTGATTTCTCTTTAGAAGACCAACGGCTTCACCGACCCCAACCCCTCCATTGGCTTCTGTAGCAAAAATACCCTTCAAATCCGGATGCTTCTTTAAGAGGTCCATGGCAACCTTACTTGAAACAAACTGATCTCCCTTTCCATCTTTTACTGCTATCACCTCTATTCCTGCAGTTTTCTTAATTGTGTCTAAAAACCCCTTTGTTCTTTCCTGATGATTTAATTGATTTGGTGATGTTATAACAGCCACTTTTCCTGTTCCACCCATTAATTCAACTAATTTTTGAGCGGCCGCTATGCCAGCTTTATAATTATCAGTGCCCAAAAAAGAAGACACGTTGTCCGAGGGAGCACCTGAGTCAAATAATACAATAGGAATACCCACATCCTTTGCTTTTTCAAAAGTATTAGATAACGCGTCTGGGTCGATAGCAGAAATCGCAATACCCGCTGGCTTTTTGGCTATTACCTGTTCCATCACAGTAATTTGTTCATGTATATCATGCTGTGTTGCTCCACGGTACTCAACTGATACATTCAACTTCTGAGCTGCATCCTCAAACCCTTTTAAAGAGCCTTTCCAATAGTCAATTCCTGACTGGAAAGTAACCATTACGTACTTTTCACTAATTCCCTCTTGGCTTTCTCTTTGAATTTTCTCTATATGTGATAAGTGCGACTCATTAAAATGATAGTCATACATATAAAGAAAGTAGGAGATTAATAGAAAGACATAAATTAATATTAGTTTTTTCACTTATGAACCCCCTTCCAAAGTTCATAGAGTAAGCGATTACAATAAAAGTTCACTGTACATACACTTCAAACTGTCCTCTCCTCTTTTTAGAGGACTAGCGCATTCTTTTCTCTTTGAATGATTTTAAAGAAAAAAACAATAAATGTATTTATAAAAATCACCAATTGTTTATAATAATTTGCTATTTTTGATGAAGCTAACGTTGTAAGGTAAATTGGATTATTATTATCATCTATGATCCCACTGGGGAGAGGATAAATACGAAGAAGCCAAGGCTTTTTTAAAAAGCACTTGGCTGATTTGGCATTTCTATTTTTACTCATATATTTTTGATACTACCTATTACATATCCTAGTTTTATTCCAGAACTTTCGGTGCCGATACAGGCTTTAGTGATGAGGATTCAATATCATCACCTTCCCAAACAAAGACCTTCACTTTGTGACCATCCAATTTGGCTGGCAGCTTCATGCTCAAAGAGAATGAGTTCTTAGAACCAGCTGCGATACTTTGGGTCTGAGACTGGGTGTCCACCAGTCGATTATCGTTGTCATACAGAGCCATTGTCACTAAAATAGACTGAGCTGTGCTCTTGTGACTAGTAACCTGAACTTTAGCACCTAGCTTTTCCTTTGGTTGTAGTTGTTTTGAACTAAAATCAGTGACGACCGAAAATTCAGCATTGTCATCAACAGTCACATTCGCGTTTACTGAAATAGCAGGTCCAGGTACGGCTCCATTTACAGGAACACTTGAGAAATTCGGTGTACCATCAGCATTCCAAGTTATTCTCTTCACCCTAGTATGCCGGTTTGGATCATACAGGGGATCCCCTTGAATATCCTTGTAGGAGCGGGCATGATAAACGAGAATATCCGTCTTTCCATCTTCCGCTACAGTAAAAGTATTATGTCCCGGTCCGTAAAGACCCGTTGTTTCATCGCTTTTCAATACTGGTTCTGGCGATTTCTTCCATGACTTAGGATCTAATAAATCACTAGTATCCGAAGCGGTCAATAACCCCAAGGAATAGTTAGCATCGGTGGCGCTTGCAGAAAAAGTCATGAATATTTTTCCGTTACGCTTTAATATACTTGGTGCCTCATTGACCCAATATCCTTGTCTTTCCCAAGCGTAATCCGGAGTAGAAATCATTACTGGGTTTCCAGTAATCGTCCATGGATTACTCATTTCCGCGATATAAAGATTCGAATTTCCGCCATCCTTTTGTGCCCAGGCGAAATAACGTTTGCCATTGTTCTCAAAAGTGGTGGAATCTAAGGAAAAATTGGTGAAGGCCGTACTGCCTGCTGGTTTTTGCATCATGCCTTTTTCTGTCCATGTTCCTGTAAGTGGGTTCGCATCTCCGCACTCGAGAACATATGGACGAATTTTCCAAATATCTTCCGCTGCTCCCGCTGCAAAGTAAATGTACCATTTTCCATCGATATAATGGATTTCAGGGGCCCAAATATGCGCTCCCATATCTCCTGTAGCGTGTTTGGTCCAAATTACTTTTTCCTCTGCTGTGGCAAGGCCCTGTAGCGTTTTTGCTCTCCGCAATACAATGCGGTTATATTCAGGAACCGATGCTGTGAAATAATAATAGCCATCAGTATGTTTAAAAATGTGAGGATCTGCTCTTTGCTCAATCAATGGGTCAGTATATTCGTAGGTTGTCGCCTCCCCTTTAACGGTAAAGGTTCCGGTTTTGGTATAATCTTGTTTTTTCACTTCTGCCCAATCCACATTAAGTGTTCCAGTAGATCCGTCACTATAATGTACATCTACAGTAGGTGGAAGCTGAGGCGCGGTGCCCTGTTTTGTCTTCACGTTCACCTCGTCAACTTTAGCAATCTTAGTAACACTTATATTGGCAACAGGCTGGATTTTGGTACCATAAACTGATCCCTTGACTTCAAGCTTCCCAGTTTGTGAGAAATCATCATTTGAAATAGGGTTCCACTCTACATCAAGTTGCTCAGTATGACCATCGAAATGGTGTACGGTTACCTTCTTAGGAAGATTAGGCGGGAAATCTACCATTGTTCTTAGATTTACCGGTTCAATAGATACGATGCTGTCAGCCAGCACAGTAAACGTAAAGTTTTTCGTTTCTGAGTATCCATTCCGGTTAATTGTTGCTGTTAAGGATACATCTGCATCCTTTTGGTCTTTTGCAGGTCTTGTCACTACACCTGTATTGGAAATTACTGAAGGAGAGTCAGATTTCCAAGAAATCGATACCCCACCGTCAGCAGTCACAGGTAATTTTAAATCTTGAATGACTTTTGAAGTATCACCAAGAGTCAGAGTTCCTGCAACCCTTCCAACGGCTTCTTGGTCGGTCATAGATTCTGAGACAACCTGCTGGATTTCTTCAGCACTCAATCCTCTGTTATAGATGCGGAAATCACTTACTTTACCGTCTAAATATGGATCAGGCCAATTCGATTTTCCAATATAGTTAGAGGCGGTTTGTCCAAAATCAGACGGTTTCTTGGTTGAAGTTCCTGTGGCACCAACCTTGCCATTAACATAGATTGTGTAAGCTGATCCGGTTTTACTGATAGAGATATGTGTCCATTCACCGACCTTAGGAGCACTCGGAGTAGCATCTGCAACTCGTCCTACTACATCCAAATATAAGTTTTCTGTAAGGAAGATTTTTCCTGCATTCGCTCCTGTTCCGAAATCAAAAATTCGAGTCCAATCTCCTGTTTTTGAATCCAAATATACCCATGTGGAGATCGTGAAATCATCCAGAGTACTCATAATACCTGTTGGCAGCTGCACATATTGGCTTTTCGTATGATCAAGATCAATACCCGTCCTACCAGCAACTGTAGTCAAGGAAGCACCGTTCATTACAGTGGCATCCTTGCCATGACCAGAGGCATCGGCTATAGCTGTCCCGTTTATCTGATTAAATTTATACCAAGTTGTTAGTCCTGCTTCAGATGCTGAAACACTCCCAGTTGCCTGTTCAACTGCGCTAGTAGATTCTGGATTTAATGTTGCAGCCCAAGAAGGAACAACCGTTGTTGGAACCGTCAATAGTGTGACTGCCAGTGCACAATGAATTGTTTTTTTCAACTTCATATTTAATCCCTCCTTATGACATAAAGTTACTTTTTAGATCATTGATTGTTTCTCCTAAACTAGTGATTTAATACCTAGTTAAGTATTCCAAGATTTCATTGATTTTGTGGACCGGGCTTATATTGGAAGCTGGTATTCACTATTTCACTTAAGTCTGTACCACCCAGACTGACATTATATTTACCAGCTGCATGATTCGAAAGTGTAAAGTCATAACTGAATTTACCATCATTTTCCGAGGTAATTTGATCAAGATAATCCAATTTACCATTTGGCGCTGTAACTCTAACTGCTACATCCGTACCTTTTTTCTGTGTCAAATAGCCTTCGATTAGAACTTTTCTATTATTCACAGATATTTTTAAATCCTTTATAGTTGCAGGCATCTGTTTTTCTACAGTAATTGTAGCCGAATCAGCGAATTGCCCTTCGTCAGTTGTAGCAAAAATATCAGCTTTACCCGGAGATTTTGCAGTAATTGTAACGGTTGTCTTTCCATCTTCAGGATTATAAGTTGGATTAGAAATGGATACCACACTAGGATCACTGGATGTAAAAGTCACTTTTTGATCAAGTGCACTATTTGGTAATACAACAGCAGACAAATTGCTTTCATCATTTTGTTGCAGTGTAACGCTATCAATATTCAGTTGGACATCCTTTACATCTGCTTCTGACATCTTAAAAGTTGCATTCTCTTTATCCCCGTCGGTATTCACTTGCTCTAACTTCAATAAGTAATCTTTTTGCTTAATATATAAATTCGGGAAGTTATATGACTGGAAGGAAGTCCAGTTCGGATCCGTTAAACCAGGCACCTTTTTAAATGTGGCATCAGCTTTGAATAAATTTGTACCGTCATTTTTTACAAGTGCGAGATCATTATTACTATGTCTTAAATAATATCCTGGCTTATTCACAGCCTGAATGGAAACATAACCCTCATCTGAATTAGCTAAACCAGGAACGATTTCCCATCTGGAATCAAAGTTTGAATTATTTAATACGTCTAAAGGATCAATCCGTGCATCATTGTTATAGTGCCTAATATAGCGGTCTAGGAAACTGTACGACTGCAGCTTTTGTCCTTCACCATCTAAGCCTGTTGAAGTAGGGACAACTTTTTTTATTGTGCCGTCGGGATTGTAGTATAATCGATCAACGGATACTGAACGCCTGTATGAACTTCCAGTTGGCAAAGCAGCGGTATGATAAATAATATAAGACTTTCCTTTGAAATCAATAATGGATTGATGACTTGTATTACTATTGTTTTTATCATTAGGGTCTGTGGTGAACGGATCCATAAGCGCCCCCTTGTACTCCCATGGACCGGTTGGGCTCTCACTCATTGCATAAGCTAGACCTTCTGGCCAATTATGTGCAAATGATAAATAATATTTGCCATTCCGTTTATGAATCCACGGAGCTTCTGTGAAACCACCTTTCAAGTTATTGATGGTAACCTTTTGAATATCCCCGTCTAGCTCAATCATGTTCGATTTGAGCTTTGCATAGTATGGATACGAATTTCCCCAGTATAGGTACCCCTGTCCGTCATCATCGATCATAACTGTAGGGTCAATATCATCCCATGAAATGTTGGATGTGGTCATTTGATTGGTAATCAATGGCTTTCCAAGTGCGTCCTTAAACCCTTCAGTTGGACTTTGGGAGGTAGCTACACCAATACAATATCCACTACCGTCCTTATTATTAGTGGCCACATACCAATAATAGGTACCATCTCTCTCGATTACTTGACTCGCCCAAGCGGCATCTTCCTTTGCCCATGAAAAGGTATCCTTGACGCTGAGAGATCCTTCTTGTTTCCAATTCACCATATCTGTTGTAGAATAAATGAGCCATTCAGGCATGTAATAAAAGTTCCCACCTGCACTCGCTTCATCATGTCCTGCATAGAGATAAACCTTGTCACCTTGAACGAGCGCAGCCGGGTCTCCGGTGAACTTATCCTTAATGATAGGGTTATCCGCATAGGCTGCAGTTGAAAAGGATGATAATAGTAGTGTTGATAACATAATTTTCGAAACTACTTTTTTCATAGGGTTTTGTAATACCTCCTTAAAAGATAATATTTAAACGCTTTCATATGTGAGAGTATATCAAATCGGTTGTAGACAATCTTTATAAAAATCTACGATATTTTATAAAATACAACACATTATTTTTATAGCAAAATTTTATTGATAGAAACTTTGCTTACTAGTTTAATTAAGTATATAAAAAAGAAATAAAGACCTTAAAACCACTTTTAACGTGGTTTCAAGGTCTATCCACTAGATGTATTAATAAGCCCGGTTAACGAAATCCCGCTTGGCGTTCTCCTGACTAAAGATCCCTTCCTCTGTGACGATTTTGACCGGAATCTCTTTTCCTTCCGTATAATCCATTATCACTTTCATTAATTCGGGCCCTAACAAAGGATTACACTCCACCGTCAAATTCAATTTACCTGCAAACAGGGCATTAAATGCTTCTTTTGTAGCATCTACTGATATGATCAAAATGTCTTTACCAGGCCTTTTCCCATACTCTTCAATTGCCTCAATCGCTCCCAGCGCCATGTCATCATTATGGGCGTAAACTACCTGAATCTTATCCCCATACTTTTCCAAATACTCTTTCATCACACTTCTTCCTGCTTCTTTTGTAAAATCCGCTGATTGGGATGCGATGATGTGATAGTTTGAATTATTTTTTAGAAGTTCCTCAAACCCCTTTTTCCGATAAACAGCTGGTGAAGAACCCCGTGTCCCCTGCAATTCTACAATATTAATATCTTTTCTTACTCCTTTAGTTTGTCCTAAAAGCCATCTCGCCGCTCTCCTTCCCTCTTCCAGAAAATCAGAACCAATCGAGGTCAGCCAAAGTGTATCATCTTTAAGGTTCAATTCTCGGTCCGTCAGAATTACAGGGATTCCAGCCATTTTTGCCTCTTTCAAAACATCTTCATACCCCGTTTGTACAACCGGAGAAAACGCAATAATATCCACCCTTTCCCGAATAAAGTTCCGAATAGCTTTTATTTGATTATTCATACTTTGGTTGGCATTTTTAAATTTAAGCTCAATTCCAAAGTCTTGGGCGGCTTTTTTGATAGAGCTGGAATTGGCGGCTCTCCAACTACTCTCTTCACCAACTTGTACAAATCCTAGTTCAATCTGATTTTTTGGTTGTTTAGGAATATTTAATGTATTCTGCTTTGTTTGTACATATTGGTCCACATTATCTTTCGTAATTTTATTCACACGTAAAAGTATTTTTTTGGGAATACCCGATTTGCCTTGTAAAAGATCCATTGCATACTGAATTGATTCATTACCACCAGTCCTATATGCGAAGGTCCCCTTCAAAATGTTACGTCTAACCAAATCAAGTCCTCCATTATCACCTGCTAGTCCATCCACGCCAATGATATTAACTCCTTGAATTCCCTTTTTTTCTAATGCCCTATGTACCCCAAGAGCCATTGCATCACTATGTGCGAAGACGAAATTGATTTTGCGGTTCTTATTTAGCCTCTCTATTACCTCATCTTCGGCTTTATCTCGATTCCAATCTGCAACTATCGTATCCACCTGGTGAATATTAGGATGATTTTCGATTATTTCATTGAAGCCCTTACTTCTTTCGATCACTGGAGGTGATTGGGAGAGTCCTTGTATTTCTACTAAATTTACTTTTTTATCTCCAGCCAGATCTGCCACCAATTGCCCGGCGTTTCTGCCAATGACCTCATTGGCTGGTCCAATAAATAAGCTATAATCATACCCGTCGATTGCTCGTCCTAAGACGATAACCGGTATTTTTTTATGCACCTTAGCGATTATAGGTGTTAAACTTTTAGAATCATTAGTGGAGATAATCAACAAGTCAATCCCAAAATCAAGCAATTTATTAATATCTTGCTTCTGTTTATCAATACTATGAGCTGCATCAGTATAAATCACATGTAGATCTTTATATCGATCTGATTCACTTTTTATTTCATTATTCATAGCTACTCGCCAAGGTTCAGTTAAATTTGCCTGGGACACACCTATAACAAATTTTGTCCCTTCATTCGACTGGTGAGAAGCATGCGCTGCTTTATAGCCAAACCATCCAAGGATTATTAAGACTAAAATTGCCATCCAATATCTTTTCTTAATCCGAAACCCAGCTTCCACTAATGCCCTACCTCCTTAACATAATTAGAAGGAGATACCCCCATTACCTTTTTAAAAGCTGTACTAAAATAATGCTGAGTGTTATAACCGACTTTATCCGCAATTTCATAAATTTTGTATGATGGGTTTTCCATAAATTTAATCGCATATTGAATCCTGACTTGGGTTAAGTAATCGATAAAGGAAGAACCTAATTCTTCCTTTAAAAGCCGACTTAAATAACTTGGACTAACATTAACTTCTTGAGCTACTTCCTGCAGGGTTAAATCTTGTTTGTAGTAATGTCTCTCAATATATCTTTTAGCCAAAATAACCACAGGCATAATCATAGATTGTTCGTTAAGCCCTTTGATGAAATGACTATAAACATCTGGGATTTCGGTTGGTGGCTTTTCTACAACTTTTTTGGCTATCATTATTTTTTTACCTGTCAACTTTTCGATAAACTCTTCAATTTGGTCACATAACAGATCCATTGGCTCTAACTCTTCCGTAGGTATCATTGCTACGATATGATTGCTTTCATCCCGGAAAACAACACGTGGCTCGAAAGCATCGAGTAATTCATCGATAATGTTTTGCATGCTAAAAAACAATAGGTCCATTTCCCAAGCATCTCCGATATTTCCTTCTACAGCTATCCTGTTTGGCTTAATTACAAAAATCCCAACTTTTTCCCAATCTAGACGAAAATAGTGGAGCTGCTTATGAATTTCCTCTTCATTTAACTGCCCTTTAACCCACTTGCAGAGAAAGCTGTTTCTAACCAAATCGACATTCTCTTCCAATTGCTCATTCATCCATTGGACCAATTGATTACTTCTTCTAGATTCATTCAAATGGTTGACCGCTTTGGTAACTGTTCTTTTCAGGTCATCAGGATTAACTGGTTTTAGTAAGTATTCAAATACATTTAATCGAAGGGCCTCCTGTGCATAAGAAAATTCATCATGTCCACTGATTATAATAATAATGGAAGAAGGCAGCTCATTTTTCAGTTTTCCAATCAATTGCAATCCATTAAGGAAAGGCATATTGATATCCAAAAAAAGAATATCAGGCTTAACCTCCAGGGCCAATTCAAATGCAGTCTCCCCATCTTGAGCTTCACCTGCAATTTGTATATTCCATTCATCCCAATTCAGAGATTTTTTCAACCCTCTAATGATTTTAGGTTCATCATCAGCAATAAGTAATTTCAACATTTCCATTCCCCCTATAAAATGAAAGAAAAACCTATCAGCTTAACCCCTCTCGGACGATTGGGTGCCAAATCTCTACCGTTGTACCTTGATTTTCTATGCTATGAACAATTAACCCGTAGTCATTTCCAAAAGAGAGTTTAATTCTTTCATTTACATTCAACATTCCATATCCGCTCGAATCTTCACCGCCTATCATCCCTGTTTTTTGCAGTCGTTGATTTAATTTTGCTATCATTTCTGGATTCATTCCATTTCCATCATCGGTCACACTGAGAAGTATCCTGTTTTCAATAATCTTAACTTGTATCAAAATTTTCCCTCGGCCTCTCTTCGTTTTAATCGCATGATAGATCGAGTTTTCTACTAGGGGTTGTAAAATGAGTTTGAGAACATAAAGTTCTTTCGCTTCCTCCTGCACATCAATAACATAATCAAACTTATCTTCATATCTAGTCATCTGAATAATCAGATAACTTTCTATGTGCGCAATCTCTTCTAATACCTTTATACTTTCTTTTCCCTTACTCAACCCAATCCTAAAAAGTTTTGTCAACGCATCAATTACGTCCATAATGTCCTTTGCTTGATATTCCATGGCCATCCACTTAATGGTATCAAATGTATTGTAAAGAAAATGAGGCTTAATTTGCTCTTGCAGAACTTTTAACTCTGCCTCACGCTTTCGTTTCTCTATCAAATTAATGAGATTGAGAAGGCTTTTAATCGATTCAATCATACTATTAAAACTGTCACCAAGCTGTTTAATCTCATCTTCATTTTTACTTTCAAATTTATTGTCCAAGTCTCCTTGTGCTGCCTTTTTCATTAGCGAGCTAAGTTGGCTGAGAGGCCTGGTAATCGACGATGTGAAAAAAGCGGCTGCAAAAATGGCCAGAATCAACACAACCATTGCAATAATTCCAGCAGTCCATCTCATATCCTTTATAAAAGCAAGGGTTTCGTTAATTGAGAAAACTCCAACAATCTTCCATTTTGTATATTTAGAGTAGTCATACATCACCTGGAAATCAGTATCTTGAATGTTTTTATTAAAACTTCCTGATTTTCTATTATTAAACCAAGAATCCTTTATACGATATACGATTTTATTAACTGGGGTATATACAATACGAGACTGTTCATCTATTACATAAACAAACCCATGTGCACCAAAACCCATGTTACGAATTTCATTATTGATTGTATCAAGCTTCCAATCAATCAGAATAACTCCCAAAATTTCACCTGTTTTTTCATTTATGACCGCTTTGGTAACCGACAGTACTTCGTCCGCGCTGTATTTTGGACTTGTGGTGAGGTTCCTGCCGATGGGCCTGCTTTCCAAATGAATCTCAGAAGGAGCTTTAGCCGCTTGCCTATACCAACTCTCATTGGTTAGAGGATCCCTTGTCGTTCTGGACATTTCATTACTTATTAACAAGTCGGACTTGTTAACTATTAAAACCCCAGCAATCTCTGGGTGTGTATCCGTATACATTTTCATCTGCGTTTTAATTTTAGATTGCAGACCCGCAGAGGACTTTTGTACGAGCAAAAAATCGCTTACATTTTTGGTCCTGCTTAAATACTCTGTAATATTTTCTAATTCCTTAATATGTGACTCAATATTTTTTTTCACTTGCTCAATATCTTTCCTCGTATGATCATTCGCTTGCTGTTCAATCTGCTTTGAATATTGATGAGCTGGTAATGCTGTTGAGATTGTTATAGATAGTAAGATAATTGTTATAAATATACAAATAAGCTTAAAATATAAAGATTTGTTTCTAAAAAACCAATAAATGATCTATCCCTCCTGTAAATTTGAAGTAAAATTTATTTCCAAAGATGAATACCCTTTCAAAAAAGATGTTATCAGTGACTTTTACTGGACTTTCCCAACAGTTATACGCATTTTTTATCCCGATTTTTAGTCTCTTGTTTTGTATTATACAAAAATATAATACAAAATAATATATTGATATTTATCGGTAAAATATTAGTTACTGACAATATAGAAAAAATCCACACTTCATTTACGAATTTTGTGGATTTATTACCTTTGAAAATATTAAATTAATCTCTAAATTAATAATTAGCATTAGTGTCCAAGTTATGGTCGAAATAATACAGAAGAAGTCCATCCACTCTCGTATTATAAATTCCTATAATTTTTATTTAAGATTTTCTATTGCTGCTCTTTCGATTGCAAGACCCTTGGAATATCGTTTCATAAATTGCTCAAATCCTTCTACATCCTTAGGATCCGGAGACATCGTCAATCCTGCTTTTTCTGCAAATACATTCTTGCTTAAATACTCTTCCAACGTTTCATTATCCGCTTTGTTAATCATATAAGATGCAAGCAGGGCGATCCCCCATGCTCCGCCTTCTCCTGCAGTTGCCATAACTGAAACTGGAACATTAAGAGCAGCGGCCATGATGCTCTGTCCAACACCTTGGGTCATAAACAAGCCACCGTGACCTAGTATTTCATCCAATTTCACTTCTTCTTTTTTGAGAAGTATATTCATACCAATCTTCAGGGCACCCAATGCTGTGAACAAGTGTACACGCATGAAATTAGCCAGGTTGAAATTGCTATCTGCTGAACGAACAAACAATGGACGACCTTCTTCGAAGTGAGTAATGTGTTCACCGGAAAGATAGCCATAAGCGAGTAATCCGCCGCAATCCGAATCTCCTTGAAGAGCCAAATGATAGAGAGTTCCATACAACTTATTCATGTCAACTTCCATACCCATTGCTTTTGAAAATTCATCAAACAATCCAATCCATCCATTCAGGTCTGAAGAACAGTTGTTAGAATGAGCCATAGCTACCAGATTACCAGTAGGTGTGGTAACAAGGTCAATCTCGGAATATACTTTGGACAGTTCCTTTTCCAGTACAACCATTGCAAATACCGAAGTTCCGGCAGAAACATTCCCAGTACGCTTCGCTACGCTGTTTGTAGCGACCATACCAGTTCCTGCATCACCTTCCGGCGGACATAGTGGAATACCAGCCTTCAGTTCTCCAGTAACATCCAGAAGCTTTGCTCCTTCTTCTGTAAGTACGCCAGCGTTTTCACCCGCAATCAAAACCTTTGGCAGAATGTCTGCAAGTTTCCATGATAAATTAGTAGGTGCAATTAATTCATTAAATTGTTCGATCATTGTTTGATTATAGTTTTTGGTATTCAAGTCAATTGGAAATACACCGGATGCTTCACCAACCCCCAGAACCTTCTGGCCGGTCAGTTTCCAATGAATATATCCTGCTAGAGTTGTCTGGAAGCTAATATCGGCAATATGTTCTTCCTGATTCAAAATAGCTTGATATAGATGAGCAATACTCCATCTTTGTGGAATATGGTAGTTAAACAGTTCAGTCAGTTCTTTTGAAGCCTGTTCGGTAATATTGTTACGCCAAGTGCGAAAAGGTACCAGCAGCTCTCCTTTTTTATCGAAAGTCATATAGCCATGCATCATCGCACTAAAACCGATTGCTCCTACAGTTTGTAAGGTGACTCCATATTGATGTTTCACATCGTTAGCCATCTTTTGATAGCTGTCTTGTACACCCTTCCAAATATCCTCGACACTATAGGTCCAGATATTGTTCACATATCTGTTTTCCCAGGCATGGCTGCCTGATGCAATCGGCACATTATCTTCTCCGATGAGAACGGCTTTAATTCGAGTGGATCCAAGTTCAATACCAAGTACTGTTTTGCCACTTTGAATCACATTTTTTATATCAAGACTCATGTTATTTTCCTCCAATAATAGAAATTTCGCATATATTGATAGAGTCAAAAGTTAGAATAAACATCAGGGCTATTATCCCTAATAGCCCTGTGTTTTGTTCTTTATTTTTTAGATTATGGTAATGTTAAAATATTAACGGTAGATAACATCATTCCAGCGTATTTCGTTATTGAATGCATCCGTTTTAGTATCATTATTAATTACTAATATCTCAATTCCAGCTAATTCAGCAAAGTCTCTCAACTGTTCAGTTGTTACTATGTAAGAGTAGCCAGTATGGTGCGCTCCGCCTGCCTGGATCCAATTTTCGACGGCTTGGCTTAAAGATGGCTGAGTCTTCCATAATACGCGTGCAACAGGAAGCTTTGGCATATCCTTTTCTAACTTTATCGCATCTACTTCATTTACAAGTAGGCGGAAACGATGCCCCAGGTCAACGATGGTTGCATTCAATGCTGCGCAGCCGCCTCTTCCATCAAATACAATACGGGCAGGATCTTCTTTACCGCCGATTCCAAGTGGATGAACCTCTATTTTCGGACGGGTAGCAGAGATGGTTGGGCACACTTCAAGCATGTGCGAACCAAGAACCAATTCATTCCCTGGCTCAAAATGATACGTATAATCTTCCATGAAGGAAGTTCCTTCATTACCAGCAATAATTTTCATCAATCTAACAAGTGCCGCTGTTTTCCAGTCACCTTCACCAGCAAAACCATAGCCTTGTTCCATTAAACGCTGTACTGCTAAACCAGGAAGCTGACGAATACCATGTAAATCTTCAAAAGTAGTAGTGAATGCTGTATAACCCCCTTCTTTCAAGAATGCTTTCATACCAAGTTCAATTCTAGCTTGATAACGGATGGAATCACGAACAGGACCATCTGTAAGTCCTTCTGGAGTAATATCATATTGCTCCTCGTATTCAGCCATTAACTGGTCAATTTCTTGTTCTGTTACATCGTTCATGCGTTGAACAAGGTCACCCACTCCGTAACCATTCACTGTCCAGCCAAACTTGATTTGTGCTTCTACCTTATCACCCTCTGTTACTGCTACTTGACGCATATTGTCACCAAATCTTGCAACTTTAAGGTTTTTACTTTCTTCAAACGCAGCCGCTGTTCTCATCCAGCCGCCAACACGCTCTCTTACTTCTTGGTTTTCCCAATGACCAACAACAACTTTACGCTTTACTTTCATACGTGCTGCGATGAAACCATGCTCACGGTCACCATGGGCTGCTTGGTTTAAGTTCATGAAATCCATATCGATTGAATCCCAAGGGATATCACGGTTAAATTGTGTAGCTAAATGTAGATAAGGCTTTTGAAGAGAAGAAAGGCCTGCAATCCACATTTTTGATGGTGAGAATGTGTGCATCCACGTAATGATACCTGCACAATTTTCATCCGCATTAGCTTCAAGCATCAATTTACGGATAGAATCTGAATCCTTTACTACTGATTTAAAAATTAATTTATAAGGTACAGCAGATTCTAATCCATTAACAATCGTTTTTGAGTTTTCTTCAACCTGACGAAGAACATCTTCTCCGTATAATAATTGACTTCCTGTTACAAACCAGAATTCATATGCTTTTGTAGTTAACACTGTAATTCCTCCTAAATAAAAGATATTTAACTATCAAATTATTAATTTGTATTCTCTAAGTAATGGTCCGTACAAGTTTCCTTAGTTCAAAGCGTATATGTTCCTCATAGACTACTTTTGGCCGTAGTAGGCATTAACTCCATGCTTACGTAGATAATGTTTATTAAGTAATAATTGGTCAATCGCCTTAATTTGCGGGTTTAGCATATAAGTATTTAACGCCATTTTGGCTACTTCTTCTAAAACGACGGCATTATGTACCGCTTGGTTAGCATTTTTTCCCCAGCTAAATGGAGCATGACCTGATAATAAAATTCCTGGCATGGCAACAGGGTCAAGTCCTTCTTTTTCAAAAGTTTCAATGATGACATTTCCTGTTTCAAGCTCATATTCCTGTTCAATTTCCTCTTCAGTCAAGGTTCGTGTACAAGGAATTTCTCCATAAAAATAATCCGCATGCGTAGTACCAAGGGCAGGTATCCGCCGCCCTGCTTGAGCCCAGCTTGTTGCCCATGGAGAGTGAGTATGCACAATTCCTCCTATTTGAGGAAAGGCACGATATAAGGCAAGGTGTGTTGGTGTATCGGAAGAAGGTCTTAAGGTCCCTTCAACAATTTTACCGTCCAGATCTAATACAACCAGATCATCTATTTGTAACTCATCATAAGGTACACCACTTGGTTTAATCACCACGAGGCCGGTTTGACGCTTGAATCCGCTTACATTTCCCCATGTAAAAGTGACCAAACCATGTTTTGGCAGCTGAAGATTCGCTTCCAAAACATCTCTTTTCAATCGTTCTAACATAATGTCTCCTCCTTTACACTAATTCACTTTAGTTATCCTTACAACTTATCCAAATCCTCGAACTTGTACGTATAACTTTAATTTTTATTTTACCATCTTATCAATTTTTTTCAATGCATTTTTATTATAAATTTAAAAGATTTCTATAAATTTCTTATAAAAGGATATTTTTATTTGCATATTCCAGATCACTATTAAAGATTATTTCGCGGTTTACTTCACCTTTTTTTAATCCATACTATTTATAAAAAAATTGAAGACAAATTTTTCATAGTCAACTTGTAATTTATTTGTTAGGATAGGATTATTAATATCGTTGTACGTATAAGTTATAGATTTGGCTTAAACGTTGAAAGTGGTGATACAGTGACTTCAAAAACCAAATACACTATGGTAAAAGAAAAAATAACTGAATGGATTACTAGCGGACAAGTGAAGCCCGGTGAAAAGATTTATTCTGAAAATGAGTTAGTTAAAATGTTCGGGGTAAGCAGACATACCATTCGACAAGCCGTGGGGGATCTGGTTCACGAAGGTTTGCTATATAGAGAACAAGGTGCAGGAACCTTTTGCTCCTACAAAAAAGAGCAAACAAACGTGCAGACTCCATCCTCATTTCATACATCTAACACAAACGGGAAAAATATTGGTGTGATAACAACATACATCTCTGATTATATTTTCCCATCGATAATAAAAGGAATTGAATCCCATTTAACTGAACAGGGATATACTTTAACCCTTGCTTGTACAGATAACGATGTGGAAAAGGAAAAACAATGTCTACAGACAATGTTAAGCAGAAATATTGATGGCCTTATCGTAGAACCTACAAAAAGCAGCCAGTACAACCCGAATATACCTTACTATCTGGAATTGGAGCAAAACAACATCCCTTATTTAATGATTAACCAATACTATTCACAGCTGATGCCGCCACACATGATTATGTATGATGAACAGGGCGGTTTTATTGCTACTGAACATTTAATAAAGCTTGGTCACGAAAAAATCATTGGTCTTTTTAAAACCGATGACCTTCAAGGAGTAAACAGAATGCAAGGCTTTATCCGTGCTTTTAGAGAACATAGCCTTCCATTTTTTCCAGAGATGGTCATTTCCTTTACAACAGAAGATCAAAATAACAACTTGTTGGAACGATTAGAGAATTTCTTTAGAACAAACTCTGTGCCTTCCGCAATCGTTTGTTATAACGATCAGCTTGCATTAAATGTTTTAAATCTGGTAAGACGGCTTGGGCAACGTGTACCTGAGGATATATCAATCGTGGGATTTGATGATTCATCTTTGGCAGTGGCAACAGAAGTAAAACTAACATCTATTGCCCATCCTAAAATGGAAATGGGGATTGAAGCAGCTAAATGGATAGTTTCTGCTGTTGAGAATAAAGATGATCGTCCTCCATCGATCGTTTATGAGCCCAAATTAGTCGTTAGAAATTCTACTGCTCCATTTGTGAAGGTACAAAGTTAATATAGTTCCAATCTTAAATTTACAAGTAATGAAAAGGACCATTAGAAAAGTGCCAGTCACCTCGAAGGGTGCACTGGCACATACTTTAAAATTAATTTTCAACTCTTTTTTCAAGGTTAAAAATTCTTTTGTCCATCTCTGTTAATTTGTTGTTAACATAGTCTACCTCAAAATCGACTGTCTTTTTCTGTAGTTTCAGTAGACTAATTACGTCTTCGGTCTGAGAAGATTCTATCCTCTTTACCGTTTCATACACTGAATCAAGCTTATTTTCCATTTTTTTCTGACTATCATCTACGGATTCAAGTTTTTCTTCCATTTTTTGCTGACTATCATCGATAGATTCAAGTCTATCTTCCATTTTTTGCTGTCTATCATCGATGGATTCAAGTCTATCTTCCATATTTTGCTGTCTATCATCGATGGATTCAAGTCTATCTTCCATTTTTTGCTGTCTATCATTCATTTTTACTAACAAATCTAATATTTGTTTTTCCATACGTTCACCATCCATGAAAACATTTAAATGTTTTTTATTGCTTACTACTATTAATGGCGGGTACTTATCAAGAAATCAAATGCAGAAGTTATAATATTGTTGGTAGTCTTAGGGGACAATTCTTAAGAGGAATGGAATCTTAGTTTCCTATCTAGTGCAATTATTTCATCATTACTATCACTTTTTTTAGTAAACACCTCCCTTGATGAAATTAAAAGATGGAAATTGAATAAGGTTATGTTGAAAAGAATCACAGGATTAACATTGGAGAATTTTGAAGGATCATGTAGAGATTTGATAGTACCCCATTTATGATTATAACATGTTAAATCATTATTGAATTGTTATTTTTTAATGTAAGATTCTTCTGCATATTTCGTGATACTTTCTTTCCTATAACTTTGTTATATGATGGACTTAAAGGAATGCCTAATGACATCTCCACGGCTAATAATCCCCACCAATACTCCATTACGCTCTACTGGCAGTTTTTTAATTTGTTTTTTTCCAAGAATAGACGCAATATTCTCTATTTCTTCGTCCCATGAAACTTTTATAATCTTTCTTTTAGCGATTTGAAGTACATTCAGGTTCAGCAATTTATGCACTCTTTCCTCAAATTCCTCATCATCCCCTTTGATATAGGCAAAATAGGAATAAGCATCAAAAATCCGATTGTCATGCTTGCCAATATATCGCATGATATCACCGTCACTAACATACGCCACAATTTGGTTTCTGTCATTTACCACAGGAAGACCGCCGATACGGTGTTGAATAAATCTTTCAATGACTGATCGGACGGTGTCGTTTTCCTTTACTTTATACACTTGTGGTATCATGATTTCATATGCTTTCATAACATTCTCCTATCAGGTAATTTTAGTTGTCTAACAGCAATCGTAAATAACAATGTTTCACAAGCTAATAAAAAAAGGAAATACCGCCAAGTTAAATCTCGACGGTATTAACACAATTATTAACGTACTATATTAATAAGCGGTCCAACCTGCATCCCCCGTAATCACTGTTCCATTAACAAAGCTTGATTCATCAGAAGCTAGAAAAAGAGCTATATTTGCAACTTCTTCTGATTTACCTACACGTGGATTTATTCCTAATCCAGCTTTAATGCGCCCCATACCAAATTCGTTAACTCGTGTCATTGAAGAACTGATATTTGTATCAACTCCACCTGGCGCAATTGCGTTACAACGAATACCTTTTGTTGCATACATAAATCCAGTATTTTTTGTAAAACCAACAACTGCATGCTTAGAAGCTGTATAAGCGCCTCCTGCTCTAGCTCCTTGAAGTCCACCAGCTGAAGCCACATTAATAATAACACCATATTCTTTTTCTAAAAATATAGGTAAGGCTTTACGTGTTGCACGCATAACACTCGTAGTATTAATCGCAAAAACTCTCTCCCATTTATCATCTTCAATATCACCAGCAGGTTCAAAGTTATCCATTATTCCTGCATTATTGACTAAGATGTCTAATGTTCCAAATGTATGAACTGCTATGTTAATCAGGTTTTGTATATCTTCTTCTTTCGCCACATTGGCCATAACCGCTATTGCAGCCCCGCCATTAGACTTTATTTCATCTACTGTAATAGTTGCGGCTTCCATGTTAATATCAGAAACTACTACTTTTGCGCCTTCTTTCGCATAAAGAATCGCAATGGCTTTACCCATCCCAGAAGCAGCACCAGTTACTACGGCTACCTTATTTTGAAGTCTCATATCAATTCCTCCAATTATCTTTTTAACTTTTCTAAATAATGGATGTTCATTAAGTTAGGTAGTTTTCAAATCTCTTTGTTTTCCCTTTACCAAAGTGGCTTTGGTCTCTAAATCAGAAGCTTGCTTCACCTTCTTGATAAACAAGGAAAGAAGTAATCCAATGATGCCAATCCCAATAATGACGAGATATGCGTCATTAATTCCCTGAATAGTCGCTTCCTTTATAAGCTGCCCTTGAGTTAAGCCCTTAGCAGCTGCAGTAGGAATCATTTCCTGCAGATGTGATTTTGTTCGGTCCGACATTACGGTAACAAGAAGCGAAGTCCCGACAGCACCGGCAACTTGCCGGATGGTATTGCTAATGGCAGTACCGTGTGCACTTAACTGTTGTGGCAGTTGATTCAATCCAGCAGTCTGTAAAGGCATCATCATCAAGGCCATCCCAATGCGGCGCCCAGTTGACATTAAAACCAAAAAGGTATAACTTGTCGAGTCTGTCAAATTGGTAAAGCCCATCGTTGTGGCGATAGTAATAATCATTCCGATAACAGTTAGCCATTTCGCGCCAAAGCGATCAAACAACTTGCCGGTAACTGGCATAAGGAAGCCCATTATTAGCGCACCTGGAAGAAGGAGAAGACCAGACTCAATTGCTGTGTATCCACGGATATTCTGAAGGTAAAGCGGTAGCAGCATCATATCTGCATACATTACCATCGTAACCGCGATATTGATAATCGTTGTTAAGGAGAACATATTGTACTTGAATGCACGCAAGTCAAGGAGTGGATTTTGCGATTTCATCTGCTTCCATGAAAAGAGTGCTAGGGCCAAGATTCCTACTGCAATCGTACTTAGTACCTCCTTGTCTGACCATCCAAGGCTTCCAGCTCGGCTGAAACCATAAAGTAAGGCACCAAAACCAATGGTAGACAGGACAACACTTAACATATCAAGTTTTGTCTTGATTGGATCCGATACATTTCGGAGATAAATGAATCCAAGTGCAATTACAATGACAGCAAATGGAATCATCCCGTAAAACATGGTTTCCCATTTGTAGTTTTCAATAATGTAACCGGCAAGGGTAGGCCCGATGGCTGGGGCAAAAATGATTGCTAGCCCGACCATCCCCATGGCTGCCCCTCTTTTTTCTGGAGGAAAGATGGTAAGAATGACGTTCGTAAGCAGCGGCATAATGATTCCTGCACCAGCCGCCTGGATCATGCGGCCGGTCAACAATAAAGGAAAGCCCGTTGCAAAGCTTGAAACAATGGTTCCGGCAAGAAAGATAAACATGGAAGCTTGGAAAAGCTGACGTGTGGTAAATCGCTGCATTAAATAGGCGGTAATGGGAATTAAGACACCGTTTACGAGCATGTAACCTGTCGTTAACCACTGTGCTGTTGCTGCTGAAATTTTAAATTCAACCATTAGTTCAGGAGTAGCGACGCTCATGACTGTTTGGTTTAATGTTGCAATAAAAGCACCTAATATCATAATGAACATAATAGGTCCTTTTTTTATCGAATTTGTGACAGTTTTAGGATTATTATTCAATTTTCTCCTATCCTTTCTAACTTGAATATAGACTTTTTTTACAATGTGTTTAATAATTAACATTGTATAAATTAGATTATAATAAGACCGTTGCTTCTGACAACAGACAATTTCTTGAGAAGTGTAAATTAGTTATCATTTATTTCATTACTGTTGAGAAAGCCCCAAAAAATAGACAGAAATTAAATTATTGTAAATTACCAATTTATAGGAAGTGTGATTTGACATGAAAGACAATGAAAAACCACGTGTAGATCCTCGGGTACTGCGCACACGCCAATTAATAAAAGACGCATTAATAGATTTGCTGCAGGAGATGGAAATAAATAAAATCACGGTTAACCGGATTGCTGAACGTGCAACCATCAACCGTGTTACATTTTATCTGCATTATCATGATATACAAGACATGCTGGAGAAGATGGCGCAGGAAATGGCCGAGGATATTGAGGGCATCATGATGAGTACGACAAAAAACACGAATTCCTCTGAAGAAATTGATTCGTTGAAACTTATAAACCTGCTTGAGCATATAGCCGAGAATGCCAAATTCTATAAAGTTGTTCTTGGTTCTACACGAACGCCAATCTTTACAGAGCGGTTATTAAAAATACTTACGAAATCAATAACAGATAGAACGGAAATAGACTCCATGCTCGCTACTACTGATATCCAAAGGGATATTGCTATTTGGCACGGTTCTTCAGCTCTTATCGGCACGATCGTAGCTTGGTTGCGTAAGGACATGCCTTATACACCGCAATTTCTTGCTAAACAGTTGTATATGCTTTTTCATTTAAACCAGACATCTGATAAACCAAAACCATGGGAAAATCAACAATCGGAGAAAAGATAACAAGAAAAAATAGAAAAAAAAAAGCTAGTGTGATGGAATCCTCCATCACCTTTTTTATATCCGAAAATTAAAGAAATCATAACACCTAGCATATTATCCATTCATTTAACAAAAAATAAGAAATCAATCTTAAAAGGTTTTCTAAGGGAGAAATCATGGCGAACAATCCAAAATCAGAAAAGACAAACATCGAAAGAGCCATTGAGAGAACCGTCGATCAAAATGTACAAAAGATAAAAGAACGATTCTCGCACACTTTCGACTTACGTACAAGAACGCTTCTTTTTAATCATAATCGAATATGTATCGTCTATCTCGACACCATCGCCGACAAAGGTATCATCAATGAACGAATCATCAAGCCGATTTGCGAGCTAAAAGAAGGAGATTTGTTAATTGACCTTCCCATCTCCAATATTGAACTCACAAACGACTTCGAAAAAGTAGAGGAAGGGCTTATCAACGGGAACACTGTCCTGTTTGTCGAAAATAAGCGGGAAACCTATATCATCGAGACCGATGCTTTTCAAACGAGAAGTTTGACGGAACCAATGGCGGAAAAAATTGTCTATGGATCCCATGACGGATGTGTAGAAAGCATTTTAACCAATATCAATACCATCAGAAACCGGATTTGTTCTTCCGATTTAAAGACAGAAATTCTTCCGATTGGTGAAACCATCAGCACGAATATTGCGATCATTTATATGGAGAATCTAGCAAGTGCGGAACTCGTCCGAACCGTAAAATATCGAATCAGGTCTATAAAATCGGGAATGGACTGACCTCAGGAAAGTTGGAAGAATTCATCGAGGACAGTTCCTTTTCCATCTTCCCGCAAATCTTGAAGACGGAACGCCCCGACCGAATTACCGCCAATCTTTTGGAAGGAAGGGTCGCCGTCATGGTGGAAGGAGATGCCACCACCTTGATCATGCCCGTCACCTTTTTTTCTTATTACCAGTCACCTGATGACTTCGACGTCAGGACAATCATCTCATCATTTTTGCGCATCATCAGGCTTGTCGGTTTTTTCATGAGTGTCACCCTGCCTGCTCTATACATCGCCATCGTGTCGTTCAATTATGAAATCATCCCGATTGACTTGGTGACAGCGGTAAAGGGGAGCGTCGACTATGTCCCCTTCCCGCCCATTGTTGAAGCCTTCATCATGCAGCTCATTTTGGAACTCTTGAGGGAAGCTGCGATTCGACTACCGACCTCCATTTCACAAACCATCGGCGTGGTAGGTGGACTCGTCATTGGAACCGCCATTGTACAGGCTAATATCGTTTCCAACATCATGGTCATCATCATTGCATTGACGGCAATCTCAGCCTTCGTCAATCCCATTCACGAAATGAGTTTTTCCACGGGGAAGCATTGACCAAATTACTCGAGAGCGCGGAAACCAATTCCTTCATCGCTCACGAAAATCAGCAGACCATCAAAAATAAAATCAGCGATGAGGGAAAAGACTTCGTCCTTCCATATCTCGAATTAAAGAATAAAGATATCGTTCTGACTGGTGTTGCCCTGTTTCACGGTGACCGTTACACAGGGAAAACATTAAAAGAAAAATACCCCGAACTTTTATTGTTGATGCAAAATAAACAACACAGAAATACAAGATTGATGGTACGTTACCGAAAAGAAAAAGAACTCAAAAATTACATCTCCTATACAATAAGAAAATCGAAAAGAGATATCATGATCACAACAAAAGGCAGAAAGCCACGTGTCACATTAAGTTTTAACCTTGCCATCGAAATAAACGAATATAACGGAAAAAGTCTGCGAAGTCAAAAAGATTTGGATGAATTGAATCGAATCATTTCTCGAAGAATTGAAAAGGAGATGGACACAATCATCCAAACCTTAAAGGAAGCCAATTGTGATGCATTAGGACTCGGCAGAATCATGATTGCCCACCACCCTGAAACATGGAAAAATATGAACTGGGAAAAAGATTATCCCCATATCAACATAACATCCCGTGCAAAGGTGAAAATCATCAACAGAGGACTCATCTACTGAAAAAGTGAATGAAAATAATGATTCTCATTTTTTGAGTAAAAGAGAATTAGAAGTAACGCAGAGCATATCGGATTATAAAAAAGCCTTGATTCTGCTGCCTACCCACCTGAGCATAAAGTGAAACTCAATCCAAGTGGAGCACTTCGCCATTCACTAGATTTATTTGCAAATATTCGTCCAGCTAAAACAATGCCAGGAATTAAAAGCGTTGTAGGAGAAGCGGATTTGGTTATCTTCCGGGAAAACACGGAAGGATTTTATGCAGATTGCAACATGTTTGTCGGTCATGGGGAGTGGCAAATTACAGAGGATGTAGTTGTCACATCGGGTGTGTTTACAAGGAAAGCAGCAGAACGTATTGCACATGCAGCTTTTAAAATGGCCATGAAGCGCCGCAAAAAAGTAACAATTGTCCATAAAGCGAATGTTCTCCGATTAAGTACAGGGTTATTTTTAAGGGTGTGCCGTGAAGTGGCCGAGCAATACCCTGAAGTTACAGTAGATGATAATCATATCGACGCAATGGCAGCTCACTTAGTCCGTCGGGCAAAATACTTCGACGTAATCGTAACAGAGAATATGTACGGAGATATACTGTCTGATTTAGCAGGAGAACTTGTAGGAAGCCTAGGATTGGCACCTTCAATCAACTCAAATCAAAATCTGGCTATGGCTCAGGCAGCCCATGGTTCTGCACCAGATATTGCAGGCTTAAATATTGGAAATCCAACAGGTATTATGCTATCAACAGTAATGTTAATGGAATGGCTTGCGGAAAGACATGATGATAGTAAGCTTGAAGAAATAGGTAAATTGGTGGAGCAAGGACTTTACCAATCACTTAAAGACGGTGTGAAAACCAGAGACTTAGGTGGAAATGCCTCTACTACTGATTTTGCAAAAGCTATTTCGGAAAGAATCAATCAAAGGGTTTTTAATTAATAATTTATTCAATAATTTAAATGCAAATATAATTACCTGGCTTTAATTTAATAATGAAATCATTTAAGGCTGACGTTAAAGTCAGCCTTTGTCTTATTGTATGGACATTTCGAACTAATTGGTATTAATCCATATAGCGATATTCTCTCAGACTATTTAAAATAGAGATTTCTTGTAATAATTTCTCTCCAATATTCGTCTCTCTTACCTTTTTTCTCTTTAATTCTTTATCCACCAATCTTTTTATTGATAAAACATCTGTCCCGTTAAGTAGAACATCTTCTTTTGAATTAAAATACTTATGGGCGGCCAGCTGCATACCATAGGAATTATATAGTAACGTATATCCTGCAATACCAGTTGTTGATTGATAAGCTTTGGAGAAACCTCCATCGATCACGATCATCTTACCATTAGCTTTAATTGGATTTTCTCCTTCAATTTCTTTCACTGGTGTATGGCCATTTATAATATGACCCTGGTCTGGATTCAGATCAAACTCTGTTAAGATTCTACGGCAAAAATCTTCATTTTCGCGTAAATGGTAGTATGGGTTCTTTCCCTCTCTATGAGTTGCTTTGTCCTTAATAAAGTACCTCTCAAAAGTTGTCATTTCTCTTTTTCCAAAGAGTGATGAATATTCTCCTGTCCATAAATACCAGACCATATCCGTGGCTAGATCATCTGTCTCTTCAGGATGTGCAAAAGAATGGCGTAAATAATGTTCAAAAACATCCAGTAAATCACGACCGGAATAGGTTTTATTTTCAATCACCATTTTTCCCATATTCCCTTCTTCATCTAAAGGAATACAACCATGTATTAATAGGTTCCCGTTATATCTTAAATACAGACTACCTTTCTTCATTAGGAAATTCATATGTCTGGCCAGCTTTTCTGAATGCTGGATAGAAAATAATAATCTTTCCATAACCTGCTTTTCTTCTTCTAATAATTGATCAGGCTGCTCTGGATTTACGGTTGCAAAACAAGTATTTTCTAGAGGGTAGGTTTTCCCATTAATCGTTATTTCGTTTTTGTCATAATCAATTTTCTCCAGCAATTGCCTTTCTGACATATTAAAATTCGGGCGTCTCTTTATAATAGGCATTTCGAGTTTAAACTGAATCATCGCAATTGCTTGATGAATTTTCGTTATTTGTAATTTTTCATGGTCAGATAATTGCTTTTCTGAATGTAGCTTAGGCCTGAAAGCTGGATTGTCCTCATAGTATTTCTCCGCAAGATTCAGCAAGGGTCTAAGATTGATTCCATATACATCTTCAATAATATCCAAATTGTCGTATCTCGCGCAGATACGAATGATATTAGCGAGACAAACCATTGAACCAGCAAAAGCACCTAGCCATAGTACATCATGGTTTCCCCACTGAATATCAACGGAATGATAATTGATCAAAGTATCCATGATTTTATCAGGTTCAGGTCCACGATCATAAATATCCCCCACTACATGAAGATGATCGACAACCAATCTCTGAGTGGTATACGCAAGTCCTGTTATGAGTTTATCAGCCTGACCTAAGGAAATGATCTGCTGGACAATTTCTGTATAATATTGCTCTTTATTTGTAGATTGATATGTTTTGTATAGCAGCTCTTCTATGATAAACACAAACTGACTTGGCAATGCTTTTCTTAACTTCGAACGTGTATATTTAGAGGAAGCATGAGAAATAAGCCTTAACATCCGTTCGATGATTACTATATACCATTGATTTAATTCTTCTTCATTTCCAAAATGATTTTTAATTAATTGCAATTTTTCTTCAGGATAATAAACTAATGTTGCAAATTCATTTATTTCTTTTTCAAATAAAACATCTTGAAACAAGTCCCTAATTTTCTCTTTTACATTCCCTGAACCATTTCTTAACACATGTTGAAAAGCTTGATACTCCCCATGTAAATCACTGACAAAATGTTCTGTCCCCTTTGGTAGATTAAGAATGGCTTCCAGATTAATAATTTCAGTTACTACTTTTTCTTCGCAATCATATTTTTGGACAAGTAAGTCTAGGTACTTTGAGTTCAAAATTATGTATCCCCTTTCAAAATTGACCATTTATTTCTATCTAATAGATTGTGATTTATTATTTATATTAACAGATAAACTTAAATTATAGTTATTTTACTATTAAAATCTATCTGTCAACCAGATTTTTTTACAATATCCCAAAATATTAAAACTTCATGAGAGACAGGAAGAATATATATTCTCTGTAAATCTTGAACCTTTTCGCCGAGTTTTCCGGCTGGCTACTATAAGTTCCACAACAATCCTAAAACAAAAAACAGGCCAAATCCTTTGTGTTTAAAGGTTTTAGCCTGTTTTAATTTTACTCTAATTATTTTTCATTGCTGATTTTTACCTTTGTTACTTTGAAAAGCCTAGTAGTTGAGCTTTCTTCAACCTAAGGTCGAAGCGATCTGCATTCATAACCTTGACCCAAGCAGCTATAAAATCAAGCACAAACTTCTCTTTGTTATCATCTTGAGCATAAACTTCTGCTATGGCACGTAGAACGGAGTTTGAACCAAACACTAGGTCAACACTAGTTGCTGTACGTTCTACTACTCCTGTCTTGCGATTACGTCCTTCAAATACGTCACCGCCAACAGGCGTCCACGCTACCCCCATGTCAAGTAAGTTAACAAAGAAGTCGTTAGTAAGTGTACCGACACAATCAGTGAAAACTCCGTGTTTTGTGCCACCAAAGTTAGTACCTAAAACACGCATACCGCCGATAAGTGAAGTCATTTCTGGTGCAGTAAGGCCTAGAAGTTGCGCCTTGTCAACTAACAGCTCTGCCGAACTTACTCGATATTGTTCCTTCTGATAGTTGCGGAAACCATCAGCGATAGGTTCTAGCACTGCAAAACTTTCTAAGTCAGTTTGCTCTTGGGTTGCATCGCCACGTCCTGGAGCGAAAGGAACAGTTACATCAAAGCCTGCATCTTTTGCAGCTTTTTCTATTGCCGCACTACCACCTAGTACAATCAAATCAGCCATGCTAACTTTCTTTCCTAGATGACTTTGAATGCTTTCTAGTACAGAAAGTACTTTTGTAAGTTGTTCAGGCTGATTTACTTCCCATTCCTTCTGTGGAGCAAGACGGATGCGAGCACCATTAGCACCGCCACGCATATCTGAGCCGCGGTAGGTACTTGCTGAGGCCCATGCGGTTGTGACTAGTTCGTTGATAGTAAGTCCTGATTCCAGGATCATAACTTTGATCTTTTCTACTTCTGCATCTGTTAATTCATATTCAACAGCCGGTACATGGTCTTGCCAGATAAGAACTTCTTCTGGAACTTCTGGTCCAAGATATCTTGAACGAGGCCCCATGTCACGGTGTGTTAGTTTAAACCAAGCACGTGCAAATACATCAGCAAACTCTTCTGGATTCTCATGGAAACGACGAGATATCTTTTCGTATTCTGGATCATAACGCAATGCCATATCGGCAGTAGTCATCATAGTCGGAACACGAACGGATGGATCTTCTGCATCCGGTGCAAGATCCTTCTCATCAGGATTTACCGCAAGCCACTGATAGGCACCTGCAGGACTCTTTGTAAGCCACCATTGATATCCAAACAATAAATCAAAATAACCATTATCCCATTGTGTTGGATTAGCAGTCCAAGCACCTTCAATACCACTGGTGATGGTGTCATGTCCTTTACCGCTGCCATGTGTGCTCAACCACCCTAAGCCCATTGCTTCAATTGGAGCAGCTTCCGGTTCTGGACCAACATGAGCAGCATCCCCTGCACCATGTGCCTTACCAAAAGTATGGCCGCCAGCTATTAATGCTACTGTTTCTTCATCGTTCATTCCCATACGTGCAAAGGTTTCGCGTATGTCACGACCACTTGCAAGCGGATCTGGATTACCATTTGGACCTTCTGGGTTAACATAGATAAGACCCATCTGAACGGCTGCAAGTGGGTTCTCAAGCTCACGATCACCTGTGTAACGCTTATCACCTAACCATTCTGATTCCGTACCCCAGTAAATGTCTTCTTCTGGATGCCAAACATCTGCGCGTCCTCCACCAAAACCAAATGTCTTTCCGCCCATTGATTCAATAGCGACATTACCTGTAAGAATAAATAAGTCAGCCCAAGAAATCTTGTTGCCATACTTTTGCTTAATCGGCCAAAGTAGTCGACGAGCTTTATCCAGGTTACCGTTGTCAGGCCAACTGTTAAGTGGCGCAAAACGCTGTGTGCCAGTACCACCACCACCACGGCCGTCACCAGTACGATATGTACCTGCGGAGTGCCAAGCCATCCGGATAAAGAATGGACCATAATTTCCATAGTCAGCTGGCCACCAATCTTGACTGTTTGTCATTAAATCGCGAAGATCCTGTTTAAGAGCATAGTAGTCTAACTTTTTAAATTCTTCTGCATAATCAAAGTCTTCTCCCATAGGGTTTGATTTTCTGTCATGCTGATGGAGAATGTTCAAGTTCAACTGGTTAGGCCACCAGTTTCGATTAGACGTACCCCTAGAATTGTTACTAGCAGCGCCGCTGTGAAACGGGCACTTTCCAATATTAGCATCCATACGTTTTTCTCCTCCCTATTCTTGTGAATTAAGCAGCTAATAATTATGTCTCTAGTAGTAAGAAGCTTACAAACTGGTTGTATTAATTATTATGTTTCAATTCTACTAAACTATTACTTAAAATTGAAAAAATGACCAATTTTATCACAAATTTGTAATATTTTCATACCATAAAAAAAACAACCAGCATGGTAAATATATTAAAGGTCTGGGCCTTTAGCACATTGCGTTGCAAGAAGCCCAAACCTCTTATGAACTATAAAAATCTTGCAGTCTTCGAATGTTTGACTTTGAAATACTACATTGACTCAATTAAAGTTAACGATATCATATCTCTAAGTAATTCGAATTCTACCAACTCTTCTATTTCGATTGGGATGTTTATTATTCAGTGATCTTTGGGATTTAGGAATACCTGGAAGTGATATGAAGCCAGCCTTAAACAGGGTATATCCGATAAATGTAGCATAGATCGTGCTTCCAATCAGAAACCAGATGAGTCTTCTACCAACATTGCGTAACATTTTTTCACCTCTTTAACCTCTTATTGATGATAAATATGATTAAATCATCTTTTTTATGTCGTCTTATTCAACTCTGCTATCCTCCATCACGTTCGAGAATTCCAGGGAATCACTTAAAACATACTAGTTAGGATGTGGGAAGAGACTCCTACTCTTCTCCACCAAATCGAAGCTTCCATAAAAAACCATACATAAGCAGGAAAACCATAATTCCCATCATTTGAAAGGTTTCTACCATGGTCTTAATCGAGAAACTTCCTCTTAATTTATTCATATAAGTAATAATATAATTTCAGAAATAACAGTACTCACTGTTTAGGTGGTAGAACGATAAAAAAGGAAGTTTTTCTCTCCCAATTAGCCGAGCATATGTAAATAATTGACCTTTATGATGGATTTCATGGTCAATCATTGCATTCAGCCACACTTTTCCTGGTGCTAAATTAATTGAAATTAAGTTGTTGTTCCAAATCTAAACTATCAGATTCTCCACCTTCTCTTCTACATATGAGGGAAATGACTGGTTAAACTAATCAAGACAAAATCCAAAGAAAGGGGAAAAAGCTGTGATACGGAAACTTATGGCCTTATTCATATTTGCCGGCCTTCTTTTCGCCGGCGGTTTTAAGACAGACGGACAACCGCCTCCGGACCCCATTCAGATGGGGAAGGAAGAAGGATATTATGAAGGAATACGTTCGGGGCTTGAAGACCGGCATAATTTCAGGATTTCCCGGGCTTGGCAGAAATTCCTCCATCCCAACTGAGCTTGGACAACAAGAAGGAGATAGCTCGGCCCCTCATGAAAATAGGGCTTCTCCGGCAGGTGTACCTCTATTTTTCCTCTAGTGAGAAATTCGACGCCTTTCTTCATGCGCATCCGGAAATGAATACGATACAGGCGGCTCAGCGGATACTCGGGCAAAGATTTGTGAAAGCATACGAAAGAAGCTTCCAGAAAGGTTATGAGAAATCACTCACTGCTTCCCCCAAAAAGGCGGCTAAGTACGCGGCTTTATTGGAGGCGAAAAAAGATCATGAGTATTAAAAGGGCAACCTCAACGATGCCCTTTAACCCTGCTCTGTTATTTGGAGAAAATTAAGTTAAAGAAGGTGATTATATGCAACTTGATATTGTTTGGAAAGCAGTGCTAATTATTATCATGGGAACGCTTTTATTAAGAATAGCTGGAAGAAACTCTATTTCTAAATTGACGGTCTCTGAACTTGTTTTAATGAGCACAATTGGTCCATTACTAAGTCGCCCTATTGAAAATAAGAGTATTTGGACAAGCTTTGGTGTTGCTTCTTTACTTATACTAACAGTATTTGTGTTTCAGATACTTAAATTTAAATTAGATTCATTAGAATTATTATTAACTGGTAAATCAACTATCATTATTGAAGATGGGATCTTAAATATAGAAAACATGAAAAAGACTCGTCTTACAACAGAAAATCTAAAAATGCGTTTACACCAGTTGGGCATAACCTCAATAGACGATGTCGAGTGGGCGTCATTAGAAGTGAATGGGCAAATTGGATATAAGTTGAAGCCAAACTCACAGCCTGCAACTAAGCAGGACATTCAAAATTTAGTGCGACTGATTGAAACAAAGTTCTAGAAAATGCCCCTTCCGAGGTTCAAAATGAATGGGTACGAAGGTTAAAGTGAACCTTGGATAAAAAGATATTCAACTTAGATTGTAGGCTTTGCCAAACCTTCAGTTTGTTTGAAGGCCATAAATCCCTCACACATCTCAAAAAGGGTCATCATTAGTTCAGTTTGTTTGAACCGTTTACTAAGTCCACCCCTCAATGAGAATTTGGTGGATTTGACCTCTACTTCACAATTTCGTCCCACAAAAAAAGTAGTGGAACATCGTTCCGCTACTTCATATTTTAAAAATCCATATCTATAACTTCTTTAATAGTCCCTGTAACTCGATCACTTTCGAGCAATAGCCCTTCTTTCAAATCGTTCACTTCATTAACTTGTTCTACAGCGGGCTTTGTGTCACTTGGATTTGCAGGATCAACTGGACGAACAGTAAGTTCACTTTTAAGCAAGTTAATCTCACTTAATAATTCGCTGCGAAGGGATTTTAACAACGTTTGGAATTGATCCTTATCTAACTTTTGCTCACCGAGTTTCGTTACAAAATCCCGTAACTCATTTGTTTGAACGGACCCCACCCCAATACGACCAACATCGAAACGTGAGGCAAATTCTTGTTTAAGTAGGTTGATCTTACCTAAAAACTCTTCACGAAGTGTATCTATTGTCTCTTCTTTTTCAAATTTATCCATATCCTGCTCAACAAGCTTCGTTATATAATCCTCTAGTTCATTTGCTTGTGCTTTTTGCTCAAGAAATGAATACACCTTTGGAGAGATTTTCGAAGTTTTTAAAGTCAACCCAACATGTTCGTTTTTACTACCTGATTCCATCTTCATTAATCTGAACACATCCGTTTGGAGATTAGCAGCCGTTAAAAAAAAGTTTGAGAGAGCGTAAAATGGTGCAAACATCTGTGCACCCAGATGTGAATCCCTATTGTTTACTCCGAAAGCGGACTTATCACCAAGAAGATGATCTTTGTTGCTCATACGTTCTTCTCCCCTTCTTATGCGAAAACAGCTTTTGTTTCATGCCTGCTTAGAATTTCTAGTCCATACAAATTTAACTTTCTTGAATCAGGTAGGAATAGATGATTTTGCTCTCTAATTTCGACACCATACCTTGTATCAATCGATTCCTCGATGAAGAGTTTAAGAATTCCAGCGATTCCACCTATATAAACATATTTATAGACCTTATCTTTAGGAGATGGGAAAGTGTTTTCAATTTTCGTTAATAAAATTTGCGTGTACTCCCTTAAAGACTCATGGATTTGCTCTGTAAGATCAACTTTTTTACCGCTATTTCCATCCCGTTGCTCCATTTTTGTTTTTTCAATGTTATTAATAATGAATTCTTCTAGTGAGCGAACATCCTCAAAATACTCAAGTAACTTTTCACTTCTCAGTTTATCGATATGCTTTAAGTACGAAATGTCTGCAAAGCAGTTCAATGAATCCCTGCTCTTAGGAGCTTGAAGTCCTGCTTGGAGCAAGGCAAGATCAACAGTCCCTCCCCCTAAATCTACAATTAGGGTTTCATAGTTTTTAAATGAATTGGCTTCCTCACGATCCTGTAAATCAAAATCTTTCTTAATTGCCCAACGAGCAACTTCGCTTTCAATCCGGCATTTGCTTGTTTCGACGTGAATGGAAATAACTCTTTCTAACCCTGGAGTCAAAATCGCTACCTGGTGCTCACCTTCAAATCGGCTGGCCATTTTATTTTGCATATCGCTGAACTTGTTCGTTTTCTTAAGTAACCAAATTGGAAGCATAGTTGAAAAATAATTAATGTTCACTCTGTTATCTTCTTGGCCGTTTCCTTTTAAAACATTGTAATAGGCCACCGAAGCCAGGAACATCACGTAAGGAATCTCAGATTCTGTTTTATCATGAAGCTTGTTGATATGAATATTTCCTAACACCTGTTTTTCCGCTGAATCGCCCACCAGATAATATTTCTCTACACCGTCTATCTTAGTTGAAATGAGCATATTTTGAAGAAGGAATTGGGGGTCATTAAAAGTAGACGGATAGTGGCCGTCTGCCTTTTCCTTCGTTATTTCTACTACATTTGTAGGAACCTCAAAATAATAACCATCCACAAGGGTTTGAAAGATAGAATTACCAAAATCGACATTTTGACGCTTAATATCCATTATTTCTCCTCTTTTCATTCTTTTTCCTAATAATAAGTATATATTCTTCTCATCTATTTGTCTAAATATGTTAATAATTTTTTAGATTTTGATAATTTAATATTCCATATTATGTTGAAATTAACGTTTTATTTAGTAGAAGCTTTTGTCATGATTTTAATTTCATGCCTTGAATGGATATTAAAAAAGACTGCAGGTGCGGAAACACCATACAGTCTTAGGCAATTAACGATGCCTTCATGCAAGCAAATCTATTTTAGACCCATTGAATTGAGCCAAACTCACCATGTGGATGGTTTTGTAATTTAAATCTCCTATACTCATATTCTAATTTCGATAGTGGCAGCTTATAAAGCTGTTGATCTTCTTTATTATATACATTTAAAAAAATTAGTTTATTGATAAGTTTGCTCCGCTTTTTTTCATCGTTTTTTCTCATCATAAACACTCCTTCAGTTTTAAAATCTTCCCTTGCATACATCAACTTTAAATTCGGTCTGATTAAATTTTTTTATTAGATTAATTGTATTGTAAACCAACAATTCCTATCTGTAAAGTATGAATTAAGAATAAATAATGAAGGCACTCTCATCCTGACAGTACCATTCATAGTTGTTGATATTTTCATCAACTAACGCCTCTCTTGGTTATGTTAAAATCTTTTGCATTATTGGATTTATGTTTCATTTTCCATATTTGCAGTAAAAGTATGGTCAATTTGTCCATTTGCGGCTACGTTACTTGCCAAATTGAAGATTCCTCTAACTCAACCTAATTTAGCTGTAAATTTGCCTAGCTCCTCTTGTCCCCATACTAAAGAGAAACGATCGCCATCTAATACAGCTCCTACACCAGCGGGTGTCCCAGTAAATATAATATCGCCTTTCCCCAATCCAAAATTAAGGGCTACGAAATCAATAATGGTTTTCAAGTCAAATAGCATATCTTTGATATTGCCACGTTGTACCTGTTCGCCATTTTTCATAAGAGAAAAATCAATTTTTTTGCATTCTTCAACTCCTGGAAATTCGATGAACTTCGTCAACACGCCTGAGTTAGGAAAACCCTTAGAAAGCAACCAAGGGTAACCCTTCTGTTTCAGTTCGCTTTGAACGTCGCGAAGAGTAAAGTCAATGCCTAGAGCTATGCGATCAACAAGCTCCTCAACCTTCATTCCCTTTTCATATTCTTTGCTGATATGAATTACTAGCTCCACCTCGTAATGTAAAGCCCCCCGATCGCCTGGCAGCTTCACTTCACGTCCATCCGCCAATATAAGAGAATGAGTTGGCTTGACAAAAAGAAACGGAGATGTTGGCACTTCATTGTTTAATTCCTGTGCATGCAGTATATAGTTTCTACCTACACAGTAGATGTTCTGAATGGCGTTCATTTTTATCCTACCTCTTTCCTAAATTGATTTTACCATTCCACCATCCACTAAAAATGAACTTCCTGTCAAGTAACTATTCGCTCAGTCTAGGGAAATTTGTAAATTCTTTCATGTGTTTCGCCTCCGCATATTCTTTATTTAAAAGGAAAAGGGATTCGTACCAAAATAGCCCACTCTTCTTCCCCAAGGCGCCATGCTAGATGGTGCATTGGTGGTGGCTAAAGCTATAATCAAAGGCTGGCGATATCAACATCTTCTGCATAATTCCTTAATAGGTTTATTTCCCTTTTCTCGTTAATTATAAACAGTGCTCAATTGGCACATATGTTTCTTAAATAGCTTGAAGTAAAGTGGTATGCCTTTATCTATGCTATTAGTAATTTTAGCCCCTTCCACAATCAGTACTTGAAGATTTCTTTCGTCTACTCCTATTCCTGGTTGTATGGTGTTTGTTACTAAAGGGTAATCGTCTCTACTTTTTTTGTTGAAGAAAAGCCACCATGTTTCAAACAACTTTTATCAAAAAAACCTCCAAATAATAGAATTTGAAGGTCTTGGACACACCCCAGTTTTGTCTCCATGGTCTTACATAGTTCCGTTTTACATGACCTAAAGAAAAGTCTGTTTGGGATGAACTTTATTTTGTTGACGCTCGGGATTGAATTGCAGTCCTTCACCTTGTTCAAAGGTACATGGTAAGCGAAATGCGTTTCCAGTTTGATAAACAGATTTCATAAAACAGCACCTTCTTATTTTATTCGTGTAATTCTGTTTTCCTTTTTGGCTTTCATGAGTTTTTGCTTTTTGACCATTTTCCTTCTTTCTAACTCTTTGGAACAATCTTCACTCCATGCAAATAATTCTTCATCAGACATTGTTGGTATTCTTTCAATTATTTCGTTTAATTTTTCCCATCTAATCATGTTCAAAAACCCCTTCAAAAGTTTATCTTGATAGTCTTTGTTGGGTGTATATTCTTTTATACTATTTTTTCTTTTTTCTTTTCTTTTTTCCCTTGTCTATTTCACTAAAAGCTATAGCGACCCTACTCCCTACTATTTTCAAATGATTTCAATATCGAATTCCATGTACTTGTTTAAATTATGACTTGAGGGACCGTCTTCCGTAATTAAGTAATCAAGTTCTGAAACAGGACCAACCAAGTAATTGGAAATAGTATTAAGTTTACTTCTTGTAACCAGGGTTGCGATCTTATTTGAACTTTTAATCATCTGACGTTTAGCATAAGACTCTTCTATATGAGGGATGCTGATACCAAAGTCAGGGTGCAAGGAATACACTCCTAAAAAACAGAGATCGGCTCTAATATTTTTAAGCACTTCAATTACATCTAATCCTACAGTTACATAAGATTCCTTAAAAAAGGTTCCACCCAAAAGGATGATATCTGTATTTGGATGTTTTGATAATGCCAAACTAATAGAGGGACTATTCGTAATAACGGTCCCTTTAAACTCCATTGGAATTTCTTGAGCCAGAAAAAGATTTGTTGTACTTCCATCTATTAAAAGAACTTGTCCATCTTTAATAATCTTCACTGCTTTTAAGGCTAATTCTTTTTTTGCATCTATATTTTCTTCCGTTCTTTCAGAAAATGTTAAAGCGCTCGCAGATGCAGGAAATGCCCCGCCGTGTACTCTTTTGAGAAGACCTAATGAATCCATTTCCCTTAAATCTCGTCTAATTGTGTCCTCGGAAACATCCCATTTCATGCTTAATTCTTTAGCAACGACTTTCCCTTCCTTTTCAAGTATTTGTAAAATTTTGCTTTGTCGTTCTTTTCTTAGCATAACAATGATCAGCCTCCGTGTTTTTGCATGTTTTTTCTTATATTATATTATTTTTTCTTGAATTCACAAATTTTTTTTTAAAATCGGCAAAATTCTTCTTGTTTTTTCTTGTTTATAAAGATAAAATATTCACGAATAAGAAAAAACTTACGTTAAAATGCAAAAACAAGAAATCATTTGAGGCAAGAAACCTAATACTCACTTTTTGTACTAACTTAAATCACACGAAATTAAAGGAGGAAAAAAAGATGAATAATAGTATTGAAACACTAGCAGTAAATACGATTCGCACCTTATCAATTGACGCGATTAATAGTGCTAATTCTGGTCATCCAGGCCTACCTATGGGGGCTGCTCCAATGACCTATGCACTCTGGGCGCATCATTTAAATCATAATTCTGCAAATGCAAAATGGTTTAATCGAGATCGTTTTATTCTTTCTGCCGGACACGGATCTAGCTTGTTATATAGTTTGCTTCATTTAGCTGGGTACAATGTATCTTTAGAAGATTTAAAAAGTTTTAGAAAGCTTAATAGCAAAACACCTGGTCATCCCGAATTTGGTCACACAGACGGTGTTGAAGCGACAACTGGACCTTTAGGGCAAGGGATTGCAAATGCAGTAGGAATGGCGATGGCTGAAGCGCATTTAGCTGGAAAATTCAATCAGGATGGATACCCTGTAATTGACCATTATACATATGCTCTAGTGGGCGATGGAGATTTAATGGAAGGTATCTCTTATGAGGCCATGTCTATGGCCGGCCATATGAAACTAGGAAAATTAATTGCATTATATGACTCCAATGATATTTCTTTGGACGGTGAATTAAACCTTTCATTTTCAGAGGACATTCAAAAAAGAACAGAATCTGCTCATTGGCAATATTTACGAGTAGAAGATGGCAATGATGTAGCAGAAATCTCAAAAGCTATTACATTAGCTAAACAAAATACAAACCAACCAACCTTGATCGAAATTAGAACTACTATCGGTTATGGAAGTCCCAAAGTTGCAGGAACAAACAAGGCACATGGAAATCCCCTTGGAGCAGAAGAAGCTCTTGCAACAAAACAGGTATATGGCTGGCACTATGAAGAGGATTTCTTTGTACCGGAGGAAGTTAAAGCCCATTTTGAAGAGCTAAAACAAAGAGGAATGGGTCAAGAACAACAATGGAATGCATTATTCCAGTCTTATCAAGAGACATATCCTGAATTAGCAAAAGAATTGCAACAAGCCATCACGGGAGAGGTTTTAATTAATGCAGAAGACATCCTGACATTTGAAACAGGAAAAACAATCTCAACTCGTGTAGCCAGCGGGGAAGCCATTAACCATTTTGTCAAATCAGTTCCTTCTATTTTTGGTGGAAGTGCGGATCTTTCTCACTCCACAATGACAGATATAAAGGAAAACGCAGCATTCGCCGTAGAATCATTTAGCGGACGGAATATCTATTTTGGCGTCCGGGAACACGCAATGGGGGCGGCTGGCAATGGTTTGGCTCTTCATGGCGGGGTAAAGCCATTTGTAAGCACATTCTTTGTTTTCAATGATTATCTCAGACCATCCATTCGTCTAGCAGCCTTGCAAAAGCTTCCAGTCACTTATGTATTTACTCATGATTCGATTGCGGTTGGTGAGGATGGTCCAACTCATGAGCCAATTGAGCAGCTAGCTTCTCTTCGTGCCATCCCAGGGCTAACCGTCATTCGCCCATCAGATGCAAACGAAACGGCAAGTGCTTGGGCTTATGCACTAAAACAAACTGACGGTCCTGTTGCCCTAGTACTAAGCCGTCAAAACCTGCCAGTGTTCCAAGAAACACAAGCCAATTTAGAAAACCTTTCTAAAGGAGCTTACATTTTAACGCAAACAAATGACCAACCAGAGGTTATCTTGATCTCAACCGGTTCGGAAGTGTCATTAGCCATTAACGCGAAAGCTGAACTTGAAAAGGAAAATGTATCGGTTCGCGTTGTTGCAATGCCAAGCTGGGAACTATTCGATCGTCAACCGAAGGAGTATAAAGAGCTTGTCTTACCTGCTGCTATTAAGAAGCGTGTGGCACTAGAAATGGGTATCTCTCTTGGATGGGAACGCTATGTAGGATCAGAAGGGAAAGTATTATCTATTGAAACATTCGGTGCTTCAGGAACAGGCGCTGCAGTCATGGAGCTATTTGGATTTACGACTGAAAATGTTGTTCGAACTACAAAAAGTCTACTATAATCTTAAAACGGAGGTAATATACGATGAAATTATTTATTGATACTGCAAATCTTGTTGATATTAAAAAGGCATATAAAGTTGGTGTTTTATCAGGTGTTACAACTAATCCTTCCCTAGTTGCTAAGGAAGGCGTTAAATTCGAAGACCGCATTGAAGAAATCTGTCAAGCAGTTCCACGGGTAGAATCTGTTTCCGCTGAAGTAACTCCAGATGCCGTTACAGCTGACGAAATGATTGCTCAAGCTGAGGAGCTTATTAAAATTAACGGCGGAGATGAGAAAATTACAATCAAGCTTCCTATGACTTTAGACGGTTTAGAGGCTTGCCGTTATCTTGCTGATAAAGGCGTTAAAACAAATGTCACACTTATCTTTACTGTAAACCAAGCACTATTAGCAGCTCGTGCAGGTGCAACTTATGTATCTCCATTTTTAGGACGCTTAGACGATATTTCCGAAGACGGCGTACAATTAGTATCAAAAATAGCTGAACTGTTCCGCATTCATAATTTCGACTCACAAATTATTGCAGCATCTGTTCGTCACCCGGACCATGTTACTCGTGTAGCAATGGCAGGAGCACATATTGCAACGATTCCGTTTTCAGTCATTGAGCAAATTTCAAAACATCCACTTACTAATCAAGGGATGGAAAAATTTGCTGCAGATTGGGAAAATACTCTTAAAAACTAAGTTATAGAAAAAAAACGACAGGTTAATCGCCTGTCGTTTTTTTAATTCTTAATTAGCTATTTAAGATTTTCAATTGCCGTTCTTTCAATTGCAAGTCCCTTAGTATAATGGAAGCAATATTAATAATGACTCCTTGTTGTTTTTCTAAAAAAATAGGTAAGGCTTTTTTAGATAATGGATCGCATGTCAATCGCATCAACAAATTCGACGAAGGCTTTTACTACTTTAAATTCTAAAGATTCTTCATGGTAAAACATCCACGTCTTTCGGATAATTTTTTCTCCCTCCTTATTATTAATTTTAATTTTATTGATATGAACAAGGTCATCAATAATCATGCTTGGCATAATCGCGTAGCCCAAACCATAACCCACCATCTTTTTGCATGTATCAGCCTTATCCACATTAATACTGACAAGTGGAGGCTGTGAGTAATTTTCAGCCCACCAGTTATCAATTACAGCTTTTAATAATGGATCCGTTTCGTAATCAATTCTAGGTAAATCGGGCAGTAAGTTCCGGTCTATTTCTTCTTTTGAAGCGATACAAATGCTTTCTTCGAAGAGGAGCTTTTTTTGACCCTTCCAGCCATATTCCCCTTTTAAAAAGCCAACATGTACATCATGATTGTACATTAAATGGGCAATCTCGTTGCTTGGCCCCGTTGTAACTTTAAACTCGACATCAGGGTACTGATCTTTGAAAAGTTTTAATAATCCGGGAAGTTTATAATCCGTAAAAAAGGTTGAAACACCCAGCCTTAATGTACCCGATATTTTTTCCTCCATATTAAGGACTGTTTCTTTCATCCTTTGTATTCGCAATAACATTTCATGGGCATTTTTTGCAAGATATTCACCCTGTGGGGTAAATTCGACTCCGCGCCAGTTTCGATTAACGATTTTTACTCCAAAGTAGTTTTCCATTGTTTTTAAACGATTGGTTAAAGCCGGCTGCGAAATATGCAGGCTTTTAGCTGTATTGGTTATATTTTTTTCTTGATAAAGAGTTTGCAAAACCATCCAGTCTCTTTCATCCATCGGGGTCACCTCATACCATAAGAAATAATTTTTGATTATGGCTTTCGATATAAATTCCATATTTTATTTATTGCTTTGATTATACTATATTTAAATTACGAAATCTTAATTGGATGTTTTGAGTGCAAGGAGGATTATTCATGAATAGAAAAAACACCTTTTTTCGTAGTGTTTGTTTTATATCTGTAAGTAGCTTAGGAGGATTTTTGATTTCATTGACGGACCTATCCATTGGATGGATGATCGGCACATTTCTAGCAGCTGCTTTCCTATCATTTTGGAGGCCATCAGTTTTAAGGGGTAATGGGAATCAAAAAGGGATGCCAAAATACTGGTTATATATGGGGCAGTTTATTTTAGGCATTCATTTGGGACAGAAATTAAACTTGACTTTTTTGCATGTGTTTAAAGAAAATTGGCTTGCCATAATTCTTATGCTTCTTCTATCTATCATTTTTTCCTTACTTTCCGGGCTCGTACTCTGGAAATATAGTAATACGGATATGATGACCAGCTTTTTCGGAACGGCTCCAGGTGGATTATCCGCCATGCCTGGGATTGCAGAAGAGGCAGGGGCGAATACGGCTGTCGTCAGCATTATTCAAACCATGCGTGTATTTTTAGTGATCCTAATGATTCCGTTGATTGCTTCTTTATCTGCTTCAGCTAGTGGAAACTCGGCGAATCATGTCCCCATACCTGTACTGACTGACCCGGAATTTAAAATCGGGATGTTACTTTGGACTTTTGCACTTATTGGATTTGCCTATGCAGGCTATCGATTGATCAAATATTTACGGTTTCCCGCTCCATGGCTGATTGGAAGCATGGTAGGTGTTGCGATTGCCCAATCTCTTGGTTCGTTCTTTATAGGCAGAGATATCATTTCATGGTGGCCACATGAAGTAATTATTTTATCGCAGATTATGATTGCGGCCAGTATTGGCTCCCGTTTTCAGAAAAGCATGTTTTTTGGTTTAAAGCGGACAATCATGGTGTCCTTCTTTAGTACAGTTGGTCTCATTTTTTCGATGTTTATTTGTGCTATTTTAGTGGCTAAGATAACGGATATCTCACTTATAACCTCTATTCTTGCATTCGCACCTGGCGGAATTGCTGAAATGACAACAACTTCTGTCGTCCTCCATGGAGACTCGACCTTTGTCGTAGCAGTACAGGTTCTTCGAATCCTCATTATTTGTGTGATCCTGCCGCAGTTTTTTCGATTGTTAAATTATCTTGAGCAGAAAAAACATTTTTTGTCTAAAACATCCGCTTAATTTTTTCAGGCAATTGTGGTTCCTATAATAATAGTTTGGAATTTTAATATAATATCTATTATCAGAAAAAGGAGCAGCAATACTCTGTGGGTTCGAACGAGGACCTCATATTCTAGGAAATGCCCTAAAAAAGGATTACCTGAAGTAGGAGATTATCATTTTTTAAGGCCAGTGGGTCAGTCCCCCACCACATTAAAACATTAATTTATCGAGGGACTGACCCTAGATTCCGGGTATTGATGTTTATTGGAAGAACCATCTTTTTTGCAACTCACTTTATTCAATTAAGGCAACCATAAATGTATCTTATTGGTTTTTACCTTGAAAGAAACCAGATGGTTCCACTTTCAAATTCACATTAATTTGTTTGGTTTCTATATATTCTTCGAACCCATAAGTTCCCAAATCTCTGCCAATTCCACTTTTCTTATAACCACCCCATGGTGCCTCATTAAACGTTGGATGATAGGTGTTTATCCAAGTGATACCTGCTCGCATCTGACGAATCACACGATGAGCTTTAGCCCCATCATTGGTAAACACCGCAGCAGCCAGCCCAAAGTCTGTACCATTCGCTAATTGAATCGCTTCCTCTTCTGTTTTGAAGGTTTGAATGACTAGTACTGGACCAAATATTTCTTCCTGAACAATTCTCATATCAGGTCTGGTATTTGTAAATATTGTAGGTTCTACAAAATAACCATCAGTTAATCCTTCCTCAACGATACGCTTACCTCCACAAAGAAGTGTAGCGCCTTCTTTCAAGCCAATCTGTACATACTCTAGCACTTTATTCATATGATTTTCTGATATGAGTGGTCCCATCTCCATACCGTCTACCCAACCCGGTCCCACTTTAATCATCTTTGCCCGTTCTACTAGTTCAGGTACAAATCTTTCATATATGCTCTCTTCCAACAATAATCGAGAGCCTGCTGAACACACTTGACCTTGATTCGCGAAAATCGCAAACAGTGCATAATCAATGGCTATTTCTAGATCAGCATCAGCAAAAACAATATTTGGTGATTTTCCGCCCAGTTCTAAACTAATATTTTTAACAGTATCTGCTGCAGATTTCATTATTTTAATCCCTGTATCTGTACCCCCGGTAAAAGAAATTTTATCTACAAGTGGATTTTTGACCAATTCTGCCCCAACCATACTTCCAGCACCCAATACCAAATTAACAACACCTGGCGGGAATCCAACCTGATCTATTATCTCAAACAAGCGAATGACCGAAAGAGGTGTCTGCTCTGCGGGCTTAACAATCACTGTACATCCAGCTGCAATTGCAGCTGCAATTTTTTGATTTGCCATAACCAATGGATAATTCCAGGGAACGATAATACCCACAACACCAATCGGTTCACGAATCACCATGGCTTGAATATCATCCGGAACATCATAGGTTTGACCATGAGGTTTTGTTGCTAACCCTGCATAATAACGTAATTGATTTACTGCATCTTCCACATCATTCAGCGACTCTCTCAATGTTTTCCCATTATTAAGTGTCTCTAAGTATGCGAACTCTTCTTTTCTTTCCTCCAGCTTATTTGATATTTGGAGCAAACGATCCGCACGATCTCTTGCTTTGCTGTTCATCCAGCCATCGTCATAAAATGCTCTGCGTGCAGCTGCGATAGCTTTTTTTGCATCTTGCGTTGAACCTTCCGTAACAATCCCTATAACTTCACCATTTGCAGGATTGATGCTTTCTCTTTTCTCATCAGCATCACCTACAACCCATCTTCCATCGATATACATCCTTTGTATAATTGTAACCGGCACTAAGACTGATTTGATATCCATAATATTAGATGTCCTTTCTATATAATTTCTGAAAAGTCTATTTATTCTATGCTGTATGCCTTAATTTTTGCAAAAAAAAGAAGGCTGGAAACCCTCTCTGGTGTAATACTACGATATCAAATACTATAGAGGTATTAGATTTCTACTACCCGCTGAATTTTCCTTACCGTTTACAAAAAAAATTCCACCCTTCATTCAAGATTTGGTGGATTTGACACACACTAGTGCACCTTCAATCAGTCGCACGAGTACTTAGTAATTTTCAGAAAAAACACTGGTGACTTTTTCTTCGTAAATCACAGTTTAAACGGTTGACAAAATACCTACAACAAACAGCTTAAACCCTTGATATAATTGGGTTCTGTTTGCGTGGGAATCGAACCCACCTACGAGAGACCGTCCCATTGCTCATTTAAGTTTTATCATGCATTTGCCTTTAATTGAATAATAAAAGCGAGAGATACATAAAAATCATGAACACTAATAATGAAAATAAACTAGAAACAAAGATAATGGATTGGTTTGATGGTGTGAAGACTCCGTCTGCAATTTCCTTTCTTTTCCTTGTGTATTGTATCGTCGACAACGCACTAGTAATAACACCGATAACACAAGCAAAGATTCCGAGAATGATGACTAGGGTATTAATAAAGGGATTGGAACTGATTTTAGTTGTAAAATGTAAGGAAGTCGTTAAGAAACCTACTCCTGTTATCGATATAGCCGTACGTATCCATGCAAGATACGTTCTTTCATTTGCTAAATGCTGCTGTGCATACTTTACACTTTCTCCTGGTGACTCTTCTATTCTATAAAAGGCTTTCATTAATGATTAAATCCCCTTCAAAAACTTTATTAATCTCATTATTCCCGAATTTCCTGTGATCGAGCCAATAGCCACTTATCCCAAATTTTTGCGAACACCCCGGTCAAGACAAGTGAAACATGTCCACCTTCATACACCTCATACGTTTTATCCTTACTTGAAACAAGGTTCATCACCGGAAGGCTTTGCTTCTCTAATATAAGTGTGTCACGTGAGCAGGAAAAAACAAAAAGCGGGCAGTTTATATTCTTTAAATCCACCTTTCTACCGCCAATCACCAATTCTCCCTTTAAGAGTTTGTTATCTTTATAGAGATCATTAAACATCTGTTTGAATGCAGCACCGGCAAACGAAGCAGCGTCCTTCGTCCACTTATCCATCCGGCGCCACTTTTCTACATATTTTTCATCATGTGCCCGGCTGAAAAGATTAACTTTTGGACTAATCTCACTTGGCGATAGCATCCTAAACATCAAATACAGAAATTCTGATGGAATGGTCTCATGTGCATCGGCAAAACGGTCAACACTTAACTGCCCATTTTGTAGTCCTTCTAGGATTTTATCAGGAAGGACACCGATACTAAAATCGATTGGAACGGCTGCAAGTGATAAATTCTTAATCGGCAGATCGGTTATGGAAGCCAGAATGGCTGCAATCGTTCCACCCAGGCAATAACCGGCAAGTGATATTTCCTTTGCACCTGAATGTCTTAACGCTCGTTTTAGGGCGTTCTCCAAATAATCGATGATATATTGATCCAGTGTGATATCAGAATCTTCAAGCCCAGGGGACCCCCAGTCCAATAGGTAGACATCATAGCCGCGCTCGGTAAGCCCGCCTACAACGCTGCTTCCTTCACCGATGTCAAGAATGTACACCTTATTTAACAGGGAGTAGACTAGAAATACCGGAATGGTATGTCTTTTTTCTTTGGCAGGATGATACCATAAAGTAGCTTTATTTTTCTTCCAGACAGCCTGTCTCGGTGTAGGCACGATATCTGGCTTTGGACCGGTCATAATATTATTGAGATGATTCCACCGTTTCATTTCTTTTTCTAAGTTAAAGCTCGGAAAAAGGTTTGTTCCTAATGCGTTCATTATGATCACTGCTCTCTTTAATGTTATTTATTAATACCGGTGAGCACCAGTTCTTTATTCTGCTTTTTTTCTGGTTCTTTTTTCTGCTTCTCACGCCGAATTTCGATAAGACCTCTCTCTACTTCTTTACGCAATTCCTGAAGGTCAGAATTCATTTTTTGCGTTTCCACCAACGCTTGGGACATCTGTCGAAATTCATTCTTCATTTGCATGACAATATTTACTATCTCTTCGAACATTCCTCCATTTTCTTTCGTAATGGAGCTAACACTATCTTGTAATTTCCAAATTTGTTCTTCTAAAATATCAATTTTTTCTTCTGTCTGAATAGATAGCTTTGCGGCATTGGCTACATCTTTCTTTGTCGGGATATTCATAAGAGAAGCAAAAACCTCTTGGTTCTTTCTAAGTCGCTCTAGGTAAAATGAATAAGTGTTGATTCCGAGACTTGCTGTGTGAACAAATTCTTTGTTGTCTGTTAAGTTATATAAAAGGCCAGTTAATTGTTTGTCCCACATTTCACTCAATTGGTTTAATCCAACAAAAGGATCATAGATTTTTTCATTTGACATGCTGTTGCTCTCCTTAAATTAAGACTTAGAAGGTTCTTCTGTTTTTTCCAAATATTTATTAAGTGGGAAAATCAGTTCTTTGAATTGAGTTGTAAACTGATTGACAAATCCTTTTTGAAATTCATAGAGTGGATTCCCAGCTTGTTTAACAATGTTGATATATTGCATTCTTCCTTTTTTCCTAAACTCAATATATTGCTCTATCAATTCTACATATTTCTCTGTGGCTTGACTGTTCGCAATGGCTTGACAAGGAGTACTTAAAAGAGACAATACTGTCTTTTGAATCTGATCAAATTGTACATTTATTTCCTCATAAGATCGAACCGGAAAGAAATGGTGCAAGGTGGTGGTGGACATTAAAAATTCATCTCGTGCATTCTTTTCCCACTCAGTAACCTCCTTCGTCAATTGCTCTGCTATTGTTTTTTTATATCCCTGATTCCCAGAGAATCGTCTCACCTGTTTTAAGAAGACTTCGTCGCGATGATCACCACACTTTGCCCATTCATCCAATACCTGATATGAATATCTCCAGAGGAGGTCCAGGCTAGAAAGCGATGCTTCATTTTCTTCATCGACCGTGATTTCTTCATCCGATTTTTCCTCTATTAATGGTTCCTGTACAGTTTCTACCGTTTCATCAACTCCTTGTTTTTCCTTTGACGTTATATATTCTTTCAATGATTCTTTTAGATTATCTTTTTTGGCTGCCATTTTAACACATCCTTTTAAACAATTGATTTAGATTGAAACCTAGGCTATGAATGAGTCCAGTTAAATAATCGCAAATCAAAATTTCATTAGAGGTTCACAGTTCTTTTATCACTATTTGTTGCAATTCTTTGTTTTGGCTTTGCGAAAAGGAACATGCACATTGCTGTAAACACCATAGCAACAGAGATTCCATAAATGGATAAGCTAAAACCCACTGCTGGATTTTCACCTGAAGATTGAATGAGCTTTCCAAAGATAATGGGAGCAAATATACCTGATGATGTCATGATTGCATAATAAGTTCCTGTCATAAGACCTCTCCGTTCAGGATATAAACTAATAATTACTGCGGGATTTAGATTTCCAGCTGTTGCCACTAATGTATACACGCTAGAAAGGATAATGATGATTGAACCCTTACCATTAACAAGGGGATATAAAGCATAGATAATGCCTGCTAGGATTAGACCACTTGCAGAAAAAAGAATTCTCGACTTCCATAAATTTAGAGTTTTTTTGTAAATACGATCTGAAATGATTGCCACTACTAATGCAAGTATCGCGCCAATTAATCCAGATATAGCAATGATTTTTCCAGACTGTTGTTCAGTGAATCCCTTAACTTTCATTAGATAGGCGGGATTAAAGGTAAGTCCAAAGACAATATAAGAAAAGCCGATACATGCAGCTAAGGATGTAAAAATAAAAATAGGAGATCGCAACGCTTTCCACTTGTCTTTCCCATTTGTCTCAAGTTTGGTTTCCTGTTTCCTTTCCTCTTCTTCAAACAAAACATCTGGTTTCAGTCTTCCGAGCCAAAGCCAGCAAATTAACCAGACAAAGCTAATAATGCCAGAAATAAAAAACGTTTGTGTCCATCCAAAATTTGACATTAGAAAAACCACTATTGGAGCTGTAACCGCTATGCCCACAACATTGCCAAAATTTAAGATGGACATGGCTAATCCACGTGATTCCGGTTTAAACCATTTACTAATATGACTGGTTGCCGTTGCTTGAAAAGGACCTTCTCCAATACCTAGTAATACCCTGCTAAACAAAAGCATCGGAAGGCCAGAAACAAACATCACCATTGATTGCGCAATGGTCCAAATAATCGCCATAACAACCAATAATTTTTCCGTTCCATAACGATCTGATAAAGAAGCCCCTAATATTCCAGCTAATGGGAACAACCAAAAAAAACTGCTTCCAACCATTCCAAATTGAGAGAAAGTTAGATTCAAATCCTTCATAATATGAATTCCGGCTAAACCTGTAATGGATTTATCGGCAAAATTAACAATAGACAAAATAAAAAGTGCAAGTAAAATAACCCATTTTGTCCAACCTTTCATTCGTACTCCTGCCTCTCGTCAAATATTTCTTAATTTATAATGGCATTAACTTTTATACCTAAGAAGGAAAACACCTGCATTTCCACCTTTAAAGCGGATAAATTTAAGCAGGTGCTTATTGTTAATTAAGGTGTTACGATATTGGATAATCGGTCAAATTGATCTAAAAGTGATAAAAAGTCATTCAATTTTGTTTGATCACCAGAAATGTTTAATTTACCTGCTGCTGCTGCTTGTTCTGGTGAAACCATGCCAAGTCCAACTCCAAAGAATGTTAATCGTTCCAGAGTTAAGGAAACATCTGGATTAGCGTCTAATTTTCCAGCCTTATAAACCAAAACGGAGTTTTCTAAATAAATAGCAAAGTTTTGGTTAATATCTGATAGAGCTACATTCAACGTTATTTTTTTACCTTCTGCCTTCGTTCCGTTTAGTTTAACAGCGATTAGCTTTAAGAAATCCTCTATCGGCATATGGTTGATAATTCCTGAAACATCTAATGGGGCAGGATCTTTAGTGATTCCATTCCTTAGTTCGGCAGCACCAACAAGATAAATATTACGCCAATTGGCTGATTCGGCTTGGTAACCCAATTGTTCGTAGACATCTGCCAATAAATTTTTGGCTTCCGAATTTTCCGGGTCAGCCATTACGACATTTTTTAATACTTGAGCTACCCAGCGGTATTCCCCATTATCAAAATCAGCTTTTGCTTTTTCCAAAATAGCGGTCGCTCCGCCCATGTATTCTACATATTTAAGACCTGCTTCTACTTGTGGTAATGGATCTAAATCTGAAGGATGTGCACTATAATAACCTAAATAATAATTATAAATCCCCTTTGCATTATGCTTTAACGTACCGTAATACCCGCGATTCCCCCAATACGTATCTAATGATTTTGGAAGTTTGATCGTTTCAGCTATTTCCTCCATGGTATACCCATGGTTGGCTAAGCGTATGGTCTGGTCATGCATATATTTATACAAATCACGCTGCAGTTTCAAATGTCCTAAAGCACGATCTTTGCCCCAAACAGGCCATGCATGAATCATGAGCAACGCATCAATCTCTTCATTTTCAAACAAATCAATGGTTTTATCGAGTGAATTGGCCCAATGCAGGGCATCACGAGTTTTTGCCCCTCTAACCGTATAAATTTGATGCATCAACTGATTCGCGTTCTCTGATACAAATAATGCTTTGTAATCTCGTATATAAAAATGCATTTCAGCAGGTGCTTCCGTGTTAGGGGTTAACAAGAATTGAAAGGTTACCCCATCGATTTCCATCGTTTGGATTTCGTTCTCTATTTCAACCGTAGGCAGTGCAAAACTCATGGTACCGGAACTCATCGTATTACCTATACCAATCGATACCGAGCCTTCCCTGCCGTCTGGAATGTTTTTACCAAACTGATACTCGGCCCGACGCGCCATAATGGTACCCAAAAGCACATTTTCACTTATTGCTTCTTTTGTAAAATGTTGAGGAACGATAATAGGAATGGCCGGATTTTCCGCATATTTTAGAACAGCTTGAATGCCGCCAAAGTGGTCCGCATGACTTTGACTGATAATGATGGCTGAAACTGGCTTTTTTGGACGATGTTTATAATATAATTCCATGGCGGCTTCAGCTGTTTCCGTACTTCCTAAAGCATCACAAACAATGACTCCTTGTTTACCTTCAAAGAAGAAAGTGGTGGCGATGGATTGCCCACGCACTTGATATATTCCTTCTACCACTTCAAATAAACCAGCTATAGCCTGTAATTGGGCATTTCTCCATAGGCTTGGATTCACTGTTTCTGGAGCAGCGTCGATAAGAAAATCTAACTTATCGATGTCCCAAACGACTTCCCCAGAATAATCTTTAAGGATGGTCGATTCCAAAGGGGCAATAAAACCGCGGTTCGCATCCTCGAAATCCTGTAGATCATTGAAATTTAGTGATTTATATACTGCTAAATTTGCCTTTTTTGTAAAAGAAGTGGCGGACTTAGTTGGATTTACTACTTTGCTTTTCATACAAACCTCCAAGGATTGTTGTTTTTTAATTAACAAAAAAAGGAAAACACTTTTGACTTCCCGGCACTAATGTCAAGTCTGGCGACCATACATCAACAGGAGGTTTTCAAGTGTTTTCCGTATGACAAGATTGCCAATGGTCGTGTTAAGCCTCTATTGCTTTTAGCTCGAACACTTCATTTATCACTTTGGTGATAATAGGGGCTGGGATCTTGAAGAAAACTCCTGCAGGGTCATGATGTACAGCCGGCACCAAAAGGTGAAGCTTGTCTTCGTTACATTCAAATTCAGCAAAAGTGTCTGGTAAATTCACCGCTTTGCGGAAATCTCTTATAAATTGAATAACTTCCTCTAAACATTTTTCCGGTTGTTCTGATGGTTTCGCGATACCTAATGCTTGGGCAAATCCAGTGACTCGCGGCAAATAGTACGCAGGCAAAGATTCCATTACATTTGGCAAAAGCACAGCATTAGCCAAACCGTGCGGGATATTGAATTTTGCCCCAATCGCGTGTGCCATATTGTGAATTGGAACGGCATTCAGACATAAACAGAAAGCAGAAATCGCCATCGAACTTGCCATCAGCATATTCGCTCTTGCTGAAAGATCGTCCCCTTTGTGAACCGCAGTCTGTAAATGATCAACAATCATACGAATCGATTGCAGGGCATAGGCATCTGTCATCGGATTGGCCTTCGGTGAAAAATAAGCTTCCACTGCATGCGTTAAGGCATCAAATCCTGTAAATGCAGTAATTTTAGGAGGAAGCCCTACTGTTAAATCCGGATCCAAAATCGCCATATCCGCATTGATAAACGGATGAAGAAGGTTTGATTTTATTCCGAGATTTTCATTTAGGATAACGGCTACAGGTGATACTTCCGCTCCAGTTCCCGCTGTTGTCGCAATGGCTACATGCGGAATCGAAATATATTGAGCCTCCGGCCACCATTCCATCACATTTCCGGTAAGCAGGGAATCACGAATATCATCCAGACCTTTATGGAGCATCCACTTAATTCCTTTTACTGTATCTAAGACACTGCCACCGCCAAGAGCAATTAGGGAATCACCGTTGCACTCTTTAAAGAAACGAGCTCCGCGATTAATAATACCTCCTTTTGCATCCTGTTCGATTTCATCAAACACCCCAACGAGCTCCGGCGTACCCGGCATAAGAGCAAATAACTCTTTAATTTGCTCTGTTATTCCAGCCTGGGTTAACCCTTTATCCGTGTAGAGTACTGCTCGTTTACCGCCAAGCCCTTTAATCATCTCAGGAAGTAATGTTCTTGATCCCGCTCCGCTATTAACAACCGTTCGTACAGAAAATTGAAAAAATGATGTCGACATAGAATCACCTGCTTTATTAGATTTGTATTTTTAAATTATCCCAATAAAATTTGATACCAAGGTCTTTGGCTGACTTCGGGCACGAGCGAGCAGTGGACATGCTTGACTTGAGAATATTCGTCTAACGCATGGCGTCCTAATTCCCGGCCAAAACCACTTTGCTTGTATCCGCCAAATGGGGCATCACTTCGGAGCATATGCCAATCATTAATCCATATCGTTCCTGCCTTTAATTCACGGGCTATTTGCATGGCTTTATTTACATCCTTAGACCACACGCCGCCTGCTAGTCCATAAATGGTATCGTTCGCTATTTCAATTGCCTCCTCAACCGTGGAGTAACGAATGACGGAGAGAACAGGACCAAAAATTTCTTCTCTCGCAATCTTCATGTCATTATGAACATCGGCAAAAATGGTAGGTTCAACATAATAGCCATCTTCAAATCCTTCTACGATCCTACGCTTTCCGCCGCACACCAATCGAGCCCCTTCTTGAATACCGGATTCAATATAAGAAAGGACGGTTTCCAATTGCTGCTTTGATACCAGCGGACCCATACCGGTTGCGATATCTAATGGGTTTCCAATTGTAATAGATTTGGCAAGTTCAGATAATTGTTCAATGACTTGCTCATAAATGGAATCATGTACAAGAACACGAGTGCCTGATTCACAAACTTGCCCAGAGTGTGATAAGAATCCGAATAAAATGCCTGGAATGGTGATACTCATGTCCGCATCCGGCAACACGATGGCTGGTGATTTCCCGCCTAACTCAAGAGTGACGCGTTTTACCGTTCCTGCTGCCATCTGCATAATTCGGCTCCCGACTTCTGTAGAACCGGTAAAAGCTACTTTGTCTACACTTGGATGGGTTACAAGAACTTCTCCAATGCTTGCGCCTGGACCAGATACAACATTGAAGACACCTGCTGGAATTCCTGCTTCAGCAGCCAATTCCGCTAATTTCAAGGTAGACAATGGCGTATTGGAAGCTGGTTTGACTACAATTGAGTTCCCCATTGCCAAGGCAGGAGCCAATTTCCACATTGCCAGAATCATTGGAAAATTCCAAGCGGTAATTGCCGCTACAACACCAATCGGTTCCCGCCATACCTGGTTATTGCTTGGTCCAGGAAATGGTAAAGTAGGAAGGGCTTCCACATACGGATACTCTACAGTGAACTTTGCCGTTTGCTGTAAGAGATCAACGATTGATAGGATGTCCATATTAGAAATACGGCGAACGGTTGCTCCTGAACTAATAGATTCTAAGTACCCCAATTCTTCCGCATGCTCAATAATCTTGTTTCCAAATTGGATAAGTACGTTCGCGCGTTCTTGTGGAGATTTTTTAGACCATACTCCCGAATCAAAAGCTGTACGAGCGGATGAAACTGCCTCTTCCACATCTTCTTTCCCGGCTTTCGCCACCTTTGCAGCCACTTCACCCGTTGCAGGGTTTACTACCTCAAACGTTTCTCCGCTTATCGCTGCTTTCCATTCCCCGTTTATAAAGAGTGGAAATTCCAATGTGTGCACAGCTGCTTTCATAGCAATTCCTCCTTATTATCTAAAGACCGATCATTATTTTATAAAAAGTTCTCTATCAAACTAATTAACTTCCACTTGTTCAACACGCAAAGCTCTTCTCAAAATTTTACCTGTACTGTTCTTTGGTAATTCCTTCATAAATTCCACTTGTTTTGGCAGCTTGTACTTGGCAAGCTTGTCTTGGCAGAAATACAGGATGTCATCCATCGTGATACTTTCATCGTTGGTGACCACGAAAGCCTTTACGATTTCTCCGTATTCTTTATCCGGCATTCCGATCACGGCTGTTTCCACAATGGCCGGGTGTTGATATAATACCTCTTCGACTTCTCTCGGATAGACATTATATCCGCCAACGAGGATCATATCTTTCTTACGATCAACGATATAAATGTATCCTTCCTCATCCATTCGGGCCAAATCACCGGTGAAAAACCATCCGTCTTTCAAAGCGGAAGAAGTAGCTTCCGGCAATCCTAAATATCCCATCATCACATTCGGACCTTTTACAATTAATTCACCGATTTCGCCTCTTGAAACCTCCATTCCATTCGGATCCACCACTATAGTCTTCACTTCCGGTATATCTACGCCTACAGATCCTGGTTTCCGTGTTCCTCGCAACGGATTGAAGGCTGTTACGGGTGCCGTTTCAGAAAGGCCGTACCCCTCTAAAACCGGAACCTGAAACTTCTCTTCGAATCTATGTAATAATTCAACTGGAATCGAAGCACCTCCTGAAAAACAAGCCCGTATCGATGAAAAGTCTTCTGCCGCTGCACCTGGCACCTGTAACAAAAAGCTAAACATGGTCGGAACTCCGGCAAAAATCGTCGCCTTCTCTCTTCTAATCGTATTGATCACATCGGTTGGGCTAAATTTTGGAACAATGACAATGGCTGCCCCGGAAGCAATCGGAATGTTGATGCAAGTCGCAATACTAAACACATGGAACATGGGAAGAACGGCAATGATTCGATCTTCTTCCGTGAACTCAGCAAGCTGGGCCATAGAAGCAGTATTGGATGCCATATTTCGATGCGATAGCATGGCACCTTTTGGCTTTCCAGTCGTGCCAGAGGTATAAAGAATGACGGCCAAATCACCTTCATCAATGGAAGGGCTTTCAAAAACTTCTTTTGATTCTTGAATAAGACGCTCCCAAGACCATTCAGTCTCAATTGATTCTGTGTAGATAACTATCTTCAGATGTTCCAGTTTCTCTTTCACTGAAGATATTGTTGGTTCTAAAGAGGAATGAGCAATTACTGCCTTTGCTTGGCTATTAGAGAGAATATACGCAATTTCAGCTGAAGTGTAGACAGGATTAATCGGAACAACCACTGCACCTGCCCGTAGGATTCCAAAGTAAGTAATTACAAACTCAGGACAATTACCAAGCATTAAAGCGACTCTATCCCCTTTTCTGATGCCTGCATCATGTAAACTGATAGAAGCATAATCTACCAATTTATCAAGTTCTGCAAATGTTTTACCTTGATTCAGAAATGTATAGGCGATGCGATTTGGAAATCTTGCTGCACTGTTCTTCAAGATCTCATTCAAATTCAAAGTCATCCTTTTCCTTTCCTCCTTTTATTTTTTAGAAAATTAAGATTTCCTTGAATTTATTATATATATAATTTACACTTAAATAAATCAACCAATGATGAAGTAAATATAAGCTGAACTTATATATAAAAGGAGAAACTTATGCATATCGAACAATTAGAGTATATTGTAAAGGTTGCGGAAACAGGCTCAATTTCAATAGCAGCAGAAAACCTGCATGTATCTCAATCGGGAATTAGTCAATCGATTACTAGATTAGAAGATGAGTTGGGCGTTAAAATATTTAAACGCCACCGACGACTTGGCGCCGTTCCAACGAATGAAGGCAAAACCTTAATTAAAAAGGCATACGAGGTATTAATCAGACTTCAAGAATTTAAAGAGGAGGCCCAATCTTTCAACACTGTAACTTCGGGAAATTTAAAGTTATCATCGATCCCTGGCTTTATGATGTTCCTCCTAGAACCTTTAGCTTCTTTTAAAAACGCGTTTCCAAAAGTAAATATCGAAGTCTCAGAAAAAGGAACGCAGCATATCATTGAGCTTGTCGGAAATAACCAGATTGACATTGGCCTAATCACGATCTACGATGATTTAATAAATAAAAGAGAAGATTTAAAATTTGAAGTAATACTAGAAGGAAAGATGAAAGTGTACGTTAGCAAATCATCTCCTTTAGCTTCACAAAAATTTATAACTCATGAACAATTGATGACTCAAAACGTTATTTTATATAATGGCGATTATGTAAAACGATTTGCAAATGATTTAATTAGTAAATTTGGGCCAATGAACATTTTATTTACCTCTGATAATACAGAAGTAATAAAAAAAGCGATTTTAGAGGGCTTAGGAATTAGCTTCGGACCAGACTTTTCTAACAGAAATGATCCTTGTGTTTTAAGCGGCGAAATCGTTCCTATCGAAATCATAAATTACGAACAGGAAAAGATAGGTGTAGGCTGGGTACGCTCGGAGAATAATCATTTTTCTATTAACACCAAGAAATTTCTAGAACATTTTAATTTCCACTCCCGAATGCTGACATATTCATCTTAACGATTATTGTTAAAGAAACTCCCTTCCAAAATTGAAGGGAGGATTCTTTATGGGACTAAGTTATTTATTAAAACGTGTTTTTAATTCTTTTAGAGTAAGATTACCCATTTTTTCAACTGGCTTATTGGACGTTGGGAAGTATGGATTGATGGACATGAAGTTCTTTTCGACAAAGTTAAAGTCAATAATGTCAACGACTCCATCTTTGTTAAGATCTTCTTTTAACCTATCACCTGTATTTCCTGCATTATTTGCTATAAGCTTTGCGTCATAAATATCGATTACATGATCTCCGTTGACATCTCCAGCAGCTGCCGTATCCGTATAGACAGTATAGAAATTGCCTTGGACTTTTCCATCAATAGTTCTGCTTAAAGTTAATTTTTTACTATATAGGAAATGCCCTGGAATATCCACGATTAACGTATATTCATCTTTCGTTGCAGGAATATCCTTATACGTCATATACCCATTTTCTGAAATATCCGCAGGGTACTTTTTACCGTTTTTATCAACCAGATAAGCTTTTGTCCCAATCTTTGAATAATCTAAATCATAGTTGTCTAAATTAACTGCTTCACCATGATAGTAACCTTCTACCCATGAGTGCCGGGAAATGAATTTAAACTTTTCAGCAAATGTTGGTAAAGAAGACTTACTACCAGAGCTTGTTTGATATGAAGATTCTTGATAATAGAATGTACTTTCTACCATGTAATTATGGTCATCTACTACTTTTAATGTGATATCCAATAAATCAATATCATCATTAATTGAAACAGGTAATTTTGTCTTTTTGTCTGAAATATCTACAGCAAATTCTGAAATATTAGACCACGTGCTTTCTGTAATTTGTGGCTTTGCGACATTAATAGTCCAATTATTTTTCTTAGTAAGGTCCTCTAACTGTTTTGATGGCTTAACGTCTACAACTTTATAATAATTAGGGACATCGATTGTTACAGAAGCACTTGTTAAATCTTTCGCGTTTTGAACCGTAAATGTATTTACAAACTCCGATTCAAGACTTACACCTTTTGTATTTGGTTTAATTATAGAATATTGATCTCCCTTATCAATAAAAGTAAACTCTGGGAAAATCGGATTTCCTGCTGTAGCGTAATCATAAGTATAGATTCTTACATTAGTTGGATAGTTTGCATATTCTTCTGGTAAGACACCAAATTTAAATTCACCATTTGCATTTGGGAAAAATTGAGCTGTTGGCCAAAAAGAATCTTGATAAGCGTACGCAGTATTTGCCTCTTGAGTAATGTCATGTCCTCTACTTTTTAAATAGTCAATCGTATCATCATATAATTTTCCATGCACCCAATATGCTGTATAATCCTGTCCGTCATAACTTTCAGTTGTTAAATCTGAACTTGAAAGTTCTTGGATTCCAGTTTTCTTATCAAATTCCAGTGTTGGAGCTGTATTATCGATTACCATGTCATTATCGATTTTATATGTTTTACCATCTACTCCTGTACCAATATAAGAAACAATGTATTTACCTTCTTTAAGTGGTTCATATTCAAGTGCTAAAGGTTTATTCGGATCACCTGTAAAATGTTTTACTTCACCTGAAAATCCGAAAAATATTAAGTAATCCGTGTCAACTGACGCATTTTCTAAATTAAATGTGCCATAAAACCCAATTGGATTGCCAGCTAGATCGCTAACCACTACATCAATCGTTTTCATATGACTATTTAACTTGAAATCGACTGGTGTAAACGGCTCGATGTATGGATGAAAATTACTAAGGTCATTCGTTAATGCATGTTTATAAAATTTTAGTTTTTCGAATCCAGGTTTAGCATAACGAACATGGAAAGGAATTTGATATTCTGCCGTTTTTGACTCATTTTCTATATAAATATATCCCTCATATATCCCAAATTCTGCATTAGCTGGAATTGTTATTTCTACATTAATATTTTTACTCTCATTTCCATTCACTTCAATCGTAGATGGTAATTTAAGCGTCACACCACTCTTTTCAGCATCCTTTGAGACACCATCGATTGTTAAAAATTCAACTCTAGTATGATATGTTTCTAGTTCACTACTTAAATTCTTAATAGAAATCGATGTTTTTCTATTTTGAGTCTCACTTGATTGTGCAACACTACCAAAAGGTATAGATCCTGAAATGTCATCGATTTCTATTTTTAATCCATTTTCATCTAAGGTAGTCGTCTTATTTTGTACTTCAAATAACGTTGTATTGTGAACTGCCTCATAAGCATCTACGCGTCCTGCTCCAACTTCATTTACATTGTACATACGACCTTTTAAAGGATCTGCCGTATTCATTAGCGCTGCTTTTACATCTGCTACTGTATAATCTGGGTGTGATTGTAATAATAAGGCTGCAACTCCAGCTACATGTGGTGTCGCCATTGATGTACCACTTAAACTTGCATATGCGCTAGAATAGTCGATACCCTCTTTTGGACTATTAATATATTCTGGAACGGTAGAAAATGTAGACACTCCAGGTGCTACTACATCTGGCTTTATATCAAAGTTATTATTTACTGGTCCACGTGAGCTAAAATCGGCTAACACATCACCAGTAGTCATATTTGAATGTAAATCTGATAGATTAAGTTTAATAGTAGGATCTGTTTTTAATTTATCTTGTAGTTTTTCTCCATCACCTTTTAACATTTTAAAGGTTGGGACATATCCATAACTTTCACCCAAGAAAAATGGAATTTCTCCATCTTCATTATTGTAAATCAGTACAGCTACAGCACCTTTTTCGTGAGCACGTCGAATTTTTTCATCAAAAGATATAGTCCCACGAGAAATTAATGCCACTTTCCCATTAACTTCTTTGTCTGAATAATCTTCTTCCGTACCAATTCCTACATCAACCACTTCAAACTCTTTGTCCATTACTTTCAAATAATCCTTACCAAATCCACAACCCATTAAAGTATTTTGAACGGAAATATCTCCTAAACTTGTTTTTACAGTCGGAATATCTGTCGGCACATCACTAGCACCAACAGTTATGGCAAGTGGTGAGGAGCCTGGTGATCCAAGCGTTCCAGGATTTGGCCCGGCATTTCCGCCGGCAACAACTGGTACAACACCTTGTAATGCCGCATTGTTAATGGCCACTGAGGTAGCGTTTAAGGAACTATTACTACTATTACCTAATGATAGATTAATTACATCCATACCATCTTCAATAGCTCTTTCTATACCTGCGATCACCCATGAATCTAATCCTGATCCATAGTGACCTAAGACTCGATAGGCATGCAATTCAACATTTGGTGCTACACCTGTCATGGCATATTCAACATCATTTTTAGGGTTAGATGCGATTGTTCCAGCAACATGCGTTCCGTGCTCTGTTACAAATGGAAGACCATCTATAAACTTGGGTTCACCTGATGCCAATTGATCTGCAGGCGTTGATTCCATTGGATCAGCATCGTCATCAACGAAATCATAGCCACCTTTATAGACATCTTTTAAATCAGGGTGATGATAGTCAATACCTGTATCAATAACACCAACTTTAATTCCTTGTCCTTTTAAACCCTCGATATGTAAGCGGTCAACACCCAAATGTGGCAGCGCTGGCGGAACTATTTTTTCAGTCGTCGTTCCTTTAGCAGAAAGCTCATTTATTGGCAGCGTTACTTCATTGTCTTTCCAAATCCTTTTCACTACCCCCGTCTCAAGGAGCGTATGAATTTGATTGGTTGGAACGGTCATGGACATTCCGTTAAATACATTTTCATATGTTTGTTTAACCTCGAATTGATTTTTATCTTTCTTTGATTTTTGAGTTGGTTTCTCCTTTGTAAAAAGATCATTTAATCGCTGTTTAAAAAACTCTTGTTCCTCGCGAATCTTTTGTTTTTTATTGTTAAGTGCACCTTTTGATTTCAACTGAGTCTCTTCGACTGGCGATGTTTTAAGTTCAACAATGACATGTGCCGTTTTATCCTTCAATGATAATAAACTCGGATCAATGATAAAACCTTCTTGTGGAGTTAATCGCTTAATAGACTGTCTTTGTTCTTCCGACAGTCCATTTAAAATCGATTCTGCAGAATTTGAGATTGCATAAGATTTATGTTGAGGTATTAAATAAGAAGTAAAAATGGATGAAGCAAGTACACCTGTTAGCATAACAGGCAGGAATTTTTTCTTTCGATATTTCATTAATAAACACTCCTTCTTTCAAACAATTAATGAAAACGCTTGCAAAACAATGAAAATTAAGAGAACATAAATATACAAAAACATTTAGTCTACTAAATATCACCCTTTCTATTAATATAAGAAAATTATGAATTATTCGAACTAATTGTATAACTACAAATTTACTAAGTAAATTTAAGGTTTATAATAGTAAGTTCATATTCTTTAATATAAAAAATAGAGGAATTTCATAATCTAAGATAATTTCTTACTTAAGGAGTTAAAGGTGGTCATCCTATGCACATACAAAAACTTGAGGTACTTGTTGAGGTAGCTAAAACAAAATCTATCTCCATTGCAGCGCAAAATCTTCATATGAGTCAATCTGGTATCAGCCAGATTATTACAAAAATAGAAGAAGAGCTCGGAATCAAACTATTCGAACGTTCTCGTCTTGGGGCCATATTAACAGCTGACGGATCTAACATTATAAAAAAGGCAAATGAGGTTTTGTTAAAATATGAAGAATTAATGGGAGAGGCTCGAAAAAGTTCAGAAATTCATACTTGTATGCTGCGCGTCTCAACGGTGCCGCCTTTTATAAACTATTTATTAAAACCATTGAAGGAAATTAGAAATCTATATCCACATTCAACCATCGAATTTTTAGAACAAATTACGGAATCTACTGTTGAATTGGTACGACAGAATAAAGCAGATATCGGCCTAATCTTCATCTACGATGGAATATTAAAAAATATAGAGGATTTACATTTCGAGGCGATACTTGAAGGAAAAATGAAAGTTTATGTTGCCAGTGACTCACCTTTTGCACTGAAGAAAACCATAACGCCAGAAGAAATATTTCAGCAAGAGGTAGTCCTATATAACGGTGATTATATAAGATGGTTCATTCATCATTTTCAACTTACATTTGGAAAAATGAATATATTATTTTCATCAAACAACACGGAAGAATTAACACGAACAGTCTCAAATGGTTTGGCAATCAGCTTTGCGCCCGATATAACAATGAGAAACAATACTTTTGTATTAGAAGGTAAAATTGTTGAGGTAAATATCATTAATTACGAACCCATAAGTACGAATCTTGCAATAATCCATCATAAGAAAAGACGACCTTCTAAAATTGAAAAGCACTATATTGAGTTTCTTAGATCTGAAATGTGTCAGTTTATAAATTAATAAATGTATGCACTTTGTTGGTCTACAATTGAAATTTATTTCATTCAACTAATTAAAATATCCCTCTCCACTGGAGAGGGATATTTCTATAAAACAGCTACCTTCCGTTTATTTAATAAATCGAATTTAGGTCCTAGGCGCAGGCAATCACACTTATAATGCCACTTAGTTTTGCAAAATGTGATTGAACCAGGTAACGATTCCTTCAATATTATTGGATAGTTACATTATTAATTAGATTTAGGAAATGCACTCTGTTAACTTAAGTCCATTTGTTTATATCTCTTGTAGTTTCTCGTTTTGGAATTTTTGTGGATTTTTTAAGTTTATAGAAGCTGGCTATATTATATTGTAATACGATGGACACTCATACTCACGTTTTACTGTATCGGGTATTTTACAAGCCAATATAAAAGGAGCATATTCATATCACAATCTGTGATTTACTATATAATGATTTTAATATATTACTGGAACCTCCAATAACCATCCAACATTTCAAAAAAGTGACTTTGATTCGTGTCAGTCAGGTTCACTAAAAGAGGAGTCTCCCCTTTTTCTTTTAATACTTTAGCAGCCGGCCCATCTCCAATTGGTGTACAAAATAATAAATTAGTTCTGTTCAATTCTAAAATTCTACACCGTGCATTGATTTCCGTATCAATATACTCCTCTCCTTGTTCAAGGCAAAACAATTTCCTCCAAATTTCTAATGTTTTATCCAAATTATTTACGACAAAACCAACACTTTCCAATTTTGGTTGGCCTAATATGTGTGACCCTATGAGTCTTTGTTCCTCTAATTCCGAATACCTTTCTTCATCTGATTTCTCCCATTGAATAAAAAATGGTAAAGAAACCTTGTTTTCCTCGTATTCAGGGAATAACAATGACCACCTGATTACTTGACCATCAGAACGAACTCTCTCCCCAGTTAGCGGCCCATATACTGTAAGTCCTTCTGCTTTAAGTTTTATTGCTAGTTCTTCAATTTGATTTGTTCGAATCGCTACTTTCGCAGGACCTTCCCGACTTTCTTTTGCTAGCTGTTCAACGATTTGCGTAATCAATCGATTTTCACCATGTTTTTCAGCTATTGATAAATTTTCAATTCCTAAAAATTCAATATAACTTAAGCCAAAATAGGTTAGGGTATTATATGTTCCCCAAGATTCATGACGGCCACCCTTCACAACATGAAGTCCTCTTTGTTTTAAGGGTGAAATTGCTTTCTCTGGTTCCTTAAAGAACCAAACAAGGTGATCAAAGAAAAATTGCATTATAGTACTCCTATCTAAGAATAAAAAAATATTCTTTAATTTTTTATCCAATATATAAACCGATTTTACCCAACTGTTTGGCAGTTCTATCCGTTAAGAGCTTAGGCAAAAGCAATTTTTGACGAATTCCTTCTATTTAAATGAGCTTTCCTTATATGAAAAAATGTGTTTTCATGATTGAGCCAAATTTCAATTTTCATTAATATATCACCTGTTATATCGTTCGATATTGTTGAGTTGAAAATTTAAGATTGATTGCTGGTTGTAGAAAAAATATCTCGCATGTAGTCATCAATCTAAGGAAATGTATAATATTTATAAGATTGGGCACAAGACCTTGTTTATTTGTGTGACTTCCTCGGTCAGACTTTCTGCTCTGAATCATAAAGGAATTGTTTCTTTTTCTAATTCACGATGGAGCACTTCTCCCATACGCTTCATACCTTCCCTAATTTTCTCTTTAGGCATATTCGAGTAATTTAAACGTAAAGCATTATTCTTTGTTCCATTCGGAAAGAATGGGGTACCAGGAACAAACGCAACATTATTTGCCAAACATTCAGCGAATAATTCCCTAGAATCAACAGACTCAGGAAGCTCAACCCAAATAAATAATCCACCTTCTGGTATACAGTAGGTTATATTTTTGGGGAAAAATTCTTTGATACAAGATAACATAGCTGTACATCTATCTTTATAAACAGCTTTGATTTTATTTATGTGCTCTTCGATATCGTAAAGTTCCAAATACTTAGCTGTAATTCTTTGAGCAAAGCTATCAGTATGTAAATCAGCTGTTTGCTTAAATGCAACGTACTTTTCAATGAAAGATTCGTCTGCACAAATCCACCCGAGTCGAAGACCGGGAGTAAAAATCTTAGAAAAGGTGCTGATATAAATTACTCTACCCTCTGTGTCAAAATATTTTAATGGCGGGAGTGCCTCCCCAGCAAATCTGATCGCTCCATAAGGATTATCCTCTACAATCAGTACATCATATTGATTAGCGAGCTCTATCATTCTCTTTCGTCTTTCGAGCTTTAATGTGCGACCTGTAGGGTTTTGGAAATCTGGAATCGTATAGATAAATTTTGTGTTAGGGTGCTCTTGCAGCTTTTTCTCTAGCTCTTCCATAACCATCCCATCATCATCCATAGCTACTTCAACAAATTTGGGATTGTATGACTTGAATGCATTAATGGCTGCAAGATAGGTAGGGCTTTCACAAATAATCGTATCTCCCTCATTGATAAATAATCTTCCAGTAAGGTCGATTGCTTGCTGGGATCCTGATGTGATAAGAACATTTTTAATAGTTGAGTTGATTCCTATAGCTTCCATCCTTTGACAAACAGCTTCTCTTAGAGGTATATATCCTTCAGTCGTACTATATTGAAGAGAAGCCGCACCTTCTTCATTCAATACAGCATTGCAAACATCCTTAAGAGCTTCTACAGGAAACAACTCTGGAGCTGGCAGGCCTCCCGCAAAGGAGATAACTTCAGGCATTTCTGTGACTTTTAATATTTCACGTGTTTCAGAAGGTTTTACTAAATGAGTTCTCTCAGCAAATTTATTTTCCACTCTTCATCATTCCTTTTTATTATTAGTAATTAATTAATTAATAGCTGCTTTTGCTTTAAAATACCCTGAATTTTCAGTTACTTTTCAAAACATCTTAACACGCGCAAAAAAACCATACAACATTATAATTGTATGGCAAACAATATTATGAATGTACGGCAAAAAAATTAGGTAATATCGTTTAGTAAACCTTTGAGGATGATCAATCCTTGCTCAAGCTCTTCAAGTGTTTCTGTTGCATTGACGGCAACTCTTACAGCCCGGTCTGGACAACTATTTCCAACCACAAAACGTTCCGCCGCATACACTTGTACCCCATTTTGTGCAGCTAACTTTTCAAATTCTGCACCTGTGATTTTGCCAGGTAATATTAACCAACGAAAGATACCTGTTTCAGTCCCTAAACAGGTATAGTCCGATAAATATTGATTTACGACTTGGTTTCTACGAATCTTTTGTTCCCGATGAACCTTAATGATGTTTTCAAATTGATTCGATACAATGGTACGTGCTGCGAGTTCTGCTAATAATGGGGAAACCGATATATTTAGATTATAAAGTGCCTTTGAAATTGGCTCCTTGAATCGACTCGGTACTGCTACATAGGCTAGACGTAACCCCGGTGCTATTGATTTCGATAAACTCGCAATATAGATACTTTGTTCTGGTGCAAATGATGCTACTGCTGGAATTGGTTTTTCGTTGAGGAGATTATAGGTCGCATCTTCGATAATGAACTGATTATACTTTTTGGCAATTGTTGCAATCTTTTTTCGATTCTCGACAGACAAACTGGAAGCTGTCGGATTATGATAATCTGGGATCAAATATAAGCCTTTAATATTGTCATTTTTACACGCATATTCAAAGGCATCTGGACTCATTTCATAGTTCTCTGACTTTATCGGCACTATTTGCACACTAAGCATCGCTGCAATTGTTTTTAAGCCAGGATAGGTATGCTGGTCAGCACCAATGCGATCTCCAGGCTTACATAGACTTGCCAATGTAGCAGCAATCGCATTTTGACCCCCATTTGCAAATAAAATGTGATCAACGGTGGTTTCAAATCCACCTCTTAGAATTAGCTTTAGTGCTGCATCCTTTTGCCAGAGACTTTCCCCCGCTCGACCATAACCAAACCATTTTTCATAATCTGTCTCTTGCAGCATATTTTTCAGTTGGAGTAGTAGGGGCTCGTATGAAGCATTATCTGGTAGTGTCGCTCCCATTTCAATTAAATGCTTCGGCTTTGTATCTTCAAGTAAATACGAATTCGATAACGCATCAAATGATACAAATGTGCCACTTCCCACAGAGGCACTTATCAATCCCTTTAACTCACACACTTTTAACGCTTTTGAAATGGTACTCAAATTTAAATCTAAATAATCGGCCAGTTCGCGCTGTGGGGGAAGTTTTGTTCCGGGCAATAAAACTCCGTTTAAAATATCCTGTTCCAATTGCCCTGCAAGTGTTTGATAAATGGGCTTTTTAGTTTTATCAATCGATGGCTTCCAGCTCATCGGATAGTTTTCAAACGAATTAATCGGCATAATACGCATCCTTTTTCATACAATTATCTGATTGTGTGGTTTATAAAACAATTATACTTTTCTTTCCTGTAAAAGTCCGTTCAAATATAAGGTAATCCTCCCTTGATATGTGTAAAGGCACTAAAAAAGCCTCTTTCTTTCCTATATTCTGGACAGAAAAAGACTTTTATGTAGGTTCTATTAACTTGATGGATGTGTGGTACTCCTAATAAAAATTTGGAAGTTCCTCCTATGAATCAACTATACTTTAATATTTTTACTCTCGATTAAAAAGTACTGCTCCTGCAATGCCGGGGTGTGTCATTTCATAAGGATCTAATATTAGGTCTAACTCTTCTTCTGTTAATACATCATTTTGCAGGCAAAGTTCACGTACTGATTTTCCATTTAAAATGGCTTCTCGTGCGATACGTGCTGCCACCTCGTATCCAATATGCGGATTTACAGCTGTAATAATCCCTGCGCTTTTTTCTACATATTCTTTTAAACGTTCTTCATTTGCTTCAATGCCTGCAAGACAGTAGTCTGTGAATGCGCGGAAGGCATTGTTCATGATGCTGATTGATTGAAGTAAATTGAACACAAGCACAGGTTCCATCACGTTCAATTCAAGCTGGCCCGCTTCAGATGCCAGACAGATCGTATGGTCATTGCCGATAACTTGGAACGCTACTTGGTTAATCATTTCGGGCATAACCGGATTGACTTTTCCCGGCATAATGGAAGAGCCGGGCTGACGGGACGGTAGGCTAATTTCCGCAAGTCCCGCACGAGGGCCTGAGGCCATTAAACGTAAATCATTGGCGATTTTCGACATGTTCATCATGCATACTTTTAAGGCAGCAGATACTTCTGTATACGCATCCGTATTTTGTGTTGCATCAACAAGATGCTCAGCGCCTATAAGCGGAAGGCCGCTAATGTCTGCCAAATGTTTGACCACGTTTTCGATATAGCGAGGGTCTGCATTTAAGCCTGTGCCAACGGCTGTCGCACCCATATTGACTTCATATAAATGCTGGCGTGATTGTTGAATACGTTTAATATCACGCTCCAACACACGGCTATATGCTTCAAACTCTTGCCCAAGACGGATCGGTACCGCGTCTTGAAGGTGTGTACGCCCCATTTTAATGACATGATCAAATTGCTGTGCTTTTTTCTTAATCACTTCCAGCATATATTGCATCGTGTCTAACAATTTTCCAACCAAATGAAGGGTTGCGATATGAATGGCGGTTGGAAACACATCATTCGTTGATTGTGACATATTGACATGACTATTTGGACTTAACTCAAAATAGGAGCCTTTTTCTTTGCCGAGCAGCTCAAGGGCGCGGTTCGCAATGACTTCGTTAGCATTCATATTCATGGATGTACCAGCGCCGCCCTGAATCGGGTCCACCATAAATTGGTCATGCCATTTTCCTTCGATGATTTCATCTGTTGCTTGAACAATCACTTGTCCAAGTCCCTCATATAAACATTTCACATCCATATTTGCAAGCGCGGCTGCTTTTTTAACGATGGCCAACGCTTTAATCAATTCTTCATGAATGCGATAGCCCGTAATCGGGAAATTTTCCATAGCCCTTACTGTTTGAACACCGTAATACGCATTAATAGGCAGTTCTCTTTCACCTAAAAAGTCTTTTTCAATTCTTACATTTGATTGAATGGTATTAATCATTGACAAAACAAGCACCTTCCTCTTTGTTAAGAAATTCTATGATGCTTGAATTAAACTTTTCAGGATTTTCTTGATAACACAAATGACCGCCTTCTGGAATAATAACGAGCTGGGAGTTTATCAATTCTTCATGAATCGCTTTCGATTCCTTTACAGGAGTAACAGAATCCAACTCACCACAAATAACAAGAACAGGAACATTTATCTGAGATAACTCTTTCATTTGATTTTGATGATAAAGTGAATATGCTACCGAACGATATCCTGCGGGTCTAACCTGTGTCATAATCTCTTTTACCCGCTGATATACTTCTTTTGAAGCATAGGGAGATAGCAAGGCTTTGATCCTTTTTTCCGCGATTTCCTCAGGAGACAGATTTTCAATAGAAAATAATCGATTTTTTAATTTCAGCTCATTCTCTTCTGGATCCAGAGCAGCTGCTCCTCTTGTTGGATCAGCTATTATAAGCCTTTGAACCTTATGAGCGTAAAGTCTACAAAACTCTATTGCAATTGCTGCTCCCATTGAATGCCCGAGAAGATAGATCTTTTCCAACTTCATCTCATCCAGCATGCCTTTCAGAATATGTGCAAACTCTTTAAAATATCTAAATTCTTCAGCTGGATCTGAACTTTTCCCATAACCCGGAGCATCCCAGGCAATAACTGTGTAATGCTTTTTTAATTCCTGTATTTGTTCCTTCCACGACTGTGAATTATTGCTCATACCATGCAGCAATACTAATGGTTCTCCATTTCCTTCTATTTCATAATGGATACTCAAGTCTTCTACTTGTACGTAAGGCATACTACCAGTCCTCCGACTTCCCATGAAAAAGTTGATATTTCACCGATTTTACTTCTCATTAAGTAGGGTCCATTTGTTCAGACAATGCCACATGAACGGACCCTATTTTTGCTGATGCATAAATGACAACTTTTAGAATCTTCTTTCTAAAGGTCATTTTATTTATTTTTTTTAGCCAAGTCCTCGCACTGACAATCCTCCATCGCTGGAAATTACTTCACCGGTGATTGCGCGTGATTGGTCGGATGCTAATAGTACATACGCCGCCACATGATCTTCTGGCATCTGGGCTAGTTGAAGAACATTTCGTTTTTTAATACTGCTTGCTTTCGTATCATTATCCACGATTTTAACAAATGGACGAAGCGGTGGGATAACAGAGAGTGCTGTCAGCGTGCCACCTGGTGCTACCGCATTTACGCGGATAGACGGCGCAAGTTCGAACGCAAGCTGGCGCATCAGTCCTATTTGAGCGTGCTTGCTCGCTGTGTACCACACGCCACCGCCATCAGGATAGAAACTCGCACCAGAAACAGTAAAAATAATATTACCATTTGTTTTTTTCAGTTCTTCAAGAGCTGCTTTTGCGCCGAAAAAAGAACCTTTTACATTAATATTGAGAAGGTAATCATACGCTTCGGAAAGCGCATCAGGAGTCACATCGGCAAATTTAGCAAATCCATCGAATACTCCAGCATTAGCGATAAAAACATCTAACTTTCCAAATTTTTTGACAGTAGCTTGGACAGCTTGCTCATTGTCTTCGTATTTGCTAACATCTCCCTGATAAGTGAGGATATTTTCACCAAATTCTTCTTTCATTTTCTCTAACGTTTCTATAGAGCGGCCGATAATGCTCACTTTTGCTCCTTCTTGAATAAATCGGCGTGTGACAGCTTCTCCAATCCCTGAAGCGCCACCTGTAATCAATACTACTTTATCTTTTAAGGCCATTACCATTGTCTCCACCTCTCTAGTTATCTTTCATACGTGATTATAGTTACACGAAGATTGCAAGATTTCTTGTATTTATTGTTGTTTGATCTACAATGAATACCCTTTTGGAAAGTTTCCATTTTCCATCTTCAAATAGAAATTCATCATTTCGTTCACCCGAAATTAAATCATGATGAATATCTGTGCTTCGGCTACGGTAAATCAGCAAATAGCTATTTACAACTGCCTTTTCACCCTCAACAAAGTCTTTCACACGGACATTACTGACAAAGCGGCGCGTTCTTGAAGGAGGAATTTCCGCCCATGCATAATCCGTTTTCAAACGCTCCACGCGAAGCTTTAACAACTCAATATCATCATTAAACGTAAACATATCAGTTGAATAGTCTGGACGTTCTACTCCTTCTTTATTAACTCGTACAGGCATTTGATAACGCAAGCTCGAATGCATTAAATGAAACCAATCATCAAATTCAATGTCATCAAGTAATTGTGCTTCATCATACAACCACTGTTCAAACTCACATTTTGCCAGCATTTTTTCCACGTTCATTTTTCTTCCCCCTACTACTCATCACTTCGTCATTAATTCCAGCCAATATTTGTAGAAATTACGCTGAGCCGCTTCTGTGAATTTATCATTGTAGGCAACACCTGGTCCGATAAACTCAACAGGTTCACGATGAAGACCCATTGTATAGTTATAATTTAACTTATTTTGAAAAGGCATTGAGCCTTGGGCGGCTTCCGTAATGTCCGTAAATACCTCCGTGTCATCTTGTTCAAAAATACCCGATGGGCTAAACGTCAAGATAAACGAATCTCTCGAACGATCCTTCCAATCTTGAGGGGCGTTTTTTTCAACGAGCATCCATGCGATTACTTCCATCTTATTAAGGCCAATTGGTCGCCACATTCTTATGGAAGTGTTAGAGATTAACTGGTCTTTTATTTTTGTATGGGATATTAAAAATGATAGATTCGGAAAAACGTTCCCAATCATATTTTTTAAGTTTGATAACACTTCAAATTGTTCTTCAGACAAATTATTTTTATATTCATCTTTCAATTCTTCCGGGAAAGCAAAGTCAGGGTTAGGTGTTCCGAGATTTAGCCCATGTCCATTTTCTGTGTAAATTTGAAAACCGCGCTTTGAATAGGTAGCATTTGGCACCATGCCTAGTTTTGCAATTGAACCATGTGTGACCATCGTATGATAGGAATCACCAACAAAGTTATCAGAACCGACTTTCCAGTTAGAGTTCACGATAAATCGTTGAGGAGCCCCAATCACTTCCATTTCTGCGCGTCCTACAACGATATCTATATACCATTTGAAATCGCCGAGAAACTCTTCAAGCGGCTCTGCATCTTGATTCCATGTTCCAAATAAAAGACCTTTATAAGATTGAAGCTTCACTTGGTGAAGACCCATTTCTGAACGGTCAAGCGTCTCGCCATAAATATCTTTTTGAAGCGGAACACCAACAAGCTCCCCTGTATTTTTAAAGTTAAATCCGTGATATGGACACGTAAATAAAGACTTATTCCCTTTGTCAGCCCGACATAGTTTCATTCCACGATGGGTACACATATTATAAAAAGCACGAATTTCTCCTTCTTTATCACGTGTAATTATGAGTGAATATCCAGAAAGTTCACGGGTCATGAAGTCCCCTGTGTTCGGGATTTCAGATTCATGGCCGACAAAAACCCACGTTTTCAAAAATACTTTTTCATGCTCTAAATCGTAAACAGTTTGATCGCCTAAAAGGTAAGCAGGGATTACCCCATCTTCTGGTTTGACCGTTTCGTTCAAATAATTAACCACTTGCTCTTTCGACATTTCTTTTAATGATTGATTAGTTGTTTTAAGCATAGTTGTACTCCTCCCTCTTCGGGCTTCACTTAATTCATTATCCAACTAGAATAGTATTGTCTTTGTTTTGAAGCGTAGCCAGGACACTTAAAGCAGCTAAATAACTCGTTTTCGGATTGTTTGGCATCGGATCATTTTCTACTTCAAGCTTAAGTTTTCCGAACAAACCTGACGCTTCAATAAGATGGCTATTCTTCAACACATCTGGATCGGCAATAATTTTTACTTTCGTCTTTTCAGAACCAAGACCGGCTAAAGATAACACAATCGCAACATTAATATTTCTCGGAAATTGCTTAATTGCTTCAGCTGCAGAGCCTTCAAATAAAACCGTTTCTTTTTCTGATGAAGCACCAGCTGGCAATGCGCTTGGCGGTTTTCTCGTTGTAATGGACACTGATTCAAGTCCATTCACGGCTTTTGCTGATTTTAGTACATCGAGTCCTCCAATCGCACCAGATGGAAGGAAAACGTTCACATTATTTTTCCGGCAAATTTCGCGTATGCTTTCTTCAAAAGCAGCATCGGCCATTACTCCTATGCTACTTAATAATAAATCTTTTCCATCTTCAAGAACTTTCAATGCGTATTCTTCAGCGGCTTCAATGGTCGCTGCTTCAATGACTAGATTCACATCAGAATGAAGGAGTGAGTCAACATCTCGATACCACTGTGCCCCAAATTCCTCAGCTAGTTGAGCTGCGATTTCTTCGCGGCGTGCATAAATCGAAACGATTTTTCCACCTGGAAGAAGTCCGTCCTTATTTATTGCCTGAAGCAGAAATGTACCGATATTACCGCACCCAATTAGCCCTATTTTCATGCCATTCACCCTTTCTCAATTAGCAAACCCGTATGAATCTGCATAGAATTCCAGTCCACAATGTCTCGTTTCGCGGGAAACACCACTTTCTTTTAAACCCGGAAAGTCGAGAGCCAAATCACTGAAAACGGTATGATTATTATGGAAAATAGCTCCTGCTTCGAGGCGATCGGCCAGCTCAATAGCTAATTCTGCATTCTCAGTCCAAACAGACGCCCGTAAACCAAATTCACTATCATTCGCTAACTTTACCGCTTCATCAACATCAGAGAAAGGTAAAATAGGGATGACTGGTCCAAATTGCTCGACGCGAACAATTTCGCTTTGCTGATCGATTCCTGTAACAATCGAAGGCAGCATAAAATAACCTTGATCCCACGATTCCGGATTAAGTTGAATGCCGACAGTGATTACTTCTGCACCTGACTTAACTGTACGTTTAATCAACTCATTCACATAATCAAACTGCGCTTTATTATTTAACGGCCCCATTGTTACATCAGGCTGAATGCCATCACCAACAACAACCCGTTCAAACTCTTTCGTTAATTTTTTGACAACTTCTTCATAACGCGATTCATGGACATACACACGTTTAATAGCTGAGCACACTTGGCCTGCTGCTCGTAAAATACCCATTTTAAGACGATTGATCGCTGCTTCATCCATGTTAGCATCGTCCAAAATAATTGCTGGATCATTGCCGCCGAGTTCCATATATACTTTTTGGAGATTTCCTGCAGACTTCTTCATAATATCTTTTCCTGTTTCAGTACTGCCGACAAAAGCGACGGTACGCACGCGGGAATCAGAGCAAAGTCTGTCACCGATTACTTTTCCTGAACCTGTCACAATATTAATGACGCCTGGTGGAAAATGTTCAGCGACTACTTTTAAACAAGTCATAATTGTTAATGGACAATTTGTAGCAGGTTTTACAACGATGGTATTACCTGCTAAAACGGCTGGGATGACTCGTTTAAATGTTAAAATCATGGGTGAATTCCATGGTGTGATCACTGCTGTGACGCCTCTTGCTCTTCTTCTAACTTGGACTTTTTGATTTCCTGTTAGCACTTCTGGTTTCCACCAGTTACTCAGCTCTGCTGCGCAGCCCTTCATGACCTCAACACACCGTAGTAAATCTTTTTTAGCTTCTACAAGTGTTTTTCCATTTTCCCGTACAAATAGTGTGACATTTTCCTCGATGATAGTCGCCAGTTCTTCTGCCGCTGTTTTCATGAGGGCTGCTCGGTCTCCTATATCAGAACGAGACCAGGTTTCAAAAGCCTTATCTGCCACTTCTATCACATCATTTACAATGTCCTCAGAACATATTGCCACTTCGCCTACTACTTCTGACGTGTTTGCAGGATTAATCACATCAACTGTTTCTTTTATTTCTTTCCATTCTCCATTAACGAGGTATCTCCCTGAAACAACTGGATATGTCGAAATCATTTTCAATCCTCCTTTATATTTTTTTGGGTTTAAATGCTTCCGCTGCTCCTGGAGGTCCGCCGAACGGTTTTGCCATTGGCCCAACAGCTTCCATATCGACAACGATCATTGACGGTTTACGTCTTTCTTTTGCTTTTTTTAGTTCGCTAACAAATTCATCTCCAGAACCAATCCGTACAGCAGCATAGTGCATTGACTCAGCAAGCATTACAAAATCAGGACTCAATAAATCCACAGCTACTTGGCGTCCATATGCAGCATCTTGGATATTGCGAAGAACCCCGTACCCTGAGTCATCAAACAATACAATGATGATTGGTAAATTTTCTTCAGCTGCCGTAACCATTTCCCCGACATTGACCATAAACCCGCCGTCTCCAGCCATCAGCACAACTGTTTTATCTTGACAACCCATTTGTGCACCAATTGCTGTTGGAAGGCCTTGACCAATTCCGCCTCCTGACGCATGAATGGAAGTCCTCGGTTCATAAATTTCAAATAAACGGCTTCCCCAAACATTTGCCTGAACAGTTACATCACGAACTAAAATGGTATCGCGCGGCAATATTTCTCTCATTCCATCTACAAATTGCTCATATGGTCCGAGCGTTTCACGGAGTTGAGCGCGCACTTCATCTCTTAGGGAACGTACTTCTTCTATATAAGAAGGTACTGCAGAAACTGATTTTTCTTCGAGCTTTTGCACGAGAGCCTCTAACAAATCTTTTGCATCGCCAACTAAACCGAATGTCGCTTTATAGTTACGGTTGATTGCCTGCCAATCCGCATCAATTGCAATATGCTCTTCTGGTACAGGTACTTTCCAGTTGGACGTTTCATTCCCTCTAAAACGGACACCTACGCTGATCAATAAATCCGCATTTCGCAAAAACTCTTTTGTGGACTCATATGCCGCAAAATGTCCGATGCATTGTTCGTGGTCTTCTGGAATCGAACCTTTTCCTGTTTGACTTGTAATAACTGCTGCGCCAAGAATTTCCGCCAATTGTTGCAGCTCATGTGAAGCATTAGCAGTGATGACACCGCCTCCTGCCCAAATTACTGGACGGCGTGCTTCAATAATTTTTGTCACTGCTTGTTCAGGAATAAATGCCGTTGATTGTTGTTTAGACTCTGCGACTTGTACACCATCAAGAGAAAGATCCTCTATAATCGCCGATTGAAAGTCAATTGGAATTTCTAGTGATACCGGTCCAGTCGGCGCAGTTAACGCTTCTTGAATCGCCTTTCTTACTACTGCAGCTGTTTGTTCCGGCCTTCTTAGCCGTACAGCATGTTTACATGCACCGCTCATCATCGAGAGCTGATCTTTGCATTCATGTATGTATCCTCTACCTGTTCCAAGATATGGGGATGCGACTTCACCGGTAAGATGAAGAAGTGGTACGCCGGCAGCCCATGCTTCAACTAATGAACCAGCTGCATTTCCTGCTCCTGTTCCCGTACTTGTAATTACTACACCTAATTTCCCAGTCGCACGCGCATAGCCATCTGCCATATTGACTGCACCGCTCTCACCACGCGAACAGATAAGCTTAATGCTTCCCTCTCTAAGAATGGCATCATAGATAGGCATATTATGAATACTGACAATACCGAAAGCGGTTTCTACGCCTGCACGTACTAGCTCTTTTACAATGGCATCCGCTGTTGTAAACTCTATCTCTTCTTGTTTTTTCATTGTGATATCCTACCTTTGTTTAGTAATATAATTAAAGCGCTTTACCTATCGCTCCTGCAGTTTCAATCGTCGAGCCAGCTACATAACTCGCTTTGTCTGAAGCTAGAAATACGATAACACTAGCAACTTCTTCCACTTCACCTACACGGCCAAGTGGAATATTCCGTTTTTTCGCAAGATCTCTATAATATTCTTCCGGATCCATATCAGGGGCATTTTTCAATCTTCTGCGCTCCCATTGATCAGTCCGAATCAACCCGAGGCTAACTGAATTCACTAATATATTGTCTAAAGCCAGTTCTTGAGACAAAGTTTTGCTTAAATTTAAAAGACCAGCCCGTGTAGCTGCAGTCGCTACCATGTGACGCTCAGGCTCTTTAGCAAGCGTGGCATTAATATTAATAATCCGCCCGCCACCTCTTTTAACAAGGTGTGGATGAGCAGAACGAACCGCATAAATGATAGCAAAATACTTTAATTGAATTTGTTCTTGCCACTGTTCATCTGTAATGTCAAAAAAATAACCCATCACGCTTTGTCCAGCAGCATTTACTAATATATCAATTCCGCCTAACTTTTCTGATGTCCTGTTAATAAACGATTCAACGTCTGATTTCGAGGTAACGTCACAAGTTGATGCAAAAATATCTTCTTTGTTCCCAAATGATTGCAATTGATGTTGGGCATTTTCCATGCGCTCTTCGCTTCTTCCACATATAGCTACTTTTGCGCCTTCACCTAAAAACATTTCTGCTGTTTTTAATCCTACACCTGATGTGCCTCCCATAATAACAGCAACTTTTCCTTTCAAACCTAAGTCCATCTCGTCACTCCTTTAAATATGTAGCTTCTCGATTCGCCGCATTAACGAACGTTAACTGCTGCATCTACCCAGCCTGGATCGGGATCTCCACCCATTGCTTTTCGAGCTTCAGGTCTCGGTGGCCCTGCAATACCCCATTGATCCATTAAATGAGGCACACGTTTCCATACACGTGCTCTCCACTCAGACTCATCTTCAATCGTTTCGAGATAGCACGTATACTCCATAACGAATCCGCCTGGGTCCTGAAAATAACAGAAAATATTGTCTCCTGGTCCATGACGTCCAGGCCCCCATAATTCACTATAGCCAGCTTTTCGAACATTGCTTATACCACGCATTAGTTCATCGACTGAATCAACCTCGTAAGCAATGTGATTGACTGAAGCATGTGTATCTTGATTGAATGCGATTGAGTGGTGTTTTCGGTTACACCGCAAGAAAGACATTTGGTGCTCGCTCCAATCCGTTACTTTAAAGCCAAGTACATCTGTATAAAACTCTACAATCATATCTAAGTCTTTTGTGTTCATGACAACATGATTCAATTTCACAGGATCAACGTTTTTCTTGTTCCAAATGGACGTTTGGACTTCCACCCAAGCCGAAAGCTCTATCACGCGATTTTCTGGATCCACAAACCGAAGTCCATATCCAGCTCCTGCTTCATCCAAATAACCTGGATGTTGGATAATACGTACACCTTTTGACTGTAATATTTCAGCTGCACGATCCACTGCGTTTTTATCGACCATCCCAAATGAGATGTGGTGCAAACCACGCTTTTCTCCTTTGTGAAGGCTTACAATATGGTGTTCTGGTCCAGCCCCACGAAAATAAACTGTATTTTCTTCTTTTGGAACATTCACTCTATCTAAACCCCAAACCTTTTCATAAAACTCTGCTTGTTCGTCAAAATTCGACGTAATCAAACTAATATGCCGTAAATGAGTAATTCCAAGCACTTTTTATACCTCCCATTAAACAGATATCCCTCGCATCAGAAAACGTTTTCATTTGGCAACGCTCTAGAAAAGGCAACTGCATTATTTTTCATAATGCAGCTGTGACTTTTCTATTTATTAATCAACCTTTAATGATTGCTTCTCTTTCTTTAGCACGTTGTTTACGTAGTTCTTCAAGTGCGCTACCTTCTGGATAGGTTGGCAAATTAGGCTTTACTGCGCCAAGCATAACGAGCATACGCGCCTCTTCTTTTCCATCATTTCTGATTCCGCGATATACTCCTGGAGGGCTGCTGATGCAGTCTCTCGCATTCAGTTTAATTTCATGAACTTCACTATTGCTGTCTTCCTGAATTAACGCTGTAACTTCTCCCTCAAGAATAAAAAATACTTCTTCTACATCATCGTGGAGGTGCAACGGCCCGATACATCCTGGAGGAAGCACCATTGTACTTAATGTAAAATGTTCCGCTGCAATTACATTTGAATCATTATTCGCAGTAGCACCTCGACCAATATATCGCAATTGTGCACGTCTATAAGCTGGGTCAATTTCCTCCTGGAACTTCAAGACATTCCAATCAAGTGTACGGTCTTCCAAGCGGGCCACATATTTTTTTTCAAATTCTTTAACCGAAAAAGTTTCTTTTGTCATTTTATAAATCCTCCCTTTATTCATTGTTCTTTATATGCATTTTGTTTTATATATAAAACAATGTTTTATTTATAAATTAATTCTAAAATGGAATCATTATATTGTCAAGATTAGTTTTTAGAAAATTTAAAAGTGTTTTTATTTTAAAACCCCACTTTTTTTGAACAATCCAAGGCTTTATCTAAAACTATGAACAAAAGCGGAAGTAACTTATAAAACTTGGAACTTTATGACGAAACGTTTACCCACAGTTTATAAATATATTTTCTAAACAACAAAAAAGTGTGGTTACCCTAAAGATCGGGTATCCACACTTTTGAAAAAAGATGATTCTTTTTATAGTTAAGATCAATTGCTTTTTCAGACATCCTTTTGATTAAACGCTTTTGGAATTCCTCCACTGTATCCCATATAATTCGATAGTAACTGGGAAACTTCCAGTACTTTTGGCAAAGAAATTTTATCCATAAAATCTTCCTGGTAAGCCGATTCTGTTGCTACGACATTCAAAGCCGCCAAAATTTCTCCAGTTCTATCAAAAATCGGCGCTGCAACAGAACGAATACCCGGATGGAATTCTCCACTAGTCATTGAATATCCTTTTTGCCGTATTGTTTCTAATTGCTGTTGAAACTCACTCGGTGTTATGAGTGTCTTAGCTGTATAAGGAGTTAGGTTTGAGACATGAAACATTTGCTTCAGACTTTCTTTTGACTGATAAGCAAGCAATAATTTTCCATTGGCTGTTGCATGAGCTGGGAGTCTCATTCCAATGTTCACATTGATAGCGGATACACCCCTGACCGGAGCACTTCCTACGTATACCACTTCCTGTCCATCCAAAATAGACAAATGACAAGAAGCACCGATTTCATCACGCAGCTTTTCCATATAAGGTTGGGCAATTTCCGGGAATTTCAAGCTGTTTAAATAACTAAAACCCAATTCAAGCACTTTTGGAGATAATTTATAATGTTTTGTATTTTCATCCTGAGACAGGTAACCCATATTTTGAAGTGTAAATAATAAACGATATGGTACCGTTCTGCTAACGCCCAGCTGTTTCGCTATTTCTGAAAGTGACAAACTCGGCTGTTCTTCATTAAAAAGCTTTATTATTTCCAATCCTCTTACTAATGAATTGGCACTATACTTTTCTTTTTCTTCGCTTACCATTCGAGTATTCCTCCCGTTGTTTACTCTTTCAGAGCCCCTTAATATATAGGAGAAACTGATCATTATCTAATAATTTATTTTTTCATATATAAAACATCGTTAATAAATAAATTATATATTTGTCTGAAATTAAATTCAATATGTTAATATATTAAATTGACAAACAATTATACTTATTTTATCGTATATATATTAAAAACGTTTCATCAACAAAACATATTTTTCAATTGTAAACGTTTTAATTATTAATTAAGCTTTAACAAGGAGAAGATATTATGCTTCAAGGACAAAAAAGATGGTTATATATTGCCGTACCGATTTTTTTCTTTTGGTTCTTTGGACAAATTGATAAGGTGGGTATTTCCATCATTCAAACAGATCCGGATTTCTTGAATACGTTCGGGATAACAGGTGAAGACAAAAATACAAAAATTGGTCTTCTTTCGTTTGTTTTTACTATAGCTTATGGGGTTTCAAATCTTTTTTGGGGCTTCATTATTGATAAATTTGGTGCGCGAAAAACAGCTATTGCTGGATTATCCATTTGGACGCTTACCATGTTTTCGTCAGGTCTCACTACTTCATATGAAATATTTTTAGTAAGCCGAATTATTCTTGGTTTTGGCGAAGGGATGATGCTTCCTGTATCCGGTAAATTTATTTCTTCCTGGTTTAATAATCGCGAAATAGGACGTGCTCAGGCAGCTGGGCTTACTGGAAATTATTTAGGACCGGCGATTGGAGCCGTTGTATTGACTCTCATTATTTCATCACTCCACTGGCAGTCAGCTTTCTTTATTCTAGCGACGTTTAACTTATTTATTAATATCCCAATGTTTATCTTCCTGACAAGAAATAAACCAGAAGAGCACCCGCGGGTTAGTAACGAAGAACTGGCTTTTATCCGTCATTTGGATGTTGATGAGAAAGAGGGAATCGCGTCTGAGAATAAGAGTTTTGCTCAGGATTACCGTTTCTGGATTGTCTGGTTTGGTATGCTCGTATGTTCTTTCCTTTTCTTCGGGATCAGTATTTGGCTCCCAACATATCTTATGGAAGCAAAAGGCTTCGAACAAAAAGGGATGTCAAGCATCACTTCCCTCTCCTGGTTATTTGCGCTTGGATTTGTTCTGTCATGCGGTTTTCTTGCCGATAAGACAAGACGGCCAGGTTTAATGGCATCGATTTTATTTATAATGACAACCATCTTTTTGACAGTGGCAGTTTTTATCCCAAATCCAATTATAGCGGGGATTTGTATGGGTCTTGCAATGGGATGCCAGGGCGGTGTGTTCCATCTGAGTAATTTGCTTATGGTAAAATACTCAACACCAGAAACAGCCGGTCGGGCAGCAGGTTTGATGGGATTCACAAATATTATGGGCGGCTTTTCAAGCTATATTATGGGCTGGCTTCGTGACATATCAAACGGGGACTTCAGTACATCCATTGCTATGTTAATTTTTGCATCTATTTTAGGTTTGGGCGCTTATGTATTTACGGTTAAAAAAGAGGCAACTGAACTTCATTCAGCTCCTCTCCCTACTCAAAAAAGGCACGCCTAAAAGAATGCATTTTTCGAAAATATATTTTGAATCAATAATAAAAAAATTGTAAGATCACAAATTCATAAATCCCCTTCCATTAGACCGATCAAAGTTAAATCTTTAACGTCTACAGGAAGGGGATTTTTAGATAGTCATAGTTTCCCTGGATTTATACAAAAGCAGGTTGTTTTTCTTCTTCAAGTGTTAATAGACGCTTTTTGATCTCTTCTACATTTACAATTTTTCGTGAAACATCCGTTTCCATTGCAGCTTTAGCCACAGCCGCTGCTACATGGGCAGCAACCCGGCGGTCAAATGGATCCGGGATCACATAGTCAGTATGGAGGTCTTCCTCTGAAATCAATCCAGCAATGGCATAAACAGCTGCCAGTTTCATTTCTTCATTGATTTCTTTTGCCTGAACGTCTAAAGCACCGCGGAAGATGCCTGGGAATGCAAGTACATTATTCACCTGATTCGGGTAATCAGAGCGGCCCGTCCCAACTACCAGTGCTCCCGCTTCTTTTGCATCCTCCGGCATAATTTCCGGCACCGGATTCGCCATCGCAAAAATGATCGGATTTTGATTCATGGAACGAACCATCTCTTTGGTAACAACACCTGCAGCTGATACCCCGACAAACACATCTGCTCCCACTAGCGCATCCGCTAATGACCCTTGTTGTTGTTCTTTATTAGTCATACGGGCCATTTCTTCTTTAAATGAATTCATTCCCTCAGGACGGCCTTCATAGATGATTCCTTTTGTATCACATAAAATAACATCTTTTACTCCCATATGAAGCAACAGCTTAATAATCGCCACTCCTGCGGCACCCGCACCGTTTGCGACTACGCGAATATCTTCAATTTTCTTGTCAGCCAATTTTAGAGCGTTGATTAATCCGGCAGCTGTTACGATTGCAGTACCGTGTTGATCATCATGGAAAATGGGAATATTGCAAACTTTTCGTAAGCGATCTTCAATTTCAAAACATTGAGGTGCAGAAATGTCTTCTAAGTTAATCCCGCCAAATGTAGGCTCAAGTAATTTGACAACCTCGATAATTTTGTCACAATCAGTTGTATCTAAGCAAAGAGGGAATGCATCTACATCGGCAAATGACTTGAATAACAATGCTTTTCCCTCCATAACCGGCATTGCAGCTTTTGGGCCAATATTTCCAAGTCCGAGTACAGCTGTTCCATTTGAAACAACTGCAACAAGATTACCCTTCATTGTATAGTCATATACCTTGCTTTCATTCTCATGAATGTCCAGGCAGGGTTCTGCAACGCCTGGTGAATAAGCAAGACTTAAATCGTTTGCATTTCGTACTGCGACTTTTGAGTGAACACCAAGCTTTCCTCGATTTTCTTTGTGCATCTTTAATGCTTCTTCACGTAAAGTTGACATACAATGTCTCTCCCTTTGTTTAATATGTTATTGTTATAGGAAAATCGAGAAAAAAGAGCTATGTGAAAAGGATACATAACTTTGGGCTTCAGCCCATTTTATTCTTAGTTATCATGGAAAAGATCTTAAACAGCAACTAATTCAACACCATAATCATTATAATAAACAATCTCGGAAAGAATCTTACAGCCTTCAATGTTTTCGAAAGCTTCTTTTGCTTCTTCCGCTGTGTCAAACTCAAACATTTTTATATTTGAATTTGAATAGAGAGTGATGAGCCACATTAACATTTCCCCCAAATAAATTTGATTTCATTAAAGAAATACTTTTGGTTTCTCAGTAAGAATCTAGCGCTCCTTCATACTAAGAATCCACATATAAAAACTTATTTTATGTAACTTTTAGCCATCTAATTAAAAGGATTCTGGATCTTCCAACCGTGTGCTTTCCCACCACCTGGTCTGATTCTGCTTAGCGGGTCGCTGCTGTCTACTTGATTCAAGTCAATTCCATTTAAACAATTACTTTATTTCCTGATGTATTGCTTAGATGATATTCAGCAGCCTCTTTTTTAATCATAAACAGGTACGCCACAAATCCAATAATAGCTGCCACAATCAACATGATAATGGATGGACCAAAATCTCCACCGGACGAATCGCGTACCCACCCCATAATATAGCTCGAAAAACCACCCATAATATTCGTGAACCCCATTAAACCGGCTGCGCGGCCCGCTGTTTTAGGTGTTGAAAATTTGATGATGAATAAATTGGTTAGATGAAACATTCCTCCCTGAGATCCCATTGCGAGTCCCATTGAAACGCCAGCCACGATAGGATTTGGTGCAATAACTGCAATTGTCAAAAATGAAGCTGTAAGTATGAAAAGAATCGTCGCCTGTATACTCGGGCGTTTCGTTTTGTCTGCTAGGAATCCACCAACCAGTACAAATCCAAGTGCGAATAGCCACGATAATGAAGTAATCCCCGTCATTGCTTCTCTTTCAAAGCCTTTGGCTTCAACGAGATATGTAGGCAGCCAAATACTGATTCCAAAGAAAAGAAAGGACGACATCAAATTGCCAAACCAGACAATCCAATAACGAAAATCCTTAGCGAAGAATTGCTTCGTCTCTGCATCAACTGTTTCGTCTTTTTGGCGAATATAGGAGACCTCTTCTTTACTGAGACGTGGATGTTCTTCTGGCGTATTACGTGTCAGAAAAAGGAACATTGGAATATTAATAAATAAGTTAAAGCCGGCAAGAACAAAGAATGCGGCCTGCCAATGAAAAGTGGAAATAACTAGTATAAGGATAACCGCACCCACTGCTGGACCAAGATAGTTGCCAGTAATCCAGGATGATTGTGCACGGCCAAGCTCTCGCTTATTAAACCAATTCGAAATAAATTTACCCGATATTGGAATCATCATACCTTCCCCGATTCCAAGGATGATTCTACTAATTAAAAACATTTCATATGAAGTAGACAGCCCTCCAATTACCATGGTCGCTGTCCATGCCAGTAGACCCAAAACAGCTGTTTTCCTTGCCCCTAACTTGTCGATAATAATTCCCCAAAAAACGTTGGAACACGAGTATGAAATCATGAATATAAAGGAAATTAGGCCAATTTTTGCATTTTTATCTGGGCCAGTTAAACCAAGATCACTTAAGAATCCCGGATCTGTTTGGATAACCGAAATGCCTACTTTATCAATCTGACCGAAAAACCAAAAGAAAAAAATTGGAACGGCAATATACAACCATCTTTTTTGACCTTGTAACATGTTATTATCCCCCTTCAATTTAGTCCTACACGAATACGCTTTCATTATTTGCGATAAAAATAATATCACTCACACTATTAAACACCATCAACTCCCCTTTAATAATTAATAGAGTAAACCACTGTTTTATATATAAAACAGTGTTACTATTATTAATAATAATATATTTTATTTTATTAATAGTCAATAATATTCAGATAATTAGTTTTTATAAAGAAAAATAGTTTTATATACGAAACAAAAAAGGTATTGATTCATTGATAACAACAATGAATCAATACCTTTTTCTTTCATCAATACTTTTCAATGTATAAAACAAAAATCAACTAGTTATGAGTGTATTAGAAGAAAATAGGACCATGCAGATCATTACTTCATTGTAATGATTGTAGTGAAATCTTAAAACAACGAGTACAAGCATCTGAACATAAAGATGTAATAAATAAAAAACCAACTTTTCTTTGAAGGAGGTTTATATATGAGTATATTAGCGAATATCATTTGTAAATTTAAAGGTCACGTGTATGAAGAAATAAATCAGAGACCTGATGGATGGGGATATATCGCGACTTGGTTTAGATGTAAAAGGTGTGGTAATGAAACAGTAGTCACGAAGCGAGAAGATAAAAATTAATGGCAGGGCCCACCTGCCCTCTTTTTAATTTCACGAATTATAAAAGTGGTTTTCTAATAGGTTTAAATTATCCGATAAAAACAGTTGATGTTTGACAAAAGTAAGGGGGAATTCTTATGCATATACCACTGAAGGAGCCAGTTCTTATATTTGGTTTAGCTGTGTTAATATTTTTGCTGTTCCCTATACTAATGGGAAAATTAAAAGTACCGGCTATTATCGGTCCTATTATAGCGGGAATTATTATCGGACCAAACGGGCTAGAAATATTGGCACGTGATTCAACAATCGAATTGCTTGGAACCGTCGGATTATTGTTTATCATGTTTATTGCAGGACTGGAGCTGGATCTAGATGGTTTCAAAAGGTACAGAAATCGCAGTATTTTATTTGGCTTACTCACGTTTTCAATCCCTTTAATTCTTGGAGTAATAATAGGTTTATGGCTTAATCTCAGTTTACTATCGGCCATTTTATTTGGTACCATTTTTTCCTCCCATACGCCTCTAGGGTACCCCGCCATAAGCCGGCTTGGTATTGCGAAAAACAAAGCTGTTACAACAGTGGTTGGCGGTACATTATTAACAGATAGTCTAGCTATGATTTTTCTCGCTGTAATAACAGGGGCTGTTGAAGGTAATTTAACACTTGGATTTTGGATGTACTTGATTATTGCCACAACGCTCTTTGCTGTAGTTGTTCTAATTTTCACCCCTTACCTGACAAAGTGGTTCTTTAAACGCTCCAACAATGAAGGAACTATAGAATTTAATTTTGTCTTGGCGATTTTATTCGTCGCCGGGGCCATATCATTATTTGTGGGCTTGGAACCAATTATTGGAGCATTCTTGGCCGGTCTAGCCCTGAATCGATACATTTATGATCATGGTCCATTAATGAACAGAATCAGATTTACGGCAAATGCATTGTTTATTCCATTCTTCTTGTTATCCGTGGGTATGTTAATGGATTTTCGTGTTCTTGTAGCCAGCTCCGATGCGATACTACTAACCATGTTAATCCCAATTGTAGCGATAGGCAGTAAACTGTTTGCCAGTTGGACAACAGGTAAAGTATATGGCTATTCCAAAGCGGAAAGGAAGGTAATGTTTGGACTTTCTACAACACATGCTGCAGCAACATTAGCCATAACACTTGTTGGATATCGCCTTGGTTTATTTGACCAGCAAATAATAAATGCTGTAATAATTATTATTTTAGTTACTTGTATCATGGGCCCATACTTCTGTGAAAAATATGGTAGAAAATTAGCCATTGCACAAGAGGAAACGGTAATGGATGAAACACTTCCTGAACGTATATTAATCCCGATGGCTAATCCACATACAATGGAATCCCTATTGGATTTAGGATTTGTCGTAAAAAGGGCAATAAAGACAGATGAGCCGCTTTACCCATTATCAGTCGTTCAGGAGGATTTAAAACAAGCAATCAATGAAATAGCTCAAGCAGAAAGAATGCTTGGGCACTCCGTCATGTATGCCTCAGGGGCAGATGTTTCTGTTAAGCTGTTGACACGAGTGGATTATAATATTGGAAGAGGGATAGAACGCGCTGCTACGGAAGAACGAAGCACAACGATTATTGTGGGGTGGGATGGCGCAAGCGAAGGGGGCCGAAGAATCTTCGGGAAAGTAATTGATAATTTCCTTGAACATACGTATCAACGCTCACTTATAACCCATATCAAGCAACCGTTAAATACGATGGAACGGGTAATTATTATGTTGCCAAATAACATCGTGCATAAACCGGGTTTTGGCGATTCTATATCCATTATTAAGAGCATTGCCTCACAGCTCAGTGCTACAATGAAGGGTCTTGTCATTCGTGATGATTTAGAAATGTATGAAAAGACATCTCAGCAAGTACACCCTAATTTAAATATCGAGTTCCAATCAATCGATAGCTGGAATTCCTTATATGAAGGAAATTTAAATAATGTTAAATCAAATGATCTTGTGATTGTATTAAGTGCCAGAAGAGGGACCGTAGCATGGCACCCAGAACTAGAGGCTTTACCAAAAAAAATAGCTTCAATGAATCTTGAAAACTTCATCGTGTTCTACCCAACCGAAATGAAGGAAACAGACATTCGTGGTTCACGGGGTACTGAGATCCCAAAAGAATTACTCTTTAAAAAAGATTATGATGACTAAATGAAACTTTTAATATTGGATTTACTGGAAAAAACCGATAACAATACAATGATTAAAATACCACTTACAATACAGAGAACCAATGTTACAAAGTAATTGAGACAAAAGAAGCACGATGAACATTTTCGTTCGTGCTTCTTTGTATCCTATATATTTATTTTTTATATTTTTAAACCGAAAACCCGTCTTATCGACAGACCCCCCTCGGTTTCGACAAGGCGTCTCCGATGGTGGCTCCGCACTGATGATTAATTGGATACATTTCGGACACTCTAGAATTAGGAGGTGCTCCGCATGTATTCTTCTTGGATATACACTCATTTTATAAACACAGGTTGGTTTGTCATCTCTTTGTTTTCTATTCCTCTCATTTTATTAGCTTTTTTATTATACTTAGAGTTAAAACAGCAGATGCAAGATAATGACGGTAGTCAAAATCAATAGCACCCAGCGTTATTTCTTCCACATTACGCACCATTACTCGCACATTTTCCGAAATACCGAGTTTCTTCTACGATATACCCCTGGTAGGTATATTCATAATTTCCTCTATAATTCCGTCAAATAAATAATATTAAAAAGGAAAACGCTTACAACTTAGCGAATATATACATTGAGTTACTAATAAAAGTACACGGAGGGATGTCTTTTGTTGAACTGCAAAAAATGTGAAAAAGAGTTTTATTTCCAAGTTACGGAAATGAATGTCCCTGGAGGCAAAGAGCGTGAGTATATAAATTGTCCCCATTGCGGTGAAACAAATGGTTCAGTTGTAACGAGCGGTGTCGTGTATATTCATAAAATTGAGGAAAACACTAAGAATTAATTATCGATACTTTACACGCCAATTGGGCCCTTGAACATAGGGCTTTCTTTAATTTTTGTACAAATAAAAACGCCTCTTTTCATTAGAGCGCGTTAAAAAATATTAACTTTCTATGTACTTAACATTAGAAAAAGGAACTAAAATCGTATGTCCAAAGCTATTAATTGCCATAAAATAAGTATCATGTAAGGAAATAAATTTTAATTCTATTACTGTCCCGTCATTAAAATGAACTGTTACATAAGAACCTTGCAAAAAATTGGACATCCGTCTTCACCTCCCCTTTTATCATATTCCTTAAACTTAAATATTGTTAATAAAAAACGCCACCCGTTAAGGTGACGCAAAGGTTATCGCGTAATCCATCCGACGAATAATTCGGTAGTCATTTCCTCCGCAGATAGCTCTTTCCGATATACGTCTTAAAAAATCCGAATTTATTATAGTGCTCTTGAATCGTCCGTTTCGCTAGTCCTTCGCCCTTCTTTACGAGCATAAACTCCTCAAACATTTCCGTAATAGTTATCGTAACTTTAACCGGTACAGCACGCTTAACTCTTCGTTGTAGACCTTTCCGCATCATAAATAAAAAATCCCCTTCCGCAAAATTAATAGCGTAAGAGGACGAACAGTTTTAAGCAACTATTAAAAAAGTCTTAACCGACAGTCTTTCACAGTCTTGCGTCGAGACTGGGCGGAAACTGTGTAAGTTAACGGTTCAATCAAGGGCAAAATCACCGAGTCAATCATCGTCAAACCCTTTCGGGAGTAAAATCATTGGCGGGACTGCGTGGGAATCGAACCCACCAGACCTGGCACGCAGGTCTCAAGCAGTTTTGAAGACTGGACGCCTTAATTGCAAATTAATTGATGTTTATGAAATCAGGAGAATCCTCTCAAGATCAAACTCAGATGAGTTTTATAAAGATATAATCACAAGTATTTTTCTATTTAAATCACTAGTATATATGTCAAATCCATTAGTTTTATTTATCATACCTTTTACCCTTTGAAGGGAAAATATCCCATTGGAAAAACACCAAAAAGTTATTAAATTAAAAAACACCGTTGATTTCAGACTGCGCTTCTTGCAAAAATAGTAAATTTTATTGATAGGCAAATTTAATATTATAGTATAATTTTATTCACTTGTCTCAACATTTCTTCCGATTTACCTTTAATATTCAATCAGGTCAAAGATATGCTTTCCCTCGATCTCTGCATTAATATAGACGGTGCCGGGTATACTTCAAGATTTGTTCCTATCACAATACCAAGATCTGATTCACAAATTTTTTATAAGGATGCTACCCAGGTATTATTCGGTAAAATTACTCCCAACCGGACAATACCTGTTCGCGATTTTCTATAACAGTGGCGGCAAGTAACAATCAATCAATATACGACATAAAAAGACAATTGTTTGGTGCTTTGCACTACTTCGACTATTAAAAAAACATCTATAACTATTTATTGTTGTCGATTATTCATTGCTATTGTTGGAACTTTTGGAAAAATATTTATTCTATGGAAACGTCTACTCAACTTATTGAAGCTCCGGTATTATAAAAAATATTTTGGATTTTAGCCGTAAAAAGAAGATTTTATTGATTAGAATTTAACATCATTAAAATCTATAATTAGTTTAAATTATTGGTTAGTTGTAATTTTTACATAAAAATGAAAGCGCATTAATTCAGCCGCACGGAATGTTTTTTTTGATATCATAATATAAAAGGAGCTCATTTTTTTAAATAAGGAAGTGATGTTATGGATGATGAACAACTTTTAACCTTTATTACTGTTTTTGAGTTAAATAATTATTCGCGTACAGCAGAGCACTTGAATTTAACACAGCCCGCGGTAACGGCAAGAATTCAAAAATTAGAAAATGAGCTGGACTGTAAATTATTTTACCGAGAGGGAAAAAAAATCCTATTGACTAAGGAAGGAACTGCCCTGCTTCCATATGCTCGTAAAATATTAAACTATGTAAAAGAAGCAAGACAGGTGATTGAAGGCATTAAAATCCCAACAATTACCATTGGATTATCACCTGCCATCTCAGTTTCAATTGTCTTAGAGGTTTTATCACATCTGCGCAGAACAAGTGAGTTTTCTTTTGAACTAGTGGAAGCAGCGGACTCTGTAGAAGTTTCTAAGATGATTAAAGATGGGTCAATCGATTTAGGGCTTGTAAGAGATGTAATCCCATTTACAAATCTAGAATCAGAATATATTTTTCATGAAAAACTTGTTTTTATTGTTGGAAAAGACCATCCATTAGTTGGAAAAGCTGAAATTTTAAAAGACGATCTTATTGACCAAACGATGATTTGCTATCGTAGGGAAACAGCCTTATGGAGAAAAATTGATGAAAGATTAATCGGAGTAAGAAATCTAAAACGAATTGAAGTTGGCGGATTCGAAATGGTAATATCGATGATTAAAAATAACTGGGGTTTTAGTGTCGTACCAGAACTAATTTTAGCTAATCACACAAATAAACACAATAAAGATTTATATACCGTCCCTTTTGCTGAATTTAAAGATCTCTCTTATAATGTTGCTGGAATATATAAAAAGGATTCCCCAAAATTAGAAAGGCTTCTTCTGTTTCTTCATACTTTTGAAGCTATTTTAAAAAATTTAAAATCTATTTAAATAGGTATAAGCTATGGATTAGTAAGAACAAAGGACATTCCATTTAAACAGAAATGTCCTTTGTTATAAATCTATACTGTTTCTTTAATAACACTGTGGCTTTATTTAACCCCAGAAACTCTATAGCATTTTCTCCATGCATTTTTTCTTTTCCTCATCCAACACGTTTTCTAACATTTCGACTACATTTCCTGGTGGTGCTTTTCGCAGCAGAAATGTCTAGTCAGTACCCATGATGATGGGATCAGCCCCCAATTTTTCAATCATAAATTGAGGTTGTGCTAGTCATAGACTAGTATATCGTAATAAATTTTCTTCGCATAATTGCTTGGCGGCTGGTCCGTTGTACGGATATGCGGCCATACTTCCCAAGCTTGTTCGATCCTTGGTAATAAATAGGGTAGGGTTCCTCCACCATGGGCAAAACAGATTTTTATATCTGGATACTTATTAAAAATGCCGCTGAAGATTAAACTTCCTGAAGCAAGCGCTGTCTCGGAAGGCATCCCGATTGAATACATATTATCTTCAGGCATTCTCTCTTCGCCAACTGTCGCCCAAGGATGGACTAAAATCGGAACATCCATTTTTGCCGATGCTTCTAAAAATCTTTGGAATCTCCGGATCATCAAGACTTTTGCCGTTTGCATTGCTACTGATTTCAATACCAATCAGCCCAAGCTCTTTTATAACTCTTTCCATTTCTGCAATTGCCAAATCGGCATCCTGCAATAGTACCGTTTCAGTGGATTTCTAATCGAAATAATCTTTGTTTTTGCGCCTCAATTCAAGATTTTAGTTATATTCATAAGGTTATTAAATGTTACACAAACTTATAAAAAATCAAAAAACCGTCAGATATATCTCGACGGTCTTAACATTTAAATTATTTGTTTGAGTTAGTTCGTTTTCAATCTTCTTTGTTATGCTTTTTCCATAATGACTTTGAACTCTGTACTTTGCTTTAAATTTTATTATTAATCGTTTTGTTCTCTCACTAAAATATCATTCTCAATTATTAATGGTTTTTCTACAAAATTAATCTTTTTCATTATTTTTTGTATTACTTTCGGAAAAAAGTAAGCTCCAAAAAAAGCGCAAATAAAAGCCTGTGACCAAGTTTTTAACCATGCATGTAAAAATGTTCCATCATAACCCCTATTTATTAAGATTAATATTAATGAAATAAAAAAGGACATACTAAAAGCCATTAAAAATACAAAAATGATATTTTTATATTTAATATTAATATTTATTATTACTCATCTCCTCATCATTTAATTTAACTAAATTATTATCTTACGAATACCTTCATACATATTGTTTCAAGTAAGAACAGAACAAATAACAGATATTTCCTGATCTATAGAACCTATAGGTCAAGATAAAAGAACATTCCTATCAAAATGGAATGTTCTTTTATTTGGCCTATTCCGATTCTTTAATAAAACTCTCTTTATTTAATCCCAGAAACTTAATCGCATTTTCTCCAAGCATTTGTTTCTTTTCCACATCCGAAACATTTTCCAACATTTCAACTATTTTCCCCGGCGGTGCTTCCCGCAACATGAATGGATAATCTGTACCCATGATAATATGATCAGCACCAAATTTTCCAAGCATAAATTGGAGATTGCACGGATCGTAAACGAGCGTATCGTAATAGAGTTTCTTCGCATAATAGCTTGGCGGCCGTTCCGTTGTGCGAATATGCGGCCATACTTCCCAGGCTTGGTCGATTCGCGGTAATAAATACGGCAGGGACCCTCCGCCATGGGCAAAGCAGATTTTTAATTTTGGAAATTTATCAAGAATACCGCTGAAGATTAGGCTTCCTGCCGCAAGAGCTGTTTCGGACGGCATTCCGATCGAATACATAAAGTTATGGTTTGGCATTCTCTCTACTCCGACCGTGGCCCATGGATGAACTAAAATGGGTACATCCATTTTTGCCGCTGCCTCCAGAAATCTTTGAATCTCTGGATCATCGAGGGTTTTTCCATTTGCGTTGCTGCCAATTTCAATCCCGATCAGCCCCAGCTCGTTAACTGCTCTTTCCATTTCTGCAATCGCAAAATCCGAATTCTGCAATGGTACCGTTCCAAGGCCGACAAAACGATCAGGATATTGGGCTACTACCGAAGCTATAAAATCATTTTGTGCTTTCGACAGCTCTAAACACTTTTCTACATCTGCCCAATATGTAAACGTAACCGGAATCGGAGATAAAACTTGGACATTGACACCTTCTGCATCCATTTCAGCGAGGCGCTTTTCAGGATTCCAGGCATTCTCGTCGACTTTTCGGAAGGACTTTCCATCCTTGTAAATTTCAGCTCCACAGCTGCACGTATGCTTTAAAATCGGAAAACGTTCATCCGCATATTTTTCCGCAAAATCAGGAAAATTCTCAGGAATAATATGGGTGTGAAAGTCAACACGGAAATTCTCACCTTTTGACACGATTCTGCCTCCTTAAAGGATAATTGTTGATTGATTATTGATTAACTTTTTCCAGGTCTTCCTTTATCAATTTACCAACTTTTCCCCATCCTGGTTTAGGTCTTCCTCCCCATTCATCAAGGGTATGCATGGTTGGTTCTAGACGGCGAGGCTCTCTTGGATTTTCCTCCGGAAATTCTTCCATTCCTTGACTATACTCAATCGTCAAGCCGTCAGGATCCGCAAAATATAGGAAAATGCTGCCCGATGGGTGATGTTTTCCTGGCCCAAATAGAATCGGAACATTGTTATCCTTTAATCTATTAACTTGAATCCCCACATCATCTACACGTTGAGCTTGATAAGCAAGGTGATTCAATTTATTTTCTTTTCCTTTTGTCAGGGCAAAATTATGGTGAAATGGAGTTCCAGCTGCCCTTAACCAGGCCCATCCCGTTTCCCTTCCTTGGATATCTGAAATGTTGAAGTTCAAAACATTCGTAAAGAAATCAAATAATTCGTCAAATTTATTAGTTTCATAAACGACATGAAGAAGTCTCGTAATTCTGGCCTTCTTAGGAACAAATGGTGTACCCATTTGCATAATTTGCACATAGAATTCATACGTTACCCCTAAATATGGATCTTTAAAACGCAATGTTCTACCTTGGGCCAAATTTTGGCACTCCTCTACGCTTAATTCGACAGGATTTACACCTTGTTTCGTTAAATGGTCAAACACTGCTTGAAATTGGTCTGCCTTTTCAAGCTCAAATGCTACTCTTTTTAACCCAGGTTCTTCTCCTTGTTCAAGGATTAAATTGTGATGGTCCCCGCTGCATCGAAGGTATGCCGCATCAAGAACCCGTTCAACAAATTCCATACCAACAATATTTTCATAAAAATCTACCGATTTATTAAGATCAGTCACGCTTAACACAACATATCCCAACTTTTTATAACGAATCATTCAAAAACCTCCTATATTATAGTAGAGGGTCTGACCCTCATAGCTTAACCGCGTTAATGTGTTAATTCGTATGAACCTCAATCAAAATCTGACTTCATATTATAAAATGATACTTACTTTTCCGTGTGGGCGGAGACTGTCCAATTTGAGAATGACTTTCTTGGATTGAATCTTTAATTCACCATTTTCTTTTACTAAGATGTATTCGTTGACCCCGACATAATTGTCCAGTACTTCACGTTTCGTACGGTAAGTAGAGAAATTGCATCTGACTTTTACGGCATCCTCTTCATTATTAACGATTCTTACATTCGTCACATTGTGAAGAGTAGTGGAGTGCGGGTATTCTACATGGGCTTCTCTTTTCAGTAATCGTAACGCCCGCTGTTCTAAACGGGCACGATCATCATGAACAAAGAAAAGCGATTTTTTAAAATCCGCATCAGGATTTCCGATGGGCGGAATCACATACGTTCCATTGCTTGCGAATAATGCAGCCCACTCCTTTAATTTAAACTCATCAAGAAGCTCCGCCTCATGAAATAAAAAATCTTCAATTCCCTGACGTGTTATGTTCATACTTCCACCTTCCCAGCATCTTCTTTTTTGCTTTCCGCTGCTGTCATCCGTTTATCCCATTCACGCCAAAAAGCACGCATTTGTTCTTCATCAGTCGCTTGGGGAATTTCCCTGTTCATTCCTTTGGAAATATCATTCCATCCGACTTCTTTAGTATTTAAAAAGCCTTCCTGGCATAGTTCAAGTGCTTCATTATCATCAGGAGTCGCAAAACCGCCTGGCCCTAAAAACTCTAAGTAGCTGTCATTCCGTACCTCTCTGAAACCGTCTGTTTCATTTATAGGAGATAAAGCATAGGCGGTTACTTGCATATAACCCGGTTCAATCGGATAAAAGGTTCTGATTGCAATCGCCATGATATCATTGATGACCAGGTTAGGGAAAATTAAAATATTACGGTTCTTTTTCGAAATGCGGTGGGCTCTTTCTTCGCCAAATTTTTCTACTAAGCGGGCATTGATTTTGTCGATAATTTCTTTCGCCTCTTCACCGTAACCTTCAATCCATTTTCCAATTGGTCTTGGCCACGGGGCATAATATTCCATTACGGCATGTCCATTCCCCAGAGCGCGTGCTTCCCCTGCAAGACTGTCTTTTTCCATTATTCCGCCGCGGGTCGAAACAATATCAAAATAAGTTTTATGGGTTGGTACCCCGTGGTATAAATCAAAACTATTTTCACAAAGTAATTTCCAGTTCGCTCGTACGCTATATTCTTGGGGATCCTGCAAAACTTCCATTCCAACTTCTGTTTGATCTGCCACCAAGTCGAGATACTCTTTGGCACCTGCCAGGTATTCCTCTAATGATATGGCGGTGACATCAAAGTTAACGAATACGAAACCGCGGTAACTTTCAAGTCGTTTGACAGCCAGCATATTTTTGGAGCCATCGCAGTTATGGTCTTCCAAGAAACCAAATTTATCAGGTAATCCGACTAATTCCCCTTGCGTATTAAAGCTCCACGCATGATAGAAGCAGCGGAATACTTTTGAGTTTCCTTTTCCTTCACGGCATACGAGCGCCCCCCGGTGTGGGCAGGAGTTATATAATGCCCTTATCACCCCATCATTGCCGCGGGTAAATAAAAGGTTTCGTCCACCAACTTTTCTTCTATGAAAATCGCCTTTATTCGGTACTTCTGATTCATGCCCGATATATAACCAGCATTTATCAAAAATCTCATTGCGTTCGACTTCTAAAATTTCCGGATCAATAAAAACTTCACGATTTACTTTGAATAAACACTTCTGTTGATCTTCCTTAAGATAATTGCTCATTGGCTCTCCCCCTAATAAGTTTTTTAGTAAACCTGCTCATCATCTATGTCAGTTCTGAAAGATGTTTTAGAAAACCTTAAAATCATTTTTATTGCATCGTGCTTCCGCCATTTACACTAATCACTTGGCCCGTAATAAAAGTCGCCTTATCGGAAGCAAGGAAAACCACGGCATCCGCCACTTCTTCCGGATTGGCCCCTCTTCCTTTTGGAATGATGTTAATATAGCGATCTACCAACCCCGTATCTCTCTTTCTTATCTCATCCAGCAGTTCCCTCTCTACTGACGGGGGAGAGATGACATTCGCGGTAATATTATTTTGGGCGAATTCTCTTCCTAATCCGGAAACAATGGCATGGACCCCACCCTTTGCAGCATTACAGGCTGCATGGTCCCATAAACCATTGCGGACAGAATCTGCTCCTATGTTAATATTCCGTCCGTAATTTTGGTTTCACCATATGCGGCAACACTCTGTAACATGACCACAGCAAGGTCCAGAGGTTGCGGTCGATTGTTGTTTTAAAGGCTTCCGGTGTTTGTTCAAGGAACGGGAGAATCACGCCTCCGCCGGCATTATTGACAAGAATATCGATTTTGTCCCATTTATGAATGGCTTTTTCAACCATCTGGATAACGTTTTCATCTTTTGATAGATCACCAATAAAGTAGTCTGTTTCCCGCCCTGTTAATTGGGCCACTTCCTCGGCGACTTTCTTAGTACATTCCGGTTTGGTTCCTGTAACCAATACAGTCGCACCTGCTTGTGATATACCAATTGCAACCGCTTTCCCAATTTCTTCTGAAGAACCTGTTACATGGCTACTCTCCCTTCCAAAAGATAGGCTTGTGATTGACTCGACGACTCGACATGCTAATATCACCTTTTTTCTTTGTAATCTCTTTTTTGGTTTGTAAAGAAAATGGTCTGTTTCCTTTTTGTCGTGACAATCAAATACACAAAAACTAACATCGATCCGGATACCTCAGCTAAATGTAATCGCATCCAAAACTTAACTCAGTGTGCTTAGGTAAACAGCGTTTAATGCATTTTTCCAGATAATATCTGAACATATTGACATTTAAAAATATCAGAATATTATCTCAATTGATTTAATTTTAAATCTTTTTTTTGCGAAAATCTAATCGAAATATTCTTACTTTTAGTGACTAAATTCAAGATTTTATTTATATATAAACATAATGAATACGCTGTTAATTCGCGTGCAAAGAGATGATTTAAGAGGAATAATTAATAGATTTCGTTTGTCCTGAGTAAATTTTAAAGACATTTAAATGGTCATGACGTAATAAAAAAAGGTAAGGGGAGCTCTAAATTATAAAAGGAATAAACTAAAAGTATCTTTAATATTTGTTTTTGATAATCTAGATTTGGGGTACTTTTATACGATTTGATCACATAAAAAATGAGCCACATGATTTCCAATTCTATTAACCTCTCTTATGATAGGAAGTGACTATACTTTCTTCATATGAGAGGTAGAACAGGATGATCGAAATAGCTCAATTTCATAATATCAAAATTCTTAAAAGAGGTTGAAGGTTTATTGCAAAAGCAAATTGCGCCAAAACTTGGAATTTCTCGTAACACTGTTAGCAAAATATCTTAAAAATGATACATTATGATAACTACGAATCTAGAATTTACGGAATGGACGTCTATATTTGGAGATAAAAAAATGACCGCAGCCCTTCTAGATCGACTAACCAACTCTGATACAATCCATTTTCTAAAATCACTTGAAAACTTTACCATATTAAAAACCCCCTTAAGTTGGATTATTAGTCCAACTTAAGGGGGTCACTTCATTAAGTTGCCTTTTTCTAATGCTAAAATATTGTTTATTACAGTGTTATTTACTGCTAAAAAAGTTACCTTCCCTTCGAAAAGAGAACCCGTTACTTTTCCTCCTGGCTCCTTTTTGTTGAAACTGGATGAATTACATAATAGAATCCTAAAATACTTTCAATTTCTCCTATGTCTAAATATTCATCTGATGAATCTTTAAGCACTATCTGTGCATCTTGAATATCCAATTTCTCTAGTTTTTCAATGAGTTCAGATACTGTCATTTTTTATTTTCCTCCATTAAAATGAAAAGCTTCCTTTGGAAATTTGCTGACAATTGGGGACTCTAGCATGATTGGAACTCAAGTTATTATCAACCCTGCCGGGATTTCCGGATTCATTCGGCTTGCGGGGGTCCCGCTTCCATTTGTCAGCTACGGGTAAATTTTCTCTAAGTGCGAAACCAATTAAGCAATTCCCACTTGGTTCTATTTCATATTTGTAAAATCTTTTAAAGAAACCTTTACCGATGTCTGCAATGTTTATAAGAGTTTGCACCTGGAAAATAGACCTGAAAACAATGGATTATCATGATAAAAAAATTCGTTAATGTAACGATTAAATCAGACAGATATAAAAAATACCAATTCAACAAGATGAATGGGTATGCCTTTAAATCTATTTCTACTATGGCTAATCATAACAATATGAGTGAATAACAAGAAGAGGTGTAGCGAACCTCCCTTAAGGGAATGTCAGTACCTCAGGTTTATCGACAAACCCGAATATTTTCAAATTTGTCGACAGTCTGAACTCCCTTTCAAAAAATATAGGGAGTTTTAATTTTTTATTTCTATGGTTGTGAAAAATTACCTTTATAAAAACAACTAATAGTTTGTCATTTTTCTAGAATACAGTTACTAGACTCATGCTTATTCGTTTATTTTCTATCAGAAACCGGTACACCGGCAACTCCCCAATGAGTTTTTGGCATTTCATTTACCAATACTCGAACGCTAGTTTTTGGTACAACTAATGTTTCAACAACAGTATCAGTAATATTTTCAATTAATGCTTTTATTTTTTCAGATGGTCTACCTTCCATAATATTTACTTGAATAAGTGGCATGGTAATTCCCCTTTCATAAATTATATTTTCCTATTGTAATATGTTTTAAAATTGCTGATTTATTTACCAACAGAGAAAGTTACTTCGCCCAAGCCATCAAATTTACCTGAAATAACGTCGCCAACTTTTAACAATATTGCACTTGTTAAGGCTCCCGATAATATGATTTCGCCTTTTTTAATTTTATCTCCTTTTCTAGCGAGCATGTTTGCCAATACTGCAATGGCATTTGCAGGATGTCCTAAAACGGCAGCCCCAGCGCCCAATTCTTTAATTTGGCCATTAATGGATAAAGTTGCCCCTACTAATTCAAGTTCAAAGTCATTTGGTTTTCGAAGTGTGTTACCGAATACGACCCTTGAAGTAGATGCATTATCAGCAATTACATCTGTGTGGGTAAAGTTAAAATTTTCATAACGGCTATCAATAATTTCAAGTGCAGGTAAAACATACTCTGTTTTAGCTAACACTTGTGAGCTGGTAATTCCAGGTCCTTCAATATCTTCACCAATCAAAAACGCAATTTCTGCTTCCACTTTTGGATGGATCAGATCAGAAAATGGAAGAACACCACCGTTATCGATCAACATATAATCAAACACATATCCGTAAATTGGCTCAGTAACGCCCATTTGTTCCCACTTCGCCTTGCTTGTTAATCCCATCTTAGGGCCAATGATTCTTCGGCCCTCATCTAATTTTTTTTGAACAAGCAGTTCCTGTGCCTGATAAGCTTCCTCAACTGTTAAATCAGGTTTAAACGTCTTAGTTACCTTTACAACTTCACGTTTTTCTACTTCCGCAGCAACTAAGTAATCAGCAATTTGTTTAATAATATCACTTGCCATACCTTTTCCTCCTTTGATCCAGATTCAGTATCTATTTAAGCCAATTATTTAAAGTTAACGCTTACTTGACCAAGATGAGCAAATCTTGCTGTAAAATTGTCGCCCGGATTAACGACAACCATGCCGGAAAGTGCACCCGAAAGGATTACGTCACCTGCTTTAAGAGTAATATCATAATCTGCTAAACGATTCGCCAGCCATGCAACACAAGTTGCCGGATTTCCAAGTGCAGCGGCTCCAACACCTGTATTGGCAACTTCACCATTTTGCAAAAGTACCATGCCTATTAATTCCAAATTAATATCTTGAATTTTTGTAGGCTTGCCACCCAATACAAATAATCCGGATGAAGCATTATCAGCGACCGTGTCTGGTAGCTTAATTTTCCAATCTTGTATCCGACTATCAACAATTTCTAAAGCAGGAACAACATAATCTGTTGCTTGCAGCACATCAAGAACAGTCACATTCGGACCTTTTAAATCTTTCTTTAAAATAAATGCAATTTCACCTTCTACTTTCGGCTGAAGCATGTTTTCACAAAAAATAGTACCTCCATTTTCAACGACCATGCTGTCTAATAGATGTCCATAGTCAGGCTCATCAACACCCAACATTTTTTGTACGGCAACAGAGGTTAATCCAATTTTTTTGCCAACAATTTTCTGTCCTTCAGCTAGCTTCTTTTTAATATTTTCCAATTGAATATAATATGCCTTATCTACAGTAATTTCTGGATCTACCACAGTTAGCGGATTAATTCCAACGCGTTTTTTTTCAGCTTCTAATAATTTAGCAGCAAACTTTTCAATTTTACTAGTCAATTGAATATATCCTTTCTATTATAAATGTATTTTGACACTGTTTAGTATAAGCTGAGAAACATTCAAAAAAGTTGCACGGTATATCTTATTTAAACCGTGCAACATATCCATGTTAAAAAATAAAATTAAAGTTTAACACAAATATTAGTTATTTCAGTGTAGAATTCCCAACTGTGACTACCGCCAACACGACCTAGTCCACTGTCTTTCGTACCTCCGAATGGAGTTCTAAGATCACGTACAAACCAGCAGTTGATGTAAGATAAACCTGATACAATTTTTTGGGCTACACGGTGTGCACGACGGATATCGTTAGTCCAGATTGTGTTACTTAAGCCCATCCGAGTGTCGTTTGCTGCCGCAATCACTTCTTCTTCTGTGTCAAATGGAATAACTGTAACAACCGGTCCAAAGATTTCTTCACGAACACAACGAGATCTGTCATCTAGACCAGTAATGATGGTTGGTTCTATGAAATATCCTTTATCCAAACCATCAGGGCGCTTACCTCCTGTAACGAAAGTACCGCCTTCTTCTTCAGCAATTTTCAGGTAGCTCATTACTTTATCATAGTGTACTTTGGCGACTAATGCGCCTTGATCATTGCTCATATCAAATGGATCGCCAACTTTTAATTCTCTTGTTTTAGATGCAAATCTTTCTACGAATTCATCAAAAATTGGACGTTCAACATAGATTCTTGAACCGCAGACACAAACTTCCCCTTGATTTGTAAAACTTGATCTAATGGTTGTTGCCACTACTTCATCAATATCGACATCTGCAAAGATAATGTTAGGGTTTTTACCGCCTAATTCGAAAGAAAGCTTTTTTAGTGTAGGCGCAGCTTCTGCCATGATTTTAGCACCTGTAGATACTTGCCCGATAAAACCGATACCAGCAATGTCAGGGTGTTTGTTGATTGCACTTCCAGCACCAGGTCCAAAACCGTGAACCAAGTTTACAACTCCATCCGGAACACCAGCTTCTTTAAGAATTTCCATTAATCTTGTTGCAGTCATCGGGGTTAATTCAGATGGCTTAATCACTACTGTACATCCTGCAGCCAAAGCTGGAGCTAATTTCCATGTTAATAAGAATAATGGAAGATTCCATGGCTGGATTAATCCAACTACTCCAATCGGGCGGCGATATCCGTAGTTAAGCGCATTGTGAGTTTCATCTTGGTATGCCTCTGTTCCTATAGAAATCATGTAATCAGCAAAAAAATGGAAGTTTGCTGCTGCACGAGGAGCATCAACGTGACGTGAGAATTTAAGGTGCTTACCAGTATCTAATGATTCTAATTGTGCAATTTCTTCTTGTCTTTCTTCAAGAATGTCACCAACTTTGCGGATAATTCTTGAACGTTCATTTACAGTCATTTTTCCCCATGGGCCTTCTTCAAAAGCACGTTTAGCAGCTTTAACAGCTAAATCAATATCTGCCGCGCTTCCTTCTGCAACTGTACCATAAACTTCCTCAGTAACAGGGTTCACGTTGGTAAACGTTTTTCCATCTACAGATTCAACAAATTTACCGTCGATAAAATGTAAACAATCAAATGGGTTTACGATAGGTTCAACTACTTTTTTAGTTTCGACTTGCACCATTCATAATTCCTCCTTGGTTTTGATTTTAATATTTTCTAAATATAGCGTTAATGCTTACGTGTTTTATGTTAATGCTTATTTGTTTATGGAACTTTCCACTTCACTTAAAGAGTTAAAAAAGTGTGCGTCTGACCCAACCTAAATTATAAGATAATGCTTACTTTTCCGTGCGGACGGAGACTGTCTAGTTTTAGAATGACTTTCTTGGATCAAATCTTTCATTCTTCTTTTTCTTCTACCGAGATGTATTCGTTGACTCCGATGTAATTGTCGAGCACTTCACGTTTTGTGGGATAGGATGAGTAAATGAAGCTTACCTTACGGCATCCCCTTCATTACTAACGATTCTTACATTCGTGATATTGTGAAGAGTAGTTGAATGCGGATATTCTACACGGACCTCTTTTTCAATAATCGTAACGCCCCTGTTTTTGACGGGCTCGATTATCATGAACGAAGAAATTTTTAAAAGTCCGCATCAGAATTTCCGATGGTCGGAATCACATACGTTCAATTGCTTGCGAATAATGTAGCCCACTCCTTTAGCTTAAACTCATCAAGAGGTTTCGTCTCATGGACTAAAAGATCCTCAATTTCCTGACGTGTTATGTTCATACTTTCACCTTCCCAGCTTCTTAATTTTTGCTTTCCGCTGCTGTCCTCCGTTTATCCCATTCACGCCAAAAGGAACGCATTTGTTCTTCATCCGTCGCTTGGAGAATTTCCCTGTTCATTCCTTTTTGTCGTGACTTTCAAATGCACGAAAACTAGCATCGAACCCGGGCACCTCAGCCAAATGTAATCGCATCCAAAAGTTAAGCCAATGTGCTAAGGTAATCAGCGTTTAATGTATATTTCAGATAATATCAATATCTAAAAATGTTAATATTTAAATATATCGGAATATTATCTTGATTAATTTAATTTTAAATCTTTTGACCATGTAATTCTAATCGAAATTATCTTTCTTCTAGCGCCCGAATTCAAGATTTTATTTATATATAAACACAATGAATACGCTGTTAATAATATAGTAAACCTTTGTTTCTTCCAGTTACATTTCGATAAAATGGGATAAAACATACCATTCAATTAAATTTTTGTATCAATCCGTTTTGTAAGTGGTTCGGAAAGCCACAAACACGATTTACTGCGGTCAAGAATAAACCTTATCGGTACAAGCTCATCGGGAAAGCGGGACACAAATCAATTCAATGTAACTTGTGACGCTATATATCCTAATCAAGGTATGACTTTCGATTGCACAACCACACCCTATTCTAATTAGAGCATCGCACAGGAAATAGAACACTGAATCCGTATTAATTCTGTGAAGGATGTTGTGTCTGAATACCAATTTCATAAGGAAACATGTGTAAATTCAGATAAAAATCCAGTTGAACATCCTTCCTATTTCTATAAAAGAGAAAAAAGCAAAACTGGCACGCAGCGATGGCAGTGTAAAGAGTGTGGGAAATATGATGCCGACCAGAAGAAAACATCCACCTTTAACCAAAAATGAAATGGCATCCTGCTGTTATTCATCAAGCTATTGGTAAATAAAATGCCAGTTTCAAAAACTATTAATGTTCTAAGTATTGGGGTAAAAACTTATTATAGTAAATTGGATGGGTTTATCGCAGATACTTAGATTTTTTGGACTGCACGAACAGAAGCCATTATGAGCATTTCGTTAAAAAAGTGGTCGATTTGAAGAATTTTGGGGTTTGTATAATGAGGGTTTGGCAACAGGGATGATGATGGAAATTTGATTATTCCTTTCTTTCCTAAAAAATTTTGCGGAAAACTCTACTAAAAATGAATGGGGAGAGTTTTAAGCAACACTAATTGATTATACAAATTTATAGATAAATGGCTAGTTGTAATGAAACGAGATGGAGTAAAACCATCAATACTCCCTACTTATTTCTTAACCGAAATTTGTGGATTATTGATGTTTTTTTAACTTTTGTCCCATTGAAGAGAACCGGTTAAATTAAAGGGGACTTTTGAATTTTTCCCAATGTTGATGTTGATCGAAAAAAATACTCTTCAGAATATTAGTCTCTACCTCCGCTTAACAGGACAACAGGTGATTTTTTTTTCCAAATCCAGGACAAAGTCCCCTGCAGTTGCACTTACTTGAAGAATGTCTCCCTCCTCCACATGGTCATGAAGATAATTTGATACCTGACCGTCAGGATTTGTGGTTCCCGCCTCACTTTTGACGTTGATTCGATAATAGTCTTTTCCCGGAGCATCAGAAAGGCTGTATTGACGAATATGTGTATACTTTTCACCTTCGATTTTTAACTTTATGCTAATATATTGCCCTGGCTGGAAGACAATTTGTGTGTAAACAGGATCTTTAGTTAATTGATCTGCAGCGTCATCTTCGGAATACCCAGAAATGATTTGATAAATCTTTTGGCATTTAAGGGTTTCATCTGAATGAAGTTAATAGGCCCTTGAATCATTCAGTTTTATCTCCTAAAGTCTTCGAAAATCCCGTTTTTCATCGAATTCTCTAAAGAGAAATTCACCAGTATCGGGAGGAAAGAGATCCTCCATCACTTGACAATTTAATTTTCCGGTTGAAATCAAGAGATACTTGCGTTAAAGAATCCTTTCTGTGTGGTTTTTGTGTGGTTACTTAAACTCTAATAGAATTGGATGCTTTTTTCATTTTTTTAGCGCAAACCCAATTGGGTGAGAAAGTTTATATACAAGGCTATAAGCTTAAATCTTAAATTACTATAAATGAATCAGGTTAAATGATATTTCTTCTCTAACGCTAAGAAGAAGAAATAATTTTAGTTCCGCCTGTTTGCCACAAAAGGAACATGTTTTTTTTGTTTGGACAGGCATTTTTTTTACATGTGGAACAGGAAGTAATTCCAATCCTTTTGTGAGATGTTCTATACAAACCATTACCATAATGAATGCTCCCTTCTAATTAGACTCTACTCGAGCAAAATAAGTAAATAGGTTGGTACTCCCTCCACCTGATGAAACAGTTGTTTTAATCCTCCTAGGAAAATTCTGAATTTGTCTTGGAATAGGATAGGCAAAACCCGTATTTCTTCTGACGAGGTTACAGGATTCACTTTAGGTTACAACCCGTCTGTTAACTTGCTAGCACTCTCAAAGAGTTACTTTGTCACAGGGATTCAACCTTAGCCACCAGTTACCTGTCAGCTACCGAGAAGTCTTTTGGCAGTTGGACTTAAACCAACTAGCAATTAACGGCTTGCTGGGCACCCACTGGTTCACCGCGGTAATCCAGCGTGGGTCAGCTCCAAAATTTGTCTACAAATTATAAGATGCTACTTACTTTTCCGTGGGGGCGGAGACTGTCCAATTTGAGTATGACTTTCTTGGATTGAATCTTTAATTCTCCATGTTCTTTTACAATGATGTATTCGTTGACCCCGACATAATTGTCAAGTATTTCACGCTTCGTACCGAACGTAGAGAAATTGCATCTAACTTTTACGGCATCCTCTTCATTATTAACGATTCTTACATTCGTCACATTGTGAAGAGTATTGGAGTGCGGGTATTCTACATGGGCTTCTCTTTTCAGTAATCGTAACGCCCGCTGTTCTAAATTTTTGGCGAATTCTCTTCTTAATCCGGAAACAATGGCATAGACCCCGCCCTTTGCAGTATTATAGGCTGCATGGCCCCATAAACCATTGCGAACATGACCACAGCATAGTCCAGAGGTTGCGGTCAATTGTTGTTTTTAAGGTTTCCGGTGTTTGTTCAAGGAACGGGAGAATCACGCCGCCGGCATTATTGACAAGAATGTAGATTTTGTCCCATTTATGTATGGCTTTTCAACCATCTAGATAACGTTTTCATCTTTTGATAGATCACCAATAAAGTAGTCTTTTTCCCGCCCTGTTAATTGGCCACTTCCTCGGTGACTTTCTTCGTACGTTCCGGATTGGTTCCTGTAACCAATACAGTCGCACCTGCTTGTGATAAACCAATTGCAACCGCTTTCCCAATTCCTTGTGAAGAACCTGTTACAACGGCTACTCTCCCTTCCAAAAAATAGGCTTGTGATTGACTCGACATGCTAAAATCTCCTCTTTTCCTTGTAATCTCTTTTTTGGTTTGTAAAGAAAAAGGTCTGTTTCCTTTTTGTCGTGCAACTATCAAATGCACAAAAACTAGCATTGGTCCGGATACCTCAGCCAAATGTAATCGCATCAAAACTTAACACAGTGTGCTATGGTCTAAAAATGTTAATATTTAAATATATCGGAATATTATCTTGATTAATTTAATTTTAAATCTTTTCCCCATGTAATTCTAATCGAAATAATCTTTCTTCTAGAGCCAAAATTCAAGATTTTATTAATATATAAACACAATAAATACATTGTTAATTCTAATGCAAGGAAATGTTTTAATAGGAATAATGACTAGACTTCGTTGTCCTGAGTGAGTTCTAAAAAACGTTTAATTAAAAAAGGGTAAGCGGAGTTGGAAATAAAAATAAAACCACGAATAAACAAAAAGACATCTTTCTATTTAAATCATTCCAAATTTATTTTTTTCCAAAAAAAAAGTGTTCTCCCTATAAAATGTACCCTAATAGAGTACTTAAAAAAAGTCTACCTCGAGGGTACATTTTTGTAGAATAAAGAAATACAACTCAGCGAACTAAACATGGAGACGGAGTAATTATGAGTAAAAAGATCTTCACAGAGAAAGAGATCAAGTTGCACTCAGCTAATAATTACGTTAAATCTGTAAGCTCAAAAGGAATCACTTATACTGATCAATTTAAGCATATATTTATTGTGGAAAAAGAAGGGCAAATTCGCAAGAGACTTTTTGTTGCTGTTTGTACCATCTTGTTTTCTCCTCCTAATATGGCTCTGATTTTCTAAATAAGAATTATTAATTAATACAGTAATATTTTCTCCTTATAGATCCCGTTATTGACTTACAACTATAAAAAATATTTTTAAAAAACCGCCTTTTTATAAATTATATTCTATTAGATATTTCAATAGCTATTTATTACAATATAAACATTCGGAAAATTCTCATATATTTAAAATATTTATTTTCTGAATGCTTAAGACAAAGGGAATTCTTTAAGTTATTGGAAGATTTAGGGTTATATAAAAAAGGGGGGCAATGAATATGCCATTATTAATGGTTGCACTTGGAGTTATTCTACTAATTATTTTAATCACGGTCTTCAAATTAAACGCTTTCATCTCATTGATTATTGTTTCGTTTGTTGTGGCGCTGGCATTAGGGATGCCGCTAGGTGACATAGTCACTTCAGTAGAAGCTGGATTAGGCGGTACTTTAGGACACATAGCGCTAATCTTAGGTTTCGGAGCGATGATTGGTCGTTTGATCGCTGATGCAGGTGGAGCCTATCGAATTTCAATGACATTAATCGATAAGTTTGGAAGCAGGAATGTGCATTTGCGACATATACGATTCTTTCATCAGTAGCATCAATTGTTGGAATTATTCTTCTTAATGGATACTTCTGTCATATTAGCTGGTGTAACCATTGCAGCTATCCTAGTTGCTGCAGTTGTTATTCACACGATTGAAGGGGCTGGAAGCAAGAAGAAGCAAATTAAAAATATTTCTGTTTAATCTTTATATATTTACATAACACCAAGAGAAAGCTATCTGATAAATTCCTTTCACAATGAAGTTACTATTATAAAAATAAATAGCAAGATGCTTCATATTTTTAATAGACTTTCTATTCTAATTATGAAAAATGAAGAAAATATAATACGAAATGGGGTTTTTAAATGAAGATCATCACAGTACTTGGAGCAGGTATTATGGGTCATGGCGTTGCTCAATTACTTGCACAAGCAGGATATATTGTACGTATTCAAGCTAGACGCGATACATCATTGGAAACAGCAAAAAAAATGATTACAAACAGCTTGAAAATTATGGTTGATAAAGGAATGCTGTCAAAAGAAAAAATGGAGCAGACTTTGGATAATATTAAATATACAACAGATTTACTTGAAGCGATCCAGGATACTGATTTTATTCTAGAATCTATTCCAGAAGTGCTTGAAACAAAATTAGATACTTACGAGATTATTGAAAGCATTGTCTCTGAAAAAACGATTATTGCATCAAATACATCAACTTTCCCATTAAAAGAATTAACACAAAGAGCAAAACATCCAGGAAGATTTATCATTACACACTACTTTAACCCTCCACAACTTGTACCAATTGTAGAAATTGCTAAATTTGAGAAGACAGATGAAAATGTCGTAAAAGTAACTTATGACCTAATGAAGGAAATCGGTAAAACTCCAGTGGTACTGAAAAAAGAGATTACCGGCTTTATCGTTAACCGCATACAAGTAGCTTTTCTACGGGAATGCTTCAACTTAATTGAATTGGGAATATGTACGGCAGAAGATATTGACATCGCTGTAAGAGGAAGCATGGGCTTTAAATGGGCTTTTTGCGGACCAATGGAAAGTCAGGATTTAGCAGGTCTGCAAACAACACAAGCTATGGTATACAACATCGAGCAGGATTTATCGAATACAAGAGAAATTCCTAAATTCTTAAAAGAAATGGTCGAAAAAAGTGAACATGGTATTCGTTCAAATAAAGGTTTCTATGAATACGATGATAATGGGGCAAAAGCAATTTATACACGTGATGATAATTTCCTAGATCTTCTAAAATTAATTCAAGATAAAGAAGCAAAGAAGGAAAAAACAGCATCAGCAGTTAAATAAGCAATGTGACAGTTTAAAAATAGTGAGAAAGAAGTTGGTTTAGCTGGCTTCTTTTTTTTGCTCTGTACAGCGTCTCCTATTCTGGGATAGAAAAAGCTTTTGTTGATTAACTTAGATTTACCCTCGGACCCAAGAAACACTTATTTTAAGTTCAACTCTCCTGTTACTTGAAGAAGAAAAAGGCTACTGAAGAAACATTTCCTTCAAAGGAGAATTCCCTTCAAAAGCTATTTATTGTTTAGCGTTTTCTTTAGTCCTTCTAGTTCTGCCAATGAAGCCTATAATCCTTAATATTGATTAAAAACCTGAAAGTAAAATCGAACGAATGAGTGTTCTCATAAATACCTATCCCATGGTTTGTGCTTTCATGCTGAAGTTATTCTTTTCTTAATTGCAATCTACAATGCCGCCATTATTCCTAACATCCTTTACCCATTTATTTATATAGGCTTCAACTTCTTTACGATGAAATAACCATTTCTTCCCCATTCGTATAGCAGGAAAATTAGGATTATAAATAAATAATTTTTCTACAGTTGGTCTGCTTAAAGAAAGCATTTTACAAAGTTCTTTGGTGTCTATAAGCACCATTTGTTCCTCAATTTCTTCCACACATTTACGACTTCTTCTAAATATACTTTTTTCAATTCGTTTTCGTCTAAAGAAATATTAAGCATTTATTATTCCTTCTTGGTGTATTTTTTTAAACATTTTACTCCATTTTTTATAAACTCTAATTTATAAAAACATTATTTAAGTATAAACTACATTTTATACAAACGGTTGTTTATAATAATAAATTATTGTTTATAATGCATTTATAAGAGAGAGTGATTTTTAATGAAATTTGGAGAATATCTCAAAACACGAAAAGAGAAGAAAAAAACCTTTCAATGAATAAACTTGGGGAATTATCTGGTGTTTCTGCTATGTATATTTCACATCTTGAAAGCGGCAAACGAGATCGACCTTCACCAGAAATTATAGGAAGATTGGCAAAGGGTTTAGAAGAATCATATAAAAATTTAATGACTGCAGCAGGATATATTGACCCAATTGATTTTAATATTTTGGTAAACGAAAGAGAAGACAAAATATGGTCATTATCACAACAAAAACAAGAACAAATTTACCTTGATTATTTATTAGGTTCTAATCATCCAATATTTTTTCAAGACAAACTTTTGACAAAAGAAGGAAAAGCAAAAATAAAAAGCCTTATCCAAATCTTTTTAAGGGATTGAAAAGGGAAAAGGAAAGATGGCAAACTTTAGAAAGTTAGCAAGTGGAAGCATATTTTGCTATTCTTTCCGTCAAAATAAAAAAGGAAATCACCACCGGAACCAATTCTCCCAACTATAGACCCCGTTCAATAAGAAAAACCGATCAAATAATTTTGAAACATAAAAAAGAAGTAGCATAAATATTTGCCACTTCTCTCCTATTTGTTGTTATTTTAAATAATCAGGTTCACGTTTTTCTAGAAATGCAGAAATCCCTTCTTCTCCCTCGTTACTACATGCTCTTTCAGCAAGAAATAAAGACTCCATACTCATTTGGGACTCAAGTGTTTCTTGTATAGAATGATAAAATAATTTTTTGGTTGCTCCAAATGCGTTCATTGGTCCATTTGCTAGTGTCTCGGCTAAATCAAGGACACCAGCCATTAATTTATCATTAGGAACTACATGATTGACGATTCCCCACTCATTTGCCTCTTTCGCACCCAATAATCGATTTGTATACATTAACTCTAATGCTCGTTTCATCCCGACAATACGGGGTAAAAAATAACTACCTGATCCATCGGGTGTTAAACCTATTTTATTATAAGCCATTACAAATTTTGAATTTTCCGAAGCATAGACAAGATCACAAGCACATGCAAGACTCATTCCTGCACCAGCAGCTACTCCATTAACAGCTCCAATTAACGGTTTATTCATTCTTACTAAATATGAAATTGCTTGGTGTAAATAAGCAGTAACACTTTTGAGATGTAAGCTAATTTCATCACCTTCATTAGCAAAACTTTTTAAATCCCCACCAACTGAAAACTTATTTCCAGCTCCAGTAATAACCACTGCTCGTATTTTTTCGCTTTCCGAACAAAAGATAGCTACATCCATTAATTCCCTTGCCATTTGCAAATCCAATGCATTCCCTACTTCTGGACGGTTTAAAGTTATAATTCCAACATGATTTTCAATTGATAGATGTACACTGTTATTTTCCATTTGTTTTACCTCTTTTAAAGAAAACCATTAAGCCCTAACTCCCTTCTAAATCTGTTAGTCATCTATATTGACATCTGCTCTTATATAATCCCCAGTTGTTTTGTTTGCAAAGGTGTCAGTGGCGTTTAAAGGATTAGCAGAGTTATAAATAGGTAACATTGAAAAAGTGACGAGAATTAATTATCTGGTCACCTTTTTATCATAATTTTACAAGTGTTCTTCCTCGTGCTTGACCTTTAAGTAGAGTAGGTAGAACATCTGGAAGTTGGTGAAGTGTTACCTCTTGTTGAATGAATTCTTCTAGGTTTGATGGTTTGAAATCTGTAGCTAAACAATTCCATACTTTCAATCGTGTTTCCATCGGGCAATAGACAGAATCGATTCCTAGTAAGTTTACACCCCGTAAAATAAAGGGGAAGACGGTTGTCGGAAGCTTTGTTCCTGCTATTAACCCACTTACAGCGACTGAACCCCCATATTGTATTTGACTTAATAGAGATGCTAATGGTTCACCACCAACTGGATCGACGGCAGCTGTCCATTTTTGTTTGCCTAATGCTCTAACTTTCCCATCAAAGACCTCATCACGTGAAACAATTGAAGTCGCTCCAAGTTTTTTCAAATACTCTTGTTCAGATTCTTTACCTGTACTTGCTTCAACTTGATAACCGAGAGTTGAGAGAATAGAGACAGCAAAGCTACCAACGCCACCAGTGGCACCTGTGACAAGCACCATTCCATTTTCAGGAGAAACATTATTTTCTTTTAGTCGCTGGACGGATAATGCAGCAGTAAAACCAGCTGTTCCGATAATCATTGCTTCCTTTAACGTAAGACCTTTTGGAAGTGGAACAATCCACTTAGCCGGAATACGAGCATACTCACTATAACCTCCGAAATGGGAAACACCGATTTCATAGCTAGTAGCAATAACCTCGTCACCTTCTTGAAATCGAGGATCTTCAGATGAAACAACGACACCAGCTAAATCAATTCCAGGTACAAAAGGATAGGTCTTGACGATGTTACCATTAGGAATAGTAGCGAGACTATCTTTATAGTTCACACCAGAATAACGGACGGAAATCAATACTTCTCCCTCTGGTAGATCTTGAATCGTTAACTTTTGAAGTTCCACAGAAAATTGTTCTTCTTGTTTATTGACTATTAGTGCATCAAATGGGCGCATGATCGTTATTACTCCTTTCGATTATAAAAAAATCTCATAAAATGATTTATACAAAAAGGGAATCATTATCATAGAATGATTCCCTATAGGATTCAGTAGATGGAGCTTTACTCTTAAAGATCGGGTCTTCTTTTGCTGTAATATTGCTTATACCATATAGAAGTTTTTTTGTGGAAGGAATCCACGTTTGACAGCGTCGAAAGCGAGTTGTTCCCTGAATTTCGGATGGGCAATGTTGATCAGGGCTTCTGTGCGCTCCTGGACGGTTTTGCCTTTTAGTTCTGCTTTGCCATACTCAGTAACAATGATGTCGACGTCATTTTTGGATGTAGTCACAACAGCACCCTGTGGCAATGCGGGAACAATTTTTGAAATGGTATCATTTTTTGTCGTGGAATAGAGACAAATGATTCCCCGGCCATTTTCGGTAAGGCGAACACCTTTTGTGAAGTCTCCCTGGCCACCTGAAGAAGAATAGTATTTTCCGTTAATCGTTTCAGAGTTGCACTGACCAAGGAAATCTACCTCAACTGTGGTATTGACAGATACAAGGTTGTCCAGTTGAGCAATATTGCGGACATCGTTGCAGACATCGCATGTAAGCATGAGGATATCCTGATTATTGTCCATGAAATCGTACAATTTCTTAGAACCGAGGGCGAATGTAGCCGTTGTTTTCCCTTTGAAAATCTTTTTATTCGCATTTGTAATGACGCCTTTTTCATATAAGTCTACGACTTTGTCAGGGAGCATTTCTGTATACACCCCAAGGTCACGGTGGTCTTTCAAATACTCCATAACCGCGTTAGGCATCGAACCAAAACCGATTTGGATCGTGTCACCGTTGTTAATTAATTCTGCGATTGTCTGACCAATCTTCATGTCTTTTTCGGTTAGTTTTGGATCAGGAAGGGATGGCAGATCGAAATCATTTTCGATTAATGCCGTTACCTGGCTGATATGAATCCGGTTATGCTCCCCGAATGTCCGCGGCATATTTTTATTAACTTCAACAATGATGGACTTTGCATCTGCTAGTAATGGTCCAACATAGCTGACGCCTGTTCCGAGTGAAAAATATCCTTCTTCATCCATCGGGGAAACAACTGCCATAATTACACCGTTGGATGTTTGACGCTTCAATAATGAAGGAATGTCGGAAAAGTGGTTGGGAAGCAAATCGATTGTTCCCTCGCTGAAGCCTTTCCGGTCAAGGCCACTTAGGAAAATGGAAACTTGCTTGATTCTTTCCGGTTCTATATCAAGAACTGGTAAGGCAGGGAGCATACGGAAAAGCCTGTTCCCTGAAAGTCTTCCGTTGGACGGAAGGGCTTCCAACAAGGCGGGTGGTTCACCAGTAATCGGAAATATGATTCCATCCCCAGGCTCAACAAAATGCACAGCTTCTTCTGCAGTAAAACGCTTAGCTTTATAAACTTCTTGGTAACTCATTTCTTTTTCCTCCTTTTTTATATTTAAAAAGTAATAAAATCTGTGAATCTATAAGTCTTGCAATCTACCAATAGTCTTTCACAGACAATACTGCCAACCCTACTATTCCTACTCCCCTTTAAAAGTAACCTGCCGTTTTTCCAAAAATGCCGTCATTCCTTCTTTTTGATCTTTAGTGGAGAAAAGCGAACCGAATAATTCAGATTCAAGGGATACGGCCCGTTCAATGTCAAGGTTTGCTCCCTCATTAACAGCTTTTTTGGTAAAGCAAACTCCGAGTGGTGAATTGGCAGCAATTTTTTGCGCCATTTTTATTGCTTCAGAAAGAACTTCAGACGAATCGACAATACGGTTAACAAGACCAATTTCATAAGCCCGTTCGGCGTTGATCATTTCACCAGTAAACAAGATTTCTTTCGCAATTCCAAAACCTGTGAGACGAGCAAGCCGTTGGGAACCGCCGAATCCTGGCATGATGCCAAGGGTAATTTCAGGCTGACCAAATTTTACTTTGTGGCCGGCAATCCGAATGTCACATGCCATGGCCAATTCACAGCCGCCCCCGAGAGCATAACCATTTACAGCCGCAATGACTGGCATTTTTAAATTCTCTAATTTAGAAAATGCCTTATTTCCAAAGGACGAAAATTCACGGGCTTCTAAGACATTTTTATTTTGCATTTCCGAAATGTCTGCGCCGGCAACAAATGCTTTTTCTCCGGCTCCAGTCAAGACGACTGCGCGGATTGATGAATCTGCATCGATGATGTCAACAACTTCCGATATTTCTCTTAGTACATCTGTGTTTAAAGCGTTTAAAAACTTAGGCCTATTGATGGTGATCACAGCAATATTTTCATCAATGGTAAAAAGAATCGTTTTAAATTCCTTCATTTTTAGTCTCCTTTATTCATAGACATAGAATCCGCGTCCGGATTTAACGCCGAGCCATCCTGCTTCCACATACTTTCTAAGAAGCGGGCACGGGCGGTATTTTGGATCCCCGAATCCTTCAAACAGCACTTCCATGATTGCAAGGCAAGTGTCCAATCCAATATAATCAGCAAGAGTAATCGGTCCCATCGGGTGATTGGCACCGAGCTTCATTACTTCATCAATGCCTTCCGGGGTGGATATCCCTTCATAAACAGCATAGATTGCCTCGTTAATCATCGGAACAAGAATCCGGTTTACAGCAAACCCCGGAAAGTCTTTGATGGAAACAGGCACCTTTTTCATGCTTTTAGCCAGGTCTTGAATGATTGAAAATGTTACTTCAGATGTAGCCAACCCGCTGATTACTTCCACCAGTTTCATTATCGGAACGGGGTTAAAGAAGTGCATCCCGATGACATTTTCAGGCCTTTTTGTAACCTTGGCAATTTCTGTAATCGGCAGAGATGATGTATTGGTGGCGAGGATTACATTTTCCGGTGCAATTTCATCCAGCTTACGGAAAATCTCCAGCTTAATCTCCTTGTTTTCTGTTGCTGCTTCAATCACCAATTGGACATCTTTTGCGTCCTCCAGATTGGTCGAAGCCTGGATTCTGGAAAGAAGCTTCGCTTTTTCTTCTTCCGTTTTACGTCCCCTTTGTATATCACGGTTCAGCTGCTTCGTGATTTTATCAAATCCTCTTTGGACAAATTCTTCTTTTATATCATTCAAGACAACCTGGTAACCTGTTTCTGCCAAAACCTGTGCTATTCCGCTTCCCATTTGCCCAGAACCAACTACCATGACTTTCTGAATTTCCATTTATAAACTCCCCCAGTACTTTTACTTAAGAATGCGCATTTCTATTCCTTCTGGAATATAAGGAAATAATATGTAATCGGTTACAAATAAATTATAATGAAATATTAAATTTCCTTGTTTTAAAATTATCTTCTCTTCATTTTAATTTTTTTGCTTTTTTGTTATTGGCTTATTCGGGTAAACATTTGCCGATTTTTCAAATATGCCAAAAACTAATCTCCTGCTAAAGAAGATATATAAATGACGCAATTTTCTTATTTCCTCTAAATCGATTTCCTGTTAATCGACCCCCCTTAAATTCAGAGCCATTTAGTTGCATGAATTCTTTTATAAATAATAATAGTCTGAAAAATAATATGTTTTAAAATTATCTTCTTTTCAATTTCATTTTTATGCTCGTTTCCAGAATCTTCATCGTCAAAAAAAGACCGTCCATTCTACGGATCGGTCTCTGAAAAAGTACACATATTCCTGTATTCTTTTGGAGTTTGCCCTTCCTTACGTTTAAAACTTGTTGCAAAATAGGCCGCGCTTGCAAACCCTGTGAGGTTTGCTATGGTCTCAATTGGCATCGATGTAATCTTTAGAAGAAGTTTTGACTTCTCCAGACGGTAATCGGTTAAAAATTCAACAAAAGTGACTCCTGTTTCTTCTTTGAATAAACGGCTGAAATGCGATGGACTGAGGTAGACCAAATCGGCTGCTTCCTTAAGAAGAATAGGCTTATGATAATTCAGGTGGATAAATTTAATTGCCGTTTTAATTGGGTTTCCCAGGTCAGTTTCCAATTCTCCTGCATCATGCTCCTTCTTAGTTTCCAAATAAGGCAGTGAATCATGGACCAATCGGGAAGTATAAAGGCGGTCAAGGGTCTGCAGCAATTCCCCGTTCGCAATTGGCTTCAGCAAGTAGGCTGAAAAACCTGTATTCATGCAGGACTGGACGGTTTTGAACATTTGCAGGTGCGTTACAACAATAACATGGAGGTTTGGATGGATTTCCTTAGCCTTTTTTCCGAACTCGATTCCATCCATATCAGGAAGTGACAATTCCATCAATAGAAAAGCTGGACGCTTTTCCTTAATCAGCTCTAACCCCTTATTTGCCATTTCTTCCTTCCAAATGGTCGAGTCCATAAATTGGCTGTTTTCTATGATGGATTGGACAGCCTCCCATGTTTCCCTATCATCATCCACAATTAAGATTCCGTTCAAGAAAGCACCTTCCTTTTCTTTAAAAATTTTGTCAACAAAGCAAAATTTTTAAAAAACTACTTCAACATAATTCCCTTCCTTTAGTTCGCGCCGCAAAATTTTTCCCGCTGAATTTTTAGGGACTTCCTTAATGAATATATAATTTCGCGGCCTTTTGTAATTCGGCAGCCGTTTATGCATTTTGCAAAAATAGTCTAGCGCCTGAGGGGTCAATTCTTTGTCATCTGAAACGATAAAAGCTGTAACAATTTGTCCCAACCGTTCATCATCCTCACCAACAACCACAGCCTCCCTTACACTATGGTGTTCAGTCAGAACTTTCTCGATTTCCTGCGGGTGAATGTTTTCCCCACTGGAAATGATCATGTCATCAACCCGTCCCACGACATGAAGATCCCCTTCCTCATCTATAAACCCGACATCACCGGTAAAGTACCAGCCATCCTTTATTGCTTTTCTTGTTGCGTCAGGCCTGTTCCAATATCCTTTAAAAGCCTCCGGTGAACTTATATCAACAAGGATTTCACCTATTTCACCCTTCTCCGTTAACCAGACAAGCTTTTTTTTCCATTTTCTGTTCGGATTTACCAGCCTAATCCGTTCATGGATCCCTGCTTTCCCAGCGCAGCCTGGTTTCTTTCTAACATCTGGAAATGTGCTGAAAGTATATATTTCTGTGCTCCCGTATTGGTTAACAAAGACGTCCGGATCCATAAGTTCCCCACATTTTTGAATCAGGTGGCTTGGCATCGGGCCACCGGAGTATACAATCGTGTGGATTGTGGAAAAATCAACTGCTTTTGCATATGGGTGAGTGACAATATCATGATACATAGTCGGAGTCAGGAAAAGGCAGCTAATCTTCTCTTCTGGAATCATTTTTAGTGCTTTATATGCATCAAAATCTGGAAATGGAATATAAACACCATTGACGAACGTCATTGCCAAAAGGGAGCGAAGCCCAATGGTATGGGACAAAGTTGGAATTCCAAGGGTCCTTTCAAACGGCTGATAACTGCACTGGATAATATGGGCTATTGTTGAAGCATACTCATTCTTGTGGGAACGTGGTACTCCTTTTGGCTTGCCGGAAGTACCAGATGTATACAAAATAACAGCCAGGTCGTCATCAAGTGCAGGATAAGTCTCTACCTCCACGATACCTTTTTTTAACAGCTCCCCGTAACTCAAGTCGCCCAATGTGTCTTCCAGTCCGATAAATAACGGACGCTCAACATACTTTTGGTTTCTTATAAGGTGTTTGCTTGCGTCTTCAAACACAATGAATTTGGTTTCAAGGTCATTTACACAATAAAGTATTTCTTCTGTTGATGAACGGAGATTAATTGGTGTGAAGACCGCTCCTAATTTTTGTACAGCCCAAAAGACAACCGCGGTTTCAATTCTATTTTTCAAAAGGACCATGACGCGGTCCCCATTCTTTAATCCAAGCCTGTGGAAAGATGAAGCAACTCGGTTCACTTCTTCTGAAAGCTGGGAATATGTGGTTTTCCTATTTCCATGAACCATGGCTGGATAGCCTGGATAACGAGCGGCAGAAAACGAGAATAGTTGGTATAAATTCAAAGCTATCAGGTCCTTTCATTAATTTTCTACAGGAACAAGTATTTTTTATTTCAGAAATGAGCTCAGTTCAACATAAAAAAATTCTTTTTTTATTTTACTAATAATAATTAATTTAAAGATTTACGTATTCTTTTTGAAATAAATTGATTGTCTCCCACTATATCACACATCTATTTATTTCGATTTAACTTTAAACTATTATAATATCTAATATCAATATTATAAATATTCGAAATAAAAAGCCCACTTAAATGAATTAAGTGAGCTAAGATTGAAAAAAGTAGGTGAAATCAATATTTAATCCTAGTCTTCAACAAGTCTTTCGAAAAAGATTATGAAAACTGGAATGGAGATCCACTATTCAAGTAAAATTCAAAGTGATAATTGATATTTATCCCAAAACACCTTAAGGATCATGCCCAATTTTTGGCGGGACTGCGTGGGAATCGAACCCACCAGACCTGGCACGCAGGTCTCAAGTAGTTTTGAAGTTAGAGGGAAGATATCTTTTTTGATTCCATTTAGTTTTATGTAATGATTTAAAGTCTTGATCTAATGCACTTTTTAAAATGTCATAAATCATTTAGTTTAATCTATTTAAATATAAAAACATCTAGTCTGTGACCAAGTTGTGACCAAAAGTGCGATCAGTTTTCATCGTATAATGTTAAGATATAGAAAAAATAATGAAAAGTCCGTCTAGGACGGACTTTTTTCTTTCACTATATTTGATTGCCATTCATGACCTTTTTCAGATTTCCGCCATACCATTTTATCTAATCCTGCTGCAAAGCCCCCAGGTGTAAAATCTCCAATCTTTGTCGGATGCGATTTACTAGCTATTACTGGATTTAACGTTGCTAAATAATTATCCTGACCAACTTTTTGATTTCACATATGGGACATCCATTTCATTCTTTATGATCTTTTTTACTGCTTAACGCCCGAAATAGCACTGGGCGTTTTTTTTGTTTTTTAGTTCAATATTTATTAAATGTAGTGAAAAAAACTATACTGAAAAAATTTATTTAGTTTCCCCTACCTTATTTTATTAGGATAAAATAATCTTTTCTTTTTCATACTAAAAGGAAGAATTACCATTACACTTTTTCTAAAGTGAACAAATGGCAGCTTATATCAATGAGGGATGTTTATGTTTTGGAAAAAGGGTAAAAGAATTGCTAATGATAGTAGTGACACACAACAACCTGTGCAAAGGAAGATATCACTAGACTCTCTAAAACAGGCTTTAGACAATATGGACGATGTAGAGATAATCGAACGCACTACACTTAACGATCAAAAAGTTGTCTTTATCTATTTAAGAACCTTAATTGACCAGGATCGTTTGAATGAATCGATAATAAAACCTGTTATCCAATGTCCACATGCCATGATTTACGAAAGCATTGCCACACCTAAAGTAATGAAGATCCAATTACTTGAAGAGGCACAGAAATTACTCCTCACCGGTGCTGTACTTCTGAATGATTGTATCCAAGAACAATGGTTGGTCATTCCTCTTCCTAACGAATTAAGTAGGGGGATTGAAACCTCTGAAACAGAAACAATTTTATACGGTGCAAAAGATAGTTTCACTGAACAATTAGAACCAAATATCACCCTCATTCGCAGAAGACTTCCTATTACTGAATTAAAAACAGAGAAATATAAAGTAGGTTCATTAAGTGAAACAACGGTTGTCCTAATGTACATAGACGGGTTAACCAATCCTGAATATATATCAATAGCAAGAAAGAAAATCTCTGAAATTAACTTTGATTTATTTTTCGATTCATCCCAGGTAGCGGCATTTATGGAGGAACATCATCACAGTATTTTTCCACAATTCCAACAAACTGACCGCCCAGATGTTTGTGCTTATTCCTTAGGGCTCGGTAAATTAACTATCTTGGTAGAGAACACACCGTTTGTATTAATTGCACCAATCACCTTTTTTCACCTTTTCCAATCACCTGAGGATTATATTAATCGTTGGCCGGTTGCAAGTTTTTTAAGACTTATTCGATATTTAAGCTTTTTTCTGTCCGTCACACTGATACCATTTTATGTTGCACTAACAACCCACAATTATCAAATGATTCCCTTACAAGTACTATTTGTTATAGTGGAATCTAGAAGTAAACTACCTTTTACACCATTTTGGGAAGCAATAGTGATGTTAACTATTCTTGAAATCATAAAAGAAGCGAGTTTACGGATGCCGACCAAATCAAGTCAAACCTTAGGGGTGATTGGTGGTATAGTAATCGGTCAAGCAGCGGTTCAAGCGGGTTTTGCGAGCAAAGTATTAATTGTATTAGTTTGTATTTCAACCATCTCCTCATTTTTAGTACCAAACTATTTGATGACGAAGGCAAATACACTCATTCAATTTGGTTTTCTTCTCCTTTCATCCTTTTTTGGTGTTTTTGGCATTGCCATGGGAGCAATTGCCATTTTGGCACATCTAAATGGTCTTACTTCCTTAAAACAACCCTATTTTTCACCAATCGCTCCATTTTACTGGAAGGACTGGATCGATCTCTTTATTAGAGGGCCTTTAGTAAACATGAAATCCCGTCCGGATCATTTACACCCTTTACAGAAATGGAGATACAAACGAAGGATGTGATTCAAAGTTGACCACATTTTCCTTATTTGATAAATCATCTAAATTTGACGGAATCTATGCCTTTTTCATCGTCAACCGTTTCCAAATGCTTTACCTATTTTTATTAATGCCTACCTACTTATTACACCCGTTTATGATTTGGGGCATTGTTGCAATGGCAATCTTTTCCCAACTCAATATAAGGCTGTTATGCAAATGGCTAGAATCAAATTATGCTAAAAAGGGATATCAAGGTTTTGTAGAGCTTTTTGGTGTTCGAATGGTAAGGCTTTTGACTTTTATAGGCCTTATATTGATACTAATCAAAATAACGGTGATCACACTCGGATACTTAGAAGTCATTCATGATTTTATTTTCCCATCAATGAATTCAAATTGGATTATTTTTTTCATTCTTCTTACGAGCTCCTATGTTGCTTCACTAGGAATGAAAAATACCATACGGTTTGTGGTAATTGTTTTTTTATGTGTTTTTTGGATAATTTTTTTATATTTTCCCTTTTTTATTCCACCAATCGCTGCATTACATGATTTGTATCCCTTGATACCAACAAATTGGACAACTGATTCATGGAAAGGATTGTTACTCATTTGGTCTTCATATTCAGGACCAGAGTATTTAATCTGTTTAATTCCTTGGATCAAACCACAACAAAAAATGAGTAAATATTTAACCTATGCGAATGCTCTTTCTACTTCAGAGTATTTGCTATTGTTTATTGCGAGTTTATTCTTTTTCGGTTCAAATTATTTAAGTAAAAGTAAATACCCTATTATTCATATGATTCGATACTTACAATCTCCCATGTTTGAACGACTGGATATTATCCTGATTTCTCTACATATGTTTTTATTGGTGTTTGCTTTATCAATTTTCTTGTTATGTATATATGGGGCTACAAGAATCATCCTAAAAAAAACAAGTACTCAACCTTCACGTATGGGTTTTGCTGTCACTTGTATTATGTTATTTCTCTGCTTTGTAATTGTGAATAATTGGATTTGGTCTATTGAAACCGAACAGAATATTCTCCTGAATATTCAAATTTGGTTAAGTGGAATAACTTACTTTATCGTCCCCACATTCTTGCTCCTATTGACAAAGCTAAAAGGGCGTGTAAAAGCATGAGACGAAAGAAAATGCTTTTAGTTTGGGGAATCTTTGTTTCATTAGTCATGATTCCAGGATGTGCCCCATTTGTTGAGAACAATACAATTGAAGATATTGCCCCTGTCACTTTTTGGTCAATTAGTAAAGGCGAAAAAGGAAAAATAAAAATGAGTACATTAGTCCCTCCATTAGTAAATGAGCCAAAAAGCTTATTAACACTAGATGTTGATCTCCTTAAACAGGGAGGAAAAGACTTTAATTTAAGATATTATCGTGAATTGAAGGTTGGACAACTCCGTTTGTTTTTAATTCATGAGGAATTAGCGAAACAAGGGATTATTCAGTTGATTAACACGCTATTGACAGACTATGATATTTCGCAACGAATGTATTTAGTCATCGTTAAAGGTAATTTTGACGAATATATTAACAGACAAGCAAAGAAGCAAGAAAACCTTGATTATTACCTGTATCGGATGCTAAGACACTATGAGAGGAAAAAACAAGGTGAAATGACCATTGTCAATTTGCATGAATATAAAAATAAGCTGTTTTCACCATTTTCAGATCCCGTTCTTCCTGTTTTCAAAGTAGCGAAAGATAACTTTACTTACGAGGGGACTGCTTTTTTTAGCAATGATAAATTAATAGAAATGGTCACAAATACCGAAGATCAAATATTTCAACTTCTTGACAATGATCACTATTTGAAGTTTTTCCCAATAACCAAATTAGATGTGGTTATTGGACATCTACGTTCAAGAGTAAATGTGGATTTGGATAAAAATCTTTCCCTAGTTTCAATAAACGTGAAACTAAATGGAAGAATTGAGGAATATCAAGGTAATAAAAATATCCTCAACGGAAATGAACTGATGCAGCTTCATAAGGAAATTGAAACTGAATTAGAAATGAAAACTACGGGCCTCATAAAAAAAATGCAAGAGCTGAAGGTGGATCCTCTTCAAATCGGGACACACACCCTTAGCCCCTTTTCCAAACCCATCAGCGAAAAGGTATGGTTAGCCGCTTGGGGAAAAATGAAAATAAAAGTTAATTATCAGCTTTATTTTGAGGCATTACAAAATACTAAAAATAATTATTAAATTATCATGAAAAGAGGTTGACCCCCTTGGCCGGAGTCAACCTTAGATTACCAGTTAAAATTTACCTGATCGACTCTTGTCTTACTAAAGGATTCAACCCAGCAGTTTCCATATAATCTTTCCCCCAGTTATACATAGCATCGAGAATCGGCATCAAGCTTCTTCCTTGTTCAGTAAGGGAGTATTCTACTTTTGGAGGAACCACGGGATAGACTTTGCGTTTTACAATCAAGTCTTCTTCCAGTTCTCGCAATTGATTAACTAGCATTCTCTGCGTGATCCCTGGCATAAGAGCTTTCAGTTCACCAAATCGCTTCGTTCCCTCTTTTCCTAGATGCCATAGTATAAGCATCTTCCATTTACCACCGATAACGGAAAGAGTTAATTCTTTTTCACAATTAAACATCTTATCCTGCATTCGTGACATTTCACTTCACCTCCATATTTATTATTACCCACAGTATACTTTTTTCACTATATAAAATAAAAGTATGTACTTATAATATCCTTCCATACATTATATATTAGCAGTGAATATATAATTCTATTCTGCTGTTCAAGAAAGGAGTTAAAGAATGATGGAACAATTTAAAGCATTGATGGTAGATAAAAATGAATACGATTTTTCTGTTCAAGTCAAAAATATTACCTTAAATGAGTTACCTCAAGGTGATGTTTTAATCAAGGTTTCTTATTCTGCGATTAACTATAAAGACGGTTTAGCTAGTATTCCGAATGGAAAAATCGTCACAACCTATCCCTTTATTCCAGGTATTGATTTAGCAGGTGTAGTCGTATCGTCTCAAGATCCACGCTTCCGCGAAGGAGATGAGATCATAGCAACAAGCTATGAAATTGGGGTATCCCATTATGGTGGTTATAGTGAATATGCCCGCATTCCTGGTGATTGGATTGTCCCTTTACCTGAAAATTTAACGTTGATGGAATCAATGATTTTGGGGACAGCAGGTATTACTTCAGCCCTCTCCATTCAAAGGTTAGAAGATAACGGTTTATCGCCAGAAAAGGGCAAAGTCCTTGTCACTGGAGCTACTGGTGGGGTAGGAAGTTTAGCTGTTTCCATGCTTTCAAAAAGAGGATACGAAGTTGTCGCTAGTACGGGTAAAAATTCTGAGCATACTTTTTTACATAAGCTCGGTGCAAAAGAGATTATCTCTCGTGAAGATGTCTTTAATGGTAAAATAAAAACTCTTGATAAACAAAATTGGGCTGCAGCGGTTGATCCAGTCGGAGGAGAGACACTTGCATCCATCTTAAGTAAAATCCAATACAATGGTTCTGTTGCGGTCGGTGGTTTAACTGGTGGAGGAAGCGTTCCTACCACCGTGTTTCCGTTTATTTTACGTGGCATAAACCTTCTCGGTATTGATTCTGTTTATTGTCCAATGGATGTTCGGCAAGAACTATGGAATCGCATGGCAACCGATTTAAAACCTTCTACTCTTTCTGAAATTATACAGAAAGAAATTACACTTGAAGAATTACCTGAAAACTTGCCTACTATTTTAAAAGGACAAGCAAGAGGTAGAATCATTGTAAAGATATAAAAAACATAAGAGAGGGACTCAAAGACTCTCTCTTATGTTCTTACCTTCTTAACATGACAACATTTTTTTCTTGATCTAAAGTGATCACCAAGTCAGTCATTCCAACAAACAACCCATTTTCAACGACTCCCGGTATCATGTTAAGCATTCGTTCTAACATTTCAGGCTGAACGTGCTCAGGAATTTGGCAGTCAAAAATATAGTTCCCATTATCAGTAATAAACGGAGTTCCACCGTTTAATCGAATTTCCGGGACTAAACCAATGGCTCTAATATGTTTTTCTGTCATTTCATAACCGAACGTAATAACTTCTACAGGCAATCGAAACGCACCTAATTTCTCTACCCTTTTAGATGAATCTGCTACAACAATAAATATTTTAGCTGCTCTCGCTATGATTTTCTCTCTTAAAAGTGCGCCGCCACCACCTTTGATCAGTTCTAATTCTGAATTGACTTCATCTGCTCCATCAATAGCAATATCTATACTTTCTATTTCACTAAAGCTTGTAAGTGGAATGCCTAATTCTTTAGCCAATTCTTCCGTTTGAACAGAAGTTGGAATACCTTTAATGGAAAGGCCTTCCTTCACTAGCTGACCAAGCTTTTGTATGGTATAAAAAACTGTCGAACCCGTACCAAGCCCCACAACCATGCCATCTTTAACAAACTCTGCTGCTTTTTCACCGACTATTTTTTTATCAACCATTTTGACACCCATCATAACTAGGTCCTTTCTTTTTCATAAAGCATAATTATCATTGATCTAATTCTTTGCCAAACTTTCGTGATCAGTGGCAGAGGGAGGTTGTTCCATCCATCCCTTTTCTATTAATAGATTTATACCATCTTCAGCAATTAAGGCAATTTCGGTATTCATTCGTGCGTAATCTGCCGTTAAGTCTCTTCTTTGTCCCATTGATAATGCCTCACTATAATAAGCAATTGCTGCAGAAAGCAGTGTCGCTATATGAAATAGCATAAGTTTATCTGAAAAGGGTGGAACTGTTGAATCTGTTACTTCTGTTTCAAATAACTTTGGAACATGAAGATTCTCCTCTTTTAACATTGAACTTAGAATATCAAAGTGTTTAATACAAAGCTTACGAGCACGGTCCATATAATCTCGTACCTCTTTAGATTGACAAACTTGACTGAATCCTAACTCCAATACCATTTTCACCATTGTTTTCTGCATATTAAGATGCACACCACTGATTTCAATTGCGTTAATAGGTCTACGTTTCCCGAACCAACCAGTTAAATAATTTTGCTTCCTAACAAAATCAATCTTTTGTTGATTGTTTAAAGTAGGAGGTTTGTTAATAATTCCCTTATTTAAGGAAACACTAGTTACCCTATCATATAGTTCCAATGTTTGCGAAGTACATTCAATAAAGTATTTTCTTACATCCTCTCGTATACAAACACTAGTGGCACCAGCATATCTCGTCAAACCGTGAATTGTCATAATATGTAAATAAACAATCTTAAATGTATCAGTAAATAAACTAGGAGCGTCTACTGTGACATCTTCGTCTGTAAAGCCTATTGGAATTGGAAGATTTTCTAAGGATAAGAATTGCTTCGTTTTTTCTAAATGAGTTTCTGATAATTCTAAGGCAAATTCCAGTAAATCGCGAATATCTTCATCCTTTACATCATGTAACATATAGCGAAGAATACATCGTGACAAACTGTCATTAACATATTGTGACCAAATGACAGCATTTTCTGATGCATTAATTTTAGTATGGTGATTAACTTGTTCCATTTTATTATCCCTCCTAGTTATTACAGATTAGGATAACCATCTACATTAATAAAATTTGTAAAATGTTCTTGGCAAGATAAATATATTATCGTTTTCTTACTCATGTTTATTAGGGAATCTTATATGATTGGAAAAGTTAAACATATTTTCCTGATAGGAAGATGCATTACAAAAATAGAAGCAGAAGTTAAATAGGGAATTCATACCGTTTGAGATTCCCTATTTAACTTTTGTAAGTATAATACCTACATTTTTTAAATGGAAGTACGCACTTTTTATTTAAATAGTGATAAAAAAATAACATAATAACAAAATGTATACTAAAGGAAATAAACTCATCTATTTTTGTGTTAAATAAATTAAAAAGCCAGGGTGAGCATCCTCTCCCTGGCCACTAATAAATTTGTTGAGAACATTATTCTTTATGTGTTGAAGCTTTTGGCGTAATAAGCGAGCTATCTAAACCGGATAGGCCATGCGGAATGGTGTATTGTTTCTTTTAAAGTTAATAGTAAGACTATATAAGCGGTTTGTCTTATAGTATACTTTTTAACACTATGTAAAATAAAAGTGCGTACTTTTATTGTTGTTATATACGTTGTATACTTGCAATTGTTCAGCGAGAGAACATGATATCCCTTATTGCTGGCAGGTACAGATAATGCACTATAAGGATAATATTACTGTAAAAGTATTATTACCCTTTGGAGATATTATCACTGTACAACAATAAAAAAATTATAGGAGTGAATATAGATGGAATTACAATTAGCATTAGATTTAGTCAATATCCCAGAAGCAATTGAGCTGGTAAAAGAAGTAGAGGAACATATTGATATCGTTGAAATCGGTACACCGGTTGTAATTAACGAAGGTCTTCATGCTGTAAAAGCAGTTAAAAAAGCATTCCCTAACTTAAAGGTATTAGCAGACCTAAAAATCATGGATGCAGCTGGTTATGAAGTAATGAAAGCTTCTGAAGCAGGTGCAGATATCGTCACAATTCTTGGAACTGCTGAAGATATGTCTATTAAAGGTGCTGTTGAAGAAGCGAAAAAACAAGGCAAAAAAATCCTTGTTGATATGATTGCTGTAAAAGATCTTGCTGGACGTGCAAAAGAAGTGGACGCTATGGGTGTTGATTATATTTGTGTGCACACTGGCTACGATCTACAAGCTGTTGGAAAGAACTCATTTGAAGATTTACAAACTATTAAAAGTGTTGTAAAAAATGCTAAAACTGCAATCGCAGGTGGTATTAAATTAGACACACTTCCAGAAGTCATTAAAGTACAACCAGACCTTGTCATTGTAGGTGGCGGGATAACTGGACAAGCTGATATAAAAGCTGCTGCTGCCAAAATGCAACAAATGATTAATCAAGGGTAATTCAGATCATGAATACAACTCAATACCTAGCTGAAATCATAAAAGAGTTAAATCGCTCCGTAGATTTAATTTCGGATGATGAAGTTGAAAAATTAGTAAATGGGATTCTTGAATCAAAAAAAATCTTTGTTGCAGGCGCAGGTAGATCTGGATTTATGGCCAAATCATTCGCCATGCGAATGATGCACATGGGGATAGATGCCTATGTGATTGGCGAAACAGTAACCCCTAACTTTGAAAAAGATGACATCTTAATCATTGGATCAGGTTCAGGAGAAACAAAAGGTTTAGTTTCCATGGCTGAGAAAGCAAAAAGCATCGGTGGGACGATTGCAGCTGTAACCATTTTCCCTGAGTCCACTATTGGACAATTAGCGGATATCACAATTAAGTTGCCTGGCTCACCTAAAGATCAGTCGGAGAGTGATTTTAAGACGATTCAACCAATGGGCTCATTATTTGAGCAAACACTTTTACTATTTTACGACGCTGTGATTCTTCGGTTCATGGAGAAAAAAGGTTTGGATACCAATAAAATGTACGGTAGACACGCCAACTTAGAATAAATATATTATTCCTCGAGTTCTAAATAGGAAGGACCGCAAGCTGTTTCCATGCAAGATTGCGGTCTTTCTGTTAGAATGAACTACTTCAATTTGTAATAATTTTAGGAGTGATAAAATGATTTCTTTAAATGGAAAAACTGCAATAGTTACTGGCGCAGGAAGAGGCATTGGACGTGCTACTGCTATCGCCTTAGCAAAAGAAGGCGTTCATTTAGGCCTAATCGGCTTAAATATGTCTAATCTAGAAAAGGTAGCTGCTGAACTAGCACAATTTGATGTAAAGGTTTCTGCAGCAACAGCAGATGTTACCGATCTTGAATCCGTTACTCATGCTGTTGAACATATCAAATCAGACTTAGGTCCAATTGATATCCTAATCAACAATGCAGGTGTTGCTAAATTTGGTGGATTCCTTGATTTAACACCAGAAGAATGGGAAAAAATCATCCAAGTCAATTTAATGGGTGTGTATAATGTAACAAGAGCAGTATTACCAGGAATGATCGAAAGAAAATCAGGAGATATCATCAATATCTCTTCATCTGCTGGCCAAAAAGGTGCTCCTGTTACAAGTGCTTACAGTGCTTCTAAATTCGCTGTTTTAGGGCTAACAGAATCACTTATGCTAGAAGTAAGAAAACATAATGTCCGTGTTACTGCTTTAACACCAAGTACGGTCGTTACAGATTTAGCCATTGATACAAATCTTGTTAAAGGCAATGAAGAAAACGTGATGCACCCAGAAGACCTTGCAGAATTAGTCGTGGCTAGTTTAAAATTTAATCCAAGAGTATTCGTTAAAACAGCTGGATTATGGTCAACAAATCCATCATAAAACGAAGCAGATCCAGTGGGGTCTGCTTCTTTAGTTCGTACAAAATACTCTTATATGTATCAGTGATACAAGGACATTACTTTCTCTAAATCAACAATTAACTGGTTAACTTCATTCTGTGCTAAGCGTACAAGCATTTGATCGTATAAAGTAATAATTTGTCCATCCTCTTCATGCTGATGTTTTTTTAAATAATGATAAATATTATTTAACTGGTCTTCATTAAGGACCGACTCTGTTTCGAAATTCTTAACTTTCTGTAAGGAAAATTCATTGATAGTCGAATCAAATTCACCTGCAATAATGTTCCCTTTCACGAACATCCTCTCACTCCTCAAAGTCAGTATAGGATAGTTTTCCCACATAATATGTTAAATAAATCTTTACTCCTCAAATTTAAAGAATATGAGGGCTTTTCAAATGTTTGATTTATACCTTAGCATCAAAGATTAAAGGCTTCTTTTTTGTTTTTTTATTAAATGTGATTTATAAAAGAGGTTCATTGATTTAGTTTACTTTTAACATTTCCCTTATGGTTCTGAATAATTTTATAGCTGACCATAAGGCCTAATCCATTTCCATTATGTTTGGTAGTGAAAAAAGGTTCCCCCAATCTTTTAACCTGTTCCTCCCCTATTCCTACCCCTTCATCCTTGATTTTAATTAAAATATGATGAGCAGTCGAATCAATGGAAACATAGATATTACCACCAGTTGGCATCGCCTCTATGGAATTTTTAATTAAATTTATAAAAACCTGTTTTAACTGATTTTTTCCCCGGTAAAAACGATATCCTCTGAAGGAAATTCATATTTAATTCGTACATTTTTCAATAAGGCTTCGGGCTCGAGAAAGGAAATCAATACCGTGCGGAATTTTAAAAATGGCTCCACTCTTATGGGCTAAGTTGTGGACAATTCCTAAAAATCCGTTGGAAAAGGCCATGCCGGCAATGGCTTTGGCATAATGCATTTCTGCTCTTGACTGTTTGTTACCTGCTGCGGATTTTTCAATATTTTCTACCACTTCCCTTCGCCTGAAGAATGCATGAATCGCGCTATTGAGGACAAAACCCACATCGAAGTGGTTTATTGCCAGCCATCGGCCAGGTTTAGATCTAATGAACTTACTTCATTGCCATCTACAAAAAGTTTCCCATTTGAGATAGTAAACTGTTTATTTAAGTAATAAGTACCATTTTGGAAATCTTCCACTGCTGAAATCTCGTATTGCCCATCCGGCAGGCGACCTTGATAAAGGCCGTTTTGAATCCAGCTAGGATAACCGGCTGTCCAGCTTCCATCCAAAGAAGTGATTGCAACGTAACCATCGGTAACAAGGTTTTCTCCATTATACACAGTACCTGATAAGGTTACAGGGGCAACGGCAATGTCAAGCTGCTCCGCTTGTTCACCATTTACATATAATTGTCCTGATTCGATAGTGAACTCTGTGCCAGGACTGTAAGCTGTGCCATCATTAAGATAGATATCATAGACTTTGTATGTGCCATCTGGCAGGCGGAATTGGAATCTGCCATCCTCAGTGGTTAAGCCCCCCGCTTGGACAGGATTATCTGCATCGCCAGTTTCCATGATGTACATGTTCCCCATGATCGGATTTCCATTTTCCGTTAACGTTCCTGTCACCGTGACCGCAGGTACAGTAACCTCAAGCAAATCCGTTACCTGACCATTCACATATGTCTTCCCGTCCACAACTGAAAAAGCGAAATCCATAGACGCAGCGGTTCCATCATCTAAACTAATTTCTTTTACTAAATAATCCCCATCTGCTAAACGCAGGGAGAAGGTTCCGTCCGCGTTCAGGCTCTTCCCATCAGAGTAACTTCCGTCTGATGAACTAATCCACATGAAGCCATATGAAACAGCAGCATCTCCATCTTTCACTCTTCCATGCACAGTAACTGGCGGAATCTGCAACTCTAGTAAGGATTGCTCATTACCATCGATGATTAGCTTGCCGTTAACAATATCAAACTTCTTATTGAATTGAAGGTTTTCGCCTTCATCAAATAGAAATGCGTTCGTGATTTGATAGCTGCCATCCTTTAAGCGCATCGAGTAGATTCCATTTTCATCTGTTACGCCATCATTGTACTCTGTAGTTCCGTCTTCAGAAATTTTTTCAACATTAATCGCACCTTGAAGGGCATTCCCTGATTCAACAAGCTTCCCTTGGAAGGAAACAGGCGGCAGGTTAATGTCTAAAGTTGAAGCTGGTTCTCCATTTCGAAGGAGTTTTCCATCACGTATTTCAAATGGAATGTCAACCCTATTAAATCGGTTTTGTTCATCAATAGTCGTAATCGTATACTGGCCGTCCGGGAATCGATACTCAAAGTTCCCATTTGCGTCAACAGGTGTCCCGAACATATAAAAATCTGTCTCGGACTTCTGCCATTCAAAATTGACATACGCATTCGTCAGGGACTGCACACCATCAGAGACTGTTCCTTTTACGTTAATATCGGGAACAGTAATGGTAAGTAATGAAGTCTTCTTCCCATCGATATAAATAGCTCCATCTACGATTTCAACGGTGATAGGATCTACTGAAATATAGGTTGGGTGATAAACACTAATGCTATAGGTTCCATCAGCTAATTCCCTTAACGAAAATTCCCCTTTTTTGTTTGTTAACACACTTTGAATAAATTGAATATCATCTTCCAGGCGTTTTTCTACAAGAATCGTAGCCTCAGTTAATGGAGTAGTAGAGTCTGCTGCCTTCCCTGCTATTTTGTTGACAGGGATGGTGATGGATATACTCGTTTGCTGTTCATCTCCAACATATACCTTGCCATCATTGACTGTGAATGCTAACTGATAGCGATAAGATCCATGATCCACTTCTATGTCAAATAGGAAATATTGCCCATCTGGTAATGAAGCTGTAAAGCTTCCATTGCCTTTTGAGAATACTGTATAAATATCTTCTTGATATTCATTATATTTTGAGATAATTAAATCTGCTTTTAAGCCCTTTTTTCCTTCCTTTAAAACACCGTTGAAGTTACCTGATGTTTCTGAAGGAGTTTTTCCCTTTTTCGTTTTGGAAAGGTTGATTTCCCCTCCGGTTGAGCCTTGAATTTTACCTTTACTTACGACAAAACTTTGGTTTGTACTATACCAGGAATTACTTTTGTCCTTGATCCCTTTTACCATATATGTACCGTCAGCCAACTTTGTTTTAAAGGCTCCGTTTGTGTCTGTAATCGTCTGAATCCACTTTAACGTTCCTTGTTCCTTAATCATAACTTGGGTATTCTTTAACGGTTGGCCGTGCTCTTTAATCGTCCCCTTCACCACATCTGCTTTGGCTTTGGTTGGTGCAGCGGCGTTTACAGGACCGTTTGATACACCCAGGATACATACAATTATTAATAGCATGTACATTAGTTTTTTTCTCATTTCTAATCCCCCTCTTAAGGTATTTTAAAAATATAGTCTCTTCTTGGAAACTATCATTTTTTTCCAACTAAATTAATTCGATTTTTTCTAAATAACTCCTCTAGGTATTTTGGCATATATTTTATACTTGATGGAAATTTTCGAGAAAATCAATTAAAAGGAGCTTTTCGTTCATAAAGTTGTCGAAAGGAATAAAATGAAACGTGTCGAAAATTCCCTAATAAGGAGGTGAATTTATGGCAACAAAACTAATAACTGTTCCAAGACGCAAGCTGAGATAAGAAGGCTTCAACAGTACATAACTTTGGTAGAGGAATATCAAGCAGATACCACTTTCTTCTTAAATGACAAATGCTATTCCAATTACATAATGTTGATCATTCATTTTCATATAAAATAGAAAGAAATAATATATTCAAAAAGGCTTTAGATCAACATTTTCAGGAGATTTAACTTAAATATTTTAAATATGATATAAAACATCGGAGGACAAATAGGAGGACACTTGAGGACAATTTAGATGTAATAAAGTATAAAGCCCTTCTCAATTGAGTGGGCTTTTTCTTGTTCAGTAGACCATCCTTCTTCAACTAACGCTACCCGTTAGCCATCCATGAATCGCTAAAAAAAAGCTCTTCACCACAAAGAATGAAAATGTATTGAATCCGTCCATACTTGTTCTAAGGCTGGGAGAGGAAGGTCGTTTAAGTTTGGTGCGTTAGAGCCCATCCGTTAGTCTGACTCCAACGACCATGGTGCATCACAAACTGTCGCTCCCTTACGGGAAGCACTCATGGTAGATTAATCCTTATTCTGATTGTTGCACCAGCCTCCAATCTTACAAGCCTAGAAAGGAAGAACTTCAATGGATGTAATCATTGAAAGAGCATGTGGTATGGATGTTCATAAGGATAATATCACTGCGTGTATTTTGACACCTGATGGAAAGGAGATTCAAACGTTTTCTACAAAAACAGTTTTTCTACTCAAGTTAATAGACTGGGTTAAGGAAAATCAATGCACCCATGTCGCAATGGAAAGTACAAGTGTTTATTGGAAACCTATTGTTAATCTACTAGAATCTGAAGGAATTGAGTTTTTAGTTGTGAACGCCCAACATATGAAAGCACTCCCAGGTCGTAAGACCGACGTTAAAGATGCCGAATGGATTGCACAACTTCTTCGCCATGGTTTACTCAAAACTAGTTTCATTCCAAATCGGACTCAAAGGGAACTTCGAGAACTTGTCCGTTATCGCCGTAGTATTATAGAAGAACGTGCAAGACAACATAATCGGGTTCAAAAAGTTTTAGAAGGAGCTAATATCAAACTCGGTTCAGTTGTATCTGATATTATGGGTGTTTCCTCAAAGGATATGCTTCGAGCTATAGCCGATGGCGAGGATGATCCTGAGAAACTAGCAAACTTCGCTCGTCGTACAATGAAAAAGAAAAAAGAAGAACTTGAATTAGCACTTCGGGGCTATGTTAACCCACATCAACGATTAATGCTCAAAACGATTTTAACTCACATTGATTTCCTAACTGAGCAAATTGAAATGTTAGATCAAGAGATAGCCAAACGAGTTAGCTCTTATGAAGAAGATATTGAAAGACTGGATTCGATTCCTGGAATCGCCAGAAGAATGGCTGAACAAATCCTAGCTGAAATCGGTACTGATGTTAAAAAACAATTTCCAACTGCGGCTCATCTTTGTTCATGAGCAGCCCTAGTACCTGGACATAATGAAAGTGCTGGGAAAAGAAAATCAACTAAAACTAAAAAAGGAAATAAGTATTTAAGATCAGCATTAACTGAAGCAGCTCAATCAGTCAGGGGCTCAAAAAACTATCTTGGTGCATTGTATCGTCGAACAGCAGGACGAAAAGGCAAGAAAAGAGCAGCTATAGTAGTTGCCCATGCGATATTGCGAATCGCATATTACCTGTTAACTAGAAAAGAAATGTATGTAGACTTAGGCGAAGACTACTTCGATAAACAAAGACAGGTTTCAATTGTACGCCATTCGGTTCGAAGACTAGAAAACTTAGGTTATACAGTTACAATAACAGAGGCTTCCTAATCCACTAAACAAATATATAACCACCAAAGATCAGACGCTCTCCCCTTTTAAAAAGATGAATGAGCTGCGTCTATTTAAGTATTGCCATTTTTCGGATGTCACAGAAGTTAATTTTCATGGTAGCTTAAGTACATTAATTCACAATCTTTCTTATAGTTTAAGAACTTATATTCTTAGGTATCGTTGCCAAACAAAAGAAGTACAAAAGTATTTCCAAGAAGGAAAAAAACTTTGTGAAAAGCAATTCGGAGAACTAAGTGCTATTCTAGCTAAAGATGAATTGACATCTCCTACTTCATGGGTATCTGAAGTTACAAATTCCACTGTTTCCCCTTATTCTGATAAATTAATGTTAAATCATATTGTTATTTTGGTTTCCGCAGCAGTTGGTTATTTTGCAGCTGGTGCTTCTATTTCTCAAAGAAGCGACCTTGCCATGAAATTTACAAAGCACATGGCTGAGATAGGGCTGTATGCGGAGGACGGAGCTCAACTTTTAATAAAATATGGTTGGATGGAGCAACCACCTTTAGCTGAAGATCGTGAAAGTTTAAGAAATATAAAGTAAGTGTAGCTTATGAATAAAGAGAAGGTCATTGAAACTATTCTATGGAGCATAGCGTTACCAGGCTTTGCTCGCTTGTCTTTATTTCTTTACTATGTGGGACGCCTGTCATGATTCAGTTAGGGATGGTATTACTTATGCATATCTTCCATTTGTCTTCACCGCGAATTTCGTTAAGGTGGTGCTAATATTATCTCCTGACTTTGTATTTCTGGGAAAGTTATGGGGTCCAGTATGGCTACCAATGTTATTTGTGATACCGGGTGTAATAATTGGATTGAAAAAAATAATTAATCACTCCTACTAAAGAAAATACATTTTCTCATTCAGGAAAAATGGTATTTTTATGTTAACGAAATTTATGTAACCGTTCTATACGTGTTGTGGTGAAAAAAGGTCTAAAAACTGAATGGCACCCAAATAATTAAGTCGTGTCATTTATTCTGCGGATAAGTTTTATCTAAAAATTGTTATAAATTATATTCCCATAGTCCTAGTTTTCCTTTCGCTGGAATAAACTCATCCAGTATCTGCATGTCCTGAACTTCCCAAGCAAAACCTCCCACTTGAAAGTCACCTAAAAAATAGTCATTACCTGATACAATTCTTCCATCCTCCAGGATTGTACTCGTCTGGTTGTTTTCAGTCACCATCAAACAATTTTCCAGCCTGCATACCGCAATGATCATGCCAGTTGGAAGGTTCTCTTTTGTGTACCCATGCTTTCCAAGCAACGCCTGGATTGCTACATGGTTGCAGACAGCCTTATCTATTTTTTTACTTGTGTGAATCGCCAATGGCCCTCGATAATTCGTTCTCCATGTCCTTGTTTCATATTTGGCCTCACGAAGGACAAAAAGACTTGCCCAAGGCTGAATCATTGATAAAACCTTCATTCTAACGGCCTCCAACCGATAAAAGTTTACTTTGTTTATAGAGTTTCCCTGCAGAAAAATTTTATCAGCATAGACATTGAAGAAACATCCATTTCTAATTATGGGAAACCACATTGTTTTGCTGTTTCATTATCTTTTGCTTCATATAAATAAACACAAACAAAAACGGAATATAACAATAAAGAAAATAGAATGCAATTTTTGAATAGATGTCATCTTTTTCGTTAGATAAATTAATTAATGCAACCTTATTATCATTTTCCTTGATTTGCAGAATCGCATACCCATTAAGTAATTTTGTTTGGATTGCTTCAATGTTGTCTGTAATAACAATATCCTCAATTGGGATAGTCTGCTTAATATCATCAATTTTCTTTATATAAGAAAAATCAAAAGATGGCTCCTGGAAAATATGTAATTACTCTACGCTGAAGTTGTATCCGATCGATAAGGGTGTTGTAGTAAGAAAGAATGAAGTGTCCTTTTTTATTTGTAAGTGAAAATTGTCCAAAATCATGAGATTTTTGAACTTTTGTAAATAATTCGTTAATACTCTCGAAACTACTTGCTTTTTTCTCATCTTTATTCTTTATAAACATTTGTTTGAAGATCACCCAAACCACCTCACACTCACAACAATCTACAACTATTTAAATGTAATTTTTTGTAGAAGAACTTACTATTCAAGCGATATTTCTTACCCCTCTTATTCTTTCCATCCTTGTAATTTATATCCAACATTAGGTCTTCATTTAAATCATTTATCATCATTAGCGTGCAAAAGAAATAAAAAAGGATAGCAATTTGCTATCCTTTACGCTTACAAATTATCTACTTTCGGGTGAATACACTACTTAGTGGAAACTTTTCCTTGAACCTCAATTTTAACATCTGCTTTTTTCAATACATTTCCCACTTCACATCCCTTATCTGCCGCTTCTGCAGCTCTATGTGCTGATTCTATCTGTTCTTGTGTTGCATCAGAAGATAAAACAATATGTGGATGATGGGTAATTTTAAACTCATTTTCAGAAATGTTTGCCCCAGAATCCACCGTAAGTTCCACTACAGGTAGCTTTCTACTTTCGAGCACAAACACAAGAGTCGCTGTATAACAAGTTGTCACAGACGAAACAAGTACCTCTTTTGGATTTGCTCCATCCCCGCTTCCTCCTAAGGATGTAGGTATAGCGATTTTTGTTTCAAGGAAATCTGCTTTAAGCGTTCCGTTCCCGTTCACTCCACCATTCCAAACAGCGTTCACATTTATTTTCATATCAGTCATGTATAACACTCCTCCAAAAAATTAAATAAATTCATATTTATTATTCTTCGGGTAATCGAAAATATTTAACGGAAAGTGATAGCACCTCCTTAAATATGACTTTGCAAACTTGCGGTAGGAAAATATTTTAGGTGGTGAATATCTATGAAAGTTCAAGAGCTAGCGTCAAAAAGCCCGGTGTTTCAAACCGGGTTTTTTGCTAGGTGGCATGCGATTTTGTCATCGTTAGGAGATTGATCCATCTAGGACCGTAATAAATATATCATTGCTTGTTTACAGTAAAGTTAATTGACAGGAACAATATGGTAACATTTTCATTAAAAAAGGAGATTGACCGTGAACCAAGAAAATCGGGAATTTTCTCATTATTTTCCTTGGACCTCTACAACGTCCTTTTCTGGCATACCTAAAATATGATCCCATTGTTAAAATAAATTAATTCTTCTTTCACTAACGCACCCGTTAGTTCAACAAGACTTCTTTCAAATGAACGGAAACATATTTTGAATTAGGTCTATTAAATAAAGCAACTTCATAATTTGATAACCACTTTAATTCACCAAGATAATGGTAAAATATTAACTCGTCAGGTTTAGTGGATACCACTAGTTTTTTTATTATTTCTTTACTACTCCTATCCTTTACTACCAAATGTATATCACATAAATAAAGACCGTGACTAATAAAGACTTCAGCTTTAAAGTTTCGATTCGGACTAGTCTTTGATTTCTTCCAAACATATTCATTTATGAAATTTAATTCTTTAACACTAATGAACAGGTAAAAACCTTCTTGGATGTTAGTAAAGATTCTACTTATTTCCCAATTTATTTAACTGCCATTAATACTGGAATGCGTCGTGGTGAGCTCTTAGGGTTACGGTGGCAGGATATTGATTTTGAAAATAATATAATTTATGTTCGACAATCTTTACAGGAAGTAAAAAAGGAAGGATTAACATTTTAGGAACCTAAATCAGGGAAAAGTAGATCAATCACTATAACCTCTTCTCAAACAAAGGAATTTAAAAAAATTTATAAGCAACAATTAGAAAATAAGCTTTTTTTAGGACAGGGGTACCAAGATCTGGATTTAGTGTTTGCCCAAAGAAATGGCAAACCAATTCAACCAACCGAAATGGCAAGGAATTATCGTAAGATGGTAGACATAAGTGGATTACCCTATATGAGGTTTCATGATTTAAGACACACTCACGCTACTTTATTATTAAAACAAGGGGTACATCCTAAAGTAGTTTCTGAAAGATTAGGTCATTCAACTATTGGAATTACAATGGACACATATACTCATGTTTTACCGAATATGTAAAAAGAAGCTGCTCAGTTATTAGAGCAACTAATAAAATAAAATTTTCTATTTAATTCGTTGTGACCAAAGTGTGACCACAAGGCGTTTTTTTCACTTTTTTCTAAAAATAGAATTCCTCTTATAACTTCACATATGTCCTCAAAGACCCATATATATCAAGGTTGGCGGGACTGCGTGGGAATCGAACCCACCAGACCTGGCACGCAGGTCTCAAGCAGTTTTGAAGACTGTGGAGGACACCAGTACCCCATTCGCAGTTTCAAAATGCAGTTATATCAACATTTTCTAACCCACCAAAACAGATTTCCTATAACTACTGATACAGTTTTCGTTCAACCATTACAGATTTATTATAGTTATTAGTTAATCATAACGTCAATGGTTAATACTCTAATTGATTACTCTGTGAAGCATAAGTCAGTACTCTCATTTCTACAAACCTCTATTTCAAACTGTTTTGGGTGAGATAAACCTACTCAATAATGTCTCGGATATCAACATGATAAACATCATTTTTACAAACTAAAAACAGATTGTTCTTCCGTCCTACTGCATAATCATACTTAATGATGTCATTTTCTTCATTCACAGGAAGATAGCTTTGGGTTGTTTTTTTGTTTAATGAATATAGATGCAGTTTCCCTTTACCATTGTATCCATGTCCAAAAAGGATATGACCTTTCCAAATTGAAAAGGCTTTGCTCCCTACAATCGGCGATTCTTTCAACGGTTCGTGGTTAAATAACTCATAATCAGTCTTATTATGTAATGCTAATAGAGGGAAGTCCGAATAGTAATACAAATATATAGATTGATTTGAGTAGACATTCAAACCATAACAGTCATCGATGAAAGGAATTTCATTATTGCTAGGAGTTTGTACAAATCTTACAAAATCAAATAGTTTTACCCCATCTTTATCAAAGCAAAGTAACCCGCTTGCCCCGATGGTATCTCCAAATACTCCTTCATCGAAATAACTAGTCCAAATTTCAGTATTCTTAGTCGTTTGTACATCTTCTATTCCATCACCCATATGAAAGGAAGAAATCATATTCTGATTTTCATCGAAAACAAAGGCATTATGTGTCTTATCATTCTTTACACGAGCATTTACAAATAGCCAATTGTTCTCTAATGGCTGGGTATAATGAAATTGTTCTTTTACAGAGGGAAGCATAATTTTCTGTACTCCCCATTCTGTAACATGAAAAATCGAATGATGGTATTTCCCACTTTTTTTAATCGAAGTTAGCAAAATAAGATTACCATTGAAATCTATGCAGATATTACGTGTATCATGGTTTCCTGCTATATGGCCAATGTTTAGCTTATTAATTGCTTGTATATGGTTTGTCAATGATATCACCTTCTCACTTGGTAAAGAACAGTTCTTGAAACTGAAATTTGTACTCACTAGGTGCTTTTTCGCTTGAACGATAGATTTCTGCTCTTAATCCTGTTCTCCCCTTGATTGTGACTTGTTTCTTAGTAAGATGAATAGTTCCCAAAACATAAGGCACATTAAATGTTTCGAATACCCCTAGTGGAATCACACGTTCTTCTCCTGCTGCCTTTTGGAAAATTTGTAAAATATAACTGGCTTTTACATAGTTCCCGATGATATTTTCTCTTGTTACTTTATATTGAATTTTCACCTCGTATTCTTCATTTTCTTTAACGGCATAAATAAGTGGTGTTTGCAGTTTATGCTTTTGGATATACTTAATTGCACTTTCAATTTTGTCCTTTTCTAAGTGGTCGAAATCTGTAATATATCTTAATCCTTCAATTAAACTATCTAATAATAATTGTTCTTTCGTTGCTTGTGATGATTGTTTAAATCGTGGGTAATCTAATATTGCATGGGTGTACTGAAACCATTCTTCCTTACTAGTGCTAATCTCAGTGGCTTCCTCTAAAGAATTTACTAAATCGAAATAAATTTCTCGATAGCTAGGTAAACGAATATCGTACCTGCGTAGAACATCAGAAAAGATGGTTTCATACATATTCTGATAGAAATAAACATCATCATCATGAAATCGAAAATTGTTAAAGATACGAACTCCTATAAGTCTTGTATCTAAAGGTCTTGGATTCTCCCTAAAATTTTGAATTATCCTCAATTTGTGATTCATACGATTTCGTATGGTTATCTGGTGCTTGTTATACTCCAAATGTTTGAGTTCTTCTTTGGAGTGTGGGGCATCTTTAGCAGCCGTACTAATATCTCTCAAAAGTCCTTCAACATCAAAATCAAATTCTTTTTTAGCAGGGGCATGTGGTATACGAGGAATTGCTTCTTGTAATAATCCAAGTGCAAGATGAAATGTCTCTACAGATAATTTCCTATTATCTTCAAAATGGGAGAGAATCTCCACCTCAGGATGAATCCCATAAGGCATAAGTATCTTTGCTTCTCGCTTTATAGGTGCGTTATTCAAAAATTTAAATGATATACTATTGTATACACTACTATAGTTTTCCATGATTGTATGGTTATTAAGGAATAACTCCAGAACTTCTAAAGTTCTGTTGGATTCACTTTTATCTTTATAATCATGAAAATAATTATCAAGTCGCAATATTATATCCCATTCCACTCTTTTTTCGATTACAAATCTTAATTTCATATTACAGGGGGTTAAAGTCTTGCCGCAAGTAACAATCTTATTTCGTTTCGTGTGGATAAGGCAACCTACCCCATCTCCAACCCATGAACCCAGTGAAAATGTGGAAATATACCCCCGTATCAATTGCAAAAGAAAGAGACTCCTCAGTTCGGGAGTCTCTTTAGTTCATATTCCTTAACCTTCCGATAGAGTGTAGCTTTAGTCATATTATTTCTACATTGGTCCAGCTGAGGTACGTCCAGAAACTTTGAAACTTTAGTTATTACACTTGTAGTTTATCTTTTTAGATTACGCTTAGCATTATGCTGCCGACACAACCCTTACTGCAAAAAAACTGCGTAGATTTTCTGCCACATGCTCATTTATTGATTAACCCAACTAAGGAATATTACATATTTACACAGTTGGTTCGGAGACTTTATTTAGGAAATAATAGCATTAATATACTCACGATTCCTAAAAATTAATTTTTCAAATAAAATTCTTTCACTTCTTTTATTCCTTCATTTATAAACCATTCTGAATTTAATAAAGCTTCATAAACCTTAGCTTCTAATGAGTTAAGATTATAAAATTCTGCTGATACCTTATCATCTTCTAAAGCTTCAATAATCGATTCTATTCCCCCAGATTCATAATTTTCTACAATTTTTTTTGCTCTAACTCTAAAATATCTTCCTGCTTTTGTAGCATATAATTTTCCTAGTGATAGAGTTTCAAATTGTTCAAGTAATCTTTCTTTTAGAATCGCACTTTCCATATCTTTTTTAACATTAAATTCGAAAGTAAGCGGCCATACTTTATCAACTAATTTACATTCTACCCATCTTATTTGTGTTAAGTCGTCACAATATGGATTGATAAACATTTTATTTTCTTCTAGTTTTCTTAAATCATTTTTTTTTGTATTACACTCATAACATGACGGTAATAAATTTAAGGGTGTTATGGCATATTCAATAAAATGAGCTTTAGGTAAATAGTGGTCAACTGTACTCACATCCCCATACATACAGTATGGACATATTCCATCATCAGCGAGGAGAAGTATATGTTCATAAATATCTCGACCTTTTTTACCCGAATCTTCAGATTCTACAATATAATTTTCATAAGCTTTTTTCATAGTAGTCGAATCAACGTAACTCATAAATTGAAATAACGTATTAGTTTCATCAATTATATGCAATGCTTCTTCAAGACTAATTTGATTAAGAACATTTTTCACATCTGAAAGTCTCATGCTCGTAATATTTTCAAATAAACGCTCCAATCCATATTCTTTTAACTTTTCAATTAAATCATTTTTTGTAATACTATTTGAAAAATTTAAGAACTGCCCTAACTTAAAATCCTTTGGAATTTCAATAAATTTATTTTCTTCCATATTAAATATCTTATTTCCTTCTTCAGAAAACATTAGATTTCTATATAAAACTTCTTTATTCAGAAGAAAAGGTTTTATTGCTTTCAATCTTCCAAGGAGAAAATTAGAAGCTGCTCCCTGTCGGTCTTCTAGAATTCCATCGAAAAAATCATTTAATTGATAGTCAGGCAATTGTAATTTATACATTTTCAAGACCATCCTCTAATTCATTAATATATGTTCTTACAATAGATTTTGCATCAATACTTAGTTCATTATTAAATACTTCTAAAACCTTATGATAATCCTGATATTCTTCTACCGCTTCCTTTAATAGTCTATGAAAACCTGAATTTTTAACTTCTAAACCAAAAACTTCTTCTGTTAAAATTCCCGTGTTTTCACCAAACGTTTCGATTCTCGGTCTTTCAATTTTTACCTTTTCACCATACTTTCTGATAATGGATACACAAGATTTTGGAATTTCTTGTAAAACAACTGGCGAGTGAGTAGCCAATATAGCTACGCCATTTTCTGCAGTTAAAATTTCTGAAAGTCCTCTAATGTAAGCTGCTAGAAGTGGTGGGTGTAAGTGTGTCTCAGGTTCATCAATTAAAACCAGGGTTTGTTCAACTAACAATTCAACTATTTTAGAAATTGATAAAAGAATAATTTGATGACCAGAACTTAAATCGCTAAATTTACTCGCTATCATTTCACTAAAGCTTATAATATTACTGTCGTTTTTTTCTGATTTAATATATTCCTCTAATATTCTAAGTAATTTTAAGTTTCTAAAATTAAAATCCGAGTAATCTAATATTTCAAACATTCTTTGTAGATAATAATGTCGCTTTTTAAACAAAATATTATATATGGAATTATAAAATTCAGCCCTTAACTCTCCATCACTTTTAGATTTTGATTTATTTGTTTTTACTCCCACATAATAATATTTTTGTTCTGTATTATCTACTTCATATTTAGGATTTTTATCAAATACACTAAATGAAATAAATATTAAATTAGCAAAACTATCTTTTAAATCTCCATCAAAGTATTCATTAATAATTCCATTTAAAGCTGTTGTTTTACCAGCCCCATTTGTACCAATAATTGTATGTAAATTTGTAGGAGGCTGTTTATAAGGTATTACTTCAAAATCAAATATAGCTTTAGGAAGGTTTTCTTTATCTATAGGATATGTGAATTTATAATCAGTTAAAATTGCTCCACCAAGTGCGATTCTTCTAAATTGATTTTCTAAGTTATAATTATTTATATCTCTCATTAAAGAAGTTTTAAAAACATCTTCATCCTTATATAGTTCATATATATCTCGATTATATGCTACGTCTTTTATACCATTGAGAAAATCTATTCTCAAATCATCATCATTTAATTTTTTTATTCGGCTATAGTAAGTTAAATTTTGTCCTACTGAAAAGTATCCCTCTGGCAATTCTTCAAAAGCTGAATCTAATTTAGTTCTCCCTCCACCTTGACCTTTGAAGCCTATTTTCACTGGTCCGATTTTATGGGTTTTATCATCATCAATATATTCAACATGAAACAGTGTTGAATAATTATAATCGTCCCAATTGTCTGGTATTAAATGAAAACCTTTTTTATTTCTTTTTGAGAAAAAACTTGTAACGTAAATCATAAATATAACTCCCCTTTATAAAATTCATGTTAAATTATATCAAATTGACTTTTATTTTTTTACCTTCTATTGTATATCTCCACTTACACCACAATATTCAAATAAGCAAAAAATACCCCTTGTACTTTCCACTTTTATTTAATGTTATTTATTTCATCCTCATTTCCATAGATTTTTCCTTCTTAAAAGAATCTTGATACTATCTAAAAATATAATGAAATTGGCATCACTCGACTATAAAAAAATAAATTGTACTATGATATTTGTTTTTATTCTTACATTCACCTGTTACATGTGCAAAACCTTTTTTGAATAAGTGTGATAAAAATTATGACGTGTGAATGAATCAACTATGGGGGTTATCCTGCTTATAACCCTACTAATAATGTGGAAATACGCCCCCATATCATCAACATAAAAAAAGAGACCCCCTTTGGAGTCCATATTACCTCATTTGTTGATGCTCTTTGATTAACTTATCAAGGGTTGGTCTCGACACCGCTAGTTCCTTTGCTAACTGAGACTTTGATACTTCACGATTCATATATCGTTGATAATGCTTTTCGAAATCTTGGATTGCTACTTCCTTTCGTCCTTTGTACTTTCCTTCTGCTTTAGCTATCGCAATGCCTTCACGCTGTCTTTCGAGCATATTTTCACGTTCAAAATCGTTAATAGCACTAATCATCTTTAACATTAGTCTGCCTGTTGCCGTTGAAGTGTCGATATTCTCTTTAATTGATACCAGTTGAACTCCTTTTGATTTTAATAGTTCGACTAGTTCTAACAGGTCTTTTGTGGAGCGTGCTAATCTTGAGAAGTCTGCAACATAGAGTGTATCTCCTTCTCTTGCAAAGTCTAACATCTCTTGTAGCTTTGGTCTGTCTGTATTCTTAGCTGATACTTTTTCTTGATACACCTTATCTATTTTGTACTGCTTCATTGCTTCGACTTGTCTTGCTTCATTCTGTTCAACTGTAGATACTCTGATATATGCTATGTTCATATTCATCGTTCCTTCTGTACTTATATGATGAATCAAAGATAGCATATCGTAAAATTAGATTCAAGAACTTTATTTACATTTTGTAAATAAACTTGAATATCAATTTCAGATTTACAATATAGTGATGCTTATCGGGTGTAAACTTAAGGCACGCTCTAGATTTACATTGATTACCAAAAACAACATGTAAAAGCAGCGATATTTGTCCTTTAATATCTCTTAATTTGATAATGCCGTTTTATCGATTATCATTAATGAACAACATCAGTAAATTACTACATGTTTTACCACTTTACCGTACTAAAACACAGCAATTCTTTGAGTCGTGTCGGAAAATTACCGAATATATGTGTGAATGAGAGTGGTTTCTGAATTGGCCCCACAAACGGACCAACTCCACAGCAGAGGTATATCATCAGTCCTCTAAAACAAAACTATGAATGGGCATAAATTCATCCAAAAAGACATCCAGCTAGCTTGAGGAATTTATTCCAAGCTTCCTACGAATAGTAAGAGTGAAAAGTCAAAATAAACACCTATTTTTTCTTACTATATTACCATTTTTCAGATAAGAATTTATGTTAATTCCAGTTATATATTGTTGATATGTAATCCCAACATCTCGTAATGCATTTGCTACCTCATAATTTTGAGAAGATTTCTGTGTTGTTACTTAATATCCCTCTACTATTCTAGAATTATAATTTATTTTAATCTAAAGAACTCTAATTTTTCTTCATAATTTCCATATTCAATAAAACAATTTAATACTTGCCGTTCCATTTCAGAAATACAAGATAAAATTACATTATAGTATAAATCTTTATTTTGACTTTCATCGAATTCATCAACATGTTTTAAGATAATTTTAAGAGTAGTTATATAACTGTCTAGCGGATTATTATTTCCTTCATTTATTTTTTTTATCTGTTGTCTTTGAATTTCTTTTTGCATTTTCCTATTTTCATCTATCTTATCTTGAAGAAACTTTACTAATCCTTTTTTTTCTCCATTGTAGCCGTTAATTATATTTGTAACTTCATCTACACTGATATCATTGATGTATATTTCAGAATTTTCAAGTTTGGAAATTCTGTCATCAATTGACATCATTTCAAATTTTCTAGCGGTTTCATTTGTCTTTCTAAAGTAACTAATAAATTCTTCTAGCCTTTCAAGTGACTCTTCCAATTCTACTTTATCTTTAGTAACGATTTTTCCTTCTATATAATTTTGAATTGCAATTGACCATATAATAGGAACTCGACGCTTTCTAATTTCTTTAAGATATTCGTTTAAAGCATCTATTCCTAAATATTTTTCATTTTTATTTTTATTAAAAAATACTATATTTTCTTTGTTAGTGTTAAGCAAATCAATAAGATTATAAAATGTTGTTTCAAATTTTTGTAATTGCATTGTTTCGTTGCTTAACTTATATTGCTCATTTGCACGGCTTGACTCTTTACGTGTCTCTGTAAGTTCTTGACGTTGTAAATAGATAGTTAATAATAAAAAGATAACACTAGAAAAAGTTAGAAAAGCTACAGAAGAACCTCCAATAAAATCTCCTACAGGTCCTAGGTCCTCAAGATTGTTAAGAAATTCTCCAATTTCATTTGTTTCTTTACTTACTTCTACAACAGGTTTAGTTTCTTTACTTACTTCTCCGACTGGTCTAGTTTCTTCAACTTCAAGATTCGCCTTCTCTTTTAAATTATAAAAAGTGATTGGGCTTAATATAGCTAATAATAATCCAATTAGCCCAACTATTAACAATGAAATTTCAAAAATCTTCGCAAAACTATATTTACTATTCATACTTTTTCTCACCCTCTTTTTGATATTAATCCAATATCTTGTAGCAAATGTACTATATTTGGATTAAATAAAACACACAATTAAAGCGTTATTTTTGACGTGAAATCAAAAGATAGTCACTTCAATAAAATCAAAATTTTATTAGCTATTTATTAGTTAAATTAAAATGATAAATTTAAAAAAGGCGTAATTACAAAATACTCCATTCTTTAAGCTCGCATTAAATCTTAAAAGTGTTATATCCGCTTGTCTGATTAGTTCGTTTTTTGACACTATCTTTTACGTTTTTGTTGACAATGATTCGCATTTTAAATAATTTAAATTAACGTTATTCTTTCACGGAGTAAGCATATTCTACAATTACTGAGTGTCCTCTAGTAATTGATTTATCAAATAAATCTATTTCATCAGTTGGAATAGTTACACCATCAATTACCCAATTGATTTCATCTGCATTCATTAGTAATGACAGTATGTCCTTATGTTTATATTTTTCTCTTAACTTACAATAATAAGATAAATAGATTTCATGCTTAAAGACATGAGGTAAATTCATGCTCTTTATATATTCAGGATACTTATTATACAAATTTCCTAAAGCGTTTATACCTATTCTTGAATAAACGCCCTCAACCAAACTTACTATATCATCAACAAGGAAATATTCTCCATTATTGCGACATAATTCATAAAGCTCTTCTGAAACTTTGTTTCCTTCTACTGTTCCATAAATTTCATTACCTAATTCTTTAACTTTTTCAACAATAGCTAAAATAGGCTTTCTTTTGTCTTCACCAGTAAATTGTACTAGTTGTCTAACAACCTCTTCATAAACTAGGTTATCTGTTGATTCAGGTTTTGCAATTAAATAATGGTCTGTTCTAAAACCTCGTTTATATGGTTCTCCCTTTTCTGTTCCAACAGCACTTTCAGGGTCTACAACTGCATCATCACGACCATAAAGATACACTGTTCTTGGTAATCCCTTATCAATTTTAATCCAGTTTTTACGAAGTCTGTTTATACTCTTACTAATTGGTTTTAAATCTTCTAATTGGGCATGTTTTCTAAACATCAACTTTCCTAAAGTAGCTAATTCTGTCCCCTCGTGAGGTACTGCCAGAGATATAAAAAGTTGAACTTTTGGTTCTGACTGGTTTAAGGAATCTAAAATATAAGATTTTGCTACTAATCCCCCCATACTATGTGCAATGATTATTATATTTTTATAACTATTACATTTAAGGTCAATAATAGTTTTTAATGAATCCCCTAACTCTTCAATCCCGAATATCTTTAGTGTCAAAGAATCCTTTCTTAATAAATATCTATTAGTAAGATTTTTAAAAGTTCTAAATTTATAAAAGTCCCTAAGTTTTGTGTAATAGTAAATAACGGCTATATCATAGTTTTTCGCAATAACTCCCTCTTTTAAAAGTAACTTAGGAAAATAGACTCCATTATGATGTCGCCATGTATCAGAATTACCTTGAAATCCGTGAATAAAAAGAACAACATTCTTATTGTTTTCCTGATGAATAAACTCTATTTCTTTCAAAATATTACTCCTTTGCAGTAAACCATTTAATTTCCAAAAGTATTTGACCCCATTTTATTTGTGATTCTAAAGTTCAAAAAAGGAGGCTTATTATATTGACTGGAATTTCTTTTCGAACTTCCTCTTTTGCTTTAAGAATACTAATTACTGCTTAAAAATGTTCTCCCTATGCCATTTCACATACTCTTACTGACCTTCATTCATCCCAATCCTCATAGTTTGATTGATATTTAGAAATATCCTAGTTCTCTCATCCAGACACTCTGAAATCAATATTCTTCCATCTTCATCAAAACTCATAAATCCCTTATCAAATAAGGCATCATGATTTGGACATAATAGCAATCCATTATTAACATCTAGCCTCTCTTGACTATTAGATTGACTCCAAGGCTTTATATGGCTTGCCACAAGGAATCTTTCATCCGAAACACCACATAATCTGCATTTCTTCTCAACTGATAAGAGTTTCTTTTTAAACAACCTCTGACCTATTCTGGACTTGAAAATCCGCTCTTTCTCCGTATCAGTTATTTCATTATCAAGAAGATTTTCAAAATCATTTGAATCCGGTACACTTTCTATGTTACCAACGCTGGAATCCCATAACTTCTGAAGTTCAGCTGCATGTTCTGGTGGCAATAAGAAATTTGTTTTGGTTCTTTGTCTAAGGATAAGTAACTCTTTCAAAACAGGATGTTCAAGAAGCGACATTCTTCGAATAAATCCTTCTTGCAATTTCACCTCAAGAACCTCTAATCTTATACCGATGTAGGGGTTCTTCCAATCATCAGTACGCCAATATTACTTGTTATCTTCATCATTGGGTCTTTCCTGAGGTAACCCTATTACTCGGGTCTTTGCTAGTATTCCTCCAGTCCGCCTCTCTTCTCCATCTGACCTCCACATAAATACCACATCATTAATTTTTATTTCGTCACGGTAACCTTTTTGTCTTAATGCCCACCAAATGTATCTAAGATTCTTAACATAATTATTTATATCAAAAAATTTAGGATTACCTTGAAATATCCATGTATTCATTACTATCATCCTTATTAATGCATTGTATAAAGTTAAATTTAGTTAACATTATAGGAAAATCATACCATATGACGACTAGGTTTTTGAAGATAAAAAGGTAAACACAGCATTATTTATCTTCAGATGAATATTTAACCAAAAGAAAAGCACCTCCAAATCCTAGACTGTGTCTAAAATTTGGGGTGCAGTTGAGTTAATCTAAATAAATCCTCTAATTGTTATTTGATATCTGATAATCTTTCTAACATTTTTTCTGTTCTTTTTATTCTATTAGAAAAATCACAGGTATAATCTTTTATTGATAATGCATTAAAAGATAATAGAAAGGCTCTGTATCCAGCAAGGTAATTTATTATTTGAACCTTAGACCAGTCATCACCCTTGGACAAATCTATCAAAATGGGATTAACTGATTGTAACCTCCTAATATACTCTGTAAATGTTTGAGGATACTTTTTAATCGAGCCATTATATTCAAACGTATAAAGAAGTGTATTCAATTTTTTTAGTTTTTTTCTTGTTAATGAGATATTATTTGATACAACATATCCATTCAAGATAATCTTTTCATTAGTTTTAATTACTTTTTTCGAATTAATTCTCAAATTTATATCCTTTAGAATCTCTTTTAATTTACCAATAAAGAATGATTTATGAATCTCGGAAGTCTCCGAAGAAAACAACATATCATCAGCATATCTTGAATATTCTACTTTAAACTTTTCACAATACTTTCTAATTCTAATGTCTATTCTTCTCATGAGTATATTTGATAGTTGCGGAGAAGTAACCGCTCCTTGAGGGAGACTACCATTTAGTGTAGTTATGGTAATAATTTCATCGATAACATTTTCCTTTTCGTCAGGGATTTTAATATCAATATATTCAGATAGAGTATCTCGAACTAAATTAACTTTTAACGAGTTAAAAAAGTCTTTTATATCAATTCTTAAGAAATATTTTTTTTCACAATGAGGAATTAGGAAATCCAAGTAGTTTTTCCCTTTTACAAACCCACAAACGCAGTCCGATAAAGGTATATTTTCTAAAAAATTCACTAGAAGCTTTTCTTGTAATTTTCGTAACAAACTACCCTGCTTTACTGCATTAATTGTTCTTTGCTTTTTGTTAACTTGAATATTAAATGTATCATAGTATTCATTGATATCTTCTATCGTGGGAACCTCATCAAGAATATCCATTCCTAAAATTTTCCCTTGGAAATAATCCTTGCTATAAATGGGTGATTTGATAGAATCTCCCCCTTTATAATAATAATAATAATAATGAAGTAAGTACTTCCTGAAAGCGATGCAGCTGCAGCAAAGTGACAGCGAGAATACGCTGGAGCAAAAAGCAACCTTAATCCCTTGGCTTTTATATTATCATCTTAAGTTTTTCAGACTCTAGACGATTGCAACAAGGAGAAATTATATGTAATTATAACTTCTTTACTACTTACCTCATTATTACTTCTAACTTTTTAATTATATCAGCTAATTCTGGAAAAAGACTATTAAATTTTAATTTTTGGTTTTCTGTTTCAAATCTATCAAAAATATAATTGAAAAACTCTGAAATCCAACCTGAACCTTTTTTAAACTTTTTTAACTCATAAGCAATCTCATATCCTTCTTTTATTTCCGAGATAGTGCATTCTGACATTTTATTTTCACTTAATTTAAATAGTGGTTCCAGGTTCCCTTCAATTACCGTTTTTAAAATATTTATTTTATATGATACATTTTCACTTTTATTATAAGCAATTTCTAAATTATCCTTATCAGAATACCTTGTGTTATCATCTATTAACCAATCATAGAAATATTCATAGCTTGACTTATTTACTATGGTACCTTCAATTGTTGTATGAACAGGATAGACATTATAATATTTACAATAAGCTTTTATAAGTACTCGGAAGGTATAAAATAATTCGTCTCCAAATATTAAATAGTCTTTGTCATAATTAAATTCAATCTTATTTGAAATACCTACAATCCTTTTCCTCAAATTTAGCAATTTTCTTCTCTTTCCATATCCATATTTTTCACGTTTTATTATTTCTTGGTTTTTTAAAGGGTTATAGTTATCTCCAGAAATATTAAACTTTTTCTTTCCATTATCATATTTCACTATTTTATCCATATCTAGCAAAAGTAAATATGGAATATCTAAATTACGTTGGAATGGGTGAGAAACATCTAAAGATATATTATTGGAATTATAGGTGAAGATTTCAATCTCAGATAATACTGGATAAAGTTCCTTTAGAGTAGGGTTATTAAATATCTCATATTCAGTAACCCCTTCGACAAATAATATTCCATTTGAAAAAAAATAACTAGCTTCTTTATCACTAATAACTTTATCACTTTTTTTATTTTCTAGGTTTTTTACTTTTTTAACATTAGTTTTGAGTTTACTCTCATATATCTGGAATATATTTACACCACCAAATACCAATGCATTTTTAACAATTCTTGGTGAATGTGTAGCAAATATAGTTTGTATTAGTTCATTTTGTGAATATATAAACTTATAAAGGTCATCAATTAAAGTTGGGTGCAATCCTATTTCTGGTTCATCTATAATAACAATAGGATTTTTCACCTTACTTTTATGCAGTTTATCTAAAATTGTATAGAATATTCTTAAATAATTATAAGAATTATAACCTTTAGAGTAAAAATCTAGATTATTTTTCTTAAATTTGAATTTCTCCCCTCCAAATTTTAACTTATAAATTTCTTTGAATTTATCACTGTTACTAAAAGGCTGTACATTATATTCTAACCCCTCAATTTCAGATTTCAATTCAACAAGATATTCAAAATACTTTACTCCATAGATATCCTTTAAAATTTTATCTAATTCCTTTGAGAACTCTTCCTCTTTTTCACTCCTTCTTTGACCCAAATCACCAATTAAATTCCAGACATTATCCCAATCGTATAAATCAATATTCCTTACATCTATATAATAAATAGGAAATAAATACTTTATTAACTTTCTTTCTTGGTAATCATGACTCCAAGATACAGTATTATTTTTATACTGTTTAAATGTTAAGTTTAAAGTGGAACCTCTTTCTTGAAGTTTACTAATCTTTTCAAAAAACTGATTTTCTGGCTGGCTCTTACCAATTTCTAAAAAGTCTTTCAAATCAAACTTTATACTTATTTCCGCATGGTTATTGTAAGGATTTTCCTTGTCAAATATATCTGTGTCTAACTTATTTTCCATTAGATTTTCATAAAAATAGTATAGATATTTTTGAATATTCGTCTTTCCTACTCCATTTTTGCCAATCAAAATATTTATATTTCTTAAATCAATATAAGTATTACCTAAACTCTTTACGTTTTTAAATCTTATACTTAAAATACTTATGGTATTCACCCTCCTCTAACAAAAAACATCCAAATCCTTTACCTTAAAGGTATTTTTCTTTATGATATTGGTCTCTATTAAAAACCAGAGTAGTTCCTTCTCGTTCCTATCTTATTTAACCATTCAATACTTTTCAATTTTCATTTCTCCAAATTCTCTGCCTCTCTTTTTACTATATACTTGTTATCTTACATCAATTAACTGTTAGATTAAAAGACATCCTATTATTTTAGGTATTAATAAAGTTTATTGATAAAATCACAGTTTTATTAGTTTATGACCATTTTGAATCCCCCGCATAAATTAAGGGCTTACTCAAATTTGAGTCATCCCAGAATACTACATCTTTAGTTCTAATCATCTCTTTACGTTTCAATTGGAAATAATCTGATTACATATCAACAACTTGCTGAATTGCTCTTCCATATTCTGTAACATCAAGTAAATCGCTTATTGTATACTGCTCATTTGTTACCGACTCTAATAGTTTTAACACAGCTAATTCTTTTCTGTTTTTTAAATCAGAATCCTTAATGACTTTATCAGCCACATCAGTATAATAGTCTTCAAGTTCTCCTTTTCGAAGAATCATTATATTATTTTTTGAAAGTATACTCATAAACTCATCTACCTTGTTTCTCAACCGCTCGTTATCTTGGAAATCTTCGTAAGTGACCTTCTTGCTTACCTTTGGTCGAAGATATAACCATAGTTCTCGAAGCCTCGAGTCATACTCTTGCATAGTACAAATTTCATCAAGTAATTGACATAACGCTTTAGCGTCTTTTTGTTTTTCTGGAGATAATATTTTATTTTTAATTTCTTTCGCTTTAGTAAATTCAGATTTATATGCCTTCATCCCATTACGGATTTCACCTAATGTATTGTTGTCAAAATCACTTACATAGTTTGATATTTGTTCCAATCCTCTTTCTAAATAATCAAAATCAGCTATAGCATAATATCTTATACCCAAGTCTTTCAAAATCTTTATGTAACTCGGGAATTGACTTTTTCCACCAACTTGAATAACAGAAATATTGTTTTTATCCAAAAAACCTTTTTCACCATACATATCATCCGCAATGGCAGGAATTAGGTATTCTTCCCCTCCTTCTACCAAAATAACTTTGTCCGCAAAGAACAACTCGGAATTCTTATTCCATAATAATTGTCTTAATTTTTGAAATTCCTTTGTCCTCGGTTCATCGGCTTGAATATAATATGCCTGTGTACTTTTATCCTCTCCTGATTTTATGACGATAATGTTTTCAACATTTGTATCCCTTAGAAATTCTACACTATGAGTTGTGATTATAACTTGATTTTGACCTATTCCACCTTGCGTTATAAATTCATCTAACTTTGCTGCAACCATTCTCCTTGCTTGTGGATGAAGATATAACTCAGGTTCTTCTAAGGCGAGTAATGAGTTTCCTTTATGAAACATTGAACAATAGTAGGAGAATAAATTGATAATTACTACACTTTGCATACCACTGCCCTTTTCGTGTAATGTTGTCTCAAAGCCATCATCAATATACAGTTGCACCTCTTTATAAAGCTGGTCTAAATCATTAGAAATGAACCTAAAATTGAGAGAACTTTCAGGGAATAAATTAGGGAATTTAGTTCGAAAATCCTCTGTTGCATTTTCAAAAATGTGATTACTCATAGATATTAATCTTTTGTTCAAATTCTCAAATTCGGGATTCATTGTTTTATCCCTGTTTTCCCACATATTTCTTATTAATTTATTGTACCAAGTAGACTCCCCTAGCTTTAACTGACTTTCTGGTTCTCTAAAGGATGGAAGAATAGTTATTGTAATAAAGTTCTTGGAATACCTACTCCCTAATAACCATCTTCTGTAAAATTCTTCACCCTTAAATTTCACTATTACTCCATGGAATTTTTCTGAGATATATTCATCCCTTTCAGCATGCATATACAATATTACTTCTTCAATATCTTCTAACACCTGTTGTAGTTCTTCACGTTTATATCTTTTTCTTCTGAATTCAACCTCAGAAACATCCATTTTTAAAATATCGTTTAATTGTCTTATTCCATCTACTTCCTTGTACCAATTTAGCATGCCATCTTCCTGTATAGTAGTACTTGGCGGCAGTTCAATATTTTCTATTAAACCCCTTAATTTTACTGCTATAAATAATTCCTTAGCATTTACTAGTTTGTTATGTCCAGAGTCATTCACTTCTGTAGCATGGAAATCGTTTATCTCTAATCGCTGCCCCCGACTTTCCCCTATTACATTCCCCATTGCTTTAATGATGTTACTCTTGCCTGCATTGTTTTTACCTACTAATACATTTCTTCCTAGTCCAAACGGAATATGTAAATTTTTAATACTACGGTAATTACTTATGTATAAATCCGATAAATACAATACTACCCCTCCAGTAAGTTCTGCTTTTCCAATCACTTTCATATGCTTGTTACCTCTAGCTAAAAGAATACTTCTATCCATTCTACTAATAACTATCTTCTTCTGGCTTTTTTCATCTGTATGCTAACCGTCCAAAGACATAACTTATAACACTTACATGTGTAATCCAACCGTTATGATAATGAACCTCTATCTTCTAATGTAGGAATATTATACCATGTGTTTTTGAGAAAAAGAGTATTGGAGAATACACTTATTCGAACTATTATTCGATAATAAAAGACGAGTTTTATTAATCTTTGTAAAAACATGTTCTTTTTTCGGCTTAGGTTTTAATCAATTACTTCAACATACAAAAAGAAGAGCCTCACCTGAGTGACTCTCCTCATTCTTCTGAAACTCTTTTCTCCACCATCTTTAAATTTACTTCTATCCGTTTTGTATGTGGATTCTGCAATTCCAATTGCCTATTTGGCAGTGTGTTCTTTATGAATCCATCTTTTGCAACAGTTTTAGTATTTCTATAAATCATGCAAAGAACTTACACATTTGTCACTCAATTCCTCGAACCTTACAATAGTTGAATCATTAACAATCTTATATGAATTATTTAAATTTATTCTCACTATATTATTTATTGTAATCCTCTTTGTACATCCATTTGAAACCGTATGCAGTTTTTTGTCTTCCTTTGCATACTGCAGTTATTCCTTTTGCATGCGGTATACAAAGTTCTTTTCTCGCACTTTCTATAGAATTATGAGTTTTGATATATTCATCGTCTAAAGATATTTGTACTACTGGAGACCTATTATTATCCTCTCTCGTACTTAATTTACCACTTAGGTACTTCTCATAATCCTCTTTGTATATCCAATTAAATCCATATGCAGTAGATTGTCTTCCTTGCAAGACATCCAATATATTTGAGTGATTTGGTTTTCCAAGGTGTCTACTTGCAAATCTTAAACCTCTATGTTCCTTTATCAATTCACCATCTAAAGAAATTTGAAGAATAGGCTTCTCTCTTTTTTCGTACCAATTTTCAGTGGTATAACTACACATACCAACTTTTGCACCCTGCTTTAAATATTTACGAATACTCGCATTACCAATACCTAATTTATTGGAAATATCCATTAAGCTTAAACCTTCTTCATATAGTTTCCAACTTTCATAGGCAAACGAAGTTAAAGAGTTTTTATGACACGCTTCCCAATCTATTGAAGATAAATCAAATGTACCGTTTAATTCACTGTTTAGAATACTATTTTTTACATATCCCATTTCTGATTCTCTACAATCAAGAACAATATAATTATCAATTCCATTGCTTATAGCATTTTTATATTTCAACAAATCATTTTCTTGCTCTTCTTTTAAACTTCTTCCTCTTGTAGTTTCTTGGTAGTGCTGACTACCATGTGCTTCAATAATCATGTTCTTGTCACCTATGAAGAAATCATATCTTTTTCTTTGAGACCATTTGAAAAGCTTTTGAGTGGCATATTTTACTTCTAATTGCTTTAGCATCTGTATTAAAAATTTCTCACTATATGAAACTCCATCTGAACAAGTTGCACAACCGAGACCTTGAACACATACAGTACCAATTGTTTTAAACATTACACTTTTACAATCTGGACAAACGAAGTATGCTTTCTTACTTGAATGTTGTGTATTATTATATGAGTCTTCCTTATTTAGAAACAAACTTGCTAAATGAGGATTTGTTTCTGCTATACTATTTCCATCTTCTATATATTTCTTAACTTTTTTTGCTTGACTTATCTTATATGCACAACTTTTACATCTATCCTTGCCATCTACTTTTCTCCTTGCATTAATTATTTTGTAATACTTTACACCATTAGCTACTTCTCCACAATCGTCACAAACTCTTGTTACAGGCACATTACTCCCAATTTGCAAGTGCTCTACCTTTACACTTATTGTAGTTCCTTCCACATATCTAAGTACACCTCTCGTATCTATCCTTTTAGGTATTTCATATCCTAAATTTTCGTAGTATTTTAAATTATTTCCTATTAATACCACTACTTCAAACTCTAAGATTGTCATTTAATTACATCTCCATTAGTTCTAAATCTTAAGCCTATGTTTAATCATATTCATAGTGGATATCAAAAAATTGAAAGGGGAATATTTAATTCTATAATATATCTTCAAACATTTATCGTAAACGACCTTGAATTTCCAGTATTTTTAATTGTTTATGGTTTCTTATTCAACAATTCAATCCTTATCGTATCGGAATTATATATAGAAGCGTGTAGAACAAGCTACTGAACAGTAACTTTCTAGATGCCCATACCCCTTAAATAAAAAACTTTAAGCATAAAAGAAAAAGAATATCCTCAATTTTGAGAACACTCCTATTATTAATCTCCTACATACAAAACCCATCAGATAATCTAGATGTCCACATGTATAATAATTCATTACTTCTTTCATTATCTCTGTTTGTAGTTCTTTATCTGAAATTTTGCTCAACTGATGTAACTTAAGTTTAATTCCTCGTTCCCTTTGTATGTTTTAATTCCTAAGAGTACATATCTATTCACTTAAATTCATAGTTTACTTCAACAATACATTCGTCTATTAATTAGCTATTTTTAATAATCTTTTAACTTCTTCTTCGCTTAACTCATACCCCATATCTACCTCCCAAGCTGCTTTTACTTTAGCAATTGCTTTAGCTTGATATAGTTCATCTAATCGTATTACTTCGTACAATTCTTCTCGCTGTATTGCTTCAATCTCATGTGCTAATTGTGGAATATTTTCTACTTCATCAATAGTTAAAGTTCTACCCTCTGCATCAGAAATTTCTCGCTCTAAATCTTGCATATCTGCTAGGTGTTGTAGATAGTCAGCTTCCGTAACCTCTGTAAAGTACGTTGCAATTGTAAATCGTTGAATATCTTCTGCACTAACTACTTTAACTGGTGCAGATGGTTCTTCTACGTATACAGCAGGTTTGAATTCAAAGTATACATTACTCCATTCGAACATCGGAACATATAGGTTCTTCTTCTTCAATTCCTTGATTCGTAACTTATCCGACTTGTTAACTGACTTTCGACCTTCTGCAAGTAATAACACATGTTTGCTATGTGTTTGCTTGAATAGTGTTTTGATAAGTGTTCCACCTTCGTAAATTATCCCCAAGTCTACTGCAACTCGTTCTAAGCTTTCTAGGTCACATGTGAACTCATATTTATAAGCTTTAAAGATGTACTCTAGCTTATGCTTTCGAATAAGGTTATTCTTAAACTTCTCCTTGTAAGCTATAACCTTTTCGCAATCTGACTTATACATATCTTGCTTCATGATTCCAAATTCTTTCATAAATCTACGCTGCAACTTATCAACCGATACTATTTCTTTTATTGTTAAAGGTCGTTTAGAATTTTTAGTCGTTTTACCATACATGATATCTTTAAAATTTAATACTTGAAGCTTCTGCAATTCCTCCATGAACGTTATATAGTTACGCTTTAAACGATTAGATTCGTTATTTACATAGTTATCTACGAAGTCGACATCATGCTCATTAGGTTTATAACCTTTGATATTACTCCATAGCTTCTGCAATGACTTAGTATTACTTTTTCGAATATCTGCATCGTAGGTACACGCTACGAACTTGCCAGTTACAACTCCCATTTTAGAAAGATGTGTTAGAAGAGATAAAGGTTCGACGTTCTTGTTCTTCCACATGTAGATTAGTGCTAACGACTTAAAGTCATCTATATATGGTGCAGGAGCTTTACCACTTCCTTTTAATCGACCTCCTGCATCGACATGTTCGTATTCTCCATCGACTTCATAAGCAATACGACCATTTAGTTCAATCTTGTTAACGATAGTGAACTTCTTAGTCAATCTTCTATCAAGTGACTTCCTGTTATTACTATTTAACTTCCCATTTTTAGCAAATGCTTTATTCATTGCTTCTGTTCCAACTAAATGTAAAGCATCTACAGTTTCTAAAATACGCTTCTTATAAAACTGATTTTTTACCACTATTTGACCTCCATTTTTGATTGGTTTTTACTGACTATTTTAAGGTGACAATTTCTAATAGTAAGTACTAATATTCTTAATACTTAGTACTTGAAATTGTCACCTTAATTTTGATAGGTTTTTACTAGTTTTTTTGACAAATAAAATTGGTGTTTTTTTGTATTTTATGATTTGGTGTATTTGAAACATGCTATGTTCGATATCTACCATTGAGTCATATTGGTAAAACTCAAACCTGCTACCTTAGGACAATGCTTTTACCAACATACTTTATTTTTAAGCTGAAATGGAACATATACAGTCAACTTAATCCTTTTTATTTTTCTTGAAACTCTTCTGATTTTGAATACTTGTTTTTTACTGATATTAAACATTCATTTGGAGCTGTCAATAACTCCTCTCGCTCATACTATTTTTATTACTCGACCCTCTCTTTCGATTTAGTTTGTTTTGTTTTAGCCTTCCCCTAGAAAACACAAAAAAGGAGTGAAACTACATGTACCTACCCCGTTAGAAAACACACTTATCCCTGTAAATAAAGGTATAAATCATACCAACCTATGATTTAATCATAGGCATACAGAATATAGGTGTGCCTCCTAATGAGGCGGTTGCATGTAGTTTCACTCCTTACATAGTTTATTTGTTTGATGTAATTCAATTATTAATTTTAGTATATATATTATACTATTATCATTATCGGAATGCAATAGATTTTTCATAGTAAAAATAAATAAAGTACTCAATACGGTCGTTGAATAGGACAAATAGCGAATCAACTCTATACCAGTCTTAGAACATTTCTCAAGATGTTTTCAATATCATCTTGCTCACGATAACTTATTCTAATCAAGTTTATATTATTCTTAATAGTATACTCGTCCTTAAGCATATCATGATACTGCTGGGTTTTTAAGTCATGTTCTTCGTGTATCTGTTTATCATGGAACTCTCCATCATACTCAATTAGAAGTTTAAGGCTACCATCCTCGTTGTATATAACAAAATCAAACCTAAGTTCTGAGCCATTAACGCCTCTCAAGACATCAAATGTGTATTCCCTATCAAACTTTATTTTATTTGTTTGTAAAAATAATCGTATTCGTCTAGCACCTTTACTTTCCTTACACAAAGGACATCTCTGACCATTAAGGAAATTGTTTGGCTTAATATACCAAGTATGATAATCACAATAATCGTTTATGTGTCTCATTTTCACTTTTGTATGGTTGTTAGAATAGCTACGACTTAACACCTCATATTCCCCACCTGTTAAGGTAAAAACTTCTTGTTTAAACTTTTCTAAGCTTTTTCTTTTATCTACTGCTCTCTTCCTATAAGAACATTTTGGACAGCGTCTGCCCAGTAGAAACTTGTTAGGTGTAACAGGATATTCATAATAACCACAGGATTCATTGTTGTGTTTCATTTTTACATGTTTATCCGTTCCGTTATACCTACTTAATACAGTATATTTATTACCAACTAACTGTAACACCTCTTTTACAAATTGTTCATGAGTTTTAGTAGTTTTTTCGTGACTTCGTTTATGCCTACATTTTGTACATCTTTGTCCACTTAAGAATCGATTTGGGGTCATTAGAAATCCTTCTGTAAAGCCTTCTGGGCAATTCTTCTCATCATTATGTTTGAATCTTATTTCTGTTTTAGCGTCAATATACTGTTCTATCACTATGTAGTTCTCACCACTTAATTCATATACCTGATTAACAAACTCTTCGTGAGTCTTTTTTTTAGCCATATTTACCTCCTATTTAACTATTAGTGCGAACTTTCAACATTCTCATTAATCTTTTCCTCTTTCTCATTACTCTCCAGTACTTCCAATTTGGACATAATTAACCTTAGTAATCTTTACAATGGTATCTCCATGCACCCTAATTCTTCTATCATTTATCTAATACACTTTAACCCCATCTAAATCCTCAACAATGTCACCTAACCATCTTTTCATATTTAGCTTCATTTGTGCCTCATGAAAGGTAGCTAAACGCTTTTTGTACAGCTGCCTGTATTCTTCTAGCACTGATAATTGTATAAAGTAATCTGGGTAATTCTCAATCTTTTGATAATAGCTGCGATTTATTAATGAAATTGGATGTGATGTGAAGCATTTATTCTCATAGCATACTCTGTGTGCGAGATTAAATTTTCTAGGGAATACCTGTGTCCTCACATTAAGATTTCTGAGCCCCTTATACGTGTCTTTAGGTATGTGTTTATGCAACTTGCTACTCTTCTTTCTAAGTTGCTTTTTAACCCCATTTGAGTCAAACAACAATAAACCGTCTCTTAAATTGTAGTAACGGAGAAATGATAGTAACTCTGAAATTGCCAATGCTTCGGCAACGTTGCTATCGGATTCATCAACAACTATCCTCCTACGAATTATGCTTTTATCTTCAAAGATAATAACGAAAGCTAGAAATGTTGTTCCCCCTTTTACTGAACAATCTGTATAAGCGATGAACACTATTTCACCTCCAAACTTTACTTCCTCATTCATATTACTATACTGGAACATTTTTTTCAATAAATAAACTGAATGTTCTGATAACTAAGTAACACACTAATACACTGAAATATAACCTTCATCCCACTCGCAAAAGAATAATCTAAGATACATAATGTTATTTTAATATATTAAAAATATAGCATTTGAAATTAATACCCATGTTACCCTTATAAGTTACTACCTTATTTTTCTTTTGAAAGAGGTATTAACCTTTACACAACAAAAAGAAAAGAGAACAGTCATATGACTGCTCCCTTAGCTTACATGTTGTGGTTTTACTTTTTATATTTCAAACTCTTTAATTCTAGACAGAATGGCATAATCAGACCATTTCAGTTGATTGAATTTTGGATTAAATATCTTAATAAGGTATTGCTCAAGGTTTTCTATTTCCAATTTTCTATATAAAGGTAATATATGGTTTTATGCTCGCTCTATTTCTTCGGAAAAATGCCTCGTATTCGCACTATTCTTTATACCTGCTTTAAGGTCATTTCTCTCAATTAAGAAAATCTGACCATTTGTGTCTATCTTTATCATCCTAAGATATCCTTCCATTTCTATACAAATTTTTTTAAATGAATCCCCCATTTCTTCTTTGTTACTTTTTACTAAAAACATAATTCAACGGGGAATGAATATTATGCTGATTTTGTACGTCCATATTTGTCATTTGCACGTACCGCCTTACCATATTCATATGCGAATGTCCGAGTATACGCTGCAAACTGAATGGGTCACCACCATTTAATATATAGAATAAAGCACCAGTATGACGCAGTGTGTGAGGACTGCAGCGTTTATTATTAATACCTGCAACATGACCATATAACCTCATATTGTCTCGTACAGTAGCCTCACTCATTCTTTCACCCTCATACGTTAAAAACACATATTCATTCCCAAAATCCTCTGTTTCAACCATATACTCACTAAGCAATTTCGCTGTTTTTGCTGATATAGGAACAGTACGAGCAACTCTAACTTTCGTATCAGCTGCCTCTAATTGAATGGTTAAATTTTTAAAATTAACATTTTTCCTTTTAATATCAACTAATTCGGATACCCGAACCATAGTATCTATTAGAACAAACAAAATTACCTTGGTTCTAAACCCAGTATAGGAGGACTCATCAATGGCACCTAAAAGCCTTTTAAATTCTTCTGGTGTGAATGCTTCAACATTATCAATAGGTGCTTTGATTGGCTTAAAGCGTTTGTGAATAGCTTCTTGAATCCACTGCTTATCTTCATGGATGTATCGTAAAAATGACCTCATTGTTCTAACACGTATGTTTACAGTTGCAGGTGAGTAATCCAACTCATCACACATGTAACTTATCCATCCAGTAAAAACCTCTGTAGTCATTTCCTTTGCTGATATTTCTCTACCTATATATTCCATAAAGTATTGAAAGTTATTGTAATATTCTTTAATGGTTCTTTTTGCTAATCCCTCTCCCTTTTTAATTAACATGAATTGCTCAAACATCTCTGAAATGGAATAAGCAAAACCTCCATCATTTACTGATTTTGCTTCACGTTTAACACGCCTTAATTGACCTTGACGCAAAATAAAAAACCCCTTTCATAATAAAAATTACGTAAGAGGTTGAACGGTTTTATGTATCAGTCTAAAACGGTTTTTCATTACAGCCTAACACAGTCTTTCGTGAGACTGGTCGAAATCCGTTTGGGAATAAGCACAAACACTTATTCGGTGTTAATTTGAAAACATTATTTTGGCGGGACTGCGTGGGAATCGAACCCACCAGACCTGGCACGCAGGTCTCAAGCAGTTTTGAAGACTGTGGAGGACACCAGTACCCCATTCAGCCCCATAGAAAATTTTCAGGAAGATAGAACTATAGTAACATAGTTTAATTTAAGTTATTTTACTTTCCTGCATTTGTTATCATATTACAATGAAAAATGGTATTAATCAATACAATCGGCGTACCTGTCACTTTATCGACAAGCTTTTCAACAATAAAAGAACCGTAATCTGGCTTGCCAATATGCTCCTAAAACCATCGATACTTGTCTTAATCCATACAAACAGACTATAATAAGAAGAAAAATAGTTATCTTGTAGGTGAATAGATATGCTTCATGGTTGGTTTTTATGGTTTATCCTCTTCTGGGTATTTTTCCTAGTTGGTTCTTTTGCCATTGGTGGATTTTTTATGTTCCGAAAGTTTTTGAAAAAGATGCCGAAAGAAGACGGTAAGTCCGTTATGGATTGGGAAGAACATTATGTTAATGAATCCCGTCACTTGTGGGGACTTGAGGAGAAAGATCTCCTTGAGGATTTAGTCAGCCCTGTTCCCGAGCTTTTCCGTGATGTGGCCAGACATAAGATTGCTGGAAAAATTGGCGAAATCGCCTTAAAAGAAAAAGCTCCAAAAATTACTCAAGATTTAGTTATTCGTGGCTATATCCAAGCAACACCAAAAAGAGATCATAAATTCTTACGTAAAAAGCTTTTTGAAAATCGAATTGATGTAGCTCCCTTCGAGCACCTATTTTAACCGTCCATCATGGGACGGTTTTTTGTTTTTCAATGAAAAAAACTGACCCTCTAAAGGACCAGTTTTCCACACCAAACTATATCTGTTTATCACCATGAAGCTGTTTAAACAGTTTTTTATAGTCCAAATACATCGCAATTCGCCAAGGCACAATCATACAATAGGCTAGGAAGAAGAACATGCCGCTTAGTTCACCAATATCGATGGTCGCACTTAGTATCGACTTCATAACTAGGCGAACAACTAATAGCCCAATCAATATAAAGAAAAATGCCTTGGACCGTTTTAGATAAATATCATTATCGCGGATCTCAAACTTCGAGGTTTTAATAAGTAAAATAGAGAATAGCATCCCCACAATCGCTGCCTCGATCATTTCTGCTCCAGTTAGTCTAAATTGCGGATCCATATACATTAATGCCCCACTTGACATGAACAGAGGCGGTAGAATTATTTTACGAGCATTGGTGGGTTTTTTTGCGGCTTTCATCCGGACCACTAAGGCCAGACTACCCATAAACACCGCTCCGATTGAAGAAGCAAGAACTATGTTCATTAGATTCATTCCTTATCTAATATATTTACTAACCCATTATAACTCAAATAAATCGATTTGAAAAAAATTATCTCAATAAAAAGGTAGCCCATTTTTACCAACCTAGTTATTAATACAAAAAAGGAAAAACCTCCTCAGGAATTTCCTATACAATTAATATTTATATTTTTATATATTTAGAACCCTGTAAAGCCACCAAACAGATTTGAAAAAATCGAAATGATTTTTGTCATCCAGTCAAAAAATAAAACAATCCCCATGACAATCATTATGTAACCACCAATTTTGACGATTTTCGTGCTGTTCTTCTTAATCCAATTCATACGGCCAAGGAAGAATGAAAGTATAAAGAATGGAATCGCAAAACCTAGCGAATAAGCAATCATATACATCATCCCAGAACCAGGATTAGTCGCTGCTAGCGAGATAACAAATGAAAGAATTGGACCGGTACAAGGTGTCCACCCAGCGGCAAACGCCATCCCAATTAACACAGAACCAAAATAGCCGGAAGGACGATTTTTAAATTCAATACGACGGTCTTTCATCATAAACTTCGGATTTAAAATTCCAACGATCACTAAACCAAAGAAGACAATAAAAATTCCGCCGAGCTGACGAATCAGATCTTTATACTGTAAGAAAAAGCTTCCTAGAAACGAAGTTCCAAATCCAATCGCAATAAAAATAATCGAAAAGCCTAATAGAAAAAATAGGGTGTGGAGTAGACTCCGCTTTTGAAGCATGGCATTTTCACTCTTTAACTCACCAACAGACATACCTGTGATATATGAGAGAAATGCAGGATAAAGCGGTAAACAACATGGTGAAATAAAACTTAAAAATCCTGCCCCTAATGCTAAAAATATATTTACATCTGACATATTAACACTCCCACTATAGTCGATACGTTTCTATTCTAACAAATGTTTGTTATAAATGATAATGATGAACTTGAATATTTTGTGTCGCCGCTGGTTTTTCTGCTTTTATCAAATAGTCCTTTACAAATAAATATATGCATAAATTGGATGGATATTTATTTACATTTCTCTTTGTAAAAATTTACAACATAGGTTATACTAGTAAAACCAATGGAAATTTGATATATTAGTATTCTGTTTTAACCAATATTTAGGGGTTACTCTGGAAAGGAAATCGGCCGTGACAAAGAATGATTTAGTTAACTTAATTGAGAAAAAACGAGCTGAATTAATTCAAGTCGCTACTAGCAACGGCTTGACATCCTCCGTTGCGATTCGCTACAGCCAGGAGCTTGACCACCTCTTAAATGAATATCATCGTGTATATATAAAAAAGGTTCCATCATCAGCCTGTTAAGAAAAAACTCCTATAAAAATACTAAAAGCCTGGCAGCGATGCCAGGCTTTCTTCATTGTATATCTCCAGTCCATACTCAGATAAAATAGAGCTTACAACTTCTGTTGTCAATTCACAACATCCTCAAGACGCTCTTCCACTCCATTTTGTAATAGGAACATTTTATGGTATAACCCGCCTTGGGCCAACAGTTCTTGATGGGTTCCTCTTTCGACAATTTCGCCCTGATGCAAAACTAAGATTAAATCTGCATCCTGAATCGTTGACAATCGATGAGCAATTGCAATGGTTGTTCGCCCTTTTCGCATTTTGGCGAGAGCTGTTTGAATGGCTTCCTCTGTTTCCGTATCAATATTGGCTGTTGCTTCATCTAGGACCAAAATCTTCGGATTGGTTGCAACCGTTCTAGCAAAGGCGATTAATTGCCTTTGACCGCTAGAGAAAGTGGTCCCTCGCTCCACCACCTTATGGTTAAAACCATCCACCAATTTTTCGATAAAGGTATGGGCCTGGACAAACCTAGCCGCCTCTTCCACTTGTTCGTCCGTCATGTCATTCATATGCAGGCGGATATTGTCCTTTACCGTCCCGAAGAATAAAAATGGATCCTGTAATACGAGGCCCATTTTCTCCCGAAGCTCTGTTTTTGTGAAGTTACGAATTGATTGTCCATCAATGAAGATGTCACCCCGTTCATATTCATAGAACCGCATCAGCAAATTGATGATGGAGCTTTTCCCACTTCCGGTATGACCAACTAGGGCGACGGTTTCGCCTGGATTTGCCGTGAAAGAAATAGATTTAAGCACATCCTGCCTCCCATTATAGGAAAAACTTAAATCCTTAAATTCAATCTTTCCTAGTTCAATCGATAGGCTATTTTCTTCCTTTTGTGCCGGTGCTAACTCTTCCTCATCTAATAATTTGAAGACGCGTGATCCTGCGACAATCGCTTGCTGGTACAAGGAAAGTCTCATCATCATTTGATTAACCGGTTCAAAAAAGCGATCCAAATAGTTGATGAAGGCATATAAAACTCCGATTTCAATGACATGGTTCAAAGATGTGAGCCCAAAATATGATAACACGATGATTAATGCTAAAATGTAAATCAAATCAATCGCAGGTCTTAAGAGCAGACCGTCAATCTTCAGATTCTTCATTCCTGCATGATAGTGTTGGTCATTTATCATTCCAAATTCAGCACGGAGTCGTTTTTCCTGACGAAACACTTGAATGATGCCCATTCCTGACAAAGATTCACTTAACTTGGCATTTAACTGGCTCAATCGTTCGCGCATATCAAGGTAGAATCGTGAACTTAACTTTCGATAGAGGTTCATGACAAATAATAGCATCGGAAGGATAATGACGCATAATAATCCAAGTTTGATATTCAAGATAAACATCGCGATAAAAATCCCCGATAATAGAAACCCACCTTGGATAAACGTTGCAATGACAGTGACAAACATGTCTTTAATCGCTTCGGTATCATTCGTTACCCTAGAAACGATACTGCCGGCAGGTGTTTGATCAAAATATTTTAGCCCAAGTGACTGAACTTTAGAAAAAACATCGATTCGAAGCTGTTGGATAATTTTTAAAGCAAGTTCTTGGAATTTTACAAATTGAAAAAACATCAGAATGGCTTTTATGATTTGAATGCCCATATAAGTGGAGCCAAGGATTAATAGAGGTTGAAAAGCGAGCTTTCCAGGTGTTAAATAATCATCGATAAATATTTTGACTAAGATCGGAAGGACAATATCACCGATGGTTGTTAATAATAGAAAGATAAATGCCATTCCTATCAGTTTTTTATGTGGTTTCGTGTAGGACAGCAGCCGGAATAATATATTTCGTTGTTCACGCTCGGAAAGCTGTATTTTTTCTTCCATATTAATGTCCTCCATGCTCGACCAGCTCTTCTAGCTGCTGGCGTAAATACATTTGCTTATACCATCCGCCCAGTTCCATTAGTGTTTCATGGGTGCCTCTTTCGACAATCTTACCTTCATCGAGAACGAGAATGAGATTGGCATGTTGAATCGCGCTTAATCGGTGGGAAGTAATAATGGTTGTTTTTCCTTCCCTGTTCTGTCTTAACGAGGAAAGGATGGCTTCCTCTGTTTTTGCATCTACCGCAGATAAGGAGTCGTCGAGAACCAATACTTCTGGATTCATCAAAATAGCCCGGGCAATCGAAATCCTCTGTTTTTGCCCACCAGATAAGGACACCCCCCTCTCCCCAACAACCGTATGATAACCATCTACAAATTGGAGGATGTCATCATGGATATTCGCTATCTTTGCGGCATTCTCTACTTCCTCTGTAGTGGCGTTAGGGTTTGTAAAGGCGATATTTTCACCGACTGTGGCCGAAAACAAAAAGTGGTCTTGTGGTACATAACCAATCGCTTCACGTAATTTTTCAAGTTTGTAGGCTTGAAGTGTCTTCCCACCAAAGGTAATTTTCCCTTGATAACTATCAAACTCCCGAATGAGCAACTTTAAAAGAGTTGTTTTTCCTGCACCCGTTTTACCTACAATACCAAGTGTTTCCCCTGCTTGCAGTGAAAAGTGAATATCATTTAAAACAAGTTTTGTTTCACCTGGATAAGTAAACTTCGCAAGATCGAATTCTATTTCCCCTGCCGGCACTACGTTTAAGGCATCCTCAAGATCGGTAATATCTACTTTTTCCTGAAGGAGCAGGCTGACACGGTCATAGGAAGCCCTGCCCCGCTCAACGATATTAAATAACCAACCAAATGCAAGCATCGGCCAGATAAGCAACCCTAAATATGTAGTAAACGAAAGTAATTGTCCGATCGTTAGTTCTCCATTCAGTACGTATTTGGAGCCAAATACAATCGATAAAAAGAAGGAGATTCCCACAATAATTGATATCGTTGGATCAAATAGCGAATCAATTTTTGCAACGATGATATTTTTTTGGACAACATCTTCTGATTGCTTCCGAAAGTCCTCAATGTCTTCCTTTTCCTGACCAAATGTCTTAAGGACTTTAATCCCGGTAATACTTTCCTGAGTTTTATCATTTAAGGACGAAAAGGCTTCTTGTGCCTGATAAAAGCTTCGATGGAGCATCGTTCCAAACCAACTCGTTAGGATGACCATAAAGGGCATCGGAATCAAACAAATTAAGGTGAGTTTCCAGCTGATTGTAAATGCCATTGCACAGATAACAAAGCCACCAGTTGACAGCGAATCAACAAAAGTTAACACGCCAACACCAGCCGTTTGCTGAATCGCTTGCAGATCGTTTGTGGCATGGGCCATCAAATCGCCAATTCGACGTTTTTGGTAGAATGATGGAGACATATTGGTAAAGTGCTGATACAGCCGATTCCGAAGCAGTCTACTGAGCTTTACAGATGAACCAAAAATCATCACTCTCCAATAATAGCGGAGAACATACATAGCCAAACCTACAGCAATGAGTGCACCTACCCACTGAAGAAGTGTTCCCTTAGTCATGGTCCCATCCTTAATTTCGTCAGCAATGATTCCAATGACCATTGGCGGCACTAACTGAAGGACAGCCACAAGCATTAAAATGCATATCCCAGAAATATACGCTTTTTTCTCTTTTTTAAAATACCATCCTAAGTCTAAAAATACTTTCATCCAACCGCCCCCAAAACACAAGAAAATTATTGCTATTAGGCAAATTAATCCAATAACTGAGGTTTAATTTTACCAAATATTATCAAAATAAGAAAGATTAAGAATACTTACTAAGGACTAAAAAACATAAGTATCCACTTTTATGAAAATAAAAACCACCTGTCGGAATTTAAATAAATTCAGAAAGGTGGTTAATTATTTGTCTAATCGGATCGTGTTTGCTTGTCCGTTTATTTAGATTGTTGCTTGTTCATGGCAGCCATCATTTGGTTGATCTTCTTTTGTGATGGTTTTTGACCCATTTGCATCATCATCATTTTCAGCATTTGTTCATTGATAGGCGGATTTTTCTTTAAGTAGCTCATCATATATTTACGAGCAATGAAAAATCCTAGTGCTACACCAGCTGCTAGTGCCAGTATACCAACTAGAACGTAATACATATTCAACTTCCTCCTTCGTGTTGTCTACCATACAGTGTACTAAATAAAACACGATTAGACAATATCTGCAATCAGATAAATTTTCTTTCTTTTATCGGTTTTAACCAGCCGTATCGTTGATGTTCAAGGTCGAGCGCTAAAAAGGAAGACTCACATTTTCTTAATACTTCAAAAAAGGCAGTCTCGGCTTCATAACTTCCTTGTGCATCAATGGTAATTAAGTCTTGGAAAACCTCTAACTTTGCCGTACTTAGTTTTCCGCTTAATTCCATCGAATATGCACCATTTTCTGCTTTAAAACCCTTGATTTTTCCAAGCTGCTTTAATATAAGTTGATGAATCTTTAGCGCCTCGACCTTTCTTGTTATATAGGAAATTTGTTTTTGGGTTATAAATTTAAACTCACCGTTTGCTTTATGATTCTCTTGAAAAAGCTGAAAAAACAATCGCTCTCTTCCGAAGTAATGGGTCGCAAATTCATCTTCTATTAAATATAGTTGATATTTTCTCACCACTGTTCTCTCCTTCGTTGGTTACCCTTTTTACTATTATAAAAAAAGACAAGCGAAACATTTGTCTTACGGTGCCAAAAACTTTCACTATTTTTGTCGATTATCAGAATTGCAAGCTATTTTTTATATTTCGGTAGATTTTATGAATTTTCCTGCAAAAATATTTTTGTTCATATTATTGTAAAAATTTTCTGTCCGAACAAAAAAGAGAACGGATAAATTCCGCTCTCCTTAGAATTACTATCTTATTTTTGTAAAAGTGCCTTCACACGTGCAGCTACATTATCTACGGTGAAACCGAATTCTTCCATAATCTTTTCTCCTGGTGCTGACGCTCCAAAATGATCAATTGCTAATACATCGCCTTCGTCACCAGTATATTTGTGCCAGCCAAATGATGCGCCAACTTCAATTCCAAGACGCTTTTTCACGCTTCTTGGTAAGACAGAGTCTTTGTATTCTTGGGATTGTTGCTCGAAGCGATCCCAAGACGGCATACTTACGACAGAAACATAAACCCCTTCTCCCGCAAGTGCTTTTTGAGCTTCCACTGCAAGGCTTACTTCAGATCCAGTTGCTAACAGCAATGCATCTGGAGTTTCTCTTTCAGAAGGAGAAACTACATAGGCACCTTTAGAAACACCCTCATAAGCATTGGTATCCGTACTTTTTAATGTAGGTAAATCTTGACGGGTTAACACAAGTGCAGTTGGTTTGTCTGTTGACTCAACAGCAAGCTTCCATGCTGCCGCTGTTTCGTTTCCATCTGCAGGGCGAATGACTGAAATTCCTGACATCGCACGTAAAGCTGCCAGTTGTTCTACCGGTTCGTGCGTTGGTCCATCTTCCCCAACAGCAATACTATCATGCGTAAATACATAGGTAACAGGTAATCCCATCAACGCAGCAAGTCGAATTGCTGGACGTAAATAATCAGAGAAAACAAAGAACGTTCCGCCAAAAACTTTTACTCCGCCATGAAGAGCGATCCCGTTCATTGCAGCACCCATTCCAAATTCACGAACGCCAAACCAGATATTGCGGCCTTCATAAGATCCTGGCATAAAGTCTTTCGTACCTTTGATCATCGTTTTATTAGATCCTGCAAGGTCTGCTGATCCCCCAATAAAAATAGGTAGATTTTTAGCAATCCCATTTATTACTTCTCCTGATGAGGCACGGCTTGCAAGGCTTTTCCCTTCACTATAAACAGGGATATCCTTATCCCAACCCTCTGGAAGCTCATTATTTAATGCTTGTTCAAGCTGAGCCGCTAATTCAGGGTATTCTTTTGTATATTGAGCGAAAAGGTCATTCCACTCTTTTTCCTTTTTCTCACCATTTTCAACTATAAGCTTTTGGAAGTTGTCATAGACTTCCTGTGGTACATGGAAATCTTCTTCAAAAGTCCATTTATAGGATTCTTTAGTAAGTTTTAATTCATCAGCACCAAGTGGTGAACCATGAACACCTGATGTACCCGCACGGTTTGGTGAACCGTAACCGATAACTGTTCTTACTTCAATCATCGTTGGTCGTTCTAAATCATTTCTTGATTCTTCAAGCGCTTTTGCGATTTCTTCTAGATTGTTTCCGTCCTCCACACGAAGATATTGCCAGCCGTAGGATAGGAAGCGATCTTTGACACTTTCTGAAAAAGACTTATTTAAATCACCATCTAAAGAGATATCGTTTGAATCATAAAGGACCACTAAACGTCCTAGTTTCAAGTGTCCTGCTAGTGAAGCTGCCTCTGCAGAAACACCTTCCATCAAATCTCCATCTCCACAAATGCTGTATGTAAAATGGTTCACAAGTTCATACTTATCTTTATTATAAACACTTGCAACATGGCGCTCTGCCATTGCCATTCCCACTGCCATTGCAATCCCCTGTCCAAGTGGACCAGTGGTTGCTTCGACACCCTCAGTGTGGCCGTATTCAGGATGACCTGGTGTTTTTGAACCCCATTGACGGAATTGTTTTAAGTCCTCCATGGTTAAATTAAAACCAGACAAGTGAAGCATGCTGTATAACAACGCTGACCCATGTCCAGCAGATAAAACAAAACGATCACGGTTAAACCAGCGCGGATTCTTCGGATTTTGGTTCATGAAACGAGTCCATAAAGTATATGCCATTGGCGCTGCACCCATTGGCATCCCTGGATGTCCAGAGTTTGCTTTCTCGATTGCATCAATCGATAAAGTTCGTATCGAGGTAACAGATAAATCATCAATAGTATTAAACATGAATTACATCCTTTCCTAATGACTAGGTACTAAGTACATTTCAATTTTATATTGATACTGTGTTTTATTCAACAAATAGCATATTAATAAAGAACAAAATCCACTTTATTTTTTAGTTTGACACAGAATATGTCACTCTATGTAAAAAAGGGATACAAAAATTGTATCCCTGAATTTTTTTAGTGAAGAGTATTTTTTTTTCTAGCTTTGATTTTTTCTGGTGTGACATCATTTCCCTCAGGATCAATAAACTTTGTGTTGGTTAGGGTATCAAGCATATTAGAACGGAATGTTGCCAAATATTCGCTTCTTAATTTTGATTGTTCTTTGGCTTCTGCTTCTGTCAATCCCGTTGCTTTTGCTTTTCTTGCCAACTCGTTAATTCTAGCCATTTTTTCTTTGGATAGCATGGAGTGAACCTTCCTTTCTACCTGTTTACATGACACCTGATTTTACTAAAAAAAAAACCTAATGACAAGGCAAAAGGTTTACTCTTCTTGTGATTCGATATATTCTTGGTATCTTCTATGTACGGTTGCCTTTGAGATGTTATAACCAAAACCTCTCAAAGTGGCAGCAATTTCAGAAAAAATTAATCCATTCTTTCTTAACCGGACAATTTCTTCCACCGGCACTTCAATTTTCTCGCGTCCGGATGCTTCCCCTAGATTTTTTAAGTTTCTTTCAGGTTTATAACCATTCTGGACAGCCCGCTTCATGCCGCGCTTAATCTTTGCATTATGAAGTTTCCGTTGATATTCCTCCACCATACCAACAATTTTTAAAACCATGGAATCTGATTCGGACAGCTGCAATTCTCCACTATGAGAGATACTATAAAGTTTAATATTTTCTTTTAAAATGCAGTGCAAAATCGCTATTTTCGCGTTTCCTCTACCAAGTCGGGTTTCGTCCTGGATTAAGACCGCATGAACTTGATCATCTTTGATTCGCTCTAATAATTGAAAGATCCCTTCCCGGTCGAAATCGTAGCCACTTGCCTTTTCTTTAATTACGCTATCAATTTCAAAGTGATAGGAATGAGCAAGTTGTGTTAATTCCTCTTCTTGGCGCTTTAATGATGTTTCTTGTGTTTCTTTGTTGGTGCTGACACGGCAGTATATGATTGCTTTCATTGTTATTCCTTTCTATTCACCCACGGCACTAGCTAATTCTTGTGTTGATGAACCCTCTTCGTTACTCACCGGAATGATAATTTCTTCACCAGGAAAAATTCGATCTTCATTAATTTCATTATGCTTTTTAATCCATGCAACAAATTCCTGGTTTGATAATGAATGTTGTTCGGAATATTGGTCTGAGATTCCCCAAAGTGAATCACCTTCTGAAATCGTAATCTTTAAATACTTATCTTGATCATTTGAATGATGTTGGAAAGATAAAATGAGGGAAAGTGAACAGCTTAAAATAATTAGAGTAATAGCATAGGAGTATTTGTTCCATAATTTTTTCATATTAAAACACCTCTACTAAGAATATATGTTCGTTTTATTAATTTGATTATAAATCGAACATTTGTTTGTTGTCAACTATTTTTTCGAACTTATGTTTGTATAAAAAATACGAACATGGTATAATAAAGACAACAAAAACCAGACGAGGTGGATTTTATCATGGCTAAAATATCAAAGCGGCAGCAGGATATCTTAGACTTCATTAAAAGTGAGGTTAAGAGTAAAGGATATCCCCCTTCAGTAAGAGAAATTGGAGAAGCAGTTGGACTTGCCTCCAGCTCAACTGTTCACGGTCATTTAGCAAGGCTGGAAAGCAAAGGACTGATTAGAAGAGATCCAACCAAACCAAGAGCAATTGAAATATTAGAAGCAGATGTAGCAGCACATATACCAAGAAATGCGGTAGTAAATGTTCCCGTGGTTGGTAAAGTAACGGCAGGATTACCAATTACAGCTATTGAAAATGTCGAAGAGTTTTTCCCTCTGCCGGAAAGTCTTGCACCTGCTGATGAACAGGTGTTCATGCTAGAAATCATGGGTGAGAGTATGATAGAAGCTGGGATTCTAGATGGGGACTATGTCATTGTGAAACAGCAGCCAACTGCAAATAACGGCGATATCGTTGTAGCAATGACCGAGGAAGATGAAGCCACCTGTAAGAGATTTTTTAAAGAAAAAGATTACATACGCCTGCAGCCGGAAAATTCAACAATGGACCCTATTATATTAAGGAATGTTTCTATTTTAGGTAAGGTCATTGGGGTTTACCGCCATATTCATTAAGATTAAAAGAGTTGGCCATAATCGTGCCGGCTCTTTTTTATTATGACTAACAAATTAAAAAGGAGAAGCCAGCGCCCCTCCTTACTAAGTCTACCTTGCTATCCTTGCTTGAATTTCTGATATTCTCACTTTAAAAAGCGCTTTATAAACTTCTGTATCCGCTTCCTTAAAAACGGAATGGCTCACATAATCTCCTTTTAACGTTCTACGTTCCTCATCAAATAGAAAACATACCTGACCTTTGGCTCCTGATTCTAGCAAACTAAAAATAAGGTCGGGTTTCTTATACGTCTTTTCACGAAGTATTTCTTGGGTTTGAGCATTACAAATTTGCAGTTTATACAATTAGAGCACCTCCCAAATGTTTTCAAGTTAATCATATAATATATATGAGTAGCAGAAGGAAGATAATTGTGAATTTTTCAAGAAATAAAGGAATTATAAATATCTTTGGGGATTGACGACCTGATTTAGACGTTATGAGTAATTTAGGTCGTCAATCAGGGCTATTGGAAACCGTCCTTAGGGATTTTGAGCATTTTAAGTCGTCAATAAGGGCTATTAGCGACCGTCCTTAGGGATTTTGAGCATTTTAAGTCGTCAATAAGGGCATTGGCGACCGTAGTTTGATAGAAAAGGCAAATTGGGGCGTCAATAAGGGCTATTGGCTACCGTAATTTGATAGAAAAAGCAAATTGGGGCGTCAATCAATGGACTGCTTCCAAATCTATTGTGATAAACCACATCAAAAAAACCCTACCGCATAGTGCGATAGGGCCTTTAATGATATTAATACATGCTCATATATTGATCGCGTTCCCATTGGTGAACGACTGTACGGAACATATCCCACTCGATTTCTTTTGCTTCAACAAAGTGTTCCATAATGTGCTCTCCTAGACCAGCCACGATTACTTCGTCAGCTTTTAATTGATCTAATGCTTGAGCTAATGTTGCAGGAAGATCGACGATGCCTTCTTCGATTCTTTCTTCTTTACTCATTACATAGATGTTTCTGTCAACTGGTGCTGGAGGAGTTAATTGGTTTTTAATTCCGTCCAAACCAGCTTTTAGAAGAACAGCCATTGCAAGGTATGGATTAGCAGATGGGTCTACGCTTCTTACTTCCACACGAGTGCTTAATCCACGTGAAGCAGGAATACGAATTAATGGTGAACGGTTTCGAGCTGACCAAGCTACATAGCATGGTGCTTCATAGCCAGGAACAAGACGCTTATAAGAGTTTACAGTTGGATTAGTTACCGCTGTAAACGCTGGAGCGTGCTTCAGGATACCTGCGATGAATTGACGAGCTGTGTCGCTCATATCTAAATCTCCACCTGGCTCATAGAATGCATTTTCTCCATTTTTAAATAATGAAAGGTTCATGTGCATTCCAGATCCATTTACTCCGTATAATGGTTTTGGCATGAATGTTGCGTGCAAGCCATGTTTACGTGCAATTGTTTTAACCACTAATTTAAACGTTTGGATTTGGTCACAAGCTGTTAATGCATCTGCATATTTGAAATCAATTTCGTGCTGACCTGGAGCTACTTCATGGTGAGACGCTTCAATTTCAAAGCCCATTTCTTCAAGCTCTAGTACGATATCACGACGGCAGTTTTCACCTAAATCTGTTGGTGCTAAATCAAAGTAACCACCTTGGTCATTCAATTCTAAGCTTGGTTCACCTTTTTCATCTAATTTAAATAAGAAGAATTCAGGCTCAGGTCCAAGGTTGAAGTTAGTGAAACCTAACTCTTCCATTTCTTTTAATACTCTTCTTAAGTTATTACGAGGATCCCCTTCGAATGGTTCTCCTTCTGGTGTATAAATATCACAAATTAAGCGGGCAACTTTCCCTTTTTCTGCTGTCCAAGGGAATACTACCCAAGTATTAAGGTCTGGATAAAGTAGCATATCAGATTCTTCAATTCGTACAAAACCTTCGATGGAAGATCCGTCAAACATCATTTTGTTATCAAGCGCTTTTTCTAATTGAGAAATTGGTATCTCTACGTTTTTGATGGTTCCAAGGATGTCTGTGAATTGTAAACGAATAAATTTTACGTTTTCCTCAACAGCTAATCTTTTAATATCTTCTCTTGAATACTTTGCCATTTTCTTACCCCCTATTTTTTGAAAAGAAGCTTCCAATTTAATGAAAGAATCTTGACATATCTCCTTGACGTAATGATGATCGGTTGTTTCGGCCCGAATGCATCATTTCGTTACGTAGTAGCTTTCTAAGCTGTTCATCAGTTAATTCGCGTTTAGCCTTCTCTGCTTGTTGTTCGATTATGTTAGATTGTTGTTGCTCTTTAACTAGGAATAATTGTTTAATACCAGCCATGTTTACACCTTGATCAATCAAATCCTTAATTTCTAGGAGCCTATCAATATCATTTAAGCAATATAGACGTCTATTCCCTTCGGTTCGAGCTGGAGAAATCAATTGGTGTTCTTCGTAGTAGCGAATTTGCCTGGCTGTAAGTTCCGTTAACTGCATGACCGTTCCAATCGGGAACAGCGGCATAGAACGGCGAATTTCCTTTCCACTCACCTAATTACTCCTCCCTTCGGGTTTGTTTATAATGCTATTATATTTCGTGTTAGAAAAGTTGTCAATGGTATGTTAGGTTTTCTTACATTGTTTTTTAAAATAATCGGACATCTCAAAAATCCTTACGATTCACTAATACAGGTCCATTAATCCTTTTTCAGTTAAATGATCAATCGCAAGGCAAACAGCCATTTTTACATGGGCATATGTTAAACCACCTTGTACATAGGCAACATATGGCGGTCTAATCGGCCCGTCTGCAGTGAGTTCAATACTTGCTCCCTGGATAAAGGTGCCCGCAGCCATAATCACGTCGTCCTCATACCCTGGCATATAGCTCGCATGAGGAGTAACGTATGAATTAATGGGCGACGCAAATTGAATGGCCTGACAAAAAGCAATCATTTTATCACGATCATCGAACTGTACAGATTGAATTAAGTCTGTTCTGTTAGCATTCCATTTTGGCGAGGAATTCATGCCTAATTTCTCCAGCATTGCCGCCGTGAACACAGCACCTTTTAAGGCTTGACCCACAACATGAGGAGCTAGGAAAAAGCCTTGATACATTTCTTGAAGACTATAGAGGGATGCACCAGCTTCAGCGCCAATCCCAGGTGATGTCATCCGATAGGAACAAGCTTCCACCCATTGTTTTTTCCCAACAATATACCCGCCAGTCTTCACTATTCCGCCACCAGGATTTTTAATCAGCGAGCCAGCCATTAAGTCCGCACCGACATGACAGGGCTCCTTCTCTTCTACAAATTCTCCATAGCAGTTATCCACAAATACAACGACATCCGGCTTAATTTCTTTCACATACTTAATCATTTCGCCAATTTCAGCTACTGTAAAAGAAGGTCTTGTGTCATAGCCCTTGGAACGTTGAATCCCAATCATCTTCGTATTCGGTTTTATTTTTTCAGATACATTATCCCAGTTAATTTGCCCTTCATTTGTCAGGGCAACACTATCATAAGAAATGCCAAATTCCTTTAAAGAACCAACCCCATTTCCACGAAGTCCGACGATTTCTTCCAAGGTATCATACGGTTTGCCCGTAATATAAAGGAGTTCATCCCCAGGGCGAAGAACACCAAATAAGGCGATGGAAATGGCATGGGTACCAGAAATGATTTGCGAGCGAACCAATCCTGCTTCACCGCCAAAGACATCTGCATAGACATTTTCCAACGTATCTCTGCCAATGTCATCGTAGCCATATCCAGTTGAAGGGATAAAATGAGAGTCACTGACCCGATGTTTTTGAAAACTCTGTAAAACCCTAAATTGATTGGTTTCGATTCTTTCGTCAATTCCCTTATGCACCCCAGCGATTTGTTGTTCGACTTCCCTAACGATTGGCTGGAGTTTTTCCCCATTTTTTAACTGTTGAAACATACCTGAATCTCCTATCTACTTTTATAATTCTGTAATTGGCCTGTAATTTGATGGTCTTGCAACGAAAACCCTTTACAGCGATATAACTGGCTTTCTTCATCAAAGGAAAGTTCTCTTAAGATGGTCTCATTTTTTAATTGAGAAAGCAGTTTTCCCTCTGTTGAAGGAACTGCCACCTCATATGGCGCCATTAATTCCATCACAACTTTCTCGATTTTTTCTTTTAAGGCATGGCGGTCATTTTCATCAAAAGCACTTATAAATGCTGTCGGTGTATCCGCGGTTGGAACAAAATCAGGATGCTGAATATCCCTCTTATTATATACCGTTATTTGCGGGATATCTTTTACTTCCAAGTCATCTAGCAGTTTTTTTACCGTTTTCTCATGATGGAAATAATCCGGGTTGGACATATCCACTACATGAAGCAGTAGATCCGCTTCCTTTACTTCCTCAAGGGTGGACCTGAAGGCAGCAATCAGAGTTGTCGGTAAATCTTGAATAAAGCCAACTGTATCCGTAATCAAAGCAAAGAAACCACTAGGCAGGATCAGCTTTCGTGTCATTGGATCAAGGGTGGCGAACAATTGATTTTCCTCATATGACTCGGCTTCGGATAATCGATTAAACAAGGTTGATTTACCGGCGTTGGTATATCCAACAATCGCCACCTGAAAGGCTTTATTTTTCTTCCTTCTTTCTCGGTACCGATCCCTGTGCTGAACGATGACAGAAAGCTGACTTTTGATATCATCGATTCGGCGGCGGATGTGACGACGGTCCGATTCTAATTTCGTTTCACCAGGTCCTCTTGTTCCAATTCCGGCACCAAGTCGAGATAACGCGGTCCCCTGACCCGCAAGCCGCGGGAGTATGTATTGCAATTGAGCAAGTTCCACTTGCAGTTTTCCCTCTTTGGACCTCGCTCGTTGCGCAAAAATATCTAAGATTAGTTGAGTTCGATCAATTACTCGGGCATTTAATTCTGTAGCAAGATTTCTCTTTTGACTGGGCGAGAGTTCATCATTAAAGATGACGATATCAGGCTCAAGTTCCTCAACCAGCGCATTTAGTTCTTCGACTTTCCCTTTACCTATGTATGTTGCTGGATGACGGCGCTCTCGTTTTTGAACGACAGATACCAATACTTCACCCTGAGCAGTTTCTGTTAATGCCTCTAACTCCTCCATTGAATAGTGAAAACGTAAGTCATCGTCCCCATTGGTTTGGCAGCCAACCAGGATTACTTTCTCTTTCGTTTCTTTCTGTTCCAAAAGGCATCCTTCCTTTCTAAACATCTACCTTTCATCATAACAAAAAAAATATATAATCTCTATTTTCTCCAATTCCAAAGAAAACTTATTGTAATTTTTCTACAACATGATAAAATTTAAATGTTTGAAATCTGTTACCTTTTAACTATATAAATAGTGTAATAAGAAAATAAACATCAAGGGGATAGCAAAATGACATGGGATGTATTAAGTATGATTGGAACCATTGCCTTCGCTGTGAGTGGAGCGATTGTGGCGATGGAGGAAGAATATGATATTTTTGGAGTTTATATTTTAGGAATTGTAACCGCTTTTGGCGGTGGAGCGATTCGCAACTTGTTAATCGGTGTTCCGGTATCTGCATTATGGGATCAAGGATTATTTTTTCAAATTGCCTTGTTATCGATAACTGCTGTGTTTTTATTTCCCAGCAATCTTCTCAAACACTGGCAAAAATGGGGGAACTTATTTGATGCGATCGGCCTCTCTGCTTTTGCCATTCAAGGTGGCATTTACGCTGTAAAAATGGATCTACCGCTTAGTGCCGTGATTGTTGCGGCGGTCTTAACTGGAATTGGCGGCGGAATCATTCGCGATTTATTAGCCGGAAGAAAACCAATTGTACTAAGAGCGGAAATTTATGCCCTCTGGGCCATTTTGACAGGCTTATTTCTCGGTCTGGGTATTGCGAAACAGCCATGGGAGTTATATTCCTTATTTATTCTTGTGACCGTGTTACGAGTCCTTTCCTATACCTTTAATTGGAAACTGCCCATTCGTAAGCTTGAAGCAAATTAAGAGGCTAATCCAAATAGAAACGACAGATTACTAAGAATCTGCCGTTTTTTTGTGGTTAATCTTCTTCAAACACAAGATCATTACTTCGAAGTGTCATTAATTCATGCCTGTCATAACTATTTAACATGAGCAGCCTCATCGCCTGGGCACGAATTGATTTTTCAATAATATTTCTAACATACCTACCGTTTGAAAAACTATTTGGGCTTAATACTGCTTTCACCCATATTAAATGTTCTTTAAGCTTTTTTTCCGCTTCATGACTGAATGCGTATTCTCTTTCAATTAGCATCCTTGCTGAAATTTCCATTAACTGATCGATATTGTAATCAGGGAAATCAATCACTAATGGAAAGCGTGAATGCAGCCCAGGATTAAGGGTTAAGAAATAATCCATTTCCCGAGAATATCCGGCAAGAATCAGAATAAATTCATGCTGTTTATCCTCCATATGCTTTACTAGGGTATCAATTGCCTCTTTGCCAAAATCCTTTTCTCCCCCTCGCCCCAATGAGTACGCCTCATCAATAAACAAGATTCCCCCTTGGGCCTTCTTAATTAAATCTCTAGTCTTTTGTGCGGTGTGACCAATATACTCGCCCACAAGGTCCGCACGCTCAGCCTCAATTAAATGACCTTTTGTTAATACACTCATTTTTTGAAAAAGCTTGCCAATTAGTCTTGCTACTGTCGTTTTTCCTGTACCTGGATTTCCTTTAAACATCATATGAAGGGCTTGTTTTCTTGCTTTTAAACCCATTTCTTCACGTTTTTTATTTACATAAATCCAAGCATAAATTTCCTTGATCATCTTTTTCATTTCTTCCATCCCGACCAAAGCCCCAAGCTCGTCTTCAATTTCTTTAAGAGCCGTGTGTTCAGGTGGAATATCCTTTGGAACCACTTGAAATTCAGGTAACTCTTTTGAAATGGTTTTTCCTTTTTGTGAGTTGAGGACAACACTTATTTGGCCGTTACTTTTCATTCGAATGGGTTGGTCCAAAGCTTTCACCTCTCATTTTCGCCAACAGTTTACAAAGGATGCTTGTTTATGGCCACTCAGAATTTATCCTCTAAATTCCGAACTCAAATTCACTCTGAGGAATGCATAGTCCTTCAACTAATATGTATTCATATACGTTGAATTTCATTAAAAAAGTTTTCACAAAAATAAAAAAAAGCCCGTAAGATGGGCTTTTAAAAACTTATTGGTTATCCAATTCAAGATGAACATTTCTTTGTGGCGCAAAGGTTGAGATGGCATGCTTATATACTAATTGCTGCTTTCCTTCTGATTCAAAAAGGACTGTAAAATTATCAAAGCCTTTAATTTGGCCTCTTAATTGGAATCCGTTTAATAAAAAGACGGTCACATGTATGTTATCTTTGCGGCACTGGTTTAAATATTGGTCCTGAATATTGATTGTTGTTTTCATTTGTATTTCCTCCTCTTTTATCTCTACTAATATGTATTCGATTTTACTTTAAGCTTTCCTTCAACACAATGTGAAATTTCCTTTATTTTTTTTGATACATTCTCCACATCGGTCATATCAAACCAATCAACATCCATCTTGTTCCGAAACCAAGTCAATTGTCTTTTCGCGTATCTTCTCGAATTTTGCTTTAAATTGGCTATCGCTTCATCTAACGACATTTTACCATCAAAGTAAGCAAAAATCTCTTTGTATCCAATCGCTTGGATGGATTGACAATCATGTAAACCCTGTTGAAATAGACGTTTTACTTCCTCTATGAGCCCTTCCTCAACCATGATATCCACTCGGTAATTGATCCGCTCATAAAGTTTCTCTCGTTCCATCGTTAACCCAATAATGGCTGTATCGTACAAAAGGTCTGGTTGTTGTGTACGTTGAAACTCTTGCATTGTCTTCCCTGTCAAATGGAAAATTTCAAGGGCGCGAATGACTCTTCTTACATTATTCGGATGGATTTGTGAAGCACTTTCAGGATCCACCTCTAATAATTCTTTATACAGAGCTTCATTTCCGATTTCCTTTACTCTTTCCTCCAGCATAAGACGGTAGGCCTCATCCCCGGGCACATCGGAAAATTGATAATCATAAATGACAGACTGTATATATAACCCTGTCCCACCAGCAATGATAGGCAGCTTGCCTTTTTGGGCAATCTCATCAATCTTAGCCCGAACAAGGAGTTGAAATTCGGCAACTGAAAAATTTTCAGTAGGCTCCTTTATATCAATGAGATGGTGTGGAATACCTTCCATTTCTTCTGGTTTGATTTTCGCTGTACCAATATCCATGCCACGATAGATCTGCATCGAGTCCCCGCTGATAATCTCTCCATTATATCGTTTAGCCATTTCGATACTTAACTTTGTTTTTCCGACAGCAGTTGGTCCGATGATTACTAATAACTTTTGTTTTGAATCCAATATTTTCACACTGCCTTATCCCATTTTAAGTGAAAGCATGCTTTCGATTCCACTTTCACCCCTTCATCGTAACATAAATTTAAAAAGCAGTTGAACATCAAACTAGTATATACATAAAAGTTCTTTTCTATGCTCCTAATCCACATGAATCAAAATTTTTCATTTTCATTACCAAATAGGAATAATTTTCTTGTAACTTTACAAAAGGATAACGGTTCATTTACAAAGTGCTTACTACCCCCATCTTTATGATAGACTACCCGTAGCATATCTAGTAACCAAAAATAATGAAATAAGGTGAAATATAATGTTATCAACTTTTGATATTGGAATTGATTTAGGAACAGCAAATATACTAGTTTATAGTAAAAATAAAGGAATTGCGATAAATGAACCAGCGGTAGTGGCAATCGATACGGTCACCAAAAATGTTGTAGCTATTGGTCAAGAAGCTAAGGAAATGATTGGAAAGACCCCTGAAAAAATCGTTGCTATTCGTCCTATGAAAGATGGAGTTATAGCTGATTATGACGTAACGACTGAATTGCTAAAACACATCATGCGTAAGGCATCCAAAAAGATTGGATTTGCAGTTCGGAAACCAAATGTTGTCGTTAGTATCCCATCTGGTTCTACAAGTGTTGAGAGAAGAGCGATCAAGGATGCGGTAAAACAAGCGGGAGCAAAGAAAATCAGCTTAATTGAAGAACCTGTCGCAGCGGCAATTGGGGCAGGATTACCAATCGATGAACCTGTAGCCAATGTAGTGGTCGATATTGGTGGCGGTAATACCGAAGTTGCCATAATATCATTTGGCGGTGTTGTTTCCTGCCATTCCATTAAAATTGGTGGTGACCGCCTCGATGAAGATATTATTCAACATATCAGGAAAGAATATAATATCCTGATTGGGGAAAGAACAGCTGAAAACATAAAAATGGAAATTGGTTATGCTCTCATTGACCACGAGGAAATTTTCATGGATATCCGCGGTCGTGATCTTGTAACTGGGCTGCCAAAAACAATTAAACTATCATCCTACGAAATTCGTTTAGCAATTAAGGAACCACTTTTGCATATTTTAGAAGCAATCCGTGCAACCCTTGAAGATTGTCCAGCAGAACTCAGTGGAGACATCGTTGACCGTGGTGTTATTCTGACCGGCGGTGGAGCTTTATTAAATGGGATGGAGGCATGGCTAAGCCAAGAGATTGTCGTTCCTGTCCAGCTTGCACCAAACCCACTAGAATCGGTAGCGATCGGAACTGGAAGAGCCCTGCAGTACATGAACAAGCTGCCAGTTGCTGTGGTATAAGATGTTTTTGGTAGAAATTCTACCTAGATAACACTAAAATTGATAGAAGTTGAAAGAGCTGCAGAACACACCATTCTGCAGCTTTTTCTATTTTCTTGTATCATCATTTAATGTTTATTAGATTGGTTTTATATTCTGATACAGAAAACCTTCACGCTGAAATAATGTCGAAATTTGTCGAAAAATATTGTTTCATTGTATCCGCTTCCACTTGTTAAAATCAATTTATCATAAATATTTAAAATTTTTATTGTTTTTAAACTATTCTTTTTTTTTAATTGCAAAGGGGAGGCATTATTTATGCAGCAGCTAAGAAAAGAGGAACAAAAGGAGAAGAAATTGACCGAAACTGTTCAATTAAGTATCGACGTTCCACCACATATTAGGGACAAGTTTCTGGAAGCAGTAGAAAAAAGCGGAAAGACAATTAATGATGTTTTAAAGCTATATATGCAAAAATACACGTGGAAACAAGGAGAATTGCAGAGAAATAGACAAAAACGCCGTCAAGAACTTGGCTAATGCTAGGTAATTAAAGAAGGAAAAAAAGCCTACTCAATCATGAGTGAGGCTTTTTTTCTTTCTCATACGTTCTGGGCTGGCTTCCTACATTTAGAGGATCACATTACCCGTTTAAACATTTTCTCCATCTCATAAACCGAGTAATGCACGATTATTGGTCTTCCATGCGGACAAGTAAATGGATCGGAAGCCCTCCGTAAATCATCTAGGAGTGCTTGGATTTCGTCATTTCGTAAATGGCGGTTCGCTTTTATGGATGCCTTACAACTCATCATAATTGCTGCTTCTTCACGTAGTTTCTTAATATCTACTTTTTTCATTAATAATAGCTGCTCAATCATCTCTTCAATGATCCCTTTTTCCTCCCCTTTGGGGAACCATTGCGGATGGGAACGAACAATATAGCTATTAATCCCGAATTCCTCTAGAAAAACCCCCACCTTTTCGAGCTCGTGTTGGTATTCATTTATTTTCAAGAATTCATCCGTTGAATACTCAAACGTCAAGGGTACCAGCATTTCCTGTAACTCGGATTGGACCTGTCCTACTTTTTCCCGGAAATACTCGTACTTTAACCTCTCCTGGGCTGCGTGCTGGTCAATGATATACAGTCCATTTTCATTCTGGGCAAAAATATAAGTCCCGTGCATTTGCCCGATTGGATATAACCGGGGAACTCTACTCTCTGACGATGACGTATAATCTGTCTCGTTAGGCTCAATGCTAGGTTCAACCTTTGTGTTACCTTCATCCGACTTAGCAGGCAAATCACTAAATGGATTGGTTTCGAACCAGGTGTCAGGCACCACCGTCTCATCGATTTCCGATTGAATCGGCAATTTTGAAAGTGGTGATTCCGTTTGCAAATCAACTAGCAATGGACGTTTTTCATGAACGATTGCAGTTGATTCTGGCCGGAACCACTCCAACTCTTTTCGCTCTGTTGATGGTATGGTTCCTTCATCAAGGGCCAAAGTGGTCTGTTCTTCCTTTGGCATCTCCTTTTTCACCGCTGTATAAGCTGTCGGGATCAAGATTTTCGATTTAAACTCCTCTTTGATCATCGCTGTGACAAGTTCATTCAATTCCGCTTCTTTACTAATACGGACCTCCATTTTCGAAGGGTGAACATTGACATCCACAAGCAATGGGTCCATTTCAATATTCAGGAGAACAATTGGGAACCTGCCGATTGGAAGCAAGGTATGGTAGCCTTCTTGGATCGCCTTGGCTAATGGGTAGTTCTTGATAAATCGACCATTAATCATCGTTGAAATATAGTTCCGGGAAGCTCTGGTAACCTCAGGCATCGAAGCAAATCCAGTGATCTTATAATCTAGCGATGTCCCGGAGATGGGAACCAGCTGTTTGGCAATCCCCAGCCCGTAAATCGATGCCAGGACCTGACGAACATCTCCGTTTCCATTGGTTTGCAACAATTTCCTATCATTATGGATGAGGCGGAAGGCCACCTCTGGATGAGAAAGGGCCAGTCGATTCACGACGTCCGTTATATTTCCAAGCTCGGTATGAATAGTCTTCATATACTTCAAGCGAGCCGGTGTATTGAAAAATAAATCGGTAATCGTAATATCGGTTCCTCTTCTGCTCGATGCTTTCTCAAATATTTCAACTTTGCCGCCTTCAATGACCAACCGGTTTCCCGCCCCTTCACCTGTAGAAGTTTTCATCTCGAGCCGTGAAACGGAGGCGACACTCGGCAGGGCCTCTCCCCGGAATCCGAGGGTCCGGATTCGGAACAAATCATTTTCATTCTTTATTTTAGATGTAGCATGGCGTTGAAAGGCGAGTAACACATCCTCTTCCTCGATCCCATTACCATTGTCGGTAATGCGGATTTTGGCAAGTCCAGCTTCTTCCACCTCAATTTCAATAACCGTACTGCCCGCATCAATTGAATTTTCAACCAACTCTTTTACCACTGAGGCAGGACGTTCTACTACTTCCCCCGCTGCGATTTTATTCGATAAGGCATCATCTAATTGAATAATTTTACCCATTCGGATCCACCCCCTACTTTAACTTTTTCTGGAGCTCATACAGCATGTTTATCGCCTGAAGTGGTGTTAAATCTAATATATCTAATTCCTTCATTTTATCGATCACACGTTTCTCTTTAGAGGACAGTTCTTGTTTTTTCATATCTTTCGGTTCATCGAAGAAAGAAAGTTGAGCAGGCTTTTCTTCCACGTGAACTACCTTCACTGCTTCCGTTTTTGGCTTGACCTCCTGCGTATCAGACTGCTCAAGTGCGGTTAATATTTCATTCGCACGGCTGATTAAGTCTGAAGGCAGTCCTGCCAGCTGAGCGACATGAATTCCGTAACTCTTGTCCGCTGGTCCTTCTTTTATTTTATGAAGAAAAACGACTTTTCCATTATGCTCAATCGCACTGACATGGATGTTTTTTAACTTGGTCAATTCTTCTTCTAAAACTGTTAATTCATGATAATGGGTGGAGAAGAGAGTCTTCGCTCCAATATTGGTGTGAATATATTCAATGATCGCTTGCGCAAGGGCCATCCCATCATAAGTCGAAGTTCCACGCCCGATTTCGTCAAACAAGATTAAGCTGTTTTGCGTTGCATTTGAAATTGCATTTTTAGCTTCAAGCATTTCAACCATAAAAGTACTCTGCCCGGAAATTAAATCATCGGCTGCACCAATTCGTGTAAATACCTGGTCAAAAATCGGCAGGACCGCTTCGGAAGCTGGGACATAACAGCCGATTTGCGCTAGAATCGCGACCAAAGCGACTTGGCGCATGTAGGTACTTTTCCCTGACATGTTTGGGCCCGTAATCAATAAAACTTCCCGGTCGCTGTCCATTAAGCAATCATTCGGAACATATTCCTGTGCGTTTAATACCTTTTCAACCACGGGATGACGGCCTTCCTTAACAACGACACGCCCCTCCATTGAAAACTGTGGTTTGACATAGTGCCTGTCTTCACTAACTTGAGCGAAGCACTGCAGGACATCCAGTTCACTAATCGTTTTTGCTAATGCTTGTAAACGCGGAATCTGTTCTTTTACAATCTCGCGAATCTCCGTAAACAATTCATATTCCAGTTCACTGCTTTTTTCCTCTGCTTGTAAAATTAATGCTTCTTTTTCTTTTAGATCAGGGGTAATAAACCGTTCCGCATTGGATAATGTTTGTTTCCGCTCGTATTGTCCTTCTTTTAACAAATGCAGGTTTGCACGTGTGATCTCAATATAATATCCAAATACACGGTTGTAGCCCACCTTTAGTGACTTAATACCGGTTTTCTCCCGCTCTTCTCGTTCCAGCTGGGCAATCCACGTTTTCCCGTTCCGGCTGGCATCACGATACTGATCGAGTTGAGAATTGTACCCGTCGCATATCATATTTCCTTCTTTCAAGGAAAGCGGCGGATTTTCAACAATCGCCTGCTCCAAAAGATCCGTGATATCTTCACAAGGATCAAGCAGTTCGGCGATTTTGTTCACTTTTTCATTCTGCATGCCTTGCAAAATTTGTTGTAAATATGGAACCTGTATTAACGAACGCTTTAATTGGACCAAGTCACGGGCATTGATATTACCAAAAGCTACTCTTCCGGCTAATCGTTCTAAATCATAAACTTCCTTTAGCTTTTCACGAAGTTCTTGACGCTCAAAATAATGCGACAATAGGACTTCCACTATCGCTTGACGTGATTCAATGTCAGTTTGACTGATTAATGGGCGGTCAATCCAGTGCTTTAACATCCTGCCTCCCATGGCAGTCATCGTCTCATCAAGAAGCCATAATAAGGACCCTTTTTTTCCTTTGGAACGAATCGTTTCTGTTAATTCAAGATTACGCTTGGAATAGTAGTCGATTTTCATATATTGATGGATTTGATAGGTGGTTACTGGCTGTAGATGATCCAAACTTCTTTTTTGTGACCGGTATAAATAATGAAAAAGACGTGCGATTGTTTGCTTTAATTTTTCTTGATTCAAATCTTTTAGAAGATGAGAAAAGTTCATATCTATTGAACTATTATCTTCAAATGAAATCGCTAGGACGTCACGTTCACGAAGTTTCTTTTGCCATTCACCGTCAAAGTCGCTGGCGACAACTACTTCCTTCGCACTTAGAACAGCTAACTCATTTAGGACCTCATCAAAATTTTTCGATAACAGGGTGACTCGGCTTTCACCGGTTGAGATATCATTGTAGGCAAACCCAAAAGTTTCGTCCTCAAAACTAGTAATCGAAGCAATATAGTTGTTTTCTTTATCCGTTAAACCCTTGCCCTCCATCACTGTACCAGGTGTGATCAATTGAACAACTTCCCTTTTCACCATACCTTTGGTCAGCTTCGGGTCTTCAACTTGCTCACAAACGGCTACTTTATAGCCTTTAGAGATGAGCTGTTCAATATAGTTAGCGGCCGCATGGTAGGGAACGCCGCACATCGGAATCCGGTCATCCGTGCCGCCTTGTCTGCTTGTTAGAGTTATTTCTAATTCTTGTGATGCTTTAATGGCATCATCGAAAAACATTTCATAAAAATCGCCTAAGCGAAAAAATAAAAAGGCATCTTGGTAATCTGCCTTAACGGTTAAGTATTGCTGTATCATCGGCGTATATGCAGCCATAATGACCTCCACTAAAAAAGACTTTCGAGTATGTTCGACAAACTATTATACCATACTTCATACAGACTTTTTTAGGAAGAAAAATCCTAATTATAGAACGGAGTGAAATGGAAATATTTTATATTTTGGAAGAGGTGTAAAAGCAATTCCATCGAATATAATTAGAAAAGGTACTATTAGCCGAATTAGGTGGTGGGGGTATGGATGGGGTGTTTTGCCGCAGTTTTACTAACTATGATTTTGAAATGTTTTCAATCAGTCATTTTGTTATTATTGCCGTCTTAATCCTAGGTTCCATCTTTATCTATCTTAATAGAGATAAATTGAATGCTAAGCAAAGAAGACGGACCGAAATCGGGATCGCGATCACTCTCATCATCATGGAATTGACCTATCATTTGTGGATGATTGTGAATGGTAGTTGGAATGTCAGCCATGCCTTTCCATTAGAATTATGTAGCATTAGTTTAATATTAACGGTCATATTGTTGCTAACTACGAAAAAAATAATCTATGAGATTTTATTATTTACGGCATTATTAGGCGCATCGCAGGCACTATTAACCCCTTCCTTAAATTATGACTTCCCTCATTTTCGGTTTTTCCATTTCTTTTATACACATCTGATGGAAATCTGGGTGCCTCTTTATTTTACATGGGCAAAGGGTTACCGGCCGACGATTTGGTCTGTCTTAAAATTATGTATCTTTTTAAATGTGCTCATGCCGATCATTATGTTGATTAATAAGCTGGTGGGCGGAAATTATATGTTCTTAAGTCATAAACCTGACAGTGCGAGTTTATTAGATGTTCTAGGACCCTATCCTTGGTACATTTTATCTCTGGAAGGATTACTAATTGGGCTCAGTTTAATCGTCTGGTTGATATTCCGTGAAAAGACTTCGAAAGGAACCGAAGTGGCCAGAGACCTGCCGTTTCAATAATATCAACTTTTTTGTTGACCTTTTGCCATTAACAACATATAATAAATAACGTTCCTAATATGTGTGTCTCGATAGCTCAGCAGGATAGAGCAACAGTTTCCTAAACTGTAGGTCGGAGGTTCGAATCCTCTTCGGGACGTTAAAGAAATCCTTATTTATCAAGGGTTTCTTTTTTATTTTTTAGGCTTTGTTAAACTGAATGTTGACACTGTGCTTGAAAAATAAACGATAAAATTTCGATTATATTATCCAAATTTTAGATATTGTCTTATTTAGAGCAGTTAATCGGAATATCTCAGCTGATATGACTTAACCCCCTTGCCATACAAGGGGGTTTTTATTTTACTTGGTAATTTATTATTGCCCTCGACTAATGTTGACACACTGAAATATAATGTATATAATTATCTCGAATTCAAGATAATTATATTTTAGAATCACAAATATCAATAGAGAACAAAAGAGGCAAGTTTTCTTTTATACATTTTTTATGATAGATTGGGGAGAAAAATATGTTAAGAAAAATCAACAGCAGGGATATGGGTTCTAGTAATCTTGGATGGTTAAGAAGTAAATTTCACTTTTCATTTGCAGATTATTATAATCCAGACAATATTCAGTTTGGAGTTTTACGGGTAATTAATGATGATTTAATTAATCCACAAACAGGATTTGGTACCCATCCACATAGAAATATGGAGATTATATCCTATGTGGTGAATGGTGAGTTGACTCATGGTGATAGCATGGGTAACCAAAATACAATAACTCGCGGACAAGTTCAATATATGAGTGCAGGTACGGGTGTGCTTCATAGCGAATATAATTTAGGTGAACATACATCAAGGTTTTTACAAATTTGGATTTTACCAGACAAAATTGGCCATACACCAGCTTATGGTGATTTTAGATTCAATTGGGATGATAGAAAAAAGAATTGGCTGCACATGGTATCAGGAATAGACGGTGATGCTCAAATTAAGATTAACCAAGATGCAAACATTTATTCTTTGGAATTGCAACAAGGAAAAGAAATAAGCTTTCCAGTCAAAGAGGACAGGCAAGCTTATTTAGTTCAAATAGAAGGTACTTCTATCATTAATGGCATTGAGCTCTCTGATAGAGATGGAATGGAAATTGTTGAAGAAGATATCACAATTAAGGCAGAAAAAACCTCGCATATTTTACTAATAGAGATGAAAAAAGCATAGTAGTTTGATTTATATAAAAAAGTCTGATGGAAATCCCATCAGACTTTTTGTTTTACTTCACTGTCGACCTTTCATTGATAATCATTTGAATTTGAGCCACTGTTGCTGGATCTTCAAGCCCTGTAATATCACCTGAAACCTTACCTGAAACGAAAATTTCCTTTAATAAGCGACGCATGATTTTTCCGCTAACTGTTTTAGGTAGTGTTTCAGTAAAAATGATGGATTTTGGCAGGGCAATTTTTCCGATAAGCTGTATAATACGTTCATTTATTTTTTCTTTTAAATCATCAGTCCCTAGAGAAAGATCATTTACCCGGACAAATACAAGCGGTACTTCTCCTTTGATTTCATCTGGGACACCAATTACAGCTGCTTCAGCAACTCCTTCACATTCAAGAACCGCACTTTCAATTTCCATTGTACTTAAGCGATGCCCGGCAACATTGAAGGCATCATCAGAACGACCAACAACCCACACATAGCCATCGTCATCAATCAGGGCCAAATCACTTGCAAAATAGCTTCCTTCTACCTGACTAAAATAAGAGGAAATATAACGCTCCGGTTCCTTCCAAAGCGTACGGCAAAGCATTGGGAATGGTTTTCTAATGATTAAATTTCCTAACGTACCCGGTTTAACCTGATTTCCCTCTTCATCTACAACAGCTATATCTGCACCTAAAAATTGCATTCCAGCTGATCCGGGCTTCATTGGGGTTAACCATGCGGATCCAGCAATTGGACAGCCCGCTGTTTCCGTTTGTCCCCACGTATTATTGACACATATCTTTTTCTTTCCTAATACTTCATACGTCCATTGCCATGATTCTGGGTCAAAGGGTTCACCCACTAGAGAAACTACATCCAGACATGATAAATCAAATTGATTCCGTACTTTTTCACCTAGACTTTTTAACATCCGTAATGCGGTTGGCGCTGTAAACAATTTATTCACACGGTATTTCTCGATTACTTGATAAAATCTGTCCTTTGTTGGAAAGTCAATTGATCCTTCATATACGACAGTGGTCACTCCATTTGCGAGTGCGCCCGCAATACCCCAAATATGCATTGTTAACCATCCAATATCAGCCGTACACCAGAACACATCATCATCATGATGGTCCATATGATATTTGCTATAGATGTAATTTTGGATCACAAAGGCCATTCCTGAATGAACGACACCCTTTGGTTTTCCTGTTGTACCGCTTGTATAGAAGACAATTCCATATTCATTGGCCTCTAGCTTCTCAGGTTCACATTGGATACTTGCCTTTCTAGTTAGTTCCTCCCACCAGAAATCCCGTCCTTCTGTCATATTGATTTCTGTATTTAGGCGATTAACGACAATCACCGCTTCAATGGATGGAATATCTGGAATTACCCTATCCACTTTTTCCTTCAAGCAAACTTTGTTTCCACGTCTTATCGTCGCGTCAGTCGTCACGATAATCTTTGGCTCAAAGCTAATGAGACGGTCCTTCAATGACTTTTCGGAGTATCCTGAAAATACTGTATTGTAAATTGCCCCAATCCGAAAGCAAGCGAGCACGGCAATAATTGCTTCAGCCAAATTCGGAAGGAAAATCGCCACACAGTCCCCCTTTTTCACACCAAAGGAACGCAAGACATTCGAAAAGCGATTTACTTCAGCTAACAGCATATTATATGTAAAAAACTTTGTATCCCCGTTTTCTCCCTCCCAAATCAGTGCGGTGCGATTTGCAGCACCATTTTCCACATGACGGTCGAGTAAATTTACACAAGGGTTGCTGATGCCCCCTTCGAAAAAACGAAAGTCTGGAAGACTTCCACTTATTGTACTTTGCCAGGGCTCATACCAAACTAGCTCTTTTGCCACATCGTCCCAAAAGGCTTCAGGATCTTTTTGGGATTTTTGAAGAAGTTCTTGAAAAGCTTTACCGCTTCCAATTGAGGTGTTAGATTGTTTTTCTTCGCTTGGATATACAAGCTTACTTTCTGCAACTACCTTTAAAATTCCGCTTACATCCATATGAATCCCCCTATATTGAAAATATTAGAACCATAGTGACCGACTATTTGATCAGTTCAGCGCTAAATAAATGAAAGCGCTTTACTTTTGTGATATACAAAAATTACTCTAAAATAGCAGCTCGTCATTTGATGTACATCAATAAGGTTAACATAAATATTCTGAATTTTCAATAATAAAACCCAATCAACGATTGGGTCAGTACCTTGGATTATATTTGTTGTACATTTCTAAGCAACAATGTAGGTAATACTTGCGAAATAGTTTTTAGAGGATCGCTTGACCTTTGAGTGAGACAGAGCATAATTGCACCTTCAAGCGTAGCTGTCATCATGAGAGCAATGGAATGTACTGATTCGGCTGAAAATCCATCTGCTTCTAGCTTCTTCGTATAGATCCTTTGCATCTTTATGTATAAGTCAGAACAGGCATGTCGGACTGGTTCACTTAGTAATGCCAACTCACTAACAATACTGCTAAAGGTATATGCAGCAATCGTTCCATCCCGTTCAAAAATAGCGATTAACTTCTCAATCATTTCGGTTGTAGCTTCGCCTGTAGTCGGATATCTTTCAAAAATTTCCTCAATATCCTTAGTAATTGTTTCACTCATTGACTTTAGGCAAGCAATGAGCAATTCTTCTTTTCCACTCGGAAAATGATGATAGAAAGAACCTTTTGAAAAATTTCCAGCTTTTAATATTTCGGATAAACCAACACCCATATATCCTTTTTGTTGGAAAAGATCTGTCGCGATGTCAATCATCATTGATTTTGTATCCATTTCAGTAACCTCCTCCCTAAGACAATATGATAAAGATAAATTAACCAACTTAGAATTATTATATTTATAGAATAAATAATGTAGTTGGTAATGTCTACAATATTGAACATTAGGAACAATAATAATGCCAAATTCCTTTCTTCATTTCCTTAGTAATTTTCCCTTGGTTTTCAAGATAATCTAGATATCCAATCATTTCAGACATTACATTGAAAAACTGTTTTTCATACTTTTCTTTATAACGGAATTGGGCCAATTCGCTTGCGGTTGAAATTCCGTTTTTTATCATATTTATATAGTTGTCGGCTTTTTCATCAATTTCTTTTATTCTAGCTTTAATTAAATCTTTAGGATTTTCTATGATTCTCCCGTGTCCTGAAAAAACGAGATCCATATTCAATGATAAACATTTCTCTAATGATTGCTTTTGTTGTATCAGGGATTTGGTTTTTGTGCCATCATAATTTGGTTCAATGAAAGCATTACTAGGCATATTTTCAATTAATAAATCACCAGCAAATAGATACTTACACTCATTATGATAAAAGGCAATCTGGTCTGGAGCGTGACCAGGAATATCTAGGATATCAAAGCCAAAGATCTGGTTGTTGGTGATTGCTTGGATATCACAGTCGATTTTTTTATTCTCATCTAGAATAATAGGATAAGATAAATTGGCTACTTGTTTCTCTCCCATTTCACCACATCCCATCTCTTGGTAAAGCTTTCTGAAAAACTCGACCCTCATTTTCAGATATTCTCTGTCTCTTTTTAATACAAGTATGGCATAAGGATGGGCATATACGGGAATGGAATGGTTGGATACAATTCGTTCCACTAATCCAACATGGTCTGTATGATGATGCGTTAGTAAAATTCCTGTGAGTTCAGTAAGTGAATAATTATTTTCCTTTAAGGTCTTTTGTAAGGAATTCCAGCAATCATCACTGTTCAAACCGGTGTCAATTAACGTTAAGGAATTCTCTTGTTTAACTAAGTAAAAGTTAATACTTTTCAATTTATTGGAAGTTGGAACAATAACAGGAAATACCTCTATATCGCTTTTCTTAAACAATGAATCTCCCTCCTTCTAATTAATTTTCTTAAAGTAGTAGATTTTTGAAAACATCTTGTATCTTTGGTATAACAATATATACTTAAACAATAGGAAAGATTATGAAAATCTAAATTAAGGGAGGATAAAAATGCAGAACAAAAAACAGACGATTGATCGAAGCTCTGGGATTCCCATTTATAAACAAATCAAGCAAATTCTAATTGAGGAGCTGCAGACTTCTGATGGTGAAACGAATCGACCCTTCAGTACTGAGCAAGAGCTGGTTCAGCGTTTCCACGTGAGTCGGGCACCTGTTCGCCAGGCATTAAAGGAGCTCGCCAATGAAGGATATGTCTATCGGGAGCGTGCGAAGGGCACCTTCCCAGTTCAGGGGTTACCCGTCCGCCCACCAGGTCTTGAATTAGGCGGGCTGGTCGACTACTTTAGGAAACAAGGCATGGATGTTAGCTCGCAAGTCTTGGACGTCGATCGCATCCAACCTCCGAAGAATCAGTGTTCTTTATTTGACCTTGCGCCAAACGATGAGGTACTTCACATCTCTCGCCTGATCTGGTTCCAAGAGAAGCCACTTGTATGGACGAAGACTTACCTGAGTGTTCCAGAAGACTTTCAACCAGATGCTCGAGAACTAGAGTCAGTCGGGAATGTTTTCTTTCTTCTCGAACGGGATCTAGGGATCTCCCTGTCCCGGGGTGAACATCAAATTTGGGCAACTAGCGCAAGTCAGGAGGAGGCACAGGTCCTGGGCGTTACAACCGGTGAGCCGATCCTCGTAATAGAGACAACTATGTACACACGTAATGACATCCTTATAGGATGGAGAAAAGCTGTTCACAGGGCCGAAGACTACAAGTACGCTTTTACAGTCAATCGATAAGAATAAAAACTTCCGTGGAAAAACTATTAACCTATCGAAATGTTCTTGTTCACTAAAAGTAGGTTAACATCCCTCCCACATCTTTCCAGATGAGGTGGGGATTAGTTGCCCGTTGACTCAGAAAAATGAGTTCAACGGGAACTAGTCTAAGCCTCTATTTACCGTTGACTCAGAAAAAAGGGTCCAACGGGAACTAGTCTAAGCCTCTATTTACCGTTGACTCAGAAATATGGGTCCAACGGGAACTAGTCTAAGCCTCTATTTACCGTTGACTCAGAAAAATGACTTCAATGGTAACTAGTCTAAGCCACTAGTTCCCGTTGACTTAAAAAGTTAGGTCCAACGGGAACTACACTAAGCCCCTATTGTCCCTTTAATAAAAAAAAGTATTCAACTGGAATTTAGTAAGAACGAATAAAACTAAACTTGGACACTACCTTTGATTTCTGGTCCATTGGTTGTTTGAACTTTAGATGGTGCAGTTTCTTTGAAAAATAATGAAAATAGTAATGCCAACACAGCCGCACCAGCCGCTACGAATAATGGTGTTTGAATACCAAACATGTCTGCTAAAGCACCATTCACCATTGGATTTAAGAATCCTCCGATTAACTCACCAATACCAATGGTTAAACCGATAGCAAGGCCTGAGTATTGTAATGGAACAGATTCAACTGGAATAACAGACATCGACATTCCAATGACACCCGAACCAGCTGAACCAATGAATAAAAGCACCATCATTAATGGTATGGAATCCACAAAAACTATAGCCAGAGGAATCATTATTAACAACAAGCCAGAAAGTAAAGAAGCTGGTTTACGTCCTGTACGCTCTGAAATTGATGGAATTAAGAAACCGAAGATTGCATATCCAATTCCGAATGTAGCCATGACGAAACTCATTGTTGTATCAGATAAACCTTTTGCTTGAACTAGATAGGTTGGTCCAAAAATCTGGAATGCCATAAGTGTTGTCATTACTAAGCTGAAAACAACAATGGATAACCAAATATTACGATGCTTAAGAACATCCATCACTTTGACTTTTTCAGTCGATTTTATCTCATGCATTGCATGGAATTTACCTGGATCCGGATTTTTAACAGATTTGAAGATGACAAAGCTTAAAATAATTCCGGGAATAATCGTTAAATAGAAAGCAGTATGCCAGTCGAAATTTGTTGCTAAAGCAACAATTACTATAGGCGCTGAAATACTACCGAATAATGCGTTACTTGTGTTCATGGTAAAACCAAGGTTAAATCCTTTCCGACGATCTGATGATTCCATTGCTAAAATCGATTGTGTTTGCGGAATCAGTGGACCTTCAACAATACCCATTAATAGACGTAGTACGAATAACATGGCAAATGATTGTGCTAACCCGTGCATTAATGAGATAACCGAGAATGCCAATACTAAAATGGCTAGCATGGATTTCTTACTCTTCACTTTATCTGAAATGAATCCACCTAATGGACCAGAAACTGACCAAGTTAACGCAAGTCCTGCTCCAAGTAATCCTAATTGCGTGTAGTTTAGTCCTAAATCTACAGAAATCATTGGGAATAAGTAGTTAATCGCTAAACGGTCAAAGAAAACGAATCCGATTGTGAAGAAGACGATGACTACTAACTTATTTTCATAAGTCCAAAACTTTTTATTTTCCATGGAATAAAACACCCTTCCTTAAAATCAAGTATTGTCAAAGCTTTTGAAATAAAGTTCAGAATATTAAGAAAATTATTGCTAGTTTTGTGCTTTTAACAATGATGTAAAAAGATTTTCTAGGAGGCTATAAAAATAAAATGGAAGTGACCAAATGCATATGGTTTGGCCACAATGATCACTTCCTTGGAAAACCAGTAACCCTATTAAACTGTTCAAAGTCCCGTTGGTCCCTGAAAGTACGTTACTTAGAATTTAAAAAATCAGCCGTACGTTTGTAAACGTCTTTATATTCATCAAGATGAGTGAATTTCCCTAAGAATCCATGAGTAGCGCCTTCATACCGTTTTGTTACAACATCTACACCACATTTTTTTAAATTCTCCGCAAATAGTTCTCCTTCATCGCGCATTGGGTCAAACTCTGCTGTGATGACAAGTGCTGCTGAAAGACTTTCTAAATTTTCTTCTCGAATAGGTGAAACAAGCGGATTACCCGTATCTACGTCTCCAATTAAATAGAAGGAGTTATATTCTGCTAATTGATCACTTTCTACGAAATAGCCCTTTCCATTTTCCACCTGTGATAGGTAACGAAATTCACTGACATCAAGGTCCAAGGATGGATAATATAGTACTTGTTTCGTAATCGCAAATTCCTTTTTGTCACGGGCCATTAGTGAGACTGCAGCAACTAAGTTCCCCCCCGCACTATCACCTGCAAGCGCGAGATTCTGGCCATCCCATTTCAATTCTTCCTTATGTTCAGCTGCCCATTTGGTTACGTTATAGCAATCATCTAATGGTGCTGGAAATGGGTGTTCAGGAGCAAGACGGTATCCCACTGAAATGACTTTATAACCGGATTCCATGCAAATCGGACGAACAATTTCATCATGACTTTCTAAATTTCCTGAGAAAAATGCACCGCCGTGGAAATACATGAGAATTGGGTAAGAATCCGCTTCTTTCGGTGTATAAATTCTTACTTGAATATCCGCTTCAGCCGTAGGAATCGATCTTTCTTCAACAGAATAAACTTGGACACGTTGTTCAACCGGTAAAATAGGTGCATCGAACATTTTTCTATGTTCTTCTGGAATAATTCTAGGTTTAGAGTCGGATTGTGGAATGAAATCCAATATTTTTTTTATCTCGGGATGTACAGGCATCTATTAAACCTCCTTATTTCAATCACATTTAATTTAGGTAAATCCTATTTCGTTTCCCACGGGTCATGATTTTAAATTATTTTCCCTCAGGAGACTTTTCAAGGAATTCTTTTTCAGGGAAAGCAGTTTCTTCCTTGTCACTATGGAACTGGCGAGATAAATTTTGAAATAAAGTTCCGATTGGTTTTCTTAGAGACTCATATTTTTGTAAGGCATTTTCAACGCTATCAGCTTCAAGTAAACAATCAGCCAATACTCCTGCATCCTGGATGGCCATATTTGCACCTTGACCTTGGTTATGAAGCATTGAATGTGCCGCATCCCCAAGCAGGGCGATACAATTATTAGTCCACTGTTCAACAGGATCAATATCGTATAGTGACCGAACATCGAAATGATTAATATTTTCAGCTATCTTCTGAAGATTTGGATGGAAATTCTTTAATTCCCTAAGCATGTCTTCTTTCGGTACATTCGGTCTACCTGCACGGTCTGTATGTGGGACGGTAATATCAACCGAAACTTGTTTTCTATATTTTAACGGCAATAAATAATAATTGACTTTATCATCGCAGAAAATTCTCAATGTGTCTTCAGAAGCTAAACCATAGGTTTCATCCTCATTCACAAGAGCACGATAGGCATGATAACCGTGGAAAACCGGCGCAGCTTGACTGAAAAATAGCGAACGAGTTAGGGAACGAATACCATCTGCAGCAACGACCAAATCGGCTTCCACTTTAACACCGTTTTCAAACTCAATTTCTGCATAATCTCCATAGCGAACGATATTTTTACATTTGTGATTTAAATGGATGAACTCAGAAGGGATGGCATTAATTAAGGTGTCCAAACAGTCCGCGCGATGAATTAATCTTGCCCATCTTTCGTTTGGGTCATCTGTTAACGCTGGCCATTTTTCCTCAAGTACTACTTCTGCTTTATCGGAAAGGATTTCCATTAATACGCTTTTATGGGTCACTCTCTCAATTTCTTCTAGAAGCCCCCATCTCTTGAAGTAACGGATGGATGGCGGACGTAAACCGATACCTGCACCTACCTCTGTAATTGCTGATGCTTGCTCATAGACATCAACATTAAATCCTGCATGCCGTAAAGCTACCGCCGTTGCTGCCCCGCCAATTCCACTTCCGATAATAGCAATTCTTAAAGACATTGATATCATAAAAATTTCCCTCCTAAGCTATTAATTAAATAAATTTATAGAGTCTCCGCTTTTAAGTCCTTGGTCGTTTGATTCTTAAGAGGGGCAGCCGTACGTTCCTGCAGGTAATCAAACGTAACTCCAGGTGCTAGTTCTTGAACAACAAGTCCATCATCTGTCACCTCTATCACTGCAAGGTCTGTATAGATACGATCAACACAGCGAGGTGCAGTCAGAGGATAAGTACATTCCTCCACGATTTTCGATTCTCCCTTCCTCGTGCAATGCTGCATACAGAGGAATACACGCTTTGCACCAACCGTTAAATCCATCGCGCCTCCAACACGTCCAAGCGGATCGTTAGGGACCTTCCAACTAGCCAAATCACCGTACGTTGAGACTTGAAAAGCACCAAGGACTGCGGCATCAAGGTGACCGCCACGGATCATGGCAAAAGAATCTGATTGTGAGAAGAAGCTGCCACCCGGCTTTAATGTGATAGGTTCCTTTCCTGCATTGACAAGATCCATATCTTCTTCACCTGGAGCTGGTTTTGGCCCCAACCCAAGAAGTCCATTCTCACTGTGCAGAATAATTTCTCTACCTTCTGGAATCACATCGGCCACCAGTGTCGGAATTCCGATACCAAGATTCACGAACCACCCATCTTCTAAGTCTTGAGCGACTCGAGAAGCTAACTGAATCTTTGACCATCCAACCTTCAATTCGTCTTTAACCATTTGCTAACACCCCCTCTTCACGTAGAGCTTCTAATTTTACTAGTCTATGAACGTAGACGTTCTGTGTGGCAATATTCTCTGGATCTAACTCTCCGACTTCTACAATTTCATCTACCTCTGCGATTGTAATGCGGGCTGCAGTCGCCATAACCGGATTAAAATTACGCTGTGTCTTATTGTAAACAAGATTTCCCCAGCGATCTGCCTTATGTCCCTTGATAAAAGCATAATCCCCTATGATGGCATTCTCTAAGACATGCAATCGACCATTGAACACCCGCGTTTCCTTTCCCTCTCCAAGTTCTGTGTGCGCTGCCGTCGGTGTGTAAAAGGCTGGAATCCCCGCACCACCTGCTCGGATACGTTCTGCTAATGTTCCTTGAGGTGCAATTTCTAACTCAATCGTTCCATTCTGAAGACGTGCAATCAAATCGTCAGCATGTGGTCCGACAGGGAAAGAACAGATGATTTTCTTCACTTGGTTGTTGCTGATTAGTGCGGCTACACCATCGCTAACAGCACCAATATTATTTGATACGACTGTCAGATTTTTCGCACCCTGCTCTACTAGGGCTGCTATCAGATGGGACGGTAATCCGCTTCCCCCAAATCCTCCGACAAGAAGCGTAGCTCCATCGTATATATCAGCAACAGCCTTGGCTATATTTTCAAACCTCTTTTGGATCATTTAGTTTTTCCTCCTCTCATATATCTGTGCATTTTTAAGTTCTTCATAATAACCATTTATCGTCACAAAAAACGCGCAAGGTAAATTCCGTGGATCACCTGTATAGCCAATTTCCTCAGCAATTGAACCAAACGGTCCGTACAATTCATGCTGTTCAGAAGGAAGCCCATTTGTTAAATGGCGCCGCGTAACATCTCTCAATTGAGCATCTCGATCAATACTTGCTTGTAAAACAGCTGTTACCTGTTCACCGTCTATTTGTGCACTTTGCATTTCGCCATTGCTATTTCGGAATGGATGACCTAAGAATAATCGGTTCGGACGTACTTCCTCTAACAAACGTTGAATACTCATGCGATATAGTGATGAGTATTCAATCGTTGGCAAGCCACCTGCACCGCCATACATTTGAACTGCATCCGCTGCAAACGCCCAGCCTAGCCCATCCAAGACGAAGGATACGGAACCAATGGAATGACCTGGAGTTTCAATCACTTTCAATGTGATATTTCCTCCTAAATTGATAGAATCACCCTCTACTACTTCCAAATCCGGTTCAATATTGTCACCTATATCATTTGTTAACATTGTGATATGTTTTTCTTGGATTGATGTGTCGGTGATGAATTTTCCTTGTAGTGATTTGTAATCAACTATATTTTCATTCTTATCACGCAATAGCCGAGCTTCTTTTTTGGGAATAACTACTTTTGCCTGTCTTCCTGTTTTTTTCCATACTTCATAGGCACCACCGAGATGATCCACATGGCCATGCGTTAGTAAGATCCAACGAATGTCTTCCATTCTAATACCATGTTTAGCTAAGGTCGGTTCTATGTCTTGGCTTGCCGAGACATTCACACCGGCATCAATAATAGCTGGTTCTGGCGCATCCACATAATATGCAAATGCAGAAATTGGACCAAATTTACATTCAATCGGTATTACACGTACTGCATCTGCCATCTTACTCACTCCTATTAATCTAGATAATAAGCAGACTATTTATTAGTAACGTCAAATTGTTTTGGAATGACTGGTAACACTAAACGCGATTGGTGATCTTTATCTCGATAGATTTTATGCGTTGTTGCCCTACCGCTAGGTAAGTGATAGCTATCCGGCGGCAGTAATTTTGCATCTTCTCCATCAAGTGGTTCGTTACATGCAAGTTCTAATTCAATACGATGTCCTGGTTTAATTAAGAATGAGAACGGATATAAGCGAATCGCATACTCGTTGATTACACCTGGCGTTACAGGTACCACACGGTTGTGCGGGTGCCATGGCTCACCGTATGTTGATTTTTCGTCATTTAATTCACGATGTGATGCTTTTAGATAACCAGATGTCATTAATGTCCGCTTGCCGCTTGGATCTACATCATAAAGTTTGGCAATGAAGTTTGTATCATCCGTATCGATTTCTGCATGAATGTATAATGCCCCTGTTCCTGTCATTTCTACAGCCTCAAGGAATTTATCACTGGTCCATTTTATCTTTTCGGATGTTGTTGTTACGGTTAATGGTGCTTGATAGAAGCCATCTGGATGAGCATATTCAGAAGGTAGCGGCTCTGGCTTCTCGCTGATTTTGTGGCGAGGACGCAAGTAGAACGCTTTCTTCTCCTCATTTATCAATGGGAAGTAATCTTCTTTCCTCCATTTGTAAGAACCTTCTACCGAGAATTGCACAGTTGGTTCATCCATAATGCCATTATCAATGCCTTTTAACCAGTAATCATACCAGCGGAACATTTCATCATGATTTTCATGGAATGGACGTTCTAGCATTGGCGGCAGTGCTTGGATATCAAGCTTTTTAATACCAGACACTTTGTGGAAGCATTCAATGGTGCCTTCAACATTCCAACCACGGCCCCATTTTGCTTGGAAGTAAGTTGGGATCGTTACTTTATGTGCTACTTGTATAGCGCTATTTTCTTGCCAGAATGGCCCATCAAGTGGATTCAATAAGTAATCCATCCATAATTCGTGACGGTCTTGATAATGTAAAAGGTGTACGAAATCCGACCAATGAGCAATGTCTGGATCATTTAACCTCTCTAGTGTCTTCTCTTTAAGCTCGCCTGGAGAAAATACTTTTGAGCTCTTGCTTGCTACGTTATTAAAGGCATTACCGCTATCGCCACCGCGTCCTTCACGAGAAGCACGTGGCATTAACCACATAATCCCGCCATGATAACAAAGTTCATAAAGATCGAAGTGCCCACCGTTCGCAAAGATGGCTTTTAAATGTGGCGGCTGCTCCGCTGCACCTAAAATTTGAACGGAAGCAAAGTACGAAATACCGATCATCCCGATGTTGCCATCACACCAATCTTGCTCAGCCATCCATTCAACGAGATCATAGATATCTTTACCGTCTCCATGACCACCAGAGTTATAGTTACCGCACATTTGACCTTCAGAACCACCTGTACCGCGTACATCTGCGATAATATGTGCATAACCGCGTGATACCACTTCACGAATGTCACCTGCTTCAATCGCACCGTTCCAAAGATGGCTTGGACGTGCTTGCGGAGGTAATGTTAACGCTTGTGCCTGCAGTTCCTTGCCATACGGACTAAGCGCAAGTAATGCTGGTACTTTGGCTGCTCCATCAGGAAGGAAGATATCAGCAGCGATATGTACACCATCACGCATAGGAATCTGTATGTCCTTAAGGATTCTCATTTTTATTCGCTCCTCTCTTTTATTTACTAAGTTTGATTTACTTATGGAATATTTTTACATTCATTCCATCGGCCATTGTCCTAAAAAAAGAAGATCAACGTTGGGTTTTGCCCACCAGAAAACCTATTACGGACAGTTTGGTAGATTTTAGACACCATTTTGTCCTCAAGAGTGCCTATTACGGACAGTTTGGTAGATTTTTGATTTCATTTCGTCCCCAAGAGCACCATTATGGACACTTTGATAACTGTTAAGTATAAATAAATTACCCTATCAACCTTCCACAGGTGTGAAGCAAGGTATAAAAGAACCTGGATTATCCTGATCGCCGCTTTGTTTAAATACCACTTTTACTCTTTGGTCGATGTGTACTTCATCTAGATCACAATCCACGATATTTGTCATCATTCTCGGACCTTCATCAAGCGTCACAAAGGCGATCGCATAGGGAAATCCTTTTCGCATGACACTATACGTGTAGATACTGCCAGTGCCATTCACTTCTTTCCACGTCGTCTTATCGCTCATGCAATATGGACATAGCACACGTGGGTAATAATGATATTCACCACAGGATTCACACTGCTTTATAAGCAACTTTCCATCCTCCGCGGCCTGCCAAAACTCTTGATGTTCCGGATGAGTTTCAGGAATCGTCATCTTTCTTAATTGATACAGAGTTGCCATTGTCTACCTCCTCTCCAAGATCAATGTTGCACTGCCATGACGACTTGCCAGTCCGCCGCCAGTACCATGAACGAGTGCAAGGTCGCAATTTTCCACTTGTACCTCCGGTTGTGCCTCTCCGCGTAGTTGGCGCACAGCCTCTAATACTTTAACCATACCGCCCCTGCTCGCTGGGTGATTATTATTCAACCCGCCTCCATCGGTATTGACAGGAAGTTTCCCAACTCCTGAGATCAAGTTTCCATCAGCAACGAACTTACCGCCTTCGCCTTTCTTACAGAAACCTAAATCCTCGAGTTGAATTAATACTGTAATGGTAAAGCTATCATAGATTGATGCGTATTTAATATCTTGTGGCGTAACTCCAGCTTCCTCAAAGGCTGCTGCCCCAGACCATACAGCACCACTATAAGTAAGATCTACTTTACCGCCCAGTAAACCTTTAGGAGATTCTCCAGCTCCCATGACACGGACAAGTGGCCGTTTTAGCCTTTTTGCGATTTCAGGGCTTACCACTACGAGAGCACCACCGCCATCACTTACTACACAGCAATCCAAACGGTGTAAGGGATCGGCAATCATTGGAGACTCAAGTACGTCTTGAACAGTTACGACATCACGCAGCATGGCATTTGGATTGTACTGTGCATGGTGAGAAGCTGCGACTTTAATCCATGCTAGCTGTTCACTTGATGTACCGTATTCATGCATATGACGCATCGCAGCCATTGCATATTCATTTACAGCTGTTGGTCCAAATGGAAGTTCAAAAGGTGTATCTGGAACATTGGCACCCACAAGCTTCTGTTTAACACCACTTCTGCCTTCGGAACGTGGGCGTCCTCCCATGGTGATCAATGCTACATTACATTTCCCCGCTGCAATCGCCTGTGCGGCATGTGAAACGTGAGCAATGTAAGAAGAACCACCTGTATCCGTTCCATCGATATGGCGTACATTAAGCCCTAAATAATCGACCATAGATAGAACGCCGCCTGGTGCGTCACCAGCACAGAAGTAGCCATCTACATCTTTAAATGAAAGGCCGGCGTCTGCCAATGCGCCCCTGGCACATTCCGCATGGATAACTGCAACAGACTTGTCCGGGGCCTTACGTGTTGGGTGCTCAAACGCACCCGCAATATAGGCCATTCCTTTAATACTCATATTCCTTAACCTCCCCACGAAAATTACTGTCGTAAAACCAGGTAATACTGGCGCATAATTTTTCAATACTGGCGGATAACAAGTCAATACTGTCGTATAAGCACTCATTACTGTCGCATAACGAGTCAACACTATCGGATATGCGAATTAACGAGGTTCTTGTAATGTTAGGAATTTCGCCGGTGTATGCACCAAAAGTTGTTCAAATACTTCTTCACTAACACCTGCTTTTCGAAGATCGGGTAAAAACTCTTCAAATACATAATTGACTGAATGTCCTTTTAATCCTGGCCAGCCAAGAGCACAGCAATTGGCGTCAGCTGAAATAACGGCACGATCTAAAAATCCTTTATTGATGAAACGAAGAAAATGTTTGACACGCTCTTGACGTGGACGTGACCAATACGGTGCATTTGGCAACTCTGTATCATAGCCAAGGGTATCGAATCCAACTAAACCGCCTTTTTTAGCAATCATCTCATCGCGGTCGTCGTCTGCATCCTGACCAACATCTGCATGGCCCATTAACACACGGTCTAAAGGCAGGCCTTCCTCGTCAAAAATATTAATTGCGGTCATTGGGTCTGTTGATAAGTGTGTAATTATTGGTGCACCCGTTTTTACCGCAGCTCTTGCGGCAGCACGATAAATACGTTTATCAAGTTCGTTTAGTTTACCGCCACGACTTACGCCTACTTTAATCGCACCTGCTTTAGCACCCGTATCCTCAATCCCCACTGTCACTTCGTGAACAAACAGGTCTGTAAGATACTCCACTGATTTGTTACGGAAATATGGCAGTGCTGAGTCACCAGCTACAAAACCTGTAACAGCTACAATATGAATACCCGTTCTACGTGAAAGTACTTGGAAGTATTCAACATCGCGTCCATTTCCAATCCCCGTACAATCTACGAATGTTTTTCCGCCATGTTCACGGAATCGATTTAATCTTTGAAGTGTAACGTCAAATGCTTCATCTGGTTTTTTCCACCATTGTGTATCTAAATCACACCCAGGCAGACCGAACCCAATATGCTCATGCAATGCCGTGATTCCTAAATCTTCTGTAGCAATTGGTCCTAACACCGTATTTACCTTACCCATTTTTTTCACTCCTGACCTTGTTTTACTCAACTGAAGCTTCCACTTTTATTTTTATAAAAGCCGAAATTGGTCAACCTATAATAAATCAACAGGCTGGAACAAATTTCTCCAATTAGTAACCGAATATTCAGTGATTTTTTGCTCTGCTGAAGCATCAACAGTAAGTACACGCTGTGGATTTTCTTCTAATAAAATGTGGAGTTGTTCATCCGTTGCACCTGCTTTTCGTAATAATGGTACAAATGTTGCAAGTAAGTAATCGAACCCAAGATCATTCGCTTCATGACCTTTTGCTACTGCAACTGCATTTGTTGAAATAAGGACACGCTCTCCAAGACCTTCTGCAAATAATTCTAATACTAATTGAGCCCGTTGCTCATCGGTTACATAGCCTTCATTTGTAGACCATCCAATATGATCTAGTGCCACATAGGCACCCAGGCGTGCAATAGCGAATGCTTCCTTTCGTTCAACAGCAACTACACGGTCTAGCCCTCCGATAATCACTCGGTCTGGTGCAATACCCTCACCTAATAAAATTTCTAAGTCATGTACAGCATCTTCACCGTATTGTACAGATGCAGCTACTCCAGTTGTATTTGCAGCTTGCGCAACACCGCGGAACAGGTTTGTTTCAATTTCAGTCATTCCATTTTGACTGGCAATTGACGTTACTAATCCAGCCGAGGTTGATCGTTCAACGCGTGGGACAACAATACCTTCTACAATCTCTTTTGAGAACAAATTGGCAAATTTTTCTGCTGGCCACGGTGTAGGTGGATCGGTTTGCGGTGCAGTAAAATACCCTCCTAACATCGGTTCAGGTCCTAAACCAGTTGAAGCGACAATGTGCACACCTGTTGCTTTCGAAAGTGTCTGATAAAGCCACACATCACGACCATGGAACATCCCGCTGCTGTCGACGATGGTTTTACCGCCTAGTCGGCGGAAGTCAGTAAGCTTTCTTTTTAAGACCTCAAAGATCTCGCTCTTATCCATATTAATTTCAGGCGCAAATTCCGCACCAGGCACAACAGAAAGAAGTGATTCATGAATGAGCACAAAACCTAATTCTTGAGCTGGCACTGGTCCAAGAACAGTACGAACAATAGATGAACTTTTATCTTGTATTTTTTCTGGCATTATAAAACCCCCTATCAATTAATAGCTCCTCATTTTAAAGGTGTGGAAAACGCTTAATTTGTTTAAATAAAAAATCGTTTGAACAGACCGGTTGGTTTGTTGAATGGAAAATAATCTAAACAGACCGGTTGGTTTGGAGGTTTCAAAAATTAAAACTCCTAATCTTCAACATCATCTGCCAATCTCTACAAAGTAACAAAATTGATTTAAATAACTGGGACTGAACTACCTTACCTTCCCCATGATGCCGAATTTTCCTATGTAATCGCTTTCTCTGCGGAGGAGGCAGTAATGTCATCTCTTGTTGTTAGTTTTATATTATAATATTGTTATACCAAAGTCAAACATTTCTTATTTTTCTAAATAAATATTCTATTTATATTGGAGTTTATTATTTTGATTGAATTCTAATATAAAGGAGTTGTCGTAAAGTCAGCTTTGAAGACTTTGCAACAACTCAACCTTTTGTTCAGAGTTTAGAAGCGATCTGGATTTTAATTACTTGGTTTTTGCTTCTGCTCTAACTTCTTCTTCATCAAATTTGTTAATTTTATCGAGAAGTGAGTAATCAAATAGTTTTGTCACGTCTGAAATTTTATCTGTTAAGCCATTATTATCTACAAATTTCTGCCAGCGTTCTTCGGAAATATAGCCCCATTGACCATTATCCGCCGGACTAAAATTACCGACTGTTACCTCTAAAGAAACCTTGGCTTCCTTTGCAGCCTGCTCTTCCGATTTATCAGTTGGCTTAGATGCAGGATACATTTCCCAGTTCACTGCCACTGCCTTATCCGGATTCTCTTGAGCAAAAATCGCTGATTTCAAAACTGCGCGAATATAACGAGCAATCGCATCTTTTTTCGCACCATTCGTATCCTTGCGAATAACAAATCCGGCTGCAAAGCCTTCTTCAATTTCTGTAGGGAAAGGTAAAATTTTTGTTTCCTTTCCAGTCACCAGCGAGGCAATAGCTATGTCACCTTGATTTCCTACATAGGCATCAATATCTCCTTTTCCTAACGCTTCCATTGCTGCGGCTCCACTGCCAATCGTAACAGAATCAATCTTAGAAGGATCTCCTCCATCTGCTTTTACATTTGCCTTCATGAACGTTTCAAAAGGTGCACCTAACGCAGTCATAGCAACTGTTTTCTTCTCAAGTTGTTTTGGAGACGAAATATCACTAGATTTTTCTACAGCAATACCAAACACTGGTTTTTGATAAGGGGTGAAAATATAACTTAGTCCCTGATCATTTCCCTTTGCCATAGGAAAAACAAGAGCATCAGGTTGAGAAATGGCGATATCAGCCTTGCCGGCAACTACAAGTCCAATCGCCTCTGCTGGTTTTCCAGCTAATGCAACAATTTCAACATCTAATCCTTCCTCTTCAAAAAAACCTAATCCCTTACCTAGCCAGAGATAAGCTCCACTCGGTGCTCCTGGCACAAACGGAATAGCTATTGTGACTTTATCTTTCGACTTACCTTCTGAACCTGATTTTTTATCTGATGCTCCATTGCTAGAAGAACCATTACTACTTTCAGAACATGCACTAAAAACTAGTAATACCGCTAACAACAAGGTAAATATGGACATTTTTTTAAAATTCCGAATCTTCAACATATCAACTGCCCCTTTTCTATCATTGATATTTTACGTCCCTACTTGTAACTTTCGCTAAGTTTTCGTCTTTCTTATTTCCTGCTTCGCTCTGCATCAGACCAAAATACTAACTTTTTACGGATAAGGTTCAAGATCATGGTTAAAAGCCAGCCAAGGATAGCTAGAACCGTTAGGACACCGAAGATGCCACCAGTGTTCAACACTTGTTCCATTTGAATGATGAGTACCCCCAGCCCTTCACGACCAGCAAGAAACTCCGCAACAATAGCTGCTGTCATTGCTTGAACTAACGCAACTTCAAGCCCGGCAAATAAGAATGGCAGCGACCCTGGCAATACAAGCTTACTAAAGATTTTCCATTGCGAAGCACCCAGTGAACGCATTACTGCTAGTCGCTCCGGTTCCACAGATTTGAAACCGCTTAAACCATTTACTAGTACTGGGAAAAAGACAATCAGAATAACGAGAGCAATTTTTGAACCTACTCCAAAACCAAACCAGATGATAATTAGTGGGGCAATCGCAATTTTAGGAATGCTTTGAAAGGCCACAATAAACGGTTTAAATACACGTTCAAGCAATGGAATTTGAGATAACAATAAAGCAAGGGCAATACCAACAATCGCTCCAATTATGTATCCGAAAAGAACCTCATAAAGGGTACCCAGGATATGTGTATAATAATTTAAAGAATTATCTGGATTTAAACCACTGGTAAAATTTTGCCACACGGATAATGGTCTTGGAAGAATCACTGACCGAATGTCAAAAATAGTAATCAACAAGTCCCATAAAAAGATAAATGCAACAAACACAGCAGGTATCAATAAGTAATCCAGTCGAAAACGGCGCATTTTCGTAACAGTAGATTTTTTTTGAGTAGTTACTACAAAGGGCTTTTCCATGTGTTTATCTCCCTTCTCCATTTCATGTTATTCCCCAATTGTTGCGCCAAGTAAATGACGAAGATGGCCGGCAGCCTCACTGAATCCCGGTGTTGACATGACGTCAAGATTTCTAGGTCGTGGAAGATTAACTTTGAAGTCTTCTGCTACTCTCCCCGGACGAGGTGACATCACTAACACGCGATCTGCCAAGAAAAGGGCCTCCGTCACACTATGAGTGATGAATACAACTGTTTTGCGTTTCATCTCCCAAATACGCAGGAGCTCTAATCCCATGGTTTCTCGTGTTAAAGCATCCAAAGCGCCAAATGGTTCATCCATAAATAGAATTTCAGGGTCGTGCATCAGCGCCCGCGCGATACTAACACGCTGCTGCATTCCGCCGGATAATTCATACGGATATAGTTTTCCTGAATCACCCAATCCCACTAATTCTAGTAATTCTTGTGCACGGACCTTCGCTTGAGACCGTTCCAACCCCAGTACTTCAGCACTTAACATGACATTATCTAATACCAATCTCCAAGGAAAAAGCGCTGGCCGCTGAAACACAATGCCAATGTCACGGTTCGGGCCTTTCACATCTTTCCCTTTTAATTGAACTTGTCCTGATGTAGGTTTAACCAATCCCGCCATAATCTGCATCAATGTACTTTTCCCACAGCCACTGGGTCCGAGAACTGCTAGAAATTCGGTATCACCTATACTGACATTCACATTATCAAGAGCCACCACTGTGTTGCCAGAAGTAGTCTTAAATCTCTGGTCAAGATTACAAACTTCAATGATCGGTTCTCGCACTGATAACGTTTTCTCAAGAACGGTGCTAGTAAATGCATTAGTAGTCATCATCATTCCTCCCATCCATCTTTGAATGCCTTATTTCTCTGCAATCGCTTTCTTTTTCTTCAAAAAAAGAAAAGTAAATCACCCTTAAGTTTATAACAAAATATTATAATATTGTTATACCAAAGTCAAATACTTTTCTAACTTTTCTAAATATAAAGAAAATTAGACTTACTAGTTTCCTAGTTATAAATAATTTTTAATGATGATGATGTTCTGCAGGATTTTGATTGGTATTATTTAAGTTAGGTTGAGACTCATAGAATGACCCCACCATAATAATAGAACTCAAAGCTACAGTAACAAAGGCAATTAGAATGGACAGGACTTTAATTCGCCCTCCATTAGACTCCGTTTTTTTACGGTACCTGTTTCTTGTTTAATAGCATTACTAAGCAGGCTAATAGAAAATGAAAATAGAATGAGTAAAATGAAGTTTAAGATAGAAATAAAATTGGGTACTAACATTTCACCCAACATGGGTCCCATCAACCCACCCATAACCCCTGCCATCATACCTTCTAGAATAGTTAATGGATTAAAAGGTAATCCGATAATAATTCCTATACCGATCCCAATAATCATGGCCACTATCGTATTAATTGAAAAACTAAGGTTAAAAGCTAGAACAGTTCCCGTTAATAGATCTCCCATAGACCCCATCATCATCGCGGCCATCATAGCAGTTGTACAAGAAAGTTCTTTGCGTACTGTAAAGAGTAACCGATAGATCTATACAGTCCCAAGGATGATGGCGAAAAATACAAGTGCTTATGTAAACAAAGATATCATGATTTACCCCTTCCTTTTCTGAAGACTTAGTAACGTTTAGTTTTTATATTTTGAAGCAATTAGATAAGTTTTTTTATCCATTTAGTTGATTAGCCTGGTCTTTTTCCAAGAAAGCCGGTTCCTCATCTTGTGTTGGTGCCATCCGGGATAATTCTTGATATCTATCGGTAATTGGCTTTCTGATAGCCTGATATTTTTGTAACGCTTCCATAATGGAATCAGATTCACTTAAACATTCAGCCAAAACTCCTGCATCTTGGATAGCCATATTTGCGCCTTGACCTAGATGATGTTGCATGGCATGGGCGGCATCCCCTAGGAGTGTGATACAATCCGAATGCCAACGATCGATAGGATCGATATCATATATCGCTCGGCAAGTGTACTCTTTTACACTTTCAGCCGTCTTTATGATATTAGAGTCAAAGTTTGATAAAAGTTTGATAATATCATTTTTCTCTACCATTGGTCTCCATGCAGAGTCTTCCGATTGTAACGTAACATCAAATGAAACTTCCTTTCTATGGTGTAACGGTAAGACATATATTTGGGTACTGCCATCTACGAAAACTTTAAATACGTCATCAGGAACCAAATCAAATGCCTCTTTGTTTTTAACAACCGCTCGGTAAGCATGGGTTCCAGAATAAATAGGCCCTTTATCGCTAAATAACTGCGATCGAACCGTAGAACGAATACCATCTGCTCCAATAACTAAATCTGCTTCAATCAAATGACCGTTCTCAAAATGAACTTCAGCATAATTCCCGTAATCGATGATCTTATCCAACCTGTGACTTAAGTGGATGGAATCTGGTGGTAATTGATTCAGAAACGTCTCAATCAAATCTGCTCGATGAATTAATCTCGCCCATGTTTCATCAGGGTTATCAGTTAAAAGCGGCCATTTTTCATTCACTAAAATATGCCCATTAGATGTTACCACTTGCATAATATTACTTTGCAAACTCTTACTCTTTAATTCTTCATAAATCCCCCAATTTTCGAAAAAGTGAACGGTTGATGGACGCATGCCTACACCTGCACCAACTTCTTTTATAACTGGGGCTTGCTCATAAAGGTCTGCGCGAATACCTACACGTCGTAATGCAACCGCAGCTGCGGCACCACCAATCCCCCCTCCAATAATGGCAATTCTTAATGTAGATTTTGATTTCACGAATTTTTCCCCCTTATATTTTGAGATAGTTTCTCTTTTTAATAGCTTAGGGCGATGATATTAGAAGGGAATTGCGGAGTCGCCCTACTAAAGCCCTGCACATAATAGGTAAATTGGAGTAGCTGCTTTTAGAAGCTACCCGATAAAAGAATTCTTACCTAATAAATTGTGTTTTATTTAAATGTGGTGCCCTCCGCACGAACATGAACCTTGAGAACTTGGCACCTTCCACAAAGGATTATTACAATACTTTGGATCAGCACCCACCATACTCATAAACATAGGATGATAGTTTTCACAAATATTTAATTCTGCAAGAACCCATTTTTCAGGATCTTCCGCATAATGCTTCCAGTAGTCTCCTGTCATATTCAGACCAGGTACAGCAGGATTCCAAGACTCGGCTAATAAAAGATCTGGGTCTCCATATTTGGCGGCAATTTTACGAATCTCTGGATCATCCAATCCCATCAAATGCCCGTCCTGAATAATCGTTTCTGTTTCTCCCCCGATCATTTCACATGTCACCGTTGGAAAATACAGATGGACATGCCAATGACCCACAGGCAATCCCATTTTGGCCTTCAGCAGCACTTGAAATGATTGTTCCAAAACCGATATGAATGACCCCGCTGCGCATACGCTCATAAAGGCAGTTTAGCCAGCCAGTGAGAAACCCTTTTCTTGGACGGTGAATATGCGGGTTCGTACCGATGGAAGCTTCCCACCACCGGAAAAGTCATTTATCTGGAAATCCAGGATAATGCAGGTGATCTGTTTCAGCTTTTAATTTACGCAGTTTATCTCCAAATTCACCACCCTCATAGATTTCTGTTATCTTCCCACTATCAACCTTCATGCCAATCTAAGGAACAGGTCCGATATGGTTTGTTGTAGCTGCGATATAACCCGTTGCGTCTTCTTTCGGAAGATACAACCATGGCCGGCCTAATACGTGACCTGGAAGGTTTGTTTTTCCAAATTCTTCATTACCAGCCCAAAATCTAGAAACCAAATCAGGATTTAAAAATTCTCGTTTTGAATCCCAATATTCATCATGATTGGTATAACTTAAATCCGTTCTTTCTGGATCTTTAATGTGAATCCTGCGGGCATCGTGGTGTTTGTTTTTCAATTAACGGCGGAATTGAAAAGTTTGGTTTTTGCGGTAAAGTATTGATTTTCTCAATATAAGTCATGTATTTCGCTCCTTATTTAACAAATTTGAACATCCTATTAACTCAATATTATTAATATTAAGTTTTTTTGTAAAATATATATTTCATTACTTATTTATATTTATCGCATATAAATACTTAACCAACTTTAATCTTCATTAAATTTAATTCTATTAATCCAATCATCACTCCCATTTTATTTTTTATTTATATGTAAAATATATAAACAATCCTTTACAATAGGGTTTATTAAATAACTTACTTATGAAAGGGATGTTTAATAATAGATATTCGTCACTTAAAATATTTCATTACGATTGTCGAAGAAGGGAAAATCTCACAAGCAGCCAAACGCTTGAATATGGCCCAACCCCCTTTAAGTCAACAATTAAAACAATTGGAAAACGAACTAGGTGTTACACTTTTTGAAAGAAATACTCGAAAGTTGATTATCACTGAAGAGGGAATGCTTTTTTATAAACGGGCTAAAGAAATACTAGAATTATTAACGGGAACGGTAGAAGAAGTGAAAGAATTTTCCGAGGGTACTAAGGGGACATTGTCGATTGGGACAATTGCCTCACTTGGAGCCCAACTTTTGCCTGAGAGAATACGTGATTTTCAAATCCACTTTCCGGATGTTCAATTCCAAGTATGGGAAGGAGATCCCAATCGGATCATGGAGTTAGTTGAAAACCGTATTATAGAATTGGGGATTGTTAGATTACCTATTGATAACAAAATTTTCGAGATGATTCATTTACCTGATGAACCTATTGTTGTGGCGATGAGTAATAAATGGAATACTGACAAGGATAGACCTTATATTATGCTATCGGAACTTGAGGATAAGCCATTGATGTTACTTCGAAGACAGCAAGGCACCTCGATGTACAACGAAGATATGTATACAGCAGACGTTGTGAAGACAGCATGCTTAAACGTAGGATTCGAACCTAAAATTATTTGTGAAAGCAGTGATATCATGACGCTATTAACATGGGCTTATCATGATATCGGGATTGCCTTAGTCCCAAAATCTGCAATGAACCTCATCCCGAACACTCAGCTTATTTTCAAAGAAATTATCCGCCCTTCTATCATGGCACGACCGCCAGCATTAATTTGGTTGAAGGGAAGATACCTTTCTTCTATATCGAGAAAATTTATGGAATATTTCCATATGGATGATACTGTGATTAAAAGTTGATTTCGTTGATCTCAGATTTTAACGAATAATAAATATTATCTATATAGTAAACTTTGTGTGTACTGCTATGCTAATATGGGATTAAGGTCTATAGGAGGTTTAGTATGGAAGCCATTAAAAAAGGAACAACCATTCAGTCATTACAAATAGGAATGGGGATTATTGATATCATTGCCAAACAAGGCAGGCCATTAAGATTTTCAGATATTCAAGACTTAACACAGATTACAAAGAGTAATCTTTATAAATATTTAAATACATTTACACAATTAGGTCTTCTGTATCGGCACATGGATACAGGAGAATATGTATTGGGAAGCAAGTTGATTGAATATGGAATGGCTGCTGTTGATCAAGAAAATGTGATTGACCGAATCTCACCCTTTCTGCATGAAATTAACGAAAAAAGTTCGAGTACCGTTCTATTTTCCAGCTGGACCGATAATGGTCCAATGATTGTTAAAGATTTGAACAACAATCGAGGATTTAATATTGGCGCTCAAATAGGAACCTTACTTCCTATTCGTTCTGCAACAGGTAAAGTGTTTATGGCCTTCATGGATGATTATTTGATTTGCGATTGGAAAGCGAAGGAATTTATGCAAATTCCTCCTGAAAAGGTTCGTCTGCTTGATGATGAATGCAGCTTCATACGAGAGAAGGAAATTGCCTTTGCAAGGGAACCGCTGGTATCATCTGTGTCTTCCGTATCCATCCCGGTATTAAACTATAAGAAAAAACTCCTTGGAGCCGTAACAGTAGTAGGCTTTTCTGAGTTTATCCCTCAAAATGGAAATAATGAACTAGCTCATTATTTAATCCAAATCTGCAAAGAAATTTCTGGTAGTTTCGGGTATATGTCATCTGTGAAATAAAAACGTACTTAATTGGAAGAATACCATCGATGAAGGACAAAACTCTGTTTCGACTAAAGAAAAATGTCCTTCATCATGCCGATGAAGGACATCTTTAATAAATCGGTTAAGCTTGTTTCATCATTTGTTTCACTATTTCCCTATTTCGCTTCTTAAAGAGTTCATTATGGGAAGAGACCATCCCGATTTTACTTGCGTCAGGCTGAATAAATTGTTTCGCTTTATTAACTGCGTTTGCTGCATCTTGGAATGCACCTGTTATTAAATTAACCTTACCATCATACATAAGGATATCACCAGCAGCATAAAGCCCCTCAACGGAAGATTCACTCACAGAATTACCTGCAATATAATAATTGTCTGCTATTTTAATATTTAAACTACTATTTTCAAGTAATGTGGCGTCTTGTTCGTACCCATGATTAATAATCACTTCATCAATTGGCAAATTAGAAACCTCTCCTGAAACATGATTTGTCAGTTCTACCATTTCAATAGATTCATGATTGCTGCTGGCAATCAGTTTGGTAATTGAGGTTTGAAATAAACAAATAGCAGAACTTTTCATTAACTGTGTTGCTTGTGCCTCGTGACCTTTTAATGCCTCTTTTCTATACGTCACAAAAACTTTTTTGGCAATCGACTCTAACTCATTCGCCCAATCAATGGCTGTATTTCCACCACCTGAAATGATGACCGTTTTATCTTTGAAATGTTTTAATGACTTGACAGTGTAATTTAAATTTGATACTTCAAATCTCTCCGCGCCTTCAATCTCCAGCTTTTGAGGGTTCAAGATGCCACTGCCGATTGCGACGATGACTGTTTTCGAAAAATGCTTCTGGCCGGAAGCTGCTTGCAATACAAAAATACCATCTTCATTACGTGTGATCAACTCAACCTTTTCATTTACCACTACTGTGGGATTAAACGTTAATCCCTGTGCAACCAATTGTTCTATTAATTTGGCTCCAGGAATGGGCATTTGCCCGCCAACATCCCAAATCATTTTCTCTGGATAAACATGAATTTTCCCGCCTAACTGCGGCTGAAATTCGATGAGTTTTGTTTTCATTTCTCTAAGTCCGCTATAAAAAGTCGAGTAAAGTCCTGCTGGTCCCCCGCCAATTACGATCACATCAAATAGTTCCTGCTGTTCCATCTGTGAACACTCCCTGCCAAAAAAATCTTCCTATGAATAATATGTAGTCGGTTCATTTACATTTCGCGCATCACGTTTACAGACCTGTTCAAAAGGACAAGTTACACAATCATCTTCGTTGTATACCTCATTAAAACTTGAAGAATCACCTAGCATATGATTCATCAATTGCAAATAAAGGATACTTTCATCAATTTTTTCAGGTGTAGGAAAATAGGTATGCTTCCTTCCATCCAATAAAGTTGTCACTTCAATTCTACTAGGGATTTTATTAAAAACCTTTTTGGAAAATACTGCGACTAAATAGTTATATAGCATTAACATGTCTGTTTCTGCGTCAACCAAGTATTTTTTTACAACAAAGGAGGAATTGGACCATTCCGCCACATCAATCGTTAAAGAGAGATCCATATCTAGTTCTTGTATAGTGGATGTAAATTTTTCAAATAAAAACAAAGGTGGGGCTGAATCTGTTTCTGCAGTCAAATTTCGCATTAAGTAATCGGTAATTTTAGCTGTCACCGTATAATAATGAATTCGAGACTCAAATATTTGAGGAGAAATATTGGACCAATATCGTTCAACCAATGCAAGGATCTTCGTTGCTGACCGCTGTTCAATTGGGATTCGAAAATAGGAATAGACGACTTGATTTACCACCTGTTGTACCATATGTCTCCAGTCCATCGGCCGATTTTTCTTCTCAATATACTCATAATAAAATTTATAAGGACAAGTAACGAACACTCTTAAATTTTCTTCTGTCAAATATTTCATTACGTTCAGCTGGCTCTTCATGTCAAAGCCCCTCCCCTAATATCCATCCCACTCCGCTAATTGATAAATATTATCACTTAATTCCATTTTAATTGATAACGATTATCAATATCAAATGTTTTTTTTATTTTTTCGAATTTTTTTATTAAATGATAAACATCCACTCCGTCCTATCAACGATTTCCCACTTTTTTTTTCAAGGATTCTCAGAAAAATGAAAAAATAATTATTGACAAGAAATAAATCGAGCGAATATAGTTAGTTGTGAAAATGATAATCATTATCATCAACACGCTTTTACTTACTCTTGTTTAAAAGGAGGTCAATAATGGTTCGGTTATATACAGATGATTTAAACATTAGCTATGGTGAACAGTTAATTGTTAAAAATCTCAGTGTGAAAATACCCGATCGAAAAATTACAACCATCATCGGATCGAATGGCTGCGGGAAGTCTACTTTATTGAAAGCAATCACACGAATTATTTCGCATCAATCTGGAACCGTTTTGTTAGATGGTAAAGATATCTCAAAGGAAAATACAAAGATTCTTGCAAAAAAAATGGCGATTCTCCCGCAATCACCTGAAAGTGCCGGTGGATTGTCCGTGGCTGAGCTCGTTTCTTATGGCCGCTTTCCCTATCAAAAAGGTTTTGGACGCTTAACGAAAAAAGATTATGAAGTTATTGACTGGGCACTTGAGGTCACGGGTTTACTAGACTTTAAGTTTCGTTCAGTCGATTCCTTATCTGGCGGCCAACGCCAACGAGTTTGGATTGCCATGGCTCTTGCTCAAGAAACGGACATCATTTTTCTGGATGAACCCACTACCTATTTAGATATGGCCCATCAACTGGAAGTACTAGAACTTCTTCAAAAGCTGAACATCGAACAGGAACGAACCATTGTCATGGTCCTTCACGATTTAAATCATGCTGCGCGTTTTGCTGACTATATCATTGCTTTAAAAGACGGCCACATCGTCAAGGCAGGAGATTGCGAGGAAGTTATGACTCCTGAAGTGTTGAAAAAGGTATTCCAAATTGATGCCCAAATCGGACGAGATCCACGAACAAATAAGCCCATATGTATTACCTACAATTTATTAAAAGGAGAAAATAAAAATGAAAAAGCTGCTATTCCCGTTTATCCTACTCTTAGTGTTAATTATTAGTGCCTGCAGTAACGAGACGTCAGGAAAAGAAGAGAGTTCCCCTAAAAAAGAAGAACAACCAAAAACCTTTACATATCAATCAGAAAATGGCCCAATCGAAGTCCCGTCCAACCCAAAACGAGTCATATTGCTGTCAGGATTCACGGGGAATGTCATCGATTTAGGTGTAAATATCGTTGGTGTAGATGTTTGGTCTAAAAACAATCCCACGTTTAAAGAAGAATTAAAAGATGTCGCAGAAGTATCAGATGAAAACCTAGAAAAAATTATCGAATTAGAACCAGATTTAATCATTGGGTTATCCAATATTAAAAACCTTGATAAATTAAAAGAAATTGCTCCAACTGTAACTTATACTTGGGGGAAAGCCGACTATTTAACCCAACACGTAGAAATCGGAAAGCTATTAAATAAAGAGAAAGAAGCCCAAGCCTGGGTTGATGACTTTAAAACACGGGCCAAAACTGCGGGAGACGAAATCCGTTCAAAAATTGGTGAAGACGCAACGGTTTCAGTCATAGAAGCCTATGATAAGGATTTATATGTGTTCGGTAATAACTGGGCTAGAGGAACGGAAATCTTATATCAAGCCATGAATTTAAAAATGCCTGAAAAAGTGAAGGAAATGGCTTTAAAATCTGGCTACTATGCGATTTCAGCAGAGGTACTTCCTGAGTATGCCGGGGACTATGTGATTTTAAGTAAATATGCAGATGCAGATCAATCTTTCCAAGAAACAGAAACATACAAGAATATTCCTGCGGTTAAAAATAATCGTGTCTTTGAAATGAATGGAAATGGTGCTTCCTTTAGTGACCCAGTTACATTAGATAAGCAATTAGACTTTTTTAAGAAGTCATTTCTAGGAAATTAATAATCTCTGAGGGATTCTTTTTCAAGAATTTCCTCTTCCCTAATTCTAGGAAAGAAAAGATGAGAGACTGATGACAAAAGAAAAATTCCCCTTTGTATATAAACTTATCGCAGCGTTCCTTGTTTTTGCTGGTATGTCCATTGCTGCCTGCGTTTTTGGAGCGGCAGAGACGTCGGTCAAAGATGTATGGATGGCACTTACATCAAATTCAACTGACAAAGCCACTTTGATGCTCCGCGAAATCCGATTTCCCAGAGCAGCGGCAGCCATTTTTGTTGGTGCTGCTCTTGCGGTTTCAGGCGCGATCATGCAAGGACTGACGAGAAATCCACTTGCCGATCCTGGGTTACTTGGATTAACAGCTGGCGCGAATGCGGCACTTGCCATAACCATTGCGTTTATCCCCTCTGTCAATTATTTCAGCATGACAATCGCTTGTTTTTTGGGAGCTGCTGTTGGAACATTGATGGTTTTTGGGATCGGATCCATTAAAAGAGGCGGTTTTTCACCGCTTAGAATTGTATTAGCTGGTGCTGCGGTTTCTGCCTTCCTTTTTGCAGTTGCAGAGGGCATTGGAATTTACTTCAAAGTTTCCAAAAATGTTTCCATGTGGACTTCTGGAGGGATGATGGGAACGTCATGGAAACAGCTTCAAATCATCGTCCCATTTATTATTATTGGGATCCTTGTGTCACTTTTTCTCTCCAGACAGCTTACCATTTTAAGCTTAAATGAAGAAGTTGCCGTTGGACTTGGTCAAAAAACAACTCAAATAAAGACGATTCTATTTATAGTGATCATTCTATTAGCAGGTGCTTCTGTGGCACTTGTCGGGAATATGGCCTTCATCGGCTTAATGGTTCCCCATTTGGTTCGCGCCATGGTCGGAACAGATTACCGTTTCATCATTCCAATGTCCGCTATTTCTGGAGCCACTTTTATGCTTTTTGCTGATACCCTTGGGAGAACCATTAATGCTCCCTACGAAACACCAATCATTGCAATCATGGCTGTAATGGGTCTGCCCTTCTTCCTTGTTATTGTCCGTAAAGGAGGAAGCGTATTTTCATGATTCAGCCTTCTTTATTAAAAAAACAGAGGATGCTTTTAAGTAGTTTACTAGGACTCATATTGTTATCATGCATTATTGGCATGGGGTTGGGATACTCTTCCCTATCCTATGACAGACTTATTCCAACACTTCTCGGATATGGAACATTTAAAGAGGATTTTGTCTTATTTTCTATCCGCTTACCAAGAATGATTATTACATTGTTAGCAGGGATGGCCTTGGCCTTATCTGGTTCTATTTTACAAGGAATCACACGAAATGATCTTGCTGACCCTGGTATTATTGGGATAAACTCTGGAGCAGGTGTGGCTATTACCGTTTTCTTTTTGTTTTTCCCAATTGAAGCAGGTTTATTTGTTTATGTTCTTCCCCTTGTGGCTTTTTGCGGTGCGATACTAACTGCCGCACTAATCTACCTTTTTTCTTATAAAAGAAATACTGGCATGCAGCCGGTTAGATTAGTTCTAGTCGGGATTGGTTTTTCGATGGCACTTTCTGGGGTCATGATTGTCCTGATTTCATCTGCCGAACGGGAAAAAGTAGATTTTATTGCGAAATGGTTGGCGGGGAATATTTGGGGAACGGATTGGCCTTTTATTTGGGCATTCTTACCTTGGTTATTGATCCTAATCCCCTACACATTATTCAAAGCAAATCGATTGAATCTTCTCGGACTAAGTGAGCCTGTAGCCCTCGGTGTGGGTGTTTCAATTGAAAAGGAACGGATTGTTTTACTAGTAACAGCCGTTGCCCTAGCCGCTTCTGCCGTTTCAGTTACGGGAGGAATTTCCTTTATCGGATTGATGGCTCCACATATAGCAAAAGCATTGGTAGGACCTAGAAATCAACTATTTATTCCCCTAGCGATTCTAATTGGCGGTTGGCTCTTACTAATAGCAGACACAATTGGACGAAATCTGATTGAACCAAATGGTATTCCTGCAGGTATAATGGTTGCCTTAATCGGTGCTCCCTACTTTATGTATTTGTTATTAAAAAAGTAAAAAACAATGGATCCCGATTTGGAGGGATTCATTGTTTTTTAAATCTATCATGTTCTCTTCCTGTATTCCTTTGGTGTCAGTCCATATTTCACTTTAAAAATCCGGTAAAAATAACTAATATTATCATATCCAACCTGCTCTACTATCGAAGCAATCGCGATATCGGTTCCTTCCAGTAATTCTTTCGCTTTCATAAGTCGCCTCTCTTGTAAAAGCTCTTTGAATGTATGGGACGTGGCCTTTTTTATAGTCTTACTTAAACCATAGTGAGATTGTTTCAATCGATCGGCTAATTCATATAACGAAGCATCCTTATACTGATCTTCTATATACTTAAGTGATTCTACTACTAAATAATGATTCATAGAAGCTTCTTCTTTTCTCTCCACCTTATCCGAATTTTTGATGAGTTCAATCAAGAAAAGCCCCATATAAAGTTTAATGGTTGACTCTGAGAAAGCAGAAGGATGCATGATCTCCTCAATCATTTTTCCAATCATATCCTGAATAGAGGGTACTTCAGCAACTTTAAAATAAAGGAATTGGCCGTTCTGAGTGTTGTTATATAAGCTATTAAGCAGAAAATCACTGACAATATTTTCGGAACTTAAAAAGGAAAAAATAAAATCGAAGAACGCGGGACGTATGATAAAATTAATGACGATGTCTTCTTTGGCACAGGCTTTAATCTCATGTTCAATATGCTGATTTAATAAGAGAAGTTCTCCTTTTTTCAAGGTAATTTGTCTGCCGCCAACGGTTTGATTCAATTCCCCGTTATAAACATAATTGACTTCTATATAGTCATGTTTATGTAGGGGGAAATCAACAAATCTAGTGTGCTTTCGAACCATGATCATCTTGTCTTTGCTTAGAAATTTTTCGCTTTCGATGATAAAATTGGTTTTACTTGTATACAATTCTTTACTTACTCTGGTTCGCCGTACAAGGATGGTTTTCTCTTCATCCGTAATCTGTAAAAGCTCACTTAAAAGATCCTGGCTCATGTGTTTCACCTTTTTCATGGATTGTTTCTTAGTCAAATCATAACATACCTCAAATACCTGCCTAAAGAAAAAACCTGGGCAATGAATTATTGGTCCTAGGTTTTTCCAACTCTATTAATTTAAACGACTTTTCTTTTTATTCCTTTTGAATTGCCAAATCGTTCTTCTTCAATTTGTTGCAATGTTTTTCCATTCGTATTCGGAGCAAGAAGAATTCCGATAACACAATGAATGGTTAAGAATACAAGCATAACAATCCCAGCTGTTTTAAATCCTAATTTATCCATAACTGTTGGTAAAATAAATGACCAGATCGCAATCCCCAATCTTACTAAGAAGTACATTATTCCTTGAGCACCAGCACGGTATTTTGTTGGGAAAAGTTCACTCGCCCACAAGCCGTAGAACGCTTGGGCACCGAAACCAGCAGCACTGCCCCAAAGTAGTACAAAAGCAAAGAGTGAGAACCAGTTCATTCCTGTAAATGTTAGAATTATCCAAGCAGCAATACCCATCACAGCTCCAATTCCAAACAAGGCACGTCTGCTAAATTTGTCTCCTAGTTTCATGAATACAAAATATGTGGTTGCAACGGTTAAACTCCAAAGAAGAACTTGAAGTAAATTCGCTTGAGTACCCGTTAATCCACCAACATTTTGATAAATATATGGCATGAAATATCCCATAGCACCTGCAGTTAAATTCCAGAATAAATAAATTCCAATTAATAAAAATAATGCTTCACGATTTGGTTTTAGACTAAGTAGTTCTTTGAGTACACCTTTATTATTGCTATTGCCTTCTTTAGCTTCACGTTCTTTTCCTTCTTTCCAAATAGCTGACTCAGATAAGCCTTGTCTGATGTACCATGTAATAAAGGCAATGATTAATAAGTGGATAAAAATAATTCTACTTCCTAATAAACCAAGTGGTGTAAGCAAGACGGCAAGTAAAAACGTGATCGCTGGACCTGTCGACCATGCTAACTGTGCAGTTCCAACATGCGCAGCTCTTTTGTCGGCTGGCGCTTCTTCTGCAATGTATGTCCATGAGGCTGGTACCCCGGCACCTACTGCTATCCCGGTAATTATTGTTCCTATTAACAGCATTGGGAAGTTAACGGAAACGGCAATCAATAATACTCCTAGCATATAAGCCAACAAGTCATAGGTGTAAATAAATTTCCGTCCATATTTGTCACATAAATACCCACCAAACAAAGCTCCTACTGCCGCTCCAAATGCATTAGCACTCACTGCACTTAAAAGCCCCACCGCCATATTATCTAAATGAAGATATGCCTGCCACATAGTTAAACTACTTGCTGCTGCGATAATTGATCCAGCTTCAATATAGTTGGCCATTGCAACAGAGATGGTGGCTTTCCAGCCAGTCGTTTTTTTGGAACCAATCTTAGCCATTGTAATACCTCCTAATAATTTGTTTACTATCCAAAGAAGTAACCGGTTTCATTCTTGTTATTAATGCTAAAGACGAATGTCCGAAAGTAACTATTCTAAATAAAAGACTTCTTCTAAATTAATTGAAACAGGGCTATTATCGGGATTCGTCTCCATAATTGGCTCCATATATGCCCACCATTTTTTACAGATTTCTGTTTGTGACATTTGCTCCCATTTCTCTACATTTTCTATTTCTAAATAGGCAAACAACCTACCAGTCTCTTTTTCTAGAAAAATAGAATAATTTTGTGCCCCATGTGCCTTTAATTCTGCAGCCAACTCAGGCCATATTTCATCATGTCGGCGCTTATATTCATCATAACTATCACGATTGACAAACATGATACTAGCTTTTCTTATCATTTTGATTTTCCTTTCTAGAATTTAGTTTCCTTATAGCTAAACTATACCCTTGTAAAACGCTTACTTGTAGGAGACAAAATTCAGTTAAGGGTGAAATTATTCAGAAAGTTGAAAGGGATTACAAAACAAAAAAAGCCAAGAAGAAATATACTCCTTGACTCTTACCAGCCTCCTATTTATCTGCTGACGATTTTATAAAATGATCCCTGAATTGGGAAGGTGTCTGACCCAGCCACTGTTTGAATAATCGGCTGAAATATTTCGTATCTTGATAACCAACGGATAAGGAAATATCGTAAATTCTTAAATCTGTTTTCTCTAATAATTCTTTAGCTTTTTCAAGTCTTGCGGATGTGACAAAATCTAAAATGGTCTCTCCAGTTTGAGTTTTAAAATAATCACAAAAGTAGTTCGGATTCATATAAACCTGAAGAGCAATTTTTTTAATTGTAATATTGTCTCCCAAATTATTTTTAATCCATTCTTTCGCAATCAGAATTGGATTCTGCTGCTTTTTGTTCAAACTACCCATTTTCTCCATCACATGTAGAATCCACAATTTAACCCTATCCTTCAACTGAATGAAGTTTGAGGCATGCATTGTAATATTTAAGGCATCTGTTAGTAAATCCGGATCCTCACCGTAGCCATCCTTTTCAATCCAATGATTAGCGATTCCGATTAATAAGTAATGAACCGCTTCATTAATCATAATAGGCGATGATAAGGTTTCTACCTCATAAAAAAATCCTTGTAATGCCTGAAGTAACTCATTCTTTTTCCCTTGTGCAAAAGAGTTCATCACTTGTTCTGTATATTTCATTATTGAAGACGATATCCCACTAGATTTCTGTTCTTTAATGACTTCAAACAAATCAGACTGAAAGACTCGGTTTCCTCCTTGGATGATTCGAAATTGAAGCAGAGTGAGTAGATGTGATTTCATATGACTAAAAAGAGCAAGATCATTAAATACATCTCCCAGGGCTACAGATGCTGTAAAAGGTGTGGCTTTGTGAATGGAAACTCTTAGTTCTTCTGCAAACTGTCGGAAGACCAATGAATAATCATGATTGTTGGCTTTATCTTCCATGTGTAGTAATATCCAATAGCTTAACGTACTACCTCGCCACCACCAGCTAAAGAATTGATCGTCTCTAATAGGACTCGCCACTTTTTCAGCTAATATAATTTCAATTTCTCGAGACCATTTATTCCAATCTTCTGGTAAAAATTCTTTCGTTTGTGAAAAAACCTGATCAACACTAACATGAATCAATTGATAACAGCCACTTGGAAACTGCCGGGTCCAGTCGAGATACGCAATATCCTTATCTCCCTTCCAGGTCATTTCACTTAAAACCTGAAGCTGCTTTGTATATTCCAGTTGGGATGCTTTTTTCTGCATACTAAGCCATTCTTGCTTTTCAGCATGCACCTTTTGAATCTTTAGTTTAACTTCATCCATTTGTAATTGAAATTGTTCTTTGTCGATTGGCTTCAGGATATAATTTACGGCTCCATCTCTTAGGGCCGTTTGCAAATATACAAAATCATCATATCCGCTTATAAAAATGGTTAGGAACGTTAGATGGCTTTTAAGTTTTTTATTTAAGGTTAACCCATCCATTTCCGGCATTCGAATATCTGAAATAAGTAAGTCGAAAGAAATAGCATGGTTTAAAACGGCTTCATAAACTTCTAATCCATCAGAAAATGTTCCGACGATTTCCCATTCATCACCCAACGAGCGAACCATTCGTTCAATTCCTCTTCGAATTCTTCCTTCATCATCGACAATAACCGTTTTTATCTGTGTCATTTTCCATCACCATCCTCTTGAATCCCAGAATAATTAGTTACCTCACTCTTTAAGATTGCTGGAATTTGTATCATAATCTCTGTTCCTTTTTCTATGGAACTATGAACTCGTAATTCATATTGATCACCAAACATCATCATCACCCGGGCATGAACATTCAATATCCCGAAACCGGATTCTCTTTTTCCCATTGGATCTGATTTTAATTTGCTATTTAACTCTCCCAACTTTTCCTCATTTATTCCTGGCCCATTATCACGGATGGTAAATAAGATATCTATTTTCCCTTGTTTATTTAGAATTTCTTTTACAGAAATTTGAATGCTTAATCCTTTCCGTTTCTCCAATCCATATTTAATAGAATTTTCAACCAGCGGCTGTAAGATAAATTTGGGGGTAAAATAGGATCCAGAATCTAGCTCTATTTGAATGGTGTAAGTAAGTCTTTCCTCAAATCGGAATTTTTGGATTTTTAGGTAATCCTGAATATGATCCACTTCTTGAGAAATCGGAACCAGTCGATCCTTATTACTTAGTGAATAACGGAGCATTCTTCCAAGAAGCGTAACCATTTCAACCACCATTTCGGATTCTCCATCTTCAACCGCCATACTAATTGTTTGGAGTGTATTGTACATAAAGTGCGGGTTAATTTGAGATTGCAGTGCATATAGTTCGGCGTTTTTCTGCCGAATTTCAATAGAATAATTTTTCTGAATTAACTCCCTAATTTCTTCCAGCATCGAATCAAAGCTTTGAGCCAGAACTCCAACCTCATCATTTGAGTGAATTGGAATTGAAACGCTAAGATTCCCCTCTTTGACCTCTTGCATTAAATGCCCCAGCTTTTTAATTGGTTTGGTCACTGACCAGGCCAGAAAGCATGATATGAGACTCGTAATGATGACAAGCGCCAAAAAAGCTAAAACGGTTACATTTCTTACCATGTCAGTACCCATGGTTAAATGTTTTAAAGGAATACTATGAACCAACATCCATTTATGGCGTGCTGATTTATTCACACTAATGAGTGTTTTTTCTTGACCTGTTCCTGTTTGAAAACTTCCGTTAACCAAAGGGTAGTCATTTATATCAGTAAAAACAGAGCCAATTTTAGAGGAATCCGTATGGAATATAACCTGTCCATTCTCATCCATCACCCACATAGTGGCATTCTTTTCTTCTTCTAAATCAGCTAATACATCTTTAATAAAAGATAACTTAACAGCTAAAAAGAGCGTACCTAGCGACTTCCTATTATCAAAATCTGTTACTTGTTTCATTAATAAAATATAAGGAGGATTCCCTTCAAACTTCAAACTTGCTTGTTTTGGAAGGATGAGTTGGATTTTGTCCCCTAGTGCGTGTTCTTCACCATATGGCAGAGATTGATTTTCAATGTTAAATCCCTCATAGGGTATACGTGTACTGATAAAAGATCGATTTTTAGATAATAGAAACGCTCCTAATATTTCTGAACTGTTATCAAGATAGGTATTGGTTAAAAAACTTTCTACAACAAATTGATCGCGATGTAATTCTGATTGATTCTTATAGCTGCTATCTCTTAACACAGACATAACATCGCTGGAGCTATAAATTAATTCGGGAAGCCGTTCCAATTCACCTAGGCTGTTTTCAATGTTATTATTGGCTTGCTTTAATAATTTTGGGATATATTCTCCAACTTTTTCTTCAATTGATTTCGTATATTCATAATAAGCTAGGGCACCTAATAGCCCCATAGGAATGACGGTTAACAAAATATACGTAATTATGAGTTTCGTTGATAACCGGGAGTTTTTTAATTTTATTTTTTCAAGAAGCCTAGAAATCATATTGCTGAACATTCTCCCTTGTAAAATCAATTGGCAGCCCCATAATCACCGTGTCACCTTTAATTTTGATATTACCTACCTTCCCAATGTGCTGCCCATCCTTAAGCTTGTCACCATTCAATAATTCTTTAGCTAAACTAACAGTTAAATAGCCTAGTTTCTTAGGGCTCCATAATGTGATCATTTGTGCCGATCCATCTTTTAAATAACTCCTCATTAAATTAGGGGTGGAGAGCCCTGTTACGGTAACGATCCCCGCCTTTCCCGCGTCCTGAACTGCCTGTGCAGCGGCAGGAGGTCCAACAGAAGAACTGCCTAGTATCCCTTTCAAACGTGGATAAGTTTTTAATAGCCTTTCAGCCCCGGTGTATGATTTTTGGGGATTATCTTCCGTCTCAACTACTTCTACTAATTTCATTTCCGGATATACTTCTTTCTGCTGCTCAATTATATAGTTCATCCATTCTGATAAATTGGCAGCAGCATTAGAACCGGTCAAAATAGCATACTCACCTTTTTCCCCCATCTGGGAAGCCAAATTATCCATTAAATGCCGGCCAAGGTTTTCCGGATCGACCATATTAATAAAAAGTTCTCTGTATTTTGTGTCGGTATCGGAATCCCAAGTGATCACTTTTATCCCTTTTTCTTCGGCCCTTTTTAATACAGGTCCTAATTTTTCTGGATCGTTAGCTGAAACGGCGATGAGATCAACGTCCCTACGAATAAAATCATCTATAATATTCCGCTGCTGTTCCCAATCTGCGATAGGCGGACCTTCATAAAGAACGTTAACATGTAAGTCCTCCCCTGCCTCACGTGCTCCTTCTTCCACAGCATTGAAATAAGGAATCCCACTTACTTTAGGTACGATGGCAATCGTGTAATTTTCTTTGCTTTCATTTTGTTTATTTTGCTCTTTCTTTTGATCTCCGTTATAAATAATTTGATATTTTCCGGAATTCAAATCGCAACCGCTTACAAATATTACTATTAAAAAGCAAACAAAAAAGTTTAAGGTAGGTTTTATGTTCAACACCTCACATAAGACGTCTTGAATAAATGTAAAAAAGAGGCCATCTATGAACTTAGCCTCTTTATATTATAACATAAATTGAAATCGTTTTTATTGCTAAAATAATTTACAAAATTTCCTTAAACATGGAAATTACTTCTTCTTTTGTTGGCTGGAATGGGTTTCCTGGTGCACAGGCATCCTTTAAAGAGTTAATCGCAATTTTATCTAAATCTATCTCTTCTACTCCTAGCTCTATTAGTTTACTAGGAATCCCAACTTCTTTAGAAAGAGCTTTTATAGCTTCAATTACTTTCTCCGCACATTGCTCATCTGTTTTTCCAGCAACTTCAAGACCAGCAGCTTTTGCAATCGCACGGAATTTTCTTGGACCACGTTTGGCGTTTTCTCTCTCCACAATTGGCAGCAGCATTGCATTACAAACACCATGCGGTAAATCATAAACGCCGCCAAGCTGGTGTGCCATCGCATGGACAAAACCAAGGCCGGCATTATTAAAGGCAATTCCTCCTAAGAACATGACATAGGTCATTTGCTCACGAGCTTCAATATCATGACCATTCTTAACGGCAAGAGGCAAATAATTAAAGATGATTTCAACCGCTGCAAGGGCAGTCGCATCCGTTACTGCATATGCACCCGGGGTAACAATTGCTTCAATCGCATGTGTCAGGGCATCCATACCTGTCGCGGCGGTTAAGGAGGCTGGCTTATCGAGCATTAATTCAGGGTCGTTAACAGAAATAGTAACCAAGCTATTTTTATCCACCATAACCATTTTAACTTCACGTTCTTTATCGGTAATAACATAGTTAATTGTAAATTCGCTTGATGTTCCGGCAGTCGTATTGACCGCAACGATTGGAATCGATTTATTTTTGGTTTTGTTGACTCCCTCATAATCACGGATATCTCCGCCATTGGTAACATATAGACCAACTGCTTTAGCAGTATCCTGTGGTGAACCGCCGCCAACTGATACTAGACAATCACATTCATTCGTTTTAAAAACATCTACACCCGTATATACATTTTCAATGGTTGGATTTGGTTTTACTTCATCATAAACTATGTATTCTAAATGAATAGAATCTAGTTCAGCTAGAACTTTACCAGCAACTCCGCTTTGATTTAAGAATTTATCCGTAACAACCATTGCCTTATTAAATCCTAGAACTTTAACAAGTGGAGCTAGCTCCTTTAAACAGCCTCTACCCATTAAATTTGTACTTGGCACATAATAAACACTCATTTGTAATCCTCCTTCTTTATGTTCACTATTTCACATATTTATTTTTAAATTAAGGGACGATTACGTCCCCTAAAAATAAACTCATGTTAAGGTTTTATAAATTTAAGATTCCTGGTCTTGGAACAACTTTGAAAGCATCAGCGAGGTCTTGTAACTGCTGGTCGGTAATCGTTTGTTTTTTACCACCTTGCGCACAAACAATCGTATAAACCTGAGCTGCTTTTTCAGCTGTTTCAATCAAGCCAAATGTTTCATCCATTGTTGCTCCTGCTCCGAAAATACCATGATGCGGCCAAACGACAAGGCGGACATGTTCCATTTTCTCTGCGGTTGCTTCACCAATTTCATTTGTTCCTGGGATAATCCAAGGAATTACGCCAATACCATCAGGGAAAACAACAATACATTCTGTACACATTTCCCAAAGAGTTTTGGTCAAATCTTCTTCCTTCAAGCTATGTGTAAATGTCATCCCAAGCAAATGAGTGGCATGGCAGTGCATAATCACGCGATGATTTTTATCTGCTGATAATCGCTTCATATGATTCATTAAGTGTGTTGGCAGTTCACTTGTTGCAACTCCGCCATCTTCAAGACCCCAGAGAATTTCGTAGCTTTTGCCGTCCGCGGCAATACGGATGACGCCTAAGTTAGAAGCTGGGTCCTCCTTTACATTTTTAAAGTATTTTCCAGAACCAGTTACAGCAAAATATCTTCCAGCTAATTCAGAAGCATCAAAGTTCATTGGTACTGTTCTTACCACTTTATCAACATCCAAGTATGGTAAAACTTCATATTCATTTAATAAATAACTGATATTCCCGCCATTACGTTCATCCCAGCCTAATCGGTATAGGTTAGCTGTTGCTTCAATCATTTCTTGTAAGAATGGTGCTGTATATATTAAATTTCTCAATGTCATGCTCATGGTTTTTCTCTCCCTTTCAATAAATTGATTTATATAATAAATTTCTTTATTTATCTTTGTTACATGTACATAATAACTTCTAAACAAACATAAATCAATATAAACAAAGAATGTTTTTTTGTTTATTTTTGTTTTGTTAACATTATTGTCACACGTTATATTTGTTTACTTCTGATTAAACAAATAAAAACAGACCTAAAAGGTCTGTTTTCTTTTTTTAAATTTTTAGTAAAAGTGTAAAGTGACTCTTATTATAACTTTATATTTCAGGCTTTCTAGTATTTTTTTGTGCTTTTCTTAAGCCTAAATCCCAGCAACTTTTTTATTTACTGGGACACCTTTACTTGTTTCTGTTTCTGTTTCTGTTTCTGTTTCTGTTTCTGTTTCTGTATTTGTATCAATCACGATCCAGCGATTATAATGGTCGATTAAAAAACCTATTCCAAACACAAACAGAATCGTGCCTATTCCCAAGCCTGCTAAATGGTGATCAAAGATAAAAATAAGAATACTTAAAAATAAAGGGATAGACATACAGAAAATTGTTCCAAAAGTATAGTTTTTCGTTAAATTTCCAAAAGCCTTAAGTAAATAATCAAAAGGTAAAAACAGTGAGTTTAATTGAAAATAAATGCTTACAGCTGCTGCAATAAGGTTTATCCCAATTACCAAATATAGATAACGGATCCATATGTTTTCTGGTATGTAAACCATGTGGTGTATATACTCAAAAAAATCAATAAATAATCCAAAAACGAATGTCAGAATCATACTTTTTACGATAGTAGCCAATTTAAACTTGGTATTCATCATGTAACTTAGAACAAACGAACAAAAATTCATAATTATAATGCAGATGCCGAGGGAGATTGGCAGGTATGGATTCAAAATTTTGCCCAGCAGCTGTCCAAGGAGCACTCCCAAGGTTAGCTGTTATCATAAAGCTATTTCCTAATGCATTTAATATAATTGAAACAATAAAACATAATAAATTCCGATTAAAGATTCTCATCTGCTTCCTACCTATCTAAGACTTCTTTAAATTATTACTTTTTAAAGGCAGCAAACCTAATACATCTTATTTTTTTTTCTCTTACAAAACTCATGCTTACCAGGACCATTTGAAGGAATCCGGTGTACTATGAAATTCCATTCACTTAATCCGTCATTTTTTTACAATTTATATCGCTTTATCCCCTAACAAAGGAGAATGAGAGAGCTATGAGTTGTGAACAATCCCTTCACTCACAGTCCCTTTTTCATCCTTTCTACTTCACCGAACCAGCTGTCATACCTGCCACTATCTTCTTATTGAAGAAAATAAATAGAATAAGAGGTGGAAGTGAGATTAATATGATATTTGTAAACAGCAGGTTCCACTGCGTATTGTACATGCTTGAAAAGTTATACAACGTAAGCTGTAATGTTGCGTTTTGTGCAACTGGGAAGAAATATAACGGGTGAACAAAGTCGTTATAAATCCCCACCGCAGTCAAAACGATTACTGTTGCGGAAACCGGTTTTAACAATGGTAATATAATAGAGAAAAATAAGCGAAAGCGGCCGCAGCCATCAATCAACGCTGCTTCATCAATTTGACGTGGAATCGTTGCCATAAAGCCTTTATATAAGGCTATACCCAGAAAATATCGGGCGCTTGGTTTACTGCAAGCTTAGTCTTAATCGAAGTTGTATATTGATCATCAGGTAGCTTTTGTACCTCTAATGTAATGTTCGGAAACTTTTTATGAACTAATTTCGGTAAAATATCTACTTCAAAATCTTGACCAGAGGCCGCTTTATTTCCAGAAACCAGCATTGTTATGGTTATATTTTTAGAATTAGATGAACCGCTGCTTTTTGATTCACTAGAGCTTGAGCTTGTACAGCCGGCTAATAGTGCGATGGTGAGTATCATAACTAAGGTACCTGATAGAAACGCTTTCATTTTTCTCATTAAATTCACCCCACGAGTTTTTATCATTAAAAGTTACTGGCCATTTATTACTTGTGCACATCTTGATTGTAGCGTAATAATAGGTACATTTAATTTAGTAATTTGAGTGGACAATTTTTAGATTTAGTACCCATTTAACTCGAGTATTGGGAAATGATTGGTGCTTCAATAAGATGATAATACATATATGGAGTAACCATAGCAAAGCGGGATACAATTAACAGACGTTTCATACAGCCCTTCCCTAGAAAAAAATAGCCAAACCTTTATAGAACAATAGTGGAGCTTTTTTTGATATGTGTGCGGATTTTTTTGGAGGGTGAAGGGGTTATTGAGCTAACCAAGTTTTCATTAAAAATAGAGATGGAAACATCCCCCATCCCTGTTTTTAATGACTATTTAATTTATTTGAGGTCTTGATTTGTTCGCTGATCTTTATTACTTATCCTTCCAATAATAAAGAGTGAGGATCTTCCAACAATTCTTTCACGGCAACTAGGAAGCTAACGGCCTCTTTGCCGTCTACAATTCGATGGTCGTAAGACAAGGCGATATACATCATCGGGCGGTTTTCCATTCGTTCCTTATCAATCGCTATTGGTCTTGTTTGGATTTTATGCATTCCGAGAATCCCTACTTGCGGGCTATTCAAGATTGGAGTTGACATTAACGAACCGAAAACTCCACCGTTTGTAATTGTAAATGTTCCACCTTGCAAATCATTTAACGTAAGGGCATTATCACGAGCTTTTTTACCAAGATTACTGATATCTTGTTCGATTTCGGCAAAACTTTTCTGGTTCGCACCGCGTACAACCGGTACGACCAATCCCTCTGGTGCTGCCACGGCTATTCCGATATCATAAAACTTCTTGAGAATCAATTCATCGCCTTGTATTTCGGCATTTAAAAGTGGGAATTGCTTTAAAGCTGAGACTACAGCCTTGGTAAAGAATGACATGAACCCAAGACGAACACCATGTTTTTCATAAAAAGCATCTTTCCGCTGATTGCGTAAATCCATAACAGCCGACATATCAACTTCGTTAAATGTGGTTAACATCGCTGCTGTATGCTGGACTTCTACTAGGCGTTTAGCAATCGTTTGACGCCGGCGGGACATTTTCACCCGTTCAACTGGTTTGTCAAACTCTTCATCTATTTGTTGTACGGCTGGTTTTGGGCTGGTTTTTTCCAACTTTGGCTCTTCTTTAACTGAAGGTGTAGGTGTGTATGCTTTTACATCCTCTGGTCTAATTCTGCCAAGTGGATCCCGGCTGCTTACTTGCGCTAAATCGATTCCCAATTCTCTTGCCAATTTTCTTGCCGCTGGCGAAGCAATCGGGCTTGCAGCTTTCGGAAGTTCTTGCTCAGCTTGGGTGCTTTGTTGATTAAGGGTTTCTACTTCAGCTGGTTTTTCCGGAGTTGCTGGAACAGGTGAAGTGGCTCCTGCAGCCGTATTCTCTTCGATAATCGCAATGACATCGCCAACTTCGACGATATCGCCAGGCTCTTTTAAAAACTTTGTAACTATACCTGAGTATTCGGCATTTAATTCTATATTAACTTTATCTGTTTCCAACTCAACAACACTATCTCCTTTGGTTACTTTATCACCAATATTAATGAGCCATTGAGCAATGGTTCCTTCCGTAATGGATTCTGCCAGTTCTGGTACTTTGATTTCAATCATGTGGTGTATCCTCCTATGTTTGTTGATAAGTCCCCTATAAAGTTAGAATTTCTACTTAGATTATTTTCCGGAAATGCAATTAGTACCTAGTTCTCTTTCTTGTTTCTGAGTAACTATTAGACTCAATATAGTTCAACGCCTGTTGGATAATCCGTTCTTGTTCATTCTTATGAACGGTTGGATCGCCGCCTGCTGTACTTGAACGCTCCTGACGTCCAATGTAACCAACTGTCAGTCTTCCAGAAGCAAGTTCAAAGAGAGTTGGAGCGATATAATGCCATGCGCCCATATTTTTCGGTTCTTCTTGCACCCATACAATTTCCTTCAAGTTAGGGTACCGCTTTATGATGGCTTCTACTTTTTCCTCAGGAAATGGATACAATTGTTCAATTCGAGCGATGTGTACCTCTTCTAAGTTTCGATTTTCTTTCTGTGAGTCGATTTCTACAGCCATATCGATGGCCATCTTACCCGTTGTTAACACTAATCTTCTTACCTTATCTGGCGCTTTTCCCAGCTCCGGCTGTTCCAAAACCGTCTGGAAATGACCTTCGCTTAGTTCCTTGCCAGTAGAAGCCACTAACGGGTGACGGAGCAGACTCTTCGGCGTCATAATCACCAATGGTCGAACAAACTCTGAACCTAAGATGGAGGCTTGACGGCGTAAAATATGAAAATATTGGGCCGCACTTGTAAGATTGGCAACCGTCCAGTTGTTTTCAGCCGCTAATTGTAAAAACCGTTCAGGTCGTGCACTGGAATGCTCCGGACCTTGACCTTCATACCCATGAGGCAAGAGGAGAATAAGTCCTGATTTTTGTCCCCATTTTGCCCTTGCAGATGAAACAAATTGATCATAGAGTGGCTGTGCTGTATTTGCAAAGTCGCCATATTGTGCTTCCCACATGACAAGTGTTTCAGGAGCAAATACATTGTATCCATATTCAAAACCTACAACAGCTGCTTCCGACAGCGGACTATTATGAACTGCAAACGATGCTTGTGCTTGCGGAAGTTGGTGCAATGGTGAATAAGTTTCGTTGGTTTCTGCGTCGTGCAGCACAATGTGCCGCTGCGCAAACGTTCCACGTTCTGAATCTTGGCCAGTGAGACGAATAGGCGTACCATCCTTTAACATCGAAGCAAATGCCAGCACCTCTGCTACCGCCCATTCTACTTTCCCATTTTCTTCTAGTGCTTTATCACGACGCTCTAAAATCCGCTTTAATTTTGGATAAACATGAAAACCTTCCGGCCATTTCAGCAAATCTTGGTTTATTTCACGAAGAGTATCAAGTGGCACACTTGTTTCCAACGGTGGAATTCCTTTAGCGATTACCATCGGAACCTCTACTTCTGCCCTGTGTTCACTCTGCTTCTTCTCTGACACTTTTTCATACTCCACTTGTAACATTTCTTGCACACTGTGATTCATCTGCTCAACATCTTCTTGTTTGAGAATGCCTCTATCTTTCAACTGATTGGCATACACCGCTCTTACAGTTGGATGGTTCATAATTTTTTTGTATACCTGTGGTTGGGTGACCGCTGGATCGTCCATTTCATTGTGGCCAAATCGACGGTATCCAACTAAATCAATCAAAAAGTCTTTTTGGAACTTGGCACGGTATTGATAAGCAAGTCGAACAGCAGCCAGACAGGCTTCTGGATCGTCCGCATTTACATGGACGATTGGAATCTCAAATCCTTTTGCTAAGTCACTTGAGTATCTTGTTGATCGAGAATCGTGGCTATCAGTCGTAAAGCCAACCATGTTGTTAGCAATGATATGGATCGTTCCACCTGTTCGATATCCTTTTAACCCACTTAAATTCAAGGTCTCCGCTACAATTCCCTGGCCCGGAAAAGCTGCATCACCATGGACCAAAATCGCAAATGCCCTCGTAACATCCTGCTTTGGGTATCCGGCATTCTTCCGTTCTTCTTGGGCCGCTCTCGCAAATCCTTCAACTACCGGATCAACAAACTCAAGATGACTCGGATTATTGGCTAAGGTAATCCGTGCGCGAACATTCCCGGGGCCTTCCATGAAACGATTCCGGCCTAAATGATATTTCACATCTCCTGTCCATCCCTCACTAATATCGACTAAATCTTCTGAAGGACCTTGTTGTTTAGCGGACGAATGTTGAAATTCAGAGAACATCTTGCTGTATGGTTTGTTTAACACATGCGCAAGAACACTTAAGCGGCCGCGATGCGCCATTCCAATCACGACATTACGTGCCCCATCCTCGACACCTTCGTGCACGGCTTCATTCAGCATCGGTACTAGCATGTCAACGCCCTCAATGGAGAATCTCTTCTGACCGACAAAGGTTTTATGCAAAAATTGTTCAAATCCCTCAACCTCTGTCAAACCCTGCAGCAAGTTTTTTTGTTCTTCTTTTGATAAGGAGCGATGCAAGGAACCTGTTTCCACCATTTGAGTCAACCATGATTGTTCATCCATATGGTGCACGTGGTTAAATTCATAGGCTAGTGTGGAGGTATAGATACTCTTTAAAAAGTTGATCGCATCCCATGCGGTTTGTATGCCTGCCGGGGCCTCCTCCCAAACAAGTTTGGCTGGAATCGCTTTCAGCTCTTCCTCACTTACCCCATGTTTTTCTGGATGAAACAACTCTTGATTTTGCACATTCCCCTCTAATGGGTTCATGTTTGCCGCTAAATGACCGTTAGAACGAATGTCCTCAAGCAGCTTTACCACTTTAAGTACTTTCTGTATATTTGTGGAATTATTAGAATTGAAAGATTCATTATTAGGGGTTTCTTCGGTATGACTTGACTCCAACGACAAAGGTGAGCCCCATTTTAGAAAAAGCTCACTTAATTTTGGATCAATCGATTCTTCTCCGTTCGTATACCGCTCGTATTGTTCAATTACATAGCCAAGGTTTGGACCATTGAATTTCCGCCATGGATTATGCTGATTTTTCTGTACTTCCATTCACAATTCCTCCATTGTTGTGTTACTTTATATGTTTTATTTCAGATTATTTAATAAGTAATTTTCAATTGCTTAAGCTTAAGGATAATGTAATAATTGAAATAAATAAAATGCTTAAAAATTATATTAACCTATAAAAAATATTAATATCTGATAGATGGGTGGAAAAATGGATTACCGTGACTGGGAAATACTAAAGGTGCTTTATCATCAAAAGAATCTAACAAAAACAGCTCGCCTCTTATTTCTTACTCAACCCGCATTAACGACTCGATTAAAGCATATGCAGGAAGAACTAGGCGTAAAAATCGTAACCCGTGAAAGCAGGGGAGTGCATTTTACCCCACAAGGAGAATACCTTGTTCATTGTGCTGAAGAGGCCTTAGCACATTATGAAAAGATAAAAGAAAATGTCCAAAATATGAGTAATCACGAAAGTGACCAGGTGGTAGGTACGTTGAAATTGGGGGTTTCCAATTTTTTCGCGAATTACGAACTTCCCTATATTTTGAAATTATTTAAATTGCAATATCCACATGTGGAGTTCAAAGTAACGACGGGATGGAGCAGAGACGTAACTCAACTTATTCATAATAAAGACGTTCATATCAGCTTTGTCCGTGGAGATTATGGCTGGCGGGGATTATCGAAACATCAATTGTTTGAGGAAACTATTTGCATTGCTTCAAAAAATGAGTTTGATATGAAGGATCTACCTCGTCTTCCTAGAATCGAATATAGAGGGGACTACCTATTAAAATCACTCATTGATCATTGGTGGGCAGAAAACTTTGCGCAAGCCCCCTTTATAAGTATAGAAGTCGATCAAGTAGACCCATGTAAGGAAATGGTTATAAATGGTTTAGGATATTGCATTTTATCTAGCAGAGTACTCAAAGGGATAGAAGACATATACAAAATCAATTTAAAAGACCAAGAAGGAAATCCGATTTTGCGAAGAACGTGGATGTATTACCATAAGGAAGCTATGGAATGGAATGTTGTTAAGGCGTTTGTCAATTTTATCGAAAAAATCGATTGGAAAGACAATTGAATATCACAGAGGTGGACACTGTTTTTTTACGGGATTGGAAAAAGCAGAACCGATGATGACCATTTCTTTGAATTCCTTTCGGAGTTTTGGTCTTCATCCGCTTGATGATGACCTTTTCTTTGGCTTTCTTATGAAGTTTTGGTCTTCATCTGCTTGATGATAACCTTTTCTTCGGCTTTTGTTCAGCGTTTTGGTCTTTATCAAATATTCTTCTTCAATCTTGCTCTTTAATAACCAAAGTCGCTAATTTCTTAGGATTGCCAAAAAGCCATATTGTGTGAAATCCACATATATGGCTTTTTTCGTTATTCTACAATCACTTTAATCTTTTTTAGCATTACATCTAATTCATCCAAAATATCCGCCAAACAACAAGCACAAAGAAAGACAAAAAAAGCTTACTCAAAGGGTAAGCTTAACCTCTATATACACTATCACATGTTCCAGCCTTTGGTTCATAAAAACAATGTTCTTTAAATTGTCCAGATTGCGGTTGATCGTACCATGTTGGAGGGCATGGAGCATGTGGATTAAAATACCAAAGCGCATATTTCCCTGGGTGGTCTCTCCAATAATCCAAATTTTGTTTTGCTAATCTTCTTTCAGCAGTTCTTGATCTTTGATAAAATACATTCCCTTTTTGAACTGCTTCAAAGGAATAATTTCCACCTTGTACTTGATAAATTACTTGCGGAACTGTCCTTAGTCCTTTAAAGTCTAAACAATTTGCTACAAGACGATTTACAATTACATTTCCAACATATAACATTCCCTGTTGTCCTTCACCCTCTGCTTCTGCTCTCATCATCCTTGCCATTAAGTCAACATCTGAAGTTCGGTAATTTACTCTTGGCATTATTTCACCCCTGAATATGGTATGAAATAAATCCTACAATGTTGTCATATTTTATGAAATATGAATACTTAGTTTTTACAGTTAAAAAGCCAGTTGATTGGAATACATTATCCCTCGCCTTTTTTGACTAAAAATAGTTCATTTTTTGTCCTAATAAATAGAAATATTATCATCATTTAAACAATTACACTTTACCTAGATAGCTTCTTGTGATATTTGGAATAACTATTTGCCCATTATTGCTATATTTTTCAAATAGATTCGATAATGTTGTAATGAAGGGATAATATTCCTCATCGGTTTTTTTGAGGGAATAGGAAGCGGATAAGTATCGTCCCAAAAATCCATTTAAATTAAATTGAAGGTCATTGCGAAAGTACTTTAAATCATACTTTCCATCTTTAAAAAATTGCTGAAATGCAATCGGAGTTTCCTCCATGCCGCCACTAAATCCTTTAAAATTTGGACAGTACTTTTGGCAAACCTCTGCACTTTCCTTGTTTATATCGCTTAACCCATCCCGGCTATTCCAGACAAGGGCAACTTTCGCATCATGTTTTAAAATCCGTTGACATTCCAATCTGAACGGCTCCATATCGAACCAATGAAATGCCTGTGCTACTGTTACTAGATCTATACTATTATCATTTAACGTTATGTTTTCAGCCGTGGCCTTAATCGTAATAAAACGGGAATCCGTCTTCAAAGTTTGTTCTGCGACTGTTCTCATATCATCATTTGGCTCCACTCCGATTACAGTATATCCCCTTTCGAGAAGCTGCCCACTTAATATTCCAGTTCCCGAGCCAATATCTGCAATAATACTATCCTCATTTAATACAGCTTTAGAAATTAAATATTCAATATATTCATGGGGGTAGCTAGGACGATATTTTGCATATACCTCTGCTTTTCCTGTGAATTTATCTGTTGATTTCATAAAGACACCTTCTCTCTGTTACAAATGTATACCTTATCCTATTTTACCATCTTTTCACAGAGCATATAAATTACTTCACTTATTTTATATAGAATAATCAAACCAATCAAAATAAGCAGGCGTACTCTTTTTTTTGTCCTTTTCCTGCGGCAATCATCCAAAACCTTCTTCTTCCCACCCTTAATCGGGTTTTATCTGCAATAACTCCGCCAAATAATCCAAAAATTACTACCGCGATACCGATGATCCCAGTTAAATTACAATAAACCTCTATGCAGCTAATACATATAAAAAAAACAGACCGGGAGATGGCCTGTTAGTTTACAATTAATAGCTTTATCTTTTTCTCTTCCAGTTCATTCCTAGTTTCTTCATCGATATTTGAATCGGTAATAATACAGTCGATGGTAGAAACAGGGACAATTTGCGAAAAGGCCCGTGTTCCAAATTTACTCGAATCCACCATTAAGAAGGTTTCATCGGCTATTTCCATCATCTGTTTTTTTAATAGAGCCTGTGACTCATTAAAATCACTTAATCCCTTTTCTAGATGAACCCCTTTACAGGAAAGAAACGCTTTATTCACGTGATACATACTCAACGAACGTTCAGCAAGCGGTCCTACATACGAAAGAGACTGAGAGAGTAATGTTCCACCAGTAGAAATCACTTTGATTTGTTCTTTTTTACTGAGCTCAAGAGCTACTTTTATCGAGTTAGTCAAAACCGTTAAAGGCATATCAGGCAGTTCTTTCGCCACATACCACGCCGTTGTACTTGCGTCTAAGACAATTTGATCACCAGGCTCGATGGAACGAACTGCTTCTACAGCTATTGCTTTCTTCTCGGCAGCGTTGGTGATCTCCCTTTCTAAATAAGAAGTCTCCCCTTGATCCTTTTCAATACTAACTGCACCACCATGACTGCGCATTAATAGTTTTTCTTTTTCAAGCTTTTCAAGATCACGACGTATCGTTTCTTCTGTTACGGAGAAAATTTTGCTCAACTCTGTGACTCGAATACTCAAACGTTCATTAACCAATTCCACAATCTTTTTTTGTCTTTCTGCAACTAGCACTAGTGCTTCCCCTTCCTGCCGAGACACTTTTTATTTATGTTGTTTTATATTTGTTTTTTACTTATTCTCACTATAACTATAACATATTCTTTTGAAAAACAAACATAAATAATTTATTAGTAAAGATTCAAAAAAGTTTATTTTCCCACTTTTAAAACTTCGTAAAATTCCTCCTAATTCTTGTACAATCCCATCTAATATATGTGTAAATACCAAAAAAGAAGCCTCAATAGGAGCCTATCTATCTCCTATTTGAGTCTTCCTTAACAAAACAAAACTTATCTTTTTAATAATACCTCTTGCTCGTACGCTTTTACTTCTTCTAACCAAGACTCTCTTACTGGTACGCCCATTTTTTCACAGTAATAATCCCAAACTGCACCAAATGGATAAGTCTTGAATTCTTCCATTAACGCTAATCTTTCAGTGAAGTTGCCTTCTTCTTGAAGTTGTTTTAAATGCTCGTTTGGTACCAACATAGCAGACAATAATGCCTTGATCATATTGCGTGTGCCGATGGTCCAAGCAGCCACACGGTTAATACTCGCATCAAAGAAATCAAGTCCGATGATGACACGATCTAACGCATTATTACGTACAATTTCTAAAGCAATTTCTTTTAATTCATCGTCTAAAATAACTACATGGTCACTGTCCCAACGCATAGGTCTTGAAACATGTAATGCAAGCTTTTCGCTAAATAAAAGCATGGATGAAATCTTGTTGGATACAGTTTCTGTTGGATGATAGTGTCCTGTATCTAGTAAGCATAATTTATCATTTTTCATTGCATAGTTTAGATAAAATTCATGGGAGCCAACTACGTAAGATTCAGAACCGATACCAAATACTTTACTTTCTACGGCATCAAGATTATATCTTTCATCTACTTCAACTGTAAAAATCTTATCTAGTGATTCTTTTAATCTTTTTCTTGGAGTGAGACGGTCACTAGGGATATCCTTATAGCCGTCTGGAATCCAAATATTTGTTAATGCTGGTGTACCAAGTTCTTTTCCAAAATACTCACCAATTTTCCGGCTGCTAATGCAGTGATTAATCCAGAATTCCCGGATGTCTTCCTTTGGATGCGAAAGAGTCAAACCATCCGCCGCTTTTGGATGGGAGAATAGTGTTGGGTTATAATCCAAGCCTAGTCCGTTTTCTTTTGCCCATTTAACCCAGTTTTCGAAATGCTTTGGTTCTAATTGATCTCTTTCGACAACTTCTCCATTTGTTTCCGCATAAATGGCATGCAAATTGACACGATGTTTACCCGGAATCAAGGATAGTGCTTTTTCTAAGTCAGCTCTTAATTCTTCCGGTGTTGATGCTTTACCTGGATAATTACCAGTAACAGAAATCCCGCCAGATAATTCGTTTGGGTTTACTTCAAATCCACCGATATCGTCACCTTGCCAGCAATGAATCGAAATTGGAACATACTTTAAGGTTTCAATGACCTCATCAACATTAATTCCCCATTTTTCATAAGCCTTTTTAGCAAGTTCGTAGTTTTCTTGAATAGACATGTCATTCTTCCTCTCTATCTGTTAGTTTGTAATCGGTGCAGTGGGCAAATATTTTTTCACTTCAAATGAATTTTTAACAATCGTACGAGCTTCTTTAATATCTTGAATTTCATCGAGAGCCATTAATTGAGCCACGATATTACCTATGGCAGTAGCCTCAACAGGTCCAGCATATACTTCTTTTTTCGTAACATCAGCAACAAGTTGGTTTAACATCTCATTTTGACAGCCGCCGCCAATGACATTGATTTTTTCAAATCTCTTTTCAAAAATTTCTTCGATTTCGTTCACGGCATCTTGATAGCTAACTGCTAAACTATCAAAAACGCATTTTGCGACTTCGCCAGGTGTGCTTGGGATCAGCTGGCCTGTTTCCACACAATAATTCATGATTTCTTGAATCATGTTTTCTGGTTTTAAGAAACGGTCATCGTTGACATTGACCACAGCTTTGAAGTCTGTTGCTTCTCTCGCTAAATCGACTAGCTCGGCAAATGAATATTCATTATTGTAGTTTCGTCTTACCTCTTGAATCATCCAAAGGCCCATAATATTTTTTAAGAAGCGGTATTGATAATCGATTCCACCCTCATTGGTAAAATTGTAGTCCAGGGCTTTCGTTACACAGATTGGGAAGTAGTTTTCTACTCCAATCAGAGACCATGTACCAGAACTGATATAAATCGTTTCATTTTCTTCTGGTACGGCAATTACCGCAGAACCTGTATCGTGTGTTGCAGGTAGAATCACTTGAAGATCAAAACCAAACTCTGAAACTAGTTCTTCTTTTAATGTTCCAAGGACGGTTTTTGGCGTTTTAATATCATGGAACATTTCTTTATTAATTCCCAATAAATCCAACAAGTCATGATCCCATTTTTTCGTAAAAGCATTGACTAGTTGCGTAGATGTCGCGTTCGTGTATTCGTTTGCTTTTTTTCCGGTAAGCAAATAATTGAAATAATCCGGAATCATTAAGAATGATTTTGCTTGATTTAAGATTTCCGGTGAATTTTGTTTAATCGAGTACAATTGATAGATGGTATTAAACTTTTGGAATTGGATGCCTGTTTCTAGATAGAGGCGTTCCTTCATGATTTTTTCAAAAACCTGTTCCATCATTCCGTCTGTTCTTGGGTCACGATAAGAAACGGCCTCCGTTAATAGTTGGTCCTTTTCATCCAACAACACAAAGTCGACTGCCCAGGTATCGATTCCGATACTATCAGGTTTGATCCCTAGGTCATTGCACTTTTTTAAACCGTTTTTGATTTCTTGAAAAAGTTGATTGGCCTCCCAGCAATAGGAGTCGTCCTTTTTAACAATGTTATTTTCAAAACGATGAATTTCTTCTAATTTTAATAATCCATTTTCTAGATGGCCTAAAATAAGGCGGCCGCTAGATGCACCAATATCAACAGCAATACTGTATTTTGTCATTAACATCACCTCTCGGTTGGAAACGCTTACTGATAACTCTATTTTAATAGAAATCTAAGAATTTCCTATAACGTGATTCGACCAATTTATTGTCCTTATTTGCAAAGTTAGAGCTTGTTTATCCCACATCATTCAAAGTGATCCTGGTGAGTTTAAAAGTAATAAAAATAGTAAATAGACGTCAATAGTATTCGACGCCTTTACTTTCTTGATTATTAAGCTAGATAAAACACTTCCCGAAGTGGTTTGATTGGATTTGGATCATTAAAATCGAAGGAGCCTTTTACCATCTTTGAAGTAATGGCATTCCAGCGGTTGCAGGCATCACTCCCGGCTATATATTCAAATGCTGCTTCTACATCATCACATTCAAAACAATAAAAAAATTGATTTCCGTTTTGAAATATAGAATAGTTCCTAATTCCTGCCTTACTGTGCTCTTCGAGAATTTCTTGCCAAGGATCCAAGTGAAGGTTTACATATTCCTCTAGGTTTTCTTCTTTAATTTCCCATGTCCATGCAAATTTGTTGCTGCTTTCCAACTTCTTCATCCTCCTTTAGTACTCGGGTATTATTTAAATAAATTGGTTTAATGGCTAATTTGACTATTTGCGCCTTTTCAAGAGACAGGGCTTGTTTACCAGAGAGACTACTTTTCCGTTTCTCAAGAGTGGGTTAGTTGTTCCAATCGTTCCCGTAAAGGGTTTTCATTCCACTCTTCCCAGGTTAGATTTACATCAGCAAGGATTTTTTCAATCCGTTTACGGAATGGTAAACCGTCCTCTCTTAGTTGTATGATCATTGGGTCCTCTCTCCCCTGGAGCATTCGTTGCACCCAGGAATCCAAGTCCTTATCAAAACTTCCCGCCAATTCAAGGTAATTTTCTGCAAGATTAATTGTTTCATCCGGGTCAGTGTGTAAATCATAAAGTTCTCTAGGAGGACGATTAAAAACACCACTATCAAGTGTCCGGATGTATTTAAATCTTTCAGTACGAATTCCTCTAGATGCCTGCCAGGCACACTCGCTTAAATAAATCTTAGAATGGGTTCCCTCAACATCCTCACGGATAGTCGGCCATAAACTACGTCCATCCATCTCGCTAGGAATTGATATTTTGTCTGTATAAAGCGAAGTTTGATTAACAACTGCCTCTAAAATAGTTGGCATTAAATCAACCTGTTGAATCAGTCCAGTAACCCGTTTTCCTTCAGGAATCTTTTCTGGCCATCTCATAATTATTGGTACTTTGACTGTACTATCGTAAAGTCCACAATGATCCCAATATATGTCATGTTCTGTCAGACTTTCCCCATGATCACCAAATAGGATTAGAAGGGTATCGTCTTTGATACCTAGTTCCTCTAAGTATGTATCGATTTCTTTCAAACTGTCATCTAAATACCTGATTTCAGCATCATATAAAGAATTTACATATTCAGCGTCAGTTATGGGACCAAGTAAATCAAAATGGTGATGCTTGAAAAAAGGATAAGCAAGATGATTATAGGCTTGATCCATACTTTTGTTCTTCTTATCATATGGATCATTATTTGTATCATAAAAATCAGGTATAAATTCTTTTGGCGGGAGATAAGGAGTATGTGCATCCCAATAGTGAAGAAATAAGAAAAAGTCTTCATCTCTATGTTCTCTCAACCAAGGCTTGGCTAATTCATTTATGGTTTTGCCGTCAATCCATCGGTTTCCCCCTACACTATTAATATAGTAGCGGAATCCTCTCGCAAACCATTCTTTCAACTGATATAAATTGTCGACAGCCCCAGTTGTAAACCCTGCTTGCCGAAGCATTGTAGGAAGCCATTCCGTTTTTTTAGATAGAGTAGTCAACTCTGAACCATGTGATACAACACCAGTTCGAAGACCCACTTTTCCTGTGAAAATAGAGGTATGAGCTACCTCAGTTGGGATATCAGATGCAAATGCATTCTCAAATAGTACTCCTTCTGAAGCTATTTTATCGATATAGGGACTTGTTGGTTTATTATAACCATAACACCCCAATCTATTGGCTCTAAGTGAATCTAAAGAGATCATGATAATCTTCAAGTGGTTATCCTCCTCGATACATGTTGTTTAGTTATATCCCAATATTCATTATATTGTAAACTCTAAAACACAAAATCTCTTTGCCTATACGGACAGGGAAATGGTCAATCACGCCATTTCACCGATTAAATCATTAAGGATTTTGAAATTTTCTTTCTGGTATATTTTTTTGATTTAATCTCGAGAAAGCATGGTATGAAGACCACATAATTAACAAGGAAGGCAGACTGCCACCAATAATAAATACTAAACCCGGTAAAGACTTTAGTATAAAAAAAATAATAATACCTCCTGCAAACATCATAATTGTTGAAAGTGGTGAGACAATCAAGAATGAAAGAGAAGTTTTCATAATCTTATATACCGATAGTTCAAAATGGACAAAAACAGGCAGAACATATAATACTGTCAAGCCATATATTAGTGCAATCATTAGTAAAAAATAATAAAAAAAGAGCATATAACCACTTTGAAATTGTTGAACAAGTCGGATATCAAAGAACAAGAAAAATCCAACAAAAGTAATAACAAGTCCCAGAAGGTTACTTTTCAAAAAGTACTTTTTGTAGTGTGACCAAAAAGTCTTAAAGATCGGTATTTCCAAGTCACCCATAACCCATTTACGAATGACTGCAAACATTGATGTTGTTGCAGGAAAAAAGCCAAAAATGAATAAACCTAGTATTGAAAAAAGAATCCATAGCAAATTCAAATAGGCTAGGTTTAATAAAATTACGGGTATTTTTAAGACGCCACCTATGTATCCTCCCATTCATCCTCCTCCTAAAATAATTTTTCTAGTAATAAACACTCCTTTTTAAGCGTTTTCATTTCTATTAACTATTATATCAAACATGTTAACTAATAAAAATATTTTCAAAACAATATAAATAGTTTAAAAATTCCTGGTCCACCATTTCCCAACTATTAACTTTTGATATTCAAAATCCTTTTTTAAAAAGCCTTCTTTGATATTATACTAAAAAAAGAGGGCTCAGTTTTTGATTGAGTCACCCTCTTACATGAAATATCTTAAACTATCCTTCTTCTTTGTATATTACCGCTTTTGGGTTTCCTTTTCTTGCAAACCACGAGCACTTCTAAGTGTACCAAGGTAGAGTTTTTCATAAGCCTCCTCGGAGGATTTAATTGGTCCCCCACCTTTTCCATGGTAATTAACATTGGTATAGATCGGATTAATCCGGCCTGTTTGCTGCTCGCGAGCCGCAATATAATTCTCCATCTTTTGCTGGAGTTGTTCTACGATTTCTGGGAATTGTCCAGCTACATTGTTATTTTCCTTAGGATCCTCTATTAGATTATAGAGCTCAATTTCAGGCTTAAAATGGAAATCTGGCTCCAATGCCTGAATCAACTTCCATTCAGGAGTCCTCCATCCATGTTTTCTCATCCATGTACACTCGGTTAGATAGAATTCCGAAACCCTGTTAATGTCTTCTCCCTTAGTGATATTAACCAGGCTTTGTCCGTTAAAATCAATTCCAGTATCAATCTCCAGCAATTCAAGGATAGTTGGTGTGATATCCTGAATCATGCTTACATTCGGAAACCTCTTGCCTGCTGGGATCTTCCCTGGGAATTTAAAAATAAGCGGGACAGTAAGGGTGTTATCATATAAGCCATGATGATCAAAATAACAATCATGTTCATATAACGTTTCACCATGATCAGAGGTAATTACGATTAAAGTCTCCTCTTCAATCCCTAAAGCTTCCACAGTTGCAAAAATATTTTGGATGCATGAATCCATATAAGCAACTGCACCTTCATACTGGGCACAAACATACTTCTCGTCAGTAACGCCTTCAGGAATCCAAGACTTTAAGAAGTCTGCATGTGGCTTAAACTGATAAACAGGCTCCATTGAATGATTTTCCGGATCATATTCATTGCCATCATAAAAAATTCTTTCAAACGGACTCGGAGGAAGATATGGCGAATGCGGATCCATGTGGCGAAGGAATAAGAAAAATGGCTTTTCTTCGCCAGCCAGACGCTTCAATTCTGGAATGGCAACCGCATTCAAATTTTCTGCTTTAGGACAACGGCCTGTTTCGTCCGGAATCCATGCTTCATAATCTAGATAATTCTCAAATCCTCTAGACGATGGATTACCTGAAAAACCAACACAGGTTGTAATATAGCCATTTCCCCCCAATATTTCGGCTAGTGTTTTAACATGGATGCCAAGGGGACCTTCGTGGCGCAGGGCAACCACATCTGTTCCAAAACAGTCCATACCTGTCAGCATGGCTGCATAAGCAGGAGTAGTCGGGATACTTGGACTAAAATGATTCTCAAAAAGTACACCCTCGGTGGCAATTTTATCTATATGAGGAGTGGTCAGCCGGTGATACCCATAGCTGCTCATAAAATCCCTTCTTAAACTATCAATACCGAAAACAATAACATTTGGCTTTTTCATAGATTTATAGTCTCCTCCTTTTATTACTAGAATAAAAAATAGAGTTGTACCTATTTTACTAATCGTTCCTGGGTATGGACAGTTTCGCCTCGAAACTTTCCAGGTGATACGCCAACCTTTCGGGAGAACAAGCGTGTGAAAAATGCAGGATCATCGTATCCCACTTCCATAGCAATACTAATGACTTTTTCATCCGATTGCAGAAGATGGTGCTTCGCTCTTTCAATCCGAATATCATGAAGAGCTTCGATCACGGTTTTTCCTGTTTCATCCTTGAACACACGGTTTATATGCCTGGCACTAATATTAAACAAATCCGAAAGAATCGCGAGTGACAGTTTCTGATGAAAATGTCTTTCTAAATATCCACAAATTCTTTGCACAAGAATTTTTCTTTCTTGATTACGTAAAATCGCTGGTTCTTTGTAATTTTGTTGCTCCTCATAGATTCTCGACAATTGGACCAGTAATTGAATTAACTGTAAACGAATTAAAGTCGAGTAACCTTTTCGTAAGCCCTTATACTCATCAGACATTCGATTTAACAGCGACAAAACCTCTGAGGAATCCTGCCCTCGTAAATTTAAACTATAATGAAATCGTTCCTTATTATCTAGAAAGGGGTGAACATAGAAGTAGTCCATTGACTCGGAGATACCTAATTCTTTTAAAAAGGACTCATCAATGAAACTTGGCATAAACAGGCAGTTGATGATTTCTAATTTTCCACCTGGCTGAATGATATAGGTATGGACCTCACCGGGATTTATTATGTACACATCCCCTGCAGAAATATCATACAGTTCACCTTCAAAACTATGTTGTGCTTCGCCCTCGGCTATGTAAACAAGCTCAACAAAGTCATGGCTATGAATGGGTGGCATGTTATATTCAGTATGAGTGAAGGAACGTATACAAAATGGAAATTCTTTTTCATTCATATATTGACTGCCTTTTAATTTCATCTGGATTCAGCCCCTTTCTAGCTTAACAATGGTTTAAGCCTGTAAAATCCCCTTTTTTACTTTTGGCACGTCAATCACGGCGCCATTCTCAAGCTGTGACCTGATTGCTGCTTCAATGACTTCTTGACCTGCTAAAGCATCTGCACCGGAAGCTTCCATTTGAGAAGGTGCAACTCCTTCCTTCACTTGCTTAACAAAATGATCAAGACGATTTTTGAACGTCTCATTGAAGCTACCTACTCCAGTCATGATAGAGTTTCGAAGAACAAGGAGTTCATCGCTTTGATGCGGATAGAAGGTAAAGTTTTCATAGACATTGTCGATAACAAATCTTCCCTTATTTCCAGCCACTTCACAATATTCAATCGGATGACGTCCGGCCATGTCATAGCTTCCTGTCAAATGACCAACAACTCCTGATTCAAATTCAAGATTAATAGAAGCAGTTGACCAAATACTACGTCCTGGCGCTTTTGTCATAAATGCTTGAACACGTTTGATATCACCAGCAAAATATCGCATAACGTCAACAGAATGTGGATGCAGTGCACGAAGGTGGAACCAAGGGCTTGTTTCCTTCGGATTTTGGATGGTAAGCTTCATATTTAAGAATAATAATGTTCCTAAATCTCCCTTTGTGATCAATTCCTTCCCCTTATATGCAGCAGGAACAAAGCGGTGGTTCAAGTTAGAAACTAAACGGACATTTTTCTCAGCAGCTAAACGAACTAGTTCTCTAGCTTCCTCAATGTTATTAGAAATTGGTTTTTCAACTAGCACATCTTTACCAGCTTCGATAGCAATAACAGCTGGTGCAAAGTGGTCACCACCGTTTTCTTCACCTGCTGTTGCAATGGAGATAATATCAATCTCTTCACTTTGTAGCATTATTTTCAAATCGGTATAGGCCTTAGCGCCATGAAGCTCCTCCATAGCCAAAGCGCGTTCTTCAATGAGGTCGCACACTGCTACCAGCTTTACATCTGAATTCTGACTATAATAACGACAATGAATTTTCCCAATATTCCCAACCCCAACAACAGCAACTTTTAGCATACAAGATTCCCCCTCTTTTCATTAGCCTCTTGGAAAAGTCTGCTTAAATATCCATGACTTTCTGCAGCAATGGCCACTACTTTTGGCAGCTCATGATTTTTCGCCCCAATGATTTCAAGAACCGTAGCTCCTTCATAACCGATTTCGACCATCTTATTGACAACTTCCTTCAGCGGCGTTGTCCCTCTGCCCGCAATTTGAAACTCTGGAGCGGCAATTTTCAATTGTTCAATAAACGTATCGCGAATATGAACATGGATGATATGCTTCTTAAGCGCCTCAATGCATGCTACTGGATCGTCACCAACCCGGCCGACATGTGTCGCATCAAAGTTTAATCCAAGTGCTGGATGTTTTACCTCTTCCATGAGTCGAAGAGCAGTTTTTGTATTGTAAATACTGTGTCCATAGTGAAGCTTTAAGGCAAATCGAATACCGCAATCTCCGGCTGCTTGGGCCAATTCCTCAATCGCTTTGATGGAGGCACCTGTTTTTTCTTCATTATCGGACTCGCCTGAACTTCCGACGGTAACCATCGGGATTCCTAGCTTTGCAGCTCTTTCAAACACTCTTTTTGTCCGTTCGCGATTTTCTGGGACTAATATGTCAGTAGCAGCCTCGACACAATACAGATCCAATCCAGCTTCTTCGATAAGTCTATAGACATCTTTTAGCTCAGCATCACTTGCTGTATCGCTCAAGTGCTCCGCCATTCCCACAATAGAGGCAAGTTCTAAACCTTTATATCCACTGTACTTGATATATTCAACAGCTGTCTTCAAATCATATCCACCGAATAAAACGGTATTAACGCCTAATTTCATCTAAATCTCCTCCTAAAATGAATTAAACACTGGTTTAACTGAAACAACAGGATTAGAAATCGCTTACAATGAACAGGTTATTAACTGACTCCCTTCTGTGCTTTATTTATTCAAATAATAAAACAATTCTAACTATTATTCTTGGTGTATTTCGCCATCAACATGGTCGATATGGACAAAAAATAAAAAGTGGAAGCGGACGTTAAGCTACTTATGGTCACTAGTCAGTGGGTGCAGGAGATAGATTGAGATAACTCTAGTTCGATATTCATTTTAAAAAGGGGAAACCTGGAAAATTCTCCAGGTTTCGTTTTCTAATTTATTGTGAATCCCATTTACCCTTTAACAGCACCAGCTGTCATACCTGCCACAATTTTCTTATTAAAGAAAATAAACAGGATCAGAGGCGGAATTGAGATTAATAAAACATCGGCAAAAAGCAAGTTCCAGGATGTACCGAACATTCCCTTGAAATTGTAAAGTGTCAACTGGACAGTTGCATTTTCGGCACCAGGGAAGAAGTACAACATATTTTCAAAATCGTTATAGATATTAATCGATGAAAGAACAATTATCGTTGAAGTAACAGGCTTTAGAAGTGGGAGGATGATCTTAAAATACAATTTGAACGAGCCGCATCCATCCATAAGTGCTGCTTCATCAATCTCGCGCGGAATCGTGGCCATAAATGCCTTATAAAGCATACATGCAAAAGAAAAATGCAGCGCAGACTCAAGCAAGACAATTCCAGGCAAAGTTTTAAACAGACCGATTGATTGCAGCACCCAAATTGTTGGAACAATTGCCGGCGGAATCATCAATCCCACAAGGACCAATGAATTTAGAAAATTGGAGCCCTTCCCCTGTCTTCTTTGCAAAACAAAAGCAGCCATTGAGCATACGAGAATCATTGTTACAATAGATAAAACGGTGATTAGAGTACTGTTGAAAAAGGCCCTAAGGACCATTCCATGGTTTGTTGTAATAACCTGTGTATAGTTTTCAAGGATGTGTAAGCTACTAGGCCAAGCGAGATTCATATTGGAAGCTTCAGTCACATCTTTAAATGAGTTAATAATAACGAAATAAAAAGGGATGCCAAAAAGGACGATAGCGACTAGAACAGAAAATGATTCAATTGAAAGTAATTTAAAGTTCTTTTTTTTCTTTACACTACTATGAATTTCAATGTCATATGATCGAACCAAAGCTGTTCCCTCTTGTTTGATTTCAATACTCATAGATCCACCTCTTTCCGGTTAAGTAATTTGAAGATTGGAAATGCGATTAGTCCTACGAAAAGGAATAAAAGAACATTGCCTGCTGTCGCAAGTCCATAAAACCCGCCTGCATACTGTTTATATATAATAGAAGCAAGTAAGTCAGTAGAAAATCCTGGACCACCACCAGTCATCGCCCATACTAAATCAAATGTACGCATACCACCAATAAGTGCCAGAATGATAACGGTGTTCATGGCTGGGCGTGAAAGCGGCAAGGTAATATGTAAGAACTCTTGAAAAGAATTTCCTCCATCAATCTTGTGAGCCTCGTAATACTCGGCAGGTATTGCCATGATTCCTGCAATGAAAATTACCGTTGCAATTCCAACCCCTTTCCAGACATCCACCAGGACAACGGAAAAAAGAGCAATGTTAGCATCTCCCAGCCAATCAGGTCCAGTAATGCCGATTAATGCGAGACCTTTATTGATGATTCCAGTAGTGGGATTCATCATAGCATTGAACACAACCCCAACTGCAATGGTACTTAGAAGAGCTGGGAAGAAAACAACAGACCTAAGGAGATTTTTATTTCTGATTTTTGAACAGAGGAATACAGCCAGCAGAAGTCCAATAATCACTTTCAGGGACATTGTTGAAAAAGCGTAGATAAGCGTATTTTTAAAACCAATCATTAACGATGGTTCAGAGAAGAATTGCTTAAAATTTTCAAGACCGATGAATTCCCAATCAATGAGCGTCCATCTTGTTAAACTGAAGAAAAATGACATCACAGTTGGTGATAAGAAAAATACCGTATAAATGATGGCGGCCGGTATGATAAAAAAGTATGAATACATACGTTTATTGACATTAGTCATTCTATTCACTCCTTATCTGTTAGAAAATGAACCCTGTAAATCACTACAGGGTTCATTTCCAACTACGAAAGATTTACCTCAGAACCCAATTTATTTCCAGCCAGGAAGTCCTAACTGGACCGCTTGCTTCTCAACGTCTTTGTCATACATTTGAGCACCCTTTAATGCTTTCGTTATTCCGCCGCCAACTTCTGTAGAAATCTGTGGAAGGTTCGCACCTTTTACCGGGGTTAAGAATTCAAGTGCAGGAGCAACATTGCCGCTATCAAAGAAAGGCATCATTTCTTTAACAGCTGGATAAGCATCATCTGCAATTTTAATGCCGTTAATTACGTTTGGACCAATAGCCTTTGATTTAGATGCATAAGCAGCAATTCCTTTTTCTGAAACGTAATATTCAACCCATTTTTTTGCTGCTTCCAGCTTTTCAGTCTTCTTGTTAATTAAGATGGTATTAGGCAACCAAACGGTAAAACCGTTCACGTCTGCTGAATCACTAGGCTGAGGGAAAACACCGATATCATTGATTTTATCTGGATACTTGTCAGCAATGACCGGGAGAACTTGAGTCAGCATTGGGTATTGTACTCCATCACCATCTGCGAGCATTTTCATTGCTTGATCATAAGTAGTAGTGTTGAAATCTTTATTCATGTAACCCTTCTTGTTGATTTCTTCCAGTTTCTCGAATCCTCTAAGTGCAGCAGGAGTTTTTGCGTACTTCGCTTTACCAGCAGTATAGTCCTTAGCGAAATTTGGTTCTTGAGCCTGAACATTATAGTAGTCTGCTAGAATAATTAACTGAGATGTCCAGTTGGTATTGTAGGATCCAATAACAGCAGTTTTACCTGCAGCCTTAATTTTTGCATTGTTCGCCATCAATTCATCCCATGTTTTTGGAACGGAGAGACCTAATTCTTTATAAACCCTTTTATTATAAAGCCATCCGCCTACCTGGCTGGAGCTGACAGGTGCACCGAATACTTTTCCTTTGTCGGTAACAGTCTCCTTAAATGAATCAAATACATTCTTCATAAATGGCTCGTTTGTCAGATCAACAAAGTTTTGTTCGGGGTTAAGCGTTTTCAAAAGTGACCCGGAATTAAATACACTTAGATCAGCCATATCGCCTGTTGCCAGTCTAGTTTTCACAATATTTTCACCTTCAGGACCGCCGGGACGAAGCTCTACCTCAGTTTTAATATTCAAATCCTTTTCAATACTCTTAACAACTTCTTGAAAACCAGGCGTATTGATAGTTTCACCTATCAGCATTGTAAGCGTTACCGGCTCGTTCTTACTATTGGAACTAGTAGACGCTTTTTCTTGACCACCGCAGCCGGCTAAAAGAGTAGAAAGTACGACAGAAGTAGCTAAAACCTTAACAATTTTTGATTTAAACTTGTTCATTCCCAGTCCCCCTAGTATTTTCACTTATTTTTGTAAAACTAGCAAACTACTTGTATATATGGAAGTTATGTAATAGACCCCTGGATGCAATCGCTTTCAACTTCAAAAAAAACAAAAGTATAGAAAAACAAAACAACAAGTTTCTAATCATTTAACTTTTGTTTGTGTTTGAATTTAATTATTATTATAGAGAAAATATTCTTTTAATACAACCAAAATTTACAATATTCCGAATCTAATGATTAACTGATTAATTTCTAGGTGGCAGATTCAGTTTTTTTTGATAGCAATGGAAACCATTCACCCTGAATAGGTTCATTCACTGTCAATTCCATTCCATCGGTTACCATATGTTTTTTGCCGTTGTAGGTTGTGTTTTCAGGATAATAGATAATAGCAAAAACTCGTCTTGGTTTGTCCGTGTGATTGGCATGTGCATAATGAAAGGTTAATCCATCATGGAAGGTGCAACCTCCCGCTTTCATCCGGCAAATAACTGGTGTGTTTCTATCTATCTCTAAGTTTTTAGTATATTGAAAGATATCTTCTGGATCTGCCAAATTAATAGGTTTAAACTTTCCTGCCTTATGTGATTTAGGAACAAACATCATACAGCCGTTTTGTTCGTTTACGTCATCAAGGGCAATCCAGATCGACATTGCCCCCGGCTCATTCATTGGCCAATAGGGAAAGTCTTGGTGCCAGGGAGTCGGTTTGGAATCTCCAGGCATCTTAAATAGGATATGGTCATGGAAAAAGCGCATTCCACTTGCTCCCGTTAATTGCAGGGCAATATTACAAAAAAGAGGGTGAAAGCTATACTTGGCCATACCTGCATGATTTTGCCAACTATTAACCTTTTGATTCAAAACTCGGTAATAAGAACCCATATCTGGAGAATCAAGAGCTGTAAGATTGTGTTCTTTCATTGATTCATCCACATACTGCCTTAATTCATCAAGTTCCTCATTACTCAGAAGGTCATCAATCTGAATAAAGCCATTGGTCCTATAAAAATCAATTTGATCTGTAGTCATCATCTTTACCATTTTATTCCTCCTTCCTTTGTAGTATCGTATTCATACAATCAGGCTGTCTTCCCCGCCTTCTCACCACCCTTCAATTCACTTTTCTACTATAATAAAATTAAATTTTATTAACCGCTTCCATACTTACCTTTGTTACATCGATTACCGCTCCATTTTCCATCTGAGAACGAATGGCTGCCTCAATAACTTCTTGGCATGCCAATGCATGGGCACCAGAAGCTTGAATTTGATGAGGCGCTACCCCTTCCTTTACCTCCCTAATAAAGCAATCAAGCCTATTCTTAAAAGTTTGGTGAAAATTCCCTACTCCGGTAATGATAGAATTTCGCTGGACCAAAAGCTCATCACTGTGATGAGGATAAAAAGTAAGTTTCTCATAAACATTATCAATCACAAATCTGCCCTTATCTCCTGCTACCTCACAATACTCAATCGGATGCAATCTAGAAGCATCATAACTTCCTGTTAAATGTCCTACTGCTCCAGAAGCAAATTCAAGATTAATGGATGCCGTTGACCAGCTTGTGCGCCCAGGTGCCTTTGTCATAAACGCTTGTACACGTTTTATTTCCCCTCCAAAATATTGCAAGACATCTATTGAATGAGGATGGAGGGCACGAAGATGGAACCACGGGGTGGCTTCTTTCACATTTTGAATCGCAAGTTTCATATTTAAAAATAATAGTTTCCCTAATTCGCCCTTTTCAATTAGTTCTTTCCCTTTATAAGCTGTGGGAACAGAACTATGATTTAGATTGCACGCCAAGCGGACATTTTTTTCCGCAGCAAGACGGACCATTTCCCGAGCTTCTTCAATATTATTAGAGATTGGCTTTTCGACAAGAACATCCTTACCCGCCTCAATTGCCATCATCGTCGGTAAGTAATGGTGGCCGCCATTTTCTTCACCGGCCGTAGCAATGCTTACGATGTCGATTTCTTCGTTTTCCAGCATGGTTTTCATATCGGTATAGTATTTTGTATGGTACAAACTGGCCATCTTTGCTGCTCTTTCTTCGACTAAGTCACAGACAGCGACAAGCTTGACATCTGGATTCTCGCTATATGTCTGACAATGAATTTTTCCGATGTTATTGACTCCTATGACAGCTACTTTAAGCATGTTTAAGGTCCCCTTCTTCCGCTTATACTTATAATTTAAGATGAATAAATGCCATATTTTTACGATCCATCGTGTAGGTCAAAAAATGTTCTTCTCCTTCAGCGATGATGGCAGGATAGGAGAACTCCCCTTTTTCTGTTTCAAAATGATAATGCTCTTCCCATGTATTCCCGTTGTCTTCAGAGAAGGAAATCGTGATAGGGTGTACGGGCCGACCAGTTTCCTAAAACAGGGTTATAGACGAGTGCCAAGGCCCCATTTTCCATTTTTACAACGTCAATACTGCAATTATTATTTGGCAATGAATTCGGATATGCCTCGCACCAGGTTCTTCCAAAGTCGCTGGAATCACTTCGGTAGATATAGCCCCTTGTACTCCGGCACAGCATATGAACATGGCCCTTTTGAGATTCCCATAAGGCTTATTGGATGATTCCGTCCCAACGCGAAACCTTTGCCAGGTCATTTTCCCATAGTGACTCTTGTTTTAAGCCTTCCCATAGATTCCTATTCTCGATCGACGACCCTATTTTGTGGGTAACCGGCACTAGACGGCTCTTTTCCCAAGTCAGTCCTTGTTTCGGAGAATAATCCGTATAGTCATCCCAATTTCTTATCCCTTCAATAGAAATTCCGGCCAGCCAGGCGCCATTCGATAACGAGATGATTTTGTTTTTTCCAGGACCGCGCGGGGTGGGGTCAAAAGAAACTAATTCTTTTGGCCTTGACCAGGTATACCCATTATCCACACTCGTCACAAACCTCGTAATCCATGAATGCACATCTAAACCAACTTTGTAGAATAACCAGATTTTCTTATTTTGTTGATATAAAATTGGATTCCAATGAGGAAGGCCTTCCTACAAGATGACTCTTTTTGGCTCCTGCCATTCATTCTTAGTTTTCCGTGATATCCAAATCGCAATGTCCCCGGTTCCCTCTTTTGTCCCGGCAAAGAAAGCCACAAGTATATCATGATTTGACAACTTCACAATCGTAGAAGCATGACAATTGTGAAAATAGTTATGGTTTTCATTGATTAATAATTCTTTCTGTAGACGACTAATCCGTGTTCCTCTTTTCTGCTGCATTCTCCTTTTCCCCCTGGGACTACTAGATCATTAGACATCATGGCTTCTGATAGAAGAGTTTTTTTAAACGTGCTAGTCATAAGTCTTAGTTGTTCTACTTCTTTTTTCTGAAAATCTTTGAAATCCGCTTGATTTTTTGACCGACTATAGAGGGAATGATGTACACTCTCCAGTTGTAGATAATACTTGGCATTGACAGGATATTGCTGTAATTCATACATGGCTGCCATACCGATAAAAGACTGTACTTTTAATGCTGCTTCAGGGCTGTCCTTCCAATTGTTGAACAGCCAACTATAAATTTCAGGGTGGAAATTTGCCATTACACCATTGAAACCGCTTATACCCAGTTGATAAGAATCCAAAAGAGTTGCTGAATTCGCATTAAATATTTTTAAGTTTGTTCCACTAACTGCCTGCATTCGCTCCTTAATTTGATGAAGGTCACAGGACGTGTCCTTTAAAAAGAAAAATCTTCCTGTTTCCGCCAGCCATTTTAGCAAGGAGGGAGATAGTAGCCGTTTATAGGGATATGGACATTCATAAATGCCAAAGTTTACTGATGGTATTTCCTTCAAGATGGTCGCAACATTACGTTTAACAACTTCCTCTGACTCTTCTTCAGCCGCTAATCGATTGCTGACCAAAACAAACGCATCAATGCCTGTGCTGGCGATCTGTCTTATTTCATCAATTTGATCCTCAATTGAGTCAGAGATATGTCCAGAAGCTACAACTTGCAGGTCACTTCCGGCTTTCTCTTTTACAAATCTCGCCAGCTCCACTCTTTCTTTTAGAGAAAGAAAGAACATTTCACTCGATTGACAGACAGCAAACAGTCCGGATACACCATTGGAACGGTACCATTCAATCAGATTTTCCATGGCAGGATAATCAATTTGATTATCATCTGAAAATAACGTGAGCATCGTTGGCCAAACACCATTTTTTAAAGAAAAGAACATCCATGCTTCCTCCTATGTAAATAATCCTGCTATAACGTTTAAGCATCCAGCAGACTCCCTCATTACATCTAATTATGAGGGGGCCAGACAACTATTTCGAAAAACAATCGAGGATTCGAATGTGAAATGAACTGGACCTCTTGTCTGTTTTTCAATAAGATTAAGTAAGGTCGTCACACATTGGGCTGCCATTTCTTCCACTGGTAAATGAACAGTCGATAGAGAAGGGATAGTAAATTTTGTAAAATCATTATTATCATGACCGATCATTTCAATATCCTCGGGAATTCGTATTCCTGCTTCATGAAAAGCGGTCAATGCCCCAACTGCCAATTCATCACTTAATGAAAAAATAGCGGTTGGTAATACCTTTTGTTCTGCCAGCCATTGCTTTACACATTGATAGCCTCCCTCCTCTGAAAAGTTGCCTGTTAAAATATTACTCTGAGAAAGTTCCAATGAATGATAGATAACACGACTTACAAAACCTTCTTTTCTAAGAGAAATAGCTTGATTGGATAATTTCGGGATTATCATCCCCACTTTTTTATGACCCTTTTTCATAAAAACATCGGCTACTTTTTCTCCCGATGTAAAGCCTTCTACGGAAACAGTACTAAATTTTGCCGATTTTCTTTGGTATATAACGATTGGGACATTTACATCATTGGATTCTAAATAATTCAAATCTGCTTCCGTAGCCCCTGCAATAATGGCACCATTAAAACGAGTCCCCGTTTTTAAACTGTTCAATTTATCTAAATGGCCATTTTCGTATGGTTGAATCAGGAGTTCAAATTCCCTCTTTTGATCTATCGAGGAGGATTTATCTTGGATCCCCTCCAAGAAACGACTAATGAGAGAAGCACGAGCATTTTTGGTCCATAGCATAGCGATAACTGGGAGAACTTTCTCTCCACCGCTGCGAAGACGCCTAGCAGAAATATTAGGAGTATAGCCTAATTCCTTTGCTATTCTTAACACTTTTTCCTGTGTAGACTTAGAAATTCTCATTTGATCAGCTTTTCCGTTAAGTACGAAAGAAGCAGTACCGATGGAAACTCCTGCAATGTTTGCAATTTCTTTAATACTAGCCAAGTTATCACCCTGCTTAAACGATTTAGTTAAACGTTTTAGCTAATTGTATATTATCAGATTAAGTTTTGTCAATGACAATCCTAAAAATTATTAGAAAATTCAATTAATAAATCAAAATTCACTTCTCATTTATTAATGATCGACACCAATTAAATTTATAATAATTTTATTATATTAGTAATCTATTAAAAGAAAGATAAAAAGATTGTTTTTCCATAGTTCCTAGCTGGCTTTGATGACTTTTTTGGGTTTCAAAACTTTTGAACTAGGTAAACTTAATAAACTCATGCCAATTAAAAATAATACTGACCCTTCAAGCACATATTTAGTGATTGGTTCTTTATAAATTAACCATGACCATAAGATGGTGAATATGACACTGGAATTGCCCAGAATTGCGGCCATTAAAAACGAAACATTTTTCAATGCTTTAGCATATATTAAAAAGCTAATTCCAGTAATTAATCCTAAACCTATTAAAGCTAATATCGTTATTTCGTGGAAATCGCCTGTCCATTTAGCCTGAGATGGTAGTGGGATAGTCGTTATCAAACTGCAACATAAAAAGATTGATAAATTCATGTCAGCTGCATCCATCATTTCAACCAGAATTTTCTGAGACATAAAATGGATACTGGCACCTACAGCAGACAAAGCAAATATGAAAGTCAAAAAAAGGTCAAACTTCATTAAATCTTGGATTGGTAAACCATTCCAACTAATTAATACTACTCCAATTAAACATAATGTTACCGATATCCAGGAGAGAAATGTCGCTTTTTCCTTAAAATAAAAAACAGAAAAAAGTAACATAAATATTGTAACAAAAGGCGTCACTAGGATTTGTTCATAGGCATACCCGATTGATACACCATAGTTTTCTAGTAGATAGTTCAGAATTTTCCCAAGTGCTCCATACCATATCCATTTAGATTTCCAAAAGAAATTCAGTTTCCTCTTACTCATCCAAATAAACACAAACAAGAAAATTACACCTAAAAAAAAGCGTAAAAACGTAATAGTATAGCTATCTACCGAGAAACTAGTTGCTTTCACAAGTATACTGACAAAACTCCACATCAAAGTGCAAAGTAGGAGTAAGAGTATTCCCATATTTTTTTGTCTTCCTTTTTTTAAATTTTTACAAAAAAGATAAAGATTTTATTATAAACAGTACCAGTGAAAATTCAAAGCTTAAAATAACATTATCCCTTCCAATGTTTTATTTAAAACGAGTTTTTGTTCTCGACTATCAGTTTCCCCCCTTAAGACTGTGGTCAGACCAACAGATAAGATGATACTATTTTAACTCTGAATTTCTTCAGAAGTAAATAGAAACCTTCAGAATATTTTAAAAATTAAATATTTTGACCGAGACCTCTTAATTTTAATCAAATACTAAATGATTATTTTTACGGCTCCAATTTTTTATACAAAAAAAGTCATCCCTGAATGGGATGACTTTTCACATTGCTACTTTATTTGGTCCAGTAGAAACCACATTTTTAATTGATGGCATATTTGCAATAAATACTCCAAGCAATACCAAAATACCCCCAAGGATTTGATTCAACAAGATATGATTCCCTAGAATAAAATGGGAGGCAAGGATGGCCACAAATGGCTGAATATTCATGAACATTGAAGCTGTACCTGCGCCAACCCTTGCTACACCTTTATTCCACCAAAAGCCGGCAACTCCTTGAGCGATAATCCCAGCAAAAGCTAATAATATCCACATGAAAAGGGAATGGCTGATAGAGGAGCCGCTTACCAAATTTTCAACTCCTGCTGCAGGAATCATCAGTACACTTCCTAGTACGGTGGAGTAAACGGTAATAATAAAGGTATTCATGGTTTTCGCTAAACCTCGAATAAATAATAGACTAATCGAGAGGCAAAGCATGGCGACTAGAATGTTAAAATCGCCCCATGAGATTCCCAAACCGCCCTTTCCAACGCCAATTATTGAAAAAACACCAATTAGACTTATAATGGCTCCTGCTGATTTTTTTACCGTAAACTTGACCTTAAAGATGATCCGTTCCAATAAAATTGTTGCTATGGGTGCCAAGGAAATGATTAATGAGGCGTTTGCCGGTGTTGTATGATGCAGCCCAGTAAAGTAAAAGGTTTGATTTAACAGAGTTCCAAAGATTCCCACACCAATTAGGAATTTCCACTCTGAAATGGTGGGGCGTTTTATTCCTTTATGAATCAAGGCAACGATAATCAAAAAAAGTGAGGTACAACAAATTCGTACAGTTGATAAAAAGACAGGTGAAAAGTCTTGGAGCAAATAGGCACTGATTGGATAATTTAACCCCCACAAAACAGAAACCAGAAAGAGACTTATAAAAGCTTTTATTGTACTAGACATTTAAATAAACAACCCTTCTAGGACGTTTTCATTGATAACTTGTATAAGTATAACACGGTATTTCGCATATCGAAAGAATTATCTATCGAATCTCCATTCATCTTTCATTTGAATAGCTTCTCTTTTTTTGAATCAGACTTTCCCCATTTTTCGTTGTATAGAATGGACTAAAGATTTTCTTCAGATTTGCATCTTCTATACCAACACCCATATCGCTAATCTCAACTACCGCTTTGTCCTCCACTTTTAATAATCGAATCGTAATATTTCCATCTTCAACCTTCCACAATCATACGGTGCGGTAATAAGTGCAAGATTATACCCAAAGCTGCCAATCGAAATACGTGCAATTAAACGAGGAAAAGGTGTTATTATTACATTTGATTTCATTAAAATAAACCGTACTAGCATGAACCTAGTACGGTTTATTTTAATAGATTATGGCTCATTACCTTTTTTGCGATAATTCATGCTTATATAAAGGGAGTTCAAATGGTAAACCGACATAGTTTTCAGCTAAATTTGCTGCTGCATTTCGGGATGATGTAACATTATCAAGTTCTGTCAACTGAATTCCGTATTCAAACGGACTATGGTTTTGGTTGGTATGAAGGATGGTGGTCATCCACCATGAAAATCTTTGTGCCCTCCAAACCCTTTTTAGACATATTTGGGAATACTTTTGCAAGATATCCTGATTACCTTGTTCATAAAATTTTTTAATCCCTTGGCTCAAAACTTGGATATCAGCTACTGCTAAATTTAGTCCCTTTGCTCCTGTTGGAGGCACGATATGTGCAGCATCTCCAGATAAATAGAGACGTCCATATTGCATTGTTTCACAAACAAAACTTCTCATGGAAACAATATTTTTTTGGATAATCGGTCCCTGTGGAAGAGTCCAGCCCTCCATATCAACTCTCGCATGAAGTTCTGACCAAATTCGATCATCTGACCAGTTTACAATATCATCATGTGGGTCAACTTGAAGATAGTGGCGCTGAATAGATGGGGTACGGGTACTTAGTAAGGCAAATCCTCGTTCATGGTGGGCATAGATTAACTCTGGGTTAACTTGAGGTGTCTCTGCAATAATCCCCAGCCATCCAAATGGATAGATTTGCTGTTTTTCAATTCTTTTGCTTTTTGGGATGGATTGTCTGCTTGGTCCATGGAATCCGTCACAGCCTGCAATAAAATCACATTCGATGACCTGTGGCTCACCAAATTCATTCGTATACTCTATTGTGGGTTGAGTAGATTCAATATTTACTAGTTTAACATCGCTAACATTAAAGAAAATAGTTCCATTAGCTTGTAATCGGGCAGCAACCAAATCCTTAATGACTTCATGCTGAGGATATAACATAATTTGTTTTCCACCGGTTAACTCAGCGAAATCCAGACGGTGTCTATTGCCATTAAATTGCAATTCAATCCCTTCGTGAACATGCCCCTCCCTCATCATTCGTTCACCGACACCAGTGGCATTTAACAAGTCAACCGTTCCTTGCTCTAAAACCCCCGCACGAATGGTTCCCTCAATTTCTTGGCGTGAACGGGATTCAATGATAATCGATTCTATTCCTTGCATGTGTAATAGATGCGATAACATCAGCCCCGCTGGACCGGCTCCGATAATTCCTACTTGAGTACGCATATAAACCATCTCCTCCTTTCCAAATCTTTAAGAGATTTATTTAACAAATTCACTTTCAACTTCGGCTTTTAAATTTGATGTTTCAATTTTTTCAAATGTAATTAGCGCATTCCAGCTTCCCGAGGACTGGCCTTCTGCTAGATAAGTAGGTACACTACCATCCTCAATCATCGTGAATAACATGGCGAGATGTCGTCCTCCTGATTCAACTCTTGCCATTCTTGCATATTCCGGCAGCATGTCATAAGCCGATTTATAATCTTTATTCATCACAAATTCAATAAACTGCTTATCCAAAGCATGTTCGGTAACGGTTGGCTTGTTATGTCTGCCTCGGACTAAATTGTGGGATAAGGCACCACTTGAAAGAAATACCACTTTTTTATCACTTTCACGTAATATCTTGGCAATTACCTGTCCCCATTTATAGGTTTCTTCTAAACTCGCAGCGAGCGTAACTGATAAATTAATGACCGGAATATCCTCGTCTGGGACAAGATAGCGTAGAGGCACCACACTCCCATAGTCCCAAATAAAATAAGGATCGTTCACACCTTGAACTTGAAGGTTGGCCTCTTCCCCCGCTTTTACTAATTCATTTGCCAGTTTTTCATCACCATGATAATGATAAGGAACATCCTTGATTAGGTCCGGTGCTTCAAACGCCGTAAGAATCCCTTTATGAACAGGAGTACAGTCGACATAATGGAAAAAGGTAGATGGCCAATGACAGGAAACTAACACAATAACATCTGGATTTATTTCTTTAATTTGTTTTCCCATTTTTTTCATTTCTCTTGCCATGTCCTGTTGGAATTCTGGTACTTGATCCTCGTCACAGAGGCTAGGAACGTGAGGCACTAACATACTCAATTCTATCGTCATATTAACCTCCAAAACTTAAATTCATTTAGTTAGCGCTTACATCAGTTGTTTACAATCTTGGGAGCATGACGGAATATCCCATTTCGCCATACTCTCCCTTTATATGTTGGTTACCTTTTCGAAACTGGTACTCCAGCTATTCCCCAATTGGATTTTGGAATCTCTGTTACGATGACTCTTATGCTCTCTTTTGGAGCATCTAATGTTTCTGAAACAGTATTAGTAATATTGTGAATGACTTCTTCTATTTTCTCTTTTGGTCTTCCTTCTAATATTTGAACATTAATAATTGGCATGTAAATGCTCCTTTTTAAAAATTAGGCTCTGTTAATGGTGCCTGTTGATTTCCGCTCCAGGCACTTCAATCAACCGTGTGCCAAAAATTATTAATCAGTTACTGTAAAGGCCACTTCACCTAGACCATCGAATTTACCGCTTACAATATCCCCATATTTCAATTGAACTGCACTCGTAATCCCGCCTGTTAAAATAACATCACCCTTACGGACCTTTTCCCCTTTTCTTGCCAGCATATTGGCAAGCATGGCAATGGAATTTGCAGGGTGGCCAAGGACCGCAGCTCCTGCTCCCAATTCCTTGATTTCACCATTGATCGAAAGCATTGCCCCAACTAAATCAAGTTCAAATTGCTCCGGCTTTTTAAGGGTGGTACCAAACACCACTCTTGAAGTTGAAGCATTATCCGCAATCACGTCGGGTAAGGTAAATTGAAAATTTTCGTACCGGCTGTCAATAATCTCTAGGGCTGGTAAAACATACTCGGTTTTAGCTAAAACCTGAGCCCCTGTTACACCAGGACCTTCAATATCCTCACCAATCACAAACGCGATTTCAGCCTCAACTTTTGGGTGAATTAATTCATGTAATGGCACCTGACCGCCATTTTCAATGATCATATAATCAAACACATATCCATAAATCGGTTCTTCGATCCCCATTTGTTTCATTTTGGCCTGACTGGTTAATCCCATTTTCGGGCCAATGATTTTTTTCCCTTCATTTAATTTCGAGTGTACAATTTCTTTTTGTACTTGATAAGCTTCTTCCACTGTTAAATCAGCCTTCAAGTTTACCGTGACTTTGGCAACCTCGCGCTTATCGAGTTCCGCAGATTCTAAATAGTGTGCAATCTCTTTGTATTGATTCATCCTCTTTCCTCCTTTAAACGGTTAAAACCGTACACTGACCTGACCGATATGAGCGAATCTTGCCGTAAATGTATCACCCTTTTGAGCGGCTTCGGCTGCTGACAAAGCCCCTGAAAGAATCACTTCACCTGCTTTTAGCGAGATATCAAATTCGGCTAATTTATTCGCTAACCAGGCAACACACTTTGTGGGATTTCCTAAAGCGGCTGCACCGACCCCCGTATTGACCAGCTCACCATTTTTCGTTAAAACCATACCTATTAATTCAAGATCGATATCCTCTATTTTTGTTGGCTTGCCGCCAAGCACATAAAAACCAGATGAGGCATTGTCTGCCACTGTATCGGCCAACTTAATTTTCCAGTCTTTTATTCTGCTATCGACGATTTCAAGAGCAGGTACAATATAATCGGTTGCCTGAAGGACATCAAGCGCTGTAAGATTTGGCCCCCGTAATTCCTTTTTTAGGATAAAGGCAATCTCCGCTTCTACTTTTGGTTGAAGAACTTGCTCTATATTAATCTGACCACCATTTTCTACCACCATACTATCCAGCAAATGTCCGTAATCAGGTTCATCTACACCTAGTAAATTCTGCATCGCCAAGGAAGTTAATCCAATCTTTTTCCCTACTATGATTTGGCCCTGCTCTATTTTGCGCTGAATGTTTTCCAACTGAATATAATAGGCTTCTTTTACTGTCAGCGTTGAATCTTCTGAGGTAAGTGGAACCGTACCAATCCGAGTGTTCTCCGCTTCAGCTAGTTTTTCTGCATATTGCTTAATTTTATCTGTCAAAAGAATGACTCCCCTCTTATAATTTAATCGTTATATTGGATAATTCAGAGTAAAAATCAATGCTATGCATTCCGCCTGTTCTGCCAATCCCGCTATTTTTCATCCCGCCAAATGGGGTACGCAGGTCACGTAAAAACCAAGTGTTTACCCAAATAATTCCTGATTCAATTTGATGAGCAACCCGGTGCGCCCGTCTTAAATCGTTTGTCCAAATCGTTGCACTTAGACCATAATGGGTATCATTTGCCTGCATGATCACTTCTTCTTCCATATCAAAAGGCATAACTGTTACAACCGGCCCAAAAATTTCTTCACGAACACAACGGGAATTCCGGTCTACTCCTGTGATAATCGTGGGTTCTAAATAATATCCCTTTTCAAACCCATCCGGACGTTTTCCCCCTGTCAGAATGGTTGCACCATCATTGCGGGCAATTTCAATATAGCTATTGACCCGATCATAATGTTCCTTGCTGATTAATGCCCCAACCTTTGTATCCTCATTTTCTGGAAGTCCTACTTTTAAGTTTTTAACCTTTGCTACAAATTTGTTGAGGAATTCTTCATATGCTGGGCGTTCAACATAAATGCGTGAACCACAGAGACAAACTTCACCTTGATTAATAAAACTTGATTTGATTGTTGTTTCGACCACTTCATCCAGATCGGAGTCGGCAAAAATTATATTTGGATTTTTTCCTCCTAATTCAAATGACAGCCTTTTTAATGATCTTGATGCCGCCTTCATAATTGCAGAACCTGTTCCCGGCTCGCCAATGAATGAAATCGCATTAATATCCGGATGTTCTGATATTGCGCCGCCTGCAGAATTTGGTCCGAAGCCATGAACAAGATTAACCACACCATCTGGAACTCCGGCTTCCTTACAAATTTCCATCAATACCGTTGCTGTCATTGGTGTCCATTCTGCTGGTTTAATCACGGCTGTATTGCCCATTGCTAAACATGGTGCTAATTTCCAAGTAAGTAATAATAATGGCAAATTCCAAGGTTTAATAATACCAACCACCCCAACTGGGCGGCGGTACGAATAATGAATGGCCAGGTCATCCTGTTGGTTTGCATCCGTATTAACAGATATCATATAATCGGCAAAAAAGTGGAAATTATAAGCAGCCCTCGGGACATCAATACTATTAGCCAACCAGAACGGTTTACCTGTGTCTAACGATTCCAACCGTGCCAATTCCTCTTGTCTTTCCAGGATTAAATCTCCAATTCGACGAAGAATCTTTGAACGTTCTCCTGTCGTCATCTTTTTCCAACTGCCATTTAATGCTCTGCGGGCTGCGGCTACAGCATAGTCAACCTCTTCTTTTCCCCCTTCTGCAACCATCCCCATTACCTCTTCAGTGGCCGGATTAATATTCTCAAATGTTTTTTTGTTTTGTGATTCAACAAATTGTCCGTTAATGAAATGCAAACAATTGATTGCCTTTACTCTTGTTTCGACAGTCATCTTTTTATTCCTCCAATTAGAAAACTATATTTTACTTAACTAGAAGATATCCCCTTTTAATTTCATATACAACATCGTTGTTTCTCTATGTGAAACAATTAAAAATAATTTTAATTTTTAAAAAATAACTTTTCTTTTCATTTTTCTTTTGATATATTGACCACTATAAAGCAACCTAGTTTTACATAATGAAACAGGGGTATGGGGAGGAATGAGTGATGGAAACAAAGAAACAGGAAGAAAATTATCTTTCTTCCTTAAAAAATGCTCTTCGGATTTTAAATAGTTTCTCGATGGATGAACCTGAAAAGAAAATTGGTGAAATTTCGACTTCTCTAGGATTAAACAAAAGTACAGTCAGCCGGACCATGGCAACCCTTGCAAGCGAAGGGTTCGTGCATAAAGATCCCGAAACTAAAAAATATCGCTTAGGCCTCTCTATTCTTACTCTTAGTGGTGTCGTATATAGTTCAATGGATATCTATCGTGACTCACAGCCGGTCTTAAACAAGCTAGTTGAGACACTTGGTGAAACCGCCCACATATCTGTTTTAGATCAGTCGGATGTCATCTATCTTCATAAAGTAGAATGCAATCATCCTGTTCGATTCTTAACTCATGTTGGACGAAGAAATCCGCCTTACTGTACAAGTTCAGGGAAAGTTTTACTAGCATTCTCTGATGAAGAAGTGACGCAGAGCGTAATCGAAAAAGGTCTTCATAAATACTCAAAAAACACGATTACAGACACCGATATGCTTCATGCTCACTTACGTGAAGTAAGGAAAAATGGCTATGCATCTAGTGTCGAAGAATTACTTGATGGAGTCACTTCTATTGCTGCACCGATTTATGATTACAAAGGAAAAGTAATTGCAGCCTTATCCATTGTAGGTCCAAAGCAGAGAATTCCAGCTCATAAAATTCAAAGTATAGCTAAAAAAGTTATTAGTGCTAGTTTAGATATTTCTAGAAATATGGGATATCGAAAAATAGATTGATATAATCGTATAGGAGTGATATTACATGCATGATTTCCATACTCATTTTATTCCACCGGAAGTAATCGCTTGGCTTCAAGACCATCAGAAGATCATTAATGCGAAATGGACCCAAAAAGATGGCACGAAAGATCCATTCTTAACGATAAATGAAAAATGGGGATTTGAGCTGAAAAAGGGTTTTGTTGAAGGTGACTATTACTTGGACGAACAGGAAAAAGCCGGTGTTTCTCATTCGCTTATCTCACCAATCCCCCAACTGTTTCTCTATGATTTCTCTGAAGAGATCACCACTGATATGGCAACTTTATACAATCAGGCATTAGCTGATTGGACCAATAAAGCACCTCAGAAACTCTCTGCTTTAGGAACTGTCCCTCTTACCAATCCAGAAAAAGCTGCTCAAGTCTTAAGTCAGGCGATGAATCTGGGATTAAAAGGAGTCATCATTGGTCCGGGTTTATCTGAACATATGTTATCTGACGACTTTTTCATCCCTTTTTTCGAAGAAGCCAATCGATTACATGCGATAGTTTTTATTCACCCATTATTATGTGAAGACCCTCGCTTAAAGCGAAGAATGATGCCTAATCTAATTGGTGTACCTTGGGAAACAACAGTTTGTGCAACAGATATTCTTTTAAGCGGAATGATTGATCAATATCCGAATGTAAAAATATTATTTGCACATGGCGGAGGTTTCCTGCCCTATCAAATTGGCAGACTTGATAAGGGCTATGAACATTGGGGGCTTGTCTCTTCCAAACTGAAAGCAAAACCATCTGAATACTTAAATCGTTTTTGGTATGATACCGTTTTATGGAGCCCGGATAGTATTGATTTTCTAATTAAAACAGTTGGAGAAGACAGAGTCGTTCCTGGTTCTGATTTCCCTTTTGACCTCTCAATGTGGCCTCCAAAGGAATTTATTACAAAAGGTTCCAGTTCGATCTTTGTATAGATGAAAAAAGTTGACCCCTTTTATATAGGAGTCAACTTTTTTGTTAATAAACCATGAATCGTTTTCTATCTAACTCGTTTACTAGTAGTTCAATAAAGTCTTGTCTCAAATTTAATTCAATTGCTTTATTTAGTGTTTCGAGCAATTGTTCCATGCTTAATTTCTGAATAATCATCTCACTCCAAAAAGCTTTTACGTAAAAATTTTATCTAGTAAATGCAGCAGGCACTCCGCCATCCACCGTTAACATACATCCAGTTGTTCTGTCTGATTTTGATGAAGCAAAGAATGCAATTGATTCTGCAATATCTGATGGATAAATATTTACGAGTAAGGTCGTGCGTTTACGGTAATGCTCTTCTAATTGATCCGGATCGATCCCATATGCTGCAGCACGTTCCTCACGCCATCTTGAACCCCAAATTGCTGAACCTTGAAGAACCGCATCCGGAAGAACAGAGTTTACACGAATTCCATATTCGCCGCCTTCAGCCGCAATACATCTTGCTAAGTGTGTTTCAAGTGCTTTCACTGAGCTGTAAGCTGCTGCATTCTTACCAGCGTACACAGAGTTTTTCGATCCGATAAACACCATGTTACCGCCAATCGCTTGATCTTTCATTTGCTTAAATGCTTCACGGGCAACCAAGAAGTAACCTGTACCTAATACATTCATATTTAGATTCCACTCTTTGAGTGTTGTTTCTTCAAATGGACTTGATGTTGCAAGACCTGCATTGTTGACAATAATGTCAACACCGCCAAATGTTAGTGCTGTTTGATCAAAAGCAGTTTGAACTTGCTCTTCACTCGTAACATCCATCTTAACAGCAAGAGCACGATTCGCTCCAAATTTTTCGTTTATTTCAGCAGTAACTTTTTCTGCACCTTCTAAATTTAGATCAGCTAGCACCACATGTGCACCTTCTGAAACAAGACGACGAGCTGTTGCACTGCCAATTCCACCCGCTCCTCCGGTGATAAAAGCTACTTTTCTAGAAAATTCTGTCTCTCGTGGAGCAAGTGTTAATTTATATAGCTCTAATGGCCAATATTCCACGTTATAGGATTCATTCTCGCTTAAAGATACAAAGTTTCCTAATGTAGTAGAACCTTTCATAACAGCAATCGCACGATGATATAATGCCCCGCTTACTCTAGAATTGCTAACATCCTTTCCAGAGTTCACCATTCCAACCCCAGGAATGAGGATGACACGTGGAGCTGGTTCAAACATTTTATCGCCTTGATTTTTGTTACGATTAAAATATTCTTGGTAAGCCGCTTTGAAACTGGCAACTCCCTCTTTAATACTAGCAATTAGCGCATCTAAATCTTTTGATTGCGGATCCCATTTGATATAAAGTGGGACCATTTTTGTGTGAACTAAATGGTCTGGACATGCAGCACCAATTTGTGAAAGCTCAGGTGCATTTTGGCTGTTAACAAATTGCAAAACATCTTCTCCACGGTCATAGGTTAATAGCATTTTCTTTTCTTCACTTACTGCACCACGGATAATTGGCAATACTTTTGCTAAAATACTGGTTGCTTCTTCCTCAGAAAGAGATTGATATTTTTGTCCGCCAAATACAGACGCTTCATCGACTCTTTCATTAATATATTGTTCTGCTTCATTGATAATTTCGATTGTTTTTGCGTAAGATTGTTCAGATGTTTCTCCCCACGTAACAAGTCCGTGTTTCTCCATTAAAACAAGCTCGGCATTCGGGTTATTTTTAACTCCTTCTGCGATCATTTTTGAAAGTGTAAAGCCAGGACGTACATACGGAACCCAGACAAAACGATTTCCGAAAATCTCTTCAGCAAGCTGTTTTCCATTATCAGCACAGCAAAGGCTAATAATCGCATCTGGATGTGTATGGTCTACATGCTTAAATGGCAGGAACGCATGCAATAATGTTTCGATCGATGCTCTTGGATGTTTGCTGTCAATCATACAATGTGAAAGATATGCAACCATATCTTCATCTGGCATTTCATCGCGTTCAAATAATGGACGAATATCTTCTAAATTTAATCCAGTAAAGTTATGTGCTTTCATGCTCGCTAAATCAGATCCGCTGCCTTTTACCCACATTACCTCTATTTCGCGTCCACGGAAATCCTTTTCAATTGTTTTCATGGAAGTATTGCCGCCACCCCAGTTACATACGGCACGATCCGTTCCAATTAAATTGGAGCGATACACTAATTCTTCTACCCCTTTTGAAACCTGTGAAGCTTTTTCAGTATCCCAAAGATTCATTACCATCCCAATTCCTCCGTTTGTATGTATATATGTTTATTAACTTCTGATTTTATTATATATTACTTTTGTTTATTTTTGAATATAAAATTTTATTTTTTACTTGTTTTTATTTAAAGGTCAGAAATACAAAAAAATCTACCCCCAAAAAGGAGGCAGACCTGCTCATTCTCTATTTTTCTCCTGCAACAATCTGGAACAATTCATCACGATTAATGATACTACCTGTAAATTCATGCGTCAGCCTTCCGTCTCCATTAAAGATAAACGTTTTGTTGTCATGTAAAACCTCGGACCCTTTGTTTTCGAAATGCTCACCAAGGGTATCTGCCAAGTTTTGAATCTGATTCTTATCCCCTGTCAGCATTTTCAAGTAGGAGAGATCAAAATTCATTTTATTTGCGTGTTCTTTCATGACTTCTGGTGTATCATTTTCAGGATCAAGTGAAACGGAAACAAGTAAAAGATTATCTGTTTTACTTCCTTTTGATTTCAGATCCTGCTGCAAATTGCTGAAATTCCCCAATAATATCGGACATGCGTTCGGGTCGATACAATTAACATACGTAAAGGTCAGTACAACGGTTTTTCCTAAAAAATCTTGTTTCGTTACTGAATTTCCATTCTGGTCAATTAACGTAAAATCAGGTAAGGTGACCTCTTTTGTCACTTTATGGGCATTTGCTAATGTTTTTGCCTCAACAGTGAATTGCTTTTCGTCCTCAACAGTTTTTCCATCGTGTTCGACTTTTATTGAAGCAACCCAATCACCATTCATCGCTAAATTAGACGTTCCAATATATTTGCCATCTCCAATTTCTTCGACAGCTACGGGGGTTGTACCGTGGTCCATATTTTTCATAGTTAAATCAGCACTCACTTTAGCACCCTCCACCGGTTTTCCCTGTTTGTCGACCACTGAAAACTGCATCGCATATATATTTCCTGGAGTAAATGTTTTTGGTGTAGAAAGTTTTATCGTTAAGTTACTGGCTGACCCACAGCCTGCAATAAATATAAACATCAGACTCAATATGAAAACAAAAGATTTTTTCATCGTGCCTAACCTCTCAGTCAGATAAATTTTAATATCACAGCTCCCTTTTACTATATACTACAATCTTCTTTAAATCTGTGAAGTTTTACACATATGCCAAAATAACGATTGTAGGCGCATGATGAATTCATGCGCCTTTTCAATCATCAATATGTACTGATTCTATCTTCCTCATCAACCTGTAGTCTTGTAAGCAATGGACGGTTTAACTTCCACTCAACCTGTACTGGAAGATTGAAAAATTCCGTTAACTTTTCACTTGATATCAATTTACTTGTCTCTCCCTCTGCAAAAACTTGACCCTCTTTTAGTAAAAGGGTTTTATTGAAAACAGGCAGGATTTCCTCGAGATGATGGGTGACATAAATCAATGTCGGTCCATCGGGTTTATTTGCAATTTTTCCAATCGATTCTAACAGTTGTTCGCGTGCGATAAAATCTAATCCATTTGTCGGTTCATCAAAAATAAGCAAAGAAGGGTCAGCCATCAGTGCACGAGCAATTAAAACACGCTGCTTTTCCCCTTGTGATAATTTTTCGTAATTTCGGTTTGCATATCTAATACAACCAAGTGTTTCCAAGAGTTCAACAGCTTTTTTTCTCATTCCATCTGTCGGTGTTTCATAGAGACCAATCGATGCAAAAGCACCGCTTAAGACAACCTCAAAAGCATTATCTCCTGGATGAAATTTTTCCTGAAGTGAAGAGGAAACAAATCCAATCTGTTTGCACAGTTTCTCACTTAAATATGTTTTCCCAAATTCCATCCCCAGTACAGTTACGTTCCCTGTCGTCGGAAAATAATAGGCATTTAATAAATTTAAGATCGCAGTTTTACCCGAGCCATTTAAACCAAATAATACCCAGTTTTCTCCTCTATTAATCTGCCAATTTACATCTTGCAAAATCCAATTTCCTTCTCTTCGTAATGATACATTTTCAAGCTGTAAAACCATCGTGATGGCTCCTTTCATATTTTTATGGTATGTATTGTATTTCTATTGTATCAAATTTTCAGAAAACAAAAAAATAAGCCCTAGCAAATAGGACTTATTGAATCTTTATTTACTCATCTGCAAGCAATCGATATTTTCCACTATAATAAATTAGCGGGTCCGAATCCTCCAAATTAATACTAGTTACCCGGCCAATAAAAAGGGTATGATCTCCTTCCACATGCTCGGCCGATACTTCACATGTAATTTGAGCCACAGCTCCTGGTAAGACAGGTATTCCTTCAAGACGCTCAAACGCTACTTCTTGTTGATTTTTTAACTGCCCCGCAAATATCATTGATAATTCTTGCTGTTTAGCAGCAAGTATATTGACAGAGAACTTTTTACTTTGTTTTATTTTTTCAAGCATTTGTGCTTTTTCAGCAATCGAAATGACAACAAGTTTTGGATTAAGCGAAACAGACATAAAGGCATTCGCAGTCATTCCATGTACATTTCCCGCTACTTCTGTTGCCACTACTGTTACTCCAGTTGCAAATTTCCCCATTGCGTTTCGAAACTGACGGTCATCCATAATAACACCTCACTAAATATTATTATTTTTTAGCCTTTCTTTTTCAAACGACGATACATCCGATATCCTTTCCGCATTGCATCAACCATTAAAAAAGGGATTGGTGGATGATATTTATATATATATGGTAAATAAATCTTATAATAAGCTTTTTTTAAATCTTTCCATTTCCTACAAAACCCTTTTTTATAAAAATCGGATATATCAACAATATATCCTCTGCCCTCAAACATGACGACATTTTTCCCATGGACATCATAGGGATTTAATCCAATCGACCTTGCATAATCTAAACCGGAATCAATATCTTTAATTACTGTTTCGGGAATTGGAACCCCCTTTACCAAGGCATCAAACAAAGTGATACCTTCCAGCTTTTTTAAGATTAAATAATTTTCCCCATAATCAAACAGAGTAGAATAACTTTTATGATTTCCTAATCTTTTATATACTTCAATTTCCTTCTTAAGTTCCTCAGGACTTCGACCATATACTTTTACAACCCATTCTGGCTTTGCATCAAGCGAAAATACCCCAGCATAATTACCACTTCCGATGGTTCTCCAGATTTGTGATTGATTTTCTACGATAATCGGGTCAAACGGACTGATTGTCGTTAATTGTATTTTCGGGAATAATTCTGTTTCTATTAAATTTATATACTCTGCTTTTTGCAAAATTGTACACCTTCTAAACCAAAATATAATGGAAATTTCTTTTATGCCATTATACACTAATAGTTAATAGAAAGATTTAGAATTCATTTGGAAATTCCCTATTTTCAATTTTGTTAACGGTGGAGTACTAAGGGCTAATAGAAAGGATTTGCTATGACTTTTCCCATTTTAGAAACAAAAAGACTTAAGCTAATTGAGATAACCCATCAGCACGTGGACTACATATACGAAATTTTATCATTAGAAGAAGTGACGAGGTTTTATGGGACTAATCGTTTTACTTTACCTGTTGAAGCTTCAAGATTAATTGATATGTTTCATAAGAACTTTGTTGATAAACGGGGGATCCGTTGGGGTATTAAATTAAAAGAAAATCAGCGCTTCATCGGTACAGTGGGTCTTAATGGTTTACATTTAAAAAATAAGCGTGCAGAGATTGGCTATGAACTCCATCCTGTCTATTGGAGGAAAGGACTTATCTCCGAGGCAATAAATGAAGTAATTCGTTTTAGCTTTCAACAATTAGATTTATATCGTATTGGTGCCGTTGTCTACCCGGAAAACGAAGCATCGATCAATTTACTAATGAAGATTGGTTTCACAAATGAAGGAATCCTGCGTGGCTATATTAATCAAAATGAGCAATTTCATGATACGTACGTCCTGTCGTTATTAAAGCCAGAATGGATAGAAAGCCAGGGTTAAACCCCTGGCATTCTTATTCCTCAAAATAATCCTTAACTTTTTTAGGGTTTTTCCCTATGGTATCATTATAATACGGATTACATTCAGTAGCATCTTGTGGATCGAGATTGGTTTTGATCACTAACATGGGTGAGGGTGAACTCTCTGCAATTATTCGGTCATTTAATTGGTCAAAATCAGGCATATTTTTATTTCCAGGCTGTCTAGGTTTCATTCTAACACCTCCTTATCATAGCTTGCTAATTTTCCATTTAATAATTCCCATGAAAAAGAAAAAAACTAGGAAGTAAAACCTCCTAGTTACTTTTATTCTTCTTCTGAGCCGACTAAGAAATCTGGATTTAACTCTTCGAATTCTTCGTCGTCTACATCCATACCCCAATCATCATCGCAGTCCTTGCATCCATCTGAGCTGACAAGAACACAAACCTTTGTTTCGCCAATCACCTCTACGAGGAATTCTCTTTCAACATGGACGATGATGCGATTGCCATTCGGGGAAATGACCGCTTCAACACAATTTGGCTGCTGAAGCACTCGAGCACTAATTTCATTGTCATCGAGGCAATCATGGTCACGATACTTTAACTTAATGACGTCTGTATATTGGACACGTTCTGTGACAACTTCTGTTTTGGTATTATCATTAAATGAGTACCAAACATTGATGTCATAAGAGCCATGTATCTCTACAGTCTTGCCAACCTTTTTCGCATTATATTTATGGTTGATGATCCAACAGCCAAGTATACTTGTTGGACTATGCGCCGGGCTAATCGTATGATTGGACTGTGTAAATTTACGTCCTTTCGCTACTACGGCCTTGGTAATTATCTCTCTATATTCTCCCATTTCGCGCGAACCCTCCTCATTCATTTTCATTTCATCGTATGCAAGATATAAGACTAGTGTGAAATTTATTTTGTTGAGTACTGGATAAAAGTTTAGTCATAGTTCATTTTATGCGGGAGTTATAGGTGTGTGCCTTGTATGCATGTACTTTAAAAATGAAGAGTAATAAGATTCTAATCAGAGGGGAAAATAAATGTAAGGAAAAAATAAAGCCAGGCTCTCATAAGCCTGGCTGGAGTCTTAATGTTCGTGATCGCAATCGTCGTGACCTTCACAAGATCCGCCGCCATTTTGCATGCTTGAACCAGTTTCTCCTAATAATACATCGCCGCCCGTTGAAATGATGATTTCATCGGTGACCGTATTTGAAATGGTTGAAGCAATAATTTGAAGCAATTCGTTTACATCTAATTGTGATTGTTTGAATTCCTGTACAACAGGAATTTCATCTAATTCTTTCTCAATCGAAGCAATTTTATCTTCAACTTTTTTTAAGGCTTCAGGTTTTCCATAATGCTGAAGATTTACAGCTTGCTTCTGCAATCCTTTAATGTCAGAAATTAAGGTATGAACTTTATTATTTCCATTTAACTGTGCTTCTGCACGCTTAAAAAAGTCAACCTCTTCTGTTTCTGCAATCATTCGTGCTAAGTCTGTCGCACGTGCAACGATATCATCTTTTGTATATTTCGCCACTTTACTTCACCTCTGCTGGTTCGAATTTCTCTACCATTTCTCCGTTTAATGACCATGTTCTTGCTTCTGTTATTTTGACTTTTACAATTTTGCCAATCGCTGATTTTGGTGCAACAAAGTTCACAAGCTTATTCCTAGAGGTGTAACCTGCAAGGACATCAGGATTGTTCTTACTTTCCCCTTCAACCAGAACATCAACGATTTGACCTTCATGCTTTTTCATCGCCTCTAAAGAAAGCTCATTCACAAGGGCATTTAAGCGCTGTAAGCGTGCTTTCTTCACTTCCATCGGAACGTTATCCTCCATTTTTGCTGCTGGAGTACCTTCACGTGGAGAATAAATAAAGGTATATGCTAATTCATAACCGACTTCACGGTAGAGAGACATTGTTTCTTCAAACTGCTCATCCGTTTCATTCGGGTAACCCACAATAATATCTGTGGTTAACGCAACATTAGGAATGGCCGCTTTAATTTTTCTTACTAATTCTAAATATTGTTCTCTAGTATACTTACGTGCCATAATTTTTAATACATCAGTAGAACCTGATTGAACCGGTAAATGGATATGGTCCATTAAGTTTCCACCTTTGGCCAGCACATTAATTAAACGATCATCAAAGTCACGCGGATGGCTTGTAGTGAAGCGGATTCTTGGAATATCAATTTTTCGTAATTCATCCATCAATTCACCAAGACCATACAAACCGTCTTCTAAATCTTTTCCATAGGCATTTACATTTTGCCCAAGCAACGTAACTTCTTGGTAACCTTGTGCAGCAAGATGACGTACTTCTTGAATAATTTCTTCTGGCCTGCGGCTTCTTTCTTTCCCACGGGTGAATGGTACGATACAGTACGTACAGAATTTATCACAGCCATACATGATGTTTACCCATGCTTTAATATTCCCACGGCGGACTTTTGGAAGGTTTTCAATTACATCCCCTTCTTTAGACCATACTTCAACAACCATCTCTTTTGACATGTATGCTTCATTCAAGATATGTGGTAGACGGTGAATATTATGGGTACCAAAAATCATATCAACCTGATGGTAGGTTTTTAGAATTTTGTTAACAACAGATTCTTCTTGTGACATACATCCACAAACACCTATAAGTAAGTCAGGCTTTTCTAATTTTAATGACTTTAAATGCCCTAGTTCACCAAACACTTTATTTTCAGCATTTTCCCTAATTGCACATGTATTTAATAAAATGACATTTGCATCTTCAGTGCTGTCAGTGGGTTCAAAGCCTAAAGCTAAAAATATTCCTGCCATAACTTCCGTATCATGCTCATTCATTTGACAGCCATAGGTACGGATATAAAACTTTCGACCCTCGCCCATTCCACGGAATTTCTCTGGAATCGCAAAGTCATTATGGTACTTTACTTCTTCTTTTCCACGTTTTTTAGCATCTTTCAAGGACGGTGCAGTAATTACTTGTTCAAAGTACTTGCTGTAATCCTTGGCGGATTTTTTGTCCGAAGAATTAACAGACTCGACTTGCATACCTTCTAAACGTTGTTTTTCATTCATTTGTTCAAATGCCCCTTTCTATCCATTTTACAATTTCATCTATTAATTATTTAAGATAATAATCTTGTGCAAAAATGAAGGAGAATCCAGACATTATCCACACATTATAATAGTATAAAGGTTTACTGGCTTGAAAACAATAGAAAATCCCGTGGGCTAAAGCCCCGGGATTTTCTATTATACATTAAATAAATTCAGAAACTAATTTATCAAAATAATTTTGATCTAGATCAAGATCTGCTTTGGCTAAAGGCGTCTCAGAATAGCCAGTGATTAATTCTTGATAAGACTTACGCTCAGTGTTTTGATAAATAAGTCCTGTTACAAGACCATTATGCTTCATTAATGTCTGCATGGCCTCTTCGCGATTTGAAGGGTCATAACCTTCGATATCACTAAGTTTTGTTAGATTTTCTTTAAACCAATCATATGTGTTTACCTTATTATAAGTAACACAAGGACTGAACACGTTGATTAATGAAAACCCTTTGTGATTAATTCCAGCTTCAATTAATGCTGTTAAATCTTTTAGGTCTGTAGAGAAACTTTGCGCTACAAAGGTTGCTCCAACAGTCAAAGCCATTTCCATCGGAGAAATTGATTGCTCAACTGACCCCATTGGCGTTGATTTTGTTTTAAAACCCGTTGCTGAACGAGGAGAAGTTTGACCTTTTGTTAAACCATAAATTTGGTTATCCATTACGATATAAGTAATATCGACATTACGGCGAATGGCATGAATCGTATGCCCCATTCCAATCGCATAACCGTCTCCGTCTCCACCAGAAGCGATAACAGTTAAATCACGATTAGCCATTTTAACACCTTGTGCAATCGGGAGTGAACGACCATGAATCCCATGGAAGCCATATGAATTAATATAACCAGAAATACGTCCTGAACAGCCAATTCCAGAAATAACAGCAAGGTTTTCTGGCTCTAAGCCAACATTCGCTGCCGCACGTTGCATTGCCGCTTGTACGGAGAAGTCGCCACAGCCAGGGCACCAGTTCGGTTTTACATTGTTTCGAAAGTCTTTAAAAGTGGCCATGATTTAGAACAACTCCTTACATTTTGTATATACTTCGTGTGGTAGAAATGGATTTCCGTCATATTTAAGATGCTTAGTAATTTTTTCAGCATGTCCGACATTCATTTTCATAATATTCGCTAATTGGCCAGTTGCATTGTTTTCCACAACTACAACTTTCTTAGCAGAACGAACAAGTGGAAGAACTTCGTCCGTAGGGAACGGATGAATTAAACGGATGTGCGCATGATTGACTTTTATGCCATCATTCTCTAAACGCGTCATTGCTTCTTCAATAACTCCGCGTGTTGAGTTAAATCCTACAAATAAAACATCCGCATCCTCGTGCTTAACATTTTTATATACAGGAGTATCAAAGCGAATATTTTCGATTTTACGGAAACGCTTATCCATTTGTGCATTCCGGTTTGCAGCAGATTCAGATGGTTTACCAGTCTCATCGTGCTCAACACCTGTTACATGGTGAATACCATTCTTCATACCAGGAATTACACGTGGAGAAACTCCATCATCTGTTACTTCATAACGTTTGAAGTATGCATTATTTTCATTAGCAGGTATTTCCTCTGTTACCAATTTCCCACGTCTAATTTCAACCTTGTCATAGCTTAAAGGTTCAACTGTTTGTTTACCCAAAGATAATTGAAGATCAGATAAAATAATGACTGGACATTGATACTCTTCAGCTAAATTGAATGCCTCCGCGGTATCATAGAACGCTTCTTCAACTGTACTTGGAGCCATGACAATTTTCGGAATCTCACCATGTGTTCCATAGATCATTGCCATAAGGTCTGATTGTTCTTGTTTAGTTGGTAATCCTGTTGAAGGACCGCCACGTTGTGTGTCAACAATTACTAATGGCGTTTCAGTAATACCTGATAGTCCGATTGCTTCCATCTTTAATGATAATCCAGGTCCAGCAGAAGCAGTAATCGTACGTACACCGGCGTAGTTAGCCCCAATGGCCATCGTACAAGCAGCAATTTCGTCTTCTGTTTGAATAACTGTACCACCTAAAGCAGGGAGTTTTTGAATCAAATACTCCATTATTTCAGATGCTGGTGTAATAGGGTAGGCTGCCATAAAACGGCATCCGCCTGCAATAGCACCAAGTGCGATCGCATCGTTACCAATCATAAACATCCTTTTTTTGCCATCAGCTTTTTCAAGCTCCATTGTTTGGACATCTGAAACAAGATTTTCTTTCATTTTTTCAAAGCCGGCTTTGATTGCATCCATATTCTTTGCAACCACTTGGTCGCCTTTTTTGCCAAAAATCTCACGAACAACTACTTCAAATACATTAATATCTAAGTCTAATACAGCAGATGTTGCACCGATTGCAACCATGTTCTTCATTAATGAAGTTCCAAGTTCAGTGGCAATTTCAGTAAATGGTACCGCATACAAAGATGCTTTCGTATCATCAGGTTTCTTTGGTGAAAATTTTGCATCTGCAAGGATTACACCATTACTGTGTAGTTCTTTGTAATTTAAATCAATAGTTTCTTGGTCAAATGCTACCAGGATATCTAGGTCATCAGAAATAGAACGCACTTCTGTCGTACTTACTCTGATTTTATTGTTGGTATGACCACCTTTAATACGTGAAGAAAAGTGACGATAACCATACAAGTAATATCCCAGGCGATTCAGTGCAATTGCAAAGATTTCCCCAGTACTTTCAATACCTTCCCCTTGTTGTCCTCCAACTTTCCATGAAAGTTGATTGATCATGACCTACACCCCTTTGGATATGTAAAAATTAAGTAGAATAAATTAATTCATTTATTAGTTTAGCACTATTCCGAGTATTTCACTAGAATTTAGCCTATAATTACAAAAAGACTAAAAAAATGTAACTTTAGATATGTACTAAACGCTTACAATTCTAGACCTATGCACAAAAAATTGCAACCCTTTAAAGCGAAATATTGTCTAAAATATGAATATTTTTTTATTATTTGAAATATACTCGGATTCGATAATGTCGACTGCTGCAGAAACATACATCCTCCTCATTATATGGCAGTTTTTCTTACATTTATTCTTCATACGAATATCTAATATTTATATTCTAGAAATCATTATAGTCTATCTTAGAATAATGATTTTAATCGGTTATTATATGATTTTTTCCTAAAATATAAAAAATACCTGCTTGATTATACAAGCAGGTAGTATCAATTTATATTTGTTTTTTCTTGTCAAAAGTCTATCTCTTTCAACGTGGTTCTACAATAAGTTTGATAGCTGTGCGTTCTTCCCCGTCAATTAAAATATCGGTAAACGCAGGGATACAAATTAAATCAACTCCGCTAGGTGCTACAAATCCTCGAGCAATCGCTACTGCCTTAACGGCTTGATTCAATGCACCCGCCCCAATTGCCTGTATTTCCGCTGCACCTCTTTCACGCAGAACCCCGGCAAGCGCACCAGCTACAGAATTAGGATTAGATTTTGCTGAAACTTTTAATATATCCATTTCTAGCTCCTCCTTAGAAAATCCCGATCCCGCATGAGCAGTTTCATGAACAAATCAGGTTATAACATTCCACTGCTACTATATTCAGCTGTCAAAAAACATATTCCGGCTTGGACAAAAAAAAGCTCCAGTCTCTAGGATCTGGAGCTAGACTAATAAAAAAAGAGCAAAATCAATTTGCTCTTTAAGAATAAAACGGATGATCGTCATTTATTAAGATAGGTTGTATTTTTTTGGTAAAGCCGGTTTTACGGTCCAATTCAATAACCACTGCACTAAGCTGATTTCTTCCTCCTGCAGCTACTTCAAATCGTACTGGCAGGCTTGTAAGGAACCTTTTAAGCACAGCATCTCTCTCCACCCCTAGAATGCCGTCATACGGACCCGTCATGCCCACATCGGATAAATACCCTGTGCCATTAGGCAGAATGCGGCTATCGGCCGTCTGAACATGTGTATGTGTCCCCACAACCGCTGATACACGCCCATCCAAGTACCATCCCATTGCCTGTTTCTCGCTGGTTACTTCCGCATGAAAATCCACAAAAATAAATGGAGTTCTTTCTCTGGCAATTTCAATTAATTCGTCTGCTTTTTTAAACGGACAATCGAGTGGAGCCATAAAGGTTCTCCCCTGTAAATTAATAACTGCAACTTCTAAATCATTTACTTTAAAAAAGGCCATCCCCTTCCCAGGAGTACCTTCTGGAAAATTTGCTGGTCTGACCATATTTTTGGCTGAATCGATAAACTCAAAAATCTCACGGTTATCCCACGAGTGATTACCAAGAGTTACAGCCTGTGCACCATATCCTAAAAATTCACGATAAATTTTTTCCGTAATTCCTTTACCGCCTGCAGCATTTTCCCCATTAATAATGGTAAAATGCGGACGATATTTTTCTTTTAATTTTGGTAAGTATTCCTTTACCATGTCCCGACCTGGTGACCCGACAACATCACCGATAAAAAGTAGATTCATTTTTATTCCTCTCATCAAGAAAATTTTTAATGTTTCAATTGTATCACATTCAGACCTCATTTAATCGGATAAGCCCTCCAAAAAAATAAAGCGGTGCATGCGCACCGCTTTATTTTGCATATTCAACAGCCCTTGTTTCACGGATTACTGTCACTTTAATATGGCCTGGATAATCTAGTTCTTCTTCAATGCGCTTACGAATATCACGAGCTAATCGGTGCGCAGCAAGATCATCAACCGAATCAGGTCTTACAATAATACGCACTTCACGTCCTGCTTGAATGGCAAAAGACTTCTCTACACCTTCATAAGACTCAGAGATTTCCTCTAACTTTTCAAGACGGCGGATATAGTTTTCAAGCGTCTCACTACGTGCACCAGGTCTTGCAGCTGATAATGCATCAGCGGCGGCAACTAAAACAGCAATGATAGACGTTGGCTCTGTATCCCCATGATGTGATGCAATACTATTAATTACTACAGGGTGTTCCTTGTATTTGGTTGCAAGTTCAACACCAATTTCTACGTGGCTGCCTTCCACTTCATGGTCAATCGCCTTCCCAATATCATGAAGCAAGCCCGCACGACGTGCTAAGGTTTCATCTTGACCCAATTCAGCAGCAAGTAATCCAGATAGCTGTGCTACTTCCATTGAATGCTTTAAGACGTTTTGACCATAGCTCGTACGGAATTTCAAGCGGCCAAGAATTTTGATAAGATCTGGATGAAGTCCATGAACCCCCACTTCAAAGGTGGTTTGCTCACCAACCTCGCGGATATATTCATCCACTTCGCGACGAGATTTTTCTACCATTTCCTCTATTCGTGCTGGATGGATACGCCCGTCTTGAACTAATTTCTCTAGTGCTAAGCGAGCCGTTTCACGGCGAATAGGATCAAAACCTGATAGAATTACAGCTTCAGGAGTATCATCAATAATTAAATCAATTCCTGTTAACGTTTCTAGCGTACGAATATTTCTTCCTTCACGGCCAATAATACGGCCCTTCATTTCGTCATTTGGCAGGTTGACGACAGAGACAGTCGTTTCCGCAACATGGTCAGCAGCGCAACGCTGGATTGCTAGCGAAAGAATTTCCTTCGCTTTCTTGTCTGCTTCCTCCTTCGCACGATTCTCACTTTCCTTAATCATTATGGCAGTGTCATGGGTTAATTCCTGCTCCATTCTGTCGATAATGATGGATTTTGCTTCCTCGCGCGTTAAGCTTGAAATTCGTTCGAGTTCAGTTTGTTGTTTTCGTACCAACTCGTCCACTTTGCTTTCCATCTCTTCAATATGCTGTTGTCTTTGGTTTAGAGAATCATCCTTCTTTTCTAAAAGATTTTCACGCTTGTTTAACGTTTCCTCTTTTCGATCTAAATTCTCTTCTCTTTGCAGTAAACGGTTTTCTTGTTTTTGCATTTCATTTCTTCGTTCACGAACCTCACGTTCTGCTTCTGTACGAAGCTTGTGAATTTCATCCTTTGCTTCTAGCAAAGCTTCTTTTTTCAATGAATCAGCATCACGTTTCGCATCTTCAAGAATCTGCTCTGCAGCATTCTTTGCACCTGCTACTTTTGCTTCAGCAATGGACTTATGAACAAAATAGCCAACAACGGCACCGACGATAAGGCCAAGCAAAATGGAGATGATAGTAATTAAATCCAATCGTTACACCTCCTCTTGCTATGAACTTTTGTTACATTTTTTAAGTGTCGGCATGTACATTGTTTAGACTCAACATACAGCAAGCACCAAGGCTTTTTCGGATTGTAATAATACCAAAAATGTAAAATATACATGTTAATTGTAAAGGTGGGAATATTCATTGTCAAGGCTTAGTCCTAATGGCTTTTTGAAATATTTAGAATAGGACATCATTTTATGATCCATAGGCTAAAATCTTTATCAATTTATGACTATATTATTGTAACTAAATTCCATTTTGTAAAAAAAGAGCAAAACCATAAATAGCTTTGCTCTTTTACATTAATCAATTAGTTCAAATTGTTCATCATCGTCTGTTTCAGTTACAAATTTTTCACCGTCTAAACCATAATGTTCACGGATTTGTGTTTGAATCTGGAGACGAATATCAGGGTTTTCCTTTAAGTACAACTTTGCATTTTCACGGCCTTGACCAATTCTAATATCGTTATAGGAATACCATGAACCGCTCTTTTGAACGATATCTAATTCGGAGCCTAGATCAACAATCTCGCCTTCCTTAGAAATCCCTTCGCCATACATAATATCTACTTCTGCTGTACGGAAAGGCGGAGCAACCTTATTCTTTACGATTTTTATTTTGGTTTTATTCCCGACAATGTCAGTTCCTTGCTTCAACGCTTCCGCACGGCGCACTTCTAGACGGACTGTTGAATAAAACTTTAATGCACGACCACCAGGTGTAGTTTCAGGATTCCCGAACATAACGCCAATTTTTTCACGGATTTGGTTAATAAAGATAGCGATTGTCTTAGATTTGTTGATGGCACCCGATAGTTTACGAAGTGCCTGTGACATTAGACGTGCTTGTAAACCAACGTGAGAATCTCCCATTTCCCCTTCAATTTCCGCTTTTGGAACCAATGCGGCTACAGAGTCAACGATAAGAATATCAATGGCACCGCTTCGTACTAATGCTTCCGCGATTTCAAGTGCTTGTTCACCCGTATCAGGTTGTGATAATAATAGCTCATCAATGTTAACACCCAATTTTTGGGCATATGCTGGGTCAAGCGCATGTTCAGCATCAATAAATGCGGCTTGTCCGCCATTTGCTTGAACCTCAGCAATTGCATGTAAAGCAACCGTTGTTTTACCAGAGCTTTCAGGACCATACACTTCAATAATACGGCCTCTAGGATATCCACCCACTCCAAGCGCTGCATCAAGTGCTAATGAGCCACTTGGACTCGTTAAAATCTTCGTGTCCGTTTTTTCTCCCATCTTCATAATGGAACCTTTACCGAATTGCTTTTCTATTTGCTTTAACGCCATTTCTAAGGCCGCTTTACGATCATTACTCACGAATCATTTCCTCCCTTATATATAAACACATGCTAATTGCTATAATCTATTAAATTAATTCCTATTAATAATATAACCGCTTTTCGAATATTTGTCGAGTAAAAAAACGAACATTCATTCGTTTATTTTCAAAGCAACTTTGATGTAATTTTAGGTAATTCTCTATCCTTTTTGTATTTTTTTGCAACTTTGGCAGGCAGATAAAATTAGTTTCATCCACTGTCTGATTTTTCTGATATCCTAATCTATTCAAAAAAAGTCACAGAATACTATTTAGTATTCTGTGACTCTTTTAACGATTGAAGGAGAAAATGGCATCCATATTTTACGGCGCGCCCCCGGTTGGCTTCTCTGGTACCGCCAAGGATAAGTTTTTCAACAATGGTTGGCTTTCCTTTTATTGCAATCCCAATAAATACAGTACCAACTGGCTTGCCCTCAACCTCTTCAGGACCGGCTACACCAGTAAAACTAATCCCAATATCCGTTTTAAATAATTGAGATACATTCTCAGCCAATTCCTTAGCACATTGTTCACTTACCGCACCATGTGTTTCAAGCGTTCCTTGCCGCACTTTTAAAATCTCTTGTTTTACTTGATTTGAATAGCAGACAACTCCACCTTTGAACACGGAACTTGCACCTGAAATGGCGGTCAGCCCCTGTTGGAACAGTCCACCGGTTAAACTTTCAGCCGCAGTAATTGTAAGTTTTCGTGTCTGTAAGGTCTTCATTACTTCTTCCAAAAGAGAAGTTTGATCATATCCATAAAAAAATGAACCTAGACGCTGATTAATGGTATTTTCTAGATTATCGAGCAGTGACTGTGCTATTTTTCCGTCTACATGCTTTGCAGTCAGCCTCAATGTAACCTCCCCATCCCCAGCGAGCGGAGCGATCGTTGGATTGCTCTGAACATCAATTAAATCCATAATCTCAGTTTCCAAGGCGGCTTCACCAATTCCAAAAAACCTTAACACCCTTGAAACAATTACCTCTTTGGCTAGGTTTGCTTTAGATAGTGCCTGACACCCATATTGACTAAACATCGGTTCAAGTTCCTTAGGCGGGCCCGGAAGCAGCATATAGGTGTGGCCCTTAGCTTCAACAACCATTCCTGGAGCCATTCCATGATCATTTGGAAGAATATGTGCCCCGCTTAATACAAGTGCTTGTTTTCGGTTATTTTCTGTCATTACGCGATTTGTCCGTTTAAAGTACAATTCTATCGAAGTTAACGCATCCTCATCGGTGACAAGTTCTTTTCCAAGATGGCGAGCAATTGTTTCCTTCGTTAAATCATCCTTTGTTGGCCCAAGGCCACCGGTAAAGATAATAAGATTTGCACGCTTCTCAGCTATTTCAATTGCCGATTCTAATCTATCAGGATTATCACCAACTACCGTATGAAAAAAGACATTAATCCCAAGATCCGCCAATTGCTGGGACAAAAATCGTGCATTCGTATTCACAATTTGACCGAGCAATAACTCTGAACCAACTGCAATAATCTCAGCATTCATCGTAATCAACATCCTTTTCTTCTATCTAGGTAAAGCTTACTTTGAATTTTTAAGGACATGACTATTTTTTGCAAAATAATCCCATCCAGACCAAATCGTAAAAATTAATGCTACCCACAATGAAACGATATCAAAACGAAATGGAATCATTGCAAACAAAATATTATGTAATAAAAGTGCTGAAATGGCGACAATTTGCGCCCATGTTTTAATTTTTCCAAGCATGTTAGCCGCAACAACTTCTCCTTCTCCTGCAAGTAAGAGACGTAATCCCGTTACCGCAAACTCCCTGCTAATAATAATAATCACGATCCATGAAGGTGCATAAACATCATTCAATTCAACGAGAACAATCAATGCAGCCGAGACCAATAATTTGTCAGCAAGCGGGTCGAGAAATTTCCCCATATTAGTCACTAGGTTATACTTTCGGGCATAATGTCCATCAACCCAGTCAGTTGATGAGGCTAAAATGAAAATCAATGCACCGACAAAATGGGTCACTGGAAGGTCTGTCCCAAGCAGATGCATATCGCCCCATTCAAAAGGTGCAAGCATAATAATCAAGAATATTGGAATTAATAATATTCTTGATACAGTGATTCTATTCGGAATATTCATAGTTTTCCTCCGTTTTATTATTAAAAGCGAAAAATAGTCATCAACTGATGACTATTCGTTTTTCAGAACATATTGGATCGTTATGTTCTGAACATTTGCAGTCGCTGGCACTGCATACTCGAGCTTTTGATCATTAACATAGATATCTGTATCAGCTGCATTTCCCACTCGAATAACAGCCGTGCTTTCTGCTGATAAATCCTCAGTTTGACTTTCAATACCGCCAGTTTTTAATAATCCTTGGAAAAAGGATTTCCCTTTTCCATTTTTAATACTAACCCAAGTCTGCCCTTTAGAAACCAACTTCACAACAAACTTGTCTGCATTTTTTAATTCATAGGTCGAATTCCTGCCACTGCTTTGAACAGCTGTAATTTCTTGTTTTGGTGTTTCATCTACAGTTGTTTGCTGCTCTTTCTGCTCTGTATTATCTTTCTTTTCTTCAGTGTCGTCCTTCTTATTCTCTACTACTTTTCCTTTTTCAAGATTCTCCGATTTCACAATTTTAACCGGTTCATTTTCCTTATTAATTGATTCATTCGTATTATCACCCGCATGTTTATATACAAAATAATATAACAGGCTGGCAACTCCAATTACAAAAACACCGATTAAAACCTTAGGTAATATATCAAAAATTTTAGAATTGCTTTCTGAAATCGATTTATGTGTTTTCACTCTGGACAATTGCTGTGGCAATTCGTCATTTAAGCTTGCAGGAATTTCACCTTTATAGGTTTCAAAAATTTCATCAGGATCAAGACTTAGTGCCTCTGCATACTGCTTAATAAATGCCCGAACATAAAAATTCCCGGGCATGCTCGCATAATTCCCTTCTTCAATACCAATTAAATACCGCTTTTGAATTTTCGTCATGGATTGTAAATCGTCCAAGCTTAATCCTTTAGCTAATCGGGCTTCTTTTAGTCGATTCCCTAATTCAGTCAACTGTTAACACCTTCCAATTTATTAAGGCTAATTTTAAGAAAAGAGCCTTTATTAAAAATCAAAATCTCCAAAATCAGATCCGGAGAACATATTATGCTGATCAACGACCTCATATGTAATCTCTTCTTCCGCGTCATTCCTAAGCTCAATAATGTAATCAAAATCATCGAGTGTATATTCTGAGTTTTGAACAAAAATATCAGGATGCTCGATGACTTTTACGGACGGAAGTCGCATGATTTCACGGACAAGCTGCCAATGACGTTCATTAGCACGTCTGGTGGAAACAATTCCATCCAGAATAAATAGATTGTTTTCGTTATATTCATCTTCAATTAATTGATTACGGATTGTTTGTTTTAACAAAGTGGAAGACACAAATAACCAGCGTTTATTTGCACAAACACTTGCAGCCACCAATGATTCTGTTTTTCCTACTCGAGGCATTCCGCGAATACCAATCAACTTATGGCCTTCCTGCTTAAATAATTCTGCCATAAAATCAACTAATAAGCCAAGTTCATCCCTTACAAAACGGAAGGTTTTTTTATCGTCCGCATCTCTTTGAATATAACGTCCGTGTCTTACCGCGAGCCTGTCACGCAGTTTTGGTTCTCTAAGTTTAATTAGTTTTATTGTGTCCATCGTATGTAAAATTGACTCAAGTCGTTTAATTTGGTCATCATCTTTTGCTAAAATGAGTAATCCGCGTCGTCCTTCATCCACACCATTTATTGTAACAATGTTAATAGAGAGCATTCCTAATAAAGATGAAATATCTCCTAACAGGCCTGGTCGGTTTTTCTGAATCTCATATTCTAAATACCATTCTTTTTTCAAGTAATAAACCTCCTCAAAAGAAGTTTCGACATTTTTTTTACAATTTCTTTTCTAACCCCTATAATAAATGATTTTGGTTGAAGATGAAAGTAAAAACAAAGATATTCCGTTCGTTAACGAAGATTCCTCCAAGAATGCATACAAAAAGAGAGGAGAAAGTCCTCCTCTCTTTTAACGACCGCCGTTATTTTGAATCAATTTTACCATGATATTTGCAATTGCCTGTTGTTCTTCTTTATCTGCAACTGACCAAAGATCAGCAAGAATTCTTTCCTGTTCGTTTTTTGGCTCTACTTGGTTTGATAAATAATCACCTATTTGAAAAGCAAGGTTACTAATGGCTCCATCGCTCATACCTTCATTTTGTGCATGATGAAGACGATCGGCTAAGAAGTCCTCCCATTGTTTCCAGTTATCTAAAACAGACATGGATATTTCCCTCCTTTAAATTTGTACAAGATTATTTTGTGACGAAGTGGAGGGAACTATGCATTGATTACTTTTGAATTTTTAAGTATACCAACCTCCATTTATTGCAAGGATTTGTCCTGTCATGTAGGATGAATCTTCGGAAAGCAAATATGCTACACTTCTCGCTATTTCTTCCGGCTGCCCCATTCTGCCCATTGGTATTTCATAAGAAAGCTGATCCACTTCTTCTGATGTAAAACCTTCCATCATTGGTGTCAAGATAGCACCCGGGGCAATGGCATTTACTCGAATTCCATTCATGGCAACTTCTTTACTTAATGACTTAACAAAAGCAATTTGCGCACCCTTAGCCGTAGAATATGCCACTTCACAAGCCGCTCCAGTTTGCCCCCAAATCGAGGTTATCATCACAATATTTCCGTTTCCTTTAGCAAGTAATTTCGGAAGAAGCTCTTTTGTCAGCATTAATGGCGTTAACACATGAACATTTAATAATGCTTCTACTTCAGATTGTTGTAAATCAACTAGAAGCCCATATTGACTTTGACCCCCACAATGGATAATCGCATCTAGAGAAAATATTTCTGAATAGACCTTTTTATATCCACTTGGATCAGCTAAATTTGCTTGAATTGGAATATACTCCCCACCGAAGGACTCCAGTTTTTTGATTAATTCCTTAATTGCTTGTTTATTTTTATGGTAATGCAGATACAAATGATAGCCTTTTTCTGCTAGGTTGTACGCAATCGCTTGGCCGATTCCACCACTTGCTCCCGTAATTAATGCATATTTCATTTTGTTCCCACTCTCTTTAATTGAAACTTTTACAAAGAAAAAGCGCCGGGTTTACGACGCTTTCATGTATTTATTTTTTCTTCGGAATCACTTGACACACTGAAAACCGTTCTTCTGAAATGACTTCTGATGCCAGCATTTTAACATCGTTTAATGTGATTTTTTCAAGTGTTGGAACCACATCAAACAAATTCATATCATTAAACGCGTAGCGCGTAAATTGATTAGCGATATATTCTGGAGAGTTTACCGCCCGTAAGAATGCACCAATCTTTTTCTTTTTCGCTCTTTCTAGTTGCTCCCCATTAAATACAGTTTGATTTTTAGCATCAAGCAGCATCTTTTGAAGAGTTTCTGCTAATTTATCAGGTTCTCCAGTGTCCCCGCCAATCATTGCAAACCCAAAGCCTTGTTCTTGGGTATAATCGAAAGAAAAAGTTTCATCAATTAGTCCTTCATTGTAGAGTTGATTGTAATTTTCCGAACTTTTCCCAAACAATAAATCCAATAAGACATTCATGGTTAATTCATTTTTCAGCATTTCATTTCCGCTTTGATCGACATGAAGTGCTTTAATTCCAAGTAAACATTTTGATGTTTGCACATTCATTTCTAGCACTTGTCTTTTTTCAGCTGACTCTGTCGGCTCATTTTCAAATTTACGCTTAATTTCAGGCATATCTTTGTATTCTTTCTTCGCTTGATTTTCTTTTACTTGGTTCATGAAACTGTCTGGATCAACTGGGCCAACAATAAATAATAGCATGTTACTCGGATGATAGAAGGTGTTATAGCATTCATAAAGCCAATCTTTTGTAATATGTGAAATCGATTCAATTGTTCCAGCGATATCAATTTTTACGGGATGATTTTGGTATAGATTTTGAATCAATCCAAAATATAAACGCCAATCCGCATTATCATCGTACATAGTAATTTCCTGCCCAATTATTCCTTTTTCTTTTTCAACTGTTTTTTCTGAAAAATATGGATCCTGAACAAAATCGATGAGGGTTTCCAGATTTTTTTCTACGTCAGACGTGCTTGAAAATAAATAGGCTGTTCGAGTAAAGGAGGTAAACGCATTAGCCGATGCTCCCTGGCGGCTAAATTGTTGAAATACATCTCCATCTTCTTTTTCAAACAGCTTATGCTCTAAAAAGTGAGCAATTCCATCAGGTACTTTGACATACTCTTCTTTTCCTAATGGAACAAATGTATTATCTACAGATCCATACTTTGTGGTAAAGGTAGCAAAGGTTTTGTTAAATCCTTTTTTCGGTAAAATATACACATTTAGACCATTGGCTAGTTTTTCATGGTAAAGTTCTTCCTGAAGCTGGTCAAAACTAATTTTCTCCATTATTTGCCCGCCTCCGTTCCTGTTAAGAAGTAGATGGTATCGATTTCGATTTTTTTGGCGACTGCGATAATTTCTTCTTTTGTTACATTTTGCATTTCTTGCAGCCATGTATCAAGATTAATATTTGCATCGGCCACAACATTATGATAAAGAATTTCAGTCAACCCTCTCGATGTATCTATCGTCTCTAGGATTTGATTCTGGATGACCGCTTTTGTTTGAACGAGTTCTTGATCTGTAAAATCACCATTCCTCATCGCCTCTAATTGATCATGAATAATTCCAACTGCCTGATCATAATTCTTTAAATCAATTCCTGACATAACCATCATTAAGCCTTTATGACTTTCAAGTCGGCTTGCTGCATAATAGGCAAGACTTGCTTTTTCACGTACATTTATAAATAATTTAGAATGCGAGAACCCGCCAAATATGCCATTGAACACTTGCAAGGCAAAATAATCCGAATCACCATAGACGATGTTTGTGCGATAGCCAATGTTTAATTTCCCTTGTTTTACATCTTGCTCCTCTTTCACTTCATTAACTTTTCTATTCAAGGTTACCTTTTCTTGTACTAATTTTTTCGGTGTTCTATCCTCAAAATTTAATAAATCTGATGCAAATTGCTTCACTTCTTCTTCATTAACATCACCGATAATATATAAATCCATTTCATCAGATAAAAAGGCGTTTTGATAATATTCATATAAATTCTCTGGAGTAATGGCATCTACATCGGCAGCATCCCCGTTTACTTCTAAAGCATAGGGTTCCCCCTTACACATTTCTTGAATCAGGCGTACATTCGAGTAGCGCATCTTATCATCAAAAACGGATTGAATCCTTTGTTTTTGTGTCCTCTTTTCTTTTTCTACAGTGCCTGGATCAAAAGCATTACCTTTAAGGTTTGGATTTGTTATTATTTCTGCTAATAATTCAAACCCTTTTCTTAATAATGGACTTGGATCACTTAAGAATTTTTCATTGGCAATTTCGATTGAAAAACTCATGATGTGGTATTCACCTTTTTTAGATAAATCAACAAAAAGTGTCGCTCCATATAGCTCATCAAGATAGGACCGAAGTGCTGTGGTTGAAGAATATTTTGCTGAACTGCTTTGCAATACTTGTGGAAGAAGTGCTCGTTTGGTTACATCTTCTTTTGTAAGCGGGGCTTTCATTTTCCAGATTAAAGTATTCGTTTTATATTTTTCTGTTGGGATCACATGAAGTCTATATCCCTTAAGTTCTGTTATTTTTTCTGTAGCTGTTGCCACATCCATTCCTCCTTAACTGTTCAAAGGGTTCTACATTACAATATGTAAGCATTTTTCTTTATATCATTTCCTTTGAAAGAAAACCTATACTTATTACTATAATTTGGCAGGGTTGGTCAATACAAGCAATATCACTTTTTCTTCCATAAAAAAACCCCTGGCACGATAACCAAGGGTTCTGTATAGTAGATGCATTATCTACTGCCTTTAATATAATGAGTACCAGATGCTTTAGGTGCATCTGCACGACCGATGAAGCCAGTTAAAGCTAATATTGTTAAAACATATGGAGCAATTAACAAGTATACATTCGGAATTTCTTTTAAGAAAGGTAAGCTTGAGCCAATGATACTGATACTTTGGGCAAAACCAAAGAATATTGCAGCACCAAGTGCGCCAAGTGGATGCCATTTACCGAAAATCATTGCCGCTAATGCCATGAAACCTTGACCACTAATCGTGGAGTGGCTGAAGTTAGAGGTAATTGATTGTGCGTATACTCCTCCGCCTAGTCCACCAAGAGCTCCTGAAAGAATAACACCTAAATAACGCATTTTTGTAACATTAATCCCCATTGTATCAGCAGCCATTGGATGTTCACCAACTGAACGGAGGCGAAGTCCAAATGGTGTTTTAAAAACAATGTACCAAACGATAATGGCAACAATGATTGCTAAGAATGAAGTCCAATACGTGTTTTGGAAAAAGATTTTCCCAATAACCGGGATATCTTTTAAAACCGGGATATCAATTTTATTGAATCCTTTGCTGATAATATCTGTTTCACCTTTATCATAGATTAGTTTCACTAGAAACAATGTTAAGCCTGATGCAAGCAAGTTAATAGCAACACCAGAAACAGTATGGTCAGCACGGAATGTAATCGCAGCTACCGCATGCAACAATGAAAATATCGCACCCGCAACCATTGCAACTACGATTGCAATCCAAGGTGTCCAGCTTCCGAACGAATTAACGAAGGTAAGGTTAAACACAATGGCTGTAAATGCACCTATAACCATTAATCCTTCAAGACCAATATTTACAACTCCCGAACGCTCAGAGAAAATACCGCCTAATGCAGTGAAGACAAGTGGAGCTGCCCATAACAATGTGGATGGAACAACAATCATTAATATTTCCATTAAGCTCAACTTACTTCACCTCCTTTTTACTAACTCGGTCAAGAAATATTCTAATAATATAACTTGAAGCAACAAAGAATACAATCAAGGCAATGATGATATCAACTAATTCATTCGGAACACCTGCTTCGAGAGGCATATTCAATGCTCCCACTTTAAGTGCACCAAATAATATGGCTGAGAAAAATACACCTAATGATGTATTCCCACCTAGCAGGGCAACAGCAATCCCATCAAATCCAACACCAGTAAAACCGCCTTTAACGGTGGCGTAGCCGAAAGTTCCTAATCCTTCCATTGATCCTGCTAAACCAGCAAATGCACCAGCAATAACCATAGAGAGGATAATATTTTTATTTACATTCATCCCTGCGTAATGGGCAGCATGTTGGTTAAAACCTACTGATCTTAATTCAAATCCTCTTGTTGTCCGTTCTAATAAGAACCACATAATGAAGCAGGCTAAAATGGCAAGGAGAATCCCCCAGTGAAGTCTTGAATAATCAGTTAAACTCTCTAACCAGGGAGACCGTAATGTGGCAGATTCTTTAATCATATCTGTTTTGTCTTTATTATCTGTAATGATATTTTTTATAAAATAATTAGAAACGTGTAAGGCTACATAATTCATCATAATGGTAACAATTACTTCATGAACGCGAAAACGAGCTTTTAAGAAGCCAGGGATGAACGCCCACAATGCTCCAGCTACCATAGCTGCTATAATAGCTAATGGTAAATGGATAATTTTCGGGAGATCGAAGGCAACTCCTACCCATACTGAGGCTAGCCAGCCAACTAAAAATTGTCCCTCTACTCCGATATTAAACAGGCCGACACGAAAAGCAAATGCTACAGCTAGTCCTGCAAGAATATAAGGAGTAAACTGTCTAATTACTTCTCCTAGATAATAAGAGTCACCAAAAGCCCCGTTCCATAATGCTGTGAATGCTGCGAGTGCATCATAACCGCTGATTATCATAATAATTGTTCCAACAATTATCCCCAATAAAACGGAAATAATAGGTGTTAAGATACTTTTAAAGCTTTTAAGCATTGGCGTGTTCACCCGCTTCCTTTCTATTTGACCCAGCCATCAATAAGCCAAGCTCTTGTTCTGAAGTTTCACTTGGGTTGACTACCGCAACGATTTTCCCCTCATAAATAACAGCAATTCGGTCACTCACGTTTAATATTTCATCCAATTCAAAAGAAATAAGTAAAACAGCTTTACCATTATCACGCTGCTCTATGAGACGCTTATGAATAAATTCAATCGCTCCAACATCTAATCCGCGAGTAGGCTGTGCTGCAATTAATAGATCCGGATTACGGTCAACCTCACGTCCAATAATGGCCTTTTGCTGGTTACCACCAGAAAGAGCGCGAGCCAAGGTGTACTCACTTGGTGTCCTGACATCAAACTCACTAATTAAAGTTCTTGCCTTTTTATAAATCTCTTTAAAATTTAGAATTCCATTTTTTGAATATGGTTTTTTATTATAAGTTTGTAAGACCATGTTTTCACCAATTGGGAAATTTAACACTAGTCCGTGTTTATGGCGGTCCTGAGGAATATGACCAACACCCGCCTCAGTTATTTTTCTAGGAGCATGGTTAATAAGTTCATTTCCATTTAACTTCACGCTGCCACTTTCTGCCTTACGTAAACCAGTAATAGCCTCAATGAATTCTGATTGTCCATTGCCATCAACCCCCGCAATCCCAACAATCTCTCCAGCTTTTACGGTTAGATTAAGACCATTTACAACATTAATACCGCGAGCATCTTTTACTAGTAAGTCTTGAATCTGTAATACATCCTGTTTGGGTTTAGCTTCTGTTTTCTCAGTTTTGAAGACCACTTCACGCCCAACCATTAAGCTTGCAAGTTCATTAGGGTTGGTTTCACTAATATTTACTGTCCCAATTCCTTTACCTTTTCGTATGACGGTACAACGATCGGCAACTTCCATAATCTCTTTTAACTTATGGGTGATTAAAATAATCGACTTTCCTTCTTTTATAAGCGTTTTCATAATCTGCATAAGTTCTTTTATTTCTTGTGGGGTTAGGACGGCTGATGGTTCATCAAAAATGACAATTTCAGCACCTCGGTACAACGTTTTTAAAATCTCTACTCTTTGCTGCATTCCAACCGATATATCGGAAATTTTTGCTTGAGGGTCAACGGCCAAACCATATCGTTCTGAAATTTCACGAACCTCTTTTTCTGCCTTTTTAAGATCAATTCGACCGCCTGTTGTGATTTCTCTGCCGAGGATAATATTTTCTGTTACAGTAAAAGTATCAACAAGCATAAAGTGTTGGTGAACCATTCCGATCCCTAGATCATTAGCAATATTTGGGTTTGAAATATTAACTGGTTTCCCTTTTACCCGAATTTCTCCTTGTTCCGGCTGGTATAAACCAAAAAGTACATTCATTAAAGTGGATTTGCCTGCACCATTTTCACCAAGTAATGCATGAATTTCGCCCTTCTTCAATTGAAGGGTAATGTTGTCATTCGCAACGAAACCGCCAAATTCCTTTCGAATGTTAAGCATTTCAATTACAAAATCCATCTTTCTCACTCCCCGCGTTAAGATAAAAGGAAAATTTGACCAATAGTAGTAAGAGGTCAGACCTTTCAGGATTTTAAAAAAACAGGGATCAACTCCCTAGTAAAATCTTAAATGAAAGATAGAATATTTATTCTACACTTCAGTTAGGATTCAATAATTTGGAATAAGCGAGAATTCTCCCGCTTATTCCCCAAAAATTATTTTACGCTAAAAGTCTTTAATTCTGCACGTGTACCAGGAACTTTCACTGAACCTGATTTGATTTTGTCAGTCCATTCTTTAACAGATGTTTCAATCGCAGCTTTGTTCGGTGCTTTGCTATTGATTGGTGCTAAACCAACACCGTCTTCAGCAAGACCAAATAATGCCACTTTACCTCCAGGGAAATTACCATCCTTCGCTTTTGTAGAAACGTCGATAACCGCATTATCTACGCGTTTAAGAGCGGAAGTTAAAACAACATCTGGACCCATGTTTGCTTGGTCACTGTCAACCCCGATAGCCCAAATTTCACGAGATGGATCTTTTTTCTTAAGGTCATTAGCTTCTTTAAATAAACCAACACCTGTACCACCAGCTGCGTGGAAAACTACATCATCACCGGAAGAATACATTTTTGAAGCAATCGATTGTCCAAGCTCTGCTTTATCAAATGCACCAGCATATTGAATGTCAACAGTCGCTTCAGGTTTTGCAGCTTTAACACCAGCTACAAAGCCTGCTTCAAAACGTTCAATAACTGCCCCTTCAATACCACCAATAAATCCAATTTTGTTAGATTTTGTGGTCATTGCAGCTGCAACTCCTGCTAGGAAAGAAGCTTCTTGTTCTTTAAATAATATACTTGCCACGTTTGGTTGGTCTACTTCAGAGTCAACAATTGCAAAGTTATGATCCTTTTGTTGCTTGGAGATTTCTTCCACAGCACCTTGCATCAAGAATCCAATACCGAAAACTAAATCAAAATCTTGACGGGCAAGAGTGTTTAAGTTGGTAGAGTAATCTGCATCTGATTTCGATTGAACGTAATCAAATCCACCTTTACCTTTTGTCAAACCGTTATCTTTTCCGAATTTTTGTAGACCTTCCCAAGCAGATTGGTTAAATGATTTGTCATCAACACCACCAACATCAGTAACCATTGCAACAGAGAATTCATTTTTCTTTTCTCCGCCTTTTGATGTATCTTTGTTCGTATCATCACTTTTTCCACATGCTCCTAATAGTGTACCAGCAGCAAGAACTAGTGATAAAGCAGTTCCAATTTTACGCTTTTTCATGGTATTGACCCCCTATGAATTTAGTTTATTTTAGTAAAAATGTTTTTGTAGCAAGACTGATTGCGTTTTCAATCTGGATAAAAAAAATTAAATTCTTTTCCTTAAAACATGAAAACTAAACTTGTCTGCTTTAAAATAGTTTACCGAAAACAAGATAGGTTCATCCATTTCATCGAAATGCATTTGTTTTAAAACTAACAAAGCAGTTTCTGGTTCGCATTCTAATATTGGGGAAATTTTTTCATGATAGCCTAAGGGCTCAATTTGAGCAACCGCATATGTAATTCTTCTGTTTGCTTTTTCTTCCAAAATATGAAAGATTGATTCTTCTGCGTGGGAAAATGTATCCGGCAGAATACGATTTGGTACCTTATCGACACAATAGACGACTGGTTCCCCATTGGCGGTTCTAACCCTCTCCATCACGAAAATCTCCTCATCAATAGAACAGAAAAAACGGCGAATATCCTCTTCGGTAGCATCTTGTGTTGATGAACTAAGGAAAATTGTTCCGGGAGTCATTCCAGCCTGTTTGATCATGGCTGTCACACTATTAAGTTGTTCTATCCCTGAAGTAAACAAAGGCTTTACGTTAACAAAAGTACCCACGCCATGACGTCTAATGATAACATTTTCTTCTTCGAGGATCCGCAATGCTTCTCGAAGGGTTGCCCTGCTCACACCAAGCTGTTTGGCAAGATCAAACTCAGAAGGTAATTTCTCTTTTTCTTTATATACCCCATCTGCAATATCTTGCTTTAGGCGATCGATAACTTGTAGGTATAAATGCCGGTTATCTGATTTTATAGACATGCTGTATCCTCCAGCCTTTTCCTTAGACATCAGACATCTGATATCATTTCTACTAATCGAAATTTATATTAACACTTTTTTTTGAATAAATAAATAGCTATTTATAAATTTTGTCGATAACGGGGAAGGTTATGTCACAAATGTATCAAGGCAATTCTTCCTATATAATATTTTTGATATAATGAGAAAATTTACCCGTAAAAATAGCCCTTATTATGATAATTTTCCCATCATAATAAAGGCACTAGTTTATCCCAGTCTATCTTTTACAGCTTCTATTAGTTTCATCAAATAAATTATGAACTTTGTTCTTCTTTATCTATTGGTTTCGCCTGCAGGACAGCTCGTGGCTTACTGCCTTCATAAGGTCCAACGATTCCTCGTGCCTCCATTTCGTCTATTAACCTTGCTGCTCTTGTATACCCTATACGAAAACGTCTTTGTAACATAGAAACAGATGCTGTTTGCATTTCAATAATTAAGTCAACTGCCTCTTCATAAATATCATCATCGACCGCACCCGTTACTTCTGGGATGTCATCAGGTATCATTTCATCCTGATACTGCGCTTTTTGTTGTCCAATTACAAATTCTACCGTGTCCTCAACTTCTTGGTCCGAAAGGAAGGCACCTTGAACTCGAACTGGCTTAGATTCTCCAACTGGAAGGAATAACATATCGCCTCTTCCTAACAGTTTTTCTGCACCACCCATATCCAAAATGGTCCTGGAATCGGTAGCACTAGATACGGCAAAGGCAATTCTGGATGGAATATTTGCTTTGATTACTCCAGTAATGACATCAACAGATGGCCGCTGTGTAGCAATAATTAAGTGAATTCCTGCCGCACGGGCCATTTGTGCAAGGCGCGTAATCGAATCTTCTACATCCGATGAGGCAACCATCATTAAGTCAGCTAACTCATCAACAATAACAACAATAAATGGCAGCAATGGTTGTTTATCATTTTCTTCTAAGTTATGCCTTCTCACATGTTCATTATAGCCCTCAATATTACGCGTTCCCGTATGCGAGAACAAATCGTAACGCCTTTCCATTTCGCTTACTACTTTTTGCAATGCTTGTGAGGCTTTTTTGGGGTTCGTTACTACCGGTGCTAATAAGTGTGGAATGCCATTATAAACATTCAATTCAACCATTTTCGGGTCAATCATCATTAATTTTACTTCATGAGGCTTTGCTCGCATCAAAATACTAGTAATAATTCCGTTGATACAAACAGATTTACCGCTCCCAGTTGCACCAGCAACAAGTAAATGCGGCATTTTATTTAATTCCGCTAAGACAGCCTCACCAGTAATATCTCTGCCTAAACCAATTAATAGTTTAGAGTCAGGCTTATCATTTTGGGTTGCTTCTAATACTTCACGAAGTGAAACCATTGCCACCTCTGAATTAGGAACTTCTATTCCAATCGCTGATTTACCCGGGATTGGAGCTTCTATTCGAATTCCTTTAGCAGCTAGTGCTAATGCTAAGTCATCACTTAGACTGACAATTTTACTAACTTTTACACCTACATCAGGATGAACTTCATACTTTGTAACAGCTGGTCCTAAATGTACTTGTGTTACTCTCGCTTTCACTCCAAAGCTCTGAAATGTTCTCTCAAGCTTTGCTGCATTCGCATGGATTTGTTCATATTCACCACTTTGGTCTGCTTTCTTAGGCAGATTTAACAATCGAAGCGGCGGTAACTCATAGTCGATATTCTCCACTTCTGTAAAAGTGATTGGCGGAATTGGATCTTCATTTTCTTCCGGTTTACTTTTTGTTTGCTTCGTTTCTACTGGTTGATTTGTATCAATTACCTCTTCTACATAGGCCCTATCAGCGAAGCTTGAAATAATTGGCTCTGGTGAACTGATTTCTTCCTGAGGAGATTGTGGTTCTGTAGTTGATCTTGTCTGGCGATTTTGTTCGCGATTTTCCTGTTCTTGTCTTCTTTGCGTAGTTCTTTCTGCTTTTTTTTCTTGTTTTTTTTGTTTCCATTCTGTCATATCGTTTTTAAACTCATTCCACTGACTTTTTGAAAAATCAACAAAAACCATCATGATTTTCGCAACAAAATCTCCAAAAGATTTCCCAGTTAGTAAAATAACTCCAATTAAGATGAAAATAAAAGCAATAATTTTCGTTCCGGTCTCAGCAAATAAATAATGAAATAATGCAAATAATACTGCCCCAAGCATTCCCCCACCTAAATCGGTTGTGCTTGTTTCACCTCTAAGTTCCATCATAAATAATTCCCATGTATTGCTGATCACACTAGGGTCTTTAAATTTCCCATCATTGGTTAGCAAATGAAAAAGGGTTACATGACTTAGGAGCAGAATCGCTGAAGTAATAAAGTACACTCCAACTAATTTAATATGGAAGAAAAAAGGAATATTGCGTTTCCACATCAAATAAACGCTTAATACAACTAGTCCAATTAAACTGAGCATATACCATTCTCCCATCCAAAATCGGAAGAAGATCACGGTTGCTTTCCCTACTGCACCAAGTTTTGCTATTGATATGATTGCAATCGCTAAAATGGCCAGTGCGGATAATTCAAATTGAACAGTCTTTTTCAAATGGTTATCTCTTTTTTTAGGTTGTCTTCTCTTTTTCTTTGCCATCTAATCACCCTGTATTTATTATGGTATATTATTCCTTTAGTATATAACATCCCTGTATAAGAGGGTAAAAAGGAAGAAAGCAGCCTTACTGGCTGCTCTGGTGTCTTCCCTCGATTATACCATAATCTACTATTACATAGCGGACAATCCGTCTAGGTTTGCGAAAGAAATTTTTGCTCCCGGGCATATTTGGTTATCCAAGTAATGCTGAGGATCTGTGCTTAGATTCCGAATCACTTGAACATTTTGACCATCTATCATCTCTACTAAGAGGGGTATGCCCTGGTAGCTGACCATATGTTGTTGGCTGGGTGATTCCGTCTCATAAGGAAAAATTAATTCGGGTGGCATCATAGTGTAAAGTATCATTGGATTAGCCCTTCATCCTTTTCTTTATGAATGTCAATCATTTCATTTAACTTTTTCATTGCCTGTCCAAGGCCTCCTACTTCATCAATTAAACCTGACTTTACAGCATCAACACCAATTACATTCGTTCCAATATCCCTGGTTAAATTTCCTTTTGCAAACATTAAATCTTTAAATGTTTCTTCGCTAATTTTTGAATGCTTGGTTACAAAGTTAATGACCCGGTCTTGCATTTTATCCATATATTCGAAGGTTTGCGGCACGCCAATCACAAGACCTGTTAATCGAATAGGGTGGATCGTCATAGTTGCCGTTTCAGCAATAAAGGAGTAGTCACAGGAGACAGCAATTGGGACTCCAATGGAGTGCCCACCTCCTAATACAATGGAAACCGTCGGCTTTGAAAGAGTAGCAAGCATCTCAGATATGGCTAGACCTGCCTCAACATCACCGCCAACCGTATTTAATATAATGAGAACACCCTCTATTTTAGGGTTTTGTTCTATTGCTACAAGCTGAGGAATGATATGCTCATATTTTGTTGTTTTGTTTTGTGGTGGCAGTGCCAAATGCCCTTCAATTTGACCAATAATTGTCAGACAATGAATTTTAGAATCTGTTGACAGCTGTGGGACATTTGTTTGTCCTAGCTGCTGAATTTTTTCTATTAAAGCAGAAGAAGGTTTTTCCTCTTTTTGGGGTTCGCCGCCTTCTTGACTTGCAGTTTTATCCTTTTGTAAATCGTTATTCATCCTTAATACTCCCTTCAAGCATGATATAAGTTAGTATTATCTTATAAGGTAAAATCATGCCAAAAATAAAAAGCACTGGTTGTCCAGTGCTTTCATTCTAGATTTCCATAATGATTGGGAGAATCATTGGTCTTCTTTTTGTTTTTTCATATAAATTTCGATTTAATTCTTCTCTTATTTCTTGCTTTAAACTAGACCATTCAAATGATTCTTTGGCAATATTTCTTTCTACAATGTCACGAACTAGTTTTGTTGACTCCTCCATCAATTTTTCTGATTCGCGAACATAAACAAATCCTCTAGAAATAATTTCAGGACCAGCTACTATACTCTTGTCTTGTTTTTTTAATGTCACTACGACAATTAGGATTCCATCCTGAGATAAGAGCCTTCGGTCACGAAGGACGATATTCCCGACATCACCAACACCAATGCCATCAATTAGAATATTCCCAGAAGGAACCTTGCCGGAAATGGCTAGTCTGCCTTCCTTCCATTCAATAATATCTCCACGGTCAGGGATAATAATTTGTTCATCAGTGAGACCACATTCCAAAGCTAATTTTCGGTGCGCTTTAAGCATCCGATATTCACCATGTACAGGAACTAAATATTTTGGTTTCATTAAGTTAATCATAAATTTTAATTCTTCTTGACTGCCATGACTTGACACATGGATGGTCCTTTTACCTGATATTACATTAGCACCAGCTCTAAAGAGCATATCGATAGTTTTAAATAAAAATACTTCACTGCCTCTCAGTGGGGAAGCGGCAATTAATACGGTATCTCCTTTTTGGATGTTAACCACTTTATCCATTTGCTTTGCCATTTTCTGCAGAGCCTCGATTGGTTCACCCTGACTTCCTGTCATTAATACGACAATTTCCCGATCCTGATATTCTTTTAACTGACTAACTGGAATAATTAAATCCTCATCTACTTCTAAATAACCCAAATCAAGGGCAATATGATAAATTCTCTCTAAGCTTTTTCCAACCACGGCGACTTTACGTCCGTTTTCCTTGGCTGCATTAAAAATATGCTGAATTCTATTTATATCTGAGGCATAACATGCTGCAATAATCCTCCCTGGTGCATTATAGAAGGCATTGGACATTTCACGCTCCACAATTGCTTCTGATGCAGTATAACCAGGCTTTTCAGCTTCCGTACTATCAGACAATAAACATAAAACCCCTTGTTCCCCAATAGCGGCCATCTTTCCGATTTCAGGTTTATAAAGCTTTGTAGCAGCTTGATCAAATTTAAAATCACCTGTATATACAATGGATCCTTCAGAGGTATGGATGCAAATCCCCACAGAATCTGGAATACTATGATTGGTTTTAAAGAAACTTACATCAACTGCATCTAAGTTAACAATCGTATCTGACTGCACTTCAATAAAATTTGTCTTACTAAAATAATCCTGCTCCCTAAGTTTTGCACTTGCAAGTGCCAGTGTGAGCTTAGTTCCATAAACAGGTACATCAATATGACGGAGAACATATGATAATGCCCCAATATGATCTTCATGTCCATGAGTAAGGAAAATTGCTTTTACCCGTTCCTTATTTTCTTTTAAATATGTAATATCCGGAATTACAATATCTATGCCTAGCATTTCTTCCTCGGGGAACATTAAGCCGGCATCAATTATAAATATGTCCTTGTCCACTTCAACAAGGTACATATTTTTTCCGATTTCTCCTACGCCACCAAGTGTGATTAACTTAATGGAGTTATTAATTTTGTTTATCAATTTGTAAATCCTCCTATGTTGTAACTAAATTTAATTTATTGAACTCCGAAAAATGTCTAGCTCTTGCTCCGCTCATTGGGTGCATCTGCTTTTCTTATTTCCGATCCAAATCAGTTATGATTATTATACTTGATTTTTGAAAACCTTTCCAACAAAAAATTAGTAATGACTTTTACTGAATAAAAAAGCCAACCGACTATTTGTTTCGGTTGGCTTTGTTTATTCATTTTAATTGATTTAATAGAGTAATCAATGTTGTACGTTCTTGTTCTGTCAGCCCAACGAGTGGGAGCCTTACTGACCCGACATCTAATCCTGATACCTGTAAAGCCGTTTTTACAGGAGCAGGACTCGGAGCAGCAAATAACCCTTGCATAATAGGGAGGAGTTGCTGATGCATTTTAGCAGCCTTTTCATTCTCACCATTTAAAAAGCTATTAACCATTTCCTGCAGCTGATTTCCAATCACATGTGATGCAACTGAAATTATACCTACCCCACCGATAGAAAGAACTGGGATTGTCATACTATCATCCCCACTATATAAAACAAAATCATCATCTGTATTAGCAATGATATGTGTCATTGCATTAAGATCACCGCTTGCTTCCTTAACCGCAACAATATTCGCTATCTTTGAAAGCCGAATAATCGTCTCAGGATGGATATTAACTGCAGACCGGCCTGGTATGTTGTAAACCATTACCGGCAAGGAAGTTGCTTCTGCAACAGCCTTGAAATGCTGATACAGGCCTTCTTGATTTGGTTTATTATAATAAGGAGCAACAACCATTATCGCATCCACACCCAGCTGCTCAGCTTTTTTTGTCAATTCAATGGATGCATAAGTATTATTGCTTCCTGTTCCAGCTATTACAGGAATGCGCTTATTTACTACTTTAACAACATGATCAAATAATGCCAGTTTTTCTTCCTTAGACAAGGTTGGCGATTCACCAGTGGTTCCAGCAATCACAAGGGAATCTGATCCATTTTCAATTAAATAATTCACTAATTGCGTGGTTTTAGCAAAGTCAATATGTCCTTTTTTATCAAAGGGAGTTACCATTGCCGTCGAAACTCGCCCGAAATGAACCATATTTCTACTCCTCTCAATACCATCAAGCATAATTAAATCCACAAATCATCATATTAGGGATTTACTATTCATTTGAAGAATAACTTTTATAAATCAGTAAAATTAAATTCTACTGATTCATCTTCTAACTGAAAGGCGTCGTGAAGGGCATTAACCGATTTAACTAAATCATCCTGCTTTACTAGTACCCAAATCGTAGTATGACTATCCGCAGATTGTAATATACGAATCCCATAGTCCGATAAGGCCGTCACGATTTTGGAGGTAACGCCAGGGACACCGGCAATTCCTGCACCAACAACAGAAACCTTAGCACAATGACGCTCAACGACGGGGTCATGGCCTAATTCATTTAGAACTGTAATTGCACGATCCGTCATTTCTTCCGTAACTGTATAGATTACCCCATTAGGAGAAATATTGATAAAATCTACACTGATTCCTTCATTGGCCATCGCCTTAAATACTTCAGCCTGCAAGTAATATTGATCCTTTTTTGCAAAGACTTTAATTTGGGTAACATTTGAAACGTGAGCGATTCCGGTAACAACACGTTCCTTGATATCACTGCCACGATTATTTTTATTTAAGGATGTGACCAATGTTCCTAAATTATCTGAATAGGTTGAGCGGATCCGGATTGGCACTTTTGCCTGCATAGCGATTTCAACTGCCCTAGGGTGAATGACCTTTGCACCTTGATAAGCCATATTACACACTTCTGTGTAAGTTACCACAGATAGTGGTCGTGCATTTTCAGCAATACGCGGGTCGGCTGTCATAATTCCTTCCACATCTGTAAATATATCAATATACTCAGCATTTAGGGCAGCTCCTAAGGCAGCCGCTGAAGTATCACTTCCACCCCGGCCAATGGTTGTCATATCACCATTATTTGCCGCACCTTGAAAGCCTGCTACCACGACAACATCATTACTCTCTAACTCACTAAGCAACCGATCACATTGCATATCAATAATTTTTGCATTTGTATGGTCATTGTTTGTACGGAAGCCTGCTTGTGCCCCAGTTAATGATACAGCATTTAATCCGCTCTCCAGTAACATATTCACAAACACAACACTCGATATAACTTCACCACATGACAATAATAAATCATGTTCGCGTTTTGTAATTTTACTTAAATTTCCACCGACTAAAGAAAGTAATGAATCAGTTGCATATGGGTCACCTTTTCTTCCCATCGCTGAAACAACAACTACCACTTTATAGCCATCAGCTAAAGCTTTTTCTATATGCCCTTGAGCATATTTTCTGCTTTCTTCATCTTTTACAGATGTACCGCCAAATTTTTGAACAATAATTTTCATGGTGACACCAGAACCTGCCTTTTTTGATGTAACTTTATTTTACAATCCCTAACTTCACTAAGCTTTCTGCGATTTGAACTGAATTCCATGCTGCCCCTTTAAGCAAGTTATCAGAGACAACCCACATATGAAAACCACGTGGTTCATCGATGTCTTTTCTAATTCGACCAACAAAAACATCATTTTTTCCAACACAATTTGCCGGCATTGGATAGAGTTGATTTTCAGGATCATCTTGTAAAATAACACCTGGGGCATCTTTTAATAATGCTTTAATATCATTTGCATTGACCTCATCAGATTCAATTTCAAAATAAACCGACTCGGAATGGCCAACTGCTACAGGAAGGCGCACGCAAGTTGCAGAAACCTGTAACTCTGGTAAATGCATGATTTTTTTTGTTTCATTAATCATTTTCATCTCTTCAAATGTATAACCGTTATCTTGAAATTTATCGATTTGAGGAATCGCGTTAAAAGCAATTTGATAGTGATTTTTATCTGACTTCACTGGTAAAATCTTTGGTTCATATGCTTCTCCGTTTAAGACAGACTGAGTTTGCTGCATTAATTCCTCAACAGCTGCAGCACCTGAACCGGAGACAGCTTGATAAGTGGAGACGATAACTTTCTTCAAACCAAATTGTTGACGTATTGGCTCCAGGGCAACAACCATTTGAATAGTGGAACAATTGGGGTTAGCAATTATCCCATTATGTTGATGAAGGTCTTCTTCGTTCACTTCAGGAACAACTAAAGGTGTATTCTCATCCATTCTAAAAGCACTAGTGTTGTCCACCACGATTGCACCACGCTTAACTGCTTCTGGGCCAAGCTCCTTTGATACACTACCGCCTGCACTAAAAAGGGCTATATCAACGCCTTCAAAACTCTCAGGCTTAGCTTCTTCAATCGTATATTCCTGACCATTAACATCTACTTTTTTCCCTGCTGAACGTGCTGAAGATAATAGGGTAAGTTTTCTGATTGGGAAGTTCTCTTTCATTAATGTTTGTAACATTTGTTGTCCTACTGCTCCTGTTGCTCCAACAACAGCAACGTGAAATCCATTTTGTTGAGTCATTACTAGTTTTCCCCTTCCATACTCATCGTTGTACATAACTGGTTAAATACTTTAAAAGGAAATTGCCTTTATATAGCATCCAGCATGTTATTAATAATTTTTTTATTTCTCATCAGTGGGTTGAATCTTCCCACTGATGATAGAATAATTTATTTTAACATATTCCTTTAAAGAAATAACCTATTTTGATGAATGATGGAATTATTAGTCAGAATCTTTATACCTTTCAACTAATACAGGTTGAATTTGTTTCCCTTCAATAGCTGCTTCAACTGTTTCAGTGAGCAATGTCATTCTCGCAACCATTGAATTTGGTTTTTTAATTGGATCGTCCTGCCCATATGGAATAAAGTATATATTCTTGGTAGCCATTAATCTCATTAAATTTACTCCATTTAAACCGAGTGCATCATTTGTTGAAATTCCCAGCACCACTGGTTTTAAGTTGCGCAGTGTTGCTTTTGCTGCCATTAATACTGGACTATCATTCATGGCATTAGCAAATTTACTCATTGATACCCCTGTTAATGGAGCAATTACCATACAATCCAAAGGAATTTTTGGTCCGAGCGGCTCGGCTTTTACGATGGAGTCAATCACTTTGTTTCCTGTTAAATCTTCAATTCTTTGGATCCAATCTTCCCCTTTTCCAAAGCGGGTATCTGTATTTTTAACTGTAAAAGTCACGACTGGCATTACCTCTGCACCGGCTTGAACTAACTTTTCAATTTCTGGGAATACTGCATCATACGTACAATGAGAGCCGGTTAAGCCAAAGCCAATTCTTTTACCTTTTAAACTCATTTCACTTTCCCCTTTCGCTTTCTTAAATCATCTTGAAGCAGTTGGGCAAGAACATTGGCTAAAATTTGACCCGCCGTTTTTGGAGCAACAATTCCTGGCAGTCCCGGTGCTAGCAATGCTTTAATCCCTCTTTTTTCTGCATAACGAAAATCAGTACCTCCTGGTTTGGAAGCCAAGTCAATAATGAGCGTATGTGAAGGCATTTTTGAGATAACCATCGCTGTTACGATCAAATGTGGTGCTGTGTTTATTAAAATATCGGTGTCTTTCACTTCATTAACTAGATTATTTAAATGGAATGGTGTTAATCCCATCTCAGTAATCCGAGCTAGATGCTCACTTTTCCTTGCTCCCACCTTAACTTTTGCTCCTAGTGCAGCAAAGGTTCTAGCCACACTCATACCGACTCTCCCTAAGCCTAGAACTGCAATATTCGACCCATGTATGGTAAAATCAGTATGTTGAATCGCCATCATAATTGTCCCTTCAACCGTTGGAATTGAATTGTAGATGGCCACATCATCCCTTTCAAATAATTGAATAAGAGTTCGTTTAGCATCCTTAGTAATTCCATTTAAGTAGGGATTGCTAATTCCGGAATAAACCGTACAATGCTCAGGAGTCTTTGCAAGCAAATCCCCTGTCAAAATAACCTTTTCATTAGAAAAGATTGTTTCTACCTGACCTTCTAAATTTGTACCGGGTACTGGCAGGATAAGGCTATCCATATTTGAAAAATCGACTTCATCCAACTTTTCCTTGACCGCACCAGTAAATGCATGGTCAAGTTGTTCAAAACCAATAAGCGATAATCTCGCATCTAATTCGGTTAACTTGCGGATGATTTCCAGCTGTCTGGCATCCCCGCCAATCACGGCAATCTGCATCCCTGTCAGCATGAAAACATTCACCTTCTTTTTTTAAAAATCCTACTAAGAGAATCCTTTTCTTATATCACTTCACCATCTTATGTAGGTTCTCTTCATTCGGTGAGTTTTCCATTCGTACTAAATAAAAAAAGCCCAAGCAAGATGAAACTTGCTTGGGTCTACTTTAGCATTGTGTGTTTTAATCCTCGTCTGGTACATCGATAATGATCATATCAGTGCCTATCTTTTTTATATGCTGCCACGGAACCCTAATTTCTTCCCCTTGTTTTCGAAAACCAAACCATTTTATAGAAGGAATAAGCAGTGCCTGAATTTGGCCTGTCCCTTCATTAATTTCTAAATCGGTTTGTCCGAGTACTCCCAGTCGTTCTGCCTTTTTTACATCAACAATTTCTTTGCCGCTTAATTCACTCAACCTCAATGCATAAGCCCCCTTCCTTTCCACCTTACTAATAGTCTATAGGAGGAAGTCCTTATTTAGACTAAAGAAAAGCTTGCATAACTTAGGAGAGAAGTTTTCCTATATAAAAAGAGGTATCCATCTAAATGGAATACCTCTTCTTTTTATGAAAGTTTATTAGGAAATTCTCCGTCTGGGCTTATCAAAGTAACAGAATATTTATCTGTAAATATATTTCGGGCCATTTCATCCACGCCGTTTTTTGTAACTGAATCAATCTGATCAATTATTTCATCAAGGGAACGGTGCCGTTTTAATAAAAGTTCATTTTTCCCATTACGGCTCATCCGGCTATTTGTGCTTTCAAGACTTAGCATTAAGCTGCCTTTTAGCTGCTCTTTACTATTTGTTAATTCCTTTTCGGTAATCCCATCTCGCTTCAATGTATTTAGTGTTTCTTGGATAGTTTCAAATAATACATTCAGCTGTTTTGCACCAGTTCCACCGTATACTGTCACAATCCCACTATCTTGGTACGCAGAATGATAAGAAAAAACTGAGTAAGCTAAGCCCCTTTGCTCACGAACCTCTTGGAACAACCTCGAACTCATACTGCCGCCTAATATATTATTTAATGTAATTAAGCTGTAAATGTCTTCATGACCCACCTTTAATCCTTCAAAACCGATGCATAAATGGGCCTGCTCAGTTTCTTTTTTACGAGAAATTTGATTCGAATGAAAGGTTGGAATATTTTCATTTACTTGTTGGTTTGCACCTTTATAGGATCCAAAATACTTTTCGACCTCTTTAATAAATGCATCGGATACATTTCCGGCAATGGAAATGACCACATTTTCTGGAGTATATCGCTCATGGATATATTCTTTCAGTGTTTCTCCATTAAACGTATTAAGTGTTTCTTCCGTACCGAGGATCGGATATCCTAGTGGGTGGTCTCCAAAAACTGCTCTGCTTAATAAATCATGAACGATATCATCTGGAGTATCTTCATACATTTTTATTTCTTCCAAAACTACGTTTCTCTCTTTGTTTAATTCCTCTTCCACAAATGTTGAGTTGAAGAACATATCTGCGAGAACATCTAGTGCATATTGGGAATGTGTATCAAGGACTTTAGCATAATAGCATGTATATTCCTTAGAGGTAAACGCATTCACCTGTCCGCCAATGCTGTCAAAGGATTCGGCTATTTCCTTCGCTGACCTTGTGGTGGTGCCTTTAAAGAACATATGCTCAAGAAAATGGGAAATCCCGTTGTTTTGAGGGTTCTCATCTCTTGATCCAGTACCAATCCAAACTCCAATTGCTACCGAACGTACGGTAGGAATATTTTCTAAAACAATTCTTACTCCATTTTGGCATGTGTATTTATTAATCATCGACTTCCTCCAGTCTATAAACAAACGCAGCTACTTCTCCATATTACATTATACTTATAATGTTGTATTTTCTCCAATTTTCAGTATTTCTTACCCATTATTATTGTTCTACTCTTTGTTCACTCATCAACTCAGAAACTGTGCCAATTTTTAAGTTTTTTTGTTTAATTTGAGTAATCAAGCGATCAAGTGATTTAGCAGTAGATTCTGTTGGATGCATAAGAACCATTGAACCATTATCTATTTTTGACATGACACGGGAAATCAGTTCATCTGGAGATGGTTTTCTCCAGTCAACCGTATCAACCGTCCACATAACGGTCTTCATATTAAATTCTGCGGCTACTTTTATGGTTTCATCCCGATAGCTGCCACTAGGCGGGGCAAACCAAACACATTTCACACCAGTAGCGGCTTCAATAATTTCGTTGGTTTTCACTATTTGTTCCCTGGCTCTCCAGGCAGTTAGTTGCTTCATATCAGGGTGAGAATAAGAATGATTGCCGACTTCATGACCTGAACTAACAATCAATTTAGCAAGATCCGGATTTTTTTTAGTCCAATTCCCTTCCAGAAAAAAACTAACCGATACATTATGCCTTTTTAATGTAGCAAGCATTTCTGATAAATATTCATTCCCCCACGCTACATTAATAATAAAAGATACCATTGGTTTATCAGGATTACCTTTATAAATAGGGGATGGCGGCAAATCTTTTAGGTGAACCTTCGGTTTTATTTGGGTGAAGATGAGTTTCTTTTCATTAAAAACGCCTTTGCTTTTCATATTCTTATATGATGCGTTAATGTCAACCTTCAGTCCATTATAGCCCGGAATTGCTTTCCAAACCCTATCTATGGTCGCATCTTTAGGCGGTTTTTCATATGTATGAGCATTTTTAATAATACTTTGATAAAGAGGGTCTGACTCTTTTGCTGCAGGCAAAGATGATTCTTTTTTAAATGTTAAGTATTGGCTAACAAATGGATTACTTACTGCGATCCATCCGGCTATACAAATAATTATTATGATAGAAACCTTTTTCATCTAACTTTCCCCCTTTCCATAAAGATTATGTATAAAAGGGACAAGGTAGAACTGCAGGTTTACCAATACAAAGTTCGATAGTTAGCAGAAAAAAAGGTACATGTTTTACATATGTAAAAAGCCAGGGTAATTACCCTGACTTAACTATTTAGAATCTTATTATTTGTTTTCTTCGGCTTTTTCACGCTGTTCTTTTAGGACAACTTTTCTGGAAAGGTTTACACGACCTTGCTTATCAATTTCAGTGACTTTAACTAAAAGTTCGTCCCCGATTTTGACAACGTCTTCCACTTTACCGACACGTTCTTCGGCAAGTTCAGATATATGAACGAGACCATCTTTTCCAGCAAAGATTTCTACGAAGGCTCCGAATTTTTCAATTCGTTTTACCTTACCGAGATACAATTCGCCTACTTGGACTTCACGAACAATATCTTCGATGATTTTCTTGGCTTTTTGGTTCATTTCTTGATTTGTTGAGGCGATAAATACTGTACCATCTTGCTCAATATCAATCTTAACACCAGTTTCTTCAATAATCTTATTGATTTGTTTTCCACTAGGTCCAATAACATCACGAATTTTATCTGGATTGATTGTCATCGTCAAGATTTTCGGTGCAAACTGTGAAAGCTCTGCTTTTGGTTCAGAGATTGTAGCTAGCATTGAATCCAAAATATGCATTCTGCCAACCTTTGCCTGTTGAAGTGCTTCTTCTAATATCTCACGGGAAAGTCCTTCAATCTTAATATCCATTTGAAGTGCAGTAACCCCTTTAGCTGTACCTGCTACTTTAAAATCCATATCTCCAAGATGATCTTCCATTCCTTGGATATCTGATAATACGGTATAGTGTTCACCTGATTTGACGAGACCCATTGCAATCCCGGCAACAGGTGCTTTAATCGGCACTCCTGCATCCATCATCGCTAATGTACTTGCACAAATACTTGCCTGTGACGTAGAACCATTGGATTCAAGCACTTCAGATACAAGACGAATCGTATATGGGAAATCCTTCTCAGACGGAACAATCGGTTCAAGTGCACGCTCACCAAGGGCACCATGACCTATCTCACGACGACCTGGACCACGAATTGGACCTGTTTCACCCACGCTGAATTGCGGGAAGTTATAATGATGCATAAAACGTTTTTCTTCCTCAATCCCCAGACCATCAAGAATTTGCACATCACCCATTGCCCCTAAAGTACAAATACTTAGCGCTTGAGTTTGCCCGCGTGTGAACAGGCCGGAACCGTGTGTACGAGGTAAAATACTTATCTGTGAAGAAAGCGGACGGATTTCATCGATTTTACGGCCATCAGGACGAACCTTCTCAACCGTAATTAAACGGCGAACTTCACCTTTAACAATCTTGTCCAATATTTGCTTTACTTGTTTTAGATCTTCATCTGTTGCTTCTTGTTCTTCAAATTTAGCAATAACTCGGTTTTTTACCTCTTTAATGGCATCCTCACGGGCATGCTTTTCTTGAACCTGAATGGCATTTACCATATCAGCTTCACACATTTCCCTTACCTCAGCCTCGAGGTCCTTATCAATTTCATAAAGAGTTATTTCTCTTTTTGGCTTACCGATTTCAGTGACGATTTTTTCTTGGAATTCAATGAGGCGCTTAATCTCATCATGACCAAACATAATTGCTTCAAGCATCGTTTCCTCAGGAACCTCTAACGCTCCTGCTTCTACCATGTTGATGGCATCTTTCGTACCTGCCACAGTTAAATGAATATCACTTTTTTCAGCTTGTTCAACGGTTGGATTAATGACAAATTCATTATTAACCCGACCAACAACCACTCCAGCAATTGGTCCTTCAAATGGTATATCCGATGTACTAAGTGCTAACGAAGAACCAAACATTGCAGCCATTTCTGTTGAACAGTCTTGATCCACACTCATGACAATACTAATAACCTGAACATCATTACGGAACCCATCAGCAAATAGTGGTCGAATAGGTCTGTCAATCAGTCGGCTTGCTAAGATTGCTTTTTCACTTGGACGACCCTCACGTTTAATAAAGCCGCCAGGGATTTTCCCAACAGCATATAAACGTTCTTCATAGTTAACTGTTAATGGGAAAAAGTCTAAGTTTTTAGGTTCTTTTGAAGCTGTTGCTGTACTTAATACTGCTGTATCCCCATAGCGAACTAGGACTGCACCGTTCGCCTGTTTGGCTAATTGTCCAATTTCGACAGTTAATTTACGACCTGCCCAAACAATGGAATACTCATGTTTCAATTGTTCCATATTTTTACCCCTCTCTATCTAAATCACTTAGGAGGATGAAGCGAATTTACACTTTCGCTGTACTCATCATTCTAAACTAATATTAAAAAGCTTAAAAAAGCTTATATTATCAATGCAAATCACTTTAATAGTATGCACAAAAAAGTCCTGACTTAAAAATATGTATAAAAAATTCTTTATTTAGCTATCAGCTTTTTTAACCTAATAAAAAAGCGGGAATAATCCCGCTTCTGTAAACTAACGACGTAGACCAAGCTTATTAATTAACACACGGTAACGTTGAACATCTTTGTTACGTAGGAATGTTAAAAGATTACGACGTTTACCAACCATTTTCAAAAGACCGCGACGTGAGTGGTGATCTTTCTTATGAGTACGTAAGTGCTCATTCAAATTGTTGATTGATTCTGTAAGGACAGCGATTTGAACTTCTGCAGATCCAGTGTCGCTTTCATGAGTTTTAAACTCATTGATAAGTTCATTTTTACGTTCTTGAGTGATTGCCATCCGGATTCACCTCCTAAATTTTACAAATCCCCTGATACCGAGCAAGCGTTGGTGATTCGTCTTGCCAAGTAGAGGTTATTTTTAATACGTTAATAAGAATACAACTTTTCACAGCAAAAAGCAAGGCTCTAACAAAGTTTATTGTAGGAAAAACACCTTTTACAGACTAAAATGAAGACAATTGTCTTATTTCTTAAAATAATGGAGTGAATTTTGCTTATCGCGTTCAATTTGTGCGACAAGCTCTTCAATTCCTGAAAATTTTTGTTCACTACGTAAGTGAAGATGCCATTCAATGATCACTTCTTCACCATAGATATCTTCATTAAAGTCAAATAAGTGAACTTCCACGGAAGGAAGGAATGCTTCCTTATTAAATGTAGGTTTATAGCCAATATTACATACGCCATTGTACCATTTTGAATAAACTTTCATTCGAACTGCATAAACACCGACAGGCGGCATAATATACTCGTCATTGAAATCTATATTCGCAGTAGGAAAACCAATCGTCCGTCCTCGTTTATCACCATGGATGACGATGCCTGATGTTGTATAATATCGGCCTAATAGTGAAAAGAGCTCGTTGGTTCTACCTTCTTTAAGCAGATTGCGGATTCTGGTTGAACTTACCTTTTCATCACCCTGTGTAAATTTCGGAACAATCGAATAAGAAAATTTATCTCTAGAATGAAAGGGTAATGTTTCCATCGTTCCCTTTCCCATTCGTCCATAGGTAAAATCAAAACCAGCTACCACATGCCTAACGTTCAGGCTAATCACATATTGGTCAATAAATTCCTGTGGCAGTAAATTAGCAAATTCCACACTAAAATGAATAATAAATAAATAATCAATACCTAGTTCTTCAATTATCTTTATTTTTTCAGTTAAGGGGGAAATATACTTAATCTGCTTATCTGTTTTTCCTAATACAACGGAAGGATGCGGGTCAAATGTCATCACCGCACTGCAAATTCCTTTTTCTTTAGCTTGATTTCTTGCTTCAAGAATTACCTGTTGATGACCACGGTGAACACCATCAAAGTAGCCTAACGCCATTGAGAGAGGCGGATATTCATCAATTGCATTATTAAATGGGAATCTAAGCCTAATTACTTCCAAAAGAAACTCACCTTTTCTATACCGTACCTTTTAATCTAAATCATTGCGCAGCACTTTAACTGGTTTAAAGAGGTCAGGCTTGTTAGGATGCTTTGAATAAATAGCAAGAGCCAGTCCATCTACAGTTTCAGCGATAATCGGTCCGTTACTAGTTTTTAAATGTTCAGGCATTTGTAATAATGCGCCATTTTTCACTTTCTCTGCTACTTTATCATTAATTTGAAGTTTCGGCAAATGAGAAAGTGCAGTTTCTAGAGGCCTTAATACACTCGAAATCGTTCCTGCTTCCATATGTTTTTCAATCTCCTCAAACGTTAAGCAGTCCTCTAAGGAATATGAAGCTGATTGAACTCTTTGCAGGTACGACATATGTGCTGGAAAGCCAAGCATTTCACCAATCATTACCGCCAAGGTCCGAATATACGTTCCTTTACTGCAACTGACTCTGAACTTAAATTTTATCGTTTCACCGCTATATTCAGATCGATTGTCTAATAACTCGATTGAATAAATCGTTACCTTCCGAGTTGGCCGTTCGACCTCAATTCCTTTGCGCGCGTATTCATACAGTCGGACACCACCAACCTTTACTGCCGAGAACATTGGTGGCGTTTGTTCAATTTCACCAGTTAATGAATGTAATACTTTAAGAATTTCTTCCCGATGAATCACCCTGGTTACTGGCTTTTGGGCAACTGTTTCACCTGAAGCATCTTCTGTCGTTGTCGAATAACCGATAGTTACTTCTCCTTCGTATGCTTTGCCTGCATCCGTTATATATTCGGCCACTTTAGTTGCTTTTCCAATACATATCGGAAGTACTCCTGTGACGTCAGGATCGAGTGTGCCTGTATGCCCTACTTTTTTTGTTTTTAATATTTTCCGTAACCGAAAGACACAATCATGGGATGTTAGGCCTGCTGGTTTAAATAAAGGTAGTATTCCTTCCAATCTATTTGACCTCCTATCAAAAATATCATCAAAAAAAGGATAGACGTATGTCTATCCAGTTATTCTTCTTCTCTTTTTTCTAAAGGCTTTTCATCCTTATGCAGTTGATGGAGAAGTGTATCGATTCGATTCCCGTAATCGATTGATTCATCCCATTCAAAGATGATCTCAGGGGTTTTTCGAAGGCGAATTCGGTGGCCAATCTCGGTCCGAATAAAGCCTTTCGCTTTGGCTAGCCCCTTTAAAGTATTTTCCCTTTGTTCTTCATCACCTAATACGGAAATATATACTTTGGCTTGTTGTAAATCACCTGTTACTTCAACATCGGTAACCGTAACAAAACCAATACGAGGGTCTTTAATTTTACGACCGATGATGTCACCCAGTTCTTTCTTCATTTGTTCTCCAACACGATTTGCTCTGTGGCTCATCATATTCACCTCTTAACTTAAAGCCATTCAATCTCGGTGATTGTTCTCTCTATTTCTGGAAAGGAGTCAATTAATTTTAACGCATTATTCAACTCATGTTCCGTGCTTACACGAGTGGAAGTGACGACAACGATCGCAATTTTCGTTCGCTGCCACACATCCTGAAAGCCTACTTCAGCTACAGAAACATTAAATTTCTGTTTTAAGCGAGTTAGGATTCTTTGCAAAACTGCTCGTTTCTCTTTTAACGAATGCGCATCATAGATCATACATTCGCATTCAGCAGCACCTATGATCATTTACGTTCAATTTCTTCCATTACATATGCTTCAATAATGTCTCCTTCTTTAACATCATTAAAGTTTTTAATGGTAATTCCACATTCGTACCCTTGTGCTACCTCTTTTACGTCATCTTTAAAACGTTTTAAGGCATCGATATTACCTTCAAAAGTGACGACGCCGTTACGAATTAAACGAATACCGCTATCACGGGTAATTTTCCCATCGGTCACATAAGACCCAGCAATGGTACCAACCTTAGAGACTTTGAAAGTCTGGCGAATTTCAGCTTGACCGATAATTTTCTCTTGGAATTCAGGATCAAGCATCCCTTTCATAGCTGCTTCAATCTCTTCAATTACTTTATAAATAATGCGGTGAAGACGAACGTCAACTTTCTCAGCTTCTGCTGCACGTTTCGCATTAACATCTGGGCGGACGTTAAAACCGATGACGATAGCATTCGATGCAGCGGCAAGACTAATATCCGACTCATTAATCGCACCAGCGCCACTATGAATAATTCTGATGTTGACACCTTCAACATCTATTTTCTGTAATGAAGCGGCAACGGCTTCAGCAGAACCTTGAACATCTGCTTTTAAGATGATATTTAGGTCCTTCATTTCACCTTGCTTCAATTGATCAAATAGCGTTTCTAGACTGACAATCGATTTTTCACCACGTTGGGCTACCAATGCAGTTTGAGCTCTTGCTTCCCCAACTTGACGTGCAGTTTTTTCATCTTCAAATACAACGAAACGGTCCCCTGCCTGCGGCACGTCATTAAGTCCAGTTATTTCAACCGGTGTGGATGGACCTGCTTCTTTCACGCGGCGGCCTTTGTCATTTACCATCGCACGTACACGACCGAACGTGTTACCAACTACGATTGGATCACCAATTTTTAATGTTCCGTTTTGGACAAGTAAAGTTGCAACAGAGCCACGGCCCTTATCCAATTGAGCTTCAATAACAGTACCTACAGCTTTTCGATTTGGATTAGCTTTATATTCCTCTACCTCACCAACAAGAAGGATCATTTCTAATAAATTATCGATACCTTCACCTGTTTTTGCAGATAGTGGAACAAAGATAGTATCCCCGCCCCAAGCCTCTGAAACTAAACCATGTTCTGTTAATTCCTGCATCACACGGTCTGCATTGGCAGCTTCTTTGTCCATTTTATTCACTGCGACAATAATTGGAACCTCAGCAGCTTTCGCATGGTTAATCGCTTCAACCGTTTGTGGCATAACACCATCATCAGCAGCTACGACAAGAATGGTAATATCCGTAATTTTAGCTCCGCGAGCACGCATTGTCGTAAAGGCAGCGTGTCCTGGAGTATCAAGGAAGGTTATTTTTTTGCCGTTTTCAACGACTTGATACGCACCAATATGTTGAGTAATCCCACCAGCTTCACCTTCTGTTACCTTTGTGTTACGAATGGAATCAAGCAAGGTTGTTTTCCCGTGGTCAACGTGACCCATAATAGTGACAACAGAAGGTCTCTCAATTAGAGAATCCTCTTCATCTTCAGTAAAATAAACTTCAAGGTCAGTGGTATCCACTTTAATTTCTTCTTCAACCTCAACGCCATATTCACTAGCAATTAATTCAATCGCATCTTTATCTAATACCTGGTTAATTGTTGCCATTACTCCAAGTAAAAAGAGCTTTTTAATAATTTCAGAAGGCTCACGATAAATCTTTTTCGCTAACTCACCCACTGTTAGAGATTCACTAAAAGTAATTTTAGCTGGAAGTTCTTTCTCTTTTTTCTTTTGTGGTTGTGTTTGTTGAACTGGCGTATGAGTCTTCTTCTTTTTATTATTATTATTATTATTGCGATTTTGATTATTATTATAAGGTCTGGACTTTGCTTTATCAGCATTATTGAAGACCTTATTCTCTTTGGATTGATTTTCCTGGTTTTGCTTTTTGCCTTCTACCGCTTTTGGAGGCGAGACCACTTTTACTTTCGTTGGAGCAACATTATTATCAGCTGCTTCTTCAAATGCTTTTGCCGTTTTGGTTTGCACTTGCGGTCTTTGGGCCGACTGAGCAGGCCTTTGGCTTGAACGTTGCTGCTGTTGCCCTGGACGTGAGTTAGTTCGTTGTGACTGCTGTCCATTTTGTTTATTCTCTTGTTTTTGTTGTGGTGTGTTGTTTTCTTTTTTGCTGAATGCTGCGTCAAGCTTTTTAACGTCTGCGTCTTCTATTGTTGCCATATGATTAGAGACCTCTATATTCATTTCTTTTAGTTTTGTGATGATTTCTTTACTTGAAATGTTGTGTTTTTTTGCGTATTCATATACACGTATTTTACTCATCTTTTCACCCCCGCTAGATTTAATCGAGCAACGTTACCATTTTTTTTGCAAAGCCATCATCCAGTACAGCTACAACAACGCGGGCTTCCTTGCCAATCGCTTGGCCAAGAAGATGACGATTTTCCACAAATTTATATGGAACCTCATACGAATTACACTTATCAGTAATTTTTTTTGTCGTATTTGCAGAAGCATCTGCTGATAATAAAATGAGTCGTGCTTTTCCGCTTTGAATCTGCTTCACGGTTAGCTCCTCACCTGATATGATTTTACGTGCTCGATTGGCCAAGCCAAGCAATGACATCCATTGATTCTCTTTCATTTGGATTGTCAATTCTCCTTCTCTATAAGCTCAAGTAGCTCTTCGTATAACGAATCATTTATAGAAACCTGTAAGTGATTAGATAGGGTATTTTTTTTCTTGGCAAGTAAGACTGCTTCCTTGTCCTTTGAAAGGTAGGCACCTCTTCCGGATTTCTTTCCCGTCAGGTCGATGGATACATCCCCTTCTTTTGAGCGAACGATGCGAACTAGTTCTTTTTTCGGCTTCATTTCACCGGTTGCTACACACTTACGCATAGGAACTTTTTTCTTTTGGTTCACTCATCATTCACCTCACTTTTTATTCTAGCTCTTCTTCAAAATCGAAGTCATTTTCAACTTGATCATCAAAAAGCCTAATGGTTTCTTCACGCGGATAGATACCAATTTCGCGTGCATCTGTTTCTGATTTAATATCAATTTTCCAGCCTGTTAATTTCGCTGCTAGGCGGGCATTTTGTCCACGTTTACCAATTGCCAATGAAAGTTGATAATCAGGAACAACAACAGTGGTTGCTTTTTCATTTTCATTCACCATAACATCTAACACTTTAGAAGGACTAAGTGAATTTGCTACAAAAACAACCGGATCCGCTGACCACTTAACTATATCTATTTTCTCACCTTTTAATTCATTAACTACCGCTTGAACCCTTGCTCCTTTAGGTCCAACACAAGAACCAACAGGATCTACCTCAGAATTATCTGAATGAACAGAGATTTTCGATCGGTCTCCTGCTTCACGGGCAACTGATTTAATTTCAACCGTGCCGTCATAAATTTCCGGCACTTCAATCTCAAACAGACGTTTTAAGAGGCCTGGATGTGTCCGGGAAACAAATATCTGAGGACCTTTGGTCGTTTTTTCTACTTTTGTGATAAATACTTTGATTCGATCATGAGGTTTATAGCGTTCATTAGGCATCTGCTCATTCACTGGGAGTAAGGCCTCGATTTTCCCAAGACTTACATAAATGAATTTGGAGTCCAGTCTTTGAACAATACCAGTCATAATATCTTCTTCACGGTCAATAAATTCTGAATAAATAATTCCTCGTTCCGCTTCTCTAACACGCTGGGTAACCACTTGCTTAGCTGTTTGAGCTGCAATCCGTCCGAAATCTTTAGGAGTGACTTCCATTTCGACAACATCTTCAACTTGATAATTTGGCGAGATTTGTCTAGCATCCTCTAATGAAATTTCAAGACGGGGGTCAAATACTTGATCGACCACTTCTTTTCTAGCAAAAACACGCATCGATCCTGTCTTTAAATTTAAATCAATCCGTACATTCTGTGCCTGGTTAAAATTACGGCGATATGCCGAAACAAGGGCTGCTTCAATTGCATCAATGATAACATCTCTGGAAATACCTTTTTCTCTTTCCAGTATATTAAGAGCATCTAATAATTCGCTGCTCATCTTTGTGTATCCCCCTATCATTTCCTATAATTTCATTACGAAAAAGTAACCGCTAATCGTGCATTTGCTACCTTTTCATAGGGAAGTTCAATCGTCTTCTTACGGGTCTTTATTTTCATTTCAATTTTTAAATGTTGTCCATCAAATTCTAATAAGGTCCCTTCAAAGCTTTTTTCCCCATCGATTGGTTCATAAGTTTTGATAAATACGTTTTTACCGATTGCTTTTTGAAAGTCTTTATCTTTTTTTAATGGACGCTCTGCCCCAGGTGAAGAAACTTCAAGAAAATAATTATGGGGAATCGGATCAAGCTCATCGAGTTTTTCGCTGAGTTTTTCGCTAACGAGTCCGCAATCTTCAATATCAACACCATTGTCTTTATCGATATATACGCGTAGAAACCAACTTTTACCTTCTTTCACATACTCAATTTCCACTAATTCTAATCCAAGTTCTTGAAAAATAGGTGCAGCCAATTCTTCTACAACTTCCGTTACCTTGCTCATGCTTTACCTCCTTTTCCGATAATTTCACCCATATTGTATGTAGTTCACGGAAAGTTTTATCAAGTTATACTAAGAAAAAAAGTCGTATACAAAAAGGAAAGAGCGGGTTTCCCCACTCTTGTTCACGAGAGTATTTCTTAGTATTTCCAATAAAACTATACCATAACCATCATTTTTATGCAAATAGCTTCGCCGTTTGTCAAGTATTTTCCTATTTAAAACAACGATAACTGGTTTTGCTCTGGAAGGGATGCGAGGCACCCCTGTTTGTCCAAATATTCAAGGATAGTTTTAGATACTTTTCCGCGCTGTTGTAAATCTTCTTTAGATAAAAACTCTCCTGATTCCCGAGCTTTGACTATATTATAGGCCGCATTAGTTCCGAGACCAGGAATCGAATTAAATGGCGGTATTAAGGTATTGCCTTCAATGATGAATTCAGATGCAGAAGATTTATATAAATCGTAGTTTTGGAATACAAATCCTCTTTCTGTCATTTCTAATGCTAGTTCTAAAACCGTCAATAAGTTTTTCTCTTTGTTTGATGCTTCCAAACCTTTAGCATTGATTTCCTCAATTTTAGCCCGAATTGCTTCTGAACCGCGCGACATCGCTTCAATGTCAAAGTCTTCAGCACGAACAGTAAAGTAAGCGGCGTAATATAGAAGCGGCAAATGCACCTTGAAATAGGCAATTCTAACTGCCATAAGTACATAGGCAGCCGCGTGTGCTTTAGGGAACATATACTTGATTTTCTTACAGGAGTCGATGTACCATTCCGGAACCTCGTTTTTCCTCATCTCAGCTTCCATTTCTTCACTTAAACCTTTACCTTTACGAACGGATTCCATAATTTTAAAAGCAAAGGAAGGGTCCAACCCCTGATAAATAAGGTAGACCATGATATCATCCCGGCAGCCAATTACTTCACTTAGATTACATGTTTTATTATGGATTAATTCCTGAGCATTCCCGAGCCATACATCGGTACCATGAGACAGACCTGAGATCTGCACTAATTCAGAAAAAGTAGTTGGTTTTGTATCTTCAAGCATCTGACGTACAAATCGAGTCCCAAACTCTGGAATACCCAGTGTACCCGTTTTACACATGATCTGTTGTTCTGTAACGCCTAATGACTCAGTGCCGCTGAATATCTTCATAACTTCAGGGTCGTCAGTTGGGATTGTTTTTGGATCCATTCCGCTCAGATCCTGAAGCATCCTAATGACTGTCGGGTCGTCGTGCCCAAGAATATCTAGCTTTAAGACATTATCATGGATGGAATGGAAATCGAAATGGGTTGTCTTCCATTCAGAATTTCTATCATCAGCTGGGAATTGAATCGGTGAAAAATCATAAACATCCATGTAATCAGGGATTACGATAATCCCCCCCGGGTGCTGTCCGGTTGTCCTTTTAACACCTGTACAGCCTGAAGCTAGTCGTTCCACTTCAGCACCGCGGAGTTGAAGATTGTTATCCTGCTGATATGCTTTCACATAACCAAAAGCTGTTTTATCGGCAACCGTGCCAATCGTCCCTGCACGATAAACATATTCTTCTCCGAAAAGAACCTTTGTATAGTTATGGGCACGCGGCTGGTATTCACCCGAGAAGTTTAAATCGATATCGGGAACCTTGTCCCCTTTAAATCCAAGAAACGTTTCGAACGGAATATCGTGTCCGTCCTTATGGTATTTCCCTCCGCATTGCGGGCAATCTTTATCAGGTAAATCAAAACCAGACCCAACCGACCCATCGTTAAAGAACTCTGAATGCTTACAGGTTGGACATACATAATGTGGCGGCAGTGGGTTTACTTCGGTAATTTCTGTCATAGTCGCAACCAGTGATGAACCGACAGACCCCCTTGAACCTACAAGATAGCCGTCATCCAATGATTTTTTTACTAGCTTATGTGAAATCAAATAAATAACCGCAAACCCATGCCCAATAATACTTTTCAATTCTTTTTCTAACCGGGCTTCAACAATTTCTGGCAAGTTATCACCGTAAATCTTCCGTGCCATTGCGTAACTCATTTCGCGCATTTCTTCATCGGCACCCTCAATTTTCGGTGTATACAAATCATCTTTAATTGGTTTAATGACTTCAATCATATCAGCAATTTTATTTGTGTTCGTGACGACAATTTCTTTTGCTTTCTCTTTTCCTAAAAATGAAAAGGCATCAAGCATTTCATTGGTTGTTCTAAAGTGAACATCTGGAAGTTGATGACGGTTGAGCGGATTCGCTCCCCCTTGCGAATTAATTAATATTTTGCGATAAATTTTATCATTTTCGTTAAGGTAATGAACATTTCCTGTGGCAACGACTGGAAGTCCTAATTTATCTCCCAAGTTAACGATTTTCGCAATAATATCTTCCATTGCTTTTTCATCGCTCACCAATTCCATTTCAATTAACGGTGCATTGACTTCTTTTGGCATGACTTCAATGTAATCATAAAAGCGGGCAGCGCCTTCCACTTCCTCAGGAGACTTTTGCATCATCCCTTCAAATACTTCCCCTTTATTACATCCGGAGCCAACAAGAATCCCTTCTCTGTATTTTTGTAAAACAGATCGAGGCAATCGAGGGACGCGATAAAAGTATTCAAGGTGAGAAATGGATACAAGTTTAAACAGGTTCTTTAACCCTGCTTGAGTTTGGGTTAACAATGTACAGTGATATGGACGTGCCCGTTGGTAGGCATTACCTTTACCCATGTTATCATTAAATTGATCATGGTATTCAATTCCTTTTTCAAGTGAATCTTTTAACATTTTCAATAGCAAATAACCAGTGGCCTCTGCATCATATATCGCACGGTGATGCTGGGTTAATTCAATATCAAACTTCTTAGTTAGTGTATTTAGACGATGGTTTTTCATCTCAGGATAGAGGAAACGTCCAAGTTCAAGTGTATCAATAACAGGATTCTTTGCCTTGTCATAGCCTATTTTTCTATATCCGACATTGAGGAAACCCATATCAAAGGAAGCATTATGGGCTACAAGTACAGCATCTCCAGCCCACTCACTAAAATTCCGAAGAACTTCCTCTATTTCCGGTGCAGTTTGGACCATATCATCGGTAATTCCAGTGAGGTTAATAGTGGTTGCCGATAAACGGTGATGCGGATTGGCAAAGGATTCAAACCGGTCAATGATTTCCCCATCATGTATTTTTACCGCGGCTAGTTCGATAATTGTGTTATACACGGCTGAAAGACCAGTCGTTTCAACGTCAAAAACGACATAAGTATCCTCGGTAAGCTGACGGTGCGCATCATTATAAGCGATTGGCACTCCATCATCTACTAAGTTTACTTCAACGCCATAAAGAATTTTTATATCATTTTTCTTCCCTGCACCATATGCTTCAGGAAAGGATTGAGCAACGGCGTGATCGGTTACGGCAATCGCTTTATGCCCCCATTTGCTCGCCTGGGCAATCAACACACTAACAGGTGTGACAGCATCCATTTGACTCATCGGGGTATGAAGATGGAGTTCTACCCGTTTTTCATCTTCAGGAGCCGTATCCTTCCGACCTGCTGGTTTGATCTCATTGATATCATTTCCTATCATAACGAGGTCACGGACAAAGGTATCATTTTGAATGCTCCCTCGAACCTTTACCCACATCCCCTTCTTGACTAATTGGAAGAGAGCAGCGTCCTCTTTGTCTCGTGAAAACATTTTTACCATGATGGAACTTGTATAATCAGTTATTTTAAAGGTTAACAGAGACCTGCCGCTCCTGAGTTCACGAATCTCAGCATCAAAGATGTAACCTTCCACTGCTATTCTTCTTTCTTCATCGACAATATCAATCAAACTGCGGAAGTCGTTATTATCTTTAATCGTAAGGCCAATAGTAAGTGGTCCAGATGGCAGATCACCCGAAGCTTGATCCTTTTCAGCTTCTTTTTTCTGCAATTCTACCATTGCCTGCAGTCCGCGTTCTTGATCTTCTTTTTGCTTAGCAAGTAAAAATTGTTGGTATTCATCACTTTTTTCTACATTTTTCAGGTCCGTCTCTATTGAAAGGCCAGGAAACCCGAACGATTGATATATATTTGAGATTATCTCTCCATATTTCCTCTTTAACGCAAGTCCCTCTGTATCGTTACGAACCGTAATCGTTAGTTTATTTCCATTCACTTCAGGGAGTTGTTCATGTAAAAGTTTTAAAAGCGGCGGAGCAATCCCATCAATTTGCTGAATGCTATAACTCCAATAATCTCGTATTAATTCCGATGAAATGGTTTGATTTGTTACATTAATATGGAAAGATATCGTGGCAATGTTTGAAAATGTCCGTTCAAGTTGTGTCGTAAACAGAACATAGATATTATAGGGAAGGATATTTTCGAATAAAAATTGAAAATGCCACTTTCGATTCTTTTTTTCAACTAATAACCTATCTATTTGCGCATTATTGAAATGCACTACAACAGCATCCTCGATTAATTGCAGCTGCTGGAGCAAGAGTTGGAATCGCTCTTTTTTGCCTGGGGCATGTTCGCTCATCGTTCTCTCTCCCATCTATTAAAAATCACTAATTTTTATCTCGTCAAAAAATAATTATATCATATGAGTTGAATGGATTCGTCTTTATTCGACAGAAAAAATTCTCCATTTTAGGTAAAATAGTTTTCCTAAAAACAAATGAAGGGACCGTATAGACGGCCCCAAAAAAATTCATTAATATTTACATATTACAGAAAGAACCTTTGAATATCATTCCATGTGACAACAAGCATGAGCAGCATTAGGAGGGCAAATCCTATAAAATGGACCATCCCTTCCTTTTGACGATCAATTGGCTTCCCTCTGACAGCTTCAACAGCAAAAAACATCAATCTGCCGCCATCAAGAGCGGGAATAGGTAATAAGTTCATAATTCCTAAGTTAATGCTTAATATCCCGGCCCACTTCATTAAATAATAAATTCCCGATTTAGCAACAGAATCTGTAGCTTGGTAAATACCAACCGGTCCGGAAAGAGCATCGATTGAAAATTGTCCCGTGACTAATTTACCTACCATCACAAAAATCTGCTTGGTCCAGAAATAGGTTTCTGTGAATCCTGCTTTTACCGCTTGAATGGGTGATTTTTCAACTGGACTATATACACCAATCAGTCCGATTTTCTTTCCTTCCACCGTTTTTTCAATCGGGGTTACTGTGATATCTAAATCCTTGTTGTCACGGCGAATTGAAAAATCGAGTTTTTCATTTGGGTTTTTCCGAATAACTTCCACCACATCAGACCAACTAGTTATTTCTGAACCATTGATTGTCTGTATTAGATCGCCTTTTTTAAGACCTGCAGCCATTGCTGCCCCTTCAGGAGTGATTTCACCTAACTTAGGTTCATTCGTAGGAACACCTTGAATAAAAGCAATAATAATAAATACAATGAATGCAAGTACAAAATTCATCATTGGTCCAGCAAAAATAGCCATTGTTCTTTGCCCTAATGTTTTTGAACCAAATTGACGATCAATGGGAGCAATCTGTGATTCGACACCATTTTCTACGATAACTGCTTTTGGGTCAATGGAAAATGTTTTTAATTCCTCATCCTCATCGTCGGGAAATCCTTTAATGATTAAATCTTTTTCAATATCAGCATATTCCACTTCAACAATCCGGCAATTAGGAAATTTTTCTTTATTATTCAAGATGATTTTATTTACTTTCTCATCTTTATCAAACAACAGGCCAATTCGATATCCAGGCTTAATTTCAATAATTTCTGGGTCTTCGCCTGCCATACGGACAAATCCGCCAATCGGAAGTAAGCGAATAGTATAAGTCGTCTCCCCTTTTTTATGAGAAAATACCTTTGGCCCAAAACCTATGGCAAATTCACGGCATAATATACCTGCCCTTTTTGCGAAAATCAAATGACCTAATTCATGAAAGAATACGAGCGCGCCAAAAATCACAATAAAGGCAATAACTGTAGTCAAATTAAAACCACCTTTTTTTATAGAAGTGAACGTACATACTCTCTTGTTTCTGTATCTATCTCTTGGATTGCTGATAAGCTAGGGTGATTCACGATTTGGTGCGTAGTTAATGCCTTTTCAATCAAATCTTCAATTTGCAAGAAATGGATTTTTCCTGCTAGAAATGCTGCAACTGCCACTTCATTAGCCGCATTTAATACCGTAGGCATCGAGCCCCCTTTTTTTCCTGCTTCATAGGCAAACCCGAGACAGCGAAATCTTGCAACATCCATTTCCTGAAAATGCAATTTCCCAATGCTTGCTAAATCCAAACGTTTTGATGTAGGTAATGGTAAGCGATCAGGATAAGTGAGTGCAAATTGGATAGGTACTCTCATATCTGGTGTACCTAACTGGGCAATTATACTGCTATCATGGAATTCAACCATTGAATGGATGATGCTTTCTTTATGAAGTAGTACATCAATCTTTTCATATGGCATATTAAAGAGCCAGTGTGCTTCAATTACTTCCAAACCTTTATTCATCATCGATGCCGAATCAATGGTGATTTTAGCTCCCATTGACCAATTTGGATGGTTTAAAGCTTGTTCCACGGTAACATTTTTCAATTCTTGCCGAGATCGATCACGAAAGCTTCCACCTGAAGCAGTAAGAATTAATCTTTCAATGTTTTTTTCTTTCTCCCCCTGCAAGGCTTGAAAAATGGCAGAATGCTCACTATCGACAGGAAGGAGTGTAACTTTATTTCTTTTAGCAGCATCCATTACTAAATGGCCAGCAGTTACAAGAGTTTCTTTATTAGCAATCGCGATGACTTTCCCACTCTCAATCGCTTGCAGCGTTGGGTTTAAACCCACACTTCCAATAACAGCATTGACAAGGATATCTGCTTTATCATAAACAGCAGCCTCAATAAGTCCTTCCTGACCAAATGTAAACTTAATAGTAGGGAATTCTGCTTTTAATGTACGACAGTCATGATAGTCTTGTACAGAAACAAGCTCTGGTTGAAACTCAACAATTGTTTTTCGAGCCAAATCAATATTTTTCCCAACAGAAATGGCTGACACTCTAAATTCAGTTGGATGCTCACGAATAATATCTAACGTTTGAGTGCCGATCGATCCTGTTGCACCCAATAAACTAATCTTTTTCAATAAGGTCAACTCCTAAATGTGAAGCACTTACGCTTTATAACCAAAGGTGAAACAGATGAAGCAAGGGCCAAACAAATAATAGGCTGTCAAATCGGTCAAGAATCCCCCCGTGACCCGGCAAGATATTTCCAGAGTCTTTCACATTGAAATGACGCTTAAAAGCAGATTCAACTAAGTCACCGATTTGTCCAAAAACAGATAGAACAACTGTAATTCCCATTAATGATAAGAGACCGACATTGATGTCAGAAATGATTGCAAAGAGAACTGCAATCAAAACAGCACAAGCAACACCGCCAATTGATCCTTCCACTGTTTTATTGGGGCTAATTTCCGGCCATAGTTTTGTTTTTCCAAGAGCCTTTCCAATAAAATATGCCCCTGAATCGGTAGCCCAGATCATAAATAAAGAATACAAGATAAAAACGAGGCCGCCGTCTTGTCTTGTTTCAAAGAAAAAGTAAAAACCAATCCCTACATAAATAGCAGACAAGATTGAAAATGAAACATCTTCAAATGTAAATTGATTCTTGGTAATGACTGTAAAGGTAAGTAACAATAGAATTAAAGCAATACATATCTCCATTTTTGAATAATAAAATGAATCCAATATGTGATGATACTCCTCAGGGAAAAGTAGCACCCAAAGAAATAAAACTGTCAAAACACCATTTACAGAAAAAATATTAAGTTTTTTCATTTTCAATAATTCATACAAACCGATCGTCGCTAAAAAGTAGGTTAGCAATACCATTGGAAATCCACCAAAGTAAACGATGGGCAAAAAAAGTGCAGCTGCGATGACTCCTGTTATGATTCTTTGCTTCATTTAATTTTCAACACCTTTGTTGTACTATATACCACCAAACCGACGCTGTCGTTTTTGAAATGTTTCTATTGCTTCAAGTAAATGTTCCTCACTAAAATCTGGCCATAACACATCGGTAAACCAAAACTCTGAGTAAGCTAACTGCCAAAGCATAAAGTTACTTAGGCGGATTTCTCCACTCGTACGGATTAAAAGGTCTGGATCCGAAAAGTCTGCGGTCATTAGATAGGAAGAAAAGACTTTATCATCTAGGTCTGTCTCTTTTAGTTTACCACTTTTGCTATCATTTAAGACCTTCTTAACGGCATCAAGTATCTCTGCTCTACTCCCATAATTTAAAGCAAAGTTGAGAACTAACCCGTTGTTATCCTTTGTATCCTCAATAGCTTTTTCGATTGCACGCAGTGTATGTGGGGGAAGTTGATCTTTGTAACCCATCATTTTCACCTGTACATTTTCTGCAATCAAATCTGGAAGAAAAGTACCTAAAAACTCATCAGGAAGACTCATTATATACTCAACTTCATTCTTTGGTCTTTTCCAATTTTCAGTCGAAAACGCATATAATGTTAATGTCTTGATTCCAAGTTCATTTGCTAATTTCGTTGTTTTACGGACTACTTTCATACCTTCGTGATGACCAGCAATCCTTGGTAATGCTCGTTTTTTAGCCCAACGCCCGTTTCCATCCATAATAATCGCCACATGTTCAGGAACAGGCAATTTTTTTATTTCATCTATTTTATTTCGGAGTGTGGAAGAGGTATTTCGGTTCTTCCCAAGCCTTATTTTATTAAACATGACATTGCTCCTCTAATTAGTTAATCATTTCCTCCGAAAATAAATCAATCAATTCCATTGAAGCGTGTGTTGTTATGTAATGGACATTTCGGGGTAGCATGTTTTTATCATACCAAAAAAGCATTAAGATATCTCTATATATTAACATATGTAAAAATGAAGGAATTAAGAATTATCTTGTAGACAACTTTGACAATCCCTCAAAAAAGCTAATTATCAGTAATAAAATAGTGAAAAACCCCCTATACAGAGGGTTCATTAATTCTTTATACTTCCATAATTTCTTTTTCTTTATCTTTTGTGACTTGATCAACTTTACTAATGTATTCGTCAGTTAGCTTTTGAATATCATCAGAATGACCGCGAAGAGCATCCTCAGTAATTTCACCGCTCTTCTCAAGCTTTTTCAAATCATCATTACCGTCACGACGGATATTACGGATAGCTACTTTAGCTTCTTCTGAATACTTTTTAACTAACTTAACCAGTTCTTTACGGCGCTCTTCAGTCAATTGTGGGATTGCAAGACGGATTACCGTTCCGTCATTAGTAGGATTTAATCCTAAATCGGATTTGAGAATAGCTTTCTCAATATCACCAAGAATAGATTTATCATACGGTTGAATCACAATCAGTCTTGCTTCAGGTGTGGTAATTCCAGCCATTTGATTGACAGGGGTTGGTGCACCATAGTAATCAATTGTAATTCTATCTAATAATGAAGCACTTGCTCTTCCCGCTCGAATACTTGCAAGTTCACGTGAATATGACTGAATCGCTTTTGTCATACGATCTTTTGTCGTAGCAATGACCTGTTTCGGCATTAATGTTTCCCCCTAACAATTGTTCCTATCTTTTCACCCATAACGGCTCGTTTAATATTGCCCTGCTCCATAATTGAGAAAACAATTAATGGTATATCATTGTCCATACATAAAGACGAAGCAGTTGAGTCCATAACTGCTAATCCCTCTTTAAGGACATCAAGGAAAGATAGATCTTCATATTTGATTGCGTTAGCATCTAAACGCGGGTCAGCAGAGTAAACTCCATCGACATTATTTTTTGCCATCAAAATCACTTCAGCATCAATTTCTGCTGCTCGGAGTGCTGCAGTTGTATCAGTTGAGAAATATGGATTCCCTGTACCAGCCGCAAAAATGATTACACGTTTTTTTTCTAAGTGCCTAATCGCACGGCGTCTAATATAAGGTTCTGCCACTTGGCGCATTTCAATTGATGTTTGCACCCTCGATTCAATCCCTAAGTGCTCTAAGCTATCTTGTAGAGCTAAAGAATTCATTACAGTTGCAAGCATCCCCATATAATCAGCTGTTGCCCGGTCCATACCCATCTCACTGCCGATTTTACCACGCCAAATGTTACCACCGCCAACCACGACAGCAACTTCTACACCAAGTTCCGCTATTTCTTTCACTTGAATAGCAATTGATTTGATTACTGAAGGTTTAATACCAAAGCTCTCATCACCAGCTAGTGCTTCACCGCTCAACTTTAAAACTACGCGTTTGTACTTAGGACCGCTCATATAAACCTCCAATATGTATTATTTCTTCTTAAAAAAGGGAACACATAGTGTCCCCTATTTAATAGCTATTTCGTAATATTCCCTCTTGTTCAAGAATATTGCCGATTATTTTTTAATTTGATTCATAACTTCTTCTGCAAAGTTATCTTCACGTTTTTCGATGCCTTCTCCTACTTCATAACGAACGAATTCACGGATTGTAGCACCTTTAGATTCAACAAATTGACGTACTTTTTGATCAGGATTTTTAACAAAAGTTTGATCAAGAACACAAACATCTTCAAAATATTTTCCAAGGCGGCCTTCAACCATTTTTTCAACGATCTTTTCAGGCTTGCCTTCGTTTAGAGCTTGTTGAGTTAAAACTTGACGCTCATGCTCTACTTCGTCTTGTGAAACTTGGTCACGAGAAACATATTTTGGCTTAAGTGCAGCGATATGCATAGAAACATCTTTAGCAGCGTCTGCCTCTGTAGTACCTTCAAGAACAGATAACACAGAAATACGGCCACCCATATGAATGTATGCACCAAATGCATCGTTGTCAGTTTTTGATAAAACTGTAAAGCGACGAAGAGTTAATTTCTCACCAATCTTAGCAATCGCAGCATTGATATGGTCTGCTACAGTAGCGCCATTTTCCATTGTTTGAGCAGATGCTTCTTCAACAGATGCTGGGTTGTTTTTTAGAAGATGAGCAGCTAATTCTTTAACAAGTGCTTGGAACGCTTCGTTTTTCGCAACGAAATCTGTTTCAGAGTTTACTTCTAGAATAACTGCATTGTTTCCTTCAGTTACAACGTATGTTAACCCTTCTGCAGCGATACGGTCACCTTTTTTAGCCGCAGATGCAATTCCTTTTTCGCGTAAGAAGTCAATTGCTTTGTCCATATCACCATCTGTTTCAGTTAATGCTTTTTTACAATCCAACATACCAGCACCAGTTTTTTCACGTAATTCTTTTACCATTTGAGCAGTAATTGCCATAATATAAATTCCTCCTTTATTTTTCTATGTATCCATATCTTAGCCAATGACAGCTAATATAAAACTTTCTTAAAAAAACCTTCTTAAAAAAAGGTGATAAAGGGTCTCCCTCTTATCACCTTTTTATTAGTTCACAACATTGAATTAAGCTTGAACAGCTACTTCTTCACCTTGTTTAGCTTCAAGAATCGCATCAGCCATTTTACCAGTTAAAAGTTTAACTGCACGAATCGCATCATCATTCGCTGGGATAACAACATCGATTTCGTCTGGATCACAGTTTGTATCAACGATACCAACGATTGGAATGTTTAATTTCTTAGCTTCCGCAACAGCGATACGCTCTTTACGAGGATCGATGATGAATAATGCATCTGGAAGTTGTTTCATGTCTTTAATTCCGCCTAGGAATTTTTCAAGACGTTCTTGTTCTTTCTTTAATTGTACTACTTCTTTCTTAGGTAGTACTTCGAAAGTACCGTCTTCAGACATTCTTTCAATATCTTTTAAGCGGCCAATACGCTTTTGAATTGTTTCAAAGTTTGTTAGTGTACCACCTAACCAACGTTGGTTTACATAGTACATACCAGAACGGCCTGCTTCTTCTTTAACAGAATCTTGAGCTTGTTTCTTTGTACCAACAAAAAGAACAGTTCCGCCGTTACCAGCAAGTTCCTTAACCCAGTTATAAGCTTCTTCAACTTTTTTAACTGTTTTTTGTAGGTCAATGATATAGATACCGTTACGCTCTGTGAAGATATATTTCTTCATTTTTGGGTTCCAACGGCGTGTTTGGTGTCCAAAGTGTACACCAGCTTCAAGCAATTGTTTCATAGAAATTACTGACATGATTTTTTCCTCCTAATGGTTTGTTTTCCTCCGCTCACTTCATTTCTAAACAGAAACTGTTTTGAACAGCACCATCTGTTTAAATCAATGAGCGTGTGTATTAACACCATGAAATAATATAGCATATGTGATAATAACAATCAAGCATTACTTTACTAAAAAAATAAAATCCCTAGCGAGGCTAGGGAATGTTTATACTTAATTTGCTCTTAGTTTATCTAATTCAATCAAGAACTTATCATTTAAGACTTTGATATATGTTCCTTTCATACCAAGTGAACGTGATTCAATTACCCCAGCACTCTCAAGTTTTCTTAGAGCGTTAACGATAACCGAACGGGTAATTCCAACACGGTCCGCAATTTTAGAGGCAACCAATAACCCTTCACGACCATTTAGCTCTTCAAAAATATGCTCAATCGCTTCCAGCTCACTATATGATAATGAACTAATCGCCATTTGAACAACGGCTTTACTTCTTGCTTCTTCTTCGATTTCTTCTGACTTTTCACGAAGAATTTCCATTCCTACAACTGTTGCACCATATTCTGCAAGGATTAAATCTTCATCATGGAATTTCGCTTCTAATCTTGCAAGGATGAGTGTTCCAAGACGCTCTCCTCCACCAATAATTGGCACAATTGTTGTTAAACCTGTACGGAATAAGTCTCCGTTTTCCACAGGAAAAGCAGTATATTGGCTTTCAATATCAAGGTTTGAAGATGTTTCTTGAATATTAAATAAACCATTTGTATATTCTTCAGGAAATTGACGATCCTCAAACATTTTTTTCATTCTTTCGTTTTCAATTTGCTGATAAATTGAAAAACCAAGAAGTTTTCCGCGACGGCTGACAATATACACATTTGCTTCAATTGTTTCGCTCAATGTCTCGGACATTTCCTTAAAATTAACTGGTTTTCCAGCCGCCTTTTGCAATAATACGTTAATCCTTCTAGTTTTTGTAAGTAAATCCATCTGTTTCTTCCTCCTAAGTAACTACAACCATTATTAAATTTTAATCAAGCATAATTTCTACATTTTAGGTATTTAATAAATGAACACTGCTTCCTTAATTAAAAAAGCAAATGGTCACTTTTATAGGATAAACTGACTTAAATCTTTGTTTTTCGAAATAGCACCGAGTTTATCATCTACATACTGTGGTGTAATGGTAACTTTCTCCATAGAAATATCCGGTGCCTCAAAAGATAAATCTTCTAAAAGCTTTTCTAGTATGGTATGAAGACGTCTTGCACCAATATTGTCTGTATTTTGATTCACTTCATATGCAACTTCAGCTATTCTACGAATAGCATCGTCAGAAAATTCAATTTGTATACCTTCTGTTTCCAATAATGCTTGATATTGCTTAATTAGTGCATTATCCGGTTCGATTAAAATCCTGAAAAAATCTTCCACAGTCAATTTCGTTAATTCAACACGAATCGGGAAACGCCCTTGAAGCTCTGGAATTAAATCTGAAGGTTTGGCCATGTGAAACGCGCCGGCTGCAATAAATAAAACATGATCTGTTTTTACTGACCCATATTTTGTTACCACTGTTGAACCTTCAACTACAGGTAAAATATCTCGTTGGACACCTTCTCTTGATACATCCGCTGAAGAACCTCCCGAGTTCTTGCTAGCAATTTTATCAATCTCATCAATGAAAATGATGCCATTTTGTTCCGCTCGATAGATTGCTTCTGACGATACTTCATCCATGTCAATTAGCTTAGAAGCTTCTTCACTAGTTAACACCGTTCTCGCTTCACGAACAGTCAATTTGCGCTTTTTGCGTTTTTTAGGCATAAAGCTGCTAAGGGCATCTTGCATATTCATTCCCATTTGTTCAATTCCTGAACCTTGAAGCATATCAAACATGGATGGTGTTTGCTCTTCTACTTCTACCGTAACGATTTCTTCCTCAAGCTGCCCTAGTGCTAATTTTTCTTTCACAATTTTTCTTTTTTCTGTGATTGAATAATCTTCTTGTTGAGTTTCTGTATCTGTTGACGGGTTGCTGCCGCCAAATAGCATCTCAAGCGGATTTTTAAAGTTATTTGCTTTCTTAGCGGACGGAACTAGTAAATCAATCAGTCGGCTGTTTGCATTTTCTTCAGCTCGTTCCTTTACACTTTGCATTCGTTCCTCTTTCACTAAACGCACAGAGGTTTCAGCAAGATCTCTAACCATGGATTCAACATCCCGCCCGACATAGCCCACTTCCGTAAACTTAGTAGCCTCAACTTTGATAAAAGGAGCACCAACAATTTTAGCAATTCTTCTGGCAATTTCCGTTTTCCCCACGCCAGTTGGCCCGATCATCAAAATATTTTTAGGGATAATTTCATCCCTAAGTTTTTCATTTAACAATCCTCTTCTGAATCGATTCCTGAGGGCAACAGCCACTGCTTTCTTAGCATCCTTTTGTCCAATGATATATTGATCAAGTTTTTCAACTATTTGTCGAGGGGTTAAATTAGTGGTTCTTCCCATAATATAAGTCTCCTTCCGTTATAGCTCTTCCACAATAATGTTATGGTTCGTGTACACACATATTTCCGCTGCTATTTCTAAAGAAGCTTTCGCTATTTCCTTTGCAGACAAGTGGTCTCCTGCATATTTCTTTAACGCACGACCCGCGGATAACGCATAGTTACCACCTGAGCCAATCGCTAGAATTCCATCATCCGGTTCGATTACTTCTCCAGTTCCTGATACAAGCAGTAAATATTCACGATTCATAACAATTAGCATTGCTTCAAGCTTCCTGAGCACTTTATCGCTTCTCCACTCTTTGGCAAGCTCCACAGCAGCTCTCTGAAGGTTCCCGTTAAATTCTTCCAATTTCCCCTCAAATAGTTCAAAAAGAGTAAATGCATCTGCAACAGAACCAGCAAAACCAGCAAGTACTTTTCCATTAAATATCTTTCTAACTTTTCTTGCTGTGTGTTTCATCACTACCGCATTACCAAATGTCACTTGTCCATCACCTGACATTGAATATTCACCATTATGATGGATTGCAAATATCGTTGTCGCATGAAATTGGTTCATAAAGATGAACCTCCTTTTGGAGTGATTTCGATTTAATTTTCGCACAGATAATTATGTAACATGTGAAATTTCAATTTGTAAATACTCTATAATTAACTTTAAGAAAATATTCACATTTGTCATAATATTCTCCTCGCAAGGGCTACTAAATCGTAACATACTTCTAATCCCCTTGCAATAAAATTTACAAAACTTTCATAAAGTTCTGAATTGTTTCCAGCGCTCTATTTGCGTGCTGTAAATTCCTCTCTTGCTTTCCTTTAATTCTTACCGGCAGTTCGGGAAATAAACCAAAGTTTGCATTCATTGGCTGGAAATTCTTAGCGTTGGTTGTCGTAATATAATGTGCCATGCTTCCAATCGCTGTTTCAGCCGGAAATTCAATTGGATCCAATTGTTGGCTTAACCGAGCAGCATTTATTCCTGCAATTAACCCGCTTGCCGCAGATTCAACATACCCTTCTACCCCTGTCATTTGACCAGCAAAGAATAAATCTTCTCGGTTTCGGAATTGATAGGTGGCTTTTAAGACCTTTGGAGAATTTATAAACGTATTACGGTGCATCACACCATAACGGATAATTTCTGCATTTTCTAATCCAGGAATTAATTGAAGGACTTCCTTTTGTGCGCCCCACTTTAAATGTGTCTGAAAACCGACAATATTAAAAAGGGTTCCTGCTGCATCATCTTGACGAAGTTGCACTACTGCAAAAGGTCTTTTTCCTGTTTTTGGATCTTCTAATCCTACTGGCTTTAACGGACCAAACAGCATCGTTTTCTTTCCTCGTGACGCCATTACTTCAATCGGCATACACCCTTCAAAAAAAACTTCCTTTTCAAATTCTTTTACAGGAACTGTTTCAGCAGAGATTAGCGCCTCATAAAAACGGTTAAATTCTTCTTCGTTCATTGGACAGTTTAGGTAAGCTGCTTCCCCTTTATCATAACGGGATTTTAAATAAACTTTTTCCATATCAATACTATCTTTTTCAAGTATTGGTGCAGCGGCATCGTAAAAATAAAGATATTCCTCGCCTGTTAGCCCCTTTAGTTTTTCAGAAAGATCAGGACTTGTTAGCGGGCCTGTGGCAATAACTGTTATACCCTCAGGAATTTCCGTTACTTCTTCATTTACTACCGTCACATTTTCATGATTTTTTACCATTTCAGTTACTTTTGCTGCAAATTCATGGCGGTCCACTGCTAGCGCACCCCCGGCAGGTACAGAACAAGCATCTGCAGCCGCGATGATGACGGAATCAAGCTTTCTCATTTCTTCTTTTAATACACCTACTGCATTTGTTAATGTATTAGCACGTAAAGAATTACTGCAAACTAATTCTGCAAATTTATCAGTATGGTGGGCAGGGGTTTGCCTCACTGGTCTCATCTCGTAAAGTCTTACTTTGACCCCGCGTTTTGCAATTTGCCATGCTGCTTCACTTCCTGCAAGGCCAGCCCCGATTACATTTATAGTTCCATCGTTCATTTATTATCCTCCTAATATTAACCTTGGTTTATGTAAATGTGGAAAAGTTCACATACCTATCATTACCTTTCCCACAATTAAGTCCAACTTGCATTGTACTATACGAATGAAAAAGAAAAAAGTTTTAAGCAACTCGGAAATATTTTTAATTATGATTATACAAAATGAAAAGAGTGGACTTTGTCCACTCTCCCCCTTAGTTTTGCGGTTCCTCTTTGTAATCACAACTAACACATTGAACTTGCACGCCTTTTTTTAATTTCTTTTCAACCAGCATGCCTTCACATTTAGGACATTCCCTTGGCAGTGGTTTATCCCAGGAAATAAATTCACATTCAGGGTATTTGGTGCACCCGTAAAATAATCTCTTTTTCTTGCTTTTACGCTCAATGATTTGTCCCTCTTTACAACTCGGGCAAGTTACTCCGATTTCTTTGACAATTGGTTTTGTGTTCCGGCAATCAGGAAAATTGCTGCAAGCCATAAATTTCCCATAGCGCCCCATTTTAAAGACCATAGGGTTCCCACAGTTCTCACAATCTTCCCCTGCAGGCTCATCTTTGATTTCAACAGATTGCATTTCTTCTTCAGCTTTTTTTAAATGAATTTCAAAATCTTGATAAAAATCATCGATAATATTGACCCAAGGGACCTTTCCATCTTCGATATTATCCAATCCCTGTTCCATTTTTGCTGTAAATTCAACATCTAGAATATCTGGGAAAAACTCTAAAATTAACTCATCGATAATTTCACCAAGCTCGGTAGGTACAAATCTTTTATTATCAAGCGCTACATACCCCCGCTTTTGAATGGTGTCGAGTGTCGGTGCATATGTCGACGGACGGCCGATTCCCAGCTCTTCCAGCGTCTTAACCAGTCTTGCCTCCGTATACCTTGGCGGAGGCTGAGTGAAGTGCTGCTTCGGCTCGATGTCCTTTTTAAACACTTCATCCCCAACTTTTAGGTCTGGAAGCATTTTATCTTTTTCATCTACATTGTCATCTGAACCCTCAACATAAAGTTTCATAAAGCCAGGAAACTTTATTTTTGAACCATTAGCTCGGAATAAAACATTCCCATTTTGCAAGTCTACGCTCATAGTATCCATAACAGCCTGTGCCATTTGGCTCGCTAAAAACCGTTCCCAGATTAATTTATATAAGCGTAGTTGGTCTCTTGATAAAAATGATTTTAAGCTATTTGGGTCTCTCAATGTACTTGTCGGTCGAATCGCTTCATGTGCATCTTGGGCGTTCGATTGTTTCTTCTCTTTTCTTTGCTCATCTTTTAAATAATCTTCCCCATACTCTGAGCGGATGTAGCCAGCAGCCTCGGTCTGTGCTACTTCTGAGATCCGTGTTGAATCCGTTCTCATGTATGTAATCAGACCAACCGTTCCTTCTTTTCCAAGCTCAATCCCTTCATATAACTGCTGTGCAAGCATCATCGTTTTCTTAGCTCGAAAGTTTAGTTTTCTGGCTGCTTCTTGTTGCAAGGATGAAGTAATAAAAGGTGGAGCAGGGTTTCTTTTTCGTTCTTTTTTTGTAACTGACATGACTTTAAACTTATTGTCATCCATTTGGCTTAGGATGCTTTGGACATCTTGTTCGGATTTAAGTTCAAATTTTTCTTTACCCGCTAATGAAAAATATTGGGCACTGAAATGGTCTTTTCCTTTTAAAAACTCGCCATCTATCGTCCAATATTCCTCTGGGACAAAGGCTTTGATTTCATTTTCTCGATCGATAATTAGACGGACGGCAACAGATTGAACTCGGCCAGCACTTAACCCTTTCTTCACCTTTTTCCAGAGAAGCGGACTGATATTATAGCCTACAAGCCGATCGAGAATTCTACGTGCCTGCTGGGCATCCACCAAATCCATATTAATTGGACGTGGATGCTTAAAGGACTCTTTTATCGCATCTTTTGTTATTTCATTAAAAACGACTCGACAATCAGAACTAATGTCGACTGATAAACTATGGGCTAAATGCCATGCAATTGCTTCCCCTTCACGATCCGGGTCAGCTGCGAGATAGATTTTTTTCGCTTTTTTAGCTGCCGTTTTTAAATCTTTTAAAACAGGACCTTTTCCACGAATCGTAATATATTTTGGTTCATAGCTATTTTCTACATTAACCCCCATTTGGCTCCGTGGCAAATCGCGAATATGTCCCATTGATGCTTTTACTTTATATTTATTTCCTAAATATCGTTCAATCGTTTTCGCTTTTGCCGGCGATTCAACGATTACAAGAAAATCTGCCATTTAAATATCCTCCTTAAGAGGGAAAGTGTAGAAGCGCCCCGAATCTGGCAAAATTTCTGTTTCTAAGGTGCTTTTCAATTGAGAAGCTTTCCTACATACCAGTTTTACCTAAATTGACCGGAGAAAATACTTTACAAAACTGCCCTATCCCAAAGTTTTTCTTTTATATGTGTTTTACATAATTATTTATTCCATGTGCAAATATTCTTTTTTTCGAACATCTGTTGGAAAATGTATAACAAATTAGAAATTATTGCAACCTTTTTAAGCTAATTTCTCCATTTATTCATAAAAACCTTTAAAAATAAACAATTTTTCTTAAAAAATTTATTGCTAATCTAGAGTTTTATTTAATTTCAACTAATATATCCTCCGCATCGGTTACTAGCTTTGCCCCCTGTTGAATTAATTCATTTGCACCAATGGAATAAGGGTTAAAAATGCTTCCAGGTAAGGAAAATACCTCTCTTCCCTCATTGACCGCAAAATTGGCGGTAATAAGAGAACCGCTTTTTCGCTTTGCTTCTATAATAAGTGTCCCCTTAGACAAACCACTAATGATTCGATTCCTCGATGGAAAATGCCATCTAAGCGGCTTTGTATCCGGCGGATACTCTGAAAGAACAAGTTGATTTTTCATCATTTCTAAAGCTAAGTTCATATTTTCCTTGGGATAAATATGATAAAACCCACCAGCAATCACGGCAATGGTATTTCCACCATTTTTTATCGCATATTCATGGGCAAGTGCGTCAATCCCCTTAGCTAAACCACTTACTATTAATATCCCTTTGTCTATTAAACCAGGAAAAATAATTCTAATGGCATTTTTTCCATATTGGGTAGCCTGACGGGAACCAACTACGGCAAGTTTGGGGTCTTTTTCGAGAAGGGAGATATCGCCCTTGGCAAACAATGCCCATGGTGGTTGATAAATTTCTTTTAACAATGAGGGATATTCCTTATCCAAAATAGTGATTACAGCTATATCATTGGTTTCGTATTGGCGGATTTGGTCTCGAATGATGTCGGGATTAAATGAGGAGCTAGAAGATTTTTCTGAAGGGTTACTGGAGGTACTAGGTGGAAATAAACTGGTCTGGTGTGTGAATTGGGATTGGATTTTATAGACGTTTTTCAGGGTTGGGTCTTTTTTTAGCATTTGTAAAACGGCGCTCCAGGAAATATTTGGATAATGCAATAAAGATATCAGTTTCTCTTTAAATTCGTCCATTTTTAATAATTGCCTCCTTATAAATATAAGATTAGACAAATAGCCCCTCAATTATGAGGGACTATTTGTTAAACACTAGCAGTAAATATTAGTGTGTTTTACACTTTTCATATAAACCTTGTTCTTTTAATACTTCAATTAAAGTTTCACCCATAACAGATGGTGTATCAGCAACTTTAATTCCGCATTCGTTCATGACACGGATCTTTTCATCTGCTGTACCTTTACCGCCTGAGATAATCGCACCTGCATGTCCCATACGTTTCCCAGGAGGCGCTGTACGTCCACCGATGAAGCCGACAACAGGTTTTGTCATGTTCGCTTTCACCCATTCAGCTGCTTCTTCTTCAGCAGTACCACCGATTTCACCAATCATGATCACAGCGTATGTTTCAGGATCTTCATTAAATGCTTTTAAAACATCGATGAAGTTTGTTCCATTCACCGGGTCGCCACCAATACCAACAGCAGTTGTTTGACCAATACCAGCTTGAGTTAATTGATGAACAGCCTCGTATGTTAATGTTCCAGAGCGGGATACAACGCCGACATGTCCTTTTGTATGAATGTAACCAGGCATAATCCCGATTTTACATTCATCAGCAGTGATAACACCTGGGCAGTTTGGACCAACTAAGCGGGTCTTTTTGCCTTCCATATAACGTTTTACTTTTACCATATCTAAAACTGGAATATGTTCAGTGATACAAATGGCAAGATCCAACTCAGCATCGACAGCTTCGATAATCGCATCTGCTGCAAATGGTGCAGGTACGTAAATAACAGAAGCTGTAGCGCCTGTTGCAACAACAGCATCTTTAACCGTATTAAAAACAGGAACGCCTTCTACTTCCATTCCGCCTTTACCTGGAGATGTCCCACCAACAATTTGTGTACCATATTCAAGCATCTGTTTTGTATGAAAAAGGGCGGTTGCACCAGTGATCCCTTGAACAATAACTTTTGTATCCTTATTAATAAAAACGCTCACGTTAATTCCCCTTTCTATGATCCTATTTCACTAATGAAACGATTTTTTGTGCGCCATCAGCCATGGATTCAGCAGCAATAATTTCTACAGTTGACTCAGCTAAGATTTTCTTACCTAATTCAACATTTGTTCCCTCTAGGCGAACAACAAGTGGAACACTTAGACCAACTTGCTTAGCTGCTTCTACAACACCCTCAGCAATAACATCACACTTCATGATTCCACCAAAGATATTAACGAAAATACCTTTTACGTTTGGATCAGAAAGGATAATTTTGAATGCTTCTGTAACCTTTTCAGCTGTTGCGCCGCCCCCAACATCCAGGAAGTTAGCAGGGTCGCCGCCGTAATGTTTAATAATATCCATCGTAGACATGGCAAGACCTGCACCGTTAACCATACAACCAATGTTTCCGTCTAAAGCAACATAGCTTAGGTCGTATTTTGAGGCTTCGATTTCCTTTGCATCCTCTTCTTCAAGGTCACGATACTCAAGAACGTCTTTTTGACGATATAGAGCATTTGAGTCAAAGTTCAATTTTGCATCAAGAGCCATTACCTTACCATCACCTGTAACAACAAGCGGGTTAATTTCTGCGATAGAACAATCTTTTTCGATGTATGCATTGTATAGAGCTGTCATAAATTTAACAGCTTGATTAATTAATTCTTTTGGAATATTAATATTGAATGCAATGCGACGTGCTTGATAAGGCTGTAAGCCTACAACCGGATCAATTTCTTCTTTGAAAATTTTCTCTGGAGTCTTTTCAGCAACCTCTTCAATTTCCGTACCGCCCTCTTCTGAAGCCATTAAAACAACACGAGAAGTTGCACGGTCTAATACTAGTCCAACATAGTATTCTTTTTTAATGTCACAGCCCTCTTCAATAAGGAGACGTTTAACTTCTTTACCCTCTGGACCTGTTTGGTGTGTTACCAATGTTTTTCCGAGGATTTCGCTTGCATATGTACGAACCTCTTCAAGGTTTTTTGCTACTTTAACACCACCGGCTTTACCCCGACCACCAGCATGGATTTGTGCTTTTACCACACATACCTGTGTACCTAATTCTTTCGCTGCTTCCACTGCTTCTTCTACAGTGAATGCTACTTTTCCATTCGGAACCGCAACCCCGTATTTTCTGAGGATCTCTTTCCCTTGATACTCATGGATATTCATTTCCCATCCTCCTATTCAAACTCTTCTAAAAACTGACTCCGTTTTCATTTTATATAATGATACATACCTTGTCTACCATTATGCTAAAAAATTATATACGCCTTGAAAATATTCTAAATTGTCAATAATTTTTTCTTGAATACATCAAGGAAATAGGAACCTCAAATGGAATATTTTGTTTTCTAGAATAATAATAAAAACAGGCTTAGCCTGTTTTACAGATTATCTAGACAGGTGGTCTGGTCTATGCGACAGTACCTGTTGATTTCCGTTCCAGGTGCGAGCGGTTCGCGGGCGTGCCGGGGAGCCTCCTCGTCGCTTTGCTCCTGCGGGGTCTCCCCTGCCCCGTACTCTCGCAGGAGTCTTCGCACCTTCCACTCCAACCAACAGGGGGCAATCAAACAAAGAATCGCTACACTATTGTGTTTTCCTTAAATAAAATCCTTGACTGGTGCAAAACTTTTTCTGTGATAGGAAGTGATCCCATGTGTCTTGATAGCCTCGATATGCTCTTTTGTTCCATAGCCCATGTTTTGCTGAAATCCATAGACTGGATAGGTTTGTGAAATTTCCTGCATCAGTGTATCTCTTGCGACTTTTGCTACAATCGATGCGGCAGCGATTGAAATACTTTTTGCATCACCCTTAATAATAGATTCAGAGGGAAAGGGAATTTCAAGTTTCATTGCATCAATAAGTAAAAAGTCTGGTTTTGGTCCTAAAGATGCAATAGCAATATTCATTGCTTTTTTTGTCGCTTGATAAATATTCATTTCATCAATTTCATGGGCATGAATCATCGAAATACTGAAGGCTATGGCTTCTTTTCTAATGATTGAATCGTATTCCAAACGTTTTTTTTCAGACAGCTTTTTAGAGTCGTCTATTCCTGCAAGAAAAAAGTCATGTGGCAAAATGACAGCTGCTGCAACTACTGGACCCGCAAGCGGTCCTCTTCCGACTTCGTCAACACCTGCAATCATTTCAAAACCTTTTAAGCGCCATTTATGTTCATAAACATTCATTTCATCAAATTTTTCTTTTAGGTGTTGTTTCTCAGCATATTTCTTTTTCCATCTATGTACCAACTGTTGAACACCTTTACGCTCATCTTGAAAAAGGTTCAATAAGAACGGATCAGATTCGATCACGATATTTTCTAATCGCTGCTCAATCTCTGCGATGGTTAATTGTTTCATTCTATCACCTGCAATTTTGATGGTATTATTTTCTATTAACAAGCAAAATAACACCCAATTTTTCGTTCGCATTGGGTGTTATTCACACTTTTTAGGATAAGACTAAGTCTTTTAATTTGAATGGTTTGTCATTACCAAAAATTTCTTGTTCCAATCTTTTTCCTGTTGGAGTCGCTGCAAGTCCACCCTCAGCTGTTTCTCTTAAAGCAGATGGCATGGATTGGCCTATTAAAAACATGGCATGAATGACTTCGTCACAAGGGATCCTACTTGTAATCCCCGCCAACGCCATATCTGCTGCCGTAATCGCATTAGATGCGCCCATTGCATTCCTTTTTACACAAGGAACCTCAACTAAACCTGCAACTGGATCACATACTAATCCAAGCATATTTTTCAAAGTGATCGCCATCGCCTCAGCTGCCTGCTTAGGCGAGCCTCCTGCTAATTCAACAATTGCTGCTGCAGCCATTCCACTCGCTGATCCTACTTCTGCTTGGCATCCACCTGCCGCGCCAGAAATAGAGGCATTATTTGCGACTACGAAACCGAAAGCCGCTGCCGTAAATAAAAATTCAATCATTTCTTGGCGAGTTGGATTTAATCTTTCTTTTACAGCAAATAATGTTCCTGGTACTACGCCTGCTGAACCAGCTGTTGGTGTAGCACAAATAACACCCATTGCTGCGTTCACTTCATTAGTTGCCACTGCCTTACTAACGGCATCTAACAAAATGTTTCCCCCTAGTGCACGACCACTTTTAATATAGTTTTGAAGCAACACTGCGTCGCCGCCAGTTAGGCCTGTATGGGAGTGTACTCCCTTCAAACCTCTTTCCACTGCTTGTTCCATTACCACTAAGTTCCTATCCATTTTACCTAGAACTTCTTCTCTAGAAAGACCAGATACCTCGATTTCTTGACGAATCATGATTTCTGCAATTTTAACTTGATTGCTCTCTGCAAGTTGAACAAGTTCGGCTACATTTCGAAACATTTGAACACCTCCTGATGTCAAGTAAGTTTATCTAATCAGCCATGCGAATGATTTGTGATACATTTGAAAGATGCTGTAATTCCTCAATTACCTGGTCATCAATTTTCTGGTCGACTTCAATAACCATTAAAGCCATTTCACCTTTTTCTAATCGCGAAACTTCCATATGGCCAATGTTAATTTCATATTTTGATAACACACTTGTTACGGCTGAAATGATACCAAAACGGTCTTGATGAATAACTAATATTGCAGGGTGTTCACCTGAAAGTTTCAATGGGAATGAATTTATTTCAGTAATCTCGATTGTTCCACCACCAATTGAAATCCCAACTAATTCAAGTTTGTTATCTTCATTATATAAATTTATTTTCACGGTATTTGGGTGATCTGTTACTGCTTCTTCAGTGCGAAAGGTCACCTCTAAACCCATTTCTTTTGCAATTTCCAAAGATTTTGGCATTCGTTCATCAAATGTATCCAAATCTAACAGTCCAGCCACAATGGCAAAGTCTGTTCCGTGTCCTTTATAGGTTTTTGCAAACGAACCGTACAATGAGATGACTGCTTTCTTTGGCGCTTGACCGAATAATGTTCTTGCTACCCTGCCAATTCGTGCTGCGCCTGCGGTATGTGAGCTTGATGGGCCAATCATGACAGGACCAATAATATCAAATGCAGAACGATATTTCATTTAGGACGCTCCTTTATTTTCTATACAATTATATTACAAGATATAAGGCAAAATAGCCTTCGATAAATACTGGGAAAAATACATAAAAAAGACTCTCCGTCCGGAGAGTAAAAACTAATTCTTTATTCAGAAATTATATCATCAGGTCGTTCAAATGTAATCCGGCCAAATTTCTCGGATCTAATTTCCTTGATGACCAATTCAGATACTTTATCATAATCAACGATACCTCCAGCCGCAAGGCAGCCGCGCAATACACCTATTTTATCAAACATCTCTACAACATCTTCAGGTAGAGTCTCAAGACTGTAACGCTCCTTTAAGCGCTCAGGATAATCCCGTTCTAAAAACCTTAGGACATAAACCGTGAGATCTTGGAGGTTCAGTAGTGTATCTTTGATCGCCCCCGTAACGGCCAGTTTTTTGCCAACTTCTTGGTCCTCAAACTTGGGCCATAATATTCCTGGCGTGTCTAGAAGTTCCATTTCCTTCCCTACTTTAATCCATTGTTGGGCTTTCGTAACACCTGGAGTATTACCGGTCTTAGCGATATTTTTCTTCGCTAACCGATTAATCAACGTCGATTTACCCGCATTGGGAATTCCGACTATCATTGCTCGAATCGCCCGAGGATTCGTAACCCCTCTTGCTCTGAGACGGTCAAATTTTTCTTTTAATATTTCTTGTGAAACTTGCGCAATTTCTCTCATTCCTTCTCCAGCCTGAGAGTTAATTGCTAGTGCTTTAATTCCTTTTTCGGCAAAGAAGTTAATCCATTCCTTAGTTGCTTCTCGATCAGCCATGTCTGCTTTATTTAACAAGACAAGCCTTGGCTTATGCTGAATAATTTCATCAATCATTGGATTTCTCGATGAGTAGGGAATCCTCGCATCCACCAATTCAAATATAATATCAACTAACTTTAACTTTTCTGTAACTTCTCTGCGAGCCTTTGCCATATGGCCAGGAAACCATTGAATCGTCATCGTTGGCCACCTCCCTTAAAATCGAAAGCGCCTTGACCAAGGCGCTTTCGCTGGATAGTAAACTTTATTTCACTGTTACGATATGTGCATCATTTAAAGGCCAGTAAACGAAACTTGTTTTACCAATTATTTTACTATATGAAACGGTCCCAATGTGACGACTATCTTTACTGAAACGGCGATTGTCGCCCATCACAAACAGTTCACCTTCCGGAACTGTTTTTCGACCTATTTTTTCTTCCAAAGTGAATGGATCTGTTAATGGCCCATCTTGGACTTCTTTTTTATACTTATCCAAATATGGTTCTTTATACGCTTTTCCATTAACATATAATGTATCATCTTTATACTCAATGGTGTCGCCGGGCAGTCCAATTACGCGCTTTATGTAATCCTTTTGCTCTGGAGCATGAAAGACAATGATATCAAATCGCTTTGGCGCCCCAATATTATAACTAAACTTATTTACTATCATTCGATCCTGGTCCTTCAATGTAGGCATCATCGATAACCCATCGACAACAATTGGAGCAAACAGAAAGTAACGAATAACAGCAGCTAAGATAACTGCAATCAAAAGGGCCTTTGTCCATTCCCACAGTTCATTTTTCTTTTTTGTCATCGCAATCCCCGCCAATCTCAGTAAAAAAATGTTTTATAAAGCTTATTTTACATAACTTCAACAAATTTAACACGATGGGAACATATTTTTTAATCAAACTTTAATAATTTGTTAAAAAACAAGCAATAAATTGATTAACACAAAATATCTCATTAAGGGTTTCAAATCAATATACATAAAAAAAGAGCCTGCTTCCAAGCAAGCTCTTTTTCTTTTCTATTATCGAATCTCTTTAATTCTTGCTTTTTTACCACGAAGGTTACGCAAGTAGTAAAGCTTAGCACGGCGAACTTTACCGCGACGAAGTACTTCTAGCTTCGCAATTTTTGGTGTGTGTACTGGGAAAGTACGCTCAACGCCTACTCCGTAAGAAATTTTACGAACTGTAAAAGTTTCGCTAATTCCACCACCACGACGCTTAATCACAACACCTTCAAATAACTGAATACGCTCACGAGTACCCTCGACAACTTTAACGTGTACACGTACAGTGTCACCAGGACGGAAAGCAGGAAGATCAGTACGAAGTTGTTCTTTTGTGATTTCTTCAATCAATTTTTGCATCGTTTTCAACTCCTTCCAACAGACGCTCATGCACATCAAACTTCAAAATCCATTGCAGCGGAACATCGTTATAAGACTACAATCTGATTGGTATCAGCTCAAGTCACAAGAAGTATCATACCATAATTACTAGGCACGTGCAATACTACTTGTATTCTTTTTTTATTTCTTTAAGCCATTTTTCCTGCTCACCTGTTAATTCTATTTTCTCGAAAAGGTCTGGGCGTCTTTCAAGTGTTCTACGCAATGTTTCTTTATTACGCCATTCTTCTATTAACTTATGATTCCCCGACATTAGGACTTCTGGAACCTTTAGGCCTCGGAAATCAGCTGGTCTTGTGTAGTGAGGATGTTCTAGCAGTCCCGTACTGAAGGAGTCTTTCATATGTGATTCCTGATTGCCTAACACTTCTGGCAGAAGACGGACTACACTATCAACAACCACCATTGCACCAAGTTCACCACCAGTCATGACATAATCACCAATCGAGATTTCATCTGTTACCACATGTTCCCTTATTCGCTCATCGTATCCCTCATAATGACCGCAAATAAAAATTAAATGCTCTTCTTTTGACAATTCTTCAGCTTTTCGCTGCTCGTAGCGTTCACCTTGAGGACAAAGAAGAATTACTCTTGGATTCTTACTTTTAGCTTTATCCCTTAGTGCTGATACGGCGTCAAAGATCGGCTGCGGTTTTAGTACCATTCCTGCACCGCCGCCATAGGGATAATCATCAACAGTAGAATGTTTGTTATCTGCATACTCACGAAAATTTATAACAGTATAGTTTACTGCAGATTTCTCAGCAGCTTTATTCAAAATTGATTGACCAAATACCCCGGAAAACATTTCCGGGAAAAGGGTAAGGATATCAATCTGCATCATGAAAGCAGCCCTTCCATCGGTTCGATTAGGACGACTTTTTCTTTCACATCTACTTTCTTGACCACATCATGGATATAAGGGATTAATAATTCTTTGCCGCCTTTACCCTTAACTACCCATACGTCGTTTGCGCCAGGTGATAGAATTTCAGAGACTTTTCCAAGTTCCTCGCCTTTTGTTGTAGCAACAAGACATCCAATAATTTCATGGTAATAAAATTCATCTTTCTTAAGTGTACCTAGTTGTGATTCTGGTACTTTTAAAATTCCTTCCCTAAACTTTTCTACCTCATTGATATTGTTAAACCCTTCAAATGTAAGTAATTCAAAATTCTTATGGGTTCGGCGGCTTTTGACTGTTAATTCAATCGGCGAACTTGAATTTGGCATAAACAAATATAATACATTTCCAGCCTTATAGCGTTTTTCAGGGAAATCAGTCTTTGATATGACTCGTACTTCCCCCTTAATTCCTTGTGTGTTAACAATTTTCCCGACATTAAACCATTTTTCCATTTCTTTATTCACCTTCTCTAATTTCCTCAATTATACCGTCTTTAATGATGATCTCGGACTGTCCTCGACGTTCATTCCACGAATCGCCTACTTTTACCTCAATAAGCGCTTGGACTTCCTTTTCCTTTAATTCACTGCCTAAAGGTAGCATATGTAATTGTTCGATTTGAAACTCAAGAAGCTTCTCTTTTTCCAAACGTTTATTGATTTCTTTTTCAAAATGATTCTTCAATGCACCCGGTGAAAAGTTCTTTGTTTTTTCCATCCGCTTCAACTCAAATTGAAGCTGGCTGTTTTCCCGTTGAAGCTGCAGTTTTTTAGCCTCATATTGATCGAATAATTTTTTCTTACTATCTTCCGTTAAAATTTGTTTGACCACAACAGTTTGAATGATTTGCAAAGAATATGCCTCCCTCACGCTCTCACATTGGTATGCAAAAAAGGGAGGAATTAATTCCTCCCTTTCATCTCGGTGCAAAAAGCTATTCACCAATTTCTAGAAAAATTTTCTTTTGTTGTGATGATCCTGCTGCATAAACAACAGTTCTAATGGCCTTTGCAACACGCCCTTGTTTACCAATCACTTTTCCCATATCTGTTTTATTCACAGACAGCTGATAAGTAATCCGGGTGTCGTCTTCTTTAACATCCACATGGACGTCTTCTGGAAAATCAACAAGGGGCTTAACAATCGTTTCGACTAATTGTTTCATCGTCGACCGTTTTACTTACTTAATTTTGCATTATGGAATTTTTCCATGATGCCTTGGTTAGAGAAAAGGTTACGTACTGTATCAGATGGTTTCGCACCGTCTTGTAACCATTTAAGAGCTAGTTCTTCGTTGATGTCAACTTTTGCTGGTTGCGCAACTGGATTGTAAGTTCCAACAACCTCGATGTAACGTCCATCACGTGGTGAACGAGAATCTGCTACTACGATACGATAGAAAGGGGATTTGTTAGCTCCCATACGTTTTAAACGAATTTTTACTGCCATTTTAAAAAAGCACCTCCGAATAGTTTCACACAAGATAGTATATTATCAATTCTTTTATAGTTTGTAAAGTGTTTTTTCTTTACATACAGTATTACCAATTTTTTCAAGAATAAAACAAGTTAGAATGGATTAAATGGGAACTTAAATCCACCTTTTTTCTTGCCTTTTTGCTGCATTCCTGTCATTTGTTTCATCATTTTTTTCATGTCTTCAAACTGCTTCAACAAACGGTTTACTTCTGTTACAGAACGACCGCTGCCCTTAGCAATCCGGTTTTTCCGTTTCGCGTTCAAAATCTCAGGATTATTTTTTTCAGCCTTCGTCATCGAACGGATGATTGCTTCTACATGGGCAATTTGTTTTTCATCAATTTGAAGATTATTTAACCCTTTGATTTTATTTGCACCAGGCATCATCTTTAATAATTCGTCAAGCGGTCCTAAATTACGAACTTGACCAAGCTGATCCAAAAAATCTTCGAGCGTAAAAGACGCTGTCCGCATTTTCTGTTCCAATTCTTTAGCTTTTTCTTCATCCACATTAGCCTGTGCTTTTTCAATCAAAGTAAGCACGTCACCCATACCTAGGATCCTTGATGCCATCCGTTCAGGATGAAACGGTTCAAGAGCGTCTAACTTCTCACCTAAACCGACAAATTTAATCGGTATTTGCGTAACAGCTCGAATCGATAGTGCAGCTCCGCCCCTGGTATCGCCGTCCAATTTGGTTAATACAACACCAGTTAGACCGAGTTGTTCATTAAAGCTTTGAGCAACATTGACTGCATCTTGACCAGTCATGGCATCGACGACTAAGAAGATTTCATCAGGTTTTGTCAATTCTTTGATGTCTTTTAACTCACCCATTAATGCTTCATCTACATGAAGTCGACCAGCCGTATCAATAAGGACATAATCATTGTGCTCTTCTTTTGCTTTTGCAATTGCCTGCCTAGCAATCTCTACTGGGCTTACTTGATCACCGAGTGAGAAAACAGGCATGTCCAATTGTTTACCGAGGGTTTCAAGTTGTTTGATGGCAGCAGGTCGATAAATATCTGCAGCAACAAGTAATGGCTTGCGGTTATACTTTTTGCGAAGTAAATTAGCAAGTTTTCCTGAAGTTGTCGTTTTACCCGCACCCTGTAAGCCGACCATCATGATGACCGTTGGGGGACGATTAGACGCAGCGATTTTGCTTTGTTCTCCACCCATTAACTCCGTTAGTTCTTCATTAACGATTTTAATAATTTGCTGTCCTGGTGTTAAGCTTTTCAGTACTTCCTGCCCAATGGCACGTTCACTGACTTTTTTCACAAAATCTTTAACTACCTTGAAGTTTACGTCTGCTTCAAGTAATGCGAGACGCACTTCACGCATCATTTCTTTAACATCCGCTTCTGAGACTTTCCCTTTTCCGCGGATTTTCTGGATTGTATTCTGCAGTCGGTCGGCTAATCCTTCAAATGCCATTCATGCCGCCTCCTAATCTAAATTCTCCAACTCGGCAACAGCTTCTTGCATTGCCAGCTTTGAAGGGTCTTCTTCGTTAAGCAATTCTTTCACATTTCTTAAAAGTTTACTACGCTCTTGAAATTTATGAAATAACAGCAGCTTTTCTTCATACTCCTCGAGCATTGCCTCGGTCCGCTTAATATTATCATAAACGGCTTGTCGACTGACGTCATACTCTTCGGCTATTTCTCCTAATGAGAAATCATCTAAATAATAGAGAGACATATAGCTTTGCTGCTTTGGCGTTAACAACGAATGATAAAAATCATAAAGATAATTCATTCGTGTTGTCTTTTCAAGCATGCCAATCCCCTCCAACACGTATGTTAAGTGAAAAGCCTTTACATAAGTAGTTTACAGGGTCAGACATTATCTGTCAAGATAATCCCTTTACATCACTTATTCGGTTTGTTCAATTTCATGGGCAAATAATCCATATACATATTTCTCTGCATCAAATTCCTGAAGGTCATCCATTTTTTCTCCTAGACCGACAAATTTTACAGGAATTTTTAATTCATTGCGAATCGCAAGGACGATTCCACCTTTTGCTGTTCCATCCAATTTTGAAAGAACAATTCCACTTACATTTGTCACTTCTTTAAATGTTTTTGCTTGAATTAACGCATTTTGACCTGTTGTTGCATCTAAAACCAGGATTACTTCATGCGGCGCGCCAGGAACTTCTTTTTCGATGACACGCTTAACCTTCTCTAGCTCTTTCATAAGGTTTACTTTGTTTTGCAAACGTCCAGCAGTGTCACATAACAAAATATCGGACTTCCGTGATTTTGCTGCCTGAATCGCGTCGTACATAACTGCCGCAGGATCTGACCCTTCTGCTTGCTTGATGACGTCAACACCTACTCTTTCTCCCCAGACTTCTAGTTGTTCGATAGCACCCGCACGGAAGGTATCTCCTGCAGCCAATAGTACTTTCTTTCCTTCATTTTTAAATTTGTAACCTAATTTACCAATCGTGGTGGTTTTCCCAACACCATTAACCCCTACAAATAGGATAACAGTTAGACCGGCCTCTTGAATGTTTAATTGGGAGGATTGCTCTTCACCCGCATTATAGATATCAACCAATTTCTCAGAAATTACGCTTTGAACTTCCTGTGGGTCTTGGATGTTCCTGCGTTTGACCTCCATTTTCAACTCTTCAATTAGTTTCATGACTGTATCAAAACCAACATCGGCCTGGATCATAATTTCTTCTAATTCTTCAAAGAAGTCTTCATCCACTTTGCGGTATCTTGCGACTAAATCATTTACTTTTCCTGTAAAATTATCTCGTGTTTTCGTCAATCCTTCTTTAAACTTCTCAGTCACTGTATCCGTGGATTTTGTGATTTTCTCTTTTAACTTTTTAAAAAAACTCATTTTCTCACTTCCTAATTTTAAGATTCAACAAGCTCTTTGGTATCCTCTAAGCGTACGGATACAAGCTTTGAAACGCCTGATTCTTGCATGGTTACTCCGTATAATACGTCCGCTTCCTCCATCGTTCCTTTGCGGTGGGTAATTACAATAAATTGAGTCTCCTTACTATATCGTTTTAGGTACTGGCTAAAGCGCTGGACATTCGCTTCATCCAGGGCAGCTTCAACCTCATCAAGAATACAGAATGGGACAGGCCGGACTTTTAAAATTGAAAAGAGGAGTGCTATAGCTGTTAATGCTCGTTCTCCACCTGATAATAAGCTTAAATTTTGCAGTTTCTTTCCCGGCGGCTGTGCAACAATTTCGACACCTGTATTTAATAGATCTCCAGGGATGGTAAGTACTAAATCTGCTCTTCCCCCGCCAAAGAGTGACCTGAATACTGGCTCAAAATGCTCTCGAATACCATTGAAGGTTTGTTCAAAGCGTTTTTTCATTTCCTCATCCATTTCCTCTATTACCATGTAAAGAGTTTCTTTAGCCTCCTGGAGATCTGTCTTTTGTTCATTAAGAAACTCATATCGTTCAGATACACGATCATATTCATCAATCGCTCCGATGTTCACATTTCCAAGTTCCTCGATGGCCAGTTTGATGAGCTTAACCTTCTTCCTAGCCTCTTCTATCGGTATGGTTAATGGATATTGCTCCTTAGCACCTTCAAACGATAAAAGATATTCTTCCCTTAAGCGGGCAAAACGGTTTTCAAGGTCTACATCCAAACGGTTAATTTTTACTTCCTCGTCTTTTAAAACAACAATCAACCCACGCTGAAGTCGTTTTAATTCTTTTACTTCCAATTCTAAATCTTCTAATGTCGTCTTTAGAGTTAAGCGTTCTTCTCTTCGTACAGAAATTAACTTCAATGCGGCATCTTTATCTTGTTGTTTCCGAATTGCAGCAGTTTCTAACTGCGCCTCACCGGATGAACTATTTGTCATTTCCGAAGTTAACAGATTGAGGTCTTCGGTATACAAGGTAAGCTTTTGTTTACTCTCATCTAAATCCGCTTGTAATTGAGCTAAGCGTTCTTGTGTACTCATATACTGTTCATTCTTGGAGGCAAAGGCAACTTTTAAATCATTTATTTCATTCGAAAGTGCTTCTTTTGAAGTCAGATCATTCGACTTTTGTTCCGAAAGTTTCGATATTTGTGCATCTAGTTTTACTAAAGAGGTTTTGTAGTCATCCATTGCAGTAGATAATTCATTTTTTCTATTGGTTAGGGTTGTTTTCTCATCAGAAAATTGCCCTTTTTCAAGGTCATATATAGCTAATCGTTCATTAATGTTTTTTTCTTCGAGCTCTGCTTGGCGAAGGTCGCCCTTTAGTGTCAGTTCCCTTAATCTCAAATCTTCACCATTTTTACGCATTTCATCCAGCAAATTCTCTAAATCTTGAACCTCTGTTTTTAATGATTTTACAAGATTCTCTAACTGGATTGTTTTTTCTTCCATCACAATTAACTTTTCTTTTAGTTCCTCAAGTTCCCCCTTACGAGTTAATAAAGAAGAGTTTTTTTGCTTAACCGCTCCACCTGTCATTGAACCGCCAGGATTGACGATATCCCCATCAAGTGTAACCATCCGGCTGCGGTATTGAAGAATTTTTGCTAATTCATTGGCACCTTTTAAGTCTCTCGTTATAACCACATTTCCAAGAAGGCTGCTCATAACCTCCGCGAACTTAGGATCAAATTTCACAAGGCTCACGGCTGTTCCAATAAAAGATGGATGATTTTGAATCGAAGATAATTGGACTGGAGACAATGCTCTCCCCTTAATGACACTCAAAGGTAAAAATGTAGCCCTGCCAAAGGAATTTTGTTTCAAATATTGAATGGCTGATCGTGCATTTGGTTCATTATCCACCACAATATGCTGTAGTGACCCGCCAAAAGCAGTTTCTAATGCGGTTTCATACTCTTTTGGAACGGTAACAAGTTCCGCTACAGCCCCTTCAATTCCCTTGAGATTTTTCCCACGTACTTTAAGAACCTCTTTGACACCTTGAAAAAAGCCTGAGTAATCTTCTTCCATTTCTTCGAGCATATCTTTTCTTGACTGTGCCTGCTGAAGAATTTGATATGCCTGGTACAAAGTCTTTTCCTGTTTTTGATAATTATTTTTCGATGTTTCAAGCTTTCGTTGCTTTTCTCTATAGGTACCGACTTGACCCTCTATTTTTTGTTGTATTTCGTTTAATGAGGATTGGATATCTGATTTCTTACCTTTCGCGATTTGCCGCTCTTCAATAAACTTGTCATTTTCAATATCTAGACGGGAACTTTTTCTTTCCTGCTGTTCAAGCTGCTGTTCAATGTATTTCAATTCATTTTTTGCGCCAGCTTGGTCGTTAAGTATTTCAATATATTCACTTTTTAAGTTCTCTATTTTTTCTTCAATATTTTCATTAAATAATTGCAGTTTTGACTGTTTTTCTTTTAATTGTACTTGTAATTGGTTCACTTGCTTACTTAGTTCTTCAGCAGAAGTAGAAAAGCTGTCACGATTCTTTTTTAATTGGCTAATTTTATCAGTTATTTCAGTAATGTTCGTTTGAAGCTGTTCTTTATTTTGGGAAGAATTTTTCTTCCGTTCTTTTAAGACTTCTTTTCGCCCCTCAAGCTTTTCTAGTTCCTCTGTTGCATGAAGAAGAACGTTTTGCAGGTCAGTAATGGACTCATCGAACGCAGCTATTTGATCTCTTTTTTCAACAATCTTAGCTTCCTTTACTTGCAGTTCAGATGAGATTTTGAGTTCATCCTCCTGATGTACTTTTAACTGCTTTGAAAGGTCTTCCCATTTTTGGTGGAGATCTTCAATTTCATAAACAGTTAAGGAAACCTCAAACTTTTCAAGTTCCTCTTTTTTCTCCAGAAAATCTTTGGCCATTGATGCCTGTATTTTTAATGGTTCAACTTGGCTTTCGAGTTCGTGAAGTATATCATTTACGCGGTTTAAATTGTCCTGAGTCTCAAACAATTTCACTTCTGCCTTTTTCTTACGATGCTTATACTTTAGAACCCCAGCAGCTTCATCAAAAATGGTTCGTCTTTCTTCTGCTTTACTATTTAATATTTCCTCCACTTTTCCTTGGCTAATAATCGAAAATGCTTCTCGCCCCAGCCCAGAATCCATGAATAAATCAATAATATCTTTAAGACGGCATTGCTGTTTATTTATTAAGAATTCACTCTCACCCGATCGGGTTACTCTTCTCGTCACACTTACCTCGTTATAATCAAGGGACAAGCCTTGCTCTTGGTTATCTAAGGTCAATGTCACTTCAGCAAAATTAAGAGGCTTTCTTGTGTCACTTCCGCCAAAAATAATATCCTCCATTTTGCTGCCTCTTAGCGATTTAGCTGATTGTTCCCCCAAAACCCAACGGATGGCATCGGTTATATTACTTTTTCCACTGCCATTGGGACCTACCACCGCCGTTACGCCTGGAACAAAATCAACACCAATACGATCAGCGAAGGACTTAAAGCCAATAATGTCCAACCGTTTTAGAAACATTTCTTAATCCTCCCTATGCATGCAAGTTGGACTCCTTGCTAACATTTTGTCATTCTAAGTTGTTTTTGCCTTTAATATGTCTAAAGCCATTTGGGCGGCATGTTGTTCGGCTTCCTTCTTTGATTTTCCGGTTCCTACACCTAATTCCTTGCCATTCAAGGAAACTTTAGAAACAAATTCTTTGTTGTGGGCAGGTCCTATTTCTTGAAGTACACGATATTCAATTGTCCCTGTTCCATCTCGCTGAATGAGCTCCTGTAATTGACTTTTATAATCCATCACATGAGAAAAAGCACCAGCATTTATTTTAGGGAAGACTACTTTCTCAAGAAAACTAATCACTGTTTCAATTCCTTGGTCTAAATAAAGGGCCCCGATGAATGCTTCAAAAACATCAGCTAATAAAGCTGGACGTTCTCTACCACCTGTCATCTCTTCACCTTTACCTAACAATACTAATTTTCCAAAATGTAATTCATTAGCAAAAGATACTAGAGACGGCTCGCAAACTATGGCTGCTCGAAGTTTTGTCAATTCGCCCTCGGTCATTGTTGGATATTTTTTGTAAAGGAATTGTGAAACAGTTAGCTCAAGAACAGCATCCCCTAAAAACTCAAGTCTTTCATTGTCTTCGAAAGGCTTTCTGCGATGCTCATTCACATAGGATGAATGAGTAAATGCTTGTTTTAATAATTTTTCGTTCTCCATCGAAATACCAATCGTATGTTGAAAACCTTTAAAAAGATTTTCTTTTGCGCGATTATTCAACTCTTTTTCATTATTGTTCTTGCGCATATAAAACTTCTCCACCTTGCATCAAATAATTTACACACTACTACATTCTAGTTTAAAAAAGTTTTTCGCAAAACGCAAAGAAACTTGGCATCACTGTTGGAAGCCAAGTTCTATTTTACAGAATAAAGCCCCGTTTGAAAACGGAGCTTTTGTGAAGAAATCCAACGATTACTTTGTGCTTTGTATGTAATTAACAGCGTCACCAACTGTGCTAATTTTTTCAGCATCATCGTCAGAAATTTCCATATCGAACTCATCTTCTAATTCCATAACTAGTTCAACTACGTCAAGGGAATCAGCACCAAGATCATCTTTAAATGAAGCTTCAAGTTTAACTTGAGATTCATCTACACCTAAGCGGTCAACGATGATTTTTGTTACACGTTCTAATACCTCTGCCATGCCTGTTCACCTCCCCTCAAGCTATTATAGAGTATTTCAACAAAATAATACACTAGGTTTTTATTACTTTTTGTATTTTGAACTTTTTGAACTGTCTAGCTACATTACCATTCCACCATCAATATGAAGTGTTTGTCCAGTAATATAGGACGAATCATCTGATGCAAGGAACGCTGTTATTTTGGCGATATCTTTAGGCTCTCCTAACCTTGCCAAAGGAATCTGTTTTAACATTTCTGTTTTTACATCTTCCGGTAATTTATCGGTCATATCTGTTGTGATGAAGCCTGGTGCGATTGCATTAACAGTAATGTTACGGGATGCCAATTCTTTCGCTGTTGTTTTTGTTAATCCGATGACCCCAGCTTTGGCAGCTACATAGTTAGCCTGTCCTGGATTCCCACTAACGCCAACAATTGATGCAATATTAATAATTCGACCTACCCGCTGTTTCATCATTTGTCTTGTTACCGCCTTAGTACAAAGGAACACACCTTTAAGGTTGATATTAATAACATCATCCCATTCTTCTTCTTTCATTCTCATCAACAAATTATCTTTTGTAATCCCTGCATTATTGACTAGAATATCAAGTTTTCCAAAATTGTCTATTGTTCCTTTAACCATCTCAGCAACTTCTTCAGAGTTTGATACATTACATTTTACTGCGAATGCCTCTCTGCCAAGAGCTTTGATTTCATCGACAACCTCATTTGCTTTTGCTTCACTGCCTGAAAAATTTACGGCTACATTGGCTCCTTGCCTTGCAAGTTCGAGAGCAATTTCTCTGCCAATTCCTCTTGATGCACCTGTGACAAGGGCTGCTTTCCCTTCAAGATTCATATTTTCTCCTCCTTTAATGCATCAATAACAGATTGTGCACTTTCCTCATCCGAGACAGAGAAAGTGGTAACTGTTTTATCAATTTTTTTGATTAAACCTGAAAGAACTTTTCCAGGACCGATTTCAATGAATGTGTCGACACCCAGCTCAATCATTTTGCGAACAGAATCTTCCCATAATACAGGAGAATAGAGCTGCTCAATTAATTTATCCTTCATTTCAGATGCTGAGCTAATCGGCTCTGCTGTTACATTTGCAACGATCGGGACTTCGGCATCCTTCATTTCAATTCCATCCAGAACTTCACGCAACTGGTCTGCAGCAGGCTTCATTAAAGTGGAATGGAATGGGCCGCTAACTTCTAGAGGAAGAGCCCTTTTTGCTCCTGCTTCTTTTGCTTTGGCACTAGCCAACTCGACCCCTTTTCTTGAGCCAGATATGACAATTTGGCCAGGGCAATTTAGGTTTGCTAGTGAAACAGGATTGCCTGATTCACTTACCTCATTTGTTACTGCAAATAGACGATCTCGGTCAAGCCCTAGTATGGCAGCCATTGACCCTTCTCCATTTGGGACCGCATTCTCCATAAATTCGCCTCGTTTTCTGACGGCATATACTCCTTCTTCAAAAGAAAGTGTTCCAGCAGCAACAAGCGCCGTATATTCCCCTAAGCTGTGACCAGCCACGTAATCAGCCTTAATCCCAAATTTTTGAAAGTAATCTAAAATAGCAATACTTGTTGTTAATAGGGCAGGCTGTGTATTGTAGGTAATAGTCAACTCTTCCTTTGGGCCTTCAAAAATTAGTTTACTCAGTGGGATATTTAGCTTCTCATCGGCTCTCCTAAAAAAATCCATAACCTTGGAATGTTTACCAGCTAATTCTTTTCCCATTCCGACCGTTTGTGACCCTTGTCCCGGAAACACGAATGCTATTTTATTCATGTCAAAACTCCTTTACCGTTCTACTTTTTCAGAATCTGCTTCTTTAGAATCTGCTTCTTCAGATGACATCTTAATTAAACCAACAACATCGTTACTTACCATTTCCCTTGTTTGCCTTATTGCACTAAATATAGCCTGACCATTGGATGAGCCATGCGCCTTTATTACAGGGGCATTCAATCCAAACAAAGCTGCACCGCCATATTCAGAATAATCCATTGTATTTTTTAACGTTTTAAGATTCGGTTTCAGCACAGCTGCCGCTAATTTACTTGTAAAACTACTCATCAATGCCGTTTTTAACATTTTAAACATGGAAAGTGCCGTGCCTTCAATTGACTTTAGGACCATGTTTCCCGTAAATCCATCGGTCACAACCACATCCGCCACACCATCTAATAAATCCCGTGCTTCAACATTTCCCACAAAATTAATATCGGCATCTTTCAACAATTCGAAAGCTTGCTTGGTAAGTTCATTCCCTTTCTTTTCCTCAGTCCCAATATTTAAAAGACCGACCCTTGGCTTGGAAATTCCTCTTACTTTCTCACTATAAATCGAGCCCATTAGTCCATATTGGAGGAGATGCTCTGGCTTGGCATCCGCATTAGCCCCGACATCTAATAACAAGAACCCCTCCCCGCCTATGGTCGGCAGCGTAGGTGCTAAGGCTGGGCGGTGTATCCCAGAAATTCTTCCTACCACAAAAAGTCCAGCAGCCACTAACGCACCTGTATTTCCTGCTGAAATACATGCATCTGCCATTCCATCAGCCACTTGCTGTGCGGCTAACACCATCGAGGCATTCTTTTTGCGCCGAACCGCTTTAACAGGCTCATCTGTTCCGAGGATTACTTCCGTTGTATGGATGACATTGATTCGATCATGATTTGTTAAGGTTTCTTTTATTTTATTTTCATCCCCGACAAGGGTAATATGTATATCTGAAAATGCTTGTACAGCTTTAAGTGCCCCTAATACGATTTCTTTGGGAGCATTATCGCCGCCCATGGCATCGATTGCTAGTTTCATTTTTCCTCATCCTCTACCGATTTTTCGAACGGTACATTTCAAATTCTCCGGTAAAAACAAGTTCATTATTGACAAAACTTGTTACTTCGACACTCGTTCTACCTTGATTCCGATCAATTTTTGTAACCTTAGCTTTAGCAATAACCCGCTCATTCAGTTTAACCAAACGTTTAAATTGAATATTCGCTTTTGCTGTTAACGCCAGTTCATCATTTATTACAGCTACTGCTAAAGAATTAGCCTGAGCGAATACATGATGGCCACGTGCTATGTTATTTCGTATAAAGACATGCTCTTTTTTTACATCAAAAATCGAAATGGCATTCTGATCCAATTCTATATGAATAATTTCACCAATCACTTCTTCAAGCGGTAATGAGAGGACTTCATCATCAAATCGTTTCTCAGCTACTGTCTTAATCCGCTCCCTGAGTTCAGGAATTGATAATTCTAAACGATCAAGACGAATGGTTTGTACACTTACTTGAAACTTTTCTGCTAAGTCTTCATCCGTAATAAAAGGATTCTCTTTAATTGTCGTGGTCAACAATTCTTGTCGCTCTTTTTTACTTTTTCGCATGTATGATTACACCGTCCGAGATCTTATGACTAGGTACTAATAGTAGTATAAAATTTGAAAAAGCAGATTGCAAGAATTAGTTTTTTATTCAGACCTTCTGCTTTTTCCAACAAAGAACCCTTTAAGAGGAAAAAGTTTGGTTTAATCTAGTTTCTCCCCTTCTAAAACGCCTGATTCATCGAGGATATTTCTTAGGTATTGATATTCTGGGGCTGTCCAAAATGTTTCAGACTGAATCAACATCACTGCATCATTTCGTGCAGTTTCTAGGGCTCGATAATCATGAACCATATCTGCGACCTTAAATTCAGGAACCCCGCTTTGTTTTCTGCCAAAAAAGTCTCCTGGCCCTCTAAGCTCTAAGTCTTTTTCACTTAATACGAAGCCATCGTTCGTTTCGGTCATAATCCGCATGCGTTCTTGGCCCACTTCTGATTTTGGACTTGCCAGCAAAATGCAGTAGGATTGATCACTGCCGCGTCCAACTCTGCCGCGCAGCTGATGAAGCTGTGAAAGGCCAAACCTTTCAGCATCATAAATGACCATCATGGTCGCATTCGGTACATTTACCCCCACCTCTACAACGGTCGTTGAAACTAGTACCTGTACTTCGTTCGCACTAAATGCCTTCATTACAGAGTCCTTTTCTTCTGAGCTTAAGCGGCCATGCATAAGACCCGCTTTAAATCGGTTTTGAAAATAATGACTTAATGTATTGTACACGTCAATGGCATTTTGAACATCAAGCTTTTCTGATTCTTCAATAAGCGGACAAATAACATAGGCTTGGTGACCTTTTTGTAGTTCTTTTTCAACAAAAGCAAGTACACGGTCAAGCATTTCTGGTTTGGCCCAATAGGTTTCTATCGTTTTTCTACCTGCTGGCATCTCATCAATGATTGATACATCCATTTCACCAAATACCGTAATCGCAAGTGTACGTGGGATTGGCGTCGCCGTCATGAACAATACGTCTGGATTCTCACCTTTTTCTCTCAGTACTCTTCGCTGTTCCACGCCAAAGCGATGCTGTTCATCCGTGATAACAAAACCGAGTCTCTTGAAAGTTACCTCATCTTGAATTAGGGCGTGTGTACCAATTAAGATATCAACGTTCCCTTCTGCTAGTTCGCGAAGGATTTCTTTTCTTCGCTTCCCCTTTATCGAACTCGTCAGAAGTTCGCATCTGATATTAAATGGTTCTAACATACTTTTTAAGCTTTCCGCATGCTGCTCCGCCAATATTTCTGTCGGCACCATAAGTGCACCTTGAAAACCTGCGGTAACACTGGCATACAAACCAATAGCTGCAACCACTGTTTTTCCCGAACCTACATCTCCCTGCAGCAATCGATTCATACGAAGTGGTGATTTTAGTTCTGCTAATACTTCTTTTACTACACGTGCTTGGGCATTTGTTAACGGAAAAGGAAGGCTATTAATAAATTCCTTTACTTTTGTTACATCATAGTTTTGGCAAACTCCAGGGGAATGCTCGCGTTCAAATTTCCTTAATGCTTGCATTTTTAATTGAAACAAAAGAAATTCTTCATAAACAATACGCCTTCTCGCTTGTTTCACATCTTCTTGGCTGTCTGGAAAGTGCATCGCTTTGAAAGCAGACTGCCTATCTAGTAATCGATATTTTTTTAAAAAAGCGATTGGCAGCGTTTCTTCAATAAATTGTCCATATTGTTGAAAAGCAATGCTGATAAATTTCCGTATTCCCTTTGTCGTTAATTTCCCTCTTAACGAATAAACGGGCTCAAAATCTTTTGTTTTTGCATTTGTTCCCATCTGCATCTCATTTGCCGTAATCGTCTGCCGATGGGCATCCCATTTCCCTGTGACGGTAATGGTTTCATTGATGGTGATTTTATTTTTTAAATAGGGTTGGTTAAAAAAGACTACCTTAATCAAATGCGCTCCAACAAAAAGCCGGAACATTAGTTTTGATTTCTTCCTGCCAAAATAGCTAAGAGAAGGCTCACTGTGAACCTTCCCTTCCACTGTTACTTTCTCATCATGCTGCACCTCTGTTATTTCACGGAGGCGGTAATCTTCATAACGATAAGGAAAATACTCCAATAAATCATTTATCGTAAAGATTTTCATTTCTGAAAAAATTTCAGCAGTTTCTTCACCAATTCCCTTTATGACGGTTATTGATTGATTAAGATGTGGATTCACTATTACTTTGCGGTATACCGAAGATCTTATCTTCCAGTTCACGACCTGCCGGTGTTGCCGCCAACCCTCCCTGCCCAGTTTCTCTTAGTGTAATTGGAATCATTCGACCGATTCTCCTGCTTTTTTGCACAAAAAAAGAAGGGATGCTCCCTTCTATTTTAGCTTTTCATTATTCAATTGAAAAGATATATGAATATAACGGCTGACGACCATTATGGATTTCCACTTCAACATCTCCATAATTTTCTTCAACATATTTTGAAAGCTGGTTTACATCTTCCTCGCTAATGTCTTCTCCATAAATGATGGTTAATATTTCTGAATCCTCATCTAGCATTTGTGAAAGCAGGTCCTCAGCAACTTTGCCTTTGTCCTTGTTTTTTACGACGATTTTTCCTTCAGCAATCCCCATAAAATCATCTTTCTCGATTTCTAAGCCATCAATCTGGGTATCCCGAACAGCAAAGGTGATTTGTCCAGTTTTTACATGTTTTAGCGCATCATTCATAGAGTCTTCATTTGCCTTAAGACCAGCAGCTGGATTGAATGCTAACAAAGCTGATAATCCTTGCGGAACCGTTTTGGAAGGGATCACATAAATTTCCTCTTCAGAAACATCTGCTGCCTGCTGAGCTGCCATAATGATGTTTTTATTATTCGGTAAGATAAATACCTTTTTAGCATTGACTTCTTTGACAGCCTTTACGATATCCTCTGTGCTCGGGTTCATTGTTTGACCGCCTTCAATCACGGCATTTGCGCCAATACTTCTAAATAAATCAGCAATCCCAGAACCCATAGAGACAGTAACAATTCCGTATTCTTGCTGCTCTTTTGGTGACTTCTGCTGACCAGCAGCTGGTGCAACATGTGTTTCACCAACAATATTGGTATGTTGTTGACGCATGTTTTCTATTTTCATATTAATTAAATTGCCATATTTCTGCCCGTAACTAAGGACTTCACCGGGCTGTTCGGAATGAATATGCACTTTCACCACATCTTCATCAGCAATGACCAATAAAGAATCTCCTAACTGGCTAAGGTCATTTCTGAAGATTCCTTCATCGAAGGGATGTTTTGCTGTCTTTTCTTGTTCAAAGCGAACCATAAATTCGGTACAATATCCAAATTCAATATCCTCAGTGTTAATATGTCCCTGGACACTTTTATGGTGTTCTGTATTAACTAACTCATCCATAGACAGAGAGGCAGAGGGTGTATCAGGCAGCTTTTCGCCTTTTAGGACGGCAAGAAAACCTTCGTAAACAAAGACAAGACCTTGACCGCCACTGTCAACCACGCCAACTTCCTTTAATACCGGAAGTAAATCCGGAGTCCGTTTCAAGGAAGCCTTTGCTTCTTTTAATACTTCTTCCATAATGACAATGATGTCGTTTGAAGTCTCGGCTGCCTGAACAGCCTTCTTCGCTGAATCTTTTGCAACGGTTAAGATGGTCCCTTCCACCGGTTTCATTACTGCTTTATAAGCGGTTTCAACTCCAGCGTCAAAGGCATGAGCAAAATCAATCCCTGAGATTTGCGCTTTCGCTTCAATGGCCTTTGAAAAACCACGGAATAGTTGTGAAAGGATAACTCCGGAATTTCCGCGTGCTCCCATTAGTAAACCCTTGGAAAGAGCTACACCAACTTTTCCTATATGATCTTGAACATTATTCTTTACTTCCTTTGCCCCGGATGTCATTGATAAATTCATGTTAGTTCCAGTATCACCATCGGGCACGGGAAAAACGTTTAAAGCATCAACCATTTTTGCATTTGTTGATAAATGATTGGCACCTTGAATCACCATCTCGGCAAAACGTTTTCCATCTAAAGCTGTTATTGACACAAACTTTCCTCCTCTACAAGAGTTCGTAACACAAACTTACGGGTTCGTTACTCGAACTCCCTGAACGTAAATATTGACCGAGTCAACGGCAAGTCCAACAGTCTTATCGAGGGTATATTTAACCTTTGATTGCACGTTGTGGGCAATTTCGGAAATTTTCGTTCCATAGCTAACAATAATATACATATCAATATGTAATGCCTCGTTCTCTTGGCGGACAATCACGCCCCGAGTGAAATTTTCTTTTCGTAGTATTTCCGTAATTCCATCTTTAATTTGATTCTTTGAGGCCATACCGACGATTCCATAACATTCAATCGCCGCTCCTCCGGCAATGGTCGCGATTACTTCGTTAGAAATATCAATTTGTCCGAACTTTGTTTTTAATTCAATGGACATGAATCGTTCCCCCTCCTGAAAAAATTGCTCCTTGACTATAGTCATTTTACTATAGTCACTGCAATTTTGAAAGTTATTCCTGTCTGTTTAATATAACAGCTTTTTATATAAAGTGATGTCAAGGCTTTTTTCTTGAAAGGTAACTATTGCAATCAAATAAGTTGTATGATAAATTATTAAGGTATCTCAAGTCTAGAAAATTTGTTCAAACAATTTTCTATTTCCAGATGAGGATCTTAAAGATTGCTGTATAAAGCTTTTGGTAGTTAAGGAGGGAAATCATTATGCCACGTCAATGTGTTGTAACTGGAAAGAAAACAACAACTGGTAACGCACGTTCTCACGCTATGAACGCAAACAAGCGTACATGGGGTGCTAACCTACAAAAAGTACGTATTCTTGTTGATGGAAAGCCTAAGCGTGTTTGGGTTTCTGCAAGAGCGTTGAAATCCGGTAAAGTAGAACGCGTTTAATAAACCGTTTAGAATGGGCATCCGTTAAGGGTGCCTTTTCTTTTTGTCCAAAAACCACAATTTCTCTTCAGGAATCTATTTGTATAGTATTCCCCATTTAACAAAATAAAAAGCACCCAAATTAAACGGGTGCCATTGTTAAAACGATATCATCATACATACTTATGCTATTCGTTCTTTTTAAACGCTCCAATCATCGCACGGACAAGTCCGCCTAAAAATTTCGGCAGTTTAATCGTATAAAATTTCATACTGTCCCTCCTCACAAATCTCCCCAACTTATTTCAACTCAACTTTTTTCGAACGCCCTACCATATTATTCAAACGAACGAAATCAGTACCAAAAACATTGTAGGCACCATTCTGAGTTAGTTACTAAAACATATTAATCATGACTTCTTATCACTATTAATATGCCTTCAGAAAATGAAAAAGTACCATAATCATTAATAAGTTCATTACTAATACATAGTGTTGAACCAATTGAAATATGACGATTTTTCAAAGGGAATTTAAAGCCTTCTAGGGTGAGATTGTGGATATTTAGGGTTACAGGAACAAAGGAAATATATTTTTTTGAATCCATTTTTTCAATCTTATAGCTGCCTGCTTCCCTAATAAAAACGATATTATTACGGTCAATTATGCAAATATCCACTTCATTTTTTTCTTGGATCGGAGTGAGCAATAAGTGAACATTCGCAAATAAATGATCCAGCCTGCCACCAGTTGCCCCAAATATACGAATGGTGCTTGGATGCTGATTAAGTGCCCAATTAAGGGCAAGCTCCATATCCGTTTCATCCTTTTCCGGTTTATACTTTTTTAATTCTGTAACACGTTCTTCAATATACTTTAACTCAGTTGATGAAACAGAATCAAAATCACCAAAAGCAATAGATGGAGAAATGTTTCTTTTTAATAAATGATAGACGCCGCGATCGACTCCTACCCAAATTGAATCATTTACTTTGTACTCCGTTAAATCTGGCAAATGGTCTTCAGGGCCTCCGGCCACAATATTGATAATCATAAAAGTTCTCCTTTTTTTCAATATGCAAAAAGCCAGCAATAAGCTGGCTTTCCCCATTAACCTCTTATCAGCGAAATTGCCTTCGCATAATCTTCTTGATTATAAATAGCTGAGCCTGCCACAAGGACATTTGCACCTGCTTCCATGCATAGCTTTGCCGTTTCTGAGTTAACACCGCCGTCAATCTCAATCTCCATGTCTAAACCTTTTTGTTCAGCCATTTCTTTTACTTTTCTTATTTTTGGAAGAACTTCAGGTATGAATTTTTGCCCGCCAAACCCTGGATTGACAGACATTAATAAGACCATGTCAATTTCACCAATTATGTGTTGAATCGATTCAACAGGTGTTGCTGGGTTTAATACTACACCCGCCTTAATTCCAAAAGATTTAATAATTTGAATCGTACGATGTAAGTGACGACATGCCTCAACATGGACAGTAATATAATCAGCTCCAGCTTTAGCAAATGCTTCAATATATTGATCAGGGTTTTCAATCATAAGGTGAACATCTAGTGGCAGTTTGGTGATTGGACGAATCGCTTCAACAATCAGGGGTCCAATCGTAATATTAGGGACAAAGTGGCCATCCATGACATCAATATGAATGTAGTCAGCTCCTCCTTTTTCCACTGCTAAAATTTCTTCACCTAATTTTGAAAAATCAGCTGAAAGTATGGATGGTGCTATTTTAACCATGTTTAGTACCTCGGCTTTCTATCTTTTATCTCCTGTAGGAAGTCCAAATAATGTTCGTAACGATATGCTGGGATTTCATTTGAGTCAACTGCTTGTTTCACACCACATTTAGGTTCGCTTACATGCAAACAGCCTCGGAATTTGCAATTTTCACTAGCCGTTTGAATTTCAGGAAAACAAAAAGTCAAATCTTCAGCTTCAATATTGGTAAATTCCAATGAACTAAACCCTGGCGTGTCTGCTATTAGTCCATTGCCAATCTTTATTAATTCCACATGTCTGGTGGTGTGCTTTCCTCTGCCTAGATGCGATGAAATATCATTTGTTTTTAATTCAAGGTCCGGTCTAAGAACATTTAGTAACGATGATTTCCCAACACCAGATTGACCCGCAAACACAGATATTTTATTATCTACGTGCGGATTTAACAGTTCAATTCCTGCTTCTGTTTCGGAGGAAGTAAGGATCACTTTATATCCTGCTGCAGTATATTGCTCTGCATAATCCTTAATCATCTTTTTCTCATCTTCGTTAGTAAGATCCATTTTGGTAATACAAATAAGCGGTTCAATTCGATTAAATTCAACAAGCACAAGGAAACGATCTAATAGGACCGTACTAAAATCTGGTTCAACAGCTGAAAACACTAAAATGGCCTGGTCAACATTTGCAATCGGTGGACGTATTAGCTCATTCTTGCGAGATTTTACCTCCATGATGTATCCTTCCAAGTCATTTTCAGCTTGAAAAACAACCTCATCACCAACGAGAGGGGTAATTTTATTTTTTCTAAATACCCCTCTGCCACGGCATTGGATTAACTTATCGTTTCCAAGTACATAATAGAAACCGCTTAATGCTTTAACAATTTTTCCTTCCGGCATAGCCACACTCCTTGCCTTTCAATTAGACAACTCATTTTTCATATTAAATTCTTCGTAATCAATCATAATAGAGCATTGTAATATTGATTATTCTGTTTCAGAATAGGTAATTACATCCTCCGCTATGACTTTGCTGTCTCTAATAATTTTGTAGCCGCCTTTTCCGCCATAAGGTATCGTTAACTCAATTTGTTTTTTGGTTGTTTCGGTAATAAAAAAGGTTTCTGCCGGTTCCGTCATACTGTGATTCATATCTTCGATGTAAATAAGAACTTCCTGCTTAGGAATAGGTTCTCCCGTAACTGGAACGGTTGGTTCATAATCAATGGTTATTTCCTTCACTACCGTTTTTGGCGGCTTTTCTTCTTTACCTTTTGAAATAATAACGGTTATGGTATCGCCTTTAGTCATTTCCGTTCCAGGTTTTGGGTTTTGTGAAATCACCATGTCGGCAGGAACTTTTTCATCAAATTTTTCTTCAGTCTCGATTTTGAGCCCTACTAAGGAGGCATAGTCCTCTACACTTTTTAAAGTGTATTGGGTTAAGTCCTTAAGTTCAATTGTTTCTGGTCCCTTACTAACTTCAAACACTAATACAGTGTCTTCATCTACAACTTTTTCACCACCAGGAGGGGATTGATTAAGGATTGTTCCTGGTTCACTATCATCATATATCTCGGTCTTTTTAATATCTTTAAAATTTCGACTCTCTAATAAAGGAAAAACATCTTCGTATATTCTTCCAACATAATCCGGGAGGTCCGTTTTTTCTTTGCCTGTACTAATATATAAAGTAACTTTTGTGTTTTCCTTGACTGTTGTTCCAATTTCAGGGTCTGTCTTAATGACTTCTCCTTGATCAATCAAATCATCTGGAATTTCGATTTGTTTCTCAACCTCTAAACTATTAAGTTTTAGTTTGGAGATGGCATCAGTTAATTCCATCCCACTTACATCTGGGATTTTGATATCTTTAGCCGACAATAATCCAGGTAAAAAGGTTATAGCTAATAGCCCTAGAACAGTAAGGGTAAGAAAAGTCGCAATTAAGACAGTCGGCCAGTTTTTCCGCTTTTTCTTACTTTCGTTTTCTTTTTTAGATGGATCCTTTTTGTTTTTTGGAACAATTTTATCTGTAGTATGAACTAAGGTTTCATCCAAGTTTTTTTGTGGACGCTCATTTGTAATAATAGGTATTGCCTTCGTTGCTTCATCATCAATCGGAATAATAAACTTAGATTCATTCATTCTCTCTGGATTAAGTGCTGTTCTTATATCCTCTTCCATCTCATCGACACTGTTATAACGATGAAATGGATCTTTTGCAGTTGCCTTCAAAACAATATTCTCTACACTTTGTGGGATGTTTGAATTCCACCTTCTTACAGACGGAGTTTCTGATTGAAGATGCTTTAATGCAATCGAAACGGCCGATTCCCCAGAGAATGGAAGCCTTCCTGTTAAAATTTCAAACATAACAATCCCAAGAGAATAAATATCTGATTTCCTATTTGCCATACCGCCTCTGGCTTGTTCTGGTGATAAATAGTGTACTGAACCTAAAACCGAATTGGTTTGGGTAATGCTTGTTGCACTCAAAGCCATTGCAATTCCAAAATCAGTGATTTTTACATTGCCATTCCGATCAATAAGTATGTTATGTGGTTTAATATCACGATGAATAATATGATTTTGATGGGCATGAGAAATGGCAGAAGTTAATTGCATCATTATATCTAAAGCTTTTTCGACACGAAGTGATGAATGTTGGTTTATGTATTGCTTTAATGTTTGCCCATTCACATATTCCATAACGATATAGTAAAGAGAATCCTCTTCCCCTACATCGTAAATACTGACAATATTGGGATGGGTAAGACTAGTAGCTGACTGTGCTTCTCTATGGAAACGGCGAATAAATTCCTCATCATTAACAAAATCAAGGCGGAGCATTTTAACAGCAACTTCTCTGTCTAAAATCATATCATGTGCTAAATAAACATTTGCCATACCGCCTCCGCCAATCATTTCAAGCACTTTATAGCGGCCGCTTATTCTCTTCCCAATAATCACTGATGATCACCCAATTCATTATCATTAGCATATTCTAATATAATTAGGGTAATATTGTCTTCTCCACCATTCTCATTTGCCATGGTAATTAATGTAGAAGCCTTTTGTTCAAGAGAATCTTCATTTTGAAGAATTTGAATCATTTCTTTTTCATTTACTTTATTGGACAATCCATCAGAGCATAGTAAAAGATAATCTCCTTCTTCAAACATGATTGTTTTAAAATCGATTTTAACATCTTGTTCCGTTCCTAGGGCTCTTAAAATCCAATTTTTCCTTGGGTGATGTTCCGCATCCTCTTTCGTAATTTGTCCTGTTCTGACTAATTCGTTGACAAGCGTATGGTCCTCTGTAAGCTGCTTGAAGCCCGAATCATTTAAAATATAACAACGACTATCCCCGACATGGGCTATGGTTGTAAAATTCTCTGATGCTATGACTGCTTCAATTGTTGTGCCCATCCCCTCACATTCCACATGGCTTCTGGAATGGTCAAAAAGTAATTGATTCACTTGAAGAACATGTGTTTTCAACCAAGCTTCCGCTTGATCTGCTGTTTGAATGCCTTCAGACTTCTCCCACATTTCTTGGAGATGTGAAACAGTCATATTACTTGCTACATCACCGGCAAGGTGACCGCCCATACCATCAGCTACGATGGCAAGGCAGTGTCCGTCCCGATTTACAAAAGTACCACCACTATCTTCATTATTCTGACGGACTCTTCCTTGGTCCGTTTTAAAAACAGCTTTCACTTTTGTCACCTCGTCTCCTCTTTCCGCTCCTTTGCACGAAGTTGCCCACATGCTGCAGCTATATCTGAGCCTTGCTCTCGGCGAATCGTTACATTAATTCCGCGGTTTTTTAATGTTTTTTCGAAAGCAAAAATTTTGTCTCTTGGCGTCCGTACATAATCCCTTTCAGGAACATAGTTGACAGGAATTAGATTGACATGGCACTTCAATCCTTTTAATAATTCAGCTAATTCTTCGGCATGCTCAACTGAATCATTAACTCCTCCAAAAAGACCATATTCAAAGCTGATTCGACGCCCTGTCTTATCGATATAATACCTTACTGCCGTCATTAAGTCATCAAGTTTATAAGCCTTATTTATTGGCATTAACCGCGATCGTAATTCTGTATTTGGAGCGTGCAAGGAAATCGCAAAATTAATTTGCGTGTCTTCATCGGCAAACTTATAAATCTTCGGCACAATTCCACTTGTTGAAACGGTAATATGACGTGCCCCAATATTCAGCGCCTTTTCATGATTAATTATTTTTAAAAATGACATCATATTGTCGTAATTATCGAATGGTTCACCGATGCCCATAATAACAACTGAACTAACCCGCTCATCTGTTTCATCAAGTGTTTGTTGGACTTTAACTACTTGAGCAACAATTTCACCTGCTTCCAAATGTCTTTTTAATCCGCCCAATGTTGAAGCGCAAAAGGTACAACCAATTCGACAGCCTACCTGCGTTGTGACACAAACGGAATTCCCATATTCATGACGCATTAACACGGTTTCAATGGAATATCCATCATGAAGTTCAAATAGAAACTTAATCGTCCCATCTGAAGAGGTTTGTTGAATTGCTGTATTTAATGTTGTCAGTTCAAAATGATTTGCGATCTTATCTCTAAGTCCCTTCGAAACATTACTCATATCCTCAAAGGTTGTAATTCTTTTTTTATAAAGCCATTCAAAGATTTGATCGGCCCGAAATGGCTTTTCTCCATTTTCTGAAAGCCAATCCTTTAATTCGTGTAACTGTAATGAATAAATTGATTTTTTCTTAACTTCCGTTGTTGTGTTTGTCTCAGTTGTATTTAATTGTTCCAACTGTTACACCTTCTTTCTTAATACTGCAATATAGAAACCGTCCGAACCAATATCTTGTGGGAATATCTGCAAATCAAAACCTGTAATTAATGGCTGAATTGCTTCTGGCATCCGGTTTTTAAATGTTAAATCCCCTTCGAAGTCAGGGTTATTCTCTAGGAATGTCTTCACTGTATATTCATTTTCTTCTTTATCGACTGTACATGTACTATAGACAAGAATACCGCCCTTTTTCAATAATGGGGTTACGGACGTTAATAAGTCTTGTTGAATTGTACTTAGCCGCTTTATATCCATCTCTGTTTTGGTATATTTCATATCTGGCTTTCTTCTCATTACGCCGAGACCGGAGCACGGAGCATCGAGAAGAATTCGATCAAATGATTCAATCTTAAACTTTTCCTGTAAATTTCTTGAATCAGAGACACTTGTTTTAATATTTTCTAACCCTAACCGCTTGGCATTGTCATTGACTAATCTTACCTTATGCTGATGAAGATCCACCGAAATCACTTCACCGGTATTGTCCATTTTTTCAGCAATATGGGTACTTTTACCACCTGGTGCCGCGCAGGCATCGAGGACATATTCGTTTGGCGATGCACCTAAAGCATAGGCTGCAAGCATCGAACTTTCATCTTGGATGGTAAACATTCCATATTTGAAGGAAATGGTTGAAGCCAGATTTCCCTTTAACGAACGAATGGCCTCAGGAATGACCGGGCTTTTTTCGATTTGAAAACCATCTTCTTCTAAAATGGAGATACATTCGTCTCTTGAAATTTTCGTGAGGTTAACTCGAGCTGTTTGCAATGGTGCGGTTAAGTTAACCTCACACATTTCTTTTGTTTTATCATAACCGAATTGATCTACCCACCTGGTAATAAGCCATTCGGGGTGACTAGTTTCAAGTGCCAGTCGCTTATTGGGATCGACAATTTCCGAAAGTGAAGGAAGCCCTTCTCTTTGGATGCTCCTTAAAACCCCATTTACCAAACTGCCAATTCCTTTATGACCACGTTTTTTGGCAATTTCAACTGCTTCGTATATTGCAGCTCTATCAGGTATTCGATCAAGGTAAACCATTTGATATAGAGTGAGCCTTAATAAATGGTGAACCCAATTTGCTAACTTTTTATTTTCTTTGACAAACGGCTCTAAAAAATAGTCAAGCGCCATTCTTCTTTGTAATGTTCCATAGACTAATTCTGTTAATAGGCCAACATCTTTGGCAGGCAGCTCGTTTTTTTCAATTGTAGAATTAAGAAGTAAATTGCTGTAGGCTTGATTCTTCTCAATAGCAACTAACATGTCCATTGCGATGGTTCGTACATTATTTATTGTTGTTGTCATTGCTATTCTCCTAGTCTCGTGCCTACTGAAATTTTAGAACCTCTTAAGAATTGTTCACACATCATTTTTGATTTCCCTGAAGGCTGAAGTTCAATGATTTTAATGGCTGTTTCATTTCCCGTACTAACAGTAAAGCTATCTGTTTCTACCTTTAGGACAGTACCAGGTTCTACTCCCCTCTGCCCCGCTTCCTTATTAGCTCGCCATATCTTTACCACCTGACCATTCAAGGTGGTAAACGCAACGGGCCAAGGGTTTAATCCACGGATATGGTTATAGATTTCTTCACCGGTTTTTGTCCAGTTAATTTTTTCCTGTTCTCGTTTAATGTTGGATGCAAAGGTTGCATCGGCATGGTTTTGTGGCTTTGGAGTAAGTTGCCCGTCCAATAGAAGTGGCAAGGTTTCCGATAACAATTTAGCTCCAGCTTCACTTAGTTTGGCGAAAAGCGTTCCAACATTGTCTTCTTCCGTGATTGGAACCTCAATACTTGTTAAAATATCTCCAGCATCTAATTTTTCAACCATATACATGATTGTCACACCTGTTTTCTGTTTCCCTTGAAGAATAGCGTAATGGATAGGAGCACCGCCGCGAAGTTCAGGAAGCAAGGATGCATGAACATTGATACAACCGTATTTGGGGGCTTCTAATAATTTATTGGGTAAGATTTGACCAAACGCGGCCGTAACAATTAAATCAGGTTTCAATGATAGAATCTTTTCGAGTTCTTGTTCTTGACGTATTTTTTCTGGCTGAAAGACCGGAATATCATGTTTTAAAGCCTCAACCTTTACTGGAGGGGGTGTCAATATCTTTTTCCTGCCAACTGGTCGGTCTGGTTGTGTCACTACACCAATGACATCATATCCGTCATTAATAATTTGTTGTAAAACCGGCACGGAAAAATCCGGAGTACCCATAAAAACAATTTTGGTCATTCAGCTTCTACTCCTTTTAACTCATCTTCCTCTAGATATCTTGTCACCTTTGTTGTAAATAAAATCCCATCAAGGTGATCGATTTCATGTTGGATCGCTCTTGCGAGAAAGCCCTCTGCTTCTAATGTATATTTTCTTCCTTTACGATCAAATGCCTCAATCTTAACAAAATTGGGTCTTGTCACTTCACCAAACAATCCAGGGAAACTTAGACAACCTTCTGGACCAGTTTGTTCTCCAGATGTTTTTAAGATTACTGGGTTTATCATTTCAATTGTCCCTAATTCATCATCGATATCAACAATTGCGATGCGTTGGTCTAATCCAATTTGCGGTGCAGCAAGCCCTACTCCATCATATTCAATCATCGTGTCATACATATTATCAAGTACTTTGGCCAGCTTTCTATCAAACTTCACTACTGTCTTGCAAGTTTGTTCAAGTATCTCAGCTGGGTAATTTACTACTTTAAGGATTGGCAATTCATTTCCCCCATAAAATGCTACGCTATAAATATATGTTGATTTGCGCTCCAGGCACTTCGCTTTCCGCGGGCGGTCCGGTGAGCCTCCTCGGCGCTATGCGCCTGTGGGGTCTCTCCTGCCCCGTCCTCCCGCAGGAGTCTCGCGCCTTCCGCTCCAATCAACATGGCTAAAATAACACAGCTTAATTTTTTTATTGCTTACATTTTCACCAAAAAAGCGAAATATTAACCTTTACAGCCTCAGGTAATGAGGTGGTTACATTAAAATAAATGGATTCACATCTATTGTTACCAGTAAGCCACTCTTTGTATCTGTTTGGTATTGATCCAAAATGGTTTTTAACATTTTTGTCAAGTTCGGTTCCCGCTTGTATTTTATCAGACATTGATAGCGATATCTATTATTAATCCTAGGAATTGGCGAGGCAGCTGGCCCTAAAACGACGGCATCATTTGAAACCTGGGAGCGGACATAATTAACAATTTTCTCTGTAGCTGTGACAACTGTCATTAACTGTTCATGACTGACAGTGATCAATGATAGATAAAAAAATGGTGGATAATGATGTGTTTTTCGCATCATCATTTCTTGTTGATAAAAGAGATCATAATTCTGTGTCCCGGCAAGCTCAACACTATAGTGTTCAGGAGTGTAGGTTTGAATAATTACCTCTCCTGGCAACTGGTGACGTCCTGCCCTCCCACTTACTTGGGTTAATAATTGAAAGGTTTTTTCAGAGGCACGAAAATCTGGTAAATGAAGCATAGTATCAGCCGAAAGCACTCCAACTAAGGTGATATTGGGGAAATCCAAGCCTTTAGCAATCATTTGTGTCCCGAGGAGAATATCTGCTTTCCCATTTTGAAAATCGGTTAATAATCGTTCGTGGGACCCCTTTCGTCCTGTTGTATCCACATCCATACGAATAACCCTAGCTTCTGGAAGAATTTTTCCCAACTCATCTTCCACCTTTTGTGTACCGGTCCCAAAATAGCGGATATACTCACTGGAGCACTCAGGACATTGCGTCGGCACATGACTTTCATATCCACAATAATGACATTTCATTTGTTCATGAACACGGTGGTAGGTTAGCGATATATCACAATTAGGACAATTCATCACGTACCCACAATCCCGGCACATCACAAATGAGGAATGTCCACGTTTATTTAAAAATAAAACAGATTGCTGTTTTTTTTCGATTCGGTCCTTTAGCATCTCAAATAGCTTGCTTGAAAACATCGAACGATTTCCATTACGAAGTTCTTCGCGCATGTCAATGATCTCCACTGAAGGCAGGGATTGATTATTCATCCGAGTAGGAAGTGATAAAAGTTGATATACCTTCTTTTGAGCTCTAGCAAATGATTCGAGCGATGGAGTTGCACTTCCAAGTACTACTGGGCAGTTATAGTTTTTTGCCCTTTCGATGGCTACATCCCTGGCATGATAGCGAGGCATTTCCTCCTGCTTATAGCTTGTTTCGTGTTCCTCATCAATGATAATGATGCCTAAATTCTCAAATGGTGCAAAAATTGCTGATCTAGCCCCAACTGCTACTTTTACTTCCTTGCGTTGAATCTTGCGCCACTCGTCATATTTTTCTCCTGCAGATAAACCACTGTGCAAAACAGCCACTAAATCCCCGAATCTTCCTTTAAAGCGATTAACCATTTGAGGGGTAAGCGAAATTTCCGGTACAAGCACAATCGCCTCCTGCCCTCTTTCAATCACCTCTTGGATGGATTGGAGGTAGATTTCTGTCTTCCCACTACCCGTTACCCCGTACAGCAAAAATACCTCATGTCGATTGGATTCAATTGAGTTTAGAATTGGCGCAATCGCGGTTTGTTGGGAATTGGTTAATGGCAATGGCTTTGTTCTTTTAAACGTCTTATCTTCAAATGGATCTCGATATACCTCCATGTCATACTCAATTAGGAGCTTTTTTTCCACAAGCGCTTTAATGGTTGAGGATGTCGTTTTTATTTCAGCGACCAATTGTCTTAATTCGACAGGATCAAAATGATCGACAAAATAACTTAATACTTGTTTTTGTTTTTCAGCTTTCTTGGGGAAGCTCTCAAGGGCCTCTTTTAATTCAGCAACAGAAGCTAATGGACGAACAAACTTAAGTTGTTTCTTTTTGACCTTTTCCTTAACAATGTATGTAACTTCCAGTTTTCCTTTCGTTGCCTCTTTTTGTAATAAGGGAACCATTCCATTTTTTAATGCGTCTTCCCAATCAACCATTACTTTATTTTCAAAAAGAGCTTGAAGGGGTTCTGATAAATCAGCCAGTTGTACCCCCACAGCCAGTTGCACTTTTTTTTCATACTTTGCTTTTAATGCCGCAGGTAGCATCACCTGATAGGCAAATATTTTAAAACAAAGTGTATGTTCGGTCAGCCAATCGCCAAGTTCTAATAATTCTTTGTTTAAAACAGGCTCGAGCTCCATTGGTTCGATAATCTCTCTTAACTTTTTAAATTCAGAATGTGATTTTAACGAAGTGACAAATCCTTGGATCTTTCTAGGACCGAATGGGACGATTACTCTCATTCCAGGCTGGATGACTTCGCTCCACTGCTCTGGAATCAAATAATCGAAGGCCCGGTCCGTTTGCTTTGTCGGTACATCCACAATCACACTAGCTATTTCCATTTTCATCCATATCCTTCAAAAGGGAAGTAATTTCTTCAATAATCATTTTTGCTACATTACTTTTTGACATAAGTGGTAAATCGATTGCGTTTCCTGAGCGTTTATACAGGGTCACAATATTCGTGTCCGTCCCAAACCCTGCCCCTTCCGCTTTCACATTGTTGGCGACAATTATATCAGCATTTTTGGTAGTTAATTTTTTTCTGGCGTATTCTTCCACATTATCTGTTTCAGCAGCAAAGCCAACCAACACTTGGTTCCTCTTTCTCTTTCCCAGCTCCATCAGGATATCTTTTGTTCTTTCCAATTCAATACTCGAGTCACCTGCTTGCTTTTTTACCTTGTGTTCATGGGTGATTTTCGGACGATAATCAGCAACGGCTGCTGTTTTTATGACAACATCCGCTTTTGAATAATATTCCAAAACAGCCTTGTACATTTCCTCTGCGCTTTCCACTTTCACCACATCGATTCCTAAAGAAGCTGAAAGATTGACCGGACCTGAAACTAATACCACATGAGCTCCTTGCCTTTTTGCCTCTTCAGCCAACGCATACCCCATTTTCCCAGTCGAATGATTAGAAATAAAACGAACAGGATCAATCTTTTCACGTGTTGGACCTGCTGTTACCACAACAGTTTTTCCTTTTAAGAGTTGGTGATTTTGGTTGATAAAAAATTCCCGGATGAGATCCACAATTTTTTCTGGTTCTTCTAAGCGGCCCTTTCCAACATAGCCACAGGCAAGATATCCTTCACTAGGTTCAATGAATTGATAACCATATTCCGCTAAGAGTGATAGGTTTTTTTTCACAGCAGGATGATCATACATATGTACATTCATAGCAGGGGCAATCCAAACAGGTGAGGTGGCTGCGAGCAATGTTGTTGTTATCATATTATCAGCGATTCCGCTCGCAATTTTCCCAATTGTATTTGCCGTAGCAGGAGCAACTAGAATTAAATCAGCCCAATCTGCTAAATCAATATGTGCAATGACACGCGGATTGATTTCATCAAAAGTATCAACATGCACTTCATTGCGTGATAATGCCTGAAAGGTTAATGTGGTAACAAACTTTTGAGCTGATTCACTTAAAATTACTTTTACTTGTGCTCCAGTCTGAACAAGCTTACTTGTTAGTGCTGCTGCTTTATAGACAGCTATTCCACCTGTCACACATAATAATATTTTTTTATCTTTCATCATCATCGCTTCCCCCGCTCCTTAGTCCATTAGTCTTTCTTTTATTATGCAAGAATGAATGCAATTTTTCATCTTTTACCTACTATTATTCGACAAAATCCACTATATATAGAATCACCAAAATAAAAAAGGCTGACACGTAAGGTTTCTCCCTTTTGTCACGCCTTCTCTACTGATTTCTAATCATATAATTATTTATTATTCAGCAAGTGCATCTGCCTTTTTAGAAATCCGGTACGTTAATTCACCGCTATAAATTTCCTCAAGTGCTTTACCCACATGCTTATGGGAAACATATTTTGGTAATCTTTCATCCCTTACTTGGGACATTACCCGCGCACGTTTTGCAGCTACGGACACTAGTGAGTATTTAGAATCAATTTTTTCAAGCAACGAATCAATAGAAGGATATAACATCTTATTCAACCTCCAGCAATTTTTTATAGCGATGTTCTACACGTTCTCTGCGGCAATGTTCGGCAGTGACAATAGCTTTCACTCGTTCACAAGCACGCTCCACTTGGTCATTTTCAACGACATAATCATATAATTCCATCATTTCAATTTCTTCTCGGGCCGACAACATCCGGTTTTGGATAATGTCATCAGTTTCTGTTCCCCTTGTAACAATCCGGTTCTTTAATTCGGATAAACTTGGCGGCATAAGGAATATAAATAAACCTTCAGGAAACTTTTCACGAACCTGACGGGCACCTTTTACTTCGATTTCTAAAAAGACGTCTTTTCCGGCATCTAAAGTTTCACGAACATAATCCACGGGGGTACCATAATAATTGCCGACAAATTCGGCATACTCTAACAGCTTTCCCTGCTTGATTAAATGTTCAAACTCTTCCCTTGACTTAAAAAAGTAATCTACTCCATCAATCTCCCCTTCTCGAGGTGAGCGGGTTGTCATCGAAATAGAATACTCAAAAGCTGTATCCGGATGTGAAAAAATCTCTTTCCGTACCGTTCCTTTTCCAACCCCAGATGGCCCAGAAAGTACGATTAACAATCCTTTTTCCTGCATTTTCAAAAATCCTACCCTTCATCAATTATTTCATCACGATCTGCTAAACGGTGTGCAACCGTTTCTGGTTGAACGGCTGATAGAATAACATGGTCACTATCCATAACAATTACTGCTCGTGTCCGTCTACCGTATGTGGCGTCAATTAATGCACCTCGGTCGCGGGCATCTTGAATAATTCTTTTTATTGGAGCAGATTCAGGGCTGACAATTGAAATAATTCGATTGGCAGAAACGATATTGCCAAATCCAATATTAATTAATTTAATCGACATGGTCTTCATCCAATCATTAATAATATATTTTGACCGTCTCAAACCATTTCTAAACAAGGTTCACTCGATATTTTGAACCTGTTCCTTCAACTTCTCGAGCAAACTTTTAATATCAACCACCTGTTTAGCAATGTTGGAGTCATTTGCTTTTGATCCAATCGTATTTGCTTCTCTGTTCATTTCTTGAACGATAAAGTCCAACTTTCTTCCAATTGGTTCCATACTTTGCAGGGTATGCAAGAACTGTTGAATATGGCTTTTTAAACGGGTAACTTCTTCACTTATATCTGCTTTATCAGCAAAAACGGCAACTTCCGTTAATATCCTCGTTTCATCCAATTGCCCATTAACGAATTCTTCCATCCTTTTTGTTAAGCGCTCTTTATATGATTGAACAACGAGTGGAGCGAATTTTTGAAGTTCCAGCACATTTATTTCTAATTGTGACAAGATAGCGAGCAAATCCTTTTTTAATTCTTCTCCTTCTGCCAATCGCATTTGCCTTAATAAATTGGCAGCTTCTTCTGTAGCTTCTAGCACTAGCCTTTCAAGCTCATCATTGCCGATTTCACTTTCTTCAATATGTAAGAGTTCACTTCTACTAAGCAAATCCTGAAGTGTGACTATTCCTTCAACATTATACTTTTCACGTACCTGCTTGATGATTTGCGAATACTCATCAAGGAGTTTCCAGTCAACATGGACTTTTCGGGTTACGCTACCTTCACCCTCTAAGCTGACATAAACCTCAACTCTGCCACGACGGATATATTGACTTAGTTTCTTTTTCAAACGATCTTCTATTTTTAATAGCTGCCTGGGCATGCGGATATTCATTTCACAAAAACGGTGGTTCACAGTTTTTATTTCCACATTAACAGAGAAAAAATCTGACTCTGCCTTAGCTCTTCCGAATCCCGTCATACTAGTTACCATTCTGTGCACATCCAATCTCCTGAAAAATTGATCTGCTCCCTAAATTTTTCAAAAAAGACAAAAGGTAATAGAGTGGATTCTATTACCTTTTGGATTATAACACACTTTATTTTGTTTTTCTTAACAAAAATGACCCAGCTAGTAAAAAAGTTGGAATCGATGATAACCCAACAATCAGTAACCAATCCTTCGCTGCAATCGGAAGCGTATGGAAAACTGGTTGTAACGGCTGATAATAGATAACAACCAGCATTAATACTAGTGACGATATCACCGCCCAAACAAGATATTGATTTCCAAAAGGATTTCTGGACAGGACTGATTTTTCACTGCGGCAATCAAATACATGAATGAGCTGTGCCATTACGAGTGTTGCAAAGGCTACAGTTTGTGCATATTGCAACTGTGTTGGGTCGTTATGATAGACAACCATGAAGGACAATAATGTTACGATCCCTATTAAAAAACCTCGCGATACAACTTTCCAGCCTAACCCGCGCGAAAAAACACCTTCATCTGGGCTGCGCGGCTTACGTTTCATCACATTTTCTTCCGGTCGGTCGAGTCCAAGTGCCATCGCTGGCAAACCATCTGTTACCAAATTAACCCATAGAATTTGGATAGGAATCAGCGGAAGCGGGAGCGCTAAAACCATTGCAAACAACATCACTAAGATTTCGCCAACATTGGAAGCCAGTAAGTAGCGGACAAATTTCCGAATGTTTTCGTATATATTTCTACCTTCAACAATCGCTGCCTTAATTGTCGCGAAGTTATCATCCAACAGAACTAGTGCAGATGCTTCTTTGGCAACATCTGTACCAGTAATTCCCATCGCCACTCCAATATCAGCTGCTTTAATGGCTGGAGCATCATTTACTCCGTCACCCGTCATCGCAACAATATGGCCGCGATTCTGTAATGCTTTGACAATTTTCAGTTTATGCTCTGGTGATACCCTGGCAAAAACGGAAACATCATCAACGACACCTTCCAATTCTTCGACAGACATTTGTGATAGGGCAGTTCCATCAATGACCTTACTCTTATTGGTTATGATTCCAAGTTGGGAGGCAATTGCTTTGGCTGTGATTACATGGTCACCGGTAATCATAACTGTTTTAATGCCTGCTTCCTTACATTCCTTGACCGCTTTTTTCACTTCAGGTCTTGGCGGGTCTATCATTCCCTGGATACCAATTAGGGTTAAATTCTTCTCTGCCTCATGCTCACTTAATATGACGGTGTTAGCCTGGATTGGTTTAAAGGCAATCGCAATCGTTCGAAGAGCCTGTGACGCAAGGCCGTTTATTGCCTCTTGTACTTTGAACTGTGTTTCTTTATTTAAAAATTGAGTTCTCTCGTCCCAAAGGACAGATTCACTAATTCCCAATAGGACATCTGGTGCCCCTTTGGTGACAATGAAATTCCGTCCCTGCTTGTCTTTTACATGCACACTCATCATTTTACGAGCGGAATCAAATGGGAATTCTTTGATAATTGTAAATTCATCTAATAATTTAGGACGATCAAAGCCTGCTTTCATGGCGCTTACTAAAAGTGCTCCTTCCGTTGGATCGCCATCAAGAAAATAGTTATCATCCCTGACAACTAAATCTGAATGATTACATAACATCCCAAAAATCAGCATTTGCTGCAGTGCTTTTTCATCTTTAGGATTAATATTTCGTTCATTTCTATAAAAATTACCTTGGGGTTGATAGCCGACCCCGTCTACGGTCCAGGTCTGCCCCCCGCTCCATAGGTGGGTAACAGTCATTTTGTTTTGTGTCATGGTTCCCGTTTTATCTGAACAGATGACCGATGCACAGCCAAGTGTTTCAACTGCTGGAAGCTTCCTAACAATCGCATTTTTCTTAATCATTTTTTGGACACCGAGGGATAATGCCACTGTGACAATCGCTGGGAGCCCTTCCGGAATGGCGGCAACAGCAAGGGAAACACCAGCTAAAAACATCTCATAGATGTCGTGACCCCTTAAAACACCAACCACTACAACCAGAACAGTTAACAACAATGCGACAGTGATTAAAATTTTCCCCAATTGTTCTAAGCGCCGCTGTAACGGCGTATCCTGTGTCTCAGCATTTTGGAGTAAATCAGCAATTTGACCCATTGCTGTTTTCATCCCAGTGGCAATGACGACTCCAACCCCGCTTCCCCTCGTAATCATCGTACCCATAAAGGCAATATTCTCCATATCACCGATACCTGGATTAGGATTAGCTAATGACTCGATATGTTTAGAAACAGGAACAGACTCACCTGTAAGGGCCGATTCTTCAATCTCTAAACTTTTAGATTCAATTACCCTCACATCCGCACCGATCCGGTCCCCGCTAGTAAACTTCAAAATATCCCCAATAACAATTTCTTTCGAAGGAATCTTCATCCACTGGCCATCCCGAAGTGCTGAAACTTGTGGAGCAGATAATTCCTTTAAAGCCTGGAGTGATCTCTCTGCTCTTCTTTCTTGAAAGAAGCCTAGAAAGCCATTAATAATGACGATGGCGATAATCGCAATGGCATCAATGTATTCGCCAAGCAACCCAGATATCAGTGTAGCAGCAAGTAGAACTAAGACCATAAAATCCTTAAATTGACTAAAAAATAAGAGTAAAGCTGATTGCTTTTCTCCTTCGTCCAATTCATTTAGACCGTGCAGCTTCACCCGTTTTTTTACTTCTTCCTGCGATAATCCAGAAGAAAAGTCGGTTTCTAGGGCCTTTTCTACTTGATCTATCTTCATTTCATGGAATTTCATCCGACCATCTCACTTCCCCCTTTAAATACCTATAAATACATACTCTAAAGAAAGCTTATTCAGGGTCGTCCCAAAAAATGCTATGATATAGTGAAAGTTAAATCAGATAATAAGTTAAAATAAGACAGTCTTTTTTTAGTAAGCTATAATTAATTCATATGAATGTAGTAAAGGATGTTTTCCATGTCATTTGATGGTTTATTTACAAAAGCAATGGTTGATGAACTTGTCCGTTCTTTAAAGGGCGGAAGGATTAATAAAGTTCATCAGCCCTATAAAAATGAAATGATTCTCACCATTCGCGCCAATGGGGTAAATCAAAAACTGCTATTATCGGCGCACCCAAGCTATGCACGAGTGCAATTCACGGAAGAGGCGTATGATAATCCAAGTGAGCCGCCAATGTTTTGTATGCTGCTCAGGAAACATATTGAGGGTTATATTTTAGAGGATATATATCAAAAAGAAACCGATCGAATGATTGTTCTAGAAATAAAGGGCCGGAATGAGATCGGGGATATTAGCTACAAACAATTAATTATTGAAATTATGGGTAGACATAGCAATATCGTGCTCGTTGATAAATCACGTAATATCATTCTTGACAGCATCAAGCATGTCTCCTTTGCGGTGAATAGCCACAGGGCAATTATGCCAGGACAGCCTTATGTTTTTCCACCAGAACAGCATAAGCAAAATCCATTTCATTGTGGTCAAGACGATTTATTAAGAAAAATTGATTACAATGCAGGGAAGATTGACCGCCAATTAGTTGAACAATTTGCTGGAATTTCACCCCTATTTGCTAAGGAAGTAATATTCCAAAGCGGCCTTGCTAATCGTGCTACTGTCCCGGGAACGTTTTTAAGTATGGTTAAAAAAGTTGAATCAGGCGATATTTTCCCTTCCATTATCTCGGCAGGCGGTAAGGACGCATTTTACTTATTTCCACTTGAGCATCTAAAAGGAGAAATAAAAACATATCCCACTCTAAGTGAAATGCTTGACCGTTTTTATTTTGGCAAAGCCGAAAGAGATAGGGTAAAGCAGCAAGGCAATGATATCGAACGATTTATTCATAATGAAAAAGAAAAGAATGAAAAGAAAATTGACAAACTGAAAGTTACATTAAAAGAAGCTGAGCGTGCCGAACAATTTCAACGCTACGGGGAACTTTTAACAGCCAATTTATATGCAGCCAATAAAGGGATGCGTGAAATTGAAGTGCTCGATTATTATGATGAATCAGGCGGGACGATTATCATTCCACTAGACCCACGGAAAACACCATCTGAAAATGCCCAAAAGTATTTTTCAAAATACCAGAAGGCAAAAAATGCAGTTGAAATTGTTATTGTGCAAATCGAGAAAGCCCAAGTTGAAGTTACCTACTTTGATAATTTATTGCAGCAGGTACAAGCTGCCTCCCCTAAGGATATTCAAGAGATTCGTGAAGAACTAGTGGAGGGGGGCTATATTCGTGAAAGGCAAAAGAAGAAATTGAAGAAGGCACAGAATGCCAAGCCAGTATTAGATCATTTTTTATCTAGCGATGGTACAGATATTATCGTTGGCAAAAATAATAAGCAAAATGATTATTTAACAAATAAGTTGGCAGCAAGGGATGAGATTTGGCTTCATACAAAGGATATCCCTGGCTCACACGTGGTGATTCGCAGCAAAGAACCTTCTAATGAAACGATTCGGGAAGCTGCCGTTATAGCCTCATATTTCAGTAAGGCACGTAATTCCAGCTCCGTCCCTGTTGATTTTACAAAGGTCCGATTTGTAAAAAAACCAAGTGGGGCAAAGCCAGGGTTTGTGATTTATGATAATCAACAAACAGTATATGTCACGCCAGATGAGGAATTGGTACTTAAATTGAAGAAATAGAAAGGAAAGAGGGCATCCGCAAGGTATTGGACGCCCTCTTTTCCTATTTATCAGCGAATCTGTGTTTCCAAGAACTTATTGCTCCATTCAGCAGGGTTTTTACTCCATAACAGGAGACTTTTCTGATCATCTTCAGTAACGATACCCTTAGAAATCGCTACTTCTATTAATGTTTCATAATCAGTCAGTGATTTACTTTTAATCTCGTTTTCCTGAAGCAGTTCTCTTCCCTTTTCAAGGCCATATGTAAAAATGGAAACCACACCAAGTACGTCACAGCCTGCTTCCTTTAATGCTTGAACAGCTGTGATTACACTGCCTCCAGTTGAGATTAAATCTTCTACAACGACTACCTTTTGGCCAGCCTCAGCTTTTCCTTCAATTTGATTCCCTTTACCGTGTCCCTTTGCTTTCGAACGAACATAGCACATAGGAAGCTCCATTAGGTCGCTGACCCATGCGGCATGAGGGATACCTGCGGTTGCTGTACCAGCAATAACTTCAGTTCCCGGAAAATTTTCTTGAATCAGCTGCTGCAGCCCAGCAGCAATTGCTTTTCTAACCTCAGGGTATGATAGTGTCAGGCGATTATCACAATAGATTGGGGAACGAAGTCCCGATGCCCATGTAAACGGCTCCTCGGGCTTCAAAGCAACTGCGTTGATTTCTAGTAATTTTTCTGCAATTATTTTTTTCATTGGGTTACTCCCTTCCATGCTTCCATCCATTGTTGATAACTTGTTAGTGGGTCTTGTGAACGGGTAATCGAGCGGCCTACGACAATTGCGCTTACTCCCATTGCACGTGCTGATTCAGGAGTTGTGACCCGTTTTTGGTCTCCTACCTGATCAGATGCCATCCGAATCCCCGGGCATACCGTCAGAAAGGATTGTCCGGCCTTTTCTTTTATCAAAGCTGCTTCCCATGCAGAGCAAACAACTCCATCTAAGCCTGCTTGCTTCGTTATGGAGGCATAGTGAAGCACCGATTCCTTTAAGGAGACCGGAATAAGCTGTTCTTTTTGCATTTGTTCCTCAGATGTACTTGTTAATTGTGTTACTGCGATACAGTTAGGTCGTTTCCGTCCTGCAGGAGTACCTGCTTCAAGACCTTCCAGTGCGGCCTGCATCATTTCCATTCCACCGGCTGCATGAACATTAACCAAATCACACTCTAAGCGGGCAAGACCCTTCATTGCACTCTTCACAGTGTTTGGAATGTCATGAAGTTTTAAATCCAGGAATATTCGATGACCTTGTTCTTTTAATTGATGAATAATCGAGGGGCCTTCCTGGTAGAACAGCTCCATCCCTACTTTTACAAAAAGCTCTTTGCCAGCAAACGGCTTTAGAAATTGATTAACTTCGTTCATGCCGGGAAAATCAAGCGCGATGATAAGCGAGTTGTCCATGTTCCTTCCAGCTCCTTCCTGTACATTCACTGATGTGTTCGAATCCTAATTTTCCAAGCAGTTCAGGCAGTTCCTCAATGATTGTCGGACAAACAAACGGGTCAACGAAATTGGCCGTTCCGACTGCGACTGCACTCGCACCTGCATAAAAATACTCAATGACATCACTAGCTGTCTCAACTCCGCCCATACCGATAATTGGAATCCCAACCACCTGGCTTACTTCGTGAATCATCCGAATCGCCACTGGCTTTATTGCTGGGCCCGACAATCCACCGGTTCGATTGGCAAGAATCGGTTTGCCTGTTTTTAAATCAAGTCTCATCCCAATAAGGGTATTAATCATGGTCAACCCATCCGCACCACCATCTTCAACGGCCTTTGCCATTTCGACAATGTTTGTTACATTGGGCGAGAGCTTCACATATACTGGTACCTCTGATACCTCTTTAACCTTACGGGTTAATTGTTTCGCTGTTTCAGGAATGGTTCCAAAAGCAATCCCGCCTGTTTTTACGTTTGGGCAGGAGATATTCAGTTCAAGTGCATGAACATTGGGAGCCTTAGAAATTTGACGGGCTACCTCCACGTAATCCTCTTCAAGCGATCCAGCTACATTTGCAATAATTGGTACATCGTACTGAGATAAAAATGGAAGCTCTTCGCCAAGGACTTTTTCTAGACCTGGATTTTGCAGGCCAATTGCATTTAACATGCCTGCTGAGGTTTCGGCGACACGTGGTGTTGCGTTTCCGAACCTTGGTTCTACAGTAGTAGCTTTAATCATAATCGCGCCGAGAACACTCAGATCATAGAATTGACTGTATTCTCTGCCGAACCCAAAGCAGCCGGATGCAGGCATGATTGGGTTTTTTAAGTTTAATCCTGGTAATTCAATGTTTAAGCGACTCATATCAATACCTCCCCAGCTCGGAATACAGGACCATCACTGCAGACTTTTTTATAAGAAACTCCTGTCGGGTCATCCTTCTTTTTACATACACAAGCAAAGCAGGCACCGATGCCGCAGCCCATCCGCTCTTCAAGCGATAAGAAAACTTTCTTATCTTGATAATTCTGCTCAATTGCTCTTAACATAGGAGTAGGTCCGCATGTATAAATACAATCAAACTGCAATTCTTTCATCACATCCGTCACAAAGCCCTTGCTCCCATATGAACCATCCACAGTCGCTACATAGGTTTCCCCATTTTTCAAAAACTCCTCTTCATAAAAGACAGCTGATGCAGTCTGGAAGCCGAGCACATGGATGACTTTAACACCTTTTGCGACTAACTGATTTGACAGTTCATATAGTGGGGGAACGCCAATTCCACCGCCGACAAGTAAGGCAGTATTTCCCATACTGACTTCTTCAACAGGAAAACCATTGCCTAGTGGACCAAGGATGTCGACATGCATCCCTGGTCGTAATTCTGCTAGCATGGAAGTTCCTCTTCCATCTTTACGATAAATCATTGTTAAACTTTTCTGTTCATAATCGTACGAGGAAATACTAATTGGTCTTCGTAACAATGGATCCAGCCCATTTGATACTTTAATATGGACAAATTGACCTGGCTCCGTTATTTGAGTAACCAACTCTCCTTCAATGGTCAGCTCATAGATATCTGTGGCAATTTCCTTTTGGCTGATTACTTTGCATAACTCTTTTTGGATCATGCAAACACGGCCTCCTTTTTCATTGCTGCCATTGGTTCTGCTGAAAAGTTCATTGATTCAATTACTTTTAAGATCGCATCAGCCGTGTCAAGTGAGGTTAAGCATGGGACTCCATTTTCAACTGCTTCCCGGCGAATTCTAAACCCGTCACGTTCAGGCTGTTTGCCCTTTGTTAGTGTATTGATAATGAACTGAGCTTCTCCATTATGGATTACATCTAACAGCGTTTTTCCTTCTGAACCAATTTTTCCAACCACTTTTACTCTTAGGCCTGCAGATTCTAGAACAGCTGCTGTACCGCTTGTTGCCATTAAACGATAGCCGATTGCAGAGAAACGCTTCGCAAGCTTTAATGCTTCTTCTTTATCTTTATCGGAAACTGTAAACAATACAGTGCCAAATGGCTGAATTTTCATGCCTGATGCAACTAATCCTTTGTATAAAGCTTTTTCCAATGTTACATCCTTACCCATGACTTCTCCAGTTGACTTCATTTCTGGCCCAAGCGTGATATCGACACTCTTCAGTTTGGCGAAAGAGAATACAGGAACTTTGACATATACTCCTTCTTTTTCAGTGACAAGACCTGGGATGTAGCCTTGGTCTAGAATCGATACTCCTAGAATCGCTTTTGTTGCAATTTTGGCCATTGGAATATTCGTAATTTTACTTAAGAAAGGAACGGTACGGCTTGATCTTGGGTTCACCTCTAGAACAAACACTTCGTCTCCTGCAAGAACATATTGAATGTTTAGTAATCCAATAATATTTAACCCTTTCGCTAATTTCTCTGTATACTCTACAAGTGTTTGTTTCACTTGTTCACTTAAAGTTTGCGAAGGGTAAACTGCAATCGAGTCACCTGAGTGGACTCCAGCTCGTTCGATATGTTCCATGATACCTGGGATTAAGACATTAGTGCCGTCGCAGATGGCATCAACTTCAATTTCTTTTCCTGTTAAATATCGGTCAATCAAGACTGGATGCTCTGGATTCACTTTAACAGCGTTTTTCATATAGTAAAGAAGTTCTTCTTCATGATAAACAATTTCCATTGCTCTTCCACCTAGTACATAGGAAGGACGGACAAGGACCGGATAACCGATTTCGGTGGCAATCACAAGTGCCTGTTCCACTGACATAGCTGTTTTCCCTAATGGCTGTGGGATGTTTAACTGCACAAGCGCTTGTTCAAATTTATCACGATTTTCAGCACGGTCTAAGTCTTCTAAGCTTGTTCCAAGAATTTTCACGCCGTTTTCTTCAAGTTTAGCAGCTAAGTTGATTGCGGTTTGTCCCCCAAACTGGACGACTACCCCTATTGGTTTCTCTAAGTCAATAATACTCATCACATCTTCGATCGTAAGTGGTTCGAAGTATAGCTTATCAGAAATACTGAAATCCGTTGATACTGTTTCCGGATTATTATTAATGATAATCGCTTCATAGCCTGCTTCTTTAATGGCTTTAACAGAGTGTACGGTCGCATAATCAAATTCAATACCCTGGCCGATGCGGATTGGACCGGAACCAAGTACAATAACACTATTTTTCGCTGTAACAATTGACTCGTTTTCTTCTTCATATGTGCCATAGTAGTATGGTGTTGCTGATTCAAATTCAGCTGCACAAGTATCAACCATTTTATAAACCGGGATAATTCCGAGTTCTTTTCTAGTATTATTAATTTCTTGTTCAGATGTATTCCATAGCTGGGCGATTTTATTATCAGTAAAGCCTTTTTGTTTTGCTTCAATTAAGATTTCCGTTTCAAATGGATTTGCAACAATTTCTTTTTCCAGTTCGACAATTCCTTCCATCTTCTTTAAGAAGAATAAGTCGATTTTACTCCATTCATGAATCGTCTCTATGGTTAATCCACGTTTTAATCCTTCTGCGATATAAAAGAGGCGTTCGTCTCCGGCTTTGCGAATCCGTTTCTCGAGTAGTTCATCATTTATTTCTACGGCATCGTTTAATTCGAAATGATAAACACCTGCCTCAAGGGATCGAATTGCTTTTAATAGAGATTCTTCAAATGTACGGCCAATCGCCATAATCTCTCCCGTTGCTTTCATTTGTGTCCCTAGAGAACGGTTACCTGATTCAAACTTGTCAAACGGCCATCTAGGGATTTTGGTTACGATATAATCTAGTGCCGGTTCAAAGCTTGCATAGGTTTTTCCTGTTACCGGATTTAACATTTCATCAAGTGTTAAGCCGACGGCGATTTTAGCTGCAAGCTTAGCTATTGGATAACCGGTTGCTTTTGACGCTAATGCCGAAGAACGGCTAACACGTGGATTTACTTCAATAATATAGTAATTAAAGCTATAAGGATCTAGAGCAAGCTGGACGTTACAGCCTCCTTCTATACCTAAGGCACGAATAATTTTTAATGAAACATTGCGAAGCAGCTGGTACTCACGGTCACTTAATGTTTGGCTCGGTGCCACAACAATGGAATCTCCTGTGTGTACGCCTACAGGATCGATGTTTTCCATGTTACAAACCACAATGGCATTGTCGTTTGCATCACGCATTACCTCATATTCTATTTCCTTGAAGCCTGCGATACTTTTTTCTAGTAAACATTGATTTACAGGGCTGTGCTTTAAGCCGCTAGTAACGATTTCTTCTAATTCCTCGTCGTTATGGCAAATTCCGCCACCTGTTCCACCTAGTGTAAAGGCTGGACGGACAATCACAGGGAAGCCAATTTTTTCAACAAATGCTTTTGCTTCTGCTAATTCATGAATGATTTCACTATCTGGAACTGGTTCGTTTAATTCATTCATTAGGCTGCGGAAAAGGTCGCGATCCTCTGCTTGGTTAATCGCTGAAAGTTTCGTGCCAAGAATTTCTACTTCGCATTCAGCTAGAACACCGGATTTTGTTAAATCAACAGCTAGGTTAAGACCTGTCTGTCCTCCAAGTGTCGCAAGCAGTGCATCTGGACGTTCTTTGCGAATGATTCTGCTGACGAATTCCACAGTCAAGGGTTCGATATAAACAGCATCTGCCATCTCTGTATCCGTCATGATGGTAGCCGGATTGGAGTTAACTAGAATCACACGGTAGCCTTCTTCTTTTAGAGCGATACATGCTTGGGCACCGGCATAGTCAAACTCTGCAGCCTGCCCAATGACAATGGGTCCTGAACCGATTACTAAAATGGAGTTGATATCTGTACGTTTAGGCATTTGCTGTAACCTCCTGTTTGTTCTTTTCCATCAAGTCAAGAAATTGATTGAATAAGCCGTTTGCGTCTTCTGGTCCTGGAGATGCTTCGGGATGATACTGAACTGTAAATGCTGGGTAATCCAGGTGTTTCAGTCCTTCGACTGTTCCGTCATTTACTGCGATGTGAGTAATTTCTAATCTTGTATTCTTAATAGAGTCTTCCTCTACTGTATAGCCATGATTTTGCGAGGTAATCGCAACCTTTCCTGTCGAGAGGTCTTTGACTGGATGGTTGGAACCGCGATGACCGAACTTCATTTTTTCCGTATTAGCTCCACATGCTAGGGCAAATAACTGATGACCAAGACAAATTCCAAACAATGGTACTCTGCCTAATACACCTTTTAGCATATCAATTGCTTCTGGAACGTCTTTTGGATCCCCAGGTCCATTAGAAAGCATAATTCCGTCCGGACGTAACTGGAGGATTTCGTCAGCTGTTGTATGATAAGGGACAACAACCACATCACAATCCCGATGGTTTAGTTCCCTTAAGATTCCGTGCTTCATTCCAAAATCAACTAAGACTACTCTCTTGCCTCTACCTGGGCTTGGATAAGCATTTTTTGTGGAAACTTGTTTGACTTGATTTGTTGAAAGCGGTGCTTTTCGTAACTGAGTTAAGATCTCATTCGGATCTTTTTCAATGCTGCAGATTGCACCTTTCAGAGTCCCGTATTGACGGATAATCCGAGTTAATTTTCGTGTATCGATTCCAGCGATCCCTGGGATTTTTTTCATGTCAAAATATTCATCTAATGTGTATTCGTTTCTCCAGTTGGAAGGAAAGTCCGCTGCTTCTTTCACAATTAAACCCTTTATTGCCGGATTGATTGATTCGAAATCGTCTCGGTTAATTCCGTAATTTCCGATTAGTGGATAGGTTAATGTAACAATCTGTCCGCAATAAGAAGGGTCGGATATAATCTCTTGATAGCCTGTCATCCCTGTATTAAAAACAACTTCACCAATTGTTTCCGTATCACTTCCAAAGCCTTTACCGATAAAAATGGTCCCATCTTCTAATATAAGTTGTTTTTTCATACTAAGACACTCCCTTTTTCCCAAGCGATTTCTCCTCCAGCGATTGTCATCTCAGGCCATCCCTTACATTTCCAACCGCTAAATGGTGTATTCTTTCCTTTTGATAAGAATTCTTCTGTATTAATTTCACGTTCTTCCTCTAAGTTCAAGAGTACTAAGTCTGCCGGTGCCCCCACTTCGATTTTCCCGTACGGAAGTGCAAATGCTTCGGCTGGTTTGACTGTTAGATATTTAATTAATTCTTCAAGTGTCATGATTTTTTTTAAGACTAAGTGTGTGTAGAGAAGCGGGAATGCTGTTTCCAGCCCAACAATACCAAAAGGTGCAAGTGTCATTCCCTCCGCTTTTTCTTCTGCCGTATGTGGAGCATGATCAGTTGCAATGAAATCAATGGTTCCGTCTAAGAGCCCTTCTATTAAGGCTTTACGGTCTTCTACAGCACGAAGTGGCGGATTCATTTTGAAGTTAGCATCCAAGCCTGGGATATCATCTTCAGATAACAATAAGTGATGCGGAGTTACCTCTGCTGTAACTTTTATTCCTGCCCGTTTAGCATCTCTAACTACCCGGACAGATTCCTTTGTGCTGATATGGCAGACATGATAATGACAGTCTGCTGCTTCGGCTAAGAGTACATCCCTTGCAATTTGGACGGATTCACATATAGATGGAATTCCATTCAATCCATGTTTTCTAGCAAATGAACCATCATGGACTGAGCCCTTATTGATTAATGTATTTTCCTCACAGTGTGCAACAATGGCCATATCTAGTGCAGCAGCTTTACGCATCGCTTCAAGCATCATTGCAGCTGACTGCACGCCAACCCCATCATCCGTAAAGGCAAATGCACCTGTAGCTTTCAAGCCCTCAAAATCAGTTAACTCCTGACCCAACTGGCGGATTGTGATGGACGCATACGGCAACACTCTAACTTTCGCTGTATCCTTAATTCGTTTTTGCAAGTCCTCCATGTTATTAATGGTGTCAGGCACCGGTCTTGTGTTTGGCATGTTGGCAATAGTGGTAAATCCGCCTCTTGCTGCGGCTTGTGTTCCGGTTGCGATGGTTTCCTTTTTTTCTCCGCCTGGTTCACGAAGGTGGACATGTAGGTCGATAAATCCAGGTGAAACTAATTTACCTTCCGCGTTCACTGTGCGATCCACAATTGCGTCAATTTGTGTTTCAATCTTAGTTATTATTCCTTCTTCAATTAATATATCAGCTTGTTTCTTTTCTCTATTAGATGCTATGTAGCACGCGTTCTGAATAAGTAATTTCATTTTGGTTTCCTCCTTCAAGGCTTTCGATTGATCTTTTAATGGCTGCCATTCTGACGTACACACCGTTTTCCATTTGTTTAAATATCCTTGATCGCTTGCACTCTACAAGGCTATCAGCTATTTCTACATTCCTATTAACAGGTGCAGGATGCATGATAATGCTACCCTGCTTCATCATCTTTTCTCTTTCAAGCGTCAGACCATATTGCTTGTGATATTCATTTGCCGTAAAGCTGCTTTTTTGTTGATGCCGTTCATGCTGTACTCGAAGAAGCATTACTACATCGGCTTCTTGGATGGCCATATCAATCGGCCTATACCTTGATATATCTGTACTCCTAGTATCGAACCACTCTTTTGGTCCCGAAAAAATCACTTCTGCTCCCAGCCTTGTTAAAACATCGGCATTGGAACGTGCTACCCGGCTATGGCGAATGTCGCCGATAATGGCAATTTTTAAACCTGTGAATTGATCGAACTCTTGCTGGATGGTCATTAGATCAAGAAGTGATTGTGTCGGATGATGCCCGCACCCATCTCCTCCATTTATGATTGGAATGTTTACCTTACCAATCAATTCATCAAAATAGCGATCTTGTTCGTGACGAATGACAATTGATTGGACACCAATTGATTCTAATGTTTTTACCGTATCGTAAAGTGTTTCGCCTTTTTGGACACTTGAAGTAAGGACTTCAAACGGGATTACTTCTAATCCTAATCTCCTTTGGGCCACTTCAAAGCTGCTCTTGGTTCTTGTGCTCGGTTCAAAAAATAGATTGGCAGTAAACATTTGCCTGTCCGGAGACCATTTCATTCCGTTTTTAAAGTTATGAGCATCTGTTAAGATTTGATAAATCTCATCCACCTTTAATTCGTTCGTGGTTAGTAAGTGACTTAACATCAATCATCCGCCTCCCTCATTTTGAATAAAAAAACACCCTGACCAGAAAGTTCAGGGTGTATGTATGACAACATAATCCATGAGTCAAAATCATGGTATTAAGCATACACCCTTTTAAACCTCACTGGATTTATTTAAAGAGTTGAAAATTAATTATGCAGTTTTCCGGTTATCAGAGGATTCAATCTCCTCAAGCATATTTTCATTTGCAGTTTCTCTTCCAGGAAGGATGAGGTTTAACAAAACCCCGCAAATGGCTGCTAGAGCCATCCCCTGGATTTGTAATGATTCTGATACTTTTATTACTGCTCCACCGATACCAACTACCAAGATGACAGATGAAATGACAAGGTTACGCTTGTTACCAAAATCAATTTTGCTATCCACTAGCATTCGTAAACCAGAAGAAGCAATGATTCCAAAAAGCAGGATTGAAACGCCACCCATAACCGGTGTTGGAATGGTGCTGATCAAAGCAGTTATTTTTCCAATAAAGCCAAAGATGATGGCGAAGATTGCAGCACCAGCAATGACATACACACTATAAATTCGAGTAATGGCAAGGACGCCGATGTTTTCACCATAAGTTGTTTTTGGCGGGCCGCCAATCAGAGCAGAAATTATCGTTGCCGTTCCATCTCCAAGGATCGAACGATGTAAGCCAGGTTCTTTAATATAATCTTTACCCACTACCTTACTTAGCACCAACTGGTGTCCGATGTGCTCTGATAGGGTAACAATCGCAACTGGTACCATTAACAAGACTAAATCCCAAGTAAATTTCACTTTATAGCTTACAAACGGAATGATAAATTCCGGCATTTCAAACCACTTAGCCTCTATTACTGGTTTAAAATCGACCACTCCAACCACTAGTGCGTAGATATATCCGACAATAATCCCCGCTAAGATAGGAATCATACTTAACATTTTTTTTGCATATATCGAAAAGATAATCGTTGCTATTAGCGTGACAAGGGCTACAGAGAAATGAAGCATACTGTATTTTCCACTCACAGGATTATTCATCGCCATATTCACTGCAGTTCCGGATAGGGCTAATCCGATAACAATAATAACTGGTCCGACAACAATTGGCGGGAGAAGATTCATGATCCAGCGATGACCTGCCTTGCTGATGATAAGTGAAACCAGTCCGTAAACAAGTCCTGCAAGGAATGTACCGACCATGGCGCCGCCAGGTCCCCCAGCTGCTTTAGCGGCAATCACAGGTGCGATAAAGGCAAAGGATGAGCCTAAGTAAGCTGGAACTTGGAATTTAGTTATTAATAAAAATGCTAATGTGCCAAGTCCACTTGATATAAGTGCAATCGCCGGGCTTAATCCAACAAGGTAAGGTACCAATATTGTGGCTCCAAACATGGCGAATAAGTGCTGTAAACTTAATGTGATCCATTGAAAGGGTTTAGGAATCTCTTTTACGTCTAGGATAGGTTTATTGTTCATTGTGAATTCCCCCATTTTTCTATATTGCTTTTCTTTAGTATCTTATTTTTTTCATAAAAAAAACCTCTTTGTCCGTGAAGGTACAAAGAGGGTATGGACATGCCTAAATAAAGATTCTTCCGGCATATTCCCCTTTGTCAGCCTCACAGGACTACTTTTAAAAGGGTTGCTATTTATTTTTCAAAAATACTTACTTGATCGACCTGATCCACTTCAGCTAGTTCAACAACTATTTTTTCTTCACTTGAGGTTGGAATATTTTTCCCTACATAATCTGCTCTGATTGGAAGTTCCCGGTGCCCTCTGTCTACTAAAACTGCAAGTTGAATGACAGAAGGTCTTCCTATATCCATTAAGGCATCGAGTCCGGCTCTGACTGTTCGGCCTGTATATAATACATCATCAACAAGAATCACTTTTTTATTATTGATACCCACTGGAATATCTGAGCCTTTAACTAGTGGTTCTTGATTATCTGTTTTCTTTGTTAAATCGTCTCGATAAAGGGTAATATCTAACTCACCAACAGCTATTGCTTTTCCCTCAATCTCTTCAATTTTGGCTGCAAGTCGATTGGCCAGATAAATGCCCCTCGTACGAATACCAACCAAAACACAATCATCTATACCTTTGTTTTTTTCAATAATTTGGTGGGCGATTCTAGTCAGGCCCCTGCCAATGGCTTGTTCATCAAGGACAACAGCTTTTTGGTTCATACTACACCTTCTTCTTTTGTAAAAATAAAAAACCTCTCACCATTTGGCGAGAGGTTAACTAGTTAATTTACAGATATGGGCATAGTTACTCCATATCTTAACCGTTTCCTTCTCAGCCTCACGGGACTGTTTTAAAGGCTTATTAAGCTATAGTTATCTTACTTTAAATAGACGATTGTGTCAACGATTATTTCGAAGTTTGGTAAGTAATAACTCGATATCTTCTGGAAGTGGTGCTTCAAATTCTAAATATTCGCTTGTTCTTGGGTGGTTAAAACCAAGCACACCTGCATGTAATGCTTGTCCGTTAATATCGAGTGTCTTTTTCGGTCCATATTTTGGATCTCCAGCGAGCGGGTAGCCAATATATTTCATATGAACACGAATTTGGTGTGTTCTGCCTGTTTCTAATTGACATTCCACAAATGTAAAATCTTTAAAGCGTTCAAGCACATGGAAGTGTGTGACCGCATGTTTGCCATGATCAACGACGTTCATGCTTTGCCGGTCTTTTGTATCCCTGCCAAGCGGAGCATCAACAGTTCCAAAATCATGAGGAATGACTCCATGGACAATCGCTTTATATTTACGAGTAACCGTTTTGGCTACTAACTGATTGACAAGACTTTCGTGAGCCAAATCATTTTTAGCCACCATTAATAGACCGGAAGTATCCTTATCGATTCGATGAACTATACCAGGCCTTAACACCCCGTTAATCCCTGATAAATCCTTACAATGAAACATTAATCCATTGACCAATGTTCCAGTCATATGACCGGGTGCGGGATGAACGACCATACCCCTCGGTTTATTTACCACCAGAACATCACTATCTTCATAGTAAATTTCTAAATTAAGATCTTCTGGGACCACATCTAACTCTTCAGGATCTGGAATCGTAATTTCTATTTGATCGTCCACGTTACATTTATAATTTGTTTTAATCTGTTGTCCGTTCACCGTTATATTTCCTTCTTTAATCCATTGCTGCACTTGTGTTCTTGACCATTCTTCATCTAGACCAGCGATCACTTTATCAATTCGATCTCCTTTTTGATCCTCAAGAATGATGTGTTCCATTTTCTCCATATGATTTCTCCTTTGTTTCTCTCTCATCTAATAACATTTGAATCATTAACAAGATGACCCCGATTACTAATGCTGAATCCGCGATGTTAAAGACAGGGAAATTATAGCCAAAAACATACGTATGAATGAAATCAACAACTTCCTTGCGAATGACACGGTCAATAAAGTTTCCAATCGCTCCTCCAAGCATCAATGCCAAAGATACACCAAGCATCCATTTACCTTTTGCAGCCTTGTACAGATAATACATAATGCCGACGATAACAATTATCGTAATGACGTAAAAGAGCCACATTTGTCCTTGTAATATTCCCCACGCCGCACCACGATTTCGATGAGAAGTAATATAGAAAATATTATCAATGATTGGAATACTTTCTCCTAGATACATGTTGCTTACAATAAGCCATTTCGTAATTTGATCTAATAAAATAACAAAAAGTGCGATTAAGTAATAAAACACTAAGAAATACCTCCACATCAACCTAGACTCCTCAGTCTAGACGCTTTCACTTATCATACTTCTTAAGCATTTTAGCATACTTTTTCGCTAAACGAAAATGTAACTTGATGAAAATGATTAGTAAATCGGTTTTTTGTAATAATGCATTAAATACTCTGAATCCTTTACTGACTTTAAGGTAGGAATCATCTTTAATAATTCATTAGGCAAAAATTCTCCAGAGATTTCGCATTGCCCAAAGTTTCCATTTTCGAGTTTTTGAATTGCTGTATTAATATCTGATAACTCCTCTTCTAAGACGCACGTAAACCAATCCTGCTTTGGTTTGTTCTTTAAGGAATATTCAATTTCTACTTTCGTATGACGGAGTTCCAAAAACAGCTGTTCCTGCGTGGCATTCATAGTTGTTACCTCCGTGTTTCATTTGTCTTATTATTTCCGCCATCCAATAACCGACTCGGAAAAACATTTGACAACAACTACAACAATTAACGGAGAAGGAAAAATTTAAAAGCCCTATGCATCTGCATAGGGCTTTCATGATTAATTAAGAGTATAGTTAGCTTTTACTACCTCAGCACAACGCGGGCAAAGTGTTGGATGTTCTGGATCTTGACCTACTTCCGGTGTTACAATCCAGCAACGCTCACATGTTTCACCTTCTGCTTTTGTAATGACAATGGCTGCAGTTTCTAATTTAACTGCATTTTCAGGGGCTTCCTCGTAGGTTCCTGCCACTTCAAAGCCTGAGATAATAAAGAGCTGTTTCATATTTTCTTCAATCGAGTCTAATAACGCTTTTGATTTTTCGTTGACATAAAGCGTAACCTTGGCAGTTAACGACTTCCCAATCACTTTTTGATTACGTGCTTCCTCAAGAGCCTTTAACACATCATCACGAAGATTCATGAATTCAGTCCACTTTTCCTCTAAAGCCTGAGCATTTTTTAGTTCCTGATACTCAGGAAGATCTGTTAACTGAACACTTTCTTCAGTTGCATCTGGGATGAAATTCCACACTTCATCCGCAGTGTGTGAAAGGATCGGTGAAACTAATTTTGTTAAAGCAAGCAATGATTCATATAACACTGTCTGGATTGCACGTCGTTCATGATTATCTGTAGCCTCAATATAAAGAACATCTTTCGCAAAATCCAAATAAAATGAACTTAAATCAAGGGTGCAGAAATTATTAATCGCATGATAGATACCTGCGAATTCATAGTTTTCATAGGCATTGCGAACATTTTTAATCAACTTATTTAATTTAACGAGCATAAATTGGTCGACTTCGCGTAGATCTTCATATGCCACTTTTTTTGCTGGAGTAAAATCAGCTAAATTTCCTAATAAGAAACGGAAGGTGTTACGAATTTTACGATAAACCTCTGCGACCTGCTTCAAGATTGCGTCTGAAACACGAACATCTGCTTGATAATCAACAGAAGCAACCCAAAGGCGTAAAATATCTGCACCTAACTGATTCATTACTTTTGCAGGGACAACCACATTTCCGATGGACTTACTCATCTTCCTGCCTTCACCATCAAGTGCAAACCCGTGGCTTAATACACCTTTGTATGGTGCTTCACCTGTCACGGCTACAGCAGTAGATAATGACGAGTTAAACCAGCCGCGATACTGGTCCGAACCTTCAAGATAAAGATCAGCTGGTCGAACTAAATCATCTCTTTCTAGTAAAACAGCTTGATGGGAAGAACCTGAATCAAACCAAACATCCATGATATCTGTTTCCTTAGTAAAAATACCGTTTGGACTTCCTGGATGAGTAAAGCCAGCAGGTAGTAATTCTTTTGCCTCACGCTCAAACCATACATTCGAACCAAATTCACGGAATAAATCTGAAACATGATTAATTGTTTCATCTGTAATGATTTCTTCACCAGTTTCTGCGTAGAAAACAGGAATTGGTACTCCCCAGACACGTTGACGAGAAATACACCAGTCCCCTCGGTCACGAACCATATTAAATAATCGCGTCTCACCCCAAGCTGGAATCCATTTTGTTTCCTTCACTGCATCTAGTAATTCATTACGGAAATCTTTAATAGATGCAAACCATTGTGCTGTTGCTCGGTAGATTACCGGTTTTTTCGTTCTCCAATCGTGCGGATAGGAATGAGTAATAAACGAAAGTTTGAGCAATGCACCTGCATCTTCTAATGCTTGTGTGATTGGTTTATTTGCTTTATCATAAAATAATCCTTCAAAACCTGGCGCTTCACTCGTCATCACACCTTTATCATCGACAGGGCATAGGACATCTAAACCATATTTTTGGCCAACATAAAAGTCATCTTCCCCGTGACCAGGTGCTGTATGGACACAGCCAGTACCTGCATCTGTTGTTACATGTTCTCCTAACATCACCAATGATTCGCGACCATAAAGAGGGTGGACAGCTAAAATATGCTCTAAATCATTTCCTTTTACCTTTTTAACAACCGTTACTTCTTCCCAGCCAATTTCCTTCGAAACAGATTCGAGAAGAGCCTCAGCAACTAGATATTTGTTCCCATTTGCTGCAACCACAACATATGTTAGATCCGGATGAACGGAAATACCTAAATTCGCCGGAATTGTCCATGGAGTTGTTGTCCAGATAATAATTTGGGTGTCTGTATCTAGAACATTTTTCCCATCCTTCACCTTAAAGCCCACATAAATGGATGCGGATTTTTTGTCCTGGTATTCAATCTCAGCTTCAGCAAGTGCTGATTCACTGGATGGTGACCAATAGACAGGCTTGAGTCCTTTATAAATATAACCTTTCTTAGCCATTTCACCAAAGACTTTAATTTGTTGTGCTTCATAAGCCGGCTTTAGGGTAATATAAGGATTTTCCCAGTCACCGCGCACACCAAGACGTTTAAATTGTTCACGTTGATTATCAATTTGTTCGAGAGCATATTTTGTACAAAGTTGACGGAATTCTGCGACCGTCATTTCTTTACGTTTCACACCTTTATTCGTTAACGCTTGCTCAATTGGAAGACCATGTGTATCCCAGCCTGGTACGTATGGTGCATGGAAACCGCTCATTGACTTATAGCGGACAATCATATCTTTTAAAATTTTATTAAGGGCATGCCCCATATGGATGTCACCATTGGCATATGGAGGACCATCATGCAATACAAACATCGGACGTCCTTTGGTTCGTTCCTGAACTTTTTTGTAAATATTTAATTCTTCCCATTTCGCCTGAATCTCAGGCTCTCTTTGTGGAAGATTGCCACGCATCGGAAATTCAGTTTGTGGCATTAATAACGTATTTTTATACTCCATTTTTTCTTCCTCCTGTAATCCTCTTCATTTAACAGAATAGCCAATAGACAAATAAAAAAACCCTCTCATCCCAAAATAGGGACGAGAAGGTTTTATTCCCGCGGTACCACCCTGATAGATAGATCGAATCAAATCGTCTATCCTCTTTAGCATTCGTAACGTGAATTACACGCCTAAGCCTACTATCCTAAATAAGGAGGTTGGGCTATGGAACTCAAGGGTGATCTTCAATTTTTCAACTTTACCAGGCTTCCACCGCCCCCGGCTCGCTAAAAAAGTCATAGAAAAATTATACTGTCCCTATCATCGTCATTGACCATTCTTTATAACTGTTAAGAAATTATATGCTATAAAAACGCTTTTCGTCAAGCTAATGAATCTTCTTCTTCATGAACTTTTAGTTCTGTTGCATCTACCTCATATTCTAATAAATGATCCCAATCATCGGTATTCAACATATCAAGCTGGGCCTCAATCAACATCTTAAAACGTGTGCGGAATACTTTAGACTGCTTTTTTAAATCCTCGATTTCGAGAGCAATCTTCCTTGCTTTTGAAAGGGATTCATTGACAATCCGATCCGCATTTTTTTCCGCTTCCTTAATAATCAACTTCGCTTCCTTTTGCGCATTCCGTTTAACATCTTCACCTGCTTCTTGCGCAATGATGATTGATTTATTTAAAGTTTCTTCAATCGTAACAAAGTGACCAAGTCGTTCATTCATATCGTTCAAGCGTTCTTCTAATTCTTTTTTCTCTCTAAGTACTAATTCATAATCCTTGATAACCTGATCGAGAAACTCGTTTACTTCATCCTCATCATAACCTCTAAAACCCTTATTAAACTCCTTATTGTGAATATCCAACGGTGTTAACGGCATTAATGCCACCTCCATACAATCTCTAATTCTATATGTATATGCAAGAATTCGACATCATTCTTCGAATTTCCTTCTTTATTTTTGTAGTTATTTTTGTTTTCCGACATTTAGTCTCCATTTTTCTTTTTTTGTTTTCCCTTCAATGGCAAGAATTTTTGCTCGGCCACTTCCTCTAACAGAAATCATGTCACCCACACCGCATTCAAATGAGGGATTTTCAATTAATGTCCAATTCACCTTCACAAGTCCTTGTTGAATAAAAAGTTGTGATTTCTGCCGTGACACATGATAAATTCCTGAAATAACGGTATCAAGCCGCAGAGAAGATATCGTTAAATCACTTTCCACCAATTTTTCATTGGTGGGAAGTGCATTTTCTATATCCGTTTCAGTTAGTTTTACGCCTGCCCTGCCAATTGTTTCAACGTTATTTAATATATAGTCGCTAATATCCTTAGCAGCAAAAAATTGGCATTTCCCATCCATAATGATGATATCCCCAAACTTCCCCCGCTTCAGACCTAAGGACATAAGCGTTCCCAATATCTGTCGGTGTTCGATAGTAACAAACTTGGTTGGATAATGGATGTCGAAAAGGCTTATTTGAAATTCATCATGATTAATCGAAGTTAGATAATCTGGGAAAATTAGGGCTCTTTTTCGTTCTACATCCGTGCTGCCGCCAAAAAGCATATATTTTATCTCACCATGTTCACCAATTAGCATTTTTAGAATATGCTGCTCTCTTGGATCAAGGAAATCTGTTAATTTAGATGTATATTGGGTCTCAACATAATTCTTCCAATTTAACACCTGATCAATAAATTCTCGTTCTTCTGGACGAAAGTGCTGATAGATATTCATTTTTCAAAACACAACCTGGATTCAATATTCTTAAGCAACAAGAAAACGATAGACACTTGATAATCCACTTTGAGCAAAATTAAGAACAAGAAAGGCAACGATTGGAGAGATGTCCATCATACCAATCGGTGGAATGATTCGTCTAAATGGCTCTAAATATGGTTCACAAATTTTCGCAAAGAATTGTCCGATAGATGTCCCTCTAGCGTTTGGAAACCAAGACATTAAAATATATATAATTAAGGCATACGAATAAAGTTGTATTAGCTTCTGTAATAAACTAAAAACAAGTGCCATTAAGCATTACCACCTCGTATTTTGATTTTCAAAGTCAGGAATAAGTTCTGATATATTTCCTGACACCTCAACATTATCAGGTGTACATAAGAATATACTAAAACCAATCTTTTGAATGTCTCCACCAATTGCATAAACTGCACCACTTAGGAAATCGACAATTTGTCTACCCTGGTCACTATCAATTCGCTGCAGGTTTACGACTACTGCGCGGCGGTTTTTTAAATGATCGGCAATTTCAGCTGACTCAGAATAAGAGCGAGGCTCAACTAAAATTACTTTAGATGACTTTGTAGAATTGGTAGATTTTTGCACGGTTTGCAAGCTGACAACGTTTTGGTTCTTTACCATTGGTTGTTGCTTTTGTTTTACAGGTAGTGGTTCAACTACTTCTTGATAATCAGCTTTGTTATCATCATATTCATCATCCAAAAAGAAAAATGTTTTTAATTTTGATTTAATTGTCATGATTTTCTCTCCTAACCATCTTCACCAACAAGCGCAGTGCCTATTCTTACCATTGTAGCCCCTTCTTCAATAGCAATTTCAAAATCATTGGACATGCCCATCGAAAGTTCTGTGCAAGGAGCATAATCCAAATTTAAGGCTTGGACTTGTTTACGAAGTTCTCTTAATTTATGAAAACATTCACGTATTTGAGATTCATCATCAGTAAGTGGAGCCATTGTCATTAAACCTTCAACACTGATTTGTTCAAAGTTTCGAAGTGATTCAATAAAAGTTAGCACTTCTTCTGCATGTAAGCCATGCTTTGATTCTTCTCCAGAGACATTGACTTGTACCAAACATTTTACCTTATGTTCTGCCCGTTTATTAATTTCTTCTGCAAGAGAAATTCTGTCCAAAGAATGGATATACTCAACGATATTAACGATATTTTTTACTTTACGTGTCTGAAGTGAACCGATGTAATGCCAAACAGGCTTGTCCTTAAGTTCTTCCCACTTACGTAGAAGTCCCTCATCTCGATTCTCGCCTAAATTTATTATACCTGCTTGTAGTGCTTCATTTGCTCTCTCAGTACTAACATACTTCGTAACCGCTATCACCCTGACTTCTTCAGGGTTTCGCTTGACTCGAAGGCAGGCCTCATTGATTTGTTGTTTTATTATCTCGTATTTTTCTGCTACCCTCATAAACGTTCCATAGTCTCCTTCCAGCCCATAAAAGTTAACATTCTTCCTGTTTTCCCTTGGTCACGACGGTGGGAAAAAAACTCTTTATCACAACTAGAACAATAGTTAGTCAACTGGATATTGGTATCTGGTACACCAGACTTCATTAGTATTTGTCTATTTACTTCACGTAAATCTAAGGAATATTGGCCGTCTTTAATTAAATTATAGGGTAAAATTTCGACATCTTCTAGTGTATTTTCGACCAAGTTTATCACATACTTATCAACAATATAACATTTTTCACAAATGGATGGGCCAATTGTAACTAGAATCTGTTCTGGGTTAATTCCCTCTCTTTTCCACGCAATAATCATTTCCCTTGCAATTTGGCCTACGGTCCCTTTCCAGCCAGCATGGGCAACTCCAATCATTTTCGATTCAGGTGCAATAAAAAAAAGAGGGACACAGTCGGCATAGCAGAGTGTTAACAAGACGCCCTCCTCATTCGTATAAAAACCATCTGTATCTTTAATTGCATTTTCATAGGAATTGGAGCCTTTGCCACGGTCAAGCTTAGAAATTTTTTTAAGATGAATTCCATGTGTTTGTTCAGCTCCGACCCAGGTCTTTAGTGGAAATGTGAGCAAGTCTGAAACTTTTTCTCGGTTGGAACAAACATCGCGTTGATTATCACCAACGTGAAAACCAAGGTTAAGGGATTTGTAATCCCCCTTGCTTACCCCGCCATTATTAGTTGTTATTCCTGCAACTAAACCTGGATATTTGTTTACCCAATTTTCAATAGTTAAAAAGGATTGATTTTTTAAAACAAAGGGTTCCATTTTCATACCTCTTATGTTTTTTCTATAGTTTACCATGAAAAGAAAAATTGGTCACCGCATAAACAAGAGTTAAACTTCTGCTTCTTCCGTTATATTTTCTACACTGCCTTTATATCTGACCAAAATTACATCTTGACCTATTTTTAAAATATTCTTCCAAGGAATAACTATGTCGTCATCTTTACCAAAAAAGCCAAGTACTCTTCCGCTGCCGCTAATCACGACTGCTTCAATCTTTCCTGTTGTTAAATTTATCTCAATATCACCAATATTTCCAAGCCTTTTTCCATCTGCTACATTAACCACATCTTTTATTTGAAACTCAGAAATTTTTACCATCTTTTCTCACTCCCGGTTTTATTTCTATAAAATATATGTTTACTCTAAGACTTTTAGTAAGGCTCTTTTCGTAAACTTTGTTGCTTTTGGAACTTAATAAGGGTCAAGAACTTAAGTTTGTAGGCAATTTTCGCAAAAGTTTTCACGAAAAGATGCCACGAACCCAATTGTTTTACTTGTAGATGGACTTTTACGAAAAACAATATTCTTTGCGAAAATAACCATTAGTAAAAGGAATAAAAAAAAGCTGCCCTAGGGCAGCCTAACTTTGGATATTTTTATTCATTTGTCTTATCGCAGCTTTTTCTAACCGAGAAACCTGTGCTTGGGAAATCCCAATTTCATCTGCGACCTCCATTTGTGTTTTACCTTGAAAGAATCGTTTTCGTAAAATTAACTTTTCTCGATCATTTAGCCTACGCATTCCTTCTTTTAATGCAATTTCTTCAATCCAATGGATATCTTTATTTTTTTCATCGCTTAATTGGTCCATTACATAAATTGGGTCGCCGCCATCATTATAAATTGGCTCGAAAAGGGACACTGGGTCCTGAATGGCATCAAGGGCGAAAACGATTTCTTCATGTGGAACTTCTAAGACCTTCGCAATTTCTTCCGCGGTCGGTTCCCTTGAAGTTTCGCTCATCAATCGCTCTCTTACCTGAAGGGCTTTATAGGCAATATCCCTCAAGGATCTAGAAACGCGAATTGGATTATTGTCACGCAAGTACCTTCGAATTTCACCAATAATCATCGGAACCGCATAGGTTGAAAACTTCACGTTTTGGCCCAAATCAAAGTTATCGATAGATTTCATCAGCCCAATACAGCCAACTTGAAACAAGTCGTCAACAAACTCGCCTCTATTGTTAAAACGTTGAATGACACTTAATACGAGTCGTAAATTACCGTTGACGAGCTTTTCTCTGGCATAAATATCGCCCTCTTGCATTTGCTTGAAGAGTATTCTCATTTCTTCGTTTTTTAAGACAGGAAGTTTTGCTGTGTCCACACCGCAAATTTCAACTTTATTTCGAGTCAATCCTTTTCCCTCCTCACAGGAGTTGCTGTACAAAAAACAGTATCTCCTTGAGAAGGAAAAATATGCACTTATCCACGATGGTGGACAAGTGCATATTTGTCGAAAAATGCAATTTAGCCAAGAAATTCTTAGGTTTTTTAATGGAAAAATTTTTTTCTTCTCTACACCATTTTATTAAATTCTTTTCGTAACCTTTTTATAATTCTTTTTTCTAAGCGAGAAATATACGATTGGGATATTCCTAGCATGTCAGCTACGTCTTTTTGAGTTTTTTCTTCTCCATTTGTAAGGCCAAATCGGAGTTCCATAATTTGTTTTTCACGGTCAGTCAGTTGATGAAGTGCTTTTGTCAGGAGCTTGCGGTCCACATTGGCTTCTAAGTCCTTCGTAATAATATCATCATCCGTTCCTAGAACGTCAGATAATAATAGTTCATTCCCATCCCAATCAATGTTTAAGGGTTCATCAAAAGATACTTCTGACCTGATTTTATTATTGCGCCTTAAGTACATGAGAATCTCATTTTCGATACATCTTGAGGCATATGTAGCAAGTTTTATCTTTTTCTCAGGATTAAAAGTATTGACGGCTTTAATTAATCCAATGGTTCCGATACTAATTAAATCTTCGATATTAATCCCGGTATTCTCGAATTTTCTAGCAATGTAAACAACCAGACGAAGATTTCGTTCAATTAATATTGACCTCGCCGCTTTATCACCACCAGGTAATTTTTTCAGCAGCATCTCTTCTTCATCTTTGCTTAAAGGAGGCGGTAAGGCCTCACTACCACCAATATAATAAACTTCATCTGTTTTCAAACCCAATTTCATTAATAGTTTATACCAGTAATAGGATAGGCGAAGCCTCCATTTTTTCATGTGTGTTCCTCCTTCTAAAATATGTTTTTCTGAGTATAGTAATACTAACTCACCTTAATGGTTTTCATTTGCTGCTTAGGACCTGTGAGCATCTTCGGATGAACAATACATTGAAATGCATCTTCGCTTGAGAGTTGCTTTGTTGTAAAGGAAACAAGACCTTTTTCACATAAATATTGAGTATCTTTATGTTCAATAAAAATGTTTTCTGGTTTTACAGCAATAATAAGTTGATGCTCTTGTCCAATCACACGAGTAGGTATAATCCTGACCCTATTTTGCCATTCATCTGGAAGGTCTCCACTGCCATTGATAAGTAATTCTGGGTCATCGGCAAGTTTTCTTATTGATTCTGAAATCGTTTCTAGTTGGTTCTTAATGGAAACAAACATCACTGGAAGCTTTGATAATGGATCATAAAGTTGATTCCCGCTATCCACTAATCCTTTAAAGGTAAGGGTTTCGTTATTTATATTGACTCTGACTTTAACAATTTGATCAAATTGAATTTTTGTCATCTCCATGCTTTCAACATTTTTTCTTGAGAAGTGCCAAGCGACGGGAAATCCAATTAGAACGAATAACCAGCTTATCGGATCGCCAAACCCTTTTGTACTGGATACGAGGACCTTGGTGGTTAATTCAGAATCATACTGTATAAAATAATGGGTCCCCATTAATGCCCCGCCAATTAAAAAGGTGGACACATAAAGTGTCATTAACGCCTTAAAGAAAAAAGTCATCCGCTTATAGCCAAAAGTTATTAACACCATTAGGATTGAACATATGAATTTTGATATGGGATGGCTTGTATAGACATTTAATGGCGTAAATGATAATAAAATTATCAATGAACCAATAAATCCTCCAGCAGCTAGTCTCCCTATTTTAATTTCTCTTTTTAGAAAAATAGCTGTTAAATATAGAAGCAGACTATCAAATAATAAATTTAGAGCCCAGATCACATCTAAATAAATAGTTACCAGCTTCCTCTCTATAAATTTATCAGCTTTTCCTTTCTGTTTACGAAAAAGTATAACGTACTTGTATGGCTGAAGTGTGTCACTTTGTGTAATCAAAAAAACAGAAATTTCCACTATTCACAACGTATTTTGTCAGATGGATTTTGTCATACATTTTTATTTAAAACATACAAAAGACACGACCCAAAACAGGCCGTGTCTTTTGTATAATTATTCACTTTTTTACCTTCTACGATTGCGGTTCCGTAAGAAAGTTGGAATATCTAATGTTTCTTCTTGGGAAACTTGTGTATGGCGGACAGGCTCTTGCTGAACCTCTTCGCGTTTTGGCTGTTCTCTTTTAACATTACCCATCTGTGGCTTAGCCTGTCCAAAAGTAGGACGGGTAGCTTTTGGCTGGATGGTTTCTTCTTTAAATCCTGTTGCAATGACAGTAACAATAATTTCATCTTTAAGAGTTTCATTGATAACAGAACCAAAAATCATATTTACTTCCTGATCAGAAGCGGTTGCTACGATATCGGCAGCTTCTTGTACTTCATAAAGACTTAAGTTTGTACCGCCTGTAATGTTCATTAATACACCTTGTGCCCCATCAATGGATGTTTCTAATAGTGGAGAACTAATCGCTTTCTTTGCAGCTTCTGCGGCACGGTTTTCACCAGCAGATACACCAATACCCATTAAGGCAGAACCCTTATTAGACATGATTGTTTTAACATCAGCAAAGTCCAAGTTAATAAGACCAGGTACAGCAATTAAATCTGAAATACCTTGTACACCCTGACGAAGTACATTATCTGCTTCACGGAATGCTTCCAGCATTGGCGTACTTTTATCAACGATTTCTAGTAGACGATCGTTAGGAATCACGATAAGTGTATCGACCGCATCTTTCATCGCACCAATTCCACCTGAAGCTTGGCCTGACCGCTTTTTACCTTCAAATGTGAACGGACGTGTAACTACACCAACAGTTAATGCACCTAAATCACGAGCAATTTGGGCAATAACTGGTGCTGCACCTGTACCTGTACCTCCGCCCATTCCTGCAGTAACAAATACCATGTCCGCGCCACTTAATGCTGCTTCCAATTGTTCTTTACTTTCTTCAGCAGCTTTCTTTCCAACATCTGGATTAGCACCTGCTCCTAGTCCACGGGTCAGTTTAGCACCAATTTGCATCTTAACTTCTGCTTTGGAAAGATTTAGTGCTTGAGCATCAGTATTTACAGCGATAAATTCTACTCCTTGAACGCCATGTTCAATCATTCGATTTACCGCGTTATTGCCGCCGCCGCCAACACCGATTACTTTTATAGTTGCAAGAGAATCTAAATTTGTATCAAATTCTAACATGACAATCCTCCTAATTCGTCGATTTCTTTTCGATTAGCCTACTCGAAAAAGTAACCAAGGAATTTTTTTACTTTTGATGACATCTTTTCTTCCGGATGTTTTTCTACTTTTTGTTGTTTAGGTTGTTGATGTTGTTTAGGTGCTCTCTTTTCGGCAGGTTCAGAAATGGTTGAAGAACCAACGTGTCCACCTGGTAATCTTGCATTCTTGTAAGCATACTTAATTAAACCAACCGCTGTGGTATATTGAGGTTCTCTAACACCAATATAATCAGGCACGGCAATGCGGACTCGATTTTGAAGAATTACTTGAGCAAGCTCTAGGACACCTTGCATATTTGCAATTCCACCAGTTAATACATAACCACCCGGTAGGTCACTATATCCTAAGCGTTTCATTTCATGCAGTACTAGTTCAAAAATCTCTTCCATTCTCGCTTCAATAACATCAGAAATTTCTAGCTGATTAAATTGTTGATGCTGATCACTGCCAATGATTGGTACACTGAACACTTCATCTTCTGACGCTTCGTCATAGAATGCATGTCCATGTTTTATTTTTATTTTTTCTGCATCTTCTGTCGAGGTCCGTAGGCCTACAGAAATATCTTTTGTAATATAGTCTCCGCCAATCGGAATAACACTTGTTTGTGAAATAAAACCTTCCTCGAAAACAGCTATCGTAGTTGATCCGCCACCAAGATCGATGAGAGCGACACCGAGGTTTTTCTCATCTTTTGAAAGTGCATAATCACCTGCTGCCAACGGCTGTAGAACAATATCCACTATTTCTAGACCGGCACGTTCAACACATCGAAGGGTATTAATGATAATCGATTTGGAGCCAGTAATAAGTGTACCATCCATTTCCAAACGAACCCCTATCATACCGCGGGGGTCGTTAATTTCATCTTTACCATCAAGGATAAATTGTTTTCGGATAACTCCGATGTTTTCTCTTTCAGGCGGTATCGAACCAACGTGTGATGCTTCAATGACACGAATGACGTCTTCATTCGTAATCTCTCTATTTTGGCTGGAAACAGCTACAATACCATGACAATGTTGAAGCATGACATTGTTACCTGAAATGCCAACCACCACATCCCTGATTTCCATCCCAATCATTCTTTCTGCCTGCTCTATCGCCCTTCTAATCGAATGAACGGTGTCGTCCATATCAACAATTGAACCTTTGCGTAATCCTTCGGATTTCACATTTCCAACACCAATTATATTTAATGAGTCTTTACCCGAGTCATTGACCATTTCACCAATGATTACTTTCACACTGGATGTACCGATGTCAAGACTAACATATATTTCATTGCTGTTCATTCTTTGGCACCTCCTTTAGATTTCCTTAAGTTGAACAACAACTATATTTTTTTTGTTCAATAAAAGTTCAGTATACATATCATATAAAATTATTCGTCACAACTAAATGATTCCCTTTAAAAAAATTCAATTTTTTTCTACTTTTTCTTTGTTCGTTGACCATTTTGTCAATAATATTCGCCTTATTACGGCAATATTCTGAAACAATCTGACACCAAACGCGAAAACTGCCGCTAAATATAAGTCTACACCAAGATTAACACCGAGAAAAGCTAAACTTGCAGCAAGTATAATATTAAAAAAGAACCCTGATACAAACACTTTTTCATCATATATATTTTGCAGGTATGCCCTGATCCCACCGAAAAGAGTGTCGAATGCCGCTAAGACAGCAATCGACAAATAATTGGAATATTCTTCAGGAATACGTATTTCTGTTAATAGCCCAAGAATAATTCCAATTATTAATCCTATAAATGGAAGCCACATTAAGAATCGCCTCCTTCTTTTGTCGGTTCCATGTAGCGGATGCGTATGGAATCATCGTAGGCTGGTACCGTTAAGTTCGGAATTGGTTTTGAAATCGAAAGTCTTAGATTTTCAATAAAGAATTCTTCCGTTGCTTTTGATACTTTCATCCGATTATATAATTTTTCAGCTGTAGAGTTATCATCTACACCTACAACAACTTCTATTGGCAACCTTTCAATCGTATGCCCATCAATTTTTGTTTCCATATTGATATCGCGAATTACAGTGGTATTAATAATTCTCTTCCCATCAATTGCTACATATTTCGCTTCGTACATATTCAATTCGTTTAGCAATCTTGTTAAAAGTTCAGGTGGAATAACTCTATTAACAGGTGTACCAGTTTCAATTTCTTCGATTACTGGTTCAATCTTTAATTTAATACCAGGAACAGTAATTTCAGACAGTCCTGCTTCAAGCTTTAATTCCGTTAATGTATCACTTAAGGCTTGTTCCTTGCTTTGTTTTCGTTTAGATTCATAGGCTGCCAGTTTTTCTTCATTTGACCGAATTTCACTTAATAAGTTGGATTGAAGTTCTTTTTCTTTTAATATTGCATCACGAAGTTGCCATATATCACGAGTATCACGTTCAACAGGCTTTTTTACTGTTTGAAACTGGATAGCAATCATGAATCCTACTAAGACTGCAATCAAAGTAAAACTTAAATTTATTTTTTTCTTGTCCACTTTTTTCACCTAACCTTTTAAATTATCATATCGTGGACATTACTCAAGACTAACTTCCTAGGATGGGATCTAGAACAATTTCATCATCTTTTTCCAAAGTAAAAACAATATTATCGTTTACTAACTGATCTTTCACCCCTCCTATAAGATTTATGGATGAAGAGAGAACTTCAGGATCTCCGATTGCTGAAATTATGAAGGGGGCTGGATGCTCAATTCCATCAACAGTAATAACTGGTCCATTACAAATAATATAAGAATGGCTTGTCAGCCTTTGTCCATTTATGGCAACTGCTGCTGCCCCAGATATATAAAGCTCGTTTACGACTTTAAATACATGATGTTCATGGACAAGATAATTATTGATATTATCCTCTTTCGGGTCGTAAGCACCATCCGTCAGTGTAATCTTGACTCCTTTACCTTTAACCTTCACTTTCCCCAAGAACATTCGATATTTCTCAGCATCTTCAGCGAGATTCTCATAAACCTCTGCTTCTTTAGAAAGATCTTTCTCATTTTTAAGAACCAAGTCTTGTTTTTGATTTAATTCCTTTTGCAGTTCACGATTACTTTTTTCTTCGCTAATTAATTGGTTTCGAAGTGCAAGGGTCTGTTCCCACTGTCCATCAGAAACATTGGGGTTCCCTTTGTTCATTTCCATTTGTGTTAAATGATAGGAAAAGGCAATCAAAAATCCTAATACAAGGCAGACCAGGGACAAAACAACATGCTTACCCTTCACCCTTATCTTGCTCAACTTCTTTTTCCTCCACTTCGGTGTCAAAAGCCTTAAAATACGTTCCTACTTCTAGGTCAATGATTCCCTTTTTGTTGGGATCAATTTGAGAGATAATTGAGGGATAATGTACCATTTTTTCCGAGAAACTTCTTAATGTGGCACTCACCTCAAATCCATCATTCATAAATAAGGAAATATGATATTGATCAGTTTTTTTCGGAGTATAATGGATTTCAGAGATAGAGTTTGATATTTCACTAGGAAGTTTTTCTAACTCTTTTACCATTTGATTGAGGGCTGCACCTTCTTTAAACTCGAATAAAATTGGAGAATTTACAGGAATTTTCTTTGCTGCTTTTTCGTTCAATATTTTCCCATTCTCCATAATTGGTAAAAATTTATTTGCTTTTTTTAGATAAGCAATTCTTTTATGTTCTTTTACTTGGATGACCACTGTATTTGGCCAATGAGTCTTGATGGTAACTGTCTTTATCTCAGATAGACGCTTTATTCTCGATGCCGTTTCATCCGTTTTGATTTTCCAAATATTCGTATTATTCGAAAGGCCGCTCTGACTGATCAATTCCGTATCAGAATACACACCATTTCCTTTTATCGTTATCGTCTTTACATGGCTTAAAGGTGATTGTGAATAGGCGATAACTACTATCATTGTAAAAAACAGAATTAACAGGAGTACAAGGCGTCTGTTTGCTTTTCTTCGTCTTTGCTCCTTTAGCTTAGGAATACGGTCCTCGAGAGCTACAATTTTACCTTTTTCCATTTAAAATTCCTCCACATAAAAAGCAGCTGCTCTAAAATAAGTAGACTAAGCCTGTCCAACATTCGATAGTGTTACCTTGAAAAGAGAAACAACGGCACGAAAAACCATGCCGTCTCTAACTTTTTCGAGGTTGCACCTATAATATTATCAGTAATTATAACACAATATTTGTCATTCGGACGACATTTCTTACAAGAAAAGTAAGGATAATTTCTTTGGAAATCAAGTATAAATCCTTCCATTTTTCTTACTTTCTACCGATTATTTCAACCTCGGTTTCCATTTTTACTTCATATAAGCTAAAGATGGTATCCTTGACATGTTGAATTAATGCCAGCACATCCTCTGCAGTGGCACCTCCAGCATTTACAATAAAATTCCCATGCATTTCCGAAATCTTTGCACCGCCAATACTAAATCCCTTTAACCCAGCGGTTTCAATTAATTTCCCGGCGTAATTTGGGAGTGGATTTCTAAAAATACTTCCAGCACACGGAAAATTCCATGGCTGGGTCTCTTTCCGATAATCTTTGTTTTTTTGCATTTGAGCGACAATGGCTGCTCGATCACCTTTCACAAGATCAAAAACAGCTTCCACAACAATTCCTGGACGAGTTTTTTGCAGGATTGAAGTCCTATAGGAGAACCCCATTTCTTGATTTGAGAGCCATTCCATTTTTCCATCATCAAATAAAATATGTGCTTTGGTTAAGATTTTACTAATATCCGAACCATGTGCACCTGCATTCATATAAACTGCCCCACCAACTGAGCCAGGGATTCCACTAGCAAACTCCAGACCCGCAAGCCCTTTTTTACTTATTAGTGTTGATAAGCTGACGAGGGAGTGGCCACCACCAACAGTAATACTTGTATCGTTAATCTCAAGGTGATCCATTCCAGAACTAAGCTTGATAACTACCCCTTCAATCCCCTTATCCGACACTAACAGGTTCGACCCACGGCCAATCGCACGCCATGGCAAATCATGTTTTTCAATCACATTCATGACGGTTTTTAAATTTTCAACTGAAGACGGTTCAATAAAAAGGTCTGCAGGGCCCCCTATTTTCATCGTTGTATGATTGGCTAAAGGTTCATTTTCCTTAACCTTGCCAATATATAAAGTTTGTAACTCGTTTAAGATTCCGTCCATTTTTATCACCCTAACTTTCCTAGATGCATTTATTTCAGTTTATGCTAAAAAATTTTTTGGGCTACTTTCGATTTGTTTTTATCAGTTCTTGCATTAACGAATACAATCTGAAAGCAGAATCTGGAACACCCATTTTTTTAGCCTTTACCTTCATTTCTTTTAATTTATCTTTATTTAAAAGAATACGATCGATATGGTTCACAAGACTATTATTATTTAGATCCTTTTCTAATACTAATTCTGCAGCCCCGTGATCACTTAACGACCTAGCGTTTTTCTCTTGATGATTATTTGTTACATAGGGACTTGGGACTAAGATGCTTGGGATACCAAGTGAGGTTATTTCTGCAAGTGTCGTAGCTCCTGCTCTCGAAACCACTAAATCTACCCCGGCAAGTACTTCTGGCATATTATGAATAAACGGTTTAATCACTACATTTTTAGGGTTTCCAATTAATTCAACTTCCTTTTTGACATCCTCATAATGGACGTCTCCCGTAATATAAAGGACTTGATATGGTTTCTCAGCCAAATCAGCAAATGCCTTCACGACTGCCTCATTTATCGGCCTCGCACCACGACTACCACCGAAGATTAAAACCACTGGCATGGTTGCACTAAGTCCAGCAGCAAGACGACCTTGAATCCCGTCCTTGCCAATTACTTCAGATGCACGAGGATTCCCCGTAAATACTGTTTTCTGTACTGGAAAATACTCTTTTGCCTCGTCAAAACAAATGGCAATCTTATTTACATATCTGCTTAAAAATTTATTAGTTAACCCAGGAACACTATTTTGTTCGTGAATGATCGTAGGGATGCCCAACTTTGATGCAGCGTACACTACAGGTCCGCAAACATACCCGCCTGTTCCGATAACAATGTCTGGTCTGAATTCCTTTAACATTTTTTTACTGTCTTTCACCCCTTTTAGGAAGCGGAGTACCGTTTTTACATTTTCAAAGGATAGTTTTCTTTTAAAACCTGTAATATGAATCGCTTTAAAATCAATATTCTCTCTCGGAACTATTTTGCTTTCCAAGCCATTAGTAGTTCCTATGTATAAAAATTGTGCCTCTTTGTTCTGTTTTTGTATTTCACGAATGAGTGCGAGAGCAGGATAGATATGCCCGCCAGTCCCTCCGCCACTAACTACTATTTTCATTTTTTCCACCTCATTAACTATTTAACACCTAACGCCTACACTATCTTACTATAAAAACAATCGAAATAACGCAAATGAAAAAAGAATGTTATCTAATTGTAAATTAACACATCCTAAAATAAAAAGAACCCTGCCGCTAAACAGGGTGAAGGTTCATAATCTCGAATACCTGCTGATATTAAGGAGAACACCAATCGCCATTAACATCAAGGTCAAACTAGAACCTCCATAGCTTAAAAATGGCAAGGTAATGCCTGTAACAGGCATTAGACCTGTAACAACACCAATATTAATCATAACCTGAATCGCTACCATGGCGATGATTCCTACAGCTAGAAAGCTGCCATATAAATCCGGTGCACCTAATGCGATTCGTATCCCTCTCCATAACAACAGTGCAAACAAAAGTAATATAAATGAACCACCAATAAAGCCTAGTTCTTCAGAAAGAATCGCAAAGATAAAGTCTGTCTGAGGTTCAGGAAGGTAGAAGAACTTCTGCCTGCTCTCGCCAAGTCCGAGCCCAAACAATCCGCCAGGACCAATCGCATAGAGTGATTGGATAATTTGAAATCCCGTTACAAGCGGATCCGACCAGGGATCCAAAAAAGATGTAATCCGTTTAATACGGTACGGAGCGGAGGCAATTAGACCAATAAATCCAGCAACTCCCAACAGTCCCAGAAAGGCAAAATGACTTACACGAGCACCAGCAATAAAAATCATCACAACACAGGTTCCCATCATCACAGTTCCTGTGCCTAAATCAGGTTGAAGCATAATCATTGAAAAGGCTAGAAAGGCAAGACCTAATGAAGGAATAAGACCTTTCTTAAATGAAGTAATTAACTTCTGCCGCTCGGAAAGATACTTAGCCAAAAAAGCAATCATTGCCAATTTCATAAATTCCGAAGGCTGGATTGAAAAGGCTCCAACACCAATCCAACTACGAGAACCATTTCTTTCATTTCCAATCCCAGGTATTAACACAAGGATAAGTAACACAAAACAAACCAGTAGAAAGGTCTTGGACCAGGTCCGCCATGTCCAATAATTAATGTTCATGATGAAAAACATGGCAGCCACTCCAACTCCGGCAAAAAGAGTCTGCCTTTTTGCAAAGAAAAAGGAATCATTAAATTTATATTCAGCCCAAATAGCACTTGCACTGTAAACCATGATAAGTCCTATTGCCAGAAGCGTGAATGTTACAATCATTAAAATAAAATCAGGAGTTGTTCTCTTTGTCGGCACCACCATACACCTCAACTGCTAGTTTTAGGGCTTAGCAGAACCTCTAATACTGCCTTAGCGTCAAGTACACATGTGAAAGTGTACTTTTCGACTAAGACAAGCCCTTACTTAAGCTTATGCACCGAATCGATAAAAATGTCTCCCCTGACCTCAAAAGTTTTATATTGATCCCAGCTCGCACATGCTGGAGATAATAATATCACGTCACCTGATTCAGAGTATCGATAAGCCTCAGGCACTGCCTTGTCAACATTATCGACACGCTTGATTAGTTTTATTCCCGCTTCCTTCCCTATGCGTTCCATCTTAGGTGCAGTTTGCCCAAAGGTTATCATTGCTTTTACATGTTTTAAATAAGGAAGTAGTTCATCAAATTCATTTCCGCGATCCAAGCCACCTGCAAGAAGAACAACCGGGGCTTCAAAAGCAGCCAAGGCATTAATCGTCGCCAAAATATTCGTTGCTTTCGAATCATTGTAAAACTTTCTTCCGTTCACTTCTGTTACGTATTGCAGACGGTGCCTGACACCAGTAAACGTTCGTAGAACCTGCTGGATAGCACTATTTTCTACACCTGAAAGCTTTGCTGCAGCCATAGCAGATAAGATATTTTCAAGGTTGTGATTGCCTGGTAAAGCTATATTCTCAATTTCCATTACTTTATCATGATTAAACATAATCCAGCCATCAGATAGGTACGCACCTTCAGACAGCTTCTTCTTCGTCGAAAAAGGAATAATTCTGGCCTTAGAGTGGCGTGCAACTTCTAATGTTTCTTCCTGATCGGCATTAACAATAAGATAGTCAACTTCAGATTGATTTTTTGTAATGTTTGCCTTTGCAGCAATATATTCCTGTTTTGTCCCATGATAATCTAAATGGGCATCATAAAGGTTCGTAAGAATGGCAATCTTAGGTTTAAACATGTCAATTCCCATTAACTGAAAAGATGATAATTCAATGACAATCGTATTTTCTGCCGTCGCTTCCTCGGCTACCCCTGATGCCACTGTACCAATATTTCCTGCGATTAACGGGTGCTTCTGCCCCTCATTTAGCATCTCATAAACTAATGTTGTCGTTGTGGTTTTCCCATTGGTCCCTGTGATCCCAATAAACGGGGCTTCAGATATTTCATAAGCAAGTTCAACCTCAGTAATTACAGGAATCCCTTTTTCTATAGCGCCTACAATCATAGGGTTGTTATATGGAATACCGGGATTCTTGACAATTAACTCGAATCCTTCATCAAGCAACTCAATAGGGTGATCACCACAAATTACTTTAATCCCTTGTTCTAATAATCCCTGAGCCTCTGGATTTTCCGAAAATGGCTTTTTATCATTAACTGTGACAAATGCACCAAGCTTATGTAATAGGGCGGCAGCTGTTACCCCGCTTTTCGCCAAACCTAGGACAAGAATTTTTTTATGACTGAAAGATTTAATCTGTTTCAATTATAACCACACCTCAATATAGATTCCTAGTATCGCAAGAATTAATCCAACGCTCCAAAAAGTGACGACTACCCGCCATTCCGACCAGCCAACTAATTCATAATGATGATGTAATGGGCTCATACGGAAAATTCGTTTACCCGTCGTTTTGAAGGAAATAACCTGCAAAATAACCGATAACGTTTCAATAACAAATACTCCACCAATGATAATAAGTAAAATTTCAAGCTTCGTAAGAATAGCAATCGTTGCAATTGCACCTCCGAGTGCCAGTGAACCTGTATCTCCCATAAAAACCTTAGCCGGATGGGCATTAAATACCAAGAATCCTAGTACAGCGCCTACCACCGCAACAGAAAATATCGCAATTTCCAGTTGTGATTGATTCCACGCAAGAACAGCAAATGCACCAAATGCAATTGCTGCGGTGCCTGACACCAAACCATCCAATCCATCTGTTAAATTAACAGCATTGGAGAAGCCGACCAACCAGAATATGATGAAGAAAATGAAAAACCACCCTAAATCCAATGTGGAATCCGTAAAGGGAATGCTTATTTCGGTAGAAAAACCTTGTTGTTTATAAATAAGATAAAAAATTACTGAAATAATGATTTGACCTGCCAGCTTTTGTTTAGAAGTTAATCCTAAATTCCTTTTAAGAGCAACTTTGATAAAATCGTCTAAAAACCCAAGCAATCCAAATCCAAGTGTAACGAGAAGTAGCAAATAAGTTTTAACAGTCGGTGCAGAAAACTTACCTGTCATTACAAGTGTTGTAATAACAATCGAAAACAAAATCATTACACCACCCATGGTGGGTGTGCCTGATTTTATTTGATGGGATTTTGGCCCCTCCTCACGAATGCTTTGTCCAAATTTCAACCTTCTTAAGAAGGGAATAAACACTGGAGAAAGTAATACCGAGATAAGAAATCCCATAATTATTGTGAAGAAAATAACTTGCTCGAGCATTTTATTCCCTCCTTTCAGCGTCGTTTTTGCATGTAATTTCGTTTAACATCACAGCTATATCATATGTTTCTTTATTTTTATTAAGAAGTTTTTTATTTGTAAATTTAAAGTTAGTTATCTCCATAATTTTATCTGTTTCTCCATTTAATTTTTCAATATAACGACTTAAGATAGTTACGATTGCCTCTGCAGGGTCTGGTGTAAAGAATAGTGGAAACTGGTTCGGTATATAGCTTGGAAGTTCGTGTCCTTGATCCCAAATCGCGGCTATTGCTCCGTTAGAAATTGCATCAGAAAGTTCCCCTGCGTCTTTAGTTAATGATATAAATAATCCTTTTGGCTGTGCTGAATGAGCTTGGTCGCAAACTGTCAAAAATAACAGGTTATCTTTGACCCCACGACTTTTCTCAAATAGACTTACCAAGTCTTTTAAAGCTAAATACATAGCTAACTCCCCTCAATTGCTTCCCGAGCAACTAACCGATCGTCAAAATCGTGAACAACATTGCCAATAATTTGATAGGTTTCATGGCCTTTGCCGGCGATTAAGATTACATCACCCGCTGATGCCTCTCGTATAGCAGTTTGAATCGCTTCTTTGCGGTCAGGGATCATTCGGTATGCTGAACCTTGCACTCCTGCTTCCATGTCCCTCAATATTGCTAATGGGTCTTCACTTCTAGGGTTATCCGAAGTTAAGATGGGATCTGTGGCCCATTGGCAGGCTATTTGAGCCATCAATGGTCTCTTCGTACGATCACGGTCACCACCACAGCCAACAATAACGAAAACCTTCTTCTTAGCAAAATGCTGAACCGTTTTTAATACATTTTCAAGACTGTCTGGTGTGTGGGCGTAATCAACAATAACTGTAAAATCCTGTCCTGCATTTACAAGCTCAAATCTGCCTGATACGCCCTTTACAGCTTCGATCGACTGGATAACTGCCTTAATATCAATGCCGGACACAACGGAAGCCCCAATACTTGCTAAAACATTATAAACACTGAATTTACCTATTAATTGCATTTTAATCGGATATTTTTCCGATTGGACTACAAGCTCAAACTGCGTACCTGAAGAAGTCATTTGAATGTTCTTCGCTTGAAGATCAGCTTTATTGTCGATTCCATATGTAATAACATGTGCAGCAGTCGACCTTCGATACATCTCAGAAGCAGGGTCGTCTGCATTTAATACAGCAAATTTAGGTTTTTTCTGATTAAAGGTATTACCCAGCTGGGCAAATAATAAACTTTTAGCACGCTTATATTCATCCATTGTTTTATGATAATCCAAGTGGTCCTGCGTAAGGTTTGTAAACACAGCCACATCATAATCGCAGCCATGTACCCTTCCAAGATCTAACGCATGTGAGGAAACCTCCATTACTGCTATATCAACACCTGCTTCAACCATTTGTTTAAAGGTTTTTTGAAGTGTTAAACTTTCCGGGGTTGTGTTTTTAGTTTCAATCGTCTTGTCAGCTATTTTAGTATACATAGTGCCAATTAGACCTGTTTTTTGATTGGCATCGGCGAATATTTTCTCAATTAAATGGCTGGTGGTTGTTTTCCCGTTTGTTCCGGTAATTCCTATTAAGTGCAGGTTTTTCGTTGGCTGCTCATAAAAAGCATCAGCTAGCACTGCCATTGCTCTCGTTGTATCTTTAACAAGAATGACAGGTACATCTAGTGATAACGGACGCTCAGCTAATACAGCTGCTGCCCCGCTTTGCACAGCAGATTCAGCAAAATCATGACCGTCTACTGTGTATCCCTTAATACAAATAAATAAGCTCCCGTTTTGCACCTTCCGATTATCGTTCTCAATCGAAGTTATCTCTGGATCCTCACCTAGATAAGGAACTAGAAGATGCAAATTCTTAAGCAGCTTTTGTAGATTCATTTCTCTCAAATCCTCTCATAACCGTACATACATATGACTAATTTTCACCTTGGAAATTCCTCTTAAGAAAGTTCCATCTTATTTTACATTAAAACATTTCATTTTGCTATTTAGTAATCAAAGCTTAATGAAAAAATTAGGCGGCGGAAATCATTCCGACCGCCTCTACTTTTATGAATTCTTAGTTGCATTAATCTTCTTGACCAAAATAAAGCCTAATTTTTGACCCTTCTTTAACTTTGGCACCTGCTTCGGGAGATTGCCTTACAACTACATCCCCCTCACCACTAGCATCAATTTTTAGATTTATCAGTTGATCCATTAGCTCCATTTTTGTTAATCCTGTGAAATCCGGTAATTTTAATAACGGTGTATCGGGCCATTTCAGTTCCTTCTCAATTTGACCCTTTCGAGGTTTAATTCCCATCTGGCTCAAACTATCCTTCATTATATTACCAACAATTGGAGCACTGACTGTACCACCGAAGGCTGTAACTCCTTTTGGATTATCGACTGCCACATAGACAACAATTTGTGGATCATCTGCGGGAGCAAATCCAACAAAGGAAACGATAAAGTTATTTTCTAAATATCTCCCGTTTTTCGCTTTCTGGGCAGTTCCGGTTTTTCCACCGACACGATAACCATCAACAAACGCCTTTCCTCCTGACCCCTGTGCAACTACACTCTCAAGAGCATGACGGATTTCTTTTGAAGTTTCTTCCGTAATTACCCGGCGTTTTTCAACCGGGGAATTTCTCATTACCACTTCGTTTGTAATTGGATCTACGAGCTCTTTTGCAATATACGGCTTATATAATATCCCGCCATTAATGGCTGCAGATACAGCCGTAACCTGCTGGATAGGTGTTACTGATACTCCTTGTCCAAAGGCTGTCGTTGCCTGTTCAACTGGCCCTACACGATCTAAATTGAATAAAATCCCCGTTCCTTCGCCTTGTAAATCAATACCGGTCTTCTGACCAAAACCAAAATCCTTCACATATTTAAACAATTTTTCTTTCCCAAGTCTTTGTCCTAATTCGACAAACCCAGGGTTGCAGGAATTTTGCACAACTTCTAAAAAGGACTGATCGCCGTGACCGCCTCGTTTCCAACACTTTAACCTAGCTCCCGCTACCTGAACCGACCCTGAATCATGGAAATGCTCTTTTTCTAAATTCACTTTTCCTTCATTCAATGCTGCTGCAAGGGTAATAATTTTAAATGTTGACCCTGGTTCGTACGTTGACCATACAGGGAGATTGCGATTATATACCTCTTGAGGAACATTTTGAAAATTAGCCGGATCAAAAGTTGGTCTGCTCGACATGGCTAATATTTCTCCATTATTCGGATTCATTGCAATGGCAACAATCCCGTCCGGGTTATATTTTGCGTCCGCAATATCTAACTCTCTTTCTACTATCGTTTGGATTTTTGAATCGATTGTCAGCTTCAATTCAAGGCCGTTTACAGGGTGCTCATAATCATCAGCCATGCTATTCATTCTTTTTCCTTTAGCATCCGCATAAAATTTAACTGCTCCACGTTCACCGCTTAACTCTTTATCATAGTACTGCTCAAGTCCCATCAAACCTTGGTTATCCACCCCAGTGAATCCAAGCACATGGGAAAGATAACTTCCATTTGGATAATGGCGCTTAGAGTCTTCCCCAATATAGACGCCATCAAGACCGAGGGCTCTGATTTCCTTTGCCTTTTCATGGGAAATTTTTCTTCCTTCCTTAATCCGAACGGAAGAAGCACTTTTTGTAATTTCTCGATAGGCTTTGTCTTTTGGCATATTTAACACGGAGGCCAGCTTCTCTGCTGTTGCTGCCGGATCTTTTACTTGTCTTGGCATAACATAAACAGTTGGCGCACTAATATTTGTTGCTAAAGGAATCCCATTTCGGTCAACAATTTCTCCTCGTTCAGGTTCAAAAGGGATATTTCTGCTCCAAGAGTCCCTTGCCCCATTGGTCAACCAATCACCAAGGACAAATTGGACGTATCCAAGCCGGATATCAATTATTAAGAAGGTGAGAATACCAATGAATAGTGCAATCATTAATCGTTTACGGACAGTAACATTTGAAACACGCATAGTTTGAACGACCCTCCTTTTTCTATCGTTCATGTATATGCTTGTACTTTTTTTCTTAGAACGCAGGTTTTGGGCATTAGATAGGAAAAATCCCGCTAAGACAGCGGGATTTTCTATTAATCCTGGACTTGTTCTTCTGTATTTTCCTCTGTTTGACCTTGGGGATTTGTTTTTTCATTATTTTCCTGATTCCACTGCTCTTCAGGAGTCTTTAAGTCTACGATTAAAAAATCTCCTTTTTGAACATGTGTTTTCGGTTTAATATTTTGCTGGGTTACAAACCCTTTGCCCTTTGAATTTAACTTCAATCCGGCAATATTTGCTACTTTCATTACATCTCTAAGCGACCAACCTGTCATATCAGGGGCATTTATTTCACCATTTGTTTGTATGATTACCTTCTCACCCTGTAAAACTGTTGTCCCAGACTCTGGTAGATGCCTGACAACTTCTGATCCTTTGCCAATTACAACAGGTTCAATTCCTTTTCCTTTTAAATCAGCTACGGTTTCAGCAACCGATTTTCCCTTAAAATCTTCTAGTTTATTCAATTGTGCCTCTTCAAGTTGAGAAGGCTTAATGTTTAAGTAATGTAGGCTGTTTTTCATGACTGGGTTAAAAATAGCCGAAACAGGTATCGCACCTTGACCAGTTTCAAGCCCCTCTAATTCAGGTTGCTGAACAGCAACATAAACAATTAATTCCGGATCATCCTTTGGTGCCATTCCTAAAAATGAGAACATATAGTTATTAGCACCTTGTAAATACCCGCCATTCGGTCCAGGAATATTAGCTGTTCCCGTCTTTCCGGCGACACTGTATCCATCAATTTTATACCGGCCGCCAGTACCCTTAGGTGAGGTAACAACCGTTTCAAGGATATCTCGAACCTCCTTGGCCGTTTCTTTTGTGATTGGTGTTGAAACAACTTGAGAGGACGATGATTTAATGACCTCACCTGTATCATGATTGACAATTTTTTTAACCACATGCGGTTTTATCATTTTCCCACCATTTGCAATGGCTGTTGCTGCTTGAATTTGCTGTATGGGTGTTATTGCTGTGCCCTGCCCGTAAGCTGTAGTAATTTTTTCAATCGGATAGGTAAATTGGATTTTCCCAGATGTTTCGTTGGGAAGGTCAATTCCTGTGGGCTTATCAAAGCCAAACTTTGTTAAATATTCTCGAAACTTTTCAAAACCAAGCTTCTCTTTAGCTATTTTTGCAAAAGCAACGTTTGATGAACGCTGTACCCCTTCAAGATAGGTGATCGGACCCCATCCCGAGTAATTATGATCATGAATTGCTTTATCCCTTTTAGTTACTTGATATGAACCAGATTGATAGATTTCGTTAGGATTGAACACCTTTTCCTGGACGGCTGCGGCAAGCGTAAAAATTTTCATGGTCGAACCAGGTTCGAATGAAGTTTCTATCGCTTCATTATGCCAGCCATCTTCAATTCCTTCTTTTGTTTTTGGATCAAAAGAAGGCCGTTGTCCCATTGCTAATATTTCACCAGTTTTCGGATCCGCCACAATCGCAATGATTTTTTCCGGTTTATATTCCTTTGCTGTTTTGTTCATTGCATCTTCTAAGAATGTTTGAATTTTTTGGTCGATGGTTAAATAAACATCATTTCCATTTTTAGCAGGAGTAATCTTTTCTTTTCCATCAGGTAGTATATAACCCCACAAATCACTTTCAAAATTAACCTTCCCATTTGTCCCCGTTAATTCATCATTTAGACTTTTTTCAATGCCCATTTTACCCACTGACTTAATACTTTTGTCCTTTTGTTCAATCCGGTCAGCATAACCCACTAAGTGGGAAGCAAATACACCATTAGGATAGAAGCGTTTGGAATCACGGATAAATGTAATCCCGGGAAGTTTAAGTTTTTCAATCTTAATCTTTGTTTCGTGGGTAATATCTCTGCCTGCCTTGCCGAATTCAACCTGAAATTTATGATTTTTTATTCCTTTTGTTAAGATGCTATAAATCTCTAATTCATCCATTTTTAGATATTTTGCCAATTCTTTTGCCGTTTTCGCCGGATCTTTTACGTGCTGGGGCTTTTTTGAATTTGTTGTCATCTTTTTATCTAATATAGCAATTAACGTATAGGCATTTGTATCTTCAGCAATCACTTCGCCATTCCGGTCTAAGATATCGCCCCTTAAGGCTATCAAATTCCCTTCCCTGCTATATTTTTCTTGAGCTTTTGCAGCAAGAGGCTGCCCATCAACTTCACCTGTGATTTGAATTGAAAAATATCTGAAGAGTAAAACAAAAAAGAGCAAACCAAAAAATCCAAATAAAAGGGTTGCTCCTGCATTCATATATGGCTGTTTCTTGTTCATTTCTAATGCACTACCTTGACGTTATTTTCGTTTTTTATTAGGCCCATTTCCTTGGCCTTCTTATAAATTCGATCGTATGCACTTAATTCACTTACTTGAACCTGCAAATCACTATTTACTTTCTGTTGTTCCTCTACCTTTGTTTCCATAATCTGTATATCTTTATTAACATCGTAAATTTTTGCTTGATTTGAAATAATATGAACGGCACCAAAACATACAAATCCAGCAAAGGCTATTCCAATAATTTTTTCCCCTGGAGTGAGCCAGGATTTTTTTATAATGACTTGTCTCTTTTGTTGGACTTTCTGCTCCGTGTGTTGCTGTTCTACATTCTTCCTGGCAAGATTACTCAAACTCTTCCCCTCCAGCTTATTATCTATTTTTAAATCTAGTTTTGAATTTCCGAATTTTTCCTTATAGCTTTTCGGCAACTCTAAGTTTAGCAGATCTAGCGCGATTATTTTGCTCTAATTCTTCATCAGATGGAAGGATTGGCTTCCGCGAAATTAACTTTAATATCGGTTTATACTCATCAGGAATAATTGGTAAACCAGGAGGTAAATTAGGAGTTTCACTTGCTTTCTTAAAGGCTGCTTTGCAAATCCTGTCCTCAAGAGAGTGAAAGGTTATAACGCTTATTCTTCCCTCAGGGTTTAACAAGTCAATCGCTTGATTTATTGACTGTTCGAACACCGCTAATTCATCATTCACAGCAATTCTAACTGCTTGAAAAACTCGCTTAGCTGGATGTCCACCTTTTCTTCTTGCAGGGGCCGGAATCGCGTCCTTAATCAGTTCAACTAATTCTGACGTCGTTTCAATTGGTTTTACCATCCTTGCTGCTTCTATTTTACGAGCTATTTGTTTAGAGAATTTCTCCTCACCATATCGAAAAAAGATGCGCACCAAGTCTTCATAGGCCCAATGATTAACTACATCGTAGGCAGAAATATCGGCTTCATTATCCATTCTCATATCAAGTGGTGCATCATGATGATAGCTAAAACCTCTTTCAGGAGTATCCAATTGCGGAGAGGAAACTCCAAGGTCGTAAAGTACTCCATCCACTTTAACAATTCCTCGATTTTCAAGTTCTTCTTTCAAATACAAGAAATTGCTTTTAATGATTTCTAAACGATCCCCATATTCAGCCAACTTCTCTTTTGCGTGTGCAATTGCAGTATCATCTTGGTCAAATGCAAATAGTTTACCGCGGGCTCCAAGTTTTGAAAGAATAAGTGAACTATGCCCCGCTCCACCCAAAGTACAATCAACATAAATTCCATCAGGCTTAATATTTAAGCCATCAACAGCTTCTTTTAACAACACAGTTGTATGTTCAAACATGTAGTAACCACCTTTTCCAATCGAACAATATATAACAGAAAATATATTAACATAATTTATCCATTATATATCAAAGCCAATCATATTTTCTGCAATTTCTGCAAAAGATTCTTCTGACTCGGTAAAATAGTCTTCCCAAATCTGTTTGCTCCAAATTTCAATTCGATTGGAAACACCTAAAATTACACATTCTTTTTCCAACTTTGCATATTGCAAAAGTGGTGCAGGGATATTAATTCTTCCTTGTTTATCAAGTTCACTCTCTGTTGCACCTGAAAAGAAGAATCTAGTAAAAGCCCGGGCATCTTTTTTTGTCAGAGGTAAGCCTTTTAATTTCTCTTCAATCAGCCCCCACTCTGATATCGGGTAACCAAACAAACATTGATCCAATCCACGTGTAATGATAAACATTTCACCAAGATCATCGCGGAATTTGGAGGGCACGATCAGTCGGCCTTTATTATCAATGCTGTGATGGTATTCACCCATGAACATACCCATGACCCCCACTTTCTATTAAAAATGTACCACATTCCCCCACTTTCCACCACCTTTTTTAAACTATTCTTCTCAATAACCCTGAAATCCTTTTTTATCCAGAAATTTCTCAAAAAAAAAAACTTCACAGCTGTGAAGTTCAGATTATCGAGTAAGGTTCTCAAGATTGTCTATGCAAAATGGCCTGTTGATTTCCGCTCCGGCCACTCGCTTTCCGCGGGGAGGTCCGGGAGCCTCCTCGGCGCTTTGGCGCCTGCGGGGTCTCCCGTGACCTCTCTATCCCGCAGGAGTCGAGTGCCCTCCGCTCCAATCAACAGGGAGGCAAATCAACCTAATCATTGCCACACACTTTAGCTACTCTTGCTAAATAGGTTGCCATCTTTTTTAATTTGGGGAGGATGCAATAAGGAGAACCATTTCACTAGTATTCTGAAAGAAATTTCTATCTTTAATACGATGTTAGCAATTCCAGATTTGGCTAGAAATTTTTGAATTAACACTGAATTCACCAAATATTTTTATTCTTTATAGTATTGCAGATCTTTATTAAATACACCTGTTTATTGGAGTGGAAGGCGGCGAAGACTCCTGCGGGAGTACGGGACAGGGGAGACCCCGCAGGCGCTGAAAGCGGCGAGGAGGCTCCCCGAACCGCCCGCGGAAAGCGAAGCCGCCTGGAACAGAAATCAACAGACGAGTTAAATTAGCCAAACAAAAAAGACTGTCGATTTAAAATCCGAAATCCTTCGGATTTGTCGACAGTCTGAACTTCAAAGCTGTGAAGTTTTCTACATTTTCATTACTTTATGCCGGCCATCAAATTCAAATGTACCTAACATTAAATCATGAATAAAATTCAACCCATATTGATTTAGGTAATAAAAGATATTCCAAACCCGTTCTTGAGGAAAGCCGTCTGGTCTTAAAGCCAAATCCACACGGTCATATTTTTTAAGGATATTGTCGTGTTTCAACTTTCCTGCCTCATATAATTTAGATTCCATAAACCCGAGTTCTTTAAGTAAGTACATTTCATTTTTCTTTAACAATGGTAATAGGCCGCGGTCCAACTCAGCTGTCTTACCTTCTATTAATCGGTACTGATTTACTAATTGTTCTTTCGCAAGCGAAAATAGCGAAACCACTTCTTTATCTTTTATTTCTTCTAGAAATTGATTCCTCTCTTTTTCCGTACCATTGCTTAATATTTCAGTTAAATTTAAATGTAATTCAGAAACGTCTGTTTCAACAGATCGATCAAGGATCGTAATGTTCAAACGAGGAACAATGGGAGGCATCTTGATTTGAAAATGTTCAAATACTAGTTTTAGTTCTGCCCAGTAAGAAATTTCTCCCGGCCCCGCAATGAAAGCAATAGATGGGAAGAGCCATTCCTGCATTAACGGACGAGTCACCACATTATTACTTAAAGCTGCTGGATTCTTCTCAGCAAGGTCTACTAATTGTTCTCTTGAAAGGGTGAGCGCCCCATTTTTCCCCACAAAACAATCACTATCGCGATCATATTCAAGTAAAATCCGATCATTCATTTTCTGGTCATAGTAGAAAAGGTTCGCATTCTTTTCACTTGCATCAATCGTTACCGGAAAACCCTTTTCGTCAATTCGCCTTTGTTGTTCCAGTAACTTATATGTAATCATTTCATGGTTAAGGATTTGCTCTTTAAAAAATTCTTTCTGCACCTTCCGAAACTCATTGTTACCAGAGTCAACGATTAATAACCCATAATCCTTGAACAATTCCATAATAATATTTGCAAAAAAATCGACAAAGTTGGTTGAGATAGATACTTGTTTTTCAGCAAAAGCTAATAGTGTTTTGGTGTATTCTGTCTCACCGAAATTCTCTATTAAGTTTTGTACCCATGAAAGGCAAACTTCTTTGTTTAACTGAATATCAGAAACCATTTTCTTTTGCAGGACTCTTTCTGGATATGTCCATTTATCAACCTTTTGGTTCACTGGTACAAACACATGATTAACCTCTTGGAAATCATGGTCTTCTCCAGCAATCCAAAATACAGGAACCACTGGTACGCCCAACTGCGCCTCTTTTTGCTCCGCCAATTTAATAATAGAAATTACCTTATGTATTGAATATAGCGGGCCGGTTAAAATACCTGCCTGTTGTCCCCCAATAACGACGAGGCTATTATTTGATTTAAGTTTATCGATTGACTTTATAACAGCTTCAGACGATGGAAACCGCTTCAAAAAGCTCTCAATATGTTCAGCAACCTCTAAGCGAGGAAATGATCGGTTACTAAGTTCAGCAACTCGTTTGGCATCATCGGTCCCATCATTAAACCGGTAATGAAAAAAAGGCTGGATTTCTGGAGATTGTTCCAAATAATTCGAAGCAAACCGATTGGTTGCTGGTAAAGAGAGATTTAAAATCTCCATTCATGTACTTCCTTTCTGATCACCCAAATTCATTCTGTTAAGAGTATACCACTACCAACCAAATTTGAAAAAAACTTTGGCTTATATTTCAGTTGGTAAAAGTAAAAATCAATGCTCGATGAATTAATCCATAAAATGTTAAGGTGAGGTAAGCAAGAAGAAAAAGGAGAAAATTAAAACGCCAAAAACCCTTTATCACTTTTTTTAAAATAATTTCTTCTTTTACTTTCCAATGAACCAACACAAAAATCATCGCAATTAAAATCATTATTAATATTATTAACCAAAAATATGATTTTTCCCATATAGTAACAATTAAAAAATGAACGGATATAATAAATAAAAATGTTGTAGAATCTAGTGACATATGAACTGCCTTTCGAGTGTTTTTTGTCACGAGTTTCATTACCATAAAAACAAATAGAAATCCTAAAAATGGGATGGCAAAGAAAATAGAGATGAAATAGGATAGAAAAGTAATCAAACGTATTCCTCCTTTATCATTTCTTTCCCTTTAATTAAATAATATAGGTTCGCCACTTGTGGAGCTTTCAAACCTTTATGTTCAGCCTCTTCTAAAATATACCCCAATATTGAATCCACTTCTGTCATTCTGTGCGCTTCTAAATCTTTAAGCATGGAGGAACGGTTAGCAGAAGTATTTTTACAGATAGTAATAATTTGCCGCAACTGTTCTTCTGTATTTTCTATATTTAAAATCGAAGATACCTCGGAATATAAATTTTTTAGGACCTGAAAATAGTATTCATTATTTATTAATTTGCCATTTTCCACCTCGAGGATGGCAGTTAATGGATTAATAACGGCATTGACAACTAGTTTACTCAGCAGCATTGTAAAATAATCCTCTTTAAAAACAAGTGGAAATTCCAATGGCGCTAAAGAGATGCATTCAAACAAAAGTGATGGGTCCCCTTTAAATACGGCAACTTTTGTTACAGCTTCACCATTATGGGAAACGGTATTTGAATTTTCTTTCAGAGCACCGTGCTCAACTGAACCAACAAAAATATTAGTGAGCGGGATGGTTTCAAGCTGTTTTAAATGGCCCATACCATTCTGTAAAAATAAGAGATTGTTAGGAAGAATGGGCAACTGATTAATTCTTTCAATAATTGGCTGAAGTTGATATTGCTTAACGGAAATGATGGTAAGATCCTCATTTCCCTTCCATTCGTTTATTGGCAAAGCCTTCATTGGGGATATCGTTTGTTCTCCTTTTTTCTTCAGCACAATTCCATATTTATTTATCTCTGTTGCTTGTTCTGGGGTTCTAGTGTATATCGTAACATCTAATATTCTACTAAAATATGCTGCGAATAACAGGCCAATTGACCCAGCCCCAATAATTCCAACCCTCATGGTAACCCCTCTTTTTTAGTCGTCTTTACCCATATTCTATCAGAAGCTGCCGATAGTTTGTTACTAAGAATTTGAAAAAAAATTAAACCCTATTCGACAAACACCGAATAGGGCTAATAAAGTTAGACGGGGTATACCGGATGCTTACGTGTGCTAAAATTTAATTCCTTAGTTTCATAATAGGCAAAGCGTTGAATCAGAACATTTCGTAATTCTGTTGGTGCGACAATTTCATCAACAATTAATTCTGATGCTAACTTATAAATGTCGATATGTTCTTTGTATTCCTTATGCTTTTCTTGGACAAAAGCTATTTTTTCTTTCGGGTCTTCAATTTGATTAATTTTGTTCGAATAAACAGCATTGACTGCTGCTTCTGGACCCATAACAGCAATTTGTGCGGTTGGTAAAGCGATACAGCAATCCGGCTCAAAAGCTGGGCCAGCCATAGCATATAGACCAGCACCATAGGCTTTTCGAACAATGACAGAAATTTTCGGAACCGTGGCTGAACTCATCGCTGCAATTAACTTGGCCCCATGACGGATAATGCCCGCACGCTCCACCTTAGTTCCAATCATGAAACCAGGTACATCTGCCAAAAATAAAAGTGGAATATGAAAGGCATCGCAGAGTTGAATGAATTTCGCTGCTTTATCTGCGGAATCTACAAATAAAACACCGCCTTTCACTTTCGGCTGATTAGCAATAATTCCAATCGGTCTACCATCGATTCTTGCTAACCCCGTTATCAATTCAGGGGCAAACAATTTTTTAATTTCATAAAAACTTGCATTGTCCACAAGTCTATCAATACATTCATACATATCAAACGGAGCGTTTTGGTTTTCTGGGATAATCGCTTCCAGTTCGCGGCCTTGTTTCGCTTCTACACCAGGTGTCATCTTTGGTTTTTCTTTAAAGCTTGCTGGGAAGTAGCTGATATATTTTTTTGCTGATTCAATTGCTTCCTCTTCGCTATAAGCGAGAATATCCCCACAGCCTGAGACTGAACAATGCATTCTTGCACCGCCCATTTCCTCAAGAGTTACCTTTTCACCGATTACCTTTTCAGCCATCCTTGGTGACCCCAAATACATAGAAGCATTTTGGTCGACCATGATGACGATATCACAAAAGGCAGGAATGTATGCACCACCAGCTGCGGAAGGGCCAAACAAAATACATACCTGTGGAATCATCCCAGATAGTTTCACTTGATTGTAGAAGATTCTTCCTGCCCCGCGGCGATTTGGAAACATCTCTAATTGATCTGTTATTCTAGCCCCTGCTGAATCTACAAGGTAGAATAATGGAACCTTTAGTTTTTCGGCAACTTCTTGAATACGAATAATCTTTTCAACAGTTCTTGCTCCCCATGAACCTGCCTTGATGGTTGAATCATTTGCCATGACACAAACCGTTTGACCATTTATTTTTCCAATCGCCGTGACAACACCATCTGCAGGAAGATCACCAGCTTGAAAATTGGCAAATTTACCATCTTCTTCGTATTTACCTTCATCGAACAATAAGGCAAGACGTTCACGAACAAACAACTTTTTTTGCTCTTTTGCCTTCTCATGATATTTTGGATGTCCACCAGCTTCAATTATTTTACGGTTCTCATTTAATTGCTCATTCAATGTATTGGTTACAGCCATAATTTTCACCCCTCAAAACTTTTATTCTAGGACGATTAATACGTCGCCTTCATTAACGAAATCACCAATGTTTACTTTTACATCTATTACTAAACCTTCTGAATTGCTTTCAATCGGAATTTCCATTTTCATAGATTCAAGCATCACGACTTCCTGACCAAGTTGAACTTGATTCCCTTTTGCTGCAAATATATTTAAAACTGTACCTGCCATGCTTGCTGTTATTTCTTTCATCTTCATTCTCCCCTTAGTTCACTAATTTTTTTGTTAAAAAGCTTGTGTTGTACTTCCCCTTTTGAAAGTCATAATCTGTTAGTACATTATGAAAAAGTGGTGCATTTGTATTAATTCCTTCGATTTTCAGGTCTTTAAAGAAGCGAACCGCTTCTTCTAATGCTTTTTCACGTGTTTCATTGTGAATAATAATTTTCGCAACCATTGGATCATAGAACGGTGTAACCGTTCCTCCTTCATCATAACCTGAATCAATTCTCACTCCCGCTGAATGCTTCCAATCAAGCATGCTGATTTTACCTGGCGACGGGAAAAAGCGAACAGGGTCTTCAGCATAAAGCCTAAATTCAATGGCGTGACCTGACAAAGTGATTTCATCTTGGAGCAATGGTAACCGTTCACCACGAGAGATGAGGATTTGCCATTTCACTAAATCGAGACCAGTTATCATTTCAGTCACCGGATGTTCAACCTGGAGGCGGGTGTTCATTTCTAGAAAATAAAAATTTTCCTTCTCATCAACAATAAATTCAATTGTCCCTGCATTTGTATAATTAACAGCACTAGCCGCCTGTAAGGCTGTTTGAAACATCTTGTTTCGAGAATGGTCCGATAAATTAGGTGACGGAGATTCCTCAATTACTTTTTGATGTCTTCTTTGAATAGAACAATTTCTTTCAAACAGGTGAACGATATTTCCATGGCTGTCTCCAAACACCTGGACTTCGACGTGTCTTGCATCTTTGATATATTTCTCGATAAAGACTTCGTCAGAGCCAAAATAGGTCATTGCTCTTGCTTTTGTCTGAGCAAAAGACTTAACGAGCGCTTGCTCATCTTCACAATATACCATTCCAATCCCGCCGCCGCCGCCGCTTGCCTTCAGCATGACAGGGAAGCCGATTGTATCTGCAAGAGCAATTGCTTCCTCACTGGTTTTTAAACCGTAGCCACTGCCTGGAACGACCGGGACGCCCGCTTTTTCCATCGTTCGACGCGAAATAATTTTATCACCCATTAATTCAATTGTTGCCGGGTTCGGGCCGATAAAGATAATGCCTTCCTCCATTGCTCGTTTAGCAAATGCAGCATTTTCAGATAAAAAGCCGTAACCTGGGTGAATTGCATCTACTTTCTCTCGTTTTGCTATTTCTAAAATTTTATCAACTTGTAAATAGGATTTGTTTACAGGGGGTTCCCCAACACAGAAAGCCATCGTTGCTGCTTTTACAAAGGGCATATCCTTATCAGCTTCGGAATAAATAGCAATTGTTTCAATCCCCATCTCCTGACAGGTTCGAATAATCCGAAGGGCAATTTCTCCTCGATTAGCAATTAAAATTTTTTGCACAATTTTTCCCCTTTCGTACCCCTTTTATTCCACCATTTATATGTTTCTACACGATTCTCTAAATTTCCTGCAAAATTTTGAAAACGCTTTCCAAGTTTATGTGAAGAATTTTTTGAGTTTTTGTTATATAATGAAAGTGATTCAATTGAAAAATGCTAAAATTATTTCATTTCATGTTATTCAAGAGCAAACGAATATATACAAGATTATGAGTAATCATATTTAGGAGGTTGACTATGGCAGTAAAAGTGGAAAGACTCAAGGTAAATTTTAAAACACTAGAAGAGTTTAAAAAATTTAAAGAATATGGGATTCAAGAATTATCAATGCTTGAAGATCTTGAAGCAAATATGGTTGATAATAATAGTGACTCACCTTTTTACGGAATTTATTTTGGAGACAAATTAGTAGCTCGAATGAGTTTATACCAAATTGATGCAAAGTTTGACCGCTATTTCTATCCACCGCAAAATTACTTAGAGTTATGGAAACTTGAGGTATTGCCCGATTATCAAGGTAAGGGTTATGGCAAGGCGCTTGTCGAATTTGCGAAAAGCTTTGGTCTCCCGATTAAGACGAATCCAAGAGTACAATCAAGAGATTTTTGGGAAAAGATGGGCTTTGCGAATGTAGATTACGATACGGAGCGTGACCGTGGCGAAAATCCATTGGTTTGGTACCCTTCAGGCGTAGAGGCACAACAACATAATTAATACAAATGAAAAAGCGGACATTGGGTCCGCTTTTTCTACTTTTCTACTCTTTCAAGATTACCATTTTTGTCCATTTGAAATTTTACTTTTTGTTGTCGGTCCTCATCCTGAAGAACTACCATTTTCCGAGCTCTTTCCATAATTTCAATTAATGAACGATAATCCTCTTCGATTGCTTTTAAATTTTTAGATAATCTTTCGTTTTCTGCAGCCAAATAGTATGCCTTTTTTTCCAACTCTTTGATTTTTTCATTCGATTTCTTCCGTTCCGCTTCATTGTTGGATGAGGCTTGTGCTTTTTGTTGGAGTCCCTCTAAAAAATGAATCACCGCCGTAAATGTAATCGTGCTTCCCTGCTCATTTCCTGTTGGTGTAGGAACTGAAGGAACAGCTTCTACGTTAACTGGTTCTTCATATGTTTCTTCTTCATTCGGTACTGGCTGTTTTTTCAACTCTTTACGCTGATTTTTAGCTAGCTCGATGCCCGATTTATACTGTTTTCTAACAAACGAGTTCCAACGAAAGCCACAGGCCGCTGAAGTCCGTGTAAGCTGCCTCCCTACTTCTTCGAATGCTTGCAGTTGCGTCCCGCCTTCCCGGATGTGTCGTAACACAACCTCAGCAAGCAACAAGTCTTCATCTTGGGACCATGCATCTTGTCGAGTCGGTGACATCAAATCATCCCTCCTAGTGTTTTTATAATACATATGCATCTACTAGAAAAGATAGACTTAATCAAGCCCTGTGTTTTTCATCTTTATTCATTGTTTTTTCGTATAAACGCATTTACATATTCATGATGGATATCGCTTTCCCAAAGAATCGCACAATTTCTAATCTCTTCCTCTATTCTTTCACGCAGTTTGGTTTCTTCCCACTTTCTAATCCAAATCCTTTTATAGGATTTTAGTACACTTACATCGTTAGATATCATCTGTCCAAGGAATGTTTCACAAGCCTGAAGAGAGTGATCAGTATATAGTGAGTTAATAAACCCAATTTCCATTAAATATGAGGCAGTTTGGAGTTCTGCTTCCATTAAAAGCTTCATTGCAATGGAAGCAGGCAGCTTTTCTGCTAAAATTGAACCGCCGCCCCATCCCGTTGTTATCGCTTGCTTCCCTTGGACAAACCCTGCCAATATACCTTCTCTTGCTAAGCGATAATCGCAGGCAGCTGCAAGTTCACAACCGCCGCCAATTGCTGTTCCATTAATGAGAGCAACAGTCGGAATAGGCAAAGTAAGCAGCGAATAAAGGATATTTGCCATTTTTGAGAGCATCCCATAAGCCTCTTCCTTCGTGCGAAGGGAATGAAAAACAGATAAGTCTCCACCTGAACAAAAAGCACGATCATCTTCTCCAGTAATAACAAGCGCCTTTATATCAGGGTGAAAAGATCTTTTTATCGCTTCAGCCAATCCTTCCATGACGTCAAAATTAATAGCATTTCTTTTTTCACTTCTAGTAATAGTAAATACCAAATAACCCATATCACGTTTTTCAATCTTGTACGACAACCTACAACACGCCCCTTCATTATTATTTTCGCAAAAATGAGTATGTATAAATCAAAGAAACGACAAAAGCACAAGGGAAATAATCCCTTGTGCTTTATATCTTACCTTAAAATTAGTCGTTCACTACATCTTTTCCTTTGTATGTTCCGCAAGCTTTACATACACGGTGTGAAAGTTTCATTTCACCACAGTTTGGGCAGCTTACCATACCAGGTACGTTTAATTTAAAATGAGTACGACGTTTTCTTTTTGCAGTTTTAGAAGTCCTTCTAAAAGGTACAGCCATTCTTCCCACCTCCTTAAAGAGTATTAAGAAAGTAATGAAGGCCAGGAATGCTGGGTCTTCACTTTGCTTCTTAGATTTGTCGATTTAATTTACGAAGAAGAATTGTTTTCATCGAAAAACTTTGCGAGACCTGCAAGTCTCGGATCAATTTTTTTAGATTGATCTTCTCCATGTACAACTTCCCAATCCTTGCCAGATTGTGGAGCAGCATCTTCACGATTAACATCTTCGCAAAAAACTTGCATTGGTACCTCAAGTAAAAGAATCTCTCGAAGGATTGGCATAACATCAATCACTTCACCTTTCACTTGATATGCTTCCTCTTCAGTTTCATAAACTGAACCTTGTAAGAGAAACGTTTCAGTTGTTTCGACATTAATTGGAAGTTTAACATCCACTAAAGTACGAGAACATGGAAGTATTAAGTAACCTTCGATTTTTAAATGGAATGTTACTTTTGTTGAATCGATATCTCCCCGACCTGTAATATGCATCGGAGAAACTTCCCGGATGGTTGGATCATCTTGCTTGACCTCATCCACACGAACTATCTCATCAATAATAAATTCCTTGTTTCGATATTTTTGTAATTGACTTAATGTCCATTTCAATTGAATCACCCCAAGGCAACAAAGGTAATTATAGCCTTCGATAAATTTTTTGTCAATGTTTTTTCTTTACACCCCGTCAGATGATTAAAAGAGCAAAATGCACCTATCTGTTTTCTATACTAGTTTAACCAGATACGCCTTTTGCAAACATCTTTAATATCTTACCATATAATTTGATTGGTTTCCTTAAAATATTGCTATAATGGTAAGAAAAGCGGAAGCACACGAGAATTTCAGGTTATAAGGAGAGTATGAATGAGAGCAGTTGGATTAATCGTGGAATACAACCCTTTTCACAATGGGCATGCCTATCATTTACAGGCATCTAAGGAAGCAGCAGAAGCTGATGTTGTCATTGCAGTAATGAGCGGTAATTTTTTACAGCGCGGGGAACCTGCACTTGTCTCCAAATGGCAGCGGACAAAAATGGCATTGCTTAATGGTGTAGATATTGTTTTTGAACTACCATATTGCTTCGCAACTCAGAAAGCGGAAACCTTTGCAAATGGTGCGGTGTCAATGTTGGATGCAGTGGGCACTCATTGCCTCTGTTTCGGGAGTGAAAGCGGAGACATATCGGATTTCCTTCAAACAATTGAATACTTAGAAGAGAAGCATCATCCATTTAATGAAAACATAAAACAGTACCTAGACACTGGTGTCAGTTATCCGAAAGCTTTATCCCTTGCTTTTGGGCAATTGCCAGATTCGGATAAATATTTGGATTTAGCTAAGCCAAATAATATTCTTGGACTCGAATACATAAAAGCTATAAAACAACAAAAGTCGAGTGTCATCCCAATGACGATTCCTCGAAAAAATGCTAACTACCATGATCAAGATTTTACCTCTGCAACGATAGCAAGTGCAACCAGTATCAGGAAAGCCATCTTTGCTGGCGGCGATGGAAAATCTGCTATTGACCAATATGTACCAAATCCGACCAAACAATTGCTAAAAGAATATTTACAATCATATCAAGTATTTCACCAATGGGAAAACTATTGGAGTTACCTTCAATTTCGTTTAATTCATGCGAGCCCAGAAGAACTGAGAGAACTATATGAGATGGAAGAAGGGATTGAAAACAGACTTCTCTCTACAGCACGAGAGTCTGATACTTTTCTTGAGTTTATGCAGAAAATTAAAACGAAACGTTATACTTGGACAAGGCTTCAAAGGTTATGTGTTCATATTTTAACTAATTCGAAAAAAGAGGACATGGCAATGATTTCAGAAAAAGCCTCTTATTTAAGACTTCTCGGTATGACCACAAGGGGCAAGGATTATCTAAATAAAAACAAGTCTCATCTCAATCTCCCCCTAATATCGAAACTTTCTTCTTATAAAGGAAAAGAGATTAACCTAGATATTAAAGCAGCAAGGGTTTATTCACTTGGGCTCCCTAACCATTTAAAAAATAAAATGATCCATCAAGAATATCAGCAGCCGCCAATTTATATTAAATAATGCAAAAAGATGATGCATGCGCACCATCTTTTTTATTTTTCCTTTAGATTTTCTAAATAGCTAACAGCTTCGTCAAAAGTATCAATAGGAACAATTTTCATATTAGTTTTTATCTCACGGGCGGTCTTTACTGCATCCCGGTAATTGGAATTCTTTATTCCTTTTTCATTAGGGGCTAAAAAGATTTCTGCGCCTGCCTTGTCCGCTGCAACAATTTTTTGTTCAATTCCCCCTATAGGACCAACCGTCCCATCCACTTCAATGGTCCCTGTACCTGCTATCTGATACCCTTTTGTCAAGTCACCGTCTGTCAACTGGTTATAGATTTCTAATGAAAACATGAATCCTGCGGAAGGTCCGCCAATTTCATCCGTCTTTACCTTAACTTTTGGATCAACCATTATTTCTTTATCATCAACGAGCGAAATCCCAATTCCAACCTTTTGAGGATTTTCTTTAAAAGCCTGAAGTTTTAATGTGACAGTCTTTGTACTTTTATTTCGTAAATAGGTTAATTCTACCTTGTCACCCGCATGTTTACTACTCACGTAATCAATAAAATTTTCAGAGGAAGGCAATTGCTTCCCATCCACTTTAAAAATTCGATCACCCGCTAAAAGTTTCCCGTATGCAGGCATATCAGGAATCACTTGGACCACATAAATCCCCTTATATTTGTATTTAACAGGCAACCCCGCTTTTCGATAGGCTACCTCTATTGCATTTAATTTCGAACCCGCCATAAGATGGAGCTGTCGTACATTGTATTCTTCCTCGGTTTCTTTTTTATTTAATATCATCTCAAGTGGATAGAGCTCCTCATATTTTCTCACCTTTGCTTCTATATAAGAAAATATATTAGCTCTACCCATTCTAACCGTCGTAAGCATAAAATTCCCTTCGTCCTTATCGCCGCCTTCAACAGTGATGATTGGTCCCAGTTCCTTAGCCATTCCCGGTTTGGAGACATAATATGGCAATGAATAAAACATTCCCCAAACAAAAATAATCGTAATAACTAGTGCAGACCCTATATATATTTTTTTGCGCATCGCAATTTTTACCCCTTCCACTGTTCAATCACGGTTTTTATTTGCGTTAAGTGTTTTTTTGCTTCTGCCTCACCTATATTAATAATCTCCTCAATATTTGTGAAGGCTCGTGAACTATAAATTTCGACAGGGGGACGAATCATTACACTTGCAGCAATTTCCCGATTGTTAATTATTTCTGCTTGCATAATATCTATACTCTGCATGATGACATCAAAAATAGAGGTAATCTCGGCATTACGCTTTACCCTGGAAACATCTACTGCGATAACGATATCTGCTCCCATCTCTTTAGCGACAGAAACAGGAACACGATCAGATACGCCACCATCTACAAGGATTCTGCCATTATATTTTTCGGGCACAAAAATTCCGGGTATCGAAATGCTTGCCCGAACAGCATCTGCAACAGAACCCGTTTTAAATACCACCTTTTCCCCCGTCAATAAATCAGTAGCGACGATTCCAATTGGAATCGAGAGTTCCTCAATATTTTTTCCGTGGGTAAATACCTTAATAAATTCTTTTACCTTTTTACCTGAAATAAAGCCCATTTTTGGAACTGTAAAGTCTAAAAAGTACTTCCTCTTAAAGGCAGTGGACAGTTTATATAACCGATCCATATCAATACCAGCACCGTAAAAACTAGCAACTAGTGCTCCCATGCTGCTTCCTGCAATCAGATGAATCGGTATTCCAGCGTCTATCAAGGCCTTAATGACACCTAAATGAGCAAACCCGCGTGCACCTCCTGAACCAAGCGCCAAGCCTATTTTAGGGTGCTCCATAAATTGTAGACCTCCAATCAATACCTAACCAAAATAATATTTCTTATTAGACGGACTTAACGAATCCCTTCCTTGTAAAAGTGAAATCTCGTTCAATCTTATGGTCTAAATAAACGTTCTATGAGTATATTTGAGTTATATGAGGACAAGTCAGGATGGAATGTTTCTTTATTTTACCATTCATTTAATTGATTGCACAGTTCAACGATTCCCTCGGGAGGAGGCCCCTTCATTGTTTCGGTCGAAATTAAAAACACTATTTTTATCCATATCCGTCACCATTCTAGCAGTCTCTCTAATATTTTATCCGCAAGAGTCCTTAGATGCATCCATTCGCGGCCTAAATATGTGGTGGGAAATTGTTTTTCCATCTTTGTTACCATTTTTTATTGTTTCTGAAATGTTAATTGGCTTCGGAGTTGTAAAATTTATTGGTGTATTATTGGAACCGTTAATGAGACCCCTTTTTAAAGTTCCTGGTGTAGGCGGATTTGTTTGGGCAATGGGTATGGCATCCGGATTTCCTTCTGGAGCAAAGTTCACGGCAAGATTAAGAGAAGAAGGCCAGTTAACACGAATTGAAGCTGAGAGACTTGTTTCTTTCACAAATTCATCGAATCCATTATTTATTTTTGGGGCTGTTTCGGTAGGATTTTTCTATAATCCACATTTAGGGGTTATCCTTGCACTATCTCATTATTTAGGAAATATTTGTGTTGGGTTAATCATGCGCTTTTATGGAAATGAATCACCCGAAGAAATCACAACGAAAAGGAAGAAGTTCAAAATCCGTTCCGCTTTATCAGCTTTGCATCAAACGAGATTAAAAGATAATCGACCAATTGGAAAACTACTTGGGGATGCCGTTAATTCATCCATACAAACCTTATTAATGGTTGGCGGGTTTATCATTCTCTTCTCTGTGATAAACAAAATACTTTATCATTTACATATCACGGCCACATTAGCAAAATCTGTTGAGGTGCTGCTATCTGCGCTGTCCTTCCCAGAAATGTTAAGTATTCCGTTTATTTCAGGTTTATTTGAGATTACTTTAGGCAGTCAACTAACTAGTCAAAATCCAGATGCAACACTTTTACAAAAAGCGATGATTACCAGCTTTATCTTAGCCTTTAGTGGTTTTAGTGTCCAAGCCCAAGTTGCAAGTATTCTGGCACAAACAGATATCAGATTTAAACCATTTTTTATGGCGAGAATTCTTCAAGGTATTTTCGCAAGTTTGTTTGCATTGATCCTGTGGAAGCCTGTTTATTTGCGCTTTAATGGGAATGAACAGCCTTCAAATGCCTTGCCAGTTAGTTTTTTCGAGGATGGATCATGGGCAGACTACCTTTATCATAAGATGATTGTAGTTGGGCCGGTTATCACCATTCTCTCCCTGTTATTGTATGTGCTTATTTTATTTTCCCGTATAAAAAAACATTAAAAAAAGAGCTAGTTAGCTCTTTTTTATTTATGACTTGAATTTCTTCTGCAATTCTTTTTCTACAATTGGAGGAACCAGTGTGGAAATATCCCCATTATACTTTGCTACTTCTTTTACAATACTTGAACTTAAGAAGGAAAATTGATTATTCGTCATGATAAAAAAGGTTTCAATATCATCATTCAGCACTCTATTCATCGAAGTAATTTGCATTTCGTACTCAAAGTCCGAAACTGCCCGCAATCCACGGATTATAGCATTAGCATTAACAGCCTTTGCATAATCAACAAGCAAGCCTGAATGGACATCTACTTTAACATTTGGAAGATCTTTTGTTACAGCCTTGATTAGATTTATTCGCTCTTCAACAGTGAATAACGGATTTTTAGATGAATTGTTTAAAACGCTCACATAAACGGTATCAAATACTTTGGCACCTCTTCTAATAATATCTAAATGGCCAAATGTAATTGGATCAAAACTTCCTGGACAAACGGCTATTTTCGTCAAATTGATTCCCCCTTACTCAATATCTGTTCGAATATAAATGGTTACCGCAATTATCCCATACTTCTCATGTTTTATTTGGCTAAATCGTCCTACTGCCTTCGGTAATTCAACATCAAAGCTGTGTTCACAGACAACGATTCCATTGGATTTTACTATATCCTGTTTATCCATTTTTTCCATTAAACTGACTAGTTGTTGTTTTTTGTATGGCGGATCTAAAAATATGTAATCAAAGCAAATATCCCTTTTTATGAGAGCCTTTAATGCTCTATCGGCATCATTGCGATAAACCTCTGCTTGATCCTCAAATTTACAAGCTTTTATATTTTCATGAATTACTTGAATGGCCCTGGACTCACGGTCAATGAAAATAACTTTTTCTAATCCTCTGCTAAGTGCTTCTAATCCTAATCCACCGCTCCCAGCAAATAGGTCCAAACCAATCCCGCCATCAAAATAAGGACCAATCATATTAAATAAAGCTTCTTTGACCTTATCTGTAGTCGGCCTTGTCGTATTCCCTGGAACTGCTTTTAGAGGTCTTCCTTTACAACTGCCTGAAACCACTCTCACTTACCTATCACCACATTTTTTTCAGAAATAATTTCTTAATACATCCTACCATATTTTATAAAAACTAGACAATTTCTGTGGATGATATCTTATTTATTTTATTGAAGTACAACAAAGATTGTTATATCTCGAAATTTTATCATAAAACACGTATAAGCTTTTGGGTTGTGGTAATAATGTAATTAACAACATCAATTCGAGGATGTTGTTGCCAACCGCGGAGAAGACTTACGTTTCCCCATAAGTTCTTCCTCCGGTTTCTCCTCTCCCTTTGCCTTCTATCCTTTATGAGGATGTAGAAGGACCCTGCAGAAAGTTCTGCAGGTTTTTTTTTTGCTTTTTATTCAAAAAATCCGTTATAAGTGATAAAGTATTGAAGAATTGATCCATTATAAAGGAGCGTTTTAATTGATCCAGCGTTTTATTGAATTAGGTGAGGGATATTCAGATTTATATGAATTACTAGAACTTATAAATGCCAATCAGCACCGTCTTCAACATCTGCTTGCACTTCACACAAAGATTGAGGGTAAGGAACTGACTTCCTTGGTCGTTATTTTAAAACCTACTGACCCAGGAAAGTTCCAACCTCTTTATATTTGTCGTGAGGGCATACCGAATCCAAATTATTGTCCTAATAAAAGGTATGACCTTTTTGCCCAAACCGCTGCTGCGTACAATAAACAAATGCACGAACTATCGGTAAAGCCATCTTCCACATTTTACGAAAAGGAACTATATTACCAATACTTAATTGGTATTCTCAGGCTCAATCATTATTTACTTCCACTTCAATAAGAAAAGCGCAAGCGCCCTGTACAGCGGCGTTTGGCCTGGAGCACTCCAACTGAGATAAAGGAAACACGAAGAGCCGTAGGCGATTCGATGTTGACTTATCGTAGGGCGGAGAGCGAAGGACACTAGCCGCTAGGGCGCTGGAGCTGGACAATAAGAAAAGGTGAGGGACTATATTCCCTCACCTTTTTAAATACCCATTTTATAATCATATTCTTTTGCTTTATCTGGAGCTGAATTTTCATACTCCATTCTTAAGAATGGTTTATATGAAGGTTCTACTTTTTTTACAAACGAAAAAGAATTCAACTTTTCCATAATCTCATCTACTTCTTGTTGATTACAATACAGTACAACATATTTCAGCTTTTTTGAAACATAATGTACATTTCCGAAGCGTCTAAGCATTTTAGCTTGTTTTAAAGAGTAAAGCCAAACCACCAATCCTTGTCTTTGAACAAACATACTATTTCCCCTTCAACAGAACCATCATTTTAACTAAGTCTAGCATATTAAAACGCTTCATTTCAATTCAAACTTTAATTCTTATCAATATTAAATGGAAGTAAAAAAATATTCACTGTAATCTAACGAAAAAAACCAGCTAACATTAGCTGATTTTCTCATCCACACCCACAACTTCCTCCACCGCCACAACCGCTGCTATGGTTGGAATTTGTTTCGAAAAACTGGTTGCCAGTTGGGACTTTTATATGTTCTGAGACAGCGCCTCCTACGATGATGCTTATTGCATCTAGAAGATCTTGTAGGTCATTTTCTGCCAATTTAAATTCCGCTACTAGTGGATCCAAATCCATTTCTCTTTTACTTTCGCGGATTTGGGTCATTACCTTTTTATAATCAGGATGGTATTTTCCAAAGCGTTGAACCTCATCATATAATTCCTTTAGACTAACAAAACGATTTATTTTACGCTGTGATTCCCTATTGTTTTGCAATTTATATAAACAAATTTGATATTGTTCTGCTATTTCAGATTCTAAAACCATTTTTGCTAGTTGCTCAGCTTGTTCCAATAATTCGACTCTTTCTAATGTAGCAAGCACGATTACGCCCACCTCCACAGATATTTTAACATGAAAGTGTTAGTAATGCGAAAAATACAGTTTATCTAGTGATATTTACCATAAATTCTTTTTCCATTCCATACGGTTGATTGTTTAAATCGACAACTTCAAGTTTAACCCTATGGCTGCCCGGGGATAGCCCTTTAATGATAAATGCTGCCGCATTAACTTCTGATTTTTTCTTACCATCAATCCAAATAACGAGCTTACCCAACTTTTTCTTTGAATGGTCAGTTTCTCGAAAACTAATTCCTGAAACAATACAATTAATTAATACTGTTTCCCCTTTGACTTGGTGGTTCACATATAGCGATGGCATTTCAGCTCTTGGTATGACATTATTAAATCCAGAAAGAATTCCAATCAATAAGATAATAAGTACTACGCGCGGTAACTGCTTTTTCAATTTGATCCACTCCTTCTTTTGCTTGTATTGTTCGCCTCCATTTCATTTTTTAGTCTTAATCCGAAAATACAAACAAAAAATCCACAAATAAAACATGTGGATTTTGGTTAATTTTGATTTTTCATAGCTTGAAACATATGATACATCATGGACGCCATCTGCACACTATTTGTAAATTTGTTCACTTGGTCCGGAATGGTCTTTTTATAATAGTGTAACGACTCAATTTCAAGTGCTTGTAAATCATATGGATTTCTTGATAGCTTTCGATACCAAATGGGTTGTTCGCGGATAAACTGCTTTAAATCCTTCTGACTTTCAATATATTCAAGGACATCTCTTCGCATGAATTAAAGCCCCTTCCTATCAGTCTTTTCTAAACAAAAAGGGATGTTTTGGTCCTTCTTGTGGTTTTGCTGGCCCTCCCGCTGCATTGTTTCCTTGAAATTGTGAAAGTACACCTTGGACCGCTCCGAGGGCCTGACTTAAGTTATTGATATGGTGTTGCATCTGATTCGGATCCATTTTCTTAACCATCCCCATAATTGTCGACATCCAATCACTTTTTGATTCTGAGCTTACTTCTTCAGCAGCAGATTCATCACTAGATCCAATCGTTTCCCAGCGAGTATCCTCTTCCCCTAACAAATACCACTCTTCATATAACTCCTGCCAGGTTGCCTTCCCCCTCCGTACTTCCTGGACAAGTTTAGGATTGTTTTTAACAAATTCTTTAAATTGTATAACGGTAGGGTGTAATTGTTTTTGTGTCATTTTTCTCACCTCAACCCATATTACTGCCAATAATACAATATGAAAGTTCATTCAAAATGTGAAAGAACCTCGCAGGATAAATATATTTAATATTTTTTCTGTAAATGATAAGATGTCAGAAGAATAAGAATTGAAAGAGGTATCTCAAATGAAAGATGAATTACGACAATTATTAGAAACATGTATCGAAAATGGTTCAGAAGCAGATCTCAGTTCACTTACCTACCTTTTAAATGGACTTAAACAAAAAATTAATCAAAACCGCAGTACCTATATTGACGGGATTCTTCAAATGGACAGGAAATTCGAAGAGAATACTTGCGAAATTACCATTCCCATTCACCCTTTTCTTAATAATAATTTAGATATCATCCATGGAGGGATAACCGCTACCGTTCTTGACACTGCGATGGGTAGTTTGGCTAATTATTATTTGCCAAAAGGATTTGGGGCTGTTACCAATCAATTAAATATCCATTACATAGCGCCTGGTATTGGAGAAACACTTCGTTGTAAAGCGGAAATAGTCCATAAGGGCAGCAAAACAATGGTTATTTCAGGGGAAGCCTACCGGAGTGACGGCAAAAAAATGGCCTATGCAACCGGTACATTCTTTATCATTAGCAAATAATGACCGGAGGAGTTGGATTCATAATGGTCACCGCCATTGTTATTCCAATTATTTGCCTTTACTTTTATTGGCTTACAAAAAAAGAGATGAAGGAGAATGATTCTAAGTGGGCTAATGCTGGTAACGTCCAGCATGAAGCAATCTTAACTGGAGAAATTAAAAGCATCATAGAGGAGAAGCAACGGTTTTATTATCACCGTTACATTCATGTTCAGTCATTAAGACTGCAAACAGAAACAAAATTAATTACAGTCCAAAAGATTACGCCCCTCACAAAAGACTTTCAGAAAGTTTCCTTTAAAGTAGGAGAAGTCATAAGAGTATATGGTAAGTGGGAGCATAACAAATTTTTATTTAACGAATATATAAGCGAAAAAAGGTGACCTTGTCGTCACCTTTTTTATTGTTCAGTTTTTTGAATAAAATTTTGTGTATAGTATTTTTCAAATACTCCGACTCCAAGATGTGAATAGTCCTTATTTAAAAGTGCCTCACGATGACCTTTACTATTGAGCCAACCTTCCACCACAGCAGGACCATCGGTATAATTTGCCGCGATATTCTCACCAGCAGACTTATACACTACTTCAGCTGTTTTTAATCTCTTGGCAAGGTCTCCAAATTTCTTAGAGGTATGCGAGAAGTCATTGTTTTCTGACATGTCCTTACTGTGTTGAAACGCTGCATTAGCCGTATTTTCGTCCCACTCTAAAATCTTTAATTTATTTCTTGCTCTTAAAACATTGGTTATGTCAAATATCTCTTGTTCGGTGTCTTCTTCAATTTCACGCTGCATTTCCTCGCTAGGCTCAGGTGCCTGAATTAGGACACCATTATAAACAAGTTCATAGGGACGCTGTTTGATTAGTGTAGGTGCATCTAAGAAACGAACACTTGAGAGATTTCCGGTAAACTTATCAATATATAGTTGAACAAAAATATCACCCAATTGCACCATCGGCCGAAGATTTAGATCCGTATCATTTAGTTCAAAGCGATAAGAATTTCCGTTGAATTCGAGATTAATATTCGTATCAATATAGTGAGTATTAAAAATTTCCTCGACTGGTTGTCCGATTTCAAATGGTGCTACATCTAAATTCTGACCAATGGCAAAAATCGAAACAATACGCTTATTTTCTACACCCACTTGTAAATAGCCTTTAGGGTTTTGATTATAAATATACCACTGATAACCATACATTGATTCATCAATCCGTGAAGGTCTACCGAGGTCCTTTTCCAAATCCTCTTCATTTTTCCCAATTAATAAAGCCAAACCTTCATTTGGTTTTTCTGAGATAATTTTTTTACTAGGTTTATTCACTGGGCTTTGTGTTATGTTTTGTTCTTTTATTTCTGAAGTATTATTTTCTTTAATTAAAATTGTACTTTCATTATTTTCGTTTATACTAACATAAAAACCGATGGTTAAGAAAACCGCTGAAATGATTAAAATTTTTGACAATATACGCAGAGGCTTTCACCCTCTCTGGAACTTTTTCTATCATTATATGTATAGATAAAATTATTATATCATTTATGACTTGAATAATAATAGTCATTATCATAAATATCAGATATATGAACTGATTAAAAGAAAACAGGTACAATGAGTACCTGTTTAATTATGATTAGACTATTTTTTTCAAATAATAATTCTTAGTGTTGTGCACTATTAAAGTTTTGTTCAGATATTTCGGTTAAGGCCACTTTTGCCTGATCATCAGTTAATTCTCGGATGGCGAAATCACCTAGTGAAACAATTCCAACTAATTTATCTCCTTCTACCACAGGCAATCGGCGGATTTGATGTTCTGCCATTAATTTTGCTGCTTCCTTGCTTGTAGAATCAGGTGTGACGGTAATCAGTTGATTACTCATAATATCTTCTACCTTTGTAGACCCAGGATGTTTTTCTGCAACACCTCTTACGACAATATCACGGTCTGTTATCATACCCACAAGCTTGTCCTGGTCAAGAATCGGGATAGCACCTACATTTAACTCTTTCATTTTTAAAGCGACTTCATATACATTATCCAATAATGTACAACTTTCAACGTCTTCCGACATAATATCCCTGATATTTTCCATTTTCTTACCCCCATGATATAATTATTACCTCTTATCATTATTCTAGGTTTTCCAACCAATAATGTTTTATTCGCTCGAATCTATTCATTGCAAGTTGCTTGATTTTCAACTATTATTAAAATTGAATTATAAATGCTTTACTGATAAAAGAAACATTGGGGTAATGGTATCGTTTTTAGGAGGGATAATTTATGAAATTCGAGAATACTGAGATTGAAAAGTTAAAGGCTGACTTAAACCGACTAGATGAAGTCATGTTAGATCACGGTTTAGTGCGCGAGGGGCAATGGGACTACGAACGTGTTACATATGACCGCAAGTTTGAATTAAAAGAAGGGGTATTTTACCTGCGCGTTCGCGGACATGCGATAGAAGGTGATATTGGTGCTGATAAAGCAACTATTCAATTAATGACCCCGCTTTTAGGTAAACATTATTATCCGCATGGTGTGGAGTATGGTGAAGGTGAAAATTTCCCTACCTCACTTGTAAATCAATGTAAAAAAATTCTTGATGCTGTTAAAGCCGAAGTAAGTAAATTTGCTCTATAAAATAAAAGTAAAAAAGACGCATGGGAGTCATGCGTCTTTTTTATTTTGAAGTTGCAAGGACCTTATTTTACAGTCCTAGGATTGCTTTAATCATCGAAGTTGTCTCTCCGCCTTGATAAAATACATAAAGCAGTAGGTATACGGCAACTCCTGTGATCGCAGTGAAAAACCAAATGAGACTAGTAATCGGGCCGAGTTTACGATGGATAGAAAGCTTGTTTTTGTATCCGGTCAAGATTGAGGCAATACCGAACCCAGCTCCTGTTGTCGCAAGTGTTATATGAAAGATTAAAAATATGGTGTAATAAATTTTAATATTTTCTGGCCCACCGAACGACGTGTTCCCAATAAAGATTGTCCGTGAAGCATAAATGATAAAAAATATCACAGCAAAAATAGCAGCCAACAACATAGTTTTTTTGTGAGATTCAATCTTCCTTTGTGCTATTTGCCACCAACCAATGGCAACGGTAATAGCACTTAATACAATAAATGTAGTACTGATAGTAGGTAAAATCGGTAAGGAGTTCATTCCATGCCCTCTCTTTTCTTTTATTCTACAATAATAGTAGTTCAACTCCCCTAACAATTCAACGGATTAACATAAAAATATCCTCTCATTAATAAAAAATCTCCCAAGAGTATGGGAGATTATTTTATGAGCAAAGGATTTAGCTGCTGCTTCGTTTCTTGTTCGGTATCAGCTTGATCTTTACGATACCATTCAAAGAAAACATGGCCAAGAATGACTCCATATATGATTTCTTGAATAATTTTCATTAATACGCCGCCAAGCTGCTGATCATGAAGTAATGACATCGAACTAAAAAGCTCGGGACCACTTAAATTCAAGCTATCAAAGTTCGCAGAACCGACACATAAACTCATTACTTGCCCCCAAACTTGAGGATCAGAATAGGTCGCATACATTGGTGTATCTGCAAAGATAATTAAGGCACAAGCAGGTGTTAACAGTATACCATCTGCAAAAATATAACCAACCTTTTTTAGTCCACTTAATGTCTCATGCTCTGGCAATTGATTAAGTAAAGGCCACCACATGAAAGTTGCAACAACAAATAATAGGATAGAATAAATAGCATGCAGCCAACCATTTTGCATGACATGGTCGAAAATAATTGGTACGTGATAAAAGGAAAATAAGCCATTAAAAACGATCAATGCAATTAGTGGCTTTGTTAAAACCCTAAAGACAGAATTGACTATGCTAATGCTAAAAAATTTCCTCCACACCCAATTTGGAATACTTATAATTAATATAGGTGGTACCACCAATACTAAAGCAGCCATTTGAATCATATGAACCCAAAACATAAGGTGAGCTAATAAATCGATTGGTGATCCCTTAATGGCATAAAGTAGGATGATTGATAATAGAAACAAACTACCTTGTGTTTTCGTTAAGGGCTCACTATCTGGAAACCAGTTTCTATATTTTGTTGTAAGTACAAAATATCCTGCAGTAACTACGATTAAGATTAGTAAAAAGTACGGGCTCCAAAGTGCTTTAAAACCAAATATATCTAAAGTAAGCACCCAAATCACCTCTTTTTGAATTAAAAGAATTATTGACTCTATTATACCCTTGGTCAAAACGATAAGCAAAGAAATGTAACCTTCCATAATTTTGCTCTTAAAAAAGAAAATCGGCTATTAGCCGATTTTCTTTTTTTGAACATATTACCACCAAATAATTGTAGAAAAGGCAAGTATAGTTATAGCTCCAACCAACACACCTGAGTATAAAAAGAGTGATGGAGCTTCATGCCCTTTATGGCTCATATGCATGAAATAATATAGTTGGAAAATAACTTGAACAACTGCTAATAGAATAATAAACGGTACAGTAAACCACGAAGTAAACCCTTTAATATATACAGCTGCAAAAGCAATTAATGTTAAGAAAATCATTAAGGCAAAAGAAACTAACTGATATCTCATTTCTTCTGCATTTTTCCTGCGACGATATTCAATGTCTACTCTTGGGTTACCTGAATTTAATTGTTGATTAGCCATCAGTTTATCCCACCATTCCCATTAAATATACTACTGTAAAGATAAATACCCAAACAACATCGATAAAATGCCAGTATAAACTAAACACATAGAATTTTGGAGCGTTGTAGAGGTCTAAGCCACGTTTAGAATTTCTAAACATCAATGTTAAACACCAAAGTAAACCAAAAGCAACGTGGCCCCCGTGGAAACCAACTAGTGTATAGAAGGCAGATCCGAAAGCACTGCTTGTAAATGTATGCCCTTCATGGACATAATGGGTAAATTCGTAAACCTCTAGTCCTAAGAACCCTGCACCTAACAGAGCAGTAAGACCAAGCCAGACCATCATTTTTTTGAAGGCAAAGTTCTTCATATGATACATTGCGTATACACTTGTTAATGAGCTGGTTAAGAGGAGCATTGTCGCAACAAATGTTAACGGTAATTCAAATAGATCCTTTGCTAAAGGATGACTTGAACTTGGAACTTTATCCTTTAATGCAAGGTATGTGGCAAAGAGGGAGGCAAAAAGAACTGTCTCTCCCCCTAGGAAAAACCAAAAACCTAAAAATTTATTTTTTGATTCAAGGGTTGATTTTTCCGGCGCAGCAGGCCATGTTTCATAAGTAAATTTTTCATCAGCGTGCATTATGCCTTAACCCCCTTATCATCGTCATCCATTAAGTCCTCTTTGTGAATATGGAATCCATGATCATCTTTTACTGAACGTAAGAACATGGAACCAAACGTTACTAATAATCCAATAATCATTACTGGTAAAGCCCAAGCCTTATCATTAACATGATACATTGCACCAAAAGCAGCAATGAATAATCCTAAAGCCATCATAAACGGTAAGAAAGATGAATTAGGCATATGAATGTCACCAAGCGGCTCAGCAGGAGTCATTCCTTTTTTACCATCCATTTTTTCTAACCAATACGCATCCAACCCACGAACAAGTGGAAGTTGCTTAAAATTATAGAACGGTGGTGGTGAAGGGATTGCCCATTCTAGTGTTCTTCCATCTCCCCATGGATCATTACCAACTTTAACATTTTTCACAGATGTTATGATGATGTTATATAACATTACAATAACACCTAAGCCCATAAACGCAGCTCCTATAGAACTAACCATATTGGCACTGTCAAATCCTTGACCAGGAAGGTATGTGAATACGCGTCGCGGCATTCCCCATAAACCTAAGAAATGTTGAATAAAGAATGTTAAATGGAACCCGATAAAGAACAACCAGAAAGTAATTTTACCTAAAGCTTCACTCAACATTGTTCCAAACATTTTTGGCCAATAAAGATGTGTGCCTGCAAAGACTGCAAATACTACACCACCAACAATAACGTAATGGAAGTGCGCAACAACGAAATAGGTATCATGGTATTGATAGTCTGCTGCTGCGGAGGCAAGCATTACCCCTGTTACCCCACCAGCAAGAAATGATGGAATAAACGCCATCGCCCAATGCATAGGAGTGGTAAATTTTACACTTCCTCCCCACATTGTTAAAAGCCAGTTAAATATTTTAATTCCTGTCGGTACACCAATTGCCATAGTAGCTACTGCGAAAATGGCATTAGCTACAGGTCCTAAACCAGTTGTAAACATATGGTGAGCCCATACCATGAAGCCTAGGAAACCAATTAATACAGTTGCAAAAACCATGGAAGAGTATCCGAATAAACGCTTTCTTGAGAAAATTGGGAAAATCTCCGAAAAAATCCCGAATGCCGGAAGTATTAATATATATACTTCTGGGTGACCGAATATCCAGAATAGATGTTCCCAAATTACGGTATTTCCACCTAATGTAACATCAAAGAAATTCGCACCAAACAATCGGTCAAACATCATTAGAACTAAACCAACTGTTAATGGAGGAAATGCGAACAAAATCAGTGCAGAAGTAACAAATGTAGTCCAAGTAAACAAAGGCATTCTCATATATGTCATACCTGGAGCACGCATGTTAATGATGGTAACAAGGAAGTTAATACCACCAATCAAGGTTCCAATACCAGATATCTGTAAACCTAAGATATAAAAGTCTACACCATGACCTTTTGAGTGAAGTGCAAGTGACGCATAAGATGTCCAACCTGCATCAGGAGCTCCACCTAAGAACCATGAAAGGTTTAGAAATATTCCTCCAAAGAAGAATAACCAAAATCCTAAAGCATTTACAAATGGAAACGCAACGTCGCGTGCTCCAATTTGTAATGGCATTACCGCATTCATAAATGCAAATACAAGCGGCATTGCAGCAAGGAAAATCATTGTTGTTCCATGCATTGTTATAATTTCATTAAATAATCCGGCACTAACAAAGTCATTATTCGGCACTGCAAGTTGGATGCGGATAAATATTGCCTCAAGTCCGCCCACTAAGAAGAAAAATCCACCTGCAATGAGATATAGGATAGCGATTTTTTTATGGTCAACTGTTGTTAAAAAGTCCCATAAAGTTGCCCCAAATCCCTTTTTTTGAGCATAGGTACTCACAATTTTACCTCCCTTTCAACCAATTCCCCTTTTATTACTGAACCTTTAAGCCCATTAAATATTCTGCTAACGAATCAAGCTGTTCTTCAGACATTTCAGGGTATTTTCCTGTCATCATGTTACCTGGTTTGTATGTTTCCGGGTTACGGATCCAATTTTTCAACTCTTCTTTATTATGATCTAAAACACCTGCTACACGAGTACGATTACCAAAATCTGATAAATTCGGTGCAAGACGTGCAGTCTCAGGCATTTTATTTGATGGTGTTACGGCATGACAGCCGATACAGCTTTTATTAAAAATTTCTTGACCTTCTGCAGCAACAGCACTTTGAGCTTTTTGTGGTGCCTTAACATTTTGCATGGAAGCAACCCAAGCATCAAATTTGTCTCTGCTGATTGCTTTTACTTTAAAGTCCATCAATGCATGGGATGGTCCACAAAGTTCTGCACATTTCCCATAGAAAAGATTTCCGGCTTCGTTTGCTTGTTTATCATCAAACTCTAACCAAAATTTATTGATATTTTCAGTGTTGGTATCAAGTTTTCCACCAACAGCTGGAATCCAAAATGAATGTTTAACATCGGTAGACTTTAAATTAAAGTACACTTTTTCATTCGTAGGTACAACTAAATCCTGACTTGTTACAATCTTCTGTCCAGGATATTCGAAATCCCACCAGTATAAATGAGAGCGCACATTAATAACAAGCGCTTTTGTATTTTTCTTGTCCATTGGTGATACATCTGCAAGTTTAAAGGTTGCAGCTACAGTCGGAACGGCAAGAATCAATAGTAAAAGAATCGGCACAACAGTCCAAATAATTTCTAATTTGTGACTTCCTTCTACTTGTTTTGGGATTCTGTCATCCTTTCGTTTAAAACGAACCAAGATCAAAATGAAAATGATCGCAACAATAATAATAACCCCAACCATGATTAAAGTACTTAACTTCATTAAATCATATTGCGTTTTCGCAACTTCACCGGCAGGCTTTAACGTGGAAAGGTACGGTTCGCCACATCCGGAGAGTACAAGCGCTAAAATCGAAAATAACGAAATCAAACGCCATTTTGCAAGCCTTTTCATAGCTTAATCAAACCCCTCTTTCACTAATAAATTATAAAACATTTGGTGGATCAAAGAAGTATGTAGGATGACTGTTCCCTTCAATTTCATCCAGAAACAATCAATTTCAAAACTAAATCAATGTAACGATAACCATTGCTACAAAAATAATAGTTAAGTATTGCAAAGAGTAAACAAACATTAGTTTTGCCCACTTTATGTCATCTTTGATTCTATATCCATAAATCCCTAATGCGAGCCATCCGATATTTAATAGGATAGCAAGTACTAGAAATGGGATTCCTAACTTGGTTAGAAAAAACGGAATTGGTTGAAGTGCAGCAACCCAGAGTACGATGTGAATTTTGGTGGTTTTAAACCCCTTCACTACCGGTAGCATTGGGATACCAGCAGCTTTATATTCTTTAACTCTTCTCATCGCCAATGCATAAAAATGCGGTGGCTGCCAAACAAACATTAATACAAACAATGACCATGCCATAATATCAAGATTTGCATCAACCGCTGCCCACCCAATAAGCGGAGGTACGGCTCCTGAAATGCTCCCGATAATTGTATTGGACACCAATTGCCTCTTCGACCACAGGGTATAGAGGAAAACATAGCTAAAAACTCCAAGCAGTCCAATTACTGTTGCAGTCATCGTAGTAAAGAATAAAGACAGTGTTCCCAGTCCAATGAGTAAAATACCTAATGAAAGAACTTTTACCGGCCCTATTTTCCCCGTTACAGTTGGTCGCGCTTTCGTTCTTTCCATTAAATGATCAATATCGCGATCAACATAATTATTGATTGCACAGGACCCAGCAATAATTAAAGAAGAACCCACTACTGTAAAAAAGATAATATCTAAATTATTTAGAAAACTTTGCCCTGTAAAATGTAGTGCTAACCATAAACCTGTAAAAGTAGTAATAAGGTTGGAATTTACAATCCCTATTTTTATAAGGGCCATAAGGTCTTTCCAAGCTGAGGTTTGTAAATTGGTATTCAGGCCCGCAGCGCCATTATCAATAGCAGCATCTCCGTAAGCCTTAGAGTTAGACATTTGTTTCTCCTCCTAAACCTAAATAACAAAACATTCATCATTTAAGCACGTAATATTGATACTTCATTATTTATGCCCTCATTTGTAATAAACAGGAATGCTCAGCAGAAAAAATCAATTAATTTTTTTCGACTTGAATAATAATTATCAAAAAAGAATAGTGATTTTTAAAACACTTTCTCTGTATATTAAATCACACTTTCCGATATTTTTGTGAACTTTTTTTGAATAATTTAATACAAAATTATGACAGGATTCATTATTTAATGACTGAAGTATGAATTTTACGGTTAAAACCTCTTATTTTTACAAAATAAACATTCTATATTATATACCCTTACCTATTACTAACAGACTAAAAGTAAAGTTTCAACTGTTTCCACTATAATAATAGTGTTAATCATTTATTATTCAGGACCTTTTTTATTAATAAAAGTTATTTAATAATCTCTACTTAATTTCTGTTCATTTTCGACATTATTCGGTATTATTAATAGGGAATTTAAAAATCTTGTCCTTTTCCATTTATTATACTGTCAGGTTTATCCAATGACAAATTATTGAACTTTTTAAGAGGTGACTTTTTTGCGACTATCTTTGAAGTGGTTAGCGGTTGCCACTACCATCGGAATGATTTTTATTCTAATTGGCGGTGCATTAGTGACAAAGACCGGTTCTGGAATGGGCTGCGGGAGATCTTGGCCACTTTGTCATGGCAAATTCCTTCCGTTGGCAATAACACCAGAATTAGCTATTGAACTTGCCCACAGGCTTGTTTCTGGAGTAGGTGGAATTATGGTTCTCATTCTATCGGTTTGGTCATGGAAGGCGATAGGGCATATAAGAGAAACAAAATTTCTTTCATTCCTTTCCTTTTTCTTTTTACTTTTACAAGCATTAATCGGGGCAGCTGCAGTAAAATGGGGACAATCAAGTTTTGTCCTAGCCTTACATTTCGGTATTTCTCTTATCTCCTTTTCATCGGTGTTGTTGTTAACACTTTTAATTTTTGAAGTTGATAAGAAATTTAATGCGGAAAAGCTTTATATTGATAAGCGAATGGGGTTTCATATTGTCGGTGTTTCCATTTATAGTTATCTTGTTATCTACACTGGTGCACTTGTGCGTCATACTAAGTCTAGCCTTGTTTGTCGAGACTGGCCTTTATGTTTAAATGACTCCCCAGCTTTCCCCTCTAACTTGTACGAATGGGTGCAAATGGGTCACCGGGCAGCAGCTGGTTTGATCTTTATCTGGATTACCTATATCCTTATTTTGACAGTCCGTAATTATAAAGAGCAAAGAGTTCTTTATTGGGGATGGATTATTTCCTTCATCCTTGTTACCTTACAAGTAATTGCTGGGGCTTTGATTATTTTCACTAGTTTAAATCTCTATATTGCCCTTTTGCATGCATTCTTTATTACCTGCTTGTTTGGGGTTTTAAGTTATTTCCTTTTGTTATATTCTAGGTCAAAGAGAAATTTTCATTAAAAAAAGTTGCTAGGGAATAAGGTCCCTAGCAACTTTTTTTAGTTTTTCGTTAAGTCAAGTAAAAGGTCACCCGTTAATATTGCATCACCGCTTGAAACATAAATATCCTTAACAAATCCTGAAAACGGTGCTTGAACTGTTGTTTCCATTTTCATCGCTTCGGTAATCATTAAATGATCACCGCGTTCTACTTTTTCACCTTTTTCGACAATCACCTTAACCACGGTTCCCGGCATTGTCGCAGCTATTTGATTTTCATTTTTCGGATCAGCCTTTAACCTAGAAACTACCGTAGATTTAATACTTTCATCCTTTATGGATACTTCACGCGGCTGACCATTTAATTCAAAGTAAACTACCCTCGTACCATCTGCTTGAGGATGACCGATAGAGACGAGTTTAACAATCAGTGTTTTCCCTGTTTCAATTTCTACTTCAATTTCTTCACCCAGTCGCATTCCATATAGGAATGTCGGGGTATCAAGTACTGAGATATTGCCATATTGTTCATCTATTTTCATGTAATCCATAAATACCTTAGGATATAAAGCATAAGAAATAATCTCAAAATCCGTCACTTGTCTTCCTAATTCTTTAAACAATTTCTCCTTAATTTTCTTTAAGTCCACTGAATTAAGCAATTCACCTGGGCGAGCTTCCAATGGTTTTTTTCCTTTTAAGATTACTTGTTGCAACCCTTCTGGAAAACCACCATATGGCTGACCAAGCGATCCTTCAAATAGTTCAACAACTGAATCTGGGAAATCCAGCGAATCTCCCTTTATTAGCACATCTTCCTCCGTTAAATCATTTTGAACCATAAATAATGCCATATCGCCAACGACCTTTGATGAAGGGGTCACTTTGACAATATCCCCAAACATATGATTTACGCGTGAATACATTTCTTTTACTTCATCCCAACGGTCACCGAGGCTAACCGCTCTGGCTTGTTGTTGGAGGTTACTATATTGCCCCCCCGGCATCTCATGTTGATATATTTCAGTATGAGGGGAGATCATTCCACTTTCAAAATCTTGATAATATTTTCGAACATCCTCCCAATAGTAAGACAATTTTTCCATTGCATTGATGTTTACTTTTGGTTTCCTTGATGTCCCTTCAAGAGCATAAAATAATGAATTAGCACTAGGCTGCGATGTTAGGCCTGCCATTGTTCCTAATGCCGTATCAACAATATCGACTCCTCCCTCTATTGCCCGGGCATACGTATAAAGACCATTTCCGCTCGTATCATGGGTATGAAGATGGATAGGAATATCAACTGTTTCTTTTAGCTCAGAAATAAGTCTGTACGCTGCCTCAGGCTTTAATAATCCAGCCATATCCTTAATTCCTAGTATATGGGCCCCTTGAAGTTCCAACTCTTTTGCCAAGTGTTTATAATATTGAAGATTGTATTTCGTCCTTGTCTGATCTAAAATGTCCCCTGTATAACAAATTGATGCTTCAGCAATTTTACCAGTTTGACGAACCGCATCGATGGCAACTTCCATTCCCTTTACCCAGTTTAAACTATCGAAAATTCGAAAAACATCAATTCCACCTGAAGCAGATTGATCCACAAATTCACGGATCAGATTATCAGGATAATTTTTGTATCCTACTGCGTTCGCTCCACGTATCAACATTTGGAATAATACATTGGGAATTTTCTTACGAAGTGATACTAATCGGTCCCATGGATCTTCTTTTAAGAAGCGGTATGCCACATCAAAAGTTGCGCCGCCCCACATTTCAAAAGAAAATAAATCTGGCAAGAGTTTTGCAGAAGGCTCAGCGATATGAAGAATATCAGTCGTACGCATACGGGTAGCTAAAAGTGACTGATGTGCATCACGAAAGGTTGTATCCGTTAATAAGACTTCTTTTTGATTCTTTACCCACTCGACAAGGCCCTCTGCACCGAACTTGTCAAGGATTTGCTTAGTTCCCTCTTGATAAGACAAATCATAAGGTAAATGAGGAATTCTTGGCTTCGAAAATACTGGTCTTTTCTTCTTCTCAATACCCGGGAAACCATTTACAGTGACTGTGCCAATGTAAGATAACATTTTTGTCCCACGGTCTTTACGAAACGGGAAAATAAACAATTCCGGAGTCGTATCAATAAATGAGGTATCATATTCGCCATTCCTAAACTTTTCATGCTTCACGACATTTTCTAAGAACGGGATATTTGTTTTTATCCCTCTAATCCTGAATTCCTGCAAATTGCGAACCATTTTTGAGGCTGCTTGCTCGAAGGTCAACGCCCAAGTTGATAGTTTTACTAATAAAGAGTCATAATATGGTGTAATGACAGCACCTTGAAAGCCATTTCCTGCATCTAGACGTACCCCAAACCCCCCGCCTGAACGATAGGCCATTATTTTTCCTGTATCAGGCATGAAATTATTTAGCGGGTCTTCAGTTGTTACCCTTGACTGAATCGCAAATCCGTTAATTTGGATTTTTTCTTGTAATGGTATACCGACTATCGGACCATGTATTTCATGACCCTCCGCAATCAATATTTGCGTTTGGACGATATCTACACCCGTTACCATTTCTGTGACTGTATGTTCTACTTGAACCCTCGGATTTACTTCAATAAAATAAAAATCATTTCCTGAAACTAGAAACTCTACGGTACCTGCATTCAAGTAATTGATATTTTTCATCAATTTTACGGCAGCGTCGCATATTCTTTTTCTTAACTCATTTGATATGGATACGCTAGGAGCAACCTCAACAACCTTTTGATGGCGCCTTTGGACGGAACAATCGCGGTCAAAAAGGTGAACTATATTCCCCTGCTTATCACCAATAATTTGAACTTCTATATGCTTTGGATTTTCAATTAATTTTTCAAGATATACTTCGTCATTACCAAAAGCAGCTTTTGCTTCTGACTTTGCTCTTTCAAATGCTTCACGGATTTCATCTAAGTGTTTTACAATTCTCATTCCGCGTCCGCCTCCGCCAAGAGAGGCCTTAATGATAATTGGCAGCTTGTGTTCTTCCACAAAATCTTCTACCTCAGATACATCTTTAACCGGACCTGGGCTTCCTGGAATGACTGGTATTCCAGCAAGCTCTGCCTGATGCCTTGCTTTGACCTTATCCCCGAACATATCTAATTGTGTTATCTGAGGTCCAATAAAGATAATTCCTTCTTCTTCACAACGCTTAGCAAAATGAATATTTTCAGACAAAAAACCATACCCTGGATGAATGGCATTCGCACCGCTTTTTTTGGCGATTGCAATGATGCCATCAATGTCTAAATAAGCATCAATTGGTTTTTTTCCTTCCCCTACGAGATAAGCCTCATCAGCTTTGTAACGATGGTAGGCTCCGGAATCCTCTTTAGAATAAATTGCAACAGTTCGAATATTCAGTTCTGTACATGCACGAAAAACCCTTATAGCAATTTCTCCTCGGTTGGCGACCAATACTTTATTAATTTGTCTAGTCACAAAAAGCACCTTCTATTCTATGTATTTTTAAAAACGCGAAGAGCAAAAATGTTCTTCGCGTTTTGACTAAATATAAGAAACCTTACCATCTTTTTGTTTAACCCGATTATCCATTTGTTCCTGGTTATTTTTATATTTCTTTTCATATTTATTGAACATAGCAACATTAACAAGTATTCCTGTTGCCGCTGCAAGCATTAAGAGAGAGGATCCCCCATAGCTTATAAATGGCAGTGGTACACCAGTTAGAGGAATTAGCCCAGATACTCCAGCTAGATTGATAAACGTCTGGATCCCAATCATGCTGGAAATACCAAAAGCAAGGAGACTTCCAAAAGGGTCTTTACATTGTAATCCGACATATATCCCTCTCAATACAATATAAAAGAGGAGAATAATAACGAACCCTACACCCCAAATCCCTAATTCTTCGGCAATTACCGCCATGATGAAATCTGTATGGGATTCTGGAAGATAGCCAAGTTTTTGAATACTCTTCCCTAGGCCTAATCCATTAATCCCGCCCGAACCAATTGCTATATAGGAGTTAGCTAAGTGAAAACCTTCATTATTTACGTACTTATCATCAAATGGATTATCTAATACAGCAAAACGACTTTGTTGTTCGTCAGAAAAAAACTTCCCCCAGGAGACCAAAACAAGCGGCAGAAGAACTATTAGCACTATAATAACTAATTTGCCGATACTTTTAAAACTCAACCCGGAACAAAAAATCATCGTACTTGCGATGGCTATAATAATCGCTGCAGTACCAAAGTCAGGTTGAAAGATAATAAGTGCACATATAATAAAAAGATAAACTAAAGGTGGGAGAACACCTTTGTTAAATTGATTGATATAGGCTTGCTTTTTCGCATAGACGGCTGCCAAATAAATGATAGCTGCTAACTTAACAAACTCCGATGGTTGAAATAAGAAACTCCCAATTGGGTACCAGCTTTGCGCATTATTTTTTTCTACCCCAAATACAAATAAACCTAACAGAGATAAAAGAGAAGCTAGCACAATTAATACCAGAACTTTTTTGAACATCATGATCTTATATGGAAGAATTGCTGCGAAAAGGAAGATTAGAGTAAAAATCATCAGCCATACTTTTTGTTTTTGATAAAAGTAATCAGGTGGATAACCATACCTTTGAACTGCGGAAGCCATACTGGCACTGTATATCATAACAAGTCCAAAGGCGCACAAAAGGAAAGTAGCAATAATTAACGTATAGTCATATGATTTCAATATTTTTTTTAGCATTTATTGGTCCTCATTTTCAATATTGATTTATATCATTTTATTATAATAGAAAATAAACATTATTTCTTGAGGAAAAGTTAATTTGTTACAACAAATTAATATTGGAATAGTCCCAAAAATAAATGAAATCATCTGCTCATAATTAACAAAAAAACCCAAACAATGAACAGTAATTGTTTGAGTTCCTATGCAACTATTTCCTTAACGAAGCATCATGAAGCACTGATAGCTCTTTTTCTAATGTATCGAGGATTGCTTTACCATCTTTACTATCTATTAAACCTAATCGAACAGCAAAATCTATCTCTCTTGATAGGCCAAACATTTGTGTATCCAGCACCTCTTCATAAAGAGGGCATTGAGGCATTGTGAGATTGTCCATTTGCACTTTGATTAGCCTTAATATTTTTTCAGCGTCAGCCTGTAGTAAGGCAAATGCTTTTTCTTGGTGATTCACGATCATTTCAGAGGCCAACATAAATCCCCCCATTTCAGAGCGATAATTCAACTTATCTATAAATTTTACCGTTTACAACGGAAAATTGCAAGAACTATGAAGTAGATTAAATAAAGTAGCAAGTTGAGACTATTGTTCTTCAAAGATGATTTATCTTGTCGCGAAACCTGATTGTACTATTATGACATTTTGCAAAAAACAAGTTATACTAATTATGCAAAGGTTTAGGGGGAATAAACGATGGAAAATATCATTATCATTTCAGGAAACGTGAAGTATACAATCACACTTGATCCAGGTGTGTGGATTTTTGACGACCGACGAGTTGATTTAACCACCTATTTTACAACAAAACTAGAGAATTCTAAATCATTGGAAGAGTATACGAAAGCCATATCCAAACATTGGGACCGTGAAATTGTTGAGGGTGCGATTTACCCGCCTACATTGAAAACTGAAAAGAAATTTGAAAAAGAAAAGGTATTGACGGGGACCTTTGGTATACCATTAAAACCCTTTCTACAAAATTCAGAACCTGCTAGTGATGCACATACATTTGTTATACATTGTATTGACAGTGAATATGAATACCCTCTTGAAACGGCCAATGATTTTATCTTGGGATTTTCCAATAATGGAAAGCCACTTACAGCAGACGGTCCAATCCATGTCTATTTTGGCGATGGCTCAAATCTCACAAGTCCAATTAAAAACGTCAAGAGTTTTACCATAAAATAAGACGGGTGCCTTTGGCGCCCGTTTTACTTTTTAAATAAATTTAGAGTAAATCTGCAGCCAAAAGAGCTAATCCCGACCTTTCCCCTTTCATTAATTTAACATGTCCTGAAATAGACTGATCCTTAAATTTTTCTACAACATAAGTTAATCCGTTGTTATATGCATCAAGATAGGGATGATCAATCTGTTCAGGGTCTCCCATTAACACAATTTTACTTCCTTCTCCAACACGCGTAAGGATCGTTTTCACTTCATGCTTCGTTAAATTTTGTGCTTCATCTATGATGATGAATTGCTTCGGTAAACTTCTGCCACGAATATACGTTAATGCCTCCACCTCAATTGATCCTAGTCCCGCTAAAATGGCATCAAGTTCACCTGGCTTTTTGGTGTTGAATAGAAATTCTAGATTATCAAAAATTGGCTGCATCCATGGTCGAAGCTTCTCTTGTTTTTCACCCGGTAAAAACCCTAAGTCCTTACCTACCGGGACAATTGGTCTTGCCACTAAAAGTTTTTTATATTCCCGGAAATCTTCCGTTTGCATTAAACCAGAAGCTAGTGCTAACAGCGTTTTCCCTGTTCCTGCTTTCCCAGTTAATGTAACTAAATGAATATCTTTTCGTAATAACAATTCAATTGCCATTGTCTGCTGAACATTCCTAGAATGGATGCCCCAAACATGCTCTTGGTTTAAAGCTAATTTTTTTACCTTTTTACTGGTTTTATCTACCATTCCTATGGCAGATGCAGAACTGCCCAATGCATCTTTCATTACTAAGAATTGATTCGGATAAAATGGGTGATTCGCTATCTCAGAGAGATTCAGTTCACCTTTTTCATAAAATCGACCCAATAATTCGATGGGAAGAAACACTTCAAAAAAGCCAGTGTAGATATGATCGATTTCAACTACTCGATCATTTAAAAAATCTTCGGCATCTAATCCAATTGCATCTGCTTTAACCCTGACAAGAGCATCCTTACTAACTAGAATAACTGGCTTTCCATTTTCTTTGGTTTTTTCTTCTAAAAATAAATTTTTAGCCACAGCTAGAATTCGATTATCATTTGTTTTTTCAACAAATATATCCTGAAGCTCATGGAAGGTACGGTGATTCAGCTCAATTCTGATTGTCCCTCCGTTTTCAAGAGGAATTTTTTCATGCAGTTTTCCTGAAGCCCTAAAGCCATCAATTAGTCTTGATACTTGTCTTGCATTTCTCCCTACTTCATCCATGTACCTTTTCTTTGAGTCCACTTCTTCAAGAACCACTGCAGGAATTACAACTTCATTATCTTCAAAGGAGAAGAGGGAATACGGGTCTTGTAACAAGACATTCGTATCTAACACGTATATCTTACTCAAAGCAACGCCTCCTGCTTTACTTGTTGTTTGGATTGCAACTTGCAAACAACCCTTCTGCTAGATTGGACTTTGGTAAAATATATGTTTATTGGAATAAAGATAGAAGGATTTCCGCACAATAAATGTTAGTGAGACATTCAATTCAGATGAGTGATTATGACTTAATCTCAATTATTTATAAAGCATTGCGGAGGTGGAATAAGAAATGAAGAAAACCTTAATCATAACTGCGTTCTTGCTCATCATTGCTGGCTGCAGTACAAATAAGGAGCTCTCAAACAATGTGAACGATTCAGCCGTTAAAGTAAAAAACAGCTATATTGAAAATGTTGATCGAAAAACAGGGCAAGAAATCTCGAAACGATTGGTAAAACTTGCAACAAGCATTCCAAATGTTAAAGATGCAACTGCTGTCGTTTTAGGAAGATATGCAATTGTCGGTATTGATGTAAACGCAAAAATTGACCGTTCACAAGTAGGGTCCATTAAGTATTCCGTGGCTGAAAGTTTAAAAAAGGATCCGTATGGTGCCAAGTCAGTAGTCGTAGCCGATGCCGATACGACACAGCGTTTGCGAGAGATTCAAGAAGATATAAATAAGGGCAGGCCAATCCAAGGGATTATGGAGGAACTTGCCGATGTAGCCGGTCGATTAATGCCGGAGATACCTGGAGACATAATTACTCCAAGCCCTAAAAATGCTCCTGAAAAACCAGATAAGAAGCTAAACTCTAACGATCAAAAGAAGCTGGAAAAAGAACAAGAAGACCAATCTAATCATTATAAATAAAAAAAAGCTTAGGGTAATTCCTAAGCTTTTCTTATTGCATCCATCACTTGATTGTCTAACTTCTGGGCAGCATTTTTATCATAGGTTTTATCATATTGAACCTCTGTGACTATTTTAGAACCATAAAACATTACATCCCTTACAGCAGTAATTTTCACCTGGATTAGAGCAAGTTTTAGTGGAACATCCTGCAGTCTTTCCTCTTTTACCTGAGCGTCCCCGTGAATAGCATATGTAGATTCGTTCGCAATCAAATTAATAACCACTTGATTGTTTTTATGAATATTTTCGATGATCCTAGAGCGATTATCTACTGCAAAATAGATGGTGCTTTCATCCTTTGCAAGCACCCAGGAAATAGAGCTAACATTAGGACCCCCTGTTTCATAATCAACTGTTGCCAATGTCACGAATCGCTCTTTTTGAAGCTCATCATATAAAGGCTTAATTAGCATTGGTTCTACTTGATTTGCCATTTTTCTGCATCCCCTTAAATTTGTCCTTTGCCCTGTTATAAAAAAAACAGATATCCTCATATTACTACTATCCCATTCTTTCATCAAATTTAACCAATTGATTACTTACAATCTTTCTGCCATGATATACTAGAGGAGAATCATCGGTTATTAGAAATAGTTAAAGAGGTGTCTTATGAGAGTTAAATGTGTAATTTGTGATAAAATTGAAGCAATTGAGGATGAATCGTTTGTAGCCAAACGACTTCGTAATCGTCCCATCCATACATATATGTGTAATGAATGTAATACAAGAATCACTAAAAAAACAAATGCCAGATTTGAAACAGGAAATTTCCGTTTATATCGTACGAAATCGGAGGAAGACGACTGGTGAAAAAAAACGGAAAAGCTTGTGTAAAATATTACAAAAAAACCATCAAGACATTCCATAGTGGAATGAGCATGATGGTTTTTTATTTATTCTTCAAATGGGTAGTTCTCATACTTTTCTGGTTCTTGATTAATCTGTTGCAGCATGACCTCAATCAATTCCCGTGGAAAACGAATTTTTTTCGTTTCATCCCCTTGTTGATAGGAAACATAATACATGACAACATCTGTTGTTACCTCTATATTGGAGAGGTTAAGATCAACTAACATTTCTTCAAAAAGATGTAATGTATCTCGAGCTGCTGTGTCATCAGGCCGTGCGTCACATACAACCTTAATTGTAAGCCAATTATATAGTGTATCCTGAACGGATTTCATTTAACTAAACCCCCGTTATTTCGCTTCAGCCTGATGCTTTTTCGTTTGATGTAAGCGTATTTTATACATAATTAATAACACAGCCGCACCTGCGAGTCCCTCCGCAATAGGCAATGCGTATGAAAAAATCAGCATAACAAAGCATCCAATTAACAAGCATGTATAAATCACGATGTTTTTCAAAAGAGGCAATTTTTTTGCAAAGCCTAACTTATAGACAATGGCCGCTAAAATTACAATATATATATACTGTAACCACACAGCGGTTTTTACATCTGTTAGTTCAATGAAAAATCTAAGACTAGGAGAGAATCCTTCCATCTTCTTGCACTCCTTTTACTTAACTCTGTTCAGCATATTTTTTCTTTTTAGCAGCTCTTTCACGTTCATTTTTATCAAGAATTTTCTTACGAAGACGAATTGATTCTGGAGTAACCTCACAATATTCATCTTCATTTAAATATTCTAATGACTCTTCTAATGTCATGATACGCGGTTTTTTAATAACAGAAGTTTGATCTTTGTTCGCTGAACGAACATTTGTCGCCTGTTTCATTTTTGTTATATTAACCGTGATGTCATTTTCACGTGTGTTTTCGCCGACAATCATGCCTTCGTAGATTTCCGTACCTGGCTCCACGAAAATAGTTCCACGGTCCTCTACTTGCATGATACCATATGTCGATGCTTTTCCTGATTCCATTGACACAAGTACACCTTGATGTCTTCCGCCGACTTGACCAGGTAACATTGGCTGATAGCTGTCAAAGGTATGATTAATAATTCCATACCCGCGAGTCATTGTTAAGAACTCGGTTGTGTAACCAATTAATCCACGTGCCGGTACGTTAAAGATTAAGCGTACTTGACCTGAACCATTGTTAATCATATCTATCATTTCGCCTTTACGGGCACCAATTGATTCCATAACTGAACCCGTATGCTCTTCTGGTACATCAATTTGAACTCTTTCAACTGGTTCACAGCGAACACCATCAATTTCTTTAACGATAACTTCAGGTTTTGAAACTTGAAGTTCATAACCTTCACGACGCATGTTTTCAATAAGAATTGATAAATGAAGTTCACCACGACCTGAAACAATCCAAGCATCTGGTGAATCTGTGTTATCAACACGTAAACTTACGTCTGTTTGCAATTGAGCGCGCAATCTTTCTTCAATCTTTCTTGAAGTTAAATACTTTCCTTCTCTTCCGGCGAATGGACTGTTATTTACAACAAACGTCATTTGTAATGTAGGCTCATCAATTCGAAGGATTGGAAGTGCTTCCTGATGTTCTACAGGACATACCGTTTCACCAACATTGATATCTTCCATTCCTGATACAGCAATCAAGTCACCAGCTACTGCTTCCTGAATTTCTTGACGTTTTAATCCAAAGAAACCAAAAATCTTCGTTACACGGAATTGCTTAACAGAACCATCTAACTTCATTAATGCTACTTGTTGACCAACCTGCATCGTACCGCGGAAAACACGCCCGATTCCGATTCTGCCGACATAATCATTATAATCAAGAAGAGCAACTTGGAATTGCAATGGTTCTTCTCGATTGTCAACTGGGGCAGGTATATATTCTACGATTGCATCATACAAGGATTGCATATTTTCATCTTGCTTCTCTGGATTAGTACTTGCTGTACCATTTATCGCTGAAGCGTAAATAACCGGGAATTCCAACTGGTCTTCAGTTGCTTCTAGTTCGATAAACAAATCGATTACTTCATCAATTACTTCTGCAGGTCGCGCAAAGTCACGGTCAATTTTATTCACAACAACAATTGGAGTTAACTTCTGCTCTAATGCTTTTTTTAGAACAAAACGTGTTTGTGGCATACAACCTTCATAGGCATCAACTACAAGCAATACACCATCAACCATTTTCATGATTCGTTCAACTTCTCCGCCAAAATCAGCGTGTCCTGGAGTATCCAAAATATTGATACGAGTATCTTTGTATTGAATAGCCGTGTTCTTCGCGAGGATGGTGATTCCACGCTCTCTTTCTAAATCATTAGAATCCATGGCACGTTCTTCAACATGCTCGTTAGAACGAAATGTTCCAGATTGTTTCAACAATTGATCCACCAACGTTGTTTTCCCGTGGTCAACGTGGGCAATGATAGCAATATTACGTATATCATTTCTTATATTCAAAAAATTCCACTCCTATATTCTAAAAATAAGTCTATTTATAGTTTCCCATTCACAACTAAAACATTATACCACAAATAAAGTGGAAACCCCTAACCATTTTATTGTAGAATAAAAAATATACAAAAGCACTCAATTTTTGAACTGAAAAAAGGGGTATCAAAAAATGAAAAACGTGAAGTGTTCATTACTCGTTTATGCTATCCTTGCAGCCGCAAGTATAATGGGGATTGGCATTGCAATTAGCGAAAAAAGCATAATAGGTGCAATGGGTTGTATCATTGCAATTATCGTAATTATGGGGATGGGCTTTAAAACAAAAAGAAAAATGCGGGAAAATGGAGAATTATAAAAGAAGAAGCCTACAACGGCTTCTTCTTTTTACCATCTTCCCTCTTTTAAGTAGTCCTTTAAGATTGATTGGTGTAATCCTCGATTTGCTGTAAATAATGAATCCTGTACAAGGAAATTCAGTTTTTCTCCCCTTAGATTTGTAACCAACCCGCCAAGTTCTTCTATAATTATTGCTCCTGCCGCAACATCCCAAGGTGATAAGCGCATCGAGAGGTACGCGTCAACCCTTCCTGTCGCAACAAACACCATTTCAAGGGCTGCTGAACCATATGATCTTGTTCCCCGTGCATCTCTCACTAGAGGAATCATTAAATTATGATCAATACGGTGATTTTCCATTACCCATGTTGCATTTAGAGCAATGATGGATTCCTTAACAGTTGTATCCTTTAGAGGAACGAGAGGCTTTTCATTTAAATAGGCTCCATTTCCCCTTTTGGCATGATACAGTTCGTCATGGACCACATCGTAAATGAGCCCAATTTTACCAATCCCATTCTCATAAATACCAAGAGAAATAGCAAAATTTCTTTGTTGATGAATAAAATTCATCGTTCCATCGATTGGATCAATCATCCAAACCACACCGTCAAGACTTTCGAGTGTATCTCCAAACCCTTCTTCGCCCAATATTTTATGATTGGGATAAACCGCTCTGATTTTACTTATAAAAAATTGTTCAATTTCTTTATCCATATTCGTTACCAAATCATTAGCATTTGACTTCGTTTGAATATTCAACGTTTCATCAAAAGATAATCTAATTCTAGCTCCTGCTTCATTAACCCATTCCTTTGCATGAGAATAAATTTGATCCCAGTTCATAACACTCCTCCAAATAAATCTAAATTCCTGTCAAGTTTTCAATGTATGTAGTATGATGCATGATAAATTAAATAATGTACCTTTAGCTTAATCAAATTGTTGGAACACATCAACTTTTAAGAGGTACACGTACCACATCAAAAAGGACAATAATAAACGAACCCCCTTCATTTTTGCTGGAGTTCGTTTTAGATAAGCTCAGAATATATTCTATTTCTCTCCATCCTGCTTTATTTCTCCTTGGATAAAAAACATCATTAATTTATCAAAGTGCTTTTAATCGTAATAATTCTTGGCGGATTTTTTCTAATTTTTGTTTGCAGTCTTTCATTTTTTTCTCATTCTTTTCTTCAATCGCTTCGAATAATGTAGCTAATTCATAATCCATTTCCAATCTTAAAACTGCTGTCCTTTCCTTTTCGCTTGCTTTTTTAAGTGAGGTATTCATTAATTGTTTCACGTTTCTCCTCCCCTTCCTGGATTTAACTAATTTTTCAGATTATTTTTTTACTGTATAATATGAGTCAGGGAGATATGTTGCAACAAATATGTGCTCTAACCCAGAAAGCATCTAACTACTTGTCAGCTAATTGGTATGCTACAATAAAGGACAAATGTTTAGTTGGAGGTTTAAATTTATGGGTTTTAAAGGATTTACTAACGAAGATTTTGATGTTTTTTTAATAGATGGTTTAGAGGCAAGAATGGAAGCACTGAAGGAAACAGTCCGTCCCAAATTAGAAGAATTAGGAAGTCACTTTTCCCCATTCATTTCTTCACTAACAGATGATGAAATGTTCGTACATGTAGCTAAACATGCAAGAAGGACCATTAATCCACCTAAAGATACGTGGGTCGCATTTTCAAATAATCCTCGAGGTTATAAAATGCTTCCTCATTTTCAAATCGGCATGTGGAACACCCATCTGTTTATATGGTTTGCCGTTATTTATGAAGCACCTCAAAAAGAATTAATTGCTGAAAGATTTTCAAAAAAATTAGCAAAAATTTATAAAGATACACCAAAGGACTTTGTTTGGTCTGTGGATCATACAAAACCAGAAACCATTGCACACAGTCATTTATCCAAGGAAGAACTTCGATCGCTTTTTGACCGCCTTCAAAACGTAAAAAAAGCGGAATTATTATGTGGTTTTACAATTGACAGAGAGCGAGTCATTCAATTAGGTTCCGATCAGTTAATTCAACAAATTGAGGGTGTTTTTGAGAAAGTAGCCACTCTATATCGAATTTCACAAAATAGAAAGTAAGAAGAAAAACAGCTCCTGCACAAAGAGTCCAGGAGCCTGTTCATATTATTTCATTTTTATCCTATCACCGGAGGCTGCATCTTTTACTTTTTTTATGGTTCGATAAGACGAGTAGCCACTCATTTCTTCAAATTCATTACAAATTGTCTTTTCTTCGGCTTTGCTGGGAACGATTTCTTTAAAGCGGCGATACGCCTTCAATACTTCATCGCGGTCAATTCCCTGTTCATAAGCCTTTTCAATTGTTTCAAAAAATGCAATCACATCCACAATTTCCTCTGTACTCCAATGATGATCAATAGGATATTGGTATTCCATAATTTCACCTTCTAACTAATTTCAACTAAACAGAATCATATACTTATTTTCCCCATTTTGCACGAATTTGTTCAGCATCATGAATCATTCGATTAAACAATGCTTCAACTGTAGGGACATCTTTAATTAAACCCATCACTTGACCTGCCCATGCAAAGCCATCATCAGGTACACCATCGTAAATATAGCGTTGGTTTGCTTTTCCACTAATGTAATCTTTTAATTCATCGTACCCCCCATTGTTTTTTTCAATGTCCAGAATTTTTTCTGTCCAACTGTTTGCAAGGGCCCTTGCTGGAGCACCGAGTGTTCTTTTAATCACCACTGTTCCAGATTCATTGCCTTCCACTAAGGTCTTCTTATATAGTTCGTTGGCATGAACACACTCCTTTGTTGCAATGAATCTTGTACCCATTTCAATTCCCTCTGCACCTAAACTAAGGGCTGCCATTAGTCCTCGGCCATCACCTATTCCACCCGAAGCAATAACTGGTATAGAAACAGCATCTACAACTTGAGGCACCAGAACCATTGTTCCTACATCATCACGGCCAAGATGACCCCCTCCTTCCTGCCCCACAACCATAACAGCGTCTGCGCCAAGTTCTTCTGCTTTCACTGCCTGTCTTCTGGCCGCAACAAGGACAAGTGTTTTTATCTGTGTGCCTTTTATTTGTTCAAATATGGGAGCAGGATTTCCTCCTGTCATTGAAACAACCGGGACCTTTTCATCAATAGCCACTTGGAGAAAATCGGAAAATGGTCTGCCATGCTGCCCAATTGCAAAGTTAACCCCAAAAGGATTGTTTGTTAGCTGTTTTACTTTACGTATTTCCTCTCGAAGCTGTTCAGGCTCAGCTAAGGACATGGCTGTAATCTGCCCAAGACCACCCGCGTTTGAAACGGCTGCCGCTAACTCAGAATAGGCTAAATAAGCTAGCCCCCCCTGAATAATCGGATATCGTATGTTTAATAATTGAGTAACTCGTGTTTTCCATTCCATTAGAAATCCTCCTAAAAACTTTCTACTTGTTATTTCGTTACTTCAGGGTAATTTTCCTGTATTAAAGGGAAACTATCGTAAACCGAGTAAGTAATAACATATATTTCTTTGCAATGAATGGGAATAATGCTATAATTCCTTTTGTTTATTATTGAAATTCGACATAATTAGAGTATTTTTTACAAAGAGGTGTGGTTATAAATTGTCTCAAAATCAAACACCGTTATTTAGCGGTTTATTAGAACATGCAAAAAAGAACCCAATACAATTCCATATTCCAGGTCATAAAAAAGGGGCTGGGATTGACCCTGAATTTCGTAACTTTATCGGGGATAATGCCCTGTCTATTGACCTAATAAATATCGGGCCGCTAGACGACTTGCATCAGCCAAAAGGGATTATCAAGCAAGCGCAAGATTTAGCAGCAGAAGCCTTTGGTGCGGACCGAACATTTTTTTCTGTGCAAGGCACAAGCGGAGCAATTATTGCGATGATCATGGCTGTTTGTGGACCTGATGATAAAATTATCGTTCCGAGGAATGTCCATAAATCAATCATGTCTGCCATTGTTTTCTCTGGAGCTATTCCAGTGTTTATCCAACCCGAAATTGATAAGGAACTAGGTATATCTCATGGAATCACCCCTGATGCCGTGGCAAGAGCTCTTAAACAGCATCCAGATGCGAAAGCGGTATTAGTTATCAACCCAACTTATTTTGGTATTTCCGGAGATTTAAAAAAGATTGTTGAAATTGCACACTCATATGAAATTCCTGTCCTTGTTGATGAAGCCCATGGTGTTCATATTCATTTTCATGAAGAACTTCCACTCTCAGCGATGCAGGCTGGTGCAGATATGGCAGCTACTAGCGTTCATAAGCTAGGCGGTTCGATGACCCAAAGTTCGATTCTAAATGTGAAGGAAGGCCTTGTTTCTGCCAAACATGTCCAATCCATATTAAGTATGCTAACTACCACCTCTACTTCGTATTTATTGCTTGCTTCACTTGATGTCGCACGTAAGCAATTAGCTACTAAGGGAAGGGAATTAATTGATAATACCATTAAAGTAGCACAATCGATTCGAAAAAGTGTTAATGAGATCGAAAATCTCCATTGTATTGGTGAAGAAATCTTAGGGTCAAAAGCTACCTTTGATTACGATCCAACTAAATTAATTATTTCTGTGAAAGAATTAGGATTAACTGGGTATGATGTAGAAAAGTGGCTAAGAGAAAAACATAATATTGAAGTGGAACTTTCCGATTTATATAACATTCTTTGTATTATCACACTTGGAGACACAGAAACCGAAGCTGACTTACTAGTAAATGCTCTCAAGGAATTAGCGGACCTATGCCAGCACAGTACCGATAGAATTGAGCCTGTAGAAGTTCTACTTCCTGAAATCCCAGTGCTTGCATTAACACCTAGAGATGCGTTTTATGCGGAAACAGAAGTTATTCCTTTTGAAGAATCAGAAGGAAGAATCATTGCAGAATTTGTGATGGTTTATCCACCGGGTATCCCAATTTTTATCCCTGGTGAAATTATTACAAAGGAAAACCTCCATTACATCCAGAAAAACCTTGAAGCGGGGCTCCCTGTACAAGGACCGGAGGATGATGAACTCAAATCCCTTCTCGTAATCAAAGAGTATAAAGCAATAAAATAGAACAAAAATACAGGATTCCATTTAGGAATCCTGTTTTTATTTATATTTAGCTATTATAAATCTTCCTCTGTATGATGATCTTCGCAACAATTGCCCTTAGAATAAAGCACCGTTACTTTTTCATCTTCAAAATGATCGATAGTAGAATTACATGTTTGGCATACTAAAGTACCCATTTGCTCAATCCCCTTTTCATTATTGAATGACCCCAAAACAAGTATTTATTTATCCTTAATTAGATAATAATATATCACATTAAAAATTTCAAGCCTAAATTGTATGTCACAATTAAAAAATATTCATAAAAAAGAAGGCCTATATAGGCCTTCTTTTTTGAATCATTACTCATATTGGGTGACAAAAGGGATGGAAGGTAGTGTTTCTCTGAAGAAGTCAGCTAAATCTGCTGCCTGCTGTTGGTCTGGTATACGGAATATGGTTTGAAGGTAATCAATATCTTCAATATCTTTGGGGTCAAGGAGAGTGGAGCGGCCTGTTTGCATGCAGACAACTAACGGCTTTCCAAAAAACATGCTGGTATAAATAATCCCGAAATCATAACGTGTACTTTCCGTGGTAAATCCAATAAACCTAACTTTTGCATTTTCATGCTCATCATAGAGCTTCTCAAAAATTCCCATAAGTTCCTCCTTTTTATAAGAATGAATCTTTAGAATATTATTATAATTCAAATTTAAATAAGAAACAAGAAACTTGTACATTTATTTAATGCGGCAGTTGTCATAAGATTTTATTCAGTGCTAGAATAGAGAGGGTTAATACTAACGTACTAATGGGGGGGAATGATGATGGCTGGTAACGCATACATTAAACTAGTGCCTTCATCTGCTAAACAAAAGGTAACAATAGAGGAAGTAAAGGAATTATTTCACGAGTATAAAAAAAATACGACAAAAACAGGCAACCAAATAGGATGGGAATACGGAGAGTCAGCCTTCCCATATGAAATGAAAGAAACAACAGAGGCCAAAGGTAAATGGTTCTATTTACACTCAAATGATGAACGCTACTACGCCATTTTAGTTGGAGTTGATCAGGAAACGATTCGTACTGAGGAGGGTCAGGAACTAGAACAAACATACATACAAGTCACTTTACCTGATCAATCTACTTACGGTGATAAAGGAAAAGCCAATGAATTTTGTAAATACCTTGCGAAAAAACTGCAAGGGGAACTCCATCTATTCAATGAGCGAATCATGTATTATTATCCACGAAAATAAAAAAAAGCTCCTTGAGGGGCTTTTTTTAGTGCGTAAACATTTCCATGGTATAATGAATCGAAGTGTATATTACAAGGCTTAAAGTAGTGATAAAAAGCGTTTTACGCGCTGATTTGGTTACATGATTTCCAATTAAAAAGGCTAGATAAAAAAACACAAAAAACATGATGACTTTATATATAAGCTGGTCATGCTTTGACAACCATTCAATAAATGTATAACCGCTCCAAATGATAAATTGTAGTATCACTGCAACATAGACCCTCATATTTATCACCACTCTTAATACATTCAAAATTGATATTAGAATGTTAGTTCTTTTAAGTATATGTTCTAAAAACGAGAGTTATATTTTGTTTTTATGATAACAGGGATATTTTTACGCTTCTTTTTTAAAACGATCCATTATAAATGAAAAAAGTCCTTTCCGCTAATTTGCGAAAAGGACTTTTATTCTTTCTAATTTATTTCATAATGTGGATTGGGCTTCCTAATGCAACTTCCGCCGCTTCCATTGTTATTTCTCCAAGTGTTGGATGTGCATGAATAGTCATAGCAAGATCTTCTGCAGTCATTCCCGCTTCAATTGCTAGGCCTAATTCTGCGATCATATCTGACGCGCTTGTTCCGGCAATCTGTGCCCCAATTACAAGTCCATCTTCTTTCCGAGTAATTAGTTTCAAGAATCCATCACCACTGTCTAATGATAGCGCACGACCATTAGCAGCAAATGGGAATTTAGCTGCATTCACAGCAATTCCTTCTTCTTTTGCTTGTGTTTCTGTATAGCCAACTGATGCTAATTCAGGGTCAGAGAAGACAACAGCAGGAATACCTAAATAATCAATTTCAGACGTGTGTCCAGCAATTGCCTCAGCAGCAATTTTCGCTTCATATGATGCTTTATGTGCCAATTGAGGACCAGCAACAACATCACCAATAGCATAGATATTGCTTAGGTTCGTGCGGCATTGTTTGTCAATTTCAATCAATCCGCGGTCAGATAACTTAACACCCACTTGTTCTAATCCCATTTCATCAGTGTTAGGGCGTCTTCCAACCATTACAAAGACATAATCTGCTTCGATTTTCTTTTCTTCGCCTTTTGTTTCGAACGTTACGACAACGCCGTTTTCAGTTTCTTCAACACCCTTAGCAAATGCCTTTGTAAAGAATTCTGCACCTTTTTTCTTCATGCTCTTCTTTACAAGAGCAGCCATTTGCTTATCAAAAACGCCAAGACCAAGTATTTCTTCCGCACCTTCTAAAATGGTAACCTGGCTGCCAAAGTTTGCATAAGCACCACCTAGTTCAATCCCGATTACTCCACCGCCGATAACAACGATTTTTTCAGGGATTTCATTTAAGTTAAGTGCCCCTGTAGAATTCAGAACACGTTTTGAATATTTAAAGGCTGGTAGCTCGATTGGACGAGAGCCAGTTGCAATAATTGCATTTTTAAAGGTATAAGTCTGTGCTGAATCTTCATTTATAACACGCAATGTATTGGCATCGACAAAATAGGCCTCACCACGAGCAATGTTTACTTTATTACCTTTTAATAAACCTTCGACACCACCTGTTAACTTTTTAACGATGCCTGCCTTAAATTCTTGAACTTTTGTAAAATCCACTTTTACATTTTCTGCGGTAATTCCAAAAGTATCTGAATGCATGGCTGTTTCGTAACGGTGTCCTGCCGAAATCAACGCTTTCGAAGGAATACAACCGACATTTAAACAAACGCCGCCTACATATTCTTTTTCAACAATTGTCACCTTTTGTCCCAATTGTGCTGCACGAATTGCGGCAACATATCCCCCTGGGCCTGCTCCGATGACTATAGTATCTGTTTCAATTGGGAAATCTCCAACGACCATGATATTACGCCTCCATTAACAATAGTTCTGGATCGTTCAATAAACGTTTAATATGATTTAATGCATTTTGTGCTGTTGCTCCATCAATCATGCGATGGTCAAAGCTTAAAGATAAAGCTAATACTGGTGCGGCAACAATTTCACCATTTCTAACGATTGGCTTTTCTGCAATTCGGCCAATACCCAAGATGGCAACTTCTGGGTGATTAATTACTGGAGTAAACCATTGACCGCCAGCTGAACCAATATTGGAAATCGTACATGAAGCACCCTTCATTTCGTTAGGAGCAAGCTTTCCGTCACGCGCTTTTACTGCTAATTCATTAATCTCATTAGAAATTGAGAAAACTGACTTACGATCTGCATCTTTTACAACTGGGACAAGCAAGCCTTTTTCCGTGTCAGCTGCAATTCCAATATTATAATAATGTTTATGAATAATTTCACTTGTTGCATCATCTAGAGATGTGTTTAAGGCTGGGAATTCACGTAATGCGCTTGTCAACGCTTTAACGATATATGGTAAGAATGTTAGCTTAATGCCTTTGGCAGCCGCTACTTCTTTAAATTTCTTACGGTGTGTCACAAGTTTAGTTACATCTATTTCGTCCATAAGTGTTACATGCGGTGCTGTATGCTTGGAATTTACCATAGCTTTAGCAATCGCCTTCCGAATACCACTCATTTTCTCGCGAGTTTCAGGATATTCTCCTTGAGGAATAGCTGCCGCAGCCGCTTGTGGTGCCTCCACTTTAGCAGTTTCCGTTGCTGCTGCAGCATCAGTTGCAGCTTGTGGTGCAGGTGCTGTTCCACCGCTTACAAAGGAATCGATATCACTCTTAAGAATGCGTCCAAGATTTCCTGTTCCAGGAACTAATTGGATATTAATTCCCTTCTCACGAGCATACTTACGAACAGATGGCATAGCAACAATGCGACGATTTGGATCAACATCAGCTTGCGGTGCCACTGCAACAGCCGCTGGTTGAGGTGCTGCATCTTGTTTAACCTCTGGTGCAGGAGCTGTTACTGCTGGTTTTTCTTCTTGTTTTGGTTCATCAGCATGTTCATCACCTTTAAATTGAAGGTTTTCGTAACCAGGGGCATCAAAGGTTACCAAAACTTGTCCAACTGTTGCGACAGTACCTTCGCCAACTAATACATCAACTACTGTTCCTTCAACAGGGGAAGGGATTTCTACTACAGCTTTATCATTTTGAATCTCGCAAAGTACATCATCTTCTTGAACTTTGTCACCTGGTTTTACGAACCATTTAACAATTTCGCCTTCATGTATACCTTCACCGATGTCAGGCATTTTAAATTGAAATGACACTAGGATTCATCCTCCTAAATTACATGTTTTTTTGAGCAATGTAACTATATAAATAATAGCGTACAATTAAATAAGTTATTTAAAAGGTTAAAACCTTTTTAGCTGTTGCAATTACATCTTTATAATTCGGAAGCCAAACAGCTTCTGCTTGTGGGAATGGAAAAACGGTATCTGGTGCAGCCACACGTAAGACTGGTGCTTCTAGGCTTAAAATTGCACGATCATTTATTTCAGCAACAACATGTGCTGCAATACCAGCTTGTTTTTGTGCTTCTTGAACAACAATTGCACGACCTGTTTTTTCAACAGATGCAATAATTGTCTCAATATCAATCGGGCTTACAGTCCGTAAATCAATTACTTCCGCAGAAAAGCCTTCTTTTTCTAATTCTTCTGCAGCTTTTAATGACTCATGTACCATTGCGCCGTAGGTAACAATTGAAACGTCTGTACCTTCACGTTTTACTTCCGCTTTTCCTAGTGGAATTGTATATGACTCTTCAGGAACTTCTTGACGGAAAGAACGGTATAACTTCATATGCTCAAGGAAAACAACTGTATCATTGTCACGGATAGATGAAATGAGCAGCCCCTTAGCGTCATAAGGAGTGGACGGAATAACAACCTTAACTCCAGGTGTCTGAGCCATAAGTCCTTCTAAACTGTCAGCGTGCATATCAGGAGTATGTACCCCTCCACCAAATGGCGAGCGAAACGTTACAGGCGCACTAAACTTTCCACCTGAACGATAACGTTGGCGGGCTAACTGACCAGCAATGGAATCCATGACCTCAAATACGAAACCAAAAAATTGAATTTCTGGAACTGGGCGGAATCCTTGCAAACTTAGACCTACTGCTAAGCCGCCGATTCCAGATTCAGCGAGTGGAGTGTCAAATACACGATCTTCGCCAAATTCCTGTTGCAACCCTTCGGTTGCACGGAATACACCACCGTTTACACCAACGTCCTCACCGAATACTAACACATTTGGATCGTTGCGTAATTCCGAACGTAAAGCATCTGTAATTGCTTGAATCATTGTCATTTGAGCCATGGCTTACTTCGACTCCTTTTCTTTATATATTTCATATTGTTCTTTTAAGTTTTGAGGCATTTCTTCATACATAATAGACATTAAATCAGTTACCTTTTGTTTAGGTGCAGCATCAGCTAATTTAATTGCTTCTTTAATGTCTTCTTTCGCTTGTTCGATTACTTCATTTTCTTTTTCTTCTGACCAAAGACCTTTGTTTTCAAGGAATTTACGGAAACGAACTAATGGATCTTTCTTTTCCCATTCATTGTCAAGGTCTGCTGTACGATAACGAGTTGGATCATCACCCGCCATAGTATGTGGACCATATCTGTATGTTAAAGTTTCAATGAATGTTGGACCTTCACCATTAATTGCTCGTTCGCGTGCTTCACGTACAGCAGCATAAACAGCAAGTGGATCCATACCATCAACTTGAATTCCTGGAATTCCAGCTGCAACAGCTTTTTGAGCGAGAGTTTTGGCAGCTGATTGCTTTTCAACAGGAGTTGATATAGCGAATCGGTTATTTTGAGCAATGAAGATGGCTGGAGCTTTATAGGCGCCGGCAAAGTTCATTCCTTCATAGAAATCCCCTTGTGATGTTCCTCCATCACCGGTATAAGTAATAGCTACTGCCTTTGTTCCACGCTTTTTAAAAGCAAGAGCAATACCCGCAGTTTGTACATACTGGGCACCGATGATAATTTGAGGATGAAGAACATTTACTCCGTCCGGAATTTGCATACCTTGAAAATGTCCTCTTGACCATAAAAATGCTTGGGATAATGGTAAGCCATGCCAAACAATTTGCGGAACATCACGATATCCAGGTAAAATAAAATCTTCTTTTTCAAGTGCGAATTGTGAAGCTAATTGAGAAGCTTCTTGTCCCGCAGTTGGAGCATAGAAACCTAATCTCCCTTGACGATTTAAAGAAATAGAACGCTGGTCAAGAATTCGCGTGTAAACCATGCGACGCATTAATTCTTGGAGCTGTTCATCAGTAAGGTCAGGCATTGCTGCTTCGTTTACGACTTCACCAGCTTCATTTAAAATTTGAAGTGTTTGAAATTGTTCCTCAACAACTTCTAGTGTTTTCTTCGCATCAAGCTTAGCGTTTTGAGTTTTAGAAACCATTTAGGTCACCTCTTCCTTTCAATTCAGGAGCTAAATTTTTGAAAATATTATCCACTAAGTTAGATTACCCAAAACCTAAAGAATAAAAGCAGATAATCAGTCCTATCCATTTTAACTTTGTATTGGGTAAACCCGTGATATTACATAGAATTTTGGTTAGCTTAGTTCTTAAACATACTAATAAATAGTTTTTCACAGAAAAGATAAGATAAAACAAATTCCTTTTACCTCACCATCATTTTATTCTGTACCACTATTTTATGTAACATCATTGATACAATTAATGAACTCATTTACAAGTTTACCTCATTAGTTTTTACACGTCAAATACTATATATTTATATTTTCCACTACAATCATGTTGCTAAAAATACGCATTTATTTTTTTCTGTATCACTTAATTTCAATTTCTGTTATATATTTATTTCATTTTATTCGAGTTGTTATAATATAAAAAAATCGGCATTATCTGCCGATTATTTTTATCAAATAGTATTTAGTTACCCGAATTAAGCCCCGCCTGCTTATAAAATGACAACTTTTTATCATTGTATTGTTCTGTTAGCATATTAAATTTTTCATTTGCATTTGAAATCCTTTTATATGTTTCATTGAGCTTATTTACTTGGGCTTCTAGATCATCTAGCGGAAGGTTTTTATTTTTAAACATTTCATATAATGCTTTATCATTTTTAAGTGCCTCATTATATTCGGTGAATAACTCATCATGCGCTTCATATCTTTTCATCATTGTCTCATACAGATCATTAGCTAATTTCGTTAGCTTTGGATTTTCAAATTTATCCTTTATATTTGCAGATTTTGAAAATTCTTTTTCCGAGAGCTTGATACTGTTTGTTTCCTTATCCATAAGTTCTTTTCTTTGATTTACTAATAAAAGGGCTTCATCTGAAAGCTTAAAGATTTGATCATATTCTTTCATGCCAAGTTCAATAATTTGGTCATATATCCCTTTTTCCTTTTTTTCAAGCTCAACAAGTGGATTCTGTTGTTCCTCGAATACCTTTTCCGCCTTTACGACTTTTTCTAACACGGTATACATTTTTTCTTCAGGTGTTTTTTCTTTTGTACATCCTGCAAAAATAACTGTCAAAACCAATATAAATAAAATAAAACCAGAATTTTTTATAAATGACATGTTTTAAACCTCCTGCTTATTCCATATTCTACTATATCGACACTTGGTTTGTTTGACAATAACGAGTTTATAAAAGGGATGCATTTGGAGGGCATTAATCAATTGTTAACTTTTTATTAATTGTCTGATAGACTAATTATTATTAATAATTTAGTTAGAGTACAGGAGTGAGTGTTTCATGTTAACGATGGGAGATATCATACGAGATGGCCATCCTTCCCTTAGAAAAGTGGCTGCAGAAGTATCCATGCCGCCCTCTGAAGAGGATAAACAAATACTAAGCAATTTATTAGAATATGTCATTAATAGCCAAAATCCTGAAATATCTGTTCAATACGGCCTGCGCCCTGGAATCGGTTTAGCCGCCCCACAAATCAATGTGTTAAAACGAATGATTGCTGTCCATCTTATGGATGAGACAGGAACTCTTTATAGTTATGCCTTATTTAACCCAAAAATTATTAGCCATTCTGTTGAAAAATCCTATTTGAACGCAGGAGAAGGCTGCCTGTCCGTTGATAGAGCGATACCCGGCTATGTCCCAAGATATGCAAGAATCACAGTAAAGGGTACAACTCTAAACGGTGAAGAAGTGAAACTTCGTTTAAAAGGACTTCCTGCTATTTGTTTTCAACACGAAATTGATCATTTAAATGGGATTATGTTTTATGATTATATTAATCATGAAGATCCATTGAGACCAATCGAAGGTGCCATTGCAATCGAACGGTAAATCGCCCTAATTGAAGTTGCAAAAAAATAAAAGAACTGACCCCTGGGTCGGTTCTTTTTTAGCTATATTTTATTTTGTCAATGTAATTCCATGTTTAACCATGATTGAATTAGCATTTTCTTCATATAATAAAGTAAAAATACTCTTATTTTAAAAAAACTTCAATAATCTGCCATGGCTTACTTTACATTGGACAAGGTTCGTATAAAATAAGAGATAAGGAGATGATCCACTATGTTAAAGAAGCTGAGAAAGAAGCTCTTAAAACAGTGGAATGATTTACTACGAAAAAAATCTATTGCATAAATCCATTGCCTAAATTTATTTAGGGCCCTTCAAACTTGCGAAGGGCTCCTTCGTTATTGTAAATTGTAAAAACAACGATTCTTTTTTACATACTTTTCATACAAGACTAATGTTTTCCAAAGAAAATAAATGAAAAAGATGAAAATGTTTTATATAATAGAAAAAGCTATGTCCCAAGTTAGGAGCGATATTGTAATGATATTTAAAGTATATTATCAAGAAAGCATCAGAGAAGTACCTGTCAGAGAAAATACAAAAACCCTTTTTATTGAAGGTGAATCAGTAAGAGACGTCCGTACTAAAATTGCTGACCGTGGCTATAATGTTGAATCCGTTCAAGAAGTTAAGGGAGCACACCTTAGTTATGAACAACAAAATGAAGACTATAACGTATTGGAGAAATGATAATTTATGAAATTTGTTAAGAATGATCAAACTGCAGTTTTTGCCCTGGGTGGATTAGGCGAAATTGGCAAAAACACATATGCAGTTCAGTTCCAGGATGAAATAATTTTAATCGATGCCGGCATAAAATTTCCAGAGGACGAGCTATTAGGCATTGATTATGTTATTCCGGATTATACCTATTTGGTTAAAAATCAGGAAAAAATAAAAGGTTTATTTGTTACTCATGGACATGAAGATCACATTGGGGGTATTCCCTATTTATTGCGTGAAGTCAATGTTCCGATTTATGGAGGCAAATTGGCTCTTGGGTTAATTAAAAATAAACTTGAAGAACACGGCTTATTAAGAAATGCTAAGCTGATTGATATAAAAGAAGACGATGTCATAAAATTCCGCAAAACATCGGTTACTTTTTTCCGCACCACTCATAGTATTCCTGATTCTTATGGAATTGTTGTTAAAACACCGCCAGGACAAATTGTCCATACTGGTGATTTTAAATTCGATTTTACTCCTGTCGGTGAACCAGCCAATTTAACTAAAATGGCCGAAATCGGGAAGGAAGGAGTACTTTGTTTACTATCAGACAGTACGAATAGTGAAATACCTGAATTTACGATGTCAGAACGCCGGGTTGGCGACAGTATTAACGATATTTTCCGTAAAGTGGATGGCCGAATCATATTTGCAACATTTGCATCAAATATTCACCGATTGCAGCAAGTAGTTGAGGCAGCCGTGGTATATGGAAGGAAAGTAGCAGTTTTTGGACGCAGCATGGAGGCTGCCATTAATATTGGACTTGAGTTAGGGTATATTAATGCACCTAAAGAAACCTTTATTGAAGCAAATCAAATTAATCGATTGCCTGCAGATAAAGTTACCATCCTTTGTACTGGAAGTCAGGGCGAAGCGATGGCTGCCCTATCAAGAATTGCAAATGGTACACATAGACAAATTCAAATCATTCCTGGAGATACTGTTGTATTTTCATCATCACCTATTCCCGGGAACACAATCAGCGTGAGCAGAACCATTAATATGCTCTACAGAGCAGGTGCTGAAGTCATTCACGGAAAACTTAGCAATATTCATACCTCTGGTCACGGTGGACAGGAAGAACAAAAGCTTATGCTTCGCTTAATCAGACCGAAGTTCTTTATGCCAATTCATGGTGAATATCGTATGCAAAGAATGCATGCCAAGATTGCAGTTGATTGTGGTGTACAAGAAGAAAACTGTTTTATTATGGATAATGGTGAGGTATTAGCACTTTCCGAGGATACTGCACAGGTTGCAGGAAAGATTCCATCTGGTTCCGTTTATATTGATGGCAGCGGAGTAGGCGACATCGGAAATATCGTCTTACGGGACCGTAGAATCCTCTCAGAAGAAGGTTTAGTGGTTGTAGTGGTAAGTATTAATATGAAGGAATTCAAAATCGCATCAGGACCAGATTTAATTTCGCGAGGATTTGTTTATATGCGAGAATCTGGTGATTTAATCAATGATGCACAGAACCTAATCACTAAACACTTGAATAGGGTAATGGAAAGAAAGACAAGCCAATGGTCGGAAATTAAAAACGAAATTACGGATACATTAGCTCCTTTCCTATACGAAAAAACAAAACGCAGACCAATGATTTTACCAATCATTATGGAAGTGTAACTCTTAAGAAAAGCTCCAGCGCCTAGGCGCTGGAGCTTTTCGTTATTCCAATACTTTTTTCTCGAACCGATCAATGTCTTGGTCTGTACCGATTACAATTAGCACATCATTAGCGTGGAAGGTTTCTTTCGCTTGCGGAGAAACAATAATCTCTTCCCCCCTTTTGATAGCAACAATATTCAAACCATATTTCTTCCGAATATCTAAATCCATAATTGTATGACCACTAAGTTTTCCATTCGCAACAATCTCTACAATACTGTGTTCATCTGAAAGTTCAAGATAGTCAACAACGTTGCTAGAGGCCATGTTGTTTGCTATACGTTTTCCCATATCTCTTTCTGGATGGACAACACTGTCTGCTCCAATTTTACGAAGAACTTTTTCATGGTAATCATTTTGAGCCTTTGCGGTAATACGAACGACACCCAATTCTTTGAGAATAAGGGTTGTTAGTATGCTTGATTGAATATCCTCGCCAATAGCTACGATTACATGATCAAAGTTACGGATCCCTAAGCTTTTTAAAACAGCTTCGTCTGTTGTATCACCTACAACCGCATGGGAAGCAATCATTGCATATTCATTGACACGTTCCTCATTTTTATCAATTGCCAGTACTTCCATCCCCTCATCGGTAAGCGTACGACAAATACTTCCACCGAATCGGCCCAGCCCAATGACTGCAAAGCTCATTTTCATAGAATAACCCCTCTGCTTCAAACATTGTCTACTATGGAATCATTTTAGCATTCTTCATTAAAGATATATAGTATGGTACATCTATTTACTCAGGTCTGTTTTTCTTCTTTCTATAAAAGAAAACAGAAAGGAATCCTAGTAAAAATAAAATAGCTAAGACGGGAATATTACCAATGATGAAAACAACTAAACCTGATAAGCCAACTAATAACATATTGATACTTTTCATAAATTGTTTTTTTGTTTTTTCCCAAGTATTTAACTTGTCTTTATCAATAGTTGGAATAACTACGCTTTTTTCATATAAAGTGATGTTAACCGTCGAAAGGGATGTTTGATTTTCTAAGAATTTCATCTTTCCTTCAATGGCCTCGATTTCCTCTTGAACAACTGCTAGATCAGCCGAAATTTTCAATAAATCTTCTGTTTTTACAGCACTTTTCATGAATGTTGTTAACCGTTCTTCCACTACCCTTTTTGATTTTAATCTTGACTCAAGATCAACATACTCCTCTGTTACATCCTGCCCCGTAATGTTTCTATTCAGAACCTCAGCAGCTTGGCTTTCTGCATCATGTAAAAAGGATTGAAAGTTTTTTTGTGGTATTCTTATTCTAATGCTGCCACTCACCTGCTCCTTCCCCTCTTTGGACACATTGGACTCAGTAATATAGCCACCATATTTGATTACTTTTTCTTCAAGAATCTGGACCGTTTTATCAAATTTTTTTACACGGATTTCGAGATCCGCTTGATAAATGACCATTTGATTTTGAACTTTTATTTTATTAGGTTCAGTTGTTTTTTCCGCCTTTCCCAATTCACCTGCATAAAAGTTTGCTTGCTCGGCACTTCTTCCAGATGAAGCGTTATCCAAAGCCACATCATTACTTTGAGACATTTTTTCACTTTTTTCTTCACTGCCGCTAGCACTGCAACCAGCAATCCAAACTAATAAGATAATAAATAGGATTGGTAGCCTTCGTTTTAAATTTTTCATCTTCAGACACCCCTTTTGTTCTTATTGTTATGGCCTATATAAATGCATACTTATAAATACCGACGATTAATAGGCTGCAAGGTTACAGTCAAATAAAAAAAGCTTCCCGTTGATTCACAACGGGAAGCTTTTCAATGTTTATTATTCTGTTTTTTCCAATTCATCCAATACACGGTTTACACGTTTTTCGAGCATTTTCATGCCGCTTCCGCCTGCTTGGAAATGACGAAGCTTACCTTCACGGTCAAAGACATAATAAGCAGGGACATATTGATTTTCGAACGCTTCTGTTAACTTATGGTCACTGTCTACAAAAATCGGTTGATTGATACCATGTTCTGCTGCCACTTGTTTAATTTCTTCGATATTCAAATCGTTTTCAGAACGCGGCATATGAACGGCAACCACATTTAACTTGTCCTTAAAATCATCACGGAATTGATTTACCTGAGGCATCGCTTCTTTACAAAGATGACAGCTGATCGACCAAAAATGGATTAATGTTGGTTTTTCACCGATAAGGTCTCCTTTGGTTACTTCACCGTTTAACCATTCAGAAGCCCCAGTTAATTCTGGCATTGGTTCACGTAATTTCATTTAGATTTCCTCCTATTAAAAAGACCTAACACTATAATAGGTTAGGTCAATCTATTTTCTACTAATTATACGTTCAATGTAGCTTGTCCAGGCTTCCAGTTAGCTGGGCAAAGACCACCAGTTTGTAATGCTTGAAGAACACGAAGAGTTTCATCAACGTCACGGCCGATGTTGTTGTGGTTAACAACAGAATACATTAATTCACCTTCTGGGCTGATGATGAATAATCCACGAAGCGCAATCCCTTCTTCTTCAATTAGAACACCATAGTCACGCGCTACTACATGGTTAGTATCAGCTGCTAACGCGTAATTTAAATCGCCAAGACCATTTTCTTTACGGTCTGTTTTGATCCAAGCAAGGTGAGTATGAATAGTATCTGTAGATACACCAACAACAACTGCATCTAAATCATCAAACTCTTCATTGCGGTCTGATAATGCTGTGATTTCAGTTGGACAAACAAATGTAAAGTCCATTGGATAGAAGAATAATACAGTCCACTTATCGTTTTTCATGTTTTCTTCTAGACTAACTTTACCAAATTCTTTGTTTGGTAATACAGCATCCATTTCAAAGCGTGGTGCTTGTTTACCTACCATACGTTCAGGCATTCAAATCCCTCCAAATATTAAGTGTTTATAGCAATTCTCATTTGCTATCCTTTATCACAATACTAATTATAGGACAGAACTTATTTCGAGTCAATATTAAATTATAATTAATTTAATTAAACAATTATTATCAATTATAACCCTATTTCCCCTTCATAAGTTTACCCTATTTGCTTCAGAATAAATCGACGATATGTAACAATTTCCCTTTTAATTCTTCTTTAATTTTATCATGATTGCGAATCAGAATAAAATAATCCGCCTACTTATCTATTCCCCAGATGAGAAAAATAAGATGAAATAACTTTAATCGCTACACCAATTGCTTCTTCATGTGGATTTAACTTTGCATGGTGTAAACCATATGGTGATTCTACACCAAGCCAAAACATAAGCCCTGGGATTTCTTTAAGCATATAACCAAAGTCTTCACCTGTCATCGCTTCCTTACACTCAATGACATCCACATCTGTTACTTCTTGAATATATTTCATAAAGTCTCTTGTGATCAACTCAGTGTTATATACTTGATGGTACATCGAACCATAATCGATGGAGGCTTCACATTCAAAGCCTGCTTCGATTCCTTTAACAATTGCTTCAATGCGATGTTTAACCTTTTTCATTGATTCAGCTGAAAGCGATCTAATCGTTCCTTCAAGTCTGGCTTTTTCTGCAATGATGTTTTGGACTGTGCCTCCAGTAATTTTCCCAATAGTTATCACAGCACTATCTAATGGGTCAACATTTCTCGAAACAATGGTTTGGAGCTGATTGACCAATGAACAGGCGGCAACCACCATATCATTCGTTTCGTGTGGTCTTGCTGCATGCCCCCCCTTGCCTTTAAGGTCAATAAACAATTCAGAGGTATTTGCAAATAATAACCCTTCCTTCAATGCTATTGAACCAACGGGATACTCTGGTGCGATATGTAGGGCAAAAATTAGGTCAGGCTTCCATTCTTGCATTTCTTCTGATTTTAACATTGGTTCCGCTCCGCCAGGTCCTTCCTCGGCCGGTTGGAAAACAAATAAAAGGTCATCTTTAATTGGATTTTCTGTGAAATAAGTAAGTACCCCAAGAGCGATGCTCATGTGAAAATCATGTCCACAAGCATGCATCTTGTCATTATGTGTAGATGAAAAGGGTAAGCCTGTATCTTCACTTATAGGCAATCCATCAATATCTGTTCTGTAACCAATTGTTTGATGAGGATTTATACCGTGGATCTTAACAAACAAGCCAGTCTTCCATTTCTTTATTGTCATTCGGTCTTGTGGCAAAGACTCAAGATATTGTAATATGTATGCCTGTGTTTTAAACTCTTGGAATCCTAGTTCTGGGATTTGATGAAGGTCACGGCGGATTTTGATAAAATGATTCATTTGATTACCTTTCCTCCCTATAAAAGAAGCGTGGAAAGAATCCACGCTTCGTCTTTTACTATCTAGCTCCAGCGCCTAGGCGCTACCACTTTTATAGTTGTCGAAGTTCTTGCATAATTTCTGTTTTCGATTTCGTTTTTTCATCGATATCTTTTATTTTCCTAGCAGGCATTCCAGCTACAACTGTGTATGGCGCTACATCTTGAGTAACTACTGCACCTGCAGCAACTACTGAACCTTGTCCAACTCTTACCCCTTCAAGGACAACGGCATTTGCTCCAATAAGAACGTCATCTTCAATTACAACGGGTTTAGCAGATGGTGGTTCGATTACCCCCGCTAATACTGTTCCAGCTCCAATATGACAATTCTTCCCTACTGTTGCTCTACCGCCAAGGACAACACCCATATCGATCATGGATTTTTCGCCAATCACTGCACCAATATTGATAACAGATCCCATCATAATAACAGCATTATCCCCAATCTCAACTTGATCACGGATAACGACTCCTGGCTCAATCCGCGCATTTATATGCTTCATATCTAGTAAAGGAATTGCAGAATTACGGCGGTCATTTTCAACTACGTAATCTTCAATGCTCGCTTTATTCGCTTCTAATATTTCATTAATTTCAGACCATTCACCAAAAAGAACACCGGTATTCCCATTAATAAAGGTTTTTGTATCAGTACCAAAATCTATTCCTTCTAATTCACCTTTTACATAAACCTTTACTGGTGTAGATTTTTTGCTGTTTTGAATAAAAGAAATAATTTCATTTGCATCCATCATTTTCATTTGAAGGCCCCCTATTGTTGTCGTTACTAAAAATTACTTTATCAAACAAAAGAACTGAAAACAAGAAAAACCACCTTATTCTTCTGAAGATTCTGCGATATATTCCTTAATTAATTCGACAAAAGCTTTAACTTGCTTTAGTTGAAAGGCTGATTCATAGCCCAGTAGCCATGTATCACGTTTTAAGGGGTGATTATTCTCATCAACAAGCGGTATTTTGAAAATATCCCTGTCAGTTTTCGTTAATGTTATCGCTGGTAGTATGGCATAACCGATACCATTAAAGGCCATTTGTTTACAGGTTTCAATTTGATCGACGACTACTGTCCTTTTTGGTGAAGTCTTAAAATTTCGCATCCACCAATCCTGAATTTCTTGATAATAATTTGAGTCACTTTTGAATTGAATGAACGGGCGATCCGTATGTAACACTTGTTCAGGACTAGTAATTTCCCTGTCAACTAAATAGAAAGGGTCATTAAAAAGGTGGACCTTAACACCTTTCCAATCAGGGGTTCCGCGAATAATTCCAATATGAGCTTGATCCTCATACAAGGATTTTAAAATTTCGCTGCTCCATCCGGTCACTAATGAAATTTTGGCTTGAGGATATCTATCAATAAATTTCTTCAACACTTGCGGAAGCCAGTTTTGCCCTACAATCGATGCAACAGCAATTTTTAAAGTGCCTGACACCCCTGATTGAAGAGAATAGATAGTTTCACGGACCTTTTCTTGCTTGGTAAGCACATCATTAACAAATTGAATAACATGTTCACCAGCAGGAGTTAGTGCTAAACCTTTTTGTGAGCGAATAAATAGTTTAGTTCCCCAATCTTTTTCAATCGTTTGCAATCGTTGTGAAAGGGCGGGTTGTGAAACAAATAGTCGTTCAGACGCCTTTCGCATATTCATTTCCTGGGCCAATACAGATAATAGCTGAAATTCAGATAATGAGGACAAACTGACCACTCCTTAAAAAAAGCCCTGTGAAAGTTACACAGAGCTATCAATCTTTTTCGGTATAAAAAATATTAATAGTAAACTAATAACAGCAAAAGCAAGGACAACATAATAAACAAAGTGCAGGGAATGGGTCAATCCATTCTGCAAGATACTTCGCACTGATTCAGAGAGATGGTCACGTTCCGTCGATTTTAAGAGGATATTGACATCATCCACTGAATAGGGATGTCCATTTTGGCTGAAATACTGACTTAGCCGATTATTTAGGATACCTCCTAGTAATGCTGCTCCTATTGTATTTCCAAGATTTCGCATAAACATATTAGATGCGGTGGCGATTCCTCTATGTTCCCAACCGACAGTGCTTTGAATTGAGACAATAAATGCTGTGGATGTTAAGCCCATTCCTAATCCTACCAAAAATGAACCCACCGCTGCCCATAGAGGCCCAGATGATGCTGACATCGTCACAAAAGCGATACTGCCGATGATTAAGGACACCCCGCCAATTATTGATGTTTTTCGATACCCAATGGTAATCAGCCATCGTCCAGCAAGAGTGGATGCTATAGGCCAGCCTATTGACATCGTTGTCAATGTAAATCCTGCGACAATAGGTGTTTGTTCCATCACACCTTGGACAAATGTTGGTAACAAGCTCGAGATTCCAATTAACATAATACCCGTTGTTAGCGAGGTTGTGTTAGCGATAAGAATCGAACGTTCCTTCCATATTGCAAATGGCATAACCGGCTCCTTAGCACGGCTTTCCTGAAGCACGAACCCAAGTAATGTTAAAGCACTAAATACAAATAAGCTTAGTGTCTGCCAAGAACCCCACGCAAAGCGACTTCCACCTTCGACAAGAATAAACATCAGGGAAGAAATCGTAAATGTCATCAATAGAGCACCAAGATAATCTATCTCATGTTTTTTCTTGCTGATTTCTTCATGTAAAAACATCCAGAGTCCCACTAATGAAAGAATCCCAAGTGGAATGTTAATCCAGAAAACATAATGCCAGCTTACATATTGAACAAGTAAGCCCCCAACAGCTGGTCCTGTAATTGCTGAAATACCCCAAACACTAGATAGATATCCCTGAATTTTCGCTCTTTCTTCAGTAGTGTAGATATCACCAACGATGGTTGTCGCGATTGATGTAACAGCCCCAGCGCCAAACCCTTGAATCAAACGAAATATAATCAGCATTTTCATGGAAGTAGCAAATCCACATAGAATTGATCCGATTAAAAAGATAATAATACCAATTGTAAGAATGGGTTTCCGCCCGAATAAGTCCGATAATTTCCCATAGATGAGAACGGTTACAGAGTTCATTAGCAAGTAAGCTGAAAATACCCAGCTATACAGGGTAAACCCGCCGAGGTCAGCCACAATTGCCGGCATGGCAGTGGAAACAATCGTGGCTTCAATCGCTCCCATAAACATTGCTAACATCACTGATGCTAATACTAGTGGTTTTTTTGTTTGCTTTCTTTGTGAACTTTCTTTGGTAATCTTACCAGTAGGAATACTCATATAACCACCTCAAACTTTAAAAAAATCAAGCTCCCATTTCGGGAGCCTAAAAGCATCATTTTTCACTGTTTTGAAATTTATTAATTATTTTATTTAATTGATTTAATAAAGTGCTTCTTGGTAAAATCCCTTCAAAATAACCATCTTCAGTCTCTACACATAAAAAAGGTTGAGTAACAAGTAACTCAAGGCATTTTTTTATAGATGCAGAAATTTTCACGCGCGGTACCGAGCTTTTCATAATCTCTTCTACGCGTTTTTTCTCAAGTTGTTCAAACTCAATTCGTTCCAATCCTAGAATTGAATCCATAATAATTGGTGTGCTAATTAACCCATGAAGTTTGTAATGGGGATCTAACACAGGAATCGCCGTGTAACCGCTCTTTGTTAAAACTAATAAGGCATGTTCGAGGTTATTCCCAATTTGCACATGCGCGACCCGTTCAGAGGGGATCATTAATTCTTTTATCGTTAATTTTAAAAATTCATCGTTAGGAAGACTGATCATAACCGTAACTCCTCAAATTTGTTTTTCTACAGTTACATTCTACCATAGTATTCAGGAGTCTGTGCTAATTTTGGCACCGTAACGCTGGGAACGTTTCCGCCTCCTCCACCATTGTGCACGACATGAAAAAGAAAGGAACCCTTAAGGTTCCTTATTGAATCAAATCAAAAATTTCAATTGTAATCATATCAATATTATCAAATTGATAACGTTTTGGTTTTTCCTTTTCATTATATACTTCTAATTCAAATGTCTCCGTTTTCGGATGAAATGTTACTTGACACTTTCGATCTCCGTTTACTTCGAAATAGCGTTGTGCTGGTTCACCACTATTTGCTGTTTCCTGAAGATTTTTTAACCTTGTTAATATACCTTGAAGCTGTGACATATGCTTCGACTCCTTTCCAACCAAACAAACATCTACAATTATATTTCTCATTTAGCATTTTTCTATCCGAGTGGATGACTTTCATAATTTTCCAGTCGCATTTAAATATGCCAATATTAAAAGAATAAAATAACACCGACCATTTGTCCAAGTAAAAATAAAAAAATAGGGTAATTTTTTCTATATGAACGAATTTGGGGTATTATTCATTCAATCCTTTAAAGTAATTGGTCGTTTTGGAATAAGTATTGATAGGCAATATCAATAAACAAATAATCATCCCCATTCATAGGAAAAGAAAAAGTACGAATGGTTTCTCCAGTTTCTATATCAGAGTATAAGTCAGATAAGATCCCTTTTCGCTCATTTCTCATTTTAATAATATTTTCTAAAAAATATGGCCGCCAGCTCCAGTTCTTTAAAATGTATTCTGCTTGTTCAATCCATCCATCTATCCCCTTGAAAATATTAACAGATTTTTGGAAGCCATCCTCATCACATACATACATCCTAAAGGCTATCTGGTCTAATTCTTTTATTAGAGCCTGAAAAAGGGTTTGATATGTTCCATTCCTGTTTTTCATCACAATCTCTTGGACCTTAGCTTGAAAGGTTTCTGCCGTCGTATAAACGGCCTCTAATTTCTTTTTTTCATAGGAAATAAAGTCATGAAACTTATCTTTCAAGCGTTCTTTCAACAAATCAGGTTGAATAAATTCAGGTGCTGGCGGATGTAAATAATATCCCTGATAATAGCGGCCGCCATTTTTCCATGCAAATTGCAGCTGATAACTCATCTCAATATTCTCAAATAAGAGGGTTGCACCTATTTTCCTTGCCAAAAGGGATAACGAAAACAATACATCGTTAAAATTTATTCCTGTTGATGTTGATTTTAAAGCCTGTAAGTTAATTTTCAAAATATCTGGTTCCAGTTGCCCAATCCGTTCAAAATAATGACTTTCACTATCAATTCTTGCAATGGCTATTTTTATCCCATAAGTTCGATAATATTGCAGTAAGTGATCAAATTGGTTTAAATCCCCAGAATAATTCCGATCAGATATTTCAAGGACAATTCGAGTGAGATTGAACCCTTTTTTTTCAAATGAAAGCAGTTCTTGTAAGAAAGGCTCACCATGCCCGTACATTAATAAATCAGCATGTCTATTTAAAAATATACTTACATCCTCATCTAGGGTCAGTGCTTTTTCTAGCGCCATTTTAACTAATATCAAATCTACTTCGTATTTATATTCATCAGGAATTTGATCATCCTGAAAAAAGTTTCCTAAACTAATGATATTCTCTTCAGACTTATATCTCCCTAATACCTCATAGGCAATTACACTTTGTTCATCGGCACTAAAAATCGGTTGAAAATAGGGAAATACATTTTCAAGATCCGATAGTATTTCCAAAGCATCCATCCAAGTACCTCCAAAATTTTTTTTCTTATTATACCATACGCTTATGTAAGGTTTATCGTTCTTTTCCAAAAGGATACCATTATAGCCGCCTAGAAACAATCATATCCTATACCCAAGTTGTTTAATAAGGAGGATATGTTTTGAAAAGACTTTGTTTATTAACCATGATCCTTCCTATGTTTGGATGTAGTCACTTTGATGCTGATACCAATGACAACATTGAAATTAAACAGCCTCTCTCTTCAGTAACAGTAGAAGAGAGGACACCCAACTCTTCAGCAGCTAAGTTAAATAGTACTCCATACAATATTAACGATGTAAATGAGCAAGTGATAAATGTTAAAAATAAAGTTAATAACAGTAAGTCGGTTACTACCATCCAAAGGAAAAAAGATTCTGCTATGGTGAATGTAGTGTTAATAAAGCAAAATCCTGAGTTACGATATGGTTGTGAAGTCACAAGTCTTGCAATGGTGTTAAATTATGCTGGGGTAAAAACAAGCAAAATCGACCTTTACCGATCTGTTCGGAAGGATTTAGATCCGTTGATAAAATCACCAAAGGGTGATATTTTACGTTGGGGAAACCCTGCTGATGGCTTTGTTGGGGATATGACTGGCCGTAGAGCAGGCTATGCTGTATTTGACAAACCAATGATTGCCCTAATCAACCAAAAGCTTCCTGGAAGGGCGGTTAATTTAACAAACAAGCCCTTCGATCAAGTATTAGAGCATGTATCTGCTGGATATCCTGTCGTAGTATGGACAACCGGGGATTACCGCCTGCCTGACCGTTGGGAGGGATGGTACCACGGGAACCAATATATTAAAACTCCCCTTGATTTACATGCAGTCGTCTTAGTAGGGTATGACAAAAATTATGTCTACTTGAATGACCCTCTTTCGGGTAGAAAAAAAGTACGGGTTGGTAAACAACAATTTATATCATCTTGGAAAGCATTAAAAAGCCGAGCCGTTAGTTATCATTAAGAGAGCAGCCAACTTTGGCTGCTTTTATGAATATTTTATCTTTTTTTGAATAAACACATACAAAGTACCTTTCCACTTGCATTATTTATCGTTTTTAATGAAAATACATAAGACTCTACTTTTTTTAGGTAAATAAAAGATAGGCTGGTAGAAAAAATGGGTAAAAAACAGACGAGGAGAACGTTTTTAAGACGATCATTTGGCTCAATCCTTACCCTTCTTGGATTAAGTTCGGGTGGATTTCTATATGCCAATCGAATTGAGCCTTCATTACTTGATATACAAGAACTTCAAATAAAACATCCACTAATCCCGAAAAGCTTTGATGGGATAAAACTGGTTCAATTTAGTGATACTCATTTAGGTTTTCAATATAATCTTCACCAATTTACTAAATTAGTAAAAAAAATTAATAGTCTTCAACCTGATATTATTTTGTTTACTGGAGATTTAATGGACGAGCCCAATCAATATACCGAAATTAATAAATTGATGCCGATTTTAAAGAGTTTACATGCGCCACTTGGAAAATACTGCATTTTTGGAAATCATGATCATGGCGGATATGGTTCTGATATTTACAGAAATATAATGATTAACTCTGATTTCAGCGTACTTTTAAATGAATCAGCTCAAGTTAAAATGAGCGATGGAAGCATGATCTATTTGCTCGGAATTGATGATGCGATGTTAGGAAATCCCAATCTTCCATTGGCTTTGAAAAATGTGCCTCAAAATACTTTTAATCTATTACTATCCCATGCCCCTGATCTTGCAGAAACTGCGGCACAATATCCGGTCCATTGGCAGCTTAGTGGCCATAGTCATGGGGGACAGATTAAAATCCCATTTTTGGGAGCACTTGTGACTCCTCCCTTTGGCCAATTATACCCAGAGGGTCTTTATTCAGTTGGTGACGATTCCCCCCTTTCACTTTATGTCAACAGAGGGATCGGAACCACTCGTCTCCCCTTTCGCTTTTTGTCAAAACCTGAGTTAACTATTTTTACGCTTAAACCCGAAAAGTAAGCAAAGAAAAACTCCTTCTCAATTTTAGCTTAGGAGTTTTTTAAATTATAAAAAGGTCTTATTTTTTACAATAATGTTTGTACATTCGATTATTTATATTTTACAATGAAATTAACGTTATATTCCTTTTTCTTTATAAAAAAGGTATAATATAAATGTTTTATACAACTGAAAGGAGAACATATTTTGAATCGTGATCAGAAAGGCCCCCTAATCAATTTAAATCTAACCATCGACAACCTCGCACAAGCTATCTTTATTGTGAATCGCCATGCCAAAACTGCACCTAATCCCAAATTATTGTACAAATTAAAACAGGAAACACTAAAGAAATTAATTATCGAAGGTAAAGCGAAAAAAGTGGGTCTCCATTTTTCTGAAAATCCGCGAAATAGTCAACAGCAATCCGACGTGCTAGTTGAATGTGGAAGGTACACATTCCATATGCCTCCAACGAAAACTGACTTTCTTAATCTACCTCATTTTGGGAAATTAGACGAACGAGTAAGAAATCCAAAAGCAACACTTTCCCTTAATTCAGCAAAAGCATTACTTCAACTTTATACTGGTATCTCAAATCTCGATCAAATGCCACCGAAAAATAAAAAGAGCAAAACATATCAAAAGCCCATTTTCAAAAAATTAGGTGAAAGATACTCTTGAAGCCAGGTCTCCTGGCTTTTTCATTTTGAAAATCTGTCCTTTTTCGCAACAGCTTCGTGATGATTTTGTGAACAATATCACTAAAATATAGACGCGTATTCACAGCAGTTTTACAATACAGTTATAAGATAAATCATTCAAAGAGGTGCTTAACCAATGAAAGGAACTGCGATTCTTTTTCAGGAACAAAAGGTTACATTTATTGAAGATGTAGATCACTCTATTTATGAAGAGATTAAAGAACAGTGTGGCTGCGAACAATGTCATTGCAAACTCGAAGATAAATTTGTTAACTTTGGTTCTGTGTCCCCTGTATTTTGGCACGAGGACGAAGTTGACTGGGAATATGGCTACTAAGACACAATAATTTGTTATAAACACCCCCACCCATAAAAACGGTCTGAGAGCTCAGATCGTTTTTTTTTCATTCCTGTTTGGTAGAATCTTCACCCGAAAATAGTCTATAATCATTTTATACATAAAAAGAAATTGAGCCTCACTCGGAAGGATGGACAATGTTGGAGCATTTAATCAATCAACGCGTAAAAAATATCGAAATCTCCGGAATTAGAAAGTTTTTCAATATGGTAGCTGATGTGGATGACTTAATTTCCTTTACGATTGGGCAGCCTGATTTTCCTACTCCAGAGCATGTGAAAGTGGCCGGTATTGATGCGATAAAGCAAAACTTCACTTCTTACACCCATAATGCAGGAACGATAGAATTAAGGGAAGCTGCTTGTAATTTCGTTAAAATTAAATATGGCTTGAATTATAAACCTGAATCAGAGGTTATTGTTACTGCTGGGGCAAGCGAGGCAATCGACATTGCTTTTCGGACTATTTTAACAGAAGGTTCTGAAGTTCTACTACCGGGGCCGATTTATCCTGGTTATGAACCAATTATTAATATGATGGGAGCCACCGCAGTCCATGTCGATATTCGACAAAATCAGTTTCGCTTTACTTTAGAAATGATTAAACCCTTTATTACTGAGAAAACCCGCTGTATTGTACTTCCCTACCCTTCTAACCCAACGGGAGTGAGTCTCTCAGAATCAGAATTAAGAGAAATAGCAGATTATCTTAAGAATAAAAATATCTTTATCCTGGCAGATGAGATATACAGCGAGCTTACCTATGATCAGCCACATAAGTCAATTGCTGCCTTTCTAAAGGAACAAACCATCCTCATTAATGGTTTATCAAAATCCCATTCAATGACGGGCTGGAGGATCGGCCTTTTATTTGCACCTGATAGCATCGCAAAACATATTTTAAAGGTTCATCAATATAATATTTCTTGTGCCACTTCCATTGCTCAGAAGGCAGCCTATGCAGCATTAACAACAGGTATTGATGATGCGCTTGTGATGAAAAAGGAATATTTAAAAAGAAGAGAATATGTCTTCAAGCGTTTATCTGCTATGGGACTTGATGTAATCAAGCCAGATGGTGCTTTTTATTTCTTTATAAAAATCCCTGAAACCATTTCCTTAAGCAGCTTTGATTTCTGCCTTAAGCTTGTTCAAGAAACAAAAGTAGCTGTTGTTCCAGGCAGTGCTTTTTCAGAATATGGAGAAGGCTATTTCCGTTTATCGTTTGCTTGTTCGATGGAATTATTAGAGCTTGGCTTAAACCGGCTAGAACACTTTTTAAAAAACTTGAAATAGGGAAAATTTAAGACCCTCACATTAAATGTGAGGGTCTTAAGATGTAAGTATTACTGCCCTTTGTATTTCCCATCATTTTTAGGTGCCTTTTCTTTTTTTGCCTTTTCTTTATGAGCTTGATTTGCCGCTGCTGAACCTATCTCAGTCGCGAATTCCTCGTTTGCTACTGCAGAATCAAACCCCTTTTTGTTTTTTTGTTTCGCGTCATTCTTTTTTGTCCGTTTAGCCATTTTCAATTCCTCCTAATTCAAGGTTTCTCTTATAGTTTCAAGAAGAGAGGAGGAATTTATTCATTAACTATTTAGCCATCCAATATTTATAAAGTGCTTGTGTGCCGCTATTTTCTTCGCCTCTTTCAGCTAATTGATCATATAAAGACTTCGCTAAGGAGAGGCCTGGTACTTCCATCTCCATTCGTTCCGCTTCATCTATCGCGATTTTCATATCCTTAATAAAATGCTTTATGTAAAAACCAGGTTCAAAATTTCCTGCTAACATTCTTGGAGCAAGATTACTCAACGACCAGCTGCCAGCAGCTCCCGTGGTTATACTTTTAAGGACATTTTCAGGGTCCAGACCTGCTTTTTCAGCATAAATAATCGCTTCACAGACACCCATCATATTTGAAGCAATTGCAATTTGATTGCACATTTTTGTATGCTGACCTGCACCTGGTTTACCTTGATAAACTACGTTAGTTCCTAGCAGTTCTAAAATAGGCCGCACTGCTTCAAAAGCTTCCTTTTCACCTCCGGCCATGATTGAGAGCTTAGCTTCTTTCGCTCCCACATCTCCACCAGATACTGGTGCATCTATAGCCTGAATACCTTTTTTCTTTGCTTCCTCATAAATTCTATGCGCAAGTGAAGGGGAGGAGGTTGTCATATCGATAAAGTAACTACCTGGATTTCCATTATAGATTAAGCCATCTTCATCTAAGTATATTTCCTCCACATCGGTTGGATAACCTACCATTGTAAATGTTACCGATGCCTTTTCAGCCACCACTTTGGGTGTTGCTGCCCACTCTGCACCTTGATCTAGTAGTTCTTGTGCTTTTTCCTTTGTCCTTGAATAAACAACTAAGGAGTATCCAGCATTTAATAAATGCCCTGCCATACTTTTTCCCATGACCCCAGTACCAATAAAACCAATTACCGTATCTTCTGGTGTAAGCAACATCATCATCCCTCTCATGTTAATTTTCTTATTTATTTTAGCATTTTACATTAATAATTTGCCAAAAAAAAACCGGAGCGTCCCAATCGCTCCGGTCTTTGTGCTCCATCTCCAATATTATGCACAACTTTATTTTGTCCTTTTTCATTCCAACATAATCATAATTTACAACTCTGATGAAAAGTTTGTTAGATAGGCACGGCCGAATACTTCTTGATTATTAAATACTTCAATTGAAACGGCATTATCCTTTTCAATCATGTTTTTAAGCTCATGAATATGTAAATCTTCTTTTAGAGGAAGCGGGTCCATAAAAATATATTTTTCGCTTTTTCCTTTTACTTCTAAATATTCACCGTTTAACACTTGATCTTCGCCGTAAACTATTTCTCTTTTACCAATTGCGGCTGCTAGTTTATCATCATGAATAGTCACTTTCACTTTATATAATTGCTGCCCTGATAATATTTCATTGTTAATTCGAAAACGGAACTGTAATTCATTATTTTTTGTCAACAAAGCATCTGCATAACGATTGACAATTAATTCATTGGAAAAAAGTAAACCACAGCCACTCATTAGCATGGACCCACATAGAACCAAGAGCAAAACAGTCATTAATCGAATATTTTTCAGCATGTAATAACACTCCCTTAATATTTTTACCATAGCCAAAATACATCGGTAATAAACGTAAAGAAAGGTTAATATAGGAAAAAACTTTGTTTCTAGATTGCTTTGATCATCCCTCCATCTACTAAAAATGAACTGCCTGTCATATAGGAATTAGCATCAGATAACAGGAATGCCGCAACATTTGCAAATTCCTCAGGAGTTCCGTATCTCTTTAAGGGAATTCCTTCTTTAGCCTTTAATGCAACTGTTTCCCTGTCAACCCCTAATTTATCTGCGTTTACTTGATCTAAATGATTCACGCGGTCCGTTGCAATTCGACCAGGTGCAATGGTATTAATTAAAATATTATATGGTGCTAACTCCGACGCTAGTGTCTTTGAAAGTCCAACAATACCAGTCCGGAAAGTGTTTGAAAGAATTAATCCCGGAATCGGTTCTTTAATTGAAGTAGATGCGATATTAAGAATTTTCCCGCCTTGTTGTTTTAAATAGGGCAATGCTGCACGAATCATTCGAACGTAGGATAATAAATTCAATTCAAAGGAATTCTGCCATTCTTCATCTGTTAATTCTTCAAACGAACCTGCTGGAGGACCTCCAGCATTGTTTACTAGCAAATCAATTCTTTGAAATGTATCTGAGGTTACTTTTACCAACTGATTAATATCCTTAACATTCATTATGTCAGTTTTTTGGTAGGCTACTTTTCCTATACCGATAGATTCAAGCTGACTTGCTTTCTGTCTCAGCTTTTCCTCCTCACGTCCAGAAATCATAACATTTGCTCCCTCTTTTACTAAACGTTCAGCTATTGCAAACCCTAGACCCTGGCTAGAAGCAACAACCAAAGCTGTTTTACCAGTTAAATTCAACTCCATCGTGTTCGATTCCTCCTTCATAAATCTACTACTAGTATACAGGATAAATCGAGGGAATACTTGGTAAAAGTTCATAAAAAAGAGACAGATTTATTCTGCCTCTTATCCACAAACTAGAGATACTTTTAAAAGGTATGTGCCAAATCTTTTGCTCTTGCAATTGCATTTTCTTTAATTTCTTGTGCCTTGTCAGGCACGGCATTATGACCTTCTACAAACAACCCTTCAAGGGAAGGAACTCCAAAGAAACTCATCATCACATTAATATAACGGTGTCCCATTTCCATCTCCGCAGCAGGCCCCTCTGAGTAAAATCCACCTCTTGCTTGTATATGCAAGGCTTTTTTATCCGTCAATAGTCCTATTGGACCCTTTTCCGTATATTTAAAAGTCTTTCCTGCAACTGCTACTGAATCAAGATAAGCCTTCATAATGGGTGGAAACGAGAAGTTCCATAAAGGCGTGACAAATACATATTTATCTGCACCTACAAACTGCTCACTTAACTCGTTAAGACGGCTGACTTTTTGCTTTTCTTCTCCTGTTAGTTCATCAAAGCCTTGACCGGAACGGAGCTTCCCCCAGCCGCTAAAAACATCAGCATCAATATGAGGTATATTTTCTTTATACAAATCTAGATGTATAACCTCATCACCGGAATTAACTTGTTTATAGCTATCAATAAAAGCCTTCCCTACTGCCATACTATAGGACTGTGTTTCATTGTGAGGATGTGCCGTGATATACAAAACGCGTACCATTCATACTCCACCTTTCATTTGAATAATGACAATATTATTATCAGTTAAAAGGTAGGAAAATAATCAAAAAGGATTTGCCCGAAGACAAATCCTTTTTCTTACATCATTTATTCATTTGTATCTAGGGAGTAAGGGTTTCGACCAATATTACTTCTCATTTCATCAGTCATTTGGAATGGTTCATTAACCAATGTCTCATTTGTTGCTTGACCTAGTTGTGAACTTCCATCATAATGTACAGGTTTTTGTTCCATATTTCCTTTCACCTCCACCATTACTACTATATTATGTACAATTTTCACCTAATAACTTTCCTATTTTTGTCTATTAATCATTCAAAAGAACTGTCAAAAAATAGGTATTAGGTTTCACTTGTTATTATACTCAAAAATCGATAATAAAAAAGATAAATAATATGAAAAATCAAAAAAATATAGGCATGATTCACAAAAAGACCGGCTAATCATTAGCCGGTCTTTCCGTTTCTAATATTTACTTTGTAGCAGCATTAACTGCTTCGATAACCTGATCAGTTGTTTGCATATTTAAAACTTCTTGGGCAAGCTTTTCCATATCAGATTTTTTCAAATTCCTGATTTGAGAACGAGCTTTTAAGATGGATGTAGCACTCATTGAAAATTCATCAAGTCCAAGTCCGATGAGAACTGGAATGGCTGTTTCATCTCCTGCCATTTCCCCACACATACCTGTCCATTTTCCTTGTGCATGTGATGCATCAATAACCATTTTTACTAATCGTAAAATGGATGGGCTATATGGCTGGTACAAGTAAGAAACACGCTGATTCATTCGGTCTGCAGCCATTGTATATTGAATTAAATCATTTGTACCGATACTAAAGAAGTCTACTTCTTTTGCAAATTGATCCGCTAAGATAGCCGTTGACGGGATTTCAACCATAATACCAAGTTCAATACCTTCGGCAACTTTCTGACCTTCTGCAAGTAGTTTTTGCTTTTCTTCTTCAAGAATCGTTTTGGCAGCACGGAACTCATCTAGAGTTGCAATCATTGGGAACATGATTTTTAAGTTTCCATAGTTGCTAGCACGTAGCAGTGCTCTAAGCTGAGTTCGGAAGATGCCTTGCTCTTCTAAACATAAGCGAATTGCCCGGAAGCCTAAAAATGGATTCATTTCCTTTGGTAGATCCAAATAAGGAAGTTCCTTATCTCCACCGATATCTAGGGTACGAACAACCACTGGCTTACCATTTAAACCCTCTAAAACAGCCTTGTAGGATTCAAACTGTTCTTCTTCTGTTGGTAGTTGATCTCTTCCCATATAGAGGAATTCAGTCCGATAAAGACCTACACCCTCACCGCCATTTTCAATAACTCCTTTTAAATCCTTTGGAGTTCCTATATTGGCTACTAATTCAACATGGTGATCATCATTTGTTACAGTTGGTTCATTGACAAGCTTGGCCCATTCGGCTTTTTGAACTTCGTATTCGTTATGAATTTTACGGTACTGTTCAACAAGCTCAGGTGTTGGGTTAATATGTACCTCGCCCTTTAGTCCATCAACAATGACAAGATCTCCATTATTGATTTCCTCTGTCGCTGCCTTGGTTCCAACTACCGCTGGAATTTCCATTGAACGAGCCATGATGGCTGAATGTGAGGTACGTCCACCAATGTTTGTTGTGAATCCTAAGACAAATTGTCTGTTTAATTGTGCTGTGTCGGAAGGCGTTAAGTCTTCAGCTACAATAATCACTTCTTCAGCAATCATACTTGGATTAACAAGCTGCACACCTAATAGATGAGCTAATACACGCTTCGTTACATCACGAATATCTGCTGCACGTTCTTTCATATATTCATTATCCATCTGTTCAAACATCATAATGAACATATCTGCTGTTTCCTTTAATGCAGATTCAGCATTTACTTTTTCAGACTGAATTTTATCTTCAATGGGTGAATTTAATTCAGGGTCACTTAATACAAGTAGATGTGCTTCAAAAATCGCTGCTTTATCAGCTCCAAGCTCTACTTTGGCACGGTCACGAATTGCTTCGAGTTCTGTTTTAGATTTCTCTATTGCCATGCGGAAACGGTCAACCTCTGCAGCAGCATCATCAATTGTTCTAGATTCAAAAGATAAATCTGGCTCAACAAGACGGTATGCTTTTGCAATAGCAATCCCGTTTGATGCGGCTATTCCCTGTAAAAAAGTCATTATTCTGCCAATCCTTCTTTTTTCAATGTCTCTTCAAGGCTATTTAATGCATCGTTTGCATCGTTTCCTTCTGCTGAAATGGTAATATCAGCTCCTTGGCCAACACCTAGAGACATAACGCCCATAATTGATTTTAAGTTAACTTTTTTACCTTTATATTCTAAATGAATCTCAGAATCAAATCTGCTTGCTGTTTGGACTAATAAAGTTGCTGGTCTAGCGTGAATTCCTGTTTCTGCGACTATTTTAAATTGCTTTTCTGACATGCTAATCAAACTCCTTTAGTATTTATATAAGATTCAAACTTGCTTCATTAAAAATAAACATTTCTCATCATTTAGTCAACTAAATCGATAACTAACTAAAGAGTAAAATCATCTCTTTTCAGCTATTTTTTCCAAAAAAGAAACAAACATGTAATGATTATTTACTCTGATGATAATGTTTTGGTTCATACAATTGATAGAATATCATTTTCTTGCTATTCAAACAACTGAAAAAGCTAATTTATATTTTATGTCACAAATCTGTCAAAAACAATCAAATTTTAATAAAACAACCAAAAACCTTCAACATAATTTCGACAGCTTTTTAATTATCCAAATTTTTATTGATATATAGAAGAAGAACTCCCTTATTAAGAGTTCTTCTGAGTTAGTCATTAACTTCTTGGTTCTTTTAGATATTGATACAATACATCTCCGCCCCTTTGACCAATCCCGCGGAAATGCTTAAAATCTGTTCTTTTCACCAGCACCTGACGAAATTCCATAAACTGATCGTTAGTGACATAATACTCTGAAAGTTCTCCTGTCATAAGGCGATCCAAAATATCTGTAATCATTTCTTCCGTCATTCCAAACACCACCTTTACCTAGTTTTATTTTAGCGCAACCGCATTTCCTTAAGCCAACATTGTAAATTTCTTTCACGATAATTGAAAGCGTTTCCGATTCTTTTGTTGCCTTTTTTCTCATATAATTATATTGTTAATAAAGAATTAACATAATTGTCAAATAAAAGGCTTTACGAAACGAAAAAAGTAGTGCAAACTGTTATTTAACTGGATTTTATTTATAGTTTTTGAGGCAAAGGAGAGAGACATTATGAGAAAAGCAGAAGTTGGAAATATCATAGAATTCCGTGGTGGCTTGAAAGGGATTGTTGAAAAGGTAAATGAAAATTCTGTCATTGTCGACCTAACAGTTATGGATAATTATCGTGATTTAGAATTGGATCAGCGAACTGTTGTCAATCACAAAAACTATAAAGTTATAAAAGAAAGCGCTTATTAAAATAATAGAATACTAGAAAAGGCAGTCCTCATTAAGGCTGCCTTTTCTTTTTTGACCTTAGTTATTGGCCCTTTCCAGCTTCATTTGCCAATTGCTTTTTTGTTTTTACTTTTCCATGTGGATTTTGATCTTGTTTCCGGACTGTCCATTCTCTTTCTTGTTCACTTTTTGATTTGCTCAATTCATTCACTCCCTTCCTTTTTTATTTTTTTCTATTCTTTATGTTCTAACCTAACGAAACAGTAAAATTAGAGATGTAATGATTTCCATTTGAAAAACTTATTTGATAAAATAAATTTTATGTTTTCTAAAAAGGAGATCGCGTAATGAAGAAATTCTTCCAAGACCCGCGCATATTGATTGGTTTAATTATTGCACATATACTTTTATTTTTTTCATTTCATGATAAAGCGATCTTTTGGTATATTTTTGCTGGTTCGATTCTAATCTTAATCGCTTATGCTATGTTTCAAGAAGAGGTGGATGATAACTTATCCCTTATTCAGTATATTTTTCTTGGGGCACTAACTGGTTTAATATTATATAGTATCTTTTGGCTTGGGATCCGTGGAATGAAGATACTGCATCTACCCTATGATACAAGTCTTAAGAACCTATATAAATGGTTTGCTCCTACAATATTTTGGCAATATCTTGCCCTTGTATTAGTTGCAGCCCCAGGAGAAGAACTTTTCTGGCGAGGTTTTATTCAAAAAAGATTGAGCAAGATGTTTAAGCCAGGGTTCAGTATTTTGGTAGCGTCAATCCTGTACGCTTCCGTCCATATTTATGCAGGCTCATTTTTATTAGTTCTTGCGGCCTTTATTTCTGGTGTAGTTTGGGGATATCTGTATCTATGGAAAAAGAGCATGCCTTTGGTGATTGTTTCTCATATCATTTTTGACTTGATGATGTTTATTTTCTTACCTTTGCATTAAAAAGCAGTTGCTCTCCTGAACAACTGCTTTTTTTATTTTCTGACACTTGTTGGTAATGGCTTTATCCAAAGTAAAACAAAAAAAATCATGCAAATATACCCAAATAAAGGATATAAATAGGAGAGCAGCGTACCATAATTTACAAGGCTGATCAGATAAGAAACAACAAAAATGAGCGTTACAGATAGGATTGTCGGAATAGACGAGTATTGTTTTAACTGCCGATCGAGTCCAAAGACATTTCCAATCACAGAGGTGAAAATTTCTCCATAAATAACGAGAACAAAAATCCAAAATAAAAAAGGAGCTAAATTTTTCATGACAATGGCCATTGGGATGTTATATATTTCTAAACTAGGGAGCATGATTAACGAAAAATGACTGGCAATTAAGATTATAGTTAAAGCAGCCCCTCCAAGAATTCCTCCCCATTTAATCGTCCAATCATCCTTCACTTCAGTAGCAATTGGCACTAAAACTGCTTGAGATAGACCAAGATTTAATGCAACATACGAAAATGGGGCGATGACACTCCTCCAGCCATCATCCGCATGCGGAATAAATAGCAATTTATCTATAAAGTGGGGCATTTGCACTGAAAAGAGCATTAATATTAGGCTGAAAGTTATCATAAGAGGAACAACAAACGTATTAACTGCAAAAAGACCTTTTGTTCCAACTAACATGACCAAAAAGGATAAAAAAATGGTCAAGAAAACGCCGGCTGCTTTCGGCAAACCTAACTGTTCCTCAAACACGGCCCCGGCTCCTGAAAGCATAACTGCACTAACTCCAAGAAGCATAAAAAGCATAAAGATATTAATGACACGACTTGGCCATTTGCCAAATAAATACTCATTAAACTCTTGATAGGATTTTGCATTTATATGTGCAGCCATTCTCATTAGTTTCGACCCCAATGAAATAAAGAGATATCCGCTCATTATTATACTTATTAAGCCAAAGAAACCAAACCGTGAAAAAAATTCAACGATTTCTTTTCCCGTGGCGAAGCCAGCCCCTACTACAGTCCCTACATAGACTGCAGCTATTTGAAATGCTTGTGTCCATTCCCTCTTCACATCATCTCCTCCTTATCATCAATATATGATGATAAGGACAAACAAAGACGAGCTTTTTTCCTTAATTAGAAAGCATTACCAAAACAAATCACTTGAAAGTCAAAAAAGGTCAGAGTATACTATCGTCATAAGGTCAAATATAGTCAAAGTCAAACTATAAAATTTAATTTTTTAATAGGAGGGTATTTACTTATGCTTTGTCAACAATGTAATGAGAATAATGCAAACATACAATTAAACATGATAATTAATGGACAGCGTAAGGAAATCAAACTCTGTCATGAATGTTATTTAAAAGAAACGCAAACCCTTGGAGCCGGATTTGGTCAAAATATAAGCAATTTCCAAGGTTTCCCATTTGAAAACTTTTTCATGTCTAATACAACCCCTGGTAAGGATGACAGCAGTCAACCTGTTACACAACCTGGGAGAAAAAGCGGACATAGTGGTTTTATTGATCAATTTGGACGAAATTTAACTCAAATGGCCAAAGCAGGTTTAATTGATCCTGTTATTGGCCGCGATGGAGAAGTAAAGCGTGTCATCGAAATTCTAAATAGACGGAATAAGAATAATCCAGTATTAATTGGTGAACCAGGAGTCGGAAAAACGGCGATTGCTGAGGGTCTTGCACAGAAGATTGCAGAAGGAGATGTTCCCGGCAAATTACGTAATAAAGAGGTATATTTATTGGACGTCGCTTCCCTTGTTGCCAATACAGGAATCCGCGGTCAATTTGAAGAGAGAATGAAACAACTCATTTCAGAATTACAAGCCCGGAAAAATATTATTCTTTTCATCGATGAAATTCACCTACTTGTCGGTGCTGGCTCCGCTGAGGGTTCAATGGATGCAGGAAATATCTTAAAACCTGCCCTGGCCCGCGGTGAGCTTCAAGTGGTTGGTGCAACCACACTTAAAGAGTATCGACAAATCGAAAAAGATTCCGCTTTAGAACGACGCTTCCAGCCCGTTCAAGTTCTTGAACCAACACCAGAGGCTGCAATTGATATTTTAAAAGGGATACAAAAGAAATATGAAGATTATCACCAAGTGACCTATTCCGATCAAGCGATTCTTGCCTGTGTTCAATTGTCACATCGATATATCCAGGACCGCTTCTTACCTGACAAGGCCATTGATTTGCTGGATGAAGCTGGTTCAAAATTAAATCTTATTTCAGATTATCAAAACAATGAACAAATTGAACAGCGCTTAAAAGAGATTGGTGTTGAAAAAGAAGAGGCACTGAAAAACGAGAATTATGAAAAGGCAGCTACTCTTCGCGATGAAGAAGCCAAAATTGAAAAAGCATTAAATATGGTTTCAGGTATGGAGAGACCCCTTGTGGATGTATCTCATATCCAAGAAATCATCGAAGAAAAAACAGGTATTCCAGTTGGAAAGCTACAACAAGATGAACAGTTAAAAATGAAATCTTTAGAAGAGAATCTAAAATCTAAGGTTATCGGCCAGGAAACAGCTGCAAAAAAAGTAGCTAAAGCAATTAGACGCAGTCGTGCCGGCTTAAAATCAAAACATCGTCCAATCGGTTCCTTCTTATTTGTTGGACCAACCGGAGTTGGTAAAACAGAATTAACTAAAACACTTGCCGTAGAACTATTTGGCTCTAAGGATTCGATGATTCGCCTTGATATGAGTGAATACATGGAAAAACATAGTATCTCTAAATTGATTGGCTCACCTCCTGGCTATGTAGGTCACGAAGAAGCAGGACAGCTAACAGAAAAAGTACGCAGAAACCCTTACAACATTATTCTATTAGATGAAATTGAAAAGGCACATCCAGATGTTCAACATCTTTTCCTGCAAATTCTTGAGGATGGGCGCCTGACGGATAGTCAAGGAAGAATTGTCAGCTTTAAGGATTCCGTAATCATTATGACAAGCAATGCTGGCGTGGGCCACAAGACCGTCCATGTTGGATTCGGTACAAACGAGGCGATTGAAGAAGCTAGTATCCTTGACTCACTTGGCACTTTCTTTAAACCTGAATTCTTGAATCGCTTCGACAGTATCATTGAGTTTAATTCACTAGGCAAAGAGCATATCCTTTATATTGTCGATTTAATGATTAATGAATTACAAGAAACGCTTACGGAACAAAAGATTGAATTAACGGTGACCCAAGAAGCAAGAGAAAAACTTGCAAGGCTTGGATACCATCCAGCTTTCGGGGCACGCCCTCTCCGCCGTGTCATCCAAGAGCAGCTTGAAGATAAAATAGCGGATTTTATCTTAGAGCAGCCAGAGGTTACAAGATTAACTGCTATTGTTGAAGAAGATGAGCTAAAAGTTGTTTCTCATGTTACTGTGGTTAAATAAATAAAAGCGAGGCCATTCTAGAAATTCTAGACTGGCTTCGCTTTTTTTATTTATAGATTTTTATCATCTACAGAGTTTAACCAATTTTCAATCACACCCACTACCGATTCCACACAACCAGCCTCAAATGGCGAGATTAAATTCGCCGCTTCAACTAACTTAGTAAATGACATACTACCGCCTAATTTGCATAGCTTCACATAGTCTGCCCATGCTTCCTCTTGATTATCTCTGGAGCGCTTCCAGAATTGAAAGGCACAAATTTGCGCAAGTGTATAATCAATGTAGTAAAACGGTGAATTATAGATATGGCCTTGACGCTGCCAGAAGCCGCCATTTTCTAGGTATTCATTTCCGTCGTAATCTTTATGAGGTAAGTACTTTTTCTCAATTTCACGCCATTGAAGCTTTCGCTCTTTTGGTGTAGCTTCTGGGTTTTCATAGACCCAATGTTGGAATTCATCAACGGAAACCCCATAAGGCAGGAATAACAGGGCATCACTTAGATGAGAAAACTTGTACTTATCGGTGTCTTCCTTAAAGAACAAATCCATCCATGGCCAAGTGAAAAATTCCATACTCATTGAATGAATTTCACATGCCTCGTATGTTGGCCAAGCATATTCAGGAATCTCAAATTGACGACTCGAATAAACTTGGAATGCATGACCAGCCTCATGTGTTAGAACATCAATATCTCCAGATGTACCGTTGAAATTTGAAAAAATGAAAGGTGCTTTATAATTTTCAATAAAAGTACAATAGCCACCGCCGGCTTTTCCCTTCTTCGCCACAAGATCCATCAAATTATTTTCTTGCATAAATTGAAAAAATGCTCCAGTTTCTTGTGAAAGGTCCTCATACATTTGCTGCCCATTTTCAATAATCCATTCCGGAGTGCCCTTTGGAGTGGCGTTTCCAGTTTGAAAATTAAAAGATTCGTCGTAATATTTAAGCTTATCGAGACCGATTCTTTCCTGTTGGCGCACCTTTAATTTTGTTGCAATTGGAACAATATATTCCTTAACTTGATTACGGAAATTGGCAACCATTTCTGCATTGTAATCGGTTCTCATCATTCGATAATAACCAAGTTCAACAAAGTTCTTAAAACCAAGTTTCTGAGCGATTTCAGTCCTTACTTTAACAAGGTCATCAAAAATGCGATCAAACTCTGCTTCATGTTCAACCATAAAGCCAAATTTCGCTTCATTTGCTCTTTTTCTCATTTCTCTGTCAGTTGATTGAGCGAACGGCTCTAATTGGGCTAGAGTTCTTTCTTCCCCTTCGAAATCAATCTTTGCAGATGCCATTAGCTTCGTATATTCGGTTGACAACCGATTTTCTTTCTGAAGTAAAGGAACAATTTCCGGTTTGAATGTCTTCAACTGTCCTTCGGCAAGGGCAAAAAGCTGTTTCCCCCATTTTGCTTCTAGTTGAGGCCGGAACTTAGAATCAACCAGTACTTGATAATACTTTGTCACTAACCCTTCAACTTCAGGTTGAATTTCATCCATATAATCCTGTTCTTCCTTGTAAAATTCATCATTCGTGTCAATTGAATGACGGATATAACAAAGGTTAAACATAGTCCCTAAGTCATTTCTTAGTTTATTAATTTCATTCATTACCGCGTTTTGTTCTTCTAGTGTAGCTGCATTTTTCAAATTCTCAATTGCAGAATTAAAGTTTTCTGTTACTTCTTCTAAATTTGGTCGTATGTATGTATAGTTTTCAAACCCCATCGAAACAACCCCTTTGTAAAATATTCCAACCTAATTATATTATATACTATCGGCTAACATTCCTGACAACAAAAAAAATACGACCAAATGGCCGTATTAGAATTTACCAGCAGGGATTCCCAGTTTTTTTAACAAGTCAATCGCCTCTAGTTTTTCAGATTCACCAAGCGATGACATGAGATTATTGATTTGCTCTGCATGTTCAGGGAAAATATCCTGAATAAATTTTTTCCCGTCTTCTGTGATTTGTGCGTAAGTGACACGGCGATCTTTCGGACAGGCAATTCTTCTTAACATCCCTTTTTGTTCTAGCTTGTCGACCACGTAAGTTATACTCCCACTTGCAAGCAAGATTTTCCCGCCAATTTGCTGCATGGGCTGGTCACCCTTATGATACAGAAGTTCCAGAACGGCAAATTCCGTAGGGTTTAACCCGTTAGCCTGGATTACTTTATTTACATGTTCGTTAATAGCTTTATATGCTCTTGAAAGGACGATAAAAAGCTTTAATGAATTAGCAGTTGAATTATTTTCCATAAAAAACTCATCCTTTAATTATTGTCTGTGTTAAACTTGTCTGTTGACTTCCGTTCCAGGCACTTCGCTTTCCACGGGCGTGCCGGGGAGCCTCCTCGTCGCTTTGCTCCTGCGGGGTCTCCCCTGCCCCGTACTCCCGCAGGAGTCTTCGTGCCCTCCACTCCAATCAACAGAGTGCCAAAAATAACACAGCCTATATTATAAAATAATTTTATCTATATAAGAGACCGGATCTTATAAATATCTTGATTTCAAGATTATTATAAAAAATTTTTGACGAGTTGTCAATTTACCCAACAAAGAAGAGATAAGAATTTTTATTGAATAAAGAATTAATATTTCTTATTTCCTTCATTCGATAGTAAAATAAGGTTAGCAAATATTTACTAACTACTTTAATAAAGAAGGGATGTTTATGAGTCAACAAGCAGTTTTACCATCACGCACACCCAATACTTCTGAAGCAACCATGTATAAAATTTTATTTATTATTGGATTATGCCATTTATTAAATGACGCCATTCAGGCTGTCGTCCCTGCAATGTTTCCTATTCTGGAAAAATCAATGGGACTGAGTTTCACTCAACTTGGGATAATTGCTTTTTCCTTAAATATGGTTTCGTCCGTTATGCAACCTATTGTTGGATTTTTTACCGACAAAAAACCATTGCCCTATGCACTGCCGGTTGGGCTCACTTTCACTTTAGTCGGTATTCTTGGATTAGGATTTGCTTCAAGCTTTGGATTGATCGTACTATCAGTTCTTTTCATCGGTCTTGGGTCAGCAGTATTTCATCCAGAAGGTTCTAGAGTTGCCTATATGGCAGCGGGAAATCGCCGTGGATTGGCTCAATCAATATATCAGGTCGGCGGTAACACAGGGCAGGCATTAGCCCCTTTAATTACAGCGTTAATATTAGTTCCACTGGGGCAAATTGGGGCTTCCTGGTTTACGGTTGTAGCTGCACTTGCGGTAATCTTATTGGTCTATATCGCTAATTGGTATAATCAGAGATTATTAGTTTCTCCAAATGTAGTAAAGAAAAAGAAATCTAGTGCAGGAACGAATACAGGGTTAACGAAAGAAGTAAAAACTACATTAGTTTTTATTCTGTTATTAATCTTTGCAAGAACTTGGTATACTTCTGGGATTACAAATTTTTATACTTTTTATGCAATTAAGGAATATTCCTTAACGATTAAACAGTCTCAGCTCTTCCTCTTCGCTTTTTTAGTTTCGGGCGCAGTCGGTACTTTTTTCGGAGGTCCACTTTCAGATCGTTTTGGAAAGAAAACCATCATTTCTATCTCAATGTTAGCGACCGTTCCCTTTTCTATTTTAATTCCATATGCACCGCCCACTCTGGCGTTTATTTTCCTGATTATGACTGGATTTATCTTAATGACTAGTTTCTCAGTTACGGTAGTATACGCTCAAGAATTAGTCCCAGGTAAAATTGGGACGATGTCAGGATTAACAGTTGGCCTTGCATTTGGAATGGGGGCAATTGGTTCTGTGGGCCTTGGTTATATTGCAGACTGGATTGGACTGCAATCAATGATACGATGGCTCGGAGTGCTGCCATTACTTGGTATAATAGCTTTCCTTCTTCCGACCGATAAAAAGATTTTGGATTGGAATAGGCAGGAAATATAAAAGGATGGGCACGGAGCCCATCCTTTTATATTTCCTGGATTTTTTGAAATAATTCTTCCTTTTCCTCGTCGGTAAGCATTCTTTCCGCCATTGGGAATAAAACATTTTCCTCTTTGGAGAAATGCTCTGTTAAGATAAAGTAAGCACTTTGAACTAGTTGTGCTGCTTGTTTCTTTTCTTCAATGGCCCCCGGTTCACTTCCTGCATTCGTAAGAAATTCTCCAATTTTGGATTTCGCTTGGTCATGCTCATACTCCATTACAGCAATAGGTCCTGATGTTGTTCCTATATAAACACCCATCATCGGAAAAAGAACGCCTTCTTCTCTTTCTGAATGGGGGTCTAATGCCGCCTTAAATTCCTTTACGATGGTAATTAATGCGGAAAAATTAGCCTCAATATCAATTTCTTGATCAATTTTTTGTGTTAACTCGTACATATCATTTAATTGCTTTAATAACGGAGGGTGTTCACCTTTTAATTGCTTAAGTCCTTTACTTAGTTCAGCTTGGGGCATGCCTCCAAACGCACTCATACAGCCACTCATCAACAATCACCTCAATCACTTTTATTGGTACAAGTATAAAATCAACCAGTAGTCAATGTAGTGACTTTGCTCACATTTTTGCAAAATTGTGAATCAATTAATGAAATTTTGTCAGTTTAATGAAAGCTCACTAATTTTTTTAATAATTTTAACATTTATCACACAAAAAAAGATTAAATGTTTCATATAATAGAGGTAGACAAATATTAGGGAGGGAAAAGAAATGAAAACCCCAAATTATCACGACTTTTATCAAAAGGCACTAATCCCCATTGGTGTAAATGACCAAATTGCCTTACAGGAATCCAGTGCATACTATGCGAACTCACCTTCAACCCATTGGCTGATTGCCGTAGAAGGGGTTCAACTCCCACAGACAAAAATATTTTTTCATTGGAAAGTAAGTATATACCCTGCTGATTGTGAAGGAGACTTCAATTGGAAAAATCCATATTATTGTTCTCCAAATATGGAGTTAATTGATCATGCAAACGCATTTGCATCATCTCTAGTTACAGCAGGCAAAAACGATAGACTTTCTTCAGCAACGCTTTTAGAGAAAATAAGCTAACCCCTAACAAATTACCATCTGCTTCACCTTCTTTTTACCCTCATTTGTGAAATAACCCACATATAGTAAAAATGAAAAATCTACATAAAAAAAGTGCTGTTTGCATGTTGCAGACAGCACTTTTTCATTTGAAACTTAGGCTAACCTAAATACAATTCCATGTCCGCCTTTAGGGTATTCCCATTTAATATTTTGATATGGGCAGCCAATCCGGCAGCTTCCGCATTCATGGCAGCCCTCATAGCCTACCTGCATGCGTGTTCCTTCCCACTTATAAACCTCAGCAGGGCAAAATACTGTACAAAGTTTATCGGGACATTTTGTCATGCAGACGTCATGATCCAGTACGGTCAAATGAGATTTTGTATCACATTTAAAACGGAGGAGATACTGTTTTTCCTCGATATTTTTCGTTGACATTATTTCACCGCCTTCCAAGCTCGATAAATATCTTGTATCACGCGTATAGTTCCACGTTCGGATGTCACACTCTTCATGATTTGTTTTTGTTTTTCCCGCTTTGGTGTTCCATCAACGGTAAAGAATTTGCTCATGGCTTTATTCATCATTGGAACATATTCATTAAAATATTGTGGATATTTCTCAAAGGTATGTGCAGCATCCTTATATTTCTCTAAATCTTTCATTATGAAACTACTATTCAGTGCCTCACGATAGCTATTTAAGCTTGATTCACTGAAATCTCCACGACTATGTGCCTGGACTACAGCTTCTGCTGCCATTTTTCCAGATGACATCGCCATGTTCGAACCTTCACGATGAATCGCATTGACCAGCTGTGCTGCATCTCCAACGACAATAACTCCATTTCCAGCCACTTTAGGAACGGAACGGTAGCCGCCTTCTGGTATAAGATGGGCAAGATATTCAGCAGATTCTCCCCCAGCGAGCATTGGTTTTACCATGGGATGAGTTTTTAAGTAGTCTAGGAGCTCATATGGCTTTATTTTCGCCTTGATCATACTCGATAGTGTTGTACCTACCCCAATATTTAAGCTTTCTTTATTGGTGTATACAAACGCTGTTCCGAGGTTTCCTTTTGTTGAATCACCAAAGATTTCAATCGTACACCCTTGATTATCTTCCAAATTAAAACGATCATTTATTTTTTCTTTTGGTAAATTAATCACTTCCATTACTGTTAAAGCAACTTCATCTGGTCGAAATTCTTTGTGGAAGCCTAACTGTTTTGAAAGGAGCGAGTTAACCCCGTCTGCAAGCACAACGACATTCGCATACACCTCACCATTTGGACGGTCAGTACGAACTCCAACGACCTTGCCGTTTTCAACTATACATTCAGTTACTACCGTTTCATTTATAAGGAGGGCACCTGCATCTACTGCCTTTTTGGCAAACCATTGGTCAAACTGTGCGCGTAAGACTGTAAAATTATTATATGGTTCTTTACCCCATTCGAGACCTTTGTAACCAAATTGAACAACAGATTCTTTATCCATCATCCAAAAACGCTGTTCAATAACTGGTCGTTCCAGAGGTGCTTCCTTCCAAAATTCAGGAACTAATTCTTCCATTTGCTTACGGTACAAAACCCCGCCCATTACGTTTTTAGCCCCAGGGTATTCCCCTCTTTCAAGTAGTAAAACGCTTAGTCCACTTTTTGCACAGGTGAGCGCACATGAAGTACCTGCTGGTCCAGCACCAACGACAATCACATCAAATTTTTCAGACATAACTCATTTCACCGCCTTTTACAGATCTTAGCTGCTTAAATTGTTCGATTAATTTTGGAATGATTTCCAGGGCATCTCCAACGATTCCATATGTCGCAACATCAAAAATAGGTGCATTGGGATCTTTGTTAATCGCAATAATTAAATCAGAATTTTTCATACCAACAACATGCTGAATGGCTCCAGATAAGGCAACGGCAAAATAAATTTTTGGAGTAACTGTTTCACCTGTTTGACCAATTTGAAGGTGATGCGGGAGCCAGCCAGCTTCAACAACATCACGTGTTCCACCAACGGTTGCTCCAATTGTCTCTGCAAATTCATAAAGTAGCTGGAAGTTTTGCAAATCCCCCAATCCTTTTCCACCACAGACGATGACATGGGCATCGGCTAAATTGACTTTATTTGTTACGTCATTCACAATTTGCAATACCTTTGTACGCATATCTTCTTCTTGAAGTGATATTTTTTCCTCAATGATTTTGCCTGTTCTCCCTGACTCTGGTTCTAATGCCTTCATTACTTTTGGTCTCACTGTTGCCATTTGCGGTCGATGTTTTTTACAAAGGATAGTTGCCATAATATTACCGCCAAAGGCAGGTCTGCTTGCTTCTAGCAATCTATTATCAATATCCACGTCTAGCATGGTTGTATCTGCCGTTAAACCTGTATTTAAATCTGTAGCTACAGCACTTGCTAAATCTTTCCCGTTAGGGGTTGCACCGTAAAGAATTATCTCTGGTTTGTATTTTTCAGCGAGGAACATTACGCCCTTCATATATGATTCTGTACGATAATTCTTTAAAACAGGATGATCAACCATATACACAATATCTGCGCCATAGGAAATGATTTTATTCTCCAATGGTTTTATTTCATGACCAAGTAAAAAGCCAGCTAATGGGACCTGTAATTTATCCGCTAACTTTCTTCCGGCACCTAGTAATTCTAGAGAAACGCCTTCGACCCTACCATCATTTTGTTCAATGAATACCCAGACTCCACGATAATCGTCTAGATTCATGTTAAATTCCCCCCTTGACAAAAAATTGCAACTTATTATTTAGCTGTCTGGATTGTTAATAGGTCCTTCTTCTCCATCAAAAGGTCCATAAGTTGCTTAACCTGCTCATCGGCAGCACCTTCTAGTCTCTTTCCACCTTCTGGACGAGGCGGTGTAAACATTTTCCCTACAATTGTTGGTGATCCTTTTAGTCCGAGCTGCGAACGTTCAACATTTTCAAAGTCACTTACTGCCCATATAGTAGGTTCATACCTTGCAGCTTTAATCATGTTGGGCATTGGTGAATACTCAATCTCATTAATCTCTTTTTCAACTGTTAATAAGCAAGGTATTTCTGACTGAATTAACTCATAGCCGTTTGTTAATTTTCGTTTTATCAGTACTGTCTTTTCTTTCTGATTGACCTCAGACACTTCAATTACATTGGTTATTGGCGGGATATCCATTCTTCTTGCGATTCCGGGCCCAACTTGTCCTGTATCACCATCGATTGCATGCTTTCCACAAATAATCATATCTACTGGGTGTTCTTTATTGATTTTTTCTAATGCTTTTGAAAGAGCGTAACTAGTTGCCAGTGTATCTGCGCCTGCAAAGGCACGGTCTGAAATGAGATATCCTTTATCTGCACCTATTTCTACACTTTTTTTAATGATATCAGTCGCTTGCGGCGGACCCATTGATAAAACGGAAATGGTCCCCCCAGTTTTTTCCTTGATTTTTACCGCTTCCTGAACAGCATGGGCATCGTAAGGGTTCAAGATGGCAGGTGCACTGCGGCGGTCGAGTGTGTTCGTTTTTGGGTTGATTTTAATAATTTTTGTATCGGGTACTTGTTTGACACATACGACAATATGCATGTAGGAATTTCCCTCCTCCATATGATCTCTAGAATTAGTGAAAGCGTTTGCTCCCTTATGGTTGAAAAATGCTTTTATTAACGATATATGTATCGCAACAGAAGCATAGTACCAAACAATGATAGATTTCTAATTTTCTTACTGGATTTTACTTAAACTAGTGATGATTAAAAGATTCCAAACAAATCTTTGTGCTGTATCTAAGAGGTAGTGTTAAAAGTATTAACAATTTGAAGTTATGACAAGTTGTGGTAAGATATGTAGTTAATCGTGATGTAAATATTTGATAAATAGTACTAATATAACTATATGAAATATTTAGATATAAACAATGATAAAAATCACAGTTCATGTCTAATTTTGTAGATGTCTTGTTTTGGATTATTGGATTAGGAAGGAAATATGTGATGAATGAGGTTATTATTGGCAGTGTACTTTCGGCGCTATCTACTGGGGCAGGTGCACTAATCATTCTTTTTATTCAACATTCTATTACACATCGTTGGAAGGATGTTTTATTAGCCTTTAGTGCTGGTATTATGATGGCAGCTTCTACGATAGGTTTGATCCCTGAGGCATTGAAATACGGTGGATTTGCATCACTTTTTGTAGGAATCTGTCTTGGAGTATGGACGCTGACTCTATTAGAAAAAAATATTCCTCATATAGACTTACAGCATAACAAAACTGGAATTCAATTTGACGAGAAAGCTCTTTTAATTATTTCTGCGATTACTCTGCATAATATTCCTGAAGGATTGTCAGTTGGCGTCAGCTACGCATCGGAGCAGGGCGATACTGGAAATCTTATCGCTCTGGCAATTGGATTTCAAAATGCACCGGAAGGCCTTCTTGTCGCCTTATTTTTAATTAATCAGCGGATTAGTAAGTGGAAGGCCTTCATTATAGCGACCTTAACGGGAGCCATTGAAATCGTTACATCATTATTAGGATATTTTTTGACATCCTATGTTCAGGGTCTTGTACCCTATGGGCTTTCTTTTGCAGCCGGAGCTATGCTCTTTATCATTTATAAGGAATTAATACCTGAAAGCCATGGAGACGGAAATGAGCGGGTGTCCACCTATGCATTTATCATGGGACTGCTGGTCATGGTGTACATTATTGATATTTTTTCATAGGATTTTAAACGGGGCCAAATCGATATGGATTTTTTCGAATTGTTATTAAACCAATATTTTAGGCCAAATCATAATCATCTGTTTAAAAGCAAACTTGATTTCATCATTTGGCCTGGAGGATCCTTTCATGGCCTTTTGATACTCGTTTATTAATTCATCCAGCTCTTGACTATATTTGATCGTTACTTCACTCGTAAACCCAAGTGAGTTGGCACTATTAATCATTAGTTGTCTTTTTTCCTTTATCTTTTCAATCATTTCATTATGGTTATTACAATGCTCGTACATGTGTATCCCCCTACCTATTACCCAATTACTGTAAACCACTAAAATTTAGACTACTTGATGAATTATGACAAGAATTTTGATAAAAGTAAACACATTCGCAAAAGTAGACAAAACATTCTATTTCTTTTGTTTTTCGACAATTTCCTCATGGAATATATCGATTTTGCGACAAAATTCCCCATTTTTCACAGAAGCCCTATTCCAGTATTATCTTTTTTCTTTAGGGCTTTGCGACAAGTCTGTTGATTTGCGCTCCAGGTGCTTCGCTTTCCGCGGGCGTGACGGCGAGCCTCCTCGTCGCTGCGCTCCTGCGGGGTCTCACCTGCCCCGTACTCCCGCAGGAGTCTTCGCACCTTCCGCTCCAATCAACATGTGTATCAATAAAGGTCTGCAACTCAATAAATATTAAGAATTCAATGTTTAAGCCAAACGAATCTAACCAAAGTGAATAGGAATATGTTTTTAGCGATGAATGAATAGGTTCTCCATATTGTAGCCTGCAAAAATATAATAAAGATTGCAACAAATAAAGAAAGAGGAGCAAAAGTGTGTGGCAATACTTGGGTTGATTTGACACCCTGTTGATTGGAGCGGAGGGCACTCGACTCCTGCGGGATAGAGAGGTCACGGGAGACCCCGCAGGCGCCAAAGCGCCGAGGAGGCTCCCGGACCTCCCCGCGGAAAGCGAGTGCCCGGAGCGGAAATCAACAGGCCCATTCGCAGAAACAATCAATTATTAAATCCTGATAAAAAAAATTGCCAAGAAAAATACACTTCTTGACAATCAAACTGGCTGCGGTTAACGACAGCCAGTTTTTCTCTTACTATTATTGAACTTCTAATCTCTCGTAAATCGGAACCCATCCTTCAGAGGTTACAAAGATTCTAACTGCGACAACTTTTCTGTCTTCTTCTAAGGTAAAATAGTGTCTCGTATTTTCCGGGACAGAAATCAAGTCGCCAGGATTTAGATGTACCTCAAAGAACTCACCATCTTTTCCTTGGATGACAAATACACCGTGACCACTGACAATAAAACGAACTTCATCATCTGTATGATGATGTTCGTTTTTAAAATTTGTCAGCAAGACATCCAAATTCGGAGTATTTTCTGACAAGGAAATGACATCCTGTGCTTTATAACCTCGTCTAGCAGAGATATCTGAGATTTCTTCAGCAAAAGCACTTAGAATTTCTTGTTTTTCTTCTTCACTCAACAGATACTTTTCTACCAGTTCAGATGGGAGTTTGCTAATATCCCAATTTTCATAAATAACTTCTTGTGATTCAAGGAAACTTGCTACCCTTCCTTGTTCGTGAATTTCATCTTCTTTGTTTTGAAATGTAATATATGCCATTTTTATTCTTCCTTTCCACTTTTGTAGGTTATACTACTTTAATAATTGATATGGTTTATGTTCTAATAAGCGTAACTGATATCGAAATAAAAACTCAGAAGCTTCAAGGATTTTTTTCGCTTCAAAAGCAGTTCTCCCCCATACCGTAATTCCATGGTTGCGTATTAACACTGCACCTGTATCTCCTGAAATATGTTCAGAAAATTTAGCCGCAAGTGTCGGGATATGTGCATAATTGCGAATGATCGGTATTTTTAATGTTGCATCCTCTTCCCACATGTCAAATGCTTTGATTAGTTCTTGTCCTTTAAAGGTGACCTCACCTTGATCACCATATATTTCTGATATAACATTATTGTCAATTGTATGAACATGAAGACTGCATCCAGCGTTCGTTTTACGATAGATTTCAACATGAAGAAGTGTCTCTGCTGAGGGTTTCAAATGTGTTTCTTCGACAGGGTGACCAAACTCATCAACAAGTAAAAAATCTTCATCCGTACGTTTCCGCTTATCCTTACCACTAGCTGTCACCAAAAATTGGTGTGGATGATCACTTACTTTTATCGCTAGATTACCGCTCGTACCCATAAACCAGTCCCGATTTGCAAGTTCATCTTTTACATCTGCTAATTCATTCCATCTTTCCTTTAACATTTTAGTTCCCCCACCTCAATTCTTTTTTTAATTTCCTCGATACATTCGAAGAACGTACTAAATCCTCGATGATTAATGCCCCATTCCTCACATTTCTCCTGCAGTAAATCTCTTGCTAATACAAAGTCAGCATGTTTCGCTGCCTCAAGATCTGTGACTGAATCTCCAATGACAATTTTGAAACTATCGTTTTCATGGTTTAGCTTTCGAATAATACTCGGCTTACAGCAGCCACAATTATTGTCACATAACGAATCGCATTCATTCGGCCAAAGAATTTTAATTCTCTCACCTGAAAAATCAGATTCATTACAATAAATACCATCAAATGGTCCAAACTTCTCTAATATTGGATTAACAAAAAAGTCAATCCCACCGCTTACAATATATAAAGGAATCTCTTCTTTATGCGCAAATTCTACAAATTCTTTAAATCCTGGGCGGATTTTTGCATGCTCAATTGCAAATGCAGTCAACTCTCCCTCCAATTGACTAGGTAATAAGGAGAATAATTTTCCTACTCCCTCATTAATGGAAATCTGGCGAGTGAGAATTTGATCTTTAATGTCTTCCCATCCCTGAGGAGCAAATTCTTCCATCATTCGGATGATGTTATCACTTTCCGTTACGGTTCCATCAAAGTCACAAAAGATTACAGGTTTTGTCATACTGTTACCTCTGCATTTCCCCATAGCTTTAGTGCTAGTTTTAGTTCAGGATAGTTTTCAGCCCCTTCAGCCAATAACTTGCCCTGGAGATTAGTTTCAATCGCTTGTCGGAATGCAAGACCGCCGCCACGGGCACCGTCTGGATGGCCATGTACTCCACCGCCTGCATTAATGAACGAGTCAATACCAAAATCACCTATTAACAATGGAACTAAGCCAGGGTGAATTCCAGCTGATGGCACTGGGAAGGACTTTTTAAAGCTGTCCTCACTTGTTAATTCATTAGCAATCGACAGTGCCTTGGGTTTTTCTAATGCAACTGTCCCGTACGGCGATGGGAACAATGACAAATCAGCACCGGCATATCGAAGCAGTTTACCAAGTAATAATGAATAGGAAACTCCATACACAGGAGATGATGCAATTGCACCACTGAAAGCAGGATGTGCCATTAGCGGCAATGCAATCTCATCATCCTCTCTTAATTCCTGAAGCACATCTAACCCATAGGAAAAAACATTGAATAATAAGAGATCTGCTCCCAGCTCAGCAGCCCTTTTTGCTTTTTCTTTCAGCTGCGAAGTTCTGCCTGTTAGGTTTACAGCATATAAAGTGCGGTGTCCTGTTTGGTCATATACTTCTTGCAGTGCTTTTTTCCCTTCGATAATTCTTTTTTCAAATGGTGTTAATTCATTTTCAAATAGGATTTCATCATCCTTCACCAAATCAACACCACCAAGGGCTTGTTGTTTTAACTGTTCGACTAAAAACGTGAGGTCTTTCCCGAGCACACCTTTAAAGATACTCATTAATAATGGTCGATTATTAACGTTTAATTTCTCCCTTAGTCCATCAATCCCAAATCTTGGACCAGGGAACTGCCTCTTTAATCCCTCATCAAATTGCAAATCAAGTAATTTGATTTTTCCATCCAATGAAAGTTTACCGAAAACGGTGGTTAATATAGCGGGAATATCATTAGAAAAATTTATTGTTGGATAGGCAATTTTAATCGTTGCTTGCTCCTCTGTTACTGTGGGATTCGCTTCGACTGAAACGACTCTTCCTTTATGTTTACGCAATTGGTTTTGTTCTAATTCAGGCAGATTCGTCCATGACCCAACTGTCAATCCAAGGGCAATTTCTTCTGCCTTATTGGATGGTTTCTTTTCGTTATTTAGTAGATATGTAGCAATAATTTCAGTCATTATAAAAACACTTCCTTTTATTCAAACATAAAAAACCTCTTCAACAAAGAAGAGGTTAGCCGCAAACTAACATCTTCTCATCTATCAGCCTTGTTGCTGCAAGAATTAGCACCGTGCTTAAAACTAGATTTAAGTCGGTTGCCGGGCTTCATTGGGCTTTTCCCTCCGCCTGCTCTTGATAAGAAAACGATTCGTATTTTATTAAGTTATTAATGTGTTTAACTTTAATTTGCATTATCGCAAGAAAAAAATAAAATGTCAATCGATTTAACTGAATATTTCTAAACGACTAATTCTTTCGACGGCTTCGGCTAATCGTTCTTCTGTTGAAAGTAATCCCACCCGAACATACCCCTCTCCAGATTCACCAAATCCAATTCCAGGTGCAACCATAATATGGGCCTGTTCAAGGAGAATATTGGCAAATTCCGTAGAGGAATAGCCTTCAGGAACTTTAAGCCACGCGAAAAAGGATCCCTTTGGTGCGTTGACATTCCAACCTAAGGAACGAAGCCCATCAATCAAAACATTCCTTCTTCGCTCATACAACTCGTTTAATTCCTTTACACAATCTTGAGATGCCGTTAATGCCTCTGCAGCAGCTTCTTGAACGGCTCCAAATAAACTGACATACAAATGGTCTTGTAAAAGTTCAATAGCGGAAATGACGCTCTCATTCCCAATCGCAAAACCAACACGCCAGCCTGCCATATTATAAGTTTTTGATAATGTATAAATTTCAATTCCAACTTCCTTTGCTCCTTGAGACTGCAGGAAACTCACTGGTTTCTTTCCATCAAACCCAATGGCACCATAAGCAAAATCATGGACTATACAAATATCATGTTCACTCGCCAGTTTGATTGTCTCTTCAAAAAATTCATGAGTAGCTACCGCACCAGTTGGATTATTAGGATAATTGAGGAACATTAATTTTGCTCTATCTAAAACATCCCCATTCAACTCACCATAATCCGGTAGAAAATTATTTTCCTCCCTTAGCGGCATCGTAACCATTTCGGCTTTTGCAAGTGCAACCCCTGACAAATAATCCGGGTAGCCTGGATCGGGTACGAGGACGGTATCGCCTGGATTTAATAAGCACTGGGGAATTTCGACAAGACCCGCTTTACCACCAAACAAGATGGCCACTTCTTTATTCGGATCAATGGTTACATCATATTCCCTTAAGTAAAAATCAGCCACAGCCTGTTTTAAATAACTGTGCCCCTGGAAGGGAGAATATTTGTGATTTAAAGGATTCACTGCGGCTTCCTGAAGTTTTGCTACGATATGTGCTGGTGTTGGCTGATCTGGGTTTCCTTGCCCTAAATTAATCACATCATACCCCTGTGAAATATATTCGCCGACTTTTTTAACAAGTGAAGCAAAAAACTGCTTAGGAAGACTGTTTAATAGTTCTGATGATGGAAATTGTTTCATGGTTCTCACCTGCTTTAATAATTTATTAAAAGTTATTCTATTGTTAAATTCTAGTCACAAATGATATAACTTTTATAACAGCTTGTAAAGATTAAATTCTGAAAGTTCAAACGAGGTGAAGATTCGTGAAATTAAAAATTTCATGTTTACAAATGGATATTGCTTTTGGTGATCCAAATAAAAACTATCAATCTGCTGAAAGACTCATTGAAAAGGCTGCAGCTGACCAGCCCGATATCATTGTTCTACCAGAGCTGTGGACAACGGGGTATGACTTAACTCGTCTTAATGAAATTTCTGATAATCATGCTGGTAAGACAATTGAATTCCTTCAAAAGGCAGCAAAAAGATACCAAGTGAATTTTGTTGGCGGATCTGTAGCTAACCGGGAAGAAAACGGTATAAAAAATACCTTGCTCATCGTCAATAAGGAGGGTGAACTTGTTCACCAGTACAGTAAACTTCACCTGTTTAAGCTAATGGATGAGCATGTTTATTTAGAAGCAGGATCGCAAAAAGGACTTTTTCAATTTGAAAATAATAAATTTGCAGGGACCATTTGTTATGACATTCGCTTTCCTGAGTGGATTCGTGCACATACATCAGAAGGGGCTGAAGCACTGTTTGTAGTAGCTGAATGGCCTGCGCCGCGCTTGTCTCATTGGAGAGCCCTATTAATAGCAAGAGCAATTGAAAATCAATGTTTCGTCATCGCCTGTAATCGTTCCGGTCATGACCCAAATAACCATTTCGCAGGACATTCGTTGGTTATCGATCCATGGGGTGAGGTGATCGCGGAAGCTGGTGAAAGCGAAGAAATTTTATCAGCTGAAATTGAGATGGACTTAGTCAAAGAGATTCGCAAACAAATCCCTATTTTCACAGATAGAAAACCAGAATACTATAATTAATTTTCAAAAAATATTGACAATATTATTTTATTGTTGATATGATTTTTACCAGTTAAATAAATATTCTCTTATCATGAGCTGGCTGAGGGATTTGGCCCTTTGAAGCCCAGCAACCGACCTTAAACCCATTGGATAATAGAGCGCTTTAGCGCTTAGTAATCCCCGTAAGGCACGGTGCTAATTCCAACAGAAGGATTATCTTTCTGAGAGATGAGAGGTGCGATAGACTAACTGTCTTCCCGAGCCTCTTTCAAATGAGAAAGAGGCTTTTTTGTGCCAGAGTGCACGATCAAGCCTCCAAAAAACAAGGAGGATCCATTATGAGTCTACTAAAACAGAAAACATATCAACCCTTAACAAACGAGAGTGCTGTTGAACTTGCACTTGAATTAAATATTTTTCCAGCGCATGCTAAACTCTCCTGCAAAGAGATTGGCGACGGAAATCTCAATCTTGTTTTTCATATTGTTGAAGATTTGAAAGGAAAAAGTATTATTATCAAACAAGCTCTCCCCTATGCAAAAGTAGTTGGTGAAAGTTGGCCATTAACACTGAAAAGAGCAAAGATTGAAGCAGATGCCTTAAAAATATTCGGGCAAATCTCTCCTGATTATGTTCCTAAAGTATTATTCACCGATGATGTACTTGCTGTAACTATTATGGAGGATCTTTCCCATCTTTTGATTGCTAGAACTGGCTTTATTAAGGGTGAAACCTATCCATTAATTGCTAAACATTTGGGGGAATATCTGGCTAAGACATTATTCTACACCTCGGATTACGGATTAGGCCCTGGAGTAAAAAAAGAACGTGTCCGCCAATTTATAAATCCAGAATTATGCAAAATCACCGAGGATTTGATTTTTACCGACCCTTTTATTGATGCAGATACAAACGAATTTGAAGATAGTCTCCGTCCCGCGGTCGAAGCTCTTTGGCATGACGATGAACTAAAGTTTCATGTAAATGTCTTGAAGAAATGCTTTTTAACAGAGGCTGAAGCCCTCCTGCATGGTGATTTACATACTGGAAGTGTGTTTGCTGGTAATTCTGAAACAAAGGTAATTGACCCTGAATTTGCTTTCTACGGACCTGCTGGCTTTGATATCGGTCAAGTATTTGCGAATTTACTCTTTCAAGTAATTGTGAATGATGAAAAACGTGACCTTTTCATCCATCACATTGAAACGGTATGGAATGTATTTGAAGAACAATATACACTTCTATGGAATACAGAAAATAAAGAGGCTGCAGTAAAAACTTCTTCATTCTTAAATTTCCATTTAACAAAGTATTTTGAGGATTCCCTTGGGTTTGCCGGTTGTGAATTAATCAGAAGAACCATTGGACTTGCTCATGTTGCAGATTTAGATGGGATTAAGGACGAGCAAACCAGAATCACTGCTAAACAAAAAACGATAGAGCTCGGAAAAATCCTTATTAAACAACGAAAAGAAATTAAGGACCTAACATCATTTATCGTAACTGTAAAAGAGCTAGTATAGCTAAGAAAAGCAATCCACTTCGGATTGCTTTTCTAGTCAATTTTTGCCCACATTTCTTCTGGATTTAGTTCATAAATACCATTTTCACGAAACATATAGTGATTTATGATAAATTCCCGGCGAATGGTTGCATAGTCGTCATGGAATTGTTTTATAAACTCATTTAATTGTTTTTCTTCGTACTTTTCACCCATTTTTAACCCGCGTATCAAGTGTTCAAATACGATTAATTTCTTTTTTCGTTGTGCTGGAATATTTTTTAGTTTCCCGGTTTTCGTAAAGAAATTTTCGATGATTTTTTGTCTCTCGAGACTGGACTCAACCATTTCATCCAACTCCTCTCCCTTTTTTTCTAACAGTTCTGTAAACACCTTTGCCTGCTGATTTATCAGTGATTCATTTAGGTAAAAGTAGATAGTGTTCTTGACTCTTCTGTCATAAACAACATGAATTTCCCGTAATTTCTTTAAATGATGTGTAATCGTTGGAGCAGACAAGCCAAGCTTTCCAGCAATCGCCTGACCATGGAGTGGACCTTTCGCCAATATGGCCACAATCCGAATTCTTGTAGGGTCTCCCATTGTTTTATAAAAAGATACGATTTTATCTAACTGGATCAATGTCCTACCTCGCTTTTTTAATTATTCAACAATCATCTAATTAGATATATATCAAATTAGATTAGCCATGTCAATAATTATAAAAAACACTCCCCAAAGGAAGTGTTTTTTATAGGCTCTTCTATTTACAACATTGGATTTTCATCTTTTGCTTTTAGACGCAGCCATCTTTTCTCAACTTCAGCTTCAAACTCTTCTAACATTGGCTTGTTCTCTTCTTTTAGAAGGTGTTTGGTTTTACCCATATACTTTAACCAATCCGAGAGTGGAATTCGTTTATTCTTTTCTTCTGGATTGTAAGTGATTGTTGTAACACCCTGTTCGACTTCATAAAGCGGGAAGAAACAAGAGTTTACCGCAGCCTCCACAATGGTTGTGCCAAAACGGTCATCGGATTTCCAGTTAAGCGGGCATGTAATGAGAATTTTCCCATAAACTGTTCCTACATTTTGTGCATACCATTGTGCTTTTGCACCCTTTTTCACTAAGTCCTGAGGGAATGCCTCGGAACCAGTAAATACATATGGAATATTCGTAGCAGCCATTATTTGTGCTGTATCTTTATGATGGAAAGCCTTACCGCGCTGTGTTTTTCCTACACCTGAAGTACTTGTCATATGACCTATTGGCGTGGAATAAGACATCTGTGAGCCGGTATTCATGTAGCCCTCATTATCATATTCAAGCATAATTAGCTTATGACCACGAAGAGCTGTACCGATAGCTGATCCCATACCGATATCCATTCCGCCATCGCCAGTAATCATCACAAATGTAGCATCATCGGATACCTGAATTTCACCGCGGCGTTTTAATTCCATGAACGCTTCAACAGTACCTGATAATGTTGCAGCACCGTTTTGGAATAAATTATGCATCATTGTTTGCTTATGGGATGTGCTTGGATAGGATGTAGTTGTTACATACGCACAGCCTGTTTGGAATAGAGTAACGATGTCACCCTCAATTCCTTTAAAGAACAACTCAAGACCAGCAAAAATTCCGCAGCCTGGACATGCACCATGACCTGATGCAATTCGTTTTGGTTTACCAGTTAAGGCCCGAAGTGGTGGAATTTTCACTTTTAATTTATTTGTTTCTTCATCCATTCTCACATCGATTAATCCGGTTTTAAAGACATCACCATGTTGTGGTAAAATGACTGGCTTAAGAATTTTCTCAGGATTGCCAGGGACATGTCCATAGTAATCAAATGGCTTTTCGGCATAGCCTTTTTCCAGTGTATCCAATGCCATATCGAAGAAAGCCTCTGCATCACTTGCATAGAAATCCTTACCGCCAAGTCCAAAAACGCGACTTAACACAATCGTCTTGTTGTCTTTGTCATCTTGAAGTGCAGATTTCACTTCATGTGTAAGGTTAGGACCATTGGCTCCATAGGAATCCGCGCGTTCCCCAATTAATAATGATTTTACATTCTTAAGAGCTTCGCGAATTTCTTTTGCTGGGAATGGACGAATAATATTCGGGCTGATCACACCAGCCTTTATTCCTTTTTCACGAAGTTGATCCACAACATCTTTAGCAGATTCTGCAGCAGAGTTTAATAGAAATAAAGCTACTTCTGCATCCTCCATTTTATATAAATCTAGTACAGGATATTCTCTTCCCGAAAGCTTAGCGTATTCTTCAGCTACTTCTTTAAATACCTCACCAGCATTATACATTGCTTCTGACTGTTGGAAGTGATTATTGAGGAAATCATCCCCGCTCATATGCGCACCAATCGTTACTGGTTTACTTAAATCCCTGATAAAGTTGTAATCTGTTGGGCACTCACCTACAAATTGCTGCACAACACTGCAATCCTTGAAGAATTCAACCCGGCGCTTTTGATGGGAAGTAAAGAATCCATCATAAGCAACAATAACAGGTAAACGGACTTTAGAATGTTCCGCAATTTTTAATGCCATAATATTCATATCATAAACAGCTTGCGGTGTTTTTGCTGTTAATATTACCCAGCCCGTATTTAAAGCGTAATATAAGTCTGAGTGATCACCGCGAATATCTAATGGACCACTGACAGCACGCGTAACAAGATTCATAACCATTGGAAAACGAGTACCTGATTGGACTGGCATTTGCTCAAGCATATACAAGAATCCATTTGCACTTGTTGCATTAATTACCCGTGCACCTGTTGCTGCTGCACCATAGCAAATCCCAGCGGAACCGTGCTCACCATCTGCAGGAATCAGCTTAATATCATGTTCTCCACGTGTTTTCATTTGATCTAAAAATTGAGCAACCTCAGTGGACGGTGTAATTGGGAAGTACCCCATAATATGATAATTGATTTGTGCTGCGGCCATTGCAGCCATCTCATTCCCTGATTCAAAAGTAGAAATTTGTTCTGCTATACTTTTTGCTGTTAATTTATCTTCTAAAATAGACATTATTGGACCCCTCCTGCAATATACGGAAAGTTTTGCTTAACGCGGTGGTCATCTGCATACCCAAGCAATTCACGAAGATCACCAAGTGCATCTGTTGGACAGGCTTCCACGCATTTTAGGCAGCCTTTGCAGTATTGATAATCAATACCTTTAAGGAACATTTGTTTTCTGCCTCGCTTATCTTCTCCTTCTTCCCAAACAAAACAAAAGTCCGGACAAACATTATCACATGCAGCACAGTTAATACATTTCTCTTGTTGGAATTCTGGAAGGAATCCTTGGCGTGAACCGCTTAAATCTTTAAAAATACTATTAGCTTGTGAAACCATGACCCCACCAATTTCCTGGGTCATGTATCCAAGTAATGGCAACGGGCGTGTAAAAGATTTACCTTCCGCCTCGGCTGGTACTTGGTATGTTTTAAATTGAACCTCATTATAACCTCGGTCAAATGTACGAATATTTGGTTCAACAAGATGAGGATATTTCTTTGTGAACGTTTTCCTAATTACATCTCTCATTGATTCTGGATCTAAAAAGTCACAAATGCGATATAGTGCACCTAGCATGGCTGTATTTACTTTCGTTTTTTCCTCAACGGCAATGGATAGAGCATCTATTATGGCAAGTGTTCCGTATTCTAATTGTAAATCTTTTTTTACTTCATCAAATTCCCTCGCTGTATTAACGAGAACGATTCCATCAGCATTTAATCCGCTAACAACATCTACCGTTCTATATAAGGCTTCATGGAAAACTCCAACAATATGTGGCTGTTCAATTGGACTATGGTCTCTAATTTCCACAGCTGGTTCACAGAAGCGGATAAAACTCTTTACTGGAGAGCCCTTTTTTTCTGACCCGTAGGATGAAAAATTGGATCCTTTCAAGCCCAGGCTTAAAACCCCTGCCTCCGCCAACATTTTTCCAGCTAGGTTAGCACCTAACCCGCCAATTGATTCAAGACGAATTTCAAAAAATCCCAGTTCATTTTTTTTCGGTAAAATAGACATAATGTCCCTCCCTAACTTGAAAAGCGAAAGCGCCTTGACCAGGGGCGACAGGCATAAGACGAGCCGGCGGGAAGGTTGATCTTTGACCTTCTCGACGGATTGGCTTATGACCCCGAGCCCCTAGGCGCTGTAGCTAGACATCTCGTATAATAAAATTTCTTTCCCTCAACTATTGTAAAACGAATATTTTTATTAATCTGTGATAAAAGTCAAACACAGAGAAAAAATTTTTATAACACATAAATTTATTATTAAATAAAAGCTAGTATATATGATTTTTAAGATAGTTTTTAATTATATAACAGCTTCAAAATTGTTGTATAACAGAATTGTATAAAAAAAGCCTGCACCCGATTATGGTACAGACCTCTAAAAATATTTATAAATCATTAATAACAATATACGATGCCTTTACTGGTCCATGCACTCCAACGACAAGATTCAATTCAATATCGGCAGAGTTACTCGGTCCAGTAATAAAATTGATGCATGAAGCAACATGACCAGTTTTCTTATGAATCTCCCGCATCTTTTGAGATGCTTGCGTAATCCGCGGTACTAGTGTACTTTTCGGTATAAGTGCGATATAAGTTACAGGTAGAAAACTAACAGTTCTTCCCTTATTCTCATCGCTAAACAATACGACCGTTCCGGATTCAGCTAGTGTTATTTCACTAATAGTAATCCCCACATTGGCCTTTTCAGCTTTTGCAATGTTTTGTTTCCCCTTGCTATGATTCCACTCGTAAACTTCTATATTCTGTGTTGGCCATTCCTTCTTTAAAAGGGCATCTAGTCCCCACATGGAAAAGCGTTCATCTTTCCAAGTTACAATCGGACCGCCGCCAAAGCCTGAAACTACTTCATTAAGGACTGAAGATAAATCTTTTCTATCAGTTACATAGAGGCTTGTATGAATTTTTTTACATTGCTCTTTAAGTACCTCTAACAATTCATCTTGTGTAGCATCCTTCAATACTTCATATTGGGGCTGGAATTTCCAGGTCGGCCTTTCAACCGGAGAGGAAATACGTGGCCGCCCCAGACGGCCCGCTATTTGGTTTAGAAATTTATCTCGATTGTGAATCGTCCCAACCATGATTATTTGCCTCCTTTTTCACGGTTTTTAAACCAATCTCTGAATCGCTCTTTATTTGGTGCCGGAAAATCACGAATATCTGTCCAAGCCTTCAATGGACCTGGTCCTTTAGTAATCTTCTCACCCACTGTAAAAGGGTTCATGGCAGCGGGTGCCATCTTAGATCCTATCTTATACATAATTGGAGAGGCTGCCCCTAATCCAAAAGCCTTCATTAATAGTTTTTCGGATATTGGTGCTTTTCCTTCTTTTTCGACAATGACTTCTCGGTGTTTATGTAGAAGGTTATGTAACGGTATTTTTACTGGACATACTTCTGTGCAAGCACCACATAGTGTTGAAGCGTATGGGAGCTCTTTAAATTCGTCGTATCCGCCTAATAATGGAGATAGGACTGCACCGATTGGGCCGGAATAAATAGACCCGTATGAGTGTCCGCCCACATGTCGATAAACGGGGCATACGTTAATACAGGCAGCACAGCGGATACACTGCAAAACAGACTGGAATTCCCCGCCAAGTATCTTGGATCTTCCATTATCAACAATGACAAGGTGAAATTCCTCTGGGCCATCGACATCCAATGCTTCTCGTGGTCCTGTTAACACAGTAATATAGCTGGTTAATTTCTGACCTACCGCACTTCTCGTTAGTAAGCTAACTAAAACTTCCATCTCTTCAAAGGTTGGAACCAGTCTTTCCATTCCCATAACTGTAATTTGTGTTTTAGGTAATGCTGTTACTAAATCAGCATTTCCTTCGTTCGTAACTAGGCTAAAAGATCCTGTTTCGGCTACAGCAAAGTTACAGCCAGTAATTCCGATATCCGCTGATAGGTATTCCTTGCGAAGCATCTCACGGGCATGCCAAGCTAATTCTTCTGGTTTTGATGTTTTTGTGTAACCTAACCTCTCCGTAAACACATCACGAATTTGCTCTTTATTTTTATGCAACGCAGGTACAACTATATGAGAAGGTGGATCATGATCATCAATTTGAAGAATGTATTCGCCAAGGTCTGTTTCAATAACCTCACAGCCTTCTTTCTCCAACATTGCATTTAAACTGATCTCCTCAGTTACCATCGATTTCGATTTAACAATTTTCTTGGCTTCCTTCTTTTTTACAATTCCTTGGATATATTCATTTGCTTCTTCCTTAGTTTGTGCAAAAAATACATGTCCGCCACGCTTGGCAACATTCTCACTTAATTGCTCTAAATAATAATCCAAGTTTTCCAGTACATGTTGTCGGATTTCTTCCCCATGCGAGCGCCATTCTTCCCAGTTTCCTAGTTCCTCAGCGGCGACTCTTCTTTTTACACCCATACCGTCCTGTGCTCCAGCAACGGCACCGCGCATGAAGTCATCATGAATTCCTTTATCAACACGTTCTTTAAATTGATCCGTGCTAATCTTCATTGCCATCATTAATTCCTCCATCCTTATTAAAATTTATTAAACTCGAATGCTAAAAACATCAACGGCTATTTAATACCTCAGCAATATGCATTACCTTGATTGGCTTACCAACTCTATCAATTCTTCCGCCGATATTCATCAAGCAGGCTACATCGGCGCCGATTAGATACTCAGCACCAGTTTCTTCCACATGACGGACTTTTTCATCCACCATCTGCTCTGAAATTTGGGCCATTTTTACTGCAAAAGTCCCCCCAAAACCACAACATTGTTCCTTCCCAGGCAATTCAGTAAACTTCAGCCCTTTTACATTACTTAATAGAATCATCGGAGCTTTCTTCACACCTAACAATCTTGTCATGTGACAGGAGGTATGATAGGTTACACTTCCTTCAAAACGGGCACCGACATCCTCAATTTTCAAGACATCAACAATAAATTGCGTAAGTTCAAATGACTTTTCAGCAAGTTTTTTTGCCTTTGGTTCCCAAACGGGGTCTCCCTTAAAAATATGCTGATATTCATGGAACATGGTTATGCAGGAACCTGATGGAGAGACTATGTATTCAGCATCGATAAATGTGTCTATCATCCGTTTCATAGCTTCTTTTGTTTCTTTCACATAACCACTATTATATGACGGCTGCCCGCAACAAACTTGCGATTCAGGAAAATCAATTTCACAACCGAGCCTCTCAAGGAGTTCGACGGTAGCCTTTCCTACATTACTTTGGAACATATCTACAATACAAGTTGCAAAAAGTGTAACCTTCATGATTGTCTTCCTCTCCTACATTTCAGATTTTCATATGTTTTACTGATGAACTGGTCATCTGACGACTGAATAAAAAAAAGAAATAGATTTTTATATCATTCATACTACAATAAAAGTAGTCCCTATTGAAAGTGCTTCCAGCAAAAAAAAGAAAATTTTAAAAAACATGCGTTCCAAATTAGTTTGGAGGGTGCATGTTTTTGGGAGTCAATGTACAGTAAGTTAACTTGTAAAATTCGCAGATTGAAAATATTTTTGTAATACAGCTTCAACGTTTTCTAGGTGCACAAGCATAAACTTCCTAGCTTTTTCTTCATCTTGCTCTTTTATAGCTTCAAATATATCCTTGTGTTCATCATAAAGACGTTCCACTGTGGTTTGTTTTGAAAAAAGCCAAACACGTCTTGTTTCTTTCATGGTTTCTTCCATTAATCCAGAAACATGATTCATCAAGCTAAGCAACAAAGGGTTTTGCGCGGCATCAGCAAGAGCAAGATGAAATTGAAGATCAGCTTTTTCGCCAAGTGTTTCATTCCCTTGAGCATTCCTCATTTCTTCAAGTGCTTCCTCCATCATTGCTAAATGTTGACTCGTTCTTTTTTTAGCAGCAGCTGCTGCCGTACCAATTTCAATAATCTTACGAACCTCTAATAATTGAGCAATGTCTTCTTGGTTCATTAAAATAGCTGTTGATAGTGGAAAGGTGATTTGCTCCGGTTCAAATTCCTTTACATAAGTACCTTCACCTTGCTTCATTTCAACGAGACCCATCGCTCTGAGCGATGTTAACGCTTCACGGATGGCAGAGCGGCCTACTTGAAAATTTTCTGCCAACTGTTGGACCGAATCAAGTTTTTCTCCAGGTTTAACCTGACCTGTCCGAATCATTTCATAAATGACCTCTGCTACTTCCTCATATATCTTTTTTGGTTTTATTTTTTTATAATTCACCGGCCCAGCCCCTAACAAGCATTCAATTCTCAGACGCATCTTTATTATACAGTTTTTACAAAAATCTGCATATGTAATCTACTTCATCAATGTAAACAATATTCTACTATTTGCTACATAATAATATTTAATAATGCAAATTTTTTAAAAAAAGATTGAATTTCTTCCATTTCGTCCCTATAATTCATTTTAGAAGCAGGAGACATCTAGTCATCTGATGACCTAGTCACCACTTGTAAGCGATTGCTTATTTAAAGGAGGGTAGACATTATTACTTGGAGAAAAATCAAAAAAAGCTAATTCGGGGGGATTAAGCTGTTATGACATTTACTCAAAATTTTACAGCAGTGGGAGATAATCTCGCATTATCTGCTGTTGTTGCACTAATTCCAATTCTTTACTTTTTCTGGGCTTTAGCAATTAAACGGATGAAGGGCTATCTTGCAGGGGTATCTACACTAGCTATAGCCTTATTGATTGCCATTTTTGCCTATAAAATGCCTGCAGGAATGGCATTTATGTCTGCCTCACAAGGTGCTGTATATGGTATGCTGCCCATTGGCTGGATTATCATTACATCAGTATTCCTCTATAAACTTACTGTAAAGACAGGACAATTTGATATTATTCGAACTTCTGTTGTTTCTATTACGGAGGACCGCCGTTTACAAGCATTATTGGTAGCGTTTTCCTTTGGAGCCTTTCTTGAAGGTGCCGCAGGTTTTGGTGCACCTGTTGCCATTTCCGCAGCGCTTTTAGTGGGTTTAGGATTTAATCCTTTATATGCTGCAGGGCTTTGTCTTATTGCTAATACTGCACCTGTTGCATTCGGAGCGATTGGTGCACCGATTATTGCCATGGAAGGACCCACTGGTATTGCAGCAACGGAGATTTCCAAAATGGTAGGCCGCCAATTGCCATTTCTATCAGCCTTTATCCCATTCTATCTAGTATTTATCATGGCAGGCTGGAAGAAAACAAAAGAAGTCATGCCAGCAATTCTTGTATCAGGAGTAGCATTTGCTGGGACTCAATATTTTACCTCTAACTTTATGGGACCAGAACTTCCCGATATCTTATCAGCTTTAGTTTCCTTATTTGCACTTGCAATCTTCTTAAAATTCTGGAAGCCAAAAACAATCTTCCGATTTGCCTCTGAGCAAGAACTTGCTGCTACATCAGCAAGAAAACTTAAAACACAAGATGTAATGCATACGGGTGGACAAATTTTCAAGGCCTGGTCCCCTTTCTTATTGTTAACAGCAATTATTACATTATGGGGTATGCCTACCGTTAAGCTTGCATTAACTGGTCATTATGAGGGTGCAAACGCCATCTTAAAAGCAGTTAATTCGATTGGGCATGCACTTACATATATTCCAAATGTGCCATTAATAAATAATAAAATCATTAACACCGCTGGGGCTCCTATCCCAGCAATTTATAAATTGGAACTTCTTGGAGCAGCAGGTACAGCGATCTTAATTGCGGCGATTTTAACAAAATTCATTGTCGGCATCTCCTGGAAAAATTGGGCTATTACCTTTGGCGAAACAATTAATGAATTAAAATATCCAGTCATTACAATCGCCGCAGTTGTTGGTTTTGCCTATGTTACGAATGCATCTGGAATGAGTACTACTCTTGGAATGACACTTGCCAAAACAGGTTCATTACTATTTCCGTTTTTCTCACCTTTCCTTGGCTGGCTTGGTGTGTTCATTACTGGTTCTGATACTTCTGCAAACTTATTATTCGGTAACCTGCAAAAAATCACAGCAACATCCATTGGTATGGATCCGGTATTAGCTCTGGCAGCTAACTCTTCAGGCGGAGTAACCGGAAAAATGATTTCACCACAATCAATAGCCGTTGCCTGCGCCGCTGTTGGTCTTGCAGGAAAGGAATCCGAATTGTTCCGCTTTACTGTCAAACACAGTTTCTTCCTAGTGATTATTATTGGAATTATGACCTTTGTTCAGAGTCATTTCCTCAGTTTTATGATTCCTTAATAATTTTATTAGTTAAGACCCATGCCAAACCGGCTTGGGTCTTTTGTATGGTTTGCTTCTTTTTTTGTCTAAACTAGGCTATAATAAAATATTGTTTTCATTTTTGCAAAGGAGTTTTTATATGAATGTTATTTGTTCAACCTTGAATGCTAAGTTTATTCATACGAACTTAGCGATTCGCTATTTAAAAGCATATGCATCACCAGATTTTAATATACAAATCAAAGAATATACCATCAAGGACCCCGTCCTAAATATTGTGACAGATCTTTATCAACAAAAACCGAATGTGATTGGATTTAGCTGCTATATCTGGAACATCGAAGAAACCATTAAAGTGGTGAATCTGTTAAAAAAAGTGGACCCTTCGCTAATTATTGTTCTAGGCGGACCTGAGGTTACTTATGACACACGTGAATGGATGGAAAAAGTACCTGAGGTGGACTTTATTGTTATGGGTGAAGGTGAACAAACCTTTAAACAATTGCTAACTGCAATCCAAAATAATCATAACTTTAAAAAAGTACCTGGAATTGCCTTACGTGAGAATCAGCAAATTGTCATTACTCCCCAAATGAATAAGTTGGACCTAAAGGAATTACCTTCACCCTATCGTTTCCCTGAAGATATCGCCAATTTAGGCAAACGGGTCACCTATATTGAGACTAGCCGTGGGTGTCCATTCAGCTGCCAATTCTGCTTGTCATCGATTGAGGTGGGTGTCCGCTACTTTGATCGTGAAAAAATTAAAGAAGAAATACGCTATTTAATGGCTAATGGGGCAAAAACAATAAAGTTTGTCGATCGTACCTTTAATATTAGCAGGAGTTATGCAATGGAAATGTTTCGTTTCTTAATAGATGAACATCTCCCTGGAACCGTCTTTCAGTTTGAAATTACAGCAGATATCATGCGTCCTGAAGTAATTGAATTTCTTAATCAAGAGGCACCCAAAGGTCTTTTCCGCTTTGAAATCGGTGTTCAATCCACCAATGACTTTACCAATGAACTCGTGATGCGAAAACAAAATTTTTCGAAACTGACACGAACAGTCTCAATGGTAAAGTCAGGTAGAAAAATCGACCAGCATCTTGATTTAATCGCTGGTTTACCTGAAGAAGATTACGCTTCTTTTCGAAAGACTTTCAATGATGTATTTGAGCTCCGTCCGGAAGAGCTGCAATTAGGTTTTCTAAAAATGCTCAGAGGAACGGGAGTAAGGCTTCGGGCAGATGACCACAAATATATATACATGGATCATTCTCCCTATGAAATCTTAAGCAACAATGTCCTCTCGTTCGACGATATCGTTAGAATTAAGCAGGTTGAGGATGTGTTGGAAAAGTACTGGAATGACCATCGGATGGATGCTACTGTGGAATATTTAATAACCAATGTATTTCCTTCACCGTTTGACTTCTTTCAAGAATTTGGTTCTTTCTGGGAAAGCCAAGGCTGGTCCAGAATTGGTCATCAACTAGAAGACCTATTTCGAAGACTGCTTGCCTTTTTAGAACACCGGGATGTTGCCGACCTTGATGTTATTGTCGGGCTGATGAAATATGATTACCTCTTGAAGCACAAATTCAAACCGAGGAAACCTTGGTGGGAAGCAAGCTTTAATAAGGAAAAAAGAACACAAATTTACAAGCAAATTTCCGAACACCCATCTATTTTAGGACATTCGTTTGTTGAACTTGGTCTCGATGAAAAAGAGCTATATAAACATACGATGCTTGAAGAACTCTCTTTTGATTTATTAGAGTTCCAAACAACTGGGGAAATTTCTAAACACCCCTCCTGTCTATTAGCTTATTTTGACCCTATGAACAGTCGAACACTTATCTTTTCATATTTAGAAAAATAACAAGCCGGCGTTGCCGGCTTATTTCTTTTTATTATTTTTCTTCTCTTGTTGTGTCACCTGCAAAATATCATATAATTTTGTGCCGTTAACATCTCCAAATTCGATGCTGAATTCTTCAGTAGGAATACGTGGTGGGGTTTTACGGCGGCTTTTCATTAACCTCTTCCCTTTTTCCCTAATTTTGAATTTCGATTTTGAAATCTAATCGCATTGTTATTATCAGTAAATTCTGCTGAAAATTCACTTTCCTGAACATTTTTATGAGGTGTTTTTGTATATTTTTCCACTGCATCAAATTCTGCTTTACGTTTTGCCATCAAATAATCCTCCCTGAAATTAGTGTAACCTTACTACCATAGTTTTGAACAAACTAAAGGTAATCATTCCTTTCCTTTTTTTTCATAAATAAATTTGCCCTACTCGCAGAAAATAAAGAAAAAACAGGAGTGATTTGAAAATGAAAAAAGCGAAAAATGCACATTCCGCCGAACCAGTGAGCTTGAATGAAACGATGCCTCATCAAATCAGTGCCCCTAGCTTTGAGGGTACTGGAATAAAAATGGAACCTCCCTTTGTTAATAAACATGGTGTTACAATTGGTGACAGTATTTATGCCTCTCCTAATTCTCCTTTAGAAAACTGGACAAAGGATACCGATCCTTCGATTATGGCGGGAGATGAATGGGTTCATCCGACTAATGATATTGGCTGGAACACAAGTGAAAACCGTGAGTTATTGGAAAGTAAAAAGAAACCGCAAGCATATCCTTTTATGCACCCTTCAAAAGATGTAAGTCAAGGAAGCGATTAAGTTCATAATTTCTACCAAACTCTGGGTGATACATCCAGAGTATTTTTTTTACCAAACAACCTGCAGACAAACACTGCTATAATATAAGCAGTTGTTCCTGGAGGTGTCACCCTTGATATTACCTGAATTAGCTGAAAAAATTGTCAAAGAAGTCCATAAGTTAATTGGTGAAGATATTATTGTTGTAAACACGGAAGGCTATATCATTGCAAGTACAGACCTCGGTAGAGTAGGGTCTTTCCATGAAGGAGCATTGATCGCATTACAACAAAAACGAAGGATGATTATTACACATGAAGACCAATTAAAGTTATCTGGTGTAAAGGCTGGGATTAATTTACCGATCTTCTTTCAACATGATGTGATAGGAGTAATTGGAATTACTGGCGAACCAAATAAAGTTACCCCCTTTGGTGAAGTAATCCGAAAAATGACTGAACTCCTTATTAGTGAAAATTATTATGCTGAACAGTTTGAATGGCATACCCGAGCAGTAGAATCATTCATAATGGATTGGGTCCAAGACAAAGAGTGGAATAACTCTTTCTTAGACAGAGCTAAGCTTCTATCAATTGACATAGCAGTCAAAAGAATGGTTGTAATTATTGAATTTATCGGGGTAAACGCACCACTATCCAGAGATAGTTGGACAACAATTTTTAATAGGTTTCAGCAAAATACAAAAGAAGTTGTTGCCAGGTCCGGCAACGATAGGATGGTATTACTCATAAATTGCTCTAATCAGCCGACACGGGAAAGTATTGATAGACGTTTAAAGCAATTTTTTCAATTCTTGACAAACAATTTTGGGATTCAAGCGATTGCTGGTGTTGGTCAGGCAGCGGATTCCCAGGAAATCAGTAATTCCTATCGACAAGCCGAAAGATCCTTGAAAATAGCAAAGATAAATGCCTCAATTATCTTCGATGAAGATTTGACACTTGAAATGATTTCTGAAGAAATAAATCCCAAAACCAAAGCTGATTTTATTTTAAGAACCATTGGACCCCTTTTAAAAGAAACAGAACTGTTAGAAACCATAAAAGAATTATTTAAGCAAAATCATTCGCTAAAGAATACGTCTAATACATTACATATACATATCAATACCCTCCACTACCGTTTAAAAAAAGTTGAGGAATTAACACAATTAACCCCTAATAATATTCATGATTTAGTTACGCTCTATCTAGGAATTCTCTTTTTGGATGAACAAACAAAAATTTAAAAATATTATTGAGATTTTTTAGATGTTTATCCATAGCAGGCAGTCGCCTGTTTTTTTTATACTTAATTTAGGACATAAAATCTTTTAACTTGTAAGCGTATTCAGTGAATGGGGGAAACCGAATGCTTTCCAAAGTAGTAAAAGACAAATTAATCAGCATTGTTTCAATGGAAAATTTTGATGATGCCAAAACCGAAAGACTTGTTTATTCCTATGATTCAACACCAAATTTGCAGGCAATGCCAGATGCGGTTGTCAGCCCAAGGAATACAAAGGAAGTCTCTGAAGTTGTTAAGGTATGTAATGAATATAAAGTTCCAATCGTACCACGAGGTTCTGGGACAAATCTTTGTGGAGGTACATGCCCGACTGAAGGTGGCGTAGTTGTTCTTTTCAAGCACATGAACAAAATTGTTGATTTAGATGAAGAAAATTTAACGATTACTGTCCAACCTGGGGTCATTTGTCTCGATGTAGCTAATGCTGCTTCAGCAAAAGGACTTTTTTATCCACCTGATCCAGGTTCAATGAAAATTGCCACGATTGGTGGAGCTATTAATGAAAACTCTGGTGGATTACGTGGACTTAAATATGGGGTCACCAGGGATTATGTGATTGGTCTTGAAGTTGTCATGCCAAACGGGGATATCGTCAAAACAGGTGGAAAACTAGCAAAGGATGTCGCGGGTTATGACCTAACTCGTTTAATGGTGGGCTCGGAGGGAACTCTTGGAATCATCACTGAAGCGATTTTAAAGCTTATCCCTATGCCTGAAACCAAGAAAACGATGCTAGCCTTGTATCAAGATTTAGAAGCTGCGGCCAAATCCGTTTCTAAAATTATCGCAAATAAAATTATTCCTATCACACTTGAGTTCTTAGACCAACCTACGATTAGGGTAGTCGAAGACTATTCTCAAATTGGTTTACCTACTGACGTTCAAGCAGTTCTATTAATCGAACAAGATGGTTCACCTGAAGTCGTTGAACGTGATATTGAAAAAATCATCAAGGTTTGTGAGCAGGAAGGTGCCGTCTCTGTGCAAGTAGCATCTTCAGAAGAAGAAGCGTTAGCCTTAGCTGCTGCAAGGCGCACAGCTCTTTCTGCACTTGCACGACTCAAGCCAACTACTGTACTTGAAGATGCTACTGTCCCTAGGTCAGAACTAGCGAAAATGGTGAACGCGATCAATTACATTGCTGACAAATACAATCTGCAAATTTGTACTTTTGGCCATGCAGGTGATGGAAATCTCCATCCTACATGCCCCACGGATGCCAGAAATCACGAAGAAATGGAACGTGTAGAGATGGCATTTGCCGAAATCTTTGAAAAAGCAGTTGAACTTGGCGGAACCATTACAGGTGAGCATGGAGTCGGTGTTATGAAAGCACCATATCTAGAATGGAAACTCGGTAAGGAAGGTATCGCTGTTATGAAAGCAATCAAACTTGCATTGGATCCAAATAATATTATGAATCCTGGAAAGGTTTTTGCTAAAAGTTATAGAAAGCGCGTAGTAGTTTCCGGCCAAGGAACAGTGTTAGCCACAGAAGACAATAACCGCGTGGTGGTTTCAAAATGACAACTGTGAAAGAAAAAGAAATCATCCAAGAACAGTTTAAAGTGAGAATGAATGAAGATGAATTATTAAATTGCATGCGCTGCGGCTTTTGTTTACCTGCGTGCCCCACATATATTGAGTCAGGCTATAAAGAATCACATTCACCGCGAGGCAGAATCGCCTTAATGAAGGCTGTTACAGATGGTTTAATTGAACCAGATGAAGATTTTGAGCGTTCACTTAACCTATGTCTCGGCTGCGTGGCATGTGAAACTGTTTGCCCATCTGGAGTAAAGTATGGCCATTTGCTCGAAGAAGCACGTGATATTGTCAGTCAGAATAAGAAGTACTCATTATCGACTAGTATCGTTAGAAAAACTGTTTTCGAAGGATTATTCCCACATCCAAAGCGAATGAAAAATGTGACAGGGCTAATTGGGTTTTACCAACGATCTGGTTTACAAACTATGGCAAGAAAAATTGGATTTTTAGGTATTTTGCCTGAGCATCTAACCCTAATGGAAAAAGTACTACCTCCAGTATCAACGATGAAAGAACTGAAAAATAGACCGGTTCATGCAGAACCAATTGGAAAACAAACACACCGAGTTGCCTTCTTTAGCGGCTGTTTGATGGACTCCATGTTTATGAAAACAAATGATGCTACCATCAAATTACTACAGCTAGCTGGCTGTGAAATTGTTATTCCTGAGGAGCAAACATGTTGTGGTGCCCTGCACGGTCATTATGGTGAAAAGGGTGGCTCAAAAGATCTTGCCAAGAGAAATATCAAAGCCTTTGAGGATTTAAATGTTGATTTTATCATTACGAATGCCGGCGGTTGTGGCGCATTCTTACTTGGTTATAATCACTTATTAAAGGAAGACCCAGTGTGGAGTGAACGAGCAAAGAAATTTACAGAAAAAATTCAAGATGTGTCAGAAATTTTAGTTTCAGTTAAGTTCCATGAAAGAGTAAAATTAGAACTTCCATCTCAGATAATTACTTATCAGGATTCTTGTCATTTAAGGAATGTGATGAAAACTGCATCTGCACCTAGGCTCCTTCTGCAATCAATTAAAGGTACAGAATATGTTGAAATGAAAGATGCAGACCGTTGCTGTGGTTCGGCAGGCATATATAATATTATCGAATCAGAAATGTCGATGAAAATGCTTGATTACAAAATGGTCCAAGCAAAAAATGCCCATGCTACCACAATTGTAACTGCTAACCCAGGCTGCCTATTACAAGTAAAGGTTGGGATTGAAAAGGAAGGACTCTCTGAGAAAATGAGAGGTGTTCACATCGTTGACCTCTTATTAGAGGCAGTGAAGGCATAGTCGGAAAGAGCCGTTTGGCTCTTTTTTTGTTTTTCATAAATTTATATCCAATAACGAAAAACATTTCCACTTATAAAACAACAAAATAAATTAATAATACCTATACAGAGGTAAAATTATCTCTGTATTGAAAATAAAGGAGCTGATTTATATGGCTAATAGCAGTAACAAGTTGTTAGTACCTGGGATTGAACAATATTTAGATCAAGTTAAATACGAAATTGCCCAAGAATTTGGAGTCAATTTAGGGTCAGATACAGTTTCAAGAGCAAATGGATCTGTAGGCGGGGAAATTACAAAACGCCTTGTCCAACAAGCACAAGCACAATTATCAGGACAACAACAATAACTTCATAGATATGGAAAAAGTCCGGAATGATTTCCGGACTTTATTTATCCTTCTGATTACTCTTATGTTTTCCAGAAGATTTTTTACTTTTTTTGTCATCATGTTTCACTATTTCTTTTTCTTTATTTTTCCACTGGTTTTCATTGTTATTATTGCCGGGATTACTATAACTGTCTTTCTCTTTAGACTTTTCTTGGTTCGATGATTTTTTGTTCTCTGCCTTTTTTTCATTGCCGGGATCTCTATGACTGTCTTTCCCTTTAGACTTTTCTTGGTTCGATGATTTTTTGTTCTCTGTCTTTTTTTCTTTGCCGGGATCTCTATGACTGTCTTTCCCTTTAGACTTTTCTTGGTTCGATGATTTTTTGTTCTCTTCCTTATTTTCTTTTTGATTATTATTCTGTTTTTTAGAGCGCTCTTGTTTTTGCTTTATTTGCTTTTCATCTATCTTTTTCAATTGTCCGGGTGGAGTAAATTTTCCATTTATCCATTTCTTTTCTGATTGCCTTTTATTTTCTGCAAATACCTTATTTTGAAGGGCCTTAGTTTCTGTTCGTTTTTTTATTGCTCCTGAAGGAGTAGAGTCATCAGGTTTCAATTGTTTAGCTTTACTAGCAGTTTGTTCCTTTTTATATTTTGTTTTCACATCACTAGTTTCTTTAGAGGCAGTTTTGGTTTCGGTATAGTAGTTTTTACCAGTAGTAATACCACGTTTATGAGCCTCTACTAATTCCTCTTTTGAGGCGTTAACAACTGTTGGTTCAGCATTTTGCTTTTCAATTGATGCTCTAATCTCCTCAATGTTCGCTTTAAGTTCCTTTTCCACATTTTCTTCCGGACTTTTGGTTCGAGCTGTGGATATGATAACGTGATCATTTGTACTCAAATAACCTTCTTTATTCATTTCAGCTAAAATCGTTTGTGTTAAATCAGAAACATTTTTCTTTTTCCAGTTAGTCAGATGCGAGACAATCTTTTTACCGTCCTTGTTAAATCCTGTAATCTCAACAACCTGCATCTTCTTATTCACACCAAGTTCGATACTTGGATTAACATCAATGGACATATAGGCATATGCTTTATTACTTTGATACATAGGGAAAAATGAGCCTAGCAAAATAACGAACACAGCCACTAGCACCAAAACCGGTTTAAATTTAAAAATGCTATTAAACCAACTAAAAGGATTTGAACTTTTAACACGATCTATTGGAAAAAAGTGAATTTCTTCCCCAATTGCATAGGGCTGATTTTGCCTTCTGGTATGCAAAAACTCACCTTCAGGGGTCATAAGCGTTAGGAATTCTTCATCTATTTCCATTATAATTCCCTTTTTCATGTGTCTAGCACCCCCTTTATATAATCTTTCATATAAACATAATCACTAGATAAAATAAGTGCAATGGCAATTATATATTTCCTATTTCGTTCAATCGTCTTTCTGCTGACATCTACCATTTTCTCTAATTGTTTAATGGGAAGACGTTTATTAGTAAATAACATTTCTTTTAATTCTACGTTTTCTACTAACAATTTTGCAGCTATAATTGCGTTTTTGCGCGCATCGACATGCTTAGGTGAATTCTCAACTAAGTCAGAAAAACTTAAATCAAAAGTAGTTAATAATTTCTGAAAGTGAACAATCTCATCCTTTCTTAATTGTTCATCATTCTTTTTTTGGTAATCATCTAATGAGAGTTCGTTAACAATAATTGTTCCAGCTGTTTCTTCTTCGTTAGTATCATTGGTTAAGTCAAAACTTAAATGTTGATTTTTGGATTGCTTACGAATATAATCAATTACTCTTCTTTTGATAATGACTTCGGAAAAACTCAATAAGGAGTTCCCACGCTCTGTTGAATATTTCTCTATCGCTTCATTGAATGCGATGAGACCAATACTAAATTCATCATCGGTTTCATAGATATATCGTTTGCATACAGAAGATACTGTTTTAGCTATAAATGGTTTGTAGGAATTAATAATTTCGTCAAGTAAGTCATGGTCACCTTGTTGAATCAGAAGAACCGTTTCTTCCAAGGTGTTCTTCTTTTTCTTTTTGGCCATAAACAATAAACCTAGCATATGCTCACCTCTATTCGACCAATTATAACATACGAGTGTTATCTTGGACTTTTTTGGGGTTAAGCATTTTTAAAAAATAGCCCCAACAATGGCTATCTTTTCCTGTTTATTGTTATAGCGCTTATATATTTTTCTTTTTCCTCGATTTATATTTTTTATTTCCCATACCACTTCCTTTTATCTTGTTCCCAATGTATAAAAAGCTTATTTTCACTACATAATTACGTTACATCTCCAGCAATTTGTGGGGGTTCATTTTTTAAAAATTTTCCCAATAAAAAGCTTCAAACCAGAATATCCTGATTTGAAGCTTTTTATAAGTAATTTTAATTTTTAAGCTTTAAAGAAAATAAAAATTTAATTAAAAAACCAATCAGCAATCCAGGAATTAAAAACAGCATCGGTAAAAAGACTGGACCAGGATGAATTTGAAAAATTGTAACCTTAGGTGATACCATTAATCCTACAGTAACAAAATAGGCACCGAAGACAAACGGAAAAAACGAGTATTTTTCATTTTCAGACATAGCTGAACGATAACCATCCCACAAGGAAAACAAATAGACACACGGGTAAAACATAAGCCATTGATAATTAAGTACCTTCTCTGCATTGTTAATTTCTCCTAAGAAACTATACATTATTGCCGAATTAAAGTGACTATTTGCATTGATCATTACTTCTAATGCAACAAACAATATTCCTTTGATATATTGACCCATTAACAATTGACTAAAACCAGGAAAAGCAATATTCCAAAAAACAGCTTCAAGTTTGTTCATCTTTTTCATCGTACAGTCCCGCTTCTCATGGCATATTTTTCAAGCTAAAAATAACTTAACTTAGTTTATCCATCTATGCCAAAAAATAGCGGATATTCAATTATTTTTCCCAACTTAATTCTTTTTGAGGATGCGTAGGTAGGTTTGTGAAAATTTAATCCAGTTTCGATTGGTTTGGAAATAACTTTTAAAAAGTTGAAGAAATAATGGGAATTTTCCTTGATAAGGATACCAATGAATTTCACTTTTTTTCCGGCCGGTGTCCTCGACAATGGCTTTTTCATGGCAAAAAATTCTTAACCCAGCATCCCCATGGTACCTGCCGATTCCACTTTGTTTTGCCCCTCCAAAGGGAAGGCCATGATTGGCAATACTAATAATTGCGTCATTTATAACCACTGCCCCTGATACGAGTTTAGAGGATACTCTTCTCGCTTTTACATGATCATTTGACCAAACGCTTGCATTTAATCCATAAACCGTATCATTTGCAAGACTAATTACTTCATCTTCACTCTCAAATGGAATGACCGGCAGAAGAGGTCCAAAGGATTCTTCCTGGATTATTTTCATTTCATGGTTCACATTTGTAACTACCATTAGCGGTAAAAACATTCCACTATCCCATTTCTCAGGCAATAGACCGGTCTCTAGTCTTGCGCCTTTCCTCAATGCATCCTCTAACTGATCCTTTACGATTTCTATTTGAGCCGGGAAGGTCATCGAACCGACATCGTCATCTTCATCGGTCCCCTGTTTTAAGGTTAAAATCTCTTTTTTTAATAGGGATAGAAACTTAGGATAAATTGACTTTTCAACATACAGCCTTTCTGCACTCATACATACTTGACCACTGTTAGTAAATGCAGCCCACACTGCCCCTTTTGCCGCACGTTCCAAATGAGCGTCTGCAAATACAATCATTGGATCCTTACCACCAAGTTCTAGCGTTGTTGGAATAAGATGTTTTGCAGCAACTTGTTGAATGATTTTCCCAGTTCGGACAGACCCTGTAAAGAAGATATAATCTGGTTTCCCATTTGTAAAAGCTGCCCCTATCTCTTTTCCACCATGTGCAACTTGAACAACTACCATAGGAAAGCCTGCTTTAGCAAAAAGTTCCTCCATACATTTGCCTACCAGTGGAGTTACTTCTGATGGTTTTATTATCACTGTGTTCCCTGAGGCCAAAGCACTAAGCATCGGGACCATCGCCAATTGGAATGGATAATTCCATGGCGAAATTACCAAAACCACTCCCCTCGGCATGTATTCAATAAATGATTTCTTACCTATCAATAAAAGAGGCGTTTTTACTTCTTGACGCTGTAAAATTTTCTCCCCATGCTTTATTATCTGATCAATACTGTCAAGGGTTGGCATGATATCAGCTATTAAAGCCTCCGTTACCACTTTTCCAGTGTCCGCAGCGATTGTTTTTGCTATCTCTTCCATCTGCTCTACGATAATATCTTTAAGTTTTAATAGGTAAATCCCTCTTTCAGACATCGTCAGATTACTCCACTGCTTAAACGCTGTTTTACTCCTATGATAAAAGATATCGACTTCGCTAACAGGTGTTTCAGGAATTTCCCCCAACTGCTCTCCTGTTGCTGGGGCAATTATTTTAAGCTTTTCTTGAATGGCATCCATCAGTCATCACCCCTGTTATAAAATATTAATTTGAAAAGTTGGGTTATTTTTTTGTTGTAAATAAAATGATGTCATGGGTTCAATCCCATCTTTAAAGTCAGGACAGGCAATCCCCGATTCCCTTAAATCTGCGACCGCTTGTGTGCAGTCGAATTGTCCTTTCCAAGTAAAGTAATCCAATGCTTCTTTCTCTACTCCTAGATATTTGCGAATCGATTTAATTGAAAGGAACCATTTTCCTAGAGTTAATGGTATCATTCCTTTTGGCTGTTTGTTTAGCATTTCTTGCATCATGATTTCATATATTTCTGAAGCACGATAGGGATGAGGGTCTGTTAGATGGTACGTCTTTCCAGCAGCTTTGTCTAATTGGCTTAAATACGTAGTGGCTTGAATAATATAATCTATTGGAACTAGGTTCACATAGGCTTCACCTTTTCCTAGTCGAGGGATGAGAGGGAGAAATTTTAACCGATCTAAGAAGTTCATAATAAAATAGGGACCATCAAATTTAATGGTTTCTCCCGTATCGGAATGGCCTTTGACAATCCCCGGGCGAATGATGGTAACAGGTACTTCTTTTTTTAAAGTTTCCACCAAAACTTCTGCTTCATATTTTGTTTGTTCATAGTGATTTTTAAAACTCGTTGGTTTGATAAGTTCCGTTTCATAAAGAGTACCTTCTCTATTTCCGACCACATAGGCAGTACTAAAATAAATATATCTTTCTATGTTTGGTAATCTTTGTACCCATTCATTTACGTTTTCTGTTCCGTTAACATTCACTTTTTGAGCAATTTCTCTTGGAACGGCTAAATCATAAATGGCTGCTAGATGAAACACATGGGTAACCCTGTGTTGTAAAACTTCTTGTTCTTGTTCTGTAATAGCAAGATACGATTTTCTTATATCTCCAACAATAATGTTGAAGGTGGACTCATCTAACCCAAATTCCGCTATTATAGCCTCCGATTCTTTTTTTGCTCTTTCAACAATATCAGGCAGGACTAGGACAAAAACAGAAACATTCAATTGTTTGCTTTTTAATACTTCGCGAATCAATTGATTACATATGAACCCAGGAAACCCAGTAAAAAAGAAGCCTTTTTCCAACTTATCTCCTCCTTAGTCTTTATCAAGACGATTGTAATCATTGTAAAGTCCTAAGAAAAGATTCGTCCATGGGTAATTAGTTTGAATTTTCAGTTTTAATAAAAGAAAAAAAGTGACGGATTCTATTCCGCCACCAATCTTAATCATGTTGGTCCATTGGATTATAAAGTTTAACCGATGGATTTTTCTCTTGAAACCATCTGAGAGCAAAGTCATTTTCAAACAAAAATACATAATGATCATATCTGTCTTTAACTAACATTGAACGAGAACTCGATAAATTTTCATCAACCGTTTCACTATCAACCCACCGAGCAATTTTTGAACCCATTCTTTCCATTAAAACCTCGGCATTATATTCATTTCTCATCCGATGCTCAAACACTTCAAATTGTAATTGACCCACGGCACCTAATAAATAATCGTCCATTTTAACTGTCTTATATAGCTGAATGGCTCCTTCTTGAACCAGTTGCTGAATTCCTTTATAAAAGGACTTCTGCTTCATGACGTTTTTAGCTGAAACCCTGACATACAATTCTGGAGTAAATTGCGGCAGTCTTTCATATTGAAAATCATTCTTTCCAGTAGTTAAAGTATCACCAATTTGATATGTGCCTGTGTCGTATAACCCGATAATATCTCCACTTACCGCTTCATCGACTGTATTCCGTTCTTCTGCCATAAATGATGTTGATTGAGACAGCTTGATTTGTTTATTCAAACGCGGAATATTCACTGTCATTCCCCGCTCAAATTTCCCAGAACACACACGTACAAAGGCAATCCTATCTCGGTGTGCAGGATTCATATTTGCTTGAATCTTAAACACAAAACCTGAAAATTGTTCCCCTAACGGATCAATTTCTCCAATGGATGAATTGCGCGCCATTGGCGGCGGAGCAAACTTTAAGTATGACTCTAAAAATGTTTGAACTCCAAAGGCTGTTAACGCACTTCCAAAAAATACTGGTGTCAAGTTACCTGCAGCAATTCTTTCAGGTGAAAACTCATTCCCCGCTTCGTTGAGAAGCATAATTTCATCTAGCGTTTGATCATAAAGTCCGGAATCTTTTAGCGGATGGTCACCAGCAATTTCTCCGTCATCATTTAAAGGTATAAAACGGTCATCCTCATTTACACGGAACTGTTCCACTCGATTGTTAAAACGGTCATAAATTCCAAGGAATTCTTTCCCCATCCCAATCGGCCAGTTCATCGGGTATGATTCTATGCCAAGAACCTCTTCTAATTCTGCTAACAGTTCAAGGGGGGGCTTGCCCTGGCGATCGAGCTTATTCATAAATGTGAAAATAGGAATCCCGCGCATCCGGCATACTTTAAATAGTTTGAGTGTTTGTGCCTCTATCCCCTTGGCAGCATCAACGATCATTACAGCACTATCTACAGCCATCAATGTCCGATACGTATCTTCACTGAAATCTTGGTGTCCAGGAGTATCCAAAATGTTAACTCGGAATCCTTCATAGTCAAATTGCATGACACTGGAGGTAACGGAAATTCCCCGTTGCTTTTCAATCTCCATCCAGTCACTAGTTGCAAACTTTCCTGTTTTTTTCGCTTTTACAGTTCCCGCATCTCGAATAGCGCCTCCGAATAATAATAATTTTTCAGTTAGCGTAGTTTTTCCGGCATCTGGGTGGGAAATAATCGCAAATGTCCGGCGTGACAATACATCTTCTTTAAAATTGTTACCCATTTCGTTTTCCTCTCTTTTGACAATAAAAATTTTTGTCCATAACTTCAATCTTATCTCTCAAACGGAAACTTTGCAATATTTCTTTAACCCGGAGAGCATAAAGAATATAATGAAAGAAAGCGGTAATGATGAAAAATAAGTACCGTGAGTACATAACACATCGGAGGTACATGACTTGGATATTACTAAAATCGATCAGCAGACCCTGAATTTATTGCATAAAGCCTTTGAAATTATCCTCAACGAAAACAAGATTTCTTATAAAAAAATGGGAATCGCTGAAGAAGATGCCCAATTATTATTCTTGTTTGAAGGACAAGATGAAAAAGTTCATGTTTTTAAATGGAATAAAGCATCCTGTATCGGTGCCAGTATTGGGGCAATTGCTCAAAGTGTATTACTGCCAATCATTCCACATCTTCGATTATTATCGTAGCTTTTATAAACCACACCAGCACATTTATAAAAAATCGTGCTGGTTTTTTTTTGATGCAGGCATTTTCGTTTCCCAACGATTCCCACATCCATTTTTCTGGAAACCCCTTTATAATAGAGTAGAACTCTGTTGAAGGAGATGAAGAAAATTGAAGCCAAGTATAAAAAAAGTTTCTAAGTTTATTCCGCTCATAGCAGCGTTAATATTAGTTATTGCAGGAATCGTCTGGATTATTCAAACTACCAATAATGAAGTAGCTATACCATTCTCTTCTGTTGAGAAAACCATTCAAGCCCAACAAGGAAAAACTGTTAGTATAACTGAAAAACCCGATGGAAGTCTTTATATTCATGCCGGTGAAACAGTATATCTTTCCCATGTCCCACCAAACAGCCAAATGGTAGATAGGTTGGTTGTTAAATATAATATCGAATACTCATATTCAAAGAGCAGTAAATATGGAAAATGGATATTAGGCGGCGTTATACTTCTGTTGGCTGGGGCAGCATTCTCGCTTCAAAAAACAAAGGGCGGCTTTGGATTAAATAATTCAATGAAAAATAGTGTATCCAAGTCCCAAATCCTTCCCTCCATTAGTTTTACAGATGTAGGTGGCCTCGGAGATGAAATGAAGGAAGAAATCTTACAAACACTCTCGACGTTGAAGGAACCGGAGCGAGCTTCCAAATTAGGTATTAAACCACCAAAAGGAATTCTGTTATACGGTCCGCCAGGTACTGGTAAAACTTTACTGGCCCAAGCCATTGCCCATGAATTAAAGGCGGCTTTCTTTTCAGCAAGCGGTTCGTCCTTTAATGAAATGTTTATTGGAGTCGGGGCAAGCCGAGTTCGCTCATTGTTCAAAGCAGCCAGAAAACAAGGTCCTGCCGTTATATTCATTGATGAGGTCGATGCTTTAGCTGCAAAAAGAAAGGCACATGGCGGTGAGGAAGCCGAAAAAACCTTAACAGAATTACTTGTGCAACTTGATGGCGGACATTCAAATGATGGCATTCTTTTTATTGCTGCCACAAATAGAAAAGACATGTTGGATGAAGCCTTCCTTCGTCCAGGAAGAATCGACTTCTCTTTCCATGTACCACTTCCAGATACAAAAGGAAGAAGAGAGATTATTGAAATACATGCTAAAGATAAATCATTTGACAAGGATGCTCTTGCACAATTAGATGAATTAGCAGAAAGTACTTCAGGCTTTTCAGGTGCGGAACTCCAATCGCTTTTCGAAACAGCAAGTAGAAGAGCTGTTCGGAACGGCCAAGAAATGATACAAAAGGAAGACATTGACTATGCCCTTGATCGAACGATTTTAGGGAGCACTTCCCGGTCTTTACAAGATTATGATACAAAACGAAGGGTCGCCATTCATGAAGCCGGTCATGCCATTGTAGCATCGTTAACGAAGCCGGGTTCAGTAAGAAAAGCAACTATTATCCCTCGTGGTGAGGCGCTCGGGTATGTTGCACCAATTCCAAAAGAATTGCATTTATCTACAACCAGTGACTTGTTAGAGCGCGTCGCAATGGTATTAGCTGGCGGGGTTGCTGAGAGAATGCAATTAGGGGAACACAGCATCGGCGTAAGTGGCGACGTTCAGCAAGCAAAACAAATTATCGAACAAATGGTAGATACCGGTATGCTTCAAGAAGGATTTACATTGACCTTCAATAAACAAGATAAAGAAGAAAAGATGCAAGAGCTATTTGAAAAAGCTTTACAAAAAGCAGAGAGTCTTATTAATAACCATCAATATCAGTATCAACAATTAGTCGATGCATTATTAAAGAAAGAAACACTTGAAGGCTCTGAGATTGAAGAAATAGTTTGGGGAACACCGGCAACCATAAGTGATAATATGGTCTTAGTATAAATATAACCTACGAAAACCAGGTGCTGCTAAGAGGGCACCTGGTTTTCATTTATGATGAATCATCTAATGTTTTTTTCATTTGGTGGTAAACTAAGCATGGACTTCACAAAAAGGAAGTGAATGAATTGTTCGGTAAAACTAAGATTTTTGAAAAAGAGCAGCATAAATATTCTAATGAAGCAAAAGAATACCTTCGCAACCCGCAAAAAACAGAGGGATTGCTTAACAAAGCAATAAAAATGGCAAATGAGAAAAAAGGAAGTTTAGGAGAAGTTTGGGAAAAATTGCAATTATTTTTTGAATTAGTTAAAGCCTATTCAAAAGGTGAATATAAAAATGTCTCACCCAGCACAATTCTTTCTGTCATTGGTACCCTTCTTTACTTTGTTTCACCACTTGACTTAGTACCAGATTTCATTATTGGTCTTGGCATCCTTGATGATGCAGCTCTAATTGGCTTTACGGTAAAGAAAATCTCCACTGAATTAGATGCTTTTAGTAAATGGAAACGAGCTTTTTCAGATGAAAACCCGCTTGATTAAACAAGCGGGCCTTCTTTTTTATAGTATTATCTAAAGCAAGCTGCACCGACAATAATCAAGAGGATAAATAATACTACGATTAAAGCAAATCCGCCGCCGTAACCGCATCCGCCATATCCGTATCCGCATCCGCCATATCCATAACCAAACATTTTTCATGACCTCCTTTTTATCTAAGTCAATTTCTTAATAGCACCATGAAGCCCCAATAATGATTAACAAAATAAATAAAACGACTAATAGGGCAAATCCGCCGCCGTAGCCACCAGCTGCACCTGACATTTACATTACCTCCTTTTCTTAATTCCATATATCCTATTCACTTGGTTAAAAATGTGCGATAGACACATATCCAAATTACCCAGTTTAAAAAAAAAAGAAGAAGCCCATAATTAAGTAAAAAATCAAGTACACTAAAGGATATTAGCCTTCAGAAAAAAATTTTTTACAATTTTATCCTCTCCCAATTGACATTCTTTTCTATTTTTCATACCATGTTCACAAATAAATATAGATTGGGGCCCCAACTTGAGGAATGCTGCTACGCTTTTATTAATATTTATCATGATAATATTACGAGCAATAACACGGTTTTGTGAGAAAAAGAAAGAAAACTCCCCTTTGAAAATTGGTCATAGAGGTGCGGCAGGCTACTGTCCAGAGAATACAATTTCATCCTTTAGGAAAGCCGTAGAATTAGGTGTCGACTACCTCGAGCTTGACATTCAGATGACAAAAGACCGTGAATTAGTTGTGATACATGATCCAACCGTTAACAGGACAACGAATGGGAAAGGGAAAGTAAAGGATTTTACTTTACAAGAAATTCAAAGTCTTGATGCAGGAAGTTGGTTTCATTGTAATTTTGCGGGTGAGAAGATTCCATCTCTCTCTGAAGTATTTGAGGAGTTTGCTGGGAAAATTGGCTTTTTAATTGAATTAAAAAAACCCTCACTCTATCCCTTAATGGAGGAAAAACTTGCGGAGGAACTGAAAAAAAGAGAGTTAACATCCGTTGACAAGCAAATTATTGTTCAATCCTTTGACCGTAGTGCACTTAAACGGTTTCATGACCTTCTGCCCACCATTCCAATTGGCATTTTGGTTAAAAACGCCGGTGTGAAGATGATTTCGAATAAGAATTTAAAGTCATTTTCTAGCTATGTGTCGTATGTAAATCCCAAAATAACCATGGTGAATAAGCGGATGATTAAAAGAATTCACCACCATGGCTTTAAAACAATGATTTGGACTGTTAATAAGAAGAATGACTTAAAGACGCTTAAAAGTTTCCATGTAGAAGGGATCATCAGTGACTTTCCGGATTTATCATAATCTATTTGAGTATATATACAAAAAAACAGCAGTGGAGAAACGATACGTTTCCCACTGCCAGTTTATTCATTCTATAGGCCAATTTTAGAAGAATATGAAATAAAGCATGATTGCCAGCACAATACGATAAATGGCAAATGGTAATAATCTTATTTTGTTAATAAGCTTTAGGAAAAAGCGTATAGACAAAAGAGCAAAAATAAAGGCACTAATAAATCCTGCAATAAAAATGGGGAGGGCATCCAAGGTCATATATTCCCAATTCTTTAATAAAGAGAGAAAACTAGCGCCGGCCATGATTGGTACAGCCATAATAAAGGTAAAATCAGCGGCAGCACGGTGACTCATCCCCATCAGAACTCCTCCTGAGATCGTTGACCCTGAACGAGAGAATCCTGGCCAAAGTGAAAAGCATTGAAACAAACCGACAGTGAATGCTTGCTTATAAGTAATTTGATCAACTGTTTGCACTTTCGGACGTTTTGGACCTAAAATATCAGCAAGAATCATTAGAATCGCCCCAATAACTAAGCCAATTAAAACAGTTGCAGTTGAAAATAAGTGCTCATCAATATAGTCGTTAAAAAGGACGCCTAGTACACCGGCAGGTATTAATCCCACAATTACTTGAGAAAGCTTTAGACGGCCTTGTCCTTCTCCTGAATCTGCTTGTTTTTTGAAGCGCCCTAACCCTAATAAATCAATAAAGCGATCTTTAAAGGTGACAACAACCGCCAATATGGAACCAAGTTGGATAACGACTTTAAATGTGTTTGCTCCATGCTGTGTTAAAAACTTTTCGGATTGCAGCCACATATCATCCACGATAATCATGTGCCCAGTAGATGATACTGGTGCAAATTCGGTTAATCCTTCTACCAGCCCTAGAATAATAGCTTTAATAATCATAAGTAGTTCCATTTCTGACAATCTCCTAACCTTGTTGCAAAAGTATTGTAAGTGATTAAATTTATAACTCATCCATTTTACTCATTAAACAATAACAATGCAATATTTTTTAAATTCCAGTTTACACTCCATTATTATTAACGCAGGCGTTCAAAAATTAGTTTCATGTATTTTTTTCCAAAGGAAAAATGCGGCGTTAAAGTATTGCCACATTCAGTGTTTTTTCTTTATATTGTTAGTCGTTTATGATTCTCATAACACGCCCATTAAACTTCTTTTTGTAAAATCCTTGCGTTAAATCTGCAACGGCAATTCCGGTTGAACTTTGAGAACCAATGAATTTACCTCCGCCAAGGTAAATCCCTACATGTCCATCAATTTTATAAGTGTCAAAGAATACTAGATCTCCAGGACGTGCTTCACTCAGGGTAACTCTTGATCCAGTATTTTTTAGGAGATCTGTATGAGCGCCCACTTTAATTCCAGCCTGTCTAAAAGCCCACGCAACAAATCCCGAACAATCAAATCTACCATGGGCGACATCATAAGAGTTTCTTCCCCCTCCAAATACATAAACGGAGTTCCCAATATATTTTTCTCCAGCTTGAATGACCACATTAATGGTTTCATTGGTGGTTGTAGGTAAAGGAACATTCACATTTACGGTTTCATTATTCTTATCCGTCCCCTTAGAATTTTGGGCTTCGTTTAATAATAGCGCTTCTTTTATTGCTAGTGTCCCATCTTTCTGTTGTAAATCTGCTTTCTCAGAAAGTTTTTCCTGCTCTTTCATCTTAAGTTCTGCTTTTAAAGCGTCATTTTGCTCTTTTTGTTCTAATATTTGTTCTTGCATCCCTAAAAGTTCCGTTTTCATATTTTGCAATTCGGTTAACTTTTTCATTACTGAAGATTGTTTAGTTTGGACTTCTTTCTGATCCTCTTTATACTGTTTAACTAGATCTTGGTCTGCTTCCACCATAGAAGCAACCGCACCAAGTCTTTCTACAAAATCACTAAAGCTTGAAGAACCTAGAAAAACGTGTATATAGCTAACCTGACCACCACTTTCTTGAAGCGATAAGGCACGTTTTTTTATTATTTCATTGCGTTTATTAATTCTCTCTTGAATGGTTGTTATTTCTTCCTGAAGATCCCTCACTTGGGACTGTGAGGCTTTTACGTTTTCCTCTGTTTGAACAATCATTTTATTATTATCTTTAATGGCTTGCTCAACTCTGTTAATTTGTTCAACTAGTTTAATTAATTCATCTTGGACTTGAAAAATTTCTATATTTGCTTTTGAAATATCTGTTTGAAGACCTGATCGCTGATCCTGGACACTTTTAAGTTTATTTTCCTTCGCATATACTTCTGGACTAGAGAAAACACTCCCGAGTCCCATAATAATGGTCGTACATAGTGCGATTATCTTCTTTTTCAAATTGGTTCCCCTGCCTTCTTAAAATAGACATCAAGCATCTAAGACGAATTATGTATTTTAATTTCTAGGTAACACGACAAAAATCCTATGTAATTACCAATTCACAAATCTATGAGATCTAATTATGTAGGTCAATCTTCATACAAACTTTCCAATATCATCTTATTTTGTCCCAACTAAAAGTATATCAACTATCTTTGTCAAATGAGTAATATTATTATTACATTTATATTTCAATGGCAATTATTGGTTATAAGTCAATTAAATGTATAATAATTCTATATTTGAATTCCTTCAACAAATAAAAAGAACCACAATCTCTATAATTTTAAGAAAAGAGATTGTGGTTCTTATGAAATGCAATGGATACTTATTTTACTCAATGCAGTTGATTCTCCTTAGAAATTGATAAATAGTAGCTACTGCATCTTAACAAATTCTTTAAGACTATCTTTGCTTCGATCAATAATGTTTAAATGAGTATCTCTTGCTAATTTAATATATTCCTTCCCAACCTTTTGCCATGCATTACTCTGGTCACGACCAATTGCAACACTTGATTCTGCATTTTTTTCAAAATTATCTTCCAACTGGTCAACTATATGGAAAACTGATTTAATTGGTGTTAATGCTAATTTCTCAATTTGTCCAGAAACATCTAAAATCTGTTTTTTAAGTTCTTCTCTCTCGTTCATTGGTAAATCATCCTTGATTTCTTCTTTACCGAATGAGAATTGCTGCATTAGTTCAGAAACCATTTCCTTATTTGTTTTTTTCGACTGTTGATACAAACTCGCAACTGATTTTCTAAATTGTTTATTAAAATTAATGACCTCTTTTAATGCACTAATGTATGCATCTTCTCTATTCTCCCGAAACTGTTTTGCCCTTTCACTTGAAAGCTCAAATTGATCCCAAAATGTGTTTACAAATGATCCTACGGCCATCGATTCTTCTACTGTTGGTACATTTGTTTCTTTAGTAGCCTGAACCGTTTCACTTTTCTTCTGTGCCATCGTCTTTCCTCCTCTTTTTATTATTGTCTTTCTCTATTGTATCCTTCTTATGGAACGAAGGAATGTAGAGCTCAAAGAAACTGGTATACATGTTGAAAAATTGATCTAATAACGATTGATATGTTTCTAATTGATTGGCGTAACCCTTTAAGTATGTAACTCCGGCGTGGGTTATTGAATATTTTCTTTTAGCAGGACCGCTCCCATTTGTATCCCATTCTGAAGATAGAAGCTCGTCCTTTTCTAGTTGTCTTAACAGTCTGTATAAATTCCCCTGGTCAAGCGTCTTAAACCCGAATGCCTCTAGCTTCTGGCTAAGTTCATACCCATGAAGTGACACCCTGCTAAGAAGCAATAAAATAAATGGCAGCACAAAATTTTTTGATGGATTAATCGTTTGATTGTCCTGATTCACCATATCTTCATCACCTCATTCTATATATATGTATTTTACACCTATGAGTAATTTTTTGTCAACTCAACAAATATTTATGAGTAAAAGTTAAAAAGTTGGTGTCTACACTTCCCTCTATTTGACAATAGACAAATAATACTAAAAAGGTGGTGTGAAATGGAAAAAGCAAGAATTAGTGAATTGGGAGTACCTTATATACATTTAGGTACAGGCGATCCGTTGGTCTTGATCCATGGATTAGGTGAAGTAAAAGAAGGGTGGGAAGACCAATTTGAATTGGCTGATCAGTATGAGTTAATCATCCCTGACTTACGTGGTCATGGAGAATGCCGTAAGACGGAAGGAATATCAATAAAAAACTTTGCCTTAGATATACTCGGGTTATTAGCGGAATTAAAAATTGAAAGCGCTCATATTTTGGGTCTGTCAATGGGTGGTGCAGTTGCACAGGAGATTTACCGACAGGCACCTGAACGCTGCCGCACTCTCCTGTTAATTAGTTCATTTCATTATTTTCCTAAGAAACTGAAATGTGTATTATTTGAACCAAGAAAAGAACTTCTCCAGCAGATTTCATACATGAAAGAGCACTCTTATTATGCTGCACGAATGGCACTTTATTCGTGGAATAAGGACACGCTTGAAAAATTCAATAAGTTTTTCCAACCAAAACCTCAGATATTTGCTGACTCATTAGTAGCATGTTTTGAGGTAAATAATTTATCGTTATTACCGAGGGTAGATGTTCCGACCCTTATTGTTGGAGGTCAATACGACTCCGTCTTGCCTGTTTGGATTCAGGCTTGGATGCACAAGTTGATTCCACATTCAGAGTTTATCATTATGAGAAATACCGGCCATCTGGCCAAATTGGAGGCAAAAGACCGGTTTAATAAACTCTTAAGGACTTTCCTAACTCAACAAAAAACTGCTTCATAACTTGTAATAGCAGGAAGGATGGGAGTTCTTTCCTGCTATTACCTTTTCCTCTCTTAACAAAGAAATTCCTAAATTTCTTGTGATCGTGAGCAGAGCCATTTGTCCGCAAAAATGGCAAACTTTCCGGTTAAGGCTAGAGAAACATGTCCACCTTCAAATACTTCGTACGTTTTATCTTCACTGGAAACCATGTCAATAACAGGGAGGCTTTGTTTCTCTAGTATCAAAGTATCTCGTGATGTTGAGAAGACAAAGAATGAACAATGGATATTTTTTAAATCTACTTTCTTGCCGCCAATTGTAAGCTCTCCTTTTAGGAGTTTGTTATCTTTATAGAAATCATTAAATAGCTGTTTGAAAGCAGCCCCTGAAAATGATGCGGAGTCTTTTGTCCACCTGTCCATCCGCCGCCATTTTTCAACATATTCACCATCATGTGCACGGGAGATCAGGTTTACCCATGGACTTACGTAGACGGGTGAAAGTCCTCTAAACATTCCATACATGATTTCAGATGGAATCACACCATAAACCTCAGACAATCGATCAAAATTAATTGTCCCTTTTTGAAGTCCTTTTAACCATTTATCAGGAACGATTCCTATACTGAAATCAATTGGTACCGTTGCAAGAACTAAATTCTTAATAGGCAAGTTTGTTAGTGAGGTAAAAATAGCGGCAATTGTACCTCCTAAACAATAGCCAATCATCGATATTTCTTTTGCACCGGAATGCCGTAACGCACGTTTGACTCCATTTTCCAAATAATCAAGGATATAATTATCAAGAGTGATATCACTATCTTCATAACCAGGAGAACCCCAATCAAGGAAGTAAACATCATATCCTCTTTCCGCTAATCCTCCTACTACACTACTTCCTTCCCCGACATCTAAAATATACGATTTATTTAGCAGTGAATAGACTAAAAACACAGGGATTTGATATATTTTTTCTTTAGCAGGATGAAAAAATAATGTTGATTTATTTTTTTTCCAAACAATTTCTCTCGGTGTTGAAACAATATCTGGTTTCGGTTCTGTTAAGACTTTATAGACTTGTTCCCATCTTAAAGATTCCTTTTTCAAATCAACTAATGAAATATTTCCTAGTGCATTAGCAATCATCATTCTCAGCCCCTTCCATCCTCACTGCCAGCACCAGTCAGAACAAGCACATTTTCCCTGTCTTTTGTCTGCTTTGGCTGCACAAGATTTTTCAAGGCGGCAAGTTCCTGTTTAATCTCTGTTAATTGAGAGATTTCTTGTCTTAAATTTTGAAACTCTGTTTGAATGAAAGCTGATTCAGCCTTCATCTGTTTTATAATCGTCACCATTTCTTGAAACATTGCTACGTTTCCCTTATTTAAGGATTCTAAACTATCCTGTAAATTCCAAACCTGTTCTTCTAAAATATCAATTTTTTCTTCGGTTTGAAGAGATAATTTTGCTACATTTGCAATATCTTTTTTGGTTGGAATATTTATTACACTCGCTATGAGTTCTTGGTTCTTTCTTAACCGCTCCATATATCTTGCATGACTGTCTGTCCCAACCTTAAGAAGTCGAACGAATTCATTATTGTCAGTCATCATGTATAGCATGCCATTCAATTGTCGTTCCCACAATTCACTTATTCGTCTAAATCCTTGCAATGGATCATTGGTTTTATCCTTTGTCATATGCTTTTTGCCTCCTTATTTAGGAATTTGTAATCTCTACTTCTTTCTCCAAGTATTTATTAAATGGAAAAATCAACGGTTTAATTTGTCGTGCAAATAGATTGACAAAGCCTTTTTGATTTTCAAAGATTAGGTTTCCAACTTGTTTAACAGCCTTGATATATTGCTTCCTGCCTTTTTTCCTAAGAGCCACATACTGCTCAATCGTTTCAAGATATTTATCCATTGCTTGATTTTTGCTAATAACTTGGCAAGGTGTACTTAGAATCGATGTGATTCTTTTTTGAATCTGATCTATCTTGGCATTGATTTCTTCGTATGACCTAAGTGGAAAGAAATGCTGCAGACTAGTGGTGGACATCAAAAATTCCTCTCTTGCGGTCCTTTCCCATTTAGTAAATTCCTTATTAAATTTCTCTTCCATATCTTTTATGTTTTCTTGATTCCTCTGGATGTTATCCGCAAAAAACATGGCCTCTTTTAGAAATACCTCATCTCGGAAGTCTGCACGCTTGGCCCATTCGTCTAATTCATGAAATGCATTGGTCCAGAGAATGTCTAGGCTTGATAGTTGTGAATCGCTCACCTCTTTTTCTCTAATTTGTTCAGCCTCCTTATTAATGGTTTCAAGGATAGGTTCTTGTTCTTTTTCAATTTCTCTTTTCTCAGACATCCTACTCGCATCCTTTTCATGAACTTTTTATTTCTTCCTTTTTATATACCACTAAAGGCCTGACGATAAATTTCTGCAAGTTCGCCTATAAATGGTTGTTTTGGATTTGCAATCGTATCCTGATCGTCAAATGCACGTTCTGCGAGAACGTCTACTTTACTTTCAAATACTTCTTTACCGACTCCGCATGCTTCAATACTCATCGGGATTTCTAGTTCCTTCGTTAATTTAATAATTGCTTGGACTAGGCTTTCAATACCTTCCTCTGTCGTACCCGCAGGAAGCCCAAGCATTTTAGCAATTTCCGCATACCGTTCATCGGCTATGAAACTTTCATATTTAGGGTATGTCATGAACTTATTTGGTTTGGCAGCATTGTAACGGATTACATGAGGTAAAAGAATCGCATTGGCGCGTCCATGTGGAATATTAAATTCAGCCCCTAAAACATGAGCAAGGCTATGGTTAATTCCAAGGAAGGAATTGGCAAAAGCCATCCCTGCTATTGTAGAAGCATTGTGCATTTTTTCACGGGCAAGTTCATTACTTCCATCTCGGTAAGCTATGGGCAAATACTTAAAGACAAGTTGAATGGCTTTTAATGCAAGTCCATCTGTAAAGTCATTGGCCAATACGGAAACATACGATTCAATCGCGTGTGTCAACACATCCATCCCGGTGTCAGCAGTAACATGCTTCGGAACCGTCATAACAAACTGTGGATCGATAATGGCTACATCCGGTGTCAATTGGAAATCCGCAAGTGGATATTTTATATTTGTTTTATTATCTGAAATAACAGAGAAGGCTGTGACCTCTGAAGCCGTTCCGGATGTTGTTGGAATCGCAACAAATTTTGCTTTACCACGTAGAGTTGGGAATTTAACAACTCTTTTATTAGGATCAAAGAATTTTTGTGTTAAGCTATGAAAATCAGTTTCTGGATGTTCGTAAAATAGCCACATCGCTTTTGCGGCATCCATCACAGAGCCTCCTCCAAGAGCGATAATACAATCTGGCTGAAATCTTCTCATCCGCTCTGCACCAATTATTACAGTATCAATGGAAGGATCAGGCTCAATTTCGGAGAATGTTTCAAATTGGATTGTACTATGATTCTTGTTTAGATAGTAAACAACCTTGTCTACATAGCCATTTTTGACAGCACTATTGCTTGTGACAATGAATGCCTTTGACATTCCTGGAATAGACGCGAGTATTTGGATTGAATTTTTTTCAAAGAAAATTTGCGATGGTACTTTAAACCACTGGGTAAATGTTCTTCTTTTTGCCACCTTTTTAATATTTATGAGATTTTGTGCTCCTACATTTTGTGACACAGAGTTCCCTCCATAAGTACCACATCCGATTGTTAATGACGGTAATGATGTATTATAAATATCCCCGATTGCACCATGTGTCGATGGTGTATTGACCATGATTCGCCCTGCCTTCATACGTAGTGCAAACAAATCTACTAAACATTGGTCTGCGGTATGAATAGATGCTGAATGCCCAAGACCACCATATTCCAAGGTTTCTTCAGCAATTTGCATACCCTCTGCAAAACTATTAACCTTGTAACAGGCAAGAATCGGACTTAATTTTTCACATGAGAGCGCATATTTTGGCCCTACACCCTCTATTTCTGCAATAAGAATCTTGGTATTTTCAGGAACATTCACCTCTGCCAATTTGGCAATCATTGTGGCAGGTAACCCGACAATTAAATGATTAATGGTATTCGTTTTTTCAAAAATGGCAACCTTCTCCACCATTAATCGTTCTTCTTCATTAAGGAAATAACAATTATTTATAATCATTTCCTGTTTCACTTCATCATAAATCTCCTGATCAATAATTAATGCCTGTTCAGAAGCACAGATCATCCCGTTATCAAAAGTTTTCGACAGGATAATGTCGTTAACAGCCCGTTTGATATTAGCTGTTTTTTCAATATAACAAGGTACATTACCTGCACCAACTCCAAGTGTGGGTTTACCTGAACTGTAAGCTGCCTTTACTAGATTTGGCCCACCCGTTGCTAGAATGAGAGAAACCTTTGGATGCTTCATTAAGGTCTGAAACGCTTCATGTGAAGGGACTTCAATCCACTGTATGCAATTCTCTGGTGCACCTGCCCTAATGGCTGCTTCCTTCAGTAATATCGCCGTCTCCGTACAACATTTTTGACCAAACTGCGGGAACGCAAAAATAATTGGGTTCCTTGTTTTAAGTGAAATCAATGATTTAAAGATCACAGTAGAGGTTGGATTTGTTATTGGTATAACAGCAGCAATCACCCCTACTGGCTCAGCAATCTCTACCATTCCTTCATTTTCGTTTTTGTTGATTACACCCACTGTTTTCATGTCTCTAATATTGTTATAAATGAACTCAGTCGCAAACATATTTTTGAATACCTTATCTTCATAAACCCCTCTTCTTGTTTCATTTATAGCCAATTTTGCAAGATTCTTATGATTTTGAAGTGCAGTAAGAGCCATTTGTTTGACAATTTCATCAACCATCTCTTGGTTATAAGTACGGAATTCGCCAAGTGCTTTCACTGCATTATTTGCTAACGTATCGATTATTGAAATGATTAGATGTTTTTCATGTACTACCTTTTCTTCAACTGCCATGTAATATTCCCTCCAAGTTCATTCCTTTTTCATTGATTTAACTAAAAATAGACTTGTATCTCCTTATAATTACGTGGAATTTCACTCCTTCTCTCTTCTGGTTAAAATATAGCACGTTGGATAAATCGAAAAATGTCGAATTTAGCGTAAAAATGAATGAGTAACCATTCATTTTTAAAGAATTCATAAATTTTTCATAAATTTTTCATAAATTTTTCATAAATTTCCACCTAAATAAAAAAGCCATAAATCCTTTTTGAAAAAGAATTTATGGCTTACTTTTATAAATCAACCAGTATTCCGTAATCCAGCTGATATTCCACTGATGGTTAGCAAAACCTCAATTAATAGGTCTTCGTTAGATCCACCTTGATTTCGCAGTTCTTTTATTAACTCTACTTGTAAAAAGTTTAACGGATCGACATATGGATTTCTTCTATATACTGAATCCTTAATATTTGGTGTATGATCAAGCAATTCTTTATCTCCTGTAATTCTAAGAAGAATTTCTTTGGTTCTTTCAAATTCTTCAAGAATATTAGTAAATATTCTTTCAGCAATCGTTTGGTCTTCAACAAGTGATAAATATTCTCTGGCCGTCGTAATGTCTGCTTTCATTAATGCCATTTGTAAATTATCAATCGTTGATTGGAAAAACGGCCATTTTTCATACATATCCTGGAGAATATTCAAATTTTGTTCTCCCTTTTCTGCAAAACCTGCTAAACCAGTTCCGGCTGCATACCATGCAGGAAGCAGTTGGCGGCTTTGCGTCCAAGCGAATACCCAAGGAATAGCCCGTAAATCTTCAAATCGTCCTTGATTTTTTCTGCTCATCGGTCTAGAGCCGATGTTTAAGTCCCCGAGCTCTCTTAGTGGTGTTGCTTCAGTGAAATAGGTAAGGAAATCTGGATCACCAAACACCAATGATTGATATTTTGTTAAGGCTAAGCTTGAGATTTCTTCAATCGTCTCAACCCAAATTGGATCACGTTGATAACCTTGCTCTGCTTCTTTAGATATATGTGCAACGGCTAAAAGTAACGTGGAGGTTGCTTGCTCTAAACTACGGTAGGCAATATCCTCAAGCAAATATCTTGAAGACAAAACTTCACCTTGCTCGGTAATTTTGACACCATCTCCAATCGTTTCAGCCGGCTGCGACAGGATACTTTTATTTAATGGACCGCCGCCACGGCCTAACGAACCACCACGGCCATGGAAGAACTTTAGGCCGATTTGGTACCTTTTCGCCATTTCATGAATTTCAATTTGAGCCTTATATAGTTTCCAGTTTGCTGTCAAGGTACCACCATCTTTGCTTCCGTCTGAGTAGCCAAGCATGATTTCCTGCTGGTCCCCCAATATTTGCAAATGATTACGATAGACAGGCATCTCGAAAAGTGTTTCCATTATTTTTGGTCCAGCTGTTAAATCGTCGATTGTTTCCAGTAATGGAGCCACATGTAAATGACTTTCTAAAGTGCCATCTGCGTGAAGGCGATAAATCCCAGCCTCTTTCGCAAACACAAGTACCTCAAGCAAATCACTTGGAGATTTTGTCATGCTCACAAGATAAACGGAAATAGCCCGCCTTCCGAATTCTTCGTGTGCCTTCTTAATCGTTTGGAACACTTTAATCATTTCCTGTGTTTCCGCAGAGTAGTCTTCATTTAGTAATAACAGTGGACGAGGATCTAATAAGATATTTTGCAATATTTTTAGTTTTTCTTCTTCAGACAGATCCGCATAATTTTCGGTGATACTGACTTTGCGCAATATTTCTGTCATGGCTGCTTCATGTTCGCCGCTATGATTTCGAATATCGAGTGTAGCTAAATGAAACCCAAATAATTGTACTTGTCTGATCAGCTTTTGAATAATCTTTAATTCATGAGCTGATGGATGGTGCTTTTTCAAACTCCTTTTAATCACATTCAAGTCTTCTAATAATTCATCGGCAGATTTATAGCCTAAGTCCGTTTTACCTACTTGTTTTACACGTTCAATAATAATTGCAAATGCTCGGCGGTATGCTTCACCTTTATTTGGCCATTTTTGGTCATCAGTTAAGTATGTATCTTCTTGCTCAATTAATGTAAGAAGATCATTACTTACCTCTACCCTTGAAGTGGAATGACTGTATCGTTTCATTAATTCCACTAAAGCTTTTTTATATTTTTTTAAGACGAGTCTTCTTTGTTTTTTCAATGTCTCCCAAGTGACATCATGTGTAACGTTTGGATTTCCATCCCGGTCCCCACCAATCCATGAACCAAAACGCAAGAAATTAGGAACTTCCCATTGTGTATTTGTGAAGTTCTTTTCTAAACCCTCAGCCACTTCTTGATGAATTTCTGGCAGAACTTCGAAAAGAGTTTGATCAAAATAATACAAACCATTTCGAACTTCGTCTATAACAGTAGGCTTGTTTTGTCGTAATTCATCGGTTTGCCAAAGTATTGAAACTTCATTAAACAAACTTTCTTCAAGCTTTTTTCTTTCTCTACTTGTTAATAAAGGGTGATCGAGACTTTTAAGAATTTCAGCAATTCGCTGCTGAATTTCAAGTATGGACCGTTTCGTTGCCTCTGTTGGGTGAGCTGTAATTACAAGCTCCAGAGATAAAGTATTTAAGGTATCTTGAATGACATCTTCTTCAATATCCTTCTCTTTAAGCAAAAGAATCGCACTTTCAATCGAAGCAGGTTGGACAACCGTTTCCTCTTGAAGTTGGTACTGTCTTCTTCTACGCATGCGATGGTTCTGTTCCGCTGCATTAATCAAATGAAAATACATTGAGAATGCTCGAATAACTTGTTTCCTCATCGGAGCATCTAGACTAGAAATTTCTTCTTTTAAGGCATCATAAATTGATTGATCAAAATTTTCTCTTAATGTTTTACACATTAAACGTATTTTTTCCACTTTATCAAATAATGCAGAACCACTGTGATTAATTAGAATATCTCCTAACATTTTACCCAGTAATTTTACATCACGCCGCAACGGAAGACTGCTGTCATTTACTTTTACTTCTGTTGTCATAATGCCACCTTCCTTTAATCTCAGAATTCGCTAAATTTTTTATTTATTAATATACCACAATTTTATAGGACGTGTTAAAAATAAGTTTTCTTTTTTTTTTATAAATTTTCAATTATACGAAAAAAACCTGCGATATGCAGGTTTTTTAGGTGTATCTAAAGTGTTATTTATTTTAAGATTCTCTATCAAACACAAGCACATATGTCTTTCGATCATCATCATCGTACTTAACGACGACAGAAATAATTGTTTTCTTGTCATTTTCCAGTTTAATTATTTTGCTCGTGCCGCCTTCAATCAATATTTCAGAACTGCTATATTTTGCAATCGGCTCTAGTGTTATTTCATCCACATCACTTGAAACCGTCACATGGTACGTAAACTCATCGCTTGTAAACGCGCTGTCATATGTTCCTTCAGACACTGACAGTGAAGAAAGTAATGCTTTACTTACTTTTTCAGTATTTAAGGAACTTTGCTGTTGGGATGTTGGCTGTACAGAATTAGGTCGATTATTTGTTCTTGTACTTGGCTGTATAGAAACTGGATTATTGTTCTGATTTGCTGCAGGTGCTTTGACTTCCACTGGCTTATCTTCCACTGTCTTATCTTCCGAAGCCTTCGCTCTTGTAACTTGGATGGTATATATCTTATTCGTGCCATTTTCAGCTGTTACCGTGATAATGATATCTGACTGACCAACGGGAAGCGAAACATCCACTCCATCTTTCCCTGCTATAGTAGAATTCACCTTTATTGTTGATGTTGCTTCTATCGCTGTCGGTTTAACTGTAATGGCAGGAACTTCATTTGGAACATTAACCTTATAGTCATTAACTTCTGTAGAAAATTTGGGTGATAACTCACCTTTTGATAGTTCAATACTTTGCAAGAAATTATTCGCATTTTTCTCTCTTATTACAGTCAAGGTATAGGTATTTGATGAACCAGTTCCATTATTTACAGATAAAATAAACTTATTTTCACCTGTTTGAAGCGCATAAGTCCCTGTTGTCCCATTGACAATTTCCTGACCGTTGATCGTAATCGATGAATCTGTATTAGAGCTATCTACTAATAAATTTATATTTTCAATCTCGTTGCCAACTGTGGCAGTATATTCAAATAAATTTTCAGTGAATTTCTGATCGAGCTCCATTCCTTCAATTTCTAATTTTGAAAGAGTGCTCGCTAGTTGGTTTTCTTGAACTGTTGTAGGGTTCGTTTCAGCATAGGCAGATGGTATGGATGACTCAGCTCCCACCCATACCAGTGAAATAACAAGCATTACATTTAGGACTTTGTTTGGTTTTAATTGTTTCATCGTTAATCCTCCTGTCCTCTATCTTGGGTGATAGTGGAATTTGGACTAACTTTATCATTGGTTGCTTAAGTTTATCTTAATTTTTTTACCTGCGATGAAATTCTTCTAACTTAGTAGATATGACTGACGCTACCTCATCATCCGATTTTTGGAGTGCTTTTTTGAAAAGGGAATTAGCTAATGATCCCATCGGTCCTGATGCATTGATTTCTAGAAAGCCCGTTACACGAGTTTTATTTTTATTTAAAGCTTTTGCTTCAAAATAACCCTCACCTAAATGTTTTTCATTTGAACGTCTTAATTCAAAAGATACCCTTGATGGTTCATTCCACTCTTTAATATCTATTAATAAACTAACCTTTTTTTTCATTACGCCAAGATCGCTCTTAAATTCCCAACTGATTTGACGTTCATTTATCTTTTCATGTTGAATATAACCAGGTACAAGCGGTGCCCAATTGTTTTCGTCTCGAATAAAGTCCCAAATCACTTCAATCGGGATATCTAATTCTAAATGTTGTAAATCGCTTAGCATTTTATCCCTCTTTCATTTTCAAAGTAAAAGACCCTCTTGCAACAGAAGGTCTTTTAAAAAATATATGTAGAATTTATTATTTATAGAAGAGGCCAGAAGCATTTTGCCAAAAATATCCCCATCACAGATGATATTAGCTTTTTACTTATTTCTTGAATATTCCAATAGGAATTCATGAATTCGTTCAGCCGCTTGGGAGAGTCGTTCTGGTGGTTGTACCATTGCAATCCGAACATAGCCTTCACCTTGGTTTCCAAACGCATCACCAGGAATGACAGCCACTCCAGCTTGGTCAATCAATTCAAAGGCAAACTCACGGGATTTCCAGCCTGCAGGGATTCTTGCCCACACAAACATGGTTGCCGGAGACTTAGCCACTTGCCAACCGCTTTTTTCAAGCCCAGAAATCAACACATCGCGACGGAGTTCATATTCATTCACCTGTGTTTTAAGAAAAGCAAAATCTGAAGTTAACGCCCTTTCTGCTGCTTTTTGGATCGGATAAAAGACTCCATAATCAATATGGGATTTAAATGAAGCCAAGATGTCAATGGCTTGCTCATTGCCAACGACATAACCAATCCGGCATCCAGCCATATTAAAAGTTTTCGAAAGGGAATTAAATTCAATTCCAATCTCCCTTGCCCCAGGGACAGACATGAAACTAAGTTGTGGATTCCCATCGAAAATTAACTCAGAATACGCAAAATCATGAACAACCAAAATATTGTGATGCTTAGCAAAGTCAACTACCTTTTCAAAAAATGACTGATCCGCTAAAGCTGTTACAGGGTTACCAGGATAACTGATTATCATCATTTTTGTTTTATCTAACACATCTAACGGGATTTCCTCAAGCATTGGTAGAAACTTGTTTTCTGCTAATAACGGCATCGGATAGATAATCCCGCCTGCAATATTTACACTTGCCTCATAGATAGGATATCCGGGATCTGGTACCAATACATAATCACCAGGATTAATGATAGCCGTAGCCAAATGAGCTAGACCATCCTGAGACCCCATCAACTGCAATACTTCAGACCCTGGGTTAAGGTCAACCGCATATCTTTGCTTATAAAAATAACTTACCGCGTGATTAAATTCAGGTATCCCTGTCAGGGTGTAGCCATATTTGCTTGAGTCACTGGCGGAATCGATCAATGTATCCACAACAAATGAAGGCGGTGGAAAATCTGGACTTCCTACACTTAAATCAATGACATCCTTACCAGCTTTGATTGCTTTTAGTTTTCGATTCGCTACCTCTTGAAAAATACTAGCCGACATTTTTTTTACTTTTTCTGATGCAACGAGATGCATAGATATCCCCTCTATCCTATGAAAAATTTCAACTATTCTACCATATTTAAATTATATCAATCTAATGAATTCAATTCTATATCCCTAATTAATCATTGATTATTATCACATCATACTTTAGAATCTTAAGATAGGTTTTAATTTTCAGAAAACAGAACGTTTTGTGGAGGTAACTGAAAGATGAAGTTGGTTCAGTATTTATTATTTTTTGCGGGACTAACCTTTTTTGGCTTAGGAAATGCAATTGCTGTTAAGGTAAAATATGTGGGACTACATCCTTGGGAGGTACTTAATGTTGCTCTATTTCAACATTTTGGATTAACCATTGGAACTTGGGGAGTTATATGCGGGTTGATCCTCATTATCATTTCCTTTTTTGTAGCAAGGAGTTATATTAGCATTGGTACCATCCTTAATGCCTTATGTATTGGACCTATCATGGACTTTTTTCTCTGGTTAGATATTCTTCCAAAAGCAACGGGTACTTGGGTTGATTACCTCATTCTTCTCTGTGGAATCATGATTACAGGGGTCGGCGGCGGGATGTATGTCGCAGCAGGAATCGGTGCTGGTCCTCGTGATGGCTTTATGCTATCCATCTCTGATAAAACTAAGTTATCAGTTAGTCAAGCACGCATTATTGTAGAAAGCTTCGTATTGTTGATTGGTTTATTATTAGGAGGACCCGTGTTTATTGCTACTTTCCTTTATACATTCATTCAAAGTCCAATTTTCCATCATTCACTAAAACTATTTAAAGCATTAGTAGAAACGATCAAAAGGAAAAATAGCCGAACTCAAGGTATTGCCCTATAAATAAGACCACGAAGCCACCATATTTTAACATTATAAAAAATAGAAGATGCACACGGCATCTTCTATTTACGTTTTATTTTTTTCGGATTGCGATAATCAGTGCAGCGAAGGAAAGCAACGCTGCTAATCCCGATAAAATTAGTGATAAAGATGTGGATGTTTCCGTTTTCTTTTTAGTCACTTCTGTTTTCGTTTTCTCCTTATCTTTTGACTGTGTCTTATCACTATGTTCTGTTGTTTGACTGCTATGTTGATCCGTGGTGGAAGCTGTTACAATATCTGTAATAGAATGGGGTGAATCAGACCCTTCTTCTCCTGTCCATTCGACTATACTGCCATCCTTGTAATATTGAAAAGCATCCCAAGCAGCTTTGGTTGCCTTTTCAGGGTTTTTCGCTACAAATACAAATTGTTGGAATTGACCACTTAAAATCCCTTCCCCGGTCGCTTCAAAGGTGAATGTTTTTACTTTTCCACTAGCATCCTTTTCAGATGAATAGGTCCAGCCTGGAACGGGTTGATAAGACATAACTTCAACACCTGCTGGTGCTTTGACAGTTACTTTCGTAGTAGCTACATCTTTTTCTACTGGCACCTTTAATGTATAAGTTTCCCAAGCCCCTGTAGAAGATGTTTTTGGCATCACTGTTACATGAGCACTTGCCATACTTGAAAAGAAAAATAAGCTGATTACTGCTGGAATAAATACTTTTGAAATTCTGCCAATCATTTTTTTCATTATTAACTCTCCTCAGATGTTTTTATTGACTTCCCACTAAAACGTTGAAATCTGTATCGATACTTTCTAATGACTTTGTTAAAACGTGTACATGTACGTTCCACTCTCCAGCCATGGTAAAATGTAACCCTTTCACTTCGTACTTTCCTTCAGCCGTTTTTGCTAAGTTAACTGTTTCTTTTCCCATATCCATTTCGAGCATTGTAAACGTTAGGTGTAATTGTTCAATATCTTTGATAGGCTGTCCTGCTTTGTCTTTTAATGTAACTTCAAATAAATTCGTTCCAATTATATTTGGGGTTGCTTTCAGTGTAATTTGCTTGCCTACATTTATTCTATTGGTTTCCTTGAACGGCCCCGGCGACTGCATGGCTGTTGGTAAATTGGTTAACACGACAGAAAGAATAAGAATGATTAGACCCATCAAAAGTTCACCCTTTAATGGTCTCCCTAATCCCTTTGCAGTTCCCTTTTTTCCTTTAAGAAAATTCACCCCAGCAAGCACAACCATTAGGACAAATAAACTAACTTTACCTATTAATACCTGTCCATAGTTTGTTTGAACCAGAGCTGTAAGGTTAGGAATATATAATAGGCTGCTATATATTCCTGTAAAGGTTAAGAGAAGAACTATAATTAATCCCCATTTGGAGAAGTTTTTTATCATTCTTAGATAATCTTGTTTTAAATCTGTATTTTTCCGTAATGATAGATAGCCCACAAAACCAACTAAACTTCCAATCCATATCGATGCGGCAAATAAATGAAGAAAATCCATCGCAATCGTTAAAGATTGATTCGGTTGTGAAGCGGCATGACTAGTCATAGACTTTGTCCATAGCAAGGCATTTCCTAAAATAAAACAAGCCCACAAAATGATTCGTTTCGTACTCTCGGCCATCCCGATGAAAGTGGTAAGGAGAGCAAGAGTAATGAGGAGGGCAATTTGCATAATCCATGAATGACCATAATTCGTGTTCGTTAAGATATTTTCTAATAATGTAAAGCTGAACACTTCACTCCATGGAAAACCAGATTCAATCGTTGCCTGTAATGGCAGACTTAACAGGATGCTAAAGAATAGGAGTGTTAGACTTGCACTAATTAGCTTCCGGAACTTCTTGTCAACTGATTCTATCTCCCTTAACTTCTTGGGCATGACCATCATATAAAAAAAGATTAGACCGACATAACAGGCATTACTAATATATTGAAGCCAACGAATGACGATTAGATCGGCCTTGGGTTTGTAACCCTTTGTTACCTTATTGGAAGCAGCTGAATTTTGACCTTCATCACCAACCTGAAATGGAATGACTCCTTCGACAGGATGGCCATCACTTGAAACCACCTTCCACTTTATTCGATAGGATCCATTGGGAAGATCCTTCTTTAATCCGCTTTTTAATATGGATGGTTGTTTTGGATCAATTTGCCCATTGTTTTTATCGACTCGATTACCTTCCGAATCAAACACCTTAATGGAGTTAAAGGCCGGTTGGATTGATTCATCAAATTTTATCGTTACCTCGGTCGGTGCTTTTTCTACTGTTTCATTTTCCAATGGTGTAGATTTTTTTATGTAGGCGTGCGCTGAAGAAATAGACGGAAATAAAAATAGAAACAGGGCAAGGATTATTAGTAATGTACTGGCATTCTGTTTTGTTCGCAAACCCTCACTCCCTTTATCAAAATCGTTGTTGTAATAATTAAATTATAGCTTTAAGCAAAATAGTTTCTACTGTCGATACTATGATAATGATAAATAGGGTTAATAACAATATCTTTATCTGACCAACTTGTGAATAATTGTTGAACTTTTACAGAAATTGAGGGATTTTTATTAATAATTATCATTAGAAAGTTGGGTTTTCAAGTAATAATCATAAAAGGGAAGGGATTAACTAAAACTTCTGCACAGATTTTAATTAATCCCGTCCCCATTTTGGTTCATATTTTATCTACATCAAACCCTATGCATCATAGGTAAGGAGAATAAATAAATATTAGTGATTGCTAGTACCGTCATTAGTACGTAATATGGCAGCATAGCTTTAAAAGATGTCATTTTACCTCTACCCATTCTGTACACAACATAACAAGTACCTACCAACCCGATTAATATCACTAGATACTGAATCATTTGTACGGTTGAAGTTGAGGCGAGACTTAAACTTGATGGAGTTGAATCTACTCCAAATAATCTAATTGAATTAAACCATACTGCCTTACCTTCAGTGAAGATGTGGAAAAGGTTATGAGCCAGATGTCCAGCAAGATCTAAAGGAATAATCTCTCTGTTGCTTGTTTAATATCGGGGCAGTGAGAATGCCCCTCATCTGCAAATGCCGTTACATCGAATGAAAGGATAAATGCTAATGCAAATATAAATAAAAATAAATTCTTCATTTTTCCACCTCCAAAAAGTTATTTATGCATCTAATGTTCATATGTTTAATGTAATGGGGAAATTTGCAGATTGTATGCGTTTTTATTGGAGATAATATGGAGTATTGATTTTCTATTCATTTGTTCATAGATTTGTAAAATCTGACCTCAATTTTTCATCACTTTAGCTTTAATAGAAAAAAAAGAAGAGCCAAAATGGCTCTCCTTTATAATTTTACTTTTTGTAAACGTAATGCATTGAGAACAACAGAAACTGAACTGAACGCCATTGCTGCACCAGCAAGCCATGGAGCAAGGAATCCAAGAGCAGCGATTGGAATACCAAGTGTATTATAGGCAAGCGCCCAAAATAGATTTTGCTTAATATTACGGATTGTTTTTTTACTCATAAATATGGCATCAGCAATACTATTTAAATCCCCTCGAATTAGCGTTATATCTGCTGCTTCCATTGCAACATCTGTTCCGGTTCCAATAGCCATTCCAATATCTGCAACTGCAAGGGCTGGGGCGTCATTGATTCCATCCCCGACCATTACAACTTTCTTACCTACTGCCTGTAATTTCTTTATTTCATCTGCCTTGCCTTCAGGAAGGACCTCAGCAATGACAGTGTCGATACCCACTTGGGCTGCAATTGCTTTTGCGGTCTGTTGATTATCGCCTGTAATCATAATTACTTCAATCCCCATATTCTTAAGGCGGTCGATAGCTGTTTTGGATGTCTCTTTAATTGTATCCGCCACAGCCACCATACCTGCATATTGGCCATCTATAGTAGCAAGCATCGCTGTTTTCCCACCCCTTTCTAATTCACTCATCTGATCATAAGCATTTTCGACAGGTACATTAAACTTACTCATTAACTGCCTTGTTCCAACTAACAACTCTTTTCCATCCACTTTTGCTTTTATACCAAATCCAGGAATCGCTTCAAATTCCGTTACATTCTTTAAAGATATCCCCTTATCTTTAATACCTTGAACGATTGCTTGTGCTAGTGGATGCTCTGATTGTTTTTCTGCTGAGCCAACTAGTGATAGGAATTCTTCCTCTGATTGATTTTGATTTGTGAAAACATCTGTTAAAACAGGTGCTCCGTTTGTTACTGTACCGGTTTTATCCAAAACAACAGTAGAAATTTTATGTGTCATTTCTAAATGTTCGCCGCCTTTAAACAGAATTCCGTATTCGGCAGAACGACCTGAACCAGCCATAATCGAAGTCGGCGTTGCCAAACCCAGCGCACATGGACAGGCAATAACAAGGACAGCAATCATCTTTTCAAGAGCATTAGCAAAATCACCAGGTGTTACCCATACATACCAAACTATGAATGCTATTACAGCAAGAGCCACAACAATAGGGACAAACACTCCAGAAATCTGGTCCGCAAGGCGTTGAATAGGAGCCTTTGAACCTTGTGCTTCCTCCACTACCTTAATAATTTGAGCTAAAGCCGTATCTCTTCCTACTTTTGTTGCTTCCACTTTTAAAAATCCATTTTTATTAATTGTCGCACCAATAACTTCATCACCTATTTTTTTATCAACCGGGACACTTTCACCTGTAAGCATCGACTCATCAATTGCTGATGTACCTTCTACTATTTTTCCATCTACTGGAATCTTCTCACCAGGCTTAATATGCAGAATGTTGCCAACCTTAACTTCTTCAATAGGAACTTGCTGTTCAATTCCCAACCTTTCAATAGTTGCTGTCCTTGCTTGCAGACCCATAAGTTTCTTAATCGCTTCAGATGAACGCCCTTTTGCCTTTGCTTCAAAAAGCTTCCCGAGAATAATTAAGGTAATAAGAATAGAACTTGTTTCATAATAAAGTTCTACTGAATGCGCCATACTTCCAAGAGTAAGTACAGATAGATACAAACTATAAAAATATGCGGCTGATGTACCTAAAGCAACAAGAACATCCATATTGGCACTTTTATTTTTCAATGCTTTATAGGCTCCAACATAAAATTGTTTCCCGATTAAAAACTGTACCGGAGTAGCCAGTGCAAATTGCACCCATGGATTCATAAACATTTTTGGAACCCATAAAAATGATGTGAATGAAAAGTGACCAACCATTGCCCATAATAGTGGGAAAGAAAGGATTGCTGAAAAAATAAACTTCCCGGATTGTTTATCTATTTCCTTTTGCCGGTGATCACCTGTATCACTTTTATCATTTATAACATCATAACCTAGATCCTTGATTTTTTTTTCAATTTCTCTTAGATCGATTTTTTCTGGATTATATTTAACATTCGAACTCTCTAAGGCTAGATTAACATTTGCAGTTTCTATTCCGTCTAATTTTCTTAGACCTTTTTCAATCCTCGTAGCACAAGCCGCACAGGTCATTCCACTTATTTTCAAATTGCTTTCCTTAAAATTTTGACTCATTAAAGCCATCTCCTCATACCCTATAGAGGTATATTTCTTTGTAAAAAGAACGTGCTATCAACTAGCACGTCTTTTCACTATTTATTTCACATCGTATCCTTGATCATCAATGGTTTCTTTAATCTTATCTAATGTAACCTCTTGGTTATTAAATTCAACATCCACTTGTGCTGCTTTTAAATCAACTTTTACAGAAGTAACCCCCTTAAGAGCACCGACACTTCCTTCTACCGCTTTCACACAATGTCCGTATGACATTCCTTGAACCTTCAGTGTTAATTTTTCCATTTTATAAACTCCCTTTCATATTACTTATTTTTTTATAAGCCTTTAGATAGTGGTTATTAACTTATCAATAACTTCATGAACTGGAAAGATGGTTATTAATAATTATCTTTCCTTTAATTATATATTACCATACCCACCTACCCTATGTAAATGTTAATTTTTTATTATGCTATTTGCATTTGCAATTCCCCCCACTACAAGAGCAATCATTAGAGCAAGATGGACATTTGCCTAGTTTTGATTTTTGAATATTTTTATATAGGATCCAATTAGTCATTTTTCGCCACACTCTTCATCAAAACCTTAGATTTGGTACCAGCACTATTTTCAAATACTAGAAATTATTCATGACAAAAAAACAACGATGAATCATTCGTTGTTTTTTTGTTGTTATTGTTATAATGACCAATAAGTTAATGTATCAAAAATTCCTAAGAGAAACATCAGAATCCCAGCAATCTTTTGTATCACCATCCCAAACTTTCTCCCTTTTTTCATTATCACTCCACTACCACCTAAGAACCAGATGATAAAAATAAAAATCAATAGTGGAATAGCGGTTCCAACTGCAAATATTGGGGGCAGAATAAACCCATAAGTACTAGACAATACGACAGGCATTAAGGTGACAAAGAAAAGTACAAACATAGTCGGACAGAATGCTAATGAAAAACTAAATCCTAACATAAAAGAGCCGAATGGATTTTCACTCTTGTATACATTTAATCCCTTTAATAGATTTAAAGTTCCTGTTAATTTGATAAAACCCATCATAAACAGGCCAACAAAAACTAATAAAGGCCCCATTATCTTCCGAAGCCACGGAAAATATAAAGTAAGATTTTGTTCAAATTCCCTTCCTAGTAACCACACCAAAATACCTAATAAAGAAAATGCTACTATTTTTCCGAAAGTGAAAAAGCTAACATCCTTCCAAGCGATTTTCTTTTGAATAGAACGGTTTCCATAAAGAGTTACAGCACTAATATTACCAGTTAGCTGACAAGGTGCAAGAGCCCCAATAAGTCCTAAAATAAACGCAAAGACTATTGGCCATGCTTCTAAACTATAGGCTATATTGGTAAACGGTTTACTTACGAGCGAGCTAAATTGACTTAAAATACTGTACATTTGATCACCTTAAATCAATATATATACCTTTTATTTGGTTGAAAGTTCACTTTCTGTTACCCATTTATGATTTGTAACCTTTTCTCCACCATCAAGCGGAGTGTAGTCAATCATATATACAGTTGTTTGTTCTGCTGAATTAATTGTACCGGTGGCACCCTTCATACCTTCCATGTGGTCTGCTTCTAAGATAACTTCCGTTCCAGGTTTTAATGATGTACTACCAGCATTCTTAATTTCTTCTTGAATCACCCATTTATGGTTTTTCACTTTTTCTCCACCTGTAGTTGGAGTATAGGTAACGGCGTAGGCTGTTGTTTCATAGGCTCCCACTATTGTTGCTTTAGCCTTATTCATACCTTCCATATGGTCAGCATTGATAATAGCTTGACTTCCCACTTTATAGGTTGGATTCGCTTTTTCCTTTAAACCATTAGGAATCTCACCTGAACTTGAGTGTTCCATATGTTCCATATCCGTACTATTATGGTCCATTTTTTTATTATCATCAGAACCCTTCTCATTACTATTGTTAGCACAGGCAGACAACATTAGCATTAAGATCAAAAAAACAAATCCTACCACCAATTTTTCACTTTTCATATTTACCTCCTAAAAATTTTTATTTCAAAAGGTATTCTACAACAAAAATTTGCAGAAATTATGAATTTTTATACCTCTCACAATTATTCCGCTAATAATTATATAAAACAAAAAGCCACTTTTGATATAAAGTGACTCACAAAGTAATTCATTTTTTTATTCTGAGGTGGTTATGCCCAAACCTCATCAAGAATATCTCGGAATAGATCATCCAAGACTGGGGTCATATCCGCTTTGGATACTTTAAGGGTTTTCGTATATTCCTCAAGCCGATTGATTTCTTTTTCTAAAAAGTCATTTATGGCATTAACCTTCGGCTCAAGGTTGAGTTCATCGCCGCTGATTTTCCTTTCAAGCAAGGTAAGGATTTCCTGCTTTAGTTGCCCCTCATCAAGAAGCTCTTCTACCAATGTTTGAAATTCAATGGGCGGGACTGTATTGTATCTTTCAATCCATATACAAGCTAAAACGGGTCTAAGGACATAAAAGTACTTTTTAATTTTCACATGATCTCCACGGAGATAATCACGAAAATTGCCTTTTGCCATATTTAAGTAATGATAGAGAGCGGATTGTGGTAAGAACACTTGATTCTGGATTGCTTTCAATTTATCTACTAAGGAAAAGGCTTGATAATACACTATTCCCGAATGGAGCCACTCCATCAGTGGTGGATTAGATTTTCTAAACAGTTTGAGGGCCTTTCGTATTTCCCATCCATTGATATCAAGGAGATCATTTATTGGAAGTTCGATCACTTCTCGCTTTTGGTCAATGCTCAAATACCAGTCCTTTTTGTGGACATAAATAAACCGAACATCGTAATCACTATCCTTGGATGGAAATCCCCATGCTCTGCTCCCAGATTCGACGGCAAGACAGACTTTTACTTCATATTGCTCTTCAATTTTTTGGATTTCAGCGAGTATTTTTTCTTTCAAGGTTATTCACTCCTTAATCCATGCTTTGACCACAGACTTTTACAATAATGGCGATATTCACGATGCAATAGTTGAACTATTTGGCCTCGTTTACCAGGAAATTCATGTCCTTCAAATGTAGAAATGGGGACGATCTCTTGAATGGAATTAGTGACAAACATCTCATCGGCCTCAAAGCTGTGTTCTAAGGAATAAAGCCCCTCTTCTACAATCAGATTATGTTTCGTTGCTAATTCGCTAACAAACTGACGTGTAATCCCATTTAAAATCCCAGTTTGTACGGATGGGGTATATACGACATTTCCTTTTACCCAAAAGATATTAGAGACAATCCCTTCTGCTAAGTATCCTTCCTCATTTAGGAAAATCCCTTCTATATCTGCAGTATGTCCGATTTCTCTTTTTGCCAAGATATTGTTCATAAAATGATGAGACTTCAAACGTTCATTTCCTTCGGGACTGTTTCGTTTCAGTTCCAATAAGATTGCCTTTTTTTCTGTTAATCCCTCTGCCTGAGGTAATGGTTTAGACAAAAAAAGAATATTTGGGTTAGTATATGGCTCCACTTGCAAACCAATATCCCCTATACCAGCCGAGACATTTAGCCTTAGATAAGCATTGGTCAAACTGTTTACTTTTAATAATTCTTGCAGGATTTTATTCGTTTCATCACGCTCAAAACGATAGCTGATGTTTAGAACCTCTAATCCTTGATTAAGACGCTCTAAATGGTCATCTAGCAGGAAGGGATGTCCTTCATAAATCCGGAAGGTTTCAAATAACCCCATTCCATATAAAAAACCATGATCAAACGGGGAAATCATCGCCTCTTCTTTTGATAAAAACTGTCCGTTTAAATGGATAAACATTTTTAATAACCCTTTTGAATAGCAATATTTTTATAGTGATGGACGAAGTTACGTAACAACTCTTTTCCCGATGTTGTTAAAATAGATTCGGGGTGAAACTGGACTCCTTCAATCGGTAACTCTTTATGACGAATGGCCATAATTTCTCCTTCTTTTGTCCATGCGGAAATCTCAAAGCATTCAGGCAAAGTCTCTCGTTTGACTATTAATGAATGGTATCGAGTAGCCGGAAAAGGGTTTGGCAATCCTCGAAAAATTGTCTTTCCGTCATGATACATATCGGATGTTTTCCCGTGCATCAGCCTTTCCGCGCGAATAACATCTCCATTAAAAGCCTGAGCAATTGCTTGCTGGCCTAGGCACACACCGAATATTGGGATTTTCCCTGCGAATGCTTGAATCGCATCCAAGCTGATTCCCGCTTCATTTGGACTGCATGGCCCTGGAGACACCATTAAGAATTCAGGCTGTAGTTCTGTAATCTCTTCAATCGACGTTTGATTATTTCGCTTAACCACTAATTCTTCTCCCAATTCACCTAAATATTGCACTAAATTAAAGGTAAAGGAATCGTAATTATCTATCATAAATATCATTGCTCTACCTCCTCTGCCATTTCTTTCGCTTTCCATAATGCCGCTGCTTTTTTCATCGATTCTTTGTACTCATGCTTTGGATTAGAATCAATAACGATTCCTGCCCCCGCTTGCACATGTGCCATCCCATCTTTAACAAGCATGGTGCGGATAATAATGTTTAATTCTAAATCGCCGCTAAAATCAATCCAGCCCAGAGAACCGGTGTACACTCCTCTTTGAACGGGCTCAAGTTCCTCGATTATTTCCATTGTACGAACTTTAGGTGCGCCAGTTATGGTCCCTCCTGGGAAAACAGAATCAATGATATCAAAGCTTGATTTGTCTTCCGCTAATTCTCCTCTTACATTGGAGACAATATGCATGACATGGGAATACTTTTCAATGACCATAAATTCATTGACCTCGACAGTCCCATACTTACATACCCTCCCAAGATCATTTCGCTCTAAATCCACTAACATCACATGTTCCGCACGCTCTTTTTCATTTTCAATTAATTCATTGGCGAGTTGGATGTCTTCATTGTGATTCTTGCCTCTAGAGCGGGTACCAGCAATCGGACGTGTACTTACTTCTTGTCCATCTTTTTTGACGAGAAGTTCAGGGGACCCACTGACGAGTTGAAAGTCTGGTGTATGTAGATAGGCCATATATGGAGATGGATTTAAGGACCTTAATTCTTCATAAACTTCAAGCGCTTCTACTTCAATCGGTTTTGATTGGCGGACGGCAAGGTTCACCTGAAATACATCGCCTTGTCCAATATATTCTTGAATCTTGATAACAGCCTGAATAAATTCATCTTCTGTCATTGAAACCTCTAGATTATTATAGTTACTTTCTCTAGGCTTTTTTGTTTGAATGGAGGGGGTATCTTGAATCCATTGTTTTTCCCATAAGGAAATTTTCTCCTCCATCCCCTGGTCATTTTCAGCTAAAAACATAAGCCACAAAATCTCTTCTTTATGATCAAAGACAAACCATTCTTTCACAATATAAAAGTAGATTTCCGGTATTTGTAAATCATCTGTTGCAAGATCAGGAAGAACTTCAATGTACCTAGCATAATCATAGCTTATGTAACCAATTGCACCTCCCAGGAAACTAGGAAGACCTTCTATTTTATCGACATGATACCGGTTCATATATTCCATCAATAAGTGTAATGGATTCCCTTCCTGTTTCTCGGTACCATTTTCATTTTGAATTTCAAGCATATGGTTTTTCCCTTTTATTATCGCCTCAGGCTGAAATGCAGCAATGCTGTAGCGCCCGCCGCGGCCGCTTTCCAACAGCACATGATGGGTGTATTTCTCAGCCAGTACACGATATTGACTGAAAAACCTTGAATAAGTAAAAGGAATTTTTTTACAGTATAAATGAAGTTGTGTCAACCAATTCACTCCTTAACTTTTCTCTTTTTTTATCATACTTGAAAAGGGTGTCAGGCACCACTCTTGTTGTGAGGTTGCAGGTCGATATTTTTTTCAATCATTAAAGGAATTTATTAACTGGCTGTGGAAAAGTGTAATAAATTAGTAATATTCAATTTCTAAGGGGGCTCACTATGAAAAAGGAAACCATTCTAGTGGTTGAAGATGAAGAAAAGATCGCTCGGCTTCTTGAGATCGAACTTGAGTACGAAGGATATGTGGTAACAAAGGTAATGGATGGTCTTGAAGCATTTGAAGCATACAAGAAGGGGAAATGGGATTTAGTATTACTTGATGTCATGCTGCCTGGAATTAGCGGAATTGAACTACTCAGGCGGATACGGGTAAACGACCAAATCACACCTGTTCTTTTACTTACTGCCAAAAGCTCGGTTGAGGATAAAGTGTCAGGACTGGATTATGGGGCAAATGATTATATAACAAAGCCCTTTCAAATTGAAGAGGTATTAGCGCGGGTCCGTGCTGCTTTAAGGGTGAAAGCTGTAGAACAGCCTCAGGAAGACGAGAGTTTATTAACATTTGCTGACCTAAAAATAAATCCAAAAACCAGGGAAGTTTTTCGTGGAGAAGATGAAATTGAATTAACTCCTAGAGAGTTCGATTTGTTGGTTTATTTGTTAACAAATAAGCGGCAAGTATTAAACCGAGATCAAATTTTGGAAGCTGTTTGGGGATATGACTTTATCGGTGACACAAATGTAGTCGATGTTTATATTCGATATGTCAGAAAAAAATTAGAACAGCAGAATAAGCCCGCATTAATCCATACCGTCCGTGGTGTCGGGTATGTCTTAAAGGAAGCTAAATGAAACTTAGCAATAAAATAAATTTTTATACTGCCGTGTTATTTGCCGCCTTATTAATAGTGATGAATCTATCTGTTTATTACACCTTTAACAAATTAATTCTCAACAGTGAATTAAACACCTCCGCAAAGGAAATGGAAAAAACGACAAATGATATTGGGAAATCACTTGGTTCCATTTCTGAGGGAGAACTATTACGTTCTTACGTCCCTATCAATGGAATGATCCAATTTGTCACAGAAAATAACAAACCCTTATCAACAGTCACAAGCCCCACAGAGCAAGCTTTAATCGGAAGAAAAGCCAAGTTTCATCAAGGGGAAGTTAGTACTTTTATTGTTTTTCAAAAAAAGTCATATACATTTGAGTCTATGCCTATTATTTTACTAGATGGAAGTGTCGCAAATCTTCAAGTGACTAAAAGCATTCAACCGGCAACTGATAACTTAAAAATTCTGAGGCTTGTCTTGATTTTGGTGACACTTCTGGCACTAATTCCTGTAGTTGTTTCCAGCCGGATTCTCAGTAAACTGATTACCAACCCTGTTACATCCATGATTAAGACCATGAAAGAAATTAGACAGAGCGGCCGCTTCAAGAGGCTGACGCTTGATGGAAAATCAAAGGACGAACTTTATCAAATGGGAGAAACCTTTAACCATATGATCGATTTACTTGAAACAAATTACGAAAAACAAAAACAGTTTGTTTCGAATGCGTCCCATGAATTTAAAACCCCCTTAACCATTATTGAGAGCTATGCAAGTCTTTTAAAGCGGAGAGGATTAAAGGAACCGGAGCTTTTTGCCGAATCGATTGAAGCGATTCATTCCGAAGCAGTTCGCATGAAAGACATGACTGAACAGCTGTTACTGTTGGCTAAGCATCACGAGCAGTGGAATATCCAAATGTCAGAGCTTAATCTTAGCGATTTTATGCTGCAAACGGTTAAGGCCTTTCAAAGTGCTTATAATAGAGAAATACATCTTCAGCAGAAAAACAATTTACAGAAAACGGTTGTTACGGATGAAAAGAAACTAAAGCAGCTGCTGTATATCTTTCTTGATAATGCACGGAAATATAGTGATGATGCCATTACAGTTATTTTAGGAATAAAGCATGATGAGGCATTTATAAGTGTAGCCGACAAGGGAATCGGCGTCCAAAAAGATGAACTGCCAAAGGTCTTTGACCGTTTTTACCGTGTTGATAAAGCAAGAAATAGAAAAAAAGGCGGTTCTGGACTTGGCTTATCATTAGCAAAGGAAATTGCTGATGCCATTGGTATCAGAATTCACCTTGAAAGTGAAGAAGGAGTTGGAACCACGGCAACTCTTTTCATTAAAACTAATAAAAATTAATCCATTTCTCAGCATTTTCTAATCTTCATATTAGAAAATAAATGTACTTAACGTGGTGAGGTGAAAACATGAAGAAAAAAACTGGGTTCTGGATGATAATTGGCTTTCTTATTTTTGCCTTTCTCATTTATTTTAGTTGGCAAATGTTCGGCCCGACCGAAGCATCGGCTGAAATTCTATCAAAACAGGCAGCACAAAAGCTTGTCCAGGACCGCTATCAGGGAACAGTTATTCAAATTAAGTTAACTGACCAGCAATACCATATAGATTTAGAGAAAAAGGATACTATTTATCAGATCGAACTAAATGCGATTTCTGGAAAAGTTCTGTCATTTGTCAAAAAAGAAACGAAGTCTCCACCTCTTAATCAACCAGAGGTTACATTTAAATCAGAAGATGAAATTAGAAAAATCATATTAGCCAAGGTAAAAGGAACGATTACATCATTTGAAAAAATAACCAGCGAGGACGAAACGATTTACAAGGCAGTCGTAAAAGAAGGAAATAATCAAACTACACTCACAGTGGATGCTCATACTGGAGAGATTCTCTCCTCAACTACTACACAAAATAATACTTCTTCCACTAAGAGACTTACTGAGGAAGAGGCCCGCAATATTGCAAAGAAACAAGTGAATGGGATTGTGGAACATATTTGGCTGGAAACAAAAGGCGAACAAACCTACTACCTTGTCGAAGTTGAGACTCAGGATGATAGAGAAGCAATTGTACAAATACATTCCATTACAGGCAATGTAATGTCCGTTTCATGGGACGATCGCAGCAGTGATGATGATGATGATGAAAAGAATGATGATTCTAAACAACGCGGCAAAGACGATAAAAAGGAAGACGATGACTAAAGTAAAGAACAGATAGTTTACACTAATGATAATTCTCATTAATTTCTAATGTTTTTCCCCCTTTTGCTCTAATCTTCACTGGATATTCTATAAGTGTAGTAAACAAACACAAAGGAGGAATTTTTAATGAAAAATAAATTTATTGTTGGTGCATTATCTGGGTTATTAATCTTGGGCGGGGCCGTTGCAGTGGGGGCTTCAAAAAATGATACACGAGCTGAGGATTCTATCCATCAGGAAGATAAAAAAATAAGTACAAATGTTAATGGAAATGACCAAGGCAAAACAACTATTAAAGTGGAAACTGATGACAGCAAAAGTACAGCAGCAACTAATCCTAATTTTATTACGGCGGAAAAAGCAAGAGAGATTGCAATTAGTGAAGTAAATGGAACAGTAGTTGAAATTGAACAAGAATTAGAGCATGGTAGAATGGAATATAAAGTTGAGCTAAACACGAGCACGGGTGAAGCAGAGGTAAGGATCGATGCTGAATCCGGAAAAGTAGTTAGAGTTGAGCGCGATGATGATAACGGCGATGACGATAACAAAGCCGATGACGGTACTCATCAAAATAGACATAGCGGCGATGATGATACCAAAGCGGATGACGGTACTCATCAAAATAGACACAGCGGTGATGACGATAATAAAGCTGATGACGGCGCTCATCAAAACAGACATAGCGGCGATGACGATAATAACTGAGATGATCACTTGTGAGGAATTCCCCAATAAAGGAACCTATCCAATTGGATTGGTTCCTTGTTTATTGAAACATTTATAAAAATTAGATTTTATTCAAGGACACCTATTTATATGTAAACAGAAAGAAGCCCATCCATGTATATTGGATAGGCTTCTTTTTTAAAGAATGGAATCCCGTTAATCGATAACTTAAGAAATCTTTTTTAGCTCTTCTGTTAATTTTAGGAATAACTCCTTATCCCCGTGTAGTAATGTGTGGTCGATTTCCTTGCGGATTTTCTCCCTTCTAAACTCTAGCAGGGCATTATTTAGAAACATTTCTGCAACAACAGCATCTGTATTCTCATCCGAATGTTGTGGTGAATTAAGTAATTTCTTTTCCATGGAAATCAACTCCTTACGTTTTTTCTAATTATACAGTTAGTTTTCTAAAAATTCAAACATTTTTATTTAAAATAATAAAAAAATTTTGCAAAAATGTTTAAAAAAGAATAATTGGTGTCAGGCACCACAAAAGGACAAATGTCCGCCTTGGGCAGACATTTTGGATTTTAGTGGATTTGGCTTTCAAATAGGGTGTTTCTTTGGTTGAATTTGGTGATTAGTTTAAGCAAGAGGCCATTGGCAATCAGTAAACCTACTCCAATTAAGAATAAGGTTAGTGGACTTAAGAAGAAAAGCCCACTAACTTGGCTGATAATAAGGCCGACTACTGGTAAAACCATAATTCCTCCAAATTGTTGAGCTTCTTGAAAAGATTTTACTCTAGCGGAAACTAGCACATTCAAAACAATATTAAAAATCACTAAGGCTGGAATCACCCAAAACATTAAAAGCATCCAGGTTGAATTCAAAAATAAAATTTCATTAAAAATTCGATAAGTAATTAGATTTACAATCACGGCATTAAGTAAAAAAGCCACAAACGTTATGAGAATAGTAGGGATAAAGGAAGCAATCACCTTGCCAAAAAACAATTCAGAAACAGTGATTGGAGCGAATAATAATGTTTCCAATGTGTTTCTTTCCTTCTCCCCTGCAAAGCTGTTCGACGAAGTGACCATAGAATTGATGATAGCAGTCATTAAGAAAAACGGGATAATCATAAAGTTTAAGAAAAAATAAACCGATTTGTAACCACGTGTTGGCAGTTCAGCTAGGGTATTTCTTAACTCTTCATTCGGAAAGTTCTTGATGATGGCATTGATTGGTTTTTCTAGATCCTTTGAGGATTCCCCAATCAATTCTGTATTTAGACCAACATAAGCAAATATTGCAGGGAGTAAAATGCATAGAAATAAAGGAAGGATGATCATTGGTACCCATATCTTTTTGGAAGAAAAAGTGTTCTTAATATCTTTTTGAGCGACGGTCGCAATAATGCTCTTATTCATGCTTTTCACCCCTTATTTTAAAATATAATGACTCCAAACTTCTATTGGTAATTTCACACGAATGGATCCACGTTTCGCTCAGAATACTCTTGAGTAGACCTGGAATTTCATTTTTTGAGGGAAGATTAAACTCGATATTATGCCGATCTTTTCTAATGTAAGTAAAGCCCCTATATGTATTGGAGTCGATTGGCAAGAGACCAGTTTCAACCAATAGAGTAACATCTGTTAAATATCGATCCTCTAATTCGCTTCTAGTTCCCTTCTCAACGATTTGACCATCTTTTAAAAACAGGAAAGTATCACAAATAGTCTCCAATTGATGCAAGACATGTGAACAGATGACAATCGTGATCTTTTCTTCCTTATTTACTTTTTTTAGGTAATGAATCACATCGTTTATCCCTTCAGGGTCTAACCCATTTGTGGGTTCATCCAGGAACAAAAGGGTAGGTTTATGTAGCAACGCCTTGGCAAGAGTAATTCTTTTTTTCATCCCCGTTGAAAACGTGCCCACCAATTGGTCCTTCTTCTCAATCATTTCAAATTGCTCCAGCAGATGAGTGATACGCTTTGGGTCATAAGCATTATAGATTTTAGAAAAAAAGACCAGATTGTCCCAGGCACTCATGTCATGGTACAAAGCGGCACTCTCCGTTACAATCCCCGCCCTCTTTCTGATTTCATCGCCCTCTGTTTGTGGATCATATCCCATTACCTTCATCTTACCGCTGGTAGCATTAATTACTCCATTTAACAAACGAATCATCGTTGTTTTCCCGGCTCCATTTGGTCCAAGGAGCCCAATAATACTACCTTCCTTAATCGAAAAAGAAACTCCCTTTAAAATATCACGCCCATTAAAAGCCTTATCCACATCAAACGCTTCAATAATTGACAACCCAAGTTCCCCCCTAATTTGGTGTCAGGCACCACAAAAAGACACTCTCTCCATTTGTCCACGACGGATGGATGCGGCACCAAAAATAACCATTTTTATTAAATTTTATCAGATTCTTATAGGTGGTTTGTACTGTTATTTTGAAATTTATATAAATTGCTGATATTTATGGGTTTTTCTTTTTGGCAATATTTTTTGTGTATGTACCGATATTTAGGGAACATTATACTCATCTATTTTATTAACGGAGTCGGTGAGAGATCTTGATGGAACAAACTGTCTTAGCAGGTTATCAATCAGTAAATAACATTAATGTTTATTATGAGTTTTATCCTAATCAAACATCTGAAAAAACGTTTGTTTTATTACATGGCTTCCTTTCTTCCACCTTCACATTTCGCCATTTAATTTCTTTATTGAAAAAGGAGTACCAGGTTCTTTCTATTGACCTTCCCCCATTTGGGAAAAGCGCTAAATGTAACCGCTATGTATATTCCTACAAGAATTTAGCCCAAACAGTAATCAATCTTACGGAATCATTAGGGCTTAAAAAAATGACGTTTATTGGTCATTCTATGGGGGGACAAATAGTCTTAAATATCCTCCATATGATGCCAGAGCTCGCGGACAAAGCTATACTTCTCTGCAGTTCATCTTATCTCAAACGCTCTAAATTGCCTTTGATTATTACAAGTTATTTACCCTATTTTCATCTTTTCGTAAAATATTGGTTTGCACGGACGGGGGTAAAGAAGAATCTTCAGGACGCACTTTATAATCACGCCATCATTAATGATGAAATGATTAACGGTTACTTACAACCGTTTTTAACAGATGAAATTTTTGTAGCTCTTACAAGGATGATTCGTGATCGCGAAGGAGACTTGCCTGCCCAAATTCTTAACCAAATAAAAACACCTTGTTTATTACTATGGGGGGATCATGATAAATCAATGCCCCTTAATATTGGTGAGAAGTTAAATAAGGATTTAACCAACTCAGAACTCATTGTTTTAAAAGATTCTGGACACGCCCTTCCTGAAGAACGTCCTAGAGAAGTTTTTGATTATATCAAAGGTTTTATTGATAAGTACCAAACGGCAGCTGAAGCCTAGCTGCTTTTTGGTAATGGATTGGGTCTTCCATGAAGAAACAAAAAATGAACGGTGCCTGACACCGTTCACTCACTCCTTATTTAAACCAGCCTTTTTCTTTGGATTGAGTAATCGCCTCGATACGGTTTTTTACTTCAAGTTTGTCGAGGATAATTGAGATGTAGTTTCTAACCGTTCCTGTCTTGATACTAAGCTCTTCTGCGATTTCCTTTGTATTTTTACCATCTGCAACGAGCTCCAACACTTCTTTTTCCCTGTCTGTTAATGGATTTTCCTCGCCATACACATCATCCATAAGTTCTGGTGCATAAATTCGTCTTCCTGACATTACACTACGGATAGAACTTGCCAGCTCTTCACTTGGACTGTCTTTTAACAAATACCCGTTCACACCTGCTTTCAACGCTCGTTGAAAGTAACCGGTTCTGGCAAAAGTAGTTAATATGATTACTTTACAGCCTAGGCCCTTTAGTTCTTCTGCTGCCTCTAGACCGCTCTTACCAGGCATTTCGATATCCATAATACAGACATCAGGCTGGAATTTTTTTACCAGTGATACGGCCTCTTCACCGTTTGATGCCTTTCCAACCACTTCCATGTCTTCTTCCAAGTTAAGAAGTGAACCAAAAGCGCCTAATAGCATTTGTTGATCTTCAGCAATCACGATTTTAATCATTTTTCTCCTCCTTTTCCATCCCTGGTTTAACATCGTTTGGTACTTTTATGATTAATGTGGTTCCTTCTTTTGTTACAATTTCTAGACTCCCATTAATAAATTCCAAGCGCTCTTTCATGCCAATCAGCCCATGGCCTCCTTGCATCGTCTCTTTCTCACACTTAAAAACTCCATCATCGCGAATGGTCATTACCAATTCCTGCATTGATTGAATAATGGTTATGCAGCAAGATTTCGCACCACTGTGTTTGACAACATTATTTACGGCTTCTTTCATACACATGCTTAGAATGTTCTCTGTTAGCAGCGTAACTTTTGCTGGAGTGAAATCTCCTTCACTGCTAAAATTAATTTCAGCTGCGTGAAGGATTTGTTCTACACGGACAATTTCGTCCCTTAGGCGGATTCCACGCATTGATGATACCATCTTACGTACCTCACTTAATGCGGTTCGGGCTGTTTGCTGCACATCCTTTAATTCATTTCGTGCTTGATCCGGATCCTTTGAAATTAACTTTCGGGCCAAATCCGTTTTCAACCCAATAAGTGAAAGCTTTTGTCCGAGAGTATCATGAAGGTCCCGAGCGATCCGCTGCCTTTCCTCTATTTTAACTAACTCTGAAATCCGTTTGTTTGCATCCAGTAACTTTTCTTCTAACTGACCTCTTTCCTTCCTGTTATGGATGCTAAACGGGAGGAGGATGACACTAATCCAGATGATAATGACAAAGGGCAATTGCTGAAGAAATAATTTTTCTTGCATGACAATACTGAAGTTAATGGAAACTGATGTACTAAACAAATGAATAAAATACAAAGTTAAAAAGGCAATTCTTTCTTTAATATTGCCGATAAAATAAGCAAGAAAAAAAGCAAAATAAACATAGCTGAAAAGACTCGTTGCAGTGATAGAAATCCCAATCAGAATCAACGTCCATAAATAGACAGGCCAGCCTTTAGAAATAAACGCGATTCGGTAAAGAATAAAGAACAATAATGTGAGTAATATCCCCACAACTATTTCAATGGTTGAGGGGGATTGAAAAATAAAGTAAAACGGTAAAATGCCAAGAACCGTCCAAATATACGGAGCAATTCCATTATTTTTTTGAAATGTCAGATACTTTTTTATCATTAGGGAACCTCATTTTCACTTAACATCCTTATTCTTTTTATCATAACTCAAAACTGCCTAGTTTTACTCCAATACAACACCAATTTAGCTAAAAACTTTCTCCTCTTTAAACTCGACCATGGTTTTCAATTGAGACAAGGAAATCTGATATATGTGCTTTACACCCATATGTAATATTTTCCCACAATTACATATATAATAAAATAATCATACTTTTATACCCGTTTACACCATTCAAATATTGGAAATAACAGTTGTTATTATACAACTAGGAGGAATGAATGTTGAGTGAAATATTCAAAAGTTACTCCGGAGTTCCTTATTTGCGGCTTGGTGCAGGTGAGCCTTTAGTTTTTATTCACGGTCTAGGTGAAGTAAAGGAGGGATGGGCAAATCAGTATGAATTTGCGAATCAGTATGACTTAATCATCCCTGATTTACGGGGACATGGAGATTACACTGCACCTGGGGAGATATCTATACAAAACTTTGCCTATGATGTTATTAATTTATTAAAAGAGCTGGGAATTGAAAGTGCACACATATGCGGGTTATCAATGGGGGGAATGGTTGCACAAGAAATTTATCGTCAAGCACCTGGAATGTGTCAATCTTTGATGTTAGTGAGTACTTTCCATTATGCTCCAAAGCTACTCGGAAAGCTTATTATTAATTTCAGGAAAGCCCTAGGAGAAAATAAATCTCCTGAAGCGGTCACAGAAAGGTCTGCGAAGGTTTGTCTTTATTCATGGAGCAAGGAAAATATCGAGACCTTCTCCAAATTTTACAAACCAAACCGTAAATTCTTTTTTAAATCCATGGAGGCTTGTTTACAAGTAAATAACTTAACCTTACTCCCACAGATTAAAGTGCCAACCTTAATTATTGGCGGTCAATACGATTCAGTTATTCCTGTTTGGATTCAGTACTTAATGCATAAACAAATTCGTCACTCTGAGTTTGTCATTTTCAGGAACACTGGCCATGTTGCTAAATTGGAGGCAAAGGATGAATTCAACAAAGTTCTGAGAACATTTTTAAACAAACATAAAAGAGCAAGTTAGGAGTAGAGGGATCAACCTTCCTCTCCTAACCTGCCCTACTGAAAAATATATTTTCCTTTCCCCACACTATATTTAAGAAAGAGGATTGGAACGACTAGATGCCCATTGATCAACAATTCCTGCAAATAAACCAGTTAATGCAAGACCAACATGCCCTGATTCAACACAAACATACGTTTTGTCTTCACTCGATACTAAATCCATAATTGGTTTACTTTGCTCTTCTAAAACTAAATTGTCTCTAGACCCTGAGACTACGAATAGATTGGCACGAATATTTTTCAAATCGGCCGGTTTATTTCCAACCATTAACTCCCCTTTAACCAGCTTGTTACCTTTAACTAATTCATTTACAAATTGTTTAAAGGCCTCCCCAGCAAAAGGTACTTGATCAAGTGTCCATTTATTCATCCGACGCCATTTTTCAACATAACGGTGATCGTGGGCCCTATTTAAGAGCATGGTATAATTGGTAAAATAGATTGGCGATCCAATAGCTCTAAACATCAATTCCACATATTTAGGGGGAACAACCCCATAAACATCCAGAAAATGATCGATGTTAAAATCTCCATTTTCAAGACCTTCTACCCATTTTTCTGGCCCCACAAACGTACTGAAATCAATAGGAACCGTAGCTACGATTAAATTTCTTATTGGTTCTTCGGCTACAGATGCGTAGATAGAGGCAATCGTACCGCCTAAACAATATCCAAAGAGTGTAATTTCCTCCGCTTCAGAATGGCGAATTGCCCTCTTAACAGCCGTTTTTAAATATTTCTCGACATAAGTATCGATACCAATCTTTTTGTCTTCATAGCCTGGTGTACCCCAATCCAATAAATACACTTCATAGCCCATTTCAGTTAAGTTTTTTATCACACTTTTCTTTGGGTCAATATCTAAAATGTATGGTTTATTAAAAAGCGAATACACAAAAAATAATGGAATCTCATACTTTTTCTGTCGGGCAGGGTAATGCCATAAAACTGATTTATTCTTTCTCCATACTTTCGTCCTTGGAGTCTGACCAACCTTGGGTTCAGGTTCAGATAAAAGTTTAACCACATTCGCCCAGCGGTCCATTTCTTTTTGAAAATCAAATTCTGGAATGCTCCCCTTGAACGGTGCTTCTGTTGCCAAGCTCACCCCTCCCTTTCATTTTATTTCGATGTCCCTGATCCGGCTAAGTCTGGTGCCACTTCTTTGTCCTTTTCAAGAAGACCTTTTAATGACTCAAACTCTTCTTTAAAGTTAGTTAATTTCATTAACTCAAACTTCATTTCTTGGAGTTCGGCCTTTAATTCTTTGGTCTCTATTTGCTCTTTTTTTGTTTTTACTAACTCTGTTTTAAGCTGCTTTGTTAATTTAATAATTTCTTTTGAAATTTCCACAACGCTCTCGATTTCTCTCGTTTGTGACTTCATGGAATCCTGCAAACCCCAGATTTGTCCCTCAAGAGCCTCAATTTTTTCCTCGGCTTGGACCGTTAAGGTTACAACGTTAGCAATATCATTTTTCGTTGGTAGATTTAATACACTCGCAAGTGTTTCCTGATTCTTTTTGAGTGCCTCAAGATAGCGAGAATTAATTTCCGTTCCGGTATTAGACATTTTTATGAAATCCTTGTTATCCGTCCAATGATAGATAAAGTCATTTATATATTTTTCCCATAAAAGACTAAGCTTATAAAAAGATTCAAATGGATCGTAAGTTTCTTTATCCGACATTACTTCCACTCCTATATTTTCATTATTTAGATTGCTCGTTGACGTTCTTCATATAATTTTGAAATGGCATAATCGCAGATTTTACTTGCTTAGCAAACATATTTACAAATACTTTTTGATTTTCATATAAAACATTGCTTGTTTGCTTAACACTCTCAATATATTTTTCTCTGCCATTTTTTCGATAAGCGATATACTGTTCAACGGTTTCTACATATTTATCTAAGGCATCTAATTGTCCTGTTATTAATGCTTGAGTTGGGGTTAATAATAAATGAGCTGTTTTATTTTGAATGTCCTCAACAACTTTGTTAATTTCTTCATATGATTTCACAGGAAAGAACTGCTGTAGTGGAGTAGTTGTCATAAGTAATTCTTCGCGCGCTGCCTTCTCCCACTCTTTCAGTTCCAACCCAAATTGCGCAGAAATGGTGAGGGCATTTTCCTGATTCTGTTTAAGCTTTTCCACGTAGTTCTTGAATGCTTCCCAAAAAAGTGTATCTCGTTTATTTAAGCAATCTTCCCAAGCATCTAATTCTTTAAATCCTAACTTCCAAAGAAGATCTAAGCTTGAAGCATCTTGTTCCTCGTCAACCTCTACTTCTTGATTTTCTAATTCTAATACTTTTTTAGTTTTATTCGTCATGTTTATTCTCCTCCAAATTCAATTCAAATAATTGTTTTAACTCTATTAACTCTTCTTCCAAGCTTTTTAGTTTACAAGTGTGGATTTCCCCTGCTTCCTTTTCCAAAATGGCTTGCAAGGCTCCCCATGATTCACGAATCATTTTTAGCTTGTTCCGATTCTCTTTCTGTCTTTTGTTCATCCAATAAATGGATTCATCTAAAAGATCTAACTTTTCCTCATAATCTACGATTCTTACAGAAATAGCACTTATTTCATCTTTATTTGCCAGGCCAAGCTGATTTAACCTTCTGGTTATTAATCTTTTGCGAATTTTTAACTGCTTCACATGTGCTTCCATAGCATTTCCAAATGCAATGGTGAATTTTCTATTATTTGTGCAGGCATGGATTCTCTTATTCATTTCTGTTTCTATTTTTTTATAAAACGAATCTCTATCTTGATGTGTGGACTCCATGTACATCCCTCTTAATTAACTAGTCAGTGTCAGTATCTACTTATTTCACTGTACACTGGCAGTTGTCCAGCCGTCAACAACTAGTACATGGCCATAAACATAGTTAGAAGCATTTGAGGCTAAAAATAGTGCTGGACCATAATTTTTCCAACAGCCAGTAAAAATTGGAAAACCGCTTTTAAGTTGATATCCATTACCTTGTCCCATTTATCTTCAGACATGTCTAGAGCAGGTACTCCCCAGCTAGTACCGGATTTTTCCTCCCTTCTTCCATGTTCTTTCCTTAGTTAAATTATCATATAATTTACCGTTACTTTTAAAAAAGGAGGATTGAATTAATGCCAATAGCTACTGGGAATGGTATCAATCTTTATTATGAGGTTCACGGAGAGGGTGAACCATTGCTTTTAATAATGGGGTTATCACTAAATTCTAAATCTTGGTTCAGGACTCTCCCTGCTCTCAGTGAGCACTTTAAAGTAATTATTTTTGATAATCGCGGGACAGGTCTTAGTGACAAACCAAATTCCCCCTTTTCAATCGAGAAAATGGCTGAAGATGCTATATGCGTCTTGGATGCTGCCGGAGTAGAATCAGCCCACATCTATGGCATTTCTATGGGTGGGATGATTGCCCAAAGATTAGCACTATTGTATCCTTCAAGGGTCCGTTCTCTTGTCTTAGGTTGTACAACCTCTGGGGGCGTGACTCATGTCCAACCTAGTGCAGAAGTCTCAATGCTGATGCTTTCAAGGGGTTCTGCTGTTGCAACACCCGAAGAAATGGCTTGGGCTACCGCTCCAATCCTATACAGTCAATCATTTATAGAAAACCAACGGGAATTAGTAGCTGAGGACATACAAAGAAGAATAGAGATACCTGTTCTCCCTTACGCCTATATTCTTCAGCTTCAAGCCTGCTTAGCTCACGATACCTCCAACGAGATTGACCAAATCAAATGTCCTGTCTTGGTTATTCATGGAGATGAAGATAAATTGGTTCCCTATCAAAATGGGGTAACCTTAGCAGAGAAAATTCCGAATGCTGAATTTTTGACAATTAAAGGTGCTGGCCACATTTATGTAACCGAGGCAAATGACTTAGTAAATGAAAGAGTAGTAGAATTTTTAGAAAATCAATAATGATTAAAAAAAATGCCCATTCACTAACTGAATGGGCATTTTTCATAAAATAAGACATGCTGCCTACTTTAAGCTTTTACCTTAGCAATCTCTTTATCTCGAAGTACTCTTCTAAGCAATTTCCCTACAGATGATTTTGGTAATTCAGCAAGGATTTCAACTTCTTTTGGCTCCTAGTAAGGTGCAAGGTTATCCTTCGCAAAGTGAATGACTTCTTCTATAGAAAGTCAGCCAACTAGCAGAAAGTGCATATTACTGGATCTGAATAGAGAGATCAATCGTTCGATAGGCTATAAGAAAGGTTGCTAAAGAGTAAATGGCCTCACTTAACCCAAAGATGAAAATGGAACTACCGAAAATGAATACATTAAATAACAAGATAATTTGTCCAATCGAAAAAGGAGAATGTTTACTAAATAAGATAGCTATCACTTCTGTTCCATCAAAACATCCACCGAATCGAATCGTTATGCCGACACCCAGTCCTAAACTTATTCCGCCAAGGACAATTACTAGAAGTGGATTGGTGGTGAGGACTGGAAGTGAATCGAATATAGAGGTTTCAAACGAAAGAATGAGGATGGCAAATAAGCTGAGCAAAAGAAACCTTCTTCCCAGAAACCGATATGCAAGGAGGAAAAAAGGGGTGTTTAATACCAACAAAAACAACCCTATTTCTTCTTTTGTAATATGAGCAAGTAGGATACTTATGCCAATGATTCCTCCATCAATCACATGATTTTCTACCAAAAATAATTGTAAGGATAAGGACACAAGTGTAGCACCCAAAAAAATAAATAATAGCCGTTTATAAAAAGAACTTGCCCCTGCTCTGCTTAAGTCAATATAAAAGTTCATTTTGCTCCTTATCATACATGTCCCCTTTTTAAGCTAAATTCCATAGATTGTTTGTGTTTAAAATATATTCAATTAACCCGAGAAACATTCTCTAAACCCCCGATACTAAAAAGAGCCACTCGTACAAATTGATAATTTATACGAGCGGCTCTTTACATGGTGTCAGGCACCATTACGCCTGTGAAGTAAAGGACTGCTTCCCCCTCGAAAAAACACAAAAGGACGAGCCATTTATCGACTTGTCCTTATCAATTTTATTATTTTTTCAACATCTTAAATACTTGCTCAACATCCTTATCACCGCGTCCTGATAAGTTAACAATTAGTACATCTTCGTTAGATAATTCTTTCGCAAGCTTAATAGCATATGCGACGGCATGAGAACTTTCTAACGCTGGGATTATTCCTTCCGTCTTGCTTAACAATAAAAATGCCTCTAGGGCTTCTTGCCCAGTCACTGTAACATACTCTGCTCGCCCACTAGTTTTCAAATGGCTGTGCTCAGGACCAACACCTGGATAATCCAGCCCTGCAGCAATCGAGTACGTTGGTTTTGGCTCTCCGTTTTCATCAAGTAATGTTAAACATTTAAAGCCATGAATCACCGCTGGAATTCCTTCCGTCAAAGTTGGTGCCTCAGCTGGTTCGACCCCAATTAAGCGCACGCCTTTTTCGTCAATATAATGGGCAAAAGCACCAATGGCATTGCTGCCACCTCCAGCACACGCAATCACCGCTGTTGGAAGCTTTCCTTCCTTTTCAATGATCTGCTGTTTCGATTCCTCGCTGATAATTGCCTGGAAGTGCTTGACCATTGTCGGATAAGGATGTGGTCCTACGGCAGACCCTAATAAATAAAAGGTATTTTTATAGTTTTGCACCAAATCACCCAAAGCTTCATCTACAGCATCCTTTAAACGCCCCTGGCCTTTATCAACAGGGACAACTTTCGCACCTAATAATTCCATTCGGAAGACATTGAGCGCTTGGCGTTCCGTATCTAGTTTACCCATATAAATAATGCATTCCATCCCAAACATGGCACATGCGGTTGCTGTGGCCACACCATGCTGTCCTGCTCCCGTTTCAGCGATAATTCGCTTGGCACCCATTCGTTTTGCTAAAAGAATCTGGCCAATGGCATTATTAATTTTGTGTGCGCCCGTATGGTTTAAATCTTCTCGTTTCAGATATATTTTTGCCCCTTGATTTTGTTTGGTTAAATTTTCTGCAAACGTTAATGGATTCTCCCTGCCTACATATTCTTTTAAGTAGTATTTGAATTCCGCTATAAATTCAGGGTCATCCTTATAACGATTAAATTGCTCTTCTAATTCGTTCATTACCACTTGCAAATCCTCGGGAACAAAACTTCCGCCAAACTCTCCAAAATAACCTTTGCTCTCTACACTTAGTCTCTCCATGCTCATCTCGACTCCTTCAATTACTATTATTCTAATTCAAACTTTTCACAAATAATTATCTGAATATTCCTGTAATTATATTATCACATTACCCATAATCTGCAAACAGATAACTATACGGCAATAACAGGAAAAAGCCTACACCTTCGTGTAGACCCTTGATCTAGTTTTCTAATCTTTCCTTATTCATATCTCAGGGAATCTATCGGGTCAAGTTTAGAAGCCTTATTTGCTGGAAGAAGTCCAAAGACTACACCAATAACCATCGAAAACAATACTCCGCCTAAGACCACTTGCCAAGACACTAAGGATGGCCAACCGGCAAAAAAACTGACCACTGTCGATGTTCCCCAGCCAAGCAAAATCCCGAGTATACCGCCTATGAAGGTCAGTGTCATCGATTCAATTAAAAATTGAGTCAGCACCTGGCCTCGTGTAGCGCCTAACGCCATACGAATCCCGATTTCCCTTGTTCTTTCGGTCACGGATACGAGCATGATATTCATGACACCAATTCCACCAACAAATAATGAGATTCCTGCTATACTCCCGATAATTAATGTCATGATTTTTGTAATTTGTCCTACCCCTTGAGCGATTTCTTCCATATTGATAACTTGGTAGGATTTTTCAGTATTATGCAGATTATTTAGCAACTTAGCAGCCTTTTTACCAGCTACCTGCAGTTGTTCAGCTGACGCTGCTTGCAGAGTTACTTGGGTAAAATCACTGCTTCCGTAGATGGTTTTCCACGTTTGGAAAGGCAGATATACCTCCATTGACCCGAATGATAGAAGTCCAGTTGGTTTCTCTAAAACCCCAATGATTTCAATCGGTTGATTGGCAACCATAACAACCTTACCAACTGGATTTTCCCCTTTAAATAGTTCCTCTTGCAATTTATTACTGACTAGTGCTGCACGGCGGCCGCCAAGAAAATCAGAGGCTGAAAAATTCCTTCCCTTAGCAACTTCCAACTCATTTAATTTTATATAGGCCTGATTAATTCCAGTCGAAGAGGCATCCACAGTATCCTTTTGAAATTTAACAGAAGACAATTTGGTGCTTGATGCCACGACACTTTTAATTTCTGAAATTTGGTCCAGCGCTCTGATATCCTCTTGTTTGAACGGGGCTTGCTGAAATATATTAGGGTTCGCGCGTATTTCTTCATCGGAAGGCTGATAAAATAACTCAATCGTATTCCCTGGACCGGTAATTTGTGATTTCAGCATCGCTTCCCCGCCCTGTCCGATAGCCACGACAATGATAACAGCACCCACCCCAATAATAATCCCAAGCATCGTTAGAATACTCCGCATCTTGTGGGCTTTTAGTGAACTTAGAGCCATCATAAGATTTTCCATAAAACTCATACGACTGGCCCCCTAACATCCACGGAAGGAGAGTGAATCATACCATCCCTTACCAGGATTGTTCTGTTCGCATACTCTGCAACTTCTGATTCATGGGTAACAGTAATGATTGTAACTCCTTCATCATTCAATTCTCTAAATTGTTCCATAATGTCCTTGCTTGTTTTCGAATCAAGGGCACCTGTGGGTTCATCTGCAAGAATAATCTTAGGTGTATTGACAATGGCTCTCGCTATAGCAACCCGTTGCTTCTGTCCTCCAGATAGAGCATTAGGAAGATGATTCATTCGGTCCGCAAGACCTACTTTCTTTAATGCCTCTTCTGCACGGGCCTGGCGCTCTTTTTTGGAGATTCCTGCATAAATCATTGGTAATTCAACATTTTTTAAGGCCGTCAAACGCGGGAGCAAATGAAACTGCTGAAAAACAAAGCCAATCGATTGATTTCTAACCCTAGCCAATTCCTTCTCATTATAATGAGAGACATTTTCCCCGCCAAGATAATACTCTCCAGCAGTTGGTTTATCCAAACAGCCAATAATATTCATTAAGGTTGACTTTCCTGAGCCAGATGGACCCATAATGGCAGCAAATTCACCTTCACGAATCGATAGACTGATACCATTTAGGACAGGCACACTTTCTTTCCCCAATAAAAACGATCTAAAGATGGATTCAAGCTGGATCATTTAACTGTCACTTCCGACCCATCCTTTATTTTGTCAGGTCCATTAATGATAACTTTGTCTCCATTTGTAACACCTTCAAGGATTTCAATCTTCTTTCCTGATGTAATACCCGTTTTGACATTCTGTTTGTGGGCCTTTCCATTTTTGACAAGATATACAAAGGGTCGATCCCCCTCATCAAATAAAGCATCGAGCGGCAGGACCAGCGCTGTCTTTTTATCTGTTTCTATCTCCATAATGACTTGGAAACCTGGCTTTAACGTTTTTGTGTCACCGGAAATCTTTACTGTGACAGGATACTGTACAGCCTGTGTACCATTTTGCAAACTGGCTTGGTTCTGTTCTGGCAAAATAGATGTCTTTGTAATTTCACCCAGCCACTCTTTGCCTGGCAACGCCTCTGATTTGATGATCACTCTTTGACCTTTGCTAACTTTAAGCGTATCGTATTCTGACAGTAGTCCTAAAGCTGTCATCCCTGCTAATTTCCCGATATGTATAACTGGCTCGTTTGCTGCATCAAGCGATGTTGCTGGCTTTTTGGCTGTTAAAACAATACCAGCCATTGTACTCTTAATCTCTAATTCGTCCTGTCGTTTACTTATCAGATTTTTTTGAAGCTCTGTTTGTTTAAGCTCGATGTTAGCTAGCTTCTTTTCCATCTCAAGCTGTTCAAATTCTGGAGAAAGCTGTTTCTTCGCTTCCTTTTTTCCAACCTGCTCCTCTAACGTCTTTTCTTTATCTTCGAGTTGCTCTAATTTCTTTTCGATTTGGTTTATTTTTAAATTAGCAGATTCGACCGCTAATTTATTCTGCTCAATCTCCAACTCAAGCTGAGGATTTTCTAATTTGACCAAGACAGCACCTTTCTTGACCGTCTGTCCTTCTTTGACCAGCAATTTCTTGATTTCCCCTTTGTCTGGTGTCGCATATACAATTTGTTCTTGAGGGAGCTTCACTGTTCCTGGAATCATTAAGAGAGAGGAGATTTCCTCTTGGCTGATTTCCGTGGTCTTAACGGAAGGCCCCTTTGCAAGGACCTGCCGATAGACACTTACAGAAATCATCATGATAATTAAAAAAATTACACCTATACTAATCCAAATTTTCTTCTTCATTATAGCTTCGGCGCTCCCTGTAAAAGGGTACCGACCAAAGCAAATCCAATACTAACTACGAAGAAAATCACCGCAATTGTCCATGCCAGCCCCTTAGAAATTTGCGCTGTTTTATGAAGTCCCAAGGCAGTCAAAATAGCGGACCAGATCCCAAATACCTCGATGGAACCTAAAACACCAGCTTTATCCTGATTGAGAAGCCCTGCCAAACTAGTAATATATATTTCTGGATCCCCGCCGATGGCATATCTGATTCCCATATTCAATATAAGTCCTACTGCCCCGATAATCATGATAAAAGTATTCATAGATAATAATTGTTTAAAAGAAACAGTGGAACTAGCGATTTTTGCAATCGCTAATTGAATAGCACTGCTAACTAAAACACCTATAATAGGCGTAATGATGCCCGTAACTGCAACCGTTACCTTTGTAATGGTTAACACCAAATCAACTTGATCTTCTGGCACTCCTTGAGCAATTAAAGTAGCTGCGTCTAGTGATAGTGCCATAAACGCCATCCCAATGGCATAAAGGATACTAATAATAGTTAGTGGTACCCAAATTTTCGGACTTTGCTTAATCCGCTCAAACTGTACCCCTGGACTCGTAAACATTCCTAATAACCTAGGATTCTCTTTTTGTATATTTACATCTGTTTGCAATTCCATATCTAACACCCCTTCTCTCCATTAATGTAAATTATTCCATTTAAGTATACGACAAACTAAGCCGAAAGTTTCATTTTTTTCAAAATACCCTTCTGGTGCCTGACACCAAAGAAATACTATTATTTGTCTTCTATTCCAAGTTTTTGATATAATTTTATTTATACTATTTGAAAAAAGGGGAATGTAATGTCAAAAAGAAAATTCCAATATGGGTTAATCCAGATCCTTCTAATATTAACCATCATCTTTGTTTCAACAAAGATTTCATTTTTATTTATGCCGATCGGTATCTTTTTCTCTACTCTTTTTTTCCCAATTCTGATTACGGGATTTCTCTTTTTCTTACTAAATCCAATCGTAAATTTTCTTCAGCGCCAAAAAGTGCCAAGAATTCTTGCCATCCTAATCATTTATGTAGTGTTTATTGGTATTCTTGTTTTAGCGATTGGCAACCTGGTTCCTGCCATCACAGAACAATTTACCGCACTTGCGAATGCACTTCCTGATTATGCCAACAAGACCTTGCAGTATTTTGATAAGCTATCCCGAAGTTCTGAATTCAAATGGATCATGGAAGAGCAAAATGATCTTTTGGAAACCGGTAAAGAAAAATTGATAGCCTATGCAAATACCTTGCCGGACAGGATCACTGGCGGTATTACGAATATCCTTGGTGTGTTTGCCAATATTGCTGTCATTCTAGCTACCGTTCCATTTTTACTGTTCTATATGTTTAAGGACGGACATAAGTTCCCTAGGGCTGTAACTAAATTCCTTCCTATTTCATATCGAGAAGCAGGATTGCTTATGTTGAAAGAGACAGGTGAGACACTTTCCTCCTATATTCAAGGACAAGTTATTGTTGCCCTGTCTGTAGGAACACTTGCTTTTATTGGATACCTGATTATTGATCTGCCATTTGCGCTAGTTATGGCATTAATTGTGGCGTTTACCAACATCATTCCTTATGTCGGCCCCATTCTAGGCGGTGCACCCGCTGTGATCGTTGCTTTATTTGATTCGCCGACAAAAGCATTATTAGTTATTTTGATTATTGTGATTGCCCAGCAAGTGGAAGGGAATGTTTTATCTCCGCTCATCCTTGGAAAATCACTTGATACCCACCCAGCGACAATCATTATCGTCTTGCTCGCTGCCGGAAATTTAGCTGGCATCTTGGGAATGGTTTTGGCAGTACCGTTTTATGCTGTAGTCAAGACCATCGTTTTAAATGTAATCAAGTTTCTGCAGGCTCGAAAAAGGGCAACCCTTTCAAACGAACCATAAGAGTCTCTAAAAAAATATCGAATGCAAAAAACTGTTAGGATCAATGTCCCTAACAGTTTTTTTTATGTTTTTATGCGTGAATCACAAAAAGTTACTCGTATTTCTTTGGATCAACAAAAGCAATATAGAGCAAATAAATGACCATACAGATTGCGGTTGTTATAAATCCCCAGCCTAGGGTAATTTGTTCAATAATTAAATAGTTGTTACATAATTGCACGGGGGAATCGATATATAACCACCCCATAGCGGAAAATATGATAATAAAAAAATAAAAAGTGATATTTTTATCACGAGGCTTAAGCATTTTCCAACTAACCCTTAGTGGGATCCCTGCCAGTAAGGGTAAACTAATAAATTTAAACACTTCCATACTCTGTGAAGTTAATGCTTCATCCATTGACCTTGGCAGTGTCCAATAAGTGACGATGATGACAAACAAGATGATTCCTGGTATTCCATTTCCGTTCCATTTTTCAAAAAAGCGTGGGAATTGTAATTGAAAAATACGGGCAAGGAGAAATCCAGTAAAAATTAACATAGGCATTTGCATATGCATGTGAATAATCATGACTGATTCCATTAAGTTTGCCACAGGAGGCAGTGCAAGGAATAGGAGGATCAATAAGCCATATAGTGATTGCTTCATAACTATTCCCCCGCTTCCTTGTCAAGAATACCTGTAAGCTTTTTAGCAGCTTCATCAGTCTTTTTGTAATCTAAAACATTTAGAAGTCTGCCTTTTTTATCAACTATATAAAAAGCCGAATTATGGGTAAAATTACCATATTCATCAGGAATGACAATAACACCAAATGCTTTTAACAATGCATCTAATTCTCTTTGATTTGCTATTCTTGCCATCCTCCATGTTTCACCATCACTATTAAAATAGCCTCGGTATTTTTCCAACGTGGCTGGGTCATCCCTAGAAGGATCGAAGCTGATACTTAAAAAGACAATATCTTTGCCCATATATTTGCTTGGTACCTTATCATAAACCTTCGACATATTCATTTCTAATTGAGGACAAACAGTTGTACAGGATGTATACAGAAAGGTAATAAATACATATTTACCCTCAAATTCAGAAATAGAATATTCCCTCCCTTTGCTATCCTCAAAAGTTACGTCAGGGAATTTGGGTTTATCGTCAATTAGTTCCTTTACCCGCGCAGTTTCTGCCGTGAAGGCTGTGAAACCATCTGTTCCGAAATAAAACAGCACACAGCCAAATAAGATAACAAGCAAACACGCAAATGTATTATGTCTATTTTTGATCATGAAGATCACTTCCCAAATCTATTTTTTGAAGTATAAAGAGATAGCCCTAGCAAACGAGCTATCTCTTTATTTGAAAACTGTCTAGCTACAGCGCCAAGGGCTTTTAGCTTTTCGTAATCACCATGTTTTAAACGGTGGTGAACCAGGAGGTGCATTGACGATAAATTCCGTTAATGGGATAACATAGGCCATCGCCACAACTAATAACATGACAACAATCCATAGGCCCCAACGCTCTGTCCAATATGGTGTTGTGGTTGCATTTTCTTCTTCTTCTGCAATCGGAAATTCTGTTTCACCTTTTGGTGCAAAGAACATCATATTAACTACAGCATACACTTGAAGAATGACACCGATAATTAACAGTGTTCCTCCCACAGCTAAGCACATTAAATACGGATCCCAGCTTAATGCTGTTGCATTATCACCGTAGGTTGTATAGGAAGTTCTTCGCGGAGAACCAAGTAATCCAACCCAATGCATAGCACCTGACATAAATATCATACCGACTGTCCAGATCCAAGTTTGAATAACACCTAATCTATTTATTTGTGGAGTTAAAACACGTTTTGAAATATACGGAACTAGCCAATAACTAATTCCAAAGAAAGTCATTACAACTGACATTCCTAGTGTTAAATGGAAATGCCCAACAATCCACATGGTATTATGAACGACCTGGTCTAGCTGGTTCGTACTTTGAGCAATCCCGCCTGCACCTGCTGGAATAAAGGCAACCATTGCAATAAATGGTGCTAGGAAACGAACATCTCCCCATGGCATTTTCTGATACCAGCCAATTAGACCTTTTCCACCTTGTTTCCTGGCAGTCCGCTCAAATACAGCAAACATAGCGAATGCAGTCATTAATGATGGGAAACCAATTGCTAAACTCATAAATACATGCATAAATTTAACTGCTTCTGAAATTCCTGGGTCGATAATCTGATGATGGAATCCACCAGTGATGTTCATTACAACTAAGGCGATAATAACAACACGTGTTAATGTATCACTCCAACGTTTTCCACCGATAATTTTTGGTACAACAGCATACCATGCAGACACGGCCGTTAAATACCAAATATTTACCAGCGTATGTCCAAACGCCCAAAATAGTGTCCGAGCAACCATGACATTGATTGTTTCAACCCAGCCAAAGGCCCATGGAATAATTGTTAAAACTTCTATTGCAACTGGGATTAGAGCAAAGAACAAAAGGATGAACACGCCCGTTGCAAAGTAGGCAAGAATAGGAACATGTTGCCCTTTGTTGTTTTTTCTCCAATTGGCGACATTGATAAACGCCCCAATGCAGCACATCCAAACACCTAAAGCTATGAAGACTAACCCAATATAGAAGGCCGGATGAGCTGCCATCGGCGGATAAAATGTATACATAACTGATGCTTCGTTCATTAGAATGGGCACTATACATAAAACAAAGCCGACAATCTTGATTCCAAAACCAATCCAAGCAATCTTCCTTACTCTTGGCAGCAGCCCCCCTAAAGTATGGGAAAGTGATGCATAAAAATATCCAATCGTAAAGAAGGCAGTTAAGACAACAACTAATAATAAACCATGTGCTGTTAATACTTGATAATAGTTAAGCCATGATGGCAATTCTAAAAGTCCTGACCTATTTAGTCCTTGCAGCAGTCCTAATATTCCGCCCAGAAGTAATGCTGTAAAAGCTACAAAGATATATGTTTTTGTTAAAATGGCATCTTCCCTACTGATACCCATTACTTTATTTGCTCTATCTTTGAGTGTATGTGATTTTGCTGTTTGCATTTTCTTTCCCCCCTTTATTTAACCGTAATCGTTGTACTCATTGCTTGGTGACCAGCACCACAATATTCATTACATAGCACTAAGTAAGTGCCTGGTTTATCAAACTTTTGGGTAATTTTTTGAATATGCCCTGGCATAACCATCGCATTCACGTTGGTTCCAGCAATTTCAAATCCATGGACCACATCTTTGGAGGTTAGGGTAAAATGGACTGTGGAACCAGCAGGGACTTCAAAATTTCCTGGATTAAAGCTGAATACTTGTAAGGTCATAACAACCTCAAATTCATTTTCACCAACTTTAGTAACACCCGGTTTATCGAATGGAGCTATTTGATCCACTTTTTGAGGGTCAATAATTTCCTTATTGCTTGGTGGAGCCATATCTAAGGCAAATGCTTGATAGCCTGTGATAAACATGAAAATCATGATTATCCCAAAACTTAAAGTCAGCCAAATCTTTTCATCAAGATGCATCTTCATTCCAAATCCCCCCTATACTCTAGACATATAAAGTCCATATAATAAGAAATACGTAAGTAGAATGACTACTCCCACAACACTTACGGAAATCCATGTTCCTTTTAACGGTGCTTCATGAACTTCTTCTGACTCCTTTTTATTGTTTCCTTTTCCAGCTCCCATTCCGAATCATCCCCTTTGTGATTTTCATACTTATATCATAATTGGGAACAATTCACAGTGTAGTGAACCGCATCACACATCTTTTCATTAAAAAAATAAATACATTTTTGAGAAATCCGTTTAATAAAAAAAAGTCTGATCGATTGTAGGCTTTGTATTTGCCTACAACGATCAGACTTTTTCATAAATTCCCCTTAGCGATGGAAAATCGGCAAGGTAACCACGATCATCATGAGGAAGATAATGGTTATATAATTAACAGAGTATAAAAAATTCACTTGTGCCCATTTCAGGTTATCTTTTATAAAAAATCCACTGATACTGACAACTAACCACCCTGCGTTAAGCAAAGTAGCTATGACAACAAATGATGTTCCAAGTGTCTCTAAAAAGAATGGTAATGGAAACAAGCAGGCAATATACAAGACCATTTGCCGTTTAGTTACGGAGAGACCACGAACAACGGGAAGCATCGCCACCCCAGCCGCTTTATATTCTTTATATTTCTTAATGGCTATCGCGAAGGTATGGGGCATTTGAAAAATAAACAAAATTAAAAATAGAATCATTGGTACCTTTTGAAATCCAGGTGCAATCGCTGTCCAGCCAATTAAAGGTGTAACCGCACCAGACACACTGCCAATTATGGTATTAAAGGTATACTTTCGTTTCGACCACATGGTATATGGAAAACAATAAGTAAACCAGCCTACGAAAGCATATAACGCCGCTTCGAACGTCGTAAACAGTAATAAAATAAATCCAACTACGGTAAGTGAAATTCCAATTGTTAATACTTGCTTCAGTGAGAAATTCCCAGTCACCGTTGGACGATTCTTTGTTCGATCCATTACTGTATCAATATCAACATCGTACCAGTTATTGAGTGCAAGTGCCCCGGCAATCACCATTGTACTTCCGAAAATGGTCAACAGTAATATATCCAAATTACTTGTAAGAGAGACATCCGTAAAATATAAGGCTAACCAAAATCCCGCAAAAACCGGCAGGACATTAGCGGTTAAAACATTTGCTTTAAATAGTAACTTTAGATCAGTCAATATACTAGATAGATTTCGTTGATTTAATATTATAGACCTTCCATCCTTCTGTAGAGAAGGTATCTCATTATTACTCATATAATATCCTCTCCTAAGAAGTAATTCTAAACAAATTTAATACTATCATACCATATTTAGATTATCATAATAAATGGTGTCAGGCACCTGAAAATGACTGTTGTATATTACCAATTTCCCGAAATTTGATGAAATTTTTGAGGATGTTCCCCTCATCTTAGAAAAAAAGGCGTAGAGAATCACCTTTTTTCAAATGATACTTCACGCCTTTTATTTATCGAACTTCGCTTAAAATCTCTTGATTTATTAAGGAAGGCGGCTGTTTTCCCTTGAGACCAAGTACTAGATTTTCCGCTGCAAGTTTAGCCATTTTCAATCGTGTTTCATAGGTAGCAGAACCGATATGAGGCAATGTGACTACATTATCCAGTGATAATAGCGGGTGGTCTGGATTTACTGGTTCTTGTGTGAACACATCAAGTCCTGCAGCTAAAATCTCTTTATTTTGAAGAGCCCGAACTAAGGCATCTTCATCAACTGTTGCCCCGCGCGAACCATTGACGAAAATGGCCGATTTCTTCATTAATTTAAATTCCTTTTCCCCTATTAACTTTACAGTGTTTGGAGTTAGCGGCGTCATTAAGCAAATGAAATCAGCTTGCTGGCATATGTCTTCAAGTGAACAATAGGTTGCTTGAAAGGTTTGTTCAGCTTTTATATTTCTTGTCCGATTATGATACAAAATAGGCATATCAAAGCCAAAATGAGCCCGTTTAGCAATTGCCGAGCCTACCCCTCCCATTCCGATAATACCTAATGTCTTATGATGAACATCTACGCCAAATTGCTCTTCACTAATTTTCGATGTCCACTTCCCTGACTTGACCATCTGATGTAATTCTGGCATTCTTCTTGCGGTTGCAAGTAGTAAACCGAAAATAGTATCAGCTACACTATCATTTAATACATCCGGGGTATTGGTAGCCATAATTTTTCGTTTATTTATTTCAGGAATATCTAAATTATCGTAGCCGACCGAGATATTGCTAATAATTTTCAAATGAGGCGCCTGCTTTAAAAACTGCTCATCTACTTTTAATCCCGAGCCTAGAATCCCATATGCTTCCTTTAATTCTTGATAAAAGTCAGGAAGTGTCTGCGCATCCAAGTTTTCAAAGTAAATTACTTCACAGGCTTCACGAACATATGCCAAAACTGTTGGATCGACTTTATTATAGACAATAACTTTTGGTTTCATCAAAGATTCCTCACCTTCATTTGTAGATTCTTCATAGAAGCAATTAACATATATTCAATATACACTTAACTAAGTGGAAAATAATAGATTTTTGATCATAAGATCAAGATATAAACATTATTTTTTATACTTTTATGATAATAATAGAATATAGCAGATAACCGGGGGAGATAACGTGACTAAAATTAGAAGTAAGTTCGAAGATGAAGATCTCATTATTACACTGCCAGAAGAGTTTAATCTCAAAGTAAACCTTAGTTATCTAGAGCGGAATAAAAATGAATGTATGTATGAAATAGAAAAAAATACCATTACAAGGGTTATCGCAATTGGAGAAATTCGAACTCTTGTACAAATAAATGTAAACGATAAGAACCAAATGATTGTTCACTTTTTAGCAGGTAAACCATGCGAGACTTCTGATGTAATCCGCTATATCCATGAATGGTTTGACCTCGATAACGACTTAACCTCCTTTTATAAGATGGCGAAAGCTGATCCATTACTTAAAATGCCCGTAGAAAAATTTTTTGGATTACGCCTCATCGGAATCCCTGATTTGTTTGAGGCACTCTGTTGGGGAGTCTTAGGGCAGCAAATTAACTTAAGCTTCGCCTACACATTAAAGAAGCAATTTGTTGAAAAATTCGGTGAGTCAATCGAATGGGAAGGACAAAAATATTGGATTTTTCCTTCCTACGAACGAATTGCTAAACTCACACCCATCGATCTGGCGGAAATAAAAATGACCGTGAAAAAGAGTGAATATATTATTGGGATTGCGCAATTAATGGCCAGCGGTGAATTATCCAAAGAAAAATTAATGGAAGTCGGTAATTTTAAGGTTGTCGAAAAAAGATTAATGAAAATACGTGGGATTGGTCCATGGACAGCTAATTATGTGCTGATGCGCTGCCTGCGCTTCCCTACCGCCTTCCCAATCGATGATGTAGGTTTACTCAATGCCATTAAAACAATACTTAATATGGATAGAAAGCCGACCAAGGAGGATATCTTAAAGTTTTCTATCCCATGGAGAAATTGGGAATCTTATGCAACCTTTTATCTATGGCGTGTTCTCTATTAAATCAAATAAACACCAGCACTAAAAGGCTGGTGTTTTCATCTTGTTTAAAGAAGTTTTCTTATTTATATGACAAACCAAAATCGAACCCGTACGTGTCACCATTTTTGTTCTTGTAAGTATAAGACGGAGCTTCTACATAGCCAGGAATATCTCCGACTTCGTTATCTACAGCGTCCTTATTAGCAGGGATAGTGAACGGAAGTTTCCCAGTAGGATTGAATTTTCCACGGATAACATCAACAATTGCCTCAGTTTTCACACCAAAAGTGCTTATGACAGCTGCGGCATTTGGCTCAATTTGATCAATCAACCAAGGATTTGTCATGTTTATCGCCGTAATAGTCGGCACCTTTTTTTGTATCTCAATAATTCTATCGACATTGGTAATCCCTGTTTCCGGACCGATTGTTATCCGTGGATTATTATCCCAGTTCGATTGAACAGGACGGACCCAAACAAATGCATGTGTGGCTTCATCTATATTATTTGTGACTCTGATAGATGGATCGTAGTTTTGTATAGTCTCTTTTAATTTCTTGGTACTTGCTTCATCATTTCCACCTGGAAACATTTCCACATAAAGCTTTACATTTTTCACTTTTTCATCCCTCAAAGGCAATAGATTTTCGCCATTGATTTGATCATTGCGTAAAAGGACGATGGACTTACGATGGGCTTCATCAGCTTTTTGCTGTGATGCTGGATTATTTACAACATTAAGTGCATTCTGTGGGTTTACGTAAGGGTTTTCAAATAGCCCCAATTTCATCATTTCTGTCAGCAAAAACGTGACCGATTCGTTTACTTTCTCTTCATCAAGCAAACCGTTTTTAACTGCACTAATTATGGGAGTTGGATCGGATGCTCCAGAAATAATGTTTGTCCCTGCATCGATTGCTTTCGCAAATTTTTGCTCTGGCGTTAAGTTTTCAGCCCCCCAAGCGTTATTTCCAATCGCACCCGTGTCGGAGTTTACATAGCCTTTGAATCCAAGCTCTCCACGCAAGAAATCTGTTATAAACCCTTTATTCAACGCAAAGCCAACCTCTTCAAATTGCTTATCTTGTGCATACCATGGCAATCCTTGATCAGCGCTAGTGTTGCTTGGATACGCGTAATAAGGCATGATAGCCGATGTACCCGCTGCAATTGCAGCCTTAAAGGGCGGAATATGATACTTAAGTAGACTCCCTTCGGTCGGATAAGGATTAAATTTACCTTCCACAAAATGTGGGTCCAAACCATTATCACGTGCCCCGCCTCCTGGGAAATGCTTCGTCGTGATCGAAACACTGTCTGGCCCAAGTGCATCGCCTTGAAAACCTTTTATCGTGTTATAAATCATGTTTGCAGCAAGCTCAGGATGTTCTCCAAATGTATCTTCAATTCTTGCCCATAACGGGTCTGTGGCAACATCCGCCGTATAGCCGTAGATTTTGCGAATACCAGAAGTTCTCCATTCTTTTGCAGCAATTTGAGCGAACTCATTTACAAGATTCGTATCACGCGTTGCTGCGAGACCTAATGGACCCGGCCAAAAGGAAAACATTCCAGAGCCTTCACTACTATTCGTATAATCTATTGAGGCATGATTCCGCGGGTTTGATGTGATCACAATTGGAATACCTAATCTTGAACCCTCCGCTGCCTCTTGCAGCTGATTATTATAGTCGGCTATAACATCTGCTGTCGGAGTTTGACGGAAGATGAAGTAGCGTGTATTTTGATTAATTAACTTATTGGGCTGTAACTTCCCATCCTTAAAACTCGGAAATTCAGTAATAAGCATCATTGCAGCTTTTTCCTCAAGTGTCATCTGTTTGACAAGATCCTTTACACGTACTTGAGTAGGGAGCTGCCAGTTTTCATATTGATCCACTTTTTTGTTCCCATTTAAGTCTTTGAATTTTTTGCCCCCCTGAACAAGGACATTCTTGGCGGTTGCTTCGATCTTAGGTGCATTTTGCTTGTTGCCATTCGATTTTTCTGGTTCTGCACTTGCGAATGGTACAGCAAGCGATGTTAGCATCACCGCTGCAAGCGATATCGATGCTGCCTTTTTAAAATGATTTGAAAATACATTCATCCTCTTTTCCCCCATTTCAGATAAACACTGCCAAAAAATTAGTAAATGGACCAGTTCTGCTAGAACACCTCCCAACTCACGTAAACGCTTTCATCACAAATTGATTGTACATTTCAATTTGTAATAGATAATAGGGAGATTTTTTAGGTGGATTTGTGTTTTTTTAAGATTCGTAATATTCGGTTATATTGTCCTATGATAAAAGACTTATAGTTACAACCTGTAACCTTCCAATTTAAAAGTTTCGAATTAGTTTCAGCAAAAAAAATAGTCAGTAATCTTAAGATTATTGACTACGCTAATCTTCTTCATTTAGGATGTAACAATTCATTTTATATTGCAGATTTTCGAAACTCTGAGGGGGAACAACCCGTAATTCTCTTAAAGTTATTACTGAAATAGGCTAAATCAGAATATCCCACTCTTTCGGCAATCTCCGACATTCTTAATGTTGTATTTTGTAACAAACGTTTACTCTCCTCAATTCGAAGTTCGGTAATATAATCAACAAACTTTTTACTAAGCTGCTGCTTGAACAATTGACTGAGGTAACTAGGATTCATGTGTACACTCTCTGCTGCATCCTTTAGCGTTATTTGGTCTAATGGAGTTATTTTTAAATAATGCAACACCCGGTCGATCGTTGAGGAAGGAAGGTTTTCATTCTCATAATGAGCAATGTTCCTTTTCTGTTCTTCGTTAATACATTTATCTAACCACTTTTCAAGACATCTTCTTAACTCAGTCTCCTCTATCGGTTTAAGGAGGTAATCGGTTACCCCGCTCCGCATTGCTTGTTGTACAAACTGGAACTCATCATGAACAGTGATAACGACTACATCCTGATTTCTCTTTAATTGGTCCAGTTCCTTCACCAATGAAAGCCCATCCATTATCGGCATACGAATATCCGTCATAATCAGGTCAACCTCATGTAGCTTTAACCAGTCTAATGCGGCTAATCCGTTTTCACATTCGTGGACCACATGCAAGGGAAGGTTTAACTTGTTAATCGTCCACTTCAGAGCTGTTCGAACCCATTTCTCATCGTCAACCAACAAGATATTTTTCATACTTGTTCCCCTTCCTCCTGTTCATCTATGATTGGTAAATGCATATCGATTTCTGTCCCTGCCCCATGTTCACTGTGAATTGAAATCCCGTATTCAGGACCAAACAAATAATGAATTCTTTGGTGTACATTTATTACCCCGATATGAATTCCTTCACTGGAAGTAGTTTTTTGTTCAATCTTCTTTATGATCTGCTCTAGAATTTGTTCCTTTATTCCAGCACCTGTGTCTGAAATGCGAATAATAAAAGAAGTTTCGGATTGACGAAACACAGAAATGATTATTTTCAATTTCCAAATATTCGGACCAAATCCATGAACAAAACAATTTTCTATTAATGGCTGCAATGAAAACTTTGCAACCTTAAGATTCATTGCCCATTCTGGAATATCAAACAAAAACTCAAACCGGTCGTCAAAGCGAAATTTCTGAATTTGCAGGTACATTTGGCAAAATTTAATCTCTTCACCCAGACTTACTGTAGATGAGCTATTTTTTAAATTATAGCGAAGCAGCTTTCCTAATGCGGAAGACATATCAGCAATATTTTCCTGATTCTGTTCCAAAGCCATGCCTCTGATCGTTTCAAGAGAATTGTATAAAAAATGAGGGTTCATTTGTGACTGAAGCATTTTTAATTCAATTTCCTTTTGTTTGAGTGACATTTCTGCCGCTCTTAACTTCGAGACATATACTTCTTCAAGCAGATTTGATAGCTTTTCAACTGTATTATTAAAACCTTTGGTCAGTTGTCCAATTTCATCGTTAGATTCCACTCGTACTCTAAAATTAAGATTTCCAATTTCAACTTCTTTCATATATTGTTGCAACCGCCGAATCGGGCGAATAATGCTAGTAGCAAAACCAAAACCAATCAGATAGGCAATGATTAATGAGATAAGTATCGTTGAGACAATTGTTCTTCCGATTTGAATAATTCCCCCCGTTACATCTCGGTATGGGACGGCGGTGAAAAAACCCCAGCCAAGGTTTCGGGAAAACGTATAGGTGACGAAATCTTTCCGTTCGTTTTCTAAAATTTTCGTACTGCTCCCTTCTGTTTTCAGTTTAGAAAGTTGATTGAATTCTACTTTTTTTCCAAGTTTCGAATAATCGGGATGATATACATAATGACCTTTTGCATCTAGAATAAAAAAGTAGCCATTTTCACTGATCGTTACCTTGTTTGAGATTTCTTCAATCCTTCTGAAATTAATATCAATAATTAACATTCCCACTGGCAGGAGAGTTACAGGATTATATAGCCTTCTTACAAGGGAAATTACCGGCTCCTCTTTATTTTGTAGTTTTAGCGTTCGAGTTACCAACATACTCATTCCATTAAGTGGGACAGAAGAATACCAATATTCATCCTTTATTTTGGATGCAGGATAATAATTTCTTGTCCCGAGGGTATCAATTACCTGTCCTTTATCAAGAATCACTGTAATATTTGATATATCAGCTCGTGAATATTCCGCTGACTTCAAGGTATTACGAGCCAATTCACGAGTGGCCTCTTTATTTTCAACTACTTGTGTCCGCATTTTCAAAAGACTGGAAAATTCAGGAGAGTTAATTATTTTTAAGCTTGTAATCTCAAAATCTTGTAAATAATATTCTATATGAGTCTCAACTTGATCAATCACCTGCCTGCTGGATTGACTAAGCTCATTTTCCAGCTCAATGGATGAACGCTTGTATGAAATAAATCCAACTGAAAGAACAGGAAAAATAACCAGAACACTGGAGAATGCGCAAAGCTTTGTCATTAGTGATTGATCTCTTAATAGAAGGTAGCGATTAATAAATTCTGCTGTTTTTCTCCATTGCTTTTTCATTTTTCAACCATCCCAATTAGGTAAAATTTCCGCGATTTTTTCTCTAGGATAAATAAATAGAAAAGACCCAGCTGGTAAATGGATACATTTACCAGCTAGGCTTGTTACTAGTTAAAAACTATGGACGTGCTTTATCAATTGCGTCCATTACTTCTGAATAATCTTTGGAGTATTTATCAACCATTGGCTTGACTGCCTCTTTCCATGGTGTCATATCGTCAACGTCAACAAATTTCACTCCAGCTTCTTTCAATTTCTTTTCTGAACGTTCTTCCCACTTCGCCCATTCTTCTCGTTGGGTTTTGACAGAATCTAACGCTGCTTGTTTAATAATTTTTTGATCTTTTTCTGATAGCTTATCCCACGCCGCTTTACTAATGAGTAATACTTCAGGAATACGTTGGTGGTGATCTAAGATAAAATTCTTGGCTTCCTGATAATGGTTGGAGGAGTCTAAGCTTGGCAGGTTATTTTCTGCTCCATCGATAATTCCTGTTTGAAGGGCGCTGAATACTTCACCATATGGCATTGGTGTCGCACTTGCCCCTAAAGCAGCCATGAAATCAATGTTGATTTTGCTCTGTTGTACACGAATCTTTTGTCCTTTTAAATCCTTTACACTATTAAGAGGTTTGGTAGAATAAAAACTCCGAGATCCTGAATCGTAATAAGCAAGCCCTTTCATTTTGGATTGCTCAAGTCCATCAAGCAATTTTGTCCCCATATCACCGTTAAGGAATTTCCATAGATGTTCATCGCTTTCAAATACATATGGGAGTGAAAGTGCTGCAAACTGATCGTTGAACTCTGCTAATGGGCTGGAATTGATTCTAGTAAACTCAATAGCCCCAAGCTGCACCTGTTCCAAAACAGATTTTTCATCCCCTAATTGAGCGGATGGAAATACTTCAATTTTAATTCTTCCATCAGATCTTTCTTCTACTAATTCAGCAAACTTTTTGTCCCCTACAACAGTCGGATAATCTGGCGGCTGGTTATCTGCTAAGCGAAATGTATACTTGGCTTCCTCCGCTTTAGATCCTCCATCTTTGGTGGAGGCAGTTTCATCTTTCCCACAGGCAGCCAGGATGGTACCCATTAAAAGCGTCGCTGCTAAAACTCCTGTAACCTTTTTTCTTATCATTCTTGAAACCCCCTTGAATTTTTTTATATTTTCACCTATTCCTTCGGTTACTTGACTAACAAATGCGGTAGCCACATAACAACCTCAGGTATATAGGTGATAATTAACAAAACAACAAGTAATGCATAGAAAAATGGCATCATAGCTTTCGTTCCCTGCTGAATGGAGACTTTCCCTATGGCACACCCGACAAACAACACCGTTCCTACCGGTGGTGTTAAAAGACCAATCCCAGCATTTAAAATAAGGACAATTCCAAAGTGAACAGGATCCATTCCTAAGTTCGTTACTACTGGAAGGAGAATTGGAGTCATTATTAAGATCATTGGCGCCATGTCCATTGGTGCACCAAGGAGAAGCAATAAAATATTAATAATTAATAAAATTACTAGTGGATTATCAGAAATATTTAAGAATAAATCTGTTACCATTCCCGGGATCTGCAAATATGCTAAGATCCAGCCAAAGGCTGCAGAAGCGGCAATCAAGAAAAAAACCATGGACACCGTTCTCGTTGTTCTGATCAAAATTTTCCAAATACTAGATACCGGTGCCTCCCTATAAATACCGAAAGCTAGAATAAAAGAATACAAACATGCTAATGCACCTGACTCTGTTGCCGTAAACCAACCTGTTAAGATACCGCCTAAAATAATGACGGCTGGACTTAAAGACAAAATTCCGTGAAGAAGGATACCGCCGATTTGAGATTTTGGCACAGGATCCGCTTTTCCATATCCTCTTTTTCGGGCAATGAGGTAGCCCGTAATCATTAAAGCAATCAACATAATGATTCCGGGAACTATTCCAGCCATAAATAGACTAGCGATTGAAACTCCTCCAGCAGCTAGTGAATATAAAACTAGATTATGGCTAGGTGGAACTACTACACCTTGAATAGCGGAGGCAATGGTAACACCTACAGCGTAATCAGCTTCGTATCCATTCTTTTTCATCATTGGAATCATAACTGACCCTACAGAGGAAACATCAGCGACGGCAGATCCCGATATATTACCAAAGAACAAAGCAGCAACACTATTTACCATTGCCAGACCGCCTCGAATTCTTCCAACTAATAAACTTGCAAAATTTACAATTCTGTTGGCGAGTCCTCCTTCGCTCATTATTTGTCCTGTCAGGATAAAGAACGGGATGGCAAGCAATGAAAAAGAATTGACACCTTGTATCATTTGCTGTCCTATGACCGGAAGGGGTATCCCCAGATAGATGACAGTCAGCAATGATGAAGCAACGAGTGTAAGGGCAATCGGAAAGCGAAATAAAATTAAGATAACAAAGCTTGAAAGTAAGATGATAATACCTATCGTGTTGCTGTCCATGTTACATGCCCTCCTCTACATCTTGATGTCGGCTTGTGTTAATATTTAAGAAATGCAAAATTGAATAACCGCAAATCATTATTCCTGTGATTGGCATGGCCGCATAGGTAACACTACTTGGAAGTTTCGTAGCTGGTAGTGTGGAATCCATCATCAATACAGTAAAGTCCCAACCTTGAATCACTAAATAAAAACCAAAAGCAAAAATGCTAGCACTGATGATTTTATCTAGGACTTTATTAAATCTTTTTGGAAAAAGGTTGGTAAAAGAATCAATCCCCAAATGAATATACTCGCGAAAACCAATGGCGATAGCCATAAAAGCAAACCAGGCAAGTAAAAGCAGGGTCACTTCCTCTGACCAGAAAAAGACGAAGTTTAATAATTTTCGGGTCATGACTTGAGTAGTTACGACAAAGATTAATAAGACTAATGATAAAAGAGTGAATTTTTCAAAAACTGAATCGATGAAAAGGCACACCTTTTTGATAAAATTCATATGATCCCCCCTAGCTGAAAACGTTTTCTTGTCTTTAATTGTACGAATCATATGAATCTTTTAAAATGCTGTTTTTTTAGGATAATTTGTGTTTTTTTTAGGTGAGGTTTCATTTATTTTCTTTTCAACTGAACTTGATTTAATGATGAACTACTCATCCTAATACAATTGTTATAAACACCCTCAAATTAATTTGTTTATTAAACGAATTAACTTTATCTTAAATTTATCATTTTTGCTGATTTCTATCAATAAATCATTTTCTGGTGCATCTTTTGGTGAATTCTAAATAGAAATGGCTTTTTTATAAAAATAAATAATAAAAAGAGGTACTTCCTTGATCAGGGTACCTCCATCTACAATACAATTAAATTTTTTTGTTAGGCTCTTAGAAGCTTATCTTCATTAGAGTGAAACACAAAAAACAACAAAACTGTCCAGCTTAATGATTGTTCCAGCCATTGAGTGGCTCCTGAAGCAGAGAACTTTCCCCCTGCCTAAATATTATAGATATAATCCTCGGGAATCACCCGTTTTAGGAACTGCTTAGTTCTTTCTTCTTTTGGTCTTGAGAAAATTTCTTCAGGGGCATCTTCTTCTACGATGACACCGCCGTCCATAAAGATGACTTTGTTTGCTACATCTTTTGCGAAAGACATTTCGTGAGTCACGACTAACATGGTTGTGCCTTCTTTTGCAATGGTCTTCATGACGGTTAATACTTCGCCGACTAATTCAGGATCGAGAGCGGAAGTGGGTTCATCAAATAAAATAATATCGGGATTTAAAGCAATGGCTCTAGCTATTCCTACCCTCTGCTGCTGGCCGCCGGACAGCTGGCTGGGGTAGGAATTTATTTTATCTGATAAACCGACTTTCTCCAATGCCAGCTTCCCAATCTTATTGGCTTCTGCTTTCGGAACCTTTCTTCCAATTATAAGACCTTCTGTCACATTCTCTAATGCTGTTTTATTATTAAATAAATTATAATTCTGAAATACAAAAGCGGTCTTTTGCCTTATTTGGTGAATTTGTTTTCGGGAAGCCGATTTGAGGTTAACATCCATGTTCCCAAAAATGGCCTGCCCCTCATCGGCCCGTTCAAGAAAGTTGATACACCGGAGTAAGGTTGTCTTCCCTGAACCGCTTGGGCCAAGAATGACCACCACATCCCCTTTTTCAATCTTTAAATCTACTCCTTTTAAAATCTCATTCTTACCAAAGGATTTATGGATATTCTTAATCTCTAACATGATTTTGCCTCCAATACTGATTCAGGCATCCACTGCTTTATACTTTCTTAACCGCTTTTCATACAGCTTAAATAAGTATTCAACTAAACTGCATAAAAGAAGATAGACGAGAAAGATATCTATGTACGCTTCAATATAATTGTAGCCGACATTGGCTGCCACTTGGGCTCGTAACGTTATCTCTCTTAAAGACAATGCATATCCTAATGAGGTAGCTTTGATGAGATTGACGGTTGCTGTGCAAATATTGGGCAATGCAACGACCAATGTTTGGGGAATGATAATCCTCCTGAATGCCTGCACATTGTTCAACCCCACTGAATATGCAGCCTCCAGCTGCCCCTTGCTCACTGTGCTGATAGCGGAGCGAAATACTTCTATTAATATAGCAGTCGTATTTAAAGAAAAAACAATGAATGCATACCAAATCGGATTTATATCGTATATATTCGTTTGAACCTGGTACTCTTCAAATATCGGTTTCAATAGTATTGGCACACTGGTAAAAATAATAAAAATTTGCACAATAACAGGTGTCCCTCTTACAAACGAAACATACACCCGCGATAGCTGGCTGATGACAGGAATTTGATTGATCCTCGATAAGGCAAGCAAAAATCCCAAAGGAAGTGCGATCAACAGCGAAACAATGGTAATGATTAATGCTGTAGGTACCCCGGATAACGCAACAAAAAACGTTTTAACTAAAAACTGATAATCTAAGCCGACCGACACTCTGTCACCCCCTTACGTTGTTTTGATTACCTGCTTACCCTTACTGAATATTTTTTCCAGCTTGGAGAAGAATTGTTCTATTAATATGGATAGAATCCAGTATATAAGCGATAATCCAAGATAAATTTCTAAGGAATGGGAATTATAGTTATTAGATAAAATGAGACTTGCCTTACCCATAATATCCACCAGCCCAATGGTATAGGCTAACGAGCCTTCTTTCATTAATTCTAGAAAGCTGTTACCGAAATTGGGCAATGCTACTACAAATGCCTGCGGTAAAACGATTCTCCTAAATGCCTGGGCCGGGCTGAGCCCGACACTAACGGCTGCTTCAAATTGACCTCTGTCAATAGATTCATAGGCTGTTCGCATCACCTCAGACATCAATGCACCAAATTGAAGCGAAAAGGTGATGATAACAAAGACAGCGGTATGTAGAGTATTCAAGTCTGTACCAAAATTACCAACTATGGCCGGAAGTCCATAATAAACCAAAAATAGCAGAACAATAGATGGGGTACATCTAATAATGGTGGTATAACCATTGGCGGTTTTTTTCGCTATTTTACTCGATCCAAGCTTCATCAAAGCTAAGATAAAGCCTAAAATCGTTCCGAACAAAACCGATAGACCCGCAACCATAAATGTTACTTTTAAAAATGGAACAAGCTGTGGTATTGTACCCCAAAGGTAGGAAACATCAAAATACTTTTGCATATGCTGCCTCCATTTTAGTTATTATCTTTTTACAGTATCCAATAGTTTGAATAAATCAGTATTATAGAATTTCACCATAATTTCATTCGTCTTCTTCTCTTCCTTTAATTTCTTAATGGCTTTGTCATAGGCGTCAGCAAATTCCTGTTCTTTTTTGTTAAATAATGGCCAGGTTTTGACAACCGTAAACTCATTATAGACAACCTGATCTACTAAATTATGATAGGGACCATCCTTAGCGAGAACTTGCTTTTCGTACGTTGCTCCTAAATAAATACCGCCATCTACACGTCCTTCATTAACCCATTGAACAACATCCACTGAGAACGCATCTCCGGCCTCCAGTTTGACCTTATTATCAGGATTAGCTTGGTTATATTCATCCACGATGGTATATTGAGCATTGCTTGCCGCTATAGGCGCTAAAGAAAACTTCTTTTTCGCAAAATCGGATAAATCTTTGACATCTTTATTTTCTTTTTTCATTAAAAGGCCGACACCGCTAAGTCCGAGGAATTCTTTCGGAAAAATATAGCTTTTCGTTCTTTCCTCCGTGAACCAGGCATTTTTTACCCCTACTTGGTATTTGCCTTGCTGTACCCCTACCAATAAGTCCTCACTTGATGTTGGCACATATTCAAATTTGTATTCTGGAAGTGCCTTATCCACTAATTTCATCACTTCAAGTTCATATCCAGTCGGATTTCCCTTTTCATCTACATACCCGATTGGTTTACCGCCTTGATCAAACGCTACTTTTACTGTTCTGACTTCTTTCTTAGCATCTCCTGAATCTGACTTTGCTCCTGTTGTTGTCGTGGAACCGCATCCTGAAATTAGGGTAACTAAAGCTGCTCCTGTTGCTGCGATTTTTAATAACTTATTAATTTTCATTGTTTTTTCCTCCCTTAGATTCATATTGTTGAATAGCTGTTTGAGCTAATTTTGAAATGGTTAAATCATCCATTGGCGGATTGTGCAGTCCTGCCCGGACATCCCGGTAATAACGCTGCAAGGGATTGGTCAGCTGCAAGCTTTTTGCTCCCACTAACCGCATAGCCTTGTCAACGACTGTAATAGATGAATTGGTCACGATATGTTTTGCTATAAGCGCTTCATTCGTAATGGTTTTATTACGTTCCTCATCCATGTAAGCTTCTGCTGCACCATAAAGCGCAAATCTGGCTTTGTATAATTCCAATTCCATCTCGCCTAACAATGCCTGCACATTCGGTAGCCCTGCAATCGTACCCTTTATACTATTGGGAGAGTGGGTATTGGCAAAATGGAGCGCGTAGTCCCTGGCTGCCTGCGCTATTCCTAAATAGGCTGCGGGGATTAGCAGACCCCATCCATTCAATTTAAACCCCGTATTGTAGATTGGAATTTCGACTAAATCTGACTCATCCACCACCACGTTTTTTAATACCAGATCATGGCTGCCAGTCCCACGCATCGCGATCACATTCCAATTTTCCTCGATGGATAGACCTTCGGCATCTTTTGGAATAAGGAAAAAGCCAACTGTTTCTTTTTCTTCTATCCAGGCAGAAGTTAGGAAGTAATCCAGTTCCGGTGAGCAGGTTGTATAGCTCTTACGCCCATTAATCACCCAATTGCCATCTAATTGTTTGGCATTGGTCCCCGGCCGGCCGCCGCGAATTGGACTGCCTGTCGCGATTTCACTCACCGCCCGGTTAATGATGGCACCGTTATTGACCTCTTCTGCAAAAAAAGCTAGCTTTTCCTGTTCCCAATAGCGGTTTTCAAATAATTCTCCAACGGTCATTAATGTCCAGCCAATTGACAATGCTGTACTGCCATCAAAGCTGCCCAGTGTTTCTTGTACAAGAAGGGCATCATAAAGAGAAAAACCAGACCCGCCAAATTCTTCAGGCAAGGTTACCTTGGTGTAACCAATTTTTCGTAAGGCATGAATATTCTCATGAGGGAAGCTGCCTTCCTCGTCAATCAAGGCGGACCGTTGTTTAAATTCCACTTCTAAAGGCGTCAAACGCTCCAGCCACTCACGTTGTTTCCTATTTTTAATAAATACTTCTAGCATCCTTCTGCTGCCTCCTAAACACTTAAAATAAAAAAGACTGCTCCCGTTTTAGTGGGAGCAGCCTTCAGTTGACTGATCAGCTATGCTCATAAGTAAAATATTTTTTTAATATTATGAATCTATTACATATAATAAACTCCACTAATCCAATATGTCAACTAGGAATTTGGGATAAATTCATTATGCACGATTGTATGCAGCGCTTATATGATGGCATCTATTGCGGTAGCTACTCCGTTATTTCTCAGCGTTTATGTATAATGACCCGCACATATCTCGAAATATTTCGTCCCCTCTACCGTATACCCCCAGTAGGTATAAATATAATATCACTTAGGTATAAACGACTATTTTCGACAAATAAATCGACATCATCCGACATTTCTGTTATTCTAATTTCAATAGCTTATTTTTTCATTTCGGTCATTCTCCCTTCAAATGAGATTGACCCTTTTTTTTGTCTAATCTACGACAGTAACTGCGCACACATCTACGAAGTCCACCCGTTCGAATTCGCCAGGCTTAACATGAATACCTTCTTCGTTCTTATTATATACGAACAAATATTCTAAATGTGGATAAAAAAAAAGAACGTCTCCAAGGCCGACGTCTTTTTCCTGTTCATTTATCAGCCAAAATAAAAGCTCATCCTGTTCGTTAAGACAACGGAACAAAAGACACATAAACCCAGCGCTACCCTGCGATTAACGCATAAGTCACCGACAATAAAAAACGGTAGAACACCGTCGTATCAACGTTTCTACCGTCCGGATGACCTGTGAGGGGTTCGAACCCCCGACCTCAACCCTGTCAAGGTTGCGCTCTCCCAGCTGAGCTAACAGATCTCTTATTTAACTACAAATTTAATTATAGTAAAAATAATAAAAAAGTCAATACTAATTTTAGTTTTCCATATAAATATCCCTTTTAACCAATGCTAATTCAAATAAGAACATTAGTTCTTTTATCCTTGAATAAAGAACAAACGTTTGGATATAATAGTACTAAAAACAAGGAAGGAGTGATCCACATGGATGGGCTTTTCATGCGTTCAATCGAGGAAAATATTCCATTAGAAATGATTTACCTAGCCGACAACCAAGAATTATCCCAACGGAAATTGATTGTGAAGGAAGTGAATGACGAATATATTCGCGCCTTTTGTCTGCTCCGAAAACAAATGCGCACCTTCAAACGTGAAAATATATTATCCATTATGCCTGAATCCCGTACCAACTACCGCTACCTTCACTAATCCTCACACCCATATTCCTCTCCCTATTATTAAAAGCATTTCCACTTTAGTTTTGTTATAATGCAGTGGTAGAGATCGAATCACGGGGGGATTTATCACATGCAGTTTCCAAAAGGATCCATCAAAGAACTTACCATTTATAGTGCTGAACTTGGAGAGGATATCCAACTCCTTATCTATCTGCCAGCAAACTTCTCACCGCTATATAAATACTCGCTGTTAATCGCCCAGGATGGCCGAGACTATTTTCAGCTCGGTAGAATCGCGCGATTGGCAGACGAGTTTCTTTTTCAAAGAGAAATTGAAAATTTAATCATTGTGGGGGTACCCTATAAAAATGTAGAAGACCGCCGCAAGAAATACCATCCAAATGGCTCTCAGAACCAACAATACATCCGGTTCCTAGCCCATGAATTAGTTCCTTTTCTTGATCAAGAGTTTCCTACCTATCATATGGGCTCAACAAGAGCACTAATTGGCGACTCCCTCGGTGGTGCCGTTTCATTAATGACAGCGCTTCAATATCCACATACATTCGGAAAAGTTCTTTTACACTCTCCATATGTGGATGAAAATATTTTGAGCGCGGTTAAGAACTTCTCGGAGGGACAGTTATTACAACTCTACCATGTGATTGGGAATCAAGAAACGGAAGTTCAGACAACGGACGGCAGCCTTAAAGATTTCCTAACCCCGAACAGGGAGCTTTCAAAAATGATTTCTGAGAAACCCATTACATATTTTTATGAAGAGTTTAGTGGAAATCATACCTGGAAGTACTGGCAGCCTGATTTACGGCGCGCCCTTAAAATGTTGTTTTAATTTCAATAATATCAACAACATGATAAGTCATTTAATATATTTTGAAAATTTGCTATAATATTAGGAAGGTTAATTTTTGTTTATAGTGTAAAAAGGAAAGTTCAACTAAATGGAGGTATACGTATGAAATTTGGAGTTGTTATTTTTCCATCAAAAAAACTACAGGATTTAGCTAATTCCTATCGAAAACGTTATGACCCGCATTATGCTTTAATTACGCCGCACCTAACCTTGAAAAATGCATTTGAGGCGTCCGAAGAAGAAGCGAAGGAATATGCTGATAAATTAAGAAGATTGGCTGCCCATCACCATGCATTTACATTAAAAACTTCGAAAATCAGCTCATTTAAGCCCGTAAACAATGTTATTTATTTTAAAGTCGACAAATCGGACGAACTCACCGCTTTGCATAATGAAGTTAATCAAGAATTTACAGAGCAAAACTTAGATTATGCATTTGTTCCGCATATCACCATTGGTCAACAACTTTCCAATGATGAGCATTCTGATGTATTTGGCTCACTACGTATGACAGCGATTAACCATGAAGAATCGATTGATCGTTTCCATCTTCTTTATCAATTAGAAAATGGTTCCTGGACCGTTTATGAAACATTTCGTCTTGGAAAGGAATAGTTTAAGTGACAGTAAAGATTGTTGAAAATCAAAAAGAACTTGAAGATGCCTATTTTATTAGGAAAACTGTTTTCGTTGAAGAACAGGCGGTCCCACTTGAAGAGGAAATCGACGCCTACGAAAACGATGCAAAACATTTTATCATGTACCATGAAGGTTCTCCAGTTGGTGCTGGTCGCTTTCGTTTCGTTGACGGCTATGGAAAAGTCGAACGAATCTGTGTCTTGAAAGAGGCAAGAAAAACTGGGGCCGGAAAAGAAATTATGAATACGATTGAAAATTATGCACGGGTAAACGATATTCATCAATTAAAGCTTAATGCTCAAACCCAGGCCATTCCTTTTTACTCTGGACTTGGTTATGAGATCGTTTCAGAAGAATTCATGGATGCAGGAATTCCACATAAAACGATGGTGAAAAAAATATAACCTTTTGAAGCACTTGGCGCGGTTAGCGCCAAGTGCTTTTTTGGTAATTCCATCAATGTCAAAGAACCTCTTTTAGTTCCTCCAAGGTTTTGATATGATAGAACATGTCTTGATTTTTAGGATATAGAGGATAAAAAATTATGAAAACAGCGATTTATCAAAATCAGAATATTGTCCTTGAGCAATTAAGCAGGGACCAGTATCAGAAAATATTTCTCGCCGGAAAAAATGGTCATTTGAACTGTCCTATCTGTAGCGAAAACATTCGCTTGTTTTTAGGTATTCACAAGGAACCACATTTTTTCCATACACATTCATCTGAAAAACATTGTCCAGAGCCAGAAGACGTGCTCGACAAAACTGATATACAACAACCAACTACTGAATTGAATGGATTTAGCATCCCAAAGGGTAGGTCGATTACAAAAACCCCGCAAAGCATTGACCAATTCAAAGCCGCCAAAACGATTGAATACTCTGTTCCGTTTAACCTTCCAGATAATAACAATCAGGAGGAACTCTCACCTTTTTTACGACGACTTGCAGGAAATGGAGTTGTTCTTGATGAAAGTCAGGCTGCCTCTGTCAAAGAGACAGATGGCTCTCTGTTGGTACTTGCTGGTGCCGGAAGTGGAAAAACTCGGGTATTAACAGTACGAACAGCGTATATGCTGGCTGAAAAACTTATCGACCCGAAAACAATCATGCTTGTCACTTTCACATCAAAAGCGGCCGCAGAAATGAAGCATCGGCTGCTTTCATATCCGCAAATAAATCGCGATAAAATTAATCAACTCGTTACTGGTACTTTTCACAGTATTTTTTATCGCATTCTGATGTTCCACGACGCACTTAATTGGTCATCAGGCAAACTTTTAAAAAAAGAATGGCAGCGAGACAAAATCCTGAAGGAAGCTGGAAAAGAACTTGATTTATCTGAAAAAGAGTTTGCCTATGATTTAGCTCTTCAGCAAATCGGCCTATGGAAGAACTCTCTGCTAATGCCAGATGAAGTGAAGCCCACTTCTGACTGGGAAGAAAAAACCGTCTTTTTATATAAAAAATATGAAAACTATAAGAAAAAAGAAGGGCTCTTTGATTTTGATGATATGCTCATTGGCTGTTATCATCTGTTTGTCTCTTCCCCCTCCCTTCTTGAACAGTATCAAAATCGTTTTCATTATTTTTTAATTGATGAGTTTCAAGATATAAATAAGGTCCAATACGAACTCATCAAACTATTATCTGGAAAACATAAAAATGTTTGTGCGGTTGGTGACGATGATCAAGCCATTTATTCATTTAGAGGAAGTGACCCAAGTTATTTACTACAGTTTGAAAAAGATTTTCCCTATGCAAAAATGGTCACACTTGATCAAAATTATCGATCCTCACATGAAATTGTTTCATCTGCGAACCAGATGATTGCAGCGAATAAAATCCGAAGATCAAAGAAAATGAAGGCACAGTTTTCTTCAGGAACACTTCCACAGTTATTTTTCCCCTATGATGAAGAGGAAGAAGCAACGATGGTTGTCACAGATATACAAGAGCAGATATCTCTTGGAGCAAACCCTTCCGACTTTGCCATTCTTTATCGGACCAATGCCGGCTCACGTGCGGTGTTTGAAAGACTGGCCGGCTCTAACCTTCCATTTAAGATTGATCTAGATGCAGAAGCTTTTTACGATCGTTATATCGTTAGAAGTGCCCTTTCCTTTCTAAAGGTGAGCTTAAATGAGGATGACCCACAAGCTATGTCTGAGATATTACCTTTGCTATTTCTAAAGCAAACAGTCCTAAAAGAATTAAAAGCACAAAGCATTCTAAAGGACTGCAGTCTGCTTGAAGCGCTTAGCCACTTAGCCACCGCCCATGCTTTTCAGGAAAAGAAATTAAAAAAAGCGGTCACGATTATTCGGGGATTGAAGCATTCATCCCCACACTCAGCACTTGAAAAAGTCGAAAAAGATATTGGCTTTCTTGATTTTTTGAAAAAACGGGGTAACGAGTCAAATAAGCTTGAAAAAGGCTCTGACGATCTTAAAGACTTAAAAGTGGCTGCAAAAAGTTTCGATAAAATTGAGGCGTTCCTAGCTCATGCAGAGCATATGTCGGCGATGAACAAGGAAATTAAAAATTTAAGTAAACATTTTCATGATGCCATCAGTCTTAGTACAATTCACCGCTCGAAAGGTCTCGAATACAAAACGGTTTATATAATCGGTGCGGTCGACGGCAGTTTACCGCACGATTTTGCACTAGAAGCCTATCGTAATGGCGACTTTACCGCACTTGAAGAAGAAAGAAGATTATTTTACGTGGCGATGACTCGAGCTAAGGATCAGCTTTTTATCTCCGTTCCAGAAAATAGACGAGGAAAAAAAGCACATCGCTCGCGGTTTATTGCACCTCTAACTAAAAAGAAGAAGACCTCATCCTAATTTAGGAAGGAGGTCTTCTCTTTTTATTTTTTATTAAGCATATTAGAAATCGTATTGAGATCAAGTTGCTTGCCATCATTAACAATGGACTTAACAATTTGCTCTACCATTTCTTTACTTACCGGTTTTTTGGCAATATCAGAAACACGATAGATTACTCTACGGACTGTTTCTTCATCTTTAAAGTTAGCATTTTGTAATGAATTAGCTAATTCAAAGATATCTTTCATATTAACGCCCGTTTTCTTTTCAATGTTTTTAAAAAATCCATTATCCATGTTCAAAGATCACGCTCCTTCATAAACTACTTTTATTGTATGAAGGATGGATAATTTGGTGAATAAAAAATTGGAAAAGCGTACGTGCCTTTAGGCACTTTTCAGGAAACAAAGCGAAAGGGCTGGCTCCTTTTGCAGGCCAACCCATTTCCCTAAGCAAGCACTATCTATTAATAGAAGCTTGCACCAACAATGATTAAAAGGATGAATAATACGACGATTAATACAAAAGTTGAACCGTAGCCGTATCCACCGCCGTAACCGTAACCACCACATCCGCCATATCCAAACATAGAATGTCACCTCACTTCTGTAATCTCATTAATAACATATGAAATTACCCTATACTGTGTGTAGGCGCGACATCGATTTTAGTAAATTGGATTTAAAAATGTAGTTTAACCCTTAGGTTTAAAAATTAATGCACCGATAAATCCGAAAATAATTGCTGCTGAGACTCCTGAGCTTGTCACTTGAAACATCCCAGTCAATACCCCAATAAGGCCATGTTTCTCTGCATCCTGCATTGCCCCATGAACTAAGGAATTACCAAAACTGGTAATTGGAATGGTAGCACCTGCCCCAGCAAAGTCAACGAGTGGTTCATAAAGACCGAAACCATCTAATACAGCGCCAATCACAACGAGCAAACTCAGTGTATGGCCAGGAGTAAGCTTTGCAACATCAAATAAAAGCTGCCCGATCACGCAGATTAGCCCGCCAATTACAAATGCCCAAAAAAACATTGCTAACATAGGATCACCCCTTATCTCCATTCATTTCAATGGCAACGGCATGTGCGATGCATGGAATTGATTCGTTTTGCTGAAAGCTGAGCGGGGACAGCAATGCGCCTGTTGCGACTACTAAAATCCGTTTATATGTACCCTTTTTCAATTGGTTCAATAAATGTCCGTACAAGGCTGTTGCTGAGCACCCGGCCCCACTTCCCCCAGACTGTACTGGCTGATTATCCTTATACATTAATAACCCGCAATCCTGGAATTGTTTTCGTTCTAATTCGAGACCACTTTTGTTAATTAGTTCAAAGGCTGTATCATGACCGACCCTGCCTAGGTCCCCTGTAACAATCAAGTCATAATAGGATGGGTCTATTTGCAAATCACGGAAATGAGCAATAATGGTATCGGCTGCGGCAGGAGCCATAGCCCCTCCCATATTAAAGGGATCTGTTAATCCCATATCAATCACTTTTCCGATCGTAGCCGCGGTTGTAACCGGAAATACCTGCCCAGGCTCATTAGGCTGCACAAGTCCCACGCCTGCTCCTGTTACCGTCCATTGTGCAGTCGGCGGTTTTTGACCTCCATACTCTGTTGGGTAGCGAAACTGTTTCTCTACAGCTGCATTATGGCTGGATGCACCTGTCAAGACATAATTTGCTCCCTGGTAATTTACAATGAATGAAGCCAGAGCCAACCCTTCCATGGATGTTGAGCATGCACCGAAAAGACCAAAATAAGGAATCTGTAAGGTCCTTGCGGCAAAACTTGTTGGTGTTATTTGATTAATTAAATCTCCAGCAAATAAAAATTGAATCTGTTCTTTTTCCATATTTCTTTTTTTTAATGCTGTTTTAATTGCCTCTTCCAATAGTAACCGGTGTGCTTTTTCATAAGTTTCTTTCCCCATCCATAAGTCTTCATATAATAAATCGAAATCCTCTGCTAAATTACCATTGGCTTCAAACGGTCCACCAGTAACCCCGGTAGAGGTGATCATTGGTCGATTAGTAAAAATCCATGATTGATGTCCTTTTAACAATTACAAAACCCCCCACATTACCAGCAGCGTTTTAATAAGTGCTACAATAAAGGCTGAAAAAACACCGAAGAGAACTACTGAGCCAGCTAGCTTGAACATATTTCCACCTACACCTAAAACAAAGCCTTCTGTTCGATGTTCAATGCATGCAGAGATTACGGCATTACCAAAGCCGGTAACGGGCACAGCACTTCCTGCTCCGGCAAACTGTCCAAGACGATCGTAAACTCCAAATCCAGTCAATAGCATAGATAAGAAGACCATTGTTGCCACTGTTGGATTTCCTACACTCTGTTCGGTAAAATCAAAAAAATAAATATAAAAATAACTGATGGCCTGACCGATTACACAAATAATTCCTCCAACAAAAAATGCCTTAATACAGTTCTTCAGAACAGGCCGTTTAATTTCATGCTTCTGTTGAAGTTGTTGATATTTGCGCTGCTGGGGCGTCATATTTTTTTGTTTACTCGTTGCCATCTATTTTCTTCCTTTCTTACTTTAAATCTTTTGTCATGTTAACGATTTGGTTAAAACGGTTTTCAGCTTTCTTAGCTGTATATTTAGAGGAGTTCATTCTCTCATCAAGTCTGACTGTTTCGAGAAAAATTTTATAGTCACTTGAGATTGTAAAGTTTTCATCTGGATATTTTTGCTCCAGCATTTTGTTGATATCTTTTTCAATTTTTTTCATTCTAAATCGATGCAAATGTTTAACCTTATAAACAACTAGTGTATCTTTCTTTCCTTTTACAACGGCCACATCATATAGTTCGGGAAATGAGCTGACATCCTGCTCAATGTCTTTAACATGATCTTTACTTTTATTCTTTTGTGTTACGATTGGGCTAGGATTCGTTGTTTTGATTAGAGTTAATTGGCTATCCTTTATCTGTTGGTTTTGATCACAGGAGGAAAGTAACAATAAACAAGCGAGTAATACCCATTGATGAATTGCTCTCATATGATTCCCATCCCTTGTTCCATTTTATATTTACCGCTACTATGTAGTTTTTTCGACAATGGTTAAAATTATGAGGAGTAACTTGCAATTTATCTATTGTTTTGGAAGAAAATAAAAAACTGCCAGATAATCTGACAGTTCCTCTTACTTACCTTGAAGTTTTTTTTCCACAGCCACAACCTGTTCCTTTTTGCTTTATCGATTTTGATGGTTGATACATGTTAGTCGATTGTGATGATTGAATTGATTGTGAATACTCAGTTGAGTGTGAATACTCAGTTGATTGAGTTCCCCTTTTCTTTTGGCTCATGATACTCTCTCCCTTGCTGTCAATTCTATGTCCACTGCTATAAAATATGAACAACCTATAAGCCTTGTCTCAGCGGACACCACTATTTTCCGATAAAAAACTGCACAATCGACTCGATTATGGAGGCAAATCCCGCAACCGCCAAAATTAAGATAAGTGGGAACGAAAAGTCTGGGAATAGCATTGATAAACTAACAATTCCTATGGAAGTCCATATTCCTGTACACCAATAACAGCTAAGAAGTTCTCCGAAAAATTTTTTGGCTCCCTTTTCTTTCGGTACGTAATAAACTTCCATTTCTCCGTACTCATTTTCTTCATTTATTTCATTAAAAAATGGAACCCGAATAAACTCGGTAATTTTATCAAAAACCAGTAACCTTGTCAGCCTAAAGCTCGCCAGCGAGAGAAGAAGCAAGTTTAATAAGGTTATTTTCATATTAGAGAATCCTTTCAAAGACCTTTTCTAAGCCTAATTTACTTAAATAAGGCGATTGTCCGTGTCCCAAAACTGCTCTGATAAATATCTTAGTATTGTAAGATAAATATCGGATTAAGGAGGAAATATAAATGGGTTGTGGAAATAATCATGATTTTCGTCACGGAAATTGCGTTTGCGAAGTCGTTCGTGCTATTAAAGATATTCAGGACAATGCAGTAGAAGAAGACGATTGCCCAGAATGTTCCAGTTGTTTTAATGAGCCTCTTGGGTCACTGGTATCACCAGTAAGGAGAGATCCTGTCGATACACGCGTATTTGTATTAAGTACTGCAGATGGCTCTCCATTCCATGCATTCTTTAGTAACGAAAACAATGCATGTGTGTCTATCTACTTCCGCGTAGAAGATGTATTTGATAACTGCTGCGCTACACTTCGTGTGTTAGTACCAGGACGCCGCGAAGGTGGAACTTTCTGTCCAGTTAACTTGGTTTCAGGTGGAGATAAATGCTGCATCAATCTTGATAAAGTTTGTCAGGTTGAACGCTTCCGCGCAAGTAACGACTGTATTACAGTTGACTTAAGTTGCTTCTGTGCAGTGCAATGTATCGCTGATGTAAACTTAGGAATTTGTAACTAAAAATGTAGCCAGTCGGTAAAACGGCTGGCTTTTTTATGTTCCACTATTTCCCTATCCCAATCAAGAAAATATTCGTAAGTGCAAGTACGGGCACAGTTTTAGTTGTTTTATCATGAAATCGAATCGTCACATCATGACCATCGTAATCGATCAGATACCCTTGATAGTTATTTTCCTCGGTAACAAAAACGCATGGAGCAGGCGGGAGGACCTTCGGATAGTTCTTTAAATATTCTATGCGTTCTTCTATACTCATTTCTTTAAAAGGCTTTACCTTCTTTAATGATGAATGCTGCCTTTTTTGAGGTGGTTTAGATGTTGTTTCCTGTGAATTCGTGTGTGGTGTTGTCGGTGGATTTTCTATTTTAGCTGCGTCTTTAATTATTTGCTCTGGTTCCAGTTCCTTTTTTGCAAGTGAGATTTTAATCTTACCATCCTCCTCGCTCGGCTTTTCTTCGTCAAGTTCCAATAGTTCGTGTTTGATCGTATATGTGTCCTGCATGTTTGTAGAAGGAGTTCTTACAAACGGCTGTTGTATAAATAATAATGGTCCTTTACTCTTTTCTTCGGACATTCTCTGCACCTCCATTTACATAAACCTTTAGATTATATTTATGCTAGATGCCCACACAGGTCACAATAAAATTCAAAGAAAAGAAATTTTCTGCATAAAAATAGACCCGTAGTAAATACGGGCCTTCAAAGTTATAGGATATGGTATCCGGAATCAACGTGAATGTTTTCTCCAGTAATTCCTCTTGATAGATCACTGAAAAGAAACACAGCAGTGTCGCCAACTTCTTCTGGAGTGGTTGCTCGGCGTAATGGAGCTCTTTCTTCAATTTCTTTTAAGATGGAATTAAAATCACTTATTCCTTTTGCGGATAAGGTTCGAATAGGACCTGCAGAAATCGAATTAACACGAATATTTTCTTTACCAAGGTCTGCAGCTAAGTAACGAACACTAGCATCAAGAGAAGCTTTGGCTACTCCCATAACATTATAGTTCGGGATGGCACGTTCGCCGCCCAAGTATGTCAATGTGACAATACTTCCTCCTTCAGTCAATAATCCTCGTGCTTCTTTCGCTACAGCAGTTAAGGAATATGCACTGATATTGTGAGCGAGCAAGAAGCCCTCTCTGGTTGTGTTTAAATACTCTCCGCTTAGTTCTTCTTTATTTGCAAATGCGATGCAGTGTGCTATTCCATGAATGGAACCAACTGATTCTTTGATTTCAGCAAAGCATTTTGCAACTTCTTCATCGTTTGTCACATCACAAGGTAATACAAGTGTCCCATCGGCTTCTAAAGAACCTGCCAGTTCACGGACACTGCTTTCTAACCTTTCACCTGCATAGGTAAAAATTAATCTTGCTCCTGCATTGTGCAGCGAGCGGGCAATTCCCCACGCAATACTGCGTTTATTGGCTACACCCATTACAACGTACGTTTTTCCAGATAAAGAAAGATTCATATTGAAAAAGTCCTCCTACAATTACACATGATATTAGTACTTGGTACTAATTTTACACTAATTTGTCATAAATGAAAAGTTTACATTTTTTCAAGGCGCTGTTAAATAGCCTTTTTCAAAAATAATTAAGAGGTCTCGCAAATTAGTCTCCCCCTCATCTTCGCCGATATGATTTCTAATCATGACTCCTTTCAATCAATAAGTGGGAATTCTTTTTATAAAATCAAACGCTTCGACTAAAAATATGGGGGATAAGGAGTGATCCAATGAAAATTGATGTAATCGGTGATATCCATGGATGTTTAACTGAATTTAAGGAACTCACGTTGAAGCTTGGCTATAGTTGGGCGAATGGAATACCCCTTCACGAAAACAGAGTCCTTGGTTTTCTTGGTGATTTAACAGACCGTGGACCTGCTTCACTTCATGTAATCGAAATTGTTTGGAAGTTGGTGATGAGAGAAAAAAAAGCTTATTACACCCCAGGGAATCATTGCAATAAGTTATACCGCTTCTTCCTAGGCAACAAAGTTCAGATTGCACATGGGCTTGAAACAACGGTTGCTGAGTATGAATCATTACATAAAAAAGAACAGCAATCCATTCGAAAAAAATTTACTGAACTATACGAAAAAGCTCCACTCTATTTAGTATTAGACAATACGAAGCTTGTAATTGCCCATGCAGGGATTAAACAAGAATTTATCGGACAATCCCATGGAAAAGTTAAGGAATTTGTTCTTTACGGGGATATCACAGGTAAAAAACACCCGGATGGGTCTCCAATCAGAAAAGATTGGGCGAAGGAGTATCATGGTGAGCCATGTATCATTTATGGACATACGCCCGTAATAGAGCCTAGGTATATAAATAATACTTACAATATTGATACGGGCGCAGTCTTTGGCGGGAAACTTACGGCCTTAAGATATCCCGAAATGGAATTGGTGTCAGTTACATCTACTATGCCATATGTGGAGGAAAAATTTAAACAATTTGATTAGGAGTATTGAAATACACAAAAAAGGCTGCCTCTTAATCAAGCAGGTCAGCCTTTAATAAGTTCCCCATATCTTTAGGTAATGGTGCCGTAAATATCATCTCATCGTTTAAAAATGGGTGAATAAAGTATATTTTTTTACAATGTAGTGCTTGTCGATTTATTTTTGATACATTTCCTCCATATAAATCGTCACCAAGTAAGGGATGCTTCAAAAAAGACATATGAACTCTAATTTGATGGGTTCGTCCCGTTTCAAGCGTAAGTTCCAAATGCGTAAACCCATTATATCTCGCAAGAACCTGATAATGAGTACAAGCATATTTTCCATCCTTACGAACTTCCCTCTCGATGATACTGTCATCTTTACGGCCAATAGGAGCCACAATTCTACCATTATCTTGTTGCATCTCACCCTCAGCAAATGCTTCATATGTCCGCTTAACTTGACCGCTCTGCTGCATTATACTAAACAAATGATGTACATGGCGGTGTTTAGCAATCAGAACAATTCCTGAAGTATCCCTGTCAAGCCGTGTGATAATGTGAGTAGTAGCTTGCAGACCGCAACGCTGATAGTAGCCAATCAGTGCATTCGCCAAACTGCCTACAGGATGTTCTCGCGACGGAATCGTGTTCATTCCTGCTGGTTTATTTACTACCAACAAATACTCATCTTCATAAAGAATCGATAAAGGAATATTTTCACCAGAAAGCCCCTCGCTCGGACTTTCACTGGGAAAAATCACGGTTAATTTATCGTTTGATGCTAAACGATAGCGGACATTTACTTCTTCTCCATTTACTAGGATATTACCACCTTTGAACTTAATATCCGTTAAAGCCGTCCGAGAAATTTCTTTCTCTTTTAAAAATTCCCTAATCAATGTTCCTGCATCGCTTTCACCAATGACCCACTTCATTTGAAATTGCTGAGACATTACAACGACACCTGCCTCTTAATCTGAAATAAAGGAATCATGAACTCTTTTCCAAAACGGAAATGGGCGGAAGCGAGCAAAGCGGATTTTTTCTTCTGGCACCCTAAATTGAATGGATTTAACATCTTTATGAAGCATTGTCAGGTGGTCAATTGTAACCTGGAAATCTGACCGATTGACTGGTTTAAGCATACAATTATGGTGAGCAGGAAGGATTAACGGCGAGCCAACCGTCCTAAAAACCTTATTATTAATCGATGCCATCTCCGCAATTTGAAGGGCTGCAATTGATGGATGAATAATCGCTCCTCCAAGGGCCTTATTATAGGCAGTACTTCCTGAAGGGGTTGAAACACATAAGCCGTCACCACGGAACCGTTCGAAATGCTGTCCACGAATCTCCACATCCATAACCAATGTCCCCTCGACACTTTTTACAGTTGACTCATTTAAGGCAAGATACCTTGATTCCTTTCCAGCATGAGAATAACGAATTATGACCTCTAACAGAGGGTATTCGACAACCTGATAAGGTGTTTTCGCAATCGCAATCACTAGTTTCTCAATTTCATCCGGAATCCAATCAGCATAAAATCCAAGATGTCCGGTATGTATTCCAACAAAAGCAGTTTTATCTAAACGGCTGCTATAGCGATGGAATGCATAAAGAAGCGTGCCATCACCACCAATGGACACAACTATATCAGGTTGGTCTTCATCGTATATAAGATCGAAATCAAGTAAATACGTCCGCATTTTGTGCATTAATATATTTGATTTTTGATCTCCTTTTGATGTAATCGCAAATTTCATAAATTTTTGGCTCCTTGTGAGAATGGCGTTTATATCGACGTCAAATTGCTCAGTTCTTCTCTTCCTGTTTCAATTCTTTCTTCCTTGTAAAAAAGGCTTGAGCATCCTGTATTTCACCGCGAATTAATGACATTTCCTCATCTAATCGAAACGCTGCTTCAGCTGCTCTTTGCAGCCGCATTTGAATATCACTAGGAAATATCCCTTTGTACTTATAGCTCAATGTATGTTCAATTGTCGCCCAAAAATTCATAGCAAGCGTTCGTATCTGAATTTCCGCAAGAATATTCTTTTCGCCATGAATGGTTTGAACTGGATAGCGAATAACAACATGATACGACCGATAACCGCTTGTTTTTTTATGTGAGATATAATCTCTAACTTCAACTACTTCAAAATCATTACGGTTTCTTATTAAATCGACGACTGTGTGAATGTCATCAACAAATTGACACATAATGCGCATTCCCGCAATATCCTGCATTTCTTCTTCTAATCTTTCAAGTGGTATCCCTTTTTGATTTGCCTTATCAAGGATACTTGCAATTGGTTTAACTCTTCCCGTAACGAATTCAATCGGTGAATGAGTAGCATCAAGTTCGAATTGACCTCTCATCCCCTTTAATTTTACTTTTAACTCTGAAACTGCCTGTTTGTATGGGGCTAGAAATTGGTCCCAATGCTTCATAATTTCACCTCTAAAACAAGTTATGTTAAGAAAATATGCTCAACTTTTGTAACCATTTCTTTCCCATAATTACTATTACCCGTAATATTAGTTAGCACATAATCAAATTCATCCTGGAAGTTTTCTAGTTCTTTTTTCTCTTCGTTAAAAGTAACCCATACCGGTAATTTTTTTTCGTTTGCAATTTTTAAGTGTGGCCAGATTTGTTCATGTAAAACGATATATGTATAATCATCTTTATCTTCCATTAAGTAAATGAAAGAAAATTGGTCAGAATCTACAAGAATTTGTTCTCCAGGAACTAATTCAAGGATGCTCTCATTTGTTTCTAACATTAGTTTCTCTTCAATTATGTATGACTTTTCAATTATCATTCTTTTCTTCATCATTGATACCTCCATTATTCACCCCCTTATTTTAGCATAATTCACGATTTCTCCCAAGGATTGATGTTGAGGTTGAAAAGAGCTAATAAAGAAGATCCCCCTTTAGAAAGGTTGATGAACACGTGACACAAAATATTGAAATTGAATTTAAAAACATCCTAACAAAGAATGAATATGAACATTTGCTTAAGTTTTTTAAGGTAGATAAAAATCAAATTTTTAAACAGGAAAACCATTACTTTGATACACCAAATTTTGCTTTAAAGAGTAAAGATACCGCGCTAAGGATTCGAAAAAAAGGCTTAAACTACGAAATGACCTTAAAACAGCCAGCAGAGGTAGGTCTTCTAGAGACCAATCAGACAATCAGTGAAGATGAAGCACAATTGGCCATTCACTTTGGAAAACTTCCAACAGGAATCATTCAACGTCTTATAGAGGAAAGTGATATTTCTTTTTCAACACTTGAATATTTTGGGTCATTAATAACCGAGCGAGTTGAATTCGAGTATAAGCAAGGATTATTGGTATTGGACCACAGTATCTATCTAGAAACTGAAGATTATGAATTAGAATATGAGGTTGAAAACTATCAGACTGGAGAGAAACTCTTCTTTGAACTGCTTGAACAATTTAAGATTCCTGGTCGTTTAACAGAAAATAAAATTCGCCGTTTCTATTACCGAAAATACCTTCAATCAAATGGTAATGGATCTTAAATGTATTTGAATGTAGATTTAATTTAATTGGAGATATTTTCAACTTCCTAATTCCTGCTTTTTCTATTAAGAACTGCTCACATGGCATACATTATTAATATGTTTAATTGACAAATTTCCATTTTCAAAGCAATTCATTTGAGATATGAAATATGCATTGATAAAATAAATCTACATACTACATTTAAGGGAGTTGGCAACATGATTGAAAGAAAGCTTTCACCATTTGAATCCATTGGTGAAGAAACATTACACCGTCTTGTGGACACTTTTTATGGCCTTGTTGCACAACATCCTGACCTAGCTCCAATATTCCCAAATCAATTTACAGAAATTGCTCGGAAACAAAAGCAATTCTTAACTCAATATTTAGGCGGTCCTTCATTGTATACTGAAGAACATGGCCATCCTATGATGCGTGCACGTCATTTGCCATTTCCAGTTACTCCTATACGTGCCAAAGCCTGGCTAGCATGCATGTCACAAGCAATGGACAAAATAGGCTTGGAGGGTCCCATAAGAGATGAATTTTATTCACGACTTTATCTTACGGCACAACATATGATTAATACGCCTAACGATGACGAGACCACAGGTGAAGATAGTGAATAGTTCAAAATCTTCGAGTGCAAAGCGGCAATGCAGTGATAAAAAGCCGATTGAGATTTACATGTTTATTGATCCTTTATGTCCTGAATGTTGGGCATTAGAGCCGATTTTAAAGAAGTTGCAAATCGAATATGGACGTTATTTTTCAATTAAGCATATTTTAAGTGGACGATTAGCCGATTTAAATATAAGTAAGAAAAAGAATTTCGAGAATATCGCTCAGGTGTGGGAGAAAACTGCTAGCAGGTCAGGAATGTCATGTGATGGAAGCCTATGGTTAGAGAATCCTGTCGATTCTCCTTATACTGTTTCCATCGCTTTAAAAGCAGCAGAATTACAAGGGCGACGGGCTGGACTCCGTTTTTTACGGAGAATCCAAGAAGGATTATTTTTAGAGAAACTAAATGTTTCTAATCTTGAGGTGTTAAAAGATTGCGCTCGGAGCCTTGGGTTGGATGTGGAGGAATTCATGTATGATATCCATTCTGAAAGTGCAGCAAAAGCTTTCCAATGTGATCTGAAAATTACTTCTGAAATGGATGTACAAGAGATTCCTACCTTAGTATTTTTTAATGAAAATGTGGAGGATGAAGGGATTAAGATTACTGGTTCCTACCCCTATGAGGTATATGTCCAAATATTAGAAGAAATGCTTTCTGAAAAACCAATCCAATCTCCTCCACCGCCATTAGAATCGTTTTTGAAATTTTTTAAATTTGTAGCATCAAAAGAAATTGCTGTTGTTTATAATATGTCGATTTCACAAATTGAAAAGGAAATGAAAAAACTTCTTTTAAAGCAAGTGGTGGAACAAATTCCAGCTAAGTATGGTACGTTTTGGAGATATATCGAACAATAAGATGCATGCCGTTATAACGGCGTGCTTTATTTTTTCAATAGCTCTGTCACACTTGCCTGTTGATTTCCGCTCCAGGCACTTCGCTTTCCGCGGGCGGTCCGGGGAGTCTCCTCGTCGCTGCGCTCCTGCGGGGTCTCCCCTGCCCCGTTCTCCCGCAGGAGTCTTCGTGCCTTCCGCTCCAATCAACAGGGTGCCAAAATAAACAATATGCTTAACCTAACCTTTTAAATAAACAAAAATACCTTGCAGATTCTACTGCAAGGCATTTTTCTATTATACGAACAAAGGGGATGGGAGAAATTTTTCACGGTCAAACAAAGGGGTTTGTGTTTGTTGTGATCAACTTCATGTATATAATATAGCATGCTAATTCTATGTACGGCAATAAGTATGTGCTTTGTTTCACATAATTGTCAAATTATCATAAATTCATGGAATGGACAATAGACATAGTAGTAAGAGAAATGAAAACTCACTTTTATGAGGGTGGCCTTTATATATGAGAAAATTCCCTTTAACGCTTATGATTGTTTTTATTTTAATTGCCTTTTTTCTTCAAATCCTTGCACTGTTAAAGATTTTCCCTTTATTGTTCAGTACCCCTATATTATTTGTAGCGATATTTATCTTCATCAATTACCTTAATGACCGGAAAAAGTTTAGAGGATTTTAGAAAGGGATGGCAGCCAGTTTGGCACCATCCCTTTCATTATGCTTGCGTTAATAATTGCTCTAATTCATTCAGTTTTTCTTCAAAAACCTTACAAGCATTTTTTATTGGCTCGGCACTAGTCATATCGACTCCAGCTTTTTTCAAAACCTCAATCGGATAATCTGAGCTTCCTGCACTTAGGAAGTCAATATACCTTTTCACCGCTGGTTCGCCTTCTTCTAAAATTTGCTTGCTTAGTGCTGTAGCTGCACTAAATCCAGTAGCATACTGATAAACATAATAATTGTAATAGAAATGTGGAATTCTCGCCCATTCCAATCCGATTTCCTCATCTATTACAATATCTTCTTCGCCAAAATATTTTTTATTTAATGCGTAATAACTTTCTGTTAATGCATCAGCAGTTAAGGCTTCGTTATTTTGTGCTTTTTGATGGATCATATGTTCAAACTCAGCAAACATAGTTTGACGGAACACGGTCCCTCTAAAGCCTTCTAGGTAATGGTTAAGTAAGTATATACGTTTTTGTTCATCATCAATTGTTTTTAATAAATAGTCGTTTAAAAGTGCTTCATTACAAGTAGAAGCCACTTCTGCAACGAAAATGGAATAATTGCCGTAAGGATACGGCTGTGATTTCCGAGTATAGAAACTGTGCACGGAATGGCCAAATTCATGGGCAAGTGTAAATAAGTTATTTACATTATCTTGCCAGTTCATTAAAATGTATGGATGTGTCCCATATGCTCCTGATGAATAGGCGCCGCTCCGCTTTCCTTTATTCTCATGAACATCAACCCAGCGATTTTCAAAGCCCTCAGTTAATATTTTTGAATATTCATCACCTAGTGGGGCTAATCCTTTAATGACTAAGTCCTTCGCTTCTTCGTATTTGATTTCCATTTTCACATCTTTGACTAGAGGTGTAAATAAATCATACATATGAAGTTCATCAAGACCCAGAACTTTTTTACGAAGCTTTATATATCGATGTAATAAATGAAGATTATCGGTTACCGTATTTACAAGGTTATCGTACACACTTTCTGGGATATTGTTCGCAGAAAGCGCAGCATGTCTAGCTGAATCATACTTTCTTACTCGTGCATTAAAATTATCCTTCTTCACATTGCCACTTAACGTACTTGAAAATGTATTTTTAAAATCACCATATGTCTTGTATACAGCTTTAAATGCATCGTGTCTTACCCGTGGGTCTTCACTTTCCAAGAAGCGAATATAGCGGCCATGAGTAATTTCAACCTCAGCACCATTTTCATCTTTAATAGATGGAAATTCAAGGTCTGCATTATTCAACATCCCAAATGTATTACTAGAAGCATCCATTACCTCGCTGGCTTCTGCTAGCAATGCTTCCTGTTCTGCCGTGAGGACATGTGGTCTTTGCAGGTTAATTTCAGCTAGTGCATGCTCATAGAGCTTTAATTCCGATTTTTCACTTAAGAAACTGGTTACTTGGTTCTCATTTAAAGAAAGAATTTCAGGGACAATAAAAGCTAATTGACTGGCTGCTTGTGAATACATATTTTTCATTCTGTCATCCAGGCCTTGATAAAAAGAGTTTGTGGTATCTTGGTCATAACGCATATGCGAATATGTATAAAGCTTTCCAATTCGTTCTAACAGTTTGTCTTGGAATTGTAGCGCTTTATAAAGTGTCTCTGCACTTTCACCTAATTTCCCTTCAAATTCTTTAATTCCTGGGATTTGGCTTTTTACTTCTTGAAATTCCTTTTCCCATTCCTGATCATTCGAAAAAATATCTTCTAATTTCCATGTATCTTGTTCAGGGATTTCACTTCTTGCTGGAAGTGATTTTATTGCTGTTTCATTTGCCATCCTTCATCCTCCATTCTATATTTACCTGTGATAGAAAGTATCATTACATAGTATTCTCCTTATCTTTCCAATTTCCTTTTAGCAATTGACAGAAAGGAAACTATTTACACCTCTAATAGTATGCCCTTCTGTTAGTTTTCATTTATCTATTCGATAGGAAACGCTGATATTTTTGAAAAAATAAAACCTTCGCTTCTTCTTTTTCTCTATTTGTCCTAGGAATAAATATTTTCCGTTTCAATTGAAATGTGGTTTCTCCCATTTTCGTAATAATACCCAATTGCTCTAACAATAAAAGATAGTCAAGGATGGCAGATAACGATGTCCCTGTTGTAACCTGTGGTAAATTTCTTAAGACAATTTCTTTTCTACGAATCCTTTTATTGAAATGGAAAGACAATTCCTGAAGGGTTATTAAATCACCAACATATTTGTTGACAATACAATCAATAAATAAGTAGGTTTGCCAAATAATCGGTGAAGTTTGAATGACTAGCGAATGAGGGATTGGAAGGCCAATTTCTGTCGGTAAAAGGAAGAGATTAAGATTTCTGTTATAAATTTCATGGAGAAATGAATGATGCTGTTTACTAGGATGGAGGGTCCAATTAAGAAGAAATTTTTCAATTTGATTGTTCCAACTAGAAAAATCTATTTGATTGTTGATCTTTGGTTCTAATAAATCATTCATGTCCATATTCCTTATTGGGTAAAAAGTATGATGAGCGAAGGCATTTCTTGTCGAGTAAGGGGTAATGGATCCAATAAAATGAAATTGCTGTTTTTCGGGGCAATAGGATGGTATATAAAACTTTCCTGCAGCAGTTGTTCGTAAAAATAGGTATTGAAAGTTGGACAAAGCAACCATATTATTTCTTTTCGTACGGATTTGGTTGCTAGATATAATCCATATGGGATGATAACCGTTCTGAAGATATGAATTGGTCCTTTTGATAAGTATACTTTCTGGAATCGTTGAACATTGATACTCTAATGCAAATTTCTCTCCATTAAACTTGAACATTATGTCAGGTCTTTGCTGAATTTCCTTATCATAGTACTCTAATATTGAAGGGACCTTTTGTTCCACCAGCCACTGATAGAGCTGACGTTTGCCCTCCATGTGGTATATTGATTCATTTTCATAAAAATCACGACAAACTCCGCTTTGCTTATGGGCAAAATGAAAAATACGCTGATCCCCTAATTTGAGCAAAACGCTTTCCCCGCAAATAGGGCAAAAAAATTCTTCTTTACTGCGAAGTTCTAAAAGAGTATCTTTTTTATAATCCAGGCCGAGACAGATACATTCACCCATTTTGGTTTGAGCCGTTAACAATTATTTCATCCTCCTTTCTCTATGTAAATTCGTCAAAATTCGATAAATTCCTTTTAGAACATAAAAAAACTCGCCAATTTGACGAGTTTTTTATTAGTTTAGAGTAAAGGCGAGAGTAGTCTTGCCGTCGATTCAAGTACCTTAAAACCAAGATGTCTGTCATCAAAGGTTGCTTTATCCAATTGTTTGGAAAATTCAAGGTCATTTAAATACTCCTCAACAAGCTTTTGTGTGCTATTTGTACGAAATAAGAAAGCATTTACCTCGAAATTCAAATGAAAACTTCTCATATCCATATTCGATGTCCCAATCGAGGCTAATTCATAATCAACAATGACAATCTTACTGTGCATAAACCCCCGCTCATATTCATAAACTTTAACCCCTGCGTCCAAAAGTTCCGGAAAGTATGACCTTGAAGCATGAAAGACAATCCGTTTATCTGGTTTATTTGGTACAAGAAGTCGTACATCAATACCACTAAGTGCAGCTACTTTTATGGCTGAAAAAATATCTTCATCCGGTATAAAATAAGGGGATGCAATCCAAACTGATTTCTCTGCGCTTGCAATCATGGAGAAAAAAATATTCTTAATTACACTCCACTCATTATCCGGTCCCCCAGCAATTAGCTGCACCCCACCGTGACTTTCATCATTAATCTGAGGTGATAGGTATTCGGCTGTTAAGAAACTGTGACTGGTCATATAATACCAGTCTTGTAAAAAAATTAACTGCAGCGTTCTTACTGCCTCACCTCGAAGCATTAAATGAGTATCACGCCAAAACCCTATCTGCTTATTTCTCCCCAGATATTCATCCCCAATATTTAGCCCGCCTACAAAGCCGATATTTCCATCAATGATAATCATTTTACGATGATTCCGGAAATTAAATTTATTATTTAAAAATGGGAGTTTTACAGGTCCAAAAGTAACCATTTCAATCCCCTCATTTTTAAGTTCATTAATATAAGATTTTGAAAGCTGCCAAGAACCCACTGCGTCATATAAAAAACGCACCTTAACACCTTGATGGGCTTTCTCAATCAATAGATTTTTTATTTCCTGCCCTATACGATCGTGACGAACAATATAATATTCCATATGGATATGATGTCTTGCCTTTTTTAATTGCTCAATAATATGCTGAAAGGTTTCCTCACCGTTTGTTAATATTTTTGTAGCAGTGTCAAAGGAGATTGGGCTATTCCCTAGTTTTTGAGCCAAGTTAAATAATTTCCCTTGATGTTCACCCATTAAACTAAGTTTTTCATCATTTCTCGGATCTTCTTCCCCTTCAACGGTCAAAAAAGCTTGTTTATCTAGAAAATATTTTTTTCTAAACATCTTTTCCTTACGATAATTTCTTCCAAAGAGGAGGTAAAAAATAAAACCAACTAATGGAAAGCTGCCTAATACCACTAACCATGTAATCGTTTGTGTTGGATGGCGGCGGTTCTCAAGGAAAATTACAAAACCTATGAATATGACCGACAGTGTAACAAGTACACTCAGGATACCAAAAATTCCACTAGCTAAACGATCCTTAAAGAAAAACCATAGTATGGATAATAGCAACAAAAATAAAATAACCCTTACTGTGTTTTTCAGTGTCCTCACCTGCCAGAATTTATTTCCAAAATAATTAATGCTAAAAATACCGATTTCAATATTGAAATCGGTACATTAGTTAGCGAAAATGTTTTCGTAATTCAGCAAAAACATTATCAGAAATTATCTCTTTACCATATTCTTGAATTCGATGTATTGTAAGTTGTGTCTCAACACCGTATTCAAGCAAAATACTTAATATATCGTCAATTTCATCTTCTTCAAATAAGTCTTCAGGAAATTCTGTAAATAGATAATATTTCCCTTCAAAATGATAAAGCTTTGTCACTAAGTCATCTAAACCTGCCCGATTGGATAAACTAATGACATCCTCAAAATCTTTAAAACCAATGAGGAATTCTAATGTTTCTTCCTCAAGTAATATACCTTCCTCATTTGTATGATTTGGATTGAAATGATGATCCAGAATCTCATCAATTTGCTCATCAACTGGCAGATCTTTTAGTTTGTCATTTGGAATGGGTAATTCAAACTTTTGACCATCCTTTGATAGTTGTGCTTTAGTGACAAGGATTTCTAAACCTTTATCAAGAGCTTGAACTTGAATCCAAAGAGGACCCTCAATTACAAACTCTTCTTCATCATGAACTTCATCCATCATTTCCCAAAAGAGTTCTTCACTTCGTTCCCGATTGTACCAGATTTCCTCACGGTCAAAGCCTCGTTCTTCTATATCACCATATGAAATGTAAAATTTCACTGTATTTTCATTAATGCGTTCAATCTCCATCTAAACCTCTCCCTTCCGTTTTCCAGATTGAAGGGACTAAATACCCCCAAGCAGATACTGCCTTAGCATTTACTTAAATCCATAAGAATTTTCAAAGGGCAAAAAGTAAATACTCATGTACTTTATTTTATGATAAAAGTACTAATAAGGGAAATAAAAAAGGCTAAAATCTAAAAACCGTGATACTGCCTAAAATTAGCGGTACGATATTCTTTTTATTGTAGCAAAGTGACACCGAAACTACAAATGATAACATATAATTTTTATATACAAAAAAAGACCTCCTAAATGAAGGCCTATTTATTTAATTAACCATTCGCTGTGCTTCGCGCAGCTGGAACGTTCTAACTCTTCTTGGAAGGAATCGTCTGATTTCATCCTCATTATACCCAACCTGTAATCGTTTTTCATCAATGATAATCGGGCGTCGTAATAGCCCTGGATTTTCTTTGATCAAACCAAATAGATCTTGTAACGGCATTGCATCTAGGTTAACGTCTAATTTTTGAAATGTCTTTGATCTTGTAGAAATAATTTCATCGGTACCATCCTCGGTCATTCGAAGAATCTCTTTAATCTCTTCCATGGTTAATGGCTCTGAAAAAATATTTCTCTCTGTGTATGGAATTTCATGTTCTTCTAGCCATGATTTTGCTTTTCTGCATGATGTACAACTTGGTGAAGTGTATAGTGTTACCATCCGATCTTCACACTCCTCTTTTATTTGAGACTATTATTTAATATCCATTATATTGAATCAAGCGATTTGGTTGTAATCAGGTAGTACCAATTTCAATAATAATTATAAATAAGTAATTTATATCATTGATTATACACCACTGTTTCTTAAAAGTGTATCCTTTTTTCCAAAAAATATTGTAAGAGCAAAACATTCAAAAATTTCGATTACACTATATTAGACGAATAATTCTTCTAAAAGTTTCATGTTTTTTAATTATTTTATCTGTAATTTTGCACTAATAATTATTCATCTGTTATAATGTTCGTCAACAATGATTGAAACAGCAAGGGTCTTCATGAAATAAATTACTTATAATAATGAGTTACCCTATTTTTAAGAAAATTAAACCATAAATGTATTCTCAATTAAAAATTCGAAATGAAAACGCATTCATTGTGTTTTGAAAACTTATCAATGTAATTTAATTTCCTCTTTAAATCAACAGTAAGTTCTTTTACAATAAAGTAGGGGATATTTAAATTTGCACCACAAATATCTAATTAATGGAGGGGTTATTACCATGGGCTCATACATATTGGATTTAACGATTGTTGCTTTATTAATTGTAGGAATCACAGCCTTAATGGGTGTAATTACAAACAGTTTTGGAGAAAAGGTATTCGGTGGTAAAAATCGAAGTGAATTTGTTGATGAAAGTGCCAAATACCAGACTGGATGGAAAACTGTTGGAGGAAATCGGAAATAAGAATACTTAATAATTGCCGTTAACAGGTGAAAAAACGATCTCAACAGGGAGATCGTTTTTTTTATGTTTATTTAGATTGTGCTTGGAATTGTTTGAATTCTTTCTCAGAACATAATACAAAGTGTCCTGGTGTAACTTCTCTAAATTCCACAGGTTCATTAGGCTCGTAGTTATGACTTGCTGGGTCATAAGATCTCCGTTTACGAGTCCGTTCACTGATTGGATCTGGAGATGGAATTGCGGATAAAAGTGATTGAGTATACGGATGAAGTGGGTTTTTATAGAGTACATCCGCAGGCGCAAGCTCAACCATTTTACCAAAATACATAACACCGATCCGGTCACTAATGTATTTAACCATTGAAAGATCATGAGCAATAAACAGATAGGTTAAGCTTTTCTCTTTTTGCAGTTTTCTCATTAGGTTTACGACCTGAGCTTGGATAGAAACATCCAAGGCTGAAATCGGTTCGTCGGCAATAATAAATTCCGGTTGTACAGCTAGGGCACGTGCAATCCCAATCCTTTGACGCTGACCACCACTAAATTCATGTGGATAGCGGTTTGCATGCTCTCTATTCAAGCCCACGGTTTCTAGGAGCTCATACACTTGCTCCATCCGGTCTTCCTTAGACTTTGCTAAACCATGTATATCAATTCCCTCGGCAATAACATCTGCTATTTTTAATCTAGGATTTAAAGATGCATAAGGGTCTTGGAAGATCATTTGCATTTTTCGGTTGAATTCTTTTAATTGTTTCTTTGATTTTTTCCCATGAACATTTACTCCATCGTATAAAACTTCTCCGCCAGTAGCATCATACAAACGGATAATTGTACGTCCAGTTGTGGACTTGCCACAGCCAGACTCACCAACAAGGCCCATTACTTCGCCTTTATAAATATCAAAGGATACATTATCAACAGCTTTTACTTCATTTGTTTTACCTTCATTAAAATATTGCTTTAGGTTTTTAATCTCAAGTAACTTCTCACTTTGAGCCATTTATTTCCCCTCCTTTATTCCAGGGAATGCAGCTTGACTTGCCTTTCCTACTGACACAACTCCAGGTTTACCTGCAAATTGACTTTGGCGTCTTAGTACTGCAGCAGGCGGTTCAACCTTAGGTGCATCCGGATGCAGCAGCCATGTTGCAGCATAATGCGTATCCGACACTTTGAAGAATGGTGGTTCTTGCTCCAAATCTATCTTCATAACAAATGGATTACGTGGTGCAAACGCATCACCTTTTGGTGGATCTAATAAATCTGGTGGTGTTCCCGGAATAGAGAATAGTTCATCATCTTGGGTATCCATATCAGGCATTGAACTAATTAATCCCCATGTATATGGATGTTTTGGATTATAGAAAATCTCATCAGCAGTCCCAATTTCAACTATTTTTCCTCCGTACATAACAGCAACACGATCGGCTACATTTGCAACCACACCAAGATCATGCGTAATAAAGATAATTGATGTATCAATTTTCTTTTGCAAATCTTTCATTAATTCAAGAATTTGTGCTTGAATGGTTACGTCAAGTGCAGTTGTCGGTTCATCAGCAATAAGAACTTTCGGGTTACATGCTAAAGCAATAGCGATAACAACCCTTTGCCTCATACCCCCAGAGAACTGATGAGGATATTGATCCACACGTAACTCCGCCTTAGGAATACCAACTAGCTTTAATAATTCAATTGCTCTTTCCTTTGCTGCGTGTCTGCTCATGTTTTGGTGTTTAATAAGAGGTTCCATAATCTGATTGCCAATTTTCATGGTTGGATTTAAAGACGTCATCGGATCCTGGAAAATCATTGATATATCTTTCCCACGGATTTTTTGCATATCCTTATCCTTTAATTTTGTTAAATCCTTACCATCAAATAGAATCTGGCCGCCTTTAATTTCTGAATTGTGCTCAGGAAGTAAACGCATGATTGATTTGGTTGTTACAGATTTACCTGAACCAGATTCACCTACAATGGCTAAGGTTTCACCATTATATAAATCAAAACTTACGCCACGGATAGCTTTAACTTCACCTGAAAAGGTATGAAACGATATATTTAAGTCTTTTACTTCTAAAATTTTCTCCATTTACATCCACCTGCCTTCTAATCACGCATTTTTGGATCCAACGCATCACGTAATCCGTCTGCAACAAGGTTGAAGCATACCATGATTAACGCAATCATAATGGAAGGAATAATCATTTGATAAGGAAAAGCAATCATCGATTTAAATCCTGCATTTACTAATGTTCCAAGGGATGCATGAGGTTCCTGTAATCCTAACCCGATAAAACTTAAAAATGCTTCAAAGAAAATGGCATTCGGGATGGAAAACATCGTATTAATAATAATTACACCAAACATATTTGGAATCATATGTTTAAAAATAATTGACGAATTTGAAGCACCTAAAGTTTTAGCAGCCAAAACAAATTCTTGACCTTTAAATTTTAATACTTGGGCACGTACCACACGGGCCATACTTGTCCATCCGGTGATGGTTAAGGCGATAATAATTGGGATAATACCTGGTTTTAACACGAGAATCATCAAAACAACAACAATCAGGTTCGGTATACCAACAATTACTTCAATGATCCTCTGCATAACACTATCTATACGTCCACCAAGATATCCTGAGATTGCTCCATATGCAACCCCAATAGCCATATCAATTAACGCAGCCATAAAAGCGATAAATAACGATACTTGTGTACCTTTCCAAACACGTGCAAATTGGTCTCGGCCTAAACCATCTGTACCAAACCAATAATAGGCATCCACCTTACGAACTTCATAAGCGTTATAAACTGTACCATCTCTTCTTGACAATGTTCCATCAAACGGAAGCCAGTGAACATCTTCTAAACCTTGTATTCGCGGTGGCAAATTATTATGTTTAGTGTTTTGTGTATCGTAGGAATATGGCGTAATCATTGGTCCAACAAAGGCCATGATAATCATAATAACTAGGATGATCATGCTGACTACAGCACCTTTATTTTTCCGAACTCTAAGCCATGAATCCTGCCAGAAATTTAAACTTGGTTTCGCAATTTTTTCACTTTTTGATGGATCAATATGGACAGGAGCAAACATATCCTTTGAAATTGTTATGTCTTTGTTGCTCATTTAGTTTTCCCCCCCGATACACGAATACGTGGGTCGATGATTCCATAAAGAATATCAACAATTAAGATTACTACGATAAATAGGACCGCAAATAAAATGTTAGTACCCATAATAACTGGGTAATCATTCATATTAATTGATTTAACGAACTGCTCTCCAATTCCTGGGATTCCAAAAATTTGCTCAATAACAAGGGACCCAGTCATTAAGCTAACTGCTAAAGGTCCTAATACAGTTACAACAGGTATTAAGGCATTTCTTAAGGCATGCTTAAAGCTAATCTGCCAGCGGCTCGCACCTTTAGCTCTCGCCAAAGTAATATAATCAGACCCTAATACTTCAACCATTTCAGTACGCATAAAACGCGCTGCAATCGAGATTGGGAACATCGCTAGTGCAATTGTAGGAAGGATCGTATATTCAGGACCTTTCCATAACATTACTGGAAGCCATCCTAATTTTACCGAAATATAATATTGCATTAATCCAGCAAAAATAAATGATGGGATCGATTTACCAACTACTGCGATAAAAGTAGAACCGTAATCTATCCAAGTGTTTTGCTTTAACGCAGCAACTACACCTAATAAGATACCTAAAATTGAACCTACAACCATAGCTTGAAAACCTAATTGTGCAGAAGGCCCCAGGCGATTAGCAATAAGTTCTGTCACAGGGGTATTATCAAATTGGAAGGAAACTCCTAAATCCCCTTTCACCAAGTTCATCATATAGTTAAAATATTGAACAGGCAGGGGGTCGTTCAAGCCATATTTATCCAGCAAAATATTTCGCTGAACTTCAGAAAGCTTTTCGAAGTTATTAAAGGGACTACCTGGAATTAGCTTCATGAGGAAAAAGGTAAGCGATGTTACGATAAAAAGTGTAATAATCATATAGCCAACACGTTTTAGTATATATTTGACCATGCCTACACCTCCTAATTATTTTGAATTTTCGACATCTTACGACAATTCTCACACAGGTAAAAAGAGAGTATATTGGTAAATATACTCTCTTCTTATTTGATTAGTTATAGTTACTATTTTGTGATTTTAATCCACTGGTAACTATAGTCAGGACCAAATGCATGGTGAGCAAAACCTTGAACCTTAGGATTGATTAGTAGGTTCACGGAACGTTGGTAAAGTGGTGCGATTGCCGCATCATCTTCTAACAAGATTTTTTCTGCATCTTGAAGAGCTTTCCAACGATCTTGTGGCTTAGCTACAAGTTCTTCACTAGCTGATTTGATTAACTTATCAAATTCAGGATTACCATAGCTCATGTGGTTTTGTCCGCCGCCAGTAACCCATAAATCCATGTATGTCATTGGGTCAGCGTAGTCAGGTCCCCAACCACCCATTAATAAATCATAATCTTCAGCATCTTCACGAGCAATACGAATTTTGAAAGGAACTGCTTCGATTGTAATTTTTAATCCTGGTAAGTTTTTCTCTAACTGATCTTTAACGAATGCATCAGTTACTTTTGAAGTTTCAGTATCTTGACCTACATAAGTAAACTTAACTTCTTTAAGACCAGTTTCTTTAAGACCTTGTTCCCAAAGCTTTTTAGCTTCTTCTTTATTCGTGCTTAGGTATGTTCCAGTAGTGTCACGGAAATCCTTATTATTTGTGTCATAAGAGAATCCTTTTGGCACTAAGAAATCAGCAGGGATTGATCCGTTTGCTAATACATCCTCTGTTAAAGCTTTTTTGTCAACAGTTAAAGCAATTGCTTTACGGATATTAACATTCTTCAATGCTGGGTTCTTTTCGTTCATTTTTAACCACCAGATTGATGGCTCTTGATAGCGAAGTAAATCTTTTTGTCCTTCAAATTGAGAAAGGATTGCAGCTTGTGCAAGTTTTGGTGTGATATCAGCTTCACCAGCAGTATATGCGTTTGCAGAAGCTTGTGGATCTTTAGAAACGTTAAAGTTAATTTTCTCTAAAGTAACGTCTTTTGCATTTACATAATCACCGTTCTTTTCTAATACCCACTCAGTACCAGTAGGACCATCCCACTTAGTCATTTTAAATGGACCATTGTAAAGTAGGTGAGTAGCATCTTTCGCATAGTTAGCACCTTCCGCTTCAACAAACTTTTTGTTTTGCGGGAAGAACAATGGGAAAGTTAAGTAAGATTCAATGTATGGAAGTGGTCTTACTAAGGTAATTTCCAAAGTATAATCATCTAGAGCTTTAATACCTAGATCATCAAGTTTTGCTTTACCAGCAACAATTTCAGATGCATTTTTGATTTTGCCTTCCATGAAGTATGCACCGTATGGAGCAGCAACTTTCGGATCAATTGCACGTTGCCATGCAAAAACAAAGTCATGTGCAGTTACAGGGTCACCATTAGACCATTTTGTATCTTGTTTTAATTTAATTGTGATAACTGATTTATCATCATTATAAGTTGGTGCTGCTTCAGCAACTCCAGGAATAACTTTTTGGTCTGGATCTAAACGATATAAACCTTCGTTTGTAGCATTTAACATTGTGAAGCTCAATACGTCTTGAGACATTACGCTGTCCATTGAAGGAATTTCTGCAGACTCAAGAACATTTAGAACTTGCTCATCTGCTAATTGAGTTTCTTCAGTGCCGGCTTTGTTATCGCCTTCATTTTTGGACGTACCTTCATTCTTGTTTCCGCCCGAACATGCTGCAAGGAACATGCTAAGAACTAGTGATAGTACTAATAGTAGTGAAAGTTTTGATTTCTTCACTAGTAGACCTCCCTTTTCTATTATTCTGAAAAATTACTACATTCTCTATTATACATATTTTCTACAAATTGTACATTATTTTTTTGAACTTTATTTACATATTAGCAACAATCTTTACGTTTTCATTACATTTCCCTGTGTTATAATTTATACTTATACAGATTTTTAATATAATATACTTAAGTGAACCCCTATTAAATCAATCTTTTGGAGGTTATTTAGTGAATTATCAACTTAAGAAAAAACTCTTAATTTTAGCATTCACACAACTAGTGATTATTTTAATTTCGTTCTTTAATTATCACAAAGTTTCTTTGTTAAGCTATATCAATATATCTTTTTATTTCTCAGCAGGACTTTTGCTTACCTCTTTGCTTGTTTATACTATCCATTCAGGCTTCTATGACGTCATTTCAAGATCTTTTAGTTTTGCGTTTCAAAGAGGCCATAATAAAAGACGATTTGATGAAATACCTCCTTTATCAGAACTTGTAACATTCAACCAAAAACCCCTAGTTTTTTACGGGCTTATTAATGGGCTGTTCATGCTTATTGCCCTTGTCATATATTATTTTTAACTGACTTGAAAATAATTATTCGTTTCATTATAATAAGTACAATTGTATAGTTGCTTAAAAGGCGATGATAAAGAGTAGTACGTATTTACATTCGGAACAGAGAGTTTGTGGGTGGTGGAAACAAACACGAATAAATACGGAATGGACTTTGGAGCCTCTATCTGAACAAATTAATTTTATGTACTATATTATAAGTAGGATTAGACGTAACCTTGCGTTAAAAGGTGGCTAAATTGTCTTCGAGATGATTTTGGCAATGAGTGACTCTTTTTTGAGTAATTTAGGGTGGTACCGCGAACCATTCGTCCCTATTCGTTTTAGGGGATGAATGGTTTTTTTTTATATATTTTTTAGGAGGAAATTATTATGAAAACGATTTTTTCTGGTATTCAGCCTAGTGGAACAATAACACTTGGTAACTATATTGGAGCGTTGAAACAGTTTGTAGAAATGCAGAACGAATACAATTGCTTTTTTTGTATCGTGGACCAGCATGCCATTACCGTTCCGCAGGATCCAGGAATACTGCGTAAAAATATCCGAAGTTTAGCTGCGTTATATTTAGCAGTTGGAATTGATCCAAACAAAGCCACATTGTTTGTTCAATCAGAAGTTCCTGCTCATGCTCAAGCGGGATGGATGATGCAGTGTGTAGCCTATATCGGTGAATTAGAAAGAATGACTCAATTCAAAGATAAATCAACAGGGAAGGAAGCAGTACAGGCCAGTTTATTGACCTATCCTCCTCTTATGGCAGCTGACATTCTTCTATATAATACGGATTTAGTACCTGTTGGAGAAGATCAGAAGCAACATATGGAATTAACACGTGACTTAGCAGAAAGATTTAATAAAAAATACAGCGACATTTTAACCATTCCTGAAATAAGTATTCCTAAGGTTGGTGCAAGAATTATGTCTCTGCAAGAACCAACCAAAAAAATGAGCAAATCTGATCCAAACCAAAAAGCTAATATCACACCTTTAGATGATCCAAAGCAAATGGTGAAAAAGATTAAGAGTGCTGTGACCGATTCCGAAGGGATTGTTAAATTCGATAAAGAAAACAAACCTGGCATATCAAATTTATTATCGATTTACTCTATCTTGGGTGGAAAATCTATATCTGAAATTGAAGGAATGTATGAAGGGAAAGGCTATGGTGATTTTAAAAGTGACCTAGCGGATGTCGTTGTCAATTTCTTTACACCAATACAAGAAAGATACTATGAATTACTTGACTCACCCGAACTTGACCGTATATTGGATGAGGGTGCAGAAAAAGCAAATTTAGTGGCTAATAAGACTTTAAAGAAAATGGAAAATGCTATGGGGTTAGGTCGTAAGAAAAGATAGCATAAAAAAAGCCTGGACCCAAAAGATATGTTGTTTATATCTTTTGGGTCCGGCTTTTAATTTACTTTCGGACCGTGTTCCATTTCCCAAAGTTTTTCAAAAAACGGCTGTCCTTTTATTAGATTTTCACAAAATGTTTCATGCCTCTTCGACCAGCCGTCCTTTGTTTCCTCAAATAACTGTTCCCATGCTGCTTCAAAATTTAAAGCTTGAATCGTTGAATAATTCTCCGGACACCATTCAGTGTACCAATACCTTACTTCTGCTTCATTACTCGATGAGAGTAATTGGTCAAGTGCCATAAATAATAGTTGTTTTAGTTGGCGTTCTTTTCTTGTTAAACCTCTCATCAATTCCGGTTCAGGTGAGAGAATGTGATAGTCCTTTATTTTTGGCTGCTCATAAAAGTGGTATTTATTAGCCTCATGTTGACTTATCATTTCATAAACTAACTGCTCTTGCCTTGGAATTAACCGGCTTTTACGGATCGGAATATTATATCCAATTGTATCAATGGCTAATATACCAATTCCATCTGTGACTACAAAGCAATAGTCAAGTTGAACTCTTTCGTGATTCTTCCTCAAATAAGCTTTCTGATAGATATCATCTAAGAGCTGTTGAGGTAATTCAGACAAATCATTTTCAATGTAATTAAACAAAATCGGTTCAACTTTCATCAATGGCACTTGGTCTAATAACTCCACGCCATCATCCTTGCGCCATTCATGGAAATGGCATACATTGTAACCATTTTCTTCCCCTTCAAACCAATTTACCCATACATCATGAAGATACAACATTGTACAACCCCTCACTTCAAGAAACTGTTTGTAAATCAGTATGGGCAGACCTTAGTTAAATTATTCCTTTATATATATTTTGCTCCAATTACATTTATGTACTTCAATCAACAATGACCTTTGACACGCCAACAAAAAAAATCCACCATGTTAATGGCAGATTTTTAACGTTTTGATTTTGGATTAAACGCATCCTTTAGACCTTCTCCGATAAAGTTAATTGATAAGATGGTTATTGTGATTATTAGTGCTGGCGGAACCCAAATCCAAAGTTTGAATTGAAGAACATCCGGCTCATTTGCTGAATTCAACATATTTCCCCAGCTCGGAATTTCTTGCGGTACACCAAAGCCAAGAAAACTTAATCCTGTTTCAGCAACAATCATCGTTGCAAACGTAATCGTCGCTTGAACAATAATGGTAGATAAAATGTTTGGAAGAAGATGCTTCCCAATAACTTTTGCAGGTGAACAACCAATAGAAATGGCTGCTGTAATGTATTCATTTTCTTTTTCGGCAAGGATTTTACTACGGACAATCCTGGCAATCCCCCCCCAACTTAGCAAGCTTATTGTCCCAATTAAAACCCATAATCCATTAACTTTTCCAAAAAGGATGGCATTTAGAACAATGACAAATACAAGGAATGGAAAGTTTAAGATAAAATCGGTAAATCTCATTAATAAGCTATCAACCGCCCCGCCGAAATAGCCTGAGATTGAGCCGATTAACGTTCCCAGTATTATAACAAATAATGTACAACTGATGCCCACTAACAAAGATATACGTCCGCCATAGAGTAATCTTGTAAATACATCCCGTCCAGATTTATCTGTTCCCAACCAATGTTCACCACTTGGCTCTAACGACATTTGCCCAATATTGATTCTCGTAATATCTGCCGTTGTGATATAGGGTGCGAGGATAGAAACAATCGTAACAATCAATAAAAAGAAAAGACTAATCATTGCCAATTTATTTTTCACAAATTTCTTTCGTGCTATTGCAAAAGGAGAAAAACTTTTTTTTGGGGGTGTTACTAAAACATTTTTCTTCTTTTGTGTTGCTATTTGCATTTTATTCTCCCCCTTAATCTAGCCTAATTCTCGGATCTACAACACCATATAAGACATCAGCTATTAAATTGCCGATTAGTGTTAAGAAGGAGAATAACATTGTCAACGTCAATAATACTGGATAATCCCTCGTCCCTACTGATTGTAGGAATAGTTGTCCCAGACCAGGATAGGTAAAAATTGTCTCAGTAATAATAGCACCGCTAATAATGGCAACAATATCAAATCCTAAAAAGGTTATAAGCGGAATAATTGAGTTTCTTAAAATATGAACATTATAAATCTTTCGTTCCGGCGTGCCTTTTGCACGTGCTGTACGTACATAGTCCTTGCGGCTATTTTCAATAATATCGTTACGTAAAAATTGAGTATAACTAGCTGTACTTAATAATCCAAGTACGACTGCAGGCAGAAAGACATGATGTAATCGACTTAACCACCATTCAATGGTTCCATCTGTCACACTAATATCGACTGAACCATTTGATGGAAACCAGCCTAGTGTAAATGAAAAGAAGAAAATGGCGAATACCCCAGCAATAAAAGATGGGATAGCCAAACCTATGTAGTTTAATCCTCCAATTAGATTATCCGTTAAGGTATATGGCTTTCGTCCTGCATAGGAACCCATTATAAATGCGAGAATATAGGTTATTAAAATGGAGGAAAACCCTAAAAGTATCGTGTTAGGGAGACGCTCACCAATAACCTCGGATACCTCTATTTTGAAACGTGTTGATTTTCCAAAATCCCCCTCAACGAATCCACCAATCCAACGGAAATACTGCTGAGGCAGTGGGTCATTATAACCCAATTTCTCACGCATATCTGCGATATACTCTGGATTTGTATTTCGAGGATCTATTTCTCCACTTAGTGAATCGCCTGGCATTAATTTTGCCAATGTAAATACTACAATGGAGGTAAGGAGTAACATTGGAATCATTCCCAATATTCTTCGAAATGCATATTTCAGCATGTGCATTCTCCTTGTCTGATTAGCTTTGGTACACATGAACTGTGTTAATCATCATTACCAACTTATTCAAATGGGAGAAGTAAGCCTTCTCCCATTTGAAGTTTAAGATTGAGTTAGTATTTTTTAGAAGATCCTATTGCTTAATCCACCATTCGTTTGGACGATTCATACCAGATACGTCAAATTTAACGTCCTGCACTCGCTTACTGACTGCCATTGTTTCTTCTAGTTCAGCAATTGGTAAAGCTGGTAAATCTTTCATGAATAGTTTTTGCCACTCTACATATAGCTCCTTGCGCTTTTCGTTATCGGTTCCTACAACACTGATATCAAGTGCTTGATCTAACAATTTATCACTGTCAGCATTTACCCAGCGTGGATAGTTCCAAACAGCTTTTGATCCCCAAAGTGGAGTCGGATCTGGGTCTGCACCAGTTGACCAGCCACCGAAGAATACTTCCATTGATTTATCAGCTTTATCAAGCATTTCATAATATAGGTTTACATCTGTCATTGTTAATTTCGTTTTCAAACCAACTGCTTCCCAATATTGAGTCATTGCCTTAGCGCGCGATTCAAATGTAGGGTTATCAGTTGCATAGTGGCTGAAATTAACAACAAATTTCTTCCCATTTGGATCTTCACGGAAGCCATCGCCATCAATATCTTTGTATCCACCTTCATCTAATAATGCCTTGGCCTTTTCAGGATCATATTTGTATTGTTCTAAATCTTCATTTGGTGCTGCAATCCAATGGTTTGTTGGAATAGGACGGTTTACTGGCTTACCTACACCAAAGAAGAACGCCTTAACCCATTCTTCACGATTGATTGCATAATACATTGCTTCACGAAGCTTTTTCTCTTGATATTTAGGTTCGTTCATGATGTTTTTCTCGCCATCCCAAGTACCTAATCTGAAACCAACATAGTAGTAGCTTACGCCTGGATAGGTTACAGCATTTACATTATCAAGTGCTTTGACTTGATCAATAATACTTGGATGGAAAGAAGTCATATCAAGCGTTCCGTTTTTAAGTTCTCCAACAGAAAGAGATGGATCGATCACTTTAATAACTACTTTTTCTATATGCGGTTTGCCGCCAAAGTAATCATCAAAGCGTTCCATTTCTATGGATTCACCTGGAATTACTTTCGTTACTTTAAATGGCCCTAAACCAACAGGCTTAGTCCGAACTTGTTCGGATGCCATCATATCTTTTACTGCAAGTCCTTTAAATTCCGTACGATTCATCGGGTATGTCCAAAGATTATCCAAGTTGTTTACACGAGCTTTATCAAAAGTGATTTGGATGTGATAGTCATCCACTACTTTAATACCAGCGATTTCTTTCGCTTTTCCATCATGATAATCTTGTGCACCCTCAATGTTTCTTACGTTATCAAAACGTGGACCATCATAATCCTTATCAGCGATAACTTTCAATGCAAATTCCCAGTCTTTCACTGATAATTCTTCGCCATTGTGCCACTTTACACCTTGTTTGATTTCGAAATCAAACACTTTATTATCTGCTGTTTTCCATGAGGCGATATGTGGCTGTGCCTTTAGATTCTCATCATAATCAATTAGGTTTTCATCAAAGAAATCAATGACATACTGATCGCTTGCATTTCCATAAAATGAGTAGTTAAATTTACCCTCCGGTGCAGAATCAAGTGCATAAACTAGTGTCCCGCCATCTTGAGGTTTTCCAGCAGTTTCACCAGTATTACCCTCATCTTCGTTTTTGCTTGTCCCTGTCTTTTCTCCGCCGCTGCAAGCCGCTAAAAATGCGGATAGAACCAGCATCAATGCTGCTAGCATAAGCAAACTTCTCTTCTTCATTGTTTACCCCCCTATAATTTGTATTTTTCCTTTCGTTACTGTCTAGTGAAAGCGTTCAGGCGCTTCCGCTTTTCTAGTAAAGGTGGCAAGCTACCCGATGAGAGGGCTTCACCTCCTTTAATACCGGCTTACTTTTTGAGCATTGCTCCATTGCCATGGGGCAGCGCGGATGGAATGAGCATCCCGTTGGAGGTTTAATTGGGCTTGGCACATCACCTGTTAAGATAATCCGCTCTTTTTTCACCCTGGGATCTGGAGATGGAATTGCTGAAATTAACGCTTGTGTATATGGGTGGAGAGGCTCAGCATATAAATCGGTTTTATCTGCAACCTCAACCATATTACCTAGATACATGACCCCAATTCGATCACTCATGTGTTTAACAACACTTAAATCATGTGCTATAAAAAGAAAAGTAAGGTTAAATTCTTCTTGTAAATCTTTTAACAAATTTAAAACCTGAGATTGGACTGAGACGTCGAGTGCTGAAACAGGTTCGTCGGCAATTATTAATTTGGGCTTTAGTGCCAGCGCTCTAGCAATTCCAATTCTTTGGCGCTGACCGCCAGAAAATTCATGTGCATACTTATAATAAGCATCTGCCGGTAACCCTACTTTATTTAATAAATCCATAACTTCCTGTTTTAATTCCACCTTTGTTCTTTTAGAGAAGTTATATATCGGCTCGGCGATAATGTCCCCTACCATTTGCATAGGATTCAAAGAAGCATATGGATCCTGAAAAACCATTTGCATATCTTTCCGAATCTCGCGAAGTGATTTACCTGATACTTTGGTAATGTCTTTACCATTAAAGAGAATTTGGCCCTCTGTGGGTTTTAGTAGTCGAAGTATTGTTCTCCCTGCAGTTGATTTACCACAGCCAGATTCACCAACTAGCCCTAGCGTTTCTCCTTTTTTTATCTCAAAAGAGATATTATCCACTGCTTTTACATTTCCAATTGTGCGTTTCAAAAATCCACCTTTAACAGGGTAATAGGTTTTAAGATTTTTAATCTCTAATAGATTTTCTGATTGTAAGGGAGAAGGGGCACCCTGTTTATGTATTGAAACGGTACTCATGATCTCACCCCTTTAATTGGTTTACTTGTTTCATAGAGTAAGCATGCAACTTCATGGCCATGTTCTACATCTTCAAGTAAAGGGGTAATTGTCGTGCATTCAGGCATTGCTTTTGGACATCGATTCGCAAAACGGCAGCCCACTTTTGGCATATTAATAAGCGATGGGACGATACCTTTAATCGAACTTAACCGTTCTTCTTGTCCATCCATTTTCGGGATTGCCCCCAATAGTAAACTAGTATATGGGTGTTTTGGATTATGGAAAAGCGTATCAACATCCGTACGTTCAACTATCCTTCCGGCATACATCACCATAACTTCATCACACATTTCAGCAATCACACCTAAATCATGGGTTATTAAAATTACAGACATGTCATTTACTGCTTGAATTTCCTTTAGAAGTTCTAATATCTGAGCCTGAACAGTAACATCAAGCGCAGTCGTTGGTTCATCAGCAATTAATAATTTAGGCTGACAAGCAATGGCAATCGCAATCATCACTCTTTGTCTCATCCCGCCGGATAGTTGATGTGGATACTCATCAACCAGGTTTTCAGGTCGTGAGATTCCGACACTTTTTAATAGGGCGATAGATTTTAGCCTGGCTTCTTGCTTCGTAATTTTTAAATGATTAAAAAGGACTTCCTGTAGTTGATAGCCTATTGTAAAAACTGGATTTAATGAAGTCATCGGCTCTTGGAAAATCATCGAGACGTCTTTCCCACGAATTTTATTGATTTGAGATTCGGACATTTTCTCTAGATTTATTCCATCAAAAATAACCTCACCTGTTTTAATTTTTCCGCTTCCCTTAGGTAAAAGCTTCATAATGGAGAGACTCATAACGGATTTGCCACAACCAGACTCTCCAACAATTCCAACAATTTGTCCTGGCTTAACATTAAATGAAACATTATCTACTGCATTATAATCAGTTCCGTCAATATCAAATGCCGTCTCTATGTTTTTCACCTCGAGCAATGGTGCCTCTTTGTGCAGCGATTTTTTTGTGCTCATAGTACACCCTCTAACTTTTTGAATAATTCTGTCTATTGACTCTATTTAATTGAAATTCTATTACGGAATTGTTACAATTGCAAGATTTTTTTGAATATTTACCAATGTCTGATAACTAACTCATCAGGAAAAGCTTTAATTTATTGGTTTTTTTCAATTTGAAGATTATAGTAATCTAAGTATTTTCTAGGGGAACTTGTAAAAGAAAGTTTCGTAGAATAATGATTGGCTTTATAAAAATGGTTTACAATATTATATCCAATAGCATAACCGAGTAGGTTAGGCAGCCTTCCCTGTCCATAAAGTAACTCATCGTGTAATCTTTCACTCTTTTTCGTTTTAAGTTGTTTTTTTATATATTTATCCCAGAATTTCATTAGCTCCTTTTCATTATACATACGGCACCAAGAGGCTAAATATTCCGGTCCACAGTTTTTTAAAACAGCATATTCTGCTAGTCCCTCAATGATGATCGAATCAAGCAAGTTATAGTCTTCCATTCTTTTATTCAACAGTCTTAGTCGGCAGACATGATGATATTCATGGACCAATAGTGCCTCTATTTCTTTCGGATCCTCAAAATCCGAGAGAAATAGAAACATTTTATCAGGAAACGAGACACCAGCCTTACTTTTAACTTCTCTGAGAAAGAGCCCGCCGGCTTGTGCTACGGGAAAAAGAAATACCGGTATGTCAGGACCATTCCATTTCTCTTTATAGTGATGAAAGAGTTGTTCCACTTGATCCCAAGCCTTTTGTTCTTTCATTCGATCAACAATAATCCGAGCGGATCGAGACGGCCGGTACATACCAAAATTCAATAATTGATTGTATATTTCCTTTGGCGTTTGCTTTTTAAAAAATGGCTCTAGTTTCTCACACAGCTTAACAGGTCTGTCAAACTCCTCTTCAATCCAATGATCCGTTCGAATGATTCCCATTCCTACACCCCATTTACCTAACCTCTCTGAACAGTTTATGAAGGTTATCGAAAGAGGTTCATAGATAAAATGGTAAAAAAAACGACCAGACAAATTTGTCTGGTCGTTCGTAAGTGCTTATTCGTATTTTTTAAATACAATCGTTGCGTTGTGTCCGCCAAAACCTAATGAGTTACTCATTGCTGCTTTGATTTCCTTTTGACGTGCTTTATTTGGTACATAATCTAAATCACATTCTGGATCAGGTGTTTCATAGTTAATGGTAGGTGGAAGCATGCTGTCTCTTATCGCTAATACCGTAAAGATCGCTTCCACACCGCCTGCAGCACCAAGAAGATGCCCCGTCATCGATTTCGTTGAACTTATAGCTAAGTTATAAGCGTGCTCACCAAATACCTCTTTCATTGCAAGAGTTTCAAACTTGTCATTATATTCTGTACTAGTCCCATGGGCGTTAACATAATCAATTTCAGCCGGCTTTAACCCGCCATCATTGATGGCCATTTTCATAGCACGAGCGCCGCCCTCCCCACCTGGTGCCGGTGCGGTAATATGGTAGGCATCACCTGTTGCCCCATAACCGACAATTTCAGCATAGATTTTGGCACCACGCGCTAAAGCATGTTCAAGTTCTTCCAAGACAATAATCCCTGCACCCTCACCAATTACAAATCCATCACGATTTTTATCGAATGGTCTGCTAGCTGTTTTTGGGTCTGGATTGGTGGATAGAGCAGTATTCGCACAGAAGCCTGCGACTGACATTCTTGTAATGGGTGCTTCCGCTCCGCCTGTAACCATTGCATCCGCGTCGCCGCGTTGAATGACTTTAAAGGCATCACCAATCGAATTTGTTCCAGTTGCACAAGCGGTTACCGTACATGAATTGAAGCCTCTCGCACCTAATGTAATGGAAACTTGTCCAGTTGCCATATCCGGAATTAACATTGGAACAAAAAATGGACTGACACGCTTATATCCTCTATTTTGAAAAATTTCAAATTGCTGTTCGAAGGTTTCCATTCCGCCAATTCCAGAACCAATCCATACTCCAACACGATGGGAGTTTTCTTCGTTAATTGTTAAATTGGCATCTTTCACTGCCATTAATGCCGATGCAACAGCAAATTGGGTAAAACGGTCCATTTTGCGTGCATCTTTTCTATCCATAAATGCTTCAGGATTAAAATCAGTTGATTCTGCAGCAACTTTTGCCGGATATTCATCAGCATTAACTCTTGTCAGCGGCCCAATCCCAGATTTCCCTTCTAAAATATTTTTCCAAGTAGTTTCGGCATCATTTCCAAGCGGTGTTACTGCACCTATGCCTGTTACTACAACCCTGCGCTTTTCCATGTTATCTATCTCCTTCATTTCTTATCTTTTTGCTAATTCTGTTCTTTATCTTCCCCATCTGATGGCAATCGCACCCCAAGTTAATCCTCCACCGAAACCTACCATGACAATGAGGTCATCATCCTTAATTCTTCCCTCTTCCAAATCTTCTACTATTGAAATGGGAATCGACGCAGCAGACGTATTACCATATTTATTAATGGTTTTTGACATTTTTTCAACTGGCAATTCTAATCTTTGTCTAGACGCTTCCATAATACGAATATTTGCCTGATGAGGAATCAGGAAATCGACATCATCTTTTGATAAACCTGCTTTTTCGAGAACATTAATACAGCTTTCCCCCATTTGCCTAACAGCAAATTTGAAAACTTCTCTACCATTCATAATAATATATTCATCCTGGTATAGATGCTTAGATCCTGTCCCATCAGCCCCAAGTTCGAAGGATAGAATTCCACGATCTTCTGAAACAGGTCCGATAATTGTTGCTCCAGCCCCGTCCCCAAATAAAACGGCTGTATTTCGGTCAGACCAGTCTGTAACTTTCGAAAGTTTTTCCACTCCAACAACTAGGACATATTTATAAACTTCTGTTTCAACGAATTGTTTACCTGTCACAATGCCGTACATAAAACCAGCACAAGCTGCACTGACATCCATTGCTGCTGCCTTCTTTGCTCCCAGCCTTTCTTGAATTCTGCATGCAACCGAAGGAAAAGGAGTGTCAGGAGTAACCGTAGCTACCAAAATTAAATCAATCTCTTCAGCAGTAATCCCTGCATCTTGAATCGCCTTTTGGGCCGCTTCAAAAGCCATGTCCGAAGTGTCAACATCATCGGCTGCGATTCTCCTCTCTTCAATTCCTGTCATTGTACGAATCCATTCATCAGATGTATCCAATGTTTTTTCTAAATCCTTATTGGTGACAATTTTCTCTGGTAAATATCTACCGATACCTACAATCCCTGCTCTCACACCGTCCATCTCCTTTTATTTATGACAAGATTCTATATCCTATTGTTTAATATCAATTATTATGACTTGGTACTAATTTTATCAAATAAAGTCTATTTTAAGCAACTGTTTAGGGCAAATATTAAAAAAGAAATAAGCTCCCGCGTCTGAGAGCTTATTTCTTTTTACATTTCTTTACGTCCTTCAGCTAACCCGAGTTCGTATGCTTCTTGCATAACCTTTGTAAAAAGGTTCATAAACGGCTGGATTAATTCCATTGATAATTCAACGCCAGCCTTGTCCAATTCTTCTTTAGCCTCAGGTAAGTATTTCATTGCGATCTGCATAAATTCTAAAGATTTATCTTGACTTATCATATTATCTCCTTCTAAATGTCTTTAGAAATGAATCCCTTCTTTCATCATCCCTATTTCCAACATATTCTATACAAAAATCAGGACACTTTACAACAGATTTGCATATAATCGTTGGACATGATCCTTTTGTTCCTGAATAGATGTTTTTAATGGGGTACCTTTTTTTACGGAAACTTTTACAATTTCAGAATTCAAAGCCAATGATTCAAAATCATTTTTAATCCGATGATTTTCAGTGATATTTAGATATTCTGCACATTTCAACCATTGATTCTTTTTGCCACTCTCAAGCACGTAACTGCCTGCCTCTCCCGTTTCCATTATATCTACAATTGACTCTAGCGCATCGTTAATACAAAGGACATCATTGGACCATTCCCGTTCATCAGCTTTAATCTTTATTTCTTGATATTTTGAAATTAATACTTTTTGAAATAAAAAAGAAGACGTTTGCCACGGGCCATAAACGGCGGGTAAGTAAATATACTGCGTATTCTTTCCTACTCCTTTGATCAAATCTAGGAATCCCTTTATTTCCTTGCCCCTAAATGTACTAGTCAGCATTTGGACGGGAAGAATTAGAACAGTATTGACTTCGTGCTTGTTGACCTCCAGATATTGAATCATCGGCTTAGTTACGTTTCCATCCTGTAAAATTTGTTCTTTTTTGCTCATAAAAAGATCATATATTGAGATGATCAGACTAGTATTAGGTATGGATTTTTCTTGGTCACTCTCCCACTCGGATATGGATTGTTCAATTAAGTTTGCATTTCGGCCCACTTCAAGCCTTTTTTCTTCTAGAAAAGCTATAGGATCCGTCTCTTCTAGATGAATACCTTTTACCTCTACCCCTTTATTTAACAAACTCTTGCAAATATGAAAATTCACAAAGTCAAACATACCAAAAAGAATTGCCTTGTCCATATATTTTTCCTCCCCACACTAACCTTAATGAATCCTATGCGCATCGTTAAGGAATTATTTCTTGTAGGGAGGATGAAGTTTATAAGACCGATTCATGGCGGTTGAAGAACTTTATCATAATTATCGCTAGTTGTTGTTTTTTTTCTGGAAGAATAAACGTTGGACTTATTTCGGACCCACTAATTAATTGTTGATACAATTTAGACTGGTTATAAGATTTTGCCCCAGCCAGGACATGGATTATTTTAACTGGACAGTCAAATGGTTGCTTAATGGTTTCTTCCCTGCTAAGAATAGTGTTTTCGAGTACGTTCTGCTCCATTTGATGCGCTAATGATAATTCCCTCAGTAGTTTCTTATAAAAAAATTTATGTTCCTTTTCTTGTTCAAGATGATGTTTTAAGGAGAGAATTGGACTAAGTAATATGATCGACCTAATCCTGGTCTTCATTTTTTCCATTAATTTCAAAGCAACCAATGCCCCCATACCTTCTGCCAAAACATGAATTTTGTTATTAAGAATCTCGCTTCGGATTACATGCTGGTATAACCTCTCTGCGAGTTCAACAGCATTCTCGCTCCCCCAGTTTCGCCCATAAAGATTCGAGGAAAAAATGGTGTACCCTTTTTCTTTCAGCTGGTTGATAATTGCCAACTTACCTTCATTTTGTGTCCAAAAGCATTTACAGTCATCGACAAAATGCCTTTCATCTCCAAGTATTAAGATCCCAAATCCTGTGGGCTTCTCTGGGTAATGAATAATATTCCATTGGGTATCCATCTGAAAATTACGATTTTCCATCGTTAAATCTCCTTTTCCATATTTCCTCACAGTATTATATGCCGCCATATTAAAGTTGAACGGGGGTTTGCCTATTTTTACATGGCACATATGGAATTCAAGTAGGTAAAAAAGAAGAAATGCAATGTAAACCAGAAAGGACAACTTACCACGAGACGAAGTTTCGCTTTATCATTTCTGAATCATATGATAATATAATTAAAGATGTAAAATAGGTTGTTAGAGGTGAAGAATAATGCGATTTTTTTGGACCCTTTTCTGGTCATTTCTATTAGTGCAAATGCTTACATATGTAGTGAGCTCAATGACTGCAGGTGCAAAATATGATTTCGTTACTGGTACTGTTGCTGCAGTTGGTGTAACTATTCTAATTTATGTAGTAACTGCATTGATTCCAAACGAGCCAGTTTCAAAACATTAAAAAAAGGTCATCCAAGCGGATGACTTTTTTTATATGGATTTCTATTTAACAGCTAATGAAATTTCTCCATTGCTGATACCTATCTCCACTTTGGATTGATCATGTAACTTTCCAGCAATTATTTCACGAGCAAGTTTTGTCTCGATATTTCTTTGGATAAAACGTTTTAACGGTCTAGCACCATATATTGGATCAAATCCATTTAAAGCAATAAATTCTTTAGCTTCCTCATTGATGAGAATATCTATTTGTTGATGTTTTAAACGATTTTGCAATTCTCTCATCATTTTTGCAACTATATTCTTTATCTCCTCTAGTGATAGTGGCTTAAAGAGAATTGTCTCGTCTATGCGATTTAAAAACTCTGGCCGGAAATGCCCCCTCAATTGACTCATCACTTTTTCTCGAACCGCATCAGAAATTTCACTTTCATTTTCACTTCGTTCTAGCAAAGATTGTGAGCCAATATTTGATGTCATAATTATCACTGTATTTTTAAAGTCAACTACACGCCCTTGCGAGTCTGTAATTCTTCCGTCATCAAGCGCTTGAAGGAGAATGTTAAAGACCTCAGGATGGGCTTTTTCAATTTCATCCATTAAGATAACAGAGTATGGCCTTCTCCTCACTGCTTCAGTTAATTGTCCGCCTTCTTCGTAGCCAACATATCCAGGAGGTGCACCAATCAAGCGGGAAACGGCATGCTTCTCCATATACTCTGACATATCAATCCGGATAATATGTTCTTCACTGTCGAATAAAGACTCCGCTAAGGCTTTTGCTAACTCTGTTTTTCCAACCCCAGTTGGACCTAAAAATAAAAACGATCCGATTGGACGGTTAGGGTCTTTAATTCCAGCACGAGCCCTTAGGACCGCATCTGCCACTAAATTTACAGCTTCATTCTGACCAATCACTCTTTCATGCAGGATAGATTCTAATCGGAGCAGCTTTTCTCTTTCGCCTTCGACTAGTTTAGAAAGCGGAATTCCAGTCCATCTGGATACGATGTTGGATATTTCTTCACCTGTTACTTCTTCACGAAGTAATTTTTCATCCTTAGCAGTTACGGTTTCGAGTTCCTTCAGTTCTTTTTCTGCTAACGGAATTTGTCCATGTCGAAGCTCTGCCGCACGATTTAAATCGTATTTATCCTCTGCTTGTTGAAGTTCCCTGCGAAGTTTCTCCAGTTGCTCCCTTTTCTCCTGCAATTTCTGAATACTTTGTTTCTCATGCAGCCATTTTGCCTTCATTTCATTGGCTGTCTCTTTAAGGTCAGCAAGTTCCTTTAGAAGTGCTTCCAGCCGTAACTTGCTTCCTTCATCCACCTCTTTACTTAAAGCTGCTTCTTCAATTTCTAATTGCATAACTCTGCGTGTTACTTCATCTAATTCTGTTGGCATGGAATCTATTTCAGTCCGGATTAACGCACATGCTTCGTCAACAAGATCAATGGCTTTATCGGGCAAGAACCGATCCGTAATATAACGATCTGATAATGTTGCTGCTGCCACCAAAGCATGATCATGGATTTTAACACCATGGTGTACTTCATACCGCTCTTTTAAGCCTCGTAAAATTGAAATAGTATCTTCTACGTTTGGTTCTTGGACGAGTACCTGCTGAAATCTTCGTTCAAGTGCAGGATCTTTTTCAATATATTTTCGGTGTTCATCAAGCGTTGTTGCTCCTATACAATGAAGTTCACCGCGTGCAAGCATCGGTTTTAACATATTTCCTGCATCCATTGCACCTTCCGTTTTCCCTGCGCCAACAATCGTATGAATTTCATCAATAAATAATAAGATCCTGCCTTCACTCTTTTTAACCTCATTTAATACAGCCTTTAATCGTTCTTCAAATTCACCTCTAAATTTAGCACCTGCAATTAACGCACTCATATCTAATGAAAAAATGGTTTTATCCTTTAGACCCTCTGGAACATCTTTTCTAACAATCCTCTGTGCCAGCCCTTCTACAATTGCAGTTTTTCCTACACCAGGTTCACCAATTAGTACCGGATTATTCTTTGTTTTTCTTGATAAAATCCGAATGACATTTCGGATTTCAGAATCACGTCCAATAACAGGATCCATTTTTCCTTCTCTAACCTCTGCAACAAGATCCCGTCCATATTTTTTTAAGGCATCGTATCCTGCTTCGGGATTTTGTGATGTCACTCTTTGATTCCCCCTTATCTCCTTTATAACTTGTAAAACATGATCTGGCTGCTTACCAAAAGTTCGTAATATCTTTCGCATTTCTGAGTCATCTGAATAAACCGCAGCTAACAGAATATGCTCGACAGATAAATACTCATCCGAAAATTTTTTCTCATATTCTTCAGCTTTTACAAGTAACTTCTGCAGCCTTGCTGTAATATATAGTTTTCCTTGTTCAACACCACTGCCTGTAACCACTGGTTTTTTTGACAGAGATTCCATAAGGTTCTTTTTTGTTCTTTCAGAAGACACTCCCATCCTCTCTAATATGGCAGAAATGAGGTTATCTTCATGCTCCATTAAAGATATAAATAAATGAGGTTCATCAATCTCTTGATGATTATGCTTTACCGCTAACGATTGGGCATCCATCAATCCTTTCTGTAACCGTTCTGTCATTCGGTTCATATCCATTTTTCAACACCCTCTTTGACCAAATTTGACCTTTGTTTTCATTATAAAACAATCCCATCTAAAAAGGAAATTTTCATGGTTTAGAAAATACATTTTATAGTCGAGAGTTTAGACAAAAGAAAAAGCCACCCAATGGATGACCTTTTCTGTATTAAATTTATGGTTTTCGCTGATATGTCCAAACTCGTTCATCATTAGAAGTCTCTGGGAAGGCATCCCCTGCTTTTAACTTGATCTTTTTCGGATTATTGACATTGCTTCCCGTATCTCCCACTTCAATATAAACACCATTATTAGGTGCTTTACTCCCAGATTTAAACTGGCGATTTTGACCCATTCTTTTTCCCTCCTTTTCTACACAATGTTATTATTTCCGTTTCGGGCTCTGTCATTATTGGCATTTCTTACAAGTTCCTATACTATTCGACATTATTTCCTAAGAAATAAACAAAGTTGGCACGAAGTTATGACGATTGTATGAACTTATTGCTCATTTATTGCTAATTATTCTTTGTTAACAATATAATTATAGTATTATCATGTAAATCCAACCTTGACTGTCAATTTTTTAAATCAAATTTTCGTACCTTTAAAGGCGGTTATGAGTATGCAGTCAGTAAGAGAAATGCCGGTAACACTGTCCCATCTTTTTGATACAGTTCACCATATAAAGAAAGTTGAAAAAGGTACTTTTTTATTTCAGGAAGGATCTGCTGCTGATGAATTGTACATAGTACAAAGTGGCATTCTTCAAATCAGCAAAATCATTCCTGATGGAAGAGAACTCACTCTTAGAATGTGCTCGCATGGTGATTTTGTCGGTGAATTAAATTTATTCTCTCCCTCTTCCAGATATTTATTAAGTGCTCGCGTTGTTGAGAGTGGAGAGGTAGCCGTTATTATGAAAGACACGCTTGAAGAAAAACTATCACAAAACCTATCACTTTCATTGGAGTTCATCAAGTGGATGAGTCAACAATATCGAAAGACCCAAACTAAGTTCCGTGATCTGGTTCTTCACGGTAAAAAAGGGGCTTTGTACTCCACACTTATTCGTATTTCCAATAGTTATGGTATCAAAACCAATAAAGGAATATTAATTGAGCTGCCACTAACCAATCAAGAGTTAGCCAATTTTTGCGGTACTTCACGAGAAGTTGTCAATCGTTTGTTAAGTGAATTACGAAAGACCGGAATTGTATCCATTGATAAGGGCACGATTACCATTCATGATTTAGACTATTTAAAAAGGGAAATCGATTGTGAGGACTGTCCAGTAGAAATCTGTAAAGTGGATTAGGAATTCTTTAGGCGAAAAAAATCGGTCATTTGACCGATTTTTTTATGTTAATAAGCCTATTTGAATGGCTGATATCGAAAAGAATATCGCGGAATTAATGATTTCGTAAATACCAATTTGTTTTGGGGATAAGGACCTGCCATAAAAAATAATTGCTCTTAGTAAACTAGGCAAAAATGCTAAGGCAACAATCCAAATACCTAAACCGAAGCAAGATAGTACTAACATGATATGGTAAAACCATGAAATCCACTTAAATTGGTGGTTCTTCTTTTCCCTAATCATTGTTTTTACATAAAAGGTACAGCCAACAAAAAATAGGACCGATGTTAAAAAGGTATAAACAATTGTCTCGAGGTTTATTTCTCCATGTGTTAAATAACTGCTTGCTAATCCGGCAATGGAAAAGGCAAAAACTGCACTGAGATCATTCATAAATGCCCGGTCTTGATTCTTTGAAGTATAAAAAGCATTTATCATAAAAAACGGAAGCATCAGAAGGCCGAAATATATAATTGATGGTCTTTCCAACAGAGGAAAAAGTAAAAATAGTAACGATGGAATCAAATATAAAATAGTCCATTTTGTATAAAAAGGGATTTTTTTTCTTTTAAATAAGAGGAGCATCGGATAGGTGGCCAAATACAATAAGAGCCAGCCGATGAAAAACGGGATATGTTGCCATATGAATCCTCCTTTAATGACACCAAGCCAAAAAGGGATGATTAGCATTGCCCATGCACCATGTTGTTTCGGTAAAAATAACTTCATTATTTTCACTCCTTTTTCCTGACTAGCCTAAATATAAGCTAGCTAAGCAAAAATATATGTGAAACACATCACATAATACCCTAAAAAAAGAAGGCCATCGCCTTCTTTTTGTGACATCTTCTTAACTTTTTTGATCCATTTTATGAACAAGCTCTTGAAGTAATTTCAAAGTCCAAGTTATCGCCCTTTTATCATCAATATGAAAGCAAGGAATATTGGTTTTCAAAGTGATTACCTGATCCATTTTGTCTTTCCAGAATACAATAGCAGCTATATTGGACACGCTTTTTAATAAAGAAAGGTCATTTTCGTCTCTTAATAACAGCAACTTTGGAAAAGACTCTAGTTTGTAGCCTTCAATTAAAATCACATCTGGCTGAAAAAATTTCATCAATTTAATTTGGTCTTCAAGTGAATAATAATGGTTCTCAGCTTGGAGGAGCAAACTTCCGTCTCCTTCGATGATTGATGCAATTGCTCCTGCCTTTACATGTTTTTCTGTATCTTTCATCGGTAGATATTCTGGTCTGCCACCATGTCCATGATGCTTTATAGTAACTGTTTTTACCCCTTTTTCTGCTAAAAGGTTAATCAACTTTGAAGTGATTGTTGTCTTTCCACTATTTTGATAACCTACCACTTGAAAGATGACAGGAGTTACCAAGGCCATTCACTACCAACTTGATCTTCAAGCAGCAGGACATCGACTTCACTGCCAGCTGTATAGCCTCTAGTTCCGCCTGGAAGAATCATCAAGGAATTAGCTCCAGAAAGGCTCATAATGATGTTAGACTTGTCGAGTCCACTCGGTGTGGACTTTAGTCTTCCCGCATCGATAGACGTTGAACTTCGAACAAACCTAGTAAATGGATTTGCTTTAGGAAAATCCGCCTCTAAAAGAGCTTTTTCAATTCGAAGATGAGGTTTTTCTGAAAAAAGCATTCTTCGAATGATTGGGCGAGTAAACAATTCAAACCCTACATAACATGCTGATGGATTTCCCGAAAGTCCAAATAGAAGTTTGCGATTATACTGTGCCACTGTCGTCACACTTCCAGGCCGCATGGCAACTTTATTAAAGAAAACCTCCGCACCAAGCTTTTCATAAATAGCAGGCAGATAATCAAAATCACCCACTGAAACCCCGCCGGTCGTAATTAACAAGTCAACATCATTTAAAGCATTTTTCACTGCTTCAAAGCAAGTATCAAACTCATCCGGAAGTTTGCCAAAATAGCGGACAATCCCTCCTGCTCTTTCTATTTGCGCTGCAATCATATGGGAATTACTGTTTCGAATTTTCCCAGGAACTAGGGGCTCGTTCACCTCTAATAGTTCCGTCCCTGTAGCAAATAAACCTACAAGAGGTTTTTTTGCTACGGCTACACGTTCATATCCAAATGTCGCAAGCATGGCTTGTATCCCAGGATTGATTAACGTCCCTTTTCTTACCAAAATTTCGCCCTGCTTGGCATCCTCTCCACTGAATGAAACATTATCGCCTTTTTTAAAGCTGCGTTTAATTGACATAAAGGGAATTCCATTCTTTTCGGATCCCTGTGCAAGTTCGAACATAACCACTGCGTCTGTACCCTCTGGCATCATCGCTCCAGTCATAATTCTTACAGCTTGGAACGCACCAATTACTTTTTTAGAAACCATTCCAGCACCAATATGATCGACTACTTCAAATTCAACTATATTCGTTGGTGAGGCATCTCGGGTATCGATTGACCTGACAGCAAAGCCATCGTAGGGAGCACGATCAAAATGGGGCACATCACTAGTTGCGATTAAATCCTCCGATAAAAAGCGGCCATAGCTATCATCTATTGAAACCTGCTCGGTCACACCCGGTAATTGATATTCCATAATTTTTTGAACGGCTTCAGCAATTGGTACTGGTTTTCTTCTTTCAAACAAAGTCATCAACTCCTGCTATAAACATATACCTTTTTTGATATATACCATTAATCATTGAATATCCTTCATTATAAGCTTATTAGAAACATAACAACATATCAAATGTCACAATTTAAAGGAATTCAGACATAAAAATGTAAAACATATCGAATGTGTGATTCAGGTCACCTATTTTTTTGCTTTTTTAAATTATGATTAACGTAGATTTACTCAATAGGATTTTTTTAAGGAGGAAATATACGATGAGTTTCACTATTACTGCAGATTCATTAGTTAAAGATATTGTAAATGAATTACCAAAAACAAGTGATGTTTTTAAAAAGAACAGGATTGATTTTTGTTGTGGAGGTAACATTCCATTAGCAACTGCTGTCACTCAAAATAACCTTAACCTCGATACGTTATTAGATGAATTAAAAGAAGTATTTGAAACATATGAAAATGCCGAAAAAGACGTTGAAGTTTGGACTAACTCTGATTCAACTACAATAATTAATCATGTCATCTCCAATTACCATCGTGTATCAGAAGAGGAACTAACAATGCTTAGTCCGTATGTAACAAAAGTATCACGTGTACACGGTGATAACCACCCCGAATTATTACAGGTGAATGAACTCTTTTATGAATTCAAAAAAGAATTGATGGAACATATGGCAAAAGAGGAAGCAGTTGTATTTCCTTTAATTAAGCAGCTAGCAGATGGAACGGTTGAGAACCGTGAAGAAGCTATTGCAATGATTGTTGAATTAGAAAAAGAACATGACCATGCCGGAGAAATTTTAAGGAAAATTCGTGCTGTTACATCTGACTACACTCTTCCTTTAGATGCTTGTGGTACGTATCGTCTTGTTTATGCACGTTTAGAAGCCTTAGAGGGATTAACTTTTATGCATGTGCATCTTGAAAACAACATACTATTTCCAAGATATATTTAATGATAATTACAGCCTGTATCCCAGGCTGTTTTTCATTAACAAAAAAAACTCTCTTCTGATGAAGAGAGTTTAACCGCCAATATAAGACATTTCTATTTTTTTTCGATTTTTGTACGTTTCTGCAGTTCTTTCGTCTGAATATCGATCATCTCGACCATTCCAAATCGCAGTCACTCGTGTCCGGATTTCTTCATCAGTGGCACCATTTCTCATAAAGTTTCGAATATCATGCCCATTCCCATTAAACAAACAAGTAAAAATTTGACCATTCGCTGATAAACGTGACCGTGTACAGCTTGTGCAAAAAGATTCGGATACAGATGTAATGAACCCAACATTCACATCTTTATCCTTATAACGATACAGTTTTGCTACTTCCCCATAATAGGCAGGGTCTACTGGCTCGAGTTCAAATCGTTCTTTTAATAGATAATAGATCTGTTTTTTAGTAATGACATCGTCCATTTTCCAGCCATTTGTAGAGCCAACATCCATAAATTCGATATAACGCAACTCCAGTCCATTCTCTTTGCAATATTCTGCCATTGGAATGATTTCAGTATCATTTAGACCCTTTTTTACAACCATATTAATTTTGACCCCAAGCCCAGCTTGTTTGGCTGCTTCAATGCCCTCCAATACAGGTCCAGTGCCTACCCCGCGCCCATTAATTTCCCCAAAGAGTTCATCGTTCAAGGTATCAAGGCTGACATTCACGCGTTTAAGACCAGCTTCCTTTAACTCTTTTGCCAATTTCGGCAGGAGCACACCGTTTGTCGTTAATCCAATATCATGTAAATCCTCAATAATTGAAAGTTTTTTAACAAGAATAGGCAAATCTTTCCGAAGAAGAGGCTCTCCCCCAGTTAGGCGAATTTTTTCCACTCCTAAACTGACAAATATTTTCGCAAGGCGTTCAATCTCTTCGTATGACAGCAATGCGCTTTTTGGAAGAAATTCAAAATCCGGCCCGAATTGATCTGCTGGCATACAGTACTGGCAGCGGAAATTACATCGATCGATTACAGAAATCCTTAAGTCATGCAAGGGTCTATTTAATTTATCTTTAATAATGGTTTTTTCCATTAATCTCAACTCCATTATTTTTAAAGAACCTATTTTAAATATATCAGTAGATCATAAAAATGACTGTTACTTTATTCACTATTACAATACTTATTACTTTAAATCTTATCTTAGCAGAAGTTTGCCAATCAAGAAATACTTTTAGGTCCGCATAAGTTTTCACTATATTGTCATTGTTTACTTCTATTTTGAGACTTCTAATAAGATAAAATATTACTAACAAACAAATTACGATGATTATGAAAATAAATGGTTGTTAAAAAGATACGTTGAGGTGAATCCGATGACAATACCAATGAAACCAACTCATTCAATTGAAATAAAAGAATTACTTAGATTTGCAGATCGGAAATTTAAAAGTGAAAGAGGAAGCTTTTTATTTCAAGAAGGAATGGTTGCCGAAGAACTTTTCATAATCATTTCCGGAAAAGTTCAAATTAGTAAAATCACATCAGATGGTCGTGAGCTTTCGTTAAGAATTTGTGGAGAAAATGATATTTGCGGAGAATTAACCCTTTTTACGGATAATCCTAGGTATTTATTAAGCGCAATGGTTCTTGAGGAAGGAGAAGTTGTTGCAATAAAAAAGGATGTACTTGAAAGCGAAATTTTTCAAAATAGTAAGCTTGCCTTTGAATTCATGAAATGGATGAGTGATCATTTCCGTAAAACTCAAACAAAGTTTCGCGACCTTGTCCTAAATGGGAAACGCGGGGCACTATTTTCAACTCTTATCCGCATGTCAAATAGTTATGGCATCCAAAAAGATAACGGAATTCTCATTGACCTTCCGCTAACCAACCAAGAACTGGCTAATTTTTGCGGTACATCACGTGAAAGTACAAACAGAATTCTAAGTGAACTAAAAAAGGATAAAATCATATCTGTTAAAAAAGGGAAAATAACCATTTTGGATTTACAATACTTAAAAAATGAAATCGATTGTGAAAATTGTTCGGCAGTCTATTGCAATATTGAATAGGATGGCATGCCGTCATTTTTTATTTTTCATAACATTTCACACAAGGCTGTCTCACAAAAATGGGGCAGCCTTGTCTTATTTATCTAATTTTCATGAACTTGCTTCTCCCTTAATGCTTTTGGGATATAAACACAGAATGGCTCGCTTTCCAGATAATCTCCAGTCATCGCATAAGCTCTTGACCTTGATCCGCCGCAAACATGACGGAATTCACAAACACCGCATTTTCCTTTAAAGAGGTCAGGGTTCCTTAATGATTTAAATATTGGTGATTCACGGTAAATTTCTGCCAAGGGGGTTTCACGAATATTACCCGCTTTAACTGGGAGTAGCCCACTTGGATATACATCTCCAATATGGGAGATAAACACAAATCCGTTTCCATCATTAACACCTTTTGGAGCACGTCCCAATCCGTCAATGGAGCCTGTTAATCCTTTTTCTGTTAATGCACTTAAGTATTCGATTTCATCCGTTGTTTCTTTCGCTTCACGCATTTTTTGTTGAATCACAACCCGTCGGTAGTGCATTGCCTCTGTCGTTTTGATATCAAAAGAAACGCGCTTACTTAAATCATATAACCATCTGAAAACTTTTTCATGTTGAACAGGAGAAATCATATCCGATTCTTGACCTCTTCCTGTTGGAACTAGGAAAAAGACACTCCATAACACGCAGCCTAAATCCTCTACCATTTTTGCCATTTCATCAAGATAGTCAATATTGTAACGGGAAATTACCGTATTTATTTGAATGGGTAATCCAACTTCATGCAAATATTTTATTTTTTCCATGGTAAGGTCGAAGGAACCTGCCGTTCCCCTAAAATGATCATGAATCTCGGCTTTAGGACCGTCAATACTAAATGCCCAACGTGCTAGACCTACTTCTTTGGCCTTTTCAATGGCTTCTTTGGTTACATTAGGTGTCGCGCTTGGCGTCATTGATACCCGTACACCTTTTTCAACTGCATATTTTGCAATTTCAAAAACATCTTCTCTCATCAACGGGTCCCCGCCTGTAAAAACAAGCATTGGATTGTTCATTTCATATATTTGATCAATTAAATTTTTTCCTTCTTCAAACGATAGTTCACGTGGATCTCTTTTATACTGGGCATCCGCACGGCAGTGCAGGCACTTTAATTGGCAAGCTCTAGTGAGTTCCCAAATAACGATAAATGGGTCTTTATTAAAATCTCGGCTAAAATTCATATTGAATGTGCCTCCTAATACTGGCTTTTAAATCAAATAGCCTTAATAACCTGTATTATAAAGGTGTTTATGTTCAAAAAAAGTGAACTATCTCACATTCCGGCCAATATATATGTCTGATTAGTGAAGAATAAAAAAACAGCAGAAAAGTTCTGCTGTTTTTAGCGAATACCTAAGGCAATTTTTGCATAACGTGACATCATTTCTTTATTCCATGGAGGATTGAAAACAATATTAACTTCAACCTCTTTCACTTCTGGAATATCAGCCAATGCTCGTTTAACTTGGTCCACAATCGTACCCGCAAGAGGGCAGCCCATTGATGTTAATGTCATCGTAATGGTTACGTTCCCTTCTGCATCCATTTCCGTATCATATACTAACCCTAAGTTTACGATATCTACTCCTAGTTCAGGGTCAATAACTAATTCTAACGCACCCAATATATTCTCTTTTAGTTCTTCATTCATTTTTCTTCACTCCTCAAATGTTTGACCTAAAATTATTATAGCAAATAACTTTGTTATCGTTAAAATTGAGACTTCATAAAAAAAAGTATATAGTTTTTTTATACCTTTAGGTGTGAATTTTTTTACAGTTTCGTTATAAAATTGTTAACATAGTGAATATAGAAATAATAAGGGTCTTCGAAATATGAAAAATTTATATTAGCAGTGTATCATGAATATAAAATTTTTCCTAAAGCACCATTTATATTAGTGATGAAATTATTATTAGAAGGAGTTCTTATGGCAAATAGACACTTAATTGCATTAGATTTAGATGGAACCTTATTGAAAGATGATAAGACGATATCTTTAAAAACAAAAGAAATTATTAAAAAGGCAAAAGAATTAGGTCATATCGTCATGATTGCAACGGGCAGGCCCTATCGTTCCTGTGAGATGTATTATCGTGAATTGAATTTAGACACACCGATTGTCAATTTCAATGGTGCGTTTATGCATTACCCCGGAAAGCCAGACTGGGGTTATCACCAACCACTTGATATCAAGGTTGCACACGAAATTGTCGAAGCGTGTAGAAGCTTTCATTTTCATAATATTATCGCGGAAGTAATTGATGATGTGTATTTCCACTATCATGATGAAAAGCTTTTAGACATTTTTAATTTTGGAAATCCTAACATTACTACAGGAGATTTAGCCAATTATTTAAAGGAATCACCAACAAGTTTGTTAATTCATACAGATGAAGATCAATTAAAGTCCATTCGCGATCATTTATCTGCAGTCCATGCTGAAGTAATTGACCATCGTAGTTGGGCAGCACCTTGGCATGTGGTTGAGATTATTAAAGTTGGCTTAAATAAGGCTGTCGGGTTAAAAAAAGCGTCTGATTACTTTGGTATCCCTGCTGAGAGAGTTATTGCGTTTGGCGACGAAGACAACGACCTAGAAATGCTGGAATATGCTGGTCACGGAATTGCTATGGGTAATGCCATTGATAAAGTAAAAAACATTGCTAATCATGTTACTTTAAGCAATGAAGAAGATGGAGTGGGAAAATATTTGGCAGATTTGTTAAATATAAAATTTTAACCCCTTTTCGCCATTGTTTACCTAAATGAACATCCCCATTTTGGTACATACTATTTTTTGAGGCAGCGATGCTGTTTCAATAAGAGCCTTGAGCATATTGGAGGGATTCGAATGGGTAAACGAAACAAATCAAAACGCTTTGTCCAGCAAGGAGTGGATACGGTCAGTAAACATGCGGAACGTATTCCCTATCACATGACCTATGCTGAAGCGGAAGCTCAGAAGATGGCCAATGTGCAAGAATCCTCGCTTGGAGGAATATAATCATGGGAAACCAATTGTTCCAAGAAGCACGAAGATTTGTTGAAATGGCGAAATCGGCCAACCCTGCTGAACTTGATTCTGCTGTGGCGAAAGCGAAAAATGCATTAAGTTCTGCTTATGCAAATTCCACCGTAGCAGAGCAAGCACAGCTCCAACAAATGCAACAAGAGCTTAATCAACTGACTTAAATAGAAAAGCGGAAGCGCCAAGGCGTTTCCGCTTTTCTACTCTTTTCGAAAGAAGCCATAAATGTTTGTTGTTTGTATGATATTTGTGAATGCATTTGGATCCACTTCCTTAAGGATTCTTTCCAAATCAAAGAGTTCGTATCGTGTAATGACTACCATTAACATTTCTCTCGCTTCGTTTGAAAATGCCCCTTTGGCAGGAAGGATAGTGATTCCTCTTACAAGTTTTTCTTGTATTGCTTTTTTCATTACATCAGCCTTTTTGGTAATAATCATTGCTGTGAGTTTTGCATGCCTAGTATGGATGGCGTCAATCACCCTTGTCGAAGTATATAAAGTTACAAGAGTATAAAGAGCTTTTTCCCAGCCATACAAAAATCCTGCTGTTAAAATAATCAGTCCATTTATGACCAACATATAGGGTCCAATCGGCTTGTCTTTCATTCTCGATAAAACCATTGCAATGATATCTACACCGCCTGTTGAAGCTCCCCATTTCAACGTAATCCCAACGCCAACGGCTAGGATGACACCACCAAAAACTGCATTTAGAAGGATATCATTTGAAACCTGTTTAATCGGGATGAGTGTTAAAAATAACGAGGACAGTGCTACACTAATAAAGCTATAAACTGTAAAAGACTTTCCTACCTTTTTCCAGCCTAAAATGGCCACAGGAATATTCAGCAATAATAATAATAAACCTAGCGAAAGTTGTATTGGTGTATAGTCACTTAACACCTTTGAAAGTAATTGGGCTATTCCTGTAAATCCACTTGAATAGATATTTGCAGGAATCAAAAATAAATTCATAGCAAGGGCACCTAACAATGAACCCGCTGCAACCACACCTAGTTTCTTTATCTGGAGCCAAATCATATCTATTACCCCTTTATTGAGAGATTATGTATCCGTAGAAACGTTTTCTGTGATAGATAATTGTATTTTTATTATGAAACCGATAAACTGAAACTATAAATAGTTTGAAAGCAGGTGAGCTATATGCAGGTACGAATACTAGCTGATAGCGCATGCGATTTACCAAAGAGTTTTTATGAAGAGAACCATGTTACTCTATTCCCTTTAAAAGTTGAGATTAGTGGCAAAGAATACGAAGATGTAAAATCAATTGATTCAAACACCGTATATGAAGCCATTCGTAGTGGAATTGTTCCAAAAACTTCTCAAGTCTCCCCGCTTTTGTTCGAGGAAGTATTTACCGAAATGGCAGAAAAAGGTGAAGACGGAATATACATAGCCTTTTCTTCAGAATTATCTGGTACATATTCTACTGCTGTTATGATTCTTGACCAAGTGAAGGAAAAATATCCAAATTTCAATTTAACAATTGTTGATACTAAATGTGCATCTCTTGGATTTGGTCTTGTGGTTAGAGAAGCAGCCGTTCTTGCTGCTAAAAATATTGAAAAAGAAAAAATAATAGAAGATGTGCAATTTAGAAGTACTCATATGGAACATCTTTTTACAGTGGAAGATCTAGATTATTTAGCAAAGGGTGGGCGTGTCTCCAAAGCCTCTGCTTTTCTAGGAGGATTATTGAATATAAAGCCTATCCTCAATGTAGAGGATGGCAGACTTATCCCAATTGAAAAAATACGTGGGAAGAAAAAAGTAATGCGAAGGATCATCGAAATCATGAAGGACCGCGGAGCTGATATGGATAACCAAGTCATTGGAATTAGCCACGCGGATTGTGAAGAAAACGCTAGAGAAATGAAAGTAATGATTGAAGAAGAATTCCATCCGGTCGAAGTTTTTATGACCTCAATCGGTTCGGCTATAGGGTCCCATACAGGTGCTGGTACCGTCGCCATTTTCTTCTTAAATGAACTGCCTTCATCAAATTAAAAAATGAGCGGGGTATAAACACCTCACTCATTTTTCATTACTCTATTTATGATCTGTCTTTTTGGAGTATTGATTTTTTCCAGCTTGACGATTTTTCTCGCGCATCATATTCTTTTCATGGCGAAGGGCATTGTTGTCTTTCGCTTTTTTATCGTTGTCTGAAGTGTGCGGCATAACCTTACCCCTTTCAAATAGATTCACACTTAGTTTCTGTCAATTTGAAAAGAGTATGTAAAAACATTAATCTTTCTTTACATATGTCCAGCTGCCCTCTTGGTATACCCTGCCCTCTTTCATAAGTTTTCCAAGCGCTCGTTTAAAGGCACCTTTACTTAAGCTGAACCGATCTTGGATATCTTCAGGCATGCTTTTATCGTTATATGGCATGGCACCATTTCTGCTCATCAAATACTCATAAATCCGTTCCGCATCAACATCTTGCGTTTCCTCTTTTCTTGCCAGCAAAGAAACATTGATCGTGCCATCTTCCTTCACATCAATAATCCGTCCTTCAACTTTTTCTCCAATCCGCGGCTCTTGTTGTCTTTGTGACTCATGAATGAATCCTTTAAAGCCTTCTATAGTGTAGATCCAACTGCCGACTTTGGCTGTTCGATAAATATGTCCTTGCACATTTTTATTAAAATTTGCTCTTGTTGCTTTTACAGAAATAGATTCAATCACTGGGTCAGTGGCCAACTTTGCGTAAAGGAGATAATTACTGCTTAGCTTTAAAGTTATATAGACTAAATCTCCAGGTTGGGGCCAGACGGATTTATGTACAGGCAAATCATCAATACCTAACAAGATATCTTTTGGAAGTCCAATATTTAAAAAGACACCAATCCTTGGATTTAAGTCTGTTACCTTCACCCAAGCATAATGTCCAATCGCTATGTCAGGAATATTCGTTGAAGCAGAGATTCGACCTTCTGAATCAACATAAAGAAAAACCTCTACCTGATCGTTTTCCTCAAATTCTTGATGGGCTTGATTAAAATGTAGTAATACATCTTCATTACCATCTGTTAAAAAATACCCAAACGAAGCTTTCCGAGCTACGGTTAATGTAGTTGTTTGACCGATTAATTCATTTAAAGACATATATAACTCCTCTTTTCTTTTCACGGAGAATTAGTTTATCTCATTCGGAGCGCTCCTATCAATCCATTTGTGAACGTCCGCTTCCTTTTTAAATAGTTGTTTGAACTGCTATATTTTACTATAATGTACCCATAAAGGGAAACTTTAGCGGGTGTGGTTTTAATATAATGTTTATAAAATGGAGGTTTTGTTATGTCCAAAGATAGCTCATTTGATATTGTATCTCAAGTAGACTTATCGGAAGTGTCAAATGCGATTGCCCAAACAATGAAGGAAATTGGTACACGCTATGATTTTAAAGGCAGTAAAAGTGAAGTTTCACTTGATAAAGAAAAAGAGGAACTGGTCCTTGTCTCCGATGATGAATATAAAATGGACCAACTAAAAGATGTTTTATTTAGTAAATTAATGAAACGAAACGTTCCAGTTAGAAATCTTGACTACGGGAAAGTTGAAAAAGCTTCTGGCGGAACGGTTCGTCAACGAGCTAAACTAGTTCAAGGTATTGATAAAGAAAATGCAAAAAAAATTAATACCATAATTAAAAATAGCGGCGTCAAGGTGAAAAGTCAGGTACAGGACGACCAAGTGCGTGTTAGCGGTAAGAATCGGGATGATTTACAGAAAATAATCTCCCTCGTACGCGAAGCGGACTTAACTGTGGATGTTCAGTTTATAAATTATCGATGAATAAAACCGGCGGAAGGATTATAAAATCCTTTCGCTTTTTTTCATCTTTATTTTTCATAATTTGACCCATTTATCTAAAACTAATAAGGAGTAAACACTTGGAGGTTTTAGGTAATGAGCAACAATCAAAATCAACAAAAGAAGACGTTTCCAGCACAACATCAAAATCACCAGCCTGGCATTGAAAGTGAAATGAATCCTCTGCCCATCTCAGTCGATCCCAATTATCAGCCAAGTGGAAAATTAACTGGTAAAACAGCGATAATTACTGGCGGCGACAGCGGGATTGGCAAATCAGTTGCCATTTATTTTGCTAAAGAAGGGGCAGACGTAGCAATTATCTATTTAGAAGAGCATCAAGATGCGGAAGAAACCAAGCAATTAATTGAAGCGGAAGGGCGAAGATGCCTGCTTTATTCTGGAGACATTGGCAGTGAAGATTTCTGCAAAGAGACCGTGAATAAAATTCATTCTGAATTTGGCAGGTTAGATATACTTGTCAATAATGCAGCAGAGCAACACCCGCAAAAAAGTTTATTATCAATTACTTCGCAACAATTGGAAAAGACGTTCCGAACAAATATTTTCTCCTTTTTCTATATGACAAAAATGGTTCTTCCCTTTTTAAAACAGGGGGCATCAATCATAAATACGGCTTCCATTACAGCTTACAAGGGGCATGAACAATTATTGGACTATTCCGCAACCAAGGGGGCAATCGTTTCCTTTACCCGCTCTCTAGCCTTATCGCTCGCAACTCAAGGGATTCGCGTTAACGGCGTTGCCCCAGGTCCAATCTGGACACCTCTTATCCCATCGACTTTCACAGAAGACCAAGTTGCTACATTTGGTTCAAATACAGCAATGGGTAGAGCAGGACAGCCATATGAACTAGCAGCTAGTTATGTTTTTCTTGCCTCAGCTGACTCCTCTTATGTCAGTGGGCAAATGATTCATGTAAATGGCGGGGAAATTATCAATGGATAAAAAAATGTCGGGGAAAGCCCCCGACATTTTATCGCTTGTTTTTTCTTAATTTTAGTATAAATAACATAAACAACAGGTAAACAACAACTAACCCTGCAATTAATGGAAAATTGATGCCGCTTTTTTCAGTTGCAACATACACTTCCGAATTATCCCGATCTAGAATAATCATATATTTATTATCATGACTGTTAACTTTATCTCCTCCAAGTAAGCCCCTCAGTTCTTTTCCGTCTTCAATCTGTTCATTTGTTAACGTTACGCTTTGAGACTTACTCGAATTATTGATCGCAATAATTGATGTTTCACCTTTATACACACGTTTATAAACAGCCATTCCCTTTTGATCATAGAGCATCTCCATGGTTCCTCTTGTTAAGGATGGAAGTTGATTCCTTAATTCGCCCACCTTGGTAATGTAATCAATCAGTTCTTTTTCAGCCCTGAAGCTCATTTGCCCGCGGTTATCAGGAATACCTCCCCCATTTAATGCAATTTCGGTCCCATAATTAATAATAGGAACTCCTGGGGTGGTATAAAGGTACAACAATGCTGTTTTCCAGCGTGAGCCTGGGAATTGTTTCTTTGCGACAATGTCGCTCGTAAATCTTGTGGTATATTCGTTATCCAAAAAATTAGCCCTTAAAAATGATTGCTGATTTTTATCTACATCGGAGTATAGTGTACTAAAGGACTGATCTGTACTTGCAAAAGTCTTTCTTAATTTTTCACTATATTGATACGTAACGACACTATCTATCCCAGCACCTGTATATGCTTGCATATCTATAGGATTATCTTTTGAAATGACCCCTAACAGAAAAAAGTCTTTCTTTACCATCTTAACTTCAGTTGAAAAATCAGTCCAAAAGCTGATTGGAACATAGTTTACTTCCGGTAAGCTCATCCCATCAATATCTGTTTTATTGATCCACCATTTTGCTGTGTCTATTAAGTATTTTTTTACTTCTGGGTTGTCCTGATTAAGATCGGGCAATCCATCAATCCATCCTTGCTCAAGTTCCTTCTGATTTTCATTTCCAGATGCGATATCTTGTTTTGCATTAAACCAGTCCTTCTTACTGGTATCACTTAGCCAAGGGTGGTCAGCTGCTACATTATTCGTAACAAAATCAAAGATCACCTTCATCTCTCGTTTATGAGCTTCTTTTACTAACGTTTGGAAAGACTTCATAGTTCCAAAATGTTCGTCAACTTTGTAAAAATCCTTAACCCAAAAGCCATGGTATCCATTCTTTGTATTGTCAAAAATGGGAGTTAATCGAATCGCAGTAAATCCCATGTCATGTATGTAATCTAACTTATCGATGATTCCCTGAATATCTCCGCCATTATATGTTAATGGATCTTTTGCATTTACATCAATGTCATTATTCCGATCCCCATTGTTGAAACGATCAATCATAATGGAATAAACAGATTCATCCTGCCATAAGCGTTCTTTCTTTTCAACGGCCGCATGTGCAGAAAGCGAAGAATTAAATAATAACAAGATTAAAATAAGTGTAATTTTTTTCATATAGTTAAATCCTCCTCTAAAAAAGGGAAGAGGATATCCTCTTCCCTACCTTATTTTAATCTAATCAAGTTTTTATTCCAAATTTAAATTCTTCGTTTCGCCAGAAAATCAAACCTAATTCACTATGTTAATATTATAATCCTTAAACCATGTATGCAGTTGCACAAGGTACGCCAATAATTGAGGACCTGTCATCAACTGGCCAAACCAAGGTTCTTGAAATGAATTTCCACCAGACTTCACGATATTTTCAAGTTGCTCTTTATTAAAAAATTCATGTAAAACGGAGGATTTATCCTGTAAAATATTCTCCACCTGTTTTTGGACGGCAATGGTGTAAGCAGGATTGTGTGTCTTCGGATACGGGCTTTTTTTACGATACAGTACTTCTTCCGGTAAAATACCTTCAAATGCTTTTCGGAGGATTCCTTTTTCTCTCCCGCGATACATTTTAATTTCCCACGGGATATTCCACACATATTCAACAAGGCGGTGATCAGCAAACGGAACCCTGACTTCAAGACTTGCCCCCATGCTCATCCGGTCTTTTCTATCAAGTAAGGTAGTCATAAAGCTTATCATATTAATATAAAATAATTCTCTCCGCTTTGATTCTTCCACACTTTCACCATCTAATCTTGGCGTTTCGGCGATCGCCTGATTATACTTTTCCATAACGTAATCATTCAATTTAAGTTTATCCCGCCAATGTGATTTCAACAAATTTTGTCGTTCCGCTAATGACCGCATCCACGGAAATCCTGGCCGTTCTAAGTCTTGTTTTCGATGGAACCAAGGGTACCCGCCGAAAATTTCATCAGCACATTCCCCTGACAGGCTAACTACAAAATTCTGTTTGATTTCTTTACAAAACCAAAGCAATGAGGAGTCAACATCTGCCATCCCTGGAAGGTCTCTTACATGGGTCGCTTCCACCAAATCATTAACTAATTGCTCCTGAGTAATAATTTTGTTATGGTGAATGGTCTTAAATTTATCTGTAATCATTTGAATGAATTTTCCATCCGCGTCTGGTTGAAATTCTGTTGAGGAAAAATATTTGTCATTACCTTCATAATCAATAGAATAGGTATGGAGCTGCCCTTTGTTTTGGTCCTGAAAACCCTTCGCAGCAATCGCTGTAATGATGCTTGAATCTAAACCGCCAGACAAAAAGGTACTTAATGGAACATCCGAAACAAGCTGCCTCGTTACAGCATCTGTTACTAAATAGCGGACCTTTTCAGCCGTCTCCTCCACGCTGTCCTTATGTTCTTCACTTTTTACATTCCAATAACGCCAAATTTTTAGACCATTTTTTGAAAATGTTAAAGCATGTGCCGGCCTTAGCTCACTTATTCCTTTAAAGACTCCGGAACCTGGCGATCTAGAAGGCCCAATCCCAAAGATCTCAGCAAGACCTTCTTGATTGATTTCAGTTTTTACTTCTGGATGGGCTAATATAGCCTTGATTTCAGACGCAAATAACAGACCTTTTTCGTGTTCCCTGAAGAATAAAGGTTTTACCCCTAAGCGATCGCGTCCTATAAAGAGTTGCTCCTTCTTGCTATCCCAGACAGCAAATGCATATATTCCGTTCAAATAATTTACACACTCTTCTGCCCATTCTATATAGGCAGATAATAGAACTTCTGTATCAGAATGACCTTTAAATGAATATCCTTTAGTATGGAGAACTTTGCGGATATCTTCTGTATTATACAATTCCCCATTATAGCAAATGGTGTAATAATATCCGTCTTTTTGTTTGGACATTGGCTGTCTTCCCCCTTCAGGGTCAACAACAATCAGTCTTTTATGACCAAAAGCCACATTTGCATCAGACCAGATGTTTGTTTCATCAGGGCCTCTTTTTGCCAGAGTATTTGTCATTTTGGTCAATGTTTCTACTTCATTTTTGAGTGACCTATCAAAATTAATCCAGCCTGTAATGCCACACATTTCCTTTCACACTCCTCATTAACAGAACTACTGTACATGAATCATGTTTTATAGTATTCAGCCCATAGGAATCGGTTAATTGTCCAAAAAGAAAAGCGGAAGGCTGCTTAAGGAAGTCAGATTTTTAAGTTAAAAAAAGAATACTTTATTTTTCAGTTATAAAACTTCATGAAGATGTCTAAAAAGAATATGATATCATCTGGCACGGAGGGTAATAATGAATCGACAACAACGAATGAGACTATACGATTTTCAGGAAAGAGCCTACACAGAAGGAACTGTTGAACAAATAAATGACCAATGGATCTTCTTTGATGAGGAAACGGAAGAAGCTGAAATGTTAGATGATTACCTTCAGCAAGAAATTGAAGTCTTCCGAATGAACCGTTGGAAGAAAGGTAAATTGTATGAAACAGGAAAAATCCGGATTGGAAACGAAGCAACCATGCTTCGGAATCATGATTTAGTCAGGATTAGGAAACATTTAGTTTATTCACTTGAAAGGCTTTTAGATGGGATAAATGATGATGCCTTTTTTCAATTTGTTACCACTTTAAACTCCTTAAACTTTTCCATATACGATTGCATCTATTGTTATAATCATTTATCTTTCTTATCGGATGAAAATCGCAAAGATGGGGTAAATTTTTTAGTTTTCGATAATCAGGAACAAATTTGTAATGTCCAACACCATTTTTGTTATTACGAAAAGGTGAATGATCGGTTTGAATTTACATTAAATACGGGAAAACGATTAGTGATAGAGAAAATGATTTCATAGAAAAAAGGCATGGGCATCCACGCCTTTTTTTCCCCATATTTAGTTTCCAATATATTTGGAATAAAGCAATTTTGCTTTGACCACATCATTTGTACCATGAATCAATACACGTGCATCTCTAAACACAACAATTGAAGTGTCTTCATCTGGAGAAAAGCGGAGCAAATAGTCATTTCCTGATACAGGGCCACTTTGTTTAAGATTTCCGGCTAACTTTCTTACATCCAATTCACGTTTATTTCTTGGATTAATTTGGACAGTATTACGTCCGCAAAGTGTTGTATAAGCTATCTGCTGCTCTGAGGATCGTTCGAGAAAATCAAATTGATGGTTCTCACATGTTGGACAATGAGGATTTCTCCCCTCGGAAATATCCATTTGCATGGTGGAATAATCCCAAATATCAATTTGTTCTAAATTAGGTGTAGTCTTTTCCCCAATTAATATTTTGATTGCTTCGAGGGCTTGAAATGAACCAATAATATCCGTTATCGGTGACAATACACCAACGGTATCGCAAGTTTCCCCTGTCCCAGTTGGAACATTTGGAAAGAGACAGCGATAGCAAGGTGTTTTTCCTGGTATTATGGAAGTAAACATCCCTCTTGAGCTAACGGCAGCACCATGAACCCAGGGGACTCGATACTTAACAGCCACATCATTGATTAAAAAACGGGTCATAAAATTATCGGTGCCATCCACGATACAATCCATTCCCGTTAATAGTTCTTCGGCATTATCAAGGTTTATATCAGCGATATGTGCATCGATGGTAACAGATGAATTAATTTTATTTAGCCTTTTTTGGGCAGCGATTACTTTAGGAAGCTGTAGGCTTGCATCCTCTTCATCAAAGAGCGTCTGTCGTTGCAGATTAGAAAGTTCAACCAAATCCCGATCAATTAAACGGATATAGCCAACCCCTGAACGGACAAGATGGTTTGCAATCACCGTACCGAGTGCTCCTACTCCTACAATGGCCACTTTGCTATTCAACAATTTTATTTGACCTGTCTCCCCCATCTGTTGAAAAAGAATCTGTCTCGAATAGCGTTCTAAATCACTCATAATACACCTCTTTTCCAAACTACTATTATCTTACCAAATTATTAATTATTGTTGTTTATTAATTATTTAATTTTAAAAACATTCAAAAAGAGATATAATAAAAATAAGTTTAAGTATAATTTTGGAAGGAATCTTTTATACCATTTTCTACTATTATAAGAGATTCATATCTGTTCCTTAAAATTAGAAGTGGAGGGGAAAAACTTTGAATCTAGGCGGTTTTAAAAACAAAGAAGTATTGGTCGATTTAACTAATGGGGTAGTTAATTACCGAGCAATCAATGAGGAAGATGCAAAGAAATACATAGGCGGCCGTGGCCTTGGGGTTAAGTATGTATTAGATAACGGTCCTGAAGTCGAACCATTATCTGCTGAAAACATTTTATGTATCATGACAGGTCCTGTCACAGGATCACGATCTTCCATGAGCGGTCGCCTTTGTGTTGTCACAAAATCACCTTTAACTGGCACAGTTACAGATTCTCATATCGGTGGATGGACGGCAGCACGTCTAAAGTGGGCTGGTGTGGATAATATTATTTTTTCAGGAAAAAGCGACAAGCCCGTATACCTATTTATTGAAGATGGCAAAGCAGAGCTTCGCGATGCATCTAACTTATGGGGAACTAGTACTAGAGCTTTTATCCAAGCGATGAAAGATGAACATGGAGAATCAGATCTAAGTGTGATGACTATTGGTCAAGCGGGTGAAAACACTGTACGCTTTGCCGCATTTATTAATGAGCATGACCGGGCAGCAGGCCGCGGTGGGACAGCTGCAGTTGCAGGCTTTAAAAAATTAAAAGCGATTGTCATTAAAGCTCCTCAAAAAGGCAATATGCCGCAGCCAAAATTGGATACTGATTACAAAGATGCCAATAAAAAAGCCGTAAAAGCAATCCTTGATGGGGGCTTAACTGCACCAAATAAAGGCGGTTTATCCGTATATGGAACAAATGTATTAACTAACTTAATCAATGAGGTGGGAGCGCTTCCAACTAAGAATTCCCAACTAACACACTGGGATGAAGCAGAGAAACATAGCGGTGAATATTATAACACGAATCTACGTGTGGCCAATAATACCTGCCATGCCTGCCCAGTTGGCTGTAAAATTGAAGTAGAAGTAAAAGATGGCAAATATAAAACTCGAGTAGAAAGTATTGAATTTGAATCCGCCTGGTCACTTGGTTCAAACTGTTTACTAAGTGATGCGGAAGCGATTTCATATATGATTGACCGTTGTAATGAATATGGCCTAGATACTATTGAACTTGGCCACTGCTTCTCTGTTACAATGGAAGCTTATGAGAAAGGAATCATTTCTGAGGAATTAGTCTGGGGTGATGCCGATTCCATGATTGAGTTAACCAAGAAGATTGCACACCGTGAAGGCTTTGGCGGGATTCTTGCTGAAGGACCAGCACGTGCAGCAGCGGCCTGGGGAACACCTGAACTGTCCATGTCTGTTAAAGGCCAGTCTATCCCTGCATATGACCCACGTGGAATTCAAGGGATTGGACTTGGTTATGCAACAAGTAACCGCGGTGCCTGCCATCTGCGCGGATACACGGTTGCCAGTGAAATTGCCGGTATACCTGAACCAACTGACCGCTTAAAGCCAGAAGGAAAAGGCGAATTATTAAAGATATTCCAAGACATGCTAGCATTCTCCGATTCTATGAATATTTGTAAGTTCTCCTCTTTCTCAGAAAATGCAGAGCATTATGCTGAGCAATATAGTGCAATGACAGGAAATCAGCTTACTGCTGAGGATGTGATGAAGGCTGGGGAGAGAATCTATAATCTTGAACGTTATTACAATAACCTAGCTGGATTTAATAAACGTGAAGACGATTTCCTTCCGAAACGTTTTACGGAAGAACCAGCATCTGGAAACAGTGCAGGTCATGTAAGCCGCATGGATATCATGCTTGAAGAATATTACCAAGTTCGCGGCTGGAAAGACGGCCTCGTCACAGATGAGAAACTTCGTGAATTGGGTATTATCGATCCTGAAGTAAAGCAAACAGTCTAAGAAAAATATCAAAAAAGCTTCTGCCCTCAAAGGTGCAGAAGCTTTTTTGATAGAGGTTACCCCCCTATTCTCGTTGTTTTATAGCGATAATTTTTGATTAACTCATCAAGAGTCTGAGCGTCATTTGCACAAAATCGAACTTTTACTGTATTTACTTTAAAACTTGAAGTAAATGAAATTTCCTCTTCCGAACGAATATGTCCGCTCCAGTTTTCCGCTTCATAGATGTAAGGGAACTTATCAGTCACTGGCTTGGCACCTAGTTCTTCAAAATACATACCTAGATGTTCAATCCTTATCCCACGAAACTCTAAATCTCGTATTTCCATATCAGCCACCAGCTACTGGCGGAAATAGAGCAAATTGATCGATCTCTTCTACTTTCGTGTCTAAGTCATCGAGATGGATAATATTTCTCCCATTTACATAGACATGAACAAATGGAAGCAGTTCCTTTTCTGCTGTAAAGATTTCATCTCTTAAAGGTGGAAACATTTCAATCATTTTATCCAGTACATCTATCACTCGTTCACCATCTGGCTGAACGTCTACCGTTACCCCTCCACATATTTGCCGGAGATTAGCAAACACTTTTACGAGCATATGGTCCCTCTCCTCTCTACTTATTTCAATATTAAAACCAAACTAAGCAGTTGTCACGTTGTTTATCATTTTCTCAAATATAAAAAGGCTGCCTCAGTGTTCGACAGCCTTTACTAGATAACTTTAAAATTATGGGTGTAAAAATGACATTGGCAATCTTCCACCTAGATATAAAACAAGGATCCATGCAACGACAAACTGAATCCAAAATACAGAAGTCCTTCTGTTATTAGCCACACGGCTAAGAATCATTTCGAATAATCCGATTACCCACAGTCCGACAACCGCTTTTAAAACATACCATACATCAATTTTGTAAACCGAAAATAGGAGTCCTACACCTGTTGCGATAATAAGCAAATATAATACTCGTAAAATCATTTTAACAATTTTTGCACCTTTTTCTTTTCCACCCTTATGTAAAAAAAGTGCCACAATAAATAAGATTAATGCTAAAAGCCAAGCCGTGATATGTCCGTGAATCAATATAGTTCCTCCTTATGTATGAAATTTCTTTTAATTCGAACCTTATCATACCATAAACAGTTAATAAACACGAAAAAAAGTAAGTCAAATATAGTAACAAACATAGGAATACAATCTATCAATTATGGATTCATCTTTATTAAAAAAGGCCGAACCCTAAATCTACTAGGAAATCAGCCCTTTAGTATTCATAAATTAATGCCACTGGACTTTATTTTCTTTAAACAATGTCGCCGGAATATGAATCCCTGATGCCTCAAGGCGTTCATAAAATTTAGGGCGGACACCAGTCGGTATAAGTTGTCCAATAATTTTCCCCTCAGAATTAAGTCCTTTTTGTTTAAAGGAAAAGATGTCTTGCAGAACGATATTTTCTCCTTCCATTCCTTGAACTTCAGTAATATTGATAATTTTCCTTGTTCCATCCATTAAACGAGTTTGCTGTATAATCACATCGATTGCACTTGCAATTTGCTCTCGTATGGCATTAATAGAATTATTCACTCCGGCTAAAAGGACCATTGTTTCCAAACGGCTAATCATATCCCTTGGACTATATGAGTGCCCTGTAGCAAGTGAACCATCATGGCCTGAATTCATTGCCTGAAGCATATCAAGCGCTTCTCCACCTCGGACTTCTCCGATAATAACACGGTCAGGTCTCATTCGTAACGATTTCTTGAGAAGATCCCGAATCGAAATGGCTCTTTTACCTTTTATTTCGGAAGGTTGAAGCTCTAGTGATATTACTTGATCCTGTCCCAACTGAATCTCAGCTGCATCCTCAACAGTTACGATTCTTTCTTCATCAGGGATAAAATTGGAAAGGGCATTGAGAGTGGTTGTTTTACCAGAACCCGCTCCTCCACTGACAAACATATTTAATCGGGTTTTCACACATGCATCCAAAAAGATGGCGACTTCCTCTGTCATTGTTCCAAAGTCGATTAAATCTTCAATCTCGTAGGGTTCCTTTGAAAATTTCCTGATTGTAATGGCTGGTCCATTTAATGCAAGGGGAGGAATGATGGCATTAACACGTAAGCCATCAGGCAGCCTAGCATCTACCATTGGCGAACTTTCATTGATTCTCCATCCAAGTGGGGTAAGAATTTTGTCGATCATAGTCATGACATGTTCATTGTCACGGAATTGTACTGACGTTAATACCAATTTTCCTTTTCGTTCACAGTACACCTGGTTAGGTCCATTTACCATAACCTCTGAAACATCTTCATCTAAAATAAGGGGATTTATGGGTCCAAAACAGGTTAAGTAGCTGATTAGTTTTCACCTCCGTGAAATAGAAATAGCCCCGCCTTTACCAAAGGGGGGATAAAATTCATAGAATATCCATAGATACATAGAACACCTATGCAGACATAGAATATTCATTATGAAACACCCTAATCTTTCGGTAACTGGCTGGCCTAGTGCAAATGCACCTTAGCCCCTGTAGCTTTGCGTCTCTGATTTTCATCAGGTTTGCCTTTATCGAGAAACAGTGTTTATTTCCGACTGATCTCTTACTCATATAATAGTCCCTTTTCGAATAATCGAAAACCCTTCTTATTTACCATTTTTCGCACAAACAAGTAGGTAATTATTATTATTTTTAATTTATAACTCTACAAATGAATATTAAAAAGCGTATACGATTCTTGATTTCAATAATTTTGGGCGTATCAATCACATTACCTTTGCCCATACATAGGATGTAGAAGATACTATGAAAAAAAGGGTGTTGAAAATGCCAGCAATTGTTGGAGTTGCACAGGTCATTACACTTGGCAGCAGTTCGGTCTTCCATATTGGCGATGTATATAAAATCATGCCATTTTCTACCGCAAAAACATTTTCTGGCGCTGGTTCCTTTAACACTGGGGAAAGCTTACAGCTTCAAAATAATGTAAGTTCCACCAATACAACTGATTCAGATGTTTACGATCAAGGGATTGCACTTAATGCTTAATGAATGGGTGATTTTAAATGAACTTTTATATCCAGCAGTCCATTCAGATTAATTTCATTAAAATTGGCGGGATTACCAATTCCTCAGTTTTACAAATAGGCAGTGCTGGGATTATTAAACCCACGGCTCATTTATATAACACTGGCGGATTTACTGGACCTGCACCACAAACAGTCAAATCTTCAGGCTCTTTATTAGGGACACCAGCAGTCCCCCTACAAGCCGCGGTAAGAAAACCGGATAAATAAGCCGCCTATCTTATGAAAAACGATACGTTTATTGGCGAAATAATTGTGAGGTGATTACATGTATCAGGATTATTCCCAATATCTTCAATGGCTGCAGATGTGTATTCAAGCTCAGGAGAAGAGAATTCTGTCTTTAGAGAGTACTCTCCAAAAAATGCAAGCAGAAATCAAACAATTATATGAAAAACAGGCCATCCATGTAGACAAAATCGAATATAAATTTGATCAACTAAAGGTAGAGACTCTTGAAGGAACGTTAAACATTGGTCTAAATCCATCCGAATTAGCAGGAATTGAAGATTTTGCAGTTCAAAATCAATCCTTATCCACCCCAATGTCACCAAAAGATCAAATGCAAAGATCAATGAAAATCGAGGAAGCCATTTATAGATATTTAGAATCAGATTTACCTCCGATCGTGGAAGCTACTCAGAGAGAATTGAACGTTCTACCAAATGACGAGTATTTAGCATTCATAAAACAAGACATCATTAAACAGCTTCCGAGTAGGATCGAACATCATTTAAACACCAAATCTGCGGACAATCGCACGATTGAAGATGCCCCGTCAGATGATTTAATTATTGAAGCATTAAAAAAGGAAATACAAAATGGGGTAATGGTTTTTTTCAGTAATTTACCTGATAACCTGAAAGGGATGCAAACAGAATGAACTTTGTAGTTTATAACCGCGAACTCTTTGTCCAAAACATAAAAATCACTGGGGTGTCAAGTTCCTCGTTAGTAATGGTAGGCGATACAGATTCAATCCAGTTGGCCTCTACTTTTGATACCCCTGCGGAATCATTAATTATAAGTCCTTTTGTTCCGCTATCACTGGAGTGAACAACATGCTGCAGAGAACCTCTTGTGTAGACACGATTAATATTAAAATCGTCTCTTTTTCCTCTACGGTACAGTTAGGGGATTCCTGTATTATAAATGGTCTTTCTAGAGCACTCGCGGTCCAAAGGGAAGTCGAAGTGTTTTATGGAAATGAAGGGAATTTATCCTATTACCCAGTCTATTCCGAACCTATTCCTTTTCTACCTATTAATGAACCTTTCACATACTCCCGACAAAATCCAAACCCTTTAATTAAGGTTGGCCGAATTGATATTATTGGGATATCTTCAGCTTCCCTCTTACACGTTGGGAACAGCAGCCATGTTTCCATGGAGGCTAGAATTAAGCATATTCGACACTTACAACCAAGTCCTAGAAATGTAGAAAACGAAGGAGAACAAGGACAACAATAAATGCATAAGTTACTCTTAAGGATATAACTAAGTTTACTAAAAAGGATGTTTGGTATGCCAGCGATTATTGGTCCTGTCCAAATCGTTAACGTAGGTGGCGGTATTGTGCAATTCGGCGATACGGTGTATATTTCTCCAAAGAGTGCCTCTAAGACTAATGCAGGCTCAGGTGCATTTAATACCGGTGGATTCATCGTGACGAATTCAGGATTAAGTGGTACAAATGTACTTGATACGAAAGTAATCGATCAGCCAATTGTGGGTAATAATTAAAAAAATGACATAAACCATAAGATGGTCTATGTCATTTTTTATTGAATTTAATCCTTCTCAACCTTTAAAATATGAGCACCGTCAAAGAAAAACAAATACCTCTCATTGACCTTTTTTTTCCAGATTTGCTCAATTGCACGGGTATATAAGTTAATTTGCATCTTGTAGCGGTTCTCAAGAATTGTCTTGGCTTGGTCAAACCCACCTTTATAGCGATCAGTTATTCGATCTGACTTATAATCCACTAAAACCAGCCCATCTTCATCCTCAAAGATGCAGTCAATAATCCCTTGCACAAACACAGATTCATCTTCCTCGTTCCAATTAGGATACACATCACGAGCATGCATGGAAAGTGTAAATGGAACTTCTCTGTTGATTGTTTTAGCATTAAAGTACCTTCGCCCCAAATTGGAATCAAAAAATTGAATAATCAAATTTTTATCAATTACTGCAGCCTGTTCGGGGGTTAATAATTCATTATTGACCATCCATGTTAATTGTTCCTGAAGAGATTCTTGATTCACTGGTTTAGTTAAATCGACGTGCTGCATGACCATATGCATAGCAGAGCCTCGTTCGGCTGGGCTTAATTGCTTTTCCTGCATAAATTTAGGACGTTTTACTATTGATTTTTTAAAGTGATTTACAAGGTCGGTCCCACTTTGTTCATCCGCCATTTCCCTTTGGCGTTTTATTTCAGAAACGGATTGTTTCGAACGATGGCTCGCAGCATTCGAAAAAGAATATTCCCAATCTAAGCGGGACTTAATTTCTTCTGCAAAAGGTGACGTAGTCTCGACAAGTTCACCTTTTTGCACACGTTCAAGAAGTTGATTTTCTTCTATATCTTCTTCTGTTTCATTCTGCTTCACCTCTTCAGCACTTAGCAAAGAAATTTTCCATACGGAAGGGTGATTTGTGATTTCCTCAGGTATAAGGGGATTTATCGTTTCATTAATCCTTAATTCGTTACTGTTTTGATGGCGAACAAGGGCCGGACCAATCCAATCAATATAGCTTGAAACGGCTGCCCGTTCGTAATCTTTCAACAGCCAATCTGTATTAGCTGCAACATCATTCCATTGGTCAATTTTTTTCAGCGCATCTTTTAATGTTGCCGTCAGGTAAAGTTTTTCCTTAGCCCTAGTCATCGCTACATATAAGACACGCATTTCTTCGGCGAGCATTTCCATTTTCTTTTTTCGCTTAAATGCAATTTGTGGTAAGGAAGGGTACGAAATCCTTTTTTCTGCATTTACATACTTAGAAGCAAATCCATATTCTTTATCAAGCATATATGGTTTACGTATATCAGCCATATTAAAGGTTCGGGCCATTCCCGCCATAAATACGACAGGAAATTCAAGCCCTTTGCTGCTATGAATAGTCATAATTCGGACAACGTCCTCTTGCTCTCCAAGTGCCCTTGCTGCCCCGAGATCGTCTCCTCTTTCCATCATTCGTTCAATAAACCGCAGGAACCGGAACAAACCACGGAAAGAAGTATGTTCATATTGCCGTGCTCTATCATATAATGCACGCAGGTTTGCCTGACGCTGCTTTCCTCCCGGTAGGCCTCCGACAAAATCATAAAACTGGGTATCTCTGTATAACTGCCATATTAACTCAAACAAAGATCCCTGTCTTGCCATAGAGCGCCATTCTGTCAAAAAGTCATAAAAGCGGCGCAGTTTTTCGTAAAATGCAGCCGTATTTTCAGCTTGTTTACTCTTACAAAAGGCAGAAACTGCTTCCCAAAATGAGCCTCGTTTCTGTTGAATGCGGATTATTGATAGTTCCTCCTCGTTCAACCCGACGATGGGGGACCGTAATACAGCGGCAAGGGGGATGTCTTGGAATGGATTATCAATAACACGCAGGAGTGAAATCATAATGGCTACTTCCGTTGCGTTAAAGTACCCCGTTGAGAGGCTGGCATAAATGGGAATCCCTTGCTGCTTGAATTCTTCCATAATCTGCGGTGCCCATGTCATCGAACGGAGCAGAATAACTGTATCCCGATACATGAGCGGCCGAGTAGATTTCGTTTTTGGATTATATACTGGTGCTCCAGTAGCTACTAATTCCTTAATTTTAGAAGCAATAACCCTTGCTTCGAGTTGGGATTGTTCCAGTCCAACTGCATCAAATTCTTCTAGTTCCGCCTCTGCCCCTGCCTCACCTTCAGATGTCGCAGTTGATGATTCCTTTTCTTCAACGTTTTGGTTAATAAGCAGAAGTTCAACCGGAAAGGTCTCATCTTCTGGATAGGGTGCACCAGCACGTAACTCTGCCGCCTCGTCATATTCGATTTCGCCAACCTTGACACCCATAATTTGTTTAAATAAATAATTGGTAGCATCGAGCACTTCACTTCTGCTTCGGAAATTTCGTGCTAAATCAATACGTAATCCCGTTGACTCTCCATCAACTTTAAAGCGGGTATACTTGCCTAAGAAAAGGTTTGGCTCAGCCAATCGAAAGCGGTAAATGGACTGTTTAACATCTCCGACCATAAACATATTTCCATTGTGCTCTTCTTTCTTCGTTACAAGTTTCAGGATGGTTTCCTGCACCATATTTGTGTCTTGATATTCATCACAATAGACTTCTTTAAAATGCCTTTGGTATGCAAGGGCCGCTTCCGATGGAAGAAATTCACCCTCAGTTGAGATTTCCTTTGTCAAAATGCCAAGGCAGTAATGTTCTAAATCAGCATAATCGACAAGTCCTTTTTCTCTTTTCACCTTTGCAAACCGCTGAGAAAATTCCTTCACAAGATGAATCAATGTTTCTATTAATGGCCGCATCTCTTCCATATCACGTAAAAAGCTCTCAGGTTTTCGAGAGAATAATTCCCCTTTTATATCTTGAATTTTTTTCTTTGCTTTATCGCGGAGTTTTTGGGCCTTCTCCGTTAGTTCTTTATCAAAGTGATCACCTTTCACTTGTTTTGCCCGTGAAAAAGACCAGGTCATTAATGCTTGATAAAGTGTTTCCCAAGAGTCCTTTTTGGCAAGTAGAAGAGTATCAATTACCATTAAATCATCTAGAAAATTTTCAGCTCTAGGTGCTGGTCCGCCTGGGAGCTTCGTTACTTCCAGCCCCCGGTTTATCATTTCTCTAGCCGCTTCTAATTGTAGTTCAATATCAAATAGCAGGTCCTGTATAAAGGGAAGGTCCTCTATATTTTGAATCGATGAAACATCATACATATTTATTATTGACCGTAAATATTGATCTGGCTCTGGATTTGAGCTAGCAAAATCGTAAATAGACCGAACAATATCCATTAAGGCAGCATCGCTGCGGTCATTAGTGAATGAATCCACTAGGTTAAAAAAGGCTTCATTATCTTTTTGGCCATATTCTTCTTCAAATAACTCGTCCATCACTTCATCGCGGATTAATTGCGCCTCTGTTTCATCAGCAATTCGAAACCCTGGATCTACGTCGATTAAGTAATAATATTTTCGGATGACTTCCATACAAAAGGAGTGGAGCGTTGAAATGGATGCTTTGTTTAATAAGCTGAGCTGTTTTCTTAAATGGCGAGACCTTGGGTCAGCATCAATAGCTTTTTCTAGTGCCTCCCCTATTCGATGCCGCATCTCAGCTGCCGATGCATTCGTAAAGGTCACTACTAATAATTCATCAACATCAATCGGACCTTCCTTTGAAAGAATTTTTTGAATGATTCTTTCCACGAGGACAGCCGTCTTTCCCGAACCAGCCGCTGCCGCGACGAGTATATCTCTATCCTTTGCCATTATTGCCTTCCATTGGTCATCAGTCCATGTTACATTTTCTGGCTTGGGCGGAATAGCAACCTTACTCATGATTCTCGAACCTCCTTCCTAATCAATTCTAGTACATCTTCTTTCGAGTGCGGTGTGAGAACCCGGAATTGATTAGTCTCAATGGCCTCGTCAAATTGACAAACTGATTTATAAGAACAAAATGTACAAGGTGTTTTATCCTTTAATTTATATGGTGCTATATCAATCTGTCCATCGATTATAGCGTTACCTGTTTTTAGATATAATTTACGGACATAAGTTTTCAGGTCATCAAACTCTGATAGACTGGCAACCTTTGATTTTTTAGATAAATTCCCATCTTTTTTTATACCAGCCGCAATAATTTGTGAATCACCCGATTCAAGTGTTTTGTCCATAAGCCGGATTACATTTTGATCACTTACCATTAATCCATTCATCTTAAATTTTTTCATCATTTCCTTTTCGATTTCATCAATCGTCAACATTTTGGTTGTATTAATAAAAGGATTATGAACATGGAAATAGAGAACACCTGCAGGACTGGCTTTCATCTCTACCAATTCATTCGAATGTGTCATGACAATATCAAGGTAGGTTAACATTTGCAGTGCAAGCCCATAATACACTTCACTAAAATTGACATCCTTTTCACTCGACTTGTAATCAATAACTCGTAAAAAGACGCTGTCATCTGCAGCTTTTGCCTGATCGACTCGATCAATTCTACCAGCTAACTCCATTCTTTTCCCATTTTTCAGTGAGAATGATAATGGCGGCAGTTTTCCATTTGGTCCAAATCCTAATTCCAAACCAATAGGTGAAAAACCACTCACTTTAGCATGCTCACTTAAAACTACAGAGGCTCGGGTAATAATTTGCTCCAATTTCCGTTTTATATAATGATGTCTCTCTGAACTTAATAATATTTCGTTTTGCAGTTTAGGAGCTAATGTCATGACTGCTTCCTTCGAGAGCTCTTCACATTGTTTCCTTGAAAGCTCTGCCCAAGAAAGGTTTTGTTCATTGACAATATCCGCTATCTGTTTTAGGGCCGCATGAAACAACTCCCCGATATCAGGAGCCTCTAATCGATATACTTGGCGGTCCCGGAGCTTTAAACCGTGCTGAGCGAAATGAGAAAAAGCACAGGAGTTATATAGTTCCATTCTAGAAACACTAGCTTGAATGGCTTCGCCATATAATTCATCTGCTGTCTCTGTAGAAAGTTTTACGGCTGGGTTCGAATAAAACAGGCTTGAAAACACTTTTTGGGCCTTGTCCTTCCCTGAACTCTCAAGATAGTAGTTATAAACATCCCACCAAAGATCAGAAATGGGATATCCTCGTTTTTTCCATTGCAGTTGGGAATTGAGGTAAGACAACGTAGTTGTAAAATTTGAAATAAAACTTAGTTGGCTCCGTTCCGAAACTTGTGATGGATCTGAAACGTAGAAAAGCTCATTAGCATCTGGAAACATATCTTTTAGTCTCTTAATATACGAGGAAGGAATTAACGCTTTTCCTTCATCATTCGCAAGTGGATAACACACAAAAAGGGCTTCAGATGGTGCGGTAAAAGCCTTATAGGCTAGATAGTTTTCATCGAGCAACCGTGTCCTGCTGCTAAGTGCGATATTGACCCCAGCTGCCAAAAGCATTTCCCTGTCTTCATCTGAAAGAATCCCTTCATCCGATATTTTCGCAGGCAATATTCCTTCAGTGACACCCACCACAAAGACAATTTTTATTTCATTCAGCCTTGATTTTTCTAAATCCCCAACCAAAACCTGGTCAAGTGCAGGTGGAATAAGTGAAAAATGTAAGGATTCAAAACCTGACTCTAACACCGCCGCGAATGCCTTTAATGGGACTGGCTCATCCCCGAGTATTTCAACATATTGATCGAGCAGATCAATGACAGCATTCCAGACTTGTTCGTGCTCACGCATTTTTACAAGATTACCCTTTTCCTCGGCATCTGCCTTCCACTTTTCAAGTTTTGCTGGGACATCCAATTCCTCTAGCAATAAATAGATAGCTTCGCAGAGTTTTCGTCCTGAATCCGCTTTTTTCAATCTTCTAGATAATCGTAATAACGGCGCTGTTATCATCAGTTTTAATTCATTTAACTCTTGTTCCATTTCTTTTTCTGCATCGGTTTGAGAATTAACTTCTAATTCCAGCCCTCTAATGCGTCGATAGCTCCAACGATCTTTTTTTGTCCACTTACTTCCGTTTATTCCGTATGCTAGACAATAATTTTCTAGTTTGTCCATTTTCTCTCGCATTTTAGCGGTATTTTCCTGAATGGGGAATAATAATTCTGTCTTAATCACTCTAAATACCGGTTCATAGCGCCAATAAGAATTAATCACCTCAAGACTTGATCGGATTAATTCAATTAAAGGATGGTTAAGCATCGTCCTTTTTTGGTCAATAAAATAGGGAATCTGATAATCGTTGAAAACTGGTTCAACAATCTCATGATAGTCCCCCCCATTTCTGATTAACAAAGCGATATCCCGGTACCTGAAACCCTTTGCTCTGACAAAATCACGAATCTCTCTGGCGATCCCTTCTATCTCGGCTCTACGATTTACTGCTTGGCAAATATTAATTTGGGACTTATCCAAATATGGTACTACAGGCCGCGTATCAAATTTTTCTTCCAGGTGACGCAATGATGGCTCAGTCCATTTTTTTTGCTCTTTTAAAATGACAGGCTGTTCCATCTCGATACCGTTTGCTTTAGCTAAATCATAAATGGAAAAACAAGTTCCACCGGATAAGCGAAATAAGTCTAGTTCATCAGGAGCTGAACCAACGGACAAGTGCTCGGTGGTTAGTGCAATTGAAACAGTTTGGCAATGCTTCATTAATTCCACCATTACCCGATATTCCTGGGGTGAAAAACTATCAAAACCATCGATATATATTTCTGCATCTTTTAAATAGGTTGAATGAGACACTTTCTCCGCTAATAGTGTAAAGTAATCCTCTGAATCAATATATTTACCAAAAATTTCGTCCTCGAACTTTTTATAAATAATTTCTAAATCTTTGATTTTATCATTTAAGGCATTGGCAGCCGTTGTATCACCATTTGATTGAAATCCGTTCTGAATTAACTCCTCTGGTCTTATACAATATCGTTTAAATTCAGTTATCATTTGCTCAAGCTGTTTGATAAATCCAGTTTTATCAGCAGCACGCTGAAAAAGTCCTAGCTGTTCCTTTTGCTCTTCAATAATTTTGCGAATGAGCATGCTCATCCCTACACTGCTTAAATGGATTCGGCTAATCCCGCCTGTTTCTTGCAAAATCCGCCACGCTAGTCGTGAAAAACTATATACTTGAGCGCGGATCATTCCACCGATTGCCGGGTCTGTTGCCAAGCGATATTCAGATAAAAAGGTCATCTGTTCTGGAACGATATAAATAATCGGTGTACCCTCTGGTTTTTCCTGAAGCCGCTCCTTTATTTCTTCAAGGAACATAGCTGTTTTGCCGCTTCCTGACCGACCAATTACCATTCTTAATGACATGTAAAAACCCCGCTTTCCACAACCACTCTTAAACTTTATATCTCTCATTCTATCACAAAATAAGCACAAACGTTTGGAATACCAGTGTACAGATTCAAGCCATAAATGGTAAATTCTACGGTTTTAAACAAAAAAAACACGATTGTTCATCGTGTATAGTGCCTTAATCTCTTTATTTAAAAATGGACATCCATTTCATTTAATGGCCAGTAGCGTAAATCTACTTTGCCTACTACTTGACTAGCTTTTATAAAACCGAATTGCCGGCTGTCCCAACTTCCTAATCGATTATCACCAAGAACAAATAATTTTCCGTCAGGGACTGTATTTTCACCGGTAATTTCTTTTAAGCTGAAATCACCAGTAATCCTTATTCCAGGAGATTTTTGTTTATACACATTTAAAAATGGCTCTTCATACTTATGACCATTAATATACAACAGATCATCACGATATTCGATTTTATCACCTGGCAGGCCGATGATTCGTTTGACAAAATCCTCTTTTTTATTGGCATGAAAAACAATTACATCAAATCGATTTAATTCCCCCACTTGATAACCAAGCTTATTAACTACCAGCTTGTTCCCATCCTGAAGCGTTGGCATCATTGATTCGCCTTCTACTACATAATTTGAAAAGAAAAATGTACGAATAAAAGCAAAAATAATGATTCCAATCGCAAAAGCCTTAGCCCATTCCATGCCTTCCTTTTTCCATTCAATCTTCATTAACGCTCCTCCGTCTCTCCTGTTTATAGTTTCTATCTATTTCACCATTATGGTCAGTTTCTATGCTCTTATTCATTCTGCCTTCAATTCTTTTACCAACAAACCAAAGAATGAATATAATAAGCAGTACTACAACAGTCCGAAGCGGCTTCGTCAGCAATGACTGGATATCATAGCCCACAAAACTAATTGTGAATATCATCACCATCTTCCCGATTACCACAGCTAACATGTATTGGGAAAGGCGTATTTTAGAAAGACCTGCAACTATATTCACTACAGCTGAGGGGGTAAATGGAAAACATAGCATTAAAAAGAGGGGGCCGAATCCATGACGATCCAGCCAATCCATCAATTTACGAACCTGAGGGTGCTTGGACAAAAAAGATAATAACTTTTGCTGCCCATACCTTCTGACTAGTAAAAATACGAGCATGGCCCCCATACAGGCTCCGAGCCATGAGTATAAAAATCCTAACCAAAGTCCAAAAGCACTGGCATTAGCCATTACAAATAAAAACAATGGGAGAAAAGGCAAAAATGCTTCAATGACAATAAGCATTATGCCAGGTATGGGGCCAAGGGCTCGATATTCCCGAATTAGATTCATTATATGTTCAAGCGTAAACCATGCTCTTAATGATTCAATGTCCATCCTATTTCTCCTCATTTTTTTACGAATTAGCAGTGCCAATAATTACTTTGTGATAAATTGATGAAGTGCCTCTTTATTTTTTTCGACATTGATATCTAATACAGCTCCCTCTCCAGCTATTCGCGCATTAGAATAGCTATTTTCGACTGGAATTCGTAACGTATCAATATTTCCACGATCATTTGAAAAGAAATCCTTCGCCATAAATGTTATGTCTCCCGTATCCATATTTGTATTAACATAAGGCGATACTACGCCAATAAGTTTAGGGAGCTTAGGAATCGTTTGCAGACCCATCAATTGGTCTCCAATGGCCTTAACCGCCTTTTGTTGACGTTCCACCCTTCCAAAATCGCCTATGGCATCATGACGGTAGCGGACGTAACCAAGCATTTCCTCTCCATTTAATTTTTGCAGACCTGGCTCTAAAGTTACATCAATATTTTTTGACATTTTTTTCTCTACATCGATTTCTACACCATTAGGGAATGCTTCGTCAATAAGCTGGACAAAACCTTGAAAATCGACAATGACATAGTATTGAAGATCAATATCAAAATTTTGCTTAATGGTTTGCCTCATTAATTCTGGTCCACCGCGTGCAAATGCAGAATTAACCTTATGTTTACCATGCCCCGGTATCTCGAGGTAACTGTCCCTCATGATTGAAGTTAGTTTAAAGGTTCCTTTGTCTTCATTATAATGAACAATCATGATTGTATCTGCGCGAGACTTTTCTTTACCTCTTGCATCACTTCCAAGCACAAGGATATTCGTCCCCCCATACTGATCTTTTTGCCCTTCGAAAGTATAGGCAACATTTGATGCGTTTTTATCAATTTTTTTTAATGATTGGTTAACGCCCTGCTTGTACTGAAAAAAAGCATAGCCTGCCACTGCCCCAATTAACAGTAAGAATATCAGTAAAACAGATGGCCATCGTTTCTTTTTCTTCACTTGATGTTTATCAGATCTCATTGTTTATCACCTATTCATCCACGTTTTTTATGCTCCTATTTATATGACTGTTTTTTCTCTTTAGGGGTTTCTTCATTTAATTCATTTTCCCCCATCAGATATCCTTCTATTAATAAAAACTTTCTCATATAACAACTGCAATTTTCAATAAATAAAACTCGCCAAATGACGAGTTTTGTTTATGTAAAGTCCTATTGCTTTTGATGTTCCTTTTTTGTAAAATATAGAAGAACGTTTGTTCTTATTGTAACGAAAGGTGTGACTGAAAAAATGACCAGAATCCCCGAAGATGATCGAGACATAATGGAGAAGGCAATGTATTTGCCAATGGTTCTAATTATCTTAAACCGGGATTTAACCGTTGTCGAAAAGAGCCCTTTTAAATTAAAACAACCCTATTTAGATTTGATTGAGGAAACGATGAAGGAAATACAGAAGGAATTGGCGGAAGTAAAACAATATATGAAAAAAAATAAACTTCAGGTAATTAAAACAAAACGGGACGATGCTTTTACTTTATACAGGTTTATTTATAAAGGCTACGAAGAAAACCATAATTACTTTAACCCAAGGATACGTAATAAGGTCCAAGAATTAATGGAGGCCTATTTATTAAAAAAACATCTGTCCCGTTAATTGTATAGAAATAATCAACCTTATTTTGGATCCTTCGAATGGGCATCGTATTCTAGGGAGCTTTCCAGTGCATTTATTAACTGGGGTCCATTTGCCTTATTAAAGATTTTTCTCCCATTACTTTCTATTCTTTGCATGAGCTTTGTTTTTAATAATGAAGTTCTTAACATCTGTCCTTCTATTGTACTAACCGGAACAGGAAATATATGTGATTTTTTGTTGCGGAAAATGATCATTGTCTTTTGTGCGGCTACGCGTCGATAACATTCTACATGTTCAAATGCTATCCAAATACACTCAGGTTTTAGCGGCGAAACTGTAGGAAAAAAATAGATGTGGTAAGTTGGTTCAATGATGATTGGGAGTTTTCGAAAATAACCAATTAGTTGCCGTGTTCCTCTTTTCCTGCTTTCGTAATCAACACCATAATAATTGCAACTTTTTTTAATTAGATCCAAAGGCTTAACGGGTAGCAAGAATTCATCTTCTACTTCCACTACACGTGAGTAACTTTTACTTCCATATGCCACTGGTTCTACAAACATCGTACGTGAATTGATTTCATAATCTTCGATCTCGGTTTGTTTCAATCTATTCAACTCCTTTTTCATCTTATCCATCATATCTTAACACTCCTTGTTTTATATTCCCTTACTTTTCTAAACTGTTCCTAAATTATTCACAAAATTTAGGCTAAATAAATATTTATCTGAAAATTTAAAAACTAATGATATTCTTCAAAAAAAACCATATAATTTTAAAAAGCATCAGAGGTGATTTTCATGAATGAAAAATCATACACGGAATTAATGAAACTTGGTGCCATGAAACGCAATCGCTTGAAAGAGAACTTTGTCCAGGATTTATACATCGACATGCTGCTGTCCGAAATTCAGCTAACAGTCGAAAGAGAAAAATTACTGCAAAAAATCGATGCGGCCATTGATTCTCGAGACAAAAAGTCATTTCTACTGTTATCGGGGCAACTAACGGAAATTAACAAAAAGTTTGGAACGTAAATAATTTTTAACTGCCGTCATGACTGACGGCTTTTTTAGTTCATCAAATGCTTGTTGTGTAATTTTATGTAACAAAAAAGGCTGGAGACATATAACAATGTCTTAGCCTTTTTTGTAGTTTATACCTATTTATTTCTGTGGTTCACCTCGTACTCTTCAAGCATCGATATCCGATCAAGCATCGAAGGATGGGTATACCTGAAGATTTTTACTAATAACGGCGGATTTACTTGACTTAAACCAGAACGAGTTAATTCCTGAAAAGAAGTAATCGCTGCTTTTGGATTTTTGGTCATTTCAATCGCATATTTGTCGGCGCGTGTTTCCTGATAACGGGAAGTAAAATTGGTAAATGGACTGGCAGCAAACAGGAGCATCGAAAGGATCATAAAAAATAATGGAAGGGAGCGGATATCTCTTACATCTGAGATTTTCAATTCGTTGCCCCATCGTTTGGTTGCCCAATTCATTATCCTATAGGTCAAATACAAACCGAGGAGTGAAATCAGCAAGTAACCAGCTATTCCAAAATAAATATGTTTTTCAACATAATGGCACATTTCATGAGCCATTATAAATAAGATTTGATTATCCGATAGTTTATTTAAGGTAGTATCCCACAGGACAATCCGAGCATTAGAACCAATCCCCGTGACATAGGCATTTAAAGCATTGGTTTCTTCTGACTTATTCACTTCAAATACATGAGTGGCTGGAATTTGAGCCTTTTCGGCCAGTGTCAGGATTTTTGTTTCCAATGCTTTATTTTTTAAAGGATAAAAGTCATTATATAACGGGTCAATCACAACTGGCTGGAGAAACATCATAAATAATGTAAACGGAATAGATAAAAGCCACCCATACAGCCACCAGCGTTTCTGACTTTTCTTCATCAACCAGTATAATACAGGGACAATGATCAGCCATGTCCCATAATTAATCCAAAAATCGATTAACTCATCTTTCATCCAGGAAGCAAACGACTGGGTCGAAATATTATAGGTTTTAGATAATTTAAAACTAATATAGCTTAATGGAAATGTTGCCAAATAAGCGAAAACAGATAACCAAATTAGATAAATGGCTGTTTGCAGCATTTTATACTTAGAGGAGTTTTCAGCCCAATTCTTGAATGCTTTAGATAAGCCGAATAATAATATCAAGAAGTAAATGAGCCATTCTAAGGGAGTAGATAAGAAAAATAATAAATTTCTTATTTTGGAGTACTCCTCACTCAACATAAGTTCCCTGCCATTCAAAAAGGTGGCCGGGTCCGCCTTCGATCCTTCATATTCAAACGGAAGGCTCGAATCAGCAAAATAGAATAAATACCAATAAATAATCAATCCATATAGAATGTAGCCCACAACCGCATAGACTCCCATTTTTCTCGCCATGATTTGTCCCCCTTTGTGTACAGACTCTCTATATTTAGTTTAGTTAAAAAAGGACAAATTAGAACTAATGGTAAAAATTGAATTAAATATCAGTGATTGCTACAAAAAAAACATGGCGCAAGCACCATGTTCGTTATTTCCCTTTAAAGGCGGGCTTTCTTTTTTCAGCGAAGGCCTGCAATGCTTCGATTCGATCTTCTGTTGGGAGTGTTACTTCATATGCCTTTCGTTCAATTTGTAATCCTGTGTTTAGATCCGTATTCATCCCATTTTTTATGGCAAACTTTGCCTGTTGTACTGCAATCGGGCCATTTGCAAGTAATTGCGAACAAAAAGCTAAACATTCTGACATTAATTCCTTCTGCTCCACAACTTTTGTTAGCATTCCATAGATAAAAGCCTCATCAGCGGACAAGCGCCTTGCTGTCAAAATGAGTTCTAAAGCCTTCGCCTGACCAATCAAACGTGGTAGACGTTGTGTCCCCCCTGCACCAGGAATGATGGCAAGACTCGTTTCCGTTAACCCCATTAGTGCTTCTCTTGCTGCAAAGCGGAAATCACAAGCCAAAGCTAGCTCCATACCTCCACCAAATGCAAACCCATTTATTGCGGCAATAGTCGGTTGGGGCAGACTATCAATCGCTGTAAAGACCTCATTAATTTTATAAAGATTTCGCTTCACTTCTTCATCCGTTAATGTTTTTCGTTCCTTTAAGTCTGCCCCCACACTAAATGCCTTTTCACCGGCACCAATAAAAAGAACAGCCCGAACTTTTGGATTTATTCGAATTTCTTCAACCGTTTTCTGTAAGTCGAGTAAGGTCTCATAATTAAACGCATTTAAAGAATCGGCCCGATTAATTGTGACAACTGCCACATGATTATTAAACTCCAGCAAAATTGGCTCCACCATAATCCCCCTTAAAAGGGCAGTTTAACACGACCTGCCCTCCGAAATAAATATTAGTTACTGACAGTTTGGGCTAGTTGTGTCTTTAGGACCCTTCTTAAGATTTTACCGGTTGTATTCTTTGGAAGTTCATCAATGAATTCAATCGAAGATGGAATTTTATATCTAGCTAAGTGCTCCTTACAATAATCTAGTAATTGTTCTGTTGTTAACTCAGGGTTCTTGCTGACAACAAAGGCTTTTACAGCCTCCCCAAGATTTGGGTCTGGAACGCCGAGAACAGCCACTTCGACAACATCTGACTGGTTATAAATAACCTCTTCCACTTCCCGCGGATAGACATTATAGCCGCCCACTAGGATGAGATCCTTTTTTCGATCGACAATATAAAAGTACCCATCTTCATCCATTCTGGCAAGGTCCCCGGTATGAAGCCAGCCATTTCGAATAGTCGCTATTGTTTCCTCTGGCATTTTATAGTAACCTTTCATGACATTAGGACCTCTCACAACCAATTCTCCTACCTCACCAATAGCGACTTCTTCACCAAGCTCATTCAGGATTTTATTTTCAACACGGAGGATGGATGTCCCGATTGACCCTGGCTTACGCGGGCGGTCAAGCGGATTAAAACATGTAACAGGAGAAGCCTCAGACAACCCATAGCCTTCAGAAATGACAACACTAAATTTTTGTTCAAAATTCTTTAAGAGGGCTACAGGTAAGGAAGCCCCTCCTGAAATACATAGACGTAAAGATTTTAAGTCTTCTGGATTTCCATCAGGATATTGAAGGAGGAAATTATACATGGTTGGGACACCTGCAAAAACAGTTGCCCTATTTTCTTTAACTAGTTCAAAAATTTCTTTTGGACTAAATTTTGGTGCTATTAATAGCGTTGCCCCACTTAATAGTGGTGCATTTAAGGCAACAGTCAAGCAGAAAACATGGAACATAGGAAGAACCGTTACCACCTTATCTTCGGAATTCATTTTCAAATATTCGCTAACATCTTTAGCATTACTATATAAATTTTTATGGGTTAACATTGCACCCTTTGGTTGGCCTGTCGTACCAGATGTATAAAGAATGACAGCAGTACCATCGTCCTGAAGCTCAGGTCCCTTAAAGGTTAAGTCTCCAGCAGCAATTATCATTGAAAACGATTTCATTTTTGGGGAGCATGATAGGTTTTCAATCTTCGGTTCTACATTGCTATTTGGTGCTGTTTCACAAAAAATATAATGCTCTATTTTGGGAAGGGAGGTGTGGATTTTTTCAACTAATGGGATTGCCAGGTCAAGCCCGATAACTACTTTAACGTCACCATTATTTAATATGTAGCCAATCTCATCAGCAGTATATATGGGATTCACGGGAATAACAGTTGCCCCCAATCGTAATGCCCCATATAAGCTGATTACAAAGTGCGGCGAGTTCCCCAGCAATAATGCAATATGATCCCCTTGCTTTACCCCTAATTTTTCTAAACCGGATGCAAATTTACTAATCACACCATCTAATTCAGCATAAGTACATGTTTGGTTCATAAAATAATAGGCTGGTTTAGTAGCAAAGTTCTTCGCTGATTCTTCAAACTTTGATAAAAGATTCATATTTCTCCCCCTTAGTTGAATGAATGTTCATTCACAAAATTGCAACAATTTTCTAAACATATTATATTAAAAGAAAAGAACCTATTCAAGTATAATACTAGAAAATTCAGATAAAAACATGGCACAGCATTTGAAAATGCTGTGCCTCCCTTCTTAATATAATAAATTTAAAAAATCTTTCTTGGCAATATTTCCAAAGTAATGGGTGGTGTCAATATCTGCAAGTGCCTTTTCGATTTCATTTTTTTCATATCGCGCGCCCGTTAACTTCGCCTCAATTTCACTTACATCACCCACACCAAAAAAGTCGCCATAGATTTTACAATTTTCAATGACCCCCTTATTGACCTCTAAACGAACATCAATACTGCCTACAGGGAAGCGGTGAGAATGTTGTAAATTGAACTTAGGCGATCTTCCATAGTTCCAATCCCAGTTTTGGTAGCGTTCTTTTGAAAGTTGGTGAATTTTTTCCCAATCCTCTTCCGTAAGAATATATTCTGGAATTTCTTCTTGCCCCTCAAAAATATTCTTTAACAGTAAAGATCTGAATTCACCAATTTCCATCTTTTCAGAAAGAAACTCAGAAATATTGGCAACCCGGCTGCGGACAGATTTAATTCCTTTGGATTCGATTTTATCTTTTTTAACTTTTAACGCTGAGACGACATTTTCTATTTCTGAATTCAGCATTAATGTCCCATGGCTAAACATTCTACCCTTGGTTGAAAATTGGGCATTTCCAGAAATTTTTCGGCCTCCAACCTCAATGTCATTTCTGCCGCTTAATTCGGCGTTTACCCCTAATTTTTTTAATGCATTCACAACCGGTTCGGTAAATTTACGGAAATTATGAAAACTCTCCCCGTCATCCTTTGTGATAAAACTAAAGTTTAAATTACCAAGATCATGATAGACCGCACCGCCGCCGGACAGTCTGCGGACAACTTTAATGCCGTTACCTTCCACATACTCTGTATTAATTTCTTCAATGGTATTTTGGTTCTTGCCGATTATGATAGACGGTTCATTTATGTAAAATAATAAATACGTTTCATTGATATCAAGATTTTTCAGCGCGTATTCCTCAATTGCCAAATTTATCTGTGGATCAGTGACTCCTTTATTATCAATAAATAACATAGTTTTTGGCCCCTTCTTATAGTGAAATAGATTGAAACTCTTCTGCAAGCCTAATTATACCCGTAAACTCACTTGATGCTTCACTAATTAACTGAGGTAAGGACCCATAGTGAGGCAAATGTGTTAAAATTAATTGCTTCACTTCTGCTTTTTGTGCAAACTTTCCTGCGTCAATACTGTTCATGTGTCCAGCTGATTTTCCATTTTGGTGTCCATAAAAGTTACATTCACAAAGCAGTAAATCAGCATTGCGACTGAACTCAATAAACTCCTCTTTATACGAACTGTCACCAGTATAGACAATTGCTGTTCCATCTGCTTCTATTCTCATCGCATAGCACGGTGCGGGGTGATCTGTTCTTAGAAAAGAAACATGAAATGGACCGATTGTGAGAACCTCACTAGGATTATAGGCAACTCCTTTGGTTATATCTTTATAGGTTAATTTGCTAAATTCATAAAGGTCCAAATCATGGCCATATAGAGGCAATGTTTGAGTCTTCTTTCCTAAAAAGCCTTGGATTAATCTTGCATGCTGCAAGACGCCAATATCTGCGATGTGGTCGGGATGGTAATGCGAAAGGATTACCGCATCTAGTTCCTGAGGCTGGGTAACATTTTGTATCTTAGAAAGTACCCCGCTTCCACAATCCATTAATAATTGAAAGCCATCATGTTCAAGCAGATAACCAGAACTAGCTTCATTCTGTTTCGGATATCCACCCCAATAACCAATAACCGTAAGTTTCAAAATAACGCCTCCACTTCATAGTGTAAATTGCAAGCAGAAGAAAGAAGCTGCCAGCAATGTACAGCTTCGTTTTAGAAATTTTCTTTTTTTAAATAATTTAATACATTTTGGACGGCTGCCTCACCTTGATCAATGCAATCAGGGAGTCCGACACCGCCATAAGAAGCACCTGCTAAAAATACCCCAGGCAGCTCAGCATTCATATGCTTTAAGATGTCCGTTAAACGTTGTTTATGTCCCACGGTATATTGAGGCATAGAATTTTTCCAGCGTGAAACAATTGAAAAATCAGGATTCATCGTGATATCCATGGTCTTTTTCAAGTCATCCAAAACAATCTTGATAATTCTGTCATCAGAGAGGTCGACGATTGTTTCTTCTCCTGCTCGTCCCACATAACAACGTAAAAGTACTTTCCCTTTAGGTGTTGAATGATCCCACTTTTTGTGTGTCCAAGTACAAGCAGTAATTGAATAATCACTGTTTCTAGCAACGACGAAACCTGTTCCATCAATATCATTTCTTACAGCTTCTTCAGGAAAAGCTAAAGCCACGGTGGCTACTGATGTAGAAGGGACTGCTTTAAAAGGATCAAAAAAGTGATAATCCGCAAACATTGACTGTGTTATCTTATGAGGAGTAGCTGCGATAATGCTATCCGCCACTAATGTTTCTCCATTATTGAGGTATACATCATATTTATTACCATCCTTAGTAATTTTATCAACTCGATGACCTTTTAAGATGGTTTTTGAATCTATTTTTGCTTCTATGGCTTCAGCGAACGATTGTAATCCTGTTTTAAAGGTTAAGAACGCACCTTTCGCTTTTTCCTTACTAACAGGCGATTTCGGTTGGGAAGGAGTGGATTTTTTCATACCCATGATCAGGCTTCTGTATTTCTGTTCTACTTCATAAAACTGTGGAAAAGTAGACATGAGGCTTAATTGATCAATATCTCCCGCATATATCCCAGACAATAACGGTTCAATTAAGTTTTCAACAACTTCATCCCCAAGTCTTCTTCTGAAGAATTCACCTAAGGATTGGTCTTTTCCACTTTCTGATTTTGGTAGAATGAAATCCGCTGCAGCTCTTAATTTCCCAGGAATGGAAAAAAGACCAGTCGTGAGAAAAGGTCCAACTTCGGTTGGTATTCCCATAATCGAACCACCGGGCATTGAGTGAAGTTTCTCATTAACTAATACGTATGATTTACCTGTGGAATTATGGACTAATTGATCTTCCATCCCTACTTCCTTTGCAAGCCTGCTTATACTCAACTTCCGGGCTAAAAATGAATCCGGCCCTCTCTCAATTGTAAAACCGTCTCTGATAACAGTTTGCATTTTGCCGCCGAGACGATGTGATGCTTCGATAAGTTTGAACTCAATAGGGAGATTCTCTTCCTGAATTGCTTTTTGAAGATAGAAAGCTGAGGTAAGCCCAGCAATACCTCCCCCAATGATGATAATTTTTTGTTTTTCTTCCGCCACGGTGGTCACCTTCCTTCAACACACATTATAAAGCTTATTCTGCAGTCATTTTAAGGACGACGGTCGATAATGCATCAATAAATTCTTCTTTAGCATTAGGCATTTCCGGGCGATAATAACTAACACCTAATTCTTCCGTCACTTTTCTACATTCAAAATCATTATCGTACAGCACTTCAAGGTGTTCACATACAAACCCTACTGGTGCATATACAAATGCTTTATAATGATGGACATGGTATAAATCCCTAGTTAAATCCTGAACATCTGGACCAAGCCATGGTTCTGGAGTTTGCCCAGCACTTTGCCATCCTACCACATAATTTTTTATTCCTGCCTGTTTTGCAATAAGTTCTGCAGTTTCTTGAAGCTGGCTTGGGTATGGATCTCCAAACTGGAGAATCTTTTCAGGAAGACTATGTGCGGAAACAATCAGAACAGATTGATCCTTCTCATCTTGAGGCATTCCTGCAAATACTTCCTTTACCTTATCAACCCAATAATCAATAAACTTTGGTTCCTGATACCAGCTGTCAATGGCTCTAATTTTTAGCTTTCCGCCTAATTTTTCTGCTTCTTCTATGGCTCTTCCATTATAGGATTTTATGCTGAAAGTTGAATAATGAGGAGCAAGAACGATACTAATAGCTTCTTCGATTCCGTCATCATGCATTTGTTTCACTGCATCTTCAATAAAGGGGGTAATGTGTTTTAACCCAAGATACATTTTGAATTCTATGTTCTGTTGAACACTATTTAAATGTTCTTCCAGCTTTTCTGCTTGTAAAAGGGTAATCTTAGCTAAAGGGGAAATCCCTCCAATGGCCTCATACCGGCTTCGAAGTTCTTCAATCATTTCTGGAGTGGGCTTCCGGCCGTGTCGAATGTGGGTATAGTATCCCTCTAAATCATCTAATGTATATGGGGTACCGTAAGCCATTACAAGTAGACCCATTTTCTTTTTTGTCATCTTCGCACCTCATTTATTAAATCTGTTCGCTTTTTCCCATTCAAAATGTTTGGGGTGGGCCACTAAAAAGCTGTGATTCCCCTAATGACCCATTATAAAGCAGCCCATATTATTGTGCCAAAAAATTGGACTCCTTACCAATTTTAATCCTTAAAATGGGATTTTATCGATTTAATTTTGATGCAGAATATTCATGGACAAATGAAGTTAATTTTTTCAACGTTTCTGGATTTACCGAAGGGAATACTCCGTGACCTAAATTAAAGATATAGCCATCACGTGCCATTCCTTGGTCTAAAATGGCCTTTGCTCTTTCTTCAATAACTTCCCACGGGGCTAACAAAATTGCTGGATCAAGGTTACCTTGAACAGTCTTATTGATACCCAGTTCTCTTGCTTGGCGTATTGGTAAACGCCAATCTAGACCTACTACATCAAGCGGGAGGTCATTCCATTCTAATGCAAGATGACTTGCACCCACACCGAACATAATTAACGGAACATTCTCCTCTTTTAATGAAGTAAAGATCCGGTTCATGATAGGCTTAATGAAGTAACGATAATCCTCCACATTTAACGCTCCCACCCATGAATCAAAAATCTGGATTGCCCTTGCACCAGCTTTGATTTGCGACTTTACGTATGTAATAATCATATCTCCAAGTTTGTCCATTAATGCAAACCAGGCCTTCGGCTCCGTGTACATAAAAGCTTTGGTCTTATTATAGTTTTTAGAAGGGCCGCCTTCGATCATATAACTTGCAAGTGTAAAAGGTGCGCCAGAAAAACCGATTAATGGCACGGATAACTGCTCTTGCGTTAATAACTTTATTGTGTCCAACACATAAGGAACGTCTTCTTCTGGATTAATTTCCCCTAGTTTTTCCACATCTGCTAAAGAACGAATGGGATTGTCAATAACTGGTCCAATTCCTCCCTTTATTTCTACCTCCATGCCAATCGCAGGAAGCGGTGTCATGATATCTTTATATAGAATTGCCGCATCAACGTTATATTGTTCAACAGGCAAGCGCGTTACATACGCACATAACTCAGGCTGGTGGGTGATTTCAAAAAGAGAGTACTTTTCTTTAATCGCTCTATACTCTGGCTGCGATCTGCCTGCCTGACGCATATACCAAACTGGTACATGATCAATCTTCTCTCCCCTTGCTGCTTTTAAAAATGTTTCATTAATTGTTCTTGTCATTACTATAGTCCACCTTTCAAAACACGTGTCTGTTGTCCATTTTAATATATATAGCATGAATTTAAAACTTACTGATTCTTACTAAACTGTATTTACTATATCTATTAATCCTATTTGTGTATAGCTAACGATATTAACTGTCAAAAAAAAGTCGTTTTTACGTCTTAAAATTTGTTAAATTCGACAGGATGCTTCGCAATATTTTTTCACTTTTTCCTCTCACCACTTAGGGCGATTTTCATATCCTGTATTACATCCAACAGGGCTATAGCCCCCTGGGTGAATGAAAGGAGGGAATAGTATGATTGTCGAGCTTACTGCTCTTCATTGGATCTATGTGACGTTTATTGTCCTTATTATCGGATTTATGGTCATGAGAAGGGACACGTCGATTATATGTATTGTCGGTATTTTCCTAATTGCTATTACCGCAACAGGTTCGTTAAGTCATTCAATTAGCAGCATTTTTAACAGTTTTAGTTATGCCATTACAGAATTATTATCTACCATTCTTGTTATTTCAATAATTGTTGCAATGAGCAACACATTAACCGTAACTGGAATAAATGATGTTATGATTTCACCTTTTCGAAAGTTAATACGCAACCCAACTCTAGCGTATTGGACCATTGGGATATTAATGATGGTGATTTCTTGGTTTTTCTGGCCTTCCCCTGCTGTTGCACTCTTGGGTGCAGTTCTTCTTCCTGTTGCATATCGTGCAGGTCTGCCCGCCCTTGGTGTTGCCATGGCAATGAACTTGTTTGGTCATGGAATCGCTTTATCCGGTGACTTTGTCATTCAAGCTGCTCCTAAGTTAACCTCTGATGCAGCTGGTATTCCCATTCAAGATGTCATTGATGCAAGCATTCCATTAGTGTTTATTATGGGTCTTGTTACAACCGTTACGGCCTTCTACTTCTTAAGAAGGGATATGAAGCGCGGTGTACTCACTGTTTCAACCTCAGTCAGCGCAGATTCTCCAGCTGAAGGAACCACCGAACAACCTACGCTTTTATCACTTGCCCAAAAACGCTTCTTTGCTTTTTTAGTGCCATTATTGTTTGCTGCGGATGTTGCAGCTATGTCAATCCTTGATTTAGCTGGTGGGGATGCCACCGCATTAATCGGTGGTACCTCCATTCTAATTCTTCTGTTAATAACTCTAACCAGCCACAAAAATAAAGGTTTAGAAAAAACAACTCAATATCTAATCGAAGGATTCCAATTTGGATTTAAGGTTTTCGGTCCTGTTATTCCAATAGCTGCGTTTTTCTACTTGGGTGATGCCGGATTTGGCAAAATCATTGGGGACTTTTTACCGAAAGCGTCGCAAGGTATTGTTAATGACTTAGGCGTGTCCCTTGCTAATATTGTACCGTTAAGTAAAGAAGTTGGGGCGATTACCCTGACTACAGTTGGGGCCATCACTGGTTTAGATGGTTCAGGCTTTTCAGGAATTTCTCTTGCCGGATCGGTTGCAAGTCTATTTGCAGTTGCCATCGGCAAAGGTGCTGCTACATTGACAGCCCTCGGGCAAATTGCGGCCATCTGGGTAGGAGGAGGAACTCTTGTACCATGGGCTTTAATCCCAGCAGCGGCCATTTGTAATGTGGACCCATTTGAACTGGCAAGGCGAAATCTCCTGCCAGTCGTAATTGGTCTCGTTGTGACTACCATAGTAGCGATGTTCTTAATATAACGAAGCAAAGAGGCTGATCTCTGACCAGCCTCTTTGCTTATTTTACTCGTTTTTTAAAATAGTTGTATAGTAGAATCCACACAACAACCCAAAGATAACCTAATGCATAGCCGCCAAGTACATCCGAAGGGTAATGTACTTGTAAAATAATGCGGCTTGCACCAATTAATAAAAGTAAGATAGCTGTGATTACCGTAATGATAATTTTCCCTGCCCTAGATCTCGTCTCTTCCAAAAGCAGATATGCAATCATAAAATAAACAATCATCCCCACCATGGCATGTCCGCTCGGGAAGCTATAACTTTTTACCTGAACAAGATGTTCAAGGTCTGGACGTGGGCGTTGAAAAACATCTTTTATTAGCTTACTTACTTCATTTCCAATTGCCACGGATAAAGCCAGAGCCGCGGCACCAACATAATTTTTCTTTTTAACTAAGAGCCAGGCAAGGGCAAGTAAGGCTGCTATTCCTATCCCTTTTTTATCCCCCAATTCGGTAATCTTAATAAAAAACGGAATTAAGGAATCAGGTACATGTGAAAATATCCCTGCAACTTTATTATCTATCCAAAAAGGACTCCTCATTGCCACTTTAATGCATGTAAACACTGCACATAAAACAGCAAACAAAAAAAATAGAAAGGTAAAACTTTTTTTGTTCTTTCGCTCCATCCTCCAAACCCTTTCTTCTTTCTCATCTAATAAAAATTCTATTAAAAAGTATAAATAAAAAGAATATAAAAATCTACTTAATAAAATAAAAGTGTTAAAATAGTTTGAAAATACTTTCTTCATTTCTGAAATGTTTGGAGGATTAGATATGTTAAACAAACTGTTTACTGCACTTGAAGGTTCCTATGAAGAAATGGTTGCTATCCGCCGTTATTTGCACCAGCACCCGGAATTATCTTTTCAAGAATATAATACGGCAAAGTACATTCAATCATTTTATGAAAAACTCCAAATTGAAGTTAAGGGTAATGTTGGAGGAAATGGTGTGGTTGCGAAGGTTTATGGAAAAAAACCAGGTAAAACCGTGGCATTAAGGGCAGATTTTGATGCTCTGCCTATTCAGGACGAGAAGGATGTTCCCTATAAGTCATTAGTACCTGGGGTTATGCACGCTTGTGGCCATGATGGCCATACAGCGACTCTTCTCGTCCTTGCAAAAATATTAAATGAGTTAAAAGAGGAATTAGAAGGCACTTATGTCTTTATCCATCAGCATGCAGAGGAGTACGCCCCAGGTGGTGCGATTTCAATGATTGAAGATGGCTGCTTAGAGGGTGTAGATGTGATTTTTGGGACTCATTTATGGGCAAGTGAACCAACCGGAACTATACAATATCGTACCGGACCGATCATGGCGGCAGCAGACCGATTTGAAATCGATATTCAAGGTAAAGGCGGGCACGGTGCGCAGCCACATAAAACCCAGGACGCCATCGTTATAGCATCCCAGCTTGTCTTAAATCTACAGCAGATTGTCAGTCGAAGGGTGAACCCGATTGATTCTGCTGTTGTCACTGTCGGCTCTTTCACAGCTCAAAATGCATTTAACATTATCGCGGACAAAGCCCAACTCATTGGCACTGTTCGTACCTTCAATGATGACGTCCGCCAATTTATAGAAGATGAAATGGACAGAATTATCTCAGGCACATGTGCTATGACGGGAAGTTCTTATCATTTTAGTTATGAGCGAGGCTATCCAGCGGTAGTCAATCATGCAAATGAAACAACATTTTTGACATCCTGTGCAGAGCAAGTGGCTGAAGTAATAAACATTGAAGAAACCGAGCCGCAAATGGGCGGAGAAGATTTCGCTTATTATTTGCAAAACGTGCCTGGCACCTTCTTCTTTACTGGAGCAAAACCTATTAGTACCGAGGCAGGCTACCCGCACCATCATCCTAAATTTGATATAGATGAAAAAGCCATGTTAATTGCCGCGAAAACACTAGGTGTCGCAGCAATTACCGTCCATAGAAATGAAGAACAAAAGGCGCAAGCGCCCGTTTAGTGGCGTATGGACTGGAGCGCTCCAACCGAGATAAAGGAAAGCAGAAAAGCGGAAGCGCCTTGCCCAGGGGCTTATGACCCCGAGCCCCTAGGCGCTGTAGCTAGACATCACGAAGAGCGACAGCGATTCGATGTTGACTTATCGTAGGGCGGAGAGCGAAGTACACTAGCCGCTGGGCGCTGGAGCTGGATTCAGAGAACTATTTCTATTTATCCACAATTAATTATTTTATAATTTCCTATACAATAAGAAAATCCCCTGGCCTCAAATTGGGTCAGGGGATTTTTGCAGCATTCTTAATCGATAGGCGTTCATGGCTGTTTCTCCTAGATGCTTGAGAAGGTTGTTATTGGCATATGCACCGACAAACGCACCAATTCCTGGCACAAGCTGGAGCATTTTTGCAAGGTCGATATAGTCCCGGTACTCCTGCTGGAATTTGCGCCAATCCATTTCAACGAGGGTCTCTTTGCGTTTTTCCCAATTTTCAATTTCTGCTAATGTATTCTTACGAATATCTTCACTCGAAAACGCTAGTTGAAAAACATGAAGGATAAATAGTCTCTCGGCATACTCCTTTGTATTAAAACCATAGATGGAAGCTGCTTCAAATAGAAATTTCATCTTAATCGAAAGGAGAAGAGGAAAGTCAGCCAGTCCAAGCAAAATTCCACCTGCCCCTGTCCCTGCTCCTTCAATCATCGCTGTCTTCTGAAAAGCAGCAATCTTTTTAACGGCCAATTCATCTCTTTCTGCTAAACTTAACCCTCGCGCCTGGTCCTTATTCGTTGTCATCTGCGATCCAAATAAAGTGGCTTTGACCATGGCTTTAATACTCTCTGTCATTACCTCATGAACTTTGTCAGGTATTAATTCATTAATTTTTCCTTGAGCTTTTTTCGATATGCGGTTCATCATCCCCGAGCGTCTAGTTAATTTTCGCTTCCACTCTTCGATCTCCTCATACACCTTTAACTCATACTCGTTCATATGCCACCCCTCCACAATAATTTTATGCATATATACGAAATTTCCGCCCATTGGTTTCAAGAAAATCCCCTTTCATGCAAAAGGGGATTTTGGAGTTTATGCTTTTAATCGTTTTTTTGAGTAAATATGAACAAATATATAGGTAAATACAAGGCCAGCAAGTATATTCAGCAAGGAATTCAATAACTCTCCTTTTACCAGAATAAGCAGAGTATAGACTACCGATTGGATCGTTAAGATAGTCATTAATAAAGAGGAAAAAGCTGCTGTTTTAAATCTTTTTTCCACTGGATATAAATCCACCCATAGTTTGTTTTGATGATGATTCCAAAGCGGAAGAAGTTGAAAACCAGTTAAATATAGGAATAAAATTCCTAGTAAAATTTGACCCATGCCAAATGAAATAAAATATATTGCAAGGGCGCCAATAACAGTTAAACGGATAAAGAGTCCCAGATAATCGGATGAACGTAAGAAAGCTCTCGAAAACAAATAAAGATATGTATTTTTTCGCGAGAATGCGATTCGGTTAAGAAATACATCCAGCCATTTTCTTCTTTTGACCGTATCCCTTAAGTTAGGAACATCCGTAAACATATTAGCAAGTCGATAAAATGAAGCCATTCTTTTCTCTTCTTGATTAATTAGTCTATCCCATTTAAGCCCCATGTTCTTTGTCTGAACATAAAAAGTGCGATAATAAAGTGCACAAACCACCGCAATGATTACCAACATATACAAGCTCGCCTGTTTAAATAATAAAAAAGTAAAAGTGGCATTAATAAAATAGCGGACAATCAAGTCCCACCTATGGACTGCTGACTGGACAAAATAATCAATCCGCCAACTTGCTGCTAAATTCCATGCTTTTATAAAAAGAAGAATCACAAAAAAAGGCAGAAATGATTGAAACCCATGATTGCTTATATGTGCATACATTGGCATTAATACAGCTAAAACCATGAGCATTAGGTATCCCTGAAAAATAAGACTGGCAACCCCAGAACGAAGGAAATACCCTTTTAATTTATCCTCAAGGGGAAGGATAAATATCTGATCTGCATCAAGTAGAAAATTATAAACTGGGCTGTAGGTAAGTAAAAATCCAAGGACAGCTGCAATTATTATTTCAACAGGAAAGCCATCAGGCAGATTTTCAATCCACTGTTGGTAATAATATGAAGCTGTCCCAATTAAGAACAATAAGACAACAACAAGATGCCCATTAAAAATATAGCGCAAATACCTTCCTAAATCCTTAACACGACCGCTTGCTCGTTCCTTCCAAAGCTTTTTTTCATCAAACATAATTTTCTTCCTTTGTTAATTGAATATACAGATCATCTAAAGAAGCAGCAGGCATTGAAAACTGCTCCCTCAACTCTTCTAATGTTCCTTTTGCTCGAATTTGCCCTTCATGCAAGATCACAAATCGATCACAATATTTTTCAGCTGTCGCAAGAATATGAGTAGACATTAAGATGCCTGCACCGTTATCTTTCATTTTTTTCATCAAATCAAGCAAAGATTGAATTCCCAGTGGATCAAGACCAACAAAAGGTTCATCAACAATGTATAAGGATGGCTGAATTAAAAAGGCACACATAATCATTACTTTTTGTTTCATGCCTTTTGAAAAATGAGCAGGAAACCACTTTAACCGCTTTTCCATTCGAAATTCTTTCAGTAACGGACTTACTCTTTCTTTATACTTGGATTCATCTAGGCCGTATGCCATCGCTGTAAGCCTTAAATGTTCCTCGAGTGTCAATTCTTCATACAAGACCGGGGTTTCCGGAACAAACGTAAACAATTTACGATAGGCTTCTTTATCTTCTGTGAAGGTTTGTCCTTTTATTTTTACTGCACCCTTGTGCGGCTCCATCAGGCCAATTATGTGTTTTATTGTGGTACTCTTGCCTGCCCCATTTAACCCAATGAGACCGACCAGTTCTTTTTCATTTACTTCAAAAGAAATATCTTTTAGGACAGGGTTTCTGGTATATCCCCCAACCAGATTTTCAATTAATAATAAAGACATTTGCAAACGTCCTTCCTAAGCAGGATTATCTTTTTATTTTAACAAAATGTTGTTGATAAAAATAGTTTTCAAATTTTTATCAGTTTTTTTGTATATTACTTTTCAGATTGGTTATCATAATATTCGAAGGGGAAAACAACTTACTTCAATGAAGCGATTCATTAAAACTTGAGATGAGGTGTCTGTCAAAGACAATTAACATTTCAAATAAGTGAGCTTCCAATTCGTTTCAGATAAGGGGATGGTTGTTTTGTACAGCGTGCACAGTAACCATTTTGAGTTCTAGTAACACCAAGTAACTGTTTATCTTAAAAAAATAAACATTAAATGAGGTGTTTACCGCAGATCGCTACCTGTTTTTATAAGTTGGGAAAACATATAAAAACACCATAGGGGATGGTCAGCTTGAACAATAATGTTTCTTTATAAAAACACTCTACGAAAAAATGAGGTGTTTATCAAAGAACACTCCTAATGAACGTACCTTTTGAAGCAATTCCCCTTCGAGAGGGCAGGATTCCATGCGGATCCTGCCTTTTTCTTTTTTTAGTTTGTATGGTAAAATAATACAAACGATATAGAGGGGACAGTGTATATGAGCGATTGTATTTTTTGTAAAATTGTTAATGGAGAAATTCCTTCTGCCAAGGTTTTCGAGAATGAACACGTTTTGGCTTTTTTAGATATTACCCAAGTAACAAAGGGACATACTTTGGTTATTCCAAAAGTACATAAGGAAAACGTATTTGAATTAACACCAGAAATTGCAAGAAATATTTTTGAAGTGGTTCCTGCCATTGCTAATGCCTTAAAAAGAGAATTTAATCCAATTGGATTAAATTCTGTAAATAATAATGGTGAACATGCGGGGCAATCTGTCTTTCATTTTCATATGCATTTAATTCCGCGTTATGGAAAGGGAGATGGTTTTGGAGCAGTATGGAAAAGTAATCAAAGTGAGTATTCTTTTGAATTATTACAGGAAATGGCTGAAAATATTAATAAACAAGTATAGTTTTATATGAAATTTTCAATTATCTGAAAATTATATCTTTATTATTATTAAATTATTATGTTATAATGAAAGCAGGTTTTTCGCTGCAGGCAATGAGTGCACTGCAGGAGAAACAAATAGATTAGTATAGCAGAGGAGAGAATAGAAATGAATACGAAGAACATTGTAGTTTTAGCACTATTAGCTGGGATTGGGGTAGTTTTGCATACGGTAATGCCTAGTTTTCTTGGAATTAAACCTGACATGATGCTTGCAATGATGTTTTTAGGGATTATCCTTATTCCTGAGTTAAAGAGTGTTATGCTTTTAGCCATTGTAACTGGATTATTGTCAGCGTTAACCACAGGGTTTCCAGGCGGACAAATTCCAAATATCATTGATAAACCCATCACTGCTTTAGTTTTCCTTGGTTTATTTTTAGCTTTAAAAAAATACCGAAATTCGATTGTTAGTGTTGGTGTTTTAACTGCCATTGGAACTCTTGTTTCAGGTACAATCTTTTTAACAGCAGCATTCTTTCTAGTGGGTTTACCTGCATCATTCACTGCACTTTTTGCTGCAGGAGTTCTGCCGGCTATCGCACTGAATACCGTTATTATGATTATTTTGTATCCTGTAGCCCTATCCATAGTGAAGCGAACTAAAATAACAACACCTTCCGTCATTCAAAAATAATCGACGGGATCCTTATTAAGAAAAGAACCCAGCGGGGTTCTTTTCTTAATATACCTCTATATAAGTTTTGAGATTAATACAGCAATTAATAGAAAAATCCCTCCACCTCCAATTAGTGCAGCAGCTTTTTTTCTTAAAATTTGTCTAGGTGGATAAACACCTGGTCTTGTTAATTCGATTAAATATTTAATTGCACCCAATAAAAGGATAGCACTTAAGATAAAAAAAATAATGGCAGCAATTTTCATCTTCCTTGTCCCCCTATTTTGTTTCAAAAGTTCGACTGAACGTTGTAACTATTTATATGTTTACCAGCGCATACCTATGAGCAGGTCTAAATGTAATTAGGGAGATCAAACGATTTTTTTTAAATTTAATTTTCTAAAAGTTGTTATTATTCAGTGGATATCAAAAGTAAAAGAGTTGATTTATAACAAATTTCACTTTTTTAAAAAAATTTCGATAGATTATTGTTCAAATTTTTAAGAAATTTGTGAATTTTTTCTTTATTAATTTTTATTTTATTGGCATAATGAAAATAGAGAAATATAAAAGTAGGTGAAAATGGGGATGACTGAGAAACAATATTCAATGAAAGAAGCGATGATTTTTACCCAGAGAGTTGCTCAACTAAGCAAAGCCTTGTGGAAAGCGATTGAGAAAGACTGGCAGCAATGGATTAAGCCTTTTGATTTAAATATTAACGAACACCATATTTTATGGATTGCCTATCACTTAAACGGTGCTTCCATTTCGGATGTGGCTAAGTTTGGCGTCATGCACGTTTCAACAGCATTTAATTTTTCAAAAAAGTTAGAAGAACGAGGTTTGCTGCAGTTTTCCAAAAAGGAAAATGATAAACGTAATACGTATATTCAGCTTACTGAAGCGGGAGAAAGTATTTTACTTCAACTAATGGAAACCTATGAGCCAAATGGCAATGCTGTTTTTTCTGGTGCTTTGCCCCTTCGTGAATTATATGGTAAGTTTCCAGAAATTGTTGAAATGATGGCAATCGTCCGTAATATTTATGGTGAAGATTTTATGGAAATCTTCGAGCGTTCTTTTCATAATATTGAAAGCCGCTTCGTTGAAGAAGATGGGAAACTAAAAAAATCACAAAATCCTGAGCAAGAGCTGGTTTAATCTGTTTTATAAGTATTTTTCCAACTCTTGAAAAAGGGACAGGCAAACCTTTTGTTTTAAACAAGCATTTATAACTTCTTTAATCTTTAAAGTTGACGGTAAAGATGATGATAATTCATGAAAAAGCGGATGGAAGTTCACGTACCCTTCCGCTTTTTGTTCTTCCAATTTTAAGTTCATTTTGTCACATAAAGAAAAAAACTGTCCTGCTTCCTGTTCTGTAATTCCATTTTCAATTATAAGTTTATATAATTCGAGCTTCGGATTGTTGATTAACTTTAATAATAGCTTTTGATGATATTCAAGGAGGTTTATTCTGTCCATCAATTCATTTTCAGTCATTCACTAGGCCTCTTTTCAGAACTATTACATTTATATATATTTATTATTAACCTTTTAAAAGATGGGGTAAACCATTTTAACTTAAAACAGAGAAAATTTTTTTAGAAGGAAATTTCCTTCATAAATAAATTAGGTTCAAGGTAACCCCTTAAAGCCTAAAACTCTTCCATTCTTTATGACTATCTTTTTTTTGTAATTTTTGATATTGTATTAAACATAACACGAACAACAGGGAGGGAATCATTGATGATCTCCATTTTTATTGTCTTCGCTATTTTCATCTTGTTTTATGTAAATAAAATGACCAATTCACTTTGTATGCAAAAAGAAATCCCTGAAGAAAACCAACATAAGGTATTTCGTACCATTAATATCCTCATTACGATTCTTCTGATATCATCATACTTGGAAATTTTATATACATAATCCAACTAGAACGCCGAGCGAAAAAGGATATGTATAATTAACACATAGAAGCGATGAGAGTATTTCTCATCGCTTTTAGTTTGTGACCTTATTAATAAACCCAAGAAGCGCCGATGATGATTAATAAGATGAAAAGGACAACCACTAACGCAAATCCTGCGCCGTAACCTGCTCCACCAGACATATATTTACCTCCATTCATTAATGGTCTTTTTTGTGCATATTAACACCAACACCAAGAAGCTCCAACAATAATTAATAGGATGAAAAGTACTACAATTAGAGCAAAGCCCGCTCCATATCCATGGCTCATCGTAATACCTCCTTTTTCATTTTCTACGATATTCTATTCAACGAGTATTCATTTCGTTTAGGCACTTCCCAATTTTTTTTGAAAAGTTCAATTTTCCTTTTGTGGAAAATTTCAAAAAATAAACATAGTTATTATTTTTGCAGTAGTTACCATTTATGTTATAGTAGAGATTGTGGACAAGAATATACTATTTAGGAGAGATTTCATCATGAAAAAATGGATATTAGCCCTTACAATAGCCGGTGGAGTACTTGCATTAAGTGCATGTAACCAAAGTGGTTCTGATACAGTGGCAGAGAGCAAAGTGGGTAATGTTACACAAGAAGAACTCTACAATACAATGAAGGATAAGTATGGTGATCAAGCCCTTCAGCAACTAGTATATGAAAAAGTTCTATCTAAGAAATACAAGGTGACAGATAAGGAATTAAATGCAAAAATTGATCAATTAAAAACTGATCTAGGTGCAAATTTTGAAACTACCCTCGCACAATATGGTTATAAAAGCGAAGATGATTTGAAGAAAACAATGAAGTTAGGCATGATGCAGGAAAAAGCTGCCTTGAAGGGCGTTAAGGTAACTGAAAAGGAATTAAAGGACTACTATGATACGTACCAGCCTGAAATTAAAGCTCGTCACATTCTTGTTGCGGACGAAAAAACAGCAAAAGAAGTGAAGAGCAAGCTTGATAAGGGCGAAAAATTTGAAGATGTTGCAAAGAAATATTCAACAGATGAAGGTTCTAAGGCTAATGGCGGTGATTTAGGCTGGTTTGGTACTGGAAAGATGGATCCTGACTTTGAAAAAGCTGCATATGCTCTAAAAGTAAATGAAATTAGCGGTCCAGTTAAGTCACAATTTGGTTATCATATCATCCAATTAACTGACAAAAAAGAGAAGAAACCATATGCTGAAATGAAGGACGAAATCGAAACTCAAGTAAAAACTTCAAAATTAACTACAGAAGAAATTAATAAAGCGATGAAGCGTGAACTTAAAGCTGCAGATGTTAAAGTTAGCGACAAGGACTTAAAGGACGCGCTTAATCCTCAAACCGGAACAGAAGCTGCTGCACAGTAAACAGAACAAAAAGCGGAAACGCCCTTAAAGGCGCTTCCGCTTTTTTTATTCCCCTGTTGCTCCAAGTTCTTCCCGTTTTTCTTTTTCTCGTTCAAGGCGTTTCATATAGATTTCGCCTTCCTGCTCAATGTTTTCCATTTCTAATTGCCGCTCTTCTCTTCCCGTTTTTATCGCCATTAGCGCACTTATCACAATACCAACCACAACTGCATATACCCAAATAGGAATAGTCAATTTATCTTGCTCCTTTCATAGTGGTTGTCCACTTTTACTAAATCATATTCGTTTAATTGGAAATTATGAACTGTTACAAAAAAAATAACCTCAAACAGAGGTTATTTTACTTATGAAACACCGGCTTATAAAAGGAACGATTTTCCAACGCAAAAATTCTTTCTGAGAATTCACCTGGCTTCACTCTTTCCAAGGCACGATCGAGCATATTCATTTTCGCATCAAGATTATCGATATAATGGAGAATTTCTGCTTCTTTAATCATTGGCGGTTTTGGACTTCCCCATTCCGCTTTTCCATGATGACTCAGCACAAGATGTTGAAGAATTAGTACTTCTTCACCAGAAATACCTAGTTCTTCCGCTGCTTTACCAATTTCGTTAACCATAATCGTAATATGCCCAAGTAAATTTCCTTCAATAGTATATACCGTTGAAATCGGTCCTGAAAGTTCCAGTACTTTCCCCATATCGTGCAATATAACCCCTGCATAGAGCAAATCTTTATCAAGACTCGGATATAGGCTTGCGATTGATTTAGCCAAATCAAGCATACTCACTACATGAAAGGCAAGTCCCGATACAAACTCGTGGTGATTTTTTGTTGCAGCAGGAAACTCTAAAAAAGCCTTCTGATGCTTTTTAATTAAATGGCGTGTTATTCTTTGGATATTGGGATTTTTCATATCAAAAATATATTGTGTAAGTTTGCCAGCCATTTCTTCTTGGCTTACTGGGGCGGTCTCCAAAAAGTCATCCAACTTTACGCCGTCAGATGGGCCTGTTCGTCGAATTTGACGAATTTTCAATTGACTTTTCCCCCGATAATTTTGTACCTCGCCCAGTATTTTTACAATACTTTGTGGAGCATAACTCTTTTCATCCTCTTCATTAACATCCCAAAGTTTTGCTTCAATTTCCCCGCTTTTATCCTGAAGAATCAGTGTTAAAAAAGGTTTGCCGTTGCTTGCAATCCCTTTTGTCGAATTTTTTATTAGTAGAAATAATTCTACCTGCTCTCCAATTTCATGCTTTAATATTCCTTTACCCATCTTTTTCACGTCCTTCCCACTAGTAAGAGTATAACATATCCTAATATTACTCTATGAAATTATCTGAACAGCACCTTTTTCTAAAAAAAGAACATTTTCCCTTTGAAAAGAGGTCAGCAAATGCTTATGGCATGTAAAAAATAATAGTTGATTTCTTTTCATCCCTTTTAGTAACGCTAACACTTTTTCCGTCCTTTTCGCATCAAAATTAACAAAACTATCATCGATAATAATTGGGAACTGATATTTTTCATACACTGTGACAGCAAAGGCAAGCCGAATGGCAACGTATAACTGTTCGGTTGTTGCTTGACTTAGTTCATTTGCTTCAAATATGGTATGATCCTTTCGCTCAACTAAGAATCCTGAACCAGAATTTTGTAAATGGATTCTTTGATAGTTTCCATCGGTGAGAAACATCAAATATTCTTCCGCTTTTGAAATCATTCTTGGTAAATGTATGTTCTTATACTTTTCAATCGTATTGGAGAGGATATCTTGCGCTACACAGTAGACTGACCACTCCTTTGCGGCCTCTTCTAGTTCAAATTTTTTCTGCTTATAGTGATGGAGTATATCTGAGTACACGCCGCCCTCTTCTAATATTTGTATCTCGTATTTAATGGAAGCCTGCTCCTCTTGAAGTTCCTTTAGTTTAGCTTCCCAATTATGAACCTGCTGGTTACATTCAGCCACTAATTCTGTGCTTTGACGCATTTGGAGAAAAGTTTCTCTCTCTTCTTCTGAGAGATTTGAGTATTGCAGTTGACTCTGCAGTGATTTGAGTTTTTCTAACAGTTGACCATTTTTTTCTGCTTTTGCACCAATTTCGTAAAATTGTTGCTCTGTTTCCACTTTTGCTGATGAGATAAGGTTATGAAATTCTGTTTGGAGATGATTAAATGCTTGTACTTTTTGCCTTAAATCGGCTTCGAAGTCGCTAAGTTTCACCTTTCGCTCTTGACTCACGATTTGCTTAGCATGCTCCTCTTTCAACTTATTGCGCAGTAAATAGGCTGCGTTATACAAGTCCAAGCCCTTTTCATTTAAATAAAGATTTGAAAAATGGTTCAAACCTTTTACTATTTTTTCTAGTTGTTGTTCTATTTGTTGAAGTCTTAAGTGATATTGTTTTTTCTCTCTACTAATCAACTTAAACTGTTCAATCAGTTTGTAAGCTTCTAGTAAAAAGGACTCTGCAATATACTCAGGTATTCTTAGTTCACGACTAATGGAAGCAAGCTTTTCATTCGTTTGGGCTGTCTCCAACTCCCATTGTTCAAATTTAGCAATTATCTTTTCATATTGAGAATGTTGATGTTTTAACTTAATTTTTACGGACTGAAGCTCTGCTCTCCGCTGATTATCCAAGGCTAATTGTTCTTCTAGCTTTGAGATTTCAATATATTGGGCTGATTGCAGTTTTCGCTTTAACTCTTCTTTCTTTTCTTTTAATCCAGTTAACGTTTGATTTAGCTCTGCATCTTTCGGCTGTTTCTTCTTTTTTGTCATCAGGATGACTAGTAACATACACCCGAGAATCCCTATCGTGAATAAAAACCACTGCTTCGTAGCCCCCCCATAAACTGTTAGGGCAATTAAAATAACCTCAAAAAGTACATACTGAAGTTTCTTTTGCTTCCCTTCTCTTTCAACTGCGGCTTTATCACGTTCATTGAACTGTTGATAAAAGTCTATTTTGTCTCCTAAGTTTCTTAATTCCCTTTCTATGCTCTCTTTATCATTTCTCGAATTTACCTTATCTTCCAGTGCTAGCCGTTCCTGTTTTGTGAGAACCTGTCTCTCTGAAGACCGGACCTCTTTTTCGATTTCCTCTAATCTGCCTTTTTCTTCTTGATAATGATTCTCTAACTCTTCCTTAACTTCTTTTAACTTTTGGATTTTCTGTGATACTACTTCAACCTGGTTTTTCATATAAATATTTGTATTTAGAGCAAAGATTTCTTCTTCATCTATATTTAAATGAAGTTTTTCCCTAGTAATCGACAACTCTTCTTCAAAGGCTAAAAGTTTTGTTTCATATTGCAGTCTTTCCTGCTTTAATTGGTCGTAAAGAGGAACTTGATCCAGCAAAGCTAAGAGAGCAGGCTCATTTTTAAGAAACGAAAGATTGGGTTGAATCTCGGCCGCTTCCTCTCTCAAATTTTCAATTCTTTCGGAAATACTATTTATCTCAGCCTTATAGGGGTGGATGAGTTGATTTATCTTTTCGATTCTTTCAATCCCACGTACAGGGAATTCGACTTTTCCTAATTCATTCAGCTCTTTCTTTGTCCACTTTTCATCTTTGACAATGGATTCGATTCTTTTCCATTCATTAAGTTTTTCTATTTTCTCTTTTATCTCCTGCAACGAACGGTTTACTGCCTTCATTTCCTTTTCGAGCATTTCTTTCTTTTCTACTAAGTTTGTATAATCTCTATTTTTGGCTTCTGCTGCTTTCAATTCTTTATTTATTTCATGTAGTGCTTGTAACTTTTCATTCAATAAGGGTTTCTTCCCTGATGGCTTAAAGCGAGCATCGAGCTCTTTCTGAAGAACAGCTTCTGTTTTTGACAACCTTTCTGTCCCTAATGTCCCCGCGGAAAACAGGAATTTACCAATCTCTTCACTTTTCATCTGATGAATGTTTTGTAAACCCTGCAAATTAAAAGAAAAAATAGATTGAAATAGGCTTTTATCAAAGTTTGCTGTTATTTCCTTAAGAAGTTCTTCGCCGCCCATCTTGCCATTGTCCATAAAGACCTTAACATCACCTGCAGCTTTTCCCTTTACTCGTTCGATTACAGCACCGCCATGCTTTTCATGGAAAATTCGGATTTTACCACCATATTTAGTACTGTGTTTAGGCTCGTAACGGAGTTCGGTTGTTTGTTGTTTTGTAGGGAAGCCGAAAATAATTGCATGGATAAAGGCCATAATCGTGGACTTCCCAGCTTCATTCTCTCCATAGAAAACTTGAAAATCATGAAGGTCGGTAATTTCAACATTCTCTAATTGGCCAAACCCATATATATGCATTTCGAGAATTTTCAAATCTCCACACTCCTTCCTCTATGATTGATAAAGTAATTCGAGCAGCAATTTCTCTGCTTTGTTGATTAGTTCTTCTTGATCGGCAGTTGATAACTGACCGATATATTTTCTCCCTAATTGATGTTCGAATAAGGGGGCTAAGGCTTGATCTACATCTGGGTAGTGTTCAATTGTTTCAAAAAGTTCAGCATAAAAGTTTGCGTCTCTTTTCAACTGTTCCTTATCTATTTGCTGACCTTCAATAACAGTTAGGTCAACAATCCATACGAAGGATTCCTCTTCTTTTTCATTCTCCAATAGGAGTTCTAACATCTCGCCATTCAAGCTTCTCTGTTCACGCTCATCTGCTAGTACAATATTTTTCAAGGAAAGTGATAATAACGTTCCTTTTTGTTCCCTCCGAAAACTATTGATGGTTGTTTGGCATAATTGTAAAACATCAAGGAAGTTTTTGGCTGAAGCAGCATCAATTACTGTTTCTTCCCAAATAATATCGGCTGTTTCTAAAAAATTTATCTTCTTATCAAGATCAGTCAATGTTACATGATAAATTCCTTTCATACCTGTTTCTTTCTTATTCCTGCCTTGAATATTACCTGGATAAATAATCGGCGGAGATTCTGATAGGACAGCACGTTTATGAATATGTCCTAAAGCCCAGTAATCAAATTCTTTCTTATGTAAATCACTAATTGAGAAAGGGGCATAGTTATCATGTTCAACCCCTCCGCTTTCATTTCCATGGAGTATCCCAATATGAAAGTCGGCGCCATCTTTCTTCCTATAATCATCTATCTTTCTATCATAGACATGTCGTGTTGGATAACTGAAACCATAAAGATGGACGATTTCACCGTTCTTTGTATGTAAAACTTTGGTTTCAACCTCGCTTTTAAACACATGAACATTTTCAGGCATATTAAGGTGTACCCATGATCCGTTTAAATGGTCGTGATTGCCGTGGATGACATAAACATGAATCTCGTTTTCTGCTAACTTAAGCATCTCTGTCCGAAATCGAGATTGTGCACGCAGGCTGCGATCTTCACCGTCGAATAAATCGCCTGCTAAAATAACAAAGTCGACCTGATGATGAATTGCGGCCTCCGTTACCTTTTTTAAAGCCGTAAAAGTGCTCTCTTTAACTCGGCTAAAGATGTCTTGTGGTAAGTACTTTAATCCGACCATTGGGCTGTCCAGGTGCAGGTCCGCTGCATGAATGAATGATATTCTTTTCATAAGTCATTCCTTTCCACTTCTTTACTTCATTGTAGCACCACAGAAATACGAATGCACGTTCTTGTCAGTTATTTATTGAAAAAAAAGAGCATTTACCGATTGGTAAATACTCTTTTGCTTCCTTATTCGTTTTTTGTCAGTTGTAGTGCTTTTTTTATATCTTTAAAGGAATTCGATTGTCCATACATTAAGACACCACCACGATAGACTCGAGCGCCAAATATAGCTAAGAAAACAATCGTTGCTACTAAGATAGCAATTCCTACAACTGCTTCCCAGACTGGAATTGTCAACATTCCTACCCGCAGGAACATGATCATTGGTGTAAAGAACGGTATGAAAGATGTCACCGTTATGAACGGAGCATCAGGCTTTCCTAAGCCAAACATAGCAATCATAAACCCAGCGACTACGAGCATAGTCATTGGTGTAATCATTTGTTGAACATCTTCAATTCTGCTGACAAGTGAACCGAGAAATGCTGCAAGTGTGGCATAAAGAAAATAGCCAAGAATAAAGAAAACAACCGCATAAATAATCGTTCCTAGAGGAATATCACCAAAACCATAAACACCGAAAAATCCTTCTTTTAAAGATTCCATATTTTGTATAAGAGAGAAATAACCTACGGACAGAAATACAGCGAGCTGTGTCAGACTTAATAAACCGATTCCAATTATTTTTGCAAACATTTGTTTAATCGGAGAGACACTTGAAATTAATATTTCCATTACTCTAGACGACTTTTCTGTTGCTACTTCCATCGCAATCATATTGGCGTACATAATTACTGAAAAATATATGATAAAGAGCAAGACATAAACAAGTCCACGTGCCTGATCCAGTTCCTCTTCCGTTTTTGCATTCTTCTCTAGAGCAATTTTCTTAAAAGATACTGGTTCATAAAGCTTTTCGAGCTGAACAGGAGTCAACTGAATTTGTGAAGCTGCCAGCATGGTTTTTACTTGCTGAAGACTCGTTTGAAGGTCAGTATACAAGGCTGAATCAGCAATACTCCTTGCTTTATAAGTAGCCAACGGAAGTTTTTCATCATTTAAACCAAGCTGAACAATTCCTTGGTACGTTCCTTTTTCAACTGCTTTTTCTGCCTCTGCTTCACTGCCTCGAAAAAGTGTTAAGTTAATCTCTTTGTTAATTGTACTAACTTGTTTTTTGAATGGATCAAACAGTTGACCTGTTTCATCAAGCACAGCCACATTTTCTTTTCCATCATTTTTATCGAAGATATCAATGATATTAGTTAAGTTAGTTAAGACCAAGACAATAACGACTGTTAAAAGGGTTGTGATGATGAAGGATTTTGTTTTTAATTTGTTTATATAGGTGTGGAACAAAATAATCCAAAAACTATTCATATGAATCACCTACTTTTTCAATAAAAATATCATTTAATGATGGTTCTTCAAGGGCAAATTTCCTGATAAATCCTTGGTTTACTATCTCCTTAAGTATTTTTTCAGCTATGTACTCCCCCTCGATTTGCAGGTGAATTCCTTCCATAGTTGGTTTTGCCTTTACGACTCCAGGATAATTTTTCAAGAAATCTATTGGAAAATCGGCATGGATAACGAGGTTCTTTTTCCCAAAGGAACGCTTGATGTCTTTTAATGAACCATGGACGACAGGGCTTCCCTTGTGCAAGATACAAAGATGTTCACACATTTCCTCGACATGCTCCATTCTATGGCTCGAGAAAACGATAGTCGCCCCATCTTCTTTCAGAGATAGCACAGCCTCCTTTAGCATTTCCACATTTACTGGGTCAAGCCCGCTAAATGGCTCATCCAAGATTAGTAATTTTGGTTTATGGACGACGGCAGCAATGAATTGGATTTTTTGTTGATTACCTTTGGAAAGCTCCTCAACTTTTTTATTTTCATACTCAGGAATTTTGAAGCGCTCAAGCCATGATTTTAGTTCCGTAAGTGCTTGAGATTTTTGCATCCCTCTTAATCTGGCTAAATAGACGATTTGGTCACGAACCTTTAATTTCGGATACAAACCTCTCTCTTCAGGGAGATAGCCGACCAAATGACTGGCGGAATAGTCAATCGGCTTCCCGTCCCAAGTAATCTTTCCACCGCTAGTGTCCAGTAACCCTAAGATCATTCGGAAGGTCGTTGTTTTCCCTGCACCATTAGCCCCTAAAAAGCCAAACATTTCTTTTTCAGGAATCACTAAAGATAAGTCATCCACAGCTGTAAATTTCCCGAATCGTTTCGTGACATGTTCAAGTTTCAGAACCATTTCACACACTCCTCTCCATCCTTCATACGAATTTAACAAATTTTGGTTTCATTTTATTTTTGCGCAATTTTATTAATTATGTGAAAATAGATAAATAACAAGATTCTTTTAAGGGGTTGTTGAAATGAAAACGTATAAATTAACTGCTTTTGAAAGCACTGGGGAAAAAATTTTAGATGAATCCTTCCAGGCTGAACATGATGATGCGGCAAAAGAATTAGGCCAAAAATTGTTAGCAGAAAAAAACTTATTAGAACGTACACATCGATGCTCCTCACCAAGTGGTAAGCTATTACTCTTTCATTCTTAAAAATGAAAGCGCTGTAAATAGGGATAGGCTTAAAAATCAATAAACAAAGAAGCCGCGGGCTTCTTTGTTTATTTACCGATAAATCTGGGTTGTCTTTTTTCGATAAATGCCCTTATTCCTTCTTGGTGGTCAATGGTTTCGCGCATTTTTTGCTGTGAATGTTTTTCTAATTCTAAGATTTTTAATAAGTAAGGACGATGCATATCAGCTAATATCTTTTTCGTTTTAATCATCGCTTGAACGGGTTTGCTTAACCAATCTGAAATTCTAGCATCTAATGTCTCCTGAAGATTGGCTGCCGCTACTTCTTCGATTAACCCTAACGCAAACGCTTCATCAGCATCCATCATTTTCCCGTCCCAGATTACCTGTTTCGCTTTTGTCTCTCCTAATTTTTTCTCTAAGAAGAAATGAGCCCCTCCATCTGGAATCAGACCAATCCCGATAAAATTCATTGCTAGCTTACTATTTTTTTCAGCAATAATATGGTCAGTTGCTAGCGCAAGGCTGAATCCCAAGCCAGCCGCTGAACCTGTAACGGCACTAATAGTTAGTTTAGGCATGCTGTAAAGAGTAACAATTAGTTCACTAATACTGTCCATAACTGGATAGAAATCGCTTTCGTTCATGTTTGAAAGCATGGATTTAATATCGCCTCCTGCTGAAAAGGCTCTTCCTTTTCCCGTTAGAACGACAATATCGATTTCATCCGATTCGCTAATTTCCTTTAGCTTACAGACTAGCCCCCTAATCATTTCTAAGTCCAAGGCATTTAATGACTCAGGTCTGTTCATTTCTATTGTCGCCACACGCCCTATAACTTTTACATTCACCTTATCTGTTATAAAGTTTATCGACACGTGAAACCCTCCCATCCATTTGAATCAATTCCATTATATATGGAAATTAGGACATAAATATAGGTAAGTTTTTTAAAAATAGTGAATTTTCTATTCAGTTGTTTCAAAAAAAAGACATCAACGGCCATTCACCGTTGATATCTTTTTTAGGCTATTTTTTAATAATATTCATCTTTCTTAAAAACTCAATTGGCTGTTGTTTTCTAAAGTGTTCTTTTACCATATAAGCGACACCTTGTTCGTTCTGTGACCGTGTCACCCAATCTGATGCTTTCTTCACATCGAAATTTGCATTCCACATCGATACACCAAGACCTACAGCTTCAAGCAATGGAATATCATCGATTCCATCACCAATATAGACGATTTCTTGTCTTTGAATCCCTAATTGGCTTGCAAGGTATGATAATCCTGATAACTTTGAAACACCTGCAGGCACAATATCCAACCTTAATGAATCCAGTTGGATTAATTCAATCTCTGTATACATTTTTTGAAGTGCCTTTTTCGCATCCTGAAGGTCACTTTCTTCTTCAAAATAAACTTCTATCTTCGGAGGGCTCACTGGCTGGTCATGTAGATACTCTGTTAGTGACGACACGAATTGCTGCGAATAAAAGACCGGATCACCTGAGGTAAAAACGGTTTTTGCCAACAAATTATTATTCAATTTTAATTTATTTGCTAATGAAAATTGTTCGTGGACAAGACGAATTTGACATGGCAGTGCCTCTAAAAAGCTGACTGTATCATAGGAAATTTGTTCACCAATCCTTTTCACAAAAATTGGTTTGTCCTCAGAACTTGCAATAAATGCACCTTGATGGGTAATGAGGGGTGATTTTATTTTTAATGCCTTGGCTACTTTTCTTGTGGAAGGAAAGCTCCGCGATGTGACAAGCGTGACATAAATTCCTTTTTGCTGAACATAATCAATAGCCTCTTTAGTTGATTTATGGATTTTTCCGTTTGTTTGGAGAAGTGTGCCATCAATATTTAAAGCAAGCAAGCGATAAATCATTCCGTTGCCCCCTGTTCTTGGTGAAATAGCCTTTATAACACTTTTATGATTTTTTAGGCATTTGTAGAACAGAGCAAAAAAGAAAAAGCCTTCGGTTTATACCGAAAGCTCGCATTGTAATTTACATTTTTCCGTATAGGTCTTCTAGAGGTTTCATAATTACTTTGTTTAACTCGCCAATAACCATGCTCATCCGTTGTTCTGCTTGCATTAACCTAGCAATCTTTTCATTTTGCTGAACAACTCCTACAGTTGATTGTGCTTGCGCAATTTCTTGTTCAGAGATATCCTGCCCCATCATCTGTTTCTGTTGCAAGTCCATTTGGATTTTGCGGAACTGATCAAACATTTGTTTTGCTGCTGGGTCCGCATTTACTTCTTTATAGGCTTGTTGTAGTTGTGTGTATTCATCACTTTGACGAATAGCTGTTTCTAACGCATAGGCGGAATCATATAGATTAACTGCCATTGGTATCCACTCCTTTTTAATCAAACGCTTTTCTAATTCGAATCAACTATAACAAACTATTCACCAAAATGCGAGAATGTTAAAATCACCATCTCGATTAGTGTTACATACATTACTATATCAACTAATGCCCATAAGGAATAATGGTTCCAATATAGATAGAAATCGAGGAATGTTTATGTCTTTTCCATTAACTCAGGTTACCATTAAAGCAAGAAAACCTAAAAATACGAATGACAGCATGGTACAAATATCCAACCATTTGTTTACTAGTTTAGGATTAAACAAGAACCTTCAATTAAATATTAAGTTAGGAAAAAAGGCAATACAAACAGCGGTTCAACCAGTAGACCTGGACCCCCAAAATTTGATGCTTATTCCTGAAAATATTCTCAAGAATTTTTGCCTACCCACCCAGAGTTTTAAATTTCAAGCCATCTATCGGGAAGCTCTTCGAACACTCGAACTCGGACCTGTGATTGGACTAGTAATTGATTTCCCTTCCACTAAACAGGAAGAACCACACTTTCGTTCTATTCATGCTTTTTGCGAGGAACTTCATCAAGGAATTACTGAAATTGGTGGCTTTTTTTATGTTTTTTCCTATGAGGAATTTTTAAATCAAGGCTATTACCTGTTAAATGGGAAATGGAGATCGTTTGAACATCCAATACCGGATGTGATTTATAATCGTATACATTCCCGTAAACTTGAACAATCTGTCCCATTTAAGCAATTTCGTAAAAGACTTGAAACCATGATGATTCCTTTGTTTAATGAACGTTTCCTTTCAAAATGGGAAGTATATAATCAAATATTTCAAGAAAAACACCTCCTCCCCTTCTTACCAAAAACAAAAATCTACACAAAAGAGCATTTGTATGAACTTACCGACGAATGTGAAACGGTATTTATAAAGCCGGTTAATGGCAGCCAAGGAAGAAATATTATCAAGTTGAAAAAAGAAGATGAAATCCACTACACTTTACAAACCTCGATTGCATTACTTAACGACAACTCTAGCTACCAATACTCCTTAGACGAAATACACAACCTAATCAAGCCTATTCTCCATAATCGATTTTATATTATTCAACAAGGTATTGAATTAGTGGCGTATGACTCATGTTCCATGGACTTTAGGGTACTATGTCACAAAAATCTGAACAACCATTGGCAAGTTACCTCAATTGTGGCAAGGATAGCTGCAAAAGATGAGTTCGTTTCCAACATTGCAAGAGGTGGAAAGATGCTTAGACCGTTAGAGGTTCTGCGAACTTGTCTTGGACCTAAGAACGCTTTAGAGGTGCTTACACATATGAAAGAATTAGCAGTCGAAACAGCATCCATTATTAGTAACTCTCAAACAGGGATAACTGGTGAACTTGGCATCGACATTGGCGTAGACCAAGACGGAAAGCCGTGGATCATTGAAGTAAACTCTAAACCCTCGAAAAACTTTGAAGATGGATTAGGCAAAATCAGACCATCTGCGAAGGCTCTCATTCAATTTTGTACGCTGCTTGCATTCGATTCGACTTTTGTAAAGGAGGACCAGTAAATTGATTGCCTTTGGAATAATGACCATAAATTTGGACAGTGAGCAGACCTATATCAACGACATTGCAAACTTTGCAGAACCCTGTGGAGTGGAATGCTATCGCTTCTCCCCTGCCAATGTAAATCCACTTACATTACAAGTAAAAGGAAAAAAATTCATTTCACAATCAAAATCTTGGGCAGACAAGGAGTTTCCCATTCCAACTCTTATTTATGATCGTTGTTTTTACGGGGATGATGACTACTCCAAGCAGTGCATTCCGATTGTATCTTGGCTAAAGAACAGACCCGAAATAACCTTTTTAGGATATGGACTGCCTAATAAACTCGAACTCTATGACGTATTAAAAAGTACAGTTTTATCAGCTTATTTGCCCCTGACTCAGGCGGTTTCCAATTCTAGCATCGTGTTAAATGAATTAACTGCCAAGAAAAGAATGATTTTAAAGCCAATTAATGGCTCTCAAGGAAATGGTATTTACTATTTGAAAAAAAACAACAAATCCTTTCATGTTAAAACAGAAAAAAACAAGAATATTATCTCACGAATCTTTCCAAATGAAACCAAACTAAATAAATGGCTGCACCCACTTATTAGCAAGCGTCCCTACCTTATGCAGCCATATTTAGAATTATCCAATGATGACCTACAGCCATTTGACATTCGGATCCTCCTACAGAAAGGGATTGATGGAAAATGGGGAGAAATGGGCAGAGGTATTCGAGTCGGGAGTACTGGGGGAATCCTTTCCAATTTAAGTGCTGGTGGTTCGATTATTCCTTATTTGGATTGGTCAACCTCTTTTTTACCTGCTAAAAAGGAGTACATCCATCAGGAATTAGATTACATTCTTTCTAATCTTCCACCTATACTAGAAAATGCCTTTTTACCATTATTTGAGATTGGCATTGATATCGGAATTGCAAAAGATGAATCAATTTGGATTCTGGATATCAATTCGAAGCCTGGTCGAAAGGTCCTCCTTCATACACAGCCAGATATAAAGGAGACTTTAACCCTTGCCCCTTTGCTTTATGGGAAGCACCTAAGTCAAATGGATCTAAAAGAAAGGAAGAGCTATTATGAGAAAACATTATCTCATTGAAGTTGCTCAAAATGATCAATTAGTAGTTTTCTGTCCGCCTGAAATAATTAGAGAAAAAGAGTTATCACGAATTTCCTTTGGTTCAAGATCGATAGAAGTAGATTTTATCCCACATCCTGATCAAGATGATCGGATTTCAATCAGCCGGGAAATTCAACAAGCACTTCAATTTCCTAGTTTCAACATTCCACTTCATGTTTTCTTATCTAACCAAAGTCTAATTATCGGTCCACTTGTAGGTATTTTTACAGCAGGATTTACTTCCTTGCCATTGGAACCGATTGGCGATCGAACACAGTTTTTCTCAAAACTCCTTTCCGTTAATAAAATGGTGGGTGCCTTACCATTTGTGTTTGGAGAACAGCATATTGATTGGCATCGAGGAACCATTGAAGGGCACTTTTATCATAATAACAGTTGGGAAACGGTTGATATTCCCTTTCCAAATGTTATTTATGATCGACTTCCCAACCGAAGAAGTGAAAATAACCCAAGATTAATAAAAGTGAGAGAGCGATTGCAAAAAGAATATCTTATCCCTTGGTACAATCCTGGATTTTTTAACAAACTTGAAATTCATGAAAGACTTATTCAAGATGAAACCGTGTCTAATTTCCTTCCAGATACATTGCCGTTTACATCCTTCTCCTCAATCGAAACGATGCTTTCCACCTATGGCCATGTTTTTATCAAACCTAAAAATGGCAGTCTCGGCTTAGGCGTTCACCAAATTATTTACGACAAACACAGCGATGATTATTACTGTCGATACCAAGATAAAAGCAATGTAAACCGTCTGAGGAAATTTTCAAGTTTAGAAAGCTTGATGGGAAACGTATTTGCCAATCAATCCCTTGAAAAAATGCTAGTACAGCAAGGGATTAATCTACTCCGAACCGAATCCCGTTCCATTGATTTTAGAGTCCACACCAATAAAGATGATATGGGAAATTGGCATGTATCTGCGATTGCAGCGAAGATAGCAGGACCTGGCAGCGTGACCACCCATTCAAGAAGCGGTGGAGATATTAAGACAATGGAAGAGATTTTTTCCAATGAGGAATGTTCACTATATTCACAGAAACTCTCCAACGCCGCCTTGCTTTTAAGCAGCGCAATGGATCGGCATGTAGAAGGAATAATTGGTGAGATTGGATTTGATTTAGGTATCGACCGAAATGGAGAAGTTTGGCTCTTCGAAGCAAATTCCAAACCTGGAAGATCCATCTTTATTCATCCTGAATTAAAAGAATTTGATTTGCTAACCCGAAAATTATCAATTGCATTTGCCGTCTTTCTTACCGAACAATCCTTATTACACCTAGAGGAGTTAATCCAATGAAAATCAATTATCCAGGTCCTCAGGTTGGAATTCTGTCAGCAAGAAAAGCAGATGGTTCTATTGCTGGTAATGGCCCGCTTTTTATAGCATTACAAAAAAAGCTTATTTCACACAATGGAATAAGCTTTGTTTTTATACCAGAGGATGCTGGTAAAGACCATATTACGGGCTATACATTTTTACCTGAACAAAATCACTGGATAAAAGAAAAATTTCGCTATCCAGACATTGTATATAACCGGATACCCTTCCGAAAGTCAGAACAAAACGAACAATGCCAGCATTTTTTTTCTATTTTAAAGGAGAAGAATATCCCTTATTTCAATCCATGTTTTATTGATAAATATGAGCTCTATGAGGTGTTTAAAAAACATCCCTTTCTGAAATCGTTCCTGCCAGAAACCATCCTTATCCACGGGAAGAAGGACTTGTTCTTGTTTCAAAAGGAGCATAAAAGCCTTTATTTAAAACCTGCTCAATCTTCCAAAGGAAAAGGGATTCTTCGCTTAAGGCTAACTAGTGCTACCGGTCTTCAATTAGACGGGATACACCAGCATGAACTTTTTAAATCCTTTGATCATTTTTGGGAAAAACACGGTGTGGAATTGTTGGCAAAAAACTATTTAGCACAAGCTGAAATCAAATCAGCCAAGTATAAGGGAAATCGCTTCGATTTTCGTATCCTCGCCCACGGAGAAGACGGTGGTTACACTGTAACAGGAGTTGGAATTCGGCAATCTCAGACACAAGATATTACAACCCATATTCCATCCGGCGGTAGACTCCTGCCCTATGAAATTTTACAAACCAAGGAGCATGATCGTTTTATTGATGCGATTGTTCCAGAAATAGGGATGGCACTGTCTGATCGATTTGGCTATTTCGGAGAGTTTTCTATTGATGCCGGGGTAAGTATGACTGGCCATTACTATATTTACGAGGTAAATTCCAAACCAATGAGATTTGATGAAGAGGAAATTGAAGAAAAGAAGATTGAGCAACTTTGCCGTATTTTCTTCCAACTTTCCGGTTATGAAAACTGACAGAAAATTCATATTTAAATATTTTCCCAAACCAGTTAAGCTATAAGTAAGAATATTAAAAGGAGGATTTCGCGATGATCTTGCACTTTCAATTTAAACCATTATTTGAAAATAAAAATATACCTGGCTGGAATTTTTCCTTTTATCATAAAAAGCAACGGGTGACGGGAATTTATCACCAAACAGGGAAAATAGAATGGACAACAAATGTGCCTGAACAGGATGAGATTGAGGCATTATCGAGCCAAATCCATGAACTCATGCTTTACCATGTATATGAATAATCTAAAATTTGAATGACCATCGTGCATGAAAACTTGCCTTTTCAGCAAAACTAAATATAGTTTTGGGAAAGGAATGATAAGGATGGACAAAGGAAAAAACATGGGAACTGATGCAGAATCTGCATATGAAGGCAGAGATAAAGTGTCTATGGATGTTGACCGAATGATTAACGAAGGAATGTCCGGTGGGGCAGTTCATTCCCGTCAGGAGTCAACTAATATCGAAGAAGCCCGTGACCTACAAGAAGAACAACCCCCCTATGAATGCGATTGATAATAAATACCCAAAGAACTGGCTAGCCGAATTAACCTTGGCTAGCCTTTATTATTTTATAGGTTCAGTAACTACTGATATAATGTTAGAAGACACTAAAAATTTTTTATAATGGGGAAATCAAAAATGCTTAGAAAATTATTGTCTATTTATGAAAATTCCATTTTGTTTCCCGATCAACCTATTACGCATTCAGAACAGTATTATGTATTTTTCAGCGAGATGGAAAAAGAATGGATTGGCATTCCTAAATCTGAGGTAACTGAAAAGGAATTAACCCTCCTTCAAGTGATTTATCAATTAGTTGAGAATCCATCAATTGTCCAAAATTCTGTAACCAAGGGATGGGATGCGTATTTATTAGAGGATGGTCCTCCCCCCTCTTATAATGCTGAGACAAATCTTCGGTTCATTCAATTTCAAATTAACGGAGATGATACGAATCAACTTGAGATTGAGTCAGCATTAAAAGGGTTCTTTACTGAAGGAGTCATCATCATCTGGGAGAACAAAAGACGAGGAATTATTATTGAAGAGGACACCATAGTCTTACTTACGGAAGAAGAATTGATTTCCATGTCAGAAACCTTAGAAAGTGACTTTTATGTCAAAATCGCTTTTTTTATTGGAAAGTTTAATTCCTTTAACGACCAACTTCGGTCAAAGTTCCTGCTTGAGAAAGAATATTTTTCCTTTGGCCTGACCAATCTTGTTTCCCTTATGAATATTTTTACATTTGAACGGGTTCTTCCTGCATATGTGGCTTATCACTTGCCGATGGATTTAAAACCAAAGATCCATCAAGGAATATTCGAAATTTTTAATGATGATCCTGAGATGTATTCGACCATTAAAGTTTTTCTTGAGAATAATTTAAATGCCAGTTTGACGGCAAAAAAATTATACATCCATCGAAATACACTCCAATATCGAATTGATAAATTTATCGATAGGTCTGGAATCCAATTAAAGGATTTTTATGGAGCCTTTACAGTCTTTTTAGCTTGCCTTCTATTTGAACAAAATCAAAAGAGATAACAAAGTGCCCAAAAAAGCGTTTTCATTCTTTGTGCAGTCTGTCCATACCTATTTTCTTCTGCTACTTGTAAACTATTACTAACAAGATAAAGGGAGGAATTACAATGGCAGAGTTAAAATTAGATCATATTTATAAAATTTATGATAATAAAGTAACAGCTGTACAAGACTTCAATTTACATATTGAAGATAAAGAATTTATCGTGTTTGTAGGACCATCAGGGTGCGGAAAATCTACGACACTTCGAATGATTGCTGGTCTGGAAGATATTTCAAAAGGAGATTTCTACATTGATGGTAAAAGAGTAAACGATGTAGCTCCAAAAGATCGTGATATCGCGATGGTTTTCCAAAACTATGCCCTTTATCCACACATGACAGTATATGATAACATGGCATTTGGCTTAAAACTTCGTAAATTCCCAAAAGATGAAATTGACCGCCGGGTAAAAGACGCAGCAAAGATTCTTGGTTTAGAGGCTTACTTAACTCGTAAACCTAAAGCTCTTTCAGGTGGGCAACGCCAGCGTGTGGCATTAGGCCGTGCGATTGTACGTGATGCAAAAGTATTCTTAATGGATGAACCATTATCAAACCTAGATGCAAAACTTCGTGTTCAAATGCGTGCTGAAATTGCTAAACTTCACCGCCGCTTAGATACTACTACAATCTATGTTACACATGACCAAACCGAAGCGATGACAATGGCTACACGACTAGTCGTTATGAAAGATGGAATCATTCAGCAAGTAGGTTCGCCTAAAGAAGTTTATGAAAAGCCTGAGAATGTCTTCGTCGGCGGCTTTATCGGATCTCCTGCGATGAACTTCTTCAACGGAAAACTAGAGGATGGAAAATTCGTAATTGGAAATACTGCGCTTGCTGTTCCAGAAGGAAAAATGAAATATTTACGCGAGCAAGGATATGTTGGAAAATCAATTATCCTAGGTACACGACCAGAAGATATTCATGATGAGCCAGTTTTCATTGATGCATCGGCTGGATCAAAAATTAAAGCTCAAGTAGATGTTGCCGAGTTAACTGGTGCAGAATTAATGATATATTCAAGTATTGGCGGTCAAGATTTTGTAGCTCGCGTTGATTCTCGTGGTGATATCCATCCAGGCGATACATTAGAACTAGCATTTGATATGAATAAAGCACATTTCTTTGATGAAGAAACAGAATCAAGAATCCGCCCTTAATAAATATGGACCAATAAGCCCTGCTTCTTAGCAGGGCTTATTCTTTTATAAAAAATACTTCTTCTAGATGACAAGCAGGACATCGATACACATGGGGACACTTATGACCTGAATTTGTATCAGGATATCCATCTTCCATTTTCATTAAGTCAATCTCCATATATGGACTATAATCATCATAAAAATCCATTAGACGACCACTTTCCATCATAGGCTCCCCGCAATTTGTACATAATAAATAGGCTTCACGAAAACCATTACATACTGGGCATTCAGACATTCCATTCACCCTTTTGTTTATTTGATAACCTTAGTTTGTGTTAACTTACATGCCATATGTAATGGAATAAATTACTAATTAATTTCTCGAATAAGTCTTTCCGTTTTAATCATAATAAGTATTACAAAGCAAGCAACCATTCAACAACACGATGGATGAAACCAAAAAGGGTATTAGCCGGTGCAAGTCCGACTCATCCAGCCAAACCAAAGTTTTATAAATGAATCTCCAATTTGTAGAAAGCTTATCAAAGTAATATTGATAATATGGGTTAGGCCTAGGCGGCAATGGTTTAATCTCCATTATGGTTCAACTCCATACTGACCCCAAACTTATTAAGAGGAGTGTTATTCAACTATGGCAAGTAACAACAACTCTAATCAACTTCTAGTACCAGGCGTCGAGCAAGCTCTTAGTCAAATGAAGTATGAAATTGCTTCAGAATTTGGTGTAAATCTTGGTGCAGACACTACTTCACGTGCCAACGGATCTGTTGGTGGAGAAATTACAAAACGTCTAGTAGCAATGGCTGAGTCTCAACTTGGCGGATTCCAACGCTAATATTTAGTAATCCAAGTAAATACAAATAAATATTATGGCTAAGCCCCTTCCATTTGGAAGGGGCTTTCAATTTCATATCATATTTTCTGGCTTAACCCATTTAGAAAACTGGTCTTCAGTAACATAATCTAATTTTATCGCTGCTTCCTTTAGAGAACAATTTTCTTTGAAAGCTAATTTGGCAATTTCCGCTGCCTTTTCATAGCCAATATGAGGATTTAATGCTGTAACAAGCATCAATGAGTGATTCAAATGTTCTTTAAGAATCTCGTCATTGGCCTGAATACCTACGGCACAATTTTTATTAAAGGATCTTATGCCATCTGAAAGAAGTCTAACCGATTGGATAAAATTATTAATAATAACTGGTTTGAATACATTTAACTCGAAATTTCCTTGACTCGCCGCAAAAGCGATAGCAGCGTCATTTCCATATATTTGGCACGTTATCATTGTCAATGCTTCACTTTGAGTGGGATTTACCTTTCCGGGCATAATTGAACTGCCAGGCTCATTCGCCGGGATATTAATCTCTCCAATCCCACTGCGAGGCCCACTTGCCAGCCAACGGATGTCATTAGCAATTTTCATTAAATCAGCGGCCAAAGCTTTAAGCGAACCATGAATATGCACAATCTCATCGTGACTTGTTAAAGCATGAAATTTATTTTCTGAGGACCGAAATGGATATCCAGTAAATATGGAAATTTGCTCAGCGACCATGTCACCAAAAAAAGGTGGTGCGTTGATTCCTGTACCAACTGCCGTTCCTCCGATTGCCAAATCAAGCAGATATTGGCTTGCCTCATTTATCATCATTTCACATTTTTCAAGCATCCACCGCCATCCACTAATCTCTTGTCCCAGTGTCAGTGGTGTTGCATCCTGTAAATGTGTTCTTCCGATTTTAATGATTTTAGAGAAATCCTTTTCCTTTTGCAGGAGAGTATTTTTAAGTTCTGATATTGCAGGAAGAAGTTCTACTACGATTTTTTGATATGCAGCAATATGCATGGCTGTTGGAAAGGTATCGTTGGAACTTTGCGACATATTGACATCATCATTTGGATGGATTTTTTCATGTGCAGCACCCAGATCCTTTAAATATTCATTTGCCTTGTTGGCTATCACTTCATTTACGTTCATGTTGGATTGAGTCCCGCTACCTGTCTGCCAAACCACAAGTGGGAAATGTTCATCCATATCTCCGGCATGAATAGAATCACATACTTTTTGAATCGCCTTCATTTTATTTTCACTGAGCTTGCCTAATTGGAAATTTACTATTGCTGCGGCCTTTTTAATAAAAACCAAACCATATATTAATTCCAACGGCATTTTCTCTGAGCCAATTTTAAAATTGTCCTTGCTCCGTTGTGTTTGAGCACCCCAATATTTATCAATGGGCACACGAACCTCACCAAGAGTATCCTTTTCAATTCGATAATTCTCCACTTATCAGCACACCTCACAAATTCATATACTTCAATATATATACCCATTCCTATCTATTTTATTAAAGTAAGTAAGGCGATAATCAAAAAAAACTGCAGACACTTGTCTGCAGTTCAGAGTGTAGAGCTTTAGGAATTAATTACTTTCATTCTCTTCTACTGGGACAAAATAGTGGCTTTTACGGTAAACCAATGCTTCCATGGTAGCTAAAAGTTCTCCATCACTTTCTACATGGATTTTATACCATGCCGTACGGTTGTTTCGCTTTTCTTCTACAGCTATAGCCCTTAGACGGGATCCTTTCCGGCCAGGAGACATAAAATTAACATTTGTTGATAATCCAACAGAAGTTTTCCCATAAGAATTACTGGCTGCCGCAAAGACATAGTCAGCTAAAGAAAAGATAATAGCTCCATGAACTGTACCGTGCGAATTCAACATATGGTCCTTTACGTCTAACTCAGCAGTTGCAGTCCCTTCTCCCATCTCTATTAATTTCATCCCGAGAAACTGGGCATAAGGCTCTTGTTCGAGCGTTTCGAAAATTTGCTTGTAATATCTTTTGTGGACTTCCTGTTCTGTCATACTGGATTTCATATTGATTCCTCCTGTATTTTTATTTGTAGGATTAATAACCACATAAATCATTGAACATGAGCAAAGAGCGCCCCTGTTCAATGATTTACCTTTTTCACTTATTAGTGATATTCAAGCCCCATGGTGTTCAAGTAATCTCAAGCTTTCAATCAATGATCTTTCGCAGCACTAATACCATACCCCGTGTTTGATTTATATAAAACTTCTGCAAAGCTTTCTGCATTCGATTTTCCTCTAGACAGAACTGTTCCTAAATATGCGCCAAGGAAACCTAGCGGCACCGTGTAAATAGTTGGATTTAGCATCGGGAAAATAGGTTCCCCGGTAAAAATGGCGGCTCCCGGCGTTGGACTCCATACATTCGGGCTCAATAACACAAGGACAACAGAGCTGATTAATCCAATCAGCATCCCTGTAATAGCCCCTGTTGAATTAAAGCGCTTCCAATAAATTGTGCATAATATTACAGGAAGATTTGCACTGGCAGCAATACCAAGAGCCAATACAGACAAGAAAGCGACATTTAATTTTTGGGCAGACAATGCAAGTAAAATGGAAACAACAGCTACTCCGATGGAAGCAATACGTGCTACAAATACTTGCTGCTTTTCTGTTACTTTTCCACCTTTAATGATTTCTCCATAAATATCATGAGCAAACGCAGATGCGGATGTGAGCACAAGACCTGAAACTACCGCAAGAATGGTAGCAAAAGCAACTGCTGAAACAAAGGCAAATAAAAAATCTCCGCCCATCGTTTTCGCCAACAATGGTGCTGCCATGTTTCCAGCAGGATTCGCAGCAACAATATTTTCAAATCCTACAAATGCCGCTGCACCGAAGCCTAAAAAAATGGTCATAATGAAAAATACCCCAATGAACCATGTTGAATAAACGACTGATTTACGTGCCGTCGCTGCATCTTTTACTGTAAAGAAACGAACAAGAAGATGCGGTAAACCTGCTGCTCCTAAGACAAGTGCCATATTAAAGGAAATCATATCCAACCCATCTTTGTATTTGTTTCCTGGATTCAAGAACTCTTCTCCAAATGGCGTTGCGGATTTTACATGCTGAAACATATTCATAACACTGAAGTCAAATTTAGCAAACACAATAAACGTTATAACAAATGATCCGATAAGCAATAAAACAGCTTTTGTAATTTGCACCCAGCTGGTAGCTGTCATTCCGCCAAAAATAACGTAAATCGTCATCAGGATACCTACAAGTAAAACGGATGTCGCATAATCGATTCCAAGCAGCAACTTAATAAGTCCGCCTGCCCCAACAAGCTGAGCAATCATATAAAAGATGGAGATAACCAGCGTGTTAACGGCAGCTACTCCTCGAACTTTTTTGGAATTGAAGCGAGCCGTAATCATGTCGGCCATTGTGTACTTTCCTAGATTTCGAAGTGGCTCAGAAACCAAATAGAGCAAAAATAAAAAGGCAACTAGATTTCCAATACTCATGTAAAATCCATCAAACCCCACTAAAGCGATCGCTCCTGTAATCCCCAAGAACGAAGCGGCAGACATAAAATCTCCGGCTACCGCCAAACCGTTTTGCCATGCTGTCAATCCGCCTCCGGCTGTGTAAAAATCACTCGCATTTTTTGTTCTTTTAGATGAAAAATATGTGATGACCAATGTTAAAGCGATGATTCCCAGGAATAAGGATAATGCCAATAGACTCATTAATATAATTCCTCCTTATGTTTCGCTAAGATAGCCGCCGCTAATTTATCGAATTTTTCAGACTTTTTAATGTAGACGAAACCGCATACCCATACGAGAACAAATTGCAGTAATGCATAAACCCATGCCCATGTCATATGGCCAATAGCCTGATAGTTTAATACTTTCGTATAAGCAGCTAAAATAGGTAAGGCAAAATAGAATAAACCGAAAAAAACGACCATTGGCAAAATAAATGATTTCTTTTGCTTTAACAGCGTTTGAAAATCATTCGTTTGTATCAGTGATGTGTAAGAATCCTCGTGTAATTTCTGCGTGTGTAGTTTCTGTTCTTGAAATTGCACTCCCATACATGCTCCTCCTTTTATAACAAATGCAATTAAGTAACTATAAACATTTGTTATATAATTAAATTCCCCAAATCGAAAACTTCCTCTCGAACCCCTTAAAAATAAATATTAAATGGCAATTTTTCTACCTATCACTCTCCTGTAGATTTAAAAACACAACGTTTATTTAACAAACAAATTATAAACGACGATTAAAAATCTGTTATACTATTACTTGATAAAAATACCATAGGGTTGCACATTTGTAAATAAAATTTAGACATTTCTGAACAAATATGTATTTATTTTTTCTCTCGTTTTATATAAAGGAAACTTCCATCTGCGAGGGTTTTACTGCCAGTTAACGCAGTATCAAATAGGAGGATTTGATTTATTGCGGCTAGACTTGGCACGCCAATAAGCCCAAAGGAAACTTCCTTTGGGCGCAATAAAGGTTTTGCATTCAGGAATAAACGTTAAAGAAGGTTCTCAAACTCTTATACATAATTAATTTAACAAAGGTGTTTTTTGTTTATTTCACAAAGTCCATTGCTACTCTATTAATTTGTCTGCTCGCTTCTTCCATCATGCTGTCCAACAGCTCTTTCACGCTAGGGATGCCAGAAATCAATCCTGCTACTTGTCCACTATTAATAAATCCATTTTCTAAGTCTCCTGCTATCGCTCCCGTTACATGCTGTTTTTCGGTCGTCATCTCATTATATTGTTCTAAAGTCATCCCTTGCTCTTCTATATTAAGCAATTTGTGTGCGTATGGGGTCTTTAACATTCTTCTTACACGCCCCACAGAACGCCCTACAATGACCGTGTCGGTGTCACTTGCGTGAACCAAATTTTGTTTATACGTGTTATGAAATGGAGCCTCTTTCGTAGCAATCAGCCGTGTACCGATCTGGACACCGCTGGCCCCGAGCATCAACGACGCCGCTAGACCTTTTCCATCCCCAATCCCCCCAGCAGCAAGTACCGGAATGCCCACAGATTGAGCAATTTGCGGAATGAGTGTGAACGTTGTCAGTTCAAGATTGGAGTTAATCCCAGCTGCTTCAAATCCTTCCGCTACTAATATATCCGCTCCTGCCGCTTCTGCTTTTTGCGCATGCTTTACAGAAGCGACAACACAGATTACTTTTACACCATGCTCGTGAAGAACCGGAATAATGGGAGCAGGATTCCCTGCAGATAATGATACAACTGGAATATGATGTTTTATAACCAACTCTACTAGTTCCTGCACAAAAGGTGTAACAGTAATGGCAATGTTTAAAGCGAAAGGCTTATTTGTTCTCTTTTTCGTTTCTTGAATAATGTTTTCTACTTCGTCCGGCGCCATGGTACCGCATCCAATTGTCCCTAATCCTCCCGCTTCTGATACAGCCGCCGTAAGGGGCGCGTTACTGATGTTTCCCATGCCTCCTTGAATGATAGGGTATTTAATATGCAATTGTTCAGTTATATATTTCACTTTTACCACTCCCCTTATAAATAATGTTATAATAGAATCAACTTAAACACAATCATAATCATACAAAGGGGGATATAATATACTTATTTTACAAAAAGGATACGAATATAGAGAAATCCTCGACAAATAAAAAACTCCTAGAGCCGCTAGGAGTTTTTTATTTGTTCGCTGATTAACAGATGGTCAGAAGCATCATATGATTGATCTTTGCGCCTTAAATCATTATCTTCCTGGAAGACCTCTTCAAAGAAGCGGTTAGCCGGCTCAGCCAACATTTTATAATATTGACTAAACAACAAGGCCGCATGGTTACCGCTCCAGCGCGCAGGTAAAAGCTCCTTCGGCAATCCTGGATCAGTGAATAAAAATTTCCGATACTCGTGAACTAGATTCGTTCTCTCGACAAAACATTCCGCATCTGTCATCTCGCCTCTTTGCATGATACTTTGATGCACAATGTATTTCCTGCTGTAATCCGAGATAAATTGCTCATACTTTTCTTCAATCTCAGATAAAGGCCAGCTTCTCTCTACAAGCGATTGGCTTTCCTTCGGCCCCTTATATTCTGATAAAAAGAAATCAACGTATGGCCTAATATCATATTTGTCGATTAGGAGCTCAGCTTCCTTATCTAAGGCATTGGGAGATATCCAGCAGCCGCTGGCAAAACTTCCAAAGCCACTCCATAGTAATTCTTTTCTGAATTCATCGCGAATTTGTCTTTTTTCTTCGGGAATGGTATACATTAGGATTCTCCACTTTCCATCCCATTCATGAGGATTCAGCTTGAAAATTCTTCCCGCAGCTTCTTCCATGCGGTTATCACCGCGAGAGGTTAGAAAATAATAACTTTTATTCCCCTTTTTCTCTGACTGTATCCACCCTTGTTTCAACATACGCGAAACAGCTACACGAACAGCCTGTTCGTTATGTCCAAATTCTTTTAATAAGCGTATTAAACTTCCAATCCAAATCTTATTTCCATAATGGCGTAAGTAATCGCCATAAATCGTAAAAATCATGGACTGCGTATTTGCAGTGCTCATTTATCTCACTCTTTCTGTTTGCACCGCCTGTATATGTTTTGTTTTAAAGAAGTGGAGCACTAAAGAATCTATTATTATTCTATGCTGATTATTGCAGCTATTATTTTCCAGTGAAATCAGGCGTTCTACGCTCGCTAAAAGCTCGTAAAGCCTCTAATCGGTCTTCAGAAGGAATCGTTATTTCATAAGCTTTCGACTCAATCGCCATTCCAGTTTGCAAATCTGCATTCATCCCTTGATTAATCGCATATTTCGCTTGCTTTAAAGCAATGGGACCATTTTTCATCATTTCTGCTGCAAACTCTTCACAAGACTTCATTAGTTCTTCTCGCTTTACAACTCTCGTTAGTATTCCGTATCCATAAGCATCTGAAGCAGAGATTTTTCGGGCTGTAAAAATCAGCTCTTTAGCTTTTGCTTCGCCAATTAACCGCGGTAAACGCTGCGTACCGCCAGCTCCGGGAATAATAGCCCAACTGGTCTCTGTAAGTCCCAGCTTCGCTTCCTCTACTGCAATGGAAAAATCACAGGCCAACATTAATTCAAACCCACCGCCAAACGCATAGCCGTTTACCGCCGCAATGGTTGGATGTGGAAGAGATGCTATGCTGTTGAATACATCCCGTATGGCTTTTACGTTTCTTCTTACTTGCACATCGGTTAAAGTTTTACGCTCTTTTAAATCAGCACCTGCACTAAAGGCTTTCTCACCTGCTCCAGTGAAAATGACTACTCTCACTTCTGGATCTAGCTCAATAGAATCTACCACTTCTTGTAACTGCTTTAATGTCTCATAATCAAAACAATTTAACACGTCAGGACGATTTATTGTTACATACCCTATACTATCTTCTATTTTATACAAAACATTAGACATTTTCTACACCTCATTTTATTTGCTAAAAAACCCTTACTTGGCATTTCGTCAAATAAGGGCCCTCACGTTATTCTGTTACACTCTCAACGATCGCCGCTATTCCTTGCCCAACGCCTACACACATCGTCGCAAGGCCGAATTTTGCATCGCGTTTCTTCATTTCGTATATAAGGGTTGTTAAGATACGGGCTCCGCTTGCCCCAAGCGGATGGCCATACGCAATAGCGCCTCCGTTTACATTCACTTTATTTGTATCCAGCTCCAATTGACGGATGCATTCTAAAGCTTGAGAAGCAAATGCCTCATTTAATTCAATTAACCCGATATCTTCGACCGTTAAATTGGAACGTTGCAGCGCTTTTCTTGTAGCAAAAATCGGTCCTAATCCCATGATAGCCGGCTCTAATCCTGCTGTTGCTCCTACTACATACTTCACTAGAGGCTTCAATCCTAATTCCTTCGCCTTATCGGCACTCATGATTAATAACGCTGAAGCTCCGTCATTGACACCTGAAGCATTACCCGCCGTAACCGTTCCTCCTTCAAACAGAGGCTTTAATTTTCCGAGTTTATCTAATGTTGTATCCGGACGAGGATGCTCATCCTTATCGACGACAATTTCATTTCCTTTTCGATCTTTATATACGACTGGGACAATCTCTTGTGCAAAACGATTTTCTTCCATCGCTTTTTTCGCTCGCTGCTGACTCTCAAAAGCGAACTGATCCTGATCACTGCGTGAAACATTAAAGCGCTGAGCTACATTTTCAGCTGTTTTCGGCATTGTGTCTACGCCGTACATTTCTTCTAACTTTTTATTTGTGAAGCGCCAGCCAATCGTCGTGTCTTGAAGCTCCATACCACCGCGAGGGAATTCTTTATCAGGCTTTGCCATAACGAATGGCGCACGTGTCATGCTTTCCGTACCGCCGGCAATGTATATGTCCCCTTCTCCAATCGCAATCGCTCTAGCTGCATACATGACAGCATCTAATCCGGAGCCACATAAACGGTTTACTGTTGTACCCGCAACGCTAACGGGGAGACCCGCCAGTAAAGCAGACATTCTTGCTACGTTACGATTGTCTTCACCTGCCTGGTTTGCGTTTCCAAAAATCACTTCTTCAATTTCATCAGCCGGAAGAGCCGGATTGCGTTCTACAAGCGCCTTGATGACAACCGCACCTAAATCATCTGGACGTACACTTTTTAAAGCCCCGTTATATCTGCCAATTGGTGTTCGAACAGCATCTACGATTACAACTTCTCTCATTTTTTAACCGCCTCTTTTTCTTTGGTAGTATAATCATATACTCCCTTGCCTGATTTTCGACCTAAACGTCCTGCCTTAACATATTGCTCTAATAACGGAGCCGGACGATATTTTTCACCAAGCTTCTCGTGCAAATACTTTAAATTATTTAAACGGGCATCTAACCCTACTAAGTCTACAAGTTCAAACGGACCCATTGGGTAATTCAATCCTAATTTAATGGCTTTATCAATCTCCTCAGGTGTACCCAGCCCTTCTTGAAGCATGTAAAAAGCTTCATTACCGACCAAGGCGCTAATGCGGCTTGTTACAAATCCAGGGAACTCATTAATCACAACCGTCTCTTTTCCCATCTTTTCCGCAACTTCTTTAATCACTTGTGCCGTTTCATCACTTGTTTCCAAGCCGCGAATAATTTCAACAAGCGGCATTTTATGAACAGGATTAAAAAAGTGCATCGCAATTGTTTTTTCCGTACGGTTTCCGTATGAAGCAATTTCCGTTGGACTCATCGTTGATGTGTTCGTCGCAAAGAAACAATGAGCTGGTGCATATTTTTCAATCGTTTCAAATACCGCTTTTTTGATTTCAGCTTTTTCAGGCACAGCCTCAATCACTAAATCCGCTTCACTGGCCGCTTCTTGTAAACTAGTAGCGTAGTAAAGATTTTTCTTGGACAATTCTACTGTTTCAGCAGATATTTTTCCGCGGGATAATCCTTTTTCAAAAATGCTGTTCAATTCCTTTTTGGCATTTTCTAATGCCGCTTCATTCACATCCACTAAGGTAACCGAGTATCCGCCGACTGCTCCTACATACGCAATGCCTCTTCCCATTACACCTGAACCTACTACAACAATGTTATTTATCATGGTTGTCCTCCTTTTTCAACACACACTTATGCAAATAAGTACGAATAAAACTCATTAGGAGCTCTATCCGTACTCATCATAGAATTACACACCAAATGGATTTAATGGACGGCTGCCATAGTAAGAAATGATGCTTTTTGTTTCCGTATACAGATCAAGCGTCTCAATGCATAGCTCACGGCCAAAACCGGATTGTTTATAACCGCCAAACGGTGTTCCAGGCATGGCTGAGAACGGGCAGTTCACCATTACGATACCAGCTTGAATTTGATTGGCTACACGAGTAGCACGGCCTCCGTCTTTTGTCCAAACAGCTGAACCTAATCCAAATTCAGTATCATTAGATAATTTGATTGCTTCTTTTTCATCTTTGAATTTCATGATGACAACAACTGGTCCAAAGATTTCTTCTTTAACTACTTTCATATCATGATTGACATTGGCGATAACAGTTGGCTCGTACCAGAATCCATTTTCAAATCCTTCTACTTTTGCCCCTTTACCACCGGCTAAAATTTCAGCTCCGTCTTCAATTGCAGACTTCACATAGCTGTCCACTACATCCCATTGGCTTTGATCAATAATCGCACCAAGGTGTGTTTCTTTATCAAATGGATTTCCTAGTTTTAATTTTTTTGTCTTTTCTACAAATTTACTAACAAACTCATCATAAATATCTTCATGTACGTATAAGCGGGAACGCGCTTCACAAGACTGACCTGTATTATAGAAGATACCGAATAACGAACCGTCTACCGCTGCATCGATATCAGCATCAGCAAATACGATATTAGGTGATTTACCGCCTAGCTCTAACGTAACACGCTTTAACGTTTTAGACGCTCTTGCCATGATATCTTTACCGATTGGTGTAGAACCAGTGAAGGCTACTTTATCTACTTTTGTATGCTCCACTAAGTAGTTTCCAACTTCTGCGCCTGAACCAGGAACGATGTTTACGACACCTTCAGGTACTCCAGCCTCAAAACAAATTTCTCCAAGAATAATAGCTGTAAGCGGTGTTAAACTAGCCGGTTTTACAACAACCGAACATCCGACAGCGATGGCAGGAGCAATCTTCCACGCAGCCATCATTAATGGGTAATTCCAAGGAATGATTTGCGCACAAACTCCCACAGGTTCTTTTTCAGTATAGTTGTGGAATTGTCCAGGCACAGGGTTCACCGTACCGCCATGTCCTACGATGGCACCTGCATAAAATTCGAAGTCTTCGATTGCCTGCATCACTTGACCTTGTGCTGCATGCAGGGATTTGCCAGTATCTAAAATCTCTAACTCTACTAATTCATTAAATCTTGAACGCATGATCGAAGCGATTTTATTTAATACACGAGAACGTTTATTAACCGGTGATTTTTTCCATTTGCCAAAATCAAATGCATTGCGAGCTGCTTGAATTGCTTTTTCTGTATCTTCTTTTGTCGCTTTCGCTACCTCCGCAATGACTTCGCCAGTAGCAGGATTATATGTTTTAAACGTAGCGCCGTTGCTGCTTTCTACTTTTTCGCCATTGATGATTATATGATAGAATTCACGTTTCATAGCAGGTTTTTCTGTTTTGATTTCTTGAACTGTTGACATATTATCCCACTCCTTTTATTTTCCTGTAAAAACAGGTTTGCGTTTTTCTAAAAATGCGTTGACGCCTTCACGAGAATCTTGCGTCAATCCTGCAATACGTTGACCCTCAGCTTCTTTCTCTAAATAAGAGTCAAAAGAAATGTTGTTAGCCAAGGTTAAATAACGTTTGATTAAGCCGATTGCTTTCGTTGGCATTTGAGCAAGCTTCACAGCAAACTCCTCGACTTCTTGTTCCCATGTATCCATCGGAATCACTTTTGTCACTAGCCCGAGGTCAAAAGCCTTCTCAGCACTAACCTTTTCTCCCAAAATAGACAGCTCTGCTGCTTTCGCGCTTCCGATTAATTTAGATAGGAAATAAATATTACCTGAATCTGGAATTAATCCGATATGGACAAAGGCATTAAGAAAGCTTGCTTTTTCTGAAGCTATTCTAAAATCGCAAGCAAGTGCTAAACTGAATCCAGCCCCTGCTGCTACACCGTTTACGGCGGCAATAATAGGCTTCTCACATTTCACAATTTGTTTCACCATGGGGGCGTAATGATCTCTGAGAACTTGGCCATGATCCATTTCCTCATTAACTTCCGCTAAGTCTTGTCCGGAGCAAAACGCACGCCCCTCACCAGTTATGACAATACATCGCACCTTTTCATCTAATGAGGCTTCTCTTACCGCCTCTTTTATTTCACGGTTCATCTGAGCGATAAAAGCATTCAGCTTATCCGGTCTATTCATTCGCAGCCACGCTACGCCATCTTGTACGTTGTAGCGAATCGTTTCAAACATATCCCTTCCGCCTCCTTATCTTCCTTTGAAGTGCGGTTTTCTTCTTTCTATGAAAGCCTGCATTCCTTCTTTTTGATCTTGTGAAGAGAATAATAAGTAAAAATTCTTTCGTTCATACTGCATCCCTTCGTATAAGGAATGGTCCACCGCTTTATTTACCGAATCTTTAATAAGACGCAATGATAAAGGAGGTTGTTTTGCTAGCTTAACGGCAAACTTCATCGCTTCTTCCATCAATAATTCTTCCGCAACAATCCGATTGACGATTCCGTGCTCCAGCGCTTGTTCTACCGAAATTCTATCCCCGGTCCAAAGCCATTCCAGCGCTTTTGTTCTTCCAGCAAGTTTCGTTAAACGTTGTGTGCCTCCGGCTCCTGGCATTACACCAATATTGACTTCTGGGAATGAAAATTCAGTGCCGCTTGCTGCAATTAACATATCGCAGCAAAGCGCTAGCTCAAAACCCCCGCCCAACACAAATCCTTTCACCGCTCCTATTATCGGTTTTTTGATAAGAGCGAGACGATCCCAATCGGCAAACTGATTTAACAGCTCTAAACGGATCGAATCATCATTTGCCATTTCATCAATATCAGCACCGGCTGAAAAAGCACGTCCTTTTCCGGTGATTAATATCGTGACCACTTCATCCAGCTGATCAAATGATTCCATTGCTTCGACAATTTCTCTTACCATTCTGCGGTTTAACGCATTGTATTGCTTAGGGCGGTTTAGTTCAATTAATCCTACCCCGTCTATAATAGAAGTTTCGATAAATTGGAAACTGTTCATTACACTTCTTCACCAATCATTAATGTTACGAGTTCTCCAGCAAAGCCCATTAAATCTTTTCCAGAAGCCTTGCCCTCTGCAGAACGCATGCCTTGCTTAAGCGCTTCATGATCGTCGTAATACATTTCACACATTAAGTAGTACTCTCCCTCACCACCCATTGGAGATCCGACGATTTTGGTTACTTCCATTTTACGAAGGCCCGGAATCTTCTCTGTAATTGGACCGTGAACATTAAAGTAATGCTCGTCAAATGCTTCTTTATTTTCAGGATGTTTATATAATGCGATCATTTTTACCATGGTTGTTTCCTCGCTTTACATTAAATTTGAAATCGGCTTCATTGCCTCAAATGGATTTTTGCAGCTTTTGCAATACAAAATGCTTCTGCATGCAGTCGGGCCAAAAATATTTTCCAATGTTACATAAGTAGAACCACAGTACGGACAGTCTACATGCCAGGAGCCGTCTTCCTCCATCTGTTTTGGAGGAGGGGCTATTCCGAACGCCTTTAGCCCCTGTTGTCCTTTTTCTGAAATACGGTCTGATGTCCATGGCGGGGATTGTATAAACTCCACCGAAACTTCTTCAGCAGTCGGAAGCCCCTTCACCGCACGAACAATATTGTTTTTAATAATCTCTAATGCCGGACAGCCTAAAAAGGTCGGCAAAATTTTAATCGATATATCACAATTTTGGATGGAAACCTCTTCCACCATCCCTAAATCGATAATACTTACTGTATCAATCTCGGGATCTTTTACATTTTCCAATATGCTTAACACGTCTTCCTGTGTTATCTGCAAGGGTGCTATCATTATTCACACCTCTTTTCTGATTGATTACCAAGGCGCAACAGGATCGAGGTTGTATACTTCCCCTAGTGTGGTAAGTGCATCATCTAATTCTTTCGTGTGCTCTCCGTTGCGTCCATTTTGGCTTTGAGGATTTACTTTTCTAGGAATTTCTAAATCTAGCGATTCAAATATAGGTGCCAAAGCAACAGTCCATTTTTCTTTTAAAACGCTTTCTTCTTCAATCAAGCCAAACTGCTTCATTTGTTCTGCATGATGCCCTAATGAAAATACATCATCAAAGTCACTCATAACTTTGTCCATCGCCTGCATCATTCGCTCTTTCGCTTCTTCCGTTGTACTTAAAAGCTGGACAAACCAAGTTTTCCAATGAAGCAAGTGATAGTAAAGTTCCATATTTACTTTCACAGCTACTTCTGCCAGCGGACCGTATGCGCTTTGTTTCAACGAGTCTATTTTCACTTTTTTCGCTAGTGTGTAGAAACAGTTTCTCACTACCGCATAAGCCCAATCATATTGTGCATCTTCCATATAATGCCCCGGGCCGTTTACACGTTCTACTAAAATACTATTCTTTCTTTCATGCGTAGGACGGGCATGCGCTAAATCGTCTGCTTTCCCTAATCCTAATTCTTCTAACAGGGTATAGAACATTGCCGCGTGCCCCATGCTGTCCTGGCTGATGGAGGAAGAAGCCACATCCTCTTCAATATGCGGAGCTAATCCAAGCCATTCAGAACCGCGGTAAGCAAAAAAGAAATCATCATCTGCCAGCTGAAATAATAATTCAACCAATGCCTCTTTAAATTCTGGGCTTAATGTTTTTGCTGTTTCACTCATTTGTCTTTTCCCCCTGCCCACGACAAAATCTCTTTTTCATCAAACATTTTCTGTTCGTAATGACGCCATTTTTTCTTTAAATATCCGTATCCTTTTGTTGTACGGTAATCTTTATTATCTAAACGATTTAATATTTGCTTTTCTTCAGGCGCTAATGCTCGAATGTCTGATCTGTTAACCACCCAAATGTCAGCAACCGGTTCACGGCGCATGAAATTTTCTTGAGCCATAATCATAGCCATTTCTGCGTTTGGAGCGAGCAAGCTGAATTGATGCTGGAACGCAGAGCTAGGTGTACGCTTACTAAACACTTCAAACTCTTGATAAAATGTTTTATTATTATTTTCCATTTTTCCGTCTACTCCCTTCTGCTTCTCAGCTAATCGCTGCGCTTAATGCTTCTCGTACCCAAGCGTTACTTTCGTAAGATGTTCGGCGAAGGTTCAGACGAGCTTGAGATCGCGGACCTTGGTTTTTGCTGATTTTCTTTAACTCATTCCAATCGGGCTGTGCATATACCCACTGTTGCTTTTCCTCATCGTAATGGAGCGTTGGATCCGGAATCGTTAATCCTAATGATAAGATTCGCGGAATATATTTCGTAAAGAAGGCTTGACGTAGTTCTTCATTGTTTTTTGTACGAATCTTGTATTTGATAGTCACGTCTTGTTTCGAGCTACCCATCGTAGTGCTGCTGGCAGGTCCAAAGAATATGAGCAAAGCCTCCCACCAACGGTTTAGTGCCTCTTGGATCTGCGCTTTTTGCTCTTCTGTTCCTTCCGCCAAAGCGATGATGATGGATTCTCCGTGCTGAGCATGGAACACTTCTTCTGCACAAATGCGCTGGAGTGCTCTTGCATATGGGCCGTAGGAAGCGCCTAGCATATCCGTTTGAGTGATAATCGCCGCTCCGTCTACAAGCCAGCCGATTAATCCTGCATCTCCCCAAGTTGGCGCTGGCATATGAAACACGTTGTGAAACTTAAGTTTTCCTTGAAATAAGTCTTCCATTAAGTCGCCTCTTGTTTTTCCGTAAGGCTTTAGCAGGTCTTCTGCTACACGCAGCAATAATTGGCCGTGTCCCATTTCATCCTGAACTTTTGCCATAATACCGAGTTTCCGACGAAGAGAAGGTGCTTTCGGTACCCATTCTTTTTCCGGAAGCGCTCCCATTATTTCGCTCATTCCATGCATAGAAATTAATTTAATAAGTGCTGTCCTATATTCATCAGGCATCCAATCGTCTACTTCGATCTTCTCCCCCGCTTCGATGCGCTTCATAAATTGTTCTAACTTTTCCACCTCAGTAAATGTTTCTGTGAGATTAGACATCGTCTATTCCCTCCCTTTAGTATAACACTTCTATAACGATATTATAAATTATCGTTACATTAAAAATCAAACAATTTTATAAAAATTTAATATTTTATACAGTAGCGGCAACTTTCCGCTCATCCACAATGCGGACTGCTTTGCCTTCAGATCTAGGAATACTTCTTGGAGCAAGCACTCTTACCTTCATGCTCACCAAACAGTGATTCTTCATCGAATGCTGTACTTTTTTCATAACAAATTGAATATGCTCATGCTGCATGTCGTTATTTACTTGTTGGTAAATCTCTTCAGTAACTTCCACATGTAATTCCACCACATCCAACGTTCCTTCGCGACGCAGGCGCACCTGGTAATGCGGCGCAAGATCTTCGATTTGAATTAAAAAATGTTCAATCTCAGACGGGAAGACATTTACTCCTCGTATAATGAGCATATCATCGATACGGCCCTTCACACGTGACATTCTTGTTGTTGTTCTGCCGCATTTGCATTTTTCTCTCGTAATAGAAGCGATATCTCCTGTACGATAACGTATAACAGGAAATGCCTCTTTCGTTAAGCTAGTGAAAACCAATTCGCCTTCTTCACCATCGGTTACAGGTTCAAGGGTATCCGGATTGATGACTTCCACGATAAAATGATCCTCCGCAATATGTAATCCATCTTGCGCTTCATGACATTCCATCGCTACTCCCGGCCCCATTACTTCACTCAGGCCATAGATATCACAGGCTTTAATCCCCAACTTGGCTTCTAAAACTTTACGCATTTCTTCCGACCATGGCTCCGCCCCAAAGATACCAAATTTTAAAGAGCTGTTTTTTGGATTTTTCCCCATATCTTCCATTTCTTCAGCAACTTTCAGAATATAGGAAGGTGTTCCAGCAATTACTGTTGGCTTAAAGTCTTCAATGACAGTAATTTGACGCTCTGTATTCCCCCCGGATATCGGAACTGTTGCCATGCCAAGTCTTTCTGCTCCATAATGAATACCTAATCCACCTGTAAATAATCCATATCCGTACGCATTCTGAAATACTCCATCTGGCTCTCCACCAGCTATAGCAATGGCGCGGGCAACCATATCTGCCCAATTATCAATATCGTTCTTCGTATAGCCCACTACCGTTGGCTTTCCGCTGGTACCAGAAGAAGCATGAATACGAATGATGTCTTTCATGTCAGCCGCAAATAAGTTGAAAGGGTAATTTTCACGCAAAGCTTCTTTTTTTGTAAAGGGCAGTTTACGCACGTCCTCAATAGTTTGGATATCCTCTACTGTTATATTAAGATCCTTAAACTTTTCTTGATAAAAAGGTACTTTATCAGCTACTCTTCTTATTGTTTCCTTTAATCGAGCCAGTTGTAGCGCTTCCATTTCCTTTTTTGAGTATGTTTCAACCTCATGAATTATCATTTCTTCATCCCCTTTATCCGATTTCTCCCATTTAATCGCTTACAAAAGTTTATTATGTTGAGAATTTATATAACAAACTTTTTGTTATTGCTGTGATTTTTGTTACACTTTATATTAATAACGTATCACATGTTGAAATCATTGTAAATATATTCAGATATTTCTTTTTCTTTTTTATATTTCATAAATTGAAATTCTTGAAGTTTTTACACCAAAACCGTTTCTACCAATAATCTAAAATTATATATTACTACATAAAATCTCAAACTTCGCTCAGCGAAGTTTGAGATTTTATAAAGATAAGTTTTCAACTGAACATAGCCTTATATACCATACCAATTCAAGCCTTCTTCACTCAAATCAATCCATACATTTTTTGTCTCAGTATACATATCCATCGCTTGAATACCTAGTTCTCTTCCAAATCCACTTTGTTTTCTACCACCAAATGGCGCAGCACTGTCTAACATACTAAATGTATTTACATAAACTGTACCTGCTTTTAACCCCTTTGCCATACGATGTGCTCGTTTTAAATCATTTGTCCATAATCCTGAAGCTAATCCATACAATGTATCATTTGCTTTTTTTAACGCGTCCTCTTCATCTTTAAAACGAATAACTGACAAAACAGGACCAAAGATTTCTTCACGGGCAATCGTCATTTCATTTGTAACATTTTCGAAGACTGTTGGTGTAAAAAAGTATCCGTTCCCTGCGTCATTGTTTCTTTGACCACCAATGACAAGATTAGCACCTTCTTCAATTCCGACAGACACATACTGTTGAATTCTTTCTAATTGCTGTAGTGAAACTTGAGGTCCCATTTGTGTCGTTTGTTCTAAAGGATTTCCTACACGTATGGATTTTGCTTTCTTTACGAAAGAGTCCATAAACTTATCATAAATACCATCTTGAACAAATAGCCTTGTACCTGATGCACAAACTTGACCTTGAGCAAAGAAGATACCGAACATCGATCCATTCACAGCATTTTCAATGTTTGCATCATCAAACACGATATTTGGTGATTTTCCACCTAATTCGAGACTAATTGGTTTTAGATTTTTACTTGCTGCTTGCATTATTAATCGACCAGTGTTTGTTGAGCCTGTAAATGCAATTTTATCTATATCTGGATGAGATGAAAGTGCATCACCTGCGGTTTTTCCGAAACCTGGTACAACGTTAATAACTCCATCTGGAATGCCTACTTCATGAAAGATTTTAACCAATTCAAGAATACTAACAGGAGTTTGTTCTGCTGGCTTGATGACAATTGTATTTCCGGCTGCTAAAGCAGGAGCCAGCTTCCACATTGTAAGCATGAGTGGAAAATTCCAAGGTACAATTGCACCAACAACTCCAATTGGTTCTTTTAATGTGTAATTAAAGCGATTGTTTGGTGATGCTAAAGTACTGCCTTGGACTTTATTTGCAAGTCCTGCATAGAATTCTAGAACATCAATCATTGCAGGCATGGCAATAAATTTTGTTTCATTAATTGGCAGTCCATTATCCCGCGTTTCAACTTCAGCAAGCATGTCTGCTTTTTCCCAAAGAGCTTGGGCTACTTTATAAAGTAATCTCCCTCTATCCCCTGGGGCCATATTAGCCCACGGACCGGTTTCAAATGCTTTTCGGGCTGCTTCAACGGCTAAATTTACATCTTCAGGACCAGCCTCCGCAACTAATGCATTCACTTCACCTGTTGCAGGATTTAAAGACTCAAAAGTTTTCCCGGAAAGTGCATCAACCCATTTTCCATTAATAAATAATTGATAATGTTTCATATTTATTTTCTCCTTAATATTCGATTTATATATATTGCCATAGTATCTGTTATGAATTTTAGTAAGACCTTAGGTTCAAAAATAACAACATAATAAGAAGTAGAAATATCACAAAGGCCTTATGCAAGAGAGTACTGAATCTTATTATTTTTTTGGTAAATCCAATGTTGGTGTTCGATCAAAGAAATTCCAAGGTTTTAACATAGCATGTACCCATTCTGTTGGCATCATTGGCCATTCTTCAGCACGTGCTACATGAGTTGCCCCTGTTGTCATCCATACAACATTGTCCGTATTTTCAATAGAACTATTGTCAGCTGTAAAATGTTTCAATCCAGTATCTGTTTTACTTCGGTTAGGATATTTACCTTCAGGGTATCGTTCATTTGGGTCATAATTCGTTACCCATAATTGTTTATCCATAAAGTTTACACGGTTAAAAAGCCAATCATCTTTACTAAATAATGCACCTTTGGCAATAGGATGAGTTCCTCCGGCAAAAGGTATAATTTGATAAGATACTGGATTTCCCACTTTATTTTCTATATTGTAATTACTTAACAAGCGAATAGTTGAAGGATCAAACTTTTGAATAGCTTCCTGTTCAGTTGTTACCTTTTTTTGCTCAGTAACCATGACACTTTTTCGAGGTCCACCATCTTTATTTGCTTCTACTTTTGGATTGATTTCTGTTAACGTATTGTTCTCTCCATCGACATCTAAATCAAGTCTGAAATTATAAATATGCTGGTGAGTTGTCCCAACAATGTTATTATCAAGTAACGTACCATATTTTGTATCATCTTTAGCTGTTTCATCATGCATTGTTTCTGTCTTAACACCCTTTACAGCTTCAATGCCAGATGCTCCTACATCAATTTTTATCGTACCATTTTGTGATAATACCCAATCAAAAATATAATCATAGTTTCCTATTGTACTTACCCAACGTATAACTAATTCACGGCGTTCCCGACTTTGGTTTTCTTCTGTAAAAGTTGCAAGATCAGCATGCTTATATTCCGGACCAGCATACTGCTCGAATACGGCAATAGCATTTTTAATTATATAAGGATTTCCTGAATTATCCGCAATTGTTGCATCAAGGAGTACTGCATTTTCAGGTACATCCGTTCCCAATTCAAGTGGTGAAGTTAATTGCCCCATTCCATAGTCACCAGCATCTAAATAGGATTTAAAGTACCAACCAACATCTGGATCCCCGTATGGAACAATCATTCCACCTAGTGATCCCTCATACATAATTTTTCTCTTTTCACCCTGGTCATCATAAGTAACTGTTGATAATACAGGACCAACACGTGTATCCAAACGCAAGTGGAAATTCCATTCTTGCCAGCTAATTGTATTTCCTTTAATTTCATAGTTCTTATCTTCTGGTTCTTTAATATTAAGAGGTTTAACATCAACTTTATCTTTATAGTCTCTGCCATCATAAGCATTTAATTGCATTGGAACCGGTATGACCCCTTCATCTTCCACTTTAATCACTTTCTTCTTTTCAAGGTCAACTGTAGCGACTAAGTTTTCAATTGGATGAGCCCAAAAATTCCCGTCTCCAGTATTTAAATAGGAAACAACCTTTAGTAAACGCTTGTCATGCTCCAGACCATCTTCCCCATCAAAATATCCTACTGTTAATGGGGTCGATACAACTTTTTTCACGTCTTTAATGTCACGTTTTTTTAGCGCTTTTATAAACTCCTTACTTGATTCGATGGCAGTTTGGACAGTAGCGAAATCATCGATTATAACCATTCCATGGACACCATCAATTGTATTCCAAGAGATTAATTTATTAGTTGATAGATCAACTTCCCCCTCAATGACTTGTTTTCCATCTAAGGCAATAAATTCTGCTTTTCTGGTGAATGTTTGTTTCTCCTTATCATTAAAAGTCCATTCCCAAACTCTCTTTTTATCAGGCAGTTTTAACGTTATTTCTGTAAAACGAAGACTTTCCTTATATTTCCCTTCCTTTTTCAATACGCTAACAGTTTCTTCAATTTCTTTTGATGTTAGTGGATCAAGTGGATGATCCACTTTTTCTAATTGAAAGGTTTGTTCAAGTTCAGGAAAAACTTCGTTAACAAAGTGATGGGATACATAAATCTTCCCCTTTTTTTCTGTTACCGCTGTTTCTAATTCAATTTCCTCTCCATTAACAGTTGCTTTATTTGAATCAGGTTTTATTTTTATGACCGTATCATCTTTTTCGATGGTAATTGTATTTGTAAAAAAACTCCAAAAACTGGATTTAATAGCTGCACCAGTACCTTCTAATGCTGTGTCTAGCTTAATTAATTCCACTTCACCACCATGGGCATATGCTCTCTTATTGTCTAGTAATGAGAAAGGAACAAAAGCAATTAATAAAACAGTAGTGTAAATGATTACGTGTTTAAGAAATTTTTTCATCATTTTTATTATGTAACCCCTTTCATTTTTGATAATTCAAAAAATAAATAATAGACTTATCTTCTAAAACCATTCACAATTCGAATTGTCTTTTCTTTCCCCCTTTTATATTTAAAAGATAATAACATTATCATTGTATCTAGGTGAGTTAATAAATTATTGGAGAAAGCGGAACATAAACTTAAATTTATTAGAGCAGATTTATTAAGAAAATAAAGAAAAGACCGAAATCAATTGAATTGATTTCGGTCTTTTCTAAATATGTAAATAAGAAAATTATAAATTTTCAAAGTTTCAAAGTTTCATCACTAACTGTTTCGGTGTTACTCCCCCAAATTTTTTAAATTCATTAATGATGTGTGCTTGATCATAATATCCACTTTGATTAATAACATCCCATAAAGAATTATGGTTTAATAACATACTTAAAGAATACTGATATCTTGTTATTTGACTAAATAACTTTGGTGAAAGCCCAATTCGCTCTTCAAACAGCTTACGTAAATATCTTGGTGAATACCCTATCTCTGCTGCTAGATTATTAATATTAATATTTCCTTTTGAAGAATAGATATTATTTATCGCATAATTAATAACCCTTTGTGATGAACAATCTGTAAGTATCTTATTTCCAATCAATTCTTTATATAATTTAATTCTCTCATAAAAGTCATTTTCATTTATCAATATTTCTATAATATTAGGATCTAATGTAAGTAAGTCATCTAAAAGTATGTCTCTGTCTGCAATTTCTTTCATGGAATAATTAAAATTTCTTGAATCTAGATTAGGAATAAATCTGATTCCAAAATATTCATATCCAGCTTGAAAGATAATAGGTACTTTCTGTAGTCGACTTCCATACACAATTGCACGAGGGGAAATGTCATTACACCAAAACATGATATCAATACAACCATCTGGTTCAATCAAAATAGACTTGTTTAAATCTTTATTCAATTGAAATTGATAATACAGTATAGTTGTTTGGTTTATTATATCTAACTCTTTTTTTTCGAGATAGTAATCCGCGTTTTGTTCTAATTCTGGCTGTATAGGTATAAACCTGTTGTCTATTAACTTTAAACTCATTTCCCTACTCTCCTTTTCCATGGATTTTCACTCTGCAACGGCTTTATACCACATTAGTATGAAGGTCATAATTAACCTGTTTGACATTCTAGCAAAATCCTAAATTGTGAGGAACTCGTGCCTTTTGTTTTTGGTCATAATCCTATCAATTTTAATATTCAGAATATTATCACTTAATTAAGTCCTTTACAAGACCTTTCTCCCTAATGGTATTATTTACATCCCTGGTAATAAGTGTGGGGAAAAAGAGCGCCATGCGATTCATGCCTAGAAGCCAGAAGAATTTGGAGAGTATTTATAATAGAGGAAACTAAGCTAAGCTATAAAATTCCATTATTTCAATAATCATAAAAAAAGACTGTCGATAAATCCGATTATATTCGAATTTGTCGACAGTCTGATTCAGACACTTATCTGAAGTTAAATTAATGTTTAATGATTGTATATCCGATATAATAAGAAAGGATTAAAAAACTACCGATCAATAGTACTACCGAATACTCTGACATATACATCCCACCCCTATAATAGTAAATACTTAAACATTTTTAAAATATCATAAGCTGTCGGGTTGGCAAGTGACGAATATTACACTTTATTGACCAGGAGGTGAACTTTTTGTGAACATTACCATTTTTGGAGCAACAGGCAGAGTTGGGTCGGTTATATTAGAAAATGTTTTATCCAATCACCACTCCGTCCGTGCTCTGGTGAGAGATAGCAGTAAACTAAACATTAAAAGAGATGGCCTTCTTGTTAAGGAAGGTAATGTGCTAAATGAAACGGACATTGCGAGTAGTTTAACTGGATCGGATGCAGTGATTAGTTCTCTAAATACAGCTGGTACCACGGTACTGTCTGACTCGATGCCCTTTATCATTAAACATATGAAAGCCCAAGGAATACACCGGATTATTACGATTGGAACGGCTGGAATTCTCCAGGCTCGGTCTGCACCCCATTTATATCGATTTCAATCGTCTGAATCAAAACGGAAAAGCACACGAGATGCTGAAGAACATTTACGGGCATATTTATTATTAAAAGATTCTGGGCTCGATTGGACGATTGTTTGCCCGACTTATTTACCTATTGGAGAGAGATTAGGAAATTACAGATATGAAAAAGACTTTCTTCCTGATGATTCTTCTTCCATCTCTATTTACGATACAGCGGATTTTGCCTATAATCAGCTATTTAGCAATGAATTTATCGGTTCACGAGTAGGGCTTACTTATTAGAAAAGAGCAAGCGCCCTGGTCAGCGGCGTATGGCCTGGAGCGCTCCAACTGAGATAAAGGAAACACGAAGAGCCGGAGGCGCATTCGTGCTTGACTTATCGTAGGGCGGAGAGCGAAGGACACTAGCCGCTAGGGCGCTGGAGCTAGACAGTAAACTAGGTTCAAAAACTTATACTTTCTTATTATTAAAAAAAATCCCCTTAACTTTGTTAAGGGGGTCCCTTCTATCCGGCCAAATCTGTGTTGCCCTGCTGAAGTTCATACATTTGATAATATTTACCTTTTCTCTCCATTAATTCATCATGTGTGCCCTTTTCAACAATCATTCCACGGTCTAAAACAATGATTTGGTCAGCGTTACGAATCGTTGATAACCGGTGGGCAATGATAAAGGTGGTCCGTCCTTTTTTCAGAACTTCCATTGCCTCTTGAATCACAGTTTCCGTTTCAGTATCAATACTTGAGGTAGCTTCGTCGAGTATAAGTATAGCTGGATTGAATGCCAGCGCACGTGCAAAGGAAATTATCTGCCGCTGCCCACTTGAGAGGGTACTGCCTTTCTCAAGTACTGGCTCATCATAACCATTTTCTAAATTCTTGAATACCTTGTCAGCCCCTACATCCCTTAATGCTTTCTCTACTTTTTCTTTGGTTATCACAGGATCATTAAGACTTACATTTGAGGCTATTGTTCCTGTAAATAAATAGGGATCCTGCAAAACAATTCCCATATGGTTACGGATAGATTGACGTGAAATCGTTTCAATATCTCTTCCATCAATCGTAATTTTTCCCTTTTGACAATCATAAAAACGGAAAAGTAAATTCATAATTGAACTTTTTCCAGATCCCGTGTGGCCAACTAGGGCGACTGTTTCACCATGCTTTGCTTCAAAATCAATATTCTTTAAAACGTATTCCCCTTCTTTATAACCAAATGATACATGATCAAATGTTACATTTCCTTTAAAACGGGCAATTCGCTCACTACTTACATTTTCCCCCGGTTCATCCATCAGTTTGAATACGCGTTCTCCTGCCACAAGAGCAAGTTCTAGATTGGCCAATTGATTGACTATCCCCTGAACCGGTTGGAAAAGCCGGTTGATATAATCAACAAAGGCATATAGCATCCCTAGTGAAAGGATTGTAGAAGTATTGAGTGCCTGACCGCCGAAATACCAAATAAAAGCTACAAAAATAAGATTTCTTAAGACACCGACTAGGTTGTGCGAGGTCAATGAATTGAGACTTAATAATTTATTCTGGAACGTAAAATGCTCATGGTTAAGTTTCTCAAAATCTGCTTTTGTTTCTTTTTCACGACTGAACGCTTGGATAATACTCATCCCTTGGATTGACTCATTAATCATGGCATTTATTTCGCTATTCCTGGACCGAATCTCACGGTTGTATTTTGAAGCATACTTACGGTAAATCAACATCCATACATAAAGAATCGGCAATAACAATAAACATATCGCTGCAAGCTTTACATTTAAAATAAACAAAGCCACATAAATGCCTGTAATATAAATGGAACTTGTAAAAAAGGTTGCAAGAACCGTAACATATAACTCACGGATTGCCTCTGTATCATTCGTAATTCTTGCGACTACTTTCCCAGCTGGCAGGTTATCAAAATAATTAATTGGCAGACGTTGTATTTGTTCATACACATCTTCACGCATTTTTTGAATAATGCGGTTAGCTGATTTTTGCAATAAGAAACGTTCACCGTACTGGAACATAGCTGAAACTACCAAGAGTCCAAAATAAATGGCTAAAAGTTGAACGATAGAGGGAATCTCAGGCTGGTAAAAGGCTAAAATTTCAGATAGCCTCAAGATTTTGGCCTGATACTCAACCTTTCTAACACCATTTTTTATCTCCAATATTCCATCATTTAAAGTTCGCTTCCCATCAAATTCCAGCTTTTGATCGATGAAAACAAACTTGGATCCAACTTGCAAAATTTGGATTTGCTTTCCCCTTGTTTCACTACTAGATACATACTTTTCTCTTTTATAAAATTTCCCTTCATAATTTACTGCTTTTTTGCCGCTTGATGTTTCATACCAAACAGATTCAATTCCTAAAATATGCTGATCAATGATATTTTTAGCAATAAACGGGCCAGCGAGATCGGTTACGACAGAAATGGTCAGCATGACCAATGCTGCGAAAATAATTTTTTTATACGCCAAGGCGTATTTAGCTAATCGTTTCCCTGTTGTCATGCTTGCACCTCTTCCTCTATCTTCCCTGCAATCTGCTGGCGAATAAATTGTTCTTTATACCACCCATCATGTTCAAGAAGATCCTCATGTGTCCCTTCTTCGACAATTCTGCCATCATCTAAAACAATAATATGGTCGGCATGTTGGACAGCGGACATTCGATGTGTGGTAATGATTGTGGTCTTGTCATTTCTTACCTTTCTAATATTATCAATGATTCGTTTTTCTGTTTTGGCATCAACTGCCGACAAGGAATCATCGAGGATTAGGATTTCTGGATTTTTGATCAGTGCGCGCGCAATTGAGATTCGTTGTTTTTGCCCTCCTGATAAGGCCACACCCTTTTCTCCAACGAGCGTACTTAATCCTTCTGGAAGAAGGGCAAGATCTTTTCGAAATGCAGCTAAATCAATGGCCTCTTCTAATTCTTCATCGCTTGCATCTTTCCTGCCAAAAAGGATATTCTCTTTCACACTTCGAGAAAACAGCACATGATCCTGAGGCACATAACCAATCCAGTCGCGAACTTGATTTATGGTTTGCTCTTCTAAAGATACCCCAGATATGGTTACTTCTCCATCGCCTAGTGGATATTGTCTTAATAACTGCTTAATAAAGGTGGTCTTTCCTGAGCCTGTTTTACCAACAATACCCAATGTCTGCCCATGTAGCAGCATAACATCAACCTGATTTAGGTTATCATTCTTCGAAGAGGGATAACGGAAAGTTACTTTTTGATAATCAATTCGATCTGCACGCTGTATGGAAACTGGGTCTAGAGGACTGACGACTTCTTCCTCATAGCTAAGTGTTTCATTAACGCGGTCAAGTGAAGCATTCCCCCTCTGCATCACATTGATCAACTCGCCTATTGCGAACATGGGCCAGATTAGCATCCCTAGATACACATTAAACGAAACAAGATTGCCCAATGTTATCGATTGATGGAAAACTAAATAGGCACCATACCCGAGGCCAATTAAGTAACTAATACCTACAAGCACTTTAATCGTTGGGTCAAATAATGCGTCAATTTTTGCAACGTTTATGTTCTTGTGATAGACATCTTCCGTAAGTTGATGAAAGCGCTTGCTATCTGCGGATTCTTGAACAAAAGCACGGATGACTCTAACTCCTGCAACTGATTCAAGTACTCGGTCATTCAATTCACCAAACGCATCTTGGGCTTCCATGAAGCGGGTATGAATTCTTTTTCCATACATTTGCATTAAAATCGCCATAATTGGCAGCGGAATTATTGCCGCTAGTGTTAACTTCCAACTAATTAAAATTCCCATCGTTAACAATAGTGTCAGCATCCATACACTTGAATCTACGAGTGTCAGGATCCCAAAACCTGCTGTGATTGAAATGGCCTTTAAATCATTGGTGGCACGCGCCATTAAATCTCCAGTCCTATTTTTTTCATAGAATATTGGAGTCATTTTTAGTAAGTGAGCAACGAATCTGGACCTAAGCTTCCTTTCAACGAGAAAGGCTCCTCCAAACAATCGATACATCCAGATATAGGTTATTGCATAAGATGAAACCATGATTGCCAAAAGAATTCCAAGGTATTGTATTATTTTCTTATTATTTATACTGCCTTCATGAATATCATCGATCGCCAATCCGATTAATTTAGGCGGAATCACATCCAATATACCGACTAAAATTAATAGTGTAATTGCGATGACATATCGCTGCCAATTTTCTTTAAAGAACCAACTTAATTTTTTTAACACCGCAAACATAACTAACTTCCCCCTTATGTTTTACTATCCGCCATCTATTGCCCCTGCTGTATTTCCTGTCCAAGACCCATCCAAATATCTCATCCATATTTCCTCCTTCAAATTGGTTTTGAACTATAAAAAAAGACATACCGCAACAGTGCAGTATGCCTCCTTTTAAAAAAAGGGACAAAAAAACACACGTCACGTATTAAAGAAAACGTAACCTGTGTTTTTATCAGTAATCAATTTCTTCACATTGATAAATTAACAGGAAATTTCTTCAGGACAGGTTACATTCAAATATTTAATTGTTAAAGAAACATGATTGAAATTAGTCATTTTTGTAACCCTCCCTTTCCTTTTTTTACTTCCTTTGTAGGTTATCACCAGTTCTTTTAAAAGTCAATTCCCATTTTTCTGAATTGTTTCAAATATCTTTCGTCACATAGAGGAACATTAATGCCCTTTTCCCTTATCATTCCATTTTTTTCCCCACTTTTCCTTTTGTTTATTCCATTTCTCTTCCCATTTCTGAACTTCGTTATTAAAATTCTCTTGAAAATTAAAACGATTCTTAGCAGCATCTTCCTGCTTTTTCTTTTCAATCAATGTGGAGATATGCGGGACATTAAAGCTTTCAGCAGGCTCATTCGTTAATGCCTTCATCATAACTTCCCGAAAAACAACTGCTGAACCCTTATTGCTGACAGGCTTGATATAATGATCCTTGTCTGTTTTATCATAGCCAACCCAAATCGCCCCGACCAGTTGTGTGGTATACCCCACAAACCATTGATCCTTCAAGCCATTTATCCCTTCTATCGGAACCTGAGTTGAACCAGTTTTTCCAGCTGTTTCTCGGCCAGGTATTTGTGCAGCCTGACCTGTACCTTGTTCGACAACACCAAGGAGCATGGTCGTCATATTGTCGGTTACGGCCTTGGTTGTGACTCTTTCTTTTTTTGCTTTCCAGACAGCGACAACCTTTCCGTCAGCATCAACAATTTTCTTTATCGTATGGGCCTTCGTTCTTACACCGTTATTCGGAAAAACGGAAAAGGCTTCAGCCATGTTCAAAGGAGAGACACCTTTGTGCAAACCACCTAGGGCAAGGGATAAATTCCGGTCATTTTTATCCAATGAAATTCCAAACCGCTTAATTGAATCTAATCCTTTTTCAATCCCAAGTTCGTTCAGCAACCACACAGCAGAAACGTTTTTAGATTCTTTTACAGCTTCATACATGGGCACCTGACCAGCATATTGATCATCGTAATTACTTGGTTGATAACTCCCAAATGTCATTGGCTCATCTTTTAACATATCAGTGATTTTCCAACCTTCTTCAAGTGCAGGTGTATATACCGCTAATGGCTTAAAGGACGAACCAGGTTGAGCCTTTAATTGCGAAGCTCGATTATAGCCTCTAAACGAATGTTTCCCTCTGCCTCCAACAATCGCCTTAATTCCACCTGTCTTGGGATCTAAGAGGACACCACCGCTTTGAACTAGGGTATTATCTTTTCCTTCTTGAAATAAGGATTCATTTTGATAAGTCTCTTCCATGGATGTTTGCATTTCTGGTTCAAGTTCTGTAAAAATTTGATAGCCGCCCGTTAGTAATTCATCCTGTGATAATCCATATAGTTTTATAGCCTCTTCTAAAACCTGATCAACATAGTATGGAAATTTGCCTCGGAACGGGTCACCGCCCTTATCATTCAATATTACTTTTTCATGCATAGCTTTTTCATACTGAGAATCGGAAATATACCCTTGTTTCTTCATTTGTACTAATACTAGATTTCTCCTTTTTGTCGCCAATTCCATATGTTCATAAGGATTCAGTGCGGAAGGTGCTTTAATTAGTCCTGCGAGTAATGCAGATTCACTGATTGACAGGTCATTAACCTCTTTGGCAAAATATTTGCTCGCAGCCGTTTTAATCCCCCAAGCACCATTTCCAAAATAAATTTGATTTAAATACATTTGCAAAATTTCTGGTTTTGAATATTCCCGCTCAATCTGTAGTGCTAAAAAAACTTCCTCCATCTTCCTATTTAAGGTTTTTTGTGAGGTGAGAAGTGTATTCTTCGTTAATTGTTGAGTTATGGTGCTGCCTCCTTCAACCATTCCTCTAGCTTTTAGGTCACGGATGAGCGCCCTTGATGTTCCAATTAAATCCACACCGCCATGTTGATAAAATCGACGATCCTCAATAGCAACAATCGCGTTTTTCATTGAATCTGGAACTTGCTTAATAGAGACACCTTCATTTTTATTCGACGACACTTTACTTGCTACTTCCTCATTCACATCATAAAACACGGTAGCCTGTGGCAGCTCGTTCTTAAGTCCAGATATATCTGCATCCTTGGAAAAATAATAAAGTAGTCCAAAAAAACTTAAGATGATGCTTAACATAGAAAGCACTATGATTTGGAGCAAGTGCCACTTTTTCAAGTTATTGAATATGGCCTTCATTTTCTCTTTTGATACCAAATGAAAAACATCCTTTATCTGTAATCTATCATGGGTAAAATTTTCGAAGATAGGGAAAGTTTTTATGACGATATTAGTATTCCAAAAAAAAGAAAAAAGATGGCGGATTTCCATCTTTTTCATGTCATTTATTCATTTTTGGCCAATTCTTTAAAACGTTGTTTCGATACCTTTTCATCAATACTGCTAAAAATCCGATAATTTTCTTCATCCAAAATCCGAAAATGTTTACTAAGAATATTTTGTTGAAGAATATACCCGTTCTTTTTCGAAACAACTCTCCACCAAATCCGGCCGCCGAGTGTTTTTGACTTCCGAATATCTATTCCTTCGCGGGCAACCGTTTCTAACACCTCGAGCGGCTCATTCCCAAATAAAAATTGGACTGTTTCAGTTTCACGAAATAGTGCACAAATCGAAACTACAGTAGACCAGTTGGCTAAAACTCTACCTTTCTCAATTTGAACCAGTGTTTTCTTTGAGACACCAATAATGTCCGCCATTTTATCCTGTGTATAGCCGACTTCCGTCCGTATGAGGCGAAGCTTTTCAGAAACCTGCATTATAATTTCATCTCTGGTCAAGTTAAGCCCTTCCTTCAATTACAACTAGTGTAATTTTACACTAGTTTACTCAATTCTTCAAATCCTAGCATCAAAAAACTGCTACCTTTATAGATAGCAGTTTCAATAATTTATAAGGATTTGGGCGGTATTCCACAATTGCTGGAACATGAATTTTTCAAATCGCATGCCCCGCATTTTCCCTTTTTTGATTTATTTATAAACCTAACTAAAGCCCATGATGCGTATCCAAAAATAGCTGCTCCAATTAAAATATTGGCAATCATTTGCTCCACCTCTTTCTAGAATTAAACAAGTCCTATCAATTTGCCACCTTGATAGATAATCAAAGAAAGCACATAAGCAATTGCAAATGCATATATCATAGAAAAAGCTGTCCATTTCCTTGAATTTGTTTCTTTATAGATAGTTGCAACCGTCGCTAGGCATGGGATGTATAACAAAATGAAAACCATGAAACTATAGGCAGCAAGCGGGGTATAATAGTCCGCCAATAATCCTTGCAAACTTACATCTTTCGGAACAAAATAAATAATATTCATGGTAGAAATAATGGCCTCTTTTGCCAAGAACCCAGTAATTAACGAGGCGGATGCCTGCCATGTTCCAAATCCAATTGGATCAAAAATTGGGGCGATTACATTCCCAATCGAGGCTAAATAACTTTCATCCATGTCAACCTTTAAACCATTGGGGCCAGCATAAGATAATAACCAGATAAAGACAGAACCCGCAAAAATAAATGTTCCAGCTTTTCTAACAAACCCCTTTCCTTTATCCCAAGTACTCCTCCACAGTGATTGAAACTGGGGAAGACGGTAAGGGGGCAGTTCTATAACAAATAATGAAGTTTCCGATTTTAGTAATGTAGACGAAAAGACTTTTGCCAAGACCAATGCAACCACAATCCCAAGGACATATAGGCTTAGAACAACTAACGCCTTATTTCCTGCAAAAAAAGCTCCTACAAATAACGCATACACTGGCAATCGTGCTGAACAGGACATTAACGGGGTAAGCAATATGGTTACCAGCCTTTCCCGTGGTGTCTCTATTGTTCTTGCTGCCATTATTCCTGGTACATTACAGCCGAAGCCAATCATCATCGGGATAAACGCCTTCCCATTTAATCCAACTGACTCCATGATTCGGTCCATTACCAATGCAACACGAGCCATGTACCCGGAATCTTCTAATAAAGAAATAAAGAAAAATAGGATGAAGATTTGTGGTACAAATACGAGTACACCGCCTACCCCAGCAACTAGCCCATCAATAATTAATGCATGAATAAAACTTGAAGCATGAATAGCGGTTAAAACCGACTCAAATCCTTTAGTAATTGGTCCTGTTAAAAATCCGTCCAGAACGTCAGATAATGGTGTTCCGAGCCAATCAAAAGTCAGCATAAACATGACATACATAAGCAGTAAGAAAATGGGCATTCCTAAAAAACGATTGGTAACGATCATATCAATTTTTTCAGAGAGTGGAATGTCAAAGTTACTTTTTTTAGCCACTTCGACGACGATTTTTTCTATTACTTCTTTTCTTTTTTGATAAATATAGTTTGCTAATGATTTTACATTAAAAAGTGTTTGTAAGGTTGACTCCAAGTTAACCATTAGATCATTAAGCTTTTGTACTCCAACAATACTATTTACATAGTTTCTAACATATTCATTTCCTTCAAAATATTGAATAGCTAGAAATCGTCCAGAAAGGCCGGTTTTGCCATTAATCTCTGCTGTCAAAGCGACAATTGCTGCTTCTACCTCCTTACCATAGTAAACAAGGCTTTTTTTAGCAGGCTGAATTGATTGAGTTGATATGACATCAACTAATTTATCACAGCCCTTACCACTTCTTGCCACAACAGGAACAACTGGCACTCCGAGAAGGTTTGAAAGTTTAGATGCATCTATCTGAATCCCGCGTTTATTTGCTACATCGGCCATATTAAGTCCAATAAGTGCTGGTTTTTCAAACTCTAGCAATTGCAAGGTCAGATGTAAATTTCGTTCTAATTGTGAAGCATCTAATATATTTAGCAAGTGATCCACTGATTCATTAAGAAAAAAGGATGTAACCACCCCTTCATCCTTCGATAACGGATTAAGTGTATACACACCCGGTAAATCAATTAAATGACCAATATTATTTTTAAAAACCCCAACTTTTTTTTCAACGGTTACACCGCTCCAGTTACCAACATACTCATAGGAACCTGTAAGATTATTAAACAATGAAGTTTTCCCTGTATTGGGATTTCCAATAAGAGCGATTTCCATTATATTCTCTCCACTTCAATTCGAACTGCTTCTCTGCGGCGAATACCTACACATTGTCCGCAAGATTCAATCATTACTGGACCGCCAAATGGCATGACACACTTCACACACACTTCTGAGCCTTCAGTGATCCCTAAGTCAAGTAAACGTCTTTGTACCAGGTGACCTACAAGAGAAATATCAATAATTTTCCCTTTATCTCCTGCTTTTAAAGAACCAAACATATATATCACCCTATCTCCACTAATTGAGAATGATTATCTTTCTTGTATTTTAACACTTTTTTTTAGTTAAAAAGCTTATTAAATTTGTCAAAACTTTGAAGAATTTTCAAGAACCAACGACAAGCACTATACAAAAAAAAAGAAAAGAGCTTGAGGCCCTTTTCCATTCTTGTCTTTATAAATACCTAATAGAATCAGTAATTGAGATATTAGGATAAAATTCAAGATTTTTATTTTAAAATAAAGGAGGATTTTCTATTTAAACCTCGAATAGATACTATAAGCAGTTTTTTGTCAATAACATAGGGGGAAAACGGCATGTTCACGGAAAACCAAACAGATTTAATTGATTTTTTCAATCAAAATAAACAGAAAATAATTCAAGATTGGGAAAATGCCATTGTTACCACTAATACGGATCCTTTTAAATTAAAAATTCACGAAAACGGCGAGGCTCTACTCGAAGTTTTACTTAATATGCATAAAATGACGGAAAAAGAACTTTTAGACATAATTGAAAAACTTGCTATTGAAGTATCGGAAGAAAGAGTTTTGGCTGATATTAACCTTGGTGATTTTGTTTATAACGTTAATCTTGGCAGAACCGTTTTATACAGCCAATTAAGTACTACTGGGATCCCATGGACAGCCCTGCAGGAAGCATTAAATAAAGTAAATTTTTGTTTCGATAAATTTTTATACTATGCTGTTTCCCATTACTCTGAAGCAAAAAACAAAATTATTGAAGAAAAAACAATGCACATCGATTCTACACATCAGGATCGATTAACATTGCTTGGGCAAATGACCTCTAGCTTTATTCATGAGTTTAGAAACCCCTTGACGTCTGTTCAAGGATTTATCCAATTGCTTAAAGCTGATTATCCGGAGATGAAATATTTAGATATCATTTCAAGTGAATTGGATCAACTTAATTTTCGTATATCACAATTCCTCCTTTTGTCAAAGAAGGAGTTGATTGGTAAAGAAAAGGATAACTTCAATTTAAATACATTAGTGGAAGAAGTATTAAACTTCCTTTATCCAAGTATACTTGACGGAAAAGTAAAAATAAGAAAAGATCTACGTGAAGATATTACTCTTAATGGGTATGCAGATGAAATTAGACAGGTATTAATTAATATCATCTTTAATGCAATTGATGTATTGAATCATGATGAGAATCCGAATCCAACAATCGAGATCAATAGCAGTCTAGAAGATCAGTTCATCAAAATCAATATTTCCAACAATGGACCTGTGATTCCCGCTGAACTAAGAAAATCCATTTTCGAACCATTTTTTACGACAAAGAAACTAGGTACAGGTCTTGGCTTGTTTGTATGCAAAGAAATTATTGAAAAACATAAGGGAAATTTAGAATGTGATTCATCTCCAGATAAAACTACATTCTCGATTCTCTTACCTGTTGAAGCCCTAACCCCTTAAACTAATAAACAAGAAATTTCATAGTTCGCATGACCAATCCCACTTTATTTAAAGCAGGGATTTTTTTGTCTTAAAATCTTCCCGCTATCAACCCGTCATGCATATGATGAACTAAAAATTTTTTATCGGGAGATTAGACCAATGTTTACATTAAAGGTTGATAATGAAATTGAACTCCAGCTATTACAACAGCATCACGCCTCAAGACTTTATCAAATGGTGGAAGAGAACCGTGAACATCTGCGTGAATGGCTGCCATGGGTGGATAGCATGAACTCCCCATATCAGTTTGAATCCATTATTCCGATATGGCTAAATCAATTTGCAGAAAATAGCGGTTTTAACGCAGGGATACTCTATAAAAGCAAACTTGTCGGCTCCATTAGTTTACAACAAATAGATTGGCACAACCGAATGACAAGTATCGGTTATTACCTTTCAAAAAAGGCTGAAGGTCATGGCATCATGACCCGGTCGGTTCAATCCTTGCTAAACTACGCATTCTTCCAATTAGGATTAAATCGTGTTGAAATTCGCTGCGGTATCAAAAACAAAAAAAGCCGCGCTATTCCTGAAAAACTCGGTTTTATTAAGGAAGGGATTATTAGAGAGGGCGAACAATTATATGGCCGCTTCCATGACCTCTTTATTTACAGTATGCTTGCCAGCGACTGGAATAAACGAGTTCCATATTTAGACACAAAACTGACTATCTAACTCTAAAGGATGCTGCCTGATTGGCAGCATTTTTTCTGTTCGATTTGCTAATAGATTATTTTTTTGAAATAATGTTTAGAAACCAACGTAAGTGAGGTGGCATACCTTACACTTGTAAGGTGATAGATGATTTGGATGAATGTAATGATTATTGTTTTCCTAATAGCCTTTACCGCCCTTTTTGTCGCTTCAGAATTTGCGATGGTAAAGGTTCGATCCACAAGAATTGATCAATTATTATCAGAAGGTAATCCAAAAGCAGAAGCAGCTAAGAAGGTAATATCTAATTTGGATGGTTATTTATCTGCCACCCAGGTTGGGATTACGATTATCTCCCTTATTTTAGGCTGGCTTGGTGAGCCCACTATTCGAGAACTGCTCAATCCAGTTTTTGACCTGATTCACATCCCTTTATCACTTAAACACATTATTTCGTTTATATTTGCTTTCATTGTCATTACTTTTTTCCATGTTGTCATTGGAGAATTAACACCGAAAACGATTGCCATACAAAAAGCAGAAGAGATTATCTTATTTTTTTCTCGTCCATTAATCTTGTTTTATAAATTGATGTACCCATTTATATGGATTCTAAATCGGTCGGCACGGTTTGTGACTGGACTCTTTGGAGTACAACCCGCATCCGAGCACGATATCGTCCTTTCCGAGGAAGAATTAAGGTTAATTCTTTCGCAAAGTTACGAAAGTGGTGAAATAAACCAATCCGAATATCGATATATGAATCGAATATTTGAATTTGATAATCGGATTGCTAAAGAAATTATGGTTCCAAGAACTGAACTCGTAACACTTTCAAAAGATGCATCCATGGAGGAAATTATTGAAATAGTTAAGGAAGAAAAATATACAAGATATCCCCTTATTGATGGGGACAAAGATAATATTTTAGGGGTTATTAATATTAAAGAAGTTTTAACTGATTGTATCCAACAAAAATGTACTGGCGATCGACCGTTGCTTCCCTATCTAAAGCCCGTCATTCATGTCATTGAAACCATACCGATCCAGGAACTTCTGCTCAAACTGCAAAAGAATCGTTCACATATGGCCGTTTTATCTGATGAATATGGCGGGACAGCAGGAATTGTCACGGTTGAAGACATACTTGAAGAAATTGTTGGTGAAATACGCGATGAATTTGACTTGGATGAACTTCCTCTCATCCAGAAAGAAGCCGATGGTCATTTTATTTTAGATGGTAAAGTTTTAATCAGCGAAGTAAACGACCTTCTCGGTACAACACTGGATGAGGAAGATGTCGATACAATTGGCGGCTGGTTTTTAACACAAAAGTTTGATGTACATAAAGGTGACTCTATTGAACATGAAGATTTTGTATTCCAAATTAATGAAATTGAAGGACACCATATCTTGTACATTGAGGTTTATAAAACCGAATTAGATGAAAAACAAGCAGATGCTGCCCCTGAGTAGGATCTGCTTGTTTTTTATATAAATTTTTGTAATATTTCGTCTTTATTGTTCATATTCACTATGATTCTCCATAAAATATAGTTATCAACTAATATACTAACCAGAACGTTTGACTGTATAGTTCAAATTCTTTATAATTATTGTTAATTTATTAAATTGTCGAGGTGGTATGATGACCATTAGACGAGATTAGGAGAAAACTAGAAATAAATTCAAGGAAATAGGAGCCAATTTTTTTATCAAACTGGGAGGTGACTCCTTACCTGTCTAAAAAACAGGATAAGGGAACTTATTTGGACATATTTAACTTGGTTATTATAGCCATTTTAATTGCGTTAACTGCTTTTTTTGTTGCTTCAGAATTTGCTATTATCCGAATTAGGAGCTCAAGAATTGATCAGTTAATTGAAGAAGGAAATTCGAGTGCTGTGACTTCTAAAAGAGTGATTTCAAATCTGGATGAATACCTATCAGCCTGTCAGTTGGGAATAACCATCACTGCCCTTGGTTTAGGTTGGCTAGGTGAATCAACTTTTGAAAAGATTTTGCATCCATTGTTCGAAAGACTGAACATTCCAGAAAGCTTTAACCATGTATTATCTGTTGGCTTTGCATTTGCAGCAATTACCTTTTTACACGTAGTAGTGGGGGAACTTGCTCCTAAAACATTGGCAATTCAGAAGGCAGAATGGATTACTTTGGTGGTGTCACGTCCGCTTATACTATTTTACAAGATAATGTACCCTGTTATTTGGTTGCTTAATGGCTCAGCACGAATTACGACTAAATTTTTCGGTCTTAAGCCTGTATCTGAAAATGAAATTGCTCATACAGAGGAAGAACTTCGAATTATCCTTTCTGAAAGCTACAAAAGTGGTGAAATTAACCAATCTGAGTTTAAGTATGTAAATAAAATATTTGAATTTGATAACCGTATTGCTAAAGAAGTTATGGTTCCAAGAACAGAAATTGTGTCCTTATCTAAGGAAGATACATTAGAGACTTTTCTTCAGGTATTACGTGAAGAAAAATTCACACGGTATCCCATCATCGATGGGGATAAGGATCATATAATTGGGCTAATCAATATAAAAGAAGTAATGACGGATTTAATTGGTAATGAAAAACTAGCAGAACGGACTCTAGAAAACTATACTCGTCCAATTATTAGAGTAATAGAGACGATTCCCATCCATGACTTATTAGTAAAAATGCAAAAAGACCGCGTTCACATGGCAATATTAATGGACGAATATGGGGGTACTTCGGGACTTGTAACAGTTGAAGATATCCTTGAAGAAATTGTTGGGGAAATTCGTGACGAATTCGATATGGACGAAATTCCAGAGATACGAAAAATTAAAGAAAACCATTATATTATTGACTCTAAAGTTTTAGTTAGTGAGGTCAATGATCTTTTGGGAGTAGAAATTGACGATGAAGATGTGGATACAATTGGGGGTTGGATTCTAACCGAAAATTACGAAGCAAAAGAAGGCGATATCCTCCTTCATGAAACCTATTCCTTTAAAATTCTTGATATGGAAGAGCATCATATTCGTTATATTGAGGTCTCGAAAAACGCCAATAATGACGAGAATGTTAGTCAACAAGTTTCAATATCCAATTCAGAAGTGCTTTCTTAAACATTCCTAACCAGACGGATTTTTACCCGTCTGGTTTTTTATCTGAATTAACTCCTTAATAAAATGATTATCTAGATTTAATTATAATCATTTCCTCTTCTATTTTAGCAATTTTAACTAAATGAGAATCAAGACGTCGGTTGATATGCTGAATTTCATTATTGTGTGTATCTTCAATCCTTTGAAGCGATTCTTTTATATCAGAAAGGTCAATTTGATTTACTTCTACACGGTGTTCAATGCTATCCATTTTCTCAAGCCGGGATAATCGTTTTTCAATACTTTTTAATGTTTCATTTAAGGTATGGAATAAACTTTTTATGTCATTAACATTATCTGTTAGCTTATCGATTTCTTGTACCATCGGAAGACCCCCTCCTTCGTTCTTGCTATCATCTTATCATTATTTTCACTATAAATATGTTACAATATCAGCAACACTAGATCGGAAGTAAACAATGATTTATATTTTCCAAACCCTTAGTACATATCCCCCGCATCCACACTGATCAATCTATTTAATTTTTACTCTTTTGTCGTACAACTCCTCTAATAACGGCTGTAAATAAACAACAGGATTACCAAACGCAGGCGCGGTCACCAAGTTTACATAGCACCCCTTTTCTGTTTCTTCTACAGCTTGAAGTGCATCAGTCATAATCAGGTCAATATCTAGTTCATATTCATCATGTTCTAAATCCTTCGTCCAATCTTTATCCATATATTCCTCCATAAAAGTAAGATTTATTAGTTATTAAAACCTTTTTTGAAAAAAAAGTTGTGATCCATTGCACACAAGTGAACGTTTTAAGAAAAAAAAATGAACATTTTAAAAAATCATAATATCGAAGGACCAGTCCGTGAATAAAATCACATGCAAAACTATTTAAAAGTTTTAATCTTTCAATATAGGGAAATGGAAACAGACTTTATTGAGCTTTAACCCAGACATCCATTTCTTTCCTTTATGAATCAATACCTAATAGGAAAAGGTTGGTGCATTTAGATGTTCATTTCTATCGATGAAAGAGCTGCCACATGGTTCACAAATGAATTCGAATTTAACAAACCATTTTGCATTCGGATGTTTCCTCAATACGCTGGTTTTGGAATAAAGCATAAAGGTTTTAGCCTTGCTTTTTCATCGGAACCCCCTGTTCATGCTGGATATTCTAAAGAAATTAATGGGATTACCTTCTTTGTTGAAGACAATGATGTTTGGTTCTTTGAAAATACTGAAACATCCTTAACTATGGATAACTACCTAGATGAAATTATGGTCACATACCAGGAACTCCCAAGCCTAGCGGTAAATTAATTAGACAAAAAAGTACCCGATAGGTAGACTTTTTTATATGTCTACATTATCGGGTACTTTTTATGTTTATCTGGCTTATTTTCTTATCGATGAGTTTGGATTGGATTTTAATTCACTTGTTTATCGACGCTTGGCGGAAATAATTTTTCACTTTCAAATACTTTCCCAAGTTTTTCTTCACCTTGTGTGAAGGTTGCAGTAGCTGCATCAAAATTAGGTGTTTCCTTTTTTAATTCATCTGCTTTAGCTTGGTATGAAGCCGAAAAATCCTTAATCGCCGCATCAAGGTCTGCTTTTTTATCTTTTAATGATGCAGGAACTTGATAAGTATTTAATTCGTCCGCAACCGAAGCTGCCGATTCACTTGCTTTCGCTCGATCTTCAGCAGTTGGTAATTCCTCAGGTGTTGCATCTTCCTTAGTTGCCTTTGCAACATATGCATTTAAATCAGCATCTTTTACGTTAATTTTATTACTAAGATCCATATAAAATCTGACTAATTCCTTTTTAACATCCACTTTAGATGCAGTCTCTTCCGATGTTTCCTTCTTGTCTGTTTTTGCTTCATCATTGCTTGAGCAAGCAGTTAGGCCAATAGCCATCGTAATCGCTGACACAAATAACAAGAACTTTTTCATTTCCATTTCTCCCTAATTTGCTATTTTTGAACCTTGTTCATTTTACAACATTTTATTATATTAAAAAAGCATTAAGTGTTTCCGTCACAAGATTTAGCAAATAATCCAATTATAAGTAATTTTTTTTGCTTTTTTTTTAGTAAAATTGAGATAATAGCAATAGACAATAATAATTCTCAAAAATGAGGGGTTTCAAAGATGGTAAAAAGTAAGAATAAAAAAACACAGCATTTAGCAACAATTTTTCTTGCTGTGATGGGAATCGGCTTTCTAGCCACTATTCCAATAAAAGAGTCAATCTGGGGGATTATCCTGCAGGGCGGATTTGAAGCTGGTCTGGTAGGAGGACTAGCCGATTGGTTTGCCGTAACAGCATTATTTCGGCATCCACTAGGTATTCCTATACCACATACCGCCCTGCTTCCTAAAAATCGTCATAGAATTATCGCTGGAATCATTTCCATGTTAGAAAATGAATGGCTCACAAAAGAGAGTATCCGTAAAAAAATTGATACTATTAATTTTACAGATAAACTATTTGACATCATCGACAATGAATTACCTTCTCCAGCAGTCCAAAAGAATTTTATCATGATGGCTAAACATTTGCTAAAAATCTTTGATATAAAAAGATTCGCTCCGCTGTTAGAAGAAGAAATAAAAGCTCGTATCCACGAAATCGATAGTAAGAATCTACTTCCTTTGCTGATAGACCAAGTTAAGATCAGAAAATATGATGAAAAAGCCCTGGATTACTTGCTTAAAGAAGTTGATGAATGGGCAAGAAAGGAAAGTACAAAGTATAAACTCGGCGGGCTGGCGGTCGATGCGGTCGAAAATATCAAAGCTGATGGTTTTATGCAATTCGCCTTAAAATCGTTTAGTAATTTGGTTAACGAAGAGAAATTAGGAAGTATGATCCAAAGCCTTATTTTAAAAGGGGTAGCTAGCTTCAAAGACCCGCTAAATCAAAATCGCCAAACATTAATAATTCATATTGATCATAAGCTGCAATCATTAAAAAATGATCAGAAGGTCTACGATGAACTTAATAATCTTAAAACACAACTTGTTGAAAAATGGAATCTGCAAGAACAAATTACTGGATTATTAAATCAGATAGAGCAAAAAGCTTATGATTTTATCGATAAACCAAATTTTTATAATGACTTTCTCCTACCGATTGTAAAAAATGGAATTGGTGGAATCAAAACAAATCCAGAAAAAGTACTTACTATTGAGGCCTGGATTAAGAACCATATTTCTAGCTTTGTTGATAATAATCATTCTAAAATTGGCATACTTGTCAAAGAGAATTTAGAAAAACTGGATGATAAAACACTTATTAAAATGGTTGAAACAAACGTTGGAAAAGACCTTCAATGGATCCGAGTGAATGGTGCTGTCTGTGGATTCTTAATAGGGCTTGTCTTAGTTGGTATTAAAGCGATTTTTTAATTCCCTTCCAAAAAGCTGCAGAGTATGCAGCTTTTTTCTATTGAATTTCTTATTTTGTCCTCTTAAAATCAAAGTTCTTTTTCAGAAAAATTCTACATATTTACTACTGTAGTCATGACTTCTAATGTAAAAAAGGAGGCTGAAAAATGGCAATAAGGTTGATTAAAATTTCTGTGGTGTATTTTGTCATTGGGGTTTGCATGGGTATGTATATGTCTATGACGGAAAGTTTTGACTTCACCCCTGTTCATGCCCATATTAACCTATTAGGTTGGCTGACTATGGCTGTTGCGGGTCTCATCTACGTTGGTTTTCCAAGTGCTGCAGAAACAACGCTCGCCAAGGTTCACTTCTGGATTCATAATATTTCTCTGCCCATTATGATGATAGGACTCGCCTTTTTAGTATCTGGAACCGAGAGTGCTGCACCTGCAGTAGCCACTGGCGGTACATTGATGGTTTTAGGAATCATTGTCTTTGCGATTAATATCCTTAAAAATGTAAGGAGTTAAGCTGTACTTTTTGTATTTTATATATTTTTTACTTGTACAACAAAAGACGCCTTTTTTGGGCGTCTTTTAATTTCTAGCGATACGTTTCTAATAATTTTCTTCTAAGTTTGATTTTTTCTTCATCTGATATCTTGTAATTATAGTTATAAATGGCCTCTTCCCAATCTCCATACATTGGGTTTGGAAAGAGTATTAGTTTTTTACCGAATTCCTCCCTATACTTATCGATCGCCTGATTTCTTTTTGTAACAGATAATTTATCAAATTCACTGAAGTCCCCGAGGTTATCACCAAATAATAATAGAATTTCATGTGTTTTCGCCACTTGACAGCGGCGTGTTTCTTTCCCAACTTCACCAGGTTGAATTAATAATACATGGTCAACATCTGCTTGTGGCGCACCCACTCTTTGCAAATTTTTAATAGTAGCATCTTTTTGTGATTCATAACGGTTGGAAATGTAATAAATCTCCACTCCTAAAGATTTTGCATACTGCAAAAATTCGATGGCTCCCGGTAGTGGTTTTGCTTCAGCACGCTTAAACCATTCATTCCAATTAAAAGGAATTTTTCTTCCTGCCAAAACATACCATGCTTGGTGCGGACTGTTATCTAATATGGTCTCATCGATATCAAGGACAATTGCTGGTTTCAAGGCATTCCTGCCCCTTTTTTTACTCAAGATTTCGTTCAATCTCATTTTTCCAATGTTATATCCTTGATAATATAATCCTTTGACTTCCCCAGCTTTTTGAAACCAAAGCACAGACATCGTATTTTGTTCTGACAAACTAGCCATTGTTTCTGCATGAGCGCGAAAATTCGTTAAAGAAATAATAAAAAATGTTGCAGTGAATAACGTAAGCATTCTATTCAAAACCAACACCAATCCCTCATTTAATTTTTATTATTAGTATGTGAAATTGTAATAATTCCAATCATCAATTAGGATTCTTCTTTTTTGCCACTTTACTTCTTTCTCCGGTTTCGTTATATTTTACTTATCAACTGATAAGGAAAGAATAACGAAAGGACCAACATTATATGAGCAAGATGAACATGCAAGCTAAAGCAATAGATTCCAAGGAAACCTACCAATTAATTATTCATACTGCGAGGAGCTTATTTATGGAGCTAGGTTATCGCTCCGTATCCACAAGGCAAATCGCTCAAATTTGTGGTGTGACACAGCCTGCTATATATCATCATTTTAAGAACAAGCAAACACTGTATGTTGCTGTGATGCAGCAAACCCTTCACCAAACTGAACTTGACTTAAATACACTCTTATCACAGTTCACTACCTTTCAAGAAAGGCTTACTCAAATTGCGCTTTATATGACGGAGCATTTTGAAATGGATCTGGCACAAATGTTTCACGACATTTCACATGAGCTGCATCCGAACGAACAACAGCACCTATATCAATCGTGGAGCAAGGCTTTTTTAACACCTTTTGAAAAAATGATTAGTGATGGGGTTTCAATAGGAGAAATTAAGAAACCTGCATTGATGAATACAAATACCACTGAATTAGCCTATTTGATATTAAATATTATTAAATCCATTCTAGAGCCAGAAAATACTACCAGAATCTCTACAGAGGAACGACAAAAAAAGGCCGAAGAAAAAGCCAAATTAATGGTTGAAATTTTTATTAATGGAATTAGAGCGTAATCTAATATTTTTTTTACCCAAGACTTATCAAATGATAAGGAAATAAGATTGGAGTGAACAAATTGGAGAAACAATGGTTTAAGAAGTATGGTAATGCTGTAAGTGGGAAGAAAGGCAGATGGATGGTTCTTATTACATGGCTGATTCTAGCAGCTGTTTTAAATGCCACTCTGCCACAAGCAAATTCCCAAAAGAATGAAATGGCAAGAAATCTAGAATCAACAACGCCTTCACAACAAGCGAAAATCGTTGCAGAGAAAGAATTCCCGACAACTTCAGGTACTCCAGCCCTGTTAACTTGGTATAAATCAACTGGAATTACCGAAGTGGATCTTTCACTTATTCAAACGTATTCCAAGGACTTAGACAAAAATCCAGTAGACTCACAGGATTCTGTTGTACCTTTTTATCAATTCCCACTCCCAGCGCTTAAACAGCAGCTTTCAGAGGATGGTACAACCGTAATTTTACCTGTTACATTTAAAAAGGATGCAGACAAGGAGCAAATTGCAGATGGCATATTAGCATTCAAAGAAAGAGCTGCTTCTATTTTTCCACAGAATCCAAATAAAGCAGAAATTAGTGATAAGGATCGAATACTTTTACGAATTACTGGACCTGCAGGCGTTTCAACAGATGCAACAGCTTTATTTAGTCAAGGTGACCTTTCATTACTATTTGGAACGGTTGCAATTGTTCTCGTCTTATTACTACTAATTTATCGTTCTCCTATTTTAGCCTTGATCCCATTATTAGGGGTTGGGATTGCCTATGGTGTCATAAGTCCCATTCTAGGTGGAATTGCAAAGGCTGGATGGGTTGAACTGGACTCACAAGCCCTTTCGATTATGACGGTACTTCTTTTCGGTGCAGGAACTGATTATTGTTTATTTCTCATTTCCCGATTTAGAAGTAATTTACTTGAAGAAAACGATAAGCTTACCGCTATGAAACTCTCATTAAAAGGTGCATCTGGTGCTATCGCAATGAGCGGGCTAACAGTTGTTTTCTCGTTACTAGTGTTATTACTTTCTAAATACGGTGCAATCCACCGCTTTGCCATTCCATTTAGCCTTTCTATTCTAATCATGATGGCGGCCAGTCTAACGTTAATACCGGCACTCTTAAGTATTATTGGCAGAGCCTCCTTTTATCCGTTCTTGCCATTGACTAGGTCCATGCAAGAAGGACGAGCCCAAAAGAAAGGAAAAACTCTACCTCCTCAAAATGATAAAGAGGGTTTTGGTACACGGCTAGGAAAACTTATCGTGAAAAAGCCAATTGAGTTAATGGTAATAACGTTATTATTTTTAGGTATTTTTGCATTTTTTTCATCCAAAATTGTTTATACTTACGATACCTTATCTTCTTTTCCAAAAGATATGCCATCAAGAGAAGGTTTCAAGATCATTTCAGATCACTTTAATCCAGGTGAACTAGCACCTGTTCAAGTGATCGTGCAAACTGAGGGGAAATCAAACGCTGTAAAAGAAGATTTAGAGAAACTCACATTCATAGAATTAGTTTCTGAAGGGAAACAGGGAGCAAAAAATACAAATATAATTAGCTATAATGTAGAAATGAATGTTAACCCCTATTCAAATAAAGCAATGAGTCATATTCCAGACCTTCGCAAAACTGTAGAAAACAGTTTAAAAAATGCTGGAATTGTTCATACATCTGATCATGTTTGGATTGGGGGTCTAACAGCTGAACAGTATGATACCAAACAGACAACCAATCATGATAGCAGCATTATTATTCCGATTGTTATCAGTATCATCGCTGTATTGCTGCTTGTTTATCTTCGTTCAATTACAGCAACAGCTTATTTAATTGGAACGGTTCTATTATCATACTTTAGTGCACTTGGACTCGGCTGGGTACTTCTTCATTATGTTTTTGGAATTGAAGCGATCCAAGGATTTATTCCTCTATATGCCTTTGTATTTATCGTCGCATTAGGGGAAGATTATAATATCTTTATGATTTCGAGTATATGGAAAAAAAGCAGGCATTTGCCACTGCTACAAGCCATTAAAGAAGGCGTCGCTGAATCTGGCTCAGTCATCACTTCTGCTGGTTTAATTCTAGCAGGAACATTTGCGATATTAACAACCTTACCTATTCAAGTCCTTGTACACTTTGGAACAATTACTGCCATCGGAGTTTTATTGGACACATTCATCGTACGGCCATTACTTGTACCATCAATCACAGTCATACTGGGAAAATGGGCTTTCTGGCCGTCAAAAAGGGACATGGCAGCTGTAAAAGAAAATTCAACTAATTAATATTTTTCAATAGAAAAAAGCGCGGAGATGAGCTTAAAGGCTTCCGTTTTGAGGTGCTTTTCTTAAAATACGTGCTGAAATGAAATGACAGTCGTCTTGGCATCGTTATTGGTATATAAAAATGAGGCAAGTTTCTTTATAAGGAGTACAAAAACCCTTTTTATATACTACCTCACCGTAATACATCAAAATGAGGTTCTCTTGGATTTTGAGATAATACTCACTCCTTTTTAAATAAAATGTCTTCTCCTTAATCGAGTAACCAGCAAAAGTAAAATAAGCGGAGATTTTCCGGTTAAATGTAGAATGGAGCTCGTTTCGAGGTAAATAAGGGGAGATTTTCCGTTTATGCAAAGCAAAATCTCCCATTTTCACGTCTAGTACCAAAAGAAAAACACAATCAGTCCCTAAAAATGATATTCTTAGATTTATTGAAAAAACAAACTTTAGCTGGTCAAAAACAGTGTTAAGTCATAAAAAAGACCCCCAACCAAATCGGTTGAGAGCCTTTAAAACGCCACAATTAACGTTTTGAGAACTAAGGCGCACAGCGGGCACATTTAAGACCATTTTTTTCGCTCAGATTATATGCCTATTGAAATGTATTTTACTTCCAAAAATTCCTCAATACCGTAATGGCCGCCTTCACGTCCTAAGCCGCTTTCTTTTAATCCACCAAATGGTGCCTGTGAAACAGATGGAATACTGTCATTCACACCAACGATTCCAAATTCCAAGCCCTCACTTACACGAATCGAACATCCAAGATTTTCAGTATATACATATGCAGCTAATCCATAAGGAGAGTTATTTGCACGCTCAATCACTTCTTCTTCCGTTTTAAAGGTCGTAATCGGTGCAAGCGGTCCAAATGTTTCTTCTTTCATACAATCCATTTCATCTGTTACCCCACTTAACAACGTTGGTTCAAAATAATAGCCGTTCTTTGCAATAAGCTGATTGCCCCCTACTAATACTTCAGCGCCTTTATCGACTGCATCAGAGATATGGCTTTTCACTTTTTCTATTGCATTGTAGTTAATGAGCGGACCGATGTCAGTACCTTCTTCAAAGCCGCTACCGACTTTTAATAACGCAGCTGCTGCAGCGAACTCTTGTATAAATGATGCGGCGATGCCTTCTTGCACATAAATACGATTTGTACATATACATGTTTGACCGGCATTTCGGAATTTTGATTGAATAACGCCCTCGACCGCTTTTTTGATATTGGCATCAGACATAACAATGAACGGAGCATGACCGCCCAATTCAAGCGAAACCTTTTTCACCGTATCTGCTGCACGCCTCATCAAATATTTACCCACTTCCGTGGAACCCGTAAAGGTAATCTTCTTTACACGTGGATCATCTAGCCAAACGTTTCCGATTTCTTTCGGATCTCCTGTAACCACATTGATAACCCCTTTGGGGATGCCTGCTTCGTGTGCGAAGTTCGCTAATAGCAAAGCGGTTAACGGAGTAGATTCTGCTGGTTTAACAACAATCGTACAACCAGCCGCTAATGCCGGAGCTACTTTTCTTGTAATCATGGCCGCAGGGAAGTTCCAAGGCGTAATCGCTGCGACAACGCCAACTGGCTGTTTTTGAATAAGCAGGCGTTTATGTGAATGAGAAGCTGGAATCGTTTCCCCATATACACGCTTAGCTTCCTCAGCATACCATGATAAAAAACTATTGGCATACTGCACTTCACTTAGTGCTTCTTTTAATGGTTTTCCTTGTTCCATCGTCATCGTTTTAGCAATTTCTTCTTGATTATGCTCGATGAGAGTAAACCAATTTTTTAAGTATTCACTGCGTTCATATGCCGTTGTTTTCGACCACGTAGAAAATGCTGCATGTGCCGCATTTACTGCAATTTTTGCTTCGTCACTCCCACCATTTGGAACTGACGCAATGATTTCTTTTGTGGCGGGATTTTCCACTTCTAATACGTTACGGGTGTTAAACCACTCGCCGTTTATGTACATGTTGTAATGTTTCATCCTTCTTTCGTCTCCTTTTTACTTATATACTTGTCATCTGTTATAAAAGGATAAAAAATAACAGACGAGACGACTTAGCGCCTCCCCTGTATGATATCAAACAAAACTTGACGGTCTATTTTATTACTAATGCTTTTTCTTTCATTAAGATATCTTGAAGAACTTCTTCCAAGTATTTAACAAATACCTCATAATTTTCACTCATTGGAAAATGCCCGATTCCCTTCATTTCCACAAATTTTGCTCCGGAGATCTGATCGGCAGTATGTTTTGAATCCGCAGGAGTAGATAGGTAATCATATTCACCTGTCATTAAATATACAGGGCATTTTTCAGCATCGATTAGGTGTAGTTTTCCACGAAGGTCATGATCAACACTATAGAAATAAAGATCCCCCTTAAAAACACCTGGTGCTCCTTGGCTATAATACCACCATGTTAGACGACGATCTTTTTCAGGGCTTTGTGGCGCCATAAGACCCCAAGTCCCAGATGCACAAACCTCTCCGCCATGCGTATGAGGATGGTTCCACCAATCCACAAAATAGCCTGGAGTATAATCGGCTCCTTCGACAGGAATGGTTGCTCTAAAGTAATCCGGATATTCAAGAGCGAGTTGCAAGGCTACATTTCCACCAAATGAACTTCCCATGAATACAGGATTTTCAAGTTCAAGCTCCTCACAAAAACTTCTAACAAATTGAAGAAACCACTGGGTGGTAAGTTTATATTCTTCCTTCCACCACTCAACAGCATGTGGAGGATCTGATTTTCCATGACGTGGTAAATCATAAGCAATAACCCTGAAATTTTTGGTTATGTTTCCATCCTCTAAAAGTCCGCGCCACTGGCGGTTATCAGAACCTGCCGTATGTTGACAAACAAGAGGGATACCTTGGCCATTTTCCTCAAAGTAAACCTTGTATTCAACATCTTGTACATTTACGTAAACATAACGACCTTTAACCGTAGATAATTTACTCATTTTTTATCCTCCTTTTTATGCTACTGTAAGTTGAACTTCTCTTGTTACATCCAGAAGGCGAGTCATTGCACGTAGGTTTGCCATTAACTCCTTGATATCGCCATCTATCTGTAAGTTACCTTGGAACATGGCAGCAAATAATTCGTGATACATCGGAGGTGGAGTCGGCTGAGTAAACTTCCTCCAAGCGTCTACTGTTCCACGGATTGCAAATTTCCAAGGTTCCAGTGGAGTTGGATTTGAAATAATATTCTTAATTTTTCCTTCTAAAACTTCAATCACGTAACTCTCTGGGCCAATCTGCCAAAGGAATTTTGTAGTGAAGTACTTTCCAATAACATTGAGTTCCTGGTCATTGTTTACCGTTTTCTGGAACTGACCCATCCATTCTTTTGTTCCAACATGCATATTGCTTGTCCCCCTTATGAAATTGTTAGCCTTATAAGCGGCTACACTATTTATTAATGCAATTACCATGCCAATTAATTATAGTATTCAAAATAGAGGGAAAACGCAGATTAGAACAGTCCTGTTCATTTTTTAATACAAGATTCCGCCTTCATATCATGTATATTTGACCGGTCTATGTTCGGACGAGTGAACAGTATATATACCATTTATTCGATACTATATTTTTGGATTTTCCGATACAAAGCACTGCGAGATATACCCATTTCCTTTGCAGCCTCAGTACGATTGCCATTCGTTTTGTGGAGAATGTATGTGATATATTCACGCTCACTAGTTTTTTCAGCTGATTGGTCTGCTCTTAAAAACTCATGTGCATGAAATGAATCGAACGTATCTTCATCGTGTAGATAAACAATTCGTTCAATTACATTTCTGAGTTCCCTTAAATTCCCCGGCCATGTATGTTGTTGAAATAAACTAATTGCTTTTGCAGTGAGGGAGATTTTTTTTCGTTGCGCTTTTTCGCAAGCTTTGGACAACATGGTATTAAAAATACTTTCTAAATCTTCGATTCGTTCTCTTAAAGAAGGGATCTTTATATTAAACACGTTTAAGCGATAGTAAAGATCTTCTCGAAATTCCCCTTTTTCAACTAGTTCTTTCATATTTTTATTTGTAGCAGCTAAAAAACGTACACTAACTGGAATTGGTGTAGTACCGCCAACCCTTATGACTTGTTTCTCTTCCAAAGTTCTAAGAAGAGTAGCTTGTAAATCTAATGGCAAATCTGCTATTTCATCTAAGAATATTGTGCCTTTGTTAGACGCTTCAATTTTTCCTTGATTCCCTTTGAGTTTAGCACCTGTAAAGGCACCGGCTTCATAACCAAACAGCTCTGTACTAATTAGTTCCCGCGGCAATGCTGCACAATTAATTGCGGTATAAGGATAGTCCCTTCTTTTGCTTTGATTGTGAATAAAACGAGCCATATAATCCTTTCCTACTCCACTTTCCCCTTGTATTAGAATGCTTGCATCACTTTTTGAAACCTTTACAGCCATTTGTATGGTCTTCTCAAAAGCTGCATTTTTAGTATTAAAGGCAAAATAATCGGGGGTTACTATAGTATTGGGTAAAATTAACTTTGATTTGGGATGTATAAATATGACGGTAGCTAACTGTTTGTCTTTACTCAATATTACTTCTGAATCGATAGCAAATTTCTTCCCATCCACTTCAATTTCATTCAATACCGAACCATTATCAAAACTACTAAATATTTTTTTTTCTTTTGATTTCAAATCAAATTTGTTTTTTTCAAACAACATTAAAAAGTCTTGAGCCGGCTTATTTTTGAATAACTCAATACCATTTTTATCAAACGAAATAATACCTGTTTTTTCGTTCAACTTATGAACGTAGTCGGTTAATACACTTGATAAAACCTGTTCTTTGATTTTCGTTTTATTAAACTGGTATCTTTCCGTAACGGCACGAGCACCGGCACCTGCCAGTGTATATAACTCTTTCAAATCATTTTTGGGACCTATGCGGCAAACGTCAAATGTTCCTATATAAACTCCATCAACAAAAATAGGACATGCAGAACAATCCCAGCCCCGAAGAGCTAAACAGTAATGCTCATTCCCTGAAGTAGCCATAGCAGTCCGTGTTCTAAGCGCAATTGATAATCCTGTAGAACCAACATTTTCTTCTGTCCATCGTGCCCCAGGACATATTCCGCACTGGTCAGCTAATTTTTGTGATTTATGATCGCCCATCACTTCTAATAAATATCCATCTGCATCCGCAAGCAAAAGAAGGTATCCTCCCCCTTTTAAGCGTTTACAAAATTCCTCCATAACTGGTACTGCGGCGTTAATCAGGTCGAAATTTTTTTGTTGTCTGCTTACAAAATCACTTTGTTTAATATGTGAGAAAATTTCTTCCTTTTCATAGGAAACGCCCAAATGCTTACACCTATTCCACGAATCTAAAATTTCTTTTCTTACGTTGATATTAGTAGTTCCCTCAAGAACAAACTGTGTCCAATTCTCATCTGCCATTGTCATATATATTCCTCTCCGCAAAACTGAATTTTTTTATATCCTGTTACAGTCAATGTATATTTTTACCAGATCCAATAGCCTTGATAAGGCTCAATAAAAAAGTTTCTTGTTTGCTTTTTTTAATCTCCAAATAATTTGCTATTCAATAATTGTGTGAGTTGCACCACTTCATATAATATCTCTCACGTGAAGAAACAATGATACAGCCTAAAAAGGACAAAGGCGAAAAACAGTAGTTTTTCGCCTTTAATCTTTTTTGAATTAGAAAAAACCTATTGTACATTATTGAAGTACTAACTTATTAATTAGCTTCTCTTTCGCCAGCCAAGCTCCTCCAATGACCCCTGCGTTATTGCCTAGTGTGGCAATAACAATCTTGACACCATGAGCAACTCTCGGAAAAGCGAATTGAATAAATTCCTCTTTCAGAGGTCTCAGCAATGTATCACCAGCTTTTGAGACTCCGCCTCCAATAACGATTTTTTCAGGATTTAAGCCATTGGCTAAATTAGCTAGGGCCAATCCTAAACGGTAGGCAACCTCACCTATGACTCTGTTGGCGAGATTATCCCCTTCGGTTGCAGCGTCAAAAACCCGCTTGGCAGACAGGAACTGTCCATCATAATAATCTCGCAATATACTAGTCTCGTTGGTAGAAGCTAATTCCTCCATTGCCAAACGGACAACTCCTGTTGCGGATGCTACCGTTTCCAGACATCCTGATTTCCCACAATTACAAGGTGATCCATCTCTAGGAACGGATGTTATATGACCGATTTCACCACCGGCTCCATTTACCCCATGTACAACCTCGCCATTAACGATAATTCCGCCACCAACACCTGTTCCTAAAGTAACACAAATTAAGTTTTTAGCCCCTTTACCCGCACCTTTCCACATTTCACCGATTGCTGCTATATTTGCATCGTTGTCGACCACAACCGGCAGAGATGTTTCCCTCTCAAGGATAGTTTGTAATTGGAATCGTTCCCAGCCCAGGTTCACAGCCACTTCAACGGAGCCGTCCTCCTCGTTCACTGGGCCTGGCGCACCAACTCCGATTGCAACTAACTGATTTTTTGTTTGATTTAATTCTTCTAACTTTTGATCAATCGATCTTGCAATCGATTCAGGTATGTGTTTGCCCTTATTACTTATATCAGTATCGATCTCCCAGCTATAAATGATGTCACCCTGCAAACTGATAAAAGCTAATTTAATCGTGGTCCCGCCTATATCAACACCAACTAACCATCTTTCTTCCATAACCATTCACTCATTTCCTTCATGTTTTCCCCTCCGAAAAGCGCCATTTTTACAAAAGAGGCTCCTCGATTGAGAAGCCTCTTGTTAAGGTTGAGAATTGTCTTGCTCCAACGCCAAGTGACTAACGTGCGCTTCTACCTTCTCATTATTTTACAGCCGCAGCTGTTTTTTCAAGATTAACCCATTGACCTTTTTCAGCAGATTCAAGAATCGCATCAGCAATCAATTCAATCTGGTAGCCATCATTGAAGTTAGGTGAGAATTCAGTACCCTCACTGATTGCTTTAAAGAAATCATATGTTTCAATGATCTTTGTTTCGCCGTAACCAATACCTAGAGCAGGAATTGGCCATAATCCTTCGCCGTAAGGAGTAGCAGGTCCTGTATAAACGGTTCTGAAGCCTTTTGCATCACTTGGATCATCTGCGAAGCAAACTTGAAGTTCGTCACGGCGCTCATAGTTAAAGTATAATGAACCTTTTTCACCATGAATTTCAAAAGTTAGGAAGTTGTTGCGGCCATGTGCATTACGTGTTGCTTCAATCGTTCCGATTGCACCATTATCAAACTTAACCATCGTAATAAATTCATCATCCACATCTACAGCTGCTTTAGGTACATCGTCGCCACCGGCTTTTACTGTACCTAACTTGTCGATGCCGCCAGTTTGAATCGGTCTTTCAGGAATCCATGTTTTTGTGATCGCATTTACATCTGTGATTTCGCCAACAAGGTAACGAGCATAATCAACTACGTGTGTACCAATATCACCTAGTGCACCTGACCCAGCGATTTTCTTTTGGAAGCGCCATGATAATGGAGAGTTCGGATCAGCTGACCAGTCTTGTAAGTACGTTCCACGGAAGCTTAGAACTTTACCAATTCTTCCTTCTTCAATATATTTTTTCGCAAGCGCAACAGCTGGTGTTCTTCTGTAGTTGAAAGCAACCGCGTGTTTTACACCTGCTGCTTTTACTGCTTCTAACATTTCTTTCGCTTGTTCAGCACCTAATGCTAATGGCTTTTCACAAATAATATGCTTTCCAGCTTTTGCAGCTGCAATCGCAATCTCTGCGTGGGTATTATTTGGAGTTACGATATCAATCACATCGATTTCTGGGTTGTTAACAACTTCTCTCCAATCGGTAGCATAGTTGTCAAAGCCTAATCTTGCTGCTGCATCTTTAGCTAATCCTTCGTTAACGTCTACTACTGTGTGACGATGAGGAATTGCTGGTGCTGGCCAGAAAAACATTGGCATACCTGCATATGCAAGTGAATGCGCCTTACCCATAAATCCTCCGCCTATCATACCTACGTTTAATTTTTTCATTTTAGTATCCTCCCACTATTATCTATGCTTGATTTACTTTATCAAATTGATTTAAATAGCTGCGGCTGATTTTAGCCCCTTGTTTTGGATCTGGGTAGCTGTCTAACTCAACCGTAATCCAGCCATCATAGTTTGCTTCTTCTAATACTTTAACCATTTCATCGAATTTCTGATGACCTTCCCCTAACGGTAAAAACTCTCCATTGGCATAATCTTTAAAGTGAACATATTTGATGCGGTCCACATATTTTTTGATGACAGCCACAGGATCTCCACCGCCAGCTTCAATGTGAGCTGTATCTGGGCAAAGGTTAATCTTTGTTAATGGCATTAGTTTATCTAATTGTTCAGGAGCCTGAACGTTCGTTCCTAAATGCGGATGATAACTTGCAATCAGATTATATTTTTCAGCAATTTCAACTACTTTATTAAGCGCATTACCAAGAGCCGTATAATCGCTTTCAAGAATGCCGTTTGCACGCACCGCTCCACCGCCGATTACCAGGTGGATTGCACCTACTTCTGATGCGAATTGTGCGACACTTTCGATTTTTATTAATTCTTCTTCTAAAATATCAGGGAAAATAAAGTTCCCGCCTGTATAAACACCAACCAAAGTTAATGAATGCTCGTTCATCAATTTTAAAAACTCATCTTTTTTATCTTTGTATTCCATCAAGTTGCCATCAAAGATTTCAAAGCCATCATAGCCTGCTTCGGAAATATCCTTTAATGCCTCTTCTGATGATCCGTAAGCAAGGTAGTAAGAATCCTTAACAGAAGTAACACCCGCTGGATGACCAACTACGCCGCCCCAAGTATTTGTTTGATAACCTAATTTCATGTGATTACCTCCATATCTTTTGGAATTTAGTGTGCCATATTTCATCCTATAAAAACCGAAGCAAACTCACCTTCAAAGATAGTAATCGATTACATTTTCTTTTTAAAAATTTCTCTAAACTTTCAATAATATTAAGATTTAATCCATTATTTACGGTTTAGCATAATGTAATCCATTACATTTTTGTGTGCAGATGAACTGCCGTTTTTTAAAAGGAAGTAATGAATTAATCTCTATTTATTTCTAGTCAATACTATCATCAGACAAGAATAATAGATGTTGTATCGCTTACATGAATTATTGTAATCGATTACACCTAAATATGCAACCTATTATTTTAAATTGTCACAAAAAGTCACAATTTGTTCACCATAAGCTTAGGAGGAAAGGAAATCGTAAAAGTTGTTCCCTTTCCTTTTATACTATCAACATGAATAAATCCCTTTACAACCTTCAATTGGTTACGAATTTCGCGAGCGATACCTACTGCCAGCTCTTCAAGATGTTGACGATGATTCATAGTTAAAGCATTCAGATTAGAGGCTTGCAACGGAGCCACCATCAACTCGAAGGTTTACACCATTAATAAAAGAAGCCTTTGCGGATGCAAGGTACACAACAGCTGAAGCAACTTCCTCGACCGTCCTTGGCCGTTTCACTTCGACATGCGGACGATTTTCCTTTAAAAATTCCTGAATTGCTTCCTCATAACTTATATTCAGCTTCGCTGCGTTATCTTTTAACAAGTTCTCCAGCATAGGTGTCATGATAAACGCGGGCGATACCGTATTGACGAGTATTCCTTCTGCAGCATATGCCTTGGATAAGCTTTTTGTAAAATTAATCAGTGCTGCTTTAGAGGCATTGTAATGAGGCATGAATGCGTCTGGTTGAATGCCGGATTCAGATGAAATGTTAATAATGCGGCCAAATCCTGTTCTTTTCATAAAAGGAATAATTGCTTTAGTTACACGTACAGTCCCAAAAAGATTGACGTCAAAAATATGCTGCCACTCGTCTATATCTAATGATTCAAAGTCATCAAATCCACTAGCAATCCCCGCATTATTAACGAGGATGTCGACGGTTTTAAAACGATTAATAGCAGAAGCAACAAGATGGTCGACGTCTGCTTGTTTGGTTAAATCGGCTTGAATAGCAAGAACACGTCCTCCGTTTTTTTCGATTTCAGCCGACGCCTCATTTAACGCTTCCGCGCCGCGTGCACAAATTACAACGTTGGCACCTTCTTCCGCAAACGCCATGGCAATTGCTTTCCCAATACCTTTACTGCTGCCAGTCACAAGTGCGGTTTTATTTTTTAATTCCAGATTCATTTTTTCATCCATCCCTTTCTATACTAACCTGATAAGATTGTAGTTACCAAATAAAGATTAACTCTAAGCTGATACACAGCTCGGAGTTAATCCTTATTTTTGTCCAATATTAATTTTTCACTGAAGCCTCAAATAATTCTGCATGGATAGGTTCAGAAACTATGGGTTCAACAGCTTTTATGAATCTTTTAAAGTGTGGGGTTTCCTCATGCAGTTGAATCGCTTCTTCATCCTTCCATTTCTCAACAAAGATAAAGCTGTTCGCCTCTTCTGGATTTTCATAATATTGATAACCACTATTTCCGGACTCCGCTTGAGACGGTTTTGTTACAAGCCTTGCCTCTTCCAAGAATATTTCACGATAAGACGCCTTTACCTTCATTTTTGCGTGAATGATAATCATGGTACATCCCCCTTAATTGTTGATGGCATTTCTTAAAAACTAACCTGCGTGTTTTTCTAATACGATTTCGTTTTTCTTATTTTCTTCGGAAGGAAGCTTCATAAACTTCATTAGATAGGCACCAAGGAAATACGTACCTGCGAAAATCCAAATAACCCCTTTTGCACCGATAAGTCCAATAAATAACCCAACGATTGCCGGGGCGATAAAGTAGGACATTCCTGCACCAAAGCTTACAATCGCCATCGCCGATCCTTTTTTCTCCGGAGCAAGCGATGCTACCAATGCAGAAAGCGGAACGAAACCACAGAGCACAATTCCCATAAAAATGCCAGCAATATTTAAAGCCAAGAAACTGCTGCCAAATACTTCAGGTGTGTAAAGCAAGACGAGTAACATAACGCCCATACCGAAGCTGCCAAGCCATTGAATCGTTTTTTGCCAGCCCAACCATTTATCACTGATGTAAGGAATGATTAGGTTAAAGATTATATTTGCAAACCACATCGTTCCCCACATTTGTAAAAACTGTTCAGTTGTGAATCCGTAATTGGACTTCAAGTACATCGGGAAAAAGATTGGCAGTGAACCGATCCCTGTTGAATTGATAATCCGAACCACGCCGCCGATCGCCACTTTCGGCTGTTCGACACAAATGGTAAATCCACTCATTAAGCTCTTTAGCTTTTCCTTTGGATCTCCCTTTTGTTCCTTTTTTACATCACCTTTTACTACAAAAAGACCAACAATTCCTCCGACTAACACCCAAGCTACAGCACTCCACAATAACCCGATATATCCGATCTTCGGAAGCATGTAAGCTGGGAAATAACTTCCTACAACATAAAGTCCGCCGCTCCACGCTGCCCAGAACAATCCTATAGCTGTTGCCAGAATCCGCTCTGGACTGCGATAAGTAACCCACACTAAGAAAGAGTAGCAGAATAAAGGATAACCTAAACCACGAATCCCATAAGTCGGGAGCATAATAGCGTAATTGTTTAACTTTAAACCATATTCAATGAATAGTACCTGACCGATTAACCAAGTAACAAGACCAATAACCATTACCTTCCTTGGTCCCCACATCTCGGTGAGTACACCAGAAAAATAAGATGCGATAGCTAAGATCGCTCCATAAACCGCAAAAAGAGTAGCTGATTGTTGAACGGTCAATCCCTTTTCAATCAGATAGGGAGACAACCATGCGTGCTCGAGACCGTCACCGGCCATAAAAATTAACGTTGCAACAAATCCCCAAACGACTCCCATTGGAAGTCCGCCTAAAGTACGTTCTTGACCTACAAGCGTTTTCATTTTCAACACCTCTATTTTTATTAATTGGGTGCGGGGGACGGTTCTCATGCTTCGGAAGCATGAGAACCGTCCCTGTGCTTCCTTAAGCCCACCACATTTCCGATACTTGCTCTTTAAACAACGTTCCTTTTAACAGTGTGATGGCTTTCATTAAACCTTCATCGGTAGACGCAAGCATATCCTCATGTTCAATGGAAACGACGTAATCATATCCTACAGCACGCAGTGTACTGATGATGTCCTTCCACATTTTTTCATTATGGCCATAGCCGACAGAGCGGAATGTCCAAGAGCGATCCAACACTTTACTGTAATGCTTGGTATCAAGAACACCATTCACCTTAATATTTGCCTGGTCTAAATACGTATCTTTCGCATGGAAATGGAAGATTGCATTTTCCCTGCCTAATTTTTTAATAGCTTCGACTGGGTCGATTCCTTGCCATACCAAATGGCTTGGATCGAAGTTGGCTCCGATGTTCACTCCTGCTTGTTCTCTTAGCTTTAGTAGTGTTTCCGGATTATAGACAACAAATCCCGGATGCATTTCGAAAGCAATTTGATGAATCCCATGCAATTCAGCGAATTTCGCTTCTTCTTTCCAGTACGGAATAACGATATCATTCCATTGCCATTCTAAGACTTCTGCATATTCTGGAGGCCAAGAGCAGGTCACCCAATTCGGAAACTTGGCACCCGGATGATCCCCTGGACATCCAGCAAAACCATTGATAACTGGTACCTCTAACTGTTCAGCCAGTAAAACCGTTTTTCTCCATACATCATGCGCCTCTTTGGCAGCCTTTACATTAGGATGTAGAGGGTTGCCATGACAGCTTAGTCCGCTGATGGTTAATCCCCTGCATTCAATCGCCCGTTTGAACGATCTGATTTTATCCGGATTCCCTAACAATTCTTCCGGATTACAATGATTGTTTCCGGGATAGTTACCGGTCCCTATCTCCACCGCCTCTACTCCCATTTCGGCTAATTTATCGAGCATGGCTTCGAAAGGAAGATTTTGATATAGAACTGTAAACACACCTAGTTTCATACTAAAACCTCCTTTTCCGCCTGAACTTTGACCCATTTTTGCTGTTCATGGCTTTCTAAAATGGCATCGGTAATAGCCATCGAAATATGACCGTCTTCGAATGTAGCAAAATTAGCTTGATCCTTTAAAGGATCTTTACCATCACGAATGAACGTATAATAATTTAACATCATATTTTTCAGTGCATCCGGCCAGCCTTCGTTATGACCTCCTGGATGATGAATCGCTGATCTTGCTTCAGGTGCGAACAGTGCCGGATCGGCAAGAAGGATCTCATTCGGCTTATCCCTGTGCCCCATCCATAATTTTTCTGGCTCTTCTTGATTCCAGTAAGCAGAGCTCTTGCTGCCATCGATTTCAAAGCTTAAACGATTTTTTCGGCCTGCACTTACTTGTGAAACAGTGAAGACTCCTCTTGATCCATCTTCAAAACGAACTAGTACGGATGCATAGTCTTCTGTATTGATTGAAACATCTTCATATTCTACATCTTCAGTACTTTGTGTGCTGAAAGTGGCCACACTTCCAATTGCTTTCTTTCTAACTGGAATGACCGTTGCTAAATCAGCAAATACTTCTACAATCTTTTTACCGGTAACAAATTGAACGGTGTCACACCAATGAGACCCGATATCTGCTACTGCGCGAGATTTTCCGCCGACTTCCGGTGCTAAACGCCAGTTAAAATCCGTTTCATATAGTAACCAATCCTGCAAATAGCTTCCGTGAACCAAATTCACTTTCCCAAGGTCACCATTAGCAATTTTAGCTCGCAGGTTTTGCACACTCGCATGCTGTCTGTAATTAAAGTTCACACCATGTACAACACCCTGTTTTTGAGCCAATGCCAACAATTCCGCTGATTCTTCACTATTCATCGCAAGCGGTTTCTCTGAGATCACATGTTTACCTGCTAAAATAATTTCTTTATTAATCGCAAAGTGCACATGGTTTGGGGTACAATTATGAACTACCTGAATTTCGCTGTCACGCAGCATTTCAAGGTAATCTCCGTATGCTTTCGGAATTCCAAGTTCAGCTGCCTTTCTTTCCGCTTGTTCTTGACTCGTCTCGGCTAATGCTACGACTTCCACGAATCCAAGTCTTCTGATTGCTTCAATATGTGTCGGGCCAATGAAACCTGTCCCGATGATTCCTACTTTTATTTTTTCCATTTGTTTTCCGTCCTCCAATCGAACTTTTCTATTCACCCAAGAATGAGTAGAATTAATTTGGTGTAATCGATTACACTGACTTGCAAAAAAAATATGTGTTTAGTCCTAGTAAATAAATAATTTACCTATCCTTCAAACTTCTATAAATGTAATGGATTACATTTTCGTCGAAAAAAATTTGAACTTATTCATACTTTAAATTAAGAAATAACCTTTCAGAATAAAATACTCTCTCACTTGACACTAAAATATTTTACTCTTTTTTTCGACACCCTCATTGTAATCGATTACAGTTCAGAATTCAATATTTTTTTTAAACTTCCTCGATTCTTTTTTAATCAGAATGATAAAAACTGTTCTGGAACCAATAGAATCGCTGATCCCCTAATAATGATAAATAGGGAGTGAACCATTATTAAGTTCACTCCCCTTTTGTTTTTCATTATTTTAATTCTAACAGGAATAGGCTAAACTACTCTTCTACGGTAAGTTCTTTGCAAGATTCACGGACAATGAGTTTATCAGGAAGAATAAATTGATCTTTCTCTATTTCTTCATCTTTAATTAATTTTAACAGTAAACGCATCGCTTTTTGACCCATATCAAACGTTGGTTGTGCCACGGTTGTTAGAGCAGGTTCAAAAATCGATGCAAATTGAATATCATCAAAGCCAACAACAGATAAATCTTCTGGAACTCTTAAACCTTTAGATTTAGCGGCTTTAATGGCACCCATAGCCATTTCATCATTACCGGCAAAAAGGGCTGTAGGAGGATTCTCTAGTGACAAAAATTTCATCATTAAATTAAATCCACTTTCAAAAGAGAATTCGCCTTCCTGTACCAAACTTGGATCCACAGACAGGCCGTGTTGCGCCATTGCTTGATGAAACCCCCTACATCGATCTCGTCCAACGACAATATTCAAGGGTCCGGAAATATGTCCAATTCTCTTGTGGTTTAAGCTAATTAAATATTCAGTTGCCTTTCTTGCACTGCTAACATTATCAATGGAGACCGTAGGAAGCTTGGAACCCTCATAGTATTCACACGCCAATACTACAGGGTAGTCCCTGGATAAATCTTCTAATATTTTTTGATCGGTCCTTGCCGTTAATAATATCAACCCATCTGCTTTTTTCTGACCTAATATCGTTAAAAAACTAGTTTCGCTTTCGACATCGTTTCGCGCATCTCCTAGAAGTACTTGATATCCGTTTTCGATGGCAACGGATTCAATTCCGCGCAGCACCGCAGAAAAGAAAGTATTGGTTATATCAGGAACCACCACAAGAATTGTTTTGGTTTCAGATCTTCTTAATTGTCTTGCCAGCATATTAGGCTGGTAATTTAATTCTTTTATGGCTTCTAAAACTTTCTCAGCTGTTTCTTTTTTTACAGTCCCTGCATTACTTATGACTCGGGATACTGTGGCCGTTGAAACATTTGCCATTTTTGCAACATCCGCAATTCTGACCATGTATTGCTTTCCCCTTCAGTGTTCGTTTACATTTATTGTAATCGATTACATGAATAAATACAATAACTTTACGTAAATGAAAAAAAGGACATTGTATACAAACTGTCTCATTCCTAGAAAATTGAATAACACAAAAACCCTTTAAAATAGGTTTGAGTATTCCCCGCAGCAGCGCCAGATTGGCCACCTATGGAATTGGACTGGTGCAGGGACTTTTGAAATTTTTTGCGGCCCCAAATGTAATGTTTTTCCCATTCGCTTTACCCCCTTGAAAATATTCCAATAAAAAACAGAATCATCCCTAATAAAAACGAACTCCTTTTAAAAAGAAGTTCGTCTACCATCATAAAATTAATGACTTCCCGAAATAATTTAAGGAACTATATTCTCAGCAACTTCACTAGATACTTCTCTTGAACGATATGGAAACAAATTCGTTAAAGCGTAGTACAATCGCCCCAACAAGCGCAGATGAAGTAAAACTTAAATCAATGCCGCCGACGACAGATACGAATGGACCGGTGAAAATGCTGGTACTTGTAAACAACAATCCCACAATCAATCCAATCGTCCATGAAATAATAGCAGGTATGTTAAATCCTAGAGTACCAATAGCTGCTTGACGTAGAACTATTGTGTAAAACTAATGGTTTATACCGCCCTTTTACCAAGTAATGTCCGACAAGATTGATCGCTAACCAAGGTGACACACCCACGATAATAATAATAATAACAAACCCGTCGATTAGGTGTATCATATTGGACACATCTTGAACTCCGATAAATACCAAGAGAAAACCGACAATTTCCATAATTATGGTGGGTGTTACCCGTTTAAGCGTCCATCCGAGGGATTCGAGAGAAAGTCCGGCACTGTATAAACACAACGGCAGAGCACCAAATATCCCTGCAATTGTAATTGGAGCGATACCATGATGGAGCCCCCCAATAATTCCTTTTACGAATGGGGTAGATAAATCCTTCACCGTTGACATCATAAATGCTGCAGGTACCATTGCTAACCAACACCCGACAAACATTCCCAGGGATGTGGCCCCTGCCAATTTCGTCGAACTATGACTATTGGGAATATATCGGCTATAATCCCCAACAAATGGTGCATACGAAATAGGAACCGAAGCGATTACCAGCATGGCGAGTGCCCAAGTCGGCCAAAAACCACCTAATACATAATGACCACCTTCGTAACTAACGTTGAACTTTGAAGCAAATATAAACATAGACATAATGACAATACTTCCTACCAGGTAGGTTCCTATTTTTTCAAACAAAACTACTACTTTATGACCCATTATTGCTACTATTGCGGTTATGACACTGACGATGATACACCCTATCAATAATGTACCGGTTCCTTCTGACCAGCCAAACAACCGGTGACCTCCCGCGACGAAGGCTTGAGCCCCTGTCCAAACCATAAGAGCTTAGAAACCAATCGCTATTACAATATTAAGAAACGAACCAATAATAAGGCCCTTTACCCCAAAATGTGCTCCACTTGCTAGTGCTCCATTCGTACCTGTTCTCTGTGACAAAATGGAAATTGGTCCGATTGCAATGGAGCCAAACGCAAGCCCCACCGTCATTGCCCAGAATGCTGCCCACCAGCCAAGTCCGAACACAATCGGTAATGAACCGATTGCCATAATGCCAAAAGCAAACTGCGAACCACATAGGACGTAGAACACATTGGATGCCTTTGAATTCCGCTCATTCTCCGGAATCATATCGACACCGCGTATTTCAATTGAAGAATGTTCTTTCATCTTAACCGTTTGGTTGCTCAAAATACATACCTCCGTTTAATGTTCATAATTTCTTTAAAAAGTACCATCTCTCGCAAAGAAGTTGTATTAAATTGCAGTAGAGTGATTCCATCTTTATTCAGTTTTTTCCATATTCAGTGATACAAAATCATCCTTTTACCACAAGGGAATATTTAGTTTAGTCAATCAAGCCAGCTGTGGTTTAGCAGCTTTCATTTCATCGATCACAATGTCTCCATCTTTAACAATTAACTTGCCGTCCAGGTATAACGTACAATTTTTCATTGGTAAATCAAGATGGCATGGGGTATCGTTGTTCCCCCCTAATTCAGAGTTTGGCCCCAAGGAGAATAAGACATTTCCATAAAAGGCACGCCCATCCATGCCAAACACTTGATCATCGAAAGCGAGACTATGCCATTGTGCCCTTTCGTTAAGTCCCCAGCCAATGTGGGATATCGCGTAAGCTCGCGGGTCATTAAAACTTTCGATATAATCCCGCATCAGCATGGCGTCAAAACCGCCTTCAATGCCCGTAACAAATCCACCTTTTATCGTTAACTTTACTTGGTCTTGAAAATATCGGTTAAACGGGAAAAATATGTCCCCTTTATCCAAAACTACTACCCCGTCAACTCCGCCATCATTAGATGTGGCAGCAGAAAAACAACTTGGCAAGTGGTCCCATCTGCCTGGTTCATCAGCAAAACCGTATTCCGTAAGGATTGGATATTGACCTAGCTGATAGGTAACATCGCTGCCCGCCTTATTGGTGAATCTTAATTCTTTTGCATTCCTTAATAATTGGGTTGCATATAGAACTCTCTCTTTGTCGCTTTCCTTTGGAAACATTCTTTTAATTACATCGAAAGGTTCGACAACCAACAGAATTCTTACTCCTGCATCCTGCAGTTCCAATTGTTCTTTAGAAAAAAGGAGGAGAACTAAGTCAATAACAAGGTCGGCCTTCTTCAAGCATTCAACTGCGACTCGGTTATCGGTTAACGGTGTAATGCCAAACGAACCAGAAGCTCCTTGTTTAGCTGGCGGCAGTTTCAATTCAAAGGCGTTCGCCCCGATCTCGGAAGCTGCCGTCAGGAACGCTTTCGCATAATCTGCTCTAATCTCGCCCGAGGTTAATACCGCCATCGTTTCAGACCGCTTTAATTTACACAATTCAAGTTGTTTTTTAAACAGAGAAACCATTTCTTGAAATTCAACAGTCATTTATTAACACCTCGTTTATTTTTTTGTAATTCCTTCTATAAATGAAACAATATAATCAACTGTTTGTTCTGGTGCATCTTTATACACCATGTGGCTTACTCCTTTAACCCTTTCAACCTGCATCGAAGGGTTGATCGTTTTCAAAACCCGAAGTTCGTTTTCACGAATGGTATCTCCATGTTCTGCCGCTAATAGGAATGCAGGGACTGAAAGCATTTTGATATATACTTGAAAAGGCTCCAATAACAGAGATTGGTAGGATTCAATAATCGCTTGCAAACTATTATTTCGATCTTCTTCCTCTCTTTCAGCGATGCACATCGGTTAGTACTTTATGTAAACCAGAAGCAGCGGGTCATTTTGCAGGAAACAGCAAAGGACGCAGCAGCGCTTGGAGGTATTTCCGAAGGGATCAAAATTGACCGGGATTTTACCAGTCATCACCCACCTGGGGATATCCCCTGAAGAAGTCGTAACGATTGGTAACGGCGCAAATGACATTGGGATGTTAGAAGCAGCGGGACTTGGGATTGCAATGGGGAATGCGCCTGAATGTGTGAAGGAAAGTGCTGAATTCGTGACAGAGGATAAGATCATGATGGGGTTATCTTGGCTTTAAATAAGGTGTTTAACCTCAAAAAACAGTCCATATCTATGGTCTAATTTCAATAAGCCGACAGGACAATTGTATCTGTCGGCTTTCTTTCACACAAAAAACAAAAAAATTATGACGGGCTTGTCTAAAAGTATTAAATGGGGTTCTCAAAGGAAGAAAGTCGATTTCGAATGAAAGAAAAATTCGTTTAGCATGAGTTGGACATAAAAATCAGAATATTATATAAGTTATTATACTGAGTTTGTAAAAGCAGAAATGGCAAAGTCAAATAGGTAAATGTAATCGATTGCAATTGTATCCAGGGTAAACGACTACAATTTTTGAAAACTATTCTTATGTGGGTGAGTGATATGAAAATACAAACAGAAAAAGGGAAAGTAGTTTTAGCAGTTAAGGATAATATTAATGAACAGATAAAATATATTAATGATCACCAAATTACTCAACTAGATATAACGGATTCCCATTATACAGGGAAAGATTTGAATTTTTTATGTGAATGTCCAACCGTTGATTACATAACTCTTGATAGCCGTTATTTAAAAGATATAGCGGGCTTATATTATTTAAAAGACCTTAAAGGATTAAGTCTAACTGAATTGACAGCTGCCATTGGAAACAAAGAGATCGATTTAAGCCGATTTCCACATCTTGAATTTCTTTCCTTATATTGGAGCGAAAGAATTAAAGGACTTAGTCATCTTCCCAATCTAAAAGAATTAAGTCTGTGGCAGTATACTCCTAAGCTGGGAAATCTACAGGAACTGACCAGCTTTCAAAGTCTCAAATCCCTGATGATCACAAAATCAAATGTATACTCACTTAGAGGAATTGGCAGCCTGCAAAGTTTAAAGGAACTGGAATTAAGCTATTTAAATCGATTAACAGACTTAGGGGATATAGAACAGTTACATTCCTCGTTAACACGATTAGAAATAGACTCGTGCAAAAAAATCGTGAATTTGTCACCACTTCAATATTTATCATCACTAGAAACCCTTTTCCTTCTTAAATGCGGTGACATTCCTTCAATAGAATTTGTTCAGAGTCTCCCTCATTTAAAGCATTTTGTTTTTGCAAAAACCAATGTGGTAAATGGAGACGTTACTCCATGTTTTCATATTGACTATGTTTATTTCGATAGCAAAAAGCATTACTCACATAAATGGAAAAGTTTTGATCATTGGGTAAAACAAACTAGATAACTTTGCTTTTTTGTAAACTCAACAACAGCCATAATAGACATAGCAGGATAAAACTGGCTATGTCTATTTCCCATCGTTATCTAGGTTAAAGAATGAACCCATTTATGGTCAGGGTCATCATATGGTCTCAAGGTCCTCCCCTGTCCAGCCATAAACCACAAATAATAGATTTGATATCCCCCGCAGCATTTACTGGATGGTAGCCCTTATCGATGGCAAAACTGTCTCCATTCCGAATGATATAGGCATCATCAATGGAGCCGCCTTTTGTGTAGTTTAGCTGCACGCCAAATCCTTGTTCAGGATTCGCTTGATAATGATAGATTTCCTCAAGGTTTGGTTCTTCTGGATAATGCTCCCCGTCATGCTTATGGGGTGGATAGCTCGACCATTGTCCTGGATGATTAAAAGTTTCGCCCAGGATCATCCGATTCCGTTTGCGCTCGAATTACATACTCTGATTGACAAGGGATATAAACGGTTGTGGCCTTCTCATGAAATACATTTTCTCTTCCACCAAGATGTTCCCATGTTTGACCCTCACACGATACCGTTGCCCTGCCCTTTATCAGAACAAGTGCGGTTTCAAAGCCATGGGTCTAGCTCGTGTATTCCTGGCCTTCCTTTAAAGAAATTTTTCCAAAGGCTAAGTATTTTAATAAAGGACTATCTTCAGGGAAAATGTCCTGATAGCCATTGCTTTCTTTTGCTTTATAAAATCGATCCATTTTATGGTTTCTCCTTTCCAAAACGCTCTTATACACATGCAGACTGTTACATCCATAACAGTCTGCATACACTTTCATGATTTTTCTTTTTATCTGCGGTTAGCTTCGTATTTTGCTCTCATTCCTCTGAGGTCGTTCACAGGTTCTGCACCGTTTTCAGTAATGATGACGGTTGGTTCTACTCGGACACCGCCAAAATCGAAGCCATGAAGGTCGAATTTAATTCCAAAACACATAGTTGGCTCGAAAACGAAATCGCTGTTCGGTCCTAAATCTGGTGTTTCCACGACTTCCAGACCAACTCCATGGCCAATCGCTCTCATTCCTTTTGTATATGGAAGGAAGTAGTCAGCAAGTCCGGCGTTTTCACAGAGGCGAAGTGTTTCCTGGAACAATTGTTTACCTGTCATTCCCGGCTTTATGAATTCAACCATCCGTTGATTGGTGTCATAGGCGAAATTCATGATTCTGATTTGTTCTGCTGTAGCACCCTCCATGGCAACTGTAATGCCAGTATCGGAACAGTATCCCTCAACCATAGGATTAAAATCAAACCATACATAATCACCGCGTTCAATTTTACGCTCCATCGGTCTCCAAGTAGGCAGATTCGTATGTTCAGGACCAGAAACCACTAAATAAGCGGAACCAATTTCCCCACCGCGGGATCGTGTGACATATTCACCGATAGCAGATAGTTCGATTTCCGTTTTTCCGATGTCTACTTTCTCAAGTGCCGCAAGAATACTATCATCAGCCAATTTTCCTGCCTTACGGATTAAATCCAATTCAGCCTTACTCTTGTATAATCTCTCCTTTACAACAATGTGAGCTGCATCTACAATTTTTATGCCTTCTTTTACAAATGCTTTTTCCATCTCACGGTATAAAGAGATTGGGAATAATTCTTCCCCAACTACCCCAACAGTTTTCACTTCATAAGGCAGCTCACTTACGTACTTCGGTAAAAGCTTCTCCATTTCATAGATGTTATTAACATTCTTTATATATGAGAAACGTTTAGCAGCGAAACGATTCAGGTTTCCTAAGAATGCCTGGATTTCACCTTCTAAAGGGATAAAAAGGGCATGTGCAGATTCTTCAATACAGTTAATCGTACGGAAACCTGTATAATAAAAGGAATACCCTGGATGGTACTCATCACTATAGACAAAGAGAACGTCGATCCCCTGCTGCTTCATTTGTTCCCTTGTACGTGCTAATCTTGTCTCAAATTCTGTCGTTAATACTCCAACTGTCATCTGTAATTCCTCCATTCGTTTTGTGAGAGCCTAAGATCTTCCTGCAAAAATTAAATTGAAAATTGTTATCGTTCACAATTCCAAGATAAGTTAAACAAAAAGGTTTCGTCAAGCGCTTTCAAGAATTTTTTTAAAAAAATATAATTTTCTAAAAATAGGTTGACGGCCATATATAACAGGTGTTAATGTTAGTTTTAATAAATTGTTACCGTTCACATGGTACAAAATATGTGGTAATGTGAATGTAAAAAAATAAGAGCGTTCACAAGAGGATATGAATGAAATGGGAAAAAAATTAACGATTAATGACATTGCCAAATTAGCCGGGGTATCACGGCAAACGATTTCCAGGGTTCTAAATAATAAACCTGAAGTCAACGAAACAACCCGAAAACAAGTACTACGAATTATTGAGAAACATGGATTTCAACCAAGTCTTCAAGCAAGAAGTATGGTTACAAGAAAAACCAATATGGTTGCTGTTCTTTTACCTGATATTGCCAATCCGTTCTTTGCGCAAATTGTCAAAGGAATTGAACGGACTCTTCGAGCAAACCAGTTAAATATGTTTCTCATGACAACGGAAGAGGAGATCGAACTTGAAAACTCGTTTATTCAACTGTCTCAAAACTACAATGTAGATGGAATGATTTTATGTAGTCCAAGACTTGATGAGCCGAATTTAATGAAATTAATCCCTCGAATATCACCTGTTGTTCTATTGAACCGTGATTTAGATGTAAATGGCGCTGCTTGTGTGGTTGTGGATGCACACTTTGGAGGATATAAGGCTGCAAAGCATCTTATTAAAAAGGGGCACTCCAAAATCGGCATCATTGTTGGCCCATCGAGTGCTCATAGTAATATTCAAAGGTCACAAGGTTATAAGAAGGCCTTGAATGAATTTCGTATTCCGATCGATGAGGAGTTAATTAAGTATGTAGAAGTTGATAATACAGGAGTCCATAAATTTACGGAGGAATTGGTAAAGAAACAAGTGACAGCAATCACAACCTATAACGATTTAGCTGCTGCCCATGTGATACAGGCATGTACCGACCTGAATTTAAAAGTTCCTGAAGATATTTCAGTCATTGGGTTTGACGGGATCGAAATGTCACAGTTTACCAATCCAACGTTAACGACCATGTCTTTACCTCTTTTTGAAATGGGTGAAACCATTGCATATACATTGATCAAAATGATGAAAGAAAATGAACCATTTGAACGGCTTACTACTGTTTACCCTATCTTAAAGGAAGGAAAATCCACTCGTTCTTTAAGTTGATAAGCTTTCTTTAGGCTCGTTCCGTTATTGATGATCAGCCATACGTTTCTGCTGGAGCTTTGTGTTTAATCTGTATTTAATCTGTGTTTCCAATAAACAGGCTTCAGTAGAGCTTTGGTAACCCCAGATTATGTAATCGATTTCAAAGTACCGCAAACTACTTAATCAAATATTGGAGGAGGCGGACAACATTAAAAGTTTACAAAACACAGTATTTTCTCAGAACACCATCGACACTGAGGAGGCTGGGAATATTTCAGCTATTCCTAATGAAGAGATAGTAAAAAATATCCACGGTGATAGAAGCAAGAATAGCAGATTTGTCCGAATTCTGCTTGTTATCGATCGGGCACTGGAGGGATTTGCCCTGCTGGCTTTGGTATCGATGATCCTCATTGTTACCATGCAGGTCATAACAAGAAAATTGTTTAACTTTGTCTTTTTCTGGTCGGAAGAAGTCACTCTACTTCTATTAATATGGTTTTCATTTATGGGGATTGCAATTGGATTCCGGGAAAAACTGCACTTGGGAATGGATTCATTCACAAATTTATTTCCAAAACCAATCAATTGGATACTCGACAAAATCATCTTCACCAGTATCTTTTTATTTGGATTTTATTTGGTTTTCTATGGTTGGAATTTTACAAAAATGATGCATTCATCGATATTGCCTGCTACAGGGCTTCCCAACAGCATTACATATGTCGTTATGCCGATTACGGGTGTCATGACGTGCGCATATTCATTAGTCCAATTCTTTGGTATTGAAACGAAGAGGCATCATGGAATGGATGGAGGAGGTCATTAGTTTGGATACAACAACATCAAGCATCATTTTAGGTGTCAGTTTTACCCTTTTGGTTTTGCTTAGATTTCCGATATCACTGGCACTCGCAGGATCATCAATTCTAACGTTACTTACTTTAAAAATGCCTCTAGTAACGATTGGCCAAATGATGGTTCAGGGAATTAACTCCTATTCGCTGCTTGCCATCCCCTTCTTCATACTTGCGGGTCAGATCATGGGTGAAGGGAAAATGGCCCTTCGTCTGGTCAATTTGGCGCAGCTTCTCGTCGGCCGGGTCCGCGGCGGATTGGCGCTAGTAAACAGTGTAGCCTGTATGTTTTTTGGCAACATTTCCGGATCGGCGGTAGCAGATGTTTCCTCTATAGGATCGGTAATGATTCCGATGATGAAGAAAAAAGGCTTTGATAATGATTATGCAGTGGGAGTTACCGTATCCTCTGCCATCCAGGGGGTAGTGGTGCCGCCAAGCCACAATCTTGTTCTCTACTCTCTTGCTGCTGGCGGGGGAATATCGATTGCCAGCTTATTTTTAGCGGGAATTGTTCCTGGCATTCTGCTCTGTACGACCCTTATGATAACGAGTTATTTCATTGCAGTAAAGCGCGGATATCAAAAAGGAGAACCTGTTGACAAAAAAGAGATTCCAGGAATCATAAGAGATGGTTTATTTTCCGTATTGACAGCGGTCATTATCCTGGGAGGAATTTTTACTGGATGGTTTACCGCAACTGAAGCTGGAGCTATTGCTTGCCTATACTCTTTTATTTTGACCTTTATTGTCTATCGTGATATTCCAATTTCCCGTATGTCGGTAATTTTAAGGAAAACCTTCCGTACCGTATCAATGGTATTGTTTCTGATCGCTTCATCCGCATCATTTGGCTGGGTGTTGGCCTACCTTCAAATTCCTGCAATGATAACGGATATGATGCTGAATATTTCTGATAACCCTATCATCATTTTATTGATTATTAATATCTTACTGCTAATTCTTGGGGCTCCGATGGACATGACTCCACTGATTCTTATCATGACTCCGATTCTTTTACCAGTAGCAACGGCGATTGGTATGGATCCTGTTCATTTTGGCATTATCCTGATGCTGAACCTTGGTCTTGGACTATTGACACCACCGGTCGGCACGGTCTTGTTTGTCGGTTGTGCCCTGGGCAATATATCGCTTGAAAAAGGAACGAAAGCAATGATGCCATTCTTTTATGCGATGTGCGTCATCCTGATGGTTCTTACTTACATTCCTGAACTGGTGCTCTGGCTGCCGCATTTGGTTCAGAAATAGGTAAAGAAAGGTAAAAATCAAATCATGACAAAGGGGAGATTGTAAATGATGAATAGAAAGCTTTTTACTAAAAAACTGCTGGCAGGTATGGTTATTGCCAGTGTGGCATTGGCAGGCTGCGGATTGGAAGAAACGAGCAAGCAGCAAGGAACATCATCCGGAAAAAATACCGAGGGGCCTAAGTATACGTTCCGCTTGTCGGATACGCTTGCTCCAGATCATCCCACTGTCGCCGGTGGAGTCAACAAATTTGCTGAGCTAGTGAACGAACGCACGAACGGCCGTATTCAAATTAAAGTCTTCCCTTCTTCTCAATTGGGTGAAGAAAAGGCAACCCTTGAACAGGTTCAGCTTGGATCGATTGATTTTGTTCGTACTGGTGCTGGTGCCTTGGCTGGATTTAGCAAGTCCTTTGAAGTCTTTAGTTTACCGTATATTTTTGAAGATGATGCCCATCAATGGAGATTTCTTGGAAGCGAAGGCGGCACCAAGCTTCTGGACAGTTTAGAATCATCAAGAATGAAAGGGCTGACTTACTACAGCTCAGGAGCACGCCACTTCTATTCATCTAAGCCTCTCAAGAATATTTCTGATTTAAAAGGTCAAAAAATTCGCGTAATTCAAAACGAGGTTAATATGGATTTGATTAAAGCATTGGGAGGAAATGCAACACCGATGCCTTACGGTGAAGTCTTTAGTGCGCTGCAGACAGGTGTAATTGACGCAGCAGAAAATAACTATCCGAACTTCGTTACATCTAACCATTATCAGGAAGTTAAGTATGTGCTAGAGGATCAGCACCAACGCGTACCTGAAGTTCTGGTCATCAGCAAAGTCACTTGGGATAAGCTATCTGAAGCAGACCGTAAAATTATCAAGCAGGCTGCTCTAGACTCCGTGAAAACACAAAGAGAATTATTTGATAAGTTTGAGCAGGATGCTCAAAAGAAAGTAAAGGATGCAGGACTTACTGTGACACAGGTTACCGATTATAAACCATGGAAAAAAGCGGTGGAACCTGTCATTGATAAATATCGCAAAGATTATAAGGACATATTAGATGCGATTGAAAAAGAGAAGCAGTAATTTATTTTAGTTTGTATATAGGCAAAGTTTAGGGAGGCACACAAAGCCTCCCTATTTAATACCCTTAACTCCACTAATAACGCCTCTTCTTCTCCATAACCACAACTTTCTTTTTCTTTCGAGTAGGCTGTTTTTGAAAGATTGTTGTTTTTCGAACGGATTTATTCTTTAATTTTTACTGAAGGGAATCTGATTCATTCGGACAGGAATAATCTCTGTATAGTCATAATCAGTCTGTTTTTTAAACACTCTAGGATTCTTGGATGGATAAATCGAGGAGTATCTAGTATAATAGGGATTTTTGTACGGCAAATGCCCCCCTTTTAAGAAGAAAGGACGATGGCAAGTGTCTGTCACCGCCCATAGGAAGAGCTTTTGATTATTTCTGCCCAGTGGCATATTGCATGACTAATTCTGAAGTTGCATCTTCTCTTGTTACTTCCCCTGCAATTGTACCGCCTCGCATTACAAGAATTCGATCACAAACCCCTAATACTTCAGGTAACTCAGAAGATATCATAATAATCGCGACGCCTGTTGAAGCTAGTTTATACATCAGTTTATAAATCTCCGATTTAGCACCAACATCCACACCCCTTGTTGGTTCATCAAAAATTAATAGCTGCGGTTTGGTATCCACGGTTCTCGCTAATATAACTTTTTGTTGATTTCCCCCACTAAGCTCTACTACTTTCTTTTCAGGTCCGGATGTACGAATATTAAAGTCTTTAATGTACTGCAATGCTTTATTCCTTTCCACTTTCGAATGCATTAACCCGCGACGGCGAATGGATTTTAGATTCGACATGGAGACGTTTGTTTGAATGGGCATATTAAGAAAAAGCCCCATTTCCTTTCGGTCTTCAGGTACTAATCCAATGCCCAAAGACATGGCTTTTGAAGGTGAATCAATGGAAACGTCCTTGCCTCTCAGCTTTATCATTCCGGCTTCATTAACCCATAGAGATGTTAAGCTAATTCCGTTCTCCCTGCTCCGACTAATCCGGCAATTCCAAGAATTTCGCCCTCTCGTACAGAAAAAGAAATATCTTTTAAAAGTTCTTTATTCAATAGCCCTTCTACTTCCAGTAATACCTCAATACTGACTCCCTGGGCCTTTAACTCAGCAATAATCGTAAATAAGGTGCGTACTTCTCTTTCACTTAAACTTGATGTTGGCTTATCAAGAATGAGAATTCTACCATTGTGCGAAAGACTTTTCGCAATTTCTACTGATTGCCGTTGTGCAGCCGTTAAATTACCCACATGTGATATAACGTCCGTTCCGTTTACACCGATATCAACAGATAATACAGGAATACCTTTATCTTTTACTTCGTTTACAGTTGGAACAATCCCCTGTGAGTTAGCTGGTGCTACGATTTAAGCATCAACGCCGGTCTGTACCATATTTTCGACGCCAGCGACCTGAGATTGTTCATTTAAATCGGCACTTTTCTAAACAAGTTTTGCGCCATTATCTTTTGCTGCCATTCCAGCACCTTTTACCTCTGTTTCCCAGTGCTTAACTAAGTTCATACCAAAAGAAAATCCATTTGTAATTTCCTTTTCCTTACCCTTTGAAGAATCGCTGCTAGCTGACCTAGAAGTTAGCACTAGAGGCGGGGAATCCAAATCCGGGCTGCCATAGCATAAATTATTGCAACGTAGTTTAACTCTGTCGGTACTCCATAAATCGTCTTTTTGGAGATTTGAAGGAGCAAAAATTCAATGTTCAAAGATGCTTAAAATCGTTAAGTAGGTTCTAAATCATATTAATCTTGTATGTCAAAAAGGCTTCCTTGTCGTAGAATAAGCAAAGGGAGTCACCGTCATTATCTCTGAAGTTTTGGTCGCACTTAACTTATTCAAGATTAGGGAGGGGCTTTTTTTTCATGTCTAAAAACCACTGAGCTTTTTAGGCTTAGATTTATGATTCATCCAAATAACTATAAAAAGGAGTCGTCTGCTCCTCAAAGACGGCTCCCACTAATATCAATTCCAATTGCCTACTTTTTTGGAACCGAGATTTATAGTAAATGATTCTGTGTTTAGCACCAAATTAAAAAATGCTTATTCATTTTTTCATAATGAGGATTTTACGTATTTTTCAATTGACACCAGGCACTCGGATTTAAGGGAGGATTCTCATATATGCTCTCTCATTCGCAGGATTTCATCACCTTGAATATAGATGAATGGTTAAAGTAAGTAATATCAAACCGCGATTGATCCACGCATCCATAAATTGGTTTTCACTTTTGTTCCGAGTGAAGTGGAATGAATCTTTTTCATAAAAAAGGAAAGGTTAGCGTTGAATTCATTTAATTTGATATTGATATCTTTTCGTTCATTGAATGACTTTTGGATTTTGCTGAATTAGCCATTTTTTAGCGCGTGATAAATTGTATTCCCGAATAGATTTGCTCCAATTCAGCAAGTTTCGGCAGCCCCTCCCAGTCACCACGAAATTGCGTAGCCAGCGAGCCCATCAAGTTGCCCCGGTCAAGTGCGATCTGCAGCCGTTCCAATGAGGTCTCGAAGGGTGCACAAATCTTTTCAACAGCCTCAAATAGAACGGACAAAAATCCTGCCGCAAAAGCGTCTCCTGCGCCGACGGAATTGACAACTCGGGAGACAGGATAGGGTGCTGCAGATACTTTCCCTTCCGAGGTGAAAGCAATTGAGCCCTCGGAACCTAACTTAATAGCTACTACCTTAGGTCCCATTTTCAAAAATTCACTGCCAAGGGCTTCCACTGTATTCGAGCCGAGTAGGAATTCGGCTTCTTCTATCCCAGGCAGGAATAGGTCGCATAAAGGGACGAGTGACAATAGGGTCTCCCTTGCCTCCAGTTCCGTCCAAATCTTCCGACGCAAGTTCGGGTCGAAGGACACCGTCAATCCCTTTTCTCGGGCTTTACGCATAACGACTCTAATGGAATTCTGCGTACTGAGTCCCAACGCAGGAGTAATCCCCGTTACATGAAGGTGCCTAGCATCTTTAAACCATGCGTCGCTGATTTCTTCTTCGGTCAACTGACTTGCGGCAGAACCTTTTCGATAATAATAAATATTGGGATCTCCGCCGAACTTCCTTTCTTTGAAAAAAATTCCGGTTGGAAATAATGGGTCCCGAATAACGTTCGTTGTTGAAATTTAATAGGCTCATTTAAATATTGAATGGCATCTTCGAAGCCTTCTTCCAATGTCTTTATGGCTTTTTCTAGTTTAGGATTATCACCAAAACGTTCTAGAAATTCATCTTTAAATTTTCTTGCATCCTCAACTTTAACAGCTTCAAAAATTCTTTTTAGACCGATTTTCTCGTCTTCAATACCTTTCTTCGGCATTAAATTAAAGATATTTCGTTTGAGATGAACCGTGCAGCGTTGCCAAACTGTACCAACAAACACCTCTTTGATGGATTTCTTTAAACCTTTATGAGCATCCGTTATGAGTAACTTTGGCGATTGTAGGCCTCATGATTGTAGGTATTGAAAAAATTCCTTCCAAGCAGCATAACTTTCAGAGTGATTCACTTTTAAACCAAGGATTTCTCGTGCATTGTTTTCCGTAATGGCCGTAGCGATATAAACTGCTTTTGACACAGAAATAAACCCCAAAAGTTCAGAGTAAATTGCCTCCTAGCACTTCTCCGCTACATAATATTTATCAGCTCGTACATTCTTGATAATTGATACATACTCTCTGGCTGTACAGGTAATTTTTGTGAAGTCAGAGGCTGTGATTGCTTTACGGTCTACAAGATTCCCGCCTATTCCTACTGCAGCCACTCCTGCCTTAATAAATGAAGCAACATTATCCAGATTAATACCGCCAGTTGGAATAATCGGGACATGAGAAAAAGGCCCTTTTACATCTTTAATATATTGCACCCCTAATCCTGTTGCCGGAAACACTTTTACAAGATCGGCTCCCGATTGGATTGCACTAATCATTTCAGTGGGTGTCATCACTCCCGGGATAGCAATTTTTCCATGCCTCAATGTTGTACGGATGACATCCTCATGAAGACTCGGACTTAGGACAAAATCCGCTCCACTATCTATGGCTAGTCGCGCTCCCACACTATCTAGCACTGTCCCTGCACCTATGATAGCCCGGTCTTTAAATAGATTCGAGAGTCTGTTAATAGATCTGAAGGATCCTGGCGTGTCAATTGTCACTTCAAGTGCTGTTACGCCACCTTCGATTAGACTTTCTGCAACCTCCACCATTTTCTCATCTGGGATGCCTCGAATTACCGCTATAACACCACAATCCAATAATTTTTCTATTAATCTTACTTTTGGCAGCATGATAGGCCTCCTATCGTAAAATTTCATGTTTGATTTTATCCGGTGTAATTTGAGACCAGTATGGATCCCCTTCCACATCACCGGTAACTGTTAGGGCATATGCTCCAACACGATTTCCAAGTTTAACAGCATCGGCATACGACCAACCACGGATTAGGCCAGATAAAAATCCTGCGGCAAAACCATCACCGGCCCCTACGGTATCAACGACTTGTTGAACCGGGAAGCCCTCAATATATTCTCCTTTTGCAGACGTTCCATAAAAGGCTCCTCTTTCTCCAAGTTTAACCACGACCACACTGGCACCATTATCCAGAAGACGGGCAGCTATTCTTTCTGGTACCGTTTCCCCTGTGAGAATTTCCCCTTCTTCGATCCCCGGCAACACGATATCACATTTACTAGCAATGTCCATCAGCTCTTCCCGTGCTTCTTGCTTTCTCCAAAGCTTCAAACGAATATTAGGATCAAAGACTACGGTCACTTTGTTTTTTTTCGCTAATGTAATGGCATGATGTACCGTTTCCCTGCACGAATGGCTTAATGCTGGTGTAATGCCAGTGATATGCAGGAATTTTGCTTTAGTAATAACCGTTTCATCCAGATCATTGGGTGACATATAGCTGGCTGCAGATCCCTTGCGGTAGTAATAGATTTTTGGATCATGCATAACCTGCCTTTCTTTAAAGAAGACTGCGGTCGGATTATCATCATCGAATTTCACCTGTGAGGTGTCCACTCCTTCCCCACGAATAAAGTTACGGACATATAAACCAAACTCATCGTTACCAAGGCGGCTTATCCAACTAACCTGATGACCAAGTCTAGCTAAAGAGATTGCTACATTTGCTTCCGCACCGCCAATCGTTTTTTCAAATTCATTTGTAAACCGGAGCGGACCAACCTTTGTAGGTACGAACAATACCATCGTTTCCCCAAATGTTACGACATCCATACTCTTAACCCCTATCCCTTTTCTATTAGTATTGCTATGGCATTTTCCATTCCTGACTCCACAATCCCAGTCAGGTAACGACATACTGTTTCGGGTAATTCATTGATTTTATTTAAATCTCTTTCCCATAGGGATTGATTCGATAAGATTGTCTTAACCATATTTTCTAAACTTGTATTTCCTTTGCTATATTGACTCCAGATATGTATGAATAATTCCATCACTTCTGGTTCGTCACGGATGACCCGGCTACTACCCTGTATTCTTTCTGGCTGGTAATAGGCGAACAGAGCCGCAAGCGAGAACGATACGATTTCAGGCAGTTTATTCTTTTGATTTGTCCAATCCTCCAGTGTAGGAAGCAGTCTGCTCTTAAATTTAAATATCGAATTTAAACCGATATCACTGAGAAAATGCTGATTAAACGGGTTGGAGAAACGTTCAATAACCGAATCCGCAAACGCTTTTGTTTGAAACTCATTCATAGTGATTACCGGAAGAATTTCCGAATAAATCCCACGTTCGACGTATTCACGTAACAGTTGATCGTCCATTGTCTCGAGCACTGTCCTTTTTCCAGAAAGATACCCTGCTGCAAACATCATCGTATGTGCGCCATTTAAAATCCTAACCTTGATATCACGAAAAGGTTTCACATCTGACCAGACCACATTCAATCCTGCCTTGTGAAAAGGAATGGCTTCGGCTGTCTCTTCATCTGCTTCAATTGCAAACAAATGATAAGGCTCCCCTACCGTAATCAATTCATCTTCATATCCTAATCTAGCTTGATATTCATCAATATCATTTTTGGGATAACCTGTAACGATGCGATCGACAAGTGTATTACAAAATTTATTACTTGCTTGAACCCAATCAATGAATGAATCTGGCAGCTTCCAATCGTTCGCTATGCGCAGGACAATTTCTCTTAATAGATTCCCATTATCTTCTAGTAATTCACAAGGTAATATCACAAGTCCTGCCTCTGCTGCACCATTCATCACCTGGTAACGATGGTAGAGAAAAGCTGTCAATTTTCCTGGAAACGAAAGCGGTGATTTTTCTGAATTGTATTCCTCTGCGGAATAGCTTAAGCCTGCTTCGGTGGTATTGGAAAAAACGAAACGGATATCCTTATTTTCAGCTACCTTCAATACTTCCTGCCAATCGTTATAAGGGTTGATCCCTCTACTAATAGAAGAAACTACTTCAACTTTATCGATAATTTCTCCGTTTTCCATTCCCCTAAGTGCTACCGTATACAGACCATCTTGATCATTCAGCTTCGGAACCACTTTCCCGTGTGGAGTTGGTTGAATGGCAACTATTTTCCCGTTAAACAAACATTGTTTGTTCATTTCGTGGACCATCCAGTCGATAAAACCACGCAAGAAATTCCCTTCCCCAAACTGAATGATACGTTCTGGTAATTGATCCATGTGTTTATGTTCAGTAAACCATTGTTTACTTAGTCTTTTCATGAGAAAACACTCTCCCCCGAATCTTTTAACTTAGAGTATGACACCATCTTTGAAGATGGCAATTTCCTTAAACCCATACTGCTCATTTTTGGTTCGGGTATCACCAGAAGCCAGCTTAACGATATATTCAAAGAAATCATGTTTCAGGCTATCCATATCCGTGCCCTCAATAAGCTGCCCAGCATTATAGTCAATCCAATTTTTCTTTTTCTCGAAAAGTGCAGTATTGGTAGAAATTTTTACAGTTGGGACCGGACCGCCAAAGGGAGTCCCTCTGCCCGTAGTAAACAATACGATATGGGCCCCAGATGCTGCTAATGCCGTAACAGATACCAAATCATTCCCAGGTCCTTCCACCAGATTCAATCCTGTTTTGGTAACCCGTTCTCCATAAGGTAAAACATCCACTACTTCACTAAATCCGCCTTTTTGAACACAGCCTAGCGATTTTTCCTCCAAGGTTGTAATACCGCCTGCTTTATTTCCTGGAGATGGGTTTTCGTAAATCACCTGGTCATGGCGGATGAAATATTCCTTAAAGTCATTAACTAAATCCACTGTTTTCAAAAATACATCTTCATTCGTAGCCCGGTTCATGAGTATGGATTCTGCCCCAAACATCTCAGGAACTTCCGTCATGATCGTCGTTCCCCCTCGTTCCACTAACAGATCAGAAAAAGCCCCGACAAGCGGATTACCGGTTATCCCTGAAAAACCGTCTGATCCTCCGCACTTTAGACCTACCTTAAGCTTAGAAACTGGAACCGGCTGGCGTTTAAATCCTTCCGCATAATCGACCAATTCACTAATAAGAGTCAGTCCTTCTTCCAATTCGTCGTCCGCTTTTTGGACTTCTAAAAATTTTACACGTTCACTCTCATATTCACCAATGGACTGTTTAAATAGGTCCACATAATTGTTTTCACATCCAAGGCCTAATACGAGAATTCCCGCAGCATTCGGATGATTTACAAGATTGGCCAGTATTTTTTGTGTATTGACCAAGTCATCTCCAAGCTGGGAACAGCCGAACGGATGAGGAAAATGAAACACTCCGTCAATGTCACGGTCTTTATGGGTTTCAGTACCCATTTTCGCGAGAAGCTCAGCTGTTTTGTTAATGCAGCCTACTGTATTGATTATCCAAATTTCATTTCGAATGCCTACCTCGCCGTTATTTCGCACATATCCCTTAAAGGTGCAGTCTGAAGCCAGCACTTTGACTTCTTCGCTTGATCTCTGATTGTATTGATAATCTAATTTCTCGCCTAAATTGGTTTGAACATTATGGGTATGAACCCATTCTCCTTCCTCAATATCTGATTTGGCCGAGCCAATGGGGTATCCAAACTTTAGGATGTTTTCCGTAATTGAAATTTTTTTGATGGCAATCTTATGACCAAAAGAAACATCTGTTTTCAGGGTAATTTTTTTACTATTGATTAAAATTTCTTCACCTGCAGGTAAATCGCTCAAAGCGACACACACTGAATCATCTGGATGAATAAGTAGATACGTAGCTTTATCTTTCATGATTACACCCTTTTTGATAGAATTTGGACAATCAATAGACATAGCCTGATAAGTCTAGCTATGTCTATTGTCTAATTTCCTAAATATTTAATTTAGAGAATGAACCCACTTGTGATCTGGGTCATCATATGGCTTCAAGGTTCTTCCTTCTTCTCCAGCCATGAACCACAAATAGTAAACCTGGTAACCTCCCGCAGCATTTACGGGGTGATACCCCTTATCGATCGCGAAGCTGTCGCCATTACGAATGATATAAGCGTCATCAATGCTGCCATCTTTTGTATAATGAAGCTGCACACCGAATCCTTGCTCTGGATTCGCTTGATAATGATAGATTTCCTCTAAGTTTGGCTCTTCAGGATAATGCTCGCCATCATGCTTGTGAGGTGGATAACTGGACCATTCTCCTGCATAATTAAATGTTTCGCCTAAGATCATTCGCTGGACTCTGCCATTCGCATTGTCAGCGATAATGTCGTGAACTTCGCGTTTCCAATTGTTTTTTCCACGCTGATGAATAACGACATCGTCTGGTCTGACGACAAAAGGCTCGAATTTTTCTTCTGCCTTAACTTTACAAACAGCAACATCCAAATCCGTTTCTGCTTTGATTACATACTCTGAATGACAAGGGATATAGGCAGTTGTTGCTTTGCCGCTGAAAACATTCTCGCGTCCGCCTAACTCCTCCCATGTCTGACTTTCACAAGATATGGTGGCAGTACCCTTTAAAAGAACAAGGGCGGTTTCAAAATCGTTCGTTCCACTTGTGTATTCCTGACCTGCTTTTAACACTATTTTTCCGAAGGCTAAATATTTTAAAAGTGGGCTATCTTCCTGGAAGATTTCTTGATAGCCTTTGATTTCCTTCGCTTTATAAAAACGTTCCATCAATGAATTCTCCTTCCACTTATGCTACTTGCTGCCGAGTAAATGACCAAACCGTGTTTGGTATTATTATACAGTTTGAGCGACAGGAGTTTTCTGTTCTTCTGTAACCCCTGCATTATTTGCCTCATGGAACAGGTTAAGAAGATCTTGGTAGCTTGTTTTTCTTGGATTTGTTTGGCTGTTCATATCCTTTGACGCATCATCAGCTAAAATGCTCCAGTCAGAATCTTTAATGTTAAATGATCTTAGTGATGGAATATTTGTATCCTTCACCAATCTTTGTACCGCTACAACTGCCTTCTCAGCAGCTTCCATCGGAGATAAACCGTCAATGTTTTCACCCATAGCAACAGCAATGTCCGCGAATCGACCTGGACAAGCGATTAAATTAAATTTCATGACATACGGTAACAAAATCGCATTGGCAACACCATGTGGGATATCATAATGCCCACCAAGTGGATGCGCCAGCGCGTGCGCGTTACCTAGACCTACTTGTGGAAATCCTACGCCAGCCATCGTGCTGCCTAGCATTACCTTTTCTCTAGCTTCATAGTTTTCGCCGCGAGCATAGGCTTCACGAAGGTTCGCACCAATTAAGCGCACTGCCTCTAGATTAAGAACATCAGCGAGTGGAGAGGCACCATTTAGAGCATCTCTAGTGGTATAGGCTTCGATAGCGTGTGTAAGAGCATCTACCCCAGTGGCTGCAGTAATGGCCGGTGGTAAACCGAGAGTCATGGCAGGATCCACCAAAGCAACTACTGGTGCCATCAAAGGGCTGCCAATACTAGACTTCCAATTCTTGGCTTCATTTGTAATAACAGCCCATTGAGTAACTTCGCTTCCAGTACCAGAAGTAGTAGGAATTGTAATGACATCTGGACCTTTTTTAGTGAACTCTTTTCCGCCGATATCATAATCGTTGATATCGCCTTCGTTAACCGTCATCATACTGATTGTTTTACAAGCATCCATTGCACTGCCTCCCCCAACGGCAATGAAGGAGTCACATCCGTTAGAGCGGAAAACCTCCACACCTTTTACCACTGTTGCAGATGGTGGGTTCGGTGGAACTTCGTCAAAGATGATGTATTCGATATTATTACTAGTTAAGGACTCAAGAATCCCTTTTAATAAGCCAGCATTAATGATTCCCTTATCTGTAACGATCATGGCTTTCTTATGATTTCTTGAAGCTAATACTTCACCAGCCTGTAGTGATGCATTCTTACCGAAAACGATTTTAGTAGCGCAAAGAAATTGAGAATTTTCTAACATAATGAACCTCTCCTTAATAAGTTTTTGTTTTTTAATAGTTTGTTTGTTTTACCACTTATAGAAATTATTTCTTTTGCCAACATGAATTTGTACTGTCTTCACTTCAGAGAATCCATCTAAGCCAAGTGTGCCAAGCTCTTTTCCGAAACCACTTTGCTTAAATCCGCCAAACGGCAATTCGGAGTGGGCTTCCATGTAGTGGTTCACCCATAGCGTGCCCGCTTTAATCGTTTGAGCTGCAAGTAATGCTTTATCGATATCCTTTGTCCAAACTGCTCCAGCAAGACCAAAGATTGTATCGTTCGCAATTTCCATCGCCTCATCAAAGTCCTTAAAGCGAATGACTGACAACACAGGACCAAAAATTTCTTCTCTTGAAATCGTCATATCAGGAGATACATCCCCAAATATAGTTGGTTCCATGAAGAACCCTTGATCATATATACCTCCAGTCAAACGTTTACCACCAGTAAGCAGCTTAGCTCCTTCGGAAATTCCTTTTTCAACATAGCCAAGAACAGTGTTTAAATGTGATTCTGTTATAAGAGCTCCCATTTCGGTATCAGCGTCCAAAGGATTTCCAACTTTAATTTCGTTTGCTCTAGCAACTAATCTTCCAACAAACTCATCATAAATTTCATCCTGTACTAATAAGCGAGATCCAGAGGTACACACCTCTCCTTGATTGAAGAAACTGCCAAACAGTGCACCATCTAGAGCATCGTCTAAATCTGCATCTGCAAAAACGATATTAGGAGACTTTCCGCCTAATTCCATGGACAGCTTTTTCAATGTATTTGATGACAATCTCATTAGTTCCTGTCCAATTTCAGTGGACCCGGTGAACGCAATTTTATCAACGTCTGGATTGGTTGCAAGCTCTTGGCCTGCTGCTCCGCCTGGTCCGGTGATGACGTTCACTACACCTTTAGGGAAACCAACCTCATCAAAGATTTTTGCGAACTCTACAGTCGTAATAGGCGTCGCACTTGCGGGCTTAATGATTACTGTACAACCAGCAGCTAGTGCTGCAGGAAGTTTTTGCATCAAAGTGCCTAAAGGGAAATTCCATGGTGTAATGATCCCAACAACACCAACCGGAATCCGCAGTGTCAGACCAAGCAGGCCGTCTTGGACTTGGTTCGAAGTCTGGCCATAAATAGATCTGGCCAATCCTGCATAGTAGTTTAAGATATTTGCAGCAGCACCAACCTCCCCTTTAGCTTCAGATAATGGTTTACCCATTTCTTTACTTAGAAGTTCAGCGATTTCGTCTGTCTTTTCTACGATTTTTAAATAGGCTTGATATAGAAGCGCGGATCGCTCACTGCCTGACATCTTCGGCCATTCGCCTTTATCGAATGCCTGGCGCGCTGCTGAAATCGCCAATTTGGCATCCTCCACTCCAGCTTTTGCCAGTTCAGCGACAATCTCGCCATTTGCCGGATTCCTTCTAACGAAAGTCTCCCCGTTAGCAGAGTTGGACCATTCTCCATTAATAAATAACTGATAACTTTTCACTAATTGTGTTGTTGTCATAAAATCACCCTTTTCACCCTCAAATTGAAGGATTATATTTTAGTAAGAGGAATTTGGATCATACATTTTCTCTGCATTCACCCGATTAATAACCGGATTCGCAATATAATGAAGGGAAGGAATTTGTTTCCCTTGTACCACCTGAATGGCCATTTTTACAGCATCGGCTCCCTGGACCCTCGGATCATTACTAACTGTTACGACTAAACCTGATTTGGGATCTGCAACTTTTTTAATCGCCTCCTTTGTACCATCGATAGATCCAATAAGCACTTTCTCGCTCAGACCCGTATTTTTCAATGCTGTAAAAATACCAGGCAACATAACATCACTCATACAAAATACTACTTGTAAATCAGGCTGGGATGTTGCAATGTCCTGCATTTCCGGAAGAGCCTTATCAGGTACCCAGTTACCAAAACGTTCTGCAACTAACTCCAAGTTAGATTTCCCGTATTTTTCTAACATGAAATCTGTCCAACCTGAAATCATACCATTCCGACGATATTGGGATACCAATTCTTTCGGATATCCACTAACCATGGCCGCTTTTATTATTTTATCGCCAAATTTTTCTGAAGCAGCTTTAGCTAGTTCCCAACCTGCTTTATATCCAGTGTCTCTCGGATCGTCAGAAACAAAGGAGACAGGATTCGCTTTAGGGTCAACGTTACTGTTAACCGCGATTAATGGAATCTTTTTTTGTGCTAACTGGTTAGTTGCAGGTATAACACCCGAAGGATCTTGAGGGTTCATGATAACTGCATCGACACTTTGTGCAATTAAATCCTCAACACCAGATACTTGTTTTGCTACATCACCTTGGGCATCTAATACGACCAACTTTACATCCTGTCTTTTTGCTTCCTCTTCGGCTCCTCTAATTAGGTTGGTATACCAATCACTACCAGCTACCCGCCTTTGTGAGAAACCGATTACAATTTTGTCGCCATTTTTCTTTCTTGCGGGCTCAATTTTTTGGGAGGTTGATTCTTTGTTAGTATTCTTATTAGTTCCTTGCTTAGCCACAGTAGTGGTAGACCCATTCATTGGGACACAACCTGTGAGAGAAAATACGATTAACAAAAGAAACAGAGCCGTCATTTTCATTCCAGAAATTGTTCTACCTTTCATAGTTCCTCACCCCACACATTTAGAAGTAGTAATAACAAGAATTAACAAAATCTGTACATCTATCATTTTGATAAGAAAAAAATCATAGAGTGCTAAGTTCTAAACTGGTATTCTTTCAGGCCTTCTTCCTTGCTGCCAGTGTTGTTAGTAAAACTGCTACTAGAATAATTAACCCTTGGATCACCATTTGCGGGTATGACGCCACACCAGTAAGGTTCAGTATATTTCGAATAATCCCGATTAAAAAAGCTCCGAGAACAGCATTTAGAGCAAAGCCCTTACCGCCTATGAGTGAAGCTCCCCCTACCACAACGGCAGCGATAGCGTCAAGTTCATACCCTTGTCCATATAAGGCACTGCCTGTACTTAATCTTGCTGTCGTCATCAACCCGCCAAGCCCTGCTAATGCACCACTAATGGCATATGCAATTACAATATCTCGGTTGATTGGTGCGCCGGCCAATCTTGCAGCCTCTGAATTTCCACCGATTGCATAAAGCCTTCTTCCAAATGTCGTCATCTTCAGAATGAAGATAAATATACCTAGGGTTAAAAAGAGAATGATGATAGGAGTGTAAATTCCTCCAACTTCTGTCTTACCTGCCAAAATAGCTAGAAATGTGTTGTTTTCTATCGTAACTAAAGATCCCACCTGGAAAATATACGCCAATCCTCTATAAATCGTTAACGTTGCAAGTGTCACAACAAATGGAGTTATTTTACCATAAGTGACAGCTAGACCATTTCCTAATCCTGCAATTGCCATAAGCGCCATTACTAAAATGATGGTTAAAATAGGATCAAACCCCGCCCCTAAAAGTGAGGCAGATAACACACTGGCTAGAGCTGCAATTGAACCCACTGAGAGGTCAATTCCCCCGGTTATTACAACCATCAATTGTCCTAATGCTAAAATAGAAATAACTGAGTTCTGAAGAAGAATGTTACTCAAATTATCGAATGTTAGGAACTTAGACGATAAAAACGAGCAGAAAAGAACAAGTAAACACAGAAAAATAAATAAGTAATTTTTTATAAGCACTTTGAAAAATGAGTATTTTGATTTAAAGACCGGCGTACTTAATGTTTCATAATTTGCCTTCAATCCATTCACCCCTTATAGCATATATTGGATTACATTTTCCTCAGAGCTTTCCTCGTGTGAAAGCTGTTTTACTATTTTTCCTCCCGCCATAACTAACACCCGGTCACACATGAGAACTTCAGGAAGTTCAGAGGAAATAACTATTACAGAACCACCCTCCTTAACAAATTGATTGATAAGGTTATAAATTTCAGCTTTCGCCCCCACGTCTATTCCCCGTGTTGGTTCATCAAAAATGAGAATCTTAACGTTCTTAAATAACCAGCGAGCAATAATCAATTTTTGCTGATTCCCACCACTCAGCGTTCTAGTTTCCTGATCTAAACCGCTTACACGGACTTGAAGTTTTTTAACTAACGTATTTCCATCTTCTTGCTCTTTGCTTCGATTTACTACTCCGAATTTGGAAATATTATCTAAACCAGAAATTGTCATATTCTCTAGGGCAGACATTCCTAATACCAAACCCTGGTGTTTGCGGTCTTCCGGTAATAACGCAATCCCATGCCTTATGGCATCCCGGGGAGACTTCACATGAAAGGGTTTACCGAATAACTCCATCTTTGCGGTACACCGATCTGCCCCAAAAATGGCCCTGACCAATTCGGTCCTTCCACTTCCGACCAGTCCTGCAATTCCTAAAACTTCACCTTCGAATAAGTCAAAATTTATATCCTTCAGGAGTTTAGGAGTATTTAAATTATTGACCGATAAAACTTTACTTTTCTTGTTGGTGATGGATCCCATCCGCATTTTTAAAACATCACGGCCAACCATTAATTTTATTAATTGGTCACGATCCAAATCTTTAGTATCTCTCGTGGATACAACCTGACCATCCTTGAGAACCGTTATTCGGTCTGAGATTTGAAAAACTTCTGGAAGTCGATGTGATATGTATACAATCCCAAGACCTTCATTACGCAATTTAAGTACTAAATCAATTAGTCGATCAACATCCTGATTGGCGAGTGGGGCCGTTGGCTCATCTAAAATGACCACTTTCGCCTTCTTATGAAGAGCCTTGGCTATTTCTACAATTTGTTGTTTAGCAATTCCAAGATCTCCAACGCGCTGGTCTACATCCATTTGAAAACCCATTTCTTTCAAAACAGCTTCAGCGTTCTTCCTCATCTTTCGCCAATCCACTACACCAGGAAACTTTTGGGGATAATCCCCAATGAAAATATTTTCCGCAACCGTTAATTCAGGAACTAAACTTAACTCCTGATGAATAATCGCGATACCAAGTTTTTGGGCTACGTCTGGTTTCGTGATGTGAACAGTTTCACCTTCAAAGACAATTTCTCCCGCATCCGGCTTATAAATTCCCGATAAAATCTTCATCATCGTAGATTTTCCAGCACCATTTTCCCCACAAAGAGCGATTATTTCGCCTTTACGAATCGAAAAGTCAACATTACTTAGTGCCTTTACGCCTGGAAAGTTTTTTCCTATACCATGCATTTCTAAAAGTAATTCATGAGAGTCTGTCATGTTAATCCCCCCCTTATTTACTTACTTGCTCTAAGTTTTTTTCCAAGAGCCTTAAAGGATGTTGTAGACCTTCCTTCCTTTAAGATCGGATATACCGTCGTGATCTTATCGAAGGTTTCATTTCCTTTAATCATCTTGATTAAAATATTCGCGATTGTCTGCCCCAATTCAAATAGCGGTAAGGACATGGTAGTTAAGGTGGGATTCATAAACTGCGAAATCTCAATCCCATCAAAACCGATCACGGAAATGTCATCAGGGACGCTTTTCTTTAAATCAGTACATGCTTGGATTACATGTGCGGCCGCCAAATCGATATAGGTTGTATTAGCAGTCACCTGTTTCTTGACCAGCTGCTCTGTAATTTGATGGACGCCTTTGTTATCAGCCTCTACCTGCATGATTAAATCTCTTTCTAATGGAATATTAAATTCCTGCAAAGCCTTCTTATAGCCTTCTAATCTCTGGATACTACTGTAAGCACGTGGGGGACCGACAATGATTCCAATTTTAGTATGGCCCTGTTCTATCAAATACTTGGTTGCCGTGTAGCCTCCATAATTTGCATCAACAACGACGCAAGCAGCTCCATCTGTGTCAACATCACGGTTCAAAAGTACAACCGGTGATATCTTAGAGATCATCCTCCTCAGGTTCGCTTCATCGAGTCTCGGGCTGCAAAGAATCATTCCATCAACATTGTAGTTTTGCGATAGCTGGATATATGAGTTTTCTAGTCCAGCATCCTCTTCTGTTGTCATTAGGAATACATTCAGGTTATTTGCTCGAAGTGTTCGCTCGATACCGCGTACTATTTCTCCGAAGAACGGATTTGCAATATCAGGCAGTAACACAGCAACCATATTAGTTTGCCTTGTTACCATGCTTCTTGCTTGAAGGCTGGGTCGAAAACCATGTTTCTCTATAATTCGCTGAACATGGTGCCTGGTAACTTCGTTCACCTCCTGTTTATTGTTTAAGACCCTAGAAATTGTTTGTCGTGAAACACCAGCGATCCTTGCAATGTCATTAATCGTTAATTTCTTTCCCATATTATCAATTCCTTTTATGTGAGCGTTATCATAAATTTCAATCATAATAACCTTTAAAAATAGCATTAAAAATATTAATTTATGTGAGCGTTCACATAGGGTATGGAATAAAATTAACACTAAACCTTTTGAAGTGTCAATATTAATTTTTGGAATATTTATTTTTTTATAAATTTTTAAAAAACATGTTGACTTTACCCTGGTAAATCAAATAAGGTTAAATTGTGAACGCTCACATAAGAGTGAAATCATCTTTTATTAAATACAATTTTCGTCTTAGTGGACAAAATGAATGGAGGAATTAGTGATGACAGTTGGAGTACTAACAACAGAATTTGAAACAAGGTTAGCACGTACAAGGGAACAAATGAAGAAGCAGGGGATCGACGTTCTCTTCGTATATAGTGATGAATACCACCCAGGTTATTCTTTCTATTATACAGGTTTCCGTACCATTAACTGTATTGAAGAATCTGCACATGCCCTTTTCATTCCTTTAGAAGGTGAAATCCAAGCATTCTTAGGAAACCTAAACCGTTTCGCTGCAAAACGTTTCTCTTGGATTAAGAATGTTAATAATATCTATGAAATGGAAGCGCTTTTACCTAAATATGTGAGTGAGCTTCCATATGAAGTCAAAACAGTTGGAGTCGTTGGTGAAGAATTATTCCCGATCTCTTTATACCGTGAAATGGAAAAAGCGTTTGTAAAAGATGGCATTAACATTGTAGATGCAGGTCATATTGTAGTACAGGAAAGATTATATAAAAGTAAAGCTGAATTAGATTTAATCCGTAAGGCAGGAAAATTGGCTGATGACAGTATCCTAGCTGCGCTCGAGAAACTAGAAATCGGAAGAACAGAGATCGAACTATCTGCAATCGGTGAATATGTAACACGTTCCCGCGGCGGTGAAATTGGTTCTGCTTATTTAGTTGTATCAGGTCCTGACCATACGAATCTACCGACTTGGAGACCAATGGAGCGTAAAATTGAACGTGGGGAGTATGTGTGGTTCGATTTTAATCCTATGGTTGAGGGATACTGTTCCGATACCGGTATTACAGTCGCCATGGAGGGTGCTACAGATGAACAGATCAGAATCATGAATTTCGCCTATGATACAAATCAACGTATGGTTGAGTTCATTAAGCCGGGAATGACTGGTAAACAATTGTTCCAGGAAACCCTTCGCCTCTGTGAAAATGCTGGTTTAGCTGACTACTTCCTTCCATATACAAAGGGAATGAGAGCAATTGGTCATGGAGTTGGTCTAGAAGTAGTAGAAACACCAGACTTAGGACCTAACAGCGAATTCGTTTTCGAACCGAATATGTGTTTTGGAATTAAATTTGACCTTCACGGATTCCCGTTTGGCGGTGTTCGAGTTGAACCTACAGTAATCATTACTGAAAATGGTGCAGAGCCAGTGAACGACCTCAGAGGAATGAAAGCTAAATACGAATCTAACTTTAAATAAAGTTATCAATTTAATCAAATTGTGGACTTTCTATTGGTTGCTACATAAAATTGGTAGACTCTACCTCATATATACTTATGAATATGAGTCCATCCCCAAACAATAGTTATGTCTGAATTGATGAGCAATCATTCTTTCACAATTAGATTGCCACTTACCTATCAGTGAAAAAAATATAGAAACTATTTCTACTTCTAAAATAAGGAACAAGAAGCAGCAAGCACTCATTCAAAAGTACTTGGCTGCTTTTTTCCTTCGTTTAACTATGAAAATCTAAGGAGGTTTATTGTATGACAGTATTAACGTTTCAATCCTCCCCTGCTGAGGAAGCTGTTTGGACCGAAAAAAAAGCCAGAGCCATGGAAGAGCAAATAGATTTGCTTGATCAACTGCTGAAACCAGATGTACAGCACTCTCTGACCATGCTCGTAGAAAACTTGCCGAAACTAACAGAGATGGTTAACACTCTCACAAAAACCTATGATGTCGCACAGTCCGTCCTTACTGATCGCCTGTTGGTTGATGATTTCGTTACAGGTATCCAGGCATTCGTAAAACCGGTAGAAGGTAAAGTGAAGCAATATGCAGCTGCGGCTATTGAAGCAAATGACCGCGCAGATGATAACACGGAAGCGACAATAGGTGTATTTGGTTTGATAAAAATGCTCAAGGACCCACAGGTGCAGAAAATGTTGCGCTTTGGACAGGCCTATTTAAATATCCTGGCTGAAAAACAAAAGGAACAGTAAAAACGATAAGTTTCGATTAAGTGTGAACGGAGGATTGATTATGCAGAAAAAAATTATAATTTTAGGCGGCGGCTACGGTGGCTTACTGAGTGCTTTAACTGTCCGTCAATATTTAGGAATGAATGAGGCTTCTATTACGCTCGTGAACCGGTTTCCTACCCATCAAATCATTACAGAACTACACCGTTTAGCGGCGGGTAATTTGTCTGAAAAGGCAGTTGCCCTACCATTGGAAAAGCTGTTAAAAGGCAAAGATATTGAGTTAAAGATTGCTAATGTCGAAAAGATTTCCCCTGATCATAACCAGATTACACTTGGGGATGGTACAAGTATCAGTTATGATTACCTAGTTGTCGCGCTAGGTAGTGAAACAGCCTACTTTGGTATACCAGGTTTACAAGAACATAGTTTTATTCTTAAGTCAGTGGATGATGCAAATCATCTACGTAACCATATTGATACCCGTATCTACGAATATAGCAAAACGCACAACAAAAGTGATGTCACTTTCGTAGTTGGAGGCGGCGGTCTGACGGGTATTGAACTTGTTGGTGAAATTGCTGATCTACTGCCAGAATTGTGCCGAAAGTACGCCGTCGATAGTAATGATATTTCTCTTTATTGTGTGGAGGCCGCCCCGACTATTTTGCCTGGATTCCCAGCTGAATTGGTAGAACGCGCCGAAAAAAGCTTATCCGCTCGCGGTGTAGAGTTCATAACTGGTACGCCTGTTACACAAATGGAACAAGCTATAGTCTATTTGAAGGATGGTCAACTCATTGAAACAAACACAATGGTATGGACAGGTGGTGTCCAGGGTAATGCTGTTGTGGCCAATTCAGGAATTGAAGTGAATCGCGGTCGTGCTATGGTGAACGAATTTCTACAATCCTTATCACATAAAGACGTGTTTGTAGCCGGTGATAGTGCAGTTGTTATGGGGCCTGAAGGACGCCCTTATCCACCTACAGCACAACTGGCATGGCAAATGGGAGAAGCAATCGGATTTAATATCTCCGCAGCTATTAAAGGAGGAACAATGGAAAAGTTTGTACCGGTATTCTCTGGTACACTGGGTAGTCTTGGCCGAAAAGATGCAATTGGTACAATCGGGGAAAACAAAATCAAGCTGAAAGGTTTACCTGCAATATTAATGAAGGAAGCCGGTAATGTTCGTTATCTTTCTCATATCAAAGGTCTATTTAGTTTGGCTTATTGATTAAGTATAGGAATTAAAAACAAAACACCTTTTTCATTGGTAATGTCTATTGACGAGTCAATCATTTTGACCGAAGATAAATTTTCTTTGTTATCGTGTGATACCCAAAGTCGAATTGGGATGGAGCCTCTGAAAACATGATGTTTACGAAAGAGGTATGTGGGATTGTTGTACTTTTACGATGTGACATCCTTTCATGCTCCATTCTCCAAATAAAATCTTTACTCTCTCTTTAAAGCTTATGCTGAAATCTTAAACTAGTAAATCAAACTAGCTTAATGCTATGGGAAATCCGCCTTAAGTAGAGCTTTATGCTTAAACTTTACAAAACTTATCTCATCCACACTCGCATCCCACTAATTTATGGTAGATTAATCCTAATTCTGATTTTAGCAAAAAAGCTTCATTTAATGATCACCAATATCAGAGAAAAGTTTACTGATTCCTCGTATTTCCATAACACCGAGTAATGGCTTTTAACTTTCTTCCCACAACAGAACCCACTTGGATATTTTCAATTAGAGACTAATCGATCTAGTTGAATTTCCCTTTTTTAAGATGGGATATACCATTGTTAGTCTTTCAAAGGGTTCATTTCCTTTTATCATTTTCACCAAAGTATTTGCAATTGTTTCGCCCATTTCAAAAAGCGGTAATGACATTGTTGTTAAAGTTGGATTTGTAAACATTGATATAGCTATTCCATCAAAACCGATTATTGATATATCTTCAGGCACTTTCAAGTTCAAATCTGTACATGCTTGGATAACATGTGCAGCCGCTAAATCGTTAAAAGTTGTAATTGAAGTAACGTTATTATTTATCAATTTCTCAGTCATTTTATGGACATCGTTGTTGTCTACTTCTACTTGCATGATTAAATCTTTTTCTAAAGGAATACCAAAGTCCTTCAGAGCCTTCTTATATCCTTCCAATCTTTGATTACTACTGTAAGCTCGCGAGGGACCCACAATTATTCCAATTTTGGAATGTCCTTGTTCAATTAAGTATTTAGTTGCGACATACCCGCCATGTGTAGCATCAACCACAACACAAGCAGTTCCATCTACATCAAGATCACGATTCAGCAAAACAACAGGTGATATTTCAGGTATCAATTTCCTTAGATTCGCATCGTCAAGTCTTGGACTGCATAAGATCATTCCATCCACATTGTAATTCTTTGAAAGTTGAATAAACGCATTTTCTTGTTCAACATCTTCTTCTGTCGTCATAAGAAAGACATTTAAGTTATTTTCTCGAAGAGTACGCTCAATACCGCGTACAACTTCCGCAAAGAATGGATTTGCAATATCAGGCAGTAACAAAGCGATCATATTCGTTTTTCTTGTAACCATACTTCTTGCTTGAAGACTCGGCCGAAATCCATGCTTCTCAATAAGTCGCTGTACTTGTTTCCGAGTGGCTTCATTCACCTCAGGTTTATTATTTAATACTCTGGAAACCGTCTGGCGAGATACACCTGCCATTTGTGCAATATCCATAATTGTTAGCTTTTTTCCCATTTATATCATCCTTTTTATGTGAACGCTCTCAAACAGTTACAAAATTAAGTTAACATTTACACTGTCATGGCGTCAACTCCGGTTTCAAAAAAATTTTTGAAATTATCTGGAAATATATTAAATAAACCTTTCTAAATACTCTTTTATGAAAAATGCTTCGATTTCATCTTCTAATAGGATAAACAGCGCGTGTGCGGATTCCTCGATACAATTGATGGTACGAAAGTTTGTAAAATAAAAAGAATACCCAGGATGATATTCATCACTATAAACGAAAAGAGCATCGATACCATGTTCCTTCATTTTTTCTCCGAAAACCTGAATCGATTTGCTGCGAAGCGTTTTTCAGGATAAAAAATCTAAATAACATATATTAGATGCAAGCACCAAAATATGTCAGAGAACTTTCATATCCAGTTAAAACTGTTGTTGGTGGTGGTGAGGAATTGTTCCCAATATCTATGTTATCACGGAAATGGAGAAGACATTTGTTAAAGATGAAAATGGCCGGTATAAGGCCTTTGGATAAATTGTATCCAAACTGCCTTATAACCGGATTTACTTGAAAGATAAGCTTAAGCAGCAGAACCTCCTCAGAGGTGCTGCATAAGGCAGCCAAGATTGGGGTTGGAATTATTCTTTAGAAATTTGCTCCGACCGATCTGGCTCTCGGTTTTGTATGATAATTGCATAGGGTTATCCGTGGAAACGGATTAAATGTTTACACCCATCAGGATCGAATTTTGAGTATTGATGCCATTAGTCGAACATCTTGAGAAAATCATACACACAGGGGAAATTATTGCTAACATAGATCCAAGCAACTTAGTTTTGCAAGGAATGGATCTGGTGGAAGCAATGAAGAAACATGGTAGTGAAAAAGTCATCTTTCACTTCCATGCAAAAGATACTTATATGGAAGTTAAAAAGATATATATTTTTGTTAATATGAAAAAAAAGCTCTAGGGATTAGATCCTTAAAGCCTTTGCACTTTAAATTTAGTAGACCCTCAGTCCAAATTGTATATTGTAATGATTTTTAATCAGTCTAAAGCCGCACGCCCTGACACTATTAAACAGAAAACTTCATTTTAATGATACAACCTGCCCTTCAGCTTTCATCCCTGAATTATTTGGACTAAGAATTCGTCCATAGAGGTACAGTATGAACCCACCAATAATTGCTATGAAGCTGATAACTGTAAAGCCAGGAATGTAAGATCCAGTTTGTTCTAATAATAGACCGACAATAAAGCTCGAAATGGTTCCACCGAATCCAACTCCTATTCCGTTAACAATTCCGATAGCAGGACCGACAGAGCTTGGAGACACACTCGATTGAATGATCGCCCAAAAATTGGCTGTGTAAGTGCTAATGAGTGTTCCTAAAGAGAGCGTAATGAGAGCTATTTTTCCAACAGGGCTATCAACCACCGGAAGGGAAACTAATAAGATACCTGCAAATACTAAACCAACAGTTGCAATTAAGACACGTTTTCCTGTTCGATCACTGATGATGGACATCGGAATCGTTAAAATAACGGCAGCCAAGTAAGGCAATCCACTGAGGAGTCCTTGTATTAATCCAGTAAAACCAAGGGATTTGACAGCGAGTGGAATCCAAAGAGTAATTCCCCAAAAAAGCATATTTTGACCTAAGTGAGCACCTATCAACAGAAGAAAGCGCGAACCACCTAAAGAACGAAAGGTCAACTTTTCTTTGGAACTTTGTTCCTCTTTAGGCTTGGTTTCCACTACGTCAGGTTCTTTTTTAAGCAGCCATAAATAAAGAGGCACTACAATAACCAAACCTGCGGCTCCTAGAATAATAAAAAGTGGTTTCCAACCCCAATTTTCATTTATAGGTATAAGTATCAAAAACCCTAAACCAAGGGCTAAAAATTGACCATAATGCTGAATGATAGTATTAGCTACGGTTAGTTCTTTTTTTATAAACCACGCTTGCGCAAATCGAGATTGTTGAGGCCAATAAATACCCTCTCCAATTCCTAGAATAAGGCGGAAGAAGATTAAAAGCCCTACTGAATTAACCCAACTGGTTAAAAATGTAGCAAGTGACCATAATGCATATACAAAGATTACAACCGTTTTAGGATTCATCCTATAGGTTAAAATACCGCCAAAAAAGTTTGCCAAGCCATAACCAATTAAAAAAGCGCTTAATGCCCAGCTGGATGTAACTGAAAAGTCAGTTCCGGAGAAACCAAGTTCTTTAGACATTCCCTCTATCCCTACAGATAAATTAGACCTATCCAAGTAAGCAATAAACAATCCAATCATAAACGGGAGGGCAATTCTTATCCATTTTGATTTAATCAAATTTATCACAACCTTCTCTGTAGTTATTACTGTTAATAAAGTTATTAAAATTTCTCCTCAACTACTGAACAAAAGAGCCTACAATTGCTAAGTGAACCTGGTTCGCTCACAAAAACTTTGTTAGGTCCTAAATCTGGTGTTTCCACTACCTGTAAGGCCAACACCATGTCTAAAGTCTTTCCAACTCTGGTACGTCCCCTTTTATTATAAATAGCATTCTAAGTAATCCATTTTTGACCAAAGGTACACTCCGGCTGCTTTATTTGAGGAGCTATTTACAGTAAAAGAGGCTCTAGAAATCGAGCCTCTTTATTTTTACAGCTGGTTGTTCATTTTACGGCACCTTGAAAAGATTTTTTGTGATTTTAATTACCATGTATCTAATACATTTTCTTTCGTTACTAATAACGCCAAGGACAGCTACTAAGAGTTAGGCACCTTTTATTTCGCTTGCATCGAAAAGTTGTACTTGGATTGGTTCACTTAATAGTCCAGGGACGATATTAACGAAGTTTTGAAAATGAGGGGTCGCTTCGTGAACACCAATCGCAGCTTGATCCTTCCACTTTTCCACAAATACAAAGGTATTAGGCTGTTTTGGATTTTCAAAATATTCATAGCTAATATTACCTTCTTCTGCTTGAGATGGTTCCGCTACAAGGTTAGCCTGATCCAGGAATACTTGACGTTGTTGTGGTTCCACTTTAAAGTACGCATGAATAATAATCATCTCTAAATTCCACCTTTTAAACTTAATATCTTTTATGATAGTGCCTTAACAATTTCCTTCATATGTTTAATAGATTGCTTTGTGAAGTCATCAAAAACATTAGCTTCCCCTTGAAGGCCTGAAGCCACATATGGGTTTGACACGGCTGGCAAGAATTCCATCGTGATATAACCCTTATAACCAAGTTCTTTAAGCAGTGAAATGACTGGTGCAAAATTCGTTTGTCCTAGTCCCGCTGCCTCCCTTGTATTATCAGCGATGTGGACATGGGCTAGATAACGTGAAATCTTCATTATCGAATCCCTCATATCTCGTTCTTCTATGCTCATGTGGAACAGATCCGCCATAATCCCTACACCTTCTACATTCACTTCCTCCACAAAACGTAAGGCTAAGGTGAGGTTATTAACTAAGTAGGTTTCATAACGATTTAATGCTTCAATGGCTATGGTGATTCCTTGTTCCTTGGCATACAGCCCCGCCTCTTTCACACTTTGAATAGCATTATTCCATTCTTCCTCAAGCGTCGTTTCTGGGCTAAGTTTACCAACACAAGTAGGAACGACAATTAGGGTTGATGCATGTAAAGTCTTCGCTAAATCAACCGATCTTTTCACATATTCGACTGCCTTTTTTCTAATTTCGTCGTTTGATGAGGAAAGATCCCTTTCAGCGGTAAAAATTCCACAAATAGAACTGCATTCAAGTTCATACTTTGTTAAAAGTTCTTTTGTTCCCTCAATATCAATGGTATACGGCTCGCCTGCGAGTTCGACACCTTGATAACCATATTTCTTCAGCCTTTTTAAGCTATCTTCTAAACTTTCATTTCCGTATATCCATTGTGTGGCACTATATTTGAACATTTGAATTCACCTCTTAGATTATGAAAAAATCAGAGTTCCCACATAAACCGTAGAGAACTCTGTCTACCTATATATTAATCTGAGATTTTAACTACAGTTTTAAGGATATCCTTATTATGCTCGGCCGTTTCAATTCCGTGTTTCACATCTGCAAATTCAAAATGATTTGTGAAGATTGGAGTTGGATCAAAGCGCTTGCTTGCGATTAAATCAATCGCTTTAGAGAATGTGTCATATGTTCCTGCATAGGAGGAAACAATGGTTAATTCACGGCTGTAAATTTCAAATGGACTTACAGGAATTGTTACATCTGCAGGTGCTGCTCCAAAAACCAGTATTTTTCCGCCTTTTCTCACTAATTTAAACGTTTGCGTGTAAGTATAAGAAGAACCTACCGCCTCGATAACAACGTCAGCACCGCGTCCGTCTGTTAATCTTTTAACAGCTTCTACCGGGTCTTCTTCACCTGCATTGATCACATAATCAACACCAATATTTTTGGCTGATTCAATTCTCGCAGGATTTAGTTCGGAAAGGATTACTTTACTAGCCCCTTTCAATTTTGCAAGTAAGGCATGGGCGATACCCATTGGACCTCCGCCAATAATCGCGACTGTTTCACCGTATTGGACATTGACTTTATCCTGACCGCTGATTGCACATGCTAATGGCTCAATATAGGCTCCATGAATCCAAGACATAGAATCTGGCAACTTATGAATATTACTCTCTTGAACTCTTACAAATTCAGCAAATGCTCCGTTAATGTGTACCCCTAATTGAGTAATTTTTTCACAATGCAATTTTTGGCCATGGCGGCAATAATAACATGTGCCGCAGCTAATATTGATATCGGCAGTCACACGGTCACCTGGCTGTACAAAGCTCACTTTAGAACCAACCTTTGCCACTTCACCGGAAAATTCATGACCTAAGATTAATGGAAGCTTTGCTGGAAAACGGCCTTCATAAATATGCGGATCCGTACCACAGATTGCGGTATATTTCACTCTTATCAATACATCTGTATCTCCAAGTTCAGGAACCGGTACTTCTTCTAATCTTAAATCTTCTTTACCGTACAACACAGCTGCTTTCATTACTTTTTGGTCAAACCCTGCTTCTAAATTTTCATTGTTTACTACTGTATCTTGTGCCATCTTATTTTTCCTCCTTCAATAGGTTTTTTAGGAAAGTAATTGACTCTTCAGTGTATTGATCATAAAACTCTTCACATCTTGTTCCATTAAATGGATCGGCAAATGGAGGAAGTAGCTCCATCGTTAAATATCCGCTATAGTTAATATCACGTAAAGCCTGAGCGATTGGCTCAAAATCAATATGACCACGGCCTGGTGCAGCTCGATTACTATCAGCGATGTGAAGGTGATATAATTTATCTCCAACCATTCTGATCGTATCCGCAATATCGACTTCTTCAATATTCATATGGTAGGTATCACCCATCACACCTACGCTTGGCAGATTCACACGATTGACCAGCTCAAGTGATTGCTCTAATCGATTGATTAAGTAGTTTTCATATCGGTTCCATGCTTCTACTGTCAAACGAATCCCATGTTCTCCAGCATAAATACCAGCCTCTCGTATTCCTTCCTCAGCCCATTTCAATTCTGTTTCGCGGTCTGCTTCTCCATAAATTTTCATACAAGCAGTTGGAGTGAGGGAGATTCCTTTTGCACCGATTTTGCTGGCAAAATCAACGCAGCTTTTTAAGTACTCTACTGCATTTCTTCTAATATTTTCATTACTGGAAACTAAATCTCTTTCAGCGTTATAAATGGCACAAATAGTGGAAGCTTCAATTTTATATTTTTCCAATAATCCTTTAATGCGGTATGCATCCATTTGTTCTGGCTCACCGACAAATTCCACACCGTTATAACCATATTTAGCGAGTCTAGCAATACTAGTTTCAATATCTTCTCCTGCATATACTAGCGTGTTGTAAGAGTACTTAATCATTTGAACATCTCCTTATCACTATTTTGTCTATGTAACTTTCCTGGATTTCAGATTTTTTAAATAGGGGCCGCATATAAAAGCGGCCACTATTTCACTTTATTTCTCTGCTTTTCTTACTGGTTAAGCGATGTTTATTTTGCTGCATTTTGGATAACTTCTGGGGCGTCCTGACGATAAGCCATTTTCCAAACCTTTAAGACGTTTTCCTTTGTAACTTTCATCGATGGAACAACATAGTATGGATCTAATTGTTTGCCAAGTAATGAATATCCGGCAACAAGAGCCTGGGCAGCTCCGTTTTCATATGGTAACTGTGCTCCAAGACCTTTTACGTTCCCTCCAGAAGCAATTTGAAGCGCCACATTCGTTCCTAAATCAACTGTAGTGATAACTAAATCATTTTTCCCTGCTGTACGAGCTGCGGCAAGTGTTCCTTCCGCTGGTACATCCCAAATCGCAAAAATTCCATCTAAATCTTTATGTTTTGTTAACATACCAGAGGCTACTTTTTCAGCATCGTTAGGAGTGATAATTCCACCATGGGCAACAATTTTAATTTTTGGATATTTTTCTTTAATGGTCTTCTCAAAAGCATCTTTACGCTGGTTATTTACAAAGAAATTAACATCGTGGAAAATGACACCGATCTTTCCTTTTCCTTTTAGTTCATCACCCATAATTTCGCCGGCAAAGATACCGTTTCCATAGTTATCCGATGAAACAACGCTTACATAATCTTTTCCAGCTTGAAAACCTTTTGGCACATTATCCATGAAGACTAGTTTTACGCCAGCTTCTGCTGCCTTTTTAAATGCAGGAGCCGTAGCAACTGGATCAACCGGTAAAGCTACGATAACATCTGGCTTTTTAGCCATGATGGTTTCGATATCTGAAATTTGTTTTTCAGGCTTAAATTGTGCATCCGTAACGGCCACAACGTCTATGCCCATTTTTTCAAAAGTTTCTTTAACACCATTGATGATGGCAGTTGAAAAATCATTTCCTGCATAGTGCATGGAAATAGCCGCTTTGAATTTACCCTCTTTAATTTTCTTTACATCCTCTTCAGATAATTGCAAAGTTGCTGCGGGTGTGGCTGTTTCTCCATTTGGACCCGTACTTAAAATTTTCTGATCGCTTGGTATTTCTGGGTTAATGGCAAGAGGATAAGTAATTTTTGCGGATTCTTCTTTTTCATTTTTTTGCTCACCTGAAGCAGTTGAACTTTGTTTTCCACACCCCATAAGCGCCAAACTACTGACTAAGAGTATCGTAATGATTAGTGAAGTAAGTTTTTTCATAGTAACCCCCAATAATAGATTTAGATAATAATAATGTTTTATTATTTAGCTGCCCCTTTGATAGACTTAGGTGCTTCTTGATGGTAAACAAGTTTCCATGCATCTAATACATTTTCTTTCGTTACATTTAACGCAGGAACAGCCACATAGGCAGGTGCTTCTTTACCAAGTAAAGAATAACCAGCTAAAACCGCTTCTGAAATTCCCTGGTCATATGGCAGCTGAGCACCTAGGCCTTTAATCAAACCGTTTGATGCAATGTCTAAGGCAACGTTTGTCCCTAAATCAATAGTTGTAATGACAAAATCTTTCTTTCCTGCCGTACGTGCTGCTGCTAAAGCACCTTCAGCTGGAACGTCCCAAACGACAAACATTCCATCAAGGTCACGATTTTTGGTAAGCATACCTGATGCTACTTTTTCCCCATCGTTAGGGCCAATGATTCCGCCGCGTTCAACGATTTTGATTTTCGGATATTTTTCTTTGATTGTTTTTTCAAAGGCTTCTGTACGCTGCTTGGTCACAAAGTAATCAGCATCATGATAGATTACGCCGATCTTCCCTTTTCCACCAAGCTGTTTCGCCATGATTTCAGCTGCTTGAACACCATTGCCATAGTTGTCTGCAGATACAACGCTCACATAATCCTTGCCGGCTTCTAACCCTTTTGGTTTATTATCCATGAACACGACTTTGACTCCTGCATCTGCCGCTTTCTTAAAAGCGGATGCAGTTGAAACAGGGTCTACTGGTATCCCCACGATAATATCCGGCTTTTTAGCTAAAACTGTTTCGATGTCGGATACTTGTTTCTCAGCCTTAAACTGGGCATCAGTTACAGCTACGACTTTAATTCCCATCTTTGCAAAAGTTGCTTTTAATCCATTGATTTGCGCGGTTGCCCAGTCATTACCAGCATAGTGCATGACAATGGCCGCTTTGTATTTGCCTTCTTTGATCTTTTGCACCTCTTCTTCAGTAAGCTGCAATGTTTTTGCTGAAACAGCGGTTTCTCCACTAGGACCTTTACTTAAAATTTCCTGATCGGGAATCTCTTGATTTATGGTGATTGGACCTGAACTAGCGGTTGTTTCTTCTGTTGTTGTGTTCTCTGTTTCTTTGCTACCGCTGCTAGTCGTGCTATCCTTGCCGCAGCCGACGAGTGCGATGCTAGTGATTAATAGAATCATAGTAATAACAGATAGTAACTTTTTCATGATTTGCCCCCTTTTCGTCCTTATTATTTTTTAATCCTCGATTGAAATACTCAAATATTTGGACCGTATTTATGCATCACATCCTCTGCAGTTGTGTAATCGATTACATTTTTTCATTAATAAAAATTGATTTTTTCCTACTTTTCTACGGTGATTATGTTTTCTATTAAATTTTATAAATATTTGAATAGATTTACTGGGCGAACCAGTTGCAATTAAACGCCTGTATCCGCCCCGATTATATTTTTTTCAATTAGGTTATTACTTACATCCAATTCCTTTTAACTTTTCTGTCAAGTAATCAATGGATGTTTTTGCATACCAATCAGGATCTGCTTTTCTAGTACCAAATCCAATTTCCATTGAGAGGTAGCCCTTGTAATCGATTTCCTTTAATGCTTTTAATACGGAATCCCAATTTACCGTTCCTTGTCCAGGCGGTAAACGATCGTCATCCGAAATATGAACATGATGCAACTTATCTTTCATTTTATAAACATAATCACTCGGTACTTCATTACGATATAGGGCATGGAACGTATCAAACATCACTTTCACATTGGATTCACCTGATTCTTCTGCCAACTGCAGGGCATCATCTGCCGATTCAATTAAATTACAATCAGCAGCTTGAGGTTCAACTACTAATGTGATTCCAAGGTCTTTCGCATATTTTGCCACATCTTGCAAACCTTCGCGGCTATACTTCCATGCTTCTTGTTTGTTCATACCAAAACCAAACCAGCCGGCAAGCCACATCACAGTTGGGCATTCCCAGTCATGCGCTAAACGAATGACTTCCTTATAATGATTGATCGTAAATTCACGCTCTTCTTTCAAAGCTGAACTTGGATTCACTCCAGGTCCTCCTCCAGGTGCGGGAAGCATTGCAGCTACATTAAGATTATTTCTTTTTAAATGCTGAAGAATTTCCTTACGTCTTTGTGTGGATAGATAATCAGGCCATGCATGCGGACTCGCACAACCTATTTCAATTCCATCATATCCAAATGCAGCAATTCGACTAATCACTTCTTCTAATGGATAAAAGGGCAACATGGATGGAAAAGAATTATAAACCCAAGTATTAAATGAAAGTTTCATTTTATTGATCCTCCTCAAGAATTACGTACCAAAAGGTTTTATTATTTGTTAACGTTTATTCCCAAACAAACACAGCTTTCTCCGTCTTTCTTTCGTCAAACATACGGAAAGCAGTTTCTGCTTCTTCTAATTTAAATTGGTGTGTAACTAATTTTTCTACAGGCAGATTCTTTCTAACAATAAACTCCGCAATTTCATCAAATTCTTGAATTGGGAAGTACCAAGAACCCATTACAGAAATCTGTTTTCGAATTAATTGCGCACTTGGTTTGATTGTTGTCTCTTTACTTTCCCCGATAAAAGCGACACGTCCATGTGCTCTCACGCAATCTAATGCATCATTCTCACCGTAAGGGCTTCCGGAACAATCAATCGCAGCATCTGCACCAAGACCCTTTGTAATACGAGCGATTTCTTCTTGAACATTCATTGTTTTACCATTGATGGTATAATCCGCACCCAATTCCTTCGCAAGCTCCAAGCGCTCATCAAGCATATCAACAGCAATAACGGTTGCGCCTAATCCTTTGGCGATCATCACACCCGCACCGCCCATAGGACCCATTCCAAAAATAACGAGATAATCTCTACCGGAAATTCCTAATCTCTTTTGTGCGTGATAAAGGGTTCCAACAGCGTCGGTTGAAACAGCGGCCGTTACGAAACTCATGCTATCTGGCAATCTCATACAGTTTTCAGCTGGAACGACCATGTACTCTGCGTCACCGCCGTGAGAGTCAAAGCCGATACATTTAAACTCTTTGCAGAACATTTTGTAGCCGCTCTTACAATGTGCACATTCACCACAGCCAAGAGCTAAGTAAACAGCAACTCTGTCACCCGCTTTGTAATTGGAAACGCCAGCTCCTACTTCCGTGATAACTCCTGCAGGTTCATGCCCTGGTACCGTGCATCCGCATTTTGTTCCTTCAAAAACGGAAGTTCCATAATATAAGCTCATATCGCTTCTGCAGATCGCTGATGCTTTTAACTGAACTAATACTTCCCCTTGGCCAGGCGTTGGAATTTCAACCTGGCGAATCTCTACCTTTTTATCTCCTGGAAAAAATACTGCATTCATTGTTGTCATCGTACTGCCTCCAATCATTCATCATTAATTTTGAAAAACAATTATCCCATCATATTTCCTTGAAATGAGCTGCGGGAGGGAAAACCCTCCCTTTGGAAGCAAGAGAACCGTCCCCATGCTTCCAAAAAATTAAGCCCACCACATCTCGGTAATTTTCTCCTTGAACATGGCCCCTTTTAAGAGAGTAATAGCTTTGCTTAGTCCCTCGTCGGTGGAAGCCAGCATATCTTCATGTTCAATCGAAACTACATAATCATATCCCACCGCTCTTAGGGCACTGATAATGTCTTTCCACATTTTTTCGTCCGAGCCGTATCCGATTGATCTAAATGTCCAAGAGCGGTCTAAAATTTGGCTATAATGCTTTGTATCTAAAACACCATTAATCTTGATATTTGCTTGATCTAAATAAGTGTCCTTCGCATGGAAATGGAAAATCGCATTTTCCCTGCCAAGCTTTTTGATGGCCTCGACCGGGTCAATTCCTTGCCAAACAAGGTGGCTCGGATCAAAGTTTGCCCCAATGTTTTCGCCGGCATGCTCCCTTAACTTTAATAGAGTTTCAGGATTATAAACGACAAATCCTGGGTGCATCTCAAAAGCTATGTGATTAATGCCGTGCAACTTCGCGAATTTTGCTTCCTCTTTCCAATAAGGAATAACGACTTCGTTCCATTGCCAGTTCAGCACTTCTAAATATTCCGGAGGCCATGAGCATGTAACCCAGTTTGGATTTTTTGCACTTATATGATCACCCGGACAGCCGGAGAAGCCATTGATTACAGGAACTTCCAAAAGTTCTGCAAGTAATACCGTTTTTCGCCAAACGTCATGTGACTCTTGAGCAATGTTTATATTTGGATGAAGCGGGTTACCGTGGCAGCTTAAGCCGCTGATCGTTATTCCCCTAGTTTCAAGCGCTCTCAGGAATGATTTTCTTTTTTCAGGAGATTCAAGCAATTCATCCGGATTACAGTGATGATTGCCGGGATAATTCCCTGTCCCCAATTCAACAGCCTCCACACCCATGGCTGCCAGTTTATCCAACATTTCTTCAAAAGGCAGGTTCTGATACAAGGGGGTAAATACACCTAATTTCACGCAAGTACCTCCTTGCTAGCCTGAACCTTCACCCATTTCTGTTGCTGGTTACTTTCTAAGATTGCGTCTGTGATACACATCGAAAGGTGTCCATCGGCAAATGTCGCAAAATTTGGCTTGTCTGTTTTCAGGCTTTTGCCGTCACGAACAAACGAGTAGAAATTCAACATCATATTTTTCAAAGCATCCGGCCAGCCCTCATTATGCCCTCCTGGATGATGGATAGCAGACTTTGCCTCTGGTGAAAACAACGCCGGATCCGCTAATAGAACTTCATTTGCTTTATCCCGGTGCCCAATCCATAGCTTCTCAGGCTCTTCCTGATTCCAAAATACTGAAGCTTGATTACCGTTAATCTCAAAGCTTAATCTATTTTTCCGTCCCGCACTTACTTGAGATACCGTAAAGACTCCTCGTGCTCCATCTTCAAACCGGACAAGAACGGATGCATAGTCTTCTGTATTAATTGGTACATCTTCATATTGCATATCTTCCGACGTCTGTGCCCCAAAGGTAGCTACGTTTCCTGTCGGTTTCTTTCTTATTGGAACAACAGTGGCTAAATCGGCAAAAACTTCGACAATCCTTTTGCCTGTTACAAATTGGACGGTATCACACCAATGGGAACCAATGTCCGCTACTGCGCGTGACTTTCCGCCTACTTCCGGCGCCAAACGCCAGTTGTAGTCTGTTTCATATAATAACCAGTCCTGCAAGTAGCTTCCGTGAACCAAGTTCACTTTCCCAAGATCACCTTCAGTGATTTTCGCTTTTAAGTTTTGTACACTCGCATGCTGTCTGTAATTAAAGTTCACCGCATGGATGACGCCTTGTTTTTCTGCTAACTCCAACAATTCTGCTGATTCATCACTGTTCATAGCCAGTGGTTTCTCTGAGACAACATGCTTTCCAACTAAAATAATCTCTTTATTAATGGCAAAATGAAGATGATTTGGTGTGCAATTGTGCACGACCTGGATTTCGCTGTCTTTCAGCATTTCTCGGTAATCACCAAATGCCTTCGGAATTCCCAGCTCAGCTGCCTTTTTTTCAGCCATTTCTTGACTGGTTTCCGCCAAACCAGCTACTTCAACAAAGCCAAGCCTTCTGATGGCTTCAATGTGAGTCGGCCCGATAAAACCAGTACCAATGATACCAACTTTAATCTTCTCCACCTTTCTTCCTCCTGTTCATGATCGTGTTGTTCAAGAATGCAAATTATACACCGCATAGGGTCATTCCGCTTTTTTTGAAAAGAATTCCGCCGCTTTTATCATTAATTCCGCAATTTCCGAGGAAATTCCGCCAGTTTTCTTATTAATTCCATCAATTTCCGGGGGGATTCCGCAGAATTTTGCAATTATTCCGCGGAAACCTCTATTAAAAATTACCTCTTCAACGCTTTCTTACCGAAAGCCACCGCCAAGATAATGATAACTCCTTTGATAATCATTTGCTGGCTGACATCAAGACCCATGATAATCAACCCATTGTTGATCGTACCAATCATTAAGGAACCAACAATCGTTCCGATGATTGTTCCTACACCGCCAAACAAGCTTGTCCCACCAAGGATAACCGCAGCAATAACAGAAAGCTCATCCCCTTCACCGAAGGAAAAACGTCCGGCATTCATACGGCCCGCATAAAGGAGACCAGCTAAACCAGCCATTAAACCAGTTGCAAGGAATACCATTAACTTGATCTTCATTGTCTTTACGCCAGAGAATCTTGCCGCATTTTCGTTACCACCTGTCGCCAATACCTGACGGCCAAAAGATGTTTTACGAAGTAATATATGGGCAATCACTGTAAATACTAGAGTCCAAATAAGTAAAACTGGAATCGGACCAATGTCCCCTGAACCAAAGATGAAATTGAAATTTGCGTCTACAATCGGAACTGGAGCAGTATCTGTAACCCACATCGCAGCACCTTTAATGGCTCCCATCGTTCCCAGTGTTACCAAGAAGGAAGGAATCGCTACTTTTGTTACAAGCAGACCATTGATTAATCCAACCACAAGACCTGTACCAACACCGCCTATAAGTCCACCAATGATGCCATAACCAGCTTGGATGGCTAATGCACCTACCAGAGAAGAAAGGGCAGCGATGGAACCGACAGAAAGGTCGATTTCTCCTGTACTAATAACAAATGTCATTGCTAACGCCATCAAAGAAATCGTCGCTGTTTGTCTAACAATGTTTAATAAGTTCCCTGAAGTTAAAAACCCTTCATCACTTAAGCTGATAGAAAAATAGATTAATACGCCCACGAAGGCAAAATAGACAATATAATTACGCCACTCGAATCCTTTCAACGCAGAAGTTGCTGGCTTTTGAATACTAGAAACCTTGGATTGCATATTGTAATTCCTCCTCTGATTTAATCTCCCTGCGGGTCATTTCCTTTTTGATTTTCCCATCATGCATGACGATCACACGGTCACTCAAAGCAAGCAGTTCTGGGAGCTCGGAGGAAACCACAAGGATCGCCTTGCCGTTTTCGGCCATAGCTCGAATAATTTCCACAATTTCTGTTTTTGCACCTATATCCACACCAATTGTTGGTTCATCCAACATCAAGACAGTAGGGTCGTTGGCCAGCCATTTGGCTAGAACGATTTTTTGCTGATTACCGCCCGATAACAACCCGGCCTTTTTAAAAATATTATCTGTTTTAATATTTAACTTCCTTACAAATTCATTACTAATCTCATTGGATTTCTTACTATCAATAAAAGCTCCTTTTTTCACCTTCGAAAGAATTGGAAGAATCATATTATCCTTGACACTATGTTCAAGGACCAATCCTTGCATCCGGCGGTCCTCCGGAATCAGTGCAAGTCCGGCTTCTATAGCATTCTTTGGATTCTTAATGGATTGTTTTTGACCATTGATGTAGATGTCTCCACTCTTAATTGGGTCAATCCCAAAGAGATTTCGAAGTAATTCCGTCCGGCCGCTTCCCATTAACCCGGCAATTCCGACGATTTCACCCGGCTGAATTTTTAGATTAATATCCTGGACATGTTCGGCATTTAAGTTTCTTACTTCAAAAATCGGCGGCACGTCCGTTGCGTAGGAACGTTCTTTCCATTCAAACGCTTGGTCAAATTGCATACCGACAATATGTGAAATTACAGTATCAAGATCGGTTTCACTGCATTTTTCTGTTGTGATATATCGGCCATCACGCATAATCGTGATTCTGTCACATATTTCAAAGATTTCATCCATCCGGTGAGAAATATAGATGATGGAATAACCTTTTGCTTTCAATTTGTTAATAAAACTAAAGAGTACTTCCGTTTCATTTTTGGTTAAGGACGAGGTTGGCTCATCCATAATCAGAATCTTTGCTTCTTGGGAAAGCGCTTTGGCAATTTCCGTCATCTGCCAATAGCCAACCCCCAAATTTTGAACTACATCATTTGGTCTAATATCTACGCCTAATTCTTCTAGCAATTTTTCTGTTTTCTTCTCACAATCCTTATCATCGAGCAGCCCTAATGATGTTTTCTTCTCACGAGTAAGATAGATGTTTTGGGCGACGGTAAGGGTAGGAATTAAACTAAACTCTTGGAAAATCATCGATATATTATTCTTTTGAGCATCATCATAACTTTTAATGCTTACCGGTTTTCCTTCAATTAAAATCTCGCCGCTGTCTGCAGAGTATACGCCTGTGAGGATTTTCATTAACGTCGATTTCCCGGCACCATTTCCCCCCATCAAGGCGTGAACTTCACCTTTTTTGACGGAAAAATGAACATCGTTTAAAACGGTAATCCCATTAAAAGCTTTATTAATACCTCTCATTTCGAGAATCGGTTGTTCCATCCAAGTTCACCTTCTTTTTATGTTAGAGGCTGCTTTCAAAAGCAGCCTCTATCCTTTTTTTAAAATTACTTCATCGCATTTTTTACTGTGTCAGGAGCCTCTGTTCCGTAGATTAACTTCCATTCATCTAATACATTCTCTTTCGTAACTTTGATTGATGGTGAAGCAACATACGGTGGTGCTTCTTTTCCTAATAGGGCATAGCCGGCAAGGATCGCTTGTGCTACACCTTGGTCATATGGCAGCTGTGCTCCAAGACCTTTAACAATTCCATCTTGTGCAATGGAGATTGCTACGTTTGTACCTAAGTCAACTGTTGTAACAACTAGGTCATCCCTGCCAGCCGTTCTTGCTGCAGCCATAACACCTTCAGCCGGTACATCCCATGGAGCGAAGATACCATCAATATCATGGTGTCTTGTCAACATAGCAGATGCTACTTCTTCTGCCTGATTTGGACCAGTAATCCCACTTTTTGCGACAATCTCAATATTTGGATATTTTTCTTTGATTCTTTTTTCAAAAGCATCAGAACGGTTTTTGGTTACAAAGAAGTTTACATCGTGATACACAATGCCGACTTTACCCTTTCCGCCAAGTTTTTCAGCCATAATGTCTGCTGCGGTTGCTCCGTTACCCATGTTGTCACCAGACACAATACTGATGTAATCTTTACCTGCAACTAAACCTTGTGCAGCACCATCCATGAATACTAACTTTACGCCTTGGGCAACAGCCTTTTTATAAGCTGGTGCGGTAGATACGGCATCAACTGGAACAGAAATCATAATGTCCGGCTTTTTCGCTAAAACGGTTTCGATATCATTTACTTGCTTTTCCGCTTTGAACTGTGCATCTGTAACAGCAACGATCTTGATGCCCATCTTCTTAAATGTATCCTTCATCGCACCAACTGCGGCATTCATATAGTCAGTACCAGAGTAGTGCATAACAATCGCCGCTTTATAATGACCTTCTTTAATCTTCTTTAGCTCATCTTGCGTAAGCTGCAATGTCTTAGCTGAAACGGCCTGTTCTCCGTTCGGCCCTTTATCTTGTACCGCTAAATCAGGAATCTTTGGATTGATCGTTAATGGTCCTGAAGCTGTTTCTGAGTAGTTTTCATTCTTTTTCGTGCTCGCTGGTTCAGAAGTAGATTTTTTTCCGCCACACCCTGCAAGAAAAACACTTAAAACAAGTAACAGTAAAACTGTAATAAAAAAACTCTTTTTCATTTGATTACCTCCACTATAGTAGTTATTTAGTTGAAGCTCGTTATTTGTCGGTACCACCTTACAATCTATAAGTGTGGCACCACCCCCTTTTCATAAATGTAAGCTTAATAGAATATTACTAGTAATGGATTACATTCATTTAAGTTATAAAACCAGGCTTCTACGCACTCCAAAAAATGTAATTGATTACATTTTTTCCTAAAAAATTTTCACATACTGCTGACAAGACTGTCTTACAATCAACTGGTTTGCTAAAAACATTTGCTCGTGTTTGATTTCCTCTTTGTTGATGAGCCTCAATAGTAATTCCGCCACTTTCTCACCAATTTCAAACGCGGGCTGGGCAATCGTTGTCAGACCTGGTTCGAATATGGACGAGAATTTAAGATTATCAAAACCGAGAACCGAAATATCCTCTGGCACCTTAAGCCCCTTAGATTTAATGGCTTTAATGACCCCCATTGCCATTTCATCATTTGCAGCGAAAATCGCAGATGGGAGTTGACCAATGGCAAAAAACTTCATCATAAGGTTAAAACCGCTTTCAAAAGAGAAATCACCTTCCTGGACTAACACAGGATCCACGATAAGGTTGTTGCTTGACATTGCTTGATAAAATCCTTTGAGACGGTCTCGGTTCAAGACACTATTGAGAGGTCCAATAATGCAGCCAATTCTTTCGTGTCCCAAATCGATTAAATATTCCGTTGCATTTCTGGCACCGCTTATGTTATCAATCGAAACAGTTGTGATGTTGGAACCTTCCATGTACTCACACGCAAGGACCAACGGAAATCTTTGGGCCGCCTCTTCAACGGTTGCTGCATCCGTTTGGGCAGTTAATAAAGCCATTCCATCTGCTTTTTTTTGATGCAAAAGGTTTAAAAACCACTTTTCTCGTTCCAGATCATTGCCTGTATCGCCGAGTATAACTTGATATCCATTTGTAACCGCTACTGCTTCAATCCCCCTAAACACCTTTGAAAAAAACGGATTTGTAATGTCAGGCACAACAACTAGAATGGTTTTAGCAGAAACAATTTCCTTCTTTGCTACATCTACAATCCCTACCATCTTTGTTATTTGTCCTTTCTTGTTTCTATATTTGAATTGTAATCGATTACAAAATTGTCGTCTAATCATCTTCCGACAAGGTTTTTTTCCAAATGAAATCGTTTTCTATCCTTTTGGACGCAATAATCGTTCATTCGGACAATAAAATCATAAATTTTTTAAAAAAACAAAAAAATTGAGGTCCGGTAAACCCGGACCTCACAACGATTTATTTTTTTGTAATTCTGCTAACTTATTCTTGGAAACTTTTGCTGTCTCCTCATAATTTTTAAAATATGCTTTGTACGTTTGCCCTGCCGTTTCAATCCTCTTTAAATATTGCAAATTAATAATATAGGAACGATGGGAGGCTACAAAACGGGAATCAAGGAGTTCTTCAAGATTCGTTAATGCTTCATTTACCTCTATTTTTTGATCGATTGTATGGATGACCGCCTTTCGGTCTGCTCGTTCAATAAAAATAATGTCATCTAACGGTATAAAAGAAAACTGATTGGACTGTTTAACCATTAAATCCTTCTTAACGGTTCGGCGCTCGCTTTCGGCTGGAGTCTTAGCAAGTGCAGCTGCTCGCCCTAACGCTGCATAAAGACGGTCACGGTCAATAGGTTTGACAATGTAATCGATTGCATTTACACTAAAAGCTTCTAAGGCAAACTCATCATGCCCGGTGATAAAGATAACTTGCAATGACGGGACTACTTTTTTACAAGATTTCACCGCTTCCATCCCATTCAACAATGGCATATTAATATCAACCAAAATGATGTCTGGCTTTTCTATCATCACCTTGCAAATTAAATCCTCACCATTAACGGCTTCTCCAACCATCTCATAACTCTGCAAAGGTTTAATGAGATGCTTCAATAGTTTTCTGGATGGTGCATGGTCCTCTGCAATTAAAACTTTCAAAAGATCACCTCATATTAAAAGCTTCTTTTAAGTGGAACATTAATATAAAAATTAATAGATAACATACTACTATTTGAAATCGCTGTCAAACTAACTACTCTCAGTATAAGGCAGTTTAAGCAGGATAGGAAGTATTTTAATATTAAATAGGTATAGCGGTTTTTTGCAGTTTTAAAGAAGAATTACTGTGGACTATACTAAAGCTACGGCTTCAGGAAAATGCATGACTATTCTTTCGGAAGGCAGGGTATAAAAATGGAAATCACCCCTAACGAAAATTTATATAAAGAAGTTTTACAAACCATGTCTGAATGCGTCATTATTCATAAAAAGTCGGGTAGAATGATTGCGCTTAACGAAAATGTTGAAAAGGTATTAGGTATTACATCAGATTTATTAACAGAATCCAATGTAAGCCAATTAGAATATGTAAAAGAAGATGGATCCCCCCTACCCTATTCGGAATTGCCAGGAATTATCACCCTCGAACAGGGCATTCCTTTCCATGATTATGTCTTGGGAGTAAGCGATCGAAATAATGGGACTAAATGGCTTTCCATTACTTCAAAACCACTTAAATTACATAAAGACGGGGAACAAGCCGCGCTTGTGACCATATCGGATATTACCGAACGAATAAAGATGGAACAAACGATCATTCAGGCAAAAGAAGCCGCGGAAAAAGCGAACCTTACTAAGTCAGACTTTCTGTCCAAAATGAGCCATGAACTCCGGACACCATTGAACGGAATCCTTGGTTTCGCACAGCTATTAGAAATCGATGAAACCTTAAATGAGGAGCAGCAGGACTTTGTCCAAGAGATTTTAAGCGGAGGAAAGCATCTATTAAGCTTAATTAATGATATCTTAGATCTCTCAAGAATTGATACGGGCCATTTAAAAGTTTCCATAGAGGAGGTAGAACTTCAGACTATTATCAATGAATGTATCAATATCGTGCAGCCGCTTGCCATGAAAAAAAGAATTACAATTCATAATCAAATGGACCATTCGCAAACCGTAACCGTTCTTGCCGATCCGATTCGCCTGAAACAAATCCTACTTAATCTTCTCGATAATTCCATTAAATATAACCGGGAAGACGGCAAAGTCATGATTTTCTCGTATATGAAACAAAACGAGGCCGTTATTCATATCGCGGATACAGGAGTCGGGCTTTCTGTTGAAGAATATCCGAAAGTGTTTGTCCCATTTTATCGGATTGAAGGGACACAAGAGGAAGGTACGGGCATTGGATTATCTTTAGTAAAGCAACTTGTCCAACTTATGAGTGGAAAAATTAGTGTTGCGAGCCAAAAAGGAATCGGCAGCGATTTTTGCTTTAGCCTCCCCCTTCCCCATGATTTAACGACCGCGATGCAATGGGGGGAAGAAGTGATGGATTTACCAGCAAAGAATGCTAAGTCAGATCACTATGGTTTGCTGTATGTAGAAGATAATGAATCTAACTTACACTTGGTGAAGAACATCCTGAAATCCCAGCCATCCTATACGATCTTAACTGCTCGTTCCGGAAAAGAAGGATTGGCACTGGCTAGGACTGAAAAAGTAGATTTAATTCTACTAGATCTTAACCTCCCAGATATGCATGGCTATGAGGTGTTTGACCTTATAAAAAAGGATGAAAAAACGAAAGATATAGCGATTATTGCTGTCAGTGCCAATGCCATGCCTCAGGACATCCAGCAGACAGTAGACAAGGGTTTTGATAATTATGTAACGAAACCCATTAATGTAAGAGAGTTTTTGATAACTGTAAACGAGACTCTAACGAGTACAATCAATCAAAATATTCCCGAACAAAAAATATTAAGTACAGGCCCACATGGTGAGGAGGCTATTTCAGCCAAAACACTGCAGTTATCCATGAAGGACTTGAAAAAGCTAAGGGAAAAAAATTATACGGCTGCCATCGCGATGCACTATACAGGGAATAATTGGTCAAGGGCTCAAGTCCAAGGATTAGAGACAACTTTTAAGAAAATGGGCATTGAGGTAGTAGCGGTAACAGATGCCCAATTTAATAAGGAAAAGCAAGTGGGAGATATCGAAACCATCTTAACTAAAAAGCCGGATATCATTGTGAGTCTTCCTGTAGATCCGGTATCAACGGCAAGCGCCTTTCAAAAAGCAGCGCAATTAGGGATAAAGCTTGTATTTATGGACAATACACCAAACAATTTACAGCATGGGCAGGATTATGTAAGTGTTGTTTCAGCTGATAATTATGGTAACGGTGTCCATGCAGCCGATATTATGGCGGAGAAACTAGGCGGCAAAGGCAAGATTGGAGTCATCTATCATGATGCTGACTTTTTTGTAACGAAACAAAGATTAACAGCATTTGAAAAAACAATAGTAGAAAACTATTCTGACATTCAAATCATTGCACGCAGCGGTTTTACGAGTCCAAATGAGGGGGAAAAACTGGCAGCCTCTATGCTTTCCGAACACTGGGATTTGAATGGAATCTTTGTCGTATGGGATGTATTAGCGGTTGGAGCTATGTCAGCAGCTCGTGGGCTAGGAAAAGAAGATTTAGTCATCACGACGATTGATTTAGGTACCAATGCTGCCGAAGAAATGGCCAAAGATGGACTTATCAAGGGATTAGGTTCCCAGATGCCGTTCCATCAAGGAGTAGCTGAAGCCATTTTGGCAGGGTATGCGCTGCTCGGAAAACCTGCACCATCCTATGTAGCTGTTCCCCCTATAAAGGTAACAAAAGAAAATGTTCTTGATGTTTGGAAATTAGTTTATAACCAGGAAGCTCCGGATGTTATTCAAAGATATTTAAATAATGAAATAAACAAATGAAACAGAAAAAAAACAACCTTCATTTTTTAATAATAGTGCACTGCAAATGACAGAAGTTTTTTAATTGTACAATACTCATTGTCCACATAATAATGCTGACAATGAAATTTCGTAGAAACCTTAATAAATAAAGAAAAAGACGTATGCCAATTCATACGTCAATTCTTGAGTCTTTTAAAAAGAGTGCTCCCGAAAACGGAAACCTTTAGGATGAACTCCCACTGCTTTTTCTTATAGTAATCTTTGATATTTTTTAACTTACTCGTTCTTCTGCCTTATCCTGACCGGAATTTCGCTTATGGAATCCTTTTTTATAGTAAACCGCAACCAAGAAGACTAGGAATAAAGGTCCAATTATTAGTGCAATCCGAGTATCCGGATTATACCCCATTAGAGCAATAACAAAAGCTAAAAAGGCTAAGGAAAGATAAGAAGTAAAAGGGAAAAGCGGCATCTTATATTTTAGACCCTTCTCCTCAGCTGGCTTTAAAGTTTTACGATAGCGAATTTGCGATAAAAGGATGACTCCCCAAGTCCAAATCGCTCCAAAAGTGGCGATGCTCGTTACCCATGTAAAAACTTTTGCAGGAACAATATAATTTAAGACAACACCAATCAATAATGCACCTGCAGAAGCTATGACTGCAACACCTGGAACACCACTTTTATTTACTTTCGCGAAATTCTTCGGTGCCTCATCATGCTGTGCTAGGTTAAATAACATCCGTGCCGTACTAAAAATTCCACTGTTACACGATGACAGTGCTGCTGTAAGTACGACAAAGTTAATAATACCTGCTGCTCCCGGAATCCCAATTTGTTCAAAGGTAAGTACAAATGGACTGCCTTTTGTACCAATTTCCTCCCATGGATATATGGACATGATTACGAATAATGCGCCGACGTAAAAAATAAGAATACGCCAGAATACCGAATCTATTGCTCTTGAAAGAGACTTTTCAGGGTTTTTAACTTCACCTGCTGTAACACCAATCATTTCAATTCCTAAATAGGCAAACATAACCATTTGTAATGATAATAAAACACCTTTAATTCCATTCGGGAAAAGACCGCCATGTTCCCATAAATTCTTAATGCCGGTAGCAATACCGCCGTTGCCAATTCCAAAGAAAATCATTCCAAGACCAATGGCAATCATCGCAATAATCGTAACAATTTTTATAAGCGCAAACCAAAATTCTAATTCACCATATGCTTTTACAGCAAGAAAATTGACTCCTGCCATGATCACTAGTGCTGAGAGTGCCCAGATCCAACGTGGAACATCTGGGTACCAATATTCCATGTAAATTCCTACAGCTGTGATTTCAGCCATACATGTTACAACCCATAAAAACCAATAATTCCAGCCTGTGATATAACCAGCAAGTGGTCCTAAATAATCCCTTGCATATTTACTAAAAGAACCTGCAACAGGTTTTTGAATCGCCATTTCGCCCAATGCACGCATGATAAAAAACATAATTAGTCCGGCAACCCCGTATCCAACCAAAATACCTGGCCCCGCCATTTTTATTGCCGTTGCAGAACCAAGAAATAGTCCCACCCCGATGGCTGCCCCTAAAGACATTAAGGTGATATGCCTTTCTTCTAAACCACGATGAAGCTCTTTACCCTGAGTGTTTTTACTCATATAAATCCCCCTTATGAATACAAGTTAGAATTCCCTCATCCCATTGAAATAACATCTTTGCTTTTTTACTATAGCAATCTTAGTCTTCACTTTTAAGCCTTTTATTACTTATTCCTCCTTAAGACCTAATTGGTAACGCTTTCAAATACGTAATTATAAAAATATTTTCTCTTTTTGGATTACTCGGAATCATTTTACCATTATAGCATAGTATTTATTTTGTAAAAATACATGAAATTATCATATTTTTTTTGTAAAATTAAACAAAGGGATCTTTAAACTTAATAAGACATAGATCATTATATATTAATCTGGGGGTAATCATTTTGAATACTAGACTACCTGATCCATTTAAGACTTCCTTCGAAAGCTTAGATGAATTTGCTGACTTTATTAGTCAGGTACTAATGTGCCCTATTACAATTGAGGATGCAAACCACCGTCTACTTGCCTACAGTACACATGATGAACGGACAGATCCAGCGAGAATTTCTACTATCATTGGACGAAGGGTGCCGGAAAAAGTTATTAATCAATTATGGAAAGAAGGAACAATTCCTGCTTTACTAAAGTCCCAAGAGCCGATTCGTGTGAAAAATATGAGTGATATCGGGCTTAACAATAGAGTCGCCATTTCGATTTGGAAACAAGACGAAGTGATTGGATTTATTTGGGCAATTGAAATTGATAAGGTTTTAACAGAAGGAGATTTTATTCTTTTAAAGAAAGCCGCAGATTCCGCAAAAAATAAACTATTACAGCTTCAGACGAGAAAAAACAAAAAAGAAGAACGTTCACAAGAATTCTTTTGGAAACTATTAACAGGTCACCTTAAAGTAAAAGAGGAGATTTTCGATCATTTCCACTCACTACAAATAACACCACCCACTTCTTTTGCGGTTCTTGTTTTTCAGTTTCAGGAGAATATCACGAACAAAGTAGAGCAATCCATATCATATCTGTTAAAAACAAATCAAAGAATAAAAATTATTCTTTACACAATAGACTGCAATCAACTCATTCTAATGGTATCCACAACAAATATTGAGAACCCTTTCAATGAACTGGATCAATTTTCAAAATTCTTTGTTCTGCAAATGAGTGAGAGATATGGAATCAAAGAGATCAAACCAAGCTATAGCAGTATTTATGAGGACTTTCTACAAACAAACAAGGCCTATAAAGAAACATTAGCTGTATTAGCAATTAAAGAAAAGTTCCCTTTAGAGACTAAGGATATTTTTAACTATCAAAAGCTTGGAATTTATCAAATAGTAGATCTTATTTTAGAAAAAAGACAAACCCAAGCCTATGAAAATTATGCCTTAAAACGGCTTCATGAATATGATCAAAAACACAATAGCAACTTAGTCGAAACATTAGAGGTTTTCTTAAATAAAGATAACAACATAAATGATGCAGCAAAGGAACTAAATGTCCATGCTAATACATTAAATTATCGGCTTAAACGTATCACGGAAATTGGGGATGTAAATTTCAGGGATCCTAATCAAAAGATGATTCTCTTCTTAGATTTAAAGCTGGAAAAATATCAGGGGATTTGAACGTTTTGTGAAAATCCCCAAAAAGAGTGAAAATCTTTCTCTTTTCTGAACAAAGAAATTCTCTAGGAAACATTCTATACTTTAGCCATAGCTAAACACTTACATGTAACTAGGGGAGGAAATAAATATATGTTTATTGGCGTACCTAAAGAAATTAAAAATAATGAAAATCGTGTAGCACTAACTCCTGCAGGTGTGGTTTCATTCCTAAATGCTGGCCACAAAGTATTAGTTGAACAGGACGCAGGAATTGGAAGCGGTTTCACTGACGAAGCTTATGCTAAAGCTGGTGCTGAAATCATAGATAGTGCTGAACAGGTATGGACTAAAGCTGATATGATTATGAAGGTAAAAGAGCCTCTTTCAAGTGAATATAAGTACTTCCGTCAAGGTTTAATATTATTTACGTACTTACACTTAGCAGCAGAGCCAGATTTGGCTCAAGCTCTTAAAGATAAAGGCGTCATCGCGATTGCCTATGAAACAGTATCTGTGAATCGAACGCTTCCATTGCTTACCCCAATGAGTGAAGTGGCTGGTCGTATGGCTGCACAAATTGGTGCACAGTTCTTACAAAAGAATAATGGAGGACTTGGCATTTTGCTTGCAGGTGTTCCAGGAGTAAACCGCGGAAAAGTTACCATTGTCGGCGGAGGTATTGTAGGAACCAATGCCGCAAAAATGGCTATCGGGTTGGGTGCAGACGTGACAATCATTGACTTAAGCGCAGATCGCCTTCGTCAGTTAGATGATATTTTTGGAAATCAAATCAAAACATTAATGTCTAATCCTTTCAATATTGCTGAAGCAGTGGCTGAAGCTGATCTTCTTATCGGTGCAGTATTAATCCCTGGTGCCAAAGCACCTAAGCTGGTTACTGAAGAAATGGTTAAATCAATGAAACCTGGTTCAGTAATCGTCGATGTTGCAATTGACCAAGGTGGAATCGTTGAAACAATCGATCATGTAACAACACATGATAATCCAACATTTATCAAACATGGTGTTGTCCACTATTCAGTTGCAAATATGCCTGGTGCTGTACCTAGGACTTCAACAATGGCTCTTACAAATGTAACGGTACCATATGCATTACAGATCGCTAATAAAGGTGTTTTTAAAGCCATTTCTGAAAATGCTGCATTATATCTTGGCGTTAACGTGGCCAACGGTGAAATTACGTATGATGCAGTAGCAAAAGATCTTGGCTACGATTATGTAACAGTAGAAAAGGCATTAGAAAAAGAACTTGCTTCAATTTAATAGTATTAAAAGAAGGCAGTTATTTAGTAGCTGCCTTCTTTTTGTTAAAGTAACCAATTATTTTACTTTTTCTGTTATTATTTCCTCAAGTTCACTCCAATTTACAATTCGTGGTAAGTTTAAATGACGATTATAGGATTGATCGCGAAGAAAAATTTTAATGGATTCGTTTAATAATGTATTTAATACTTCAGGTTTATCATCAAAATAATAATCGAGGTGTAACTTCTTAATGATTTCTACCTTTTCATGATCCTGCATTCCATAAAAAAATCTTTCATCATTGACAGGAAAGCCATTTTCTCTCATCCATTCCTTAGTTCGTTCACCATGATCTTTAGGTCTTGCTGTTATATAGTATATCTCGTGCCCATTCTTCACCAGTTGTTGTAAAGTTTCAACAGCATCAGGAAAGGCTGGACATGACGTATAATAAATTTCTTCTAATGAATTTTTCCACATTTCTTTCCCTTGTATATCAGTCAATCCAAAAGGTTCATGTATTTCAACTCTTTTTAGGTTATGAAAAATTTCAATTGGAACATTTTGATTCAACTTTTTATTATAGATAGTAAAAGCATGTTCTCGTAGATTGATTAATGTATCATCAATATCAAAGCCAAATCTCATCACATAATTCCCTCTTTTGAATAACTTGGGTAGCCAATAAATTTATAGTCTTTTCCTATTTTAATGATTGAAGTGTCCAATAAATCTACAGCATCAGCCATTTTCTCCATTCCTGTTCCTTCAAGGAAAGTAGGTGCATGCTTTCCGCCAATTAATTTTGGTGCAAAGTATAGGATTACTTTATCAATACATTTATTTTCTAGGAAAGATGCATTAATGGTGCCTCCTCCTTCAATTAATAGAGAAGAGACCAAGTTCTCACCTAATATTTGGACCACTTCATTAGGATCTACTTTTTCCGATCCATTAGTGATAAAAACTTTGATTCCTAAAGACTTTAATGTTTCCTCTTTACCCTCATCATAATTCTGGCTTGTAAAAATCCAAGTTTCTGCAAGGTTATCGGTGACAACTTTTGATTCTAAAGGAATCTTTAAAGTTGAATCCAGAATTACCCGAATAGGATTTCTCCCATTTGGGATTCTCGTCGTTAATTCAGGGTTATCTTCTATTACCGTATTTACTCCTACAAGTATGGCCATATTTTCATTTCGAAGATGATGGACATCCGTTCTTGATTCTGCTGAAGTAATCCATTTACTGTTTGACGCGTAGGTAGCAATTTTCCCATCTAATGTTACACCTGATTTTAAAGTGACAAATGGCTTTTTCTCGACAATGAATTTATTAAAAACTTCATTCATCTTTTGCGAATCCTCTTGAAGCACACCAGTAATCACTTCGATTCCTGCATCTTTTAGTATCTTTACACCATTCCCTGAAACGACAGGATTTGGATCTAGTGTCGCGATAACTACTGTTTTAATTCCGGCCTCAACGATTGCGACAGCACAAGGGCCTGTCCTGCCATAATGAGAACATGGTTCCAATGTGACATAAATAGTCCCTCCCTTTGCCGCTTCACCAGCCATACGTAGTGCGTGAATCTCAGCATGCGGCTCTCCTGCTTTTAAATGAGCACCGATTCCGACTACACGGTTATCATTCACTATTACGGCTCCAACAAGTGGATTGGGGTCGGTTTGGCCTTTCATTGCTTTGGCATTTTTTAAAGCCAAATCCATATAGAATTCATGATTAGTCATTTGGACAAGTCTCCTTATCTTTTAAATGACCTGAACGTCTAATTTTTGTCTGAAGGTACTTTTCGTTATACTCAGATACATCTCCCCACAAAGGCTGTCGGCTTGAGACCTCTAAACCAGAACTTTTTAAGGCTTCCAATTTTTTCGGGTTGTTTGTCATAAGTGTTACAGGTTTTGATCGTAATGCTTTAAGAACTAAAATCGCATCTCCATAATTTCTTGAATCATCTACAAAACCGAGACCTTCATTCGCTTCAACCGTATCATAACCGTTTTCTTGAAGAACATAGGCCATTGCCTTGCTAAATAAACCTATCCCTCTTCCTTCATGATTGGCTAAATAGAAAAGTGCTCCTGTACCATGTTCTGAGATCATCTTCATTGACTTTTTTAATTGGAAACCACAATCACACCGTTTGCTGCCAAAAATATCACCTGTATGGCATATCGAATGGAATCTTATGATCGCATCATCTTCATATTCAAAATCGCCGTATACCAACACACTTGATTGTTGGAACTCCGCTAAATTAGCCGAAGATAATTTTTCAATAATTCTTTCAAAATCCTCCGTTACTTCATCACAATTCAGCCAGCAGTACCAGTTAAAAACTACGGTTTCACCATATAAATTAACGGGAAGCCGAATCGGACCGACTAAGTATATCGCTCCTTTTTGTGATTTAATTAATTTAATTTTGTCTTCTAAAACAGAAAGCACATTAGGGCTTAGCGTTTGTTTCATCAAATATATCCCCTTTTTAGCATAGTGTTCACTTCAGTAAACAATATATATTCATGAAATGATTTTCCTGTCTTCTATTGTCCATAAATAAAAAATAGGCTACCTTGATAGTACAAGATAGCCTCAAGAAATTACAAATATTTACGATGCACCCCTTTCCCATCATAGGAGAACAACATTTTTCTTTCTTCGATCATCGATTCGATATGGACAGGTCTTCCCCAAAGCTGCTGGATATATGGAAGTACTTTTTCGAGATACTTAACATCAAGCTCCACGCCTTCATACCAATGCTTTAAATAAAGTTCACCATTTTTTAGATAATCTCCATCATTAACCGTAATATAAGGGAAACCGCCATTTACGCGCATATTGACAAGCTGATCGCGAACTTGTTCCCATTGTTTATCGACTATTTTGTAGTCCCTGCCTTGTTTTTGGAAAAGATACATATCTTCTCGCATGACCAGGTCCTTATTTAGATAGTTTCGCAAGAAGGAAATATCAGACTCTACTTCTCGAACTTCAAATATCTTTTCTCTTCCAGACCCTGGTATTACTCCCCTTTTTATCATATCTTCTGTTGGATTATTGTACCGCTCTTCAATATCCTCAAAAATCTTGATTCCAAGGTAATATGGATTGATTCCCGTTTTGGAAGGCTGCACCACACCTGCATTCAATTTAGCAAATTCGATGGCTTCACCACTTGTTAAATCCATTTCTCTTAATATCCGTTGATGCCAAAAAGAAGCCCAACCTTCATTCATGATTTTTGTTTCAAGCTGCGGCCAGAAGTAAAGCATTTCCTCACGCATCATTGTCAAGATATCTCGCTGCCAATCTGTTAACTCACGGCTGTAGGTTTCAATAAATAATAATAAGTCCTTCTCTGGTTTAGGAGGAAATTTCCGTTTCCTTGGTTGATTCGTTTCCTTTTTATCCTTCTCATCCAAGCCCCATAGGTCATCATATGGCGTGACCGCCTGAATTTCATGACCATCATCACTTTCTTCATCTCCAATGGACCATGATAACTTTGGTCTCATCAAGGATGGGTCAATGTGTTCATCGATGGCCAATACTGCGTCAAGGAAGGTCTCTACCTCTTTTTTGCCATATTGAATTTCATATTGATGAATCCTTTCAGCCGTAGCTGCCATACTTTCAACCATATCCCGTTTCGTATTTTGAAAACGAACATTATTTTTAAAGAAGTCACAGTGTGCTAATACATGGGCAACAATTAATTTATTTTGAATAAGGGTGTTAGAGTCAAGCAAAAAAGCATAGCATGGATTGGAGTTAATAACAAGTTCGTAAATTTTACTAAGACCTAAATCATAATGGAGTTTCATTTTGTGAAATTGTTTTCCAAAGCTCCAATGTGAAAATCGGGTTGGCATACCATAGGCCCCAAATGTATAAATAATTTCAGCAGGGCAGATTTCATAGCGCATGGGATAAAAATCCAATCCAAACCCGGTTGCAATTTCAGTAATTTCACTGATTGCATATTCCAGTGCATTACGTCCTTCCACATTCATTTGCCATTCCCCCTTTTCCTCTTACCACAATGTATGAAGTAAAAAGGAGAATGATGAAACAAGATAGAAAAAACAATAGGCAAGTATGGCTTTAATTTGATATTTTTTTTGCCTCTTTCGCTATTTTTATACCTACATATTGATTTCGTTTCCATTCCTTTTGAAAAATAGATAAAGGCGGATTGGTTTCACCAACTAAGTAACTTATTTCGATTGTCATTGCCGGTCTATGATAAGTGGTAATAAACCAATCGGTGAATCCGCCGCCCGTAGCATTTTGATTCGGCACTGCTAATTTATAACCAGTTAGATCCGATATTTTTTTCGCAATCCGTCTATCCCGTTTCAAATTTTCTCCATTTTTATATTTCCAAAAAATTTCTCTTCCAGCAGTGTGATAAGCAATGGCAATCGTAGGGTCAATTTCCTTAATAAAATTTGTAAGGGATTTTACTTCTTTGGATTCCAGTGGTTCTTTCCCTTTATAGAATTTATACCACGGAGAAGCTGGTTCTTGATTGAGACTTTCCCATCCTGCTGGGTATTGTCTGTTTAGGTCAATACCCTTGCCATTAGCCTTCCATCGCTTAAAATCTTTTGATCCATCATTCATCTTTACCAATAGCTCCTGATAATTAGATGAAAAACTTTTCAAATCATTCTGTTGGATGGTTACACCATCAGGATTTAACATAGGTACAAACCAAATAGAGACATCATTCAAAATTTGATTGGACTTGAAACCAAAAAAATTTCTTTCATTATATGTCGATGCATAAGACTCAAGCATTTTCATTAGCATTAGGCTAGTCATCCATTCTCTACCATGATGAGAACCAATTAAGACTACATTTTTCTTACCTGTTCCAAGCTTGATTGCCCAAATATCACGACCAAAGTGCGAAGTACCGATTGATTGGACTTTTATTTTTTCTTTATATTTTTTGTTTATTTTTGAAAGGTCATCTTCCAACATCTCAAAACTATAACGATTATTGTCTTTAACAATTTTTGCTCTTGTCACATTTTCCTGCTGAATTGTTAAAAAAACGATGATACAGATTATAATTTTAGCCATATGACCTCCACTTGTTAAATTATGCAGGTAAATGTTGAAAACAGCGTAAATAGTGAATGTCCAACATTTTCTGTGAAAGTTATCGTCAAAATATCATACAATAATCTCAACTCCTAATAAGGAGGAGATAAAAACAAATGAATAAAATGGATTATGATCGAGCGTTGTATTATACACATCGTTCAGAGTGGGATAATTTACTAATTTTAATGGTACGAACAAAAGACCAATTTTTATCTAAGAGAATTGAACAATTCCTGCATGCTTACAATTTTGAACGTGATTACACTGTAATTGAAACAAAACTGTATAACCTGCTGCGCTACATTGACCATGCGAATGAAACCGTAGAAGCTGACCCAAATGAGATACCGATGTATAGTCTTTCCTAATTTAACAAGTGAATGCAAATGAAATTGAGAAACTTTTTACTACCGGACCAAAGAATTCCACCACCAAAAAACACGGCTTCCACTAGTGGAAGCCGTGTTTTAAAACTGTCTTATGATTTTAGTTACGCGATTGGATATTGTTGAGCGAACGGGTGTAAAATAATTTCATCTATCATCATATACTTTGGAGCAGATGCCATGTACACAACTGCATTTGCAATATCTTCTACCTTGAGCCAATCCTTTTTCTCAGGCAATCCTTGAGTAGACTCTGCAAAATACGTATCAACCATTCCTGGATTGACCGTACCTACACGAATTCCATATTCACGAACTTCTTGGGCAACTGAACCAGAGAATCCTTGAACAGCATATTTTGTTGCCGTATAAGCCGCACCATTCGGAATTGTATAACGGGCTACGTCAGATGAAATGTTTATAATCGTTCCTGATTTTCGGCTTTTCATATGCGGTAATACAGCCTTTGTCGCTAAGAAAACACCTTGAACATTTACTTCAAATACCTTTTTCCATTCTTCTAAGGATACTTCCTCCGTTAATTTAAAGAAGCCGACACCTGCATTGTTAACTAGAAGATCTACGGAACCATATGTTTGAATTGTCTGTTCAACGACAGCCTTCATATCATCTTCAATTGAGACATTCGCCTGAACAGGCAATACATTTGCATAGCCCATTTTTTTTAGGTCTTCAGCTGTCTCTGAAATTTGTGAAGAACTGCCCACAATCGTTAATTTCATTCCTTGCTCCGCTAGTTTTACGGCAATTTCTTTGCCAATTCCTCTAGAGCTGCCTGTAACAATGGCAATTTGATCTCTAAGCATGTTTTACTTCCTTTCATGATGCAGTTCTTAGTTGGCTAGGAAGGAAATTAAATTTCCTGAACCATTTTCATTTTATGGTCAACTAACGCCATAAAATCATTTTCAATAGTCTTAAGTTTTGCTTTGCTTTCTTCTAAACTTTTACTATTGACACCAAAATAGAACTTCACCTTTGGTTCTGTGCCAGATGGACGTAAACAAACCCATGAACCATCCTCGAATGTATACTTTAAAACATTTGATTTTGGTAAATCAATTGGTTCTTGCCCTTTGTCCGTTACACGAGTACTTGTTAAATAATCCTCCGCAGTGGATGCAGCCAATGCTCCAAGGCTGGTAATTGGCTCTGCACGGAAAGACGCCAATAACTGTTGAATCGTCTCTGCGCCTTCCTTTCCCTTTAAGGTTAGGGAGCGTAGGCCTTCTTGGTAATATCCATACTTTTCAAATACCTGCATCAACCCTTCATAGAGGGACATGCCCTGTTTCTTATAAAAAGCACAAACTTCCGTTGCTAAGAGAGCAGCCTGTACCGCATCTTTATCTCGTGCAAAATCACCAATTAAATATCCGTAAGATTCCTCATATCCAAATAAAAATTTACGATTTCCCGCTGTCTCATATTGATTGATTTTTTCAGCGATAAATTTAAACCCTGTTAACACATCAACGGTTTCTAATTGATAAGCTTCAGCAATCTTCCGGCCTATTTCCGATGTTACGATTGTTTTTAATACCACTCCATTTTCTGGCAGTGTTCCTTTTTCTTTTTTCTGGGTAAGGATGTAATCCAGTAATAAAGCCCCTGTTTGGTTACCAGTGAGAACTACATATTCTCCCTCAGGGTTTAATACAGCAATCCCTAATCGATCTGCATCCGGGTCTGTTGCAATTAATAGGTCAGCGCCGATTCTTTTTCCATCTCGAATTGCTAGTTCAAAGGCGGCATGTTCTTCAGGGTTAGGACTTTTTACCGTTGAGAATTCTGGATCCGGAAGTTCTTGTTCTTTGACGATTGTTACATTTTCATATCCCAATGCTAAAAGTGCAGCACGGACAGGCTTATTAGCGGTTCCATGTAGTGGAGTAAAGACGATTTTGATATCCGTTTCTTGAGCAAGGGTTGGATTCTCAGATATCGTTATTAGTTTCTCCGTATAGGCTTGGTCAATTTCCGAACCAATTGTTTTAATTAATCCTTCTGCTCTTAATTTTTCTTCACTATCAATCTCAATCAATAATTCATTTTCAATCTCATTTACCTTTGCAATCACTTCGTCCGCAGCAGCAAGTGGCAGTTGGCCTCCATCAGACCCATAAACTTTATAGCCGTTATACTCAGGTGGATTATGGCTTGCGGTAATCACAATGCCTGAAAAAGCATTTAAGTATCTTAAGGCAAAAGATAATTCAGGAGTAGGTCTTAATTCATCAAATACATATGTTTGTATACCCTTTGTGGCCAATGTTTTTGCAGCCTCCAGCGCAAATTCTGGAGATTTATGGCGTGAATCATACGCAATGACAACTCCACGTTGTTTTGCTTCCATTCCATGGTTTTGTATGTATGCTGCCAGCCCAGCTGATGCTTTGCGAACAGTATAAAGATTCATTCGGTTGGTGCCAACCCCAATTTCTCCACGCATACCACCAGTACCAAATTCCAAATTTTTATAAAAGGCCTCTTCTACTTGCCTCTCATCCTTCATTAATTGTTTTAATTGATCTTGTAATTCAGTATCCAATCCATCAAATTCCATCCAACTTTTCGCTGTCTTTTTCCAGTCCATAGGGTTCTCCTCCAAATTCTGTCTACTGTTATTGTTTCTAATTTCAACTATGTTACTCCTTTAAAAATCTCATGAAATTAAACGACAATTTTCGCAGAACTACATTTATTCAGTTCTTTTTCTATATTACCTCAAAAACCACTATTATTAGTAGAAAAAAAATAAAAGCCTGCATTTGCAGACTTTTACTTACTTAGATTAGTAACTCATTATCCGCTTTAGAATAGATACTAAGCATGGGAATTCTTATACTTTTTGCTTCTTCAAAATGTTCATATTGAAATGGAAACAGTAAACCAAACTCCGTTAATGTCTCAACATTCTTATTAAATAATGAGGCATACTGTTCATCAGGTTGAGAGGACTCTAGAATGGAGATTAATGTTTGAATACTCGTCATGACCTGAAAGGCATCTTTTAATGTATTGAACTCTTCAGATGGATGCAGAACCTTTAATTCCTCAAACTGACAAATCTCTTCATCCGTAAAATAGAGCGGAAATATATTCGAATAAATGTACCTCACCAGTCCGTTAATTTCTTTTTCTTGACTTGGCGTCGAGGCAAATACAATTTTCACTTAAAACCCACCTTTGCCATCGCTTATTTCTGTCGTATTGTATATGATAAGAATAACATAACTAAGCCAGTATTGACGGTGGTAATTATAACCTTAAGGAGAATTAAATGCTAAACACAATGCGAATGGGAGAATGGTTTCAAATAGACGTCCCGTTAGAATGGAATGGAAAAACCATCGAGGATATTTTTCGGCATGTCTGGGAAGCCCCTAAAAAATTAACCCACACTTTTAGAATGGAGAATAAGGTGAAAGTTAATGAGGAACGCGCGAACTGGACTAATCCTCTGGTCAAGGGTTCCAAGTTACAATTAAAACTATTTGAGGACGAAAAGATTGAAATTCCAGCTAATTATATAGATATAGACGTACTTTTTGAGGACGAACATGTTTTGGTTATTAACAAACCACCCTTCATGAATAGCCATCCAAATGACCCTCTAACAGATCAAGATACACTGCTTAATGCAGTGCAATTTTATTTGCAAGCAAAAGGAGAAAATAGGAACATCCGGCAAGTTCACCGATTAGATCGCGATACGTCAGGTGCCATCCTCCTTGCTAAACATTCACTAGCAGGGGCTATTATGGATCAGATGCTTTTTAAGAGAAATATTAAAAGAACCTACATTGCTTTGGTTCACGGGTTAGTAAAACAGAGAAAAGGGTCCATTAACGAACCGATTGGCCGGGATCGCCATCATGCAACAAGAAGGAGAGTTTCTCCAACTGGTCAGGCTGCCCTTACCCATTACACCGTAGTAAAAGTGGACAAAGAGAAACAACTTTCATATATAAAATGCTGGCTCGATACTGGGAGAACACATCAAATCAGGGTTCATTTAAGTTATTTAGGGCATCCATTAGTTGGAGATACATTGTATGGGGGAAAACCTATTGTGAAAAGACAAGCACTACATGCGGCAAAACTTGAATTCATTCATCCGTTTACTCAGGAAAAGATTGTCTGTCATGCTCCATTTGTAGATCGACTTGTAATTTTTAAGGATATTGATATCTTTTCATTATAGAGCATGAAAAAGCCTCCAACATTGGAGGCTTTTTTAAAGTAAGAAATATTATCTATCGGTTCTTCTAAAGGATCGAAGAATGAAACTTACTAACAAGACCAAAACAGCCGAACCAATAATTGCAGGAATTATTGCAAAATCAGCAACATGTGGTCCCCAATTACCTAAGATTGCAGTTCCAAGCCATGCTCCTACAAATCCTGCAATGATATTACCAATAATGCCACCCGGAATATCTCTTCCAACGATAAGACCGGCTAACCATCCAATAATCCCACCAATAATTAATGCCCAAATGAAACTCATTCAGTACACTCCTTTTTAGTAACCAATTATTTGTCTCAGGCAGTTGGAAAAGTAACTTATTTTCATGCTACCTGTATTTATAAAGTACCCTAATTTCTTTTTTATACTCAGAAAAGAAAAAATCTTAACTCGGTAACTAAGTACATAAATACATAAATATAGGCAAAAGTAAAAATGTCTCTATTTAAGAACTATTTAAAACATATAATGTAAAGATTTTGTAAACATACATAGAAAATGTTCCAATAGAATGAACGATTCAAAAAATTCTAATGTTAAGTTTTTGTAAATTTATAAAGAATATGTTTCTTTTTTCGACATTTTTCATATAAAATTACTGAGGTCAGTATTCAACAATTGTTTAATTGAAAATGGGGGTATTCACATGGCATTTAAAAAAGTCGATAAATTCTCAGCATTACTTAGTAATATTTCTGCAAACTTAAAGGAAAGTGCAAATTTCTTTACTGAATACAAATTAAAAAATGTGAGTGATTTGAAAATTTTCTCTGAGAAAATGAAGGAACTTGAAACAAAAGGTGATACATATGTGCATGAAGTAATTAAAGAATTGAATGATGCCTTCATCACTCCAATTGAACGGGAAGACATCCTTCACCTGGCGATGAGTATGGATGATGTACTTGATGGGCTTGAAGGTTGTGCAGCATTATTTGAAATGTACTCTATTACCAATGCAGATGATTTCATGAAGAAATTTGTGGATGCAATTCAAGGTAGTGTTCATGAAATTGACAAAGCGGTTGAACTACTTTCCAATAAAAAGTTACAGCAAATAAGAGAACATGCCATTAAGATAAAAGATTTTGAATCCAACTGCGATAATATCTTACGCCAGTCGATTAAAAATTTATTTACGGTCGAAAAAGACCCGATTCGGATTATCCAATACAAAGAAATTTACGAAAACCTTGAAGATATTGCCGACTATTGCCAAACAGTTGCCAATACACTTGAAACCATTATCATGAAAAATGCTTAAGGAGCAAACATATGAGCGTTGTATTAATTTTAACGATTTTAATTGTCATTGGTGCCCTTGCATTTGACTTTATTAATGGATTCCATGATACAGCAAATGCAATCGCAACCTCTGTATCCACAAAAGCTCTTAAACCACGACAAGCAATTATATTAGCAGCCGTAATGAATTTTGTAGGAGCATTGACATTTACTGGGGTTGCCAAAACTATCTCTAAAGACATTGTTGATCCATTCTCACTTACTGGTGGTCATACTGGATCGATTGTTATTTTTGCGGCACTATTAGCAGCTATTTTTTGGAACTTACTCACTTGGTATTACGGTATTCCAAGTAGTTCATCACATGCAATTATCGGTTCTATTGCGGGTGCAGCCATTGCTGCAAAAGGATTTGAAGTAATTAAAGCTGAAGGTTTTATAAAAATTATTCAAGCATTAATTCTATCACCGATTTTAGCTTTCACAGTTGGGTATATTGTTTACAGCATTTTTAAAGTCGTTTTTAAAAATTTTAATTTAACTAAAACCAACCGTTCCTTTCGTTTAATCCAAATTGCTACTGCCGCGTTACAATCCTATTCACATGGAACAAACGATGCACAAAAATCGATGGGGATCATCACCATGGCTCTGTTAGCTAATGGTTATCTTCATACGGATGAAGTGCCTTTTTGGGTACAGCTCTCTTGTGCAATTGCAATGGGATTAGGTACATCAATTGGTGGATGGAAGATTATAAAAACAGTCGGCGGGAAAATTATGAAGATTCGTCCGATTAATGGTGTTGCCGCAGATTTAACGGGTGCAGCAATCATCTTTGGAGCCACTTATATCCATTTGCCAGTCAGTACTACCCACGTCATTTCTTCAGGGATACTAGGGGTAGGTTCTGCACATAGGCTTAAAGGAGTAAAATGGGGTACGGCTCAACGGATGTTAGTTACATGGGTAATTACACTTCCAATTACTGCATTATTAGCTGGTATCATCTACTTCATCCTTAATATCTTCTTTTAATAAAGACAACCAGAAGATTCTTCTGGTTGTTTTTTTTTGACTATATCACTTCTAAATGTACCGCTTGTACATATTTTGATGGTAGAGGACAAGTTTTGGAGTGATGGATGATGAAGGAAAAATTAGCAGCAATGCTGCTCGGGAGTTTGCTCTTAAGCCTTGGAGTAAATGGATTTTTAGTTCCCTATCATTTACTTGATGGAGGAGTCATCGGGTTAGGACTAATTATTCATTATTTTTACGGATGGCCGACTGGACTAAGTATTATTGTGTTAAGTCTTCCTTTATATGTTTTAGCCTGGTTCTTTGAGAGACGCTATTTCTACTACAGCCTCCATGGACTTATCATCTCATCCTTTTGTATTGATTTTCTATCATTTATTAATGGTAAAATCGAAATAGGGATATTACCAAGTACAATTATTGGTGGATTGCTTGTCGGGATAGGGATAGGTCTTATGCTGCGTTATGAAACCAGTACAGGCGGGACAGATTTACTTGCCCAATTATTAACTAAATTTACTTCCATTAATATCGGGATTATCATCTTCTTAATAGATGGTCTTGTCATCACAGGCGGTATTCAGGTTGTTGGGTTGGAGAAGTTCTTTTATTCTCTTCTCACCATCATCTGTGTTGGTTTTATGACGGCGCTAACCGTAAGAGGAAACAATAATCAACATTTTCCCTATTATTAATACAAAAGGAAAGGAAAACGCTGGTTTACCACTAGCGTTTTCCTTTCCTTAATACTACTTTCCATTTATATCAATTGTTCGATACGTTTCTTTCATAATTCCATAGGATTTTTTCAATCGTTCATAAAAGGTTGGTTCCTCCCACTTCTTCCAACTGTATAAAAATGTATCAGGTTGATGAAGCATATTATGCTTTTTTTCAGGTAATGTCTGGATAACCTTCCCTTGTTCTGTTGTCACTATGGCTAGCCGAATACCATTCGTTTCAACACTGCTAGATAAACCACTTTCCCAGACATTCCCCATTACTTCCTTTAAACTAGGGTCTTTCACATTTAAGAGCTGCCATGGAATTCTTCCTTCGATTACTTTTCTATCATTACTAATGCTAACATCTGTTAACGAGTCGAATTCTTTACTATTTGGGTTAGCGTTCCCAAACTTTAGTTTTCCTGTCTCGTAACTAGCAAATGGAATCACCTCTTTGGTAGTTGGAATCGTTAATTTCTTATTAAGAGCAAGCCTGATGGGATGAAATTCACCATTATTCTTTTGATTTGCATACGGTTCCTCAGCAATCATCTTTAGAAGATGGGCGTATTGATAATAAAAGGTGTCATAGTAACTATCAACCATGATACTTGAAGTCTCAGGCCCCGTAAGACTTACTAAAAAATCAATCCCAAAGTCTGTTTTGATTGATAGATTATCGTTTAATGGAATTTGGGTTTGTCCCTGTTCCTTAATGGAATCAAGCAGCAGGAAGGTTCCTTGTTTGCGAAAATCAACTGGACGATTATATTTTAAAAGGAAATATAAATATCCATTGTCAGAGGATAACCGTACTTCCTTTAAAGTGTCCTTTTTATCTTTGCTAGAATAACTCTTTTTGACTCCCGCTAACTCCCAATCCAATGCATTCCCATCCACAATGATTTCTTTTTCCTTTTTCCCAGGTTCAAATCCTAATAAGCCAAAGTGCTGCTCATTTGTTTGCATGTTATTCCAAAATGGTCTTCGATCGGGATTATCAAAATCCATGGTATTCCATGTTCGCTTAAACCATTCATCCTGCCAGGTGAAGACAAGTCCCCCCATGTAGTCTTCTGAAACAATCGATTCATATAGATGCTTATTAATATACCCTTGTTCTTCTTCTGAATGAAAACCTTGGTTCATCCCATAAGCGTTCTTATGTGTTAATCCTCTCGAAGCCGGAACACCAAATTCTGCAACAAGAACTGGCATTTGATGGGCAGCACGGAGCTCATTTAAATAGCCAGCATAATTGTTTTTCTTACCCTTTCCATCTACATAATTAAGATATGACTTATCAAAGTTAAGAAAATCAGGATAATAAGGATAGATATGATAGGAGGCAAATAACCCTGAAGATAACCCCTTAGATGCTTTAATATGATTGGGGTTCACTGAAACCATATCTTCATTCTCCAGTGGTTCGGTTGGATGTTTCAACATATCTGTTGTAACCCAGTTCGTAAAACTCATTGAATGCTGCCATTGGTAGTGTTTCGCTTCATAATCCGCAGCAAAATCCATTAAACCAGCCAGCCAGATTTCAAATGGATTGGCCGCTTCTGTTTTAAAGAACTCCCCTGTAAATTGACTAATTTTTGAATGCTTTTCATTTGTGTTTGTGACCATAGCAGGGTCCCATTCCGTGCCAACAATGATTCCCAGAACGTACTTCGAAATATCGTACTTATATTCACCTGACGCATGGCCAGGCCGGTCTGGTATGTTTGCTTTTCCATGGATAAGATTAATCATATTTTTTATTTCAAGTTTTGCATCATCTATATTTATTTTGGCAAAGGCGTCTTGAGTGTGAATTAGATTCTCTTCATTAACCCACGTCCCATGAAATAAGAATAGCGGCTTACTAGCAATTTTGTTATATTCATAAAAGGCTTCGTAAAATTGTGGCGGGTGGAGTGTGTAGACTCTGACCGCATTGGCATTCATTGCACCAATTTCTTTAAACCATCGAAAGTATTCATCTTTTGTAATCGCCGTCTCCCCAGGAAAATAACCAGGTTTTCCTATCCCCATGTTTACACCCTTAATTAAGAGATCTTCCCATTTCCCGTCCTTCTGAATCTGAATATAAGATTTTCCAGTTTTGCTGTTGGATTTAATGCCATTAAGTTCGACTACATCCACTTTTTCTTGGGGTGTTACATGGTGTAATCCATGCTTTAAAATATCCTTCATCATTGGTACGTAGGTTTCCCAATAGAAAGAACCGCCCGAACCAACACTCTTTTTCCAAGCATCCAAACCCTTTGTTTGATAAATTCCTGGAACATCAGCTTCGTCTGCAAAATCCCCTGAAAAATAATAAGAGGAATACTTAGCATTTTGGTGATAAATGACGGCTGGAAAAGAAGTTGGAATCCCATATCCTTTAAGAGTTCCTTTTGCTTGCTTAGTGATTGGCAACTTATAGGCGGCCAATATTTCCTTCTCATCTTTGGCATCAATAATATCGAACCAATAACTGTACTTTCCATCAATACTTTGAGTAAAGTGTTTTTTTCCATTTCTAGTCAATTCAAACAGAAGACCTTTGTCGTTAACGTCTTTTTCTCCAATTACAACGATATAATTGTTTTTACTGACAAATACAAATCCTTTTCCAGTAAATGACCACTTTTTATTTTGCTTCTCATAATTCTCTTTTACCCATTCTGGTACCTCAGTACTATTAAGGTTGGAAAAAAAGCGACCAATCCAGCCTGTCCATTCTACATTAAGCAAATTCGAGATCTCGGCTTTCGATGATTCTGATGTAGGACTTGCAAACGTATTAAATTCTGCTATTAATGTTTTGCCTTTAGATTTAATTAGTTCCTTTTTTATTTGATTGACTTCATCAGTTTGAAGTCCGCCATAAATCTTTGTAGAGTGTTTCCCTAATGGATTTTGTCCGAAAAACTCCTCTTTATATACTCCATATTGATCCGTTAAATAAATCACATCGTATGGTTTTAAATCCTCGGGTAAAGGAGTGATCGAATATTTCTTTCCTTCCTTTGGTTCAAATCCTTTATAATCCTCCGTAACTGAATAAGGTTTTTTCCCATCTTTAAAATATTTTGCATTATTTAATATCCAAACCAAACCTTTATGTTCCCGATACGAAGGATTCGGAACCGTTTTATCAACAATCAACACATTTAATTGTTTTATGGGTTGAATTTTCCATAGCCAAAAGGGAAAGGTGATAATAATTAAAAAAAGAACAGAATAAATAATTAAATTGATTGGTTTGATCATTCGGAAACACCTTTTCTTTTCATTTCTCCCCAACTTTGATCACCGATGAGCATTTGCCATATTCCCTCACATCTCCAAAATACGGTCATCGGTCTGTACCAAAGAGTTTCTGTTAAAGAATATACAAATAACTTCATGATATCTGATACTTTTGGATATTTTGTAAGACTCCATTCTTCCAATAGAACCGATACCATTGAAAAAATAGACCCATATAAACAGGAGAGCAGAAATAACAAAATAGCAAATTCTATATAGATCCCCCCTAGGAATAAACAAAGGACCATAAAAAGGTATCCTAAAAACTCAATGACTGGTCCGAAAAATTCAACAATCCAAAAGTAAGGAAACGATATTAAACCAATGGAACCGTATTTAGGGTTAAGGGTGATTTTCCGATGAGTCCACAAACTTTCAAGCAGCCCTCGATGCCAACGTCTTCTTTGCCTGCGAAGGAATGTAATCTCCTCAGGAACTTCTGTCCAACAAACCGGATCCGGAACATAGACAATCTTTTTCTTGATATTTTTTTCCTTTAACAGTCGATGAAGCCTAACGACTAATTCCATATCTTCCCCGACAGTATCTGTTTTATATCCACCTGCAGCAATTACCCATTGTTTTGAAAAAACGCCAAATGCACCTGAAATAATTAATAGGAGGTTGTGCCGGCTCAATCCAATTCTCCCCATGAGAAAGGCACGTAAATATTCGATGATTTGCATAACTACCAAAGGTTTATTTGATAAACAGATTCTTTGTATTTGGCCGTTTTTGATTTGGCAGCCATTCGCAATTCGAACACTTCCACCCGAAGCGATCACTTCTTCATTTGAATCAATAATGGGCTTCATTACCTTTAAAAATGCATCCTGCTCAAGAACGGAATCACCATCTAACGAACAAAAATATGGGTAATGAGAGAAATTAAGACCAACATTAAGGGCATCTGCCTTTCCCCCATTTGCCTTATCAATAAGAAACAAATTTGATAGTACTGCTGATTGATAAATCCGGACAATCGGTTTTGTTTCCACTTGTTTTCTAACCGCTTTTTTTATTTCCTGCATATCATAGTGATCTATTACTTTTGCGAGAGTTTGGTCCGTTGACCCATCGTTCACCACAATCACTTCATAGGTTGGATAATCTACGCTTAATAAGGAACGGACACTTTGAATAATACCTGCTTCTTCATTGTAAGCGGGCACAATAATTGAAACAGGTTTGGTATAAAATTCATCCGAATAATCTTCATAGGCTTGAACTCTGTCAAGTTGGTATTCCTTGCGCAACTGAAAAAAAGAAATCACCAAGATAACAGAGTAAAAAGAAATGACAATTACCATATATATTGCGATAAACCAAGCAAAAATCGTTACAACATTTCCCCACTCAAAAATCACCATTTTCTATACCCCTTTATGTAGCCATTCCCATGCCATATCCTTAGCAAATGGATCCTTTGAAGTTTCTAATACTTCCCGCAATATCTGGTGCCCATTTGGAAATTGGCGGATGGCTTGCCCTGCTTGAGAACGAACCCACCATGTTTGGTCATGCAAAAGTTCGATTAATCTTGATATTCCTTTGACTTCTTTTAATGAACCAATTAGTTTTGCTGCAACCATTCTCTCTTCCCATTTACTAGAATAAAGTAGTTCTAAATAGGGTTCTGAATCTTTCACATGGCCCATAATCGATAATGCCTTTAAGGATCGGAGCCTGATTTCCCCTTTATAGACCGAAAAGATATTCTCAAGAAAAGGAAGATAATTTAATTCCTTTTTTATTGAAATTACATCTAGGACTGCTTTTTGTAATGGCTGACTACCTTTATGAAAATGAAGAATAAATTGTTCAAATTGTTGTTGCTCAAGGCGGATTAATATTGTGCGGTACTCAAATTCAGAGAAATTCTGGTAGTGGGTTGTTAACAGATTAAATAAAAATTCGTGTTGAAATAAAGCAAGGATTCTTAATGAATGAATAAGTTCTGCGTGAGAAAGCTTTTTTTTCTTTGTTAGTAAGTAGATATCGTCCCTCAGGAGAGTTAATTTGAAATCCTCAATATGATAGAGGGTGTTCATCCGTTGACTCCACCTTTTACTTTTAAGTTTCTTACGATACCTCTCCAATAAATACATTGATGCTAGTTCTGTTAATCGTGTCTTTTCATCCTCGCCTTCTAAAATTTTGCTAAATCTGCTTAGAAGTTCTTCAATGGCTATTTGTTCAAGAACAGATTTAGGATTTAATCCCCTAGAATACCCTCCCTCCATTAACATAGTAAAAAGAATGGAATGATATTTTTCAATAAATTGCTCAATCCGTTTCCTGTTTTTAATATCCATAGCTTTTCTTATTGTTAGATATATTAGCAGCACCAATAAAATGCCTAAAATGGTAATCGTTAATATTGTCAGGTAATATAATTCATTTTTCAGCATGCTAATTCATCCTTTTGATTAACCGTTCAATCCTAGCTTGAAGTTCTTTAATACTAAAAGGTTTGGTCATATAATCATCAGCTCCTAGTTTTAATGCCTGTTCCATATCCGTTTCCCTTTTTCTCCCGGTCAACATAAGAACATGAATATTTCTTCCATTTTCTATTCTTTTTACTTTCTGCAGGATTTCGATACCATCCATAACAGGCATAACACCATCAAGTATTAAAAAATGTTCTCCCTTCCCCTCTAAGCGTTTTGATTCAAAGAATTGAAGACCATTTTCAAATGTGTCAATGTCTAATTCAAAATGATTTAAATCCATAACCTTAAGTAATCTTATTAACATAGTTCGAATTATTGGATCATCATCAATGACCGAAACGTACAATGTTTTTTTTATAAATTTATTATTTAAATCCATAAATACCTACTTCCCAGACTGACGAACCTTCAAATAAGAATAGACAGACCTTCTCTATTTTTGATTCATTGCTTTTACTATTCCCTTTTTTCTAAACAGATTTAGTGTATTTAAAGTTTATTATTAATAAATTCTTGTGTCACGCGAAAAATGCAGAAAAAGTCGAAAAACAGTAACACTTGTCGAATTCTCTTGAGTTCTAAAGACAAAAAAGGATCCAAAAACTGGATCCTAAGATTCCTATTTATAATAGTTTTTTTACTTTATTTGTACAACTGTCCATTGCTGTCATAATTGATCCCCGAAATTGCTTTTCCTCTAAGGTAACAACTGCTTCTATTGTTGCCCCTCCTGGCGTACACACATTATCTTTGAGTTCTCCAGGATGTTTTCCGGTTTCAAGGACCATTTTTGCAGCACCAAGAACAGCTTGAGCAGCTAGTCGATAAGCTTGATTCCTTGGTATTCCTTGCCTTACCCCACCATCTGCCATAGCTTCTAGAAGCATATACACATATGCCGGGGAAGAACCGCTGATAGCAGGAACGGCATCCATTAGCTTCTCTTCTAGCCTCTCGGTCTTTCCAAAGGTCTGGAACAAGTGCTCTACCTCAACAATTTCATTTTCAGTAAGGTAATCATTTGCACAGATCACACTCATGCCTTCCCCAACTAAAGAGGGAGTATTAGGCATTGTCCTAATCACCTTTACTTGGAAGCCAAATGCCTGCTCAACATTCCTCAAGGTAATCCCAGCCGCAATCGTTACAATGATTGCCTCTTGTTTTATATCATTCTTTATTTCTTCGATTATCTTTGAATGTAGATCAGGTTTCACCGCAATAATAAGGATGTCAGCAAATTGGGCTGCATCTCTATTATTTAATGAAGTGCATATTTCATATTTTTGTTCGACCATTTTTGTCGTTTCTTTTGTGCTAGCGCTAGCTATAATGTTCTCTTTTGGAATAGTTGATGATTTAACCATACCCTCTATCATTGCCTGAGCCATCTTTCCAGCCCCAATAAAACCTATTTTCTTTTTCACTTTAATCTCCCCACCTATTTATACATCTCATTCTCCAATACAATGATGTTTTCTGCAAAAGTTGTTTTCCCTATTTCTTTTGTATTTTCCACCAACCTGTATATATTATCACAACATTGTTTAGCACCTATAACTAATAACGGTACTCCAATAAAATCAATTTTTAGCCCCCTTGAAAAAAGTCCGCCCATGGACATAGCAAAAGGAACTGTTGGTGAAGTATTGGAGAAAACAATTTTTTCATCAAATTTAAATTTTTCTTGCAGCAATAAACTCATTTCTTTTAATGCAGGAACCACATATTTGTTTCTTTTCCGTCCAATCGTATAAACAGAGTTTCCATCTTCATCCATTCCATGGAAAATAATCTTTCCAAAATCTGCTTTTGTTAATTTATTGAAATATTTCACATTTAAAATTTCTTCTTTTGTCAGTTTTCGTTCGGATTGTGGTAATTGTTTTAAATGGTAGGCCGCTGCTAAAGAAGTTGTATGAGTTCCGCCAAAATCATTATAGATATAAATCATGGAATCATCCTTTATTTTTGCTATGTATATTATGTTCAATATTGTATTTTCCAATTCAAGGGGATTTCCCACACCAAATAAAAAAGAAGTCTATCACAATTGGATAAACTTCTCGAATACTTATTTATTTAAATCTTTTGGTGAAAAAGCTCCTGGTAGTAGATCTTTTACAAGGATTTTTTGTATATCGCCTTTTAAATTGGTAAGCACAACTTCCATTTCTGCATCACAAAGTTCAGAAATAACCTGACGACAAGCCCCACAAGGGGAAACCGGCCCTTCAGTATCTGCAACGACAACGAGTGAAGCAAATTGTGTAATCCCGTCAGAATAGGCCTTAAACAAAGCAGTTCGCTCCGCACAGTTAGTCATGCTATAAGCTGCATTTTCTATATTGCAGCCATGAAATACTTGGCCATCTTTTGATAAAAGTGCTGCACCCACTTTAAAATTAGAATATGGGACATAAGCAAGCTCTCTTGCTTTATTTGCTTCAACGATTAGGTCTTTATTCTCCATCATATTCACGCTCCGCCAAGGAAATTTAATGCTGAACTAATTTAGTAATCCAATCAAGAAGCACGCCGCCAAAGTACACCCCGAAAACACCGACAACTGCTGAGAATACTGGGGGAGCAGGTAATGGAAGCTTTAAAAATTTAAACAACATACCAACTATTAAACCGGCAATTAAAGCCATTATTACGTCTCTCATCGAATTAACCTCACAATTGATTTATTAGTAATTGCTTAAGGATAGTTCACCTTTACTGATTGAAACACCAGAGCTTGCACCAATACGAGTTGCTCCTGCTTCTACCATTGCTAATGCATCTTCACGGCTGCGAACCCCACCTGAAGCTTTCACACCAATATCTGGCCCCACGGTTTGACGCATCAAGCGAATATCCTCGACAGTGGCTCCGCCTGTTGAAAAACCTGTAGATGTTTTTACATAGTCTGCCCCAGCTTTTACAGAAATTTCGCATGCTCTAATTTTTTCTTCTTTTGTTAACAAACAAGTTTCGATGATTACCTTTACCAATGCTTTTCCTTTAGCAGCTTCGACTACCGCACGGATATCTCTTTCCACCAAGTCATCTTGGTTATCTTTTAGGGCACCCACATTAATAACCATATCGATTTCATCTGCTCCATTTTCAATCGCATTTTTTGTTTCAAATGCTTTAGTTTCAGGAGTAGTTGCCCCAAGTGGAAAACCAATTACGGTACATACTTTCACTTCTGGAGTGTCAGCCAGCATATCTGCTGCTGTACGAACCCAAGTTGGATTCACACACACCGACGCAAATAAATATTCCTTTGCTTCTTCCACTAACTTCACAATTTCTTCTTTAGTTGCATCTGCCTTTAATAATGTATGGTCAATCATTCCTACTACATTCTGTGTCATATTCTTCGTCTCCCTTATAATGAAATTTTTATATTAAAATGGTTTTGTCGATTATCACAATGTAACTATATCAAATATAATGAACATTTGTAAATACCTTTATGAACAAATGTAAAAAATTTTTTTACCCTTTATAAAAACTGTCTTTATTTAGTTCTTATCTAGCAAGAATTGTGCTGTAAACTGGTCCGTAACGAGCACGTTTGCAAACCCACCTTTTAATGCCCCGTAAATTCCCTCAATTTTATTGGGCCCGCCTGCTACAAGAATGGAATAATCCTTTTTCTTTAAATCATCCAACTTTACTCCAAGTGTTCTCTCGTTCAAACTCTCGTTGCAAACTTCCCCATTTTCATCAAAGAAACGGGAGCAAATATCACCCACAGCTTTTCCATATAGAGATTCTAAGTCACTCTCTGTAAAATATCCTAATTGAAATAGTAATGAATCTGTTTTAATTGGTCCAATCGTAAATAGAGCAATATTCGCCTGACTACCTAGTTCAAGGATTTTTCGGATATGTCGATCAGCCTCCATTGCCTGCTTTACAACCACATGGTCTACGATTGCTGGAAGTGGAAGATTGTGTGGTGTAGTATGAAATGCTTTTCCAAAAAGATATAAAATCTCTGATGCATACGTATTAGTTTCAGCGTGGCTGACACCACCCTTTAGTTGGACAACTTTTACCCCTTTTACAAATTTCTGCTTTAATTCAATGGCAATATGGTAAAGGGTTGTTCCCCATGTCACACCAATTATGTCATCATCCTTAACAATTTGATTTAGATAAATGGCGGCTTTTTCCCCTAGATAATTTTTTATTATATGGTCTTCATATTGTGGTATTGAAGCGACAACCGCCTTCTTCAGGTTGAACTTGTTTTCAAGTTGTCTCGCTAGATTCTCAACATCTTCCGTCGGATCCATTATATTAATCTGGACAATTCCATCACTTTTTGCCTGTTGTAGTAAACGCGACACAGTGGGACGGGAAACACCTAGTTTCTTGGCAATTTCGTTTTGATTATAATCCAACAGATAATAGAGCTTGGCTGCTTCAATTACTTTCGTTAACTTTTCACGATCCACTATTATCACCTTATCGTTTATTATTTTCTCTTTATTGTAACAAAAAAAATAAACAATATCACTTTCATTTTACATTTGTAAAATTCAATATGAATATAATTTCATATATTGCATATGAATCTAAGCGAGGAACATGAATTTTCAGCCTCTTTTATGGGGAACAATTATTATGAGAGGAGGCGATATTATGCAATCACTAGGCGGATTTATTTACGAAAAGCGGAAGTGGGTTCTGGTAACTTGGGGTCTCATTATTGTACTTTTAGGTTTTTTTGCATTAAAACTGCCTACCGTTCTAAGCGGAAATGGTTTTGAATATAACGGGGAATATAATAAAACACGCAACCTTCTCGAAAAAGAATTTGGATATGCAAAATCCTCCATTATTCTTGTTTTTGAAAAAGACAAAGCCATTAGTAATGAAGATTTCAGACAATACATTTTAGCCAATTTTGAAAGGTTAACGGGCTTTGATGATGCAGAGCAAATAATTTCACCTTTGGAACGAGAAGGAATGATAAAAGCGAATTATGCCTATGGGCTTCTCACTTTTAACAAGGATGCTGAAAACCTTGGCTCAGAAATCAACCAATTAAAGACTTTACTAGTAAATAAAAAGGGCCTAAAAGTCACTATGACCGGGGAACCTATTATTGTCCAAGACCTTAATACTGCAAGCCAAGAAGATTTAGCAAAAGCGGAAATGATTGGTCTGCCGATCGCGTTAGTTGTTCTTATCCTTGCCTTTGGTGGACTCATTGCTGCATCTCTCCCGATTGTCATTGGCGTAGTTTCCATATTATGTACAATGGGTACCGTTTACTTTTTTAGCTATCGTGCAGATTTAACAATCTTTATTTTAAATATTGTTCCGATGATTGGGTTAGCGTTAAGTATTGATTTTGCCTTGTTATTAATTAATCGATATAAAGAAGAAGTGAAAACAAAGTCTATAAAGGCTGCTCTTGAGATAACGGTTTCTACTGCCGGTCGTTCGATTATCTTTTCAGGACTCTGTGTTTTTATTGGTCTATCTGCATTGTGGTTTATCAGAATCGATATTTTTCAGAATGTTGCGCTTGGCGGAATGACTGTTGTGTTCATTTCTGCCATATGTGCCTTAACCTTTCTTCCTGCACTGCTTGGTGTTTTGGGAGCAAAAATTAATAAATTAAGTATTTTACCCGCAGTGGACAAGCAAACGAAAAGTTTTTGGCATAAGTTTGCTAAATTTGTCATGAAGCGCCCCATTCTTATGACTGTAGCAGCCCTTGCAATTCTTTTAGCAGGATTAATTCCTGTTAAACAAATGATTTTAGCAATCCCTGGTACAGAATCTCTGCCGCCAAATTACCCTTCAAGAACTGCCTTAGAAATCTATAAGGACCATTTTGTTGCTAAAGAAAAACGAGATGAGAAAAAAGTCATCGTGGTTCTTGAATCAAGTGGTAACATTCTTGATTTGAACAATCTAAGAATAGTGAATAACGTGATTAAAAACATTGAAAACGATGCGCTTGTAAATACCGTTCATTCACCCTTTTCAGCGACTGGATTAAAGGATGTAAACCAGCTTTATCAAGTACTCACCTCTGGGAAAACATCAAAGGCAGCCCCAATTATCGACTACTTTATTAGAGATAATAAAATGCTCTTAGAGGTATATTTAAATACTGGCGAACATTCCGCTAAAGCAAGACAATGGGTAAGTGACTGGTCTAATAAGGATTTAGGTTTAAACACTTTCTTTGGCGGGTCGATAAAATTTGAGCAAGAAATATTTTCCGAAATCTACCAAAAGGCACCAGATGGATTATTATTGATTGTCCTTTCGACTTTTGTCATTTTAATGGCAGCATTCCGATCCATTCTTATACCAGTGAAAGCAATTGTAATGAACATATTAAGCCTGAGCTGTACCTTTGGGATTCTAGTCTGGATTTTCCAGCAAGGGCATTTTGGCGTCACACCTGTAGAAATTGCGTTAATTTTACCTGTATTTGTTTTTACTCTCGTTTTTGGACTATCGATGGATTACGAAGTGTTCCTTATCTCGAGAATTCAGGAATTTTACTTAAAAACTGGAGATAATAGTGAAGCGACTATATCTGGATTGACTTATACTAGTAAAATTATCACTTCAGCTGCCGCCATTATGATTGTCGTTACGGGTGCATTTGCCTTTACCGGCGTCATGCCGGTTAAGCAGTTAGGAGTAGGAATTGCTATAGCAATATTTATTGATGCAACCATAGTGAGGATGGTGCTAGTTCCAGCACTCATGAAACTACTTGGCGATTGGAACTGGTGGTTTTTTGGCATCAAAATTAGAAAACGGGATATGACCAGAAAAAAGCCAGCCTGATTTAAATACAGGCTGACTTTTTTGTATTTAGTCACTATAATAAGCAGCTCTTAACATTGCTTAGATGTTCTTTGCATAAAGTTCAGACGGTATTTTGCTTAGGACTACATACAAGCTCACTGGTTCTTTCCCGGTATTGTTAAATGACATTTCCTCTTCGCTTTGAACATGGATTAAATCTGCCTCAGAGACTCCTGATTCTTTCCCATCAAAACTAATTGTGCCATTACCGGTTACAACATAAATATAAACTTCTGTTCCTGGATGCTTATGAGTGGGCAGTTGTTGGCTAGGTAAAAAATTTAACACAAAAGCAGTTGTTTCACCTTTTTTATAAATAATCCTTTTTGTAAATTTCTCTTCGCTATATTCCATATATGCTTTAACTGAATTCTTTTCCATTCATAATACCTCCTAATTTATCCTTCAATTTTTATTGTAATTGAAAATGATTTTCAATTAAGTGATCCTTATCACTTTATGTATTATGTGATAAACCTTTAAATTAATAGTAAAAAGCCAGCTTAATTCATTTCCTTTCATTAACACTTTCCCCATTTGATAACGCTCCCTTCGAATCACACAGTTTGCAATATTTTAACTGGTCGATAAACTGCAATAACAGAATCCGGACATATTTGTGCACACTTTGCACAACTGATACAATGCTCTTGGTCAATCACCGATGCAGGCCAGTACCCTTTCCCATTCAAATAATCCGCAAGAAAAATAACATTCGTTGGGCATACTTGCACACAGAGACTACAGGACTTACAAATATCCTCATTAAAAATGACCCTTTTTTCCATGTATAATCTCCTCCTACACTTCCCATGGCAATTTCATATATCTCTCAATGAATACACCTTCATGGTTGTTCATAAATTCTTGTGCTTCAGATTTCAAATGTTTTGAGATAGTTGTGTACAAAAATGGAATTTCAAGTTTTTCTGCCAGTTCAATGGCTAACTCATAGCCTCTTAAAATATCTTGCATCGTCGTTTCCATCCCAATATTTGAATTATTGATAATCCCTGTTACTTTTAACCTAGAGGCTCTTTCAATCTGTTCCACTGTAAACAACGCCCCATCTAAGGTACTAACATACGGACGATTCTTATTTAAAACAAAAAGAAGTTCTGGGCTAAAATCCTTCCATTCATGATAGTATTGTCCAAGAGCTGTTGCTCCTTCTTTATCACCACCAGCATCGACGATTAATCTGTATCTATGATCGTGCAATACTCGAAAAATCTCACCCGATACAATTGGCAAATCTGAGGTAGCAAGATGGCTCTTGGGTGAAATTAATTCAATATCATGTTGTAAAAAAATACTTGCTGCATCACGAGACCGATAATAAGGATTAATAATGTCTAAATCATTAATGGCCACTTTTTCATGTCTTTGTCTTTCTGCTAAGGCTAAATTAATAGCAATCTCTGTTTTTCCGCTTCCAAAATGACCAGACAAAATGGAAATCTTTCTTTTTGGATTCATGAATAGAATCACTCCTTAAAGCATATAAGCGTTTCCAATGCCAAATTTCAAAAAATACTTCAATATCAGTCACTTAATTATATGATAAATAAAACGCCAACTGCGTTAATCTACGTCATAATTCACTTGATATCAAAAAGAATGAAGAACTACTTATGATAAATTTAATGAAAGTAACATGATCACTAATCATAATTCCAGTTAGAAAACGAATACTAAGAAAACCTTTAATGCAAGATTATGAAGGAGGTTTTCTAATTGAACAAAAAAACGCTTATTATTCTTATCATCCTCTCACTTTTTGAGTTCTCTCATCCTGCCTTATCGTTTAAGGCCGCAACTGTACAAACACAGCCAGGTGTCGTTGATTTACGTATCATGGAAACAACTGATTTGCACGCATCCTTAGTCAATTATGACTATTATCAAACAAAAGTAGACAATCGAATTGGCCTAATCAAAACAGCGACACTTATCCGGAAGGCAAGGAAGGAAGTACAAAATTCTTTATTATTTGACGATGGAGATCACCTGAAGGGGAATCCTCTTGGAGAATATTTAGCGAGAATTCGAGGAATACGTAAGGGAAAAATTCATCCGGTTTATCGTGCCTTTAATTATTTACATTATGATGCCGTTGCCATAGGTAATCATGAATTTAACTATGGTTTAGGATTCTTAAATGCAGCCGTGAAAGGCGCAAAGATGCCCGTCCTTAATGCCAATGTTTTCTCTGTTAAAAAGAAAAAACCCTACTTTACTCCGTATGTTATTTTGAAAAGAAAAGTGGTTGATCAGAATGGGAGAAGACATCGTTTAAAAATTGGGGTAATAGCATTTATGCCGACACAAATTATGAAATGGGATAAGGCAAATCTTGAAGGTAAAGTTATGGCTAAACCCATTGTTGATACTGCAAAAGAATTTATCCCAATCATGAAATCAAAAGGAGCGGATATCATTGTCGCCCTTGCCCATACAGGAATCAGCTACGGAACATATAGCGCTGAATCGGAAAATGCGGTCTATTATTTATCAAAAATTCCTGGCATCGATGTCATTTTGGCAGGGCATTCTCATAATGTCTTTCCAAGTTCTGTGTATAAAAATTCTCCAGACACTAACATAGAAACGGGACAAATTAATGGTAAACCTGTCGTAATGGCAGGGGCTTTTGGAAATCGTCTTGGAATTATTGATCTTAGACTAGAAAAAACAAATGGCCAATGGGGCGTATTAAAAGGGACTTCCTTCACAAGACCCATTGTTAATGATGCGGGGACCTCCCTTGTTAAGAGAGATAAACGTCTTTATCAGTTAATTAAACCAGAGCATCAGGAAACTGTTGATTTTATTGATAAATTAGGGCTTTAATAGTTAAAACTTTCTTTACATTCAAAGTTTAGTTATTTAGAATAAAGTTAAAAATATAAATGGTGTTTTTATTGGGGGGAGTCTGTCAAACAGGCTCCTTTTTGTCATTTTTTAAAATGGACCATTTAAAAACTTGGGAGAAGAGGTTATTACATGTCAACTCAAGCATTAATTGCACTTGGTGTATTTTTAATTACCTATGCCTTTATCGTCACTGAAAAGATTCATCGCACGATCATTGCCATGTGCGGCGGAATTATGATGGTATTACTAGGAATTGTCGGGCAGGAAAAGGCGCTTCACCATATCGACTTCAATACACTCGGATTATTGACCGGTATGATGATCATCGTTGCCATAACTTCAGAGACAGGTCTGTTCAAATACATTGCGATTTGGTCAGCAAAAAAAGTGAAAGGTGATCCATTAAAAATATTGTTAGTGCTCGGAACTATTACTGCCTTGGGGTCAGCCTTTTTAGATAATGTAACAACAGTACTATTAATGGTTCCAGTTACTTTCAGTATCACGAGACAATTACGGGTTAATCCGATTCCCTTTTTAATAACCGAAGTAATTGCCTCGAATATTGGTGGAACTTCCACACTGATAGGCGACCCGCCGAATATCATGCTCGGCAGCGCCGTAAAAGAGCTTACCTTTATGGCATTTATTAATAATCTAACAGCGATAACATTCTTTATCTTATTTGTTAATATAGCGATCTTAGCATTTATTTATCGGAAGCAGCTTCGAACAACGGATGATCTTAAGGCCAATTTAATGGACTTAGATGAAAAGGAAGAAATAACAGATACCAAGTTACTAATTAAATCGTTAACTGCTCTCTCGCTAACGATTTTGGGTTTTTTCCTGCATCAGCTTTTTCATATTGAATCTGCTACCGTCGCGTTAGCTGGTGCCTTCCTCCTGCTTCTATTAACAGGAGAAAAGTATTTAGATAAAGCATTTTTAAAAGTAGAATGGACAACCATATTCTTCTTTATCGGCCTGTTTGTATTGGTATCAGGATTGATAGAAACAGGGATAATTTCGCTTTTAGCAGATTACTCAGTACACCTAACTGGAGGGGATGTTACATCCACATCGATATTAATTCTCTGGGTTAGCGCGATTGCCTCGGCGTTTATTGATAATATTCCGTTTGTTGCCACCATGATTCCAATGATAAAAGATATGGGGGAACTTGGTATTACTAATTTAGAACCTCTTTGGTGGAGTTTATCTCTAGGAGCATGTCTTGGCGGGAATGGCACATTAATTGGAGCCAGTGCCAATGTGATTGTGGCGGGTCTTGCCGCAAAGGAAGGCCATCCTATTACATTTGGAAAATTCATGTTGATTGCCTTTCCATTAATGATTTTATCAATTATTATTTGTACGGTTTACATATATTTAAGATATCTAATATAGGAGGGTTATGATGAAAGTAGAGTATAAATATAACGAACAGCTTCTCGAACTAACGGAAACCCCTAACGGCAATGATTTTGAATTCACACTTTCTTTTGTTGATAACAAATGGAAGAAAAAAATCGAAGAAATTCGTGAGTATTTTGATACAAATAACATCCTAACTGATATCCATTTTTATATTCACCCAAATAATAGGCTTCAAATAATCGTAAGAAAAGACTTTTATAATGAATTTATCATCCAGTTGTTTAAACAACATATAGTTGAAGAGATTAAATGGGTTTAAAAAATGGCTGCCATTATTCTGTATGGCAGCCATTTTTAAAGTTTTAATCATTAAGGGGCTTATTCTTCTCTTCCTAAAGTCCTCCAAACCATTTCGTAAACCTTTTTCACGGGAATGTCATGAAGTCGTGCAATGCTTTTACATTCCTCAAACTCCGGAGCACATTGAACGACTTGTCCATTATACATTCCTTCTTTTACTGTCACAGGACCCCATTCAGTTGTAACCTTCCTAAACATTCTTTCTAACCGGTGTACCATTAACGGATAATAGCGTATTCCTAGTGTGGTAGTTTCCTTAAATAGAATTTCCTTAATTGAATTTATATGTTTCTGCGAGCAAAGTAGTTGAAGTAATACGCCTGGTCTATTTTTTTTCATATAAATAGGAGTATAGAAGACATCATTTGCGCCGGCCTCAAACAGCAAGTCCATCACATAGCCAAGCCATTCTCCAGGAATATCATCGAGATTAACTTCCATTTTGACCATCTGATCATCAATATGCTCATTACTGGGAGGAAGATGAGAAACCATTAAATCATTTCCTTTCTTTTCAAAAAGAGACATTAGATATCGATAAGGACGTTCGCTGATTCAGGTTTATTTATTCCTCTCCAATGATGACACGGAGCACATTGGGATGATTTTTAAAGGTCTTCGTTCCAGCACCATAACCAATGGATGTAACCATCATGGATGGTATCGGGCAAAATTCTTCTGCCAATACAGCGACAATCGCCGCCCCCGTGGGAGTGGTGAGCTCGAAGCGTATGTCAGATTGTTCAATTGGTACACCTTTTAATATTTCAAGAGTGGCAGGTGCAGGTACAGGATATATACCATGATCAATATGGATACGACCTGTTCCCACTGGAATGGGTGATGATTTGATTACGTCTACTTCTAATTGATGAATTAAGATAGCTGCACCGATAATGTCAATAATCGAATCTACTGCCCCTACTTCGTGAAAATGGACCTTTTCTAAGGGAATTCCATGGATATGGCCTTCCGCTTCACCAATTCTTTTAAAGATTTTTAATGCCGTTTTTTTCACAGGATCAACAAAACCAGCACCCTCAATTAATGCAACAATATCTTTATAAGCCCGATGTTCATGATGATGATGGTGGTCATTTTCATGGCTATGATTATGATGGTCATGATGGTGCTCATGGTCGTGTTCATGATCGTGACCGTGTTCATGATTGTGATCATGTGCATGATCGTGTTCGTGTGCATGATCGTGTGCATGATCGTGTACATGATCGTGATGATGGTGATGGGAATGAACATTCTTCAACATCACATCAAATTTAGTACTTGTAATCCCATTTTTCACTAACTTTGTCCATTTCAACATATACTCATCATCAATATGAAGTTTTTTTAATTCTTCTACTAAACGATTCGGATCTGCTCCGGCATCAATCAAAGCTCCAATAACCATATCTCCGCTGATACCTGAAAAACAATCAAAATAAAGTGTTCTCAATATTTCCCGGCCCCTTTTCGTGCTAGTTGATCAATTAATACTGCATTATATCCCCCGCCAAACCCATTATCAATATTCACAACACTAATCCCTGATGCACATGAATTCAACATCGTTAATAAGGCAGATAATCCATTAAAATTTGCTCCATACCCCACACTCGTTGGCACAGCAATAACCGGATGTGAAACGAGCCCGCCAACTACACTTGGAAGCGCCCCTTCCATACCTGCTACAACAACGGAGACTGTGGCATTTTGAATTTCCTCAGCGTGACTTAACAAGCGATGAATTCCAGCAACACCTACATCATAGATACGATGTACTGTGCTGCCTAATACTTCGGCAGTAACCGCTGCTTCTTCGGCAACCCGTAAATCCGATGTACCTGCACAAATTACGGCAATATATCCTTGTGACTCTCCTTCAAACAGAGTGTCCTCTTTCCAAAAAAGAATTTGTGCTTCTTCTTTGTAAATAAAGTCAGGGCAAGAACGTTGGACAATTTCTGCCTTTTCCTTGGTAATACGCGTAACGAGCACTTGGTTGTTTCGAGCTCTTAACACTTGAATAATCGAAATAATTTGTTCAGTCGTTTTCCCTTCACCGTATACGACCTCTGGGAAGCCTTGACGTTTCTTACGATGATGGTCAACTTTAGCAAAACCCAAATTTTCAAATGTTGCTAGTTGCTCTTTTGCTTCTTTGACACTTAGGGTTCCTCTTTGAACCTGCTCTAAAATATCCTCAAGCATTCATTTCCCCCCTATTTATATAAACTTCAAAAATGTTGAGACATTCCACTTGCCAACTTTTCATATTTATCATAAATAAGTCTATATTTTTCACTATTCTCCTTATTTGGAACGATTGCCTCACCCATCGGGATATTCTTTTTAATCTCTTCAAAGGAATGAACTTTATCAGTGGCCACTAATGCTGTCCAAGCTGCTCCCCATGCTGCACTGTGGTAGCTCTCCGGCACATAAATTTCCGCCTCGAATACATCCGCCATCATTTGCAGCCACAATGGAGATCTGGATAAACCACCATTAACATAAATCTTTTGATGTTTCCCGGCTAAACTCTCTAAAGTCTTGCCAATTTGAAAGAGGTTAAAAGTAATACCCTCTAGAACCGCTCGAATAAAATGTTCTCTTTTATGCGTAACAGATAATCCAAAGAAATTCCCTTTTGCCCGTTGATTCCAAAGTGGTGCTCTTTCGCCATTTAGATAGGGGTGAAAGATGATTCCATCGGCACCAAGCGGCACCTTTTCTGCATCTGCAAGGAAATCAGCGAAGTCTCTAGAGTCGTTCAAAAGGTCTTTTAACCATTGTAGGGCATTCCCGCCATTATTGGTAGGACCTCCAATGATAGAAAAGTCCTTTGTAAAAGAATAACAAAAGGTTTCTTGATTTTCACTCATTTTAACTCCACTTGTGAATTGCCGAATGGCCCCGCTAGTTCCAACTGAAACCGCCACTTCACCAGGGAGAATCGCTCCAATTCCCAAGTTAGCCAATTGGCCATCAGCAGCACCGATGACAAAAGGAAGTTCAGAATCAATCCCCATTTCATCGGCTTTTAGAGGATTAATCCCTGTTAATATCTCAGTTGGGGGAACAATTCTAGAAAGCTGATTTTCATGAATACCCGTTAGAGATAATAATGTTCGATTCCACGTATGTGTGTCAGGGTTAAATAACCCTGTCGCAGATGCCATCGAATAATCTATAACCCTCTGATTAAACCAGCATTGAAGTAAATACTCCTTAATTGACATAAAGTATTTTGCTTGAAAGTAAGGTTCATATTTCGTTTCTTTCATCCATAATAACTTAACAAATGGCGTCATGGGATGAACCGGTGTACCTGTGTTTGAATACACCTCGTTTCCCATTGTTTCTATCACTGATTCTGCTTGTAGATAACTTCTTCCATCCGCCCAAATTAAGGCTGGAGATATTGGAGTGCCATTCTCATCTATACAAATAAGGGAATGCATGGCAGAAGAAAACCCAATTGAAATCAACTCATTTTTCTCAATGCCAGCTTTCTGTATTGCCTCTTGTATTGCTTGTACAGCTGATTGCTCAATCTCCATTGGGTTTTGTTCGACCCATCCTTGTTTTGGATAATGGAATGTGTTCATTCTCTCAGCTTCGGCGACTAATTTACCTTGAAGGTCAAATACGCATGCTTTAACACTTGTTGTTCCGATATCAAGTCCCATTACAACTTCTCTTGACATGTTCTCCTCTTCCTTTTCACATAACAATAAGTAATATTATTATTTATTGCTATTTTTATAATCGTTATATTAAAAGGCTCTGGATTATTCCAAAGCCTTTTTATTAAAAGTACTTTCCTAAACCACATTGGAAAAGCAGAAAGCTCTATGACAACACCTTATTCATGCTTCCACTCTGATATCCAACTAAATCTAGTGTGATATATTTGTACCCATATCCTTGAAGTGCTTTCACGATTGAGTCATGATTTTCAAGAATCTTCTTCATTTCATTAGGTTCTACTTCGATCCTTGCAATCTCCTGATGTGTTCGCACCCGTACCTGATGGATAGCTAGTGACTTTAAATAGGCTTCGGCTTTTTCTACCTTCGTCAGCTTTTCTTTTGTAATATATTCCCCATAGGCAATTCTTGATGAAAGACACGCTAATGATGGTTTATCCCATGTTGGCAAATCAAATTCTCTCGAGAGTTCTCTGATTTCTTGTTTAAACAGATTAGCTTCTAGGAGTGGACCGCGTATCCCCTTTTCTTTAGCGGCTTGCATACCTGGTCGAAATTCATTCATATCATCTGCTATGACACCATAAACCACATTTTGAAAGCCCTTTTCTTCCATGACTGGAATCAAATGATCAAATAAACTGCTTTTGCAAAAATAGCATCGATTTTTATTGTTTTCCGCATATCCTGGAATAGCGAGTTCGGATGTTTCAATCACTTGGTGCCTGACACCAATTTGATTTGCAAGAACTCTTGCCTCTTCAAGCTCACTAGATGGATAGCTTTCAGAGTCTGCTGTTACAGCGAGTACATGCCGAGCCCCTAGAGCATCTACAGCAGCCTTTAATAAAAAAGTACTATCTACTCCTCCTGAAAATGCAACTACTACTGATTCCATATCTCGGAGAATAGACGTTAATTTTTTGTATTTCTCTGTTAGCATGGTCCGTTTCTCCCCCAATCCCATATCTAATTTAAGTCAGCCATTGTTAATTTATTTAATGGACTTTAGAATTATGTGCACTGGATTTATATTGTCATACTGCCAAATCCGCCATCTACTCGTATAAGAGTTCCTGTAACAAAACTCGACGCTTTTTCAGAGGCAAGCCAAACCGTAGCACCTTGTAACTCTTCCGCCTCACCAAAACGATTCATTGGAGTATGTCTCATGATTGATTCAATTCGCTCTTTATCTAAAATTTTTCGGTTTTGTTCAGCAGGGAAAAATCCTGGAATAATTGCATTGACACGAATACCATTTGGTGCAAATTCACGTGCTAAAAACTGAGTAACGCTGTTAAGGCCAGCTTTTGATACGGAATACGTAAACACTCTTGATAGTGGGGTTGTTGAAGAAACGGAAGAGATATTAATAATACTTCCTTTTCTTTCCTGCTCAATCATTTTCTTCGCAAAAATCTGACAGGTTAACACAATACCTTTTAAATTTATATCCATAATTTTGTCCCATTCGTCCATGCCAAGTTCGAAAAATGGTGTGGCACTATTTGTACCTGGTGCATTTAATAGGATGTCCCATCCGCCGGACCATTGTTCAATTTCATTCGCAGCGTTAACTAAGGAATCCTTTGAACTAACATCTGCAGAAAATGCCTTGGCTTCCCCGCCACTCTCATTAATTTCCTTGGCAACTTCTTCTGCTTTTTCAAGATTACGTCCTACAATTGCAACTTTTGCACCGTGGGAAGCCAAGCCTTTTGCCATAGCTGATCCCAAAACACCGTTTCCACCAATTGCAACTGCAACTTTTCCACTTAAATCAAATAATTGTGCCATTATTTACTCTCTCCCTTTTTTCGATTAAAATAAATTTCCATTTTCATTGAAAGGAATATCATAAAGATCAGAACATTGTTCCATATTAGGATGCTGCCTCACATAATCTAGTAAAGGCTCCGATACTTCAATTTCACTTAATACTAATGTATTTTTAATGCGGACTAATTTGACGTTTGTAAAATCTAAGATATTACATGTTTTGATTGCCGCTTGGAACGCTTGTTTATCGTTTGGTAAAGTTGTAGCAATTTTAGTTGGAGCAACAACGGTTGAAGTTAAGCCATTGGCATAAGTTCCTTCTTTATCCATCTTGTCTACAAGCCTTTGTGTCGTAAAGTCTGCCGTGCCTACTCCATTGGCATTTCCCTCGGATTGATGTGTTACATCGAGGACCACCATTTTGTTTACATCCGGTCCACCAGAAGCATATGGAGTTGGATAACGTCCGGTAATATTAGGATCCATTCCATCACCACTAATATTTTTGCCAATTTCATCAATGACCAGGACATCCAATTGATCAAAGAAAAGCTTTGGGAGCAACTCTTTTGCTTTCTTTTGAAGCTCAGGTTCTTTATTTATTATCTCTTCTGAAGTAAGTACTTCAATGATGGCTACTTTATCAAATGCATTTTCAACGGATGCAACCCCAAACAGGAAAGGGGTCCTTTCCATAATGATCTTCGCCATGGCTGGAACATTTTCTGCCATATACTTAAATCCCATTTGATGGCAAGCTTCTGCACCTTTTTGCTTTCCTAATCCGATACTAATCATCTTCATCATTCCACTTTCAACAGGACCACGAAAAGCTGTGTGTGGTTTGATACGGTTGATGACCACAATTCCATCTGCTTCTGAAGCAAACTTATCCACATAAATAGGTAATCCATTCGGCAGCTCACTTATCTTTACTACTTCCATTGAAGAGCGAATTTCGCATCCGACACTTTCTTCGGTTACCCCAAGATGTGCTAAAACTTCGCGCTGTCCCTCTGCTGTCGCTCCCCCGTGGCTCCCCATACTTGGTACAATGAAAGGTTTGGCCCCCAAATCTTTTAAAAACTGGACTGTCACTGCGGTCATTTCAGGGAGGCGATCGAGCCCCCGGCTGCCAACAGCAATTGCAATTTCCATCCCAGGCTTAACCTTTTCCTGAATATCTACTCGTTGTAATTGCGTCATCAGGGTTGAACCAAGGTCATCGATCATTTGGTTATCAAAATTAACTTTGACTTTTGCCATCTTAGGAACCGGAATATTTTTTAATAATTCTTGTAGGATACCCATATTTGCTTCACTCCTTTTTTTTACCTATTAAGTTTTCCTCTTTCGATCCTATTCCATGTATTTATGAAATTTATAAAAGTAATCCCCTTGTAATCCCTTACAAAAGAGGTATAAAAAAAGTATTTTTATTTAATTTGTTTACCAAACAAACTAATTATCTGTATAATAACATTATGGACAATTTCCGTCAATAAATATGAGACTTTTTCCTTTTAAAAAAACTAAGGAGGTTCTTTATGCTCACAGGAGATGCAGCATTTATCAAAAAAATGAACAGATCGTTAATCTTAAGTAAAATTGTTGAGCATAAAATGATATCTAGAGCAGAGTTGGCAAAAATTACGGGATTAAATAAAGCTACAATCTCAGTACAGGTATCAGATTTGTTAGAAAAAAAATTAATTATTGAAACACAACAGGAACACAAAAGTTTAGGGAGAAGGCCAGTGATGCTCTCTGTTAACCATGATGCAGGTTTTGTCCTTGGAATCGACCTTGATAAAAATTCAATTACATTTACCATATCAGATTTAATCGGTACTTCCGTTCGTACCGAAATAATTGAACTGCCAGTATCAGCTTATGATGTCATTCTGAAGTTATTAATTGAACAAATTAATTGTTATAAACTTAAGTTCTCCTCTTCTTATTACGGTCTTGTTGGAATTGCGATTGGAATCCATGGAATTGTCAATAAAGATGAAATGGTTGATTATGTCCCTCAACATGGCTGGCAAAACAAAAACTTAAAAAAAGACTTAGAGAATGAAATTGGAGTCATTGTTTACATCGAAAATAATGCCAACTTATGCTCGATTGCGGAAAAAGTGTACAAACACCATCAATGTAGCAACTTATTATCAGTTAGTTTGTATTCTGGAATTGGAATTGGTTTCATTATTAATGGTGTATTATTCAAAGGATACCACGGCTATGCAGGTGAGATTGGGCATATGATTATTGTTCCGAATGGCCTGCCCTGCAGTTGCGGAAATTTAGGATGCTGGGAGCAATACGCTTCCGAAATGAGCCTATTTATCAAAATGGCTGAAAAACAAAAAAATCTGCCTTTTAACTTTGAAGATATCCAGCATCGGATTAAAGAACATGATTCTGCTTTTAATGAAGAACTAGATCAATTTCTTTATTTTCTTTCGATTGGGCTAAATAATTTAATTAACCTTTATAATCCTGAAATCCTAGTGGTCAATAGTGAAGTACTTCGATTATTTCCAGATACAGTTAATAAACTAAAAGCCCATCTTTCTTCATCAATTAGCCATTATTCTGTATTGCAGATTTCTGAATTTGGCAAAAAGGCATGTATTATGGGAGCCTGTGCTTTAGCCATTCAAAACTTTTTAGGAGTTTCAGAGCTTTGTTTAACTTTGAGCGAGGAAAGCTTTCTCGATAAATAGAATAAGCAAAAAGTAACTATAAGCCTTCCAGTGGGCTTTTTCTTTTTTCACTTGTAATTAATGAAAAGACGAGAAAATCGATGTAATTATAAGAAAAAGGATGATGTGAACACTTTCATAACCGATGTTCCCGTTTTCATGCTGTTTGTTTCCGTTTTCAACAAGATTGTTTAAATATCGATAATGAATGATAATATGAATATTAAATCACTAGGAGGAATTGTAATGAAGAAATTAATTAATTTAGTAGTTGAACAAATTGAAAAACATAGTGAATACATTCCATTTCATCTATCTGAACCAGTCAGAAACAATTCACAAAAATAAAATGTGAATTGTTTTTTTTGTTAAATAAAAGAAAGGTGCCTGACACCATCCTAGTGCCTGACACCCATTTTATTTAAAACCATTCACTAAATCCTAATTTTCTCAAATGTTTTGCTGAAATCTCTAAACAATCGAATGGATCGCGGCCATAGGTATCATCTTGTTCCACCAAGAAATATTGTGCGCCACTCTCTAGACCTGCTTCAGTAATTGCCTTGATATCAAGGTTTCCCTCCCCAAGTTCCGCAAATTCAATTGTATTCGTAAAGACTTGCATGAATTTAGATAAATCACTAAAGTCTACTTCACTTAAATCCATTTGTCCGATTCGGTAATCTTTGAGGTGAATTAAAGAAATGCGACCAGCGTATTGTTTAACAAACTCGACCGGATTTACGCCTGCTCTTTGAATCCAGTGAACATCTAACTCAAAACCTAGTTTAGTTGTGTTGTTTTTAATGATATCCAATAAATATTCACCATCATATTTTTGGAATTCGAGGTGATGTGTATGATAATACAATTCAATTCCATGCTCAGCTAATCTGTGGGCCATCGCTTCTGCTTTTTCAATAAAATCCATGATTCTATCTTTGTGACCCATACAAGTTAACGGCAACATTCCGATTCGTAAAAAATTACAGTCGAGAGTCTTACAATCATTTACGATTTTTTCAAAATCATTAGTTAATGTCTCGCCAGGCGCGCCAGGAAGCATGGGCTCTAATGCAGCTGAAAGAGCCACTATTTTGATATCAAAGTCGATACTAGCACTCCTTAATTCCGCTACATTCTCAGCTGTCATCGGGATCTGTGATACCTCTACAGCGTGATAGCCAAGCTCACTTACTTTTTTCATTGTTTCATAGGCACCAAGTTCTTCAACTTTGCCTTTTAGCATCATCATTTGCACGCCGATTTTACCCTTTTTCATGGTTACCCCTCCATCTTAATACTTTGTTTTGTCTCTGAAGAAAGTCGAATGGCATCAATCATTTGAATAGATACGACCGCATCCTTTGCATGAACATAATCATGAGTGCCCTGTAAAATACAGTTATAGAATTGATTGATTGTTTTCGCATGGCTGGCACCATAATAGAATTTCGTGCCTGGCAGCTTAGCATCTTCTACCAATTCTTCATTTTTTCCCTCTTCATTTATTCTTGTGAGAATGCTGTCTTTAATGATGAATTTACCCTTTTCAAGATATACTTCAAGCTCCACACTGGAGTTCTCTTGATTGGCATTGGTTGAAAAAAATAATCCTCTAGCACCGTTTTCGAAGAGTATATGTGCGGAAGCAGTATCTTCCACTTCAATCCCATAATCCAATAATTGGTCCACTGAACCTCTTATTGATTCTATTTTTCCGCCGACAAGTTGGATTAAATCCAGTGTATGGAGGGATTGATTGATCATGGAACCTCCCCCGGCATATGCCATTTTTCCACGCCAAGGTTTCACATCATAATAAGCTTTGGGTCTATACCAAGCCACCAACCCTTTAACTCCTGTGACCTTGCCATATTCGCCGCCTTTGACAATATCCATAAGCATTTCAAACGACTCATTATAACGGTTTTGTAAACAGACACCGATTTTAACATCACTATGGTCTTCCTCTAGTTTTACAAGTGCCTGTCCTTCCTCAGTGTTCAAGCCCAACGGCTTTTCTTGAAAAACATGAACTCCTGCTTCTACACAATCTCTTGTTACAGGATAATGGAGATAGTGAGCCAGACAATTATGGACAACATCAAGGTTTTCTTTTTCAAGCATCTCGTTATAATCCGTATAAAAATTTACCCCTGGTACGGTATCTTTTAATGATTCATTAATATCACAAACTGCCGCCAACTCGGCATTTGGGTTAGCTTGTATAGCTGGAATATGAATTTTAGAAATATCTCCAAGTCCAATTACCGCTACTTTTAGCATTTGCTCCTCCCCTTTTTTGAAACGAACTCGGGAGCGCATTAGCGCCCGAGTTCGTTTCATGTGATCGATTACTTTCTAACCGGATATTTACCTTCTTCAGCAATCCGTTTATTTAATTCTTCTAGGAATAAATCTTCATCAAATGGTACTTCTATTTCCTTGCCTAACCAGCTTGATAGGTGCATCGCATTTGCAAGTCTAACACCATTAATTCCATCGCTGCCAGGAGCTAATAATGGGGTACCTTCTACAATTGCAGAAGCAAAGTCTTCTAATACAGCAATGTGCTGTTCGCCCCAAACATTACCAAAATCAAGTACTTCCTCAGTGAAAATATCACCTGCACCGCCGCCCATAAACAGCTTCATAACATCTGACATATCCATGGAATTGCTCATTTCATTCTCAGATTGTTTCAGGCGCTTGATGGTTACTTTCTTACTATCGTCTACCACGATTTTTCCTTTATCACCATGGATTTCTAAACGGTCTGTCCCCACTACATCGTGTGTCTTAGTTACAAATACACCAGTAGCACCATTTCCATAATCAAATACTGCAGTTACATCGTCTTCAACCACAATATCTCTTTGATAGCCATAGTTTAATTTTGCATAAACCTTTTTCGGCATGCCGCAAATCCATTGAAGCAAGTCAATTTGGTGTGGCGCTTGGTTTACAAGGACACCGCCGCCTTCTCCGCCCCAAGTTGCTCTCCATTCACTTTGATTGTAGTACCCTTGAGGTCTCCACCAGGTGGTAATAATCCAATTGGTACTGCGAATGCTGCCAATCTCACCATTATCAATAAGTTCTTTTACTTTTTTATAAAGTGGATTTGTACGCTGGTTAAAAAAGATTGCAAACTTAAGTTCAGGTTTAGTTGCTGCAAAGTCGTTTAACTCTTTCACTTGTTTTGTATAAACACCAGCTGGTTTTTCCACTAATGCATGAATGTTTCTTTTTAGTGATTCGATTCCCATTTCAGGATGGAGATAATGCGGAACAGTTGTAACAACTGCATCAACATTACCACTTTCAAGCATATCGATATAATTATCGTAGAAAGGAACACCAGGATACTTCTCTTCTGCTACTTGTTTTTTAGCAGGATCATTATCACAAATCGCACCAATCACCATATTTTTAACTTTTCCTTCAGAAATGAAATTAGCGTACATACCACCTTCTGCACCTAATCCAATAATCCCTAATCTAACATCTGCCATAATTAAATTCCCTCGCTTTCAATTTTTTTAAGAATGTCTAGAAGTGCTTCATATTGAAGTTTATATCCGCCAGCACCATCGAGCCCTTTGTTATCTTTAATGATCTTCTTCGCATCCTCAAGTTCCAAATCCTTTAACGAATCGAATAGCACGAGATGAGGCTCTAAAGTTAAAAATCCTTTGTAGCCGCTCTCAATAAACTGAGCTAGGATTTCCGGTATTTTACCTTCTCCTGTTCCACAGACAACGTTTTCACTTTCAGCGGTTACAGCATCCTTAATGTGTATATAAACAATCTCATCCTTTAAGAGATCGTAACACTCCTCTGTGTCTTCCGCGCACTGTACAAAATTAGCGAAGTCGAAAATTCCTTTGAAGTAAGGAGAACCAACCTCAGTTAAAATCTCATGACAGCGCCTACCGATATCACCAAAAATATCCTTTTCATTTTCATGTAATAAGATAACATTGTATTTTTCCGCAATTGCCGCAAACTCTTTTAATTTGCTAATCACTTCTTCATTATATTGGTCTGGGTCTTTACCCTTTGGAATGTAAAAACTAAATATACGAATATATTTACAATCTAATAAATTAGCAATTTGGCAAAGTGTGTCCAACATTAGCTTTTGCTTTGCAAAGCCTTCTTCATCATTGATGAAGACTTTACCAATTGGTGAGCCGATAGAAGAAACACCTATTCTAGCCCTTTGAAGCCTTGGTTGAACATTCCCTTTAAATTCATCGAGAGTAAAGTCACCTATATTTTTCCCATCAATGCCGCGTAATGAAATATATTTCATACCTAAATTTGAGACAACCGTAAGCTGGGAATCAAAATCAGATGAAATTTCATCCGAAAACCCCGAAATCATTAAATCATTTTTCACTTAGACTGTTCCTCCTTATTTCTATAGGTTGTTAACAGACCTTTTGCTATCATCTACAAATCAGGATTAGATGATTATGCTTTAATCATAAATGTAAACGTTTTTTCAGTCTCGTAATATTTTGCGAATAGTAGTAAAATATTTATAAAAAAGTGAAAATAATAAAGATAATCAGGAAGTGTTAGCATGCCTCATCAGGAACTTGAAAAGTTATGCAATTTTGCTTTCAGTTTTTCCCATATTGATACCATTTTTATCGATTACAAATCTCAAATAATAAGTGAGTTTGGGCACAATCAAGTGCCCGAACCTCTAGAAGAATACTTTGGAAATTTTCATAGCTCATTGAATCTACATGATTTACCGTCTAAACCAGATGTTCTATTTCACTCTAGTTCATACAAGATTAATTTTATCTCTGCAAAACTTTATAGCCAGGAGGACTATATAGGGAGTATTTTGGTAGGACCCTTTTTGTTTGAGGAACCTACTTCCCTAATGATTCATGACATACTCTTTACTAATAAATTCTCCATTTCACTTAGCCATATAATGGAACAGTTTTATTTATCTCTGCCTTTAATAAGTACCTACAAAGCACAAACAATTGCTGAATTTCTTGCTTATCTTTCCTCAAATTTTAACCGGAATGATTCTTCCGCCCGAAAGATAACGATAGGTAAAATTAATTATTCGTTGCACTCTGAATATCCTATGATTTCCGAAGCCGTTAAAATAAAAGCTAGGCCATCTATTGCTGCTATCGAAGAAAGATATCGTACTCAAAATGAACTCATGTCAGCTGTAGAAAGTGGAAATCGAGCAAAATTAGATAGAGTATTAAACGAAAAGATGTTTCTCTTTGAGAAAATTCCTGATCGCATTCCGAATGACCCTTTACGATCCAGGAAGAATTTAGCTTTCGTAAACAATACAGTGTTAAGAATCTCAGCTGAAAGAGGCGGTCTTCATCCTATATATATCGACAGTATTTCAGAAAAATTTGCTATCCAAATAGAAAAGACGTCTTCCATTCAGCAGCTCTCAGACCTTCAAATGAGAATGTACTATGAATATTGTGATGCTGTAAAAAAGCTCTCCCTAAAAAATTTCAATCGTTTAATTCGAAAAGCAATCGAGTATATTCGATTAAATCTAGATCAAGATTTAAGACTAGATACCATATCCAATGCCATCCAATCTAGCAGTTACGAACTCTCTAGGCAATTTAAAAAAGAGACGGGTAAATCGATAACAGAGTACATCAATAAACTCAGGATTAATGAGGCCATAAAAATTATGGAGAATGAAAGTCTGTCCATCACAGACATTGCTTTATTAGTAGGCTTTAACGACGTCAACTACTTTACAAAGGTATTTAAAAAAACCAATGGAATCACTCCATCTGAATACCGAAAAGGATTGGATGGTGTCAGGCACTAAGAAAAGTGGAAGTGCTAAGTTCAAAAAAAGGGCTGTCCCAAGAGTGATTTATCACTTTTGAGACAGCCCTTTTGGCCATATATTAATTTCTGTTGCTTGCTGTTATTATTCCATCCAGTTTGTATGGAAAATACCTTCTTTATCAATACGTTGGTACGTATGTGCACCAAAATAGTCACGTTGCGCTTGCAACAAATTCGCTGGAAGCGTTTCTGTACGGTAGCTATCATAGTATGCAATCGCACTTGCAAAAGATGGAACAGGGATTCCACGCTCAATTGCCACAGCAAGAACTTGACGTAACGGCTGTTGATAGTTTTCAACAATTTCTTTGAAGTATGGATCTAACAATAAGTTTCTTAGTTCAGGATCGCGATCATACGCATCTTTTATTTTTTGTAAGAATTGCGCACGAATGATACAGCCGCCGCGGAAAATCATTGCGATATCTCCGTAACGAAGATTCCAATCGTATTCTTCTGATGCAGCACGCATTTGTGCAAAACCTTGTGCATAAGAAACAATTTTACTCATATATAATGCTTTACGAACAGCTTCGATTAATTCTTCTTTATTGCCTTCAAACGCCTTAACTTCTGGTCCATTTAAAACCTGACTTGCCTTAACACGCTCATCCTTCATTGCTGAAATAAAGCGGGCAAATACAGATTCAGTGATAATTGGAAGTGGAACACCTAAGTCTAAAGCATTTTGGCTTGTCCATTTACCAGTACCCTTTTGACCAGCTGTATCGAGGATTAAATCTACCATTGGTTTACCAGTTTCTTCATCCACTTTTGTAAAGATATCAGCCGTAATTTCAATCAAATAGCTGTCTAATTCGCCTTTATTCCATTCAGCAAAGACCTCATGAAGCTCTTTTGCATCTAAACCAAGGACATTTTTCAAAATAAAATAAGCTTCACAAATTAACTGCATATCTCCATATTCAATTCCGTTATGAACCATTTTCACATAGTGACCAGCACCATTTGGACCAATATACGTACAGCAAGGATCGCCCTCTACTTTTGCAGAAATGGCTTCTAAGATAGGTTTAACAAGGTTATAAGCTTCTTCTTTACCGCCTGGCATGATAGAAGGACCTTTTAATGCGCCTTCTTCTCCACCTGAAACGCCAGTTCCGATGAAATGGAATCCTGCTGTCTCTAGTTCCTTATTACGTCTGATAGTATCTTGGAAGAATGTGTTCCCACCATCAATTAGGATATCACCTTCTTCAAGAAATGGCTTCAAGGAGTCAATTGTAGCATCTGTTGCAGTACCAGCTTTAACCATTAATAAAATTTTACGAGGCTTTTCTAAAGAATTAACGAATTCTTCAACAGTACGTGCACCTACAAAGTTTTTTCCTTCTGCTTCATTCTTTAAGAATTCTTCTGTTTTTTCATAAGAACGATTAAAAACAGCGACAGAATTACCGCGGCTTTCGATATTTAGGGCAAGGTTTTTACCCATAACAGCTAAACCAACTACACCAATTTGTTGTTTAGACATACAATCCCTCTTTCTTAATTAATAATCCTATTTAGATAAACATATTTTTGACATTAATACAATAAAAGTGCTTTTTAACTTCAGATGGGATTCTACACATCAATAGTTTGACCATCCTTTGTTCATTTAATATTAAATGTAAAGAGCGGTCCTTTTTAGCGTTCTAAAAAATATCTTTCAGCATTATTAAAGGAAATATTCCTTACCATTTGCTCCATTTGCTTCATGTCATTTGGTACCAACCCTTTTTCCGCCCAATCGCCAAGGATGTTACACAGAATTCGGCGGAAGTAATCGTGACGGGCATAAGACAGGAAGCTGCGCGAGTCTGTTAGCATACCGATAAAGTGGCTGAGTAATCCAACATTTGCATAATCCTTCATTTGTCTCTCCATACCATCGATATGATCCACAAACCACCAGCCTGAACCTAATTGAACCTTACCAGGAACACCTTCTTCATAGAAGTTCCCCATCATACCAGCTAATGTCACGTTATCTTTTTGGTTCAAGTTAAATAATACTGTTCTTGGCAGTGCGTTTTCTTGATCCAAAGAATCAAGGAATCTCGATAAGCCTTCAGTCATATTAGCTTCTCCAACTGAATCAAAACCAACATCTGTCCCAAGCAATTCTTTCATTCTTGTGTTATTGTTTCGCATCGCTCCCATGTGAAGCTGCATAACCCACTGCTTTTCAGCATACATTTTTCCAAGTTCTTTTAAAAGGAAAATACGATAGGCGATTAATTCATCATGTGTAAGCTGTTCACCGCTTATACGTTTATTAAAGATTGCTTCAACTTCTTGTTTGCTTGTTTCTACATATTCCATTTTTTGAATGTCATGATCGGAGGCACGGCCTCCATTTTCATGAAAATACTCGACTCTTTGTTTCAAAGCTGTTAAAAAGCCATCTAGGGAATCTGTTTTTATCCCGGAAACATCCTCCAGTTTTTCAATCCAGCTCGCAAAAGTTGGGCGTTCAATAAAGAGTGCACCATCTGGTCGGAATGTTGGAGCAATTGTCGTTTCGAAGGTGTCATCATTTTTCAAAAATTGATGGTATTCTAGTGTAGAGATTGGATCATCGGTCGTTCCAATAAACTTTACATTTGCCCTCTTAATTAAAGCTCTCGCACTGAATTCTGATGTCTGTAATTTTTCATTACATTCTTCCCAAATTTCACGAGCTGTTTCTGGGCTTAATACTTTATCAATTCCGAAAAACATTTTTAATTCTAAATGTGTCCAATGATAAACAGGATTCCCAAGTAAATGAGGGACCGTCTCTGCCCACTTTTCAAATTTTTCCCAATCACTAGCGTCACCTGTAATATAGCGTTCACCAACACCATTCATGCGCATCGTTCTCCACTTGTAATGGTCTCCACCAAGCCAAATTTGGGTAATATTTTCATATGACTTGTTTTCCCAAACTTCTTTCGGATCTAAGTGACAATGGAAATCAAAAATTGGTGAAGATACTGCGGCAGTTTCATACAACTTTACTGCAGTTTCGGAATTTAGCAAAAAGTGTTGATCCATAAATTTTTTCATCTAATCCATCTCCTTAAAATAAAATTCATACGTAGATGCGCTTTCTGTAAGGGGTTACAGAAAGAAATAAATATTCTCTAATAGTTAGTTTCACTTTAATTTGTTTATTAAACAAATTAATTACATACATAATTTATCATGTTTAATATGTTTAGTCAATTAACTATTTAGGAATAAATAGAATATTAACGGCCATTTAATGAAAGAACTGATATAATAAGAATATACACAGAGCAATGCCCGAAATGGAGGATATAAATGGTTACCGGTGATGCGGCATATATAAAGAAAATTAATCGCTCTTTAATCATTAGAGAAATTGTTAAAGAAGGCATGATTTCAAGAGCAGATCTATCTAAAGCCACTAATTTGACAAGAGCAACGATCTCAGCGCAAGTTGCTGACTTATTAGAAGAAGGGCTAATTATAGAAACACACCTAGAGCATTATTCGGTTGGAAGAAAACCAATTATGCTCTCATTAAACGGAGAGGCTGGCTATGCACTTGGTATTGACCTTGATTATGGTCAAATATCATTTACAATATCAGACCTTCTTGGTTGTCCTGTTTCATCAAGTATTATCCCATTAAATACTACAAAATATGAGGAGATTCTTCCTATTCTAATTCAACAAATCAAAATGGTTAAAGCAGAGTACACTTCTAGCCGCTATGGTATTGTAGGAATTGTTATCGCCATACATGGTCTGGTTACTAAAGACGAAGAAATCCACTATGTTCCACGGTTTGATTGGCATGAAGTTAATCTTAAGCGTGATATAGAGAGAGAAATTGATATTGCAATTCACCTTGAAAATAATGCAAATTTAAGTTCTTTCGCCGAAAGGGTCTTTGTGCACCATGAAACAGACAACCTGTTATGTGCCACCCTCTATTCGGGGATCGGCCTGGGCATGATGATGAAAAATGATTTTTTTCGCGGGCATGACGGATTTGCCGGTGAAATAGGTCATATGATTGTGGTACCAGAAGGTAAACCGTGCAATTGTGGAAATAAGGGCTGTTGGGAAAAATATGCTTCGGAATCGAGTATTTTTGAGCATTTATCTGAAAAACGCCAGATTAAAAATCTAACTTACGAACATATTCAAAAGTGGCTTAATGAAGGCGATGAAGAAGTACACCAATTGATGGAACATTTTCTTTTTTATCTGTCTATTGGATTGAATAATATGATTAACATGTATAACCCTGACGTGCTCGTGCTTGATAGTGAACTGTTGCGTATGTATCCCGACTCTCTCAATAAAATTAGCAAAAATCTAAATTCTTCAATTAGTCATTACCGTGAACTAATGATTTCTACTATCGGAAAAAAATCTTGTGTTCTTGGAGCATGTGCACTTGCTATCAAACAATTTCTAAATGTCCCAATGCTAAATTTACCATATAATCTAAAAGACAATGAAGTTGGAAGCGCCCTCACAATATAAACTTTTCAGCGAAAAACCCCCTTCTAGCAATTGCTAAAAGGGGGTTTTTATATGTGCTCATTATGCGCTTTTTAAACCATCATTAACTTTTTGTTTATTTTTAAGTTCATCAACAATCTTTTTATATAAATCCTCTGTTAAATTATACAGCACAATTAAGATAATCGCTGCAATTAAGTTTAGTCCAGCTGGAACAAGGAACATTAACCCTTTAATACCAAGGAGTGTGCTAGCAGTTTGCTCTGCATTTGGAACATAACCAATTAACCCAAGTGCCACGCCAGGAATAAAACCAGCAAGTGCCTGCGCTAGTTTACGGAAGAAACTGTAACTTGAGTATACAATCCCTTCTGTCCTTTGTCCTGTTTTCCATTCGTGATAGTCCACTGCATCTGCAACCATTACCCATGGTAAACCAAGTGCAAAGCTAAGACCCAAACTTCCAATTGTAAGCAATATTAGGAAAGTCGGTATGTTTGCTGGTAAAAGAAAGTTAGCAACATCCGCAGTAATTCCAATTAAAAGACCGATTATAAATGTTTTCTTTTTTCCTAGTCTTTTAACAAGTGCTGGGATAAAAAATGAACCAATGACAGCGATTCCAATACTAGTAAAAGAAAGCAAAGACATAAGACCCGGATTATTTAAATTATACTGTAAGTAATATAACTGAACAGCCGTGCGCAGGTTACTCCCAGCAACCATAAACAAACAAACGAAACAAAGGGCAATTAACGGTCTGTTACTAAGTAATAGTTTGAATAGTTTTGACATCGGAACCTTGTCTTTTTCTTTTTGAGGCTCTCTAATAATGTTTTCAGTTGTGTTTCGGTAGCAAATATAATGGAAGATTACCCCTACTAACGCCATCGAAGCGATTCCTACCATATATCCTAATTTTTCATTTGGAAAATATAAAACAATTGGGATTACAACCATCCCCGAGATAAGCAGTGCAAATTGACTGCCAATCGCTCGGAAGGATCCAAGAGATGCGCGATCCACAGAATCTTGTGTCATGGAAGCTGCAAGTGATCCGTAAGGGATATTTACAATTGAATAGGACAACCCAAATGCCATATAAGTAATAAAAGCAAAGGCTATTTTTCCTGAATCTGAAAAATCAGGTGCCATGAAAGAAATAACAGTCATAATGGCAAGCGGAATCGAACCAAATAAAATGAACGGACGGAACTTGCCTCGTTTCCCCACCTTCCGCTTATCTATGAATGCACCAACGGCAGAATCTGCAAATGCATCAAAAATCTTCGATATTAAAAATACCAGCCCTCCCCAATAAGCTGAAATCCCTAAAACATCGGTATAAAATTTTAACAAATAAATTTGCCCCATATCGAACATAAATCCATTACCGACATCACCTAAACCGTAAGAAAATTTTTCTTTTAAGGTTAATTTCTTTGAGCCATTCTTCTCCATTGTTTCTCACTCTTCCCTTCCTATTTACTTAAAAGCGTTTACTTGGAACCCTTTTCAAAACTACCAATAATGTATGGATGAAATTTTGAGGTTACTAAGTGTGTTTATTTAATTTGTTCAGTAAACTAACTAATTGGCTACACCGATAGAATAACACCATCGACAAATTTCGTCAATAATAATTTGTAAGCGGTTATCATCAAAACAAAAAAAGATAGCTAAGCGGATCTTAGCTATCTTCTTTCAAGTGATATATAAATTAATTTTTGCCTTTTCTCTTTTCTGCTAAATCAATTGCAAGTTGAGCTGTACGCTTTTTGTTTAATGGATAACAGAATACAATGATTAGGAACACCACAGCAAGTGTGACTGCAGGTACTAGGGTACCTAGTGTATGAATTCCTTGAAGCGTATCCGCTGTTTGTGCTTTAAGAGTTGGATTATAACCAACTGCTGCAATTGCTGCACCGCCAACACCGCCGGCAACTGCTTGACCAACTTTACGTGCCATTGAATAAATCGAGTAAACGGTTCCATCTTCACGTAAACCAGTTAAATACTCATGATAATCAATAACGTCAGTAACGAAAGCCCAAATGACAAGGTTGAAAAGACCATAACCAAACATTCCAACCGATAAAATTCCGATAAATTGTGTTGCTGTTATGTTAGGAAGGAAATATAGAACACCGTATACAAGAGCAGCAAGTAATAGACCACCAGAAGCTACTTCTTTTTTACCAAATTTCGCAACCAATGGTTTAACAAATGGCATACCTACAAATACTGCAATGGATTGAAGAAGACCAACCATACTTAATGCTTTAGCATTTCCGAAGTAATCTTTAAATAAATATACGTTTACTGCACCAATTAACATAAAGACAACAAGGAACAATAAGGAAGCAATAAGGAACCAAATTAATGGTCTGTTTTTTCCAAGACCTTTCATTGTTTGTTTTAAGTCCATTTTTGGTTTAGTTGTTTCGTCCATTACAATCCGTTCAACCGATAATTTATAACAAGCCATATAACAAGCAAGTGCAAGTGCACCGAAAAGTAATGCAGCAAAAATGAAGCGATTAGCATCTGGTCGGTTGTTAACAAATAAAATCATCGGTCCAACTACGTTAATAATTAATCCAGCCAAGTTTCCACCTAATGTTCTCCAACTTGATAGAGCAGTACGTTCAACTGGATCGCCGGTGATAACTGAAGCCATTGATCCGTAAGGAATATTTACTGTACTATATAGTGTTCCCCAAATAATATATGTTACGTATGCATAAGCAAGATAAAATCCATCTGACATTCCTGGAATGTGAACAAACATTAAAACACCAGAAATAACAAGCGGGAAAGACATTCTAAAGATCCAAGGCTTGAATTTGCCATTTTTCCCTGCTTTTCTTGTATCAATAAAACGGCCCCATGAAACGTCTGCTACTGCATCCCATAAACGGGCAAGGAAGAATAATCCACCGACTGCAGCAGGATTAAGATGAAAGACATCTGTATAGAAAACCATTAAGAATGCGGCTACTAGAATAAAGAAGAAATCATTCCCCCAGTCACCAAACATATAACCGAGTTTATCTTTCATTCCAAACTTTCTTAATCCATTTTCAGATACTGATTCTACAGCTGATTTTTTTGCTAATTGACTCATTTCTACCCCTCCATTAACTATCCCGTATTTTGTAATTTACCCCTAAACCTTTAATTACTATTAATCTTTTGAATCTTCAATACTATGAAACCCTTTTCAAAACCCTTTAAAAAAAATGAAAATAGTGCTGTTAATATTTTCTATTAATTAGTTTAATGAACTAATTAATTAGTATAGATGTATCTTATCATCGAGGATATAATCAGTCAATAGATTTTTGAAAGCGTTTAAATAAAAAAATCCAAATTATTATACCCCCTCTTTAATACTCAAGGAGATGGATTTATTGGTAATCCGAAGTACTTCCTAGAAACCCGATAATTAATAGATTGACACGTAATGTTCATTAACGTCACCTAATGTTCAAGATTGAGCAATGGTATTTTTTTTATAATAAAATTAGTGAAAAATATGTTTAGATAGGTTGTGTATATTGTGGAAAAGTTACTTTATATAGCTGCCAATCCGAAGGGACTGGAGAAATCAAAAGGACTAAAGATTGGGGCGGCTTTTCTTGAGTCCTTTCACCAAGTTCGGCCTGATGTAGAAATCAAGAAAGTGGATTTATTTTCCTTAGATTTCCCGCAAATGGATGCAGATTTGGTATCTGCAAGAGGGAAACTAGCTGGTTACGGGTATTCCTTAGAACAACTATCAGACATAGAAAGAGAAAAAATAATAAAAATGCATAATCTCGCTAATGAATTTATCAGTTTTGATTACTTTGTTTTTGTCTCCCCTATGTGGAATTTAAGCTCACCTGCCATATTAAAAGCATATATCGATAATCTATTTATTGCTGGAAAAACGTTTGCCCATACAGTTAACGGACCAAAGGGACTTTTAATGAATAAAAAGGCGATTCACCTCCAAACAAGAGGCGGTCAATACACAGGGACCCCAATGGAAGCATTGGAGTCCGGTGATCGGTATTTAAAAATCGCACTGCGATTCTTGGGGATTGAGGTTGCTGATTCAGTTATTACAGAAGGTTTTGATATTAATCCACTAAAGGTACCTGAGATTCTTAAACAAGGACAAGAAAATGCCAGACTTGCAGCTAAAGATTTCGCACCTAAACCTGTTACCGTTTAAGATATAAAATAACTTTGGTTTCCCTTTTAAAGGGAGGCCTTTTTTACTGTTTACTTTTGGTATTAATATCTAATTCATAGTATAATTAGAAAGATGCATTTTTTATTATTGTAAAATAGTACCAAAAACTTCATTCACTTTGCCAGGAGATTATCCATGCTAAAAGATTTTGTCTCAAATGCAGCAATATTAATTGCTTCCTTCTCTATAATGGGAGTGTTATTTAAAGATAAGCCAATACACACTAACTCTCCCCGATCAACAAAACTTTATTGGGGACTTTCTTTTGGAATTTTGGGGAATATCCTAATGGCATTTAGTATCCAAATAAATGCAAGCACGATTGCCGATTTACGCCATTTAGCTATTGTTATTGCTGCTTCCTTTGGTGGAATGATTCCTGCTTTATTATCTTCGGTTCTTATTGCGGCAGGAAGAGTTCTTCTTTTTGGAATTAATGAATCATCCATACTCGGATCAATCGGTGCACTTTTCACAGGAATACTCTGTGGGGGAATTTCAAATATTAACATTTCACGAACCCTTAAGGCTTTTATCATGAATTTAATTGGTTTGTTTTTTGTTTCCATAATTTTCATCATCAGAATTGAGGATCTTCAAATTCTTAAAAATGTATTAGCGATGCATTATTTTATTTCTTTCATTGGCGGTTTTTTAGCCTATCATTTCTTTGTTTTTGTAGTCAACTCTTATGAAGCACAAAATCAATTAAAACATAGTTTAATGAAATTAAAAGAAACGGAAGAGCGGTTTCGACTTATTGCTGAATACTCAAGTGACATGATTACCATGCACAACGAAAATGCAGAATACAAATATATTTCACCTGCTGTTAAAGAAATTATTCATTATGAGTATCCCGAACTTCTAGATAGTAATATGTATATGTTTATTCATCCTGATGATATTGAACATACAAATGAAATGTTTGAGAAAGCTTTAGAAGAAGGTACTGCTAATTCGACCTACCGCTTTCGTACAAAAATGGGAAACTATGTTTGGATTGAATCTGCTCTCAAAAGTGTTCATTTTGAAGATGATGGCAGCAAAAAAGTCATTATTGTATCCAGGAATATAACAGAACGTAAATTAACTGAACAAAAATTACAAGAGGCCAATGAACTTCTAAATCGGCTCTCCTATATGGATGGTCTAACCGGAATAGCTAATCGAAGATATTTTGATGAAACACTTGTGAAAGACTGTTCAAATTCTTCTTCTACCCATTCTCCAATCACTTTAATTATGTTTGATATTGATTACTTTAAAAAATACAATGATACCTACGGTCATCTAACAGGAGATGCTTGCTTACAATCGATTGCTCTGGCCATAGACAATCAGATTACTACCATTAACTCTGACTTTACTTTTTGCCGTTATGGGGGAGAAGAGTTTGCGCTAATCTCCCCTTCCACAGGTATGGATGAAGGGATGAAAATTGCAAAACAAATACAAGACACCATTCGGTTACTAGCGATTCCCCATATAAGTTCTAACATCGCCAATATCATTACACTTAGTATTGGAGTTGCCACCATTGTCCCCTCTGGATTTATCATGCCACAAGAGTTAATACAAATGGCTGATGAGGCCCTGTACGTATCTAAGACAAAAGGGAGAAATACTATCTCGTCTGCTCAATTAAGTTTGGAAGGTTTGTAACAAACAAGCCTTCCTATTTTTTATCCTCAAAACACTATTTTATTTTTTCTAAATTGCGCAAATATTGTTGTATAATGTGGAAAATACATGTAAAATTTCCCTAACAGCCTTATTTTGGATGGTGACGTTAATGGACATAACGAAACATCTTTTTTTAAACCTCTCAATTTTTATCATATTATTATTTTTCTGCTTAATTTTTTTCGATAATATAAAAAAATTTACCCTTTCTAAATCCTCACTAATTATCATGTGTATTGCCATGCTATGGTTATGTATTCAATTCTCTTACAATCCAGTTCCGTCTGCCCGATACGATTTAAGAATTATTCCTTTAGTGTTAGGGGCTCTTTATATCGGAATCGGACCCATTCTTACAGTTGCCATTATAGTCATAAGGGGCTTCTATGGCTTTGATTTGGGCTTTTTTCAAACAGTCGCACTTTATGTACCCATGGGAGTAATTTTCTGGCGAGTACATCCGTGGTTTTTAAGACAAATTCCAGGACGGCGCATTTTCGTTACGGTATGCATAGGTGTGGTTCTTGGTGTGGTCACGGTTATTGGGATGAGTTTCGAAAATACCCATACATATTGGCTGGATGCTTGGTTTGCATTCCTATTTATTCCCTCTCTCGGAATTGGCATTATCTCATATGGGATTGAATTTGTCAGACGAAATAACGAAATGCAGCAGGAGCTCATTAAAGCAGAAAAATTAAAAGCAGTGGAACAGATGGGAGCTGCTATCTCTCACGAAATCCGAAATCCACTAACGGCTGCCAGTGGGTTTGTCCAACTCCTGCAAGATGATTATCTTTCAAGGCATAAAAGAAAAGAATACCTATCGATTGTTAAAGAAGAATTAATTTCTGCTGAACGTGTTATTCAAGATTACTTAACTTTTGCCAAGCCATCCTTGGAAGCGCTCGAGGAACTAAATGTAAAAAGTGAACTGCGACAAATAATTAATATTCTTCAGCCTTTGGCCAATCAAAATTCAGTAGAAATTATTACTGATTTCTCAGTTATTGGTTTTATTGAGGGAGATGGACAGAAGTTTCGTCAATGTTTTGTGAATGTCATCAAAAATGGAATTGAAGCCATGCCAAATGGCGGATATTTAACCATTACTACTGAATTCAGTAAAAATTATGTAACCATAGCTGTAAATGATACTGGTATTGGAATGACGAGTGAGCAACTTGAGCGATTAGGAGAACCGTTTTATTCAACAAAAGGAAAAAATGGAACAGGTTTAGGTATGATGGTTGTCTACAGCATTGCCCGTGCCATGGCTGGTACTGTCTGGGCAGAGAGTGACGTCGGAGTAGGCACCACTTTTTATTTTAAATTCCCAACCATTCCCATGATATTAAAAAACGAATCAAACTAAAAGTAAACCGACAGGATAATTAACTGTCGGTTACTTTTAAATAATCTTATTATTTTCCGATAAACATTTGCGTCCAATGTTTGCCTGTAGCTTCATATCCTACCCCAATATGAGTGAAATTAGCACTTAGGATATTTCTGCGATGGCCTTCACTATTCATCCAAGCAGTTACTACTTCTTGTGGTGTACGTTGTCCTTGGGCAATATTTTCACCTGCAGATTTATAAGTCACACCAAAGTCCCTCATCATGTCAAATGGAGATCCATATGTTGGGCTTGTATGTGAAAAATAATTCTTCTGCTGCATATCCAGAGATTTTTTCTGTGCTACACCATTAAGTTTTGTGTCAGCCTTTAGTGCTGGAAGACCATTCTTACTGCGTTGTGCATTAGTCAAGTCAATTACTTGTTGAACATATTGACTAACATTTCCAGTGGTTGGTGCTGGTGCATTATTTTGTGTAGTAGCTGGCTGTTTTGGTGCTGGTGTTGTTTGTTTTGGTGCCGGCGCTGGCGCTGTTTGCTTTGGTGCTGGTGTTGGTGTTGTTTGCTTTGGTGCTGGCTGCTGAATTGGTGCTTGCTGCCCCGTTGGTGCCTGTCCTGACGGTATTTGTTGCTGTAGATATGGCTGAATCTGTTGAAGCGCCCAGTTTCTTGGGTCCATAGTCATGTACTGATATTTTGCATCTTGGATTAATACCGCTCTTGTATGAGGATATTGGCTACTGTTCAAAGATGTCTGATATGCAGAAATCATATCCCTATTGTTATAATTTTTCTTATTTTTTCGTTTGTTATTATATAGATTAACATCAAGATCTGAATCATTGTTATCATTGTTCGTGTAGTCCTCAGTTAATGGACCATTGTGGTCAATCCCATCATCTCTGCCATTACGGACATCCATATATGGGGTGTTATTTCTAATGTTATTGTTCATCCCAACACGAGTATCCTGATCATTTAAGTCATTTTTATCATTGTTATTACAAGCAGCAAGTCCTATTGTTAAAACCGCTGTTAAAGCTAACCCAAAAGATTTTTTTATCAATCGAAATACCTCCTTTGAAGAAATCATGTTACCCCTTTATTTTTCTAGATTTTCAAAGAAAGTATTGGTGGAAAATAAACGTATTTTTATTTTCACACAAAAAAAACCAACTAGTGTAACTGTCGGTTTCGTTTAAATCGTTCAATTTTCCAACATTGGAATTCGTTCTTTATATTTGTTAATCAACGCACGATTATGCTCTTCTGCACCATCAGCATTGCCGCTTTTAAAAATTGGCGGTTCAAAGTTATTACTGATCATTATGCTAATGGCCTCCACCATTATTCCGTTAACAATCGCTGTCCCAATGACTGTTGAACCTGAACCAAAGCTAACAGCAAGAGACTCGTGCTCCATTAATGCATCACCCACCATAATGTGATTATCAATAGCAAGGTTAGCAGTATGATACAAATATTTACCACTTTTATGTCTTGATGTCACGGCCTTTGTATAAACGTATGATGTGATTGCAATAACAAAGGCGCCTTTATTTTTAGCAAACTCCGCAACATCTATTGGCACAGGGTTCCTGCCAGAGGTTGATGCAACAATAACAATATCCTGAGGTTGAATTTTCACTCCAGTAAGAAATTGTTTTGCAAGGTCATTTTCCTTTTCTAGTTGAGATGAACGAACAGCCCCCTTATGAAGCATTAAGTCCTCAATTAAGATAGGGTTAATAGGTACTAGTCCACCTGCACGGTAAAATAGTTCTTCTCCAAGGATATGTGAATGCCCGCATCCAAAAACATGAATAATTCCATCGTTTTGGATACATTCTGCTATCTTTTTAGCAGCTTCTTTGAGGCCATCAGATTCATCCTTTTCAACTAAGCCTAATAATTCGTGAAGCTTATGAAAATAATGATTGAACATGCTAAATAACCTCCATTGCTATGACTTCAACGTTTCATTTGAATCATAAATTTGTAGCGGTCTGCACGATATACCGATTTAACGAATTCAACAGGGGTATTGTCCTTTAAAAAAGTGTTTCTTTGGATTAACATAACTGGCGCACCCTTACTGATTTTTAATAAATCAGCTTCGCTTTGACTGGCCACTGATGATTCAATGATTTGTGAAGCACTATCAATTTTTAAGTCTAATTGCTCTTCAATGTATTTATACAGGGAATCATTTACAATTCTTTCTGTAAGTCCTTTAATAAGGTTGGCTGAAATATAGTTGGTTTCTAACGCCATTGGGACATTATCTGCCATACGAATTCTTTTGATTTCATATACAGGGCCATGTTCAGAAATTAAAAGTTGCCCTGCTATTTGTCTAGTTGCAGGAATAATTTCAAAATGAAGTAATTGGCTTCCAGGTTCGAATCCTCTTGCTCTCATATCTTCTGTAAAGCTCGTTAATCCTTGAAGGGGCTGTTCAATTTTTCTTTCTGCAACAAAAGTTCCCTTTCCTTGCAATCGATATAACAATCCTTCATTTACTAACTGAGTAAATGCCTGTCTCACTGTCATACGGCTAATCTGATATTTTTCCGCATATTCTCTTTCTGGTGGGAGCGCATCACCGGGACGCAACTCGCCATTTTCAATTAGTTCTTTAATATATTCTTCAATTTGGTAATAAATTGGAATCGGAGAATTCTTATTAATCATTTCCTCCTGCTTCATCCTTTCCTTAAAACTGGCACAATGGTTTAATGTTGAAAGAGAATTCTCAATACGCTTTTAGCATTGAACCTTTAAATCTGCTATTGCCGCCTTATCTGCAATAATTGTAACACAAGGATGATTTTTCAACACAGATGCAGGAAAACTTTCATTAATCTCCCCATTTAACAGTCTAAAAAGTGCTTCTCTTTTCTTTTCACCTGATACGAGGAGCAGAATTTCTTTACTTTCCATAATGGTGGAAATCCCCATCGTTATGGCTTTAGTAGGAACCTCTTCGATGTTGTTAAAAAATCTTGCGTTTGCTTGAATCGTTGAAGAAGCTAACTCTACAATATGCGTTTTGGACGCAAAGGAAGTTCCTGGTTCATTAAAGCCTATATGTCCGTTACTGCCAATCCCAAGAATTTGTAAATCAATGCCGCCAAGCTTAGTAATTAAATCTTCGTAACGATTGCATTCTTCTTGAAAATCTGTAGCAGTGCCACTTGGAATATTTGTTTTCTCTTTATTGATATCAATACCATTAAAAAGTTGGTTATTCATAAAATACCGGTAGCTATTCTTATTTTCACCTGATAGCCCGATGTACTCATCTAGATTAAAAGTGGTTACCTTCTGATAAGAGGTCCCATTATTTTGATGGTCGTCGATTAAGCATTTATATGTTCCGACAGGTGTCCCGCCTGTTGCCAAACCAAGGTTAATATTTGGATCCTGAACTATTTTTTTTATGATATATTCAGCTGCTTTGTTACTCATTTGTTGATAATCTTTGACTTCAATAATTTTCATTTGGAATTTTCCTCCCTTTTAAATGCAAGAGCTCCCCTACATAATGTCATATAAACTTCCATATTCTCATCTAAAATAACTATGTCTGCATCTTTTCCAACTGCAATACTGCCTTTTCGATCATAAAGGTTCAATTGCTTGGCTGGGTTTACTGAAGCCATTTCGATAGCGTCCTCCAGTGAACAGTCCGAATAAGAAATGATATTTTTAACGGCTTTTCCCAATTTCAGGATACTTCCAGCAAGGGTTCCATCTTCTAGGACAGCTTTTCCATCATTTACGAAGACCTCTTGACCTCCAAGTTCATACCTGCCATTTTTCAAACATTTTGCTCGCATTGAATCAGTGATTAAAATCAATCCATCACTTCGTTTTTGCTTGAAAGCTAGTTTAACCATTTCTGGACGACTATGCACGCCATCGACAATAATCTCCGCTTTTAATTCTTCTCTTAAAAAGGCTGCCCCCACAACCCCAGGTTCACGATGATGCAGTCCTCTCATTTGATTAAAAAGATGGGTTACGTGATTGGCACCAGCATCAATCGCCTCGCAAACCTCATTATAGGTGGCATCTGAGTGACCAATCGATGCAACAATTCCATTCGTCCTTAAATATCGAATCATGTCTAATCCATTCGGCCGTTCCGGGGCTAGAGTGACAAGTTTAATCGTTTCATTGGAGAGCTTTTGCCATTCTTTAAGTAAAGCAAGGTCAGGATCAATTATATGTTGAATCGGCTGCGCCCCCGCCATTTTACCATTCACAAATGGTCCTTCGAGATGAATGCCAAGTATTTCAGATTGTCCTGAAGCGTGCTGTTCTTTGATGTATTTTCCAGCATTAATTAAGGCATTTTCAATTTGTTTCCCTTCCTGGGTCATTGTAGTAGCTAAAAAGCTAGTTGTACCTTCTCCAGGCAATGCTGCTACCATTGTGTCCAGTGCTTCCTTGGTTGCATCCATTGTGTCGGCACCTGCTACACCGTGGATATGAACATCGATAAAGCCTGGAACTGCCTTAAAATGGGCAGGAATTTCAATCACATTGCAGTTGTCTTTATTAGATAGCTCATGTAATGAACCGATTTCAATGATTTTTTGATTTTTTATTTTTATATATCCATCTTCTATTATTTGTTCTTCTGAATAAACCCGTATACCACTTAGCAAAATATGATTATCGTTTGGAATCATCTTTGATACTTCCTTTCAGGTTATATCTAAATATTAGCATCACCATTATATAGTTGTCTATACCAATTTATTTAGAAGTGATTGTTAGATTCTAATACAATTATTATTCAATACCTAAGTTATGTTAATACTTCCATATATTAGAAGAATAGATTTGTTAATAAAATAATCAAATTGGTATAGACATCTATAAATATTTGGTGATATAGTTAGAAATGGAAAAGCGCTTACACCAACATTGATTATTTTGATGGAATAATTCATTTTTAGTTAATTTTTTTATAAAAGTTTATAGGAGGTAATGTGATGAAGAAATATTTACAAAGAATTGGTCGTTCATTGATGTTACCTGTAGCTGTTTTACCGGCTGCAGCTATCTTGATGGGTATTGGTTATTGGATCGACCCTACGGGTTGGGGGGCGGATAGTCCGCTAGCGGCTTTCCTAATTAAAGCTGGGTCATCGATTATTGATAATATCCCTATCCTATTTGCTGTTGGGGTAGCATTAGGGATGGCGAAAGAGAAAGATGGTTCGTCCGCGTTAAGTGGTTTGGTTGCCTACTTAGTTGTGACAACCCTGCTTTCACCAGGCTCAGTGGCATTGCTTGAAGGGATTAAACCAGAAGAGGTAGATCCTGCGTTTGTAAAGATTGGAAATGCTTTTGTTGGTATTCTTTCTGGTATTGTTGCTTCCACGATGTACAATCGCTTTAGCCATGTTAAATTACCGGATGCTTTAGCATTTTTCTCTGGTAAGCGTCTTGTCCCAATCATGACTGCGGTATCTATGCTTGCTGTTTCTGCAATACTATTCTTCTTATGGCCCGTTATCTTTACAGGACTTGTTTCATTTGGTAAAGGTATTGCTCATTTAGGCGCTTTTGGCGCAGGTTTATATGGATTCTTTAACCGTTTATTGATTCCAACTGGTCTGCACCATGCCTTGAACTCAGTATTCTGGTTTGACGTAGCCGGAATTAATGATATCGGTAATTTCTGGGCTGGTAAAGGAACAAAAGGTGTTACTGGTATGTATCAAGCAGGATTCTTCCCTGTCATGATGTTTGGTTTACCAGCAGCAGCATTAGCGATGTACCATACTGCGAAGGACAAGAAGAAAAAAGCTGTGGCTTCCTTAATGTTAGCAGCAGGTTTCGCAGCGTTCTTTACTGGTGTAACAGAGCCAATTGAATTTGCCTTTATGTTTGTAGCTCCAATGCTTTATGTGGTGCACGCGATTTTAACAGGTATTTCCTTAGCCATTGCAGCTGCATTCCATTGGACGGCTGGATTTGGTTTTAGTGCCGGTCTAGTTGACTTTATTTTAAGTTCTAGATTACCGTTAGCAAACCATCCTTACATGTTAATGGTTCAAGGCTTAGTGTTTGCGGTAATCTATTATTTCTTATTCAGATTTATCATTACGAAATTCAACTTGATGACTCCTGGACGTGAAGAGGATGATGAAGAATCTTCTGAAATCAATATTGCAACAGGTGAAAGTAAATTTACTGTTATGGCTGCACAGATTTATGAAGGATTAGGTGGAGATGCCAACGTTACCTCTGTTGACAATTGTGTAACTCGTTTAAGAATGGAAGTAAAAGACATGAACGCAGTCGACCAACAAAAAATTAAATCGACTGGTGTACCAGGAATTAATATCGTTGGGAAGCAAAGCATTCAAGTAATTGTCGGAACGAATGTACAATTCGTAGCAGACGAAATTTTAAAACTTCGTAATAATCCAAATGCGATGAAGAAAATTAATACAACCAAAAATGATAGTTATACTACAGTGGAATCTAAAGGACTCTCTCCACTATCTGAAAAAGATTTTGTTATGCCAATCGAAGGGGTAATTATCCCGATTACTGAAGTGCCCGATCAAGTCTTCTCACAAAAAATGATGGGCGATGGCTTTGCAATTGTTCCATCTAAAGGCTCTGTCGTTTCACCTGTTGACGGAGAAGTCATGAGCGTATTTCCTACTAAACATGCTATTGGTATCAAGTCAAACCAAGGATATGAAATTCTCATCCATGTCGGCATGGACACTGTGAATTTAAAAGGCGAAGGTTTTACAGTGCTTGTAAAGGATGGAGAAAAGATTACAAAAGGACAGGAGATTCTAAAATTTGATTTAGATTTCATTAAAAAATCAGCACCATCAACAGTTACTCCAATTATCTTTACAAACTTAACAAAATTAAACGTAATAAAACAAGGACACTCATCCCAAGGTCAAGATGGAATCCTATCAATTGAATAACAACAAAAACGACTGGTGCCTGACACCAGTCGTTTTTGTTATGCGAATAATTTCGATTCCTCTGCTTGGAAAAAGCTTTTCATCGCATGAAATACATCTGCTTTTTGCTTAAGAATATAGTAGCGGAATTGGTCATCTTTAATGTTTTTATAAGCTGACATTAACGTTGAATGGCGATTATATTGATTTACTTCACCGTAGCCAAACATATTAGATACTTTCATTAATTCTTCAACTAGCTTCACGCAGCGGGCGTTGTCCGACGTGAGATTATCACCGTCTGAAAAATGGAATGGATAGATGTTGAACTTCCGTGGATTATATTTGGCATCAATGATTTCAAGTGCTTTCCGGTATGCGGATGAACAAATAGTTCCACCACTTTCACCCTTTGAAAAGAAATCTTCCTCTGAAACTACCTTTGCTTCAGTATGGTGGGCAATAAATTCAATTTCCACCGTTTCATATTTGGTTCTTAAAAAACGAGTCATCCAGAAGAAAAAGCTGCGTGCCATATACTTTTCCCAGATCCCCATCGATCCACTTGTATCCATCATGGCAATAACTACTGCTTTAGAATCTGGTTTGATTACTTCATTCCAAGTCTTAAATTTTAAATCGTCCTTGTAAATCGGGTGGAAGGCTGGCTTTCCAGTCATCGCATTTCTTTTAAAAGCTGACATCATCGTCCGTTTCTTATCGATATTCCCCATCAGCCCTGTTTTGCGAATATCATTGAATTCAATGTTTTCAACCAGATGTTCTTGCTCTTCTTTTCTTTTCAAATTTGGAAGCTCTAATTGTTTAAATAATGCTTCCTCTAGTTCCATTAATGATACTTCCGCCTCAAAGTAATCTTCACCTGCTTGGTCGCCAGCTCCTTGGCCTTTTCCAGGTCCCTTCTGGCCGCTAGAACCATCACGTGCTACTACATCACCTACTTGACTGTCACCATCACCTTGGCCCACGTGTTTGTTTTTGTCATAATTATAACGGATTTTATATTCGTCCAATGAACGAATAGGAATTTTTACGACATCTCGACCGTTAGACATGATTATGCTTTCTTCAGTAATTAAGTCAGGAAGATTGTTTCGAATTGCCTCCTGGACTTTTTCCTGATGCCTTTGCTGGTCATCGTGGCCTTTACGGTGGAGGGACCAATCTTCTCTTGAAATGACAAATTGATGGTTGTTTGTTGACAATGTAAACCCCTCCTTATTATTTTAATTGGTTCCAAAATGCACAAATTTTCATCCAATACATATGATAACGCGAGTGAAAAAAAATTAGATAAATATGGATTACTTTATCCTATGCAGAAATAAAGAATAATTTACAAATTATTTTGACAATTGTGTATTCGCCTATGAATTTGGACAAGTGGTAATGTGAGAGCATTACAGATTTTTCGTGAAATTGAATAAGGAAAAAAATAGACTGACAGATTTCTTTCTGCCAGTCCCTGCTATTTTAACCCCAACCTATCTATTTAATAGACTTCCTACATAACGAAGTAATTCATTAGCTGACGTTGTATTATAGCCATGTTCATCCACTAATCTTGCAACTACGTTATTGATTTTCTTTAGCTGCTGTTCATCCGGTGTTTTGGATGAAGTGGTAATTTTCACAACGTCTTTTAGATCGGCAAACAATTTCTTTTGGATGGCTTCACGGAGACGATCATGGGAATTATAGTCAAATCGTTTTCCTTTTCTCGCAAAGGCTGAAATCCTAATAAGGACTTCTTCTCTAAAGGCCTTTTTCGCATTTTCAGAAATACCAATTTGTTCTTCAATGGAGCGCATCAACTTCTCATCTGGATTGATTTCCTCTCCAGTGAGTGGATCCCGCAGTTTGGATTTATTGCAATAGGCCTCTACGTTATCAAGGTAATTGTCCATAAGGGTTTTCGCTGATTCTTCATACGAATACACAAATGCCTTTTGGACTTCCTTCTTGGCAATATTATCATACTCTTTCCGAGCTAATGAAATATAATTCATATAACGTTCCCGTAACTCTGCGGTGATGGACGGGTGCTGGTCGAGTCCATCCTTTAATGATCTTAGTACATCAAGTGCGTTAATAGATGGTATTTCTTTACGAATGATTGTCGATGAAATTCGGTTAATTACGTAACGAGGGTCGATACCACTCATACCTTCATCAGGATATTCCTTCTTCAGTTCATCCACATCAGCTGTATTAAAGCCTTCCACACTTTCCCCATCATATAGGCGCATTTTCTTAAGTAAATCAATATCGCCTTTTTTCGGTTCCTTTAAACGAGTAAGAATGGTAAACATCGCAGCTACTTTTAACGTATGTGGTGCGATGTGAACATCAGAAACATCGCTTTCATTGATCATTTTTTCATAAATTCTTTCTTCTTGGGACACCTTTAAGTTATAAGGTATCGGCATAACAATAATCCGTGAATGGAGTGCTTCATTCTTCTTATTGGAGATAAAGGATCTGTATTCCGTTTCATTCGTGTGGGCAACGATCAACTCATCAGCACTAATGAGGGCAAAGCGGCCTGCTTTAAAATTTCCTTCCTGTGTGAGAGACAGTAAGTGCCACAAGAATTTTTCATCACATTTTAACATCTCCTGGAACTCCATCATTCCACGGTTAGCTTTATTAAGCTCACCATCAAATCGATAGGCTCGTGGATCTGATTCAGAACCATATTCCGCAATCGTTGAAAAATCGATACTGCCTGTTAAATCGGCGATATCCTGTGATTTCGGATCGGAAGGGCTGAATGTACCAATTCCTGTTCGCTTATCTTCGGAGAAAAAGATTCTTTCAACCAATACATCTTCGATCCGCCCGCCATACTCCTGTTCTAGACGCATCATGTTTAGAGGTGAAAGATTACCCTCGATGCGAATGCCATACTCATCATAGAAATCTTTTCGTAAATGATGTGGAATTAAATGGAGAGGATCCTCATGCATCGGGCATCCTTTAATAGCAAACACAGATCCTCGATCCGTGAGTGAGTATGCTTCAAGCCCCCTTTTTAACATGGTAACAAGAGTGGACTTCCCTCCGCTTACAGGACCCATTAATAATAAAATACGTTTCCTTACATCCAGCCTTTTTGCAGCCGGATGGAAGTATTCTTCTACTAGCCTCTCAAGCGATTCCTCTAAACCAAATAATTGATTGCTAAAAAATTCATACTTCTTCGTCCCTTTTTCTTCAGTAATTCCTGCATCCTTAAGCATATTATAAACCCGTGAATGCGCCGACTGTGCAACCCATGGCTTCTCTTTCAACAACTGTAAATAATCTGCGAATGACCCTTCCCAACGTAGTTTTTCTTCTTCTTCGCGAAACATCTCGATTTTTTTTAGAATATCCATAAGGCCCTCCCCCGTAGGTTAATCAGAGACGATTTAATATACTCTATGCTGATAAGCTATTGAACATGCGTAACCATTGCGGTTAGCGTCTATCTTTTTTGTTACAATAAAAAGAATCTTCCTCTTTTCATTTTTATAAGATAGGCTATAATAAAACTATATGTGAGACAAGATAGAAAAATGTATGACGAAGGAGGATTACATAAATATGAACACTTTCATCGTTTGTTTAGTAATGGTCGCGTTTTTAGCGGCAATCTTCACATCAGGTTATAATGACAAACCAGGTTCAACCAAATAAAAGCTGCCGATTGGCAGCTTTTTTAGTGGAGATCCAGTTTATTTTTTTGAATAAATTCCTTCATATACATTCTACTCTTCCTATCAAGCATCCTAGCCATTTGTTCGGTCCAACGGTCTTTTCTTTTCCCACCTGTCCGCTCTTCATAGTAGTTAGAAATTAAGTTATCATAATTTTGTAGCTGGCTAATGTAAGCCTCTGTATCTTGTTCATATTCGTCTTCATGATAAACATGTTCAAATGACAACCTCGGTTTTTTTTCATTTAGTTTAGTCGGAAACCCAACTGCTAGTCCAAACAAAGGAATAACCCGCTCTGGTGTTTTTAAAATCTTTGTTACCTCATCTAAATTATTTCGAATTCCACCTATGTAACAAATTCCTAACCCCATCGATTCTGCGGCAATCGCTGCATTTTGTGCGGCTAAAGACGCATCGATGAGGGCTACCATAAACTTTTCCGTGCTTTCAATCGAAGGGGCTACATTTACCTGTTCAGTCTCCCCAATAATGGTATGGCGGTATAAATCCGCACAAAAGACAAAAAAGTGGCCGTTTTTTTCAACATATTCCTGATGCCCTGCAATCTCTGCTAGTTTTTTCTTTTTATCTTTGTCTTTCACACCAATTATAGAGTAAGCCTGAATAAAACTAGATGTGGATGCAGATTGAGCACAAGTAACAATTGTTTTAATTTGTTCGTCAGTTAGTTGCTTGTCCTCAAATTGACGAAGAGAGCGGTGGTTTAATATTGTTTGGATAACTTCATTCATAACAATCTTCCTTTCCATTACTTAAAAGGAGGCCCTTTAGGCCCCCTCGGATTATTGTAGATGCGCATAGTTTTGCTGTCTTAGCGCTTCATAGATAAGAATGGCGGCTGTATTGGACAGATTTAGAGAACGAATATTTTCATTCATAGGAATCCGCAAGCTGACTTCTTTATTATTTTCAATGACATCTTTCGGAAGTCCTGTTGTTTCACGCCCAAAAATAAAGTAATAATCTTTGCCTGATTGACTATAATCAAAACTGCTAAAAGCCTTCTGTCCAAATTTTGTAATATAAAAAAATTCACCGCCCGCATTCTTCTCATAAAAGTCATCAAGAGAATCATAGTAGAAGATATTAACGTGTTCCCAATAATCGAGTCCTGCTCTTTTTAACATTTTGTCATCCGTAGAAAAGCCTAATGGACGGATAAGATGTAAATTTGTATCTGTTCCTGCACATGTTCTTGCAATATTTCCTGTATTAGAAGGAATCTGCGGTTGATATAAGACAACATTAATTGACATGGAATTCACCTCATGTAAAAACTCTACATGCCATTATACCATTATCATAGACCCTTTCAATAATTCAGCCTCCTTAATCGATGATTGAAAAAAATCTGTACTTAATATTTGGGGTATAGGCTGATGAATCTTCGTATGCCCAATACCTCATGCGACTATTATACGTATGGGCATTAACTAACGGCATACCATTTGCATCCTTACCCGTCACAATCGTATTATGATTAAACCGTCCATCTCCTTCAAAATCGTAACAAATTATATCTCCCAATAATAATTGATCCGGACTGTTCACTTCCCTTGCCCGTAAACCAATTTTCGAATTAGCGAAGTATCCCTTTAGAGAGTGCGCCACTGCCCAACTATAGCTATAATTGCTTTTTTGAAGCCACCAGCCTGCTGCCCGATTAGGATAGCCTCTCATAGGTGCACCGCCACTATGAAGGCATTGTGAAATGAAATTGGTGCAATCATTTTCAAACTTTTTATATGCAGGGTTGTAGCTATTCCACCACCTTTCAGCATATTGCACAGCCTTTAATCTGTTATACTGAAAGCTTGATCGTTCATCCTGATCCTTTACAGCCAATTCTGTTGGTAGCTGATGGGTTTCTTGAGCTTCGTAAGTGCTAATTTCCTCATCCATCACTAAAGCCTCTTTATAAAACTTAGCTAATCTTTCTTCAACTTCTTCTTCCATATACAGTAAACCCTTTTGCTTGATTAAATATTGATAATGGGCATGATATTTTACCCTATGAAATTCATCCTCTTTATCTATTTCTATGATTCTGCCCGAAGCTTTTACTTTTACAATTTCAGCAGATCTTTTTGCAAAGGCGCTTTGCTTCATATCAGCCTTTGGAAAAAATAATTTAGGAGTTCCATTTTCGCTAACAAATTGATTTACTCTTTTTTCAAATAACTCTTGTATCAAATGAAGCATATTCTCCACCCCTTTCATTCATACATATGAGGGACGACAGGGTTTAATCAAAAAAAATAAGCGAACTAATTGAGTTCACTCATTTTTACCTATAAAAACTTAAGGCTTTTTCTATTTCATTTTGTACTTCAAGATCCTTTTCATGCTCCTGAGCTTTTTTTAAGGCCACAAAAGCTGTCTTTCCGCCTATTTTGCCAAGGGCCCATGCTGCTGTTCCTCTTGAAACTGAACTTCCCTCATTCTCTAGAATATCTACTAAATCTGGAATGGCTGTTTCATCCTTAAAATGAGCAAGGGCAATGATCGCATTTCGCTGTATCGGTCTTTTCCCCCGCCATGAACCGGCCACGGATCCAAATTTTGCTTTAAATTCCCGATTGCTTAACTTTAGGATTGGCTTTAATAAGGGTTTCGCAACTTCCGAACTCGGTTCAAGTTCTTCATGAAAATGAAAGTTCTTCCCTTTGTTAACCGGACACGCAGTTTGACAAGAATCACAACCATAAATCCGATTTCCAATCTTATCTCTAAATTCTTCAGGGATGATTGTTTTCGTTTGTGTTAAAAAAGAAATACAGCGCTGCGCATTTATCTGTCCACCTTGGACCAATGCCCCCGTTGGACAAGCGTCCAAACACTTGGTGCATGATCCGCATTGATCTTCCATTGGTGTATCGGGTTCGAAAGGTATACTTGTAATCATTTCACCCAAATACACATATGACCCATACTCAGGTGTAATAATGGCGCAGTTTTTTCCACTCCAACCAATTCCAGCCCGTTCGGCAACAGCACGATCTGAGAGCTCTCCAGTATCAACCATTGATTTTAACCTTGCTTCAGGTACCTTTTTAGTGAGAAAGTCCTCTAGCTTTTTAAGCCTATCGTTCAGCACATGATGATAATCAAGACCCCATGATGCCCTGCTGAATATCCCTCTCCGCTCACCCTTTTTACTTTCTACACGGTGATTCATCTTGGAAGGGTAAGCAATCGCAATAGAAATGATTGAACGAGGTTCTTCTAGCAATAAAGAAGGGGTCACTCGTTTCTCTATATCTGGTTCTTCAAATCCTGATTGGTAGTTAAGTGCCTGCTGCCTTATTAATCGATTCTTTAAGTCAGTGAACATATCAGCTGTGGTGAAACCAATTTTATCAATTCCTATTTCTTTACTATAAGCAATCAGTTCTTCTTTTAAGTCCATGACCTTCATTTGGTCCCCTCCTTCCTTTGAAGTGATTTATTAAAATTTTGGATAGTTAAATTATTAGTTCCGCATCATTTATGATAAACTATTTTCATTGCTTTTTGGAGGTGGAATGGTTGGAAATTAAACTATCAGAGGAAATAATCGAGCTAATACCTAGCTTTAAAGTGGGGATAATTGAATATAAAAATATCAATGTCGGTGAGTCGCCGCAAATGATTAGAGGAAGGCTTCAGCTTTTCCAAGAATCTATTTATTTTGATTTAGAAAATAGAAATGTTACCGAACTCTCTGGCATTCAAGAATGGCGTTCGATTTTTAAAAAGTATGGGAAAGACCCGAATCGATATCGCCCCTCAGTCGAAGCGTTATACAGAAGAGTTCAAAAACAAAATTATCTTACATCTATTCAAAGTGCAATTGATATAAATAATTTTTTCTCTTTACAATATCAAGTGCCTATTGGAATTTACGATCAGTCTAATTTGAATGGACCCGTAAGCATTCGATTAGGAACGGAGGGGGAAGAATATACTGGGTTGAATGGACGGAAAAATTCTTTGAATCGTCTGATTGTATCTTCAGATAATCTGGGGCCCTTTGGAAGTCCCTTCGTCGATTCGGATAAAGCACCAGTAACGTTTGCTACCAAAAATGCCCTGCAGATAATATATTTGCAACCGTCAACCGATGTTGAAAACTCGAAGAGACTAACAGAGTCATTGATGAACATGTTTACTCAAATACATGGAGGAGAAGCCACTTTCCAATTAGTCAGGTGTCCATAGGGCATCTTTTTTTCTTTATTTTTTATATAGAAAAAAACGCAATTCATCGTTCTCTAAGTAACGATAAACTGCGTTAGTTAATATGTATGGAGCGGGTGATGGGAATCGAACCCACTACATCAGCTTGGAAGGCTGAGGTTTTACCAGTAAACTACACCCGCATTATATGAATTAATGAATCAGCAACTGACCCTTATTATATTACACACTATTTTTACTATAGTCAAGGGAAAAAAGCGAATTTTGTCGAAATTACTTATAAAGGGGATAATTATTGGAATAGGGTTATTGATTTGTAGCAGCCTTCAATCAGAATTATGGATCGATTACGCTTCTTCTATACTGAATATTTTTTCTAGCTGATTATTAATCCTTACCTCTTATGAATTTTACAGTTCCGGTTGAGGATTGGTATCTATTCGTTACCGTAAACTGCCTTTTTCTTTAATTAAGGGAACGATTAGGGGTTATTCGTTACTAATACTAGCCAAAAAAAAGTTGCTCATAATAATATGAGCAACTTTTTTAAAACAATTTGATACCGGTGATCGGGGTCGAACCGATACTCCTCACGGAACACGATTTTGAGTCGTGCGCGTCTGCCAATTCCGCCACACCGGCGCGTATTAAAATGTTTTGATAAAGCAATGCCGAGGACCGGAATCGAACCGGTACGGTAGTCACCTACCGCAGGATTTTAAGTCCTGTGCGTCTGCCAGTTCCGCCACCCCGGCGAAATGTTATTACCTGTTCTTATCCATACTTGGCAAATAATATGGAGGCGGCAACCGGATTCGAACCGGTGGTAAAGGTTTTGCAGACCTCTGCCTTACCACTTGGCTATGCCGCCATAAATATTGGAGCGGAAGACGGGATTCGAACCCGCGACCCCCACCTTGGCAAGGTGGTGTTCTACCACTGAACTACTTCCGCAAATTGGCTGGGCTAGCTGGATTTGAACCAACGCATGTCGCAGTCAAAGTGCGATGCCTTACCGCTTGGCTATAGCCCAATGTTTACTAATTTAGAATTTTTATATAATGGGGCGACTGATGGGAATCGAACCCACGAATGCCTGAACCACAATCAGGTGCGTTAACCACTTCGCCACAATCGCCACTATAAAATTGGCAGGGGTAGTAGGAATTGAACCCACACCAAAGGTTTTGGAGACCTTCGTTCTACCTTTAAACTATACCCCTATAAATGGTGGAGGGGGACGGATTCGAACCGCCGAACCCGGAGGGAGCGGATTTACAGTCCGCCGCGTTTAGCCACTTCGCTACCCCTCCACTATAATATTCATATTGCTTCATCTGGTGCAAGCAAAAACTAAAGGTGGCTCAGGACGGAATCGAACCGCCGACACAAGGATTTTCAGTCCTTTGCTCTACCGACTGAGCTACTGAGCCAACATATGGCGGTCTGGACGGGACTCGAACCCGCGACCTCCTGCGTGACAGGCAGGCATTCTAACCAACTGAACTACCAGACCAATTGCGGGGACAGGATTTGAACCTGCGACCTTCGGGTTATGAGCCCGACGAGCTACCGGACTGCTCCACCCCGCGACAATAATAATGTAAATATGGTGGAGGATGACGGGATCGAACCGCCGACCCTCTGCTTGTAAGGCAGATGCTCTCCCAGCTGAGCTAATCCTCCATAATAATGAAAGTTATTTTCATTTGCGTGAAAAAATTTGGTGACCCCTACGGGACTCGAACCCGTGTTACCTCCGTGAAAGGGAGGTGTCTTAACCGCTTGACCAAGGGGCCATATCGTTTAAAAAGTTATGGCGGAGAGCAAGGGATTTGAACCCTTGAGACAGGGTTACCCGCCTACACGATTTCCAATCGTGCTCCTTCGGCCACTCGGACAGCTCTCCATATATGGCTCCGCAGGTAGGACTCGAACCTACGACCGATCGGTTAACAGCCGATAGCTCTACCACTGAGCTACTGCGGAATAATATAATAATATTACAGCCTGGCAACGTCCTACTCTCACAGGGACGCGTGTCCCAACTACCATCGGCGCTGAGAAGCTTAACTTCCGTGTTCGGTATGGGAACGGGTGTGACCTTCTCGCCAT